>NZ_QGDT01000072.1 GCF_003149085.1 Dyadobacter jejuensis | reverse complement strand
CCGACTGGGCGTCCCCCTATAGGTATAGTGTGCCGAATGCGAGCCGCCGTTACTTTCAATGATGGCTACGAGCCCCACTGGAGACGAAATGTACTGAATATAGCGGGTAATGCCACCGGTAACGTCCTTTTCAAAACCATTAGAAAAATAATACCTCGTGTTGATTACAGCACTATTCTGCTTTAAAACGCTTTTTATTCTTTCATAATCGGCCCCGTAGGTGTAGGTTAGCTCAAAGGGAACATTGGAAGTATTAGCCTCCGTGATCACCTCTGGCTGCATAAAGGCGGTGTAACTGATGTTCTGCTGTGGAAGTGGAATGGGGGAAGGTGCTGGATTGGTTACCTCTGTAACGGCGTTGAATTTTGTAGTATGGTAGGCGTATGTGCCGGCGTCCGTTTTGGTGGCAATATTACCATTGGAAGCGTAAGTCGCCGTAAAAGCTGCGCTACCAGAGACCGTGGCAGAGGTCAGTCGGTTCAGATTGTCATAGGTAAAGGATTCTGTTTTGTTTACAGATGTTCTGGCGTCGTTCCGGCTGGTAAGCTGGCCCAGGGCATCATATACATAGGTGGTGGTGCCGGCATTGGCATCTACTAGTTTGGTTTGACGGCCGGCTTCATCGTATTCGTTGCTGGTTAGGGTTACTCCTCCATTTTTAACTTCTTTTAGCCCGCCATGATTATAGTAAGAATAAGTGAGCGTTCCCCCGTTGTCGGTGGCGGAAGTGACTTTCCCACTAGCATCGGTAACCTTGGAGCTGGTACCAGCCGGTGCAGTGGTGGTCAGGGTAAGCGCTCCTGCCGAATAAGCATAGGTCATACTTGTCGTCCCCAGGGCACCCTGTTCTACCGAAACGAGCCAGTTGTAATTGGGCTGGTAGTGATTAGTGGTAGTGATATAGGTCTCCCCGGATTTGTAAGGCTGGGTACTGGTCTTTACGTTTCCTTTTGCATCATAGGTCTGAGTCTGGATGATGGTGCCATCAAAACCTTCCGTTTCTGTCCGGATCTGCCGGCCTAGCCGGTCGTACCAGGTTTT
>NZ_QGDT01000071.1 GCF_003149085.1 Dyadobacter jejuensis | reverse complement strand
GGGGTATATTTCATAACAAACTGAATCGCATCTTCCATGGTGATATAATCCCCTAGCAGATTCATGTCGTTGATTTCTTCCAGCTGAACGTCCAAGTTCACCCCATCCTTTTTGAACCAAGACCTGCTAACCGAATCCAAATGATTGGGATCACCATTTTGTTCAAAATCAGTCTTAGGAAATGCACGTAGGTGTTCGGCCAATATCGATTCCTTATCGATCCAGGCTAGCTCGTTACTTTTCGCTTCAAGCCACATTTTGGCAATTTCGTAGGGGTTTTGGCTATGTTCCTGTAAATACGCAACTGCTTCCGATTCAAGCAACATTTCAGGCAGCTCCGTGGATTGATAACACAAATGTGCAACCGTATAAATTTGGAATTTTGCACAAATTAAGGCGTCCAATTTGTTGTTATGCATTTTGCGGCCTACCTCTGTCGCCCATTGCTGATATTCCGTTTCTGATTTACCAGTGGACGCAATGAAGCGGTCCACATTTCTGCGGATTGTTGTAGTTTCCATATGTTTAGAATTGTTATTTGTTTGACTTATCTACTGTAAATTTCTCCCAGCAGAACGGATATAAAAAGCGTTTTTCCCAGTATTTTTAAAGGAATTTACCTTCGTCCTTAAAGGAATAATAACCCTCAGATGAGATGATTATATGGTCTAAAATAGGGAGTTCTAATATTTTACCAATGTTTATAAAGTTCTTGGTAACCCTCAGATCGGCTTCGCTAGGAAGTAGGTTTCCTGATGGGTGGTTATGGGCGAGAATGATGCTACTGGCCGCACATTTCAGGGCGATACCAAAGATCACTTTGGAGTCGGCAACCACACCGGATATGCCGCCTTCGCCGACCTTACGGTAGCCCAGGACTTCATTGGCCCTATTGAGTATTAAAATGTAGAATTCTTCCTGAAAGTCAATGAGCTCTGACCAGGCCTTATGTAGATATTGGTAGGCATCCTTACTGCAGGAGATTTTTGTGCGGTTTGCCTTGGCCGGCGGCACATACTTTACTTGAATTTCTGATAATTCCATT
>NZ_QGDT01000070.1 GCF_003149085.1 Dyadobacter jejuensis | reverse complement strand
CATGGTGCAGTTCCCGACCATCTAATGCTGGGAAAAGGTATACATAATCCCTCTTTACTGTTCGCCAGAGTCGTTCTATATAAATATTGTCTAGTGCACGGCCTTTGCCATCCATGCTTATTTTTATCTTTTGCTCTTGTAAATATTCAATCCAACCTTGACAAGTAAATTGGCTTCCTTGATCGGAATTGATAATCTCTGGGGCGCCGTGTCTTTGAATAGCAGCCTTTACAACTGATAAGCTTTCTTTGGCTTCCAAGCTGTTGGACAATCCCCAGTTCACAACATATCGGCTATAAACATCAATAATAGCCGTTAAATACATAAAACCCTTTTTCATAGGGATGTAGGTGATGTCAATTTCCCAAACCTGATTAGATCTATTGATCGACAGCCCCTTCAGTAAGTAGGGGTGAATATATGAGGCAAAGCCTAATTTACTAAGGTTTCTTTGCGGATAAATGGCCATTAAGCCCATCAAACGAAGGAGCCTACGAACACGCTTATGATTGATTAATAAGCCCTGATCTCGCAGGTAATCTTGCATTTGCAAAACACCATGCGTAGGTTTATCAAGCTGTCTTTCATCCATTAAGCGCATGATTTGCTCATTTTGCTCAGTTTCTGCACATGGTTTATAATAAAATCCGCTCCGATGTATTTCCAGCAACTCACATTGGGCCCTTACGCTGAGTTTTTCATCTGAACTCACCATTTTTCGCATAGAGGCTATAGATCTGTCCGCAGTAAGTTTTTTTTTAGAAATTCCTTTTCTAATTCCAGCCTTCCAATTCGAGCATAAAGTCTGTCCAATTCAACTTCATTATTGGTCGATTCCTTTTGTCTTTCGAAGGCTACCGAAGAATTCTCTAAAAACTCTTGCTTCCATTTCCCTATAATCGTTGAATGCACACCGAAACGACTAGCTAGCTCAGCTAAACTCTCCCGTTCCATTAGAGCTTCAATGGCTACTTTAGCTTTGAAGTCTGAACTGAATTTTCTCCTTTTTGCTCTCATAGTTCCACTAATTTAAGATTAAAAATTAAATTTTAACAGTGGCCCTAATTCTGGGGAGTATTATA
>NZ_QGDT01000069.1 GCF_003149085.1 Dyadobacter jejuensis | reverse complement strand
TTTACTTTTGTTGGAAGTTTTATTTATGTCAATCCGCCGGAACAATGGTTACGATTGGCTAATATCGTGGTATGTGCACTCTTGGGGCTGGGGATCACCATTTATTGGGTGGGGTTGTTTTTTACGGGTTATGCCAAGAAGCGCCCTTTTTTGTATTCCCTACTTTCACTGCCTATTCTTACGGCCTTGGTCATTTCTTATTCCCGCTTCGAAAGCAAGGCAGCAGGAGGGATAGCGCCTCGTTATATGTTTTTTTCGGCTTTTATACCCATTGTACTCATCCTGATATTACAAGACAAGGGGTTGCTCAAGCCCCGACAGCTCAAAACTGTTGTGCTGGCCTCGTTGACAATATGGGCTTTTAGTTTTTATTTTAGTTTGCTGGAGTTCCAGAAAATGAACCAGGACATTGAACAACGGATTGTCCAATGGAAGAGCGACGACTCGACCAAACTCGTATATTATGCCGAAGTAGAGCCGAATTCCGAAATAAGGCGTTGGGCTCTTGAGCACAGGATTATTTCGGAATAGGGCACTACTCATTTAATAGCTGCGCCTAGATGCTGTCGCAGCTCCTATTCCGAGGAACGATTCAGCAAGGAAGATGCTTCTTGGGCAAAAAAGAATACCGTGCTAGGGTGGTCCTGTAGTACGCTGGCAGGGTGAAGATTGGATATAGGTCCCTCTAGGCAGTCCTTAACGGCTGCGGCTTTGCGCTGGTCGGGGACCGTACAAATCAGGTTTCTGGATTTTAGAATCTGATGGACCGACATGCTAATGGCTTGCGAAGGTACCTCTTCTAGACTGTCAAACCACCCTTCGCCCAATTGCTGGCGACGACATCCTTCATCCAAATTGACCAATAAGTAAGGCGCTTCCGTGTTGAAGTCGGCAGGGGGATCGTTGAATGCTAAATGTCCGTTTTCACCAATTCCGACCATAGCCAGGTCAATTTCGAATGGAGCAATGGATTCATTAAGTCTGTTGATTTCCAATTGAGGATCATTCTCACCATTGATCAGATAGTAGGCCTTTAGTGGCGGGAGCTGATCGAGGTAGCGCTCCTGAATGTATTTTTTGAAACTCGCCGGATGCGTGGCGGGTAACCCTATGTATTCATCCAAATGAAACATGATT
>NZ_QGDT01000068.1 GCF_003149085.1 Dyadobacter jejuensis | reverse complement strand
TCAGAGCCGTGCATCTCAGGAGAAGTCAGGAACGCATACACGTGTTTTTCAACGGGAATGGTGAATTCCATAAAGTAAAAATGGGGTTATTGGATCATGTCCAAATATATGGAATATTTCCAACTTTTTCCATTTTTGATTAATTTTGAAGCTATATATAAAATCTTGTTATGGTTTACTAAAAACTCACCTTGTTCTATCTTTTGTAGCGGAGTTGTCTGATTCAGAATCACTAATGCGATAGTAAAAACGATTGGCTATCCTATTTAATTGGTTTATATCGTCGTCATCATCTATATCTAGGGTCATCGATAGTTCGTCACTGATTTTTTGAAGGGTTTTAAGGGCAAAGGATGCTCTACTCTTTAAAACTTGAAACCTTTCAGAACTTATTTGTGTATACACCTCCATAATGTTTTCCTTATCCCAATTAAAGTCGTTGGTATTTAATTCAAATACGGTTTCTTCTTGATTTATTGGTTTAAACCCAAGCCTAAGGGCTACCCCTTTAGAGTTCAAATAGTTTCCGTTTCCATTGCTTGTCCTTTGAATTGTGATACGGATATTTTCATTTTTATTGTCAAATAAATAAGGTAAGATTGATTCTCCGAGTGCGTTACTAAGATAACCTTTTTTTCGGTATTTAGGTATAATATACCAATGAAGGTCGTTAGGCATGAAATATACAGCTCCAACATATTCATTGAATTCATTTTTAATAAAAAAGAATTCAAAACGACCTCCATCATTAATACCGACATCGGTAACTCTAGGCTGACGTATCCATACTTTTGCGAAATCAACCGTTTTACTAATTTGTCTTGTGAAAATAGTTTCACTAGCCTTTTTATTGTTTAGTCGGTTGATGTATTTCCTGATATCCTTGACAGTCATAAAGATCTTAGTTATTTAAAGTGTAGAAAAACCAAAACAGTATTGTTACTAAATCGCTATGTATTCGGCCTATGTATATAACAAATCTTATTGGAGACTGCTTCTACTAATTGTCAGTAATATTAGGCGATGAAGCTTCGAAATATACCTAAAGAGCTATAGAACTGAAAGCTCAAATTAGGAAATATGAACATTTTTAATGTTTGTAATCCCCAAATCTATCTTCCCCAAAACCATCACCAACGTCCCCTCATACTCACAATACTGCAGCTGCTGATGAAGGGTACGGGCCACCGGGAAGGGTAAGGTGACGGTGAAGCCCTTTTTGGGCTGGGGCCTTTCGGC
>NZ_QGDT01000067.1 GCF_003149085.1 Dyadobacter jejuensis | reverse complement strand
AGCCGCACCGGTTTGCTCAAATGGAAGGCCAAGGCCCCAAATAATTGTAAAGACAGCAGAGCGAGTTTTGGTTTGTATAGCTTCGTGATTAACCCCGAAACCAATTTACTCTATATCTGCGATAATTTTTTTGTTCAGTGCCTCAAGCTTCCGGGGTATGATTAGTAAGTCAAAATAGAGATTTCTGGGAATTGTATCCATTAACTAAGGTCAGGTAATAAATCAAGGAAAGGAATTCACCGGAGCTGAAGTATAGATCCAGAGAATTGTTTGATGGCCTGTATGATCCTTTTTTTAAACTTGTTGTCAATTAGCCATGTTTCATTCCATAAAAATGAACACCATCATCATTTTTGCAGCTGCACTTTTCAGCTGCAAAAATGATTTTGACTTGCCGTTATATCCGACCTATGAATGGCCCAAGCCCTTATGCGACACCACATTAAAAGTGGTATGGCAGAAAATTATTGCCCCTGATTCAATCTATGGAATGGCTCAATTCTTTGCAATTAATGGTAAAAATATTTATTGGGTTGGATCGGACCATGGAAATGTAGAAAGTAATACCGACGCCAAGTTGGGCTATTTTGAATTTGATGGCAAGGAAATCAAAGAATCATGGACGCTATATAAAGACCGTAGCAATGATACTAAGAACCTAATATTTCGTAATAAAAGAAAATTTATTGTCTATGAAGGAAAGCTTATATTCACAGCTTGGTCTGACCTGTTTTGTTTTAGCGAAAATGGTGAATTATTATGGAAAAACAGCAACTTCGCTGGTGAAAACGAGCATGGTAGTGGCGGCCCTTTTATTAGTGGATATGGAAATAAGGTGTATTTCCCGTCGGATGGTAATAAGATTACTGACGAAAGCTATTTATTTGAGATTGATATCGAAACAGGGAAAGAAAGATTATTGTTTACAGAGCCTATGAAGGATAATTTAACGAGTCATTTAGAATGTCCGGTAATCTATACGCAAAACACCGATACTATTGCAGCCTTTCAAAGTAGGAAATGGAATATAGAAACTCAAGCTAGAAGAGCCGATATGGTGGCATGGAACCTAAGTAAAAATGAACTTTTATGGAGGGTTGATAGCCTAGATAGATATGCTCAAAGTTCGTCCAATCCCATTTTGTTCGAAAACAATAAATTGTATTATGCAGGAGCATTTGATATTTACTGCCTCGATCCTTTTACCGGTAAGCTTATATGGCGGCAAAGTTTTGACGAC
>NZ_QGDT01000066.1 GCF_003149085.1 Dyadobacter jejuensis | reverse complement strand
TCGATACCCTCACAATACTTGGGAAGTCCACGACCAAAGCCGATATCTTCGGCATCATATTCGATAATAGATAACTTGCCGAGACCAAGATTGACTGCATTGCAGAGTCGTTTTCGGTCCACGTTATAGATCTCTGTACCATCCGTGCCGTACATAGCATCTGCAGTTGCGGCCTGATCGGTGAAATTAGCATGTAAATGCCAGGCATTTTGAACGCTTCCGGCGTCTGGATAGGTATAGGTAGCTAGGATCTTGCCCTGGCCCCCTTCATGTACGGCCGAACTGAAGTTATCAAAGTAATTTTTAAGTGAAATGCTTATATACCTGGCAAAATCTTTGCCGGTCTCCGTGCTCATATCCAAAGCAGATCCGGCCCCCCAGTCGTGTATAAATGGCCTTTGATAGTCGAGGCCTTTAGAGGCCCGAAAGCCCTTGAACCCATCTTGGAACATGCTTTCGAAACCACCTATTTCGTATCCATCCAAATCATAAGATATTTCGTTACCCTTATCATCATATTTGCTTACATACCGACCGACACTAGGATTGATAAACTCCTCGGCACTGGCAGTCCCAATGGACATGTAGTAACCTCCTTCATAGGCGGCCAGCTCGGAAGCCATTTCCTTGACTGCATCGTGGATTTTCTGGTTTATTGAAGTGCTCACCAGGGAGGCCATTACTTTACTTCTTTCTAGGGTGTGAACCGTCCCTCGTTGCCCCCTTACATATTGACTCTCATCGATAAACCCATCACCAGCTAGGCGCCACGGCCAGAAATATAAGGAGAGCTTTAGCCCCCGATCTTTACAGTACTGGATGGCGTGTCGAAGCGCTTCTCTCTCATAGTTTTTCTCAGTTGGCTCCCAATCATACCAGCGAACCAATAGCTTAACGCCAGTAATCGAATAGCCCCAATCGGTTTTATGGGCCTCGATTCTTTCCCTCCAGTCCTTATTGATACCGGTCGGATCCGTCGGATCGTAGCCGTATCCGGTGGTGTTCATAAAGAGCTCAAACCGATCCTTGCCAGCTGGTACAGATGGATTTGGCACTGGATCTACGCTTGACTGATCCTTTGCTACGATGAATGTTTTAGAATCAGTACCAGAACAAGTGCTGCCGGATAAGGTCAGTTTATATGTGCCAGCGGATAGGTTGATATACGGAATCCGTATTCGGTTGGCCTTGGGCGTGATGTTGCCGGCCGAGACTAGCTGGCCGGCCAAGTTCTCAACTTTAAAGTCGATGCCCTGGACGTTGATCCCATG
>NZ_QGDT01000065.1 GCF_003149085.1 Dyadobacter jejuensis | reverse complement strand
ATGTTGGGCACCTTATCGATGGCTCAGTCGGTGAAGTATGATTACGATAACTCTGGAAATCGTATCCTCAGAGAACCTGGTATCCCCTTACCCGTCACGCTAATCAGCTTCACGGCCAGTAAAGACTCCGAAGAGCTTATGGCCATATTAACCTGGCAAACAGCCGAGGAAGTCAACGCCGATCGCTTCGATATCGAACGCAGCAGGGATGGAGTGTACAACGATCACCTCACCCTGTTGCGGATCCCTTCGGGGAATGGGGATATTCAGGTTTAGCTCCCTGCTAGGCGAACAGCCTTAAATTGACCACTACTCCTTCAACACCCTCTCAAAATCGCTCTTTAACCTACAAACGTAAAAGCCTTTCTCAACAATTCCAGACTTTTGGGCACCGAAGTTTTTGGATCTTCTTTACCTTCCATTTCCAACGAAACATAACCTTTGTAATTTGCTTTTTCGAAGATCTTGCCTATCCGTTCATAATCCATTGCCTTATCATAGAAAGTGCCGCCACCATAGTAGGTTTTTGCCTGCACAATGGTTGCATAAGGTGCCAGCTTTTCCAGCCCGGCATAAGGTTCTCCCACAAAATTCCCTGTGTCGACGTTCAGTCCCATGGACGGCGAGCTTTTCAAGGCCATGTACATACGCAGCAGATATTCTATATTGGACGAAAGCCCCCAATGATTCTCAAGAGCTAGCACCACCCCGGCTTTTTCGGCATAGCGAAGACATTCACCCATTCCATCGATCGTCCATTTGATGCCGTCTTCGTCTGAGTAGCCTTCGATGGGCGGCTCAATACCGTGGGAGTAATAGTCACCCTGCCGTTTGTTTTTGACGGTCCCCCAAGAGCCTGTATTCATGCGAACACACGGAATACCCATCTGTACAGCCATGTTTATACATTTAAAAGTATGTTCAATATCGGCCTTTCGTTTGGCTACATCCGGTTGCAGGAAGTTCTGGTGAATGGATAGCAGCGGCAGCGCCATACCGTTGTCGAAAGCCAAGCGTTTCAGCTTGTTCTGGTAGGCCACCGTTTCCTCTTCCATGGAGCGGTGAAGAATCTCAACTCCGTCAAAACCCAAGCGAGCCGCATCTTCTATTACATTTTTGATGGGATATTTGGCTCCTTGCAAGGGCCAGTAGGAATACGTTGAAACGGCGATAGGCAGTCGCCTGGTAATAGTAGGCTTTGTAAGCGGCTCAGCCGCATGGGTCAGGGAGCTGGTAAGCAATGCCGATCCTATTAAAGATGTTTTTTTCAGCCAATCTCTCCTGTTGCCGGATGCCTCA
>NZ_QGDT01000064.1 GCF_003149085.1 Dyadobacter jejuensis | reverse complement strand
GGCTTTCATCCGATTATAGCTGTGCTTATCGATAACAAAGAAGAAATTAGCAATACGGTTTACTCGGGTTCTGTCCGGTATTCTGATACTACTTTGCCAGCGAGTAGCAAAAATGTGGACGTCTATTGCCTGTTCTCTAATCAACCGACGTTACCCTTCCGAATCCGGATTCCATCCAAGAACCTGACGAGCCCGACCCTTAATGGTCCACAAACCTATCGATTCGCTAACCTGGTCATCAATTGGGGAGATCCTGATTTGATCGTAATCGTGGAGCCAGCATAATGGATGAGATAACCTATAGAAACAAGACCTATAAAGGGCCAGAGTCCTGGAAGGCATGTGATAGGCGACAATTTGAAAAGTTGATTCCCTTTTGTCGCTTGCCTGCCGATGCTATAACCGATGAGATCTATGGCATGGCCGTTCAGCTTATTTTCAGGATCCGGCCATTAGATTGGGCGCGCTGGAGATTGAGCCAGCTGCAGTGGGAAGCTTTAAAAAAGCAGATCCAGTGGGTGTTTGAGATGCCAGAGGGGAAGCCCTTCGAGTATTTCGAGCATGATGCGATCCGGTACCTATTGATGGACGAGCTCTTTGCAGACACCAGCGCCCTGGAGCTTTCCATGGCCATGATGGCCTACACCGATTTTGTTCGTCCGGACGATCGAGATTTGTCGGCCCTGGATCGGCTGCTGGCCACCATTTACCGCCCTGAGCGAAAGGATCTGAAGGCTTTCAAAAACTCGGAGGAGTGGAATGGAGATATGCGGGAGCCCTATAATGAGTCGCGTATGCTCATGCATGCCCAACACTTGGCAACCCTGAGCCTGGAAACCAAGACGGTTTTGCTTACTTATTTTGAAGTACAGACCCGTTTGTTTTTGGACCAGTACGATGAGCTGTTTGGTGGGGATACCGAACCACGCTATAGCGATGGCCGCGGCTGGATCATGATGCTAAAAAACATTGCCAAGGAAGGGCACTTTGGAAACTTCGACCAGGTATGCCGCCAGCCGGTACACCTGGTATTTGTAGCGGCCCTGGATGATACATTAAACGCCGAAGAGATTCGGGACAAACAAGAAAACGGATATGAATACTGAAATGGTTGTGATCAAGGATCTGATCACCTTAGAGGAGTTTTTTAAACATGCCAGTCAGACGCTGGGCGGTATCGATGTGTTTCAGCATATCAGCGTTGGTCCCGATGGACTGCAGGAGATGGGCCATCTTTTTGAAAAGACGATCCGGCCCGATCAGCTTGTCTGCACCTTCCAGGTTGCAGAAACGCCTTTGTATGATAACAG
>NZ_QGDT01000063.1 GCF_003149085.1 Dyadobacter jejuensis | reverse complement strand
GGCTTTCATCCGATTATAGCTGTGCTTATCGATAACAAAGAAGAAATTAGCAATACGGTTTACTCGGGTTCTGTCCGGTATTCTGATACTACTTTCCCAGCGAGCAGCAAAAATGTGGACGTATATTGCCTGTTCTCTAATCAACCGACGTTACCCTTCCGAATCCGGATTCCATCCAAGAACCTGACGAGCCCGACCCTTAATGGTCCACAAACTTATCGATTCGCTAACCTGGTCATCAATTGGGGAGATCCTGATTTGATCGTAATCGTAGAGCCAGCATAATGGATACGATCCGCTACCGAAACAAGACCTATAAAGGGCCAGCTGGTTGGAAGGACTGCCATCAGCTGCAATACGAAAAGTTGATTCCTTTTTGTCGCTTGCCTGCCGATGCTATAACCGATGAAATCTATGGCATGGCCGCTCGGCTTATTTTCAGGATCCGGCCCTTGGATTGGGCGCGCTGGAGATTAAGCCAGCTGCAGTGGGACGCTTTAAAGAAGCAGATCCAGTGGGTGTTTGCGATGCCTGAGGGTAAGCCCTTCGAGTATTTCGAGCATGACGGGATACGCTACCTATTGATGGACGAGCTCTTTGCCGACACCAGTGCCCTGGAGCTTTCCATGGCTATGATGGCCTACACCGATTTTGTTCGTCCGGACGATCGTGATCTGTCGGCCCTGGATCGGCTGCTGGCCACCATTTACCGCCCTGAGCGAAAGGATCTGAAGGCTTTTAAAAACTCGGAAGAGTGGAATGGAGATATGCGGGAGCCCTATAATGAGTCGCGTATGCTCATGCATGCCCAACACCTGGCAACCCTGAGCCTGGAAACCAAGACGATTTTGCTTACTTATTTTGAAGTACAGACCCGTTTGTTTTTGGATCAGTACGATGAGCTGTTTGGTGGGGATACCGAACCACGCTACAGCGATGGCCGCGGCTGGATCATGATGCTAAAAAACATTGCCAAGGAAGGACACTTTGGAAACTTCGACCAGGTATGCCGCCAGCCGGTACACCTGGTATTTGTAGCGGCCTTGGACGATACTTTAAACGCCGAAGAGATTCGGGAAAAACAAGAAAACGGATATGAATACTGAAATGGTTGTGATCAAGGACCTGATTACCTTAGAAGAGTTTTTTATACATGCCAGTCAGACCCTGGGCGGTATCGATGTGTTTCAGCATATCAGCGTAGGTCCCGATGGCCTGCAGGAGATGGGCCATCTTTTTGAAAAGACGATCCGGCCCGATCAGCTTGTCTGCACCTTCCAGGTTGCAGAAACGCCTTTGTATGATAACAG
>NZ_QGDT01000062.1 GCF_003149085.1 Dyadobacter jejuensis | reverse complement strand
GATGATGGCGGTTCGCGTAGTGCCTACCAACGCCTGGACAAAGTCGAATCCAAGGCAGGCCGCGTCGTGATCATTCCCCTTCAGGGTGCTATGTCGCGTAATGGAGATTACTGCTCCTGGGGCACTTCTCATATTTCTTCTTGGCTGTTGGAGGCCTATACCGATCCTAATGTGGCCGGGGTGATCCTGGAAACCAATTCGGGTGGTGGTGCTGTGGATGGTACTGAGCTTCTGGCCGAGACCATTCGTCAGCGCACTAAACCCGTTGTGGGCTATGTGACGGGCATGGCCGCCAGTGCCGCTTACTGGGCCATCAGTCAGTGCGACGAGATCGTAATGGAAAGCGCTGCTGCCTCCGAGGTCGGATCCATTGGCATTATAGCCATGCACGTAGATATGACCCAGGCCTATGAGAAAGCCGGCTTCAAAGTAACCATTATCCGCTCCCAGGGATCAGAGGAAAAGGCCCTTTTTAACTCTTCCGAGCCCCTTACAGAAGAAATCAAAGCTACCGTACAAGCCGAGATGGCACCCATTAAGGATGCCTTTATTAAACAAGTCGTTACGGCTCGTCCTGGGATGACCAAGGAGCTAACAAAAGGTGGAATGTACAACGGAAAACAAGCCGTTAAAAATGGCATGGCCGACTCGATTGGCTATATGGGTGATGCCATCGCCCGGCTAGTCAAATTACAAAGCAACTATTAACTTTTCTATATATGAAACACGCATGGAAATCCCTCAAGGCCCTATTGGCGTCTGATCTGGAGGATGAATCGGATGAGCCTACTCCAAAAGGAGCCGCTAAGAAATCACCGGATAAAAAGGAGGAATCCGATGGTGAGGAAGAGTCGGACGAAGAAGAAAAAGACGACAAGGACAAAAAGTCCGGATCCACCCAAAAGAAGGAAGCTGGAAAGGACGACGATAAGCAAGCCGATGCCGTAGGTAGCGTTCGCCTAGCTCTGGACGATTACAATGGCCTTTTGGCTATGGCAACTTCAGCGAAGGAGGCCAAAGCTGAGAACAAGGTCCTAAAGGGCAAAGCCGATAAGTGGGACGCCTACCAGGCCGCTCTTGCTGGGGGTAAGCCTGGAGCCGATTCTGCTGGTGCTGAAGCTGCAGTAGAAGTGGAAGAAGGCAAGGATCCTTATGCAGGGCTTCGCCAGAAATACCCCAAGCTGATGGAAGATTGCTAAACGCTAACTAACAGCAAATTATTAATTCAAGAATCACATTTAAATTATCTATTAGCTATGGCAGGTGTTGTTGATGTGTCGGCATTGTCCGAAAATCTCACCAAAGACAAAAAGGATTATGAAAAAATCTTTGG
>NZ_QGDT01000061.1 GCF_003149085.1 Dyadobacter jejuensis | reverse complement strand
ACAACGGTAGCATCTGAGACAACCTATAGTCTTAAGGTAACCAATCCGGTAACAGGTTGCTATAATACGGCAAATAACATAAAGGCGACTATAGCAGTTTGTGAGCAAGTAATGTTAGTGAGTGTATCTGGAAACGTGTTTAACGACCCCGATGCCTTGAATGTCAATAACAGTTCTGGAGATGCCAACCTAGTACCTGCTGGTATGACGGCGATTTTGGTCGACAATACGACGGGCTTGGTAACGGCCAACACGTCGGTAGGAACCGACGGTGTGTTCGACTTCGGCAACGTATCGCCCGGGGACTACACAGTAGTACTGAGCACCACAGCGGGTACCATCGGCAGCACGCCTCCCGCCACCGACTTACCTGTAGGCTGGCTGAATACGGGCGAGTTTACGGGGACCCCCGATAGTGGCAACGACGGCAGCGTCAATGGAAGTAGCGAAGTATTTACAGTTACGGCCACCGACGTTACGAACGTAAACTTCGGGATCCAGCAGCCGCCTACGGCCAATGTGGTGGTGATTCCAACGGTACCGAACCCTGGCGGGACCATCGCCACGGACTTTACCAGCAGCTTTGGTGGCGATGACCCCACGACGAATGGTATAGTAGCTTCGTTGAAGATCACTGAGTTCCCAACGAATGCCACGAGCATTAGCATCGACGGGGTGCTTTATACCGATCTGACGAGCATCGAAACGGCTTATCCTAATGGTATCCCAACGGATGCTTCTGGTGTACCGACGGTGCCTATCCTGGTAGATCCTACCGACGGAGCGCAGACGGTGGTAGTTCCGTATGTTACGATCGACAACGCTGGAGTAGCGTCTGTTACTCCTGGTAGCGTGACGGCGGGCTTTACGGTAGTGGTGAGTGTATCTGGAAACGTGTTTAACGACCCCGATGCCTTGAATGTCAATAACAGTTCTGGAGATGCCAACCTAGTACCTGCTGGTATGACGGCGATTTTGGTCGACAATACGACGGGCTTGGTAACGGCCAACACGTCGGTAGGAACCGACGGTGTGTTCGACTTCGGCAACGTATCGCCCGGGGACTACACAGTAGTGTTGAGTACCACATCGGGTACCATCGGCAGCACGCCTCCCGCCACCGACTTACCTGCAGGCTGGCTGAATACGGGTGAGTTTACGGGGACCCCCGATAGTGGCAACGACGGCAGCGTCAATGGAAGTAGCGAAGTGTTTACAGTTACGGCCACCGACGTTACGAACGTAAACTTCGGGATCCAGCAGCCGCCTACGGCCAATGTGGTGGTGATCCCTACGGTACCGAACCCTGGCGGAACGATCGCCACGGACTTTACCAGCAGCTTTGGTGGCGATGACCCCACGACGAATGGTATAGTAGCTTCGTTGAAGATCACTGAGTTCCCAACGAATGC
>NZ_QGDT01000060.1 GCF_003149085.1 Dyadobacter jejuensis | reverse complement strand
TTAAAGGTGGATATCGCACTTAGAGCCGTATTGACATATGGGGTCGTAAGGGCCGCACAAGCATCACTTAACCACGGGGGAATATAGCCTTCCGTACCAGCAACGTTGGCTTTGGTGGTGATTGGCCGGACATTCTCACCCGTATCCAGGTAGTACTTCACAAGCTCATTGACGATTTGCTTTCCAGTCCTTAGGCCATTGGCATCCAGCTCACAGCTCACCGACCACTGTCTCCAGTTGGTGGGGCGGCTTACAGGGGTGATTTTTGGCAACCGGCTATAGCCACCTATGGTATTGGCATAAATAAAACTCAGAGATCGCTCCACCGGCCATTCCGTTACGCTCTGGGTGACCAGACTAGAAAAGGTCGGCGTCAAAGGAATAAACTCTTCCCCATCCACGATATAAAAATCTTCAGACATTAGCAGCTCCTCCAGATACTGGCGATAATCGGCATTCAGCCAGTTGCCAATATTTAATGTCAGTTGCCGCTCACCGGTTACGCTGTTGATCTTGACCTCGGATACCGTGGGCAGGTAGTCGTAATCCGTCCAGCGCTCCAAAATCTGCCGGTTTACGTTCACCGATTCGGAAGGGGAACCCACACAACGAAGGGTATCATACCCGCCCAGGCTATTTTGGAACACCAGATATTTGACACTCTCGTAAGCGAATCGGTCAACCCTAAAGGTTCTAATATCACTTACCTGCTGCTGATCCTCATTGGATAGCCATACCTGGTACGTCAGAATCTCTTTTAGCCTAGCGTCTAAGCCCAGTTCAGAGTAGCCAACGGGAATGCTGTACACCGTCATAGGGGTCACGTTGTCAACGGTTTTGGCCGTGAAACTCTCAGCTGTACCATCACTGTGGAACACCCGGACCCGGCACTGCAGGGTCTTGGGCGATGGCGTGAAATTGGTCAGGAAATAGAGCCTTTCGGGTTGGTCCGTTCTGACCAGTTTATGATCGGGTTGCCAGGTTAAGAACTTACTCGTTTTACCGCCAATTACGTCGGTAAAAAACAGATCCTTATATGAAGCATAATGATTCATGGCAATCTGTCCACGATAAACCCATAAGGTGGTCGATAATTGCCTGTCAAGCTCCGTATCATCATTGAACCGATAGCTTTGATAATAGTACTGCCGGGTTAGGTTTGGACAAACGGAAATGGCCGTTTCACCAAAAGTGGGGGGAGTGGCCGAAAGCTGATCATCCAAGCGGGTCTGTACTTCAAAGTATGCACCTGGTGAAATGGTATAGCCCTCCGGAATGGGCTTTTCAGAGGCCTCTTGCATGGGCAAGGCCACAAATTGGCTGCTTTGGAAGGCCTTTTGAATGCGGAGTTCTAGGTAATAACGAAGATCCACTCGGCTTTCCCCTAGTGCCAATACCACAGGATCGACCAAAACTACAATGGGATTGCGGCTAAGCTGCAGGCGTTGGTGCTGTATGCTGGCTAAATA
>NZ_QGDT01000059.1 GCF_003149085.1 Dyadobacter jejuensis | reverse complement strand
TTAAAGGTGGATATCGCACTTAGAGCCGTATTGACATATGGGGTCGTAAGGGCCGCACAAGCATCACTTAACCACGGGGGAATATAGCCTTCCGTGCCAGCAACGTTGGCTTTGGTGGTGATTGGCCGGACATTCTCACCCGTATCCAGGTAATACTTCACAAGCTCATTGACGATTTGCTTTCCAGTCCTTAGGCCATTAGCATCCAGCTCACAGCTCACCGACCACTGTCTCCAGTTGGTGGGGCGGCTTACCGGGGTGATTTTTGGCAACCGGCTATAGCCACCTATGGTATTGGCATAAATAAAACTCAGAGATCGCTCCACCGGCCATTCTGTTACGCTCTGGGTGATCAGACTAGAAAAGGTCGGCGTCAAAGGAATAAACTCTTCCCCATCCACGATATAAAAATCTTCAGACATTAGCAGCTCCTCCAGATACTGGCGATAATCGGCATTCAGCCAGTTGCCAATATTTAAAGTTAACTGCCGCTCACCGGTTACGCTGTTGATCTTGACCTCGGATACCGTGGGCAGGTAGTCATAATCGGTCCAGCGCTCCAATATCTGCCGGTTTACGTTCACCGATTCGGAAGGGGAACCCACACAACGAAGGGTATCATACCCACCCAGGCTATTTTGGAACACCAGATATTTGACACTCTCATAAGCGAATCGGTCAACCCTAAAGGTTCTAATATCACTTACCTGCTGCTGATCCTCATTGGATAGCCATACCTGATACGTCAGAATCTCTTTTAGCCTAGCGTCTAAGCCCAGTTCAGAGTAGCCAACGGGAATGCTGTACACCGTCATAGGGGTCACGTTGTCAACGGTTTTGGCCGTGAAACTCTCAGCTGTGCCATCACTGTGGAACACCCGGACCCGGCACTGCAGGGTTTTAGGTGATGGCGTGAAATTGGTCAGGAAATAGAGCCTTTCAGGCTGATCCGTTCTGACCAGTTTATGATCGGGTTGCCAGGTTAAAAACTTACTCGTTTTGCCGCCAATTACGTCGGTAAAAAACAGATCCTTGTAAGAAGCATAATGATTCATGGCAATCTGTCCACGATAAACCCATAAGGTGGTCGATAATTGCCTGTCAAGCTCCTTATCATCATTGAACCGATAGCTTTGATAATAGTATTGCCTAGTCAAATTGGGACAAACAGAAATGGCAGTTTCTCCAAAAGTGGGGGGAGTGGCCGAAAGCTGATCGTCCAAGCGGGTCTGTACTTCAAAGTATGCACCTGGTGAAATGGTATAGCCCTCTGGAATGGGCTTTTCCGAGGCCTCTTGCATGGGCAGGGCCACAAATTGGCTGCTCTGGAAGGTCTTTTGAATGCGGAGTTCCAGGTAATACCGAAGATCCACCCGGCTTTCCCCTAGTGCCAATACCACAGGATCGACCAAAACTACAATGGGATTGCGGCTAAGCTGCAGGCGTTGGTGCTGTATGCTGGCTAAATA
>NZ_QGDT01000058.1 GCF_003149085.1 Dyadobacter jejuensis | reverse complement strand
CCCAGCAACCAACTTCCACGATAACAAGGATTAAGACTACTTCTCGGCAGCATATTTGCTGTCTCTCAGCATCCCAGCAACCAACCTGGTCCGCCAGTCCGATCCCCATAACAAGGATTAAGACCTCCTTTTGCTGGTACATTGAAAGATATTGTTGTCAACCAGCAACCAACTTCCACGATAACAAGGATTAAGACTTCTTCATGGAGGACACTAGGTCTTTAGGGGAAACTTCCCAGCAACCAACTTCCACGATAACAAGGATTAAGACTACTTCTCGGCAGCATATTTGCTGTCTCTCAGCATCCCAGCAACCAACCTGGTCCGCCAGTCCGATCCCCATAACAAGGATTAAGACCTCCTTTTGCTGGTACATTGAAAGATATTGTTGTCAACCAGCAACCAACTTCCACGATAACAAGGATTAAGACTTTACTCCTTTTGCTGCCATGATATTTATAAATGACCCCAGCAACCAACTTCCACGATAACAAGGATTAAGACATTACACCCGAGGCGGTGTTTATGTTGTTTGTGTTGTCCCAGCAACCAACTTCCACGATAACAAGGATTAAGACCTGCACGTTGCAGAACCATGTGTTCATAGTAGAGTCTACGCCCAGCAACCAACTTCCACGATAACAAGGATTAAGACAACTGTTAGTAATATAACTTATGATCAACACATCTGTCCCCAGCAACCAACTTCCACGATAACAAGGATTAAGACTTCAGCTCCGAGGTATAATAATCCCCAATTGTCTTTAACCCAGCAACCAACTTCCACGATAACAAGGATTAAGACAGGACTCTTTTGTTGTTGATGTACTTTACAAGGCTGCCCAGCAACCAACTTCCACGATAACAAGGATTAAGACTGTTAGGAGCTAACTTTAACGGTGCTTTCAACCGCACCCAGCAACCAACTTCCACGATAACAAGGATTAAGACCTTTTTTAGATGCATGGAAAGAAATAGATTTGCTATTGCCCAGCAACCAACTTCCACGATAACAAGGATTAAGACACTGTAAAATTCCTTTATAGACGGAAAAGTCTTATGCACCCAGCAACCAACTTCCACGATAACAAGGATTAAGACTTCACTGGACTGTCTTTGTATAGCGTTATACTCCCATATCCCAGCAACCAACTTCCACGATAACAAGGATTAAGACTTTACACCACTTATGTACATATTGCCTTGGCTGTCATCCCAGCAACCAACTTCCACGATAACAAGGATTAAGACCCGTATTGAATGGACACACTCCATTCTAGCTTAAACCCAGCAACCAACTTCCACGATAACAAGGATTAAGACTACTTCTCGGCAGCATATTTGCTGTCTCTCAGCATCCCAGCAACCAACCTGGTCCGCCAGTCCGATCCCCATAACAAGGATTAAGACCTCCTTTTGCTGGTACATTGAAAGATATTGTTGTCAACCAGCAACCAACTTCCACGATAACAAGGATTAAGAC
>NZ_QGDT01000057.1 GCF_003149085.1 Dyadobacter jejuensis | reverse complement strand
AAAGCAACTATGGGATATTTAGAGGATGCGCCATCGAGCGTAAAGGGAATCGTATGCCTAATGCGTGATTTCGGGCAATACCGTTACGATCCGGCCGAGGTATTTGTCGACTTCATAGATTTTGGAATAGGGTGCTTTCTATACGAGGGAGACAAAGAATTGGCCGATAGATTAAAGAAAAAGTATGGCAAAGACTATGACCTATTGGGCAAAATGCTACATGCTTGGGTCCTGATTATGAACGAACGTATAACGGAGGAAGTGAGGTGGTTCGACGCCTTGGGCACTGTTTACGAATATCTGGCGTCTAGGAGCAAAAAAAGCTGCCTAGGGCAATTCTTTACTCCTCCAGATCTCTGCGATCTTATGACCCAATTAACGTTGAGTCCAGAAATGGAAGAGAAAGAAACAGTTAACGATTGTGCTTGTGGATCTGGTAGAACCCTATTATCATTCAATGCACTGTTGCCTGGCAAAATGCTGTATGGGGAGGATCTGGATCCTATCTGTACGAAAATGACCGCGCTAAATATGGCCATCCATGGCTGTCAAGGCCAGGCTACCTGTATGGATAGTATTAGCCAGGAATGGAGGTTTTGTTATGAGGTCAACCCATACCATCGACTGGGATTTCCAGCAATTCCCCATCTATTGCCGGTACAAGAGGCCAATTGTAGGGCCAAATTGGTCCCTAAACCTATCCCTGAAGCCAAGGAAATTCCACAACCCAAAACACCAAAAATGACTGTAAAAGTGGACAGTGGGCAGCTCTCACTTTTTTAAAAAAATATAAGATTGTCGATGTTGTATATCTGTTCTGTCGGGAGATATTTACAGCAGGTTAACAATTCAAAATCAACACTTTAACAATTCTAAGCAATGGTAACTGTAAGCACGATTAAGTATGAAATAGTTCATGGAAAAGCACCAGGGGGGTTTGGAAGTTGGGCCTTCTCGATTGACAAGGAGGTATGTTTCATCAGTGGAAAATATGGAGATGCCAAAAAGGAAGCTGTAGCGATTGCAAAATCTAAAAAGGTACACTCAGTGGGGGTGCTGAGTTAATCAATTCTCAAAACAACAATACTAAGCAAGATGAAAAACAAGGAAGCACTAGCGCTATTCCGTCGAACCGTTATGCTCCGGGCATGGGGATTTATTAAGCGTGGCGTGATCAGTATGTCAATAAGCCTACGGTTAGCCTGGGCAGTTGCCAAAGGCAAAATATCAGAAAAAGATGTGGTACGAAAAATGTTTAAAACAAGATGAATAAGAAGACATTCAAAAAACTCGGCAAGCAGGATCAAGAGGCCATTAAGGAGCTGGTTAGAGAACAACCACAGGCCCTTCTAGGGAAACGCCGGGAGGATAGGAAAGGATACTCCGATTTGCCTCTTTGGGGCAGCGTAGAACAAACCAATCTATTCTAAAAACAGAAAGCCCACCGGGAGAGGTGGGCATCTGCGATCATTAAGATAAATCTTAACAATTCTAAGCATTACAAAAGTAGCTAAAAAGTAAATACAATGGGAAAGTACGATATTATAACGGCCAATAAATATGATTTTTTTGA
>NZ_QGDT01000056.1 GCF_003149085.1 Dyadobacter jejuensis | reverse complement strand
GCTACCGTAAAGCCCGCCGTCACGCTACCAGGAGTAACAGACGCTACTCCAGCGTTGTCGATCGTAACATAAGGAACTACCACCGTCTGCGCTCCGTCGGTAGGATCTACCAGGATAGGCACCGTCGGTACACCAGAAGCATCAGTTGGGATACCATTAGGATATGCCGTTTCAATGCTCGTCAGATCGCTATAAAGTACCCCGTCGATGCTAATGCTCGTGGCATTCGTTGGGAACTCGGTGATCTTCAAGGAAGCTACTATACCATTCGTCGTGGGGTCATCGCCGCCGAAGCTGCTGGTAAAGTCCGTGGCGATCGTTCCGCCAGGGTTCGGTACCGTTGGAATCACCACCACATTGGCCGTAGGCGGCTGCTGGATCCCGAAGTTAACGTTCGTAACATCGGTGGCCGTAACTGTAAACACTTCGCTGCTTCCATTGACGCTGCCGTCGTTGCCACTATCGGGGGTCCCCGTAAACTCGCCTGTATTCAGCCAGCCTGCAGGTAGGTCGGTGGCGGGAGGCGTGCTGCCGATGGTACCCGCTGTGGTACTCAACACTACTGTGTAGTCGCCTGGCGATACGTTGCCGAAGTCGAACACACCGTCGGTTCCTACCGACGTGTTGGCCGTTACCAAGCCCGTCGTGTTGTCGACCAAAATCGCCGTCATTCCGGCAGGTACTAGGTTTGCATCTCCAGAACTGTTATTGACATTCAAGGCATCGGGGTCGTTAAACACGTTTCCAGATACACTCACCGCTACCGTAAAGCCCGCCGTCACGCTACCAGGAGTAACAGACGCTACTCCAGCGTTGTCGATCGTAACATACGGAACTACCACCGTCTGCGCTCCGTCGGTAGGATCTACCAGGATAGGCACCGTCGGTACACCAGAAGCATCCGTTGGGATACCATTGGGATATGCCGTTTCGATGCTCGTCAGATCGCTATAAAGTACCCCGTCGATGCTAATGCTCGTGGCATTCGTTGGGAACTCGGTGATCTTCAAGGAAGCTACTATACCATTCGTCGTGGGGTCATCGCCACCAAAGCTGCTGGTAAAGTCCGTAGCGATCGTTCCGCCAGGGTTCGGTACCGTAGGGATCACCACCACATTGGCCGTAGGCGGCTGCTGGATCCCAAAGTTAACGTTCGTAACGTCGGTGGCCGTAACTGTAAATACTTCGCTACTTCCATTGACGCTGCCGTCGTTGCCACTATCGGGGGTCCCCGTAAACTCGCCCGTATTCAGCCAGCCCGCAGGTAGGTCGGTGGCGGGAGGCGTGCTGCCGATGGTACCCGCTGTGGTACTCAACACTACTGTGTAGTCGCCTGGCGATACGTTGCCGAAGTCGAACACACCGTCGGTTCCTACCGCCGTGTTGGCCGTTACCAAGCCCGTCGTATTGTCCACCAGGATGGCCGTCATACCGGCAGGTACGAGGTTGGCATCTCCTGAACTGTTATTGACATTCAAGGCATCGGGGTCGTTAAACACGTTTCCAGATACACTCACCGCTACCGTAAAGCCCGCCGTCACGCTACCAGGAGTAACAGACGGGACTCCGGCGTTGTCGATCGTAACATAAGGAACTACCACCGTCTGCGCTCCG
>NZ_QGDT01000055.1 GCF_003149085.1 Dyadobacter jejuensis | reverse complement strand
ATAGGTATAACCCGCACCAGTAGGTACTTGGTTCACACCACTCGTTGTACCTGTACTGTACCCTAAATAT
Source organism: Dyadobacter jejuensis (assembly GCF_003149085.1). Taxonomy (GTDB): domain Bacteria; phylum Bacteroidota; class Bacteroidia; order Cytophagales; family Spirosomataceae; genus Dyadobacter; species Dyadobacter jejuensis. The sequence goes on along the minus strand of NZ_QGDT01000055.1, from coordinate 1,634 downwards.
AAGGCGGTGGTACTACCAGGGCAGTAGCTTAGCGGACTCATTGTAAATGGAGCGAGGGCGCTTCCCACATTAACTTCAACATCGTCAGTGGTTACACATCCCGAGGCGGTATGGGTTTTTGTTAGGGTAAAGGTGGTATTAACCGCCACAAAAACTTCTGGTTCGGCCGAATTCTGGTTGGTTCCGTTACGCCAATCGGCACCAGCCGGACTCCAGCTGTATGTATAGCCACTCTCCGCCGGGACACCTAATTTTACTGTTCCATTAATGCAAACGTTTTTATCTACACCCGCATTGGCCGCTACAGACCTATACACTTCTATGGTGTCATTCAACGAGCACCCGGTCACTTTGTCGGTTACCGTCACTATATAAGTCTGATCGTCGGGGGCGGTGGCATTAGGAAGTGAAATATTAGAACTACTTAAACCAATGCCCGACCAAGTATAGGAGTAACCTGGGTTATTGGCCGGATCGCCAATGGCTACGGGAACACCTGAACAAGCAGAAATTGGAGACGGACCATTAAAACCAGGTACCGACCATACGGGATTATTCGCTTCCACTGAGGCCGTGCAGGTGTATGTAGGGTCAATTTTGCTCGTCATCGTTACGGTATAGGTACGATGGACGTTGTCGGTAAGACTGACCTTCTGGGCAGTGGTAGTATTTAATCCGACCGCCGGTGACCAGCTATAAGTAAAATCGCTAGCCAAACCAGAAGGTATAGCGGTAAAGGTTACTGGATTAATGCTTAAACTGTTGGATGGACAACCCGCATCTCCTTTAACCGTGATAGAACATCCACCGGTGCCGCAACTAGCCGGCACCACAACGTCATCGGTACAGGTCCCTGTTACTCCATTTAAGGTGTAGGTGGTGGTGAGCCTATAGGTAACATCTCCTCCTACAGAGGCCGAGACGCTGGCTTGTCTTTGATTGGTGGGTCCTATAAAATTGCCGGTGCCGGGTCCCGCTACCTTAGTCCATGCATAGGTTTCGTTAATGTTGGGGGTCCTATCGGCCACTCCAAGGGTTCGCGGCCCACAACCGTCTACCCCTGCCTTGGCTTCTATTACTGCCACTTTTACCTCATCAGCAAACACACAACCATCCTTGGTTGCCGTCACCACGTAGGTAATGGGATTGGGGGTGGGCATATTGATGCTTCCCGCATCGAAGGTCGCCGTAGAATTGCTGGTAGCAATATAAGTACCCGGTGACCATAGATAGGTATAACCCGACTGGGCAGTAGAGCCTAATGTGGTGGTAGAACCAATACAAACTACCCGATCTGCGCCGGCAAAGTTGGCCGTAGGAGCCGTAACGGGCGTAACAGTAACTTGATCGGTGGTAGAGCAGGTTCCCCCATTCGATTTGGTAACCGTCATTTGCACCTGATATACCGTCGTAGCCGTAGGACTAGCTATGGGTGTAGCACAGGTGGTGCAACTAAGAGTTCCTATCCCACTCCCACTAATACGGGTCCATAGATAGCTAATCCCCGTAGCTCCGGCTGGGGCTTCGGTACCGATCATGACCCCCGCTCCGGCACAATTGCCTTTATCGGGCCCAGCATCAGCCTTATAGGTATTCAAAATCACCTGGTCCGATTGCTGGCATCCATTGGCATC
>NZ_QGDT01000054.1 GCF_003149085.1 Dyadobacter jejuensis | reverse complement strand
GCTGCTTCCGTAACGGAGGCCAATATCATTGGGGAGTTAAAGAAAATTGTTGCGCTGATCATTGGCAATGAGGATCTGATTGAGTACAAAGATGAAACTGCTTCCCTGTTCATTCCTCCTACCTGGTATGTTTGGATCACCAACGCCCTGGACGCGGCCCTTTCCAATGGGAGCCAAGTCGTGACTAAAAAGGGAGATAAGCTATTTTTTAACGCCCTTCCCAATACGGAGATCAAGCCCCGTACTTGGATGATTGGTGTTGACAATATGCTTTGGACGGTTGAAGGCAACCTGTTTTACCTTCACCAGGATGTGGATACCGATGTGCCCCGTATTAAGTTCCAAGAGTCGGATCGTGATTTGAAAGTCCTAATGGACTTCGAAGTCAATGTAGAGTACGCCGACGGTAGACTCATCGTGCTTTACAAGTAAAAACATTCACTGAAGGGGGAAACCCCTTTGGTTTTCTTTCATTTCTAACTTTAAAGAAAATGGCATCAAAATTCTCAAACCTTCAGCGCCAGGCCCGTGGTAAGATAAACCTGGGTGGGATGGCGCGTATGGTCCTACTCGCTGAAAGTGATTTTGTTGCGGGTTGGCCAATTGACGCAGATATTGTAGATGGTGAGTGTACCGTGGCCCCTCGACTTGCCGAAGGAGTAATAGCTGCGGAACTGACCTTTGACCACCATTCAGGTCGCGCCAAATCCACTAAAAAAGGCGCAATTGGTTATCAAAATGTGGAACATGAGGTCGATTGTAAGTTTGCAGGATGTAGTAAGGAGCAGCTGGCTGCCGTACTCAAATTCCTTAACGAAGGAGGAGTATCCATTGCATTCTATAAAGACGGGACACGCCGGGTTTACGGTGCAAGCTGGAATCCTTTGGTGATTGAAGATAGTGACGATTCTGGCGCCAAGGCTGACGATCAGAAGTCCATCACCTTTAAGGGTAAGGCGGATGGGTTTGGCTGGCACGCGCCCTTCTTGGCCGAAAGCGTTACCCTGGCAACGGATACCGCTGCAGTAAAACCTATGCCTTTTGCAATTGCCCCTTAAATTTCTCTCATTCCCCTTCACCTAGTGAAGGGGCCTTATGCTTTAACCATGGCAAAAAAAGAAAGGATATGGCGCGTTATACCCGATTACGTGGGTAAGGTGACTATTGAATCACAAAAAAAGCAGGTGGTACTAACCAATGAATTGAGTCAGGAACAGCTCCTGGATCTTGCAAAAGATCCTATTGCCCTGGGCTTCTTGGAACAAACCACCCTAACCGAACCAAAGAATGGCGAAGAAAACCAATAAGGCCGAGCAGCTGCAGCTGGCCATCATTAAAACGCTAAAGGCCGGCTATAACGAGCTAAACTTATCGGGCACTCTCCCCGATATTCAGGCCGATAGCGAGCTTGTACCCATTGCAGGCCACATTATAGTCGGACTACAACGACTGACCGCTGAGCAGGCCGAAAATGAACAGTATGAAGGCATGAGCTATGAGGAGATTGTGGCCCAGAAAAGACAGGTCCACGAAAACAACTTAAAGGCACTTCAAGAAAAGGCTCAGGCCGATTTGAAAAAGCTAAAGGCTGCAAAGGAAAGCCGGGTTCAGGAAGAGCCAGAGGATGAACATCTGGATGGTGAACTGGACCCTTCTGATGAACCAGACCCTGGAATCGATCCGGATTCCGAGCATGGTGGCGAACCAGATCCAGGGCCGCCGGCTACAGAGTCGTAGTTTATAATGAATTGATAATAAAAGTGCTGTCATTCCTTGGCAGCACTTTTTTTGCTTTAAAGATTATTGTCCCTTGAAAG
>NZ_QGDT01000053.1 GCF_003149085.1 Dyadobacter jejuensis | reverse complement strand
GCTGCTTCCGTAACGGAGGCCAATATCATTGGGGAGTTAAAGAAAATTGTTGCGCTGATCATTGGCAATGAGGATCTGATTGAGTACAAAGATGAGACTGCCTCTCTGTTCATTCCTCCTACCTGGTATGTGTGGATCATCAACGCCCTGGACGCTGCCCTTTCCAATGGTAGCCAGGTCGTTACCAAGAAAGGTGATAAGCTGTTCTTTAACGCCCTTCCCAATACGGAGATCAAGCCCCGTACCTGGATGATTGGTGTAGACAATATGCTTTGGACAGTTGAAGGCAACCTGTTTTACCTTCACCAAGATGTGGATACCGATGTGCCCCGCATCAAGTTCCAGGAGGCAGACCGTGACTTGAAAATCCTAATGGACTTCGAAGTCAATGTAGAGTACGCCGACGGTAGGCTCATCGTGCTTTACAAGTAAAAACATTCACTGAAGGGGGAAACCCCTTTGGTTTTTTTTCATTTTTAACTTTTAATAAAATGGCATCAAAATTCTCAAGCCTACAGCGCCAGGCCCGTGGTAAAATAAATCTGGGTGGAATGGCGCGTATGGTATTACTCGCAGAAAGCGATTTTACAGCAGGCTGGCCAATTGACGCAGATATTGTTGATGGTGAGTGTACCGAAGCTCCTCGACTTGCCGAAGGAGTAATAGCTGCAGAACTAACATTTGACAACCATTCTGGTCGGGCTAAATCCACAAAAAAAGGTGCAATCGGCTATCAGAATGTTGAACATGAGGTCGATTGTAAGTTTGCTGGGTGCAGTAAGGAGCAGTTGGCTGCGGTACTCAAATTCCTTAACGAGGGAGGAGTAATCATTGCATTCTATAAAGACGGGACACGCCGGGTTTACGGCGCAAGCTGGAATCCCCTGGTGATAGAGGATAGTGACGATTCTGGAGCCAAAGCGGACGATCCGAAATCTATCACCTTTAAAGGCAAGGCGGACGGATTTGGATGGCATGCTCCCTTCTTGGCCGAAAGTGTTACTCTGGCAACGGATACCGCTGCAGTGAAACCTATGCCTTTTGCAATTGCCCCTTAAATTTTTCTCATTCCCCTTCACCTAGTGAAGGGGCCTTATGCTTTAACCATGGCAAAAAAAGAAAGGATATGGCGCGTTATTCCCATGTATGTGGGTAAGGTGACTATTGAATCACAAAAAAAGCAGGTGGTACTAACCAATGAACTAAGTCAGGAGCAGCTCCTGGAACTTACAAAAGATCCTATTGCCCTGGGCTTCTTGGAACAAACCACCCTAACCGAACCAAAGAATGGCGAAGAAAACCAATAAGGCCGAGCAGCTGCAGCTGGCCATCATTAAAACGCTAAAGGCTGGCTATAACGAGCTAAACTTATCGGGCACTCTCCCCGATATTCAGGCGGAGAGCGAGCTTGTACCCATTGCAGGCCACATTATAGTCGGACTACAACGATTGATGGCTGAGCAGGCCGAAAACGATCAATATGAAGGCATGAGCTATGAGGAGATTGTGGCCCAGAAAAAGCAGATCCACGAAAACAACTTAAAGGCACTTCAAGAAAAGGCTCAAGCAGATTTGAAAAAGCTAAAGGCTGCAAAGGAAAGCCGGGTCCAGGAAGAGCCAGAGGATGAACATCTGGAAGGTGACCTGGATCCTTCTGATGAACCAGACCCTGGAATCGATCCGGATTCCGAGCATGGTGGCGAACCAGAGCAAGATGGAGAACCAGATCCAGGGCCAGCTACAGAGTCGTAGTTTATAATGAATTGATAATAAAAGTGCTGTCATTCCTTGGCAGCACTTTTTTTGCTTTAAAGATTATTGTCCCTTGAAAG
>NZ_QGDT01000052.1 GCF_003149085.1 Dyadobacter jejuensis | reverse complement strand
ATCATACCGGATAGTTTGCCATCGGCACTAATATCACATTCATCAAAAAGTACCCGTGGCCCTTCCTCGCTCTCAATCATTTTCTCCACGTTCTTATAGAACTGATCACGAACTTTGTCCTTTTCTTTCTCCGGATCGTAGTTGTCATCGATATTGTCAATGGATTGGCTGGCAACCATTTGATCGAAATACTGGGAAGCAACTCGGCAGATATGCGCAATGTTTTTATTGTGCTTCACCGTTTGTCCGATCGACTTGGCAATAAAGTTCATGACCTCAATCCAAAATACGGACTCTTCGCCCCAGTACTGGCCAAAGCCGTAGTAAGGTTGTCCGGATTGAAAGGGCCGCAAATGGATGATGCTTTCATCCAGCAGCTCCTTACCGGTCATAAAGCCTGGAACCGGGATTGTATTCTTTTGTACGCTCTCGGCATTGCCCCAGTCGCTATTCAATAGCCAGGTATCGACCTGCCGTTTTTCAGCTATCGTAGCCCGGCAGATCAAACTATCCTTGACGCTGTAAATGGGCAGTTTATCGACTAGGGTACGATTGATAAATACATTGGCCGTTTCAATCAGGGAGGTACACATCTGATTGACCACGTCGCCCAGATCATCCATGCCATACGCCTCCAGATACTCTTCCGTAGCGGCATTGCTAAAGGGCTCCCTGGTTACGATTCCATTTTTGTTTGAATGGCGAAACCAGCCAAAGCCACCGCCATACAAAAAGTCGGCCCTGGTCTCGATCAGGTTTTGTGCATCACCATTGGTTCGTAACAACTTGATCCGCTCATTAGGCAGTAGGTTGTTTTCTCCCCAGGGATAGAGTTGAAAGGATTTATTTTGTGCCATCACCGAACGCATCACGTTCCCTCTGGCGCTGTTGATATCCCGCTGTTCTTTGGGATCAACTGAGGCCACTTTGCTAAAGGCGATTTGCCGGGGGCCGAGCTTTATTTTTGTTGCCATGGTTTAATATCTATGGTCAATGGTGTAAGAATTGAACGAAACGAGCAGGCACCAGTAAATTTCAAAGGGTTGCCAACGGCCGGTACTGGTCTTGTATTCCAGATAGGCACGGCCTGCCTGTCTGGTTTCATGTCGAATGCTGGAAAAGTCTGATTTCCTTTTATGGATATGGCCCGACCGGTTTCGACACTCCGACTTGCTCCCAAAGCTCCCATCCATTTTTCTATACGAAATGGAAAAGGTTTTATCAGAAGTCGAGGCCATTTTGATCTGTCTAAAGGCATCTTTTAAGTATATTTTGGTGTTTGCCATGGCTGCAAGTACTCTTTTAAGGTTGATTTATGGTAGGACAAGTTTTAAAACTGACATCATTCCGCTGTTTGAAAAGGCTTGTTTTCTGGTTTTCAGTCCTTTAGGATCAAAAACAGTATTCTACAGTCCGCTCACCTAATGGCCCATAGCCCTCCCTATATCGGATTGGCAATTGCCAAAAGGAAAATAGAATATATGCGTGGCCTATTTTTCTGTACTTCCTTTCCCGAACCTGGTGCCGACTCGCTTGCCAGCGATCGGAACGATTCGAGAATATTTTTTATAAACCATATAATCGAATGCATCCGAAAGGTGAGTTGCATATTGCTGATCTAAATTCTTATTGAGCTCAGAGGATTTGTCCTTTTCGAAGTTGTCGCCAATGATTGGTGTGTGCTTCATACTGATCAAAAGGCTTTTGCATTCGAGCTCATTGATACGAATGATGGGAACATGAGAATACTTTTCTGTAAGGATTGTATTGATGACTTGATAGCGCAACTTGTATGGAGGATAAGACTGTTGAACACTATCGATGATGTGCCAGCCCGCCATGGTTAACACTTGTTTGAACTCTTGGTAGTGTGTGCGCTTGCGCCCTGGATCGCCCTTCTTACCGCTGTTATCTCCATACATATAGACCACTTTCTTACGGTGCGCTGAGTACTTCTTACAGAAGGCCTTGCCCAGGGCTTCTACAAGGGTACTATCAGACTTCTTAACAAAGAGGTTATCGATAAAACG
>NZ_QGDT01000051.1 GCF_003149085.1 Dyadobacter jejuensis | reverse complement strand
TTGCTTATTGTGGAAATGACAGCTTGGTTTACTGCCTGATAATCCTGGTTTATGCCTTTTGCAAATCCTTTGAGTGCTGAAGCTTCCGCGCTTGCAATTTTTATCCACTTGGCTAGGCTGCCCTCTTCTTTGTCCACAAAAAGTTGGCGGAAAGAACGGGCTATATTAATGCTGTCTTTGAGTACAGGTAATTTTTGTAGCAATAGGTCTAGGTATTTCTGATCTTCTTTTTTCAATGTTTAGGTCTTTGCCAAGGCAATGTGCGCCAGTTTTGACAGGGACCAGGTCCTAATCGGTTTGAGCAGCGGACGTACCTTATTCGATCTGGCCTTTGCGCTTTTCCCATCATCTATCAGTTTATTCATCCGGATACAGAACTGGCTATACTTCCCATCAAAGCCATTTTCTGATATGTGGTTGAATAGGTTTAAATAGGTGGTTTGGCTCTGGCTAAGACTTATCAATTCAGATTCAAAATCACAGAAGTTGGTTAGGGTCCTGCTCCTAATTACTTCTCTTGAGACCAAGCATTCAGAGGCAATATATTTTCTAATTGTTTTCCTGCCTGCTCCGAGTTGTTTGGCGATAGCTTTGATGCTATAGCCTTTTTGGTGAAGTTCCTTAGCTTTTTTGAATTTAAATTGTCTATCTGGACCTACATTCCCCACCGTCCGTGCTTCCTCTTCGGTAGGGGAAGGTAATGTCGAGATTTCCCCGGACTCAGGTTTCATTTCTTCGGTTTTCGGCAAGCCAGCTTGTCTGGTTCCTATCTCTTCGAAGCACTTTTTGATCACCGAACTATGACTGCGCAGGGATCTCTGAAAGGCATCCTTAAGATTGACCAGAAGATGAAACCTGTCTGCTACCTGAATGGCATCACAGGCCCCGTTTCTGATACCCTGCGCATAGGCACTTGCCCTGTCCCTAGATACGGTGTGGACTTCAGGATGGGCTTTTAGCCAATCTGCAAGCGTGTCAGCTTCCCGGTCTGGAAGCAGGTCAATGACTTCTTTTTTGATTAGGTCCACAATGATCGTTCCATAATTCCGCCCTTTTTTATAGGCCCAGTCGTCTACACCAATGGTGCCAGAAGTCAATGTTGTGGGAGAAACCCTAATTCCTGCGAGAGTCCTCAAAACCGTAGATGAACTGATGGGGTATCCGATTACCTTACAGAGATCGGCACCTTTATTCCCTCCAAGCTTTAGACCCACTGATCTGACCATGTCAGCCGATCTGGAAAAGCACCTTCCATAGGGCTTTATCTGATCAATAAACCGTTCTGTAAAGACTTTCCGCAAACAATTCCTGTTCTTACAGAAGAATTTTCGGACACGCAGGATAACTTTGACCTCCCTACCCGAAACTGGCAGATCAGCGAGTGATCTGTCGTAAAACCCATGAACAGATTTACTGCGTTTTCCACAGCACGGGCACGCAGAGCATTTTTGGGTAGAAACTGCTGCAATCAGCATACCAGGGTCTAGTTTAATAAGAACTACCTTTGAAAGCTTGAGGCCCGAAGGGAAAATAAAGGAAGGAATGAACATTAATATGTTTATTAAATACACATATAAATTATATATTCATATCGATAAAACCAAGTATTATGGGCAAGCCAGTATTAAAAATAAGCAGAAAGACTCCGGAAGAGATAACCGAAATCCTGAAAAACAACGCTGATTTTCTACTGGCAACCAGACTGAATATGGTCTACCATGTATCAAAAGGCCGTTCAAGCAGGGAGGTTGCCTCGTGGTACGGAGTCAGTTTCAAGCAGGTGATTAACTGGGTCCACCGTTTCGAGCAAAACGGGGTAGAAGGACTAGAAAGCCGTTCAGGCAGAGGAAGGAAGTCCTACCTTACAGATGAGCAGATGGATAAAGTCAGAAGAATAGTCTTGGATAACTCACCGGGAGATTTCGGGATTAATGCCAAAAGGTGGTCAGGCCCTGGTATTCTTAAGGTAATAAAAGAACAGTTTGGGGTGGATTATAAACCCAGTCAGTCCTATAAATTAATTGACAGAATG
>NZ_QGDT01000050.1 GCF_003149085.1 Dyadobacter jejuensis | reverse complement strand
GGAGCGCAGACGGTGGTAGTTCCTTATGTTACGATCGACAACGCTGGAGTAGCGTCTGTTACTCCTGGTAGCGTGACGGCGGGCTTTACGGTAGCGGTGAGTGTATCTGGAAACGTGTTTAACGACCCCGATGCCTTGAATGTCAATAACAGTTCTGGAGATGCCAACCTCGTACCTGCTGGTATGACGGTGATTTTGGTCGACAATACGACGGGCTTGGTAACGGCCAACACGTCGGTAGGAACCGACGGTGTGTTCGACTTCGGCAATGTATCGCCCGGGGACTACACAGTAGTGTTGAGTACCACAGCGGGTACCATCGGCAGCACGCCTCCCGCCACCGACTTACCTGCAGGCTGGCTGAATACGGGCGAATTTACAGGGACCCCCGATAGTGGTAACGACGGCAGCGTCAATGGAAGTAGCGAAGTGTTTACAGTTACGGCCACCGACGTTACGAACGTTAACTTCGGGATCCAGCAGCCGCCTACGGCCAATGTGGTGGTGCTCGATGAAATGGTGAACCCAGGAGGGACCATAGCCATTGATATTACGTCGGAATTCGGTGGTAGCGACCCTACGAAGAATGGATTGGTAACGGCCCTGGAAATTATAGGCTTCCCAACGAATGCGACGAGCATTAGCATCGACGGGGTACTTTATACCGATCTGACGAGCATTGAAACGGCATATCCTAATGGTATCCCAACTGATGCTTCTGGTGTACCGACGGTGCCTATTTTGGTAGATCCTATCGACGGAGACCAGACGGTGGTAGTTCCGTATTTTACGATCGACAACGCCGGAGTAGCATCTGTTGCTCCTGGTAGTGTGACTTTGCCATTGAACTCTGGCTTGCCGGTAACCTTGATCGATTTCAATGCAGAGTATAGGGAGTCCAAAGTAGCGATCGACTGGAAGGTAGCCGCAGAGAAGGATTTTGGATATTATGAAGTGCAACGTGCTTCTGATGCCAAGTCCTTTATAGGTATCGCTACGATTGAAGGAAGCAACCGGACAAACTATAGCTACGAGGATGTAAGTCCGTTAGTTGGTACGAGCTATTACCGCTTAAAAATGGTAGATCTCGACGGTAGCTATGCCTATAGCCATATCAGGAGTGTGGCCCGTACCGGGGTGTCCGTGATGTTATATCCCAATCCAGTGGTGCATACCCTCAAGGTGCAGGATGATGCCTGGAGTACCGTAAACAGTATTACCATTTACAATATTTCTGGTATTTCGGTGATGACTAGAACGGGTAAGCAATTGTCCAATGAGCTTGATATTAGAAGCTTACAAGACGGGGCATATACCTTGAAACTTGGTAGAACGAACGGTACCACAAGTTTCTATAAATTCCTGATCATTAAGTAATCAGCCAAAGGGATAAAACCCAGCTTGGCAGTGATTGGTAATACAAAATGAATCCAGACTATTGTTCTTCGGAGCATGATGTTTGGATTCATTTTTTTTGTATTTTAGGGATAGTATCGATGAACGGATTGAATTAATTACTGAAAGTTATTATTCAACCGGGATAGTTGTTTGGGAGGTTGATGAGTGATTCGGATTTGAATATGACAGGAATAGGCGTAAGGCGTGGAGGACGGACTGATCTTGCTAAGATGCACCGGCTTTTTAGTACCACAATAGTTAGGGTATGCGCCAAGGATTACGATTTTGAGCAACGGCAGGTATGGATTGCTTCCATACACGACACGCAAAGGTGGCTAAGCCTAGCGGAGGATCAATACTTATTGGTGGCCTATACCGCTACGGTATTGTGCGGATTTGCCTCATTGAAAGAGGATAGGCATGTCGATATGTTGTATGTACATCCGGATAGCCAATTGAAAGGGGCGGGCCGTTTGCTTTTTTCTGGATTGCGTGAACAGGCCGGGCGCATGCAACAAGCTACGATGACGGCCGATGTAAGTATCACGGCCAGGCCTTTTTTCGAGAAAATGGGTTTTAAAGTCTTAAAAGACCAATGGGTAGAACGGAATGGAATTCTTTTGCCCAATTTGGC
>NZ_QGDT01000049.1 GCF_003149085.1 Dyadobacter jejuensis | reverse complement strand
GCGAGCTCCTTTTCCTTTGTAGCCTTATTGGCTGCGGCTATTTCAGCGGCCGTCTTACCCTCTTGTCCCTTTTTGTCAGATAAGTACTTGTCGTTATCAGATTTTTGTTTGGCCAGGCTTTTCTCATTTTCGGAGCTAAGTAGCCCAAAGAAGGATCCCACTGCACTGGCAGCGTCTTTTATTCCTTGCCACAGCCGGTTGATGGCATTACGTGCGGTTTCCGAATTATTGTAAAGGGTAACCAGGCCACCCACGAACAAGGCTACTGCAGCAACCACAAGCCCAATGGGATTGGCCGTCATGGCCGCATTCATAAGCCATTGAGCGGCCGTTGCGGATTCTGTCCATATAAGCCTTCCTTTTTCAGCTGCAGCATGTGCCAGGGAGGATGCGGTGGCCATGACCAAATTCCAGTTCAGGGAAACCATAGCCACTCCCAGGGCCGCAATCATTTCTTTGTTTTCTCGCAAAAACTCCGGAACAGCACCGATACCTTTGATAAAAGCAATAACACCCGTTGTTACATTCAATAGCGCCGGCAATAGTGCTGCGCCCAACGTGGTTTTTAGCTCGTCCAAGGCCTTTTCTTGCTTGGCCAGCTGGGCCGCTGCCGTGTTGTTCATGATGCCAAACTCCTTAGTAAGGCTGGTACCTTCTTTCATGGCCGTAGCGGCCAGTAGCTGCTTTTCACGAACCGTATCGGTTTGATCAGACAATAGGCTCATGACCTTGGTGGCCTCCTGGCTTTTGATACCCAGATCATCCAGGTTCTTAACCACCTTATCTGTGGGCATTCCTCTGAAGCTTTCAGCAAGCTTTAGAATGACCTCATTGGGACTACTGTTGATTAGCTTGATAAACTCCTTCTCTGTCAGGCCTACTTGAGTGGCAAAGGTTGCGGTGTCTTTAGAGGCTGTAAGCAGGATGTTACTCAATCCACCGGCAGAGATTTCAGCGGAGAGGCCTAGCTCCTGGAAGGCTGCACCAAGTCCCAGCGTCTCGCTAATCTGAGGGCTCAGGTCCCCGAGCTGGCCCATGCGCATAGCGAAATCTGCCACCACTGGACCTGTGGCCGTTCCTGCGGCACCTAGTTCATTGATAGCAGAACCGATATCGTTAATGGCCTTGCCGGCTTCCAGATCCTTGGTTTCCTTGAAAAGTTTGGAGAGCGTACCCATCGTAGAAGCTACTTCTTCAGCTCCACCGCTAAACTCATCGCCCAGGGCAACCACGGCTTTATCGACAGATTCTACAAAGCCCAGCATCTGGTCTTTAGCTACTCCGATCTGTCCTCCAACCTGGGCGATACCCAGGAGCTCGTCCTGGGCCGTTCGGGTGTCGATCTTGGCGATCTCCGTATTTAGGTTTTTAACCTCCTGCTCGGTCATCCCTGCAGCTTTCTGAATCCCGCCAAAGGCATCACTCATCGTGGCGGCCATCTTGATCCCTTCCCTAGTGAAGTTGATCAGGGACTCCATAATATTGACCAGGGTGAAGGCCGATAATGCTCCAGTGATCCACTCCTTCATATTGGTCCAGGTGGATTTGCTTTTATCGGCTTCCTCCGTGACAGCACGAACGTCTTTTCTTACATTCGATAGCCTGGTATTGACATCCTGGAGCTCCTTAGTTTTTTCGATGTACTGATCAGTTCCAGGTGTGAGGTCTTTAAGCTCCTTATTGAGTTGCTTATAATAACCTTCCAACTGTTTGACAGTCATACCAGCGGTGCCCATCTCTACTCTGGTCTTTTTGATGGACTCCTCCAGTTCCTTGATCTCGGCCTTGTTGTCTGTCCATTCCTTGGTGCCTCTGGTGAGTTCCTTTTGGGCCGTTTTTAACTCACCGAGCTTGTTCTCCAGCTCACCCAGGGCATTGAGTGCCGGCTTGCCATTTACATCGAAGTTCCAGACGCTATTCTCTACTAAATTCATCCTATAACGAAAAAAGGTACGCTACTAAATTGCAGCGTACCTTTTTATGGGAGTAGGACGGGAATCACTCCCTCTCCCAAACTGGCCTCTCATAAAACTCCTTAAAAGTTTGCTGAATTGTGGGAGGCAGTTTTTTTGATAAATAGTCTGATATTTCCTGATAGATTTCCCCTTTGTTGACATTATAAAACGGCTTTTTGCGGCGGGTAATGGTGTTTCTATCCATCCTGGAGCGGCCCATGGCATAGGAGATCCGGTTTAGGGCCCGCTCCGCGGTAATCTCCTTTTTATTCCGGTTAATAAAGTATCCAGGAACAAAGAGCTGGGTCTGTTTCCCGTTGATGGCAATGCTCTCGTTATTGATAAA
>NZ_QGDT01000048.1 GCF_003149085.1 Dyadobacter jejuensis | reverse complement strand
AGTACATTTCGTCTCCAGTGGGGCTCGTAGCCATCATTGAAAGTAACGGCGGCTCGCATTCGGCACACTATACCTATAGGGGGACGCCCAGTCGGGTCATTTGGGGTCGATTGTCACGGTAACCAACGGATCAGGAACGGTGGAGGTTGAGCAAAGCTTTGATGCGGGGACGCCCAGTCTTGGGGCAGGAGACGAAACGTAACGAGCTGGGCGCTTTTGTCACCCACGGCTACCACAGGCTTGCCCGTGTGGCTGTTCCGAGGGTATACCGGTCACGAGCATTTGGATCAGTTCGGTCTAGGCGCCCCCAGCTGATCAATATGAATGCAACGCGGTTGGCGGACGGACGGTTATATGATCCTGTTTTGGGGCGGATGTTATCTCCGGATAATTATATTTCTGACGCAGGTTTTAGCCAAGATTATAATGGGGCCGCCCAGGTCGCTATACTTATGCTAGGAATAATCCATTGGTATACACCGATCCTGATGGTAATTATGCTTTCTTTATATTGCCTACTATTGGTTGGAGTAAGACAGGAGGTTTAAGTATTGGTCTTATGGCAGGAGTAGGGTTTGCGGGTGGGTTAAGTGCACAAGTGGGCATAGGATATAGTTTCAAAAGTCAGGATTTTTCTGCTTTTGTTGGCGCATCGTTTGCGTTTAATTCAATTTATGCTTCCTATTCGTTTTCCAATGGGGGTAGTGTCGGTTATACTTTCGGACTTTCTATTTTTTCGGGAACTCCAGTAAGTTCCAACTTTGGTTCCGTTGGTATGAATTATAATTTTTCAAATAATAGTTGGAGCGGAAATGCTTCGGCTTGGCATATAAATCATGCTGGGGTGACATTTGATCCAAGTGTATCTATTGCAGTCTTCTCGGATAGGACTACAAATTTGGTGAGAGGACAGGGATTTAAAAGCAACGATCAAGTTCTGGCCAAATTTGTACAACAGGGAAATTACCAAGGGGCACTAGATTATTTTGGTTTTGAGGGCACCTATGATCCAAACAAACCAAAAGGAGCTGAGTATGCCGAAGGTAGAAAGTACTATGCGGCAGCTGATCCAATAACTGGTGCAATTCAATACGGGTATGATAGCTTTTCTTCATATGCAAATTTAAAAGCAATGTGGATCAAAGAAAGCTTTATTAGCAGAAGGGCAATTGCAGGAAAGATTGAAAGTCAGGAGCCAATTGGAACTTTCAAAAAATACTTTCCAGAAGAAAGAGCTAGCTTTACTTATGCCTATAAAAATGGAGGACGCTTCCTTTCATCCTCACTTGGAAAATATTTTCTTAACCAGGCACAGGCCTATGAAGCACAATCCTATAATATTTTACCTAAGAATAGAGTCTCTTTTAATTGGGTTCAAAAATTCATATTTAAAATACCAAGAAGATGAATTCAATAATTTCAATAATGCTATTCGTGTTAATGAGTTTTAGTTTTTCTAGCTCCCAGGATTGCGACTGCGATCAGTGGTTTAATAAACTTTACATTCCAGATAATGACAAAATTAACACCATTATTTTTTTGAAGCCACCAAAAATTTCTGGCTATTTAGCCGGAACTACTGTCCAAGACAGCATCGGACCTTACGGAGATATCTTTATGTCGTTAATAATAAATGACCATGATAAAATTATTTGTACAAGGCTATTAAAAGGAGATAGTTTACTCATTCCCAAAGTAAAGAAATTTTTGAGTAAGCAAACCGTACATTCGGCTCAGTCAGAAGGAGGAAGAAAAGTATTTTCATTATATTCAATTAGGTTACAGTTTATTCCCGTATCAAAAATTACAAAAAAATACAAAAGACACAAATAATTAAGAATCAATTATTTATAGTTAATTCAACACAGACTCAAATAAGAATTATTCCGATAAAATAATAAGTAGCGTTTATTTCTTGTTGCGTGGTTGTGTTCAATTCCCAATTAGCGACAAGAATATTTGTAAATGTTCCTAACTGCTTAAATCCTTCAACCAGCTATACCTGATTAACATAAGTCCAAGCTAGTTGGCGTGAGGCCATTGGCTTCGATTTTTGGACGGATGGTGTCACCGAAAAACTATATTTTGGGAACTACAGCCGTATGTAAACGTTCCGAACCCAAAGTGAATTGATCATAAAAGGCGACCCTCCCATCAAAAATTATCGAAAACATTAAAGTCCTATTATCATGAAAATACATCTACTGGTATTGTTCGCCATGTTGGGCACCTTATCGATGGCTCAGTCGGTGAAGTATGATTACGATAACTCTGGAAATCGTATCCTCAGAGAACCTGGTATCCCCTTACCCGT
>NZ_QGDT01000047.1 GCF_003149085.1 Dyadobacter jejuensis | reverse complement strand
ACTGGCGAAAAGGGCACCGTAAATCGGTATACCTTTGAGCCCTGGACAGTACCAAAATCAAACACTGGATTGAAGCGCTCCAGAGTGAAGCTCGTCCCTGGGAAAAGATCCAAAGGACGGCCATCAACTAAAATATCAATTCTATTTCTCATGATTTATTAAACGTTATTTCTAGCAGCCATAGCAGCTGCATCGGCGGCCCTATTACTTGCACCGGCAGCAGCCCAAGAACCGTCTGCAGCCCTGTTGGTGGCACCTATTACGGCATCCAGTTTACCTGCTAGATTATCCACAGACGACTTTAACTCTCTTACAGCGGCAGTCGTCTCCCCAGTGTTCTTTCCTATGGTATCCATCATTTGCTGACTTCTGCCAATCTCGGCACTGGTGGCAGCCGTGGTTCCCGATGGGTCCCCAGCTTCAACACTTCCATAGGGATCCATATTGGCATCATAGCCTCCTGTATCACCTAAGCCTGCATTGGCGGCCGCCAGTTCGGCATCGAGCTGGGCCTGCATTTCAGCGGCCTCCGCTTCTGCCTGGGCTGCCTGGTTGGCTGCGTCGGCCTCCATCTTTCTTTTCTTGGAGCCAAACAAATAGCTCTGACCATATTTCAGCGGTTCCAATAGCTCACGGTAATCACCTCCATCATTGCCAAACACGGTCCCTTTGGCCGCATGTATCGGAGCGCCATTTTTATGCAAACTAGAATCCAGCAGCGCATCAATGGTATGTCGGTTGTTCTTGTAAGTATTACGGCTAAGAATCATAATAGGCTCTTCTCCTTCCATTTCACCCACTTCTTGGCCCGTTTCCCGGTTCACCAAGCTAATACCCGAATCGCCATATGAGGCTCCATGCCTTGGGCCTTGGGGTACACCAGCATTACGGATATATCCACCCTTGGCCATCGTTGGGGGTTGTTGCGATTTAATGATACCGATTTGTACTGCAGCCAGAGCCGCGCTGGCCACCACCCCAATAAGGCCCAGAGGGAAACCCATCATGGCCAAAGACTTTAATGCGGCCATGGCGGCATTCATTAGGGCCATACCGATTTGCATACGCTGCTCGCGCTTCCAGGCTGCTACCTTGGCTTCATGCTCCTTTCGCAGTGCATCCTTATTGATTTTATCGATGGCTTCCTCATATTCATCTTTGCTGACCAAGCCCTTTTCATACTTATCCTCCCATGACTTCAACTGAGCATTTTTCTCCTTGGTGATGTTGGCAAGTTCTTTCTGGGTTTTGGCTTCACCGATTTTATTGATCAGCTCCATACCCATTTTTACACCTTCGACAATCTCCTGGCCCTTCTGACTCCAGTTCTGAAGGCGCTCATTATTCATGGCCTTTTCATTGCCGAGCTTCTTATTAAGGATATCCATAAAGCCATCAAAATCCCCGTTCATTAGGGCTTTGATCGCATTGAAGAATCCTTGTTGGTTTTCCTTTCTTGCTGCAAGCGTGGCGGCTTCTACGGTCTTCAGATCGTTTTGATGCTTGGTATTGGCCGCATCCGTCTGGGCAATGCGCTGCTGGTCGATGGAACGAAGGGTAGCGGCCGTTTCCGTTTCGATCTGCTTCTTTTTTGCCGCATCATCACCGGCCAGCTTCAGGAGCTGCTGACTGGTTTCATTGGCTTTGGCCCTTTCTTTGGCAGCCACTTCCTCGATCCTAGCCAGTTCCTGGCGACGTTCCAAGTCAATAAGCTGAAGCTTGAGTGCTTGGCGTTGGGTAATACTCAATCGCTCATTAGAAAGCTGGGTATCTAGGATGGTTTTCTGAGTAGCAAACTCTTTGCTCTGACGATCGGTGCGCTGATCATCTTCCAGCTTTTTCACTTCGGCCAGTCGCTTCCTTTCGTCCTCTAGCTGCTTTTTCTGAAAATCGGAGCTCACCTTGTCCATATCCCTAACCAACTGCTCATTTAGGGCCTTTTCCCACTGGGCTTTGATGGTCAAATTGGCTTTAGACTCAGCGATCCTTTCCAGCTCCCTTTTGTTTTTAAGCTGAAGGCTTACCAGTTCCCGAGCCAGATCATCGGCAATGGATTTTACGCTTGCATCTTCCTCCATTTTCTGGATGGTTTTTAGCGCATCACTGTTGGCTTTGATCTGATCGGCTGCGGCCTTCTCAGCGGCGGCCTTATTCTTGGCCTCTTCAGCTTTTCTATGACGCTCGTTTTCCTGCTGTTTGCTCGCAAGCTCCCTGGCTTTAGCGGCCTTTTCGGCGGCCAGCATCGCTTCACGGTCTTTCTTTTCTGCAGCAGCTTTGTCAGCGAGCTCCTTTTCCTTTGTAGCCTTATTGGCTGCGGCTATTTCAGCGGCCGTCTTACCCTCTTGTCCCTTTTTGTCAGATAAGTACTTGTCGTT
>NZ_QGDT01000046.1 GCF_003149085.1 Dyadobacter jejuensis | reverse complement strand
CCACCGCTGGCCTGTAGTTTTTCCCAAACCTTTGAACGCGGCGATGGTGGTCTGATCATTAATAGCTCAATCGCTTTTGCCATTCCAGCCAGCCGGTTGGATATCGCTGCTTTTTTCAATACCCACTACCAAAAGCAATGGGTTTGCCTGTTAGAGGATGCCAATCGGCAAGCCTATATCCTAGGAAATGAGGAGCGTGGTTTAAGAATGGTCATGAGCCAGGGCATAGGCTCGACTAATAGCCACACCATAAGTTTATCGGGCAAATCGACCATTCCAGCTCTGATTCTGGAAACTTCCGTACAAGGTCTCGTCCTTGCTGAGCAGTTTCCGGATACCGATTTTAGTATCGATTATTCACTTGACTTTAATGGCTAATGGCATATTTCAGCAGCTTACAAAACTTTATTGACACTATTACCACCAGGTTCAACAAGCCTCGCAGGAGCCTAAATAATGAAGGGTTATTAAAGCAGGATATTGTAGAAGCCCTTAGCGATGTTGGTAAATATGCTGATGATGTGCGAGAAGAGTGTCAATCCCTTAATACCAGTCTAATTACTCGGAGTCTATCCATAACCGCTACTATCTATTTGGATGGTATAAGTGGTGATGATTCTCGGACCGGCACCTCGAACGATACTAATTCTGCAACAGGAAGAGTAAAAACATTACAAAGGGTAGCCCAGTTGCACAATTTCAAAACTCCTGAGTTGACAATTATATTAGTTGGTGCTCTTACCACTAGCATAGAGGTAACCTTAGAAATTCCGGTTGTTAATATTATAGTCTCCGCTCCTCTTAATTTTTCAAAACGTACTGTGACAAATTCCGGAATTATTGTTGGAGAAGGCACCAACAGCATAAGTTTTCGCAGTACCGAAGTTAATATACGAATCAATAGCCCTGTGACAGTAGAAGGCCATACCGGTAGTTCAGGTAATGGAAACCAGAGCTATTATCAGTTTGCCCAAGGAGCATTGAAGCTTCTTCCAAATGCTGAACTTGGCAACCCGTATCGATATGCACTTTTAAACATAGCGGGATCAAATACCATTACCCTTGGAAATAATACAGTTTGGGCCGTACCCGGTTCTACTGGCACTAATTCATATAGCTGGAATACACTTGCTAGATATCGCCGATCTGCGATTAATGGTGGTGCGGTCATTTTAGGCACAAATGCAATTGAGACATTGATGCAAGGAGATCGATGCTTGATAAGATCTTACACCCCATCGAATTCGACTGATGTCAATGTTTCAGATGGAGAGTTGGTTGCCGACACCAATTACCTATACCGTAAATCGGGAAGTACCATTAAGAAAATTGCTTGGTCCTCCTTTTAACTCAATCTATTATGAACACTTTGCAAAGAGTTGTAATCTCATCGTCGCCTGGCTACCCACAGGTGGTACGAAAAATTGTCGTGGTTGGAAAAAATGAAGATTATCGAAACGAGTCCGTAACTCTGATCTGTATGATAGAGCACTACGACCAAAACGACAATCGCCTGCAGGCTTTTAAAGCCATTGAGGTAAATCCATTTCTATTGATAGCCGACAATTCTAGCTATGTAAATTCAGAAACGGGTGGGCTCGTTTTTAAAGATTCCCAAGGCCAGTATCCTGCAGGTTCTGTACCCCAATACGATTGGTTGCGCCAGGCTGTCGAAAATGGTGCTAATCCCTTCCATATTGCGCAAGGAGCTATTATTGAAGCCGATTCACTTGGACGTTTTACCTAATGACACAATATCCCGATATCAGACTAAGAAAGTTTCTTGGTGTAGGCAAGCCAGATCTGTTCCAGGTCGTGGAGCCTTGTCAGTTTAAATTAATGAAAGGTATTGTTGTCGATATTCCTCCTGGATACCTGACCGACTTTGCCAGTGTACCCCAAATATTGTGGTCAGTTTTCCCACCACATGGCCGTATGGCCAATGCAGCGGTTCTTCATGATTATATGTATGACCATCGCCTTTTCGAAGACGAGCTGGGGTCGAGGTGCGCTAGGGTTTTGGCGGATACCTTGTTCCTTGAGAATATGTTTGCAGATAAGGTAAGTCGCCCTCAGGCCTATCTATACTATTATGCTGTTCGACTATTTGGGTCGAAGTGGTGGAAGAATTGAGATTTGGGTTAAGGTTAATACATACAGGTAGTCGCCATTGGTAGCTACCTGTTTTTTTGTCCTATTGATAACCGTTAAATGCCGCCAAGTTAGCATCGAGAAACTGTAACGAGACCGATGCTGCACCAACTTATTTCCGAAAAACTGGCCATGGAGCCCAAAATGCATGAGCGATTAGCCATGCTTGTTTTGGCCGGTAAATTAGACTTTACTTCCTTTTCTTCTCAACGGCAGCAGCCCTATTTCGCTTACGATGATGGCGGTTCGCGTAGTGCCTACCAACGCCTGGACAAAGTCGAATCCAAGGCAGGCCGCGTCGTGATCATTCCCCTTCAGGGTGCTATGTC
>NZ_QGDT01000045.1 GCF_003149085.1 Dyadobacter jejuensis | reverse complement strand
AGTACATTTCGTCTCCAGTGGGGCTCGTAGCCATCATTGAAAGTAACGGCGGCTCGCATTCGGCACACTATACCTATAGGGGGACGCCCAGTCGGATCATTTGGGTAGCATCCTAACGGTTACCAATAGTTCTGGGACTGTCGAAGCCGAGCAAAGCTTCGATGCGGGGACGCCTAGTCTTGGGGCAGGAGACGAAACGTAACGAGCTGGGCGCTTTTGTCACCCACGGCTACCACAGGCTTGCCCGTGTGGCTATATAGAGGGTATACCGGGCACGAGCATATTGATCAGTTTGGGCTAGGCGCCCCCGGCTTATTAACATGAAAGCAACGCGGTTGGCGGCTGGCTATATGATCCTGTTTTGGGGCGGATGCTCAGTCCTGATAATTATGTGGCAGATGCAGGCTATACTCAGGATTATAATGGGGCCGCCCAGGTCGGTATACGTATGCCAGGAATAATCCGCTGGTATACACCGATCCTGATGGGAACAACCCTTTGATTACTGGATGGATAGGAGCATTTGTTGGTGGTTTTATAAACGGGTTTAGCTATGGACTTCAAGGAAAGGATTTTTTACAAGGTTTTTGGCGTGGTGCAATTACTGGTGCCATTGCTGGGGTTACTGGTTTTTATGCACCGATTGGTGTTGCGGGAGGTTTTGCATATGGAACCGCCTCGGGGGCGGTTACGGGAGGGGTTGGAGCAGCTCTTAATGGGACAAATATTTGGAAAGGAGTTGCTTGGGGTTCGGCATTGGGAGGAGTTGCTGGAGGGATAACTGGTGGAATTGAAGCCAAAAAGCTTGGTGCCGATATCTGGACTGGTGCAAGGCCAGATCATTACCTTTCAACAACTGAAGCTCTTGTAGCCGGTGGTACGCCTGCACCCTATTCAAATGATTATCTTTACGAACTAAAAAATGAGAATTGGAAAAATATTGGCCCGGGAGGGAAGATGACCATGAATGGAAATCCTAAAAATGGAGCGACATTGATTGATGGAGTACTAACAGATTCGAATGGAAAAAGTGCCATGGCACTTACTCAATCTAGTCCTTGGAAACATGGAACTTCATCGAGAATGTATTTTAGTAGGGCGGCATTTTCTTCAAGAGAACAATTGTCTGTTGCTATGGCGCATGAATTGGGCCACCTTGTTTTCAATAATAATGCAGCCTTGTTTAGTATGTCAAATCAAGTCTTGAGTAAGACGGGTTTATTAAATAATGAAGGGCATGTGGCTCTACAAAACATGACTCTTAAAATGATAAATATGAATGGATGGAATCAAAATTTAATTAGTAACCAAGTATGGAAATTTGATTTTCAAAGTAGGCCTCTGCCTCAATTAGAAAGTGCAATTCAATTTTTAATCAAAAATAGAATCAAATTCCCATGAGAACCTTCATAATCATTTTCGAAATATGCTACTTCTGTTTAGGATGTAATAAGCCGGATAAGCTAAAAAACGTATTTATCACGCCAACCGTTGAAACCAGTAGTGATACATTGTTTTTAAAATGGAATTTCAAAAACGCTACTGATAACGATCTCATTATTCCAACACTATTTACATTTCGCCGTTTGGACGGTGAGGATAGTAATACTTATCGTAATAAGGAAAATGACCTGATAGATATAGGTAAAATATTAATAGTTCCTTATATATATCTAAAACAAATTCCTGATTTTAAGGAGGATACTTTATTACATAGTAAAGCAAGAAATATTGACTTTTTATATAGTTCCTGGGCTAAGGACGTGGGAGTTTATGATTATATCAAGAATTTTGATAAATGTCCACAATTGATTTTTTTAAGAGCCAAATCTGAAAAGCAACTGATTTTCATGTTCAAACCAGAAGTGAAAGGCCGGTATATGATAGGGTTTGAAACAAAGAAATCGATTGACCGCACATCATTACGTGTTATTGGTGATTCAATTGTAAAAAGGGGTGTTCCTTTGTTGCAAGAGATAATAGGAAACCGGGTTGAAGGATATACTTTTGACTATGGTGAATTTAGACTCGATTCAATTGAAGTTAATCTATAAGTCAAAATTCGTCAGCTTCGCCCAACTATCGCTACAGAATATAAGGCATAAAGAGTGCTACCTAACAAAATAGCCCTTCGTCAGGCATAGCATACGTTACCAATACAAAGTATTACTTAGGGGGCGGTCCGTCGCACGGATTTGAGAAGTAAATTAAAGGCGGTACCATGCGATATAACCAGTTCATTTTCTCACCCGTAGGCTGATCATTGAAAGTAACGGCTGATCTGATGCGGCACATATTATAAAGACGGCGGCGTTAGTCGGGTCATTTTGTAGTTGAATTCGGGCAGTTGTCAATTTCATAGATTCCATAAAAACTATATGTAACATCCAATCAACACCCCGCTACCGAAATAGTCAGGTATTAAGCTTTAGATGGCTCATAAAAATATTTCTTTAACATTCATACACTATCATCATGAAAATACATCTACTTTTTCTAATGGCAATGTTGGGCACCTTATCGATGGCTCAGTCGGTGAAGTATGATTACGATAACTCTGGAAATCGTATCCTCAGAGAACCTGGTATCCCCTTACCCGT
>NZ_QGDT01000044.1 GCF_003149085.1 Dyadobacter jejuensis | reverse complement strand
TGCATATTCTGTTCTATACTGACCCCCTTCTGGTGATACTGACCCCTCTATAAATAGTTTTGGAGCGTAGACTCCAATGGTCTGACAATTTTACAGTTTTTTTCTTAAACTTTCGCCTTTCAGCTCGATTCTATACGAAGTATGTACCAATCGATCTAATATGGCGTCTGCTATGGTTTCCTCTCCGATCACGTCATACCAGCTCGATACGGGCAATTGACTAGCTACAATGGTTGAGTGCTTTCCATGTCGGTCTTCTATAAGTTCCATAAAGTCCATCTGCTGCTGCTTTTCCAGATGTGTCAGACCAAAATCGTCCATGATTAACAAATCAGTTTTCGCAAGCTTATCGAAGTACTTTAGGATGGTCCCTTCCAGCCTGGCCATTTTGGACTTCAACATCAGTTTCTGCATGTTAAGATACGCCACTTTATACCCTAGTACGCACGCTTGATGACCCAGTGCCGACGCCAAGTAGCTTTTACCGCATCCGGTAGCTCCTGTGATCAATACCGATTCGCCCTTGGCGATATAATCGCCGGTGGTAAGGGTAGTCAGTACCATCGGGTCTAGTCCTCTTGATTGGTCAAGTTTTAGCTCTTCTACAGAGGCTTGATACCTAAATCCAGCGTTGAGCTCCAGTCGCTTAAATCTACGGTTATCCCTTTCGTGTTCTTCAGCTAACAACATGATCTCTAGCCCTTCGGCCAAGGATAGGCTCTGATTCTTCCTTACTTCCTTTAGGGCAGTCCAGGATTTGGCCATTCCGTGAAGTTTTAACCGACTCATTTGCGTTTCAATTTGATTCATTTTTGTTTTTGTTTAAAGATATTTGTTTACTTGTGATAATAGTCTTTTCCTCTTACGTTCCCGTGTTTTGGGAGGGGTTTGGGGACTTCTTTTTGCTGTAGATATACCGTGTTGTTTTCCAACATCTTTTTCACAAAACGGTAAGAGCAAATACGATTCTCAATCGCTATTTTACAAGCCATATTGAACTTCTCTTGAGTTGTTTTTCGGCTTAGAGCCAACAGTCCGTCACAGGTTCTGTAAAGTTGCTCAGGATAAATATTCTGCTGGAATAAGAGCGTTACATATTCATAGAACTCCTTAGAACGTTTTCGAGCCAGATCTCGATAATAGTCCGGACTTCGATCTCTATAGTGCTGATGATGAGAGCACAAGTGTTCTTTATTGGTCGAGTACGCTCCCAGTTTACTGCTCCTGGGGTGTGCGGCAACCTTTTTGCCATCGTGGTAGACAGAGAGCATACTACGAGTATAAACGACCTTCACTTTCTCTCCCATCAACCTAAATGGCACACTGTAATAGTGTTTGTCACGAGCCAGATAAATATGGTTGTTTTTGGCTACAGTAAGCACCGCATAATGGCGCAACTCAAAATGCTCCTCAGGAAGTTTAGTCAATAATAACTTCTCCTGGGAAAGGAACTTTTCCTCCCTACAATATGCCTTTTGCTGCATCCTGGTTTGGTTATGCTTTTCAACCATCAAAGCAATCGATTCATTCAGCGAATTCAGGCTGAAGAACTGTATGTTTCGAAGCTTAGCATATACCCTGGAATAAAGTATTTTAACCTGATTCTCAACCAAAGCTTTATCCTGAGGCTTACGCACCCTTGCTGGGGTTACGGTAGTTGCATAATGGTTGGCAAAGTCCAGCAGAGTTTGATTGATCTCTGGCTCATAGCGGTCGGTTTTGGTGACGGCTGATTTTAGGTTGTCGGGTACGATCGTCTTAGGAGCTCCCCCAAGGTGCTCTAAACAGCGTGTCAAAGCGAAAAGAAAATCGGGTAGGCTCTGACTTCTAACGGCTATAGCAAAAGCATAGTCAGAATAGGGAAGGCAAGCTACAAAGAGCTGACATTCAACAATCTCCCCTGTGCTGGCATCGATGTATGATATCGTTTTTCCGGCAAAGTCAATAAATAACTTTTCTGCAGGCTGGTGTAGGAGAACCGAAGAAGTCTTTCGCTTCGTTGGTTCACACTGATCCAAGTGATAACAAAACTGAGAGTAGCAGTAACCCTGGCTATAGGCTTGTTTGTACTCTTCCCAGAGTATTTGCCTGCTTACACCTATCAACTTTAACTGCTTAAAAAAATATGCTATTTTGGACTTAAAATGCTCGTATCGATCGTCCTTATAGGCGGGGTTTCCGGGGTGAAAATAGGCGTAAAGTTCCGGTTCTTCTAGCTTAAGCAAGTTGCTTACAACATCCGAACATTCAGGATTAATTACCAACTTATCGAGCTTAATAAGATAAGTTTTCACCGTATTTTTACTCATAGAGAGCAATCGGGCGATCGTTTTGATCCCTTTGCCTTGGTTACGGAGTATGATTAATTGTTTTATCTGACTCATTGGTTTTGGTTTTCCAGCCATTGGAGTACGATTAGCGTTGAAATTATCTTCGCTAAAGTTCCAAAACCATTTATCAACGACATCAAAAATCTTAAGGATCAAAACCCCAAAGGGGTCAGCATGCTCCAGAATTCATCAAAGACAATTACCCAAAGGGGTCAATATGCTCCAGAATGAATCAAAAATAAATGTCTAGGGGGTCAATATACGCCAGAATGTCACTAGAAAACAAGCCA
>NZ_QGDT01000043.1 GCF_003149085.1 Dyadobacter jejuensis | reverse complement strand
AGTATCACCGCCAGGCCTTTTTTCGAGAAAATGGGTTTTAAAACCTTAAAAGACCAATGGGTAGAACGGAATGGAATTCTTTTGCCCAATTTGGCCATGGTAGCTCAGGTATAAGAAATATGGAGGGAATCGCTTCTCCCGTGGTTATTCCTGTTGCTCTTCTTGCATGATTTCTATTGGTGCCGAATTAGCTTTTTGCTGCTTAAACCGGATCCAGAAAAAGAAAATGGTGGCTAAAATGGTGAAGGTGAAGGATATAATATAAGCTGGAGTGTGTGCTATGTGAAATCCTTCGGGAGCTATCAAAATATAGGAGCTACAAACCATAGTCATAAATACAGAAGGGACTAGCGATACCCAATAAGAAGTGCCTTGAGTAGACAAATAGATGGTAATGGTCCATAGGACTATGGTGGCCAGGGTTTGGTTGCTCCATGAAAAGTATCTCCAAATGATTGCGAAGTCGATTTGGGTAAGTCCGAAAGCGATTACAAAAAGAGGGATACTAATCCACAGTCTTTGTAACAGATTTTTTTGGCTTAGCTTGAAGATATCGGCTAGTATCAATCGCGCCGAACGAAAGGCAGTATCTCCCGAAGTAATGGGTGCCGCTACAATGCCCAATAAGGCGAGGATTCCACCAAATGGCCCCAGCATATTGACTGATATCTCGTTGGCAGCCCAGGCAGCATTATTGTTATTGGCAGCCATTGTGGTGTTAAGACCTTCTACTGAACCAAAAAAAGTCATAGAGACGGCAGCCCATATCAGGGCCACTACCCCTTCGGTAATCATAGTGCCCGAAAATATCACCTTTCCCGACCGCTCGTTTCCCATACAGCGGGCCATCAGTGGCGACTGGGTGGAGTGGAAGCCCGAGACAGCACCGCAGGCGAT
Source organism: Dyadobacter jejuensis (assembly GCF_003149085.1). Lineage (GTDB taxonomy): Bacteria > Bacteroidota > Bacteroidia > Cytophagales > Spirosomataceae > Dyadobacter > Dyadobacter jejuensis. The sequence goes on along the minus strand of NZ_QGDT01000043.1, from coordinate 1,874 downwards.
AGTAACAAAAAGCATAGGGAAAAGAGGGGTGGCTTCTGGGTTGGCCGTCATATTACGCATATTGCTAAGCGTCAGTTCGGGGATGTGATAGTCTCCTAAAAATAAGGCCCCGATGAGCCCGATGGCCATCAAAAGCATCGCAATCCCAAAGATGGGGTATAGTTTGCTAATAAACTTGTCGATTGGTAGGAGGGTGGAGAGTATATAGTATACCAAAATAATGCCTACCCAGCCCCATAGGCCAAAAATGCTGCCGGTCATACCGTCTATTATCTTAGCAGGGCCTACTAAGAAAACAGTCCCTACAAATATCAATAAGAGTATTGTAAAGGCACGCATCACGAGCTGGGCTCCGTCGCCCATATAGATGCCTACCACTTCACTAATGCTCTTGCCATCGTGCCGAAGGGATAGCATTCCTGAAAAATAATCATGGACAATTCCAGCGAAAATGCTCCCTAGGACGATCCATAAAAATGCCGCTGGTCCATACATAGCTCCGGCAATGGCACCAAAAATGGGCCCTAGACCCGCTATATTAAGGAATTGGATGAGAAATATCTTCCAAGTAGGAAGCACAACGAAATCGACTCCATCGGCTAACCGATGTGCGGGGGTTTGTTGTGATGCCTGGACTCCAAACACCTTTTCCAAAATGCTCCCGTAGATATAATATCCCAAAATGAGAACGATAATCGAAAGTATAAGAGTAATCATATATGTAAAGCGGACTGGTAATAGAGGTCTAAAGTACAATAAACGCAGAAGAGGGGGGAATCTACTAACTACATTCCAAGTTATTACGATTCGTTTTTTATGCCTATCGATTCGTCCAGTTTCTATTTTCTACGTATACGGATCAGAATTTTCATAATCCCCTTCTTTTTCAATGAATTGTATTCTAAGTGTATCTTTTGTTATTATTTCTACAAACCGCTTAGAGATGGAGTTGCCGTTTAATAACTATTCCGGTAGTTGTCGATGCATTTAGTTATTTTCGGTAATGTAAATAGTGTATGTTTTAGATTAAAAGTGGCTCCACAAAACATGAATTCTAGATTTGCTATCTTTATAAGTGTGCTGATGTTCGTTGCCTTTTGTTTTGTATTGTTTAGCGAAACATTAAATGCTCCGTCCTATGACGATTATATCGCTACGGTATCTTTTATAAAACGTTTTTACTTCGACAGCAGCAATACTTGGGAAAAGATCAATGTCCTAATCAGCAAGCATAACGATCATCGTATTGTAGTTTCCAGACTATTGGCCTCCGGTTATTACTTGCTTTTTGGACGCCTTAACTTTACGCACCTTATTTTCATTCAGAATGTACTTTTATTAGGAAGTTTTGCTTTTCTAGTTCGATTGCTGCTCGGTGTCAAAGTACCCTTATACGCGGCATTGTTGATTTGTGCCACTTTCTTCTTCGATTTAGCCTTTTATCAGGTTTCCTTCTACTATTGGGGCGGGATCCAGTATTACTCGGTTTTTTTCTTTTCTGTTCTCAGTTTGTATTGTCTCAACCGATCGGTAGCATGGAACAGTAAATCTTTTTGGGTTGGTGTGGTCTTTGTTATTCTGGCGGTATTTTCATTTGGAAATGGCTTTTTAGCCCTGTTTCTTGGAGGTTACCTACTTTGGGCCAAAAATAGGTATCGATCGTTAGCCATCTGGTCGACCTTAAGTCTGGCGCTATTACTCCTGCTTTTTATAAATTTTGAGCCTTCTACAGGCCCGCAAAGTGGCCCCTTTCGAATCGATTGGATGGCTCGTTTGTTTTTTACTTTTGTTGGAAGTTTTATTTATGTCAATCCGCCGGAACAATGGTTACGATTGGCTAATATCGTGGTATGTGCACTCTTGGGGCTGGGGAT
>NZ_QGDT01000042.1 GCF_003149085.1 Dyadobacter jejuensis | reverse complement strand
AGGCTACGACGGGAACAGGCCGAGCTGAGCAATCTTTTGCATAAGGTCCCAGCCGAGCAAGAATGCCCCGAACTGACGAGCCGTATATTGGACCTTCACCAGCAGATCGAGCAGATCTGGACTCAAAAGAAATTCCTAGAAAGGAATGATTCCATACCCGTAGCGGCTTCAGCTCCTAAGCTGCAGACCAATAACCTGGGCGCTCTTCAAAGTAAATCGGAGCTAACGGTAAAGATCCAGAAGCTTCGTGAAAAGCGAAGCAAGCTGAAAAGCAAATTGGAGAACCCCAAGGCTGGCATTGCTACCAAATCCAAATGGGAAATTGAATTGGCCCAGGTAGAAGCCGCCATTGAGGAATCTACGCAAGCCAGGGCTTTGCTCTAAAACTTGAATACTTACTTAATTTTATATTGTTCGCCATGATAAATGAATTGTTTAGTACCGAGCGTGTCCGGATCGCCGATCTGGTGCCTCATGTAAAAAATCCGCGTAAAATTAAAGCAGCTGAAAAGCAAAAGCTTTGGGAGCGGATCCAGAAATACGGTATGATCGGAATCCCGGTGCGGGATGCGGATGGCACCTTGCTTTCTGGAAATCGCCGTTGTGAAGTGATCGTGCAAAATGGTCTGGGGGATATGCTCTGTGACATCCGAACCGCTACCCGTAAACTCACCGATCAGGAGCTAAAAGAGGTAATGATCATCGAGAATAGCCATGCCGGTGAATGGGACCTTGAAATGCTAAAACAAGAGTTCGACGAGCTAGTGGACCTTGATAGCTATGGCATAGGCATCGACGAGCTCAACGAGCAGATATCAGAAATGACTGACGAGCTAGCCGAAGAGCCAGAGCTACCCATCGTTGCTAAGTTCTCAGAGAAATACGATTCCATAGTGATTGTCTGCAGTAACGAAATCGACTTTAACCACCTCTCAGAAAAGCTTGGACTAGATCGCGCCCAATGCTATAAATCCAGCAAGATTGGAATGCAGCGGGTGGTGGATGGTAAGCAAGTTATATCCATTTTAAACCGGTCCTGATTTATGAAAGATATCAAAATCATAATCCCCTCTCATAAAAGGGCAAGCCGTGTGCGTACTACCAGTGCCGTATATGGCGCTTCCTTATGCGTTGAAGAAAGCCAGGCTGATATGTATCAGAAATGTAACCCTGGGATTGAGATCATCACCCACCCCGATGCAGTAGTAGGCCTGGCCCGCAAAAGGGACTGGATCATCAAAAACGTAGGGAGCTGCTTTATGCTGGACGATGATATCGACCACCTCGGTAGGATCTACATAGAAAAGGGTGAAGAATCTCACGTAGATCCGGCTACGGCTTATGATATCATTCAAAGTACCGCCTACGCGGCCCATCAGGCTGGGGCGTTCCTTTTTGGCTTTAGTTCATCCCCGACACCGATAAGCTACAATAGCCTTAATCCGATCCAAATGAGCGGATACGTAACCGGCTGCGCCCATGGTGTGCTAGAAGGCTCCAAACTGTGGTATAATCCCGATATCATCTGTAACGAGGATTATTGGATCAGCTTGCTCAATGCGCATCACCACCGCTATATCTGGAAGGATACCCGCTATTACTGGGCCCAGAAAGACACCTTTGTAAATCGTGGGGGGCTGGCTGAATTCCGAAACATTGAGGCGGAAGAAAAGGACTTCAAGTTGCTTCAAAAAGTCTTTGGCCAAGTGGTAGAGTTGCGAAAATCAACTGGAAAAAGTAACTTAAAGCACCCGTTTCAGAAAAGCTTGAAATTGCCGTTTTAATTGAATGGAATAGAGTTGCCGTAGTATCAATTCTGTGCTTTTTCGTTGCCCATAACCTATTATGTTCATATGAAATTTCTTTTAACCACTGTGTTTATAATATTTCTTTCAACTATATGTTATGGGCAAACACTTAACATTGATAACTCTAAGTTCAGATATCAGTTGAGTAAAATGAAAGATTCGATTGATTCACCAAAGCAAGAATTAAGCACACAGAAAACAAAGAAGGAGGTCAATATTGGCGAGTTTCAGTTCTTCATATCTGACATCGAAAGCCTATTTGGCTGGCTTATGGCAATTATTTTTACAGCAGTTTCATTAGTAGGAATTTTATTGTTCAAGCGTTATGACGATCGATTAGAAGAGCAGGCACGATCTATGAAGAAATATATTGAGGAGACCAATCTCAGAACGCAAATTATGAAGTATGAGATTTATTGCTTCCAAAATTCTTCAATGATGGGACTTGACCAGGTTATAGAACGTTTTGGTGATCAAATTTATTCAATAAGAATAGCATTAATTGCTGTTGGAGAGCTTTATAAATCATTAAATTATGCTCGAACGTCAGCTGAAATTCGAGTATTTGAGCAGGGAATACTCGAATATTTAAACACAATAGAAGATATCTTACCTAAAATTGATTCTAAGAAATGGACCGAAGAAAAAATCGACTTGCTTAGAATAACATATGAGCAACACTGTTACTTTGGAGATAAAGATATATTACTGAGTCTGTATGGGCATGAAGATCCCAAGATTAGAGAAGCTTCTATTTCTGTCTTTCTAAAACTTGGTTATTTGACTAGCTAAAACACTTTATAAAAAAATATCAATAACGCTTTTTAATTCCGTTTTGCTGGGAGAAATTTACAGTAGATCATTAATAATGAGACACTTAAACAACTCTAAGCACAATGGAATTATCAGAAATTCAAGTAAAGTATGTGCCGCCGGCCAAGGCAAACCGCACAAAAATCTCCTGCAGTAAGGATGCCTACCAATATCTAC
>NZ_QGDT01000041.1 GCF_003149085.1 Dyadobacter jejuensis | reverse complement strand
TCATACTCACAATACTGCAGCTGCTGATGAAGGGTACGGGCCACCGGGAAGGGTAAGGTGACGGTGAAGCCCTTTTTGGGCTGGGGCCTTTCGGCCATGTCTCGGGCGGAGTGTAGGAAGCGTTTGGAGAAATCGACCAGGACGATATCCTCTATCGAGGAGTGAAGGGGGTGGAAGCTGGCCCGCTTCATGAGTAGATAGCGAGCCAGGATGCCGATTTCCATTTTGTCTAGCTTAATTTTGATAGGGTTCATTTAGGCTAGGGCGTTTATGCCAGTGGGTGGAATTCTACCAATACTTTGCCGTGATGCGCCAGGGATATTAGACGGCTCTGGGTGATGATCTGCGTCGGAGCGTTGCGGTACTTCGCGATCTTACCTCTCCAGGACTCCAGTTCTTTGGTAAGGCTAAGCGCAAGATTCTTCAGGGTGCACCCCTTTTGTATTTCTGTCTTGGCCAGGTTAAGGAGGCTCAGCTCTAGATGGGTAAATGAGGTGCTCTTTACTTTAAAGGTTACCAGTTGCATAGGGGGGATTTTAAGGTTAAAAAAATAAATGATTACCAGCCTACGGGTTGGACCAGTTGCCAGCAGCCTTTCTCGAATTGATAGATCTTATTATGGGCGCCGATGTTCTTATGCACCCGTACATCGAAAATGGCGGCCGAGTGGATCCTTCCGGCGAAGTAGTGCTGGCAGACCCGAAACATTTCATTTAGGCTATCGTTGATGTTTAGGAATTTATTGGGCTGAGCATGTTCATTGCTCCATTTACTCCAGGTGTTTCCATCATGAAATTTGATGACCATAAAGCAAGTGGCCTTTTCTTTTTGTGCCTCCTTCCGTTCTGGAGAGAGGGCTTTTTTTGTGCTGGTTCCAAGGGTTCTACGGCTTTTCATTGTCTGGGTTGTTTGGTGTTTAAGGTTTAACTGTAATATCCTTCGCCTTCGGTCATATAATCTTCTACGTACACCACAGTTGGAGCAGAGAAGTCGGCCATGGCCCGCTGACGTTTTGGTTTCATATATTTAGGCGGTTCAAAATCGATGGCCTGTTGGCCCAGGTATTGTTTGCAGAATGCTTCCTGCCATTTCTTGCCCATGCCGCTAAAAATCACGTTGTAGTATTGGAATAGAGCCAGTTGGTTTTTGCCGGCTACCTCTTTCCGTGGCTTGGCATCCTGGCGTAGCTTTTCAAAATCTCGTCGTGCCGTACGTAGGAGCGTCTCGCAGCGCTTTACCTTTTCCTCCTGTTTGTCTGCATAGGCCTTTCTATTACGGGCGTTTTTGATGGAATCCTTCTTTATCCAGGCATCAATTCCCACAAAGCCCTTTACATTCTCATAATCGAAATAACCTTTCCCTGGAACAAAAACAGCATAGGGATCCGGTCGGTAGGCGTCGGGATGGTTATCGTAATAGCGGCCAGCTTTGTCGAGCTTGGCCATTTGGAATTGATAATAGTCGAGCCATTCTTTATCGCTCATATCATCGACGAAGTTGTTAAATACCCCTTTGGCGATGGCCACGAGGGCTTTTTCTTGCTTATCCTTAGAGAATTCTCGGTTAGGATAGACCACTTTCCATGCGTAAAGCCAGAAATTGATCAGCATATCCCAGAATTTTGGATCTAGTCCCTTCGGCATGTTCGGCATGCGCTGCTCCAGCATGTGGGTGGCCTTTTGTCTGCGGTTTTGATCGTTCTTAGCCACGATCTCTGCTTTCGTTAAAATCGGCCCGCCCCCTGTTTGATCTTCTCTCTGTTGATCTACCCAGTCATATAAGGGCTGTACACCGTTGTCTGTCCGACCCTTCTGTCCTTGAATGTGCTCTCCGTATTTTATAAACAAATCCGCATTCCCTTTTTCTTTTTCTAAAATCTCTAAGTGAGTACTGTTATGCGGAAAATCTTTCGGGTTTGAGGGTGAAAGGGCGATTTTTGGCGTGTTTTGAGCATTTTTCTCCGCTTCCATTTGTTCGGGTTCAAACAGAAATTTAGGGCTTATCCACAGCTCGAATGCCTTCTTGTTGCCATGAAATTTCGTACAGACAAGCCCCAAATCTCGCAGACGTCCTATATGATTACGGACAGTTCGGTCCGAGCAGCGGCAGTATTTGGATAGCCTAACGCAGTTCGTGTGCATGGACGGCAGGTCGTCCAAGGTATACATGCCAGCCGGCATAATGGAGCAAGTCCGGTTATAGCTGTGCACGTATTCTGTCAAAATGGTATGGAAGGTGGTAGTCACCGCTTCAGGGATCAGCCCAACCCTGCGGTTGATAATCTGCTCACCCTTGGCGGTTTGCCTTACTACTTCCACGGTGGGGCAATTATCATTATGGGTATCGAAAAACCTCGATGCCCTTTTCATTACCTCACTGGTTTCAATCCTTTTCAGCATTTCGCTATTCTATTTTTAATCAATAACTAAACCCCGTCGCCCTGCCTGGCGTGACCCAGACAGGGATCTGGAGCAATTGTAGAATCTGTCCTACCTTGTGGAAGTGCCAGGAGTCGAACCTGAACAATCTTGATTACCCCTTAGAGTTCTCAAGCACGCTACCATTGCGTCACACTTCCGTCTTTAGGTTCAGCCCAGTCAATACGCCAGGCCGAATCCTGTTTTTATGTAAACCCTATTCTAAACCGTCTCTTGAAATTGGAGCTCGTCGTAACTGACCTTCCCCCAAATATTCTGTATACCTACTACCGGCACGCAAAACATGAATTCGTTCTCCAGGCACTCGGCGTTCCCGTAGTGCATCCATGGTGTATTCAAGTCATATTGAATGAGTATCGTCCTACTGGAGTGCTCATATTTGAATCGGGCAAAAAGCATCTTCTCTCCAAGGAAGGGCTTACCCGCAATAAATTGTTGCTTGCTATTCACGACTGAGGAATGTTAAAATTTAAACTTTCATATTTCATTGTTCCATTCCATCCACGACCATCGGGATCTTCCATTTGATAATCATAGTCCCATTCGTTAGCCCGGAGCACCTTGCAGAAAAACCGGAACTGGGTGATTCCAGGAAAGGAATTGACCTCGATC
>NZ_QGDT01000040.1 GCF_003149085.1 Dyadobacter jejuensis | reverse complement strand
CGCTCAGGGATCGCTTTGACTTTTGATAGAGGTAGGGATTAATTGCATTTTAAGAATATGTTAGTATTGAATTAGAGCAACGACCGCGCTAAAAAGGCGGGGGAACGTTTCAGTCCATCTAATCTGGAAATTGGTATTGGAAGCGGGAACCGCCCCGCATTTTTGCGGGGTAGGAATTAATTGTATTTTAAAAAGACGTTAGTATTGGATTAGTGCAACGACTGCGCTAAAAAAGCGGGGGAACGTTTCAATCCATCTAATCTGGAAATTGGTATTCGAAGTCGGATACCTAAGACGCAGGTTCGAATCCTGCATTGCCTAGTTTCAATCCATCTAATCTGGAAATTGGTATTCGAAGTGTAGTTCAGGCAGTGGACGAACCTATCCAGTCGCCGTTTCAATCCATCTAATCTGGAAATTGGTATTCGAAGATATTTACATTTTTCTTGGCCATGATTTTTTTTGTGTTTCAATCCATCTAATCTGGAAATTGGTATTCGAAGTTAACCACAGGTTCTTTGGAGAATACAAACGATGCAGTTTCAATCCATCTAATCTGGAAATTGGTATTCGAAGATGGATCACAAGGTTTATATATCCCTAATCTTGTCGAGTTTCAATCCATCTAATCTGGAAATTGGTATTCGAAGACTAACAGAGGCTGTTAGGCTAAGCGAGGAGATACACGTTTCAATCCATCTAATCTGGAAATTGGTATTCGAAGATCTAAGCATGAAATTCTAGGCAACGATTGGAAGTAGTTTCAATCCATCTAATCTGGAAATTGGTATTCGAAGTCCATCAGAATGGCGGCTCATCCCGTTTTTTGTAATGTTTCAATCCATCTAATCTGGAAATTGGTATTCGAAGGAAAATCTCCTGTTCTTCATTGTAGTTGATGTTGAAGTTTCAATCCATCTAATCTGGAAATTGGTATTCGAAGGGTTCGTTCAGGTTGATTGGGTTAATAGATGGTGGCGTTTCAATCCATCTAATCTGGAAATTGGTATTCGAAGTTTTAAGTATCAATCAAACGAGCCGCTAAGGATTCTGTTTCAATCCATCTAATCTGGAAATTGGTATTCGAAGCGTCAGACTCGGAATAAAGCCTATTGAGTTGGGTGTGTTTCAATCCATCTAATCTGGAAATTGGTATTCGAAGCACTGACAAAAAGGGTCCAATATTGAATATTTGTACACGTTTCAATCCATCTAATCTGGAAATTGGTATTCGAAGTGTTACACAAAGGGGAAAGAATCGTACCATCTTACCGTTTCAATCCATCTAATCTGGAAATTGGTATTCGAAGTAAACTTTCCCGGCATTCCAGATAGTAGAGAATGACGGGTTTCAATCCATCTAATCTGGAAATTGGTATTCGAAGAAAGGCTAAAATACCTATACTACAAGCAAACCAATAGTTTCAATCCATCTAATCTGGAAATTGGTATTCGAAGCCGGCAGCGCACTGGATGTTAATTATAAGCGCCTTCGTTTCAATCCATCTAATCTGGAAATTGGTATTCGAAGATCTTTTTAATTTGATCCTCCGAAGCAAGTCTTTTGTTGTTTCAATCCATCTAATCTGGAAATTGGTATTCGAAGCCTTTCGGGGTTGAAGCTACGGTTATCCCAATGGATTGTTTCAATCCATCTAATCTGGAAATTGGTATTCGAAGTCCGGTCGGCACTGTCTTTTCCGAAAAGAAGCCAGTGTTTCAATCCATCTAATCTGGAAATTGGTATTCGAAGATGATCAGGATTTATCAGGTTTATCGAGTTGGATAGTTTCAATCCATCTAATCTGGAAATTGGTATTCGAAGTTCACTTGATGACGTTTTTGAGCTATATGCTGTGATGTTTCAATCCATCTAATCTGGAAATTGGTATTCGAAGATGAGGAGATTCTTGAGCTATCAAAGCCAATTTTCGTTTCAATCCATCTAATCTGGAAATTGGTATTCGAAGAGGTATTGCATCTTATTATAGAAATCATTCATATTCGTTTCAATCCATCTAATCTGGAAATTGGTATTCGAAGCTTGCAAAACTGGAATATCCGAACAGCTAACAAATTGTTTCAATCCATCTAATCTGGAAATTGGTATTCGAAGAGTTGGCAAAAAGACATCAAAATCAATGACCTCTTTCTGTTTCAATCCATCTAATCTGGAAATTGGTATTCGAAGTTGGTTCTTGAAAGGGGACACAAACACCTCCTACCTGTTTCAATCCATCTAATCTGGAAATTGGTATTCGAAGAGCTTTAGGGCGCTAGAGTAATCATACATTTTGCCGGGTTTCAATCCATCTAATCTGGAAATTGGTATTCGAAGGGGTTGGCGGTGTGTTCATGATTGTTGGTTGGTTAAGGTTTCAATCCATCTAATCTGGAAATTGGTATTCGAAGTCCACCAACTCCAGAACTTACACTATACCCTTACTGGGTTTCAATCCATCTAATCTGGAAATTGGTATTCGAAGGCCTAACCACATTTTTTTGCCCTTGGTAATTGGGCAGTTTCAATCCATCTAATCTGGAAATTGGTATTCGAAGAGTCTTTCCTGCACATCACGGGCATCACTATACGGGAGTTTCAATCCATCTAATCTGGAAATTGGTATTCGAAGATAGGGCGGTTTTCGTGGATATTAAAACAAAAATGGGAGTTTCAATCCATCTAATCTGGAAATTGGTATTCGAAGACGGTAATTGAAAATGTGATATATGAGTCACACCAGCGGGTTTCAATCCATCTAATCTGGAAATTGGTATTCGAAGGCTTTGCTGCGTGTCTTGCTCCGTTACGAGGATATGTTTCAATCCATCTAATCTGGAAATTGGTATTCGAAGGCTCGCCTTGGCGTATATTTCGTAGATGTCTAGCCCGTTTCAATCCATCTAATCTGGAAATTGGTATTCGAAGTTTTAGCTGACTTGGTCGCCACAATGGGGAAACTAGAGTTTCAATCCATCTAATCTGGAAATTGGTATTCGAAGAGAAACAGCCACAAGGAAAAGGAAATACCTAGAAACGTTTCAATCCATCTAATCTGGAAATTGGTATTGGACCCTTCGGCTCCGCTCAGGGATCGCTTTGACTTTTGATAGAGGTAGGGATTAATTGCATTTTAAGAATATGTTAGTATTGAATTAGAGCAACG
>NZ_QGDT01000039.1 GCF_003149085.1 Dyadobacter jejuensis | reverse complement strand
TGTGAGTGTTCGAATGATTGTCTGAAAAAAATAAACTTTGAGTCAAATATACATTAAAAAGTGAATAGATAAGTAAATATTGGTTTATTAAAATGAATATTACATACAATATAAATATATCAAATAGATTAACTTTTGTGTTAATTAAATTAGTTTTAAAGAAATATAAAATTGTGCTATGGTATATCTGAATAAAATTCTAAAGTTGCGTATAATATAAATTCTATATACTATAGAAAACATCATTTTGAGTAATATATATCGAAATTAAAATTCGATCTTTTAGATTATTTGGATATATAAATGAATGCTATTTTGCTATATACGGACAATCAATATTTAGGTAACCAATTAAATAGTATATAATAAGGTTGATTCTTTGACATGGTACATAGAAATATTCTTAAAGATCAGGTTGATTAGAATATAATCGATTGAATAAAAATATTGCTAACTATAATTAGTATACGTTTTGGGTCGCGGTGATGAGTTTTTCTCAGCCGAAGGTCGGATTTGGAGGTGAAGTCAAAGTCCTTGGAGTAAAAGGTTAGAGGGCTTGTTTAGGTAAGGGTAATTTTGTTTATTCGATAGGGGGCGAATATTGATAGTTAAAATTGATACATGCTTGACTATTTCGTTGCCAAAGGGGGGGGGCGGAGCTTATAGAGGACCATTGCGATGGTAAGAATTCCTCGAATTATGGAAGAATAGGGCTGAGGTAAAATCGGTTAAGGCCGTTCTGATAATACCGAACATAATCTTCCTGGTATCCGAAAGGGTAGGAGGCTTTATCGATATTCCCCCCCCCCACTTTTTCCTCCTAGGGCTGTTTGGATATTTAATATCCTTTTTGCTTTTTTAATTAAACCTCAGTGTCTAGTTGAGGGTGTTAGGATTGCGCCAATAGGTGGCTAATAAAAGGCAAAAAAGCTGTTTGAGTAAACAGCTTTTTTGTTAATCAATACACCTTATCGACTGCTTTTGAATATAGACTTGTGCTATTGAATAGGAAATCTCCAATCAGTTTGAAAACCGATTTTAGAATGAAATTGGCACCCGATAGCAACTATAAAAAAATCTTGATGCAGTCAAATATGAGGAATAATTATTTTTTCAATTCCTTAATTTCGGCTTTTAAAGCATCAATTTGAGCTTGTTGTTCTTGGATAGCTTTTGTTAAGACTGGAATTAATTCAGAGTACCGAACACTCATCATTTCATTTTTGTCTTCGGGCACATTGACCACTTCTGGTATCACTTCTACTATTTCTTGTGCAATAAAACCTAAGGATTTAGAGCCATTGATATAGTTGTAGCTACTTGGTTTCATTTGCATTACTTCTTTTAAGCCACAGGTAGCCAATTCGATGTTTTCTTTAGACCTTCTATCTGAAACGGACGACCAGGTTCCAGATCCATTGGCAAGAGTAACCCCTGTAGTTTTACCTGCGTTTGAGTATAACCGGTATCCGCCATTATACACAGCATTGAAACTGTTGTTGCTATGTGATTCTGCGGCAATACCAATAGCTACAGAATTAGAATGTCCTTGATTTATGATATTGTTGCTTCCAAATGAGGTAACATTATTGGTACTTGTTCCATCATCATAACCATACACTTTATTGTTATCTCCCCATACCCCACTTTGTCTAGCGTTAACGATATTGTTGCTTCCCCAAACACCTGAGTTTTGAGAGAATCCACCTAACGAATTTTTCTCTCCCCAAGCTGCACAGTTTTTGTAGGAAATTGAGTTGTTTTGTCCCCAAACAGCCGAGTTGCCAGCCGATAATCCAGAAGTATTGCTTTCTCCAAATGTTAACGATTGCCAGTTATTTGAATTATTAAGTTGGCCAAAGACTAAACTATTGTCTCCTGAGTGCGTATTGTATTGTCCGAGTACCGCTATATTATTTCCACTAGTAACTGTATTGCCTGTTCCAGACACGAGGGGGTTGTTTCCTCCATTAAATTTGTTGCCATTTCCAGTTATTAATTGGTTGTTTCCCCATGCTACGGTATTGGCACTACCCGATATAATGGAGTTACCACCGGATGAGACTGCTTTGTTATTAAATCCCCCAATTAGGGTATTTGTTTTTGTTGTGTAACTAGCATCTGTGGCATCTGTACCAGTGGCAGAACCAAACATAATAGAACCTTGTGTCCAAATATTATCGGCAATGGTTGTTGGTGCTGCCGTCGTTCCTACTTTGTAAAAGTCATACATACCGATAGCAGTGGTCCAGGTAGCGAGCCCATCGGCATCAGAGGTAAGAATTTTACCTGTACCCTGATTACCGTCTATTATTTTTACATCACCCACTACATGTAATGCGGCATCGACAGTGGTAGTACCAATACCAACTTTTCCGTCTGCCTGATTGACAATGACTTTTGTGCCATCTGTGGCTTCTATTTCTAAATTAACATCAGGTGTTATAGCCGTAGGATTGCTGCCTATTTTTACTTGAGCGAAGCCCAGGCCGCTCATCAATACCAATGCGAGTAAATAAATGTGTTTCATAGATAAATATAGTTGGAAATATGAATAGATGGTTGTTTGTATTATTGATAGAGGTTCTTTGAAGTATTTTAATATTCAATTATTGTTTAATCAGTTTTTGTATGCTGCTGATCGTCTTTCCGTTGGCGTCGCGTAGTCGTACGAAATAGATACCACTATGGAGTGCCGCCGCGCCAAAGCTGGTGGTTCCTGGTCCATCTATCTGTAGGCTTTGGTCTATCAGCTGTTGGCCCATGAGGTTGATTACCGATAGGCTGGCAGCTCCCTTGTAGTCGGTAACATAGTCTACCTTCACCGTTTGCTGGTCTGCATTAATGGGGTTGGGGTAAACGCTAATGGTAGCGTCGGGCTCTCCACAGGTGGTGGTCAGGCTTTGCAGGGTGCTGTAGGCAAAGGTGTTGTCCTGATCTATCATTCTAAGGCGGTAATAGCTCGTACCCAGAGGCTGGGTAGTGCTATAGGTATAGGTATTTCCGCTGCCTTCTATCTGAGAGGAACGTACCTGATCAAGCTTGATGAAATGGAGGGCGTCTTGGCTCTGTTCTACGCCATTCCATCCCACCAGCCGTAGGTTACTGGCTGTGGCAAAGGTAGTCATGTCGGGGATGGATACGGCTACGGCGACACTGGCCTCTGCCCCTG
>NZ_QGDT01000038.1 GCF_003149085.1 Dyadobacter jejuensis | reverse complement strand
AAAGGTGGTCAGGCCCTGGTATTCTTAAGGTAATAAAAGAACAGTTTGGGGTGGATTATAAACCCAGTCAGTCCTATAAATTAATTGACAGAATGGGGCTGGTATTCAAAAAGGGAAGTGGGGTAACCATAGCAAAATAATGTGTAGTTTATTGATATTGTTTCACCAAAATTGACGAAGAGCCTAACAATATCCATAATGAACGACGGTTGTGGGAAGGAATCATATTGTAACAAAATAAAAAACGCAGGGAATTTTGAAGGGAACTGCGACCAATTTGAAGCTTTTACCAAGGGATCAGGCAGAGATCTGGTTGCTACTGAGTATCAACCAGTAGGGTTTCTGTAAAACCTAAACATGTAGCATTCCCGACACCCTTAGGAAATTGATATCGTTAATTTTATTTGTCTTTGACAATCAGATTTAACGGTAGCTTCAACAAAAATGAGAATGTTGGCCTTCATTAAAGAAATGGGTGCAATGTTCCACGAAATCAACTTAATGATATATAATACAGTGAATTACGGTTAAAAAAATCAAATTTTCCGTTTCTGCTTTCATTTATTGTTTTCAAAATTTAAAATCTCTTCCAAGTCGAAATCTACGGATCCCTTTAAAACATCTTCTGAAAAGTCAAATTTTCCGCGCAAATTGACATGTGTCCAGCTGACGGGCGATGACTGCACAAGGGCTTTAACCATCTCAGCACGCTGTTTATCGGAGACTTTTATAAGTTCCTTGGATAAGTATAAATTATGCCGGCCTTGTCGCGCAGCAACTGCCAGCTCAGGCCCCGTTTGTCCAGGTATTCAGCCCCTTGGGTCTGCTTCAGATTTAATTCAAAAGACTTAAAGTCTGTTATTAGTGTGGCGATGTCCTTAGGATCATTTTCTTTAACTGCTTCCGGGTCGGGCGGCGTTCTGTCGGGCGTTGCTACGCTAACCTGCGCAACACTTACCAGTGTGGGGCTAACGAGTCCCGCAGCTTTTTTCAAGGCTTCGTGCTTGTTAATACCATCTTTGTTCATGATAAAATCGATGACGTCCAGGCTTTTGCCGTGGGTCTTGCAGTTTCCGGAAAAGCAGTAAACCGTGCCGGTTTTCTCATAGACCTGCATGGAAGGCGTTTTGTCGTCGTGGAACGGGCAGCAGATCCGGCTGTTTTTATCGGGTTTGATGCTATAATGGCCAAGTACTTCGAGGATATTCAGGCGTTGCTTAATCTGTGATATTTCCATTGAAAAATATTTTCAGAAACTTTACTGTGTATGATCAGACACAAAAGTATAAGATTATACCAATTAGTCATAGTCGTATTGTGTTTTTTAGTGCACTTTAATTCCTTATTTTTGTCAATACATTGTCATTTAGTACACAAAGGCGTATTTGTATGAAGAATATTGCGACGGTAATCACTGCTTTAAGGAAGGAAAAAGGCTGGTCACAGACTGACCTGGCCCGTGAAAGTTCTATTTCAAGGGAGATCCTGGGCAAGTACGAAAGGGGCGAAGCTGCACCTTCCATTGATTTTGCAAAGCGTATCGCCGACGCTTTGGGCGTGACGCTGGATTACCTGGTAGGCGAAGGCCAAAGTGCTTCCCTAGACAAAAAAAATGTCCAACGGCTGCAAGCCATTGAACAATTACCCGAAGATGAAAAGAAAACCGTTTTTGCCCTACTGGATGCTTTTATCAGGGATTTTAGAGCTAAACAGCAATATGCGGTATAAGGCCAACAATATTTCACGATTGTTATCAGTAATCAGGATCTAATTTGAAATCTAATCGGGGTTCCATCTGGTAAATTGTGGATTTGTTTTGCCAGTTCCGAATTATAAGAGAGGTTGTCTACAATCCCCAATTCAGAAAGATTTTCTATTTGGTATTCTCCGCCAACAACAAATGGCTTCTTAGGGCAAAGTCTATTTCCTAAACCTAAAAGGGCGTTGCTATTTTCCCAATCTGCTAATAAACTCTCACCAGTTAAGAAATCACCATCTTCATGCAATAATCCGAGCCAATCGGAAAAACTGTTGCTATTATCTTCAAAATCACCTGTCTCTATATTGAATAAAACTACACGGCTACCTTGGAATCCAAATTGATTACCGAATAAGTCCTGTCCAAAAAAGAAACTATCTTTTGCAAGTTCTCCAAACTCATTTTTTATTGTCCTATTTAGATTGACGATATCGTGTTCTAAATTATAGGCACCATATGAGTACATATGCAAAGACTTACTGTAAAAGAAGCCACCATTTGAGGCTTTAATAAATTCGAGATAAAGCGAATCCATGTTGGACATAACCGATTTCGCAAGAGAATATGGTGATGCTACTTCTATGTCTGTCTTTTTACTTAAAATGTTTTGTATCATGGGTTTTCAATTTTAGGAAGTATTCTTACTCTGGTTCCATCAGGCAATTGTCTTATTTGTTGCCCGATACTAGCCCCAGCACCTCTATTATCTGATGATGGAATATGCCTAACACTTGAGGCACTTCCAGTATTAATCACAGCAGGAGGGGCTTCGTCCCTATCCATCCCTCTTTGCGTATTTGTACCACTGAGGTTTTCCCTTCTTCTTGCACTTGCTCCTGCCCTATCAATGACCCCTTCGTTACTCGCCCCATTTTGGATTGCCTCAGAGAGATGTTTTGCTGATTCTGGATGTTTATTCCCATCAATAAATATATCTATTATCTGCTTTACTGCCGGGATCTCTGAAATATTCTCTCCAAGTTTCTTTAAAGTACTACCACCAACTAAAGGCACGAGTGCACCACCAGTTGCCAAGACCTTATCTGTTGTAGTAGCATTTGTGCCGTCCAAATTTACGGCATTACCGCCTCGAGTCAACATCGTGGTTACTACAGCCGCATCATTTACATCTGTGTAACTCAATGCCTTGCCCAATGCCTGTTCAGCGTTGTTTGCAAAGGTTGTGGCATTTCTTTTTACAGCCTCCCACTGAGATTTGGCCTCAGTCAAGAGCATTGATCCCGGCCCGCCACAGCACGCAAATTTTCCATCAGGATCAGAGAACCTGATGGGGTTGTTGAATGAGTAATGATACGGCGAAAATTCGAGCTGCCCTTCAGTTTCAGGATCGATGCTAAAGAACCTGCCAATAGTCGGATCATAAAACCGCGCTTGAAGATTGCATATTCTGTTCTATACTGACCCCCTTCTGGTGATACTGACCCCTCTATAAATAGTTTTGGAGCGTAGACTCCAATGGTCTGACAATTTTACA
>NZ_QGDT01000037.1 GCF_003149085.1 Dyadobacter jejuensis | reverse complement strand
GCAAGCGCGGAAGCTTCAGCACTCAAAGGATTTGCAAAAGGCATAAACCAGGATTATCAGGCAGTAAACCAAGCTGTCATTTCCACAATAAGCAATGGGCAAGTCAATAGACTCAAAACTATCAAAAGAAACATGTATGGAAGGGCGGGATTTGAACTTTTAAGAAAAATAGTATTGTCCAAATCTAGATAAATCATTCACCAAAATTGACGAAGAACCATTTCTTATCCCACCTGTTATACAAAAGAAAGCTATTCCATCTCCGCAGAATGAGGTAAATTCAAAAGGAGATTCAATACTGCCCACCCTGAAACAAGAGGTTTATTCAGATATACTAAAGGTGTTGATAAGTGCTGGCAGTGCGTTTGAAAGAAAGCCATCTTTATATAAAAATAAAGATGAAGAGGATCTGCGCGACATGTTTCTATTGTTTTTGGAAACTAGATATGAAAATACAAGCGGTCATGGTGAGGCCTTCAATAGAAAAGGCAAAACGGATATCTTATTAAAATACGCGCCGGACGGTAGCAATATTTTTGTAGCGGAATGCAAGGTATGGACTGGTGAAATTGGCCTGGGAGCAGCTATCGATCAATTACTCAGCTACCTTACTCACCGAGATTCCAAAACCGCACTAATGATGTTTGTTAGGAATAAAAATTTCAATCCTGTCCTAATTACCGCTGAAACGGCTATCAAAAACCATCCAAATTTTTTATCCTTTACTCCAAAAACAAGTACATCATCATATGGCTGTATGTTTAGCCTTCCCGGAAATGAAATGTCCAAAATACAACTCGAAGTAATGCTATTTCACTTTCTTGACTAAAATTATGGGTCCATTCAGTTGATATCAGTCTCAAAAAACGAATTTAAGTTCGGTTGTCCGGAATACTACATTTTAGATTAAAATCTCGAAGAACGAACACGCCATTACCTAATGAAGTACTAGAGTAATTGAAAAATCCGTCTTGAGCACGTATGGTTATTAAAAAATAAATGCTTTCAAAAATATCAGAAACTTAGCTCCCCTATCATCCGTTTAACTGCTACCAACTTGAATTATCCACTTTGACAGCATGCGCTAGGTCGGAACACCAGCTGGTAAACCTCTTTCAAAAAAAATCATAAATAAATCAATATCAACGAAGTAATCTTCCTCAGTTTGAACCCCTTTAACTTTATAATCGGCAAATTGACTTTCAAATAATGTAAAATCGGGGAAGAACTTAATTACTTCTTCCAAAATTTCAGCACTATATTTCTTATGCAACTTGTTCAAAGGGGAATAGGAGGCAAAGGATATCGGGAACGAATTACCCGAGTTTCGGGAGTGATCATAGAACGGCCTATTATTGCTCCCTGCCGCCAAGGTATCTACATAAAGCATTCCGATCTGCCTACCAATAAAACTTAAAAAAACTACTATTGAACAAGGAGGATCGCCGTTGTCTGGCTCGATACCTACAATCAATTTATAGGTATGAGGAGTGGCTTTGTCCCAATTTCGCACAAACCTAACCCATGCCTTATTCCTAAAACTAAGCACTAGATGACCCCAAACTTCTGCCGTTAAATCAGCAGCATGCCAGGCAACTTTAAGCTTGTCCGAGAGCAAGGAAAGCACCTTTTCTCTGTCAAGATTTGGGTCATTAGGAAACGCTTCCGATGAATAGTATTCATCGACAATTGAAAGATACTTTTGTAGGTCTTTATTTACAATTTGGCGCATAGTTAGCATTTGATGTGGTTCCACTACCAAAACGAGTCCATCTTACACTTGATCCGGGCATATAACTACGTAAAATTTTATTTGCGACCTCAGCCAAATTCCTAAAAACCTCTGAATTCCCAGGGGTCGCAGCCGACCCGAAGCTCGATTCACCTACCGCTTGAGCCGCAACATTAATAGCATGGGCAGATATTACCTTGGCGGCCAAAGGAGAAAAATTCCATACAAATTGTTGTTCATCCGTGTCATAGACCCTTTTTATATCCCCTGATCCCTGAAGATATGCAAAGTTTCTGCTGATGTATTCCAATGGCGTTATGCCTAGTCCTAGCCAATCAAACATTCCCTGTTTTAAATTCATGGCAGCATCTGTAATGCCGTTTGCGCAAGAAAACTGCTGCCCCCCTTGATCGGTATTTATGGTTGAGCCATCTTCAAATTTAGAACCCCAAAGAGTAGTGGTATAGTTTGACGAAGTGTTTTGATTTCCAGAAAAATTAAATGAAGCAGAACAAATACGATCAAGTGGTGCTGGTGAGACACCAACTATC
The DNA here is from genome assembly GCF_003149085.1 of Dyadobacter jejuensis. Classification (GTDB taxonomy): domain Bacteria; phylum Bacteroidota; class Bacteroidia; order Cytophagales; family Spirosomataceae; genus Dyadobacter; species Dyadobacter jejuensis. The sequence goes on along the minus strand of NZ_QGDT01000037.1, from coordinate 1,284 downwards.
CTTATTTCCTGAGGGAGGCCGCCCGATGATAAATTAAAATTAAAATACCAGTTCCCATCAATCTGGATAAATTTATCCTGATCCTGATCTTGTACATCCACACATCCAACTAAATCAGAATACATAGGCTGGCAGTACTCATAAATTGGTATACCATCTATAGTCCTTATCGAACAACTATACCAATCTACGTATTGACAAATCCTTTCTGTCGTACGCGTATTTTTCTCTTCCTGAGTCAACAATTTCACTCCATCTTCCGTATAACGAAATCCCTTGATAAAGTTGCCATGTATATCTTCAACGACCACGAAACCTCTAAAATCCTCCGGATTTCCACTATCCTTAAATTCAGGATCAACATGCTTCGTAACTATCTCATAATCATATAACCCATCCTTTTTCGAAACAATTAAACGACTTAGCGCACTGTAAGGTAACGTCAGTCCGTTTTCCATTTTTTTATAAATTTCAGTTTCAAGTTGAAATGGAAAAATCAGTTTCAATTCTCCTTCCTTTTTCACAGCATAGTAATTTCCCCATTTAACATTTTTATACTGCTTAGCTTGTGTCGCTTTATTCGTTGATTTTGTTCTGCCAGACTTTAAATTAAGCTCATAGGCTTGTTGGATTTCGGAAATATTAAATTTTTTTGACTCGGAGGCATCAACACCTTTGTCGAGGTCTTTGCATCCAAAAAATACAACTAGAGAAATAACTAATGCGATTGACATTGATCCAGAAAATGGATTTTTCATAACAACCAGTTTGTTTTAGAGAAATATTAAAATCATATTGTAAATGAGGCTACTAACATCAATTTTGACAAATCTTTTGGATTAATTCAAAAAAAAGAATGAGTAGACTAAATTTACAATAAAATAACTTTTGTAAATATTCTATTGCACGAAACAACTGAATGTAAGTGCTATTTTATTACGAGAAATACCAACGATAGAGCCTATCGTATAACTGCAACGCCGGTATGTTGGAATGGATGAGTTTTTCAAAAAACTGCTCAATGACAAGGACTTTGAAAAGTAGAAAAATAAGGACAAATAATCCATAAAACGAAGAGCGGCTAATCTTAAAAAACGAAGCTTTGTATAAGCATGTTGAATGTATTTCTAGAAGGCGCTATTTTACGAAGCTGAATTACAGCCTACCAACCTATTTTAATTTCAAACATTATAATACTCCCCAGAATTAGGGCCACTGTTAAAATTTAATTTTTAATCTTAAATTAGTGGAACTATGAGAGCAAAAAGGAGAAAATTCAGTTCA
>NZ_QGDT01000036.1 GCF_003149085.1 Dyadobacter jejuensis | reverse complement strand
GTAGATATTGGTAGGCATCCTTACTGCAGGAGATTTTTGTGCGGTTTGCCTTGGCCGGCGGCACATACTTTACTTGAATTTCTGATAATTCCATTTTGCTTAGAGTTGTTTAAGTATCTCATTATTAATGACCTACTGTAAATTTCTCCCAGCAAAACGGAATTACAATGCGTTATGAAATAATTTTTCAAATTATATTAATACTTTTAGAGGATTTGTTTACAAACCTCCTAAATTTTAATTTATGTTTAAAGAAGAGTTCCTTGGTCGCTTAAAGTCATTTTCTACTGCTCCATATTTGTTTGTGGGTTCTGGACTTTCAAAAAGATATATTGACATACAGAAATGGGATGACCTTTTAGAGAGTATGACAGCTGAAATGAAAATGCCAAGAGATTTTAACTTTTATCTATCGAAAGCAAATAGTGACCTGCCTAAAGTTGCATCTTTATTAGGTGAGGAGTTTCATCAAATGTGGTGGGATAGCGATGATTTCAAGGAAAGTAGAAATGTATTTTCACACAATACTATCACTAAATATAGTCCGTTGAAATATGAAATTTCTAAGTATATTGAACGTAAAGGTGTTGAATGTATTGATAGTTATAAAGAAGAGTTCGAATTGCTTCAAAAGGTCAATATTGATGGAATTATTACCACTAATTGGGATACATTTTTACAAAATACATTCAACCAGTTTTCTGTCTTTATTGGTCAGGATAATTTAATTTTTAATAATACTATTTCGATTGGTGAGATATATAAAATTCATGGCTGCATCAAGCAGCCTAACACTCTCATTGTAACAGAAGAAGACTACCATCAGTACAACCAAAGAAACCCATATTTAGCTGCGAAACTCCTCACAATTTTTATGGAGCATCCAATTCTATTTTTAGGTTATAGTTTAAGTGATTCAAATATCATTGAAATCTTAAAATTGATAATGTTTTGCTTAACAAAGGAAAATATTTATAAGTTAAGAGATCGCCTAATATTTTGTGATTATGACCCTTCTGTTACTCATTGTTCAATGTCCAATACTAGTATGATGATAGGTGATGTTAATATCCCGATTACAATTATAAAGTACAAGTCGCTAGTTGAAATATATGAAGTGTTAGTTGAAAATGCTAGAAGGCTACCTATTAAGATTTTAAAACACATGAAAGAAATGGTGTACGATTTTGTCAAAAACACAGATTCAACATCAAAAATTTATATTGATGACACCTTTGACTTAGAAAAACTAGATTTAAAAAAAGTAGAATTCTTTTTTGGGATTGGAACAAGAGAAAAGCTCGGTAAAGTCGGTGTTAAAGGACTAAAACAGCAAGATTTATTAGACGATATTATAGTACCGAACACAAATTTCGATTCGTTAGTTATATGCCGTGATTTATTACCAGAAATAAATGGAGTCTTTTTTCCTTGCTTTAAGTATCTGAGAGATGCAGACCTATTAGATCATGATGGCAATCTTGTTCATGATGTCATTCCATTTACAGATAAGTTTATAAAAAAAATAAATTCAATTAATCAAGAAAGTTTTTATCCTGGATCATCCTATGATCGCCACGCTTATGACTTCAATACTAAGTATCATACGCTGGAAGAATTGATCCTCAATGAGAACAACGTTCAGGCAATGATTCACATACCGCTTTTGGACGAAGAAAAAATAGATTTAAATGTCTTACTAAAATTCATTTCCGACAATTATGATTCTAATTCAAAGAAGAATCCATATATGAAGAAATTAATATGTTTATATGATTATTTGAAATTTAAAAAATTATAACCACAATGTCTACTCTTAATTGGTAGACATTGTACTTAATTTTAAAATGGTAGTTTAAGTGATTTTTGAAACGGATGCTTTAAGTTACTTGTTCCGCCAGACTTCCGCAACTCCACCACCTGGCCAAAGACTTTTTGAAGCAACTTGAAGTCCTTTTCTTCCGCCTCAATGTTTCGGAATTCAGCCAGCCCCCCACGATTTACAAAGGTGTCTTTCTGGGCCCAGTAATAGCGGGTATCCTTCCAGATATAGCGGTGGTGATGCGCATTGAGCAGGCTGATCCAATAATCCTCGTTACAGATGATATCGGGGTTATACCACAGTTTGGAGCCTTCCAGCACCCCATGGGCGCAACCGGTCACGTATCCACTCATTTGGATCGGATTGAGACTATTATAACTGATCGGTGTTGGGGATGAACTATAGCCAAAAAGGAACGCCCCAGCCTGTTGGGCGGCGTAGGCGGTACTTTGAATGATATCATAAGCAGTGGCCGGATCTACGTGAGATTCTTCCCCCTTTTCTGTGTAGATCCTGCCAAGGTGGTCGATATCGTCGTCCAGCATAAAGCAGCTACCCACGTTTTTGATGATCCAGTCTCTTTTCCTTGACAGACCCACCACTGAATCGGGGTGGGTGATGATCTCGATCCCTGGATTACATTTCCTGTAAATATCAGCCTGGCTTTCTTCAACGCATAAGGTAGCGCCATATACGGCACTAGTAGTACGCACGCGACTTGCCCTCTTATGAGAGGGGATTATGATTTTGATATCTTTCATAAATCAGGACCGGTTTAAAATGGATATTACTTGCTTACCATCCACTACCCGTTGCATTCCAATCTTGCTGGATTTATAGCATTGGGCGCGATCTAGTCCAAGCTTTTCTGAGAGGTGATTGAAGTCGATTTCGTTGCTGCAGACAATCACTATGGAATCGTATTTCTCTGAGAACTTAGCAACGATGGGTAGCTCTGGCTCTTCGGCCAGCTCTTGGGTCATTTCCGATATCTGCTCGTTAAGCTCGTCGATGCCGATGCCATAGCTATCCAGATCCACCAACTCGTCAAATTCCTGTTTTAGCATTTCCAGGTCCCATTCACCGGCATGGCTGTTCTCGATGATCATCACCTCCTTCAGCTCCTGATCCGTGAGTTTACGGGTGGCAGTCCGGACGTCACAGAGCATATCCCCCAGACCATTTTGTACGATCACTTCACATCGGCGGTTTCCAGAGAGCAAGGTGCCATCCGCGTCCCTAACCGGGATTCCGATCATACCGTATTTCTGGATCCGCTCCCAGAGTTTCTGCTTTTCAGCAGCTTTAATTTTACGAGGATTTTTTACATGAGGCACCAGATCGGCGATCCGGACACGCTCGGTACTAAACAATTCATTTATCATGGCGAACAATATAAAATTAAGTAAGTATTCAAGTTTTAGAGCAAAGCCCTGGCTTGCGTAGATTCCTCAATGGCAGCTTCTACCTGGGCCAGTTCAATTTCCCATTTTGATTTGGAAGCAATGCCAGCCTTAGGGTTATCCAATTTGATTTTCAGCTTGCTTCGCTTTTCACGAAGCTTCTGGATCTTTACCGTTAGCTCCGCTTTACTTTGAAGAGCGCCTAGGTTATTGGTCTGCAGCTTAGGAGCTGAAGCCACTACGGGTAGGGGTTCATTCCGTTCTAGGAATTTCTTTTGAGTCCAGATCTGCTCGATCTGCTGGTGGAGGTCCAATATACGGCTCGTTAGTTCGGGGCATTCTTGCTCGGCTGGGACCTTATGCAAAAGATTGCTGAGCTCGGCCTGCTCACGTCGTAGCCT
>NZ_QGDT01000035.1 GCF_003149085.1 Dyadobacter jejuensis | reverse complement strand
GCGAGCTCCTTTTCCTTTGTAGCCTTATTGGCTGCGGCTATTTCAGCGGCCGTCTTACCCTCTTGTCCCTTTTTGTCAGATAAGTACTTGTCGTTGTCAGATTTTTGTTTGGCTAGACTCTTCTCATTTTCAGAACTAAGTAGCCCAAAGAAGGATCCTACGGCACTGGCAGCGTCTTTTACTGCTTGCCACAGTCGGTTGATGGCATTACGTGCGGTTTCCGAATTATTGTAAAGGGTAACTAGGCCACCCACGAACAAGGCTATTGCAGCAACCACAAGCCCAATTGGATTGGCCGTCATGGCCGCATTCATAAGCCATTGAGCGGCCGTTGCGGATTCGGTCCATATAAGCCTTCCTTTTTCAGCTGCAGCATGTGCCAGGGAGGATGCGGTGGCCGTGACCAAATTCCAGTTCAGGGAAACCATAGCCACTCCCAGGGCCGCAATCATTTCCTTATTTTCTCGTAGAAACTCCGGAACTGCACCGATACCTTTAATAAAGGCAATGACACCCGTTGTCACATTCAATAGCGCTGGCAATAGTGCCGCGCCCAATGTGGTTTTTAACTCGTCCAGGGCCTTTTCTTGCTTGGCGAGCTGGGCCGCTGCCGTGTTGTTCATGATCCCAAACTCCTTGGTTAGGCTGGTACCTTCTTTCATGGCCGTAGCGGCAAGTAGCTGCTTTTCACGAACCGTATCGGTTTGATCCGACAATAGGCTCATGACCTTGGTGGCCTCTTGGCTTTTGATACCCAGATCATCCAGGTTCTTAACCACCTTATCAGTAGGCATTCCCCTGAAGCTTTCGGCAAGCTTTAGAATGACCTCATTGGGGCTACTGTTGATTAGCTTGATAAACTCCTTTTCTGTCAGGCCTACTTGAGTGGCAAAGGTTGCGGTGTCTTTAGAGGCTGTAAGCAGGATATTGCTCAAGCCACCGGCTGAGATTTCAGCGGAGAGGCCCAGCTCCTGGAAGGCTGCACCCAGCCCCAGGGTCTCGCTAATCTGAGGGCTCAGGTTCCCGAGCTGGCCCATGCGCATAGCGAAATCCGTCACCACTGGACCAGTGGCCGTTCCTGCGGCACCTAGTTCATTGATAGCAGATCCGATATCGTTAATGGCCTTGCCGGCTTCCAGATCCTTGGTTTCCTTGAAAAGTTTGGAGAGCGTACCCATGGTAGAAGCTACTTCTTCAGCTCCACCGCTAAACTCATCGCCCAGGGCAACCACGGCTTTATCGACAGATTCTACAAAGCCCAGCATCTGGTCTTTTGCCACTCCGATCTGTCCTCCAACCTGGGCGATACCTAGGAGCTCGTCCTGGGCCGTTCGGGTGTCGATCTTGGCGATCTCCGTATTTAGGCTTTTAACCTCTTGCTCGGTCATCCCTGCAGCTTTCTGAATCCCGCCAAAGGCATCGCTCATCGTAGCCGCCATCTTGATCCCTTCCCTGGTGAAGTTGATCAGGGACTCCATAATATTCACCAGAGTAAAGGCAGAAAGAGCTCCAGTGATCCATTCCTTCATATTGGTCCAGGTGGATTTGCTTTTATCGGCTTCCTCCGTGACAGCACGAACGTCTTTTCTTACATTCGATAGCCTGGTATTGACATCCTGGAGCTCCTTGGTTTTTTCGATGTACTGATCAGTACCAGGTGTGAGGTCTTTAAGCTCCTTATTGAGTTGCTTATAATAACCTTCCAGCTGTTTGACGGTCATGCCAGCGGTGCCCATCTCTACTCTGGTCTTTTTAATGGACTCCTCCAGTTCCTTGATCTCGGCCTTGTTGTCTGTCCATTCCTTGGTGCCTCTGGTGAGCTCCTTTTGGGCCGTTTTTAGCTCGCCTAGCTTATTCTCCAACTCGCCTAGGGCATTGAGTGCCGGCTTGCCATTTACATCGAAGTTCCAGACGCTATTCTCTACTAAATTCATCCTATAACGTAAAAAGGTACGCTACTAAATTGCAGCGTACCTTTTTATGGGAGTAGGACGGGAATTGGATTATGTTATTCCTTTTTTCGATTTATAATCCGCTAAGGTTTTACAGAATAGGTGACTTCCCTTTGATGTTACATCGTAAATAAAACAATCGAATTCACTTTCATTAATGTGTTTTTCTTGGAATGCCATGTATAGTATGTCTAAAGTTGTGTAATATTTTATAGAATTTTCTTTACAATAATCATGGATATCTTTCGTATTGCTGCTGGCTAGAATTTTGTTGTCAAATTTGGCAATTGCCATACACATACTTTCACCCATGCCACCACGGAGATCTCTTCTTATACGATTATACTCTTTTAGTATTTGCAATTTTAGATTTGTGGGAACCTCATAAATCTGAACTTGTTTAAAAGTTAGCATGTTCTCTAGCGCTATTCTTGAATTGGGTTTGACATCCAGCTCGCTAATAACTTCCGGGACGACAAACAAGCTATTGCCGAAAATAATTTTAAGTAAAGATATTCTGCCACCATTACAGAAATGGATAATCACGTCGGCATCAATTAAAATAGCTTGATTACTAGATGTCATTTTCGGTTAAGTTCATGCCCAATCTATCCATAGTGGACAAATAGCTAATTTCTGAAATGATATGATTTTTGAATAAGATATCAGAAAGCTCGATCATGTTATTTGACAATAATATACCCGATCTTCCCTTTTCGTATAAAGACAAATCTCCACCATGCAATCTAGCCATATTTTTTACGCCACCAGATTTACTTTTTAACTCGTCTAACTCCCTTTTATAATCACTGTTAATAAATTCGAGATCACGTAAACGATTCAAAGTTGCTTCAAAAGAAACCCTAAAATAACCACTTATCTTAAATATTTGTCCAATTTCTATTTTTCCAGATTCAATTTCACCTTCTGAAATCATCTCCATTATTCCTGACTCAGGCATCAATAAATATACTGCAAATTTGTCAGCCATAAACTCTTCAATATCTTTCTTGTCAAATTTACCTGCAGTACTTGGTCTAGGTACAAAATCTTCCTGTTCATAAAGATGGTATAATTCATGAGCAATAGAAAAGTTTTGTCTTCCAATGGGCTGGGCAGAATTAATAATTAAGCCTAAATTACCTTCCTTCTTTAATGCCATCCCAGAAAAGTTTTCTGACATTTCAGTGAAAGTCGTAATTATCCCCTCTTTTATCAAAAAGCTATCGACAGGAAATGGATCATTACTACTGTACCCGAATTTTTGCCTAAACCGTGAAGCTTTCTTTTTAGCAAGCTCGGAATGTTTGTTTTTCATGCTTTTTTGATAAATGGTTTAGTCTGCAATAATCTTCAAAAATTAATTTGAATCCTTCTATTTTTAAAATATCGGATTCTGCAAGAGTAGAAGCTCTATATGCAAAAGCGAGATTATAATTAAAACTTTCTTTATTCTCTTCCAATAAGTCATCCATATCGACGCCAAAAAATCTGGCATACTTTTCCAAATCTTTGACTGGAACCGTTCTCTCACCATTTTCATAATATGAAATTACTGCTCTATTAATGCCCAAGAACCTTGACAAATCTTCCTGTGTCAGCTTCTTGGACTTTCTAATCTTTATTAGATTTTCTTTAATTATTTCATCAATATTCATGATTTCTAGGATTTGAGGTTTCAGAGTCGATTTTATAAAGGCTGTGCTTCAAACTCTTTTGCGGTTTTTACAAATTCATTTGTCATTGTTACAAAATCATTTGTATTTTTTACAAATGTAACACACAAAACGGCATTTCAATTCTTACATTGTCAAATTATTTTCAAAAGTCAAACAGTTGACATCCTTTCCATTCACTCCCTCTCCCAAACCGGCCTCTCATAAAACTCCTTAAAAGTTTGCTGAATTGCGGGAGGCAGTTTTTTTGATAAATAGTCTGATATTTCCTGATAGATTTCCCCTTTGTTTACATTATAAAACGGCTTTTTGCGGCGGGTGATGGTATTTCTATCCATCCTGGAGCGGCCCATGGCATAGGAGATCCGGTTTAGGGCACGTTCAGCGGTAATCTCCTTTTTATTCCGGTTAATAAAGTATCCAGGAACAAAGAGCTGGGTCTGTTTCCCGTTGATGGCAATGCTCTCGTTATTGATAAA
>NZ_QGDT01000034.1 GCF_003149085.1 Dyadobacter jejuensis | reverse complement strand
ACCCCCGCTCCGGCACAATTGCCTTTATCGGGCCCAGCATCAGCCTTATAGGTATTCAAAATCACCTGGTCCGATTGCTGGCATCCATTGGCATCAGTAACTGTAAGGGTATAAATGGCATTTTCGGTACTACTTACAGATGGGTTGGCCGATGTAGCTCCCGTACTCCAGAGGTACGCATAGGGACTACTACCTCCCGTTGCCGTGGGACTTCCACCCAAATTTTGAGACACCCCCGAGCAGGTCTGCATGATCCCAGTAACTCCCCCACCAGCATCTACAGTAGGTGCAGCGTTGGCCCCTACCAGCACAGCGGCCACCTCGCTGGTACTGTACAGTTCCCCGCCACAACAGGCCCCACCCATGGTAAGCCTTCTAAAATACTTTGAGACGGTAGTCGGGAAGGGCGAATAATTTTTGTCTGTGGCCCCTACCAGATTCGTCCATGGCCCACTGGGAGTATCGGCCACTTGCCACTGATAGTCCAAATTGAGCGGAGCTTGATTAAAAGGGACACCCACATAATTGAACATCTGAGGGAAGTTACCGCCCGGTATCACCATTTCACCTCCTATTAACTGCTGTACCAATCCATTGGCACATACGGTTTGAGAGGCTGGAGACAAGGGATCACTAACAGGAGCTGGTAAGGTCGGACATATTTTATATTTTACAACACCTGGATTATAATTACCTCCCGCAAAAGGCGCCTCCGTTACATTATTTTCATGAAAATAACTCTGAAAATAAATAAAATTACCCTCTACGTACAATTTTCTATAATTGTCTTGAGCAGTATATAACCCTGTATAACCATCATCCTGAATAGAGGAGAAGCATAATTGTCCATCACCTTCAAACTTAGTAATGGCATAGCTAGGGGGATAACTATTGTTATAGCTACTCCCATCGGTAGAGGGTGTATTAACAGTACATTCAAAGCCCAAATAGACCTCTCCATTGGCCATTCCCATGGATGGATAGCCTTCATTCCCGGTCCCTCCAATGAGGGTGGAATAGGCAATTTGCCCCCCGGCGTCAATTTTGGTTAGAAAAACATCGTACCCTCCAACGTAGGGGAGTCCATTCACCACCGGGTAATTAGGCGACGCCGACCTACCCGTCACATACAATTCCCCATTATAAAGCTCGGCTCCATACATCTCTTCATTGCCGCTCCCCCCGATATATCTGGCAAACTGCATAAACCCAGAGGGGCTGAATTTCATCACCACCACATCGTTGCCTCCCCCATGACTGGACCCCGTGGTGATGGGCACAGCGGATGCTACAGAGGTTTTCCCTATCAGGAATACACCAGAGGCATCGGCATATACGCGGCCAAATAAGTTAACACTGGAAATATTCTTACTCCATAAAATTGCTCCTGTATTCGCATTTAGGGCCGTCACTACAGAAGTAGCCGCATTCGCTACGCTGGGATTATAAACACTTTCATCGGTTACAGGGTAATCAGACGACCTTGTCGTAGTAGTTAAATAAATAATCCCAGTAGCATAATCATAGATGGGTCCATAATCAATATTGGCTCCGCCTATCAAAGTAGAATAGAGCAAGGCCCCTGTGCTAGAATAGCGACGTACAAAAAGATCTCTAGATCCTTTATGGCTAGTACCATCCGTGGTATAAAAATCTGAGGCTTCTGTATAACCAGCCACTAGAATTTCATTGCCGATTAATCGAATGGAACTCGTAATATTATCGTAGCCAGAATCCCCATTTTCACCGCCTATATAAGTCGCAAATTCGATAGCTCCGGTATGCTCATCCATTATTACAAAACCAGATTGATAATCTCCAGACCCGTTGGTGGACCCATTTGTGACAGGCAAATCCTGGGATTGTGAGGTAAAGCTGACATATATTTTTCCGTTAGCCACCTCTAAGCCATTTGGATAATCCTCGTCTGAACCACCGAATAAAGTTAGGAGTTGGGTGTCCCCATTTTCATCCATGACCCCAATGACAATCTCAGCCCCTCCTTTATACGTAATTCCATTGGTCACTGGAATGGCTCGGTAACCGTTAATTTGCCCAACTATATAGGTTTTACCTTGGATCACCTTGGAATATAAAATACCATAATTATCACTGGCAATTTGGGAGCCAAGAATTCGGGCCATATCTATCCGTACCTGAGCTTGAGCTACAGGCTTTAGGCCCAGACACAGAAAAAACAGTAAGACCATAAAAGGCCATTTGTTGGCTTTTCGCCAGATTGTAGAAGTCTGTTGCATACGCTCAAAGCTTTAAAGTTTGATGAATTATAGAACAAGTTTTAATCAGTAGAATTTATTTTTATTATTAAATTTTATTATCAATACAAAGCACAAATTAACAACTGTATTTGATAATAAATATACCATTAAATATAAAATACTATACAGATTTTTTGATTCATCATCCAGTTTAACAGAGTCCACTAAGCCTTCCCGTTCTAGCACACCTGGCCATTTACCTCCCTTATTGGGATAGCAGCCTCTCACACTTGGCTTAACTAGCCAAGTGTGAAGTAAATAAAATGCTATTTGAAAATTGAAATAGAATTGGATAATGAAAGGAGTAAAGGGGCTCCAAATGCCACTGTAAATAGAGATCCGATCTTCTATAATGGAAAACAAAATAGCCTCCTTATCGGAAGTCATAAATTAAATCCAATTTCATACTATATTCCATTATGATTAATAATGGCGATGTTATTTCGACATAATGAGGTACGGGTGGCGTAGTGCAATCGAAATTGTAAATAGAAAAATATCAGACCATCTTGAATTGCCCCGAGTAATACTCCTTTGAAGGAAAGAAATATAATGGAGATCGTGTCGTACTTATCCTATTTAAAACAATTAACTCTTATTGTAATCGAATTATTTTCTAGACCATTTTAGATTTTTATACGCTATACTAAATGAATAAACACCCCTAAGAAAAGGAAATAAGGTGGTATTTTCCATAGAAATAAAACGGCAGAACCAATATAGTTGCAAGGCAATTTTAGACTAAAGACCTTAATCCTTCAAATAAACTTTGGCCCATTCAAGATCTTCAGGAGTCGTAATTTTGATATTTTGATAGGATCCTTCGATGAGATGAATGGTAAAACCAGCCTGTTCGAGCACACTGGCACAGTCGGTAAATTGGGGTTGATACCCCATGGTCCGGCTACTATTATTGCAAACTCTTTCATAATCGGACCATAAGGAAGGGTCATTTAAGAGTCGGCACCTGGCCTATACCTACTTAAATATCCATATGTAGACAGAGGAACTTACCTATACTTTCGCACTTTCCACTTTCTGCTACTACTACTGGCCAGCACCGTATACGGCCGAGGGGTGTCCCCCACAAGGGTCAGAAGAGCTCATACTTAGGCCAGTCTCCTGATTTTCGGTGGTAGCATTGAGTTCAAAGTCAGCATCCCCTAGTCCCTTAATAGGGAGGCTGGCGAAACTAATGGTCGGCTTCGCTTTAGCGGTGATTCCTCCTTCAACGACCTCGAACCAGTTAAAATTAAAAGTACCCTTATTGGCAAATAAGCGGATTATCTGACTTCCAGACGGGAGATTGACGGTGGTTTCAATGGTCGTGTATACCTGCCATCCATCCGTCTGGGGCACATTCACCTGACCTAGGAGCTGACCGGTGCTGTTCTGAATCTCTATAATACCATTCCCGAAACTGTTGGCTACTCTAAAACTCAGACTAGCATTTGTAATGGATTGTTGTGATCGTTCTATTATTAGCTGGAAAGCAGGCCTAAGTATGCAGGCTTGTGATATAGAGTTACTCATTCAAAATGCCCTTTTCGAGCGCTTTGGAGATTGTGTACCCGAGGCTGGCCAACTGGAATTACTACATGACAATGGCCCAGAGTATATTGAGAAAAAGTTGCAGCAAAGTCTGAAAAACTGGAATATAGTAGACTGCCACACACCGACCTATTCTCCCCAATCAAACGGGATGTGCGAAGACTTAAATGGGACTTTTAAGCGTGATTATGTTTATGAGAACTGTCTAGATAACCCAGCAACGGTATTAGGTAAAACTCAAGAATGGCTCGATGAATACAATACTTTCGCCCCTCATTCAGCACTTAATATGAAAACTCCAGAAGAATATTTTAACTTTAAACTCGTGGCATAACTAGTCCAGTTTTTAAGCGGAAAGAGCAAGGCGATGAGTGCTGCAGCTGGCCAATATGCGATCGCTGTTATCAAAAATGCATTATTAGAGAGAGATCAGGCGGTAATTGTCACGGCTACCGGTGCCAGCCAAATATACATGGTAAAAACCATTGTTGCTTCTGAGGGCATCGATTGGTCGAAGGCAATCATGTTTCATTTGGATGAATACATAGGGTTACCCGCCACGCATCCGGCGAGTTTCAAAAAATACATTCAGGAGCGCTACCTCGATCAGCTCC
>NZ_QGDT01000033.1 GCF_003149085.1 Dyadobacter jejuensis | reverse complement strand
TTACGGTGCGCTGAGTACTTCTTACAGAAGGCCTTGCCCAGGGCTTCTACAAGGGTACTATCAGACTTCTTAACAAAGAGGTTATCGATAAAACGTAGCTCTTTATTTGACTCCTGAGCCACAACCATACAGGTAAACGAGGCGTTAAAATCCAGGCTAATATCAAGGGGTTTAAGCACATCATAATCCGTACGTTTATGAATGTAGAGCCTTTTCTGGTCGTCAAACTGGTAGTCGTACATTTCGCTGTAGGTGTGTTTTGCATAGGATAGGCCTGAGTAGTAGGCGTTTTCCAGCTTCTCTATCCGCCGGTTAAGCACCTCGATTTCAAAGGCCATTTCCGTTTCTGAGGCCTCCCGCTCCGATTCGATCCAGTTACCCGGTAGATTCATTAGGTTGTCGTAGGGGGTAGACTCCATAAAGAAATACCGCTGGGGGTCTTTTTTCATAAGCTCCTCAGTCCGGTAAATCCATTGCTGCTCCGGAGTCCAGGCTGCAGAGGTAAAATCGGCAATCAGCCAGTGCAAGGGATGGTTCAGGCCTTTGCGGTGCTTGCGTCGATCTTTGTAGCTAAACTTATTGGCACGTACCGTTTTACGTAATACCGTATTGTAAAACGATTCCTTAAGCCTGAAGGATTCGTCCATAAAGAGCTGATCCAGGTTAAGCCCGCGAGCAGTATCGGCGCGATCTGCAGATAGAAACACGACCGTAAACCCATTTTTGAAAGACATACAGTTTTCGTAAGTATTGATACCTTCCCAGGGCTGCCACCATCCATCCGGAGGGCGGCGGTTGATAACATAATGGCCCCAAGGCCTGTGCTTAGGCTCATATTCGTGCAAACCATATTCCTCTAATACCTTGCGGCTTTGGGAAAGGACCACGTCCTGGACATGGCGGAAGGTCATGGAGGCTAGGCCCAGCTTGGCCCTGGGCAACTCCAGAGCGCTCTCAGCCAGCAGCCGCATAAGCACGTTGGTTTTTCCAGAACCCCTACCTCCGTTAAATGTGGCACGGAATCCAGTTTGATAGCCGAGACCATTAGCACCCATGAAATCAGCTTGGTTATCCATGACCGTAAATAGGAACCGAGCCTGAGCCGGATTAGGGTGCAGTTTGAGTACTGTTGGATCGTCAAGGTATTTGCTCACTTTCGACATCGATCACCTCCCTTCCGTTTCCTGCAGAACCACTACCTATATTTTCAGTGCCTCCCGTATGGATATCCCCATTCACCACATAAACCCGGGTACCGGTTGGCATGGACACATCGGGTGGAATGATGTTGTCGATCTGATCCAACTTATGGAGTTTGGAAAGCTGCGCTGCCGCTTTTAGGATCGTCTCCGAGTTCTTTTCCCGGATCCCGATGCTCAGGGCGATGTGGGCGGCCTCGATCAGGGTTTTGGTGATACCACGCTTGTCGAGCTCATAGGCGTCACCCCATAGCTCGTAGGCATCCCGTAGGATCTGGTAGGCATGGGTTTTCTCATGGCCATACTCGTTATGCAGCATCGTAACGACCTGAGCCGGAGAAAACATCTTGCTGGCCCAGCTCCATGCTTTCTGCATTTTTTCGAAATACTGCTGATCCCGGACCGACAGCCGGCCCTTGTTGACCAGGTGATCCTTAAATTTGTCCATCTTGTGGACTCCCTTTTCTGGTGGTGAAAAGGGCATTATCTGAGTTCTATCGTCCATAATTCAAAAAGTCACAGTGCTAAGATGCGCTGTGACTTTTTGATTTGGTAGGACTGTAATGCTGTAGTGAGGTCTGCCTGGTGAATTAAGAAAGTTGCTTTTCTATTAAGCTGAGTATTATGAAATCAGGGAAACTACTTATTCCCGCTATATTTTGTGTTTTCATTATTTTAATAAAGAGTAATGTTTTGCAGCTACCCGAAGGTGGCGATTTCGAAGCACTTCACTGTCAATCAAGCAGAAACTTTGATAGAAGCACAAAGCTTGATTTAACCACTGAACCGCCACTTTTGGGTAGCTGCTGTTATGGGCTGGGCTTTTGTCATAATCATTATTCTGCTGTCTCATTTTTGTTTTTATAAAATACTTTGTAGTTTCCAACTGTAACATCGAAGTCTTGTCGCTCAGGCATTTCTTCTCTGTCGGCTCTATGGTCAGGCATAAATGATATTAATTTTACAAACATTTCTTTTATGGGGTCGTCAAATTTTGTTTCAACTCTAGCTTGTGATTCAATAATTTGGTGCCAAGAACCCCAAGCTACTCTATTGTCTAACTTAACGCCTGTAAAATGAACGTCATTCCTTCCAATTATAAACACACAAATTTCATTAATTTCATCTGCCGTAGGATGGCTTCTTGAAATTTGTAATGAGTTCAAAATTGTTTTATTGTCTGTATTTGAAAGCCAAAATTTCATTTTTTCAATCCATTCATTAGCTTTCGGAAAGAGGTTCGATATTCTACTGTATCGTTCTTTCATTGAGTGAACAAAAGGGTCTTGCCACTTTAATTGAAATAGACCTAATGTTTTTGTTTCAGTATCAAATGCGACAGCATCTATATCAGTTCTCATTCCTCGAAAAGAAATATTGATTTCTCGGGGTATTTTAATAATCCGTTCTTGAGGGAAAAATAAAAATAGATCTCTCCTAAATCTACTTTCTCGGTTATTAACAGCAATATCGTAATCTCGTTTAAATTTTCTCTTTAACTCAATATTTAAAAATCTAAAAGGATTTCCGAGGCAGCCTGCAACTGAACGAATTAATTGGTTTTCTGAAACTTGGAAATACATTGGTGGTGCCGGTGCTGGAATTTCCAAATGGTGTATAAAATTATCTTTATTCAAGGTAACACAAGAAAGTATTTGCTCGATTTCTGATTCACTAACTCCAAGATAGTTTGCATATATTTTGACAGTGCTGTCTTTAAAATACATATAAGTAAGAATATTATGCATGTCAACTTGTGGATTCATTTTTGTGAGTTCAATGCAAGCGTCTCTATGCATAATTGCAACACCACAATGGAGTTCAATTAAGTCAACATATTTCCAATACTCTATTGAACCGAACTTGTCTTTTGTGTCAAAATCCTCATAGCCTTGTATTCGTAAAACGTGATGGTGTCCCTTTTCGTTATAATATTCATCTATCTCTTCACTGGTGTTGTAGCTAATGAATTTACCGTAAGGGTTTTTAATGATTTCTTGAAGTTTTGTTTTTATTTCATCGCCACTTAATTTATTCTTTGTCTTTTTATCTTTGATTATTCTTTCGACAATTTCATCACGATAAAATTCAACACTTTTTCTCTCAAAATATGCATGTCCTATTTTTTCTCTTAGATACTCTATTTCAAACTCATTCTCCTTAACTTGAATAAATTTCAGAAGATTACCTTTTTCGTAGTCTAATAATTGTTGGCAAAAAGCCAACCGTCCTGATTGAAGAATTACAGAATCTGCCCAAGTATAATCATAGTCACTCGTTTGTATAAACTGATGTGGTTTGTCAAAATCATGAGTATTGAAAAATAGCCTTATCAATGGAGCCCAACCAAAAGTAAAAAACTCTCGGCTTTCATTCACTTGTTCTTCATTTAAATGTTTGCTATTCCAAAAGAACAGACTAATTACATCAAGTCGCCTTATTATTATCTGAATAGCATAGTAACTGTCTGACTTAAAGGTTTCTCTAAGTTTTTTATAGTTGTCTACTATTGCTGGTTTTAATATTTCTGATGTATTCGTCACTTGTATGATTAGAAGTAGGATGTGTCATTAGCCTTGCCCATAACATTGTTGTTTACGAACTTTATTGCATTTACCCCGTTTAAGTGCTCATTAAAACAATGCTAAATGGCTTATATTCAATACTGCAACTCCATTACTACAATAGCAAATTCAATTCGTTTGTTGTCGTTTGTAAACACTTGAAAATGGATATTCTTGGTTTTTTATAAATTTTCTCTAAACATACCGCAATAACCACAAATCTCCTGAAATCAATACCAAAAGTTATTTAACGGTATCCGTTCAATTTTATGCAGAAACAAGGAAGCTTCAAAAGATAAAGCCTCCTTGTTATACCCTAAAATCAAAACAACCCCATTCCCCCAGGATCACTCACGGCCTTGGCGGCTCGTTCTCTGAATACCTCCTCTTTGTCCTGGGGAGTATGGTTTACCAGGTTGGTACCCTCCCTAAAGAAGTGGCCCCAGCCTCGTTTGAGCTGCCGGCCTTTGTCGTTATGCTTGTCATAGGCAAAGTCGGGAATGGGTAGTTTTCTGTATTGGTGGGTGAGCCAGGCCCAGAGCAGGGCCCAATCGATAAGTCGGCTTTTGCGGCTACGGCAAAGCAAGAGCACCGCATGGGTCATAAACAGGCGCTGCGGCTCGTTCTTATCCTCTTTCTTTTTGGCTTGCTCCTTGAACATGCAGTAAAGGGCCCAAATCTCCGAAGAGATCACCGGCTCGGCCAGGCCCACATCCTCACTGCTCATGATTCTCAGCCGTTTCCACACATATTCGGAATAGCCGCTGTTGTATAGCTCTACTGCCCAGTAGAGGGCTTCGTCCTCCATGCCTCTCCGGATACACTTCTGCAGGGCCGAGCTGCACTCAAAAAAATCATATTTATTGGCCGTTATAATATCGTACTTTCCCATTGTATTTACTTTTTAGCTACTTTTGTAATGCTTAGAATTGTTAAGATT
>NZ_QGDT01000032.1 GCF_003149085.1 Dyadobacter jejuensis | reverse complement strand
AGATAGATGGACCAGGAACCACCAGCTTTGGCGCGGCAGCACTCAGTAGTGGCATCTATTTCGTAAGACTACGCGACGCCAACGGAAAGACAATTTCTGCTACCCAGAAAATTATAAAACAATAACATATAGTCTGCTTACCAAAAGCAACGACCTAAAAACACATTAATATTCGAAAATTTAACTATAAATAATAATGAAAAAAATAATTTTATTTATACTTCTCTTGGCCAATGGGCTCAGTTATGCACAGGTAAAAGTAGGTAGTAATCCAACTAGCATTACCCCCAATGTCAACCTTGAAGTTGAAGCAACGAATGGCTCAAAAGTAGTAATTAAGCAAGATAATGGAAGTATGGGTATTGGAACCACCACTACACCTGCCCAATTAAATGTTGAGGGTAATATCAAAATTGTAGATGGCAATCAAGGAACGGGGAAAGTACTTACTTCCGATGCCACCGGTTTGGGATCATGGCAAACTCCTTATTCTGCCCCAGTAGGCGGTGGAATAGGACAAATCCAAGCGGTGCAGCAAACGTCAGATATCATCTTTACCACTCAATCTTTAACGGATCTACCTGGCATCTCCATTCCTTTATTAGCAGGCAAAACCTACCTTTTTGAGTTTCAATGCTTGGTAGAATTATACTTTTTATCGGCTGCTATAAAATATGGGAATAATGGAAGTGATATTGCGGACTTAGTGGGAGGAATGTATCTTTCTCGAAGAAATGAAACCACAGACCCTTATCCGCCATATACCACCGGTGTAAATCAGGGCATAACATTGAATAAGAGTTGCCTTGTTAGCTATACTGAAACGAGATTACCAGTTTCCAAACTTACTGGCCCAACTGCATTGCAAGGAGCCTCAATATTGGTTATGCAAGGGATAATTAAGACCAATACGGCCCAAAATTTGATTATTCAAGGCACCAACGATCAAATAGAACCTGGTTTTGTGACTGTCATCGATAATAATTCTGCTAAACCCGTTAAATTTTCGAATGGAACCCTATCGGTAACCCAGTTAGATTAATACAAGAATACACAGCATCGGGGCTTGCCCCCCCCATTTAAAATCCTGTTAACCAGACTTTCAAAAATATTAAATATAGCTTTATCATGAAACAACTAATATTGGCCGCCTTTGTGCTATGGAACGGATTATGTATGGCCCAAGTAAAGATAGGCAATAACCCAACGGCCATCACACCCAATACGAATTTGGAGATCGAGTCCAGTAATGGAACAAAAGTTGTAGTTACAACAGATGACGGACGAGTCGGGATAGGCACTACCAATCCTGATTCCAAACTTCATGTAGTTGGGAACGTAAAAATAACGGATGGCACCGAAGGTGAAGCAAAGGTTTTGACTTCCGATG
Organism: Dyadobacter jejuensis; assembly: GCF_003149085.1. Taxonomy (GTDB): domain Bacteria; phylum Bacteroidota; class Bacteroidia; order Cytophagales; family Spirosomataceae; genus Dyadobacter; species Dyadobacter jejuensis. Next base: position 3,653 of record NZ_QGDT01000032.1, on the reverse strand, counting down.
CCAATGGCCTGGCCTCCTGGCAACCTACGGCCCCTTGTGTTGCTGGTCCCACCTCCCCTGTGTCGGTTTACCGACAACCTTCTGACTATATAATTGCCGGCGATACTTTTACTGATATTCCAGGGCTGTCGGCCCCACTACAAGCAGGCAAAACATATAGAATTGAATTTTTGGGTAATAGCGAAGCCGTCAACCCCGTTTACGCAAGTATCCATGAATTAACTTATCACATTAAGTACGGTAATAATACCACTGATATAGAGAAACTCACAGGTTCTTTCATCATCAATTCTCAAATATGGGGCCAAGCTGATTCTGATATTAGAGGCTACACAATGAGTAAAAACAATCTTTACTATACTACTCATCAAGTCCTATCAGTCGGTAGCACTAATATTATAATTTCAGGAACCCCGCAAACCTTTACTTGTTATATTAAAACCAATACTGCTCAAACTTTTACCATACAGGCCAATAATAGACTGACAAAATATGATGGCACATTTCAACCACAATCGACATCCTTTTATACTTATGGCAGTGTAAAATCCTACAAAGGGGCCCTGATGATCGTTGAATTACTAGATTAAAATCCTCAATGATTCGAGAACGGCTTGATATCCAACCGCTGTATTCTAAAACTTAATCAAAATAAACCTTAGAAATAGTACTCGGCAAAAAGCTAATAGGTACCCAAAAGGCAGGAAAAGGAATATCAGAACCGGAGACACTCATAATATAGTAAAATGCGCCAAATCAGATTCCTTTTCGCATTATAATACGAGAAATTTTCTAAGACTATAACACATTAAAACCAACTTAAAATGAAAAATATATTTTATTTTCTATTATTATTGACTTATGCCCCTAGTTATGCACAAGTCAAAATAGGCAGCAATCCAACCATATTCACACCAAATACCAACTTAGAGGTAGAAGCCACCAATGGCTCCAAGGTCGTCATTGAGCAATCCGAAGGTAAAGTGGGAATAGGCACTAGCTCCTTAGATGCCAAACTCAATGTGGCAGGAGATATAAAGATCGTCGATGGGACTCAAGGTACGGGTAAGGTACTTACCTCGGATGCCAACGGCATAGCCTCCTGGCGTACTCCTCCTGCTTGTGTTTCCGTCAACCTCGTTACCCAAACCGCTCCTATTACCTATACGACCAATTACACTAACTTCATTCAAATTCCAGGCATGAGTATCCCTTTACTGGCAAACAAAACTTATAAAATTATTTACATGGGATTACGAAAATTCTCGACTGGTAACGGACCTCTTGCATTATATTTAAAGTACGGAAATGATACAGCCACCGAAACTACCTTCCTTAACGGAAATTTTTATTTTCAAACTATTCAGGACTACGGTCCGATGCAACAATTTTCACCTCACTATATGGGAGTAAATAAAGAATTTCCCAGCGTCGAAATGGCAAGTGATGGAACTAGCTATATACAACCTCAACTAGGCTTATACCAGTCCTTTATAGGATATATACAAACCAAAACCGATGGAAATCTACGTATTTTAGGAACTAATTCAAAAGTTAACTATATCCTTAATATTCATACTTACTATGGAGCTGAAAGACCGATCACTCTTTTTAATGGCTACCTAGTAGCCATAGAGCTAGCGGATTAATCGTTTTAACCCTATGAAGCGAATACGGATAGGTACTCCAATGAGGGGTACAGATGCCAAGGATTAAGCGTGATTACCTACGTAAGGATTAATCAAGACGACAAGGGAGACAAAAAGACAAAATAATGCGTTTATGTCACCCTGGTCGTCTTGTCACAACTACTTTAGAATCAAGTATTTATTGAACACAAAAGTCTAAATAGCTTAACATCAAGTCAGTCCTACTGATCGACCTAGGAAGGTTACGCTCTCATTATTTCAATAAGTCCAAAATGCAGTGAATCCCTTAGATTCTAATAAAAGAGACCCCAATTGCTTATTCAACCTCTGAACAGCTTTATCCTAACACATTGAATTCCTCTTTACTACAATAGCATCGGCCTGTATTCGGCTCCTTCCTATAGCAACCTACCCCTCCTACTTATTAAAATATTTAATGTATTTTTACCATATCAACATGATCACTAGGTCGTCTTATTACTATGCCCACCTTCCTTTCATTTCGCTTTCTGGTTACCTTTTGCATTATTTTATTTTCTATCCTAAGCTCCTGTTCCAAAAAGAACGAAAAGGAAAATATAGATCCTAAAAAAACCTATGAGCTCGTGTGGTCCGATGAATTCGAGTATAACGGACTCCCCGACTCTACCAAATGGGGATACGAAAAAGGGTATGTACGCAACCAAGAGGAACAGTATTACCAAGAGGCCAGTCTACTCAATAGCGAAGTAAAGGACGGAATGCTTACCATCACGGGGCGCTATGACACGACTGCCGCCGAATACCCCATTACCTCCGCCAGCATCACCACCAAAGATCGCCTCCAAGTCCTCTTCGGAAGGCTCGAAATGCGGGCCAAAATGCCAAAGGGAGCAGGAGCTTGGCCGGCATTCTGGACCCTGGGCGTCAATCGCGATACCATCGGCTGGCCTTACTGTGGGGAGATCGACGTAATGGAATGGCTTGGCTTCGTACCCAATTATGTATTTGGCAGCCTGCATATGGCCAATTCCGAAGGAGTGGATGCCCCCCGTATTACCCCCTACGCTCCTGCCAAAAACGACCTTTCCGTTGCCTTTCACGTCTATGCCATCGAATGGGATAGTGAGCAAATCGATTTTTATTTCGACAATACCCTATATGCCACCTACAAGGCCAGCGAACATACTGCCTCCGAATGGGCACAATTCACCAAGCCCCATTATATGCTCGTCAACCTTGCCCTAGGAGGAAAAAGTGGGGGGAATATCGATAAAGACTCCTACCCTTTCGTGTACCAGGTGGATTATGTACGCTATTATCAGCAAAACCCTTAGGCTGGCCGCCCGCGGCGCGGCGGCCGCCTTTAACCTACCGCCTATTACCTAACTCCTATCCCCTAACCCCTATCATTCAACACCTCTTTGTACTCCATTTGGTAGAGATTAGCGTAAAAACCTTGTTTCTCTAAAAGCTGCTCCTGATTCCCTACTTCCATAATTCGGCCCTTATCGAGGAGAATGATCTGGTCGGCCCTTTGATAAGTGCTAACCTCCTATTACCAATTCAACATTCAATTGTTCTAACAAAATAGCCGCAATGTTATTCGACCGAATAACATGTGTTGTACTAGTGTAATCCGTCATTCCTTTCAAACCTGTCCTATTCTATATACAAATTTAAGGAGCGATTAGAATTTACAAAAAACACAACAAATACTAAAACCAAAATGTAATTATACTACAAATATAGATTAATTAAATTTATACTATCTAATTATAATATATATACTAAAAACATAGTACCATTTTACTTTTTATCAAATAAAAATACACAGACGAAACTCCACTTCCCTATATTTGCAGCAAACCAATTACTTTATTTATAGATCATATTTAATATGAAAAAACACCTTTACCTATTATTAATACTTCTCGCCCAGCAGGCCTATTCCCAGAGCGGCAACTATGCCTCTAGTGGATATGAGGCCGTAAACTTCGGGCCGATTGACCTCCCCACGGGTGG
>NZ_QGDT01000031.1 GCF_003149085.1 Dyadobacter jejuensis | reverse complement strand
CCTTTTGCATCATAGGTCTGGGTCTGGATGATGGTGCCATCAAAACCTTCCGTTTCTGTCCGGATCTGCCGGCCTAGCCGGTCGTACCAGGTTTTAGAATCGGGCTGGCCTCCTGCAAATTCAGATAATGCCTTTTCGTTGCTTCTGTCACTTCCACTACTGCTTTGTGATTTCCAGAATTGATGAATCTATCTTTTAATAATACATGTTGATGGCGAAATACGTCAATACCATTTCTCAGAAGCAGGCAAGGTTCATCAACGGATCGGGATAAATTAATTTTATTATTACCACTGCAGTAATATCCCAGCTCTGGTAAGTAAATCATATCATTATCCGAAGTAATTTCAACGAACGAGGAGATCGGTTTTTTTTTCATGTACCCGTAGAGGAGATTCTCTATTTTGAACTTCAACGCCCCACGATTAAAGTAGGCAAACAGTAGCGGATCGAGGAAAAAGCGGTCATTTTCAAAATCAACAAATTCAAAAATGGAAGGCATTTCATTGTAAACCAAAGTTTTCATCGTGTCAGCGATCTGGTTTCGTCCTTCATCTATAAGTGCCTTGAATTTTCTACAAAGAATCATCTCAAATAGGTTTTAATTTGCCCTTCCAAAAACTCCCTGGTATGCCATTGCTCCCCAAGCAATATCCCATCAACTTTTTTGATATTTTCAATATCCTCCAAGGGATTTCCGGCCAGCATAATGAGATTCGCCTTAAATCCTGTCCTAACGGCGCCCAGTCTATCCGATTCTCCAAAAAACTGAGCAGGATTCTGCGTTGCAATAACCAGTATTTCATGATTGGAGAAACCTGCCTTTTTAAATAATTTCATCTCCTCTAATAATCCAAATCCGGGCACCTGAAATACGTTTGAGGCATCTTGGCTTAACAAGAACTTGCACCCTTCTGCTTTTAATTGTCGAACTATATCAAGTTGTACAATAAGTGAGAGGCTGTCCTTTTTCCTTTCCTGGTTAGCTACCTTGCCTATATAATCGCTCAAAGTCTTTTCCCATTTTTTTCTAAGTTCAAGGGGTAAATATTCCATTCCGGGGCGTCTTTTAAGGTAATCCATTGAATAATACAGGGAACCTACAAATGTCCAGTCGAGTGTGGGGCAGTTATAAATATTATTAACCTTCGTCTTCCTTATCGTTTCGTTAAGCGTATCACCTTTTAATGACGCATATCCCTGCAAATGCTCAATACTTCTTTGCTTGTTTTTGATCGCTGTTTGAACATCACCCCAAGGAGCGTGACCGACCACCGGCATTTGGTAACGATTGGCCGCTGCCAGTAGGGAATCATAGAAAACAAGTGAATTGGGCAGGCTTAATATTTTTATAAAATCGAACCCAACATTTTTATAAGCTAAAATCAGTTCATCGATAGAATCTGGCGCTACTTTTTGTGACGAATAAATTGGAGGAGCCGACAGATATAGATCCGGAGACAGTATCATCCCTTTCTTTACGCTATCCCGTAGAGCAATATGGTTCAAACTACCTCGCATGGATCTTACAGTGGTTACCCCGGCAATAAGCTGTAAGAGCAAGAAATGTTTTGTCGAAATAATATCCCGTTCCGCGGCAGGCAAATGTACATGCATATCAGCCATCCCTGCCATCAGAAATTTTCCGGCCCCGTCAATCTTCTGATAGCGCTTAGGAGCTTTGAGGCCAGGACCAATTTTTTCTATTTTCCCATTATTAATCAATACATTTTGTCCTTTCAATATACTATTTTGATCGGGGGAGACGATTGATATATTTTTAAAGATAAAAGCTTGCCCGTTTACATTCGAACAATAGAAAAAAACAAAAACAACTATTTTTATTACTTTCATAAATCTCATATCAAGATATTTAGTCATTAGTAGTGTGCCTTCTTTATTTCTTCCCGTAGATATTGATTTAACTCTGTTTGTCTTACACCTAAAATCTCTTCAATAACCCGGTATACATCACTGTCTAAGCTTCCGGCCAAACACAGTTTCTTCAGACCTTCTATTCCTTCTTTTTCATACACTTTTTTGCATAAAAATGCCGAAAGCGCATACATGATATTTGTCTTACCCTCGGAAGCCTTCTTTACTGAGGTGACATTGTTTAAATCCAGATCCTTGTGAAGGTCTAGATATTTTTTAAGATTGGATAGTTCCCTTTCCTTCGATTTTTCAATATTACCACCAATAAATGTAGCTATTCCCTCATTTACAAAGTTATGTAAGGTATTCCAGTACACTTGATTCAAGTATGTGTGTACAATTTCGTGAGGATCATATTCAGCTCCTTCGCCCGAATTAATGATTCTATTGTTAATATCATTATCTGCAGATTCCTGAATTGTGTTGTACATTAGATAGGTATAATCATACCCCTTGGCTCTTAATCGCTCTTCTGTGCTTTGAAAAATATAATACCTAGATTGAAATGTCTGTGTGTTAAATAGGTTCGCCAAACTATCACTAAGATTTGCCGATTTTTTAGCTTCTGGATAGTTGAATTTCGTTCTATCCTTACAAAAAAAAGTTATACTTTCAATTTGAATTGTTTCCCAATCTTGTGTATAGTAATCCTGATATCTAGAAAATATATATTCTCCTTCATTATTTTCTCTGACGATCACATTAAAAATAGAATGAATGTCTTTTTCTGAATTTATAAATGCTGTTTTTAGTATATATATAGAATCTTTTCTTTGTATATTTAACAACACAGGCGAGTATTCTCTGAACATCTTAGTTGCGCTTGCTAGATAAATTACTTCAATATCGGGAAACCAATATTTCTCCTTTTCTACAACTGACCATGTATCAGGGGAATGATAGTACACAGTTTCAATCGTGTTCAGATATTTCTCCCAATTACTAAGGATTTTTCTCTCATCGTCGTACAGTGTTTGTAGATCCTTATTTATTTTAATATTTATTCTGTGGTTTTGTTGCACAAATTGAGCTTTAACGCAGCTATATAAAAGGATAAATAAATAAATCAAATAATATCTTGCGATCATAATTGTATAAGGTATCTATTAATATAACAATTCAGCTGATACCATTTGCCAGTTTGACCATTTCAAGTGGATATGATACTTTGAATAAACAAAAGGTGAGGGAATATTTATCCCCTCACCTTTTGTTAGTTATGATGTTTTGGATTTTGGTCTTGCTTCAAAGTCCCCGGTCTATCACCAACAGGTACTTGGTGACAGTTATTCAACTCTCCGCCTCTGATAGCTTCCAAATTTTCCATAACCTGAGATGCCTTCAGTGTTTTCAGCTCGTCTAATGATAATCTTGCCATTGTAAATAAAATATTAAGATAAGAAAAAACAATCACCCCACAGCCTGGCCAGGTATCGTTTCGGATTGAATAACAAATATTCAAAACAGGTTCGATTATAACTATTACCACAGTAATAATATTTGACCACTAAATAAATTTGTCATACTGCTTATACTATATAACTATTTATTTTTAAGATAGTTATATAAGTAAATGAAGCCCTGTGGATTTCTCAAGTTGCTTATTTAAGGTCTTTTATAGCTTATATTTGACCGTACAACGTATAATGAAAAATTTCAATTTTGAAATAAGTTAGTTATCGGAGAAAGTTTCTGATTTAGGATTATTCCTTCAAAATTGAAGTTCATGACAGCCAAAGAAGCCTTACACCATTATTATAAAGAGAGCGGTGACTCGCAACCTGAAATTGCCTCTAAGTTAAAAATAAGCCAATCGTCTGTTCATAATTGGCTTAGTGGCAAAAAAGAAATTCCGATGGAATCATATTGTGCCATTGCTAAACTATGTGGAATAGAATTGTTACAATTGCTTCCCGAGGACTGGAAATCGGCCTTAGCCAATGAGAAGTAACCAAAAGGAGTATAAATGTATCCGTCCGAAGAACTGCACATTTTAATGGATTAACCCTTTGTGCGGTTTAAAAAGACAAAAAAAAGGATGCACATGTAACTGAATATCAGTAATTTAAAGGAATAACTACAAGCCTTTAACATGTACAACCTGAAAGCGAATTTCGACAAAATTTCACCATTATCAAGTCCTCCTTAAACGAATTTTTATTGCCTGATGGTAATTTTCAGTACTATAAGAACCCGCCTAAATGGTCTGATATTGAAATAGTTACACTTGCTATTCTAGCTGAGATAATCAGTTTGGATTCTGAAAGTTGGCTCTTTACAAGGATGAAAAGCGATCTGAATTTAATTTTTCCAGTACTTATAGACCGTTCAAATTACAATCGCAGAAAACGAAGATTAAACCCCTATATCAATGCCATTTCAGAATGGGTTGCCAGACAAATTGACGGACAAAACAAAAAAGTGATTATAGATTCGATTCCCATACCTATTTGCATGAACCCTAGAATTTATAGAAGTACAATTTGTAAGGATGATCTTCAAGTTCAATAGCAAGAAGTTATAATCCTTCTCTTAAAATGCATTATTACGGCTTTAAAATGCAACTGATGATTACTCAAAAAGGTGTGCCGATTTCTATTGGGATAACGTCAGCAAATGTACATGATGTAAACTATCTCGCAGAATTAGATAATAAAAAGCAACTATCAGATTTTGAGCTTATTGCAGACAAAGGACACCTTTCGGTTCATTACCAAACTACCCTTTTTGAAGAGGATAAAATTAGGTTAATTACCCCTTTAAGATCAAATATGTTTAGTAGAAAAAATGAATGGAATAGCTTCTATAGATATATTCGAAAAAGAATCGAAACCTTATTCTCGCAACTCTGTGATCAGATGATGTTTAAAAGAAATTATTCAAAATCTTTAGATGGTCTTCTGTCAAGAGTGGTTGCCAAAGTTAATGCCGTAGCAGTACTTCAATTCCTGAATTTTAAAAATAATAGGCCCATTAATCTGTTAAAAACTGCCTTGTTCGTTTAAACCGCACAACGGGTTATACATTTATAATATGTGACCGATATTTTGCGCCGTAAAATAGTCCTTTGCGGGGATCTATAGTATTGCCTGTCAGGCTATTGTTATATTCATAAAAAAAATTCAAATTGCAACAGTCCTTTAACTTACCAACAGTTCCTTACTATGGAAAATACAATAAAAGGTGAGGCATCCGGCAACAGGAGAGATTGGCTGAAAAAAACATCTTTAATAGGATCGGCATTGCTTACCAGCTCCCTGACCCATGCGGCTGAGCCGC
>NZ_QGDT01000030.1 GCF_003149085.1 Dyadobacter jejuensis | reverse complement strand
GCCTGAAAACCCAACTTTTGCGCAGCCTCAATAAGCCCAAGCATGTTAGTGCCTTTTTGGTCCGTTCCGGCATACTGTCTCACACGGGCGATTGGCAGGTGCAATTTATAGTGAGCCGCAACGGATGTCAGACAGGCTGCTCCGCAGTCTGTAATATCGTGTTGTTTGATGCGTGTGTATGAATGCAAAATTTTAGGCGATAATTTAACCTTTTTTAAAATAAATCACTTAACCATTTGAAAATTTCAGGTGTTACGTTAATAGCAACATGCAAAAAAAAAGGAAGGAAGAAGGAATTATATTTAATAGCAAAAAAACTAAATACAATTCCATACATAAACTGAGGAAGAATATAAATAGGGTATACATATAGATAAGACCAGTAAATCGGAGTGAAGTTCCCTAAGTGAATTAGTGAAAATACAATTATTAATATCCAGCATAAATAATTACTTCTTTTATCGGACTGAAAAAAATAGATGTGCCTTTTAAATCTGCCATTTAAAACCAGTATTATCACCAAAATAACAAACAAAGCAATATTATACTGCAAAAAGGAGATATGTAGTTGAAAAAATTGCGGAAAAATATATTCAAGAATAATAGCAAAAATAATATATCTCAAAAATTTATTTTTTGTGATGAGGGGTAGTCTAAACATAATTTCTTCATTCAATGGGCCAATTATGCAGATCTTCAAAAAACCTATAAAAGGGGAATTGCTTACTAAAAACTCCTTTCTCCCATTTGTAAGGTTTTTGCTTATAGAAAAACCAAATTTTGACCTTAAAAACATTTCAATTCCTGCGATGATCAAAACAATAATAAAGGTTGAGCAAAGGCAAATAAAATAAGCGTTCTTTAATGAGAAAATTCGTTCTTTCAATCTTTGATTTTCCCCAATAGAGTAAAAAGAATACGGCTTTTTAAAAAACTCAAATATTCCCTGAATCATTTATTATGTTCCTTTTTAACAAGAGTGGATGCAAAAAATCACCCACACTTGTTAATAGATTAATTGAATCCTTATTTTATGTGATCTTTATATCCTGAACTAAATCCCGAACAGAAGGCATTCCACGATTTAACTATGCCTTCCAACAATTGGGCCGATCGGTGAGCTATTCCAGCTGCATCACCTGAACTTACTACTATTTCTCCACCTGAGATTATAAGTAAATCTTCCGAGTTCAAAATATCAGTCTCTTCTATATTGATATTTGCTAAATTCGTCATATAAATATCATTTAGTTTAAAAGAAATCATTTCCTAAATATCCTTTCGATTGTCTTACCTGTAACTACATCTACCATCATCTCATTAATGATGCTTACTGCATTTGTTGCATATGCTACGCAAGACCCTGCTCCATAGCCTACATCATTACAAAATTCATTCCAGGAGTACTCTCCATTGATGCAGAGTTGATCTTCCAGAGATAACTCTGCCATTCCATACATTTCCAAGTCAATAGCTTGTAACTTCATGTTGATAAGTTTAAAATGAAAAAAAATTTACCAAAATTCATCACTAGATTCTGTTGGCCAACGGTGTCTTGTATGATGATGCTGTAAAGCTAAGTAACGCCAGTGCACTATAGTTGCACTGGCTATATTTTTGTAAAATTTTTTTAAAAATTATTTCTTTTTCATCAAAACTACTTCAACCAGCCGGTTTTTCGATTTTACTTTCCCCCGTAATAGGTTATTTGACGCCGGTTTTGCAGGTATAAACCATACACTCTGCCTAGGTTAAGCGAGGTGATGACGTTTATCGTCCACTACTCAAACCAGGAAATAAGTAAATTCTTAATTATAGCGTAGGCTTTAGCAACAATAGGGCCACTGAACAATCCAATTAATATGTAGATACACATTTACAGCTTTTTATTTAATCCTGCCTTCATGTATTGTAAAAACTGTATGGTTTTAAAGAATGTTGCCCATTTTTCTTAATTCCCTACGGAAAGCAAAAAAATGTACTGTCAGAAAAATAACGGAAAATTTAAAAAGGTCATTGTCTTTAAGATAAGTCAAGGCTTTATCCACACTAACCGCATCGTCTGTAACAAGTAAGTTGGACAGCGAAAACACTACGATCATTAGTAATACTCCAAAAAACGTCTGAAAGAACCAACGGTACCTTAACCTTTCGATTTCAGCAGTTTCATTTTTCTCTTTCGAAATAATAACCAAAATCAAACCGCTAAGGCCTAACCATTTAAGAACCCCAACCCATGTCTCCATCAATGGTGAAAAGAAGTCAAAATTTAACATAACGAAAAAAAACATGACCAATGACAGGATTATAATCCAATACCCGATCTTTTTGAAAGAAAATGAAATCATAAAATAATCGTTTTTAAGTCAAACCCGATTAAGAATTGCCAAATAACTACTAGGATATTGAATAAAAATGTAGTGATACACTGTATCCCCTCAATCACCCCCATCTTGTCTAGCCCAAAAACTAGGCTGACCTTTGTCAAAAACAAATATGACTATGACAAAGGAAAATCAAATGCGGGTACTTTATGATAAATTTCTGAAGACCTCGGGCCAAACAAAAAAGGACTTCTGCCTTGAAAACAATATCGGTTTACCTAAATTTAGATATTGGGAACATCAATTTACTACTGAATCAAAGCGCCAAAAAGGCTTCATATCTATAGCAACTAAGCCATCTACAGCTCCCATTGAACCTATTGGCCTTGTTTTGGAATAACCAAATGGCGTGAAAATTAGCGCAGAAGCAAGCAATCTTTCATTGATAAGCCAGTTAATTGGTTTGGTTTAATGTTTGCACTCACTGCCGCCAATCGATACGAATATTATGCCAAACCTTGTGACATGCGCAAGGGCTTCGACACACTTTGTGGCTTGGTGACCAATGAATTGGGTAGAAAGGCTACCTGTGGCGATGTTTTTGTGTTCATCAACAAAGCGCGCAACACGATCAAATTGCTACATTGGGAGGTGGATGGCCTGGTCATTTACCACAAAAGGCTCGAGAAAGGCACCTTTGGGCATCCCCAGATTCAGCCAGGCCAAAGCACGATTCGCTGGCCCGAACTGGTACTGATGCTGGAGGGAATCACCGCCACAAAACTTAAAAGAAAGCCTCGATTTTTGTTGTAAAAATTGTTTGAAAAACATACACAAAGACATGGAAATGTATGGCTTTTTGGCATAGAATGCGTACTTTTACATATCAAAAAAACAGTAAAAATATCGCCCCAGTCGCTCAATACAGAGGCTTTTGACCCTAAAATGGCTCTCTTGATTGCTCAAAATGAAGGCTTGGAAAAAGCTGTTGAATACTTCAGTAATATTGCCATAAGTAAGGATGAAATTATCGCTCAAAAGAATACGATAATTGCCGAAAATCAAGCCCTCATTGCAAAGTTTCAAAGAATGCTTTTTGGGCGAAAAGCGGAAACCTATATTCATCAGCCAGTTGAGCAGCTAAAGCTCGACTTTGGTGATCAAATGACTGCCGAGGAAATTACAGCGATTGAAGAAATAGTCAATAAAAAACGTACAGAAGCCACCAAAAAAGAAAAACTCGAGCCCAAATCAACAAAGCGTATCGTCCTTCCTGTGCATTTGGAAGTGGTTGAAACCATTATTGAACCCGAAGGCGACCTTTCTGAAATGGTCTTTGTAAAAAACGAAAGCTCAGACTACCTTGAATATCAGCCCTCAAAGCACTTTATTCGCCGTATCATTCGTCCCATATATGCCCCAAAAATCAAGGAAGGTAGCTTTGCGGTGGCTGCTGTGCCAGATTCGGTATTCGAAAAGTCAAAAGTAGGCGTTGGCGTGGTGGCACACCGGCTTTATAGCAAGTTTGTGATGCACCTGCCCATCGATAGGATGCTCAAGGAAATGATTCGGCAAAAAATACCAACCAATTCCGCTACCATATACAACTGGGCAAGGCTCGGTATCAATCGCCTTGAAATACTTTACGAATATCAATTCAACAAAATTATTACCCTAAAATACCTTCAGGTGGACGAAACAACCCTGAAAGTATTGGAGTCAGAAAAGAAAGGAGCCTGCCATTTGGGATATTTTTGGGTTTATAGCGACCCAATCACAGGTAACACTGTGTTCAAATACGAGCAAGGGCGTGCAGGGGAATATCCAGAGACGGCCTTGAAAAACTTCAGTGGCTATTTGCAAACCGATGGCTATTCGGGCTATGAGAACTTGGCTAAGCGTAGTGAAATTACCCACCTGGGTTGCTGGGCACATGCTCGCCGTAACCGCGGCGGCGGACCGCTTTGAGGAAGCCCTGTCAAACGATAAAAACAGGGCAGAAATAGCCATGAAGCTCATTCAAGAACTTTACCATATAGAGCGCCAAGCCAAAGAAGCCAACCTGGATGCAGCCCAACGAAAGGCCTTCAGAATAGAAAAAGCATTGCCAGTGTATAATCTCCTAGGCAAATGGATCAGTCAGAATCTGGAGAAAACATTGCCAAAAAGTGCTATTGGCAAAGCCCTACGTTACACTTTTGAGCGATGGGACCAGCTAGGAAACTATATGCTCGATGGACTCTCCTCGAGATTGATCGGGCGGCGTTCCGCAATAATCTGGTAGAAAACGCCATAAGGCCAGTAGCAATAGGCCGTAAAAAGCGAAGCGTCGCACCGTACTTATTTGCAGGCACACACGAATCTGCACAACGAAACGCCATCATGTATACCTTCATGGCCGACTGCAAAAAGCATGATGTCAATCCAGAAACCTGGTTAAATCATGTTTTGGAAAAAATCCCATCAGCAAGCATCAAAGAATTAGCAAATCTACTTCCCGAAAATTTTAGGAATCTGGACGGGGATAATTAGAGGGTTACAATCTACTTCCCGAAAATTTTAGGAATCTGGACGGGGATAATTAGAGGGTTACAATCTACTTCCCGAAAATTTTAGGAATCTGGACGGGGATAATTAGAGGGTTACAATCTACTTCCCGAAAATTTTAGGAATCTGGACGGGGATAATTAGAGGGTTACAATCTACTTCCCGAAAATTTTAGGAATCTGGACGGGGATAATTAGAGGGTTACGATATATATGGAGGTGGATAAACCCAGTAAAGTTGCTACGGCTGCACCAAATAATGCCTGAATCATGACACTTTTATGCGGCTTTACCAAAGTCCAGAAGCGGCGTAGGACGGAAACACGCTGGTCACCCGCATTAAACTCATCAGAAGGAAGCAAGATCATCAATACACCCGTCCACAACTGTTTGAATTCATCAATGGA
>NZ_QGDT01000029.1 GCF_003149085.1 Dyadobacter jejuensis | reverse complement strand
TTACGGTGCGCTGAGTACTTCTTACAGAAGGCCTTGCCCAGGGCTTCTACAAGGGTACTATCAGACTTCTTAACAAAGAGGTTATCGATAAAACGCAGCTCCTTGTTTGACTCCTGAGCCACAACCATACAGGTAAATGAGGCGTTAAAGTCCAAGCTAATATCAAGGGGTTTAAGCACATCATAATCCGTACGTTTATGAATGTAGAGCCTTTTCTGATCATCAAACTGGTAGTCGTACATTTCGCTGTAGGTGTGTTTGGCATAGGACAGACCCGAGTAGTAGGCGTTTTCCAGCTTCTCTATCCGCCGGTTAAGCACCTCGATTTCAAAGGCCATTTCTGTTTCTGAGGCCTCCCGTTCCGATTCGATCCAGTTACCCGGTAGATTCATTAGGTTATCGTAAGGAGTCGACTCCATAAAGAAATACCGCTGGGGGTCTTTTTTCATAAGCTCCTCAGTCCGGTAAATCCATTGCTGCTCCGGAGTCCAGGCTGCAGAGGTAAAATCGGCAATCAACCAATGCAAGGGATGATTCAGGCCTTTGCGGTGCTTGCGTCGATCTTTGTAGCTGAACTTATTGGCACGTACTGTTTTACGTAGTACCGTATTGTAAAACGATTCCTTCAGCCTGAAGGATTCATCCATAAAGAGCTGATCTAGGTTAAGACCGCGAGCCGTATCGGCGCGATCTGCAGATAGGAACACGACCGTAAATCCATTTTTGAAAGACATACAGTTTTCGTAGGTATTGATACCTTCCCAAGGCTGCCACCATCCATCCGGAGGACGGCGATTGATCACATAATGGCCCCAGGGCCTGTGCTTAGGCTCATATTCATGCAATCCATATTCCTCCAGAACCTTACGGCTCTGGGAAAGAACCACGTCCTGGACATGGCGGAAGGTCATGGAGGCTAGGCCCAGCTTGGCCCTGGGCAACTCCAGAGCGCTCTCAGCCAGCAGCCGCATAAGCACGTTGGTTTTTCCAGAACCCCTACCTCCGTTAAATGTGGCACGGAATCCAGTTTGATAGCCGAGACCATTAGCACCCATGAAATCAGCTTGGTTGTCCATGACCGTAAAAAGGAACCGAGCCTGGGCAGGGTTAGGGTGCAGTTTTAGTACTGTTGGATCGTCAAGGTATTTGCTCACTTTCGACATCGATCACCTCCCTTCCGTTTGCTGCAGAACCACTACCTATATTTTCAGTACTGCCCGTATGGATATCACCATTGACCACATAAACCCTGGTACCGGTAGGCATGGACACATCGGGTGGAATGATGTTGTCGACCTGGTCGAGCTTATGGAGTTTGGAAAGCTGCGCTGCCGCCTTTAAGATCGTTTCCGAGTTCTTTTCCCGGATCCCGATGCTCAGGGCGATGTGGGCGGCCTCGATCAGGGTTTTGGTGATACCACGCTTGTCGAGCTCATAGGCGTCACCCCATAGCTCGTAGGCATCACGTAGGATCTGGTAGGCATGCGTTTTCTCATGGCCATACTCGTTATGCAGCATGGTAACGACCTGAGCCGGAGAAAACATCTTACTAGCCCAGCTCCAGGCCTTCTGCATTTTTTCGAAATACTGCTGATCCCGGACCGACAGCCGGCCCTTATTGACCAGGTGATCCTTAAATTTGTCCATCTTGTGGACTCCCTTTTCTGGTGGCGAAAAGGGCATTATCTGAGTTCTATCGTCCATAAATCAAAAAGTCACAGGACTAAGATGCACTGTGACTTTTGAATTTAATTGGACTGTAATGCTGTACTGAAGTCTGACTTTTGAATTAGGAAAATCGCTTTTCTATTAGGCTGAGTATTATGATATCAGCGTAACTGCGTTAATTCCCTATGCCATAAATTTATATTGATTTTAAAAGAATCAGGAAGTCTAATAAATCACCGATCCAAAAAATTCGTTTTCCCCGGAGGGTGAATTCCTTGAAAAGTGATTACTGTGTAGCTTTATTATGCCTTTTTCAATTTTGGTATTTTATTGAGTGCTATCGTTATACAGATTTGCGACGGTCGGGATTTTTCCAACAAATGTTTATTCAGAGCACAAAAACTTTTGACTATCATTGGACTGACTGCGGAACACGAAACCCCACCTAATACAAATGTGCTTTAAGCTATAATGCTTATTAAGTCAGCCATTCGTCTCGCCATTTGTCTAAGTCTATTTGTTCGTCTATTTCATATGGAAACAATAAAGAATTAACCATGTCAACAATCATATGTTTTAGATCATTCATTACACTACCTCCAGTCATTGTCGAAACGATTGTCCCGCCAGTCCCCACACCATGCGGCTCTAGAACAAGTCTATTCCACAGAAACCTACTTGAAATTAATTCACTAAAATATTTTTTAGGCGTCAAATTATTGAAATGCCCTTTAGGGTAAAATGTTGAAAGTTCTATTAATACTTCTTCGTAAAAATCAACCATGTCGTAATTTCCTTGGTTCATAGTCATTGTTACACCTGTATCCCATTTGGTTCGTGCAATTGTCAGTTGTGCATTGTGTACGATAAGAATTTTATCTAAATAGTCCTTTAAAAGATTAGGGTCGTCATACGTTTTGTAATTTAAATAATCCTCCTCGTTGATTACATTTACGATTACTGTTTCTGTCGAACCGGTTACGGTCTGTATTGAAGCGATTTCGTCTGCTTTTGCCTTTCTATTTCTAACTCTTTCATGCCAGTCATTCCGATATTTGAAAATTTGGTTTGCTTCAAGTTTTCTCCCAAAGCCGCCTTTTATCATTGTTTGGTCGTGACACTCAAAACAAAGCACAGAAAGATTGCCTAGAGTGTTATTTGAAGGATCTTCATCAACATGATGAATTTGAACTTGTTTCCCTCTTATATTACAAACACAACAAGTTCTGTCTGATATAAAAAGTATTTCAGCAGCAATATCGTCAGGAATTGGAACTCTTTTTTTTTTAGCCATTCTTTTCGATGTATATAGTCTTTTAGTTTGCAGTATGGATGGTTGCCGCATGCGGGAGGTTTCCTATCAAGTCACACAAAAGTTTGAACGAGCTACAACCCTTTACTAGCTAACTTTTCCGGCTTTATTTTCAAACGGCGTATTGTGTGGATCTATTTTTAGCTTTACCGATATTTAAATCCTTCTTCTAGTTCTCTTTTCAGAAAAGATTGTTTTCTCAAAGATATAATATATAATTTCAGTAGTTCCCATACCACTTAAATCAAATACATGATTTTCATATTCATGAAAATATTTCAAGTATAGAGTCGGTGACCCTTTGTAAAAATCTATGAATAAATACGAGACATAGTCATAAATTCCTAGATCTGCGAATTCATTAAGAATATTTTGATTATGAAGGGTACATGTTCCTTTTTTAGTTTCATATCCCGACATATCAAAACGTTGGTGTTCCTTCTTCATTAATTCTTTGTCAATATGTCTTAATTGACTTATCAGATAACTGTTAAAAGCTAGACGAGCACGAATGAAATTTAATACGTCTTTTTTCGTTTTCTTCTTCAGCATTTCTGCTGTTTCACTTTTACTTTTAGTATTTTCATATATAACTATAGCCAATTTCAACCATCTTGGTAACTCATTGTTCGGTTGAGTAGATGATTTGATACTATCTGCCGTATTCCCAGTTATTTCGGCCAGGTTAGCGTTAGTATAACCTAATCCATCCTTCATTTCTTTAAATCTTTGATGCCAATCCATAATTTATTTTTTTTAAATTCGAACCAAAAGTAATATTATAATTACATAATCCAAATTAAAAGTAAATATATTATCACTACGACTAAGTTGTATAGGTTAACCACAGCGTTCAGAAACTACCCGAAAGGCGAGATTTTGTCGAAAAACTTGATTCGAAGATAATAACTCTTCAAACGTAAAACTGTCAAACAAAGCAAGAAACCCAGCCTTTTGGGTAGCTGTTATTAGCAGCAGTTATTCAATCTTTTTGAGTTCTTCAATAATCCCCGGTGCAATTTGTTTTGCAAAATCGATTTCCGCTACTGTTAATTTTTGCTCGTCACCATGAATAGCAGGTGAAGCAATTGAATACAAATTTCTTATTACCTTGTGTTGATTTGGGGAAATTAATTGTTGTTCGACAAGCCTTGTAAGCATAGTCATTATTGGTCTTGGTCTTTCGTCATCAATGAATTTTGAAGATATTCTTCTAAGTTCCTTTTCTATGTTATAACGGACGCCAAAAAGAAACTGAACATCCTGTGAAATGTCAATATTATGTTCATTATCCTGTTTTTTAATTCCAAGTTCCTGAATAGTTTTTCTTATAATGTCTTTGTCAAAATTGATTTCCTTATCTGGCTTTGGTTCTCCTAAAAACATTTTTTGAAAACTTTCATCTGTCTTATAATCACTTGGTGCATAAATCACTTTGGTATTGAAATTTAATGTCAGAAAGAAAAGAATAATTAATAATGTTGGGAATACGATAACGAACCAGATAAATGTCTGCTGTAAATCTTTGTCAACAAGTCCAATTGAAACTGTTGCGTTGATTTCTGCCAATGCTGCAAAAATTGCAATTATTGTTAATGGGTTTGAGATAAATTTTACTTTTTCAGTCATAGTTCGTTATCTGGTTAATTACAGCTACCATTTTTGATTATAAACTCTATTACGTCTAACCCACTTAAGTTTTCATTGAGAGAATACTCAAACCTCTTTTAATCAATATTATAATACCTTCGCTACAATAGCAGGTTCTCGTCGTTTGTAAACATATGATAGCGGATATTCTTAGATCCTCTTTAAAATCTCTAAACATACTGCAAAAAATCCAATCCTCCAGCAATATTTGTTATTAAGTTATTTAACGGTTTCAATTCAATTTCATACCAAAACAAGGAAGCTTCAAAAGATAAAGCCTCCTTGTTATATCCTATAATCAAAACAACCCCATTCCTCCAGGATCACTCACGGCCTTAGCGGCTCGTTCTCTAAAGATGTCCTCTTTGTCTTGGGGAGTATGGTTTACCAGGTTGGTACCCTCCCTAAAGAAGTGGCCCCAGCCTCGTTTGAGCTGCCGGCCTTTGTCGTTATGCTTGTCATAGGCAAAGTCTGGAATGGGGAGCTTTCTGTATTGGTGGGTGAGCCAGGCCCAGAGCAAGGCCCAGTCAATAAGCCGGCTTTTGCGGCTACGGCAGAGTAGAAGCACCGCATGGGTCATAAAGAGGCGCTGCGGCTCGTTCTTATCCTCCTTCTTTTTGGCCTGCTCCTTAAACATGCAGTAAAGGGCCCAGATCTCAGAGGAGATCACCGGCTCCGCAAGGCCCACATCCTCACTGCTCATGATTCTTAACCGTTTCCACACATATTCGGAATAGCCACTGTTGTACAGCTCTACCGCCCAGTAAAGGGCTTCATCTTCCATGCCCCTACGGATACACTTCTGCAGGGCCGAGCTGCATTCAAAAAAATCATATTTATTGGCCGTTATAATATCGTACTTTCCCATTGTATTTACTTTTTAGCTACTTTTGTAATGCTTAGAATTGTTAAGATT
>NZ_QGDT01000028.1 GCF_003149085.1 Dyadobacter jejuensis | reverse complement strand
CCGGGTCAAAATCAATCTAAATTGGCATCATTTAAACCGTAATCACTGGCACTATTCGACCGAAATACCTGGCACAAATCGAACCGTAATATCCAGTAGAGAGATAGTAACTTAGGAGTCACGGCCTTTTGCGAGCAGCAATCGGTCAAATACTACAGGACAAACTCAACGATATCAATCACGATGGTAAGTTCTCCGACCTGCTTCCGCATAGGTGGAAAACATCCTAAACCCTATTAATTAAGTAGCAATAGGGGATGGTCGACTGGTTACGTTTTACTTTCAATTAGTTTTTTCTCATTTGAGTAGTAAAACGAATATTCGTCACTTAGTTTTTGAAGATAAATTTTTACATCTTCGTTTATATTCGGAGATGAACTAATAATATTTTTGTCAGCAATTATAATTGTATGCCGTTTGGCACGACTTGTCGCAACATTAAACAAGCGTCTTTCTAATGAATAATTGTAGCCCGCATTTGGAATTACAAAAATGGCTACATCAGTTGTAAGTCCTTGAATTCTTGCAACTGTTTCAATCAATAAATTTTTTGGATTTTCAATAGAGCCGTAGATGATTTTTTGCAATGCTTTTACTGTGTCAATGTAATTGCTTAAAACAGATATGTGTATTTTTTCATTGACTGTCAATAAATGAGCAACTAATAATTTTGCTATCCCCATAGCATTTTTAGGTCTTTTGTTACCAACTTCCAAATCAGTTTTAATGAGCGTTGAACCGCCATTTGGATTAAAAAGTAAATTTACATCATTTGGGATTTCTGGAAATGACAGCCGAATGTCTGTTTTTGCCCTTGATTTAAGGCTATTGTTGTAAAACAAACCTGTGTAATTAGAACCTCTTTGGGGTAAACGATAGGTTTCTGTTAATTGAAAAATAGGAACAGATGAAGTGTCAGAAAGGGAATTCAAGCCGTCCACCAAAAAGTCATAATTATTTTTGCTTATTTTATCTTCATTAATAGCCACAATAGGAGGCAACTGTTTTGTGTCGCCAATCCAAATATTTTTCTTTCCTAAAATTTTTGCTGCACTAAACATTGCAAGCAACGCTTGGCTTGCTTCATCAACTATAACATAATCAAAAGGCGGATTGTCTGTTACGTTAGTCGCTTCACTACTTGCAATAAAAAAAGTAGATAAAACTAAATTGCCTGGTTGTGGATTTATTTCTTTTGTCTGTTGTAATCTCGGAATGTCTTTGGCTTCGTCTGTAGATATTTTGGTTTTGAAAACTTTTCCTTCATCTAACAAATTTTCTAATGCAGGTTTTTCAACTACTTCAATTAAGGCTCTATTTGTAAGTGATGTTACCAAAACGGATTTTCCTTGTTTGCATAAGAGTTTACAGATTTCAGCAATTTGAAAGGTTTTTCCTGTTCCGGGCGGTCCAATTAAAACAACTTGGTCTGTTAATGCCAACTGACTTAATATAAAGTTCGGAATATCATTTTTGTTGTCAAGTAAAGATGGTTGCCAAGTTGCTTTTTGAAAATCTTGGTCTAAAATAGAACTTACATTTTCGGAATAGTTGTTCTGAACTATTTTTTGAAGATTGGCAATGTATTCAAATGGCGGTCTATTCGGACCCAAAAGCAAAATCATTTTTCCCGCTTCTGAAATGTTTACCGAAAAATCTAATTCAACGCCCCGAAAACCTGCGATATAAAAATCTTTTTCAAGATTACCGTCTTTATCTCTTGAAGGTGCTTGCCACACACAAGCCGTTTCTGTAAAATTTGATTTTTCTTTTATTAAATCGCCATAAGTTTTTTCTCCCCAATTTCTATAATCCCTCAATTCCTTAGGAACAGTAAAGCAATACAAGTATTCTCCTTTTCGTGGTAAGCCACGATTAGTAGAAAATTTCAATATCATTTCTCCGTCTTTGAACGTCAAAAATTGAGCAACAAATAGTTCTTCTCTTTCTTGTAACAAAAAGGTAGCGGAAGTATTTAATTTTTGATTAAATACTTTTGTTTGTGTTTGAAGTTCTTCTTCAAGGAATTTACTATGTTCTAGTCGAGAATACTTCATCTTTACAATAAATTTTCATTATCACCGCTTAAATCTACTTCTGTTTTCCGCTCGTCAAAACGGTAATCACCTAAATCTTCTGTGACGCTATAATCACTTGGTTTTACACTATTGAAATCAAAATGAACATCACCAAAATAGTGTAATAACTCAGCGAACCTTTCTAATCTATCGTCTTTATCAAGGTTTTCTGTACTGAAACTGATAGTAAGTTTATCTTGATTTCTCAATAACTCATACAATTTCAAACAACCTAATCTACCATTTCCGAAGTATGCCCAAAATATAGAATTTGGTCGCATTAGTTGTATCCATTCATTTGCTCCAATTTTCAAAGGCTCGTTTTGATATTTGTAACTTTTTACCACAAGTGGATATTCAATTCCGTCTTTTATTACTCCGTCAATTGTAGAAAATCCGTTTATGCCATTTGTAAATTCAAATCCTTCGCTTTCTAATCTTTCCTTGATAATTTCTTTTGCTTCTCTATTTGCTTCTTTTTGGTCGTTTTTAGAAATGTCAGTACTAAAATCTGTTCCTAGTGTTGCACCATTGGTTTTGGCAACTTGTTGTTTTAGTTTTGCAATTTCTTGTTTTAGTATTTCCGTTTCATTTGAATGCTCACTGAATAATTGCCACAAATCTTCAAACGTAAAGCCGTTTTCTTCTTTGGAAGCAATTTTTTGTAGTATTTTCTTTTGGTCTTCTGTGGTATTTAGATAGATTGTGCTTTCTATTATTGCATAATCTTCCAGATTGTACTTATAAAAGATATAATCCTCGACTTCGGCAAGCTTAACTAGTTTAGGCATTTTTCCATCATACAATAAAATTCTATGGCTTTCGGTTTCTTTCCACTCCTCTGAATTTTTTTCTAACTCTTCAAAATCAAATCCTTCTTGAAGTTTTAATTCATTATTATCTCTATTTTCATTGATAACTTGTACTACCTTTTTAAATGTTTCAAATTGCTCTTCAGTTTTGAATTTAATTCCTTGTTCTTTTAACCATTCAAATGAATTGAATAAAACAGTTTCATTCTTGTTAAAACGTGTTTCTTGTGCTAAATGGTTATTATGAAACTCTTTGTTGCCGTCCTTCAAATATTTTCGCAATTCAACTATAACAGAATTTTCAGTCCAAATACCTAAGTCTGTTAAAAAATCAATTTTGCTTTCCTCTTTGCCAATCCATTTTATTAGATAAGCGGGTAGGGCTTCACTTGCACAAGCGTATTTGCTTGGATAAACAGAAGTAATTGGATTGAAGCCTAAAATATTTACGGTTTCTGTATCTTCAATTTTACTCCAATCAATGTTTTTAATTGCTGTCTTTTTATTTTTCTTATTCCATTGATTAAAAACGAACTCTACAAAACTTAATTTCTGCTCATCTGATAAATCTTCTTTAAGGTATGGGCAAATGAATTTATCGTCTTCAAAATAAGGTTCTTCAATTAGCAATAGATTGTCGTTATCTTCTACAACAAGAGGGAATTCTTTAAATATTTTAGTAACACTTTTGTATTTTTGATGAAGTATTTCGGATTGTTGAATAAAATCAAAGTCAGTTAAATATTTATCAGTTCCCAATTCAATTTCTTCTTCATCTACGTTCAGGGCTTTAAACCGGTTAAAGTCAATTTCTTCAATATACAAACCGTAAAGAAATAAAAAGGCTAACTGTTCGGCATTCTCTAACAATTCAACTTGTTCCCAAAACATTTTAAAAATGTCGTTTGGTTCAGGTTCTTCACTAACACCAAACAAACTATTAACTCGCACTTTGCTCAATCCAAGCCCAATAAATTGATTTATTAAACTGTTTAAATGGTCGCTGTTTTCATAATTGTCAGGAAGGATTTTAGCAAGCCTTATTTCATAATTATCAATTTTTATTTTGTCTGTGAACGGTGGAATTTCTGAAAGCTTTAAATCCTGTTGTTCTGTTTCAATGATAACTTTGTCTTTAAACTTTTGATAATCGCTTTCTTTCAATTCACTACAAGCTAAATCTAAAATTTTATACTCGTAGTCCTCTTTGGTATATTTGGTTTTAGAACTGAATCTGAATTCTGTAAGTTCTTGTAGAAACTTGTGTTTCGCTTTGTATTTTACTATATCTACAAAGGTTTCTTTATGTTCATCTACATCTACAAATTCTAAAATCAAACTGTGTAAATCATCAGCTTTGATAATGCCATCATCTTCTTTGTGCCCTAAAAATTCTTGTGGTAGCACAAACAAATTACTAGCACAATTTTCATCAAGAAATTTCCTTGCTTCTGGGTCGGCTGACTGAACTTGATATGTCTTACTTGTCTTTTTTGATATTGAAAAAGAACGTTCGACTTTCTTAATAATAAACTCTTTGAAAAATTGCTTCTGATTGTCTTGGTATAGTTTGATGAGTGATTTGATTTCGTTTGCCTCTGTTAACTCTGAAAGAATTATATCTTGTTGGGGCAGATATATTTCTTTGAATATTGCTTCTTGTTCAGAAATTAAATAAGGTTTTAAATCTGTGAAAAACTCATCGCTTTTTATTTTATAGGAGTTTAACCAACTTGGTGTTGTTAGATTGCTATCAATAAGTTTGTTTAGCGGCTGTATAATAGCATTGCTATCGCAAAATAAATGAAGGTCTTTTAATGTGCCTTCGGCTACATTGTTAAATTTTGTGGCTTCGTTGATAAAATTTTGGAAGAGAATTTTCTTTTCTTCTGCTATTAGCGAGTTAGTTTTGCATTTTTCAGCAATCAAACCATACAGTTTTTTATCTTCAGGTAAAGTTAAACAAGCAAATATTGTTGGATAATCTTCAACAGAAAAGTCAGAAATCACAAAATCTAATTTCGTTAGTACACTTTTTATTTGTTTTGTTTTCTTGCTGTTGAAAAAGCAATTACTAAATTTAAATGATGTTTTTCCCTGCTTATCTCTTATAGAAACCACCTCATTGAATGAATAAAATCCCCCATTTGAAAATTTAAACAGTTTGATTTGGCAAATTTTTTCTTTGGTTTCCTTACGTAAGTAGCTCTCTTCAAGCTCTTTCATAAATTTATTATATGTTTCTTTTTCACAAGAAGCAATCCAACTATTTATACTTTCAAGATTTGCATTTTCTACAACATCTCTGATGTCCCATTCTTTAATGCCTAATTTTTCAGGTTTTGTTGCTTCATCAATTAACCATCTGTCAGTTTCATTATCCCAATCAAACCATTGAATATGATTTAATCCAAAATCGATTAAATCAATATTTAGTTTGAGGTTATTAATTTTTACATTTTGAACATTGTCCGAAATTCCTTTTTTGGTAGGAATGTTCATACGAAGCGATGCTAAAAGTCTATCATAAAAAATTGGCCTCAGCCATTTGTTATTTTGTCTGTCTGGAATGTCTGACAACAAGAATGAAGCATACAGATTTAAAAACCTGTTTCGATCATTAGTTTTATATGAGATAAGTTTTTTAGTTATGTGATTGGCAAGCTCAGGAAATAAATTAGAGTTGATGTCATCTTCGTGTAATTTCCTGCGATTTGCTTCGTTGCTGAAACTATCGCAATGAACTATAAATGCAAATCCGTTTATTTCATCTCCCATTGGGAAATATTTGTAAAAATTCGGTTTCTCTTTTAGCAGTCTGATTTGTTCATACGATTTTTCGTTTCCGAATTTTATTGTGTTGAAACCAATTGCAAACTTTATATCAAATTCTTTGTATTCGGGGGAAATTCTTTCAAATACATCAGAACCTTTTTTAATTATTCCTTCTTCAAGTAGTAATGGTATTTTCCCAATATCATCATTGTTGATGTAGACTTTTTGAAGTCTTTTCAAGGTATTCATTGAATACTGAATTCCATTTACAAGTTCAGAATAGTCTTTATCCAAAAGCTTCTTTTTGTCTTCGCCTAATTTTATAAAAAACAAGCTGCCTTGTTTCAAAACATTTTTCTTTAAACTTTCTGAATGATTGGTGAAATTATCGTTTAGAAATCCAACAAGTTCGTTTAGTTCATCTTGTGGGAATAGAATTTTGTCTTTGTAGTTGATGTCCTTTATGGTCTCGTTTGGGTCTGAAGGGAAATTAGTTAGTAGCAGTTTTAACAAATAAGGCGAATTGATAAATTCCTGATAGTTTTCTTTATTTGGAACTATCGGTTCAATTATTTCATTGCTCAATAAACTTTCTAGGTCCTGTAACTTTGCCCAACTAAAGATGATTGGTCCTTTATATTGTTTAACAAGCTCATCCGTTCCTTCATTTTTACCAACCAATCTGTGGGCTAACTTAAAACCAATTCCAAATCTTCCAATTTTATCAGGGTCTTTTTTGGTCGTTTGAGCAATATTTAGAATTGATTGTAAGCCCTCAACATCAAAAGGACTTCCATTGTTAATAGCTAAGAAATATTTGTCGTTGTAGAAAATGTAAAAGTGAGTAGAGCCGCAATCAACCGCATTTTGCAGAAATTCATAAATCGCTTGCCCGTCTTCTGCTATTTTTAGAATAGAAGGCAAATAACTTGCAATATCAGGCTTGTCACCGTGATACATCTCAAAAAAGCCTTTGATAGTTTTTTTACCATTTTCTTTGTGATAAGTACCTACGAAGTTTTCGTTATGTGTCGGGTTTTTCCTATCAATTTCTTTTATTTTGGTCTTGTACCAATAACGAAATGATTTAGCACTTTTTATTTTCATTCTGCCTAGTAGTTGTCAAAGTGATTAAGTTTAGTTTCTGTTTGTCTTGCGGTTAGGCAAAAAGCAAATGCGCTGCAACTGTGTCGGCTTGTACGATGGGTTGCAGCTCTTTTGATTATGCTGAAGAGTTGGCTTCTTTGTTCATTTATGATACTCCCTCTTTATAGGACCAAAATATTATTTTTTTTCTTTTTCAACTGCCTATTCAGTTTATTCTTTGGTTCTGTCAAGGCTTCCGACCTCTGGGAGGAATTTA
>NZ_QGDT01000027.1 GCF_003149085.1 Dyadobacter jejuensis | reverse complement strand
ACAATTACCCAAAGGGGTCAATATGCTCCAGAATGAATCAAAAATAAATGTCTAGGGGGTCAATATACGCCAGAATGTCACTAGAAAACAAGCCAATAATGTGCTTTTAGCATTCATTATTACCCTGAGTACAAGGGGTCAACATGCTCCAGAATATCCAAAGATCAATGTATCCCGTTGCAACCTGTGTTTCTTTGCCCAAGAAGTTGTATCGGTTCACCCCATTTCTCGCCGCCTTTAAGGCATCGGTATTAGCAGGCGGTGTATTGCGATCAATCTCCAACCCAAATGGATAATAATTTCAATGCATCAAAGAACGATTGGCAAAAGTGCTGTTTGCTGCCATTGACAAACTACGGATTTTTTACAGGCGGCGATCCGCTTTTCAATTGAAAAAGACTAAAGATTCAGATATGGTCATCCGTGATTTTAGGACTAAAAAGGCTTACATCCAATAGATATTTTCGTACCAATTTGATATAAAAAAAGCTCCTATTCAGCTCCTAAAAATTGTAACACAAGTTATGATCACACTAAGTACAACGATATAGCCTAGAGTTCTCAAGTCCAAAAAATAATAAGCCCCCAAGCAAGTTATAGAAACGAAAACAAATGGAATCGTCAAGGTCCAATCAAGCCCTCTAAAACTTCCCTTAAAGGCGAAATACATTTCGGATAGAAAACTACTGAGGGCGAAAATGCTCAGAAAAAACAAAACGAGTATACCCAAAACTTTCAAATCATACAGATACCAAATAACTACGGCTGCTATCAGATAAAAACTCAGGTTTACTAGGCCAGATTTGGTAGAAAAATGGCTGACAACTTTTCGATATATATCCAGCAGTTTCATTTTTGTTTCTTAGTTTTATCTTCTTCCAATACTTTGGTGACAATATTACCGGCTACTCCAGAGGATGCTGTACTTGCAGCGACAGACCTTCTTTCAATATAATTTGCAGCTTTTTTGGTTGCCTGTTTAGCTGCTTCGGTTCGAGAGGTGCGAGGATTATTTGCCGCAACCCGTTCTATTCTATTGGCCTGTTTTGCTAAAACTTTACCTTCAGTACTCTTTGCAGCCTGCTTACCAGCTATATTTCCCGCTATATCCGCTCTAATTCCAAGATATTTATTGTTATTTTTTCCGAATAAATTCTTAAAAATTCATCCCCTCGAAACCTAAAAAAAATATGATATTCTTCCGAAAAATCATCATAGTTAAGCCAATCATGGTCAAAATCAGATGCCGCTTTAAATCCTATCTCCTCTAAATTGACAGGATGC
Organism: Dyadobacter jejuensis; assembly: GCF_003149085.1. Classification (GTDB taxonomy): domain Bacteria; phylum Bacteroidota; class Bacteroidia; order Cytophagales; family Spirosomataceae; genus Dyadobacter; species Dyadobacter jejuensis. Next base: position 8,470 of record NZ_QGDT01000027.1, on the reverse strand, counting down.
TCTTTATAAAAAGTTTCACTCATTTTTAAAAAACATACATTTTCAAAAATTAGAGTTAACATGAATGGAATATTCTCTCCTCTCCATTTTTTGCTTTTAATCCACTTTAGAATAATCTTATTTTCTGGTATTTCGATTATGAATTGGTCAAGAGTATAAAAATTGTGTAAGTCAATATATTGACTTTGCCATTTTATTGCAATTGAATTATCAATTTCAAATTCCTTTGTCATATTAATTTTGTTTTTCTAAGTATCTTCTTACCGTTCTTATTTCTTGCTGAGTAGTATTACCATATTGGGCGTGTTTTTCTGAAGTGTTATATCTTGCTCCTTGACTTCTTGGTGCTAGGTAATTTCTTGGTGATATTTTTGTATGTGGTGTATCATACGAAGTGTTTGTTTTTTTATCAAAATGAGCTTCACCTTTTAAATCAACATCCATTTGAAATTTTTCTGAACGTAAAGTAACTCTGCTTTTATTTGCATTTGCTCCTACTAATTCCGTTGCTTGTTGCCCAACTGTTTTAGTTTTTGACAAATCGCCAGCTATTTCTCCAACCTTAGCAACGTCTGACATCACACCTGCTTTCCCCAAATTGCCAGCCCCTTTTGTCCCTGCTACAGCAATTCCAATTTCACCAACTACATTCCCAACGATATTGGCTCTTGTTCTGGTGTCTCCTGTATTCCAGTCGCTCTTGGTTTTCTGATATAACATTGTTCCACCAACTGCCGCTTCAAGTTGACCGCCTGTTGATGAGAGGCTTGCCATCCCTTGAATTGTTTGTGGTAAATCGACCGTAACTGCCCTAACATTTCTAACAATCGCTTCTTTTACACCTTCGGCAAATCCTTCTACTGCTGCTCCACAGCATGCAAACCTTCCATCCGGATCGGAGAACCGGATCGGATTATTGAATGAGTAATGATACTGTGAAAATTCGAGCTGCCCTTCAGTTTCAGGATCGATTTGAAAAAACCTGCCAACAGTTGGATCGTAAAACCTTGCTTGCAGATCTATATATCCTGTTGCCACCTGCGTTTCTTTTCCCAGGAAGTTATAATGATTGGTTCCATTCCTAGCATTCGACCCCACAACGGGCTGGTTTCTGTCAATTTCTAACCCAAAAGGATAGTAATTTCAATGCATCAAAGAACGATTGGCAAAAGTGCTGTTTGCCACTATGGGCAAGCTACGGATTTTTTCTTTTTCAGTTGTTTTTCAGTTAAAAAAAAGAAAGGTTCAGTTCTTTTTTTGTGCGTAAAAAATAGCGTAGGGCAAAGAAAACGCACATCCAAAGCTTTACCCATCCGATCCGAGGGCCGATTTTAGCATCTTAGCCGAACTGATTTAATGGGTGTAGTTGATCTATTTCAGCTTTTAGGGTTTCCAGGCTACCCATATCGTAACGCTGGGTAGAGCTTACCCACTTGTGCCCGGCCATGTATTGCACCAGGCGTATGTCGTACTGGCCAGACCAGTACTGCATAACACTTTGGCGTATATGGGGGATGTTTTTAAGCTCTGGGGCAATCTTCCGAAGTCTGGCAGCCAGTTGCTTATAATAGTTGTTGGCGAACTTGATTTTAGGTAATAACGGGTCATTGGGATTTGATAAGCCCCGTTGTTTGATGTAGCGTTGCAGGTAAAGGATCTGGCTTCCTTCCAGTTTTAGCACCCTTCCGTTGATCCGGTGCCCGTCAGGAACCTGCAAGCGGCCTTCTTTCAGGTTAAGATTTTTTATGGTTATTGATGTAAGTTCCTGTGCAGCAATGCCCTGATAAACCAAAAGGCCTGTCGTTACTTTATCACGCAGGGTTTTAAGGTCGGTAACCGGATACTCTTCATAAAGCCGGTGGAGCATATCCAATGGAAGAGCCGTAACAGGGACTGTCCTTTTGCGGTTTTTCAGGTAAAGCCCTGATGCGGGGTTAAACAGGGGCGCCTGCCGCCGGCAGCTTGGATCATTAGCAATCAGGTAATTAAAGTAATGTCGTAGTGCTGTCAGCATCAGCCTTTGGGTTGATTCTGACATTTTTTGGTTTTGTAACCAACCTAAAAAGTCGAGTATGTCCCTTGTCCCGGCTTGACAGGATTGCAGGTTTTCCGATTGCATCCACTGCTCAAAACGGGTTACCAGTTCCTGATAATAACTCACAGTAGAAGGCTGCATTCTACGTTTTATGAGATAACTTTCAAAGTTTTCCATGCGCCATATGTGTATATACCTGGGTACTTTCCAGATAAGCATGACCTAAAAACTGGGCGATGCGTTTAAGGCTCATTCCCTGCTGTAATAAATGGGTAGCGATGCTGTGGCGCAGGATGTGCAGGCCTATTGTCATGCTTTGTAAAACAGGATTGCTGGTTTGATCCTGTAAATGTTTTAGACGGAACCCCAGTGTCTCACCAGTGGGAGTTCTCCCTCTCTGGCTGATGAGCACGGATTTGACAACTACTTTGGCATCTGTATGCTGGGTATTGTCTTTCAACAGATAAGGCCTACCTTCCAGTAAATATGTGTACAGATCGTCTTTAACCTGTTTTCCCATAGGTACATATCTTTCTTTCCGGAACTTCCCTTCTCGCACATGGATTAGGTTGCTACTGAACTTCAGGTCACTGACTTCTAGGCTTAAACCCTCTTTACGGCGTAGGCCGCAGCCGTAAAAAAGTGACAACATGGCCCGGTCACGGATACCTACGGGGTTGCTTGTATCACAGGCCTGGTAAAGCTGACGGATTTCGTCCTGGGTCAGGATCTGGCCAATGTCCCGTTGGTTTACCGGTGTGTTTTGGATATCCCTTTCCGGCATATTCAGCCCGCCTTGCCCAGTATGCCGCAGGTATTGGTCAAAGTTGCGGATGGCCTGCCAGAATTTGGCTCTGTGTCCTTCTGAGAGGCCTTTACCCGCAAAGCGTTCGTTGGGCCGGCTCCGCAGATGGTGCATAAAAAGGTCTATGGTTTTGGGCTGTTGGGGAAGCTCCCAGATTCCCTGGTTTTCCAGATAAGAAAAAAACTCCAGCATCAACGCTTTGCTGCCTTCTACGCTTACCGGAGCGTAATTCATGATTTGTAAATATTGCCCGTACTGCTGCACATGGCTACTGTATTCCGGATTTTCTATGATGGTATATTTCATGCTATTACACTACGGTTTTCTTTTACTGTGAACTACGCACGTTGTGCGCTTTAAATCAATGCGTTAAGTGGTTCATTCTGGCGTTTGAACCACATCCGGACTACGAACCACTAATATTGTCCGTAATGCGCTGTAAATCAGTGTTTATTTGCCTTGTTAAGGCCTCATATTCGTGCATATCCACAATGCTGTATTCATAGCCTTTATAACGGTTGCCCTTGCCTTTGATATAGCCGTAACGGTCCAGTTCAATCAGGTACCGTTTCAGGTTACTGGGATGAAGCCGCATCACTTTCCGGATTTCTTTGGCTGTAAAAGTTTCTGTTTTTTGCGCTTTAAGGTAGATTTTCAGTCCTTCCAAAAAGTGCCTGCAGGCACCACTGAGCTCGTCCGATTTCCGGAACAATACTTCTGTCAGTAGCTTAAACGCCCACCTGATATGCTCTGGCTGTGTTTCAATGTAGTTTTCCCCGGTTTTGGGATCGGTTTTTAGGGCTAATTGGTACTGGTGGTAAAAAGTGATGGTTTCAATAAAGGAGAGCAGCAGCCCAATCGTGCGCCGTGGTTTAAAAATAATGTCGGGCAGGTTGATCAGCTGGGCGTAAGGGTTTCGCACTGCGATCGGTTTAAGCATACGTTGTATGTTTTGAAAAAGGGTCTTGGCACTGGTTTCCTGTCCCTTGTTGATCAGCCCGGCGCTCAACTTGCGCTGATAGGCCATGATCCGGCTGTCCTGGTCTTTGCCTGTATCTATTTCCAGGAGCAGACAGCGGTTTGCATTGTCTTCATAGAGCTTTTCACGGGTCGTACAGCCGCTTACGCTTACAGGCCCTTCTACGACAAGGGTGACCGTTTTCAGGTTTCCTTTGTTGTCTTTGAGCGTCACCGTTTTTGATATTTTGCGCTTGCTTTGCAGTTCCCGGAGCGGATAAAGCACGTCAGCGGCACCGTCCAGGTCTTCGATCAGGATCAGTTTGTGTTTTAATTCATCGCGCCCGAAGTAGTAAAAGGCATTCTCTGACAGGGTGGTAATTTCCAGCTTGTCTTCAGTGGGCATCAGCTCACCGACTTTCTCCTGCAAATACGTTTTGCCCGTGCCGCTTGCGCCCAGACACATCAGGTGCAGCGGGCTTTCCCGTTTGCGGGAAGTATAGACTAGGTAGGCAATCATTGCATTGGATTCTTCGCCGACAATACCACTTTCAGCGATGCTGTTCACCGTCCTTTCCAGTAGCCCGGCAGATTTTAAATAGGTCAGAGCCTGGTTCTTTTCAGCTTCTGTGAGCTGCGGGTCTTTGACCCTTTTGGGCTGTAAAGCGGCCATACGTTCACTCCGGTAAGTTTCCAGGGCGCTGATCAGGCCTTCAACGACAATTGCCGCTTTATTGCTTTCCAGGTGCAAGTTCTCACTTATTTTAGCTTGCAGTTGCTCTGATTGCACGGCATGGTACAGGTCCAGGTTATGGCGGACGGGCAAGCGCGCGGCAGGCGTTCCTGATGGTTTTTTTTCATCGGTGATTTTCAGCGTTGCCCGCAGACGGTCAAGGCCGGTCAGCTTTACACCGCCCAGGATGCTGATTTTGAGCGTACCAGTGCTGTAAATCAGCAGTTCAGGAGATATGACTTGTAAGCGGTCCCGCGTGGATACGTCGGGCGTCGCTACGCTGGACGGTATTCCGTCGTCTTTTGCGGTAGGTGCTATTGTCCTGGCTATGATTGTTGGTTTTTCTTGATCCGGTTCAGTAATTTTTTCTTTTTCAATCGGTCGGCGTTCCGATGAAAAAAGAAAAGGTTGATCTTCTGGCTCTCTTTCGCACGTGATGACGCCTGGCACCCAGATTGTACGGTTTTCAATCAGGTGATCAAGTATTTCAGGGGTGTGGCTGATGACCAGGCTGTTTGCATCTTCGTTGTCGGGTGTGGCCACGTGGCTGATTTTGGCTTTTGTTACCGCTTGGAGCTGCATACTAACACTTTCCAGGGCTTTACGGCCGGGCGCGTCACCATCAAAAAACAGCGTGGCCTCACGGAGGCCTTTTAACATGCTGATTGCTTTCAAATGCTCTTCTGTCAGTCCGTTGGTTCCGTAAAGGGCTAATACCGTGTAATTTGTGTGTTGCAGAAGTGTACAGGCATCTATGATGCTTTCTGTCAGTACCAGGTGTGTGGTAGTGGGTGCAGGGTAAAAAGGAAAAAGGCCTTTGCGGTCCGGAAGATAAAAATGCTTTTTGCCCTCGATGTCGTAAATACTACGCCCGTACATGCCGGTGATCTTGGTATTTCCAGCTCTGAGCGGGAACAATACGCAGTTTTTCAGCTGTTTTACGGCGGAACGTTGCCCGGCGTTGTAGCCCAGCCTTACACCGGCCTTGTCGCGCAGCAACTGCCAGCCCAGCCCACGTTTGTCCAGGTACTGAGCCCCTTGGGTCTGTTTCAGGTTTAATTCCAAAGACTTAAAGTCTGTTATTAGTGAGGATATCTCCAGCGTAGCACTTACCAGTGTGGGGCCGGGTAGCGTTCCGCTTACCAATCCGGAAGCTTTTTTCAAGGCTTCATGTTTGGTGATGCCTTCTTTGTTCATGATAAAGTCAATCACGTCCAGGCTTTTGCCGTGGGTCTTGCAGTTTCCGGAAAAACAGTAAACCGTCCCGGTCTTCTCATAAACCTGCATAGAGGGCGTTTTGTCGTCGTGAAAGGGGCAGCAGATCCGGCTGTTTTTGTCGGGCTTGATGTTGTAGTGGCCGAGTACTTCGGTGATGCTCAGGCGGGCTTTTATCTCCGATATTTCCATTTGAAAAAATAATTTCAGGAACGTTACTGTGTATGATCAGACACAAAAGTATAAGATTATACCAATTGATCATAGTCACATTGTATTTTTTAGTGCACTTTAATTCCTTATTTTTGTCAAAACATTGTCATTTAGTACACAAAGGCGTATTTATATGAAGAATATTGCGACGGTAATCACTGCTTTAAGGAAAGAAAAAGGCTGGTCACAGACTGACCTGGCCCGTGAAAGTTCTATTTCAAGGGAGATCCTGGGCAAGTACGAAAGGGGCGAAGCTGCACCTTCCATTGATTTTGCAAAGCGTATCGCCGACGCTTTGGGCGTGACGCTGGATTACCTGGTAGGCGAAGGGCAAAGTGCTTCCCTGGACAAAAAAAATGTTCAACGGCTGCAAGCCATTGAACAATTACCCGAAGATGAAAAGAAAACCGTTTTTGCCCTACTGGATGCTTTTATCAGGGATTTTTGAGCTAAACAGCAATATGCGGTATAACAGAACAGGCTCCGATTCCAGAGCCTGTTCTGTTATAGTAATGGTTTAATTATTCTAATTATTGGGACTACCGTCATAGTTATATTCCTCTAATGTCCAAGCTATCAATACTTCATCTATCCAGTCATAAAAGTTTTCGTTGCAAATTTCAATATCATTGGTACTTTGATATTGAAAATCCCACTGCCAGAATACAACCGGACAACTTCCTGCATCTATTCTTGACAAATCCAGACAATAATGATTTCCTCGCCCATCGGGGGAAAATGGCAAGAATTCTAACGGCATTTTATTGGTGACTTCAAAATGCTCATATTGGTATACCTGATCAAGAGAAGAACCTTTTAAACTTTCATCAAAACCATATACTTCGATTCCAGACAAAGAAAATCCATTGTGCTTTTTTAGCATGTATTTGAAGTCATTAGGAAGTAAATGACCGATTTTATCCTCAAAGACCTCCAATCTAGAATCCGGAATCGGAGCACTCAAGTTGACCATTTCACTAGAAAATTTGTACATTTCTACTAGTATTTTATTGCCTTCATTAATCATATCAGCATCCATAATCTAGCTATTATTGATTTGGAAATTCATTTATCCAATATTGTCTTCTTGCACTATTAAACTCCTTTCTTTCTTCCTTGGTAAGTGGTGTTTGTCCACTGGGATGATTATTTCTGTAATTATCGCCCATTCTATGGTCTGACGGATGCATTTCTACGAATGGCCCTGTCCGGCTTTGTCCTTCATGATGAATCTCTACTGGCTTACCATCACTTTTGAAGGTAGGAGAATTACCTGGTTTCCCAGGAGGATTTAACAAATCTCGGCCTATTTTATTTTCTGAGGAAATAGCAATCTCTAATCTTTCAATAACTTGTTTAACTGCCGGAATTTCAGAAATACCTTCTCCAAGTTTCTTTAAAGTACTACCACCAACCAAAGGCACCAGTGCCCCACCAATTGCCAAGACTTTATCTGTTGTCGTAGCTTTAGTTCCGTCCAAATTGACAGCATTACTGCCACGAGTCAACATCGTGGTTACCACAGCCGCATCATTTACATCTGTGTAACTCAATGCCTTGCCCAATGCCTGTTCAGCGTTGTTTGCAAAGGTTGTGGCATTTCTTTTTACTGCCTCCCATTGTGATTTGGCTTCAGTCAAGAGCATTGCTCCTGGTCCACCACAACAAGCAAACCTTCCATCCGGGTCAGAGAACCGTATCGGATTATTGAAAGAGTAATGATACGGCGAAAACTCTAATTGTCCTTCTGTTTCAGGGTCAATAGTGGTGAACCTGCCAACAGTTGGATCGTAAAACCTTGCTTGCAGATCTATATATCCAGTAGCTATCTCAGTTTCTTTACCCAGGAAGTTATAACGATTGGTTTCATTCCTAGCATTCAACCCAACAACTGGTGAATTTCTATCAATCTCCAATCCAAATGGATAGTAATCAGTTTCCTGAAGAAGAGATCCATCCTCATTCAACACCATCCGGACGTTCCCAAGATGATCGCGAAGATAGTAATTTACTTCGTAAGCACCAGCATTGGTCAAAACAAGTTATGATACTCCCTCTTTATAGGACCAAAATATTATTTTTTTTCTTTTTCAACTGCCTATTCAGTTTATTCTTTGGTTCTGTCAAGGCTTCCGACCTCTGGGAGGAATTTACTTGGCCTTGATAGGTTCTATGAATGAACTTTCTTTGCGGGTTAAAAGAAAATAAGCTCACGCCACCTGCTTTTGGTACTTTTGAAACGGTATGGTTCGCCCAATGCCTTGGTGGTACTTCTTATAATTGTATTCATTAAAAAATTCTGTCAATCCATGGTGCAGTTCCCGACCATCTAATGCTGGGAAAAGGTATACATAATCCCTCTTTACTGTTCGCCAGAGTCGTTCTATATAAATATTGTCTAGTATGATACTCCCTCTTTATAGGACCAAAATATTATTTTTTTTCTTTTTCAACTGCCTATTCAGTTTATTCTTTGGTTCTGTCAAGGCTTCCGACCTCTGGGAGGAATTTA
>NZ_QGDT01000026.1 GCF_003149085.1 Dyadobacter jejuensis | reverse complement strand
TGCCGTAGGTATCGAACCTCTATGTAGAGTGTTATTTTCAAGACCATTTCTGCCGTGATTTTATCATAACCCAGGCGAATAGGACCATTGTCGGCCATGGTTCGACTGCGCTGCAGTCGGGAGATTCATATGTTAACGTTTTGGCTATAAACGTTAGATGCCTCTGGCATCTTTGCGTTGCATGTTCTCAAAATTCCTAATGACGCTTAATTTCAATTGATATGTTTTGTAACCTTATCCCAGCGGGATAAAACGTTTATAGAGAATCAATTAATGAATCGTGTATGATGATGCCGTAGGTATCGAACCTCTATGGAGTGTGGTATTTCCATCATCATTTCTGTGGTGGTTTTATGGAAACCCAAGGTATTTGGCAATTGTCGGCTATGGTTCGACTGCGCTGCAGTCGGGAGATTCACTTGTTTTCGTTTTTGCTATAAAGGTTAGATGCCTCTGGCATCTTTGAACAGCATTTTTTCATAATTCCTAATAATGCTTAATTTCACTCGATATGTTTTGTAACCTTATCCCAGCGGGATAAAACGTTTATAGAGAATAAAATAATGAATCGTGTATGACGATGCCGTAGGTATCGAACCTCTCTGTAGAGTGGTTTTTCCATCATCATTTCTGTGGTGATTTTATCGAAACCCAAGGTATTTGGCAATTGTCGGCCATGGTTCGACTGCGCTGCAGTCGGGAGATTCACATATTAGCGTTTTGGCTATAAACGTTAGATGCCTCTGGCATCTTTGAGCATTTTGAAATTATATAATTTCGATCAAAACGTAATGCATCTACTTTTCTCTCAATGTATAGTGGTTATTGCACGATTTATTCTAACAAATATTTATCGTTATAGTCAATATTAAATTTTTGAAGCATTTCGATGTATTCATCTCCAAAGCTTTTCTTTTTATGATGTTCTTTCTGTCTCAGAATATAATTAATTGCCATGTCTAAGTGTGAATGGCTATATGAAAATGCACCAAAACCTTCTTGCCACTGAAATTTAAACTTTGATAATTGCTCTGTTTGTATATAAAGGTTTGACGATTTTTTAATTTCTCGGACCATATCTGATATACAACAAGTCGGTCTTATTCCTAAAAGGAAATGGATATGATCTGGCATACCATTAATGGCAATCATTTTTTGTTCCTTATTTTGAACAATTCCAGTAATGTATTTATAAATCTTTTCTTCCCACGAAGGCAAAATTAGGTTTTCACGGCCCTTTACCGCGAATACGATGTGGACATAAATTTGCGAGTAAGTATTCATTATAATGATTATATTTATGACTGCATGGCAGTCGGTGGATCGATGAATAATTATGTCTAAAAAATCTATGGATGCTCATGAATTATATTTTAGATTATATAAAAAATTTGTATAATATAAAAATACAATTAAATTCGTTGCGGCACTATCCCAGCGGGATAAAACGTTTATAGAGAATCAATTAATGAATCGTGTATGACGATGCCGTAGGTATCGAACCTCTCTGTAGAGTGGTTTTTCCATCATCATTTCTGTGGTGATTTTATGGAAACCCAAGGTGTTTGGCAATTGTCGGCTATGGTTCGACTGCGCTGCAGTCGGGAAATTCATGGGTTTGGGTTTTGGCTATAAACGTTAGATGCCGCTGGCATCTTTGAGCAGCATTTTTTCAAAATCCCCAATGATCCTTTTTTCAATTGATATCTATTGTAACCTTATCCCAGCGGGATAAAACGTTTATAGAGAATTAATTAATGAATCGTGAATGACGATGCCGTAGGTATCGAACCTCTCTGTAGTGTGGTATTTCCATCATCATTTCTGTGGTGATTTTATGGAAACCCAAGGTGTTTGGCAATTGTCAGCTATGGTTCGACTGCGCTGCAGTCGGGAGATTCACAGGTTTGCGTTTTGGCTATAAACGTTAGATGCCTCTGGCATCTTTTAGCCGCATGTTTTCAAAATCCCCAATGATCCTTATTTCAATCGATATTTTTTGTAACCTTATCCCAGTGGGATAAAACGATTATAGAGAATTAATTAATCGTGTATGACGCTGCCGTAGGTATCGAACTTTTATGTAGAGTGGTTTTTCCATCATCATTTCTGTGGTGATTTTATGGAAACCCAAGGTATTTGGCAATTGACGGCTATGGTTCGACTGCGCTGCAGTCGGGAGATTCACATGTTTTCGTTTTTGCTATAAAGGTTAGATGCCTCTGGCATCTTTGAACAGCATGTTCTCAAAACGCCCAATGATACTTAATTTCAATCGATATATTTTGTAACCTTATCCCAGCGGGATAAAACGTTTATAGAGAAATAATTAATGAATCGTGAATGACGATGCCGTAGGTATCGAACCTCTATGTAGAGTGTTATTTTCAAGACCATTTCTGCCGTGATTTTATCATAACCCAGGCGAATAGGACCATTGTCGGCCATGGTTCGACTGCGCTGCAGTCGGGAGATTCATATGTTAACGTTTTGGCTATAAACGTTAGATGCCTCTGGCATCTTTGAGCCGCATTTTTTCAAAATTCCTAATTTTGAGCAGCATGTTCTCAAAACCCCCAATGATACTTAGTTTCAATCGATATGTTCTGTAACCTTATCCCAGCGGGATGGAAATTTTAGAGATACTCCTTTTTGCATAATTCTCCATTTCAGGCATTTTAAACGTCACCACTTTCTGATGTCCTCGCTTGGAGAGGAGAGGGAGGGGGGCAAATGTATCAGCTCTCGTTTTCTTCTGCCACGCCTGAGCAGGCTACAGTTATTTGTCCTTATGATTCTTGTAGAAGATGACTGCTTCCTTTAAATCGGGAACAGTTTCGGTGATCATCAATAATTCTTCCAGTGATATCTGCTCAAAAAGAAAAGCCATCAAGGAAATAGGGCAGAGCCCCATAGCTTCCGCTAAAGGGACGATGAACTTAATGGATGGATAGGTAGCGTCATGCTCCCAGCTTAAGTAGGTGTTTTGGCCGATGTTCATCAGCGCAGCTACCTCCCTGGAAGAAAAACGCTTATAGTCCCGCAACCGACGAAGTTTGGCTCCTATTTTCATGGTGGGGGTGTATTATTTTCCTGTAGCTGAGTGTATACTATGCTAATATATGTCACTTATCTGGAAAGATCTGCCATTGGTTACAAAAAAATTATTTTTCGGTCAAAAATTATAATTGAACCAATTATCGAGGCGAATTGCGCCAATTTTCTGAACTAATCTAATAATTAATTTAAATATACTTGTAGTTCAAATGAGTTGTCTTATGCAAAAAACTATTTTATTCTTACCCGCCACCATTCATAGCCATGTTCTGCCTTCGCTCTTTGTGGCTGGGTTGTTGAGGGAGGAATATGGCATCCATTATGCGGTAACCTCCGAGGCTTTGGCCGGTTTGGTTGCGACACAAGGTTACGATGCAAAGGTAACGAGCAACTATAGGGTTACTCTAGGAATGGAAGCACGTTACCTCCATGAAGTGAAACAATTGTCCGGGAAATGGAATATTTTGAAATGCATCCGAGAAAACGAAATACTCACACACCGCCAAAACGAATTATTCAGCCTTGTTGACCAAATAAAGCCAACAGCGATTTTTATCGATATTTTTAATAGTACGGATATGTTGGTACTGTTTCCCAAGTACCATAAAACAGTCAAGCTAATTTTTCTAAACCCGATGCTATCCACTTATCGCATCAATGGTTACCCTACGGTAGATCAAGCCCATTGGCCGAAAGAACATGAAAACCAACCCGTAAAAAATCAAAGAAAAGGCATACCCTTAAAAATGTACTTTACCCAACCTTTGGATGTAATGATTTCCAAGGCAATGGATCGTCAATTGGAGAAAATGATAGCTGCTGAAGGATTCTCTGTAAAACATCCATTAGCCAAGGACCGAACCAATACATTGCTATTCGATCATATTCCAGAAGTAATCTTGGCCCCATTAGAATTGGAAGTTTCACCGGATGTCAGGAAGCGCAATCAATATTATTTGGGACTTTGTACTACCGAAAAAAAAATGGATACCCAATTAGACGAATCCTTTGAAATTCGGTTTGACAGTATTCTAAAAAGCAAAAGCAAGGGAAATAAAATCGTGTATTGCACCTTTGGTACTTTTTACCAGGGATCCGACAAGGCATTACTCGATTTCCTGAATAAGCTAATCGATGCGCTAGAAAGTGTTACGGATATCGTAGTAATATTCTCGGTAAACGATTTGGTAATCCAAACCCTAAGCTATCAGCGACAATTACCCGATACGTTTCATTTTTTTACCAGAGTACCTCAGTTGAAGGTGTTGAAACATGCCGATTTATATGTTACCCATGGTGGATTAGGCTCGGTAAAAGAAAGTTTACAATATGGAGTACCCATGCTGGTGTATCCCCTCGATCCTCATTATGACCAAAATGGGAATGGGTTGAAAGTGGAACACCACGGATTGGGATTACGAGGGGTGTTTCACCACGAGAGAAGTGTGGATATGAAAAGGAAAATAGAAGAACTATTGAGCGATGAAAAATACAAAAGCAATATAGCGGCATTCAATAAAACCTGCGCCTCAAAGTATTCCGTCAATAATCTAAAAACCGTTGTTAATGCATTAATCGATTAGCCATGAATTTAAACGCCACCGAAAAAAATACAAAAGATACCTTAGAGTACTTGCTATGGGCAGCCAAGGTACCTGTTACTGCAAATGGAGTAACCGTAGGACTTTGTCTGCACCCTGATTTTCCTAGTATGGCTGCAGTAAGCGATGCCTTATCCGAATGGAATGTACCCAATATGGCTACTCGGCTGCATCCTGACCAAATCAAAGAAATACCCTTGCCCGCCCTGGCGTATCTAAAAATTAAAGGAGGCATATTAGCACCGATCAAGTCTGTCAAAAATGAAACCATTACTTGGCTGGATACGCAAGTGGGTTGGCAAACGGAAGGCCTGAATTCCTTCCAACAAAAATGGGACGGAGTTACACTTTTAATAGAACCCAACGAGCAATCGGGAGAGGTGGATTATGACAAAAAGAAAAAGGAACAATGGGGAGCAAGGGGCGGAATCCATTTCTGATAGGTGGAACATTGCTTCTTTTGGCTATCCTGATTGGCCTGACTTGGGGAAATCTTTCAAGCACGAATCTGTTGCTAATCACAGGATTGAAATTAACCGGAACCCTTCTTAGTGGATTGCTCCTATGGCAAAGTCTGGATTCCGACAATCCCTTTTTACAAAGCCTGTGCCAAGTGGGCCAAGGCAATAATTGCAACGGTATATTACAGTCCAGTGCCGCCAAACTTACCCCATGGCTCACCTGGTCGGACATTGGGTTTCTGTATTTTTCTGGCGGATTATTAGCGCTTTTGTTTGGTTTGTTTTCGGCAGATATGGGAGTGATCAGTATCCTTTCCGTCCTTAGCATATTAGCATTGCCTTATACCCTGTACTCCGTTTATTATCAAAAGTTCGTGGCCAAGCAATGGTGTAAGCTTTGTATGTCCGTACAGGTGGTACTTTGGCTAGAAGCGGCATGGGTGATGATCAATTACCCAAATCTGAGTCTGAATTTCAGTCTGCCCACCATGGCAGTACTGATACTGGCCTTCCTAATTCCAACTCTAATTTGGGTATTGGTAAAAACACCTATGGTACAAGCTACACAAGTATTTGGCTTAAGAAGGGAACTACAGAAGGTAAAATTCAATGAGGAGTATATCAAAATGGTATTTCAAAACCAACGCCAAATGCCGCCTATCTTTACGGATATGCGTACCGTACAACGCGGAAATCCCAATGCGACCCATACGCTCACCGTGGTAACCAACCGGCTATGTGGCCCATGTGCCAGAATACACGGGGAGATAAATCACTTGATCGAAAAAAACCAGCAGATTAAAGCCCAGTTTGTTTTTCTCGGGCCAAACAAAGGCATGCAAATTGCCGCCAAATTTCTAGAAGCGTCAGCGAGCCAATTGCAAACAGTGATGGATTCTTGGTACCACGACAACCGGCAGGATGCCGAAAAATGGTTGAAGCAATATCCCTTTGAACCAAATGCTGATCATCCAAAACAGTTCCAACTTTACGCCCGCTGGTGCGAGTTGGCTAGTGTAAATGCCACGCCAACCGTTTTTATCAATGGCATTCTGTTACCCAAGGCCTTTCAAATAAAGGATCTGGGCAGTATTGTAAGCGTTTTAAACCAAAAAAATGCAAACGTACCCATCACCTAAGGATTTTCGAAAGTCAGTAAATATATTTTTTAAACCTTAAATTATTAGAAATCATGAGTTTATCTAGTTTTAGTGCCTTTGCGTTGACAAGGGCGGAAATGAAGAATGTGGTTGGGGGAGCCGACATTGTATGCCATTTCAATGATAAATTGAACCAAGTTTCCTGGTCAGGTGATTGCGCGTCAACCAGTATGGATGATTGTTTTTCTTATGCAGGAAAAGCTGCCAATGACTATAATACGAATGCTGGATATCCAGGAGTAGACTATCATTGTGAGTAAATATATAATTAATTAAACTAAGTCATACGAATGATCCCTCATTCGTATGACTTGTAAATTCTTCGCCGATGCATTTACTATATAAAGTTTTTTGTTTTGCAGTGCTTTTATCTTACCCTGTTTTCGGTCAAAGTACCGTTATGATTTACTCAAATGAGAATGAAGCCGTAGGTGAAATAGTGCATTACGAAGATATTTTCGGAAATATGTTTTGGGGGAAACTCCAGAATGACAGAATTATAGATGCTCCCTTTCCAATTACATTCACGTATACTGACGGACAAACGAGAAGAAATGTGTTGGTCATGCCAAACGATACGATCGTTCTTGGGCGTCGTAAAACAGGAGGGCATTTGGAAGTAATGAATAAGGATAGCATTTACAATGCTCTGGTCTTACTTACAAAAGAGCCAGGTTTATCCACTGAGTATCATCCGGGTTTTGATATACATAAAACGGAAGATTCAGATTTTAAGCTGATTATCTCAACATTAGATTCCTGTCATTGGAAGCGAAAAGAGGTTGTTTCAAAATTTACTAAGAGTGATTCTGCATATAAATATACTTTGGAAAAGGAACTGGATTATTACCGTATCGTGGATCTTTTGAGACCGTATATTAGCGAAAATACCAATATACTAAATATTCCTAAATGGTATCAGGATACAATTAGGATAATAAAGGACACCGTAACAGATAAGGATTCATTATGGATGGGCGGAAAAGAATATCGGACTGCCATTGTCGCCTTAAACTCCTTCCTATGTAGGGATTCATTGAGGGGAGACGATCCGGCAAATAAATTTTATACCGAATTTAGCTCGGCTTTACACAACTTTAATGGGATCCAACAAAGTTATTTAATGGCATGGCTCTTACAAAAGTACAAGTGGCTGAATCTCCCAGATTTTCAGGAGTATTTAAATAGATTTTACGCAATATGTAAGGATAGGAACCTTTTGGCCTATGTAATGGACAAAGTAGATAACAACAATTTTGAATACCCTAACCAAATATTAAAGTCAAAGCTAAAAAAACCTGATAATACCTATTCAAGTTGGGAGTCGGTCTTAAATAAACATAAGGGTAAAGTAGTGATGGTGACGTTTTGGGCAAGTTGGTGCGGGCCATGTTACTATTATTTGCCATATCTAAAAAAAATAAAGACTCAATATGGCTTATCTGGGTTGGATATTATTAGTATATCCATCGATGAGGATGAAAAGAAATGGAAATCGGGACTTAAACTTTATAATGACAGATTTGGATCCAGCGAACACTATTTAACGAGAAAAAGCAAAAGTAGTCTTAGCCAATTTTTAATGACCAGTAGGTTAACTGAAACCGTTCCTTTGGTAATACCCAATTATGTTCTTTTGGACAGCACCGGAAAAATAATAGTTTCGAGAATGCCGTCGGCCGACGACGAACAAATACATAGGATATTGCAGGTATATATCCCTGAAGAGCCAATAGACTCTATCACCATCGGAAAACTGGAATGATGATCTAGTTTTTCTAGGTTGATTCGACCATTTGCACAGTGCAATGGTATAAGTGTTTGTGAAATAGCCCACCTGCTCCGATGGGGAATATATTCATGTAAGATAAAACTGAGAAATTCAAATTAGATTACTCAAACCGATCACATTTGGTGAGACACCCGTTACGAAAAGAAGTAACGGATATCCACTTTACTGGCTTTAAAACATGAAAATTTTAGCAATTGCTTTGGTATTGATGTCTACTAAGTTGGCGTGTGGGCTGTAAGTTAAATATTGCCAAGATAATAGCAATGAAGCGTCAGTTTCCTTCGCCCAAAGTAGTATTCATTTCAAAGGACATGGGAGAGTCTGAATGGAAAAGATCAATCCAGTCATGGGGCATTTCTGACTTAGGTAATCACTTAAGATTAGACCCCGATACCGAATTAGCAAAAATTATTACCGAACCAAGCATTCCAAGGGGAATTGTGATTGACAAACAAGGCAGGATTGTTACAATTGATGCGGACGAGCCTAACTCAACAGAACTCAATAAACTTATTGAAAATTTACAATAATAACCGCTCGGGGTTCAAAGGATATCGAATATGATAAGAAGTGAGTGGAACAGAATTGCGTCATTTGAAAATTTTAAAACAGCATATACCAATTGTAATTTAAATTCGGGATGTAATAAGTGTGTAGGATTTAATATTTAATTTATTTTTTCGATTTTACAAAAAAAGTGTAAATTATTTACTTTTAAACCTAAAAGTCATGTTTAAATTAAGAGCCTTAATTGTTTATGCTTACGTCCTTCTGGCCTTTACTATTAGGACCGAAGAAGACATTCCCAATAATTCTTGGGAATCCGAATTGTCCATTAATCAAGTCATTTTTGAGACTAATATTATAAATGACTCCTTACTGGCTGATAAATACACTAAAGCTACCTTATTGATTTTAGACTCTCTTAATATATACCATTCCGATTCTTCGGATGCTGCCTATTTACTAAAGGGTAAAATTAGTACAGGGGCATGCTTTACCTCAATAATGAATACTGCTCCACTTGCTTATTTCATAAATATTAAACTTGTGAACTCAAAGACAGGAGCCTTATTTAGGGAAAGAGATATTTTTGTTAAAAACTACCCTGTTCTCTACAATTCTAAAAGGCTACATGATAACATGCTCATGGCATTGAAGAGCTTACTTAATGACTAAGATTGATTATTTTCTTTTGGGGTATGCCAGAATCGAGGGGGTGGGGCGGAGGAGTCAAATGATTCTACTACCCAATCCTTCCTTGATGTTCTTTTGTTACAGTTATCTGTCCTTGTGATTCTTGTAGAAGATGACCGCTTCCTTTAAATCGGGAACAGTTTCGGTGATCATCAATAATTCTTCCAGTGATATCTGCTCAAAAAGAAAAGCCATCAAGGAAATAGGGCAGAGCCCTAGGGCCTCGGCCAAAGGGACGAAATGCTTAAAGGATGGATAGGTAGCGTCATGCTCCCAGCTTAAGTAGGTGTTTTGGCCGATGTTTATCAGCGCAGCTACCTCCCTAGAAGAAAAACGCTTATAGTCCCGCAACCGACGAAGTTTGGCTCCTATTTTCATGGTGATGTGTATTGCTTTGCTAATATAAGTTACTTATATGCAATTTGCAAAGAGAAATTATGAATATTTTATTCTTACAAGTTCAAAAATTGAACGAATAATCGAGGCAAATTGCCTCGATTATTTTGACTATTACCACAAAATATTTAAATATACTTGTAAATGAAATGATCGACCTCATGCAAAAAGCCTTTTTATTCTTACCCGTCGCCATTTATATAAAGGACTTAGGCCGTATTTTAACTGTTTTAGGCCAAAATATAGAGCGCGCCAATTCCTTACGGATTTTCGAAAGTTTTTGTGCATTGACAAGAGCGGAAATGAAGAATGTTGTTGGGGGGGGAGTTGTTTGTATTGATTTAGGTACAACCACTGATCCAGAAGGGTATTGTTATCAAATAGATTCTTGTCAACGAATCAAAAATAAAATGGTAAAAGAATCTTGGGTTGTATGGACGAAAATAACTCTCTCAAAATGTAAAGCGGAACCTATTCCTTGATGTTTTTTTTGCATAATTATTTTCAATCATTTACTGAGGGTAGATTCATATTCTCTGTAATGTTAGTGGAAAAATTCGCTTTTTTGAAGTACCATAATTTACGTAATCATGTCATTAAAACAATCGATTCTAGTTGTAACAATGACTATCTTTACTATTTTCAATAGTGATAGCGTGTTTGCTAAAATAAAATATAAGTATGGTGCCGATAATATTAAAATCGAATCATATGTTCTTTTTAAAAAATACCGTATTCTTGTTGGAAGTCTTCGAAATGATCTGAATCAATCTGGCGTAATGTTTGTAATTCCTATGAATACTTCTGAGTGTAAAAAATTAAGAAAAATTCAATTTTTTACAATTCAAAAAGAAGGATTGACTCAAAGTTATCAAGTAAAAATATTCCAAGATTCATTGGGGAGGCCAAAAGAACATGAATTTTATAATAGTAGAATTAAAACTACCGATAAAAAAAGTGGATGGAAGAAATTCAAACTTCGTACTAGGATTACTGGAAACTTCTTTATCGGATTTGAGGTAAAATCTAAAAATTCGACTGGCGAACTGGAAATAGGTTTAATTAAAAAGGCCGATAAACCTTACTTTTTCTCTAAAAGGGAAGATGTTGGATGGGAAAAGCAATTATTGAAATTGCCAGGTAATAGTGTATATCAGCAACAACAATTTGATATAGCAACTAAGTATCAAACTTTTCTCGATCACCAAATTGAATATCACTTTCCAGCAATTTTGGTAAAAATTCGTTGAATGAGCTTTTGCTTTAGCGGAAATACCAACGTTTCATGTTATTATAAACTATCATATTGACATATGTCAAAGATTTACAAGAGGGAAAATTGATGAATATATGCAGCTAAATAAACTGTTCAGTTTGCCTTGAATAGGTAAAAATCAAGAGTTTATCTAGTTTTAGTGCCTTTGCATTGACAAGAGCGGAAATGAAGAATGTTATAGAGGGATCCGATAAAAAAAATGTTCAGGATACTGCAGTGTAACAAATCATGTGGGTAATGATGTAAGAGTTTCCTGAATTACCTATAAGGTAGGAGGAACAAACATTTGTGGTTGTGGTCCAACTGCTACGGTGGTGAAAAATGGTTGTGCTTATAGTTAATTCAATTTGTTAGTAACTTAATAATTTCGCCTAATATAGTAAAGTGATATATACAAGAATTTATACTTTATTAATTTGATCTTGTCAATTACAAAGCACATGAAATCACACATTTCTATTCTTATTACAACACTCTCCATCCTTTTGACTATAGGTTGTGTGTCTTCCTCAAAAGATAATAAAACTCGGATAAACATCACTTGTCACGAATGTGCTGGAATGGAAGTATTTCTTAGCAGATCTAGTATTTTACATACTGGAGCTAATGAGGTTTATCAGTCGAAGTTTGATTCAGTTGGGCGAGCTGAAATTGAATTTGTACAACTTGATACGCTGAGCCTATTATTGGTAGTAGAAAATAAAGATCAAGCTGAATGGAAATTCTCCACGACTTTGTACTTTGAACCTTATGCAAATATCGAACTAACTATTGAGAATGGATTACCTAGGTTTACGGGAGATTTGAGAATTATCAATACATACTATCACTATGATACTCCCTCTTTATAGGACCAAAATATTATTTTTTTTCTTTTTCAACTGCCTATTCAGTTTATTCTTTGGTTCTGTCAAGGCTTCCGACCTCTGGGAGGAATTTA
>NZ_QGDT01000025.1 GCF_003149085.1 Dyadobacter jejuensis | reverse complement strand
TTCCCAGGGCGATTTTAGTTTTATGATTTGGACATCACAAAGATTAAAATTCAACTGGGAATTTCTTTTTTATAGCATAAGTTTAAACAGCTTCATTATTAATTACTTATGAAACACACTACCAAACGAATGATTTGGCTGGCAGCTTTTAGTCTTTTTGTTTTATTTCAATTTTCGTGCACCGAGGACCATGCCATCAAGAGAATGCCGGTATTGAAGACCCTACCCACTTCTTTGCTCCCATCTTTTAACGCCGATTCTACCTATATAGGTCCTCCTTATTTCTGGATTTTTAATCTGGAAGTGGTAGATAAAGGCACAGAGCCCATCAAAGAGTATGGAGTAGTCCTTACTCAATTTAGGCCCGACCCCAATGAAACCCGGTATGAACCCTTTGTTGACAATACCTTCAAAAATGCATTTGAGCAACCGTTTGAAGTGGGCCCCGCTACGCATAGGCTAAGAAACAACTATGCTATGCGCACCTACGTGTATCAGAAAGCCTATGCCATTCTAGAAAGCGGCGAGGTGGTTTATGGCAATTTGGTCGTAACTGAAAATGGTACGGTAATAAGTCAATAAGGTGGAAACGGTCCACAAGGGCCTATCTGAGCCGCTGCGTAATGGGGCCAGTCCAAGGGTATTTAGAATTATAGACTCTTGATCATCCATTACTTAAATAGATTGACTGTGCTTCGAATTTCATGATTGTCACCCTGATCACCCAAAGCGTGACAGGGCCCGTCGAAGGGCATAACAATGCTTAACTTTACTTTGTATTGACTATGCTTCGACAGGTTCAGCATGACATTGTTTGGGCATTGTTTCAAAAATTCACCACTGTCACCCTGATCACCCAGAGCGTGACAGGGCCCGTCGAAGGGCTTAACTTTACCTTGTATTGACTGTGCTTCGACGGGCTCAGCATGACATTGTTTTGACGTAGTTTCAAAAATTCACCACTGTCACCCTGATCACCCAGAGCGTGACAGGGCCCGTCGAAGGGCTTATCAATGCTTAACTTTACTTTGTATTGACTGTGCTTCGACAGGCTCAGCATGACATTGTTTGGGCGTTGTTTCAAAAATTCACCACTGTCACCCTGATCACCCAGAGCGTGACAGGGCCCGTCGAAGGGCATAACTTTACCATGTATTGACTGTGCTTCGACGGGCCTCAGCATGACATTGTTTGGGCGTTGTTTCAAAAATTCACCACTGTCACCCTGGGCCCGTCGAAGGGCTTAACATTGCTTATCAACACGGTTTAAACTATCTCGAAGCTCGATAGGTTTACAAACTGCTGCACCCGGTCTTTAATTTCTTCTTGAGTAAGGTTAATCAACCTTTCGGTACCAAATTTCTCTACGCAGAACGACGCCATAGCCGAACCATAGATGATGGCACGTTTCATATTTTCGAAGGAAATATCGTCGGTGCTGGCCAGATACCCGATAAAGCCCCCTGCAAACGAATCGCCGGCTCCTGTAGGATCGAACACCTCTTCGAGGGGAAGTGCCGGGGCGAAGAAGATGCGGTCGTCTTGGAAAAGGAGAGCACCATGTTCTCCTTTTTTGATGATCAATGTTTTGGGTCCCATGGCCATAATAGCCTTGGCCGCCTTGCGAAGGGAATATTCTCCAGAGAGCTGACGAGCCTCCTCATCGTTGATGGTCAATACATCGACGAGGGCCAATACGGCTTTCAGGTCGTCCATGGCTATATTCATCCAGAGGTTCATGGTATCGAGCATAATGAGCTTAGGGCGCTTGGCCATGCGCTCGATCACCAACTTTTGGGTGGCCGGAACGGTATTGCCCAGCATCAGATATTGGGTAGTCTGGTAAGACTCCGGGATGATAGGATCAAAATGTTCCATCACATTGAGTTGGGTCTCGAGGGTATCGCGGGTGTTCATATCCTCGTGGTAGCGACCCGACCAGAAGAAGGTCTTGCCGTCGGCTACGATCTCCAATCCTTCGGTACCCACGCCATGGTCTTCGAGCAGGCCAATCATCTCTTTGGGGAAGTCGCCTCCCACTACGGCTACGAGGTTATTGCCCTTCGTAAAATAGGAAGCCGCGAGTGTGATATACGTTGCGGCCCCGCCAATAATCTTATCCGTCTTACCAAATGGTGTCTCTAAGGCGTCGAAAGCAACGGACCCAACTGTCAATAAACTCATAATGCTATTGAATTAATGTGTAGAATGTTCTAATGAATTAATGCTGCGAAGATAAGGAAAACAGAGTAAATCCTGTTTTATTGCTAGGATTATAAAACTGGATTGGCGGTCAATCCTTGGTAATTTGCTATTTTTGCCATTAAACTCGGTTCGTAAAGCCTCCGAGTTGCCGAGCCAGCGGTACCAAAAAGGAATACCCTGATGACCACCGAAGGACAGAGAAACGAAAAAAAAGAAACTAAAGTCGCTACCAGAGGCGTTTGAATGCCGGTAAGCATATTTAACATACCTTAGAAATAAAAAAATAAATGGCCGAAACCATCCCCCAGCCTCTCCGAATATTCAACACCCTTACCCGCCAAAAGGAGCTGTTCGAACCCCTTGCGGCGCCCTATGTAGGCATGTATGTATGCGGCCCGACGGTGTATAATAATGCGCATTTAGGCAATATACGCACCTTTATGTCCTTCGACATCTTGTTTCGGTACTTGCAGCATATTGGCTATAAGGTTCGTTATGTTCGCAACATCACCGACGTAGGACACCTGGTAGGCGACGGGGACGTAGGGGAAGATAAGATAGGGCGCATGGCCAAGCTCGAAAAATTAGAGCCCATGGAGATCGTCCAACGCTATACCAACGATTTTCATCAGGTAACCGAACTATTTAACCTGCTACCTCCCAGTATAGAGCCAACCGCAACGGGACACCTTATAGAGCAGATAGAAGCCGTAGCCACCCTGATCGACAAGGGCTTAGCCTATGAGTCCAACGGGTCGGTTTATTTCGACATTGCCAAATACAACGAAGGGGGGCAGGATTATGGCAAGCTCTCGGGACGCATACTCGAAGACCTGCTCAACGAAACCCGCGACCTCGATGGCCAGTCGGAGAAGCGCAACCCTCTGGACTTTGCCCTGTGGAAAAAAGCCAGCCCGGAGCATATCATGCAATGGGACTCCCCATGGAGTCGGGGATTTCCTGGCTGGCACTTGGAATGTACCTGTATGAGCACCAAATATCTGGGCAAGCAGTTCGACATCCATGGAGGCGGTATGGACCTAAAGTTCCCCCACCACGAATGTGAGATCGCACAGGCCAAAGGCCTATCGGGCCAAGATCCCGTGCGCTATTGGATGCATACCAATATGTTGACGGTGAACGGACAAAAAATGTCCAAATCGCTCAACAACTCCTTCCTTCCCGCCGAGCTCGTTACGGGGAGCCACCCCTTGCTCGACCAGCCCTATAGCCCTATGACGGTGCGGTTCTTTATGATGCAGAGCCAGTACCGGAGCACTTTGGACTTCTCTAACGATGCCCTTAAAGCCGCCCAAAAAGGGTATAAAAGGCTGGCAAATGGAGTAAGAACGGCCAGGCTACTCCAATACAAAGCCGATGAAACGGTGGTGATGGACGAGAAGAAACGAGCGGATATAGAAAAGTCGATAGCAGGATTCTATACGGCAATGAACGACGACCTCAATACCTCGGTAGCCATAGGACATCTGTTCAATATGCTCAAGTATGTCAATATGCTAGGCCTCAGCCAGCTCACCCCTGCACAGTTAGGAGAAGAGACCTTTGATAAATTATTGAGCCATTTCCTTATTTTCTTTGAGAATATTTTGGGGCTTAAAGAAGAAAAGGCAGTGGGTGATGCCGTCCTAGAAGGTATGCTTAACCTCTACCGCGACTACAAGATGGTTCGTAATTACGAAAAAGTGGACGAGATCAGGGCATATTTCAAAAAGCAAGGCCTGGTGATCAGAGATACGAAGGAGAAAATCGACTGGGCTTACGAAGAATAAAACCCTATGAGTAACCGGACCACCCTTTTTGCCAGGATATTGTTATTGGTTGTGATCATGGCAAGCCTGGCCTATCTACTGGCCCCTTACCTGGCCAACGACAAAGCCGGCGACACCTCCCCTCCAACGGAGACGGTCTCTTTCACCAAAGAAGGATCCTTAGCGTTTTTGAAGAACGATAGCCTCCTCGTCGCTATCGATATCGAGTATGCCGCCACACCCCACGAGCGCAACCGTGGACTGATGAACAGACCTACCCTGCCCCCATCGGCAGGGATGCTATTCGTATTCGAGGAGTCGGAACCGCGCGCCTTCTGGATGAAGAATACCATCGTCCCACTCGACATCATATATGTTGATGAAAATAAAAAAATAATTTCTATCGCTGCCCATACCACCCCTTATTCCGAGCAAGACATTCCATCCAACGGGAACGCCCAATATGTGGTGGAAGTTAACGCCGGATTTTCTGCCACACATCAAATTCAAGTAGGAGATGCTATTTCATTTTAAAAATTCACATGTTTTCTGGTCTTGCTTGCTTACCGCTACCTTAGTTTTACAAGGCTGTGGCGGTAATGAAAGCCATCAACAGACCACAGAGGTCAGTATGGCCTTGGTCCAAGCGCCTACCTTCCAGGAGGATTCGGCCTATCATTTCGTTCAGAAACAGGTAGACTTCGGTCCTCGGGTACCGAATACCTCGGCACATAAGGCCTGTGGCGACTTCCTGGTCAAGACCTTATCGGAATATGGCTTCGAAGTTACCGAGCAAAAATTCAGCCCTACTACTTACGACGGCAAGAAGCTCAATGCCCGGAATATCATAGGGAGCTTTAACCCTTCGGCTACCAAGCGCATCTTGTTGAGCTCGCACTGGGACTCGCGCCCCTATGCCGACCAAGACTCTATCCCTAGCAAACAAGCGGTGCCTGCCGCCAACGATGGGGCTAGCGGAGTGGGTGTATTATTGGAAATAGCACGGGTTATCTCCACACAGCCCACCAAACCTAACATTGGAGTCGACATCATCTTTTTCGATGCCGAAGACTGGGGCAATTCGGATGTGGCCACCGACGAATATGCTGGCTTCTGCCTGGGCTCGCAGTATTGGGCCGCCAACAAACACCAACCCGCTTATACGGCTTATTTCGGAATCTTGCTCGACATGGTAGGGGCCAAAGGAGCCACCTTTCAAAAAGAAGGCTACTCCATGCAGCTGGCAGGAGAAATCGTCAGAAACGTATGGAACATCGCTAGCCTTTTGGGATATAGCAATTACTTTATCGACACCCAAGGGCCGGCCATCACCGACGACCACCTGCCCGTCAATAAGGTGGCTAGGATCCCTATGATCGACATTATCCATACGCGACAAAATAATCTTGCGCATACTTTTTTCGATCAATGGCATACCAGTCATGATACGATGGAGCAGATAGACCCACAAACATTAAAAGCAGTGGGTCAAACGTTGCTCCAAGTCCTATATCAAGAGGCCGAAGATACCGCCCTTTAGTCTCATCGCCCTTATCCTCTTACGACCATGACCCCTACTACTGCCAAATACCTAATCCTAGCAGGCCTGCTGATGGTGGTAGTAGGGGTGGTGTTCTATTTTTTTGGTAATTCTTTGACTTGGCTAGGTCGGTTACCTGGCGATATCCGCATCGAAAAAAAGGGCTTCCGACTGTATATCCCTTTAGCCACTATGCTGCTGATTAGCGCGCTTATCAACCTGATACTATGGTTGATCAGGAAGTTGTTTTGAGACCAACTCCCCTATTATCCTTCGCGCCTGCCGGCCAAATAGCCAATCATGCGAGGATAGTCATCCCCCCCCCTTCACCGAACCCGAAAATACTAGATACCTGGGCTGGAGCCGCAGGAGAATCGGCTGTTGAGGAGCGCTCACACCCTTTTCAATTTGTGGGATACAATAAAAATGCCTTATTTACCAATAAATTTCAATTTTTGATATCCATAATACCATTATGCCCCAATATATCGCTTCCATCGACCAGGGTACTACCAGCACCCGTTGTATATTATTTGACCATAAAGGTACGATCGTCTCCATAGGCCAGAAAGAACACCGGCAGATCTACCCCAAAGCAGGATGGGTAGAACATAACCCCGATGAGATCTGGAAAAACACCTTGGAGGTGATGGCTCTAGCGCGGATCAACATATCGGCTACTGCCGCCGACATCGCGGCTATAGGTATCACCAATCAACGAGAGACCACGGTAGTCTGGAACCGTAAAACCGGAAAGGCGTATTATAATGCCCTGGTGTGGCAGGATACCCGTACGGCGGCTTATGTGACTCAATACGAAAAGGAAGGGCGGCTCAACGACTTTAGAGATATTACCGGTCTGCCAGTCTCCACTTATTTTAGCAGTTTAAAAATAAAATGGCTTCTCGACCATGTGGATGGCTTACGTGCTGCCGCAGAAAATGGAGATGCTATTTTCGGCAATATCGATACTTTCCTTATATGGAATCTTACAGGTGGACCCAAGGGTGGGATCCATGTAACGGATGTGAGCAACGCCAGCCGTACCCAGTTGATGAACCTACGCACCCTACAATGGGACAGCACCATGCTGGCCGAATTCGACATTCCTGCCGCCATGCTTCCGGCTATTAAAAGTAGCAGCGAAATTTATGGACATGTGCATAACGAGGTGCTCCCAGGGGTTCCAGTGGCCGGCGACCTGGGCGACCAACATGCCGCACTGGTAGGCCAGACCTGCTTTGAACCCGGCATGGCCAAGAATACCTATGGCACAGGCTGCTTCTTGGTGATGAATACCGGAGAAGAGATCAAATTTTCGGAGCATGGACTCCTCACGACCATCGCCTATCAGTTTGGAAATCAACCGGCCCAATATGCACTGGAGGGTAGCGTGGCCGTAACCGGCGCTTTGGTGCAGTGGCTTCGTGACAATCTGGGCATGATAGAAAAAAGCAGTGATATAGAAACGCTTGCCCGCACCGTCGACGACAACGGCGGGGCCTATTTTGTACCGGCCTTTTCGGGGCTCTATGCCCCTTACTGGCGCAACGACGCCCGTGGAGTCATAGCAGGCCTTACCCGCTTCGTCAACAAAGGCCATATTGCCCGGGCAGCGCTGGAGGCATCGGCCTATCAAACCGCCGACGTGGTAGAAGCCATGCAGCAGGACTCGGGAATCCCCCTCGCCTCCTTGCGGGTAGACGGCGGCATGGTCGCTAACGGGCTGTTGATGCAGTTCCAGGCCGACCTCCTCAACAAGCAGGTAGTTACTCCGGCCATCGCCGAAACCACCGCCCTAGGGGCTGCATACGCCGCTGGCTTGGCCGTGGGCTACTGGAAAAATACCGATGAGCTAAAAAAGAACTGGGCTATCGCCCAAACCTGGGATCCGTCCATGGACGAAGCTACGCGTGATGGCCTGTACAAAGGATGGAAAAAAGCAGTCAGCAAATCGTTTGGGTGGGTGGATTAGCCCCTAACTAATTTTTATATGGGTTCTAAAGGGCTATTTATGAAATAAATGCCTTTTGGAATCTATATAAACTACTAGGTGATTTGCTCTGTCTACGGGTAAACCGTAACTTCGCCACCATAAACGATTCTTATGAGTGATCTTACGCATACCCTTCGGCTGAAGAAACCCCTAGCCATTTTTGACTTGGAAACTACGGGCGTCAATATTGTCCGCGACCGGATCGTCGAGATTTCGGTGGTAAAAGCCCTGACCAATGGCAAAACGGAGATAAAAACCCGTAGAATTAATCCTGAAATGCCCATTCCTTTGGAAAGCAGCCTCATCCATGGCATATATGATGAGGATGTTAAGGACGCCCCCACTTTTAAATCGATCGCCAAAAACTTGGCCTCCTTCCTTGAAGGCTGCGATATGGGCGGATTTAACAGCAACCGCTTCGATATTCCCTTATTAGTTGAAGAATTTTTACGAGTAGGAGTAGATTTCGATATGAAAAACCGAAAGGCTATCGACGCCCAACGGATATTCCATATGATGGAACCTCGAAACTTAGGAGCGGCCTACCAGTTCTATTGTGGAAAAAAACTAGAGAATGCCCATAGTGCCGAAGCCGATACCATCGCTACTTTCGAAGTACTTCAGGGCCAGATAAATAAATATGAGGGTGTTAAGGTGGTGGACGCCGACGGTAATGAGTCGGAACCCATTCAAAATGACATGGGTGTGTTGCATGCGCTAACGGCCTCCAACCAAATAGACTTCGCTGGCCGGATGGTTTTTAACCAAAAAGGAGAGGAAGTCTTTAACTTTGGCAAGCATAAGGACAAGCTCGTGGTGGAGGTTCTTCAAAAAGAACCCTCATTTTACGATTGGATGATGAAAGCGGAGTTTCCCTTAGACACTAAAAGAAGGCTTACTGAGATAAAATTGCGTGCTTTAACCCAACGCTAAGGTCTTAAAGGATTTTAACTTGGTACTAAGTCGATTTTATATCTATTTTTGTCGTCGAGATCCGATACCCGCCCATGGGACCAAATGTCCCGGGACGATTAAAGCAATAAAACTAACAAACAGAATTTCCAACCAGGTAATTTTTTTATGTTCCCTAACCCAAGTCTTCCAGAGGTCGCTATACCAGAGGTTATCAAAAGTATACCTTTACAAGGATATATCTTACTGGCCTCCTTGCTCTTTGTGATCGGCATCATTGGTGTACTTACCAGAAAGAACGCCATCGTTATTTTTATGTCGGTAGAATTGATGCTAAACGCTGCTAATTTATTGTTAGTAGCCTTTTCAACTTACCGTTCCGACCCCGCCGGGCAAGTTTTTGTATTCTTTATCATGGCGGTAGCCGCTGCGGAAGTGGCCGTAGGCTTGGCCATTATCGTAATGATCTATAGAAATACAAGAAACACCGATACGAGTTTCTTGAATAAATTGAAATGGTAAATTTCTCTTAGAACAAGCAAAATAAATTGAATTAAACCTGATCACAGGTCCTATAGCATAATTCATAAACATGTCTGCATCCTTATTCTTTCTGATTCCCCTTTTGCCCCTCCTCGGATTCCTGATCAACGGGCTGGGATTCCCGCATATACCCAAGAGTTTAGCTGGAATATTGGGCACCCTAGCCGCGGTAGGGAGCTTCTTACTTTCCTTAATGGCCTTCAATACCTTCGTGAGTGAAGGCAGCCAACCCATGATCCTCCCGCTTTTCGACTGGATAACGGTAGGCAATCTTAACATCCCTTTCGCCTTTCAGGTAGACCAGCTCTCGTTGCTGATGTTGCTGATCATCACAGGGGTAGGTTCTCTGATCCATATATACTCCATGGGATATATGCATGACGACGCAGGTTTTGGTAAGTTTTTCGCCTATCTCAACCTGTTTTTGTTTTTCATGCTTCTCTTGGTGCTCGGCTCCAACTACGTCATTATGTTTATTGGCTGGGAGGGCGTTGGTCTATGTTCCTACCTACTCATCGGCTTTTGGAACAAAAACAATAGCTATAACGATGCGGCACGCAAAGCCTTTATTATGAACCGTGTCGGTGATTTGGGCTTCTTGCTAGGTATTTTTACGATTATCACCACTTTTGGCTCGGTAGAATACCTCGAGGTATTTAGCCAGGCTGCAGGATTTCAGGTAGGCGACCCGATTATGGTAACCATTACCCTCCTACTCTTTGTGGGAGCCATGGGTAAATCGGCACAGATTCCTTTATATACCTGGCTTCCCGACGCTATGGCGGGTCCTACGCCCGTTTCGGCACTTATACACGCTGCCACCATGGTAACGGCCGGCATCTATATGGTGATTCGCTCCAACGTGTTGTACACCCTTGCCCCAGGGACCCTAGAAATAGTGGGAATTATCGGCGCAGCCACCGCAGTGTTTGCCGCTTCTATCGGCCTGCTACAGAACGACATTAAGAAAGTACTGGCTTACTCCACCGTGAGTCAGCTCGGATATATGTTTATGGGCTTAGGGGCCATGGCCTACTCAGCCTCTATGTTCCATGTAATTACCCATGCCTTCTTTAAGGCTTTGCTATTCTTGGGTGCGGGGAGCGTGATCCATGCCATGTCCAACGAGCAGGATCTACGTGCTATGGGCGGCCTTCGTAAGAAACTTCCTATCACCTTCCTGACCTTCCTGATTGCCACCATCGCTATATCAGGTATACCACCTTTCGCTGGCTTCTTCTCTAAGGATGAAATTCTGGCTCATGTATTCGAACATAACAAAATACTATGGGTACTCGGGGTCCTAGGCTCTCTGATGACCTCCTTTTATATGTTCCGCCTGTTGTTTCTCACCTTTTTTGGGGAGTTCAGAGGCTCGCAAGCGCAAGCCGACCATTTGCATGAATCTCCAGCGAGCATGACGGTCCCCTTGATCATCCTTGCGGTACTATCGGCCGTAGGAGGATTCATAGGCGTTCCCGAAGCCCTGCATGGCTCTCATCAGCTGGCGGCGTTTATGGACCCACTCTTCGATACTTCGCGCCAGGTGAACCCAGCGGCCTTCTTACCTACGGCCCTGTCGCATTCGGAAGAATACCTGCTGATGGCCGTATCGGTGGCTGCGGCGGTTATTGCTGCGGTGATGGCCTATGTGATGTATATTAGCAAAAACAATGTACCGGCTTCCGATCGGGTAGAAAAATCGGGTATCCAGAAATTGATTTACAACAAATACTATATCGACGAGTTGTACGACACTGTTTTCGTAACCCCTACCAAGACGCTATCGAACTTACTTTATAACTTTGGTGAATTCCTGATAGACCTCGTCGTGAATGGTGCCGTCAAGCTGATCCGCTTCGGCTCAGGACTACTCAAGAAGACCCAAACCGGGTCGGTAGGCGATTATGTATTCGCCATGGTACTGGGAATAGTCGCCTTGTTGTTCTGGAAGCTTTTACTTTGATTTAACCTTATCGCTCACAATCATTTGTTGACCGTTTTTTTGAAAATATGCTAACTCTAATCCTGATACTCTTACCATTAGCCGCCGGAATCATCACCTTACTTTCGGGTGCGCAATTGGCCAAGAAGATTGCGCTCGTGAGCGGACTGGCTATATTGGCCACTGCCGTGTATGCATGGCTCCAATTTGACCCCGCCGCTGGCACTCAGTTTTCCTATCAATACAACTGGCTTTCGAATGGCAGCATCCTGTTTTCTGGCGGCATGGACGGCATAAGTCTGGTGTTGGTATTGCTGACCACCTTCCTTACTCCGCTCATTATTCTTTCAGCCTTTAAGCACGACTACAAAAATAGCCCTACTTTCTATGCCCTGATCCTGTTTATGGAGTCGGCCTTGGTAGGAGTATTTACCGCTACCGATGCTTTTTTGTTTTATCTGTTCTTCGAGGCGGCGCTAATCCCCGTTTACTTCTTAGCAGCCGTTTGGGGCGGTGAGCATCGCCTAAAAGTGACGCTGAAATTCTTTATCTATACCATCTTCGGTAGTTTGTTTATGCTGGTGGCCCTGGTGTATTTATATTTCCAGACTCCCGGCGCCCACTCCTCTCAAATATCGGCCCTGTATGCTCTCGAGCTAAGTGCCCAAGCCCAAGGTCTTATTTTCTGGGCCTTCTTTATCGCCTTTGCCATTAAGATGCCCCTATTCCCTTTTCATACCTGGCAGCCCGACACCTATACGGAGTCGCCCACGCCAGCTACGATGTTGCTATCGGGAATCATGTTAAAAATGGGAGTTTACGGCCTTATCCGATTATTACTGCCCATCGTTCCTGACGGCCTTGCCCAATGGGGAATGGTAGCGATGATCCTCTCGGTTATCGGGATCATTTATGGTTCTATCATCGCCATTCAGCAGAGCGATATGAAACGACTGATCGCCTATTCGTCATTTGCCCACGTAGGACTTATGGCCGCTGGGGTATTTTCGGTATCGACCAATGGCCTACAAGGCGCATTGATTCAGATGCTGGCCCACGGTATCAATGTAGTAGGGCTGTTTTTTATCATCGACATCATCTACCAACGTACCAAAACACGCTACCTGGATCAGCTAGGCGGTATCAGCCAGGTATCCCCACAGCTAAGCATCCTATTTATGATCTTACTTCTGGGAAGTGTGGCCCTGCCCCTTACCAATGGTTTTGTGGGTGAGTTCTTGCTCCTTTCCTCTGTATTTCATTACGACAACTGGCTAGGTGCCGTAGCCGGCCTCACCATTATCCTTGGATCGGTATACATGCTTCGGCTCTTCCAAAAGTCGATGTTTGGCCCTATATCTAAATGGGTGGAGGGCTTCCAAGACCTTACCCTCAGCGAAAAGGCCGTATTATTGCCCTTGGTCGTCATGGTATTCTGGATAGGGATCTATCCAAACACATTTTTGAAAATTACCGAACCCGCAGTTCATCAACTCTTAACCCTGGTTAAGTAAGCCTGAGCTGTTGTATTTATAAAATGATAAAACGATAAAAAATAAATATGTATCCCATTATCCTGTTATCAGTCCTTGGAATTGTAACACTGTTTTTAGGTTTTTCAAAATCCAAAAATGTGTTGCTACCGTCCACGCTGGTCTTCCTTATCATTGCGCTTGTAGGTAATTTTGTAGAGTGGAACCAGGGTCCCCTACTGTACTTCTACGATATGTTCCGGGTCGACAACCTATCCTTGGCTTTTAACGGAATCGTACTGGCTTCGGCCTTTATGATCGTGGCCATTTCTGGCGGTTTCCAAAACGACGCCGATTCGGAACCCGCCGAATACTACGCCCTGATGTTATTATCGCTAGTGGGTGCCATCATGATGATCGGCTTCCAGCATATGATCATGCTCTTTATAGGGGTCGAAATTCTATCTGTAGCCATGTATGTGCTCACTGGTAGCAACAAAAGAAACTTACGGTCCAACGAGGCCGCCCTCAAGTATTTGTTGATGGGCGCTTTTGCAACGGGCTTTATGCTCTTCGGTATGACGCTCATTTATGGCGCTACGGGGTCATTTAACCTTTCGCAGATTCAGGCTTACGTAACCATTACCAATGCCGCTACCCCGTCGTACTTGTTGTATGCAGGCCTTTTGCTTCTACTCATAGGAATGCTATTTAAAGTATCAGCAGCGCCGTTCCATTTCTGGACGCCCGATGTGTACGAAGGCGCTCCTACCATATTTACCGCCTTTATGTCGACCATCGTCAAGACGGCCGGTTTTGCAGCACTCTATCGCTTACTGGACAGCACCTTCGCTGGTGCCTACGACTTCTGGTGGCTGGCCTTGGCCGTCATCGCCGTATTGACCCTATTGGTGGGTAATATTGGTGCCGCCGGACAAAATAGCTTCAAACGCATGATGGCCTATTCGGGGATCTCTCATGCCGGCTATTTGTTGATCGCCGTTACGGCCATCTCTCAGCCCTCTCAAGGAGCCATCGTCTTTTATTCTATCGCTTATTCTTTGGCTACCATTTGCGCCTTTGCCGTGCTACTATTGGTATCCCACGAAAAAGCCAATAACGAACAACTAGGCGAAGACTACGACGCCTTTAATGGTCTGGCTAAGAGGAACCCACTCCTCGCCTTCGTCATGACCGTCTCTATGCTTTCCCTAGCGGGTATTCCACTTACAGCCGGCTTCTGGGGTAAATTTATGGTCTTTAGCAGTGCCGCCGACAGGGGTATTATCTGGATTACCGTCATCGCCGTGCTTATGTCGACGGTGGGTATCTACTATTACTTCCGGGTAATTATGGCCTCCTACCTGAAAGAAGGTGATTTAGCAGAAATTAGAGTAGCACCTATGTTTAAAGCGGTGATGGTATTCGCCACCGTACTGACCATCCTGTTTGGTCTGGCTCCAGGATTATTCGAAGGCCTTATCTAAGGCTATAACTACCTTATAAATAGAAAAACCCACCAACCGGTGGGTTTTTCTATTTATAAGCATCTGGCTTTCCCGTCTTGTTTATTGGCTAACATTGATTAAATTACATCATACATTTAGCGCAAAACAGGTAAGGTATGGTACAGGATTCCTCATTACCGATTCCCCATCAAACATTGCGTCAGCTGGTCGATCTACACCCGGAGCGACTTCTACAGCGCTCAACCACGCTTTTCGACACCAACCCAATTGCCGGGGCCATCAGGGACCAGGTGATTGTACTTACCGGTGCTGCAGGCTCCATAGGCAGTGAGCTTGCCCTACAAATAGCCGCTCTTCATCCTCAACACCTTTACCTGCTCGATCAGAACGAAGCGGGACTATACCAGTTAGAACAGGAACTGATCGATCAACGTATCGAGGCCATGCTCTATAGCCCCATACTCTGCGACATAACGGATGGGCTGCGCTTACAAAAACTTTTCGACAACCTACGGCCCCAGCTGGTTTTCCATGCGGCAGCCTACAAGCATGTACCCATGATGGAACAACACCCATACGAAGCACTACGGACCAACGTACTAGGCACCAAAATAATAGCAGACCTGAGCCTAAAATATGGAGTAAAGAAATTCATCTTTATATCGACCGATAAAACGGCCAATCCTTCCAATGTGATGGGAGCCACTAAGAAGCTGGCCGAGCAGTATATTCAAACACTGCAAAACTGTCCGATGAACCGAACAGGCTTTACCATCGTCCGCTTTGGAAATGTACTAGGATCGAGTGGGTCGGTAGTCCCCCTGTTCGTTAGCCAAATAGAGCGTGGAGGCCCCGTCACGGTAACCCACCCCGATATGAGTCGGTATTTTATGACCATTCCCGAAGCCTGTCAGTTGGTACTGGAAGCGTCGGCGATGGACTCCCAAGGGCAGGTCTACCTGTTCGACATGGGCAGCCCGGTGCGGATCGTCGACCTGGCCATCAATATGATCCGTTTGGCAGGCTTAAAGGAGTACGAAGATATTGGTATCGCCTTTGTGGGGCTTCGCCCAGGGGAGAAATTATGTGAAGAACTCTGCAACCAACAGGAGCAGCTGCTCCCCTCGCACCATCCCAAATTAAGAATGGTACAGTCCAGAAGCCTTGCCCCTCTTACTACCGACCAGGCGCTATTGAACTTTATTGCTAAGTCGGTAGAGATGACTTCCAGGCAAATCAAGCAAATGCTAGCACACTATGTCCCCACTTACCATGAAAACTACGGTTGATGCTATCGACTAAAACGAAATCACCAAGACCCCTCGCCCCGATGATTTCGTTTTATACTTTAGGTCGGTTGCCGATTATTAAAACAAGCTACGCCTCTCGGGCCACTATTCACTGATAGACCGATCCAAATGAACATACCCCCCATCGACATGGATCAACTGCCCTGTAGTATGGCTGGAACATGAGGATAATAAAAAAGCCGCCGTATTGGCAATCTCCTCGGCGCTGGTCATCCTATTCCCTAGCGGTATTTTCTTCTCTATGGACTCCAACTTCTCCTTAGGGTTTGGCAAAGTATTGATCCATCTTTCATACAACGGGGTATAACACTCGGCGACGATGATAGCGTTGACCCGGATTCCATAAGGCAAGAGCTCCACGGCCCACTCCCTGGTGAGGGCATTGCGGCCACCATTGGCGGCAGCATATGCCGATGTACCTCCCTGGCCTGTCTCGGCAGTCTTAGAGCCTATGTTAAGAATTACTCCCTTCGACTTTTTTAACGCTGGCAATGCATAATGGGCTAGCATATAATAATGAACCAGATTGCTATGCAAGCTCTTCATAAAACCCTCGTAGGAGCCATTCTCTAAACCGACTCCATCATTAATTCCTGCATTGTTGACCAGGCCGTCTATCCTTCCAAACTGACTGGTAACTTGAGCCACTACCTGTTGGCAGGCCTCGGGGCTAGACAATTCGGCCACTACCTGATTCGCCGTAAAGCCCAAAGCATTAATTTCTGAAACCGCTAAGTGATTATCGTTTTCATTCCTACCCACTATTACCGGAATGGCTCCTTCGGTTGCCAATACCTCACTTATTCCTCGACCGATCCCTTTGGCACCACCGGTCACGATGATCACCTTGTCTTGCAATTTTAAATCCATGGATACCTAATCTTTTTTCTTTTTTTATTTTATTTTAAAACTATCCCTTATTTTCACGTCAACCTGAGAAAGGTCTCCTTTTATTTCAAACCTTAAAAAAACCATTGTAAATGAAAGTGGTTTAGGATTCGTATTTACCTCCCATAGAAAGGCCCAATTATCCAGTATGTGAAACTATTAATTGCACCATTCTATGTAAATTGGGTCATAATCACTAATTTAATATAATATTTACAAGAAAATAATATGGGGTATATTAATCAAAATACTTTATTAGAAAAAAAAATTTAACTAGTTTTGTATACCAACCGAAATTTACACTAGATTCTTCGATGAGTCATATTGAACTCACAAGTGGTTTAGTCGCGTTTTCGTATACATGTTAACCTCATTGAAGAGAATGAATTATTCAGTACACGCCGAGGGACGGTTTAAATATATCGACGAAGGAAAAGGCGAAACCTTGTTGTTGTTGCACGGCTTATTTGGAGCTCTTAGCAATTGGGATGGCATCATCGAGAAGTTCTCCAAGCAGTATCGGGTGATCATTCCTGTTCTGCCCATTTATGAGCTTCCCCCTCGCGAAGCAGGCTTAGGGGCCCTTCTCGTATATCTAGAAGACTTCATCGCCCTAAAGAACTTGAATAATCTGACGGTCATTGGCAACTCTCTGGGAGGCCATGTAGGCTTACTATATACCCTCAAAAACCAGGCGAACGTGACCAGATTGGTCCTTACGGGTAGTTCTGGCCTCTTCGAAAACTCCATGGGAGGCTCCTTCCCCAAGCGTGGTAGCTATGAGTATATCAAAGAAAGAGTGGCCTATACTTTCTATGACCCGGAAATCGCCACGAAAGAACTCATCGACGAGGTATTTGAAACCACCTCTAGTATCCCCAAGTGCATGAGTATTGTGGGCATTGCCAAGTCGGCACAGCGACATAATATTGCTAAAGATCTCCATCAAATCACCATCCCTACCCTGCTGGTATGGGGACTTAACGATACCATCACCCCTCCGCATGTGGGTTATGAGTTCAATAGACTCATTAGCGGATCGGAACTGCATTTTATAGATAAATGCTGCCATGCCCCCATGATGGAGCATCCCGATGCCTTTAATCTGATCCTAGAAAACTTCCTAGAAAAGACCATATACGTTAACGCTTGATCATATAAAAAGAGCTAAATGGCTCTTTTTTTGCTTAATTGCTGTTGTTAATTTAAGAAAATTAGATACATATTCATTTTTTTTCCTAGATTAGAACAAACAAGAGCAAGATTATGATTGCGCATACACTCATCAACCCGATCATCCCCACCTTAAAATCGTCCGATTCCATCAATATGGCGTTGGAATGGATGGAGGACTTCGGCACCACTCAATTGGTGGTGGTGGATGATCATGTATACCAGGGGATCGTCTCAGAACCCATCCTTCAAGATGCCCCCAATGGCTCCTTGCCCATATCGAGCATGGTGCTTCAACATCACGATGTATTTGCCGCCGAAGACCAACATGTATATGAACTAATAAATGTACTCCACGAATTTGGCCTGAGCGTCATACCCGTTTTGGCTTACGACCGTAGCTTTATGGGCTGTATCTCTCGCGACGACCTCATAGAGCGCTTTGTCGGGCTATTAGGCGTAAAAGAAAAAGGGGCTATTATCGTTCTTAAAATTTCAGAACTAGATTATTCCCTGGCCGAGATCAGCAGGCTCATAGAATCCAATGGAACCAAAATATTGAGCAGCATCTATAATACGGGCGATCCTCTTAACCCCAGCCCACAGCTGACGCTGAAGTTAAACAAAAGAGAAATCAATCCGCTGATAGCCACCTTGGAGCGCTTTGGCTACGAGATTATCGAAGCCCATGCCAACGACCCCATCAAGAATATGGACCAGGAACGTCTGGATATGCTAATGCGCTATCTGGCCACCTAAAAGCCGATTAGATTGTTGACTACGGAAGGTTAAATAAGCACTCGTATTTTTGAAAAGTAATTTTTGACCGTATCTTTCGGGCCAAATCATCTCACCTAGATTTTCATTTATGAAAATTGCCTTCCACGGACGAAATTTTAATGACGCTGCACGGCCCTTTATTGAAAGTATGTTTTCGGAGCTGGCCAAGCGAAATATTGAAATACAGCTTTCTAAAACATTCAGAGAGTTCCTTGACCAAAGTGGGGTGATCCACCACTCTACCTTGGTATACGACAGCCCCGACGAACTCTTTAACCCCCGCTTACTGGTTAGCATGGGTGGCGACGGGACTTTGCTAGAAACCATCTCTCATATTGGCCCCAAACAGATTCCCACCATAGGGATCAACGTGGGGCGGCTGGGCTTCCTGGCGACAGTACCTCCCGAAAGAATCAATGATATGATTGGAGCCCTGGAGCAGGGCCAATTTAAAATCGACGAAAGATCCCTCGTTAGCATAGAGTCCAACGTCGACCTGTTTAATGGAATTAATTTTGGCCTTAACGACTTTACCATTACCAAAACGGAGACTTCCTCGATGATTACCGTTCATACTTACCTGAACGAAGAGTTTTTGAATTCGTACTGGGCCGATGGGCTGATCGTCTCTACGCCTACTGGTTCTACAGGATACTCTCTAAGCTGTGGAGGCCCGGTTTTGGTACCCCATTCTCAAAATTTTATTATTACACCCATCAGTCCACACAACCTAAACGTAAGGCCCTTGGTGGTAGAAGATAACGCCGTGATCCGCTGTGAAATAAAAAGTAGGAGCAATAATTTCTTGGTTTCCCTCGACGCCCGATCCACCATTGCCGACGAGAGCACGCAAATCACCGTACGTAAAGCACCATTCTCTGCAAGGCTTATCAAAATGTTGGACGATAGCTTCCTGAATACCCTTAGGAATAAATTATCCTGGGGACTGGATATGCGGAATTAAATACCACAAAAATATGGTATACTTGTTGTAAAGAACATTTACTGAACACCATTCGAGCAACAAGACACCATGCAGCTGATATTCCATCCCATCGACTTAAGGCTTCAACATACCTTTACCATTGCCCACGACTCGCGGGATATACAACCCACCCTCATCGTCGAACTAAAAGACGAGGAGGTCAGCGGTTTCGGCGAGGCTACTTCCAACCCCTATTATGGGATCACCATCGAGAATATGACGGAGGCCCTTTCCGGTATTCAGGGAATCATTGCCCAAGGGAATTTCCAGAGTGCCCATGAATTACAAGACCTGGTCAAGCCCTTTTTAAAACATAACTCCTTCGCCCAGTGTGCCCTCGACGTGGCCGCACACGATTTTTTCGCCAAAAAAAAAGGCCAAAAACTTTATGAAAGCTGGGGGTTGAGTACCGATCATAATCCTTTGACGAATTATACCATCGGCATCGACCGTGTCGATAAGATGGTGGAAAAAATGAAAGAACGACCCTGGCCCATCTATAAGATAAAACTAGGCACGGCCGACGACCTTCAGATAGTCCGTGAACTGCGGGCCTCCACCGATGCCCTCTTCCGCGTAGATGCCAATTGCGCCTGGACGGCCGAGCAAACCCTGCAGTTTGCCCCCGAACTCCAAAAACTTGGCGTAGAGTTCATAGAACAACCCCTTGCAGCCGACGATATAGCGGGAATGAAAAAAATCTATGGCCACTGTCCCCTTCCCATTATCGCCGACGAAAGCTGTATATTAGAAGCCGACGTAAAAGCATGCTACGGCCTTTTCGATGGGGTAAATATCAAATTGACCAAATGTGGTGGCCTTACCACCGCCCTCCGGATGATCACAGAGGCCCGCCACCTGGGTATGAAAACCATGGTGGGCTGTATGACCGAGTCCAGCATAGGCATATCGGCCATCGCTCACCTGCTCCCCCTGCTCGACTACGTCGATATGGACGGCTCCTTGCTCTTGGCAGAAGACCCCGCCGCTGGCGTAACATTCGATTACGGTAAAGTACTATACGCCGACCAAAATGGAACAGGCGCCTATCTGAAATAAGCTACACATGATCGCCTTTACAAATGAGCTCCCCGGAAGAAAGGTCCGGCTAAAGGATGGTAGCACTGCCCTATGGTTCGGAGGAACCGACTACCTCGGTATGGGACATAGCGAATGCTATCGAAATTATATACAGGAAGGGATGACCCGTTTTGGTACTCATTATGGTAGTTCCCGACAGGGGAACCTGCGCATCGATACTTTTGAGGAAACAGAAAATGAACTAGCCATATATGCCCGAGCTCCCGCTTGCCTTACCGTATCGTCGGGAATGCTAGCGGGCCATCTACTTCATCAGGAAATAAAACGACTGGCCCGAAAACATGCGCATGATGTCCAGGCTCATTTACCCGTCCATTATCATTATGCACCTGGCTTACACCCTACCCTCTGGGGACCTGCCTACACCCCCAATCATAATTCCTGGGCCTCTTGGGCAGAAAATACGTTGAAGGACATCAACACCAGCCATGAGTCCATACACCTGATATTTACAGATACCGTTCGCTCTCCCTGGGTAGAGGCTTATGACTTCGAGATCTTTCGCACCCTGAGCGACAACCGGCAGGTATGGCTCATCGCCGACGACTCCCATGGATTAGGGCTAAGGGGCCTGGATGGAAAAGGAGCCTATGAACACCTATCCCAGCCATTTAACGGTAACCTGATACTCTTATCCTCCCTGAACAAGGCCTTAGGCATTCCGGCAGGAGCCATTTGGGGGCCAGTAACGGTGATGCAGGAACTTCGGCACAGTCCATGGTTTGCAGGGGCCTCTCCAGCCCTTCCTGCCAACCTGTATGCCTTACAGCAGCTCCTGCGGCAAGATTACTATCCCACAGCTTTACAAAAATTACGAGAGAATATTCTTTATTTTCATACGCT
The DNA here is from genome assembly GCF_003149085.1 of Dyadobacter jejuensis. Taxonomy (GTDB): domain Bacteria; phylum Bacteroidota; class Bacteroidia; order Cytophagales; family Spirosomataceae; genus Dyadobacter; species Dyadobacter jejuensis. Next base: position 1,357 of record NZ_QGDT01000025.1, on the reverse strand, counting down.
GTTCCAGCCCACGACCCTATTTAACCATATTCCCAATTATCCGGTATACTGTAATTCCCAAATCGATCTTTTCAAATTTTTAACACAAGAAGGAATTCTTGGCTCTTGCTTCTCATACCCCAAAGCTTCTGACCCCCCTGCCCTTCGCCTAGTACTTTCCGCCATCCACGAAAAAGAAGATATCGAAAAGCTAGCGGTAAGCTGCCATGCATTTGAGGCGGGCGGCATTAAGCTGTAAGCTATAGGCTGTATGCAGTAAGCAATCGGCGTAGCGCTTTAACGGCAGTCGGCAGTCGGCGGTCGGCAAGCGCTGGATGTGCTTAGGTACCACAAGTTTAACAATTATCCTTTAACGCCCAACATACCGCCACTCCAGCCGGCGGCAGATAACCCAAATGTCGCCCCGCTGGGGCTTTGGGTTGTTATGGAAGCGTTGTTTTCTATTAATATTCCGCCCCTCCGGGGCTTCTCAAGCTAATCAAAGACGATGTAAGCTGTAGGTCTTAACTTCTAGCAGTAATTTTTAGCATTCATCATTTAACCACATGATGAACCGCACCTAGGCTATTTTTCTAATCCTAACCGCTAATCCCGAAGGGATGGCATGAGATAGCAAGCGGCAATAAGCCAACGCAGTGCATTAAACATTTAACCTGGCCCTTTTAACCACACGGCGAACCGCACCTAGGGGTATTTTCTAATCCTAACCGCTAATCCCGAAGGGGTGGCATAATTATAGACCAAAAACCCCGAAGGCGTGGCATGACGGCGGTCGGCAATAGGCAATCGCTGGATGTACTTATGTACCACAATTTTAATAATTATCCTTTAACACCCAACATACCGCCACTCCAGCCGGCGGCAGATAACCCAAATGTCGCCCCGCTGGGGCTTTGGGTTGTTATGGAAGCGTTGTTTTCTATTAATATTCCGCCCCTCCGGGGCTTCTCAAGCTAATCAAAGACGATGTAAGCTGTAGGTCTTAACTTCTAGCAGTAATTTTAGCATTAATCATTTAACAACATGATGAACCGGACCTAGGCTATTTTTCTAATCCTAACCGCTAAACCCCGAAGGGGTGGCATGATGGCAATAAGAACAATGCTTGAACGGTAGAGGTGGTCGGCAATCGGCTTTCAGCAATCAGCAATCAGCCATCAGCCATCAGCTTTAGGCTATAGGCTGTAAGCAATAAGCATCGCTTTTTACCGCTAATGCCTAACGGCTAAAACCTAACCCCTCATACCTAACCCCTAACAACACAAAAAAAACCATCCCTTTTGAGGATGGTTCTTTGTTAATATTGTGGCGGCTACCTACTTTACCAGGTGTGATCCAAGTATCATCGGCGGTCTCG
>NZ_QGDT01000024.1 GCF_003149085.1 Dyadobacter jejuensis | reverse complement strand
GCCTGAAAACCCAACTTTTGCGCAGCCTCAATAAGCCCAAGCATGTTAGTGCCTTTTTGGTCCGTTCCGGCATACTGTCTCACACGGGCGATTGGGAGGTGCAATTTATAGTGAGCCGCAACGGAAGTCAGACAGGCTGCTCCGCAGTCTGTAATATCGTGTTGTTTGATGCGTGTGCGTGTGAGCAAGATAGAGCGTTATTAATTTTCAACCTGTTAAAATAAATATGTTAACAATTTCGGGACTTCGGCCGTTGAGTTGATAGCTACATGTAAAATAAACGGCCATACTATAGAGTTGTACCTGATTGCCAGATAACTTAGTACAACACCATACACGAACTGAGGCAGAAGGTAAATTGGGTACAAATAAAAAACGGATAGGTGCAATGGAGCAAAATTATTTATATGTACCAACGCAAAAGCAATTGTCAACGCCCAACATAAATAATTATACTTTTTCGGATCGAAAATAGGCGTCGAATTACTTTCGGAAGCATTGTTTAATATGATGATTCCTGCAAATATTAATATTAAAATGACATTATACCACCAAAAAGATACCTCCAACAGAAAAGGCAAGGGGAAAAAATATTGAACTAAAACAAAAAACACAACCCATCTCAAAAGACGGGATTTCGTTAAGAGGGGCAGTCGAAAAAGAGATTCTTCAATAAAGGGTGCTATCAGGCAGGTTTGAACAAAACTGCTTAAACGAGAATTTGTAGCACTAAATTCATCCCTCATCTTACGCAAATTTTCATAAATTGAGATGTTGCATGTATTTGTCAAAATACCGTCAAGGATTGCAATGACCAATATAATCATAACCGCTATGTAGAGGCAGAAAAAGTAGGTTTTCCGTAAGGCAACTATTCTTTCTTTTATTGACTCACCGCTACCAGCCAGGAAGCAAGCATAAGGGTTACGATAGAATGTGATAATGTCTTGAATCATGGATTATTATTTTCTAATGAAAGACATCATTTGAGCTGTTAATGTCAAAGATTGAATTGATGACCGCATGTAAAAGAAATGACCATACTATTCAGTGATATATGGTTATGCCATTCATGGGTACTATAGAAAACTTGTCCCATGTTAAACAAGAGTTGCAAAAAGGGACAGTGAATTAAGCAACATGTGTATAATAACACTAAAACTAAAACCGTAAAAACATCTAACCGTTCCTAACAGAATTCCAGAAAAAATTTGTGGTAAGACCATAGGTAAACATAAGTACCACGTATCAATGCTAAAATTGTAATTTGTCAGGTGTACCAAACCAAAAATTACTCCTGAGGTAAGAATCCCCCATTTAGCATTAATATTAACAGATAAAGGAAAGATTCCTTTAAAGGAATACAAAAAGATATATGTTAAGATGAATACTAAGAAAATTTTGAAAGATACAACATTATATATTCGAACTTTTTCATAGTTCAAGAATTGTACAAATGTAAATACTGCGATCCCAGTTAAACTAATAATTATTTTTTTCCTCGAATACTTTATCCACAATCAAAATATTACTTCTTCAATTACAGGAGCCCATAAAATCATCCAAAAAGCTGCCTCCAAAAAGCCATTATGCAAAAGAATCCTACTGGACACAGGACGATGGTTAATATCCGCAATCCCAAAAAAAGAGGAGATAGACTTACTTATCCCTTTCCCCAAAAAATGCATTAGCATACTTCCTACGAATTCAATCAGAAAAAAAACAAATATAATTTTAACAAATCCTCTAATACTTCTACTATCAAAACTTCTTAACCACTGAACGGTAAATTGAATCTTACGCATAACTTAACTTTATAAAAATCATCTGTCATACCTTAAAGAAAGATATGACAGATGGAAAATTAGATAGTTTTTACCATTTACCTGGTCCTGATATCAGCCAGTTTGCTGCGCATTTTGTCCCACAAGTAAAAGAGATACGAAAATCATCAATACACTACGTTGGCCAACAATACCAAGATGATGCTATTGTAAAGCTAAGCAACGCTAGTGCATTATAATTGCACCGACAATATTTCTTTAAGAAAATCGGGGGAGCTATGAGGGAATCCTCATTCACTCGACTGAGCTTTCTCATCATTCAATCCCTGAAAACCCATGTTAAACTTGACCGAGCGTTCATAATAGTAAGTACGCCGACTATGGCAAAAAACAATCGGGGCTCCCATTTCACGCATAACGCCTAGATATTCGTGCAAAGCTCTTTTTGAGATATTTAACTTTGCGGCCAAATCAGCGGGAGAACCTGTTGCCTTACTGCTGATCAATCGATGAAGCCGATCCAACCTTTCGATATATTTTGTCAAGTCCATATAGAATTTCAAGTCTGGTTTTGAAAACCTTGCAACAGTTTGAATTATGAAAGGTGTATTTCGAAAAGAAATTCCCTTTTTCTGCGGCGTACCTGCCCTGGCAGTCCCGGCCTAAAATATCCAATTTATTGCCGATCCGATTACAATAATTTTTCACACGCTCTGACGTTAAATCAACCCATCAGCGATTTCCTGACTGGAAAAATCCCTGGTAACAAGCAGCAACACCTCCCCTTCGCGGCAAGTAAGTGAATTGAGTTTGTCATTTGCCTGCGTTTCCATACAAGTAGTTTGTACATTTATGTCCATTAAGTATCAAAAATAAATTGTACAGCGCCATACATTTTTTTGATCATATTTATATTATAATGCATTTTACCAGCAACTTATATACATTTTCATTAATAAACAATAATTAATTCAATACACTCAATTGATTAATCGGATACACATAAAAGCCTATATATAAAAACAAACCATCGCTTTTCAGCAATGGCTTGTTTCCATTCCGCATCATGATAACCAGTTATGATCCAGAAGCCTCAGATCCTCCTAGGTTGACTAATGTACATTTCAAGTCTGAAAGATTATCTCTCGGATTGGTAAGGTACTCGGCTAACTGAATGTCATGCCATTTTTTATGCGAGTACAGCAGTATTATTGGTTGACATCTGCCGGTTTTGCTCTTTCTCATCTGTGGTCATCGCTGTTCCCTACCATTCAAAGTCTTTCATAAGGTAAAATCAGGACCTACTCCTGGCAAGATAAAGTCCGAAGTCCTCGAACCGCAATCCTTTTATATAATTCAGGAAGGTTATAAAATAAAAATGAGCGAGCAGTCCCTCACTTGAGGTGAACATCCTATTTTTGTATCATGTATAAACTATTAATCTCTCCGATACTATTTTTATTCGATGCCGAGCGTGTGCATCATTTCGTTTGTGACGCCCTGCATGTTGCATTCAAGATCCCTTTTGTTCCTAGGATTATACGAAAACTTTATACCTATGAACACCCCGACTTGGTGCAAGAGGTAGCCGGGCTGACTTTTAGGAATCCTGTAGGCCTTGCTGCAGGGTTCGATAAAAATGCCGAAATGGTCGATCAATTGGAAGCACTAGGCTTTGGTTTTATCGAAATAGGAACGGTAACCCCCCGCCCGCAACCAGGAAATGATAAACCCAGGCTTTTCCGGGTAAAGCAAGACCAGGGTTTAATCAATAGGATGGGTTTCAACAACAAAGGCGCGGCTGTAGCCGCTGCCAAGCTGCGCAGTAGAAAATCCAAAATACTAATAGGAGGTAACATAGGAAAGAACAAGGACACCCTCAACGAAGAAGCCCTTTCCGACTACTTGATTTGCTTTCGCGAGCTTTTCGACGTGGTCGATTACTTCGTAGTGAATGTCAGTTCTCCCAATACCCCAGGACTTCGGGAACTCCAAGAGAAAGAACCCTTGATGGCACTCCTGCAGGCCTTGCAAACCAAGAATTTGGAGAAAATGACTCCAAAACCCATTTTCCTTAAAATAGCTCCAGACCTCACCGATAGCCAGTTGGACGACATAATCGAGATCGTCGGCCAAACTAAAATTGCCGGGGTAATAGCCACCAATACGACCATTAGCCGGGATAATCTACGTACAGCGCCGAGTGAAATAGAACGGATCGGCGCGGGGGGATTGAGCGGTCAGCCTTTAAAACATCGGGCCACAGAAGTTATTCGCTATCTTTGCAGTAAGTCCAATCATGCATTCCCAGTAATAGGGGTTGGGGGCATTGCCTCTCCAAAGGATGCAAAGGACAAACTCAACGCAGGATCCAAATTGATACAACTTTACTCTGGTTTTATTTTTGAAGGACCCAGTGTAGTCAAAAGAATATGCAAATCTTTGGTCCGTTCTTAAGCTTCATTCGTTATACGCGATAGCACTTCACCGAATTTTGAACATGAACGACGCAGATACATGTCAGTAAATAAGCCTAGATCGAGCAACACACGCAAAAAAGCAGAAGAAGACTCTGTACCTACCAATCAGTTAGCCATAGATTGGAAAAAGGCCTTTAATAGTCCGAAAAGCACCTTTGCTTGGGGGATGTTTTTTATAATTTTGGCCATCCTCCTAGAAGCATCCTTTGCCTCTTATGTATTTACGGGACTTACCGACCAGAGCGTCGTAGACGGACTGGGCCAATTGTCGATACGGGATGCAGGAAAGCAAACCCGTAATGTATTAGGGGTATTGGGGGCCAGCCTGTCTCATATTTTCGTGTTTCGATGGTTTGGACTCGGAGCAGTCCTAATTCCCATTCTGGCCTTCGTTGCCGGTTGGAAGATAGCCTTCAAAAGGGAAATCTTACCCCTCACCCGTACTACCAAGGAAGTCATTTTCTTCACCCTATGGATCAGCACCCTGATGGGCTATCTGATCCTGATGAGCAACACCGAAAACACCCTGAGCTTTTTGGCTGGGGGTATGGGATACTCTCTCAATGTGTTCCTTTTCGACTGGCTTAAGTGGGGCAGCATTATCCCTATCATTTTCGCATTATTCCTCTTCGCAGTCTATTTCTACGACGCTAGGGAGCTTTATGAGGCTTGGCAAGAGAAACAGCGGGATGATCCAGCGGATTCGGAAACACCTGACACCAATGGGGTAGCCACGGAAACCGCCAGCCCCGCCACACCAACTCCACAAGCACCCTTTCATTCTATACTGGACGAAACCTACGATGACGAAGTGGCTCCTGACTTGGTAGAAGACCAAGAGGAGAACGACTCAGAAAAGAAAGTCATAGAAAAGGTAGAAGAGCAACCCGAAGAACAGCCAACAGAGTCTTCGCCAGCAACTGTCGAAGAGGAATTTATGGACCCTCCAGTCCTTCAAAAACCCCTCCCGAAGAAGGCAGAAGGGGAGTTAGAACTGGAGCTAGACCATAACCCGATACGTCCGGTTACTACTGAAGTAGAGCGTGAGGATCCGCACGACTCCATCTTGAGGGAGTTTGGCCAATACGACCCTACCCTGGACCTGCCCCAGTACCAATTCCCTCATATCGACTTGCTCAACGATGTAGTAGACGACAAGGAAAAGGTAACCCAGGAAGAACTAGAAGGCAATAAAGTAAAAATTGTAGAGACCTTAGGAAGCTACGGCATCAATATCTCTAAGATCAAGGCGGCGATTGGTCCTACTGTAACGCTGTATGAAATTATCCCTGAAGCAGGGGTGCGTATTTCCAAGATCAAAAATTTGGAAGGAGATATCGCCCTTAGTTTGGCAGCCTTAGGAATTCGGATCATCGCTCCAATGCCGGGCCGGGGTACTATTGGGATAGAAGTGCCCAACAAAAACCGGGAGACGGTGTTTATCCACTCTGTACTGTCCAACGAGCGTTTCCAGAAGTCGACCTACGACCTCCCTGTTATACTAGGAAAGACTATTTCCAATGAAATCCATATTGCTGATCTGGCAAAAATGCCCCATTTGCTGATGGCCGGTGCCACTGGCCAAGGGAAATCGGTAGGTCTTAACGTGATCTTGGCCTCTTTGATCTACAAAAAACACCCGGCCGAACTAAAGTTTGTTTTGGTAGATCCCAAAAAAGTAGAACTGACCCTGTTCAATAAACTGGAACGGCATTTCCTGGCCAAGTTGCCCGGCTCCGAAGAAGCCATCATTACGGATACAAAAAAGGTGATCTTCACCTTAAATTCACTCTGTATCGAAATGGACAACCGCTACGATTTGCTCAAAGAAGCGGCCGTAAGGAACCTCAAGGAATACAATGCCAAATTTGCCCAGCGCCGGCTAAGCCCCGAAAAAGGGCACCGTTTTCTACCTTATATAGTATTGGTGATAGACGAACTTGCCGACCTGATGATGACGGCGGGCAAGGAGGTGGAAACGCCCATTGCCCGATTGGCCCAGCTGGCCAGAGCAGTAGGTATCCACCTGGTGGTAGCCACCCAAAGGCCATCGGTAAAGGTGATCACCGGTCTGATAAAGGCCAACTTCCCGGCTCGGCTCTCTTTTAGAGTAACCTCTAGCATCGACTCCCGCACCATTCTGGATGCCGGAGGAGCAGAGCAGCTGGTAGGCCAGGGAGATATGCTGCTCTCTATTAATTCGGAAGTGATCCGACTGCAATGTCCTTTTATTGATACCCGCGAGATAGAAGAAGTCTGCGACTTTATAGGTTCCCAGCGGGGCTATTCGGAAGCTTATGCCTTGCCAGAGTACGAAGGAGAGGACGGAGCTGAAGGCAAAGACGAGATCAATACCGACGATTTCGACGCCTTGCTGCCCGAGGCAGCCCGACTCATCGTGACCCACCAACAGGGTAGTACTTCGCTAATCCAAAGAAAGATGAAGCTCGGCTATAACCGTGCCGGGCGTATTATGGACCAGCTCGAACTGATAGGCGTAGTAGGCCCCTTTACCGGTAGTAAGGCCCGGGATGTGATGTTTCATGACCTAAATGGACTGGAGGAGCATCTCAAAAACATGGGAATTGGCTAACCTAGAGGCTCGTGGATTTCTTGCCAATATTAAACCCTTAGGACCTTATGGAGTCCAAACAGTACTAAAACTCGAATTTTTCGTATTCTAAATATTAACAAAGGAACAAACTCGCAAAATGAAGCATTTAAAAATTAGAAGCATCACCTTACTATTGGCCTTTCTAAGTGTTGGATTCACCTACAGCGCAATAGCTCAAGGGGACAAAAAATCGACGGCTATTCTGGATGCCATGAGTAGTAAATACCAGAAAATGAAATCCTTTAAGGCCAACTTCACCTACACCCCCGAAGGTGGCAAACCACTGAAGGGTGATGTTACCGTGAAAGGCGCTAAATATAGGCTTTCTATTGCCGGTCAGGAGATTTATAACGATGGCAAGCTAATGGCTACCTATATCAAAGAAACCAACGAAGTGAACTTGCAGGACTACGACCCTGCAGAAGCCGGGGAGCTAGATCCGACCAAAATATATACGGCCTACAAAAACGGCTATAGGCATGCATTTATTAAAGAGCAAAAATCAGGAAGCCGCACCCTCGAGCTTATTCAGCTTACCTCTACCAGCAAAAATAGCCAAGTAGCTAAGGTTGAGTTACTCATAGACAAGGTCGATAAAACGATCAAGAACTGGAAGATTTTTCAGAAAAACGGCAGTCAAGTAAATTATACCGTCGATCAGTTCAAACCTAACCTTACCGTGGCCGACAGCTATTTTACATTCAACAGCAAGCAGTATCCAGGAGTAGAAGTGGTAGATCTACGATAAAAAACGAACTTACCCTTATACACAAACCGGGCAGTCTTCACATGGAGGACTGCCCGGTTTGTGTATAAGCACTATTCCTAGATACCCAATTATTTATTCTCCATGGCCATCTTCAAGGCCGAAGTAGTAGTATAATATTTGGAGATCATGTTGGGAACCTCCCAGTCGGGCAGTGCACCTTCCTTGAGGTATTCCATATATTTATTGGCAACTTGAGCGAAATGTGCCTCGTGGCCATTATCATATTTCTCGGGAATCACCAATTCCCACCCTTTCGTGATTTTCTTAAGCGTAATACCAGGGTACTTGGCTTCTATGGCTTTAAAGCTTTCCTCCACCTCTTTCAGGTAACCATCAGCCGACGATTTGGACTCGATATACAATACAGGCTTATAATTTTGCTCTTTTCCCTGACGTACGATCAGGTTGGCTTTGGAACCCTTCATGATAGAATAATGGGTATCACCAGTACCTTCAGGAGCCTGATATTTCCAATACACTGCCACACGTGCATTCACTCCCTTAAGGCTATAGGTCATTTCACCATTAGCATATACACTTAGCAAAGAGTCCTTCACGTCCTTTTGCAAGAATTCGGGATAGGTATCGCTTTTGGTAACCATCTTAAATTGTGATGGAGTAAGCTCGGTAGGGATACGCTTAGCCGACTGCATCTCGATATCCTTTTCATAATCGATTATTTCATTAGGGAAGCAGCTCCACTGTACCAAGTCGACCAAGTGACTGGTAACATCCACCATTCCTTCACCTTGCTGCTTGGTATCGAAAAACCAAGTAGGCCTTACCAACGGCTCACCCGATATATATTTAAAGAAATGGTGAACACTTTCTTTTACAACTGCAGGGTCCTGAGGGGTACCTTTCTCCAACTCTCCGAATATCTCCGAAATTTCGGCCAGCTCCCGTTGTAGGGTATTGGTGATCTCATAACGCTCGGTCATGATGTCATAAAGCAACACATTATTCTTTTGGGCACTTCCAAAGGCCTCCTTCAATAAGTTAAACCCGTCGGTATCGATGGCCATAGGCTTATCGGCCAGAACATTGAGGCCTGCATCTACCGATTTCTTGATAAAATCGGTCTTTTTCTGGTTGTTACCTGCCAGCACCACTACATTCCCTTTTTTCTCTTCCAACATTTTGTCGAGATAATCGGCACCGGTGTATACCTCCTCATGCCAGCTGGTAGGTTCTTCGGAACGGGTATTGTACTTGTCTATCTTTTCTAAATAGGCCTGCACATCTGGCCCTTCCGAAGCATAAACATGCACTACCGAATCGACTTGGTCGTACATAGACTTTTGTACCAAAGCGGCATGAAAATGACCCGGCTCCAATACCATCAAACTCAATGGTTTTTTCGCTTGCCCTGCGTCTTTGGAGGTGTTACATCCTTGATTCAAAGCTAAAATGCTGCCTAAAGCAACGGTTAAGAGTTTTGCCTTCATTTTTACGTTAAAATTTATGGGTAAAGCTAAGCGACGCCTGCAGAAATTGACATGCTCCACCCAGCGCCCCCCAACATTACTTAAAAAAAATGGATCCTATCTTTAGAACTTACTTACAAAGACGAGAAATTGGATAGTTTACCTGCACTGTCCCTATCAATAAATAAAAAGGCTTCAGGGTGCCGCTTTAATATCGTAGACGGATGGGTTTCCGAAACGGGACCCTCCAGCGTATGCCTGATGGCATCGGCTTTATTCTTACCAGGCACCATGCCATATACATATCTGGCTTTCATAAGGGCCGGTATCGTTACCGTAAGTGCCAATAAAGGGACAAGCTCCAATGTTTCGAAGCACTTGTCGTTCACCTGTTGCTGCCGGCATGGCTGATCCAGCTCCACCACTTTCACCGTTTTGGGATCGTCGAAAAAAGCGATATGCGGATCATTGAATGCCAGATGCCCATTTTCTCCTATGCCCAGGCATACAACATCGGTAGGATACTCTTCTAACAGTGCTGCATACCGGTCGCATTCGGCCTGTAGGTCGGTGGCATTTCCATCCAAATAATACACTTCCTCGATAGGCACTCTATCGAAAAGCCTTACTTTAAGGAAATATCCAAAGTTCTGTGGGGCATCGGATGCCAGCCCTAGGTATTCGTCCATATGGAAGGCCCTCACCCGTTGCCAGTCTATGAGCGGGTCGGTGCACAAGGCCTCCAAAAACTCGTTTTGAGAGGGTGCTGAAGCAAATATTACATGAACCATCTGCTGCTCTTGTTGCAATTGATGTATTCTTTGGGCTACCTGTAGGGCCGCCATTTTTCCTAACTCCAGTCGGGTAGGTAGGTATTGAACCTTTAATAAACCTGCCTCAAATGTAGTACCTTGATCATTCATGCGCGAAATAGAAATTGGTAATAGCCGTTATACTATGCTTTCTGATACACTATCTTGCCTCCTACGAGGGTAGCCTGGATGTTGATATCTGCATCAAAAATGACGATATCCGCATCTTTTCCAGCTACCAAGGACCCTTTATGGGCATCCACCCCCATAATACGTGCCGGAGTAAGGCTCATCATCCTCACCGCTTTGGGCAGAGATACCTCCGCCTGCTGCACCATGGTTCTTACGAGGCGGTCGGTGGTGGCCACACTCCCTGCAAAGGACGAACGATCGGGCATTTTGGCCACTCCATCTTCTACCAACACCCGTACCCCCGACTTGAGAGAGCCTAGGATACTATCGCCTTCCGGCATTCCTGCGGCACGCATGGCATCGGTGATCAGGGCGATCTGGTCGGCTCCTTTTATCTTGTCGATCAGCTTGAGCAGGGGGGCTGGTAAGTGTACCCCGTCGGCAATAATCTCGACATCCATATCGAGCAATAAGGCACTTTCGATGGTACCGGCATATCGATAGGCATTCTTGCGAGTAACCCCCGACATGGCCGAATACAAATGAGTAGCCAGCGTATATCCGTTTTCATAAGCCTCCAGCACTTCGTCGTATAGGGCATCGGTATGGGCCACGGCGGCTAGGATGCCCTTTTGCCTCAGTCTTTTGCCAAATTCGATGGCTCCTGGTAGCTCGGGAGCGGCACTCCACCGGGTTATATCACTGGAGTGCGCTAATATTTCTTCATATTCGGCCGGATCAGGATTGCGGATAAAGCGAGGGTCTTGAGCCCCACGCTGGCTTAGGGCAAAATAGGGCCCTTCTAGGTGCATCCCTAGGAAACTGGCCCCCATGGTATTGGCTGCAGAAGCGGCTTTGTACACATCCAGGGTATTGAGCAGGTCCTCTTTCTCGCTGGTCAGGGTAGTGGGCACCATGGCCGTAGTACCGAATTGTGCATGCTTTTCGGCAATTCCTAAAAAGGCCTCAACGGTACCATCCATAAAGTCGTGTCCTCCACCCCCATGGATATGGATATCGATAAACCCTGGAGCTACGTAGTTTCCCTCGGCGTCGATCACCGTGGCACCAGGCACCGATACATCCCCAGCGCATACCTGAACTACCTTGCCCTGATCGACCACTACAGTTCCTTGGGCAATCGTCCGAAACGGGGTGATAACCGTCCCGTTAATAATTTTTATTTTCATTATTTCATTCGTTTAATGCCCTCTTCTGGGGCTAAGCATCTTCTTGTATCTTACTATCAGACTTATTGGGCCCTTCTAGGACCATCTTCTTAATTTATGACCATGTACGGCATAGTATACCAAATAGAGGTAGCAGGGAATGAGAATCCAGTAGGCACTACGCACATCGTACATGTCGGCCAATAGTCCGTAAACCACGGGCATAATCGCATTTCCACAAAGCATCATGATCAGCACGGAAGCCCCCAACTTGGTGAAGCGCCCAAGGTCGTCTAGGGCCAGAGGCCAAATACCCGCCCACACCAGAGAATTGGCCAGGCCTAATAATACCACAAACCATATCGAAATATCGGCCGTATGTCCCAGAAAATGGATCGTGCCATTGGCAAAGATGATGAATAGGGTAAAAATGGTACCCAGGATCGTACAGATTCTTAGGGCGTTTACCTGGCTTATAAAGCGGGGTATGGCGGCGATTCCCAAGAGGTATCCACAAATAGTACAAAACAAAGTATAGGAAGGGAACACTTTGGCCTCCAACAAACCAATCCCCATCGAATCGGCATAGCTTATGATGGTGTCGATGGCGATCACTTGGGTACCCACATGCATAAATATGGCCACGGCCCCTAGTATCAGATGCGGGAATTGGAATATACTCGTTTTGGAAGCATTAGCCTCGGCTACTCCGCCGGTTTCGCGCTCCGTATCTATTTCGGGTAAGGGGGAGCGATAGACCAAGTACCCTAATACAAACAGAAAGATACCCAATGCCATATATGGATCGATTACCCGGCGAATTAACTCGTCGAGGGCGGCATTTCGAGCCACATCGGTCATGGAACTGAGCTCAGCAAACATGGCGGTGTCGGTAGGGCGTAGCACCACGGCCGCAAAGATAATAGGAGATAAAATACCTGCGGCCTTGTTGCAGATCCCCATGATACTAATCCGTTGAGCCGCCCTTTCTTTGTCCCCGAGTATTGTAATATAGGGGTTGGCGGCCGTCTGTAGGATAGCCAGCCCAATTCCAATCATAAAAAGGCCCAGCAAAAAAATTTCATACTTACGGAGCATGGCCGCCGGCAAAAATATAAAGGCCCCAAGCGACATGGCCCAAAAACCGTACATCATCCCTTTCTTAAAGCCTACCGATTTGAGCAAATACGAGGAAGGCACCGACATCACGAAGTAGGCGATATAAAAGGCAAAAGCCACGAGGTAGGCCTGAAAGCTCGTCAGTTCACAGGCTATCTTGAAATACGGTATGAGGATGGCATTAATCCAGGAAACAAAACCAAATATAAAAAACATCACTCCTATCAACAGAATCGAAATAATCGTCTGTTTTCTAGTGAGCTGATCGACCGTTATCTTTTGTGTAATACCATTCATTAATCTAGGCGTTTAGGAATTGTGTACCCCCCAAGCCTAGTCCTAAGAAGAAGGACTTGCGCACTTCTACCAGTAAGGCAATTGGGTGATACACGGTTAGTAAAGGAATGTTCTGTAATAGGACAGCGTTTTTTTTAGGACTTCATCATCAAGGATCGTCCCGATTATAGGGTTGGCTCCCAGCCCTTTTCATACGCTCTACCCCATAGCTTCTGTGCCGCCTTATTGTTAAGAATATGACCATTGCGGGAATCGACATCCAGCGTCCCACCGGTTCTCTGTGCTATATTCCCTAGCTGTGCCAGCAAGGTGCTCTGGTGCCCACCCAGAATATCCGAATTCAGAGCACTGCCTTTTTTAATGGCATCAAAAAAGTTTTGAAAGTGAAAAGAGTCCAAGGCTTGCGATGGGTTCATCTTGTTACGGGCATCGATCGCAATATTGTTTTTTACATCTTTTACGAGTTTATTTTTCAAATCGTAAACCTTATAGGAGTTACCACTATCTATTTGAACCGATCCCTTTTCGCCATAAAATATGACGCCTACACTACTGTCTTCGATGGTCCGGCCATTGCAGCTTCTTCCTTCCCAACTCATGGCACCTTTGTCGCCGAACTCCAGGTTGATCACCTGGGTATCGGGCGTTTCCCAGTCGTCCTGATAGCGGTACCGCCCTCCGGCAGAAGTCACCTTAGTTGGATACTCCACCTGCATTCCCCAGCGCATCAGATCCAGCATATGTGTACCATTATTGAGGGCTTCGCCGGTACCCCAATGCCAAAACCAGTGCCAGTTATAATGTATCAAATTATCCTGGAAGGGTCTTCTTGGAGCAGGACCTTGCCATAGGTCATAGTTCAACCATGCGGGTGCGGCTACTCGCTGCCCTACCCCAATAGATTCTCGGTTGTTGGTATACCAGCCTTTGGCGTAGTAGACCCGGCCTATAGCTCCCGAATGCACCTCGCGGATGGCCTCTGCCACATTGGGCCACGATCGGCGCTGGTTACCCATTTGAATCTGATTACCATATTTTTTCTGAACCTTTATCAACAGCTCCCCTTCATTAGGATTGTGACTACAAGGTTTCTCTAAGTATACGTGTTTACCCGCTTTGGAGGCCAATATGGCCGCCGGAGCATGCCAGTGGTCGGGGGCAGCCACCACCAGTACGTCCAAGTCCTTACTCTCTAAGGCCTTTCTAAAATCGGGATGGTTCTCTGGCTTTACCTGCTGAATATCCTTTACGGCATTAATACACTTCTCTGCCGCCCTGCTGTCAACATCCGAAATGGACACTACTGTGGCATTGGGCTGAAGAGCGAAATTACTCGCTAAGGCAAACCCTCTGCTATTGACACCCATTACCCCCACATGAACCTTTTCGTTAGCTCCAATAATACGGGCGTAACTCTTGGGCGTAAAACCAGGTAATATCCCACCTAGTGAGAATAAGGCGGCCCCAGTAGCCGATTTCTTCAAAAATTCCCTTCTAGAGTCCAATTGCGAGTCAGACACTGGTTTCGTTTTTTTCTTATTCATATTCAATTAAGTGTTTAGAAATGATTGTCGTTTAAAAAAAGATCTCAGCATTATTTTAACAGAGCATCCAATAATTCTTTTGAAGGATCGTCGGATTTTAGGGCCAGCTGGCTGAGTCGCTCCTTGGTCAATGGGCCTAGACGGTTGTTATCGGATTGGTATTTTCGGCCATGAACCAACCCACTGATCAGCGACTTCGTCCAAGTCTGGTAATGTGGAAGGGTAGTATCGGCCAGGCAATCCAACATTTTCACCAAGTCCCTATCCTTATTTTTGGCTCCCTGAATGAAAGCAAAATCTTCAATAAACTGGATACGATCGGCGGTAGTGCTATCGAAATAAGCACTATGGTATTTTAGGCTATCCAGGAGCACCGTAGACTGAGCGGTATGTCCACTCAAAACAGCCATTCGTAACCAAGGATCCTGCCCTCTTTTTATCAAAACCTTCCGCATGGCCTCGGTGATGTTCGGACCTTGGCTTCCCCCCAAACTTAAGGTTGCCTGATAAGCCACTCGGACGGAGGAGTCTTCCACCATTTTGGCCACTTCACTGGTCAGACTCGGAGTATTTTCGGCGAGCATAGCCCCATACTCCCGCACTCCCGGGTGTGGGTCGTGTAGGGCGGCCAGCAATGCCGCCGGAGATAATGCCCCGAGGCCTTCTAATACGAATAAGGCATGTAAGCGCGCCAAGGGGTCTGTTGCATTGGCCTGAAGTGCCAATACCGTTGGAACGATACTTTTATCCTGTCGCTCTAGAAGCAATCGTTGCGCTTGAAGCCTTTGCCACTGGTTAGGAAACGAAAGTAGGCCCACTAAGAGCTTAGAGCTCATGGCGCCCAAATTATACGCTGCCTGTTCGGAAGAAGCGGGAGTCACCGGGGTAATCTTATAGATACGGCCCCTGTTTTCTCCGTTCTTGAAAGCCATATCCTCTTTCAGATCGTCGGGAATTGATTCGGGAGTTTCTACATGTTGTCGGTAAAAATCAATCACATAGAGGGCTCCATCGGGCCCTACCGTAAAGCTGACCGGCCTGAACCAAGGGTCGGACGAACTCAAAAATTCTTTATTGGTGTCCTTTCGAAAACGTTTGACGGCCTTATAAACAGGGCTCAAGCTATCGGCAACCAGCAAGTCGCGGTGAACTAGATTACCGGCTACATCCCCCACAAAATAATTGCCTTGAAATGCCTTCGGAAAAGTGTGCCCCGTATACACGATGCCTCCTGATGCCGCGGTAAAATAATCTTCGGCATATTCCACCCGATCGAGCCCTTGTTGCTGAAAGCGTTCGTTGCGCCGACGGGTTCTTTCGGCCCTCCAATAAGGCGCCGGAGTCACCTGGAACATGGTGTTATCCTGGTCGCTAATATCCATAGCCCCCTTATGAGTGGGCATATATGGATTTCGATTAGCGTATCGCCAAGGCATGACGATCTGCTGAATGCGAACCGTATTTTCGGTAATAAACCTATGCCCCCAATCATTAAAAGTTTGACCAAATTGTGCATTACCCATCTCCCTTTCAAATTTGTTCTTGTCGGGTCGAAATCTAAAATCCGCACCCAGAACATCTAGTTCCTTCCTGTTTTTGGGCCGCAGGGCTCGTACCTTGCCCGGTTGACCATAATTGGCTACATAGATCCAATTGTCGATTCCCAGCGTGAGGCTAGAAAGTTGGTTTTCGACTCGTTCGGAATAGAATCCATCAAAAAGCTTCTCCTGAAGATCCGCTTGCAAATCGCCATTGGTATCCTTCATAAACCAAATATTGGGAGCGGCAGTCACTAACAATCCCCCTTTCCAGGGTAAGATACTACTCGCCTCCGACAGGTTTTCTGCGAATAAAATAGCCTTATCCATACGGCCATCACCATCCGAATCGGTCAGCATTTTGATCCGCCCCCGCCCCTTTCCGGTTTCTGGCTTGGTAGGGTAATCAGGCATTTCTACCACAAAAACACGTCCATATTCATCAAAAGCCATCCCTACAGGATCCATCACCAACGGTTCAGCTGCAAAAAGCTCGATCTTGAAGTCGGGGTTCAGGTCGATACTCTGTAAGGATGCCTCCGGGCTGAGCGGATCGGCATACTTACTGGGTGTGCAGGCTGAAGTATAGAAAAGAGACAAGAATACGAAGCTATAACTAGTGAATTTCATATGGTAATATTCGATTATGCCAAGGAGTGAGAATTGTCAGTCTCTAAAATAAGCATTTTAAATTCTGAATAACTTCTTTGCATTATCAAATAGTATTTTTCTTTCAATATTCTTCGTATTTGCTAATTTTCGGATCGTTGCAATGGTTCGACCTCCTTGGCATCCAGCCCCATAACCCAACGCATCGTTGCAGTCACTGCCATAAAGTAACTTGTCCTGATGTCGCTCTAAAAAGCCTTTGGCATGATCCTCGTCTCTGGTCATCGACGATAGCCCCGAACCTGCCGAAAGATCGCCGTACATATTGGGATAGTCACTAAGCAAGCGGTCCGTAAGCCCCCCTGCCTGTACTTTCGTTTTGGGGTATAACACCGTTTGGTCCCTATGATTCTTATCAATATTGGCCCACCAGGTTTGTGCATGGCCAATAAAGTTCACCCTTGGGAATTGCTCCAAGACCTTATAAAAGCGATCGTAATGGTAATTGTACCGCTCAAACTGCCAATGCATCAGCACCGGAACATCATACTCTTGGGCCAGATGATAAATTTCCTTCATTTCCTTGGAATCACATTCCACTCCAAATTTCAACTCCCCTATCACCACGGCCCCTAATTTCAAATATTTTTCTATTTCCTTGACGGCATCAGCTACATCGGGAACTTCGTTGGCTCCAAAGGCATAGGAATCAGGAAATTCTCGTACCAGTGCAAGGCACTCGTCATTGCCCCCACACTGCGCCTCCAAGCCATTAGAAACCCCACCATGGGTGGAAAGTCCAAAAGCCGGTGTGCCCGACGGTAATAAAATAGTTTTCGAAATGCCCATAGCCTTCTGATGCGCTAACAAAGCGGCCTTCGACCGGCCCAAATAATGCGAATGCTGGTGAATATCTATAATGGGCTCCAGAAAAGTCGATCCGACGTTGGACAAAGCGAGTGTCCCCAAAGCTCCAGCCATAAAGGCCCGTCTCGAAATATTGGTATCGTCATTCATAATTTGGCACTATCCTCACTAGCTGTTTTTGGCTTTATCCATCACAGAGGCAAGGGTGACCGACTTCCCTCCTTGCCTCTTGCTTTCATCGGCAGCCTCCATAAAGGCAAAAATCTCGGTGGTCTCTTCTGGAGTCACAGGCACTTGACCCGTTTTGAAATACTTAATTATATCTACCAATAGCATATTATACCCATTATAAGGCCCCAAGACCGTATTTCCGTCTTGGGTAAAAACCGTCCCGCCATAGTCGTGCTTGCCTGTTCGGGTCCCCCGAAAGGTCCCGATACGCCCGTCTTTCCATACGCCAACAACGAGTTCGGTGTCGGCAGTTTGCACCCGAGTTACGCTTTCGCACCCCGTTCCCATCACCGTGTAAAGCGTCTCTACCCCATGTATTCCGTACCAGAACAAATCAGGATGTGTTTCCTCTAGCTTAGCAGGACTAAAGGTATCTGCGCCAAGCACCTTCGATTTGTCGAGTCCCTCAATCCCCTTAATATATCGTAAGGAAGAACAAGAAAAAATGGGAATACCATAGGTCGCGGAGGCCTCATATATTTTTATAACATCCGTCAGGCTCGCTGCCACTGGCTTATCAATAAACACCCGCTTCCCCGACTTCAATACCGCTAAAGCCTGCTCCAAATGTAGCCGACCGTCGTTGGTTTCTAGCAGGACCACATCCACCCGAGCCAATAAGTCCGCTATAGAATCGACAATAGCGACCCCGT
This sequence comes from Dyadobacter jejuensis, assembly GCF_003149085.1. GTDB lineage: Bacteria > Bacteroidota > Bacteroidia > Cytophagales > Spirosomataceae > Dyadobacter > Dyadobacter jejuensis. Next base: position 10,385 of record NZ_QGDT01000024.1, on the reverse strand, counting down.
ACTTCTTAACCTCTTCGGTATAACCAGGAATGCGACTACTGCTGCTCTCAATCTGCCTACTACCATATCGATAGGCAGCCTCTACCCGGTATCCATCAAAGTCGAGCAGCGCATCGGGGCTATTCAATGCTTTGGTAAAGGCTACACTATGAGAGGTATCCAAACCAATGATCCCTACTCGCTTACCTGCTACTCCCGCCTTGTGAAAAGAAAGTGGATCGAGTAGCCCAACACCAATGCCCGCTAATAGCGACGATTGAATAAAGGACCTTCTGCTTTGTACGTTCGTGAATTTCATGAATAAGAATTTAGGAATAATCAGCCTCCTTTATATTTACGGGTACGTACCCGTAAATATAAGACTTTAAATGCAAAAAATGGCTTATAGGGTGAATATATAGCAAAAATTCTAAATATCCCTTTTAATTCAAATCAATATTTGGGAATTGACCCAATGACCTCCCGAGCAGTGCTACGAAAGAAGGGAGTAGGCTCCCCCCGCTATCAAGAGGAGCAAGAGCCTAAAGGTGGTTAATTTTGATAGAAAGATCTATTTTCCATCGTGACAATATCGATAGGCATGTACTGCATTTTCTCTACTGTGGTATCTACCACCAGGTATTGGTACAGGGTCATAACACCCCGATACCCCTGTTCTTCGGGTTTATGGCAAATCAAAAAGTCGATGACGCCTTGGTCTAGAAATTGACAATTTTCTTGGAGAAAATCGTAGCCTATCAGGCGTATTTCTGGCCGGTTGAGCTTGGTTAAAAAAGTAGCCACCGACGAAACCCTAGAATTGGTAACAAAAACTCCCTCTACATGGGGATGGTTATGGAGGGCCTCTGTCAGATGCCGCGCCACCGATAAGTTGTCCGTATCTCGAATGTCGATAGTTACCAACCGATTTTGCAATTCTTTCTCCTTGAAATAACTCCGAAACCCTGCTTCTATAGTCAGGTGATTATTATTTTCTATTTCTTTTGAAATATTCACAACCAATACCGTAAAGGGCGACACGGCTCTATAGGTCAACAACTTGGCCCCTACATACCCGCTTTGAAATAGATGAGGACCGATATAACTAATTTTTTGGGACGTCGACAGGTCTGCATCAATGAAAACGTATGGGATTTTCAGTTCATCGCAGCGCGAAGTTAAGGCAATGGATTCATCGACAAATGTGGGCGACATCAGCAGGCCGTCCAGCTCGGTAGTGAGTAGCTTGGATGCCTGAGCCGTAAAACTGTGACGGTCATTCAGGTCAAAAAAATAATATACCAACCGAATACCGTAGCTTTCCAATTCCTTAGCTGCCCGTTGAATTCCTTGCAGAGGGGCCTCCCAAAACGATGTGTCAATAGAGGTATGCGGCACGAGCACCGCCATCTGTATGGCCTTGCGGGAGGCCAACCGACTCGCCAGTATATTGGGTCGATAATCTATTTCAGCTATAATATCATTAATTTTCTTTCTTGTTTTCTCTGAAACACCAGTTCTATTGTGTAGAACCCTATCAACAGTAGCTATAGAGACCTTGGCTCTTTTGGCAATTTCTTTGACTCCCAGATAAACTTTGTCATCTTTACCCATCATATTCCCTATCCTCGTTAAACATTATTACGGGCTTTTGGTCCCTTTTGTATACAAATGTAAAGATGGACCTTCGAAAAAAGGAGTGTAATCGGTCAGTTAATTACTGACAGCATTATTACTTGCTCCTCATCCATCCCTATTAATGGTCAAATTCCTCGATAAAAATCATATTTACCGAATCTGAGACGCAAAAAACATATTATTTTATAATATTTGACAACTAAACCATAAAATGGACTCGTAAGGGAGACTTTACGGTATCATATTCTGACCAATCGCCTGATCATATCTCCTAAACCAGTCGCAATTAATATCTACACAATTCTTAACCATATGAACTTACATAACTTTCGCACTTTTCAGTTTCTGCTACTACTACTGGCCAGCACGGTAAACGGCCAGGGGGTGCCCCCCCACAAGGAAAAGCCCAATATAGTATTATTTTTTATCGACGACTTGGGATATGGCGACCTGTCGGTCAATGGTGCCCTAGGTTACCTAACGCCTAACCTCGATAAAATGGCTATGGAAGGCACCCGTTTCACCAATTTCATGGCGGCTCAAGCCGTTTGTAGCGCTTCGAGGGCTGCGCTCCTTTCGGGGTGTTACCCCAACCGCCTGGGCATTTCTGGGGCCTATGGACCGGAATCGAAGGTGGGCTTAAACCCGGAGGAAGAGACCATTGCCGAAGTTGTCAAAAAAAGGGGCTATGCCACCGCCATCTTTGGGAAATGGCACCTGGGAAGCCGTAAGGAGTTCTTACCACTTCAACAGGGCTTCGATGAGTTTTATGGAGTCCCCTACTCCCACGATATGTGGCCGGGGCATCCCAACCAAGCCCATGCGCAGTATCCTCCCTTATTTTGGATAGAAGGCAATGAAAAAGCCGATGCCATTGCAACCCTATCCGATGCGAGCGCACTTACCCCTAATATCACAGAAAGGGCGGTTGGGTTCATCAGAAAGAATAAGTCCAACCCCTTTTTCTTATACATCCCACACCCACTACCCCATGTACCATTGGCAGCTTCGGCTCGTTTCAGGGGGAAGAGCTCCCGTGGTATATTCGGCGATGTGCTCATGGAGATAGACTGGTCGGTAGGCCAAATCATGCAGGAATTAAAAGCACAAGGTTTGGATGAAAACACATTGGTTATTTTCACCAGTGACAACGGCCCCTGGCTCAACTATGGGGATCATGCCGGATCGACCGGTGGTTTTCGAGAGGGCAAAGGCAGCTCTTTTGAAGGAGGGCAGCGGGTACCCTGTATCATGCGCTGGCCCGGAGTGGTGCCTGCTGGCCGGGTTAATAACCAGCTGATGGCCGCTATGGATATACTCCCGACTATTGCTTCGTTGACGGGTGCCGCCTTACCTACCAAAAAAATTGACGGCATCTCCATGGCCGGCCTCATTAAGGGAGAGGAGGCCATCAGCCCCCGCAAGAACTTCCTGTACTACTACCGTCGAAACAACCTCGAAGCGGTACGCCAAGGCGACTGGAAACTGGTATTTGAACATGCCGGAAGGAGCTATGAAGGACAACTCCCCGGTAAAGATGGGATGCCCGGACCAGCGCCAGAGAACCACCTTTTCCCTAAGGCCTTATATCATCTGACCCGCGACCCTGGCGAGCGCTACGACGTCCTGGAGCAAAATCCGGATATAGTAAAGGAACTAGAGGCCTTAGCAGAAGAAGCCAGAACGGACCTGGGTGATGACTTACAGAAAAGGAAAGGAAAAAATGTACGCCCTATAGGCCGGGTAGAATAATCGTCAAAAACAAAAAAATCAATTCTGTAACAAACCGGTATGAACTCCAAACAACGTAACATCCTGCTGATGTTCGCCTTTCTAGGCTATTTCCCCCTAGCTGCTAAGGCACAAAATACTTCCAACCGCCCCAATATCATCGTATTTATGGTCGACGATATGGGCTGGCAGGACACATCTGTTCCATTTTGGAACAAAAAAACGGAATTTAACAAACGCTATAGGACCCCTCATATGGAAAGATTAGCGCGGCAGGGAATGAAATTTACCAATGCCTATGCCACCCCCATATGTACCCCTACCCGAGTGAGCCTGATAACGGGAGTAACCGCGGCAAAGACCCAAGTAACCCAATGGACCCATCCCAACAAAAACAGGAATACGGACCATCCCGACCGGGTATTTAAGTCGGTACCATGGAATATGAATGGCTTTAGCCCTGTAGCAGGAGTAGAAAATACCTATTATGCCACCGCCCTTCCACAAGTATTGAAAGACCACGGCTATTATACAATCCATAGCGGAAAAGCCCATTTTGGCTCAGCCGGCACCCCTGCAGCCAATCCCCTCAACATTGGCTTTGAAGTGAATATTGCGGGAAGTGAGATTGGTCACCCGGCCAGCTATTTGGGAGAAAAAAATTATGACAACCCTAAGGATGGCCAGCCAAACCGTAATGCGGTTCCCGGACTAGAAAAATACCATGGTACCGATACTTTCCTGAGCGATGCCATTACCTATGAGGCGCTAGAGGCCCTAAAAAAGCCCATCGAATCGAAACAGCCCTTTTTCCTGTATCTTTCCCATTATGCAATACATAGCCCTATCAATACCGACAAAAGGTACATAGACCATTATCTGAAGGAAGGAATGAACCCTACCGAAGCGAGCTATGCCACCTTAATAGAGGGAATGGACAAGAGCTTAGGAGATGTTATGGACTTTTTGGACCGTGAAAAATTATCGGACAACACCCTGATTATTTTTATGTCCGATAATGGGGGCCTTAGCCTCACCCCACCTAGAGGAGGGGCCGAATGGAGCCATAACCTCCCTTTAAAGGGCGGAAAGGGTTCGGTATACGAAGGGGGGATTCGCGAGCCGATGATCGTTCGTTGGCCGGGAAAAATAAAACCAAACTCTACAGCCCAACAATACGTCATTATCGATGACTTCATGCCGACCATCCTGGAGGTGGCAGGCATTGAAAAGCCCAGTCTGGTACAAACCATGACGGGGAGGAGTTTCCTACCCATTTTGCAGAAACCCTCTTTTCGGGATGATAAAAGGGAATTATTGTGGCACCACCCCAATCGATGGACCATTAAGGATACCCTAAGCATTAACTGGGCCAGTGCTTACCGGCAAGGCGACTGGAAGATGATCTATGACTATAGAGCGGGCCGACTAGAATTATACAATCTTAAAAAGGATATAGGCGAGCAGCACGACTTGGCTGGCTCTAATACCAAAAAGGCCAAAGCAATGGCCAAAAACTTCACCTCCAAGCTAAAAGAATACCAAGCGCAGATGCCCTATTTTCTTGAAACAGGCAAGGTAGTTCCCTGGCCCGACGAGCTTCTTTCCCGTTGAATACTAGGAGGCCCAGGATAAAACCTACCTGGGCCTACCTAAAAATAGTGTGTAGTATTAGTGTTGAATGATCAGTTTCCTTAAGGCACGTTGACTTCCCTGCTGTACCTCCACCACGTACACCCCCACAGGCCACGATCGCAGGTCGACTCTTACCGTCTTGGCGACTTCCCCAGTGGCATACTGCCGATCCATATGTAGGCGTCCGGAACCTCCATTAAATACCCTAATTTGCGCAGGCGTAGTAGATGTTCCCCCCAAGTCGACCTCCATATAATCGGAAGCGGGATTGGGAAATATATTTACTTCGGTCTGAAGTGCGGGCGTCTCTTTTTCTTCTAAAACGACTGGCTCCTCCACCAGTCCTATTCTGGCGCTGCTCGCCGTGGCTTTCATCACGAACATGGGGGTTTCGGTCACCGTCAACGTGACATTTCCATTTACGAGAGGTACCTCTTCGAGACTCATGGCATTGGCCCCAGCCACCGGACGATACACCTGCGCCGTTCCCGTTCCGCCTAGGCTTAGCACATGACTAACCGACCGTCCTATTTCATCGGGGACCGTCAGCACATACATCTCTTGATCGTTATGAGTATATTGATCTACGATCGGATCCTGGCTCAGGGTTTGTTGGTAGCGAAAATCACCAAAAACCTTATTGACCTGATAAAGGAAATCAGCAGCGGGTCGGCGGGTTTGATCTCCATTGAGCAAGCCGGAAGAACCGAACATCCCTCCCCCATCATTATCGTCGTACATCTGATAGAAAAACACTTTTTCTATCCCCTTCCTTGCTGAAAATAAGGCGGTTCGTAATATCCAGTCGGCTTGCGTATCCAAGGCCGATTTGCTACCAATGGGTATGGCCTTAATGGGGCTTGTTTGGCTGACATCGAACCCTGTTTCGGTAATCCAAACCGGCATATCATAACAGAGCTGATGGGATACCTCTAGGAACTCATCGAGAGTAGCCCCTGCGTTGGTGGTCTCTATGGCAGCCCCACGGGTCGAAGTTCCACTTTGTGCCGACGAGGTATTGTCGGTATACAAATGAAAATTCACGATATCCCAGCACAGATCGACCGTACCATCCGGCTTATATCCTCTGAATTCCTTGCACCAATCCACCATTCCTTTTAGGTAATCGGGGCCAGTAACCAGGCCGGCAATCACGACCTTCATATTGGGATCAGCATTTTTAATGCCTATTGCAGGCCCCATGGTGTTTTTGTGCCCATCGTAAAAGGCCGAAAGGTTGGCTGCATATTCTCTAGCCGTCTGATATCCTTTTCTTCCCTTCCACCATTTATCTCGCTCATTATCACATTCTATGTATTCAATATAATCTAGGCCAATTCTTACCGTATTCGGCGTGTCGCCGGTCCAACGCGGAGTATTGTGTACACTTAGTAAAGTAGGGTCTACCTGGGTATTACTGCCATAACGCGCCGCATATTGGAAACCGATACGTGCTTGCTCCATATACGATGGCGGATCGGCAAAATCATTCCCGTACCGAACGGGTACGTTTTCAGAATCTCTTTCAGATTCTGGATAGCTGGCCAACATCCAACCCGGCAGGGTTTTAAGACAGGCCAACACCGATATATTTTGTTGTTTACAAAACTCATAAATCTTATCATAATTCCACCCCCCGCTAAGGGTGGGAGCAAAAGAATAAACGCCTTCTTCCGCCTCTAATTTTTCCCAATCCATATAATGGCGTAAACCCGTAAAACTTTTGGCAGCATCGGTCATCGGACCATTCAGCTCCCATGGCGTGGCCCCATGCTCGAAGTTCCATTCATAACCATTTACTCCAAACATGTCGCCAAGCCGTGCATTACTAGCAGAAACGGGAGTAGCTGTGGTTGTAGAAGCAGTATGGGAGCCATAGAACTCAATCTCGGTAGGCACTACTCCAGACATTTTGATTACCAAATACCGTGCGTTCGTAATGAGCGTATCGAGCAAATATTGAGCGTCTCCAGCCGTATTCCTATCGGGATAAGGGCCGACCCATCCGTTATACACCAATCCCTTAAAAGAAGCGATTTCTTTGCGCTCCCAGGAATCGGTAATTACCGAAACCGTCATAGGACTTTCGGGATTAGACCCACTCAAATCGAAAAACTTAATGGCCTTCAGGGTCATTTGCTCATCGTCGAGCAAGGGGTAGTAGGCCTCATAATCGTTAATCACCTTTCCCCAGCCCGTCAACACGTCCTCCTGAGTGTTCCCGTCAAAAAAACCTTCGAGCCCGTTGCTGGCATTGGTCAGCTGATACCACCGGGTGGGATCCATGGCAATTTTTGTCCCAAAGTCGACCGTTGGCGCCGCCATAACTTGGATCGTCTGCATCACGTCGTCGGCGGCGGCATAGCTGGCAGACTCTCCCTGAGAGGCAGTGATCGCGGCCGTCCCCACTCCCACTATCGATGCCTTCCATATTCCATTGTCTAGGTATACGCTCACGACCGATGGGTCAGACGAGCTGAAACTTAGGCCAGTCTCCTGATTTTCGGTGGTAGCACTGAGTTCAAAGTCAGCATCCCCTAGCCCCTTAGTAGGGAGGCTGGCGAAACTAATGGTCGGTTTCGCTTTAGCGGTGACCCCTCCTTCAACGACCTCGAACCAGTTAAAATTAAAAGTACCTTTATTGGCAAAAAGACGAACCACCTGACTCCCGGCCGACAAGTTGGCGGTGGTTTGAATGGTGGTATATACCTGCCAACCTCCGGTACGTGGTACGTCTATTTGCCCTAGGACACTACCCGAGACATCTTTTATTTCTATGATACCATTACCAAAGCTATTTGCTACCCGAAATTTGAAGGTATGGGCCCCCGCTGTGCTCAAACGCACATTATAATCGACCCAGTCGCCATCGTCGATATGAGAAACATTGCTGACGCCGTCGATATCGCCGGTGTCTTCCACACCTACATTCGACGCATTGTCGTAGGCTTCCGCTTCAATACGTCCTGGCAAAGTTTTAGAGCCGGTAACTTCGAATCGATTGAGGGTAAAAACACCCTGTTGGGCAAAGATCCGCAAGGTCTGCAGACCGGCCGGTAAAGCAGCGATGACACTCACGTTGGACCAGGCCTGTAGCCCCCCCGTACGAGGCACCAAGGTTTGGGCTAATACCGTCCCTGAGCTGTCTTGAACCTGAATGGTAGCCAAGTCACTGTATCCATTACCAATACGAAAATTGAAAGTATACATTCCTGCAGTGGGGACCAGTACCCGGTAGTCGGCCCAGGTGCTGTCGGCCATACCGGCAATATTACTCCCCCCTCCTACATCGGTAGTCGTCTCCAGATTGATATTACCACTGCTGCTAAAATTTTCGGCTTCTATGACGGCAGGAACGGCAATATAAGGGTCGGCAGGAGCCTGTGGAACCATGGATGCCACCTCAAACCAGTTAAAATTAAAGGTACCTTTATTGGCAAATAAGCGGATTATCTGACTTCCAGACGGGAGATTGACGGTGGTTTCGACGGTTGTGTATACCTGCCATCCACCCGTCTGGGGCACATTCACCTGGCCTAGGAGCAGCCCGGTGCTGTTCTGAATCTCTATAATACCATTCCCGAAACTGTTGGCTACTCTAAAACTCATTTTATAGGTACCCGACTGTGGCACTAACAGATTATAATCCATCCAGTCGTTATCATCGATATAGCCCACGTTGCTTCCCCCTCCGGTGTCGGAAGTAGGCTCCGTATTAACTTGAAAGGCGTTGGCAAAGTCTTCCGCTTCTATGACGGCCGGAACGGGAGCAGATTCCTGTATATCTATCCAATTGACGCTAAATATTCCAAGCTGGGCCGTCATCCTAATGGTTTGCGTCCCCGCTACAAGATAGGCTGTTTGGCGTACATCCTTCCAAGACTGCATCCCCCCGGTTGTGGGCAGATCGGCTTGAGCAATCAAACTTCCTGAAGGAGTACTGATTACCAAGGATGCATCAGGGCTAAAACCATTGGCTACACGAAAATTGAAAGAATAAAACCCCGATTGAGGTACCGTTACTTGGTACTCGGCCCAATGGCCGTCGTTCATCCATGCCAGATTACTTCCTCCTCCGCTGTCCTCACAGATTTGGGTATAGGTCCCATAAATGTTGGTATAAGCTTCAGCTTCGATTCGAGCCGGCAGTGTCTGTCCAATGGCATAATTGGCCCAAACAAAAAATAAGACGCTAAAGTAGAATGGTTTCATAGAATGCTGATCAATTAGGGCAGCAAAATATCGTATTTATTCTACAAAAACCAGCGATGTATCAGAATTATTTTTGAAAAATTGGACATACTTTAAAATATGCCATCAGAACCTATTTACCTTCCTAAATATAGACCTTGAACTTGTGGTAAAGCTATTTTCCAACGCTTCTTTACACGATTCTCTTCGTGGCCCTATGGCCCTTATAGTCACTCCCTTCGCTCGTGTCAGCCTAGATTTTAACCGATTTATTACTGTTTCATCCGATCTGACAATGTACTATAAACGCATAGAAACTTGCTCCGCTGCGTGATGACACCGATCTGTTTGGGCCAAAAAGACTGGATTCCAATCATTCTATGGTTGGAAAATTCAAAAAACGGACCTTTCCCTTAGAATTGACTGTATATTGTTTGTCAATTTTGTAATTGTGTTTTTTCTGTTTTGGGCTTTTCTTGGTCTCTTGCTCTTCGTAGACCTGATCCCAGTAGGCGGTTGCGAATTGATATATGTCCATATTGATGAGACGTAAGATTCTAAAATAAGTTACACCTAATACGATAAAAATGTCGTGCCAAATCAAATAAAACCTAACCTATCTGTGTAGGAATTAATTGATAAACAACTTTTTGAAGGCAAAACCTAGCCTCAGTTTGCAGAATACATGCATTTTAGAAATTAAAAGAAAATGATTAATAAATGGTAAACTGGGCTATTCCCCAACGCTTTAAATCCGAAAGATGGAAGCCACTAGGGGCCATTGGCTAAAAAATTATAGACATCAAACCGAATAGAATACGGAGCAACTGCGCTTTAATAGCTAAACAATCGGTTTGATGACCCTAGCATACTGATACAACGGCAATTATTAAAGACACTCAATAAAACAACAATAATGGAAGCGACTCGATTGAATATTAATATTTACGAAGACAAGGAGGCGATGAGTGCTGCAGCTGGCCAATATGCGATCGCTGTTATCAAAAATGCATTATTAGAAAGAGATCAAGCGGTAATTGTCACGGCTACCGGTGCCAGCCAAATAGACATGGTAAAAACCATTGTTACTTCTGAGGGCATCGATTGGTCGAAGGTAATCATGTTTCATTTGGATGAATACATAGGGTTACCCGCCACGCATCCGGCGAGTTTCAAAAAATACATTCAGGAGCGCTACCTCGATCAGCTCC
>NZ_QGDT01000023.1 GCF_003149085.1 Dyadobacter jejuensis | reverse complement strand
TAGTTTTTGGAAAGGCCATGGTAATAATCAGGTCTTTTTTTTTATTTTTTGGGAAAACCCTTACGGTCGGGCTATACGCTGTATCTTTCCTCGTTCCTCAGAAAGGATGCCGCTTCTATCCCTTTTTCATTCCACCCGCATTATTAACAATACGAAAGGATCTTAATTCAATTAATAAGGGGATCACCGCCGAGCTGGCCACTATCCATTTTACTATTGTTAGCAATTTTGTTCCAGGTGTCCGGCCACAGCTCGTTCACTTGGAACAAAATTGTTAACATTTTCAACTCCTGCAGATGCCTGGACAACACTGGCCACTTAACCGATTGTTAATACTTTTTTTTAAATGCCTAGAGCATTCCTAAAAAATCCTGCTGGATTTTTTATATTATCCCCTTTTACTTTGATTTCATAAAGCAGTTTAAAGGCTCTCTCTCTTAACTCACTATTTTCAATAACCTTTTTTATTACTGCATTATCGTATATGCCAATTTCTTTTATCCTCTCGATTAATTTTATTGATATATCGTCGTTTTCATTTATTTCGACTATTTTATCCATTATTTCCTTAATCGTAATTTCAAAGCTTATTCTATTAATTTTCTTTCCTTTTTTGGTAACAGAATATTGGATATGGAGGTCTGATTTATCATTGATTTGTTTAACCGCTATATCAATAACTTTCTCTTTAAAGGTACTCCATGATTTATATTGCTCCGATTCTTTGCCTTTAGGGTCTTTTAATTTTAATAGGTATTTTAATTCGTCAATTTCAAAACTTATTCTGCCCTTATCTTTCCATCTAGAGAACTGTAAGTAAAGCCATTTTGCATATTTTGATTTCATTGATAGAACACAAAATAACTGAAAACTTGTAAAGTTCCTTTTCAAGTCCACCAAATATGGGATGATTTTATCTGAAATAGTTATTTGTATTTTACCCTGTCCTCTTAAATATTTGGCACTGGACATTAAAGCTACTTGTAAAAGTCCATCCGCTTCGTTTATCTCAAATACTTTCCCAATAAGCCCCTCTGTAGCTTCTCTTAATTGTTGATAATTCCAATTTCGTCCTGTTATACTTTCTATTTCTTGTACCGTTATTTCGTACGTAATACCTGCTGTATCTCCTTTCCTAATTAAAGATAGCACCATGAAATAAATGTCTAATTGTACTGCCGAAAACTCATGTCTAGCAGTAGTAATAAGATTGTGTTGTCTGACCTCTTTTTTTACAATATCTTCCATGGCTACAAATTTATAAAAAAACACCTTCTATTACAACTGTTTTTTTTAATGGTGTTTTTTGGCTTATAAAAGGTGTTTTTAAAACTTATAAAAGGTGTTTTTTGGCTTATAAAAGGTGTTTTTAAGCTTATAAAAGGTGTTTTTTGGCTTATAAAAGGTGTTTTTAAGTCAATGTAATTCACTGATATTCAGTCATTTACAAGACCCTCAAATAATTACAAATAAATCAAATATCACAAATATTGTGTTGGTTTTTATCTATTGAGGAGGTATATTCTTTAAAAAAATCAAATCAGAAAAAAAAAGGGTTATTTTTAGAAAAAAAAGAGGGCGGCGGCGGCCAAAAAACACCTTTTATAAGTCACATCCTTTGTTAAGTCTTTGTTAACCCTTGTTTGAATAAATATTAACAATACGGTGGATTCATTATTCAATTAATAAGGGGATCACCGCCGAGCTGGCCACTATCCATTTTACTATTGTTAGCAAATTTGTTCCAGGTGTCCGGCCACAGCTCGTTCACTTGGAACAAATTTGTTAACATTTTCAACTCCTGCAGATGCCTGGACAACACTGGCCACTTAACCGATTGTTAATATTAGGTCTAACCCTGCGCTCATTTGCGGCCTGCGTCACTTCGTGCACGCTAAAAAAAGGTCTTCTAGGGGGGGCTTTTGAATCCGCTGTCCTTTCCTTTTGAGTCGGTTAAACCAAAAAAAAAGCTGCGGATTAATGACCCGCAGCTTAACTTTTTAATTTGTAATCTATGGATAAATAAGGATGCCATCTTTATTTATCTTATAATCCTCCTTAGATATAAAATAGCCATTTTCAACTACTTTAACTTTATCTTTTAGGTTTTGATAATTTTTGACCAATTGACGGTCAAAATAAAGCCCTCTAAGAGCAAGAAAGCTAAACAAGACCATTATGGCTATTGAGATAGAAATTATGCCTTTAGAGCCGAAGTTTCCCCAGAACGCTGTTTTAGGATCGTCATAGGAAATTGGCTGTAGGTTTTTAGATTGAAGGTCTTTAATGTCATTTAAGGCCTTTTCAATCATTTCTTTCTGCTCAACCATGCTTTTCATCGCTTGGTCATTCATTGCATCTATAAGCACATATAAGCTTAGAACACTTTCATCTATTTCTGATTCTGGTATCTTATACTTTTGCGCTATTAAGAATTTTAGCTCATTAATATTATATGTGCTCATTGTATATTTTCTTTTATCTCCTCCATTAACTTTCTTAATGTTCTTTTTCCAGCAAGAGAAAGAGCTTCATCCGTGATATCGCCATTAATTAATTTAGTTATTTCTCGTGCGGAGTTGCCAACTGGCATTGATCCTACTATTTTTCGGTTTATGCCTAAATTATTTAATAGTATTTCGCCAGCTTCCTGAGCTTGAAGGCTGCCGAAGGTACCTTGATTTTTCAAGGCTACTATCGTTAGATTTGATTCAACCATTTCAGCTAAATCACTATAGTATTGTATGGAAGCGTTTAAAGCGTCTCCACCTGCTAGGACAATAATAATTTTTAATTCTATTCCAATTTCTTCTAATATTTCTCTTAACTCATTTGCAGGCACTTCGTTTGCTAGAAAGGATTTAAGTTCGTCACTTTCGGGTGCACCTAAGTCGACATACCATTCATTTGTTTTGGTAGTCGCTATTTTTTCGAATAAATTCAAAAACATTTCTCGGTCCAGCTTCCGATTTTCGTCCATTATGGACAATTCTAACACCCTCTTTTCTCCAACTATTTTTTTTAGTCTACTGGATGTTCTTGTCGATTTGTCTAGGTCTATAAAAGCTGCTGGTTCATCTTTTTTGATCTTTGCGATAAACCATGTTATGAAACTTTTGCCTGTTCCACCTTTACTTTGACAAATGAATGTTACTTGCTTTTTCATACTGTAATTATTATATTTAAAAAAAAAAAGGACTAATTATTCTTTTGTAGGTGGGGGCTTTTGCCTTCACCTATTTTTTTTACAGACCTTCAAATTGATCAAAGCCTGAATTTTTATCTTTTTCCTGTTGCTCTATCAATCTTAGTTTTTCACTATAATTGATAGCTTCTTTTTGCTCTATATTATCTTTCTCCTGTTGTATTATTCTTTGTTTTAGAATTGTTTCCGTCCTAGTTCTAATAGGACTTTCTAATTTTTTATTCTTTTTTTTGTATCTCCATATAATATTTTTTAGGGTGTTTTCTGATATTTGAATTCCTTGGTTAGTTAACCATTCCGCTATATCCGAATAGGACATATCGAGTTCGATTTTATCACTTATAAGGTCTATAAGTAGATAAGACCATTTATACCGATTTGCGGCCTTTTTTGCCTTTATCTGGCTAATTAGTTCTTCCTCTCTCTGGTTTATTTCCATATCATAAATGCTTTATGAAAGCAAAGTAAATTAAAAGTTTTGATAGTTCATAGTTTTTATGACTTTTTTTTAACTATTATATGACTTATGTATTATCCGGCTGTTTTGTGACGGTTTTATGACTTTTATATAACTTTTTTGTGACTCCTTAATTGCTTTTCTTTATATTTTATGACCTTTTTATGACTTTAATGGGATTTGTTTATAATCAAGTCTTTTTTTAAATATTGGTAGTCTTTTTTACTTAGAATTGATAGTTTTGTTAAAAGTAAGGTTGGAAGCAAGGGGGGTTTTTGAGTGCCTCAAAATACGGGTGCAAGCACCTTAAATTACCTACCTAACCTAAAACAATACGATTCAAACCATGACCATTCCACGTAAAAAAGGAGGTAGGCCCAAGAAGTCAGAAGTAAATAGGAAGTCCGAAAGGATAGTATTTTGGACCACCAAAGGCCAAGCTGAAATAATAGAAAATCGAGCTAAAGAAATGAACTTGACAGTTTCCGAGTTTTGTAATCTGGCCGTTTCGGAAAGACAAATTTTTAGGCCATTTACAGATGATGAGCTAAAGTTGAAGATTGGTCTGGTAGGTATGGCAAATAATCTAAACCAGATAGCCTACCGAGCAAACGCCTCTGGAATTGAAAGTGTTGAACAATCTGCCAAGCAATTATTTATTGAATTAAAACAAGAATTGAAAAAATTCAGAAATATTAATGATAGCGAGAAACCTTAAAGCAGGGAAAACTTCTGATGGACTTCTAGATTATGCTTTTCATGGAAAAGAATCGGAGCATAAAGATAAAGGTGCAGAAATATTGCAATATAGTTCTGATTTGCTAATTCCATCTTCCGATAAGGATAAGGAAGGGATAAAGGAATTAAAAAAGGAATTTAATCGAAGAACTAATGCATACTTGAAAAACGAACCAGACAATAAAAAAGCATTAATTGGACATCAAATTTTGAGCTTTACTAATGAAGATTATGGAAAATTAAAAGATGATGGACTTAATAAAGTTCTAAAGGATTATATAAAATTAGCTAAACTTGATAAAACCCAATTTGTAGCTATCAAGCATAACGACACCAAAAATCCGCATATTCATATAATTTATCACAAAATTCAAAATGACCTTAAAAAGGAAAAGGATTGGAAATTAAATAATAAGACCCTTGAAAGGGGTATAGCATTGGCCCTTAAACATAAATTACCCCTTATTGATAATCAAAAAAAAATTGCCTTATCTAGGGGAGTTTTAGAGATAAGGGCTAAAGATCAGGATATAATTGATCTTCGTAATTCAACTGAATTTCTACAAAAGGCTAGGAATACACATCATTTAAATAAATTACTTCAAGCTAATAATATTACACAAACTAAATTACAGGATGGTAGATTGAAAATTGATAAAAAGGTATACTCACCTGAAAATTTAGAGGCTGTATATTTTTATAATCGAAGCAATAATAAAAACAATTTGCAAGAATTGAAGCCATTAATAAAACCATATATGTCTATTAAAAAAAATAGTTTCAATATAGGTAGTTTTGTGTCAACAAATAACGAAGCTATAAGTATTGAAAAGCCTATATATGTAAGTTTGCCTACTGTAAAAACCAATAAAAATGACTATATTTCTATGCAAAAAAAGCGTAAAGGCAAACAGTATCTTTTAAAAAATAAAAAGAAAAAAAACCAAAAACAACATTCCTTATGACATTATCTGACTATTGTATATTTAGTGCGTCTATGTTATTTGTATTATACTTATGTGTAATGAATATTAACGTAAAATCTTCTAATAGGATCAAAAAGAAGCCACTAGTAAAACCCATGAAATTATTTACTGGCTCCAATGGTATTTCAATTAATAAATTGAAACAGATTTATAAATTGAAATAACAATCTATTGTTAACATTTACTTCTTTCCCAGGGCTAGTTCTGGCCCTGGGAGCCTTATTCATTGTTAACATTTTCAACTCCTGCAGATGCCTGGACAACGCCGGCTACTCAACCAATTATTAATAATTATTGATATGATACTAGCTTATATAAGTTTATTTTTTATTCTAAATACAGAATCTAAGGAAGCAGATTTAAAAAGGGATTTTCAAGCTCTTTTTAAATCTAACCCTGAGCAAGCTTTACGCATACCTTGTATACTACCTACAACTGACCTAAAATTAGGTATTTCATCACTATACGGATATAGGAGACATCCTATTGATGGTACACAAAAGCACCATGATGGTATAGACATTGTAGTTAAAAAAGCGAATGTCGTAGCAACTGCCAATGGAATTATAAGACGTGTGGGATTTGATAAAGGATATGGTAATTTCATAGAAATAGATCACCAAAATGGCTTTTATACTCTTTATGGGCATTTATCTCATATATTTGTGAAACCCGATGATAAGGTTCAAATCTTATCTATTATTGGAATTTCTGGTGCAACGGGTAATGTCACAGGAGAGCATATACACTATGAAGTCAAATATAAAAATACAACCTTAAACCCATTAAATTATATCCTATTGTTATATGATAGTATATCTAGTGCACATTAAAAAGTATAAGATTCAAAAGAATCAACAAAGTAGGAGGTTCTACCCTGTTGATTCTATACCAAAAAATGCTAACATTTTAGTAGAAACAAAGAATACTTTTCCAGATGCTTTTGTTTACTGGAATATTCGTCCAACTGATTTTCTTAATAAATCCAAAGTATTTTGCTTTAAGAATATTAAAATGATGTTTGAATTTTTTGTTTCTAACGAAGTTGAAGTAGGGACAACTTTAAGCAGCTTTTATAAAATAAAAAAGGAAGTTCCAGAAGAAACTTCCTTTGAAGGTGCGTTAATTTATAGCTATAAGAATATTAACATTTTCGCATTAAGAATAATTTGAAATACAATAATCCTTAATTTTAATAATATCCTCTCTTATTTTTAATGCGTTTTTCTTTACTCTCTCTGCCATTTCTACCTCTGATATATCATGTTTAAATGGCAGCTCCTTTACCGTATTTTCAATTGTTGGTACAATCATTTGTCCAGAAAATAACTTTCGTTCTACTGGTGTTTCAAATCTATCCGCAAAACGCCCCACAATTTGGCCTTGGCTTAAAGCCATTATCTTTGAGGCTGGTAATAACTCTTTAGCTTGACTACTATAGTTTATCGATGTTTCTTTGTTAAAGCTTGCTGAATAATTATCTTGTTCTGTTTTGCCGAACATCTTGGATATTCGTTCTGCTGTAGAACCGTTGACCAGTCCAACCATGATAGTTCCAGCCGTATTAGTGATAACATTTGCTGAATCCCTGCCATAATTTTTCACCAATTGTTCCATGTCCTGAATCCCCATCCAGACACAGCCTTTATGTTTCCTAATCGTTGCAATATAATTGTCCAATCCCATTACATAAATAGTAGGCAATTCATCAAAAAACATCGAAAACTTACGTTCTCGATACAAATAGGAACGCTTCATAATTACTGAATTATATACCGAAATCGCTGCACCATATACAGCATCTTTGGTAGTATAATTCCCCATTGTTATAATTCTAGGACTCTCAGGATTATTAATTTCTAATTCCATGTCTGATTCAGACATTACCCATGTTACATTTGGTGATGATAGTGGAGCAAGTGAAGATTGGGTAGATGCTATTTGTCCAGCTATTTGCGATCCTGCTTGGTTTGTCAATCCTTGCACAAACATATTTGAATAGGCGTCCAACTCTGGTTCACAAGATATCGCATTAATGATGTCCTTTATATCGACTGTCAATAGTTGTATTGCATGAGGTAAGGTGCAAACTTTGGAAAGTACTGGATCGGTTGGATTATTACGTTCAATTATGCGTAAAAACCATAAATAACAGGTCAATAAATTAACAGCCGAAACAGCCCAAAAATCCCCTTCTTTATTTATCCATGACTTATTCAGATTGAATAACAAATTCTTCACCATTGTATTACAATCGTCAATTGTTTGCATATATTTTTCCTCAAAAGGATTGCATCTATTGGACCTCCTTAAATCCTCGAAAGTCAAACAATTAAATTCTGGTATAATTGGCGCATTATTTCTATCCCTACCAAACGTAAATTTATTTGCTTTCAAACTTGCCATTAAACCATTAAAGGTGGTCAAACTTAAATCGGGATATGCATAATCATAAACGCACATAGAAAATCCTTTTTCTAGTTGCTGATAAATCGCAGGGTTAAATAAAGTATATGTTTTTCCTGACCCTTGGCTTCCTACAATTAAAACCGCTCTATCTGGTGCAATAACTGGTACTACTCCTAGATGCCAATTATTTTTATATAGGTATTGATGATAATATGTTACACTAAATTCATTTTCAATTAATTTAGTGTTTTGCGGAAATTGCTCATTATAGCTATTGAAAACATCTTTTTTGGGTAAATATACAATGCTATTGAAACCAATACCTCCATTTATCAAACATATTGCCATTATAATTTCTAGTATAACTAGTAAATAGAATATTATATTTACTTGATTAATATCTATTATTAATATAATCATGTAAGTAATAAATCCTACAATTAAATAAATGTTTGATTTCTGTTTTGTAGCTTTTACATTCTGCTTCGCAGATGTTTGCATAGCCAAAAAAATCAAAGATATAAAGGCTATAGAACTAACTATCTTTTTTTCCAATATTGTATTATATTTTTGAATAATTATATGTAAACTGTCGTTTACATATGGTATTGTTATTGCCCCATTTATAACACCTTCTTTGATAGCTAAAATAGCTAATAATGAGACTGTTACGGCTAAATTTAAATAATACATTGAGTTGTAATATTCTTTCTCCTTAGTGCTTTCCATCATCTTTTTTTTTATATTTTAATTTTCCAAATATAGATATTTAATTATATTTGTTCGAAATTATCAACCAATTCACACAATGAAAAAATCTATTCTATTTATTTTCGGGCTACTGGCAAATAGTCTCTTATTTGCTCAAACCAATGGCGTTCAAAGGGGAGCCCAAGCATTAACAACCTTAACCAATGATTTGGAAGCTTATCTAGACCCTGTAACCACGGTTATTTACGTGGTGGCGGCTATAACTGCCATTATTGGAGCTTTTAGGGTCTTTTCAAATTGGCAACAAGGAAAAGACAACGTCATGAGCGGAGCTATGGGATGGTTTGGGGCCATGTTATTCTTGCTAATAGCAAATGCTGTAGTAAGAGCGATGTTTATTAATTAATTTTTTTATGGGGTAATGTGTAGTATGTTCTATAGCATTGCCCCATATTTTTTTATTCATAACGTATGTTTTTGATTGATATAAGAAATTCTTCTACTTCTGACGGCTATATTAATAGATTCGTCACAATACCCCTATCTGAAAATTTAAGTGTAGTAGTCGGGTTTGTTTATTCTGTTTTAGCCATACTTTCCTTAATAACAGCCTACAGGATATATATCAAATGGCATTCAGGTGAATCAGAAGATATTATTTCTGATTTATCAAAATGGATGCTAGGAATGCTACTTTGTCTTTCCTTAATAGCAGGATTAAAACAATGGTTATTACTTGATCCCGTTCCCGCTAGTGGTGTTGAATTTAAACTCGATTAATTATGGATCAACTTTACGTCATTGTTCGTGAAACGGCTACATATGGTGTCGGTATTGCTGCTATTGCATCGGGATATAGAATATATGTCAAATGGAATAGAGGCGAACCCGTGATTTCCTTAATCCTTAATTGGATTTTAAGCTTAATAATTGCTGGTGTCTTATTTAACATGATTTATGTTATAGTTCTTAATGGCACCTTTATGTCGCTTGAACCTTTGGATCAAGCTATTCAAATGGGTAAGGAAATGCACTCCGCAGCAATAGTAATTGGTGTTGCTTTTGCGATATTAGCGATAATACATATCTATTATCGCTATACATCTGGTGATGATGTCACCGAACTGGTATACAGATGGATAGCTTCTTTATTCTTCTTGTTTACGTTCGGCTTAATTATAGAACTTTTAATTTAATCTAATGATAACAGAAGTAATAAAAGGAGCTGACGACGAAATAGAATTTCTAGGTTTCAAGGGGCGTTATTTTTATCGTTTGGTGCAAATGGTGATTACCTTAATTCTGATCACATTTATTACATATGCTCTTGGATTCAATTCATTATGGTTATTCATCATAATGTTCGGGATTGGTCTAATGGCCTATTTTTATATAGAAAATGAAATGCATTCAAACCATAAGCATGGTCATATACATAGAAAACACAAGGCCCCGAAGGCAATAATTCAAAACAAACCTTTTTATAAAATAATTAAATAATGAAGAAATTAGAGGATATATTTCCATTATTACAGATTTCGGATGATGGCCTAGTTATAAGTAAAAATGCAGATTTAAGCTATTTCTTCGAAATTAGTTATCCAGAAATATTTGTAACAGGTAGTTACGAATATGGCAGCATTATAGATGCTATTCTTAATTCTGCAAAATCCTTAGGTGAAGGATATATTATTCATAAACAAGATTATTTTATTGAAGATACTTATAAGCCTAATTTCACTTATAATGATACTGGTGATGAAATTATACGTGAAAATGAAAGACATTTTAAGGATCGTCCCTTTACATCCCATAAAGGGTTTATATTTATAACCCTTCCTTCTTCTCCACCTCATAAGCGTGACTCTGCCCAATCGTCACTTTTCAAAAAAAGTATACTTCCCAATTCGGCAAGAGATACAAAAACACTTTTAACCTTTCAGGAAAAGGTTTCGTCTTTTATTTCAGGAATAAATCAAACTAAATCCTTACGTCTTAAAAGACTTAATCGTTCCGAAATAGTTGGTACCTCCAAATACCCTGGACTCCTTAACTATTATTTCACGTTGTCTTTTACCGATAACAATTTATATGATATTAATAGTGAAAATTCCAATTTCAAGGTTGGAAACAAAAACACTTATACATTCGTAATTAATGACCTAGAACAATTGCCGAATGAGATAGTTCCTATCTCTTCTTTCAGGGATTTTAGTGGCCATTCTAATATGCCTATTTCATTTGGTTCTAGCTTTGGAATCAACATACCGTTTAATCATATATACAACCAAATATTTTACATAACGAGTCAAAGTGAGGTTGTTAGCGAAAAAACAAAGGAAATTAAAAGGCATTATAGTTTTTCACAATGGAGTCGAGACAACACTTACTCTTTAAATCAAAAAACCGTGCTCATTGATACAATGAAAGCGGGTGAGCTAGCCGTTTTGGCTCATTTTAACGTTCAATTATTTCATCAAGACAACTCCATTCTAAATGAATATAAAGATATAGTTGCTGGTGCAATAACAAATGCCCAATTCACAGCAAAGATAGCAACTACCTATGCTGAGCAATTGTATTGGTCAACAATCCCCGGCAATGTATCTGAAATAGGAAGGGATAACTTATATACTTGTATGTTATCCAATGCAGTTTCAATGTTTAATTTAGAAACTAACTATAAGGACTCTCCTTACCAAAATAATGGCCTACTACTCACCGATAGATTTGGTATGCCTCGCATCGTTGATTTATTCATGAAACCACGTGAGGAGGGTTTAATTACCAATAGAAATTTTACCATCATTGGTCCGTCAGGTTCAGGTAAAAGCTTTACAAACAATAACCTTATTTATTACCTTCGAAACTCAGGTGTTCACATATCTATAGTTGATATTGGATATTCCTATAAACGTTTGGGTGAAATTCTTGGAGCCAAATACATAGAACATACGGATTCCAACCCTATATCGTTGAATCCATTCTTTACTCAGGTTAATATCGATGGTCTTGACAATAAAAAAGCAACCCAATTACGGGAAGAATTTAAGCAAACCATTGTTCAAATAATATTCCTTCTTTTCAAAAAGGAAAACGAACAGGTTTCCAAAACTGAGGAAGTAACCATTTACAACATGGTTAACGGTTACTATGATTATTTGGCAAAGAATAACGCCAAACATAATCCTAGTTCCCCGCAATTTATTAGAGCTTGCTTTAATACATTCTATGATTATAGTCGTACTCTATTTCCAGAAGAATTTAAAAATCAAGGTGGTAGGGAAAATATTGATTTTGATTTATCCAAATTTCACTACGTTCTATCTCCTTTTTACGAAGGTGGTCAATATGACTACCTGCTTAATGGAAAAGAAGATATTGAACTATCAAAACATCCATTTGTTATCTACGAGCTAGAAAACATTAAGGATCATCCTATACTATTACCAATAGTTACATTGGTAATAACAAACACGTATATAGCTAAACTATTTGAAGTTCGTGGTGTACTAAAGGTTTTATTAATTGAAGAAGCTTGGAAAGCTATATCTTCTGATTTTTTTGCAACCTTTCTTTTATGGGCATTTAAGACTGCAAGAAAGCATTTTGGGGCTATTGGAGTCATCACCCAAGAAATAGAAGATTTGCTTAAATCTGAAATTATTAAAGAAACCATTATACAAAATACGGACATTAAAATTATAATGGATATCAATAAATATGAAGAGGATCATGATATGATTCTTAGCTTATTTAAAATATCCAATGCTAATATTCCTCAGATATTTTCTATAAATAAACCTCTCCCTAATAGTAAAGATCGCCCCCCTTACAAAGAACTAGCAGTGATATTAGGTAAGCACTGTAAAGTTTATGGAACCGAAGTAAGCCGTTATGCTTATAGCTTATTCACTACCGAAGCAACAGAGGTAGACGAGATCAAAGCAATTTCGGAAAACAATAATATAAGTCTATATGAAGCCTCTATGCAATGGGCTGATAGAAAAAAATAATTAACAATTCACACTTAAAACATATAATCATGAAAAAAATTGGACTACTATTTTTTCTTTTCGTTGGTTTAGGAAGTACCAACCTAAATGCCCAAATGGTAACAAACGACCCCATTCACACGGCTATTACTACTTTGATCAAAATGTTTCAAGACCCGTCCTTCAAATCCATTGTATCCAATATTGAAAAGTTAAAAAAAGTTACGTCGGCTGTTCGACAATTCCACAGAGGAACCGAAATAGTAAGTTCTATTTCTGGTATTACCTCAAAACTTACAGCATATTCAACAGCCATTGCAAAAGATGGTCACATCTACCCTGTTGAATACAAACTTATGTCTCAAGACATACAAATGTTTACACAGGAAGCAACTAAGCTGGTAAAAGACATGAAATCCGCTACTGCTGCGACTGGTGGAGTATTGCAAATGACAGATGCAGAAAGGGCCAAATGGATTGACGAAACTTACCTACGTGTAAGTTCTTTCGAATCAAAAATTACTAGATATTTTGAAAACATTCAAAATGTATCAATAAAACGTTCTGCTTCAAAAGCTGATGTTACCGCAACTGCAAATTTGTATAAGGTTGCAATAAGTGTACCCCAAGGATATTTTGGTACTGGTGTCGCTAGTCTTGTTGATAATCGAGGTTATGACCTTGCTTATAATGATTCCCTAACTATACCACTTGATTATCTATACGAAACACAAGCTTATAAGGATTTTCAAAAGAAAATGCGTGAATGCGAGTTTAGGAATCAAATGTTTTACAAACGTCAAGAATACGAAGCAAATAGACTGCAAACCGTTGCATTAACAAAACTTACTGAACAAGGATATCAAATGGTAGCCAAAAATGGCTTTTTCCAGAGTCAGGCCAAAGCTCAATCCCAATTAAATACCTATATCGCTGCCGTTGGGGATAGTACCACCTATAATTCTAATGCAAATGTTTCGGGTACCGTTGATCTTGAAAATTTCTTTGAAAATGAAATTATGGCTATTTATGACCCGAGCGGAAAACGTATAACCTCAGAAGTATTTCAAATGCAGGTTGAGTTCCTTGCCAAAGAACTTTATATCCAATATGGTATCGATCAGCAACTTGAAGAGGAATATAAAATAGGGGAGTGTAAAGAACTTGCTCAATCCTTCGATGCTATAATGAAAGCTGCCGAACAAGAATATTTAAATAATCTATAACTAAAATCTTATGGTAGATATCGGTGAAGGGGTAATTGCATTAATAAACCAAATGTATACCCAAATGATACCCTATACTGAACAGATAGCCGCTGTAATCGTAAAAAAAGTAAACGTTGTTGCTGCCATCGGTGCAATACTTTACATTTTTGGGAACCTCATAAAGCAAATCTATTATAATGAGGAAATTAATTTTTTGCCCTATTTGCGGCCATTCCTTATTCTTATGCTTATACCAATGTTACCATTAATAACAGATGGTATAGACTCTATAGCTACAGAAATTAGAACCAGCGTAAACGGCTCCAATTCTAAAATTTCTGAACGTATTCATGATAATTCTAAATACATGCAAGATGCTATTGACAGAAAATGGGATCGTATTGGAAATGACGAGGCCCTTTATAAGGAAACCTTTGGTTCTTCACGTTCTAACGACGATAGCGGGGTATTTCCGATAGGTGACGATATAAAACTATTCATGGGCAAATCCACAGACGAGATAAAAATAGCCTTGGTTTTATTGATACAAAACTTATTAATAACTCTTATGTATATCGCCGAAGCTGCCTTGTTACTCATGAGCTTATGTTATAAGCTCATTTTGAAAATGGGTTTTCCTATTGTAGTTACATTGACTATCTTTCCTGGCTTCACTAACAACCTAATTTCATGGTTTGGTAGATATGTTAATTTTTCCTTATTACCTGCTGTTGCCGCTATGTATTCTACCATAGCATTTGGTTTAATGGATTTATATTTACAAACCGATCCAATAGACGTTGCATCCGGCTCAGACACCCAAAACCCAGAGTTTTTAGGCTTTGCCTATATTGGTGTGCTTATTTTATGTTTAATCGGTTACATTTTTGTTCCTTCAATGACTTCAATGCTGGTTACCATCGGAGGTGTTGGTAATATAACTGGTGGTACAACAAGAGCTTTAGCACAAGCCTCAGGGACAGCCAATAGAGTCGGTACCAATGCGGCCAATAAAATATCTAGAATCAGTTCCAATGCCATAGGCGGGGCCGCAACAGGAGCCGCAACAGGAGCAGCTTTAGGCCGTTCTTTTGCCGATACTAACAGTTCAAAAGCTAAAACCGCTGCATCAACCGTCGTTGGTAGTATGGGCGGTGCTATGGTTGGGGCAATTAAGGGAGTATCTAAACCTAAAAACAACAATAAAGCATGATGAAATACTATAATAGAAATATTGTTTATGCATATAGTTTATATGTATTTATATGTACTGCAATTGTTTTTATTTCTGCTATTATAACTCTTTATATTGTGGTGGATAACTATAAAAACTATGAGCGTCATTTAAACCGAACCTATGTTTATTCTACTAATGGTTCCTCAATTGAAGTTGATGTAAATAATAATAATAATTAACATGAATCAGATAGAAAAATTATTCGAAATAGATAATAAATTTAAACATACCCGTTTATTAACGCTATTATGTTTGGTGTCTTTAGCAATTATAGCTATAACATCAATAATATTTACAAATAAAAATGTTGACGAATTTTCTAAACGCATTTATGTAGTTAATAAGAATAAACAGTTTGAGGCCATGGTCTCCGATGTTAATCAAAATCGTCCCGCAGAAATTAATTACCAATTACAAAGGTTCCATGAATTATTTTTTACTATATCCCCTGATCCTAAAGCAATTGATCTTAATATGGAAAAGGCATTTTATCTTGGAGACAGAAGTATTAAACGTTTATATGATGACCTAATCGAACGTAATTACTTTCGTAATATGATTCAAGGTAATGTTGTGCAAACTGTCAGGATAGATACGGTTATGGTTAACAGCTCGGTCTATCCCTACCAAGCCCAAACCGAATTTACCATATACCAAACCCGTGCAACTGGTAATACAACAAAAAAAGGTATTTCCACGTGCATACTGGAAGATGTAGTTAGAACCACGAACTCACCTAATGGCTTGCTAATACGTGATTTCAAATTCACTTCTACGGATACAAAAAACACCTTAGAACCATGATTTACAATAAGAAATCCAAACGATTTTCTTTTGAGCTTTTTTTAGCTAAAAAATTAAATCGTTATCAATACAAATCCTATATAATCATAGCTATTACAATCACCCTTATTATATACAACTTATTATATTTTTATGAGCACTAACGAAACCAACGACTTTTCAAATCAATCCGATATTGATATTGATATCAATTCAAAAAAAAGAAAACAAGGACAAATGCTTTTGATTATTCTTGTAGCTATGATACTTGTTGTAGTTGGTATCGTATTCTTTACCAATTCTATTGGTAAAGAAAAAGATACCGCTAACGATCTCGAAAACATAATGCCATTAGAAGCAAAAAACAAAAAGGACAAAAACGATGATAAGTATGGGAAAAACTATGACCGAAAAGTTTCGGACGAAAACTATCAAAGTGGTATTGATAACTTAACAGATGATGATAAGATTTTTAAAAAGAAGTCTAACGAAAATTTAACCGATGCCGATTTTGCAGAAGTTAGACAAGCGGGTAAAAGTGGCATTATACAACCAGCTACTTCCAAATCATCATTAAACCGTGTAAATCAAAATCGAATAGCACAAGCTAAAAAACAAATTGCCTACGATGCCAATCCATCTACTCCTATTTTCACAAAATCTGAAGAAGAATTAAGGGAGGAACGTTTGGCGCAGCTTGAACGTGAAAATAACACACGTCTAGCCGAATCAATCATTTCTGGTTTGGAAAAAGCCAATTCTTCTCAACCTCTAACTACTGCACGGCCAAACATTAATATATCACATCCAAACCATAAAAAACAAGCCCCTAATGGATTAATACCCAATACCAATACAAATACCATTGGTCGCTCAACATCTACAGGCTTTTATAGCGAATCTAAATCCTTAGAAGCTGAAACTATGAACCAATACTCGTACATCCCTGCTGTTGTTCATGGAAATGGGGATGGTGTGAAAGTACAAAACGGTTCAAATATTAAATTACGTCTATTGGCTGAAACTTATATTAATGTTGGTGGAATGAAAATGGTTATGCCTCGAAACTCATTGCTTAATGGGATTATACGTATAAGCAATGACCGTTTGAATATTATTATCAATTCTGTTAGAATTGATAATAACGTGATACCTGTTTCTATGCTTGCCTATGATATTGATGGATCACAAGGTTTATATATCCCTAATCTTGTCGATAAAAATCTATTGGCCCGTGAGCTTGCCGAAGCAGGAGCAAGACCCTTACAGGGTTCCTATTGGAACCAGGGTGGTAGTATTGGCAACCAAATAGGAACACAAATGGCAACCCAAACCGCACAAACCCTTCTACAAGGTACGTCCCAGTATTTAAGACGAAAAATGAATACTGTCCGTGTAACAATTAAGCCTAATTACAAGGTCCTGTTAACCACAGGTTCTTTGGAGAATACAAACGATGCACAAACAATTAACAACTACTAATCATTACATCATGAAAGCTTTATTTTTATTTTTTCTATTTCCATTACAACTATTTGCACAAGCTTTTTTGCCATTACAACTATTTGCACAATCCTTAGATGCTGCAAATCCTATTAACGTACAAGAGGCAAAAAAACAAAATAGATACATCCTGCCGATTGCTAAGATGTCGATCAAAGGCAGCCACCCCGTAGGAATCAATAGCACCAAAACGGTGCATATAATATTCCCTTCGGAAATCAAAGAAGTTGATTCTGGTATACCCGAAATATTAACACAAATAACACCGTCCTTTAATAACGTACTAAAAGTTAAAGCTGTTAATGATGAACCATTTAATGAATCAAATTTAACCGTTCTAACGGCCGGAGGAGAACTATATTCTTTCCTTGTAAACTATCAAGATACCCCCGAAATACTAAACATTAACGTTGAAAATAACTATCAGTCCGATGATATTCTTTCTAGACGTTTTAATGCTTCGACTTTCCGTCAATCAGACTTTCTACTTCCTGATATAAACCTATCAGAAACACAAATTAGAAGCAACTTCAATTTCATTCTTAACAAAAAGAAAGCTCTTAAGAACATTGGTGTACGTAATCATAACATTTCATCCTTTCTGGATAAAATATACATGGATGAATCATTGGTATACCTAGCAGTTACCATTCACAATTATTCTGAGGTCTCCTACCCAATTGATTTTGTCAAAATTTATTTACGTGACGTGGAAGGTGCCAAAAGACAAACCATTCAAGAAGAAGAACTACAAATTATTCTACTTGATGATATTAATAATGTTGAGCACGGGGTTTATAAAAGTTTCGTTGTTGCTATCCCACGAATAACCATATCAAGCGATAAACAACTTGATTTTGAAATCTATGAAAAAAAGGGCGGGAGGCATTTACGTTTTCCTATTAATTCAAAAATAGTGTCGAAAGCAAAAACCATTAACAATCCAGATAAATAAATTAGACCATGAAATATATTTTATTCCTTTTCATTTGCTCTAATGTTTTTGGGCAAGCTCATATAAAAAACCAATATTATCTCCAAACTAATATTGGTGGTTACGACCAATTACTTCCTGATTTGAATAATTTCGCTATTCAGCTAGAATATGGGAAGTACAACAAAAAGTTAAACTCCAAAGGGTTTGGTTTTTTATATGCAAAAAAAATTACACCAAACAATATACCTGTTGAACGGTATCAACTATCGTTTAAACAGGAGCTAACCGTTTTTTCTAGTGCTGACCTTATAAGTACTTTTAAGGTTTTAGGTTCAGTAAATTTTGGTTATGAATCAATAAATAAAGAAAAACCAACATTTGATGATATCCAGATAACTGATAAATCCGCCTTTATTTTGGCACCTGGGTTGGGTGTTGAGTACGAATTAACCCCATTTGTTTTAGGTAGTAGAGTAACTTATAACTTTCTATCTAACTACCAAAAATTTACTGTTGTTCCTTATTTCGGTATAAAAATACATTTACAATGAAACAATTAACATTTTTTGTCATAGCAATACTTATGTTTTCATGTAATAGTGAAATTGATTTAAGTATTGAACCAGTTTCTGAATTGTCTCCTGATTATAATTTATTATCAGAAGCACCTTCGCTAATTATTAATTATGATTCATTGGCCAACAAGTACTCAACAACACCAATTTTATACTTACGACCTTTCGAAAATGTTTCTGATAATGATATTGTTATATTACATTTCAACTCTAATAAAGTAGCTAGGTATATTGTTAATAATGATACCTTGTATAATGGAGATAAAATTAAATTGAAATATTCTAACTTTTCGAACTATTTGCTTAGTTTTAATTATCAATCGGAAAGCTCTGGTGAGCATTCTATTGAAGTGGAAACTTCTATTAGAGAAGTTTCTAAAACAACAACCATTACTTTTATTACTGAATAATATATGTTTTCGGCTAAAATATTAATCACAAAAATCTTTCCGACTCAAACCCTTCAATTGAAGGGTAAGTCCCTTTTATTTCGGAATATTACCGCTACTCTTGAAGGTAAAAATATTGCTTTCTTGCTTTGGAATGACCTTACTAGCAATCCAAAACTTATAACTAATTCTATGATTGATATTGAATTTAGAATTGAAAGCAAAGAGCACAATAATCGTTTCTATACTGATTTGACAATAATTAAAATTACATAGCTATGAAATATCTATCAATTATTCTCCTGTTTGCCTTTGTTTCATGTAAAAATGATGTAGCACCTAACAATGTAGAAGCTTTATCTACTGATCAAAAGGTTATTAGAAACGCCACTTTAGATACATTTGTGGGCCAATGGGTTTATTTTCTAAATGGTGAGCCATACAAAAAAATAGTTATTTCAAAAGGAAATGATTCTTTGGATTATGTTTTTCAGCATTATTATGTTTCTGCTGGACAATACAAAATCGATCAAGAAATATATCCTGAACAAGTACTAGATAATTCCATGTTTACAACATGGGATAAATCTGTTTGGTTTTTGCCTTACATTACTATTTTATCGTCTTATAGTTCTGGTACTCAAACTATGGTGTTTAAGTCTAACAATGGGAATGAGTTGTTAGAACTTGGTATTAATAAATACACAAAAACGATATGAAAGGTAAGAAAAATGATTTTTCAATGACGTTTTTTGTTAGAAAAAAAGTCAACTCTACGGAAGATACTCAGGTGTTATACTTAAAGTATGTACATAATACTGATAAGGCTATTAAATGGCTTGAAGCTAACAATATATGTTGGGATTATGCAAACATATATTGTCGAAGAACACGTAAATATATAGATAGAGTTTACAAAGATGTAAACTTTGATGCACATAAAATAGATAAATAAAATGTCTGAAACTAATAATTTGGATAAGTCTCTGGTTAATAAATTAGGTAATAGTATTAATAATAAAAAAAACAATCTTCCTAAATTATTAGTTGAAGATAAATATAAGTCTATTAAGGATAAAACCGTAGTAGATATTATAAATAATTTAAATAAGACGATAATTAAAAATAAAGAGATATCGAGTGAAATATCTATTAATTATAAACCAGAACCTAATAAAAATGTTCAGGTTATTGAAAAGAAAGAAGTTAAGCCTATTGTCGTTGAACCTCTAAATTCTCGTGAAAGAAAAGAGGTTAAAAGTGACTTTGAGCAAGGGAAACTAGAAAATAATAAGCATGCTAACCATATTTTTAAAAAATTTGAGAAGCAAATGAATTCCATTCCCGATAAAATTAATGGTAATAATTTGACCAATCAAGATAAGATTAAATTGCTAGTGGGTGATTATAACGATCATCAAAATACAAAATTCACTATCCAGAAAGATAAAACGGTTCAAATGCAGGGTCCAAACCAGAAAATCACTCAACTAAATAATTTTAACAGCGAATTTTCAGCGTCTCAAATTTCAAAAAAACAGGAGGTTATCAAGCAGAATAAAACTGGACTATCAATTTAAAATTATAAGTATTTTTAGTTTTTGGAAAGGCCATGGTAATAATCAGGTCTTTTTTTTTATTTTTTGGGAAAACCCTTACGGTCGGGCTATACGCTGTATCTTTCCTCGTTCCTCAGAAAGGATGCCGCTTCTATCCCTTTTTCATTCCACCCGCATTATTAACAATACGAAAGGATCTTAATTCAATTAATAAGGGGATCACCGCCGAGCTGGCCACTATCCATTTTACTATTGTTAGCAATTTTGTTCCAGGTGTCCGGCCACAGCTCGTTCACTTGGAACAAAATTGTTAACATTTTCAACTCCTGCAGATGCCTGGCAAATGCCGGCCACTCAACCGATTGTTAATATTAGGTCTAACCCTGCGCTCATTTGCGGCCTGCGTCACTTCGTGCACGCTAAAAAAAGGTCTTCTAGGGGGGCTTTTGAATCCGCTGTCCTTTCCTTTTGAGTCGGTTAACCCTGCGCTCATTTGCGGCCTGCGTCACTTCGTGCACGCTAAAAAAAGGTCTTCTAGGGGGGCTTTTGAATCCGCTGTCCTTTCCTTTTGAGTCGGTTAACCCTGCGCTCATTTGCGGCCTGCGTCACTTCGTGCACGCTAAAAAAAGGTCTTCTAGGGGGGCTTTTGAATCCGCTGTCCTTTCCTTTTGAGTCGGTTAACCCTGCGCTCATTTGCGGCCTGCGTCACTTCGTGCACGCTAAAAAAAGGTCTTCTAGGGGGGCTTTTGAATCCGAAAAAAAATAAAAAAAATGTTGTTTTATTTTACATGGATGTTTGCTTTATAAATAATAATGTCGTACCTTTAAGTAAAGAAAAGCAGTTCATTTTTTATTCAAACAATCGCCCGTCATGCGTTAATGGCACTTTTATTATGGCACATTTGATAGACAATTCAAAAGGATTTAACGCTTTTGTTTCTTTAGCTCAACCCGCATGGCACGGACTAGGAACGGTTTTTAATGAACCTATTTCGGTAGGGGACGCCCTCAAATATGGTGGCCTTGATTTTGAGGTCGAAAAACTTCCTAATATCCATCGTTTGGGAGAGGTAGATATTATTAGCCCTGATTCTTTCTTTACATATCGTAAGGACGTGAACAAGGTTTTAGGTTCCAAGTTGGGAAAGGATTATGTAGTTTATCAAAACGCTCAATGTTTTGATTTAGTCGATGAAATTTTACAATCTGGTAAGGCGTCTATTGAAACCGCCGGGTCCATTGACGGAGGGAAAAAAGTATTTGTAACCCTGAAAATTGATCAAAGTATCAAAATAGGGGGTAATGACATTGTAGAACAATACGTATTGTTTGCTACGTCTCATGATGGTAGTATGGCCATAACTGCCACCCCTACAAACGTGAGGGTAGTTTGTAATAACACCCTGACGGCTGCTTTAAGTGGTGCTACTGGTGCAATTCGTGTTAGGCATTCAATGAATGCTTCTAATCGTATGCAAGAAGCCGCCAAGGTATTAAAATTGATTGTTGGTAATACAGAGGCAAATACTCTGAACTATGAGCGTATGAGAGCGAATAAAATTGAGGCTTCCCAAATGTGGGATTATTTCGGGAACGTGTTTTGCACTCCTGCCGAGATTAAAGAAATGCAATCAGGCAAGGCAGGGAAGGACGTGTTAAGCACACGAAAACAAAATATTATCAACGAGGTACTTAATTTTGCTAATAATGGAGTAGGGCAAGATGTCGCAAATGAAGGAGGTTTGAATATGTGGGGAGCATATAACGCCGTTACAGGCTATATTACCCGTAAAAAATATTCATCTGTAGATGATAGGGCAAATTCAATGTTATTTGGTGCTATGGGGCGCACCTTATACGATGCGGGACGTATAGCCCTTATGCCTGACAAAATACAACCTTTAAGGGCTGCAAAGCCCCAAATAATAACTAATTTTAGCTTAAACTAAAATTAGTGTCTCGTAGGGGTCAAAATTTGGCCCCTACGAGACATTTTTATTGGTGGTTGCACTATTATTGTTAACAAATTTGTTCCAGGTGTCCGGCCACAGCTCGTTCACTTGGAACAAATTTGTTAACATTTTCAACTCCTCCAGATGCCTGGCAAATGCCGGCCATTCAACCGATTGTTAATACTTGACCTTTGAGCTAATATTCTTAATAGCGTATATGTATTAACGTTCCTCGTGTTTTTTCCTTTTGAGTCTGTTAAACCCTACGCTCATTTGCGGCCTGCGTCACTTCGTGCACGCTAAAAAAAGGTCTTCTAGGGGGGCATTTGAATCCGAAAAAAAATAAAAAAAATGTTGTTTTATTTTACATGGATGTTTGC
This sequence comes from Dyadobacter jejuensis, assembly GCF_003149085.1. Taxonomy (GTDB): domain Bacteria; phylum Bacteroidota; class Bacteroidia; order Cytophagales; family Spirosomataceae; genus Dyadobacter; species Dyadobacter jejuensis. The sequence goes on along the minus strand of NZ_QGDT01000023.1, from coordinate 6,118 downwards.
TTTATAAATAATAATGTCGTACCTTTAAGTAAAGAAAAGCAGTTCATTTTTTATTCAAACAATCGCCCGTCATGCGTTAATGGCACTTTTATTATGGCTACTAAAATGATCACAACTAAGGAAGAAAAAGAACTTTCTAATTTGTTGTTTTTTACTGGTAAATCAGTAGATAGTTTAATAAAAAAAGCAAAAAAATTTCCATTGGAAGGGGAGACTATCCCAGAGCTTTTGAAAAATATCAAAAAAATCTTAAAGGCTCGAAGAGTAGTAAAAGCACAAACATTTGGTATGAGCCTATTAAAATATGATAGGCTTCAAAGAAAAGCTATTCAGCTTTTAAATTCTTTTAATACCCATCATTCTATGGGCTGTTATAGGAGTATAATAATAAAATACAAAGGCCGTTTTATGACTTTTGCCGAAAATAATATTTTAAAAACTTATGCAAGTTCCTGTAAATATGCTCCTACATATGGTAGTATAACTATTTCCTTAACTGTGAAAGAACTAGAAGCCATTGAAAATATTGATGGTTTATGGACTATAAAACTGCCTGATGGTCGGGCTAAATGGCTTGAAAGTAAAGGAAGATTACAATATTATGAGATTAGATTTTTTGAGGGTTTTTTATTTGGGTCCACTCATTCAGAAATATCTTTAAAAGACGCTGAAAATGGGGAAGTTCGAAAATTACAGGCTATTATATCAGCCATCAAAAATGATAGACAATTTATTGGCTATCAACACGTAAGAGAGGCCGGGGCTTGTGACCCTGGAATCCGTTCATATTGTGAAAGGAATAATTTAAATATTGATTTTGGGTATAATTTAGGTTATTTAAAAAGCCTTGAAAAATCAAGGTACCTTGAGAGGATTAAAAAATAATTTCTTATAATGTTATGTAGTATAAATACTACATAACATTGATTTTTTGAATTTTGGCCCTTCGGGCCATTTAAACATTGCTATCGTAAGTTTAAATCCGTTTGAGGGTTTTCCCAAAAAATAAAAAAAAAGACCTGATTATTGATTTACACGACCTTCGTGAATTCCAGTAACTTTATAAAATGAAAACAGAAATGGAAATTATAAAAGAACTTAAAATTCTTAGATTAGAAGCTAATCTAAGTCAAGAACAATTAGGGGAGCTAATTGGGTATAGCTCAAAGGTTGTATCAGCTATAGAAGCTGGTAAAAGGCCCATTGGGCTTAAAACCCTTATACTCTGGTGTAAGGCTTTAGATCGTAATTTGGAAATAAACTTTATTTAGTAATCGCCCGTCATGCGTTAATGGCACTTTTATTATGAAAGACATAATGCTTCGTAAGTTGGATAGTGCTGGAAAAAGTTTAGTTCGCTCTACAATTCAAAAATATATGGCCGAAAATAGTCATGTAAGTACCTCAGTTTCGACCTCGATAGAGAATATGATTATAGATTATCATAATAATCTTACAACTCATAAACTGGAAATGAAAAGAGCAAAAGAAGAAATTAGTAACCTTTCAAACACTTTGAAGGATACACGTATTTTGCTTGCTTCTTTGCAGGGTAAACAAAATAATTTTGTTGACTCCTTAAAAATGCTAAAAGAGGCTATTAATGACCTTTGTAATGATGAATGAAATTTTCAAACAATAGTAAAATGAAAATTACCTACCACAGTTACCCAATGCTTTTGCATACCTCCTTTGATAAGGAGAATGCGCCCGATGTTCTACCTTTCGTTATGCCAGATGAAAAAACGATTAAGAAAGTCCAGGCTAACAAAGGATTTCAACAATTACTCCCGACCATTGCCATTAAAAACACAGTGGCAGGGAAAAACGCTACTACCAACATCTACCTTTCAGACACAACCTTTCAGAAGGTAGAGTACGACGAATATTTTAGAAACACTCAATTTAGGCAATTCTTTACTAGTTCTATTAAGCCAAAATATGGGACAATCTTAATGAAAGAGGGTGCCACTTACGTATATATGCTTCTAAGTAAGCAAGAAACCAAAGGTTTGAAAAATTTAGATGGATGTTATATAGCTGTAGCTTTATTTATCCGTGACGTTTTTTTAGGCTTTGAAGAAGGTGTTATTACAAATAACGGTATAGAGGTAAACCAAACAGGCATTTACAATGGCGGCATGGATATTGGCGGTTATATCTCATTTGTTATTATTACCCTATCCCATGCAGAAGGAAAAACTTTTAAACTGGTGGAATGTGTCAGTGAAAAAATAATTTCATTATGAAAAAAGCAGTTTTTTTATTTTAAAATAGGTTAAATTCAAATGGCTACGCACAAAGATATAGATCAAATTCTCAAAGGGTACTTAGTAAGTGCCTTTGCTAATGCTCCTGAACCTAAAGGCACCTTTGTGCAATTTAAAGGGGGTGAAAAATATCAAAGTTACTTTGATATTTATGTCAAAAGTGGAGAAAATGAAATACCATTACAAGATTTCAAAATGGACTGGCATTCACGTTTTGACAGAATGATTAAAAATATGGAATTAAGTTCTGAAATGCTTTCAGAACTATTTAATAGGTCTCCTGAATATTTCCAGCAACTCCCCTCCAATTTGCCAAAAGAGGTAAAAATTGCTATCCTCATTTGGGAACGAATGCAAAAGAAACTTGATGCATTATAGGAATAATTATATTCCTATTTTTCTCAATCAAGAGAGAGGAATTGTTTTTATCTAAGATTCTTAAAAGGCGTTTTGGATAATGATTTTTATGTTAAATGATAAAACATAGAGCAAGAGAATAATAAAATATTTTTCGGGTCTTAATATTATACAATGATGACAGATATTATAAAACAAAAAGGTATTCTTCTAAAAGCTTTAAGGTTAGAAAGATCATTGCAGGGTTATAGCGATCCTGCTACAGCAAAAATGTTAGATGCCAAATTAGTTCAAATTTTTGGCCCGCAATTGGCTAATCATTTTTTATCCAAATATAGCGACGCTGAAAGCCTTATATGGTCTTTAGATGAAGAGAATTTAAAGCTTTTCATTGAAAGATTTTAATTTCTTTTTTACATAGATGTTTGCTATTTAAAAATCTATGTTGTACCTTTGAAAAAAATTATTAATCAATCGATCGCCATGCGTTAATGGCGCCTTTATTATGACAAACAACAACACTCCTGCGAAAATCATTACCCATGCGGGTACCTTTCACGCCGATGAAGTATTGGCGGTTGCAATTACAAATTATGTCTATGGGGGCGAAATACCCATAGAACGTGTGTTCAAAGTATCCCCCGAGGATATGGAAAACAGTAGCGTTTTTGTTTATGATATAGCAGGAGAGTACAACCCTGCTATAGGGAATTTTGACCATCATCAAGATGGGAATATGGACGCAACTAATATGCTTATCTTGAATTATCTTGAACCCAAATTGGGATGTGCACTAGTTAGTCGGCTAAAGAATAACCTGTTTAAGCAGGTTTCGGATATTGATAGAGGGATAGTGGCAAACTACCCTAATAGTTTCAATTCTATTATTAGAAACTATAACAATATGCCAGATGGTTTTTATACAGCTCTTCACATAGCAGAATCCATTTTATTGGCATATATAAAAACTGCCGAGAAATCAATTGAAGGTGAAAAGGTATGGCTAACCTTTTTGAAATTTGATGGTGTGGCCATAGATGATTCAGGTACTATTATACCTGAGTGGAGGGATTTAGCAGAAAAAGACAACGTCTTTTTTCTTGTGTCACCTAATGTGAGGGGTGGTTTTCAAATCATTTCCAGAAACCCAGAAGCTATTCCAATTCCAAAAGATAGCCGCCAAACCTTCCGACATAATTCGGGTTTTATGGCTGTTTATTCCAATAAGGAAGATGCAGTTAACCATGCTAAGGAGCTATCACAATAGCCCATAAAAAACAAGGCCTCTATAGAGGCCTTGTTTTATCCTTGTTATAATGGAAAACATTAAGCCTATCTCTAGCCGTAATGCTGTTTGCTGAATTCAATGCAATTTACTTTTTTTTTTATCTTAAACAATCTTTTTATGAAAACATTCAATTTTATTGAAACTAAGAGAAAGTATGTTGTTGAAGTTGATGGAAGTTTTTTTTATAAAAACAAACGTACATTGACAATGGATTTTACTAAAATAGAAAAAAATCCAAGTCCTAATGTATTTTACGATTTTACGGTAATCAGTGATTCCCTTGAAGCGGCCTTTATTGAATTTTTGGGATTTAGAAAAAAAACCCAAATTGAAAAGAATGCACAAGAATTATACAACTATAAGGAATTGACAGCTTTCTTTTCTTCTGATGCGGAGATACCCACAACTGAGGAAAATATTAGAAAGCTGTTGTATTACCTTAATTCCCAAAATTGGGGCGGTTGGAGGATGCCCCAAATGGATATACCTTATTCCGCTAATCAATACTTAATTAATGGTACCTTAATTACCACAATAAGGTTTGAACAGCCTATTTTAGTAGGTGGTGAATTGATTAGTAAATTTAAATTGGGCTATAAAGGGGCTCTTTATAGCTACTATAATTTGTAATGAAGATAATAACCCCTAGAGAAAAAGAATTAAGTAATCAAGTTGTTAACTTTCTTAGAAAAAGAAAGTTAATTCCTCCGATCTCGTTGGAACGAGAACTTAATTTAAGCTTAAACTCAATTAATCGTTCAGTTAAGAACGATAACGTCTTTATTTCCTCCAATAATATTTTTAATATTATTGAATATCTTGTTCTATATGGAATTAATATATTTGGAGAGCCTATTACAAAAGGCAATTTTCTCGAATTTAAAACTAATCAACTTTCCATAATACGTTCGCAACGAGAGGAAATTAAGGAAGAACGTAAAAAGGCAAGACAGACGACAGGTAAATAAATTATACCATGAAATATCTCATATTCCTTTTCCTTTGCTCCCTGATTTCTTGTAGTGAATACAGTAAAAAAAGGGATGTTTATTTTGGTCGCTGGAAAGCTACCAAAGGTGATGCTCATTTTCGAATATATCAAGAAAATGATGGTGTTTTTGTTCATTGGTCTAACGGTCAAATAGTGCCATTAACTTATCAAGAAAATGGTAATTATTACAACATGAGTACCGTATTTGGCTCTATGCCCTTGCTTATATCCAATGATACCTTGTCGTTTAGTCAGACCAAATATGTCAAGTTTAACTAAATATCTCAATGGAATATAATCAAGAAAAGGCTTTAGAAATAATTATTAAGTACAACTTAAGTCCAATCACAGCAAAGGTTTGGAAAACACGGGGTCGTATTCCTGAAAAGTATTTGAATGATACTTTTATACCAAGAATTTTAGCACAAAATAGGGCTGATATGGCCCAATATAATAGAGGTATGGAAGTATTTTCTAACCCCAAAATAAACACTTCTGCTTTGTTGGAAGTGTCTGGTGTATCTAAATCCTCTTATTTCGATGCTATTCGGAAGAGTCAAGAGCCTAGAGTAATGTTAGACTTCAATTCTTTTTTGACCATCAAGAAGGAATTGAATAGATATAGAATAAAAGTTAAATCCCTTATAGAAGAACTGGCCAATAAGCAATATTATAGCGATTTTGATAAAAAACGTTTGGACCAGCTTTTTTTCTCAAATATTATATGCGTAGCGCAATTAATTGGGTGCAATAGAAATGATCCACAAGATAAATCTTTCATTGCCTATCATAGATTACTGGCTAGAAATAGGGGTAGAATGAGCCTACACGAAGATTGGGAGGTGGAATATGTTATAGATCGATTTTCCATATTTTTGTTGGAAACCTCTATCTGATATTAATAAATGTAGTTTTTGGAAAGGCCATGGTAATAATCAGGTCTTTTTTTTTATTTTTTGGGAAAACCCTTACGGTCGGGCTATACGCTGTATCTTTCCTCGTTCCTCAGAAAGGATGCCGCTTCTATCCCTTTTTCATTCCACCCGCATTATTAACAATACGAAAGGATCTTAATTCAATTAATAAGGGGATCACCGCCGAGCTGGCCACTATCCATTTTACTATTGTTAGCAATTTTGTTCCAGGTGTCCGGCCACAGCTCGTTCACTTGGAACAAAATTGTTAACATTTTCAACTCCTGCAGATGCCTGG
>NZ_QGDT01000022.1 GCF_003149085.1 Dyadobacter jejuensis | reverse complement strand
TCCATTGATGAATTCAAACAGTTGTGGACGGGTGTATTGATGATCTTGCTTCCTTCTGATGAGTTTAATGCGGGTGACCAGCGTGTTTCCGTCCTGCGCCGCTTCTGGGCTTTGGTAAAGCCGCATAAAAGTGTCATGATTCAGGCATTATTTGGTGCAGCCGTAGCAACTTTACTGGGTTTATCCACCTCCATATATATCCAGAAAATAACCGATCATGTTCTGCCTTCTGCGAACATGAACTTGTTACGTTTATTGAGTGTCGGTATGTTGCTGATCCTGGTATTACAAACCGTAGTGGGCACAATAAAAACAGTTTTTGTTTTCAAAACTGGTCAGCAGATTGATGCGCAGCTAATTTTGGGATACTACAAACATTTGCTTACGCTTCCCCAGCAATTTTTTGACACCATGCGGGTCGGAGAGATTATTTCCAGAGTTAATGACGCCGTAAAAATTCGGTCCTTTATCAACGAGACCATCCTGGATCTGGTCGTGAACGTGTTCATCGTGCTGTTTTCCTTTATGCTGATGTTTACCTATTACTGGAAACTGGCGTTGATTATGCTGGCCATCATTCCGTTTTATGTTTTTTTTTATTGGCTATCCAACCGAATTAATAAACGTCTTCAGCGTAAACTCATGGAGAATGCTGCCGAACTGGAAGCACAGCTGGTGGAATCTTTGAATGCGGCCGCTACGATTAAGCGTTTCGGTATGGAAAGCTACGCCAATTATAAAACCGAAACACGGTTTATACAGCTGCTTCGCACCATTTACAGCTCTTTTATGTCTTCGTTGTCCATTGGTACGGCCAGTGGTTTTATCTCACAGCTATTTACGATCGTCCTGCTCTGGGTTGGCACTTCTTTTGTTATAACCAATGAACTCACGGCTGGGGAGCTTTTTTCCTTTTACGCTTTAATCGGCTATTTTACCGGCCCGGCCGGAAGGCTCATCGGGGCGAACAAGACGATTCAGGATGCATTGATTGCTGCCGACAGGCTCTTCGAGATTATGGATCTTGAACGGGAGAAAACCGGACATAAAATAGAGCTTACAGCGGATATGATTGGAGATATCTATCTGGAAGAGGTGACTTTCCGGTATGGCACCCGTGCGCTTGTTTTCGAGAATTTAAGTCTTACCATGCAGAAAGGAAAAATTACTGCCATCGTAGGGGAAAGCGGCTCCGGGAAATCTACACTTATTTCCTTACTTCAGAACTTATATCCGTTAAAAAATGGCCGTATCAGGATCGGTGACAATGATATTCAACATCTTAGCATTGAAAGTTTACGTAAGTTGGTTGGTGTAGTCCCGCAGCAAATACACCTGTTTGCCGCATCGGTATTAGAAAACGTTGCATTAGGTGAATTTGAGCCGGATATGAAGAAAATGCTTTACTATGCCCGTAAACTGGGCATTCATGAGTTTATTGAAGAATTGCCGAACGGATACGCCACCGAATTAACAGAGAACGGGAATAATCTTTCCGGCGGACAACGGCAACGGCTGGCCATTCTGAGGGCACTCTATCGGGAGCCGGAGATTATTATTTTTGACGAAGCCACCTCGTCTTTGGACACCATCTCGGAGCAGTATGTGCAGGATACGATCAAGTCGCTATGTGCGATTGGAAAAACGGCCGTACTTATCGCGCATCGTTTATCTACGGTAAGGGAAGCGAATGAAATCATTGTTGTACATAAAGGTAAGGTGATCGAAAAAGGAACACATTTGACGCTGTTGGCAAAGAAGGGGCAATATGCATCGTTGTGGAGTCAGCAAAGTAATACGGCGTTGCCGGTAACCAATCATTCCATTTAACCCTGAAATATTTATGCAGCAGCAACTTTTTCCTGACGATGTGCTCGACAATAGCATAGAAGGGTATCTGCCCTGCGTGGCGGTCAGAAGCCAGTGGATTTATGCAGTTACGGTCGCTGCCATCATCCTCGCCTTATTCTCTCTTCCTTTTATTTACATCGATATCTCGGTAGAAAGCCGGGGTAGTTTACGTACTTCCAACGAAAAAACAGAGCTTCGATCCCTCGTAAGTGGTGTAATCCGGAATGTGTCGGTAAGTGAAAACCAATCGGTAAGTAAAGGAAAAGTCCTGTACGAGATAAGTTCTCAGGAATTATCTTCGCGGATACAGCTAAATAGGGATCAGCAGGATCAAAAAAACGCATATATCCATGATCTGGAAAAATTGGTCAAACTTGATAAGTCTGGTTTATACATGGAACACGTTTTCGGAACTTCGCTTTATGCGCAACAATTCTTTTCCTTCCAGTCAAAAATGCAGGAGAACCTGTTTCACCAGCAAAAGATTAAAAAGGAACTGGACGCCGATAGAAAGCTTTTTAAGGAAAGGGTGATTGCCATGCGTGAATTTGACAGTAAGGAATTTGAACATACGCAGTTGGTTGCGCAGTATGAATCCGCTTTTCGTCAGCAAAAGGGGCAGTGGCAATCTGATTTGAGCAGTCAGCGTGCAGACCTGCAGCAGCTTTCTGCAGAAGAAAAGCAGTTTGCCGAACAAAGGAAAAATTACGTCGTCAATGCGCCTGTAGCCGGTACAATGCAGCAGATATCCGGAAAATATGCAGGGAGCTTTATACAAGCAGGGGAATCGCTGGGCATCATTTCGCCGGACGACTCCATGATTATAGCGGAATGTTATGTTTCTCCCCAGGATATAGGCCTGATCAAAAAAGGTCAGTATGTTTTGTTCCGGATGGACACATTTAACTATAATGAGTGGGGAATGGTAAAGGGTAAAGTGACCGATATCGCCCAGGATTTTACGATCCTGCAGGATCAGCCCGTCTTCAAAGTGAAATGCACGCTGCAGAAGAAAAAGTTGCAATTGAAGAATGGATACAAAGTGACGCTCACGAAAGGTCTGAGCCTTCGCGCTGAATTTGTTATCGCCAGACGTAGCTTGTACCAACTCATTTATGACAAGGCAGATGACTGGCTGAATCCTAAGAATGGGTAAAAATCCCTTAACAGTTTTTTGCTGCCAAAGTGGTAAATTACAATTTGCTCTAAAAAGGTCATCCATGACGTACTAAAGGGGGATTTTCTAAATTCTCAAAAAACACCTCTTCTCACTTGATCAAAAAGATTTAACGGTACACCGTTCAATTGGATTATTTCAATTTTCTTGCCCTCTCCACGCCAATTTGTGCATCTAAGAACCTCCATTAACGTAATGAAGGACCCAGGTTTGATCTGGCCATTTATACCATGGCTGTAAAGGTTTCAGCTTGTTTGACCTGCCAGTGAATGACCGTAATGTCAGGTTTGCTATCAAGGCAATCCTTGTTTGGGCCTCTATTCCTTTTTGGCTGTCCGAGTAAAATCTTCGTAACTCAAACTGTCCGCCGACGGCGTTTTGTTTAACCCGAAAAATTTAGCACGAGATGTAGAAGATTTGTATAAATTGGCGTCATGTATTATTTGTAAGGTGGTTAGGAGAAAAGTAGTGGTATTAGCGCACCCATTTGTGAGGGATAAAAATACGATTTCTATCATGGAAAGGCAGCCGTTTCAATAGATTATTCTTACGAGGCGATTAGTTCCGATGGTTCAGTGGTATTGCTGGAAAAACCAGAAAGGAAACATGGGTTGATCCGTTATTTCAGTGATCAGATCCCCGACCAATATTAATTTTACATTTTCTTAAGAAGGGAATAGGTAGCCATGGCTTTGGTTTAGCTTCTTATTTATAAGTTTCATTTAGTACTTTTGTTTTTTGAAGAAAAAATTGACCAATCCATAACCCTACAATTCATTCTATGAAAAGGAGCTTCTTTTTCCAGATTTTGGTGGCCCTGCTGGCGATAGGGCAGTTACAGGCCCTTGCCGACTCTCCGCCTAAGCAACCCAATATTATATTTATTTTTTCCGACGATCATGCCTATCAAGCCATTAGCGCCTATGGTAGCAAGCTTACCACTACGCCCAATATCGATCGGTTGGCAAAAGAGGGTGGGTTGTTTAAGAACGCTTTGGTTACCAACTCCATATGTGGACCGAGTAGAGCCACTTTGCTCACCGGAAAGTATAGCCATATGAACGGTTATAAACGAAACGATCGTACGTTATTTGATACGAGCCAGGCGCTACTTTCCCGTACCCTACAACAGACGGGCTACCAGACGGCCTGGGTAGGCAAAATGCACCTTAATAGTCTCCCTGCAGGGTTCGATTATTGGAATGTCCTGCCCGGGCAAGGGCATTATTATAATCCGGACTTTATCAGCATGCCTCATGATACTACAAGATACAAGGGATATGTGTCCGATTTGATCACCCAGTTTTCTATCGACTTCCTAGAAAAAAGGGATACGGAAAAGCCCTTCTTTATGATCGTAGGCCACAAAGCCACCCACCGTGAATGGTTGCCGGATCTACAGGATTTAGGATCCTTCGATCAAGTGAAAATCCCGGTTCCCGACAATTTTTATGACGACTATAAGGGGCGTAATTCCGCTGCCCATCAAGATATGACCCTCGACAAGACCATGCGTTTGAAGGAGGATCTGAAGGTGGATATAGACTATAAGAGCTGGATTTATAACCGTTTTGATCCAGAGCAGAAAAAAATATTTAAAGCCTATTATGATGGGGTTTCAGAGGATTTTCATTCCAAAAACTTGTCGGGTAAGGCGCTAATCGAATGGAAATACCAACGGTATATGAATGATTATTTGTCGACAGCCAAGTCGTTGGATCGTAATATTGGCAAGCTATTGGACTACCTAGATGAGTCGGGCTTGGCCCAGAATACCATTGTAATTTACGCCTCCGACCAAGGGTTCTACCTAGGGGAACATGGCTGGTTCGACAAGCGCTTTATCTATGAGGAATCCTTAAAAACCCCATTTCTAATTCGCTATCCAGGGGTGGTAAAGCCAGGAAGCCAGTACGATCAGATGATGCTCAATATCGACTGGGCCCCTTCGATGATCGAGATGGCTGGGGGTAAAATCCCCGATGGTATGCAAGGGAAGTCTTTTGTGCCTTTGCTCCGGCCTCAATCAGCTGCGAAGACCCCCTGGAGAAAAGAGGCTTACTACCATTATTATGAATATCCTCAGCCGCACCGGGTGCACCCGCATTTTGGCTTACGAACCAATCGTTACAAAATAGCGTATTTCTACAAAGGTGGGGATTCGTGGGAGCTATATGATCTGCAGAAAGATCCGTCAGAGATGAAGAATATTTATGGTCAGAAGGGTACAGAAAAGTTAACTGCCGACCTAAAAGCAAAGCTTAAAAAACTAATGCAGGAATATAAGGATACCGAAGCTTTAGAAATATTGGCGACGGCCAAGCCTTAAAAGCGCAGGAGGTTGGGATGTAAATCGTCCTTGATTGCGGAGGCCATGTAATATACTCGTATTATACTTCAGCCCGTTTCCTGCTCGTTGGTATTGCAATGGATAGATATTTAATTTATAGAGTAATGTTCGATAAAATAATGGCAAGTAAGCGTATTAATGTATTGTTAGCAACCTGTTTGTTAGCCGGGCAGTTTGGCTGCCAGTCGGGTAAGACGGCCGAGCAAAAGACGGCCGATAGTTTAGCTCTTTGTGTTTCGGAAGGGATGCCCTCTAGAGCTGCGGCTATTGCCAGTGCCACCAACATAAAGCCCGGCCAAACCGACACCACCAATATGGTGTTGATTAAGGGTGGAGGTTTCTTGATGGGAGCCGATGAGTTTCCCGATTCTCGTCCTATGCACCAGGTTGTAGTTAGCGATTTCTGGATCGACAAACATGAAGTGACCAATGCCCAATTTGCCGAATTTGTGAAAGCAACAGGGTATAAGACAGTAGCGGAAAGGCCGTTGAATCCTGCGGATTATCCAGGGGTTCCGGCCGATAAGCTCGTACCAGGATCGGCAGTGTTTACTCCTACGCCAACACCCGTAAGTTTGCAGAATCCTTTGGCATGGTGGACCTACGAGGCTGGTGCCAGTTGGCAGCACCCAGAAGGCCCCTCGAGTTCGATTAAAGGCCGGGAAAACCATCCTGTGGTTCATGTATCGTATGAAGACGCCGATGCCTACGCTCGTTGGGCCGGCAAAAGGCTTCCTACAGAAGCGGAATGGGAATTTGCTGCCCAAGGAGGAAAAGGCAACCGTACCTATTACTGGGGCAATGAGCTGAAGCCTGGTAATAAGTGGGTGGCTAATATTTATCAAGGAAGCTTCCCCGACAAAAATACCAAAGAGGATGGTTTTGCAGCTGCGGCACCGGTGATGACCTTCCCCGCCAACGCCTACGGACTCTACGATATGGATGGAAACGTATGGGAATGGTGTCAGGATTTTTATCGCCCCGATTACTACAGCAAGAGTCCAAAAGATAACCCTAAGGGACCTAGCGATAGCTACGACCCCGATGAGCCCGGTGCAGTCAAAAGGGTGCAACGAGGTGGCTCTTTCTTGTGTAGCGACCAGTACTGTATTCGTTATAAGGCGGGTAGCCGTGGTAAGGGCGAGGTGACTAGTGGAAGCAATAATTTGGGCTTTCGCTGTGTAGCATCCAAATAATCGGTATTAATTTTAATAAAGAGCGGCCCATCACCTTGGGTCGCTCTTTTTCTGATTGTCTGAACCGGGGTGTGCTCTTTTAGCCTTCTGTTATTTGGTACTGGTCGATTTAAAAATTTTATCTAAATTGATCGCCGAACTAGGCCTTGGTGGCCATTATTAACCTTTAGGAACAATGTCCCAACCTTTTTTAGTAATCCCCGGACTGGCCTCTTCAGGGCCAAAGCATTGGCAGAGTATCTGGGAGCAACAACACCCGCATATGTTTCGACGGGTGGAGCAAGACAATTGGGACTGGCCCGTCCAACCCGATTGGGTAGGGCGGCTTCAGCAGGAAGTGGCCACTCTTAGGACCCCTACTTACCTGGTGGCTCACAGTATGGGGTGTATCACCGTAGCGCATTGGGCCCAGCAGTACACATCCGAATGGGTAAAAGGCGCCCTGCTGGTAGCTCCGGCCGATGCCGACTTGTCCAAGAGGCTAAGCTTTGTAGTGGGCTTTCGGCCTATTCCCGCCATTCCACTTCCTTTCAAATCGCTGGTAGTAGCCAGTACCGACGATATGTACGCCAGCTATGAAAGGTCGGCCCAGATGGCCAACGACTGGGGTAGCGAGCTGGTAAATATTGGTGCCAAAGGCCATATCAATGCGGTGTCGGGCCTGGGCGTCTGGTCTGAAGGTAAGGCTTTGTTACAGACATTGAGTGGGGTTCCGTTTTAGTTCGATTTCTTAGGGTGAGCCACAAAGGTCACAACAATCAAAAAATACAGTTTGCTTTAAAATTTAACGGACCAACAGAAAATCCCCGGACTTAAGTTGTCTTAGGGTATTGATATATTCAAATTCTATCCTGTAGTTATATGTTCCGGGAGATGCTGGCTTTCCTTTTACGTGGCCTGTCCATCCGAAAGACGCCTCGGATGGAGGGAAATTACGTGCTACATAGATCACCTCTCCCCATCGGTTATAAATTGTAAATTGTAGGATTTGACGGATGCAGCTTCCCCCAATCGGAAAGAATATTTCATTGACTGAATCTTGATTTGGAGTGAAAATATCGGGAGTAAATAGTTGGCACATAGGAACCACTTCTATGTTTATGGCCGCTGTAGCTGTGCATGAACTCAATTTGCTTTGAACCAGGAGGGTATAGGTGTTGCTCGCAGTTGGACTGATTAATACACTATCACAGTTGTAGCAGTTAAGGCCGTCGTTGGGACTCCATAAGGAAGTATAGGTATCGTTGCTGATAATCTGTGGCTTCACATGTAAGTCATCTCCAAATAGAATTTGTTCCGAGGTAGGTATGGCAACTTTCAGGTAGATAACCGTCAAATGGGTGGTTACTATACTATCACACTGGTTGGGTCGGCTCAAACGGTTAATATAAGTTCCAGATTTTTTATAAGTGGAATTTCCAACTACAATACTTTCTCCCTCACAGATGTATAATTCTTGGGTATATCTGCTAAGTGGAGTTACTGTCAGCTCAGTGGTAACCAAACTGTCGCAACGGTCAGGTTGATGAATACGGTTGAAATACAGTCCATTTTCCTGGTAGGTAGAATTTCCAACGTGCAAGGAGTCCCCTTCACATATCGTTATTTTTTTGTACGTTTCAGGGAGCTTAATGATTGTTAATTCTGTGGTTATTAGGCTGTCGCATTGTCCCGGCCGTGACAAGCGGTTTAAATATACTCCCGTATTCCGATATACAGAATCTCCAACGGCATAGGTTTCTCCCTCACAAATCGAAACTTTATTAATATAGGTACCCAAGCCTGAAGGAATCGTATAATCGAGACGTAGATCACAATTTTCGCTCAAGCTGGAAAATGGAGTGAGGTTAACAAAATATCTCTCCCCGGTTTTGTGTAATACCGATATGGTCTTGCTCCGTTCTCCCGTATTCCATAGGTACTTCTCAAAGCCATCGGGTGCTGTTAAGGTAACGGCGTCATTTTCTTCGGCACAGGGAAAGTCCTGGTTTATTTCCATCTTCAAACATTCTGCATCGAAATAGCAATAGCCGAAATGCCCGCCTTTTGTACAATCGTTAGTGGTGATTTTCTAGAGTGATCATCTGCCCAAGAAACCTACTTAGATCGAGGGAGCTTGTCGTCCAGTTTCGGTATGTCAAAGGGGGTTGTTCTTTAAATCCTGGGATTCCGCGGGCAGCGGTTACTTCATAGTAACCACAAGAAATATCACCTTCTGTGAGCGTTTTAATTTTTATTCTAAGTGCTGGTTGCTGATACGAAAAATGATCGGGGTCTTCAAGGACGATCGCAAAGCGGTATTGGAATAGGGTATTGTCGGGGGTCACTAAGAAAGACGTTTTAATGCGGTCGTACTTAGCCCCAGTTGCTTTATTGCCAATACGTATGGAGTAGTTGCTCCCTGGAGCTACCATCGGAATTGCCTCGGATGTGATGAGGGGGTCATTGCCATCCGTTATTTTGGTAATCAAATGCCCTTTATTATTTGTACCCTGAGTTTCGGGGCCAAAGACAGTTGTTTTCTGGTCAGTCATCACGTCGCCGTACGATAGCTGCCAGCCGTCTAATGTGCCATTTTCAAAACCAATATTTGCACAGTTTTGTCCCAAGGCCTTCATGGGAAAATATAAAAAACAAAGTATCGTCAGAGTGGTGTAAAGCTGGGTCATGATAGAGGAGTGGAGGGGTTGATAATTCCTAACTTCACATGAAGGATTGGCACATAGCCTTCCCTTAGTCTTATTAGGACTAGAGTTGATGGAGCAGTACAAGAAGCGTGAATCAGGTGTCGGCCTCGAAGGGCGAAGGGGTAGTATGGTGTTTCATTTTAAAATCGTTATTCGGAGGGGTCCGGTGAGTAAAAAATGCTACTTTATAAATCAAAAATAATTAATTTTAGGTGACTTATCGGTCTGTTTATCAACTTCTTTTGGTGAAATTAGAAAATTTATACTCTTGTAACCTTAAAGTTCAAAGTGTTGACTTGAAGGTGTGTTAGGTGAGGCGCAGTGGTCCTCTTTTTTAAACTATTTGGGGGTGATGAATGCCTTCCTTCAGTTTAATATTCTCGAGCCCTTACTCCGTCATAATAATTTAGTAACTTTAAAAAAATAAAGCTAATACTCACCTAATGGCCTTTTGAACTATGAAAAAATCTTTTGTTTTTATGTTGGCTGGTTTATTAATGAATGCCAGCGTTTTTGCATTCACCGACGGTACGGGCACCGCCGACAAGACCTACCAAGTCGATCCCAAAAATAGTAGCATCGTATGGCAAGCCAAGAAAGTGACCGGTAGCCATGAAGGACACCTACCCATATCTTCTGGATCCTTAATTCTCGATAACAATAAGTTGAAAGGCGGGAGCTTTATTTTGGATGTACAATCTCTGGTGGTGACCGACGTGAAAGATGCCGATATGAATGGCAAACTGACCAAACACCTCAAGAGTGATGATTTCTTCTCGGTAGAGAAACATCCAGAAGCTAAGTTGGTGCTTACAAAGGTGACTGCCACCGGAGCTGACAGCTATAATGTAGCGGGGAATTTGACGATTAAAGGCATTACCAAGCCTATCTCCTTTCCGGCGACAGTCAAAATGAACGGAGGTAAAGTGATGGCGCAAGCCAAAGTAAAGGTGGATCGCACTCATTATGATATCAAGTTCCGCTCCAGTAATTTCTTCGAAAATCTGGGTGATAAAGCCATTATGGACGACTTTATCTTAGATGTAAACCTAGTAGCAGGAAACTAATGAAAGGTTGTTGGACCAATGGTCTAAAAAACCGACCTGTAGTAGGGTCGGTTTTTTTGTTTAATCACTAAAAAAACGCTTCCTTTAAATTCATTTTCAATTACTGAATAAAGCATCATGAAAAGCCTGTTAAGTCGCTTTAAGTCCTTGTTATTAGCTTTTTCTATTGGTATATCCCTATCCCAGGCTCAGGGTATCAACAAGTTGCCCGACTGGGCCTTTGGTGGGTTTGTCAGGCCTATCGGAGTCAACCCTGTCATATCTCCCGATAGTACCTCCCGATTTTTTTGTCCTATGAACCAAAGAATGGTCGATTGGGAATCCAACGATACTTTTAATCCAGCGGCTACCATCAAAGATGGGGAGGTGGTTGTGTTGTATCGGGCCGAGGATAAGGCAGGAAAGGAAATTGGCAAACGTACCTCGCGAATTGGCTATGCGGCGGGTCAGGATGGAATCCATTTTAA
The DNA here is from genome assembly GCF_003149085.1 of Dyadobacter jejuensis. Classification (GTDB taxonomy): domain Bacteria; phylum Bacteroidota; class Bacteroidia; order Cytophagales; family Spirosomataceae; genus Dyadobacter; species Dyadobacter jejuensis. Next base: position 20,017 of record NZ_QGDT01000022.1, on the reverse strand, counting down.
AAGAAAAAAGGGGCCTGTCCTATATCCAGATGAGGATAGTCAAAAGGAAACCGAGTGGCCGGGCGGCTGTGAAGATCCTCGGGTGGCCGTTACAGCCAATGGGCTCTACGTCATGTTTTATACGCAATGGAACCAGGATAAGGCCAGAATAGGAGTGGCAACGTCTACTGACCTGATCAATTGGAAAAAGCATGGCCCAATTTTCAAACAAGCCTATGGAGGGAAGTTTAATGAAGTATGGACCAAATCGGGCTCCATCCTTACGAAGCTCTCTAACGGCAAGCAAATCATAGCTCAGGTCAATGGGCGCTATTGGTTATATTTTGGGGAAGCGCATGTGAATGTAGCCACCTCCTCCGACCTGATCAACTGGACCCCAGTTGTGGACGAAAGGGGTGAATTGCTACCTTTGATCTCCCCTCGAAAGGGCTACTTCGACAGTGATCTGACGGAATGTGGGCCTCCTGCTATACTTACCGACAGGGGGATTGTATTGCTTTACAACGGTAAAAATAACCCGGGGAAAGATGGAGATCCTCGCTTTACTCCCAATAGTTATTGTGCTGGACAGGTTCTTTTCGATAAGAACGACCCTACCAAGGTCCTCGACCGTCTAGCTCTCCCTTTCTTTAGACCGATGGAGCCCTTCGAGAAAAGTGGGCAGTACCAATCTGGAACCGTTTTCATTGAAGGAATGGTGTATCATCATAACAAATGGCTCTTGTACTATGGTTGCGCCGACTCAAAGGTTGGGGTAGCTATTTTTGATCCCACCAAAAGAGGGGTAGGCGATCCTTTGCCTTTTTAACACGGTCTATGAGTCTGGTTTTCGCCTTGTTTTACTTGGTGCAGCTGGCAGACTATTTCTGATATTCAGTTCCGATCGGGCGTATATGGTTGATTTCTAAATGGATAGGGTATTGGGATGTCTTTTAGGAATCATTCCTTGAAAATAATTTCTATTTTCTTTTAACCTCATCGATCCAAAACGAGGAGCTAGGCCGTATATGATAGAAACAAAAATTGAATATTTCTATGAAAACGACGAGCCTTAAAAACACACTTTTAGCATTTGCTTTCTTATTCTCAACGGCTGCATTCGCTCAGTCAGAGAAGACCGTCACGGTAGGCGGAGCGGCGATGTATCCATCCAAAAATATTGTTGAAAATGCGGTCAATTCAAAGGATCATACCACCTTGGTGGCTGCAGTGAAGGCCGCAGGATTGGTAGAGACTTTGTCGGGAAAAGGGCCATTTACGGTTTTTGCTCCGGTAAACGAGGCTTTTGATGCTTTGCCAGCAGGGACCGTCGATCAGCTTCTGAAGCCAGAGAATAAGGATGCTTTGACGAACGTACTCACCTACCATGTGGTGCCGGGACGAATCGATTCGGCTTCATTAATGGAGATGATTAAAGACGGAAAAGGAAAGGCAATGGCCAAAACAGTACAAGGAGAAGAATTGACTTTTTCTAAGAAGGGGAAAGGTGTTCAGATCATGGACTCGAAAGGGAATAAGGCCATGGTGACCATTAAGGATGTGTATCAGTCCAATGGGGTTATTCATGTCATTGACACGGTATTGATGCCTTAAGTCTTCTCATACCTATTGAAATAACATTCTTATAAAATGGAGCGTTCGGCTCGTCCTGTTGGCGACGGTCGGGCGCTCCGTTTTGCTTCAAAGGAATTCTCGTTCGAAAGCCTTTCAAAAAAGCATCCCAAAACTCGTCCCTATACCAAGTTGGGAAGTGACTTGCAGGTCGCCTCCGTGCAGATGCATGATTTGCTTTGAAAGACTTAAACCAATGCCTGATCCCGTTTTTTTAGTGGTAAAGAAGGGTACGAAAATTTTGTCGATGGCCTCAGGAGCGATTCCTGTACCTTGGTCTTTTACCTCTATCATCCGCACATTATTTTGAATATACGCCTTTACTTCAATGGGGGTAGGGTCCTTAGGCTTAGCCGCTTCGCAGGCATTGTTGATCAGGTTCAGCAACACCATTTCTATTTGACCCTGGTCGCATACCAATTCAAAGTCATTGAGGATCACTATGTCAATAGGACTCGACGTATTGATGGTTTGGAAGGTCTTTAGTAGGCTTTGGATGCGAACCGACTTCAATACAGGCTTAGGCAAGGCGGTGAAGTCGCGGTAGGCATTCACGAAGCTCATGATGCCCGTGCCTCGGCTCTCAATCGTCGACAAGGCCAGATTAAGATCTTGGAGGGGTTCTTCAATCCCCGCTTTCGACCCAAAGTCTTCGTTAAGAATGTTTCTCATGGTGCCAGTCAATGAGACGATAGGAGCTATGGAATTCATTATTTCGTGGCGGAGGACCTTCGTGAGGTTTTGCCAAGCCTTCACCTCGTTGGCCTGTAGTTCCGTTCGTATATTTTGAAAGCTAAGGATCTTGATGGTACGCCCTTGCATTTCCAGCTTGGTGAGGGTCACCGAAAGCTGTCGCCCATCCGAGCTTTCGTACATCAGCCGACCTGGGGTAGGGAGTTGGTCGAGTAATACCCCTAAATCGGCCTTGGGGGTTTTACTGAGGTCTGCTATTCGGCGGAGCTTATGAATGCCTAATAGCCTAATGGCAGCCTTGTTCATAATTTCGATATTTCCCGATTCATCATGACAAATTACCCCTATATCGATATGCTGTAAGACAGTGTTTAGAAAGTGGAAGTTAGCTTCTTTTTCGGCTCTGGCCTGTCGGAAGGCCTCCATCACGCTATTGAGACGACTGTTTAACTCGGCAAAGCTATTCCCCTTTTGGTTGTCGGAATTAAGTTTTACCGTAAAATCGGAGTATTCAACCGACTCAAAGAATAAGGTTAGTTTGCGGTTGACGGTGGTGGTGTAACGGTATAGCGATAGGCCCATCATTAGCAAGGCGGCCGCTACCAACCCCGTGGCCAAGTAGTGACCCTGCATCACTAGAAAGGGCATGGTACTGCTAGCCAGCAGCAAGAGGGCAATACGCAGAATTATTTGTGTGGAAAATGCTTTCATACCTCCAATATTTAAAGGGCGTATTTTTCAATACGCCGATATAAAGCCGCTCTGGATAGACCCAGTTCTTTGGCCGATTCCGAAATATTTCCTCTTTGGCGTTGCATGACTTCGGTGATAAGCTGCTTCTCTACTTCTTCTAGGTCATAACTCTTGGGCTGGTTTGTTTTGGATGTTTGTAGTTCGGAACCAAACAGATCGACCGTGTCTATCAGGTTATTTTGGCATAAAATGACCGCCCGTTCTACTGCATGCTGCAACTCACGAATATTCCCAGGCCATGGGTAAAGCTCCATTTTTTGTTTGAGATGGGCAGAGAAATCGGTTATATTTCGGTTGTATTTTTTATTATAGATTCCCAGAAAATGCTGGGCAAGTAAAGCAATATCACCCTTTCTGCTTCGTAAAGGAGGCATTTCTATGGTCACTGTGTTAATTCTGTAAAACAAATCCTCTCTGAAAGCTCCAGTGGACACCTTTTCGGCAATGTCCTCGTTAGTGGCGCAAATGAGCCGGATATCCAATTTGGTTTCTTTGTTCTGACCTAGTCTGACTACCGTCCGATTTTGTAAGGTCGTGAGTAGTTTGCGCTGGGTAGTAAGGGGCAGGTTGCCTATTTCATCCAAGAACAAAGTGCCTTTGTTAGCCTCTTCAAACTTTCCAATTCTGCTAGTTTTGGCATCGGTGAAGGCCCCTTTTTCATGACCGAACAATTCGCTTTCTAACAGGGTTTCGGGTAAGGAGGCGATGTCTGCCCGAATGAAAGCCTCCTTATAGCGGCCCGAATGTTGGTGAAGGGCCTTTGCCATGAGGTCCTTCCCCGTACCATTCTCACCCAGAATCAGCACATTGGCATCCGTTTTGGCTACCCGGTTCATCAGCTGTAAGGCCTGCTGCAGGGCCGTCGATTCCCCGATCATGTTTTGTTCTGGCGCTGCTCGCTCAAGCGTAGGTTCAGCGAGTGCATGGAGCAGGCTATTGAGTAGTTTCTGATTGTCCCATGGTTTCAAGACGAAGTCCTTAGCGCCTAGCTTAATGGATTTAACGGCCATTTCTACATCACCATATGCAGTAAAGAGAACCACCTTAGCATCCGGTTTCAGATCCAAGATCCTGTCTAACCAGTGAAACCCTTCTTTGCCGGAGCTTACGTCCTGGGTGAAGTTCATGTCCAGCAGTATGAGGTCATAGGAGTAATTATTGAGCAAGAATGGGAGTTTTTCTGGCTTTTTTTCAATGCTAACCTCTTCAAAGTGTCGTTTTAGAAACAATTTGGTAGCACTTAGAATATCTACATCGTCATCTATGATCAGAATTTTTGCCATTGGCTGATGGGTCAAGAGTTAAAGAGCTACTAATTTACGTTTTTCTGCTGAAATGTTATTTTCAATATAAGTTGCTTGTCAAGCACTGTCCGAAATCGGACAAATGTGTTCGGTATCGTTCAATTTTTTTGATAGTATTAATTATATGCTATTGATATACAGGTGTTTGTGTTTTTGGCACAACTTTGGCAACCCCTTTTATAAAAGGAAATCACCTAGAGGAACAATGGATAGGAAAATCGAGAAAAAGTATTGGTCTAGCAAGCGCATCGCCCTCTTCCTGGGAGCTGTGGCATTGATGGCACTAGTGATATATAACCTACTATTTGCCGATCATCGATCGAAACTAAAGGTAGACTCCAGCCGATTAACCATTTCTGAAGTGAAAAATGGGTCCTTCGATGAGTTTATCATTATCCAAGGGGTGGTGCAGCCTTTAAAGACGATCCAGCTCGATGCCATTGTGGGAGGGTATGTCACTCAGAAACTGGTAGAAGGAGGTAGCATGGTCGAGCAAGGTGATATCATTCTCAGGCTCGAAAATCAACAATTAAAACTTAGTTTTTTGCAATCAGAAACTGAAGCTAGCCGTTTGGTGAACGACCTTCAAAATACCCGCCAAAGGTTAAAAGTAGAAAAGTTTACGCTGGACAAAACCTTGAATGACCTAGACTATCGGATCGCCGAGTTTAAAGATGTATATAACAGGAATAAAGTGTTGTTCGAACAAAAGGCGATTTCGGCCCAAGAGTTTACCAAATGCAAAATTGACTATGAGAAATTGGTGCAGGAGCGAACCATAGAAATACAGTCACAAAAATACCAGCAGGAAAATTCCCAAATTCAGATCAGACAATTGGAGGGAACGCTAGAAAGAACTCAAAAAAATGTAGACCTGTGGCGGCAAACCTTAGAAAACTTGGTGGTGAAGGCTCCTGTAGCTGGATTGTTGTCGTCGGTAGATGTAGAAATTGGTTCTAACATTAACCAAGGGCAGAATATAGGCCAAATTGATGATATGAATGGCTTTAAGATCAGGGCCGACATCGACGAGCATTATATCTCCAGGATATTCTCGGGGTTAGAAGCCAAATTCGATTTTTCTGATCAGGTGTTTTCCATGCAGATCGTGAAGGTTTATCCGGAAGTTATTAACGGAAGATTTTCAGTGGATTTAGTCTTTAAACAAGGAACGCCTAAAGGTATACGCAGGGGGCAGTCTACTCCCATACGTTTGGAACTGGGCCAGCCTGGAAAAGCTTTGTTGTTGCCGGTTGGAGGTTTCTTTTCGGATACTGGAGGTAACTGGGTCTATGTTGTCGATAAGGATGGCCAACGCGCCGAGAAAAGGAATATCACCCTAGGCCGCAAAAATCCGCAGTATTACGAAGTGCTGGAAGGTCTTGAGCCTGCTGATCGGGTTATAACGAGTTCTTATGCCAATTTTGGAGATAAGGAGGTTTTGGAGTTGAAAAGGTAGTTTTTAGGGGGTAGGGGTTAGGATTTAGGTTGTTAGTGAATAGTGCTTAGGATGTGGCTCCCTTTATGGTCAATCTGGCCTTTATTTTTTGGATAAAACTATTAAGCATTTTTTTTGATCTCGATTAACTCTTTGGTTAGATATTCGAATGTCTCTAAATCAATATATTCTAAGTCTTTTGATAAAATTAATTGATACTCTAATTCTGACGCTGAACCCATTGCAATGACCATAAAACGACATAACTCGGCATCAGAATCTCGGCCGCATCCTTCTGCGATATTCGTTGGGATTGAGGAGGATGATCGTCTCATTTGAGATGCTAAACAATATATTTCAATTTGTGGAAATGATTTCGTTTGACGATATATTTGAAGCGTAAATTCATGACTTCTTTGCCATATGAGCAGTTCCTGAAATTTTTTCATAGTCTAAATTTTTTATTGATGAATTACCCAATCAAGGTATATAAAATCCCAAATAAATCTAATTTAATCAGGCTAAATAGGTCAAATAATTCTCAAAATTCAATAATGTATTATTGTGAATTTCTAAAACCTAACCCCTGAAAACCTAAAATCTAGTGTTATGCTCTTAATTACCAATCTTCAAAAAATATTCGCTACCGAGGAGGTGGAGACTACTGCGCTTAATGGGATTGACCTTACGATTAACGATGGTGAATTTGTGGCGATCATGGGGCCTTCGGGATGTGGGAAATCCACTCTACTCAACATTATAGGCCTGCTCGATAATCCGAGTAGCGGTTCTTACAATTTCTATGGCTCCGATGTAGAGAAAATGTCGGAACGGCAAAGAGCCCAGCTTCGAAAGGGGAATGTGGGTTTCGTTTTTCAGAGCTTTAATCTGATCGATGAATTGACGGTTTTTGAAAATGTAGAATTGCCACTTCTCTATCTTAAAGAGCCCATCAAACAAAGAAATGAAATGGTGGAAGCCACCCTAAAGCGGATGAATATGATGCATCGGCGTAACCACTTTCCACAGCAACTCAGTGGAGGGCAGCAGCAACGAGTAGCTATAGCTCGTGCGGTAGTGGCTAAGCCCAAGTTGATACTGGCCGATGAGCCTACGGGAAACCTAGACTCGGCCAATGGCAAAGACGTGATGAACCTGCTACAGGAGCTCAATGAGGAGGGGACTACCATTGCCATGGTCACCCACTCACCCTACGATGCTAGCTATGCCCACCGTACGGTCAACCTGTTTGATGGTAAAATAGTAACCGAAAATTTTCATGTGTAGTCCATAGGGGTTAGGTAATAGGAATTAGCCCAGTACGCCTAAAATATAATATCTAACACCTGTTCCTGTAAAAACCATGCTTACCAATTATATCAAAATTGCCTGGCGCAATTTGCGCAGAAACCGAATTACCACCTTGATCAATGTTGTTGGCTTGGCATTGGGGTTATGCGCTAGTTTTTTGATTGGCCTCTATATTTGGGATGAACTCAGCTACGATCGATATAATGTGAAGGCCAGTCAAATAGTAAGGGTTACCTTGTTTGGATCTATGCAAGGTGGCAAGATCAACGAGCCCCATGTAATGCCTCCTACCGCCGCCACGCTCGTGGAAGATTATCCTGAAGTAGTACAAGCGACAAGGATTCGTAAGGCAGGAACTCCGGTGGTGCGTATCGGTGAAAAGTTGTTTGCCGACGATGAGATGGCCGCTGTAGACTCCAATTTTTTTCAGGTTTTTACCCTGCCTTTGTTACAGGGCCATGCGTCGACAGTCTTGAATACACCTTTTTCAGTAGTGATATCGAAAAGGCTAGCAGCCAAGTATTTTGGTAAGGAAAATTCCATAGGGAAAATCATACAAATAAAGGGGAAAGCGAATCCATTTAAAATTACCGGTGTTTTTGAAGGCATACCCTCCAACTCGCATTTTCATTTCGACTTGCTGACTTCGATGTCCGCCATGCAGGATGCACAGTCCATGTCCTGGATGACTTCTGAGTATTATACCTATCTGGTTTTGCAACAAGGGTATGACTACAAAAAGCTGGAAGCTAAGTTACCCCATACGGTAGACAAATATATGGGCCCTCAACTTCAAAAGTCGCTGGGACTCACCATGGCCGAGTTTAAGGGTGGTGGCAATTCCCTAGTTCTGAAGTTACAACCCCTGACCGATATTCACCTAAGGTCCAATTTTACAGCTGATATTGGGACCAATGGGGACATCAAATATGTATATATTTTTAGTGCTGTAGGCTTGTTTATGTTGCTTATCGCCTGTATCAATTTTATGAATTTGTCAACGGCGAGTGCCTCTAAGCGTGCTAAAGAAGTGGGCATTAGAAAGGTGTTGGGCGCGACCAAGGAGGAGTTGGTAGGACAGTTTTTGTCCGAGTCCGCTTTGCTGACTTTTATTGCCATGGTGTTGGCATCTATTTTGGCCGTTATGGTTTTACCCTTGTTTAATGAACTGTCGGGGAAAGAAATGATACTCGATACCAATTTCTTGATGGCAAAGATGCCTTTGGCCCTGCTCTTTGGTTTATTCATAGGGATTCTGGCAGGTGGCTATCCGGCATTTTTTCTTTCCTCTTTCAACCCCGTATCTATATTAAGGGGGCGGTTTAGCACCAGTACAAAAAGTACGGGGCTCCGTAGTGGATTGGTGGTGGTTCAGTTTTTTATTTCTATCGCACTCCTCGCCGGAACACTGGTGGTATATCGACAGTTGGAGTTTATCCAGAATAAGAAGTTGGGATATGAAAAGGAACGGGTGATCGTATTGTCGGACACCTGGGCTTTAGGAAAGAACCAAGAGGCGTTTGTCCAAGCGTTGCTTCAGGATCAAAGTGTTGCAAATGTAAGCGCCTCGGGATATGTCCCCGCCGGTGCGTCCTTTAACAACAATTATATGGTTTACCCCGACAGCCATTCCACACAATTGGTCAAGACGATCCGATACGACGTGGATTATGGTTATCTCTCTACCCTAAAGATGGAAATGGCTTCGGGAAGGTATTTTTCTAAAGATTTTGGTAACGACTCTGTCCATGTAGTCATTAACGAAACTGCGGCCCATATGATAGGATGGACGAGTGAGTCGGCCCTAGGGCATACGATATCCCATACCAATAATGAAGGCCACAAGCGTGTCTATACGGTGATTGGGGTAGTCAAAGACTTCCATTTTAGGTCCTTGCACGAATCAATATCCCCGTTGGTGATGCAACTTGGCGGGGATCCGGGGTATTTAATCGTAAAAGCCCAAGGAGATCATATAGCCGCTCTATTGTCAAGGATTGAAAACAATTGGAATAAATTTAAGCCGGAACGCCCATTTTCATTTTCATTTTTAGACGATCGATATAATGCCACCTATCAATCGGAACGGCGCACTGGCCAAATATTAGGATTGTTTGCTAGCTTAACGGTGTTTGTGGCTTGTCTAGGGCTATTTGGGTTGGCCACTTTTACGGCCGAACAAAGAGTAAAGGAAATAGGGGTAAGGAGGGTGCTAGGCGCTTCTGTAACTAGTGTGGTGCTACTGTTATCACGCGATTTTGTCAAATTAGTGGGAGTAGGGGCCATGTTAGCGATTCCGGTGACTTGGTATGTGATGTCGAATTGGCTGAGTGACTTTGAGTACAGGATAGACCTTACTCCATCCATTTTTATTTATTCCAGCCTATTGTCTGTCTTGGTAGCTTTAATAACCATTTCGTACCAGTCGATACGGGCAGCTATTGCTAATCCAGTAAAGAGTCTGAAGAGTGAGTAGATTTCAATCCTTCATTATAAGGTAACTACTCAGTCTTATATATACTTACGGCCTACCGCTTTGCGCGTTTAGCTTTTTTTTGAAATGCCTCATGCATGGTGCTACGGGCCTAAACACATTCCAGAAATGATACGTAACTATCTTAAAATTGCATTTAGAAATTTGCTAAAGCATAAGCTATTTAGCTTTATCAATATTTCTGGAGTGGCTATAGGGTTAACCTGTTTTTTTCTGTTGGCCTTGTATGTCAAGGACGAACTGAGCTATGATCGTTTCCACGAGAAAGGGGATCGGATTTACAGGCTTTCCAGAACATTTTTATCGATGGATGGAACAGTATCCCTGCGACTGGGACATACGGCGCCCCCTTTTGGTCCATTAATCCAGCAAGACTTTCCGATGGTTGAGCAGGTAGTTCGTATGTTGGAAACAGGAGCCTTGATGAGGTACGAGGAGAAAGTCTTTAATGAGGAAAATATATTCGTTGCCGACGCTAATATTTTCGATGTCTTTACATTTGACGTATTAGCTGGAAACAAAAACAAGGCTTTGGAGAATCCGTTTTCTATTATGTTCTCTAAAGACATGGCCGAAAAATATTTTGGCAAAGAAAATCCGATAGGTAAAATAGTCAAGATGAACAACCAATTGGATTATACTGTAACCGGGGTGTATGCTCCATTGCCTGCCCAATCCCATTTTCACCCCCAATTTCTAGTGTCTTTTTCTACCTTAAACGACAATCGAGTTTATGGCGTCGAGGCGTTGACAAACAACTGGGGCAATAACTCCTTTTCAACCTATTTGTTGCTGCCCGAAAAATACGATGTTAATACCATGGTAAAAGCCTTTCCTGACTTTCAAAATAGGCATATAGAACCCCGAGCATCGGCCTTTTCGGTACTAGATCTGATGAAACTGACCGACATACATCTTTATTCTCATTTGGACTCTGAGATTGAGGCCAATGGAGACGTTCAGTACGTCTATCTATTTACGGCTATCGCATTTTTTATTTTGGTCATTGCCTGCATCAACTATATGAATTTGGCCACTGCCACATCGGCTACCCGGGCTAAGGAAATAGGGATGCGTAAGGTCATAGGGGCAGATAGGGGGCAGTTGATTTACCAATTTTTAAGTGAATCGATGCTGCTGGTGTCCGTTTCGGTTTTGATCGCCATTCTCCTCGTGTTGCTTTTTATTCCGGCTTTTAATGATTTTACTCAAAAGCAGTTGGCCATTGATTCGTTATTAGATCCTTATTTTATCGTTATGATGCTGGTTATATGGCTTTTCACTGGCCTAGTAGCCGGAAGTTACCCCGCTTTTTTTATGACTTCGATCCATCCCCTTGGTATTTTAAAGGGGCAAATTGGCTCTTCCCTTAAAAATGGGGGCCTGCGGCAGATGCTGGTAGTTATCCAATTTGCAATTGCAGTCGTGCTCATGATTAGTACGGCAGTGGTGTACAGTCAAATGAAATTCGTAAAAAATTATAAGCTAGGCTATACTACCGATCAAATAGTGCTATTAAATATGCCCGACGACTCTACTTTTGATTTTGAAAGTGTAAGACAAAGACTAAAACAAAATGGGAGTATTATGAAAGTAGGACGCTCCTCGCGGATACCCTCTGGGCGATTATTGGACTCTTGGGGGGCTTCGGTGATGAAAGGTGATACGATGGCTCCCACCGATATCACCATTAAGTCCTTGTCGGTAGATGAAGGCTTTATCCCGACTTATAAGATAGAGATGGCCGCGGGGCGTAATTTTTCGAGAAATTTTAGTACCGATAAAACCAATGCCTTCGTGTTGAACGAAACCGCGGTAAGGACATTGGGATGGAAGGGTGCCGCCGAAGCTATAGGCAAGCGATTTAAGTATGGAGAAATACAAGGTCAAATCATTGGGGTAACGAAGGATTTTTATTTTGAATCGCTCCACCAACAGGTAGCACCCATTGTCATGTTCCATCAACCGGGGAGACTTCATAGGGTGTCGGTTCAATTGGCAGGGAGTGAAATAAAAGGAGCCATAGCGCATATTCGTGCTATTTGGGAAGAGCGGTTTCCAGACATCCCATTTGAATACGAATTTCTCGATCAGCGTTTTGGGCAGTTATATGCCGTCGAACAAACCCAACAGACTTTGTTTGGTCTATTTGCTGGAATAGCTATTCTTATCTCTTGTCTTGGACTCCTCGGCTTGTCAATGTTTATGGCCGAACTTAGAACCAAAGAAATAGGGGTCCGTAAGGTACTGGGCGCCTCTGTCGTAAGTATGGTTTCATTATTGTCTAAAGACTACCTAAAACTCGTCCTTATCGCTATCGTAATTGCCTCCCCTATAGCTTGGTATAGCATGCAGCTGTGGCTGGAAAATTTTGCCTATCATACCGAAATTCATTGGGGAGTGTTTCTTTTGGCAGGGGGCATATCCATTGCCATAGCCTTAATCACCATCAGCTTTCAAAGTATAAAAACGGCCCGGTTGAGTCCAGTGAAAAGTTTGAGGAGTGAGTAGTGGGGGGCTGTAAACTTTAGGCTGTATGCAATAAGCTAAGCAGTCGGCAATCGATAAGATGTAAATTTTGTCCTAGGCTTATGGCCTACTACTTGTAGCAACATTGGTAAGAACCTTTCAAAATTTCAGCGGACGGTAGTACAACTGCGGAACCACCTTTAACCGTAACGACGGACTGATTTAACCTGTCGCTTTTAACAATAGTTTTATTTTTTTAACTTCTTTTTTACCTTATTCACCAGTTCGATAGATACCCCTACGAGCTGGGCTATTCGAGGGTTGTCGAAGTCGGTTGAGGCGATTAAAGAGGTAATAAAAGCGATATTCTTTTCATACTCCATTTGGGTCATCCCCTTTTGGATACCTTTTTCTAGGCCCTTAACAAGGCCCAATTCTTCGCCTTCCATCCGAGCCCTTTCAATAACAAATTCCCTGATTCCCATTGATTTGTCGTTATGGTTGATTTTATCTATAACCTCCTCAAATTTAACCATATATTCGGGTTTTTCAAAATGTACATATAGCTGGATAAATAGCAAAAGACCATCAATTTTAGGTTTTGAAATTTTCTTTTTGAACAAATTACGAAGCAATTTGAACTTTAGTTCGAACAGTTCTTCATCGTTCAACGACTTACTTTTAATGGCCAATTGAACCGTTTGTATCGCTATAGCAAATGGGTTTTCATGGTGTTCGAGTCCTTTTTCTGATTGCTCCAAAACTTTGTAGGTATTATAGCGAAATTTCATCTCTGTTCCCAAGAAGCTTTGCTTATAAACCGAAGGCTGATAACCTATTACAGAATCGGTAAAAATGGCAATGGCCGTAATGGGCATGCCGTATTTGTCCAAAATTCGGTAGAAGTAAGTGAACATTCTGAAAGCGAACCGCTCGTCTTTGTGCCCCTGTACCTCTACATGTACGAGCACCCATTGGGCGTCTCCGGCTCTAGTGAACACTTTAACCAGTTTATCTACATGTTTCGGATGCTTGCCTTTGGGTTGTGGGAAAAGATCGGCTAGTTCTTTGTCCAGATATGTGAATCCCCGCTCAAAATCGAAGAGTTCGTCGGCACCTTCAAAGAAAAAGCGTAGGAAATCATCGAATGTGTTTTCGAGTAATCCTTTCCAGAGAGCGTCGTCTATTCGTCGCATGGTCGATTGAAGTTAGACTCAATATATTTACGAGAGATTCTGGAGGGATTTATTTCACTGAAACCTACCTGTTTACAGGATTAATAATAAGACCGATAAATGTAATATACCTATAATTTGCCGTATTATGCTGATCATGCTTCTGCTTATTCGTTATCTATTTATCATGTAAAAGCAGATTGGATCGTGGCGGGACTAGGGGCTGTTGGCCGATTCGAATTTTAGCTGGATGCTATCTATCTGACAAAGGGCACGCAACTGCTTTACGGAAAATGTTACCATTGCCACAAAACTGATAAGGTTATAAGCGGACTGCATGCCCTGAGCCAAGAGGCCATGCAATAAAATAGTTTTTTAAAAATTTTATTAAATAGCGCAAATGATTTAATTTGGCAGCGTTTATTCGTCCTATTCCTATACTACTTTGAAAGCACATTTTTATTTCCTTAAGGTCATTGCCTTTATTGCACTAGTTGCAACAAACTGTTTCGCCCAAGAAGCTCCGGCGACCAAAAAGCCCAATATTGTTTTTATAATGAGCGATGACCATGCCTATCAAGCGATAAGTGCGTACGGGCATGGCCTTAATAACACCCCTAATATTGACCGTATCGCCAAAGAAGGGGCGATATTTAAAAAGGGGTTTGTTACCAACTCAATATGTGCGCCTAGTAGGGCTGTGATGCTTACAGGGAAACATAGCCATATTAATGGCAAAATTGATAATGTACATTCTTTCGACTGGAACCAGGAAAATTTTGCAAAAACACTACAGGCGAATGGTTACGAAACAGCCATGATTGGTAAAATACATATGGATGGTTTGCCGCAAGGATTTGATTATTCGATGGTGCTTCCTGGTCAAGGCCAATACTATAATCCCGATTTTATAGAAAATGGGGTAACCAAGCGAATTGAGGGGTATGTTACTAAAATAACTACAGACTTGGCAATAGGTTGGTTAGATCAACAAAGAAATCCTGACAAACCTTTTCTTTTGTTATACCATCAAAAGGCTCCTCACCGTACTTGGATGCCTGAGGAGAAATATTTGAGGTTATTTGAAGATTCAACTTTTGCACCTCCTGCCAATTTCTTTGACGATTATGTAGGACGTGAAGCTGCTGCACATCAAGAAATGAGCATAGATAAAGACATGGATTTAGCGTATGATTTAAAAATGCTGGATAAGGACGGGGACATACAAACTAAATACAGAGATAGTGCTGAGGCCATGCATAAAAGAATGTCACCCGAACAACGAAAAGCCTGGGATGCCTATTATGATCCCATTATTAAAAAGTTTAAAGCGGACAAGTTAACGGGAAAAGAACTTGCACTTTGGAAGTTTGATCGTTATATGAAAGATTACCTCGCTACCATACAGTCTGTGGACGATGGAGTGGGGGAGATGCTAGATTATTTAGATAAAAATGGCTTAGCTGATAACACGATCGTGGTTTATACCTCCGATCAGGGCTTTTATTTAGGAGAGCATGGTTGGTTCGACAAACGTTTTATGTATGAAGAGTCTTTCCGAACTCCATTATTAATGCGTTATCCAAAAGAAATTAAGGCAGGTACCGTTGTGGAAGAAATGGTTCAAAACCTTGACTTTGCACCTACATTTTTGGATTACGCAGGCGCTCCCATTTCAAAAGAAATTCAGGGTGAATCGTTTCGAAAACTAGTTGGTGGTACTGAAAAGAAATGGCGGGATGCTATTTACTATACCTATTATGAGTACCCCGGCGAGCACAAAGTAAAACGTCATCATGGAGTTCGGACCGACCGTTATAAGTTAATTCACTTTTATTATGATATAGATCAATGGGAGTTGTACGACTTAGAAAAGGATCCGACCGAAATGAATAACGTGTACGGCGATTCGCGATACAAGAAGGTGCAGCAGCAGATGCACCAAAAACTCAAAGAAGCGAGGAAGAAGTATAAGGATAGCGATGAAAAGGATCAGCAGTATATCAATGCAGGGAAATAGTTAGTTACTCGGTTTCTCGCACATGACTGATTATTCCTCTTCATTGTAGTTGTAGTCATATATACGGTTTGGCCCGTATCGTCTGTTTTGGCAGAGGGTACGGGCCTTTTCTTTTCCTAAGCCATCCCAGTTTTTATTATCGATAGGACCCACTGCCGTCAGACTTTTCCATCACTAAGCTATCCCCACCCTCGGGATGACTCAATGTTTTTACAAAATTGCATTTTAAACATAATTTTAATGTCTGCTTTGGTATAATCGGTTGTCTTTCTCTTGAAATAAAAAAATCATGAGGCCCTAAAAAGGAAACGAGTCGATTTTATTTTAATCCTCTAAAATAAACTTTGATTTTGGCTTTAATTGGAGAATTGTATATTATTTATGTTTATATATAGTTTTATATTATTATATAAACAATATGTTACAAAATAAAGTAAAAATAACTTTTTTATCTTCTTGGATTTGGCTAAATTATGTTCTAATTCACCTTATTTCAACGAGTTATGAAGAACATCACTACCGCCGTCGATGACTTCCCTGTTGTAATTAAACTGATCAAGTTTTTGGTCGTCATCCAATTCATTTGTCTTGTTAGCTCTCCACTTACGGCCCAGGTCTTGGTCGGATTCCAATCCAATTGGAAATATGCACCTGAAAGTAACACCGCGCCAGCGGCTGGCTGGCCTGGACTAAGCTACGACGACAGCTCGTGGAAGACCGGCAATGGAGCCTTTGGGTTTGGCACCCACGCCTATCAAACCTTACTAATTCGCTATCCGGCACCACCTGCACCAGCCAATAATATTCCTGTCTATTATTTTAGAAAAGCGGTGACCATTCCCGATGTAAGCGCCTATGCGAGTTTTCGGCTTAGGGCCTTTCTTGATGATGGGATCGTTATCTATATAAATGGTGTCGAGGTATCTCGCAAGAATATGAATCCAAACCCATCCGATCCATATACCCGTTCGGCAGGAGACTCCCTGAATATCGATTCCTTGTTAAGTACGTCCTTGTTTCAAAATGGGGTCAATATTATTGCCGCTGAGGTACATCAAACCGGCGAAACCAGTTCTGATATCCTGTTCGACTTACAGCTGGAGGGTAATGCCGTATCGACAGCTAGTGCTTCCATACCGTATAAGTCTACATGGAAATATCTGGATAATGGCACCGATCAGGGCACTGCCTGGCGTAGCTCGGGATTTAATGATGCCAGCTGGAGTAGTGGACCAGGATCCTTTGGCTTTGGGGGGTATCATCCGGGCACAGTCTTAGCCTCGGGTCCTGACCAAGGCCATTATTCTATTTATTACTTCCGGAAGCATTTATCCGTTTCTGATCCATCTAGTTTCAGTAGTTTTCATTTACGGGCTTATTATGATGATGGAATGGTCGTTTATGTGAATGGTGTCGAGGTGTTAAGACGCAATGCGCCGGCAGGAATAGGGTACACCATAACGGCCGGTGATTCCATAACGGTCGACACCTTGCTGAGTTCCTCCCTTTTCCTTGCAGGCGACAATATCATTGCTGTTGAACTGCGGCAGCGCAATGCCGGTAGCTCCGATGTGCTGATGGACCTCCAACTCCAAGGAAATCCTATCGCCATGACGGATCTGTTGTTGCCCTACCAATCCACATGGAAATACCTGGACAATGGCTCCGACCAGGGAACGACTTGGCGTAATTTGGGCTTTAATGACGCTAGTTGGAGTAGTGGCCTAGGATCCTTTGGCTTTGGGGGGTATAGTCCCAATACGATTTTAGCCTCGGGCCCAAACCAAGGACATTACTCTATTTATTATTTCCGAAAGCATGTTTCCGTCTCAGACCCGAGTGCCTTCAATGGAGTACGCTTACAAGCCTATTACGACGATGGGATGGTGGTATATATCAATGGAGTGGAAGCGCTCCGTCGGAATGCTCCAGCAGGTATCGGATATACTATTATAGCGGGCGATTCCGTCGCCGTCGATACTGTGCTGAGTACTTCCTTATTTGTGGCCGGTGATAATATCGTAGCCGTCGAACTGCGGCAACGCAATGCGGGTAGTTCCGATGTGCTGATGGATCTGCAGCTGGAAGGTCTGACAGGCTCCATTACCCTCGATCGATATCCTTACTTGCAATTGGCTTCCTACGATAGGATGACGGTTATGTGGTATACGCACCAGCCGGCTAATTCTACCGTAAGGTATAGTCTGAGTCCCGACCTAAGTTCGGGCTATACCGAAGTAAGCGTGGCTTCAGTAGATACTATACATAGGGTAAACCTGAGAAACCTGTTGGCTGATACCAAATACTATTATAATGTAGGTTATGGAACGGGGGTGGATTTTCAACTATTGCAATACGACCCAACCCTCAATTATTTCAGAACGCTTCCCACCCCTGCCGACACCAGCCATTCTATTCGACTTTGGCTATTGGGCGATTCTGGAGGTGGTAAACGATTGAATCCGCGTCCCAAAAAAGTACGGAATGCATATATGAACTATCTGGCCTCCATTAACAACCCCCATGTGGATGGACTGTTGTTTCTTGGCGACAATTCCAATACCTCTCCTTATGAAGGCTTTCAGCCGGCGCTAGACTCTACCATATTCTTATACTACAATCAGCCTACCGATCGTCAACTATTATCCTTCATTCCATCTTGGACAGTATTCGGGAATCACGATTATAATCCAGACTTCCCTTATTTGCATACCGACGGAATGTCATATAAGATTAGAAAGGCCTACCATAATCAAACCGCCGCTAGCTTTACCACCTTTGCTTTTCCGGACAGTGCACAGATCGGAGGCGAGCCCACCTATAATCAGTACGGCTATTATTCCTTCGATCAGGGTGATGTCCATATTGTAGTGTTAAATCCTTATTTGATTGAATACGACATCCCAACCGACAATTGGCTGGAGGCCTCTTTTGACAACCATTATAATATCTTTAGCAAAAACTCCATTGCCCAAGACAATACCTTCGATACGCCTATTGATTCCTTACCGCAAGTGAAATGGCTAATTAGGGATTTAATGAACAATACTAAAAAATGGACCTTGGCTACCTTTCACCTTCCTCCATTTACTACTATCGGACACTTCCCTGACGAGTTTGATATCAAAAGAGTCAGCGAGCGGTTATTGCCTATTTTGGAAAAACCAGAATATCGGCTGGATGCACTTCTAGTTTCTCATTCCCATGCCTACTTACGGGCCGGTATGATTAGGAAAGTAGCCAACCAAGCGAGGACTACGGATTATAATGAAACCAAGTCGCCCGGCCAGGAGAATGGAAATTTAGGACGTTATCCCAGCACGGCTCCTTATATTAAAACGAATAATGAAACGGCCTATACCTATATTATGTCGGGGTCGGCCGGAAGGGGGTTCAATGGAACCGTTAATGGTATTCCCGTTAATGATGCCGGCTTTAACGATAACGACGCCAATTTGGTGAAACATCCGCGCACCTCTGTGCCTCCCTTAGACAATCTAACGGGCGATAATACCACCGCATTTTACCATGTTACTGGTGGTTCGGTAGAATTGCTGTTTAGGGAAAATAGACTCGATGTTAAGTTTATTAAAGAATTAGACGCAGCGCCCAACTTCTTTGTTGCCGATTCCTTTGTGGTGATGAAGGACGTTAACATCAATAAGGTCATCGACCTGGAGTCAGGTGACTCTGTTCGGCTGGGGGCATCATGGATCGGTGAGTACAACTGGTATTCCACTCCTTCTGGAGGTTCGGGCTCACGCACTTCATCAACAAACGAACTAATAGCAACGGGTGTCCGATACATCACAGTGATGCCCGACGACACCACGACCTACTTTGTGCAGGATGGGCCCAATTACCTAGCCGATACTTTTATGGTGAATGTGATTAATGCCTTTCCGGTCTATCTTGTGAAATTCAGCGCTCAGCAGTCAGAAAAAACCATTGTGTTGAATTGGGCCACCACCGCCGAAACCAATAGTGAACGCTTCGAGATTCAGCGAAGCCTCGACGGTAAACATTGGGTAGCTATAGGGGAGGTCTCCGCAAAGGGAGAGAGTGCCGTGTATCAGTCCTACCTATATATAGATACTCATCCTTATATAGGTATAAACTTTTATCGTCTCAAAATGATAGATCACGACCAAAGCTATGCCCTTAGCCGGATTGTGGATGTTCGTTTCGATTTGCCTTTCGAGACGATGGTATATCCTAACCCCAGCGATGATTATCTGGAGGTATGGGTTTCGGATTGGAAACAGATACGGACGGTGTCTATTCTTAACTCCAAGGGGCAGGTACTTTATGAGTCGGGGCCTATAACCAATGGGAGTGTCGATATTCACAGTCTAGTTCCCGGTATTTATCTGGTCAACTTCACTCGAGTCGATGGCCAGGTCTATACCCATAAAATGCTGCGGAAATAATAAGTACATGTCCTATAAGGGAAGAGTCTGCTACTGGACCTTCCTTTATAGGGTTCTTTCCCACTAGCTAATCGAAGTGTATTGTTATTGTCTTTTAAAACTCGCTTAGGAAATGTACCGCAACAGGAGAGCAGTCGGCGGTCGGCTATCGGCTATCGGCTATCGGCTATCGGCTGTCAGCTATCGGCTTTCGGCTGTCAGCAGTCGGCTGTCGGCAATCGGCGGTCGGCAATCGGCTGTCGGACTTTTCTTGGAAACGATTAACTAGTTAATGGATCATTGCCGATAGTGAATAGGTTCATATCATTGGTAACAGGAT
>NZ_QGDT01000021.1 GCF_003149085.1 Dyadobacter jejuensis | reverse complement strand
GTGCCACCGAAGTGACCCCTCGCCTTGCATGTATTAAGCCTGCCGCTAGCGTTCATCCTGAGCCAGGATCAAACTCTCCATTGTAAATTTTGTATGTGAATAACCTAAGTTATTCGTTTTTCGTTACTCCTAAGAGTAACTGTGTCCTTAACACATTTACCTTATATTGCTCTCTTCATCATGTCAAAGAACGTTGCTCTGATCGCTTTCAGAACTTGTGGTCTCGATCGTTTTCGTTACCGTTGTTCCCGTTTGGGAGTGCAAAGGTGCACGCTTTTTTCTTTAGATGCAAGCAACTGGCCAAAGTATTTTTGAAGTTTTTTTAAAGTTTTTTCTAACTCGTTGATTTACAATACCAAATCAGCACAACTTTTTTTAAACTTTTTTCAAGGGCTTTTTACTACTCCGCTTTTGTAGGCCCAAAGCGCCCTAGAGGCTATTTGGTTCCTGAGAGGAAGATAAGGCAAAAGGAGGCCGCCAAGGGGAATCCCCCCCTTCGCCCCACATTTAGCACTTATCCTGTTACCAATGATATGAACCTATTCACTATCGGCAATGATCCATTAACTAGTTAATCGTTTCCAAGAAAAGTCCGACAGCCGATTGCCGACTGCCGATTGCCGACTGCTGATAGCCGACCGCCGACTGCCGACCGCCGACCGCCGTCGTGATACAGTCTACTATATATAGTGTCCCATTATAGCACTCAATATATAGGATAGGGAAACGCCTGCGGATCCTATATAATAGGGAGGGGGGAAATCAGAATGATCGTCTTATCGGTCCGGCTGGCTTTGGTTAGGGCAGACTTTAGATGGGGAATCCCTCATCATATATATAGCACTGCCATTGCTTATGATATTCCCAGGCTTGGGCACTGAACTGACATAGGCCTAACAGACCTTCTCTTCATGGTCCTTGGAAGGCAACGTGGGGTGGGCTATTGGACCTAGAGTACAAGCATCGTTAAGGAATACTGGGCAGCGGACTGGTGAGCTATAGAGAATGTCTACTTCCTTACCTTATATATAGGATGGGGAAATGGAATGGAATAGTAGGGATCCGGTTAGATTCATGGCTTTCCATTCATGGCTCGACTTTCATGATATTCTTTATATAAGTCCACACTCTTGGATTTACCTTTGGCTAGCATCCTTGAACTATGGCTCTAACACGGCTATTGGGTGGATGAGGCCTGTTCAACTTTAATACTGAAGAACTGAATTTCGTCGTGCCATGGCCATATGTTTGAAAATGGCTAGTTAAAGATAGGGGAGAGTAGGCTATTTAAAATGTCAAGGATGGCTTTGGGATGACACCTGCACGCCCGACTATCCTTCAATAGGCGGGTTTAATAAAGGTTTTAATCAGGCAAAAGAAAAATACAACCGGAGTTTCCTATATCGTAGACTCATAAAACGGCTATTGACCTTGGCTAAAAAAATCGGGTAAGCTAGTAGTAGCGCCGTTTCGACGGATAAAACGATACCATGACCGACAAACGCTCCAAACTCCTTCAGCAAAAAATCATCGATCCAGAGTAGTCCAAAAACCATCGGAAATACAAACAAACTGATAAGTGAAAAATTATGCTTATTCTTTGCCTTTCTAACTTTATTATAATGTATAGCCATAAAACTATCTGTTGATACAGAAATTGAAAGCATCATAAAACTGACAACTCCCATATTAAAAATTGCCATCTCAATCAATTTGATGAGTAAATTGGACTTGTCGTAAAAGAAAAGTGCCGGTCCAAAGAATATAATGGCTTGAAATATCCAAATCCTCTTAAAAACTAGGGTCAATACCCTACTAAGGTCTACTTTTTGGAGGTGTAACGGTAATAGAATAGCAGAAATATGGGAGAAATAATGATTGTAAAACTGTGAAAAACTGCCAAATAATAGCTGGAACGGCATTACGAAAGGCCATATTTTAGTCTGATCGGCTTCCATATAATTAAAAATGAATATCAGCACTCCATACATTGAAAGCGACATAACAATTGAAAAGACGAGATAGCCCTTAATAACATTATTCCTCCACAAAAATTTATTAACAAAATCAGAATAGGTCACTTTCATCATGTATTTTATTGCTATTCAATATATAAAACCCTTGCTATTAACCTTTTACTAAATAAAAAAACGAAGCTGTTGAACACAACAAACAAGATGCCAAAAACCGGAGGAATGCTTTGGAAGAATTTTGTAAAATCCATAATGGTGCTAACCGATTCCATTTTAACGAAGTATATCACACAAGCAAATGCGGCGATGGCTACCCCAATGACGGTAAAACGAAAGAACCCATTTATAAGCAGTAATCGGGCGGTAATCATTTTTAGATTCGTATTCAAAACGAGCATTAGTAAAAAATAGACCACCAAACTGACACTCTGCCACGGATAGGGCCAATTTAGAAACACGAGCCATCCTAAACCAATTAATGAGAAAAACATAAATACATTCCCTATTCCCAAAAAGTAGTCGAACATGATAAAACTTACCAATTTGTTTTTAGGTACCATCAAAAACAAGTACGGGCGTACAGGTGCTTCTAGTTTCTCTGCCGATAACGGCCTTAATACCAAATCCAAAAGCAATAAAATGTTTAAAACCAAAGTGAGCACGGTAAACGACGTTACTCCTGGGAAGGCACTCTTATCTAATGTTTCCACAAAATAACCCGCTACAAATAATACAGAAATGGTCATCAGCATGGTGAATACCATTAAAGCCTTTTCCAGAACACCCATCAAAAACATAGGGGAACGGCTTGCTTCCAACCATCGGTGCAACAGAAACTGTCTTACTGTCATTTTTTTGTCCTTGTTTAGGCTACACACTGCTCCTAGGACCAAGCAGTTAAAAACCCCTAAAAATAATTTATTCGAGATAAACAACTGATAATCATTGACTAATGATCCTCCTTCCGGGAGAGAAATACTCCGATAATTTTTCAAGAATATGCTCACTCGCCTGAAAATCATGCTTGATCAAACCCTTCTCCAATAAAACGGCCCGGTCACAAATCGGAGCAAGCTGGGTAATGTCATGGCTGGATACAATTACCGTACACGGATAATTCTTATTCACATCCACCAACATTTCCTGCAACAGCATCTGAGAAGTAGGATCCAAGAAGTTGAATGGCTCATCGAGCAATAATACCGCTGGTCTGGATATTAGTGCTGCAACAATGCCTATTTTTTGAATGTTCCCTGACGAAAAATCCCGAATACATTTTTTCTTCTTTCCTAGAATCTCGTCATTGAAAAAGTTTTCGTATTTAGCCAGCAATTCGGCTACCTCCTGTTCTGTTCTGCCCGTAAGTGATCCTACAAAATAAAAGTATTCCTCAGGCGTCAGAAAATTGAGTACAGAATCGATTCCTAGAAATGCACTCGTTTTTTTTCGCCAATCCTCACATTTTGCAACATCCCATTCTCCTATTTTAATGTCACCCCGATCCAGTTGAATCAGATCCAAAATTGCACGTAACAAAGTAGTTTTTCCGGCACCGTTATTGCCAACGATTCCAGTTATTTTACCACTTTCCAATTCCAACTCAGGAATATTTAATACTTCCTGCTGCTGATACGACTTACTTACTCCTTGGATTGAAACCTTCATAAATATTGTCGCTAACGATACATGAAGGGATAGACCCTTCTAAATAATTGAATATAATTGACTTACAAAAACTATTTCCATATACAAACCCCGGCATACAAGGGCGTCACAGAGCCCACTACTTCCAAATTAGAGCAAGATGAAATAAAATAGTTGTACACCAAAAAATGATTATAATAAATCCTTATAGCAATAATAATATATTGACTCTTATATATTGTAATAAACCCATAAATAAATATAAACACTCCTTCGCCTCAATTAATGAATATTATGCTGCGTTAAATATTACATTTGCTATTATTCCTCTTTCATTACCCCCATTCTCCAGAACCCGAAAAAGCCCGCACCTACTATAATAGTAAGTTGCGGGCCTTATAATTATGGGTATAAGGTAGTTTTTACCTCAGTCCGGATTCATCCAAGGGGATGTAAGATAATCCTGCAGGAATACGCTTACAGGGCTTTGAAATATTGGATCCTATTAGTTGTTCCCTGTTTGCTGAAAACCACATATAAGTTAACTATACTCTATACCCTCTTCGCCATCCACTAAAAGCCTAAGCAAATTCTAGTTGGAATTGGTCGTGGGGGTATCTAATAAACGGTCAATCTTAGGTGTCATTTCATTAATAATTTGACCCTGAATCAAATCACTCAATAGATAAAATTCATCTTGACTGTAGGTCTTTAGAATATGACCATCCTGTAAATAACTAATATAGTCAGCACTCTTAAATACAGTTTCTAAAATATGGGATGACATAATTACTGTATTACCCAAATGCTTTAGCCTTTGGATAATATACCTTAAAACCTCGCAGGACTTTAAATCTAATCCATTATATGGTTCGTCCAAAATAATAATTTCTCGTTTGAGTAAAAGAACCGCCATGATACTTAGTTTCTTTTTCATGCCCGTGGAGTAGGTGTGAACATAGTCATCCAATGGCAATTGAAATAGGTCGTTCCAGCTATTCAAATCCAGTGCTTTGTATGGCGACAAAAGTGTTAAATACTCATAACCGGTCATGTAGGAATAGAAAAAGCCCTCCGTTTCCAAGAAAGCGATCTTATTTTTTTGTTGTTGATTATAGTGGTTAAAAATATATTTAAATAAGGTAGTTTTACCCGATCCATTGGCTCCCAAAATCCCGTGTACCGTGCCTTTTAATATGGATAATGACAAGTCATCCAATACGAGTTTCTTCGCATAGCTAAAGTTCACAGACTTTAATTTAATAATTTCTGGAGATTCCATTTAGCTTTCAGGTATTTGGTTCTTATTATAAATATTGATAGCGGTAAAATTGGACAAATAATAAAAAAAATAATTAGCTCAAAAATATTACTTTTGGAGTCCTTCCATAGGTCGTAGTTAGCATATTTGACTACTAAATAATATACACAGTTGAGATTTAGAATAAGCAAACAGCCAATTAAGATGATCAGATCTGTGATGCTGTGATAGTACCATAGAGACAATACGGTTTGACCGAAATCACTGGCATGGTCCCTCCGAAATAACAACAGCATAAAAAACAGAATAATTTTCATAAGTGCACTGGTTTTGAGTTTGTTACCCTATTTCCGTCTTCGATAGTATGGTTTTTTGAACGATAGAAGTATTTCTTTGCTAATAAAATTTCGGAATCTGTAAAAAACAGCCCTTATAATGAAACAGACAGTATCTCAAAATCGTGAATCATCATGAAAATATAGATACTGATATGAAGCAAAACCCTTGAAATTATTAAAGGAATCCGACAGTTTTTGTTCCAGATAAAAAAAGTAAAAAGTAATTTGGATCTTAGCTATAAAAAATCGGTCTTTATTGCATTTTCTGCAATGAAATCGAAGCGATAAAAAAGAGAAACCACAATCTCCAAAACCCATGGGAGACCAAAAAACAATAGTGCTGACAGGAGAAAATGATGTTTATCAGTCCACAGGATAAGTATTAATAAGATAGGAATCATTGCCCACCCAACTAGTTCTTTAGGTGTTATTTTATGTTTCCTTGATCTGATGATTAATTGTTGAAAATCTCTAGGAAAATCTATCTGGTAAGATATTGGATACCATTTTAATATAGGGATCCCTTTAAATAGAAAAGGATAGTATACCAAAATTATTTTTTTGGGGACATTGCTTTCTATAGATAGGAGGTCGTTACCTCCTATCCAATATCCCAAATTATTTAAATATAAAGTGACACCATAGGGAGTGTCATTTCGAAGTACTATAGTCGCCATTAGCAAGTTGATAAACAATAGTTAAATTGTCGTAATGCATTATTTAACAACTGATAATAATGGGAATCGATAGCAGAAATAGCATCCCAAGGATTTAGTCGAACACCATCTATCGTAGGAAGAGTTAATCCCCAAAAAGTAATAGTTAATTAGCTACTTTGAGAAAGGTAACCACTCCAAGCCCCAACGAGGAATATTGCTGCATCCCAATATAATGAATCCAAGGAACCGGACCACCAAGCATAGGCCTCTTCTTCTTGTTGCGAATAACTAGCCATGCAATAATCTTGACAACCATTATCTTCGCTCAACGTTGGCGAAAAGGAAAAAAGAAAAAGAAACGAACCCAAAAACAATTTTGAAAATTTCGATTTCATGATTTCTGTTAATTTAAGTTAAAAGTTGTCAAGTCTTTCCGAATACGTGCCTTAAGCTCTTTATCCAAATCTTTTCGAATCTCCTTCATATAAGCCGATCGCTGCTCTTGTGTCCACAACTTCATTTCAGGATGTTTCTGTATCTCATTCGCCAAGGCCGTTACATACGAAGTCGTAGAAAGCACATATTTCTCTGCATTTTTCATCCCTGAACTTTTAAATACATGGATTACTTCCTCCTGTGATGAGCATTTAGAAAGCCTTTCATTCATTTCTTTTGGAAACGATTTAAAAGAATTAGCCTTTGATAAACTCAATTGGTGCATCATAGAATAATGATCAATCATCGCAGTTTTTAAGTTTTTACTCTCCATAAGTTTCGCCTTTTCTTTTGCTTGCTCAATTTCGCTTGTCTTTCTAAAAACCTCTTTTTCAGAGTCACTACTAGTGCAGGAAAATAGCCCGCTCATTAAGGCCATACAACATGTACTCAAGAGCAGATGTGAAGTTAGGTTTTGCATAATTTCAAGATTTTAAAAAATACATTTCTTTAAAAACCAACATGACTATCACTTGTTCACAAGCAATTTAGCTCCTATTGTGATTTAGTGCACCGTAAGCTGCTCTTACTTCCTTTTGCCTTCTTATAATTATTTTGTCGTTGATTGCTTACAAATTTATATAAGCAAATTTAAATATATTGATACCTTAAGTTAACAATTTTTATAAATTTTCAAATCCCGCATTGTATTTTACAATTTTATAGAGGGGGGGGGAGATTTGAATAGCTTTCTAAATATTTGAATTATCTTCTCTTTGTTCTTCCGAGCATATCTCTCCAGATTACCCCGACCAGCCAAACCGAGCTTATCACTGATACGAGATCGATAAGTTTTTACACTTGCTGGAGTGATAAAAAGTTTATCTGCAATTTCTGAGTTAGTAATATCTTCGGTGAGTGAAAGAAGTACCGCCCATTCACGTTCGCTCAGGAATTGAAGGTTTTGATTTGCAATTTGAATGGACAATTGTTCGGTATCAGTTTTAGTGTGCATATTTTTTCGAATAATAATGAATACAAACCCGTCTTCAGAGTACACAACATAGAGTGAGCCTTAATACTTAATTATACATTCTTATTAATTCCTGCAAGATTAAAAAAAATACTTCTACATAAAAAAATGATTATAATAAATCCTTATGTCAATAATAATATATTGACTTTAATATAAAGCAACAAATCCATAAATAAATATAAACACTCTTTCGCCTCAATTAATGAATATTATGCTGTGTTAAATATTACATTTGCTATTATTCCTCTATCAATACCCCCATTCTCCAGAACCTAAAAAAGCCCGCACCTACTATAATAGTAAGTTGCGGGCCTTATAATTATGGGTATTAGGTAGTTTTTAACTCAGGACGGATTCATCCAAGGGGATGGGTCTGGACCCGGCAAGAATACGCTTACAGGGCTTTGAAATATTCGATCACATGAATCTTGAGCAGGTTCTCCTGGGCGTCAAGGCCCGTCTGAGGGAGGGCGCGCATCAATTGGTAATGGGGCCAGCCGTCCTCGTCGACAAACTCCAGCTGATAATACGACGATAGGCTCAGAACTTTGCAGATACCGATATGCATCAGGTCCTGCTTCTGCTCCTTAGTAAATCGCCTGGCCCCCTTTCCCAGCTCCTGAACCCCTATCAAAAACAGGACCCCATTCAAATCTGCGGGCCTTTTGCCTACCAGATTCTCCAAATACTCCAACAGGTATTCCCACTGTCGTTCCAGGGGTTGGTCTTCTACAGATGCAAGGTTCATGAGTGCGGTCTAATTTATATTTTTCATTTACAAACGTGAAATAAGGTAATCACGTTCCTATTGGTTCACCAACACCGGCCCATTGGCCGATTGCCAGGGCATCCACTACCCCCCTTTCCTACAACTAACCCGATAAAAATGGTAATTTTAACCGGGACGTTTCTAACTTTGGACTTTGGTGGATTAAGCGAATTACAATCATAGACAGTGTGAAAAAGGAAGGAGATCGTTCGAAGAAGACAGAGAATTATTTACAGACCCTCAATGAACCCCAGCGAGAGGCGGTCCTGCATGGAGAAGGCCCCCTGATGATCATTGCGGGTGCAGGGTCGGGAAAGACGCGTGTGCTCACCTTTAGGATTGCCCACCTGATCGAGAAGGGCGTAGACCCCTTCCGGATCCTATCGCTGACCTTTACCAACAAGGCTGCCGGCGAAATGCGCCAACGCATCGAAAACGAGGTAGGCTATGAGGCGCGCAATATATGGATGGGGACCTTCCACTCGGTATTCGCCAAGATACTCCGGATAGAAGCCCGGCACCTGGGCTATACCAGCGATTTCTCCATCTATGACACCGACGATTCTAAATCCTTATTGCGCAGCATCATCCGGGAGTTTAAGCTAGACGACAAGGTATATAAGGCCAATGTAGTGTATAACCGTATATCGGGGGCCAAAAACCGCCTGGTATCGGCCGAAGACTATGCCAATAACCCGGTGATACAGGCCGACGACGACGCAGCCCGCATGAAAGAGCTGGGGCGGATCTATAAGACCTATGTGGGCCGGTGCTTTCAGGCCAACGCCATGGACTTCGACGACCTGCTCTTTAACACCAACATCCTGTTTCGCGACTTCCCCGATGTGCTCTACAAATACCAGCATAAGTTTCAACACGTGATGGTCGATGAGTTTCAGGATACCAATGTGTCGCAGTACCTGATCACCCGGAAGCTGTCGGCCGCGCACCGCAATATATGTGTGGTAGGCGACGATGCACAAAGCATCTATGCCTTTCGGGGGGCCAATATTGAGAACATCCTCAATTTTGAGAAAGACTTCCCAGATGTAAAGACCATTAAGCTAGAACAAAACTACCGATCCACGTCGACGATCGTCAATGCGGCCAATTCGGTGATAGCCCGCAACAAGACCCAGCTAGAGAAAAAAACCTTTACTGCCAACGAGGAGGGGAGCCTTATCGACGTCATCAAGGCGGGTTCCGATAACGAAGAGGGCCGAATGGTGGCCACGGCTATCTTCGAAGAAAAGATGCAAAAGTCCTTAAAGAATGAAAATTTCGCCATTCTTTACAGGACCAACGCCCAGTCCCGTTCCTTTGAAGAGGCCCTCCGAAAGCTCGGATTGAAGTACCGTATCATAGGGGGGATGTCTTTCTACCAACGCAAGGAGATTAAGGACTTACTGGGTTATCTACGCTTTATCGTCAACCAAAAGGACGAGGAGGCCTTCAAACGCATCATCAATCTACCCAAAAGGGGGATAGGCGATGGCACCGTGGCCAAGATCAACGTCACCGCCGCCGACCAGGGGCTGGGGTTCTGGGAAATAGCCTCCAACGCCACCTATTATATAGGAGGCCGTACGGCGGCACCCATCGAGCAGTTTGCCACGCTTATCAAAAGCTATAAGCTATTGATAGAAGAAGGGAAAGATGCCTACGAGATTGCCTCGCATGTGGCCAAGACCTCCAAGCTCCTAAAGGAACTCTATGACGATAAGACCGTAGAAGGCCTTTCCCGCTACGAAAACGTCCAGGAATTGCTGAATGGTATCAAAGAGTTTGTAGATAGCGAAGAGACCGAGGACAAGTCGCTAAGTGCCTTCTTACAGTCGGTATCGCTACTGACCAACGCCGACGAACCCGACGAGGATGCCGATCATGACCGGGTAACGTTGATGACCATTCACTCGGCCAAAGGACTAGAGTTCCGGAATGTATTCGTGGTAGGCCTGGAAGAAGACCTTTTCCCAAGCCAAATGATGCTCGAGTCGAGGCAGGATTTGGAAGAGGAGCGCCGCCTGTTTTATGTGGCCATCACCAGAGCCGAACAAAAGCTCTCCTTTTCTTATGCCGAAAGCCGGTACCAGTGGGGTAGGCTCAAAATGTGCGAACCCAGCCGCTTCCTCCTGGAGGTCGACAAGACCTACCTGAACGTAACTAGGCTATTGGCGGGTATGGATCCCACGCCTGCCTCGGGTGGTAGTACCTCCTTTGTGCGGAACCTTACCCCACGCCGACCTACCGAGCCAAGGAATGTCCCTGCCGCCAAGGCTCATGCCCCTTCTGGCGACTTTAAGCCTAGCGACACCAGCCACCTAAAAGCGGGAGACAAGGTCGAACATATGAAATTTGGCTTTGGAACCGTTGTAAAAATGGACGTGGACGGTACAGACCGGAAGGCCGTCGTCCGGTTCGATGGGGTAGGAGAGAAGACCCTCCTGCTAAGTTTCGCAAAATTGAGGATATTGTAATCAAAATGACCAGTAAAGTAGTTAAATAGTACACTTTATGAAAGAGTGCCCTATATTAGGGGCGCTAAAATGAAAAAGTAGTATTTGTTAAAATCAATAAGATATATGTTTCAAGAAAACGATATTATACAGATCAAAGAAAGGGGTAGCGATACTGACACGGTTTTGCAGCAGATTGACTATTTCGTCAACGGGTTCCCTTACCTCAATCTTTCGAAAGCGGCGACTGTAGGCGACGGGCTGATGAGCCTGACGAGCGAGGAAATTGAGCGGGTGGTAGAATCCTACGATCAGCTGGCTGCCGACGGGGTGATTACCCTTATGAAGTTCGTACCGGCTTCAGGAGCGGCTACGAGGATGTTCAAGGCCCTGTTTGGGTTCTTAGAAGGTGGAAAATCGGATGCTTCGGTAGAATCTTTTTTCGATAATATCGACCAGTTTGCATTTTATGAAGACCTAAAAACGGCCTTAGAGGCCGACGGCCTCGACCTAGCTACGGCCAGCAAAACACAAATTGCGGCTTATTTCCTTACCGACAAGGGGCTTGGCTATGGGGAACTACCCAAAGGCTTGCTGAAGTTCCATAACTACAGCGACCGCTCCCGCACCCCGCTGGAAGAGCACCTGGTAGAGGGCGCCAAATATGCCAACGCTGGAGGCAATGTCCAAATTCACTTCACGGTATCGCCCGAGCACCGCGACAAGTTCGAGAAATTGGTCGTAGAGGCCTTGCCTACCTACCAAACCGAACATGGAGTAAAGTACTTTGTATCGTTTTCGGAACAAAAAAGCGCTACCGATACCATTGCTGTGAACCCCGACAACAGCCCTTTCCGCGAAAAAGACGGAAACCTATTGTTCCGTCCGGCGGGTCATGGCGCCTTGTTGGACAACCTGGCCCAGCTCGATGCCGATATTATTTTTATTAAAAACATAGACAACGTAGTGCCCGACCGCCTAAAGGACGACACTATCCGATATAAAAAGGCCCTTGCTGGTATCGTTCTCGACAGCCAAAAGAAAATTTGGAGCTTTATGGATAAGCTTCAAAATGGCACTGCCGACGAAGGGGTTTACGCCGAGCTGGCTACATTTTTCCAAAATCAACTGTGTGTGAGTCCACCCGCTGGCTTTGAGGCACTTACTACGGAAGAGAAAAAGGCCTATTACCTGGCCAAGCTAGACCGTCCGCTTCGTGCTTGTGGTATGGTAAAAAATCAAGGAGAACCTGGCGGAGGACCCTTTTGGGCCAAAAACGCCGACGGCTCATCCTCCCTGCAGATCGTTGAGTCGGCTCAGGTAGACCTAGACAATGAAAGCCAAAATGAGATTTTCAAAAACTCTACCCACTTCAACCCCGTCGACTTGGTATGTGCTATCAAGAATCGCCAAGGAGTAGCCTACGACCTGAAAAAATTTAGAGACCCATTGACCGGTTTTATTACCAATAAATCAAAAAATGGGAAGGAGCTCAAGGCTCAGGAGCTACCCGGCCTATGGAATGGAGCGATGGCCGATTGGAACACCATATTTGTGGAAGTACCACTCATCACTTTCAACCCCGTAAAAACGGTAAATGACCTGTTAAGAGATCAACACCAAGGAGCGTAAAGCCCGATATGCAAAGAGGCCGGTGAATCCTGGGATTCACCGGCCTCTTTGCTATTGAATGGCGCCCAGATCAGGGGATAGGCAACACTTTGCTCTCCTTAAAGGTAGACAGAATGACCATCGTCTGGGTACTGGCCACCTCTTCAATTTCGTTGATTTTCTCTAGCATCAACGTCTGATAGGTGCTGATATCTTTGGAGATAACCCGTAAAAGGAAATCGCCTGTCCCGGTAATGTGATGGCACTCCACTACTTCTGGAATAGCCTGAATCTTTTCTACAAACGACTCTGTAACCGCCCGACGATGACCCACCAGGGAGATCTGAACGAAGGTGCTCACGCCCAATCCAACCCGCTCGGGTTCCAGCTGTGCATGATAACTCTTAATAATACCCGACTGCTCCAATTTCTTCACTCGTTCCAAAGTTGGGGCGGGCGACAACCCGATCTCCTTCGAAAGCTGAGCATTCGTAATTTTAGCATTCATTTGTAATATTTCCAGAACCTTTCTGTCGATCTGGTCAAGCTTTATAATCGTGGACATTTTTCTATGACTAAGTTTTCGTATAACCTTTTGAAGCAAAGGCGTTGCAAAGCTATCAGTTTTTACGGAACATCCTTATAATTATATACTGGAAATTTTATAATACAACAAATTATCATACGTCAAATCGCCAAATACGCTGTAATTGTTGGGCCCAAATGCCGATAACTGGTGAATGTCAAAATTAAACTGAGTAAACTGCTATTTTTGAAAGAAAGTCGGCATAGGTTCTTTCGATGCCCTCTTGTAACCCTATTCGGTGCTTCCAACCTAGGTCATGAAGTTTGTTAACATCCATTAATTTTCGAGGAGTGCCATCGGGCTTGTCGGTGTTCCAGTGAATATTACCCTCGTAGCCCACAATCGACTGGATCATCTCGGCCAGGGCCTTAATAGAGACGTCGCTACCCACCCCCACATTGACAAAGCCGGAGTCGCTGTAGTTTTGCATTAAAAAATAGCAAGCATCGGCCAGGTCGTCGGCATGCAGAAACTCCCTCAAGGGGGAGCCCGTACCCCATAACGCTACGGTGGGCTGGCCTGCTTCTTTGGCTTCATGGAACTTCCTAATCATGGCGGGTAGCACATGGGAGTTGTTCAGGTCATAATTATCGTTGGGTCCATATAAGTTGGTCGGCATGGCGGAGATAAAGTCGCTACCATACTGGCTCCTATAGGCTTCACACATTTTAATCCCCGATATTTTGGCGATAGCATAGGGCTCATTGGTGGGCTCCAGCGTGCCTGTCAACAGGGCATTCTCGTTGAGAGGCTGCGGAGCCAGCTTTGGGTAAATACAAGAAGAACCTAAAAACAGCAATTTCTTGACCTGCTGCAAATGGGCATGATGAATGACATTATTTTGAATCTGTAAATTATCGTAAAGAAAATCGGCCCGATAGATGTTATTGGCCATAATTCCGCCGACCTTTGCCGCAGCTAAAAATACATATTCAGGTCTTTCGGCTTCAAAAAAAGCCGAAACCTGAGCCTGATCACGCAGATCGAGCTCTTTGGACGTTCTAAGGACAAAGTTGGTGAAGCCTTCTGCCTGTAGCTTTCTTAGTATGGCAGAGCCGACCATCCCCCGGTGGCCGGCGATGTATATTTTAGCGTTTTTTTCCAATGTTGTTTAAATTTGTGCTGAAAATCAATAATTAAAGATTTGTGCCGTTACAAAGTTAATAATCTTCGTAAGAAGAAAAACTTAAAACAAATGCCAGGTAAATATTGGATTCATTGCTTTCTGCTGTTTATTTCGGTAGCCACTGTTAAAGGACAAACTCCTACAACGGCTACCTCTACCCCGTCATGGCTCCCCAAAGAACGTGTAAAGACCGATACAAGCCAGGCTAAGCCCAAAACCGGAATAGCGGCGTTGATCTCTGGGTTCGACTCGGCGATCGGTGGCTCCGTGCCAGGAGTGGGCCCACAGTCGAAGTCTATCTCCAGCCTTTTCAACGAGACCATCCCCGACCTGGGCTTGAGGGCCACAGCCTATAAAAACCAAAAGGCCGAGAAAAAGCGAAAAAAAGCCTTGGCTAAGCTTGCCAAAGTAGAATATGAAGGCATCCCCATGCAGGCCATTTCTGTAAAACATGGTAGTGGCGACAGAGCTACCGTCGAAATGTTCCATGTATTGAAGGAATATAAGCCCATGAACCCCTATGTACGCATCGCCAACATCAGATGGTACGACACCAAAGTAAAGCGATTGAGCTCCTCTATTATTAAAAACAAGGAACGCTCCTTGCTGTTGCATGGTCCCTACAAGAAGTTTTCGGGTGAGAACCTGATCGAAGAAGGATACTATTATATGGGAACTCGGCATGGGCGCTGGGTAAAATATGATACCAAATACAACCTAATCGATAAGTCGATTTGGGATAAGGGATTTCCGGCAGAGTCCCATATTGC
The DNA here is from genome assembly GCF_003149085.1 of Dyadobacter jejuensis. GTDB lineage: Bacteria > Bacteroidota > Bacteroidia > Cytophagales > Spirosomataceae > Dyadobacter > Dyadobacter jejuensis. The sequence goes on along the minus strand of NZ_QGDT01000021.1, from coordinate 21,260 downwards.
CTATTACGATTCCGCCCATACTCAGATCAAAGAGGTAGTCCCCATCATGTTTGGCACCACCGAAGGGGAATATCTCCAATTTTATAAGGAAGGACAGCTAAAGGCCATAGGGAAGTATGACCACGGCGAAAAAGTAGGTCGCTGGATAGAATACTACCAGTTTAGGCGGCAAAGAAAACAGGAGATACAATACCCTAAGACGGCCTGGGACGAGGATTTCGAGCCTTTTATAATTCGCGAATGGGACGATAAGGGAAAGCTTACCTACGATTCTTCTACCGACCCTCGGGCATCGGCCGACGTGGAAGAGGAAGAAAATTAATCCTCCCCTCCCAAATATCATCCACAATACGACTTCATGATTCCAGCTTTACTGCGTAACCCCACTTACTCCCGTATACTAGCCATTGCCGCAGCCGGTATTCCGATATTAATCTACTATTGGTTTTTCGGTAGCTTGGCACTTAATGTCAATTATTTAGCTTTCGACGATATCCTGATCTTAGGCATCGTTCCCGAGTTTGAAGGGGCAACCTGGGCGCAGCGCTGGGTGGCACTCACCACCTTATTCCCTGAGCACCGGCTGGTGTTCTCCCGATCGGTAGTTCTGGTATTTTACCATCTTTTTGGCAGGGTGGACTTGGTGTGGCTCATGGTAGTCGCCAACTTGTGTTGGGGAGCTTGTGCCATTTACTTTTATAAGGCCCTACATACCGCCGAGCGGTCCATTTGGTACTTCATCCCGGTCTTGTGGCTCTGGTTCAACGTCGGGTGTTTTGAAAACATGATGTGGGGGGTAAGTTCACTCTGCAACTTCGGAGTACTCTTTTTTATGTTAGGAAGCCTCTACTTTGCGGCTTTCAGGCCCAACTGGCTGGCCCTATCTTTGTTGCTGGCCCTATGCGCCACCTATAGCTATGGCAACGGCCTGCTGGTATTCCCTGTACTGGCCATGATGCAGCTCTTTAGAAGAAACTATGTGCAGGTAGGCATTACCCTTGTTACGGTTTTGATCGTATCCAAATTGTACTTTACCGATTTTCAACCGATTACCAAAAGTCTCGATATCAGTAATATGGGACAGGTGGAGCAAGGTATCTTAGGTTTTTTTGGTTTCTTAGGCTCCCACGCTACCATTCATGCCTACGGCCTCACCACCTCCAACCTGTATATAGCCTCCATCACCGGCTTGCTGCTGGCCCTGCTGACCGTCGGCTTGTTGATAGGCCAAATCCCTCTTTTATGGCAAAGCGTCAGCAAAAAAAAGCCTTATTCCAACCCTTTGGCCCTGTTTGCTATAGGAATTCTGGCCTTCGTGGTAATCACCGCCTTGGCGCTGACCTATAAGCGCATACCAACCGACGAATACATCGGGATGTTCAAAGGCCGCTACCGCATTTATAGCACCTTATTTTTGCTGGGGATGTATCTGCTCTACCTTGGCGTAAGGCCCAAGAGTCGCCATATCACCATTTGGTTCATGGTATTGCTGAGCGTTGGTCTCAACCTGGCCGTCCTTCATGGCAACTTCGCCGATGCCGTCAACAGGCGCCATATGGCCATTGCCGAGGAGTTCAATGCCCGCTATAATGCCGACTGGCATGGACTGCGGATGTTCAATATGAGCCAGCAACATTATGAAGAGATTCGGCAAATCTATCAATCTCAAGACCCTTTGGCTGAAGGATGGCAACCCCACGAAGGGCTCCCTTCATCTAGGCTATCGGACAGTCCATTCCCTATCGTCAAACAGACCGATACCGACGACCGGTTCGGTATGACCATCGACCAAGGCACTTTTAAAATAGGCAAGAATTATAGTGATGGCCTATATTTGCTACTCCATTCTGCTCAGCATCGCTATATAGCCCCATTTACCCAAACGCCCGTTCCCCTTAAGACCACCCTCCGCAGAGGCCTATATTATTCTAAATATGCCGCCGCTAGCCTACCCGCTGGCAATATTGAACCTGGGAACTATCGGGTGACACTAGTGGAAAGACGGAATGGCCAGAATCGTTTTTATAAAACAGGGCAGACCTTAAATAAGGATTAAGAGCCTGTTTTAATATTTATCGTGTATTTTGGTAAGTATTCGTTCTACCTCCTTGCGTACGCTGGCTGTGGACTCCGTATAGTTGTTATTCATAAAGCTAAAGACCAATGTCTTTCCTTTCCGAGTAATCAGGTAGCCACTGAGGCAATAGTTGTTACTTAATGATCCTGTTTTTGCAAAAACAAAGGGCTTCTGGTCCTTAAATAAGGATTTTAGCGTACCGCTTTGCCCACCATTGGGCAATAGCGTATAGAGCCGCTCGCTAGGAACTTTGGCATGGATCTTCTGCAAAAGGGCCACTATGGTTCGGGGGGTAAATAAGTTGTAACGGCTCAGGCCCGACCCATCGCGCCATACTGGCCGGTCGGGGAGGTCGCCCATATAGTTTTCTACGGCGTGGTTTATGGCCCCTTGGGTATTGAGTGGTAGCCCCTTTTGAGTAGCATAGAGCAGCATGAGTTGCTCGGCAAGCATGTTGTCGCTCACCTGCATCATCCTATAATAGAGGCTGTCGGATGGGATGCTATACACCGTTTCTAGCTCGATACTCAGCGGCACATGAATTAGCTTAATATCCTTCCCCAGCGTATCGCTCAACATCCTGACGGTAAGAGAATCACTAGTTATCACGGGAACGTCTTGGATCAGCCCCGAAGGCACCCCCCAAGCCGAATGGTGGAACACATTGGCAAACCGCTCCCTTTGGATCCCCGTTACGGTGGTGTCCGACTTAAAAAACGGACGCCAAAAATTGGGTTGGACTTTCAGGGAGCCATTTTCACCACCCGAAAACCGGGCTATATTTCCGTAAATGGGTAGGGGAGAGCGCTCCACCTGATAATAGTCGTTATAGTCGCTCCAGGCCCATCCGGGGCCATACATTTTCTCATCATAGTGAGAGGGGGTATAGAATATGGGTTCTTTTCGGCTTTTCAAAAAATCGTATACCCGGCTATGAGGCAGATCGGGATGTAATAATGATGGATCGCCAGTACCGCGAATGATGAGCAGCTCGCCCCATTCCAAATATTGTAAGCCGGGGATAGAGTCGCCCAGGGCATTCAATCCGGCATAAAAGCTAAATAATTTGGTATTGGAAGCGGGGTTAAAATACTTATCACCCTGGTAAGATGCCAATTCTTTCTGTTCTCCCAGCCTGCTTACGGCTAGTCCGGTGTGCTGCTGACTAAGCACCGAAGAGTTTTTGATTTCTTTGTTGACCAAATGAGAAACAGAACATCCAGTGGTAGCCAAGACCACACTTAATAACAGGAGCGTGCGCATGAAAAATGGATAATGAATGAAAAAACAAATATAAAGGTATTTCCAATGGATCGTAATAAAAGCTTCGTTAACGCTCAACCAGTAGTACCCCTCTCTCCTTAGCACCACAAAAATAACCCTCCCGACGGCATATCAAAAGGACACCTTAGGCTATAAAACGCCGAAATAGTGTTTATTTTGCCTTACCACCAATGGAAGCTAGAAATTACCCCATGAATTCCCCCGAGCAGATCCTAAAGCAATATTGGAACTACGACAGTTTTAGACCTATTCAAAAAGAGGCTATTCTGTCGGTGATAAACGGCAACGACACCCTTTTATTATTACCTACCGGGGGTGGAAAATCCATTTGTTTTCAGGTACCAGTGCTCATGCTCGAGGGAGTATGCATCGTAGTTACGCCGCTCATAGCCCTGATGAAAGACCAGGTAGAGCAGCTAAAAAGACGGCATATCCCTGCAGCAGCCATTCACTCGGGAATGAACAAACATGAGATCGATATTGCCCTCGACAATTGTATCCATGGGAGCACCCGTTTCTTATATGTATCTCCCGAGCGGCTTCGTACCGACCTGATGAAAGAACGAGCCAAACAGATGAAAATTTGTCTGCTAGCGATCGATGAGGCGCACTGTATTTCGGCCTGGGGGTATGATTTCCGACCGTCCTATTTACAGATCGCCGAGTTCCGGGCCCTTCTTCCAGAAGTACCCGTGATGGCCCTTACGGCCACCGCTACCGAGGAGGTTCGTGCCGATATTATCGACAAGCTTCAAATGAAAACGGTAAGGGTTTACAAACAGTCCTTTGCTCGCGATAACTTGTCCTACTCGGCCTTTGTAGAAGAAAATAAGGCGCAAAAATTATTGCAGATCCTCAAAAGGGTTCCAGGTACTTCCATCGTGTATGTCAAAACCCGCAAACGCACCAAGGAGATCGCCGACTGGCTTAACAAACAGGGGATAAGTGCCGAAAATTACCATGGCGGCCTGAGCCATAAGGAGCGCAACGACCGCCAGTCGGCCTGGATCGGCAACAAAGTGCGGGTAGTGGTGGCTACCAACGCCTTTGGAATGGGCATAGACAAACCCGACGTGCGGTCGGTGGTACATTTCGACTTACCCGAAAACTTGGAAGCCTATTACCAAGAGGCCGGGCGGGCGGGGCGCGACGGCCATAAAGCCTATGCCGTAGCCTTGTTTGTGCCCTTAGACCTGGAAGAATTGCTCGACGCAGTAGAACGGAAATACCCCCCCTTCGAACTCCTCAAAAGGGTATATCAGGCTCTAGCCAATTATTATAAAGTACCAGTAGGTAGCGGAGAGCTGAGCATTCACGACTTCGACTTACAACATTTTTGCGGGACTTTCGGACTCCCCGTCAGCGAAACCCACTACAGCCTCAAGCTGTTGGAAGAAGAGGGTTTTTTACAACTGAGCGAGTCCTTTTTTGAGCCTTCCAAACTGATGTTCTTGGTAGACAATCGGCAATTATATGATTTTCAGATACGTTATCCCGGCCTCGATTCGTTTATCAAGGTAATACTCCGCCTGTATGGTGGAGAGTCGTTTTCTGAATATGTACGCATCAACGAAACCGAGGTCGGACAGCATTTTTATGCCCCCGTTCAGGAGGTGCTCAACAAATTGCGGTTCTTACAAGAAAGAGATATCATAGACTATGAGCCTAAGCGGGATAAACCCCAGCTTACTTTCCTAACCCCCCGGTTCGACGCACCTACATTACCCTTGCAGGTAGTGGAAATTAAGAAGAAACGGGCTAGAGATAGAAAAAAGGCCCAGGCAGTCATCGAGTATGCTTCTAGCGACAACCGCTGCCGGACGCTGATGCTGCTCGAGTATTTCAACGAATTCGATGCCAGCGAATGTGGAATTTGTGATAATTGTCTTAAAAAGAAAAAGGAGCGAGAATTGGCTACAGCGGCCTTAGCTAAGGAAATCTCAATAGACCTCAAGGAAAACGGCCCACATCACCCCAAACAATTGAGGGAACGGTTTGATCACCTGCCCGAAAAACACTTCCTTCGTGCAGTAAAACTGTTACTAGAAAATGAGCAGATTGAGTATAATGAACAAGGCAAACTTATTTGGAATAAAAAATAGAAATTTGAAAATCAAACATTTAGGAGCATGCATGGTTGGAATTTTACTGGCCTTGCCCACACTAGCACAAGATATACCCGGCCTGCAACAGAGCAACTACGGAGGCCTTTACCGGACTACCTACAACCCGTCGGTACTGGGAGGGTCGAAACAGAAATTTCAGATCAACATTTTGAGCCTTGGTGGCAGTATTACCAATAGGTACTTTAGATATATAGGAAAAAACTCCCTGCTCACCCCGCTGCTCACCCCACATTCGACCAAGGAAATATATGGCCGCTCCCGCACGATGGGCTCCATCAGCCAGGGCAAGGAGCTTTTTTTGGCTAGCGAAATCCGTTGGCCATCCGTGCTGTATGCCATAGATAAGTACCAGAGTGTGGCATTACAATTCCGTTCGAGAGGGGTGGTACAGGGCCTGCAAGTGCCAGAGGCCATTCAAAACCTTTATAACCACCGGCTCGATACCGGGCAGGCCCCCAATGAGTCGGGTAGCTGGGGAGACTTGGGCTTGGCCGAGCACAGCTTTTCGGAGATCGCCTTTTCCTACGGTGTACAGGTCTTGGACTTAGAGGCCCACAAGCTCCGGCTAGGAGCCACCGTAAAACGGATCGTAGGGGCCAGAACCGCCTATGTAAGGGGAAACATCGACAACTATGAGGTTCGAGAAAAAAGCACCCCCTATGGAACCAGTGAGCTCGTCATCAATCAGTTTACTTACGAAAGCGGCTATAGCGCCCCTACCAATGGCCTGCGCGTAGGCGACTTATTCGATGGAGATCAATATGGGAAAGGCTGGGGAATAGACCTAGGCTTTACTTATGAATTGGGAAATTATTGGGTTAACGAAAAGGAAAAATTCGACGAAAGCCCCACCTATATCCTTCGACTGGCGGCGTCGGTAACCGATGTAGGAACCGTACATTATAACACCTCCAGTGTTGCCGTAACAGAGGGCTTTCAGGGCACTTCTACCCTAGACCAAGCCGCCTTAGAGACCATAGCCGACAAGGGAGCACAGGGCTTTATGGAACTCTACCCTGGCAGCGAACCGACTGCCTTTAGAGGGTCCATGCAGCTGCCTCAGGCCTTACATTTGGAAGCCGACATCCAGCTTGTCAAAGGCTTCTTTATCAATATGGAAAAAACGAGCCGCCTGAAGCCCGCCGGCGATGCTCTGTTGGACTATTATTTGCCCAGCACCTTCACGATTGGACCCCGCTTCGAAAACGAAGACTCCAATATCGCCTTTCCCGTCACCTTTATCGAAGGCAACAAAAAAGTATCCATAGGAGCCGTTGGCCACTTTGGGCCCATTTTTGTAGGATTTAACAATATGGGGGTATTGTTTAAGAAGTCTCCTCAGAGTGCCGGCATGGCTTATATAGGCCTGTCGGTATGGAAGATGAAGCGTTGGATAAAACAAAAATAGCCGGGCTATTTTCGCTTAAACCAACCGGCCATACGGCTAAACATCCGTTTTTCGAAGGCCAAAAAAAAGTCATATTTCCCCCATATCCAGCCCCAGGCTAAGAGAATAACCTGATACAGTGGCAGTATGACCAACAGATTGATGGCCCAGCGGATCCAAGGGGAAGTGTCGTCATTGAGGCCCCATACCTCCATCAGGGCACGTTTGAGAAACATTACCGAAAAACCCGTACAGGCAAAAACGATAAGAATGACGGCTACATCCCAGCCATTCTTAACATTCCAGCGTTCCTTTAGTTTTTCTAACATTTCCGTCTATTCGTATAGATAGCCCATATTCTCCAGTTTTATCTCCTCGTCGTCGAGGGGCAAAAACTCCTCCCAAAAAGGATTGTCCGGCACGCCGGCACGGCAAATCATAGGCTCCTTTTTTACTGGGTGCTCAAAAAATAACCGCCGCGCGTGTAGGTTGATGCTCCCATCGGGATTGCCCCTAACGAAGCCGTACTTCACATCGCCACGAATAGGGCAGTTCATCGAGGCTAGCTGTACCCGTATCTGGTGCGGACGACCTGTAATAGGGCTCACCTCCAGCAGATGATGCTTATTGACTTCCCCCAGCCAGCGATACGACAATTCGGCACGTTGTGAGCCGGGAACTTCGTAGTCGTAGGCCTTGGTAACATTGCGGGCTTCATCTTTGATCAGCCAATGTACCAGCCGGCCTTTCTTGGTGGCAGGGCGGTTTTTTACTACTGCCCAATAGGTTTTTTGAACGTCCCTCTTACGGAATATCTCGTTCATCCGCTCCAAGGCCTTGGAGGTTTTGGCAAACACGACCAGGCCACTAACGGGCCTGTCGAGGCGGTGTACCGTCCCCAAAAATACCGCTCCAGGCTTATTGTATTCCTCTTTGATATATTCCTTAACCAGGTCCAACAGGCATTTATCGCCCGTCTTGTCGCCTTGTACGAGTACTCCTGGCTCTTTATTGACGATAATCAAATGATTATCCTCGTATACGATTCTAAATGGTCTCTTCGCCATAAACTTGTTTTTAGGTCTTCCTAATTTGGAAAACAGAGGTGGTCAATAAGATTCCTTTTCACTGGGAAAGGAATTACTTTTTACGTCGCCGATATAATGAGAGATGGCCTCGTGCATGATCCCATTAAGATCGGCATATTGACGGAGAAATCGAGGCTTAAAGGTCTTGTTAATGCCTAATAGGTCGTGTAGCACCAAAATCTGCCCATCGGCATGGGGGCCAGCACCTATTCCTATGGTGGGTATCTGAACACTAGCCGAGACTTGCTGGGTGAGTTTGGAGGGTATTTTTTCTAAGACTACCGAAAAACACCCTATTTCCTCGAGCAAAGCCGCATCTTCCAACAACTTTTGCGCCTCAGCCTCCTCTTTAGCACGGACTGTGTAAGTACCAAACTTATAGATAGATTGGGGAGTAAGCCCCAAATGCCCCATAACGGGCACTCCGGCACTGAGGATGCGGGTGATAGACTCCTTCACTTCCAGCCCTCCCTCCAGCTTCACCGCATGCGCACCCGACTCCTTCATGATACGAATGGCCGTATTGAGTGCCTCCCGAGAGTTGCCCTGATACGACCCAAACGGCAAGTCGACCACCACCAAGGCCCTTTTCACCGCCCTAACCACCGACTGCGCATGGTAGATCATCTGGTCGACGGTGATGGGTAGGGTAGTCTCATGGCCCGCCATTACGTTGGAGGCAGAGTCTCCCACGAGGATGAGCTCCACCCCGGCGGCATCCACGATCCCCGCCATAGAATAATCGTAGGCGGTAAGACAAGTTATTTTTTCACCACGCCCCTTCATTTCCTGAATGCTATGGGTCGTTACGCGTTTTATATCTGAGCTATGTACCGACATTGATAATATGTTTTTTTGATAAAACCTGGTAGAACCGCACTTATAGTGCCTTCATCCTACCCATTAAATTGACGCTCGGCCTACCTAGGGGCAAGCCATCCTTCAGGGTTCAGCCGTGAGGTGTTTTTCCAAATTTGGAACTGTAATTCGGAGGTGCCATCGCTATCGGTGGCCACCCTTCCGATGGGGTCTCTCGCCTTTACTTTTTGGCCTGGCTTCACCACCACCCCATTCATTTTGGCATAAATAGTCATATAATCCCCATGTTGAATGGCGATGACATCGCCCATTCCGGGCATCTCGGTAACATCGAGCACCGTGCCGTCATACACCGACCGCACCAGTTCGCCATTATTGGTTTGGATGTCTACGCCTAGGTTATCGACCATAACGCCTTTTAGTACGGGGTGCTCTCTTCGGCCAAAATGCCCCGAAACGAAGCCCTTTACCGGCCAAGGCAACCTGGCTCTGGAGGCCGTGAATGACGATGCTAAGGTTGTTTCCGCTTCGCTGAGCCCTCCACTCACGATTTCAGGTTCTTTTTCCTTCGGTTCCGGAGCTATAGCTACTTCCCCTTTTTTAGCTCTTTCGGCGTTTTCTTTGGCTAGCCTCTCCTTCTCGGCACGGATGCGTGCCTCCCGGGCTTCCCTTTCCTTGCGTTCTTTTTCCAAACGTTCCTTCCGCTCCCTTTCGGCGATACGGCGAATATTAGCCTCCAACAAGTTGGTAGCCCTTTTGTTTTGCTCTATCTGCTTGCGTAGCTCCGCTTCTTTTTGGGATAGCGCTACCACTACCTCGTTTTGTTTCGCCTTAAGGCCTTCGAGTTTTTTACTTTCGCCTACCTGAGTGGTAAGCACCTTCTGTTTTTCGGTCTTTTTGGAGGCAATCCGCGCTTGCTCGGAGATCAGTTTCTGCTTAAGCTCTTCCATCTCCTGAGCTTGCTCCTGCCTGGCATCGGTATATTGCTTCAGATATTTATAACGCAGCGCAAACTGATGGAAGGACTCCGCCGAAAATAGAAATACGAGCTGGTTGAGGTAGCTGTTTCGTTTGGCGGCCTCGTAGATCATATGTCCATATTCCTCCTTTAGCTTTTCGAAGTTCTTAGCCAGCGCTTGCTGTTCCTTTACGAGCACATTCAACTCCTTATTTAATAGGCCCACGTCGTCCGATAGCAGGTCTATCTGTTTTTTCTGGGTGTTGATTTGCTGATTGATCGCCCTCAGTTGGCCTAAGTTCACACTCTTTTGGGCCGAAGTCTCTTTCAGGATCCCCTGAATTTCCTTCATTTTACTCTGGTTCTCAGTTTTTTCCCGCTCGAGCTGCTCACGACTCTTCTGGGCCCTTACGCCAACACTGGCACTAAGGAGCATAATGAGGAGCAAAACCAGACGAAATGCATGTGGTGTATAAAAGGGCATATTTAATATTCTAGCTATCTATACCATTAACGGCAGGCAAAGTTAAACAGTCTTGGTGTTTTTGGCCCTATGCAAGGGCCTACATTCTTACTTTTACCTTTTTCTCTTATAACTGCTGGGTATACTGAATGGAAATCCGGGGCTTTCGTTGGTAACTTCTACCTTATTATGCCGTAGGCCCACTTGTGTTTGGTAGTTCTGCTGGTCTTGAGGCGACCTTACATCTAGATTGAGGCTGCTCTCGAAGGGAAATAACATCCCATCTACTTTTTCAAAATCCTTATATTGTATGGTAAAGGTATTGTTACTTGCATTTTCGACGGCCTTCATCCCCAACAATTTGCGGTTCTCGATGCCCACAAAATTTTGAGATACGATACGGTCTATCACCTGGCTAAAGACGTACTGTCCTTCTTGCCGCGATACCGACACAGCCGAATCGACCGGAAAGGGGAGGTCGCCGACGATCACCGATTGTAAGAGCCCATAGCTCAGCTGAAACTGGTATTTTTCACTCAGCTCGGCATAGGTAACATTGAAGTATTCTTTGTGTATTTTATCCAAGAAAACGATGGAATCCCGCGAAATAAGGCCTCGAGCCACTTCTAACCCTACTCCACTCACCGAAAGCCAAATCAGCGAATCCTTGCTCACCCGCATATTGACCGTCACGTTATCGAGGTCCTGTTTGCGGTTTTTAAATGAAAATTTGGACTTGGTAGTCAGGTATTGAAAATCGAAGGTATCGAGCTTCAAACGCTCCATGTTTAAGTTTGCCGAATCGGCCGTACTTTGAGCACTGTCCCTAAGCACCATGCTATCCTTTTGCGACTTCGTATGCCTTGGACGATGACAGGCCGATACCGCCAACACGACCACCAGCAGCCACCATATTCCTATTCTATTGTTCATGTAAAGATCCTGTAGCTATTTTTTTGTCCAAAAGTTCTGTGGTTTCCCCCATCGACCTTGCCTTCTTCCACTGCGCCACGGCATTGTCATGCTCACCGAGTTTAAAAAGCACATCCCCATAATGCTCCACAATGGTGCCACTCACCGCCGTACTGTCTTTCATGGCCATCTCCAGGTACTCTTTGGCCCGTTTGTAGTCCTTCATGGTATAAAGCACCCATGCATGGGTATCGAGATAGGTAGGGTTATTCTGATATAACTTCACCAGCTTCCCCGACATTTTAAGGGCTAGGTCGAGCTTTTCCTTGCGTAAGGAAAGAAAATAACTGTAATTATTGAGCACATGATCGTTCTCGGGATTGGCCTTAAGAGAAAGCTCGTAGGAGGCGTCGGATTTGGCGTGGTCACCTAAGCCATTGAAGGCGTCGCCGAGCTGGCCATAGATATAGGGTACCATTTCGTTTTGCTCCCCTACCAGCTTAAGGCTCTCTTCTAGAGAAGATACCGACTCCTTATAGTTCTTATTGATCAGATGTGCCATACCATTGGAATACCAAAACATCCCTTGGTTAGGAAACACTTCTAATGCCTGCTCCGAATGCGCCAAAAGGCTATCGGGCTGGTTGAGCTCTCCGTCCAGCTGCAAAATCGCCCCCCAAATTTCGAATACGGAAGGGTCTAAGTTAGCGGCGCGCACATAGGCGTCGCGGGCCTCTGCTTTCCGCTTATTGCGCATCAGCAGGTCGGCATAGATGACGTGCACCTTAGAAACTCCCGGATGGGTGTCCATCAACTGTTTGGCCAACAGCAGGGCATCATTGTTCTCCTCGCTGGTTTTCAACATAGAAAGATATCCTGAGAGCACCCTGATTTTGGGGTCAGCATCTAAATTGGGGTTCGCAAAAACGATTTTTAGCTCTTGGTTGCATTTTTCTATATTGCCATTCTTACGATATATATCGGCTAGTAACACATGGGCCTGCGCTTCGTCGGGATTGATGCGGATGGCTTCTTCCAAAGGAGCAATGGCCTCCATGGTACGGTCGTTGGCAATGAGCAACTCGGCAAACTCTACTTGATAGCTCACCTCTTCGGGCTCCGACTCTATCAACTTACGTGCTTCGGCAATGGCCTCTTCCAACTGGTTTTGTCTTAAATAAAGCTGCTGCTTTTGCTTGGTGATCTCCTCGGATACCCCTAAAGCCCGCTCCAAAATATCGTAGGTACGAATGGCCTTATCGAACTCGTCATTAAAAACATAGATCGCCGCCAGTTCCAGGCCGTACTGTATATTCTCCGGACTCTTTTTTATCAACGTCTCATATATCACAGCCGCCTCAGCATATTTCCTTTTCTTGGCATATAACTCCGCTAACTGCTGGGCATAAAAATCGTTGTCCTTATTGAGCTCATAGGCCTTTTTGGACGCTACAAAGGCTTCTTCTACCTGGTTGATTTCCAGAAGTGCCTTAGCGGTAAGGTAATAACCAGTAGGGTTTAAAGGGGCTTCATCGATTAATTTCTCGAAGAGTGGTAAGGCCTTAACAGGTTCATCTTTCATCATGAACTTCATCCCCTCTGCCACCAAGGCCTCCTGCTGGAGCCCCGTGGTTACCTGCTCCGATTTTTCGGTCTGTAAGGCCTTTTTCTTACTCCTACGTTGCGCATAACCCTCCTGAGAAATACCGTTAAGCAGTACAATGATGATAAGAATAGGTATTTTCAAAGCGTATTGTCGCATATTTTTTCAGGGCCTCATTCCAAGTATTACAAATTATTAACCAAAGTTACCATTTTTTTTAACGTAGTAATCAGTCTAAAATTTTGATCCTAGGGCAATATAAAGCTTATTGCCCGCTGGCAGGCTCCGAATAGCGCATCGATCCCACTCCCGGAGTACCTCTAGCGGCTAGTCTGTGCCAGGACTCCGAAGGTAGTGGGGGCCATGGCCTGTAATAGGTTGTCGGCAAACTAAAAATCCTTCCATATGGTATTCTTAACGATGCGTTCAGACGAGAAAAATTGGTGCTGATTTCCCTTACGCCCCCCATCACTCCATCTGGTACCCTAGGCTACCTACGCCGGCTCGGCCGTCGGCGGACAGGCCCTGGACGTTGACATTTATGGCAGTTCGGGCGTCGGAATGGTAATATTGAAAGGATACTTCCCCGGCTGCATTGGTCCTAAGCATAGGCGCCCAGTACAGGGTGGAACGGTGATCGGGCTTACCGCTAATCGGTTCATTGACGGCATATTGAGGCGCGTAAAACTCCCTTGGGGCATCGAAACCGGCCACCTTGGCCACCAGCACCCCGGGCACCACTTCTTTGCTATAGTCGTAATTCACATTCCCCCTTTTAGTAAGAATAGAAATGACACCCCCTGCACCTCTACCGCCATAAATGGCCGCCGAAGCGCCCTTCAGCACGTCGATAGATTCCACATCATAGACACTGATATTGGTAACCAGGTCTTTGTCTACCGGCATACCATCCAATATAAACTGGGGCTCGTCGGCATTGCCTCTGATAAACACCTGGGCGTTAAATCCCGAGCCGATTACCCGTACTCCAGCCACCCTTCCCGCCAGCAGGTCGAGAATGCTAGTAGCCCCTCCGGCCATCTGGTCGGTCACTACCACGGTGGCATCGGCCTGTCCATAAAGCTTCCTGCTGTCGAAGGTTTCTTCCCGACGTCCTTTGATGGTCACCGCATCGAGCAGCCGTTCTCTACTCTCCCTGATGCTGCGTTCAATATCCTGGTCCGACTGTGCCTGGGCTATAAAATTCAATAGGGCCTTCCTCTCGATGGTCACGGGATAGTAGGGGATCTGGACGAGGGAAATTTTGGGAAATATGACTTCATCGATAGAGAAGCTTAAATTTTGATTGCCTTTCTTATTCATCCCCTGTAGCCTTACCGTAAGGGTGTCGGTAAAGTGCAAACCATAAATTCCAAAACGCCCTGCGGCGTCGGTTTCGGTAGTCAGAAACCCCCCGAGGCTATCCTGGTTGTATACGACCGACAGTAGCTGAGGCTCCTTTACTGGCTTCGAACCTTTTTGTACCGTGCCCGTCAGGCTCAACCCCGTTTCCAGGTAATGTGGTGGACTGGCGATGGAGTCTTTCAACACCTGCTCCCAGGCAAAACGCCTCCAGCCTTGAGTGGCCATCAGATAGTCCAAATGAATGCGCCGGTTGCTGGCACTGCTATCGAAATAATAGGCCGGTTGCTCGATATGCCCCTTAAGATCGGAGGTCAATAGGAGGTTCGTCAGCAGGTTATCGGCATAAGGCTGGGTTGCCACCTGGCCAGCGTCCACCACCGACACCGACAGGTTAGCCTCAACGGGCTTACCATCTTGGTCGCTTACCGATATATCGACGGTCATGCCCCCCCTGAGCCCTGCCACCGGGGATTTTGGGTTCACTTTTATAGACAATTGTCGGTTATGATTGACAAACACCAGCCTTTCACATACCGCCTTCCGGGAAGCATCGAAGAGCGTCAACTGGAGGATTCCGTCGGGGAGGTCGGTGGTGGGTAAGTTCATCATAAGCCCTTTGGCCCCTACAATACCTTTGGCCGAAAAGGCGAAGACGCCCCTGCACTGCCCTACCAAATGGACCTCCTTATCGGCGGAATCGGGGAACTTCCCATAGATAAACACCCTTACTTTTTCACCATAGGTAATGTTATCGGTGACCATACAATACCCCTCTTCCGCCACGGTTGGAAAAGCGATTTGCTGGTAGGCCTCCGTACCCATATGCGCCCGAACCACATATTTTTTATGGGCTTGTGGAGTAAAAGGAAGGCGGCCCATGCCCTTATGCTCGGTGTGAAACGATTGAAGGGTATCGCCTTTTTCATCGAAAATAAATCCGGACACATCGGCGCCCAGGCCGTCGCTACCCACCGCCTTAAACGATATTCGGGTGGGTATGCCGTCGATAAGTTGGCCTCCTTCTGGGAAAAATTGAAGGTCAAATACTCCAGGCTCGGCTTTCACCGGAGCGGTAGTGCCATTTTGATAAATATATATGGACTGGCTAAAAAAGTAATCCTGGTCAAAATTTTCCATCCAACGGGTAAAGGCTCGAACCGTATAGGCCCCTTCTGGCAGATCTTGGGGCAGGGTCAGGTCGCCATGGCCTAAGCCTGCTTCCAAGGCAATCCGTTTGGCGACCACCTGCCGACCCGTTTGCGCATTGAGGAGCTCTACATACAGTACCGTGCTGAGGGTATCGGGCATATGAAAGGCCCCCTCCACCGCATAGGCCTTATACCATAGCGTATCGCCAGCGGTATAGTAGGGCTTGTCCATATGCAAATACACTTTCTCTTGGGGGAGCACCTGTTGGTAGTACTGCAGCTTCCCCGCCATCCAAGACGAAAAATCGGTGTTGGCCGCAAAGGCACCCATAAAAATGACGAATCCTAAGACCCAATAAGATTTTGTCGGTAAGCCCATTAGTAGCAATAATCTGTATTACATAGAACGGATGCAAGATACTTTTTTTTAGTTAAGTTGTAAGTAGTTGCTTTATGATGGAAGCTTAGCCACTCCCCCTACCATGGTCCCGAACTTTGGGTGTGAAGCCTATTTTTTTACAAGATTTATACCGTTCGGAAGGCCTTAATACACCAGTAGGCCTGGGGCCACAAAAACTCAAATTACCAAAATAATACTATAAAATGCCCAGATTCCCCAAATTGGCATTCAATAGAAAATCCACCTTTGTCTATCACTTATTGGACCGATGACAAAATGATGATCAAAAGAAATTGGTTAACTCTGAGCCTGCTACTTCTAGAGCTCAATGCCCTACCAGTATGGGCTCAAACAGGTCAGTACTTCGACCTCCTGCGTACCCAGAAGGTAGCGTCCACACCGCTGTTGGAATGGAAACAATTTGGGCCGGGAATGTCGGGCTACTGTGAGGAATTCTGGTGCCACCCCACCGACCCTAACACGCTATTTATGGGCCCCGACATGCATGTTAGCTACGGTAGCTGGGATCATGGCCAATCGTGGGCCACCCTCAAAGATCCTGACGGCCAAGGGCTGGATATGAAACGGGTGCTGGACATAACCTTTTCGCGACAGGATCCCAATTTCGCCCTATCTATAGACTGGGATGGCCTCGTGTTTCGGACCGAAGACCGCGGCCACCACTGGAAACAGATAGGAGACCTCGGCAAGCGGCATTCAGCGCTGGCCGTAGACCCTACCAACGACCAAGTATGGTATGTAGGAGCGGGTGACTTCTGGAACGTGAAGGACAACCACCACAGCCTCAAAGAGCCTCACGGAATCATACTCCCCCAGGCCGTATATGGGCATATCTGGAAGAGCACCGATAAAGGCCAAACCTGGAAAAAAATCACCAATGGCCTACCAGAACGAGTAGATGTAGGCAAGATCATCGTAGACCCCCGCAACCCCCAACTCGTACTTGCCGCTACCGGTCATGGTGTTTTTAGGAGCACCGACGGGGGCCTCCACTGGAAACCCTCTGGCCAGGGCTTACCCAATAATATCAGCAGGGATATGACATCCTTCTACGACCCAAAAACGGGTGCCTTTAAGCTCTACCTCGTGGAGCAAAGTGTATATGAGCCCGACCATCAAGGCGGCATCCGGGTGAAAGGGGGGATCTACCAGAGCGACGATGCCGGGCTTACCTGGTCCAGCATCACCGGCAACCTAGCCATAGACCTCAACCGCCTGCAATACCAAGGTGCCAAGGAACGCTATTATCGTTGCATCGCCTATTGGCTGGGCATAACCCCTGCCGAAGCCAAAACAAAATATCCCCGAATTCCCTCCTCCATCTACACGGTGTTTAACCGCATCGTGGTGAACCCTAACGATGCCAACGAAATTTATATCTCCCATAACCTGAAGCATGACTTCTCCTTCCCCCCGGGCGACGTATGGAAAACCACCGATGGAGGAAAAACTTGGATAGCCACGGTAAGAGCCGGGAAATACTGGAAAGAAAATACCGATAGTGCCTACTGGAAATCGAGGAATAACCCCTTGGGGATGAATGTTACCTTCGCCCATATGCAGAGCGACCTGGAGCATCATGACGAATACCAAGGCAATAGATTCCTGGAGATCAACAGCCTAGGCGAAGTGTATGCCTGTATAGACCAGCAGGTAATTAGAACCGACAGTAAAGGAAAGGAATGGAAACAGATAGACGACATCGAAATCAGCCCAGGCAGTAAGAAATGGATAGGACGGGGCGATAGCAACCTGCCCGGCCGGTACATACTATTGGAAACGGGTGTGAAGGGCAAGCAACTCTTCTGCAGCGGGGAGCATGGCCTTTGGCAAACGGCAAGCCTAGATGATTATCCCGATAAAACCGCCATGGCCGTAGAGCAGATCGAAGGGCAGAAGAACCCGGGAGGCGCGCTCTCTATCGCCACAGTGGCTGTGCATCCACAAAATCCCAACATGATGTACTTGCTCACTTTTCGCCAAAACCATAGGGGTAAATTTCGGCGCTCTACCGATGGCGGCGAACATTGGGAGGACATCGCTAGTATCTTCGAGGCCGACAGCCCCGAACACCGCACGGCCAACGTCCCTTATTCCTTGCTGATCGACCCTAACCACCCCGAAAATATCTATTTCTGCTCAACCTATGTACCCGTAACTGAGGTAGGAGGGGGCAGGGGCCCCGAGCTTAAAAAAGGAGGCTATGGCGTTTACCGATCCACAGACGGAGGCTTTACCTGGCAGCATAACCCCGAAGATTTCCCAAAGGGCTCCAGCGTTAACCGGCTCGCCATGGATCCTGCCGATCCGTCGATCCTATATGCGGCTCTCAACGTAGGAGGGGGCCTATACCGCACCACAGATCGGGGCCAGCACTGGTCCAAAATGAGTATTCCAGCACCCATTAAGTCGGTCAATAATGTGTTCGTCGACAAACAGACCCGCGCCCTGTATATCTCCTGTGGCTCTCGCTCAGGAAAGCCTGAGGAAGGTGGCGTATGGCGGAGTAAGGATATGGGTAATCATTGGGAAAAAATATTCGACATGCCTAACGTATGGCAAACGGAGACTTCGCCGCTGAACCCCGATATCATCATCGTCAGCTCGGCAGGACAAGTTCCTACCCTGGCCACCAACCCCCTGAACCCAGGCGCTTACTTGTCGACGGATGGAGGGAATACCTGGAATAAAGTAAACACCAACCTAGGGCAGCCAGATAAAATAGTGGATATCAAGCCCGATAACAGCGACGAAAGTGTGTTTTGGTGCGCCTTATGGGGGAGTGGATGGTATAAAGCTACCCTAAAAAAGCCCTAAGGATAGGAATCATTAGGGTTTTAAACTCACTAGGTTTCATGCTAGCGCACTTTGGTATGCGCTAGCATGAAACCCTAAGAATTTATAACAGCCCCTATTAATTATGCTCTAGCTCTTCAATCGTCCAAGCGGTGTCGCGCCCTTTGTACTTTTCACGCAGCTTTCGCACATCACCAGTTCGCACTACCGCCGACTCCTTTTTGGCCCCTTTGCCTACCTTTTCGCCTACAAATTCGAAACGGATATAGCTGAGCACTGAGGCGATCCACTCATCGGAATTATCGCCCATAGCCGGCATTTGGCTGGAGTAGGTCTGGCCTTCTACAGGGCCTTGTAGGCCGTGCAGCAATACCCGAATGGCTGCATCCTTTTCATCGTTGAGCAAACTGGCCCCTCTCAGCGATGGTGCCGCTTTGCTAGCCAGTCCGCTGCCGTCGCTGCCATGACAAGGGGCACAGAACGAGCCATAAATTCCAATGCCTGACAAAATAAACCGTCTATCGTTAGAGCTAAAATTCGAAAGCTTCGACCCATATCTTTTTGCTTCATAATTTTGCTTTAGACTTTCCAATGCACCCGGGAAAATCGGCTTGTCGGCGTTATGGTCCATCAGCGCCATGGTCACCTTTTTGGCAGTAGGGTCAGGATTTACCCCCAGCGACAGCAACAGCTGCACCCGGACGTCGTAGCTGGGGTCGCTTTTTAGGGCAGCCACTGCGGCGATCATATCGGCATCGCCTTGGTCCAAATAAGCCTCGCTAATGGTAATGGCAGCCCGGCGGACCTGGGCATCCGAGTCTTTTAAGGCCACTTTCAGGAGGGACTTATCCACCGATGCCAAGCCCTCTAGCGTCCATAGCGCATGAAGCCTACCTAAAGCCGAGAACGACGCTTTACCGGTTACTATCTTCTTCAAGGGAGCCACTACTTTATGATCCTGGAGGACTACCATTTGCTTTTGGGCGTTGTCGCGCCACCACCCGTTAGGATGTTGCAAATACTGAATCAGCTCAACAGCGGGCACGTCGAGCATCTTAGGCTTAGGCCCTGGCTTATAGTCTTCATGCACCAGTCGCCAGATACGCCCTCTCTGGTTGATCGTCGCCAGACCATAATAATCAACTTTACCCCGCAGAAAACTCCCTTTTCGGGTCCAATTAGATTCCTGAATGATTCCTCGACTCATGTCGACGATGTAGAGCAATCCATCAGGACCAGTATAGGTGTTCACCGGACGGAAATAGAAGTCGGTGCTGGCAATAAACTCCTTTTTATCATAAGCATTTTCCAGATGTACCTTTCCATGCTGATCGATCACCTTGGCACGGCGAATAATCCTGGCAACGGGCTCATTAATGAGGTAGTCGCCACGAAGGTCTTCGGGCAGGCGATCGCCCCGAAAAATAGACTGTCCATTGCCCGCCGTAAAATGATTGAGTGTGCTATCGGGACGCAGGCGTATAGGCCCTCCCTGTACATCGGGCGTGGCTATTAGTGGATATACGGGACTAAAGGTGGCCTCGTCATAATCGTCGGGGAAATCGAGCCTCCCGTATTTGGGATTAATCTGAAACCCAGCTCCGGCATTTTCCCCACCGGCCCTGCTATAGAACAACCGGCCGTAGTCGTCGTGGGTGAGGCCCCATTGGCCATTGGAACCGCTGGGCAGGGAATCGGCGCGCAGTACGCCCCCAGTATAGCGAAAACGAACGGGGTCTACCGTCTGGTAAATATAGTTGTCCACATTCCAATCCAGCCCGCTACGCTGATGTTCTAGATTACCGGGAGCCTTTTTCCCTGGTACATAGACGGGCTTTTTTACGTCGGCGACCCCATCGCCATCCCTATCCTCATAACTGTAAATATCGTAGGTGTCCGTTTCGTTGACCAGCAGCTCGTGGTCCACGCAGAGCAGCATCCGAGGCAGCATCAAATCTTTAATAAACACCGACCGCTTGTCCATTCGGCCATCCCCGTCGGTATCTTCCAGAAGCAGCACCCTACTCTTGTTTTGCTTGGTACCCGTGCCGTCGGCATCCTGGGTGTAGGTCTCCATCTGGGCCACATACATCCGGGCATCCCCATCCCAGGCAATGGCCACGGGCTCGGTGATCATGGGCTCACTCGCCACCAGTTCCATACGGTAGCCATCAGGGATTCTAAATGTCTGTAAACTCTGTTCGGGAGTGAGGGGGGGAGGGGTACGGCTGCTATCGCTCACCATGGAGGTCCACGGCCTCTGCTCCGTACTTGGACTGTTCATCCCTTGAAATAGCACCATCCCCGAAATAATGCCAATGGTTATGCCAAACTTACTCATATATAAAAATTTACGTTCTTAATAAGGTCCGTTCAAGAATCCGATACCCAAAACCAGCATAGGTTTCTGGCTCCGCATTAGTTAAGGATCAAACAGATGAATTTTACTGTCTGGAATTTCTAGGAAGATAGTATATATCCAGAGCAGCAGTGATAATGGAAGACTTTGGCTCATGCCAGCTGACGGGAATGGAAAAAGCCAACTTCCCTTTAAAGGTCAATTTTAATTACTAAACATACCCTATATCTTAGAGTAAAAAAACAGGATCTGAATAGCCCATTTCCAGACATTGAGTTATATATGCACTACGATAAAACTCATTTTCAATAAAGTAAATCCAATGTCGTTTACTTAAGCTAAAAATAGTGATTTGATACTGAAGCTGTTTAAACTTATGCTATAAAAAAGAAATTCCCAGTTGAATTTTAATCTTTGTGATGTCCAAATCATAAAACTAAAATCGCCCTGGGAA
>NZ_QGDT01000020.1 GCF_003149085.1 Dyadobacter jejuensis | reverse complement strand
CTTCCATTTGATAATCATAGTCCCATTCGTTAGCCCGGAGCACCTTGCAGAAAAACCGGAACTGGGTGATTCCAGGAAAGGAATTGACCTCGATCGCCGGTTGTCCTGTGTCCTCCTTCGGGGCAACGTATCGGTATTGGGTATCGACAGTACCCAAGATGAAAGGCTTGCCCGCCACAAATAGCTCTTTATTGCTCATGTACTTTTCCATTGTTTTGGGTAACGCCCTGCCTGATACGTTGGCCCAAGGCGACCAGTGAAAGAAATAATGCCATATAGGCCGCTATCCAGATCATGGGTTCTTGCTGTTGGCCTTGTTGACTGAATAAACAAATAGTCCTGCAAAGGCTAGGATACTCATGGTTATGAGTAGGTTAGCGTGAGAGGCTAGGAAGTCGGCTAAGGCTTCGCCAGTGAGAACGATCGAAGCAATAGTTAATAAGGATTTCACAGGTGTCATAGTACTGCAGGCTTTTTAGGGTGTTGAAAAAGATCTTTTGCTTCTGGTAGTTCCTCCACAATGATGTCTCGAACGAAAGTTGGAAGTTTGTGTGCTTCAGCATAGGTTAACATACCTTGCCACTGACCTTGTGAAATGCCCAGTTCAGTCAGCCGTGATTTTATTTTGAGTCGCTTCCATCCTGCCAATGAAACCAATAGATGCCCTAGTGGCCGTCTTTTTTTGGTGCTGTCAATATTCATTTTGGTAGGTTATAAACAGTTATTTATTATTATTGCCTATTGGTTGATTAAAATTCATGCTTCAAATGTATATAATAATTATATACAATGTATATACAAAATGAAATTTATTTTCAGCCTGCTATGTAACCCGCTAAAAATTAGTTGAATAGGATTAGGAAATCTCAATTATTTATAACCTCTATCATTAATTTTATGGATTTTAAAGATCAAATTAAGCAGCTCGGCGATCGGGTAGGTAAATTAAAAGATAGCATTCATACCGAAGAGGCAACAAAAAATGCTTTTATAATGCCATTTTTGCAGACCTTAGGGTACGATGTATTTAACCCTTTAGAAGTGGTTCCAGAGTTTATTTGTGATATTGGAACGAAGAAGGGGGAGAAGATAGATTATGCTATATTCCGGGACGGCCATCCAATAATACTTATAGAATGTAAGCATTGGAAGCAAAGGTTAGATATTCATGATGGACAGCTTCTTCGCTACTTTCATGTTTCAAAAGCTAAATTTAGCCTCCTGACTAACGGCTTAATATTTAGATTTTACACGGATCTATTTGAGCCAAACAAAATGGATGAGAAGCCTTTTTTAGAGTTCAATATAGAGGACATTAAGGACGGGCAAATAGAAAAACTGAAGGAGTTTCATTCCAAATATTTTGATGCCGAAGGGATCTATGAATCTGCAAATGAATTGACGTATTCCAATGAAATAAGACAGTTGATTGTCAAGGAATTTCAGGAGCCTAATGATGATTTTGTACGATATTTTGCTAAACAAATATATCCCTCGGTTGTGACGGCGAAAGTACTAGATTATTTTAGGCCATTGGTAAAACGAACGATATCGAATCATATTAATGATATCTTAAACGATCGCCTTAAGCTAGCTATTACCGAAGATGATGCTAAATTTGAGCCGGTAGCTGATCTAGTAAAATCCGAGAAATCTAGTGAAAACTCGAAAGAGATCGTTACAACGGAGGAAGAGCTAGAAGGCTTTTATATTGTCCGATCTATTTTGCGTACGAAAGTGGAAAGTTCAAGAATTACGCATCGTGATGCCTTGTCCTATTTTGCGATTTTTCTAGATGATAATAATCGGAAACCAATCTGTAGACTATATATGAATGGAGGGAAAAAATATATTGGAATTCTCGATTCAGAAAAAAAGGAGCAAAAATATGAGTTGACTTCATTGGATGACATTTATAACCATACCTCTGCTCTGGAACTTGTATTGTCTAATCATTTGGAAGTTAAGGTAAAATAGTCTTGACTCTTTTGTAAAGCGCTTTAATATATTATTGAGGCGCTTTATTTGTGCTTAACGGTCTATAAATTGACTGAACGGTTTGATTATTAAATTTCAAACGTTAATATTTGCATTTACAAAGTCAATACATTAATTTGAAAGTTAATTATTTGTTATATACATAGTAAATAAACTGAATAGACTATGACCAATACACCGATAGGTTTAATCATTAAGCAGTTAGCTGGGGAAAAAAACCTGAAGGTTTCTGCGCTAGCCACCCTGACAGGGAAGGCTCGTCCGACCATATATCAAACTTTTGGTCGTTCTGAAATGTCCGATTCTGAGATTGAAGAGTGGGCAAAGGCTCTAGGGGTTAGTAAGGAATATTTATTCAATAGATGGAAAAGTCCTGAAACTGATTCGGTTAATACATCTTCCACTGATTATTTATTAGAGCATTTAACTTCTTTAGAGGAACAATTTAAGAGGTTACTGAATCAGTTAGATGTGAAAGATCGCCAGATAGAGAAGTTAATGGATCTCCTGGGAAAGCTTGAGGACGTATCCAGTTATATGACCGCCCGTGTTATTCCTTTGCAGTCAGAAAAGGCTGCTCGGAGGGCATAACGATTACGGGATCGGTTACGTCCCAGTTTTTCTAATGAAGAACATGGTCATTAATAAGTCATTACACGAGGAAGTTCGAGATTCTTCCTCTCTGCGAAAAAGCCGTTTCAAGCAATTGAAGCGGCTTTTTTTTGGGCTTTAAGCCTTAAGCAATATGCTTTGCATTTGATTTATGAAGAGGCGGTTGGTTGTGGTTTCTTTGCTTACTGCTTACGGCATATGGCCTTCAGCTGTCGGCTGTCGGCTTTCGGCCTTTGGCTTTCGGCCTATAGCCTACGGCTTACAGCATTAAGAACGACTTTAATTCGGCCTAACGTGGCCAACCTGTGGACATGCGTTGCGGCATATATTCACTAGTTGGACGGACACAAAATGGTCTGCACCTGAACCTGAACCCTGTGTCGGGGGATGTTTTCGTTTTTATTGGTAAGCGATGCAATCAAATTCGTTTGCTTTACGGTCCGACGCTCGGGGGGCCAAAGATGGGTTCGCCCTCTATATAAAACGCTTGGAGTCGGGTACTTTCGAACGCCCCAAGGATGGAGAACTACTAATCTCTTTGAGAAATCCGATAAAGTCAGACAAAAAGGGAGTAGTTATCGCTCCGATCCCTAGCAGAACGATCCAAAGAGGACTCATCGATGAATCGATCCTGGTATTCCTTCTGGTAAGTAAGTTTGTCGATCACTTGCCGCTCCACCGGCAGAAACAAATGCAACTGGACAACAACCTGATCGAAAATGCCATCAGGCCTGTGGCCTTAGGCCGGAAAAAGCGAAACGTCGCACCGTTCCTATTCGCTGGTACACATGAAACAGCCCAAAATGCGGCCATGATCTATTCCTTGTTTGCTACCTGCAAAAAACACAACGTGAATCCAAACGACTGGCTACTGGACGTACTACGCAAACTCAACGATATCAATTACGATGGTAAGTTCTCCGACCTGCTTCCGCATAGGTGGAAAACATCCTAACCCCTATTAATTAAAAAGCAATAGGGGGACCGTCGACTGCTTACGGTTTTCTCATGGCCATACTCGTTATGCAGCATCGTAACGACCTGAGCCGGAGAGAACATCTTACTCGCCCAGCTCCAAGCTTTCTACATTTTCTCGAAATACTGCTGATCCCGGACCGACAGCCGGCCCTTATTGACCAGGTGATCCTTAAATTTGTCCATCTTGTGGACTCCCTTTTCTGGTGGTGAAAAGGGCATTATCTGAGTTCTATCGTCCATAAATCAAAAAGTCATAGTGCTAAGATGCGCTGTGACTTTTTGATTTAGTAGGACTGGAATTATTTAGAGATGTGCCTGCGAAAGGCTGAGATCATCTGTATTATCAAATAAGGTACGACTAATATGTCATTTAGGAAAATTACGAGCTTAGACCAAATTGATAACTTTTCGAAACATGTGTCAAACGTTATCTCTAAAAATTCAAATTTTGATTTGCTCGGGTATAAGTAGCCAGGAATCATGAAGTCTAAAAGAGGTTTCCAAATTCGAATGGTTTCAATTTCTGACCCAAATACTAAAGATGGATAATATCCTAAACTTAAAAGTAAAAGTGAATATAAGGTGCTTGACATTCCTAGCATAAGCCAAAATGGTCTCCAATAATTCAAACCATTTTCATTTGATAAGTTTAATAATAATGCTAGTTTTTCTCCAAATTGTTTATTGTTGAATATGGTTAATGTATCTGAATGTGCACTAAGTTCTCGAGCCCGGTAAAAATCCGACAATTCCTTTTGCCCACGTTTAGATGTAAGTAATTTCATTTGACGAAATGCTTCTTTTGTATCAATTCCTAAAAAATCATTTCTGTAGGAGTTGAAACTTTTTGGCATTTCCGTGTTATAGAACTCTAAATTTTCAATATTGGAACTTTGGAATTGCCAGTCCGAAGGTAAGTTGCAATTATGAAAAAGGATTCTGCCTAAAATAGTATTTTTCAGCTTTACAACTCCATTTGTTAAACTTAAATCATGACAATAAAAATCTCCGTCGTTGACATTATCTGTAATGGTAATGTCCCCATTAAGCTGAATTCTTCGTATGATCAATTTTGTTCCTTTTTCAAAATGATTCCCTTCAAGCCTAAAATCTCCTAGATTTAAGGATGAATGAATATTTGGATTTGGAGCTATACTAATGGATCGACAATTAGATAATTCTATTATTGATATATTTTTCCCTGAATTTTGATCTAAACTTATTTCAACATTTTGTACCTGACAACTATTAATGATTAAGGTATTGTTAGGAAGTTCTTCTGAAAGCTGTTCATTTTCTAGAATTATTTTTAATGTTTCTGAAATTTTGCACAATCCTAATAATAATGAAGTGGGATACTTTTCGCTTATAAAAACTGTCTCAAAGTTAACATTCCAAATATTAATAGATGATACAATATTTTTATTTAAGAATGGAAGAATAGATAGATTTAGATGCGAAATATGCCCCGATTTAATTTCAGCATTATTGATTATTCCGCGTATATGAAGTGTTTCCATTTTGTGTTTTGGAGGCATAGTAACCTGGAGGTCATTTACCGAAAACCCAAAACCACAATGTAAGGACTGGTAGCTACCATTCAAGTGAAGTTTCTTTAAATTGCATCCATGAAAAACAATTCTAGATTGAAAGCTATCATCATCCCAGTCCAACAATTCAACTGTATTACCCTCCTTAGATCGGATATCTAATATATTCGGAAAATGAGAATAGATTACTAAATTTTCGAAATTTCCAGCTAGCTTCACTCTAAATGTTTTTATATAGTCTTTCTCTAAATTTAAATATATTCTTACTTGATTTAGTGAATTCTCTAGGCAGTCGGAAAGATTAATATTCCCTTTTAGATTCTTATCAATTACCAAAACAATTGAGTCATTTTTGTGGATAGTGCCATTAGTGCGACTTTTTAGTAATCTTTCAGATAGTGTTTCAAACACCCATTGCACTAGATCTTCTTCGTTCATAATATTTGAGGGGATTATAATTGCCCACCAAATTAATTATTTCTTAAATCAAAACAACCCCATTCCTCTCGGATCACTCACGGCCTTAGCGGCTCGTTCTCTAAAGGTTTCCTCTTTGTCCTGGGGGTATGGTTTACTAGATTGGTTCCCTCCTAAAGAAGTGGCCCCTGCCTCGTTTTAGCTGTCGGCCTTTGTCGTTATGTTTGTCATAGGCAAAGTTGGGAATGGGGAGTTTTCTGTGCTGGCGGATGCATATTCTGAGTGATAAGTAAATCAACAGTTGTTTCAATTTAAATATTAAATGCATTTTTAATGAAAGCAAATTCCTTAATACTGGTCACTCTACTTTTAATCATTTCATGCCGATCTATTAAACTATCAATATCAAGTACTCCCCAACGCCCCCTCATACTCACAATACTGAAGCTGCCAATGAAAGACTCGAGCCACTGGGAACGGTAACATAATGGTAAAGTCCCTTTTTAGGCTGGGGCCCTTCGGCCATGTCCTGGACGGAGCGAAGGAAGCGTTTGGAGAAATCGACCAGGAGCATTACTTGATCTAAGCGTGTAGGGACTAGAAACTGGTTAGGGCTTGCTTGTCGACTCCGTAGGCTTTTATTTTAATTCCAAAATTCCAGTTGAATGGGATAAATCTGAAAGCCTTTGCCTGGACCCGCTCCGGCCAGTATTTAGCAAAACATATTGTACAAATCCGTAGTTGGTTCCTACCAGCTCGCTCACCTGTTTTCTGGTCAATCCAAGCTCCAGTAATTGACGTATTTTTTCGGTTTTTGTAAGGCTGTTGTTGCTAAGTATGTTTTGCGTAATCATCTGTATATCAGTTATTAATTGGTTGTTTTGATAGCTCCGCGCGGCGTCCGCTAAGGACGCACTTTACGTGTCGACATGCAAGTCGTTACGGAAGAGTTTATGAGGATAGTTTAACGATTTTATAAGATGAGATTTCTTAAAAAAGTATCTAAAGGAGCTGGAATCATAATTTCCCTATAATGATTGGCCTAGTTCGATCCAGGTATATAAAAAGCTATTAACCTCTAAAGGGTAAGTGTTTTTACCGTTGAATAAGTTTATTAAAAAAAAGGATAAGTTTTTTGAATATATAGTGAATATTGGTTGTTTGTCGACTTATTCTGAGTGATAAGTAAATCAACAGTTGTTTCAATTTAAATATTAAATGCACTTTTAATGAAAGCAAATTCCTTAATACTGGTCGCTCTACTTTTAATCATTTCATGCCGATCTAATAAACTATCAATATCAAGTACTCCCCGACAAAGCTTCACTTATCCTATACATACTGAAACTACTGCTTCTTTTGAGGAGGTATGGGCAAAACTCGTTGATATAATCGCAATAAATGGTTATAAAGTGGATCGACTTGATAAACAAAACGGAATATTTGTTGCTAAAATATATAGAGGTGCTCCGTATAGCATCGCAGATGATAATGGACGTAATACGGATGAAAATGCCTTCGTAGTCGTTCCTAAAATTAAATTTCAGTCACTTAAGGGTCGTAAGGTAAAATCAACAAGATTGATTCATCCTGATAGTGTGAATTATGAGGTGAATGTGAGGATTAGGGCAAATGGATTGAATGGGACTATGATTAATGTTAATATCCCGAGAATACAAATAGGAGGTGGCTATTACTCCTATAGGCAAGTATCTCCTTCCTTTCCAAAGGATACCATTATTTTGAAAATACCAATGTTGTTGGATCCAATATATTGGTCGACCACCAAGTCGACAGGGGTACTTGAAAAATACATTATTGATGCTATTAAAGATGGTGATCTCAATAAGATTGGTGAGTTAAGAGAATAGTAATATAACATGGGTAAAAGAGTTATGAGGGGTATGAATTGTCTCTCATTATTTGATAATTTTTATTTCGATATAATAACAAGGCGTAATCGTTTGTTTTTATCAAACAATCGGTAGTATGTCACGTGATATATTGATCAAAGTGATATCAATTTATCCAATCCCCAACGCCCCCTCATACTCACAATACTGAAGCTGCCAATGAAGGACTCGAGCCACTGGGAACGGTAACGTAATGGTAAAGTCCCTTTTTAGGCTGGGGCCTTTCGGCCATGTCTCGGGCGGAGCGTAGAAAGCGTTTGGAGAAATCGACCAGGACGATATCCTCTATCGAGGAGTGAAGGGGGTGGAAGCTGGCCCGCTTCATGAGTAGATAGCGAGCCAGGATGCCGATTTCCGGCAGTCTGCAGCAGGTTTCCGATTCCCAACCGCTGAAAGCCAACTTCCGATTGCCAACCGCTGAAAGCCGATAGCCGACAGCCGACCGCCGATCGCCGACAGCCGATTGCTGACCGCCGGCCGCCGCCTCAGCTAAAGCCCTGCCTCGTCGGATGCACCAATGGCTAGGGCGCTCCAATCCAGATTTGTGCGTTCTTTGGCAATGGCAGATACAAAACGATTTCTGATTAAATCTGCCATCGGCATGGGGACCGATGAGGCCTCGGAGGTTTTTAGCACCAGGTTGATATCCTTGAGCCCAAGTGGTAGCTGAAAGGCAACTGGCTTGTAATTATGGTCGGCAACCATCTTGCCGTAATTTTGAAAGATAGGGGCTGAAAATAGGGTCTGCGTTAACATTTCGTATATTGCTTGTCGCGATATATCGTTTTTCTCTGCAAATGTAAAGGCCTCGGCCATCATTTCGATGCTGGCTCCTATCATGAAATTACCGGCTAGTTTGACGATATTGGCAGCTCCTGGCTCATCTCCAAAATCAAAAATTCCCTTAGCAAAATGCGCTACAATTCCCCTAGCACGTATTCTGGCGTCCTCATCTCCCGAAAGACAGATATTACCCACCTTTGTTCTTATGGCTTCGGGTCGGGCGAAGATGGGGGCGGCTAGGTACTGAGACCCCAAATTTTTGTGTTGCAGGTATAATTCCCGCGACGTCTCGGGGCTGATGGTACTCACTGAGATGTGCAAACCTCCTGAGCCCAGCCTTTTTAAAACATCGGGAAAGATAACATTTTTGAGCACCCGATCATCGGCAAGCACCGTGATCAATATCCCACCTGGGGTGATGGCTTCTTCTGGACTCATGGCAAGTACAGCGCCGGAATTAACGAGTGGTTCGGCCTTAGACATCGTACGATTCCAAACCTTGAGGGGGAAACCAGCCTCTAGTAGTTTTTCAGCAATCGGCATTCCTAAGTTTCCGAGCCCCAATAAAGTGATGTTTTCTTTCATGGTCGAAATTTGAATTATATTTTATATACTATAAGCTTGCAGGCCGCTATTTCTAACTTATATGAATCACGCCGCTCTGGGTAGTTTAATGAATGGTGGCCAGTAGGTTCTTTTACATTCATAGAGAAATATGCCAGAAAATCAAGAGCGCTTTTCCCGGTGTAGGGTGGCTGGCCGGAACCTCTCTGAAATTTTTCTATTGGTAGGCCCCACCGGCTATTAATCGCACTTTTATTGGTAAATTGTCGTCTAGACTGTCTTTTAACAATATCACAAGCCCTTAACCTAAACGTTGCTGATGAAACGCCGGAATTTTATTCAGAATACTGTTGCTGCTGCAGCAGCTGTTACTTTATCGAACAATGCGCAGGCTGCGAATGTGCCTCCTCGCATAGGCCGCTTCTCTTGTGACCAGAATAAAGTAAAAATATATGCTTCCGAATTCAGTAAGCCGGTTCAGGTTTTGTTTGTTTCGGACACTCATTTATGGATGGATGACCAGCGAGGTGAGCCTTTTAGCCAATATAGCGGTCGGATGGCCAAGGCCTATAATGAGACCCGTCATTTCCAAACTGGTCAACCCACCAATCCCAATGAATCGTTTGAAAAAATAATTCAAGCAGCCAAAACCTCTAAGGTCGATTTACTGGCCCTTCCTGGCGATCTTTTTAGTTTTCCTTCTGAGGCGGCTATTGAGTGGGCCTACAAACAGCTCAGCGAATCGGGCATCAAATACCAATATGCCGCTGGAAACCACGATTGGCATTATGAAGGTATGGATGGTAGTTCCGTGGATTTGAGGAAGCAATGGTGCGAGTCTCGGTTAAAACCTTTATACCAAGGTGGAAATCCTTTGATGAGCGTAAATGAAATTAATGGGATCCGGTTTGTTATGCTCGACAACTCCACCTATGAGATTCTGCCCGAGCAGCTTCAATTCTTTAGGGAGCAGGTAGCCAGCGAAAAACCGTTGGTATTATTCGTGCACATTCCCCTGTATGCTCCAGGCAGGTCCATGGGCTTTGGCTGTGGAAATCCGCAATGGGGTTGGGAGGCCGATCATGGATACGAAGTGGAACGCAGGCACAGATGGCCCAAGAGCGGGCATACCCGTACCACCATGGATTTTCATCGCGAGGTTTTTTTAGCCTCCAAAATGTTAGGCATTTTCGCTGGACATACCCATCAGCAGTCGCTGGATGTTGTCAATGGGATACCCCAGTTTGTGACGGCACCCAATGCCGCCGGCGGATGCCTGGAGCTTGAGTTTTTAAAGGAAATATAGGTCCATATTCCCAAACTTGACGGTTGATCCATAATTGGACTGGTTGTTGGGAGGGGGGATCGGCATTTGGAATTAAACTCAGATTCTTGAGCCATTTACATATGTCATTTTTTTTATAAGGTCTAGTGAGTTCGCCTTGTAATGGCCATGCAGTGCCTAAAAGGATCGAAACCGACCACGGGAAGCTATACAATGTAATATTTTAAGGAGCAAGTAATTATTTTTAATTTTTTTTTTCATCAAGTAATTACCTAGCAATAGATATATACACAACTCTGGCTTAGATTTTTAACAATTCTTTAGCTGAATTTTAATGTCAAAATTGAATTGCGTATACACCTTCATCTTGATTAAATCGCTATTTATAAGCCATGTATATCATATATTTGTAAATAAAAAAACCCATATCAGGGAGATATGGGTAAGTTCATTTGATCCAAAAATACAATGGAAGAACTCATTGAACTGTTAAAGGAGGTTTTAGCGGACTTCTCCAATAACAGACCAGCTTACGTCTGGGATTTATTTATGTTATTCGTGACGATAACAGTGCCGGAGTTTATTCGGGGGTGCCAATCATCCAAGAATAAATAAAATTTACAAATACCCGACTGAGGAATTCTGTTACGTCAATTACGGCCCTCAGTTGGGTTAACAAATGTATTATTATTTTCCGGTAAATGAAACTAACATGCAAGTAAATGCAAGTAAATGCAAGTATTAAGTTGCTGATTGATTAATATTCTTTACGATTTAAATAAATGTAAATCATTGGTATAGGCTGGGTTAATAGTTCATTTTGAAGTATAGCCTATTTCCACCAAATCCCTCACCATCTTTTTATGATCACCTGTATAGGTGCGCTTCGTTCCGTTTAACTCGTTGATCCTGTGGATAAAGTATTATATAGGCTTCTAATTCTTCCCCTGCTCCAAAGCGCGATCCATTTCTTAGGTTGCTAAGAACTTCGGTAGGGGAGTTGCCTTTGATCAACTCCACGTCTTTAGTCTTATGTATCATGCAGCAAAGTTGTCAATTCTGATTTAGATATAGTTGCTAATTTCCGGCTGCGAAAATTTCGTTAAGCTTTCTGGGGTAGCGGCTGTTTCAGTAATTGGCTTATACTTGCCAAATTCGATTAGGATAGGAGGGAATGTCCTTAACGACCTGAATCCTTAAACCACGCTGTTAAAGAGGTGGATTAGTAGTTGCATTTGTAGCGTTAACTATGTCCATATCTACCTCCCCCCACCAAACCCGCAACTTCACCATCCTCCAACTGTCGATAAAGAACCCGGGCAACAGTAGGGTGATGGCAAAGCCCTTTTAAGCTGGGGTCTTTGGGCTAGGATCTGCTGGGATGGTAAAGAAAAAACCGAACACCCCTTCCGGAGAAGAGGTATTCGGTTTGGGTCTAAAAATACTGTAAAGGCGCTTTACTTTCTAATCACAAATGACTTGCTGCTTATGTTGCCATTTGCTTCTGTCAGTAGCATGATGTACTTCCCACTGGCAAGGTTCGAAATACGGATCCCCGCTTTCGTTACAGTAGACGAATGGTAAACCATATGACCTGCCACATCCATTATTTCAATTTTCTTTACATCATATTGATCCAAATTTTCAAGCAATATGATTTCGGATGCCGGGTTAGGAAATACGGTAAGCTTAAGGCCGAATTCATTCAATAGACTCTTTATTCGGCTATAGCTAAAGGATCCGTCCAAATCCACCATTTTTAGTCGGTAATAATTCTGACCTGCCTGAGCCGTTTCATGTATATACTGATAGTGTTGCTCAGTCTTGGAATTGACCTGGGATTGAACCTCTCCCAGAATATTCCATGATTTTGCGTCGGTACTATGTTGAATTTCAAAGAAGGCACTGTTTTCTTCTTCAGTGGTTGCCCAATCGAGCCTGATGGCAGCACCCTCCTTATTTACATCAAAGGATTTCAATTGGACAGGGAGGGCAGAAAAGTCCATGACCGCATGACCTATCGATTTACTTTCTTTTCCTGCATTGTCAATCGTAACAAAGGGGATATCCACAGAAGATGCACCAGTGCCAGAAGGATCAACTGCAATAGCCACAGTAGGGCTGCCATTGGCGTCCACGGGAATGATCAGGCTGAGCAGGGCACTGACTTCGGATGGAACATTGGCATTGTAGGTAGTACCATTAATGGTGATACTCGTGGTATTGGAGGGGAAACTAGTTATGCGTATATTTTTAACGCTTCCATCAATATCGGTACTCCATGCGCCATTCGTAAAAGTATTTGCTGGTACCGTTACATTTGCCACGCCGCCCGGATCTACCGCCGAATTGCTCCCACTGCCCGATACAGGGGCCTGTTCAATTCCAAAATCCAAGTTGGTCGTCATGTTAGTCAATACCATGCTGACGGTCAATACCCCGTTGGGTCGACCATCGGTAGAACCATCGCCAAAGCCATCCGCTGTGCTTACCCAGTAGTCGGGAAGAACGGAGGTCACTCCCGTGGTAGTGCCCACAACGCCTTCCACCGTGCTTATCACCACCTCAAATGTGGAATTGGTGCGTAAGCCACTACCACTATTGAAGGAATAATGACCACTATTATTAACCATAACGGTTCCCACGACCAGTCCAGTGTTGGGGTCTACCAGATTGGCGTAAAGTTGGTCGCCGTTCGGATTATTGATTAAGGTCCCGTCGATAGCCCCATTGGTTACCCCGTTAACATCATAATAAACATCTCCCGAAATCAAAATTTCCGTAAACGGCATCGTTACGGTTGCATTCGGACTCTCCAAAGCACCTGCGTCAATTTCTTTATAGGTAAAAACAATGGTGGGTGCTCCCGCTATTGGATCTACTGTCAATTTGGTCGGATCGTAATCGGAGATTAAGGCATTGAGCGTCACTTCAACGCCATTATAATACAAAGTTCCGTTGGTAGGAAGGCTGGTTATTTTTAGGGTATTACCCGTTCCTCCCGACAACGTTCCTTCTTCCGGATCGCTCCCATTAAGGGTGGGAACCACTACCCGCTGCGAGGCTCCTGGATTGGGCTGAGATGCTGCCGTAACGTTCTCGGCTATTGGAGGGGTATTTAAACCGAAGTTTGCCTCTGTAACCGGAATGGAACCGACGGTAATATAGAGTGTTCCGTCCACCAAAAGGTCGTTGCCCGCACCGGCTCCCAGGTTTTCACCTATACTCAGATAGCCACCGGACGGATAGGTTGGAGCGCTAAAAGTAGTCCCAATATTCTGAGAAGAGTTAGAAACATATATGATGTAATTGCCCGGAGAAACTTTTCCAAAGCTATACCCTCCACCAGCAGCCACTGGCTGGCTTGAAAGCACGGTGTTGTCGACAGGGTTTACTAGGATCGCATATACTTCTCCTGCTCCAAACTGTCCGGAGTTCGAGTTTGCACTGATTGTATTAGCATCCGTACCTAAAAGACCATTTTGGTCCTTATAAATATGGCCTGCAATGGAAACACAATTAACTCCTGCCGAAAAGCTGGCATCGGGGCTTTTGAAGACCGTGTTGAGCACGTTGACGGTAAATTTCCGTTCACCGTTAGTCGGAGAGATGGCGCTATTGCGGTAACGCAGTGCGTCCAATAAAGTCTCTGCCTGTGCTGCTGCAAAAGTGGTTCCACCCGTAGAACGCGTGAAGGCGATTTTATTTGTAGTAATCCCGCCGACCGTAGTAGCGGTTTTGGTAAAATTGAATACCACCCCGCCTACGGTTACTGTACCGGTCGATCCGCTCGTAAAATTAAGGGCATGGTTAGTCGTACCTGCCGTAGCCCCATTAATTACCAACTCCTCACTGGAGCCATTTGTAATGCTGGATAGTGGATAGGTTACGTCAAACTCCGACAATGCGTTGGGTGCGATTATATTGGTTTGAGAAGAAGCTGTAAAGGCTAAATCTACACCGCA
Source organism: Dyadobacter jejuensis (assembly GCF_003149085.1). Lineage (GTDB taxonomy): Bacteria > Bacteroidota > Bacteroidia > Cytophagales > Spirosomataceae > Dyadobacter > Dyadobacter jejuensis. The sequence goes on along the minus strand of NZ_QGDT01000020.1, from coordinate 22,307 downwards.
GTTAGAGGATTCGTTGGCTACACCAGGTGAACTGGTATCCAAATCAATAGAAGGGCTGGAGGTGATATTAGTTCCAGCGAAAGATCTATAGGCCATGTCTAGGAAGAAGAAAGACACACCAGAACCTTCTGCCCCTACAACAATCGTGAAATTACTCAAATAGCTGTAGGTTACCTGAACCCTCGTAGCCGGAGCGGTTATCGTGGTGCTGTTGGTGGTAGAGGTTGATCTAAACTTAGTGAGGCCGGTAGCTGCATTATAACTGGCAGCAACAGTGGGCGTACTACCCAACTGGCTGGTGTTAAAGCCGCCAAATTCGTTGAATTGGTAAGAGTCAGTCCCGCCGTTACCGTCTATGTCGTAGGTGTTCAATGTTACGTTCTGTAACACCACATTGGTTCCCGATTTGGTGGTGCTGTTATAAGTCCCATGAAAAATATACTGAAATTCAAAGGTGACGTTGCCGCCCCCCGTTCCAAAGTTTAGCTGAGGTGAAAAGAATTTGGGGTCATTGGAATCGTATCCGCCACCCGATGTTGCCGTTTGGTCAAAGGTTATCCATGAACTTACGTTGTTGATGGCCTTAGTTAACACATAACAGTCGACGGCTTGGCCACCTAGGGTCGCCACATTTTCGTATAAAGTTATATCTCCAACACTGGTTCCTGAAGAGGTTCCGTTCGGATGGGATATGGTAACCCCTGTACCTCCAAAAGAAACTTGCGCATTTGCGTTGTCTAAATAGAAGTTTAAAACGGTCATCGTCACCGTAGTAACGGCATTACCAAAACCGTTATGCGCTGTTATCGTATAGGTAGTGGAGTTAAGCGCGGCAGTAGGTTTACCGGAGATAATCCCTGTATTGGTATTGAAGGTCAATCCGGCTGGTAGTGCAGGCGAGGCTGGCATGGAGTAGGAATCTACCGAACCAGTAACAGTGGGTGATAAATATACATTGCTGACATTCGCAGAATAAACAACCGGGCTGGGATAGGAAAATGAGGTCGGCTTTTGTGCGTGTGCCTGTCCTACTAAAAGTAGTAACAAAATTAGAAAGGTAGGTAGCCATTGAACTGGGCTAGTAAAGGTTTTAGACATAAAAGTGCAATTGTTTAGAAGTATTTTAGCGATATTACTCGCAAGATCGCACTATATAATCGAAATTATTTTAGATTTTGACTAGAATTAATGTCGTATTTCTAAATCCCATTATAATTATTTGTTTAAGCCAAGATTTTGTATTAATATTTATAAAATTATATTTTAATTCAAGCTCGCTGGAATCCACTGAGATATTTATGGAAGGGCAGGGGTTGATTGAAGTAACTGGTATGGTTGATACGGTTTCATGAGTGACAGCCTTGCTTCGAATCAAATGCTCGCCGATCGTTCTGGCCTGATTCTAATTCCTCAACCCACTTATACAAGGCCATTCGCATTGATTCACGATTTTACCCTTCCCAAGTTTTATCCCATGGTTATTTTGTGGTAATCAACTATTTCCGGTTGATTACATATCTTTTGGGAGGTGTATTTTCTGAAATTAAACTTGAAGTACCGCCTGAGTGGTCTTAAAAAAGTTATGCTTTCGAAAACATTTTTTTTCTGTGCTGATGCCCCCATTTTTCCATGGCTTGCAAAACCTCGTATAAGCTACGGCTATATTCTGTTAACTCGTACTGAACGGTTACGGGTTTGGTGTTGCATACTTCACGTGTGACCAGTCCGTTCATTTCCAATTCCTGCAGTTCTTTGGACAAAATGCGTGGGGATATTCCGGCCTCCCTTGATAATTCATTAAATCCTTTTTTACCACCTTGCAATACAGAAATCAAGACCAACTTCCATTTTCCTCCCACTACATCAAGGGTGTCCCGTATGGCCAGCTTAGCTTGGGAACAGCTTTCTGAGGTATGTTTTTTCATTTACTATTCTTTTTGTAAGTACTATCCTTTTTGTAACAGATAACAAATGTATAGTAATTATGCTGATTTTTGTAGCAGCATTAAAACTTATTAATTATGTCTCAAAAAACTATGAAAATTGCAGGATGGGTGCTAACCATCATTTTAGGGCTTCTGTTTACGATGAGTGCTTTTATGAAAATTACCCAAAACGAAACGGCACTAACCCAGGCCTCGGAGTTTGGTTTGGATGCTAACACGTTTCTACTCATTGGGATTATAGAAATCGTTTCTCTTATACTCTTCGTGATTCCGAAAACAGCAATTTTAGGAACGTTATTATTGGTTGCCTACATGGGCGGGGCGATTGTTACCCATTTGCAACATCAGCAATCCATTGCCACGGCGGTTATAGTTCAAACACTTATATGGATCACGGCATTCATTCGTTTTCCTGAATTAAAACAAAGGTTACTGTAGGCTAACGCTCAATAAAAATGGTAGAAAGAACTATATCAAAAATTACCCAGAGCCCTTGGCATCAGGGATTTTTGGGGGCAGGACACCGTGCCTCGGCCATTTTAGATGGAATCTCCTGGGAAGAATCTGACCCATTTCTGCTATTTATGGATGATAGGCTTAAGCTTCCCGGAGGGGAACCAGTAGGAGGTGCGCATCCGCATGCTGGCTTCGAAACCCTTACTTTGGTATTGCAAGGTAATGAAAAGGGTTTACCTACGGGAAGCTTTGAATTGATGACGGCAGGTAAAGGTATTGTCCATACCGAAGAGGTGACGACCGAACAAAACCTCCATGTATTACAATTGTGGTTAGCTTTACCTCCTGAAAAGCGCTGGGCAGAGCCCTTTTGGCAAAAAATAACACTGGAAGCGGTTCCAAAGATCCAAACTGAAAATTACCAAATCTTAGTCTATAGTGGAGCAAGCAACGGATTGATATCTCCAGTAAAAAATCATACACCCCTGATCTTGGTAGACTTTAAAATAAAGGCCAATCAAAGCCTCTCTCAGGAATTACCAGCTAATTTCAGGGGTTTGCTCTATGTTTTAAATGGCGTTGTGCAAATCGGAAACAGCACCATTGAGTCTGGTCAGGTGGGGTGGATGGACCAACCAAAAGGTGAGTCGGTAAGTCAAATTTCGTTTATTTCGAAGTCCGACCATACCCATTTTGTACTTTACGCCGCTCCAGCTCATAAGGCACCCATTATAACTCACGGACCTTTTGTTGGGGATACGAGTGACGACATTGCCCGTTTGTACCGGGCATATAGAAATGGTGAAATGCCTCATCTGAACCAGCTTCCGAATAGACAGAAAATTGAATACGGTGTGAATGGGTAAGTAACCATCGTGCCTTGGTAAACGCAGCAAATAGTTCATGGGTTTTATGTCAGACCTCCCGCTGAACTACCGATTTCAGGCAGTAGGGGTAAGGTTACCTGGGTATCGAAAATTTTTCGGCAAGAACAGTAATTGTTGCGGAAAGTCTTTTCAGAAGGGTTTGGGTCGGATCCACCCCATAAATATTTTACCATGGAATCACACCACTCTCTGGATTAGTTTCTTCGCTGAAAAACATACCTGTAGGTCCATCATTCTCAATCAGAACGTATTTGATAATTCTATTTGCGGCTACACGGACCTCCCCACCATTAAAGAATGTAAAATCGGTTTTTGTAAGTCCTGGACAAACGGCATTTACCTTAATATTCGTATCACGTAACTCATAAGCTAACTGTACCGTATACATATTCAGTGCCGCTTTAGAAATGGCATATACCCCGTATTTAGCAAAACTGTACCCAGGCCATTTGGGGTCACTCTGCAATGAAAGAGACCCCACACTGGTGCTTACGTTGACTATTCTAGGTTCAGCAGCGTTTCTCATCAGATCTATAAATGCTTGTGTTACGTTCGATGTGCCTACCATATTGGTTGTGAATGCATCCAAGTATTCATTGCTGGTGGCTTCCAGTAGGGTGTAAGGATGGCTGCCTCCGTTGATGCCTGCATTATTGATGAGTACATCCAGAACCGATACCTTTTTGCCTATTTCTTCACGTGCTGTACGCACGGATGCAAGTTCAGTAACATCCAGTTCGACCGTCTCAACATTCGAAAATCCTTCTGCATGGAGTTTCTTAACTGCCTCCAAGCCGTTGTCTTTATTGCGGCTTCCAATGAATACGAAGAATCCCTTCGCCAAAAGTTGCCTGGCCGATTCAAAACCAATGCCTTTGTTGGCTCCTGTTATTAATACTGTTTTCATATTTTGTAATTTTTAATTTTCATTACAAAATTCAGGTATTAGACTGGGGCATCATTTACCAAATGTTAAAAAGGAGCATCAGCGGATGTTGGTCCTGATTCTGCTAAGAGATTGTGGGGTCACTCCCAAATAGGAGGCTATGTAGGATAGAGGAATCCGGTTGGTCAGTGTAGGATAATTTTCCAAAAATTCCAGATATCTGGTGGTAGCGTTCTGCGAAATTACGGGGCCTTTCCTTGATTTCTGGTACATGCAGAGCTGTACCATTTTATTTTTAATATGGTCCCAACCCACGATAATATGGGAGAGCTCTTCCCAGTTCTTCTTTGAAAATACGATAAGGCTACAATCGGTAATGGCTTGCAAGTATTCCGAAGAGGAAGTGCTCGCCTCGAAGTTTACGTAATCACAAACCAGGCTGTTTTCACCAATAAAACAACGGGTGATTTCTTCGCCTTTATTATTGTAATAACAACCGCGAATAACGCCTGCTACTATAAACCCAACCTGCTTTGGAATTTTCCCTGCCTCAGAAAAATATTCCTCTTTTTTTAATTGAATGATTTGTCCCTTGCTGATTACAAGGTCAATTTGCTGCCTATTAAGATTCCCGAATTTCAGGATATATTCAATCAGTTCTTCCATTGATGCGAGTTAAAAATAATATCCTTTGGCTTAATTACCTTTTGGTAAAAAATGAATCGCAATATTGCTCTTGTCGCTCAAGTAGAAGACTACTAGCATAGAACCTATAATTAATTCCTTACAACTTCTTAAATAAATGGCATAATAGAAAAGGAAAGGATTATATTTATTAGCAGAAGCCTAAGAGTACCTGACTCTAATTAGAGGTGATGGGGATATTTCTCCGAGAGGGGCTTAGCATAAGGAGTATTCTAACCCAGAATATATGTTAGAACAATTAGACTTTTACGGATTGTCGGACCAGGGGCGGCACCGCGATACTAATGAGGATTGCTACATCGCACAGTCGATAGGCCGCAGAGAGGCCGTGCTGTTGGCGGCTATCGATGGGGTGGGTGGCTATGAAGGTGGGGAAGTGGCTGCGGGTATTGCTCAGGAAACGGTCATAGCGTTGCTCTCAGGTTCTGCCCAGGCAGAAACTGTCTTGACAGAACCTGTCTTGGCAGAACCTGTCCAACAGATCAATGAAGCCATTACGGAAGCCAATAACCGCATCTATGAAAAAGCCAGGACTGATGCGATACTTTCGGCGATGGGCTGTGTGCTTACCGTGGCCATTGCCGATCCAGTGGCTCGACGCGTTTATTATGGCCATGTGGGCGATACCCGCCTGTATCTTTGGAGTGAGGGTGAACTTAGGAAATTGAGTAGGGACCATTCTATTGTAGGGCTTTTTGAAGACTTGGGCCAGCTTACCGAAGAGGAGGCCATGCAGCATCCCAAAAGGAATGAGATACTTAGGCTGTTGGGTAGGGACCTTCAACAGCCTAACGATGAAAATTTTATAAATACAGGGACGGCCGATTTTGTGCCAGGGGATATGCTATTGCTCTGTTCGGACGGGCTGACGGATCTGGTTACAAAAAAGGAAATCAGCTTGGTGCTATCCCATGAGCTAAGTGTAAAGGCCAAAGCCCAGGCCCTTGTCGATGCAGCCAACCAGGCCGGAGGGCACGATAATATTACGGTGGTGTTGGCGCATTTTAGGCAATAGGCCAGGCACGAATGGCGAATCCCCTGTTTAAAGCCTACCGCTTAAATTAAATTTCACGGCCACCGACGGATTTTGGCTGAATGATGGTCTAAGGATTAAACCATTTTAATTTCTTACAGTCTATTCTATTCAGCAACAAGTGATCCACAGCATGAGGCCAGGCGTATTATCGATAATAATCTTCATTCTTCCTTTCTGTTTCGGGTTAAGTAGCCCGCCGTATACCCCAACGCCGGCGACTCCTTATGGCAGCCATGCAGACATCCCCATATACAACTTCGATTCGTTGGAACCTCTGTTAAGTACCGATTCAGAGAGCATCCATATTGTCAATTTCTGGGCCATGTGGTGCGCCCCTTGTGTAAAGGAATTGCCATTGTTGGAGCAGTACAAGGCAAAATACCCCGACGCAAGCGTTTTATTGGTTAGTTTGGATTTTCCGGAGGATATAGAAACCAAGCTAAAACCCTTTTTAAAAAAGAAAGGAATTACGCTGAAGGTGGCACTTTTGGATGATCCGGATGCCAACAGATGGATCGACAGAGTGGACCCCAATTGGTCGGGTGCCATCCCGTTTACCATTATTTTTGATAATAAAAACCGTTCGTTTCACGAGCGTCCTTTTAATGATCTGCCCGATCTGGAACAAACCATAAATAACACTTTTAAAAACCGATAAAATGAGAAAAATGAAATTGATTCAGCTAGCCCTTATTCTATTCAGCGGACTGTTTACAGCCGTTAACGCTCAGGCCCAAGGCAGGCCAGGCCCGCCAAGAGGAGGTGGGGGTGGGGGGCATAATCCCGAGCAAACCGAAACGCTACAGGATATGAAAGGGTATAAAATAGGGGATACCGCTACCGATTTTAGACTAAAAAATGTGGATGGTAGTTTATTCTCCCTGTCTGACATCAAGAATGCAAAGGGGTATATCGTCGTTTTTACCTGTAATGAATGTCCTTTTGCCAAAATGTATGAAGATCGGTTAATGGCCCTACACGAAAAGTATGCGCCGCAGGGCTACTCGGTAATTGCCATCAATCCGAATGTGTCGGAGTCCAATGACCGAGAAAGCTATGCAGCGATGAAGAAACGAGCGGAAGAAAAGAAGTTTCCATTCGTTTATTTAGCAGATGAAGGTCAGAAAATAGTATCTCAGTATGGTGCTTTGAGAACGCCCCATGTGTTTTTGTTGGACCAATCGCTTAGGGTGCAATATATTGGAACGATAGATGATAATTCGAGGTCTGCAGAATCGGTCATGGTGAAATACGTTGAAAATGCCATTGAGGCCTTAAAAAAAGGAGAGGCACCAAGCCCCAATTTCACCAAGGCCATTGGCTGTCCTGTAAAGCTAAGCTAGGAGGCGGTACCCTATTTGGGCACGCCGTTCGGCCGTCATCTTACAGAAATGGTAATGCGCAAAAGGTCCCAGAGGGTGTGGATGGTTAGATGGGGGGGAGTAATGATGCCTTGACCTGGCTGATACTCCTTTATTTATTGAGGGGCGATTTTATTCCAAATAATCTATTATTGCTATTTAAATCAGTAGCGATAGTTTGTACATGATTTGCTTATTGAAATATTAAATTTCAATTTTGGTGGCCGTTAACCAGTGCGTGCAAATATGAAGATCTTGACGAGTTTTCTCGGACTATTATTTTACCTTTTAGGGATCTCTACAGGTGTAGCTGAGGCTACCAACAAGATTTTATTGATTCCCTTGGACGACCGTCCTCCTTGCCTACAGTTTCCCGTTAAGATGGCCCAAATTGATGGGATTGAGTTGGTGACCCCTCCAAAAGCCTTATTGGGTAGGTTTATGCGCTATGGTGAGCCCGATGAAATAATTAAATGGATAGAGCGGCAAAACTTAACTGATTTTGATGCCGCAATTATATCATTAGATATGCTGGCCTATGGGGGGCTGGTGGCCTCACGTGTATTTGCAACCCCGTTGGAGTTGGCAAAAAGGCGTATTTCCATAGTCGGCAAACTGAGGGCCTTAGCACCACACCTTAGGATTTATGGTTCTTCGGTCATCATGAGACTAGCACCCACGGCAGATGGGGCCAATGATTCCTATAGGACGAAACTCGCTAAGTGGGCGGAAATCTCTCCCAACCCGTCGCATCGACAGCAGACCCTAGCCTTGGAAAAAGCGATTCCAGTACAAGTATTGGAGGACTATAAAAATGCTCGGCTTAGAAATTTGATTATTAACCAATTAGCCGTAGAATATGCCAAATCCAAGGTGTTTGATTATCTCATTATATCACAAGACGACGCTAAGCCTTCAGGCATTCATTTGGCTGATCGCGACGCCTTAGTCAAGATGGTCGCCGAGGCTAACCTAGCTAATCGCGTGGCGATACAACCTGGAGCTGATGAAGTTTCCATGTTGTTATTGGCTAGGAGCGTGAGTGATAGATATGCCTATCATCCGAGAGTTTTTGCCTATTACGGTTCGGAAAAATCGGCCCAGACCGTGATGCCTTTTGAGGACCGAACGTTGAGGAAAACGGTGAGTTTTCATTTAAAGGCGGTAGGTGCTCTTGAAGTTTTTACCAAGGAGGAAGCCGATATTGTATTTTTCGTTTTTTCCGATCGGCTCGAAGGCAACCGTTCGATGTCCTATGCCCATGAAATCTCTGAGTTTCATCAGCGACAGTCTGGGATAGGGCTTATCCTTGCGGATATTGATCCTATTGGAAATGTTCAAGGGGGGGACCAAGTGTTGACAGAGTGCTTGAATGAAATGAAGATTTTTAAGAATTTATACGGCTATGCCAGTTGGAATACGGCTGGGAATGCGATAGGTACTGCGTTACCTCAAGGCATTGTTTATGGAGCGGCTCTAAAAAGAAATACCCAACCCGAAGAGATGAAGCGAAGCGCTACTGCCCAGGGCTGGTTTATCTTAAATCGCTTGATGGATGATTATCTTTATCATGCCAAGATTAGACCTGAGGCACTACAGTTTATTAAAGCAAAAGGGTGGAATAGCCTCCTTTTGAATACCCAACAAACCATCGATGTTGAACATTATTGTCTTGAAAGAATCAATGCATTTTCCGCTCATTTTTACGGCTTTAATCCAAAGGAGGTAAGCTTTTATCTTCCATGGTCACGTACTTTCGAAGCTGAAATTTCTTTTGAATAAATTCCCTTGCAATTCTTCCTTTTCCAAACGGCGCCCAAGGGAAATGGATTATCTGGATATTGCTGGTGATATACCCAATTGGTTTGGAGGCATTAGAAGGGGTCTCGATGTCATGGCATTTGGTATTGTTGGCATTCGCCTCTCATCGTAGGTGACAATTGCTTAGTAGGGTGGGAGTTCAAAAAATACTACTTACGAGTAAAATTTGATCTATCAATTGGGAATTAAAGAACAATTCCCTGTATCTTTTTAATATTATTTGTCTGGTCGACCGTCATTCGTTAAAATTGTTTTGTATAAGCACATTCTCGCTCGATAGTTGTTCTGCAAAAGTATCAATACGCAATATTTTATTCTGATTTATTTCGCTAGCTCTAATGGGTGAAATACGGATAAAACCTACTAAAACATGGCCATGACGAATGAACAGCAAATACTTCGGCTTGTGGGAGAAGGGGATGAAAAGGCATTCTCTACTTTATTTTATCATTACCATCCTGTTTTATATCGGTTTGTCCTTCCTATTCTGAAATCGCCAGATTTGGCCGGGGATGCCTGTCAAGAAATTTTTATCAAGATCTGGCTGGATCGGGATAAACTATCTGAAATCCATTCTTTTCGTTCGTATTTACTAACGGTTGGGAAAAACCATAGTCTCAACCTTCTCAAGAAGTTCCTCTCCGAAGAAAAGACATTGTCGAACTTTCTTTTGAATTATAACGAAGTCAATCATGAGCCTGAGGAAAGGCTTCAGTTTGAGGAATATAACCAATTCATTCAGCAAGTATTACAAGTATTAAGTCCACAGAGTAGGGAAGTTTTTAGGCTTTGCCGTCAGAAAGGATTGTCTTACGATGAAGCCGCAGGTATTATGGGGATCTCCCGTAATGTCATTAAGAAACATATGGTAAAATCCATGCGAACCTTCCGCATAGCCATAGAGAAGGATCTTGGTATAGCCTTCACTACTGCGGTTACTCTTTTCTTCTGAACGACTATTCATGACTGTTTCCTTTGTTAATGTAGAACTATGTTGGTGAAAAATATCAATTTTCAATAAAAATGAAATTATTTAAGGAATCAGGGGGTCCTTGGAGCCTTTCGCAATTGTCTTTTAAATAACAAGAAGTAATATGAGAGATCGGAAGCACTTGCAGAGATTGGTAGATCGGTATTTGGATCATACAGCTACGGACGAGGAGCTCGAAGTATTTATTTATCTACAACAGCAAGGGGAGTTGGATGAGCTATTGGATAAGCGCCTGAACCAACAAATACTGGCCGAAGCGGAAAGTAATCTGAAGCCTGTATTAAAATGGTTGATACCGATAGCCGCCGCCGCAGTAGTAGTCTTGGTAAGTAGTTGGTTATTTTATTTATCTAATGGGAATTTGCCTGGTTCGTTGGAAGAGCCCGTGTCCACAATCCAAGTGATGACCGGGAATAGGGAAATTAAGACCATACGCTTAACTGATGGAACGCATATTACACTGAATCAGAATAGTCAAGTACGTTTTTTGGAGCAATGGACACGAAGTAAAGTAAGGTCGGTAGAGTTGGTGAAAGGGGAAGCCTTTTTTGACGTTGAACAAACCATAGACAAAAAGCCATTTGTAGTTCAAGCCGCATCGGGTATAGAGATACGGGTCCTGGGTACACAATTTAACGTGGTGGAGGCAGCTGAGCAGACGACGGTTTACCTGCATGAGGGATGTGTGGAACTCGAAACTGGCCTAGGGAAGGCGGCGTTGAAGCCTGGCGAATTGGCAGAATATACCCGGAATACCGATAGCTTAGCCATACAGCCGGTAGATGGAGTTCGTTGGATGGCCTGGAAAAACAACCTATTTGTTTTTGAAGATGCCGGGCTAACAGAGGTGAAAGGTGAATTGGAAGCTTATTACGGCATTTCCATTGAATTGCCCCATAAACCTTACGAACATCTTCGGTTTACGGGTACCATCCCCAGAAAGAATATGGATACCGTATTGAAGGTATTATCCGAAACTCTAAACTTGAAACATGCCCGACAAGGGTCCCGCGTAAATTTTCAGATTAAACCCAAATACTGAATTTTTTAAATATGTAAAACCTTAACCCATTCTTATCCTATGAAGCTATTACTACGATGTAGAGTATTGACTCTACTGTTGGGGAGTTGCTGTGTGCCCTCATTGGCGCAAAATCATGAACTTGCCGCTTTAGATGTGAAACCGGGGCACAACATTAGGTCGGAAGTGACTGAATCCAAACAGACAAGGGTTCTGACCGATGTGCTGAAGGATTTGGAAAAACAATATGAGGTTCATTTCGCTTACCAGAAATCGGCTATTATTAATAAACGTATAAAAGTAACGTTAGAGAAATGCGGCAAGGTAGAAGAATGTTTGGATGATATTCTTACCCCTTTGAATTTGAGGTACGAGCGGTTTGATAATACCTATGTGATCAAGGAAAAGCCGGCAGAGGAAAAGCCTGTGGCCAAGCCGGTATCTCAACTTACCATAGTGGAAGAGCAGGCCGAAATTATTGTGACCGGGAAGGTATTCGCCAAAGAGGATGGAGGTCCTTTGCCCGGTGTCAATGTGGTGGTGAAGGGTACGATGGTTGGCACCAGTACCGATTCTGACGGGAAGTATAGCATAGCGGTGCCTTCTACAGAGAGCATCTTGGTATTTTCTTATTTGGGATATAGCACCCAAGAGCTACCCGTACTGAACCACACGACCCTAGATGTATATTTGCCCGCCGATACCCGGATTTTGAATGAAGTAATGGTTACGGCTCTGGGGTTTAAGGAGGTAGCCGATAAGATGGCTTCTACGAGTTCCAAGGTAACGGGTGAGAGCATAGGGAAGTCGGGAGAAGCCAGTATCATAAATGGTTTGGCCGGAAAGGCTTCGGGGGTTCAGATATCGGGGCAGGGGAGCGACCCAGGCGCCGGGGCCTTTATTCAGATTCGTGGCCAGAGTACTATTACTGGTAATACCCAGCCCCTAATCGTGATCGATGGTATTCCGATTAGCAATTCCACGGTGGGTGCGGGTCAGGGGGGCGTTGTGCAACAGTCACGTCTCAATGATCTTAATCCCAATGATATAGCCTCGGTCCAAATTTTGAAAGGAGCATCGGCAGCGGCCCTATGGGGCTCAAGGGCGGCGAATGGGGTGATGATCATCACCACCAAGCAGGGCAAGGATAGTAACAAGATCAATATTTCCTATTCGTCCACCTATTCGGTCGATAAAATAAATGCTTTTCATCCACGTCAAACGACCTTTGGACAAGGTTCTGGCGGGGTGTATAGTCCCACCCATGCCAACTCCTGGGGAGATAAAATAGCGGATCGGGCAGGTGGGGAAGACCAGGTGAATACCTCAGGAGCATTTTTCCAGGCCCAAGATGGGACCAAATACTATCCTATCGTGGAGAAAAACTCCCGAGAAGTGTATACTGACGACAACTTTAACCAGGTATTTGGTGCGGGTCATTTTTGGGATAATAGCTTGAGTTTGAGTGGAGGGAATGCCAAATCAACCTATTTTTTCAGTGCGGGTAATCTGAGTCAGAAGGGTATTTTACAGGGCAACAGCCAATACCGTCGAACCACCTTGCGGCTGAATGTCAGTAAGACTTTTAATGATTACATTAAGATCACCAATAATGTAGGCTTTACCAATAGCTCCTCCAATAGGGTTCAGCGGGGTAATAATACCGCTGGTGCTATGCTGGGGCTGCTGAGGACTCCACCCGATTTTGATATCAGTGATTATAAGGGCAGCTATTATTCCAATGCCAATGCAGCTCCTATTGAAAACCGCCAACGTTCCTACCGCAGGTATTTGGGTAACACGGCTAGTCCGATATATAGTAATCCATTATGGCCCCTTAATGAACAAACTAACACCAGTCAGGTGAACCGGTTTATCAATAGTTTCGAAATGAATATTAAGCCGATGGTCGAGTGGTTCGATCTGACTACCCGCCTGGGTATTGACCATTATACGGATCAGCGTTTAGCTTATTTTCCAATTAACGATACGCCAGGTTCAGGGGCAGGCTCTTTCACAGAAAATATAGTGACAGAAAACGAAGTGAACCTAGATGTGATTGGTCGTGCTACACATACCTTCGGTCCTAACTTGTCGGGAACGCTCATTGGTGGATTCAATGTCAATGATCGTAAGTTTTTTAATATAGGCGGGTCATTAAGTAACTTTTTGATTGCTGATGCCCCTGTTACCTTCAACAATTCTACAGCTACAAACCGCAGCCCCTTCAATGACCGCAGTCATATCCGGGTGGCTCGCTTTTATTCGACCGCCAATATAGCGGCATTTGATGCTCTTTTTGTCAATGCCTCCATTGCTGGGGAATCGGCTTCTACCTTCGGAAACCTTTCGGACAAAACCTTTTTTTATCCCTCTACCGACGCCGCTTGGCAATTTACCCAGCTTAATGCCTTGAAGAACTTGAACTTCCTCACATTTGGAAAGCTTAGGGCGTCCTATGGGGTAGTAGGGGTCCAGCCTTTACCTTATCGTTCCAATACCACTTATGTCGCCAGTTCATTTTCCAATGGGCCATGGGGCGATAACCTCGATGGGGCCAACTATGGGGAAGGGGCTTTTTTACTAAACACGGAACTAGGAGATCCTCGCCTGAAGCCCGAGCGCAAGACGGAGTATGAGTTGGGGACCGATCTCCGATTTTTCAATAACAAACTACGCCTCAATTTTACCTATTACCACAATAAAATTACCGATATGCTGATTCCGGTGACGCTGGCGCCATCGGTAGGCTATGCCAGTAGCTACACCAATGCGGCGTCTATGGAAAATAAGGGGGTGGAGCTGGATATGTTCTACTCCATTCTCAAAAAAGGAGATTGGACGGTTTCGGTAAATGCCAATTTTAACCGTAACAAGAACCAAGTCCTTAACCTAGCGGGCACGGAGTCGCTATATCTAACGGGTCGGGCCGACCGGGCCGATATGCGCGCCGTTCAAGGACATCAGGCAGGGGTGTTTTGGGGTGGACAATTTGAACGGGCTAGCAATGGTAGTTTGGTGATGAATGAGAATAATTTCCCTGTGGTTTCTCCATCCCTAGGGGTCATCGGCGACCCTAACCCCGACTGGCGGGGAGGGTTTGGTACCAGCGTAACTTACAAAAATTTCAACTTAGACCTACTCTTTGAGACCTTCCAAGGTGGTGACTTTGCTTCGCTGACCAAAGGCGTGATGTATACCTTCGGGACTCATGCCGATGTAGGTAAAGAGGTCACGCTGACCGAGGACCTAAAAAACTATGCAGGCCAGACCATCCCAGCAGGTTCTACCGTACGGGGCAATCTCCATGATTTTGGAGGCGGGACCGTCCTACTCGACGAGTCGTTCTATACTACCTTGGGGAGTGGGCTAGGGTCGGTAGCGGAGCAATTTATCGAAGACGCCAGCTGGACACGTCTGCGCCAGGCTACTTTGGGCTATACCTTACGGTCCGAAGGATTCAGAAAGAAAACGGGCTTGCAGTCGATGGAATTGTCGATCACCGGTCGTAACCTTTTATTATGGACCAAGCTCGTAGGGATTGATCCGGACACCAACTTTACCGGCAATTATTATGGTAGGGGGTATGACTACTTCAACAATCCGGCAAACCGATCGATGCTCTTTACCATTAAAGTAAACTATTAACAGACGGAATCATGATAAAAAAAATATATAAAATATTGATGATAGCCCTGTTTTTGGGGGGGCTTTCCTGTGAGTCGATTGTAGACGACCTCAACACCGATCCTAATAACCCCACGAATGCATCGACCTCCCTGATGCTTACAGGGGTGCAGTTGGCGAATATTACCATTCACGAAGGCCATACAGCCAGGATGGCTGGGATGTGGTCGGGGTATTTTACAGGTATTGCCCGGCAATATCCCGATTTTTACAATTATAATGTGAATGGGGCGACTTTCGATCAAATTTGGCAGAATATTTACACGGGTGTATTTAAAAATGGCTATGTGTTAATTGAAAAGGCCGAGGAGGTGGATAATAACCTTCTGATTGCCATAGTTAAAATTACACAGGCGCATGCCTTACAAACGGCTACCTCGTGCTGGGGCGATGTGCCTTATAGCCAAGTTTCGGATATCGATGCCTTTCCCAATCCTACCTTCGATCCACAGGTAGAGGTTTATGAGAGTATACAAGCCCTATTGGACGAGGCGATTGGGTTGCTGGATACGGGATTGGGGTCGGTAACTCCGGCGGTGGCCGACGTGCATTTTTCTGGGGATGCTTCCAAATGGAAGCAAGTTGCTTATACCTTAAAAGCTAGGGCCTTTCATGAAACACGAAATTACGAAGCAGCCTATGAGGCGGCATTGAAAGGGGTAAGTGAGCCAGGAAATAGCCTAATGGCTCCACATGGTACTGTTTTGGGAGGAAACCAAAATTTGATGTTTAGCTTTTTGGCCGGAGGTCGGGCGGGAGACATGAGCAGCAAAGGGGCCTATATCACTACTTTGCTTACTGCCGAGCACGCCAATAACCGTGGCAATGACAAGACCGACGAAACGGCTCGTCTCAATTACTATTTTCTGAATACGGATGATCCAGAGAACATTACACCCAATACCTCGAGCGCATCTGGGGCGATGGGCATTTTTGCCGATGCCTCTCCTTTTCCGCTGATCACCTACGAAGAAAATCAACTGATTCTGGCTGAAGCTGGTTTGCGGGTCAATGGTTTTGAAACGGGACTGGAACATCTGAATGCCTACCGTAGCTATCTGAACAATGGAGGCTATATCCATAGCAGCTACCAATCATTTCCTTATAAGTATGAAGCCTATGTGGCCGATGACTTTGAAAATGGAGGCATGGTTGCCGATGCGGCGCTTACTGCTAGCGATGCCTTATTAAAAGAGATACTGACCGAGCGCTACATTACCTTTTTTGGCCAGAAGTTGACCTTCTCCGACTTGCGCCGTACACGGCACGATGCCGTTAAAGTTTCCATAGCTCCTAATATTGGCAATGAGTTACCCGAACGCTTCATTTATAGCCAGAGCGAGGTCAATTCCAACAGTAACGCGCCTAATCCTGTTCCTGGTATTTTCGAACGGACTCCTATTAATAGCCTGTAAACAAGGACTAATCCCTTATTTCAAAAAATATATTTATGAAAAATTTGTTGATTCTTTTGCTTTGGGTACTTACCATCCAATCCATGGCACAAACCCGAAGTACAGGTAAATATTTTGCAACCCGTTCCGAAACTATAGCTCGTAACGGAATGGCCGCTACCAGTCATCCACTGGCCACGGAGGTGGCCTTGGACGTATTAAAAAAGGGAGGAAACGCCATGGATGCGGCTATTGCGGCCAATGCCCTAATGGGACTGGTAGAGCCTACTGGCAATGGTGTGGGAGGAGACCTATTCGCCATTATCTGGGATGCTAAAACCAAAAAACTCTATGGTCTGAATGCGAGCGGTCGCTCCCCAAAAAGTCTGAATATAGATTATTTCCAGTCCAAGGGTATGAAGACTATCCCCATCCTAGGTCCATTGCCGGTTTCGGTGCCAGGCTGTGTGGATGGCTGGTATTCTATCCATGAAAAGTTCGGTAGCATCCCTATGCCCGAATTGCTGGCACCCGCCATCGGTTATGCGCGCGAGGGGTTTCCGGTCACCGAAATCATCGCTAGGCGCTGGGCCCAGGAGGTACCTCGGCGTCTTAAATATCCAAATTTTAAGGAGACCTTCACTTTCAACGGCCGTGCTCCCCAGAAAGGAGAAGTTTTCAAAAACCCTCAGCTGGCTAACACCCTCGAAAAAATTGCCAATGGTGGACGGGATGCCTTTTACAAGGGAGACATTGCTCGGACGATCGATGCCTTTATGAAAAAGAACGGTGGTTTTCTTTCTTATGAGGATTTGGCAGCACATCATTCCGAATGGGTAGAACCAGTTTCTACTAACTATAGGGGGTATGACGTTTGGGAGCTACCTCCTAACGGTCAGGGTATTGCCGTCTTACAGATGTTGAATATACTGGAAGACTATGATTTAAAAAGTATGGGATTTGGAAGTGCAGAATATATGCACCTGTTTATCGAAGCTAAAAAACTAGCCTATGCCGATCGAGCCAAGTTTTATGCAGATATGGATTTTAATAAAGTACCAGTAGCTAAGCTGATATCCAAGGAATATGCTGCTGAACGCCGTAAACTCATAGATGGGAATCAGGCCGCTCGTACCGTTGACGCTGGGGAGCTCAACCAAGGGCATACTATTTACCTGACTACTGCCGACAAAAATGGCAATATGGTCTCTCTTATTCAGAGTAATTATGCTGGAATGGGCTCTGGTATGGTGCCCGATGGGCTTGGGTTCGGTTTGCACAACCGGGGGCAGATGTTTAATGTTCAGGATAAGGATCACTTCAATGCCTTTGAGCCCGGAAAGCGCCCGTTCAATACCATTATTCCAGGCTTTGTTACTAAGGAGAATGAACCGTTTATGACACTAGGGCTAATGGGTGGTGCGATACAACCCCAAGGTCATGCACAAATCCTTATCAATATGATTGATTTTGGTATGAATATACAAGAGGCTGGTGACGCCCCAAGGATCAATCATGCTGGCTCTTCGCAACCTACGGGCACCCTGATGACCGATGGTGGTACCGTATTTCTGGAAGGAGGCTATCCATATGAGGTAACGCGAGATCTTATCGGGAAAGGTCATGCTGTAAGTTATGGTCGAATCGATCAGTTTGGTGGCTACCAGGCCATCAAGTACGACGCGAAGAATAAGGTCTACTATGGCGCTTCCGAATCGCGGAAAGATGGCTATGCGGGTGGGTATTAACGGTTCCGGCACTATGGAGTGACCAGGGACCTGATATTTTGGAAAATTAGAAATGGCAGCTTTAAGGATCTCCTCCTTTAGCTGCCATTTTGACTTTTCAGACCATGCACTAAACGGATCAATTCAAAATGCTGTTGCGGATAAAATTCGATTTTTACCTCTTTTCGGTTATTATTCTTATTAAAAAGCATATAAACCAGCGTATGGGCTCTTTGAAGGGTTCATCCCGTTGGATTTTTCCAAAAATTACCGAGCCGATTTTTAAGGTAAATTTCCCCATTACCTGATTTTAAATATTTTTCTCTTCGTGTTGCATCCTGCTGATTTAAACAACCTTCCCAATATATTAACCTTAAAGGAACTCTACTTTTCGTAGAATGCATCTGCCCATTATTATGTTCATTTAATCTGTTTACAATGTTTTTAGTATAACCTGTATAAAGCAATCCATCTTTTTCTGACAATAAGACCTATACATAGTAGTACCTATAATTTGTTTTTTTACAAATATATTAAATCCTACGGGCTAAAGACGGTGGGAAATATAGCGCCAAGCGTATCCAATAGGTATTAAGAAGTGCAGTAGAGAAAAGTGGTATAAATTCCTGGGGAACAGTGCATACCCAGGGACACAGTTTCGCGACGGGTCCAACCACCCGGCATTTGCTTCAGGAAGCTGAGAATCTTCGCATTATACAGCGTATGTTGGGTCATAGCAGTAGCAATACCACCGAAATTTATACCCATGTACTGGCCATTAATAATAAAACGGCCAAAAGCCCGCTTGAACTTTTTGGGAATTTCGATATTATTGTAGAGAAACCTACGGGGTTATACGATATAGATGTAATTAATGACGAAAATAAGGGTGTTATATGCGATTTTAAGGACGACCCGACAGACAAGAACGAATGACAAAAATTAAAGCAAATAAAGTTCTATTTATCAAACTTGGTCAAGGTGGACAGTTTGAAAAAGAATGTATTGAACAGAACCAAACTTTGCGACTTGGATACAGAGAAGTTGACCATAATCTATGTGTTGGCGGACATTGGGACAAAGTTCACGACTATTTCACAACCGAAGAGAATTCAAAAACATTTGTAGCGACAAGTCACTCAAACCAAATCAAACAGTTTTACGAAGAAGACGAAAAGACACTTTGGATTACATTTTACGCAAACAAACTTTGGTGGTGTTTTTCAAAACCTGAAATCACTTTACTTGCCGACAAATCAAAAACAAGACCTGTAATTGGAAAATGGTCAGACAAAGATATTGCAGGAAATGTTTTGCTTGGAAGTAACATAAGCGGTAAGTTATTAAAAACACAAGGCTTTCGTGGGACAATTTGCAGTGTTCCAGAACAAAAATACGCACTTGCAAAAATCAACTACGAACAAATGAAAGAAGTTGTTGAAGTCGAACAAGCAATGTTTAATCTAAAATCAAAACTGACTTTTTTAATTCAAAATTTACAATGGAAAGACTTTGAAACTTTGGTTGACTTGATTTTCAGACAAGCAGGTTGGCAAAGAGTTGGCGATACGGGAAAAACTCAAAAGACGTTAGACCTTGAACTTTTTGCACCCGTGACAGGAGAAAGAGCAATTGTTCAAATTAAAGCTCAATCTGACTTACCACAATTTTTAGGTTATCAAGAACAGTTTGCGACTATGAACGACTATGACAAATTCTTCTATGTTGTTCATACAGCAAAAAACAACTTGACGACTTACGAAAACGATACAGAAACAAAACTTTATCTCGTTGACAAAATTGCGGAACTGACAATATCGGCAGGACTTGTGGAATGGGTAATTAAGAAGACTTCATAATGACGAGTGAAAGAAAAAGCGCATATAACACGGGTTTTGAGTCAGGCGGGTTGACGTGCAAACTTGGAGCTTTGTCCTTCTATTCAAGTTCAGTGCAGGCTGACAGTTTAGTGCTCCGAAACCCGCCCGAACGCCAAGCCCGCAACCGTCGGGCGTAAGCATTTTGCAATAATGCTAAGTTTAACCGACCGAATATAAACTGACAGATGAACACACAAAAAGTAAGGGACATAATCAAGCAGTATAAGCTCCACTTCAAAGCGATTAACAAGGAGGAGATTTATAAGTGGCGTGCGGTTAAATGCTTCCAAGAGAACTGGGACATCGACGCTGACGACTTTGCGACAATGCTTGACAGTTCATTACACTTAGCGAAGAACTTACTTGATGCAGGCAACTACTTTCCAAAAAGAATGCTGCTGAAAAATGCAGAAGCGAACCCAAAGTTCATCCGTCAACTTTTTGTTGACCTTTACAAGGAGGAGAATGACCTCATTGAAAGAATAATTGATTTCCAAGACAAAATCAAAAATCAAAACAAGAAACTTTTCCCAGGTAAAAACGACTATCAAGACATGCGAGCAGTTTTAGTTTACCTATGCCTTCGGTTTCCTGACAGATATTTTCTCTACAAGTTCTCAATGTTTAAAGAGTTTGCTCCACTTGTTGACTACCCATACAAACCATCAATAGGAGAAATTGAAAATGTTTTGCAGTTCCTTTCTCTCTGCGACTTAGTTAAAGCGGAGATTGTAATGGACAACGAGTTGCTTGAGCTTCACAAGACACGAATTACAGACAGAGAATTTTATGACAGTTCGTTCAAAATCTTAACGCAAGACATCATTTACGCTGCTGTAAGACACTTTAGCAAGTTTGAGCAAGGCAGGACACAGACATCTGCTTTGAAACGATTAATAAAGGTTGACAAAAAGATTTCGCCAAAAACGGATAAGGTTGTTCTCAAAGGTTCATTCACAAACTACATTGACAACGAAAAGGAGAATAAAAGAATTGGCGACCTCGGTGAACTTCTCGTTCTTCAGCACGAACAAGAAAAATTAAAATCTCTTGGCATCAAGAAAAGTCCTGAACACAAGTCAAAATCTGAAGGCGATGGTTTAGGTTACGACATCCTTTCTTATGACGAGGGCGGCCAAGAAATTTTCATTGAGGTTAAAACTACTTCTTACAGTTCGGATACTCCTTTCTTCATTACAAGAAACGAACTTGTTTGTAGCATGCAAGACAGCAACAAATTTTTTCTCTACCGACTTTACGATTTTGATGATACAGACAATAAAGCAAAATACTTTAAGCGTCAAGGTGACTTGACAGAGTTATGCAACAATTCAATATTATACAGAGCGGTATTAAAAGAATGACAACACGACTTCGGACGGACAGTATGCCAGCGATTAACAAGGGCTTGCCAAAAGCGGGGGTGAGGAACTTCTATGACAGTTATGTGCGTAACGAATCTTTAGTTTTTTAAATGAACGGCAGTGTTGAAATGCCCCGACTTCGGCAAGCCCCGAAACGTTAGCGACTACTAAAATACCAATAATGCAAAATCACATTTCAACAAAGCCGAAGAATGATTTTTTATGAAAGTTTATAATCGAGTTTATGCTTATTGAAAACGGAGAGCGAACAAATAATAAGCAAAGAATTTGTTCCTAAAAATGGAATGGTTTGGGCTCTGACCAACACGGCTATTACCATTCATAACTCACAATCCCAGAGTTTTTTGACAGGCATTCAAACCGAACCTTTGCCAATGAAGTGGGAAAAAATAAAAGGAATTTTCGTGAGGTTTTCGTCAGCACTCGACCGTCCCCCTATTGCTACTTAATTAACAGGGTTTAGGATGTTTTCCACCTATGCGGAAGCTGGTCCGAATCTTCGTAATTGATATCGTTAAGTTTGTCCAGTAGTATTTTACCGATTGCTGCTCGCAAAAGGCCTTGACGCCTAGGTTACTATTCTTCCACTGCCCCTAAAGCTGCCGATAGTAATACTCGTTTTTTTATGTTCCATGCGACAAAGCTCTAAAGAATAGCGTTGGGTGGAAAGATGGGGATGGGTGGTTGGTTACGAATTATCATCTAGGGATAAAAAAGCTCCTTGCAAAAGTCGCTGAAATGGAGGAAATATGTAAGCCGTCGACCATCCCCCTATTGCTACTTAATTAATAGGGTTTAGGATGTTTGCCACCTAAGCGGAAGTAGGTCGGAGAACTTACCATCGTAATTGATATCGTTGAGTTTGTTCTGTAGTATTTGACCGATGGCTGCTCGCAAATGGCCTTGACGCCTAAATTACTATCCTTCCACTGCCTGTAAATCTGCCGGTAGCAATGCTTGTTTTTTATTGGTATATTTTCAATGCGACAAAGCTGAAAAGAAAAGCGTTGGGTGGAAAGGTGGGGATGGTGCATATTCTGTTCTATACTGACCCCCTTCTGGTGATACTGACCCCTCTATAAATAGTTTTGGAGCGTAGACTCCAATGGTCTGACAATTTTACA
>NZ_QGDT01000019.1 GCF_003149085.1 Dyadobacter jejuensis | reverse complement strand
TAAATTCCTCCCAGAGGTCGGAAGCCTTGACAGAACCAAAGAATAAACTGAATAGGCAGTTGAAAAAGAAAAAAAATAATATTTTGGTCCTATAAAGAGGGAGTATCATAGGGATCCTAATCAATATTAAAAGCACATTCATGGCTTATCTTCTAGTTACAATCTAGTTTTGGGCATCAACAAACTGTAAAATACCGCTAAAAACCAGTGAATCATTTACCCTTGATGACCAAGTAGCCAGGTTTAGTGTGAAATGCCTTAAAAGGCCAAAGAAAAGTCAATTTAGCCCACTAGGTCCTACTTAAGGATAGTAATCACACCTTATCTTTAGGTTATTTTTTCTTTGTACGAATAAGAATCACTTTCCATCAGTTCGCCTAACTTAAGAATATTAGAAACATTAAGTTTTTTAAATATTTTGTATTTGTAATAGCTAACTGTAGTGGGTTTAATCTGCAACTTACGAGCTATCCAAGCATTTCGCATACCTTTACCAAGATAAGTGGCAATTTCATATTCTTGAAACGACAACTTTTGACTAGGAATGACTCGTTGGAACGGATTATTTTTTAGATCATTTTTATGATCATGAAGTAAAATATTAACTGGAATATATTTCTTTCCCGACACCACATCATTTATGCAATAACTCAATTCATGAAGGCTAGATTGTTTGGCCAAATACCCACTAATTCCAATCTGGAAGTATTTAAAAACCAAAGGATCATCTGAATTATCATCATAAACTATAATACTGGCCAAAGGAAACTTCTGAACTGCCGAAATAATATACCGGATATGAGGAGTTTTATCGGAATTGTAAAACCCTAGTACCAAAATAGTTTGAGAAGTAGTTGAGCACAGGTCCTTTACTTGATTCAAACATTCAAACTCCATAATATTCGCTTGTTTGAATAGACCTCTAAAGAGAAGTCTAAGGCCTAGTCTTGTTATCGGTTGTTTGTCAACTAAAATAATCGTCATTGTGCGCATGTTGATGGTGTTCAAGAAATTAATTTCATCAACCTATGGCCCACCTATTATCCAAGTGGGCCAAGGGAAGATGTAAAACCCACACAGGTGAGATTCCTTTAAACAAATAATGTGTGTGTGTATAGTGACCGCCAAAGGCCATAATTTATTTCACTAAGGTCATTTTATGATGGCTTACGAGACCGTCTATAGTTTTAAGCGTTAACATATAGATACCAGTTGGAAGTTTACTAACATCAATACCTTCGTCGGGAACTTCAGTAATATGAATTAAACTTTGGCCCAATTGATTATAAACTTTCACATCATTAATTTTCTTTGACGCAACATTTCCAATGCGCAACCGATCTGAGGCTGGATTGGGGAAAACGGTGATGGAATTATTCGTATCATCGAAATCCACTGAACGGATGCGGCTATAGGCAAAGGTACCATCCTTGTCTACCATTTTCAATCGATAGTAATTAAGACCGGACTGAGCCTCTCGATGGGTAAATTGGTAGGTCCTGAGTTGAGTACTTTCACCGAAAGAGTTCACTACACCAATTGAATTCCAATTCTGAACATTTGCACTATGCTCCACTTGA
This sequence comes from Dyadobacter jejuensis, assembly GCF_003149085.1. Taxonomy (GTDB): domain Bacteria; phylum Bacteroidota; class Bacteroidia; order Cytophagales; family Spirosomataceae; genus Dyadobacter; species Dyadobacter jejuensis. The sequence goes on along the minus strand of NZ_QGDT01000019.1, from coordinate 40,490 downwards.
AAATAGTCGCTATTGAGCTCATCAGTGGTCTCCCAATATAATAACGCTGTACTACCTTCCTTAGTAACATCGAACTGAGCCAACGTTACTGGAAGAGAACCACTGACATAGGTATATTCGTAGGCATTATCATCGTCGGTTAGGTTGGATCCAGGACCATTAGGTGCGTTCCCACTAGGCGCTAAGTTAACGTTAAAACCATTATTGGCGTTTCCAGGACCCGTTGCAACAGTAACCTTATAACCGATGGTGATTGGTCCTGCATCATCAGCCGGTAAATCTAAAATTTGAGTTCCAGTGTAGGTCTCAGTAGCAGGATTATATGCCCAGCTAAAATATTTTTTATAAGACCCCCCAACCGCACTTATAGGATCCGGATAATTAACGTTGTCATATGTTCCTTTTGCTAAACTAACCCGAACCGTAATTGGGTCCGGATTACCATCTATATCTAGGATCGGTATAATATCACTACCACTATTACCGAAATAAAAGGTAATGGTTGCATATGGACTAGAACCAAGGATGGGCGCGGGGCTTACATCGGGATTGGTCACAAATGGATTGGTATCTGCATAAGAACTTAAGACACCGAAACTAAGCAATGCCAATAGAGACAAGATTGACTTTTTCATAAAATTAAGAAAATTAAAGTTTTTGTATAGCTGACCGAGATGAGCATTCTCGGTCAGCTTTTACTTTTAAAGGCCTGAATAATTGATGGTTTCTACATCGGTGTTATTTTGATCATTGACTTCTCCCCCACTTGGATATCTTATTTGGACCGTAATTGGTGCCGCTCCAATGGAACTTCCAGAGGTAAGGGTAGCAGTGAATCCGATATACCTTGAGCTACCTTTCAACAGCACCTCATTAGTGGTCCAAGTATGATATACACCAGAATCGGAATAGGTCCAAATCGGGTTGTTTAAGGAGCCAAGACTGTTGGACACGGAAGCACCATCCCAAGTAAAGGTCCATTTAGCATTTTTGAGGATTCTGACCGTTATAACTTCTCCCGAAGTGGGTCCGCCTGATGCATAATTCAAATTCAATATCCGAATCCGGTTAATAAACTGACCTGTTCCGGCAATTTGGTTTGGCTCCATGGTAATTATAGGCGTCAAATCTGGAATGACCATATCTAACGAAGTCAAATATAGGGTTGCTTGATCACAGGCCTGTGGAGTTCCGTTGTCACATATTGTATAGGTTACAGGAATGGTACCTACATACTCGGGCTCAGGCACAAAGGTATAGTTACCGTCAGCAAGTATCGTAAGCTGACCAACGCCTGGAATTGAAGTAGATACGTTCCCAATAGGGATATTAATCCCAGCTGAGTTAGCCTCTGTAATAGTCGTTTGATGGCCTTCAGGATCCAGATCATTGGTTTTTATATTGCCTGTCATCGTTTGACTTTTCGGTGCTGAATTGGCATCGTCATTGGCGTAAGTTGCGTTCGTTTCATCAGGCATCACCAAGATATTCAGATCAGCATTGTCCATACCACCATTGCCATCCGATATGACGTAATTGATGGGGTTGATCGCTCCAACAAATCCAGTTGATGGCGTAAAAACATAGGAACCATTATCACCTAGGAATATAGTACCCGCATTTGAGACTGCGTTCCCCTCCGTATCAACTCCAGAAACCTGCACCGTAAAACCCAGAGGTACGGTAGCCGATATTACCGTTAGTGGATCGCCATCGGGATCACTATCGTTGGACAACACATTCGAAGTAAATTGTGTGTTTAATTTAGTCCGTACGTTGTCGTCTTGGGCAATCGGTGGTTCATTACCTGTAGAGCTAGGAGGAATCACGACAATATCTAAAATGGCCGTATCCGTCCCCCCTAAACTATTTGCGATACTGTAGGTAATTGGATTAATTGTACCACTAAAGCCCGACACAGGTGTAAAGGTGTAGGTACCGTTGGTATTCAAGATTATAGAACCGGCATTGTTAACTACAGTACCATTACTATTGATACCCGACACTTGAGTGAGAGTATTAACAGGAATTGTTGACGCCTGAGACGCTCCAGTTACAAGAAGGCTTTCGCCTACATCGTTGGTCAGCACATTTCCATCCACAGCCATATCTTGAGGCGTCTGATTTATATCATCTATCGCTACCAGAACGGCCCGAAATGGAACCGTGACGGTAGCCTTAGCCGAGGTAACGCTTGCATTGTCTTTTACAGAGAATTCGAAGGTCGTTTCTACAGAGTTCAAGACACTTGTTCCAACCGGGTCGATGGTCACTTTGTCCGGATCAAAATTTGGAATAGTAAGGGCTGAATTAACGGCAGTGCCATTATAATATAGCGTGCCATTGGTTGCTGGATATAAAACCACCTCTCTTCCTGAAAGATTATTAGCATACCCACTAGGAGCATCCTCAGGATCTGTGGCGGCAAAGAGTGAAGCTGGTACTGGAGCTTGAATAGTCCCCCCCGGATTAGTGATAGCTGCAGCCAGGCTATTCAATGCCGTAGGCATTTGTTCTATTCCAAAGTCTGCACCTGTTACATTACCTGTAAGGGTACCAATTGATAGTACATTGGTTCGGTTCGCAGGATTAGCAGTGGAACCAAAATTAGTACCCGTGGCCACCCATCCACTCGGAAGGGATGCACTGGCTTCAGGAAGAATGGAAGAAATAGTTTGCTCAGTCGTAGTAAGTATAATTTTATAGACTGAGTTAGACGTCACATTGGTAAAGGTAAAATTTCCATATTGATTCACTCTGACAGAATTCACCACCACATTATTAGAATTCACCAAATTGGCATAAACGCTCCCACCTGTCACTTCTGAGTTGCCTGCATCGTTTAGATTATTATTTCCACTTACCGGTTTTTCGGACACATCATGTACTGCATTTCCATTGGGATCATGCCATATACTACCTAATATATTAGCTGTATTAGTTACCGTAACTATACTTTGCGTCATAGACTTTCTACTACAAGCATCCGTGACAGTTACCTTAATCACTATATCCGTTGGGCTACCCACGGTAGGTGGAGTAAAGACAGTATTATTAGCACTGGCACTATTATTAACCGAAAAACTACCTACGGATTGCAGGGTACTTACCGAAAAGGCCGTCCAAGAATAACTCAAGGAAGAACCAGCTGGAGAAGTACTGGAAACGGACAATGCTACAGGACTACCAGAAAATACTGTAGTAGCATTACCCGATAGGGTAAGCGGTTCAACTACTGGGGTTTTGTCTTGGGAAGCCATAAAACTCCAATTAAAAAAAGCCCTCATCGCTGCAACACCGGAAGCATTATTTACATTGATATTATGTCCAGCTTCATACATCACCCAACCCCGAGTATCTTCTCCGAGCCCTCGTCCATATACCATTAAAGCCGCAGTGCCAGGAGAATTGGAGGGAACATCAGAATGCGTTGGATCAAATGTGATGATTCTAGCCTGACTTCTCCAACTGTTACCAAGCACTGGTAAGTAAACCCTTTCACTACCATTGGTATGAGCTGCATCAGAAGTTCCAAGAAATTGTGACACCCAATCATCCGGACCTACATAGGTACCCGTCTGTGGTGAGGTAATCGCGGCATTGGTGGTAAATGGTGTGGTCCCATCACTGTGGTCATCCCATAATAACAAAGAATTCTGAGCGTAATTGGTAGAATTTGCAACAGGAAGAACAATACCAGTACCAGAGGTGGTCCTTTTGTTGACCAGAAAATTCATCTGCTGACTGGTATTAGAAGGATTGTAGGTATTGGAAAGAGCACTCCCTGCTCGGCAACCGGTCCATATGGCACCCTTATAAGTAGAATTCCAGGTAAAAAGGTTACCATGAGTACTCCATTTCGGCTCCGCATGCGGCATTACAAAAATGTCATTACAAGCCCCTAAGGTACTAGGCAAACTCCAGTTATATCCACTGGCAGGGATTCCGGCATTTAATAAAAATGCTTCCGCTATGTCCCCGTTGTCATTGTCGAGCGTCCATAGTGGTCCATGATGAATACTTAAGGTCTTAGCTCCAGTAAAAGTAAAGGCAGCAGGTATAAAATTTCCTACTACAAAGCCCCTTTTGTACCCATTACCTCCGTTGGTTGTATTTGCACTTGCTGTCCACTGCGTAATGGCCTGCTGAACCGCCGTGGTCATATACTCGGCTGAAATGACATATAACCCACCTGAATAGCTAACTCCATTGATGGTGTAATCCACGGCATCTTTGGTTTTACCTTCTCTAACTACCCATAGAACCGGTACGTTATAGAATTTTGTTAACTCATGAATCATCCCATAGGGTTTGAGACCCTTTTGAGAATCTGCCGTATTTACGTTCATTTTAATTATAAATGAACCAGCCGGAATGGTAACTTGGGCCTGAACAGTTCCCCACATGACTGTGAGAAGAGCACAGGTCATAATCCAAATTTTAAGTTGGGCTTTAAAATTGGAATGTGCACCTAATAAAGTAATGAAATTTTGCATAGACTTGTGTTTTGGTTAAAAATTAGTTCAATGATATTTGTCACATTCTTAATTAATGCCAAGCCCAAGGTTATGCTCAAACACTGTCAAGACCGTGCAAATAGTAATACTAGGAGCCTACGTCGAGTAAAAGAATCAGGTTGTATGGAATTCAATAGGATTAAAGGCTAGAAAATATTTAAGTGATGCATCGTGTTAAATTTGGCTCCTAGTATCACTTCAAAGGTCTCCTATAGGCCGTTCGTTTTCAAACGATTGTGTATCAATTTTCTCGAATTTTGATAGAACTTTTTCAAATCTATTCGATCTTTTCCACAAAAAAAGAAGCATTAGTACTATAGTGATTATTGGAACACAATCTCCTAATATAGAACAGCCAACTAATTTGAAGTTATATAAAAGAACAACTACATTGATACTATTTTATCTTATAATTATTCCAACCGAACCATCCATAAAGTCCAGGACAACCTTGATGCTATTAGGCTAATTACAGATTATTAACAACTGAATTTTTAGCATAAACTAATACTAAATTATTCCTTCCAACCACACTATTGAATTATTATTACCTTTATTAGACTTTATCCAATTTACTCAAATTGTATCAAATCCAAATTTCAAGCCTGATAGAAGGTAGAGATAAGAGGCATATGCACGGATGCCAGTTCTATGAGAACGAATTCATAATGAAAGTTCGTCTTGAAAGATCCATCGGCTCATTCATATTCCAAACCTGATTAGTCCAATTCAGGTAGTCCTTAAAAAGTCAACCCTGTGAAATACAAAGTAAGAAGGTGACACATTACAATGGTGGTATATGGGAATCCTTGCGAATTCAGGACTATAACCTACTGTAAATGAATGAAATGCCTTAACGAAGAGAGTAAGGGTTATAAACTAAAGCCGTGTTGGACTCCTGCATCATTTGTAGGGGAATTGTCTCCATATTAAATACCAAATGAATCCCTTTCCTAATATAATTCTGTTGTTCTAAATCCATGCCTTGTGTTAAACTTTCTTTAAATACTTCCAGTACGAGCTGAATAATCAGCTACTTTATTGAACGATAGTCAACATTTTATGAAAAACAGTGACATACTGTTAACATTATACGCCAATTAAAATTAATTAGATCAGGCCCTGATGCATTCAAAAAATATACCCTTACCTAGGAAGTACAAGAATTCATTTATCTGAAAACGTTTTCTCCGGTATTAGAAGTACGAGCAACAACTCAATCCATTAGAATAATTCCAGAATGAGACTACCCAAACACATAACGGTTGCCATTATGCGTAGAGCACCCTGTTGTTAAATACTGAAAGTTGAAATGTCCGGACAAGCAAATAGTAGATAAATTAGAGGTCCTTTGGAGAAATGACTATTTGTTAAAAAAGCGATAATAGTCTTCTATGATAGCGTTATTTAAAGCTATACATGAATTTATTGCCAATCAGCTTCTTCCTCAACAAGTTTACCGATGAAAGAGGAGGGGGATTCTCCCGTTTGAGCTCTAAATACAGTTGCAAAATGACTATGAGAAGAAAAACCCGACATACTTGCTAAGACACTGATTTTGTATTGACGGCACTTAGCATCGACTTTAAGCATGCCTACAATGTACTCAATTCGTAGCTGATTAATATAGTTATTGAAAGTTGTATCCCTATGATTTCTAATCAAATAAGAGAGATACTTGGTATTTATCCCCATCCAAGTGGCCATTATGGCTAAGGAAAAGTTATTCTCAAGAAAAATTCCTGACTGTTCGAACTCATCCAGTTTCATTAATAGCAATTTTTCCTTTTGTATTGGTATTAATCTATTTTCCTCCACCTCAGCCGTTAACGTCCGCGTGCATTCTTCATCAATATTAGAAATTTGATCTTCATTTTCCATTTGTGCTGGGTTGCCCAAATTGGTTGGACTCATTATATCCCATTTTTCATTCTGAACGGATTTTTTTTTCTGCCTCTTCCAATAAAATAGATAAATTATGATGAAGTATAACAATATTATAAATAATATAACCCCAGCAGTTTCTTCTAAAATATTATCCATAAAAATAAAATTAAAACTTACTCTTGCGGAAGCAAAATAGAGCCTTGGCTTATTTTACTTCCGCAAAAGAATGCGTATTCCGTAACAGACAATGAATTGAATGCCTATTTAGTATTTTCATTTAACCTACAAAGCCATAATGCTTCCACGTCATCTCACTGACCAGAAACTTCCTTAACTTAATTTACATTAGTCTAATTCTATATACTTTAAACAAGGAGCCCATTTATCAGTTATAATTTCTTATCCATTACTTTTTCTATAGCCCTTATAAGCCATCAGATTGACTAAGATATCTTGGTCCTTATCGCCTTCATTTGAGTCTCTTCGGCCTAAACCAGCTTCAGCCAGAATAGTCTAGGATATAAATTTCACTTTACATGGTCAGCACAATATCCTGCAATTAGTTTACTTACTAAATAAACTGGAACGGATACATGGAATGATGAATTTCTTAAATAGAATGATGCTTAACCTTACCCTGTTGTAAGGTAACATGTACAAGGTTAATCCTTGCCCTCTAAATATCTAGAACAAATAATAAAATCCAAAATTTGTCCCTCTTGGACTTCTCTTAAGAATGCGAAATCCATGATCAATCATCCGTAAACGAAGAAGTTTTAAAACATTCCTATATCAATTCATTGATGAATATAAAAAGTAACGGTGGCTACCAATTGACTCCTCAACTGATTTCCCAGAAGAAAGATTACTAATCATAATTTGAACAAACCCTCCCTTTTTTAATCCTGAATTACAAATGGACCACTGGTTTACAATATAATCACATATTTCTAAACATCTTTGTAAATCACAGCTTCTTATGGTTATAAATTGTAGTATTAAATTTCTTCGTACATCCACCAAAATAGTAAAAGATAATCTACACCTTAATTCATAAAAAAATATTTTTAAATACTCACAATTAATAGACCTGGCTAATAGTCTCTACAAATTCTATATTTATCTTTAGACAAATGACATACAGGTTGTGGTTACAGGCATGCTTGACATAGTCCCCCCCCCCTACCAAACATTACTCAATAATTTACCATCTGTTGCATTGTACAAAAAGAAATCTCAAAATATATTATCCTATTTTATTGTGAAGGAAATTTAAACCATAACGAACTTAGTAAGAAACTCTTAATTACTCACAATAATTTAGTAACCACCCCATTATTTCTTGTCTAATATAAATACACTCCATTGAGACATTTTACTAAATTCAATGCTCTATAGATTGCCAATAATTTGTCAAGTTTAAATTATACCAAGGAACTTTGCAATCAAATAACAGAACAATCCTGCAAAACATTGATTTATTACAGCATTCTGTATATAGTAAATTATTAAAGGATATTTTACCATAATGTTCACAGGCCTATATCTCCCTGTTTTTAAAATCAGGGAGATATCTAATCGACGGATAGTTAATTAAATTTAAGTATCCCCTTAATTTAACATTTTCAAATATACAGGAACTGATTGAAAAAAAATTTAATAAATCATGAATTTTCAAACCGTTTAATAAGTAATTGATTAAACCTATCAGTTAACTAAAAATAAATATTAACTAGCCAAGTATTTTTAAAGTTATTCTAATGCTTTACAGCCAGCACAGTGTGGCTTACGAAATATGACTTTCAGTTTTTGAAGAATAAATTAATCCGTCTAAATTATTGGCGCTCCAGCAACCTCAACCTAGCTAGTATCTTCACGTATTTTAAGATAGCAGAGAAAAGGGCTAAACAGTACAAGACGATTCGTAATGAGCGAGACAAAATTTGGGATTTTCTTCTTTTGCTAAAAGTTAATCAAAAGAAGAGTTGAAGAGCATGCATCGGTATTAATAGTATTATATGAATCGATATTCCAGATAAATACCTACTCCTTTTTCCTAAGTATTTTCAAGATTCTACTGTACATCACTTCCGACATATTCCAGTTATAGCCCTGGAAATTGACGGTATTGGTAAATTGAATGACCACGGCATCCAGGTCCTGGTCATATTTCGCAATGGTCTGATAGCCAGGCACCAGTCCTGTATGGCCAAATTCATAGATGGAGGAGTAGATATCCTGTTCTTTCCGATCCTTGAAAACGGAGCCATCGTTGAGCGCCCTGATAAACTTGCCTAGGTCGTCGGCGGTAGCGAGCATCCCCACATCCTGGGTCTTCAGATCGTGGGGATAGCCCACGTAATACCCGCTCATCACATCATCCATATTAACCTCATGAACGGAAGCATAGGTATGTTTCAGGCTTAGAGGATCTAAAATTTCTTTTTGGATATAGGCAAACTCCGAATCCCCCGTTATGCGAGCTATGAGTTGAGCCAGCAATAGGTAATTGGTATTGCTGTAGGCATAATCGGTATCGGGCTCAAACTTGGCGGGCAGGTCCAGCACCAATGCTAGCCGTTCTTCATCACTGTCTTTTGGGTGCACCCAATAATCGGGCGTGTCGGTATAATTGGGAATACCACTACGATGTTGCACCATCATCCGAATGGTAATCTGATCGGCATGCGCTATTCTTCCTGATAGCTCGGGGAAGTAATCGCCCAGGGTTTTGTCCAAGGACAACCGTCCGTCTCTGGTCAATTTGGCTATGGCCACGGCGGTAAACAGCTTATTAACGCTGGCGATTTTAAATAATGACTTCGGATCGGCAGGAGTCTTGCTTTCTTTGTTTTTATAGCCTGCCGTATAAAACGCAGGCTTTTCACCCTTTTGATCGACATACACAATGATACCGTCAAACCCATAATCGGCCACGGCATCGACTTGCTCCTGAATGGTGCTTGGGAGCGGCTTTATCCAGGCGATCACGATGGGCCAGGGGACATAAAACATGGAAATCAGCGTGCCTAAAAACAAGATGATCTTGATAACACGTTTGGACTTTGGTTGAGCCATTCTTAAATTCTGTAGGATGTACAAATCATACCGACGATTAGGAAAAAACAAAAGACCTATAGCGGTGATAAGACAATATACGGTCTTTCGACCACTAAGTCAATCCTATTAGCAGACAGAATCTCAAGTGGCTACCTTGCTACCGCGCTCCCAACAATGATTTATAGCCCTATTTTTTGGTATTATTCGCTTCTAAGGCCCCAATCCTCTTTTTCTATGGCATACTCAAAATGCAGCAACTTTTGACCATTAAATTCCAGGTGGTAATCACCCACTTTTTGGGCACCGATTTTGTTGGTGGCCTTTTGAGAGCGGATATTGGCAGGAGCGATATGGAAATACACCCGGTCTACGGCCTGAAATGCATAGTCTAAAAGTGCGGTTTTTATGGATTGATTATACGCCCCACCCCAGTATTCCCGAGCCAAAAAGGTATACCCGATGGCCAGGCTTTTCTCGGCAGGCTTATAGTCGTAGTATCGGGTAGAGCCAATGACCTCCCCAGTCTGACGGTCCAGAGCGACGTAGGCCCACTGTTTGCAAGGGGCATTGTTAAAATAGCTTTCAAATTTTTCTTTTTGGTACCGGTCACTGGCAGGATGCTGTTCCCAAATAGAAGGATCGGAAGCGACTTTGTAAATCTTCTCAAAGTCAATACCTATTAATGGAACCAGTCTGACCAGTTGGTTCTCGAGTTCTTGAATCTTAAAATCGGTTATCACTATTGGTATTCCTTTGGAATGTTGGTTTAATTCTTGATGCTACTTCAACCGCATTTCCATATATTAAACACTCTTTTTCAAACGTTTATGGAAAACACATGCTAGTATCAGTTCCAAATGCCATTCATCGCTGTTAATATCAACGGTTGGCCATCAGTAACTACAATAGTATGTTCGTGTTGTGCCATAAACCCACCTTTATTGCCCACCATGGTCCAGCCGTCGTTAAGCTCCACGGTATAGGATGAGGTGGTGGAGATAAAAGTCTCAATGGCTACGACCGTGTTCTTTTTAAAGCGTCTATGGTCAAATTTATTTTTATAATTGAGCAATTCATCTGGCTGCTCATGGAGGCTCCTTCCTATTCCGTGTCCACCTAGATTTTTAATCACTTTATAGCCTCTCTTTTTAGCTTCTGTCTCCATAAGCTGACCTATGTCGGCTATTTTCACCCCTCCCTTGATTTTACTGATAGCCTTCTGTAATATTTCTTTTGAGGCATCCACCAATTTTTGATGTTGATGGATGTCTTTTCCAAGAACAAATGAGTTTCCATTATCCGACCAAAAACCATCCAATTCAGCAGAAACGTCTATATTAATCAGATCTCCTTCTTTCAGCACGGTCCTTTCAGAAGGAATCCCATGGCAGAACTCCTTATTGACACTGATGCACGCGCAGCCGGGAAACTTATAGGTCATCAATGGAGCGGAGTTTGCGCCGGATTCTTTTAAAATACGGGCACCAAAATCATCAAGCTCTTTGGTGGTCATGCCAGGCTTGGCATAATCGCTCATTTCTTTTAAGGTATGAGCCACCACGTCACTTACCTTTTTCATTCCGATTAGCTCTGCTTCTTTTGATATTGACATATTACTGATATAGTTTAATAAGTAGACATGGCCTGTTTGCTTTTGGTACGAGTCGAGGAAGACTGCCTTTCACTAAAAGCTAGATTTCCGGCGCATGCCCCGCTAAGCCTTAAATATAATGTGATGTGTTGTTTTCTCCTAAGAGCCTGTTTAAATTTTAATTAATTGGCGTAATGGAACGGCCCTTTGATTTCAGTGACCAGCCAATATGCCACATATTTCCATTTATTTGGTCCAAGAGTAAGAAATGCCACATATTTCGAGTCGACTGTAAGATAAATCGAATATCACCTTCTTGCTGTTCGTCGATTAGTGATGAACCGTTTAAAGGGGTCATTTCCGCCTTTTTTGTTTTAATATGCCACTCCATTTGCCACATTTTCCCGTTTATTTGGTCAAGAAGTAAATAAACCCAGGTATTCTGGGTAGGGTAAAGCGCAAACCTATTGTCGACTTCGTTCTGTATATTCACTAACGGTTCACCTTTCGAAGTAGCCTCCAACTGTTTTGTTACTTTTTCATCAAAGGCAATGGGCCATATCTGCCCCGTGCGGGTATTTAATTTCAGGAAGTAGCGCGGATCTGGAATGGGGTAAATCCTAAAGGTTCTGATGGGGTAATCCGTTTGTTGATACGACCCTGCGTTGGTTGTGGGTCCTTGAGCATAAATACAGCCTCCCATCATCAAGATCAGGGCGGTAAGGACAAATCTTTTCAATTCAATTGTTTTCAAACTAATCATATTAAAATTAGAGCATTCGCTCCTTAAAGGCTCGGAATGCGATTATTCACGTATCCGCTGCTAGCTATTTCGCTTATAAGCTAGGCTGATATTGTACGAGAGTTAAAGGTATAGGATAATACGTAAGTTAACCAATAGTTACGTTCTTAAATTTAACTGACCATCCCTTTTCAGTCGACATCTGAATTCCCCTTTCAGCGTACCCAATAGATTCCACATGCTTTAATTTTTGAGTCCCCTATCCGACCAAAGCGATCGAGGATTCTGAAAAAACGAATTTATCGATGTCCTATCATGAAATCCAATCCAATAATCGGAGCTTCCAAATAAACCTCCTTTGAAAGTCTTAACGAGCCATTTCCTCGATCAAAAACGGTAACTTTCTTAGGTCCTGCAGTTAAACCTTCCAGTCGATATTCCCCATCTTTATTGCTTATGGCAAAATGGGTGGTGCTACTTTCAACAACAACGCCTTTTAAGGGTTTACCTTTTGAATTTCTAATAACACCCGATATGGAGTAGGTATTCGGTTTGGATTGAATGGTTTCTAGAAACCAGTTATAAACGGTCTCGGCATATTCAGAATCATACAACAGCCATTTATCGGTATGGCTATGAGGCACAGCTTCGGAGGGTATATGGGGTATCACCTTCCTCATCGAAAACCAGTTGTATCGAATATTAGCTAATGAATCAAAACTGTTTTCCTCAATATAGTTTCTAGTTTCAAAGCTCGTCTCTCCTTCTTCAATATTTTGGGATATTAAACAGTTTCTTCCCCTCAATCGGCCCATCCGTTCTTTGGCGGCTTGTCTGTATTTCGCTATGGGGGATCCCCATTCGGTCCCTTTCCATTCTCTTACGCCATCATAATGGTCGTGGGTAAAGAAACCTAACCAGACTTCTGCTATTTTGTCGTTGTATAACCCCAGGTAGTTCACACCGATTGCTCCTCTTGAAAACCCACAAAGAAAAATCTCTGCCGGATTTCCTCCATAGTTTTCACATACCTCCCTGATATTCTTCAAAGCAAAATCGACTGTTTCCACTTCATCCCCCCACCATTTGGTAACCGATCTGCCCTGCTGAATATATGGCAATACCAGCCATATGGCACCGATCCTTTTAGCTATAGCGTACCCAAGGTTCGCATCTTTGACTTCCCCCGTCGAGCCGCTAGGAGGCCACTCGTTACCTGTATATTCTACAATAACTGGGTAGGTATTCCCAGGCTTGTAGTTCTCGGGCAGATACAAGGAATAATATACCTCCGTCTTCTGATAATCCTCGGGGATCACTTTTACTCTACTTCCAGCTTCGGGCTTATGATCCGACATCACTGGCACCGATAAATATTGAGAGTAGCCTATTGTCTGGCTGATAACTAGCACCAAAATGATCAACCCTCTTTTCATATGCGTTTATTTCGTTTTACTTCAATGCAAAGCCCTATTTAATTTCAAATCTTAATACTAGATGTTTCCAACCTACTGAAGGGTGTTATTACCAAGCATACGTTTTTTTGAAATATCAAATCGATCCCATCTAACCTTAATCGCCCCGGCTAGTTTTCGTTGTCTGAGTTAGACCAACTGATGAAGTTTCGCATATTGAAGCAGCATAATAGTCTTTCCATCCTTAATATCTCCAGATTCGACCATAGCCAATGCCTGGTCGATTTCCATTTCTAATACTTCGATATTCTCCTCTTCGTGATCCACTCCACCCCCTTCATTCACTTTCATGGATTTGGTATATTCTGCCACAAAGAAATGAACAATCTCTGTAACAGAACCGGGGGACATATACGCTTCAAATATTTTGCGTACATCGGTAACTTTATAACCCGTTTCCTCTTCCGTTTCCCTCTTGATACAATCTTCGGCATTATCTTTATCCAATAGTCCTGCACAGGCCTCTATCAGCATTCCACTTTCATTTCCGTTCACAAAGGTGGGTAGCCGGAATTGTCTCGTCAATACAACAGTCCTTTGGCTCTTGTTGTATAGCAATATAGTCGCTCCATTTCCTCTGTCGTAAGCTTCCCGGCTCTGGGTCTGTTTGGTACCGTCCTTTTTCGTGTATTCATAGGTTATTTTCCTGAGTACATACCAATTATCGGAAAGCACTTCTGTTTTCAAAATCTTGACTTTGTCTATCATAAATTTTGTGTTTTAAGTTTATTTATATGGCAGTTAACGACATCGAATAGGATGGATTCAGTCCTCCCTCACCGTTTGAATCGTCCCAGTAATAGATCCAGACAGTTTTACGGTATTAAATATGGTGCCATGCTTTTCTATATTCTTTTGAAGCAGGGTGATATTCAACTTATCATCGTTGCTATAGATGGTTAAGGCATAGCTGATATGATCCATTCTTGGTGGGTTTTCAAGTCGCGTTGCGCTTACCTCTATGGTGGCTTTGGTATAGGTATACTTCATCATCTTTGAAAAGCGCTCCACATTTTTAAGAATGCAGGAAGCCACGGAACCCAAGAATAATTCGGCAGGATTGGGCAGGGTTTCTGCCGAATTTGGAATGGTACCAAAATCTATATTCGACTGTTTAATATGAACAGATGCATCCTTGTTGGATACAGAGGAAGCCTTTATTTGATAATTCATCGTCGATGGTTTAAAAGAGTTATTAATAGGTCCTTGGTAACCACAGTACCTTAAATCGCAGTCGAGTTAACCATTGCTAAAATAATGTGGCCCTTATAATGTACTTTGTAAGTTACAATTTCTCAATCACTTTTCTATGGTTCGGCGAACATTACTGATTCGGCTCTGTCAGCTCCAAAACTAAACCTGCCATACAGTACGCTATGAAGCAATATGCAAACAGTAAATACTTTCTGAATACTTAATATCGGGAAAGCCGTCAATCAAAATTTTAACAGGTTGTAAGTAAAATTCAAAAAAATTTTTTCAATCAAATAATAGCTGAGCGCCAGCATTTAGCCCTATACGCCCCCCCACTAATAGATGATAAAATATTTCACATTCGATTTAAATCCCTGAGACTCCAACGTTGCCTTTTTTTATTCCCTAAGGAAAAACCATAGGGGTGATTTAGGAGATTTTACACTTTAAAAGACACTATGGCGACCAAAAAACAGGAGTTTTACAGCAAAAACTGTTATTTTTCTATAAAATAGCTACTTTTATAAACTGGTAAAAATAAAATACGATACCATTGAAGTTACCATATCATCAAGATTCGGAATTATGGGCGGCCTTCTGTAAAGGGGATAAGGCAGCATACGCCCAGATTTATGAACGGTATTTTGATGTCCTTTATGCCTATGGTAAAAAGTTTTTACAAGACGAAACAAGAATCGAAGATACCATCCAGGATTTGTTTATAACCCTGTGGAGGACCCGTTTAAGACTATCTCCTGTCGACAATATTAAGTTCTATTTGTTTCGAAGTTTGCGTCGTGATTTTTATAGAATTGGACAGAAAGAAAAGAATATTGAAAAAATAGACCTGGAATCATTATTCATCCAAGAGCTAGAAGCCTTCGATGATGTCCCGAATATTTTTGATGACCCAGCCTTAAGTCAGAGGTTGGCGAAGGTACTGGCCAAATTACCGAAGCGTCAGTTAGAAGCGATTACCCTACGGTACTATGAAAACTTTAGCATCAGCGAGATAGCCGATATCATGCATATTTCCAATAAGACCGTGCGCAATACCTTAACAAACTCCCTCAGTCTGCTTCGCAAACACCTCAAATCACTCTCCTATCAGTCCATTATCAGCTTAATTCTGTTAAATTAGTTTCTTCCCTACTACTAGACTCCCCTACACCGGTAACATCCCTAGCACTTCGGAAAGTAGATGTCTATCGGCATGATGATGATCGTTTGAGTGAAAATTGTTCATTTTTCTAAAAATTTATGATCATTCTTTGGGACAACTCAATTAAAGCATCCTTTATAATTGTATAATACAAAAGTCAGCCAAAATTAGTCCATTGGAAAATTATAGAAACTATACAACTGAAGATTTTCTTCAAGATGATCGGTTTAGGAACTGGGTACTGTCGCAGGGACCTAAGGACGATGCGTATTGGCTGAAATTGATCACCATGTATCCTGAGAAATCGAATGAAATAATAGTAGCCAAATCGATATTATTAGGATTACAGCATAGCCAAGAACTACCAGAAGAAGGCCTAAAGAGCCAAATTTGGGAGGAAGTCCAATTGTCCAACGAGCAATATGATTTAGAAAGTGCTGGTCATTCCCCTAGCCCTATAAAATGGTGGATGGCTGCTGCTGCCTTCCTGCTAGTAGCAGTGGGATTGGTCTGGAGTGTCCAATCCTTCTTTTCCCCTGCCCTTATCGAAATGGAAGCACATAGTCAGGAATTAGACCCGGCATGGGCCGAAGAGACAAATAATACCTCCTCTCAACGAAATGTAACACTTCAGGATGGGTCTACGGTCCTGCTTGAGCCGGGGAGTGTAATCCGATATACCGATTTCAGCAACGAGTTTCGAAAAGTCTACCTGGACGGTAAAGGTTATTTTGAGGTGACCAAAGACATGAAAAAGCCATTTATGGTATTCGCAGGGGGAATCGTCGTCAAGGTCATCGGGACGAGCTTCCATGTGACAGCCGCTAAAGATGCGCCACAGAACAATGTAATGGTAGCCTCAGGAAAAGTACAGGTTTTCGTCGCATCGGACAAGGCTGGAAAGTTTGAAGCCAATCCATCTATTTTTCTTACTCCCAACCAGCAGGTGGTTTTCGATACGCAGACGAAAACCTTGACCAAAGGCCTTGTCGAACAACCCATAGAATTGATTGGAGCTAAAGAGAAACTAAATTTTGATTTTAAAAACACTTCTGTCCATGAAATCTTACTGAGTCTGGAAAACACCTATGGGGTGAATATACAATACGATCAGGAAGTTTTTAAGAAATGCAAAATTACGGCCCCTTTGAGCGACTTGACTCTTTTTAGAAGACTGGACCTTATTTGTCAAACCGTTGGGGCAACTTATGAAGTATTTGGAACCGATATTATTATCTCGGGAGGAGATTGTAATCTTTAAAATTTTTGACAACCTAAACCCTATAACCCTTCATGTAAACAGCGTAAAAAGAGCTGGAAGCGTGGCAGCGCTTCCAGCCCAAAATCCCCGAATCATCTAATAAAACGAAATTCCTGATAACAGGAAGCAGGGAATGTATTGCCCTATTTTAAAATCTATTAAAATAAAACAACTGTAAAAGTATGGAAAAGTTTTTCAATAGTCGTTCAAAAACCAGACTAATAATGAAAATATTAGGGATCCCCATTCTGACTATTTTGCTCATGGCCAGCCTGGCCATTGCAAAGGACGGTAAGGCCCAGGAGCTGTTAAACCGCCGTTTGAGTATACAGGTACTCAACAAGGAAATTGACAAAACCCTGTTAGCGATAGAAAAAAAATCCAATATTAAGTTTACGTATTTACCTGGGATTTTTCCGGCCGAAACCAAGGTATCGTTAAAACTAAAGGACGAGACCCTAGAGAAAGTTTTAGAAGAACTCCTAACACCCTATCATATTGAATATCATATCAATGGGGAGTTTATAATACTTAAAAAAACAGCTACGGGCACCAAGTCCAATTCCCAGGCCCGGGCCATGGAGCAAAAACAAAAACCCCAGGACATCACCGTTACGGGTACGGTGAGCGACGAAAAAGGGGAAGGTTTACCAGGGGTGAGCATCATTTTAAAGGGCACCCAGAGGGGAACGCTTACGGATATAAACGGGGCGTATTCCTTCAATATTCCTGACCTAGAGGGGGTACTTATTTTTAGTTATGTAGGGTTTATTCAAAAAGAAGTTCCACTGCTTCATCAAACGCGCCTCGATGTAACTTTAGAAACCGACAATAAGACCCTTGAGGAAGTGGTAGTGGTGGGGTATGGAACCCAAAAGAAAAGTGACCTTACGGGTTCGGTTGCCAGTGTTGGAGAGAAACAACTGACTGCGTATCCTGCTCAGGACGCGGTGCAAGCCATGCAAGGTCGGGCTCCAGGCGTTCAAATTCAGGCGGTAAATGGAGAACCCGGAGCGGGATATAAGATTAGAGTGAGAGGAGCCACATCTATCAACGCGAGTAGTGACCCACTCTTTGTTGTCGATGGTATTGTAGGCGGTGTAATGCCCCCACCTGAAGACATTGCTTCTATTGAAATATTAAAAGACGCATCCGCAACAGCCATTTACGGTTCTAGAGGCGCTAACGGGGTCGTAATGGTAACTTCTCGCTCAGGAGTGTTAGGTCAACCCAAAATCAATTTTGTAAGCTCCTATTCGATCCAAAAGGAAGTAGGGCGACAGTCGGTGTTAGGGGCAAGAGACTATGCCGAATACATCAATGAATCGAGAGGTACGCTATATTACGACCCTAATGATCTGAGCAATGAAACCGACTGGCAAGATTTGATCTTCAGGCGAGGAGCGATTCTAAATAATCAATTGTCCGTTTCTGGAGGTACCGACAAAGTAAAATATTACGTATCGGGAGCACTTTACAATCAAAAAGGGATCATACAAACTTCGGATTATAATCGGATTTCATTAAACTCTAAAATCGATATCGCCGCTACAAAACGGCTAAATCTTAACTTCAGCACGTTTCTACGTCGTGAAAAACAAGATGGGGTGTATACACAAAATTCAAACGGAGCTAATACGGCTGGAGTTATAGCCTCGGCCCAAAGATTTGAACCCAACCGTGGGATCCTGGATGAAAATGGAGTCTATACCACCAGCAATGTAGGGACGGCCCCCTATGAAAACCCTAGAGCGGTGATTGATGGTCGAGATATTGAAAATATTACTGAGAATGTCCAATCCAATTTACAATTAAAATATAACCTATTAGATGGTCTATATTTTAACTCTACCCTAGGATTCAGTTTTATAAACAGTAGAAATGGACAATACGACAATCGACTATCAGCTGATGGCATTGCTAGTAATGGCGCAGGGCGACTTACAACCGTTAGGAGATCGAACCTTCTCAATGAAAATTATTTTAATTATAATAAGACGCTCAACAAGATACATACTCTTTCATTGGTAGCGGGATACTCCTATCAGAAATTTGATTATGAGACTTTTTCTGCGACAAATAAAGGATTTATAACTGATGCATTTGGCTTTTGGAATTTAGATGCGGGTTCCAACTGGCAACCAGCAAGTTCAAATACAACTACATCGGAGATTGTATCTTATTATTCCCGTTTAAACTATAACTTTTCAGATCGGTACATTTTTACAGCTACGGGCCGTTATGATGGGGCCTCTCAGTTTAGTGAAGGCAACAAATGGTCATTTTTTCCATCAGGAGCCTTTGCATGGAATCTAGGAAAAGAAGCGTTTTTTCCACAAAATAAAATTATTACAGCGGTTAAAATTAGAACTAGCTATGGGCTAACTGGAAATCAAGCTATTGGTCCGTATCAATCTTTTTCAAGGATCTCACCCGTCCTTTTTTCAAGTGGAAGTACCGTCCTAAACGCCGTAAGACCCACTGCCATAGCCAATAAAGATTTGACCTGGGAAACAACCGCACAGTTCAATATAGGTACCGATATTGATATCTTAGATAGTAGAATTAACCTGTCAGCCGATTATTATATTAAGAAAACCTCTGACCTGCTCTTTACTGTACCTATTACTTCTTTCTCTGGTTATACCAGCAGAACTGAGAATTTTGGAGACATTGAAAACAAAGGGGTGGAATTTGCAATAAACACCCGAAATCTGGTGGGCCAGTTTAGATGGACGACCAATTTTAACGTTACCGTCAATAGGAACAAGGTATTGTCCCTGCCAGGTGGACTTGACAGGGAATTTGGTGGTGCACCAGGCGTACTTAGGCCAGGGAACACGTCTATTCTTCGGGAAGGATCGCCGGTCGGAAGCTTTTTTGGGTTTATATATGACGGGGTATATCAAGAAGGCGATAGTTTCATACCCGGCGCAGGGTTCGAACAGGTTGCAGGAGGTGAGAAGTTCCGGGACCTCGATGGCGACGGTGTGCTTACCCTCAATGACCGCACGATCATAGGCAACCCTAATCCTGACTACCTGCTCGGCCTAAGTAACGATTTATCCTACAAAGGTTTCGACCTTAACATATTTTTCCAATCGAGTATTGGTGGCGATCTATTTAACTTCACGGCTATGGAATTGGGCCAGTTAAATGGAATAACCAATGCCTCTACCGATGCATTGAACCGCTGGACTCCTACCAATACCGATACCGATATTCCCAAGGCAACAACGGACAGAACGAATCATTCTTCAACCAGATTTATAGAAAATGGTTCTTATGTGCGCCTGAAAAATATAGCGCTAAGTTATAATTTTCCAAAGTCCATACTTTCCCGAGTACATTTAAGCAATGCTCGGATCTATATAAGTGGCCAAAACGTCCTGACTTTCACAAAATACTCAGGAGTGGACCCGGAGGTAGCCTATAAGGGAAGTGGTAATGTCAATTTAGGGGGAGATTACGATAGCTATCCCAATGTAAAATCATACACGTTAGGCCTGAATATTACTTTTTAAAACCACTTCTTAAGAAATAGATATGAAAATCAATAAAATACTTTTAAGCAGCATCCTAACCATTAGTTTACTGGCGGGTTGCACCAATTTGGAAGAAGACCCCAAAGGACTTCTAGCCCCTGAATCATTTTTCAAAAGTTTAAGTGATGTGGAAGCTGGTATATTTGGAGGATACAGTCAGTTTGTCTCTCAAGATCTATATGGTCGGGAATTACCATTAGTGCTGATGCTCCGCAGTGATATGTCGGCTATTGGCGATTTGGGCACCGAGGCGGTAAGACGGCAAATCGATGAGTTCGATATGGATTCGCAAAACTATATATCAGCGAGCGTTTGGGAGGCCTTTTTTAGAGCTATCTCGGCAGCAAATACCACACTGGCCGCCCTGCCGATGGTGAATGGAGAAACCGAAAAGAAGAATAGCCTAGAAGCCGAGGCAAGGTTTATTCGGGCATTTTCCTATTTCAACCTGATCAGACTTTTCGGTGACGTACCTTACTTAAATACACCTATCGAAACCACCACTCAGCTACAAGGTGCTGTTCGAACCCCTGTAGCAGAAATCTACAAATCGGTAGAGGAAGACTTGCTCTATGCGAAACTACACCTGCCAAGTCAACACACTGGAGATGTAAGAAACAGGGCTACCTCGGGAACTGCGGCAACTGTCTTGGCCGACGTATACCTTACTCAGAGAAACTTCACCGATGCTGCCACCCAGGCCCGATATGTAATTACCAATGCGAGTGGGAAGTACAACTATAGCCTTGAAAAGGACTATCAGAATCTTTTCCGAGGTGAGTTAGCCAGTTCTCTAAAGGAACCAATTTTTGTGGTAGATTGGCAGAACAATCTTCTTGGGGCTGGGAATATAAATCTTGACTGGCTCATTTCCCAGACCAGACCAAGGGGTCTTTTACCGCGTAGCCTTTCCGTGGTGGTACCTACCTTGAAGGTATATCAAAGTTGGGATGCACGCGACTATAGAAGGGCGGTTAGTATGGATGACAGTGTTATGATTAACGGCCAGAAAGTATCAATTATTGAGGCCGTTACCCAAGTCCCTGTAAACCGCCCCCATATTGCCAAATACTACCGCTATCCCGGGCCTCAGGACGCTGGTGATGACCGTAGGGCCGATAATGATTATCATATTTACAGATATGCTGACGTACTTTTAATGGCAGCAGAAGCCATCGCCGAAACGGAGGGTGCAACCGATGAAGCCATTGGTTACATCAACCTCATACGAACCAGGGCCCGTTTCAATGGTGCTTCCAATAATAGCTTCCCCGAAAACGTACAAGCAGGTATTGCCAACGAAGATTTTATACATTTGGTACGGGAAGAACGCCGCTTGGAGCTCGCCTTCGAATTTAAAAGATGGTTTGATATTCAGCGCTGGCAAAACTTGAGTGAAGTATTTACTTCGGCAGACTCTTATGAACCCCGGAATGTGGACTTACAACGCGATTACTTACTGCCCCTACCTTTGAACGAAATAAGATTAAATGGCTGGGAGCAAAATCCAGGTTATTGAAAATAAGGCCAATTAAATACAAATTAGAGAGTTATGATTGTACTGCGCTGTATGCTATTATTGGGACTTTTGAGTTCTCAGGCTGTTTACTCTCAAAAGCAGATCAAGCCCAATATCGTGATGATTTCTGTGGATGACTTGAACGACTTCATTGGTGGTATGGGACATCCCGATGCCATTACGCCTAACCTAGACAAGCTCATTAATAAAGGAGTCTTGTTTACAAATGCCCAATGCCAGTCGCCGATGTGCGGCCCGTCTCGAACAGCCGTGATGACTGGAGTGAGGCCATCAACCTCGGGCATTTATGGTATGATCGACGACAATGCCATCAAAGAAGTGAACGCCGCAACTCAAAAGTCCACTTTTTTGCAGCAGTATTTTAAAGACGCCGGCTATTATACAATGGGTGTAGGGAAAATTTTCCATGAACATGCCCCCGATGGAGTACTCGATGAAAGTGGGGGCAGGGTACCTGGATTTGGCCCTAAACCCAAGGTGAATTTTCATTGGGATCAAAAGAAAACCTCCACGGATTGGGGCGCATTTCCTGAAACGGACGAACAAATGCCCGATTACAAATCTGCCCAATGGGCGGTAGAACGACTTCATAGGAGTTATGATCGTCCATTTTTCCTTTCCGTCGGCTTCTTGCGTCCTCATGTACCTTGGTATGTCCCTCAAAAGTGGTTTGACCTTTATGACAAGGACAAAATTCATTTGCCCCCCTATCTTAAAAGTGATCGCGATGATCTACCGGCGATTGCCCTGGAAGTGGACGACCTCCCTATGATGCCCACCACCGACTGGGCCATTGAGACCGGTCAGTGGAAAGACATTCTTCACGGCTATTTGGCTAGCGTATCCTTCGTAGACCACTATGTAGGGGAGGTATTAAATGCACTAGAAAACAGTCCTTATGCCGACAATACCATTGTTGTACTTTGGTCCGATCATGGATATAGATTGGGCCAGAAGGGGACATTCGCCAAAATGTGCCTATGGAATAGTGCAACGGCGGCTCCACTTATTTTTTCTGGACCTGGATTGCCTCATAATGTTAAGATAGATGTCCCTGTTGAATTATTTTCAATATATCCTACCCTAACGGATTTATGCGACTTACTGCAAAATAAAAACCTTGAGGCTCGAAGTTTAAGTCCACTTCTGTTGGCGCCAAACACCGAATGGGAATACCCCACCATTACTACCTGGGCCCGGAATAACCATGCCATTTGCACCTCAGATTACCGTTACATTCATTATGAAGACGGGTCAGAAGAGCTATACCTACTTAAAACCGATCCAAACGAATGGTATAATGAGGCCGGCAACAAAAAATATACTAAGATAAAACAACGGCTCAAGGCCTTTCTTCCCAAGGTCAACGAAAAATGGGCTGCAGCATCAGAGTATAGTATGAACGCCTATTTTATCAAGCAAAAAGAAGAACAAAGTAACTAAGCAAATTAATCCAGACAGAGTATGTGAAATATACTTTGTCTGGTATTAATTAATCATTCAAACAAGCTTTTCTTATTTCGAATTTTGGGCATAAAACAATAACTAAGAGCGAATTTGCCAATCATAAATCCGTTTAACCGATACTCACCAGAAATCCGATAAGATCATGGCGATTCGTAATACCTACATCATGCGGCTATGCGTATGGAACAACCTCTAATTATTTAGGCATCAGCAGTTCAAGAATTAGCAAATAGCTCAATGGAAAGAGCGAACCGACCTTAAAAGTGGCTCGAGAAATAAGTCGAAAATTGGATATTGAAGCTTCTATCGTATTAAGTGTGTAAAAGATACTGTTGGAAAACTATACAATGATAAAGGCTTTTTCTCCAAAGAAATTGCCAATCTGCTATTTATGGATGGTCTTCATTGTAATAGCCAGGATCCGCACCAATATGAGGAACTGCCTATTAGATTTTTCGGAAAAAATTCTGCTTAGAAAATGGTCAATAATTGAACCCATCAACGATGAGCTTAAAAACATTTGTGAAACTGAACATTCCAGACATGGGTCATTCGCCAAATTAGTGACTAATGTGTTGGCTGGACTTATTGTCTCCTGCTTCTTCTCCAAAAACCTTCCATAAGACACGACAATCAAGAAACCAATCAAATCAGCCAATCTTTATAATCGAACTCAGGTATCTAATAAAACTACGATTCCTATTTATAAATACGTTTGTACTGACTAATAATTCATACATAAGAATGTCAAATGATTTATATTTTGTATTTTTGTTACAAATATCAAAACTTACGACAGGATGCGTGTTGTTACTTACCAGCGAATAAAGGAATTTTCCGAAAAGCATCCTGACTCAGAAACGCCCTTAAGATTCTGGCATTCTGTTACCAGTAAAAAAATATGGGGTTCCATAAACGATATCAAGAAGGATTTCAATTCAGTAGATTTTGTAGGAAACAATCGCTTCGTTTTCAATATCAAAGGGAATTCATATCGCCTGATTGCCATCATTTCCTTCAAAGCCAGCAAAGTATATATACGTTTTATCGGAACACACGAGGAATACGACAAAATTAAGGACATTCGAAATATCTAAATCATGATCAAATCAGAAAAAGACTATCACGTCATATTGGAAAGAATTGAAGATTTGCTCTCTAGCCCAGAAAATATAGAGAATCCTGAGGCGAAAGGCTTTATAGAATTGAATATCCTCTCCGATTTAGTTGCGGATTACGAAGAAGCTCACTTTCCGGTATTGCCCCCTACTTTGCCAGAGGCCATCAAACTGAGAATGCATGAGCTTGGCTTGAGTCAAAAAGCACTTTCTGATTATTTAGGCATCAGCAGTTCGAGAATTAGCGAATATCTCAATGGAAAGAGCGAACCGACCTTAAAAGTGGCTCGAGAAATAAGTCGAAAATTGGACATTGAAGCTTCTATCGTATTAGGGGTGTAGCCCTTTACGTGAAAGCCTGGGAAGTAGAACCCCAGCGGTTCTAAAAGTAAAAAGGGCCCAATTAAGGCCCTTTTAAAATATCAGCGGAACCGAGTCGGATAAATATCCCTCCCGGCCATACAGCAAGCGGGTACCGCTACTCCACCAATTCCGATTCAACCTGTATTTGGCTAGTATCGCCTACAATTTTGGCCTTAAAGTTTTTATGAAGGGCCATATTGCCGAAGGTCTTTAGGTGAATCTCTTTCCCGGCAACATCGTTTTTGATGAGTTCCATAGGTCCGTCCACGTCGAAGGAACTACCTTGAATCAATATATTCGTTTTGAGGTAATCGGACATGGCCTTGTTGCTATAGAATTTGATACCATTATTGCGGATGCTGGAGTTGGTAATGGCGATATAATTGACCGGCGTAGCCACCACCACAAAGGGGATGGGCTTGTCGTGTAACACCCGTATCTGGTCGAAAGTCAGCTGCTCTTGCAAGGGGATGTCGGCACCAGGGTAGTAGGAGCGGCTGTATTTGTCCGTGTCGAAATGGATGGAAAGACCGATTCTAGGCTTTTCCAGAAATACATTCCTAAAGGTAACGTTGCGAACCCCGGCGGTATAGGTAATATCGTCCTGCACCACACCCCAATTGATCCCTTCATGGGTCACCGTTCCTTTGTCGTGGGTGGGTTGGGTCAGGGACTTATAGTTGGTACCATCAGCCTTGTTCTGTACCCGATAGAGCTTCCCGTTGGACACGACGGCATCGGACTGCTGTACTTCCATGCCGGGCTTCCAGTCGATCCATGCGCCGGCCAAAATCCTGCAAAAATAACCGGTGGTATTTTCGGCATTCAGGTCATGGCAGTTTTCAATGAGTCCATTTTCTATCCAGCCCAACTCGGGGTTGGAGGTGGCATAGTCGTGGGCGTTGAGGGCAATGGCGTCGTCGAAGGTCTGGAAGACGGCATTTTTGATGGTAAACCGTTTGCCCCTTCCCAGGTGAATCCCATCCTTCTTCCCTTTGATGATCACGTCGTCGATAATCAAATCCTCGAAGGTACATACATGAATGCAAAACTGAGCGGGTTCCAAATCCATGCACCGAAAGCGCTCTATTTTAATGTCTTTGGTATAGAAAAATGCCAGTTGACCCCTCAGGCCATATACTTCAGTAAAGGCCTTGTCCTGGCCGTTCACTATGATACTGAGGCCTCTGATGGTGATATGCTCGTCGTAGGTCTTGGTCAGCCCTCCTTTGTTCAGAAATACATGGGTGAAGGTGCCTTTTTCATTTACTTTTTTAAGAAATACATTGTCCCCAAAGTCGAGGGTGGTATTGCTACCCACATATACGGTACCCGCCATAGGGTACACGCCAGGCTGACTCACGATAATGGTGCCTCCCCTATCGACCGCCTTTTGCAGGGCCTTTACATTGGCAAGGCCACTGGCATCAGGTGAAAAACCGAAAGTGGAGGCATCCAGAAATCCAGTAGTTTGAGCGAAACCATAGGGTATGGTTAAGACGATCAGAAGGCAAAACAGGTACTTTTTCATGGTATTATTTAAAGGTGTTTAGGAATAGTCATTATAACTGTGTCGGTCTTCTTACAAAGCCTGACGCTGTAATAGGACATTCTGTTTTTTTCTAAGCGGAATACGGGTCAATTATACTCGTATAGGCTTAAGGTCCTTCTGTCAATCCGGTTTTTCGGATCGATTTCGTCTTAAACGCATATCTTGAAATGCCTAATTTTCAAAATAGCTTTTTGCATTGGTAGGCCTAATGTCCGTCAGGGTACCCTTATAATGGCGTAGCTCCTTGGCCTGATAAGGGTATTTCTTGATGGCGTCTTCGTTGATATCGATGCCCAGACCTGGCTTATCGGGAATCAGCATTTTACCGTCTTTAAAAGATACTTCTTCGGTGGCTATCTCTTGCCTCCAGGGCACATCGCTACTCATGGTTTCGAGCAAAAAGAAATTGGGCAGGTTGCCGGCAAGCTGCAAGGTCGCGGCGTTGGCCACAGGCCCGCTAGGATTATGGGGGCATATCGGAATATGATAGGCTTCGGCCATGGCGGCAATCTTTTTTATTTCCGATATCCCACCAGCATGGCTGACGTCGGGTTGAATAAAATCCGCCGCTTTTTGCTCGAAAAGGCTACGGAACTCCCAGCGGTTGTAGAGCCTTTCTCCAGCGGAAACAGGAACGGAAATCCGTCTTTTAACTTCCGCCAAGCCCTCCAGGTTTTGAGGTGGGATGGGCTCTTCGTACCACAGGATATCGAAATCGCCCAGGGCCTGCCCTATCCGCACGGCCGTGGGTATGTCGAAACGTCCATGGGCCTCAATAATGATATCGGCTTTGTCCTTGATACTGTCGTATACTGCCCCCACGCATGCCATGGCATCGTTGAGTTCTTGGCGTCCTATTTGTAGATAGGCGGAGCCAAAGGGGTCCCATTTGAGGGCGCTGAAACCTTGGGCCACCGCCTCCCGTGCTTTTTCGGCAAATTCATCCGGTGTTTTTGCAGGAGCGAACCATCCGTTGGCATAGCAGGCAATGGCGTCCCGCACTTTGCCCCCCAGCAACTGGTACACCGGCACGCCGAGGTCCTTGCCTTTAATATCCCAAAGGGCCATTTCTATAGCCGAAATAGCACTCATCAATACGGCACCACCACGCCAATAGGCATCGCGGTAGGCGGCATGCCAGAATTCCTCTATCCGGTGCGGATCTTTGCCTATCAGCAGGCTTTCGAGCTCGTGACAGGCCTGGGCAACGGTATGTTCCTTATATTCCAGAGTGGCTTCGCCAACCCCGTGCAGGCCATCCACATCCGTAAATACCTTCACAAACACCCAGTTGGTGCGGTAGGCATGGCAGATATAGGTCTTGATGGCTGTAATTTTCATATTCCTGAATTAAAATATTATTTGCTGGTTTTATTGGGCATTTCATCGTATACCCGTACATAATCGACAACGAAATAATCGGGGAGCTTTGCTTTTTTCAAGATGGGTGAAGGGCCTCCGTCCCGGTAGCCGTTGCATTCGGTAGACACCAATATAAACTGTTCGCGGTGCGAAACGGGCCCTGCAATACGCCACGATTCCTTGCCATCGATATAAAACACATAGCCGGTAGGGCTCCAGTGAACGGCATAGGTATGGAAGTCGTTGTCGGTAGGCCGAAGTTTAATTTTCCCTGAACCTTCATGCTCATGATTCGTGCCGTATCCATTCCAATGGATATTCTGGCTTACGATGCCATCGCGGGTGAAGTTTTCCATAATATCGATTTCCACGCCCGAATCGAGGGGATCGAGGGTTGAGCCGATCACCGGCGATTGTAGCCAAAAAGCGGCCCACCAACCTTCCTGTGTAGGCAACTTGCAACGGATCTCATAATAACCGTATTTATGGGTAAACTTAGGAGGCTCCAGATCGGCAATGGGCCAAGTTAAGGCAGATTTACCGTACTGATTCCCCGGCCGATCCATATAGTTGCTCCCCGTTTGTAAGTGGGAAGAATAGTAGTTTCCATCTTTTTCGTAAAGGCCCAGTAGCAGGTTTCCCTTGCCGTCGAGCTTGGCCGCGTCATTGGCAAAGGTTTCATGGCGTGTTTGCATGATATGCATTCTGTAATCCCACTTGGTCCTATCCAGTTCTTCACCATCAAATTCATCGCTCCATACCAATTTCCAATTCTTGCCTTCAGGCAACTGGCTTTCTCCTTGGGCCGTACCGGGCATGACCGTCTGGTTCTGCTCATTTTGAGAATGCCCATCCAGTGTAGCCAATCCAATGACTGCACTTAGCAACAAACTTTTTTTAATTAATCGCATCATCGTATTAGATTTTTGGGTTTATATTTCCTTTGAACTCTATCGTAAATACATTCCTCCGTTCACGTCCAAGGTAGCACCGGTAATATAGCGTGCCTGGGAGCTACACAAAAACGCCACGGCATTGCCCACGTCGTCGGGCCTTCCCAGCCCCAAGGGTACCGAGGCGGCCAATTTCCCTACTTCCTCTTTTCCATGCGTTTTAAAAAGCAGCTCCGTTTCAATAATCCCAGGAGCCACGGCATTGACGGTAATCCCAAGCCGTGCAGCGGTTCTGGCGAGGGTTTTGACCATGCCCAACTGCCCACTCTTGCTGGCAGAATAATGCACATGACCGAAAATGGCTCCCTGATGGGCTACCATGGAACTTATAAACACGATGCGCCCGGACTGTTGCTCTCGCATCATCTGCATGGCCATCTTGCTGCAATAAAATCCACTCGACAGATTGGTTTCAACGATCCGATGCCAATCTTCCTCTTCTATTTCAAAAATGTCTTTGGCTTGTGCCGTTCCTGCATTATTGACGAGTATGTCCAATTGGCCGTATTCCGCACTAATGCGCTGAAACATCTGTTGCACCTGCTCATAATTGCTAACATCCGCCATCATGGCCTTGGCCTGTCCACCCAGGTCGACGATCTCCTGGATCACCGTAACA
Organism: Dyadobacter jejuensis; assembly: GCF_003149085.1. Lineage (GTDB taxonomy): Bacteria > Bacteroidota > Bacteroidia > Cytophagales > Spirosomataceae > Dyadobacter > Dyadobacter jejuensis. Next base: position 11,082 of record NZ_QGDT01000019.1, on the reverse strand, counting down.
GGCTCCGATTCGAAAGGGGGATAATTGACAATAATAGTAGCCCCTTGCCTGGCCAGTGCCAAAGCAATCCCCTTTCCCAATCCTCGGGTTGCGCCTGTTACCAGCGCTATTTTATCTTTTAATTCTTGCATATTTTGGTTTTATAAAGGGCTCCTATAAAATTCTCTTGTTGATCGTACCACTCCAGGCTAGCCCAGACGTCTTCTGCCGGTATGGAGACGGTAGTCTCTAACGCCACCGACAAGCCCACCAAGGGGTCGGCTCTCCAAGAGAAAGTCTGGGAGCTGATGTAAATTTCCTCCCCGGCGCCATCCCTAAATACCAAGCGTGCTATCCCATGGCAAAAGACACCGAATGAACCTACCACCGTTAGCGCCCCTTCCTTAGAAAGGGCAGCCCTCAAGGGCACTGCCACCACGCCATATTCATGGACGGCATGTATTTGTTGCAGGGCAGGAATGGAACACATCGACATTTTGTATTCGAAGTGAGCTTGTTCACCTGGAAGCATTTTGTATAGGGGCGATAGCAATTCCACTTCTAAGTAGGGAGGGTTTTGCTCGGGGTCGTTAGAATATTCCAAGACTCTGTTGCGCGAATAGATCATCCCTCGCCCCTGAGTCCAGATCTGCACCGATGTGCCTTCTGGATAGTTGGCGTCTTGCTGGTGTTCGAAAGTAGTAACAAAGACTTTTCCCTTTTTGATATCACAAAAAGCGACCCAGTTGGCATTGGTATCGAGCCCTACCTTTCCCGTAAGATATTGGTATTCGACAAGAAAGTTGCCCTGGTCATCGATGCCATTTTGAGGGTTATTAACCAACCCATGCATGACCTTATAGCCATCCAGAAAATCGCTAATGGGATTGACCGGACAGGTCACAAAATAACGCCCCCCCATAAAATCCTCGGGGGTGTTGAGCTGGATAACAGGCCATATCGACCATTCCCTTATTGTTTCACTCCTGTTATTGAAGGTCACCTGAACGGTGATCTCCGATCGATTGGGTGCCAGAATGATCTTTTTATCAATTTGCAGTCCCGTATGGTCATCGTAAAGGCTCGTTAGGTCTAAGGCAGCAGGAGTGTTATCCGACTTTTCGTTGACGGTATAGGCACCGCTGTCGAGCACCGGATCGGGGGGGCCTGGCCATAGGTCTGTAGCCCCCCAGCCCTGCGGAGCAGGCCAGATCTTTTCTCCGCCGAAGTTCAACCAGCTACCATTTTCACCCAGACCATCGTCGTTGGGCATGGTACCTTCTAGCTTCTTGTTGACGAACAGAAACTCATGGCCATCCAGTTCTATTTGCATCAACCTACCACCTAGTGCTGGTAGGACGCATAGTTTCAGCCATCTATTTTCTAGTATATGGACCTCCCATCCCTTATACAGGTGTACTGCAGTTTCTAGCATATCAGGATTGGTGTGCATTTTCATAGTCTTTTTTAAAGTAATAACGGTAGGCCACCAACAGTACGATGCCACAAACCACCCACACGGCTGCTAGCAGGGTAAATCCGAAAGCCAGACCCGTAATAGGCTTCAGATAGCCTAAGGCCATAGGCGAAATGGACCCTACTGAAAATCCTGTCATCATCATAATTCCGGACACCGTAGAATGGTACTCGGCCGGAATGACGTCGTAGAGGACGGAATAGGTATTGGCATCAAAGAATGCCCGTGCGAACCCGAAGCCGGCAAAGCCGATATAGATAATCAATAAGGACTCGGCATTTCCCATAACGATAATAAAGGGTACTGCGCCTAGCAGCCCTACGGCCTGCATCACGAGGCGCTTACCTGGATCCTTGATGGCCAGCCGATCCGAGAACTTCCCAGCCAATATAATGCCTACAAAAGCGAAGGCATGGGTATAGAACATCGAATGAAAACCCGCCTCCGAAAGGCTCATACCGAACTTTTCGTACAAATAAGTAGGCGCCCAGGTAAGGTAGCCCACCAGCACGAATATCAATCCACTGAAGGCCACAGTCAGTAAAATGGCCGTAGGCGTAGCCAACAGAACCTTGACGGCGACCAGAAAATCGGCTTTCTTTTTAACCACCGGCTGGTCCGAAACCTTATTGTCTTTGAGCCTAAAGATGAGTATGAGCCCATGGATTACCCCCACGGCACCGAACACATAAAAGGCGCTCCTCCATCCATAATGCTCGCCCACATACCCAGCTACATAGCCACTCAAAATGATGCCTAGGTAATAAGAAGTTTGGTGTATGGACATGGCAAAGGCCCGGGTCTTCTTGTGGTAGCTCGCCAAAAGGGCATAATTGGCCGGGCCAAAAAAGGCCTCTCCTCCCCCAGTGGCTACGCTACGAAATAAGATCAGCATCACTACCCCACTGCTGAGGCCAGTAAGCATGGTGGCCACACTCCAAAACAGTATGCTAACCACTATGATCCATTTCCGGCTGTAAATATCCCCTACATATCCTGAGAGGGGTACCAACAAGGCAAAAACTAGGTTAAAGACCGTGGCTATAGAGCCTACTTGTACGTCGGTAAGTGCGAGGTCGGCTTTGATAAGCGGCAACACTACATTAAAGACTTGGCGGTCGGCTTGATTGATAAAAAAAGCGACCCATAGCAAGCCCAAAACCTCCCATTTATAGGCTTTGTTGGGTTGTAGTTTGGCATCCACTTGGGTGGTTTTCGATTCTGGAGATGTTGGGGATAAGTCCTGCATAAATTGTATTAGGGTTCCGTTTTCAAAAAATTAGTTGAATCTCCAGCTATTTAGTTTTTTCTATTTCCCAAAGTACGATACCGTCGGTCTCGACAGCCTCCTGTCTTAACACCACTTCGGTGGCCGTGTTCAGGTCGATGGTCGTAGTTTCGAGAATATCGATTTTTGTGGTCCTCTTAGGGTCCGTCAGTGCATTATTATGCTTCTTGTCGAGGAGGTACTTTTTGACAGATATTTTTTCGGAACCAAAATTTTCCTTCAAATTTTTCAAAGTTAAAATCACGGGTCTCGAAGAGCCAAAGTTTACGGCCTCCACCAAAACCTTATCTTTTTGCCGAGAGGCGATCACCAGATCGGTGCCATCTACGAGGTTGTCGACCAATATCTCCTTTCCTTGATGCATGGCCAACCATTTCATAGACACCCCTGAAGGGAATATCTTGATTTGGTCGTAGGTAGTCTCCGGGTCATTGGGCCCATCGAACCACATAAAACGAGTCTGTAGTTTGGAATTATGATACAGTACCCAGGGCATTATTTTCAGGTTGGGACTGTAAAGGCTCGAGAAATAAAGTGTCTTAACGAGTCCAGCGGCATTCTGATGGTGATATTCGAGCTTGTCTTCAGAATAATGATAGGGGTTGTGCTCGGTAACGAAGAGGTCTAACCGGTCGTCTATTCCATGTTTGCTCAGCAGATTGCGAATTTGCTTTTCCCTAAAGGCCGTCTCTACGGCAGGAATGGTATATTCGTGCCACGATACAAAGTCCAACGTCTTACCTACCGTTGGGTCTTGCTGATACAGTTCAAAGAAACGGGTAAGCGATTTGATGAAGCTTCCCGTCACCACGGGACCTCCTATCAGTATTTTTTGCTTGCCCACCAGCCCAAGCTCCTGATTCACCTCATTGACCGCCTCATACCCTAGCCTGTAGAACTGGTAATACTCTTCATCAGTAGCCTTCATAAAGAATCGGTGGCCATACTCATTGCCAAGCTCTACGTAGCGGATATTGGCATACAGCATTTTGTAATGCTTCAGCCCTTCCTTGAACACCTTTTTCCAATCCTGCATGGTCATGGGCAGGGTGCCATCTAATATATCCCTTTCATAGCGCCGAATGTTGAGCATGATCTCATCGCTGCGCGTGCTAAAGGACTTTAGATAATCGTAATATTTAATGGGTGCTTCTATTTCCCAGTCCCAAGTCTCCCGATGTTTTTCTTTAACGTCCTTATACTTATCGACTCCGATCTTAAAATTAAAGTCGTATTTGCCGGTCCTGTAATCCCACATCTCGTCTAGGTTCAGCCAGCAACGGGTCATTTCGGGTCTACCCAATTCTTTTTCACTCACCTCTGCTATTACGGGAGCTGGGGCTTTCTGTAGCGAAGTATTGCGGTAAGCCACCAGATTGGGGAAGTTGCGGCTGGTACTGCCGACGTCAACAACCCGGTTAATAGTGGTGGTATCCCGCTGTAGTGCAGGAAGGCCAGGCCCTGCCGGGACGTGACCATAGGCCACAATCCCGGTAGGAACAAAGAAAAATAGAAAGCCCAGCATCCTGAGAACTAATTTAAAAGACACTTTCCTGATGTGCATCGAATCCAAATTTTGATAAGTAGATGGTTTAATATACATGGTGCAAGACTAGTATCCTGCATTTTGTGTCAAATTCTTGTTGATCAGAATCTCATTGGCGGGGATAGGCCATAGGTACTGTTTGGAAGGATCGAATTGACGTTCGACTAACAGATTTATCTGACCGGCTTGATGCATTCCAGAGAAATCGGCCACTCCATCCTCATCGATTGAAGGAGTAGAAGGGAAGAACCACAACCCAGGCTTAACAACCCGCTCGCGCAAATCGTCCAGCTCCAACATACCATAAATGGGGGTATTGAGGGCCTTCTCTGCCAGTCTCCACCTGATCAGGTCGGCATAGCGCAGTCCTTCGAAGGCAAACTCCATACGTCTCTCGATTCTCAAGGTTTTACGTAGCTCATCCTGATTGGTACCCGTAATGGCCGGGTAGGACGAGGTATCCGTATAAGGCACGCCGTAAGCCCGAGCACGCACCTGATTCATAGCATCGAGCACCGACTGATCCGTTTCGCCCAATTCAATTTTCGCTTCGGCATATATCATCAGTACATCCGCATAACGTATAATTCTATTGTCAGGATCCGTTAGCAAGTCGAGCCAATCTTCATCCAATTTCTTTTTCCAAGTTAGCGCATTATAAGAAGCATACTGCCCCACCCCACGGCTGTCGGCATTGCTTTGGTACTTACCGGTATTGAAATTCAGTACGGTAAGCGAATCGGGATGTGGCTGATACATAAAGCCCAACCAAGGGGTTTGGAATTCGACGATAGAAGCCGTACAACGGGGGTCACGGTTTTTGAATGGTTCGTGCGGATTGTACAAGGGCGACTCATCGATAGGCAAGCCATCTTCACATAGATAGGCCGAAAAGAGATCCCATGATGGACCACCATTGCAGAAACCACCGGCTATACGGGTAATAGGCTCTTTGGCACGTCCCCCTCTAGGAATGTAAATCCCCAACCCCACCGAACGAGGAATGGCGAAGACGTTTTCAGTAGCATTTTTGGTCTTGGACAAAAACAAGGTACTGTAGTCAGGGTGTAGTTCATATACACCTAGGTCCATACAGGCCTTCGCGGCATCTCTGGCCACCGACCAATCGCCCATGTACAAGGCGATGCGGGACTTCATAGCCAAAGCGGCCCCCTTAGTAGGGAATAGGAGTTCGTTGCTACCATAGGTAATGGGTAGGTACTCCGCTGCAAAATCATAATCCGCATAAACGGCCTCCAGGATGGTCTGCTTATCGGTGCGAGACAGAGAGAAAGCCTCTTCGATGCTTAAAACGTTGGTATAATAGGGTACGTCGCCATATAAGAATATCAAGCGGGCATACTGGGCGGCCCGTGCAAACCGTGCTTTGGCTTCATATTCCTTCAACTTACTTTCCGAAACAGACTCCGCAGCTTTATCTAGGCTAACAATCACCTGGTTGGCGGCGGCGATGCAGGTATAAGCATATTTCCAAGCAATGGTTACAAAGCTAGACTGGCTATTGATGGTTCCGCCGGTAATATCGCTTAGCGAGGCCCTGGCCGTCCAGTCGTCGGTGTACCGGTCGGTCCATTCCAGCTCATAGCCCGACAAACTCGTGCTGGTGCTGGTACGGGTAAGCTCCGCGTCCCAAAAATCGATATCGTATAAATAAGCGACCGACATGTCCAATTCGCTGGCATTGGCATTCCAGCTTTCACTAGAACCCTCCGATAATGGATTCAGATCCAAATCGTTACAGGAAAACAAGAAGAATCCTGTGAGTATATATATTAATGCTTTGATTTTCATAGATTTTTAATGCTAGAATTTGATAGAAATACCACCGATAAACGACTTAGGAATCCAATAGGAAGAAGCTTCAGGATCCCACCCTGCAGGGTATTTGTCGATAGAAAACAGGTCAGAACCACTTAGATAGATTCTCGCATTCTTAATTTTAATTTTTTCGGTGATGGCCCTGGGCACATTATAGCCTACGGTTATGTTTTTGAGTCGCATATAACCTCCCTTAAACAGCCAGTAATCCGAAAAAGAATAATTATTCCCATTCCCTAAGCTCGACACTCTTGGGTATTTGGCTCTTAGGTTCTGCTCGTCCGTGTTATAATGACTCCAATAATTCCCTATAATCGATTGTGGAACCTCTATATAGGCCGCACGGAAAGGCATGACCATCGACTGCGTTGCCTCGGCGTTTTGCATACCAATCCCTTGTACCACCAAAGAAAAATCGAAATTATGGTAGTTAAGTCGTATGTTACCCCCGTATAAGAACCGAGGTAGTGATCCGCCTAATAACACACGGTCGTACTCGGCAGAGATTTTCCCATCTGGCATGCCGTCAGGACCGCTGATATCCGCATATTTAACGTCGCCAGGCTTTACTTGCGCATTTAGCGTTGGGGAGTTGTCTACTTCGTCCTGGGTTTGGAAGAGCCCTTCGGAACGGTACCCGTACCATTCGTCAAACTCACTTCCATCAAATTTCACTTTTGACCCTAGGAATTGGGTTCCACCCAGGTAGCCCATCGTCGACCTAGAATCGGAAAGATTAAAGGAAACGGAGTATCCTAGATCATTAATATTGTCGTTCCATCCAAGTTCCATCTCCCATCCCTTGGTGTTCATCTTACCGGTATTCTGGTCTGGGTTCTCTAAACCAATATAATCGGGAATTTCTAGTGCGAGCAACATGTCGCGGGTGGTCTTGGTATAATAATCGGCCGTCAGGCTTAGTCGGTCGTTTAAGAAATTAGCATCGATTCCGAAATCGACTGAAGAGGTCGTTTCCCAAGAGATATCACTGATGGCGTATTTCTGAATGGCCGCCGTTTGGGCCGATACCGTTTGTCCTCCTTGATAGAATATCGCATTATTAAAGCCTATAGTAGATTGGTAAGGGTAGTTACCAATCCGCTCATTACCCAACGTACCATAGGATGCTCTCAGTTTTAGGAAAGAAAGCACGGCATTAGGCTGAATAAACTTTTCGTCCGAAATGACCCATCCCGCGGAGACCGATGGGAAAAAGCCCCATCTAAAGTCTTTGTTGAACCTCGACGACCCATCGTACCGGCCATTCACTTGCAAGAAGTAACGGCTGTCATAATTATACATCACCCGTCCGAAGAAGGAATTATAGGCATTCTCATAGGCACCCCCTCCATTGTACTGGTAGTTTCTGTCACCTAAGTCAAGATAAGGAAAGGCAGTAAGGTCATACTGACTACGAGAGGCACTCAAGGTCTCAGCGAAGTACTTATAGTTCTCATTACCAGCCATTAAGTTGATATTATGCTTCCCGATGCTCTTATTATAATTGGCTAAGAATTGGGTAGTAATATTATAGTTGTCGTTACGAGACTCACTGAGGGAAGTTTGGGTGAGCCCTTCTACAAAACCGACCGTTACGTTCGGGTCACTCATATCCGTATACGCCAGCTGTTTGTTAAAGACTTTCCCTTTAGAAGAATACATTTGCGGTGAAAATATCCCTGACAATTTCAAGCCCTTAATCGGTTGGAAATGCAAGGCTACTTTCCCTCTAGTGACGTTGGAGGTATTATCGTTGAATCCACCATAATTCATCCTAGCATAGGGGTTCACACCGGTTTTACCCTCTGCAACGCGTCCATCGGCCCAGGTAGCAGCATAGATAGGCGCTACCCCAATGGCTGGATATATACCTGAAGATGGGTTCTTGCTTTTGGAATAAAGGCCGTTCAAATCCACTTCAAGGGACAAAAACTGATTGATGGTAAAGTCCGAATTAGCACTTACATTCACCCGATCATAACTCTTGCCCGTATAAAAGGCCTCGGTTTTATCATAAACCATGGATACTTTGGTCCGGAATTTTTCGGATCCTGCACTCAGGCTCAGAGAATGGCTCTGCCGTGGAGCACGTTTCTTTAGCATAAGGTCCATCCAGTCGGTTTCAGGATACAGGTCGGGATTCTCGGCATTTAATGCAGAATAGTTCTCGATCACATCCTGAGTAAATACAGGATATTCAGTACCTGTATTGTTATTGTCGTTCCATTTTAGTTCGTTGGTGAGCTTCATATAATCGACCGCACCGGCATATTGAGCCACTCTGGTGGGTTTCTCCACACCGAATTCGGCATTATAATCCAGACTCAACTGGCCCGATTTAGACCGTTTGGTCGTTACAAGAATCACCCCTGAGGCGGCTCTAGACCCATATATAGAAGCCGAAGCAGCGTCTTTCAGCACCGAGATACTCTCCACATCGTTGGGGTTGACCCAGTCAAGAGTCCCGGGAATACCGTCAATAATGACCAACGGGCTGCTATCGCCAATGGTGGTTATCCCTCTCACTTTGATAGTCGACGAAGCATCGGCGGCTCCACTCCCTCTTGTTACCATCACCCCAGCCATGGCCCCTTGGAGGGCTTGAGATACCCGTACTGCCTGTCTGTCGGCCACGTCCTTCCCGCCTATGGAAGATACAGCACCCGTAAGGTCCTTCTTTTGTACCGTACCATAGCCGACCACTACCAGCTCCTCTAATTTATTGGATTCTTCCTGCATCTTTACGTCCACTACAGACTTCCCTGCTAGTAGGACCTCCTGATTTTTCATTCCTACAAAGGAGAACACCAACGTGGCCTGTGCATCGACCGACGCTAGACTGTATTTTCCATCAATATCGGTAATGGTACCCACTGCGGTACCCTTTATCAAAACGGTAACACCGGGAATGGCCTCTCCCGATGGATAGGTCACCGTACCGGAAACCCCTGTAGATTGCGCAAACCCTTGGGAAAAACTCAAACAGTACAAAAACACTATTGTAACCTTAAGAAACTTTAGCATCTTTGAGCCGTTGGGTCCCAAATCTTTCAATTGGATACTTTTTTTCATATGCTTTGGGTTAAATTTATTAACTATACATTTCTTTACACCAGAGCGCCACAACTGTGGTGTAGTGTGGTGTAAAGCTAGACATTAAAAATAGAATTAACCAGAGGAATGTTATTTAATTTCATTGAATTGTTATACAAATCGACTAAACAACTAAGGATCAGAGCATTACATTAAGAGTTTTTTTTAAGCATCAATATGACACTAAAAATTTCAATCAACACACTCACAGAAGTACCAGTATATAAGCAACTTATTCGTTGTATCGAAAGTCTTGTAGAGGAGGGTACTTATCAAAATGGCGACTTTCTACCCTCCATGAATGAGCTGAGCCAGGAGTTATCGATCTCTAAGGAAACCGTTAAAAAGGCATATTCTATATTAAGAGATAAGGGCCTGGTGGAGTCGGCTCATGGCAAGGGCTTTTATATCACCCACAACGAAAGCGACGACAAAACGAAGGTATTAATGCTTTTCGACAAGCTGAGCACCTATAAGTTCGTCTTATATAGCTCATTTACGGAGCACGTGGGGGAGCAGGTCAACATGACCATCCACCTGCACAACCAGGATCCCGATATTTTTGAAACGCTATTAGAGGAAAACCTAGGCCGATTCGACTATTATATTATTACGGCTCACTTTTCTCAGGATCCGAAGGTGCAGGACCGCATTTTGAAACTATTAAAAAAGGTCCCCAACCGTAAGTTGATTCTGCTGGATAGCCATATGGGCAAACTTCGAGGCAACTATGGGGCCGTCTACCAAGACTTTGAAAAGGATGTATACAAGGGGCTATTGATGGGTATGGAATACCTCAAGAAATACAATAAGATCCATGTACTTGCCGCTCCGGGGAGTTTATATGCTCATATGATCCAAAAAGGAATCTCCAAATTTTGTACCGATCACACCCTGGACCATGAGATGCACCAGCTGATTAATCATATCGATATCAGCCCCGGGGACGTGTATCTGGTACTTAATAGCCAGTTGGATATCGAATTGATCGAGCTTATCCGGAAAGCCAAATCCAAAAATCTAAAAATCGGACAAGATATCGGGATTATCTCCTATAATGAAGCCCCCATCAACGAAATAATCCTGGACGGGCTCACCGTACTTTCCACCGATTTCCAAGAAATGGGTAAACTAGCAGCCGAAATGGTAATCACCGGAAAACTAACCAAGATCAATAACCCCTTTGGATTAATCGTAAGAAAGACCTTATAGCGCAAGCCTATGCGCTCCAGCTATACAATAAAGGATTTTTATATTTGTTGGGAGGGAATGGTAACTGCTCGCAACCATGCGCCTCCGCTTTACTTTTAAACTCCCTACTACCGGGTGAGACTCCCTATTGTTCCATACCATGATATATAGTCAAAAACCCAGGCGGGTTGACTATATATCCTGCTCTTTGCCTTATCAGTGGATTTTGAAATAGAAGCTGGGTGCCAAAGTACACCCCATAAAACATACCGCTTAATAAATCTATTAAAAAAAATTGCTAAAAACTATATCGATGTACCCCTTCGGTTGCTATCTTGATTAATGAACTCAAAACAAATTGTCTATAACGGCGATACTGGGCCAGCGAAAACGGATGATAGGGGGCCAGTCATAACGGAAATCAATGGGCCAATGACTGGTTCTTCGTCAATTTTGGTGAAGGATTTATCTAGAATTGGACAATACTATTTTTCTCAAAAGTTCAAATCCCGCCCTTCCATACATGTTTCTTTTGATAGTTTTGAGTCTATTGACTTGCCCTTCTACTTGCCCATTGCTTATTGTGGAAATGACAGCTTGGTTTACTGCCTGATAATCCTGGTTTATGCCTTTTGCAAATCCTTTGAGTGCTGAAGCTTCCGCGCTTGC
>NZ_QGDT01000018.1 GCF_003149085.1 Dyadobacter jejuensis | reverse complement strand
CCACCCGTGGGGAGGTCAATCGGCCCGAAGTTTACGGCCTCATATCCACTAGAGGCATAGTTGCCGCTCTGGGAATAGGCCTGCTGGGCGAGAAGAATAGATAGTAATAAGTAAATGGATTTTTTCATGTTTTTGGTTGTGTGAGTGTTCGAATGATTGTCTGAAAAAAATAAACTTTGAGTCAAATATACATTAAAAAGTGAATAGATAAGTAAATATTGGTTTATTAAAATGCATATGACATACAATATAAATATATTAACTTTTATATTAATTAAATTAGTTTTAAAGAAATATAAAATTGTGCTATGGTATATCTGAATAAAATTCTAAAGTTGCGTATAATATAAATTCTATATACCATAGAAAACATCATTTTGAGTAATATATGTCGAAATTATAATTCTATCCTTTCGATTATTTGAGTATATAAATGAATGATATTTTACTATATACGGACAATTGTTATTTAGGTAACCAAATAAATAATATATATATCGTGAAGAGTTATCTATAAAAAAATTAATATTAAGTTGATTAGAATATTATCGATTGGATAAAAATATTACTAACTCCTTTTAGTATACGTTTAGTTTTTGTGGTTTTGGATCTCCTTCCTTGGTTTAAGCGGAGGAAAAATCAAAACCCCCTCGGCGTATAAGCCAAGGGGGTGCATGTAGGGAGGGTTAATAATGGCTAGTTCCTGGCAATGATCCACCATTGGTTACCATCGCTTTGTACGGTAATTGACTTGTTTCCGACGGTAGCGTCCAAGACGATGGAGGCGGTGGTAGCGGCAGATCCGGCGTCTCTAAAGGTCGCAGTAATGGTATGGGTAGCCCCGGTTTGGTTCACCAAATGGTAGAATCTACCCAAATTGCTCGAGCTTGGAGTGGGTAGGGTAATATCCCCACCAACCAAAAGGGTATAGTCGTTTTCGGCTACCGTTCCAGCGGTGATTTCCCGGATATTGCCGCCGATGGAGCCTTGTACCTGCAGGGTCGATTTTGGCGAGGTGGTTCCAATCCCCACGTTTCCGGTATTGGTAATGGCCATTCTGGTTACCAGTCCCAGATCGTGGGATTCGGCAGTGTCAAAAAATAAATTGGAGCCGGAGGTGGTGTTATTGGTAATGGACACGGCGTTCCAAATTCGCGCCCCTAGGCTATTATACAAGCCCATATTGATGGCGTTGGAGGGGGCTGCTAAGGAGCCTCTATATCCTTTCATATCTAAGGTGACGTCTCCACTCCCAGGTAAGTTAGGGCCTTGAATACTCACACTCGTACCGGCTGTATTTCCTTTTATTTGCAGATTAACCGTAGGGCTAGTCGTTCCTATCCCAACTTTGCCATCTGGCAATACGATCAGGTCATTGATCTGTTGTCCGGATGTTGGGGCGCCTGTAGAATTATTATCATGTGCCCCGTCTACATGAAAGCGGCCCAAAGGATTGGTGGTGCCAATACCGACATTTTGCAGGGAGTCGATGCGCATGGCGATGGTACTATTGGTTCTTAAGGAGATATAGCTTTTTTTAGTCCCTCCTGGGTTATTATGAAGGGATATGCCGGTTTGTCGGTTAATATTGGTTCCATTGGAGAGGGCAAAGTCGAATCTTTCATTATTGGGGTCAAAGATGACGAGTCCAGCCCCTTCGGTATAATTGGCATCCCTGGCGTACCAGGTTTGTGCAAAGCTTTCATTGTGGTTGGTAGCGCCTGTTGGATTTTGAGCGTAAATCTCCAAAAATCCTTTCATGGAAGCCGCTCCCGAAGCGTTATTTTTAGCTTGGAATTTAGCGCCCCAAGTCCCGTCTACAAAAGAGCTGTAGTTGTCACCGAGTTGCAATAGGGTAGTAGGGGTGGTGGTTTTTAGTCCTACCCGTCCATTATCGGCATTGACTACCGTCATGGATCCATCAGTCGCTTCTACCTCCAGATTCACTGTGGAGGTGATGGTAGTGGGGTTACTACCTATTTTTACTTGTGCCCAGCCCAGTTGGCTGCCAAGTACTAAGGAGAGGATTAAAATTTTTTTCATAAGACCGGTTGTTAAAAGTTGAAGGAGATGATTGAATTATTGCTTTACGATTTTAATTGTTTTACCAAGGGTTTGGCCGTTAAGGTTGGATAAATAAATGAGGTACAAGCCTTTTGGAAGCTGGGATGCGTCCAAGTGTACCGTTCCTGGGCCATCTACCGTAAGGATTTTATAAAGCCTTTGTCGGCCCGAGAGATCCATCATAGAAAGCTGGGCTTTGCCTTTGTAGCTCGTTACATAGCCAACTTTAACCAGTGCTTGCGCATCTGTAATGGGGTTAGGGTAAACACTCATGCTGGCATTGGGCGCTCCACAGGTGGTCGTCAGGCTTTGCAGGCTGCTGTACGCAAAGGTGTTGTCCTGGTCCACCATTTTGAGGCGGTAATAGCTGGTACCCAGGGGCTGGGTGGTGCTATAGGTATAGGTATTTCCACTGCCTTCTACCTGTGAAGACCGCACTTGGTCAAGTTTGGTGAAGTGCAGGGCGTCTTGGCTCTGTTCTACTTCAAAATGATGCAGGTTGATCTCTCCTGTAGTTTCCCAGTCTAGGGTTACCTTACAGTCGGTTACAGAGGCAGTAAAGCTGATGAGCTCCACGGGAAGTGGGGTTTCGACGGTTCCGATGCCCAAAGCGGTGATGCCATTGGTAATATAGCCACCTAATAGGCTGAATTCGGTATTTCCCCAACCTCCGATGTCCCCACTCAAATTTACCCAACTGGTACCGTTCCATCCTACTAGTCTTAAGTCTTCGGGTAAGGCAAAATCACTCATGTCGGGAATAAATGTGAGCGCCGTTACTTGAGGTTCACTACCTTCTAAATGCAGCCAATCCCACTGTCCGGCTGCACTTACTGCCTTAATGGGGGCCGTGACAGCGGTGATATCATGGGCGCCTCCGGCTCCATCGGTGGGGTCCAGGTTGCCGCTAGGGTCCCCTTCTATCCATGCAGCGGCATAGGTGTCGGTACCCGCTGATTCCGTAACGGCGATGCCTCGAAAATGATTGGCTCCTCCAACGAATAAGGCGAATTCTGACTGCTTATAACTCTTTACATATCCATCCACATAGGTTTGAAAGTCTTCGGAGTCGTACTCTCCCGCTCCGGACATAGCAAAAAAGCCAGGGGTTGCCGATCTTTCGGTGGTCCAGGTACTGCCTCCAGTGGTGAGGCTGACGGTGCCAAAGGTGACAGCTTCATACCCTCCAGAAACATGATTTCCGGTTTGAGCCATAGCCTTTAGGCCGAGCATAAACAATACAATTGAGTAAAGTTTTAATTTCATATTTCCTATTTTGTAAAAAATGAATACTGCATAAAATTTGACTCAAAAATAGAAATAAAATTATATAATATGCCCTATAAAAATATTAAGTATATATAAATAATAGTATTGTGGAATTATACTATATTGTAATATAGAGTAATTTTTGTATGACAAAATAAATACTAAATATAGAGGGTAGAAGGAGTGTGATTCCAGAGTCAAAATTATTTCCTATTGTCAGGGTTATAATAATGGGTGGGGGGAGAGGTGATACAAACTTTTTGGCGTTTGTTTTATTGGTGGCAGGTTGTTTCGGTTTGTACACAAAAAGTGACGGCCTCTTAGGTATCAAGAGTGCTTGATACCTAAGAGGCCGCAAAGTAGTTTTTTATATACTAACCTAATTCGTTACCTGTTTTTTCTTAATACTATCGCCTGGACTGGGGACAGGCAATGGGCCAAGCAAAAGTTCGTCGTCGGCCGATGTTTTAGGGGGTAGGCTGTCTCTGATTTCCTCTTCGGCGTCGGTTTCCTCCTGATAGTACGAAGTACACTCGTAGGTTTTACTAATTGGAAAAGTAGGCTTTGGGAATGGGCCAGGGATGATTCCTAAGGACTTGTCCCGATATATTTTTTCTAGGAAGCTTCCTACGATAGGCAGGGCCGTTTTGGCGCCTTCCCCCAGGTTGGTGGTACGGAAGTGAATACTTCGGTCGTCGCCGCCTACCCAGGCTCCTACAACCAGGTCGCGGGTGATACACATAAACCAGCCATCGGAGTTGTTGGAGGTCGTTCCAGTCTTGCCGCCAATTTCGTTATTATTCATGGTTACATTAAACCGCCAACGTATACTCCCCGAGGTACCTCCAGGTTCTTCAACCCCACCTTTGAGCATATGGACCATCAAAAAGGCCGATTCCCGGCTGATAGCCCGGTGCGTTTCTGTCTCAAACTCCGCAATGTCTTTGCCGTTACGGTCCTCTATTTTGGTGACCAATATGGGGCTATTATAATTGCCATCATTTACAAATACAGAATATGCAGCCACCATATCGTAGAGAGAAACATCGAAGGGGCCGAGTCCTATTGAAGGCAGGGCCTTCAGCGGCGTGGATATTCCCATCTTCTTTGCGTATTGTACTACCCTTTCTGGAGTAACTCTTTCGGTGAGTTCGGCCGTGACGGAGTTGACGGATTGCGCCAAAGCGCGTCGTAAGGTCATATTGGCATAGGTCCAGTAGCCGGTAGCGTTTCTGGGCCTCCATTCCTTTTCTTCGCCATTTTCCGTATATTTTTTGGTAAAAGGCTTATCGACCACCTGGTCGCAAGGCGACATATTAAAGGTGCTGTCGTCTATAGCAGTGGTATATACAAAGGGTTTAAATGTAGAGCCTGGCTGGCGCTTCCCTTGACGTACGGCATCATACTTAAAAAAGTTGTAATCCAAACCGCCCACCCAGGCCTTTATTTGTCCGTTATGGGGGTTCATGGCCATCATGCCGGCTCTAAGGATCCGTTTATAATAATTCAAAGAATCCATCGAGCTCCAATACTTGCGCATCACCCCATTGGTTTGCCAGTCGTATACCTCCATGCTGTCCTTTTTGTTGAGATAGAGGGCGATACTGTCGGCGTTATTCTCGAATTTGGCGGCCAAGGTCTTATACCTTTTGGTTCTCTTGATGACCGTTTCGAGAAAACCAGGGATTTCATTCCCATTTTCGTCAATCCATGGATTGGTGTTGCGCCAGTGATCTTCGAAAACCCGCTGTAGTTGTCGCATTTTCTCGTCCATGGCTAGCTCAGCACTAGCCTGCATTCGGGAATCGATGGTGGTGTATATCTTAAGCCCATCGGTATAAAGGTCATAATCGTTTTCGGCTCCCCATTTTTTTACAAAATCAACCACGGCATTTTTAAAATAATTGGCATTGCCGTCGTAGGGGGTCTCAAACTTCGTCTTCAAAGTGATGGGCAAGGCCCTTATAGAATCGGCTTGTTGGTGGTTAAGATGGCCATATTTTTCTAATTGGCTAATGACCACATTTCGCCTTTCTAGAGAGCGTTTGGGATTTCTGATCGGGTTGTAAGTCGTAGTTGCCTTTTGAAGTCCTACCAATACTGCAGCTTCTTCTATGCTCAGGCTGTCGGGCGACTTACTGAAGTACGATTGGGCGGCTGTATTGATCCCATAGGTGTTATTACCATAATCGACCGTGTTGAAGTACATGGTCAGAATCTCTTCTTTGGTAAAGTTCCGTTCCAGCTTAATGGCCGTGAGCCACTCCTTGGTCTTGTATATAACGATACTTAGCCCTGGAATATGCCCTAGAAGCCCTTTGGCGCCACTCCGGCGGGTTTTAAAGAGTTTTTTAGCAAGCTGCTGGGTGATGGTGCTACCGCCGCCTCGGTCGGTGGCGCCTGTAGCAATTCCAATAGCGACGCTGGCCATAGCCTTGTAGTCGATACCTGAGTGGGCATAGAAACGAACGTCCTCCGTCGACACCAAGGCTTTTACCAAATTGGGGGAGATCATGTCGGCCGTTACCGGAGTACGGTTTTCGGTATAAAACTTTCCTATCAGTACGCTGTCGGCGGTATATATTTCCGACGACTGGGCCACCTTAGGATTTTGGAGGTCTTCCACACTAGGCATACTGCCCATTAACCAAAGGAAATTGGTCTCTAAACAGAAGATATAGAAAAAGAAACCTAGAAATCCGTATCCAAAAAGGCGCCATATAGAGACGATTGGCCGATAGTACCGGGACTCCCGGTCCATACGAGCATCCCACCATTGGTTCCAATGCGCACGCTTGGTCCTGTAAGCATCTGCCAAATGGCTGGTACGTTCCTTTCCTAATACGAAGGATAAGGTCCTATATATAAGAAGGTTGATAGCCTGTTTTAACTTTGTAAAAAGCCTAGTAAAGAACCTGGCGATAGCACTAAAAAATGACTTGATAACTTCCATTCAACGTTTAGAATCAAAAGAGCATCAAAGATAATAAAAGGCTTATATTTTTGGTGTTATCCTTAATTAAAGTTCTAGGTTGCTCTATTTAGTTTCGGTTAAACATTCTCTTAAAAAATGATTCTCTTGGTGGCCAGCATTGGTTCTGGGCTTTGGGTGGTTTGCGAAACAAACCAGCAGATAGCCCCATATAAATATTGAAGGCCCTCGGGTCACCGATATTTACGAGGCCCGTCAGATGATCGGTCCCGACCCAAAGGGGCCCCACCCGGCCTGCAAGGCCGAAGGTTGGCGACCTATAGCGGTTCATCAAGGTGATGGGGACAGACAGCTGGAACCATTTGTGTTCGTATCGGGGCGTGAAGGCCAGTATCGATTCGGCTTTCATTCCAAATGCCCCTTGCCCTACCAAGTTTTGTACCCACAGTCCATTGACATATACATTGGGCCTAAGCTGGTAGTCGATGCTCCCCTGAAAAGCCATAGGTAATACCGACTTAAAGTTGGGGGCCATGGGAGTACCCTCGTTTAAGGCCGTATTAATGGCGTTAAATATGCCCTCGGAGCCGCCGGGTTTTTGAAAATCATTATACCTAAACTGGGTATTATAAGTGTCCGTACTTTGTTGAAGGATATAGTATGGATTCTTATAATGGATCTTCCCGATGTCGGTTAGTGCCAGGGAGATGCGGTAAAGATATTTGTTTTTGGAGGCGTCGTGTTTTCTTTCTCCTTTTTCGGTATAGCTGTATTTGTTAATATCGGGACGGTATTCATAGACCATACCAACGTCTACCCCCCATCCGCCTCCGGGGGAGGAGTTGCCCAATAGCCAGCTGGGACTGGGTTTGAAGTCAGAAATGGCCTCGTCTTTGGTAAGGGCATAATTGGCATGAAGTTCATTGACCCCTATTAGTTCCCTTAAGTTGTTCCAGGAAGGATCAGGAAGTACGGAGAATTTCGAATCACTGATTTCAGCATGTGCATTATATAATCCTACCAGCCTTTTGACGGTGATGCCCACCTTGATAAAATCGGTTTCACTGTCCAATAGGACTCCACCGACCGTAAAAGCTATTTCTCCAAAACCGTTGACATGCAAATTTCCCGATTGGTTTTCATAAATATGTCCCTGGTCTTCTTCAAACTTAGTGGTCTGGCTTATGAGCCTTGCCATGGGTTCTGTAATGCCTGAGGCATTGAGCATATAGCGCAACCGGGTGGTAACACCCACTCCAATCTTTCCCTTATAAAGCCCCACCATCAAGGAGGGAAGCCTGATATCTCCTCCGGCATTCAGGTATTTTTTATTTCCGTTCAAGTTTTCCTTTAAATAGGACCGTGGAAAGAGGATCGATCCCCGATCCGTTTTGTATTCGTCGGGGACGGTTCCTGTAATGAGGTTGAGAAAAGAGTAAGGAGCAGCATATCGAACATGGTTATTAGCCGTATAAAACTGAGTTCCAACTAAGTTAGCATGGACTGCGTACCGGCTGTCGGCTACGAAGGCAGGATTATGATATAGGGCTTGGGTACCGGCATAATTGTCCATAGCGGCCCCAGGGAGGTGTTGCGAATGGCTACATCTGGGCGTGCATAAACCAATGAGCAGCAAAATGTAGTAGTATTTAGGCATAAAAATATGGGGTGCTAGGCGAGTATGCGTTTTAAATCGAATTAATAGCGTCAACTTTGGAATTTATATACCCCTAAAGCCACAGGGTACAATATTAATCATTGGTCGGAAAATTATTGGCACTTACGGCTTATTCGGGCTAATTTATTGACTTAATTTGACATCGTTATGTATCTTAACCGAATGTATCCTTGGTTTGTTGTGAATTAATATAAAAACTTTCCTCCTTAAATTCAAATTCTACTAAAAATCCTTAAATATACCAAAATGCCTTATTTACTTGGATGTGATATTGGAACCACCAACCTTAAAATAACGGCCTTCGATTCGGAGTCGGGGGCTATCTTAGCGACTTCTAGCGAGGGATATGCCATGCAGCATCCACATCCTGGGTGGAGTGAGCAGAATCCGGAGGAAATATATGGGGCCCTGTTACGCTGTGCCCAGTCGGTGCTGGCCGAAACACATCGATATGGACGGCTGTTGGGGATCTCTTTTAGTTCGGCCATGCATGGGGTGCTGGCTCTGGATGAGCAGGGTGGGGCTTTATCCCAACTTATCATTTGGGCCGACAATAGAAGTGCAGTGGTAGCCGATGCCCTGCGTAAAACAAGCGAGGGACAGGAGATGTATCGACGGACTGGTACGCCGATTCACGCTATGTCGCCGCTATGCAAGCTCATCTGGCTGCGTGAAGAACAACCCGATCTTTTCGCACTTACTCATAAGTTTATTGGCATTAAGGAATACCTGGTATTCCGCCTCACTGGAGCGTATGTGGTCGATTATTCTATCGCTTCTGCTACAGGGCTTTTTAATATAGTAGAGCAGCAATGGGATTCCTGGACGTTACAGCGGATAGGACTATCGGAACAGAAACTGTCCAAGGCCGTATCGCCCTATTATCAAGTAGAATTAAGCGTTGGTAATGACCTGGGCGTTCCCGCCGGTACGCCGCTCATTATGGGGGCTAGTGATGGTTGTCTGGCCAATTTGGGAAGCGGCTCCATAGCCTCTAACTCCATGACGGTGACCATAGGGACCAGTGCTGCCACAAGGGTGAGCGCTACAGAACCGTATATCGACCCCAAAATGCGTACCTTCTGCTATTTGCTCGACGAATATACCTATGTAGTAGGAGGGGCGTCCAATAATGGTGCTGTGATATTCGATTGGTTAAAAGAGCAGTTCTTTCCAGACTCTAGTTACGAAGCTATTTTTAAGGAGGCGGAAAAGGTGTCCCCCGGATCGGATGGTTTGCTGCTTTTTCCATATCTACTCGGGGAGCGGTCGCCGCTATGGAGTTCCACAGTTCGGGGAGGTTTTAGCGGCCTGGATATTCAGCATACCCGCGCCCATTTCGTGCGGGCAGTCATGGAGGGGATCCTGCTCAACCTCTTCGAGGTTGGGGATATTCTAGTAGAAAAAAATGGGGTGAAGACCATCTATGCTAATGGGGGCTTTGCTCATAGCTCGCTATGGGTGCAGATGCTCGCCGATGTGTTTGGCGTGAACGTCATGCTCAACGACACCGTAGAGACGGGGACCGTCGGGGCCGTTATGATGGCCATGAAGTCCTTGGGGCTGAAAAGGGATTATTCTGAGATGGATCGGCTAACACCCGTCAGTGTACTCTTTCAATATGACCCCCAAGCACATGAAGCGTATCAAAAATCCTTTGCCCGTTTCAAAAAAGAAAGCGAAGCGTTTGCGGGGTTTTAGGGGTGTTAGGTGTTAGGTTGTTAGGTTTTTAGGGGTTAGGTATTAGATTGTTAGGGCTTAAAGGTGGGCGCCGTGCAACGGGCGCCGTGCGGTTAAAAGTTAAATGCGGCCGCCGCGCGGTTAAAGGTTAAAGGTGGCCGCCGCGCAGTTAAAAGTTTAAATGACGTTGGCTTACAGCCTAAAGCCGGTATCATTTTACCTTTGGCGTCTGAAGTCCATTGGCTTGAAAAGGAGCTGCCAAAAGCACCGAAGGTGCGGAATATTAATAGAAAACCAACACACAAAACGACCACCTAAGCACCGTAGGTGCGACATATGGGGGTATTTGGCCAGCGGCTGTTAGCTTGTTATGGGTTCGATTTTAGCGGTTAAAGGGTCTCCTGAAGCACTTTTAGTTGTTAAAAGTAAAATATTAAAGGCGGCCGCCGCGCGGATAAAAGTAACGCAAGCAGATAGGTAATAGCTATTAGGATTTAGGGATTAGTGCGTTACATTTGATCAGTATCGAAAGCCTATGGCTATGTCAGCCAGAGGGCCAATTTTATTTCAAAAAAACAATATAATTGACGTTAAAAATAGCGAGTCACATTGGTCACGCAGAGCGTGATTGTGCCTGTCGAAGGGCTATCTAGGTATTTAGGGGAAAGATGATAGGGGTTAGGGATTAGGTGCGGAGGCTGTGCGGTTAAAGGCGGCCGCCGCGCGGATAAAAGTAACGCAAGCAGATAGGTAATAGCTATTAGGATTTAGGGATTAGTGCGTTACATTTGATCAGTATCGAAAGCCTATGGCTATGTCAGCCAGAGGGCCAATTTTATTTCATAAAAAACAATATAATTGACGTTAAAAATAGCGAGTCACATTGGTCACGTAGAGCGTAATTGTGCCTGTCGAAGGGCTATCTAGGTATTTAGGGGATAGATGATAGGGGTTAGGGATTAGGTGCGGAGGCTGTGCGGTTAAATGCGGCCGCGTGGTAAAAAAAACGCGCGCATACAGCCTATTGCCTACAGCCCCTTACCAATCAATAGAAACAATATGGCAATTACAAAATTTGAGCTCCGTAGGAGCGGCATATTAAATGGTGAATGTTGCCGCTCATACGGTGGGCTAATTTTGTTTCATAAAAAACAATATAATTGACGTTAAAAATAGCGAGTCACATTGGTCACGTGGAGCGTAATTGTACCTGTCGAAGGGCTATCTAGGTATTAGGTATTTAGGGGATAGACGATAGATGAAAGGTGATAGGGGTTAGGGATTAGGTGCGGAGGCTGTGCGGTTAAAGGTGGCCGCCGCGTGGTAAAAAAACGCGTGCATACAGCCTATTGCATATTGCCTACAGCCCCTTACCAATCAAAAGTTTCGCAGTCCTAACGCCTAACACCTAAAACCTAATCCCCAACCCCTATTATTCCTCTTTAACTAATTTTACCTGCTGGGCCGTGATCATCGGTTGGTCCGACTTATAATCCCAGGTGTTCAGGATGTAGTTCATCACATCCGCTATTTCTTCGTCGTCGAGCCCTGGACTGGGCATCATATTGTCGTAAGGTACTCCGTTGACAGTTATCTTGCCGATCAGGCCATATTTGATGGCCCTGATGGACTCCTCTTGCTGTTCGATCAGATAGTCGGACTGGGCTAGGGGAGGGAAGGTGCCTGTAACACCTTCTCCGGTCCCCATATGGCAGGAGATACAGTTTTCGGAATACACCATTTTACCCCGGGCTATGCTCTTTTCAAGCTCATCGCTCGATTTTAGAAAAACATTGGACCCTATCAGACTCGCTATAACGAGGCTTAAAATGATTTTCATGAATGCTTAGTTTTTGGGGCTAATACGTACCACTTTACCAGAATTTTCTAGCACAACGTAGATGTTGCCATCATGACCTTGGCGTACATCTCGAACACGGCCAAGTTTCTCGAAAATAACTTCCCGTTTGGTAACTTTGTTGCCCTCTAAAGTCAGATGCTGCAAATACCAGAATTTCAAAGACCCTACGAGCAAATCACCATTCCAGTCTTCAAATTTGGAGTTGTCGACCAGGGTCATTCCGCATGGGGCGATAGACGGCCTCCAGAACGTAATGGGCTGCTCCATACCTGCTTTGACGGTATCTTCGGAGATGATACTATTGTCGTAGTCGATGCCATAGGTAATCACCGGCCAGCCATAATTATTCCCTTTTTCGATGATATTAAGTTCATCACCTCCCTGTGGGCCGTGTTCATGTTCCCAGAGTACGCCGGTTTTCTTATTATAGATAAGCCCTTGGGGGTTTCTGTGTCCATAGGTCCAGATAGCCGGGTCCGCATTTTTGGTTTTTACAAATGGGTTGTCGGTAGGGATTTTACCATTGTCATGCAAGCGAACGATTTTTCCCTGGTCTTTACTCAGATCCTGTGCCTTCTCCTTTTGGCCTCTTTCACCCAATGAAAGGAAAACATATCCCTTGCCATCGAAGACGATGCGCCCACCATAGTGTGGGTTGGACTTCACATTGGGGAGGGCCTTAAACAAATGTTGAACCTCCACCAAGGCATGGCCCTTTAGTTTGGCACGGAGCAAGGCGGTGTTGGCGCCAGCGTCGTCGCCAGGTTCTCCGGCTTTCTTAGGCGAGGAGTAGCTCAGGTATATCCAACCATTTTTGGCGTAGTCGGGGTGCAAGTTGATATCCAGTAACCCACCTTGCCCCTTGTAAAGAATTTCGGGAAGGCCGGTGATTTCCTGAGGATCGAGAACCCCATTTTTAACTAGGCGCAGCTTACCCACTCTTTCTGTTACCAAGAGGTCGCCGTTGGGAAGCAGGGCCGAGGCCCAGGGCATGGTTAAGCCCGTGGCAACGGTATCGACCTGATAGCGTTCCTCAATAGATTTTTCGCTAGCTGCTGCCGTATCTATATTTTGAAAGCTGGCGAGCCCTAGACTTACCGTGATAGCCGCCAGTCCTTGGCCTAAAGACCTGCGCCATACATTCGTATTAGAATTCATCTTCATGCTGTATCGAGTAGTAGTGAGACTTATTTGCTCATTGAAAACGGAGTGTCTTCCGGCTTGGTTCCCCAACCCGAGTTGGGCTGCTCCTGGAGGTCTATTTTTAGCTTTCCTCCTTTCATGATGTCCTGATGGTCTATATAGGTGCGAGACTGCTTTTTTCCATTCATGCTAACCTCCCGGATATATTTATTCGTCTTGCTGGTGCTAGGGCTTTCTACTACAAACTTTTTGCCATTTTCAAGGGTAAGCGTGGCTTTCTTGAAAAGGGGAGACCCGAGCACATATTGGGTAGTGCCTGGAGTTACCGGATAAAAGCCCAGGGAAGAAAATACATACCATGCCGATGTTTGGCCGTTATCCTCATCGCCACAATAGCCGTCGGGGGTGGGCTGGTACATGCGGTTCATGACTTCGCGCAGCCAGTATTGCGTCTTTTGAGGCGCTCCGGCATAGTTGTACAGGTATATCATATGTTGGATCGGCTGGTTGCCATGGGCGTATTGACCCATATTCATAATCTGCATTTCCCTAATCTCGTGTATCGGAAATCCATAATAGCTGTCCTCAAAGATGGGAGGTGAGCTAAACACCGTGTCGAGCTTTTGAACGAAGGCGTCTCTTCCGCCCATCAGGTTCACTAGTCCATCGATATCCTGAAATACCGACCAAGTGTAATGCATGCTGTTACCTTCCGTAAATGCATCGCCCCATTTGTAAGGATTAAAAGGCTTCTGAAACTGGCCATTCTGGTTTTTTCCTCTCATCCATTTAGTCTCCGGATCGAAAAGGTTCTTGTAATTTTGGCTACGCTTGAGGTACAGGTCTATTTCGGCCTGAGGCTTGTTTAGCTCTTTGGCAAGCTGGCTAATACAAAAATCGGCATAGGCATATTCGAGGGTTCGGGCCGCGTTTTCATTGATCTTTACATCGTAAGGAACATAGCCCAGGTCATTATAATATTCATGTCCAAAGCGGCCTACTGAGCTTACAGGGCCTGCATTCTCTGTACTCTTTATGACTGCTTCATATAGTTTCTCGATATCATACCCCCGAATCCCCTTTACATAGGAGTCGGCGATGAGCGAAGCGGAGTTGGAGCCTATCATACAGTCTCTATGCCCTGGGCTGGCCCATTCGGGTAGATAGCCACTTTCGTCATAAGCATTGGCAAGTCCCTGCATGATCTGTCCATTAAGGGTCGGGTACATCAGGGTAAAGTAAGGGAATACCGCTCTGAAGGTATCCCAAAAGCCATTGTCGGTAAACATATATCCAGGCCGAACTTCTCCATTATAGGGGCTATAATGTACTATTTTATTGTCAGCATCATATTCGTAGAACTTCCTAGGAAACAAGAGTACCCGATAAAGACAGGAGTAAAAGGTACGTATTTGGTCGATGTTTTCGCCTTCTACCTGTATGCGCGAAAGTTCTTTGTTCCAGATTTTGCGGCCTTGCTCCATGGTATGGTCGAAGCTATCCTTGCCTACCTCTCTGTCTAAGTTCAGCTGCGCCTGTTGGGGGCTAATGAATGAAGATGCGACCTTCATTCCCACTTTTTCGCCTTTCTTAGTTTTGAAACCTATTACGGCTCCGGCGTGCCCCGTTTTTATCTCTAGGGTATCCTTGGCAAGGGTCTTTCCATGAAAAACAGACTTAAATTCGAACGCTTTGTCGAATTGTAAGACGAAGTAATTTTTAAAATTGGCGGGTACTCCACCGCTGTTTTTGGTGGTATAGCCTATAATTTTATTTTCGGATGGGATAATTTTGACATAAGACCCCTTGTCAAAGGCATCTACGAGAACATAGGCACTGTCGGTTTTCGGAAACGTAAAACGAAACTGAGCGGCCCTCTCGGTAGGTGCTATCTCGGTAGTCACGTCATAATCGGCCAGGTATACCTTATAATAATGCGGCTGGGCTATTTCGGCTTTATGTGAAAACCAGCTGGCTCTTTCCTCTTCGCCGATTTTGATAGATCCGGTCATGGGAAGTACCGAAAACTGGCCATAGTCGTTAATCCATGGGCTAGGTTGGTGGGTCTGTTTAAAGCCCCTGATCTTGTCGGACTGATAGGTATAGCTCCAGCCATCTCCCATTTTGCCAGTTTGAGGCATCCAGAAGTTCATCCCCCAGGGCAGGGCAATGGCGGGATAGGTGTTGCCTGTCGAGAGACTTGGTTTCGATTGGGTGCCCATCAACGGGTTTACCATGGCCACCGGGTCGGTGGGATTGTAAGCGGGTTGGCTCATAGCCGAAAGGCTGCATAGCCATAGAATAGAGAGTATTAAGGGTGTTTTCATTAAGGAAAATCGGTTTAGCAATCAATGGCAAATGTATGATTTTAAATTGAATAATTTGGTTTTAACCCCACAACATTTCGATTTTTTTCTGCCATTATGGCAAGGCATGGTTATTTTGGTTACCTAATGGTGGCAAGAACTCAAAAGAATGAAAAGGCTTATTTGTCTGCTAACATTCTGAAATTAAATACATATATTTAGAATTGATATCGTCGAACATGAATGAACACTTAAACCGATTGACTCCGCGTCAGATAGTTTTTGAATTAGATCAATATATTATCGGACAAAATGACGCCAAACGAAATGTAGCCATTGCCCTGCGCAACCGTTGGAGGCGTATGAATAGTCCAGTGGATATCCAAAATGAAATCATACCTAATAATATCCTGATGATCGGTGCCACCGGAGTGGGTAAGACGGAGATTGCCCGTCGACTGGCTAAGGTGGCCAATGCGCCCTTCGTGAAGGTAGAAGCTTCTAAGTTTACAGAAGTGGGCTATGTGGGTAGGGATGTAGAAAGTATGGTAAGGGACCTGGTAGAGCAGGCCGTCGGGATGGTGAAACAGGATAAGAAGGAGCAGGTGAAGATAAAGGCGGAGCAGGCCGTTGAGGACATTATTTTGGATGCCTTAATTCCCCCCGTTCGTGGAGCCAGCTATACTTCCAACGCTTCCACCAATACCTCCGACGACCAGTCGGTCCCTGAAGACGACACCGAGCTCAATCAACGGACCAGGGAGCGTTTCCGGGAAAAGATCCGTAATGGCGATTTGGACGATCGGAAGATTGAGATCGAAGTACAGCAGAATCAGGCGCCTAACGTGGGCATGATCGGTGGGGGGATCGACGATGTCTCGATGATGAATATTCAGGAGATGATCGGAAATATGGTTCCTCGCCGTGGTAAGAAACGGAAGGTGACGGTACTGGAGGCCAAAAAGTTATTATTGGATGAGGAGGCTTCTAAGCTTATCGATATGGATGAGGTGAAAATCGAAGCCATTCAAAAGGCCGAAAACCTAGGGATAATTTTTATAGATGAGATCGACAAGGTTGCCTCTAGCCGCGCCTCTGGAGGGAGCGGTCCCGATGTGAGTAGGGAAGGCGTGCAGCGCGACTTACTCCCCATCGTGGAGGGGAGTGCCGTGAATACGAAGCACGGAGTGATACATACCGATCATATCTTATTTATCGCCGCTGGGGCCTTTCATGTAGCCAAGCCGTCCGACCTTATTCCAGAGCTTCAAGGACGATTCCCCATCCGGGTGGAGTTGAATAGCCTTACGGAAGGCGATTTTTATAAAATATTACAGGCACCAAAAAATGCCCTAACCAAACAGTACGTAGCGATGCTGGAGTCGGAGGGGGTAGAACTTCACTTTGAAGAGCAGGCCATTCGCGAAATCGCGAAAATAGCCTTCGAGGTGAATAGCGAGGTGGAGAACATTGGGGCCAGAAGGCTTCAGACTGTGATGAGTCATTTGCTTAACGACCTGATGTTCGATGTCCCCGACGTGATTGGGGCCGATTCCCAGATCGTCATTACCTCTGAAATGGTCCAGGAGAAATTGTCTCATCTGGTCAAAAACCGAGACTTGAGTCAGTTTATTTTGTAATGAACTAATAAAAAAAAACGCCTGTCAGAGCATTGGTTTCTGACGGGCGTTTTTTTATGGGCTAACCATTGTAGAGCCAGTCGAGTGCTTTTGGAAACTCTTGGCCCCAGCGGCCCTGAGCGTGTTTTCCAAGAGGGTCTATTTCTGTCTTTATTTCTACTCGGGAGTAGCCAAATCCTTGGTTAATCAGTGTTTGTTTTAACTTTTCTATGTTTGGGATCATATTACCATGGTCCGAAACCTGCCCTTCTTTACCTCCGCCGTACAAATAGATTTTCATCTCAAAGGGTTCGAAGAAATGGATGGCATCGAAGTAAATCCGTCGGGATATCCATAGAGAAGGAGAAAAAATCATGAGTCGGCCAAACACATGCGGGTACATCAAGGCTGCATAGATGGTCAGCAGGCCACCTACCGAGCTACCTCCCATTCCGGTATGAAGCCTATCGGATAGTGTTCGGTATTGTCGGTCAATTTGTGGCTTGAGGGTATCCGTTATAAATTTAAGGTATAGGGCGCCTTGGCCTTTTCCCATTTTTGGGGTGTCGTAAGGAGATATTTCTTGAAAACGATCCTCTTCATCGGCATGGTCGACCGCCACGATGATGACGTTGGATTTATCCTCGGCGGCCAATTTGGTGAGCTCTTGGTCTATCCTCCAGTTTTCATAGGGCGACCCATCACCGAACAGATTTTGGGCGTCGGTCATGTAGAGCACGGGGTAATGCCTATCGGGTTGTTCGTAATAATTGTAAGGAAGTAAGACGTGAATCCGCCGATTTTTGTCCAATTGAGGGATATAAAACTCCTCAGACAATACTTCAATGATAGGGCTCCGGTCCTCTATGACCTTCATATTCCTTCGCCAGCGGGTAATTTTGTCCTGAACCAGGTCGGTTTCGCTGTATACGACGCGGTTGGGGTGCTCCTGTCCGTATCTATCGAGCTCTACCTGGTCCCAGCCTCCTCGGGTATATTTATATTCCAGAGGGAAAGTCAGGGGGGTGGATTCTGGAAATCGAAGGGTATAATGGCCAGGGCTGGTTTCTGTCATTCGGAAATCCTCTACGTCGGGAAGCCATTTGCAAAATGCCCCAGAAATAAAAATGGGTCTGGGGTCGGTAGTTGGGGTTATTAATTCAAAAACTAAGGTTTCTGTTAACGTTGAAGCGGTCATTATATTTATTCACTTAAAAAAATGGGTTCTTATAAACGGTAGTTCGGATCAGGTTTTTTCTAAATCAACGAATTCGTAGGAATATTCATGTGTGCTGTCGGCGACGTGCTTCTCCGAAAATACCTCTTCCCATGAAGCGTTGGTAGGAATTTCAAAAAAGGTGTCTCCTTCTACTGTAGTCTTTACTTTGGTGAGGTAAAGCTTATCGGCCATCGGCATGGTTTGTCGGTAAATCTCCCCTCCTCCTATAATAAACGACTCATCAGTTTCCAGACTTCGTGCTTTGGCTATGGCCTCCTCTATTGATTTTACCATAAAAACTCCCTCAGGTCGATAGTCGACTTGAGTACTAATGACGATAGAACTACGCCCTGGTAACGGTCGGCCGATGGACTCGAAGGTTTTTCTTCCCATAATAATAGGGTGTCCCATGGTAAGGGCTTTAAACCTTTTTAGGTCGGCGGGGAGCCTCCAAATAAGTGCGTTTTCACGGCCTATTACACCATTTTCGGATACGGCGACGATGATCGATAGTTTCATAATGGGCAGTTTTTTTATTCGATACTACCGAATAAAATCGGGTTATTTTTTTTGAAATAATTTTATAAAAACGGCTAGCACCTGAAATATTTTGATGGGTAACCGTTGTTTACCTATAATTTATAGCCTCGGAGGAAATCAGCTATAGGCATCCTTTTTTTGCCTTGCAACTGTAAGTCGAGAATCGCCAGCCAGCCGTCACCGGCTCGGAAATGCAGATAAGTTTTGTTATCGCTCAAATAGGAACCTGGAGTAGCCGTGTCAGGTCGATCGACGATTTGTGTATTAAAAACCTTACAGGTTAGCTCGTTTAGTACGGTCCATGCGGCTGGGTAGGGGGAAAGTCCCCGTACGAAATTAACCAAGTCGATAGCGGGTTTTTGCCAATCTATCTCACAGGTTTCCTTAAATATCTTCGGGGCCAGCTTTAAGTCATTGGTCTCCTGCTGGGCTTGTTGTGGATATTGTCCTTGTTCGATGGCCTTTACGGTGTGTACCACTAGGTCGGCACCTCTTTCCATGAGGCGGTCGTAGAGGGTGCCGGCGGTGTCGTCGGGATGGATAGGCTCCGTGTCTTGAAAAATAATTTTACCAGTGTCTATATCTTTTTCTATAAAGAAAGTCGTTACTCCTGTTTGAGTTTCTCCGTTGATCACCGCCCAGTTGATGGGAGCGGCCCCGCGATATTGGGGAAGTAGGGATCCATGGAGGTTGAAGGTGCCCAAAGGAGGCATGGCCCACACCACCTCGGGGAGCATCCTAAAAGCCACGACAATCTGGAGGTCTGCCTTCAGGTCGGCGAGGGTCTTTAGGAAATCTGGGTTTTTAAGTTTTTCGGGTTGGAGTACTGTCAGGCCTTCCTGTAGAGCGTAGGTTTTAACGGGAGAGGCCAGGAGTTTTCGTCCACGGCCGGCGGGTTTGTCGGGTGCCGTAATTACGGCCACAATATTAGATTTTGCCTCCACTAGACTTTTTAGGCTAGCTACAGCGAAATCGGGTGTGCCCATGAAAATTATTCTCAGCATATTTGATATCTTAATTGAATCCTTTTGAGCGAATGGTTTGTTAGCGTTTACAAATATTGCTATTTTTGTCGTTCATCTTTAGAATTATGAGAAAGAAAACTATTCATATGTGCCGAAATGATCTGGGTTCCTAGCCTTCTGCAATGCGTTTTGTCAAACTCATGTGGACGGTCTTAGAGCCGTTCTTTTTTTTTATACGCCGTTGTTAATTTTATAAAATATATAAACCATTTATTAAATCATGGCTAAATTTTCATACTATACAGAAGAAGGTTTAAATAAACTCAAGGCCGAGTTAAATGATATGAAAACCAAGGGCCGTACCGACATTGCCAAACAAATAGCCGAAGCCAGAGATAAAGGGGATTTGAGTGAGAATGCCGAGTACGATGCCGCCAAGGATGCTCAAGGAATGCACGAAATGAAGATCGCCAAGTTGGAGGAAATATTGTCTACGGCCCGTGTGATAGACGAATCCTCTATTGATACTTCGCAAGTGGCGGTACTGTCGAAAGTACGTATCAAAAACCGTAAGAACGGAATGGAAGTAACGTACATTCTGGTATCGGAAGAGGAAGCGGACCTTAAGGCCGGGAAAATATCGGTAGGTTCGCCAATTGGCAAAGGTCTGCTTGGAAAAAAAGTAGGTGAAACAACCGAAATTAAGGTTCCTGCAGGTATTATGGAGTTTGAAGTCCTGGATATTAGTAGGTTATAAGGCATAGGCCTACCTAGTTGCATACAACAGTTCACAATAAGCAGTATTAACTGTATATTGTGAGCTGTTTTACTTTAAGGACGACTCAAAATGCAGTTCAAGGGTATCATTGTTAGTATTTCCTTTTTGTGGGTGGAAGGGATGGCTATATTCCCTTTCGTTTTTACTCGGCATAAGGCTCCCAACAAGACCTTGCTCCATCATGAGTGCATACATTTGGTACAACAATTAGAAATGGGGATCGTTCTTTTTTATTTATGGTATCTCTTGGAATATTTGGTTAGGCTTATCACGCTCAGAAACCATGATAGGGCCTACAGAAGTATCTCTTTTGAGCAGGAAGCCTACCTACATGAGTCCAACCCCAGGTATTTGAGCCAGCGAAAGCGGTGGGCCTTTTTAAGATATCTTAAAGGCGGCCACACCCTGCGCTAAAGTAGGGGTTCGTAGGGCAATGAAATTTTCCATTTTTTATCAAGCATTTTTTTTATAAATCAATTCATATGACTGACAAGAGTAAGGAGTTTTTGTATAAGTATTTGAATAATGCTTCCCCAACGGGTTTCGAGTCTACCGGCCAACAAATCTGGTTAGACTACCTTAAGCCCTATATTGAAGAACAAATCGTGGATGTTTATGGTACCGCTGTTGGGGTTATTGGCCCCGGGCAGGACTATAAAGTGGTTATTGAAGCTCATTCCGATGAAATAGCCTGGTTTGTTAACTATATCTCCGACGAAGGATATATCCATGTGCGCCGTAATGGAGGCTCCGACGCCTCTATAGCACCTTCAATGCGTGTAAACTTGCATACCGCTAAGGGCGTAGTGAAGGGCGTGTTTGGCTGGCCGGCTATCCATGTGCGGGACACCTCCAAGGACCAAACCCCGAAGGTACACGAGCTTTTTATAGATGTAGGCGCCGAAAATAAAGATCAGGTGCTTGAAATGGGTATTCATGTGGGCACGGTGGTCACCTTTGCCGACGGCTTGGACGAGCTTAACGATAAATATTATGTCGGAAGAGCCCTGGACAACCGTATGGGTGGGTTTATGATTGCCGAAGTAGCACGAATGTTGCACGAGAATAATGTCAAATTGCCTTTCACCCTCTATGTGGTCAACGCAGTTCAAGAAGAAATAGGGCTTCGTGGGGCCGAAATGATTTCAAGAAGATTGAAACCCGACTTGGCGATATGTACCGATGTAACCCATGATACGCAGTCGCCCATGTACAACAAAAAGGAACAAGGCGACCTTAAAAGCGGGGCAGGACCGGTGATATGCTACGGACCAGCGGTTCAGAACAATTTGAGAGACCTGCTCATCGATGTGGCGGAGCAAAAGTCGCTTCCGTTCCAAAGACAAGCCGTAAGCCGCTCTACCGGGACGGATACCGACTCATTTGCATATTCGGCCGAAGGGGTAGCTACTGCCTTGATATCCCTGCCTTTGAAATACATGCATACCACCGTGGAGATGGTGCATAAGGACGACGTACAAAACGTAATACAATTGATGTATGATGTGTTGTTGAGTCTGAAAGGCGATGAGGACTTTAGGTATATTAAATAAAAAACGACTAGGGGGCGAAGGAATTTCGCTCCCTTATTCTTAGAGTCTGTTTAAAAATTAACCAATTGATTGTTTATGCTATTTTTTGGCTACAACTTCGTTAAATTTTTAGTGATAGCTTAAGCTATCACTGCAAAATTTGCCTTGTTTCGCACAAAAAATAAGTGATAAACAATTCAATCATTAAAATTTAAACAGGCTCGAGGCCCGAATAAAAAATATTTACCTCATTTTTATGAATATGACTTTTAATCTTTCGATCGGATTGAGTTTAGTGCTCTTATTTCAAGGGCCGTGCCAGAGTACGTCGAATCAACAGGCGGGGGCTTCAGAGGAGAAGCAGCAGGTCGTGAGGCCCATTAAGACAGGAGCCGACCGAACGGAAGCATATTTATCGTACCTGAAGGGCAAAAAAGTAGGGGTGGTCGTTAATCAGACCTCTATTATCGGCAATACGCCCCTGGTAGACAGTCTGGTGAGCTTGGGCGTCGATATTAAACTTATTTTTGGCCCCGAACATGGGTTTAGAGGGACAGCCAGCAATGGCGACAAGGTCTCCGACAGCGTAGACCCCAAAACGGGGATTCCTGCCATATCGCTGTATGGCAAATTGAAAAAGCCAACCAAGGAGCAGATGGCCTCCATAGACCTGATGGTATTCGATATACAGGATGTAGGGGTACGGTTCTATACCTATATCAATACCCTGGGGCATGTTATGGAAGCCTGTGCCGAGAACAACAAAGAGTTGCTCCTATTGGATAGGCCCAATCCCAATGGATTTCTTGTCGATGGACCGATATTAGAGGACCATTTGCATTCGGGTATAGGCATGTACAAAATTCCAATTGGGCATGGTCTTACGATGGGGGAGTTTGCCCAGATGATCAATGGAGAAGGAATGTTACCGCAGAAGATGAAATGTGCGCTTAAAATCATAAAAGTGGAGCATTATACCCACGATTCAGCGTATACCTTGCCGGTACTGCCTTCGCCCAATCTGAACACCCAGCAGTCGGTTATGCTGTACCCCCATTTATGTTTGTTCGAAGGCACCATTATTAGTCAAGGGCGAGGCACCTACATGCCTTTTTCGGTGTTGGGGGCTCCATTGCTAAAAGGGAAATATTCCTTTTCTTTTGAACCCAAAAGTATCAAAGGGATGAGCGAGTCTCCTTTGCATATGAATGAGACTTGCTATGGAATCGATCTCCGAAAATACGATGTGGAACAAATCCGCAAGAGTGGGCAACTGAACATAGCTTGGTTAATTGAGCTATATAAGGCCTATCCTCAGAAAAATAAATTTTTTGATAAGACCCAAAGTCGGCAAATGGGAGACTTCGATAAGTTGGCAGGGACCGAAAACTTAAGAGAGCAAATTATTGCCGGTAAGTCCGAGTCCGAAATTCGCCAATCGTGGGAGCCAGGTTTACAAGCATTCAAACAACTAAGGAAGAAGTATTTGCTATACCCCTAACGGTATTTTTTATAAAATTTATAGGTTTGAAAGGCGGCCAAAAGTAGGAATATACCTGGGATAATCCATTGGCTTGCGGCAGGGGTAGCACCTATAGGAACAGTAAGCAGGTAATTGAGAAACTGCACAAATAGGTAGATCCCGCTAAAGGTGCCTATGGAGGTTCCGATTACATACCAATATTTTCGATATCGCCCCATATCGATATAGGATTCATTGATCAGGTACAAGTTCCACCCAGCCCAAAAGGGTACTTGCATCAGATTGATGGCGTTGAACATAAGCCCCAGGGTAAACGGAGAATACTGTGTCAGAAAATCATTGGTGAGTAAGGATGGCTCTGTTCCCTGGATAGGCTTGGAATTGAAGAAAAAGGAGATCGCCAGGAAGATGAGGAAAATGATAGACATCACCTCAATATTGCGAACCATTTTTTTTTGAGCCAGCAGCCATTCTGCTGCTTGGAGGGTTAGTAGTATGAGTACAAATTCAACGACAACAACACCCAATAAAAAGGCATATAAGGCTTCACTTCCTCGTTTTTGGTTTATTTCGGAGGCAATTAGGTTAATATATCCTAAGGGTAAGGAGCCGATTAGGCTAATGCAAAAGCCTACCAATAAATTTTTTGTACTCTTCAATTTGAATATTCGAAATGCTATAGGGATGCAAAATATAACATCCTTAGCAGAATTATATAGGGCATAGCCGATATTTCCTCAATAACTGGAACGAGGTTAGTTGGATTGGCCCTTATCAAGCTCACCTAAAAGGAGGGGTTATTGAAATTAGAAACCTAGGTAAAAGTATTAAGCTTTTTAAAGAGTTCGGAGCGATTGTCGGCAGTGATGGGGATCTCTATGTCGTTGATCATCAAATGGATGTGGTTAATGCCTGTGATGGCATTCAGATTGACGATATAAGACTTGTGCGTTCTGAAGAATTGATTGTCGGGCAATTGGCTGATCATGTTTTTAAGAGTCTCCCGAATCGTGTACTTCCTGTCAGGGGTATGTAGCTCCAGATAATTGTCATCGCTTCGTATAAAAAGGATTTGATCGAGGAAGATTTTGCTAAAGATATTTTTCTCCTTGATGAAAAGGGCGTCTTGAATCACAATAGACTCTTCTTTCGCTGGCTGATCCTGTTCGACGGGAGCGGGGGTGCTATTCTCCTTATAGTTTTTCATGGCCAAGCTCACTGCTGTATATACCGATACATTTTTGAAGGGCTTGTTCAAAAATGCATTTGGAGAGGTATTCAATGCGGCATTGACGATGGCAAGCTCTTCGTGGCTAGTCAGGAAAATGAAGGGGAAATTATACCTGGCACGAATGTATTCGGCCAGGTCTATGCCCGTCTTATACCCTCCTAAGCTGATATCCAATAATGCCAGATGAATCACCTCCTTATTGAGTATTTCTAAGGCTTGGTGATAGTCGCCGGCCAAAAAAAAGTTGGAATATCCAAATCCCTTTAAGGTGTACTGCAAATGTTTCGCAATAACTACCTCGTCTTCTACAATTAAAATTTTCATTCTTTAGAATTAGAAGATTCTTAAATTCCAATTAATTCGCAATAAGGAGCCTAAGACTCTTAAAGGTGATCCGTCGGATTCTGAAAAAAATCACCTAGTTGATAGAATAGGCAACTTATTTATATTACCATTTGTAGCGGGTATTGGGTAATTACTACCCCAGATAGCTTTGTATCAGATTTCAAATATAGTCTATAATTGATTAATTTTTTGCAAAATACTTTTGGTTTATGGTAAAAATACTACCCAGAATTGCTAATCCGGCAAAGAAATAGAGACTCAAAACGAAATTGTAGTAGATGATCGCCACCAGACATAGTAGTGACAATAAAAGGGCAACGGCCGGAAAGTAGGGGTAGCATGGAGCCTTAAAGGGGCGTTCCATTTCGGGTTCTTTCTTGCGCAAAACGAATAGAGCAAACATGCTGACAATATACATAACGATGGCCCCCAAGGCCGCAATGATAATGACCTGGTCGGTGGTGCCCAATACCAGCGCGAGGCAGCCGATGGCCCCACCTGCTAATAGGGCCCAATGGGGCGTTTGGAAACGGCCGTTGACTTGTCCCAAAAACTTGGGTAAAAAACCCTCCCGCGCAAGGGCATAGATCTGCCGGGAATAGCCTATGATGGTGCCATGGAATGAGGCAATGAGTCCAAAAAGGCCTAAACTAGCGAAAAGATGGGTAAGACCACTATCTTCGCCCAATACGATGGACAAGGCCGCAGGTAGTGGGTAGTCTATGGTGCTGAGGGTACTCCAATGCGCCACTCCTCCCGTTACAATCATGACGGCTAGGGCCAGAATTACCAAGGTCAGGATACCATAAATATACCCTAGCGAAATCGTTCTTTTGGGGTTCTCTACCTCCTCGGCTACCATGGCTACCCCCTCAATGGCCAAGTAAAACCATATCGCAAAGGGCAGAGCGGCAAATATCCCTTGCCAGCCAAAGGGCATAGGATCTTGTACGAAGGTGTCGTAGGAGAAATGCGGGGAGACAATCCCGATATAAACGAGCAGCTCCACAACCGCCAGTATAGTGACAAACAAGGAAAAAGTGGCTGACTCCTTGATACCTAGCATATTGATGCCTATAAAGATTACATAGCAAGCAATGGCCACCTGAAGTACGCTTAGCTGCGGATACAGGAAGTGGGTGTAGCTGCCCAGGGCGAAGGCTATGGCCGGAGGGGCTATCAGGAACTCGACCAAGGTGGCATAGCCGGCCACCAGCCCTCCCCAAGGGCCAAAGGCGCGATGGGCATATGCAAAAGGGCCCCCCGCTTGGGGTATGGAGGTAGTCAGTTCAGTAAAGCTATATATGAAGGTGATGTACAATACTGTGACGATCAGGGTGGCTATGAGGAAACCTACCGTTCCGGAAACGCCCCAGCCATAATTCCATCCGAAATATTCTCCTGAGATGACCAAGCCGACCGCTATGGCCCATAAATGAATTGGTTTAAGTACTTTTTTTAGAGAGGTTTTACTTTGTTCTGACATGTAAGATGGTGGGCTTAGAGTGAAAATATATTGAAATTAATTTATAAAGGTCCGGTTCGCAGGTAATCAGCCAGTTCAACGACCCGTTGGGTGCTAATACAATCTACCTGTAGGTCCATTAGTTTTTTCCAGGTGTTAATATTGTCCGGTGTATTTCTAAACCGGATCGGTTTTTGAATTCGGTGGGCCTGTTCTATGATTTTGGAAAGACGTTTCCGGTCCTTTCTTAACATTTCCCCTTCCCCGTTCCAGCGGCTATAATCCTTAAGGTTAGGGCTAAACAGTGCAATTCTCATTAATTGATACTGCGTATAGCTCGTTTCGGGCCTGCCTTCGAAATGAAAATATAAGGGGTATTTTTGAAAGGCATTGGGATCGGGGATATTTCCTCCTAGTACGATAGTAATACCTCCTTGAGGGGAGAGTTGATCAATCATAGAGGTCAACAGCCGTGTAAGGACCTCAATAGTCGGTTCAAAAGGGCTTCGAATACGACATATTAACTGAAAATGAGCCGTAGTGGAGCGCTGTCCTTGCTGTGGGAAAGCGCGTTGGAGTGGTTTTAGGTAGAGCCTATCCAATGTACGGCCTTCTTTAATCTGTGACTCATTTTCGGCGATGTAGAGCGTGTCTTGAAAGTAGAATAGATCCATTTCTACGGCCTTAAATCCTTGTTGATGCGCCTCTGTAAAGGGGTGTTTTTGAAGATGATCCCTTTCTGATAGCCCCTGCGCTGGGCTATAACTCCGCCCCGGTTGCCCCAGACTCGGATGAGGGCAAGCCATTATAGACCAGTATAGCAGCATTACGGCAAAAATGGGGCGCATTTGTCTTTGGATAATAGTATACGTAAAGTTAAGTTTAATTCGCTTCGATCGCAATGCACCGCACTTTTAACTGATCATGCCGGAGCACCAGTTGCGAATCCCGCTCGGTGATTAAGCGTCATTGGGGGGCAAGTGGGATCACCTCGATGCTTATCAGAGTACTATCCAGACCAGCCTTGCCTAATAGGGTTTGCATCATATATTGGTGATTTATGACTTATTGAAGTTTAAACGATAGCCGCCAAATAATCTATGGTGAAAGTGAATAAAATGGGGTTGGTATTTTTAAAAATTAAAAACTATCACACGATCAATTCAATTTTATAATTACTTTTAAGTTTTAATTAAGGCGACCAGTCGTAAACCGAATTCGTATTAAATGAAACCAAGCTCTTCACTATTCCGAAAAAAATCAGTAGATCAAATTTTAAAAGATGCGCATGATGCTGATAGTGGACTCGAAAAGGTGTTGGGGGTTCGAGACCTGGTCTCCCTCGGAATAGCAGCCATAGTAGGAGCGGGAATCTTTAGCACCATCGGGCTGGCAAGCTATAACGGAGGGCCGGCAGTGTCCTTACTCTTCGTTTTTACGGCGATAGCCTGCGTTTTTACGGCCCTGTCCTATGCCCAATTTGCGAGCACAGTTCCCGTTTCGGGTAGTGCATATACTTATGCTTATGTTGCATTTGGTGAGTTTTTCGCTTGGATCATCGGATGGGCGCTCATCCTCGAATATGCCGTTTCTAACATGGTGGTGGCCATATCGTGGTCCGAGTATTTCGTATCCATGCTCAGTGGTTTTGGGATCCATATCCCAGGTTATTTAACGATGGATCCGGGGTCGGCCTCGGAGGCATTTTCCAAAATGCAACTCCTAGGGCTCGAGGCCTTAACGACCAGCGAACAATTTGCGGCTGCGGCTTTCGAGGCAGCACCCCGAATCGCGGGTATTCCCATCATTTTTGACCTGCCTGCCGGTATCATTACCGCCTTAGTGACTTGGTTGGTCTATTTGGGTATCAAGGAGTCGAGAACCGCCAGTAACCTGATGGTCGTCCTGAAAATTGGGGTGGTGTTATTGGTCATTCTAGCTGGAGCCTTTTATGTAAAACCCGAAAACTGGACTCCATTCGCTCCCAATGGAGTGAAAGGGGTGCTGAGTGGGGTAGCGGCTGTTTTCTTCGCTTTTATTGGTTTCGATTCTATTTCTACCACCGCCGAAGAGTGTAAGGATCCCCAGAGAGATATGCCTAAGGCCATGATTTACTGCTTAATTATCTGTACTGTCCTGTATGTTCTTATAACCCTGGTGCTTACGGGTATGGTCAACTATAAAGAGCTGAATGTGAGTGATCCACTCGCCTTTGTGTTTGAGTATGTTGGGCTCGACTTTATGGCGGGGCTTATTTCAGTAAGTTCGGTGATCGCCATTACCAGCGCCTTGTTGGTATATCAGCTTGGCCAGCCGAGGATCTGGATGACCATGAGCCGCGACGGCTTGCTATGGAAGAGGTTTTCGAAAATTCATCCCAAATACCATACGCCTTCCTTTGCTACCATCGTTACGGGCTTCGTTGTCGGTATTCCTGCGCTGTTTTTTAAGATGGATTTTTTCGTAGACCTTACTAGTGTGGGGACTTTCTTCGCCTTTATTTTGGTATGTGGTGGCGTGTTGTATCTCGATCATTCGGGCTTATCGAAGCAGTCCAAATTTAAGGTCCCTTATATTAATGGTAAATATATAGTAGGCCTACTGCTCTTGGTAGCTATTTGGGCTTTGGTACAATATGGGCAAGACACGCTCTCCGAATGGGCTGGGTTTACCTTTATGGATATTTTGGAACATAAAGTGTTGACCATCGTGTTTTGGTTGACATGGATTACCCTTTCCGTACTTAGCTTTAAATACAATTTCTCCTTACTTCCTGTAGCGGGAATACTCACCAACCTCTATCTAATGACCGAGCTAGGTTCTTCTAACTGGTTTATTTTTATGATATGGCTGGTCATTGGTCTTGTGATTTATTTTAGTTACGGATACCGTAAGAGCAAACTTGCCAAGCCTTAATAAAAATAATAGACGGCAATAGTCCTGCAGCCTAGGGTCGGTTGGAGGCGACTTCTACTAAAGAAGCAAAGTCAAATTCGGCTAAAGAAGCCAGCTTAAAATCTGCAATTTCGAATTTTGAGTGGTGGAACACCTCCGGTGCGGGCACCGAAATGGTAGTCATACCTGCAGAACGGGCCGATTGTAAGCCGGCATGGGAGTCTTCTATAGCCAGGCAGGCCTGGGGTGGCACGCCCAGTTTTAGAGCAGTAGACAGGTATACGGCTGGATGCGGCTTGGTGAATTCCTCTAAAGTGCCCGAGTGCCAGGTTGTGAAATATTGTCGCAGGCTGAGCCTATCCAAGACACCCTCGATCAGCTCCATATGGGATGCCGAAGCCACTGCTAAGGGCATTCCTCTTCGATGCAGATCTTTCACCAAGTCTATAGCGCCAGGCATAGCGGTGGCGCTGGACAAAATCTTGGCATGGGCATAGCTGATGATCTCGGCCTCCATTTCGTCGAAGGTGGGGGTATCCCAAGGTTGAATTTTGTGGCAATACTCCAAAAATAATTGACAGGCCAATCCAGTCGTTTGTTGTTTGAGCTCTTCTGTGAGTTTAAAATTTATCTTTCTCATGGTATGCTGCGCAGCCTCGAGCCATATAGGCTCAGAATCGATCAGCAGTCCGTCCATGTCGAATATTATGGCTTGTATCATGTGGGTAGATATGGCAAAGGTGCTACAAGCATGCTATTCTGCTGGTAGCGTTTTGGGATTAAAACTTCTAAAACTACCCGTACCACAGCGGGAAATTGTGGTATGAGCTGCAATATATTTTGACTGGGTTTTTTTATGTTTTCAAATCTACTACATTAGCAATTAATAAATGCAGACCGATCGTTCAAATTTCACGAATGGTGGTTTAGAAGACCGTCCACGGTGTTTCTTTCCGAGGTTTGCCAGGCATGTACTTCCTCAAAAGAATCCCTGATGGTATTGTTTTTGTAATATTCGAATTCCATACAATCTTTTATAAATAGTAGCTCAATGATCGAAATGAACTTAGGAACTACCCTTTTGTCTCTTCGCAACCAAAAAC
This sequence comes from Dyadobacter jejuensis, assembly GCF_003149085.1. Taxonomy (GTDB): domain Bacteria; phylum Bacteroidota; class Bacteroidia; order Cytophagales; family Spirosomataceae; genus Dyadobacter; species Dyadobacter jejuensis. Next base: position 39,322 of record NZ_QGDT01000018.1, on the reverse strand, counting down.
CATTGGTTCATAATATCACGAATTTTGTGGTGATGAATTACACTGCCAACGCTTTACTGGCCGTTGGGGCCTCACCCGTGATGGCCCACGCTCCCGAGGAAGTCGAAGAGATGGTAGGTTTGGCCGGTTCATTGGTGATTAATATTGGCACCCTTTCCTCTACCTGGGTCGAGGGCATGGAGAAGGCCATGGTGGCAGCTTGCCAGCTGGGTAAACCTGTGGTGTTGGATCCGGTGGGAGCAGGAGCTACTACCTTCCGCAACGATACTTTGCTGCGCCTATTAGCTGCTGGTACTCCTAGCATTATTAGAGGGAATGCCTCCGAGATTATGGCTTTGGCCGGTCAGCAAGGACAGACCAGGGGCGTAGATAGTACTCAGTTTTCGACCGAAGGATTGGAGTCGGCCCAAATGCTATGCCGACAGCTTGGCTGTGTGGTGAGCATCAGTGGGGAGACCGACGTGGTAGTGGGGCCAGAAAGTGTCGCTTACATTTCTAATGGAAACCCGATCATGACCCGTATCACAGGAATGGGTTGTACGGCCTCGGCCCTGGCCGGAGCCTTTGCCGCTATTGCACCCAACGCCTTCGAAGCGGCAGTGGCTGCAGCCGCCGTCATGGGGGTTTGTGGAGAACTGGCCTATGAAGGAGCCCATTTGCCGGGGTCTTTCCAGATGTCCTTTCTCGACAAGCTATCGAGCCTTTCTCCGGCGGAGTTGGATGAAAGGGTCCAAATAACCATTGAAAATAACGGCTAATGGAGCGGCATTTACCTCTATGCCTGGTTACGGACCGGGAGGCTTGTAAGGGCCGCGAATTGGAATGGGTGGTTCGGCAGGCCGTGCTGGGTGGAGTTACCATGGTTCAGCTACGAGAAAAATCGCTATCGACTAGGAAATTTATAGAATTGGCCCTACTCTTGAAAGGTATGTTAAAGCCACTGAATGTCCCTTTGGTGATTAACGATCGGGTGGACGTAGCCTTGGCGGTAGACGCCGACGGCGTGCACGTAGGGCAGTCCGATATGCCTATTCCTTTGCTGCACCAGCTTTTGCCCAAAGGGAAAATTATTGGTCTTTCGGCCGAAACGGAGGCCGATGTATTGGAAGCCAACGCATTTGAATTGACTTACTTGGCCGTCAGTCCCTTGTATGCCACGGCTTCCAAAACGGATACTGCCCCGCCCTGGGGGCTACAGGGGCTAGCGTGGGTGAAGGCCCATAGCAAACACCCCCTTTTGGTGATAGGGGGGGTAGATCCCCCTACGGCCACCCAATGTGCTAGCTTGGGAGCTAGCGGTGTGGCGGTAATTTCGGCCATATGTAGTGCACAGTCCCCCAAGGAGGCTGCCGAAAGCTTGATGGTAGCCCTCGATAAGGGAATAGAAGCAAGGAAACTCAACTAACATCAAATTAATCTGACTTTTACTTATGAAACGATATCCAACTGTATTAACCATAGCAGGGTCTGACAGTGGAGGAGGGGCCGGTATACAGGCCGATTTGAAAACCGTGGCCGCTCTGGGTGGCTATGGGATGTCGGCCATCACGGCCCTTACCGCTCAAAATACCATGGGTGTAAGTGATATCATGAAGGTGCCTGGGGCTTTTTTGAAAAGCCAATTAGAGGCCGTTTTTCAGGATTTCTTGATCGATTCGGTGAAAATTGGGATGGTCAATACCATAGAATCTGCCGAGGTAATTGCCGCGGCCTTAGAGAAGTACGTTCCCCGCTTCGTGGTGTTCGATCCGGTGATGGTATCGACAAGTGGCTCCAAACTCATAGAAGATAAGACAGTGGCAGCCCTATGGGCCTTACTTTTTCCTAAGGTACATCTAATCACTCCCAATCTTGATGAGGCCGAAATATTGGTGGGTAGGAAGATAAATAGTGAAAAGGAAATGGAAATTGCGGCGCAAGAGATGATTGATAAGGGCTGTCAGGCCGTTTTGTTAAAAGGCGGGCATTTGGTGGCCGACAAGCTCTACGATGTGTTTGCCCAAAAAGACAGCAAGCCGGTGGTGTTGGAAACGCCCTATATCGACAGCAAAAATTTGCATGGTACTGGCTGCACCCTCTCTTCGGCTATTGCCACTTATTCGGCCTTAGACTTGTCCTTGATGGAGTCGGTATTGATGGCCAAAAATTATATTGCTGATGCCATTCAGGCGGGGAAAAATGTGGTGACAGGCCATGGCCTCGGACCATTAAATCATAGCTACTCACCTCAAAAAATGTATTTGAAATAATGAAGTTTACCGAATCCTTATGGCAGGAAAATGCCGACATTTATGAAAAAATATTGAAGCACCCATTTATTTTGGAATTGGCTTCTGGAAGCTTGTCTATCGATAGATTCTCCTTCTATATTTATCAAGATTCACTCTATTTGAACGAATTTGCGACCGCCTTGGCCGTAACGGGCACCAAAGCGCCTGTGTCAAAAGATAAGCTGACCTTCCTTAGTTTCGCTCAGAATGCCCTATTGGTGGAGGGACTGCTTCACGAAAATTATATGGACTCTCTTCCGAAGCAAGATCAGAAGGGGGCGTCTCCTTCGGCCTTGGCTTATACCCAGTATTTGCTAGCAACAAGCAGCCTGAAGCCCTATGCCGTATCGGCGGCGGCCCTATTGCCCTGTTTTTGGATCTATAAGCGGGTCGGCGATCATATTTTGGCCCATCAGGCAGCCAATAATCCCTACCAGAACTGGATAAATACTTACGCTGGCGAAGAATTTGCCCAATCTGTGTCCCAAATGCTGGCCCTCGTCGATGGCATTGCCGCTCAGAGTACCGTTGCCGAGCGCGACTCCATGCGCCAGGCTTATAGAAAAGCCACCCAATATGAATATATGTTTTGGGACAGTGCCTACCACTTGGAGAAATGGCCGGTATAGTCATTAAATTGATTTTATGCCTATAAAATAGACCTTACTAGGCCTGGTTTTTCAGGTAGATTTTTGATGTCGAAAAAGAAATCACCATTCTGCCTGACAACCGTTTTTTGCATGGTTGCATGAGTTGAATGCCGACGGTATAACCCAAAAAAGTTCTGATAGGGTCGAATGCATCCAGATTTATCCAAGGCTAGGAGAAGTTGGCGCCTAAGGAACGGTTTTTGATAGGTTAGTTACATTTTATTAAATCATTATAATAATATGGAAACGAACCTAATAGATCGCCAAGGAATAGAGAAGTTAAAAGAATTGGCTTCTGAGATAAAAATTTGCATGTTCACCACCCTCGAGAAGGGAAAGATCGTGTCGCGCCCTATGACGGCCTTAGAAACAGACGATGATGGGAATATATGGTTCTTTACCAGCAAAGATACCGATATTGGCTCACAAATGAGGGAAGAGGAGGTTACCTTACTTTTCGCTAGCCCCGAGGAAAATAGCTACTTAAGCGTGTCGGGGTCCTACCACCAAGTACAGGATGAGGAAAAAAAGAAATCTTTGTGGAATCCCATCTCCAAGGCGTGGTTTCCGGCTGGTAAGGAAGATCCCTCTTTGGTGATGATCCGCGTATGTCCGCAGGAGGCTTCGTATTGGGATTCCTCTTCTTCCAAAATGGTCGTTTTTCTCTCCCTCCTTAAGTCGATGGTGACCGGGAAGCAGCCTGCTGAAGGGGAGCACGGTACCATAGAATTACATTGAGTGAGGGTCCTCCAAACAGGGCCCTTCATATCCTCCATCGCCGCTAGCCCATTCCGGCAAAATCGCCTGTTTTATGAAGAGTAATAAAATCATTTGGTGGATTGTGGGCCTTGTAGTTATACTCATCTTGGCCTTCGTCTACTATAAAAAGAAATATGCTAACCCCATTTCGGGCCTTAAACCCCGTATAGAAATGGGGATAGGGAAGATCAACAATATCACTGGTAAGTCGGTGGATCTTACGCTCCGATTAATGATACATAACCCCTTGCCCGTGGGGCTGGATGTGGAAAAGTTCGACTTTTCTATTCATATGAACGGAGTAGCGGTGTTGGAGGATCGATATGGTAAGGGGTTCAAGGTATTGCCTAGAGACAGTAGTATGTTAGAACTCCCTTCCCGTTTTAATCTGGGAGATTTGGCACAGGAAAGCAAGGACCAAGCCGAGAAAGGAGCCGATAGTGCTGATTATCGTTTTGAAGCAATCGTAACCCTATCCAAACCTGTCCTAGGCAAAGATACCCTTCACCTGGTTCGTAACAATCGGATGCCGCTTTATAGGGTGTTGCAAATAAAGGTGGCCGACTATGATATCGAGAAGTTCCGACTTGGGGATTCAGATATTCGCCTGAAAATTCAGATTAATAATCAAAATGTTTTTCCGGTCCAATTACGGGACCCCTATTTTGTATTAGACGTAGGCGATCAGAAACGCCTTGGTGAAGGACATAAGCCGGGCCTCACCGTTATCCCAGCTAAGAGCGACTCCCTGTATGAATTGCCCTTTGAGGTCAACCTTGGGAAAATATTAAAAACTGCGGGACAGCTCATTGGTCAAGGTAAAGACCTGCCCTTTACCTTGTATATAAAGAGTACCATGGAATCCGAAAATGAGGTCTTTATGGGAAGTAAGATGAACTTGATCATCGATGGAAAACTTAAGGATTTAGATAAACTCAAAAGGAGTATAGGAGAAGAGTAATAGAAAGTGTCGAGAGATAGGGGTACCAAGTTGGCCAAAACTTGTTATGAATTTGGTTTAAATTGGTTTTTCCGAGATTATGTAAAATATAGTTTCATAAATATCGAAATTATTTATAAATTATGCCCCAGTTTTTCAATTTATAATAACGACGATTCGATGGAAGAAACCCGAGTAGATAAAGTTTTTGATTCCGAAATTCAACAAGTATCCGACTTCAAGTTTGAAGAAAAAGTAGTGAGCGTATTCGACGATATGGTCAATCGTTCCGTACCCTTTTACGATGAAATTCAGCGTATGATCACCGAGCTGGCCGCCAGCCATGCAAAGCCTAATTCCTCGGTTTTCGATTTGGGCTGCTCCACCGGAACTTCTATGATTGCCATAGACCCCTTAGTACCCAGCGATGTCACTTTTGTGGGGATCGACGACTCACCCGAAATGATAGAAAGATGTAAATTGAAATTTGAAAAGGCGGGTATCAGCCGCCCGCATCAGCTGTTAGTAGGGGATATTAATGAATGGAATCAAGTACAGAATGCCTCGGTGGTAATCATGTCCTTAACGCTTCAATTCGTAAGACCTACCCTGCGAAGCAAAATTGTGAAACAAATATATGAAGGCCTAAATCCCGGAGGATGTTTTATTTTGGTAGAGAAGGTGCTGACCGATCACCAACTGTTTAACAGGGACTTTATCAAATATTATTACGATTATAAACGGAGAAATGGATATAGCGAACTAGAGATATCTCAAAAGCGAGAGGCGTTAGAAAATGTATTAATACCCTACACCGTCTCGGAGAATAACAGTTTGCTTAAGGACGCAGGATTTGAAGGCTGCGAAATGTTCTTCAAATGGTATAATTTCTCAGGATTAATCGCATATAAAAAATGATTGCTATAGGAAACTTTTTTTTTAAATACAGGAACTTCCTCTTTATATTCCTGTATCTGTTACTTTTTGCCCCTTCTCCTTCCTTGTTTACGGCCGAAGCCTTTGGCGAAAACTATTACGTATATCCCTTACTCATCGGGCTATTCGTTACCATTTCTGGGGAGCTTATTCGAGGCATTACAATTGGCCTGGCGTATATCATTAGGGGAGGAAAGGATAAGAAGGTGTATGCCGAAAAGCTGGTCACCGAAGGTATTTTTAACCATGGTCGGAACCCCCTGTATGTTGGAAACATCTTGATGCTAGCAGGCGTCGGCATTCTCTCTAATTCCCTTTTATATGTTTTGGTGGTTATCCCTGGATTCTTGTTTATATATCAAGCCATTGTCCTTGCCGAAGAAAACTTTTTAAGAGGCAAATTTGGTAAGGATTTTGACAATTATACCCAAAGAGTGAATCGTTGGATCATCGATTTTCGGGGCATTGGTCAATCCGTACAAGCCATGAAATTCAATTATAAGCGCTGGATTCTCAAAGAGTACAACACGCTTTTGGTATGGCTGGTGGGAATCTCCGCTATTATATGCCTTAGATATCCAGAATTATTTGAAGGGGACGACCACAGACAGCGGGTTTTTATAACCTCAGTGATCGTATTTGGAAGTTTGTACTTGATCGTGAGGTATCTTAAAAAATCGGGCAAGATGACGGCCTAATCCACGGGCAAAATAGTTAGGCTGTACCTACTCATCATCTATTCGAAAAAAGAGGTATATTTAGGTTATAATAATCATCAGAAAAACACCCCATGGCATGGTTTTCGCATGGCTTATGAGGACGTAGTTCTGATGATTCATGGTATCGTCAGGCAGTATTCAATAAACGAAATACAAACATGAAAACTTTCAACAAACTGGCACTCCTAGTGACGGTAGCACTTCTAACCTTTGCCTGTTCATCACAAATGAAGCTGATCAACTCATCGGTGGTTCCGGCCGCTACAGGCTCGGTGAAGGTTAAGCAGGATAAGAATAAAAATTATGGGATCGAGGTTGAAGTCAGGAATCTGGCTCAGCCCGACCAGCTAACGCCTTCCAGGTCGCATTACGTGGTATGGATGGATGCTCAGAATGTCTCTGCCAAAAAGCTTGGTCTGATGCGGATTTCCTCCAAAGGCCTAAAGGGTTCTTTGAGTACGGTATCGGCTCAGGAGCCTAAGAAGATTTTTATCACGGCCGAAAAGGACGAAGACGTACGTTACCCGAGCTCTTTCGTCGTATTTAGTACGGACAAATAAGCGAGAAACCTTCTAATAGGCTTCAACCTCTGGGTAACCCAGAGGTTTTTTTGTGGGTGAAAGTCTGGGTAATCAGTGATTTAGCTGCTTTTTTTCTGTGTTATTATAAATAAATCAAAAAAAGTCAGGATAATTCTCACGCCATTGTCTCCTTTAGGTAGCTTGGTTGAAAAGTTTGTTTTATCATGAATAAATATAAAGAATTGGATGACGCATTTAGGTAAGCCGATAAAGTTTCTTGATAATCTTCCCTCGCAAATGGGAAATGATGAGGATCAAGCCCTTTGGTTGCTGGTAAAGGAAGGGGACCAAGCATCCTTTGGCATCCTATTAGAGCGTTATTATCCTGTTTTAATGAACTATGGTGTTAGAATTAAGGATGACCCCGAATTTATTAAAGATTGTTTGCACGACCTTTTTGTTGAGATATGGAACAGAAGATATCAACTGGATTCGGTGCATAACTTAAAATCCTATCTTTTGGCTTCTTTGCGTAGAAGGGTAATTCGGGAGTCGAAGCGCTTGCGGTGGTTTAAGGAAGCCAGGGAGCTCAACGACGATTATCATTTTGAGGTTCAATTCACAATTGAACACTATCTAATCAATAATGAGATCAAGCATGAGTCACTTAAAAAATTAAAAGTCAATCTAGATCGGCTGACAAAAAGGCAACGTGAAGTGATTTACCTGCGGTTTTATCAAGAATTGGACTATGATGAGATTTCAAAAATCATGGAGATCAATAGACATTCTGCTGTTAATTTGATTTATGAGGCATTAAAATTATTGAGAAAGAACTGGTTTTTAGCCTCGATGTCGGTCCTTCCCGAATTTATTTTCAACATGACCCTGGGTAGTTACTAAAATATGGATGATCACATCATGAAAGCATATGATTTATTTCAATTAGAAGATTTCGTCCAAGATATCTATTTCCGCCAATGGGTGCTAGGTCAGCTGGAGCCAGAGGATGAGTTTTGGACAAATTGGCAAAAAAAATATCCTGAGAAAAAGGGTTTATTGGAACAAGCTGCATTGGTCATCAAGACCTTTCAGTGCGATCCAGGATATGTGAACCCGCAGGCGGATGCCGAAAGTATAAATTCGATCATGGCGGCGATAAACCTACCCGCTGAACGGAAACTTTGGGTTAGAAATTGGTTGTCTGTTGCTGCTGTAACCTTACTTGCGGTTGGCTTATCCTTTTTACTGTTGACCGATGGGAAAGACCGTCAGCCAACTTACCTTGTAGATAGCTGGAAGACCGATGCAGGAGTTAAGAATTACGAGAATACTGCGCAGGATCCTATGTATGTATTATTGTCGGATGGAAGTGAGATCTGGCTTCAAAAGGCAAGTAGCTTAAGAGTCGATGAAAGTTTTGGCCAAAGTGTAAGAAAAGTCATCTTGGAAGGAGCAGCGGAGTTTAAGGTACAGCGTGATGTGAAAAGGCCCTTTTATGTGTATGCTAATGGGTTGACCACAAAAGTATTAGGGACCACTTTTAAGGTCGTTAGCTATGACCAGGATAAGGTGTCAGTATCGGTGAGTAGCGGAAAAGTTACTGTATACCAGGATAAGCCGAATAAAGAAATTGAGCTATCGGACGAACTGATACTGAAGCCTAACCAGCAGGCCATTTTCTTTAAGACGGAAAAAAAACTAGTTAAAACCCTAGTCGAGAAGCCTCTCCGGATGCCCGAAGAGCTTAATATCTCTAGCATTTATAACGAAAGCCCCATGAATCAAGTCCTAAAAGACCTTGAAATGGCTTACGGGGTGACGATTTTATATGATGAGGATTTGCTGAAGAAATGCAATCTGACGGCGACGCTTTCGTCCGAATCATTATATGACAAATTAGAATTGATTTGTGAGACTATCCATGCCAAATATCAGATTGTTGATGGGCAAATCTTAATAACTGCCCGAGGGTGCATCTAAGCGAATACAATATAAGTTAAAAAATATCGATGGTGCTGCAAACACCATCGACAAAATTGCCTGAAATGCAGCTATCCCCATAGCTGCGAAGGCGGAGTTTTTGCTCATTCTTGGTCAATTTTTAAACAAAAACCGCTGTTTAAACAGCAATCTAAATTTATGGAAAAACCTTTTATTCCGCAAGGTCTTTTAATTCGTATTATGAGAATATCCTTGGTGCAATGTTTATTGGCGATATTGTTGGCTGGAGCAACGTATGCTACGGAGGTTTCGGGGCAGGAGTTGTTGGACAAGCGATTGACCGTCCGAATGCAAGATCAGCCTCTCAAAGTAATATTGTCGAATTTGGAGCGACAAACCACACTCCGGTTTGTCTATAGCCCCAGGGCTACTCAAGCTGACCGACTAACTAGTGTGAAGGTCAGTAACGAACCTTTATCGGCCATTTTGAATGGACTGCTCGGATCCCTGGACCTAAACTATAGGCTGGTGGGCAACCAAGTCGTCATAAGTCCCAAGGAGCCGATGGCCCCAAAAGGGGAAACCAAGAATGGACGGCCTACGTCGTCGCTTGACCGTACCATTCAAGGTAAGATAGTCGGTGAGCATGGAGAAGCGCTTCCTGGAGTAAGTATCGTGGTGAAAGGAAGCCAAAGAGGCACGGTGAGCAATTTAGAGGGTACGTATAGTTTGTCGGTTCCAGAGAAGTCTGTTGGAGATCCTAACACCATTTTGGTCTTTTCGTATGTGGGGTATCTCACCCAAGAAATCGTTCTTCAAAATCAAAGCTTGGTCGATGTCGTTCTGAAGGCCGATACCAAAGCACTTGAAGAAGTGGTAGTGGTAGGCTATGGCACCCAAAAGAAGTCGGATCTGACTGGATCGGTGGTTTCGGTCGGTGAGAAGGATTTTACCCAAGGGGTCAACAATTCGGCCTTGCAATTATTAAATGGCAAAGCTTCTGGGGTGCAAATCAGTCAGTCGAGCTCAGCACCCGGTGGTGGCATAGCGATCAGAATACGCGGGGCGGGTTCCATTAATAGTGATAATGGTGCCCTTATTGTGGTCGATGGGCTTCCAGGGGCCTCTGCTACGGCCATTAGTCCTGATGATATTGAGTCGATTCAGATCTTAAAAGATGCCTCTGCCGCTGCTATATACGGCTCTCGGGCGGCAAATGGAGTGGTATTGATTACCACCAAAAAAGGAAAAAAAGGAGAGACTCGAGTCAATTACAGTGCCTACCTAGGGGTGCAAAAGGTAGCCAAAAAAATCGATATGCTGAGTACCCCTCAATATTTGCAAACATTAAATGATATTTCAGCAGATTTAGGAAATGCACCGAAGTTTACTCCTGAGCAGATCAGCTCCATTGGTTCTGGAACCGATTGGCAGGATCAGATATTCCGTACCGCTTTGGCACAAAATCATCAAATATCGATCTCTGGAGGAGCCGAAAAAACTAGTTTTTATATGGGGGTCAATTTCCTTAATCAGGATGGCGTCGTGAAGGGCTCGGGCCTTAAAAAGTACAATGTAAGATTGAACTACGAGGTAAAACCATTTGAAAAACTAAAGGTTAATCTCAGTCTGAATTCTAATCGGAGCAGAAACACTCAAATTTTAACAACCAATTCAGGGAATGAAAATGCCGGTCCTATTAATGCGGCATTACAGTTTGATCCTACCATCCCCGTTGGTCTTGATGCATCGGGTCGGTACCCTTTCAACCCGCTCATATCCCTGGAGAACCCGCTTGCGTTGATCAATGGAGTCGATCAACAGCAAGTATCTAACCGGAGTTTTGGTACTTTAAGTACTGATTATACCATTCTAAAAGACTGGACAGCCACCTTACGGGTTGGGGTGGATATTGCAAACAATAGAAACGATAATTATATAAGTACCATAACGCAACGCGGCTTGGCTTCCGGTGGTAATGGAAGCATTCAATCTTCAGAAGATTTACACTGGATTTCAGAATTTTTTACGACCTATAACCACACCTTTAGCGATATCCATCAATTGTCGCTTGTAGGAGGAGCAACTTTGGAAAAGTACGATATTAATTCAGTAGGTGCCACATCCATGGGTTTCCTATCGGATGTTACCCTTACCAATTTATTGGCGAGTGGCGATGGCGACAGGGGGGACAATGTAAGCAGTAGCCGATTTACGAATAAATTGAATTCATATTTGGGCAGGGTGAATTACACGCTAAAAGACCGCTACTTGCTTACGGCATCTATGCGGGTGGACGGCACATCTAGGTTTTCAGATGCTCACAAATTTGCCTTTTTTCCATCCTTTGCACTGGGGTGGCGCCTGTCTGAGGAGGATTTTGTCAAACAGACTGGAATCTTTAATGATCTTAAGCTAAGGATGAGTTATGGGAAAAGTGGTAATCAGGCAATAAATAACTTCGAGACCTTGCAGACATTTATAGCAGGTGGGAGGGCTATTTTGGGGGGCGGACTCGTGCAGGGAGTGGAACCAGCTCGAATTGCAAATAGTGACTTGCGCTGGGAATCGACCGAGGAGCTGGACTTAGGCGTCGACTTTAGCGTGCTTCGAGGTCGATTGAATGGGTCATTGGAATATTATATCAAAACGACTAGTGATCAGTTGTTTAATAAACCCTTACCTACCACTTCAGGCTTCTCAAGTATTAGAGTCAATTTTGGAGAGGTTCGAAATCAAGGTCTTGACCTAATGTTGGAATCAAGGAATTTGGTAAACGCCTTCAAATGGAATACTACCCTCACCTTTTCTGTCTTGAAGAATAGAGTACGGGAATTACCTGACTTTATCTCTCAGGTGCTCACGGGTGGCGTGGGTTATACGGCCCAATATGCCATAGTGCGGGAAGGCGCTCCTATGCGGTCCTATTACGGATACCAAGTTGATGGTCTGTTTCAAGAATCCGATGATATCGCCAACTCTGCGCAGCCTACAGCCAAGCCAGGCTACCCTCGTTTTGTTGACGAGAATGGAGACGGTAAAATTGACCCTAACGATCGGGTAATACTCGGTAGCCCCTTTCCAAAACGACTGTACAGCCTGAATAATAATTTTTCTTATAGAGGGTTTAATTTGAGCGTGCTTGTAACGGCCGTAGACGGAATCAGTACCCTGGACAATAATATTGTGGAGTCTCTGTATCCGATCAATTTTGAAAGGAACCGAATTGCGGAGCATTATTTAGATAGATGGACCCCCTCTAATCCTGGAGCTAAATACCCATCTGGGGTCAACCCCAGTGCCTATGGGGGAGCTTTGGCGATCAATTCGATGACCATCTCCGACGCTTCCTTTGTCCGATTAAAGACGGTTAATTTGGGGTATAACTTTCAGTTCAAAAATCAACGTGCGCTTCATTCGGCATCGTTTTATGTGGCTGCCGATAATCTGATGACGATTACCAATTTCTTGGGCTACGATCCCGATGCCAATGCATCTGGAACGGGCGTTGAACGGGCTAGCTACAACAGTTATCCTCTAAACAAAACTGTTCGTATCGGAGTCAATATCGGTTTTTAACTCAAATATTCCACATCAATATGAAAAATATTAGAACATATTTATTAGCCTGTATACTATTCACAGGTTGTTTATTGCCCACTAGCTGTACTGAGTTTTTAAAAGAAGAGGTGTATACCCAGTATGATCCAGAAAACTTTTTGAATACTGAGGATGGGATAAAAAAGGTTTTAGTCGGTGCTTATAGTCAGTTGCAAGTCAATGGAGGCATGCGTGAAGATCAGTTTACGCTTTCGGAGTTCCCAACAGACCTTACTCTAGAAAGTGGCGGGCAGTTTGAAAAGGATGCCCTGCCTTATATTAACTTTCAATGGGATGCTTCATCGAGCTTTTTAAGGGCTATATGGGCGAATATGTATACGGCTATTCGTAATGCGAATGTATTACTTGAAAATATCGACAACATCACCTCCATACCTGCCGATCGATTGGCTCAATATAAGGCAGAAGGAACTTTCATAAGAGCCGAAGCATATGCGCATTTGTATCGTTATTTTGGTCCAGTCCCTTTGATCGTATCCTCTGGGACCGACGATTTGCAGCCGAGCCGACCCACCGACGAAGCCTTCGTTAGCTTTGTTGCTTCTGAGTTGGAAGCCTCTGCTAAGGACTTGCCGGTAAAGCAGGATTTGTATGGAAAGGCGACTAAGGGAGCTGCGCTGGCAGTATTGACAAAGTTCTATCTGAACACCAAACAATGGGAAAAAAGCGCCGCTACGAGTCTACAGGTCATGGAACTGAACCAGTACAAACTATTTCCTGCCATAGAAGATCTTTTTGCGGTCGAGAACGAATTGAATGACGAGTATATTTATGTTTATCCTTGCCTGGCTCAAGGGCCCGGAAATGCATATATGGCCCATGCCTTTCCACCCAATTACCCTATTCAGAGTAATTGGATCAATTATGGGGCTCAATTTAGAACCTATACGGCTTTTGTGAAATCTTTTCTTCCTGAGGATCGACGCTTGAAAATGTTTGTTACCGAATATACAGATACCAAGGGCGTATTGCAGAAACTCTTGGAAGATGAGTCGGGGAAAGCGTTGGATAACGCCCGGAGTTTTAAGTACCGGCCCGACCCCAATGCCATTTCGCAGAATAATGGTAATGATATTCCCGTGATTCGCTATGCCGACATACTATTGAGTCGAGCCGAAGCATTGAATGAAATGAACGGTCCAAACGAAGAGAGCATTGCGCTTATCAATAAGGTTAGGCAGAGAGCGGGAATTCTGGATTTGAATTTGTCCGATTTTTCAACGAAAGAAAGCTTAAGGAACCATTTGTTAAAAGAAAGAGGATGGGAATTTTTTACAGAAGGGAAGCGGCGTGAAGATTTGATCCGTATGGGGCAATTTATTTCTAATGCAGTGGCTAGAGGCAAAAACGCACAACCGCACCAAGTACTGTATCCGTTGCCTCAGTCCGAAATAGATGCTAATCCTAATTTGAAGCAAAATGACGGTTATTGATTGAGTAAAAATTATAAGGATAGTCCTTTGCCTGCCCATGGACCTCGTACGTTCAAAAGCAGGTATTGAGAAATAATGTTTCTAAGTATAAACAAGATTATAATGAAAGTAAGACTTAATTGGGGTATCGTTATCCTGGCCTTGGTAGTAACTGCCTGTGGGGGGATGAAGAAAAAGGGTACTGCCTCAAAGCCCAATATCCTCTTTATTTTGGTGGACGATCTCGGCTGGACCGACATTGGTGAATTTGGTAGTAGCTTCTACGAAACGCCCAATGTAGATGCCCTTACTAAAAAAGGGATGAAGTTTACAAGCGCCTATGCGGCATGTCCTGTATGCTCACCGACTCGAGCGAGTATTCTGACCGGAAAATATCCGGCACGTACGAGTACCACCGACTGGTTTGGAGCTCCACAGCCCGAAACCGTAGGGAAGCATTGGACCAAGGATAAGCCATTATTGCCGGCTCCTTATAACGAATTTATGGCCCTCGAAGAACAAACCCTAGCCGAAACTTTTAAGGCTAATGGTTACAGCACTTTCTTTGCTGGCAAATGGCACCTGGGCGATGAAGGTTACTATCCCGAAGATCAGGGATTCGACATCAATAAAGGAGGGTACCACGCAGGCTCTCCTCGTGGCAATCATTATTTTACTCCCTATAATAACCCAAAATTGCAGGATGGGCCGCCTAATGAGAACTTGACCAATCGCCTCGCAGACGAAACGATTTCATTTATTGAACAGGCCGGCAATAAGCCTTTCTTAGCCTATCTGTCGTTTTATTCCGTGCATACCCCCTTGGGAGCTCCGCAGGATTTGATAGACAAATATACCGAGAAAAAGAAACGGTTGGCCTTGGATGATGCCTGGGGCAAACAAGGGAATAATAAGGTGCGCCTTAATCAATGCCTGCCCGTATATGGTGCCATGGTGGAGTCGATGGACAACGCCGTGGGAAAGGTCCTGAAAACACTTAAAGAAAAGAACTTGGATCAGAACACGATTGTCGTCTTTATGTCCGACAACGGGGGTTTGTCTACTTCAGAAGGACACCCTACGTCCAACCTGCCCCTTAAGGCTGGTAAAGGCTGGTTATACGAAGGAGGCGTAAGGGAGCCCATGGTTATCTTTTGGCCGGGGGTTACCAAAGCCGGTATACAGACCGATCAGTATGTAGTAAGTACCGACTTTTATCCTACCTTATTAGAAATGGCTGGCTTGCCTCTGCTGCCAGAGCAGCATGTCGACGGCAAAAGCATGGTACCATTGCTTCAAGGCGAAAAAATGGATAGGGGAGCCGTATTTTGGCATTATCCCCATTATGGCAACCAAGGTAGCTCCCCTGGCTCTTCGGTACGCCTAGGCGATTGGAAGCTTATCCAATGGTTCGAAAAGGGCAGGGAAATGGAACTGTATAATCTTAAAAATGATTTGGGAGAAAACAATAACCTTGCCGCTTCAAACCCCGAGAAAGTTCAAGAATTGCTCAAACTCCTCGACGACTGGCGTAAGGAAACGGGTGCCCGCATGCCTTCGGAGAATCCTAACAGCGCAGCCATGACGGGACGCTGATAACAAATAAGCGTAAAAAAGCAATACCGGCCATTCCACATTGTGGAATGGCCGGTATTGCTTTGGCATAGTCTTGTTAATATTGGTCATGTAGCCATAGAAGTAATCTGGTTGTCTGTAATGCTTTAGGGACTATTTGCCCATGCTTTCCTCTTTGTAATACATTCATTCATAGGTCTATTGGTGCTTATTTTTGAATATTTTTATAACATTCCGTTTCATGGAGTTATTAGGCAAAAGATTCCAGTTTTTGAAGGAAACCGGGGAATTGGGGAAAACTTTTCTCGCTAAGGATTGGAGTTCGACATTATTGGGTAATCCCGATGGTTGGGATCCTTCCTTATTTCAGGTCGCCATCACCCTATTGGAGAGTCCCGTGCCCATGTGCATAGCGTGGGGGCCGAAATACGGGCTTTTATTTAATGATGTTTTTTGGGATATATTTGGCACCGGAGATGCAGAAGCCGCTTTAGGCGAATCTATCGACAGGGTTTTCTTTACCCAATGGTCCAGCTTAAAGCCCTATCTCGATAGCCTATATGCAGGAAATAAGGCTCCTAGTCCATATCTGTTAGAAAGCCCGATTTTGGAAGTGTCTGCCTATGAACTGCTTGCCGGCCCCATACGGGGGGAGTCGGGAGGTATCGGTGGTCTTTTATGCCAGCTTCAGAAGGTGTCGGGCGCACAATATCAGGAGAGCGAAAAACGATTTAGAGCTACCGTCCGACAGGCCCCTATTGCGATTACAATATTACGAGGTCCTGAGTATATCGTTGAGATGGCCAATGACGCCTATCTGAATATCATTGAGAAATCGGAAGCCGAATTTGTCGGTAGGCCTATTTTTGACGCCCTGCCCGAAGTGAAAGAGTCAGTAGAAGGGCTTTTTGAAACCGTGTACAATACAGGCGTTCCTTATCAAGGGGTTGATTACGCCATTCCCCTGATCCGGAATGGGATTCGTAGTATATGTTATTTTAATTTCTCGTATCATCCTCTATTTGAGGAAGATGGTTCTATATCCGGACTTATTGCCACTGCTACCGAGGTGACGGACTATGTAAAAGCGAAGCATTTTATATTAGAAAGTGAGAAAAAGTTTAGAGACTTGGTCATGGATTCACCTATTCCCATGACGATCGTTCGGGGTGAAAAATTCCAAATCGAGATGGCGAACAGGGCTATGTTCTCCAATATTTGGCGCCGTACCGAACAACAGGTTTTGGGACAGCATTTGCTGGAAATATTTCCAGAATTGGAACAGCAAAAATATCCGGAGATACTAAATAGGGTATACCAAACAGGTGAACGGCATCAGGAAATAGAATCCCTGGCCTATGTTTCGGGGGACGATGGGACAAAAAAGTTCTATCTCGATTATGAGTATATGCCCCTACTGGCCGCCAATAAGACCGTTTCGGGGATTATGATTACCGTTAAGGATGTGACCGAGCGCGTAGAGGCCCGCAAGAAAATCGAAGAGAGCGAACAGCGCTTTCGACAGGTGGCCGATAGTGCTCCGGCTTTGATCTGGATGACGGGGGCCAACCGGGAGTCCATATTCTTTAACAAGGCATGGTTTAACTTTACAGGCCGAAGCCCCGAACAAGAACTGGGCAGCGGATGGGAAGACGGGGTCCACCCTTACGACTTGGCACATTTGCTGGATACCTATCAGAATGCTTTCGATAAAAAACAGGCTTTTTATGTAGAATTCCGACTCAAGCGTCACGATGGCGATTATCGATGGATTTCTGATAATGGCGTCCCGCGTTTTACGGCCGATGGGATCTTTCAAGGCTTTATTGGAGCCTGTATGGATATTCACGATCAAAAGGCCTTTTCGGCAGAACTAGAAAAACAAGTCGCCGATAGGACCATGGAACTTCAATCCAAAAATCGTGAGCTGGAACGAATTAATGCCGAACTTCAGTCCTTTGCCTATATTTCGAGTCACGATTTACAAGAGCCCCTGCGCAAAATTCAAGCCTTTGCCTCGCAACTTAGAGAAAGAGAGTTCGACAGGCTGTCGGTCAGGGGTCAAAATGCCTTCCAACGAATAGAAGGAGCGGCTCATAGAATGCAAACACTCATCCAAGATCTGCTGTCCTATTCCAGAACCAATAGGGAAGAAAGGGTATTTGAGTCTATCATTTTTAACGACCTTGTACAGGAAGTAGAAAACGAACTAAAAGAAGAGATCGTCCAAAAAGGGGCAGCGTTGGTTGTGACTGGCGCTAGTTCCATGGAGGTTATCGTGTTCCAATTTAAGCAGTTGCTCCATAATATATTAAGCAACGCCCTTAAGTTCTGTAAAGCCGACCAAGCTCCTGTCATTCATATACTCAGTGAGGAGCTGCCCTATTTGGAAATAAACGACTCGGCGCTTTTGCCCTCCTGCGACTACGTACATATCTGTATCAAGGATAATGGGATCGGGTTCGAGCCAGAATTTAGTAATCGTATTTTCGAAGTTTTCCAACGCCTTCACCCTAACAGCCAATATTATGGAACGGGTATTGGGCTGGCGATTGTAAAGAAAATTGTAGACAACCATGATGGGCACGTCCGTGCCCAGAGCCAATTGGGAGAGGGGGCCGAATTTCATATTTATATTCCTAAGCTAGCCAATCATTAGAAATTGACCTTTATATGCTTATATTGAAGTAAAATAACCCCAGATATTCTGGTTAGCTCCGGCCTAAAGCCCAGGCTGTTTCCCTTCATCTATATTAAGAATGATATTCGACTTCAGACTACAAGTTTTTCATACGGCAGCCAAAAGACTTAATTTTACCCGGGCTGCCGAAGAACTATTTATATCGCAACCCGCCATTACCCGCCATGTACATGAGCTGGAGGCTCAGCTAAAAACCAAACTCTTTGATAGGAGCGGCCCTCATTTGAAGCTTACTGCTGCTGGAGAATTGTTGCTCCGATATTCCGACGCCATCTTTGAGTTGTATCGTAATCTGGAGTTCGAGATTAACGGCCTGAATGAAAGGCATAGTGGTAAGCTACGCCTTGGAGCCAGCACCACAGTGGCCCAGTATATTTTGCCCCCTATTTTGGCCGCTTTCCGTAGGCAGTATTCTGAAATAGAGGTGACCCTCATGATCCGAAATTCGGAAGATATAGAATCGGCCTTGCAGCAGAAGGAGATAGATTTGGCACTCATTGAAGGCTATTCTAAAAATAACACGATCCGGTATACCGAATTTTTAAAGGATGAAATCGTCCTGGTATCTCGTACGCACAATCCCCTTGCCAAAACCGGGGAAATTAGCCCCGATCAATTAAAAAACATCCCACTCCTCTTGCGTGAGCCGGGATCGGGAACCCTGGAAGTGATAGCCCGTGCCCTCAAAGACATAGGACTGAGCATCGCCGATTTACACCATGACATGCAGCTGGGCAGTAGCGAGAGTATGAAGCTCTATATGTTACATTCCGACAGTATGGCCTTTTTGTCGGTTCATTCGGTGATCAAAGAATTAGAGAATAATGAATGTACCATTGTCGATGTCACGGGGCTTACAATCGACAGATTTTTCTATTTTGCCCTCCCTCAGGGACAGCCCGACGCCCTGCCCGATTTGTTTATGAAGTTTGCCAGGAGGTAATGGCCCATGCTTACTAATTCCTATAGGCCAGCGCCAGATTGTTAACGAAGAGCAAGTTAGTAATAGGCCACCGTTAACTAACTATTCTTTTCTTATGGGTTGATATCTAATTAATTATGTTAATTTGGTGTGGTCATTAACCGTAACCATTCTATCGTATGACAAAGGTAAATACCGGCCAATGGTCTGTCGATATCAAGTTAAAGGGATTGGGGGACTCCACCAACGCCTTGGAGGGGATCAGTAGGGAAGCCGCATTTAAGGATATTTTTATTCCTCCACCATCCGAATCGTCGGTGGAAGGGCTAGGGCCTAAAGACCTACATATTACGCCTTCGAAACTAAACTTTAAAGTATCGACTCCTCATTCTGCTATTAAGAAGGCCGATTTGGGAGATATTATCAAAAAAATAATAGACCTGCTTACCAAACAGATGCAGGAACAGGGATTGGATGCCTCTGCAATAGAGGTCAAGCTCTCGAAAGAAGTGCGAGCAGGACTCGTTAAGTCGCTCAAAACAGTTGTGAATTCATCAACACCCTTCGATATTCAGGAATTTTTAAAAGAGATGTAAACCATGCAATCACTGGTTACGTTATTTCAAAGTTTTAGTGGGATATCCCAGGTTT
Organism: Dyadobacter jejuensis; assembly: GCF_003149085.1. Taxonomy (GTDB): domain Bacteria; phylum Bacteroidota; class Bacteroidia; order Cytophagales; family Spirosomataceae; genus Dyadobacter; species Dyadobacter jejuensis. The sequence continues at coordinate 19,701 of NZ_QGDT01000018.1, read as the reverse complement.
CCGATAAAATCACCACGTTGTTGCTTTTCATAGTGGCCTTGTTCTTCGTCGATCAGCGGTTGAAACTCACCGAAAATTTCAGAAAAGATGAGGTTCATCAGCGGCTCAATACCTTATATGCATTTGCTGCTACCACCGACAAATCGGCTATTAAAGATTCGGTTGTGAACGAGATGATCAAAAAAGAGATTGTGATGCTGAATCTCAGTCTTGAAGATCCAGGCCTTAATTCGCCACCTACCAGCCACGTTTCGTGCAGTAAGCTGCTGACTGTCATAACGTCTGGCTTTTGGTTTATCCTCTATGGCATTGCCGTCTTCGTGTACGTGATAGTAGCGTATTCGCTCAAAAAAGAAAATGGCCTTACCTATGTCTTGGTGCTATTCGGGATTCTTCTATTCCTTTCACTACTAGGACTATTCTCTTACCATATTGCCAGCTCCCTACCGGTTATCTATCATCCGGCCATCAACTATGTGCTCAATATAGCGATATGTTCGTATTTGTTAGGGGCTATTACCAGAGTCCTAGCAGGGTTCTTTCCCGATGAAGAAAAGGCCGATGTGCCAGAAAAGCCGGTAATCATAAAAGAAAAGTCGCGTGTGGATCGCTTAAAAATGGCCTGGAATGGGGCGATTGGTCATCTGCTGTTTTCATTGCCGACTCAGGAAGAGTGAGCGCCTACTCGGGAGGGAGGCATGCGCCTACCCATTGTTCTTTGGGCCAGAAACCACATTTTCCTTCCTTATTTCGCCCGTAAGTCAGCGTAGTTTGCGACTGTACGCCTTTGGTATTGAGGACCAGGCTGAGCTTCAAGGGGGTGTCGGTGTCCGTATCCAGGCCAGCAAGGACCTCATTGACATTGTCGATAAATGCATCCTTGATCGAATGCACATTATCGGTGAGCTGCGACTTTATTAGCTCCGGTTTGGGTTTCTTTTTTTTGCTCATGGTCGTTTGGGGTTGGTTTTACTCTTCAGATACCGCTATGGAGGCTGCAGCGGGCATGGGAGGTTGGTACCTGGGCCGGGTTCCTTTCAAAGCGTCCGATAGTCCATTCATAAGGCTTTTTAGGCTCAAATCCAGCGAAACGCCAAGGAAAAGCCAGGATCTTAACTTTCTTTGGTCGTATACCTGTTGACTGTTGGAGGTAGTTTTGAAGTGCCACATGCTCCCTCCCGTGATGCGGATTACGTTGCCGAGCCTGAAGCCTAAGCCTGTAAGCAGGGTTGAGTTGTCCTTAAAAAAGCCAGACAGTGAATCGGCCGCTACGGATGGTCCGTGGAGTGGGCCCGATGCCAGCGGCACCATGCTGTAGCCAACCATCAGCGAACAGTAATGGCCCCATTTATGTTTGTACGATTTCCAGCTCAAATCCCGGTTGATGGGCCGGAAGTTGATATGGAAGCCCAGATACGGGACGAAAGGGTAGGGGTTGTTGCCCTTGTCGGATAGGCGGGAGCTAACCAGGCCAAAGTCTGGCGTGATACTCAGCTTAGTTCGGGTGTCGAAGCTATAAATAAAAGTACTGGTACCCAGATAAGTGAGGTTGGATAAGGCCTGATAGTAGATTTTGTTTTCTATGTTCGCTCGTATGGCTAGCAACGGAGTTAACTCCTCATGGTTTTGTTCCAAGACCGTTTTTAGGGAGGTGATCAGGGCAATACTTTGACTGAGGTCCGTTGGTCCGGATACATTTAGTGTCTTAGCCATCCAGGCGAGTTCATCCAATGCCTCGATACTCTCGGTTAAGTTCGCGGCTCTGTCGGAGTAGCTTTGGGGTGGAGTAACGGTGCAGCTTTCACAGTCGATGGGAATAGTGCCATCCATTAGCCCTAACCGTTGGGAAGCATCCCGACTGAATACCTGATGAAGCCTTAACAGCCGTTTTATCGCCAGGCTTTCATCGGTCAGAAACTTGGCACGTAATTCAGTGTCAAAATGGGGGCCTTTTTGGTTGATTGCTTTAATGAGTTGTAAAAGATAGCCCGTAGAAGGGTCGTTATGAAGTACGGTTTGGGTAGAAATTTTATCATTCAACTGCCTATTTTTCGACCGCAAAGCCGCATAATCCCGATACAAGCCCAATTTGCCGTCTTCGAAAACCATGGCTATTCGCGTCAATTGCCTAATGTCTTCCTGCTCATTGGGCCAGTTTAAGGGCATGGAGAATTTGGCCTCTATCTGATCCCCTATCTTTTGGTACTCCTTGCGGGCTTTGTCAATACCAACACTGTCGTGGTTGATCTTCCAGTTTTCATAAAAATCGAATAAGCCCATTATTTTTGGGGAGACATCTTCGGCCCAGAAAAACGTATAGGTGCTTCCTGGATCTAGTAAAATAGGGTTGCGGACGCTAATTAACAGGTAGTTTTGTTTGCCAATGGTCTTGACCTCATAGTCGGAAGGCTCAAGGCTTTCCAGTCCTTTTATTTTAGATTGTCGATTCTGTGGGCTGGCTTTTTGATACCTATGCTGGTAGGATGCACCAAAATCGAGCTGTCGTACATGCTTCAAATAGGAAACGCCTATTACTTTGCTCGAAGAGGTCGGTATTTTAAGAATAAAAGGCTGGTCGAAGGGTAAGGATCTGTCGGGGAGGCCCATGATGGGGTCTACTTCTACGATGTTTTCTTCCCGAAAAACCTGTGCATTGACCCAAATAGGAAGCAGGAACAACGAAACGACGATCGGTATGCAGTTAATATGCCCCATGGTACACCAAGATTAGTCAGTTTAACTGACTATAAGTTATTAAGTAATATTCGGTTATGGAACTTTATAGCTTGTTTCTTTGGGGATTTTTATTGAACGGTCATATAAGGAATGTATGGTGGCTTTCGGCTGTCAGTTATCGGCTATTGGCTTTCGGGGATCAAACCATTTTTTATGGGGGCTTAATCTGATAGAATTAGGCATACAGTCTGAAGAGTCTGAATAGCGAAAAGAAACATTTTTTTGCAGTCCCCAGCAATTGATCCCGTTCTGCAGTAACCGGATCAAAACTAAATGTTGTGGAGTAACATGGGTTAAGCAAATAACTGAGATGTTCGATACCTACGGCATCGTCCTAGACGAATCATTGTTTGTATTTCTATAAACATTTTATCCCGCTGGGATAATGTTGCAATGGATTTTAATTCAAATTGAATATTTTGAAAATATTGCGGAAAAGATGCCATCGGCATCTAACGTTTGTAGCAAAACCGAAAACCGATGAATTTCCGACTGCAGGGCAGTCGAACCAAAGTCGTACAAACCTTGAAATTTACTTCTATCTTGCCAACATTTTTGCCTTGATCCCATAAAATAACCGTAAATCGTAATTGTGGGCAAATTGTGTGTGAAGAAAAAAATAAAGCACTTAGAAAAGTCTCTAAGTGCTTTATTTTCAAGTGATCCCGTTTGGATTCGAACCAAAGACCTACTGCTTAGAAGGCAGTTGCTCTATCCAGCTGAGCTACGGGACCTTACAAAAAAATAGGCAGCCAGCAGATTGCAGATCATACTGCATACGGCTATCTGCCTATTCTAATGGTCGGGGAGACAGGATTCGAACCTGCGACCCTCTGGTCCCAAACCAGATGCGCTACCGGGCTGCGCCACTCCCCGAAAAATAAGTACCTAAATCGCTATCTAGGACCGGTACAGAAAACGTGTAGAGGAAGCGGGATTCGAACCCGCGGTACCCTTGCGAGTACGGCAGTTTAGCAAACTACTGGTTTCAGCCACTCACCCATCCCTCCGTCTTTGCGTTCTGGGTTGCAAATATAGCAGGTTGAAATTTAATAAAGCAAACAAATCAGAAAAAAAATATTCAATAGAATCGTTTAATGCCTATTTTTGGCCTAAATAAAATACACAATGCGTTCATTATGAACTGGAATTACTTGCCGGGTACCACCGAATATTTTTTTATTTTTTTCTTCGTCGCACTCTATGTGGTGTATATTTTACGGACGGTTCGCATCGCGCATCAACTAAAAAGCACCGCTAGGTCGCTGATCGTAAAAGTGATTTTACGTACCCTAACATTTGGCTTGCTCTTGGTAAGTCTGCTGGGGCCTTCTTTTGGGGACTCTCAAAAGGAGGTAAAGGGAATCGGGAAAGACATCTATGTTTTGGTAGACTTATCTCTGTCTATGCAGGCGGGCGACGTCACACCGAGCAGGCTCGAAAAGGTGAAATTTGAGTTGAGCCGTTTTGTGGCCACCCAAGCTGCCAGTCGCATAAGTATCATCGTTTTCTCCAACGAGGCCTATGTGCAAGTTCCTCTCACCTACGATTCGGATGCCCTTAAGACTTTTATCCAGTCCTTACAAACCGACTTGGTACCTGGACAAGGGTCCAATGTTTGTTCGGCATTGGAGCTCGCTTTCGATAAAATGTCACAAAATGAGAGCCCCGAAGAACGTTCGAAAATGATGGTGATTTTTAGTGATGGGGATCATACCAGTTATTGTGGGGGTGGGGTGTTCAATAACCTAAGACGCTATGGTGTTACAGTAAATGTAGTGGGGGTGGGCACCGCTACGGGAGCCAGTATCAAAACGGCCGACGGTTTGCTTCGTACCGAAGATGGGGAATTGGTAGTGGCGAAACTGGATGAGAAATTTTTGCAAAATATAAGCACCCAATTAAAAGGGCAGTATTTTTCGCTAAATAATGTGAAAAATGACATGGAGACTATGTCTCAGCTCGTTAAATCGACCACCGGGTCGTTTGTGAATACCCGTACCATGATGGTCGATACTAATAAATACTATTATTTTTTGGGGGCAGCCCTTATTTTGCTACTGATGGACGTGTTAATTACCATTGGGACATTTAGGTTGTAAGGATCAATGCTTATTTTTGTGGCCAAAGTGAATGCGTAAGTATGACTACCTTATTTTTGTATGTATTGCTGTGGGTATGGGACCACCGATCTTTTGATTCGGTTTCCAGAACCAACCAACAAAAGGTGATGGCCGAAGAGGCTTTTATGAACAAAAATTATGAGTCGTCGGCTAACCTATATGAACAAATCCTGTATGGGACTATATTTTCCAGCCCATCGGCTCGGTTAAATTTGGCCCATGCGTATTTTAAAAATGGCCAGCATAAAAAAGCCATCCGTCAATATAAGCTTCTGCAGAGCGTAAAGGATGAACGGTTGTCTTCGGTGGCCAATAGCCAGCTCGGAGTGCTTAGTTTGTTAGAGACAGACTCTTCTGCGGCATTGGAGTCTTTTAAGGCGGCGATTGTATTGGACCCGGCCAACAAAAATGCCAAGGCCAATTATATGTTTCTGAAGGCACGCTATGCGGGAACACCCGATAAGGTAAGCCAAGTCCGGAAACAGAAAAGCCAGGTAGAAACCCTTAAAAACAATACGGTTCTGCCCGATAGTATACCCCAGTGGGAGCAAGAAATGTCGCACCAAAACAAAAAAGAGCAATTGTTAAAGAGTCTTAAATCCATTAATATGACCGAGGACCAGGCACGCGCGATTTTGGATGCGATGAAAACCAATGAGTCCCAGTATATTTATCAGCTAAGAAGGGCGCAATATGCCGACCAGAACAAAGACAATAAAAAAATAGAATGGTAATTAACGAACATAGATGAAAAGTATAGCCGAAACAAATTTTCAATTTCCTGGTCAGACCAGTTTTTATAAGGGTAAGGTAAGGGATGTGTACGCTTTTGGAGAGCGACTGGTGATGGTTGCTACCGACCGTATTTCAGCCTTCGACGTCATACTGCCCCGGGCCATCCCCTATAAAGGACAAGTGCTCAACCAGATTGCCGCACATTTCCTAAACGCCACCAGAGATATCGTTCCAAACTGGCTCCAAGAGGTGCCCGATCCGAATGTCAGCGTGGGGATCAACTGCCAGGCATTTCCAGTGGAAATGGTAGTACGTGGATATTTGGTGGGCCACGCCTGGCGGGAATATGCTGCCGGAAGAAGAATGCTCTGTGGAGTGCCACTTCCCGAAGGACTTAAGGAAAACGACAAGCTGCCGGCTCCCATTATCACCCCTACTACCAAGGCGCATGAGGGGCATGACGAGGATATTTCGCGTGAGCAAATATTGGAACAGGGGTTGATAGCCCTCGATGACTACGAGCACCTGGAGCGTTATGCCCTTGCATTATTTGCGGTTGGAACCGAAATGGCCGCCGAACAAGGACTCATCCTCGTAGATACTAAGTATGAGTTTGGGAAGTTGGATGGGGTGATCTACCTGATCGATGAGATTCATACTCCTGATTCGTCTCGTTATTTTTACTCGGAAGGATACGACGACAATCAACAGAAAATGCTTCCTCAACGTCAACTCTCCAAGGAGTTTGTTAGGGAATGGCTTATCGAAAATGGTTTCCAAGGGAAAGATGGACAGCAAGTTCCTGAGATGAGCGATGAAAAGGTTCAGGAGATCTCGGATCGGTATATCGAGCTCTTTGAAAAGGTTACTGGAAATACATTCCAGAAAAACAATTTGGACCACCCATTAGAACGAATAGAAAAGGCCATTGCTGGCTACATAGCCTAATTGGCTCTAATTAAACATTTTTTAGTGATATAAAAGCGAATCATAATGAATCATAAAATCGAAAGAAAAGAACAGTACGCCTATATCGATATGCAAGAGCCTTCCTTTGATGAAGGGGTGGCTGGGTCATTTGAACAGACGGCCCGGACTCTTTTTCGAGAAGGTCTGCACAATCTGATCGTCAATATGGAAATCACCAAGTCGGTGGATGCGGCTGGAATTGCTATGATTAAAAAAATCAACTGGCTCTGTGGCAATGACCTGGGACTATTGGTATTGGTGACCAGAGACGATGATTTTATGGATATGATTGAGGCCTTGAACATCCCCGGGCTCACCATACTACCTACCAAAGAAGAAGCGATAGATGCCGTATTTATGCATAGTTTGGAGAATGAGTTCGGTGCCGGTGACGATGACTACGATGACGATGACTATAATAGCGTTAACGAATCTTCGGAGCCCTAATTCAGACGGTATCATAAGGATAGGAGACGGGCATATCCTGGGTTGTTAAGTATCCTTGCCCCCTTAAAGTGCCACGCTTCGGTGTGGCACTTTATTTTTTTGAATACGTATACTCCTACTTCGTTTCAAGCTCCAGTGGCCACTGCACCATACACCGGGTCATCGAGGCAGGCGCCCGCTCTATTTTAGCCATTATTGAAGGATTTCTCCCTGGCTTACTGGCCTACTGTAGAATTTAAACTTGGAATAAAATAAATTTTGTAGTATCTTACCTATTTGTTTTCATCTTGAAAATAGCCTTATATCCTTAGTTGGTAAGGGATTGGCACGGTTGCCAATTTTTCATTTTATCGCCGAAATTATTGATAAATTATCAGTATTTTCAGAAAAAGTGTGAAATTATGACCAATTAAGGGTGTTGGAATAAAATTTTGTCATATCACTATTCCGCCAAATATTTTTTATGATTAAATTGCGAGACTTTACCCAATATGTAATCAGTGGTGGGTATTACAATTTTTTCAAAAGGCTTATTTATAAAAATTCCATACAAGGATTTTATAATTACTCTACAATCTTCGATATATGTCGCAAATGTCTGAACCAATGGTAGAAAATCAAGGGCTCTACCGCCCTGAATTTGAGCACGATGCGTGTGGAATAGGTTTCCGCGCCAACATTAAGGGTCGTAAGTCACATCAAATTGTGGCTGATGCTATCCATATGTTGGAGCGAATGGAACATAGGGGAGCTACCGGTTTTGATCCTAACACAGGAGATGGAGCAGGGATCCTGATCCAGATACCTCATGAGTTTTTTGCAGATGAATGTCTGAAATTAGGCTTTCAGTTGCCCCATGCAGGGCAATATGGAGTAGGAATGATCTTCTTCCCTCAGGACGAAAAGACCAGGGAAGAGTGTCGGGACATTCTGAACCGTAAGCTTAAGAAACTGGGCTTGCAATTGCTAGGGTATCGGAAGGTGCCCACCTACAACGAAACCCTAGGGGAGGGCTCTCTGTCTGTAGAACCTTATGTGGAGCAGGTGTTTTTGAAGACTTCAGAAGAAATTGTTGACGATCTACTGTTTGAAAGAAAATTATACGTTTTACGTCAGGTATCGGCAAGGTTGATCAATGATACCGTAAAGGGTATTAATGGTGGCTTCTATTTTTCTTCACTCTCGTGCCGGACGATTTCCTATAAAGGCCAGTTGACTACTGCTCAACTGAAATATTATTTCCCTGATTTAGAGAATGAGGCAGTGGTATCGGCATTGGCCGTCGTTCACTCGCGTTTCTCTACCAATACATTCCCTTCGTGGGAGCTCGCTCAGCCTTTCCGGTACATCGCCCATAATGGGGAGATCAACACCGTTAAGGGGAATGTGAACTGGATTCGCGCTGGTCAAACATCGTTTTCTTCGGAGTTCTTTACCAAGGAAGAGATGGATATGTTGCTGCCGATCTGCGACCGCAATCATTCCGACTCCGCCAACTTAGACAATGCCATCGAACTACTTCACTTGTCGGGGCGCTCCTTGCCTCATGTGATGATGATGCTCGTACCAGAAGCTTGGGATGGCAACGAGCAAATGAGCCCCGAAAGGAAGGCTTTTTACGAATACCATGCCGCCATTATGGAGCCATGGGATGGTCCAGCCTCTATTTCGTTTACCGACGGGAAAATGGTAGGTGCTACCCTCGATCGCAATGGCTTACGTCCTTCGCGGTACTGGGTTCTTGACGACGACACCATTATTATGGCCTCAGAAGCGGGAGTTTTAGATGTAGACCAGTCTAGAGTCGTTACCAAAGGGCGCTTGCAGCCTGGCCGTATGTTCGTAGTCGATATGGAGCAAGGTCGGATTATCCCCGACGAAGAAGTGAAAGCGTCTATTTGCTCGGCACAGCCCTACCAGCAGTGGTTGGACGAAAATAAATTGAAATTAGAGGAGCTCGATGCTCCAATCCGGACCTATCGTCCATATACTGAAGACGCTCTCGTGAAGAGACAGGTGGCTTTTGGCTATACCTCCGAAGATCTTCGGATGATATTGGCACCTATGTCGCAAACGGGCGTAGAGGCGATCGGCTCCATGGGGACCGACGTGCCTTTGGCAGTTCTTTCCGACCAGAGCCAACATCTGGCGAGCTACTTTAAGCAACTATTTGCTCAGGTAACCAACCCACCCATCGACTCCATACGGGAACGCTCCATTATGTCGTTGATTTCCTTTGTGGGAGCCACCGATAATATCTTGAAGGAATCTCCCCGCCACTGTCGGCAGATCTCCTTGCCACAGCCGGTACTGACCGTCCATGAGTTTGATAAACTACGTTTCGTAGACAAGGATGGTTTTCAGGCAAAAACGGTGAACACTTTCTTCCGTGCCGACCAAGGAGGCGAGGCCCTGGAGCGTGCTCTGGAGCGTATTTGTAGGTATGCCGTCGACGCCATTGAAGATGGTTTCGAAATCGTCATCCTTTCCGACCGTTCTATCGACTCCGACCATGCCCCCATTCCATCGTTGCTGGCTACGGCCGCTGTTCACCACCATTTGATACGTGAGGGACTAAGAGGGAAAATTGGGATATTGGTAGAGGCCGGTGATGTGTGGGAAACACACCATCTGGCAGCGCTGATCGGCTATGGTGCCGCTGGCGTGTGCCCGTACATGGCTTTGGAAACCCTTAGCTATATGAACAAGAAGGGGCTGATCGATGGTACCTTTACCGACGAAAAACTACACTACAATTATATTAAGGCGGTTAACAAGGAACTTCTGAAGATATTCTCGAAAATGGGGATCTCTACCTTGCAGTCGTATCAGGGAGCCCAGATATTCGAATGCGTAGGTCTTAACAAGGACGTTGTCGATCGCTACTTTACAGGTACCATCTCTAGGATTAGCGGAATGGGGCTCAATGAGATCGCCCGCGAAATACTGGTACGCCATAAGGTCGCTTACCACAAAACTGCTGACAAGCATCCAAAACTGGAAGTGGGAGGTTTTTACCAATGGAAACAACGAGGTGAGGCGCATATTTTCAACCCTCAGACGGTGCATTTATTGCAACAGTCTACCCGGACCGATAATTATGAGCAGTTTAAGAAATACTCTAAGCTGATAGACGATCAAACCCACAAGGCCCTAACCTTGCGTGGATTGCTACGATTCAAGAAAGGCAGCTCCATTCCATTATCGGAAGTAGAGCCTGTAGAAAATATATTTAAACGCTTTGCCACGGGAGCGATGTCCTTCGGGTCTATCTCTTGGGAAGCACATACTACCTTGGCCATTGCCATGAACCGCATAGGCGGTAAGTCCAACTCTGGAGAAGGGGGAGAGGACGAGCTACGCTATAAGACGCTACCTAACGGCGACCAGATGATCTCCAAGATCAAGCAGGTGGCTTCGGGACGTTTCGGGGTGACGAGTCATTACCTGAGCAATGCCAATGAATTACAAATTAAAACGGCTCAGGGAGCTAAGCCTGGGGAAGGTGGACAGCTACCGGGTGCCAAAGTCGACGACTGGATCGGTAGGACCCGCCACTCGACTCCTGGAGTAGGCCTTATTTCGCCTCCTCCTCACCATGATATTTATTCTATCGAAGATTTGGCCCAGCTAATCTTCGATTTGAAGAATGCCAACAGAGATGCACGTATCAGCGTGAAGTTGGTATCGGAAGCCGGAGTAGGTACTATCGCCTCTGGGGTGGCCAAGGCCCATGCCGACCATATCCTTATTTCGGGCTATGACGGTGGTACTGGAGCCTCGCCGTTAAGTTCTATCCGCCATGCCGGATTGCCTTGGGAGCTTGGACTCGCTGAAACCCATCAGACTTTGGTGCGCAATAAGTTGAGAGGCCGAGTGACGGTGCAAGCCGACGGACAGCTTCGTACGGGTCGTGACCTGGCCATAGCCGCCATGTTGGGGGCCGAAGAATGGGGCGTGGCCACCGCTGCACTGGTAGCAGCAGGCTGTATCATGATGCGTAAATGTCACCTCAATACCTGCCCAGTAGGGGTAGCTACTCAGCGGAAAGAACTGAGAGCCCTATTTTCGGGGAAACCAGAACATGTGGTGAATATGTTCCGGTTTATGGCCGAAGAGCTTCGTGAAATTATGGCCCAGCTAGGGTTCCGGACCGTCAACGAAATGGTAGGTCAGGCTCAGTATCTGGAACTACGGAACGATATTAAGCACTGGAAATATAAAAATCTGAACTTCGACGCCATCCTATACAAATCTAATGACTTGTCGGTGGCTCAATACAAACAGCAGGAGCAGGATCATGGTATCGATACCATCATCGACCGGGTGCTTATTGAAGCTGCAGCGCCAGCGCTAGAAAACAAGGAAGAGGTGTATCAGGAATATGTGATCAACAACCTGAACCGTTCAGTTGGTACCATGCTTTCTAACGAAATATCGAAGAAACATGGCGGAGCCGGCCTGCCAGCAGGCAATATCCACTTTAAGTTTAGAGGTACTGCCGGCCAAAGCTTTGGAGCCTTCAACACCGCCGGACTAAGGCTGGAGCTGGAAGGTGATGCGAACGATTACTTCGGAAAAGGCCTTTGTGGTGCCGAGCTGATCGTATACCCAGACAGAGACTCTAAGTTTAACCCTGAAGAGAACATCATCGTTGGTAACGTGGCCTTTTATGGTGCCACTTCGGGCGATGCCTTCATTAGGGGTACTGCAGGAGAGCGCTTCTGCGTGCGTAACTCCGGTGCGCGGGTCGTGGTAGAAGGTGTAGGTGACCACGGTTGCGAATATATGACTGGAGGCTTGGCGGTAATCATCGGAGAGTCAGGCCAGAACTTCGCCGCGGGGATGTCGGGTGGAGTAGCCTATGTATGGGATGCTGCAGGCACTTTCCAAGACAAAGTCAATACGGAAATGGTAACACTCAATGAATTGAATGAAGAAGATCAGGGGATTTTAAGAGAGTATCTTGACAAGCATTTCCAATATACTACTAGTAACGTAGCCTTCCAGTTGATCCAAAACTGGGAAGAGTCTGTGAAGCATTTCGTTAAAGTGCTGCCCACCGACTTTAAGAATGCGTTGGATAGTAGGGGAGTGTCTCTTGCCCAGCAGATTGCCGACAAAAATGTGGTATACCAGGATATCGTCGTGGATGTACCCCACTTGTAGGCCCAGATCAACTTTTCAATTTTTTACGAATTTATAGCAAAACAATATAATGGGAAAACCAACCGGATTTTTAGAGTTTGAAAGGGAGTTACCCAAGAAACGTCCTGTCGATGAACGTTTGAAGGACTACAAGGAAATAGAAGCGGCACCAACGGATGCCGGCTCGAAACAGCAGGCTGCACGTTGTATGGACTGTGGGATTCCTTTTTGTCATAATGGCTGCCCACTGGGCAATATTATTCCAGAATTTAACGATGCCGTCTACGACGAAAACTGGGAGATGGCCTATGATATTCTGATATCGACCAACAACTTCCCCGAATTTACGGGGCGTATCTGCCCGGCACCCTGTGAGGCTGCTTGCGTATTGGGCATCAATAAACCTGCCGTAGCGATAGAGTTTATCGAAAAGTCGATCATCGAAAAGGCCTTTGAGCTGAACTTGGTGAAGCCTCGTATCCCCCAAAAGCGTACCGGCAAGAAGATCGCCGTGGTAGGCTCAGGGCCTGCCGGTCTGGCAGCCTCTAGCCAGCTGAATCAGGCGGGACATACCGTTACACTCATCGAGCGTGCCGACCAGATCGGTGGCTTGTTGCGCTATGGTATCCCCGATTTTAAGCTCGACAAAAGAGTGATAGACCGTCGCCTCGAGGTGATGAAAGAAGAGGGCATCGAGTTCCGTACCAATGTCAACGTAGGGGTAGACCTGAAAGCCGACGAGCTGCTTAATGAGTTTGACGCCGTGGTATTGACGATGGGGTCGACCGTCCCTCGCGACTTGAAAATAGAAGGCCGGAACCTCAAAGGGGTACATTTCGCTATGGAGTTCCTGAGTCAGCAAAATAAACGCGTGGCCGGTATAGAGCCCGTAGTCGATCACCGTGGAATGGACTATGTGAATGGTCAAATATTGGCCACCGATAAACATGTGGTCGTGATCGGTGGTGGAGATACCGGATCGGACTGTGTAGGTACTTCGGGGCGTCATGGCGCTAAGTCGGTAACCCAGATCGAACTGATGCCCATCCCGCCTAAGGAGCGTGATGCCAGCACCCCTTGGCCCAACTGGCCAATGATGCTGCGTACCTCTACCTCACACGAGGAAGGTGCCGATCGGCATTGGTCTATCAATACCAAGGAATTTGTAGGCGATGAAGAGGGTAATCTGAAAGAACTACGGATCGTGGACCTAGATTGGCAAAAAGACCCAGAAACGGGCCGCTTGCAAATGAGGGAAGTGGTAGGAAGTGAACGAACCATCCCTTGTGATCTGGCATTTTTGGCCGCAGGTTTCTTACACCCTCAGCAAGAGGGATTGCTTAACGACTTAGGGCTCGCCTACGACGAGCGTGGCAATATCAAGACCCACTTGTACCAGTCCACTACCAACGAAAAAGTTTTTGCTGCAGGAGACTGTCGCCGTGGACAATCATTGGTAGTATGGGCCATTAGTGAAGGTAGAGAGGCTGCTCGTGCCGTAGACGAATATCTGATGGGAGAATCTTTCCTAGAAGCGAAAGCCGTATCTATGTTGAGCCCCGCTTTTGCTCACGCATAAGACTAAAGAATAAATAAATTAAAAATGGGATCTTCTGAAAAGGAGATCCCATTTTTTGCTTCCGAGCCAGGACTTCCTTCTATTTAATACGGGTTTCACTCAGTGGCTCTACAATAATTGCTAACTTTGACCATCAAAAACGGTTTTGAAGATGCCACTAGGGCATCTTGACTTCATATAGCAATTATGTTTTTACATTATTCTCCCTTTTGGTTGAAAGCCTATTTCTCGGGCTATACCTGGCATATTCCTACCTCGGAGAAGATTATCTATCTGACTTTCGACGACGGTCCCATACCCGATATTACCGAATTTGTACTGGACACCCTCGAGGGATATCGAGCCAAAGCAACGTTTTTTTGTATAGGGGATAATGTACGGAAACACCCTCAGGTATTTCAGAAACTACTCGACCAAGGGCACTCCGTAGGAAATCATACCTACAACCACTTGAATGGATGGAAAAATGAAAAGCAAGCCTATCTCGACAACGTAGCCCTCTGCGACGATTTGCTTCCAGCCACCACCTCCTTGTTTCGCCCGCCTTATGGGCGTATCAAGGGTAGCCAAGCCGATAGCCTAACGCATAAACGCATTATAATGTGGGATGTGCTCAGCGGCGACTTCTCGCCGAACGTAAGTCCTCAGCAATGTTTGGAGAAGTCGATTCGGCATACCAAAAAAGGCTCTATCGTATTGTTTCATGATAGTATTAAGGCTTCAAGGAATATGCAACATGCCTTGCCGGCTTATTTAGACCATTTTTCGGAAAAGGGATACCGCTTCGAAGCCATTCCCATGAACGCCTCATAATATGGAAAGCGTCAAGGTGAGCATACTTCTGGCAGCCCGCAACGAAGAGGACAATATGCTGCGTTGTTTACAGGCCCTCGATGCCCTCGACTATCCTACGCACCGCTTGGAGATATGTATAGGCGACGACGCCTCTAGTGATGCTACAGCCGCTATCACCAAGGCCTTTATCCGCGACAAAGCGCAATTCAAATATTTTCGCATCGATCAGGCCCTACCCAGTTTGGAAGGCAAGGCCAATGTGCTGGCTCAGCTGGCACAGCAAGCCCAAGGGGAGTACTTTTTGTTCTGCGATGCCGATATCGCCGTACAGCCCGGCTGGTGCCAGGCCATGCTAGCTGGCTTTAGCCCTCAAGCGGGGGTGGTGGTAGGGGTAACCCGAATGAAAAAAGGGAATTTCCTAGTCGATTTTCTGTCTCTAGAATGGTTATTTGCCCTCTTTGTGATGCACCTGGCAGCCTTATGTGGCGTGGCCATCACCGGCCTGGGCAATAATATGGGCGTAAGTAGGAGAGCCTATGAGTCGGTCGGCGGCTATGATCGGATAGGCTTTTCGGTAGTCGAGGATTATGCCCTTTTTAGGGCCATCGTCGACCGGGGTTTCGGCTTTAGCATGCTTTTTCAGCCGTCGATCCTCTCGTCTTCTATCCCACCAGCCTCCTTTCTGGAATGGAAACGCCAGCGTATCCGTTGGATACGCGGGGTGAAGGACGCTTCGTGGCTCCTCCAAGCCACCATACTGGTAGTAGCACTTTCTTTCCCTGTGTTGCTGCTATGGGCGCTGGTGACGCCCATAGTAGGCGGGCTGTTTTTTCTGTTGCATTATACAATCTTTACTAGTTTTGCAGCTGTAGGGGTTTTTCGAATGCGCCAAATGGACCTGGTACGCCTTGTCCCCTTTTTCTGGGGCTATTCCCTGATCAGCCTAAGTCTGATGGTTCTGTATTATTTCAGGTCCGACACCATCGCTTGGAAAGGGAGGGAATTTGCTTGACCCCCACTCAAATTTTAAATAATTGATACGATAATTAATCATGATAGATACCCACGCACATATATATAGCGACGACTTTGCCGACGATCGAGAGGCCATGTTGGAAAGGGCCTGGCAAGCAGGAATAGAACAGATTTGGATGCCCAACTGCGACAGTGAGACTATCCCGGCGATGATGCAGATGGCGAAGGCCTATCCCCGTCAATGTTTGCCCATGATAGGGCTTCACCCTTGTTATGTAAAGGCCGACTTCGAAAAGGAACTCCAGGTCATGGAGGACTGGCTCTCTAGAGAAAAGTTTATGGCCATAGGCGAAATAGGGATGGACTTGCACTGGGACAAAACCTACCGGGAACAGCAGGAAGAAGCCTTTCTCCATCAATGCCAGCTGGCAGTACGAAACAATTTGTGGATAGACATCCATAGCCGTAATGCGTTTTGGGAAACAGTGGCGCTGATCGAAAAGTTTGGCGACGCCCGTCTTACTGGTATCTTTCATTGTTTTACAGGCACTTTGGAAGAGGCGCAAAAGGCCATTGAACTGGGCTTCAAACTCGGTATTGGCGGCGTAGCCACCTTTAAAAATGGCGGACTCGACAAGGTGATACCCCACGTGGATCTGGAACATTTGGTACTCGAGACCGACTGCCCCTATCTGGTCCCCGTTCCTTACCGTGGCAAACGCAATGAAGTAGCCTATACTAGTCTGGTGGCCACTAGGGTGGCCGACCTCCAACAGCGGAGGGTGGAGGAGGTAATCGCCACGACTACCACCACGGCCCGGGCCATGTTAGGGCCGGACTGGCAATAATTCAAATGATTTCTATCCTCACAGAATATGGAATACGCAACGATAAAAATAAATACCGAAGCACCCAACCAGTCAGGCGGATCGGTGCTGGTGATCTACACCGGAGGTACCTTGGGTATGGTGTTCGAAAGCCGTAAAGGACAGCTAGTACCTTTCGACTTCGAGCAACTGATCGACAAAGTGCCCGAAATATGTCGATTGAATCAAGAGATTACATTTCTTTCCCTCAAAGAACCGATCGACTCTTCCAATATCACGCCGGAGGTATGGATAGAGCTCGCCAACATCATAGACAGCCAGTATGCGCATTATGATAGCTTCGTGGTACTTCATGGCACCGACACCATGGCCTATACCGCCTCGGCACTAAGTTTTCTTTTGGAAGGCCTACAGAAACCCGTTATCCTCACTGGAGCACAGCTGCCCATCGGGGTCGCCCGTTCCGACGCTCGGGAGAACATCCTCACTGCTCTAGAAATCGCCTCGGCACGCAACAGCAGCGGTGGGCCCATGATCACCGAGGTATGTGTTTATTTTAATTCCTTCCTGTTGCGAGGCAACAGGTCCAAGAAGCAAGAGAGCTCCGATTTTGATGCCTTTCATTCCGAAAATTATCCGTATTTGGCCAAAGCAGGCGTGAGCATCGACTATAACCTGCCCTTTATGATGCCAGTAAATCCTGGCGCTCGCTTGTCTGTGCAGCAACACCTAGACCCTAACGTAGCTTTTTTAAAGCTGTTTCCGGGAATTACCCCTCCAGTAGTGAAGTCGCTATGCCATATCCCCGGCCTACGTGGCATCGTTTTGGAGACTTTTGGAGCAGGGAACGCTACCACCGAAGATTGGTTCCTGCACGAACTCGAAGCGGCCATGAATAGGGGGATCGTCGTTTTCAACGTCTCCCAGTGCGATGGGGGGAGGGTGTCGTTAGGACGTTACCAAACCAGCCGGCGTATGCAGGAAATGGGGGTGATCAGTGGCGAAGACATCACCGCCGAAGCCGCCATCACCAAAATGATGTACGTTTTTGGCAAGTCTGGTAAGGTCGATACCACCCATTTGCTGTCGCATTCGTTGCGTGGAGAGATGAGTCCTCCGCTAGAAATCTAGGTATTCCGCAATTTTTTATTGCCTAGTCGAGATAAAATTCTATATTTGCACCCTGATCACAATTAGAGAGGTGTCCGAGTGGTTGAAGGAGCACGCCTGGAAAGTGTGTATGTGGGTAACTGCATCGAGAGTTCGAATCTCTTCCTCTCTGCGAATGGCCTAAAATGCCAAAATCTTCATTAAGAGGATCAATCGTAACCGATTGATCCTCTTATTTTTTTGACTAAATTTTAGTTAAATATCACACAGGTTACGCCTTGGGTTACGTCAATTTTTGCCGGTTACGGCGATTTTGCCAAGTAACCCAAAAACAACCAATAGTGTTAATTATCCCTAACATGAAAATTTTGTTCTGGTTCCGAAAGTCGGAATCTAAGAATTCCGACCTGGGAAACCCTCAAGGTTCCATTCAATGTCGAATTGTGATTGAAGGCTTGGAACTAGAAATTGGATCGACCCAATTAAAATGTCGAAAATCGGAATGGGATGCCCATGGGCAAAGTTTTAGGAGCACGTGCTTTAATTATGAAGCGGCCAATCGAAAGCTGCTTGATCAGCGAACTTCACTCTCCAGGGTCTATGATCTATTGCTCACACGATATGATTACGTAACTCCCAAACTCGTT
The DNA here is from genome assembly GCF_003149085.1 of Dyadobacter jejuensis. Classification (GTDB taxonomy): domain Bacteria; phylum Bacteroidota; class Bacteroidia; order Cytophagales; family Spirosomataceae; genus Dyadobacter; species Dyadobacter jejuensis. The sequence continues at coordinate 1,610 of NZ_QGDT01000018.1, read as the reverse complement.
AAGGAATATTTCCTTCAGAAGCGGAAGTTTGTGTACAGTATCGACGAGATCTTTTCCCGTTTTTTTGAATTTCGCGAGCGACTGGTCCAGCAGGGAGGTTTGACAGACAGCACCAATGACGTAAACCTTAACTATTCACGGCATATCAAAGCTTATTGCGCTCAAGCTGGAATCATAAGACCTACGCAAATTCCCGCAGGTTTCCTTTTTGAGTTGTATGGCTTTCTGATCGAGAACAATAGATGTGGGGTACGCATGGGGCGAAAGGTGGTAGCCTTTGCCAAACAGACCTTTAAATGGGGTAAGAAAACGGGTATGTGTCCCCATTTAGAATGTTTCGACGATGATATGCCTGGGACAGCTGAGTCCGAGGATTTTATTGATACCACCCACCTCAGTATTTTGCAACTTGAAAAACTATACTCCTTCGACTTTTATGAATTGGAGAAACGTGGACTGATCACAGAGCAGACCGCTCAAATGCTGTCTCATGAGCGGAATGCGTTTGTATTTAACTGCTTCACCGGTATGCATCATTGTGATTATTCGAGTAAGGAGTTCAATATTGAACCTTACTCTGGCTGTCTTTTTTTGCGTGGAAGGCGTAAGAAAACCAAAAAACCATTTTCTATTATGTTGTTGGAACCCGCCGTGAATATCCTGAAATTGTATAATAATTCGTTGAAGGAGCTTCCCACAAAATCGAATCAAAAGCGGAATACCACCCTGAAGTTGATTGCAATGTATGTGGGGATCCCCTTAAGGCTCACAACTAAGATTGCCCGTAAAACTTTTTGTGATATTGCACTTAATGAGATGATGATGACCCAGGACGATGTTGCTGCATGCCTCGGTCTGACCAGCACAAAATATCTCAAAAATTATGGTCGTGTTCGAGAGAAGCGCCTGATCAAAACCATGAAAAATTGGGCGGCCTTAAAAGAAGCCTCCTAACCCTCCTCAAAGGTAGTTAATGCCTTAAGGCATACCCTGCGGCAAAAGGCCCGATCGAAATATCAGGCCTTTTGACCTAGTACTGTCTCTCCACCGTCACCCATACCTGCTCCCCCCTTGCCAAAGCTGCAGCAATTCTATTCTGCAGACGATCGCTGGCTATTCGGCTTTGCATGACGATATATTGGCCATCTTCACGTCCGTAGTGCGTACCTGGGAGCAAACAGCCCTCGGTATTATTATGACGGTTCCCTGGGTGGATCCGGATCCCGCTGTAACCTGGTACCCCAATCAAAATGGGAAGCTGCCGTTTGAACCTGGCAGAGTAAGTAATTACAACCTGATATCGGCCGGTTGGAATGGCCGTTTGGCCGTAGACCTTTGTTTCTTTGATTTTCTCTAATGGCCAGGATGCGTCCAGACTTCGATCGAGGTCTTCCAAAATAAATTGGTGCGGTTCACCATCAACTTTTAACGTGCCTAAAGTCGACCTAGTCGCTTTCCAGCGTCTTGTGAGTACGAGTTCCATGTTATTCTACCAGGTCTTTAAGTTGGCCGGATTCGTCAAATTTCTTCATTCGTACCAGTATCCATTTAGGCAGAAGGTTGGGCCGGATCTCTGCGATATTCTCCAAGATACTGATCGACTCCCTTAC
>NZ_QGDT01000017.1 GCF_003149085.1 Dyadobacter jejuensis | reverse complement strand
CAGGGGCAGAGGCCAGTGTCGCCGTAGCCGTATCCATCCCCGACATGACTACCTTTGCCACAGCCAGTAACCTACGGCTGGTGGGATGGAATGGCAGTGCATGGGTCGATTTGAGTGGGGCCCCCTCAGCAGCAGCCAACACGGAAGACAGCCAACTTTCCGGAACCGTACCCAACGGCATAACCGCCCTGGGTATTGGGACTATAGAAACTCCCCTACCCGTGGAGCTTATCAGCTTTACAGCCTCCGTAACCGACTGTAAGGTAACTCTGGCCTGGGAAACCACCGGGGAGATTAACCTACACCATTTTGAGGTAGAACAGAGCCAAGACGCCCTGCATTTCACCAAGCTTGATCAGGTACGTTCCTCTCAGATAGAAGGCAGCGGAAATACCTATACCTATAGCACCACCCAGCCTCTGGGAACGAGCTATTACCGCCTTAAAATGGTAGATCAGGATAACACCTTTGCCTACAGCACCCTGCAAAGCTTAACCACCACCTGTGGAGAGCCCGACGCTACCATTAGCGTTTACCCCAACCCCCTCACAGGTGCACACCAACTGGTGAAGGTCGATTATGTGACCCAATACAAAGGAAATGCACAGCTTTCGGTCATCAATCTTTTAGGACAGCAGCTGATAGGCCAAAGCCTACAGATAGATGGACCAGGAACCACCAGCTTTGGCGCGGCAGCACTCAGTAGTGGCATCTATTTCGTAAGACTACGCGACGCCAACGGAAAGACAATTAGCAGCACTCAAAAGCTCGTGAAACGCTAAATGCACAAAAACCAAAAACAAATTTTCTCTATACCAACTATTACTCAAACCATTCAATCAAAACAATAAAAAACATGAAAAATATTCTTTTACTAGCTTTCATCTTTTTGAGCAGCCTGGGTTTCGCTCAAGTAAAAATTGGAGATAATCCTACAACCATAGGAGCCTCCAGTATACTGGAACTGGAAAGTACCAACAAAGCATTACTCGTTACAAGAGTAGCCAATACCACTGCCATTGCCACACCAGTGGATGGGATGATTATTTATGACATCTCAAGTCAATGCGTTAGAGCTTACCAAGATGGAACTTGGAGTCCTTGTTTTGCGACTTCTGGAGGCGTTATCTCTGGTGGACCTAGTGATAAAACTGGTGGTCATCCTACTACTAAATCCTTTACCGGTAGATCAACATTTGATGTTGCACAAGGTAATTTTAATGCCAGTTGTGGGGTTTCAAGTGCTAGAACGCCTAATAAAAGCGATTTTACCTTGGCATCAGTCAATACTCAACAATACACTTTCACGCCAACTGGTTTAGTAAGTAATGTGCGATTTACTTTTATTAATAATAACGGCATGGTGATCAATAGTGTAAGTGGTGACAGATTAGTGCAAAACATCAGTACCCCAGTAATTGCAACTGTAAATTACAATCCGAACTTAAATACATTAGCGGCAGGAACAACCAAAGCAACAACACTTAAAGCCTCCTTGATAGTAACCTATAATGATGCGTCTAACGGAGGTGGAACCGACAAACAAATAACACTACCTATCGAAGTTATGGATTGTATGAAATGTGATGGTCTATTGGATAATTTAACAAAACTTGAGTTTATGTGTCATAATTTAGGTGCAACGACTTCATTAGATCCAAATGTACCAGTTCAGGGTTTAATAGGAAATTATTATCAGTGGGGTAGAAGTGCAGTAGTGGCAACAGGAACAACATCCGCTGCAGCAATTTCAGGTTGGAATACAACTGTTCCTGCTACAGATGCCTGGCAAGATGATATAAAAACAGCTACCGATCCATGCCCTTCTGGCTATAGAGTGCCCTCCCGTGATGTAATCCAGAATTTTCTTAGAAATAGTTTCAGAACTCAAACAGGATCTTTTGTAGAATCTAATACTAATTATAGTGCAATTGTTCATCATGGTCATAATGCTTCTTCAAAAAATGTATCTTTTATAGTGGGTGGTTATCGTGATAATAACGATGGTGCCTTATCCGGTCGTGGAACTTTTGGTCTATATTGGGAATCAGGAAGTAGCTCTGAATTAGGTTCGTATTTACTTCAAGTTTATAATCTAAGCTCAATTGCTGGAGTTACTGGTACTAAAGTTATAGGGGGAAATATCCGTTGCGTAGCGGAATAAATCCTTCAGGCAATTTATGTGATTCTTACATAAATCATCATACAAACTGCCACAGAAATGGAAACATTGGTGGCGGTTTTTTTTATTATTAATAGCATTTCAACCTAAAATGAAAAAAACAATCCTCTCTCTTTTCCTCATGGTATTTTTTAGCCCAATGGCATTGGCACAAAATATTCAGATAGAATTTCCTGCTTTTGCCCATAAAACCTATGAATTTACCATTTTCCAAGGCGACCATACCATAACCCTACAAAAAGGGACTATTCCTAAGGACGGCAAGGTACAATTGGTAGTTCCCGAGGAACACAAAGGCTACACAGGAATGGCACAATGGCTATTGACCAATAGCCAAACAGGCGGTGGCTTAGATTTTATAATCAATAAAGAAAACTTCTCGGTTACTTGTTTAGATTCTGTACCCAGCACAGAGAATATTATCTATAAAAACACTCCCGAAAATGTGTTTCTCCTCGCCAATTATCAAAAACAAGCAGTCTTGTTTCAAAAACATGATGCCATGCTAGCCACGCTTAGGGCTTATGATAAAAACAATCAGTTGCACATCGCAGCCGATAAGGAATACAGCAGTATAAAAACACAATATGTGGCTTTGAGTAAAGATCTAGCCCAATCACCACTTTATGCAGCCAAGTTTAGACAGATCGTGAATGCAACAATGGGAATTGGATCAATCATCACTTTGGACGAAATAGAAAAAGCCAAGAACATCAATAATTTTATTGTGAATGATTTAGATTTTGCTGCACTATACACATCTCACCATTGGGGCGGAATTATCAATGCTTGGGTGCAATTGAACGCTGCAGTATTAAAAAACGATGAACAATTATTTAAAGATGCCCAAACCATCTTAAAACGTTTGCCAAACGATAAGATATATACCGATTTTGTAACCAACTTAACCAGAGAACTTACCGCTGTCGGCAAAGACGATGTCTTGTTTGGCTTGGTACCCGAAATTAAAAATTCCAAACGATTGCTGAACTATGATGGGGTTTTGAATCTCTATCAGCAAGACCTCACAGGAAAAGCACCTGCCCTCGTAATTACCAAAAACGTAGCCTTGGAAAGAAATAAGGATAGCCACTATTCCAGTGTAAAGTCCAAATACACCTTATTGCTTTTCTACCAATCCGGTTGCGGCCCTTGTGAACAGACCATTGAAAGCCTTTTGAAAAATTATAACGATTTAGAAGCTAAAGGACTTAAAATTATATCCATCTCTGCCGATACTGACGAACAGATTTACAAAAACACGGCTAACCAATTTCCGTGGACAGAAAGGTTTTGTGATTTAGAAGGCTTTGACGGAGTCAATTTTAAAAACTTTGCAGTAATTGGTACACCCACCATGTATGTTTTGAATGGCAATGGTTATATCGTTAAAAAAATAACCACCACTCAAGAGCTTTTGAGTTGGATGAAGTAGGTATTAGGTTGTAAATTTTAGGTTGTATGCGACCGACTCGCGGTTAAAGGTTGCGGGTATTAATCCACTATTTACGAGTTATCCATATTCGGTTTTCAGTTTTAGGTTTTTATTTATATACAGGTTTTAGGTTCTGAATGATCCTACCTCTTTTTTTGTGGCTTAGTTTTATGAAGCTTTTGGCTCATTATTTGTAAATAGAGCATTAAATCCCAAAAACAACCCATTAGCGAGACGGGAAAAAGGTATTTTGGCTATTGCCGATGTAAAAATTTGGCGGTCTACACTGGTCGAATACCCCTACCCAAGGCAGATTACCGATTTTACAGCAGTTACATTTTCTAAATAACTATTTGTTTTCTTGCTTATGAGATGGTCAACCATCCGTTTTACGCGCAAGAACTTTAACCGCACGGCCGCCCCATTTAACCGCACGACGGCCGCCTTTAACCTACCGCCTATTACCTAACGCCTAACCCCTAACATTCAACACCTCTTTGTACTGCATTTGGTAGAGATTAGCGTAAAAACCTTGTTTCTCTAAAAGCTGCTCGTGATTCCCTACTTCCATAATTCGGCCCTTATCGAGGACAATAATCTGGTCGGCCTCTTGGATGGTCGACAACCGGTGGGCGATCACGATGGCGGTACGCCCCACCATCAATTTTTCAATGGCTTTCTGGATCAGCTGCTCCGTTTCGGTATCTACCGACGAGGTAGCCTCATCTAAGACGATGATTTTGGGCTCGTGGACCATGGCCCTCACGAAGGAAATTAACTGTCGCTGCCCCACCGACAGGGTGGCGCCTCGCTCCATGACGTTGTAGGCATAGCCCCCAGGGAGCCGCTCAATAAAGTCGTGAACGCCCACCAGCTTAGCGGCCTCCACTATTTTTTCGTGGGTGATGCTATCGTCGCCCAGGCGGATGTTGTTCTCGATGGTGTCCGAAAATAGAAATACGTCCTGAAGAACCACGCCGATATTTTTGCGTAAAGCGGTAAGATCGTAGTCCTGCACCGATACTCCGTCGATCTGTATATCACCTTTGTTGATATCGTACAGCCGGCTAAGCAAATTGATTACCGACGACTTCCCAGCTCCTGTAGCCCCCACGAAGGCGATAGTCTGCCCCTCCCCAACTTCGAAATTGATATCCTTCAATACCCACTCCTCATCGATATAGGCGAACCATACATCCCGAAACGATACCTTTCCCCGGATAATATCGGGGGCATGGGTACCTTCATTGCTGGTATACTCCTCACTATCTAAGAGCTTCAGGATACGATCGGTACTCACAATCCCCATTTGAAGGGTATTGATACGGTCGGCCAATTGGCGGATAGGCCTAAAAAACAAATTTATAAACATCACAAAGGCCGTAACCGTACCAAAGGACACATCGGCACTGAGGATCTGCTTAGAACCATACCAAACCACCAAACCCGTGCCGGCGGCCGAGATCACATCGGCTACCGGGAAATAAATAGAATAGTAAAGAATGGATCGGATATTGGCATTCCGATGGATCTTATTGATCTCCTTGAATTTCTGAAATTCATTGTCTTCACTGCTAAAGATCTGAACGATGCTCATACCGGTAATATGCTCCTGAACGAAGGAGTTGAGGTTGGCCACTGCCGCCCGAACTTCATTAAATGAATCCTTAATTTTTTCTTTGAAAACATACGTAGCAAACAGCATGAGTGGGATCATCGACAGGCTGATGAGCGACAGCCGCCAGTCCGTATAAAACATAACGCCGATAATCAGCACCAGTTGCAAGATATCGCCTGCAATGGCTGCCATACCGTCGCTAAATACGTTGGACAGGGTCTCCACGTCGGAGATGGTCCGGGTAACGAGCCGACCAATGGGTGTATTATCGAAAAACTTAAGCCGAAGATTTATAATTTTCTGGTACAGTTGCACCCGAATATCCCGAATAATATACTGCCCCAACCAACCCGACATATAAGTATTAAAAAACTGGGCACAACCTTGTAAGATAATCACTACGACCATGAGCACCAACATCCAGGTAAGCTGCTGGTAATTCCCTTGTGCTATGGGCGTATCAATGGTGTATTTGATCAGCAAGGGCATTAGTGGCGCTAGCAGGGCATTGAGCAGGATGATACCAATTAACAAATAAAATTGTTTTTGGTAAGGTCGAACGAAAGCGTACAAACGTTTTAAGGTGAGCACATCGAAAATCTGACCGCTTTTAGTTTCCTGATTCACTGTATAAACTACTTTTATATTTCAAATAATGGTAACTGCATGATATATTACGAGGGGCTAAAATTACGATATTGATCCCGAATCCTCCCCAACATTCTAGCAACTTCGTAGTGCTAACGTTTGAAAGGGGAAAATCATCGCAAAAAGTACTATATTCTATCATCAATGGGTATCCTTGCTCCACGAGTAAGCCCCGTAACGACAGCAGCCCAATCAATCGGAACGACCATTAACCTCACTAGATATGGAATTATTTTTAAGCATCTGCCTCGGAATAGGCCTTAGCGCCAGCACAGGCTTCAGGATATTTTTACCCATGCTCCTGGCCAATATTGCCACCATGAATGGCTGGATCAGCCCGGGGGAACAGTTCGAATGGCTGGGAAGTTGGCCCGCCTTTTTCACCCTACTCACGGCCTCAGTGGCCGAAATCGCCGGATATTACATTCCTTTCGTCGATAATCTGCTCGACACCGTCGCCGCCCCAGCTGCGGTGATCGGGGGCACCTTACTCAGCACCAGTTTTATTGAAATCGACAACCCCGTACTCCTCTGGGGTATGGGCCTAATAGTGGGCGGGGGCACGGCTGGCCTCGTACATACCGGCACAGGACTTTTACGGCTATTCTCCAGCAAGGCTACAGCCGGTTTGGGCAACCCGGTGGTATCTACCTCCGAAAATATAGCATCTATTGGATTATCTTCTCTGGCCATTTTTCTGCCAATAACTGCATTAATATTGGTAGTTTTTCTGATCTATATGCTTTTAAAAAGGTTACTAAAGTCGTAACACCAACCACAGAGATGTACCCATGGCTCAAAATATCCCCTTACATACCCTTCCTAAGTCGCCAGATACTATTCCGGCCTTTCGGATCTATCGCTTTAAAAACAGCCAGGGAATTCATCAAGAATCGCCAGTAGCCTTGCCCATTACCCCTTTGCCTACCGATACGCCACATCGGCATAGCTACTACGAAATGTTATTTATTGAGGAAGGAGAAGGCTTTCATGAGATCGATTTCCACTCCTACTCTATCCAGGGTACAGGACTTCATTTCTTAACTCCCGGACAGGTGCATCTACTTAACGCCAGTATACCCTGCAAGGGATACATATTGGCGTTTTCTGAAGACTTTTACACCTTTTATAACCCAGGCAATGTTTCCATAGCCCAGCTCCCTTTCTTCCAACCTACTCGCCGGCAACCTATTATCCATTTGACAGAAGCCGAACGCGATTATTTCCATAACTTAATGGCCAATATGGTCACCGAACATCTCGCTACCCATCCCGACCAGTCCCTAATAGGGCGCTACCTAGGGCTGGTACTACAAAAATGTGGCAGTATCGTGATGCAACGCCCAAATACGGCGCAGGCAGGCAGCAAAATCACCCCAGAGTTGGTAGGTAAATTTCAGGAACTGGTTGAAAAAAATTTCCTTCAATGGCACGAAGTACAGCGCTATGCCTTGGAGCTGTCGGTGACCCCCGACTACCTGAGTAAACTCGTCAAAAAATTCCTGGGAATTTCGGCCCAAGAATACATCCTAGAGAAACTCTTGCTAGAGGCCAAGCGGCTCCTGGTGTTCACCAGACTTAGCAGCAAAGAGATCGCCTACCATATTCAGATGGACGACCCCTCCTACTTTAGCCGCATCTTCAAAAAAAAATCGGGACTCACGCCCAACGAGTACCGCGAACTTGTTCGGAAAAGTACCATTTAATATCTAAAATGTACCTTGCCATCGGGATTGTAGCCCCATAACTTTGTATTGTACAATAATAAAAGGACTTATTACTACCATTGCGTTTCGAGTAGGATACCATTCATTTCTGTTGTATCCCGCCGACAAACCCAAATGGGGCCTTTTCATCCTTAACTGTTACATACAAGATTTATGAAAATCCGTACCGATCTCACCGCCCAATCTTTACAACCCAAGCTCGACCGACTTTGGGATCTTTCTGCGCAGAAGATCAATTTGATCAACAAAGAGTACGACGCCTCCAAAGGCACTCCGGTATTCACGGTAGAAGGGAAATATACCCTTAGAGGCTGGACCGAATGGACCCAGGGTTTCCAGTATGGCGCCGAGGTAATCCAATACGACGTGAGCGACGACCCCGCATTCCTAGAAAGTGCTAGGAAGCATACGGTAGACAAGATGCCTTCGCACCTGAGCCATTTCGGAGTTCACGACCATGGCTTCAATAACGTGAGTACCTATGGCAACTTACTCAGGCTGATGAACGAAGGTCGGATCCCCGAAAATGAGTGGGAACGAAACTTCTATGAAGTGGCCCTAAAAGTATCGGGATCGGTACAAGCCGACCGCTGGACCGACATCAAAAATGGTCAAGGGTTTATCCATTCCTTCAATGGCCCCCACTCCCTTTTCGTAGATACCATACGCTCAGTACGCGCCCTGATGGTTTCTCACCTTTTGGGCCATAGCCATATGGGCGAAAATGACCTGAAAACTAGTCTGTTAAAACGGGGCACCTTGCACGCCCTAGCCACTGCCGAATATTCGGTGTATTATGGTGAAGGCCGCGACAGCTACGATTTATGGGGACGGACGGCCCACGAAAGTGTGTTTAACACCAACGATGGCAACTACCGCTGCCCCAACTCTCAACAAGGATTCTCGGGCTTTACTACCTGGACCAGAGGATTGGCTTGGGCCATGCTGGGATTTGCCGAACAGCTGGAATCTCTTGCTTCCTTCAGCGACGAAGAACTAGCCCCAATGGGAGGACGCGCGAAACTGGAGCGTATTTATCTCAAGGCAGCCAAAGCCACCTGCGACTTTTATATTGACAACACCGCCGCCGACGGAATCCCCTATTGGGATACTGGCGCACCGAACATACATAAGCTCGGCGACTACCAGGAGCGTGCTTCCGACCCTTATAATGCCTACGAACCTATCGACAGTTCGGCTGCCGCTATCGGCGCCCAGGGCTTGTTGCGCCTCGGAAAATATCTGATGACAGGCCAAGATACAGAAGCGGGCCAAAAGTACTGGCAAGCGGGCATCACTGCCGCTGACAGCCTCTTTGCCGAGCCCTACCTGTCTACCGACCCAACCCACCAAGGACTGATCCTCCACTCGATATACCACCACCCCAATGGATGGGATCATACGCCTGAAGGACAAAAGGTACCATGTGGCGAGTCGAGTATGTGGGGCGACTACCACGCCCGAGAACTGGCCCTATACCTGCACCGCATCAACAAGGGTGCTCCCTATTATAGCTATCTAGGAGCCGTAAAATCACCTGCACTCGTATAATTAACCCGTCAGATTCTAGGGGAATATCCCCCTGGAATCTGAAATAAGATCGATATTATCATGGACAAAATTTCTTTGGATCGCTGTTGCGTCCATACCATCACTACCAAAGCCTGGGCCTTGGACCAGGCCGTAGACAACTACATGGCCGCCGGCGTCAAGGGAATCAGCGTCTGGCAAAACGCCATAGAAGGAATAGGGCCACATAAGGCCGGTGAAATAATCCGGGGAGCCGGACTCGACATCGTCTCCTACGTGCGGGGCGGTTTTTTCCCCCATACCAGCAGCGCAGGTAGGGCTAAGGCCATCGACCAAAACAAAAAACTCCTAGAAGAAGCCGCCGCTTTGGGTGCCCCCATGATCGTGCTGGTCTGTGGCGCCTCGCCCGATCAGCCTTTGGAAGTTTCCCGGCAACAAATCAAGGAGGGAATAGAAGCGATACTACCCTTGGCCGAAAAACTCAATGTGAAGCTGGCCATCGAACCCTTACATCCTATGTATGCCGCCGACCGTTCTGCGATCAATACCCTCGGACAGGCCAACGACCTAGCCGAATCTTTGCACTCCCCCTATGTGGGTGTGGCCGTGGATGTGTATCACCTGTGGTGGGATCCCGATCTAGAAAAAGAAATAGCCCGCTGTGGTGCCCATAATAACCTGCTGGCCTACCATGTATGCGACTGGAAGGTCAACACCCTCGACTTGCTCAACGACCGTGGACTCATGGGTGAGGGCTGTATAGACCTCCGTAAAATAAGAGGATGGGTGGAAGCAGCCGGTTTCAAGGGGTACTGCGAAGTAGAGATATTCTCCGATATCCACTGGGCAAAGGATCAACATGTCTTTCTAAAGGAAATTACCGATGCCTTCGTAGCGAAGGTATAGCACCAAAATTAATGAGTCACCGAAAACATTTTAACCAAAATACAATGAAGACACATACCGTAGGCATAATTATGAACGGCGTAACGGGCCGGATGGGAACGAACCAACACCTTTTACGCTCTATTAATGCCATCATCGAACAAGGAGGAGTTAAAATCTCCGCCGATGAGGTGATCATGCCCGACCCGATACTGGTAGGCCGTAATGCCACCAAGCTGGAAGCCCTATGCAACCAGACGAGCATCAAAAAGTTCACCACCGACCTCGACAGCGTACTGGCCGATCCGTCCTATCAGGTGTATTTCGACGCCCAGGTAACGGGACGTCGTGCGGCGGCCATCAAAAAGGCCATACTGGCCGGCAAGCACATCTATTGCGAAAAGCCCACTGGAACCACCACCGAAGAGGCGCTGGAACTCTATGAACTTGCCACTAAAGCGGGCCTCAAAAACGGCGTGGTACAGGACAAATTATGGCTACCGGGCATGATGAAACTGAAAAGGTTGATGGAAAGTGGTTTCTTCGGAAAGATCCTTTCTGTTAGAGGAGAGTTTGGCTATTGGGTATTCGAAGGAACCAGCATTCCAGCTCAACGCCCTTCGTGGAACTACCGTAAAGAAGACGACGGGGGCATTATCGTAGACATGCTTTGTCACTGGCGCTATGTACTCGACAATCTCTTTGGTAAGGTTAAGGCCGTATCCTGCCTTGGAGCCACCCATATTCCCGAAAGAATTGACGAAAACGGAAAGCCTTATCATTGTACTGCCGACGACGCTTGTTATGCTACTTTCGAACTAGAAGGCGACGTCATCGCCCAGTTCAACAGCTCATGGACCGTACGGGTACGCCGCGACGACTTGCTTACCTTACAAGTGGACGGCACGCACGGATCGGCCGTAGCAGGTCTTCGTGACTGCTATATCCAACATTATGGCAATACCCCCAAGCCCGTTTGGAACCCCGATATCCCTCAGCCCATTCCATTTTTTGAGGGCTGGTCCAAAGTGCCAGAACAAGAAAATCATGATAACGCCTTTAAAGCACAATGGGAGCTTTTCTTAAAACACATCGTTAAAGATGAGCCCTTCCCATGGGACCTCAAGGCGGGTGCACGTGGTGTTCAGTTGGCCGAAAAAGGAATCGAAAGTTGGGAGAAACGCCAATGGGTTCCAATAGAAGAGCTATAGCCAACCACTCATTTTAGGGCTGGGGCCATGCCCCAGCCTTCCTATAATATCCATGCCCACCCTCTTCACAGAAAGGAGGGCATGGCTGCCTAAATTTTCTCAATTTTATGTCAAAGAAAACAGCACTAATAACGGGTGGTACCCGAGGCATCGGTTTCGGCATAGCTAAGGCTATGGCAAAGGAAAATTATGACTTGGCCATCAATGGGGTTCGCCCCGAAGAAAATGCCCAAGAAGCCCTAGAAGAACTAAGGTCGCTTGGCGCCAAAGTGGTATACTGCCAGGGCAATATCGCCATTTCCGAAGATCGTGCCCAAATCATCGAAACGGCCTATCAAGGCCTTTCTAAGCTCAATGTGTTGGTCAATAATGCGGGCATCGCCCCTAGGCAACGGTTGGACTTACTCGACACCACCCCCGAAAATTACCGGGAAGTGCTCAGCACCAATCTGGAAGGCCCATTCTTCCTAACACAGGCTATTGCCAAGCGCATGGCCGCTGACAAACAAAACGATGCGGACCTCACAGCAAGCATCGTATTTGTCACTTCTGTATCGGCCACCGTTACGTCCATCAACCGAGGCGAATATTGTGTCTCCAAAGCTGGACTGGCCATGACCACCCAATTATTTGCAGTAAGAATGGCCGACTTCGGTATTCCCGTTTATGAGATCCGTCCGGGCGTAATCACGACTGATATGACCTCCAAGGTTCAGGAAAAATATGATGGCATGTTTGCTAACGGCATGGCCTTACAGCCTCGCTGGGGCACCCCCGACGATGTTGGCAAGGCCGTAGCCTCCTTAACCCGCGGCGACTTCCCTTACTCTACCGGCCAGGTGATTATGGTGGATGGAGGTATGCTCATCGACCGACTTTAGTCACTAGCGGTTGTTGACGAATGGAATGTTAAAACATTGAAAACCTATTTCGCTGATGGTCCTGTGGGGCCGACAGTCTAAAGCTAAACCCAATTATGTCACAAACTCCCGAAATGCGCAAACCCCTGCTTCCTCAATTATTGCAGGTACCCGTCATAGTAGCCGCCTTGGGTTACTTGGTCGACATGTACGACTTGTTTCTATTTAGTGTCGTGCGTGTTCCCAGCCTAAGAGATATCGGTGTAGCCGATGAGCAGTTGCTTACCAATGGCATCACCTTGTTGAACAGCCAGATGGCCGGAATGCTAATCGGTGGGGTGCTTTGGGGAGTCATTGCCGATAAAAAGGGGCGTCTATCCGTATTATTCGGTTCCATTATCATGTATTCCCTTGCCAATATTGGCAACGGCTTCGTCACCAATATGGAGCAATACACCATCCTGCGCTTTATAGCAGGGGTGGGCTTGGCCGGAGAGCTAGGAGCCGGCATCACCCTAGTTACCGAAGTACTCCCCAAGGAAATTAGAGGGTATGGGACCACCCTGGTGGCGACTTTAGGCGTATTAGGTGCTATTTTGGCCTATTTCGTCGCCGATATGTTCGCATGGCGCATCTCCTATTTCGTAGGCGGAGGGATGGGCTTGTTGCTTCTCGTGCTCCGATTCAACGTATTTGAGTCGGGAATGTTCCAACATGTAAAGTCCAATACCGTCGACCGCGGAAATGTCATGATGATCCTCACCAGCGCCAAGCGCTTGAGTAAATACCTCATGGCCATACTCATCGGCTTGCCGATCTGGTTCGTAGTGGGTATTCTGATCACCTTCTCTCCCGAAATAGGCGCCGCAAAGGGTCTCGTGGGCATCGATGCCGGCAAAGCCGTAATGCTCGCCTTTACCGGACAGGTATTCGGTGATATAGGCAGCGGTCTCTTGAGTCAATATTTGAAGAGTCGTAAGAAAGTAATCATCCTATTTATAGGCATGTCCCTACTGATGATGGCGGGCTACCTTACCTTCCCGATGGAAACGCCTTATGCATTCTATGTATTCTGCGCCTTATTAGGATTCTGTAACGGGTACTGGACGCTATTCATTACCATTGCGGCAGAACTCTTCGGCACCAATCTACGAGCCACCGTGGCTACCACAGTCCCCAACTTCGTGAGAGGGGCTACTATCCCATTGGCGGCCATGTTTGTGTATTTCAAGCCCGACCTTGGCGTCCTCCAGAGTGCTCTGTTTATTGGACTCGGTACTAGTGCCGTCGCCGTAATCGCCCTGTTCTACCTAGAAGAGACCTTTACCAAGGACATGAACTACGTAGAAAAAGATTAATACCCCTAACATAATTAACCTATATGAACGAGAGCCACCCATTCGGGTGGCTTTTTTTGTTCTGTATTTACCCATAACCATTCAACCAAAAGTTTTTACCATTCATGTACTTTGTAATGCATAGTACCTTACATAGCCCTTATATTTGTAACGTTAATCATTCAAACGAACACATAGAACATCCATTAGCCATGAAACAGTCATTCAAAACCACCGCATTATTTTTGGCCCTTGTTGCCACCACTTCTCTTTCTAGTTTCGCTTTAGATAAGGAGTCAAAACGTTCCTCTCGGTTGGAGTCGGGAATCTATACCACCCTCGATGGTAAAGTAAAAATAATGGTGGAAAAGCAGCTTACAGAAGCTCCCACGCACCTACTCCTGAAAAATGACGAGGGGGCTATCCTTTACCGTGAAACCATTAAGAAATCCTATGACAGGTTTGGCAAAACGCTAAATCTGAGTGAACTAGAAATGGGATCGTACCAAATCGAAATTTCAAGCAAAGGCATAACAAAAAACCATACTTTCGAAATAAAATCGAGCTCTAAGCACCCCGTTATTAGCCTGATAAACTAACCAACCCTTGCCTAGGGTCCCCTCCGTGCAGAAACTAATTCTGAAAAACCAAAAATATTTTATGCAGCTTGTGCAACGCCGAGAGCCTTCCAAACATCTTTAGATTGAAATTCTGACAAGACCCGCTGGACGCTTTACGAGGGTCATCTATAAGCAAAAACCTCACCTAACTATTTGATTACCATTCATCCAGCGAATCGAACCTTTTATATACTTTGTTATACATAGTACCTTTTATAACACATATATTTGTAACGTTCTTTAAACAACAATCACCTACAATCACATTAGCCATGAAAAACTCAATCAAAACCATCGCCATTGCATTAGCGATCATCCTTACCGCCACTCTTTCAGGAGTAGCCAAAGACAAGGGAACTAAAAAAGCCGCTAGCTTCGGAACTGGCATTTACACGACCGTAGAAGGAAAGATTAATGTAATGGTCGACAAAGCCGGTGCTGAGTACCCCACCCATTTGCTAGTAAGAGATTACCGCGGAACGGTTGTATACCGCGAGACGATTTCGAAGAAGCATACCAAATTTGGCAGAACCCTTAACCTGAAGGAACTACCATGTGGCACCTACGACATCGACATCATCAGTAACGGGGTGCGCCAAACCAAGACCTTCGAACTGTCAGAAGAGGTACCTCAACGAACCGTTAAAATGGAACTATAACTTGCACCCAAATATAATAAGAAAGCCTATTCCTTGGAGTAGGCTTTCTTGCTTATGGGGATATAGGGAGGTTTATTCAACAATCGATGCTATTAATATTTCGCTCCTCCGGAGCTGCAGAAAAACAAAAATATATGTCTGCTTATCATTAAAATTGATTCAGAAGAATCCCCTTTAACCCTAAAATACAAGCCACAGCGTGGCGACATATGAATAGAAACAATATGGCAGTTCCAAAATTGAGCTCCGGAGGAGCGGCATATTAAATGATAAGATATGCCGTTCCTCTGGAGCTCTAAATACACAACAATCGATGCTAGTAATATTTCGCTCCTCCCGAGCTGCAGAAAAACAATAACATATGTCTGCCTATCAATAAAATTAATTCAAAATCCCCCACCCTTTAACCCTAAAATACAAGCCACAGCGTGGCGAATATAATTGGATATTAAAACCGATACTGGAAATGAATCCAAGAAACAATTCCAGCGGCAGCATCATCGGGTAACCTTCAACAAATCGTTGATATAAGTTATTTCATTTTGGTGAACACTATGGCCGAAGTTTTTATAGAGCTGCACGGTGGTATCCGCTCCCATGGCTTTTAACACCTCCCCCGATTCCAACACCCGGGCCTTGGGAATATGGCTATCCACATCACTGCACCCTATCAGGATGGGTGTCTGGCCAAAATCCCCGGCATAGTTTCGGTCGGTCCCCTCGGGCCCAATCAGCCCACCACTCAGGGCCAATACCCCGACATAGCGTTGTGCATTTCGGGCCGCATATTCAAGCACCAAACAAGCCCCTTGCGAAAACCCAAGTAAGTATATCGACTCGGCACCTATCCCATATTGCTGCTTTAGTTCTGCTACCATGCCGGCCAGAGTATTCAACCCGGTAGACAAACCAGGTTCATTCTGCTCCATGGGCGCCATAAAACTATAGGGGTACCAACTCCCTCCCGCTGCCTGTGGAGCCACATAGCTCAGGTCAGGATCATTGAAATACCGATGAAGATCGAGAATACTCTCTGCCGACGCCCCTCGCCCATGCACCATGATCATCACTTTTGGGGCCTGATTGATGGGCGCCCCTCTCCATTCCATATCATTTAATGTTTGCATCTGCTCTTCTTTTAAAAATTCATCTTAACCTATCCTAACCCATTGATCGTTTATTTTGCTTCACTTACCAATGAGGGAAGCTCCGCTTCTATATCCGAACGCCTTGCTTCGTACCATTCGGGAAGTTTTAAGCCAGTCCCTAGTTCCGACAACGATTCATCTACAGTGAATCCTGGAGGGTTGGTGGCAATCTCAAACAGAATCCCCCCCGGTTCGCGGTAGTAGATACTGTGAAAATAATTCCGGTCAAGCACCTCCGTCGGATGAAAACCAGCCGTCAATAATTTTTCTCGAATTTCGAGTTGGGTCTCATCCGTATCGGTAGAAAAGGCAATATGGTGTACCGAGCCAGCTCCCTGGAGTGCTCTCACATCTTTTGAGGACTTTTTAACATCCACATAGTTTCCAGGCCCACCTTTTAAGGCCTCAAAACGCCATAAATCGGTTTCTTCCGCTATTAATTTATGTTGCATGACATCGGTGAGCAGCGCTATCGTCTTGTCTATAAAAAACTCATTGAGCGTAGCCGTATAAAAACCACGGATTGAGTAATCAAGGGGTATTTTTCCGTTGTCCCATCCCGGACGTAAATCGTTCTGATTGGCTACAAGCTCTATTCCCATGCCGTCATAATCTTCAAACCGTAAATACGATTCGTCAAAACGACTATAAGGACTAGAATAAGGGATCCCAAAACTAGTCAAACGGTCCATCCAATAGGCCAATGAAGCCTTTGGTATTGAAAATGCCGTGTAGGTTAGTTGCCCCCCACCCTTACGTCCACGCTGCAAACCCGCATAAGGAAAAAAAGTAAGTACAGAGCCTGGCGTACCTTCCCGGTCCCCATAATATAAATGGTATACGTCCGGTGCATCGAAATTCACCGTTTTCTTGATCAACCTTAAGCCCAATACTCCTACATAAAAATCAACATTACGTTGGGCATCACTCGCGATGGCTGTGATATGGTGCAATCCATTAATGAGCGTTTTCATAAGTTTCGGTATTTATATGTTTATACATTTAATGTAATAACATATAAATGCATCACTTAGTTCCCTATCCAATTAAAAAACAATTTTAAGTTAATGGGGCCTTCTTCCCTGACCGATAGAAGGAATAATAGACCAAAAAAAGGCACAAGTGATTATACTATAAGGAGAATATTAGCTTCCCTTACTTTAAAGGGCAAATGCATTCACCAAAAAACTAATACTTATGCAAGCACGTCGTGTGTTTTTACAACAGTTAGCTCTCGGGCTGGGTCTTAGCTCGATGGCCGACTACAGCTTTGCGGCCGACCCTCATACCAGCGATGTACCAGTAGACCGGCCCCTGCGGGTAGCCCTTCTTGGTCTGGGTGGCTACGCCAATATTGTTGCCAAGGGCATGCAAGAATGTAAAATGGCGAAGATTACTGGTCTCATATCGGGTACTCCATCCAAAATAGATACCTGGAAAAAGAAATACGATATCCCAGACAAAAACACCTATTCGTACGAGAACATCGAGGACATCCGCAATAATTCGGAAATCGACTTGGTGTATGTGATCACCCCTAATTCCTTGCATCACAAATTTGTGTTGGAAGTAGCCAAGACGGGCAAGCATATTATATGTGAGAAACCCCTGGCCGACAATGCACAACAAGCCAGAGAGATGATCGAGGCCTGCAAAAAAGCTGGGGTTAGACTTTATGTGGGCTACAGGCTACATTTTGAACCACATACTCAGGAAGTAATCCGCATGCGCGAAGCGGGTGAGTTTGGCAAAATCATGCATGTCAACAACTATATGGGTTTTACCATCGGAGACCCTACCCAATGGAGGCTAAAAAAGGCCTTGGCCGGAGGTGGAGCCATGATGGACGTAGGGGTTTACTCCCTAAATGCCGCAAGATACTGCACGGGTGAAGAGCCTATATGGGTAACTGCCCAAGAGAGCAAAACCGATCCTGTCAAATTTAAGGAGGTCGACGAGACCATCACCTTTCAGCTAGGCTTTCCTAGTGGCATTATTGCCAATTGCGGTTGCACTTATAATTTCAACCACTCCGAACGGCTGCACCTAATGGGCTCCAAGGGCTGGGCCGAAATGGTACCGGCATTTGGCTATGGACCTATTAAGGGCAAGACTCACCTGGGGCCTATCAATCAGCCGAGTGTGAATCATCAGGCCTATCAAATGGATGGAATAGCCGCCTGTATTCTTCAAAACAAACCCGATCCCAATGTAACGGGCGAAGAGGGCCTCAAAGATATGATCGTGGTAGATGCCGTATATGAGTCTATTCGGAAAGGAGGACAGAAAATCATGATCAATTCATAAGGAAGAGCACCTTTACGGACTGGCAGGGCCAGTCCTGTATTTTATATAATTATACAAAATGATATCGATATTCAAACCAGTTAGAGGACTCGCTGCATGCGCGTGCTTATGTTTCAGTTTGAGCGCAAATGCGCAAATCATGGACCAGAACAACCTCATAGCCCCCGGGGCGAAGGTTGAGTTGTTAGGTGGAGGCTATGCTTTTACTGAAGGCCCGGTGGCTGATAAAAAAGGAAACGTTTTTTTTACGGATCAACCCAACGACAAAATCCTTCGCTGGGACGCCAAGACGGGTGAAATAACCACATTTTCAGACAAGTCGGGACGCTCCAACGGCATGTATTTCGATAAAAAGGGTCGACTAATTACCTGTGCCGACGAAGAAAACCAACTTTGGTCTTTCGATAAAAAGGGAAACCACACCCTTATAGGAGAAAAATACGATGGAAAACTCCTCAACGGCCCCAATGACCTGTGGTTGGATGCGGCAGGAGGTATTTATTTTACCGACCCCCTGTACAAGCGCCCTTATTGGAAGCGAGATCCGGCTATGCAGCAAGACGGACAACATGTATACTACCTGAGTCCCGACAGGAGCACCATCACCCGGGTGACCGATGCGCTAAACAAGCCAAACGGCATTGTGGGTACTGCCGACGGCAAAAAGCTCTATGTTGCCGATATTGGCGCCAGCAAGACATACGTCTTCGATATTACGGGGCAAGGCCAGATTAGCAACAAAAAACTATTTGCCGAGATGGGGTCCGACGGCATGACCCTGGACTCTAAAGGGAACCTCTATTTGACTGGCAATGGGGTAACTGTATTCGACCCAACCGGCAATAAGATAGCCTATATCCCCGTTCACCAGGGCTGGACGGCCAATATATGTTTTGGAGGGAAGAAAAACGATATGCTATTTATGACCGCTCAAAAGTCGGTTTATGGATTAAAAATGAATGTAAAAGGAAACTAGTTCATTTCCCCGGCTGGGCAATCAGCCGGGGAAATTCTATGCTAAACGCACCTTCAACGTTTTTTGCTTCCTTCTGCGTTTCTTGCCCGTTTTCAGGCCTTTCAGCTCCTTCCAAATCCCCTTGTCGGGATCGCCCACCCGGAGGGTGTAGCTTCCTTCTTCAAAAACCTTGGCACGAAACTTATCCCCCACCAATCGTAGGGTATATAGAACCTCTCCATTCCCTTCGTTGAGGACCTGCACTACGGCATCCTGTTGATCGACCACCTCTAGCTCGGGCAAGTATTCAAAGGCCTGTCGATCGTAATTATCGAATTGATTGACCGTAATGGGCCAGCCGTCGTACTGTCCGTTAGCCTGGTCCTTAGCAGGATCGGCACTCCTTTTCCAGCACTCCATAGTAATATCCCTAGTGGTAGGGTCTATTTTGACGATACCATATCCCGTAGCCCGATCATGAATAATGGCGGGTTCGAGGCCCGTTTTCCGAGGGCTAGCAACGGCATGTAAGGTAATTTTATTTTTAAAACCGTCTTCAAATTTCCCTGTGTACGAAGGTTTCCCTGGCAGAGGCTGATGATCCTTGGGCAGATCGGGCCACCAGCGCCGAGGAAAAATATTGTTGAGGGCTGGGCCTGCAAATGCGAAGCCGGCATCGTCGTGGGAGTCCACTCCATATCGAACTACGGAGGCAATATGCTGATCTCCGGCCAGATGCAACGTGTATCCCCTTCTAATGATATCTACGGCCTTGTTGCGTTTGCTATGCGGCCAGCCGTTGGAATCCATATCCCGGGTCATGTCGTCGCCAGCCACATACGTTCCTAATTCAGGAATCTCCAGTTTAGGGACCATCGAGTCGCCTAAAGATCCTTTGGGCAAGGTGGCAACGGTACAGAAGTTAGTCTGAGAAAGCACTATTTTCATGCGGGCCCCATGCTTCCAATCTGCCACCCAGTTTTCCAAAAACTGCTCTTGCCTACTCCCCAGCAACTCGGCATTAGGTGCATTGAGGTAGGTTTCGTCTTTAAAGTCAGGATTGGTGATAAACCCATTTTGAATGCCTGCTTCTTTAGGAAATATATGCTGAGGGGCCGATTTGAACTTCCGATCTTCAAGAATGGCGAAGCTATATGGTCCCCAGTTCCAATCGGTATAATATACGCTGACCCCATTTTTTACGGGGGTAGGATCGTAGGCATCGGGAAGGTGACTAGCCTGTGTCTGCTGCACCATCGTAACCCATTCGGGGTGCATCTTATACCCACCCGAATCTTGGCGTACATAGGCCGCTCCTTCCTTGAGGGCCTCCTTTCCTTCTTCTCCCCACAGATTGCCGTGGTACACGTCATGATCGTCGGGGATAGACACGCAAGGAATATGGCGGAACACATCTCGGTAAGACCAGCCAAACTGGTACCATTTCCGTAAATAATCGAGAATCGATCGATCCAGACTAGTTTCTTCGACTCCAAAACCACCGGTACCCTCATAAAATTGATCCCCCAAGAAAAGTGCCGCATCAATGTTATGGTACAGAATATGGCTACGTAGGTCGGTATCGGGGAATCCATGATCACAGTTACAACTGAACAAGCCGAGCTTTACCGGCTGATCGGCCGTAGGGGCTGGTGCAAAGCTACCTTCGTAACTCGAGCCATGGCCCTGAAGTTGAAGTTTGTAAGGTATAGGCGTGGTGGCTAGCCAATCTGATATCCTAAAGGCTGCTACTCTACTTACTGGATCCACCTGTGCCGTATCCAGTTTTTTCCAGTCCTTACCCTCCTTGATAAACAAATCGACCCGTTGGGCTCCCGCTCCTATAGGGGCTAATTGTGCGGAGAGCTTAATGGTTTGTTTGTCGAGGGTATATTGGGCAAACATAATGGGGCCAAAGGTGCGAGAAGGATCCCCTACGAGCTTAGTGCCCCGCAACAGGAACCTTTCGAAGCGAACGCCCGGTTGCAGTTCTTGCTGAAGCTCCGTATCGGCATCATGCAGCAAGGCTATGCCGCCGATAATCTCTTTGTTCCCTACCAAATATCCTTTTATTTCTAGAAGCTGCCGGCGCCCTTCCGATACCGTCAACTGCAGGGCATACAAATCGCTATGTATAGGCTTCCCCGAAAGCTGTAAGGTTAATTTTTTGCTTAAGTCGCTTTCTGACACACGTTCATCGGATTGTTTTTGACCTAGGAGCAGCTTCCCATTCCCCAACAAGCCTAGGCGCATTCCTTTGCCATATATTGCCGTCGATCTGTAATCGTCTATCCGACCAACATTCCCAATTCTGAACCCTACCAGGTCCTTATCTAGCTTTTTATCTAAAAACTGCAAGTCCACCTGCATGCTAAATGGCTCGGAGGCCTTCCCTAACTCGTGGGTCAACAAAGCCAGAGAACGGTTTTTTCCGCGAATTACCGTCTCTACCCCCCCTTTTTCCATGCGCCAATCCTGTAACCTATTCGCCCAAAAAGCCTCTCCTATCCAAGTTCCATCACCTTTTTGATGCCAGTCACTGGCATAGTCGTCCACTCGAACTAAGGCATTTCTTCGACCAAAAGCCGCATTAGAGAGGGTGAGCCCGGCAGAGGCCAACAAGGTATTCCCTATAAATTTCCTTCGTTTCATATTTCCTTTAAAGAATTTTATCTTTTGATAGAATTAAGCTGCTTTACCGTTAGGCTGTCCAGAATCCCGACGGAAAAGTACTTATCACCAAATCAATACGTAGAGGTTGCTCCACCAGGGTGAGGCCCACGGATATTAAGGGTTATCAATCAGTAGTATGCAACATTTTAATATCCCTTTTCGTATATAGTTGGACACAAAAAAAACGTTTTCCAACAACACAATCTACTATACATGCCGTTAATATACCTAATTCTTTTGTTTTTACTTTTCCCTATTACCGCTAAGGCGCAAGAAAGGATTACGGTCAGTGGCTTCGTCCGCGAAAAGGGCAGTGAGGAACTCTTGCCGGGTGTTAATGTATATTTGGAGCACAGCACCTATGGGACGGTAGCCAATAGCTATGGGTTTTACTCCATTACCATTCCCAAGGGAACCCAAGGAAGTATGATTTACAGCTTTGTGGGATATAAACGCCAGACAAGGCCCATCGTAGCCAATACAGACCTTCAAATAGACCTGACCCTGGAGCCCGACAACCAACTGGAGGAGGTAACCGTTTCTGGCAATCGCCAGCAGCAAAAGGTTAGCGAGGCGGCCCAAATGAGCCAAATCGACATTCCTATTAGCCAGGTCAAAAAGTTACCCGCATTTTTTGGTGAGAAGGACGTCATCAAGGTATTGCAGCTAATGCCGGGGGTACAAAAGGGTACGGAAGGACAAACGGGCTTGTACGTAAGGGGTGGAGGACCGGATCAGAACCTAATCATACTGGACGATGCCGTCGTATATAATGCCAACCATCTTTTTGGCTTTTTCTCTATCTTTAATAGTGATGCTCTCAAGAGTGTGGAGCTTACCAAAGGCGGATTCCCCGCTCGCTATGGAGGCCGGCTGTCGTCGGTCGTAGAATTGAATATGAAGGAGGGCAGTAAAGATAAGCTTCATGGGGAAGGTGGCATAGGACTAATATCTTCCAGACTGACTCTGGAAGGGCCTCTAGCCAATAAAAAGGCATCGTTCCTTCTCTCAGGACGGCGCACCTATATCGATTTCCTTGCGCAACCGCTCATTGCCCAACAGCAAAAAGGAGAAAACAGCAAAATAAGGCCCGGATATTACTTCTATGATCTTAATGCGAAGGTAAATTACGATTTCGGCGCTAAAAACAAATTATATCTCAGTGGGTATTTTGGACAGGACAAGTTCAGTGTAAAGGAAACCGCCCCCGACGAGCAACGAAGCTCCGGGTTAGACTGGGGCAATGCTACGGCCACACTCCGATGGAACCACCTGATCAACCAGAAGCTATTTCTAAACACCTCCTTAATATACAGTCATTTCAATTTCGGTGTATCGGCCTCAGAAAATATCCTAAATCCTAGCCCACCCAACGACGAATTCAAATTAGGATATAACAGTTTGATACGCGATTTCAGTCTAAAGTCCGATTTCGACTACTTCCCCAACACCCGCCATAGCATCAAATTTGGTTGGCAAGTTACCGCCCACCGCTTCGTTCCATCGGCCTTAGCTATCCATGGGACCAACCTCCCCGACGATCTTAATTTTAAGGCTAAAACCATCAATAACTTTGAATCTGGAGTGTATGTGGAGGACACCTGGCAACCTACTCAGGCCCTCAAAATGAATCTTGGATTCCGACTTTCGACCTTCCAAACGGAAAACAAGACCTACTTGCGCCCCGAACCCCGCTTCTCAGCGGCCTATCGGCTAGCCGACGATTTTTCCCTGAAGGGGTCATTTGCCCTTATGAATCAGTATGTTCATTTGCTATCCAATACCGGGCTAGGCTTACCCACCGACCTATGGGTACCCACCACCGATAGGGTAGCGCCTCAGCAGTCGAGCCAGGTGGCTTTAGGCCTGGCCAAAGATCTTGAAAAGCCCGGACTGGCCATCACCCTAGAGGGCTATTACAAGAATATGGACCGAATCCTAAGTTATAAAGAAGGCTCTTCTTTCTTAAGTATCGACGGTCAAAATGCCAATGAAATCAACTGGGAAGACAATATCACGGCGGGGCAAGGGTGGTCCTATGGGGCCGAACTGCTGTTACAAAAGAAAACCGGACGGCTATCGGGGTGGATTGGCTATACCTTGTCCTGGACCCAATGGAAATTCCCTGAGCTTAATTTTGGAAAAACCTATTTCCCACGTTACGACCGACGGCACGATATCTCGGTAGTAGGCATTTACGAATTGAGCAAAAGAATTACCCTATCGGCTACCTGGGTATATGGCACAGGGAATGCCCTGTCTATCCCTGTTTCGACCTATTACACCTTTGGAGATCGATTTGACTTGAACCCAGACAGCAAGCCTAGTCCCAACGAAACCACGGAATACGGCAGTAAAAACAGTTTCCGTGCCGAGCCTTACCATCGCCTCGACGTGGCGGTACAGTTCCACAAAGTAAAAAAACGCCACGAACGGACTTGGGAAATTGGGCTTTACAATGCATATAATCGGCGCAACCCGTTTTTTTATGACATCAGAAAGAAAGACAATGCCAATGGTACGGGAGAGTCGGCAGTACTATCCCGGTACTCTCTTTTCCCCATTATTCCTTCCATCAGTTATAACTTCAAATTCTAGGCTACTATACCCATGTTGATTCATAAATTCCATTTCGGCCTGTTGCTATTCCTCTTAGTAGGTCTTAGCTCCTGTGAGAGCCTGATTAACGACGTGGACCCGTCCAAACTTCCCGACAGAAGCTCCAAACTGGTGGTAGAAAGTTATATCGCCCCCGAAAAAGAAAAAATTGAAGTGGTAGTCTCCCGGTCGCAAACGATATATGGCCCCACTGACTATAACTTCACCCCCATCTCCAATGCTGTTGTCACCCTCACGGATGGTACTTCCGCTATCGATATCCCATATTCTGCGGAGGATGAGCGCTATATCGTCAGCGCAAGTACCTACCCTATTCACCCTGGAACCCAGTACTATCTTACGGTTTCAACCGAACAAGAAACGGTCTCAGCAACCACGACGGTCCCACTAGAGAAGACAGCGGTGAGCAGCTACTCCTTCGACAGTCTGTATCACTACAAAGTAGCAGGCGACACCGCCCTTAGGATACGGTCCAGCTTTAAGGATATACCTGGCCAGGCCAACTATTATATTTGTAGGGGATATATAGAAGTAGAATTGAACGAATTGGTTTGGGACGAGACCACGGAGGGTTATAACCTTCAAAGAAGGAGGAAAAAGGTAAGTTTACGTTACGATGACGGTATCAACAATCGCTTATTCCAAACCGATGCCAACCTAGATGGCCTTACCCTCAAATCGCCCAATTTTATATACCGCATACCTTCAAGTAGCCCCGACGACCCCAACGCTCCCCAGGTCAAGCTAATCAGGATTCACCTGGAAACACTGAACATAGAAAAAAACTACTATCAGTTTCACCAAACCAAATATCAAAACCTCAACAACAACCCCTTTACTGAGCCTACCATCGTTTTTAGCAATATTGAAGGAGGATTGGGCTGTTTTGGCGCCTACCATATGGGAGTTCTTGAGATCCCCTTTTGAGCTCATCGGATAATATTTAGTTAAAAAGGCATGGTTTTTGATGCTACTCCGATTAGAGGAACTTTCAACTAAAAGCACGAGCATCATGGAAACTGTAGAAAACGGACAACAAAATAAAAATAGCCAGAACCCACAATATCAGAACACCAACGAACCCGACACCCTAGTGGAAAGGCTGGAAGCGGCCAAAAATGAAGGCTATACCTACGACTTCAACCTCACCGCCCATGCCCTCGAGGCACATCAAGACGATGGCGTGAAGCTAAGCCTCTCGCCTGAGGATTTTGATATCGTCGACTTTTATCGTTTTGAAGGAATGACCAATCCTTCCGATATGTCTATCCTGTATCTGATAGAATCTAATGAGGGCATTAAGGGTACGCTGGTGAGCGGGTATGGCATTTCGGCTGATGAAATGTCGAATGAGATGATCAAAAAACTAGATACACGAAGCAAGTATGTGAAGGGGGCCGGTGACGCACCAGCATCTGCAAGCTGATTGGCCGCATGATCAGCCTGCCAAACTCCAGCTCGTTTCCTACTACTTTTCATTTGAAAAAGTAGTAGGATGCGGGCTTTTATGCCTCTTAATATAGAAAAATGTGTTTGGATATATCTTTATGCTCCTAGTACTAAGATCTTGGTCATAAATTCTCTCTCGTTTTTCTTTTAAATTAGCCCCACAAACAGGCCTTTTGGCAACATACTACTCCCAAACTAAAGCATCATGGAATTTATTGAGTTAACTGAATCCTTAATTGAGTCGGCGGAAATAAAGGCTAAAGGCCTTCCATTTCCCGAATTTGTAAAAGAATTAAAAGCCTTGGGTATCGACAATTACGAGGTACGTGTAGACTCTGGCGACACCACCTATACTTCCAAAAATGGCGACAAATTGGTGGTCCCAGGACGAACTGCGGTCTTTGAACCTACGGAGACTTTTAAGGTGGAAGCCGTTCGGCAGGCTATTCAAAGAAACCAACAAGGACTGACTTCTTACTCCGACTTTTTGCAAGAAATAGGCCAGGCGGGCATACATACCTACCTGGCCGACCTGGTGAGCATGCGAGTAATATACCAAGGACCCAATTCCGAATATGAATACGAAGAAATGATATCAGAAGCTTAATTATTAGTATTTTTAAGTTCTGTATAATCAACTGAACCAATTATGAAGGCATTAAAAACATCAGGATTGTTACTGTTAGCAGGATTACTCCTGGCAGGTTGTTCGGATAAAAAGGAAAATAAAGGGCCAGATTTTGAAGTAAATGCCGAATCATTCGCCGATTTGCAAGTACTTCGCTACCAAGTTCCGGGTTTTGAAGAACTCAGCCTACAGCAAAAAACCTTGGCTTATTACCTGTATGAAGCGGCATTGGCAGGGCGGGATATCATTTATGACCAGCGTGGTAAGCACAACCTTACCATTCGCAAGACCGTCGATGCTATTTTCGATAGCTTTAAAGGCTCCAAAACAGACGAGGACTGGAAGCACTTCCAAACCTACGCCGGAAGGGTATGGTTTAGCAATGGTATATTTCACCATTACTCCAACGACAAGTTTGTTCCGGAATGCAGCTTCGCATATTTTTCAGAATTGGTCAAGAATAGCAATCCGAAACAGTTGCCTTTGGAAGAAGGGGAAACGATAGAGGCCTTTTTGAAACGTATTCAGCCCCTGATTTTCGACCCGCAATATCAATCTAAAATGGTAGATCTGGCCGAGGGAAAAGACAATATCGCCCGATCGGCCAATAACTTCTACGAAGGAGTCAGTCAACAAGAAGTTGAGCAGTTTTATGCCCAGTACCCTTCCTCCGGCGAGCAGCCCGAATGGGGCCTAAATAGTAAGCTCACCAAGGAAAATGGAAAGCTCATCGAAAAGGTATGGAAGTCTGGAGCCATGTATGGGCCTGCCATCGACAAAATTATCTACTGGTTAGAAAAAGCCGTAACAGTAGCTGAAAATGAGCAGCAAAAAACGGCTTTGACCCTTTTGGTAGAATACTATAAAACGGGAGACCTAAAGAAATGGGACGAATACAATATCGCATGGGTAGCCGACACCAGCAGCCGAATTGATGTGGTTAACGGATTTGTGGAGGTATATAACGATGCCTTGGGCATAAAGGGTAGCTACGAAAGTGTGGTATCGCTCAAGGACCTTGAAGCCACTAAGCGCATCAAGGCCATTGCCGACCAAGCTCAGTGGTTCGAAGACCATACGCCACTCATGCCGGAGCACAAAAAGAAAAACGTGAAAGGGATCAGCGCCAAGGCCATTACTGTTATTATTGAAGGCGGTGATGCCGCTCCTAATACGCCAATAGGGATTAATTTGCCCAATTCTGACTGGGTCAGAAAGGAACATGGCTCTAAGTCGGTCTCCTTAAGCAATATTATCCATGCCTATAACGAATCGAGCAAAGGAAATGGCTTTCTGGACGAATTTGTGGTGGACAAGGCCACTGGCGACAGGCTAGCCCAATACGGAAGCCTTGCTAGCGACTTGCATACCGATATGCACGAGTGTATTGGGCATGCCTCCGGACAGATCAACCCTGGGATTGGCACTCCAGACAAGACCTTAAAGAGCTATGCCTCCTGCCTAGAGGAAGCCCGTGCCGACTTGGTGGGCCTGTATTTTATTATGGATCCCAAGCTTGTGGAGCTGGGCGTGATGCCCTCCTTGGAGGTGGGAAAGGCCGAATATGACAGCTATATGATGAATGGACTTTTCACCCAGCTGACCAGGCTGAAGCTAGGGGATAATATAGAGGAGGCTCATATGCGCAATAGGGCGCTAAATGCCTACTGGGTCTATGAAAAAGGGAAAGATCAGAAGATCGTAGAATTTGTTACCAAGGAGGGCAAGACCTATGTAAAAGTCAACGATTACGAAAAGCTACGCGGCCTCTTTGGTGAATTACTCAAGGAGATACAACGTATCAAATCGGAAGGCGACTATGAAGCTGGAAAAAAACTGGTAGAAAACTACGGAGTAAAGGTAGATCAACCCCTGCACAAAGAAGTGTTGGAGCGATATGCCAAGCTTAACATCAAGCCTTACAAGGGTTTTATTCAACCACGGCTGGTGCCTATCCTCGAAGAAGGGGAGATCGTAGATGTAAAACTCGAATACCCACATTCCTTTTACAATCAGATGATCGAATATGGCAAAAAATATGGCACTTTGCCGATGTATAATTAATAAAAGAATGGCGACCCATAAAAGGGTCGCCGTTCTTTATAATTGGTCACTGAGCCAATTCAATTGATCGTCTGAAAAATCGAGGTGCGTCACGAGCCGCACTAGGTTTTTTCCAAAGTCTATGGCCAACACCCCTCTCTTCGCCAAGCTATCGACATAGGCTTGGGCATCCAATCCATCCTGCAGTTTAAGAATAACAATATTGGTTTGAACCGGATAGATATAGGATACTTCGGGCTGCCTAGAGAACAGCTCTGCCAATGCTAAGGCACGTCGATGATCGTCTTTTAGGCGTTCCACATGATGATCCAGCGCATAGATACCCGCGGCAGCAAGCATGCCCGCTTGCCTCCAGCCCCCTCCCATCATTTTTCTGAACCGTAATGCCTTATGTATAAAGGCCTCCGTACCTAGCAGTAAGGAACCAACGGGACACCCTAGGCCCTTAGACAGACAGATACTAATACTGTCGAAGGCTTGTCCATAGTCTTTCAAGGGAGTATTTGTTTCTACTATGGCATTGAACAGCCGGGCCCCATCCAAATGTAGAGCCACCCGCCGTTCATTACAGACCTTCTGAATCTTAAGAATTTCATCGAAATCATAATAGCTCCCTCCGCCCTTGTTCATGGTATTTTCTAGAGAAACCAGGCGGGTATAGGTATTATGAATATCGTTTTCAGGAGATATGGTTTCCGCTATCTGACCAGCGTTTAGTCGACCTTTATCTCCCGTAAGCAACCGAACTGAGGCCTGGGCGTTGACCATTACTCCACCTCCTTCGTACAAATAAATATGGGAGTCTTTCTCGCAGATCACATCGCTGCCAGGCTCACAGTGCACCCGAATGGCCAATTGGTTGGTCATAGTTCCAGATGCACAAAACAAGGCCTTTTCCATCCCAAACATATTGGCGACCTTCTGCTCCAGAGCATTTACGGTGGGATCCTCACCATAGACGTCGTCCCCAACGGAAGCCGACCACATGGCCTCTTTCATGGCCGGTGTAGGACGGGTAACTGTATCACTTCTTAAATCAATCATTATACATTACGCTACGAAAAATTGGAAATACGCATATTTATTCTGGCTCATACTATATAGAAATGCCCCAATTTACCAGCGTAAATTGAGGCATGTTCCGATATATTTCAACGCTTATTTAGCACTCTTCAGATGCTGAGCTACTTTATCCCAATTGACCAGGTCCCAGAATGCCTTTACATAATCGGCACGCTTGTTTTGGTAATGTAGGTAGTAGGCATGCTCCCAAACATCGATTCCCAAAATAGGGGTTCCTTTCACTTCGCTGATATCCATCAAGGGATTATCTTGGTTAGGGGTAGAGGTTACGGTCAGCTTTCCTTTATTGGCTACCAACCAGGCCCATCCAGAACCAAAACGAGTTCCTGCCGCTTTATTGAATTCCTCCTGCAATTTTTCGAAAGAGCCAAATTGACCTTTAATAGCATCGGCAACGGCACCTTGAGGCGCTCCACCTTTACCAGGGGCCATTATTTCCCAAAAGAAGCTATGGTTCCAGTGCCCTCCTCCATTGTTACGAATAGCTACAGGTGCTTTGCTGATCGACTTTAGTATATCTTCGAGGCTTTTTTTCTCGTAAGGAGTTCCGGCTACTGCCGCATTCAAGTTCTTAACATACCCGGCATGGTGCTTGCCATAATGGATTTCCATGGTCATTTTGTCGATGCTAGGCTCTAGGTCGGCAAATCCATAAGAAAGTGGCGCTTGCTTAAAAGGAGCCTTCTCCAGTACCAAACCCGGGGTTTGCTCAGCAGCAAATACTTGATCGGCTATAGTAGCGACTCCGGCTGTTCCTAAAGCCATCGCACGTAAAAATTCCTTTCTATTCATCATTACTTTCATAGGTTAAGTTTAATTGTTCAATCATAAGCCACACGGCTTACTATACTCCTTCCCAGGGTAATTTCATCGGCATATTCCAAGTCCCCACCAATAGGGACTCCCCTAGCGATGGTACTGACTCTTATACCGAATGTTTTCACTTTCTTCTGTAAATAAAAGGCGGTCGTATCTCCCTCCATGGTAGGGCTTAAAGCCAAAATGATCTCTTCTACCGACTCTCCAGACTGCTGGCCTTCGAGCCGCTGCATCAGGGAATCGATGTTCAGGTCGGCGGGGCCAACCCCCTCCATAGGGGAGATAATCCCTCCCAACACATGGTATAGCCCTTTGAATTGACTAGTTGCTTCTATGGCCAACACATCGCGCGTATCCACCACCACGCAGATAATATGCTGGTCTCGGTTGGGGTTATTGCAAATATTGCACAGCTCTGCGTCTGCAATATTATGACATTGCCTACAATAAGTTGTCTGAGAGCGCATTTTGACCAAGGCTTCAGACAGTTGTAAAGTCTGGGCCTGATCTCGTTTCAGCAAATGTAACGCTAATCTTAAGGCCGTCTTCTTACCTATACCTGGCAGACGGGATATTTCATTTACAGCTTCCTCAATAAGACGTGAGGGATAATTCATGTAGAAGTATTAAAAATATGGAAGAAAGATCAGTGGATTTCGGCAGAAATTCCACGCTCGCAAATTGAATTGCGCATAGGCAGTAGCTCCCCGAACTCTCCCTCTTTCACACTGCACTTCCCTTTGTAGTGAATGATAATGGTGCATTGTTCGGCTTGTTCGCTCGTATGCCCACACACCTCCATCAAGGTGTCTATCACCCAATCAAAAGTGTTTACATCGTCATTATAAATGACGAGTTTGAGCATATCGACAGCTACTGTATCTTCCAGAATTTGTTCGTCTGTCTCTATATCTATTTGCATAACAACTAAATTTCTGTTTGATTAGCAAAAATAATGAAAAACCCAGACTATCAGAAGGACAAGAGGTATCTTTTAATTTATTCTTAATTCACTACTAATAACCCGCTTTCAATGAATCCGCTTATTGCTTTGCTTATACTCGTCGTATATTTTGGAATGCTCATTGCCATTTCAATTTTCACTTCCAAAGGGGCGGACACCAATACCTTCTTTACTGCCAACCGCCAGTCGCCCTGGTATTTGGTAGCCTTCGGAATGATCGGAACGTCCTTGTCGGGGGTTACCTTTATCTCGGTCCCAGGGTCGGTGGCTAATATACAGTTTTCTTATTTTCAGGTAGTCCTAGGATACATAATAGGCTATTTGGTAATCGGCACCGTCCTGATGCCCCTGTACTACCGCCTCAATCTGATTTCTATATATTCCTTTTTAGAAAAACGTTTTGGTTTTTGGTCTTACAAAACAGGCTCCGCATTCTTCTTGCTCTCCCGTACCTTGGGCTCAGCAGTTCGGCTTTATGTGGCCGCTCAAGTACTCCAATTGGCCCTTTTTAAACCGTTGGGAGTACCCTTCGAAATTTCTGTGGCCATCACCATATTTCTTATCTGGGTCTATACTTTTAAAGGTGGGGTTAAAACCATTATTATCACCGATACCCTTCAGACCTTTTTCTTAATTACTGCCGTTATATTGACTATCGTTTTGGTTTCTCAAGAGTTGAATCTGGACGGTCCAACGGCTATTTGGGATACGGTTCAGAACAGTGGCTACTCTAAGATCTTCTACTGGGACGCCAACGACCCCAAAAACTTCTTTAAGCAGTTCTTGGCTGGGGCTTTTATCGCCATCGTCATGACGGGGCTAGACCAAGATTTAATGCAAAAAAATCTGACCTGTAAGAACATTGGAGAGGCTCAAAAAAACATGTTTTGGTTTACCGCGGTATTGGTGGTAGTCAATTTCCTATTCCTATCATTAGGCGCTTTACTCTACGTTTATGCCGAGTCCAAGGGCATTCCGGTCTTGGCCAAAACAGATGATTTTTACCCCATGTTGGCCCTCAACCACCTAGGACTCCTAGTGGGTGTCACCTTTTTATTAGGTATTACGGCGGCTACCTATGCCAGCTCCGACTCCGCCCTAACCGCCCTGACCACGGCATTCTGTATCGATTTTATGAATATAGAAGCGAAGCCAGAAGAAAAGCGCTCAAAAATCAAATTCTGGGTTCATATAGGCTTTTCAGTATTGTTTTACCTGGTAATTCTGGTGTTCAGCAAAATGAATAATAAAGAAGTCATCACGGCCATTTTCGATTTGGCGGGCTATACCTATGGGCCCCTACTCGGTTTATTCGCCTTTGGGGCCTTTATGAAGCGCCCCGTCATCGACCGCTGGGTACCTCTGATTTGTGTAATAGCGCCGATAATCACCTATATATTGAATAGTTATTCTGCAGAAATTTTTAATGGATATAAGATCGGATTCGAAAGACTTATCATCAATGGGATGCTCACTTTTATAGGCTTACTATTCCTGGGTAAAAAAGGCAACAAGCGGGATATGGCCATGAGTACTGGAAGATCCCAAATCTAATTCAACCTTCTCCCAAAGAATCCCATCACCCTGTGGGGTTCTTTGAATAATACTAGCTTCCTCTTACAAAGTAAGGGCTCCTAGAAAGTTCGCCCCCATGGTGCGGATAATATAATTGTTGGCTTCCTGGCCAAAACAAGGATACTTTACTTGATTTACTCCAAAATTTTGTTAACTTACTCCTAAATTTAATAACCAAAACGAATTTCATCTAGTATGCGTACCTAAAGTGGTGTTTTGAAAGTAATCTTCACAAACTAACTTATTACGACATGAGAACTTATCCATTATTCTTTATTATCGCGCTATTGTTTTGGTCTTGTGGCCAGAGTAAAGACCCTAATAAAAGTGAAAAAACCATGGAGGCCGAAAAGCAGGCCATCCGCGAGGTAATAGCCAATGAGACCGCGGCCTTCTTTGCCCGAGATTATGAAGCTTGGAAGTCTAATTTCGCCCAAACAGAATACGCCTTTCAGGCCTGGAGTAACGACGACGGCACTTTCGACTCTAACGTAGGCTGGGAGGATATCAACAAACATATCGGCAAATACATCGAAGAAAATCCCGAGCCCCTTTCGAGCCATCCTATTGTAGAAAGAAAAAATATGCAATTCAAGTTTTACGGCAGTCAGGTAGCCTACCTCACTTGGGATCAGTTTAATAGTGATCAGAATGAAAAAAACTTCCATCATAGTAAGGAAGTTCGTCTGATGGAAAAAATAGATGGGCGCTGGAAAATTGTATGTGTTTCGGCCTTCTGGGATTATAAAAACTTAATCCCTGCAGAGAAACTCCCGATGATTCAGAAGATTGCCAATGAGAGTGGCGGTACCAAAAAAATATGATTGAAGAGAATCGGTCAGGGCCTACCATCCATTTGAGGATAAACCCTGACCGATTTTAAGTTTTAAAGCAATTCCAACATAGGATCCCAAAATAATTTATTCCACTCCACTACCCGGTCATTTACTACCGCCACACCCTCTGCGCCTAGCCGTTCCTCCATCAGCGTGGGGGTAGTGAACTGCAGCTTACCGGTGAGTCGGCCGTCCCTATTCAGTACTCTATGGGCCGGAATATCCCCTGCCGAATGGCTATGCCCCAAGGCCCAACCCACCATTCTGGCGCCTTGCTTGGCCCCCAGATAGCTGGAAATGGCTCCATAGGAAGTTACACGCCCGGCAGGTATCAGCTTTACAACGGCATAGACATCCTCAAAAAAATCACTTTTGACCATCCTTAGCTTGTTGCCGCTCTTGAATCTCTTCGCTTAACTGACGATACCAGTCATCGCCATAAGCCCGAATGAGCGGGGCTTTAAGAAATTTATAAACTGGCACGCCAAGTTCAGACCCCAAGGAGCAAGCGGGGCTACAGATGCTCCAACGGTCGTAATTCAGCGCATGGTACTGGTCGTACTTCGTGACACGGATCGGATACAAATGGCATGACAGGGGTTTTTTATAGGTCGTTTTACCATCAATATATGCCTGTTCAATCCCACATTTTAAAATCCCCTTCTCGTCGTACAGGGCATAGGCACACTCTTTCCCGTCGATAACGGGAGTCACATAGTCTCCCTCCCAATCGGTGGTGAATGTTCCTTCTTTTTTGATAACAGCCTTTCCTTTTTCAGTCAGATACGGCTCCACAGCCGGATATATTTCATCCAGTATGGCCAGTTCGTCCTCATCCAAAGGAGCACCGGAATCTCCTTCCACACAGCAAGCTCCTTTGCACTTTTCTAAGTCACATACAAAGAGTTGATCTTCTATATCGTCGCTGATGCAGGTATTCTCAATTAGTATCATGGATCCGTTTATTGGGCAATTTTTAATTTCTGGTCGACAAGAACCGTATTGCTTGACATATTATTCAATCTTTTCACTTGGTCGACTGTCATGTTATAACGCCTGGCAATAGAAAATAGCGTTTCACCCGACCGCACCACGTGATATCCCGGAGCTTCGCTGGCTGCAGGTGCAGCCGACACCGCTGCCTGGCCCTTTCTAACGATCAACCGCTGCCCAACGGCTAACTTATCGTTTACCGACAAAGCATTCAATCCAAGTAGTTCATTGACCGTAAGCCCATGTAACTTAGAAATGCTATAGTAGGTTTGGCCCGACTCTACCGTGTGGTATTGGGCTACAGATTTATTCTCGATGCTAGGCTTAGGAACTACCTTTTTGGGCTCCACGGGACTATTAACCACGGGTGCCTTTTTGGGGACGGCAACTTCCGCTGTGCTCGGGGTAGCGGCTACCGACCCAGTACCTTCCACAATAAGTTCATCGCCCGACAGCAATGAGGTATCTATCGACCGGTTGTTGAGGGCCAATAGCTTAGTCACGGATAAGTCGTACATCCGGGCAATGCTAAAGTAAGTCTCCCCCGAACTAACAATATGGCTTTGTGCCTTTTTGACTCCTGAGGGTTTTGAGGCTACACGAGTCTGCTCCGATTCGAACCCATTGCTAGCTACCTCTTTTGGCCGCTCTGTACTTATGGTATTCTTGCCTACCTGAGTATTTTCGGAATCGTTATCGTCCTGACTAATAATCACGACACGGTCATTCACTTGGCTCGTAGTAGGTGTAGAGGGTGTCGGTTTTTTAATTTCGGCAGCTACTACCACCGCTGGTTTTTCTACCTCTACCGCTGGAGTGGGCTCCATCGGTTTACTTTCTACCAACACAGGGGCATATTTCTTCCTTTCCGAAGAATTGCTTGGAATATCGTTAGTGGCAGGCTCTGTTTCCTTTGCGGCTTCAGTCACCATAGGTGCCGGGGGGGCCATCGGCGTAGGAGGCGCCACTGGCACTATCTCGATGGGTTCTTTCCTAGGTCGTTTACGGTTCAAATAAAGCTTCTGCCCCGTCTGAATGGGATAATTGCGACTAATCGTACGGTTATTTTTCAGCAAGTTCACCAGTCTTATAGCATATTGCTGGGAAATCGCCTGCCAGGTATCTCCTGGCTCTGCCACATGAAAAGGCACGGAAGCTTGCTTACGCTTTTTAGCCAAATAATACACATTACCGGGTATAATGGGCATGTCGCGCACCAGGTCGTTGGCCTTCATAAACTTTGAAATACTCAACTTTCCGGCCTTCGCCAAAGACTTTGGGGTATCTCCAGGCTTAGCCAAAATACCCGCCAATCCGTTAATCTCATAAAATTCGTGACTACTGCCTTTAGGCTGCACATTGGAGGGCTTCAGGATGGGATATCCACTAGCCCCTGACTGCCTCGCCACAGGTACCGTGGCGGCTATGGCCGGCATAGAAAGTTTTTCTCTCACTGCCACTACGTGGTCGACCGATACGGGGATTGTCAATAGATATTCCCGATCATCAGGAACCCTTTCGCCTACGAACCAGCGGTTATATTCTTGTAATTCTTGCCGATTGATGCCTAGCGTTTGAGCGATATCGGCGTAAGACCTCCCCTTTCCAAAATCCGATTCTAGCAAAACGAGTTTATTCTTGGAGCGATAACGCTCAATCCCCGCTTCAAGGGCAATCTTATGTGCAAAAAAGCGAAGCACGTAGCGATCAGTCTTGTTGGTCAGCGAAACCTCCCTAGCATAGGCCCAGTTAGAAGGCACTATTTTTTTGACTGCTCCGGCTCCTAGATAATAGGAATATAGGGTGGCTACCCAGTTGTTAAACTGTTGGTTATTCTTCTTAAGGTACCAAGCGGCTCCGTGGGTCGACGAAGAAATATTTTTCCTCTCATCCACTTCATTATCCACCCTGAGGTTCATTTCTATAGCCGTTTCGGCTTTGAATTGCCAAAAACCTACTGCTTTCGAGCTAGAGACTACATCGGGCTTGAAGGAACTTTCTTGTGCCGCCAAGTATTTAAAATCGATGGGTACTTCTTCATCCATTAAGATGCCCTCTACGATTGGAAAATAGAGAATGGCCCTATCCATTTTCTCTTCCCAAAACTTTTGGTTACCCATCAGGCTCTTAATGTCCTGCTCAATGATCCTTTGAGCCCCCTTATCGAACTTCACATTGATGCCTCCGAAGTTGACATGATCGGGCACTTTAGGGAAATCCTGCGCACGTACCCCAGTCATTATTAACATGAGTAGGGCCAATAGAAAACCATTGGTGCTGTTATATTTTTTTAGTTTGATTCTCATAAATGAAATGCTGTCAGTATTTAAGCGTGTTTTTGAATCACCATCAATCCATCCCGAATGGGCAAGAGCAAGTTGGACACCCGTTTGTCGTCGGTTATGGCTTTGTTAAAATCTAATAAAGCCTGGGTATCCTTATCAATTTTATTCAACTTTTCTACCACCTTTCCGCTCCATAATACATTGTCGGCGAGGATGTACCCCCCCGGCCTCATCTTAGGTAGGCATAAATCATAATAGGCCTGGTAGTTTATTTTGTCGGCATCTATAAATACGAGATCAAAGACCTCGTCTATTTCTGGAATCAAATCCAGAGCATTCCCTATTCTATAATCGATCTTTTGGCTGTAAGGGGAGTCGTCGAAGTAACTCCTAGCCATCGTTTCCAGCTCTTCGTTGATGTCGAGGGTAATTAACTTACCATCATCGGAGAGCCCCTCGGCCAAGCATAGGGCGGAGTATCCGGTATAAGTCCCTATTTCCAGTATCCTTTTAGGGTTTATCATTCCGGAAAATAGGGAGAGCAATCTTCCTTGTAAGGGCCCTGAAAGCATCCGGGGGTTCAGGACATTGGCCTGTGTATTCCGGTTTAACTTGCTCAGCAAGTCGCTTTCAGGGTCCGAATGTAACTCACAGTAAGATTCTATTTCATTTAAGATAAATTTCATACAGAAAATTACTATTTCTAGGGTATATCAACGTTTACTTATGGGCAATAATACTTTCGAGATAGGTTCCGTAGCCACTTTTAACGAGCGGTTTGGCAATCTCTCTAAGCTGGTCTTCATTGATAAAGCCCATTCTATAGGCAATTTCCTCAATGCACCCCACTTTCAATCCTTGCCTTTCTTCGATCACCTGAACGAATTGTCCGGCTTGCATCAAAGATTGGAAGGTGCCAGTGTCGAGCCAGGCGGTTCCACGATCGAGCACGCCCACTTTAAGTTGGCCCCGCTCCAAATAAACCCTGTTCACATCGGTTATTTCCAGTTCGCCTCTAGGTGAAGGTGGAATCGTCTTGGCTATTTCAACTACATTATTATCGTAAAAATAGAGACCAGGAACGGCATAATTCGATTTTGGCTTCTGAGGTTTCTCCTCAATAGAGATCACATTTTTCTCTTTATCGAAGTCTACCACTCCATAACGCTCAGGGTCATGTACTTGGTAAGCGAATATAACCCCTCCCTGAGGATCATTATTGGATTGTAATAATTTGGAAAGTCCAGAGCCATAAAATATATTGTCACCCAATATCAGGGCCACTTTATCGTCTCCAATAAACTCTTCTCCAATAATAAATGCTTGAGCCAGTCCATCCGGACTCGGCTGAACGGCATATTCGAATCTACAACCCAATCGGCTACCATCGCCTAGCAATTTTTCGAAATTGGGTAAATCGTGTGGGGTCGAAATGATCAAAATCTCTTTTATCCCCGCCAGCATCAGAATGGACAAGGGGTAATATATCATGGGCTTATCATAAACCGGCATGAGTTGCTTACTAACGGCAAGTGTGAGTGGGTGAAGTCTGGTTCCAGACCCTCCCGCCAATATTATTCCTTTCATAATTAACGATTAGTGTACATTGAGTCGTAATACTTCTTATAATCTCCCGAGGTGACGTTATTGAGCCAATCCTGATTAGACAGATACCAGTCTACGGTTTTTTCTAACCCTTCTTCAAACTGAAGGGAAGGCTTCCATCCTAGCTCATCCGAAAGCTTGGTAGCATCGATGGCATACCGCAAGTCGTGGCCGGCACGATCGGTAACATAGGTAATAAGCTTTTCGGAAGTACCTTCGGGACGGCCCAATTTCTGATCCATCACTTTACAAAGTAGCAACACTAAATCGATATTCTTCCACTCATTATGCCCTCCAATATTATACGTATCGCCGTCTTTTCCGGTATGAAAAATGACATCGATGGCAATGGCATGGTCTACTACATACAACCAGTCCCGAATATTTTCGCCTTTTCCATAGACAGGAAGTGGCTTATTATTCAAAATATTATGAATACTTAGAGGGATCAACTTTTCTGGAAAATGGTTAGGACCATAGTTATTAGAACAGTTGGAGATCACCACGGGCAGCTTATAGGTGTTGTGGTAGGCCCTCACAAAGTGATCGGAAGAGGCTTTCGAAGCGGAATATGGGGAGCGAGGATCGTAGCTAGTCGTTTCGAGAAAGAACTCCTTAGGGTCGTGCAGTTCACCATATACCTCATCGGTAGACACGTGGTAAAAGCGGCGTCCGTCTAAGTCACTACCCCAAGCCTTTTTAGCGGCATTCAATAGGTTGACCGTCCCCACCACGTTGGTCATCACAAACGACATAGGGTCGGATATGGACCGGTCTACATGGCTCTCGGCGGCAAGATGCACCACTCCAAAAAAGTCATTCTCGGCGAACAGATTATCGAGGAATGCGGCATCTACTATATCTCCCTTAACAAAAGTATAGTTACCGGCATCTTCCAGGTCGCTCAGATTCTCCAAGTTACCCGCATACGTCAGAGCATCCAGGTTAAAGATATGGTATTCGGGATGGTTGGTTACGAATCGACGTACCACATGGGAACCAATAAAACCGGCTCCTCCGGTAATAAGTATTTTTTTCATTTAGTCTGTGTAATTTTTAATTGCCAATTCCAAGCGTCACGCAGTGCTTCTGCGAGGCTTTTTTCTGCTTTCCATTTCATGATGGTATTTACTTTGTCGGCCTGAGCGTAGATCTTCTCCACGTCACCAGCACGGCGAGGACCTATGCTATAGTTGAGCTTAAGTTTATTGACCTCCTCAAAGGTTTTGATCAGATTCAGGACAGTATA
Organism: Dyadobacter jejuensis; assembly: GCF_003149085.1. Taxonomy (GTDB): domain Bacteria; phylum Bacteroidota; class Bacteroidia; order Cytophagales; family Spirosomataceae; genus Dyadobacter; species Dyadobacter jejuensis. The sequence goes on along the minus strand of NZ_QGDT01000017.1, from coordinate 63,213 downwards.
TCCTTCTCCAGTTCCTACATTAAAGACATCGTAGTACTGATCGGCCTGGTTTTCGTCTAACAACTCCAAGGCTTTTACATGGGCCTTGGCCAGATCGACCACATGTATGAAATCTCTAACACAGGTACCGTCGGCCGTATCATAATCGCTACCAAAAACGGTAAGTGAGGGCCTCAAGCCCGCAGCCGTTTGGGTAATATAGGGCACCAAATTACTAGGAACTCCATTAGGCAATTCGCCTATCAAAGAAGTTTCGTGCGCTCCAATAGGGTTGAAATACCGAAGTGCAATGGCCTTAACCACCGTACCAGAAAACACAAAATCCCTGATAATGTCCTCTGCTACCGCTTTGGTATTGCCATAAGGAGAAGTAGCTGGCAGCCTTGGGGTGTCCTCAGTAACGGGGAGTTGCTCTGGCTGACCATATACGGTACAAGACGAAGAAAATACAAACTTAGGCACCTTGTATTCCTGCATGACTTTCAGTAAATTGAGCAGCGAAACAAGGTTATTTTCATAATATTCCAAGGGTTTCTGAACGGACTCTCCTACCGCCTTATAAGCGGCAAAGTGAATGACCCCATCGAACCGCTCTTTATCAAAAAGTTCTCTGAGTTTCTCAAGGTCATTGCAGTCATATTCATAGAAAGGAAATTCGACACCGGTGATTTGCTGGATGCCCTTAAGAACATCCCGATTAGAATTGTAGAGGTTATCGAGAATAACGGGCTCAAAGCCTGCCTGGTGTAGCTCCACAACGGTATGCGAACCTATAAAACCGGCCCCTCCTGTAACAAGTATTTTCATTTTCAATATACTTAATATCTAAATGGTAGTGAATAAGGAAATTACCGATTGACTCAAAATTAACATACCTACCTTAGCTTAACCCTTTAAAATAGGGCAAAACAACAAGGGGATATAATTATTTTTTCCGAGCAAAAGTAGAAAATTTGACGTCTATAAAAAAAAAATGTTTTTATTTATCCGATTGTTAGAAAACGAAGATTTGTGGGATTATGAATAAGAACGAAATAAAAGCACTGATATCACTACTCGACGACGAAGACCATGAAGTGAGCCAGCATGTAGAAGGTAGGATTTTATCTTTGGGTGGTAGTATTATCCCCTTACTGGAAACAGAATGGGAAAATAGCTTTAACCCTACGGTACAGCATCGCATAGAAGAACTTATCCATGAACTACAACAGAGTATCCTGATGGATCGCCTGCAGACCTGGAGAAATAGTGGTGGACAGGATTTGATGGAGGGTATGTGGATAGTGGCTACCTACCTATACCCCGACCTTACCCTCGAAGAGCTAAACGTGTCTGTTGAGCAGCTCTATTATGATATATGGACCCAGTTTCAAGACGAAATGAATCCGGTGGACCAGATAAAAAGGATCAACGGGGTCTTTTTTGGCGACCTAAATTTTTCGGCTAATACCAAAAACTTCCATTCTCCTTCCAACTCGATGATTAATATTGTTTTGGAAACCAAAAAGGGGAACCCGATTACCTTATGCGTAATTTATCTGCTGATAGCACATAAGCTAAAACTGCCCATTTACGGAGTTAATCTTCCCAACCTTTTTGTCTTGACTTATAAAAAGGACCAGGTGCAGTTTTATATCAATGTATTCAGTCGGGGTATTATATTTTCTAAAACCGATATCGATCATTACATTGCCCAATTGAATATTAAGCCCAAAGATATCTTCTACCAGCCCTGCACCAACCTGGAGATAATTCAAAGGGTACTGAGAAACCTGCTGTTGTCCTACGAGAAGACGGGCGATCATGAGAAAAAGAAGGAGCTGGAAAATATATTACGGTCGACCATGGACCACCCCTTGGAATAGCACCTCACTAGAGTGCTATGGCCATACAATACTCGCCAATCCATCGCAGATATACCTGGGAGACGAGCAGGGTATCCTCATCCCGAAGCTCCCCTTCCAGCACCTCTTGCTGATCGGAAAAGGGTAGAATGTAAATTTGATCTTTAAAGCTTACCTTCTTCTTCCCATAAAGCTTGTATACCGCCTCCTTGGCACACCAGTAGGTTCCTAATCGGCGTAGGTCGTCTTCGGCATGCTCATATTCGCTTACCGTCAAGAACTTGTGCGCCGTACGCTGCAGTTTGGGATCTAGGCGCTCCATGTCGATACCTACCGGAAACTCCGTCCCTAAGATGGCCGCTACATAGTCCTGGGTATGGGTCAAGGATATTTGTAGGTTATGGTTTATCAAAAAAGCCTTACCATGCTCATCCTTTTGGGTACCCGCATACACAAGCTCTTGTTGTTGGGCCAATAGCTGCAACAGCAAGCGGCTAGCCAACCATTCCCTAATTTTTTGAGGATGAGAAATGGCCTCCAACTCTTCCATATTATATTTGTGGTGCAACTGGCGACGGAGTTCCGACTCATCTTCGGTCAATTCCCATAAAAACAGGGTAGCCTTATTATCGATAAGTTCAGAATGAACGAGGGGCATAACTATATTGTTTAATTAGCTAGTGAAAACAATCCTATATGAATATCCACAAAATTGATACTTTTTCTGGTCATCGCGATAGTATTTACACCATAATTCAAAAACATACTGATTCCCAATTCTACTCGGCAGGTGGCGACGGCTTTATCATTCTATGGGATTTGACCCAACCCGACCTCGGCAAGCTCATAGCTCGCGCCGGCGCATCGGTGTACGCCCTAGCCTATGACCCTACCCGAGAGCAGCTATGGATAGGCCAGAATTATGAAGGAATCCAGCTCCTGGATACCAAAACCAATACAATCCTAAAAACGGCCAAAATTACTTCAGCCAGTATTTTCGACATTCAACTGGTGAACGACAAGGCACTCATTGCCCTGGGCGATGGGGTACTTATGGTAATGGACATCCCCAGTTTCTCCGTTCAAAAACATATTAAATTAAGTTCAGAAAGTATACGCTGCATCGCAGTAAGCCCCGACCAGAGGGAATTTGCCGTCGGGGATAGCCAAAATCGAGTACATATTTTCGATTTACAAGACTATCACCTCAAACAGACCATTGGGGAACATGGCAATTCTGTATTCACCCTGAACTATTCGCCCGATGGACGGTATTTGTTGAGCAGTGGTCGCGATGCCCATATTAAAATTTGGGATGCTACAACTGACTACCAGCTGATTCAGGATATACCCGCACATATGTATGCGATCAACCACCTGACTTTCAGTCCCGATGGCGCCTATTTTTCTACGGCTAGTATGGACAAATCCATAAAAATATGGCAAACTGAGGGATTTCGGCTCAAAAAAGTAATCGATAGAGGACGCCACGCCGGCCATGGCACATCTGTGAATAAATTACTATGGTCCAACTACCATAATCAGCTAGTGTCTTGTAGTGATGACCGTACCATCTCTGTCTGGGAAGTACAGCCATATGAAACATATTAAATGGTAATATTGGCAAATTCTTTGAAATGTAGGGTAGTTATCTTTAACTTACGCAACGTTTAAAAAATACATATCAAGCCTATATTCTGCCATGAAGATTTCCGCTATAGACATACGCAAGCATACCTTCGAAAAAATATTTCGGGGTTATGAGCCTGAGGCCGTGGACGCCTTCTTGAATTCACTATCACAGGAATGGGAACGATTTACCAGTGAAAACCGACAACTAAAAGCGCAGCTAGAACAGACTCAAAATGAACTTGCCAAGCTAAAAGACATAGAATCATCCCTTTTTAGAACCCTAAAAACGGCGGAAGAAACGGGAAGACAGATAGAAAAAGAAGCCCTAGAGGAGGCCGAAAAGAGGAAAGAAGAAGCTATATCCTTATCCGACTCCATGATATTAGAAGCGGAGGAACGCACTCAAAAGGTAATTGCCGACACCGAATTGCGCCTTCAAAACCTAAAGGAGGAGTTTGTCAATGAGGTCAAAAATCAGGAAAGAGATTTTAGAGCCATTGAAAACTATAGGGATAACCTCATGGTTCAGCTCTCGTCCTTGGCCAATAACACTTTAGAAACGATAGAACGATTCGAGCAGAAGTACGATCGGGAATCGGTGCTCAATAAAATGGATGAGATAAAGCAACATGTAGCACAAATCGAAATCCCCAAAAAGCCTATTGAAGAAAAACAGGAAGAAAAGCCTGTAGAAGCTGCCATACCCTTGGCTTCTGGCGAGTCCGAAGCTATTATACCACAACCTCCAGTTGCCAAAACCAATCTGAACATCGCCAGAACAGTGGAACCCAACTTGCAGGAGGAGGAAGCCAAAGCGGCCCCCGTTTCGCAGGACACAGCGCGGTCACAAGAAGCAAACCCCGAGATAGCCCATAGCTCTGAAGCGGACAATAGCACCCCCATTGCAGAGGCGCAAGACAAAAACTTACCCACTCCGCCAGCTCAGCAGGCTACCGAGCCGTCGAAGCCAAAGGCGCCAGAGCCATCCAGAGCCAACGAAATGGAGAGTGGGGGTTCCTTTTTTGACCAAATTTAAACCATATTATTCATCAAAGTGGCCTCACCAGCGCCACAGAACCTACCACCACATTCATTGGGAACCATTACCTTAGAAGGATTAGAGTTTTTTGCCTATCACGGCTACTACCCTGAAGAACAACGCATTGGAAACAAGTATTCACTGGACATCACCATCCACACCAATTTTATACTGGCTGCAGAGCATGACAAACTTAGTGAAACTGTAAATTATGAAACTTTATACAGCATTGCCGTAGAGGTGATGAAGGAACCCGCTCACCTGTTGGAACATATTGCCCTGAAGGTGATTCAAAAAATACGGGGCTCCTACCCTTCTGTGGACAAGGTCACGGTGAAGGTTTCTAAATTTAACCCCCCAGTCGGAGGAGTGTGCAACCGGGCGGCTATCACGATGGAGGGATAATAAGGAAGGAATTAAAATCACCACAAGGTGAGTTAATTCCTTCCTTCCTATTCACTAGTCTTCTGACTCCTCCAATTCACGATAGGCCAATATACCGCCTATTACATTCCTGGCATTGCTAAAGCCTTGAGCTTTCAAGAATGCAACGGCTTTGCCACTTCTTGCCCCAGAGCGGCAATGTACTATTACCTCTTCGTCTTTAAGGGGGCTAAGCTCTTCCACATGGTCGGGAAAGTCGCCTAGAGGAATCAAAGTGGCCCCTAAGTTATCCTCTTCATATTCATGCTCCTCACGGACATCATAAAAGTGAAGATTTTCTCCTTTATCAAGTCTTTCTTTTAATTCTTCTACCGTTATATCCATTACTTCAAATTTATTAAGTTACCTAATCATTATTTCAACCGCAGCATTCTGTGTACGCTGCTTCCTTTTGTTGTGTACGTTTTAAAATAGTAATAACCTTGGGTTAGTTCCTTTAGGTCTATAAAATCACCTTGAATTCCATCGGTAATTTCCCGAAGTAGCCTTCCGGACTGGTCATACACCTCTATCTTTTTCAAGGCTTCGCCCTTCCATTGTACCGTTCCCCTAAAGGGGTTGGGATAATAAAACGCCTGTTGAAGGAGCGGCTCGGTGCCCGTGATGACCTCAGCACCGGCTCGTGCAACAAATGGCCTAATCATGATACTTCCCCGCAAATTTGCCGCTACGGTCCATGAATTACCTACGCTGTAATGTACTTTCCCTGCTCCATATTTGGTATTTAGGTCGTAGCCTATTGTAAGCGGATTATCACTCACTTGCAGCCAACCAACGTAAAACGTATCGGAAACGGCCACGGCTCTAGCGAAGGCAAACTCTGAAAGTTCCGTTCTACTGGAATTATAGGTGGCGGGAAAGGCCTGCTGAGCCAACAACCTATCGGGCTTCCCTTGTTTGTTGCTCCATAGCTGAAGGGTAAAGCTAGAGCCGGCAATATCATTATTAAAGGGTAAGATCGACATACGAACTCCCCCTATGGTATCAGGCTTCGGCAATAAATATTGGACGACGGTTCTACCCAGTTTCTGATTCATCTGAACTCCGTATTCTGCCGTTCCGTCGTCATAAGCAAAATAGTCGTTCAGTTCGGCAACCGCACTGAGGGTGTCGTTGCGCCGAAGATCGATGGTGGGAATACTGGGATTCTGATTATCGGTAGTTTGCATCATAAACTTATACCGTATCCGCAGAGATTCTAATCCTTCAACACCCGTCAGGGGACTCATCTTAACGGATTTATCGAGGGTGGCCAGGGGGCCAATGTACGTTGAGCCTTCACTCCCTCCAACAAAACTGGTACCGGAGAGCTCGTCTTCAAGGGTCAGTACGAAGGAAGTCCGGTTTTCATTATTATATAAATTTCGGATTTCAGCGGTTACGGCCTCCTCCGTAAACCGGCCGGGGTCGGTAAGATAATGCCCCAAGGGCATATTGGTAAACTCCTTTAAGAGAGGACTTAAAGGACGTGTAAGGGCCAAGTCCCGAATATAGCGGTCCGAGGAATTTCTACCCGCATTTAGGAATACATAGTCTACATGCCACATGTCATAAGCTCCCGAACTTCGTCCGTAACTTTGAAATCGGAATTGAAACCCCGAATGCAGATACTTAGGATCCTTGATCGCTACAAAAGTTTGATGAAAAGCGGAATCCACTCTATAACCCGTTTGCTTCCACACGACCTCCCACTGGGCATCTACCCCTAGAAACTCCAGTTGCAAAAAATCGCTTGAATCTGGCTTCTCAATGAGCGAGCCGCTCTGCCAAAAAAAACTTAGATAGATGGAGTCGGCAGGACTTAGCCCCCCAAGCGCAATAGGCTGTGAGGTGAGCGTATCGGTAAAGTCCTGGTAGAGGGGATTTATGAAATTATAGGGAAACCCATGGGAATTCAGCCCGTCGAAGGTAGCCAAATTGAGGGATGGCTGCCCAGTCGTAAGCGTATTATTAATAGACACACCACTTCCTGTTTCCCAATACGTTGCGTCGGGAATCCCACTGGTAGCTGTGGAGAAATCATCAAAAAATGGTAAGTTGACCGTAGCCCCTACCCGCATACCCGAATGCTCCGCCCCCTCCGTTGCGACCGGCACGCTTAGAGGTACTACCCTCAATTGCCCCTTGGCCGTAAAGGCAACCAACAGGGCACAACTTAATAGCCAATATAAAAAAGAGTTCGGTTTAGAATTGTAATCCTTGGGGTTGTTCATTCGATTCGGTTTCGTTGGCTTCCGGGGTGACCCATAAGTCGATCACATCCCCTATTCTAACTTTGTATCCTCCTTCGGGATTCTGCTTCACGACAATTCCTCCCCCCTGCCCATCTTCTGGCTGCAATTCCATCAATTGCCCTACTTTAAGGCCAGCGCCAACAATGACGATTTTGGCCTCATCCAAGGGCATGTCCAATACCGAAGGGGCATTGAACTGAGCCGTCCCCAAGCCCTCTCCAAGGACCAGGTCTATTTTGGACCCCTTGGCAACGGGCTGGCCAGGCAATATTTCCTTACCCTGGTAAAGCTGCTTCAAAACGGCATTTTGAGCCATATCGGGCTCATAGGTGATGGTCCCTTCCTCTAAGCCAACACTTTTAAGGGACATTTGCGCACTTTGGTGCGTCATATCGGTTAGCTTAGGCATCTTGATCAGTGGAGCCGTGTTAGAGACCACCGTAATATATATTTTTCGCCCCTCCTTTACTTTCGATCCTGGAGCAGGGTATTGAGAAATAATGGTAAGAGGCGGCACATTGGCCACAAAAGTACAATCGCTCACCTCGTATCGTAAATCCCGGCTATCCAAAAAAGCATCCAACTCCGTCACAGGCTGCTTCCTGAGGTCGGGTACGGTAATGGATTCGCCGTGGTTGGTGGTAAAAGGCAAGTATATAAAGAAAAAGCCAAGGAAAAATACCAGGATTAGCGCAATTATGATACCGATATGTATCAAAAGGTCCGAACGCGATTGGGTGCTAATTTTAGTCATGTATACTTAAGACAGAAACTTATTAATAAGATGGTAAAAGTAAATGGAAATATTCAGCTTGACAATAGACCTTATCCCGACTGGTTTTGTTTGTATGATACTTTTGTTATCGAAAAAGGAATCACCTTTCGGCTTGTATACCAATTTTAGGATAGATTGGACAGGCCACGGCCCGATTGCAACACCAAAAAAGTCATGATAAAATCAAAGATACTAAGATTGATAACCTGTCAATATTCTTTTAATATACTTTCCTAAAATATCGAATTCCAGATTAACCGAATCTCCCACACGAAGACCGGCAAAATTGGTAAATTCATAAGTATATGGAATAATCGTCACTCTAAAACTTCCAGGTTGAGAGTTAAAGACGGTAAGGCTCACTCCATTGATGCAAATAGATCCCTTTTCGACGGTAACATTGCCCTGGGCCTCATCGAAGCTAAAATCGAACAACCAGCTCCCATCGCGTTGTGCTATGTGCCGACAAGTCCCAACCTGGTCCACATGACCCTGTACGATATGCCCATCGAAACGACCGTTTGCGGGCATACAACGCTCCAGATTCACCAAATCTCCAGTTTTCAAATCACGAAGATTCGTTTTAAGAAGGGTTTCCTCTACGGCCGTAACCTGGTATCTATCGCCATCACAGGCCACGACCGTCAAGCAAACTCCATTATGGCTTATACTCTGATCGACCTTAAAAGTAGATGCTATAGCAGATTGAATCGTAAATTGAACATTGCTACCTTGATTAACTATATTTTCTACTAAACCAGTAGCTTCAACAATCCCTGTGAACATAATGCTTAAAATTATAAATATTTTATTAACAATACCAGTTGTAATTTCTTAACCCCTATACATTCCGGTGGCGATCCTGTACCAAATTAAGCTAAACATAGACATGCTGTAGCCTCTAAATAAGGTTCTAAAAGTAAAATCTTATAGAAATGGCTTACCAATCCGGCTTAGTTTCCGAAATTTGAGCAAAATTAGGAAATGCAATTGTCTTGATTAAATATTTATTTCAATAATACAACCAAATGAAGAAGGTGTTATTTATAGATCGTGATGGTACCATTATCATAGAGCCTCCGATCGATTTTCAGGTGGACTCCCTGGAGAAACTAGCATTTTTACCAGGAGCCATTTCTAACCTGCGCAAAATAGCCGAAGAGACCGATTACGAACTTGTGATGGTGACCAACCAAGATGGTTTGGGAACGGCCTCTTTTCCGGAAGACACCTTTTGGCCTGCCCAAAATAAAATGTTGTCCATTCTGGAAGGCGAAAACATTCGTTTCTCCCAGATACATGTGGATCGTAGCTTCCCCGAGGACAACCTACCTACTCGTAAGCCTGGCATAGGCATGCTGCAGGAGTATCTTACTTCCGACTATGACTTGGCCAACAGCTATGTAATTGGCGACAGGCATACCGACGTTCAGTTGGCAGCCAATTTGGGTTGCAAGGCCATATACATCGGATCGGCCGAATCGGCCCAGCAAATCCCGTCAGAAGCTGCTCCTTCATTGGCCTTCGTATCGACGGACTGGAATGCCATATATGAACACCTGAAACTTCCCTCCAGGAAGGCTAGGGTCGAAAGAAATACCAAAGAGACGGAAATTGTGATCGAGTTGAACCTCGATGGTAGCGGACTCTCTCATATTGAAACAGGGCTTGGATTTTTCGACCATATGCTCGATCAGCTCGCCAAGCATTCGGGAGCCGACCTAACGATACAGGTCAAAGGCGACCTACACATCGACGAACATCATACCATCGAAGATACGGCCCTGGCTCTGGGTGAGGCCTATCGTAAAGCCATAGGAGACAAGCGGGGCATTAGCCGCTATGGCTATCTGCTCCCTATGGACGAAGCCCTGGCCCAGGTGGCTATCGACTTCTCTGGCCGCCCATGGATGGTCTGGGATGCCGAATTCAAAAGAGAAAGAATTGGGGAAATGCCTACTGAAATGTTTCATCACTTTTTCAAATCATTTTCAGATACCTCCCTATCCAACCTTAACATCAAGGTAGAGGGTGATAATGAGCATCATAAGATAGAAGCGATATTTAAGGCCTTCGCCAAAGCCATCAAAATGGCGGTTCGAAGGGATTTAAACGCCCTCGATGTACTGCCTTCTACCAAAGGGGTACTGTAATAAAAATATGGATGCGGGTGTACCGCATTCATATTTTTTGCCTAAATTTGCAATTATCGAAAAATGAAAACCGGATTATAGTATGTATATGACCATTATCATGATCGCCTTTTATGTTATCTTGTTAACCTCAGCCTTTTTGGTAGGGCGTTGGTTGGAGAACCATGAAAAAGGTTGGAAAGCATAATATTTTTAAGGTTGTTTTTTACAACCTTTTTTTTGTGGCTGGGTGTCTTACTTTTTATACTATAATTGACTTCAGACGCAACAAAACAGACAAAATGAACGTTTTGAGTCTGTTTTTAGTTTTTAATTAGTACAAAAACCATACTTACACCCTTGAAGAATTTTCTAATCATATTCATCACCCTAGCCTTTCTGTGTTGTTATACAGGAATAGACAAGCTATTGCTTGCCAAAAGCCAGGTAGTGGTGGTATGTGATGCGGAAGAGTGTGAAAGTGAAACGGTAGAAACGCAGCAGTTGATGGAAGACCATCATATCATAGCTCATTTCTTCGAAGGTTTTCCTCATTTATTTAATATCAATAATAATTTCTCTCCTTTTCTATACCGCATTAGTTTTAATAATGAGGTATATCGCAACTTGTTCTCGCCGCCCCCAGAGTTGAGTTAAAAAATCCCTAATATTTAAATAAAGATTCTACAGTACCATATTGTGCACTGAAGATGAATCTGTATTTGAAAAATCTAATATTTTTTAATAAAACTTAAAATGACAAGCGCACATGGAACGCTCCTATAATAAGCTATTTGATAATAATAAGAAATGGGTAGAAGATACAATTGCTACTGACCCCCACTATTTTACGAATCTAGCCAATGGCCAAACCCCAGAGTTTCTCTGGATAGGCTGTTCGGACAGTAGAGTACCCGCCAACCAAATTACAGGTACCAATCCTGGAGAGATTTTCGTGCATCGCAATATTGCCAATATGGTGGTACATACCGACATGAACCTATTGAGCGTCATTGACTACTCCGTAAATGTATTGGGCGTTAAGCACATCATGGTAGTAGGCCATTATGGCTGCGGAGGCGTAAAAGCCGCCATGGGCAATCAACAGGTAGGCCTTATCGACAACTGGCTGCGTAATATCAAGGACGTATACCGGCTTTACGAAAAAGAATTGGACGCCATAGTTGACGAGAATGATAGAACAGATCGTTTGGTCGAATACAATGTTATAGAACAAGTCAATAACCTAGGCAAAACCTCTATCGTTCAAAATGCTTGGGCCAATGGCCGCCCCCTACAGCTTCATGGTATTGTATATGACCTTAAAAATGGTTTGCTTAAGGACCTAAAGGCATCGGTAGAGGATAATACCCAAATTCGACCCGTATACCGATTCACCCCGCAGCCCAAAACGGCTTGATAACCTCCCTGTTACCAACTTATTGAATTACATAATTTTATGTCAAAATCGAACAATAATTTTTTCGCCAATTTAAAATACGACCTTCCTGCTGGACTGGTAGTATATTTAGTAGCACTCCCTCTGTGTCTGGGGGTTGCATTGGCTTCTACTGGCCGGTCAGATCTGCTATTTTCAGGTATCATCGCAGGATTTGTAGGTGGTATTGTGGTAGGCTCGCTGAGTGGATCCAACCTGGGAGTTTCAGGCCCTGCCGCTGGCTTGGTGGTCATTGTGCTAGGAGCCCTAGACTCTTTGGGAAGCTTTGAAGCCTTTTTGCTGGCGGTGGTACTGGCTGGAGTCATACAGGTAATTGCCGGCTTACTCAAAGCAGGGATCGTGGGATATTACTTCCCTTCTTCCGTCATCAAGGGAATGCTAGCCGCCATAGGGATTACCCTGATCTTAAAAGAAATACCCCACGCCTTTGGCTATGATGTGGACTATATGGGGGACCAGACCTTCCAACAAAGTGACGGTCAAAATACCTTTACCGAGATTTGGAATGCGGTAGACTATATAAGTCCTGGTGCCATTATTATCTCCATCGTCTCTCTAGCCTTGCTAATCTTGTTCGACAGGCCTTTTATGAAAAAAATTGGTTTGTTCAAGTTTTTACCCGGAGCACTTTTTGTGGTATTAATCGGTATATTATTGAACACCGTTTTTGCGCAAATGGCCCCAGGATTCGTAATGGCTGGCGAACATTTGGTTCAACTACCAGTAGCCTCCAGCCTGAATGAATTCTTTAGCTTCTTTAAGACCCCAGACTTCTCAGCGTTCTCTAATCCACAAGTATATACCGTGGCCATTACTCTAGCAGTAGTAGCCAGTTTGGAAACGTTGCTTTCCGTAGAGGCTACCGACAAGCTCGACCCTTATAAAAGAAGCACCCCTACCAACAGAGAATTGGTAGCTCAGGGAATTGGTAACATCACCTCAGGACTTATTGGTGGCTTGCCCATTACCCAGGTCATCGTGCGGAGCTCAGCCAATATCGACTCAGGAGGTAGATCCAAGTTCTCAACCATTTTCCATGGTAGTATTCTTTTGCTATCAGCACTGCTGATTCCGCGGCTATTGAACTTTATCCCCCTAGCCTCTTTGGCAGCTATACTTTTAATGGTAGGTTATAAGCTTTCAAAATTCTCGCTATACCAATCTATGTTCAAGTTGGGGAAAGAACAGTTCATTCCCTTTATTGTGACCATTATCGCCATCTTAAGCACCGATTTGCTCAAAGGAATAGCCATTGGTATGGTGGTTGCCATCTACTTTATCTTGCGTAAAAACTTCAAGCATTCGTACTATTACGAAAAAGAAGAACAGCACGATGGAGATGTGATCAAGATTATCTTATCGGAGGAGGTAACATTCCTTAACAAAGGAAGCATCAACGACACGTTGAGCAAAATTCCAGCTGGCTCAACGGTATTGATCGATGGATCTAAATCGATCGATATTGATTATGATGTACTAGAAATCATCCAAAATTTCAGAACTCATACCGCACCTTTAAAGGATATCACGGTATTAACCAAAGATATCATGGTGGTAGAGGGCAACGGAGCACATTAATCGAACCGAAGCACTCAAAAAAAACCCCGGTTGCAGTATGCGACCGGGGTTTTTGCTTTTACTATTAAGTTCGATTTAGTCTTGTCTTCTATTCTGTTTAAGCCGTTGAATGAGCATGTCGTTGAAGGTTTTTTCGGCCTTATAAAGCTCGGCTAACTGGCTTGCTGTAATCACCTTTAAAAACCGTTGCTGATAGTCTTTTTCTAGGTCTAGCTCCTTCTGTTTTAATTCCTGAACCTCCTTTAGATTGTTCATGGCTGCGCGATCGTCCACTCCATCGGCCTTTTTCTCGCCAAATATCTTGCGCATATCCCGGTGAATTTGCCGCCGCTGCTGAGAGTACTCATTATATAGGGGCCAAAAACCAGCCGATTGCTCTTGGGTCAGATCGAGCCTATTGGTGATAATGGCCACCTTGGCATCCTGAATTCGTCGCATCTCATCGCTGGAGTGACGCTGCCCATATACACTAGTTCCCGAGGCATAAAATACCACAAAAAGTAAGGCCAGCGCTCTAAATAATATTTTTTTCAATACACAATTCATTATAAACTAAGTTAGGTCAAATCTTTTCCAAATCAATCGCAGTCGTTTCCATGAGTTGCTGCAGTAACAGCTCGTCATCCATTCCTTCCAAATAATACATCACCGTAGAGTCCGACTCAAAGGCAGCCTGAACCACACGCTGCTCACTCAAATCGAAATAGCTTAGATTCTCTTCCTCCAGGTATTCTATAATACTTCCTTGGCTTATACCACTCAACGGCTCGGAGCCCAGAGCGCCTTGCTGCTTGGGAAAAGTAACCCATATGAGCACGGCAACCAATAATACCGCCGCTGCTGAGCCTAATCCCCATTGCCAGTTCACTCCAATCACCCGACCTGAATCCCGGTCGGAACGCGCTTCGGAATTCCCGTTGTCCTTTCCTTCAACACGCCCCTGAATGACGTTGGGCAATTCTTCAAAAAATCCCTCTGGCACGGCCATAGGAACCTGTTTCTTAAGGTCTTTGAGTAATATTCGATTCTTATCCATGTTTTCCAATTTTGCACGCTGCACTATCATTGGACAGGCAGGTAGGCGTTTGGTTTAATCCGTATCATTCAAATAATCTTCAATTTTTTTGGTAGCCCAATGATATGAGGCCTTCAGAGCCCCTACCGACGTCCCGGTAATCTCGGCAATCTCATCATAAGGAAGCTCCTCATAGTACTTCAAATTGAATACTAATCTTTGTTTTTCCGGTAGTTTTAATAAGGCCTTTTGCAATTTCAGTTGTATGGCATCCCCACTCAACTCTGGGTCGGATTCCAACTTTTCTGACAGTTCGTTTTCTACGTCGTGTAAAGGAATAAAAAAGCGTCTTTTTTTCTTGTTCAAGAAATTAATCGCTTCATTGCTGGCCACACGATACAACCAGGTATAAAGCTTAGAATCGCCCCGAAACTTATCTAAAGCCTTCCAAGTCTTGATAAATACCTCCTGAGTAAGGTCATTAGCGTCGTCGTGATCGACCACCATTTTCCTGATCAACCAATACACCTTTTGCTGGTATTTGCGCACCAAATGGTTGAAAGCGTTCGATCGCGTTTCAGGATTCTCAAAAAGGGCTAGTAACTCTTCGTCTGACATGCACTGTGTTTTAACCCGCTAAATTCGCTTCATGATCACCCATCTCTGCTTCGGGAAGGCAATCCTTGAAGTCACTAGCATCTATTTCACCAATATTACTGGTTTTTCAGGATATGGACAAATAAAATTATAGTCTTGCCTCAAGCCAACCATTGGGCCCGATGCAAGACTAAAACTATAAATCTGAAGATAAAGGCTACCTACTTTCTAGCCATCACTTTCTTGGCAGCAGCCACAATAGCGGCAGCCGAAAGGCCATATTTCTCTAGTAACTGAGCAGGAGTTCCACTTTCCCCGAAGCTGTCGTCGACGGCAATATACTCTTGAGGAACAAGGTCATTTTTGACGATCACTTGGGCCACGCTATCGCCCAAGCCACCTATGCGGTTATGCTCTTCAGCCGATACGATACAGCGCGTCTTAGCGATAGACTTCAATATAGCCTCTTCATCTAAAGGTTTGATGGTGTGGATATTGATAATCTCCGCACTTATCCCTTCGGCAGCAAGTGTTTCGCCAGCCTGAATAGCTTCCCACACCATATGTCCGGTAGCTACAATGGTCACGTCGGTTCCTTCATTGACCATCCATGCTTTTCCTATTTCAAACTTTTGATCGGCATCGGTAAATACGGGAATCACCGGACGGCCAAAACGTAGATACACCGGACCTTCGTAATCGGCAATAGCAATGGTAGCCGCCTTAGTTTGGTTATAGTCGCAAGGGTTAATCACCGTCATCCCTGGCAACATCTTCATCATACCGATATCCTCAAGGATCTGGTGGGTAGCACCATCTTCTCCCAGGGTAAGCCCGGCATGGGAAGCACATATTTTCACATTCTTTCCAGAATAGGCTACGCTCTGACGAATCTGGTCGTACACCCTTCCTGTAGCGAAATTGGCAAAGGTAGTAGCAAAAGGAATCTTCCCTCCAATGGTAAGTCCAGCGGACATCCCTATCATATTGGCTTCGGAAATCCCACATTGAATAAACCGATCAGGGTTTTCTTGGATAAACGGTCCTAACTTCAAGGATCCCACTAAGTCGGCACATAGCGCCACCACATTGGGGTTGCTTTTTCCTAGCTCGTGCATACCCGCACCAAACCCTGAACGAGTATCTTTTTTCTCTGTGAAAGTGTATTTTTTCATTATCTGTAAAAAGTCTTTGAATTTTGAAAATATTAATAACCCATGGGGCGTGTTATACGGCGATTAGTAATCTCCCATGGTCTCCTCCAACTGTGCCAACGCTGCCGCCAGCTGATCGTCGTTGGGGGCTATACCATGCCATTTATGTGAGCCCATCATAAAGTCGACGCCGTAACCCATTCCAGTATGCAAAAGCACCATGATCGGACGCCCATGCCCCAAGCGCGACTTGGCCTCATAAAGTCCTTTTACGATGGCTGCCATGTCATTACCCTCTTCAATATTCAACACTTCCCATCCAAAAGCTTCATACTTTTTGCCTAGGTCTCTGTTGTCCATCACTTCTATAGTAGGACCATCTATCTGTTGTCCGTTAAGATCTATAACGGCTATTAGATTGTCAACTTTAAGGTGTGGAGCCGCCATGGCAGCCTCCCATACCTGACCTTCCTGTTGCTCGCCATCACCCATCAATACATATACCGTATTGGTGTCCTTATTGAGTTTTTTGGCCGTAGCAGCACCTATAGCTGCCGACATACCCTGTCCCAAGGAACCCGACGCAATACGGATACCGTCGAGGCCCTCATGCGTGGTAGGATGCCCCTGCAACCGAGAATTTAACTTACGGAAAGTCGCCATTTCTGAAACTGGGAAATAGCCTTTACGACTTAGCACACTATACCATACTGGGGAAATGTGCCCGTTGGATAAAAAGAATAAGTCTTCATCTTTTCCATCCATATCAAATACTACACTGCCGTTTTCCTCTTTAAGCTTCATTTGCTCAAAATACAAGGCTACCAATAGGTCGGTACAGCCTAAAGATCCCCCCGGGTGCCCCGATTGGCAACCGTGAACCATGCGTAAAATATCTCTACGAACCTGAGATGCAACTTTTTCTAATTGTTCAATTTCCATCTTTGTAATGATTGTTTTAAATATAGTCGTGGAAAGAGCTTCCAGCCCAATAGGCTTTTTGTAAAACTCGTTTATTAAGATTCGATCATAGGACTCTATTTAAGTCCTTTTACCCTAAAATTTGATCCGTATGATTTTTTGTATCTACCTTTTTGATGATCTCGATAATAGTCCCTTCTTCATCGATCACAAAGGTTGTGCGCGCTATACCCATGTAGGTTTTACCATACATGTTCTTCTCTACCCACACCCCATAGGCTTCCACAATATCGTGGCTGGTATCGGCCAGGAGTGGGAAAGGGAGGTCAAATTTTTGAATAAACTTAGTATGCGATTTCTCATCGTCCACACTAACCCCTAGCACTACATAGCCTTTTGCCAATAGGCTATCGTAATGATCCCTCAAATTACATGCCTGAGCCGTGCATCCCGGGGTGTTGTCTTTAGGGTAAAAATACAAAACTACCTTTTTCCCTTTGAAGGACGAGAGCTTCACTTCTTGTCCATTTTGATCCTTTCCGGTAAATTCCGGAGCCTTATTCCCAATTTCAAGTGACATATTGCTATTTTCGTTTTTTAGCAGCGTGCGCTTTTTATTTTATTTCAGTTCGCAAGATAGTATTATTTCCAGCCCTATCGGTAATTTTAATGTAAAGCTCTCCATCAAAACTTTTGTTTTTGTCTAATTTGTCGGACCATATCAGCCCCGTTTTATATTCATAATTCAGCAGCACCCATTCTCCATTTACTTCGGCTCGAAAATCGTCTATCCCCGAATCGCCGTCCGAAATATAGGCCGCTATTCGTCCTTTACTTTGCTCTATAACTCGCAATTTTGGCGGTATACTGTCTACTCGGACCACAAAATCACCTAACTCTCTCGTTGTAAAGACGATAACCCCATCTTTCCATTCCCCTCCTACATAGCTATATTTTCCTGCAGAATACCGATAAACATGGCTTTTTTCAAGCTTATCAGGTAGTACATCGGGTCGGTAGGTTATTTTTACGTAACTTCTCAAGGCAACCCCATTATCGTTAATACTAAGCCGACCTCCCTGCTTCCCTCCTTTCACATAGAGGGTATCGAAAAGACTGGAACTGTCCGTAGCGATGGACCAGTCGGCCGCATCATACCGCTGGAGTAGCCCTGGATACAAGGCTTTCTTAAAATGAGTCGGAAGTATCTTGTTGCCCACTCCCACCGAGTCGGGCAGGTTATTTCTTAAATCCACCAAAAAGCTTAGGTTATTACCTTTGCTGCTAGCGGGCAGCACATCTATGACGCTTCCATCTTGGTAAAGCTTCAGCATGGGGCTGCCACTCTGATAGTTTGCAGCATCGACCCGTAGGGTATTCTCTTGAACATAGCTGCTCAATACACTTGGCTCCGATTCTTTGGAACTACTGAAATCGCCTTGATCAATCTGCTCCCCTTGAATTCGAAATACCAACTCACTACTATTATGATAAGCATCCGAAATCACCACGCGAACTTTATGCTCGAGGGTATCGGATATCATGATGCGACCTTTATATTGATTGGTTTTATATAAATCCAAATAGTGCCCATCGGGAATGTAGCATTTCAACAATCGGTCCCCCGATTGTTGTCGTGTTTCATAATCGATCTGATTATTGTATTCCCGGGTAGCCTCATTGGGAAATATTTCCATGTTATAAACAAATATCTCCTCATCGTCCAGGTGTACCTCTACACACTGCAGGCCATAACGAAACCCCGTTCCGGTCATCAGATCGAAGGCCTGCAAGTCCATTCCGATAACTCCGGTGGCCTTCACCGTAGGCAAACGATAAGAACCGTCCTTAAGCCTCTCTACTTTAAATTCCTGGCGTTCGAAAGTATCATTGACCCGACTATCGATGGTTAGAGGCCTCAATGCCAAGCTAACAAATTTTGGTGCAGCCCGATCGACCACCTCCTTAAAGCCGAAGAACAGGGGATTCAGATAGTTGTCCTTAGAGTCTCGAATTTCAAAGTGAAGATGCGGCCCAGCCGACCCTCCCGTATTTCCAGAAAGCGCTATCACTTCACCCTTCTTAAAGGAATATGCTCCTGGCTGAGGGTATAGGTCTATTTCAAATTTCTGCTGGGCATATTGCTGTTCGCGGACATATTGCGCTACCGATTCTTCAAAAACCTTTAAATGCCCATAAACGGTGGTTTGGCCATTGGGATGGCGTAGGTATAGTACATTCCCATATCCGCCCCTTTGTACCCCCACTTTATATACATACCCATCGGCAGCGGCATGTACCGGCAACCCCTCACGTTGCTGCGTACGGATATCGGTGCCAGCATGAAAATGATTGGAACGTAAGTCCCCAAGCCCCCCCGACAGGCTGTTGGCCAGTCCAGGACGGATAGGAAACGAATAATACCCTTTGGGATAGGAGAGTCGCTGGGCAATAGAAGACTTGGCTAGTCCCAATAAAAAAAGTAAGAATAATATAAATGGTACCCGGGTACCGAAATTATTGAGCATAAAGGCTAATTAGTATCGATCCAAAGACAAATGTCTTCTCGTAATTATTTAATGTTAAGGTTCATCATCTCTCGACCTTCCAAATAGGTCGTGATCTTATCGCCGATTTGTACTGGTCCTACCCCTTTAGGAGTTCCCGTAAATATCAAATCGCCTTTTTTGATCATAAAGTACTTCGAGATAAACGAGATCAGATAGTTAATTCGATATAGCATCATAGAAGAATTGCCTTCTTGTTTCATTTCACCGTTTAGAGCCAATCCAAAGTTCAGATTCTGAACATCCCCAAGTTGGTCAATCGGTACAAACTCCGATACCGGTGCCGATCCATTGAATGCCTTCGCCAGGTCCCATGGCAGGCCTTTGGCTTTTAACTCCGACTGCAAGTCGCGAGCGGTAAAGTCCACCCCCACCGCTATTTCATTATAATACTTATGAGCGAAACGCTCTTCAATATTCTTGCCTACCCGGTTGATCTTCACCACCAGTTCTACTTCGTAATGAATGTCTTTAGAGAAGTCAGGATAAAAAAAAGGTTCTCCAGCCCTAATCTGCGCGGTTTCCGGCTTTAAAAAGATAACCGGTGCATCCGGCTGCTGATTATTCAATTCGGCAATATGTTCGGTATAATTGCGCCCCACACATATAATCTTCATAGGAACTGTATTCTTTTGGGTATAATGAATCGATATTTTACTGGCCACAAATCTACTTACAATGCCTCGAGTCCAACAATTTTTCTACCATTATTTACCCGTACTATGGAATATTTTAATAAAATTGTCAGTTTAGGATAGGGAATATAACCCCGTGCAGATCATTTTTACCCGTTTTAACGTTAGCTAATAGATCTCAACGTATCCTTAACGAACTCCAGAACAGCTTTGTAACAATATTCATTCATGCCTAGATTTTCTTCCACACCACTATTACTTCTCTTGCTAATATGCTTTACGATAGTCTCCTGCGATACCCTAAGAAAGGCTCCTTCCAATGCCTCTGCCGCGCCACCCTATAGCCGCAATACCAATACGGTGTCCAGAAATACCAAGGGCAGCGTAGCCAAAAGACCTTCAAAGAGCAGCCCTACACGTGCGTCCACTCCCCCAGCCACCACGGAGATCGCTCAGGTGATAAAGACCGCCCGGAACTACACCGGAACGCCGTATCGAGCGGGCGGCAACGACCGCCGGGGCATCGACTGCTCAGGGCTTATCTGCACGGTATATTCCGAAATCGGTGTAAAAGTCCCTCGAATTTCCTGGCAACAATCCGAATATGGCCGAGAGGTCAGTAGTGTTAGTGATATTCGCCCAGGCGACTGGCTATTTTTCGTCCCTGAGGCGGGCAAAGAGGGGTATGTATCGCATGCTGGCATCGTAACAGATGTAAGGGGCAGCGAAGAAATCATTTTTATTCATGCCTCCTCCTCACGGGGAGTACGAGAGGACAACCTATTCTCCACATATTTTAAAGGACGCTTCGTAAAGGCCATGAGGCCCTTCTAATCATGGCGGCGAATCGATTATTTTTTTGCATAGGCTGGAGCTCGTAACGCCTCAGCCTATCGTGTGTTAGAACAATTGCATCAGAGCGGCAAAATCGATATTACTATAATCTTCAATATAAAGGCTACATGGGGGAAGTTCCTCTTGGCTATGTGAACTCAGCACCCCTACAACCCGCATCCCAGCATTGGTAGCCGCCATCACTCCTGAATAGGAATCCTCAAAAACTATGCATTGCTCGGGAAGAACCCCCAAATTCGCAGCACTTTTTAGATATACCTCCGGATCGGGCTTGTGCTTTATAACGTCCTCACTGGCCATCACCGACCCTAAATGAGGGTATATCGGGACTTGACCCACGATCA
The DNA here is from genome assembly GCF_003149085.1 of Dyadobacter jejuensis. Taxonomy (GTDB): domain Bacteria; phylum Bacteroidota; class Bacteroidia; order Cytophagales; family Spirosomataceae; genus Dyadobacter; species Dyadobacter jejuensis. The sequence continues at coordinate 41,988 of NZ_QGDT01000017.1, read as the reverse complement.
GGTCCAGATTAGCCCGGGGAGCCGAAGTAGCCACAGCCACCCTGACCGACTGCTGTACCAAGGTTTCAAAAAATGGAAGAAATCCAGCAATAGGCTCTATATGCGGTGCATACAAGGTACGGAACAAACTCTCTTTCTCTTCTTCGAGGCTCCGCAGATCCTCCCCCTCTATAGGCCTTCCCAAAAAATGGCTCAGGATATAACTGTTACTCTTCCCATACATATGTTGCTGGAAGTCGGCCTCGGTAGGCTGTAAATTCCTTTTGGAGAAAAAGGCTTTAAAAGCGATCGAATGATACGGGTTGGTATGGCAAATAACCCCATCCATATCGAATATTACTGCTCGTTGTTCTGGCATTTTGTACTTATTTTTTTAAATATTTTCCCACCAAGCTTCATGAGGCATGGCCTCACCAAGCACAATCTGCTGGCCAATTTTGGGCATTGCTAAAGGGATATTAAGCGCTTGGGATTTCAAATATATGCGCTTGGCGGGTTCATCCCAGTCGTGCATCGCTAGGGCAAATTTCCCCCAATGAACGGGCCATAGCACCTTGGCTTTCAGATCGAGGGCGGCTTGAGCCGTCTGTTCCGGCATCATATGGATATATGGCCACCAACGGTTATACTGGCCACATTCCAATATCACCAGATCGAAGGGTCCAAAGCGTTCTCCAATTTCTTTAAAATGGCGCTCATACCCGGAGTCACCACCTAGGTAAAGTCTATTTTCGGCGGATTCTAGTACGTAAGACGCCCAGAGTGTTTTACCACGCTTGAGTCCACGTCCCGAAAAATGCCTGGCTGGAGTCGCCGTGAGCTTAAAACCGGCAATTTCGGTCGTTTCTTCCCACCAATCGAGCTCCGTAATATGCTGAGCTGGTACGCCCCAATATTCCAAATGCGCCCCTACTCCCAATGCCGTGATAAAATGTATATCCTTACTGGCCAATTGCCGTATGGTCGGATAGTCCAAATGATCGTAATGGTCGTGGGTAAGCAATACGTACTGTATGGCCGGAAGGTCCTCGAGCCCATAGGCCAGCGTCCCTTCAAAACCCTTAGTACCCAAGAATTGTACCGGAGAGGTCCTGGCACTAAATACCGGATCGACAAGGATATTATGTCCCACTATTTGTAGTAAATACGAAGAATGGCCAAAATAAGTAATGGTGGGTTTGGCGCTAGGAGGCAGTTGTAGATCCGTCTTTACATACGGAATAGGTGCCGGGGGGGCCACCTTAGGGTTTTTGTCGAATAAAAACTTATTGAGCAACGTAAAATAATTGGCATCATCGGACTGTACAGGAGTATTGGTCAGGTTATGAAAGCTACCATTACGAAAATGTGGCGATTGCTCGATGCGCCGTTGTCTCGCTCCTTGCGGGTCCTTGCCTAGCGACTCCAAATGAAGCCCCCAATAGACGGTCCCGCCAACTAGCGCAATGAGGATAGAAATTGTAATCATATTTTTTTTAAATAAGTTATTTTGCTAATTCCAATAGGCCTTTAGACGATAGGTTTTAGGCCAGTTCAGCCCCTACCTGAATGCTCTTCAGCTGGGACCCACCAATTGTGATCCGACCACTGGGAAAGCGAAAATTAAGATATAGCCCCGGAATATTTATCCCTAAGCAGTTCCTATACGCTTGGTTTTCCCGCCAAATTTGATGATTCTTGTGCAAGAAAAAAGCACGGGACCATTAATTCTTTTGTTAAAATGCCCGTAAATATACCGAATTAGTAATTATACGCTCCAATTTAAGCATGTTTCCATATCGAATAGGACAGGGTTATGATGTCCATCAACTAGAAGAAGGGCGCCCATTTTGGCTGGGAGGCATTCTGATCCCCCATTCCCATGGAGCGAAAGGCCACTCCGACGCCGATGTAATCTGCCATGTATTATGCGATGCCCTGCTAGGCGCGGCCAACATGCGCAATATTGGATACCACTTCTCCGACAAAGATCCTCAATGGAAGGGCGTTGATAGCAAAGTTTTACTGGCCAAGGTCCTGGAGATGATTCGTCATAAGGGATTCGAGGTGGGTAATGTAGATGTTACCGTAGTATTGCAGCTTCCAAAACTCAACCCTTTTATAGAAGAGATGAAAGCCTGTTTGGCGGCAGTCATGCAAATAGACCAAGAAGATATCTCCATAAAAGCTACTACCTCCGAGCTTTTGGGCTTCGTGGGCCGCCAAGAAGGCATTGCCGCACATTGCGTAGCATTGCTGTATAGGCCCTCGTCCACCCCCTAAGCCTATACGGCAGGTATTTCTGGCCCCATCGATTCCTCACAAATTCTTTATAATCAATGAAAAAAGTATTACTACTCGCCAGCATTGTAACCATCTCAGTGATGGAACCGCTATGGGCGCAGCGGAGCCCATTAAAGGAAGAACCTCTGGGATTCGAGGAGTACGATCCTATATCTACCTTGATAGTTGATGAACATCGCATAACTAAGGCCAAATTCCCCTTTATCGATGTACATAACCATCAATATCGGATGCCTACTCAGGATTTGAACGAATTAAAGGCACAAATGGACAGCCTTAACCTGGGCATAATGGTCAACCTGAGTGGCCGGGGCCGGTATCAGGATTGGGAAGAAGGTACCAATCATCTGAACGGTGCACTTAAAAACGCAACCGAAAATGGCTCTAACCGGATTGCCGTGTTTACTAATCTCCAATTCAAGGGCTTTGGAGAGAAAGACTGGACCGAACGAGCGGTAAAACAACTGGAGGCCGACGTCAGAATGGGCGCCAAAGGTTTGAAAATATATAAGAGCCTGGGATTTAGCGGAATCCGCGATGAAAAAGGCCGACGTGTAGCCGTGTCGGACCCACGCTTACAGCCCATCTGGCAAAAATGCGGGAGCTTGGGAATACCCGTACTCATTCATACCGCCGATGTCCCTTCCTTTTGGGACCCCATGGATCGCTATAATGAAAGGTGGCTGGAGCTAAAAACACACCCCAATCGCCGCAGGGGAGATGCCGACCCTGTCCCTTTCGACTCGCTCATTGCCGAACAGCATGCCATTTTTCGCGACAACCCCCAAACCACCTTCATCAATGCGCATATGGGCTGGTATGCCAATAACCTCAAAATGTTGGATAGCCTTATGATCGCCTTCCCCAATACTTATGTGGAGATTGGTGCCGTGATTGCCGAACTAGGAAGGCAACCGCGAACGGCCAAAAAGTTTTTCGAAAAATACCAGGATCGGGTACTGTTTGGAAAAGACAGCTGGGTGCCGTCCGAATATGCCACCTATTTCCGAGTATTAGAAACGGAAGATGAGTATTTTCCCTATCATAAAAAATACCATGCCTTCTGGCGCATGTATGGAATAGGATTGTCCGACGAGGTGCTCAAAAAACTGTATTATAAAAATGCCTTAAAAATAATCCCCGGACTCGACGACAGTATGTTTCCAAAGGATTGATCGTGTGAGCCAAGGCGCTTCGGAAGTACGCCTTGGCTCACACGATTTTAGGCATAATTTCCTTAATGGCCCTATTCAATCATTTTCTTAAGTGCCTGGCCCAGTAAGCTATAGCCGGTCTCATTGGGATGGAGGCCATCCGTAAAGAGCGCCTCATCGATGGTATCACCCTTCAGAAAAACGGTACCGGGATTTACATATTTCACGTTCATTTGCCGAGCCAACTCCTCCATTTTAGAATTCAGCACGCGCACACGTTCCTCGTTCTTCCTACGAGGATAAATACCGACCAGATAGACCTTGGCTTGAGGTTGACGGCTTTGAATAGCTTCAGTCATCAACCTCCACCCTGCCACAATCTCCGAATCGCTATTCAAATGCAAATTATTGGTACCAATATTGACCAGAATGCGCTGGGGAGATACGCCCTCTAAGGCGCCATGATAGATTCGCCAGAGAACGTTTTCGATACGATCCCAGCCGAAGCCCATATTGATTACCCCTTTCTCCCCGAAAGTGCTATTCCATGACTTTTCACCTCTGGCAATATGTGCCTTGGGTTGACCGCCCCAAAAATGAGTGATGGAATTGCCTATTACCACCGTATGTACTGCGGCATTTTTCAACTCCATAATGGCCTTATTTCGCAGTTCCCAATCGTAGCCCCCCAACTCCCGAAGTTGCGACACTGGCTTGGTGGTCGTAAAGGTGCCCACAGGCTGTTTCAAAATATCTCTTAATTTCCGCTCATAGCCCTCGGCATAGCGCATCATACCCAGGTCGTTGGGGTGGGTACCGTCCACCATCGTCTCTATATCTTGCCCAAATTCCTCGATGGGTATCAAATGCAACTGAGCGACTCCTTCGGCCGACAAGTCGGAATAGGCCTGCCTAATGACCCGGTTTACGGCCTCATAGTATTCTTTACTCACCGCATTGATGGCCGCACCGGTATATCCCGCATGTTCAGCAAGCACGATGGGCGTTGTAGGCCTTCTTTGCCGAAGCGTCCGTACGCTGGCCAGGATTCGCTCCCTCACATCTTGAAGGCTTACGGGGCCATTGGGGCGGACGACTAAGTTGGGCAGGCAGTCGAGAATAAATACTTTGGCAGCTTGTTCGGCTACCAGATCCACTACTTCGGGCTCCAAACGTCCATTTCCCGAAAACCCCAGATTCAACACCGGAATATCGAGCTTACGACTCAATATATTGGTCCAGGCCATTCCGGGTCTTGAAGCACAGGCACCCTGTGCGATAGAGGTACCATATACCACGATGGGCGCCTCAGGCCTAGCTGGAAGAGCCTCAAACTTTGTGGTATCCGCCACGCCGATTTCTAACCATTTTACGCCGTTGTACAAGGGTAGATAAAGTCGGTATTCCCTTCCTAGCTTATGGTAGCCATCCCCCACAATCAGATTGGTGTATTCATAAGTGATAGTATCCTTAAATGCGTATTTACCTGCACACCATAGCTGCACTCCATCATTGGATATGCCGTACAAATCCACCCCACTTACTCCAGTAGCCGGCATATGTGGCATCTGTATGGAGCCCGTTACTGCATAACGGACCTTTATTTCGGAGGCATTGCTTCTAAAACGAATCATCATACCGGCCGTTTGCTGAGACAGATTCCACACCGCCTCCCGAACGGCCCCTTTGGCCTTGGCTGGCAGCCGACTATAAGACCCGTCCTGTGCACCAGCCCAACCCTGACCTTCCAATACAGTGCGATCCGTAGCTACTGGATTGTACCAGGTCGTCTTGTGGTCTTGGGCCTGGCTTACCAGTACCATCAGCTGAAACAATCCGAAATGTAACAGTAACTTGCTCTTGTATTTCATAAGAAGGGTGAAGGATTTATTTTTTAAAAGATGAAACCGAGATAATATTCTTACAAAAGGAATATTCCTGGGCAACATTCGAGCCTAATATCAAGATCTGGTCCTTTGTAAGGGCTTCCACTTGGCGTAAGTACCAGTCAATTCCCTGGACGTCTAAGTTACTGGTGGGCTCGTCCAAAAACACTACAGGAACATCCGACATAAAGGCCAGTCCTAGCTTAACACGCTGCTTCATTCCCGAAGAGAAGTGACGGATGGCCTTATGCTTGGCATGCGGAAGTTCAATAAAATCCTCGAAATCAGGGGCCTTTATCCCTCCTTTCATCGGTTTGAATTGACAGTGAAACTGAAACAACTCCCGAAGTGTAAACTCCTCTATAAGCTCCAAATAGGGAGCAGCTATGACCAGGTGTTTGTACCAGCCGTCGATATGTATGGGCTTCTTGTTCTCAGGGATATAGCTAATTTTACCTTCCGAAATGGGCATCATACCCGTTAAGAGTTGCAATAAGGTAGATTTACCACTTCCATTGGGCCCTACGAATGTATAGGACTGCCCTTGCAACAGCTCAAAACTAGCCCCCCTGAGGATCCATTCTCTAACGAATTTCTTACCTATATTTTCTACTTGAATTCGCAAAACGCTACAATGATTTTGGATATATAAAACGCTTCATTTTTGAAGATAATGGTCCCAAACGGCTCTCGAAACCTGGGCAATTATCCCTTCTCTGGTACGATCGTCGGCGGGCGAATCTCCTACAAACACCACCACAACCACCTCTTGGCCATTCGGTAACAGGAGCACCCCAGCATCGTTGGTAGCCGCCGTGATGCCCTGTGCATTGGTAGCCGACCGACCCGTTTTGTGGGCTACCCTGGCTCCTTCTGGCAGCAAGCCCTTCATACAGGCCGTGCAGGTATTGGTTTCAAGGAGTATTTGCTTCAGGTAGGCCGTGCTTCCGGCGGAGAGTATTTGACCGGCATAAAACTGCTGGAATAGCCTGCTCATAGCCACTGGGGTGGCATAGTTACCAAACTGTACCTCCCAGGCCGTAGCCATTTTCGCTTCATCGGCTACAATAGCAATACCCTCTGGAACCCATTTTTTGATATAAGCATCGACCCGGGCAGGTCCTCCCAAAAGGCGGAATAACAGATCACAACCATTATTATCACTCTGAGAAACGGTATATTGGAGTAGTTCTGAAACGGTGAGGGTAAAATCCCCAGACGGGTATTTGTCCCGAATAGGGCTCCAAGTATGGGGGGGCAAATCGGCTCTGGTAATAGGTACTACTTGTTGTAAGTCCAACTCCCCTTTATCTACCCTGTCGAGTACGGCCAGTGCCAGGGGAAATTTGAAGACACTCTGCATGGGGAATCGATGATTCTCATTCCAATACACGGGCTCCGATCGCTGGACGTTTAACACCCCAACTCCCACTTTACCCTCGGCCTGCTCCACAATGGTCGATATAGCCTCTCGGAGGTCCTGGGCCTGGAGTGCAGCTACGAAGAAAGAAAATAATATTCCCAAGAATAAAATACGCATCACGATTCTTTATAAAGGTTAGTCATTCTTTCCTCCCACTTGTCCTACCGATATCTTGATCAGCTCGATGCGGGTATCTTGCATAGAGACCACTTGGAATCGGTGAGGGCGCAACTCCAATACATCGTTGACTTGGGGCAAATCGCCATAATGATCGATAAACATCCCGGCCAATGTGTCGTAATCGCCTTCAGGGAGCTCCCATCCATATTTATCGTTCAAATAATCTATTTCATGCCTCGCACTGAGTATATATTGATGTTCATCTAGCTGCCTTTCGGTCCAGTCTTCAGTAGAATCGTACTCATCTTGTATTTCGCCGAAGATCTGCTCCACAACATCCTCCACACTCACCAGCCCTGAGGTCCCACCAAACTCATCGACCACCAAGGCAAGGCTGCGCCGTTCTTCGAGGAACTTCAACATCAGATCCCGTACCGGCATGGCTTCGGGCACAATCAGGATGGCGGTAATAATACTGCTAATTTCCTTGGGTTTTTTAAACAGGGCCAGGGCATGGCAATAGCCCAGGATATTATCGACCGAGTCGCGGTAAATAATGATTTTGGAATGTCCACTGGACAGAAATGTCTTGCGTAGGTCCTCGATAGAGTCATTGACGTTCAGGGCCGAGATCTCCGTTCGAGGTATCATACAATCGCGGATCCTAAGGTCTTTAAAATCGAGAGCGTTGATAAACATCCTTTCCTCTATGCTATGGTCCTCGAAATCGGGGTCGTCGGCCGAGGCCGCATCGTCGCGGTAGGATGGAGACAAAATATTTTCTTTCACCATAGGCTCCACAAGCCAATAGATGGGAGTCACGAACCATTCGGCCAGTCGCACCGGAAAGTTAGTTAACGAAAACAAGCTGGGAAACACTCTAGACACCTTGAGCCAGCCGACATAACTTAGCATCCACAATACCGACAGGGACACCAAAAGGGTGAGTACATACAGCCACGGCTCCATCGGCACGTACTGCTGAACCACTGGCGACAAGCATATCACGGCAAAAAATACACCAAAAGCCACCACCGTGAGTCGTGCTAAGCGGAGGATACGTCGCCAATACAAGGCCTTCACCAAGGCTTCGGTATTGTCGTACCGCATCATATATCGATCCAGCGAGAGTTCGGAAAGTATCGATCTGACCGCCCCATAATAGCCCGCCAGCATGAAAAACACGATGGTAATAATTAATATAAGGCTATTCATCTTTTGCGGGGTTTAGTCTTCGCTGCTTTGTTGGAAGTCGTTTTAGCGGTATGATCCTGTGTGCCGGCTTGCTTCAGGCGGTTAAATTGGAAAGTTAAAAAGGCGACAATACTTAAAAGCAGCAGCCAATAACTGGCAAAGAGCCCGGCTCTTCGAAACTCCAAAATCCACAGGACAAAAAATCCTGCACCAGCGGCGAGCAACAAGGTTCTGATTAATTTTTGAGACATGAATCGAACGAAATTTAATACGAAGGGGCCTTCTATGGCCACGACACTCCTTTTATTTCTAGTTAATGATGGTCCAAATATACACATTACAATTTTGGCCATCCGTATTTAGTGGACCCTAGTTTCCCTAAGATATTATAGGGAGCTAAAAAGCCTCCTTTTTCCCTAAATTAATTAACTTGCAAGAATTGTCATCATTCCATACTCTTAAATGCGAATTATGCAATTATTTCCTGAAATTTACAATATATCACTATGAGCGAAACAACAAAACGCTTTGCACCTGGCGTAGTAACCGGTGACGGAGTTAGCGAAATTTTCCGCCATGCCAACGTTAATAATTATGCGCTTCCAGCGGTAAACGTGGTAGGTACCAATTCTGTAAACGCCGTACTGGAAACAGCTAAGGCCGTAAACAGTCCCGTAATCATTCAATTCTCGAATGGTGGTGCCATATTCTATGCCGGTAAAAGCCTTTCAAATGCCGACCAACAAGCCGCTATTGCGGGTGGAATATCTGGTGCACATCATGTACACCAAATGGCTGCCCTTTACGGTGTTCCCGTAATCTTACATACCGACCACTGTGCAAAGAAGCTGCTTCCGTGGATCGACGGATTGCTAGATGCTGGTGAAAAACACTTCGACCAATACGGTGTTCCTCTTTACAGCTCCCATATGCTGGATCTTTCTGAAGAACCCATCGAAGAAAATATAGAAATTTGTAGCAAGTATTTCGAGCGCATGGCTAAAATAGGCATGACCTTAGAAATAGAATTGGGTGTTACCGGTGGAGAAGAAGATGGTGTGGACAACACAGGCATCGATAGCTCCAAAATGTACACACAACCTGAAGAGGTGGCGTATGCCTATGAAGAATTAAGCAAAATATCGCCTAATTTCACTATCGCTGCGGCCTTCGGAAATGTACACGGGGTGTACAAGCCAGGTAACGTAAAACTAGAGCCGAAAATTCTTTTAAACTCTCAGGACTTTATCCAAAAGAAATTCGGAACTGGCGAACTTCCTGTCAATTTCGTATTCCACGGTGGCTCAGGTTCTTCTAGAGAAGAGATCCGTGAGGCGATCCAGTACGGTGCTATCAAAATGAACATCGATACCGATATGCAATGGTCTACTTGGGAAGGAATTTTGGGTTATTACAAAGCGAAAGAAGGATATCTTCAGTCGCAATTAGGTAACCCCGAAGGTTCCGATGTACCTAACAAGAAGTTCTATGACCCACGTGTTTGGTTAAGAAAAGGAGAAGAAAGCATGTCAGAACGCTTGAAACTTGCTTTTGAAGATTTGAACTGCATTAACCAACTAGGTTAATACGCTCGGAACGGATTCTCCGTTCTATAGGTCATACCGTTTGTATCCCAGCAATTTTAATTGTTGGGATATTTTCGTTAAATCCCTTTAAGGCACCATGAATTGACTTAGTCGCAAAGTACTGACATAACCCTAATAGCGGATCATAAGCCCCCTGAAACAACTATTAAATACCCAACAAATCTAACTAAATGAAAAAATCAGTATTAGTCGCCCTATTTGCCCTGATGGCTGCCAGTGGCATGGCACAAGGTGAAAGATGGCAACAGCGTGTTAAATATCAAATGGATATCGATTTTGACGCTTCCACCCACCAGTACAAAGGCCAGCAGAAACTTACGTATACCAACAATTCTCCGGACACCCTTCACAAGGTGTTCTACCACCTCTACTTGAATGCCTTCCAACCAGGCAGTCAAATGGACGTACGCTCTCGTACCATCGCCGATCCCGATAGCCGGGTCAAGGACCGCATATCGAAGCTATCGCCCCAGGAAATTGGCTATGAAAAGATAAAATCGCTGAAGCATAATGGCAAACCTGTCCGTTACCTGGTACAGGGAACCATCCTAGAGGTAACCCTCGATGAACCTATCATGCCCAAAAGTCAACATGTTTTCGACCTGCAGTTCGAAGCCCAGGTGCCGGTTCAAATACGCCGGACAGGAAGAGACAACAAAGAAGGGATAGCCTATTCCATGTCGCAGTGGTACCCCAAAATCTCGGAGTATGACTATGAGGGCTGGCATGCGAACCCCTACATCGCAAGGGAATTCCATGGCGTTTGGGGCGACTTCGATGTGAAAATAAATATGGACGCTGCCTATACCATAGCCGCTACCGGATATCTACAAAACCCCGATAAAATCGGTCATGGATATTCCAAAAAGGAAGTAAAACACAAGGCTGGAGAGCGCCTAACTTGGCATTTTGTAGCGCCTAATGTGCACGATTTCGTTTGGGCGGCCGACCCGCATTATACCCACGACGTCGTCAAAGTCGATAACGACCTAGACCTCCACTTCTTCTATCAGTCAGATAGCCTGGCTCATGTTTGGAAAAAAATGGAACCCTTGGCTGTAAAGGCATTTAAAATAATGAACGAACGCTTTGGCCGCTACCCTTATAAGCAGTACTCGGTGATACAAGGCGGCGATGGAGGCATGGAATATCCTATGGCCACACTGATCACCGGACGGTTGACCCTCCCAGCATTGACTAGTGTTACCGTTCACGAATCTATCCATAGCTGGTTCCAAGGCTTGCTCGCCTCCAACGAATCCAAATACCCGTGGATGGACGAAGGCTTCACCTCCTACGCCCAAAACCTGGTGATGGCCGAGCTGTTCCCTAGCAAGTCCGACCCTCAGGCCAGAAGCACCCAAAGCTATATCAACCTGGTGAAGTCGGGAGAGGAAGAGCCTCTTACCACCCACGCCGACCACTACCATACCAACAAGGCCTACAGCATAGCCAGCTATTCCAAAGGAGCAGTTTTCCTTAATCAGTTGAGCTACATAATGGGAGAGGCTGCCTTCGAAATCGCCATGAAGCGATACTTTAAAGAATGGGCCTTTAGACATCCCAACCCTACCGATCTAAAACGTATTATGGAAAAAGTTTCGGGTCTGGAACTGGATTGGTTTTGGGAGGACTTTGTCGGGACTACCCACTTTATCGATTATGGCGTGAAGGAAGTCTTGGGTCAAGGCGATAAAAGCACCATCGTCTTGGAAAGGATCGGTGAGTTGCCCATGCCCCTGGACGTAGTAGTTAGCTATGCCGACGGCAGCCAGGAGAATTTTTATATTCCCTTAGAAATGATGCGGGGAGAAAAATCGGAGCAGCGATATTCTAAAACCACCCTGCTTAGCGACTGGCCTTGGACCTACCCAGAATACACTTTCACCATCGACCGCCCCACCAATGAGATCCTAAGGATTGAAATAGATCCAAGCAAGCGTATGGCCGATATTGAGCCCGATAATAATACGTATCCTTCTATACCTAAGTCCACGCCGCGACTCCCTGGTACGAAGGTTCAATAAATAGACTTTATCAGGACTGGTTTGTAGGGCTGTCGGCACTGGGCTTTCGCCGGAAAGTCTTCCCTTGACATCGATTATCTAGCTTATGGCTAGTCAAGCGCTTCCGATAATAAAAACGGTCACACGATAACATTCCTGATACCGTTGGACAAATACTAAAAGCACCGCACAAGCCCTCCGAAAGGAGTGATCTTGTGTGGTGCTTTTCTTGTCCTTAACGCCTTCCCTTACCCACCTGGATGGAGGTCCCTATCCTTAAGCCAATGGCCTGAAGCTTAGCACCATGAAACTGGCCAATTACTTCTATCCTGCCTATGCGCAATACATCGTCAAGGCCATAGCCTAGCTCGGTGTAGTAGCCAATAGAAGGTGTTTTTAGGGCATGAATTTGTATCGTTTCTTTCACACCCGTTAGCCGCACCAGCTCCAACCGGGTAAGTAATAACCGTTGAAAGATCCAGTAGGCATGACCCTGCACAAACCAGGAGTCGGTGCTATACTGGTAATAAGGGAGCATCCTAAAGTTATTTACCGGATCGCCTATTTGAAGGAAGAATTCGTTGCCCATAAAATGCTTAAAATCCATAAAGTAGAGGTTAGATTTAGACACGAAGCCTCCTCCAGATACGCTATAGCGCAACAAAGACCGAGGCCCCAGAACGGCATCATGCGAAAACCTCCCCTCCACAAATGAATACTGAACCTCCCCTATTCCTGCCAAACCCTGTTTATAGGTCATATCGAAGATAGGCCCCCTATTAGGCAAATAGCGCTTCAAGCCATTTCGAACGATATAGCGCGCCCAAGGCTTTAGCTTTGCCTTAAAAGTCAACAAACCTACCGTATGCGGATCGAACCCGGTATTACCAAGCTCCTTATTAACGGGCCTGTTGGGCAAGTACCCATATGATTCGGAAGGAATCCATGATTTGGTGTCGGGCAAATTGAACAGTTCCGTCCGCTTTTGAACCTCGAAGGAACCATATAAGTCCAATATTTCTTCCACATTCCGGACCGACACATCGGCCTTGGCAAACTGGTTTTGGTATAGTTTAACCAGATTCCTATCAAAAAAACGGGAGGCAATACTATTAGGGAAGGGCTCTACGGGGTCTTCTTCGTTATATTGTGAGGCTAGCTCTCCCCCCACTAGGCTAAAGTCCCAATTGCGCGTACCCGTCCTCAGCAGCATGGTCCCATAAAGCCGCTTCCGCCCCACCGAATATCGTAGGTAAGGGCTGGCCAATACATAGCTGGTCCTCCCCCACCGCTTTTTCCATTCTGTCAGAAAGTTGAGTGCGGTACCCTCTACCGAATTATAATTGAGAGATACCACCGGGCTTTCCAGGTAATTGCGCCCCCCGAGGGCGTAAGAGTTGCCCAGCACCAAATGCTTCAATTTGAAATTTGTTGAATCGGGCTTTTTAACTTCCTGTCTGATTTCTTTCATCAGCTGGATGCTGTCCTGTAGGGCATAGCTTTTCACTTCTAAGGGCGTTAAGGGAACGGGTCTGAGCTCCGCCCAATACGTAGTATCGCGCTTATTGGCCATAGAGTCCACCACAATAGAATCCCTCCTCACCATTCTACTGCTTACGGTAGGGTCCTCTCGTATTCGATCCTTAGCATATTCTTTGGATAGTTTTCGAAACGCCTTGGAAGAGAATTGTTTTTGCTCTTGGATCAAATCCTCCAACTTCCCTTTCTGCCGTTGCTCGTTGGCCATACGGTCATTAATAACGACCTCCTCCCTCAAATTGGGGTCCACATCCAAACTACCATAATTTACCGAAACGAGGTATTTAAATAATCCTGAAAAACCTAAATAGCCTCCTTCCAGTTTAAACTGCTGGTTCACCGGCAGCCACACCTTTTGGATGGGGTTAAATATTTGTTTTGCCGAAATCTCTAACCCACTGGTAGTCGTCTGTAAGTCGTAGCTATGCATGGCCCATAGCCCTTCTATAATATTAATACTTCCTTTAAAAACCCCTTCACCATAGGCCTTGGGAACTACCTTGATCTTATTAACAATATGGCCCTGATCTTCAAAATACCCTTCATATTCGAACCGGTAATACCCAAATGCCTTCGGAGATAAAGGACTTATCGTTCCGGCTACCTTGGGGTTATAAAGGCTGGCCATTATAAATTCGTTGGGAGAAGGAATGCTATTGTCGAGACTGTTACGAGTAGAGAGAATCTTCTGTTTGTAAGTACTTGGTCTACGGTAGGTAATCTCGGCTACACTCTCATTCAGAAAGGCCTTACCTTCTTCTATCCCCTCTTTTTTAAGTCGTTTTTGCAATAAGGAAGGAATATTAGTAGCTATAGCCGAAGCCCTAGAATAGACCTTGGCGCTATAACTGCGCACCTGCAATTGATGAAACTTGGCCTTAGCAATGGTCTTTTTCATGATCGTGGTCGCAGGATCCTCCTTAAGATCTCCTATCACCGCTTCCGAAAGGTTTAAGGCTTGAACTTCCATGACCACATTCTTTTCCAGGAAATCCTCCCCGATTGTCAAAGGCAATTCTTGGGTTCGAAAACCCAAATATTGAAAAACGAGGATATAATTTCCAGGCAAAAGGGAAAAAGCGTACACACCCTCTTCATTGGCCATTGTACCCTGAGAAGTACCTTTTACGGTAATTCCCGCATAAGGAAGGCTTTCACCTGCTACGGTCTGGACCCTTCCACGCACACCCCCAGCGAAGCTAATCGTGCAAAAACAAACGAAAAAAAGAGCCAAAAAGGTGCGGGTCATAGCATTATGTACGGGAAAAGGATGTCCATTATTGAAAAGAAAGCTAAAACTAGTAAAGAATTACAGTTTTTGACTAACAGGATATTAATAAAGCCATGCCTTCACTACACAAGCAAAAGCATGGCTTACCTGACAAATTTAAAAACACTACCCCTTCGGAGGAACCATATCACAGGCATTTTAACTCTTTTAGTCGCATGCACCCTCCACGTTGCAGCTGGCACCATCGGCCAAGGAAATGGGCTGTACCGGATTGGATTCTGACCATTTTCCAAATGCCTGCGCCAAAGCACCGGCAAAGGTTTCTGGCTGCTGGGCACCTGAAACGGCAAATTTCCGATCCAAAACGAAGAAGGGAACACCCTTGGCACCTACCTGATGGGCTTCATAAATATCCCGACGCACCTCCTCAGCGAAGTCATCGCCTTCTAATACGGCTCGAAGTGCCTCAGCATCTAGGCCAATGGCCGCTCCCAGGTCCACCAGGGTATCGATATCGGCGGTATTTTTCCCATCCGTAAAGTAAGCCTTAAAAAGCTGCTCCTCGGCCTGGTCACCTTTTCCTTGGGTTTTGGCATAATGGGCAAATCGATGGGCATCGAAGGAGTTGGCCAATACCGCCTTATCCATATGATACTCCAGCCCTACTTCGGCGGCAATGCCCGACACATAGGCGTTAGCTTCAGCAGCATACTCCGGCGACCAGCCTTTCACTTCTGCCAGATAATCGTTGATACTCCGACCAGGCTCAGTTTTCAGATCCGGGTTCAGTTGAAAACTCTTCCACTCTACTTCTATCTGATTTTTATGTTCAAAACCATCCAAAGCCGTCTCAAATTTCCGCTTTCCTATATAACAAAACGGACACATGACGTCACTCCAAATTTCTACTTTCATTTTTTCCATTGTAAGCAATTTAAGCAAACCTATAAAACTATTTTTATCACAAAATGGAGCCAGCATAAGTTCCCCATCAACAACCTTCATTAAAACCGAGGGTTAAAATACTGAGTAATTAGAAGTTTGCCAGACAGTAAGATCGCCTCGGCTTTCTCAAGAGCTAAGCTTTGAATTTCAGCAGAATGGACTAAATACCTCCCATCCATTGAACGCCCAATTACAAGGAAAAGTAACCATCAATATAGCAAGAAAGATGGTAAGTCCATGGGAACTACCAGGCGATACACTAGTATTTATGTCTCCATATATGCTTTAGTATAGAATACCCATTGGCACCATCAAAGGCAATTAAAAATACTGTGAGAAACCTAACCGACCATCAACTCTTCGACAAACTCTGCAGAGAAGGCAATTTTTTGGCCTATCGGGAGCTATTCGATCGGTTTTGGCTAAAGCTATATGTAACCGCAAAAGTACGGCTACAAGATGAGGACGAGGCCAAGGATTGTGTGCAGGAGGTATTTATAAGTATCTGGTTGAAAAAAGACACCCTTGTCATTCCGGATCATGTTCAGGCCTACCTCCATACCATCCTTAAAAACAAAATACTAAATCTTTTACATCAAAAAACGACTACTCAAAGACATCTTGAAAGATATATGCAGGATTTGGACCTCCTGGTAGAACCCCTTGAGTCTGAAATGGAATATCGGGAATTAGAATCACTGATTGCGGAAGAGATTGATCAAATGCCCCAACAAATGCGCCGGATTTTTTTAATGAGTCGTGATGAGGGTTTGAGTGGGGCGCAAATCGCTGAATCACTGAACCTTTCCCATCAAACCGTTCGCAATCAAATCAGCACCTCTTTAAAGCGATTGCGTAAAAGAATCATGTCGTTCAAAAATCCCTATTAAAGAAACAGGAGCCTCTGGTAAAAAAATATTTTTCCTTGTTATAGTACATTTTATATTGGCAATTGTCATCATTATATAAAATCTCTATATAGTGAAAAAAGAACGACTGGCCCTTTTACTGGAAAAATTTGAAAATGGCACGTGTTCCGAATCGGAGCGAGCCGAACTCAACCAATGGTATCATTCCTTTAGTCAAGAAGAAAGACAGTTAGAGCAAGAGCTAAAGCACTATCCTGACTTTCTAAACACACTAAAATTGACCGTATGGGCGGGAATTGAAGATAAATTACCCGCTATCGGCGAGCCCTCGGAACCAAAGCGCACTCGTCGATTATGGGCCATGCCCTTCAGCCTGCCCACTATCGCAGCGCTGGTAGTTCTAGGAATCTTTCTTACACTGGCCTACCTAAAGCACCCCGCCAATACGATAGGCTATTATACGGTTACCACCCGCCTCGATCATCAATCCAAAGTTACCCTTTCCGACGGGTCCATCATATGGGTCAAGCCGGGTTCTACCTTACGTTACCCCAAATCGTTTGACAGCTTAACCCGAGAAGTATTTCTGAATGGGGAAGCCTATTTCGACGTGGCCCACGACGATAAAAAAGTCTTTTTGGTGCATACCTCCGATATTACCATTAAAGTATTGGGGACGGAGTTCAACGTCAGATCCTTCAAGGACCAGGAGACCATAGAGACGACCTTGGTCAGAGGAAAGGTACAAATAGAGCGAGATCACTCGTCAAAGGGGCAGGATGTCATCCTAGCACCGCGAGAAAGAGCCGTATATGACAAACAATCCGGAGCAATGGACATTGAGCAATCCGTTGATGTTCGTACCATCCAAAACAATGGATCTTTCGCTCAGAGCCTTGTTTTCGATGAGACCCCGTTCTCAACGGTGTTTCCACTATTAGAAAAACGCTATGGAGTCAAAATTCATGTAGAAGAAGATAATCTTTCATGCAAACTCACAGCCGACGTAGAAAAAGAAAATCTGGAAGAGATATTACGGCTTTTGGAGGTATCGCACCGTATCCAGTACCGGATAGTGGGAAAGGATGTATATATCACGGGTAAATTGTGTCACTAAAAAATAATGGCCTATGTAAATAAAATCATAAAATAAAAAGCGCTGGTCGTGCTTCCAACACGTCCAGCGCAAGAACTACCGCTTTCTGAGAGCGATAGTTAGAATGTTTCTTTTCTCAAAAAACTCTGTAATTTATGAAAAAATCTCGACTTCCACACGAGATAGCGCAGTACCGCTATGTATCATCAGGAAGATTTTTATTCCTGTACCAATTATCTGCTAAGACTATGATGACTTTGTGCTTCCTCTTGTCGATGGTATGTCAGACGCAGGCTTCTACACCCAGCCTTGCATCAAACCCTACCAAGATCTCTATTATAAAAATGTCGAAACCACTGAAAGAGGCCTTAAAAGAGGTTGAAAAACAGACGCCTTATCGTTTCTTTTACAACCACCAACAGATTAACGTTGCTAAGGTGGTAAATGTGAATGTGGTAAATTCGACAATAGAGAAGGCCCTCAACGAAATATTTAAGAACACCGATATCTTCTATCAGGTCTCCGGTCGGCAAATTCTTTTATCCCCACGGCATGCTCACCTGCCCGACTCTCTGTCCATGCTAGAAAGAGTCGGCAAGCCCCACGAGCCTCAACTCATACTACATAGGATAGAGGGGAAAATCACCGGTACAGAAGGCGATCCCATACCGGGAGTCAATGTGGTAGTAAAGGGAACCACCATAGGTACCAGTACGAATATTGAGGGCGAGTATGTCCTAAATGCACCTGACAAGGATGTCACGTTGGTATATTCGTTTATTGGCTACAAAACGAAGGAGGTTGCTGTCGCTGGTAAATCTACCCTAGATGTCACCCTCGAAACCGACATTCAAGCTCTTGGAGAGGTGGTAGTGGTTGGATATGGTACCGAGAAACGCTCAGACTTGACCGGCTCCGTGACCTCGATTAAGGCGGATGCCATCAAAAACCTCCCAGTTCGGTCGGTGAGCGAAGCCCTTCAAGGACGTGCGGCAGGGGTGATGATCAACAAAGAAAGTGGAAAGCCTGGCTCCAACTCTCAAATTATCATTCGTGGAGTGGGATCTATTAATGGATTAAATCCATTGTTTGTAATTGACGGTATCGTAAGAGGGAACAACAGTAATTTTAACCCTAAGGACATCGAATCGATAGAGATTATAAAAGATGCCAGTGCAGCGGCGATCTATGGTGCCCAGGCAGCTGGAGGTGTGGTGTTAATCACAACTAAAAAAGGATCATTCAATCAAAAGCCCAGTTTTAATTTCTCCAGCAACGTAGGAGTCCGCAGCATTACTAAATCCTACAAGATGCTTGATACGCAGGATTATATCCGTGCCCGCCGGGGAATTAAACAGGACTACGGATTATGGAATGACCCCAACTTACCCAATACCGACTGGTTTGACGAGCTCTTTCAAAGCGGACAAGAGCAAACCTATATGCTCTCAATGAATGGAGGAACAGCCAAAGCCAAATACTATGTATCGGCCGGTTACGAAAGAGAAAATGGTATACAGAAAAGCAATTATTGGGAGCGCTACTCGCTTCGAATCAATAATGATTATCAATTAAGCAAAAAATTCACCTTTGGTCATATGATCTATATGGCCAAAACATCGACGAATCCTGCGACCCGAGGCATTCCCTGGCGGTCCCTACCGTATATGGCCGTAAGAAATGAGGATGGCAGCTTCGCCAGCGTCCCTGGTGAGGTCGAGTTTTCGGGAGGAAATGACGTGGCCTCTCTCGCTTATATGCACCAGAAAAATGGCACCTTGCTGCTAGACGGGGTACTATTTGCAGACTGGGAACTGGCCAAAGGCTTAAACTTTAGGACTACTGCTGGTGGCGGATTTAGTGGGAGCTTTGAGGATAGTTTTACGGAAAAGAATCTTCTACTCCGTACAGCACTACCTGAATCATACACCAAGTCGTCGAGTTATGGGGAGAGTTATCAGCTTACCACTCAGCTAACCTATGCGAAAAACTTCTTCGAAAAGCATGACTTTAAAATCATGGCAGGCTATGAAATCAAAAAATCGAATACGGCTACCCTTAGTGCTAATGCGACAGGCTTCCCGGTACAAGTTGCCGAATCCTTTGCACTATCGACCAATCCTAACAAGACCGCCAGTGGAGCCCTGGGATATGGCCGATTCCTTTCACAATTTGCCCGTCTAAATTATACCTTCGACAACCGGTATATCCTTACTGCCAACCTTAGACGTGACGGATCCACCAAATTTGGGCCTGATAAACGCTATGGGGTGTTCCCTTCGGTTGGGGTAGGTTGGAAAATTAATGAGGAAGCCTTCTTCCAGAACCTCAATACCTCCTTCATCACCTTGCTGAAGCCCAGGCTGAGCTGGGGAATCCTGGGTAATGATGCGGCGATATCGAACTTTACCTACCAGCCTGCTTACCAACAAGTACAGCAACATAGCTTTGATGAAGTCAACACGGTCGGCGGTTTCAATTCTATCAAGGTAGTTAATACCGCGATCAAATGGGAAGAGATCAACACCATCAATGCCGGCTTGGACATCAACATGTTCGGTGACCGACTATCGCTTTCGGCCGAATATTACGACCGACAGACCAAGGATATGCTCTACAATTTGCCAATACCCCTATCCTCTGGGATTGCCGCCTTCGGCGCCGCCAATAGCACCATGCCGGTCAATATTGGTAAAATATCCAACAAAGGATGGGAATTCACCGCTTCGTACCGCGACCAAAAGGGCGAGCTCAGTTATAATATTACAGGAAATATCTCGCAGAATTTCAATAAGGTGCTGGACTTAGGACTCCCCAACGCCTATATTTATAGTGGAAGCTTGAACTTCATGAGTGGTAACTCCCCCTTTAAGACCGTCAATGGACAGCCTGTTGGCCAAATATATGGGCTCATAGCCGAAGGTTTGATCCAAGACCAAGGCCAAATGGAAACCCTCAACGCCATTGCCACTGAAAAAGCCCTAGCTGCTGGAACCATCAATGCCGGCGCAACGGCCTATTACAACCACCAATATACCGGTCCTGGCGACATTCTTTACAAAGACCTGAATGGAGATGGAAAAATAAGCGACCTTGACCGTACTTTTATTGGTAACCCCTGGCCGAAATTCCAATACGGTTTCAATGTAGACCTCGCCTGGAAAGGAATTGATTTTATGGTTCAATTTTTTGGGATCGCCGGAAGGGACATCATCAATGGTAGTAAAATTTTCGAACAATCTTTTCAACAAGATTATCAATCCACGTACGACATTTTTGGAGCCTCCTATTTCTTAGGCAATGGCCTTACCGACCAGCCTAGATTAGGCTTGGAGGACCCTTCCAACCCCGACAAGTTCATCTTGGATCCTAGTAGAAACTATGCCTGGTATTCATCGTATTTTGTCGAAAATGGCTCCTTCTTAAAGGTCAAAAATTTATCTATAGGGTATACCCTACCCGATGCCGTGGCTAACAAGCTAAAACTTCAAAAGTTCCGTATATACCTCACTGGGCAGAACCTGCTTACTTTTACGAAATTCACGGGCCTCGATCCTGAGTTCTCCAATGATGTAAAAAATCATGGTCTTTACGGAATCAACACCTATCCTCAAACCAAACTCTTTTCTGTGGGACTTGACCTAAGTTTCTGATCATAAAAGTTTTTAGCAGCTCTAAATCCAATCATGATGAAAAAATTAATATATATTCTATTTTTTGCAATCCTGTCTGGTAGTCAGATGGGATGCCGAGATTCATTTCTTGAACTCAACGACAACGGGTCCATTTCACCAGCCGATTTCCCTAAGTCACTAACAGACCTCGACTTAATGCTCGTCTCTATTTACGGGGTTCAGCATGAATGGGGCTTTCTGGGGCACTTTTGGCACGGTTATGCCATGTATTGTCTCGACCATACGATAGATCTTCAATGGCGGGGATCAGAATCTTGGATTGGAATATGCAGCGGTATGGCCCAACTCGGTGATAACAAAGTTCAACAACAATGGCGCGACGTCCAAAAAGGAATTTATTTTGCCAATAGTACCATCGAGGCCATTGCCACCTATCGGACCCAAGCCCCTGCCTCCGAGAAAGATGCTATCGACACCAAAGAAGGAGAGGCATATTTTATGAGAGCCTATTACCTTTGGCACTTGCAAAGTCTTTATGGCCAACCTGAACTCGATGGAATGGGAGTTCCTGTGATTCAAAAAGTTCCCACCGACCTAGCCACCATGTCAGTGCCTAGAGCTACGACTCGCGAGACCTACCAGGCCATGATCGAGGATTTAAAAAAGGCATCTGTCCTCCTAGAAACACAGACCGATAAGCACAGAGCCACCAAATGGTCGGCCAAAGCGGCCCTGGCTCGAGCTTACCTGTTTGCCGAAAAGCCCGACAGCGCGAAAGTCGTTTTGGAAGATTGTATCAATAACAGTGGCAAAACGCTCGTCCCGTTTGAAAGCTACAAACAAATGTTTAACGGAGATACCCAATATGAGTATAATTCCGAATCCTTTTATGAAACCGGCAATAAGGCCAGTCCAGATGCACCCAATGCTAATGGTTCCCGTGTACAAAATACGGGGTCTACAGTCTCCTTGCTTTACACCCCGTTCTATATTGATCCACTCAGCGAAGAACGTAAGGCCATGGGGTACAGCAATCAGTATATGCATGACCAAAACTTGAAGAGATTTGGCTATAACGATGCTCCTCCTCTTACCGAAATGGAAGAGGTAAACGGCACTTGGAGGCTCAAACCAGCCTATGTACAACAACAAATGGAACGTAGAGAAATGCTCGGTCAGCAAGAAGATGGCCCCGATCCTCGACTATTCGTTTGTGCCCTACAGCCGTTTTTCGATTCTGTGATGGTAGCGGGCAAATATTACAAAGTAGCTCAGGCCGAATTCGGAAAATGGTACACCCTAGACCCAGCCACCGGACTTGACAAAAATGAGTTCTACGGATGGCCCCTACGAAAAAATCAATATCTACAAGGTACACTAGCCGAAACAAAAAATGTGGCAGGAGCCAATTTTTATTTCATTCGCCTTCCTGACATCTATTTGATGTATGCCGAGGTCATCCAAAATTCCAACCCTACCCTCGCCCTAGAATACATCAATAAGGTAAAACGCCGTGCCTATGGCTTTAATCCTGATGTCCCTTCAGAGGTCGATTATAAAAGCCTAAGTGACAAGACGAAGGCACCCGTTGGCGATCACTTGGCCAACAATCCTTTATTATACGAGCGTTGGGCCGAATTTTTCGGAGAAACTAGGTGGTGGGACGATGTCCGTCGGTTAAAAATCGGGGCTCAAGAAGCCGCATTTTACAAAACTGTGGCCGCAGGAAGAAGCATCGTTTGGCGCGACGAACACTATGCCATGCCCATTTCCCCACTGGAATTCGAAACCAATTCTAATCCAGGTATGATACAAAATCCTGGATACTGATCATTCCTAAACCCAAAGCCAAATGTAGAAAGTGGATGTCTGAATATAGACATCCTCTTTTTATTTTCAACTTGACCTCATCCCGTTACAAAATTTAAGATAAACGGATTTACCAAATGAATAATGCTAACTTTTTTAAATCGAAAGGCCTGTTAATCCTTTCTATTTTAATAATCGGCTCAATGGCCTTTCAATTTGAGGAATATGCTTTCCAAAACGAGGACGATGTGGAATGGCGCGCTTATGGGGGTGATGCAGGTGGCACCCGCTATGCCCCTATGACCCAAATCAACAAAGAAAATGTTGGTCAATTGAAACCCGTATGGTCCTATGATACGGGCGAAAATAATGATCCCGAAAAAAAAGGCGCATCTCTGCCCTGCCAGCCCATAATGGTCGGGGGCGTGCTATATGGCACCACCCCTAAGCTTAAACTTTTTGCCACTGAAGCGGACACGGGGAAAGAGCTGTGGAAGTTTGACCCGTTTGAAAACTCCTTTCAAAATCCTACTTCCCACCCTATTCGTGGGGTGGTCTATTGGGAGCGTGGTGAAGACAAACGAATCCTTTACTCCGTAGGCCCCTGGTTATATGCCATCGACGCCCGGACTGGAACCATGATTAAAAGTTTTGGCCAGAATGGGGTCGTCGACTTACATGAAGGACTAGGAGATTCGGCTACCCTTGGCTATGATGTTCAAGATTATAGCATGAAAGCCACCACCCCTGGGGTAATTTATAATGACCTGCTCATCATGGGGTCGGCCCTTAGCGAAGGCGGAGATGCTATCCCTGGCCATATTCGGGCCTTTAACGTACGTACTGGCCAGTTGGCCTGGGTGTTTCGAACCATCCCCTTACCGGGAGAATATGGATACGAAACTTGGTCTAAAAACGCCTACAAAAAACTGGGAGCCGCCAACTGCTGGGCCGGGATGGTGGTAGACGAAAAACGCGGTATGGTATTTCTTGGAACGGGCTCCCCCTCCGTCGACTTTTATGGGGCCGAAAGGATCGGCACCAACCTTTTTGCCAATTGTGTGATTGCCCTGAATGCCAAAACAGGGGAAAGAGTCTGGCATTTTCAAACCGTCCATCATGACCTATGGGATAGGGATATCCCTTGCCCGCCTAACCTCATCACCGTCACCCACCAAGGACGCAAGGTGGAGGCCGTTGCTCAGGCTACCAAAGATGGCTATGTGTTTATCTTCGATCGGGATACAGGCGCTCCCCTCTTCCCAGTCCAAGAAGTACCCGTACCTACCTCCCCAGCACTACCCGGCGAACAACCCTGGCCTACTCAACCGATGCCATCAAAACCAAAGCCGTTTGCCAACCAAGTCCTTACCAAGGACGCTCTGACGAGACGGACCCCGGAGGCCTATGCATTTACCCTAGATCGTTTTGAAAATAGCCTAACGGGAAGTAAGTATATGCCACCTAGTACCCAAGGCACACTTTACTACGGCTTCGCAGGCGGAGCCGAATGGGGAGGCGCTGCAGTGGACCCCAACGGTATTTTCTATATTAACAGTAGTAATATGCTATGGTGGCTCCAAATGCGCCAGGTGAATCAACAAAATATGGTACAGAGCGAAGGGGAGAAACTATTTAACACCTCCTGCTCGGGCTGCCATGCCTTAACCGCCAAAGACAAAAGCCCTGCCACGGCCCAAAGTTATCCATCCCTAGAAAATATCGGAAGCCGACTGACACGACAACAAATAAACGAACTGATACGAACTGGTCGGAATAGGATGCCCTCCTTCCAGCATCTTTCGGCTAATGAGCGCGATTCGCTCCTAGATTTTCTTTTGAAAACAGAACGAAAAGAACAACCAACTCCTAGCGACGACATACACCAAGTTACCCGGGTACATACCCCCGAAGGCAAACTTTTCCCCTACTCCCCACCCTATGTTAACAACGGGAATGTTCAATTTCTGGATCCTGATGGGTACCCAGCCATAAAGGCACCATGGGGAACGCTCAATGCCATCGACATGAATACTGGGGAATATTTATGGCAGGTTCCTCTAGGCGAATACCCTGAACTAACCAAACAGGGAGCAAAACCCACTGGTTCCGCAAACATTGGCGGGCCTTTGGTAACGGCCGGCGGCTTGGTATTTATAGCTGCTACCAGTGATGAAAAAATACGGGCATTCGACAGAAAAACGGGACAAATCCTCTGGGAATATACCTTACCCGCAGGTGGGTTTGCTACACCAATCACTTACAAAATAAAGGGCGTACAATTTGTAGTAATTGCCGCTGGCGGAAGTAGATTCGGCAAGAAGTCGGGAGGCCAATATATGGCCTTTGCACTTCCTTAGTTAAGTGGGCGCATGATGATGAACCCTTCTACTTAGATTAGGCATGCTTTTTCGTCTTACCGACAATTTTGGTCCGAATGTCTTTATTTAGGACATTCGGACTTCCCATTATTTGTTTCCTAAGAAGCGTGCGTTCACTGCCAGAGCTTTTCCATTTCTTCTAGAGTCTTCTCCTTGGTTTCGGGGATAAACCGCCAAACAAAAAAGAGGGCACCCGCCGACAACAGCATAAATATCCAGAAGGTATAGGCATTGCCAATGGACTCTAGTAAAATAGGAAAACACTGAGACACAATGAAAACAAAAACCCAGAGGGCAAATATGCAAATCGACATGGCCACTCCACGGGTACGGTTAGGGAATATCTCGGCGATGACCACAAAGGTAAGGGGCCCTAAGGAGAGGGCAAAAAAAGCAATATAGGCCAATATAGATACCAAGACTAGGAATCCTTGGGCGAGGTCAAGATAAAAAGCACCTCCGATAAGGGCCAAACAGGCCGTCATCCCGGCAGAACCAGCCAAAAGCAATTTTTTCCTTCCCGTTTTATCCACATACTTAATGGCCACGATCGTAAATAGGAAATTGACCACCCCAACCAGAATCGTTTGCAGCAAGGCGGAATCGCTCCCGTCGCCAGTAGCCTTAAAAATCTCGGGGGCATAGTACATGATGGCATTGATACCCGTTATTTGGGAAAACATAGCCAACAGAATACCGGCAAAAAGGGCCTTTCTAATACCAGGTCTGAAAATTTCGGAGAAAGACACCGAATCAGTGTTGAGGTGCTGGTTGATTTCCTGGAGCTCCACCTGGGCTTGCTCTGGCCCATTAATTCGTGTTAGTATAGCAAGGGCCTCCGTATTCCTACCTTTTTTGGCCAGCCACCTTGGACTCTCCGGCACAAAAAATAAGAGTATCAAAAATATCACCGAAGGAAATATCCCTGACCCAAACATCCACCGCCAGCCCGTATTTACATTCCACTGCTGGTCGTACATCCCCGCGATGGCCGCATTGACAAAATAGATGAGCAGAATACCCGTCACAATACCAAGCTGATTGATGGATACGAGCCTACCCCGTTTGTCGGCGGGGGCTATTTCGGTGATATACATCGGAGCCAGCATAGAGGCGATCCCTATTCCCAACCCTCCAATGATACGGAAGAAAACGAAGGCGTCGATACCCGCCGGGAGGGCGATTCCCACAGAGGAAATGCCAAATAAAAGGGCTGAAAGAATCAAAATCTTCTTCCTCCCCAGCCAGTCGCTAAGCACCCCAGCGCCCAAAGCACCAAACACACAGCCTATCAAAGCGCAAGAGGCGATCCAACCAACCATGGCGGGGGATAAGTCGAACTTTATTTGTAAAAACCCGATGGCCCCGGCAATAACGGCCGTATCATACCCGAACAACAAACCACCTACGGCCGCCACCAGTGTAATTTTATAGACAAAAAAGATGCGTTCCCGATTCCCCATGTTTAGTCGATTCTATAATTTTCTTTAAGATTGTTCGTCCTGATGCTGGCCTTGATGGTAGCACATTCCTGCCATTCACTCTCGCCATAAGGACGGACGGTATAGGCTCCTACGCCAGCGGGAACGATAAAAGTTTCGGCATAATGAACC
Source organism: Dyadobacter jejuensis (assembly GCF_003149085.1). Taxonomy (GTDB): domain Bacteria; phylum Bacteroidota; class Bacteroidia; order Cytophagales; family Spirosomataceae; genus Dyadobacter; species Dyadobacter jejuensis. The sequence continues at coordinate 15,197 of NZ_QGDT01000017.1, read as the reverse complement.
ACAAAGGGCTCAAAGGCCGAGTTGGGGCTTTCTACCAACGCCTCGCGGCCCGAAATCAGATTAAGGACATTCACAACCCCCTCGGTATGATGGGTTACTTTTTGGGTAAACCAATGTCGCCTCGTTTCAATAAAGGAGTGGGTATCCAGTCCCGTCCTTTCCTCACGCCAGCCATCGCCTGAAGCCACCTGCTCAAATCTATTGACCAAGTTTTCCTGAGTCCATTTTGTAGTCCTGTCCCATTGTATGTTCTTCTTGCCATGCTCCAAAGAAATAGGACGTGGCTTGCCATCGAGTCCCATACGTCCCCAATCCCATAGTTTGAAGGTAAAATTAAATGGGGTTGCACTGATCTCCAGCACCACGGTGTCGGCACCGGAACAATGCACCGTCCCCGCGGGAATAAGCACATGATCATGCTTTTTGACAGGCCATTTCTGAACGTGCTTTTCGGCATCGAAAGGCCCCTCCCCTTCCTGAGCCGTTTGAAGCTCCTGCATCATCGATTCTGGATCGACATCCTCTTTAAGTCCTAAGTAAACGAAGCCATCGTTTTCGGCCTCCAGAAAATAATAGCTCTCGTTTTGGGTGTATCCCATACCAAACTGATCTTTGATATACTGATGCATGGGATGTACCTGCAAACTTAAGTTGCCTCCTTGCATGGTATCTAGGAAATCGAAACGTATCGGAAACTCCGCTCCGAAAGCATCGTAAACCGCTTCTCCAAGCACAGGTACCGGATGGGCTAATACCAGGTTAATAGAAGGTATTTCAATGGGCACCCCATCAAAATCGAAAACAAGGCTATTTTCCTCAGGCACACAGTCGAAGCCCCAGGCGTAGTTTTGAGCGGAACGGTCCAAGTCCACCACTTCCTTGAGCCATTGTCCACCCCAAGGTCCTGGGTCAAAAAATGGTACTACCCTAAAAGGTCTTTCTTTGGTAGAAGCCAAAGCATGAGCCATAGCCACCCCCGACACCATTTTCGGCCGATGCTCTTGGGAGGTGTCCAGCACAAAGTCCCAGCGATCCATCAGCCCTTTTTTGAATCGATCACATACCCTCCAATCGACAAAAAAGCTCCGTTTATACTGGTAGGCAAAGGGATCGTTGGCATTATCGGCCCCAAGGTTACTAATTGCATTTTTCCTAAAACGAAGCTGAATTTCCCAGCGTGGCATATCGGCATATATCAGGACGTCGGCATGAGGAGCTACGAGTGCGGCCCCAGTACCCAGCACGAGAACCACACCTTCCTTCACCTTTTCAATCTCTTCCTGCATGCTGCTGACTTTTTCAGCATCGAAAAAAGCGTCCAATTCCAACGTAGTGACGAAGCCAAAAACGGGGTCGTTATTAATAAACGGGGAGACTAAGGCTTCCATCCGCTCCTTATCGAGCATAGCTGAAGACACCTCAAAAACGGCCATTTCGGAATCTCCAAGGGCCATCCCAGCCAGGATCTCCTGTACATTGACGCCATGATAGGCATCCAAAACGATTACCGTTTTGGGAGCGCCTATCGATTCTACTTTTTCGCGGATTGTCTGTGTTATATGTTCCCAACCTTCCTCAGCCTGATACCCTGATACGCTTATCTGAGGAAACTTATTAAAATTCGACTTTTTCAAAATGGATTCGTTTTTGGATTAGTATACTAAGCTACTCACCCCCAATAGGGCGGCAGTATTGATTAACGATGCTTCCAGGACCCTTACTTCCCCCCATGTAGCCCAGGCATTGCCATTCACCTTTTGCTGAATATAGGGCAGGATGATATCCCTGCTCCCCATAATCCCTCCTCCCAAAATCAGAATTTCGGGATCGTATGCATGGATCATATTTAAGGCACAGGCACTCCATACCTCCAGGCATTCGGTACTTACGAGCTGGGCCAGTGGATCTTGGGCGGCGGCCAATTGAAAAATAACCTTAAAGTCGATCTGGGGCCTATCAAAAAGTAAGCTGTCTGAATATTCGGGGTAGCGCTGTACTATTTTTTGAAGATTCCAAGTAGAAGCCTCAGCCTCAGCGCAGCCATAATTGCCACAGTTACACTGGTCCCCTTTTAGGTTGACCATAAAGTGTCCCCCTAATATTCCCGCCTGAAAATGTTTGCCTCTAAGGATTTTTCCATTCATGACGGCCGAAGTTCCGATTCCAGTCCCTAGGTTCATCAGCACCACATTGTTCACTCCTTTCCCGTTTCCATACCTCCACTCGCCTAGTAAGGCCGATCGGGTGTCATTTTCGAGCATAAGGGGCAAGTTCCAAGTGTTTTTGGCCCAGGCCGTCAAATCGAGCGTAGGGGCATCATTGTATTTGTCGTTGATCTTCAGAATTTGGTTGTGATCGGTATCCACAATGCCAGGTATGGCTATGCCCACCGCCGCCAGGTCAGAAGCCGTAAGGGAAGCTTCTTCCAGTAAGCCTCGTACACAGCGCTCTACCTCCCTAAGGCGCGGCCCAAGGCCCTTCGCTGCTTGAGACTCCATTTGCATGGAACAGAGTATCTCTCCACCTCTTACCAACCCGAGTTTTATTTGCGTGCCCCCCAGATCGATGGCCATTACGGTTTTTTCTTCCATCGTTCAAGGTGCTGTCGTGTCGTCCTGTTCAAATAGCCTAATCGCATCGTAAAGCACTCCTGCCGAGCCACGGAAAGTCCCGGAACCCTTGGGCTGATTGTCGACGGTGTACCATTCATAGAAGCCTTGGTTGTCGATGACCCTTTTTAGCATCGGTTTCAACTGCTCATAGGCTTCCGCTTCGAAGCCATTGCGATATAACTGGCTGACCATCCGAGCGCCAAACCAGGTCCAATCTCCACCATTTTGATAGCCATAGGGATACATGCCTTTGTTTTTAAAGCTTCCTTCCGGATAGGTCGGGTAGAGCGTCAGGCCTATGGAGCCGGCTCCAGAGCGTTTTACGTTTTCAATCATTTTATCCAGGGAGATTTTTATTTGCTCCTTAGACAGCAAATTGGCCTCTATGGCAACAGCCGTGCCCCCGTGGTAGTATATTTCATTTTCGTTCAGGGAGTCGGCAAACGGCGATCCGTTCAAGTAGATATGAGGTATGAATTTTTGGTTTTTTTCGTCCCAAAGCTCAGCCATGGTATTCTTTGCTATGGAATCATGAATGGGCTTCCATTGGTCCTTTTCAGCTGGCAAGAGTTCCATCAGATTATCGAGGGCAATCAAAAACATGGCATTATCATACACATCGATCGCCAAATGGCTGTCCTTGGTGAGGTATACGCCCCAATCATGTTCTGGCTGCACATCGCCCCAGTCGGCTGTGGTAGCTCCCCAAAGCAGACCGTGGGTTTTATCGTAACGGTGGTTCATCAAAAACTCAACCGCCCTATTGAGTCGCTGGGCTACGGTAAAGGCACCTATCTTTTCACTGAGAAAAGCAGTATCTCCACTCAACTTCACATATTTATAAACTGCCTGAATCAAGGAGGTTTCTTGATCGGTCTCCACGGTATTTTTGTGCCCGGCATACTGAGGTTCCAGCTCATTATAAATGTAGTCATAGCCCCCTTTTGATTCCTTGGCCGTTTGAAGCGGAATAAATCCGTCTACTATATTTCCATCCGTACCTTGTAGTCTAAAAAACACCCTCAGGTTCTCTTTCAACACTTCGGAAGGATGTACCTCCCCCGACAGGGTTATAAAGGTATTATAATCCCTAATCCAAACCTCCCCGTAACCGTCTCCGGCGTTAAAACCCGTTTTAACTACCTCGAGCGCTTTGGCTTTTACGATAGATAGGGTACTGTCACTTTGATAAATAGACTGGTCATTTTTCTCTTTAGCCGCGCACCCCAGTAGTAAGGAGGCAAAGACAAGCAATAGGATATTGTATTTCATCATCATTGTTTTGGATTAGAGATTAGCTTATTCGGTAGGTGGCATGGCGCCCACTCCCCATGTTTTGTTGGGTTCGGGTCCCATTTCCAAAACCAACGATCCGCCCTTCAGGAGCTCCGAGGCTTTGAACCAAAAGTTATTCAGTGGCTTACCATTCAACGTTGCACTTTGCACATACTTATTATGGCGGGAGGTATTTTTGGCTTCAATGGTAAAGGTTTTACCTCTACCAAATCTTTCACCAAGGTCAATAACGGCCTTATCGAAGATAGGACTACCTATTTCATAAATTGGATCTACCCGGGTGCCGCCATCTATTTGGAAAAGCCCCAAGCCATTCATCACAAACCAGGCACTCATCTGCCCCTGGTCTTCATCCCCCAAATAGGCGTTAGAGACCTCGTGACCATAATAGCGTTCGGTGATCGATCGGCTCCATTTTTGGGTAAGCCATGGCTTTTTGATCCAATTAAAAAGAAAGGCAAAGTGCATGGATTGTTGGTTACCTTGTACGACGGGATAATCCCAGTATTGGTCATTGGGGCCGTTATACCTCCATTTTTCTCCAATTTTAAAACCCCAATCGAGCCGATTCGCAAACTCTGTTTCTCCAATTATCTTCGCCAAACCCGTTACATCTTGCGGCACAAAAAAAGTTAGCTGCCAGGCATTCCCTTCAACATAATGATGGTTAGCGCCCGATTTGAAAGGGTCAAAATCTGGTATCCAATTCCCTTTGGCATCTTTCATCCGGGCAAACCCTATGGCCGGATCGATCGCATTTTTCCACCAAGTACCGCGCTCTTTAAATATTTTATAATCGGACTCTTTACCCAACGCCTTGGCAAATTGCGATACCGTATAATCATCGAAGCTGTATTCCAGAGAATTGGAGAACCGACCTTCGTCGTAAGGAACATAATGATGCTTCAGATAGGTAGTCAAATTTTCATTCCCTGCACGGCCGCCCCCAACGTTTGCGGCTGGCGTAGTCTGCATCTTATGTACCGCCTCATAGGCCTTATTTACGTCGTATCCTCGGATGCCCATTTGGTAAGCCCCTACTATTAATGGTATCTCATGCTCGGCCACCATCACCGGTATATACTCCATCCCTGCGGGCCCCTTAGCCAGCCAGCCACTCTGGTCGTACATGGCCAATTGAGATTTCACCCACCTATTGGACCACTCTGGAGTTACCAGGTTCCAGAACTGGTTAAGGTTCCAGAAGGTGTTCCAAAATGCATCACACCCTAAGGCTACATCATCGGAATCCACAAATTTATTCACTTTCTCATCGGCGTCTCTCCAGCTTCCATCCACATCACTAAAGGTATTTCTACTGGCCAAAGAACGATACATATTGGTGTAGAATCTTTCCTTCTCCCGCCGGTCGTTGCTGCTTATCGCCACCCTACCTAACAATTCGTCCCATACGACTTCTTGGTGGTGGCGTACCCCATCAAAATCCCAATTGAAAGGTTCGCTTATTTCGGTTTTCAAATTGAGAGCCGCATTTTCAACGCTGACATACGAAAGTCCCGTACGCAGCTGAACGACCCTATCCTTGTGCGTGTCAAATTCCAGATAGATTCCCGCATTTCGCGCACTATCTGCCTGTAAGCCGGTATTTTCACGCACCTCATCGTTCAGCCATACCCCATAATTCTTGATGGGCCTATCAAATTCTATTACAAAATGTACCTTATATTCCTGATCGATCCCCCCCGACCACACATTATTGGACAGCTGGTCGCTGTAACCTTCGATGCGGTGATCGTTTATTTTGTCAATTTTTATATTATTTACCTGATAGCCATACTCCGTAGGGATCTGAAAATCGACCAGCACCCGTCCTAGCTCACTCTTATGGTAGGTATACCGCTGAAAAGAGGCTCTGGTGGTGGAAGTAAGCTCAGCGGTTATATCACGATCTGTGAGGTCTACTTTATAATAACCTAAGGGAGCTTGTTCGGTTTCTTTGTTGATCTTGGAGCGATAGCCGTCCTCAGGATGACGCTGATCCCCCATTTTTATTTCCAACGGTCCGCTGGTCGGAAAAGTACCCAGTCCCGTCATAGTCCATTCATGAATATGACTAAAAGTACCGATCGATTCGACAGTAGGGTCATAACCAGCCTGCCAGCCACTGTTCTGATTGTCGGGGCTAAGCTTTACCATACCGAAAGGCATCCAGGGGCCCGGGGCGATCATCCACCGGGAATGCCCAGCTCCCATCATCGTATTCACATACCCAGCCGGGGTTTTTAACTTCATTTTATTCCTTTCTACTCTTCCCTCTCTTACCATCCTATTATTTACAAACAATTGGTATCGGCTGTTCTTCTTTCTAGTCACGGCCGGCATGGGAGCTTCCAGCGTATAACGCCCTTGCTCCAGCACCTCGTTCAGTATGGCCTTTCCATCGAGTTTTAACTGAACTGAAGGCTGGCCCTTAAGGTAGGACATATCGACAAGTAGTGGCTGAAACCGCTGCCCATTCCTATTTATTTCATAATCTGCAGCTTCCACATCCCGGATGAGGACGTCTTCTGGAACGGCCAATTCGGCCTTTTCAGGCCCTTCTAGCCTTACCTGATCGAAGGCCAGCCATCCACCTTCTAGGGTGGTCATCACGATTTGGTTGGCGCCAGGGTTCAGCCAATCGGCTGGAATTTCCAGTTGGATCAATTGCTCCTTGGTTTTTGGGGCGAAACCATTTGGCTCTTTATTACTCGACCCTGGCTTGAGCTGAAACCCTTTGGATCTGCCATTCACCATCACTTTCACGAAAGGTGCATTCAGAGAGTCAGTATCTAAAATATCTATCGTAAGCAACCAGTTCCCAATGGTAGGCTTATCCTTTAACTCGAACAATACCGTTAAAAAGTGAGACCGGATACCCGAGATGACCCCGGCACCTCCCCAACTACTAGCAGGCCCAGGCAACACATAAGGCCAGTCTTGCTCTGCTGCAGAATGGCCAATCAGAAAGAATCGATCTTCATACCCAAAGTCGTTTTCCAGAAAATTTTGATAGCGATTCGGTGCCAATGCCATGCCCGTGGGCGCATTGTCACGCTCCCCTATCTTCCAGATGGTCTTTTGAGCCAAAGCGGGAGGAGAGTAGAGGAAAGCCAACAGCAATAAGATTTTAAAGTTTTTCAAGGGGCTAAAATTATTAACGGTTAAAGGATAAATTTTAAGTATTAGGCTCCATAGGTTGAAGCTCGCTCTACTTTACTTCAAAGAGGAACATACTAAATCTTTATGTTGGTATGTATGAACATACTTGGGCAAATATACACATTTTTGGTTTTCACAAAAATGAAATCATAAACTTTAGTATTCTTTTATTTTAAGTAATTAATCCTAGAATACCCAATGTATCTATCGACTTAATAAGGAGTCTAAGTATAGAAAGCGTGAAAATAAAATATTCCTAATATTTTCCTCAATGGATAAATAGTATCAAATTTGTATGTTTATATGTATAAACATAACCGATAACCTATGGAAATATTCAGCATCGATCATCATAGTCACCTGCCACTTCATATACAAGTGGAGCAGCTGTTGCGGGGGCTCATCAGTGATCCTGAATATCAAAATGGTAAACTTTTCCCTAATGAAGTCGACATAGCGAAGCGGATGGGGATTTCTAGAAATACGGTACGGCAAGCCCTCAACAAACTGGTACAAGAGGGGCTGCTGACCAGAAAGAAGGGGGTGGGAACGAAAGTTTCCAAGAATAATATCACCACCAAGCTTAATAAATGGTCGAGTTTCACCCTTGAAATGCACGAAAAAGGGGTAGCCTTCAAGACCTATGATCTCAAGGTAGATTGGGTGGAGGCCGACCAGGCTACTGCCACTTTATTCGGAATCGTTCAGAAAAGTAAGGTATTGAAACTAGAGCGGTTGCGGGGCTTGGACAACGGCCCTATCGTACACTTCATCTCCTATTTTCACCCACGGGTGGGCCTCACCCCCGACGAGGACTTTTCCAGACCGCTTTATGAGATGTTGGAAAAAGACCACCATACCGTCGTATCCGTTTCGAAAGAGGAGATCAGCGCTACCCTTGCCGATGATCACCTGGCCCATATATTACAGGTCAATACTGGAGATCCCATTTTATTACGTAAGCGGGTGGTATGCGATCCGGGTGACCGGCCCATCGAATACAATTTGGGCTATTACCGAGCCGACCGCTTCACCTATGCCATCGATATCGCCAGGTAGGGAGCGGGAGATTTTTATCCTTATATTCAAATCTAAGAGAAACGACTGAAGGTCCTGTAAATAAGATTTCGATAGACCGCTGATACGCTGTAAAATGAGGGAATCTATAAACAGAAGCCCCATCCTGAGTGATTAGGACGGGGCTTCTGTCGTAAATAGATCGAATTATTTAGAATTTACGCGGCATCTATCGCCTCCCGAAGTGCCTTAGCAGCTTGAGCTGGATCGTCGGCACCATAGATGGCAGCACCAGCCACAGCTACTTGAGCACCAGCTTGGATGACAGCCGTAACATTATCAATATTTACACCACCAGCTATAGACACTGGCACGCCTGCTCTAGCCGCTTCGTCAATCAGGACCTGGATAGAATAGCCCTCTGTCCATTGCTCATCCAAACCTGCATGGAGCTCCACAAATTCTACGCCAAGGCCTATCACTTCCTGAGCTCGTTTTACACGATCGGGATACCCGATGGTATCCACCACTACCCCTTTTCCATGCGCCTTTGCCGCTTTCACAGCGCCGATGATCGTGGCATTGCCGGCAGCACCCATTACGGTTACCAAGTCCGCTCCCGCTTTAAAGGCAATATCGGCCTCTAGCTCACCGGCATCGGCCGTTTTAAGGTCTGCAAAGACCAATTTGTCGGGATGGGCATTTTTCATAGCCGTGATCACCGTCGATCCCATATTTTTGATCAAGGGAGTTCCCAGTTCGATGATATCTACGTAAGGGGCTACTTTGGCGGCTAAGGCCAGTGCCTCTTCAGTTGTTAATAGATCTATTGCTACTTGTAATTTGGCCATTTTGTTGGTATTTAGTGGTTACTATTTATTTGATTAATCTACTCCATATTGGCATGACGCTCCCACAGGATTTCGGCAGGAGAGCCGTCCAGTTTCCATAATTCCATAAAGATGGCGTCTCCTATGAGCAGCAAAGCTTGCTCAAAAAGGCTCCCGGCATATTGTTTTGATCTTTCTCCACCGTGATCCTGCTTTTCAGCGGCAGGCAGCAAGACGTGTAAATGGGCCAGAGATGCCAGAGTCGACTCCGTATTGGTGGTAATAGCCACCACCCTAGCGCCTACGCGCCGGGCTTTTTCGGCAGCCCTAACGATGGCTCCTGTAGTTCCTGAGCCCGAGGCAGCCCAGAGCAGGTCGCCTTCTTGAATGGCCGGAGTGGTAGTTTCCCCTACAAAATACACCCGGAGACCCAGATGCATCAGCCTCATGGCTACTGCACGCATAGACAAGCCGGAACGGCCAGCGGCCAACAGGAATATCGAATTGGCCTCCCGGATATTACGTACTAGGGATCCCAAATCGCTATAGCCTAGGGCCTCAACCAAATCATTGTTCTCGGCGAGTATTTGTTTAAGATTTTGCTGTATGTCTATCGAAAGTAGGATATCTTGTTGGGTGTTCACTTGCATTATGGTCCTGTTTGGTCAGACTGCAAATGTATTGGTAGGTGTCGTGGTAAATGTTACACAATCTTCCAGATAAGGTGGACAATAAGGAAATTTTATGCCAATAATTTCCGATTTTTGCCTTATCAATTACCTTATTTCCGAATAATCCACCATAATTACCGAATCGTCCACCAAGACCTTTACGCTATCTTGACTACAAAAATGATCTCCACCAATAACGATTCCCGTCTCGCCTCGGCGATGATCTACATCCGTAATCTACACGACTGCCCTCCAAGCTATTTGAATGACCCAGACCGGAAAGACTTTTTCGAAATCGTATGGTTAAAAAATGAAGGCCCCTTACACGATATTAAAAACCCAGATTTTGACTTAAAAGGCGACTGGATCTACCTGATCCCCCCTTATCGGGTACATCAACTCAACAAAGCCGGTAAAAATGGGGAACTATTGTCCTTTAAAAGGGAGGTTCTCGAAGAAGTGGATAAGGAGTTTCTTCTGGATATATTCAAAATCTTTAACGTGCAGGGGGAGTTTTCGTGTTTAAGACTCGAAAGGGAGGCCGCCGAAGAATTGGGCCATGTGTACCAGTTGCTACTGGGTGAATACCAAAAAGGCTCGGATGATCTCATCATCGTGAAGGCCATCCTCAAGGTTTTTTTATTAAAGCTAATAAAAGTAAAAGAACAGGAGTTTACTGGGCATGATATCCACCAAAAAAGGGTCTATGAATTTCTGATGCTTTTGGAGAGCAACTACCTCCAAGTACGCAACACCGACTTCTATGCCGCAAAACTAGGCATAAGCTCCAAAAGGCTTAACCAGATATTAAAAGATAAGCTTCATAAAACGGGCATGGAACTCATTCATGATCGGATAGTACTAGAAGCAAAACGGATGATTATTCATAGTGACCAAACCATCAAGGAAATCGCCTATGAACTCGGCTTTTCAGACCGCCCTTATTTTAGCCGATTTTTCAAAAAGCAAACGGGACAATCGCCCGATGCCTTTCAAAAGCAGTCGCGCAACCACCTTAAGGAAAAACGAAATACCTTGTCCGATCATAGTTCGATATAGGTAATCCCGCTGCGATTGACCATCATTTAAAGCCAAAGAAAAGTCTTTAAGTGATGGAATTAGCTCATTACCTTTTCCCATTTCTCCCTAAATATCATTTCCAATCTGTTTAATTGCTCTTGGTACATGGTATTTTTGCGCGTACCAAAGTAAAGGGTGTTATCCATAGGTTCGGTTCCTTCCCATACCAGCTTTATTTTTTGTTGGTCTATAGCCTCCCTACACAGAAAATCGGGAACGATGGAAAAGCCCACCCCATCGCTCAAGCATCGAATAATGGAGCTGATATTGGGCACCAGATAATTGGGTCGGAAGTCGGGATGCTCCTTAAAATTCTTCTTCCAAAAATTTTTCATATGCTCCATATCGGCGGTAGTGCTGTACCAAAGCTGCTCTTTCAGATAAGCCCCCAACTCCGCAATAGAGGCAGATTTCAAGAGTGATTCTATAGGCTGTAGATCCGTTTTCCCACCTGCTATCAAGACGATCCGCTCTGTTGAAAACGGTTCATACAACAAATTTTTCTGATTTCCCTTTTGAGGAGTCACGATCAGGTCCAACAGTCCGTTATCCAGATCATGCTGCATTTGAGGATACTCACCAAACTTAATGATCAAGTTGAACGGTAACTTAGGAATATGTTCTTCGAGGGTATACTGAAAAGTTTCGAAACACATCCCCACACTGATAGTAGGCCGTTCGGACTGGGAGCGTTTCAAAAAATGCTGTTCGGCCATTTCCAATTTTTGAATAGGCTCCACAATATAGTTATACAAGATCTTCCCTTTCTCGGTGGGCACCATCCGCCTGGCCGATCGGTCGAATAACTTATAACCCGTGTAGGCCTCCAGTGCATTGAGATGTAAGCTAGCCCCCGGTTGGGAAATATTGAGCCCTTGGGCGGCACCAGATAGGCTTTGGCCGACCTTTTATAGCCAACCCAGACCTGGTCCTACGCCTACAAAACAATTGGCCTTTGACCCCGCCTCGCCGCGAATTGCATTATGGGCTTTCTATGGAAGGCTACCTAGACTGGAAAGAATACCATGGAGAATTGCATATTTAGGGCCATTTTCCCGCAGATACCGATGTATCTGCGGGAAAATATAGGATTATAGTTTATTTGGTTTCTAATTCTCCATCAGCATGCAAAGCAAACCGTCCTTTGTCTTTGGCATGCACCACCTCTCTTTCCTTCCAGGGCCACCCGCCAAACTGCGTTTTTCCATATTCCCGCATCGCCTCTCTAATCTCTTCCTGGGTATTCATCACGTAAGGACCATGCTGTACGACTGGTTCTTCTATAGGCTTACCTTCAAGAATTAACAGGTAGGCCTCCTTGTTTCCATTTTGGATGGAAATATCCTCTCCTGCACGGGCTTCAATCAGCCGGCCTGAAGGAATCGTTTGCCCCTCCACTTGGATACTTTCGCCCTTATAAAAAAACATGGACCGATTGGCCGCATCATTCGTTTTGGGCAGGGTCCAAACGGCCCCTGCTTCCATCTTCACCGTATATACCCCCACTGCATGTGCTGGATTGGCTGCCCAGGAATCGGGTGTAGGGCTTGGGGCACTTACCTCTCCTAGCCTACCGGCTATTATCTGTACCGTGGTCATTTTGCCAGCGGCATCTTGGTGGCTCAGCTCGGGGATGGCTTCCCTCCACAACATTTTAAAATGCGGTTCTACCATTTTGGAGGCCTTCGGGAGATTGAGCCATATCTGAAAAATCTCTAAGGGATTCCCCTTATCTTCGTTTAATAATGGAAACATTTCAGAATGTTGGATTCCCTTTCCGGCGGTCATCCACTGTACATCGCCCTCCATAAACCTACCGGCGGCTCCCAGGGAATCGGAATGGTCCACAACACCCTCTTTATTGATGGTAATGGTTTCGAACCCACGGTGCGGATGATACGGAAAGCCTGGAATGTCGGTGCCATGGTACATTCGCCAACCATCTTTCACCACAAAATCCTGACCTATAGGTCGGCCTCCTAATTGATCGACTGAAACACCCATTTTCGAATTCCCTTGAGGATACTCATCCCTGTGATAAGCGCAAAAAAGGAATGGGTCCTGTGTTTCCCATGGGAACCCCAATGTTTTTATCGTTTTAATCTTGCTCATTGGTATAGTAGCTTAAGGCCCCGGAAGGGCACTTATTAATTTGATCCTTTAACTCTTCGGTAGTAGCATGGGCCATATCGATCCATGGCGATGCTTTGGGGTTATAAACCCTAGGCAATGTCATAACGCATACCCCAGCATGCTGGCATTTATCAGCTTGCCATTTGATGGTAATTTCTCCGTTGCTATATTCCTTTATCATAAATGAAATTGTTTTAGGCAAATTTCAGTACTTAATTACCAGGGAACATTCATCTAGATTAACAAATCGAGGGCATTTACTTTGACTCGGCTATTTTCCTTCTTATCGTACTTAGGGCTTGAGGGGTAATGCCCAGGTAACTAGCTATCATATGTTGGGGTATCCGTTGGGGCAATTCTGGATACGCGCTCACAAAATGGGTATAACGATCTATGGCGGGAGAACTCATGAGCATCAGCACCCTACGCTGGAGCTTAGCCATTCTTCTATAAAGCAGCTGGAGATGCTCCACAATCTTTTCCTTAGACAAATCCGCCTTTAAAAAACAATTTTTATTAAAGATAAGAATTTCAGAGTCTTCAAGACAATCTATAAAAAGCGATGTAGGCTCATCGAATTCTATGGCTTCTAAGTCTGCGATGATCCAACCTTCTGAAGCAAACATAAAGACATGCTCCTTACCCTTGCTATCGATAATATAACTCCTCAAAAGTCCTTTTTTAACATAAAAGGAATACGCCTTCGCGCCGCCCTTGCGTTGAACGAATTCTTTCTTTTTATAAAACCGAACGCTGGCGTCAGGGTCAATTTTTAAGATGTCATCAAGGTTTTCCACTTCGTTTTTTTAAGGGAGGAGCCCTACCTATTGATTAGAAGTAAAGGCCAGCTGTGCTGTAAGATCCTTTACAAGATGATCAAAATTTCATACAATCCAAAATCCAGTATTCTGGTAAGGAACAGAACGACGCCTAAGCCTGTTTAAGTACCCAACAGAAAAGCGGGTCTCGAGCATCCTTTATGATTCTTAATAAAGGTAAAGTATCAAAATACCGTTTATAAGATGTATTAACAGCATCCAGATATTAATAAAGAGAAAATAAATGGGAATAGTAGAGGCGTTAATAAAAAAAGTACTTGAAAAAGGGACCGTTGAACAGATCACAAAACTATCAGATTCAGTTTTCAAAATCCGTATCCAAAGCGAGCAGATAAAAACGGCCGAATTCGTTCCAGGATACTTTATAAGACTTGGTGTGGGTATTGGCAAGGAGGATATCACCCTAAAAGACAAGGTCAGAAGTTACAGTGTCTGGGATATGGATGTCCAGAATGGGACCATCGATTTGGCTATCGCCACGCATAGTAAGGGAATTGGCGCCCAATGGGTCGAATCGTGCGAAGTGGGCACTCCGGTTCATTTTAAATGGAAGAAAGGAAATTTCCTACTCGACTCCAACGCCGATAGCTATCTGATGATCGGTGATTTGTCGGCCCTATCACACCTTTATGTCATTGCCCGACATTTACCAGCCGACAAACAAGTGGAGGGGCTCGTTTATAGTCAAAATAGCAGCGATTTCTTTGCAGACGTGGATGACACCAAGCCTTTTAACTTTCAGGTATTGGAAAGAAACCCTCAAGAAGCGATTATCGACAGGTTAAAGCAAATTATCCCTAAAATGCAAGGAAAGAAAATGGTCTATATAGCCGGTGACAGCAGACTATGTGTGTCCCTAAACCAATATTTCAAAAAAGAGTTAAACTGGGATTCCAAGCAAATTAAAAACAAACCATTTTGGAACCCCGATAAAAAGGGACTGGAATAAAGTCTGGATGAAGCACCAACGGGAGCACCTCAACCCCATTGGTGCTTCATCCAGAAGTTTCAATTTGTTCCATCCAGCCTCCGACTTAATCTTTGCTGTGCTATTTCAACGGCTTTATGCAGCTTTTCTCGTAGAAGGTTTTCTGACGGTAGCACCGTTAAATATTCCGCCACCCTAATATTACTTTTGTCTAACTGCAATAACTCCACGTGCTCTTCATTTTTACCGGTGCACAAGATTAGACCAATAGGGGTATTTTCCCCATCCACTTTTTCATATTTCTCCAGGTATCGCAGATATAACTCCATCTGCCCTTTAAACCCAGCTTCAAACTCTCCTATTTTAAGGTCTATCGCTACCAGACATTTCAACCTGCGGTGATAAAATAAGAGATCAATATAGTAATCGAGACTATCGATAGATATTCTTTTCTGTCTAGCCAAGTATGTGGATATTCTGGAGCATGTTGACCCCTTGTACTCAGGGTAATAATGAATGCTAAAAGCACATTATTGGCTTGTTTTCTAGTGACATTCTGGCGTATATTGACCCCCTAGACATTTATTTTTGATTCATTCTGGAGCATATTGACCCCTTTGGGTAATTGT
>NZ_QGDT01000016.1 GCF_003149085.1 Dyadobacter jejuensis | reverse complement strand
GCGGCTCAGCCGCATGGGTCAGGGAGCTGGTAAGCAATGCCGATCCTATTAAAGATGTTTTTTTCAGCCAATCTCTCCTGTTGCCGGATGCCTCAACTTTTATTGTATTTTCCATAGTAAGGAACTGTTGGTAAGTTAAAGGATTGTTGCAATTTGAATTTTTTTTATGAATATAACAATAGCCTGACAGGCAGTACTATTGATCCCTGCAAAGGACTATTTTACGGCGCAAAATATCGGTCACATATTATAAATGTATAATGTAATCATGCAAGTAGTGCAAGCCGTTATTCCTTGGCAATTCTATTTATTTGATTCTAAAGCAATCACTTTATCCCAATATGAAGCGCATATTTTTTTAAGCAGCAACTCATATTCTTCTTACCGGGAAAAACTATATTCCCATCACTAAAGAATCCCTCTAATGAAAGCCTATAAAAGAAGCGACGACAACTACCACCTATTAAAACGGCCGATCGGGAATACTCCCGACCGGCCGAAATATGTTTCTGTTTATTAGACCGTATCACGAATGCTATTGTATGAGCTTTTCAATATCGGTAAGGATCCATTAGCTAGAAAATCGTTTTCAGGAAAAGTCTGACTGCCAATAGCCTTCAGCAATATGAACTAGTCTTACAAAGTCTATTGCTTCTTTATTTCAAGGTCAGCTCCTTAAAGCGCTTGGTGAGGTCGGTAAGGGATTGCTCCACGCCCATACGCTCCAGAGAAGAGGCCCCCACAAAGCCATGAACGCTGGTTTTGGACAGGATTTCGGCTACATCCTCCGGGGTATTCACCGGTCCTCCATGGGCCAAAAAGAAGATATCAGGATTGACTCCCTGTGCTACGTCCATGATCTGCTGGGTTCGCGCTATGGCATCGTCCATGGTGCAGGAGGCATTGACCACCCCAATAGATCCTCCCACGGTGGTGCCCACATGTGCTATGATGGCATCGGCACCGGCCTCGGCCATCTGCCGTGCCTCCTCGGCCGTGGCCACATATACGATAGAAAACAGATCCATCTTACTGGCTATGGCTACCATCTCCACTTCTTTCTGGAAACCCATACCGGTTTCCTCCAATACGGCTCTAAAATGCCCATCGACGATGGAGTGGGTAGGGAAATTATTGATCCCGGAAAAACCCATTTCCTTCACTTTTAAAAGGTGATGCCACATGCGCCGACGCGGGTCGGAGCCGTGAACCCCACAGATGACGGGCACTTCTTCCACTACGGGAAGCACTTCAAATTCTCCTATTTCCATGGCCACCGCATTGGCGTCGCCATAGGCCATTAGGCCGGCCGTAGAGCCGTGTCCCGACATACGGAAACGACCAGAATTGTAGATGATGATCAGATCGGCTCCCCCTTTTTCTATAAATTTGGCGCTAATGCCCGTGCCCGCCCCAGCGGCTATAATGGCCTTTTTTTGGTTGACGGTATTGCGTAGTCGTTCCCTTACTTCTTCCCGGGTGTAGGGGTTCCCTTTTCCCGTCCATGGATTTGGCATAACTATTCTATTTTGTCTTTAAAAATGATTTCAACTATTAGTACCGGTCAATTTTGACCTTGTCGATTCTTTTCTATCATACTCAAGAGCTGCGCTACGATATGCTCGGCAAACCTGGCATCGTTGATATGGGCATCGACTTCTACTACCTCGAGCTTGGCAGTAGCCCCTTCTCTAATGCTGTCGAATAAGGACCGATTAGCGGCAGGGTGATGAAAAAGACCCTCCCGATCGTCCATTTGAGACAGGCCTCGCAACGGCAAGGCGATCTGGGTGGGTGCCTTACTAGTCGCCAATTTACTAACAATCTCCTTGCCCAGCATACGATTTTCTTCCTCATTGGTCCGCATGAGCGTCACGTCGGGTGCCCAGCTGTAGAGTTGACGCTGTCGATAATGCAGGGGAACGGTGTCCAGATGCCCAAAATTGACCATATCCAGACAGCCCGGAACCACCACCTGCGGCAGGCCCATCTCAACGGCTGCCAAAAGGCGGTCGGGGCCGGCACTGCATATTCCTCCGCAGAGGTTATCGGCGAGCTCGGTGGTGGTCACGTCCAACACGGCTTCGAAACACCCTTCCCTGATCAGCGACTCCATGGTCTTCCCGCCCACACCGGTAGCATGAAAGGCATAGACCTCATAGCCCGCCTCGTTGAGCAATTCGGTGCAGCGATCCACACATTTGGTAGTATTGCCAAACATGCTGATGGCGATGCTCTTCAACATAGGAATGGGATATACCATGGCCTGAGCCATACCCGTAATGGCAGCGGCGGCCTGGCCTACAAAGGCCTTGATGATCGGATTTAAGCCTGCAATATCGACCACCGACGGCATGAGGGTGATGTCTTTGTCGCCAATCTGCCGGGAGAGATCTTTGGTAGCCAGGGTGGTAAGGCATAGCTTAGGGATGCCCAGCGGGATGCCCTGCATAGCCGCTAGGGCCATATAAGTCCCCCCGCCCCCACCCATGCCGATGGCTCCTTTGATCCTATTCTCCGCCACCAGCTGGGTTACCAATTTGGCCGCCCCTTTGCCCATAACCCCAATGGCCTTCCCTCTATCTCCGAGCTGGCGCAGGCTTTCAAGCTCATCACCAGCAGCCAGGGCCACGGCTTCGGAGGTAAAGTCGACATGGAAATTATAATCCGCATCCATCACACCGGTATTGAGGGTGATCACCTCCTGCCCCAATTCCCGTAAACGGTCCAGCAGAAACTCAAACACTACCCCTTTGGTATCGAAGCAGCCCAATACCAATATCTTTTTATCGTTCATAGGTTCTTTCTTTTTTAAAATTCTGGAGCCGGTATTCAAGGGCTCCTTACACTTCGATATCGAAGACGATACATTCTTCCAGGCGAGGCACCACCAATGCCTTCACCCCCTCATGGATGGGATGGGGTAAGTAAGCATCCCGAGAGTCGGCATTATCGAAGGTCATTAAAAAGCCATGGGTAAACTCCCCATTCAATCCCTCATTGCCATTATAAGGGCCATGCTCGCAGGATAGCAATCCATCTATCTGCCCTACCATCCCTTTCAGGGCTACAAAGCACTCCTCGACCTGTTGGGGACTAACCTCTTTTTTAAACTTAAAAACACCAAAATGTCGGATCATAGCATCGAATCGTTAGGTTTAAGAATCATTTCAAGGTATTGATAAAAGAAAGCAAATCGGCCACTTGTTGATCGCTATAATGGTCCATCAGCCCTTTTACCATAAACGACCGACCGGCCATAAAACCTTGTTTAGCGATACTGGCTGTGGGGACAAATACCGTTGTACCACCCATAAAGGCGATGGTCGCCCCTCGTTCGTCTTTGTTGACCAGATACCCTTCTACGGTGCTCCCGTCTTTTTTGCTAATGCGATAAACGGCATAGTTGGACTCTACCGCAGCATCGGGATCGAGAATGGCCGTTAGGAGCGCCTCCATTTCCCGAGAGGCCGAACCATCCAGAGCCGGGGCTATCTTCTGGCCTTCACTGCCCACCTGGTGGCAGAGCAGGCAGGTTTGAAATAGGACCTTTCCTTCTTTAGGAGATCCCGACTTCTTGGCTGCCAAGGTCATATAATGGTCCAGTTTTCTCTGAAATTGCTGTTTGTCGGCTACCTCTGCGGCCTTCACCTCCTTAAGGAGTTGCTGGGCCTTGGGATCGGATTTTTTAGCTTCCAGAATACGCTCTGCCGCCGATAGGTCAAAGGATTTGGAGCTCAATTTCTTACTCCCATAAAGTGTTTTTAGCATAGTGCCCCCTTCCACGGAGCGAGAAAGGTCGGTTACCAATTCTTTTTTCTCTATATCAGATAAGGTCGGGAGCCAGGACAGTACGAGTCTCTGGGCTTCTGCAGCATCGGACTTGAGCAAGTTGCCAATGACCTGTCGCTTAAGGTCCACGCCTATTTTATCATTTTTTATCAATCCTACTAAAATGGATCTACTTGCAGCAGGATCGACCTCCAGGGCCTTCAGGGCTAGCCCGAGGGTCTTTTCGGAAACATCCTTGGCCAATATACTGCCTATAGCCTCCACTGGAAGTTTGAGTTGATAACGCCCCATGACTTCCAAGGCCAACTGCCGTTCCGCCTCCAAATTGCTTTTCAGCAGACGCTGAACCGGCCCGGCCAAAATCATTTTCAGGGGCTCACTTTGCACCTGAGCCTGATTTTGAATGGCAAATTGTAAATATTGAGATTGATTATCTTCCTGAGATATCACTCCTTGCGCCAAATCGTAAACACCCGTATTGGCCAGCATCCCGGCTACCGCCACGAAGGTCGACTCGTCGAAAGAGCTGAGCTTAGCCATGGGCCAATATTTCTGAAAGGCCTTTTCTTTGGCTTCCTGGGGCAGGGCTTGAATGGCCCAGAGCATATTTACGGCAGGTATGTGGGCAGGTAACTCCTGAAGTACAAAGGCCTCTAAGGCCTCGGAATTTTTTTCCAGTGCTTTTCTTGCCAAATAACGCTCCAACCGTCGCTCGTAGCTACCTCCCATTTCATTGCCTGGCAGTTCGGGCTTACAAGCTCCTATCAGCAGGGCTAATAAGGCAGGGTCAGCCCTGTCCAGGGCGGCCCTATCCAGCTCCCCGGCACTGCGTAGTATCTGTGAGCGTATCATAGGATTGGGATCTTCGGCGTAGGTCATGAGCAGGCTGGACTTCTCAGAACTGCTGCCTTCAAAGTGCACCAGAGCACGCATGGCCTCTCGGCGAAGATCGTCCGAAGTCCCCTTCATGAGTCGGTCGAGCAGCGCCAAGTCGCCAGTCCCTAGGCTTTCCAGGGCCCAAAGGGCGTGGATGCGGGTGTCCTCTGTTTCGGACGGGTCTAGTATAAGTTTTGCAAGAGCCGGCACCAAGGCCTTCGTTTCCGTGGCGGGCCTATCGGCAATCTGATGCCAGGCGGCACGCTTTTCCCATAAGGAAGGGGACTTCAGGTGATCGATGAGCGCATGGGAGGCTGCCAACGTAAGGTCGGGAATGGCACGGCGGTCCTGGCTTTCATGCCGGATACGCCAGATACGTCCATGACCCTTGTCCCGGTCGGGATGGGTGGTGGGCAGCTCATTATGTGAGACGATTTTGTTGTACCAATCGGCGATATACAGACAGCCATCCGGCCCAAATTCCATATTAACGGGGCGGAACCAGTCGTCTTCCGAGGTTAAAAAATCGGGCAGATGAGTCGCCTCAACACGTCCATCGGAAAGTCTGCTGATTCTAATGGCATTGATGGTACTGGTAATCGGATTGGCCAGCAAGGCCACGTCTTTCCACTCGGCCGGAAAACTCCCGGAAGCATCGTCGGCAAAGGCCAGGCCTGAAATACCCGTCCCCCCTACCCGAAAGCGATGCAGCTGGGGCATAAATGGCTGATAGCTCCTGAGCCTGTCGGTACCTATCCCCGGGTAGGCAGCGCCGGCTTCCATAGGTACTATGGAATAGCCCAGGTCGTTGGCTTCGCAGCCATACCATTGCCCATTGCCACGAAGCTGGTAACCCCAAATATTGTTAAGGCCCGCATTAAGTAGCTCCATCTTACGACCATCCAAGGAGAAGCGCCCAATCTTACTGTAATCGATCGATAGCTGGGCATCGCTAACCAGCGAGGTAACCTTCCCCTTATTGAGTGCTCCATGACTAAAGTTAATCCACCCACCCGGTGCCCTTGTAAGCACGTGGGTCATGGTATGGGTATCGGTGATTCCAAAGCCCGTCAATAGAGGCTTACGT
The DNA here is from genome assembly GCF_003149085.1 of Dyadobacter jejuensis. Lineage (GTDB taxonomy): Bacteria > Bacteroidota > Bacteroidia > Cytophagales > Spirosomataceae > Dyadobacter > Dyadobacter jejuensis. Next base: position 105,942 of record NZ_QGDT01000016.1, on the reverse strand, counting down.
TCGTCGGCTAGGCCATCGGCATTTGGGTCATCCAAAAAAAACAACTCGGAGCCCTGGGCAACGTAGGCCCCATTTTTATAGGGCAAGATACTCATGGGAATGGTGAGACCGTCGGCCCATACCTTCACCATCGGCTTGTCGTTAGCGTATAACCCGGAGAGGACCAAAATCTTGTCGGCCCCCTTGGTCTTTCCGCTATATAGGTCAAGTATTCTTTTAAACTCAGGATTTCTTCGCTGGGCCTCAGGGTCGTCCATCAGCTTTTGCAGCTCATTCCATTTGATGTCGGTGACGGGGTCGAGGGGATACATAGATGCCGTTTGGGTCCATAGGCGACCGGCGTCGTCGAAGGTCAGGTCGATGGGGTTGATGATCCCGTCTTTTTCGCTGGCCACCAGCTCGACCACAAAGCCCGGCGGCACTTTAAACCCTGCCATCTCTTCGGCAGGAGTATAAATCCGCGTGCGTGTCGAATGCGTTTTCTTTTGCCCGAAGGTCATTGTTGCTACTAATAGCCACAAGCCCACCAATAGAAATATATTTTTTTTCATAGAAAACAGGAATAGTCTGAATGGATCTGTGCTTACAGCTCAGTAATAGTAAGGTCTCTAAAGGCCACTTGAGCCTTTCCACCGGAGTGAATCTGAACAGCTATGACACCCTTCTGAGGAATCGTCGCATCCTTTTCGATATAGCTGGCGGTTTTCACTCCGTTGATATAAATTTCATGAAGGGGCCCTTTGCAACGAATCATATAGCTATTCCAGCCTTCCGGATTCAGCACATGCTGTAGCGTAGACAGTTGCCCACCTACAAGCTTGCCCCGTCGGTGTTCATCGTAGATATCGCCCCAGTACCCCTTACCGATATCGGCCTGATACCCTACCATTTTCCCATCCTTTACTATAGACCGGTACTGAATACCGCTATTAATAAGACCGGTAGAGGCGTCGCCCCAGATTTTAAATAAACAGCTGAATTCAAAATCGGCATATTCCTTTTGGGTATACAGATAGGTATTGGCGGGTATTTTGCGGATACCATCCCCGCTCCGGATGGTACTATCCACTACCGACCACTCGCTCATTTTGGCCGGGTTTACGGTGGTCCAGCCCGTGAGGTCTTGGCCGTTGAAGAGGGATTGGGTGGGAGATTGGGCCTGGCTACCCCACCCGAGCGTCAAGAGTGCAAAGAGTAAATACAGTTTGGTCATACAGGAAGATATTTAGGAATATTCATTTGTTCGATAGGTTTATAAAACAAAAAAGACACTTATTCCTTTTATCTATCCTAAAAATCACGGAGAGTTTTAAAAGACGGCAGATTGGTACAGGGACGTATCTATCAAGTCGGTCCTGATGGGCCGTTATCCTTTTCCTAGGACTCCATTTTAATAAAACGGACTATTTTTATTTTCAGAACACCCTTTCGCCATCGATATAGGTCGCCAATACGCTGGTAGCTAAGACTTGAGCCAAATCGGCCTTCATCGGATCGGTATCGAGCAGGATAAAGTCGGCCGCTTTCCCTACTTCCAAACTACCTTTTTCGTGTTCTTCAAAAGCAGCTTTAGCCGCCCAGATCGTCATTCCTCTAATGGTCTGCTCCCGACTTAGAGCCTGGGTATACTGGAACCCACCTTCGGGAAAGCCTTTGGCATCCTTGCGGGCCGTAGCCGCATAGAAAGTCTTGAAGGGCGAGATATATTCTACCGGAAAATCGGTACCCAGGGGGATCCACCCATTGGCTTCTTGGAGTCTCTTAAAGGCGTAAGCCCCTTTCACCCGCTCGGCACCTAGTCGGTCTTTGGCCCAATACATATCGCTGGTGGCGTGTGTAGGCTGTACGGACGGAATAATGTTATAGTCTTTAAAATAATGAAAGTCGTCTTCATTGACCACCTGGGCATGTTCAATCCGCCAACGCCGGTCGTTGGGGCCTTTTAATACCTTGGCATAGGCCTTCAGGATCTGACGATTGCCGCTGTCGCCGATGGCATGGGTACACATTTGCAAATCACTATTAGCCAATAGCTGAGCAAGGCTATCGAAATGTGTCGGATCGCTCAACAGGAACCCTTTCCAGCCCGGCTTGTCGGAATAGTCGTGTAGCAGACTCGCTCCACGACTGCCCAATGCGCCATCGGCATATACTTTAAACCCACCTACATGGAGACGATCCGTTTTATAAGGGCCTTTTTTGACCCACCGATCATAATAGTCTTTCGTGTCGTTCAACAAGGCAAAGATCTTCATCTTTAACTGGCCAGCTTGCTGGCTAGCATCGACGAGTTCTACCGTATGTTCACTGACTCCACAATCGTGCACGCCCGTAAGTCCCTGCCCAAAACAATCCTCCTGAGCCTGCAGGTAATAGGCCCTAGTCAAGGAGTCGGATATGGGAGGTATTTGATTCTCGACGAGGCCCATGGCGTTGTCAATCAACAGTCCCGTGGGCTTACCATTTTCAAGTTCAATACGCCCCCCGATCATACGGGTGGCGGCCGTTATTCCTGCCCGATCCAATGCCACCTGATTGGCCAACCCGGCATGGCCATCGATACGAGTAAGGAATACCGGACGATCGGGGAATAGCCTGTCGAGCTCCCACTTGGTAGGAAATTCCTTGGTATCCCAATCATTCTGATCCCAACCGCTCCCATAAAGCCACTCCATAGGAGCCGTCTCAGCATAGGAACTCATTTTTTGAAGAACGGCCTCATAGGACTCCGTACCGGTGAGGTTGCATTTCCATAGACTGGAGGCATAGCCCGTGAAATGGCAATGAGCATCTATAAAACCGGGATAAATACTTTTTCCTTGCGCATCCAATTCCTCCTCGGCCTCATAGGCCGATTGTATGTCGGCATTGGAGCCTACTGCCAAAATTTTCCCATTGCTAATCGCCATGGCTTCGGCCATAGAAAACAGGGAATCTACCGTGTACAACTGGGCATGATGCACGACCAGATCGACCTTTCTCTTTGGCGAACAAGCCACGTTGAAGGCCAATGTAAACAAGCAAATCCAAGTAAAAAAGGGCTGGAATGATCTCATAGCAAGGAATTTAAAAGATTCGGGATTAGTAAAAATACACACTTTTGATAGAACTGGAAAACCCCGTCTTTAAAACAAAAGACAGGTTCCAGAGAATCTTTCCAATTATTCTTGTACTTACCTCATAACGGCGTAATCGACAAACGAAAAAGGACAGGTGAAAAGTCTGCTCAATTTTTACTATTGGGGTCTGCTTCTAAAGATTTGCTACAACAAGGCTCAGAAACACTGGCAGAGCGAATTCGTTATTTAGAGTTAACCCCCTTTCTAGCTTCCGAAGTATTCAAGGATAATCCAATGGATTTTAAAATGGAACGTCTATGGCTCAGAGGGGGCTTTCCTGATAGTTATTTGGCTCAGGATGACCAAGAAAGTTGGCAAAGGCGATCAGACTTTATCGGGACCTATGTGGAAAGAGACGTCCCTAATCTTGGGATCAACGTTTCCAACTTACGGATGCGCAGGTTTTGGAGCATGTTAGCTCACTATCACGGACAACAAATCAATATGTCGTCCTTGGCTAAGAGCCTAGAAGTATCACATACTACTATCCGTCATTATCTAGATATCCTGACAGACCTATATATGGTTCGCCAGGTACAGCCTTGGTCTGGTAATACAAAGAAACGACTAATCAAATCCCCAAAGATATATATACGAGACACGGGCCTATTACATCGGTTGCTTTCCATTCCAGCATTCGAAGATTTATTGGGCCACCCCGTAATAGGTGCTTCTTGGGAAGGCTTCGTTATTGAAAGTATTTTGAGCAATATATCTGACCAATGGACGGCGAGTTATTATAGAAGTGCAGAACAAACTAAAATTGATCTGATATTAGAACGCTCCATGACCCGATATGCCATCGAAATTAAAAGAACTAGTGCACCTAGGGTTCCATCTGGATTCCTTAGGGCCTGCGAGGACATTAAAGCAACGAACAAATTTATCATACACGCAGGTACAGACCGATTCCCTCTATCCAATCAAACAGAGGCAATTGGTTTAATTGAATTCTTAAAAATTTTTGAATAGCAAACCTGCTGACATACTGCTGTCACGGACCATGGTTTTCTTTGTATTAGAAATCGAAAGCATTACCTTAAACCACAACAAAGTATGGATACTAATCCGACGATTACAAAGACAGAAGAGGCCGTTATGATCAGCCCTATACAAATGCTTGCGCACTGGCAGGGACATCGAGCTCTTACCCGAAAATTGATCGAAGTTTTTCCTGAAAAGGAGTTCTACGAATTACGGATTGGGGGCATGCGTACCTTTGCCGAATTATGTATGGAGCTGATCGACATAGCCGGTCCAGGCGTAAAGGGCATGGCCACAGGCGACTGGCACATCGATCAATCGGACGAAGATATGGCACATTCCAAGGCTCCAGAAACCAAAAAGGAGCTTTTGGCCTTATGGGATGCAGGCACTGAAACGATCGACCAATACTGGCCTCGGATAAGCTTGGAAAGGTTTCAGGAGCAAGATGTAGCCTTCGGCCGCTACCCTGGCCCGGTTTATGGCATGGCCTTGTATTTTATAGACAACGAGATCCACCACCGAGGACAGGCTTATGTGTACCTGCGTAGCCTGGGAATAGAACCGCCCGCTTTTTGGGATCGGCCCAATTAAAAAAACAATGGAGCCCAAAGCAAGGTTTGGGCTCCATATTGGTTTACTAATTCAGGACTTTAAAGGCGCTGGATCATTCGGGCCATATCACGAAAGGTACCGCCACGGTTTCCTCTCCAGCCACAACATGCAGAAAATACTGGCCCAAATTTAAAGCGGGCCAGGCCTCGGCCGAAAACTCCTGATCATCATCCAGGCGCTGTTGTTGGTTTTCGTACATCAGCCGGCCCGATTGACTAAACACCTGCACCCTAGGCGACTCTTGGGCACCTTCGACTCTAAATCGGAGGAGTTCCTGAGGCCCAGGATTGGGCATAACGGTGACCTCAAAAGGCGCTTTTGCCCCCTTGACCGAAACGATACGGGAGTACGTATAGCTACCATCCCAATCGAGCTGTTTGAGGCGGTAATAGCTCCAATCGGCATGGCTATTGGGGTCTGAAAAGCGGTATTCTTTCGACTTTGCGCTATTTCCCGCCCCATCGATAGTCCCCACCTTTTCAAAATCGTTGAGTCCCGTAAAGGACCGCTCCACTTCGAAACCCTGGTTGTTGGTTTCGCTAGCCGTTTCCCAGCTTACCTCCACTTGGTCGACACCCTTTCGTTCCGCTTCAAAGCGCATCAGGGTTACCGGCAAGGCAGTATTGCAAAGGTATTCGTTTCCACAGTCGGCCTGGGTACGCAGGTTCGAACGTGATTGACCTATATTTTGAGCTAGCTTATATCGATAATAATCAGGTTCCGTTTTTTGCACCAAGGCTTCCGCCCGCAACTGCTGCAGGGTTTTATAAGGCTGTAGAACTCCCTGATGGAAAGGACTGAATACCTGTCCACTGACTTCTGAACCTATAAAACCCAGGCTACAAATCAAGATTGAAGAAAATGAGTTCATAGTTGGTAGATCAAGGTCATAAATTGTTCCCACTGCTAGTTACGACATTCCAATTAAACTTCTCTTTGACTTTCAAATTTTCATGATGGGTAACTGTAATCTCTTCAAAAGCTATCGAAAAGCTTTCAGATAAAGGAGGGCAACTTGAACAGTAATCAGCTGAACTTGCCGAGTAACTAGTTACTAACGCTTTTTGCAATTCAACCCGTGAGACTATCTCATTGGTGTTATTATAATATCGAATTTCTATGGAAGGATTAACAGTTCCCGAAGCTATTTGTTTCATAATCTTGGCAGAGCTCTTATCCAGTTCCTTGGTCAGACTGTATTCCGTAAAGTTTACTGAAGCATACTCCCTCGACCCCCCGACCCCAGTACTGATATCAAATGGCCTGTCCATACTCATTTGGGCACTAGTTAGTTTGACTTCGTCGGCATGTGGGCTGGCTAGCCCTGAGCCTGATGTTACTTGGGGGATGTAGATATAAATGCCCTGAGCCTGACTCATAGAGCCTAAAAGTAGCATACAGAGAAGGAGAAAATACGTGTAATAGTTTTTCATAAGTCTAATTTTTTAAATAAAATTTATGCTAGTCACTCAATAAATCATTGAAAATGAACTGGATAAATCTATTAAGTTATATTGGGAATTAAAAATTTATATCGTATTCTTACAAAATAATTTTAGAAAAAATAACATATGAACATAAAAATTTAACTACATTGAGTGGCTTTAACATCTCAATCGACCCTATCGTTTTGGACAAAATATCCTTACAGACCGATTCCCTAGCCCCGTAATTACCAAGCCCTTTTCAACCTTCATTCTAGAGAAATATCTATTTTTTTCTAATTATATATAACCAATAAGCTGTTAAAAACTACCCTCTGCCTTCCAATGGCAGATTGGAGCCCCCAGAAAGGCCTAAGGCAGCAAAACACTCCGAAGCACATCGTTGGTAGCTTGACAGGTTTAAAGTGACAAGTTAAAGGTAAGAGAGAAAGGTAAAAGTAATTTTTGCCGAATGATGTATGGAGTTGATCGACCTAGCGCGTCCTGGCGTAAAGGGCATGGCCTTGGGTATTATAGACAATCGGATCCACCACCGAGGACAGGCTTAGGTGTACCTGCGTAGCCTGGGAATAGAACCGCCCGCTTTCTGGGATCGGCCCAATTAAAAAAACAATGGAGCCCAAAGCAAGGTTTGGGCTCCATATTGGTTGACTAATTCAGGACTTTAATGGAGCTGAATCATTCGGGCCATATCAAGAAAGGTACCGCCACGGTTTCCTCTCCAGCCACTACGTGCAGAAAATACTGGCCCAAATTTAAAGCGGGCCAGGCCTCGGCCGAAAACTCCTGATCATCATCCAGGCGCTGTTGTTGGTTTTCGTACATCAGCCGGCCCGATTGACTAAACACCTTCACCCTTGGCGACTCTTGGGCACCTTCGACTCTAAATCGGAGGAGTTCCTGAGGCCCAGGATTGGGCATACCGGTGACCTCAAAAGGCGCTTTAGATCCCTTGACCGAAACGATCCGGGAGTACGTATAGCTACCGTCCCAATCGAGCTGCTTCAGGCGGTAATAGCTCCATTCGGCATGACTATTGGGGTCTGAAAAGCGGTATTCTTTCGACTTTGCGCTATTTCCCGCCCCATCGATAGCCCCCACCTTTTCAAAATCGTTGAGTCCCGTAAAGGACCGCTCCACTTCGAAACCCTGGTTGTTGGTTTCGCTAGCCGTTTCCCAGCTTACCTCCACTTGGTCGACACCCTTTCGTTCCGCTTCAAAGCGCATCAGGCTTACCGGCAAGGCAGTATTGCAAAGGTATTCGTTTCCACAGTCAGCCTGGGTACGCAGGTTCGAACGTGATTGACCTATATTTTGAGCTAGCTTATATCGATAATAATCAGGTTCCGTTTTTTGTACCAAGGCTTCCGCCTTCAGCTGCTGCAGGGTTTTATAAGGCTGTAAAACTCCCTGATGGAAAGGACTGAATACCTGTCCACTCACTTCTGAACCTATAAAACCCAGGCTACAAATCAAGATTGAAGATATTGAGTTCATAGTTGATAGATCAAGGTGTATAATTATAGTTAAAAAAGGTTGGGTCTTTTAAGTTGGATTGGTGGACCACTTGAATCCCTCCAAAGGATATCGAAAAGCTTTCAGACAAAGTGGGGCAACTGCCACCACAATCCGCTGAACTCGCCGAATACTTAGTAACCAACGCATTTTGCAATTCAACCCGCGAGACTATCTCATTGGTGCTATTATAATATCGAATTTCTACGAATTTTGGAATGGCTCCTGTAACTACGTGCGTCATCAGGGAGGCGGAGCTCATATCCAAATCTTTGGTTAGGCTGTATTCCGAAAATGCTGGAGCCGCCGACCCTTCCTTCGAGACGTCCATTTGAGCACTGGTTAGTTTGATTTCGTTGTCATGTGGACTAGCCAGTCCCGAACCAGTTGTTACATCCTCCATATAAAGATAGATGCCTTGGGCATGACTTTGGAAGCCGACAACCAGAAAAAACAGACAAAATTGGAGTAAATAATTGTTCTTCATAAGGGTATAGTTTATGGAATAGATCATTAAAGATGCTAAAAGGTACCCCTACCATAGAATAAAATCAAGCTTATTTTTGTATTTTGATTATACGGTAATTGAATAATTTTTAATATTATATACATATATTTATAAAAATGTTTTATAAATATATCGCCTAGCACTTCCTAATCACCCAAATCTGCCCCACATTCTGGATGAAAAGCATTTTTAAAACGGATCCACTTTTTTCAGTATACGGTCAATATTATTCTATTTCATCATCCATTTGAGGACGTTTTTTTCGAGTTTACTCCTTCCATAAACCCATTCCTTTGGGTCCCGCCTTCCCATTCTCCACTATTGAAGGTTTGAAATAGCACCCGAGTTCATCCATCGTCGATCAAGGTCCCATAGGCGGATTCACCCAGTTAAAAATACCTGGATTTCTGGTGTGCACATTAAGGGAGGTTCTAATCCGGTTGAAGCCTACAGAAAAGCTTTCTGAAAAAACAGGGCAGGCTCCACCGCATGCTGCAGAACTCGACGCATAGCTAGTAATAAATGCTTGTTCTAATTCAACTTCGGCAACCAGTGTATTGGAGTAATCATAATACCTGATTTCCAGGGAGCGAATCTCAGCACCAGAAGACAGCAAAGTCATCAATGCGGTGGAACTAATGTCGGCGTCTTTGGTCAGTATATATTCCGAAACGGTGACTTCACCAGACCGACTCATCGGCCTGGTCATACTCATTTGAGCGCTGGTCAGCTGAACTTCATCCTCGTGTGGATCGGCCAACCCCGACCCGGTGGTGACGTCTCTAATGTACATATATATACCTTGAGCCTGGCTCATAGAGCCTAATAGTAACATCCATAAAAGAAAAAAATACTTGTAATTGCTTTTCATAAGTCCAGTGTTTTTGTTAAAAAAAATATACTACCCAAACAGTAAAATACTGATAATGAATAGTATAAATTTAAAAAGTTCTATATGAAAGGCAAATCAATATTTCCAATTCCGTTTATGTAGTAATAGAAAGCGTATATTGGTATACGCAATATTCAACTACCTAAAGCCTCCTCAACGCTTCGATCTCGGAGATGGTTTTGGGAAGGGGTTTACCTAAAACCCGGTTCCCTGACTCCGTAATCACTAGATCGTCCTCAATCCTAATACCAGAGAAATCTCTATATTTTTCGAGTTCTGAGTAGTCGATAAACTGGGATAGCCTATTTTCAGCTTTCCATTGGTCGATTTGGGTGGGGATAAAATAGAGGCCTGGCTCTACGGTAACCACGAAGCCCGGCTCCAGCGCCCTTCCTAGCCTTAGCGACTTCCACCCAAAGTCCGTACTTTTCTGCAGGTCGTCGCCATAGCCCACGAGCTGCTCGCCAAGATTTTCCATATCATGAACGTCCATTCCCATCATATGGCCTAGGCCGCATTGAAAGAACAGCGTATGCACATCCGCTGCTAGGGCCTCTTGTGGGTCACCCTTGATGATCCCCTGCCCTTTAAGTCCTTCCAGGAGTCTCAGACATGCCAAGGCATGAATGTCTTTAAAAAGCACCCCAGGCTTGCAGGCTTGGATGGCGGCCATTTGGGCATCCAGAACGATCTGATACATCTCCTTTTGGACGCTCGTAAAGCCCTTCCCTACCGGAATGGTGCGGGTAAGGTCCCCGCAATAGCGCATGGCCGTTTCGGCGCCGGCGTCGCATAGGGCCAGTTGGCCTTCCTGCATGGCCAGGTCACGCGCATGGGTATGGAGTATTTCGCCGTTGACGGTCAAAATAACGGGATAGGAAATATTCCCCCCACCGCCGATGGCCAATGCCTGCAATTGGCCAGCCATGGTGAGCTCGGTCATCGTGGGCCGGGTTTGCTGCATAAAGTGCAGATGCATGTCCACAGAGGTGTTGACAGCCTTTTCTATTTCGGCCACTTCTTCCTCCGACTTATAGGCTCTCATCGACACGATAGCACGGATAAAAGCGGCCGAAACCCGGGTCGGAATCTCGGGCCCAGCCATACCGAGCAGCGCTTGTAACTTCAGCGTATGTTCGGCGCGGTAGGGAGGCAGGAAATGAATGGCTTGCCCTCCATGAACGGCCTTGGCCACATAGTCAAAGAAGGCCTTCGAAGAGAGTACCTGGCTGACTCCTACCCGAGCGGCCTGCTCTTGCAATGAAGGCTTAGGGCCCGTCCACACGATATCGTCCAGGGTGAGCTCATCTCCAAAAAGCACCTGTTCACCGGTATCTACATCCATGGCGGCATATAAACCCGGGGAGTCGATTCCAAAAAAATATAAAAAAGTGCTATCCTGGCGGTAGGGATAAATGTTGTCGCGGTAATTCATACCGCTATCATCATTACCCAAAAACAAGAGCAAGCCGCTACCCATTTTCTGTTGGAGAACTTGCCGGCGTGATATATAGGTTTGTTTAGAAAACATAGGTTTGAAAGGTTCAAATAAAGGCCCCAAGTTAAATGAATTTAAGCTGGTCCCCATTTATTTGACGGCATTTTTTAACCCTTCTATTAAAAATGAATCTTTAGTAATTTGGCTCTCAAATCGCTAAATTCTAGGAATATTCGTAGCCCATCGTCACTACACTCCGACCGCACATTTGATAATCAACCAAATTATGATCTTCTTGTAGCTATAACGAATCTACCCACCCGCCCATTTAATATAGGAAAGCGAATGAAAATCAGGGAATCATTGAATTTTTTTCTGGATCTAAAAGGTAATACGACTGAGAAATCGGAAATCAAAGTTTACAATAAATTCATTGGAATTTTAACGGCTTTGGAGAGTCGGAATTTGACTATGCCCCAACTCACATCTATAGAGGAAGCATTAGACAACCTGGCATTACAAGCCAAAACGGACGATCCGAAGAAACACTTCAACAAGAAATTAACTGAATTCAAGGACTTTTTAAGGGTGGAACATTCATTAATATCAGAAGGTTACTTCATGGGATACGGCATGCTATTCGGGCTGTTAGCAGGCACTATATTTCAATATTATTATGGAGTTTACTCCGTGATCGCCGGCATCATCGCCGGGATGGCTATTGGTGCAATAATGGATTCCAAAGCTCAGAAGCAAGGACGTGTCCTTAAAATAAGGATAACGGAATAAAATAGCAGCGAATCGGGCTCATGCGATTTCATAGATGCCAAGGAGAGCTACCGATAGGGGCGGCGGTTTGGCTCCTCTACTGCGTTCGGTGGGAGGCCTGAAACTGATGAAAATAAATTCCTGGCGCTTGCCCCACAACCTTCTTAAAAACACGGTTAAAATTGGTGACATTTTCAAAGCCGACCCTAAACGCAATATCGGCATAGCCCTCGTGCCTTCCAGATACAATGAGCTTACAGGCTTCCTTGACCCTGATCTCGTTTAAGAAAGACACGAAAGTCTTGTCGGTATGCTTTTTAAAGTATCGGCAAAATGCCTGAGGTGTAAAGTTAGCCACTTCGGCGATTTCGGAGAGGGCAATATGGCGATGATGATTGCCTACCATAAACTGAAAAATCTTATCCATACGACTGCCTTCGGCCTCCGATAGGGTGTCTACGCTGCTAAAGCTGGCCAATGGCTTAGGGCCCAGCCTAGATAGCTGCTGTAAGAGTCGAATAAAAGTCCCTATCCTGAGGTTTTCGGACTCTTGGCTCAGCTGAAGCATGGTATGCTGCACCACCGAGGCGTTCTCTTCCGGAACTTGATATCCATTATGACTATTCAGTAACAACCTCCGCACTTCCTCCATTTCAGGCAAAGCCAGGAGGGTATGTTGCAAGGCTTCGATTTTAAAAAATACAGAAAGCGAGTCGACCTCTGGCGCAAGACCTGCCACGAAGTGCCCTTCGTCGCTTTTAAACATATGCGCTTGATTGGCCCCTATCAAATAGATATCACCGGCCTGAAAGCGCTGCATATAATTCCCTGCAATGAGGATACCACTCCCTTTCAGCACATATTCCAGCTGAACTTCTTGATGCCGATGAAGATGAGGATAATAATAATGTAACTTTTGCCGCTGCACTACAAGGGTACAATTCTGAACAACGGGAATGGTGAAGGGTATTACTTTCATATTACAATACTAATCATATCTCTAGAAGTAATAACGGAAGTTTTTAGCAAATTGATGTACTATAGCGAATAAGAAATAAGGCCATACAGCCCCATTCTACCACAAAAGAAGGATCGCTGGTTGATAGTAGATTTAATATCAGCTATCAACCAGCGACCCAAAAAAACCATTTCAGTCCTGTACTCCTGCCCCTCGGTTACTCTTTCAGTACCCGCATCACCCCGGTCATCAGCCTCCAGTGGCCAGGAAAAGTACATACAAAAGGATAGTCGCCAGGAAGATCGGGCACCACGAAACGCAGGCGATAGGTGTGACCCGGATTTACCAGAGGAGAGGCCGCGATGATCTGAGGAATATTGGGCACATAGTTCTTCTCTGCTCCTTTGGGGTCGGTAATCATTTTGTCGGCAGCCGCACCTATTATGGGTGTGGACTGAGGCTTTCCAAAAACAATATTATGCTGCATGGCGTCGGGATTCTCAAAGATGATTTCTACCGTTTTCCCAGCCACGGTTTCAAAATCCGTTACGTCGTACTTCATCTCTTCCCGAATGGCTTTGATGGTTACGATCTGAATATTAGGATCTACCTCCACTATTTCTTTTATCCCATAGGATTCCAAGAAAGTAGTGTACCTGCCAGTCAGATCGGCCGTCACCATATTTTTCGATTGCGCCAGCCAAGTTTTATCCTCTTCACCGGCCTTTTCCACCCGTTTGGGGTTCCAGTTATTCAGGATACCTCTCAAAACGGCATTTTTTGCCGCAGGGTCCAGGTTATTTACCCTCTTTAATACCGCCAGCACTTCGGCTCCAGATGCATAAGATGTATAACTGCGAAGGCATCTTTCTAGGGCAAAATCGGCCAGCTGATCCAACATCTTCACTTCGAAGGTTTTGCTGAAACTATTATTATTAAAATCCTCCTTCTCAGGTACCACATTATCCATATCGATATTAGCCGACACAGTAACAGGCCCCGCCTCATCGGAAGTAAAGCCAAAAGTACTCCTCCAAGGACCATTATTGCCTTCGGTAAGCAATACTTTTTCTCCTGGTGCTAGGCCCTGATCCAGCTTCTTACTGATGTAGTTGGTATTGATGGATCGACTTTTCACGTTCACGTTTACGACCGGGACAACGCCTTTCTCAACGGCCACACTGCCTTGATTGGCGATTTCCACGACCACCCTCGCATACTCTCTAATATAGGGTTCGGAAGGTTCTATACGGATATCGGTAATGGCCAGCTCTGCAGCACCTTGAACCTTAATTCCTGATTCTACAGCCTCAGCATGATGCATGGTACTATGATCCATGGCGGAGCCAGCCTTTTTCGTTTCCTTCATTTCGGATCGCCCTACCCTACTGTCCAAATACCGATTTCTTAGCGCACCGTTATGGGCATTCATAATGGCAGCGAATGCATCGGGCATCCAGCGGTCTTGAGCATCGGGATAGGTGTCCATTAAAGCCAGGACGGCATCTCCCGTTTCTTTGGTAAGGGGAATATCTATAAAAGCCAATAACGTGTTTAATACCACAACAGGTGATGGATCGTGCAACAGGTCCATCGCCAACAGGGTCTTACCGGTGTCAGCCGTTTTGGGTATCACCTTCAGTGCCGTTTTACGTACCTCGGCACTAGGATGTTTCAAGGCCTCTTTGATGGCAGGCAAAACAGAAGGATCGGAGACGGCCTGAAGCCCTTCCAAAGTCCATAATGCATGGATGGCTGCGGTATTCAAACCCAGTTCATCGACACGCTGATTATTAACCAAGGCTAGTAGGGCCGGAACGACATCCTTCCTATTCCGCTCCACCAACAAGCGCTGGGCATGCCTACGCCATAGCATATTGGTATTTCGTAGGGTATACACCAACTCCTCGGGCCGGTCCTTGCTCAGTGAGATCGGTTGATAGGCGGGGGCTTCATTCCAAGAAATCCGGTACAAGCGGCCATGAGTATAGTCGCGTAGATCGGTTTCATAGGCATTCCCTTGTCCATTCTCCATTCCGGCAGGGGTGGGATTGTGCTGGATGATAAAGCTATACCAATCGGCGACCCATACGGCACCATCGGGACCCACCTCAGCAAATACGGGAGAAACCCATTCGTCGGCCCCGGCCAATAAGTTAAAACCTAACTTATCTTCAAAATCAGTCCCTTTTTTCACCATGATATTCCGGTGCAGCAAATGCCCGGTAGGCTCTGAGACGAAGGCTACGCGATTCCAATATTCTTTGGGGTAAGCACGAGCCGTGTAGAAATTATGACCTGCAGCGGCGGTAAATCCCCCGAAAACATCGACTTGGCGAACCTTTTCTGTGATGGGCTGCATGTCTTTATGGGTGTCGGTGCTCCGTCCTCCGTTATCGACCTTGCTCTTACCAAAGTATCGATTGGGAATAGCACTATACCATCCATGTGAGTTATTGGCTGTAGAGCCAAACAAGTCGCCAGCTTCATTAAATCCGAGTCCCCAGGTATTATTCGAGGTTTTAGTTACTATTTCCATATCAGTACCGTCGGGCTTGAATCTAAATAGCGCTTGACCAAAATTCAAGGAGTCGCTTTGCCCTACTTTTCCTTTAAAACCAGAATAACCTACTGACCCATACACCCAGTTGTCGAAGCCATAGTGAAGGTTGGAGGGACCGGCATGGGTGTCTCCAGTGCCGAAGCCCGAGAACAAGATACGTTTAACATCTGCCTTGTCGTCGCCATCGGTATCCTGCAAAAAAAGCATATGAGGGGCCTGTGAAACGATGAGTCCGCCATTGGCAAATACCAGTCCCGTGGGGATGCTCAGTCCATCGGCAAAGCGGGTAAATTTGTCGGCTTTTCTATCCTGATCGGTGTCCTCGCAGATCAAGATATAGTCACTTCCACCCATATCCTTTCTTTCGTTGGGATAATCTTTGGTGATCAACACAAAAAGCCGTCCTTTTTCATCCCAAGTCATGGCTATGGGATGCATCACGTCGGGCTCGTGGGCAAAAACCTCTAAAGTAAAGCCTACTGGCACTTGGATATGCTTTACCGACTCTTCGGGCGACAGGGGCAGCTGTTGAAGCTGAGGACCTGGCCGCTGCTCATAATTGGGCAATTTGGCGGGCCGATACGTGAAGGGTTGTGGATTCAAATTTTGATGCGCTTGTCTAGCCTCCTCATTGACCGCCCATAAGATACCCTTTTCTAGCAAGGCTTGGAATCCGGGATTGGCCCAAGTGCGCTCGTCGTGCCCATAAGCCGTGTAGAACACCCGTCCTTTCCCATGCGTACGCACCCAGGTATAGGGTTCATTTTCTAAGCCAGGCTTATCTTTTTTCTGATCGTCCTGTACCATACGCTCGGTCAAAACGACATTATCGGGCTGGAGTTTGGTATGCAAATAGGTTTCATCGATCGTTTTGAAAGATTTCACCCCGGCAATGGCTGGATGCCCCGGCTGCTTCCATACCGGCTGAATGGTATCCCAGGTATGTCGCCAAAACTGTCCGCCGATAAGTTTGACTATGGCCTCGTTATTTCTAAAGCAATAAGAAGCGCAGTGTACCGGGATAAACCCTTTGCCGCCAGCCACAAAGTCCAAAAGTGCCTCGGCCTGCTGGGGAGCTATTTCGTCCCAGTTAGCGAAGAGCATTAGGGCATCGAATTGTGCCAAAGTCTTGGGATTTAAATCCTCTAACCGGTCGGTATAGGTAAAATTAATCCCCTTAGGTCCTAGGGCAGCCATCAATTGGGGTAAGCGCTCAGCTGGTTTATGGTGTTGAAGGGTATCGCCCAAAAACAAAACCTCCAAACGGCGTCCTTCCACAGCAACGCTCCGACTCTGAATGGCCTGCTGGCCCGACTTAGATTGGGCGCAACCAAAAAGGGCCAGCCCAAGCAATATATGAATTAAGATGTGCTTCATCCTTGTATTTATATAATAAAGATGATGGGAGCAGAGACCACATCCGCAGCCCTGCTAACCCTCATAAATGTATGACTCTACCTTTATAAACCTCATTAAAATCGGGGATCTGGACAATCTCCCCGCCCTTAAGTGCCGACTCATGCGCCAGTATCCCTACGCTAGTCCAATTGGCCGACTGAATGGCGTTAGGGAAAGGCTCCCGCCCTTCCAATAAGGCAGAAATAAACTCGTGTGCCAAGTGGGGGTGCGATCCTCCATGTCCCCCACCCTGTACGAAGGACAAATGCGTTTCGTCCGAATCATATACCCCGTGCCCGGTAAATTCCCGGATTTCTTCGGGCAGATAATGCGCATAGTCTGGAGTGGGCACTCGCTCCGGAATTTCATTTTCTGGTTTCTTAGCACTATGAATTACGGGTTGCTCCCCTTCTATTAAAGGCCATTCGAAGGACTTCTCACTGCCATATACCTCAAAACTCTCCCGATACTGCCGGGCAGTGTCGAACAGGGAGCGGTACACCTGGGCCGACAAATCGCTATCCTTAAATTTGATATGGGCCGACTCGACGGCAAAAGGTGACTGATGAATACTCGCCAGATCTTCACGGATGGTTCCAGACCCGAAGCAAGACACATATTCGGCCTCCAAACGCAATAGACCCGCCACCGGTCCTACACAGTGCGTGGCATAATGCATGGGCGGAAGACCAGGCCAATAGTCGGGCCACCCCTCCATATCTTGCTGATGGCTGGCTTTCAAAAACTGAATCTTTCCGAGCTCTCCTTTTTCGTACAATTCTTTTACAAATAAAAATTCACGGGCATACACCACCGTCTCCATCATCATATATTGTTTCCCGGTTTCTTTGACCGCCCTTACTATTTCCAGACAATCGGCCACACTCGTAGCCATAGGAACGGTACAGGCCACATGCTTACCCGCCCTAAGCGCTTTTAAGGTCTGCTCGGCATGGTTAGGAATGGGAGAGTTGATATGTACGGCATCTACCTTAGGGTCCTTTAATAGTTCGTCGAAACTGCTGTAGCGAACTGCTATCCCATATTGGTCGCCAATCGCATTTAACTTCGATTCGGTACGTTGGCATATGGCATACATATGCGCATGAGGATGCTTTTGGTATATAGGAATAAATTCGGCTCCAAAGCCCAAACCCACAAGGGCAATATTGATCTGTTGAGACATCATGAGATAATAAAATGTGAATATCCATCTACAAGCACCTTTCCAATCTCCTTCCTAAGGCGATATAAGGCACACAACTTTAGGTTACAATTTTAACCTCAAAAAATACCAATTTCAAAACATGTTTTGATAAGTACTAATCGTATTTTGATACAAAATCAGAATAATTACATTTTTCGTATCAATAACAGCACAGAAGAGCCCGTTCCAGTATTTTCTTCAAACGACCCAGATCCGATCGACTGAACTATAAATAAGGGAAAAATGATGGACTGGAACCTAACTTGACTCCTCTATCGCGGACCTCGTTCATTTGATGGAAACAATAAGGTTCTTTCCAGTCCTTCACCTACCTGAATCGGTCCAGGACTAGGCTTGTCGCGTTCCATTCCCAAGGGTCCGTCAGGTGGGTTTCTTATTCCCCTATCTGGAACCTTCTAAAAAAAACAGTAACTTGCCTTTTTAAAATAAATTAAAAACTTCCATGCCATGATCAATAGAAGGGAATTTATTAAAACGAGTGCCTTGGCTGGGGCAGGTATTTCCATAGCCCAGCTTGGGTTTGGATCGGGATACCAAGGAGCGTATCCTACCGTACGTACGGCGCCGGCCGAACGTCAATTCACCAGCCAAGCGGTGGAGCGTACCATCGAGAGGATGAAGAAAAAAATAAAGGATCCAGAACTTGCCTGGATGTTTGAAAACTGCTTTCCCAATACCATAGATACTACCGTACATCATAAGCAAATTAACGGTAAGCCCGACACCTTCGTGATAACGGGTGATATCGATGCCATGTGGCTACGGGACAGTACCGCCCAGGTATGGCCTTACTTACCCCTGTTACAGGAAGATGTCCCGCTCAAGAAGATGGTAGCGGGATTGATTAACCGTCAAACCTTCTGCATCAATATAGACCCTTATGCCAACGCCTTTTACGATCGGCCCAAGGAGAGCGAATGGTCCAAGGACATCACCGACATGAAGCCCATGTTGCATGAAAGGAAATGGGAAATCGACTCCCTGTGCTATGCAGTGAGGCTGGCTTACCATTATTGGAAAATCACCGGGGACCAAACTCCATTTGATTCCGATTGGGAAAAGTCCGTCGGGCTCATTTTACAAACTTGCCGGGAGCAGCAGCGCAAGCACGACCGGGGGCCCTATCGGTTCGGTAGGGAAACGGCCTGGTCTACCGACACCGTACCGGGCAATGGCTACGGCAACCCCATCAAGCCCAATGGACTCATTGCTAGTATCTTTAGGCCTTCCGACGACGCTACCATATACCCCTTCCTGATCCCATCCAATTTGTTTGCGGTGGTTTCCTTCCGCCAATTATCCGAAATGCTCCTTTCTATGGGCAAGGATGCCAAACTAGCCCAAGCCTTCACCGACTTTGCTCAGGAGGTGGAGCAGGCCGTTAAAGAATATGGGGTATATGCCCATCCTCAATTTGGAGATATATACGCTTTCGAAGTCGATGGTTTCGGAAACTACCTTTTAATGGACGACGCCGGCATCCCCGGATTGGTAAGTATGCCCTATCTGGACGCTGTTAGGGAAGATGATCCCATTTATCAGAATACCAGGAAATTTGCCTTCAGTGAGTCCAACCCTTATTTTTTCAAAGGAAAAGCGGGAGAAGGTCTAGGCAGCCCGCATACGCTGGTTGACCAGATCTGGCCGATGGGAATTATTGCCCGGGCTATCACCTCCACCAGCGACCATGAGATCGGGGCGCAACTGAGCCTCTTAAAGGCTACTCATAACCATACCGGCTTTATGCACGAGTCTTTTGATAAGGACGACCCGGCTCATTTCACTAGAAAGTGGTTTGCATGGGTTAACACCCTGTTTGGAGAATTATTATTGAAATTAGAAACAGAAAGGCCACAGCTCCTTCAGAAAATCTATTAATCAGCACGTTTCGGGCTTGTGGGAACACAAGTCCGAAACGTATTGGGCTAAGATTCGCAGTAGTAGTCGCTTTATTTCAAGCTTTATCCATCATACCCGCCTTTATAAAGGCTAGGCCTTCCCGCATCAACTGATGCTCGTTATGGTACATTTTACGCCATATATTGGCGGCGGGGAGTTTGAGACCGAAAGCCTCTATGCTAAGCCATCCGTCGTAGTTTATTTCCTTAATGGCAGCAAAGACGCCATCCCAATCCACATTCCCTGCCCCAGGGGTAGACCTATCGTTCTCCGAAAGCTGGATAAAAGTAATCTGGTCTTTGGCCAATCGAATGGCATCGCCCACGTTTTTTTCCTCGATATTAGCATGAAAGGTATCGAACATCACCCGACAGTTGGGATGATTGACCGCCTTAACGAAATCTAATAGCTCCTGGGTACTGCTGGTCAGGTAGAGCTCAAACCGGTTGAGGTACTCCATTCCAAGGACGATATCCAAAGACTCGGCGTAGTCGGCCACCTCTCGGATCCCTTCTACGGCATAGTTCCATTCCAACTCGGTAGCCGGATTTCCGGTAAAAGTGCCTAAGGCCGAGTGCAGTGGCCCCATCAGCTTGGAGGCCCCCAGCACCAACGAACAGTCCAAGCATCCTTTAAGGTAGGTAACGGCCCGTCTACGGACGTTGGCATCGGGACTAATTAAATTATGCTCAGCACCACAAAAGGTATCTGTCTCACATAACAAGTCTAATGAATCTAATTTGGCGCGAAATTTGAACCAATGCTCCGGTTTATTATGATGAACCGGTACTTCCACCCCATCGAAGCCTATTTCCTTGATCAATTCCAAGGTGGGGAAGAAGCGATCGTCAATTTCTGTTCCCCACAAAAGGAGATTCATACCATATTTCATATTTCGATTTTTTATTTCAAAATACAATGGTACACAGTATTATCCTTTTAAACGAAATGGGAATTGATAAATGATGAATAAAAATTGATCCGGCTAATTTTGAAAGTTCAGCGCTCTCGCTCCTTCAGGGGTCACTGAATCATTCTGCTAAAGATAAGCTGATTGGTATTTTGATAGTACAAGATTAACCGATCGGGTTTCAGCTCGTAATGATCGATGGCTGGCAGGGCATTAATGAACCGTTCGCCCCAGGCGGTTTCTGTGCGTTGGGTGCCTCCACCGGCAATTTGCATGGTATTCTGCTGGCCAGTTTCGTAATATCCACTAATAAAATTAGAAGCGGTACGGGCCTCCAACTCCCCCTTATCCTTAAATACCATACTCGTCACGAGTTGGTTGTTGGTGGCGGGCATCTGTACATTATCCTCTACGATGGACTCCAGCTTCCAACTACCCGTAAGCTCCAAATCACGTTGTAAGGAAGCTTCTTGCCGGCACGACAGATTGGCCAGCGCCAGTGTTAACATCAATACGCCAATTTTTAAGTTTTTCATAACTACTGAGTAGGATAGTTGAAGATGTACTCCGATAAGCCCTAAAAGCAAATACGACTCATATTAATATGATGCCAAACTTGGTTTTACCCAACGAATTCCCAAGATATATTAGTATCAATTTGATAACGTGGATATGAATATAGGTAAAACCCAAACAAATTCTAGCCCAAAAACGATCATTTTAGTATTCGGAAAACAAATGGATGGCTCTATTATTTTCAATTAAATAAGTCAATATTCCTATCCTCTTGCACAATTTGATCTTTTTTTGATTAAATTCACTCGTTAAAATCTATTTTAGGCAAATATTAAGGTAGACATATGAAGGCGCCCATCCACAAAAAAATTGAAAGTCAGATTCGAAGCATCACGATTCAAGAACTCATTGAGCCCCATTTCGACTCCAATTGGCATTTCCATCCCCATTATCAGCTATTCACGGTTTTAGAGGGAACGGGAAAACGTTTTATTGGGGACTCTATTCAATCGTTTGAGCCGGGCGATACCGTTTTTCTAGGCCCCGACGTCCCACATTTATGGAGAAATGATGCCGCCTATTACGCTGCCGATACTGGTCTTATGACCCACGGAATTGTTTTGTATTTTCAAGAGGACTTTATGGGGAAAGATTTCCTCGATAGACCAGAAATGATCCCCCTCAAACAATTGTTTTTGGATGCGAAGCGAGGGATACAATATAAAGGCCCTTTGAAAGAGCTAATAGCCAGCACGCTTCAGGAGATGCTAGCCATGGATGGCCTAAAGAGCCTTTTGAAGCTCCTCCACTTGCTGGAGGCTATGACTCATGAGTCGGGAGGCACCCCTATTGCAAGCTACGGGTATACCAATCATTATAAACTCTCCGAAACCGAACGCATGCAAAAGGTCCATAATCATGTGCTGCAACACTACCAACAGGAGATCCGACTGGGAGACGTTGCTGCGTTGGCCGGAATGACTGAAGCTGCTTTCTGTAGGTACTTTAAAGCTCGGGTTAATAAAACATTTGTTGATTTTGTAAACGAAATACGTATTGGGCACTCCTGTAAGTTGCTGTTAGACAAAAAAACGAGCATCTCCCAAATAGCCTATGATAGCGGATTCGACTCTCTGTCGAACTTCAATCGGAATTTTAGAAAATATACCGGCACCACCCCTAGGAACTACAAGGCCAATTATGAGTAATGATTCCAAAAACGATTCCCCTTAAATATTTTGGATACCCCTTCGGTAGGCGTATTTTCTTCACTAGCCTACCAGGTCCAGCGACAACCCTCTGGAAATAGCACAAGATACTATTGGAATTAACAAAAATATAGCTTATTTTAGGAGTACATCGCTACACTAAATAGAGAGGGTCATGGAAAAAGAAACAAAGGTAATTACCGACCGACTAGTAGACACCGGCCCTATAGAAGCCCTTATGCACTGCAAGCGGGTATATTTACAACTAAGTCCAGAAAAGCTTGTCAAGCTATCCCTTAAGAGAAAGGAAGGCATACTGACCGACACAGGGGCCCTGATGTGCGATACGGGCAATTTTACGGGTCGTTCACCAAAAGACCGGTTTATAGTGCTCGACGCCCTCACCAGGGAACCCATCCATTGGAGCGATATTAACCTTCCTTATTCCCCAGACGCTTTCGATACCTTGCACCAAAAAATGTTGACTTACCTGAAAGGCAAGGAGGTTTTTGTCCGATATGCCTCGGTAGGCGCCGAAGTGCGCTATGAACAACGGCTGATGATCAGCAGCACCCTTGCATGGCAGAGTATTTTCTGTCATCACCTTTTCATCAGACCCGGCGATAGGGCACTTACTGCATTCCATCCAGACTGGTCGGTAATATGTATACCCGAGTTTGAAGCGAACCCCACGGAAGATCGTACCCGGCAAGGGAATTTCACCATCATCAATTTCACCAAAAAAATAGTCCTTATCGGTGGATCGGCTTACGCAGGAGAGATTAAAAAGGCCATGTTTACCGTTATGAATTTTTTACTACCTACCGTGCATCAGGTTCTGCCCATGCACTGCTCGGCTAACGTAGGGAAGGATGCCAACGACCAGGCCCATACCGCCTTATTTTTTGGATTGTCGGGGACGGGAAAAACGACCCTATCGGCCGATGCCAGCCGACAGCTTATTGGCGACGATGAACACGGCTGGTCCCAAAATGGCATATTTAATTTTGAAGGAGGATGCTATGCCAAGGTCGTCAATTTGACTTCTGAAAGCGAACCCGAAATATTTCAGGCCATCCGTACGGGGACAGTACTCGAAAACACCCGGTTTTATGCAAATACCCTGACGGTCGATTTCCAAAACATTTCGGTTACCGAAAACACGAGAACGGCCTATCCGCTCGACTATATCCCCAATGCCTGCCACCCATCCATAGGCCCTCCCCCCCAGCATATTTTCTTCCTTACCGCCGATGCTTTCGGAGTATTACCGCCCCTGTCGCGCCTGACCAACGAGCAGGCGATGTTTTACTTCAAAATGGGCTATACTGCTAAGCTCGCGGGAACAGAAATGGGGGTCAACCAGCCAGTAGCGGCTTTTTCGTCATGCTTTGGAGAGGCATTTCTTCCTTTACACCCCGACGTATACGCCCGTATGCTTGGCGACAGATTGGAACAGAGCAAAGCCCAAGTATGGCTGCTCAATACGGGCTGGATCAGTGGCCCCTATGGCGTAGGAAACAGGATTCCTCTGGCCTATACCAGGGCCTTACTGCATGCCGTGCTGGACAACGGCCTCGCTCATACCCCCTTCGTGACACACCCCGTTTTCGAAGTAGCGGTACCTCAGCATTGCCCCAATGTCCCCGACACCCTATTAAACCCGGAACAATCGTGGCTCGACCCTACCGAATATGAACGTAAAGCGTGCCTGCTTAAGGAAAAATTCGACACCAATGCCTTACGGCTGGCCCAAACCAATAAACCGATTCAGGAAATTGCCTCGGGCAGCCACTAGCCTAAAAAGCTGCAACCGGCTGCCTCAATTGGGTTTTGGAAATGTCCGGATCGGGCTGTAGCGAATATAAGTTTCAAAGATCTCCCCGTCGGCAGTGGTCCGTGGGTCGTGGGTTTGGGCCAGATAGTCCTTAAGTTCCTGGGACATCTGCTTGCGGATGCCTGCATAAGCAGGGTCGGCAGCCAGGTTTTGTAGGCAGCCTGGGTCTTTTTTAATATCATATAGTTCCTCAGCCGGTCGCTTGTCGACCGCCATATGAAAGTAGGGGGCCATATCCTTATCCTCCCGTAAAATATTTAGTGGCGACTCGTTGAAGTCGTCGATATCATGATAAGCGCCATGCATGGGGCCCAAAGTACCATCAGCGTCGTATTTTTGAGGTGCACCTGCTGGCCAGCGCTCTGGATGAACATTCCATATATACTGGTACTGACCCTTCCGAATGGTGCGCTGTGGATACCCCCAATTATTCCACCTAGAAGACGAATGCCGCTCCCGAGAGGCGTAAACGGCCGTACGTTCTGTATCCACCAAACCTTCGGTAGTAGCCTTCAGAATATTCATCAGGCTTTTTCCTTCCAGCTTCATGGTATTCAGCCCTATCCCAGCCGCTTCCAAAAAGGTAGGTGCAAAGTCGATAGAACTCACCAGGTCGTCTATCACGCGTCCTCCTTTTACCTGAGCACCCCACCGAATGGCCAGGGGTACATGGATTCCATATTCATAACAATTGGCCTTGGCACGAGGAAAAGGCATGCCGTTGTCGGAGGTCACCACCACCAGGGTATTTTCTAGCTCGCCTTTCTCCTCCAATAGGGCCAAAATTCGCCCCAAATGCCGGTCGTACCACTGGATTTCGTATAGGTAATCGAGCATATCCGATTTCACCTCGTCCTGATCGGGCAGAAAAGCAGGTACCTTCACATCGGAAATCTTCATACCGCTGCGCTCACCAATCCCCGTTGGATAACGGCGGTGAGGCTCCTGAGCACCCATCCAAAAGCAAAAGGGCTGATCAGAGGGCTTTTGCTCGAAAAAGTCCTGAAAGTTGGCCGCATAATCGTTATTACTTATTCCCTTGGGTGCGGTTAATGTATGCCGATCATATTGCTTCCCGGCGGGGTTATGCGCCCTACCCACTACTTTGCCAGGCCCCCAGCCTTTACCAGTTAGTCCCACAAAATAACCCGATTCTTGCAATACATCGGTAAATATCTGTAGCTCTATAGGAAAAGTACTGGCATGGGTACCTGCTGGGCCTATTTGCCAGCAGTTTTTACCCGTCAGGATGGCTGCTCTTGAGGGGCTACAACCTGGAGAAGCGACAAAGGCGTTGGTAAACAACACCCCCTCCCTGGCCACCCGGTCGAAAGCCGGTGTGTCTATGGCCTTAAAACCATAAGCGGAAGCATGGGCGAAAGATTGATCGTCGGAAATAACGAAGAGGATATTGGGACGCTGGGGCCGGGACTCCTCCCCCCTGGGTTTTAAAACAATGGTAAAAGCCCCTAACAGAACAATTAGGGCACCCAGCAATATAAATTTTGGAAAGGGAAAGTGCATAAAAGTGCTTGAGTGATGATCAGGCCATTGCACCAAGTCCAAATAAAACTTACTGTAATAGCCTGTTTTGGATCTAATTTAATAAGTAAACATCCACTAAAGCACCCTTAGAAGTGATTATACTGATACCATAAATGCTTCATTTTCATATTCTGGCGATCCCCTTCCTTAACGGTTGCCCTGCAAGCAGGAATACCTCTCAAAGCAATACGATTAGCTTGCAATGTTGATAAGATGTGGGTATTCCTTGAGCCGATGCTGGAAGTCGAGTATACTGTCTTTCACAACGACCCCTCGATCGATGTTGATGGCATTTCTAATGGTACTATTTTCAAGCCAACTATCTCGACCTAAAAGGACTGCCGGAAGATGCACGATTAAAGCGGCCGATAGGGAGCGTGAGGCACTTTCCCAAAAGTAGCTCGGGGTATGATCAACGGCATAATAGTCGATTTTATCAATAGCGATTAGGGGCTCTTTGAAAGTGGTGGGTTTGGCAAAATAGAAGCCCATTCCTTCATCACAGCTTACATCTACAATCAGCGTTCCAGGTCTGAGCCTAGCCTTTTCTTCCTCCTTTACATAATCGATGGGGTCGTCGATATCTTGGTAGGTTCCATTAATAATTATTTCAGATTCCTGAATCAAGTCCAATAACGGCCGTTCCGATCCGTCATGCTCTACCACAATTAGTCTAGGCTCCCCCGCCTTCCCCTTGCGTAGCCTGGCATAATGAACATCCAGCACTTCCTCTCTAACTTCATGGTCGGGGCGTTGAATACAGATGGTAATGTCCCGAAAGCCATGTGCTTTTAAGGCATAAATTGCACCTCTACTCACCGCACCAAAGCTAAAGATAATCGCTTTTCGTTGGTTACCATAATGCCCGTCTATCCCTTTCAGTTGGAGGGCATGGATCACCGCACTATAGCCCGCAATCTCATTGTTTTTATAAAAGGTATGGCGCCCCATTTGTCCCTTAGGGCTCCATACATACATATCCTCAAAGGCTATCAGGGTTAACTTTTTATCGATGGCAGTCTGCGTTATCTCCTTTTGTTGGGCACAATGAGGATACCCCCAAAGGGTACCACCGTCTTTCAGCTCTACCAGATCGGACAATACGGGCTTGGCAATAATTACAGCGCCAATATCTGACAAAATTTCACTTCTGGTCGCTATTCCCCCGGTCAATTCCCTAATTTCTGCATCTTCAACATGGAAAGGAAGTCCATAACCCTTCTCGAAAATGAGTTGTTTACGGATATTTTCTGGGAGTCTTTTTAAATGTTCAGGATGTATGGGCACACGTCTTTCATCTACTTTTTTGGAGGTCCCTATCACTCCCATTTTTAATAAAGTCATTTTCTTTTTGGATGGACACGAATCGCAGAGTAATGAATTGAGCAAAACGCATGATTATAATTACGAAGAGATCGTCGTTGCTAGCAATCAGGCATTAAGTTGGCCACTAGGGTTTCATTAATCAAAATGAGGTCTTCAGGGAGTCTAAGGTCGTGTAATACGACACAGGAGAGGTCACCAATGGTACTCGATATAAACCGACAAAATACACAAGTATAGCAATATAACCAATAAACATCCCTATCGGTTCAGTCGGGTCATCCCCATCACTTTATCGGTGCTATGGGAGGTAGCTGGCCTGTTGCCCCCTGCAGGCACTTGCAGGCTAGCACCTGCGTGGCAGCCAATGCAGGACGACCGTTGCCTATAATTTTCTATGACCGCATTGGCCAAAGAGGCCGGCTCCGGTGAGCCCGTATAATGCACATCGGACGGATATAAACGAGGGGATTGGGACCATTGGCTGCCGATCAGGTTATAATTTTGCCAAAATGAATCGCCAGTCATAGCGCGCATCTCCGCATGCATCCACCGATTCAGCTCCTTTACCGCCGCGCTCATAGGCCGCAGGCGAGCCAGTCGCGATTTACCTGCTGTATCAGGACTTTCATTGACCTGGTCGCCATATGAGGCATGGTAATAATTGTACTTTTTATGAGGATCCACCACCACCTTATTATTCACTATATCGGGAACATTATCGGTATGTTCGAAGGTGCTCCAGATCCCTTGAGGAAGCTCGGCATATTTCAATACAATATGCATGGCTACCAAACCTACTTTCACAAGGGTATCATTTTCTTTGACGATGGCCTCCCTTACCAAATAACGACTGGCATCGTCGGAGGGTGTTAAAATTTTCCAAGCGGTTTTGATCATGATCGAACCTGCACCTGGCGTAAGTTTTAGGGTGGATTCGGGCCGAGTGCCCAATTTTTTTTCTCGTGTAACTCCCGCTATATACATCGGAAAATAGATCCTATTGAGGGGAACCGTCCGATCATTTACTTTTAACTCCACTTGCTTATTTACATATGGGAAGGTTTCTACGAAAGCCCGAACCCCCTCCATATTATGGAGATGGGCGGCGGAGATATAATCGGTCATCACCCGATTATAGTAGGTTTTAAAATAGGTTTTATTCCCATTTTGATCGACTACTGGCCAAGACCTATCGACTTCATCATAGGCCTTCATTTCTTTATTTTCGGTGTCTGTTAAGGCGAAAATGGCCTGGTGCGAAGAGGGAGAAAGGGCCGATTTGAGGTATGCACTTCTTTTTTTAGTAAGCTCCATTTGGACCTCACTACCCTCAAAAACTCGGTCTATATCCTGCCACCTTTCCCAAACGAAGCGGGCCGACTTATCCCCAAAACATGCAGAGAGGTCGGGGTTCCCCTCCTGGTCGGAGGGCCAATGGATGGCCATAAAGGTTTTCCATGCTATGGTGTCGGCTACGGCTTGCGCACGACTCGTAAACTCCCTATGCCCTAAGGGCCGATTGATGGCATTATCCAAGGCTAAGTCAACAGGAACTTGCGAATAGGAGAGGCATTTCTGCTTCAAGGCCTGCCCCTCCTCCCAGAAGAGTCCGCTTAGCAAGCCTGCTACCACCAAGACTACCGATACAAATGGTTTCATCATTTTTCTACTTTTGACCAGATAGATATATTTTTAACGCCGATATAGAGCTTCGCTTCGAGCGGCCCGTCGCTTGCAAAGGTGATCTTAATGTGATGGATATACTCTTGGTAGGCCGAAGTACGATGTGTCGCTGCAGCCAAAAATTGTCTGAGACGATCGGTATATACCCATTCTATTAATTTCCTTTTTTGTAAAAAATCTAATACCTTTTGCAAGCGTATAGCATCCCAACGCTGAATGTAGCCCTCCAACCCGACTCGATGCGGACCGGAGCCCAAGCAAGTTTCCACATTGATGTCTACAAAGTCGAAAACCTCATGCATATCCCTCAACAGGGTGACCAGCATCGGGTAAGTTAACCGATAGCCTATCCGCTGTAAAAAGGGTACTATTTCGAGTTCCGAAATACGATGAACGAACAAACGGACCGGTTGCTTACCGGGTCGGGCCGTCATCCTCCCTATTTGGGGGATCCATGAGCCAGCCGGCAAGGCAGCATGGATAAAAGCCAAGGAATCTATGGATGGTTTTTCTAAGGTTTCTCCAAAATACGAAAAGATAAAGGGTACGACCTTCGTAAACGCATCGGTATTGAGTCCATCTACCGGCCCGAAGAAGAAATTAGGCACGGGGTCGGTGGAGGCCATCTGAGTCGCATCCATTTCTAGCCATATATTCTTCAGCAAATAGTACAGATCTGTGCGTCGACCTCGCCACTGGTCGACCAGGGTACGAAGATTTCCCCACATCCGATGGGCATAAGGAACATTCCATAAATATTCTTGAAAGGCCCCGAATGTGGCCTTGGAAATACAAATTTGGAAGTCGGCCTGCAAAGTGTAATCGGCCAACCTGATTTCATACCCCCAAAGCGTGCTCATGTCCGCCGGAATATCACCCAAAAAACGAATCGATTGGCCAATGCTTGCCTCCGATAAAAGGTAGTCGAAGGCAGGCATTCCCCCACAACGGTTCTCCGGCGTATAGGCAACAACGGAGGTAGACTGGACCCTTTGCATGCCTTCTAAGGAAGGTGATCCAATATTTCCTTTACTTTCACTTTCAGATCCAGAGGGGGGCACCATTCGGCACCACGACAAGGCTCGGCAAGAAAGTCTAGGAGCCGGTCAAATACCTCAGTCCCCAGTTTTTCAAACTCGGCATGGAAACGTCCCCCTGGCTCGGTCAACTCTGGGGATATTTCACTCAAGGTTAATTGTAAAAATTCTGGACTAAACTCGCTATGATAGAAAGGAGGAAGAATTTCAAAAATTGTATTACCGGGATTGGACAAGTCTTTCATAATGATTGAATTAAGGTAGGGTTACAAAAAAATTAAAAACAAGATCTATATCGATACGCACTTGAATGCATTATAACGTGCTTATCGCACGCTTCTAAGACAAAACTTGGATAGGTAATACCAGGCTCGAAAGACCGTACCTAATATGAACCTTCTGGTAACTCCTAATTTCGGGGTCAGTAGTTTCGAAAACAAAGGACTTCGCCGTTCCCTTATAGGGGCCAGTTCCTTCGGCCACAACGAGCACTAATCTTAGAGAGTCCCTCTCCCCCTCATCGCCGGCCTGTACCACCCTGCTAATCACCACCCGATCGTCCATTCTGAAAGTTAGGACGGAGCCGTGTACAAATAAAGATGCAGGCTGATCCCTCAGATTAAGCATGGCATTGGCCGCTATATTTCTCATAATGGTTGTTTTAGTAGGGCGATAATCCCAGGCCATTCAACGGCATCAAAGATAGAGGGACAATAGTCAAAACACAATCCGTATAATTACGGATTTTCTTAAGCGATAAGCGGCAAAAATGCAGGCTATGTTTGATGGCATTATGATCCAGATAACACGCTTATACTAAAAATAATAACTATCCAACACAACCACCAAAGCCCATAGGACCAATAAGCGGGACTGACTTTACGACCATTAAATAACCTCTTGATTCTATTTCATGAATTTACAATAAGGCTACCTGTAATATATTCAATTATTAAAGTTAATTTAGGCCATATTTTCCTAAACATTTTTCGATAAGATTTAGAATTCAATGAAGAAGCTTATCTCTAAAAGTGCGCGCTCTTTGGTCTATCATATTCGGCAGGACAGCGGAGCAGATGCCATTTTAAAAATATTTCCGGACGATGCGGAAACGGAAGAATTGGTACAGAGGGAGCTCGAATTGAGCCATAAATTCACAACACCACATTTTCGAAAAGCCCTATCCAGGACCATTCACAACAATCAACTAGCGCTGCTTTTAGAACATATTGAAGGCATAAGTCTGAAGAGCTACCTCCAGAAAAACCCTTGCTCACTAGAGTCGTTTTATTCAATTGCCTTAAACATCCTCGATTTACTCGACGATCTGCAGCGGCTCCGGATGTTGCACAACCGTTTCAATCCTTATAATATCCTCATAGAGCCCGTTAGTGGAAGACTCACCTTGATCGACTTTTCAATGGCTGAGTGTGCTCCATTTAGCCCTCAATTTCATGCGGCTTCGAAACTCGACGCTGCCGAGCTTCCCTATTTCCCTCCGGAACAAATAGGGCGAATAGGACGAAAAAGTGACTACCGATCCGATTTCTTCTCAGCGGGAGTCTTGTTCTATGAAATATTAACGCGGCAGTTGCCCTATAAGAGCAACCAGATAGGAGAGCTGTTACGTGAAATCGTCCTAAGTCCGGTACCCTCAGCCCGGTGGGTCAATAGCCAGATCCCCAAATGCCTCGACGAGGTATTGAGTAAACTCCTGTCGAAGTCTACCGTTGACCGCTACCAGTCGGTATATGGCCTTCGTCGGGACATAGAGTTTTGTAGAGACAGTGCAGAAAGTCCTGAAAAACGAATGGCATTTATACCGGGCCAACACGACCGTGCCATAGGTTTTAAGATTTCAGAAAAAATTTATGGCCGGGAATCTGACATGGGTGTATTGTCTCAGCAACTGCAGCACTGCATCGATGGACAAAAGGCCTTGGTACAGATACAAGGAGCCCCTGGTACGGGCAAAACGGCCTTAGCCAATAGAGTCCGTATCGAAGTCCTACAGCAGGGAGGCGTCTTCATATATGGACAGTTCGATATTACCAAGAAAGAGAATCCCTTTTATGCCATAGCATTTGCCTTAAAGGAGCTAGCCACGCATATATTATGTGAAGATCAGCATCGGCTGGAGCAATGGAGAAGCGTACTACACAGCGCCGTTGGAGAGGTAGGTAAAGTCTTGA
This sequence comes from Dyadobacter jejuensis, assembly GCF_003149085.1. Classification (GTDB taxonomy): domain Bacteria; phylum Bacteroidota; class Bacteroidia; order Cytophagales; family Spirosomataceae; genus Dyadobacter; species Dyadobacter jejuensis. The sequence goes on along the minus strand of NZ_QGDT01000016.1, from coordinate 74,358 downwards.
CAAATTTCGTTCCCGAATTCAAATGGATTATCGGCGAGCAGCCTGAAGTACCGGCTCTAACGGGTGCAGAAGCACAAAGCCGTCTGGAATACGTCTTTCAACGGCTGTTTGAGACCCTTGCCGTACAAGGACAGCCACTGATCGTCTTCTTAGACGACTTTCAATGGGCAGACCATTCGTCGAGTCAGCTGGTAGATGCCCTGATTCACTACCCTCGTTTGAAGTACTTTATGTTGATAACCGCCTCACGCCCCGACCCCAATGCCATGGTCTTGTCGAGCCCGGTATACAAGACCAACATCACCCACTTATCCTTACGAAATTTAACGAGCACCGACATCTATGCACTCTTAGAAGATTCCATACCCACTTCAGACAACCACACCCTGGCTCAGCTTATTTTTGAGAAGACCAACGGAAACCCTTTCTATACCCATCAGTTTTTACATGCCCTATGGCAAAGTGAGGTATTCAGCTATGACTCCCGTCAGAACCACTGGCATTATAACTCCAGCCAACTAAGCCTGCTTAAAGAGACTGAAAATGTCCTGGAATTTATCCTCAATAGGCTAAAAACACTATCAGGACCCACCATGGGAGTTCTGCAGGTTGCATCCTGTTTTGGTCGACAATTTGGCTTGAACGATTTGTCAGTAGTATGCGGCAAATCGATAGTCTATTGCCAGGAACTCTTGGAGGATGCGTTGCTTAAGGAATTTATCAGAAAGGCCCAGGCCGATAATTACGAATTTGCCCACGACCATATTTTAGAGAGTGTCTATCAGGGACTACAGGAACTACAGCGAAAGTGTATTCATGCTTCCATTGGCCAGCATTTTCTTAAAACATATGGTAACAGCCCTCATTCAGAAACGCTTTTTAACACCACGCGTCAGCTCCACTTGGGCCTAGAAGAGCTACCCGCCGATGAACACTGGAACTACCTCATTTTGAACTATAAATGTGGGGTAGAATCGAGTTCCAAAGCGGCCTTTTCACCCGCGCTGGAATATTACAGGAGGGCTATTATGGTGCTTCGGCCTGAGCATTGGGGCGTCCATTACGAGTTGATCGTAAACTTATACATCGGTGCGGCAGAGTCGGCGGCCATTGTAGGGGAAAGAGCTATGGCCGAAGCCTGGGCTCAGGAGATCATCAATCGCTCCAACACCCTCGCAACTCGGATGAAAGGCTATGAAGTAAAGCTTGATATACTGAATGAAAATCATGAAATGTCATCGGCCATTGAGCTGTTGCTAGTACTGTTGAACGACCTGGGCTATCCAATAAAACGAAACCCTTCGCAGCTAGACCTCCTAATCGAATACGGCAAAACGAAACTACTATTAAAGGGCAGAAAGGCGGAGGCCTTGGCCCACCTCCCTGCCATGACGCATGAGTCCGCCTTGATGTTTATGAAGCTTACAGCCAAGTGTACGACTTCCATCTTTTCGGCGGCTCCGGAACTACTCCCTTCAATCGTTTTTAAACAAGTACAGCTTTCCCTAAAATTCGGCAACTCCCCCTACTCCGCCGTAGGCTATGCCGCCTATGGGTTTGCGTTGGCGAGTATTATGGGCGACCTTAACCAAGGCTACGCCTTTGGCAAGCTAGCCCTTGGATTAGTCCAAACCAAGCCTTCGGACCAGGTTCAGGCTAAGGTGATGGCCATGTTTTACGGCTTCCTGTCCTACTGGAAGTCCGACATTAGGGAGGCCATTCCAGCACTAAAGAAATCGTACATTATGGGTCGGGAGACCGGCGATCTGCTATATGCATCTTTTTCTGCCACTTTTCATAGTTGTCTGCTTTTTTTCACTGGCGAAAGGCTACACCTGGTGGCACAGCTGATGCAAGAAGATAGCGTCATCATTCTCGAAATGAAGCAAGACTTGGTGTATGTGGTCTCTGAAAACCAACGTCAAATGGTGCACCACCTCGTCAGCCCTCAGGCCACCGACTTATCCATCACTGGCAACGAGCCTACCGAAAAGGTCTTCGTTCAAAAACTGTTGGACAAAAAAGACTCGGCGACACTGTTCGACTTTTACGTGTATAAGCTTTTCTTGCACTACCTGCTGTCGGAGGCTACCTTGGCCTACTCATTCGCCGAAAAGGCCCGGGAAAGGGAGGATGAGAGCTCCTCACGACAAATGTCTTATCCGCATTATTTGCTAATTGCCGCTTTAGCAGCTTCCGACGCTTATATCCTAGAACCCCACCGACGTTATTTACAGCGCATTCAAAATGCCAAAACCAAGCTCAAAAAAATTGCCCATTCGGCCCCAGGCAACTTCTTGGGAATGTACCAAATGGTGGCTGGCGCCTACTGTTCCGCTACAGGAGACTTGGAGATGGCAAAAAAATATTTCGGTGATGGCATAGAGTTCGCAAGAGAAAAGAACTACCTGCACTTGGAAGCGATAGGCTATGAAGCCTTAGGGAAGATCTTCGCCAGAACCAAAGCCTGGTCGCATTGCGAGCTGGTCATCAGGAAATCCTATGCCACCTATTGGGCATGGGGCTCAATGGCCAAATGCCTCCACCTGGAGAGGCAATACCCCGAACTCTTCATCAAGGACATTCGTCCTCAGCTGCCACAAAGAGTCGACACGGTAGAGCAGGCTATAATGATGCTTCAGGGAAGAATATCCACCATTTCCGACGTCAAGCTATTACTGAAAAGCTTGATGCAAATGGTTGTTGAGCTCTGCCATGTAGACCGTGCCTTACTGCTTTTTTCGGGCTGGGACCAATCCATCCAGGTCAAAATAGAAGAGAAGGCCATGAGCCAGATCCTTAACTCCGATGCGGAAGTCAACGGTGGTTTCCCGCTCTCGGCGATTCATCTGGCACTTCGGTCCGGCCAGCCCGTCTGGTCCGCTGATCTCAGCAAGGACGCACGCTTTTTTTCGGACCCCTACATCAGCCAAAATGCCGTTCAGTCGCTGATAGGCTTTCCGCTTGGCCAAGGCGGGAACGTAAAGGCCATCATCTACCTCGAAACCCTAACTGACCGCCTTCCCATCGGCCAGGAAACCTTAAATACCCTAAATGCCATGGCGGGGCTTTTTCATATCTCAGTAGAAAATGCACAATTACTAGAAGAACATGAAAGGGTACGCAGGCTAGAGACAGACTATAACAACCAACTCCTGACGATCAGCCACTCGGCCGAAGAAAATGAACGACGACGCATTGCCGCCGACCTACACGATGATATAGGGGCCTTGCTTTCGACCATCAAGCTGTATCTAAGCCATGGGAATAGCACGGCCGAAATCAACCTAAAGGCGAAAATAATCCTGGACCAAGCCATACAGAACCTTCGCCAGCTCTCGCATCGACTATCGCCGGCATCACTAGAGAAATTCGGCTTGGTGGTAGCCCTCCAGTCTATGATTCATGATATACAGCAAGCCAGCCATCTACAGATTGAGCTGCGAACCAACCTCGTCGGCCGCTTGCCCGAAAGCATAGAGGTGCAGCTGTACCGTATCTTACAGGAGCTTTTTAATAATACCTTGAAATATGCCCAGGCATCCAGTATATTTTTAAGACTAGAACAAAAACACAACCTCCTCGAATGCGAATACACCGACAACGGTGTGGGCTTCGATATGGGCGCCATACAACTGAAGCATGAAGCCGGTAAGGCTATTGGACTTCAAAACATTGCTAATCGATCGCGTACCCTGGGAGGGAAACTTTATATCTACTCCACCGTTGGCCATGGGATTAGGATGAACCTGGAGATAAAACTTTAAAAAATGACTCCTATAAGAATCACCATTGCCGACGACCACCGGATTTTCCGCGAAGGACTGCGGGCCATTCTGGATAGCATCCCCTCGTTCGGGGTGGTAGCCGACGTTCCCAATGGCCTAGAACTGCTCGAAAGCCTCCCCTACCAAACTCCCGACGTCGTGCTCATGGACCTAAACATGCCCATTTTAGATGGTATCGAGGCCATGGTGCGCATCAAACGGGAGTACCCAGCTATTCGGGTCATCGTACTAACCATGCACCAGGAGCCGAGTACAATAGTACAACTGCTGGAGCTTGGAGCCAGCGCCTATTTATTAAAGAACACCTCGGCTCAGGAGTTGGTACGGTCCATCAAGGAGGTTTATGAGAAGGACTTTTATTTTACCTCGTACATCTCGGAGGTGATGCTACAGCCATCACCCAGGAACCCAGCTACGGCAGATACCTTTGCCATATCTAAACGAGAGCGCGAGATCCTAGGGTTGATATGCCAAGAAATGACTACCGCCGAAATTGCCGATAAGCTGTTTATCAGCAGCCGAACCGTAGAGAGTCATCGTAAAAGTCTATTGGAAAAGCTACAGGCCAAAAATACCGCTGGACTGGTATTCAAAGCCCTTAAACTCCAATTGGTACAGATTTGAGGATGCTGCCGATCCAGTTATTTTCCAATAGCCAAATTTTTTTTAATAAACACATGATCAAAGCTTAGGGGTAATATGGCTGGAGCCCTGCGGGATCAGAGGCTTATGCCAAAGCGGTGGTGGCGAAATGGTCGCTCGATTACCTTATCTTATTCGTATCATAGGATTGACCCACATAAAGAAATCTTCTTGTATTTCTTTATCTGACGCGAAAATCCATATAACATTGATAATCAAATCATTACCAAATAAAATCCAATCATTTGTAGTTTTGTAGAGCCTGTACTTGGATTTTTTTCTCAAATTCCACTTGAGTAGATAGAATTTTCAGCTATATTTGTAGGACGACTACTTAGAATAAAATTTGAAAACATTATTAAAAGATATTGCTACCATTCAAACTGGACTTTTTGCTAAAACACAGGAAGTAGGTGAAATCGTGTATTTACAAGCGAAACATTTTGACGAAAACGGAAATCTTTTGAGCAATATATATCCTGACATAGGGTCAATAGGTATCGCAGAAAAGCACCTACTCCAACCTGGCGATGTACTTTTTGCAGCCAAGGGCTCCAAAAACTTTGCAGCCGTTTATGAAAGCCATCACCCAGCAGCCGTGGCCTCTACTTCGTTTTTCGTTATTAAACCCTGGGCCAGCAATATTCTACCAGCGTACTTATCGTGGCTGCTCAATAATGCCGATACCCAAAACTTCATAAAAGAGCATGCAAGAGGAACGGCCATGCAATCCATTAGAAAGTCCGTTCTAGAAGAAATTGAAGTCCCAATCCCTAGTCTTGAAAAGCAACACGCTATCATTCGACTGGTAAACTTAGCTGATACCGAAAAACATCTTCGGCTTGCAATTCTTCAAAAGAGGAAACTATTAATCGAACATCAAATTACCAACTTAATAAAATAATGACTAAAATAACTCAGAAAGACATCAACGATGCCGTATGGAAGGCCTGCGATACCTTTAGAGGCAGTATTGACCCAAGCATTTATAAAGACTATGTGCTGACGATGCTGTTCCTAAAATACCTTAGCGACGTCTACGACGACAAGTATGATGCCTATCTTGCTAAGTATGCCGGGGAAAAAGAAAGAGCCGATCGCGCCATGAAATACGAGCGATTTGTGGTTCCAGTCAATAGTCATTTTAACTTCCTCTACGAATCTCGTAATGAACCTAACATAGGTGAGCTCATCAATACGGCCTTAATAGACCTAGAAGAGGCCAATCGTGAAAAATTATATAGCGAAGACGGAGCAGGGATTTTTCAAAACATCGATTTTAACAGCAGTAAGCTTGGCGAACCCAAAGACAAGAATACCCGTCTGAAGAACTTATTGCTCGACTTCAACAAGGAGTCGCTCAACCTTCGTCCTTCGCACCTAGACGGCGTGGATATTATAGGCGGAGCATATATGTTTCTGATAGAAAACTTTGCGAGTGATGCGGGTAAAAAAGCGGGAGAGTTTTTCACCCCAAAAGAAGTTTCTACCCTTATCGCCAAACTCACCAAGTCCAAGCCTGGCTCGCGTATTTGCGACCCAACGTGTGGCTCAGCCTCGTTATTGATAAAAGCCGGTGAAGAGGTAGGCTCCGACAATTTTTCGCTTTACGGGCAAGAGGCCAACGGCAGCACGTGGGCTCTGGCCGTGATGAATATGTTCCTGCATGGTTTCGACAATGCCACTATACGCTGGGGCGATACCATTCGCAACCCAAAGCTGATAGAAGGGGATGCCCTTATGAAATTTGATACCGTAGTAGCCAATCCTCCCTTTTCGCTAGATAAGTGGGGAAAGGTGGAAGACAAAGATGGCGACAAAACAACAGTAAGCTACGACCCCGAAACCGATAAATACCTCCGCTTTTGGCGAGGAGTGCCACCAAAAAGCAAGGGCGATTGGGCATTTATTAGCCATATGATAGAAACCCTCAACGAACAAGGACGAGCTGGCGTAGTGGTACCGCATGGTGTATTGTTCAGAGGGAGTAGCGAAGGGAAAATAAGAAAAAAAACGATTGAAGAAAATCTGCTTGAAGCAGTAATTGGCTTACCTGCCAACCTGTTTTTTGGTACAGGAATTCCGGCTACCATTCTTATTTTCAACAAGAATAAGGCTATCAGTTCGAGCGGAGTCGAAAACAAAAACTTCCTGTTTATAGATGCCAGCAAGCACTACGAAAGTGCCAAACACCAAAACAAACTGCGTGATAGCGATATAGGACACATTGTAAACACTTATCGGGATTTTAACGCTGGGAAATTGGAACCTGGTGTGGTGGAAGATAAATTTAGTTATGTGGCCACATTCGAAGAAATATTAGAAAATGATTTCAACCTCAACATCCCACGCTATGTGGACACTTTTGAAGAAGAGGCCGAGGTGGACATTGCAGCCGTGCAACAGGAGATTGAACAACTGGAAGGAGAATTGCTGAAAGTACAGAGTGAAATGGGGATATATTTAAAAGAATTAACCAACTGAAATGGAAAAACTAACTCGGCATAGTATTCAATGGTTTTACAATTTGCTTGCAAAAGGAGAATGTGACATCCTTGACTTTAAAGAGCAGCTGGAAGACAAAATTGCTTTTGGTAAATCGTTAAAGAATTTTGCTCCAAAATATGAGGAGTTAGCAAAGGACGTTGTGGCATTTGCCAATAAAAAGGGCGGCTTCCTTTTCATTGGAATAGAAGATAAAACCAAAGAAATTAATTCTGAATTTGAATTTACAGATGCAAAAGTTTTCGAATTGATACGTCAGATTCAGGACAGAACTGTACCCTCAATTACATTAAAGCCCCATAGTTTGGTAATTCAAAACAAAAAAGTACTTGTTTTAGAAGTACCATTTTCTCCACAATTACATAGAACATCCAAGAGCGAGTATCTTGTAAGAAGCAATGATGGCAATAGATCTATTGAAACTTATGAGATAGCTACCATACAAGCAGAGAAGGGATTAATAGTATTTGATCAAAAAACTTGGGATTTGCCACTGGAAAGTCAGGAAACAGATAAGCAAGGAAACCCAATTCCTGGATGGCAAGATATCAGCAAAACCAGAGATTTATTTCTTCGCATTCAAAAGGAAAAGCCTCAAAGCCCATATCTAAAAAACAACTCTGCTGAATTCACTGAAACGTTGGGCTTGATTAAAGAGGAAAATGGCAAACTGTTGCCCACAACTTCAGGGATATTATTTATAGGCAACCAAAAGGCTTTCAGGGAATTACCATATAATCAAATCAAATATATACGCTACTATGAAGATGGAAGTTACACGCCTTTTGAATATAGCGGTAATCTTATTGAAATGGCTGATTCCTGTTTTGGACAATTAAAATCGGAAATAAAACTGAAAGAGTTTCACTTTGGGTTATTTCGGGAATATATAGAAGACTACCCGGAAGTAGTATTACGTGAATTACTAATTAATGCACTTGCTCACCGTGATTACAGCCGCCAACAAATTATTGAGATCAGGAAATATCCAAATTATTTAGAATTTGAAAGTCCAGGGCACTTTCCTCAGGGCATCAACGAAACCAATTTTTTGAGAAAAACTAACCCTCGGAATCCTGGTATAATGGATGTGTTGCGAGAAATAAATTATGCAGAAAAAGCTGGAAGTGGGTTTGATAAAATATTTACTGCCTTACTATCAAAGGGAAAGAAACTGCCAGAACCCATTCAGACCGAGCATTCTATTCTCCTGAGAATCAATGCAGATGTGTATTCTGAGAAACTGGCAGAACTGAGTCTATTATATAAGCAAACCGCCAAAAAAGATATTGACTTAGAAAAGCTAATTGTACTCAATCATATTTACACCGGTCAAAAACTCACCTTCCAACAGTTAGAGCAATTGCCTTTTGTGAACAATTACCAATTGCGAAAAATTTTAAGCGAATTACAAGATATCGAATTTATAGAAACTACTGGGAGAACTTCGGGACTCAAATACATTATTCACAAAACCAAACTTGCTTCAACTGATGATAAAATTGGTTATACAAAACTAAAAAAGCAGGAGAAAGCCAGGCAAATAGAGGCTATTATTCGCTATTTGGACACTATGGATGAAATAGATAATGAGGCTGCCCGCAAGTTGCTGAATATTCCCGATACCAATGCTTCTTATGTTTCTAGACTATTTTCTGAAATGATCGAGAAGGGGCAGATTGAAATAGCCGAAGAAACCAAACACAACCAACGAACTTATAAATTGAAACAATGATTGCAAAGAGAAATGTATTGATCACCAATGAGTTATGAAATTCTTCTTTGCAGGCTTCTTTGCAAGGTTTTCAACTTAGCTCATTGACTTGTTTGCAGGTTCCGGTGGTTTTGTTTTGCCAATTGCAAAGAAGAAGTTATTGATTATCACGGAATTAATAAAAAACTATTTGTAAGCTTGTTTGCAAATAACTCAAATTAAAAATTATGGCAGAAACAAAAAATACCAAAACGTTTTACAATACTCAAATTCCAAGCGATTGGGAGACTCCTGAGTTTGGAAATGTTTTTTCTTTCCTAAAATCTTATTCATTTTCTCGTGAACAATTAACAAACCTTCCCACAAATGATGGAATAAGATATATCCATTATGGAGACATTCATGCAACTTATGAAAATGAAATTCTTGATTTTGAGATTGAGGAAACAGTTCCATATTTGATTGATGGTTTGATAAACCCAGAGAGTTTTCTCAAAGAAAATTTTCCTGTATTACAAGACGGTGATTTAATTATAGCGGATGCCTCAGAAGACTACAAAGGTGTTTGCGATTGTATAGAATTGGCAAATATCGGGGTGGAGAAAGTACTTGCGGGGTTGCACACCTTTGCCGCAAGGACATCAGAAAAGAGAATTGCTATTGGTTATCGTACTTATTCTTTAAAACATGAGCAAGTTATTCGAGAATTGAGAAGGATTGCAACTGGAACATCTGTTTATGGAGTTACAAAAACAAATCTTTCCAAAGTTAAAATCCCCCTACCCCCTCTCTCCGAGCAAAAAGCCATTGCCAAAGTACTCAGCACGGCAGATGCAGCCATTCACACCACCGAAAAACTCATTGCCCAAAAAGAACTCCGCAAAAAATGGCTTATGCAGCAATTGCTTACAGGGAAGAAACGGTTGAAGGGCTTTGGTGGGGAGTGGAAGGAAATGCAATTAGGCGAGATGTTTGCAGAACGCAATGACACTAAATTTTTTGACCTGCCTTTACTTTCTATTGGTCAGAATGGCGTTTATCCTCAAGATGAATCAATCAAGAAAGACACATCAAACAGTGATAAGTCAAAATACAAAAGAATTTGTCCTGGTGATATTGGATACAACACAATGCGAATGTGGCAAGGTAGAAGTGCTTTATCTGATTTAGAAGGAATAGTTAGTCCTGCATATACAGTTGTTACTCCAAAGAAAAATACTGATTCTCTTTACTTTTCTTATTTATTCAAAACACCAAAACTGACTAACTTGTTTTGGAGGAATTCACAAGGCTTAGTTGATGATACATTAAACTGCAAATTCAAAGATTTTAGTATTGTGAAGGTGATATTACCGCCGACAAAAGAAGAACAAACCGCAATTGCCCAAGTGCTGCAAGCGGCTGATAAAGAAATAAGCCTGCTCAAAGCCAAAGCAGAGAAGCTAAGGGAGCAAAAGAAGGGAATGATGCAGGTGTTGTTGACGGGAAAAATTCGTCTGAATCAGGATTTAAGAATTAACAGGATGAAGGAAGCAATTCCTAATCATCTAAATCATTGAAATTCGGCAAATATGCTGTCAGGCAGTTTTCTGGATTTAAGAATTGACAGGATCAATGCCAAAAAAATCAGGTAAATCCTTAAATTCAGCTGTTCCCAATTCTGAAAATCTAAAAATTATCTAAATCATGATTCAGACACTTGACGAACTGACATACAATATAAACGGATGTGCCATGAAGGTGCACAACACGCTCGGGAATGGTTTTCAAGAGGTAATTTATCAACGTTGCTTAGCTATTGAATTAGAACGAGCTAGTATTTCGTTCGTCAGAGAGCAAGAACAAAGCATTTATTACCAAGGTATTAATGTAGGCTCAAGACGAGCCGATTTTGTGGTAGAAGAAAAAGTAATTGTTGAATTGAAGGCAGTAATCAATCTGGAAGATGTTCATTTAGCACAAGCCAAAAACTATGTGGTGGCTTATGATTTTTCAATAGGTCTACTCATCAACTTTGGAGCTACAAGTTTACAATTCAAGAAAATATTCAATCCCAAGTACCACCCAAAATCAAGCAAATCCATTAATGTTGTTAATCCTGATTCAGACAATGTATAACATCCCCCATCTCCCCTTGCCCATGGATTTAGAGACCAAAGCCATTCTAAAGAAAACAGCTGCTGCGCGCAGTGCATTGGCCGAGATGAAAGGTGCTGCTCTTAGCATTCCGAATGAAAATATACTTCTCAGCACACTTTCTTTACAGGAAGCAAAGGACAGTTCGGCCATTGAAAACATTATCACCACCCACGATGAATTATATCAAGGCGATTATCTGAAAAAGCAGTTTAGATCTATTGCATCCAAAGAAGTACACAACTATGCCGAAGCATTGCTTTGGGGATTTGAAACGGTGAGGTATCAAGGTTTTTTATCCAACAACCATATCCTTCAGATGCAGGCAAAGCTTGAACAAAATGAGGCAGGTTTCAGAAGAGTACCGGGCACAGAGCTTAAAAATGAACAAACTGGAGAGACGGTCTATACACCCCCACAAACCTATGACGAAGTGCTTGTCTTGATGAATAACCTGGAGAAGTTTATCAATGACAATGAACTTAGCGATTGGGACCCGCTGGTGAAGATGGCGGTGATCCATCACCAGTTCGAGAGTATTCACCCTTTTTATGATGGCAATGGCCGAACAGGCAGGATTATCAACATTTTGTATCTCGTAAAAGAAGGGTTATTGAATCTACCCATTTTGTATTTGAGTCGTTATATCAACCAAAACAAAGCCGACTATTACCGTTTGCTGCAAAAAGTCAGAACTGAGAGTGCCTGGGAAGAATGGGTGCTTTATATTCTTGCAGGGGTAGAGCAGACTTCTTTGCAAACCATCAAAATAATAGAAGGGATCAAGAACTTGATGCTTAAGCACAAGAGAAAAATAAGAGAGAACACCAAGTTCTACAGCCAAGATTTAATTAACAATCTTTTTAAACATCCTTACACCAAAATTGATTTTGTAATGAACGATTTGGACGTAAGCCGAATAACCGCCACCAAGTATTTGGATGAACTTGATCGGATTGGTATTGTGCAAAAGATGAAATTGGGCAGGGATAACTATTACATCAATACCGACCTATACAACCTATTGTCGAGTGTAAATCAAACCAAACATGTATAGAAAAACCACATTTCTATACATGTTTCCGAAATATGTATAGGAAAAATTACCTGAGTAGACTCTCTACAAAACAACAATAGCCCCCTAAATTTCAACAGAATTTGGCTCATATAAAGAGAATAGGTAAAATCTATACATAACTGAACTAACATGTACAGGTAACCGCACTTTTCTATATATGACACAAAATGAAATAATAAAGTAATGGAAACACCCAGTTTTAAGGAAGACGATATCAGCCAAATTCCGGCGCTACAAATGCTGATAAATTTGGGCTATACCTATTTAAGACCGACAGAAGCGGAACGGTTAAGAGGGGGGAAAACTACCCATGTATTACTAGAAGATATATTGCGGAAGCAACTAAAGGAAATCAATAGTATCAGGGTAAGCGCTTCCAAAACGAGCATTTTTACTGACGATAATATTGAACGGGGCATACTCGCATTGAAAAACCTGCCCATGAACGAGGGGTATATTACTGCCTGTGAGAGAGCCTATAATTTACTCACGCTGGGTGAGGCACTGGAACAAAGTGTGGATGGCGATAAAAAAAGTTTTACCCTGCAATACATCGATTGGAAAAACATAAGGAATAACGTATTTCATGTAACCAAAGAATACAGTGTGATGCGCAGCACCAGCAAAGAGCATTACCGACCCGATTTGGTATTATTTGTAAATGGTATACCCCTTTGTATCATCGAGTGCAAACGACCGGCTATGAAAGAGCCATTGAAACAGGCTGTCAGCCAGCATCTGCGAAACCAACAAGAAGATGGTATCCGCAATTTGTATGTGTATTCTCAACTACTATTAAGCATTGCTACACAAGAGGCGACCTATGCCACCAATGCGACTCCCGAAAAGTTTTGGGCAACGTGGCAGGAAAAGTTTAGCAGCGATGAAGAAAAAAGTAACTACAAAAACGAATTAGAGGCGGTCAAAAACCAACCGCTTTCAACTGAAAATAAGCAACAATTATTCACAGACCGTTACCAATATGTTCGTCAATACTTTGATGCATTGGAACAAGAGAAAATCCTACCCACCGAACAGGATAAATATTTGTTTGGTATGTGCCGTCCTGACAGATTAATGGACCTTGCATTCAATTTTGTTTTGTTCGACAATGGCGAAAAGAAAGTAGCCCGTTATCAACAGTTTTTTGCCATCAAAAAATCGATGCACAGAATAAAAAACATAGAAAATGGCCAACGGAAAGGCGGGGTAATTTGGCATACACAAGGCAGCGGAAAGTCTTTGACCATGGTCATGTTAGCTCAGGCCATCGCAATGGAACCCAGTATTCGTAATCCAAAGATCGTACTGGTTACCGACCGTACTGATTTAGATAGTCAAATTACCAGTACATTCAGAAAATGTGGCCAATTTGTTGAGAATGCAACCACCGGACAGCGGTTGGTTGAACTGCTAGAGAATAAAAGTGATGCAGTGGTAACTACCATTATCAATAAATTTGTAGCTGCCGTAAAAAAAATCGATAAGCCTCTGGAGAGCCACGACATTTTTGTATTGGTAGACGAGGGACATCGAACCCAGCATGGAACATTTAATATTGACATGCAAAAAACATTACCAAATGCTTGTTTTATTGCTCTGACAGGAACCCCCCTTTTCAAAAAAGACAAAAGCACCGCGGCAAAATTTGGTGGTGTGATTGACGCATACACAGTCAAACAAGCCGTAAGTGACCAGGCCGTTGTACCGTTATTATATGAGGGCCGAATGGCCAAACAAGATGTAAATGCAAGCCCCTTGGATACATTTTTCGGAATGGTATCCGAACCCTTGTCTGATTATCAAAAGTCAGACATCAAGAAGAAATTTGCCAGATATGACCATTTGAATTCAGCCGAACAGAAAATGCGCATGATCGCTTGGGACATTAGCTATCATTTTCGTAATAATTGGCAAGGTAAAACCCCATTTAAGGGGCAGTTGGTTTGCGATAAAAAAGTAAATGCTATCAAATACAAAGAATATCTAGATGAAATTGGCATTGTAAGCAGTGAGGTATTGATTTCGTCCTCCGATGATAGAGAAGGAGAAGAAAGTGCCTATGAAAAATCTCCCGAAAAAGTGAAGTCGTTTTGGTTGAAAATGATGGACGCACATGGAAACTCTAAGAGTTATGAGAAGAATATCATTAGCCGATTCAAAAACCAGAAAGACCCTGAAATCATCATTGTTGTAGATAAGCTACTCACAGGATTTGACGAACCTAAGAATACTGTGCTGTATCTCACAAGAAATCTTCTAGGCCATAAACTCTTGCAAGCCATTGCAAGGGTAAACCGTATATATCCAGACAAAGAATTTGGTTATATAATAGACTACTACGGCGTAATTGAAAATCTGGACGATGCCTTACAATTGTATTCCTCATTTGAAGATTTTGATGAAGAAGACTTGGCAGGTACAATAATTAATATTTCTGAAGAAATAAAAAAGCTACCTCAAAAATATTCGGATTTATGGGATATTTTCAAGGTAATAGCCAATAAAAGGGATGCAGAGGCTTATCAACAACTACTGAAAGATGAAGCTATACGTGTTTTATTTTATGACAAACTTGCCGCATTTGCCAAGAGTTTGAAATTGGCTTTATCGTCGATCCAGTTCCACAATGGCACAGAATTAAAAACAATCAATCGCTATAAGGAAGACCTAACGATGTTCCTGAAACTGCGCTTGGCAGTAGTGGAGCGATACAGCGATGAAATCGACTATAAGCAATATGAGGGGCAGATTCAAAAATTGATCGACACCCACATTACTACTGATAAAATTGAAACCATTACCGAATTGGTAAATATTTTCGATACGGATAAATTTCAGCAGGAAGTAGAAAACACAACGGGTAAAGCGGCCAAGGCAGATAAAATTGCCAGTCGAACGGCGAAACACATCAGCAAAAAAATGGATGAAGATCCCTCTTTTTATAAGAAATTTTCGCAAATGTTGAAGGAAACAATTGCCGATTATGAAGCCAAACGTATTAGTGAAGCGCAATACTTGAGCAGAGTTCAAGATATCATGAACCATGTACTGGCGCATACAGACAAAGACCTGCCAGAACAGCTGAATGGCAGAGATGCAGCAAAGGCATTTTATGGATTAACTACTGAAGCATTAAAGGATAAAATTTTAGACAAAAAAAATCGAAAAGAGGTTTCAACACAAACGGCATTGCATATTGACAATCTCATTCATGGGTCTGTATTAGACGATGGAAAGCCTGTAATTGATTGGCAATCAAAAACTAATATTACCGGCAAATTACTCATAGATATCGGAGATTATTTGATTGACGAAGTACGAGACAAACACAATGTGGAGATGTCTTTCAATGATATGGACCAGATTGCACACGATTGCCTAGAAGTAGCCAAAATTCGATACAAATAAAGATGGAAACGATACAATTTGGAAGTAAGCCGATTGATTTTAGTCTGGAGTTCTCTGATCGAAAATCGCTGGGCATTACCGTAACTCCAGAAATGGACGTCTTGGTAAAAGCCCCAACTGGCACATCAATCGAAAAAGTGAAAGAGGATATTAGAAAGAAAGCACCTTGGATCATAAAACAGCAGAGTTACTTCCTTTCTTTTCACCCAAAGACCACGCAACGAAAATATGTTAGTGGTGAGACCCATTTGTATCTGGGCAGACAATACCGATTATTAGTACATGATGGAAACGATGAAGGTGTAAAATTAAAAGGCAAATTCATTGAAGTCACCGTAAAGGAAAAGTCAAGAGCTGCACTCTTGTTGAATGATTGGTATTTGCAACATGCTAGGATAAAGTTTGAGACCATTTCACGACCACTAATTGAGAGGTTCAGAAGACATCAGGTAGAGCCAAGTTCAATAGTACTACGGGAAATGCCAACTCGCTGGGGAAGCTGCACACCAAAGGGAAAAATAATATTAAATCCTGAATTGATTAAAGCACCCAAAGGCTGTATTGAGTATGTTATCATTCACGAACTATGTCATTTAGTACATCAGGACCACACTCAAAAATTCATCGATTTACAAACCAAAGAAATGAACGACTGGGAAAAGTGGAAAATGAAATTGGAAAAATTACTAGCATAATATTGGAAGTACTAAGCCATTTACGATGACTTCTAATAAACCTGGATTACTTAATATTTGAAATACTTAACCAAACAGCGAATATCCTTTAGCAAGCTTGCCCCCCCTCCTTGAAATTATTACACCAAATAAATCTAAAGACCTACCCCGATAAATGCAGGCCCTTAATATAGGAGCTCCAGTGGTATATTTTATACCTTGATAATCCCGCCCACTCCAGCATAAAAGAGCAACCATAATTCAGCTACCTCCAATGTCGGGATTCTGCAAACTGGAATTCGACATCGGGGGTAGATATCTAGGACAGCGTTATTCCACCGAAGGTTTCAGAATGGTATATTTCAAATGATCCATCGTTATCCCAGAAACGGATTTGATCGACAGTTTGGACATTGGCTTTTCTGGAAAGAAAATATCGGTCATTACCGTGAGTCCGTTATCGGCAAATAACTCTACGGAGGCTACATCCCCTATTAAGGTAAGGGGGATATCGCTGCCAGTGGCAAATCTTGGTGCGATGTGTTTCTTTCCAAATCCCTTTTCAAAATCGGTCTTACCGGAGTTAGTGCGATCGATGTAATATTGGTTTGCTGCTTTGTCATAGCCCACCATGAGTTCATTGCCTACCTCATTGGCCAATACAATGGAGAAGTCTGCCGTATTTTTAGTTTTCAAATCGATTCTGAATAGTCCAGTTTTGTTCTTTGCCTTTTCTGTCAAATCGAGTTGGCCTTTTACTTTTACACGATTCAACGAAAAGCCTGTGCTGTTCAGCACATCCAGTTCTTTTACGGTGAGAGAGGTAAGGTAAATCTCCTTTCCTACGGTTTTCAGGCCCAGTTCTCTAGCGATGGTCATGGCACTACGCCATGGATCGGTCGGCACCACGTTGGCATATTGCCAGTTGCTCATCCAGCCTAACAAAATTTGCCGGCTACCAGTATTGGCGAAGGTAACGGCAGCATAATTGTCCGTTCCAAAATCCAGCCATTTGGTTTCTTTGGAGTTGGGAGTGAAAGTTTTACCATCAAAATCTCCAAGGAAATATTGGCCTGCCGAACCTTTATTGGGTCCACCCGGGTTGATGTTCACGATCAGCACCCAAATTTGTCTTCCAGCATGCATGATTGGAAATAGGTCAGGGCATTCCCATACACCGCCATGCCCCCCTTCCTTGGCTCCAAAATCACTTTCACGGGTCCATGATTTAAGATTCGGTGAGGAATAAAAGGTGATACGATCTTTGGTTGCCAAGGTCATGATCCATTTTTTCTGAGGCTCAAACCACCTTACTTTGGGGTCACGGAAATCGCTTATTCCCGGGTTTTCGATCACTGGATTTCCTTCATATTTCGTCCAGGTTTTACCATCGTCCAGGCTGTATGCAATGCTTTGGGTTTCGTGCCTACCTGTTTTTTGTTTTTCCTGCACCGGGTCATGGTGCGTGAAAATGGCTACCAGGGCATCCTTACCAAAACCGGCCGTATTGGCTTTATCCACCACCGCACTACCAGAAAAAATATAGCCTAGCGTATCAGGATACAGGGCAATGGGCTGTTCTTCCCAAGAAATCATGTCCTTACTCGTGGCATGCCCCCAGTGCATGGGCCCCCAGACCTTGTCATGTGGGTAGTATTGAAAAAAAAGATGGTATATACCATGATGATAGACCATACCATTCGGATCATTCATCCAGTTGGCTTTTGGCGTAAAATGAAACTGGGGGCGGTATTGTTCTCTAAGCTCCTGGGCCATGGCTGATGATCCTACAAATGCGGAAATAAGAAACAGGCAAATGATTATTTTCCCAATGAATGAGCTTAACTGCAGCTTACAGCCGCCGACTTTATGCAATCTGTTGATAGTAAATCGATGAATCATGAGTAGCGAATTTGCAATAAAATTGAATTTAAAGAATAAAATTTAAAATATTAGAACGAACGGGCATCCATTCCAATAAAAGGCTATCCGCATTCGGGATTCTACCCGTACAAACCCTTACCGCATTTATTAGGACTCAGGGTATGGACAAGTATTCGCCGCGACCAGTGGCCAATCGGACGTCTACCAAAAGTGGGGTGTAAATTGGTCGCTGATTGGGGGGGCATAGTCTGAGTCGGTAAAGTCTAAGGCCTTAGATAGCCTCTAAGTACCGCCTTATCCCGCGTTTCTTAATGGTAGTTTCGAGCCTTACAGCCTCCGCTCTAGTTGCAAAGGTCTGCTGGTGTACAACCGCCCACGGAGCCCCTGTAGAAGTAAACTTCCCCCTTCCTGAATTATGCTGCTGCAAACGGACTTCCAAGTCCTGAGTTTGACCCACATAGTATTTACCTAAAGAGGCACTAAACAAGATATAAACCACGAAGTTCATATTGTTAAGTTACGAAAAAAGGCTGTCTATTTTAAGACAACCTTTCGATAATTAGTCGGGATGACAGGATTTATTTGGGACCTTCCCGCCGGGGCGGGACACGATACCGAGATGCGCTAAATAAAAAAGACTGCCTTTACAGACAGCCTTTCTTCAATTTGGTCGGGATGACAGGATTGGATCGGGGACGCCTAGTCTGCGACCTTCCCGCCGCGGCGGGATACGATACCGAGATGCACTAAATAAAAAAAGACCGCCTTTGCAGACAGCCTTTCTTCAATTTGGTCGGGATGACAGGATTGGATCGGGGACGCCTAGTCTGCGACCTTCCCGCCGCGGCGGGACACGATACCGAGCTACGCTATAACAAAAATGCTGTCCATTCAGACAGCATTTAAACTATTGGTCGGGATGACAGGATTTGAACCTGCGACCTCTTGCACCCCATGCAAGTACGCTACCGAGCTGCGCCACATCCCGAAAATATTTAACACGAGCACATCCCGTGACTGTTTACTTAATTCTATTACTCTAGCGACCTTCCCGCCCTGGCGGGACACGCTACCGAGCTGCGCCACATCCCGTGACTATTTATTCTATTCTTATATTCTATTACTCTGACACCTTCCCGTCCTGGCGGGACACGCTACCGAGCTGCGCCACATCCCGTGACTATTTACTTAATTCTATCACTCTAGCGACCTTCCCGCCCTGCGGGATACGCTACCGAGCTGCGCCACATCCCGAAAATATTTAACACGAGCACATCCCGTGACTGTTTACTTAATTCTATTACTCTAGCGACCTTCCCGCCCTGGCGGGACACGCTACCGAGCTGCGCCACATCCCGTGACTACTTATTCTATTCTTATATTCTTTTACTCTAGCGACCTTTCCGCCCTGCGGGACACCCTACCGAGCTGCGCCACATCCCGATTGGGTTGCAAATGTAGCAATCTTTTACATAAAACATCCATCCATGAAATATTTTTTTTATCTCAAAGATGGATGTTTTAAAAATCAGCTAGTTTATACTCTAAATCGTCTCGTTTCTCCAGTTAGGATTCACCTCTTCGACTTTGCCTTTGCGGAACCATTTGTCACGGATGCGCTCGTTGAGGTAGTACATACAGGGCACCATGATCAACGTAAGAGCCGTTGAGATGGTAAGACCGAAGATGATCGTCCAGGCTAGGATATTCCAGAACACGGCACTCGGCCCTCCGATGATGAGGTCTGGAGAGAAGTCGCGCAGCAGCCCTACGAAATCGACGGTAATCCCCAAGGCTAGCGGGATAAGGCCCAATACTGCGGCAGAGGCCGTTAGTAATACGGGGGTGAGCCTAATAGCCCCACCTTCTATAATTGCCTCCCGCATGGGATAACCCCTCCCTCGGAGCTCTTCGATAAACTCGATGAGCAGGATCCCGTTTTTAACCACAATACCGGCCAAAGCAATGATACCTACTCCCGACATAATCACCGAGAAATCCTTTTTGAAGATAATAAAGCCTAATAGCACCCCAATAAGCGACAGCAAAATGGTAAAGAAGATAATAAATGGCTTCACCACCGAATTGAACTGAGTAGCCAGAATCAGGTAGATTAGTAAGATGGCAGCACCAAAGGCCGTTCCTAAGAAAGCCATCGACTCATCTTGTTCTTCTTGTTCCCCACCCATTTTGATGGTATAGCCATTAGGAACGTCCATCTCTTTAATTTCCGCTTCTATCTGAGCCACGATCTCGTTGGCATTATAGCCATCCACAACATCGGAACCAAGGGTAACGATGCGGCGCTGGTCCTTACGGTTGATCTGGCTAAAAGTAGTAGAATAACGGATGCTAGCTACCGAGGAAATAGGCACCTGGCGAAGAGCCCCTCCCATATTCATATCGCGGTAAACGATATTCATACTTAGCAGATTCTCTATTTGCTCGCGATCGTCCTTCTTTAACCGCACCATAATAGGATACTCATCCTTTTGGTCGCGGAATTTGGACACTTCCAAGCCGAAGAGTGCGGTACGGATTGAGCCTGCAATCTGCTGGGAACTGATCCCCTCTCTTTGTGCCTTTTCGCGATCTATATCGATAACGATCTCAGGTTTGTTGGTCACCAAATCCGATCGTAGCTGGTCGATCCCCTGGATACCAGAATCGGCGATTTTATCCAACACATCCTGCTGCAATGCCTGAAGTATGGGGAACTCATCTCCGGATATCTCAATGGAGATCGGTTTCCCGGTAGGAGGCCCTACGGCTTCTCTTTCCACAGAAATCTCAGTTCCTGGTATTCCGGACACCTCGTCTCTAATTTTGTTTAGAATTTCCTGGGACGAGCGTCCACCTCTTTCGGTGCCATATACGAAGGCCACCGTCACCTTCGACTTATGAGGAGTAGCGGCGCGGTCGGGGTTATAAGGATCACCGGCATTCTTACCTACGTTGGCAATCACTGAATTGACAATTCCCATGGCATCTTCGCGCTCCAGTACGTCAAACACCTTTTTCTCGATGATACGCGTCACGGAGTCCGTTACGACGGCATCGGTCCCTATAGGTAGTTTGTTGTATACATACACATAATCGGGATCACCACTAGGGAAGAAGAGAACTTTGGGCTTAACGATGCCGGTGAGTACAAATGAAAAAATAAGTAATCCTAACATCCCTACCACCGCAATAACAGGTCTCCAGCCCTTAAGCATCCAGTCGATCAATTTCCTATAATTGTTTTTCAACGCCGGCAGTAGACTATCCTGGAAAGGTACCAGAATTTTCGGCGTCAGGATATAATGGTTGAAAATATAGAACACCATGATAAATAGCATAAAGTTACCCACACCGCGATCGATGAAATAACCGACAAGCGCCGCTACCGCTAGAATAATAACGGGCCGACGAATGGCTTTAAAACTCGTATCATGGGCTTCTTTTTCGTCTTCGTGCCTTCCCATAAACGTCACCGCAAAAACGGGATTCATCACATATGCCACAAAGAGTGAGGCACCCAGGGTGATGATGAGGGTGAGCGGCATAAACTTCATAAACTCACCCACAATTCCGGTCCAGAAAAGCAAGGGGAAGAAAGGTGCTACGGTGGTGAGTGTACCAGAAAGTACGGGAACAAACACCTCGCCTGCCGCTGCCTTTACGGCCTGTTGGATGGTCCAATCCTTATGTTGATTGAACAAGCGGTGGGTGTTTTCAATCACCACGATGGCGTCATCGACCACCAGCCCTATACCGAGCAGAAAGGCGAATAGCACGATGGTATTCAGCGTAAACTCCGTACCGATCATAGGCCCAATGATGGGCATCAGCACGAAGGCCACCAAGGCAGATAAAGGTACCGACAGGGCCACAAAAATGGCGTCGCGTATCCCCATAAAGAACATGAGTACACATACCACAAATATAAATCCGAGCACCACGGTATTGATCAAGTCATGCAGGTCGGCGCGGGTTTGTATGGAGGAGTCGGCGGTGATTTTGATATCGAGCCCTTGCGGAAAGCGGTTCTCTTTATAATCCGCTATCACCGTTTCTATTTTATCGGCGGCTTCTACTAGGTTTTCTCCCGACCGCTTGATCACGTTAAGGGTAATTACCGATTTCCCATCCAATCGAGCAAAGTCCTGCTGCTCTTCGAAGCTATCGATCACCTCGGCAATGTCGCCCAGCCTGATCACCGCCCCTGTTCCGGTACGGATACGAAGGTTGGACATCTGGCTTACATCGGTATACTCGCCTTTTACGCGTAAGGTTCTGCGAACCCCGTCTACATTGAGGTCTCCTCCCGAAATATTGATATTTTCTCCTTGAAGGCCTGTTTGTATATCATAAAAAGTAAGACCCGTGGACTTCATCCGATTCAGATCCACATTGATCTGTATCTCTCGGTTGAGGGCCCCCAATATATCCACACGGGTTATTTCGGGGAGTGCTTCGATCGCATCTTGCAAATCTTCGGCAAACTCCTTGAGTTGTTTCAAAGAATAGTTCCCCGCCATATTGACGTTCATAATAGGAAACTCCGAAAAGTTAACATCTTGGGCAGTAGGCCCCGAATCCAAGTTTTGTGGCAAGTCGCTTTTAGCTTTATCCAAAGCATCGCGAACCCTTTGCAGGGCCACCTCCACTTCAACGTTCGGTGTAAACTCTACCAGGATCACCGATACATCCTGCAAGGCATTGGATTTTATTTTTTTCACCCCACTCAAAGACTTTAATTGCTTTTCGATGGGTTTATTAATTACGTTTTCAATATCGGCAGGAGCTGTTCCGAAGTAAACCGTATTGACATATATCTGAGGGATTTTAATGTCGGGAAACTGCTCCTTGGGCAGGCTGTTATATACCAAAAAGCCTGCCAAGGTGATGATGAACGTAAAGATATAGATCGTCGTACGATTCTCTACGCACCAATTGGTAAAACCCAAGGTTTTGTATTCATCAAATTTCATTTGTCTGCTGCGCTTTAAATGTTGGAAATGTAGGAAAGTAGGGGGCTCAGTGCCAGAGGTGTTGTTGCCTCTAGCAAGGTGCTAGTACCATTTCCTCTATTTTTAGTAAGAAATAACCTGACCATCGGCCACTTCCTGATATCCCATCGTGATGAGCTGATCACCGGCATTAAGCCCTTCGATTACCTCTATCTTACCATTATAGTTCAACCCCGTCTTCACGATCCTGGACTTGGCAATCTTTTTATCGCCTTTGCTTTCGGCGACAAATACAACCTGACCTTTTTCGGTTCCTTGCACATAATTCTGTTCGATCACCAGCGCATCCTTTTTGGTAACATCGTTGATCTGCACCTGAGCCATCATATTAGGCTTCAGCGACCTGTCAGAAGGAAGGTTCGCCTCTATGGTAAACGTTCTCGAAAGTGGATCGACAGTAGTACTTACGAAGCTGATACGGCCATTATATTCTTTGTCTATACCAGGAAAATTGATGATAACCTCATCTCCCTTTTTAACACTTCCTGCAAATACATCGGACACTTTGGCCACTACCTTAAGGTTGCTTAGGTTCACCACCCGCACTACCCCCATGCCGGGCGAGGCCATTTCTCCTATGCGAACATTCACTTGGTCCACTACTCCGGCCATGGGCGACACGATGGTATTTTGCGCCAGCTGTGCCTTTAAGGTCACCATTTTCTTCTCTAAGGATTCTTTATTATTCTTGGCTTGCAGATATTGAAGTTCGGTCCCTATCTTTTGGTCCCATAGATTTTTTTGCTTTTCATACAAGGTCGTCACCAAAGAAAGCTGGGTTTTCAGTTCTTCGATAGACTCTCTGAGGATATTGTCGTCGATGCGGCCAATAACCGTCCCGGCTTTCACATAATCTCCCTCTTTAACATTCATGGCAGTGATGGCCCCTCCAGTCTTCGGAGTCACCAATATACTATTTTTGGCATCTACCGTGCCTTGTAACTCTACATAATGCTTAAAAGTCTGGGCGGATAGGGTCGCTACGGTCACGGCCTTCACTTTGGTTTGAACCGTGGCAGTCGTATCTAATTGAGCTATTTCAGCTTCTAACTTTTTTATATTGCTTTCCACCTCTTTCTGTTCGGCCTTCAACTGGGCCAGGGCTTCTTTTTTACCAGCAAGTCCCTCCTTATTTTCACCACCACAAGCTGTCAATAGAACGGCCAGGGTAGCGAGCAATAACATATTTTTTTTCATGATATTTATAAGTAGCAGTTTCAAATATAAATTCTTAATAGATTAGTTTTCCTTACCGGTATATAACTCTCCCTTCGATTTTTGGAGATCGATTCTTGCAATAATCAAATCATAAAGTGCAGCGAAATAGTTGGTCTCCGATTCTTTTAAAGAGGACTCTGCGTTGATAACCTCTATATTAGAGCCTACCCCTTCTTGGTATTTAATTTTGGAGACCCGAGCTACCTCTCTAGACAAAGCCAGGTTTCGTTCCTGACTCTCCAAGGAGCCCACTGCATTTTTGATATTGATGGCGGCCTGTGCCGATTCCAAATCAATGGATTGCTCCAGTAGGGTTTGGTTTACCTTAACCTTATCCAATGCAAGCTTTTTCTGATCGATCTGGTATTTCTTAGACAAACCGTCGAAAATAGGAATTTGCAGGTTTAGGCTCAGCACCGAGTTATTAAACCATTTGGAAGTAAATAAGTCGGACATGCTATCCCGGCCATTATTATGACCGTAGCCAATGGAGGCCGACAATACCGGCAGATACCCACTCCGAATGCTGCGAAGATCTAGATCGGCCAGTTTCCTTTGGGTATCCATCAAGCTGTACTCGATGCGGTTATTATAGTCGACCTGAGGCTGTACTAGCTCGGCTTTGATAGCCGCTACATTTTCCTGTTTGATGGAGTCTTTTAAACGGATGGGCTCATCCAGAGGCATTCCCATCTGATATTTGAGCAGGGTATAGCTAAGCTCGATGAGGTTTTGAACATTTTGTCGTTCGGTACGCAAATTATTGAGCTGTACTTCCAGACGGTTCACATCGAGCAGCTCCACGAAGCCACTCTCATTCATGGCCTTGGTTTCAGCCATCAGCGAGTCGATTCTACTAATATTCAAATCCAGCACTTTGGCCCGCTCTTCGGCTACCTGAGCCGAATAATAGGCTTTGGACACTGCTTCAGCCACGGTCACTCTCGATTGTTTTACCTGCTTTTGGGCCAGCTCCCGATAGGTGGCAGCCGCTTTGAGGCCTACCAGATAAGTCCCATTGAACAAGAGTTGATTCCAAGTTGCCGATGCGGCTCCCGAATATTTTACCCCAAATTTTAACGCTACCGGTGGGGCGTCGGCCGCTGCGTTGGGATCGGCAAAGTTGGCGGGAAGAAAGAAACGTTGAATGATCAGGTTATCGGTCAAGTTAACATTGGCCGCAACCTGAGGTAAACCCGCAGCACGGACTTCCCCGATCTTCGCTTCGGCCGACACGGCGTCCAGCTTAGCACTTTTAATGTTTAAATTGTGGTTGATAGCGTAATCGATGGCCTCATGGACCGAAAAGCCGGCATCTTGTGCCTGGCTCTGAACGGCAAATAAGACAATTACAATCGCCATCAATCGACTGTAAAGGTTTCGTTCATTTTTCATGGGTATTTGATTGTGTTGCTGTACTAGGTAATTGATTGTAATAATTAAAACCTTCGGGACTTAGAATTCCCCTTACAAAATGATCTAGAAACTGTATTTGTACCTCTACAATATCGAACTGTCCGAAGGCAAAAATACTCGGATCGAAAGCCATCTCGATCTGCTCGATACGCAGCCGTGATAAGACCTCCACATCGATATCGAGTCGAAACAATCCCGCTTGCTGGCCCTTTATCAGGTTGTCGCGTACACTTTGGATGACCATTGATTTTTTGAATTCACGGAACAAGGCCCAACCTTCCGGATGGTATTTCTTGAGATCAAATAAAACGGAGGGGTTCATACTCCCCAAGCTTTCCCTGATATGGGTAGATATATTTACGATTTCGTCAATAGGATTTAGCGAGTTCTCTTCTAATTCCTGCATTTGACATTCCTCGTCATTCAACTTGCTTTTGATGACCTTCTCTACTATTTCATTCTTGTCCTTAAAATGCTGGTAGATAGTCCTTTTAGAAATCCCCAAATCTTTGGCAATATCATCCATCGTGACGCTTTTAATGCCGTATCGCCAAAACAAATTCATAGATGACTGTATTATTCTCTCTTTCACGGATCAAATTTTAGATTTTTCAATGAAAGAAACTAAGAAAACTTTAAAACTGTTCAAAGTTTCCATCGTGAATTTCGCCCCCATATATACCTACAATAGAATAAATCCTCATAACTATTTTATTATCAATGAATTGAACTAATATATTCCTGCTATATCAGTTCCTAATTATTTACACTAGTAAATCATATCCTCTATATTAGGCACATACAATGCGGCGTGTACAATTATAATAATCCTATCAAAATGTCTTTTATTGATATACTTATCTTCTAACCGCTTTGAACTGCTCCTGATTCCTTTTGCAAAACTATTTTTGTAAAACCAGTATGCCAAGCGTTATGGTACGACCTTGGGGTATCCGAAGATAAAGGCCATATTTTAAAGGATGAATTGATCGGGTATGGAATGATTCAAGGCATAATCTTGTTAGCAAAAAGATCAAAACATATATCATATTTTCCCCCAGTTAAGGCTTGCCTATATGATCTTAACAAGTTCTTTTCCAAAAAAAAATTGTAGAGAACGGAATTTGTAGATATTTGTACCGAAATAAATACTCACAGTTTTTAACTAGCTATCCGCGAACATAAAATAAATGAAAAGCTACATTGACCTGATTCAGCAAACGTTCGAGTTTCCCACGATGGAGTTTAACGTTGACAACCATGAATTGCTGTTCAACAATGTACCCCTGATGGACATCATCAAGGAACACGGTACGCCATTGAAATTGAACTACCTCCCTAAGATTGGAGAACACATCGAGAATGCCAATATGTTCTTTAGGAATGCATTCAAGAGGCATAATTACAAGGGCAGCTATACCTATTGTTATTGCACGAAATCGTCGCATTTTAGTTTTGTGCTCGAAGAAGCTTTAAAACATAATATACATCTGGAGACTTCCTCTTCATTCGATGTACCCATTATAAGGGAGCTATACCGGAGAGGGAAGGTCAGCAAAAACACGTATATATTGGCCAATGGCTTCAAACGCCCCCTATATACCCAGTATTTGAGTGAGCTGATCAATGAGGGCTTCAACTGTATGCCCATCTTGGACAACCTGAAGGAAATAGAAGCATATGAAGAAATGGTCACCGCCGATTCTATGAATCTGGGAATCCGGATTGCCACCGACGAGGAACCGAACTTCGCTTTTTATACTTCCAGACTTGGAATACGCTATAATGACGTAAATGAACTCTATAAGGAGAAGATAGCTCCAAACCCCAAGTTTAAGCTCAAGTTATTGCATTTCTTTATTAATACAGGAATTAAAGATAGCGCCTACTATTGGAGTGAGCTTACCCGCTTTATGTTCAAGTACTGCGAGATGAAAAAGATCTGCCCCGATCTCGACTCTATCGACATTGGTGGTGGATTACCG
The DNA here is from genome assembly GCF_003149085.1 of Dyadobacter jejuensis. Taxonomy (GTDB): domain Bacteria; phylum Bacteroidota; class Bacteroidia; order Cytophagales; family Spirosomataceae; genus Dyadobacter; species Dyadobacter jejuensis. Next base: position 46,892 of record NZ_QGDT01000016.1, on the reverse strand, counting down.
ATCCAAACTTCGTTGCAGTCCAACTACGATTATCAGCAGATGATCGACGAGATTGTGGAAAACATCCAATGGATCTGCAACAAGAATAATGTACCCGTACCCCATATATTTACGGAGTTTGGCAGCTATACCGTTGGGGAAAGTGGGGCGGTGATTTACGAGGTGATCGATAAAAAGCTACAAAATGACAAGGAGCTTTGGTATATGATCAACGGGTCGTTTATTACACAACTTCCCGACTCTTGGGGCATGAATCAGAAATACATCATGCTTCCGATCAACAATTGGAATAGTCCATACCAGAAAGTCAATTTGGGTGGCCTGACCTGCGACTCTCAAGATTTCTATAATAGTGAGATGCACAGCGCCGACTTGTACATGCCGATCTTTGAAGACGACAAACCACAGTACATTGGTTTCTTCCACACGGGTGCCTACCAGGAATCCCTGGGAGGCTATGGTGGCATACAACACTGCCTTATCCCAGCTCCAAAACATGTGTTGGTAGACCGGGACGAAGACGGAAAAATTGTGACACGGGTATTTGCTCCGGAACAAAATAGCGACACCATGCTACGTATTCTAGGTTTTAAGGAAGACTCTTTCGTCTCTGAAAAAACAGAATCCGGAACCTCTCAAGAGAGTAAGGTGGAGGTATTGGAAGAAACAAAAAATTAAAATAAAATATAAAGTTCTTTGAATGAGTTCGTTATTGATACGACTATTCAAAGAACTTTTCATTATTTTTGGCCTGTCAGCAATGTTAATTCACCGCAATCAACGCCTTTAATACTCATCTAAAAGCAGTATCATGAAAAAATTGTTCGTTTTATTGGCCCTCTGCGGCACCCTTGCCGCTTCTTCTTGTACTAAGCACGCTTGCCCAGCTTACGGATCGCTTCAGAAAGCTACTCCTGCTACTCAGCAGTCGGTATAGTACCATGGCTATTTAGGAAGGGAATTCAAACTCAGCTGCGCGCTGTTTTCGTGGAGCCCTTGGCAGGTATCGTATCCTTGTATCGGTCCAATATTCGTTAATCGATTAGCAACGTCAACTCTTGGCGTAAGATAGCCAAAGCCCGTGAAATTTGATTTTCTACCGTGCGAACGGACAACCCCATTTCTTCCGCTACTTTAGTATAGGTAAGTCCTTTTTCTCTACTGAGTAAATAGGCCTTTTGAGTCTGAGGAGGAAGCTTAGCCACTACGTCTTGATAGGCCTTCAAAAGCTCCAACTCCTCTACCCGATCCTGAATATTAGGATCAGCGATTTCCTCAGCCGCCGATTCACTATAGGCTTGAGTGACCAATTGTTTTTTCTTACCCAACACCCGAATGGCATAGTTACGGGCCACCACAATCATATAGGCCTTTACATTTTCGATATCTTGAAAGTGCGAGGTATGCCTGGCCATCCACAAATTCATAAATATCTCTTGAGTCCAATCCTTTATTTGCTCCTCATCCCTGGAGTATTGCATCAGGACCCGTATTAAAATGGGATAGTATTGATCAAATAAAATCTTAAATGCAGATTTATCATCCTTGGCTATTTGAGATAAAATCTCCCGATCCGAAAATATGGCTTTTTTCATAAAAGATATATCAGTAGCGAAAATGCATTCAAAATATTATTCTGTCTATAATTTGCTTATAAATATAATAAATCGCCACCAAGCATAAAATACAAATTTTAAATTAATCAAAAGTCTTTTTCTAAAATATACTTATTATTATACTTAATTTATATTTTATCACAAATATCATCCAGCACTATTGTAGTAACCACTTAAAACATAAATAATTACCACCTCGTCACTATGGATGTCGAAGTCGCTCTTCGGAGAGGTAGGTTCCATTTTTGAACACCCCTTTTACGTTTATCAAATCTTCGATATGTACTAGTGGATCTCCGTCTATAAGCACCATATCTGCCAGCTTACCGGCTTCTATAGTTCCCAAGTCTTTACTAACTCCTATTTCTTCGGCCGACCACAGGGTAGCCGCCCTGAGCGTTTGGAAATTACTGACTCCCGCCTTCACCCAGCTTCTTAACTCAGCATGGTAGCTGAGGCCAGAGGGCAATATCGGCGAATCGGTACCAGGAGTGACCCGTGCCCCCGAATTAATTAAAGTTTTCAGCGTCGACTCTACATGGGGGTAGGTAACCAACCGGCTCTGCATGGCCCTGGAAGTAGCCGCCAACTGTTTGCCTAAACGCTCGGGATAGAATAGCTTAAACTGGTCATGATTAAAAAAGGAAGTATCCGATAAAACCTGGGCAAAGAATCCACCGTGTAAGGAGATGGTTGGGGTGATGTACATACCGGACTTGGCGATGATGGTAATAAAATCCTGATAACTATGGTTCAAAGCCGTAAGTTTGGGAGAGAAGCCTCGTCGACTAGTCGCTCCCATATGCTCTACGGCATCGACTCCATAACCTGCAGCAGGATAAAGTTCATGGGAGGAAACCGACATTCCGTTTTGATGGGCAAAGTCGGTGACACGCTTCTGCAGCATATCCGATAATCCTACATAGGTCTTTATCATATCGTAACCCAGCGTAGCGGCTCTGTTTAGTTCTAGGTCGAGTTGAGACCCACCTACGTTACTGGTATTTCGGTTGTAATAAACCCGATTCCCTTCCATATGCCCTCCGGTAAAGAACGTTCTGGGCCCCAGCCGGGCTCCACTTCCCCAAGCTTCTTTTCGTTCGAGGGCATCGTAGGGGTCGGTACCGGGCTCCCTAATGGAAGTAACCCCATACGCCAACCACAATCGTCCACCTTTTTCGCCCAGATAAGCGCTCTGGTGTGTATGCATCTCAAACATCCCGGGCATGACCGTCAGCATGGAGGCATCGATATACTGGCCCGCTCTACCCTCCTGATGTGGATATATTCCTTCGATCCGATTGCCTTTGATTACCAAATCTTGATTGAGTAAATACTTTTCATTTTTGCCATCGAACACACGGCCCGCATGGACTACCATGAGCTGGTCACTACCTTTAGCTTTCCATTCCAGATCGAACGGGATCGCCTCTAAGGTCCCCTTAACTACATCAACACGCTTTAAGAGATCGGAGCTCAAAAAGAGGATTTGTTGACTATCTCCAGACCAACTAGGAGACTCGGCCAGCTCCGACGACAAACAAACTGGCGGACCAGCCACTTCTTGCTGGCTACTTAAAGGTACCATCCATAAAAGGTTATCTTGAATGTAGGCCATCTTACTCCCATCTGGAGAAACGAAGGGACCATTTTTACCTCTGGTTCCTAGGCTTTTATCAGCTACGGGTGAAAACTTATTTTTGAAGGTACCATCAATCCCATAAATATGAACTTTATTCAATCCTTCCCTAAAACGGGTCGAAAAAGGGTCTACCGCCGAAATGGCTATAGACTTGCTATCTGGAAACCAGGTCGGTTGAGAACCTTCAAAAAAATCGGCCTCAATAGCCCTCGATTGCCCCGTGGTTTTATCCCATAGCTGCAAGCTATATTTACTGTATGAATTCGCCTGAGCCTGATAGTACGCCAAATACCGCCCATCAGGAGACCAAGAGGGGAATTTCAATAACGACTCCGCCTGTATCAGAACCGCTTCTTTCTTACTTTTCAAATCGACACTCCAAATATCCATTCCTCCATTCTTGTCGGAGGTATAGGTTATCAGCTTACCATCTGGCGACCATACCGGATCGAGCTTAACGTGAGGGCCCTGGGTGATACGAACTGGGAGCGCTTGCCCTATGGTGAGCACCCAAAGGTCGCCTAGGGCCGTAAAGACTACCTTTTGCCCATCGGGCGATACCACCGGGCTTCTTATTCCCTGCACCTTAAAGGAGACACTTAAGTCGAACGAGCGCTGTTTAGGCGTGTAACGGTGGCGCCCTAGGCTTAAGTTAACCTCAAAAGGAATGCTATCCTTTTCGGAATTGGCTAGGCTCCCCTTCCAGAGCTTCCCTTGGCCTGTATAAAGATAGTCGGTGTCGGTAAGCCAACTTACCTTAAAAGGAAATATATCCACTAGGGAATCGGTAAGCAGCGTGGTTTGCCTTGTCGAAACATCCAGCGCCTCAAGGGTACTCCATTGATGGGTAGCTTTGGTAAACAAGATTTGGCTGCCCGTAGCATTCCATACCGGACTATGAACCTTCTCTTTGGTCTCATAAATAAGCTTTGGCGCACTTTCCCCATCGAGACGGTAGAGCCCCGGCTGACTTTTATTCTCAGAAACATATACGATACTGGAACCATCGGCACTGTAGGAAGGATAGTATTCATTTTCTAACCCCGTCGTGAGCCTGTTCAAGTTATTATTTGTTACATCTACTGTCCATAAGTCATAATTCCCACTGCGGTCGGAGGAGAAAATAATTTTTTTCCCATCGGGCGAATAGTCTGGCTCTCGGTCATGAAATACCCCAAAGGTAAGTTGTCGTAACTGAGTCCCGTTCCGATTCACCTCCCAGATATGGTAGTTCCCATCGCGATAGGACTGAAAGGCGATTCGCTCCCCATCAGGCGACCAAGTTGGAAGTCGACAGTCGCCTAATGCATCGGTTATGGCCATCCCTGTGCCTCCCCCAACAGGGACCAAATAAATCGTCCCTTGCAGATCTATCGCTATGGTCGACTTGTCGGGGGAAAGGGCTGCTGCCATGTTGGTACCTTCCGACAACCGGACCCGGACAGAATCGGTGAGGTAAGTTTGAGCCTGTAAACTTGGCAAATAAATGAAGACACAGAGTAGAGAAGCGAGGTACCGTTTGAACATGGGTTTAGTAATTTTATGATCTTAAATAGAATGTGTGAGGAGGACGGGCCTAAAATAAAATTTAAAAACAATACACCAATGAACCATTGGCATATTGTTTTTCCTAAAATTGACCAGAAAGAGTGGGCTAGGGACGTTTCAGCAGCTGATCTAGCGTATATAAAATACCATTCTTCATCACCATTTGAATATTCCAGGCATCCTCTATTTTCTTCAAAGGGTCCCCATCGACAATCACCAGATCGGCCAATTTTCCCTTTTCCAAAGAACCCAGATCTTTACTCACCCCCACCGCTTCGGCCGACCAGATGGTGGCCGAACGTAAGGCTTGGAAGGGAGTAATGCCCCCATCTACCCAGCATTGCAGCTCCGAATGCAGGCTCATCGCATAGGGGATAAATGGGCTGTCGGTACCAGCAGTTACCCTAGCCCCACCGTCAATGAGTTTTTTTACGGTCTTCTGAATTTGACCAAAGTTTTTCAGATACCCCGGCAACCGTTTTTCAATGGTACTTGCCCCATTTTTCATGATACTAATATACTCAGGAGTATAAAAGGTATTGAATTGGACGTTATCATAAAAACTAGGGTTCTTGGCCGCCATGGCATAGAAACCTCCTTGTAAAGAAGCGGTTGGAGTGATGTTCATCTGCGATTTTTTAAGCAACTCCAATACATCCTGATAGGTATGGTTCATCGCAGTGATCTTGGGAGAATAACCCCGCCGGCTAGTACCGCCGATATGTTCTACTTGGTCGACCCCATAACGCATGGCGGGGAATATTTCATGAGACGAAACGGGTATTCCATGAGCATGAGCAAAGGCGGTAATTCTTTGCTGCAAGATGTCGGGCATCCGTACATAAGTCTTGATCATATCGTAACCCAAGCGCGAGGAACGTTCCAACTCCATATCCAGCTGAGCGGTGGAATGAATACTATTGGCTAGTCCATAGTAGATTCTACTCCCATCGGTAAGTCCACCGGTAAAGAATTCGCGAGGACCTACCAGCGAACCACTATCCCACGACTCTTTCCTTTCTAAGGCATCATAGGGATCCGCTCCCGTTTCTCTGAGGGATGTAATCCCAAAGGAAAGCCATAACCTACCCAACTTTTCCCCAGTCATGGCATGCTGATGCGTATGCATTTCAAATAATCCCGGGATAACCGTCTTATTCGAGGCGTCTACCAAGTTTCCCGCTCTTCCCGCCTTATGAGGCAGAATGTCTTGAATCCGGTTGTCCTTGACGATAAGGTCCATATTCATAAGGTACCGATCATTTTTCCCGTCAAATACCTTTCCTGCATGAACCACGGTAACCCCTTGACCTGCTTTATAATCCCAATTCAGTGTAAGTGGTATAGCCTCTATGGCACCATCCGAAAGACGGATCTGTTTGATACTATCGGTGGCCATGTATACCAAAGTTTTAGAATCGGCAGTCCAACTAGGCACTTCTGTCAATTCGTTGGTAAGCCTGCGAGGGGGGCCTACTAACCCTCCTTTTCTATCAACGGCAATCACCCATAATGAACCGTCTTGAACGTAAGCCATCGATTTGCCATCGGGTGACCAGGCGGGACCATTCTTGGCACGCATTCCTAAGGAGCGCTCTTCTACTGGGGATACGTATCGGTCGGGCTCGCCTTCCAGCGACACGAGCATAATCTTGTTAATACCCTCTCTAAAGCGGGTGGAATAAACCTGTAGTCCGGATAGGGCGATGGTCTTCCCATCGGGCGACCAGCTCGGCTGGCTGGGTACAAATAGGGCATCGTGAAGCTTGGTGATCTCCTTTGTTTTGACATCTACAGCCTGCAAGGTCCCCATCCCCCACGAATTCCTAGAGTCCCCCATATAGAATGCAATTCGGGTACCATCAGGAGACCAGCTCGGGTAGTTCAGATCGTAATCCAGCTTTACCAACTCTTTTTGCTCTCCCGAAGCTACATCATGCAGCCATAGGGTCATCTGTCCCGTGCGGTCGGTTAGGAAGGCGATGGTCTTTCCATCGGGCGACCAGGTTGGGTCAGCATCCAAATAAGGATCGTTGGTCAATGGAGTTGGTACCGTTTCCCCCTTTTTTAGCATCCATATATCGCCGAGCGCCGAGAACAAATATTTGGTACCATCCGGCGACACATTCAGTCCCTTTATTCCCTTCACAGGCTTTCCAGCCCCCTTGTCGAAATCATAAGGCTTACGGGTGTAATTGGGGGTCGTTACCGTCACTAAAGCCTCAAAGGGAATAATTTCGGCATCCTTTTTCCCTACTATTTTCTTTTTTATTTTTCCGTCGGCCGAATAAACAAACTCCTTTCCAGACAACCAACTCGTTCTGAACGGAAATACATCCTCTTCAGGAGGAGTTACAGCTACCGCCTTTTGTTGCTTCACATCAATATCCAGGAGGCTGCTACTACTGCCCGTAAAAGCGTTAAAATAAACATGGGTACCATCGGGATTCCAAGAGGGAGCATAGAGCTTACCCGCCTGAGCCGCCAAAAGCGTTTCTTTTCCATCTTTGGTGAGCTGATATATGCCAGGTGCCTGAGTACGTTCCGAAACGAAAGCGATCGCATCTCCATTCGAAGAGTAAGCAGGACAATAGTCGTTAGCTAGGTCGGTAGTGAGTTGTGTGAGCTCAAAAGTCTCTAGGTTCATTTTCCAAATGTCATAATTCCCTGCACGATCCGATGAAAAAAGCAAAGACTTACCGTCGGGCGACCACTGAGGTTCCCGTTCGTCAAAGACCCCTCTAGTGAGCTGCTCAAGACCGGTCCCATCGCTATTGACGGCCCATATATGGTAATAGCCGTCTCTGAAAGACTGAAAGGCCACCCGCTTTCCATCGACCGACCAGCTAGGCTGGCGGTCGTCGCCCATACCATCCGTAATGGGCTTGGCTTTTCCACCGGCTCTTGGCACCACCCAGATAGTCCCCTGCACATCCATGGCGATCTGTTGTCCGTCGGGCGAAACGGCTATGGCCATATTGGTCCCTTCCACCAGGCGTACCTGGGTGGTGTCGCCTACCGAAGCACTTGCCGGGTTATTTCCCAAAGAAAATAGAATAAGGCATAAGCCATGAAACAGCTTAACTTGTCGAATAAAAACCGTGCTAAAAGGGGATTTGTACTTTGGCATAAGCATAATGACCTAATTTGTTTAGTATTGGTAAATCTTATCCCTGCCAAGCTCAAGGGCTTGGCAAGGATCCACCCGTTAGGGTAAATATCTATAAATTAACCGCAGTGGGAACGAACAATCCTGGCACCGGGTTAGGCGCACTGGTATTGGAGTTTATTTCCGCCTCGCTGTATATCATCCTTTCTGGTAGAGAGGAGCCTGTTGCTGGCTGGAGTTGCACCCCTTCCGCTTCGTTGCGGGTACGGCGTAGATCGTTAAAACCGATAATCTGCCCGTTAAAGCTAACGTAGCGTTCCATCAATATCTCCTTTAACAAAGCGCTTTGAGCCGACATATTATCGGGATTTAGCATGCCCCCAGGTTCAAAATCAGCCTCAACATAGGGCTCATATTTAAAGGTATAGGCACTTTTATAGGTAGCATCTAGATCACCACCGCCATTCAAATAGGCCCGGTACAGGTTCAGTTTGGCAAGGCCTTCGTCAAATCCTTTGGTCCTAGCCGCAGCCTCAGCGGCCGTCAACAGAGTTTCGGAATAGCTCACCATCGGATAGGAGGTCGTTTGCCCAAATAGGCCTCTGGCCGTAGTAGTACTGCTGGTGTTGGGAGTTACGGGTATGGCAGAACCAGAAGCATTCACGGTCATATATTGATACTTGTAACGGGCGGTTTCGTCGGTCTTCGCATTTCCTTTGTAGGTGGCACTACCAGGGTTAAGCAAGTTAGGTACCAAAGCCAAAGAGGCATCCACATCGCCCACCCTGTTTCTGGCTATATAGGCATACATCAAGTTCTCGTTAACATTCAGGGTATTTCCATGATACATTACCCAAGAGGCTCCAGGCGCATTGATACCCTTTTCGGCAGCAGCAGCAGCGAGTGCATACTCTTTGGTTTCCATGAAAAATCTAGCTTTGAGGCTATAGGCTGCCATTTTCCATTTATCGGAATCTCCTCCAAAATGTATGTCGGCCACTCCCGGGCTGGTTCCAGCCCCCGATTCTAGGTCGGCAATGGCCTCGTCGAGCAGGGCCTGTAGTTTACCATACACGACAGTTTGAGATTCGAACGCTGGGTTAGGAAACTTTTCTATGTCTGCTGCCTCCGAAAACGGTATATCCCCCCAGCAAGCAGTGGCAGTCCCCAAGGCATTAGCGGTAATCACCTTGGCAATACCTTGCATCAGACGGTTGTTACTCGCCTCCGACTTCTCAATAATAAGCTGAGTCTGTTCTACAACGGATTGATAAACAAACTGCCAAACATCATTGAAGGAGGCTCCGGTGACATTATAATTATAGATATCCTTATACTGGCGATCGGACCCGGTAAAATATCCCGACCACATGCTGGCTACCCTGGCCAAATGCCCCTCTTGTACCGACACGTTTCCAAGCTCTGCTGCGGTAAGTAGCAAGGTGGCCGATGCATCAGTAGGGTTATTCAGGTCGGTATTCATGTTATCTACTAGAGATTCACAAGAAAACAAACCCAACAGCATTAGCAGAATTAGCTTATTCGATAGATGGTTTCGTCTCATATTCATTGAAGATTTATCATTTGGAGCTTTAAAACTTCTCCAAGGTTGTGAGATTGAATTAGTAGTTAATTTTTATGGAGAAGATGAACGATCTGGTACCTGGGGAATTAAAATAGTCCATATTCCGGCCGGTAGGTCCACCCGACATATTGGTGTCGGGATCAATGCCAACTACCTTGGTCCATAAAAGCAAGTTTCTTCCCGTTACTCCGAAGTCTACAGACTGTAACTTGGTAAGTTCCTTGAACTTGTCACTATCCAAACGGTACGACAAGGAAAGCTGGCGCAGGCGGGTCCAGCTACCATCTTCTATAAACTGCTCCTTCAGAGAACCAAATCCACTTCCTAATGTGGTATACCAGCTTTGATCCAAAAGTACTGGTCCAGCACCGAAGTCCTCTATATTACCTCTTACGGTAGAACCGGCAGGGATGGTAGCACCGGCATAGTTTTTCAAATCGGTAGTCAAGGTCACTTCATTCCCGGTATCCCCATGGGTACCGAAATTGTACATCACTCCACGGGTACCGCTAAAGTAGTCCCCTCCCTGAGAGGTTTCAAAGAGGATATCTAATCCAAATTTCTTATAGGTCAAGCTGGTTCCAAAGCCACCGATCCAGTCAGGATTGGGGTTCCCTACAACACCCGTTACGGGATCGGCAATAGGGAATCCATTGCTATCGAATTGACGGGTACCATCCTCATTCAAGGCATATTTACTACTCCAAAACACGCCTATAGGCTGGCCAACAACCGCTCTGGCATCCATAAAGTTTTCGATACCGCCTTCCAAATAGAGCGATTGTGTTCCTGCCAAGTCGAGTACTTCACTACGGTTGCGGGTAAAGTTGCCCCTAAGCGACCAAGTCAGGGCCCCTTTTTTAATCACATCGTAGGTCATATCCATTTCGAAACCTTTGTTCTGCAATACGGCAGCATTGGTATATTTGGTAGCGAAGCCCGTAGATGGAGCCAATGTAACAGGTACCAATACATCCTTGACCTTATTATTATAGTAGGTAAGTCCAGTTCTTAGGCGAGAGCCAAAAAACCGAAGATCCATGCCGATCTCGTATTCTGTCTTTCTTTCGGGTTTCAAATATTGATCTCCCAAAGAACTGCTTTGGGCATAGGCCCCTTCTCCAAACTGCGAGCCTACCAAGTTGTCGCCCCATGGACTGGCCGAGAAGGAAGCCGACGAAAATACCGTATTGGAACGGTAAGGTAAGGGTTGCACCCCTACCACCCCGTAAGACGCCCGAAGTTTACCAAAATCTACCCCGCTAATATTGTCGAACAGGGGGAGCTTCGTAAACAACCAGGCTACGTCGGCCGATGGGTAATAGAAGGTCTTGTCGGAAAGGCTACCAAATGAAGAGGCCGACTCCGCCGCCCCAGATAAGTTTAAGAATACGGCATCATAGAGTCCAAAATTGGCTGTGGCATAGGTACGGGTGGTTCGTACCTCACTCCGAGAATTTACTGGCGTACGATTTTGGGTGGTCGCATTAGCAAAGTTGACTGGTGCATCGGCCACTAGAAAATCATTGATGGTCACCCCCACATTATAATATTTGCGGTTGTTAATATTAAACCCAAGCACATAGGTAGAAGTGATATTGGGACTAATATCCTTGGTTACCCGAGCCAATAGATCGGCATTAACCTGGGTCTCCTTGGTAATTTGATCCTTATACTGGCCCTGCCCCGCACCCACGATATCGTTGACTGGGAAGTAGTTCACCTGTTGATCGGTATAGGTGTCGATGCCCCCACGGGCTATGATGTCGATCCATGAAACCGGCTTCAAAGACAACTCCGCGCTGTTGATAAATCGATCCACATCAGTGGAGTTTTCTTGCTCATATAAGGCCCATAATGCATTATTGTTGGCAGGGTTAGGCACCGCTCCTAAGTAGCTCCTGTAGCCACGCTGCCGGCCTTCTATGGGCGAAGCAGTCGGACTACTATAATAGCTCCCTTTGTAGTCTGAAATATCGAAGTCGGCGGGGTTTCTTGCCAAGCCCACCATGGCTCCTGCCAAGTTATTCCCTCTTTGGATCCGGTCAGAATAACTTTTGGTATATGCAGTGCTGGTAGAGAGTTTTAACTTTTCAGTAAAATTTTTCTCCACATTAAGCCTCGCAGTGGTACGGTTGTAACTACTATTCCCACGTTGAATCCCTTTTTGGCGGACATCACCAATGCTTAGGAAATAAGTGGTTTTAGCATCGCCCCCACTGATACTAATGGCATTGTCCACATATAAACCCGTGCGGAAAACCTTATCAAAATTCGAATCGTTATAAACTTCCTTAGAGTTCTTAGTGATAATAGGGTAATAAAGGGAGCCGTCTTCGGCTTGAAAATATGCGCCACTGGTATTGACTTCATCGGCTCCGCCGCTACGGTCGGCGATTTTATCGCCCCAGGCATTGGCCCCTAAGGGATTGTATACACCAGCCGACCCCTGGCCATAATTACTCTGAAAGGGGTGGTATTTATTAATTTTATCCAAAGACAGGGTAGAAGAGAATGAAATATTCATTTTACCTTCCGCTCCCCTTTTGGTCGTTATCAAAATTACCCCATTGGCCGCCCGCGACCCCCATAATGCCGCTGCTGATGCCCCCTTTAAAATTTGCATAGAAGCAATATCATTGGGATTAATGTCATTGAGGCGGGACTGAGGTACTACTCCACCCGAGGTACCTCCTTCGGTGGTATTGCTAACTGGTATTCCATCGATTACGATGAGGGGCTGGGTGTTTCCTGTAAGGGTGTTTTGCCCCCGGATCTGAATAAAAGAGGCGGCTCCCGGATCGCCAGCGGCCCGCGAAATTTGTACCCCGGCAGCCTTCCCTGCCAAACCATTGATTACACTAGTCTCCCCCGATTTGGCAATGGCATCTCCATTCACCTTGCTACTGGTCGATCCCAAGCGATCGGCAACTTCTTTGAAACCCAAGGCCGTTACGACTACTTCATTTAAGGCCTGAACATCCTCTATCAAGACCACATCCACCACATTCCGATTGGCAATGGGAACTTCCTGGGTCTTGTATCCTATAAACGAAAATACGAGTACTCCCTCACTATTGGGAACCTCTATCGTGTACTTTCCAGAGGCATCGGTGACACTACCAATATTGGTGCCTTTCAATAAGATATTGACCCCTGGTATACCTTCGGCACCCCCCTTATCGGTAACCGTCCCACTAATCCCAAGTGTCTTACTCTGATACGATAACGTCAAATCGGCCTTCAAAATCTCCGTTACTTGGCTTGAAGTGGCCTTAGGAGTCTCTGCTTCTTTCTTGGAATCATTTTTATATAATACATAGAACCCCTTTCTGGCCATACGATACCCAATCTCTTTAGGCTTCAAGAGCCTTTCCAGTTGTTGATCGATATTCTTAGTGTTCTTTAAGATATCGATCTCATTCTTGCTTACCCAAATATTCTCTAGCAAGCCTGTTTCATACGCAATGGATACATTATAACGCCCTTCTAATTCCCGTAAAAGATCTTTCAAAAAAACCTGTTGGAATTTCGACTCGTCTGAGGCTATGGGGCTGCCCGCCGACACCGGGCTTGCCACGGATAACATGGCGATACCTAGTAAAAAGTAATACCAAATTCTGTGAGAAATTTTCATAGGAATGACTTAAAATGTTTGACTTATTAATCTATACGCAACAGCTTCGCCCCTTTTTTAAGAGGGCACACGCTACCGTAGATGCCGTAGGCGCCTCGGTTGCCATCCAATATGTGTGTGAGAATGAAATAACTTACTTCACATCTGCGTGCGGCTCAGACGTATATAAATATAAAAGGAATGCCATATGGCTATTATTTACTTAAAATTAGCTCCCTATCATTTCGAATTAGTTTCAGCTGAAATAAGTCAGCAATATCTTGCAATAACGTGTCGGACCCTATATCCGTCAACGGAATAGAACCTGAAACCCGCCTCTCTAATAAGGCTTTATCATCGACAGTCACTTGAACTCCATAGCAGCTCTCAACTTTTTGTAAGAGCTCCTGAAGAGAGGTACCCTCAAGTTTCCATTTACCGGTCGTCCAAGACGAATACGTCTCTGGATCGACTCGAACCTTTTCGGGCTCCTGGGCGGTATGCAATTGATTCCCGGATATCTCCACCAGATCCCCCGGCTGCATCATCAAATCCTCCGTTTCAGGAATACTGAGCTTGATACTTCCCGACTGCAAGACGACCCTACTGATATCACTTCGTTCGAGTACAGTAAACTCCGTTCCGAGCACTTCAATAGTCTTTCCACTTTCGGTAAAAACCTTAAATTTCCTATGGTCCGTGGTATGACTGATATCAAAAAAGCCTTCCCCCTCGAGCCAAACTTCTCTATTAAATCCCCCATGAAGGAGGCTATAGTGGAGTTTACTATTGCCATTCAGAACCACTTTCGATCCGTCGGGTAATTCAATATTCTTAATTTCTCCATATCCTGTAGCGATATGGATGTAATTCAACTTATAATAAAACAATAGCGTGGCCGATAGCACGACGAATGCAATAAAAATAGCTGCATATCGACGCATATGGCCTAGAATATACCCCCGAAATGGTTTCTCCTTGGCCATAACCTTGTCCCCTGGCAAATCTTGATCCATACTTTCTGAGGCCTTTTCCCACACTTCACCAGACGATAACATCAGTTTTAGAAAAAGCTTCTCATCTTCGTCGGATAACGACTCGACCCATCGCAATGCGCGCTGAATATTTTCATCAGACTCCGCCAACCAATTTGTCAATTCCCTTTCTTCCTGCGGCGAACAGTTATTCTTAAAAAATCGAATGACCAAGTCTTTTGAAATACCCATATTTCTTAGCAATCTCTTTAAGTCAATCAGAACAAACTTCGTCCCTTTACCCATAGAGAGTCGTTTTATTTCGCCATACCCCTAATGGATATATAATTTATTTCGAAAAATAATGATAATATAAAATATATGGTCGTAAAATTGCACAATAACAAAATTATCTGATATTATATTTAGATCTAGTATTTGGACATACCCATCCCACATGCCTATGGCATACATCAATCGACAGTACCTAGGGCCCTATTAGGCCTTTTCTGACAATATAATTTTGGAGGCTTCTAGGAGGCTGGTGGCATGGAAGTCGCCGGTACTCCCTTCTGGGGTCGGCAATATATGGATCGTTTGGGCACCGATCTTCTTACCGGCTTGCATATCGCGAGAGCGGTCCCCGATCATCCAAGATTGAAGGGGATCGATATGATACTTGGCCATGGCCTTTTCGAGGAGCAAAGAGTCGGGTTTGCGGGTGAGCGACTGCCCCGAATACTCCGGATGATGGGGAGAAAAATAGAGATCGTCAATCACATGGCCACCGGCTTGTTGTATGCGCTCGTGAATGGCATATACGGCATCGGCTTGGTACAACCCTTTGGCAATACCCGCTTGATTGGTAATTACAATCAACAAATAACCTGCCTTTTTGAGTGCTTGTAAAGCCTCTCCTACACCATCAGGAATGACTAAATCTTCCAGTTTATATAAATAATCGTTCAGATCTTCGTTTAAAACGCCATCCCTATCTAGAAATACGCATTTATTTTTCGGTTGTACACCCATGCTATTTTTATATTAATGAAGATGCTATTGCTAAAATCAGTTTCTTTTTAGCAATAGCATCTGGCGCCTTTAGAGGCTATATTCTTTGACGGTTTCTATAAAACACCGCACCTTATCGGGGTTGGTGTCGGGGTATACCCCATGCCCTAGGTTGGCAATATAAGGTTGCCCCTCAAACTGACCGATCATCTGTCTTACTTCCTTTTTTATCTGATCATAAGAGCCATAGAGTACGCAGGGGTCTAAGTTACCTTGTAAGGTTTTATGGGGAATCAAAGCGCGCGACTCCGCAATATCCATGTTCCAGTCCAAGCCTACCACCGAACAGCTCAGCTGACCTATTTCGGCCCGGGCAAAATACGCCCCCTTAGCAAATACCGTAACGGGCACTTCCGTTATGGCATCGCAGATTTGCTTGATATAGGGCAAAGAAAATTCCCGGTACTGAGCCGGCGAAAGGATTCCCGCCCAAGAATCGAACACCTGCAGTAAGTTAGCACCAACTACGGCTTGTGCCTTTAGGTAGGCTATGGTGCTATCTGTAATTTTTTGAAGCAAAGTATGCGCAAAAACGGGATCGGTATATAGCAGTTTCTTCGCCACCGAAAAGGTCTTGGAACCCTTGCCTTCGGTCATATAGCAAAAGATCGTAAAAGGAGCACCTGCAAAGCCGATCAACGGCACCCGATTATTCAGCGCCTTTTTGGTAATCTTTATGGCTTCGAGCACATAGCCGAGGTCCGCTTCGGGGTCGGCAATGCGTAGCTTGGCTAGCTCCTCGGTATTTTTTACCGTTTTCGGAAACACGGGTCCTCTTTGTTCCACCATTTCGTAGGGAAGGCCCATGGCTTCGGGAACCACCAGGATATCAGAAAAAATAATGGCAGCATCGACGCCCAGCAGGTCCACTGGCTGGAGGGTTACCTCTGCAGCCAACTCTGGCGTAGTGGCCAACTGTATAAAACTGCCGGCTTTTTCACGTACTGCCCGGTATTCGGCCAAAATCCGCCCAGCCTGGCGCATCATCCAAACGGGTGTACGTTCGGTTTTCTCACCGCGTGCTGCCCGAAGTAAAAGGTCATTTTCTAATTTCATGCCGCAAAGGTAAATAGAAACTCGTTAGTGGAAGCCTATCCATTCTTAGAAATGAATGCCCTTTTATTATTTTATTAAGGTATGAAAACAAAAAAGCCTGGGTTAGCTCCACCACCCAGGCTTTTGTAGACAACTTCCTTACTTTAGAATTTCAAATTGACACCCACCAAAAAATTGGTGCCGGCCTGAGGATAGTAAAAATTCTCCTGAATGAGTCTTTCTCCGGCAATATAGCCGAAGGTATAGCCATTGGACTCATACTTTTCGTTGAAAATATTATTAACCATCGCATTGAGCACCACCATTCGCGCCCATTTCGGTTTTAGCGTATAGGTAAGGCGTAGGTCATTGGTAAAATAAGCATCCAATCGGCGGTCGTCATTGCTGGTATTGTCTAGGTACTGCTTGCCGACGTACTTGCTCAACAGGGCCAGTTCGAGCGATTTGGCTAATGAGTAACTGAGTTGGCTACCCGATATTATCTTAGGAGAAAAGGATATATCCGAACGACCATGATCGAAGGTCTGATACCCGCCGTTATCGTAATCGGGTATGTATTCGGTAAAATTGGCAATTTTATTCTCACTAAAAGTAGCATTGACATTCCACTTCAGTTTATCACTCAGAGCCAAGGCCCCCTCCAGTTCCACACCCATCCTAAAGCTCTTGGGCACGTTGGCTCTTACGGCCGTTCCTACGTCGTTGATCTGCCCGGTGAGTACGAGTTGATCCTTATAATGCATGTAATAATAGTTCACAGAAAATGCCCAATTACGCTTTTGAAGTCGCATACCTGCCTCCAGGTCCTGCAACCGCTCGGCCTTGGGCAGCAAACCTCTGCTGGCATCTACAAAATCGCTCCGGTTAGGCTCTCGGTTACCCACACTATAAGAGGCATATAAGGCGCCTCCCGGCGTAAAGTCATAATTCAATCCCGCCTTGGGGTTGAAAAAAGTATACTGCTGATCCATATCCAAAGTGGCCAGATGATCGTCCACTCCCTCAATACCATAAGAAACAAAGCGCATTTGCAAATCGGCATAGGCATTGAGCTTCTCAGTAAACTGATAGTACCCCTTACCATAGAAATTCAGGTCTTGCTTGAGCCCGTTACTAAAGTAGTATTGGTGGTCTTTTTCAATAGGGCCGGCATTGCGAGCCCATATTACCCGTCCATAATGATCGCCGTCGTAGCGGTTATAACCACCCCCTACACTAGCCGTAAATTTCTTAAAGCTATTATAGTCGGCCGAAAAGGTGGTACCCATAAAGTAATTGTCTAAGAACCGGCGACGGATAAAATCGGTAGACTGGAGAGTATCGGCCCCTATTACCACATTGGGCAGGTTGTAGCTACTGTAGCTATCCTGAGTCCTGTATTGCTCATAATACCCTAACCCACGGACCAAAAAAGCGTTGACATTGAGCGTCAGGCCATCGCTAAGGCTATGCGAGGACACCAGCTGGTAATGGTCTTGTCGGTAATTGTCGACCTCATCCTTGTATGTATAATAATTATAGCTTCGGTCGTCAGAATTCAACAGATTGGCGGCGTCTTTTTCGTCCAAATAGTTGCGGCTGATATAGTCCTGAATCCCTTGACGATCCCCCCGCACCTTGGCTTCGGGACTTCCATACCAAGACTGATAGGTACGCTCCTTGCCCGAAAACATATTAAACCTTACAAAGCTCTTTTTGCCAAAATACCCCGCCGAAAGGTAATAAGAATGCAACTCCGACTCTGCCCTATCGACGAACCCATCCGAAGATACACGCGACAAACGGGCATCGACTGTGAATTTGTTTTTGATGAGGCCGGTACCTAGCTTCAGGGTATTCTTAAAAGTATTGAACGACCCAGCCGAGTTATTCAATTCGGCATAAGCCTCAGGCTGAAAACTATTGGTGTTCACATTGACGGTGGCACCGAAGGCTCCGGCACCATTGGTAGAGGTCCCTACCCCCCGTTGGATTTGGATACTACTTACCGAAGAGGCAAAATCGGGCATATTGACCCAATACACCCCCTGGCTTTCGGCATCGTTATAGGGAATACCATTCACCGTCACGTTGATGCGGGTAGCATCGGAACCTCGAATACGGATACCCGTGTACCCCACCCCTGCTCCCGCATCGCTGGTGCTAACTAAGGAAGGGGTAAAATTGAGCAATACAGGAAGGTCTTGGCCCAGATTCTGTTTTTCTATTTGGGCCGCACTTACATCGGTATAGGCCATTGCGCTCTTCTCGTTGACCCGAGTGGCATGGATAATTACCTCATCGGCCTGTAAGGTGCTCTTTTGTAACCGAATATCGAGGTTCTGAGTATCCTGCTTAAGGGCTATCGCCATGGTGGAATAGCCTACGTAGGAGACTTTGAGGGAGGTGATATTTTCAGAAATCCCCTCCAGAACGAAAGCTCCAGATTCGGTTGAGAAAGTTCCGCGGATATCCCCAGCCTGGACGGTGGCGCCGGGCAGGGGCTTTCCATCGGCGGCATCGGTAATACGCCCCGAAATGGTGCGCTGGGCGAGGGCACTGCCGGCCGACAAAAATAAAAACAAACAGATAGCCATAAAGGCATAGACGTATCGCAACATGCTGGTAACGTGTTAGAAACAGGCAAAGGGCCACCTATTTGTGATATAAAAAGTTGAAATTTACCAGTTTACTCCCACAAAAAAGATGGACCAAAAAGGCCATTAAATTGCTCTGGAGAAACTTTCTCTCCCTTCGCCGGCATTACCCGGATCAGGTTCTATGGGTATGATCTCAGCCCGTTTGGTAGGGCACCCCTTTGAGATTTTGACACAAAGGTAGTCTACAAAAATGTATGTTACAAGGAGGTCGTCATTTTACATATCCACCAAGTATTTTGTATTTTTACATATTACAATCATAAAAAACGGCCTACCTATGTCTGCATTTGCTGAAACAACGACCAGTTCCACCACCCAGAACACCATTGATTTAGAACTTCGATTCGGAGCACATAACTACAAACCCATGCCTGTGGTGCTTACAAAGGGATTGGGGGTGCATGTATGGGATGTAGACGGTAAGCAGTATTTGGATTTCCTATCGGCCTATAGCGCAGTAAGCCAGGGCCATTGTCATCCAAAAATCGTTCAGGCCCTCATTGAGCAATCTCAAAAACTGACGCTAACGTCTCGCGCCTTTTATAACGACAAGTTGGGGGTATGTGAGCAATATATGGCCGAGTATTTCGGCTACGACAAGGTATTGATGATGAATTCGGGAGTAGAAGCCGGAGAAACCGCCTTAAAATTAACCCGTAAATGGGCTTATAAAGTGAAGGGGATTGCACCGAATCAGGCCAAAACGGTATATGCCACTGGCAACTTTTGGGGAAGAACCTTGGCGGCGATTTCCGCTTCCACCGACCCATCCAGCACCAGTCATTACGGACCCTTTCTGCCTGGCTTCGAGATAGTCGCCTATAATGACTTGGCAGCCTTAGAGACGCTCTTCCAAAACGACCCCAATATCGCTGGGTTTATGGTAGAGCCCATCCAGGGTGAAGCAGGGGTGGTAGTTCCCGACGAGGGTTATTTGGCCGGAGTCCGCCGATTATGTACCCAATACCAGGTACTGTTTATTGCCGACGAAGTGCAAACGGGCATAGGCCGCACCGGCAAGAAATTGGCTTGTGACTGGGAAGGGGTAAAACCCGATATATTAGTCTTGGGCAAGGCCCTTTCTGGAGGGGTATTCCCGGTTTCGGCGGCATTGGCCAACGACGAAGTCATGTTGACGATCTTACCCGGTGAGCATGGCTCCACTTTCGGAGGTAACCCCCTGGCCGCAGCAGTAGCCATGGCCGCCCTTCAAGTAGTAGAGGAGGAGAAATTGGCGGATAACGCCGAAGCCATGGGACAAATTTTTAGGAGTCGAATTCAAGAGCTACAGCAACAATGTTCACTCATAAAAATCGTTAGAGGTAAGGGGCTGTTGAACGCCATCGTAATCGACGATACCGAAGAGAGCGATACGGCTAATCAACTCTGCTACCAGATGATGGAAAAAGGCCTACTTTGCAAACCCACGCATGGAAACAAAATACGCTTTGCACCTCCGTTGGTTATCGACGCCCCGCAGATCAATCAAGCTTGCGACATCATTGCCGAGGTATTTTTAAACTTCCAATAAATAGCCCCATGCGCTCAAAAATAGTTGTTATATTCCTTTTACTAACTGCCTTCTCCTTGTCGTGCAAGGAGAAGTCTGTAGAGCCTGCCACGGTATCCGAAACCAACCAGTGGATATACGATCAGATGAAATATTGGTACTACTGGAACGATCAGCTACCGCAACCCCCCGACCTCACCCAGTCTCCTACAGACCTATTCAATTCCCTTTTATATAAATACGACGCCACCCTGAGGCCCGACGGCGATCGGTTTTCTTGGATTCAGGAAAGTGCCGACGAACTACTGGCTGGCCTAGGTGGGAGTGAAAAAACAACGGGTATGGAATTCAAACTGTCGTACTACCCCTCTGGAACCAAAAACGTCATAGGCCTAGTCACCTACGTATGGCCCAACTCCCCCGCATCGGCTGCGGGTATCAAAAGAGGAAACATCTTTACTGGGATTAATAACGAAGCCCTTACTGGCGACAATTATCAGCGACTGCTGAATACCGACGGCCCACTCGCCCTTACTTTAGGGGCTTTGGACTCCCTCGGCCAAGTGAACACGACCCAGTCCAAAACCCTAGAAAAACTCACCTTACAAACCGATCCGGTATATTTTGACAGCCTTTATCAGATCCAAGGAAAAAACATCGGGTACCTGGTCTATAACAGGTTTAACCCAGAGCCCTATGAAGCCGATAACGACTTATACGACAACGAGCTCACGGCAGTAATTGGAAAATTCAAAGATAATGGAGTAAAGCACCTTATCCTGGACCTACGCTACAACCCGGGTGGCTATGTGAGTTCTGCCACACATTTGGCGAGTCTGATTGGCAAGGTTACCAACAAAGATAAATTCTATATCAAAGAGTATAATAAAACAGTCACTCCAGATCTTGAAAAGGAATATGGAGCTACATTTTTCTATGACACCTTTGCGCTGAAAGACCAGAGTATAGGCCAGGATTTAGAAAACCTGATTATCCTTACGTCCACTGGCACCGCATCGGCTAGTGAGCTGCTCATTAATGGACTGAAGCCTTTTATGACCGTAACGGTTATCGGGGGTAAGACGGTAGGAAAAAATGTAGGTTCCATCTCCCTTACCAATAAAAAAGCGGGGATCACGTATGGACTTCAACCTATCGTGACAAAATCCTTTAACAGTCAGATGAAGTCGGATTATAACCTGGGGTTCGTGCCAGACGTCGCCGCAGTAGAAGGATTAAACTTATATCCCTTTGGCGACCCTCGCGACCCGCTGCTCGGCGAGGCCCTCTTCAAAATCGTCGGCAGCCGAACTACCAGACGCAGCCTTACGCCCGGCCCTAAGGAACTACCCCATAGCGAGATCATGTCGACGATGTCCCACAAAGCAGGAGGGGACAATATGTTTTTCGACTGAAATAGCACCTATCATTAAGATTCCCGAAGCCAAATCACGCATTCTCACAGTTTTTGTTATATTTAGGTTTTATATCACTTACATACCAAAACTTAAAGAATTATGGGCGTTTTAACATGGATCATCGTGGGTCTTATAGCGGGTGTCATAGCCAAGGCCATCCATCCTGGCGAAGATCCTGGGGGTTTTTTTGTTACCATCATCATTGGTATTGCCGGAGGAGTGGTCGGCGGATGGATCTCTTCTATGCTTGGCTTTGGTGCAGTAGACGGTTTCGACCTGGGAAGCTTATTCATAGCCGTCCTAGGTTCGGTACTACTCCTATTTTTATACCGAAAGTTTAGTAAGAAGTCCTGATAAATATCAGCTTAATTTTGGTGGAGGAATCGTTTCGAAGCGAGTCTTCCACCATTTTTATTTAGTACTTTTATAACTTCAAAGTCACAATTCAATCTATTGATAAGCTTATGAAGCTGGTAAATGACATGACGGTGTGGTTTCTCAATCGCCGCTACGAGAGGATAGAACAATTCAAGAAGAGACCTATCGAAACACAGCAGCGCATGTTTACGGAGTTACTTGAAACGGCACGGTACACCGAATGGGGTTCCAAATACAATTATGGCCAAATCAAAACGATCCGTGAATATCAGCAACAGGTGCCCGTGTCGACCTATGAGGATCTGTATCCTTACATTGAAAGAGTACTCAAAGGAGAGGCCAACGTGCTATGGCCCTCTTCCATAGAATGGTTTTCTAAGTCGTCGGGAACGACCAACGCACGAAGTAAATTCCTTCCCGTGTCGCCCGAAGCGCTTGAAGAATGCCATTATGAAGGCGGCAAGGACATGATGACCCTGCTGATTCAGAACCGCCCCGACACTAAAGTTTTCGATGGAAAAGGCTTGTCTATAGGAGGAACTCTCCACGCCAATCCCTTCGACGACTATACCCAGGTAGGCGATGTGTCGGCGGTAATCATGCAGAACCTGCCCGCCTGGGGGGAAATCATGCGCACTCCGCCATTGGACGTTGCCCTGATGGACCATTGGGAAAGTAAGCTAGAGAAAATGGCAGAAATATGCTCTGAAGAAAACGTAACGAGTATCCTCGGCGTACCCACTTGGACCATTGTACTGCTGGACCTCATCATGGAAAGGAATAACAAAACGAACCTATTGGAAATATGGCCCGATTTTGAGGTATTCGTTCATGGTGCGGTATCTTTCGAACCCTATCGCGACTTGTTTATCCAAAAATATTTCCCTTCGAAGGGAGTCAGTTATTTAGAGACCTATAGTGCCTCCGAAGGCTTCTTTGCCATTCAGGACGACTTAGATAAGATCGGAGAAATGCTACTCATGCTCGACTATGGTATTTTCTACGAATTTATCCCTCTCGACCAAGTAGGACAGAAACACCCAAAGGCTCTCTTGCTCGACGAGGTGGAGGTGGGTGTCAACTACGCCCTGGTCATCTCTACCAATGCCGGCCTGTGGCGTTATTTAATTGGCGACACCATCAAGTTCACCTCTATCGACCCTTTCCGTCTGAAGGTTAGCGGTCGTACGAAGCATTTTATCAATGCATTCGGAGAAGAAGTGATCGTAGAAAACGCCGACCATGCCATCAAGACGGCGGCCAACAGCACCGATTCGCTGGTAGCCAATTACACGGCCGGGCCGGTATACATGGGCGACGGCTCCCGGGGGCGGCATGAGTGGATCATCGAGTTTAGCAAAAGTCCAACAGACCAGGCGGAATTTAACAGGATCCTAGACGAATCGCTTCGAGAGGTCAATTCGGACTACGACGCCAAGCGCTATAAAGACATGGCCCTCTTACCTCCACTCATCCATATAGCCCCGGCAGGAACTTTTTATAGCTGGATGGGAAGTAGAAACAAATTGGGCGGGCAAAATAAAGTCCCCAGGCTGAGCAACGACAGGAGCTACCTGGACGATCTGCTAGCGATACTGGCCGACCAACCTTCTAATGCCTAACCCCGGTTCTATCTTTTACCTTCTACATTTCATTCATGATTCCTAAGTACCTGAAAATAAAGGGACTTTATTCCTATCAACAAGAGCAGGAAATACATTTTGACGACCTTACCAATGCCTCCCTTTTCGGTATTTTCGGAGCAGTAGGTAGCGGCAAGTCCTCTATTTTAGAAGCCATAACCTTTGCCCTTTATGGGGATACGGAACGGCTCAACAAATCGGGCGACGACCGGACCTATAATATGATGAACCTGCGCTCCGACGAGTTGCTAATAGACTTCGAATGCATTGCCGGCAAGAATGGAAACAGGTATCGGTTTACTGTAAGGGGGCGTAGAAACAGTAAAAACTTTAAAGACGTCAAGACTTTCGAAAGGAAAGGCTATTCCTGGAAAGAAGAGCAATGGGTACCCCTATCGGAGAATGAAAGCATTGAAGACATCATAGGGCTCAGTTACGATAATTTCCGGCGGACTATCATTATCCCTCAAGGAAGGTTTCAAGAATTTATTGAGCTCCGCGACGCCGACCGTACCCGGATGATGAAAGAACTTTTCCAATTGGAAAAGTACGATTTAAGCCGAAAAGTGGCTACCCTCATGGGGAAAAACAAGGAGGCGATTGCCCATGTGGAAGGGCAGCTTACCGGCATGACCGCCGTCACTACCGAGCTCATCGCCCAGCAAGAGGGCATGTACGAGGCCGTACGACTAGAAATAGGAAAGGCCAGTGAGCAAGTGAATAGCCTAACACTACTGGCGGAGACCTTTCAGAAACAAAAACTGGCTCTAGAAAATATTCGAATCCTGACCCAGCAACTCAAGGATCTGGAAGCCCAAGAAGGCCAAATGAAACAACGGAGAGCCTCCTTGGCAATTTTTGAAATATGCTCCCTTCATTTCAAACCGCTACTCGATCAAAAAAAACGACTTGCGGAGATCCTCCATCAAGAAGAGTCACAACTAGAAAAACTCGCTTCACAGATCGACCGACTATCCACTACACGTACCGAACGTCAGTCGGAAAGAGTTGGACTGCTACCAGCCTACGAAAACCGTGAAGCCTTGCTTCATCAGGCTATGGAGCTAGAGAAGGTCATTATTATCGCCTCAAAAAACAAGCAGATCGACCAGCAAATGGGTGCCCTTACGAGGGGGGAGGCGCGCTTAAAGGAAAGGAAAGAGGCCCTTTTAAAGAAAAAAAATGACCGGTCGGCCTTAGAAAAAGAAACCAGTGCCCATAAAAACAAACTTCCTGACCTCACCGAAACAGGAAAGATACAAGCCTGGTATACCAAGCTGGAAATACTGACAAAAAAGAAAACTGCCACCTTGGAAGAGGCCAACCAGGTGAACCAAAACCAAAAAGAAGTGGAGGAGCTTAAGCGCAAATACCTCCTCGAACTGACCACTAACTTCCAATTGGAACTGGCACCGGACAGCGGACTTTCAGAATTTGAAAAAAGCATAGAAAAGTGGCTCTTGCAACACTCAGGACAGAAGAAGGAATTGGAGGCTAAGTTCCTTGAAGTGCAGACCAAGGCGCGCCTACAGCAATTCGCCACCGAGCTACAGGACGGAGCACCATGCCCACTTTGCGGGTCGGAACACCACCCCGCCTTGCTGCATCCTAACGACGAATTCAATACCCAGCTAAAACAGCTGACCGATCGAAAAGCCTTTCTTGAACAACAAGAAAAGGAGCTTAGAAAGGCTCAGCCTCCTATCGACCGACTTTTTCAGCAAATTTCTAGTTTTGAACAACAAAAAACGACCATCAGGTCGCGTTGGAACGAAGAGAAAGTCGCCTTGGAGGAACACGATCAATTATTTGTCTGGCCCCAATTTGACAGGAAAGACTCAGCCCGTTTTCTAAGCTACTTTGAGCAAACCGTTCAGCTACAAAAGACGATCAAGGAGCAAGAGCTACTACTCAAAGAAGCCAGTGTGGCCATAGAAGCGGAAGAAATAGAAATTCAGCAAAAACTCGAAGCGCCCTTGCAGTCCTTAAAGGATGAAGTACTCAAGGCGCAGAGCACCATTGACACCTTAACGGGCCAGCTAACGAATATTCAACTGGATGACTATCGACATAAAAACAGCGAGGCACTCACTGATCGAGTAGAGAATTTACGAAAAAAATATACGGAAGTCAAAACCAAGTTCGAGCATACCGAAAAGGAAATTGCCGAATTGGAGAAACAAATTCATGCACTCGGCGGAGAGCAACGTAGCTTACTAGAAAGTAGAGCTCGGCACCAAGCGGAGTTTGAGAACCTGGGACAGGCCGTTCAGCAAAGGCTACTGCAACATGCCTACGAGTCGGAAGAATGGGTGGGGCAGGTCCTTCTTTCCGACCTGGATATTGGTACGGAAAGAAACGCATTGGACCGGTTCGACCTGCAAATCCATACCATTCGTCGTGACCTTCAAAACCAGAAAGAACAAAACCCCATTTCTGCTTACGACCCCGAACAGCATGAGGCTACCAACCGTAAGCTCCAACACCTCCAGAAGCAATTACAAACATTGACCAAAGAAGAGGGACGCCTGGAAGGACTTCTGAAGCAGCTCAAAGAGGACCTCATCAAAAGAACCACCTTACTCCAAGAACAGGAGCGGTTAGACATCCGGAAAAACCACCTCAACGATTTGGCAAAACTATTCCGTTCGAGTGGATTCGTGGATTATGCTTCCAGTATCTATCTTCAGAATCTGATACAGGCTGCCAATGGTCGGTTCCATCAAATGACCCACCAACAGCTTCACCTGGAGCTCGGTGAGGGAAATAGCTTTTGGGTAAGAGACCTACTCAATGGCGGCCATTTACGACTGCTAAAGACCCTTTCGGGAGGACAAAAATTCCAAGCCGCCCTTTCGCTGGCTTTGGCCCTAGCCGATCATATTCACGTACGAAATGCGTCCAAACATAATTTCTTCTTCCTCGACGAAGGTTTTGGTTCCCTCGATAAAGCCGCATTGCAAACGGTGTTTGAAACCCTAAAAACCCTGAGGAAAGAGCATAGAATAGTGGGGATCATCAGCCATGTGGAAGATCTCCAACAGGAAATACAGACGTATTTAAAAATCGAAGAAAGCGAAACAGGAAGCAAAATTATCCCGAGTTGGTTATAATTTACTTTTCGGGGCTGCTATAGCCCCGAAAAGTAAACATAGGTCATTGCGCTTAGGCGCCAAGCGTACTACTTGCCAAACCACTGATCGAAACTAAACCGTCCTTTTTTGATCAATGCTTGCAGCTTAACCTGCTGCTGCTCATTGAGCACCTCAATCATCTCCTCACGTTTTTGTTCCGAAAGCAGCCTTTTATCCTTGCGCGTGCCGTCCTTACGGTCCACCTTCCGCTCTAAACGTGCATAGCGTTTATCTATTTTGGAAAGCTGCTTGATTTGTTTTTTAGAAAGATCGAGTTCCTCCTTATACCGTTCCAAATTCTTATCTAAACGGCGGTTATTCAACTTGGAGGTCGTCTGCTCGATAGCCTGGCCATCTTTCGCTTTTTGAGCTAAAGAAGGCATGACAGAAAAGCATAAAAGCACGATCACCCCCAACAAAAGATTTTTGTAATTCGATTTCATGGCTGCAGAATATAATTGATTATGCCTTTCCAAACGAACAGTTAGATAAAAATGATATTCAACGGGCCCACTCTGTCGTCATTTTCTTATTTCCGGATATAATAAACGATTCCATTTTTGGTCTTTTTATACTGGTAATTCATTCTAATATAATCGTTTATAACCGGATATTGCGCTATCTCTTTTCCTAAGTTGCTGAAAGTAGAATAGGGAGTACGGGCCAAATCAATGATCAATTTTGGTCGAGTCGTTTTGATATCATCCATAAAATTCTTGACCCTGTAATCTAACAATTCTGAATCCAAAAATAGATTATGCGTATGGGGAAGCCTATATCCCGATGGCCGAAGGGTATAATAATATAACCGATCGGCCCAGCCCCAAAGTACAATGGGGTCTGTGGGTTGGGTGTTGTCCTGAATCGTTCTCATGATCACCAGATCTTCCTCTCCACTCGGCAGAGCTTCAAGGGTGTGCCTGGTCAGGGTATTTCGGGCAGTCTGAAGCATAGAAAAGCCCAAAAGCACCCCCAATGCCCACCCTTGAGCTGGCACCTGAGCATGGGCTAGCCACACCACTAAACAATACAACAGGGGGACGAATAAGTATAAGATATAATGCTCAAAATTATTTCCCGCTTGAAGGCTCGCATAGAGACTGCTCAGTAGCAACAATACCGAAAAGATTCTATTCATTTTCAAAAACCTGTCCTTCTGGCTACGACCATCTTTGGGCCATAAAACCAAAAGTAAAAGGCCTATAAGTATTCCTAAAAAATAGTATCTGGAATGGGTACTATTGAGCATAAAACTAAGGGTACGAAAGGGCCCAAAGCGCTCGACAACTGGCATAGGCTGGAACTGCGTACTATAGGAATAATAAAAGTAGTTCCAGAAATAATTAACCCAAAAATCTCCTATTTTACCTTTTACAAAAAAGTAGGCATTCATCAGGAGCGTGGGCATTACTCCCGCAACCGTGAGCAAAATAACTTGTGCCCATTTTTTTTGTCCAACTAGCTTCCAAAGAGCCATAGCGGCAATTACCAGCCCCATCGGTACATTTTGAAATTTGATATAGAGTAGACTTCCCAGTACGACACCCAGCAAAGCTACTTGCCACGACTCCATGCTCCCCTTTTTTTCTAAACGAAGGTACCAATAAGAACAAACGGTGATGCACATCACACTCAAATGTTCGGAGTTATACCCTATATGATCGTTGTACCATGTAGTTGCTATTAGCATACCCATCACCCATACCAATAGCAGGCTTCTGTCTGCCGGCAGGAATAGGCAAAAGGTTCGATAGAGGTAAATAATGGTAACCAGCCAAAATACCAGCCCTACGGTCTCAGCCATGGGATAGCTCAGCGGCACACCCAAAAGCTGCAACATCCAGAGAGGCAGGACCGTTAAGGGACGTGAATCGGTATAATTGAGGATCAGCCAAAGTTTGTCGGGCAGGGAGCTGATGGAATGTGAAGCCGCCAGCCAAGTGCTAGCATCTACATTAGGCTCCACATTGACCATATATATCCATCGGGATAGGAAAATAAGTAGCAATAAGCCAGCTAACACCATGCTATGGGACACGGATGAGCCCTGAAGCTGTCGCCTCATTGAGTGCCTCCATAATAACCAGGTAATGGCCAGGAAAAGAAACAAGAGAATCCCTTTAAAAAACAAAATGTTTTCCAAGTTTAATCTACTTTAGTAAAACCACACTAACGACTCCACAATTTAACCACTCCCATAGAATAAATCCTATAATATTTGATTAAACGGCCAATCTTCACTTCAGTTTTTTCGAACTATGTCATCCACATCTCTCGACTCCAAATAATTTCCCCGTGATTTGGCTAGTATCTTTGGCGAATTTGTCAGTAGAATAGCTATATAATGAATTAACGAACGCAGGGACATGCCAAACACCAAAGAAAATTCGCTCGTAGAAGAGCCAACCCAAACAAACAAACCAAGTAAAAGCCAACGGTTGCTTTCTCTGGATACCCTTCGAGGCTTTGATATGTTCTGGATAGCCGGGGGAGAAGAAATATTTTTTGTACTGGCTAAGGTTACTGGCTGGTCTTGGGCCATCGCCTTAGCGCATCAGTTCACTCACCCCGATTGGCATGGATTCAGGGCCTACGATCTTATCTTCCCTACTTTCCTATTTCTGGCCGGAGTATCTACGCCCTTCTCTTTGGGAAGTCGCTTAGAGAAAGGAATCCCCCCCTCCGACCTCATCAGGAAAGTCATACAGAGGGGCATCATCTTGGTATTACTAGGGATCATTTATAATAACGGTATATTCCAAACGGAATGGGAAAATATGCGCTATGGTAGTGTGCTGGCTCGTATAGGGCTCGCTGGAATGTTTGCCCAAATCCTTTTCCTATATTTTAGTTGGAAAGCCCGATGGATCTGGTTTGCAGGCTTACTCTTGGGCTATTATGCCTTTATGATGCTCTATCCGGTACCCGGCTGCGGTGCAGGCCTACTCACGATGGACTGTAACCCTGCCAGTTATTTCGATCAAATGTTAATCCCAGGAAAATTATACCTTACCATACACGACCCCGAGGGCTTAGTGTCCGTCATTCCGGCTATCGCCACAGGCTTAATGGGCATATTTGCAGGAGAACTTTTAAGGAAAGGAAACGAAGTTATCAGCCAGAATAGCAAAGTCGTTTATTTGGTCGCTGCTGGTATCACTAGTTTATTGTTGAGTGTGGTTTGGGACTATTTCTTCCCTATCAACAAAAACCTATGGTCCAGTTCTTTTGTGCTCTGTGCCGGAGGATTTAGCACCTTATTACTAGCACTGTTTTATTGGATTATCGACGTATTAAACTACCGTAAATGGACGTTCTTTTTCGTGGTCATCGGGATGAACTCGATTGTCATTTATATGGTAGGCGACTTTATCAACTTTAGCTATACTGCCCATGCCCTATTTGGGGGGCTACTAGAGTTTCTTCCGGACCCCCTTGAGAAAATGGGAGAAGTGTTCGCCTTTATCGGAGTTCAATGGGCCTTTATGTATTACCTGTTTAAAAAGAAATTATTTTTGAAAGTATAGCTTTAAAACAGGTACTTTGTGGAAGCAGGGGAATGCATCGAGCGAATTCCTGCTTTCACAAAATATAATTTTGCCTGAAAATGTCCTTACAAGTTCATCAGCTAACCAAATATTACGGCGCCCAAAAGGCCATAGACGGTTTATCATTTTCCCTATCCAAAGGCGAAATAGTTGGTTTTTTAGGGCCGAATGGAGCGGGTAAGTCCACGACCATGAAAATCCTTACGGGGTACCTGAGCCCTACCTCGGGGTCGGCCATCGTGGCCGGTCATGACCTCAGTATAGAGGCGCTACAAGCAAAAAGTAAGATAGGGTACCTTCCAGAACACAACCCGCTGTATCTGGATTTATATGTTAAAGAATTTTTAGAATTTTCGGGAAAACTCAACGGGCTCAAAGGGGATCTATTGGCCCAACGCAGCCTGCAGGTCATGGAGGAATGTGGATTGCTCTCCGAAAAAGGAAAAAAAATAGGTCAACTCTCTAAGGGTTACCGCCAACGGGTCGGCCTTGCACAAGCCTTGCTACACGACCCCGAAGTGCTCATACTGGACGAACCCACTACAGGGCTGGATCCCAATCAGATACTCGAAATCAGAGAGCTTATACGCCGAGTGGGCCAACAGAAGACCATCCTTTTTTCGACACATATATTGCAAGAGGTGGAGGCCCTTTGCGACCGTGTGATCCTCATCAGCCAGGGACGGCTCGTTGTGGACGACACGTTAGACAACCTGAGGCAGTCGGGGCAGTCTCTCGAAGCAGTCTTTGCTTCTCTTACCCGAAGTATTGAGACCTAAGTAAGGGGGAGCTCTATTTATTAGAATTAGCTTAAAAGGCCCCTTTCAGGAGTTTTTTCCTATAAAAAATGGTTATTATTGTAGAACAGCAATTTTAAGACACTATGTTACTTATTAAACTTCTCAACGTTTAATTCATAGTTACCCACGCTCAATAAATACAAGAGCATATGAAATTTTGGTTAAAAAAACGCTCGTTTGCGTCGCTTACGGTACTGGCACTCATTGTACTTTGCCCAGCCGTAACCGGAGCACTCATGCTTATCAACAACAAGATAGGTGTGCCCCACGAGACAAAGAAAAAGGTGGCAGCTCCGGCTGTGGTCAAGGCAAAAAAAAGCAATGGTCCGATCTTGGTATTACCCGAGGCCGAATGGGTGGATAGTACCCTTTCCTCCCTTTCCTTGGATGAAAAAATCGGCCAGTTATTTATGGTCGCCACCTATTCGAACCGCGATAACCGACATTACAATTATATCGACAAACTGATTAATGAATACCATTTAGGA
This sequence comes from Dyadobacter jejuensis, assembly GCF_003149085.1. Lineage (GTDB taxonomy): Bacteria > Bacteroidota > Bacteroidia > Cytophagales > Spirosomataceae > Dyadobacter > Dyadobacter jejuensis. The sequence continues at coordinate 15,117 of NZ_QGDT01000016.1, read as the reverse complement.
GGCTTAATTTTCTTTCAAGGGGGACCTATTAGTCAGGCGCGCCTGACCAATCGTTATCAATCCGAATCAAAAGTCCCCTTATTTATAGGAATCGATGCCGAGTGGGGCTTGGGGATGCGCTTAGACAGCACTATATCTTACCCCAAACAAATGGTGTTAGGCGCTATTCAGGACGACGAACTCATCTATCAGATGGGGGAGGACATAGGTCGTCAATGTAAGCGCTTGGGGACCCATATTAATTTCGCCCCAGTTTCCGACATCAATAGTAACCCCAACAATCCGGTAATAGGCGTTCGCTCATTTGGCGAAGACCGGGACAATGTAAGTCGCAAGGCAGTGGCCTATATGAAGGGGCTGCAAAAGGAAAGGGTAATCGCCACCGCCAAGCACTTCCCTGGCCATGGCGACACCGGAACCGACTCTCACTATACCTTACCCGTACTCACCCACTCTAGCGAACAGCTCAAAGAGACAGACCTCTATCCCTATAGAAGATTGATCGCCGACAGCCTTATGGGAGTATTAAGCGGCCATTTATATGTACCCGTTTTGGACAATACCCCTCAGCTTCCCAGCTCCTTGTCGACCAAGGTGATCAATGGCCTACTCCGGAAAGAGATGGGCTTTCGTGGTCTTGTATTTACCGATGCCATGAATATGCGAGGCGTAGCGAAAACGGGAAAAGCCCCCGAAATTAACCTTAAAGCCCTTATCGCTGGTAACGACGTACTCCTATTCCCCGAAAATGTGGGGGAAACTATTGCAAGAATAAAACAAGCGATTTCTAAAAAAGAAATCAGTGAAAAAATAATTGATGATAAGGTTAAAAGAATCTTACAGGGTAAATATTGGGCGGGACTAAATCACTACGAGCCTATAAAAATCGATGGTTTGTATGCCGATCTCAATCAGGAGAGCAGCCAGGCACTATATAAAGCCCTTTGTGAGGCGTCGATCACCTTAGTGAAAAACGACGAAGAGCTTCTCCCCCTTCCGGTAGACCAAAAGGAAGAGTTAGCCGTAGTCTCTATTGGCGAAAGAAGTCTCTCTTCTACCTTCAACGAGAGCGTGACCTCCATCAGCCCCATACCCCGGTACAATTTCTATGATGGCCCAGGGTCCCAGCAAGAAATCGCAGAAATGCTCGACCATTTGGCACCTTATAAGACCGTGATTGTGGGGGTACAAGGACTTTCCAGCCGGCCTAATCGCAACTACCGGGTAAACCCTAAAGCGGTATCCTTTATTTCTCAATTAAAAGGCCAGGGCAAAAAGGTGGTACTTTGTGTATTTGGCCCCGCCTATAGCCTTTCTTACTTCCCAGAAGTAGATGCCCTTTTATGCGCCAATGCCGGTGGCGCTGAACAACTCGAAATTGTTCCTCAAATGTTATTTGGAGAAACCCCTACCAAGGGCTTGCTACCGGTCTCTACCCATGCTTTCAAGGCGGGAACAGGGATCAAGATGCATACAACTAGCGAAAACTTAATGGCATCGTCCCACCCAGAAAAGGTAGGAATGAGTTCCAAAACGCTTCAAAAAATCGAATCCATAGCCCAGGACGGTATCAGCCAAAAGGCTTTTCCTGGTTGTCAGATTTTGGTGGCTCGTCAAGGAAAGATCGTATACAACCGTCAATTTGGCACCTTGGACTATCGCACAACAGACAAGGTTAACGATCAAACTTTATATGACTTAGCCTCGCTAACCAAAGTTACGGCAACCCTCCAGGCCATTATGCTTTTGTATGACCAAAAGCGAATAGACCTCGACCAGCGTGCATCGTACTATCTACCCGAGCTAATCGGAACCAACAAAGAAAAAATCACCATTAGAAACCTGCTGCTGCACCAGTCAGGACTCCTATCGTTTTACCCCACCCTGTGGAATAGGACCAAAACCAAAGGAGGAGGACTTTTGCCTGAGTACTATAGCTCCCAGCCCGATTCGGTTTATTCCTTACGCATCGCCCCCAAGCTCTATGCCAAAGCGGCTATCAAGGATTCGGTTTGGAAGTGGGTTGTCGAATCCCCGCTAAACACCAAAAGGCTACGATCGGGCCAATATGGTTTTTTGTATAGCGACCTAGGGTTCCTAACCCTTCAAAAGGTAGTGGAAAGGATCACAAAAGCCCCCATGGACCAATTTGTTAACGACCATATCTACGCACCTTTAGGCCTTAAACGACTCGTATTCAATCCACTTAACCAGTTTTCGTCCGATCAAATAGCCCCTACCGAGCTCGATCATCATTATCGAAACCAGCTCCTTCAAGGCACCGTTCACGATCAAATGGCCGCCGAGGTAGGGGGAGTATCTGGTCATGCAGGGCTATTTGGTACGGCTCAAGACCTGGCTATCCTCTGCCAGATGAACCTATGGAAAGGACAGTATGGCGATAAAAAAATATTCGAAAAAGAAACGGTACCCTATTTCAGTAGGCTATACGATGAAGCCCATCATCGCGGCTTAGGCTGGGATAAAGTGCCTAGCTCCGGCAATAGCTCCTACGTTTCTGACATGGTTTCGCCCAACTCCTTTGGCCACAGCGGATTTACAGGAACCATGGTATGGATGGATCCAGATGAAGATTTGACATTTATTTTCCTTTCTAACCGGGTATATCCCTCAGCCAGAAACAACCAAATTAACACCCATAAAATTAGACGTAGAATTCAAGATACGGTCTATGCCTCTATTACCGATCACAAAAGCATCCTACCCTAAGTCCGTGTATTTGAAAATTATATCTAACTTTACCGTTAAACTGAAATCTGGTAAAGTAATATAAACCTGTACATGAAAAAATTGTTTACCCCCAGAAATATTCTTGTAAATCTGATGCTCGTATTATTTGCGGCCACCACATTTGCACAGACTATCACCACTGGAACCGTTACTCCGGGCGCAGTTTGCGCAGGAAGCACCGTATCCGTTGCCTTTGCAACGACCGGAACTTTCCCTACCTCAACGACCTATACCGTAGAACTTTCCGATGATGCCGGTGATTTTACGAGCCCAACGGCCATAGGTTCTGGCACTAGCACACCCATTACTGCTACCATTCCCGCCGCCGCCGCCGCAGGTACGGCCTACAAAATTAGAATCACTAGCGCCACTCCCGCCGTGACGGGTACCGAGAGTGCTGCAGTTACGATATCAGCCCTACCGCCAGCACCGACAGTCGCCAATGTAAACTATACAGTTGGAGACACCCCAGTAGCATTGACCGCTACTGGAACAGCCTTACAATGGTATGACGTGGCTACAGGAGGAACCGCCTTAGCAGCAGCGCCAGTGCCCACCGCAACGGCAGCAGGTACTCAGAGCTACTGGGTAACACAAACCGTTGGAGGCTGCGAAAGCCCGAGAGCACTCATTACCGTGACAGTCGCTTGTGCCCCGCCAGCAGCACCGACAGTTGCCAATGTAAACTATACAGTTGGAGATACGCCAGTAGCACTGACCGCTACTGGAACAGCACTAAAATGGTATGACGTGGCTACAGGAGGAACAGCCTTAGCAGCAGCACCAGTACCCACCACAACGGCCGCAGGCACTCAGAGCTACTGGGTCACTCAAACCGTTGGGGGCTGTGAAAGCCCGAGAGCACTCATCACCGTGACAGTCGCGGCTTGTACACCACCAGCAGCACCCACCGTTGCCAATGTAAACTATACAGTTGGAGACACGCCAGTAGCACTGACCGCTACTGGAACAGCCCTAAAATGGTATGACGTAGCTACAGGAGGAACCGCCTTAGCAGCAGCGCCAGTACCCACAACAACGGCGGCAGGCACTCAGAGCTACTGGGTAACACAAACCGTTGGAGGCTGTGAAAGCCCGAGAGCACTCATTACCGTGACAGTCGCGGCTTGTACACCGCCAGCAGCTCCTACAGTTGCCAATGTAAACTATACGGTTGGAGATACGCCAGTAGCATTGACGGCTACTGGAACAGCACTAAAATGGTATGACGTAGCTACAGGAGGAACCGCCTTAGCAGCAGCGCCAGTACCCACCGCAACGGCGGCAGGCACTCAGAGCTACTGGGTAACACAAACCGTTGGAGGCTGTGAAAGCCCGAGAGCACTCATTACCGTGACAGTCGCGGCTTGTACACCACCAGCGGCACCGACAGTTGCCAATGTAAACTATACAGTTGGAGATACGCCAGTAGCATTGACGGCTACTGGAACAGCCCTAAAATGGTATGACGTAGCTACAGGAGGAACCGCCTTAGCAGCAGCGCCAGTACCCACTACAACGGCGGCAGGCACTCAGAGCTACTGGGTAACCCAAACAGTAGGCAGCTGTGAAAGCCCGAGAGCACTGATCACCGTTACCGTCTCCGCTTGTGTGCCGCCAGCAGCACCCACCGTCGCCAATGTTTCCTATACCGTCGGCGATACCCCAGCGGCATTGACGGCTACGGGTACGGCACTTAAATGGTATACTACTGCAACAGGAGGTACAGGGGTCACTACCGCACCGACACCCACTACCACGGCAGCAGGTACACAGAGTTTTTGGGTAACCCAAACAGTAGGTAGTTGTGAAAGTCCGAGAGCTCTTATCACCGTTACCGTGTCCGCTTGTGTGCCGCCAGCAGCACCCACCGTTGCCAATGTAAACTATACAGTTGGAGACACGCCAGCAGCACTAACCGCTACTGGAACAGCACTAAAATGGTATACTACTGCCACAGGAGGTGCAGGCGTCGCTACCGCACCGACACCCACTACCACGGCAGCAGGTACGCAGAGTTTCTGGGTCACTCAAACAGTAGGCAGCTGTGAAAGTGCGAGAGCTCTTATCACCGTTACCGTGTCCGCTTGTGTGCCGCCGGCAGCACCCACCGTCGCCAATATTTCCTATACCGTCGGCGATACCCCAGCAGCATTGACGGCAACGGGTACGGCACTAAAATGGTATACTACTGCCACAGGAGGTGCAGGGGTCACTACCGCACCGACACCCACTACCACGGCCGCAGGCACGCAGAGTTTTTGGGTAACCCAAACAGTAGGCAGCTGTGAAAGCCCGAGAGCACTCATCACCGTAACCGTGTCCGCTTGTGTGCCGCCGGCAGCACCCACCGTCGCCAATGTTTCCTATACCGTCGGCGATACCCCAGCAGCATTGACGGCAACGGGTACGGCACTTAAATGGTATACTACTGCCACAGGAGGTGCAGGGGTCACTACCGCACCGACACCCTCTACCACAGCAGCTGGTACGCAGAGTTTCTGGGTCACTCAAACAGTAGGTAGCTGTGAAAGTGCGAGAGCACTGATCACCGTTACCGTGTCCGCTTGTGCGGTATTAGCACCGACAGTCGCCAATATCACCTATTGTAAGGGAGCAACCGCAACGGCACTTACTGCGACTGGCACCGCACTTAAATGGTATACGACGGCCACCGGCGGAACGGGAACAGCTACGGCTCCAGTTCCCTCAACTGCTGTGGTAGGAACCAAAAGCTATTATGTAACGCAAACGGTCGGCCCCTGTGAAAGTCCTCGGGCCAAAATAGATGTAGTAGTCATAGAAACGGCAGTTCCGGTAATTAGTACCCCTGCCCCCTATTGCTTAAACGAAACCGCTACGGCTCTTACAGCAACGGGTACGGCACTTAAATGGTACAGCACCGCAACAGCCACGACCTCTTCGACCACTGCACCCGTACCAACTACTACCGTAGCCGGAGTCAAGAGTTATTTTGTAACCCAGACGGTCAATGGTTGTGAAAGTGAAAAGGCAGAAATTATAGTGACGACGAAGGCCCTCTCTGTACTTCCTACCACCACCATGCCTACCGTTACGCTATGCCAAAATAGCACCGCAGCGGCACTTACTGCTAGCGGAACCGCATTAAAATGGTACAGCACCGCCACAGCAACTACGGCTCTCGCTAGCGCTCCAGTACCGCCAACGACTACCGTAGGCACCACCAGCTATTATGTAAGTCAAACGACGACCAATGCCTGCGAAAGTCCACGTCTTAAAATTGACGTGGTCATAAAAGATACACCGCTGGCACCGACCGTAACTCCGCAAATCGAATATTGTGTAGGAACCACAGCCACGGCCCTTACACCTTCTGGTGCCGCTTACAGCTGGTATCCGACAGCCACAGCCACTACCCCGCTGAGCAGTACCCCTGTACCCTCAACGACTACTGCTGGAACCACCAATTATTATGTTTCTCAAAATACCACCTATCCAGTTGGCACCACCAACCTGGTCTGTGAAGGGCCACGGAGCCTGGTAAGTGTCGTTATAAACCCCACACCTACGGCAGCCACCGTTATTGGCGAGGAGTTTTGTCAAGAAAAAGCCGATAAGACCTATTCTTTTGCTGCAACACCTACCACCGGCAACACCATTGCCTGGTATACGGCAGCAACAGGAGGTACCGCATTAACGGCCACACCAACGGTCAACTTAAAAGCTCCTGGTGACGTTACCTATTATGCAGTACAGGTAAGTGCCAAAAATTGTGAGAGTGCTACTCGGGTAGCGAAAACGATCACCGTCAAGCCACTTCCTGCCTTACCGGTCTTGCCTCAGCCAAGCCTGGTATATTGCCAGTTCGACAAGGCCGTTGCCCTACAAGCCACTCCTCAAACGGGGGCCACCCTCGATTGGTTTGGAACAGTAGCTACTGGAGGTACCGCCAGCCCAACGGCCCCCGTTCCATCGACGGAAACAGGAGGAACCACATCGTATTATGTTGGACAAACCCTCAACGGCTGTGCCGGTGACAGGACCAAAATAGACGTACAAGTCAACACCACTCCCAAACCCGCCACCACCACTTCCCTGGCTTATTGCCAAGGCGAGACCGCTCCTATTTTGGACGCCACTGGTTATGCGCTAAAATGGTACCGCACAGTAGACGGAGAATGGCAGGGCTACCCCTTTACTCCCTTTACGGAGAAGGTAGAGGATTACTCTTTCTATGTTACCCAAACAGGACAAGTAAATGGATGTGAGAGTCCGAAAGAAGAGATCAAAATTCATATTAAGGCTTTCCCGTCCGCAACGATTTCAGGAAACTCTACCATCAAATTTGGTGAAACCGCTTCGGTCAAACTGGCCTTCACCAGCGATGGTCCCTGGAGCTATACCCTTTCGGACGGAACGACAGGAACCTCTACAACGTCCACGACTCAAGTACCCGTTCAACCGGCCGTTACCACCACCTATTCGGTTACCGAAGTCTCCAATGCCTGTGGTAAGGGGATTCAATTGGGGGTAGCCATTGTCAATGTACTGGTTCCCACCATCACCACGGGCAACCCGTCGGTGGCAGAGGCCTGTGCAGGAGGCGATTTCCAGATTCTTTTCCAAAAATCTGGCGACTTCCCTACCGACAGCAAAATGGTCGTACAACTCAGCACTTCCACTTGGGATAGCACCTTCTATTCAATCCCTTCCTTGGTAACAGGTTCGTCGATAGTGGCCACCATACCCGATAGTACCCAAGGAGGTACCTATTATGTACGGGTAGCCAGTGAGAATCCCAACCCTGAATTCACCCAGCCAGGAACCATCAGTGAGATTACATTAAAAATCAATCCGATTCCTACTGCTACAATAACGGGTAACCAGACGATCGTCATCGGCGATAAGGCCCAATTGAATGTGGCCCTCACGGGAATAGGACCCTGGCAGTTTTATGTCAACAACGGCAGTACCGACAGTCTTTATACGGCTACCACTACTCCTTATAGTATAGAAGTGGCCCCTGCCAAAACCACCACATATGCTATTACTACCGTAAGTAATGGCTGCGGAACTGGCTTAGGAAAAGGGACCGCTCGGGTACAGGTAGACCCCATTTTGGGTGTAGAACCTCCAGTAACCGAATGGGTGAAGGTATACCCTACCCTAATCGAACAAAAATGTTTAATAGAAATCACCAACACGATTGTGGGAGAGGGCGCTACCATACAGCTGCTCGATACGAGAGGCGTGGTATTGAAAAAGAAGACTACTCGGGAAGCATTTAGCGAACTCGATTTCTCGGCTATGTCGTCGGGAATCTATCTGATCCGTATCGAGAATGGTGACCTCAACCAGGTACAGAGAGTATTTAAGCCCTAGGCCTGAATAAAGGGGATCGCGACAAAAAGTCCCGATCCTCTTTATTAGAATTTAGGTAGCAGTTCAAAAGAAAAATGAATATACAAGCCGATTTAATGGATCATTACTTTATGCAAGAGGCCTATAGGCTGGCTCAAGAAGCCTATGCAGTGGGGGAGATACCAGTAGGAGCTTTGGTAACGCATGGAGAGCGCATATTGGGCAAAGGGTATAACCAAACCGAGCGCCTTCAGGATGTGACTGCCCATGCCGAAATGCTGGCGATTACGGCCGCTGCCGATCATTTGGGTGCCAAATATCTTAAAAATTGCACCCTATATGTCACCCTCGAACCTTGTGTAATGTGTGCGGGAGCGCTCAACTGGTCGCAGATTAGCCGGGTCGTCATGGGTGCTACTGATGAAAAACGAGGGTTTCGCCGCTATGGCATGAATCTTTTACACCCTAAAACCATACTGATAGAAGGCATTATGGCTGAGGAAAGCAAAGCGCTATTGCAGAACTTTTTTTCGAAGCTAAGAACATAATCCCACTATCTATTGTTAGAGAATTACTGTTTAATCATATTAACCATAAACTTCATTTTTAAGATGGCATTTACACTAGATCCCTTACCATACGCAAATAATGCATTGGAGCCTAACTTCGACGCACTTACCATGGAAATACACCATGACCGTCACCACCAGGCTTATGTAAACAATCTGAACGCCGCTATTGCGGGTAGTGAACTTGAGGGTAAAAGCATTGAAGATATATTAAGCGGAATCAGCAAGGCTCCTGCAGCCGTTCGCAATAACGGAGGTGGTCATTTCAACCACAGCTTTTTCTGGAAGTCACTTTCTCCTAACGGAGGTGGTGAACCTACTGGTGAGCTTGCTAAGGCCATTGACGCCAAATTTGGCTCTTTCTCAGCCTTTAAAGAAGAATTCAAAAAAGCCGCCGCTACCCGTTTCGGTTCGGGCTGGGCTTGGCTTATCGTAAAAGATGGTGAATTGGCGGTAACTTCTACCCCCAACCAAGACAATACTTTAATGGATATTGCTGAGGTAAAAGGCAGCCCCATCTTAGGACTGGATGTTTGGGAGCATGCATACTACCTAAAATACCAAAACAAGCGCCCCGATTATATCGATGCTTACTGGAACGTAGTAGACTGGAAAGCCGCTGACGCTCTGTTTGTTGCAGCAAAATAATTTAATAGATCATAAAAAAGGTTTACAGCAGCAAAAAAATATTTATCCATTTTGTTGCAAGCTGTAAACCTTTTTGTATTTTTGTGACCTCAAACGGAGGTTGTAGCTCAGTTGGTTAGAGCGCTAGATTGTGGTTCTAGAGGTCGCGGGTTCGAGACCCGTCTTCCTCCCAGTTTTAAGGCTGTCTTTTTAGGCAGTCTTTTTTTGTGGGCTTTAATAGGCTTACGGCTTACGGCTTACGGCTTACGGCTTACGGCTTACGGCTTACGGCTTACGGCTTACGGCTTACGGCTTACGGCAACAACCCGGTCGATAAGGGCTGAGTTCATTCCTACCCGTATTTGTTCTAATAAAATAGGAGTATCATAGCACCAAATAGGACACCCGAAAAGCAGAAGTCATCAATATCTGCTCAGCCCTGAAAATCCCTATTTCACCTGCCATTTTGAAACAGATGATTGGACCTGATCTATGATTTGGTTCATCTCCTTTTCACCCAGACGAAAGTATATTCCAACCTGTTTTGCTATCTCGACATCCAGTTAATTATCATCCATATCGATATTGATAGCAAGACCATCTTGATCCATGGATGGGTTAATGTCAAAGGCCGGAGACAGACGCCAGCCCTTAGATGTTAGCACAAATCCATGATTGAAAGTATCGAAAAATGGGATTGAACCATTTGTGACGTAGTGGCGTATACAAAGAGGAAATATTTTGTTTCACCCATCTGCTTGACCAGCAAGAAACCACCACAAAATATATGGACTTACGTACAACCTTATCAATGACCGAAACCTTTCTGGAAATGTTAATCGATTGTAAAAACCGGGGGGCAAAAGCAGAAATGATTTTGGACCTCAACGGATTGGAACGAGCCGAAGGAATTATTCAGGAAATTCATAGGGATGTTCCAAATCCATATATAGCACTCAACGATGGCAGGATAATCGAAGAAAACACAATCATCGCCCTCAATGGAGTTTTCCGGGCGGCCTATGCAGGGTGTTAATCAATATGATCCTTATTTTCGATTGACCTATCCGATAAACAAGGGCTCATTTTGTACTCGCAGGGGGATTTAAGCTGAATTATAGAACCAAGCTAATACAATCGCTACCCAACGAGCATTTTCAAATACAAGCCCGCTCATTATTTCGGACATGAGCTGTTTTGGCTCGCTTAGTATCCAAATAAAACTCGAAAAATTTCAAAAAAAAATTCCATTTCATTTTTTTTGAAATTTTAGCGTTTTATTATTTTTGGGTTCAGATTTCAGGACTGTTCTTCCATTAGGACCAGTCAAACCATTTTTTAATAAATCGAACTTAATACCTTTTGTTTATTAGATCATGACCACTATTTGTCCCAATTCAAAAAAGTACAATCTACAGTTTTATGGTTTGCTAGTGTTTTTTATTTCTGGACTGCTAACCACCACCCACCTCTTCGCTCAAGTACCCAACGCCACGGGCGGCACATCCTCCTTCAAAGCCAACCTCATGAATATAGAGGCCACTGCCAATGAAACGTTCAGGTACAACACCGTCCTATATAACGGGACGTCCGAAACAAAAATCTACCAATTGCAGGCACAGGTACCAGACGGATGGTCGGTTACTTACATGACTATGGGTAGCCCGGTTACCTCCGTCAGTGTCGAGGCAAAAAAATCGCAGGATGTTACCATAGAATTAAAAGCACGCCCCGATTCAAAACCTTCCAAATACAGTGTTTTGGTGACGGCTACATCGGCTAGTGACAGTCTGACCCTCAATTTGGAGGCGGCCTTAAAAGGAGCCTATGGCATAGAGCTGACTACCCCTACCGGTCGGCTGAGTGATGAACTTACTGAGGGAAGCACCAAAGAGATACACCTGGTCGTCAGAAATAGCGCCACCCTACCGCTAGAAAACGTAGAGTTGACCGCACAGTCACCCTCCCACTGGGACGTGACCTTTGAGCCATCCAAAATCGACAGACTCGATCCTAATAAAACGGTTGACGTTAAGGCGAAGGTAAAAGTCCCCGACAAAACGATCGCGGGCGACTATATCACCACGTTTACTGCTAAGAATACGAATGCATCCGCCAATTCGACTTTTAGAATTACCGTTAAAACGTCCCTCCTTTCGGGTTGGATCGGCATCATAGTCATATTGCTCTCGATAGGTCTTGTATATTCTTTAATTCGTAAATACGGCAGACGATAAGTATTATGGAGAAGCCAATCATTGAATTGAGGGGTTTGACAAAATGCTATGGTAGCCTAAAGGCCGTTGACAACCTGGACCTAACCATTCAAAAAGGGGAGATATTCGGTCTGTTAGGACCCAACGGTGCGGGAAAGACCACCACCATTATGATGATGCTAGGGCTTACCGAACCCACGGCAGGAACGGCTACCGTTTGCGGCTATAATGCCACCACCAACCCCATCGCTGTAAAAAGAAAAGTAGGTTATCTGCCCGACAGCGTCGGCTTTTATGATAGCATGACGGCTCTCGAAAATTTAACTTATATCGGCAGGCTCAATGGTATTCCAGAAGCCGAAGTTAAAGACCGTGCCTTTGAAGTCATGACGGCCATCGGACTCCGTGACGCCGCCGACAAAAAGACCTCCGCATTTTCCAGGGGTATGAAGCAAAGGCTAGGCCTGGCCGATGTGCTTATTAAGCAACCGGAGGTCATCATACTCGACGAGCCTACGCTAGGGATTGATCCCAGCGGGGTCAAAGAATTCCTAAAACTGATTCGTCAACTCAGCCGACAACATGGAATCACCGTACTATTATCATCACACCATCTGCATCAGGTACAGCAGGTTTGCGACCGTGTTGGGATATTCGTAGGTGGTAAAATGCTGGTAGAAGGGAGTGTCGATAAACTTTCCCGAAGTCTTTTCAAAAATGAAACGAACGTGGTTAGTATCAGCTTAGCAGAGGCAGTACCTACCCCTTGGGAGTTTGAAGACGACCTGCATCGACTCGAACGAGTACAACGAGTTGCCGTAACCGATAATGTGGTGGAGATTTCGTGCCTCAGCGATATTACTCCCAGCCTCGTTCGGTTCTTTGTTCATAAAGGTCTGGATGTGACGGGGGTCCATAAAAAGGAATATGGACTCGATGATATATACGAGAAATATTTTGAAAACAACTTAGCAGAAAGTAATACCAATGAAAAGCCTAACCGTGTTTTCCAGAAGTCTTTCTTTAAAAAATAAAGATTACAATCATTCGTCTGAAGGAGCTGTATTTCCAGCAAGTCCATTCAGCATTATGGTAGGGAAGGAAATTGCCGACCACCTACGCAGCTGGCGTTTTATCGTCTTGTTATCGCTGATAGGGCTTACTTTTTTCGGTGCCCTATATGTATCATTAAGTAATATCAAATCGGCCGTCTCCAATACGCAAGATCCCGATCGCCTATTTTTATACCTGAAACTCCTCACCACAACCGATGGCACCTTGCCTCCTTTTCATGTACTTCTTAGCTTTTTGGGGCCACTGTTAGGGATTAGCCTAGGGTTTGACACCATCAATTCGGAGCAAAATGCCGGCACCCTAACGCGCCTCATGGCCCAGCCGCTTTATAGGGATAACTTGATACTATCAAAATTCGTAAGCGCCATGGTCATGGTAGGCTGCCTCTTCGTGTCCCTTGCCTTGCTGATGATCGGTGCAGGGCTGCTCATCACGGGAGTCAAAATTGAACCCGAAGAGGTACTACGTATCTTCGCCTTCGTTTTTATTAGCTTCGTTTATGTTGGATTTTGGCTTAGTTTATCCATTTTACTTTCCATCCGCTTCAAGCAAACGGCCACCTCTGCCCTTACGGGCATTGGCATCTGGCTTTTCCTAACGGTGTTTTACAAGCTTGTCGTCAATCTGGTAACCAAAGCATTGTTTCCCGATCCAGCATTTCTTGCTCCCCAGCAGGCATTGGCTTACCAAGAGTTGATAAGTAATTTTCTACGCCTAGACCCCAGCCAACTTTACACCGACGCTACCACCACCTTGTTGATGCCCTCGGTTCGTAGTTTGGGTCCGTTAACCATGGAGCAAATGGCCATGGCTATTCCTTCCCCCCTACCCTTCAAGGAAAGCCTGATGATCGTCTGGCCTCAGGTTAGCGGATTGCTAGCAGCTACGGTTTTATGTTTTGCACTGTCTTACTACCTTTTCATGCGCCGGGAGATCCGGAGCTGATCTGGCAGATTAGCGTAGATAAAAGACTGGTAGTCCCGCGCCGTCGCTGGATGCAGCTATACTCCAAATGGCATGGCAGCGCCCTGCTTAACTCGGCCTTGCCATGCCATGAGGCACTGCTAGCGCCAACCCAATCCAGGTGCCACATGGTCCAAAATAGAGGACAACACATGTACATTATAGTCGACTCCCAGCGTATTGGGTATCGTCAAGAGGAGGGTGTCGGCTTCCTGAATCGCTTCGTCTTGCGCCAACTCTTTGATGAGTTGATCGGGCTCTGCGGCGTAGCTTCTACCAAAAATCGCCTGCTTGCCCCTTTCGATATTTCCGATCTTATCTCTCCGATTCGCTTCCTGACCGAAATAATAGCGATCCTGATCGTTTACCAATGCAAATATAGACCGGCTTACCGACACCCTTGGTTCGCGCTGGTATCCCGCTTTCTTCCAGGCATCTTTGTATTGCCTAATCTGCTCCGCCTGTTGCACATGAAAAGGCTTACCCCCTTCATCATATTTCAAGGTCGAACTTTGTAGGTTCATTCCATTTTCGGCGGCCCAAACGGCCGTTGCATTGGAGGCGGCACCCCACCAGATACGTTCCCGTAATCCTTCGGAATGGGGCTCCAACCGCAATAGGCCAGGAGGGTTCGGGAACATCGGGTTCGGATTGGGCTGAGCAAACCCCTTGCCCTTTAGCCTTTCCAGGAATTCGAGGGCCTTACGGCGTCCCATATCCGCATCGGTCTCTCCCTCAGCCGGTTCATATCCAAAATACCTCCAGCCGTCTATCACTTGTTCCGGCGAACCCCGGCTTACCCCCAGTTGCAGCCGCCCCTCGGAGATCAAGTCTGCCGCTCCGGCATCCTCCACCATATAGAGTGGGTTTTCATAGCGCATATCAATTACCCCCGTCCCAATCTCTATTTTGCTTGTTTTGGCGCCTATAGCCGCAAGCAACGGAAATGGTGATGCTAATTGAGAGGCAAAATGATGCACCCGAAAATAAGCCCCATCTAAACCGATCTCTTCGGCAGCCACGGCCAGGTCTATGGACTGTAGCAGCGTGTCACTCGCCGTCTGGGCATTATAAGCCTGCTGGTGCGACCAATGCCCGAAAGATAAAAATCCTATTTTCTTAATCATATGTCTGTCCGATTCATTTGAGAACGAGACAGCAACTAAGGGGTTAAAAGTTCCAAAGGGATAATCTGTGCGTGGCACTAAAAAGGTAATTAGTTCCAAACTTTTGTACCGTACAGAACTGACTTTTCAAGGCGATTCTGCTTAAAATCTTCATATTGGACGGGGTCTAACAAATCCAGTTTCTCCCCATCACAATAGTATTGGTGTATGTTGGTAGAGCCAAAAACGGAGCCCTGAAGTTCCAGAACTTCTTTATTTTGATAACTGTATAGAACAACGGCATTGAGTGGATATTCTGGAGCATGTTGACCCCTTGTACTCAGGGTAATAATGAATGCTAAAAGCACATTATTGGCTTGTTTTCTAGTGACATTCTGGCGTATATTGACCCCCTAGACATTTATTTTTGATTCATTCTGGAGCATATTGACCCCTTTGGGTAATTGT
>NZ_QGDT01000015.1 GCF_003149085.1 Dyadobacter jejuensis | reverse complement strand
CTTCCATTTGATAATCATAGTCCCATTCGTTAGCCCGGAGCACCTTGCAGAAAAACCGGAACTGGGTGATTCCAGGAAAGGAATTGACCTCGATCACCGGTTGTCCTGCGTCCACCTTGGGGGCAACGTATCGGTATTGGGTATCGACCGTACCCAAGATGAAAGGCTTGCCCGCCACAAATAGCTCTTTATTGCTCATATTTTCGGGCTTTTTGAGGTAACGCCATGGCTGATACGTCGACCAAGAGCAAGAAGAAGGAAAAAGAATAAAAGATATAAAAGGATGAAAATCATGGCTTCTTTGAGTTTGCCTTGAATACAGATACAATAAACAGGATAGAGAATGCCATAATGGCCAAGACCAAGAGCAAGTTGGAATGATTTGCCATAAACTCAGCAATGGCTTCTCCGGTGATGAGCAATGTTATCACCGTAAATAGAGTTTGTATAGGGGACATAAGCTAAAGTGTTAATAGTTGCTTCTGAGTTGCTTTTTAATAATGGGGGCCATCGTGGCATTAACTAAAGATCTTGCTTCAAAGTCAGCGTCTAAATAATCCGCTCTATATCGAATATTAGCTCCTTCGGCGAAATAGCGTAACCAACCATCTTTGCGCCATTGCCTAATCGTTGTCAATGAGACCTTCAGCCTTTCGCATGCTTCAGGCTCAGTTAGATACGTTGATTGATTTTGATAGGCCAAAATGCGTTCGTTTTGAGTACGAACAATCTCCAGCAATTCAACTTGCTCCGGAGGAAGGCTTAGAGCTATAGTCGTATTCATACCGTAGGTGTATTTTGAATGTTAGCAAGTTTCTCTAAAGCAATAGTTACCATTTCAATTCTATCGACGTGCCCCCTCTTGGGGTTTGAGTGAGCCTGAGAGACAGACCTCATAACCGCTTCCCCTTGACGGGTATTAAAGTATTCATAGGAGGCGGCCAATTGATCCTTCCAGCCCGGACCAACTTGACCTTTAGCATGTGCAAAACGTTCTAACAACCGCTCTTTTATTGTACTTACCGTTGAATCAAATGACATGGTTTGCATTTTCTTATTTTGTAATTTGCGTATCCCGTATTGGGCGATACAAATATATATAATATGATGCGATAAAGTCAACCTATAGTTGATTTTATTTTAATTGTATGATACAAAAACAATTTATATGAGCAATTCAACAATTGGTGATAGGGTTAGATCATTAAGGAATCGGAAAACCATGGCCGAATTTGGAACAGAATTAGGTGTAAGTGCTCAGCAGATTTCCAAAATCGAAACTGATCAATCGAAGCCATCTTTTGAGCTAGCGGATAAGATTTGCGAAAAATATGGCGTTACGCTAGACTGGCTAATGCGAGGAATAGAAACACCAAAAACCGAAACTTCTAAGCCAACAAATGACAGTGGGGATTTCATAACGGTCTCAAAGGATGAATTTATTGAGCTCCAAAGGATGGCATTAAAACGTCAACAAGAAGAGAAGAAAGAGCTAGAAAAAAGGCTAGCAGAGACGAAAAATGGCTAGCATTAATCTGCTTTTCCAATAATTAGGGCGCGAATATAGTATTTTCCATTCTCAGGGATCATTCAAAATGTTACTAGTGGACCCTAAAATAGATTGAGGTATGGACTACTAAAAATGTTCAAAATTAAAAATATGAAGAGAGGAAGTTTTGATTTCCAACCAATTGTACATATAAAACTGGATCTAACTTATTACTTCAAAAGTGGGATCTTGAAAAAAAGCACTATACCAAAAAGAAAATAAATAAAGCCAGACCATAAACCTTAGAAGTAATTCCATCCAAGTTCCATATGATCCATCCAAGAAAAATAGAAGATTTCATTGCAGTGTGCATCCATTCAAGATCACTTGGACTTGTACATGTTAAAGAGGGTAAAATCTTTCATAAAGAGTTACTGTACTCTGAAAAAAGTGATCTACAAAAGCTGTTATTACTTTTTGATCAGGTGACATACGTAGTAGCTTTCGGACTGGGTAGTCATCGGAGAAATTTAAGGATTATGTTTGAAGATATTGATTCCAGTTTACCCGATAAAAAATATGTTTGTGCTTATAACTGGGCCAAACAAAATATTGGAACTACAACTTTTCTGTCTGTCCGCGAATATTTTGGTATCTCACTAGACCAAAACGAGCTAGAGTTCGATCGAAGTGGCTGGCATCATAGAGACTATGTCTTTAATGCCGAAATGCTTGCACAAGCAGTTATGCTAATGCAAGAAAGTTGTGGAATGAATTTAGTCAATGCAGTTTCTGGAAAACGGACGCCAGGAACCTATAGACGACAATCTTATTTCAATTACAAGAACATCTCAGTCAAGCCAACCAAAAATGAAACTATTGTAGAATTACCAGAAATTAAATACTATAATGGTGTTCTTGACTTACAAACACTAGAAGGTAAAAATGTTTCCATTTCAGGTTCCTTTTTATTTACAAGCACTCAACACATGAAAACATTAATAGAGGAACTAGGGGGAACGTTCCAACCTAGATTTAATGAAGAAACGCATGTTTTAATCGTAGGAGATCAACCGGAATTGCATGATATTCTTACGCTGAATGAAAGAATTTATAGAGGCTCTGAAGTAATGGTAATTAATTCAAGTCTTTTGAAGAAGATTTTTCGTTAAAAATTCTATTGGAAAATAACCTCAGGCATTTACAAAAAATGTGCACCCCTATTATAACCGAGACCATAAATGCTTGAAGATTAATTATTTTTTGTTTCAGGGACGTTTCAGGGAGACATTTTATAAAACCTTCTATTCTATTATAAATAAGCACAATAGTGAATATATATTCAACACCCTTCGGGTGCACAAAAAAATCCGCTAGTCGTTCCGATTAGCGGATTTTTTCTTTTTAGCTACTGGGATTTAAAGATCTCAGCCAGCCTGATTTTAGGCCCATCCTCTCCCATTTATTTCTGCTTCAGTCATAATTTTAAGGCCAATAGCGCGCTGCTATATTTTAAAATAAGAAGTAGGTCTAGGCCGCCCCTTATCCTGTCTTTAACACGAGGCATTATTTCGTCCTCCTTTCGATGTACGGGAAAGGCCATGGACCTGCCCTAGGAACTGCTAGGCCTGGGTCTTTTTATAGTCCTACTCGTTATAGTCCTTGGTCAGTTCCTAAACCAGTGAAAACATTTTACTGGCCCAGCTACAGGCCTTCTGCATTTTCATGAAATACTGCCGATCCGTGATCGGCCCTTTATGACCTAGTCAGCCTAAAATAAGGTGATTTTGTAGAGGACGTTTTTTGGATATAGACATGGTTTAAACTCTGAAATAGAGTTATCCCATTTTTCTTCAATAATATAATTTCAATATGATAATTAATAGGATGAAATCAATCTAATATCAAGAAAACGTATAAGTTTGTGAGTCTAAAAGTTACATTTTCATATACCCTCCAAACTTTGTAATATGGGATTATTTGATTTAATAAAAAAGAAAGAATTAAAGGAAATTGAGCGTTTAAGTGGCCTTCTTGAAAAGTATCAGCCTATTTCGAATATTGAGGATGAAGTTAGAAAAACTCAAATCGAATTAGATAGAATTGATAATGAAAAGAAAAAACTGTCTGTCGAATATGAAAGTGGTTTGGCAACTTATTACCGATTAAAACAGCAACTAGCTCTATTTGAATCCAATTTAGAATTTATTGAATTCGGTGTATACGAGCCTCATTATAATTTTGAACGTTCCGACCAATATCGAGAAGAACAAAAAACAATTATTGAAAAGCAGAAATTACTTATTAAGAATAAAGACGCAGTAGTTTGTACTACAGCATGGACAATAGGGGGAGATGCTAAATTGGGCAGAAAAACAATGGATTCTATTCAGAAGTTAATCTTAAGAGCCTTTAATGGAGAGTGTTCCGCAATGATATCTAATGTAAAATGGAATAATATTGTCCAAATGGAAAGTCGGTTGGAAAAGGCTTATAATGATCTAAATAAACTGGCAGAAGGTTTTCACATTTCCATAAACCTAGATTATTTAAAATTGAAACTAGAGGAGATGTATCTGGAGCACGAATTCTTATTAAAAAAACAAATCGAAAAGGATGCTGCGAGGGAAATTCAAGCAGAATTGAAGGAGGAAGAGAAAGCAAGACGTGAATTTGAAATTGCGCGTAGAAAGGCGGAAAAAGAAGAAGAAATTTATGAAAATGCCTTGCTTAAGGCACGAAAGGAAATCTCCACAGCCACCGGCCTTGAATATGAAAAACTAATAAGTAAAATACATTCCTTGGAAAGCGATCTGGCAATAGTCCTAGAGAAGAAAGATAGAGCAATTTCTATGGCACAACAAACAAAACGTGGTCATGTTTATATTATTTCCAATATCGGGTCTTTTGGGGAGGATGTTTACAAGATTGGTATGACACGAAGACTAGACCCTTATGATAGAGTAAGAGAATTGGGTGACGCATCGGTACCCTTCAAATTTGACGTTCATGCTTTAATTTACTCAGACAATGCGAGAACCTTAGAATTTGAACTTCATCAAGCTTTTGCTGCGAATAAAGTAAATATGCTAAATAATCGACGAGAGTTTTTTAGAATCAGTTTGGACGAAATCAAGCAAAAAATATATCAATTAGGGTTCGATGCTGAATTTGTACAAATGGCTGAAGCAATGGAATATCGAGAAACATTAATGTTAAGAAGAGATACCAAACTATTTAATTGTAATGAGTTATCACAAACCAATTTTACGTCCTATTTATTCAATGATGACAATAACTCAAATACCATAGATTTAAAACAGGCGGGTGTGTAAAATAAACTCCGTCTGGTATTATTTTTTCATTTATTTCCGATTTTTAACTGCTATTTAAAAATACGATTGGGTTGGTCAAGGGGGACCGAGGCACGAGGTCGTTGATATCCCCTTGAGGAATTCAATCGTTTTTAGCTTTGCAGTTGATTTATTACTCATCCGGCGCTTTTCCTAGCTCAAGGGCGCACGAAGCTCGGCATCTGCTTATTCTGGTCCAAACTGACCCCTCAATTACTCTACCTTCATTATGGATATTACGGAGGGACCATGCCAGTGATTTCGGTCAAACCGTGCCACTTTAAAAGATCGTACAATGATATGAAAAAGTTGTTGTTATTCTTGTTTGAGGATTCCTTTTCTAAGTGATTCCCCCTTAAGATCGATTCTGTGGGATGAGTTGACGATTCGATCAAGTATGGCATCTGCAATGGTACCCTGACCTCCAATGATTTCGTACCAGGCAGATACAGGTATCTGCGAGGATATAATCGTTGACTTTTTGCCATGCCGGTCATCGATTATATCCATCATGGTTTCCCTGTCTTGATTGTCAAACGCCTGTAGTCCGAAGTCGTCAAGAATCAATAGCTGGGTGCTGGTCAGTTTTTCTAGTTCTTTGAGGTAAGTTCCGTCAACCTTGCTGAGCTTAAGCTTTTTAAAGAGTCTTGCAGTTACAGTATATAGTGTTTTTATTCCTGATAGACAGGCCTGGTGGCCCAGCGCCTGAGAGAGGTAACTTTTTCCTGTACCAGAGGCTCCGCAGATAATGACGTTCTCTTTTCTGGCTGCGAAATCAAGTGTGCCCAGACGTGCAAACATATTTTTGTCCAAGTTCCTGTCTGCCATGTAATTGATATCAGCCATAGTGGCACCTTGCCTAAAGGCGGCCTGTTTCAATAATCTTTCCACCTTACTGTTTTCGCGCTGCTCCCACTGGTGTTCTGTCAGAAGAGCCAGGTATTCATCGCATGTCATCGAGGCAAGCCTGTTTTGCTCGACGTAAGTAAGATGTAATTGCGCCATGGCCCCCAGGCGCATATTCCTTAATTTTTCAATTGTCTGATTGTTCATTGTCCTGTTTTTTGGTTGTGATTATTCATATGCGGAAGCACCCCGTATGTTGCTATGGAATGGTATATGATCATTTGCATTTTGCAGATCACCTTCATATAAGGGCACTTTGTCCATATTATTCTTGAGTATGTTTTTGATGCGTATATATGAGCACGCATCTGTATCTAAAGCTCTTTTACAGGCCTGGTCGAGCCTTTGAGAGCCATATGCGCGATAGAGTTGGATAACACCCAGAGCCCGTTTGTAGCCTATCTCCGGGTAATCCTGGGCTATGAGTATCTTTTCCACGCACTGCAGCACATGCTGACCATGTGGTGCCGCTTTCTGTCTGAAGAACTCTGGATTCCAGTCTGAGTAAAACTTATGTGTACTGCTCAAGTGGTCCGTGTTGGTGATATATGCCCCCTTGGCCAGGTTACGCTGGTGCATGGCTATTCTTTGGTGATTATGAAAGACTTCAATCCTGCTTTGCGTGTAATGGATCTGGGTTTCTTTCCCGATAAAACGGTAAGGGACACTATAATAGCTTTTGTCGGGCGAGAAGTATACATATCCCATCTTCTGTACTTTAGCTCTTTTATAATCTTTCAGCTCATAGGGTCTATCGGGCAACGCTTTCAGATACTGACGCTCAACAGTCTGAAAGAGCTCGATTCGACTGGACTCTTTGCGTTTAAAGATCAGGCTATTATAACTTTGCAGGAGCTTGCTGATTTCTCTGTTGAGATCTTCCAGCGAGAAGAAGGTCATCTCTCTGATCGGGTAATAAATCCGTTGGTAAGCCAGATGTACGGCATTCTCAACCAGCGCCTTATCCTGAGGCGAGTATCCCCTTGTAGGGTTGATCGCACAGTTGTAGTGAAAGGCAAAGTCCTTGAAGCTCCGGTTGATATCGGGCTCATATTTACTTGCCCGATTGACTGCTGACTTAAGATTGTCTGAAATGATAGCTTTAGGCACTCCGCCATAATATCGTAGCGCACCAACACAACTGTCAATCAGATCGCCTCGTTTTTGGCTCATGCAGGCTTGGACGTAGGTGTACTGGCTACAGGGAAGGATGGCCACGAACACTTCAACGGGAATAATTTCTCCGGTCTGTTTATCGACTATGTGGAGCTTCTTGCCCGCAAAGTCGATAAACATTTCTTCTCCGGCGAGATGATCGAGTTTCATCGAGCCTTTCTCCTTGGGATATTTACGCCGATAATGTTCAAGGAACTGGGTATAACTGTAAGCATCCTGAGCATGCCCGACATATTGCTGGTAATGATGCAAAAAGGTAAAACCAGGGTGATTCCGCGCCTTATTGATCCTTTCAAAATAAAGCATCAGTTCATTATGGCGTGCTGTATCAACAGTGGTATGACAGGAGAATAGTTCGGATAATGCAGCGGAATCAAAATTTAAAAGCTGCTGAAAAGAATATTGGCAAGCCGTAAACAACTGCATGTAGGTGTTTATTGTATTACGAGAGATACCAAGGATAGAGCCTATCCTGCGATTGCTGGCACCATCAAGGTGTAAGGTTATTATCTGTTTTAAGTCCATCGGATCAAGTAAGTTGGCCATGTCGCTTAGTTATGTTTAAGGCGACAAGGTAATTTCTTGATCTTCTAAAGTGGCACAAAACGAACCGTAATTCTGTGCTGATTTCTAAGCCAACAGACGCCCAATGATTTTGGCACCAATCGAACCGTAATAGTCCGGGTCAAAATCAATCTAAATTGGCATCATTTAAACCGTAATCACTGGCACTATTCGACCGAAATACCTGGCACAAATCGAACCGTAATATCCACATTAACTGCTCGAGTATTTTGTCGCGCAGCTCTTTATTTTTTGGATTTACTCTAGGAAAAGTAATTGAGGTATAAAATATTTAGAATAAGGCCATTACTATATTATTGTAAAATCAAAAATGATTATTTTTATGCACCAACTCTTTACAGGATCACATATGGCCAGAGTTGAAAAGCTCTTACTAAAATTACTATCTGGGAACTCAGATAATAATTTTTCAATTGATGAGCTAAAAATCATATTGCTACAGTTGGGGTTCTACGAAATAAAAGGTGCTGGCAGCCATACACTCTATAAAATGGATGGTATTGATGATTTAATCAATATTCAAAGTGTTAAAGGTGGACAAGCGAAAGCTTATCAGATAAGGCAAATCAGAAATATCATAATCAAACATAAACTTGTAAAGCTATGAGCAAGTACGAGGTAAGAATTTATTGGAGTAACGAGGATGATTGTTTCATTGCAGAAGTTCCTGAATTGAAGTCAATTATGACGCATGGTGATACCCAAAATGAGGCTCTTCAGAACGCTCAAGAGGTAATCCAGCTTTGGCTAGAGGTGGCCAAAGAAGAGGGCCAGGAAATCCCTGAACCAAAAGGTAAATTGATATATGCATAATATCAAAAACTCATTACTAAATTTAATGGACTTGTAAAAAGGTATTTCGCTATACTGCTTATTCTGGTCCAAACTGACCCCTCAATGACGCTCCCTGCATGAACTGCTATAGCTCTTTGTCGCGTAGCTCTTTATTTTTTGGATTTACCGTACCAGGACTTAAAGTAAAAAGAACTTAAAGACATCGTTTATTGAACCGTCTCTTTTCGCAAAACGTTTAGTGCAAAATACGTTTCACTGCGTTTTTACACTTTATTAGGAGTATAGTTTTGAGCATATGTATAGCGATCGGTATGGACGAAGCTTCTTTATGTTTTAATATTTTCCAAGATTTTTCATGGCCAATTACCCAATTGAAATGAATTAGATAGGGCTCTATATTAGAATGATTCGTGTAAAAGTATTTTCCATTTGGAAATAACGAAAGAGGAAGTTTTTTGTAAGCTATTTCATCCTTATATTGATTAACATAAATTTGATCGTCCCATCTTTCATTGATGTTTGATCTTTCTTTTACTTTTTTCGGATTGAAAAAATCCAATGTTTTTTCATTAGATTTTATAAAGATGAAACCACTACATAAGTTATCATTCGAGATATCTTCTTGAGCATCATTTTGAATCAATAAGTCGTCGTATCCAATATGATCTATACAATAATCAAGGAACTCCTTCTTCTTAAAAACAATATCGCCATCAGTAAAACAGACATAATCATTTTCTTTTAAATTTTCATGAATAATCTCGAATTTTTTAAAAGTAACATGACTCCAATTACCGCTTCTAAATCGCTGAAATCCAGCACTTAATTCATCTTCAATGATTGTTGCTTGATACCCCGCATCCCTGATAGCATGAAATGCTTTTTTTCCTATGGAGTATGTTTTAATATCATTTACACCTATTTTTTTTAAGGATAGCAAACAGTTAAGTGTGTATTTTAAATAACCCTCATTGGTTAAAGTTATTAGTGCGACTTTCTTCATTTACATGGGTATAGGTGAAACTATAGAAATTAATTGGATATAATTAACAGATTATCCCTGCCAAGGTTACATACCAACTCTAATGCGCCAATGCCGCCTAAGCGCTCCTTAAAACAAAACTTAAACAGCTTATAGTTAATAGGGTAACTCTATATTTACAATAGCAGAGTTTTTTCGTTGGCTGTTGATTGAAGACATTTGCTAGCGGACATTCTTAGTTCCACGTTAAATTTTCTCTAAAAATACCTCAAAATTTCCAATCCTCCAGCAATTTTGGCTAGATGTTACTGAACGGTATCAAAACAAATTTTTATTAAACAAAAATGCTCCAAATTATAAGACTACTTGACTTTATAAAAGAATTGACTTTGTACCATTTCCTAAAATTCGTTTGCTCCGCCTCGGAGTCTCGGTATAGGGCAAGCCATACGACAAAAAGGGCCCAAATTGGGCCCTTTTCGTGGAAATCGAGATAAGAGAATACTTACGATACTATACTTTCACTTTCGAAAACACATAGAAGGTTTCCGTGGCAATTTGTTTACAGCGCTCGTCATACTTCGCCGTTTCCTGTGCGGTGCCGTCAAAGGCTTTTGGATCTATATACGGGACGGCCACGCGTGTGGCAGCGCCCTTCACCACTGGGCAAGCCTTGTCGGCCTCACTACAGGTCATGATGGCGCAAAAATTGCTTTGCGGATTGCTGGCATCGTTATACTTCTTAGAAAAAGCCTTTATGGGTAGTTTGTCTGTAGCATAGGTTACCGTATACACGGGATTTTCCCCTTCTGTTGTTTTGGCAATTTCAAACCCCGCCCTTTCGCATGCTGCTACTGCCCTTTCATTAAAGGCGCTGATCTCGGTGCCTCCTGAAAATGTTTTGACATTAGGAACATTATAATAGGCAGCGGCAGTAGCGGCCCAAATTTGGCCAAAATGACTACGCCTTGAATTGTGGGTACAGATATAGGTTAATTGTACCGGCTGGTCCGCCTTCACCTGCTGTTGAATATATAGGGCTATCTTGTCCAGCTCTTCCATCCTATCCTGAGGAATTTTCGAAAAATCTTCAGTGATCTGGCTAATGTAAGCATTCAGCCCTGGGTTAAGCGCTTTCTTATCATCGGGTTTAAGCGTCGACATCGACGTTGATGTCGTCAATAGGGCCATTATCAATATAGTAACTAGTTGCATATTAAAATTGAAGCGGTTAAGTGATAGTTCAATCGCAAAGATACGATAGATTTCAAGAGGTGAAAATCAAATCGCAATATTGCATTCAAACAATATGTTATAATGGATAAAAAAAGCCATCTTCAATTCAAAAGAATCCCCCCCCATCACCCTTATCAATGCTCTCCATAACCCACGTCATCCATTTTGCCCCTAAATACCCTAAACTGGATTATAAAATAACTTACCACCAAGATGGCGGCTATCACAAACCAATAAACCCCTACCGACAAGCCGTATTCATCGGCAGCCACACCCTCAATAGTTAAGGAGGGGTTGACGCCGTTGGTGGAGGGTAACAGGGTCGGGAATAATGAGGCTACCGTCGTGGAAAAGCTCCCCAGAATAAACAGGGTAGAAAAAAAGAAGCCCGTTCCGTCCTTCTTGAATTGCTTAATCCGAAACTGCCCCAGCAGCCCCACCAAACCAATAAGCGGGAAAATCCAAAGCCAATAATGTGTCCGTAGGTTGGTCAGTGGAAAAGGCTTAACATAATGCCATAAGCCGGCTGAAATGATTACTAAAATCAAGAGCGCAAAGTTCAATCGGAAAATAATGACCTTCAGCCTCTCATTTAAGGAGCTGGACGTTTTTAAGATGATCCAGTTGGCCCCATGGATGGTGAGGGTAACCACCGCCACAATGCCTAGCAGCAAGGTAAACCAGTCGATCACCCCTTGATGCGCTGCCAGGGGGTCGAAGGTTGGATTCCATAATGCCAAAAAGAAATAATGGGGTTCTTGAGTAGAGATGCCATTCTCCACCATCCCTAGATTTACACCCCTCACCACATTGCCCAAGGCGGCTCCGAAGAATAGGGCCAGTAGCAAACTGGCCACGCCAAAAGCCCTATCCCAAAGCCGTTCCCATAGCCTATTATGCACCTGACCTCTCAATTCTAACCCTACCGCTCTAAAAATCAACAACCATAAGACCAGCATTAGGGGCAGGTAGAATCCGCTAAATGCCGAGGCATATAAAGTGGGAAAAGCAAAAAACAATACCCCTCCAGAGGCGATCAGCCAAACTTCATTGGCATCCCAAAAGGGGCCAATGGCATTGGTGACCGCCTTTCTCTCTTCTTCCGACTTTGTAAATAACAAGTGAACGATCCCTGCTCCAAAGTCGTAACCATCCAGAATTACATAGATCCCCAACATGGTCATTAAGACCATAAACCAAAATATTTCCATAATCGATTTTGTTAGACAGTTTTAGTTTCGGGCCCAGTTCTAATAATTTTTAGGACGAGCATCAGAAAGAGTAAACCAAGCAAGATATAAAGTCCTACGAATCCCAATAAGGTGAACAAGGTATTCCCCGAAGACACGGTAGGAGAAACCCCATCGACCATGCGCATCAAATTATACACCAACCATGGCTGACGGCCCAGTTCGGCAGTGTACCAACCAGCCGTATTGGCTATATATGGAAATGGAATCATAAACATTAGAATCCACAACAGCCATTTGGTCTGATACAACTTTTGCTTGTAGAGTAAGATAGTTGCCAGTCCCATAATACCAATAAAAATGGTACCCAGACCCACCATGATATGATAGGCATAGTATAGGCCAGGAACGTTGGTGGGATGAGTTGATTCATCAAAGGCGTCTAATCCTTTAATTTCTGCGTCCCAGCGCTGGTAGGTAAGGAAACTCAGGACATTGGGTACGGCGATCTTATTGTCGAGTTTTTTGTTTTCCATATCGGGCTGTCCGATTAGCACAATTTCAGATCCCCCTTTCTCCGATTCGAAAATCCCCTCCATGGCAGCAAAAGTTACTGGCTGGTACTTCACCACATTTTTAGCCGCCAAATCGCCCGTTGGAAAAGCCAGGGCCAAGGAGGCTACTGCCCCGAAAATCACACCACTTTTAACGAAGATTTTTCCATATGCGCTATGCCTGTTACTGAGCAAGTAAAAGGCGCCGATGGCGGCAACAAAAAAGGAACTGGTGGCTAAGGAGCCTGCCTGATTATGAAGGAAGGAAGGCCATAGCCATGGATTAGTGAATAAAGCGCCAAAATTATTGAGGACGAAACGGCCATTTTCCAAAATTTCGTAGCCGACGGGATGTTGCATCCAGGAATGAGTGGCAATAATCAGATAACCACTGGCCCAGGACCCAATAAAAACCATTAATCCGGAAAGGAAATGAAGTTTATGGCCTAAAAGCTTCTCACCAAAAATAAACATCCCCAAGAATGAGGACTCCAAAAAGAAAGAGAACATTCCCTCCATCGCCAGCGTCTGCCCAATAATACCTCCTGTAAGTTCGGAGAATTTGGCCCAGTTCGTGCCAAATTGAAACTCCATAGGTATGCCCGTAACCACGCCCATCGCAAAATTCAAGGCGAATATCTTCATCCAAAATTTTGAGGCCTGATTATAATATTCCTGGTTTGTAAACAGGAACCTCCCTTTAAAATAAACGATCATCAAAGAAAGCCCCATGGTAAGCTGGGGAAACAAATAATGAAACGTGATGGTAAAAGCGAATTGAAGCCGGTTGTAAAGAATCATGTCTTCCATATCATTCAATTTTGTGTGAGTCAAATCCTAAAATGTGGTGTTTTCGTAGCCATCGTAACCAAAAATAATGCTTCCTTGTCAATAGTTATGTAACACTTGATACACAATTTTCAAATTGATTTTAGAACCGACTCATCGGAAAAAATTATACGCCCAAAACCCATATAAAAAGTACCCTAAAATATTGGACCGTACCAGAAATAACGCAATAGGCGTATTTTTACGCTCGGCAATAATCCGCTAGCGCGAGGACAGACCATCATATGGAGGACCAGGCGCACTGCCGGCAACATCTTATAACTACCTATCGTGATAATATCTATTAAAGTAGAAAGGCTATGCACACCGAATGTAGGAGAACCGGATAAGGAGGCACAAAAATAAAAAGCATGTAACTTTTATCACCGACAAACGGGTCTTCGGGGCTTACCTTTGTTAGGGTACCAGGAAGGGTTAAAAAAATGGATGGATACGCCTTGTTCTACGGGACCCACGGGTCTATTCAAGGTTGGGTTCCAACCGCATAGATATTCATAAAACTATAAATCCGGAAAAATGAAAACCTTATTAAAGAATCATATAATGACTATCATCGGAATTGGGGCGGGTGCCTTGGCCGGATACTTGTATTGGTATATGGTGGGCTGCGATAGCGGCACTTGTGCTATTACCTCCAAGCCCTTCAATAGTACCTTATACGGGGCCGTTATGGGAGGGCTATTATTGTCCAGCACGAGTAAAAGGAAGGATGAATGCTGATTTAAACATGGTGAAGGGCACCTTGATAAATAGATAATATTACAAATCGTCGGTATAATGCCTTTTATCTTTAAGCTGCGAAAACTTACGCTGGTTGTAGGTCTCCGATTTATTTCGGGCTATCGATAACGTCTGCCAGTCCTCATTTTTTAACATTTTGGCTATAAAAACCATTTGACCAATATGGTAAGGATAATGCGCTAACTGCCTATTAATCGCTTCGGTGACCGTATGCCCATCGTTACGGATATAGATGACGCGCTCCAAATCGGTATCCGTCAAGTGGTCGATCGCATTCATCAAGCATTCCCAGCCTTTATTCCATTGCTCCATTAACTCCGCTCTGCTTTGAATGAGGCTTGCAAATTCTTGGTCGCGGTTTCTCCAAGGCTTTTCGCCATCGGTGGTCAGGAAATCGGCAAACCTGGACAACATGTTTCCTGCAAGGTGATTCACTAAGATGGCAATACTATTGCTTTCCGCATTGTATTGCCAAAATAATTGCTTTTCCTCGAGCTGCTCCATGGCTTTTTCGCCCAACATCTTGTAGTACAGGAACTGTTTCTTGACACTTTCTAGATAACTATTCATTTTATACTTCAGTTTTATGAGATGAAACCAAACGCTATGGCGTGACTGACATTCACGATGGCTAAAGGGACAAAGGAAATCCTACCTACCCTATTCTTTTACCAGTAGCCCTGCTGAAAATTCGTAAATGACAACCAAGTACATGGCCCCCAATTCTTGGAATCTACAGCTATATATCCTAAGACTCGGATCGCAGAAAAAATCAACTGATCTGGCAATCAGGTCGGATTTTGGAACATCAGAACACGAAGGATATTGGCATTCCCTCCCGAATATCTCATAAGTAATTATTGAATTATGGGGCCGTTGGTTCCGATGGAAATTTGGCCATATCCATATAGAAAATCTCCCAGGTATGTCCGTCATGATCCTCAATCGTTCTTTGTTGCATAAAACCATAGTCCTTCATCTCGGTAGGCTCTTTCCCTCCCGCTTGAAGTCCCTTATCCATTAGGACATGTACCTGCTCAAGGTCCTCCATCGCCAAGGAGAATAGTCCGGCGGTATGCGACCGGGTATCGGCAATAGGCTTGGTGGCAAAGCTGGCAAACTTCTCATGCGACAAAAGCATGACATAGATGCTTTCGCTCCAGGCCATACATTTCCCTGAGTCGTCAGAAAATTGAGGATTATTGGTGAATCCTAGGGCGGAATAAAAGTCCATCGATTTTTGAAGGTCTCGTACCGCTAAATTGATGAAAATTTGTTTTGCCATTTCTCAAAAATTAAGAGTTTTACATGAAACAATCTTCAGATGGAGCTGTCGCCCTCATTTCAACGCTAGTAATTTCTCCAGGTAACCTGAGCCTCTAAGTTTGCGGGTTATCGGTAAACCATTTTACGATGGAAGGCATATCCCTTTCAAAGCCTCCCGGTATAAAAAAATTAAGTAAGCCTGCTTTTTGATTGGTTCGGTTTTGAAAATCATGCATGGTCTGGGCAGGAATTCTTAAAAATGCACCTTTCTCTACCTCCACCCAATTATCGCCAACCAGTATGGAAACGGTACCTTCAAGCCCATAAAACACCTCATCGTTATGTTCGTGCTGATGGGCTCCTACGCCGCCAAAGTTGGGCTCCAACCACCACTCAGAAATACTGTATCGGTTGGAGGTTTCATTTTCATCGGCCTTAAAAACGGCGGTCAATTCCCCACAATCGTATTTTCGGCCATCGCCCGGTTGGAGAAAAATAAGATCTGTATCCTCATGACGGTGTTTCATAGATTTTATAATAATGGTTATCGAATCAGATTCTTTAGAGTCTTGCCTATTAAAATCCGCTACGAATGGGGCGGGATAAGCATCCCCACTTCGCCCTTTCCTTAGCTCCCTAAAAGTAATAATAAAAATAGCCAATATTAGACTAACTATTTATAATTCATACCCTTATTTCACAGTCTTCCTTCGTTGCCTGGACACTATTTCGCAGGATATCAACTTTTAATCGATGGGCAGGTCATGGGCCTGTTCAATATTTAGGAGGAATGAGGGGTGAGGGAGAGGGTCGTATTTTCACCGGATAAAAACCCTTAGTCCCGATTTATGCCAATTAAAGACTTTACTCGTCCTACTCTTTAACTACTTGTTCCCTCCCAAATATTATGGTATATTTGGTGACATGTGCCTATCAGGTACAGGTTGGACATCTCTAATATTTTCCCACTAAACTGGCACGAGGGGCAGATTCTAGTATAGGTTATTTTTAAACCGAACGGTTACCATATGGATTATGGGGCGTTTGCAGATAAAATAAATGGACCAACCATACCGATGCCATTGGGAAGTTCTCAGGTGATACAAATAGAAATTAAAGAATGAATTTAACCATAGAAAATATATTATTAGTTGGCTCCTTATTATTGTTGATCAGTGTACTTGCGGGTAAGACGTCCTACAAATTTGGAGTACCAACCCTATTGCTCTTCCTGGCCATAGGCATGCTGGCAGGTTCTGACGGCATTGGCCACATTCACTTCGACAACCCCCAGCTTGCACAATTCATCGGCATTGTCTCGCTCAATTTTATTTTGTTTTCAGGTGGGCTGGACACCAACTGGACTTCCGTAAAACCGATCCTGAAAGAAGGGCTTATTTTATCGACCTTAGGCGTCTTACTAACGGCCCTCACACTGGGCACCTTCGTATGGTACGTAACTGACTTTACCATCTACGAGAGTTTACTATTGGGCTCCATTGTATCTTCTACGGATGCCGCAGCTGTTTTTTCGATATTACGATCTAAGAGTCTAGCGCTAAAGACCAATTTGCGTCCCACATTGGAGCTCGAAAGTGGGAGTAATGATCCCATGGCCTATGTGTTGACGATTGCATTCCTGACCTTGGTGATCAACCAGGACCAAAGCGTGATGTCGATCATCCCTTTGTTTTTCCAGCAAATGATTCTGGCTTGCATATCGGGCTTCGCTTTTGGGAAACTCAGTAAATACATCATCAACAAAATCAAACTAGACTTTGAAGGACTTTACCCTGTACTGGTGATCGCCCTGATGTTTATGACTTTTTCGGCCACCGACTTTGTGGGAGGAAACGGATTCCTTGCCATTTATATCTGCGCCGTTTATTTAGGGAACCAGGAACTGATCCACAAAAAAACCATTTTGAAAATGTACGATGGTTTGGCTTGGCTGATGCAGATTGTACTTTTCCTTACACTTGGGCTATTGGTATTCCCTTCTCAGGTTATTCCATATGTAGGGATAGGGATACTCATCTCCTTATTCTTGATCCTTGTTGCCCGGCCCGTGAGCGTCTTTCTTAGCCTGATGTTCTTTAAAATGAAAACACGCCGAAGACTCTATATTTCTTGGGTCGGCTTGCGTGGTGGGGTCCCTATTGTGTTTGCGACGTACCCTTTATTGGCTGGCATCGATAAGGCCCATATGATATTCAATATCGTATTCTTTATTTCAATTACTTCGGTGCTGATACAAGGGACCACCCTATCGTTGGCGGCCAAATGGCTCCATGTTGCTCTGCCCGAAAAGGCAAAAAAAATAACGGAGATCGACAAGTTTATTCTAGAACTACCCAAATCGTCTTTACAGGAAATCACCCTCTTACCAGACTATTATGCCGTAAATAAGAGAATTATTGACTTAAATTTCCCTCAATCTGCGTTTATAGTCATGATAAAACGAAAAGGAGAATATATCCGTCCCGGGGGGGCTACCACGCTCGAAGCCAAAGATGTGCTAATGGTGCTGGCCGACGAGCAGTCCGACTTCACCAAAGTACATGACTGCCTTAACAAGCCAGACAAAAGGGTAAGCTCTTAAGCGATCCTAAGTAGGCGCTAACTTTACCAACTCTTAGTGAGGCATGCACCTCGGAGACCTTGCTTTCTGTATATGGTATATTTCCTTCAACGATAGTCGCCCCGAGAGTACCGAGGACGAATATCGTAAAGGCTTGATCAGGAAAGACTAATTGCGATTTATGGATTGAGCTTTACAACCTTGCTTGGCACATACCCGATCCGATGGGCTTGCACCCATATGCTCCCTCCTGTCGGAACCTTAATGGGGTTTCGATAAATGTTCCATGCCTTAGGATTCACTCCGTCGACGCCGTGGATCTGATAGCCCAAAGAGGAACCTGGTGTAGAGCAACTCACCCGAACGACTCCGTCCTCCTGGCGCACCTCAGGTTCCGCTGTTTTAGGCTGGGACTTCTCTCCATTCCATAAGTCACTAATGAGCTCCTTCTCCGGTGTATTGGGCACGTCTCCTATTTCGTGCAGCCACTCGTCCATTTTCTTGCTCAGGGTCGACAGCCTCGATTGATAACTGGCCTCACCCGCCAAATTATGGAGCTCATGAGGATCCATGACGCAGTCGTACAACTCCTCTGCCGGCTTCGATTCCCTAAACCACTGGGCCTGAACCGCATTTAATCCCCCTTCCTTTTTTAGCCGCAACAGCTCCTGCATGGTGGGGATATTCTCCCGATAAGCTACCGGGAGATAATACCCTTGGCTGGGCCTATAGTTCCTAATATACTTATAGCGCTTATCTCTTACGGCACGAATGACATCGGTCACGTCAGCGAATCGGTCGGCGGCTCCGAATATATAGGCCCTCTCCTGTTTAGGTTTTGCAGCCCCTAAAAATGCCTGCCCCTGTAAATAATCGGGGAGTTTCTGGCCCGTAAGGGAAAGCAGTGTCGGTGCAAAATCGACAAAGCTAATCAGCTGATGATCGGTCGTCCCCGCCTTCCATCCCTTGGGAAAACGGATAATCATGGGGGTGTTCAATCCAGAGTCGTAAATCAGACGCTTTTGACGGGGCAAAGGCCCGCCATGGTCTCCGTAGAAAAATATGATGGTGTTTTCTAATAATCCATCCTCTTCCAATTGTTTTAAAACGGCCCCAAGTTGCCTATCCATTTCTGATATATTATTGTACATCTTCCACATATCACGGCGAACTACAGGCGTGTTGGGAAGATAGGGCGGTATGGCGAAGGCAATATCCTTGGCAAGATGCTTGGGGGTCTGAGCCTCCGTCATCCGCCCCTTCTCCCAGGTATAGGTCCTATCGCCCGAATGATAATGCCTCGTTTCAGTAAAAGCAAAGCCATAAGGATCAAAAAGCCCCGATTCATGGGTTACGTTAAAGTTAAACACAGAAAAAAACGGCTGACCTTCCGCTCTATTTCGCCAGTGGGCATAGGGACTACTCTCATCCCAAGCCGTCACGGGAGCCCTAAACTGGTAATCTTCCTTATTATTATTGGTGCAATAGTAGCCTCCCAAGCGAAGCAATTCGCTCACCATCCTGACCTCCGGACCAGGCACGGCCTCATAGGCGGGAAGGCCCGTCTCCGTGGTATTGGAATTGGTACGCATATTATTGGCCCCTATACTAGTAGGGTACATCCCAGTGGCTAACGCCGCCCTACTGGGAGCACATACGCCTGAGGTGGAATAGACCTGGGGGTATTTCACTCCTTCCCTAGCCAGTCGATTCAGATTGGGGGTAATGGCCGTAGAGTCGCCAAAGGGAGGAATATAGGGCCCCATGTCCTCGGTGACCAACCAAAGAATATTAGGTCGCTTTGTACTATGATTGACCAGCGCCGTGGAGTCGGACTTGCGCATTCCTGGCCGGCAACTCATAGACCCAAACAAAAGCACACCAAATACAAAGGTTTGTACTAAAATCTTCGAGGGCAAAAACTTCATACTTCTACTTTTTATAATGAACATATAAACTAGACGATTAGCTTCTTTTGGATTTCATACTTAAACGAGGCCTTAATATTGAACCGACCTGGATACTTGACGGCAGCCCACTAATTATTGGTGTCGGAATGCTTTGGCAACAACTCCCTATCGTCGTCAACGGTCCGCAGTTCGACTTTTCCGGAGGAAGCACCCATTAGCCTGTACCTACTCATGTGCTTCGCGTTTTTATTTTCCAATATCCTAACCTGTAAAATCCAAAATTTTAATACAATATAACTAAAACTAGCCATTCCGAAGTGCAGGAGTTTTTTTTACTGGAGCTTACAAAGGGGGGGTAGACACTTTTTTTAATGATCCATTTTATTAATCTCTTGATAACGAACGCCCTGAATAAAGTAAACCAGGAATGAAAGTTAATTTTACAAATTACTCGTTACTATTTTCAAAAATGCCGTATAATCTTAAACTTTGGTTCTTTAATGAAGCAAATAATTTAAACACAAGAATAACGATTATACTATGGTTAAATAGAAAGGAATTAACAAAAACTAATTTTCATCACACACTAAAAGTACGTTTTGCTATTCCGGAGCAATCCCCCTCCCTCTAGCCGAACGTCAACAATCACATGAGAAAAATAGCCGTCATTTTATTAATCATGGGCTCCATCAGCGCTAGCATGGCTCAGAAGAACTCCGTCCTACTGTATGGTGCGCTCGATGCCCATTCCATTGAACTTGCTGGCGGAGAGAAATACAATGCCTTTAGTATTTCTCCGGGTTTGGGCTATCAATTTACCGACCATTGGACTGCCGGAGTCAATTTAGCCTTTTCATCGAACAAATACGACTATAACAACGACAAAGAGACTTCCTTCGGCGCGGGCCCCTTCGTTCGTTATGCGTATCCCCTCTCCGATATATTTGCCGTATATGGACAGTTCAATGCTACCGTGGGGAGTGTCGATCATAATGGCGTTAAGGCCACCCACTATTCGGGAGTCCTCTTTCCGGCCATAGGAGTGAACATGAAAAATGGCTTCGCCCTGAATTTCAACTTTGGCCAATTGGGTTATTCTAACGACAAGACCAAAGGAGAAAATGGCACCAAAAACTTTGTATTATCTTTTGGAAACGGAATAGGCTTCGGGATGTCCAAGAACTTTGGTGGCAAATAATGCGACCCCGATCTTAAAAGTAATATAAACCCTCCCCGACGTCGTCCTTATTGTAAGGGCGACGTCAATCTTTTTTATGGCAAGCACAATGGAAACCCTATTGAATTACCATATAGATCAAGTGCTTTGCAGGGGTAGGTTATTCCCGCCTCACTACATAATCCACCAACCCAGACTTGTGTCTGCGTAAATCGCCCAGGACGATTTGAGCCATGATGCGGGCTCCATATTCATTAAAATGGGTATTATCGACCTTGCCCTGCAGATAGTTGGGGTGCTCACCAGGAAGTAAATGTACAAATAGGTCTTTGGAGCGCTCTGGCCCGAGTACCCGCAACCTTTGTTGGTTGAGCCGGTCCAGGTCTACCAAAGTCACCAGCTCCTCTGCGGCTAGCTTACGGACCAGCTCCGAATATACGGCATGGGTATCCTGCAGCGTTCCTTCTGCATCGAAATCCCGCCTGGCCACCGGAGTTAGCAATATAGGAATTGCTTTCTTAGCCCGCGTTTCGGCGACGAATCGACGTAAATTGGCCCTATATTCCACTTCATTGGTGTAGCTTTTTTTAGTAGATACCTCGTCATTATGCCCAAATTGTATGAGGACATAATCCCCTTCCTGCAGACCTTCCTGTACCGGCTGCCACCTATTTTCTTCCAAAAATGTACGGGTACTGCGTCCATTCATGGCCCGGTTGTCGACGGAGGCATGGCCTTCAAAAAAATAGACGAAAGGCATACCCCATCCCGTTTCAGGATAATACCGTTCCGACTTTACCGACATGGTCGAGTCGCCAATGAGATAAATGGTGATTTTCTTCTCGGGCACCATGGCCAACAATAAGGGTAAGGCCAAAGCCCACAGCAGGCGGTGTAGGTAAGTGTAAGTCAGTTTCAAGGAATGGATATATTAAGGGTGATACTCACTTAAGGACGACAAAAGGGGCTGGTGGGCCCTATAATTACACTAAAAGAGGACCATAATGGCGACCTGAGCGACCCTTAGGATTAAA
This sequence comes from Dyadobacter jejuensis, assembly GCF_003149085.1. GTDB lineage: Bacteria > Bacteroidota > Bacteroidia > Cytophagales > Spirosomataceae > Dyadobacter > Dyadobacter jejuensis. The sequence continues at coordinate 91,195 of NZ_QGDT01000015.1, read as the reverse complement.
CCGAGGACTGGCAATGAATGTAGAAGGCTTTAAGCCGTAGGCGTTAGGCATTAAGCCTGCGTTATTGCCGATAGCCGATTGCCGATTGCCGACGGCCACAAGCATTATGCCAGCGCTATTTCTGTCGGCCGATGCCTGACCGCCGTTAACCCCAAAGGGATACAAAACCTATTTTTTAGATGGCAACTGGTCAGCTCCTTGCATTTCTTTACCTATGTAAATGTTTAACGAGCGATAAGCTTCTTCCTTTGTGATTCATTCAAATCAATAACAACATGGATCACGTCAAGAACAGTTTTATAAACCCGAAAGAAATATTTAACCCCCAATTTTTTGGATTCTCCCATATAGCCAAAATTCCGGAGGGGAAAACCCTCTACTACTTTTCAGGCCAATGGGCATCGGATGTAAATGGCAAATTGGTTTCAACAGACTTTGAACAACAGGTACGGCAGACGGTTTCTAATATTAAAAAGGCTTTGGCAGCGGCACAACTCACCCTAGATGAGGTGGTGAAGCAAACTGTCTATATTGTAGACTTCACCATGGAGAAAAAACAAATCCTAATAGATGTTGCCGCTCAAGAATGGCAATCCGAAAGCTATCCAGCAAGCTCGATTATCCCTTTACCCGTATTAGCAACAGCACCGAATTGTCTGATAGAAATAGAAATCATTGCAGCTTCCGGCTTGCAGCCGTTGGCAATAAGCGGTAAGCAGTAGGCCGTAAGCGGTAAGCGGTAAGCAGTAGGCAGTAGGCGGTAAGCATTAAGCTTTAAGCCAGCGCCAGTGCCGATAGCCGATAGCCACAAGCTGAAAGCCGATAGCATTAAGCCTACGCTATTGCCGATTGCTTATAGCCAAAAGCCGATAGCCATATGCAGTAAGCCGTAAGCAGTAGGCCGTATGCAATAAGCCCGCGCTATTGCCGATTGCCAAAAGCCGACAGCCGATCGCCGTTTATTCCGCCACTCCGGTGCTGGCGATAGATTTTTTTAATGCGGTATGCGATAAGCCGTAAGCATTAAGCCAGTGCCGATTGCCTAAAGCCGATAGCCGATAGCCATTTATGTCGCACCTACGGCGCTTCGAGGGTCGTTTTGGGTTGCGGGTTTCTATTAATATCCCGCACCTCCGGTGCTGGCGATAGAATTTTTTTTAATGCCGTAAGCGATAGGCCGTAAGCATTAAGCCAGCGCTATTGCCGATTGCTGAAGGCCGATCGCCGATCGCCGATAACATTAAGCCAGCGCCAATGCCGACAGCCGATAGCCACAAGCTGTAAGCCGTAAGCATTAAGCCTGCGCTATTGCCGATTGCCGACAGCCGATAGCTGAAAGCCGATAACATTAAGCCCGCGCTATTGCCGATTCCCGACAGCCAGCAGCCGATAGCCATTTATTCCGCACCTACGGCGCTTCGAGGGTCGTTTTGGGTTGCGGGTTTCTATTAATATCCCGCACCTCCGGTGCTGGCGATAGAATTTTTTTTAATGCCGTATGCGATAGGCCGTAAGCATTAAGCCAGCGCTATTGCCGATTGCCGAAAGCCGATAGCATTAAGCCTGCGCTATTGCCGATTCCCGACAGCCGACAGCCGATAGCCATTTATGTCGCACCTACGGCGCTTCGAGGGTCGTTTTGGGTTGCGGGTTTCTATTAATATCCCGCACCTCCGGTGCTGGCGATAGATTTTTTTTAATGCGGTATGCGATAAGCCATAAGCATTAAGCCAGCGCTATTGCCGACAGCCGATAGCCACAAGCTGTAAGCTTTAAGCATTAAGCATTAAGCCCGCGCTATTGCCGATTCCCGACAGCCAGCAGCCGATTGCCGATTGCTGAAAGCCGACAGCCGCCGCCGCATTTAACTTTTAACATTTTACATTTTAACATTTATCCGCACAACGAACCACCTTTAACACCTAACCCCTAACACCTAAAAACCTAATCCCTAACACCTAATACCTAAAAACCTAACCCCTAATTACCATTCACCCCCACCCGGTCACTCCAGTTTTGATAGATCTGCGACAACTCCTTTACTTTGCCGGTATGGGTCGACGATAGATCCTTCATTTCAGACCTATCCTTCAACAGGTCGTATAATTCCCATTTTTTATTTTCCCGCGACCATACCAATTTCCATTGATCCTTCCGTACCGCCCGGCTATCGAAATGCTCCCAGGCAATATAATCATGGTTCTTGCGGGTAGTTCCTCGTATAATGGGCAACAGGCTCTTTCCTTCTACAGGCTTGATGGACCGGTCATTATATTCCTTCGGATAAGTAGCGCCGGCCAACTCCAAACAGGTGGGCATAATATCCATGATATGTCCCACCTGGTCGGTTTGAAAGGCCTTCTTTACCATCTTAGGGTAATGCACAATAAGCGGGGTAGATATCCCTCCCTCATGGGTAAAGCTTTTGTACTGCCTAAAGGGAACATTGCCTAAGTTGGCCCATTCCTTACCATATGCATCATAGGAACCCTTCGCTCCAGAAGGTGTCTTAAGACTGATTTCATAGGCTGGGTCTCCCAGATCCCTCTGGGCACGGTTGACGAGCTCTTCGGAACAGGCCCCGTTATCCGACAAAAACATGATCAGCGTATTTTCCAGTTGTCCATTGGCTTTCAGTTTTGCCACGATTTGACCAATCCCCTTGTCCATGCGGGTAACCATAGCGGCATATGCCGCCATTTTCTGATCCCAATCTTCCTTATCAGGAGCATTTTCCCAAGCAGAAATGGTTGCATCACGGTCCGACAGCTTTTGGGTAACTGGTAACAGCCCCATTTTCTGTTGTTTCTGGAAGCGCTCTTGTCTCAAATGATCCCATCCTTTCATATACTTCCCTTTATATGGGGCTATTTCCTCGTCGGGAGCATGCAAGGGCCAGTGAGGCGCCGTATAGGCCACATACATAAAAAATGGATTATTACGGGCTTCATCCAGGTATTCCACGGCTTTTGCCGAGATGGCATCGGTCATATAGAAGTTGTCCGGGATGGTATAAGGTTGGTTGTCTTCCAGCATGAGGCGACGTGGCAACAGGCGATAATAGCTGTTGGCTCCACTAATTAGGCCAAAGTATTTATCGAATCCACGCTGCATTGGCCAGTCGGGGCGCTGCTCTCCTACGTGCCACTTACCCGACATATAGGTCTGGTATCCCGCTTGTTTCAAAACCTCTGCAATCGTAACCGTATTCCTACTCAACCAACCTTGATTGGGTGTTTCCGCATCCCGATTGGTGATATCAGAAGTCACCACCATCTTACCCATTCCGGCCTGATGCGGATACACACCGGTTAGCAAGGAGGCCCTACTCGGACAGCAGCGGGCAGCATTATAAAATTGGGTAAATTTGACGCCGTTGCGGGCAAGGGCATCCAAATTCGGGGTTTTTATTTCGGAGCCATAACAACCTATATCGCTGTACCCCAGGTCATCGGCCATAATAACGATTATGTTTGGCTTCTGGGCCAAGGCCACCTGCGACAGTCCCAAAATAAAACAGGTAATGAGTGCTCTGATATTCATAGGGTATAGGTTGAATTTAAAAGGTAGGTTTAGAATTAAAATACTGGTAAAAATACATCAAATAATACTAATTACAGAAGAAATCCCCGCTAATAACCAGGATTTTGGAGAAAATCGCTCGGATTAGTCACCCGATCGATCTGGGCTTGAGGAATAGGCCTTACCAAGTGCATTTCCTTGACATTCACAGCCGCATCGAGATTATATTTCCTGAGTCGATCCAAAAATGCTCCGGATCTTTTCAGGTCGTACCAGCGGTGCATTTCACCTGCCAATTCACGCCCACGCTCGTCCATGATAAAGTCCAGGCTCAAGTCCGCCTCCGTAACCTGCATTTCTGCCGACTTACCGGGTAAAGCCGCTCGAGTACGAACCACATTGATGTACTCGGCCGCCTGAGCCAACTTACCTTGCCGAAAAGCCGCCTCACTGGCAATAAGATATAACTCGGCGAGGCGTAGTACTATAAAGTCCCTTCGACCATCTACAGCATTAACACTGGTACGTAAAGGGTCGAGGTATTTCTTCAAACTAGGGAACTGACGACGATTGGAACCCCCTATTTCAAGTGGATCTGTTACACTGGCCACCCATTTATTATTATAATCTATCAGCCAATACGGCACCTTCTTTTGTTCGGCATCGGGTACCGGGTGTATCACAATCTTAATGGCCGTATCACCAGGAGCCACGGCGGCACCATTAATTACGGCTGGGGTATTAGCAATCCAGGTCGTTTGAAAGGATCCATCAAAACGACTATCCTTTGTAAGATCAAAAAGATTGAGCGTGTAGTTTGTCGGCATAAATCGTTGATAGGCACGCCCATATTCCACATCGCGGGTCAAAGCTGGATTCAGCGTATAGTCGAAGATAAAGAACAAATGTCCTTGATTCCCGGTACTATTTGTAAGTGGATCATCGGTGTACTGAACCGACCAGATTACCTCAGGATTCAGCTCCTTGTCGATTTCCCATAAGTCCCCAAAATTGGCCACCAAGGAATAGACGTTACTACTAATGACGGCCTGAGCGTACTTTTCGGCTTCCGACCAATTTCCAATGGTAAGTTGCACCCTAGCCATCAGGCTTTGGGCAGCAGGCTTGGTCACCTGGCCATACGCTGCTGCTGTAGCGGGTAGACTAGCAATAGCAAATTCTAAATCTGGAAGAATGCCCTGTTCATAAACCGTAGCTACAGGAGTACGCTTGGCCTCCGTTTCAACTCCTTGAGTTTCTTCTAATGTGAAATGGACATCGCCAAATTGTTGTACTAGATGAAAATAATAGAGGGCCCTAAGAAAACTGGCCTCCCCTATGATCCGTTTTCGCTCCGTTTCGCTGATCCCTTCAACCTGAGGTGCCCTACCAATTACCGCATTGGCCTGGTTGATTCCCACATAAAAATTATCCCAAATGTTTTTCACATAGCCGCTAGTGCCTAAGAAATTCTGTGAATAATTATTATAATCGGGATTATTGGTAGCCCCTCCAAAACCATTGGTATACATATCTGTACCCGTTACCGTTAAGAAAAAACCGGCCTCCTTACCATAGAAGTTCCTCAAAGGACTATAGGTGGCTTTTAACCCATCTTCAATACCTTTGGGAGTGGCATAATAACTCTCAGCAGTGGCCAGTCCTAAGGGGTTCTCTTCCAATAGACCATTACATGAAGTAAAGATCCCAGTAATAGTAAATACGCTGATGATATATAATATTTTTTTCATATCGTTATTTCATTTCAGAATTTTAGGTTCAAACCAAAAACATAAGTAGCCGAAGTCATAGGATTGCCACCACCGACGGTCCCATTAGAATTCTCAGGGTCGACGAGTTTATAGGGGGAGAATATCAGCGCATTATCGGCGGTAGCGTAGAAGCGCAGACTGCTAATTTTCATTTTTTCCGTCAGCGATTTGGGTATCGAATATCCCAATGTAATATTTCGGATTTTCAGAAAAGACCCATCATAATACCGTAACGCGTCGGAGTATAAGGGAGCAGCCGCCGAAGTAGGCATCGGAATTTTGTTTACCGGATTCTCGGGAGTCCAGTAGTCAAAATTGATGGCGTTATACCGGCCTTGCCAGTTGTTGCCTCCTAGGTTGTGGAAACCGCTATTGATATACTGCCCCTGCCGAGCATATACCAGGAAAGAGAAATCGACCCCCTTATAGCTTATCCGGTTGGTGAGCCCTCCGCTCCATTTAGGCACTGTGGAGCCTAATACGGTTCTGTCGTCCGCGTTGATCTGCCCGTCCGGACTATTGGTAAGATTCCCTTCTTCATCTCGGCCATTTACATCGGCAATTTTTATATCTCCAGGTTTCTGATTCCCATTAGTGGCCTCCACCGCCTCATTAGTCTGCCAGATCCCCTCTTGTTTATAACTGTAGAATACATTGATCGGCTGCCCAATAAACCATTGATTTCCGATATCATCCTTACCGTTAAAAAGCTGTACAATTTTCTCCTTATTACTAAATATATTCAGATTGGCATCCCATTTAAAACCATTTGAAGTATTCAGAATATTTCCATTTAATGAAAGTTCCCAGCCCTGATTACTCGTAGCGCCAATATTTTGGAGTACCGATTCATATCCTGAAGTGATGGGAATTAATCGATTCAACAACAGGTCGGTGGTATTGGTCTTGTATAGCTCCAGCGAACCGGTAATACGGTCATTGAGCACCCCAAAGTCTAAGCCGATATTAACGGTACTCGAAATCTCCCAACGTAAATCAGGATTGGGAATGACGTTGAGGGCATATCCGAAGGCCGGATCGTTCCCATAAGCATAAATGGAGCGCTCCAATCCACCCAGGGTCTGATAGGGAGAGATAGAGGTATTGCCCACGGCACCGTATCCAGCTCTTATTTTTAAGAAAGATAATACCTTAGTATTGGACATAAATGCCTCATCCGACAGTACCCAGCCGGCAGAAACCGAAGGGAAAAAGGCCCATTTATTCTTTTGAGACAATCTGGAGGAGCCATCCGCCCGGCCCGTAAGGGTGAGTAAATATCGATTTTTAAAACTATAATTGATCCGGGCCATATACGAGACCAGCCCCCATTGAGTAAGCGCACTGTTGATTCCGGTGACCGTCTCCGCACTTCCTAGGTTGTAGAATAGCGAAGACTCAACAGGGATATTCCTGGCCGAGGCACCCGAAGATTCAAAACGGTTGGTCTGGGTACTAAATAGGCCTACCACGTTTAAGGAATGGTCTTGTATATTACGATTGTAGCTAAGTATATTTTCGAGGGTATAAGCAAAATTCTGTTCATTACCCACCGTTGCCATGTTGGCGCTTCCTGCCAAGGTTCCCGTATATTGTCCCATACGAGATGTATTAAAATCGGGTCCAAAGTTCAGCCGATAGGTCAGTCCTTCCATAAATTTGTACTCTGCAAATATATTGGCGAATACCCTATACTTCCTTTTCTCATTGGTGAATTGGCCAGGTTGATATTGGAGTAAAGGGCTGGTTAACAACCCCTCCCTAGGATTGGGATAAGCTATAAAACTCCCCTGTTCATCGTAAGGCTGTACTAAAGGGGAAAACTGCAAAGCATTGGAATAAGGCTCATTGGTCATTATATTCTGTAAATCGGTAGCCACGGTAGCGCTAACCCCTACACGAAGCCGCTTAGTAAGCTCCGACTCTATATTGACCCTAAACGAGTAACGCTGGTAGTCGCTCAATTGCATAATACCTTTTTCATCATAAAAAGCACCCGACAAATAGTAAGTCGTATTTTTATTACCTCCGCTAGCAGAAATCTGGTGTTGCTGCTGTTGCCCATCTCTTAATATTAGATCTAACCAGTCGGTTTCGACGCCATTTTGTAGATTATCAATTTCAAGAGTACTAAAGAAAGAAGGATCCTTGCTTGAGTCGTTAACGTCTATTCCTCTGGCCACTCTCGAATAGCGGACAAACTCCTCACCATTCATCAAATTCAAATTTTTCTTTGCTTTCTTAATCCCGTAATAACCATCGTAGCTAATCACGGCCTTCCCTTCTTTACCTTTTTTGGTAGTGATCAAAATAACCCCGTTGGCACCACGTGATCCATAAATGGCCACCGAACTGGCATCCTTTAATACCTCCATCGACTCTATGTCATTGGGATTAAAATCGTTGATGCTAACATCGGTTGGAATTCCGTCTATTACATAAAGAGGGTTATTGCTGGCATTGATAGATCGGTTACCACGTATTCGTATGGTAGGTGCCGAACCGGGATTCCCATTGGACCTTACGATATCGACGCCCGCCAGTCGACCTTGCGCATTGGAAAGGAAATTGGAAGATGGCGTTTCGGCAATATCCCTACTGTTGATACTTGAAATAGCACCGGTCAAATCTCGTTTTTTCTGAGAACCATAGCCTACCACGATGATCTCCTCAAGTGCTTTGGTGTCGACGGCCAAGCTAATATCTATTTGACTACGCTTGTCAATCCCAACCTCCTGTGATACGTAACCCACATACGAGTAAACCAAAGTAGCACCCGCATCCGGAGCTACTATCGAGTATGCTCCCTCAACATCGGTGGTGGTGCCTTGGGAAGTCCCTTTCACCACGATACTAACTCCTGGCAATCCTAAACCTCCCTCATCCGTAACCCTACCTTTTACAGTATAGTCCAGACTCTCTGAAGTTCTATTCATTAGATTATGGGATGCTCCATTTGTGCTCACTGCTGTTTTGTTACGCAATACAATCCGATTGCTCACTTCCAAATAATGAATATGGTGGGGAGCCAACAGAGATTCCAATACTGCGGTGAGCGGCTGCTGGTCTACCGAAATCGATACGATATGACTGAGATCTACCAATCGGGAGTTATAAGAAAATTTGACCTTTGCACTCTTTTCTATGGTCTCTAGGGCCGCACTTATCGGTTTCGATTTGACATGTACCGTCACTTTTCTTTGCAACATATCTTGACCGTTCACTGCAGTGGCCAGACTGATACCTGAAAAAAGCAAAGATAAGGTCAGATGTAAAATAGAAAGTCTCACGATTTCGTAGGTTAATCGTTTTATAGTCAGTGTTATTTTCATACTTTTGAGTGTATTGTTAATTATTTATTGAACGTAATGACAATTACACGCCCGTCCTTTTCGAGGAACATGTTTTACAGAACATACTACAGGGCTATCTTAGCGTCGATTATGTTACAGCATATCGACGCTAGTTTTTTATTCCTTTCTTTTATCCATAGGCAAGAAGATTCATGATTAATGGCAACCAACCGAATATATGGTTATATGGCTATTGACTATTTTATACGTAGTTCCTTCGCCAAGACTTTCACAGATAATTTTCAGTTTTTCGGCGAGCGGCTGGTCGCTCAAAGAGGTCGTTAGATAGCAGTTATCCAACTTTTTGACGGGATAATCGATTTCCACGGCATAAGCTTGTTCAATGGTTTTGAGTATTTGTAAAACGGGCACATCCGTAAATTCAAAGCTCAGTCGCTCAATATTGCTTAATTCCTCGCTGAGATCCCTTTCCTGGGTCAGGTCATCTATTTTCTCTAATTGCAGATTGTTACGCTGCAACCGAGCTCCTTCATTGGGAAGCAATTCGATCTCCTCCCCTTCCATATGTTGTGTAGTTACTTTCACCTTTCCAGTACGCACCACCACCTCTACGTTTTTGTTATTAGGATAAGCCTTTACCCTAAAACTCGTCCCCACTACTTCCGTAACCAACTCATTGGCAAATACATAGAAGGGGTGTTTTTTATTCTTACTGATTTCAAAAAAGGCATCCCCAGATAAATATACTTTACGGGCATCAGAGCTAAATTTCTCAGGAAATGTCAATTTACTTTTAGGCTGTAAAAGAACCGAGCTACCGTCCGATAGCATCACTAGTAATGGTCGATCCGTGGTATTGGCCTTAGTTATAGATACGGATCGTCCTCCATCTGCCTCTCCTTTTACCGATTCAAATGCCTGTGGTCTATCAAATGACCTGGCTAATCGAGTCAGGTAATAGGTTCCTATGATGGTGACAAGTGCAATACTTGCGGCGGCAAGCTTTAGCCAAAACCCTTGATGTAGTTTAGCTGTCCGTCTTTTATTTTCAATTTTATCCTTCGTAAGTAGAAACTGGGCTGAAATTTCGGACGTTGAAACTTGCTCTTTCGGTATACGCATCGCCAATATCCATAACCTGGCTTCATCCACCAACTTGGCCCGTTGGGCATTCTCGAGCGTCCATGCCTCCCATTCGTCCGAGTCCACATCTTCGTGAATCCATCGTTTGAAAGATGCGTCGCCTAGAAATTCCTCTACGGATATGTATCTGTCTCGCTGTTGCATGATATTATTACTTTACAATTGTAGAGAGGAAAGGTATTTTGTATGATACTCAGTAAATGCAATTTTATTTGCATTTAATTACATCCAACAACCAATAACATGAATAGACTCGGGTTATCTTTCAGGTCTCTGCGCAGCTGTATCAGGGCCCTATGTAGGAGATTATTGGCCGATTGATAGTTAATATTTAGAATTTCAGCAATTTGCTCTGTTTTCAGTTCTTGGTGGTATCTCAAATACAAGGCTTCCTTTTGTCGAGGAGATAAAGCATTAATATGTTTATTGAGACAGTTAACCTTGTACGCCACTTCCTCATTTGCTATCAGATGATCTTCCACGGTGAAGTCTATAGAAAACGTGACCTCTTCTAATGAAGTCGTTTGACGAAAAAATAGATCTACTTTTTTGGAACGTCCTATACGTTTCCTCAAACATGAAAGTAAATAAGCTTTTACAGATACCGTACGGCAGAGAGAAGCCCTGTAATACCAAATATCCACAAACACATCTTGAATGCAGTCGTGGATCTTATCGGTATCCGACAAAAAGGATTTACCATAGCGAAGCAAATTGGGATAAAAGCGCTCAAATAATTTGGTAAAAGAGGCCTCTTCCCCTTCAATTAATCTACACCATAGAACTTCATCGGAAAATATAAAATTATTCACTTGCCTAGAATGGTTAACTCCCACGATCTAATAGAGAAGAGCGACTCGACTATTAGGAGAACTTGGAAAAAGAAACTAAAAAACATATCGATCCCCCATTCACAACGGTGAATCGATAGAATAGAAGCAATTATTAAATAATTGCGCATCGAACATCGGTCATCAAGCCTAAAGATGTTCCTGACCTTGACAATCTATTACAAATCCATAGAGAAGGATTTTTATATTAGATACTCAGTAAATTTAATTTTTTATTTAAAAATTAATAAAATAGATCATTTGTAACTGCTATACGATGGTATTTTGTCGGATTAAGAGCTAATGGTTTACGCTGTAAGCAATAGGCGATAGGCCTAAGGCCTAAGGCCGTAGGCAATAAGCTGTAAGCAATATGCTATAAGCCTGCGCTATTGCCGATTGCCGACTGCCATTTATCCCGCACCTCCGGTGCTGGCGATAGCTTTTTTTAATGCGGTAAGCGAAAGGCTGTAAGCGTTATGCCTTAAGCCAGAGCTATTTCCGATTGCCGACGACCCTTTAACCCCCAAAATCTAATCCCTATTACCTAAAGAAATGCTGTAAGCCAACGCTATTTCCGAAAGCCGAAAGCCCTATAACCGCAGCGGACCACCTTTTACACCCTGTTAATGCCACGCCCTAAATCCTAAATTCTAACCCCTAATACCTTAAAATAAATGCTGTAAGCAATAGATTCTGTGTAGGACACCTATAAATATTTTTTTTTAATACCGTTGTTTGGAAGGCGGCTCCGAGCCAGCCAGTATAGCTTCTTTATGACTTTTGTCCCTACATGCTATTTTTTTGCTCTGCCCTTTTTTTTCGTAAGTAAATGGTTAAAAAGCCCTATTGAAACAGTTCATACTTTATAAGGAAAACTGCTGAGGGTGTAATGTTATACCTCGGTCTAGTCGAAAAGGCCATAGGAGCCGCAAATTGCGGCTTCGCAAAAACTTAATCTATTAGATATTGCTATTACCAGGGCTAATGAATTTTGGCAACACCAGCCTTCTTCAATCAACTGACTGCCTTAAATAAAGACTAACAAATATACCACGATGTACAAAGAGTAGAAGCAAACCGTCTTTATCGCCGATTTCACCATGGAGAAGTAGCAAACCTTGATCGATGTTGCCTCTCAATAATGGCAAGCTAAAAACTTTCCTACAAGCGCTATTATTCCTTTACCCTTATTGGCAAAGGATTGTCTGTAAACATTTATTGATGAATACACTTATCGATGCACTCGTCACGAAATAAAGGAGGGAATATTTAGAATAAATAGTAAAAGGTTGAGTATTTGCAAAACCACCTCCCGATAAAAAAATAATTCCCTAAAAGCCTGGTTCAAATAATTCTTTCGCCACCCACTCCTCCCTTCATTTGAAAACCCAACAGGAATACGTTAACTTTAGTTCTGCGGTAACATGGGTCCATTTTTGAGCAACAACGGTTTTTTTCGCTTAAATAATGGATGTAAAAATTGCATCAGTGGAATAGCCGCCATCGAATGACTGAAAGATCAAAACACAAAAGATAATGTCGCCTAAAATTGTAAAAAGGATTGTACGATCAATCCTGATAAGCCTTGTCGTTTACTTATCCATAGCCTTAGTTCTTATTTCTTGGCCTATCACTATTGAAAAAAACGTCCAAAACTACGATTATAGTTCAGTCAAAGAAAATTCCGAAACTTCTTTGGGAAATGAACAATGGATTAAATCAAGAGACAATTACGAGCTTTTCAATAGAGTGTATAGGAGTGAAAATAAAGATGTTTTAATACTCATTCATGGTTCGGGGTCAGAAAGCCGATATCTGGCCAAATTAGCAAATTCCATCGCCCAGGCGAATATTGCTACGGTCCTTACGCCCGACATGAGAGGTCATGGTAAAAACAGCGGAGAAAGGGGTAATATTGACTTCATCGGACAACTCGAAAACGATATTGAGGATTTGATTCAATTCAGTAAAAAAAATCTTGGAGCCAAAAGGATAATTTTAGCAGGACATTCATCTGGAGGAGGATTCGTTTTAAGATTTATTGGTAATCCGAAAAACACCCAGGTAGATAAGGCCATTTTGCTCGCACCCTATCTAGGATATGATTCACCGACCGTCAAACACAATAGCGGAGGGTGGGTTCAGGTGGCCTTGAAGAGAATCATTGGGCTCTCCATGTTAAACAACATAGGTGTAAAATTCTTAAATCACATAGCCGTTTTGTTTTTTAACCGCCCAGAAAATTTAAATGATAAGCTTCAAGTCCCTTCCTATTCCTACAATATGACAATAAATTTCAACCCTAAGGATTATAAAGCCGAAATTGAAAATATTAAAATTCCATGTCTCGTTTTAGTTGGTGATCAAGATGAGAGTTTTTATACGGAACAATTCTCAATTGCCTTTGACACAGCCAAAAAATATACTCGTTTAGAAATCTTAGAAAATGTCAAGCATTTAGACATTGTTAAGAATCCACATGCATTTGAAATAATCAAAGACTGGAGTAATAATTAGGAAAAAGAGCCCCCCCTCCCCCCTCAACACTAGCACATACCCCACAGGAATGGGCCATAAGCTGAAAGCTGTAGGCCGTAGGCAATATGCTGTAAGCAATATGCTATAAGCCTGCGCTATGCCGACGGCCGATTGCTGAAAGCCGACTGCCGATTGCCGACAGCCGATTGCCTTATATTCCTCACCTCCTGTGCTGGCGATAGATTTCTTAAATGCGGTAAGCGATAGGCAGTAAGCCATAAGCCTGCCCTATGCCGACTGCCGATTGCTGAAAGCCGATAGCCTTATATTCCGCACCTCCTGTGCTGACGATAGATTTCTTAAATGCGGTAAGCGATAGGCAGTAAGCCATAAGCCTGCGCTATGCCGATTGCTGAAAGCCGACCGCCGACCGCCGTTCGCTGCACTGCTTATCACTATTTCGTTTTGCTATACCTTATTTAGGCTGGCTGTAAAGCTTTGGGTGACCCGATGGCCCGTATTTTAGATATATCCACTTTCTTTCTCGCCTTTGCCAAATCAAAATTTTTCTGTACGCCTAGCCAAAAATCAGCATCCGTATTGGGAAATAATGCCCCTAAACGGATAGCCATTTCAGGCGAGACGGCAGACTTTCCGTTTATGATCGCAGAAAGGGTTTTTCTTGTTGTTCCTAAATTGTGCGCCACTTCTTCAACCGTGAATTTGTGGCCCGTTTCCTCGCGTAAACCTTCCAAGGTTTCGCGGATAAGCTCGCCCGGATGGGCTGGATCAAATAAAGCCATTCTAAAACATGTTGTTTAATGATAATCTACATCTGCGGCGTTCTCTCCCACGAAACGGAAGATAATACGCCAATTCCCCGACACTCTTACCGAATAAAACCCCTGTAAATTGCCTTTCAAGGCGTGAAAGTAATACCCTGCCTGGTTCATCTGTTCAGCCGACTTTACCGTATCAAGACGGGTTAAATCAGCCGTATTTTACTAACATGGCTTTGTTGGAGCTTTGAACGGTCGCCTTTTGTGGCATAAAGCTCTAAGCCCTTATGTCGGTAACCTATAATCATAACATAAATGTAACGAGAAACGTGCCACGTGTCAAGTTGAATATTTTTCACTCTTCGTTTTCCAAAAATAGGGATGACGCATAGATAGTCCACACCTTACTTGCATTCACCAGTTCCTGAAATTTTGCGGCTTGGTGTAACTAGTAAGAAGGTGCTCTTCCAGTTTCAAAACTGGATTAGTTATGCAGAGTTTATAAAGAATAATGCATTAATATCATACAAGTAAGTTAGGAGTATACCCCGAGGACTCGGCCGGGGGCGAAGCCCATTTATCCCGTCGTTACGGTCAAAAACCTTCGTATGGGAAAACATATTCAGATTGTTTCATAATTTCAATACATAGTGTGGTGAAATATACGGTTTTAATGGCCAATCGAAAAAAGGGGCCCTGGCCCCGAAATCTTAATAGAAAAGTAGCAGCACCAAGAAATAAGCCGGCGCCATTTCCGAAAGCCGATAGCTTTAGAAAGGCTGTAAGCTATAAGCCGTAAGCATTATGCCGTAAGCATTATGCCGTAAGCCAGCGCTATTGCCGATTGCCGGCAGCCGATTGCCCTATATTCCGCACCTACGGCGCTGGCGATAGATTTCTTAAATGCTTTATGCAGTAAGCCGTAAGCGGTAGGCCGAAAGCAATAAGCCGTAAGCCAAAAGCTGAAAGCTGAAAGCTGAAAGCCGACAGCCGACAGCCATTTACCCCCTAAAACAAATGCTGTAAGCTGTAGGCCGTAAGCTGTAAGCCAAAAGCTGAAAGCTGACAGCCGACAGCCGACAGCCATTTACCCCCTAAAACAAATGCTGTAAGCTAAAGGCCGTAAGCAATAAGCCTGCGCAATTGCCGACTGCCGATTGTTGACAGCCCTTTAACCGCAGCGGACCGCCTTTTACCCGCGCGGCGGCCGCCTTTAACTTTTAACCTTTGACCTTTAACAGCACAGCGACCACCTAAACCCTATAACCTTAAAGCAAATGCCGATAGCCGACAACCGATTGCCGATTGCCATTTAACCATTAACCTTCAACTTTTAACAGCGCAGCGAACCCCTAACAACCTCCCCATACTCCACTTTTATAGAAAACGAATCCTCTAACGCTACTTGTCGGTGCATGGCCAGTAACAGTCGTATCACTCCGGCGTGAGTTACTATTGCGATGCGGCCATCTGCTTCGTGCTGTAGCCCCTCCCAGAAGCGCATGACCCTATTCTGCAGATCCAACATACTCTCGCCTCCCGGCACTCGTTCGTTGACGAAGTCGTCCATCCATAGCTTTAAATCGGCCTGATCGACGCTGTCCCAGGTCTGGCCTTCCCAGTCGCCGAAATGCAGTTCGCGTAGCCGCTCGTCTGGTATACAAGGTGCGTTAAATTCGTTGGACAGGAGCTCGGCCAGTCGAAAGCAGCGTAAAGAAGGGCTGGAATAGATCCTGTCCAAGGCAGGGGGGAGCTGTGGTATAATTTCGGGCCATTCCACTGAAAAACTATCGGCGAGGGGCACCTCCAGATGCCCATAGATAAGCCCGGATGTCAAGAGGGGCTTGGTATGCCTGATCAAATAAACTTCCATACAATACTTATAAAAAGGTAAAACACCACTTCGGTAACTTGCTGTACGGCCCCCAGGCAATCGCCGGTATAGCCTCCTATCCATTTTTTATAATACCGGCCCATCCCGTAGGTGACTAAACCTAGTCCCGAAAGTACGGCCATCCCCCAGAGTGTCCCACTAAAATAACATAAACCAAGGAGGGGTAGCAGGGCCAAAAGCAGCGCTATCGATATGGTGCTAAAGCCTGCCGCCGTAGCCACAGGCTTGGATTTGCTATCGTCGGTTTCCCGAGCATAAGGCAGGGTAAAAATCAGCAAGGCGGCCATCAGGCGGCTCAGCGAGTGGGCGGCGAGGAGGTTGAAAACGATCAGGACAGAATCTCCACCCATTTTTTCTGACAATAGTTGCAAAGAGGCAAACTTCAACGCTAAAAGCAGCAGCAGCCCTATGCTCCCATAGGTACCGATACGGCTATCCTTCATGATCAGCAGAATCTTGTCGCGGGTCCATCCGCCACCGAAGCCATCGCAAGCATCGGCAAAACCGTCCTCATGAAATGCACCAGTCAAGAGCACCGACGCCGACATGGCTAAGAGCAGGGCCACATGGCCGTTGGTAAGTGGCTCTAAAACCAGCCATACACCAGCCGTGACTATGCCCACCAGCCAGCCTACCAGTGGTAAGAACCGCGTAGCCTTGCTGAGGTCCTCGGGGTGGTAGGGCACCCATGCCGGTACCGGAATGCGGGTATAAAACTGCAGGGCGACCAGGAAAAGCGTATATTGCTGGTGGATCATATTTCCTTTTGGTTTACCCCAGCGCTATCGAAACTGGCCATTTCATTGATGATGGCAACGGCACTTCGGAGAATCGGAAAAGCGAGGGCGCAGCCCGTCCCCTCCCCCAGCCGCATGCCCAGTTGTAGGACCGGCTGCGCCTGGAGATATTGTAATAAGATCCGATGACCTTTTTCTTCGGATTCATGACAAAAAATAGCATTGTCGGCTATCTCAGGAGCTATACCCACCGCGCAGAGATAGGCTACCGTGGCTATGAATCCATCGACCAGAATCACCATCCCACGCTCTCCGGCCGCTACCATGGCCCCGGCCATCATGGCCATTTCGTAGCCTCCGAAGGTTTGGAGCACTTCCAGGGGGCTATTCCCCACTGCCGCATGGCGGTCCATGGCTTGTTCGAGAATCGCCAGCTTATGGGCGAGCTGTACATCCGAAAGCCCCGTACCCATCCCAACGCAATCGGCGAGAGGCCTCTGCAGGCGCTTGCTCATCATCACCGAAGCCGCCGAGGTGTTGCCAATGCCCATTTCGCCAAAGCCGATGACATTACAGCCGGTACCCGCCACCTGCTGAACCAAAGTTCGGGCTCTTTCTATACAAAGAGAACATTCCTGGGTGGTCATGGCTGGCTCCTCCAAAAAATTACGTGTCCCCCTCCTGACCTTCATATTAACCAGGCCTTTCGCAGCCCCAAAATCGAAATCTACGCCGGCATCGACCACCTGAAGGGCCATTCCAGCCTGTCGGGTTAGTACATTGATGGCAGCACCTCCCTGCAAGAAATTCAGGACCATTTGGGCCGTTACGGCGGGTGGATAGGCGCTCACCCCGCTGTTGGCTATGCCATGGCTGCCAGCGAAAACCAGAATCTGAGGATTATTGAGGGCTGGGGTGAGCGTCTGCTGTATACCCGATATCTGAACGGCTAGGCGTTCGAGCATTCCCAAAGAGCCCAGAGGTTTGGTCTTTTGATCTATCTTGGCTTGTATTTGCCCTTTTAAAAGTGTATCCATTTCAAGTAGTATATTTTATGGAATCAAGGTATTCATAGAAGGCGATGCTCCAGAGGGTTTCAGCTGTAGGGGCAGGCCCGACACCATGAGTATAGCCCTGTCGGCCCGCTGCGCCACATATTGATTGGCCCAGCCTTGAAGATCCACAAACCTGCGCCCCAAGGTAGTGTCGGCATGTAAGCCCATACCCAACTCGTTAGATATCACTATCAAAGTAGCAGACTGTGCCAATAAGCCATCCACTTCCCGTTTAAACTGCGCCAGGGTTTTATCTGGATCTTCATTGGCCGACATAAAAATATTGGTCAACCAAAGGGTGACACAGTCTACCACCACTACCCGGTTGCTCAAAGGCAGCTGGTCGAGGCCTTGCTCCCGTTCCATCAGGGACCATTCCGGCCCCCGTTCCTCGCGATGTCGCTGCACCCTAAGGGCGAAGTCCTCGTCCCAGATATGGGCCGTCGCCACATATACGGGATTAGGACTCAGCATCAGGGCCAGTTGCTGGGCATAGGCACTCTTTCCGCTGCGAGCACCTCCTGAGATATAAGTTAACATCTACTCGGCCTTTTTGAAACGCTTATACAAAAACAACTGCCATTTCTCTTCAGCCACCCCTGCCCGATCCATTTCGGCCCTGGCCAGCGTAAAGAACAAGTCGGAAAGGCGGTTGATATAGGCTGGAATCGCCTCATGAACGGTGTCGGTTTTCATTAGGGCCACCAACCGCCGTTCCCCACGGCGCATTTGGGTGCGGGCCATATGGCACAGTGCCGATACCTGGTTGCCTCCTGGCAGCAAAAAGTAATCGGAAGGTGCCGTCATCGCAGTTTCCAAGGCATCTATCCAGGTTTCGCAGAATTCGGCTCCGTCGACGGGCATAGGGTTCTTATTTTCCTTTTTGGCATCGGAGGGCCTCGCCAAGTGCGACATCATGTCCATCAGATCCTTTTGGATTTTATGCAAACTCCCCTGCCATTGGTGATCGCTACCCAGCTGGACCCGAAGTAGACCTATGGTTGAATTCGCCTCGTCGAGGGTTCCTATGCACTCGATGCGCACGTCGTCCTTGCCAACCCGACTCCCGCCAAACAGTCCTGTGGTGCCTTTGTCTCCTTTTTTTGTGTAAATTTTCATGGTTAGAAAAAAATGTTATGATTCAGAAAATCCCAGTCAGGGTGCTTTTTCTTATTGAATCGGTTTGTAATAAAATAATTCGTGATCGGGAAGCACTTCCGGATGAAGGATTTTTATCAAATCGGCCAAGATCACTTGAGGGTTAACGGCTCCAGATTCCCAGTAGTCGTTTGCGCCACGGTCATTGACCCTTTTGGTAAAAGCGTAGACCCGATCCCTCTGAAAGGCCTTAAAGTCCGCATATCTCCCATCTTTGGCCAATAAATCGGACCGGTTTTCGATATTGCCAGAACCCACGTTGATCCAGAAATCTGCCTTGAGGCCTACCGGGTATACCTGCTCGAAGCTCAGAGGTAGGCTTCCGGTCGCCTTGATATGGGCCCAATGGTAACTTCCACCCGCGTCACGGATGTATTGGTACATGTAGCTATCTCCATCTGGAACATACCAAGTATCCCTGGAATGGAGGCCACAGAGCACACTGGGGCGGTCAATAGGCCCTTTGGCTAGCGCCGAAAGTCGATGATATTCTTTAGCTACCGCACCAAACCGGGTGTTGACTTCAGCCTCCTTGTTGAGTAAGGCGGCCATCAGCTTCACCCATTCGGCACGGGCCAAAGGACTCGTCTCGAGCCATTCGGAATTGACCATTACCGGTATACCGGCCTCCCGAAGGCCATGATACTGACCGATTTTAGAAACCGGGCTGCCCATGGCCATAATCAGACCTGGGTGCATGGCCACTAGTAATTCTTCATTTAACATCTGGTCTCTTCCAACTGCAACTATTTTCTCCTCTTTTATCCTGTTAAGTATCTTTGGTGAGGAGACATATTTCAGATCCCCCATTCCTATCAAAATGTCCTCAGCCTGCAAAAAGCCCAATAGCCCCAAGTGCATGGACGACATAGTGACCAGTCGCTGTATTGGAATTTCGATGATTTGGCCGTCGGTGTATCCTGGGGGTTTGGCTTGGCCCCTTGGCAGTAGTACATAAGTCGCCGTATCCGAGGAGGTCTCAAATGGGCTGTAGATTTGGATCAATTTATACGTATCATGATAGGTCAGAGAAAAGCCTTGGGCATAGTCGATCGAGGATTTCACTGGGAATAAATCGTCCACTTCGGCAGTATTCGCTGGCTTATCCGTTCTGTCGGCGTCTGATCCGCAGGAGACCAACTGCACGATGATCAATACAAAAAGAGTCGGCCGGAAGAACGTCTGGCAAATAGTGGCTAACCGATTAGCCAACCTGTTGGTAGGTGATGCTGTGATCATTTGAAATTAATAAATTATTTTTTAAATACGGTGCTACTCCGACATTAGGATCGACACATAACTCCTTCATTACTATTTACTTGCCCAGACGTAAAGCATACTGCGGATTCAGGAATAGGTGGAGCCTGCTCATGGCTCACCCGCTCTAAAACAAACGCCCTTCTTTCCTCTACAGTCCCTAGGGGAAGTGTTACCAGCTCATAGCCCAATGCTGCATACACCCGACGAATCTCGCGGTCGAGTCGTTGGGCCTGTCTAAAAGTCTGCCAGCGTTCTGCATCCTGACAATAGATAGCCTCCCAAGCTGGGGCCACAAACACCAGTGGTGCATAGGTATGCTGACGAGCCAGGGACCATATTCGAGCAGAGTCCGACGCACCTGCCTCTGCCATATAGCCCAATACATCGGGAATGCCCCGATCATAAAAGGTAAGCCCTTTGGCAGCGAAATAATCGGCCTTCATTTGTTGGAGGCACAGCTCGGCAAAGGCCGGGAAATCTTGCCAGGGCAGTCGCCCCGTCCCTAGCCTGACCTCCCGCTGAATAAGCTGCCGGGAAGCTTCAGGGATACAGGTATAGCCCGACGCCGCTAGGCTGTCGATTAGGCTAGTCTTGCCCGCCCCCGGCCCCCCCGTGATCACGTATCTTCGCAAGGAAGTTGATCTTTCGTTTCTCATCGTGCTTTAGTTCAAACTGTACATAATAAAATGAGGCTACAGACAAGGACCATCAGCCCACAGACCCTATGATTGATGGTAATGACCCGAGCCACCTCACCTGCTTGGATGGCTCGCTCCTGTCGGCCTATATAGGGCTTGTCTTTCAATTGCCCATGGTATACATTCGGACCACCAAAACGGCAATCGAGGATTCCGGCCAGGGCCGCCTCTGGATAGCCCGCATTAGGACTCGTATGATGACGCGCATACAACCTCACAAACCGCCAGGCTCGAAATTCGGCGGTTACGATTACCATACCTATGGCCGTTAACCGGGCTGGAATAAAGTTGGCTATATCGTCTACCCTTGCGGCAACTTTCCCAAAATATTCATACTTCTCGTTACGGTACCCTATCATGGAATCGAGGGTATTGATCGCCTTATAGGCCATCATAGCAGGTACGCCTCCCAACAAATAAAAAAATAGAGGGGCCACCACTCCATCACTCAGGTTCTCGGACATGGTCTCGAGCACGGCAATGCGAATCTGCTGGGGCGAAAGATTTCGCGTATCCCTTCCTACGATGCGAGACAGCTGTCTGCGACCATCTACCAGCCCTCTTTTTTCTAACACTGTAAAAACTTTACGCCCCTCATCGATTAGCCCCCTATTAGCCAACCCGAAGTAAACCATCAGGGCATTAAAAGAAATATAGAGCCAAGGGGACTCCCTTAGGGCTCGAGCGAGCACAAAGAAGAAAAGATAAGTAACGAACACCAGTCCGAGGGCTAAAACGGCCCCTTTGAGTACCCTAAAGGAACCCTGATTCCAGCGCCTGTCGGCCCAGGCAATGACCTGACCAAACACACGAACGGGATGGGGCCAGCCGTCGGGGTCGCCCAAGAGCAGATCCAGCAAATATCCTAATATCAACGGCAGTATTAACAGTAGCGCCTTTTCCATTCTTTTAATGCAGTGATGAGTAATCCATTTTGATCGGGCATCAAGGTGGCCACTCGAAAATGTTGGGGAGTAAGGCCACGAAAATTATGAGCATCGCGAATCAGGATGCCATATTCATCAAGTAGAAATGTTTTGAGTACTCGGGCATCTGGCCCGTGGGTTTTACAAAGAAAAAAATGAGTACAACTCTCCAGAACATCTAGGCAACCCAGGGCTTTGAGCTGATGGACAAACTGTTCCTTATGCCCCAACAACTCGGCTATTGGCGGCTGCACCGAATCGTAATTCTCGAAAATAAAGGTCCCGGCCTCCAGGGCCAGCGCATTGATAGTCCAGGGTTGTTTGATCTGACATAGGGCCTGTATCAACGACGGCTGCCCCAGCAAATAGCCCAGTCGCAATCCGGGAATCGCGTACGCCTTGGTCATCGAGCGCATTACCAGCAGATTGGGATAACGACTCATCCACGCCACTGCCGACTCGTTGAAGAGGGTAAATTCGGTAAAAGCCTCATCGATAGCGAACAGACATCGTGGATTGTTCCGGATAGACACCTCGAGTTGAGACAGGGTGCGACCGGTAGGGTTATTGGGATTACAGATAAAAACAAGGTCCGAATCCAACTGGAGTGGATCTTGGCCTTCTGGCCAGGGCAAAAAAGTAAGCTGGTGGTCAAAAGCCCGGCAAGCGTCTTCATATTCCGAGAAGGAAGGAGTCAAAATACACGTTTTCTTGCGGGTATAAAGCTGTGCAAGCAGATAGATACTTTCGGTGGTACCATTAGCCACCAGTACCTGGCTTGGAACTAATTGATGGTGTTGGGCAATTTTAACCCCCAAAGACTCTCCGAGCACTTCGGGGTAGGCGTTCACCGTTTTCCATCGCTCGCAAAGATGTTCCTTCAAGCCTTTGGGCTCGCCACCTACCCATACATTGGTACTGAAGTCAGCCCAAATTTCCCGGTCATAGCGGTAGCCATCGTTACCATGTCCATGCAGCATGATTATTTATATTTTAAAGTGTCGTAAATCGATTCCATGTCCAAATTGGCCCTCATAAGATCGGCCAGGCGGTCGAACTGCTGTGATTTGTATTCGGCATACGATAGGACATTCGCCAAAACCCGCTGATCGTAAGGAGCTAACAACTGATCGATCACCGTGTCGTTATCTAAGATTCCATGGATATAGCTTCCCCAGGTACGGTCGTTGAGCCAATAGCCATCGCTGCTGCCATCATCTAAAAGGGCCACAGGCCGTGGGTCGGAAGGCACGGACGTAACGCCCATATGAATTTCATATCCAGAACAGGCTTCGGGCCCACCCCTAAAACGGAAATGGCATTGCCGAGTGGTTTTATTCCGCTCTAGCACCGTATGAACCGGCAATAGGCCCAGGCCCGGCATATGTTCTATTTCCCCTTCTACCTGGTGGGGGTCCGCTAACGTCTCGCCCAACATCTGATAGCCTCCACAAATTCCTACAATCGTTTTCCCCTCCTTATGGGCCTTTACAATGGCTTGAGCGACTCCGCTATTATGCAGTACCAGCAGATCAGACAGGGTATTTTTACTTCCTGGTAGTATGATGATGGCCGCTTCAGCTATCTCGGAGGGATCGTTGGAATAATAGAGATTTACCCTCGGGTCGTTTTCGAGTCGGTCAAAATCAGTGAAATTTGAAAGACGTCTCAATAGGATCACGGCCACGTTGATCTTACCCTCCACAGCCCGACGGTATTTTTTATCGAGGACTACGCTATCTTCTTGTTCTATGAAAATATCATTATAATGAGGAATAATGCCCACCACGGGCAATCCCGTGAGCTTCTCCATCAAGCCTTTCCCTTCTTCAAACAGTCGGGGATCCCCCCTGAATTTGTTGATGATGATCCCTTGCATACAGGCTCTTTCTTCGGGCGTAAGCAAGGCGATGGTTCCATACACACTGCCAAACACGCCACCTTTGTCGATATCGGCGACCAAATAGGTGGCTGCACCCGCATGTTGAGCCATACGCATGTTGGTAATATCCCGATGTTTCAGGTTCAGTTCCGAAATACTGCCAGCTCCCTCCAAAACCACCGGAGCATATTGGGCTTGTAGACGATCGAAAGCCCCTTTTACCGTTTCAAAAAGTGCACTTCTATCATTTTCCTTGAAATAAGCATGGGCCGATTGGTTGCCGATTGGCTTACCGAGGACGATCACTTGGGAAGATCGGTCGGAGGTCGGCTTGAGCAGCACGGGGTTCATGTCTACCTGGCACGGAACCTGCGCGGCCTCGGCCTGTACCACTTGGGCCCTTCCCATCTCTAGTCCATCGGCCGTCACATAACTATTCAAGGACATATTCTGACCTTTAAATGGCGCAGGATGATAGCCATCTTGTTTAAATATCCTACAGAATCCAGCTGCCAGAACACTTTTTCCTACATCCGATCCGGTTCCCACCAACATCAGCGGCTTTAACCGGGGCAAGGCTAACTCTTTAGGATTGTCCATATTTTTGTATGATTTCATGTATACTGAACTCGGCCTCCGATTGGCAGAGGCTATCTAGCCCCACACATGGGGCCTGTAAGGCACTCGCTAATAGGGTAGCGCGACCCATGCGCGAATAACCCTGCTCGGTATCTATGACCAGCGCCGAGATGGCTCGGTGGGCAAATTCTCTGGCCAAGGCGAGGGACTGCTGCCAGGGGTCCCCTCCCCCCGGCAGGGGAACATTGGCTTTTCCATCACTGAGGCATATGAGCAAAGGACGGTCCTGCTGGCTAGGCCTTCCGAGGACTTCCAGGGCCAACTTTAGCGCTGCCGCCAATGGGGTACGCCCTCCAGTGGGCAACTCCCCTAAGGCTGTTTCCGCTCGTTGTAAGTCGGCAGTAGGTTCTAAAACTGTAAAGGCCTCAACCCCTCTGAAAGCGATGACTGCTACCCTGTCGCGTTGCTCGTAAGCCTGCTGGAGTAAAGCCAAAACACTCCCCTTCACAAACTCCATATTACGCTGTGCAGCCATGGAGCCTGAAGCGTCCACCACGAATAGTATCAGCTTTCCTGCCTTTCCGGCTCTGATATTAAATCTTAAATCGGAGCGGTGGACCTTTAGACCTTCGGGATTGCGTACGAGAGCCTCTTGCAAGGTTGGCACCAAGGCAAGGTCGGCATTTCCTCCCCTCGACTCCCATCCAACCTGACTTCCTCGATGACTCCTATCGACCCTATGGCTCCGTCCCGACTCCTTATTACGAAACGGCATGGAATCGACGGAAGGCAATGGGGGCCGGGAAACGTTTTTCATTATCGCGAAAACACTTTCCTGCTCCGACTCAGATTCCTTTACAGGCTTATTCCCCAAGTTCTGTTTTTCTTGTGGAGCCGGTGCTTGTAACTGCTCCTTATTTTTTGGTGAAGCATCCATTTTATTTGACCCCGCCAACGTAGGCCTTTTCTGTTCCCGATCGTTTCCTGAAGCCTGATCTGGGTTTGTCTGAGGAGTAGGTGATGTTCCTGGCGATTTATTGACGCTTCCTCGGCGATGCACCAGCACCAATTCCGCAGCCTCTCGCACCTCTTGGGCCGTCACCGACTGCTTCCCATTCCAAGCCGCCAGTGTTAGGGCGGTTTTGTACAAGACGATATCGGCCCTAAGGCTCGCCACCGACCATTCTATACAAAGCTCGCTGATCAGCGTGAGCAGCCCCTCGGGCATCGAAACAGTAGGAAGCGAGGCCCGAGCCTCCCTAATACGAATGGCCAAACGGTTTTGCTCCGCTTGCCATCGATTGATAAACCCTTCGGGATCCGCTTCAAAAGCCATTCGCCGCCTCACTACCTCGGTGCGCTCCGTCACCTCCATCTGGGCCTGTACCTCGACCATCATACCAAAACGGTCCAGAAATTGTGGACGCAGGTTCCCCTCCTCCGGATTCATGGTTCCTATCAAAACGAATTGGGCAGGGTGCGTTTCCGACAGGCCCTCCTTCTGTACCCTGTTGACACCCGAGGCGGCGACGTCCAATAGCACATCTACCAGGTGATCGGCCAACAGGTTCACCTCGTCGATATACAAAAGACCCCTATGAGCCTCAGCCAGCAGCCCTGGTAAAAGCTGCTTTTTCTTTTCAGATAAAATCGTCTCCAAATCCAGACTCCCCAGTAGCCTATCCTCAGCGACCCCTAAGGGTACATTGACCAGGGGGAGCGGGCATTGTTCGAGGGCATAGCCTTCTGCTACTCCTCCACCCTGTATATATTCGGCCTCCGACAAGTTGAAGGGCGACCCAGCAATACGGCGTATGGGGGGCATCACCGCCGACAGCCCTCTTACTGCGGTACTTTTTGCGGTTCCTTTTTCCCCCTTTATGAGCACCCCTCCTATGCTTGGGTTGATCGCACAGAGTATAAGGGCTTGCTTTAATTGATGCTGACCTACTATGGCCGAAAACGGATATTGATACATTTTTCTTGTCAGTTGAACGGTCGTCTATTCATGATGCCTGCTGAAGGCCCCTATTCCACGCGTTGTTCCAATTGTTCCTCATTGTGCATATATAGCTCCTTTAAGCCATCAAGGGTTTCTGGAGAAGGCTCGGCCCACATCCCCCTTTGGGCGGCTTCGAGTAGCCTTTCGGTAATGGCCTGCATAGCCCAAGGATTTCGATCCTTAAAAAACGCTTGCATGCTAGGGTCCAGGGCGTAGGTATGCGCAACGCTTTCGTACATCCAGTCGTCGACTATCCCCGCTGTGGCATCGTAGCCAAACAGATAGTCTACCGTGGCTGTAAGTTCCAGCCCCCCTTTATAGCCATGCTTTTTGATACTCTCTAACCATTTGGGATTCATGACCCTGGACCGAAAAACCCGGAGCGCTTCTTCTTTTAAGTCACGGACAACAGGATGGGCCGGGTCCTGGGAGTCTCCAAAATAATGCTTGGGTTGTTGTCCCGTTAAGTTGCGAATGGTGGCGATCATCCCCCCATGAAATTGTAAGTAGTCGTCACTATCAAAAATATCATGCTCCCGATTATCCTGGTTATGCAAGGCTATTTCGACCCCCGAAAGCCTGTGTTCAAACTCCTTACGGGCATCCACCCCCTGGGCATTTTGAGAGTAGGCATAGCCTCCCCAATTCACATAGGCCCTTGCGAAATCGGCATCGGTTTCCCAATTCTTCTCGTCAATCAGGGGCAGTATTCCGGCTCCATACGTCCCTGGGGCAGCCCCAAATATTCGGTAAGAGGCCCGTTCTTCCGCTTGTTCTAAGGACACATCAGGGTCGCTTTGTAGCTGAGCTAGGTCTTTTAGATAATATTTACGCACAAAATTTTGCTCCAATGGCTCATCCAGTGCCACCACCAATTGCACAGCCTCATCGATCATGGATATGAGGTGGGGAAAGGCGTCCCTAAAAAAACCGCTGATCCTGGTAGTGACGTCGATCCTGGGCCTCCCTAAAATTTCTAAAGGGATCACTTCTACCCCTACGATCCTCCGGCTTTCTGCTTGCCAAAGGGGGCGCACCCCCATTAGCGCTAATACCTCCGCTACGTCGTCGCCATGGGTCCTCGTCGCACTGGTACCCCATATGCTGATACCCACCTGCTCCGGATACCGGCCCGTCTCTTTCAGGTGTCGCTCCAATACCTCTTTGGCCAGGTGCTCCCCCACCTCCCAGGCGGCTTGTGAAGGAAGTGCCCGAGGGTCGACGGAATAGAAATTCCTACCTGTAGGTAATATATGCGCCATGCCTCGCGTAGGTGATCCGCTTGGCCCAGCCGGGATATAGCCTCCACTGAGCCCATGCAACAAATGGCTGATCTCCTCGTCGGTCCGGCATAGGTTGGGCACGAGTTGGGTACACACAAAAGTCAGTATCTCTTTGATAGCCCTTAGCGCTGGCCGATCGGGGGTAGTATGGAATACCGCGCACAACACAGCGTCGATATGATCGAAGCTAAAATACTCCTGCTCCAGGAGCTGAAACAATTGCTTTCCGATAGCCTCCAGCGCTTCCAGCACATCGGCCCCGGTCACCAAACTCTTTTCTGACATTACCACAAGGGACTTAGAAACATCAGCAAGCCGCTGACCCTTAGCATCCTTCAGTTCCTGCAGCTCATAACCAAACCATTGGGCTAAAGCCTCTTGAAGACTAGAAATTCCCGTATTGGAGAGCCGGGTTAAGGCCGAAAGCATGTCCACTAAAGACTCCCCTGTCGGCATTTCTCCTAAGATATGTAGACCATTGCGGATTTGTGCGGCGCCTAGTTCGCAGAGGTAACCGTCAATATCCTCTATCAAATGCGCCATATCTTTGCCATCCATTTCGGTAAGACTCACCGGCACCCCTTCGGGAGTCATTTCGTCGTCCCAGTCGTGCTTGTGGTCGCCATGATCGCGGCTAAGCATCGCCCCCAGATCTTTATCGAGATTTGTCTGTTGGATAAGTTCCCATATCTGTCGTTGTAACAAAGGCAGTTTGGATGGATCCAGACTCTCTACCCGATAGTATTCGTCGACCAATAGGGTCAACTGGGCAAGTTCGCCATAGCTGTCGGCCGAGGTCATGGGGGGCGTCAGGTGATCGACTACCACAGCATGTGCCCGGCGCTTGGCTTGTGACCCTTCGCCGGGATCGTTAATGATAAAAGGATAAAATAAGGGTAGATCGCCCAAAAGTGCATCCGGAAAACAATTTTCCGAAAGGCCAATTCCTTTGCCCGGCAACCATTCGAGCGTACCATGCTTACCCACATGAACGAGGGCATCGGCCCCCCAGCCATCCCTTAGCCATCGATAAAAGGCATAATAATGATGGGTGGGGGGCAGGTCGGGCTGGTGATAAATGGCGTCGGGATCCATGCCATAGCCTCGTGGAGGTTGTAAGGCTACAAACACATTACCAAATGCAAGCCCAGCCAGGGCGATCTGTCCCTGATGTAGGTAGGTCGTTCCTGGGGCTGCGCCCCATTGCTTCTCCATTTTGTGCTTTAAAACATCAGGGAGTTCGTCAAACCATTCTTGATACTGGCCTGCCTCTACCTTTCCGGCTGCTTGTTGCAGCTGCTGTGGAGTGAGGAAATTAAGGTCATAAGAACACCTGTCGATAAGCTGATGAATGAGGGCGTCCCCATCGGTGGGTAGGTCCTCTATGGTATATCCCTCAGCCTTCATGGCATGCAACATTTTCATTAAAGAAGCTGGGGAGTCCAGCCCCACTGCATTCCCAATTTGTGCCGCCTTGCTGTTGGAATTGGTGAGTATAAAGGCTACTTTTTTATCCCTATTACTGAGTCGTCGCAGTCGAGAAAATCGGTGTGCGAGCCCTGCCACACGCGCTACCCGATCGCTAAGGGGGCGATACCCTTTGGCTTCTTTGCCTCGCTCCTTAAAAGAAATAGGCACGGTAATAATGCGTCCATCTAGCTCAGGAATAGCCACGTTCATGGCTGTATCCAAGGGGTTAAGCCCCCGAGAGGAATTCTCCCAAGGCCCTTGTCCCATGCCGCTGGTGATAGCCTGAAGGATGGGGACATCGAGCCCCCTCATCGCACCTCCCGAATGGCCGTTGGAGGCTCGTATATCGGTGATGGCAAAGGAAATGGTGTTTATCAGCACATCTATACCCACCTCCTCCAGGTAATCGAAGGCAAAGGGACGCTCTGTCACTTCGTTAAACGCCTTTAAGGAAGCAGTAAAGATGGGTAGAACATTCAGATTTTTGACCTCTAACGCCTCGATGAGCCTATCGACAAAATTGGTATTACCACTGATCCAATGTGCCCGGTAAAAGCAGATGCCAACGGTAGGCTTCTCGGGATGATGGTGCTGGCGCCAGTCGTCCAGATCGGCCCGCTCTGGTAGGTCGGGATGGTATATTCCATGCTCGGGGAGCTCCTGAGGAGGTTCGGCTCCATATCCGCTGTAAAGCAGCCGATCGGAGAGATACAACATCAGCGCATGTAAGTTGGTATACCCTCCCGCCTGAAGATAATGGAGCGTGTCTTCCAGTATCCCTGGCGACACGGTGGATACGGCAGCGAAGTCGGGGTTCATCTCCCCGGTTCCGCTCACGACGATCAGATGTTGCCCCCGTAATTTACATTTCTGTACCAGCTCCCCATAGCCAGGAATACTACTTAGCCTACCATGAATACGCACCACGATAATTTTGGCCTCCGCCAATTCCCTGTCCAGCAGCTGTTGCATCTGGGCTTCACTCTTAATGGCTAACAGGCTTATACCCAAAGTCTTTGGAAAGTCGTCTGGTAATAGCTCCATGGCCCTATGCAAAGCCAAAAGGTCGGTATCGGCATGCGTCAAAAATACCAGTCCCTCAGTAGGTATGGGGGCCGTGCCTGCCAGCCCAACACTTTCGCCCCCCTTCCAACTGTAAAACTGAAAGATATATTCGGCCAGCTCAGCCGGAGGCACGAGATATCCATCGGCCTCGATCATGCTCTCTATATAATCGTAAATAGCTACAATCTGCCAGTCGCTATTGACGGAGTGAAACCAAATAGAATGCCCGTCAAAGAGTAAGGTAACCACGTTGGCTAGGGTACAGGGGCCGAGGCAGCCTCCTTTGGTGAGGTGTACCTTATTCCTTAGCTTCCTTTTGAGCCATTCCTCCTTGTACAGGTCCACTGGGACGGGGGCATAGCCCCTGTCCACCCGTCCACAGCAGCAGGCATTATAGCAATATGACAAATGCCCCCGCCGCTGTACCAGATTGATAGACTTCCCGTCGGCCCGGGTAATTCTTTGTCTTTTCATAACGTTTCGGGATCTTTAGTGACGTACTCCATGTCATGGCTTTGCTCAAATAAATATTTGATAAAATGGTCGGATTCACCCCAGTACAAATGTAAATAGGTAGCAAAACAGTTTCGGAATCGGTAGATTGGCGTGGTCACCTCCTTACCCCGGGCTGTGGTGATCACGAAGTGGTCCAACGCCTGAGCCGTCGCCACATCCCCAGGGGCCAACTCCCCAGGCGGATTGCTGTTCAATCTGGAGTAGTGAAATTCATGTCCCCGAACCTGCCAATCCGCACCCGACAAATGCCTATAACCCAAGGCCACCCTGGAGTTCTCCATGCTGGTGCTAAAATCAAAAACCCCGGCCATGGATTTAGACGGTCCTAAAGCCAAATGGATCGATTGCCCGAGGTACATCATACCTCCACACTCGGCGTAGGTAAGGCCGCCTGCCTGGCAATAGGCCCTAATACTCCTACGCATCGAATGGTTTTCTTCCAATTCAGCGGCATATAGTTCTGGGTACCCCCCAGGGAGATATAAGAAATCGCAACGGGGGATTTCGGCATCCTCCAAAGGGCTAAAGCATTGGATGCGACCGTACTCGGCAAGCCGTTCGATATTTTCGGCATAGGTAAAGCTAAAGGCTGCATCCTTTGCAACGGCAATGATGCGGTCGGCTGCTACCACCTGGGCCCTGCGAGCAGGCGGCAACGGGGAAGGCCTCTGGCTACTTTCCAATAGACCATTAAGATCTATCGTTTTTTCTATTTGTTGCGCCAGGACATCCAGACTATTCGTAAAATCATTTTCCTGGGGAAGATGTAAACCCAAATGACGGGATGGAATATTGAAAGATTCATTTTTAGGAAGATACCCCAATGACCTTAGGCCTATATCGGCACAGGCATCCTTCAAAAACTGATAATGTGAATCGGTATTTACGAAATTAAAAATCACCCCGGCTAAGGTAATCCCCTTGTAAAAGTTTTTGAATCCATAGAGTAAGGGAGCCGCAGAATAGGCCATAGATCGGGCATCGACGACCATGACCACCGGCACCTTCAACAGTTCAGCGATTGAGGCCGTACTGCCTTCCATCTTGACAGACCCATCGAAAAGCCCCATCACCCCTTCGATGACCGTCACCTGGGCCTCAGCAGCATACTTGGCGTATACCGCCTGAACATGACTGGCCGACGAGAGAAAAGTATCGAGATTGACACTCTGCCTCCCGCAGGCCTTCTGGTGATGCAAAGGGTCGATATAGTCGGGACCACACTTAAACGGCTGTACCCCTAGCCCCCGACGTTGCAAAGCACGCAATATCCCCAAGGTAAGGGTAGTCTTACCCGAGCTGCTCGAAGGTGCCGAGAGAACAAATTGAGGAGCGTAGCCTGGCTGCTCCCCTCCTATAGGAAAGTGGTGCTCCCAGTCGAATCGCGGACTGTGGACCTGGTGATTATGATTCACTTTTAACTGATTTTTAATGAGTTAAAAGTTCAGAACCTCATTTTCAGTGCAGCAAAAAGGAATATAGAAAGGCAGGATAAAACCAAAGATTTTTGGCTAACCAAAAGGTCTCACCAGAGTATCGACGACCAAACCTGACAATGCTCTATTCCGCGAGAGCACGGTCAACATAGAAAAGGCAGGTCTCCTGACTCGTAACATTTACATCCTCCTTCCCATCCCTTATGGAACAGTGGACTACACTCGATGTAAACTTTGGTGTTACTTACAGTTGCGCGACAGCTCGTGATTCTCACACGATTCCCTATTCATTCACTTGGTAGTAAAACCCTTTCTTGTTGGAAAATTTAGAAAAGAACGTTTTCAGTCGCAAAGGTAAGCGATAATTCTTTAGTAAAACAAGGAGAACTTGGTTCAGGAATCAAAGCCTGCTTTTCTACAATTATTTTTTGTCTATTTAAAAATAAAAAACATAGCTTTGCAGCCTCATTGGTTTGCGCCTCAAACGCAATTAAAAGGGAATCCGGTGTAAATCCGGAGCAGTCCCCGCTGCTGTAAGTTCAAAAAAGGGTTTTGGCCTTAAGCCACTGGAAATTTTCCGGGAAGGCGCCAAAACTGAACGAGCCAGAAGACCTGCCAGTACAGATATCCTCCGTTTGCTTTCGGGAAGAAAGGCATCAGGACAGTGGCAGGGCGCAGTGTGTCCTGGCTAGCTTCCCTGTAACTCCCCCCAAAAGCGTATCGGAAAATTCACTGAAGTCAGCAATGTGCCGGCTCATCATGTTTTCTTGTGCCTTTCTGAAAGGAAAGGCAATACCTTAATGCGGCTTTTATGATTAACGTTTTACTATTGGATTCCCTGTTATTAGGCATTCAGCATTCTTTTGAACCCGACCATATGGCCGCCGTGTCGGTCCTAGCCAGCGACAAAGACCGACGGCCGACTGAAAGGTGGAAACTGATATGGCGGGCTTCCCACTGGGCACTAGGCCATTCTGCTTCCCTCATCATTTTCGCCGTATTGGTACTGCTACTTAAATCGACCCTTTCCCTAGAGATTTCCGAAAAAGTCGAACTCCTGGTGGGTCCTTTAATGATCTGGCTAGGAATAATGGCCATCCGCCGGAACTTTCAGCACCCTTCTACCCACTTCGTAGGTTCCAGGAAAATGAGCAAATCGTTTTGGGTGGGTATGATTCACGGCCTGGCGGGTACGGGAGGAGCCTGTGCTGTAGCCCTTACCTTGGCGGCCAGCGACGCTACCACGGCCCTGTGGATCATCATCATCCAAAGCCTGGGCATTATAGTATCTATGTCGGCCTATGGCTATTTCTTCACCTCTTCGTTACAGCGATTTGCTTCAAAAAAAGTAACCATCATCCGAATGATTAATTACCTGGTAGGGGCATTTTCAATCCTGATCGGCATCATTACCCTGCTACAGGCTCAATAATATTTCAAAACAGATTATTCAACCCCAATTTCTTAGTTAAAAAAGCTAAAATGAAATTTCAATTTTATCCATTAACAGCCATATTATTCATGGCTGTCCTAGCCGGAGGTACGTCTTATGCCACTCCCTTTCCTGCAGATACCCTATCGCCCCATCAGCTTGACCCAGTGGTTGTAACCGCTACTCGCTCGGCCCATTCTAGGGATAGAATCGCACAAAAAATTGAAGTACTTACTCCCAACGACCTACAGATGACGCCTTCTAATGACCTGACCGACCTTGTTAGGAAGCTTGCCGCCGTGGACGTGATCCAGTATCCTACCCTCTCGTCGGGAGTGGGAATACGAGGATTTCGACCCCAGTTTTCGGGGCTGAACCAGCGTACCCTGCTGCTTATCGACGGCTGTCCAGCAGGAGCCACCAATTTGTCGTTGATCAATCTCAATGGAATTCAACAAATTGAAGTTCTGAAAGGGCCAGCTTCGGCATTATATGGCTCTCAAGCCATGGGGGGAGTTATTAATGTGATATCGGCTCACTCTAAAGGAACTCCCCGTGGCAAAGCCTGGGCCGAGTATGGTAGTTTCCAAACTAGCCAATTAGGGCTGCAGGTGGGTGGCAACCTGACGAAAAAATTGGACTTTGACCTTTCTGGCAGCACTTTTGAAAGAGGAGCAGATTATACCATCGGCAAAAACAACTTGCTTCGTAAAGCATTTCATTTCGACAATGCCCTCAAGTACTATTCTGCTCAACCACAAGCTTCGGTATCGGAGACCCTTGCCGATGGCCAACAACGACCTAACACCCAGTTTCATCAGTATGCAGGGATGCTCAGAGTAGGTTATCAAATAGATGAAAAGTGGCGAATAGATCTCCGTGGTGAGAAATTCCAGGCCAAAGATGTAGAATCGCCAGGGGACATCTCCTCGGGAAGTACCGAAGCTAGTAAAAAAGATGTCGATCGTTCGGCCCTAGACTTTACCCTTACCGGCGACCACGGCACACACCAAGCCTCCCTGAAGGTATACGGTTCCGAAGAAAATACCACTAACTACGTCCTGAACGAATATGGCAAACCCATTGCCCCCTATCGGTCCGCTCAGAGCCAAAACCAATGGAAAGGATTGCAACTTAAAGATATCTGGAGCCTGGGTCCACATAGCCTTACCATAGGATACGACTATTTGAAGGCCTCCAATAACAGCCGCCGCTGGTACAATGATAGTACGGCTCGTGCCCCTTATCAGCCCGACTACGCCCTTATCACTTCGGCATTATATGTTCAGGCCTTTTTGGACTTTGGTCGACTTAGCCTGCAACCAGGCCTTCGAAACGAACGCATCACCTATGAAGTAAAAACAACTGACTTACTCCCTTCCTACCAGGCAGGCAAAAAGAACCTTCCCTTCGTCAGTCCTAGTTTAGGCCTTACCTACCGGCTCCTGCCTGGGCTTAAGGTCAAGGCCAATATGGGTAGAGGTTTCGTGACCGCCGACGCCTACTCGGTGGCAGGCTATAACGAAGTGAGGGACTCCCAGGGACGAATCTCCATCACTCAGGGCAATCCGGATTTAAAAAATGAAAGCAGCCTAAGTTGGGATCTAGGCCTGAGTTTCCTGCGACCCAATACCGGCTGGTCGGCTACATTGACTTATTTTAATACTTCGGTAACAAACCGGATTGCGAAGGTGACCACCAAGGTAGACGAGCCCCAGCCCAATGGCGATAAAATTGTGTCGAGGGCCCAATACGTCAATGCCACTGAGGCCCATATTCAAGGTATAGAAACAGAAATTCAATATGACTTCGGCTTCCTGGCAGACCATCGCTATTCCCTAAGGGCATTTCTGAACGGTACCAGTTTCCTAAAAGCCCAAGAAGGTATACGCCAAGCCGATGCCTCTATCCTGAGCCGAGATATCCATAACGTGGCCAAAAATACATTTAACTATGGGTTAGAATATGACAACCTCGCCTGGATGCGCCTCCGACTAACCGCCCGTAATATTGGTCATAGACAGGACATCGACTACACCGATGTGCTCAATCCGCTGATTCGCTACCCTCAGTATATGGTGGCCGACTTGGCCGCCACTTTCTCCATCGAAAACAGGCATCAGCTAACCCTTAAGGTCAGTAATATGACGGATGAGAATTATTACGAAAAACGAGGCTACAACCTACCGGGTCGCGCTATAAGCCTGCGCTATCAAATACTATTTTAAAAACCTGATCCTGGTAACCTTAGGGTATGCCAGGATCCTACTTCTAAAAAGTACAATTTAAAGGGGTCGAAAGGTATAGTCCATCATTTGGGCATCGACCCCCACCAATTCATGGTGTTTGTTCCATGATACCTCTAGGTATAGGTATTCTCCATCGGCATTTCGTACCCAACCTTTTCCAAATTTCCCTTTCACCTCCACCTTAGCACTAACTTTATTTCCTGAAAGATCGGTCCCCGATAAGTCGAAGTGATAGGTATACTGCCCGGCTTCCCCTTCCCGTGACTGGTACGGAAAACCTAAATAGGTAGTCGTGTCCGCATTCGAATCGTAATCGTAGGCCTCGAAATCCTTGTCTTCAAATCTTTTAACAGCCTGCCACGCACTCATTTTAAGTCGGGTCTCTTCATTATTTGCCATTAAAAATCCCATGCTATCGTTAATGGCGACCCATATACTGTCGGGTTCCTCCAGTAAAGTATCGGAAGAAAACCTATCCACTGCCTCTGACAGTCTCGTCGCCTCGGTTTGCCGCTGTCCACAGCTCTGACACCATAGTAGGATGGTCAAATATCCTAACTTCCGAATGATTCCTCTCGATTGGGCCATATAATTATTTATTAACTATTGATAGGTAGATGACGATCTTGCGTATCACTCATGATGAATCCCAGTCGATGCGCAGAAATGAATCGTAGAATCACGAATATACGATGGATTTTCAAATCTTAAGAAACAACCAATCTACCGGTACATCAATCATATACGCACCAGGCCGTTTATGGACACTTTACTCCCGGCAAGACCTAAAAGCGGCAGTGGTTAAAAAATTATCTATCGTATTATTGCAATGAATAATAAATATAGTATCTTTGAGGCATGGGAGTTACAAAGACACAAGTTTTCACAGAACAACAGAACCGCATCGCCGACTTGGCTAAGGCCTTGGCACATCCGGCACGCATCGCGATCATTCAGCACCTATTGAGGGAAAAATCCTGTGTCTGTGGTGATTTGGTAGAAGTACTTCCTCTGGCTCAAGCCACCGTTTCTCAACACCTGAAAGAGCTGAAGCAAATAGGAATCCTCACTGGGGAAATAAACCCTCCTCGGGTATGTTACTGCATTAACGAGACGGTTTGGCAAGAAGCCAAAGCTATTTTTGGCGAAATATTCAATACAGAAGTTTCCCTTAAATGCTGTGAATAAATGCATTCATATTTTTTTTAAATTTAACTTAATCGTAATATAGCAATGAATAATTTAGATCCAATGAACTGGGAAGCCTTTAAAAACACACTATTGGCACACCCCGACAAGGCCCTTCAGTTTCAATATGCCGAAGGTCAATTGGTAGAACCCTCCTATCATATTACCGAAATCAAGCAGGCACCTATCGTGTCGGTCGACTGTGGAGGTGTAATGAACCAATGGACAGAAGTTATAATACAGTTATGGGAACCCAATGTGGCAGAAGCCGGCCGGGCCATGAAGGTAAGCAAAGCCCTCTCTATTGTGGAGTTGGTGGAGAAATCCCTTCCCCTCGAGCCTACCGCCATCGTGAAAATTGAATTTGGCAATTCCAAATTCGATACCCGCCAAATGTATCCATCCGAATTCGTTGCGGAAGGCGACACATTTACCGTACAGCTGACGGCCGACTTCACTCAGTGCAAGGCCATTGGCCGTGGACAAACCTGTGGTACCCCGGCACCAAAAACAGAACTTGAACTCGTAGGTTCCGCCAGCCAAAGCTGTACGCCTGGAGGAGGATGCTGTTAAATTCTGCTGACACATGGCTACGATCCGCATCATGGAGCCAGAAGACTGGCCCCAAGTCCGCCAGATTTACGAACAAGGCATAGCCACAGGACTTGCCACTTTGGAAACCACTCCCCCGGAATGGCCAGCTTGGGACGCTACCCATGTACCTGACCTGCGCTATGTGGCCGTTTCGGAGCAGGGGGCTATTACTGGCTGGTCCGCCCTTACCCCCGTTTCCGGACGCTGCGTATATGCCGGTGTAGCGGAAGTGAGCGTCTATATTGGCACCGATTTCCGGGGTCAAAACTTAGGCGATTCCCTCCTAAAACACCTTATCCAAGAAAGCGAAAATGCCGGCTACTGGACTCTCCAAGCCAGTATTTTCCCCGAAAATATCCCAAGTATACAGTTGCATCTCAAAAATGGTTTCCGCCTCATAGGCTATCGTGAAAACATAGGCCAACTACATGGAGTTTGGCGAACCGTACACCTCTTAGAAAGACGAAGTAGAACGATTGGAATAAACTAAACGAACAATGAAAAAAGTATTAGTGCTTTGTACCGGCAACAGCTGCCGCAGCCAATTGGCCGAAGGTTATATCAGACATTTTGCCGACGAAAAAGCCAGCGTGTACAGTGCTGGTGTTGAAACCCATGGGGTGAATCCTAAGGCCATTGCCGTTATGGCCGAAGATGGAATCGATATTTCGGGGCATACCTCTAATAATATAGATGAGTATACCCAAATCGAATTCGACTTCGTGATCACCGTTTGCGATAACGCCAAAGAACGCTGTCCTTACTTCCCTACCAAGGCCCAGAAATTCCATCATAACTTCCCCGACCCGGCTAAGGCTACGGGTACTGAGCAACAAATCATGGAGTCGTTCAGGTCGGTACGTGAAATGATCAAAAAATATTCGGAAGAATTTGTTAACCAGAACCTTTAATGCCTCATCATGTCTGCTAACTCTTGTGCACCCGTTGCCAATCGTAAAAAGCTTGGCTTTTTGGATCGTTATCTTACCTTATGGATATTCTTGGCCATGGCCGTTGGGGTGGGACTCGGAAACTTTTACCCCGCCTTACCCGAATATATCAACGGTTTCTCGAGCGGAACCACCAATATTCCCTTGGCCATAGGCCTCATCCTGATGATGTACCCTCCCTTGGCCAAAGTCAAATACAACAAGATGGGGGAAGTGTTCAGAAATACCAAGGTCATGACGGCCTCCCTGGTACTCAACTGGGTGGTAGGTCCCGTGCTCATGTTCGTTTTGGCCATTATTTTCCTACCCAATCACCCTGAATATATGATAGGACTAATCCTGATCGGACTAGCCCGCTGTATTGCCATGGTATTGGTTTGGAACGAACTCGCTGAAGGCAGCCGTGAATACGCCGCCGGTCTTGTGGCGCTTAATAGCGTATTTCAAGTGTTGCTCTATAGCTTTTATGCCTACTTTTTTATTACGGTACTTCCTCCCTTGCTAGGCCTCAAAGGTTTGGAAGTAAATATTACGATATCGGAAATTGCCAAGAGTGTGGGCATTTATTTAGGCATTCCCTTTGCCGCCGGAATGCTTAGTAGACTCGGCCTGACGGCCCTAAAGGGAGAAGAATGGTACGAAAAGAAATATATTCCGCGCATATCCCCTATCACCCTCATCGCCCTATTGGCCACCATCATGCTGATGTTCAGCCTTAAAGGAGAATTGATCGTACAGCTTCCTGGGGACGTCCTACTAATAGCCATCCCCTTGGTAATCTACTTTGCCATCATGTTTTTACTCAGCTTTTTTATGGCCAAATCCTTCGGTGCCGATTACAGTCAGAATGCTTCCATCGCCTTTACCGCCGCGGGCAACAATTTTGAACTCGCCATTGCCGTAGCCATCGGAGTATTTGGTATCAACTCTGGCCAGGCCTTTGTTGGGGTAATAGGTCCTCTGGTAGAGGTTCCGGCCTTAATCGCCCTGGTGAATGTGGCCTTTTGGCTAAGAGATAAGTATTACCCATCCAAAACATTAGCATCGTGAGAATCGCCTTACTTTCAGATATCCATGCCAACTTACCGGCTTTAGAAGCGGTGCTCGACGACCTGGAAAAGCAACAACCGGATGCCGTTTATTGTTTGGGTGACCTCATAGGCTATCAGGTATGGCCCAACCAGGTGGTTGAACTGGTTCGGAAAAGAGGAATCCCAACCATCGCTGGCAATCACGATATCAAATTGACCACCCTGCGACCTAAGCTGGATCCCTGTAGTCAAGAACCCAGTAAGGAGTATGCCTACCAATTGGTAGGCCCTAAAGAAAGGGACTATCTGCTCACCTTGCCTAGACAGATTCGTCTTGAGTTTCAGATCAATAATACCCCGCTTACCTTGTTGATGGTACACGGCAGCCCGCGCAGCATTAACGAATATCTGCTGGAAGACCTGCCGGAAGCGTATATGATAGAAATGGCCCAGGAGTTTAAGGCAGACATTCTATGTTTCGGCCATACCCACAAGCCCTACCATCGGGTCGTCCATACGACCGACGGGGAGCTGAATCCAACTTATCATTTTATCAATACAGGTTCTGTTGGTAAGCCCAAGGATGGGGACCCTCGAGCCGGCTATGTGATGCTCACCATCGACGGCCAAGAACGAGCCACCATTAGTACCGAATTTATCAGACTACCCTATGATGTCGAAAAAGCAGCTAAAGCCATTGAGCTAAGTCTGCTTCCCAACGAACTAGCCGGTATGCTTCGGGAAGGGAAATAGGTAACCTCAAGTTGCGTCAAACAAGCAATACTCCATCAATAAGTATGATGGGTTAATAAAATAGTTGCCCGAAAAGGAATTCGGGCAACTATCGTTACTCAGAGAATTATATTTTATCGATTCCAGCCAGGATTTTGCTCCAAGACCACGTCTTTGTTGGTATCAATAATGGTTTGAGGAATAGGCCATAAGTTATAATTAAAAGTTAGTGTAGCCTGGGCCTCGGGCCAATAAGCGTGCTTTTTAATACGATCTACTGCAATAGTGCCTCCCATACGGAGTAAGGTATTCCATCGTGCCTCTTCATAAACCAACTCCCTTGCACGTTCATCCAGAATGACATTAAAGCTATCATCCATATCGGCCGCCGAAACAAGGTATTCGCACTGGGCCCGTTCACGAAGCAGATTTACATCGGCTGCAGCACCCGATTTGTCTCCATTCCTTTGCTTGGCCTCGGCCCTTAAAAGTATCGTTTCAGATAATCTTATAAAATAATCGTCTCTGAACAAATTACTTCTATTTTCCCCATCAGATAGTCCTGTATACTGATCAGTTGCAATTTTGCAGGAAATAGGATAGCACAAACTACTATTGTTTTTGTTGGTAGTAGCATCTGGGCTTCCATTATATATGACCTCCCAAGGGACAGGTTTACCAAAATAAGGCGAAGAGGCTACATTTCCGATAATCTCTCGCTGAAAAACGATATTAGAATTCCGCATATCTTTGCCCCATTTGTCGGCATAAATATCATCGCGTGTATAAAAAGTAGGGATAATTTGCGAGATTCCACGGCCACCCACATCTTCAAGAGTCCCTGTCAAATGATCCTTGGCACCATCTCTAAAAACGGGTCCATAGGTACGAGAATAGGGTAACTTAGATTTACTATCTTCGGCACGATAGGCTGCATAATCAACCTGCAATGTCCAAATACTCTCCTTATTGCCATCTTGATAGTTTACGTTATTCTCTTGAAAAAGATCCCAATACACGTTACCTTTTTCTTCATTTTTTCTTGCCCCATACCTGGTCTTCATTAAGGAGTATACGCCACCATCTATTACCTTGCTAGCATAAGTGATGGATTTGGCAAAGGCAGCCTGAGCCTCTCCCCCTTTGCCATCGGCGGCTAGCTGGGTCCCCATCGCCAAATATAATTCGGCTAAGTTGTGTTGAGCGGCTCCGCGTACGATTCTCCCCCCCGAAACGGAAGTTTCAGGAAGATCGTTTTCTATTGAAAGCAAATCATCTATAGCAAACTGATACGTTTCAACTCGAGTGGACCTCCCAAAATCATACTGAGGTGTTTTAGAAACTTCTGTTACCAAGGGAACCCCGCCAAACAGTTCACCTAGGTTGCGATAAGCATAGGCCCTGAAAAATTTTGCTTGGGCGATGGTATAAGCTTTTTCTTGATCCGAAGCCCAGGATATTTGGGGCAAGTTGGCCGCTTCCATGGCAAAATTTGCCTTAGCGATGATTTGATAATAGGTGCTAAAAATATTATAGAAGGTCCCATTATCGATATTAATCACCCCGTAATTATTGAATGTTGCACTTTTACGAATACTGGCCACATCGTACATATCGGTTCCATTCCCCCTGAGAACGAATATCCACGCTGATTCTGCTGGGTTAGCCCATAAATCACGAACCTGGGAATAAATAGAAACCAACACTTGATCCACTTGTGCTGAAGTAGAAAAAGCATTGTCCACCGTATAAAATGTCGTGGGATTTTCTTTTAAAAAATCATCGCTAGATTCACATCCACACAAATTGACCAAAAGGACCAAGGCCCAAAAAGATTTTATATTTAGTATATTTTTCATTATTAAATTGGTTTAGAAACTAAAATTGGCACCAAAGGAGTAAGTAGAGGCCACCGGAAAAGTATTGGAACGAACGGGAGTACCCGTTTCAGGATCTCCACCAAACCAGTTCGTAAAGGTTCCAAGATTACGGCCACTAACAAACAATTTGGCGGACTTCATACGAACTGCCGACAACCAGCTTGACTCCAATTTATAAGACAGGGTTATATCTTGAATTCTTACGAACGTTCGAGACTGCAAGCCAGTGAAGCGCCCATCTCCGGCAAAATATGCGGACGGATATTCATTACTTCTATTCTCTGGCGTCCAATAGGCTTTGGAGGTCATATTATCATTGAAACGTCCCGTTCCAGCCGTCAAATAGGCCTCGGTATTTTCTTGCATATATCGATTGTTTCCTCCAAAAATTCCAGATACAAGTACGTATAAATCGAAATTTTTATATGAAAAATTATTACGAAGGTTCAACCTAAAATTCTCATTTCTATAGCCAATAATTTTCCTATCGTTGGCCGATATCCCTTCTACTCCATCGAGGTCCTTGTACATGGGCGAACCAGCCGCCGCCCCTGTTAAGGCCATATATTCCGTATCATCTTCCTGTACGATGCCTATTTGCTCGTAACCATAAATAACATTAAGAGGTTCACCTATAAATAAACTACTGGAAATATCGTCGTCCTCCCGACCATCTCCATCGTTATCCTCCCCATATAACTTCACTAATTTGTTATTGTTTTTCCAAAAAGTCAGAGAAGTATTCCAGTTCAGCTTTTTCCCCCGAATATTATCTGAGCTGATCGAAAGCTCTACCCCAGAGTTATTCACCTGACCCATCGATGTTTTAATGGTCTTGAAACCAGTCATTACTGGAATGTTTCTGGTAAAAATTTGGTCTACTGTTTTACCAAAATAAAGGTCCAAGTTAACCGAGAGTCGATTTTGCAACCAAGAGGACTCAAACCCACCATTCCACGAAGTGGTTGTCTCCCAGCCTAAGTCGGCATTACCAAGGGCACTCTGATAGAGACCGTAATTGACAGTACCCGGCTTGTCCGAAAATTCATAACGTACCCCACCGCTGGCGGCATTAGAAACCGTCGAAAGGGTCCCGTATGGACTTATCCCCTGATTACCATTCTGTCCCATCGAGAACTTTAGCTTCATACTATTAAGCACCTCGAATTGTTTTAGAAAATTTTCATTGGTAATCTTCCATGCAACCCCAGCAGCATAAAAATTAGCCCATTTGTTGTTTTGACCAAAAACCGAGGCTCCGTCCCGGCGAAAGGATCCAGTGAAAAAATATTTGTCAGAAAAGGAATAACTTAGTCGAGCCAAATATCCTATATTCGACCTTTCATAAGCATCTAAATCTACCCTTTGTACAGTGGCCTTGTGTAACCCATACATCCCTAAA
Organism: Dyadobacter jejuensis; assembly: GCF_003149085.1. Lineage (GTDB taxonomy): Bacteria > Bacteroidota > Bacteroidia > Cytophagales > Spirosomataceae > Dyadobacter > Dyadobacter jejuensis. Next base: position 47,935 of record NZ_QGDT01000015.1, on the reverse strand, counting down.
GTGGTGTTGCCATTGGCAGAAAAGTCAGACCCGGTTGTATTCATATAATTGTATTTCTGATTATCCCGAGTTGCTACCAAAGTGAGGTCGATACCATGATTTCCAAAATCGTTTTTATAATTGACGATATTGTCGAATACATAACTATTAATGCCATTTCTATTTAGATTTCCGTTGGCATTGGTAAGAAACCCTTGTATAACCGACGGGTCATATCGTTGTATGCCCTCCCCCTCTTGAACATAATAGTCTTCATAAGTAAAGTTACCAGTTTCGTTCTTGGTAACGTTATTCAATAAATTAACACGATAAGTTAGGCCCTGAATCCAAGGAATAGAGATCAATGCATTGGTATTTAGTCTATAGCTATTCAAGATATTTATATTATCTCTAGTCCCGTCATCTACTCCCCATAAGGGATTGATTCCTGATTGCGTGTACGGATATTTCTCTAGATTCCCCAGATCGTCTCGGTACATCACCCCATAAGGCGACATGGTTTGGGCCTGTCCTATATTGGCGGTTACTCCTGAATAGTCCCGTTTAGAATAGCTACCATCAACCCCTATTTCCAGCCAGTCCGTGATATTGGTTTTTAGTTTTCCAAGTATTGAAATACGATTGAATTGATCACCTTTAACAATGGCCTGGTTGTCGTCGTAAGAGGTTGAAAGATAATAGTTTACATTTTCTTGAGCACCGGACACCGCCGCTTGATAGGACTGAATAACACCGGTTCTGGTGGTCTCATCGAGCCAATTCGTCTCGTTACCAGCCTCCCGGTTGGCCAGCTCCCCAGCCTTTAACCAATTGGTCGAGCCCTCGGTGTACTTATTTCTTGCATTGACCACCGAAATCCATTCCTCGCCTTTCATCATCACAGGGCGGTTCTGCCAAGTTTGAAAACCAGTAGAAGTATTAAAGGTAATTACGGGTTTACCTATCTTCCCACGTTTGGTGGTAATGGCGATTACCCCATTGGCCGACCGTGACCCATAGGCTGCTGCAGATGTAGCATCTTTCAAAACGTCTATATTGGCAATATCACTGGGGTTAATGTCCGACAGACTCCCCAAAAAAATCACGCCGTCAAGGACTATTAATGGGTCGTTAGAACCATTAATTGAGTTTTGACCTCGAACCAAAACACTGGGCTGACCTCCAGCTGTGTTCGTAGCGCCAATATTTAGACCAGGCAAATTCCCCTTTAAAGCTTCCAATGCATTGAGATTAGGCATTTGAGCCATGGCCGAGCCCTCTAGTTTCATGGAACTAACAGCCCCCGTAAAATCCTGGCGCTTGGTCGTTCCATATCCAATCACTACTACCTCCTCTAAGGCTTTGATGTCTGGCACTAGATTAACATCAATTGACGATTTCACCCCTACTCTTACTTCTTGAGGCAAATAACCCACAAAAGAATAAACGAGTATTGCATCTTCTGTAGGAACCTCAATGGTATACTTACCATTTACATCGGTATTGGTGCCCAGGTTAGAACCCTTTATGGCAATATTGACACCCGGCAAGGGCTCCTTGCCATTATCCCGTACTATTCCAGTAATCACTCTATCGGCTACCTTATTGTAGCTAATGGGAGTAGATATGCTGTTTAACGGTAGCAGTGCCGATTTCTTGGGGGCCAGTTTCAGCACAATTTTGTTCCGAACGATTTCATAGGATATGCGGTCAGGTCCAAACACCGATTCCAAAGCTTCTGCTATGGTCTCGTTATGGATATCAACCGTAATCTTTCGGTCAACTGGAAGTAACTGTACACTATAAACGAACCTTACATTCGCCTCTTTTTCGATTTTCGACAAGACCTGTTTAATCTCCAACTGCTCAGCGTGAATACTTACCTTTTTCATCAAAAGCTCCTGCGCACTTGAATTATTGGCATAGCCTAGAGCGCCCGTAATGGCCATTAGTAAAAACTGTATCGTTGAAACCTTCATAATTGCCCATATGGGTTCTATGATTTTAATTCTTTTTTTCATTTTTTTGTAAAAGTTAAATCTCTTTCAAGGTTGATTTACAGATTCCTTCGTGCTTATTTTCCAGATAAGCATTCGGATTTCGATTCGGTAGGAACAAAGGCCTAAGTATGTTTCCAGCATCTTAGGTCTTTATTTAATAAGAGTACGCTTTATGTCATATTTCTAAGTTTAGGTTTAATTTTTTATTTTCTATTGCAACCAATACCTTTAATCAATATCGTATCATCATTAACTTCATAAGTCGCATTTATTGCCGCACATAATACATCTAATTGAGCAAACAACGTAGTGTCCTCGGATAGGTCGGCCGTTACAATGCAGTTCTCTATGGCCTGAGTAGTCAATTCAATATTTACCCCATAGGCCTTCTCCAATGCTGGCAATATTTGCCTAAATGACATCTCTTTATAAATGAAGCTAACCGGTTCTTCTTTCGCACCGTTGTCTGCAATGACAAGTGGTTTTTCTATAAGTCCTTTCACCAATTGATTATCTCGTTCATAATAGGTAGCCTTCTTGTTTTGGGTTAGAACTACCTTATTTTTGCTCGAATTGGATTTCCTACCATTAACGTTTTCTTGGACTTCAACCACACCAGTCAATACAGATACCTCAATACTCTTGTTACCTGTATTTTCTTTAATCGTAAAACTAGTACCCACCACTCGGGTCGAAATGTTATTGGCATGTACAAAAAACGGTTTGGATTTGTTTGGTGCGATTTCGAAATAACCATCCCCACGTAAAAACACGATTCTTTGGTTAGTATCGAATTGTTGAGGAAAGTACAAGGTCGAACCTGGGGTCAACTCCACTAGGCTACCATCAGACAATAAAATTCGCTTATTTGAAGTGCCGTTATTGGTGTTCGAAATGAGCGTTTCGATCACCTCGTTATTCACTCCAGCAATAATAGGAGCCTTTCCTACCTTATTTTTGAAGGTGGCGACAGCAATTAACAGCAGGATACATGCTGCAGCTAAACGAAAATAAATCCCTTTCCACCAAGGAGTAAGCAGCCCAACCTTACCCGATACTAGTTCGTTATCACGGCCAGACTCTATACCAGTCCATATTTCTTGTCCAATATTGGAAAGTTCCTCTTCATGACTAGTCGGTTCTCTCGAAATTGAATCATACCAAACATCCATTATTTTCACCTCTTCAGATGATAACGTTCCCTTCTGATACCTTTCCAAAAGTTTAACGAACTCTTTCCACTTAATTGACATGATATTCTTTCTACTTGTTAGCTACGATATACAGCTAATAAGTAGATCAAATGCCCTTACACCGCAAATGATTTTAGATAATCTTTAAATATTTATACAAATCGATACTTTTCGATACAAGATTATTTAAAATATTTAATTTCAACTTTCGCTAGTATAAATTACAGAAATAAAAAAAAGAAATTACGATATAATCTTTCAAATAAATACGTAGAAGTCTGAGTCCTTGTGTAATATGATACTCCACCGTGCGCGTGGAGATATTCAAAACGTTGGAGATTTCTTCGGCTGACTTAAACTGCATCCGACTCATTTCAAAAATAATTTTCGTCTTCTCTGGAAGCTGATTTATTCCTGTAGCGATTTCGGTACTTAATTCTTTAAAGGCAATTTTTTGCTCGGAATCACAATCGATATCTGAATCATTTGTCACAACAAAATCGATATATCTTTTCCGGAGTATCTCTTGCTTGATATAATCTAAGACCTTATACTTAACGGAAGTAAATAAGTACCTTTCAATTTCCCTAATTTCTACCTCCTTACGACGTTGCCAAAGATCCAGAAATATTTCTTGCACTATTTCCTTAGCGTTCTCTGAATGGCCCACCTTAGTCTGAGCAAGTCTATACATTTTTTGCCAATAGCGGTCATAGATGTCTTTAAAAACATGCTCCTCCGTCAAGGTCAAATGCTGAATAAAATCTGTATCGTTATCCTCTTGGCTATACATCTACTGAATCGAAGGATTAAAACTATTATTGCATTTAAAATACTAAACCGACTGGTAATAACCATCCACAAAGCCCGAATCTATTACCGGAAACAGGTGGCGTGGAGCTACAAGAACCTCTTGCTACCCATAAAATTCGGCAATTTTCTTTAAAAACGAAATAAATATATAAATAAAGTAAAATTTCCAGCCTGTTAAAAATAAATTTTCTTAAAAATTATAGATTATAAAGACAGCATACCACCCCGCCAATATTTCCTTGTTCCTGCTTCTTAGTAATTGGATTATTCACATATCACAATCCAAGCCCAAAAGACTTCATTTAACTGTAGCCAAACCTTAAAAGCCCATAAAATGAACGAATATTCATTAATTTTCATTATATTTGGTATAATCCCCTAGCAAAGAGATACTTTTCGACAGACCCTCCTGCTCAGTCGGCCGCTTATGGGCAGATAAAACCCATGGATAAAGGAGAAACACAACAACCTCATCATGAAAGAAAAAATCACAGACAAAAAATCAGCATTACTGGAAGCCACCCTCTATTTGGTCAATAACAAGGGCTTTCATGATGCCCCCATGGCCAAAATAGCCAAATTGGCCAAGGTCGCCCCTGCGACGATCTACCTCTATTTCGAAAACAAACAGGACTTGATCAATCAGCTTTACCTGACTGTCAAGGCCAATTTCAGCCAGCACGCCTTCGCCGATTATGACCCACAAAAACCCGTAAAAAAGGGATTTGAAGCGATATGGCATAATATTGCCAGCTACAAGCTGAATCATCTCGACGAAGCCATGTTTTTGTCTCAATGCGATATCACCCCCATGATCGACCAAAAAAGTAAACAACAAGGCTTGCTGCACCTGCAACCCCTACTGGACCTGTGGACGCGCGGACAGCAGGAAGGGGTTATTAAGGATATATCCCCCTATCTGCTCTATGCCTATACCGTACACCCGCTTTCCTTTCTGATTAGCGTCCACCAAAAAGGCGACTTCGAAATCACCTCCACCCAACTCGAAGAAGCATTTAATTTGACCTGGGATGGAATTAAAAAATAATATCTGTGTTATATAAATGAATGAATGTTCATTTATTATTTAATTTTAATTAATTCTATGAAAACCCTATATACGGCGCAAGCCACAGCCACAGGAGGCAGAGAAGGAAAAGTAAGCACCACCGACGGAGTACTGGATCTTCGCACCGAGATCCCTAAGGAGATGGGAGGAAAGGGCGGAGCCTATACCAATCCCGAACAGTTGTTCGCCGCAGGATATGCGGCCTGCTTCGACAGCGCCTTAAACCATGTAGCCCGCTCTCAGAAGGTAAAGTTACAAGATACGGAGGTAACGGCGAGGGTGAGTATAGGCCCAAACGATGCCGGCGGATTTATGTTGGGCGTGACGCTGCAAGTCTCTATCCCGAACATAGATAGGGAGCTGGCCCAAAAATTGCTGGAAACAGCACATCAGGTATGCCCCTACTCCAACGCTACACGGGGCAATATTGAAGTACAAATTACCTTAATTTAACGAACTATGAATAATAATCGAGTAATCGTTTTAGATAGCCGTCCCGAAGGGACCCCTACCAACGCCAATTTCAAATTTGAAAATCAAGCACAGCCAGAACCCAAAGAGGGAGAGGTACTACTGAAGGCCAAATACGTATCTGTGGACCCCTATCTACGGGGGAGGATGACAACAGCCAAGTCCTATATCCCTCCATTTGAGGTAGGACAGCCCTTGGCTTCTGGGATTATTGCCGAGGTAGTAGCCTCTCATAACGATAAGTTTCCAGTAGGCCAGTACGTCAACGGTATGCTCCAATGGGCCGAATACCAAGTATCGGACGGCAAAGGTCTAACCAAAGTGGACGCCACAATAGCTTCACCCTCGGCTTACTTAGGCGTGTTAGGACTCACCGGACTCACCGCCCATTTGGGACTGATGGAGATTGGAAAGCCTAAGGCCGGAGAAACGGTGGTCGTATCGGGAGCGGCAGGAGCCGTAGGTAGCATCGTAGGGCAGGTCGCCAAGATCATAGGCTGTAGGGTGGTCGGTATTGCCGGTTCCGACGAAAAAGTACAATACCTAAAGGAAAAACTCGGCTTCGACGAGGTACTGAACTATAACAGCACCTCCGACATCACCGAGGCCATCGGAAAGGCCTGTCCCGATGGTGTGGATGTATATTTCGATAATGTAGGGGGCTCCATTTCGGATGCGGTATATGCGCATATCAACCGCCTCGCACGAATCGTCCTTTGCGGATCCATTTCGGTGTACAACGAAACCTCCGTACCGATGGGACCTAGGGTAGAAACCAACCTTATCAAGAGAAGTGCCCTGATGCAAGGGTTTATTCTCAGCGATTTTGCAGAAAAATTCCCCAGTTCCGTCCAACAGATCGCCCAATGGCTCCAGGAAGGAAAAATAAAACAAACCGAAACCATAAAAGAAGGATTTGAAAATATCCCACAGGCATTTATCGATTTGTTTTCGGGAGGCAATAAGGGTAAGATGGTCGTTAAGGTAGACTAACCTAAGCCATTCACTGCATTTCATCAACAAACATCACTTCATCAACCACCTACACTTCATCAACAAACGTCACTTAAGTGTACCCGGTATTCTAATTCGAATACCCTCAATAAATAGCAGTTATGAACAACTTCCTATATAAGAATCCCACAAAAATCATCTTTGGTAAGAATCAAATCGCTTCTTTGGCGAAAGAACTTCCCAATAACGCCAAAATACTGATGCTTTATGGAGGCGGGAGCATCAAATCGAACGGAATATACGATCAGGTTAAAAAGGGCTTAGCCGACTATGAAGTGGTAGAATTTGGAGGCATCCCTGCCAATCCGGAATATGCCATCCTGATGGAAGCGTTAGAGATTATAAAAAAAGAGAAAATCACCTTTTTATTGGCCGTTGGGGGCGGATCGGTGATAGATGGCACCAAATTTCTTTCGGCAGCGGCCTCCTATGCCGGAGAGCCGTGGAGCCTGCTTACCGACAGAAAGCCAGTCCTAGCAGGCCTTCCCTTCGGCACGGTGCTTACCCTTCCGGCTACCGGTTCTGAAATGAACTCTGGCTCGGTAATCACCCGTGCGGAAACCAAGGAGAAGCTGGCTATGGGAGGCCCAGGACTTTTTCCAGTATTCTCGATACTAGACCCCGAGGTGGTGCGCTCCATTCCCCAACGTCAACTGGCCAATGGCATTGCCGACGCTTTTACCCATGTACTGGAGCAATATATGACTTACCCCATTGGGGCCCTTCTACAGGATCGGTTTGCCGAAAGTATTCTTCAAACCTTGATTGACGTAGCCCCCGCCATCCTAAAAGACCCTAGCGATTATCAGGCCGCATCCAACTTTATGTGGAGCTGTACCATGGCCCTCAACGGGCTCATTCAGCAAGGAGTCCCTTCGGACTGGGCCGTTCATGCGATGGGTCATGAGCTGACGGCCATGTATGGGATCGATCATGCCAGAACCCTGGCCATCATCGCCCCAAGCCATTACCGCTATAATCTGGAGTCCAAAAAGGAAAAATTAGCCCAATTTGCCGAGCGTATATGGAACATCACGGAAGGCAGTGTTGAAGAGCGGGCAGCAGCGGGAATCGAAAAGATGGTAGCCTTCTTTCAATCCTTAGGCATTGACACCACTTTGGCCGCCTATACAGATTCCTACGGCGGAACGGCTCAAGCCATTGCCAAGCGTTTCACACTTCGCGGATGGACCGGCCTTGGAGAGCGAGGAGCGTTAAGTCCGGCCGATATAGAAAAAATTGTTGAAATGAGCTACGCTTAATTTCAATTAAGAACCAGGCCTTTCAAAGTGAAACCAGGACCTAGAACATTTTCATCAGATATCAATAGGAAACCGTTATGAAAGTATTATTTGTATTAACCTCCCACGATCAACTGGGGGATACAGGAAAGAAAACCGGATTTTGGGTCGAAGAATTCGCTAGCCCTTACTACACCTTACTAGACGAAGGCGTGGACATCACCTTGGCGACCCCTAAAGGTGGTGCTGCCCCCATCGACCCAAGCAGCGACACCCCATCGGCCAGCACAGCGGCTACGGAACGCTTCAAGGCCGATACCGATGCCCAGGAGAAAATCAAGAATACCAAGCTACTGACCAATATCAACGCCAGCGATTATGACGCCGTATTTTACCCTGGAGGCCATGGACCCTTATGGGACTTAGCTCAAGACTCAGATTCTATCCGGCTCATCGAATCTTTTAACGAACAGGGCAAACCCATCGCCTTCGTATGCCACGCTCCTGCGGCCTTGAAAGCGGTGAAAGCTAGTGATGGCTCAGCCCTGGTAAACGGAAAGAAGGTGACCGGCTTCAGCAACAGCGAAGAGAAAGCAGTACAGCTCACTACTGTGGTGCCTTTCCTGGTAGAGGACATGCTCCAGAGCCATGGAGGCATTTACAGCAAGGGAACCGACTGGCAGGCTTATGCCCTTCAAGATGGCAACCTGATTACCGGTCAAAACCCGGCATCGTCGGAGTTGGTAGCGCATAAATTGCTAGCATTATTAAAATAACAAGGTAACTCCCCCATTCTTTTAGGGATTACAAAGCTAAAGGAGGCTAGAGCAATCATCTCAAGCCTCCTTTCTTATATATAGCCCTTATTGGATGATTAACAACCCCGTCCTACGAATTGACGATCCTCATATTTTCCCTAAAAAACAGGAAGCTGTCTCGAATATATTTTTCCCAATAACTCCATTCATGTTTTCCAGGATTTTCCTGATAGCTATGGATAATCCCATATTCATCCAATGCCCGATGCAGCTCCCTATTGGCTGCTATCAATGGGTCGGTGAGCCCGCAGTCGAAATGAAACGGTCCAATATGGTGGCGGTTTCGTAATAGCACCTCCAACACACTCTCCTGGCGCACTACCGCTTGCTGTAGGCTTTGAAATCGGCCAGGCTCATAAAAGGATTCTATTTCCTCGAATCGGGTGATAGAAGATAGGCCGGAAAAGGCCTTATATTGGGTAGGGTACTTGGCCCCTAAGCGCAGCGCTCCATAACCACCCATCGAGAGCCCCGAAATAAACTGTACCGAAGACCCCGAAACTTGGGGGATCAGCTGTATGAGGGCGGCCGGTACATCCTCCACAATCCATGCTTCATAATTGGCGTTATGATGGGGCAAATAACCGCTTCCGTCCTCAAATAAAGCATCGGAAGGCATCGCCAAAACCATAGGCTGCACCTCGCCGGCCTCAATCATGGCCTGCAAGGTGAGATGCACTCCAGCCTTCATAGACCAGGCCCAATGGCTCCCATATACCCCATGCAGGAGGGTTACAATGGGCAAATTTCGCTCGGCTTCCATCCCTTTCGGAACATAAACGGAGACATCTCCCCTACCGGGAAGATTTTTAGATTTTACTGTAATGTGGCGAATCCCCTGACTTTCGAAGCGAGGATCCGATATTTCGGTAGTAAAGAATGCGTGGTTCATCATGTTTTCGTCAATGGATAGGGCCCGGCCTACCCGATCAGACGTCGGTTTATGGGCCCCAATATAAAGATCGCCATCGGAATTTTACTACCATCAAGAAAGAATATCCTTCACTACATGGCCATGAACATCGGTAAGCCGGAACCTCCGCCCTTGAAACTTATAGGTAAGCCGCTCGTGGTCAATACCCATCAGGTGCATCATCGTAGCCTGAAAGTCATGAACATGGACCGGGTTTTGAGTAATATTATAGCTAAAATCGTCGGTCTCTCCAAAGGAAATTCCTGGCTTAACACCGGCACCGGCCATCCACATCGTAAAACAACGCGGGTGATGGTCGCGGCCATAGTTGGTGGGCGTCAGCTGGCCCTGAGAATACACGGTTCGGCCAAATTCCCCTCCCCATATTACCAAAGTATCCTCCAACAAGCCCGTACGCTTTAGGTCCATGATCAGTGCTGCAGTACCTTGGTCGGTGTTCTTGCATTGATTTTTAATTCCCCCTGGCAGTCCACCATGCTGGTCCCATCCTTGATGGTAGAGCTGAACGAACTTCACATCCTTCTGCAGCAGTTTTCTGGCAAGCAGACAATTGGCGGCATAAGTTCCAGGATTGCGGCTATCGGGCCCATAGAGCTCAAAAACTTCTTCGGATTCCTTGCTGACATCCATCACCTCGGGCACAGATGTTTGCATTCGGTAGGCCATTTCATATTGGGCCATGCGGCTCTCAATTTCCGGGTCGGCATAGGCACTTTGCTGTACGTCGTTGAGTTCTTTAAGATATTGTAGCATCTGCTGGCGGTCGGCACCATCATAGCCTTCAGGGTTATTCAAAAACAGGACAGGATCCTTTCCTCCTCGAAATTGCACCCCTTCGTATTTACTGGGCAAAAATCCACTGCCCCATAGCCTGGAGTATAGGGGCTGCCCATTTCCATTTTTAGATATCAGGGATATAAAAGTCGGCAGGTTATGGTTATCACTACCAAGGCCATAGCTTATCCAAGAGCCAATGCAAGGGCGGCCTGGAAGCTGATTTCCCGTTTGAAAAAAGGTGATAGCGGGATCATGGTTGATGGCGTCGGTATAGAGCGACTTGATAATGCATAGTTCGTCGACCACCTTAGCCGTATAAGGCATCAATTCACTTACGGGGGTGTTGGATTTGCCATATCGGCCAAATTTGTAAATGGAAGGTGCTATAGGCAAGCTACTCTGATTGGCACTCATGCCGGTAAGGCGTTGCCCTTGCCGTACCGAGTCGGGTAGGTCTTGTCCAAACATATCGGCTAACTTCGGTTTATAATCGAAGGTTTCAAACTGAGACGGCCCCCCACTCATAAACAGGAAGACCACACGCTTTGCTTTAGGAGCGAAATGTGGCAAGGCACGCAAAATCTCCTCTTGCATGTCGGCATCCGAAGTCATCCCTGCGGCCTTAACTGGCCCTTGCTGGGAGGCTCCGAAGAGTTTGTTGGCACCATATAAAGAGCCTAAGGCCATGGCTCCTAAGCCCAAAGTAGTTTTTGTAAGGAATTGCCTTCTATCCAACTTCTTGTTCAGCTCCCGAAACTCCGGAGTATGCAGTCTAAAATCGTCGTGATGATGTCCCATTATCTTTTCGTTATGGTAGCGTCTGAATTCAATATAGTACTGGCCACTACGGCATTGGATGCCACTATGGCGGGGTCCAAACGGGTATCGACCCGGTATTGCCCGGTGTTAAGCCACCCCTTGGTCTTTTCGGGCTTGGCCTTCATTTTCTCTAGCTCGGCGGCCCTCAGCTTTAGTAATATGGCAAGTTCCTGTTGGTTAGGCCTACGGCCTGTCAATTTCCGATAGGTATCCACGATGGCACCTTTGGCATCGTCAGTTTGTGCCATTTTCTCACCCAATACCTTCGCTGCCTCTACGAAGGTGGGGTCGTTGAGGGTCACTAAGGCCTGCAAGGGCGTATTGGTTTTTTGGCGGCGTACCGTACAAGCATTGCGCGCGGAGGCGTCGAAAGTGGCCAGGGTAGGATTGGGCACCGAACGCTTCACTATCACATACAGGCTCCTCTTATAGATTACCGCACCCGTATCGGGCACATAGGTAGCGCCATTGATACGCCAGAGGCCATCGGGCTGGTAGGGCTTAATACTCTTTCCTCCTATTTCTGGATTGAGCAACCCACTTGCCGCCAAGGCATTGTCGCGCATCATTTCGGCCGTGAGCCGCACTCCAGGGCCACGAGCTAAATAGCGATTCTGAAAGTCTTTTTCCAGCTGCTGCTTAGTAGGCCTAGAGTCCTGCTGATAAGTAGCTGAGAGCACCATTAGTTTAAGGAGTCGCTTGACGTCCCAGCCGGTCCTTTGGAACTCCAAGGCCAACCAGTCCAACAGGGCCGGATGCGAAGGGAGTTCTCCTTGGTTACCAAAATCCTCGGAAGTCTTTACAATCCCTGTACCAAAAAACATCTGCCAATATCGGTTGACGGCCACGCGGGCGGTAAGGGGATTGTCGGGATGAGTCATCCATTTGGCTAACCCTAGCCGATTTTTGGGCAAATTTTCAGGAAATCTAAAAATCCGCTCGGGCGTATTGGGGTACACTTTCTCTCCAATGGCGTCGTACACCCCTCTATCGCGAACATAGGCCTGCTTCGGCTGCTTGGATTCCTGAAAGACCATCAGCTCCTGAACCTCCTCTACTCTGCTGGCCAGGGCCATTCTCTTTTGCTTGAGTAGCTCCTGGGTCTCTATGATCGGCCTGTAGATATTACTAAAATAATAGGCTTTTAATGAGGCTTTCTCCGTATCGGATAGCGACGTGGCTGGCTTTGAGGCAAGTTCTTTCCAGCTCGCCTTCTGAGCCAATATCCTTATCTCATAAGGGGTTAGCCTCCGGTTATAAACCAAAAGCTGGTCTACCTTGCCATTCTTAAAACCATTACCTCTCCACCATCCACCAATTTGAAGACCGGGCTGTTGGGTCACTTTGTCAGCATCAAAAAGTATATCTTTGGTTAGTTGGTCCATCTTGGTTTCCATGTCCAACTCGGCACCATTGAGGTAAAGTTTTAACCCATCGGCCCTGGACGATCCGTCATAGGTCATCGTTAGTTGAATCCACTGATCGCTCGGCAATGGTTTTTTACTGAGTTTGGTAATGGCATTGGAGGGATAAACATGCCCCAGGTTCATCTCCAATAGGCCATCCCGTATAAATAAGTGATACCCTCTAAAGTTGTATAACCTTTCGGCCAAACTTTTATGTAAAATCACTCCATCTTTCAGGTCTTTAGGGATATTGACCCAAACCCCAATAGTAAATGGTTCTGATTTATTAAAAATCCCCACCTTCCCCATATTGATCCAGGTATCGCCATTGAGCAAAGCTCCTTTACCAAACTTTCCTTCGGTAAGGGCGACCTCTTCTTTCTTCCCAGTTTCCCGAGTTAGAAAGGCTGTTTCCTTTTGATTTTTTTTGTTTCTCAGCTCTTGATCGTCAAAATCAAAATGAGCCTGGAGCCCAGCCTGTGGCATAGCCTCTGCGGCGAGCTTTCGGTAGGCCTGGGAGGATATCCATTTTTCAAAATCGGGCTGCCCCTGCGATTCCAGCACACGGATACTCTTCTCCAAATTGCTGATGACCTTTGCGATGGAGTCCATAAATCTCTCCTGCTCCGTAGTAGGCAACAGCATGGTAGGTGAAGGCATGGCGTCGTCCCAGGAGATCTGCCCGGCTTCTTCTATATTATTAAAGAAAGCGCTCAATTGATAATAGTTCTTTTGCGACACCGGGTCGTATTTATGGTCATGGCAGCGGGCACAGCCCACCGACAGTGCCAAGATCCCATCCCCTACGGTATTGGCTCTGTCGAGAACATATTCGGTTTGGAATTCAGACTCCACAATCCCCCCTTCCAAATTTTGAGGATGATTGCGGTTAAATGCCGTGGCTATTCTCATTTCTTTGGTCGGAGGCCCCTCGTTAGGCCCTTTCATAAGGTCTCCGGCTAGCTGCCACTCTAAAAATGTATCGTAAGACATGTTTTTATTGAATGCCTTTATCACCCAGTCCCGGTACGGCGACATATCACGAATCCTGTCTACGGTATACCCATGTGAGTCGGCAAAGCGGGCGACATCCAACCAATTGGTAGCCATTTGCTCTCCATAATGCGTGGAGTTCAGCAGCCTTACCACCAATTTTTCATAGGCATTTTCACTCTTATCGTTTAAAAAAGCATCAATTTCGGATAGGGTTGGTGGAAGACCGGTAAGGTCTAAAGTGACCCTTCGTATTAAGGTTTCCTTATCGGCCTGTTTAGACGGCTGAAGCTCTTTCTCCTCTAACGTGCTGAGAATAAATTGGTCTATCGGGTTTTTCACCAAATCACCATAGCGCTTTGGCTCCGGCACCTGAGGCATTTCAGGATTTACAAAGGCCCAATGGGGCTTATATTCGGCACCTTCCCGTACCCATTTCACCAAAACGGCTTTTTCATAGTCCGACAGGGTTAGGTGGGAACCTGGCGTGGGCATTACCTCATCAGGGTCCTGCGAAAGGATGCGCCTAATAACCTCGCTATTACGAAGGCTACCCGGATCAATAGCTCGTTTCCCTGGGTTTTTGGGCAATTCGCCATAAGCCCCCTCGGCTACGTCAAGGCGTAGTCCGGCCTTTTGCTTCTTTTCGTCGGGTCCATGGCAAGCAAAACACTTGTCCGACAAGATGGGCTTGACGTCCATATTATAATCCAATGCCCGTTCGGGCAAAGTTTCCATGGCAACTTCCACTTCAGCAGGGAGCGACGGCTGACAAGCATTTAACACCACAAAAAGCACGCCGATACCCGGCCATGCTGAAATTCTCCAATTATATTTCATAGCACTTCAAAGGTATTAATCTAATAGGAAGGATAATTATTCAAAGTTGTCAAATTTGTATACATATCCGACCTTTACCTCGTATTATACCCCACCTGTGGCCGCTATTACAGACTAAAGCCTATAACATGGCTTCTGTTGAAGATTGATTAAACTTTGTTTAACATTTTGATGTTAAGATAGACAAAATTCTAATTACTATTACTTTGTACTACTTCTTCGGGGTCCTTAGGACTTACACACTAATGAGCTAATCAGATGATGAATCAAACCACAGTACAACCCATAGGTTTTTCAGTTTTAGACTTGGCCTCCGTATGTGAAGGCGGCACCCCCGCCGACGCATTTAAGGAAAGCGTACGATTGGCCAAAACCGTAGAACAACTCGGTTTTAAGCGCTATTGGCTCGCCGAACACCATAATATGGAAAGTGTGGCCAGCTCGGCAACCTCGGTCCTGATTGGCCATATTGCCGGCCACACTTCCAGTATCCGAGTAGGATCGGGTGGTATTATGCTGCCCAATCATGCGCCCCTTATCGTGGCCGAACAATTCGGCACCTTAGCGTCATTATATCCGGGCCGCATCGACCTTGGACTGGGCAGGGCTCCCGGTACCGACCAGCTCACCGCAAAAGCCATTCGGGGAGAAAATATGCATGCGGTCAACAACTTTGCCTCCGATATACAAACATTACAAACCCTGTTTTCGGAAAAAAACAAAAATAGTAAGGTGCGGGCTATTCCGGGAGAAGGGCTAAACGTCCCGATCTGGATTCTGGGCTCGAGCCCCGACAGCGCCCGACTGGCCGCCAGCATGGGGCTTCCATATGCCTTTGCCAGTCATTTTGCGCCTACACATTTCAGGGATGCTATTCGCTATTACCGACAGCACTTTAAGCCATCACAGTACTTAGACAAACCCTATGTATTGGCTTGTGTCAACGTAATAGCGGCCGATAACGATGCCGAAGCCTACCGGTTGTCGACTTCCCTATTACAATTATTTTTGGGCATGGTGACCGGCAAACGACGCTTACTCCAGCCTCCCGTCGAAGATATGGACCAGCTTTGGGATATTCAACAAGAGTACGCCGTGAACCAAATGCTTACTTATTCGTTTGTAGGAGGACCACAAAAACTTAAAAAGAAGTTCCAAGAATTTCTGTCTACCTATCAGGTCGACGAAGTGATGGCTACCGGCCCCATTTACGATACAGAGGCTAGGCTAGCCTCTTACGCTCATTTTTCGAGGGTCATTCAGGAGTTAAACGTCAGCTATTCGGCCGTATAGTGGTAGGGCATCATTCGCTTTCCTGATGCAACAGTCCTCTATAAATAAAAAAGCGCAACTGCAAAAATGCAACAGTTGCGCTTTTTTATTATCGACCCATCCATACAGGTATTCGGTACCAGGTCTGACCACTGGCAACCAAGGTGCTGCTGGCCCTATTAATCCTTAAATGTGATGCGAAAGGCGTAAGCGGCTGGGCCCGGCTTTTGTCCTTTAGTATCGATTTCGAGGCCAAGAGCGGTTTGTTTCCAATGTATCTTGTTTTTACCACTGATAAATTCCACCTTGGCAATCTTACGAGATTCGTTTGGATTACCTTGTGCCAAAGATTTGATGATAAAACTCCCGTCCTCGGGCCATCCCAGGGCAGTGGCATATAATACACCATTTTTGGTTGTAAATCGGATATCCTCGGCACCTGCATCCTTATTATTCTTTTCCGAATGATTGCCTTGACTTACCTTGGTGGGACCTTCACCAAATATTTTCCATGGGCGGGTGTCATAGACCACCTCTCCGTTCACCTCGAGCCAGGCCCCCATTTCAGTGAGAATCTGCCGGGCTTCTTCCGCAATGGTGCCATCGGCTTTAGGACCTACGTTGAGCAGCAGACAGCCATTTTTACTGACAATATCCACCAGCTCATCCAGCAGATAGTCGGACGTTTTGTAGTCCTCATCTTTAATATACCCCCACGACCTTTTACCAATAGAAGTATCGGTTTGCCAAGGATACTTAAATATGGCATCCATGCGTCCCCGCTCCAAATCCAAGACGATCAGATCCTCCGGAAAGGAAGGATATTTCATGTTTTTGTCCTGAAAGACGACTTCCTTATTCCATTCCAGGCCTTTGTTATAATAATAGGCTAAAATCTTTTTATGCATAGGCACAAACCCCGCTCTATCTAAACCGTAATCGAACCATATAAGGTCGGGCTGGTATTGATCAATGATGTCGGTGGTTCGGTTCCACCACAGCTTCAGAAATTCTGGGGTGGGTTCTCCCTCCTTTTCGTAAGGTAGGCCATAAAGGTCGGCGTACTGAGGATCGGCGGTATCCCATGAGGGGTCGGTTTTTTTGTAATAAAACTGATTGAATGCAAAATGGGAAGAAACGCCAAATTTAACTCCCTGGACCTTACAGGCATTCGCCAAGTCGCGCATGATATCCTTTTTAGGCCCGGTATTAACTACATTCCAACGGGTAAATTTAGAGTCATACATGGCATAGCCATCGTGGTGCTCGGCCACAGGAACCACATAGCGTGCGCCCGCATCCTTAAATAAAGTCACCCACTCGTTGGCGTCGAACTTCTCAGCCTTAAATTGAGGAACGAAATCTTTGTAGCCGAACTTAGAAGGTTCTCCATACACACGGCGTTGATAATTGTATGGATTATTCTCTCCTTCATATTTTCTCCAGTTACTATCATACATCCCCAAAGGATATTTTTCACTACTGGTTTCTGGAACGGCATATACGCCCCAGTGCAAGAATATCCCGAACTTGGCATCACGAAACCAAGCCGGAATTTCATACTGGCTGCGTATGGACTCCCAATCCTCGGTGTAATGCTTCTTTTCCTGTCCCAAGGCCACGCTCCCAGCAGTTACCAAGAGAGAGAGCAGTAGAAATTTGAACTTGTAATACATCATTTTTACTTTTAGTTAATGGAATTTAGCTTTACCTCCTAGCATAGCCCACTTTTTGAGCTCATCTGGATGAATTCTGGAGAAAGCATTGGGCTACTCATTCCTACTCTTGGTTCGTAACAAGCATTACCTTACTCTGATGTATATTGACTTTCATCGTTATTTTATCCTTAAACACCCCCAATTCTTGATGACCGATCACATCTTTTACTTTCACAGCCTTATTAAGGCCTAGGGATTTCAGATCGATAGAGATTTCTTGCTGGCAAGTCGGGTCTAAATTAAGAAACAACAATGCTCGGGTACCGTCCTTCATTTTTTTAACCCAAACCTGGGTATTACCCGCTCTTTTGATAATTCGCCCTTGTTCGGTAGGTTCTTGATTGATGGCAATCAGGTCCTTATTCAGTATCAGCTCTTTTTCTAGCTGATCCATAAATCGTGGATCATTGCCCAAAAACAAGGGAGCGCTCATCATGCACCACAAAGCAAAATGTGACTCTTGTTCGTCGTCGGACAGCCCTTGAACCCCGGTGACCATCATATCGGGGTCGTTCCAATAACCATTTCCAGCATGTTCGGCTGCTTTATTATTTTCCTCCACGATGTCCATCACACTCAAATGCGGTTTTTTAATCTTAAGGGGATTCACAAAGTCGACTCCTCCTTTGTGTATCCTTGAACGTATATCGTAAGTCGTCCGTGCCATGTTGCAGGTAGCCGGATACCAGTCTCTATACTCGTAGGCTGAGATGCTATAGAGTATGTCACGGCCACTGTTTTTGAGCAGGCGCCCCCATTTCTCATAGACCTCCTTGATATTTTGCTCGTTCCATCCATCATTCTTGGAACAAGTGCCACAGCCCTCTACCTCATATTGGCAGCGGTCGATTTTAATAAAATCGAGTCCCCATTCCACAAATTGCTTTAAATGAACTTCTTCGCGTCCGAGGCCTCCTACCGCATCCCCTGCACAGTCGTGTGTTCCTGGCACTACATGGACTCCTAGCTTCATTCCCTTCGAATGAGCATAGTCGGCCAAGGGTTTTATACCATGCGGAAACTTGACCGGATGGGCTAGCAGCTCGCCATTGGGGCCCAATTTGGTGTCTCTCCAGCCCCCATCGATAATCACATAATTGTAGCCCGCATCACGGAGCCCCTCCTTCACCATGGTGTCAATTATCTTTTTAATCAACTTTTCATTGATATCATTCTTACCAAACCAGTTCCAGCTATTCCAGCCCATTGGCGGGGTTGGAGCCAACGCCGCATTCTTTTGGCCAAAAGCAGTAAGACTGACAAACAATACTAAAACAGCACACCAATACTTTGTCTTTAACATGTTCTTAATTATTATCGATTTATTAAAATGATGGTTTAAATATTAATGTATAGCGATCGACATACCACCTGGTACCCCAGCGTAATAAGATTAATGAACTTCCGTTTCGGGCAATAATCCTGCCGCCCCTAAAAAAAGGAATGAATCAAGAACGGAAATAGGCGAATGAAATGGCCGTTACTGTATTTCGACGTCCAATAGTTGTCTGCTGTAGTACATTTGGTCCTTAACAAGCTATAAATCATCTCCCCTAATATCTCTTAAAACTGCCTTACCCATTGGCCGTAGAAATTAGTAAGGCTCCACCCCGATCCCTTTCCATACCTTAATAACCACGGTTGACCAACCCCAATAAAACTAGGGTTGGCCAACGGGAATCCTACACGCCTATTATTCCAATTAGAACTGTCGGTAGTGATCGATGAATCCCTATGGGGCTACGACTTTTATAGGATTAGGTATTACCAATTTGGCATAGCCAGGAGGAAAATTAAAAATCGTTCGGCTCGACACGAAGGTAGCCGTAAACAAACCCGGTGCTTTCCAAACGAATTTGGCGACGGAGTCGGCGCTGGTCTGCCCTCCCGAAATATTCCAGGCCCGGGTGTCCGGACGACCTACCACCGTCCGATCGACCATCTGGAGTGTATCTCCCACATTCACAAAAATAGTATCGGAGGACAAGGGGATATTTATGCCCTGGAGAGAAATACTAATTGCTGGAACAATATCCTCGAATACGTCGACCATAAAGGTTTTTTGGACCACCCAATGATCACCCTCCCTAACTGCATAAACAGTATCCATACCTAAAAAAGCCACTGAGTCCTTAAAGGTATTGACCAATTGGACGGTTTGGATTCCCGCCTTTTTGAATAACACATGTACTGTTTCCTCGGTAGACTCCAGCCCTAAACTTTCGTCTATAAAGCCATCCAGTATGGTGTCGGATTTAGATACTTTTCCTTTTAGGAAGTAGTTCCCATCACTGATCTTCCATGTATGAGTAAGGGCATTTTGAGATAAATCAGAAAAAGTACTCTGGGTGTTCAGGCCTACCCTAAAGGTCTGGTTTCTAAGGTTACTGGTAAACCAGGCCACAGCCGAAAAAGGCTCAGGCTCTACGTATCTGCTCGAACAAGCCCCTAGGCAGGCGAGCAATACCACGGTGATGATGCGTTTTAAATGGATCATATTATCAATATATATCGATTAAAAATTTTGAAAATTGTCTATTTTAGTACCACCGGATTGGTTAATATCTCATTATTTGGGAGTGGCCAATAGGCATGCTCGGAGGCTATATAGTTCTTGGCCGCTTGTACATTATCCTGAAGCGTGGTATAGGAAGGATTGGTACCTTCCTTGAGTATACTAGTCCACTGAAAGGCTTTTTTCCCTGCCACGTTGGTATACCAATAAATATCTCCAAAATATTGCTTTTTGGACACCTCCTCGAAACGTTGCTTGGTAATTCCCCACCTACGTAAGTCGAGGTGACGGATGGCGTGGCCTTCTAGGGACAGTTCCAAAGGGCGTTCGACGTACATCAAATGCTCCATGATAGCGCTAGCAGTATATACCTTGTTGTCGTGCTCTGCTGCCGGGAACTCACTATCACTTGCTTGGCCAAGCAATTTCAATGCCGAGCGATGCCTCACCTTATTAATATATTGTAGGGCACCATTTACGCCCGACTCATCGGTTCCTCCCTTTATAAGACACTCGGCATACATCAGATACACGTCGGCAAGGCGAATCACCCGCACATTGATACCCGAACGCTGATTCGGTACGATATCCTTTTCACTTCTTAAGGTCTCCCAGTTCGTGTATTTTCTAAAATAGCCCGTGGCCCCTCCATTAAAATTGGCGGCCTGGGCGGGTAGTAACTGGTAATAGGGCATGTCGATATCATCGGGCACTACGATTGAATAGGAAGTGCGGAGAGAGTATGTTCTCAGGCGTTTGGTCCCAGAGGGATCGACTACATAATTTCGGGCATCATTTTTGTCCATCTCCTCCTTCTTATAGGCCATAATCAACCAACAGCTAGGATATATGGCGCGGTTGCCCCCAACCGGACTGATAAAAACATTATAATTACTAGCTACCTGCTCTTCGGCCCAAGGTCCCACCTGAGCCTTATAGTCGATCGAGTAGCCAATTTCCAGAATCGATTCTTCGTTAAATTCGGCCTTCGTCGAAAAGTTGTCCCCAATGCTAGGAGTTAGTTTATACCCATAGGAAGGGTTTTCGATGACGTCTTTGAAATAGGATGCAGCCTTGTCATAATTTTTCTCGTACAAATAGCTCATTCCCAATACGGCCGTAGCAGCACCGGAGGTTACCCGACCAAGATCCATGGCATTCGTCCATTTTGCAGGGAGGTTGGCCTTCGCATATTCCAGGTCCTTTCTGTAAAAATCTAGAACTATATCGGAAGGCTGAAGATCTTGGTAAAACTGCGATTCACCTTGAGGAACGAAATCGAAGATGGGCACGCTTCCCTGATTAAAAGAATTGTGCAAATACGAATAAAACAACCCTCTAAAAAAATGGGCTTGGGCCTTGATAGCCCTCCCTCTTTTGATGCTTACCGAGTCGCTATAAGTTGGCAGCAGCTTGTCCAAGGACTCCAATACCTGGTTGGCCCTGAATATTCCGGTATATAGAGTCGTCCATTTATTATTGGGAGCCGGTGAGCCATTATTAAAAGTTTGTAAATAATAGACATCGGTATTGGTCGGCCGACCGTACCCCGGATAGGTCATGTCCGATCGGTTATACTCCTCCTGAAAGGCCAATATTTGGGGGTTTTTAAATGAATTGTACACCGCTGTCAATCCTGAATTGGCATCATCCAGGTTTTTCCAAAAGCTTCCGGTGGACATCTCATTGGGATTTACTTCGGTAAGATACTGATTGCATCCACTCAACTGTACCAATACCAGCGCCAGTCCTATGTATATTTTTAACTTCATTTTCATATTTTCAGAATCTTTAGCATTAAAAATTAAGTTCAAAACCCACTCTATATTGAGAACTCATGGGGTAATTGCCCCTATCGATCCCTCTCGACTGAAGGCCATCCCCTCCAACTTCCGGATCGAACCCGGTATATTTGGTGATGGTCAACGGGTTTTGAGCCGCTAGGTATACCCTCAGACTCTTGGTTTTTATTTTATTAGCCAAAGCCTTTGGAAGCGTATAACCCAAACTCACGTTCCTGAGTCTTATAAAAGAGCCATCTTCTATCCAATAATCCGACCAGCCCCGATAGTTAAGATATTTGGAGCCCCGGTTGGTAGGAATATCAGAATTGGGGTTATCGGGTGTATTTTGATACAATAAGTCTTTAGCTGTACCATTCTGGTAGGCCGCTATCCTGGAGCCATTGATCACTTTGCCCCCGTAGGCGCTATACCATTGCATCGAAACATCAAAATTTTTGTAGCTGGCATTCACGTTATAGCCGATTTCAAATTTGGGAGTACCACTCCCGGCAAACACCCGGTCGTCGTCATTCAAAATTCCATCACCCTTGTCAGGAACCCCGTCACCGTCGGTATCGATGGTCTTTTTATCGAGATAAATCAGATCGCCCATCTGAGCTGTAGGCACCAGGTTTCGATACGCCTCCAGCTGTGCCTCGGTCTTGACGACCCCGTCGGTGGGCATCACCATAAAGGCCCCCGCTACTAGGCCCTCCTGAATCACCGTCACCCGGTCCACTCCATCCACACTTCCACCGGTCAAATAATTGGTTTTGTTGTTACCCGACATCTTCACGATCTTGTTGATGTTCTTGGTAAAAGTAGCGTTGGTCGACCAGCTAAAGGCTCCGCTTTGGCGGTACCCGGCGGCCAATTCTACTCCTTTGTTGTTCATGTCGCCCACATTAAGAATGACCGTGGAATTATTACCTCCACCCGTCGACGGGGGCACCAACAAAGGAAAGAGCATGTCGCGTTTATTGGTATTGTACAGGTCAGCCGTAAAGGTGAACTTATTATTAAAAAAGGCCATATCGATCCCTAAGTTGGTCTGTACGCTGGTTTCCCATTTCACATTGGCATTTGCAAAGCTAGTCTGGGTATAGCCCAACACCAGGTTATCGGATCCATTCCGACCGAAAACATAATCTTTTCCTAAACTAATGGTAGCGGCGTTGCTATAATCAAGGAAATTCTGATTGCCCGTCGTACCATGCGTGGCTCGTATCCTTAGGACGTCGATCTTCCCCAGCAAAGGCTTAAAGAAGGCTTCGTCGGACACGTTCCATCCCGCCGAAAAAGAAGGGAAGATCCCCCAACGATACTCATCAGAAAACCGAGAAGACCCATCCCTTCGGGCACTCACGCTGAATAGGTACTTTCCTTTAAAGTTATATTGAAGGCGCCCTAAAGTCCCCATCAACTTATTGACCATATTCTGGTTATAACCCGTCCCTGATCCCACATTAGGATCGAGGGTCGCCCCATTCAAGACCGTGATCGAATTGTCGACCAAGTCGTACTTTTGGGCAAAAAACGACGTCCTCGTGTAGGATTCCATCGTAAAACCGGCAAAAGCATTGATATGATGCTCCCCAAAGTTTTTAGTATAATTCAGCGTATTCTCCCAAATAAAGCTGGTTGCTCTGCTACTTGAATTGTATACACTGGAGCGAGAAGCCGAGGTTTGCAGTACGCCTAGGTCGTCGTAGGTCTGTAGCAGCGGGGATATAATCACCTGGTTTCCAAATGTATTGCTACCCCCTACCCGGGTCATCAGTTTTAGGTCTTTGGACAATTGATATTCGATTTGCAAATTACCGTTGTATTGCCCCCCTTTGTCATTATTCTTTTGTTGTAATGAGCGGATGATGGTACCTAAGTTAAAAATATCGGAACTTCCGGGTCCACCACCATTCGACAGTACATCTTTGCTGGGATCTACCGCCTGCATATATGGCTTGTAACTATAAGCCTGTGTCAATAGTCCGTAAGCGGCATTGGATCGGTCCTCATCACGGAGACCAATGCTCGTGCGTATGGTCCACTTGTTCTTGGTAAAACCGGTATTGGCTCTGATATTTAACCGGTTATAATCCGAATTAATAATCATCCCCTTTTGCCCGAAATAATTGGCATTTACGCTGTAACTCAAATCCTTGGTCCCCCCTCGTACATTCAGACTGTAATTCTGTATGGGGGCTAGGTTTTGTTCAACGACTGTACTGACATCCGTATCGTTATAAAATTGATATGGATTGGTCTCTAAAGGGGTATAGGCACTTCCCATATTGGTGCCGTTCATGGTTCGGGAATTCAGGAAAAATGCATACATATATTGCTCAAAGTTCATTCTAGGAACGCCAGAAGTGATATTTTGAACTCCATAATAACCATCCAAACTTACTTGCATGGTCCCTGCCTTCCCTTGTTTGGTAGTGATAAGAATTACGCCCCCAGAACCCCGGGTTCCATAAATGGAGGCGGAGGCCGCATCTTTTAGCACATCTATACTGGCTATCTCGCTAATACTTAACTTCGGATCGCCGTTGTAGGGGATACCATCCACCACATAAAGTGGCTGATTTTGCCCCGTGATAGAGTTTACGCCTCTAATCTGGATATTGGCCTCCGACCCAGGTGCTCCTGAGCTGGACTGAACGGAAACACCCGCAATCTGCCCTTGAAGGGCCGTCCCCAAATCGGACGTAGACGACTTATTGAGCGTTTCATTATCTACCTGAACTACCGCCCCAGTCACCTCTTTCTTCTTTTGGGTACCATACCCTACCGCCACCACTTCCTGCAACTCCACGGCATCTTCTAGCAGTGTTACTTCTAATATCGCTTTACCTTCAATATTTACCGCCTGCGATACAAATCCTACGAACGAAACGATTAATACGCCCTTCGCTGGTGCCTTCAATTGAAAATCACCGTTCACATCGGTCGTGGTGCCATTTTGTGTCCCTCTCACTATAATGGAGGCTCCAGGGATCCCTTCTCCGTCGGCAGACTTCACCTTTCCTTTTACCAGATGGCCTTGCCCTAGTACACTACCTGCCAAACAACATAAAAAGACTATGAAAAGTCCTATTGTTTTTGGCGCATAATCAGTAATCGTTATTCTCATAGATTATAAAATTTGGTTGATGTAATTTTTGGATTAAACGCGTGTGGAATCTCTAATAAATAAGGCTTATGTACTTGGCCAGCCTCCTGGTAGGGATGCCGCAACCTAAAGCCCAGCCTGGGCCATTAGTAAGTCAATTTTTTTTCGAGTAAGCACCCTTAGTATCCTACTCGCTAACTCTATCTTATGATCTTATAGCTTTATATTGTTTTATTTTGATACAAAGTAAAAGGATAGCAAGACGAAGTAATAGTTGGATGTTACCCCAGCATTACACGATTTTATCTTTTTTATAGAATATTTTAAACTTTACCCACTCTCGCTTCAACGAACTGGTGAGGACCCATTCCTTATAGTACTGAATTCCAGCACCTCTTCCAATCGCTTCTGCTTGACACCTACTCATTGCCCTTCTTTATTTTTAACAAAAAGCAAGAACTAGTCCAATTGAACAAATAGAACCTGAAATGGCTGCAACTGCTGGGTTACGGCCATCGGTTTGCCATTAAGTAAGTTGGTACAGCTCTTGATAGCACTTCCTTCCAGAGTAATTGTAGATGCCGACTTCCCCAGATTAATAATGGAAACGGCTTGCCCTCCACCGGGCATTCCCACGACTTTCCAGGTACAGGTCTTAACCCCTAACGGGTTGACTTCCCGCACAGATACAGGCGGTAGTTGACGCTTTTCCTTCAAAAGCTCCATGGCTATTTCTTTCATCCTCACCAAAGAATTGACCCGACGTAGGCCCGAAAACCAAGCCAGATCCTGAATTTTGCGTCCGTATTCATCATAGCGAAGGCTCTCTTGATCGGCCAATACTACACCGCCCTTCTCGATATATTTTTGAAGCGCCTTAAGCTCCAATTGGGTAACCCGCTCCATTTTATAGATTAACACGACATCCCAACCTTCCGCTTTCTGCCCATTCAGTATATTCTGTGTAACAAAGCCTAACGGAATTCCCTCAAAATTGAGTGACTCATAAGCATCGAATAGGTCATCCATATAGCCACTTCTCTGCGCAGCACTAGTACCGTAGTAGAATATACGCAAAGGCTTTCGTTGCTGCTGCATATCGGTAATAATTTCACTATAGGTATTCAGATCCATCATAGTCGCTTGTACTTCATGGGTCACTGCCGGCTGCTGATTATTAGAGCCGGCATAGCCGTTGGAGTCATAGTGTTTTTTGATGGACCCATCCTCTCTTCGAGGCCAATACCAGATCTGGGAAGCATTGAGTCCTAGCGTATGTGCGGCCCAGAATACCGCCCTGGCATATGCCGGGTTCATGTACAAATCTCTAGAATGTGCTGAACTCAAAAGATGACTTTCCGTATTGAAAATAATGTGATCGGGGCTTACGGATTTCATAAAATCGTAAGACATAAATAATTCTCTCCAATCGAAAGCATACCGCTTTTCCCAACTCGAGCCTTTCCCCCGAAGGTCGCTGTACATGGCAGCAACGTCGTTACCGCTGATATCACTCATTTCGGTTAGGGCCTCTAGGTCTATTCCTGAAATGGGTGTATTGTCCGTAAAAAATGACGGCATAATCTTCAGATGAACCTTCGCTTTTGGGTCCTTATTTTTTATTTCGGTTTTCATAAAAGCGAACCAATCGACGACCCGTTCTTGATTGAAAATACGCCAGTCGTACCATTGCGGCTGGCCTTGCTGTGCTATATCGATCGGATTGTCGATGGATACTTCCTTGAAGTCCTCAAACTGCGTCCCCCATACCCGATTTAGCACTTGAATGGTACCATGTTTTTTGGCCAGCCAACCTCGAAACTTATCAAGCGTATAATGGGATACCGAATCGCTGTACCAGACCTTCCTATTCCCATCCTTGTAGTTGATCCATCGAGGCTCATTGGATAGCATATAACCAAGCTGACTATAATTTTTATTTTTCATGAGCGGCACCGTCTGTGCCAAAAGCAGATGCATCAACTTTCGAGCGGCCGGATGATCAATATCATATAAGGTAAAGGGCTTTCCTTGGAACTTCCCCAGTTCGGGTCCATATTTTTGTAGGGCCCAATCGGGTAGTTGTGTATTATTGATAAAAACAAAACCAGCAGTGCCGCTCGGCTTAGACTTGATTTGTTGTAAAATTTTTGAATTCAAGACCCCTCGTTCGTTTTCCAGATAAGATAGAGACAGGAACTGTCCGTCCAATTGACCGAAATAGTCCTCTTATTCAGATAATTCTACTAATCATCCTTTTAATTGGAAATTTCTAATAATATCCCAAAGGAAGTAATAGTAACCAACTTTCACTCTACAAGATTTATCCTAAACTAGCACATAATTACCCGATTGCCTGGTACCCAGGTATTGGGTGATCCCTTTTTGTAACCTATGACGGGGTATACAAAATAGCTTACTATTAGGTATAGAGCCCCCCCTCCTTACATTCCTCTAAGTAAATAGGCGATGAGAAGGATACTGATTAGAATCAGAACGGCGGTAAGCAGGTTGGTCAATAAATTAGTAGGCACATACTTCCCTGTCCTGAGTTGCCGGTCGGTTTTCCTAAACTGTATATAGGATAAAACCATGCAAAATAGGCCCATAGTTACCAGTAATACGCCAATATACCGCGAGTACCCTGGGGCTGGTGTCTTAACAGAGGTCCCTAAGACCAGTCCGATCTGTTTTACAAAAAGAGAGAATTTTACCACTACGAATCCAAATGCCATGATCCCTATGCTGGTACGCACCCAGGCTAAAAAGGTCCTTTCATTGGCTAGGTGATCGGTGGGTTTATAAGATTGTGGTTTCTGTTCCATGAATTAGGCTTACTTCTTAAATCATTAGGGTGTTAAGGTAATAAAACAAATGCTATAAGCAATAAGCAATAGGCAGTAGGCCGTATGCAGTAAGCCATATGCCGTAAGCATTAAGCGGTAAGCATTAAGCCAACGCTTCATATATAATGTCACGCCCTAAAACCTAACCTCTAAGACCTAACAGCTTAAATGGCTGTAAGCAATAAGCAGTATGCAGTAAGCAGTAGGCCGTAAGCAACAAGCCCGCGCTATAGCCGAAAGTTGATAGCTGAAAGCCGACAGCCGATTGCCGATAGCCGAAAGCTGATAGCTGAAAGCCGATTGCCGAAAGCCGACAGCCGATTGCCATTAAACCTAATTCCTAACCTCTAATCCCTAACCCCTACCCATTACTTTCCGGCAGCACGATTTTTATTCCTATAGAATTGGCCATAATGACCAACTGATCGGCTTGTCCACGCAGGGCCAATGAGGCTAGGATATAAGCATCTTTATTTTTGACCAGGCCCTGATCAAAAGGCACCGGAATGTTGGCTAAGGTCTGCTTGCTGCTATCGAACTTGAGTATAACCCCTTTATTAATCCCTCCTAGATTGATAGCAAGGATATCGTCGAAGCCCTCCCCTTCCAATATGCTTCCATCTAGCCTTTGATAACGACCGAAATACACATTCTCAATTCCCTTTTGAGCATTTAAAATATCCTGTAAACTGTTATCGGAGAAGGCAGAAATTTCGGCTTCCCCGTCTTCGGTGGCAACAAATTGCTGCAACCGCCGCGAAGAGAGCTCTCCTTGGGACAGTTTCCCTAAGCCGATGAGTATGTTTTTTAAGGACTCCTCTACCTGAGTAGGATTGGTAAAATTGTTTCTATAAGCACCATCCGGCTGCCACTGATTCAAAACACTCCTCAACTGTAAAGCCAGCAGCCGCACCGAAGCCAACAAATATTGGCCCCTTCTCTCTGGATTATACGCCTGTCCTTCCTTAAGATAATCGGTAAAAGGCCTTTCGCCGGCACCTTGTGCCGACCAATCTTCACCCCATAACAAAAATTCAATGACATGAAAGCCGGTAAAAATAGCATCCTTTTGGCTTAATTGGATCAACAGGCTGTCGGTGATCCCAGGGTACTGTGCAGGGGTATTGATCACCCCCGCCTGAGCGTTACCCGCCACATAGTCGATTTGTGCGGCTGGGATGGGCCAGCCATCGAGGGGGCCTCCCAAGCTTTTGGCGTACTGATCGATAGGACCACCATAAAACCGGAAGGCCTCTGTCTGGGAATAAACCGCCCGACTCATTAGCCATGCTTGTTTACAACTGTCGAGACCAGCAGCACTAGGCACACTCACAAATCTATCTACCAAGTTTTCTAGGTTTTCTACTGTTCCTACCAAGTCCTGATAATTGGCTTGAACCAGGTCGGCATAGTGATCCACCACCTTTTGTTTTAGGGGAGCCAAAGCAGTATCCTCAGGCGGCTTACATGAAAAAACTAAAACAGAAAGGAATATGGCAGAAAACCTAAGTATCATAACTATACGGACTGTAAAATTTCAGCCACAAATATAGCTTAAATCTTATAAACCATTTCTACTTTATTAAGGCAATAACCAAGGGCATTTTTGTTCATTTTTATCCTTGAATATTCCTATAGATTCCCATTTTTCAACTCCTTCACCACATGATCGACGGCCCTAGCCGCAAGCGCCATATAGGTCAACGAAGGGTTCTGCGTGGCGGTTGAGGTCATACAGGATCCATCGGTCACGATTACATTCGGACAAGCATGTAGTTGGTTCCAGGCATTAAGCAGGGATGTCTGCGGATCCCTTCCCATCCGTACTCCACCCATTTCATGATTTTCACTGCCTGGATTGCGATGCGTATGACTAGTTTTAATATTGGTAAAACCGGCTACCGCTAGCATTTCGGATAATTGCTCATAGAAGTCCTGTAGCATTTTCTGATCATTCTCGTCGAAATCTACCGACATTTTCAACAAGGGTATGCCCCAGTCATCGGTCCTATTTTCATCGAGGCGCACCCAATTATGCTCTTTAGGTATGGTTTCACCCATCATTTGCATTCCTATAGCCCACCCTTCTCGGCTGGTACCCAAGAGGTTATTTTTAAGGTCCACGCCCCAGTCGTTCTTGGGCTTGTCCTTTTTTTGGCTCCCAAACGAGACGGAATATCCTCGAAGGAAGTCGGTTTCTTGCTGGTCGACATTCCTAAACCTAGGGATATACCCTCCGGTAGGTCTACGACCATCGGCATAAAAGTCGTGCAGGCCGTCGTAGTCGGCGGTGACACGACCGCTGTAATTATGAAAACCGATGTATTTGCCCAAGGTACCGGAATCATTCCCTAAGCCATTAGGGAATATCTTGGATTTTGAGTTCAGCAAAATCAAATTGGTGTTCAGTGCCGACGCATTCAGGAAGATCAGCTTCGCAAAGTATTCTGTCGTTTGCTTGGTGATCGCATCGACTACACGAACGCCAACGGCCTTTTTCTTATTTTCGTCATAGATCACCGAATGCACTACCGAATGGGGCCGCAGGGTCATATTACCCGTTCGTTCGGCCCAGGGTAAGGTTGAAGAGTTAGAGCTAAAATACCCCCCAAAAGGGCAGCCCCTCTGGCACATAGCCCTATGTTGACACTTGGCCCGCCCCTGCTCCAAATGTATCGGCTGGGCTTCGGTGATATGAGCGGCACGGGCCGTAATAACATGCCTTTTTCCCTTATAATGCTCTTTTACGCGGTCACTAAAATGGCGTTCGAGACAGGACATTTCAAAAGCAGGTAAGAATTCCCCATCCGGCAAATGCGGTATTTGGTCTTTATGGCCCGTAATCCCCACAAATTTCTCTACATAGCTATACCAGGGCGCCAGGTCTTTGTAGCGTATAGGCCAATCCACAGCGAAACCATCGCGAAGGGGGCCTTCAAAATCGTAATCGGACCATCGCTGGGTTTGCCTCGCCCATAATAACGAACGCCCCCCTACTTGATAGCCCCGCATCCAATCGAAAGGCTTTTCTTGTACATAGGGATGCTCATCGTCCTTGACGACGAAATGCATGGCATCTTCCTTAAATATATAATGCTTGCTCGCGATAGGATTGGCCTGCCGAATGGCCAAACTAGGCGTGCCCCGATGTTCAAATTCCCATGGCATCATATGGGTAGTGGGGTAGTCGACGATATGGCGTACATCGCGCCCCCGCTCCAACACTAAGGTTTTTAACCCACGTTCCGTTAACTCTTTCACGGCCCAGCCACCACTCATCCCCGAGCCCACCACAATGGCGTCGAACGTATTGGAATTTTTTAAATTTTTCATTTTATTTTTTAGCTCACAGGGCTAATTTTTTCTCCGAATAACCATAATTAAATTTACATTTTGGACGATAAAATCCTAGGGCTACCCTGATGGATATTGGTCAGAAACCGCCCGGAGAAGAAAGGCATAAAGAGTCAGAATATAGAAAAAATTGGGTTTTGCTATTCAAATGACCTTGATAAAGCCGACTTAAACCTCCCAAGTATGGATTACGATTTAAAACAATTTTTTAATTAATCTGAATTAAATACCTTCATACGATTTTTTAGGCGATAAACCTTTCGTGGGTCAAGACTAACCGTTAAAAAAATGATTGTTTCTGGTCAAAGAAGAAACATCCTCAACTAAACACCAAAATGATGGAAAGAAATAAAGAGTTACGACTGGCGGTACTCATAGATGCCGACAATGTACCTTATGCCAATATCAAGGATATGTTAGAAGAAATAACAAAATATGGCACTCCTACCTTTAAAAGAATCTACGGGGACTGGACCAAGCCCAACCTGTCGGGGTGGAAAAATGTGCTGCTGGAGAATGCAATCTCCCCCATACAACAATATAGCTATACCCAGGGAAAAAACTCTTCGGATTCGGCCCTCATTATCGATGCCATGGACATCCTTTACACCGGCAACGTTGATGGGTTTTGTATCGTTTCGTCCGATAGTGACTTTACGCGCCTCGCCACCAGGCTACGGGAAGCCGGCATGCAAGTTTATGGCATTGGAGAGCGCAAGACC
Organism: Dyadobacter jejuensis; assembly: GCF_003149085.1. Classification (GTDB taxonomy): domain Bacteria; phylum Bacteroidota; class Bacteroidia; order Cytophagales; family Spirosomataceae; genus Dyadobacter; species Dyadobacter jejuensis. The sequence goes on along the minus strand of NZ_QGDT01000015.1, from coordinate 16,245 downwards.
CCCGGAGCGTTTATTGCTTCCTGCAACAAGTTTATATATATAGAAATACTTAAAAAGGAAAATAAGCACGAGTCGAGCACGGCCAGAAAGCCCAAAAAAGAATATAACAAAGCCGATCCAGAACCTGCAAAGGAGGAGAGTACATCCGTAGCTAAGGTCGATAAAAACTTGGCAAAACTCATCACCGATAGCATCAATGACAATTCTGAAGAAGATGGATGGATATTCTTGGGACTACTGGGATCGATGATATTGAAAAAGAAACCCGATTTTGATTCAAGGAATTATGGTTATAAAAAGCTCATTGACCTCATACGCCATATCCCCGATATTGAGATAGACTCCCGGCCAACCAGTAAAGGGAATGTCACCCACTTTTACGTCAGAACTCAGTGATGCAGCTGATGGGTCCGTACATCCACCGACAATCGTGGTAGTAATTTGTTTACAATGGCTACACAAGTGTGCTAGTTACAAAACGATCCAGTATACTTAGCGCTCACACAGACGAAGCTAATCTGATTTTAATTTACTTTTATTCAAGTAGTTCGATAAGTACATGACAAGGTCATCTTGTAGCCCTAGAATCGAAAAATAAGGCCAAATGATTCGGGATAATAGAGGCTCAAACAACAAATTGTAACCGTTAAATCATTTTTTCCTGCGGTTGCTAAACAAAGTTCAGCTAAAATAATTACTTTTGAGGGTAGACAAAATAAGACAAGTCTTTGCAAATTCTTTCTTAGTTTGCTCTGTAAACAATATTTATCACACTCAAATAAAAACAATATACATGCTTAGTTTCGTTAAGGAGAAGGACCGATTTGATTTTAGTATGCCACTGGATATTAATTGGAGTCTACTATTTTCCCTCAACTATGCCAAAGAAGAAGCCTTTGGAAGGTTAATGAAACAGGGCCGACTGTTTTATCTGATCAGGAAGTTTAAAGGGAAGTGGAAACAAATGGCTTTTTTTGAACAAGAGACCCGGCTAGAGGTGCATCATCCCTTACAATTCCCAGAGCCAGCGCGGATATTTGTGCGCATTACAGAGGTCGAAGAAAAAGGATTCACCATGGAATGTATGATTCTAAGCCTTATCAATAATGTAGAGACGGTACTGTCTATTGCTAAAACAAAAATGTTGCTCTGCGACTATGAAGGCAATCGGGTTGAGTCCCTTCAAGAAGAACTTCAGCTGTGCCATTAAGCCCACCATCGAAAGCCTAAGACATTAAAAGGGCTCGACAAGCCCTTTTTTGGGAAGGTTTGTCGAGCCCTTTATCCAATTAAATCTATTTGGAATAGGTAATTTTAAATAAGGATCCGTTCAAATCGTCGCATACATACAGGGCCCCATCGGGACCTTGTGCCAGGCCACAAGGCCTATGCTGTACGGGACCTTCAGGACTTTCAAGATTCACGCCCGCAAAGTTATCGGCAAATATCTCCCAAGCTCCTGCCTTTCCATTCACAAAGGGCACAAAAGCTACGAAGTACCCTTTTTTAAGTTCGGGAGACTGGTTATGAAAGGCAATAAAGGCGCCATTCTTGTAGCGATCGGGGAACATATTGCCCGTATAAAACAACAGGTCATTGGGGGCTAAATGCGCTGGAAAGGCTGCTATAGGGTCTATGGCCTGCTCTCCAGCGGTTTTCTTACCATCACCACCGTATTCGGGAGCTAACATTTTTTTACTTTGAAATTGATCGTAATAGATGGTAGGCCAACCGGCATCATCCCCGTCTTTTAATTTGTACAAAGTTTCGGCTGGGAGCTCAGCGCTTTGTTTGGCGGTATAATATTGAGGGAATTTATCGTCGAACCTTCCTCGGCCATGACTGGTGGCGTATAAAGATTTGGTTTTAAAATTCCAGTCTAAGCCCACCGCATTTTTTATTCCGGTGATATACCGTTTCCCATCTCCGAAGGTCTGATTGGCCTTGTCGGCACGAAACTTCCAGATACCACCTGCCGAATCCAAGACGGTACATGGCGACATCCCCATGGCCTGTCCTTCCCCTCTGCAGTTGTCGTTATAAGAGCCCACCGTAACATACAGATTCCCCTTATGATCGAGCGTCAGCGGCTTGGCATTGTCGCGACCATGGTCGGCTAGGCCCGTCACGAGCGTTTCGGCGACAGTACCCGGAGCGAGTTCCTCCTGGGCGTTGAGCTTATACCGAAACACGGCCGAATTTGACGAGGTATACAGATATCCCTTATGGATGGCAACACCGGTGCCAGCATAATCCCCTAACAAGGTTTTGTCTTCTAACACGCCATCCCCATTTCTATCTTTCAACACATACATCCCATGGCCATCTTTCAACTTGGAGAGTCTCACATAAATATCCCCTACTTTGTTGACAGCCAGGTGGCGTGCCGCACCCAGTCCCGTCGCTAATTCCTGGGCTTGAAAGCCAGCGGGCAACTTAATTTCTTTCGCCTCATTGGGCAGTTCTTTACCAGGGCCAGGTACACTTTTATAGGCACTTAGGCCCGAAATTCCACCCATTACAAGCAGGGCTAACAGGGGTTTCGAATACAATTTTTGCATGAAGGTTAAGTTAAAAACAACGATAAAGGAAGGTGTACTTCCCTTCCCTAAAGGAACCTTACCGCTGTAAGCTACTCGAATTTGGTCTATTATTTAAACCAAAAGATTCCCGGCACCGCCGTTCCTTTTAGCGGAAGGCAGGCTCGGGAATCTCTAGATAAAGGGAAGTAAACGAGAATTAGCCTTATTGTTTTTCTCCCAATGACTGAATATACAGACTCACGGAAGCGATATCGGTATCCGACAATATCCCTTCGAAGGAAGGCATCTCTGGGCTATAGCCCTTCACAATTTTTTTGGCAGGCTCTAAGATCGATTCACGTAAATAGGCATCGTCGACCTTGGTGCTGGATCCGTCTTCAAACTGGCGGATGGTACCATACAATCCCTGAAACGGCGGGCCATACATGCCCTTGGTACGGGTACCTTCGGAGTGACACCCTGCACAGGCCATCGTCTGAAACACCTTTTTGCCTCGGGCCACCGTGGCTTGTTCCTGCTTCACCCCTTCGGCCTGCTCCATGGGTTTGGTTAGCAAGGCCAGGTCCACATTTTCAAACCCAAAGGTCTTCAAATTCAAAGGATCTACACTGTTGATCGTAAAATAAAAGCCATCTTGCATGGCATGCCCGTCTTTGGCCCTTATATCGTAAGCCAGTTCCATCTGCTCCACCTCTACCATGTTGGGGATCAGCAATAACACATGCTTTTTGTCGGCCGAAAGATAGGCACCACGTACAGCCATGGGTTCCTCTCCCGTGCTCCCATCGAGCTTAAAATGCCCCGATCCGTAGGCGTCGGTGCGCTTATAATTGTACCTTTTGACTGTGAAATTAGCGGCTTTCAGGACCGACTCAGCGTCTAGCTCACTGTCGAACCCTAACACGACCCCCTCTTTTCCTGCCCGGAAATGATTGGGCATATAACTATCCTTACCCGTATAGCGTAAGCGAAGGAGTGCACTCAGCCCTTTGGACTTAGAGCCCCACAAGTTAAAACCTGCAACGTACAACTGGCCGTCGGCCGGGCTAACGGCCCCTTTGGACGTGGGAGCTGGATAGTCCGCATTGATAGCCACTACCCCTCCTTGAAGCACCCGTGAACTACTATCGATGAGTACTCTAAACAAACCGGGACGGCCATAGGAAAAATGGATCAGATCGCCATTCAATGGCCCCATCTTCCCTCCGGTGATCCATGCCTGGCCAATGGCCGATTGGTCGATATGATGCGGAATCCAAGTAAGTGGCGGGGCAATGGGCGGATTGTCGTCCCGATGAACCGTAGGAGATACCCCATAATAATCTCCTTTTTTGACTACAAATAATGGGGTGGAAGGGACAAAATTCCCTTGTTGGTCGGAGGCCGTCAAGATATCCTTTTCGGGATGGTAGCCCAGATAGGGCCCTCTTAATCCGGTGGCGATTACACCCACCCGCTTACCATCGGAGGACAGCTGAATGATCGTCCCGTTGAGTGCTGCCCCTTTTCGGAATCCCTTGGCTACCTGCTCAGTAACGCCGGGACCATTGCTTAAGCTTCCCCCCATAGCCAAGTAATAGCTTCCATCTTTGGCATGTACCAGATCACCCGCCCATTCGCGGCCCTCAGCCGACTGGGACATGGCATTCGAAAAATTCTCATAATAATCGGCCTCGCCATCGGCATTCAAATCGTGCAACTTGGCGATACCTCCCCTACTAAATACGAGGACGGATTCGTCGACTACCTCAATACTCAAGGTTTCATTAAGGCCCGAGGCGAAGCGTTTCCATTGTAAATTACTCAATCCTTTGTCGAGTCCATTCACGATCCAGACATCCCCCTCAAAGGTGATGACTGCCGCACGTCCATCCTTAAAAAAGGCGATATCGGACACCCTGACATTCCTTTTCCATGGGTTAGGAAGTGGCAAGGTCAGTTTGTCGGTAACATAGGCGGCCGTATCGGGCGACAATACACCTTGAGTGGTTATGGTTTTTTTCCAATAACCCGGACCTCCTGGCGCATAGGCAGGAAAATCTATCTTAGCCTTCTTACATGCTTTTTCGAAGTCGCCGACGAGGCCTATTGGCCCCTTCCATATCGCTATGGAACCATCCCAAGTCGCCGCACCAGAAAACTGTACCGCCAAAAGGCTGTCTCCTTGTACCCGTAGTTGGGCATTTTTTACTTTTTTACCTATAAAACTGATCGCCGTTACCGTATCTTGGCGCGCTCCCTGATAGATATAGATCATATTTCTTTTTTGCTCCACCTTTTTCCCATTGGCAATATGTGCCGCTACCAGCCATAGGTCCTCATTCATCTGATCTATTTTCAGGCTTCTGGTGAAGGCGATTTGATCGTCGAACTTAAGGTGACTCGGGTACTCTTTTACTTTTGCGCTAGCCACCGAATAATCCAACACAATTTTGGGCCCTAAGGTATACACCCCGTTCCAACGGCCTTCGGCTTCGGGAAGGGCTCCCCACCGCTCGGCAATGGCCTCACCTAGCCGGGCCGAGGACCCGGCCTTCCAACCGGCGTAATGCCCTGTGGCCAATTTGGGGTCACCGGCTATGGTGGCCAGCTGATTGCTCTTATTAAAAAAATCGCTGTAAGATACTTGAGCCATTAATGCCATAGGAACGAACTCCTTGGTCCAAGCTATCGACCACCGCAACAGATCGGTATCGAAGGTAAAAAACGCCTCATCGCCTAGCTTGACCGCCAGGGTACGCGCCGCCAAATTATTGGTCGGAAATCCCGCTCCCAGCGAACGCCCATCCATAGGGGTTGATATAAAAGGAAAATCCTTTTCGACAAAAGATCCAATTTTAAGACTATCGGCTTCCGTACTAAACCCCTGTTGCTGATGGCGATAGGCGGTTAATAGCACGGTAGCTCCAAGCAGGATTCCCCAGGCAAACTTTCCTTTATGACTGGACAAAAATGAAATAACTTGAAACATGGTAAGAAAATACATTAAAAAGGTTAATTATGATATATGGTCCGCTAGGCATATATCCAGTTTCGGACCTACTAAAGAGCCGAACAGACCTGGATTACTTAATAAAGACTGGAAAATGCGAACTATACCACTAACACATCGTCCATAAAATACAATTTTTCCGAGGATCTATTCTATCGTCAAATAGAAAGACTCAAAATAGGACAAAATCTACTCTAGCGTCGCAAGTTAAAAAGTGGTTCCGACGTTTATTCCTCGCCGAGGTAAGCCTAATAAGGGTATCATTAGGCTCCATTATCCCATAGCCAAGATGCCTTACCTACCCTACCCCCATAAAACCGATCATGAAAATACTAATTATTGAAGACGAATTGGAGCTATTGAAAAGCATGGAGGAGTACCTATCCGCTCAGGAGTACCAATGTACCAAGGCGCCTAGCTTCGAGGCCGCCATGGCAAATATCGAAGAATGCCAGTTCGACTGTATCATTCTGGATATCATGCTTCCAGATGGAAACGGGTTGCATATATTGAAACATATCAGGCTATATCACCCAGATGAGGGCGTCATCATCATTTCGGCAAAAAATGCCATAGACGATAAAATCACAGGCCTACAACTCGGGGCCGACGACTATCTGGCCAAACCCTTTCATTTGTCCGAATTATCGGCTCGGATACAGTCCATCCTTAGACGACGGAGCCTGAATCAGAAACAATCCATACATCAAAACGATTTGGAAATAGATGTGCTAGCCAAAAAAGTGACCATTCGCGACGGAGAGTTGGTGCTTACCAAAAAGGAATATGAGCTATTATTGTATATGATTCAAAACAAAAATAGGGTAATTTCGAAAAGTGCCTTGGCCGAGCACCTCTCAGGAGACTTTGCCGATATGCTCGACAACCACGACTTCGTGTATGCCCACATCAAAAACCTCAAAAAGAAACTGAATCTCTACGATTATGGACAATACTTAAAAACCATATATGGTACAGGTTATAAATGGGAACTATGAAAAAGCTACTCGACAGAAGCCTTAACCCCCTGATCATCTATTCGTTGGTGGTACTCGCAGGGAGCATCCCTGCCTATTACCTCATCATCGACTATACCTGGACCAACGAGCTCGACAAGCACCACAGCGCTATAAAAACCAAAATCACCAATCGACTCAACGGACTCGATGCCAGCCAAGTGGACATGGCCGAAAATATTAGGATGCTCAACCACTTGGAGCCAGGGTTCCATCTAAAGAGAGTGGCCGAGGCCGAGATCGCCCCCGATCGGCGATATTCCGAAATCCGCTTCGACGACTTCATGCAGGATAGGGAACAATTTCGAGGGCTCGTCACTTTTATCACCATCCATGGACAAAGCTACCGGCTTACCATAGAGACCAATATGGAGGAGGTCGACGAGACCATCGGTATCATAGCGGCTGTGGCCATCTTTTTTTTAGTCTTATTGCTAGGAGGATTTATTTACCTCAATAGAAGGACATCGTTAAAACTGTGGAATCCGTTTTATCAAACCATCGACCAACTTCAACGGTTTCAGCTCAACAATCAAGCCCAAATCGACTTTCCACCTACCCAGATAAAAGAGTTTGACACCCTTCAAAAATCATTACAAGCACTTATCGACAGGAATATTAAATCCTTTCAGCTCCAAAAAAGATTCACCGAAAATGCCTCTCATGAATTACAGACTCCACTGGCCATTATTAAAAGTAAGCTCGACTTACTGCTTCAACAGAAGGAGCTGACGGCCACTCAGGCCCAGCTGATTACCTCGGCTACCGAATCGCTAAACCGGGTCGCTAAAATCAATAAAAACTTGCTCCTACTGGCCAAAATTGAAAACCATCAATTCCAAAATCCAGTACCGGTCGACTTGGAAGAGGAGATACATGCAGCGGTAGAGCGGTTTGAAGAACTTTATGAATATAAACACCCCGAATTCCTGCTGGCCGTCGAGCCCGCAGCACCCTTAATGGCCGACCCGACGCTCGTTCAAATCCTGCTGAATAACCTCATTCAAAATGCCTGTAAATACAGTCCTCCAAAATCTGTCATCGGCCTCCAACTCAATAATAACGACCTTTTTATAAAAAATCCTGGCCAGGCGCCCCTTATCGAGAAGGAGCTTTATAGCCGATTCGGCCAGGCTACCCGGCCCGACAGTGGCAATGGATTAGGATTGGCCATAGCACATGAAATATGTCGGTACTATGGCTGGCCTATCACCTATGCCTACACCCAGGGAAGCCATGTATTCCATATCGACTTCACCTCAGGTGATACAGCGGGCTTAGAGTAATCTTTAGGACCTTTCCTTGGACAAGGAATTAGGGCACCGGTATGCCATTCCTCCTAAGTGATTCGGCAATTCTATGTAACTTCCCACGGCGAAACACACCAAACAACCGCATATGAAGTACCGTATACTATATATCTTCCTGGGCCTAGTGGCAAATGGATGGGCCTCAAAGCACTCCTTTGGACAGATCGTCCTGACGAGCCCCATTCCACAGCAAGTCGTACAACGGAACCTGGGCGACTCGGCCACTTGTGCCATCAGTGGCTATGCCCTATACCCCTATCAGCGCATTTCCCTATCCTTGGCGCCCCTCTCCCCCGCCGGTCGACGTACCGTCCAGATAACAGTCCCCCAGGAACAATTGACGCAAGGACTTATACGTACCACTTTGAAACAACAAAGTGGCTGGTACCGCCTGATAGCTATCGGTACACGACCCGACGGGACGGAAGATACCACCACCGTAGAAAGGGTAGGAATCGGCGAAGTATTTCTGATTGCCGGCAACTCCAATGCCATGGGGGTACAAGACTTAGGGGCTAAGTCGGCCAGTGATAACGTCATTAGCTTCGATTCGGTCAATAAGCATTTGGACGCCTATAATATCACCGTGGCCAAGGACCAACCCATGCATGCACCAAAGTTCAGTCCCTTGCATAGCGACCATTATGCCTATCCTGCCGGAGAAACCTCCTGGCTATGGGGTGAGCTGGGCGACCATATTTACCAGCGCTATGGCACCCCCGTATTGTTTGTGAATGCCGGCTGGGCGGCGGCCAACTCTATGAACTATAAGGAGGCTGCTTCGGGCCAGGATACCTACAACCATTATGTGGGGCGTAACTGGCCCTACAGGCAGCCCTACACCAATATTGTTAATTCATTGCGGTATTTCCATTCCTGGCTGGGCATCCGAGCGGTACTCTGGTCGCATGGCGAAAACGATGCGTACGATCTGGGAATAGATCAAAATAGCTATTTCGATAATATCAAATTCCTGATCGACCAATCGAGAACGGACTATCCCCAGCCCATCCCGTGGGTAATAGGCCAGTCGACGGTCACTTTTAACGAAAACGAACCATACCCCCCAGTAATATCCGCTCAAAAGGCATTAGGCACCCTAGTGGGGTTCAATACCTGGCCAGGACCCAACTCGGACACCATCCAGGTTCCGCGGCCCGGTCATGGTCATTTTGAAAATGTCCCCAATGGCGTTCAAGGCTTAACACTGGCGGCTCAGGCCTGGAACAGGAGTCTATCGGATCGGTTTTTCTCTGACATGGCCCCCTTTCAGCCGCAGGCCTATCTTTATGGAGGCCTGGTACCGAGTCAAACCTACCCAGGCGCCCTATTCGCAATGCCCTTTTCGATCACCATTGATTCCCTGAATCAGCTCCCAATTGTGGCCGAACTGCTTTCAGCTCAGGGAGCCTTTGTGGGATATGTGGGCGAGGATGCTACGAGCCCCATCACTATTGGCCTACCCAAAACCCTAGGCCCCGGCAGCTACCGCATACGATTAGTCACCAAAGACCAACGGCTAATTGGTGGAACTTCGGCTCCATTTGACGTGGTGACCAACGGCAGCAGCAATTTACTCACCAGAGGCCTGAAAACGAACAAAAAAACCAACGGTACCGAAATTTCCTGGCTCTTGTCGGCAGATCCTGGACTCGACAAAGTGATATTAAGAAAAAGTGTGGATCGAATTCACTACTCCGACCTTCATATTTTTGGAGCCATTGAAAACAGAAATAATTCTTTTGTTTATAGTTATATAGACACAGAAACCACCCATCAAACCGTCTATTACGAAATTGTATACCAATATCAGGACGGCAGCTACGCCTCTGGAGGACAGGTCGTAGCCTTTGGAACCCCAGGCACCGACCAGTATACGGCCTTCCCTAACCCTGTAGTAGACCAACATTTCTATATCCGTCCCCGCCAGGAAGGAAACCAACCCCTATTCCAGCTCTATGATTTGCAGGGGCGCGTGCATCCTATTCATATCGATACCAACGCTATAATCGGTTTAATCAAAATACGGCCTTTGCACCCCCTATCGACCGGAAAATATATACTACAAATAGCCGACAAGCATGGGAAAAGCCACCAATCCATCGTTTTTTATTGACCAAATTTATAATTCAAAGCCTAACTGGAAAGACATTTTTAACGGAAAATGTAGGTCTACAAAAGGCAGATCCTTCCTCTTTATGATAATTTCAATGTATGTTTAAAGGGAGTAAAGCCGGTCAGATAAACGGTAGGTGCATCCATTTTGGGTAATGCTCCTCGAAGTTCAAAAGCCCTGTGTTTTGACAAGCCAGGACCAAATTGTATGCTGTCCGATCCCTTAGTAAAGGTCCCCATGGCCCCATCTTCCAGCAAAAAAGATTTTTTCTCTTGATTAACGGAGGTAACGTTTTTCAATTCACCCCCTTCGCGGAAAACGAATTCTACACTTACTGGCACCCCGTCTGTACCCGAAATATCAATGTCCACTTCAATACCCTCGGCGACTTCCCTGATGGTTGCTTGAGCCTTGTACTGCTGGATTTCACTTTGTTTTCTATCTGCACGACTTAGTTTTTTCCAATCCCCATCTCCCGGGATTTTTTCTTTTGGATAAGGCTGATAATAAGGACCTTCCAAAGTTTGACTTAATTGCCAATCTTTTCCATCAGCTACGATCTCCGTGGTTTGAAACTGACCTTTACCAAAAAAAGATGCGGCAAAACGAACCCCCTGTAATACCGCATTTCCCTTATAAAAAGTTAGAAACACTGGATTTCGAGAGATGATAGTAGCATCCCAATGGGTCTTACGTACACGAACCAGTCCCGATATCGGAAAAACTTTCACATAGTTGCTGGGCAAAGTTGCTGGGGTTGGCAATTCTTTCCATAAATTTTCGTCTTCTAAGAAATAGGCGATTTGGGCACCTATTTTGTCGATTACAGAATCTTCAATCATTTTGGCCATTGCAGCAAAAGTTGGATTTTTATCCTTTAAAGCCATATATCGGTAAGGATAGTAGTAACCTTCCATGGTGCCTACGACAGATTTATCCTGCCTATCCGAGGCTTCCGTTACCACTTCCCCATTATTGTGTACGTAAAATACATTCATCTCTAAATTTTTTCGTACTGCGTCAAAAATTTCGGGTTTGTTCAATCCCTCCGCAATGGTAATCAGCACCCGGTTTGTTAATGGGGAATACACAAAGGTACTGCGCTCGGTAAACTGCCCATCCTGATCGATATCTATTTTTTCTGCTAGCCATTCTTCAGCCCGACCGACATACTTCTTGTTAGGTCATGTCTTATTTAATTCTGTTAATGCCGCAGAAACGACCCATCGATGGTTAGGCGTGTGAATGCCTCCATGGGTCAATGCCTCCCCGCATCGCAGTAAAAACGTTTCCAATACAGTTAATGAAGCCTGGTGTAGCGGCTCTTTTGCTTTTTTTAGCATACGATAAAATGGCGTCAACCACGTCACCATAAAACCCACATCGGGAGTAGAGTGGAAATTGGTAGACAGCAAATCGAGGGTACCATCGCTATGCTGGATTTTGATCAAATAGTTCAATGCCTCTGTTAGCTCATCCGCGACGGCTTTGGACTTATAATATTTACTCTCCGGCGAAAGCAAAGCCACGGAAGCGAATATGATATAACTGATTGTCGAATGAGCGTTTGGTATTTCATTACCATCTTTATATCCGCCATAAGCAAATTCACTCCTGTTGCTAACCTTACTTTTCTTATATCGGTCATAATTGCTATCATTTAATCGAATCAAGGAGACTAGCCATCCCGGTTTTTGGACCGTCGGTGCCCCAACAATTGGTTGAAGGGTAAGCGCCCCAAGAGCAGGCATAGCGCAGATAGTTTTAGCCGTATAGGTTACAAAGGTTCTTCTTTTCATAGCTTGTAAACAGTCGTGATGGTTTATTTGGCATAATTACCATCATTTATTGTTCTAAAAAAAGAAAGAATATTAAATTGTTGGCATTTAGGTTTTCAAAATATATCCCTAGCAAGTCGTCTATTGCAAGCGCCGAAAGAAAAAGGGGGGCATAAGGAAGCGTTTTAACAAGTACCATCCAGCGAACAATATCCTTATGAAGAAAATACTCATAGTTTAGTGAAAACAGTTCAGATTTGTACAGATTTTTTTATAACTATTACAATACTGAAGTTTTAGAAAGGAGGTGTAAACAAGTTCAATGTTTCTACTCTCACTCATTTTCATTTCATTTAAAAAGAATAGCAGTCTGTTATTAGAAGTACTCAGATCGTAAAATGCTTCGAGGTTGGAAATACAGATGTATTTTACCAACCACTCAGAACAAAATCGACGATAAAGCATAAGGTGAGGTGAATCCTTCAATTGATCAATGATATGTTCATAATTTTTGAGTAAACTATCCCTATTGGCAATAGATCCAGTTTGATTCCTGCTTAAGCCTGTCCAAGGTATTCCCATTTTGGTCAAGAATTTTTTTTCTTCCCTTTGAATTATATTGGTAGCAGCCGTATCGTTTTTGATGGAACTAAATTTATAGGACATAAAAAAGTCTGATGCGTCAATACGTTCCACTAAAATTGTATTACACCCATATATGGATGGTTTTGCTCGTATTACTTTTCTTGTGCTTCTATAAAATTGTAAATAGAACTCATTGAGTTATTTGACGCTAATAATTTGCCATATTGATCAAATAAAAGATATCTAGGAATTTCCTTAATTGCGTAGAATTTTACAAATTTACTATCCCTGGGGTTTTGTAATAATAGACTGATACCATGGTAATTTAGATTGTGCCGTAATGACGCATTTTTCCATTTTATTTGATCATGATCCAATGATATGTAAATAACATTGATATCACTATTTGTTTTAAAGCTTAACCGTTTATTGATTTCAGGTATCGACTCTATACAGGGCAGGCACCAAGAAGCCCATATGTCGACAAGGCAATATTTCTTTTTATTACTGAATATCAAAGAATCTAGATTTTTGGACAATGAATTTTCATCATAAAAGATATCGCGACCAACTGCATAATTTTTAGGCTTAATTCTTGTTTCTAGATACTTTTTAAATAGTTGGTCCCGTGATGATTGTATTAGCTTTAATAGATAGGTTTGGTATATGCTAGTCAGGTTTTGTTCCTCTATTTGTTGAGTACAAAAATACCTTAGATAGTCTAGCTCCTTCCCATTCAAATGATTTTGTGCCGAATCAAAAAGTATGGAGAAGTCGAACTGGTTAGCTCCAGTATTGTCTTGTTTACTATACCTTTTCTGAAGAACTTCTATTCCATAACTCTTTATACATTCTTTATAAATGCCTGGATCATATTTCATTAGATCAGGATCTGTGTTCCTAAAAAAAATGTCCAGTTCTGTGAGGAATTGTAGGTTATCGCTATTACTGCTGCATAATATGAGATCGTTTAAATATTGAGATGTCGCAATAGTTTTATACAAGCCATAAAGCTCATATTGAATACTATCCTGATGGATTAGATGCTCTAGATAGTTGACTTTTAAACTGTATATACGGTAACTAGTCTCCTTAAATTGAGTTAAAAATTTCACATTAGATTTTATACTTTCTCTGACTGATTGAACTCCTACTGGGCTCCTTCTAGAGCTACCAAAAATGGAATCTCTCTTTACTGAATATAATTCTAAAAGGCTAGGATGCTTTTGTTGAAATAGTTTTAAAAATGTGGTATCTGCTTTCTTGAAAGTGTGCTTAAAAGAGGTCCATTTAAAACCTGGTTTTTGAAGATCTATTTCAATGCTATCTCCTGGAAACAATGGAATGGTAATTTGGCTAGTGCTATTTTTAATAAACCCTGTTCGAAAATTGGAATTTTCGAACAGGGTTGCAGCATTATCTACTAATGAATATTCTACAGGGTCGCCATATTCATTAATGAAAGATATAATCAGCCTAGAATCAGTCGGAGCCTTATAAATGATACATGTAGAGTCGGTAGATACGGAGTTCTTTAATACAGTAGGAACCGTAACCTGATGATTACTTTCGTCCACCCCACAGGAAGTCAACAGCCAAGCTGAAATTATTAACCGAATTATCATTATAACCGGTGGTTATTATAAAATAACTTTAATATTTTCTTCTTTCTATGTATTAGCAATATTTATTATTCCAATAACAACTACTACATCACCAATTAGTTACGGTTCCTTCCAAACTTCCCGAAGTATACCCAGTAAATCCATCAGGAGAATACACGTATCCAGGATGATTATCATACGTCCCTTTAACATATTTGCCCAAAAAAGCCTTAATGGAAGCTAATCCTGTACTAGAAGGATACCAAACCCCATTAAGCTTCCGACCACACCCGCCCCCCCAACAACATTCTTCATTTCCCCCCTTGTTAATGCAAAGGGACTAAAGCTAGAAAAACTCATGGTTGCTAAGGTTTTAAGGTTTAAAAAATATATTACTCACTTTCGAAAATCCTTAGGTGATGGATACGATTGCATTTTTTTGGTTTAAAACGCTTACAATACTGCCCAGATCTTATATTTGAAAGGCCTTGGGTAACAGAATACCATTGATAAAAACGGTTGCCGTGGCATTTACACTAGCGAGCTCACACCAGCGGGCGTAAAGTTGGAACCTGGTGATCTAAAACCAGAATAATCTTTAACCAAGCCCATTCCGAAATGGGTACTATATATGATGACAAAGTCCTCCCTCAGCAACCCAGCCACAAAAAGCGAAGACAGGACGTGGCTGTGAATGGCGGCCGGTAAGAATAAAATGGTTTTTTGCATGAGACAACTCATTTGAGCTGCAAGTATAATTAAATTATATAAAAGAATAGTTCAGAAAATTCGTTCAATTCGCCTCGATAATTGGTTCAATTGTAATTTTTGACCAAATAATATTTTTTTTGTAACAATTGGTAGATTTTCTAGATAAGGGATTTGTATAGTATACACTCAGTTATAAGAAAAATGCTAAATACAGCTAGAATAAATATAGGGTATTCTTGATTGATTCATGTGTCTATGTTTAAGCTACAAACTGGCCTAAGGATTCAAGCAGTTAAGAACAATTTTCGTATTAATTATTGATTCGAATCATTAATTGTCGAATAATCTTAACGGGTTAATAAATTAGGTTCCATTTTGCTGAAAAGATCCAGCTTAAATTTCTCCCCAATCAGAGTAATAAGAGAGAATCTAAATAATTATTAGATAACAATTCAGAGGGCCGTTTGGCGTTAGCAGTTACAATTTTTCCATCTTTATCAATCAGAATGTATCTGGGAATTCCATTGATTTTATATAATTTAGTGACATGATTGGAATCCGCTAAAAACTCGGAATTTTGAATGCCATGAAATCCTTTGATTTGTGAATTTTTTTCTAAAAACTTCTTCCATTTATCTGTGTCCTCATCTACCGATACATAAAGGAATTTTAAATCGGGTTGGTTTGAATATCTTTTCGTGAGCTTTACAGAGTAGGGGAATTCACCTACACAAGGTCCACACCAAGTTGCCCAGACATCTATATAGACAAGATTTCCCTTGAGATCGGAAAGTTTAAATGCCTTTCCATTGATATCTCGCATCTCTAAGTCCTTCATAGGCATCCCAGTTTTCAATTCGTTGTAATCCTTAAGGATATCATTTAACCCCTTTAAGTATTTTGATTGAGGATAATCCTTTTGAAACAAATTTATAAGTTTCACCTCCAAATCATAATCCATACGGCTATCCTGCGACATATGAGCTACAAAAAAAGCCATTAGCAATTCTTGATAATCATTCAATTTTGTGTCTTTGACAATGGCTCCTTTAATGTATTCATATTCGCCAATTTTTACTCCATACTCAAAACGGTAATTTAGAATTTCATCGAAAATTGGTATCAATCTATAACTCAAATACCATGTATAGGATGGATTATCAATATAATTGGGATGCAGGCTCAAATCGCTAAAAGTATTGGATAATGTTGAGTCTATAACGATACTCTTTCCATTGTTGAGTCTATCGATATCGACTTGAGTGTCAAACCACATGCGTTGCGTAATTTCAAAAAGGGAAAAATAGTTGATTAGTATTTGGCGATAGTGATCCGAAATAGAGTTGTCCCCCCTTATCTGGTTTTTCAATGCTGTACCAAACTGCATTAAGCTATCTAGATACGCCTGTTTTTTTAAAGAAGATGCCGATATGCTTTTCGATAAATTCTCGTTTACATATTTCTGTCTTTCTCTTTCAATAAGGTTAATGTTGTGTATAATACTCCCCAGAATTAGGGCCACTGTTAAAATTTAATTTTTAATCTTAAATTAGTGGAACTATGAGAGCAAAAAGGAGAAAATTCAGTTCA
>NZ_QGDT01000014.1 GCF_003149085.1 Dyadobacter jejuensis | reverse complement strand
AACTGACCAGGAATTGGAAAGCATTACATTTTATGGCATTCTCGGTGCTCTTTCTAAGGAAAATAGCCAAAGCAGAAAAAGTTTAAACAAGTTCACTGTCTTTAGGTGTGAACTGCCTCGTCATTTAAGAGAAAAGATTACCTGAAAACTGCCCAAAAACATATCGGCCGCGCGGCGGACCGCCATGAGCCTGAAAGCCAAGAAATCACGCTCAGGCTTTTAAAAGTAGAACTCGTCACAGGAGAAACGGAAATAATATGCACCTCTTTGCTGAAAAAAAATGATTTCCAATCGGAATGTTTAAGGAACTATACCATCACTGGTGGAGTGCGGAAGTGTCTTTCAAAATGACAAAATGCAGGGCCGAACTCGAGAATTTTTCAGGCAAAACAGCCATAGCCGTAAGCAGGATTTCCACGAAAAGCTCTTTGCCATAACGCTTTGCGCTATTTACGCCCATCCCATTGAAGAAAAAGTAAAGTCTGAATATGCTCAGGATTCAAACAGAAAACACAATCAGAAAATTAACCGGACTTCCGCTCTGGACATGCTTCATAAGATCCAGATAACAATTTTTTCTGGAAAATAAATTCAAAAAGGCGATAGTGGCCTTTGATGATATTGTCTACAAAACCAGAGAACTCATTAGGCCAGAAAGGTCCAACCCCATAAACCTAAGCGAAAGTAGCATATGACTTATAAAATACTTTAGTTCTTAAGTAAACGGCATTGAATATACATCATTTAATCGACAGAAACTCAATCCATTAAGCATCAGTCAAAATCCACGAGGCGGGATTGGCTGAAACTTTGGTTTCTCAAAAAGGATGTTACTCTCTAATTTTTATCTTTACTTCATACTATGGAGCAAATTCTCAAAAAGCACATTCAAAAAAGTATCACCCTGTCAGAGGAGGATTTTGACAGGCTCATGGGGCACTTCCACATTCAGACTTTCAATAAAGGAGAAAACATTTTTGTTGCTACTCAACCCGTAGAAAATGCCTATTATGTCGTTTCTGGACTATTGAAATTGGTGTATACCGATCAGGATGCTGCAGCGCATATTGTGTCCTTCGCCATGGAGGACTGGTGGGAGAGTGACTTTCACGCCTTTTTTATGAAAACCAAGGCAACCATGTCCTTGGTATGCCTAGAAGATACGACGGTCTTTGCCCTTTCCCTGGACGATTACTGGCAGATTTGCAATATGTTTCCCCAGATGGAAAGGTTCCTACTTCAAAAATCCAATATGGGCTTTATCGGAGCCCAACAGCGGGTAATATCTTTGCTAAGTACCAACGCCAAAGAGCGCTACGAACGGCTGATCGCCCAATATCCCGCGCTCCTTCAAAGGGTTTCAAAGACCCAGATTGCTGCTTATCTAGGGGTCTCACGAGAGACTTTAAGCAGACTATCTTTTTAGCCTACCGATACGATAGAAAATGACCTATCCCTAAAATAGTGACAATAGTCACGGGTAAAACTTCCCTCCATGTGGCACCTTTGTAGCATCTTTTACGGCACAAAGCCGGATACCACATGTAAGCAAATAAAGAAAAATGGAAAAGAGAGTGATTAACCCCTGGGAATGGCAAAACGAGCGCAGCTATGTGCAGGCAGTAGAGGTAAAACAGGCAGAGGCCACCCTGTATGTATCGGGACAAACGGCCATCAATGCGGAGGGCCAATCGAGTAGGGCCGACATGAAAACGCAGCTTCAAGAGACCATAAATAACCTCGAAACAGTCATTACAGAGGCCGGTTACCAATGCAGCAATATCGTTCGTCTAAATATTTATACGACCTCTACAGAGGAATTCCTTGGCTGCTTTGATATGCTTCAAGCCTGGCTTAACCTTCATAGTATCCAACAAGCCAGCACCGTTCTAGAAGTAGCAGGACTCTTCGAAACCTTAAATGTAGAGCTAGAGGCGGTGGTAGTGAGGTGATTTTGGGCCCGCAGCCAGCTGCGGTGCGCCGAGCAGTCAAAGGGCTGTGCTTATTGCTTATAGCTTATTGCCTACAGCTTATTGCATACAGCCGACGGCTAATAGCATCCAACCTACAGCTGAAAGCCATCTTGCGAGGCAGAAACATCCTTTCTAAGGAACTCACTTGGGTTCTTTCCATAGACCTTCTTAAACTCCCTACTAAAATACCGAACATCCTCATAGCCTATCATTAAGGCAACCTCATTGACTCTAATATTTTCTGATTCTAGGAGTTGAAGGGCCTTCTTCATTTTAATCGTTTTCATAAATTCATTGACCGTCATTCCGGTCAGGACCCGTAATTTGCGATACAATACTGACACGCTCATCCCTATTTGAACGGCCATTTCATTGACTCCAAAATTGGGTTCGGTCAAATTCTCCAGTACCAGATCCCGTAGTTTACCAATAAATATTCCATTGCTATCCTCTTGCAGGTTGTCCTCTTTTTCTAAAGACAAGGCCTTGGTGTAGTAGCGTCGGAGTTCTTCCCTTCCTTTGATCAAATTATTAATTTTCAAAGAAAGCACATTCAAGTCAAACGGCTTCACCAAATAGTCATCAGCACCGGCCATCAACCCTTGCATTTCTTGGGAGCTTTCGCTTCTGGCCGTCAACAAAATAATCGGTATATGGGAAGTTCGCATATCGGCCTTTAACTGGCTGCATACTTGCATCCCGTTTTGCTCGGGCATCATCACATCGCATAGCACTAAGTCGGGAATATGTTCGTAGGCCAATTCTAAGGCCTCATTGCCATTTGCCGCCTCCAATATATTGAACACTTCGCCAAACACTGCCGACTCAAAGTCACGTAGTTCTTCGTTGTCTTCTACTAACAATACCGTATATTTCTTTTGGGCTCCATTCTCAGGGCCTACCGTTTCTACAGCTATCGAACGAACTTGATTATTATCCAGTTGCTCCTTAGTATAATGACTATTCCCTTTTTTAAGCCTTAGCGCAAAGCTTGTCTCTCCATTTTCATCCAGTTCTTCATATCGACTTTCCACCGACAGGGAGCCCTGGTGCTTGTCGACAATCCCCTTTGAAAGAGCGAGCCCTATGCCATACCCTGTTTGAGCATCCTGGCGCTGGTGGCCTTGAAAAAAATTATCGAATACACGTTCCAGATCCTTAGGAGCTATTCCTCTACCCGTATTTATCACCTCAATCAATAGCTCACCAGAGAGTTCGGACACCTTAACAACCACCTGCCCCCCTTCAGGGGTAAATTTGTAGGCATTACTCAATAGATTATAAAAAACCTTTTGAATTTGTGCCATGTCGAACCATACCTTAATTTCTGGGTGAGCATATATAAACTGAGTAGCGATTTGCCGCTCCTCTGCCAAATGTTCAAAGGAGGACAAGATGTTCTTAATCACCTTAACCAAGTCGTATTCTGCCACCTGAAGCGACAACTCTTTATTTTGTATTTTGCTAAAATCCAATAATTCATTGACCAGCTGCATAAGCTTATGGGAGTTATTCCTGGCATGGTGCATATGATTTTTTACCGTCGTATCTTCTTGAAGCAGGCCATAGGCCTTTTCCAAGGGGCCTACAATAAGGGAGAGGTGGGTACGTACTTCATGCGATATATTGGTGAAGAAATCTAACTTGGCCTGGTAGAGCTGGTTCTCTTTTTGTAGGGTTGTTCGAAGCCAAAAGAACCGTATCAAAAGATAAACAATGGTTGCTGATAAAATAAAGTAAACAAAGTAAGCATACCAAGATTTCCACCAAGGCTTTAGAACTCGAATTTGTAGATCTCTGGACGATTCCATCCAGTACCCATCACCATTGGCTGCCTGCACCCGAAAGGTATAATCTCCGGGAGGAAGGTTCATATACGTAGCAGACGTGATAGTACTGGTATTCCAACCCTTATCAAAGCCTTCCAACATGTACCGATACCTATTTCTTTCTGAGCGTGCAAAACTCAGCAATGCAAAATCCAACGTAAATATATTTTGGTCGTGACGGAACTCGAGCCCCTTCTCATGGCTAATTTCCCGCTGTAATATGCCTGTTTCATCCCCAACTCGTACCATCTCATTGAAGAGATGAAGTCCCGTAATGACTATTGAGTCAGGTCGATTGGCTGTCTGGATCTGTTCAGGATCAAAAGAAAACATTTCCTTTTGGGTGATATAATAAAAGATACCATTCCTATCGGAGTATGCAGAATTGAAATTCAAAAAACCATTCCTGGGAAGCCCATCATTGGATGAATAGACCTGTAGAGTGCCTAAGTCGGGGTGATACCGTAGCAACTCTAACTCCTTACTCAGCCATAGGTATCCCTTTTGATCAATCCGCAAGTCCGTCAAATTATCCAATAGCGGCACCTGTTGCTTGATGAATTTTTTACTTTGCGAATCAAACAGCATAAGTCCAGATAAAGTTACCAGCCAAACTCGTCCAGAGCCGTCTTCAGCAATACGCCACACATCATCAAGGCCCACCTTTTGCGGAACCGCTATTTCATAGCGCTCGATTCGTTCCAGGCCCTTAGATATCTTCAGAGCCTCATTTTTGGTCCCACACCAAATATTGCCCTTCGAATCTTCAAATAAAGTAATGATGAAGTCGTCTAAATTTAGGTTTGTAAAACTTTTTGATTTTTTATCGAAAACGATTACTCCAAAGGATCCGCACATAACCAATCTTCCCTGGCTGTCTTGTATCATTCTGTAAATTCTGCCATGTCCAGCTGGATTGTCTTTTGAATCTATAAACCGATAACGCTGTAGTTGACCCGTATGAATATGATACCCATATAAATTCCACTGGCCCCCATACCACATGACATCGTCGTCGTCCAAATAGAAAAAATTGGTACCATTAGGAACATTTGTACCCAGATTCACGGTCGATCGTTTCTGAGTCCTTTGATCAAACAGCATAATTTGGCTCTTGTCCCTAGCCAAAAGCCATAGCTTTTGATTGGGGGTAATGCCGCCCCAGCCATCCAAGTACCTATTTTTTGAGTAACTGTCCACATAAAAGGGCCAACGCGAAAACACAGGTGCTAGGGTATTCAAATAGTCTATCCCCAAGTTATAAGTTCCTATCCACAGTCCCCCTTGACGGTCCTTAAAGAGCGACAAGATCGTATCGTCGGACAGGCTCAACGGGTTTGCCGGATGATTAACATACCATTCGGTTTGCCGGGATTTCACATCGTAAAGGGTTAACCCTGTCCAAGTCGCTATCCATAATTTACCATTTTTGTCGGGTTGCATGGCGGTTACCCAAGGCCAATCTCCATCGGCATTTTTAAAGTCCTCTATCATCTGTAGACTACGACTGGCCCTATCGAACCGAAAGAGTCCCCCACTAGTTTTCCCCAGCCATATATTCCCGTAGGCGTCTTTATAGATGGTACCAAAGTCATTATTAGCCCCCGTCCGGCTATCGGAGGACCTATAGACTACTGGCTTATCCTGGTTCATATGCACCATCCCATCGTGGGTAGCCAGCCACAGCTCCCGATCGTCCCCTACGGCAATGCCACGGACCCTAATGGAGGGTGTTCCCTGCAAATATCGGGTAAACTGGACCTTCCCATTCACCATTTCCATACAATTCAACCCATTAGACGTCCCTATCCACAGTCTGTGCTGACGGTCCTCAGCCATACTGTATATGGTGTCTGAAGATATTGACATAGGATTCTTGGGGTCGTGTCGGAATCTGGTAAAAGTGTCGGTAGTAGGATCATAGCGATTAAGCCCCCCCCATGATCCTACCCACAAGGTACCCCGTGAATCTGAAATAAGGGAACTTAGATAATCTGAGCTTAAGGAGTTCTGCTTTTGAGCGTCAAAGCCATACCTTTTAAACGCCCTCGAGTCGTAGCGGAACAACCCATTGGCAGTAGCATACCAGATAAAACCGTCTTTATCCTGAGTCACAGCCATGATACCACTTTTGGGAGCCCCTTCTTTCTCGGAGACATGCTGAAAAACTTGGCCATTGGTAACGCCGATACCAAAACCAAACATCGAACAAAACAGCAAGAAAACGAATGTTTTAAACTGCATACTAGAATAAAACTTCAAAATAATTGTATTTTATTTAAGAAAAAATAGTCTATAAATTATGCTGTCGATAGAAGGGAGCCCATCCTCGTCCAACAACTACGACCCAAGTCTACATGATAAAACCAGGGGAATAAATACTGATTTGGCCCTTTAAAGCTCTACAGACAGGATTACCTACGGATTTTGACAAAATAGCAAACCATAAGTTTCCAAAAGATAATAAACCTTGCGATTTATAATAGAATTTTTAGCAAACAATTTCTATCTTATGACTGAAGTGCTATCCCACCACAACATTAAAGTTATCGCCATCATAGATTCTCGGCCCATGTTCAGGGAAGGTGTCAAAGCGAGTCTGATGTGCCTCCACGGCTCCTTCGAAATATTAGAATCAAAGACTTGTCAAGAACTTGAAATGTTGTATCCGGGCATCTATCCGGATATCATTTTAATGGCGGGACAAGGAATTTCCGATTTAGAGATATTCAGCACCTGTTCCCAACTCATGCAATATTGCCCTTCCAGCCGTGTCGTGATTTATGACAACAACCGTTCAAAAGATTTTATTATCCTTTGTTTAAAAAATAGGGTGCGGGGTTTTTTATACGAGAGTTTCCATCAAAAGGATTTAGAGGCCTGCCTTACGGCTCTAGCAAAGGGAATTCCTTATGTTAATTCCGACTTAGCCTACCTACTGATTATAGAAGATTTGGAACGCCAGAAACGACTCAAGAAGCTTTTCACTAAAATGGAGGCTGAGGTGGCCACCCATCTTATCAGTGGCTTAAGCACCTCACAAATCGCCAAGGAATTGAACCGTCGAAGCTCCACGATTAGCACCACCAAAAGCAATATTTTCAGAAAAGCCAAGGTTCATAATATTATTGACCTGGCTAGGGTGCTTGTGAGCAAAAGGTACTAGGGAGCATAGGGATCGGGTAATAGGGGGCTGTTCCTATTCCTCCACTATCCATTCAGCCTCCGTACCACCCGGTACAGGGGATAGCTCAACGCTAAGAATAACAGCGCATACTGGCTGCTGGATAGGTCCTGTGCCACTGCCCCAACGAGGAAGCCTACCGATAACAGAAGCATTAGAATGGGCAATACGGGGTAGACCGGCACCTTCCAAGGTCGGGGCAAGTCGGGCTCTTTCTGGCGCAAAGCCAGCAAAGCCGCAAAGGCCGACACGTAACTCAGCACAAAGAAAAATGTTGCAATATCCGACAACTTTTCACTGGTTTCCTTTCCGGCCAATATAAGGGCTACCGCCACAGCCGAAGTGATGTTTAGGGCAAAAGAAGGGGTGCCCCCCTTATTGACGCGCTTTCCCGCAGCAAAAAACAGCCTGTCTCGACTCATGGCATACAATACCCTAGGGTTAAAAAGAAGCTGGGCATTGACGATCCCTAAGATTGATATCAACAGGAACGTGGTTACCATCTTACCCGACGCCTCCCCAAATAAGAGCGTGACGGCATCTGCAGCAGCTAGTTTGGAGGTAGCCAGCACTTCCATAGGCAATATATACAGAATGGCTAGGTTACATAACAAATAAATCAATATAATCAGCAACACGCCACCCATCATAGACCGCGGCAAGTTCCTAGTAGGATCACGATCTTCCTCGGTAAAATAGGCCGCCGTATGCCAGCCGTCGAAGGTATAAAATATGGCCTGCAATGAAAATATAACCGGTGCCAACCAGCTACCTGTGGTCACGATGCGGCTGGTAGCTTCGCCAATCTCGGTCACACTCACCTCTTGCCCATATACGAAACATACAGTTACAAATATAATCAACCCCAACCCTTTCAGTAGACTGATGATATTCTGCACGTCACTGGCCAAAGAAAGGCCTATTTGATGCAGGGCAGTTAAAAGCAGCAGAATGACCACCGCTACATAAGGTTCATAACCCGTGAGTACCGGGGCGAGCAGCGTGAGATACTCACTCATGGTATACACGCCAAAGCCCAGGGCCGAACAGGTCCCCAGCCAACTGTTAATCCCCACTACAAAACCTATATAAGGACCGAAGGCGCGTTGGGCATAAATGTACCAAGCTCCGGCCTTAGGAATCGAAGTACCTAGCTCTATCACACAGAGTGTTCCTAGTAAGGCATAGATACTCACTCCGAGCCATAGGCCCATGATCAGCCATGGATCGCCCAGTTGTTCGGCAATGGGACCTGGCTTACGGAGTATCCCCGTTCCGATGGTCCCACCCACCGTAACGGCCACGCCGAATCCTACACCTAAAATCTTCAGTAGTTCATTCTTGGGTTGAGTAGTATGCATGTCAAATTGAGGAGTGAATATGAGCTTCCTAAAATAGGGAAATTATTTTGAACATTGGGTAGAAGGTATAGCGCAACCAAACTTCAGTGATTTTCCTTTCTAAATTAGCTTCTGCCATCCAAATGAATTTACTAATTTCGGTCGAAGCTTTTACCGGTTCACCGTCTATTATGCACACTACACTACTACGCTTACTCAGTATTGCTTATCTACTCATTCCCAATGTGTTATTCTCCTACGGATGGTTTCGACAACCCTATGCGATCCTGTTGGTAGTAGGTTACTGCTTTTTACTAGGCCGGGAGTTCATCCCTCACGACAGCCCCAAAAGTTATTTCAAGAAAAGAGAAGTGCTATTTTTGGCGCTTTTCGCCTTGGTATGGACATTTTTCTCGGGAGCAGGTGGATTCAGTGACCAGAAAAGTGATTTTTTCGCCCATAATGCCAAATTTTACGACCTTTATAAAAATCCCTGGCCGACGTATTTCCCCGAAATTGGCCGATTTGCCTGCTATTACTTCGGCTACTATCTGTTTCCGGCCTTTGTGGCCAAGCTGTCGGGGCAGCTGAGCCCCATGGTCATTTATCTGTGGACCGCCCTAGGTTTTTTCCTGGGACTATCGTGGGTATATCTGCTCATCAACCGAAGAAAATGGGCACTTTTTGCCCTCTTCTGGATCAGGGGGCTAGGGTTTATCCTCTACCTGTTTTTTAGGAATACGGAGTGGCTTTCCATTCCTATTTACCGACCGGTGATCAATGGCCTAATCCAACATTCCAGCTATGTGCCCAACCAGCTCATAGGGACTATGATCCTCACGGGCATGCTACTCGACGCTGTATTCGTTAGGAAGCGTATCGCCACCATGGCCTTTCCTATCACACTCAATTTTATATGGGCCATATTCCCTTCTATCACCCTTACGCTCCTTTACGCAGGCCTATGCGGGTATCATTATATAGGGAAGCGGAACTATAAGGAACTTTGGAGCTGGACCAGCATCCCAAATTTCCTGTTGCCCGCCTTGTTGATACTCCCTACCCTTGGATATTTCCTATCGGCCAACGGCTCTACCATCAAAGGGTGGATCTGGAGCTTCGATCCCCCCGCTGATGCACTTTTGTACTATGTGCTGGGCCTAGGCCTGGACCTGCTGCTCTACTATTATATCCTACAGTCGCTGTGGGAACGGCAGCGGCTCCTGCCCGTAGGTTTTATAAAGGCCTTATTCGTCCTGCTGGTGCTGCTCTCGACCTACCGAATGGGGTATCATAATGACTGGTTTTACCGTACCCAAATCCCCATCTTCCTCATCCTGATCATTGTACTATTAAGGGCCTTCGATACCATGTTGACCCACAAGAGCTGGCCCCAAAGTCGGCTCACCTTAGGGGTGTATGCACTAGCCGTATTCATGATGATCCTCCAGATGAGCAGCTATGTTCATCAGCTCAAAGACAATGTGCTGATAAAAACCCTGGCTCCTTCCCTTACTACCTTCAAACCCATGCCCTACGACCGCTACCCCAATGTATACCAGCTCATGAAGGACGTATACAAGGACCGAGGCGATGCGGAACAATATTTAGGTAACAAGGGCTCCTTCTATGAACAACACCTCGCCAAAACACCCATAAATACAAAAACCTGTCAATCAGAATAATAATAGAACGCCAGATTAATTGGGATGCTCCCAGCACTTCAAAAAGCCAGAAATAGGCTATTCCCCATTATTACTTCATAATTAAATTAATGTGTCCAAGCCACACATTAATTCATAGTAGCATCATATACTGTTAAAATTCACCCCACAGTTCTCAGTTATTTTTGCAATCCTAAAAAAGGGCCAGTACGCCTCGTGCCAACCTGGACTACTCACTAAATAACTCATACCATATGAAATTACGGTTACTACCAGTATTTATCCAAATACTGCTCGGACTTTGCTGGTCTATGCAACTGTCTGCACAATCCATCATCATCAGCGGTAAGGTTACCGCGGCCACAGAAGGCCCTTTGCCCGGTGTTAACATCTTGGTAAAAGGTGCTACTCAGGGAACTACCAGCGCTGTAGACGGAACGTATAAGTTAGAGGTTACAACAAAAGAGGCCACCCTTATCTTTTCGGCCATAGGCTTTTTATCGCAGGAACAGCCCATAGGCAATCGCTCGGTGATTGACGTAACCCTGGCACCCGACACCAAGCTACTCAACGAAGTGGTGGTAACGGCCTTAGGAATTAAGCGGGAGGAGAAGTCCCTAGGATTTGCCGCTCAGACCGTCAACGAAAATGCCGTAAAAGACGCCAAGTCCAACAACTGGGTGAACACCCTTTCGGGCAAGGTGGCAGGTCTTAACATTCAAGGTGCAGGGGCTGGGCCCATGGGATCCTCGAGGATTACACTTCGTGGAGAATCGTCGCTCAACTTAGATAACAACCAAGCCCTGATCGTCGTCGATGGGGTTCCCGTAAGCAGCAAAATAACGGGGACGGGCTACAACTCCTACCTTTCTGCCGACAGTCCGGTAGATTATGGCTCCAGCCTTTCCGATCTCAACCCCGACGATATCGATAAAATAACGGTTCTGAAGGGTCCTGGCGCCACAGCACTCTATGGTAGCCGTGCTTCGGGCGGTGCCATTATTATTACTACCAAGTCAGGGGCTCGTAAGGACAACGGCCTAGGAGTTACGGTAAACTCCAATTTCAGTATAGAGCAAATTAACCGCTACCCTGACTACCAATTTGAATATGGAGAAGGGCGAACCAACCAATACTATTCCTATCTAGACAGTGAAGATGGTCCTAATACTTCTACAACCGTTGCGGCGGGTAGGGCCTGGGGACCTAAGTTTGACGGGCAAATGTACTTCCAGTACAACCCCGACGCAGCAGACGGTCGCCCTACAGAACGTACACCTTGGGTGGCGCATAAGGATTATATATCTGGCTTTTTCCAGACTGGAACCACTTTTTCGAATAGTGTGTCCATAGAAGGTGGGAGCGAAAAAGGGTCGGCTCGGATGTCGCTAACGCATATGAAAAACAAATGGATCATCCCCAACACTGGTTTTGAACGATTGAATGCGGCCCTATCGGTAAGCCAGCAGGTATCAAAAAGACTAAAAATCAATGGGAAGGTCAACTATACCAACAAGAAAAGCGATAACCTACCCATAGCCGGGTACAATAATCAGTCACTGATGTATTTCCTGATTCTAGGAACTACGCCGAGCATTAGGCCCGAGTGGTTTAAGCCCTACTGGGAACCGGGCCTTGAAGGGGTCCAACAAAAAAGCCCGTTCAACCCCACCCCCGACAATCCTTATTTGGGCATGTACGAAATGCTCAATAAAATGAACAAACATGGAGTCATCGGGAATGTATCGGCCAGCTATGAACTTTCCGACAAGCTAGATCTTCAGGTGCGTACCGGACTGGATATGGCCTATGAATTTCGCTCTCAGCAGCGTCCTTTTAGCATGACCCGCTTTCCTCAGGGTATGTATAGGGAGCAAAATGTATTCAACTACGAATCCAATACCGACTTTCTACTAAGCTATCGCGATAAGATCGCCGGGCTTATCGATGTATCGGTATCAGCGGGGGCCAATGCCATGCGCCAGTCCTATGACTTTGCGGGGATGTATGCCGACAACCTGGCCCAGCCTGGCATTTATCAAATCTCCAATAGCCTCGACCAGGCCGTGGCCGACCCGGTAAAGTCACAGAAGGCCATCAATAGTGTATATGCCGCTTCTCAATTTTCCTATGACGAAAAAGTGTTTATCGACATTACGGGACGTAACGACTGGTCCAGCACGCTGCCCTATGGCAATAACTCTTTCTTCTACCCATCGGTAAGTTCTAGCTTTTTGTTAAATGAAATTTTTACGCTTCCTACTGCCCTTTCCTTTGCTAAGCTACGGGCATCATGGGCGCAAGTGGGTAACGATACCCGTCCCTACCAGACCGACCGCTACTACGACAAGATATATGGGAATAGCTTTACCAATCCCGGTACCTT
Organism: Dyadobacter jejuensis; assembly: GCF_003149085.1. Classification (GTDB taxonomy): domain Bacteria; phylum Bacteroidota; class Bacteroidia; order Cytophagales; family Spirosomataceae; genus Dyadobacter; species Dyadobacter jejuensis. Next base: position 110,710 of record NZ_QGDT01000014.1, on the reverse strand, counting down.
GTTCAACGCTCAGCTAAAACCCGAAATCACCTCTAGTTACGAGTTTGGAATGGATATCAGATTGATAAAAAACCTCGTGGGTTTGGACGTGGCCTATTATAATAACAACAGTCGGAATCAGATACTAGCCATCCCCTTGGATCCGGTGTCGGGCTACTCGAATGCACTGATTAACGCAGGCCGAATCAACAGCCGTGGGGTAGAAGTAAAGCTCAGCGGAAAGCCAGTGACCACTAAAAACTTTAGCTGGAACACCACCTTACTATGGTCCCGAAACAGAAGCTATGTAAAAGAACTAGCCTCGGGTATTACCAACCAGGTGATCTATGCCCACGGTTCCACCCTGTTAATTGAAGCCCGCGTAGGGGGCCGTATGGGTGATATGTATGGTCGTGGGTTCCAACGTTCCCCAGACGGTCAGATCATCTATTCGTCGGCCGGACTTCCTGCCGATCTTGACCCAACCACCAAAAAAGTCGGGAATGCTTTTGCCGACTGGAAAGCGAGCTGGTCCAACGAATTTACAATTAAAAATGTACGCCTGAGTATCCTATTGGACGGCCAAATGGGTGGGGACATGTACTCCCATACCAACCACAAAAGCAATACCCTAGGAAAAACGAAAGTAACGCTTCCGGGACGTGACGAAGGTATTGTAGGAGTGGGAGTGGTAAAACAAGCCGATGGAAGCTTCGTAGCCAACACCAAAAATGTCCCCGCTAGCTCTTATTACGACAATTATTATAAGTCTTCGAATGCCGAAACGAATACATTTGACGCCTCATTTTTGAAAATCAGAGAGGTACGTATGGAGTTTAACCTACCTCCAGCATTTCTGGAAAAGCTAGGGGTACAAAAAACCAGCCTAGCCCTATTCGGCAGGGACTTGTTCAATTTTACCAAGTTTCCTGGGTTCGATCCTGAAGGGGGAAACCTCAATAACGGGACACTCACCCCGGGTGTAGAACTCGCTCAGTTCCCCTCTACCCGCACCATGGGTATGAACCTTACCTTAAAATTCTAATAGACCGACCTCATGTTTAAGAAAGCATATATTCCATTTATTCTATTCCTAAGTCTGTTGCTATCCTGCACCGACGGCTTCGAGGACCTAAATACCGACCCCAACCGCCCCAAGGAGATCAACCCGGGGGTAATGCTAAGCCAGTTGCAATATCGGATCGTGAACACGACCATCGACGAGGCCCTGGACTTTACCCACGAACTCATGCAGGTAGATGCTCCTCGGACGAGCACCGATGGGGGAGGGATGCACCGCTATGTGATCACCCCTGGTAACGCCGTCTGGAGCAATTTCTATTTGTACCTTACCGACATTGAGGACATGTACCAAATTGCCGATGAGCTTCAAGAGAATAATTATAAGGCCATAGCGCTGATCTACAAGAGTTGGAGCTACTCCATCCTCACCGATCTCTATGGCGACGTGCCCTACTCCCAGGCAAACCAGGCCATCAATGGTAATTTTAAACCTACCTTTGACAAACAGGAGGCCATCTATCCTCAAATACTCCAGGACTTAGAAACAGCCAATACACTATTGGACGACACCAAGGCCCTGACCTACGGAGGCGATATGGTATACAAAAGCAACACCTTGTCGGGGGGTAAAAATCCCGGAATAGCCAACTGGAAACGGTTCTGCAATTCTCTACGTCTAAGGCTCCTTTTAAGAGTGTCGGCCAAAGAAGGCACGGTGAATGCCAAGGAGCAAATTACCGCCATACTGGCCAACCCCGTGCAGTTTCCCGTATTTACTGTAAATTCACAAGAAGCGATATTCCGCTACCCAGGTACCTATCCATTCTATAACCCCTACTATAACGCTAGGCAAGTAGACTGGCGGGATGGAACCTATTACACCAAATTCTTTATGGATTTCATGAATCAGGTGGAGGATCCCCGTAGAGCCGTATGGGCTACACAGGTGATGTCGGGTTCCGAACTCGCTTATACGGGGATTGAAAGTGGCTATCCTACTAGCACGGAATATACGGTAGGCTCGCATTCGAGCTATTCGGATGGTCTTAAGACTTTGCCCCAGCTTGGCGTGATGATGACGCTGGCCGAGGTAGAGTTTATTAAAGCGGAGCTAGCTTTGAAGGGATATTCCACTGGTGCCACCACCCAGCAGCATTACGAGCGTGGAATTGCCGCTTCTATGAACCAATGGGGAGCTACCATGCCCGCCAATTTTATTGGGCGCCAAGGCATAGCCTTCGACGCTAGCGCTAGTCAGGAGAAACAGCTCGAGCAAGTGATGCTGCAAAAGTACTATGCCTATTTGTTTGTAGACTATCAGTCCTGGTTCGAAAAACGGAGGACCGGATATCCAATATTACCCCGAGGAACAGGAATTCCGGCCGAAAACTTATTCCCAGAAAGGGTACCATACCCTACCTATTTGCAGTCTATGAATCCGGAAGCCTTGGCAGGGGCAGTAGCCTCAATGGGTGGTGACGACAGTAATATCAAAGTTTGGTGGAACCAATAGTGATTCCACCAGCAATATATCGCTAAAACTAGAACTTATGTTTACCAAAACAGCAACTTGGTTGAACCTGGTTTTGTTGATGCTGATGGGAGGCCTATGGTCTCCCATCTTGGCACAACAAGCCAAAATAAAAATGCCTGAAAGAGGGCTCTGCGCCCACCGCGGATGCATGGATAGCCATCCCGAAAACACCCTTCCCGCTTTTGAAGAAGCGATAAGGCTCGGTGCGCAGATGATCGAATTCGACATCCAACTCACCAAAGATGGCGTGATGGTGATCATGCACGACGGCACCGTCGACCGCACCACCGATGGCCATGGAGCGGTATCGGAACTGACTTTCGCACAGATCCGTACCTTAGATGCGGGCCTTAAAAAGTCCGAAGCCTTCAAAGGAACACCCGTGCCGACTTTTGAGGAGACCTTAGCCATGATGCCCGACAATGTATGGCTCAACTGCCACCTAAAGGGAGGAGAGGAGCTTGCTGCTAAGGCGGCTCGCCTCATCGCCAAGACAGGGAGGCTCCACCAAGCCTTTTTGACCTGCTCGGAAAAACAAGCCGACGCCGCCAAAAGTGCCGTCCCCTCCATACAGATCTGCAATGTAGAAGGTAGCTACCGGGCCAACACCCCAAAATACGCAGAAGAAACCATCAAGCGGAAGGCCGAATTTTTACAACTGCTACGCCCTCAACCCGGTGAAGACCGTACCCAGCCCCTTAAAGCGCTCAGAGAACAGGGAGTAAAAATCAACCATTTCTATGCCAAAACACCTGAGGAATTTAAACAATTGATAGCCGACGGAGTGGATTTTGTATTGGTCAATAATGTGTCGGACTTCCTGGCAGAGGCGGAGCATATCGGAATAAAACCCGTTGTACCCCATTTTACCAAGGCCCAGTCGCCAGGAAAACGTGTAGGACAGAAAAACAAGACCCTTATCATATTCTTCGATGGACTTCGCCCCGACTATATTACCCAGGAACAGATGCCCCATCTGTTCGCTTTTAAGCAAGGAGCATCCTATGGCCAACATCACCACAGCGTGTTCCCTACCGTTACCAGAGTGAACGCTTCGTCCTATGCCACTGGCTCTTATCCGGGCACCCATGGACTACTCGGAAACTCCGTATATTTCCCTAAAGTAAATGCCCATAAAGCCCTAGGGACTTCTTACGGCGACCTTAGCAAAATTGACGCTTCAGAATCGGGGCAGCTGCTAACTGCCGTATCCATAGGGGAAGTGCTGGAGGCGGCAGGAGAGCGCATGATGGTCTTTAGTTCAGGCTCTACAGGCCAGGCTTTTTTACAAAACCACAAGGTAGGCCGAGGCGCCATCATCAATGTAGGGATGATATTACCAGAAACTTTTAAAAGCCAAGTGGAAGCCGCTATTGGCCCGGCACCCCAAGACGGTGCCAACCCTTTTGCCAAACACCGGTGGATAACCGACGCCCTCGTGCAGTATAGTTTAAAACAAGAGGGTCCCCTGGTAAGCGCCATCTGGTACTCTGACCCCGACGGAGCGGCCCATAGCCACGGCATAGGGTCGGAGGAGGCTATAGCGTCTATTCGTGCCGTCGACGCCCAGTTCGGCCGGCTGCTCGACACCCTAACGGCTCGTGGGCTTAGAGAGCACTACAATATCCTGATATCGGCCGACCATGGCTTCGTAACCCATCAAGGCAAGAATAACTTAACCGACTTACTCATCCAAGAAGGATATAAAAAAAACAGAGAGTCGGATGATGTAGTAGTATCGGAAGGGGCTATCTATGTAAAAGGAAATGATAAGGCCATCATCAAAAAAATTGTCGCCACCTTACATCAGCAAGACTGGCTAGGGGCGGTTTTTACCAAACCCATAAAGAAAGGCAGTAACCTAGGTTGGGTGGAGGGGACTTTATCATTCGATGCGATTCATTACCACCATCCCACCCGCTCAGGAGACATACTGGTGGCACCCAATTGGACCGACGACCGCAATGAGAATGGCTATGCAGGAACCGACTTTTCGGGCGGTATTGCGGGGCATGGAGGCTCTAGCCCCTATGAGATCGACATCGCCCTACTGGCAGATGGTCCCGATTTCAAAAAAACCTTTAGCAGCACCCTACCCACTTCCAACATAGATCTGACGCCTACCATTCTCAGCCTTTATGGACTCCCTATCCCCGAAGGCATGGACGGGCGCGTAATGAGCGAGTTATTGGTTAAAGGCAGGGCAAACACGCCTCCATTCGAAACAGAAACGATACGCACCGAAGCCCGTTACCCTTGGGGCACTTATAAGCTCTCCCTGCAACAATCGGTGCTAAAACCTTATCGCTATGTCAACTTTACGAAAACCGAAAGAGTAAAGTCCGATAAATAAGTCTATGTAAATCAAGTTGTTAAAATAATTAAATAAAATAACCCCTAGTAGCTAGGTTCCACCTCATTTTCATCTAGCTTCGAGATGGACTCCGAATAAAACTCCCCCCACTTGGATATACTTTTTATGACGGGCTGGAGGCTTTTTCCTATTTCACTCAGCGAATATTCGACTTTGGGAGGTACAGTAGCATATGCTTTTCTGATGACTATTTTCTTTTCTTCCAGATGCTTCAATTCTTTCACCAACATACGGGTAGAGATATCTGGAATAAAGCGCTCCAATTCTTTGAATCGCAGGGTTCCCCTGTCTAGCAGCACATATAAAATCGCAAACTTCCATTTGCCCTCCAAGGTATTCATGGCCAAGTGAAAGGGGCACTGCGTATATTCTTCTAAAGTTTTTTGTCTCATAACCTACTGATTTACAATAATACTTACCTGATTGTTATTACTTCCCATTTGTGTAACTACTTTCAAAAGTAAAGTAAGACGCCTAGATTTACAAGAATAAAAAGGACAATCTGAGGCGATTAAAGAGGCCAGTTTCCGGCATAATCCGTGCTGCATTTAATTATCAATCTAAAAACAACGAAAATGGAATTTAAAGCAAACAAAGCGTTAGTGACCGAATTTATTGAGGCCATGAGGACCTCAAATATTGACCAGCTAAAAAGAAAGATTACGGCCGATTTTAGTTGGTGGATCATTGGCAAGCCCGAATACCTGGCTACAGCAGGAGAACACGATGCCGAATATTTTCTTGCCTTTTTCAAGAACTCGAATTTTTTTCCCGAGGGGACCGATTTTAAAGCCACTTCTATGATAGCAGAGGGAAATAGCGTGGCGGCCGAGGCAGAAATCAAAGCCAAAACCGCTATGGGAACGAGCTATGAGAATTACTACCATTTCCTATTTGTAATTGAAAATGGAAAAATAAAAAGAATGAAAGAGTATATGGATACACATCACGCCAAAGTAATATTTGGAATTTAAAATCATAGAACATGATGAATTGGACAACAAAAAATCTGAAAGATCAAACTGGAAAGACCATCCTCATTACAGGAGCGAATACAGGGCTCGGGTATGAAACCGCTTTGGAATTGGCCAAGAAAAACGCATTGGTCCTATTAGCAGGTCGAAATATCGACAAAATTAATCAAGCGATACTTAACATTAAAAGCGAGTGCCCATCGGCCAAATTAGAGGCAGGAATAGTGGATCTTACCGATTTACAATCGGTGAAGACCTTTGCAGAAAGCATTTTAGAAAAACACCACCGACTCGACGTGCTGATTAATAACGCCGGGGTCATGTTTCCTCCAGCGAGTAAAACCAAGGATGGTTTCGAACTACAATTTGGCGTCAACTTTATAGCCCATTTTGCGCTAACCGCCCTGTTATTCGAGGTTATTAGCAAGACGAAAGATAGCCGAGTTGTGACGCTAAGTAGCATTGCTCATAAAAACGGCAAAATCGATTTTGAAAATCTCAAGTTAGAAAAGCCCTATGACAAATTCAGAGAATATGGACAAAGCAAAGTGGCTGACCTGATCTTTTCAATCGAGCTACAAAGGCGTTTGAAGGGGGTCGGCTCTTCTACCATATCCGTTGGAGCACATCCTGGAATAAGCAAAACGGAACTACTTAGAACTGATAATCCAGCCATGATCCAGGAGTTTCCCCATATGAGTGCAAATCAAGGTGCTTTCTCCAGTTTGTTTGCCGCTACAGAACCCCTTGAAGGAGGCAGTTACGTGGGTCCCGATGGAGAAGGTGAAATGACAGGGTTTCCTGCATCCGCTTATATTTCAGAATACGCTAAAGACCAATGGATAGGCAAAAAGCTATGGGAGTACGCAGAAAGCGAATTAAATTTAGGCTTTTTAGCGGGCAGCTAGGATATACACCCGTCCTAATGCTTCGTAAACCGCTTGCTGATGGACTGCCCACTGATGGTTTCTAAAGTCAGTAAATAGCTTCCTGTAGGTAATGAATGCACAGGAATATGGCGCGCTACTATGGGCCTTTGTACCACCTGCCCTAACTGATTCACAATTCTGGCTGAAATCCATTCCACACCTTCTGGCAGCATTATTTCCAGAAAGTCGTGGGAAGGGTTGGGATATAAAAGCAAATCCAAGACCTTACTGGATACGGTTACAATTCGGGAAACGTCCCTGGATCCATCAATATCTATTTGCTCTAACTTATAATAGCTGGTCTGAGGCAATGCTTCCCTATCCACAAACTGATAGCTGTGGACGGTAGAGGACGTTCCTTTTCCATCGACGTAGCCAACAGAGGACCAATGGACCAAGTCATGGGATCGAAGGATATTAAATCCTGCGTTACCCCATTCTTCTGCCGTGCTCCAGCTTAGAATGACGTTACTACCACGTACTGTCGCTTTAAAGGAGATCAACCGTACGGGCAAGGGATCGGATTGGGTGCCAGTACCACCGATGGTTAGTGGAGTGACGGTGGAACAGTCACCATCGGACACCGACACCCAGCTTCCAAGTAGATTATTGGGTGGGTCCATGGTGTTGCCATCATAATAAAAAAAGGGCTGCCCACTAAAGGTCAGGAGCCATTTGCCCTCTCCGTTATCCCAATATATGGCTACGTCAATATTCGAAAGCCCTGCGACCGTCCCTATACCTTCATAAGCGGGCTTCCCATCAATCGGTGAAAACGCAGATTCGGTCAGTGATATGACGGATGAAATACAGGCCCCGCCTACTTCTATGGTTTTGGAACCTTGGGCCATCAGATCGGCATGAAAGACCGTCCATACTAATAAGAGGTATGCGAGCCTAGCGTATTGATTCTTCATATGAGTATGATCGAAAAAAAACGACAAATAAAATTAATCGATTAGAAATCAGTTGCTTGGAAAATAACCTACGACGGCGATAATAAAGTTGATGGTAGTGTAAGGTTGCATCATATTGACAGCCTCACCCTGACCCGTTGCTCCGATGGTGGCCGTAACGGCTCCCAGACTACCCGTGGCTGCCTGGTCGGTGTATTCTTTGTCCAAAGCCCCTGTATTGGCTAGCTTGGCATTGGTTGGGTTAGAGGAGTTGCCTGGTTGGTCACTTACTCCGATTTGGACCGTGCCCGTATGGGTATGATTGGGCAGTTGATGGGTGGTAAGCGTAACCGTCTCACTACCTCCTTTTTCACCTAAACGGTGCATAGTTAGGCCCGGGCCAGTTCCCTCATGCATAGGTACTCTTCCTCGTAGGTCAGGAAGGGCGAAAGTAGTTTCGCCATCGCCGCCATACTGTGTGCCTAGGATGGCATATAATGCCGTATATTGATCGATCTGAAGAAGTTGCCCATCACAAAATGCCCAGCCTGCCGGAGCAAAGTTTCCTGCAAACATTTTTATCTCTCCGATAAAGGCATCAGACTGAGCCTGAACCTTGCCATAGGCAAATAGAAAAATGAGAGAAAACATGAGGGTAGATGGTAGCCGTTTTTTCAACATATATTGAAATGGTGAAGGTTTGAAAATAGACGCTGAACAATTGTCTATGGATATACAAGTAATTCTAAAAATAGGACTATTAAAATTCAAACAATATTAAAATATTATTGTTTAAAAATGCAATTAATTCTAGAATATTTAAGCTAAATGATTTGGAATAAGGAGGTTTTCTACCCTTTCATATGGACCCTTCGAATCCTTACGCGCTGAATTTTACCCGTTAAGAATCAACCAAAAGATGGGCCATAAAAAAAGCAGAGACCTTACAGCCTCTGCTTTTTTAAAATCTATATGAATACCTACAAAACAGCCTCAGCAAGTACGAGCACCGTGTTGTTGAGCACCTCTACTACACCACCATCGATGGTGTAAGTCTGTTTGTCGGCACCGGTATCTACTACGACCGTCCCTCTACCCAAAGTACTTACGAGTGGGGCATGGCGGTTCAATACCTGAAACTGTCCTTCGGTACCCGGTAGTATCACGGAAGTTGCCTCTCCGTTATACACCTTTTTGTCGGGTGTAATGATATCTAAATGCATATCTTCTGCGGTATGTTTAACGGCCTAACCAGGAAGGGTGTGCCAGCACGAGGCCAGACGCTCCCTGAGCACCGTTGTTTATACATGATTATTTTGTCGCTTCTGCAAGCATTTTCTCTCCTTTGGCTTGGGCATCGTCGATGGTACCTACCAAGTTGAAAGCCATTTCAGGGAGGTGGTCATATTTACCATCCATGATCAGGTTAAATCCTTTGATGGTATCGTTGATATCTACCAAAGTACCTTTAAGACCTGTAAACTGCTCGGCAACAAAGAAGGGTTGCGACAAGAAACGCTCAACACGACGTGCTCTGGATACCACCAATTTATCTTCGTCGGAAAGTTCTTCCATACCCAAGATAGCGATGATATCCTGCAATTCCTTGTAACGTTGCAAAATCCCTTTTACGCGCTGAGCACAGTCGTAGTGTTCGGCACCTAGCGTCTCGGCATTCAAGATACGAGAAGCCGAATCCAATGGATCCACAGCAGGATAGATTCCTTTTTCAGATACCTTCCGGCTCAATACCGTGGTAGCATCTAAGTGAGTAAAGGTCGTTGCTGGTGCTGGATCCGTCAAGTCATCCGCGGGTACATATACAGCCTGAACAGAGGTAATAGATCCACGCTTAGTAGAAGTAATACGCTCCTGCATCTGGCCCATTTCAGTGGCCAAAGTGGGCTGGTAACCTACGGCCGAAGGCATACGACCCAAAAGGGCGGATACCTCAGAACCTGCCTGAGTAAAACGGAAAATATTATCAATAAAGAAAAGAATATCACGTCCTTGTCCTTCGCCATCTCCATCACGGAAATATTCGGCTACGGTAAGTCCTGAAAGGGCTACACGAGCACGGGCCCCAGGAGGCTCGTTCATCTGTCCGAACACAAAGGTCGCTTGTGAGTCTTTAAGGCTTTCGTAGTCTACCTTAGAGATGTCCCAACCACCTTCTTCCATGCTATGCTTGAATGCGTCACCATACTTGATGATACCCGCTTCAATCATCTCACGCATCAGGTCATTCCCTTCACGAGTACGCTCACCCACACCGGCAAATACAGAAAGACCCGCATAAGCCTTGGCAATGTTGTTGATCAACTCCTGGATCAATACGGTTTTACCTACACCGGCACCACCGAACAAACCAATTTTACCACCCTTCACGTAAGGTGCCAAAAGGTCGATTACCTTGATACCCGTAAAGAGTACCTCAGTACCCGTTGCCAAATCCTCGAACTTGGGAGCGGCACGGTGAATAGACAACCCATTATTGGTCGAGTCAATGGGAGTAAGACCGTCAATAGCCTCACCGATCACATTGAACAAACGGCCTTTGATGGCTTCGCCAGTAGGCATTTTGATAGGAGAACCCAATGGGGTAACTGTCATACCACGTTGCATCCCTTCGGTACTATCCATCGCAATGGTACGAACCCTGTCTTCACCCAAGTGCTGTTGACACTCAAGGACTACACGTTGTCCATTAGTCTTGATGACCTCCAACGCATCTAAGATTGCGGGTATACTACCTGCCTCTTCGAATGATACGTCTACAACTGGGCCAATTACCTGCGTAATCTTTCCTTTGTTTGTCGCGTTTGCCATTATATATTTATGAATATTTTCAATGAGGTTATTTTCAGACCGCAAAAGTAGGAGATAATTTGTTCAGTACCAATAGTGTCGACCACGAAATATTGGATATTTTCGAGAAAAACCGCCGTTTTCGCTCTATTTCTTTTACCTAACCCAATTTTTTTTACCAAATTCTTCATTCCTCTGTATTTTACTCTTCATGCCTTATCGGTTATAAACGGGGCTTCTGCTACCCCTCTGCCCCCTAAACTAGGCGGGCTGCAGACCCGAAATTCGAATCGGGAGGGTAAAATGTAGATAATTCTACAGAAACTTTTCAGAATTGTATATTTGTCGGCCTGCTGGTCCGTTTAGCATAGGCAATATCTAACAGACAATGATGAAAGACCTTTTCTTTTGGAAATTTTGGTCGGCATCCGAACGCCGACTCACCGTTACCATCTTTATTTTGGCTGGCCTGGCCCTGGTATTTCTGGCATGGAAAAGCCTAGACCCCTTGAGCAACAGCATCCAATGGAATGTATTGAGTGAGCTGAGCGAAACATCGGCCGTACTGGATCTGCTACGTCTGGAAAGTTGGCAATATGGGGTGTCGGTCCCCACCCAGCTGATTGCCGAGCAGTTTGTTGCATCCGTCATGGAGCCTGACCAATCAGCCATCTATATTTTTATCGTTTTGGCCCTCTCAGGACTATCCTTCCTCTTGGGGGCCATTACTACCTTACCAAGGTTTTGGTATTTGGCCGCCATGCTCGCCTTTATAGCCTTGTTGGCGGGCGTCCGACTCGAGATGCTCTATGCTTTTGGCACTGGGAGCAGAGCCCTATTCCTGCTTACCCTAATGCTTTATACCGGCATCAGCTATTATTTCCACGCCTTCCGTCCCGACGTCGGTATTGCCCTGCGCATAGGAGCCATGCTCCTGATATCCTTCACCTTAGCTCTCCTGGTAGCCTTCACCAGCCCACTGCCCTCAGTAGCCTTTACCTTCGTCAGCTATTCCATGCCCTTATGGCTTCTGCTCAGCATGGTATTTATGGTCATGATCTCTACGGAACTTATGGCCGCCATGGTGTGGGTGAGCACGGCTGGAGGCAGCAATGGCAGAAAAGGCCTCCCCAACTTCCTGGTTATCTCCCTACTTTATTTGGCTTATCTACTGCTCTTTTACCTGAAAAACACCAAACAAATAGACTGGAATCTTACCCTGATACACCCCGGGTACCTCCTCATATTGGCCGCTATTACGGGGATATGGGGCTTCAACCGCCGTGCCCAAGCTACCCAAGGGGTGTTGGCGTTTAGGCCCTTAGGATTTTGGCTTTATATGGGCCTTTTGCTCATAGCCTTCTCATTTGTAGGGCTCCTGTTTGGGATGGCCAACGACCCGGTCTTGGAGGCCCTCGAGGACCTGTCGGTGCAGGGTCCTTTGGCTATGAGCCTGGTCTTTCTGTTGTATATTTTATTGAATTTCCATGCCCTGTTTCGTCAGGGATTGGCAGTATACAAAGTACTGTATAAACCCATGCGCTTTGGATTAACCCAAACGCGCCTCTTCGGCTTCGTAGGGGTGGTCATCTTATTTTCAATGCAGCGCCTCCTTCCCTTTCACCAGTCTATTGCCGGCTATTTCAATGGCCTCGGCGACCTATATAGCTATAACCAAGAGTATACCCTCGCCGAACAATACTACCAACTGGCCTTACAGGAGGAATTTCAAAACCACAAATCCAACTATGGCTTAGCATCTTTGGCCCTTAAGCAGGGCGACAAGAATGCCGCCGCCTATTACTTCCGGCAAGCGTTACTGAAAAAACCCTCCCCACAAGCTTATGTAGGTCTTTCGACGGTATTGATCTCCGAAAATTTATTTTTCGACGCCCTTTATAGCCTCCAAGAAGGGGTAGCCGTATTTCCAGAAAATGGGGAGATACTCAATAACCTCGGCATGCTCTATGCCAAAACCAACGTGGCCGACTCAGCTTATTATTTTTTAGAAAAAGCTCAATCAAAAACCTCAAAACCTGAAATTCCAGCCTCCAACTTACTATATATATTGGGTAAAAATGGAGAAGCCAACCTGCTGGATTCGTTGAAGTCGAGCGGACCGTCCTATGCCTCCCTGGCGTATCAGGCCAACTGGCTCGCCTTACAGAATCTCCGCCAGCGCTTCGAGCGGCAAAGCTTCCTGCCCTCGGCCATCCCCGCCGACTCTCTGCTCAGTGCCGAAGGCTTCGCCTATTTGGTCAACTACGCCCAAAACCAAGCCAAGTACGACACCATGCCCCTACATACCTACCCCAAGCTAGGCCTTTTAAACCCGCTCCTAGCCCAAGATCTGCATTTTGCGGCCCTGTATCCTGACTTTTATTCGGGCCAAAAGCTTCGGGCCTTAGAGACCCTCCGCTCGTGGTCGGAGGAGGACGGCGAAGCCACGCCACTTTATAAAAAGGTATATGGCCACTGGTTGCTTCAACTGGGCCTCTATGAACAAGCTATAGAGGAACTATCGGTGATAGAAGGCCCAGAGGGCGCCCTAGGGGTTGCCATTGGTCAGGGATTGCTAGGAAACCCGGTGGTGGCAGGCATACTCCTAGACGAACTCCAACAAAAGCAGCCTCAGGCCGCGCTTACACCGCTCAAAGAGGCTTTGGTGGAGGGGAATATCAGGATCCAGAGCCGTACCGACTCCCTGCTGAAGGTAGCCATTAAGCAACCATCGGCGCATCATTTCGATCGGGCGCTACAATCCAACCCTTTCGAAGAGGAGGTAGTAGCTCAGGCAGCCAGCTGGTTCCGACAGCAGAAGCAAACGAAAAAGGCCTACCAAATCGTGATAGACGCTTTGAAGTTCAATACGTATGCCCCAAAAATTTGGGCGCAATATGCATTTTTAAGCCTCGACCATGGCTTGTTAGCCCAGGCAGAAGAGGCAGAAGCCAAAGTAAGGCAGTTTGCAGAACCCACCGTATATCAGCCGTTTGCCGTACGCTATCAGGCCCAGCGTGCTCTTATCGAAAAACAAAGAGCCGAATTTTATTAAATCCGTATTTTAGCCTTTGAAAGATATAAGAACCCTATGGAGGTAACCTGGAAGACCAATTTATGGAAACAAGAATATCGCCTTTTTAGGGGAAAACTGATCGTGGGTTTACTTAAAAAGAAGGTTTGGTCCAATGAAGCCTATGGAGAGTTTAACGGTGCGCTCCTACGTTTTAAGCCCAAGGGACTTTGGAAAACCGACACCCTGATACGGGATATAGAAAATCAAAGAACCCTAGGCCAGATCCACTATCAAGCCCTTAAGGGCTCCGCAGTTATCGAATACGAACAACAAGAATACCTATGGAAATTTGATAATTGGAAGAAAAATAGCTGGTCGGTAGGCAACGATACGGAGTCGGCTCGCTTTAACTTAAACGTTTGGAAGTCGGAAGGGCATATAGAGATAGACTATCTGCCTGCTGCCGTAGTACTGGCGGGGCTCTATACCCAAAGCTATTATAGTACCATTTTGGCCACATAAAAAAATCGGGTTCACCACCAGCAATCCCCTATAGAACATACCAAGAGATATCCCTATGAAAATTATAGAAACTACTGAAATAGCCAAGCGTTATGTAATGGGCAGCGAAGTCATTCAAGCCCTCAAGTCGGTAACGATCAACGTTAACAAAGGGGAGTACATGGCCTTTATGGGTCCTTCTGGTTCGGGAAAATCGACCCTGATGAACATCATTGGTTGCCTGGATACGCCTTCGAGTGGGCGTTATATATTGAATAACAAGGATGTAAGCGACATGACAGAAGGAGAGCTCGCCGAAATTCGCAACAAAGAAATCGGCTTCGTATTCCAGACATTCAACCTCTTACCCCGAATGTCGTCGTTGGACAATGTAGCCCTACCGCTAATCTATGCCGGCCTCAGCAAGGCCGATCGTACCGAGAAGGCGATGATCTCCCTAAAAAACGTAGGCCTAGAGAACAGAGCTGGCCACCGCCCCAACGAACTTTCAGGGGGGCAACGCCAAAGGGTAGCCATAGCCCGGGCTCTCGTGAACGACCCGAGTATCTTGCTCGCCGATGAGCCCACCGGTAACCTGGACACCAAGACCTCCTACGAAATTATGGACCTTTTTGACCAGCTTTACAGCAAGGGAAATACCATTGTAATGGTGACCCACGAAGAGGATATCGCCCATTACGCCCACCGTATCGTACGCCTCCGCGACGGCCTGGTCGAGAGCGATACCGTTAACCCCAATCCTACCAAGGTAGGACACCTCATATAACCCTTAGGGGTGGTGACTGGCACGCTTCCAAAATTTAAACCCTTGTAAAAAGCTAAAAGAAACCTTAGCTGGGATTATCTTTGTACACGGAAACGTTTTTACCATAACGAAAAAACACAAGGAAGCCTCCGAATCAATTGCCCCTTATCCGGTAATTTTTTCGGACTTTTTGTATCAATTCAGAATAATGAAAATAAAATTCGAAGACCTTATATTATTTGAGAACGAGGATTTTTTGCTCGTCAATAAGCCCCCCCACTTGGCCACCCTCGACGAGCGAACCGCCGACAGGGGAGGTAGCCTGCTTCGCCTGGCCAAGGAATACAATTCCGAACTACAAGCGGCCCACCGCCTCGACAAAGAGACCTCTGGAGTACTGGCTTTTGCCAAAAATCCGGCCGCTTATAGGCACCTTGCCATGCAGTTCGAACACCGCCAGGTAACCAAACGCTACCATGCCGTAGTAGGTGGTATCCACGATTTGGACAGTATATCGGTGTATTTACCCATACTACCCCTCAAAAATGGCACGGTAGTAAAAATAGATAAGCTGGAAGGAAAGGTGGCTGAGACGATCTTTAATACCCTTAAGGTATACCGAGGGTATTCGCTGATAGAGTGTATTCCGATAACCGGTAGAATGCACCAAATACGCATCCACCTGTCCTGCCTCAAGGCTCCCATCGTGTGCGACCCGCAGTATGGGGGAGAACCCATCTATTTATCTTCCCTCAAAAAAAAGTTTAACCTCAAAAAAGATACCGAGGAGCAACCCCTTATTCAGCGGGTGGCCCTACACGCCCATGCCTTGAGTTTTGCCCTGATGAATGGAGAGCCTATCCGGGTAGAAGCGCCGTACCCTAAAGATTTTGAAGTACTTGTCAAACAATTGAATAAATTTGGAATTTAGTTACCATCCATTTATTTAAATTCAAATGAAAACACTTTTAGGCCTCTTCTTTTTCCTACTTACTGTTGTAGGAACAGCCTTCGGACAAGCCACCCGTAAATTCGACGTCCTGCACTTGCTGGACCAATCCACCCTAGAAGTGAAGATCATTGAAATCGATGCCAGTACGGTGAAGTACAAGAAAAGTAGTGACTTAAACGGCCCCTTGTTTACCATTCAGAAGTCTGAAATAGGCTCTATCGTCTATGGCAATGGGGAAACCGAAGTCCTCAACCAGCCAGCACTCATTCAGGAATATTATAAGCCGGGCACGCAGCCGGGCACGCAACCGGGCTCGCAGCAAAGGACAGCAAGCTCGGTGGAGCAACCCATAAAACCAGCCCCGGCTCCCAAAAATGAGTTTGAGGCGAAGGTTATAGAGTCCTCAACCGATCGGCTGCAGACCTTTTATAAGTACTATAAAAAGGAATCGAAGAAGGGCCTAAGGAAGGCAATTATTGGTATTTCGGTAGGGACTGTGGCCAGCGCTGTTGGAACGGCCCTGCTGATCGACGCCGAAGACAACACATCCGGATATTACAGTAATTCCAACGTCGAACAGGCCCAAGTAGGAGCCCTTATGATGATCGGTGGGTTGGCTACTGGTGCCATCTTTGGCATCACAGGCTTCGTAAAAGCCGCCAAAAACAACAATAAGGCTGGCCGTGTTAAGAAAGAACTGACCCGTCGCAACGTACCCCTGCAAGTACGGCTGATCCCCAGCTTTAATCCGCACCTACATACCGGTAACCTGGCGTTGATAGCCCGGTTTTAGGCCTGCTCCACAGAAAAGCGCATTAACAACGACTCCTTATAAAAATCGCGAGCCGGTCCTAGGACCGGCTCGCGATTTTTATGCTATTCTAAGTGCGGCTTAGAACTTAAAGGATAGACCAACTTTGGCAGGAATCATATTTGAACCACCTGCCAACTCTAAGAATGCTCCCATAGTAGGTTTGAAGTAATATCTTGCTCCTGCAAACGCTCCTATTACAACATTGGTACCGTTGTAATATTCATTCCCATCGATGTTAAGACCCAAGGCAGGTCCGGCATATAGGTCCAGATTATCCATAGGTAAAAAATGCTTACCATAATGATAGGACCCCCTTGCGGCAATGGGCAGGGCTACATAATTTTTAGAACCAAAATTTAAATAACCATAGTTATAAAACTTTATATCAGCTTGTGCACCTACACTAATGAAATCATGGATTCCAAATTCAACAGATCCTCCAACAGCAAATCCGCTACCGTAAAACCCATATCCTCCTCCACCAATTCCTACATTCACTATTTTATCTCCTTTTTCAAATTGTGCCAATGCCTTATTAGACGTTAAGCCTAGAATGGTGGCGACCATTAACATCAATAAAAAATTTTTCATAGTAATAGACCGTTTTGTTAAATAACTGGTACAAAATAACTCAATTAATTCAACCATTCAAAACGATAATGGGGCCAATTATTGAACGGGGAAAAATGGGCCACCAATGGGTAGTTTAGACGAATAACTGACCTAAAATTTATTGATCAGCTTTTAATTTATCCTTGAAGACCTTCCTGAATTTATCCAATTTTGGCGCGATTACGAAGGCACAGTAACCTTGATCCGGATTTTTTTCGAAATAATCCTGATGATAATCCTCAGCAATATAAAAGGTAGGAGCTTTCTGGAGCTGGGTAACAATAGGCTTGGGATAGGCTCCCGAGGCATTGAGCTCCTCAATAGCCTGAGCTGCTAACCGCTTTTGCTCACTGGTCGTGTAAAAAATAACCGAGCGATACTGGGGGCCTACATCATTGCCCTGGCGGTTGAGGGAGGTAGGATCATGGCTACGGAAAAAGGCCTCCAACATATCCGCATAGGAGATCACCTTGGGGTCATAGTAGATGCGGGTACACTCGGCATGGCCACTAAGGCCCGTTGATACCTCTTCGTAAGTAGGGTTAGCCATGGCTCCACCGGCATAGCCCGACTCCGCCTCTTGGACACCATCAAGCGTCTCGAAAACCGCTTCTGTACACCAAAAACAGCCGGTTCCGAATATCGCCACTTCCATTCCCGACCTATCGGCCTTTTTCACTTTGTTGGTACTTTTAGTATTTTTCTTCTGATCGGATTGGGCACACGAAATGGCCGCTAAGCTACATAGCAGACCTAATGTGACCAGCCCTATGGTTGAATTTAGTTTCATCATCATTTTTAGTTAAGTATGTTATTCGGTTAACGATTCCATACACTTTAAAGTTTATTCCAAGATTTGTAGATAATTTACGAAATTTGAAGGATATTCGATTTAATATCCCAGAAAAGGCCCTAGTCCTTTTAACAGTCTCTTATGAGTTATCTCCATTTTAAGGCTTTACATATCATTTTCGTGGTCAGTTGGTTTGCCGGACTGTTTTACATGCCCCGGCTGTTTGTATATCATACGGACGCACAACAAAAAGGTGACGTGGAACGAGATATTCTTACCAAAGAATATCTTAGAACAGAGAAATTACTCTGGAATGCCATTATGACCCCAGCGTGTTGGTTGTCCCTATTATTTGGAGGCATTATGCTATATATGAGCCCCCATTGGCTCTACCAAGGATGGATGCAGCTTAAGCTGGCCTTCGTGGCTGGGCTCTTGGCTTATCATTTCTTCACTTTAAAAATTTTAAAAGAAATACGGCAAAATAAGTTCCGTTTCACGTCTTTACAGCTTAGGCTGTATAACGAAGTAGCCACCATATTCTTGTTTGCGATTGTTTTTCTGGTGGTTCTAAAAAATACCATGGACTGGATATGGGGGGTAATAGGCTTGGTAATTTTTGCGATCACCATCATGTCGGCCGTAAGGATGGTGAAGCGAATTCGTGAAAAAAAAAGTAGATCTTAACGCTAAAGGACGTTTATTCTATTATTTATTATGATCCATGAGCAATAAAATATGAATATATAGCCATAACCTATCAAAATTGGCCAATTATTGCTAATTTGATATACCTTTTATGGGCCCTCCCCCTTTATCTATCTACCGAATGCTCAGGGACTATAAATGAATTTATAGTCCAATTCCGAAATACTCAACGCTAATGAAATCTTTACCGATTCCGGAAAATGAATATGAACGCCTTAAGGCTCTGAGGAATTATCGAATCGTCGATACCCACGCTGAAAAGGAATTTGACCGACTTACGGAGCTCGCCTCCATTATCTGCGAAGTACCTGTTTCCTTGGTCACTCTGATCGACAAAGACCGACAGTGGATTAAGTCGTCCTATAACATGGAAATAGAAGAAACCAGCAGGGAGACAAGCTTTTGCCAATATACCATCCTAGACGACGGACTAATGGAGGTGGAGGATACCACCCTTGACGATCGGTTTAAGGATAACCCTTTCGTAACGGCCAACGATGGAGTACGGTATTATGCCGGATACCCCCTTGTCAGTCCGGAAGGCTATGCCATTGGGAGTTTTTGTGTCATCGACACCAAGCCGCATAGGCTTAGTGACGTTCAGCATAAGGCCCTTAAGTTACTATCGATACAGGCCATGGACCTGATTATCGACCATAAAAAGCGGGAAGAACTTCGGCATTTTGAGCACCTTTTCCGCTTGTCTAACGACATGATTTGTCTTACTGGAGCCAACGGATATTTTCGTCAAATCAATCCTGCATTTGAACGAATACTAGGATGGAAGCAAGCCTATCTGCTAAAGACCTCCTTATATGAGCTCATTCACCCCGAAGATGTAGGACATACCTATCAATCATTAACGCAACTTTTACATCGAAAAGAGGATCCAAATTCTAGTCCGGCCAACTTCGTGCACCGCTTCCGGAACAGCTCGGGAAAGTATCGCTACATTCAATGGACGGCCTCCTATGAGCCCGTCAGTGGCAATCTGTTTGCAATAGGACGCGACATAACCGAGGAGCGTCTCAAAGAAAACAAGCTACGAATGAGCGAAGAACGTTTCCGTTCTTTTTTCGAAAATTCTCAGGGGTTTATGTGCACCCACGACTTGTATGGAAAAATACTCTCCGTTAACCGGGCTGGAGCGGAACTACTCGGTTACCGCCCCGAGGAGGTCCTAAAAATGACATTATATGATTTGATTCCATCGAGGCATCATTCGGCTATTCATTCGTATATGGAGCAGATACGCCAAACTGGAAAGGCTAACGGATTTATGACCACCAAGCATAAGGATGGCAGTCATCGGGTATGGAATTACCATAATATTCTCCTAAAAAATGCCGACGACATAGACTATGTCGTTGGTAATTCGGTAGATGTTACCGAAAGTCAAGTGATGGCCAAGAAACTGCAGGTCATGCAACAGCAGCTCATTCAAACGGGCAAAATGGCCCGAGTTGGGGGATGGGAGGTCGATTTGATCAGAAATAAAATCCTGTGGTCGGACATGACGCGGGAGATTCACGAGGTGGGACCCGACTTCATTCCCAGCATGGAGGATGGAATATCCTTTTATAAGGAAGGTCCCGACCGTGAGACCATCCTCTCTCTGGTACAGAAAGCCATGGAAGAGGGTAGCAGCTTCGACGTGGAACTCCAATTGGTTACGGCTCAAAAGAAAGAGATCTGGGTAAGGTCCCTAGGGTTTGCTGAAATGGAAAATGGAATTTGCAAACGCTTGTATGGCACCTTTCAAGACATCGATGCTAAGAAGAGAACCGAACTGGAGATTATTAATTCCCGGAAATTCTTGAATGATCTGCTAAATGCCTCTTCTGAAGTCAGTATCATTGCCACAGACACCCAGGGCTTGATTACAGTGTTTAACCGCGGTGCTGAAAAATTATTGGGTTATAGGGCAGAAGAAGTTGTCGGTATTCATACCCCTGAGCTTATTCACCTCGAGCAGGAAGTACAGGACTATGCGGCAGCACTAAGTGAAAAGGCAGGCGAGGCGATCCAAGGCTTTAGAACCTTTACCTATAATGCGGAAATAAATGGCTCAGACCAAAGGGAATGGACTTATCTGACCAAAAATAAGGAAACAATTCCAGTGATGTTGGTAGTGACCTCCATTCGAGATTATCAACAAAACATTATTGGGTACTTGGGCCTGGCAACCGACCTGTCGGCACGAAAAAAGGCCGAAGCGGCACTCATCAGCGAAAAAGCCCGTCTATCGGCTTTCGTCCGGAACGCACCTGCAGCCGTAGCGATGTTTGACCTCGACCTGAAATACCTCGCCGTGAGCCGTCGATGGTTAGAAGAGTACAAAATTGAAGATCGTCTGGTGATCGGAAAATCCCATTATGACATTTTCCCTAATCTGTCCCAGAAATGGAAAGATATCCACCAAAGGGCATTGAAAGGGGAAGTGGTCAAAAATGACGAGGACCGCTGGCGCCCCGAAGGATGGGACCATGACCAATATCTTAATTGGGAAATTCATCCTTGGTACCTGCCCAACCAGACCGTCGGAGGGCTGATGATGTTCACTCAGGACATCACCGAGGCGGCCCTACAAAAAGAAGAACTACAACTCGCCAAAAAGCAATCGGAACAGGCGAGTATTGCCAAATCGGAGTTCTTGGCCAATATGAGTCACGAAATCCGTACCCCGCTCAATGGGGTGATAGGCTTTACCGATTTGGTGCTTAAAACAAAAATGAGCGAAGTGCAGCGGCAGTACCTGACCATCGTCAATCAGTCGGCCAACTCCCTGTTAGGAATCATTAATGATATCCTCGATTTTTCAAAGATTGAGGCGGGAAAGCTAGAACTGGACATTGCCAAAAGCGATATTTATGATATCACGGGCGATTCGGCAGATATCATTTCTTACCCCATACAAAGCAAAGGGTTGGAATTATTATTGAATATTCCCAATAACCTACCCCGTTTCGTATGGGTAGACGAGATACGCATCAAACAGGTGCTGATCAACCTACTCAGTAATGCGGCCAAATTCACCCCTTCGGGTGAGATTGAGCTAAAAATAGAAATTCTAGACTATGACCCTAGTCTTAGCGACGCATTGAGTTGCCGCTTCTCGGTGCGGGATACGGGTATTGGCATCAAAGAGGAAAAACAAGCCAAAATATTTGAGGCCTTTTTACAGGAAGACAGCTCCACCACCAAAAAATATGGCGGAACAGGCCTCGGCCTGGCAATTTCTAACCAGCTTCTTAAAATGATGGGAAGCAAATTGCAATTAATTAGCAAACAAGGGGTAGGTAGTACCTTTTATTTTGACTTAACCCTGCAGTCGGAGCCGGGAGAACCCATTCAATGGGAGCATTACGATATCCTTAAACGGGTCCTTATTGTGGACGACAACCACAACAATCGGATGATCCTCAAGCAAATGCTGGAACTACTCAATATAGAGTCGGTGGAAGCCGTAAATGGGCATGATGCGATTCACCTGCTCTCAGGAGACCTGCACTTCAGCGCCATTTTGATGGATTACCATATGCCCGAAATTGATGGCCTCCAAACCATCGCCAAAATACGCCGAGAATTAGGCCTAAATGCCGACCAGCTCCCCATAGTCTTGCTCAGTAGCTCGGCCGAAGACGCCACCGTGCTCAAGAGCTGTGAGGCTTTAGACGTCAATTATAGACTGATGAAGCCCATTAAAATAGACCTACTCACCCAATGCCTCTCCCGACTGACTAAAAAGGAAACTCAGTCTTTAACCTTTGGCGACCCTCAGCTGCGACCGAGTAGGGTGGAATCCTTGACAATACTACTGGCCGAAGATAATGAGGTTAATATGTTTTTGGCCAAGACCGTCATCAAGAAGCTCATGCCCAATTGCCATATCCTGGAGGCCATTAACGGCCTAGAAGCCGTTGCCCATTGTGAAAAAGGACTACCTGATATCATCTTTATGGATGTACAAATGCCTAAGATGAACGGCTACGAAGCCACTCGTGCCATACGGCAGCTACCCGGTGCCGAAGGTATTTCTATTGTAGCCCTGACGGCCGCCAACGTTAAAGGCGAAAGGGATAAGAGCCTGGAGGTCGGCATGAACGACTTTATCTCGAAACCCTTTGTCGAACAGGATATCTGGAGTTTGCTCAACAGACTCCCTCAAACCAAAGAATTACTCGAAGTAGAATCAATAGAACCTATAAAGGAAATGACCAATACCACGATAATTGACGTTGATAAACTTCGAGAATATTATATGAATGACGAAGAGTTTATCAAAGAATTTTTAGTCCTTGCTCAGGATGCATTATTAAAAGCCCAAGAGGAATTACTTCTGCACCACCAGAAGGCCGATCTCGACCAAATCAAGGCGGTGGGCCATCGATTGAAAGGAGCAGCCTCCGCCGCCTTCTTGTATCGTGTGACCGATATATCCAAACAACTCGAAAGCCTGATGAATTATGATGAAAAAACAGTAGGTTCCTTGCTAAGTGAGTTGGATCAGGAAATTGCCATTATACTGCCCCTCATACAAAATTGGCAGTCATAAACGGGTTATTGGCCTATATTAGTAACCAAAGGATACGATACATACTGATCCCACTAGTCCAGTTTCAACAAAAAAACAGATGGGAAGCAAGTACACAAGCCTAATGTCTATACTACAAACATTTAATTAGCAATAGTTTACAAACCTCCTTATACCTAAAAAGGCCTTGGACGATCTATCCAAGGCCTTTTTTAATGTTACTACAGGACTCCCTTAAGCCTATGAAACGGCTACGAGCTCATGCTTCACTAGGTATTCGGCAATCTGCACGGTATTGGTAGCAGCCCCCTTACGAAGGTTGTCGGCCACGATCCATAAGTTCAACGTTTTAGGCTGAGATTCATCCCTACGGATACGACCCACGAAAGTTTCATCTTTACCGTGTGCGGTCAAAGGCATGGGGTAAAGCAGGTTCTTGGGGTCGTCCTGTAGGATCACCCCGTCGGCTGCGCCAAGTATTTGACGTACTTCATCCAAATCGAATTCATTTTCGAACTCGATATTGACAGCTTCCGAATGCCCTCCAATGGTAGGAATACGTACCGTGGTGGCGGTTACAGCTATAGAATCGTCTCCTATGATTTTCTTCGTCTCATTGGTCATTTTCATCTCTTCCTTCGTATACCCATTGTCCATAAACACATCGATATGGGGGAGTACGTTGAGGTCGATCTGGTGGGGGTATACCTTAGGCTTGCTATGGTCACCTGCCCGTTCCGAAAACAATTGGTCTACGGCAGCCTTACCCGTTCCCGTTACCGACTGGTAGGTAGAAACGACTACGCGTTTGATTTTATATTTTTCATGCAAAGGATTCAACACCACTACCATTTGGATGGTAGAACAGTTGGGATTCGCAATGATTTTATCGTCTACCGTTAAGGTTTTGGCATTGATCTCTGGGACCACGAGTTTTTTGGAAGGGTCCATACGCCAGGCCGATGAATTATCGATGACGGTGATTCCCGCTTCTGCAAAACGTGGAGCAAGCTCCAGAGAGGTGCCTCCTCCGGCCGAGAAAATGGCGATTTCGGGCTTGGCAAGAATAGCATCTTCAAATCCGATCACCTTTATCTGTTTGCCCTTGAATGTAATTTCCTTACCTACAGACCTTTCAGAAGCAACGGCCAAGAGTTCCGTTACTGGGAAATTACGCTCTTCGAGCACTTTGAGGATTTCGCTACCAACCAAACCGGTTGCGCCTACTACCGCTATTTTCATTCTTGCACTAGGATTAAAATGGATTATGAAATGGACACTCCTTCTTTTCGCCCCAAATTGGTGGGAATCAAGGAAAAGTGCCGCAAATTTACTACGAAATTCATTAGAATGAGTCTATTTTTTAGATATTTAAACCTAAAACTCCTAAAACTACCTTTAGGATTCTGAGGCTATGGCCGTAAATTCGATCTCCACGAGGTACTCTGGGGCCACCAATTTGCTCACTTCATAGATTCCCGTAGTGGGTTTTATATCCCCGAAATAGGCCCCATGGGCCCGGGCAATGGCATCGAATTGGGTGATGTCGGTAGTAAAAATGCGGGTACGGATCACATCTTCCAAACCTACTCCGGCCTCCTTCAATACGACAGCAATACGGCTAATGATATTGTCGGTTTGGGCGTAAGCGTCGGTAGCCGTTACGCGCTCTCCATCTACGATAGCTACCGTGCCTGCCACCTCTACCACGGCGCCTATGCGAACCGCCCGGCAATAACCCATTTTGTCTTCCCAAGGCGAGCCTGAAAGGATATTTTTTCTTGTCATTGGTGCAATAAATATTTATGGTGAAAATAAATTAACTAAACACTACCTTCGGCATAGACGCATATTATCCGCTTTTGCCCTCTGCAATCACGAGGGCCAGCCTAATTTGCCCATAGTCGTACTGCTCGTTGAGCAGCTCATAGATCGGCTTTAGGGGCTCATCTTTCCGAATACTTAGCTCCTGAGCGGCCTGCACAATAGGCTCATATGCCTGAGGGTCCATGAGGGCTTCCAGATCCACCGCATGGCCGTCCTCCTTGAGTTTGATCAGATGCGATAGTATCGTTACAGGGTTGAGATCCCTCTTTTGGGCCATCACCTTCACCGAGTATCCCTGCTGGTACAGCTCCCAAGTCTCCAGGTAGGTCAGCCCTTTGGCAATCCTGGTACCTGGCTGGGTATTCTCCTTTGCAAACCGGACGATCTCCTCAATAAATACGGAGCCATAGCGCCGGTATTTTTCGGCTCCTATCCCCGCTACAGCCTTCATCTGTGCCTCCGTGATGGGTCTTTTTTGCGCCATTTCCGACAAGGTAGCATCCGAAAAAATAACATAAGGGGGCACAGACAATGAATCGGCCAACTGCTTCCTGAGCACTCTCAGTTTTTCGAATAGGGCATCTCTGATTATTTCCTGCTTAGGCTTGGCACTTATGACTTGGGCTTCCTCCTTGGCCTTTCTTTCGGCTACAGGTATGAATTTTACCAGTTCCACCTTACGTTGCCCCCGGAGCACCTGCTCACTGAAAGCGTTAAGCTTAAAAGCATGGGCTTCGTCGTAGGCAATGTCCATCACCCCAGAATTGAGCATTTGGCTGATATACTCGGCCCACTCTTCTCCCTTCAGATCGTTACCCACTCCAAATGTACGAAGGCGATCGTAGCCATACTGTATGACACTACGGTTGCGGCTTCCCCTCAAAATATCGATTAACATCCCCATGGCTATTTTCTGCTCGGTACGGGTAATGGCCGACAGGGCCTTCTGCGCTATAATACTGGCATCGAACCGGGTACGTGGATTACGACATACGTCGCAGTTGCCACAATCCTGCTCCACGGCCTCGTTAAAATAGCTCAAAAGGATACGCCTACGACATATATCGGCCTCTGCATATTGTTTCATCCTTTCGAGCTTGGCTTTCAAGACTTCCTTTTGCTCCATAGGCTGTTCGGAGTTATTGATCATCTCCTGCCGGGTAATAATATCCATGTAGCTGTAAAAAAGGGCGGTATCGGCCGGAGATCCATCCCGTCCTGCCCTACCTATCTCCTGGTAGAAGCTCTCTACATTGGAAGGTAAATTATAATGGATCACCCACCTGACATTGGACTTATCGATCCCCATTCCGAAGGCTATCGTAGCCACGATCACCTGTATATCGTCCCTCAGGAATTGCTCCTGTACCGAGGAGCGAATCTCGGGCCTTAGCCCCGCATGATAATACTCCGCCTTTATGCCTTCTCTTTGCAGGCTGGCGGCCACGGTTTCGGTACCCTTGCGGCTCAGGCAGTAGATAATGCCCGACTGCCGTTCATGCTTATGGATAAACCGTTTGATTTGCTCTATCCGCTTACGTCCTGGCAATACGGTCAGGTTCAGGTTAGGTCGGTCAAAACTGCTAACATAGGTCGGTGCATTTTCAATACCCAGCTGTCTGAGTATATCGCGCCTGGTGACGCGGTCGGCTGTGGCCGTCAGGGCAATGATAGGAACATTCGGAAAAAGCTCCTTCAAAAGATTCAGCTGGCGGTATTCGGGACGAAAATCGTGCCCCCAGGATGATATACAGTGCGACTCGTCGATCGCAAAAAGCGAGACCTGCCATTCCTTTAGGAACTGAATGGTATTGCCCGAAAATAGCTTCTCCGGGGCTATATATAGCAATTTTAATTTACCCAATTTGGCTTGCCAGAGGATCTGATCCTGCTCCGGGCCCGACTGGCTGGAGTTCAGATAGGCCGCCTCTATGCCGTTGCCCTTCAAAGCCTCCACCTGATCTTTCATCAGGGCTATCAGCGGCGACACCACCACCGTAAGCCCCGGCTTCAGCAGGGCCGGAATCTGAAAACATATCGACTTTCCTCCTCCTGTGGGCATTAATACTAAACAGTCTTGTCCGTCCATAACCGTCTCAATAATAGCGGCTTGGTTAGGACGAAAGCTTTCGTAGCCAAAATATTGCTTTAATATAGCTTCTTTAGTCTGTTGCATTTATACCTTATCTCGTTGATTGGTAGATATTGTTCCAATGAGAACATCTACGATTATATTCAAAATTTGTAATGGGTCTAACTGCCCACATCGGACACATCAATACCCGAACCCAGTGGATCCAAGCGCAAAGATACGCCTTCAAAATTGATACAACAGCTGGGCCTTTATTTCGCTCCGCGTTTTACCAGCTATGCTATTCAGTCCCGAGCTTATGCTGTCAAGGTGTTGATAGCGGGTCTGCGACCATCTAAGCCATAGCCTAAGGTCGTTCGACAGGTTATATTTTAACAGCAAATAGTGCCTCGTCCCAGTATCATAATAGGCGGGAATAGAAAAGGCATACAGCATATCCTTCTCATAGACATACTGTCGACTGTCATAATTGTCGGTTTTAAAAAAGGCAAGCCTGCCGCTAAGTTCCCCCTTAGCAAACTTCCAGGTAGCATCTTGCACCACAGTGAAGCCTCTGCTCTCCGAATAACCGATATAACGGAACGCTCCATATTGTATTCTGGTCCGTAAAACATATTTCATGGGCTTGTCCCATTGCATATGGAGCACCGCCGAGCGACGTTCCGTTTCCACTAATGGTACCAGGCTAGCCTCGCTATTGGGCAAATTCCTTTCTTTATTTTTCTGTTGAAATAATAAGTAGGCCGAAAACCTTTTGTGCGGTTTGTAGCGGGCATGAAGGAAATAAGAGTACCCTTGGGACGGAGCATTGACCAAATACTTTAGCCACGGAAAGCTAAAGTAATCGTAATAGGAGCTGAACTGCCATTTTCGGCTAGGGCTATATCGTAGGCCCCAATAGGTACCGTCTTCATTGATAGGGCGCGAAGACTCCGCCAGCGACTGCCCATAAAACGTATGAAAGTCTTTGTCGTAATGCCGCAGTAGAAAGGTAAAATCTACGGTTTTCCCCAATCCAGCGATAAGCCCTCCAACGGCCCCGATTCCACCACTTTGCGACCGCGCTCCTTCTCCAAAAAAATGAAAATTTTGCCAATGGTAATCCCCATGCAAGCCTAATACCCAGTGGTCAGCACCACTGAATTCATAATAGTTGTAGGGCTGGGCTTTCCTTTGGATCTTTATCCCATAGTGGGTATACAGGGAAGTGAGGCCCAGCTGGCCTTGTTGTGACTTAAGCCGATATAGACTATGGAAACCGATGTTCTGTTCGGATATATTCCCATGCTTATCCCGCTCGGCCGCCGTACGATGATATCCAGACCCTACCAACGAAGAGATAACCGCTTCGTTAGGATCGGCCACGGCTTGGTCCAGACTCCCGTCCCTACGGGTACTGGAGCCTAGAAGGGTAACATCGAGCCGAGGACCTACCCGAATGGTAGCAGCTAGCCCTCTCATATAATTGGCCTCCAGCGCGGAGGTATATGGCCGTAGCCCTAAAGTACTCCTATAGGTAGACCTGATTACCTCTGAGCCCATACCGAGCGAAAACCCCGCCGCAAATACCAGACCTTGCCCCACTTGTAGCTGATAATCGCCCAAGAGCAGATTCTTGACACGGCCTCGATTGAGTACTTGAGCATGAAAAGAGGTAAAATCTGGCCCAAAAATTTGCCGTTTCGGCGACCAGTTCCATGGCCTTTCTCCAGCATCCTTTTCTATTGTAAAGCCTAGGCTATAAAGCCCCGTTCTACTCTTTCTATAACGGATGTAGCCGTTCCATGCCGGACCTAAATAACGGGTGTTGGAGCGGGCGTTGGTATCGATGGCCGAAAACCCTTTCTGCTGCTCCAGCAACTTGCCCGACCTTACCATCAGAAAGTGCTGAGTGGGTTGCACCCACCCGGTCCTCAGCCCCATGCGCGGGGGCTGTACCGTCACAAAGGGTAGGAGGTCGAATATAGAAGGCAAGTCGAAGCCATCGATGGCCTGTAGCTCATAAACGGATAGGAACGGCCCTACGGCTTGCCTATAAGCCATTAAGGCATTCAATTGCGCCTCCGACAAGACATACGTAGCGGCCAGCTCTTCTCTTGTAGCCTGGTTTAGGTCGAGGGGATTGGTGTACAGCAGCAAGAGGGACTCATAAAGGTCTGTTTGGTCGGAAGCATCCGACTCGAGGGGCAACAAGCGCTGCACAAATTCGGCGAGGTCGATCGTGGGACGTGCTGGCTCTTGGCTCCAAGCCAAGGTACCCATCAGACTGAGACATATGGCTACCATCGCCCAGGCGGCCTTCCTGTGGAATTTTCCTAGTATACACCAATGAAAAATCACTTCCATACGCCCTTCATAAGCGTGGAACGACTAGTATGCTTTCAAGCTCAAATCGAGGCTTCTAGCTTGGTGGATAATGGCCCCACTAGAGATCCCATCGACACCAGTAAGGGCCACTTGTCGGATGGTCCTCTCGGTAATATTTCCTGACGCTTCGGTTTCAAACCGCCCGTCGATCCGCCTTACGGCCTCTTTTAAGTCCTCAAGACTAAAGTTATCGAGCATAATGACCTGTACTCGACCATTCCTTAGGACCTCATCTACTTCTGTCAAATTCCGGGTTTCGACCTCAATGCGTAAATCTTTTCCAGTTTGCTTCAGATAGTCGTTGGTTTTGGCAATAGCCGCCGAAATCCCCCCGGCATAGTCGATATGATTGTCTTTGAGCATGATCATATCGTAAAGCCCCATTCTGTGATTATGGGCTCCTCCAATTTTCGCAGCCATTTTTTCAAACAACCGGAAATTGGGCGTCGTTTTACGGGTGTCCAGCAGCTTCACCGGTAAGTCGGCGATAAGTGCTGCCATTTGGCTCGTATAAGTGGCAATTCCGCTCATGCGTTGCATCACATTCAGCACCAACCTTTCGGCCATCAATATCAACTGTGAACTCCCTTTTACAGTCAACACAATATCGCCTTTTTTTACCTGAAAACCATCCTGTATGCGCACATCAATTTCAGGAATGTCAAAACCATATACGCGAGCAGCCACTTCAAAAATCAACATGGCTACTTCCACCCCGGCAATAACGCCATCCTGTTTCACCAGCAAATGGGCCTGATTAACCCCTAGAGCGGGCACACAGGAAAGGGTAGAGTGGTCGCCCGTATCGATATCTTCTAACAGGGCCAGGCGTACCAAGTCTTTTATGTCGTGTGGATTAGTGGGCAGTTGGGTATTCATCATACGATTAGGAAACGGTGTTGTCAATAAGTTTGTTGGCGGTAGGCCATATTATAGCGGAGGGCCAAGCTAAAAACATGCGATTTGGCGGCATATTGTGCTTCTTCAGCGTGCACCTTTCGGTAGAGCATTCGGCCATCAAGGAACAGGTTATGCGCCAAGGCATAGGAAACCCGGAGGTCGGCAAAGCTGGTCTTTGTCGAAACTCCCTGCCCTATTTTATTACCTTCATCGAAGTAACGGCTGTCATAGCTTTTCATCAAATCACCTCCATAACTCCTTTCAGAATAGGGAATATCCTTGCCTTGGTCCGCGAACATCAGGGTACCATAGGCCGACAATCGGGAATTGACCCGATACCTAGCAATGGCCAGTAATTCCCTGAAATTGGCCCCCAATGGGTGTGCCAGTGCCTGCCCGTAATGGGCATAGTTTCGCCCTCCATCCTTATGGGAGTAAACGTAGGGGCGGGCCAGGTTATACTCTAATTGCAGGTCTAAGTCGGGCACTTCGAAGGCATCTACATATTTGGAACCTATCTGCAGCGCATATTTATTGGTCCAGGACTTACTCCCATTGAACATGTACTTGGTGAGGAACTCGTCGAGCATAAACTGGCTATATATCGACATCTTTTTATTCAATAACCAGCGAAAGTCCAGTCCAATGAGGGCATTATCTTCGCTACCGATATACGACTCTACATAGCGATAAAAAATAATGGGATTGAGATAATTGAGGTCGTAGCCCCCACCAACGGAATCGCGGCTAAATACTTCCGCTTCAAAAATCCCCAAATTGATTTTATCGGTAATGTTTACACTCAAATGATGTATGGCCGCAAATTTCTTGCTCCGTAGGCCGTCCCGTCCCGTAAATGATTGGTCGTTAATCATGCTGGTCCATAGGTTGGTATACTGAAACTTGCCAAATCGGGTATCCATCCGCAAAAACAGGTAAGGGCTGCTGTTATTGGAGAGGATCATGGACCGATATCCACTACCAAAGGATTGATAGTCATTACCAAACTTTACGTTGATGTATTTTAGGGGCTTAAAAGTGATATAGCCTCTGGCAGAAAGGAAATCGGAACCACCATTTTTAGTCGTTTTAGACAAGCCTTCCCCAGGGAAGCTATACTCTGGCGAAAAACTACGAACGTATTGAGGAAAAAGGCCTTGATTATCGGCCACGAAGGTATAGAACCCGAGCTTTTCATTGATCATCCCTCTAAGCTCTATACCGCGACCGGTAAAAAATAATGCTTTATTGCTCTGGGCTCCATCATCGAACCCTATAAAGTTGTTGGTAACGAAGTTAAAATGAAGATCCCAATCCTTGCTATGCTGACCATATAAGTCGGCGGCATGTTTCCAATATTTGGGTTGGCGCTGCCCCCTCCATTTCCTATACCATCCGAGCCTGGCCCATTGGTTATATTTGACCGAATCGGTGGCGGCAAATCCCTTAGTCCACTCCCAGCTATCCTCTCTCAGGTAGTCGATGGCGTCCCAGTCCCGAGCCGTCAACGACACCGTCCCCTCTTTAAGAATAGAGTCGGTCAAGGCCACGACGGCCTTTCTTTCAAATGGTTTTACATTATAATTAAACCCTTCGCTAAACCGCCCCCGCTTTATCTCCAGCCGGTCTATCAGATGCTCATAGTCATCATTCATGGGAATAAAAGCACTCTGGGCGATGGAAAATGACGAAAACAGAAAATTAAGAAGGATTATAAAATACCCGATAATTCTTTGATACATAGGATGTATAAAATAATTCTATACGCATACCCGGTTTCATACAGAAGCGTGATTCACAAAAGATTCAAATTACGTGAATGAATTTGTATTATCTTGCATTTTAGAGACTAAAACTTCCAAAGTTATGTATTTACTTTCCCAGACGCCCTCCATTGCCGACCACTATCTCTCCGAATTACGGAACATTCAGGTGCAACAGGACCGAATGCGTTTTAGAAGGAACATTGAGAGAATTGGGTCTATCCTGGCTTATGAAATTAGCAAAAGCTTAAGTTACAAGACTGAAAAAGTAGAGACCCCCTTGGGGACGGCCCCTTCTAGGAAACTTCTCAAACCGGTAGTTCTCAGTACTGTCTTAAGAGCAGGACTCCCTATGCACCAAGGATTTCTCAGTGTTTTTGACCAAGCCGACAATGCCTTTATTGGTGCCTATAGGGGGCACAACTTGATGGACGACGAGTTTGAGGTAGAAATGGACTATATCACCAGCCCAGACCTCACCGGTAAAACGCTGATTCTGATGGATCCCATGTTGGCCACAGGAAAGTCCATGGAAAAGGCCTATCACGCCCTCTTACGCTTTGGCATGCCCGCCCAAACTCATATCGCCGCCGTACTAGCCAGCACCGACGGAGTACAATACTTACAGGAACGAATCCCCCAATGCCGCCTATGGCTTGGTGCCATAGACGAGGGTCTCAACGAGCAATACTATATTGTCCCCGGACTGGGGGATGCTGGAGACCTATCTTTTGGGGAAAAATAAATAAACGGCAAGGTCCGAAGCCAGCCCCCGACCTTACCGTTTCGAACCCTTAGCGGTTAAACATTTGGTCGAAAGTCACAGAAATATAATACATGGACCCCACCGAAGGATTGGCCCAGCCCGTCGTATAGAGCTTCCCTGTAAGGTTAGTAGCTCCCACCTTAACGATGGACCTTATGGGGGTGATCTTCTTGCTTATTTGGGCATCGAGCGTAGAATACCCCGGTATGACGGTCTGATCGCCTACAGTTGACACTATCGTAGCCAATGTCGAGTGCCAAACCATCTCTGTTTGCTGGCGGAAGGTCACCCCGAAGCCCCAGCCCGAACGGTTAATGTCCCGATTGGAGAAACCTAAATTATAACGGTATTTTGGTGAGTTAAAAAAGGAAATAAAAGACGGATCATTTCGTTTCAGTTCATCTCCATTATTGAGTTGATTCTGAGTTACGTTGGCATTAAAGGTGTATCCCTTGCCCAGTACATAGTCAAAGCCAATTCCCCAGCCCGAATTTTTTACGATTTGGGAGGCATTCACTGGAAAGCTATACGCATTCCGTTTGGAAGCATCTCCCAGATCGGTAATAGGGCCATTGGGATTTATTTTTTGCAGAACTAGCTGCACCCCATCGAAAGTGAGGAAGCGGTTGTAATAATAAAATGCATCAATATAAAGCTTCCTTCCGACGACCCCTTTATAGCCTACCTCGTAGGTCTCTACCCGCTCGGGCTCCCATTCTTTAAATTCATATGGTTTTAAGCTACCATCAGCCAAGGCAGCGGGAGTTACGTCCGTCTGTGCGTATACCGGATTGTCGTACATGGCGTATTTATCCCGAAACAAGGGCAATCCACCAATCAATCGGACGTTAGGTGTTTTCAAATTAATATACTGATTTTGGGTTGTAGGAATCCGGAATCCCCGTTGAAAGGAGGCCCTAAAGTTATGCTCCCCGGCCACGGTCCATACCCCAGAAACCCTTGGACTAAACTGCCCTTTAAAATTTTCATTTTTATCGTACCGTACCGACGCTGTCAGCTTAAAAACATCTTTGAAGGTCTTCGATCCTTGGGCATATGCGCCCCATTCGTTAATATTAAACTCCTTACCTTCCGGAGTACCGTCTTGGGTTTCGAAGAGCGTTCCCTCCGAATTCAGGTCGTAGAGCCTGTAGCTAGCTCCTACGACCAGCTCCAAGGTTTTGGGGTTTATTTGCTTATTAAAATTATACATGGCCTCCCCATGATAGAGGTTAGACTTATCCAAAAACTTGGCACCCGAAGGTATAGGCTTCTTTTTGAGCTCTTCTATGGAGCTGTCGAAGAGCGTACCACCGGGCAGATAGGCCTCGTTGGCAGCAGTGATGCTGGGTGCCAAGGCGGCCTCAAGCCATGATGTGCTGTTTGCCGAAGCGAAGGTATTGGCACTTTGGTACGCCGCTGCGAGAGCCTGTTGCTGAGTAAGTCCTTGTGCCAATCCCGTGCTAAAGCTCTGTAGAAAGGCCCCAGCATAATTGTTGAGGGAAGTACCTACAAAGCCAGGCAATATCGAGGGCAATGCCCCCCCAATACTAAGGAGATATTTCTGACTAAGCAGATCCCCCATCACCCCCAGGGCATGAGCATCACCCGAATTTTCGCGTGTGGTGTAGGCCCTTACAAAAAAATTGCTCCCTCTTACTTCCGCTTTATATTGACCTATGGTGAAATTTTGAATGTTGTAGCGGTCTGCAGCCGTATACACCGCCGACCCTTTACCCCAATTGGCCTGTAGGATGGCCTCTATGTCATCGTTGAGTCGGTAATGTATGGAGGCATTCAGCTTCAAGCTTTTGGCAGGATAGTTGGTAAGCTGGTTTTCAGCATAGCCGGGTGCTCCAATATAATAGCTGTTGGGCACGATCTGATTGAATATATTGCGACTCACGGCCAATTGCTGCGCCGGGTCGGCGCCCCCCAAAAGCTGTGGCAAGGTGGCCCCCGTAGCCGTTACAGGAGTGGTCATAATGGCCCCTAGCACCGAGGAAGTCCCGTTCTGCCCATCCCCTGGCAGCCCATTACCATATAAATTGGCATATATTCCAGCTCCAAAATTAGACCCTACCGTGCCATCTCCAAATCGGTTCACCCCGTTGTAGGTGGGGTTATTGCGGATATTATCGGTATTATTGTCGAGGGTACTGCCGTTGGTAAGGCTCATGTCCCGGTAGTCGGTGGCCTGCCAGTCCTTGGCCGTCAGATACGACGCATTGACCTTAAAGGCCAATTTATTGTTAAAAGCCTTGGCATACCGAACCCCCACATCATAAAAAGGCGTGTTTACAGTCGTTCTATTGCTGGCATGCATGACCCCCGTTTTTGCATAAGCACTTAACCCCTGATAGGTAAAGGGCGACTTGCTGTTCATCAGGATGATTCCATTGATGGCATTGGGTCCGTATAGGGCACTAGCCGCTCCGGGAAGTACTTCCACACTCTCTACGTCGAGCTCAGGAATACCGGCCACATTTCCTACCGGAAAGTTCAGGCCAGGGGCTTGATTGTCCATGCCGTCTATCAGCTGTACCACGCGGGTGTTGCCATTGGCCCCAAACCCCCGGGTACTCACCGATCTAAAGGTAAGAGACTGGGTACTCATTTCTATGCCTTTTAGGTTTTGTAAGGCATCATAAAAAGAGGACTGGGGGGTCTCCCGGATGGTCCGGATATCTATTTTTTCGATAGAAACCGGCGACTGCATCACACTTTCCTCTACCCTCGACGCCGATACCACCAGCTCCCGCCCCATCACCACTTGTTCGGTTAGCGCTAGCTGCAGCTGGGTTTGCCCCGGAGAAATAGCTTCCTCTATAGTGGCATAGCCTATTGAAGATACCACCAATACAAACGGCGGATCGGTAGTGGTAGTCAAACTGAAAAGGCCCTCCTGATCGGTTATTGTTCCAATAACCTTCCCTTTTATCTGGAGACTCACCCCTATGAGTGGCTCCTGGGTAGCGGCATCCCTGACCGACCCCGAAAGGGTAAACTGTGCTGAGGCAACCATACTTTGAAGCCACAAAATCGACACCAAAAATAGGGACTTTGGTATAATGTATTTTTTCATGATTAAATGGATAGCTTGAGATGAATTTTTACTAATATACAGATTATTACCATTAATATTGTTCTAATAATTCAAAATTTTCTCTCCATATTCATAGAATGAAAATTATTCAATTCCTCCCTGACATTACCCTACATTAATTCTATATACAGGAGCCTAGTATAGAAAGATCACTATGCATCAGTCGTTTATCTTATATCGAAAAATAGTAGCTTTGTAATTTTCTCTTTAAGAAGGGGACAGAAATAATCTTTATGTATAGCTTTATGGTTTCAATCGCGCTATAACATTATAAAAATGAATAATACCTTCGTAATAATCATGGCAGGGGGAGTTGGGTCTAGATTTTGGCCATTCAGCAGGACCTCCTACCCAAAACAATTTCACGATGTACTGGGTACCGGCAGAAGCTTATTACAACAAACCGCCGATCGGTTTGAGGGAGTTTGCCCACCCGAAAATATCTATATTGTCAGTAGCGAAGAGTACAAAACTTTAATTTCGGAGCAGCTTCCATTTTTAAAGGAGGAGCAGATATTGCTAGAGCCACACAGAAGAAACACGGCTCCTTGCATTGCCTATGCCTGCTATAAAATAGCCGCGATGAACCCGGATGCTAATATTGTGGTAGCTCCAGCCGATCATATCATACTCAAGGAGGGCGTTTTTAGGAATACCATCAAAGTTGCCCTAGCAGCCACACACCAGCAGGACATTCTCATCACCTTGGGCATACAGCCTACCCGCCCCGACACCGGCTATGGGTACATACAATACATCCCCGACAAGCTTACGGTAAAGAAAGTGAAGACATTTACCGAAAAACCCCAACATGAACTGGCCGTTCAGTTCATTGAAAGTGGGGATTTTGTTTGGAATGCTGGCATCTTTATTTGGAATGTCAACAGTTTCAAAAAAGCCCTTCAGGAATTTCAACCTGAGATTGCCGAAATTTTTGAAGAGGGAATTCCTTATTACTATAAAACCGCTGAACAACAGTTTATCCAAAGGGCTTATCAGCATTGCGGCAGTATTTCTATTGATAATGGGATCATGGAAAAGGCCGAAAACGTTCACGTGGTTTTGAGCAGCTTTGGCTGGTCGGATCTGGGAACATGGAAATCACTATATGAATTATCCGAAAAAGACAGTCTGAACAATGTGGTGGATGGGCAAGCCCTGCTCTTTAATACTACCAATTCTATCATTAAAACCCCAAAGGACAAGCTAGTGGTCGTCAATGGACTAGATGGGTTTATAGTGGCAGAGTACGACGGAGTACTGCTAGTGTGCAAGAAGGACGATGAACAAAAAGTAAAGGAGTTTGTTTCGGAAGCCAAGCGGTTGAATCCCAAATTCGTATAGAAAGAAGCAAGGTCAAAGGCTGCAGTAAGGCCATCTAAACGGCGGGGCGGTTGATTTCAAAAAACCGCACTTCCGCCTTTACCTTTTCAAGGATTTTTTCGGATCGTTCGGGTCGGGCATCGGTAATAAACACCTGGCCCAAAAAGCCATCATCTATCAGCTCTATAAGTTGGTGGATGCGCAGATCGTCCAGCTTATCGAATATATCGTCCAAAAGTAGGATAGGAGTGAGCTCTTTCTCTATTTTTAATAGCTCGAACTGTGCCAATTTCAGGGCGATCAGGAAGGATTTCTGTTGCCCTTGCGACCCAAATTTCTTGAGGCTAACTCCATCAATTTCAAATACATATTCGTCCTTGTGTGTCCCTTTTAAGGTTCTGTGGGCGTGCAGGTCACGGGAGCGGTTTTTTCGAAATTCTAATTCAAAACTGGGACTGGCCACCTCGCTTTCGTAGGTGATATCTACGCTTTCTTTTCCCCTGCTCAAATACTGGTAGTATTTCCTGAACAACGGCATAAAGCGGCTCATAAAATGGCTTCTATGCTTATAAATCTGTTGAGCATAATGAATAATAGGCTCATTATAGGTTTCTAGCAGGTCCTCATCCAGGTAATTTCTTTCTCCAAATAACTTTAGCAAGGCGTTTCTTTGCTGAAGAATCTTATTGTACTGCAAAAAATCGTGGAGATAGTCGCCGGTAGCCTGAGAAAGCACCCCATCGAAAAACTTGCGCCGGTCCTCGCTACCATCCCTAATAAGGTCGGTATCGTTCGGGGCGATCAACACCAAGGGGAACTGGCCGATATGATCACTAAGTCGGTCATAATTCTTTTTATCGGCCATTATGACCTTCCTTTGGCCCTTTTGGTAGCTACAGGTGATCTGTACGCTTCGATCCTGCTGACGAAAAACCCCATCGATCAGAAAAAAATCGGCCTGATGTTGAACCGCCAAGGCATCTTGACTTTGGAAAGCACTTTTGGTAAGGCTAAGAAAATAAATAGCATCGAGCAGGTTAGTTTTACCGCTGCCATTTTCCCCAATGATGCAATTTACCCGGGCTCCAAAGGCAAAAACACGCTCTTCATAACTCTTAAAGTATGTAAGATGGAGTTTTTCTAGCCACATGAGCTTCATTGTTATTTAGTTTATGCTTATTTTCGCAAATCATTTGCGTGAGTACGGCAACAAACAGACTCTGTTCAACCATTAACTTGAAGACAAAGTTCTGTCTTTATAAACGAGAACCAAATACATGGCTACCGTTACTGAAAAAAAGAAAGCAGCAGCACCAACAAAATTACA
The DNA here is from genome assembly GCF_003149085.1 of Dyadobacter jejuensis. Lineage (GTDB taxonomy): Bacteria > Bacteroidota > Bacteroidia > Cytophagales > Spirosomataceae > Dyadobacter > Dyadobacter jejuensis. The sequence goes on along the minus strand of NZ_QGDT01000014.1, from coordinate 72,026 downwards.
GCATTCGAAGGAACGTTATATGTTCTGGTTCGAGAATATGCTATTGCAAAGACGCTTCGAAGAAAAATCGGGCCAGCTTTATGGTCAGCAGAAAATTCGTGGCTTTTGTCATTTGTATATCGGTCAAGAGGCTTGTTCCTCTGGTGCGGTAACCGCCCTTCAGAAGGGGGATAAGTACATCACCGCCTATCGGGATCACGGAATACCCTTGGCTTTAGGCACCGATCCTAACGCCATTATGGCCGAGCTCTTTGGTAAAAAGACCGGTACCACCAAAGGTAAAGGAGGCTCTATGCACATCTTTGACAAGGAAAATGGCTTCCTTGGAGGACATGGTATCGTAGGGGCACAAATTCCCTTGGGAGCAGGTATCGCCTTCGCTGAGAAATACAAAAAGACGGGAAACCTGTGTATTTGTTATTTCGGTGATGGTGCCATCCGTCAAGGAGCTTTTCACGAAGCACTCAATATGGCTACCACTTGGAAACTCCCAGTGATTTTTGTGGTTGAAAACAACGGATATGCGATGGGTACTTCCGTAGCCCGCTCTTCTAACGTTACCGAGTTATATACCCTAGGCGAAGGATATGATATTCCTTCGGAGCCTGTAGATGGTATGAGCGTGGAGGCTATCCATGATGCCGTTTCTCGTGCTGCAGAGCGCGCTAGAAAAGGTGATGGACCTACCTTCTTAGAATTTAGGACCTACCGCTACAGAGGACACTCCATGTCGGATCCTCAGAAATACCGGTCCAAAGAAGAGGTAGAGGAATACAAACACCGCGACCCTATCGAGCAGATCAGGGCTATCATTCTCGAAAACAAAATGGCCACAGCCGAAGAACTGGATGCCATCGATAAAAAGGTAAAGGGGGTTGTCGCCGAATCGGTCAAATTTGCCGAAGAATCCGACTTCCCAGACCCATCGGAAGCCTACACAGATGTGTACGCCGAAAATGACTATCCTTTCATTATGGACTAAGGCCATACCAAGGTACAATATCAACCCGCCGCCCTCATGCGGCGGGTTTTTTAAGTAAATACGATTTTCAGGATGCGTCGATCTGGTGAGCCCATATATTCGTACATAGTTTTTATCATTAACCCTCAGGAATAAGGGGTCGTTAGCCAGGGCCTACCCGGCAATACGAGCTCCTCATGACTGAATCCCAAGTATTATTTTTAGCGTATGCCTTTAGATCAGGAAGTTGACAATACGGAAGAAGACTCAGGTGAAGAGATGTCCTTTCTGGGACATCTAGAAGAACTAAGATGGCACGTGATCAGAGCGGCAGGATCCATTCTTGTATTCGCCATCATTGCCTTTATTTTTATAGAAGAATTATATCATTACGTCATCATAGCCCCCTCACAACCAGGCTTCTGGACCTACCGCATGCTCTGCCAATTGGCCGACAAGGTAGGCTACGAGGAACTATGTATCAAGGCGCTCAACTTTAAGCTTCAAGCGATTGGCGTTGGCGATCAGTTTACCATGAGCATGACCTCGTCGGTAATAGCGGGTCTGGTCTTCGCCTTCCCCTATGCTTTTTGGGAAATCTGGCGCTTTATAAAGCCGGGGCTCAAGCCTTCCGAAAGGAGATCGGCCAGAGGTGCGGTGTTTTATGTTACCTTCCTTTTCTTTTCAGGGGTGTTTTTCGGGTATTATATCGTAACTCCATTAGCTATTAATTTCTTAGCCAATTTCACCCTCGACCCGGCCATTATCAACGAATTCAGCCTTTCCTCGTATATTTCTTTGGTGGCTACGCTTACGCTGGCTTGTGGCATTGCCTTTCAGCTTCCCGTAGTGGTATTCGTACTCTCCAAAGTAGGGGTCCTTACTCCATCCTTTATGAGGGAATACAGAAGGCACTCGATGATCGTAATCTTGATTGTGGCGGCCATCATCACCCCCTCTCCAGATATTTATAGCCAAATATTGGTAGCCATTCCTTTATTCTTGCTATTCGAAATCAGTATTCTGGTGTCGGCCAAGGTAGAAAGAGAACGCTTACGTGAAGAACAATCCTTACAAGGTTCGCAGCCTTCGGAAGACTAAAATAAATAGATTGTAAAAATAAAAAGACCAGGGTCATTGATAATCTCCCTGGTCTTTTTATATATTTGCGCCACGGATCCTTCTCAATACTAGGAAGTAGATCAAAAGAAATTATCATGAATATCGAATTGAATATCGTATGGTGGTGGCAATCTCGTCTAAAGGAATTGGACGCGTAAGTTGCTATATGGTATACAATTAAAAAATACTCGTATCACGGCTCGCTGTTCATTCAACAGCGAGCCGTTTTTTTTGTTTCCTACTTTTATTTCTAAACATGCAAACCGAATCAAAAAACTTCCCTATTCAGTCAAAATTCAAAAAACTTTTGGCCGATACATTGACCCCAGTTTCGATTTATTTGAAGCTCCGGGATCGGTTTATCAATACGATACTTCTGGAAAGCTCAGACTACCACGGCAATGAGAATTCATTTTCTTATATCTGTTGTGACCCTGTGGCCTCTTTTAAGCTCAACGACAGCCAAGTGACCGCCACCTACCCCAATGGCGAGATCGACACCTACTCCCTGGAGAAAAGAAAGGATGCAGTGCAGGCATTATATGGTTTTGCTCAAAGCTTTAAGTCGGAAAAGAACAATTTCCCCTTCAATACCAACGGCCTCATCGGGCATATGACCTACGACGCCGTACAGTATTTCGAAGATATAGAGATCCAGGGAACGACACCAGAAACGGAAATAGACCAGATATTCTATCAAGTTTACCGTTATGTAATAGCCATTAACCACTTCAAAAATGAGCTTTACATTTTCGAACATACCTATGGGGACCAGGTACGAGAAAGCGGCTTAGAGCAGATAGAAACCCTGATCAAAAACCGTAACTACCCCCAGTATGGGTTCAAAGTCCTAGCGGAAGAGCAATCCAACGTTACCGACGACGAGATGCGGGCCGTTATCCAACAAGGCATAGACCACTGCTTAAGAGGGGATGTTTTCCAGATTGTCCCTTCTAGGCGCTTCAGCCGTAGTTTCCAAGGCGACGACTTCAACGTATACCGCGCCTTACGGTCTATCAACCCCTCTCCATACCTGTTTTACTTCGACTATGGCAATTATAAAATCTTTGGTTCCTCTCCCGAAAAACAGATTTTCATCAAGAACGGTCAGGCCGAAATACACCCCATAGCCGGGACCTTTAAGCGTACAGGCGACGACCAAGCCGATGCCGTAGCCGCCCAAGATCTACTTAACGACCCCAAGGAATCTGCCGAACACGTGATGTTGGTCGACCTGGCCCGCAACGACCTAAGCCGCAGCTGCGAGGCCGTGGTAGTGACCAATTACAAGGAGGTGCAGTACTACTCACACGTAATACACCTGGTATCGAAAGTGGTAGGGAGCATGAAAGAGGGCGTCAACCCCTTACAACTGGTGGCCGATACGTTTCCCGCCGGTACCTTGTCGGGTGCCCCTAAGCACAACGCCATGAAGCTCATCGACCAAATGGAAACCAGCAACAGGAGCATTTATGGAGGTGCCATCGGTTTTATGGATTTCAATGGAGACTTCAACCATGCCATTGCCATTCGTACTTTCCTAAGCAAGGACAATACCCTTTTCTATAGGGCTGGGATGGGCGTAGTAGCCAAGTCGGTGGTAGAAAGTGAGCTGCAGGAGATTAACAGTAAGCTAGCGGCCCTTCGTAAGGCCATAGAGTTTGCCAACGAAATATAATTAGCCTTATGTCTCAAATCAAAATTTACGGAATTGCATCGGTACTCAAGCCTATGAGGAGCCAGCTATCGGAGGTTCTCCATGGCTGTGTGGTGGAGGCTTTGGCCTATCCTAAAGATAAGCGAGCCCATCGGTTCTTCTATTTAGACCATGAGGATTTCTATTCACCAGAGGGACGTTCAGAAAGCTATATCATCTTAGAATTCAATCTATTTGAGGGCCGATCCACCGCCAGTAAAAAAAGGCTCTATAGTCTGATTTTCGATCGTTTTGAGCGAGTATTGGGACTTCGGCCCCAGGACGTTGAAATAGTTCTGATAGAGTCCCCAGCTCACAACTGGGGAATAAGAGGCCTTCCTGGCGACGAACTTCGCCTCAATTATAAGATAGATGTGTAAGTTTTTAAGCAATTAACCATTATTTATATATTCATTTCAGATGAAAATATTAGTTCTCGATAATTACGATTCTTTTACCTACAACTTGGTCTACATCCTACGTGAGCTTCACGACCAAGTGGATATCGTCCGAAATGACAAAATAACCCTTGAGGAGGTAGGGCAGTATGACAAAATACTGCTTTCTCCCGGGCCAGGTATCCCTTCCGAAGCGGGCATTATGCAAGACGTGATTCGGCACTACGGCCCCACCAAGAGTATACTAGGAGTATGTCTGGGACACCAAGGTATCGGTGAAGTTTATGGAGCCACTTTACAGAATATGTCCGAAGTACTGCACGGAGTGAGCGACTTAGCCATCATTACCGACCCTGCGGAAAGGCTATTTCAGGGACTACCCGACACGATTAAGGTAGGGCGTTACCATTCCTGGACCGTGCTGCCGGAGTCCTTTACCGACCAACTGAAGATAACGGCCGTCGACGAGCAAGGCAGAGTAATGGCCCTAGCACACGCCCAATACGACGTGCGTGGCGTGCAGTTTCACCCGGAATCGGTGTTGACCGATCACGGAAAAAAAATGTTGCAAAATTGGCTGGCTAGTTGAGTACATTTATATAAAATTAGCAGCCACCACAATACCCTAATCCTATGAAAAAAATTCTTAGTGACCTTTTTGAATACAAAGTACTTACCAAGGAGCAGGCCAAAGAGATTCTGATTGGCATTGGAACCGGAAAATATTCAAATTCAGAAATTGCCTCCTTCCTGACTATATATGCCATGCGTAGCATCACCGTTCAGGAGCTAGAAGGTTTCCGCGACGGCCTGCTGGACCTTTGCCTACGTGTGGACCTCTCCGCTTACGACCCCATAGACGTATGTGGCACGGGAGGCGATGGAAAAGACACCTTTAATATCTCTACGTTATCCTGCTTCGTAGTAGCGGGTGCCGGCCAGCGCGTAGCTAAGCATGGCAACCATGGTGTCTCTTCTCTTTGTGGCTCCTCCACCATTCTGGAGTATTTGGGCGTTAAGTTCACTAACGAATCCGACCGCCTAGAAAGGCAAATTGCCGAAGCGGGAGTCTGTTTCCTACATGCTCCGCTCTTTCACCCGGCCATGAAAAACGTAGGACCGGTACGACGCGAATTGGGTGTCAAAACCTTCTTCAATATGCTGGGACCCATGGTCAATCCGGCATCCCCCCAAAAACAGCTCGTGGGCGTATTTAGCCTTGAGTTAGCACGTCTTTTTGCCTATCTTTACCAACAAACCAACAAATCATTTCTGGTGGTTCACTCTTTGGATGGTTATGATGAAGTGTCTTTGACGGGGGCTTTTAAGGCCATAGGCCCCCATTCCGAGCAGCTATTAACACCCGCAAACCTAGGCCTGGAAACCCTTGCCGCCAGCCAGCTCCACGGCGGAGCCACGGTAGCGGACTCTGCTGCTATATTCATGAATGTTCTTAACGATAGGGCTACCTCGGCGCAGAAACAAGCGGTACTCGCCAATGCCGGAATGGCACTTTATTGTGCCAATCCGATGTTATCCTTAGTAGAAGCCGTTGCCAAGGCGAGGGAATCATTAGAAAGTAAGAGAGCGCTCGACTGTTTTAATAAATTGACGAGTATCTAAACTTAATACCAGGTAATAAACACATTATGGACCAAACTTAGGCTTCCTAATCATGGTCTTTTTATTTCAAATAGAATGAACATTTTAGAGAAAATTGTAGCTCGGAAACAAGAAGAAATACAAGCAGCGAAAAAGATAAAGTCCATTGATGATTTGGAACAGGAGCCATTATTTGGTCGACAGACCATCTCCCTGTCCTCCCGCCTCCGGGAAGCCACAGCCCCCCAAATCATATCGGAATTTAAGCGTAAGTCGCCCTCCAAAGGACTTATTAATGGGGCCGTAACGCCCGAAATCGTTACTGCTGCCTATATCCATGGGGGGGCAGCAGCCCTCTCGGTACTCACCGACAGCGACTTTTTTGGAGGAAGCTTCCAAGATTTTCTATCGGCGAGAACTACCAACCCCGGCATCCCCATGCTCCGGAAAGACTTTATGGTAGACCCCTACCAAATATATGAAGCCAAGGCCATAGGAGCCGACCTGATCCTGCTGATCGCCGCCTGCCTGAGCCCCGCCCACGTCAAGTCCATGGCTGCACAGGCGCATGCCTTGGGATTGGAGGTCCTGCTAGAGGTTCATAACCTCGAAGAACTTCAAAGCAGCCTCTGCGAAGAAGTGGATATGGTGGGGGTGAACAATAGAAATTTGAAAAATTTTGAAACTTCTACAGAAACTTCCGTCCTATTAAGTAAACATATTCCAGATTCTTTTGTAAAAATTTCAGAAAGTGGCTTAGAACATCCCGATACGATCCTTAACCTATATGCCCATGGATATAAAGGATTTTTGATAGGTGAGACCTTTATGAAGAGAAGCGACCCTGGCGCTGCTTTCAATGACTTACAAAACGAACTCACCATAAACTCCAAACTGAACCCGATATGAAAATCAAAGTATGTGGCATGCGTGTTGAAGAAAACATAGCAGAGCTTATCAAATTGCTTCCAAACTATATTGGATTTATATTTTATGAAAAATCTCCTCGTTTTGTAGGAGAGGAGCTCGACCCTGAATTTATACGAAATATCCCTCAGGACATTAGTAAGGTGGGGGTGTTTGTCAATGCAAACCCCGGATTTATCTTGGAAACCGTCAAAAAATACGATCTCCAATATGCCCAGTTGCATGGCCAAGAGATGCCCGATATGTGCCGAATTCTTCGCCAAAAAGGCATTAACATTATTAAAGCTTTCTCTATCGACAATAGCTTCAACTTTGCGATGCTCAACAATTATGCGCCTCATTGCGATTTGTTTTTGTTCGACACCAAAGGGGATCAACCAGGAGGCAACGGGGTACCCTTCGACTGGAGTTTGCTCAAAAAATACGATCACCAAAAGCCCTTCCTGATAGGAGGAGGGATAAGCCTAGACAATATACATGAAGTAGTAAGCTTGTCGGTATCCTTGCCGATTTATGGGATCGACGTCAACAGTCAATTCGAGGTAGAGCCTGGGAACAAGGACCTTAAGAAACTGGAACAACTTTTTGATATTGTTCGAATAAAACAAACACAAGAGGCACAAGCCTAACAGATATATGGAAACTACCGTTGCAAATCAGCCTTACCAAGTGAACGAAAAGGGGTATTATGGCCACTTTGGTGGTGCTTTCATCCCCGAAATGCTCTATCCCAATGTCGAGAACCTCAGGGATAATTATCTGACGATCATCCAATCGCCCGAATTTCAAAAGGAGTATAACGACTTACTCCGCGACTATGTAGGCCGGCCCACCCCCCTTTATAGAGCCAAGCGCCTTTCGGAAAAATACGGTACCAATATTTTCCTCAAAAGGGAAGACCTGTGCCATACGGGTGCCCATAAGATCAACAATACGATCGGGCAGATTCTGCTCGCCCAGCGCCTGGGTAAGAAGCGCATCGTGGCCGAAACTGGAGCGGGACAACATGGGGTGGCTACTGCCACAGTATGTGCCCTGATGGACCTAGAATGCATCGTATACATGGGTGCCCTCGACATCGAAAGACAAGCCCCTAACGTGGCCCGTATGAAAATGCTGGGAGCAGAAGTACGAGCGGCAACCTGTGGGTCCAAAACCTTAAAGGACGCGACCAACGAAGCCATGCGGCACTGGATTAACAACCCCGAGGATACCCATTATATCATAGGGTCGGTAGTGGGTCCACACCCTTATCCCGACATGGTGGCCAGATTCCAAGCTATAATTTCTGAAGAAATAAAATGGCAACTACAAGAACATACCGGCAAGGAAAATCCCGACTACGTAGTAGCCTGTGTGGGTGGGGGAAGTAACGCCGCCGGCGCCTTTTACCACTATCTCGACCGGCCCTCGGTGAAGCTTGTAGCCGTAGAAGCCGCAGGAATGGGTGTAAACTCGGGACATTCGGCCGCTACTACCGCCCTCGGAAAACCAGGAGTGCTACATGGTAGCCGAACCATCCTGATGCAAACCGACGATGGCCAGGTAGTGGAGCCTTTCTCTATTTCTGCAGGACTCGACTACCCAGGTATTGGGCCTCAGCACGCCCATTTGTTCGCTTCAGGGCGCGGAACTTTCCTCTCGGCCACCGACGAGGAAGCCGTACAAGCCGCCTTTGAGCTCACCAAACTCGAAGGAATAATTCCTGCCCTCGAATCGGCACATGCTTTGGCCGCTTTAGGGCGCTTGGGAGCAGGGCCCAACGACACCGTGGTCGTCAACCTTTCGGGAAGAGGGGATAAGGACATGGCCACCTATATGAAACACCTCGACTAACCGGATACTCATTTATAACTATTATCGTTACTATATGGCAGCCATCACACTTCCGGAGGTATTTGACCTCCGGCAAAAATTACAATCACTCGAAGCTAAAGTAAATTCCGAAGAACTTTCCCTTTTTGAAAGATGCGACCTGGAGGATGAGATCCTCGAGCTGAAAGAAAAACTCGGTGAATTTGACCGGTTGAAGTTCAGCGACGACGGAGAATGTCTCCACTGCTCCGCATAATCATTTCATCTCTAAAACCACCCATTATGAATTTTAAACTATTATTTTTCGTCGGACTACTTATCTTTGGATCTATGGCCTCAGCTACCGCTAACACCCCAGCAAAAAAGAAAGTACTTAGGCATGTGGTCATGTTCAAGTTTAAGGATAGCGCTACCCCCGCCCAAGTAAAAGAAGTGGAAGATGCATTTCGCAAGCTCCCTTCCCAGATCAAAACCATTAAAGGCTTCGAATGGGGAACCAACAACAGCCCCGAGGGCCTCGAACAAGGCTTTACGCATTGTTTCTTCCTAACTTTCGATAGCGAGGAAGGGAGAGCCACTTACCTGCCGCATCCTGCTCATAAAGCCTTTGGCGAAGTATTAAGTCCCTATCTGGACAAAGTAATGGTATTAGACTACTGGACAAAAGAATGAATCGGATCACAACGTTATTTAAGAAACAACAACAAGAAGGACAGTCTGGGCTCCTAAATGTGTATTTTACCGCTGGCTTCCCCGAGGCCAACGATACCCTGCGCGTGCTTACCGCTCTACAAAACAGTGGGGCCGACTTGGTAGAGATTGGTATGCCGTACTCCGACCCTGTAGCCGATGGTGAGACCATACAGATGAGCAACGACAAGGCCTTGGAAAATGGGATGACCGTTAAGCTGCTCTTCGAGCAACTGGAGAATATGAGGCCTGCCATTACCGTTCCGGTGCTGCTAATGGGGTATATCAATCCCGTGCTACAGTTTGGGATCGAAGATTTTTGTAAAAAATGCGCCGAGACGGGAGTCGATGGGCTTATCCTACCAGATATGCCTATGGATGTGTTTCTGGACGAGTACAAGCCTATTTTTGACCAATACGGCATCCTCAACATCTTTTTGGTTACCCCACAGACTACAGAAGCCAGGATACGGCAGATCGATGCGATTAGCGAAGGGTTTATCTATACCGTATCGTCGGCCAGTGTTACTGGTAGCCAAACGGGAGTAAGTGAAAACATGGAAGCCTACTTCGAAAAGCTAAATGCGATGGAACTCAAAAATCCTCGGCTTATCGGCTTCGGTATCAAGGACCATGCCACCTATTCCAAAGCCTGTGAATATTCGGCAGGGGCTATTATAGGCAGTGCGTTTATTAGGGTGTTGGCCGAGGCCAATGACCTGGAAAAGGACATTGCTACTTTTATAAAATCGGTAAAAGCGCCATCGGTAGCTACCGCATAGTTTAATTTCGATTATCTCTAGTAAATGCCTTTTCCGTATTTATTAAGAGATAATCGCATTTTAATCCTCGCTCAAAGCGCCTATGCTTCAGCTACCGGCTCACGAGTTTCTTAGGAGCCTGAGACTTCTTCTTAAAATCGCCTTGAGAGAAATATTTTTCGATCAGACAATACATCAGGATAAAGAAATACCGGCTACCCATTTCTTTAATTTTCAATTTCGACTCCCCAAATTTCCGGTTAGTCCAGCTATTGGGTACCACGGCATAGTTATACCCCCTTACGATGGCCTTTAGGGGCAGCTCGACGGTAAGGTTAAAATGGGGAGACAAGAAGGGCTTAATCCCCTCCATAGTTTCCCTTTTATATAGTTTGAAAGCATTGGTGGTATCGTTATAACGCATCCCCATGACCACACTGACAATAAAATTGGCCACCCGGTTGATCACCTTCTTAACGGTAGGGTAGTCGATCACCTTTCCACCCTTTTCCCATCGCGACCCAAACACACAGTCATAGTCGCCTTCTAGCATCTTATTATAAAACTTTACCAGGTCTTCGGGGTCGTCGGACATATCGGCCATAAATACCGCCACACAGTCGCCAGTGAAGCGTTCCAATCCATAGCGAACGGCATAGCCAAAGCCATTGGGACCGGGATTGGTATAATAAACCAAGGTGGGGATTTGTTTAGAAAGCTCCTCCAAGACCCCTAAGGTATTGTCTTTAGAATTGTCGTTTGTAACTACAATTTCATGAGGAATATTGTATTTTTTTAAGGTGCTGTGTAGCGATAAAAGAGTATGAGAAATGGATTCTTCCTCATTATATGCGGGTAATACGACGCTTAATTTCATTTTTTAATTTTTAAAACTGCACAAATTAAAGGCTATTAATCAAAACCTCCAATAATAATTATACCGACAGCAAAGCGTCGTACCGTTGTAAGGTCTTAGCAATGACGGTTTCATATTCAAAATTAAGCCAGGCATTTACCGATTCAAACATTTCTTTTCTATTCTTCAGAAAATGTCGATTGGTGGGAGCATGAACCAGGCTCAACCCACCCTGATGCTTACGGTATACCCCCATTATTTCGGGTAGATAACCTATGTTTCCCTGCGCGGCCAGCTGAATCATGACGGCCCAGTCACCGGCAGCGGCACGGCTATGCCATTCAGCAAAATCATGCTCTTTAAAATAATTACGGTAAAACCAGCTGGCAGTAGCCATAAACCACCGGTCCTCCAGAAGGTCGGAGATGGTGGAAACAGCAGCCTGTTCGGGACCGTTGAAAGTGTGCGAGGGGCTACCATCTTCGTAGGTCACCAGCACGTTATGATGACAAATAGAAAAATCGGGATGCGCCTCCATAAAGTCGGCCTGCTTCTGAAGCTTCAGGGGGTCGGTCCAATAGTCGTCTCCTTCGCACATGGCTACATATTCCCCTCGGCAGGCCTTCAGCAGCTGCAACACGTTGTTGCGGCCGGCAAACTCTCGGGGTTCACTAGGCCCTTGGTTTTCGTCATGCAAAAAGGCCCTGATCCTTCCTGGAAAGCGCTCGGAGTAGGTACGAATAATATCCGCCGTACCATCGGTAGAGGCATCGTCGCCGATCACAATCTCAAAAGGGAAACTGGTCTGCTGCATCAGGGCTCCTTCGAGCATCTGAGCTATATAGGCTTCATGGTTATAGGTAGGAACACATACTGAGACCTTTATCATATCAATAGGAATGAACAGCACCCTTATCCAAGAGGGCGTATAATAGGTAACAAAAAAGCACCGAATGCATATTCGGTGCCCTAAATATTATTTGAAAACGGTTTCCAATTGCTCTGCCGTAGGGAAATTGGGAGTTACCAACTCGGTTTCAGGCTTATAGATGTAGGCCATGGGATACCCACGGTCTATAAAGGTGGGCTCATCGAGGTTATTATAGCGCAACTGAACCGACCAACGTATATTTTTAGTAATATTATTGCCTGACTGATGGATCAGAAAAGCCGAAAATATCAAAAGATCCCCCGTTTCAAAAGTCGTCTGAACGAAGGCATCCTCTTTTAGGTCGGCGGTAATTCCTCCTTGATAGCCAGAGGTGCTCGACTCTTTTAGGCCCGCTTTATGGCTTCCTGGGATAATCTGCAAGGCACCGATATCGGCTCCGGCATCCACCATCGGGAACCAGATCACCGCCGAGTCCAACGACCCCTGCCCCGTACGCCAGTCCTGATGTGGATCGAGCTTCCAGTGCTTGCTCCCATCTTTGGAAAGATACCTGCTATTGAACTGCATGGCAGGGCGAGCACCGATGATCGGGTTGGATAGGCCTACTTCTTTCAGCAAGTTGGCGATGAGTGGATCGACGCCCAAGCGGTGCAAAGAAAAGGTATGTTGGACCGTTTTACCCGTATTTACAAAGGAAACGAAGTCTTTCTCAAAAAACTCAAACATAGCCGCCTCAAATGCATCCCGGTCGTCGATATCGACGGTACGTCCAGTAACTTTTTTGATCTGCTGCGCAAATATTTTGCGGGCATCGGTATAAATTTCAGATATAATCTCTTTATCCAAAAAATTTCTTAGAAGGACGTAGCCCTCTTCATTAAACTGCTTTCTTATAGAATTCATAGTGCTTAATTAAAGAATTTATCCTGATTGGTCAACCTAATTAATAACCACAAAGGTATAACCCGGCTAGCATCCAAATGATGACCGCAGTCAGTCTGGTTACTGGGCTGCTCCCTGGGTATCAGTCTTCCCATACCGCGTAGCCAAAGCCAGCGGCACCAAAACCATTCCCATTATAAAGCAGATAACGCTTTCCTTTGTGTGTATAGCAATAGGCGTAGTCGATCATCTGATAATCGAAGTCATCGGGGTTTTCCGACTTAGCAATGCCTACCTGGTCGTCCTTGCGCACCCAGTGTACCCCATCTTCCGACTCGGCATAGCCCAGTCTGTAGCTCTGGTTACGATCGGTACGGTAGTCGCGGGTATGACGGAACGAATAGAACATCTTATAGATACCATCTTCCTTAAAGACGCTCGGCCGGCCAACGGCATGTAAGAAATCGTCGAAGTCCAAGGTCGGCACATCGCTAATGTCCCAATGAATTCCATCTTTGGACGTTGCCGACTGTGCCCTATAGTAGGGCTCGGGGTAGTCATGAATGTACTCACACTTATGTCCCGAAATATACCACATACGCCAAGTGCCGTCCTCCTCACGCATCACCGAAGGCTGAGCTGCCCAAAGCGGGTTTTGGATACTGCGGTCCATAATGGGCCCTCTGAACATTTTGGTAAAGCTTAGGCCTCCATCATGACTTACCGACAGCCCCATAGAGAGGCGGTAGGAATTCCAGGTACGATTCCAACCTGTATAGTAAAGCCAAATATCTCCATTGGGCATATCTACAAACCAGGAAGGCATAGCGCCCGTTTCGTCATATTCGCCAGGGCCTCCAAGCTCTAGAATGGCCTTATCATGAATATTGAGTATTTTGGAAGGATCCTCGTAGTCTACATCAATAAAGGTAGGCCTAGACTGGCCTTGATCGTCGCGCGACGAGAAATAGATCCTTAGAAAATCGTCGTGCTTGTATGCAAATGGTACCTGAGCATGCGACCGGCTGTGCGCCAAGGAACCATCAGGCTTATATATTACTCCTTTTTTAATCCACATATGGTAAATACAGGTCTATGGAAGCCCCTCAGGGTATTTCCGCCCTTATAGAATTAATAATTTTGAAAATCGTTCAGAGAGTTAGTCTTCGGCTTTCTCGGCTCTTAGCCTCCAATTATCGACAAAATCTTTTCCCGGAATTGGCAGATCGATATCGATCTCAGGGGCTTTATCAGTAACCCGGTACTCCATCACATAAAAGGCATTTCCAAATATATAATGAAGCTTAAAATTCTCAATATTGGTCGGAACGTCTTCCATAGGCACTTCTGCCCTGAACAAGGGGTTGGCCTTTAGCAGGGTAGCATACGACGGTTGTGAACGCAACCATGGAGCAACGCTTTCGTCACCTACCACTACCTTGCCACCAGGGCGCACCACGCGGGTAAGCTCATCGAATGCCCGCTTACGCTCGGAGAAGGTATTGATACCGCCAAAATGGAATACGGCATCGAAAGTATTGTCTTCGAAAGGCAAATAAGAACCATTACCAAGGAAATAATGAACGTTCAAATCGTCGGTACTCAACTTTTCCTGAGCCAATTTGAGCATATTGGGGGATAAGTCCGACAAGACGGCCGTGCCACCTGGTCTTATTTTATCCAATATCAAGGCAGAATCTTTTCCAGTACCTGCACCTACTTCTAGGGCTTTCATTCCAGGCTCCAGCTCCATCAGGTCTATAAAAAACTTCCGAGTAGCGGCTTCGTCCGAGTGATTCAGCGTTTCGAACACCCAGGAAACACCCCGGTCATACCTTAAAAACGCTTGGTCGTACAGGTATTGCTCACGTGCATCACCAGGAAGTAACTCTTTGGGATATAGCATGTTGACAATGCCCGAATCCCCTACCTCGTAGGTAGTGCCGTCTTCACTCGTAAGCGTTTTACTGTCTTCCGATAACTTAAGGGGGCCTCCCGTAATGGGGCAAACTAACGATTGAAGAAAATCCTGGTGTGTCATTTCGATGTTATAGATTGATAATTTGTTGCCAAAATTACCTTTTTTTCTTAAAGTCCTTTAAAAGCAGGGCAGGTAATTCGGGAACGGAAAAAAAAATTGAGGCCTCCTTTGTCAATTTCATGGGCTGGCACAGCCACTTTAACTTTGTACCTTTACGGGAATAAATGGCCGTAATAGTACCGAAACTAAAAACGATGATCTATGATTGACATACAAGAAAAGATAAAGGCACTCGCAAAACAACAATCGGAACGGGTAATAGCCAACCGTCACCACCTTCACCAGAACCCCGAGCTTTCGTTTGCAGAACATAAAACCGCCGAATTCGTAGCCAGGGAGCTAAAATCTTATGGCCTAGAGCCTCAAGAAGGAGTGGCAGGTACCGGATTGGTGGTGCTGATAGAAGGCCGCAACCCCAGCAGCAAAATAGTAGGCCTACGTGCCGACATGGATGCTCTCCCCATTCAGGAGGCCAACGACGTCCCGTACAAGTCGCTGAATCCCGGTGTGATGCATGCTTGTGGGCACGACGTACACACCTCTTCCTTGCTGGGTACTGCCAATATTCTTAGTCAACTAAAAGAAGAGTTTGAAGGGACGCTCAAGCTGGTATTTCAACCGGCCGAGGAAAAAGCCCCTGGAGGCGCTTCGATCATGATAAAAGAGGGGGTCTTAGAGAACCCTAAGCCTGCTAGCATGATTGGCCAACATGTAGCGCCCAATGTGCCGGTAGGTAAGATAGGCTTTCGTGAGGGCATGTACATGGCGAGTACCGACGAACTATACCTGACCGTAAAAGGCAAAGGGGGCCATGCCGCTGCACCCCACCAGCTGGTAGACCCCGTGCTGATGGCCTCTCATATCATAGTGGCCTTGCAGCAGATTATCAGCCGTAACCGTAACCCGGCCAACCCATCGGTACTATCCTTTGGCCGATTTATAGCGGACGGCGTAACGAACGTCATTCCCAACGAAGTGAATATCCAGGGAACCTGGCGCTGCTTAGATGAAGAATGGCGCGAAGACGGACTCCAAAGAATGAAAAAGATGGCCGAAATGATGGCCGAATCCATGGGAGGAAGCTGTGACTTTCAGATTGTACGTGGCTACCCTTTCCTGAAGAACCATCCCGAACTTACCCGCCGAGTAAGAGCCGCCGCCACTTCTTATATGGGTGCCGAAAATATTGTAGACCTAGACTTATGGATGGCAGGGGAAGACTTCGCCTTTTACTCCCAAGTGGTGGACTCCTGCTTTTACAGGCTAGGTACCCGCAACGAAGCCAAGGGGATCGTCTCTGGAGTACATACGCCTACCTTCAACATCGACGAGTCGGCCTTGGAAATCTCTACGGGACTGATGAGCTGGCTGGCTATTTCAGAACTTTCTGATCGGGGATATACCGTTTAAAATAACTGCTAATTTTAAGGGCTATCACTCCGAGGATAGCCTCCTTAAATATTCCTGCCGACATTTTGGAGGCTCCCAGGGTGCGGTCGGTAAAAATAATGGGTACTTCCACGATTTTAAATCCAAATTTCCATGCGTTGAACTTCATTTCAATTTGGAAAGCATAGCCTATAAACCGAATCTTATCTAAATCGATGGTTCTCAACACCTTGCTGGTGTAGCAGATAAAACCGGCAGTGGGATCCATAATAGGCATACCCGTAACGGTACGCACATAATAACCCGCAAAATAGGACATCAACACCCGGTTAATAGGCCAGTTGACCACATTAACTCCTTTGATGTACCGCGACCCAACGGCAATGTCGTTGCCATCGACCGCACAAGCCTGGTAGAGCCTTACCAGGTCTTCGGGAGGATGGGAAAAGTCGGCATCCATTTCGAAAACATATTCGTATCCTCGGCTTAAAGCCCATTTAAAACCATGTATATAGGCGGTTCCGAGCCCGAGCTTACCTTGGCGTTCCTCCAGGTTGAGTCGATCCGGAAACTCCTCCATGAGTTTTTTTACCACCAATGCGGTGCCATCTGGCGAGCCGTCGTCAATAATCAATAAATGAAAGGGATGGGCTAAGCTAAAGACCTTACGAATAATAGCCTCAATATTTTCAATTTCGTTATAGGTAGGAATGAGGACAATACTTTGGTTCACGGCTCTTGATTTGATTGATTTAAAATGTGACTAATACCTATATTTTAATATTCTTCTCCTTCTCCCGCCTCTCCAAATTCTTTTTTACTTGTTCGTAAACTTCCTTCATCAGCTTAGGGTGGGTCACATAGAATTCATAACTCGTCCTATACTGCAGGGTATCTACCTGATGCCTTTTCCATATATCCAGCTTCAACTTTTCGTAGACCATCGCCGAGGAATCGACTGTTTTGAGCTGCAATTTAGTAATTCGTGCTTCCGCTAGGTGAATATCGGCCAAAATACCCGCCATTTTTTCTTTAGAAAGCGTTCCGGAAGGAACCTGATCCTCATTGGTACAGGCCGCCAACCACACCCCACAAGCCAGTATCAAGGCTAGTATTCGGGTAAAATTCTGATGGGTTCGATTAGTGACTCTCAAAATCCTTATCTTTGTTTTTGTCCAATTTGCCACAAAGTTGGTGATTTTTTCGCAAATCCTATGTTTGAACAGTTTTTAGGCAAGTTGCGTAAGTTCGAAATTCGCATGAGAAAGGCCGTAACCAGCGAACGTCATGGTAACTTCCATTCCGTTTTTAAGGGTTCCGGTCTTGAATTTGACGACCTGCGCCTCTACCAATACGGCGACGACGTCCGGGCTATAGATTGGAATACCTCTGCCAAAGGGCATGGTACCTTTATCAAAATATTCAAAGAAGATAAGGAACAGACCGCCTTTTTTATGCTTGACGTGAGTGCTTCTCAAAAAATAGGGGAGACCGGCCGACTAAAATTGGACGTTGCCAAGGAAATTTGTGGCGTGCTGACGCTCTCGGCCATTCAGGAAGCTACAAGGGTAGGGCTCCTCTGCTTTTCTGACCGGAACGAGCGCTATATTAGACCTACCGCCGGCATGAAAAATGGCTATAGAGTCCTGTCCGAAATATATAAAATAGACCCGGTATCGGCCAAAACCAATATTACCGAAGCCATATATATCGCCTTAAATGTGCTGAAAAGACGGAGCCTGATTTTTATCATTTCAGATTTTATCGATGACAATTACCAGCACAACCTAAAGGCCCTAGCCCGAAAGCACGATCTGATTGTGATCCATCTATACGACCAGCGAGAGACGACCCTCCCTCATTTGGGCATCATCCCGGTATATGATGCCGAATCGGACCAAACAGTATGGGTCAACACCTCATCGAATCAGTATAGAGAAGAAAGATTAAACCGTTTTAAAACCAGATGTACGGAACTAGAAAGGCTATGCCGCCAAAACCGGGCCGATTACATCGCCATCAATACCCAAGAAGACTATATCCCCGCTTTGCTGCATATGTTTAAGGTGCGCCGCTATGCGCGCGGGGTAGCTACTAATTCCTGAAATGCGCCATTATTTATACATCATACCTGTCCTCGGACTCCCCCGTCCCCACAACTCACCCAAGCTTGCTACCAAGGGCTTAGGGGCCCTCTGTGCCCTTATTCTGTGGCTCAGCATTGGGCTCGCAGAGGCACAAGTAAATCAGCAGCCCGTAGGGTATTTTTTGAACGATAGCCTGGTGATAGGGCGCCCAGTATATTTCTCCCTCAGTTACCGGCATGCAACTACCGATGAAATCTTCTTTCCCGACTCTACCTACGACTTCGCCCCTTTCGAAATGGTCGGCAAGAAAACCTTTAGCTCGGTAACCGACGGAGGCCTTACCCTCGATAGTGCCTTGTACGAACTGACTAGTTTTGAAGTGGCTACCATCCAGTCCTTACGCCTCCCTTTATTTTTATACAACGGACGCGATTGCACCCAGATATTCTGCAAGCCCGACACCCTCTTTTTAAAAAACGCCGATAGAATACTCCTCCAAAATCAAACTGCTGTAGAACCTATGGCCGTACTCGTCCCCTTAGAAGACGAATTCAACGTCTCGGTGGCGCTGGGTACTTTAGCCTTGGTGATAGGGTTTGGAACCCTGATCTACTGGGTTTTTGGTCGAGATATTTACAAACAATGGCAATTGCTGAAATTGCAACGCCGACACTTGGAATACCTCCGCTCTTTCAACAGACTCCTGCGCAGTACCAGAGAAAAAGAAAACACCAAAGACGCTGAAAAAGCGATCATTATTTGGAAAAACTATTTGGAAAGGCTTGAGAAAAAACCCTTTGCCACTTACACCACCCGGGAGATTATCGACAACATGCCCGATGCCAAGCTCGCAGAAGCCCTCAGAAACTTAGACGGCATTATTTATGGACAGGTAAAGTCTAGTAAAATGAACGTCTTTTTGGAGGTACTAAAAGACGGCGGCACTAAAATTTATAAGAATAGAAGAAAACAAATCTTGGAACGCCAATCGGCTTAATGAACTATGGAGGACTGGTTTTCAATTGAATGGTTTGGCTACGACACTTTTCGTAATTACTATTGGGAGTATCCTTATTTCCTATTCGCCTTACCGCTTATCCCCGTTTTCTTCTGGCTACGAAATGCGCTACATCGGAAACGAAAACAGAAACTGGTAATGACCTATTCCCGTGCTAGCGGTCCTTGGGAGTGGCTTACCTTGTTACGTTACCTTCAGCCGGTCACCGCAGCCCTGGGCATAGCTATGGTGCTAATAGCCCTAGCAAGGCCGCAGGTCATATCGGAGCGCACCGACCAGTATTCAGAAGGGATCGATATTATGCTACTCATGGATATATCGGATTCTATGATGGAGAAGGACCTCAGCCCTAACCGACTAGCATCGGCCAAATCCATCGCAAGCAAGTTTATTAAAGGCCGGCTACAAGACCGCATTGGGCTGGTCATATTTGCAGGAGAGGCCGTTTCGCTCTGTCCTCTCACCACCGATTACGACCTGCTCGGTCGCTTTCTGGACGAAATTCAACCCGACATGATCCCCATACCCGGAACGGCCATAGGGAGTGCTTTGGCTGTGGCTGTAAATCGTATGCGCGAAACCAGTGGGGCCAGCAAGGTGGCTATCCTGATCAGTGATGGGGACAATACTTCGGGGAGCCTAGGCCCTACAACGGCGGCACAGCTCGCCGAAGCCTACCGAATACGCGTCTATACCATTGCTGTGGGCCTACCAAAGTCACCCACCAAAGCCGATACCCTCCTGCGGAGGTCCGCATTGGTCGATGAGGGAGAGCTACAGAAAATAGCAGCCATTGGCGATGGCAAATTTTTCAGAGCTACCGACAATAACGCCCTAGCCTCGGTATTCGAACAAATAGACCAGCTAGAAAAAATAAAGACCAAGGATGTAGTATCCCGCGATACAAAAGACTTTTACCGTATATACCTTTATTGGGCCATTACCTTGTTGCTCATTTCTTTTGGAACCAAATGCACCTTTATGGCCAATATTCTCGAAGATTGATGTTAAAACCCTATTATACTGCCAATATCACCGAAGCAGGCCTCGACGAGGTCGGTAGAGGCTGCCTGGCTGGCCCGGTTGTAGCCGCCGCCGTGATACTGCCGCCCGATTACCACCATGCTTACCTCAACGATAGCAAACAGCTCACCCGCGCCAAACGACTGCTGCTCGACCAAGAGATACGTAAGGAGGCATTGGCCTGGGCCATTGCCGAGGTCGATAATCGAGAAATAGATCAGATCAATATTTTAAAAGCGAGCTTTTTGGCTATGCACCGGGCAGTAGATGCCCTTGTGCTTCGTCCCGAGCACCTGCTCATCGACGGCAACAGGTTCGTACCCTTTCCGATGATCCCCCATACTTGCATCGTAAAGGGCGACTCCAAGTTCCTATCCATTGCGGCAGCGTCTATTTTGGCCAAAAACTACAGAGATGCCTTAATGGCTGACCTGGCCAACACCTATCCACAGTATGGATGGGAGCAAAACGTAGGTTATCCCACCCTCCAACACCGATCCGCCATAAAGCTGCATGGTACCACCCCCTTCCACCGCATGAGCTTTCGGCTACTCAAGGAGCCAACACCGCCTACTCAATAAAAACCAGCGGCAAGGATGTATTTCCTACCTTTAACAGATCTATCGATTTTAGACACACGCAAACTTCAATCATGTACCGATACGGCATCATCGTCCTTTTAGCCATGCTTGGTGGCTGTCAGATCCTCGACGCGCCTCGAGAGGTGGTCATCGAAATAAACAACCATTCTCCTCAGGACATCGATTTTCTACGCCTATCCAATCATCAAAAGGAAGGCATTACACAGGCATATAGCCTCCTTACTGGAGCCACTATTTTAGTCCCATTTGGCTTTGAATCAATGCCCAACACAGACGGTAGCTATATGCTCCAGTATCGGTTGGCCTCCAGCATCGACACTTTGACACACCAATTTGGATACTATACCAATGGTTATCCTGTCGAAAAGAAGATCATTTTAAAGATATATGCCGATAGCATACGGGTCGACCATCTTATGAAATAGCTTCGGTTAACCGCAATTATCTATAATCGGAGTAGGGGCCAAGAAACAAGCTTGCCGTTATGTAACCAACAACAAGATTTTGCCACTTTAAGGGTCTATTTCCTCGGGAAAATAGACCCTGACATCGGGATGCATGGTGTAAAAACGGTACTGTTGCCCATCGAAGAGGGGAAAACCGCTCGACATATTATTGCCAAGAATGGGATTACCCGCATATTTTTCCCAATGGATCAAATCTTTCGACACAGCTATATTCGTCGTCCATTCGTGCCAGTCCTCGAATGCCGAAGCGTGGTAATACGCATAATAATAGCCCTTATATTGAATAATCTTGTTCATAGCCACCGCAAAAGCATCGTACGCTTCAGGACCGGCATCTAGTACAGGCGTGTCCTGCACATTGGTCCACACTTTAAGGTCCTCGCTGGTAGCCAACCATATTGCGGCATCATTACGTTCATAATATAGGTACCAGGTATCATTTTCCTTCCAGACTGTTGGAGTTCCATAGGGGCCTTTGGGCAGGGGAGTGCCGTCTTTCATTCGGATATCGAGGTAGCCCTGGTCATTCCAGTTGATACGATCGTTGGAGGTCAGCATATGCGCTATATCGTCCTTGCTTTCAGCAAACATATAATACGTTTTCCCCTCCTTGATCACACACATATCTTCAATCCATAAAGTGGTATGAATAGGGTTTTCCGAATATCGCGTCCATGATAACCCGTCGTCGGAAGTGGCCAGCCCAAGGTATTTCATCTCCTCGCCCGTAGCCTTGGTATACCCCGTATACCACATATAATACTGGTCTTGTTCTTTTAGAATATAACCCCTTTCACGTATCACCTCATCCCAGTTTTCTGGATTTCCGGTGCCTTCAAAAATCGGATTTTTGGCGTAGGGTTTGAACTGGACAAGCTCTTCTGGGAATTTTTCCTCTGCCGGTCCGCAACAAACAAGGCATAAGGATGCCGCCAGTAAGGCCACTCCGGCAAACAAGGAAGATAATTTCATAGTATTTGGGTTATATATTGGCTATTTTTTTTGATTCGATAAGTGAGCAGGGTTACGGCCGAGAATGACCGTTGACTAGCGCATCGCGCTATTTTGTGCCTATACAAAATCCAAGAAGCCTGCCAATGAACATGAAGGGAATTGAATGGGGTAAAGGATAAAATCCTAACCATGTGCAAACAGCAGTTACTGCATAGCACTCTTTTCTACAGTGAATGTTTAGGCAACAGTACCCATTAGGCTCTAGGCCTTTTATATACCGGCACGGTGCTACAGGGTTCCCCAAACATAATGCTCTGAACCACGGGCTTAAGCTTCAGGGTAATTTGTAGATAGGCAGAGGTAGGTACGGCCTTGTTACTACAGCCTTTTACCACTACTTTTTTGTCGCGGAAGGGCTCGATATCCAGGGTTCTGATAGCCTCCTCAAAAAGCAGGGCTTCGAGTGCTTCTAAAGAACCAAAAGCCACGGAATGGGCATAGGGCTCCAGTTTGGTAGCCAACAACATATAGGCCCAGGTAGGCACTATGGCGTCTTCGGAGCATATCACTGCCACGTTCTTATCGGTGTAAGTGGCCCAGTCATGACCTTTCAGAAACTCTCGAAAGTCCTTTTCTCTGAGAATCATCCCTTGAAAAAGGTTGTCTTTTATATCGTAAATCACCCGTTCACCTGGGTGGTAATAATCTTCCAAGTCTAAGGATATCAAGCCGCTGCCAGCCACTCGATTCACAATTGTTTCGTTTTCCATATGATCGATCTGATTGCTACCCCTTTCGGTTGGGTTGATGGGTAGTAGTTAGCTAACAACCCTCATCAAAAAAATGTTTGGACTGACCCCAAATAAAACGCACATTAAGGAATCAGAGGCGACTTTTTGGGCTTTGGCGACATAAAATCTTTGAGATAATAGGGTTCAAAAGTGGCCAAATCCTCGAAATCACCCGCTTCATAAGCGGCAAGGGCTAGTTTTCCGATGGTACTCGCACTAGGACGAATCTCTTCGTCCAGAAAGATAGCCTGAGGATGCGCTCCTAAGAGTGGCTTACATTTGGCGGCACCGTCGCCAAAAAACACCAGTCGATGACTGTCTAAGGTCTCCGCAAATGAAGTCTCATCCAGGATTATGGCCTTGGTGGGCTCCATTTCTTGTCCTTGGGCATTGTAAATGGCTGCATACACTTCCATCCTTCGGGCATCGATCATGGGGCAGAACCAGGTGTCGTCAGAGAAAAACCCATATACCTGCTGGGCCATACCCGCCAAGGTATTGGCAGCCAACAAGGGCTTTTCCAAGGCGAAGCAAAGCCCCTTTGCCGTAGAGACTGCCACCCGCAACCCCGTATAGGATCCGGGTCCCTTGGCCACCGCTACGGCATCCAGATCGTGCAGGCTATGGCCCGTGGACCGCACCAGGTTGTCGAGAAGGATGGTGAGCATGGCCGACGACGACCGGTCGGTAAACAAGTCGTTGGTAGCCAGCAAAACTTGGTCTTGATAAAGGGCTACAGAACAGCCTCTGGTAGAACTGTCGATGCTAAGAAGGAGCATATAAAAAAGGTGTACCGGGTGGTAGGCACCACCCGGTCAGCATTTAAATTATTTCGCTTGTAATATTTCCTTGTAACGGGTAGGGGTTTTGAATAAGGCAAGGGCCTGTTTCACTTCCTCGTCTTCCTCAAAAGAAGCCTCTCTCATTCCTTTTTCAAGGTAATAATGTTTAATGATCTCCTCTTCGAGAATATTCTTAATTTCAGCCTTGAAGAGTTGTAAATCATTGTCTTTGTTATGCGTTAACTTGGACTGCAAGGCGGCCAGTTGCCCTTGAATACTTTCGTAGGACTTCTCCTTTTTGGCCGACTCCTCGAGGCTAGCCAAGTCACGCTCCACTTGGGAGGTATAGTCATACTCCTTATCGGACAGCCATTTCACAAACGCATCGTATTCGGCATCACTCAGGTGGAATTTGGCGGCGGTGGCTATCGTGGCGTGCTTGGAGTGGTATTCTACGGCATAGTCGAAGAACAGTCGGTTGCGCCCCAAAGCGATGGCCAATGGGGAGTAGGTCTCCCTTTCGGTTAAAATATCGGGCAATATACCACCTCCATCATAAACCACCCGGCCATTACGGGTCTTGAAGCTGGTCATCAAGGAGTCGGGGAGCTTCCCTACGCTACCGTCTTCATTGCGATGGCTGTAGTCGATGGCCTGTATGCATCGGCCGCTGGGTATATAATACTTGGCAGTAGTAATCTTCATTTTGGTGTTAAAGGAAAGGTCGCGGGTAGTTTGTACCAATCCCTTGCCATAAGTGCGCTGCCCTATCAAAACACCACGGTCGTAGTCCTGCATCACTCCGGCTACAATCTCCGCTGCCGAAGCGCTGCGGTTGTTGGTCAGCACAACCATCGGTATCTCGGTATCCAATGCCGGGTTATAAGCGGTATAGGTCTTGTTCCATTCGCTCACTTTGCCTTTGGTAGAAACGATCTCCTCGCCCTTGGCCACAAAAATATTAGATATTTCGATGGCCATATTCAACAGTCCTCCGGGGTTGTCTCTAAGGTCCAACACCAGCGATTTCATTCCCTGACCCTTCAATTCTTGGAAGGCATTACGAACCTCTCTTGAGGCGGTCGCCGTAAAGTCTTTAAGATCGATATACCCGACTCCGTCGGCGATCATGCCATAATAGGGTACGTTAGTAACTTTTACCACATCGCGGCTTAAGTTGATCACGATGGGAGTAGGATTTCCAAAACGCCGGATCGTCAATTTTACACTGGTCTGAGTCTGTCCTCTCAGCAATTTGCCGGTGTCGAAGTCCTCCCGATTCTCTATATCCACGTCGTTGATTTTGATGATCTCGTCGCCGAGCTGTAGTCCAGCTTTCTGTGCAGGTGTGCCTTCATACACCATCATCACCTGGTGCTTACCCTCTGCCGAACTCACCATGGCTCCTATGCCATTGTATTTCCCGGTGGTCATCGTCATATAATCCTCTATATCATCCTCGGCATAGTACACCGTGTAGGGGTCCAGCGTCTTCAGCATATTGTCGATGCTCGATTTGATGAGTTTATTGGGATTTATCTCGTCGACATAGTAGGCGTTTAACTCTTTGAATAGCGTCGCATAAATATCCAGATTTTTGGCTATTTCAAATAACCGGTCATCTTGGCGAAAGGACACCAGTGCCAGGCCAGCGAGCAAGGGTAGGGCCAACCAGGCCGTACGAAGGTATTTTCTCATGGATCTTCAGGAATAATGGAAAGCGTTAGGGTTGGCTTTCGGAGCTTCGAACCAATCGGCCGAGCAACTTCTCCATAGCCGTATCAATAACGCTAAAAGTGCTTGAATCTTTCGCAAGATACAAAAAAGCCACATATGCCGGGCGGCAGGCGGGGTCAACGGTATACATTTGGGATTTATGAAGCCTAAAGGCCTCACGACAGCGTCGTCGGATCAGGTTCCTGTCTACGGCTTTTTTGAATTGCCTTTTGGAAACTGAAAATAGCACTTGTGTAGGGAGCGCCTCACGCTCAGGGTCGTAGATATACAAGACCCTAAAAGGAAAGAGGTAGAACGTGTGCACTTCCGAACTACCCCTTTGAAATAGCCTTCCAATGATCTTGGGGCTACATAAACGTTCACTTTTGCTGAAAGTTTGCTTCAAGTTGTTAATGATTTGGCCAGTCTTATTAATTAATGAATAGGGCTGACTCTGAAAGCCGCGCTTTCAACCGATCTACAACCGTCCAACAGAACCTATTGCTTATGACGTTTTTCGTCAGATACTGACAATTTCCAACGTCCTTTCTTACGACGGTTGGTTATTACTTTGCTCCCGTTAGGAGTAGACATTCTCTCACGGAAACCGTGCTTATTTCTCCTCTTGCGATTTGAAGGTTGAAATGTACGTTTCATCTGTATATCAATTTATTGCGCTATAAAATCTACTTTACTCCGAATTTAGGCCTGCAAAGGTAGAAAAGTATTTGGATTTGTCAAATACTTATCAAAAAAAACTGAGGGATAGGGGGTTAAATGCCTAAACACCCGATGCTATTGCCCGTTTTTGAGGCCTTTTTTTGTACAAAAAAAGACGCAAACGACCCCTATTCTTGGGTAATTACCAGCTCTACCCGCCTGTTTCGGCTACGTTCCTCCGCCGATTGGTCTTTGGCAACAGGACGGGTAGACCCATACCCTTTGGCCTCAATACGGCTGGCATCTATTCCTTTTTGAACCATATAATCTTTGACGGCCTCGGCCCGTTGCCGCGAGAGTTCAAGATTTTTGTCGAAGTCGCCCACATTGTCGGTATGCCCTTCAATTCGTATCTGCATCGTATGGTTTTCTTCCATCAGCTGCACCAACCGCTCCAGCCCCGGTGTCGACTCAGGCAATAGGCTGTACTTCCCCGTAGCGAAATAAATATTGGACATGGCCAAGGACTCTCCTACCTTAATAGGCCTTAAGAATAGGTCCTTAGTGAACTGTTGCCCCCCTGACGAATCGGCAGGAGACACGGTAAACGCCTCGCCGAAGTACCCTTTGGCACCTACCCGAAAGGTGTAGGCCTGGGTGAGGTCTAGCCCTACCCGGTATGCCCCCGAGGTGGTACGTACCGACAGGGAGTCGCCTGCTTCGCTGAACTGGATCACCCCCGGTATGGGTTCCTTGGTAAGGGCATCATAAATTGTTCCTTGCAGCTGGCCAAAAATCGGTTTCTGCACTACAGGCTCCTCGGCCACCTCGTCGGGGTTCTCAATAAATTGGGGCTCTGTTGCTTGGGGCGCTGGCTTTGGAGCCACCTTTACCGGCTTCTCTGCTGGTTTATTTTTAGGATTCTTGATATGGATACCATAGAAGTTCCAGGTTTGTTCGTTGGGGTTGGTAGCCCGCCCTTCATAGAAATCGAATACCTCAATCCCAGGACTCAACCTTTCGAAATAAGCGACAAAATCGACCACCTGTCCCCCTTTTACCGGCATACGCTGGGACTTGGTGGGGATATTCTCCGCCTTTATCAACTTAAATTTCGTATTAATTTCTCCGGGTTTGTACAGCCTGGTTTCCGGATCGAGCCAGATAGTGGCCCCATTACGTTGCATTCCCGGAATAGGCATTCCCTGAACAGACCGCTGACGATCCACATATTGCAAGTGCACAATGGTATACCGATCAGTAAGTTCCACCCGTTTGATGGTCACGTCCTGCACCGATCGCTCCTCTACCCGAGGCGACTCCGTTACCTGCCCCCAGGACTCCGTAAAGGCTAAGGCAGATAGGGCTATCACATAGATGATGGAATAGATTTTCATAGTTCTCGTTTACTATTATGTTGACGATTCCCACTGAAAACGACAATTTAACGCTTATAGTTTGTTAAAAATTGTTAAAGCCCAGCCTCCGATGCGGCCATTAAAGGTTTCCAAAACGCATAGTCGTATCGCTCCCAGGCATGACATCCAAAGGGCAAGCGCCGCTGGGTAAGGCTATAGGAGGCTGCAGGGCTCTTCTCAAAGGCGAAACTTAGGGCCTGCTTCCATTTGGGAGTTTTCAGAAAAACTTTCATGGGTAATAAGCGAGTAGCTTCCTGTGAAAAAAGCATGTCCTCATTGCCCCTCCAAACGGGATAAAACAACGCATAAATTTTTAGATAGCGGATCATCGCGCTGATACGCCGCAATGAAAGTCCACCGTTAAGTACCACTCTATGGCTGTTTAAAGCCTGAGCAAAATCTTGCGCCTGCGTCTCTTCCAGGGCGTCGTAGGTGGGATGGTGCAAGGAGGGCGCGCCTATATAATCGAAACCTGCAGCACACCATTCGGCCAATCGATCTTCGAAAACAAAGGCATCGAGCTGATAGATGAGCATAAAGTCGTAAGCCGAAAAGGCACGATAAAAATCGGCAGAAGTCAATAGTGAATTATATCCTGCAATACTTTCAAAGTACGTTTTTTCGAAAGTAATACATTCTAGATGGGGGTATTCCGCCAGAATAGTGCCGACCGGCAACCCTTCGGGCGTTAGCAGCCGGATAGGATAAGCCGATAATACGCGCATACATTGCCGAAGAGACCTTTTCTCGGTTTCTGTCAAACTCACCTTATAGATCGGAATAACGACTACAACGGAAGGCTTGGTTTCAGACTCGGTTTGGGACATCATAGGGGTGGTTATTCCAAAAGATCGCCGATGGCGGGTATCCACCAATCCTTGCTACTAAAAATATATTGACCCCTTACCACTTGGTTCATAATAGGGGTGAGGCGCAAAAATCGGTTATGAGGTAAACTGGAGCGACTCTCAAAATGCCTTTTGGCTAGGTATAGTTTTATCAATTTCTCCCGGGGCACGAAAGGAATGGACCGTAATAGTACATATAGGTCGTTAAGCTTTTCTGCCTTTTCCTTAAGTGGAACCAGTTTTTCATCCCTCCCTCTCGACATGCGTTCCTTCAGGCTCACATAATCGGTCTTGCTTCCGAACCCTACTTGTTGGCTGGCATGTATGCGATAGTCTATCAGGTTTTCGGGGATAAAGGAAATTTTATTCTCTAAGCCCAATACCATGGCGATCCAAGCATCATGAATGAGGTCGGGTACATGGGTTGGAAAAGGGAGTAAACGCTCCAAGCAGCTTTTGCGTAGGGTGAGGGTGGCACCAGTAACGACAAATCCGTTAAAAAGAATTTCATGCGCCTTTCCTTGTCTCCATTTTTCTTGCTTTCGTGCATCAAACTCAATCTCTTCCCAGATCGTCTTTCCGGTGGGCAGGGAGTCGTCGTCGATCATCATAGCATTCGAAAAAACGGCATCTTGTTCGGGATGCTTTTCTAAAAAATTGAGCTGCTTTTCTACTCGATCACTCCGCCAAATATCATCCTGGTCTGTTAAAAACACAATATCTCCCTCACAAAGTGAGATACACTTTTCAAAATTCTTGGTAGACCCCAAATTCTCTTCATTCTGAATGATTCGTACCGGAAAGGGTAATTTTTCGGCATACGACTTTAAAACCGCTATCGTGCTATCCTTAGAACGATCGTCGCAAACCACCAGCTCATCTACTCGAATCGTCTGATTAGCAATGCTTTCAAGCTGTTGGGGCAAGTATTTTTCCCCTCCATAAGTACACATGGCTACTGAAATCATAAACTACTTTCAATGTCATTGAAGTGAAAAGGCTGCAATTTAGACGCAATTATTAAGTTTATGAAATTTCCGCCTTTTCTATTTGTAAACGAATGATTAAAGGGGCGCTACCACCAAGTTTATTCTAACGTAGAATCTAAAAAATATAGAAACAAAACGACAGATTTTCCCTGTATAACTATTTAACTGACTACGACTTAAGGCGCTTACCCCTATTATTTATTGACATTTTGCTGAGATGGCCTTATACTTACAGGACAAATCATACATCAATTACACCTTATTAATGGCCTTACCCAACGCACTAAAAACGGCGATCCTACAAATGCCCACAAAAGAAAAGGACAAACTCCTCCTACGATTAGTGGCTAAAGATAGTACGCTTGTGGACCGCTTGCATTTCGAACTCATTGAAGAGGGGACTACCTTGGAGGAGCGCCGGGACGAAATACGTTCGAGAATAGACCGCACAGCGGCTAGGCGTCATGACACCCCTGGCTGGCTCATGATGGACATGCGCGACCTGAGTGGGGCTATTAGTTATCACGTCAAAATCACCAAGGATAAATCGGCAGCACTTGATCTGAACCTGTATTTGTTGCTTACCATCATGGAGGCCCAGCAGGACCTACTAAAGACTTATTCCTCTCGCGCCGACACCTGTGCCCTATACCTAGCCAAAAAGGCCAACACCGTATTGACGGCCTTTAACCGCCTGCAAGATGATTACCGTTTCGACTACCTAAGCGATATAAACCGGATGCTAGAATGGATCTATGCCCTTTGCTCCAAAATGTACGCCCGGCAAATCGGCCTACCACAAAATATCGAAAATTAACGATCTTTTAACCTTTCGATAGGGTCGGTTCAGGTTTCTTTTTAGGAATTTTGGAACTTTAGGGAAATACTACTAAAAATACCGTCCTATATGAGCGAAACAACGGCCTTACTGATCATCGATGCGCAATACGATTTCTGCCATCCAAATGGTGCATTATATGTGCCTGGCGCCGAGCAGGACGTGCAGCGTATTGCCGCCCTCATTGGTGAACAGGGGGAGCAGATCACCGAAATCTTCGTGAGCCTTGACCAGCATCGGGTTATGGACATAGCGCATCCGTTGTTTTGGGAGGACCCCAATGGCACCACCGTAGCGCCCTTTACCCGTATAACGGCACAGGCGGTGAGAGAAGGCCGGTGGATCCCCCGCCGACAGCCCGAAGCCGTACTTCAGTATCTGGACACTCTGGAGCAACAAGGTAGTTTCCAGCACTTTATATGGCCCGAACATTGCCTCATCGGTACTCCAGGTGCCGCCCTGGACGCTACTATTGCAGAGGCCATCGTGAGCTGGTCGCACAGGACAGGCCGGGACTATACGGCCGTGGTAAAAGGACTCAACCCTTTGAGCGAACACTTCGGTATTTTCCGCGCTCAGGTACCCGTTGCCGGCGACGAGGGCACCTCTCTCAACCAACCTTTGCTAGACCGGCTCTCCTCCTTCGATCGCCTACTGGTATGTGGTGAGGCTCGGTCGCACTGTGTGGCTACCAGCATACAGCAAATTATCGATTATGCCCCCGAACTCGTAAAAAAGCTGGTCATCCTTACCGATTGCATGTCGGATGTTACCCATTTCGAACATTTGGCTCAGCCTATTTTCGACCGAGCCGTTGGAGCCCTGCAGACTACCACCAAATCGATACGTTAATTACACCATCAGGCTATGAAAAGCATTGTACTTTCCCGTCGCCTACTCCTCACCTGCTTTTGCCTGGTCTGGGTAGCTTTTGGTTTATTACAGGCCGTTTTAGGTCAAAATAACATGGTGTTGGCGATCAACGCACATTGGAGCCCGTTTCTAGACCATACCATCCCCCCCTTAACGTTTCTGGGTGATGGTGTTTTCTGCGTAGTGCTGGGGCTGCTAGCCCTTATAGGGTCCTATAGGCTCGGAATCTCAATTCTGATCAGCTACATCGTCTCGGGACTCTTGGTTCAGTTTCTTAAGCGGGTGGTCTATGCCGACGCCTATCGACCGCCAGTAGTTTTGGCCCAAAAACTACCCTACCTACACCATACCCCCGGTATCGAATGGCTACACCACGGAAGCTTCCCCTCAGGACATACCACCTCCGCCTTTGCCGTTTTTATGTGCCTAGCGTTATTTAGCAAGTACAAAACCATTCAGTTCATCTGCCTACTGCTAGCCATCATCGTTGCTTTCTCCCGCATGTACCTCCTGGCGCATTTTCCGGCCGATGTATGGATAGGCGCTATGATTGGCTTGGGGTTCGCATTGGGTTCAACTTTCGCCTGTAAATATTGGTTTCAGCGCCTACCTGCCCGAGCATTGGACAGTGGTGCCTGGAACGTCTAATCCTGATATCTTCAATTGGCCCCTATGAAGCTCACCCCCACCAGCAGAAAAATAATTTTAATACTATATGTTTCATTTGGCTTTCTTTGGGGCCTAGGCCAAGCCCCACTTTTCGATGAAGATGAGGCCTTCTTTGCCGAAGGAACGAGGGAAATGGTCCTTCGCAACGACTTCGTTTCCACGTTCGTCAACCAAGAACAGCGCTTCGACAAACCCCCTCTTACCAATTGGTTACAGTATGCCAGCGCGGAAGTGTTCGGTTGGAGCGAATGGGCCATGCGCCTCCCTTCGGCCCTGGCTGCGCTAATGTGGATGACGTTCATTTATCTCTTCTGTAAAAGAAGGCTTGGTGAAAGTGCGGCCTTTTTTGCCACCCTCGTCGCCGCCTCCTCCCTGCAAATCACCATCATTGGGAAGGCCGCTTTGGCCGACTCTCTGCTCAACGCCACGCTAGCCGGAGCCATATTCTGCCTCTATGAAGCAATAGACAAGGGGATAAACAAGAAGTTTTTGCGAATGTTCTTTGTACTTACGGGCATTGGCTTCCTGGCCAAAGGGCCCATAGCCGTGCTCGTTCCTGGGGCTACCTTTCTTCTCTTCTTGCTTCGCTGGAATCGCTGGAACCTCCTTCTGAAAATCTGGGATCCTATAGGCCTGCTGCTGTTTGTGGCTATTGCAGGCCCATGGTACTACCTGGCCTATCAGGCATCAGGGATTGATTTTATAAACGGGTTCTTTCTCTCCCATAACGTAAACCGCTTCCAAACCGCCTTTGAGGGGCATTATGGAGGAATATTATACTTCGTACCGGTCCTAATTTTGGGACTGTTACCATTCACGGCCGTCGTGCTAAGGGCACTGGGGCGGGTAAGATTCCTGTTGCACGACTCCTGGTTTTCCTTTCTGTTGCTCTGGTTCTTATTCGTTTTTGTTCTCTTTTCTATGTCGGGAACCAAGCTTCATCATTATATCATCTACGGCTACACCCCTCTGTGCGCCATTGGGGGCTGGTATATGACCCAAGCCAAGTCACTGCCTTTGGTATGGCCGTCACTCCTCTTCATGTTTCTACTCACTACGATACCTTTCGTCGTACACCGAGTCACCCCCACCATCCATGACGCCTACGCCCTCGACATTATTGCCGGGGTTCCCGATGTCTTTTCATTCACCTACGCCCTTTGCATGGGAGCTTTGATAGGGATACTCCTACTGGCAGCATGGCTCAAATCGATTCCGCTCGAGCTCAGATCCATCATGATAGGAGCAGTCACCTTAGTAACTGTCAATATACTGTGGATGCCCCGGTTAGGCGCCTTACTACAAGCTCCCGTAAAAGAAGCCGCCTTATTGGCCAAGAGAAAGGAACTTACGAACATCGTCGTAATGAATCATTATAACCCCAGCTTCTATTACTATGCCACACAGTTTGCTCAAGAGCGGTCCCCACTCCCTGGCGACCTGGTCTTTGGCCGGAAGGCGAGCCTAAAGGGATTCCAGATTGAGCATACCTACTACGAACATTACGGGATCGTACTGGTCCGATTAGCAGAAAACTAGCCTTCTATGCCTCATTGATGGCAGTCTTAAACCCTTAAATTGGCTATTCGGCAAAGGCCTTACTAGGAAAGCTAAACTAAAGGTACGATTTTTGGGTTTAGTAACAGATCGGGTCATAGAGGTTTGACCCTAACGTTGATTTTGAATAACCCTATGACTGAACTGACCCTGTCACGCGTAAAAGCCGATGAATTCGACACCCTGGACCCTAGGTCCTTTATTCTTATCAAAGGCGCCAATGTCAATAACCTTAAGAATCTGGATGTAGCCATTCCCAGAAACAAATTGGTCGTCATTACGGGTCTATCGGGCTCCGGCAAGTCTTCTCTTGCCTTCGATACCCTCTTTGCCGAGGGGCAACGCATGTACGTAGAGAGCTTGAGCAGCTATGCCCGTCAGTTTTTAGGACGTATGGAAAAGCCGGCAGTAGAATATATTAAGGGAATCTCTCCGGCCATTGCTATAGAACAGAAAGTAAACACGCGTAACCCCCGCTCCACAGTAGGGACCTCCACCGAAATATACGACTACCTCAAACTCCTATTCGCCAGAATTGGCCATACTTTTTCGCCTATTTCTGGCAAGCAAGTACAGAAAGACACGGTAACCGACGTAGTCAACGATATTTTGTCGCTGGAAGAAGGTACCCGTGTACTCATTCAAACCCCCTTGATACTCCGTGAGGAGCGTTCCTTGGAGGTCGAGCTAGGACTGCTCCTATCGAAAGGATATAACCGGGTCATTCGCAACGGAGAAGTAACTCAAATAGAAACCCTGTTGGAGGACTCCGACCAATTGGCCGATGAAACGGCAGAGTTTTTCGTCCTGATCGACCGTGCCAGCGTTCGACACGACGATGAGGATACCCAATACCGACTTTCCGATTCCATACAGACAGCCTTTTTTGAGGGTGAGGGGGTCTGTATCGTTCAGGTGTACGGAGGGAATAGCAGTACCTATTCCGATAAATTCGAACTAGACGGGATCGTATTTGAAGAGCCGTCTGTCAATCTATTTAGTTTTAACAACCCTTACGGGGCCTGTAAAAGATGTGAAGGCTTTGGGAAAATTTTGGGAATAGATCCCGACCTGATCATCCCCGACAAAAACCTATCGGTATACGAAGGAGCCATTGCCCCATGGCGTACCGAAAAAATGAGCGAGTGGCTCACCCCTTTGGTACGGCATGCAGGAAAATTTGATTTCCCAATACACCGACCCTATAAGGAACTATCGCCCCAGCAGCAGGAGCTTCTTTGGAACGGTAATGAATACTTTACCGGCATCCATGGCTTTATTGCCGAGCTAGAACGCCAGACCCATAAAATCCAATACCGGGTAATGCTCTCCCGCTATAGGGGACGTACCACCTGCCCCGAATGCCGGGGCTCCCGACTACGGCAAGATGCCTCCTATGTCAAAATTGGAGGTAAATCTATCACCGACCTGGTATTAAAGCCTATTCATGAGGTTGCCAGCTTCTTCCAGGATATCGAACTAACCGAAAACGACCGACAAGTTGCGCGTAGGATCTTGACAGAAATAGAAACCCGCCTTGAATATATGTGTCGGGTGGGCTTGGGCTACCTTACCCTCAACCGACTCACCAACACCCTGTCGGGAGGCGAATTCCAACGCATCAAACTCGCTACTTCCCTAGGAAGTGCCTTAGTAGGCTCCATGTATATCCTCGACGAACCCAGTATAGGCCTCCACCCCCGCGATACGAAACGCCTCGTAGGGGTATTAGAATCGCTACGGGACTTGGGTAATACGGTGATTGTGGTGGAACACGAAGAAGAAGTGATGCATGCCGCCGATCAGATCATCGACATTGGCCCTGAAGCGGGTACAGGAGGGGGAGAGCTCATTTTTCAAGGGTCGTGGCAGGATCTTCAAGGTGCAGAAGACCTTCCTTCCCTTACCAACGGACAGACAAGCTATACGCTCAATTTTCTGCTACATCATGACCGTATCGAATTGCCCTATTCGAGGCGTAAGGCCCTGCATTTTATTGAAATTAAGGGAGCCAGAGAGAACAACCTCAAGGATATCAACGTAAAGATACCCCTTAACAGCCTCACGGTGGTGACTGGCGTGAGTGGGTCAGGAAAGTCTACTTTGATCCGAAAAATCCTCTTCCCTGCGCTGATGCGTGCCAAGGGGGAGTTCAGCGAAGAAGTAGGCCGCTTTACGGAGCTTACGGGCAGCCTCGACAGGATTGAGGCCATCGAGATGATCGACCAAAACCCGATAGGAAAGTCTTCACGCTCCAATCCGGTTACCTATATCAAAGCATATGACTACATCCGCCAGATGATGGCCGAGCGACCGCTCTCCAAATCGAGAGGCTACAAACCATCTCATTTTTCATTTAATGTGGACGGTGGCCGTTGCGAGGTATGCCAGGGTGAAGGACAGGTGAAGATAGAAATGCAGTTTATGGCCGACATTTACCTGACCTGTGAGGGGTGTAACGGCCGGCGTTTTAAGCAAGAGGTGCAGGAAGTAAAGTACGATGGCAAAGACATTGCCGATATACTGGACCTGACCGTCGACGAAGCCATCGCCTTTTTTAAGGATTCGGAGCCAAAGCTGGTAGAAAAACTCATGCCCTTGCAAGAGGTGGGATTGGGGTATATTGGTCTTGGCCAATCGTCGAACACCCTGTCCGGGGGCGAGGCACAGCGGGTAAAACTGGCCTCATTTCTGGGGAAAGGAGGGGGGCACAAGGGCAAAACCCTGTTTATCTTCGATGAACCGACCACTGGTTTACATTTTCATGACATCAAAAAACTGCTAAAGGCCATCAATGCCTTGGTAGAACAGGGCGACTCGGTGATTATTATCGAACATAATATGGAGGTTATTAAATGTGCCGACTGGGTTATCGACTTGGGTCCCGAAGGAGGTGAGGGCGGAGGATATCTCAGCTTTGAGGGTACTCCCGAAGCCATGGTCCAGCTAGAAGGCAACCATACCGCCGACTTCCTAAAACATAAGTTGCCTTAAAAGCCATAGAGGAATATTGGAAATTACAGAGGAATAGGTTCGGCTATAATAGTCCAAAGAACCGTTGGATTCGTACTGGATGGTAGGGTAGAGTACACGTTCTACCTACTTTTATAGCATGTATTAAACGCCAAATCCGATGAAATTATACAAAACCGAACATGGGATCTTGCTCGAGCAGGAGGATCAGTATTACCGACTGCACGAGACAGACTGGGACCAGGTAGTCAATCGTAACGACTTGTACGACTGGCTACAAGGGCAAACTACCACCCTGATAGCCATTCCCCTATCCGACGAACAGCCGATTACGGATATCTTGGCACCGATAGGAACCCAAGAAGTATGGGCCTCGGGGGTAACCTACTACAAAAGCCGCACAGCCCGTATGGAAGAATCGGAAAAAGCCGGAGGAGGAAGCTTTTATGACCGGGTTTACGACGCCGACAGGCCCGAATTATTTTTCAAATCGACCGCCTGGCGGGTGGTAGGCAACCATGGCCAGGTGCGCATCCGCAAGGATTCGAGCTGGGATGTTCCCGAGCCCGAGCTTACCCTTTTTGCTACTTCCGATGGTACCTTGGTTGGATACACGATCGGTAACGACATGTCGTCGAGGAGCATTGAGGGCGAAAATCCCCTTTACTTACCTCAGGCCAAATCCTATACC
The DNA here is from genome assembly GCF_003149085.1 of Dyadobacter jejuensis. GTDB lineage: Bacteria > Bacteroidota > Bacteroidia > Cytophagales > Spirosomataceae > Dyadobacter > Dyadobacter jejuensis. The sequence continues at coordinate 35,038 of NZ_QGDT01000014.1, read as the reverse complement.
GGCAGCGCAGCCCTAGGACCTTGCCTATACATAACCCCTAGTCCCCTAGCTCCCGACACCGTCGTGGACCTTTCCATCATAAGGGGGGGAGAAGAGGTCTTTAACGAGGAGGTAACCCTCTCCCAAATGAAGCGTACCCCAGAGGAACTGCTTCACTATCTTTTTAAAGAACTGTCGTTCCCTACAGGGTGCTATCTGATGACGGGAACGGGCATCGTACCCCCATCGAGCTTTACACTGCAAAGTGGCGATATCGTTCATATCACGATTGAACCTATTGGTACACTCACCAATGTAGTAGCTTAACGGTACAGCAAGCCATGGGGAAGCCCCATGGCTTGCTGTACCTTCTGAAGATCAAACTCTTAGGTAGTAAAATTAATCTTTTCTAAAGGCGCTTGCTGAACACTCTATTTTTAATTAGATCGTAATTGGCAGAGGTACCCATAACAGGGAGGACTTTAGAAAAGTGTTACCCCTAGGCACCAAAAAAAATCGAAAAAGTAACCTTTTCCGATTCCAATAGATATTTAAAAATAAAATTCTTTGTTTTGTGGACGCCTCTAAGGAGGCCCTAGGCCCTAAAAACACGAAGCATCCCTTAACTTCGAACTCCTAATACGGATAATATCATTCTTTTAACCCCATCTATCAAGGCCGAAATAATGGTTTTTGTCGTACTAGACTCCTCTTCCTCCGACTCGAAAAAAGAAAGACGTGTTTCGTGTAGTATTCTTTGGTTCAGTGTCCTATAACCCTGCATTTTGTCGCTCCATTCGTCGGAACCGACCAGACTCGCCTGAGCAGGCTTTACGGGCTTTTTAACACGGGCAACCGAGGTAGCCTTTGGCTCCTTTTTGCTGGCCGACGGAGCCTCTTTCACCGTTTGTAACTTTTTATGAGCTACAAACATATTATGAGCATACCCAGTAGCTTGCGCCTGAAGGGACAGGGATAGTATCAGTATAAATGAAAGTAAAATTCTCATGGCTATGGATCTTCAATTGTTTAGAAATACGATAGGCATTTGGACTTAACTAATTGACCTTACAAATATATGTGTTTTATCTGGTATCTTGCAATACATAGTACCTTGTTTTTAATATTTTTTTTGAAAAATTAACTTTTTAAACAAGAATATGTAGTCTAATAGATGTAAAACGCGGCAAGAAGGTTGCAGAGGGAGAGAGAATAATTAAAAAAAATGCCCGCAACAGGTGCAGGCATTTCGAAATATGGATGGCTAACCCCAGAAAAATGCTGGTTGCCAGCGTGGTTACGCTATTTTTCCCTAAAGAAAATCGTGATAGGCACACCTGAGAAATCAAAGTTTTCCCGCATGCGATTTTCCAAATAGCGCAGATAAGGATCTTTAACATGCTTAGGATTGCTACTAAAGAACACGAAAGTGGGCGAAGGAGTAGGCAGCTGAATCATATATTTGATATTGATATACTTGCCTCGATGCGCCGGAGGGGGGTATTTGGCTATCTCAGCCTGCATCACCTCGTTCAACTTGGAAGTTGAAATCTTCTTCGTCTTGTTATGATACACATCCATGGCGGTTTCGATAACCTGGTGAATACGCTGCTTATCGACCACCGAAGCGAAGATGATAGGCATATAGTTCATAGGAGCCAACCTTTCAAGGAGTTGTTTCTTATAGGTATCGGCGGTTTTGGAATCCTTTTCAATCAGATCCCATTTGTTGACCATGATCACAATTCCTTTTTTGGCCTTATCGGCTTGGCCAATAATATTCATATCCTGGCCTTCGAGCCCTTGCGTAGCGTCGATAAGCACCACACATACATCCGACTCCTCCATGGCTTTTACGGAGCGAAGCGTCGAATAATACTCTATATCTTCGTTAACCCGCGACTTACGACGAATCCCGGCTGTATCGGTCAAAATAAACTCCATTCCAAAGGCATTATAATGCGTATGGATGGCGTCGCGGGTGGTGCCGGCTATGTCTGTAACAATACTGCGATCGGTACCGGTAAGCACGTTAAGGAAGGAAGACTTCCCCACGTTTGGGCGCCCCATAATGGCGATCCGGGGTAGTCCCGCTTCGGGGTCCTCTATACCGGCCGTCTCGAAGTGCTTCACTACTTCGTCCAGAAGCTCACCGGTTCCAAAGCCCGTTTGAGCAGAAATGGGATAGATGACGTCCCCCAAACCCATTTCGTAAAACTCTACCGCCGACTGGTAACGTTCGTTGGTTTCGGCCTTATTGGCTACCAAAAAAACCGGCTTGTCGTACCTTCTGAGGACATTGGCAAAGTCTTTGTCCAGGTCGGTGAGGCCCGTCATGGTATCGACCATAAAAAGGACGACTGTCGACTCTTCGATGGCCAGTTCTACCTGGTCGCGTATGGCTCCTTCGAAAATATCTTCAGACCCCACCACATAGCCTCCCGTATCGATCACGGTAAAATATTGGTCAGTCCATTCCCCATACCCATAATGGCGGTCGCGGGTCACCCCACTTTGGTTGTCCATAATGGCCTTACGGCTTTCGATAAGCCGGTTAAATAGGGTCGACTTTCCGACGTTCGGACGACCTACGATTGAAATTATATTTGCCATAATTGCGCTAATGCATTTTTAATTGATCCGGAAAAAGTTGCTACTTTTCCCTCCGTTCCTTGTTTAATTTTTATTCACCATATCCAAACTGACGAAGCTTATTTTCCTTACTTCTCCAGTCGGGTTCTACTTTAACATGTGACTCCAGGAACACCTTTTTGCCAAAGAAAGCCTCGAGATCCTGGCGGGCCTGGGTACCCACCTTTTTAAGCATCTCGCCTTTTTCCCCAATAATAATACCCTTCTGACTTTTACGCTCGACGAGTATTTCAGCGCGGATCACAATGATATCCTCTTTTTCTTTAAACTCGGTAACCACCACTTCGGAGCTGTATGGAATTTCCTGGCGGTAGTTTAAAAAGATCTTTTCACGGATAATTTCCGAAGCAAAGAAACGCTCAGGCTTGTCGGTTAGTTCATCTTCTTCAAAATAGGGGGGATGAAACGGCAACCTGGTAATTACGGCGTCGAAGAGCGTTTGGATATTCGCATTCAAGAGGGCCGAAATCGGGATGATAGCCGCGGGCTGAATAGCCTCTTCCCACTCGGCGATTTTCCTGTTGACGGTCTCTTCGTCGGATAGGTCTATTTTATTCAGTACCAAGACCACCGGAGCATCGGTACGAATCAATAAGGGTGTTACCTCATGGTCCGCGGCTTTTTCTCCTATTTCGGCAACAAAAAGCACCACATCAGCATCTTCTAGAGACCCTTTTACGAAGGTCATCATAGAATCATGCAATTTATAAGCGGGCTTTACCACTCCAGGGGTGTCGGAATACACCAACTGAAAAGGGATATCCTCATGGCGACCATTGAGGATTCCCATAATCCGATGACGGGTGGTTTGGGCCTTGGAGGTGATAATCGACATCCGTTCGCCTACCAGCACGTTCATCAGCGTCGACTTCCCTACATTGGGTTTGCCGATGATGCTCACAAAGCCAGCGCGGTAGTCTCTTAAATGGAGGACATTTTCTTCTTTATTTTCCATTATTCTTTTTCTTTTTACTTTTTTCAGCAAAACCCCGTCTCTTCTTCCATATACCAGCTACTGCCCATGGGACTTATACTTAAGTTGATCTATAAAAGCCTTGATCTGAGCCACTATAGTGGGTACATTGCTCTTATCGACTCCAACAAGTTCGGCTTGAAGTGGGGTGTTCTACCAATATTTGCACAAAACTACGGTTTTCTATCCATCCTATTGCTATCCCTAACTACCAATAAACCATTGATATATCTCAAGCCGTAAAACAGTATCCTGGCACATTGCCCATAACGGCCATCAAAACCATTCGAAGAAAATGGGCCCAAGGACGGCGCAGGCCCCAATAGAACAGGCAAACCCAGCCGAAAAGGCATAAGACATCAGGAAAACCACCGACAGGCTTACAACCTATCAATGAACCAGTTAGATCCCTAAAGGTTATATCCATCAAAAAAGTATCCTTAAATATTTACGCAAACAATTGTTTACTAGCAAAAAATTGTTGTATATTTGCACTCCAATTCAGCAACACCGCGGGATGGAGCAGTTGGTAGCTCGTTGGGCTCATAACCCAAAGGTCGCTGGTTCGAGTCCAGCTCCCGCTACATAGAAAAAGGTCACTAAGCAATTAGTGACCTTTTGGTTTTTTATCACAATACACAAAATCCCTCCGCTCGATCGGCTCATAACACAAAGATCGATGGGGCGACCGGGCAGGCGATCCTGGCCAGCTCCCGCTACATAGAAAAAGGTCACTAAGCAATTAGTGACCTTTTGGTTTTTTATCACAATACACAAAATCCCTCCGCTCGATCGGCTCATAACACAAAGATCGATGGGGCGACCGGGCAGGCGATCCTGGCCAGCTCCCGCTACATAGAAAAAGGTCACTAAGCAATTAGTGACCTTTTGGTTTTTTATCACAATACACAAAATCCCTCCGCTCGATCGGCTCATAACACAAAGATCGATGGGGCGACCGGGCAGGCGATCCTGGCCAGCTCCCGCTACATAGAAAAAGGTCACTAAGCAATTAGTGTAGCAATGCAAAAATTTGTGGAAAGCAATTTTTTTAGCTGTAAGCAGTAAGCTATATGCTGTAGGCATTAAACTCAGCACCTTAACAGCAGCGGCGGACCGCTTTTAACACCTAACATACAACCGCAATGGCCGCGATGTCGCCCCGCTGGGGCTTCGTGAACTTGAGGAATCCTGTTTTGCTATTAATAGGACACCCCTCCGGGGTTCAGCAGCTGTGGTAGACACAGGACTGCCAGTGGATGAGCCCTAACGATGAGCCAACATTTCAACGAAAGGCGTAGCAAGGCAAAAACTTCTGGAAAGCAATTTTTTTAAGCTATAAGCAGTAAGCTATATGCTATATGCTATATGCATTAAACTCAGCACCTTAACAGCAGCGGCGGACCGCTTTTAACCGCGCGGTGGCCGCCTTTAACCTTTAACTTTTAACCTTTAGCTTTTAACTTTTGACCGCGCGGCGGACCGCTTTTAAGACCTAACATAAAACCGTCATGACCGCGATGTCGCCCCGCTGGGGCTTCGTGAGCTTGAGGAATCCTGTTTTGCTATTAATAGGACACCCCTCCGGGGTTTACCAATTGCGGCGGACCACCTTCATCCTTTCACCCCATTCCTAATACCTAACTCCTGGCTCCTAAATACCTTTAACCGCGCCGCGGACCGCTTTTAACGCCTAACATACAACCGCAATGGCTGCGATGTCGCCCCGCTGGGGCTTCGTGAACTTGAGGAATCCTGTTTTGCTATTAATAGGACACCCCTCCGGGGTTTAACAGTTGCGGCGGACCACCTTCATCCTTTCACCCCTTTCCTAATACCTAACTCCTGGCTCCTAAATACCTTTGACCGCGCGGCGGACCGCTTTTAACACCTAACATAAAACCGTCATGACCGCGATGTCGCCCCGCTGGGGCTTCGTGAGCTTGAGGAATCCTGTTTTGCTATTAATATGACACCCCTCCGGGGTTCAGCAACTGTGGTAGTGATAGGACCGCCAGTGGATGAGCGCTAACGATGAGCCAACATTTCAACGAAAAGCGTAGCAACGCAAAAAACTTCTGGAAAGCAATTTTTTCAGCTGTAAGCAGTAAGCTATATGCATTAAAATCAGCACCTTAACCGCAGCGGCGGACCGCTTTTAACCTTTAACTTTTAACTTTTGACCGCGCCGCGGACCACTTTTAACGCCTAACACACAACCGCAATGGCCACCATGTCGCCCCGCTGGGGCTTCGTGAACTTGAGGAATCCTGTTTTGCTATTAATAGGACACCCCTCCGGGGTTTAACAGCTGCGGCGGACCACCTTCATCCTTTCACCCCAGTCCTAATACCTAACTCCTGGCTCCTAAATACCTTTGACCGCGCCGCGGACCGCTTTTAACGACTTACCTAACACCTAACATACAACCGCAATGGCCACCATGTCGCCCCGCTGGGGCTACGTGAACTTGAGGAATCCTGTTTTGCTATTAATAGGACACCCCTCCGGGGTTTACAAGCAGTGGTAGACACAGGACCGCCAGTGGATGAGCGCTAACGATGAGCCAACATTTCAACGAAAGGCGTAGCAATGCAAAAACTTGTGGAAAGCAATTTTTTCAGCTGTAAGCAGTAGGCTATATGCTGTAGGCATTAAACACAGCACCTTAACAGCAGCGGCGGACCGCATTTAACACCTTACGTAATACCTAACCCCTAAAACCTAATCTGTAGGCCTTCGACAAGATCCGGCGGATAGGGCTTTATGATTCATTTCCTTTGAAAAGCTATAGGCTGTACGCAATAAACACAGCCTCTTAACAGTTGCGGCGGACCACCTTCATCCTTTCACCCCAGTCCTAATACCTAACTCCTGGCTCCTAAATACCTTTGACCGCGCGGCGGACCGATTTTAACCATATTAGGCTTTAGGCCTTAGGCTTTAGGCAATCGTTGATGAACTTATTACGCTGGAGGCTATAAACGCAGCCTTTTAACCGAGCGGCGGCCGCATTTAACCTTAGACCTTTAACCGTGCGGCGGACCACCTTCATCCTTTCACCCCATTCCTAATACCTAACTCCTGGCTCCTAAATACCTTTGACCGCGCGGCGGACCGCTTTTAACACCTAATACCTATGCCGACAGCCCAAATCGGCCCTTTCAGGGTTCAAGAAGTATTATAGACCCAGATGTGGTAGACTTCTAACGGCACAAGCAACTTCAGTTACGAGTCGTGAGCGACCCCGGACGAATGGAAATATAAAACAGCTGTCAGGTTCCTATCCTTATTTGGTGCTCGTGGAGGCTGCAAACTGGTCCATGGATTCGGACGATTAAGTCAGGTGTTGATTGCATAATTAGGGGATGAACGAGCTATTCGGATCATTGAACCAAAAAGTATACTGTTTTCGGAATTGTGTATAAGCCCTCACCTGGAAAATGTATCGTACTTTGTTTAAACAAAAAAAAGAAAAGATGCGTACGAATCAATTTGGCAATCAGGGCTGGACACCCGATAGAATAAAAAATTTAAGCGGTAAAACCTTCGTTATTACAGGAACCACCAGTGGTACTGGGTTCGAAGCCTCGAAAATACTGCTGTCGAAGGGGGCAAGAGTGGTGATGCTCAACCGCAACCTTAGCAAGGCGAAGGAAACCATAGCCACCTTGAAACATGATCTTGGTAACTCCATCGACGTAATGAATATCCAGATGGACCTAGCACAACAGGCTTCAGTGAAAAAAGCAGCCACGGAAGTACTGGAAAAGGTTAACCGAATCGATGCATTCATCTGCAATGCGGCGATTGCACAAGTACCCAAGCAGACATTTACGGTGGATGGTTTTGAAAGTCAGTTGGGTGTAAATCACTATGGTAATTTTTTACTTCAAGCATTACTTTACCCTCGAATAGAAGAATCTGCAGGACGTATTGTCGTTGTAGGCAGTATGGGTTATAACTTGGGCATCAGAACCATACAATTTGAGGACATGAACTGGGATAATAATTATGGCCCCAATGAAGTATATAGCCAAAGCAAGCTCGCTCAAATTATGTGTGTATACGAATTGCAGGACCGACTAAAAAAAGCGGACAAGGATACCGTAAAAGTATATGCCTGCCACCCAGGGGCCTCGGCTACTTCGCTCATTAAAACTAGCGGAAGCTTAATGACACGCTTCGTGTGGCAGATCATGAAGTTAACTCCCTTGGTACAATCGGCAGAGAAAGGAGCCTATCCTGAATTGATGTGTGCCACAGAAACGGACTTAGACCAAAGTGGATTTTATGGACCTACAGGACGAAGTTATTGGACCGGACCCGTTGGAGCGTGCAAGTTAGAGCCTCATGCAAAGGATAAAAGTGTAGCAGAAAAGTTGTGGGAAGTATCGGAAGAGGCAGTAGGCTACAAGTGGCGTTTCTAAAAGGAGGGTGTTAAGCGTTCCAAAAAAATTGGTTCCAATCGCAGCTGAACCAACCATTAGAGACAGACTGTTGTGTTAAAAAACTTGGCCTATAGCTGGCCTCAAAAACCATCTATTGCAGTCACCATGATGTTTCATACAGTAGAACCTAAAAGACATGCAGGGCCATTCCGGACCTTTTCCTTGATCGAAAAGATGCTTTAAAAAATCACAAAAAGATTAACAAGAGGCCGTATATTAACCAATATAAATCATAAAAACACCGTCATGGATATTTTAAAAACAGCAACAGATTGGGCAAAAGCCGAACTTTTTTCGACCCCATTTTTCATAGTATTTGGAGGGCTCTTTTTGGCAGCTAGTATGGGATTTTGGCAGTTAGGAAAAACCGATATGGCCAAAGCCTACATTCTCCCCACTTTGGTAGCCGGTGGATTGTTAACAATCATTGGGCTTGGATTATTTTTTACCAATAAATCAAGACTAACACAATTTGAAATGGCTTATAAATCAGATGCGCCGGCTTTTGTAGCAGCTGAACTCAAGCGGGCCGATTCAACTTTAAAGGAATACAAAACCATAGTATTTACGGCCATTCCCCTGTTTATGATGGCTTGTTCCCTCGTGCTTTTATTCGTCCATTCACCAGTTTGGCGCGCCAGTATGATTACCACTATGGCGATGTTGGTGGTCATTTTGCTCATTGATGGTACCGCACATGCCCGAATCGATAATTACAACACGCAGCTATTGAAAGCTCAACAGGAATTAAAAAAAGCAAGATGAAACATTTTAAAACATTATCCGCCTACCTTGAATACCTAGAGCTCCCAAGGCCAGAACACCCCATGTTTAGTGTCTTTAAGGCCATTGATAAGGGTTTTCTGCCATGCCCGAAGGAGAGTTCACCACCAATTACCAATGAATGCTACTCCATAAGTTTTAAGAAATTCGTTAAAGGAAGCCTAACTTATGGACGCAGCAAATATGATTTTACAAATGGTGTTTTGTTCTTTATTGCTCCAAGGCAGGTCATACAATGGGATAAAAGCGTAGTGATTGAACAAAAAGGTTTTTCTATCAATTTTCATGAAGATTTTCTGAAAGGTTCTGAATTGGCGCATCAGATTAAGAAATACGGTTATTTTTCCTATACGGTCAACGAAGCCCTCCACCTTTCTCCAAAAGAAGAAAAACAGATAGAATCTATTGTGGAAAGTATAGATATGGAATACCAGAACAATCCAGATGAATTCAGCAAAGACATTATTATTTCGCAACTGACTACACTCTTAAAATATGCCAATCGGTTTTACGAAAGGCAGTTTCTCAACCGAAAAGAGCTATCCAATAATCTATTGGAGCGTTTTAATCAGCAATTAGAGAGCTATCTGGACTCGGGACAGTTAGAAGAGAAAGGCATCCCTAGCATTGAGCAAATCGCCGACCGACTATCGGTATCGCAGCGCTACCTCAGCGATACATTAAAAAAAGAAACAGGAAAAACTTCGACAGAACATTTGCAATGGTATCTGATTGATGAAGCCAAAAATATTCTATTGAACCCCCACCTAACCATCGCAGAGGTAGCCTACAAACTGGGTTTTGAATATCCGCCCTATTTTTCAAGGCTATTCAAAAAGAAAATAGGCATAAGTCCAACGCTATACCGGGAGAAATATGAACTGAACTAGGTTATGAAATACGTAGGAACATGCCCCCCCTCCCCAGCCTACTTCAAAAATACGGTCAATTCCTTACGGAGTATCCGCATGGCCTGGGAGATCTGAGCCTCTACGGTTTTAACGGAAGTGCCGAGTTCCTCGGCCACTTTTCCATAGGTAAGCCCTTTTTCTCGATTGAGGAAGAAAGCTTCCTGGACTCTTTTGGGCATTTTAGTTACGGCAACTAGGTAAGCATCATGTAGGTCGTCACGATCTAAGGATTCCGCCAAGTTATTGTCGGCGATCTCCATATGGCTCAAATGCTCTTGAAATACGAGGTCCATTTGCTTCCTCTTTTCGATGAATCGCAAAGCCTGATTCCGCGCCGATACGACCAAGTAGCCTGTAAAATTTTCTACTTCATACTCCTTTAACCGGTCCCTATTTTCCCAAATTTTAGCAAAAATTTCTTGAATCCAATCTTGAATTTGGTTGGGGTCCTGGGAGTATCTCCCTAATACCCGAACCAGCGTAGTGTAATTTCTTTCAAATAATATCTTGAATGCTTCTCCACAACCTTCCGATAGAAGCAATGATAATTCTCGGTCTGGAAGTATAGATTTCCTCATATTTTCTACGCTAGCAATAAAAAAACTGATGGGGTTATTTATATAAATTTAAGCAATCACAGCCCATATAAGAAACATCCGAATATATAATTTTAGGCTGTAAACCAGAATGTTAGCAATGTACAATTTAACTGGTCGATAATACTATACGCACAAAAAAGGAACAAGCGAAACGCTCATTCCTTTTTGATCTATAATCCGGAAAATCTTTAATTTTTAGTTTTCGTGGTGGGCAACGGCGTGACGCATACGGGCAAGTTATTGATAGCAGCTAACTCAAAGGCCCTAGATAAGGCGTCCTTTTTAGCCGCCAACTTATCTTCTTTTAAGTCAGGCATCTTCACGGTCGGGTTTTGGTCGAAGAAACCGTAAGGCATCAAAGTAAACTTGATATAATGGGGAGCCATAATGGGCCACTCTTCGGGCCGTACGATATGAGTAATCCCGGCTACATACCACAGCACTATATCCTTGTCTTCGATATCCCGATCCTGGGCCGTCCAAGTTGGAAGGCCAGCGTCTTGCATATTACTAGCAGGATATTTACCGGCGGGGTATATTTCATTTTCATTGAGGGGGGTTACCCACATATGATTTTTGAGAAAACCAGCACGTCGTAATAAGGAGGCCTTTTCATTGACCAAGGGTTTCACTCCCGCACTTGGCATCAGCATATACGAAGAATGGTGTCCAAAAATATCGGTTTTGGCATGATTCATAAACTTCCAATGCCTTGCGGTACCCGCACTAATGGATCGCTGAGCCTCCTTCTCCGTCTTAAAATCGACCATTTGAGTCACCATCGAGTTGTTATAAGGATTGGATGGACCAGACGGAACGGCTATAGTATTCATTTCCCCGGCCGTGTTGATGGGCCCGTCTACATCCATATCCAAACGGAATACAAAGAAATGCTGATGATTGACCGCTTCCACGTGTTCGCTTACTAGGGTTCCAAAATAACTTCCCTGATAAGTCTCATCTTGCGAACCAGGAAGGTCGTTAGTCCGATGAACCCCACGAATTTGAACGATACCATTCAATTCGGTTACAATATCGATATTACCATCCTGTTTGAAGACCCATTTGAACCCATAATCATAGTTTCCGATGGTGGTGAAATATTTAATAGCCAGATTCGTGGCGGGAACGCTCACTTTATTATGTCTCCACAAGGGACCATCCAGCTCTTCGTAAATAGCCGCTGCCCGCTCAAAGGGAGCTACTTTACCCGTATCGTTTTGTATCACCGTAGACAAAAATGTAGCATTGGCGGGTACATCCGAACCCGGAACCATGGGCCTAGCCCGGCTTTGGCCTAGCCGATAAACACCCACATCAAAAAAGTTATTTGAGGCCGTTTTCAGATCGGGAGAGCCGTAGTTTACGACCATCTCGGGCATAGAACCTCGGTACATCACCGAGCGCCATTCTCCGTTGTCAAGGAAGGAAGCCTGATAAATAATGAGTCCCTCCCGAGCACTAATTCCATATCGGAACTTCCAGTTGTTCCATATCACCTCATGCCCCTTTATTTCATAAGTTACCCCTTCCGGTTGCTGTATTTCTATAGGCTTGGTATCTGGAGTGGTAGAAATAGCCGAATCTTCTTTAAAATAATTGATATTCATAGGCGTATCGAAACCCACCCCATCATCGACGACCTTAAGGACTTTACGGTCGGTAAGATCTACAAAAGCGGCCAATCCGGTTATTCCTAAATTCCTAAGAGACTTATTCTTATAGGTAGCCGATACCACTTCCTCCCGATGTTCTTTGGGGCCTATCCCCATATCGCCAGCCGTATTGGTTCGATAGCTGATCGAATCCAGAGATATCCCTCTTTTTTCCAAGGCGGCTACCCATTCTTTATTGGCGGGCATTATTTGACTGAGTACAATGGAATCGGCCTTAAAACCGAGCAACCCTACCGGCTGCTGCCCCACCATGGTGTCTATTTTAAGTACCTGTTTGCCATTCAAGTCCACTTTTATTTCTAGCAGTAAGTTTTTAGGAAAATCGTAGACGCTCGCCAAAGCCTCTCTACGGAACCCTTTTCCTGATTCATACGCCAGTACCTCAGCCTTAGGTGGCTCGGCTAGGCTGATAAATGAGAAATACCGGTCCTTGCCAAAAAGTTTTTCACCTAATAATATCTCTTTCACCATTTTAATTTCAATGGAATCGAGAGGGTCCAGTGGATGTGCGTAGCGAGGGTCCGAGGCAGAGCTATCCCCTGAGGCCGTCGAAGTTTCGCATTGGCTAAAGAACACGGTGGACCCGATTAAGGCCAGTACCGAGACAATCAAGCGTAGTTTATTCATAAGAGTAAAGAAAAAGTTGATATAATAAATTGATATATTGGGCAGTAACATGGGCTATTCTAGGTCCCACCAGATCCTCGTTTCAAGCAAATCGGCTCCTTGGCGTGCAATGGCTTGGGCATAGTTTTCACGATTCAGATTTATTTCCTCTAAGGGATAGCCCCTTCGCCGGGGAATACCTCTACCGTTGGCAGCATCGGGAGCAGGTAATAATTGCGGATAATCCAACCTGCGCCATTCGGCCCATGCCTGCACCCCCTGCATATAAAATGCGAGCCACTTTTGTTCCCCAATGGATTTGGCATAGTTCGCTTCGTTAAAAGTAACTTCTGACTTGGCCAGGTAAGGGGCTATATCCTCCTCATCCACTCCCCAATAGCGCATAGAAGCAGCAATGGCATCGTTATATAAGGTGGCCGCATCGGCGGTTATCCAGCCTCTTGCGGCGGCTTCTGCCTCTATGAAAAGTACCTCGGAATAGGACATCAAACTACGTTGGGCGTCGGCAGATAGCACTTCTAAGCTCGGGAAGGAAACATTCTTATTCCCAAAACTTCCTGCTACGGCGGCACTCACCCCATAAGGAATCCCGGTATACTGTCCTCCATTATCAGGAATTTTGGCATATTTTGATATTCTGGGATCCTCAAGAGCCAATAGCTGATCGATGAGGGTATTGGCGACAGCTAGGGTAGGAGTACCCACATAATAGCTGTAGTACCAGGGGCTGTAGTTAGGTTGAGCCGTCAGGTATTGGAAGCTGGCACCTTGTTCATTGGAGGTAAATACCCCACTAGCAAGAGCTTCTGTCACCGTTTTTTCGGCCAAGGCAGGATCTACTTTCGACATCCGCATACCGATTCTCAGTTTTAGAGACTGAGCGAATCGTTTCCAGCTGGCCATATCACCGTCATAAATAATATCACCTTGGATTTTACCCGCCTCTAGGCTCATTTCGGCCGTTGCTGCATCCAGTTCGGCAATCAAATCTGCATAGATATCCGCTTGAGGGTCATATACTGGGGTAGGGAAGTCTAGGCCCTGTACCGCCTGAAAATAAGGGATATCCCCCCAAATGTCGGTAAGGGTATGGAAGGTCCAGGCACGCATGATACGCGCAACGGCTATCTGGTTCTGGTTAGGACCCGATAGGGCCGCATCTACAGCAGTATTGGGATCGGTATTGAGCCGGATCAACTCATAAAGATCTGTCAAGCCCCCCTTATAAATCGTAGAAAAATCACTCTCGATGTCAACATAGCGATCCTCTTCGGTATAGAGTGTGGAAGACCACATCTGGATGTAGCGCATGCCCATCACATCCTTTCCAGAGGTATTGGCCATCCCAAATATCTCTTTAATCAAATTCTGTTGGGCACTACTTAGCAAGTAGGCCGACGGGACTTTAGTAGGATTATTTGGGTCAATATTTAGTTCTTCAAAACCGTTGTCACATCCAGTCCAAAACACCAGAAAGAAGCCCAGAATACAGACCCGCCAGCTGGCGCGCATCAAGTAAAAAAATTGGTTGTTTTTACGTAAATTCATAGCGGTAAGACTTTAGATTAGAAGGAAACATTAAGATTGAAGCCCAAGGAACGCACACTAGGCAATTGAGCCGATTCAATGCCCTGTATATTACCCGAACCCAGGGTCGTTTCAGGATCAAACAAGTCAGTATTCCTTAAGAAAACTGCCAGGTTACGTCCTACTAAGGATAGAGATAGGTTCTGGAATGGCGTCTTGCTGATCCATCTTTTGGGTACACGGTACCCTACTCGTACTTCTCTTAGCTTAATAAAAGACCCGTCGAAAACGCTCGCTTCATTTATATTTCTAATGTCTTTCCAATAGTTCTGAGCGTCAATATAGGTGGTGTTAGGCTCTCCACTTTCCAACACCCCGTCGGCCCGCCATCCTCCGCCTTCACTTACAGGAGAACGCTGCAGATTGCCCTTGTCGTTATTACCGGCCGTTACGGCTAACAGTCCGGCATAGGTTCCAGTAGCATTGGTCACCGAGTATATTTTGCCTCCTTTGCGAAAATCGACTAGAGCGCTTACAGTAAGGTTCTTATAGCTAAAGCTGTTGCTCACCCCCCCTGTAAAATCGGGCAGGGTGTTGCCCAATACTTTACCCGTCTCCTTCATATAATACCCATAGCTATCCACCAATCGCTCTCCTTGGTCATTGAGTTTAAAACCAGTACCAATTAAAGCACCGTAAGACTGGCCTACTCTAGCATTGATAGACAGGTTACGGTAAGAAGTGGCTAGCTGATAATTGTCCTGTCCATCGGCAAGAAACACCACTTCGTTCTGATTGCGGGCCCAATTCAGGACCACATCCCACTTAAAGCCATTATCTGCTTTCACCGGAGTACCTGTAAGCATCACTTCAAAACCTCGGTTGGTAATCTTACCAGCATTTACAATGGCATACCCATAGCCCGTGGTGGAGGAAACTGGTAAATCCAGAATCTGATCGGTAGTCGATACAAAATAGTAGGTGGCATCGAAGCCAAGACGGCTACCAAAGAATCTCAAATCCGTACCGATCTCGTAAGAATGCGTTTGTTCGGGCTTTAAGACGGCGTTATTGAGCACGTCGGGAACATTAAAAATTTGATGACTCCCAAAAGGAGTATTTGGCGAATAGGTAATGCCTAGCCGATAGGGGTCAGTATCGTTACCTACCTTCGCCCAGCTGGCTCTGAGCTTGCCAAAAGAAAGGAAATCCCAATTGGAAAGAAGTTCGGAGAATACTACGCTCGACGAAGCGGCGGGATATAAATAGGCATTGTTGTTGATAGGCAAAGTAGACGACCAGTCGTTTCGTAAAGACCCTTCTAAATATAGCAGGTCGCGAAAGCCCACCGTCGCACTCCCATAGACACTATTGACCGAACGAGCTCGATAATAATCCGTAATATCGGGGCGATCGACAGAGGCCTGAAGGTTGAAGAAATTGGGCACATTCAACCCCCCATTGGTGCGGCCGTAATTTTGGTTGTATTTTTCTCTTCGGGCATTCGCTCCTACATTCATAGCAAAGCTAATATCAGTACCCAACTCCCTGTTATATTGAGCTAAAAACTCATAATTGTATTCCTGAACCTTCCGGTTGTCGGAAAGATACATGCTTCCATTGACATGTCCTTCAGCCGTTCTTTCCTGGATACGATGATCATAAAAATCGGTACGGGCAAAGCCGGTTACTGTTAGATGGGGCGTAACTTCATAGGCCAGTGAAATATTCCCAAAAATTCGCTGCCGGGTATCATCACTGTAGTTTTCATAGAGCTCAAAATAGGGGTTGTTCCAGTAAAAACCAGTTAAATCATCGGGACCTTTCAGGTTCCAGTTTCGCAAGGAGCCGTCGGGAGCCCGATAATCCCGCATCGCACTCAGGTCCACCTGTCGTTGAAACCAAGTACTAAAGGAGGAAACCACACTCATGGCACCGGTACCGGTATAATCGCCAGTAACCGGTCGGCCATGCAAGTAAGTATTGACATAATTGGCTTTTACTGATGCCGTCAACTTAGGCGAAAGTTTCGCAGAAGAGTTGATACTAAAGGTATTGCGCTTCATGCTGCTATTCGGTAACGTACCCTTCTGATCCACATTGGTATAAGAGATACGTAAGTTGGCCTGCTCTCCACCAGCCACCAGCGCAATATTATTGCTAAAAGTTTTACCAGTAAGGTAGAAATTCTTTACGTTGTCGGGATGCGCGACCCAAGGGGTGAACTTACCGTAGTTCTCACCCGGAAAAAAACTATCCCACTGTCGTACCAGCTGCCCGTCCAGCTTGGGGCCCCAGCTCTCATCGGCCGATAAGTTGACTACCGGATCACCATTATACGTATCGAAGGTCTGCTTAAATCCACCACCATATTGATTCTGATAACTTGGAAGCATATATACCTTGTCGAGGGTGGTACTCGAGTTGAAGGTAATCCCTAACCCTTGCTTCCCTTGCCCACTTTTGGTGGTGATGAGGATTACCCCATTCGATGCTCGAGAACCGTATAAGGCCGCTGCACTGGGACCTTTTAGTACAGAAATAGAGGCGATATCATCGGGATTAATATCTTGGGCGGCATTTCCATAATCGCGCCCCCCTTGTCCCGACTGCGTGTCCACCGAGTTGGAGCTAGAATTATCCATGGGGGTACCGTCCACTACAAAAAGCGGCTGATTATTGCCCGACACAGAATTAGAACCACGAATGGTAATCCTGGACGATCCGCCAATATTACCGGATGCTCCGGTAATCTGAACCCCTGCAACTTTTCCTTGCATTGAGTTTACAAAATTGGTCTCCCGAGCCTCATTGATGCCTTTGGTATCGATATTTTGGATGGAATAACCCAGCGACTTTTCTTCCCTGGCAATCCCCAAGGCGGTCACTACCACCTCCGACAAAGCATTCACATTTTCTTGTAATTGTATATCCAGCTTATTTTGGTTGGTTATTAGTACCTCCTGAGTCACATAGCCTATATAGGAAAATACGAGCACTCCCCCTTGGTCGGGGAGCTCGAGCCGATAGCTACCATCGGCCGCAGACACGGTTCCTAAATTGGTATCCTTCAACAAAATATTAACTCCCGGTATACCTTCTCCATTCTGAATATCCGTTACCGTTCCTGCTACAACCACCATGGCTGGTATATTATCCGGATGCTTCACCGAGGATTCCAAACGCATACTAGTGGGCTCTGTGGCCTTTGGGGTATCTTTAACTTGCTTGGGCTTGGTGGGATACAAAATGTAGAATCCCTCTCCCGATTTGCGATAGGAAATATCATATTCCTTTAAAATCTTATTGAGGCTATGTTCCAAGACGGCCTGTTTTTGAACATATTCCTGAACCGAGGCATTGACTCGTAAGTCCTTCAGTATGTCGGTAGAATAGGCAATAGATACCCTGTACTTAGCTTCTACTTCTTTCAAATAGTCTTTCAATAACACCCCTTGGGGTTGGCGCTTCGAATGTGGCGTCTTAGGGACATCCAGATTAGCAAAGGCAGTATACGACTGTGCCAGTAAGGGCGCTGCCATAACCATCAAGCCCGCCGTCAGAAAAAATAAGGTTCTTAAAGTTGTCTTCATATTTAGATGAGTAGTTAAAGGTGCGGTATTTTTGGACATAGTTGGTTATGGTCCTTTTTTCAAAAGAACCATAAGGCTCAAACTCGCTTCCAAGTTGTTCTCCCTTTCTTATAGTGTGGAGAATTAGAAAAAATTAAAACCTGTAGGAATTAACCGGATGCGGCCCAGCTCCCCTTTAAAAATCACTTATTCTTGCTCTGTAAATAGTATGTCCTTCTCCCGTTTTACGACGCGCAGGTCAAATAAACTAGCGATGTATTCAATCAGTTGATTGGTGCTTATGTTCCCCGTTGGGATTGAACCCGACACGGTATGCTTCAGTAAGGAGGTATTGCTCACCGCCACTTTCACCCCATAGCTCTGCTCCAATCTTGCTAATAGAGATTCCAAAGTGGTGGCATCCAATTCCCATTTGCCATGTACCCAACTTTCGAACAAAGCAGGATTGACTCTGGTTTTGCTAACGATCTGCCCCCCATTTCCTTTATTTATGGCTTCCACCAAATCCCCCGGGGTCAGTACTATTTTCTCTTTTTCTCCATTTTCATTCCAACCAAAAGCGATGCTTCCGGTTTTTAAAGAAACTAGACTTTGACTCCCACGTTGCGACACATTAAAGGTGGTGCCAAGCACTTGAACGGACTTCCCCTTGTCGAGGTATACTATAAACGGATCGTTGGCGAGGGTATGCCTAACATCGAAAAACGCTTCACCTTCTAACCAAACCTTTCGTGGAAAGGATTGTTGCAGAAAAGAGGGTAATTGATATCCTAAATAACGTAAACTGCTGTTACCATTCATGACGACCACCGATCGATCGGGTAGCACAACCCGACTTACTTGCCCATAGGCCGTAGTAAAATCGACCGACTGTCGACTCCACGACCAAAATACGATAAACCCACAAACCAAGGCTACCGAGCAAGCGATCTTGGCCCATCTCAGCCTGTTTCTGTTGGCCTTCTTTTCATGGGACCGGTTATCGTATAGCGGCACAATAATCGGATCAATATTAAAGTCTGCGGCCATGGGTATCGCTAAACTCTCCCAAACAGCACTCCTTTTGAGGTCTATTTCCTTTTGCAAATCCTCATCTATGGACGCTGTTTGCGCCAGCCAGTGCAAGGCCTGTTGTGTGTGATTCGGATCGCTTTTAAGCCACTGCTCCACCTTAACACTTTGTTTGTTGTTGAGTTGGCCGTTGAAATAAAGCAATACCAATGCTTTAGTTACTCCCATTATTTGGTTCCTATTAGCATGAGGAGCATTAAACCCAAGTATAATATTTTGCTCTACAACTATACTGATACGAAAAGCAACTGTACACCCTTATATCTCCAGAATAAAATTTTATTATTTTTAAAAAAAACCTTTTTTACCTACTCCATATGACCTGGCATCAAAGATTCTCTAACCTATCGACTCGATGGAAAGCCTACCATTACTATGTCTTAACTCGTTTACCATCGATTTCCTTGACTTGGCGGCCCTTACCGATTTAAAAAAACCTGCAAAATGAAATATAAGGAACGAAATAGGTAAATTACAGTTTCAAATGGTATATCGACGCAACCACAAATTATTTTTTAATTTACTAACAGGATACCGTAAATATACTAGCCAAACCGTATCCGGAAACGATTTCAGGTACGTTACTAAGATCATAGACGTTTTAAAAATATAAAGATAATACCCATCAACTATGGCAACAGACAATACCGGAATGGGTGGACTACTGGGTAGGATACAAGAATACCGACAGAAGTATTACCAAAATAGGCTACTCAAGGGGCTTATTTGGTCCGTGGCATTGCTGCTAACGGCCTACTTGTTTGTCAATACCCTAGAATACTATGGGCGTTTTAATTCGTATATAAGGGGTAGCTTATTATTTGGATTCCTGGGAGTTTTAGCCTTTTGTATTTTTCAATGGGTCATACAACCCCTCATCCATTTGTGGGGAATTAAGCAACCTCTATCCGATGAAGATGCGGCACTTCAGATAGGCCGTCACTTTCCAGATATCGGAGACAAACTCTTAAACACCCTCCAGCTGCAACATATTACGGGAACCCAAACCGACCTGATCGAAGCCAGCATACGTCAGAAGTCGAACCAGTTGCTGATCGTAAAGTTTTCGGACGCCATTCATTTTAACGAAAACAAAAAGTGGCTTAAATATACCCTCTATCCACTAGGAGCTATTGCCGCAATCCTGTTATTCAATCCGACTTTTTTTACAACAAGTTCCGATCGTATCATTCATTTTCAGAAGAACTTCACCTATGCCCCTTTTACTTTTAAGATTGAAAATAAGGAGCTAAAAGCTTTCAAAAACGAAGACTTTGACCTTCAGCTAACCCTTGAAGGGGAGGCACTCCCACAGGCCGTTTATATCCTTCAAAATGGCAGCCGATTCAAACTCAACAAAGTCGATGAGCTGCGGTACAGCTACCAATTCAAAAATGTACAAAGGGACATTCCATTTTCCTTGGAGGCTGCAGGTTTTACTTCCGACGACTATACGCTACAGGTCCTGGCTAAGCCTTCCTTACTATCTTTCGATGTTCGACTGCAATACCCGGCCTACTTGAAAAAACCCAGCGAATCACTGAAGAATGTAGGCAACCTCACCATCCCAGAAGGCACTCAAATAGAATGGACATTCAATACGGCCGAAACGGGTGATTTGGCCCTTAAGCTACAAGGAGATTCCACTCTATACAGGGCCCAACAAATAGAGAGTGGCGGTTTCAGAATCAAGCAGAAGGCGGTGAAGTCGACGGCCTACCAGATGTTGCTCACCAATGACGACGCCCATATTCCAGAACCTATTTCCTATGCCATACAGGTCATCCCCGACCAATACCCCAGCCTTACGCTGGAGAATTTTCAGGATACCACCTTGTATAATTATTTCGTGCTAGGAGGTACCATTGGAGACGATTATGGTTTTTCGAACTTGAAACTTCATTACGCCTTACAACGCAAGGACGAGAAGGCCGCGTCTCCCAACAAAAGCATCCCCATACCGTTCAATAATGGAGTCAATAATCAAAGCTTTTTCTTTCAATGGTATGTAGATAGCCTCCAGCTAGCCGCCGGAGACCGGATCACCTACTTCGTACAGGTATCCGACAACGATGGGGTAAATGGCCCGAAGAGCACCCGATCCAGATCGGTACAGTTTACGGTTCCCAGCAAAGATGAATTGGCTGCCGATCTTAAAAAATCGGAAGAAGCCACCCAACAACGAATGCAGTCGGCCTTGCAAAAGGCCCAAAGTCTGGAAAAGGATCTGAAAAAAATTGATGACCGCCTCAAGCGCAATAAGGAATTCGATTTTAAAGAGCAAAAACAAATGGAAGATCTGCTCAAGAAACGAGAGGAGCTCATCCAGGAACTTAAAGACCTACAGGAACAAAATAAATCGACATTTGAAAAGGCCAGGCAGTTTAACCAACAAAGTCCAGAGCTACAGGAAAAAATAGAAAAGCTACAAAAGCTCATGGACGATTTGCTAGACAAAGACACCGAAAAGCTTTATGAAGAACTAAAGAAGCTCCTGGAGAACAAGCAGAGCGAGCGCCTAAACAGTACCCTGGAAAAGCTGCGCAATAAAGAACAAAACTTAGAGAAGGAACTGGAACGCACTATGAAGCTCTTTAAACAGATGCAGCTAGAGCAAAAGGTAGAACAACTCGCCGAAAAACTGGAAGAGCTAGCCGAGCAAGAGGAACAACTGTCCGATAAAACCCAAGAGAATGGAAAACAACAGCAAGGAACTCAGAAGGACCAGGAACAACAGAACCTAAGCAAGCAGCAACAGGAAATTAAGGAGGAATATGAAAAGGCCCAAGAATCTATTAAGGAAATAGAATCGCTGGGTGAGGAGATAGACCAACCCGTAGACACTCAAAAGGAAAGCCAAAAAGAGGCCTCTGAGAGCCTCCAAGAGAGCCAGAAGCAGTTGGGCCAAAAGAACAGCTCAAAAGCCTCACAGTCTATGAAAAAAGCGGCCAAAGCCATGAAGCAAACCGCGCAGGCTATGTCGGCATCGATGGAGTCGATGGAAATGGAACAAATGCAGGAGGATCTAGATGCGCTGAGGGATATCCTCGAAAACCTGATCACGCTTTCATTCGATCAGGAGCAGCTGATGAAGGACTTCAGAGGAGTAAGCTTACAAGATCCGCGATTCGTAAAATTGGGACAGCAGCAGCTGAAGTTACAAGACGATGCCAAGGTAGTAGAAGATAGCCTCTATGCGCTGGCCAATCGGGTACTACAAATCCAGACCTTCGTGACCAGAGAGCTCAACGATATGAAGGGCTATATGGACGGTAGCATGACCAATATCCGCGAACGCCACTTGCCGGTGGCCACGGCTCAGCAACAGGCCGCCATGACCTCCATGAACAACCTGGCCCTTATGCTCAGCGACGTGCTCAACCAAATGCAAGAGCAGATGGCGATGGCCATGCCGGGGGCTGGAAAAGGTAAAAAAGGAAAACAAAAGAGCCAGCAACCCGGAATAGGGGAGCAGCAAGAAAAGCTCAATGGGCAAATGAAACAATTGGGATCGGGACAGGAGGGGCAAGGCAACCAGTCCGAACAACTGGCCCGTATGGCGGCCGAGCAAGCGCGGATCCGTCAGATGGTGCAGGACTTGATAAACGCACAGAAAGGAACCCCTGGAGGCCAGCAGCTAAAAAAGGAGCTACAAGAAATTGCCGACAAAATGGACCAAACCGAAACGGACCTGGTCAACAAACGCATCGGCCCGGACTTGATCAAAAGGAACCAAGAAATAAAAACACGGTTACTAGAGTCCGAGAAAGCCATGAAAGAGCAAGATGAGGATCAGCAACGCAAGGCTCAAGCGGCTAGGCAGCTCCCTAGAAAACCTCCTGCGGCCTTCGAAAAATTTATAAAAGAAAAAGAAAAACAGACGGAGTTGCTTCGTACGATCCCCCCCACATTTTCCCCCTATTACAAAAAAGAGGTGGACCAGTACTTTAAAAAATACGAATCGGTAAATTAAAATAATCAGGATTCTTGGTACCAGAAACGGATTCGTACTCCATGGTATCAAGAATCTTTTTTATCCCCTCCACCACGGCTATCCTCCCTTTTTACGGCATAAATGGCCCTCCCTAAGGACTTGGAGGCGCCTCAATGTAGTTCCCTACCCAAATTCCCCCCATTAAGTTTATAAACTACTTAGTATCTTTGCGCTAATTTTCATTTCAATTCGTTCTAAACGAATATATTACCATGACCTTTTCACGTTATAATATACATGATTCAGTTCTTCCAGGAAGAAGTCGCATTTGACATACCGAAGCCAGTCAAAACAAAAAAATGGCTCACAAACACCTGTGTATCAAACGATTATAAAATCACAGAACTTAATTATATTTTCTGTTCGGACGATTACCTATTGGAGATCAACAAGGAATACCTCGATCATGACTATTATACCGACATTATCACCTTCGACAACAGCGAAGAGGAGGGCATTGTGGAGGGTGATATTTATATCAGCATCGACCGGGTCAGAGAAAACGCCGAATCATTTGATAGCGACTTTGAAACCGAGCTGAGGCGGGTATTGGTACATGGCCTACTCCACCTACTTGGTTTTGACGATACCACTCCAGACCTAAAGCAGGTCATGCGCGCCAAAGAGGATGAGTATCTCTTATTATTTTAAAAAATTTCCACGTGGAACACTTCACAAAAGTGAATCCACAAAAAGTAAAATACTATGTTTCCAGAATATGACGTCATCGTAGTAGGTGCCGGACACGCCGGATGTGAAGCCGCAGCAGCCGCAGCTACCATGGGGTCCTCGGTACTGCTGATCACCATGAACATGCATACCATCGCACAGATGTCCTGCAACCCCGCCATGGGAGGCGTAGCCAAGGGGCAGATCGTCCGGGAGATAGACGCCCTCGGTGGACAGTCCGGGATCATTAGCGACCGGACGATGATCCAATTCCGAATGCTAAACCTTTCTAAAGGTCCGGCGATGTGGAGCCCCCGATGCCAAAGTGATCGAGTACTTTTTGCCCAAGAATGGCGCAATACCTTGGAGGAAAATCCCAGGGTGGATTTTTGGCAAGACACCGCCAAAGAAATAGTACTCGAAGACGGCAAGGCCTGCGGGGTCGTTACGAGCTTAGGCATCACGATCCGATCCAAATCCGTAGTCCTTACCAATGGTACGTTTTTGAATGGTCTGATCCATATAGGAGAGAAGCAGTTTGGTGGGGGACGCACCGGGGAGAAATCGGCCACCGGATTGACGGAACAATTGGTAGGCCTGGGCTTCGAATCGGGGCGTATGAAAACAGGAACTCCGCCTCGGGTTGATGGACGCTCCCTGGACTATTCGAAAATGGAAGAACAACCCGGAGACGAAATACCCAGCAAATTTTCCTATACCGATACCCAGCCTTTGGCCAAACAAAGAAGCTGCTGGATTACCTATACCAACGAGGAGGTTCATAAAGTCCTTAGAACTGGATTCGAAAAATCGCCCATGTTTTCGGGTCGTATTAAGGGAATCGGCCCACGCTATTGCCCTTCGGTAGAAGACAAAATCAACCGGTTTGCAGACAAAGACCGCCATCAAATATTTGTAGAACCAGAAGGATGGGACACCGTAGAGGTATATGTCAATGGCTTCTCCACCTCCCTGCCCGAGGATGTACAGTACGCGGCCATGCGGAAAATTCCAGGCTTCGAAAATGCCAAAATGTTCCGTCCTGGTTATGCGATAGAATACGATTACTTTCCGCCGACCCAGTTGAAGTCGACCTTAGAGACCCATTTGGTTTCCAATCTATTTTTTGCGGGACAAATCAACGGAACTACCGGCTACGAAGAGGCCGCTTGCCAAGGCCTTATGGCGGGTATCAACGCCCACCAAAATGTGCACCAAAAAGAACCCTTTACCCTTAAAAGATCGGAGGCTTATATTGGCGTACTCATAGACGATCTGATCAATAAAGGCACCGAAGAGCCCTACCGCATGTTTACCTCAAGGGCCGAATACCGGACCCTTCTGCGCCAAGACAACGCCGATATCAGGCTTACTGCCAAAGGACACGCCCTGGGCTTAGCAAGCCAAGAAAGGCTAGAAAAAGTGCAGGAAAAAGAAAAACAAATGGCCGAGCTATCCGAAAAGCTAAGCCAACACAAATACCAACCGGCCGAAATCAACCCGGCGTTAGAACGTCTCGACACCTCATTGATTCGAGAAAAAACCTCCTTGTACCAACTTCTTAAGCGGCCTCAGATCACCATTGCCAAAATCCTGGAGGCACACCCGCCAATACAGGAGCTATTGGAAGGCTATACCGCCGACGCTATCCTACAGGCCGAAATACATTTGAAATACGACAGCTATATAGAAAAAGAAATGCTGCTGGTAGAGAAAATGAATAAATTGGAAGACCTGTCCATTGTCGAAAATTTCAATTATGACGCCGTAACCTCTCTCTCCTATGAGGGCCGGGAAAAATTAAAAAGAACGCGGCCTACCACCATCGGACAGGCCTCCAGAATAAGCGGAGTGAGCCCTTCCGATATCTCGGTACTTATGCTATTTATAGGACGATAAAACATGGAAAAAATAACCAATTGCCCCATATGCTCCACCAATAGTTTTAGCAACTATTTGAACGTAGAAGATTATACCGTATCCCATCAGGAGTTTAAGATACAACAGTGTAATGCCTGTCATTTTCTGTTTACCAACCCGCGTCCGGCAGAAGAAGAAATAGGAGCGTTTTACCAATCAGAAAACTATATATCGCACCACGACGAGGCCAAAGACTTGATGAGCCGCGCCTATAATCTGGTCCGCGACTATACCCTCCATCAGAAACTAAAACTCATCAACGGCCTCGTACCATCCAAAGGAAACCTACTCGATATGGGTTGTGGTACCGGTAGTTTTTTGCAGATCTGTAAGCAAAACGGATGGACCATTAACGGAACAGAACCAGACCCCCAAGCCAGAAAACAGGCCCAACAAAAGACGCAATCGGAAATTGTAACACATATTGACGAGCTCCAAGGAGACTACGATATCGTAACGATGTGGCACGTTCTCGAACATGTACACCGGCTCAACGAAACCATAGACTGGCTCCGAAATCGGGTAACGGCTAAGGGAAAAATCATCATTGCCGTGCCTAATCCCGGATCTTATGATGCCCAACATTACCATCGGTTTTGGGCCGCTTACGACGTTCCCCGACATCTGTACCATTTCACTCCCTCCACAATGGATAAGCTTCTACAAAAACATCAGCTGAAGATAGAGCGGATAGACCCCATGTGGTTCGACTCCTACTATGTAAGTATGCTAAGTAGTAAATATCAACAGGGGAGTACAGGCTTAGCCGAAAGCCTTAAGGTAGGCTCCTTATCGAACTGGAAGGGCCGTAAGGGACCCACACAAGCGTACAATACCTCGAGTTTAATATATATTGTATCCCCTCAATAAATCGATCACTCATCACTAAAACCCTCAATACCCCAGTGTCGTATTGGGGGTTTTTATCTTTACAAATATGATTTTAAGAACCGTATTCATAGCCGTTATTAGTCTGCTTATCTTTGGCCGTTGCGCCCAGGTAGTGGCCCCAACAGGAGGAAAAAAAGATTCCTTAGCCCCCATATTGCTCCAAAGCTATCCTCCGAATCGAACCATTAATTTTAAAGATAATAGGGTAGAACTGCTTTTCGATGAATATGTAATCGTGGACAACCTCAACCAGAAACTGGTGATAACCCCGGAGGCTGATAATCCATATTCTTACAAATTAAACGGCGAAACCGTCATCCTTAACTTCAAAAAGGAATTTGAAGATAGCACGACCTATACCCTCAATTTTGGAGATGGAATTAAGGATTATGCAGAGAAAAACCCCGCCAAAAACCTAAAACTAGTTTTCAGCACTGGACCCAAGCTCGACTCGGGTAGGGTATACGGAAAGGTTAAAGACGTAAAAACCAATCAACCCATCCTCGATGTATTGGTAGGGTTGTATCTCCCTACCGACACACTAAATCCGGCTAAAACGAAACCCTATTACTTCTCTAGAACCGACAGCTCCGGCATATTTAGCATCGAAAACGTTCAGGTAAAAGCATACCGACTCATAGCCATTGAAGATAAGAATAGAAATATGCTCTATAATGCAAAAGACGAGCGTATCGGCTTTTTAAAAGAAAATATTATCGGAGATGCCGACTCCACCAATTACAACCTTACCATGGCCATTTCCGATAATACCCCCATCCGTATCCAACGCACCTTGCCCAAAGTCAATAACTATACGGTAGTGTTTAACAAAGGAATAGAAAAAGCGAGGGTGAGCTTCGAAACCCCCGATAGCCTACCCCATATCCGCGAAACCAACCAGATCAAATTCTTTAACATAGAACCCCACTCCGACACGGTAGTTGTAAACCTCCAGGTAACCGACTCTTTGGGTACAGATAGCACCTTTCAACAGAAAATTGCCTTCCAACAACAGAGGGGAAAAACACCGCAAAAAGAACCCTTTACCATGGCAACGGAGCCGCAAAATAATAAGCCATTGGCCAACGAATTTAGCTATTCGTTAAAATTCAACAAACCCATTGCCTTTCTCGATGCCGATTCCATCCGACTCTATACCGATAGCGTCACTTATATACCGCTTACAGATCTAAAACAAACCTGGAACGATTACCATAACGAGCTAAAAATAGAAGGAAATACCAAGGCTATAGACAGTCTGAAATGGCAAATTCCCTTGGGTGCTGTCATCAGTGTAGAACAAGATACTTTGCCACTCACCCATTTGAAACATCCTGTTTTGGATCCAGAGGACTACGCAACCCTATCGGGCACCGTCCTAAATGCAGACTCGACCACCTCGGTAATCATCGAGTTGCTCGATGAAAAATACCAGGTTGTTAAGCAGACCTTCCAATACCCCTACCATTTTATCCACATTCCCGAAGGAAAATACTACTTACGACTCACCCTTGATAGCAACCGCAACCAAAAATGGGATAGTGGGAACCTAGAAAAGGGGCTTCAACCCGAAACCGTGATTTTTTTACCTGAAAAATTACATCTCAAAAGCAATTTTGAGATTAGTGGCATTGATATTACCGTGGATAATCCACAATAAACCTAAAACTTATGCGCAATATGTGGATAAGTATGTGAATAAGTTCGAAAATCTGTGGGAAAACGACTGAATTTTGTGAACAACCTTGTGGATAACCACGTATATATGTGGATAAAAACGTGGAGCGTCACCTACAGTGGACAATTCACATCCAACTCAGAGTTAACAGCCCGTTGATACACTATAGATTCTGTGGATAACCAAAATTACGCAATTCCTATAGTTATACACACTATGATGTCGATAATTAAATGCATATCTTGTAAACCAAGCACTTAAAAGTGGAAAGTAACTAATAACTATGTGGAGAAACCCACATAGTTATCCACAAAATGTGAATAACTATGTGCATCTACAGTGAATAAGCTATTTATCGACATATCCACAGGGCTAGAGAAAGATAATAAAAAAGGAAAAAGATTTTTTTCTATTATGAAAAGGGAAATTATAAGGGGAGTTATTTATAGTTTTTTAATTTCCGGGGCGGCCGGCCCGGTGCTGGCCCAGAGCGAGCGCCAGCTGGCCGAGGAATACTTTAAAACGGACGATTGCGCCAAGGCTACTGCCCTCTATCAAACCTACCTTCAGGACGATTTCGATATGCTTTCCCTCAGGCATTATACCGAATGTAGTATTCGGCTGAAGGCCTGGAATGAAGCTGAAAAGCTATTTAAAAAACAAAGCAAGGCCAATGGACCCGAGTCGAGCTGGTACCTATTGTATTGGGGAGTGCTGTTAGAGGGCCAAGGGAAGGCCCAGGAAGCCCTCAAAAAGTTTGGACAAGCCATAGAGCGTCCTAATATAGGGATCGATCAGAATCGACAATTGGCCGAAGAGTTTCGCCGTTTGCAACATCCAGAATTGTCACTGGCTGCTCTTAACGATGCCCGAACCAAGGCTAAGCGGAGTGATCTCTTTCAGCTAGAGGTGGCCAGTATCTATAAAGAACTGGACGAGTCCGAAAAAATGATCGATGAACTCCTTTCGTATGGTACCCGCTATCAGAACATCCAGATCGTTCAAAACATGTTTCAGGACTTCCTCAAAACCGAGGAAGAGCAATTGTTATTAGAGAAGATTCTGTACGAACGTATCCAGGCGTATCCTAACGAGGGGTTTTATAGTGAATTGCTCATTTGGTACCAAATACAAAAGAAGGATTTTTATAAGGCTTTTATACAGGAAAGAGCACTGGATAAACGCTTTAACTATAAGGGAAAAAGGCTGTATAACTTGGGGATGCTGGCCCTACAGAATCAGGATTATGGCAATTCGGGATCTATTTTCGACTACCTAGTCAAGGAGCATAAGGGGGAGGAAGTCTACCCCATAGCCCGCCGATTGGCCATCTTTGCCCGGGAACAAAAGGTACGGAATACTTTTCCGATTAATAAGAAAGAGGTAAGCAAGCTCGTGGAGCAGTATCAGAAGCTCCTGGAGGAGCTCGGGGTGGACGATAGAACCGTGCAGGTATTGCGCAACCTAGCCCATTTATACGCCTTTTATCAGGACAATTTCGATGATGCCATAAAGGCCCTCAATCAGGCGATAGTTGCCGGGAGTAAGGAATCCAGCTTTGTAGACCATTGCAAGCTGGATTTGGGCGATATATACCTCTTAAAAGGGGAGCCTTGGGAGGCTTCTTTGCTTTATTCTCAGGTAGAAAAATCGCAGAAAGACGATCAACTAGGGTACGAAGCCAAGCTACGCAATGCCAAGCTCCATTATTATAAGGGAGATTTTGACCTGGCCAAAGACGTACTCAATATATTAAAAAAGGCCACTACCCGCGAAATCGCCAATGACGCCAATGAACTTTCGTTACGGATCATGGACAACACCGGACTCGATAGTAGTGAAACGGCCATGGGGGAATATGCCAATATTGAACTGCTGATATTCCAGAATAAAAAGTATCAGGCTTTGGATAGCCTCCAGGCTATGCTGACCAGGTATCCCCAGCATAGCCTGACCGACGAACTATTATGGTTGAGTGCTAAAACTTACATTACCCTCGACAGCAATCAGGCCGCATTAAAGAATCTAGAAATCCTCACTCAAAAGTTTGGGCACGATATATTGGGCGACGACGGCCTTTTCGAAATGGCCAGGCTCTATGAGGAGAAATTCCAAAACAAGGATGAAGCCATGAGGCAATATCAAAAATTGCTGGAGCAATACCCCGGCAGTATTCATATTGCCGAAGCACGAAAACGTTTTCGAAATTTGAGAGGGGATCTGGTCAACTAGTCTCCCATTAAAAAAAAGAAGGGGCGTAATTTTCAAATTAATGAAAATTACGCCCCTTTTCCTTTGTTTGTAGCGAGGGATCGTACGTGTAGAATTGCTACAGACGATTCTAATCGGCTTTGTTTTTGTCTATTTTTTGCTTAAAGTGCTGATTAGTAAATCTTTAAAAGATATAAAGTCGGATGATAACTTAGTGGCTGTTTTTGGAAGAGAAAGCAGTTTTTGGAGTCGTTCTGGCACTTCTATGCTTTTTCCCAGTGTTTGCTCTACCAAATCGATGAATTTGGCCGGATGGGCCGTCGATAGAAAGACACCCACAAAATCGGAGTTACTTTCTTTTCGATAAGCCTCAAGTCCCAGGTAAGCTACTGCCGTATGGGGACATGCTATATATTCTAAAGCATCATTCAATTCCCGCATGGCATCTCGGGTTTGGGAATCGTCGAAATAGTAACCCGATACTTTTTCTCTAATCAAATTCAGATCTTCCTGGAAGAATCGGGTCAGGCGGACAAAGTTACTCGGGTTGCCCACATCCATTGCATTGGATATGGTTTCGATAGACGGCAAGGGATTGTACGTTCCCGATTCCAGATAACGAGGTACCGCGTTATTTTTATTAGTAGCCGCCACAAAATGTGCTGCAGGCAGTCCCATACGGAAGGCCAGAAGGCCTGCACTCAAATTACCAAAATTTCCACTCGGCACCGCAAAGACGATGGGCTTGCCCAGCTGCTTAAGTTGCGCATAGGCGGCAAAGTAATAGAAGGACTGAGGAATGAGTCGGGCAATGTTGATGGAGTTGGCCGATGCCAAATTAAAGCGCTCATTGAGCTCCTGATCCAAGAACGCCTCCTTCACTAACTTCTGACAGTCATCGAAGGTACCGTCTACTTCTAGAGCCTGTACGTTATGACCCAAAGTAGTCAATTGTTTTTCCTGGATGTCGCTTACCTTACCACTCGGATAAAGTATGGTGACTGAAATGCCGGGTACATCGAAGAAGCCCTGGGCCACGGCTCCCCCCGTATCGCCGGAAGTAGCCACCAATATATTGAGCTCCTTATTATTACGTTTTAGGAAATAGGACATCAAGGCGGCCATAAACCGAGCTCCAAAGTCTTTGAAGGCCATAGACGGACCATGAAACAATTCCAAAACATATACATCCTCGGATATTCTCTGGGTGGGAGCTTCAAAATCGTAGGCCAAATCGATAATCTCCACTACCTCTTGACGAGTAAGGTCGTCGGAAAGGAGGGTATGAGTTACCTCTATCGCTATTTCCTTAAAGGTCTTATTTTGAATATCGTCCAGAAAAGCCTGGGACAGGGAGGGAATATGCTCGGGCATATACAGACCATTGTCGGGTGGTAGGCTCCTAAAAATAGCTTCCTCCAGCTTGGCTTTATGACTGCTGGTTTTTGTACTATAGAATATCATTTATTATTTTCTTTATTAATTCAAACTGGCCCAACATGCATGGCTTTAAGTGATAAAAAATGTAGTTATCTAAAATTAATATAGTTAATATTCTATAGATTAATTATATTAATTTTTTACACTGTTGGTAAGGTGCTAAGCTTTTCAAAATACTATGAAAGCATGCATGTAAGTGCAAATTTAAGAACTTCTAGCAACAACGAATCACTTACGCTGGATGAACTTTGCAGTATTATCGACCCCATCATTAAAAAATACCCTGATTTGCGGGATGATATACCCTTTATCAAAACCGAACTGAAACGTATCTACCAGGATTTCCCCGCCCCATGACCAATGAGTAGCAAATAAAAGAAAAGGCGGATATTGAAGGGAGTGCCGTAACTTGGCCAATAACGGGAGCAAAAAATCACCGCAGCATTTACGTGTTATACTTTTGGATACCTTGTTATAGGAGAAAAATCCGGGTATAGGGAATACTTTTTCTGGGTTTGTGGTCTAATATTTTCAGCGCGTCGAAAAATAATAATCCTTGACGTACTCAGTTAGAAGGTGAGGGAAGGCGCTTCTTTACCTTGTAGGGAAGCTACAAGTTTTTGGTATGATACTTATATTGTCTATATTATTCTTTATAAATTAGGAATCAATAAGCACTATCAATCTTTAATTCAAAGCAAAAAACCATGTCAATCGGTAAATTCAATGTTCCTGAGCTTCGAAACGAACCAGTGAAAAGCTATGCTCCAGGTAGCCCAGAGACTATTGTGCTAAAAGAGGCCTTAGTGGCAGCCAGATCGAAACAAATTGAGATTCCTCAATACATAGGTAACCAGGAGATTTTTTCTGGAAATAAACGGGTCATTTCTCCACCACACGACCACCAACATATATTGGGGTACTTTCATGAGGGGAATAAAAAGGATGTGAGCAGTGCCATAAGTCAAGCGCTTCATGCCGCCAAACCATGGGCAGCAATGTCATGGGAACAGCGTGCAGCTATTTTTTTAAGGGCTGCTGAGCTTATAGCTGGTCCGTACCGCGCAGAAATTAATGCGGCTACCATGCTAGGCCAGTCTAAAAATGCCTATCAAGCCGAAATTGATGCTGCTTGTGAATTCATCGATTTTTTAAGATTGAATGTAAATTTTATGCAAGAAATTTACGAGCAGCAGCCGGTATCATCGGAAGGAGTTTGGAACAGAATGGAATATCGTCCGCTCGAAGGTTTCGTTTTTGCAATTACACCCTTCAATTTTACGGCCATTGCGGGTAATTTACCCGCGGCACCCGCATTAATGGGTAATGTAGTGGTATGGAAACCCGCATTTACACAAGTTTATGCTGCAAATGTCATCATGAAGGTATTTAAGGCGGCAGGCCTCCCCGATGGAGTAATCAATATGATATTGGTGGATGGGCCAGCCGCTGGGGATATTGTTTTTAGCCATCCCGATTTTGCTGGAATACATTTTACAGGAAGTACCTCGGTTTTTAAAACCATTTGGAAGACGATTGGCAACAATCTGGATTGCTATAAATCCTTTCCAAGGATTGTAGGAGAAACAGGAGGCAAAGATTTTGTGTTGGCTCATCGATCGGCCCATGCGAGAGAAGTGGCGATTGGACTTATCAGAGGTGCTTTTGAATACCAAGGGCAAAAATGTTCTGCCGCATCACGCGCTTATATTCCTACTAATTTGTGGGAGGAAGTAAAGTCGATCATGCTTGAGGAACTGGCTACTATAAAAATGGGTGGGGTTGAAGACTTTGGTAATTTTGTAAATGCGGTTATAGACGAAAAGTCTTTCGATAAAATCACGAACTATATCAACGAGGCTTCAAAAAGTGATGCAGTAGAAATAATAACGGGAGGGGGGTATACCAAGGAGCATGGCTATTTTATTGAACCAACGATATTGCTAGCCAAGGAGTCCAATTACGTGACCCTATCCGAAGAGATTTTTGGACCCGTACTGACGGTATTTGTTTATGATGAAAATGACTTTGAAGGCATCATTCCTATTATAGATGCTACATCCCCCTATGCTTTGACGGGTGCTATATTCGCTACCGATCGATATGCTATTCAATATGCCACCAAACACCTGGTGAATGCCGCAGGTAATTTTTATATCAACGACAAGCCTACGGGAGCCGTAGTAGGACAACAACCCTTTGGGGGAGCCAGGGCATCGGGCACCAACGACAAGGCCGGGTCTATCTTAAACCTCCTGCGGTGGGTGTCGCCCAGGGTAATCAAGGAAACGTTTGTTTCACCCAAAAGTTATCAATATCCATTTTTAGCGACCGAATAGCCTTTTGAAGCTAATAAGAGGGGCCAAGCTATTTATATGAGCTTAGCCCCTCTATTTATAGTGGATAAGAAGCTATTTCCAGCATATTCTCCATCTAGGATCTTAGATAGGCTTATTACGAACAAAGTCATTGAGCACATCCTTCAATTTTTGTATTTGAGCCTATTTGGAGTATGTCTGGCATACTTAGTATCGGTTTGACCAATAATTGGCCTGTACGGCGGAATATAGCTATTCCTACTTATAGGAATGCTCATCTCGTAATCCTATATAA
Source organism: Dyadobacter jejuensis (assembly GCF_003149085.1). Lineage (GTDB taxonomy): Bacteria > Bacteroidota > Bacteroidia > Cytophagales > Spirosomataceae > Dyadobacter > Dyadobacter jejuensis. The sequence goes on along the minus strand of NZ_QGDT01000014.1, from coordinate 780 downwards.
TGGCTTAAAGTTCGAAATGTTTTTAGAGTTTGATAAAAGATGGTGGAGTGTCCTTCGATATACCTATCATGTGGCCAGCTACATTTATTATATGATGGGGAATTTGGGAGGACATAGAGCAGGGTAGTCTAAATGTTTTGATTAGGGGCAATACGGACCTGGCTAACTTTTAAGGAATCTTTAAGGATGAAGCCTAGGTATACCGACTATTGCCAAATGAACCCCCCCGGCTTGGATAGGTAGTGGTACGAGTAAGCTAAGAGAAGTTGAGGGTAGGACCATATTATAGTAATAAAAGGAAGTGGCAGGTAAGTAATGGGGCCAGGTCTTTGGGGAGTACGGAGGGCTGCAATCCTGGCAATAGATAGCTGAGCGGATCTATTCCTAAAAAAAGGTAAAAGTTTTTTATCGGGTAAAAGGGCCAAAAAGGGGGATTTTGTGGTATAATGATTATATAAATTTATAAAGAATAAAGAACTTTAAAAAAAGTGAATATTTTTTTTGCCCGTCTTATGTATTTCTAAAAATCTTTCCTACCTTTGCAATCCCAATCGCAGACGGCGAAACAGAAAAGAGAGAGAGAAAGTCGCAATTGGCCTAGTTCTTTGACATGATGAGATAAACCAAGAGAGTAAGAAATACTCGTATTTAGACATGGTTGTTTTTCGAAACAGCCAAACTATTAATACAAAATTTACAATGGAGAGTTTGATCCTGGCTCAGGATGAACGCTAGCGGCAGGCTTAATACATGCAAGGCGAGGGGTCACTTCGGTGGCAC
>NZ_QGDT01000013.1 GCF_003149085.1 Dyadobacter jejuensis | reverse complement strand
AAAGGTGGTCAGGCCCTGGTATTCTTAAGGTAATAAAAGAACAGTTTGGGGTGGATTATAAACCCAGTCAGTCCTATAAATTAATTGACAGAATGGGGCTGGTATTCAAAAAGGGAAGTGGGGTAACAATAGCAAAATAATGTGTAGTTTATTGATATTGTTTCACCAAAATTGACGAAGAGCCCAGCATGCTCCAGAATATCCAATTTAGCAAGGAATGGAAACTATCGCCATTTACCAGGCTTCTTCTGTGTGACTCACCTTATTGAAAGTTGGTTGTAAAGATGAGGGATAAAATTTTAAATAGAGAAAGTATGCTCCTCACTACTTGAATTCTACCATCATTTCGTATACCCTTAACGCACAAAATGATGGTAGATAAATGGATTAAGTAAAGGCCTAATGGGCCCGGCCTTTAAAAAAGACTATAACCCAAAATAAGCGATACCGTCTGATACTGCGAATCCCAAAACGTATACTCCCTCAAAATATTCCTGCTGGTCTGATACCTTAACTCAAGACTAAACTTATCATGATACTTATACCCTATACCGCCTGCAAAGTTGGACGCATTACTAATGTCTAGATAATTTAAATTATTCAGGCTAATTTTTGAGTTACTTCTAAAATCAAAAATAATAGATCCATTAATGAATAGCTTCGACTGATCATTCAGGAAGATGTAATACCTTAATCCAATCGGCAACTCTATGGACTTATAGTCAATAGTAGCCTTTTCTGATTTTTCTATCTTTTCAGCTTTGAAATATTGAAAGGTAGGCTCTACGAGAATAGCCCATTTGTTCTTATTGAAGGGCAGAATAAATTCACTCTCAATCCCTAATCTAAAGGACAGCTTTCTATCAAAATCGATTTTACCGTAGTCGGTAAGGGTATTTTTGATGGAAAGAGCGGTAAAATTAAGCCCTGGCCGAATATTCAAATTGAACATATCCCGATGCGGCTTGGAATCATAATTGGTATATTCTCGGTTATTGCACGCATTGAATTCTACAAAAAAACGAACCAATTGCTTCCGTCCATAACTCAATTTTTTAACTTTCTCTATTGTAAATTGTGGACACGTCAATTCCGCCAATAACTGTTGTTTATATCCAACATTGGCATCAACTTTTCCATCCTCAGTCCTATATAACTTAAATACTAATGCCTCTATATTAGAATTATCTTTACTATAAAAAAATCTATCCAGATTCGTGTTTTTATAAGCAAGCAAATTTGCCGCTCCTTCCACTAATATTTTCAGAAACACTTCTTCCTCAGAGAATTCTGGACTTTTTTGATCGCTCAATGAAGCCATACTTTGGCTGGATCGGTCCAGCTTCACCTTACTTCTGATATACTTGAATTCCCCACTTACACCGAACTCCTTCACGTTATCGATGGTGGCCGTTAATGTTTCGCTCTCCACGGAGCGTCTGTAGTCAAACTTGGTAGGGTTATTTTCCCATTCCATGTTCTTAATTAAACATTCAATTCTTTGATTATCATTATCGATTAAGTAGCCCTTTTCGAAGTGAATTTGTGAATAGCCCTTTATACTAAATAAAGCTATAAAAAGGATTGTGTACAGTTTGTTCATGAATTGTTTTTTAAATCTTTATGGATGAGCGCTGAAACTAAGTCAGTGAGCGCATAAGGGACAGTATATTCATTCACTATCGTTATTAAATTATATGGTTTCTGATATATGCCAATTGAGTATAGAACGCCGTGTTACCAACATAACCCCTGAGTGGATTACAGCAGGTATACGAATCGAAACTATAGCCATTGGCACGATTAACAGCCTCCCACCTTCCTACTCGACTTCGGCCACGACCGACTCGAAAGGACACCGTGTAAGTCATTGTTTCATCAGCTTTCGTAGGTATTTTTGATAATTAAAAACCACAACCCTATACTTATTAACGCTCAAAACGACAAAAACAGCCAATTTTATTGACCATTTTACACTACCCAACACTTCAACACGAACTTAATATTTTGTAAATATATCTACATAATATCAGCACACAGCTAGGTACCCGCAAATAAATTTTAGTATTGAGTAAACGGTTGTCTACAAACTGTCAACCATCGGCTGTAAATGCCAAAAATGGTCCTCATTGAGGTATTTAAAACTTAGGGCAATGTGGCTATAAGTACTTCGGAAAGGCAGGCACAGAAAAACGAACAGACTTTGAAATTAATGCCAATTTCATTTCCATAGGCGAACTCCTTAAAGTAGAAAGAAAATCAGCTATTCAAATACCCCTATTTACATCTTTATGGGGAGTAGATTATCTGCTCCCCCCTGAAGTCACATCTCTAAACAATTTAGCTTAATGACCCGATTTGACCTCCCAATAAATCTCCTCTAGGCTTTTCCAGTTGCCACTGCCAATACCCTTAAAAGTCGGATACAGGTTTTCGACTAAGATTTTTGTGTACCACTTTCGTTTGGCTAGCGACTCTGTAATGCGGTGGATCAACCATTCCTTGTCAAACCCAGCCCATTCGCCGGCACTACTCATTAGATTGGGCTGGAGTACCGGAAATACTTCATATTGATCGATCTCCCTAATTTTTTCGAAGGAATATGGGCTTTCTAAAATTTTTAAAGCCAGATGCCTAAAGCAGGATTCATGAAGCTCTGTATCTAGATAAAAATCAGATAGGGCCAACCAAATCGGTTTCCTTGCTTCTATGTCTACTATTTCCTTCATCCAATTGGTATTACATCCCCCCCACAAACCACCGGTGACATCACAATAATATGTAAATTTTAAAAATATCCAAGAGGGTACTCGTTCCTTTTTGTTTCCGTCGATCGGTGTAGGTGGAGCATTTGGTGACGACAACCGCTGGAGCCTCTACTTCCTAGTTTCAAGGCCTCATCCATACCGCATACTCCTGCACAACTTTATTCCATCGGTTACTAAAAATGCTGCTGTTACGAAATAGATTAGCCTATTTACAGTTTATAACCAACATTACATATGCCTCCATACAAACAAATTTGAATCAATTTGTAAATCATCAGAATCTTACCGCACATTTAGTTTTACAATATTAATTTTGAAGTATTGGACAATACCCATATATTTCGCCACACATTTTTAATCTATCAACAATAGACCAGATGAAAAAGCCATTTTATGGAATCTATTTCCTAATGCTGGGTTTTATGACTCCACAGCTAAGTATGGGGCAGAACTTGGCCACAGAAAAGATCCCTTTAGATCCGAGTGTCAAGATAGGAAAGCTCAAAAACGGGCTCACTTACTATATCCGTAAGAACAAGGAACCAGAAAACCGCGCGGAACTTCGCCTGGTGATCAAGGCGGGTTCAATCTTGGAAACGGATCAGCAGCAGGGCCTGGCTCACTTTATGGAGCATATGAATTTTAATGGCACCAAAAACTTCCCAAAAAACGAGCTGGTAAACTTCTTGCAAAAAACGGGGGTTCGTTTTGGGGCCGACTTAAATGCCTATACGAGCTTCGACGAAACGGTGTACATGCTCCCCATCCCTACCGACTCCGCTGGGCTGCTCGACAAGGGCCTTCAGGTATTGGAAGACTGGTCGCATGACGCCCTATTGGAAAACAGCGAAATAGAAAAAGAAAGAGGTGTGGTATTGGAAGAGTCGCGACTGGGCCGTGGTGCTCAGCAGCGCATGAGGGATCAGTATCTAAAGCGTATCCTCAACAATTCGCGCTACGCCGACCGCCTACCCATCGGCAAGGACAGCATCCTCAAAAGCTTTAAACCAGAGGTGCTCAAGTCGTTTTACAAGGACTGGTACCGCCCCGACCTAATGGCCGTGATAGCGGTAGGAGATTTTGACCCTGCAGAGGTAGAGAAAATGATCCAGGACAAATTTGGCTCTATGACCCCTCCTGCCCAGATAAAGGAGCGTATCGACTATAAAATAAAACTAGACGGGCAGAACAACACGGCCATCGTGACCGACCCCGAATATCCTCAATATGTGCTGCAGCTAATCTACAAGCTTCCTGGCCAAAAGGAACTCACCCTGCTAGATGCCAAAAACCATATGACCCAATCGCTATACAACGCCATGATTGGGCAAAGGATCCAAGAGCTCACCCAAAAGCCCAACCCGCCATTCCTATACGGATCGAGCCAATATGGCGAATTTCTCGGAGGACTAGACTCCTATACCTCCATAGCCCTGGCCAAAGATGCGGCATCACTACCCGGAGCCATCGCCGCCGTGGTGCAGGAAAATGTACGGGTGCAGAAATTCGGCTTCACCCAAGCGGAGCTCGACAGGGCCAAGCAGGATTTTATGACCTCGGCTGAGCAGCAGTTTAAAGAAAAAGACAAGACCAAGTCGGCCAGCCATGTGCAAGCCTATATCGACCATTTCTTGCACGATAATGCCTTTATGGGCGCCGAAGGTTTTTACCAATTCGCACAGAAACATCTAGGCTCTATCACCTTGGAAGAGGTAAACGCTTTGGCGAAGTCGTATATCACCGACAGCAACCGGTCGGTGGTGCTGATGGCTCCAGAAAAAGGGAAAGAACAACTCCCTACCGAAGAGCAGATACAGGAAATCGTGTCGTCGGCGGGTAAGGATGTAACGGCCTATGTGGACGACGCCCTGGACGCTCCTTTGCTTCCTAAGGAGCCCGTAGCCGGAAAGGTAGTGAGTGAAAAAGTGATTTCTAAAGCCAAGATTACCGAGTTGGTGCTGTCCAATGGAGTCAAAGTATTGCTAAAACCTACGGATTTTAAAAATGACGAGATCCTCATTAAAGCCACTGGAAAAGGCGGCTACTCCCTGTTCCCTAATGACCGAGAAACCGGAATGTTTACAAGCTATTTGGTACAGTCGGCAGGGGTAGGTCCTTATAACCAAACCCAGCTACAGAAATTCCTGGCCGGCAAAACTGCCCAAGGAGGACCCTATGTAAACGAATTGAGTGAGGGAATTAACGGTCGCACCAGCCCTAAGGATCTAGAGACTACCCTTAGCCTGATATATGCGTATTTTACGGAACCTCGTAAGGACGCCGAACTGGTGGCCGGCATGTTGGCCAACCAAAAGGCTTACCTCGAAAATATGCAGAAGACCTTAACGCCAGAGAAAATATTTGGCGATTCGCTTAACGCCGTCCTGACCAACCACGACCCACGCCGTGCCCCCTTAAAACCCGAAAACATAGACAAGGTAGACTTGGATAAGGCGATGACGATCTATAACGACCGATTCTCGGATGCCTCCGATTTCGTATTCACTATCGTTGGGGCATTCGACATCCAGCAAATCAAGCCTATGCTTGAGAAGTACCTGGGCGGGCTACCCTCTACCGACCGAGACGACAGCTACAAGCACCCCAACATATTCCCACCAGCGGGTCGTATAGAAAAGACAGTTTACAAAGGCTTAGAACCCAAAAGTAGGGTATCGATGGTCTTTAGTGGCACTTACGACTACAGTCCCGAAAACAATATACAGCTGGAAGCCTTGCAGGAAGCCTTGCAAATTAAGCTAATCGAGTCGCTACGGGAGGAAGAAAGTGGCGTATATGGCGTAGGCGTATCGCAGAGCACCGATAAGTTCCCGACAGGTCATTACAGAATTTCTGTTCAGTTTGGCTGTGGCCCCGAAAATGTAGAGAAACTCGTTAAACGGACCATGGAGGAGATCGGTAAAATTAAGACGAATGGCGCCGACCCACAAGATCTGGAGAAATTTAAGGCCGAAACCAGGCGCAAGCTAGAGGTCGCTACCAAGACCAACGGTTTCTGGATCAACTACATCGACACCAACACCTTTATTGGTGACGACCTCGACGAGCTCTATCGCCAAGACGAATTACTAAGTTCTGTAACGGTAAAAAGCTCTGAAGCAGCCGCCAAAAAGTATTTCAACGAAAAGAACTATATTAAGGTAGTGCTGATGCCCGAAAAGAAATAGGATTCTTGTGGTAAGTAACACCCATAGAAAAGGCCTTCCAAACGAATTGGAAGGCCTTTTCTATGGGCAATTAACTAGGAAATCTACTCCAAAGTAGGATTAAAGCTCCCGCCCCAATTATTATTTTGCTCTAGGCTTGGGTTTCTGTCGAGCACATCTTGATGAATGGGGAAGAAATAATAGGTTTCCGGCACCACGTTGATCTGTACCCCGGCGCGAGGAACTTGTAATACCGAATATTTAAAATCCTTCTCTACCAACAAGTTTTGGTCGGCCTGGGCCCGGGCATCGCCCATAGGCATATTTTGACCATTGGGCAACACCGCTATGGCTTCTACGCCATGCTTGGTGGTTCCATTGAGGCGGTCGAGCATGCGCAGGCGGCGCAAGTCCCAGAACCGATGCCCCTCGAAGCACAGTTCGATATTGCGTTCCATCAGGATGGCCTCTCTGAGGGCTTCTTTACTACTGGCATCGATACCATAGTAGCCGTCGTCACCGGGCTCAATACCGGCTCTGGCCCGGATGGCCTGTAATATCTGGATGGCCTCATCCATATGTCCCGTTTCGTTGGCAGTCTCTGCATAGTTGAGCATCACTTCGGCATAGCGCATCAATACGTAATCGACATCGTACTGCTGCACCTCGGCCTGAGCGAGCTTAAGAAGGCTATTTTTTACAATAAAGAAGCCAGTATACCGATCGAGGTTGGTGGAGTTCACCCCAGCATCGGGGTTAATGCCATAATCGTCTAGCTCATGAGCTATACCCAGGGCGGTATATTGGCGCTTATCAGTTTTGCCTGAGACCGGGTAACTTTTCCCATTCCACACCACCGATTGCATAAAGCGAGGGTCTCTGTTGCTCCAAAAATTCTGCAAGAATTCGGCGTCGGTTTGAAAATATGCACCACTAGGGTCGTTATAGGCCTTACCATCCTTCATAGGAAACTCTTTTACAAATTCCCACGTGGGTACCGCCCAGGCAGGTCCACGACTTTCGGAACCAGGCCTTACGCCATGATCCCAAGAGGCCGTTTTATTGGGATAAGAGTTGATCACCGTAAATATGGCCTCTGGCCCCTTTTCTGAAAGGGCTATCTGGCTATAGTCGTCCACGAGGCGGTAACCTTGTGCCCCCAAAGACTCATAAGCCTCCTTGTTGACCGAATAGGCCTGCTGCCAGTAGGCATTGGACCATGGATTGGTAGGATTGAACTGAGGGGAGGCCATATACAATAACACTTTGGCTTTAAAGGCTAAGGCAAAACTTCCATCTATTTTACCATAATCGTCGGAACCAGGAGCGATTTTCGTCGGCAACATGGCGATGGCATCGTCGAGGTCCTTAATCATCAGGTCAAAACACTCTTTGGTCGTGTTGCGTTTTACGAACAAGTCGTCCTCATACCGGTCTTGTGGAATGGTAATATAGGGAACACCACCATGGTACTTCACCATATCGAAATAAGTGTAAGCACGCATAAACAGTGCCTGTGCCATAATACTTTGCTTATCGGCTTCCGATAGATTACCTTGGTTCACTTCTACGATGGCCTGATTGATCAGCCTGATTCGGGTGTAGTTCCAAAGCTTAAACTCCCCGTTGGTAATGGTCACACGATCCGAATAAAACGGAATTCCCGCTATTTGCTGGCTAAATGCATCAGCAGAAGGGTTCCAGTTGCCAAACATGGGATACAAATTGGCCATATAGGCATTGGCCAAGTTGGCATCATTCCATACCAATTCTGGATTATAATTATTAATATCTTCTATCTCGAGTACATCCTGGCATGAGAACATCGTCCCCGACAGCCATATCATTAATATTAGTACCTTTCTCATTTTGATATGTATTAAAATTTAAAGTCAATTCCTACAGTGAACGTCTTCATAACCGGAAACGAATCGTAGTTCAATTGTTCTGGGTCATGGAATTCCTTGAGTGCCGACAGGGCGAAAAGATTGGTACCATTCACATACACCTGTGCACTTACCAGCTTAAGGTTAGCCACCCACTTCGAAGGAATATTATAGGCGATGTTTAAGTTTTTCAGTCTCATATAGGCTCCATTCCGAATCCAAAACGAGGTTGCCCCTGTTCCCGACTCATACCAGTTTTGTCCGATAGGACGAGGATAAGCGGCATCGGGATTTTCGGGAGTCCATACGTCACCGGCCCACAGCGGGTAGTAAGGCCTTACCGACCCACCATGCTGACGCATCCCGGCACCTTCTTGGTTGCTAATGATCCGGTCGTAAGCTCCTACACCCTGGAAGTGGGCATTGAGTGATAGTCCCTGATAGGACAGATTAAGTCCAAAACCATAGTTGATACGTGGCGCTCCATTATTGGACAACACCTGAATATCGTTGCCGTCTATCTTTCCGTCGGGTCCCGGAGCATAGCCGTCACCGCGTACATCTTCAAAATAGAGACCTCCCAAATAAGGATCACGACCATATTGTTTGAGGCCACTTTCAAGCAGTCCGTCCAATTGATCCTGGGTACGGACCATCCCAAGGGTCTTCAACCCGATGATCCGGTTGGCGGGGTGACCGATCTGGCTTTGAAAAAAACGGTTCCCTCCTGGCTGGTAGGCGAGTCCTTGATCGAGGATATCCCAACGGTCGATGGCATAACCCAAGTTGGCCGATACGGAGTAATTCAGCTTATTATCGAGGGCTTTGTCGCGCCATTCTACAAAGAGTTCCCCACCTCTCCACGACCGAGCGGCATAGTTTTCTGGGGCTAGTCCCTGGCCATAATTATCGGGCAGGGTCACCAAACGCGAGCCCAAAATATTCTTTTCTTCCTTTAAGAACATATCCAAGGTTCCATACAACCTGTTTTTGAGCATTCCAAAGTCTAGGCCGACATTATAGGTCGTGGAAGTAGCCCAGGTAAGGTTACGGTTAGGGGTGGCTCCGGGAGCAATGCTCTGATAGAGCTTGTCGCCAAACATATAGCTACCCGAATTCTGGTACACATCGTTATAAGCAAAGGCAGAAATTCTATTATTGTATACATCCAGGTCATTACCCGTAGTACCGTAAGAGGCCCTCAGCTTTAAGTCATCGAAAAATGAGGTCTTGTCTTTGATAAACGATTCCTCAGAGAGGCGCCACGCTGCCGATACCGACGGGAAAAAGCCCCATCTTTTATGTTGTGGAAAGAGGGTGTTACCATCATATCGGAAAGAGAATTCGGCGATATATCGGCTGTCGTAATTATAATTGAAGCGACCTATCCAGGACTGACGTGCCCCCACAGACTGCCAAAGATTCCCGTTACGGCGTTCCGTATCGTTAGAATAAACGAACGACTGGTCATAAGAAGTAAGCGGAGCTTCCAACTTGGCGTAGGTACCATAGCCGCCATTTTCGGCTTGCTCAAACACGACCAATCCTTCTACGCCATGTTTGTTGAAACTCCGGGAGTATTGGGCAAACCAGTCGAACTGATAGCTCCATCCCGTACGGATCTCCTGACTGAGGAAGGGTTGGTTCTGGCTGAAGGTAAAGATATTCGTTTTGTTTTCGTCAGGAGCGGCAGGGATAAACCGATTTCCATTGGGATCGGCTTGGTTAAACACATAGTTTTTCTGAAAAGTCAGGTATTTCTTACGCATATAATCCTCCCCCAGATAGTTCCCCACTATTTTGGTAGATAGACCCGGAATAAGTTTGTCCAGCTTGATATCGACCGAGAGAATAGAGTTCATATTCCGGCGACGGGTTTTGATATAACGATCGCCAATCACCTGGTCGATCACACTCCATGCCTGCCAGCTTCCCATGGGCGTCTGCACGGGGTAGTCCGTCACATGGTTAACAGGCGTACCATCGGCTTCGGTGTAGAAAGGGAATGTTTTGGGCCAGTTGAAGGTCACCCTATAAAGATCGGACACATCGAAGTCGTCTTCACCGGTAAAGGGCCAGTAGAAGCGATCGTGGTTCTGTTGAGTAGCCGACAGATTCAAGTTTACCTTGATATCGTCGGTGATCTGAGCGGTTACGTTAGAGCGCATATTGAATTTCCCATGCTCTAAGCTCTTGTAGGATCCTTCCTCTCCCCTATAGCTCAGCAAAGAGTAGTAGGTAAATTTCTTATCGCCACCTGACACACTCAGGGACTGTCTATGACTGTAAGGGTTTTGCCATATAAAATCGTTTACGTTGTATTTTTTATCTTTAAAATATTCAAACTCCGTCGGGCCATTGGGGATGGTAGTCCCTCTGAACTCCGCCACTCTATTCTGATAAATCAATTCATCCTCTGCCGTGGTAAGGTCCGAAAGCAATGTTTGGGTAGGGCGGCCCGTGGTATAGTTGGACTGAAAGTTAAAAGTAGGCTTCTGTTTCTGTCCCGACTTGGTGGTCACCATCACCACCCCATTGCCGGCTCTAGAGCCATAGATAGAGGCCGTTGCTGCATCTTTAAGGAAACTTAACTGGTCCACTTCAGCCGCTTCGAGCATGTCGAAAGCCTCCTTGTCGCGAACAATGCCATCGATTACAAACAAAGGGTCGCCAAAGCTACCTCTCATCCGGATGCTAGAGGTGGCCCCTGCCAGTCCTGAGGTATTGGTCACGTTCACTCCCGGTGCCCTACCGGCTATGGTATTGGATAAGTTGGAAGCCGACTGGTTGTTCAGGTCCTCACTATTCACTGAGGAAATGGCTCCTGTTAAGTTCACTTTCTTCTGGGTTCCGTACCCTACTACCACCAGTTCCTCAAGTCCTTTTATGTCGGCCGACATAGTAACGGCTAGGTTCGTCTGGTTGCCCACCTCTATTTCCTGGCTATTGAATCCCACAAAGCTAAAAACCAATACAGCACCTTCGTCGGGAATCGACATCTGCCACTTACCCTCTACATCGGAAAGCGTTCCCTTGCTGGTTCCTTTTACCAAGATACTTACTCCGGGAAGCCCCTCGCCGGTATCATCCAGTACCGTCCCTTGTATCTGCCTTTCGGTCACCTGTTTTTCGGTGAGCGTGGGAGAAAGTTCCGGTTGGGATTTGGGCGTTACCAAGGCCTGTGTTTTGCGAATGACTATATTTTTCTCGACGATCTTATAGCTAAAAGGCAAATCCTTAAAGCATTGCTGTAATGCCTGTTCTACGCTGGCGTCCTTCAGGTTTACATTGACCTTGACATCCTGTAGATCGGCATTATTATAGAAAAACACGTATCCACTTTGGTTTTCTATTTGTTGCAGCACTTGTTCTACTTTCACATTACGTTGCTTGACCGTAATTTTCTGAGCGAATCCTGTGGCCTCCACTTTGACTAAAACGACAGTCAAAAAAAATGTCACCAATTTCAGTTGCATAAGCAATTTCTTTTTTGTCACCACAGGCATTCTATAGGATAGAAGTCTAGAGAGTGCCCATAGCATGGTCGGCCAGCCCCCACGAGAAGTGGCTTTCCTTTTCGGTTGGAAAATCATTACATTTACAAGATTTGAGTTGATACTGTATTAGAAAGACATAGGTGGGCTGAGCCAACCTATGGGGTATTGTACGGCTCATTTTGTTGCCGTAGTCGTGCTGAGAACACGTCTGCGGCTTTTTTAATGACCCTACCAGCTCGTTACGGCGCTCGTATAGCTTTATACATGATACAATTAAGGGTTAGGAGTAATCAATAACTTATCGTTTCAGGGAATGACGACAATCTTACCTGTCGTTTCCGAATTGGCTGCAGGCTCTATTCGGAAGTTAATCCCTGCAAATTTCAATATGTCTAATATTTGGGTAGCCTTCACATTTCGATGAATTTTACCTGTAAAAGTCTTTTTGGGAACCCCGTCGGCTATTTCGACCGACACATTATACCAGCGGGCTATCTGATTCATCACCGACGGCAGGCTGCTATTTCGAAACTGAAACAATCCGTTTTTCCAAGCAACAACCTCCTCTATGTCTACGGTTTTGACTTTCATCCTACCCGTTTTTGCGAGTATCGACTGCTCTCCAGGGTTCAATACCCGTTCAGAATTAGAAGTATGGCCTTTTCCGGCCACCCGCACCTTTCCTTCGACTAGGGTCGTTCGCACAAAGCGCTCATTATTATAAGCATTTACATTGAAAGTCGTGCCGGTTACGATGATCTCCTGCTGGCCGTTCACATTCACTATAAAAGGCTGCTCCTTATTGGGAGCTACTTCAAAATAGCACTCTCCGGTGATAGTGACCCTCCTTTCGTTACCGGCAAAAAAAGTAGGGTATTGCATGGAGGACATGGCATTGAGCCATACCTTGGTACCATCGGGCAGCAAAATGCGATACTCCCCTCCCGGTGGCGTACTCACCCTATTCAAAGTCGGTTTGCTATCGCCTCTTATACCGTTCGATCCATTATATACGATCTGTCCATCGTCGGTCTTTGTGATGGTCATTTGTCCCTGCTCGGCTACCTGCCCTGTGGCGGCGGCATCCAGCACCACCGTCGACCCATCGGAGAGGGTCAGTATGGCCTTGTTACCCCCTGGGGTAAAATCGGTAGGAATCTCTTTTTGAGCCACCGACTTTTGCTCCACCTGGCTGCCATGCAGCAAGAGTACCCCAATGCTAGCGAGCACCAATAACAGCCCAGCGGCTACTTGTAGCCCCCATCTGCGCCATAAAGGCCGATGTATTGGAGCATCCGATTCACTTATTTTATACTGAATCCCCTCCAAGAGCCGATCTTCCAGTTCCTTAAGCTCCTCCTCTTGTGCTCGCTCCAGGATGTTTTCCCGCTCATTGAAGCGATCGTAATACTGCTCTATAAAGGACCGTTCCTCCTCGCTGGCTTTACCAGCTACATAGCGCCGAATCATATTCAACAACTCTTCACGGTTCTGGTCTGGTCTCATTTCTTTCCCTTTTGATACGGTATTATTCTAGAACGACTCAAAACGCACCCACCATCCCTTAAGGATAAACGATCGTGAGAACGTTTTTTCAACCCTCCTATCTATATGTACCAAGGGATTAAAAAACTCCCAAAAGATTTTTAAAAAAATTTTACAAAAGTCGAAAAAACCACCAGATGATTCGCCCAGAAGCCTATTCTAAAAAACAAAGCGCAGAGCATACCAATATATGCAAAATGTTGGTCAGATGACCCTTGAGGCCTTGGGTAGCCGTGTGAAGTTGATTTTGAACCGTTTTTTGTGAAATATCAAGACTAGAAGCTATTTCAGAGGTGTTGCGACCTTCAAAATAATGCATCAGAAAAATCTCCCGGCGTTTAGGAGGCAAGGCTTTAATCCAAGCCTGTAGCAAACCATTCAGTTCATTATAAATAACTGCATCATCGGCATGGCGCGTGCTAATGAGCGTTTGCGGAAGTTGGTCAAGAAAATACGACTTTTCAGGTTTTCGGGTTATTTGCTTCAGGACCTGGAACCGCACCGCAGTATGCAGGTAGGCTTCCACGTCTCCTATCTCTACCTGGCCTTTCCTTTCCCATAGATCGACAAAGATATTTTGGACAATATCTTGACATAAATCCCGATCGGAGAGTCGTTTATAAGCCGAATCGAACATCGATTTCCAGTTGCGCCTATACAACTCAGAAAAGGCCGAGCCATCACCCACCGCCAGCAGTTGTATTAATTTTTCATTATTGAGGTCACCATAAATAGACATACTAATAATTTATATACTTTAAGGCTTACTGGTAAAGTTAATAATTAGTCAATATGCATGATAATTATTTTACAATTATTTTAAGATGCCAAACCGAATAATTAAAAAAACTATTTAACTAGTATATATAATGATAATAGCTTCCGCTTCCAAAAGAAAGAACAAGTCTGAGCAAGGACTATCCCGCCCCATTGGGATAGCGCTTCTTTAGGCCGTCGATCACGAACATCAGGTCGTTGAGTCGTATTTCGTACATGGTGCTCAGCAACATTCCTAATTTTCCTGCTGGAAAACCCTTCCTTTCGAACCATTCCAAGTAACTAACGGGCAAGTCGGCAATGAGCCAATCCTTATATTTACCAAAGGGCATACGGTAGGTCAGCAAGGCCAGCAATACAGTAGTATCGGGTAGCGCGTTATTTTCCATGGTTCATGAATTAAGAATATCAGGATTTGCTCACCGACCTGGCTCGTATGACGAGGTTCGTTTTGATGTCAAACAATTCTTTTTCTAATCCTACGGGATAGGTATGTGGATTAACGAGGCGCTTCACCCCCTGATGGAAGCAGCTGAGCTGTTGCAGGACACGGGCCTTACTCGCCTCTATACTGGGCAGCCTATATACCAAATCTCCCTCTTTAAAGATGGGCATCAATAACTCTTCAAATTCCGTTTCGGAGTCGAACTGCCTTATTTTGGTAAAGTCATAGGGATCGACCATGGAGGCCTCTTGGGGATGGTGCCTGTGAATGTCATAGATCATATCGGCAATAAAACCCGCATTGTCCCGGTAACGCCGTACTTGCTGAATACCTGGTGTGGATACTTTTACCGCCTGTTCCGATAGCTTTATTTTGTAGGACCATTCTCCACCCGGATCTCTTATGGCCGCCAATTTGTAAACGCCACCCAAGGCGGGCTGATCGAAGGCGGTTACCAGCTTAGTTCCAATTCCCCAAACGCTAATCTTAGCACCTTGAATCTTGAGGCTGTCCATAATATGTTCGTCGAGGTCGTTACTAGCGACAATCTGCGTCGTATGGAACCCTGCCGCATCCAATAAATGGCGCGCCTCTATGCTCAAATAGGCCAAGTCGCCCGAATCGAGCCGTATCCCTCCAAGATCGTGCCCTCTTTCTCGCAACTTCTCCCCTACCACGATGGCGTTTTTTACACCTTGTATGGTATCATAGGTATCTACCAACAAAGTGGTGTTATTGGGCAAATAACGGGCATAGGTTTCGAAGGCTTCCAGCTCCGAGTCGAAGGTCATCACCCAGCTGTGGGCATGTGTGCCTTTTACAGGAATGCCGTATAGCTTCCCGGCCAGCACGTTGGAGGTGGCGTCCACGCCCCCTATATAAGCGGCTCGGCTGGCCGTCATGCCCCCGTCGGGCCCTTGGGCGCGTCGCAGGCCAAACTCCATGAGCACATCCCCCTGAGCCACCTGTCGCATACGTGCCGCTTTGGTGGCGATTAGCGTCTGGAAATTAATCAAATTAAGCAAAGGGGTCTCCAGCAGTTGGCACTGTAAAATAGACCCTTGAATGCGTAGGATGGGCTCATTTGGAAACACGACGGTACCTTCGGCCACCGCATCGATGCTACAGGCCAGCCGTAGCGCTCCGAGGTATTCTAAAAATGCGGGCTCGAACAAGGGGTTCCCGTCGCTGCCTTCCAGGGAAGCCAGATAAGCCAAATCGGACGCATCGAATCGAAACTCCTTAATATAATCGATCACACTGCCGAGGCCACAAGCTACTGTATATCCCCCTTGAAAGGGATGCTTCCTAAAATACAAATTAAAAACGGCCTCCTTTTCGGCCATTCCCGATTTCCAATAGCCATAGGCCATCGTAAGCTGGTAGAGGTCGGTAAGCAAGCCAAGAGAAGTATCGTACAGTTTATTAATCATATTATATGGGGGTCTCAAATAAATTCAGAAGCACTATTTACTAATTTTTTGCCGCTAACCCCAAGGAAAACTTCAAAATACAAATCCTCATGCATGCCACTGACACCTGTACAGCAAAAAATTCACCACATAGCCCACTGTAAACCAATGATCAGATTACCGTTTACTCAATTTGTTCATAATTTTTTTAAATACATGCAACCTTATAGGCCCTAATCGTATCCTTAAGGGCAAATGATCGTTTCGACCATTTATAATAGATCCGAACCATTTATGTATTAAAAGGTTCTATGCTATACAAAGTACCTACCTTTACAATGTAAACAAGCCGAAGGAATGCAAGCACGCTTGCTAGTTCTAAAGCAAGGTAATCGAAACAGAATCTATTAGCCATGAAATTTTACCCCTTAATGATCATAGCCATGCTATGCTTCAACCCGAAAACCTATGCCCAAGCCGACCTAAAATCGGAAATTAGTGGGCACCTACAGGACGAAAAGAGCCAGCCTTTTCCTTTCGTCAATGTACTACTCTTGAAAGGCAGCGACTCCACCTTGGTGAAAGGGGTGGTGTCGGACCAGGAGGGCCACTACCAGTTCGATGCGGTAGAGCAGGGCCAATATCTGGTACAGGCCTCTATGGTGGGGTACAACAAACAGTACAGCGAAACATTCCGCTTAAAAGGCAAAAGCCTGCAGCTGCCCATATTGAAGCTCAGCCCCAGCAGCGAATCGTTGCAGGAAGTGAATATAGTAGCCAAGAAACCCTTTATAGAACAGGAAATTGACCGGACTATCGTCAACGTGGCCAACAGCATCGTATCGGCGGGCGCCACAGCCCTAGAGATTCTAGAAAGGGCACCAGGGGTAACCGTCGACCAGCAGAATGAACAGCTGAAGCTAAGAGGCAAGGAAGGGGTGATCGTTCAGATAGACGGCAAGCAGACCTATCTATCACAACAAGAGCTAATCGCCTTACTACGCAACACACCCAGCGACAACATCGAGAAGATAGAGCTCATTACCAATCCTAGCGCCAAATATGATGCGGCGGGAAATTCTGGGATCATTAATATCAAAATGAAAAAGAACCAGAATTACGGAACCAATGGCAACATTAACCTGGGCATCGCTTATGCGAAGTACCCCAGAGCCAGTGCAACGGCGACGATTAACCACCGGGCCGGAAAAATAAGTTCGTATCTCAGTCTGAGCACTTTTTATAACCAGGGTTTTAATAATAACGACATATACCGTAAAATCCCCTACGAGGACCAGGTAACCATATTCGATCAGAGAACGGAAAGAAAGTCAGAATCGAAGTACCATACGGTACGGGCTGGCCTAGACTATTCTATTACCGACAAAACGACCGTGGGGGTGCTGGTATCTGGTTTTCACAACGACTGGGGCAATCCTTTTGGTGAAACCAACACGAGGATCTTAAATCAGGACCTATCCCTTCAAAGGACTTTTAAGACGGAGGTCTATAACGGCAGCAAGAAAAATAACCTTACGGCCAATGTCAATTTCAAGCACCAGTTCGACGACAAGGGCAAAGAACTTACTATGGACGTGGACTACGTCATCTACGACGGAGCCAATAACAGCAATTTGGACACCCGCTATTTTTTACCAGACGGGCAGCAGGATGGCTCAGCGGACCTAGTGCGTAGCGATATGCCCTCCACCATTCAAATTGGGGTCGCCAAACTGGACTATACCCAGCCCCTATGGAAGGGTAAGCTAGAAACGGGATTGAAGGCCAGCTATGTCAAATCGGACAATAATATGATTTTTGAAGTTAAGCTCGACGATTGGCAGTTAGATCCTAAACGTTCCAACCAGTTTTTGTATACGGAGAATATCAATGCGGCCTATCTTAATTTTAATGGCAATCTGACCAAGAAATTAAAATATCAGCTGGGGATAAGAGGTGAACATACCCACTCCGTGGGCAACTCAGTCACCCTCGACCAAGTGAAAGATCGGAATTATTTAAACTTTTTCCCGAGTGCATTCCTCTCCCAGCAACTCGATAGTAATAACGTACTTAACCTATCGTTCAGCCGACGTATAGACAGGCCAAATTATCAATCTTTAAATCCTTTTGAGTATTATTTGGACCCTTACACCTTTTCTAGAGGTAATCCGAACTTAAAACCGCAATACACCAATTCGTTTCAGTTAATTCATGTTTATAAAAGCTTTTTGAATACGACCCTCGCCTACAGTCGAATTAAGGACTTAATAGCCGATGAGTTACCTCATCAAATAGCGTCTGAAAATAAGACCTACGTATCGCCCGACAACCTTGATACACAGGACAATATTAGTTTGACGGTATCGATGCCCATACCAGTAAAGAAATGGTGGAGTATTCAAACCAATTTCACGGGAATGTACAATCATTATAATTCGTATTATCTCGAAGAGACGCTAGAAATCAAGCAACTTTCGTGGAATATGTACGCAAATAATCAATTTTCATTGCCAAAGGACTGGTCCATAGAGCTATCGGGCTGGTATAATAGTAGAAGCTTTTACGGATTGTACCAGGCCAAACCGATGGGAATGGTAAATGCGGGGATCCAAAAGAAGATCTTAAACAAGAAAGCTACGGTCCGTTTTAATGTCAACGACATCTTTTGGACCAACAAATTCAACGGTAAGGTAGCGTATCAGGATTTGGATATGACGGTAAAATCTCAATGGCCCAGCCGACAGTTTAGACTGAGCTTATCGTATAATTTTGGCAATCAAAATGTAAAAGCCGCCCGGGACAGGAAGACGGGATCGGACGACATGCAAAAGCGTGCAGGGGGCAATTGAGGCATTTAAAATAAAAAATTAGTTAGGTTTGTTATGAAGTAAAGCCATCCCACGGTTGTAGGATGGCTTTCTTGTATTCATGTAGACCTAATAAAGCTTAAGACTTCAGAGCCGTAACTCCGGGTAGTTCTTTTCCTTCCATATACTCTAAGAGGGCACCACCACCGGTAGACACATAGCTTACTCTATCGCCATAGCCAGCATTATTGATGGCCGAAGCGGAGTCGCCACCACCTATTAGGGAGAAGGCGTCATTTTCTTCAGTTGCTTTTACCACCGTTTCGGCGATAGCGTTGGTTCCTTTAGCGAAATTGGAGAATTCGAAAACCCCCATAGGTCCATTCCACAGAACGGTTTTGGATTTGGACACGATTTCCGAGAATAATTTTATGGTTTCCGGACCAATGTCAAGACCTTCCCATCCGTCAGGAATTTGTCCAACTTTAACAACTTGCCGATTGGCATCGTTACTGAAGTTGTCAGCTACCAAGTTATCGACAGGAAGTACCAGGTTAACCCCTTTATCGGCGGCTTTTTTGATGAGTTCCAAAGTGAGCTCCATTTTATCGGGCTCGCATAGTGAATTACCAATATTACCCCCTCTAGCCTTAGAGAAGGTATAGGACATTCCACCACCTATCAGTAGGTTGTCGACCTTGTCCAGAAGGCGCTCAATGATCAATATTTTATCGGAGATTTTGGCACCTCCCATAATGGCTGTAAATGGCCGTTCGGAGTTTTCCAACAACCTCATGGCGTTGTCCAATTCCGCTTGCATTACATATCCACACACTTTATCCTGGAAATATTTCCCTATTACGGCTGTAGAAGCGTGCGCTCTATGGGCAGTACCAAAGGCATCCATTACCCATACGTCGCCTAACTTCGATAGTTTTTCGGCAAACGCTGCATCCCCTTTTTCCTCTTCCTTGTAGAAGCGAAGGTTTTCAAGCAAAAGAACTTCACCAGCAGCCAGGTTGGCGGCCATTTCTGTCGCTTGACTTCCAATGCAATCGTCGGCAAACTTTACAGTCTTGCCCAAAATCAAAGAAAGTGGATTTACTAGATGTTTCAACGAGAATTTCTCGGTAGGTCCTTCCTTAGGCCGGCCCAGATGAGACATCAAAATAACGGATCCACCGTCGTTCAAAATTTTAGTGATAGTAGGGATGGTAGCACGAATACGTGTATCGTCGGTAATTTCGAATTTGTCGTTCAAGGGGACGTTGAAGTCTACACGAACCAAAGCTTTCTTTCCGGAAAAATTGTAGGAATCTAATGTAATCATATGATTGTAAAGTTGTTTTCCATTCAAAACAAATGTAATTTAATTCTTTATAATATGCTACGCCAACGGCCGCTGGAGGCTATAAGACTTATTAAAATACAATTTATACCAAATATTATTCCAGAATATTCGCACTATTACAAATTTTCTGAAGCTTTTTCCTGCAAAAATGCCCCATGGAAGCTAATTTTCTTCTATATACGACCAAACCAATTTCGGAGGATGAAATACCTTAACGTGACCAAAATTTCCTTAAATTTAACTGAACAAACCAAGCCAGACTGATCCGTGCAGCCAGAAGAATTCCCAAAAGACCTACCCGCAAAGTACTACCATAGCTATTTCAATCAGCTGATCACCTTCGTAAGGCAGCAGTACGAAAGCATACTGAATACCGACGAGCTAGCATTTCTAAACCGCTACCAAGCCTTGTCGGAGGATGCGCAGTGCCTATTTATAAGGTTCAGTAATCGGCGACGTGCCTATTTCCGTTCTGGCCAAATACACTACGACGAACTCAACGATATACCCGCCTCCCTACACGAGCTGCTTGAAAGCGGTTTTATATCGGAACTCCAGGCCGACCAGGCTGACAGGCTAGCTGAGATTTTGGAACTCTTTACCAAGCCTGAGCTACTGCAGGTTGCCAAAGCTCTGGAGCCCGAGGTAATGCCTATAAAAAGTATTAAAAAGGCAGATTTGGTGAGGTGGTTGAATCATGAATACGACTTTTCGGTGCTTTGCAGCCGACTACAGGACCAGGAAGTGATTGTAAAAGTCAACTATGAACTGGAATTCGATTTGATGAAATTCCTGTTTTTTGGCAACCGCTATGCCGACATGTCGGAGTTTATTGTAAGGGACCTGGGCCATGTGCGCTATGAAAGCTATGACGATCAGCAATATGTGGTGCGCTTTCAAAGCCGTAAGGAGATGGAGGACAGCCTTATGGTTTCATTGATCAAAGAGACCTTTTATACCGTCCAGTCGGAATGGCTACCCGAAGAAATATACGATTGGTTTATGAACTGGTATTCAGGAGTAACGAGCGACCTTAGCCCCAAAGCGAGGCCGTCCTTAAACCGATTCATCACCCGCTTTGGGGCCTGGCTCGAAAAGAAGAAATTACCGAATCAGGCCTTGGTCGCCTACCAACTTACCGATGCGGTCCCTTCGCGCGAGAGGCGGGTAAGGTTACTCAACAAGCTAGGCGAAATAGATGAAGCCCTGGCCTTATGCCAGGAAATTGGGGAGAACCCTCAAAATGCCGATGAACGCTTCTTTTCGCAGGATTACACAGAAAAAATGCTGAAGAAGAAAAAAAGAGCCATCAAAAGCACCACCCAAGCTCTAAAAATGGCCGATTATATCGAGCTAGATGAGGATTTCAGGCATCGGGTCGAGCTCGGCGCCATCACTTTTTTTCAGCAGCTTGGCTACGATTCCTTTTTTAGTGAAAATGAACCCTGGCGAAACTTATTTGGCCTGCTCTTTTGGGACATCATATACGACACCAACGTCCAAGCCATACATAATCCTTTACAGCGAATTCCGTCAGATTTCTTTCTACCCGATTTTTATATCAAAAGAGAGGCAAAACTTTTACAGAAAAAGAATGAAATTCAAGACAAACAACTACTCATTGATAGCGTTTCTAATACCTACAGGCAAAAACTGGGGATTACCAATGTGATGGTTAGCTGGAATGAGGGAGCCTTGGAAAGAGTACTTAAGGTTATCGAACACCTGACCTTAGAACAGCTCTTTGCGGTGCTGTTTGAGATGGCCGTAAACCTTAGGGAGAACACCAGGGGCTTTCCAGACATCCTTATCAGCAAAGGGACTGAATATGCATTTTTGGAGGTAAAATCTCCTACCGATCACCTTTCCGCCCAGCAGTTGCACTGGCAACGCTTTTTCGAAAAACATCAGATTAGCAGCCGAATCGTACGCATCCGATGGCAAAACACCGAACGTACAACCGCCGATTTGCAATAATATAGCCAACCTTTAAACCCACGACTACCATGCCGTCTACCGTACTTACTGTCTTCGACTATATCAATAAGCTCCAAGAGCCTCGCCAATCGGCCATTAATTCACTGAGAGAGGCGATCTTAAGCCACTTACCACCGGGTTTTGAGGAGACGATCAATTATGGGATGATCGGCTACGTGGTTCCTCATAGCCTGTATCCGGCGGGCTATCATTGCGACCCTTCCCTACCCCTTCCGTTTATAAACCTAGCCTCTCAAAAAAGCTACCTGGCCCTCTATCACATGGGAATTTACACGGACCCTGAGCTAATGGCCTGGTTCCAAGAGGCCTATCCGAAGCATACTAGCCAAAAACTCGACATGGGTAAGAGTTGCATCCGCTTCCGCAAAACTGAAGACCTCCCCTATACGCTTATTGGCGAATTGGCTGCCAAGGTTACCGTAGCCGAATGGATAGCAAAATATGAGGCTACACTAAAGAAATAAACGACCTTCGCCCCATTAAAAAAGCCCTTGCGCGGATGCGCAAGGGCTTTTTAATATTTTAAAGCTGAGCCTTATTTACTTCGCTTTGATAAAGGCCTCAATTTTACCCTTACGGATTTTCGCTTTGTAGGTAGTTTTTGTAATTCCCTGTACTCCGTCGCAAGACTCACCCGCCACAATCGACTCGATGGTAACATAGATGGTTCTTAACCAAGAAGGATGCTTAACCCCATTGGCTGGATCGGTGAATATTTTTTCGAGATCCAAATTATCAACATCACAGTCTTCTATTTTCACCTTGCCTAAGCCATAATATTGAGAATAGGTTTTTTCACCATCAACAGGACATAGACAACCCTCACAGGTTTCAGACGGTTGGTAGGTCTTACCCATTTTCTTACGCAATTGGTAGCCGTAGAACTGAATATTACACTCTTTGAAACAAGGCTTCACGATCGAATCGATCACCATAGGAACTACGCTAGAGAAACCCGTGGTACTCGCCTCACTGACACATGAAGCACAGTCCGACACACGGCTACTCTGTACGGTTGCATAATACTGGCCTTCTAGGGGACGCCCAAACTGGTTGAGGTAAGCTGCAGGAAATTCAAGTTCATTGCCTTCTTGGCAAATCATTTTGGCAATAATCTCGTCGGCTCCTTGGTTGATTCTATGAATTTTGGCAGTAAAGGTTTCCGTAGCGGTGGTATCTGTAGGCGCCATGCTCGTCCAAGACAGCTTGATAGGGCCAGCCATGGTAGTATCCACATTGGTATTATACAGCATACCCTTCATAGACTCTTCACCCATATTCAGCTCTATGGCCGGAGCGGCACATAGCACGGCTGGAGTAGGCGCCTTGGCTACTACCTGGTTCTTTATAAAATTACGACGCATGGCTACCCCTGCACTAAAGCCACCATGCTTCCGCTCGAAAGGATAGATGGTTTCACCCGGAAACACATAGTCAACCTTGGTACGAAACCCAATGGCCTCAACCCCCCAAGCCCAAAGGCCATTCTTGCTAGGAACGAAGAAACCCAGAGTCGCCAATAGGCCTAAGTGGTAACGCTTGTCGGAAGCAGTAACCGAATAAATATTATTGCCTGTACCTCTTTCATATACGAATATGGCGGCGGGAGTGGTCCGAAACACACCTCCTCGTACCGATGCCTCTAGGAAAGGAGACCTCGGTTTTTTCGAAAAATTAAAATTTACTGCTGGTCCAACGGCCAAGTAATGATCTTCGGAAGCTCCTTTCTGAATCTCCGCTTGGCTGACACCAGAAGCGGCTACCACTTGATCTAGAAAAGTATCTAAATCTTTCCGTAAAAAGAACTGCTGTATACCCGCAACAGCTCCTAAGCCGAATTCAAATCGGCTATCGGGCTTCCTTTTATTCTTAAAAAAATAATCGGCGTTCATAACGGCATTAAAGCCCGTCCCATTGAATAAGGATTTATCCCGATACTTATCGGAGTTGAATGTAGCCTCCCAACTTCCACAGAAAGCAATTGCTGGGCCTAGGAAACCTCCTACCCGCCAGGGGCTCACTTTTTTCTCGACGGCTAGCGTATCGCAGCCCCCATTGGGTGAAGAACATCCCGATGTATCTTGGGCATGGGAGAGCATAGAAATAGCTCCTAGTAGGCATGTCAAAAACAGGGTTTGTAGAGTTCGATTTTTCATAAATCGGCAAGTAATGTTTAGTGGATGGATAGTATTCTACAATATTAATATTTTATATGCCCAATCGGACGATATTTATCTAATATAGTAACTTTCATTTCATGAAAAAATACAAATAAATCACTATTATAGAATTAATTACATTTATTCTATAAACCTTATCATTTATATTTATCTTCTGGCTGGCCGCTATACTAAGATACGTCCCCCAATACCTTTCAGATCATTATTCCCTTTCGAATCAGTTAATTTCAAATTTTCTTGGCCTCATATCTATAAGATCATGGCTTTCGCAAGAATGGTCTAAACATTTCATTCGAACAGCAAAGAGATAAACTTCGATCAATAATCGACAAATATAGAGCGGCTTACTTTTCCTTACTCCCTCCTAACGGTATATTTTCCTTCCACTTATGAGGAGCACACCCTAGCTACGGACGAAAGACTACAGGAACGATTCATAGCTAAGTTCTGAGCTTCATAGAGAATGTAACCCACCAGACAACCTTTTCAGAACTTCAATGGACAAAGACTCCAATGGCAATTTTTTATATATTTAGGGAACGGAACGGGAAAATACAAAATCCATAGCTTGAAAACAAAATCTCTCTACTATTGTTGTCAAGGTAGTTCCATGTCTAGCTTTTAAAATAATAGGTTCAAGATCAAATAATTAGTAGTCACCATGTCACTTAAATACTTTGCCACCCTGATGGCCCTTCTGTATTTCCCGATCCTAGGATTTGGACAAACTACCCCAGACGACATCCATACGTTTCAGCTAAAAAATGGAATGAAGTTTATCGTTTTGGAAGATCATTCCATTCCTACTGCCAACATGTACCTTTTTTGGAAAGTCGGTTCCCGCAATGAGGTCCATGGAATAACGGGGCTCTCGCACTTTTTCGAACATATGATGTTCAATGGTTCCAAACATTACGGACCCAAGCAATTTGACCGGGTAATGGAAGCCAATGGCGGCTCCAATAATGCCTATACCACCGAGAATGTGACCGTCTATACCGACTGGTTTCAAAAGGATGCCTTAGACACGATCTTTAAGCTAGAGGCCGATCGTATCCAGTTTCTGAGTATCGACTCTGGCATGGTACAGAGTGAAAGAGGGGTTGTACTCTCCGAACGAAGTACCGGGCTTGAAAACAGCAATTACAGAACCCTAGGCGAGCTGGTTCAGTCGGTTGCCTATAAAGAGCATCCCTATATGTTCCCTGTCATCGGCTTTGAATCGGACATCAAAAGCTGGACTCAGTCCGACTTGGAACAATATTTCAAGACCTACTACTCTCCCAATAACGTTACGGTAGTCGTAGTCGGGGACATCACCATAGGCCAGGTAAAACGGCTAGCAGACCAGCATATGGCGCCTATCCCACAAAGAGGACTACCGCCTGTGATAAGGACCATTGAACCCCCTCAAAATGGAACCCGGCGGGTACAAACTTACAAGGATATTTCAAGCCCGAACGTACTGATGGCCTACCATGTACCAGCCTCTAGCCACGAAGATTATTATACCCTGGAACTGTTGAGCAGCGTACTTACCAATGGCAACTCCTCACGGCTTAAGAAAAGCCTAGTTCTCGACAGCCCCATTGCCTCGCAGGTATATAGCTTCACCGAGGAGAGTTTCGACCCTGGATTGTTTCGTATTTACGCCATTGCCGCTAAAGATGTCGATGCGGCTCAGCTAGAAACCGCTATAGAAAAGCAAATAGAAGGAATCATAGAGAATGGGGTGGAAGAAAAAGAGCTACAGAAAGTAAAAAACCAAAAACTCATGGAGCTGTACCGATCCCTGGAGACGATCAATGGCAAGGCCAATAGTCTGGGCACTTATGAACTCTTTTTCGGGGATTTTCGAAAGATGTTCGATGCGCCTAATCGATTCAATGAAGTAAGCTCTGCCGATATACAGCGGGTAGCACGGCAATATCTAAATCAAAAAAACAAGACGACTGGCTACCTCTTACCTCAACAAGCCGAATAAAACTCCCCAATGTCGAATCATTTAGTAAGCTATATATGAAAAAGATACTTCCCCTGATTTTTACCCTTGTGGCCATTGGTGCCCAGGCGCAACATAACTTTAAGCTGCCGGCTTATGAAACAGTAAAGTTAAAAAACGGTCTTACGCTGTTTTTAATGGAACAACATGAAGTCCCCCTTATACAGGTCCACCTGACTTTCGACGCCGGCGCCATCCAGGATGGTGAAATACCCGGGCTCTCTAGCCTTACGGCCCAAAGCCTGATGCTCGGAACAGCGAAGTACACAAAGAGCGAAATAGACCAAAACGTAGACTTTGTGGGTGCCTCCATGCAAACCTTTGCCGATCATGACCAGGCGGGTATCCGGGCCTCCTTTGCTAGTAAAGACCAGGACCAATTATTGGCGCTATTTAAAGAAGTGGTTACGCGGCCCACCTTTAACGAAGAAGAGTTTCTAAAAAACAAGGAAAGAAAACTTTTGGAACTGGTACAGGCCAAGGAAAGTCCGCGGTCGGTGATTGGCAATTACTTTAATGCCCAACTATTCCCTGACTTCCCATATGGATCCCCTGTAGACGGTACCCCTGAATCTTTAGCACCCATAACTACGGCCCAGATTCGGAAGTTTTACGAAACCTATTATACTACCGATCATGCGGCACTGGCTATCGTGGGCGATTTTGACAGCAAAAAGATGAAGACTAAATTGACCAGTCTCTTTGGCGACTGGAAGACGCAGCCCTCAAGGATGATCAAACGCAAATCTCCGAGCCATTCATGGAGCGGAAACCGCGTCCTCTTGGTCAACAAGGAGGATGCACGAGAAACGACTTTCCTAATCGGCGGCAAAGGAATCGCCTATAATTCTCCCGACTACGTACCCATTATGGTGGTAAATACCATCCTGGGAGGGCGGTTTACCTCCTGGCTCAACGACGCCCTGCGGGTAAACTCAGGCCTCACCTATGGTGCAAGGAGCAGCTTTTCGAGATATAAATACGGAGGTAGCTTCGGTATTTTTACATTTACCAAAACAGCTACTACCGTACCGGCCATAGACATGGCCCTTCAAGTGCTCGATAGCCTCCATACCACGGGACTCAATGAGGAGATTTTGGCATCGGCCAAGGCCTACGTAAAGGGTGACTTCCCCCCTAACTACGAGTCTGCAGGGAGCTTGGCACAGCTCTTGACGGCCATGTATCGCTTTGGATTTGATGAGACTTTTATCAACGGCTTCCAGCAAAAAGTAGAACAACTGGACCTAAAAGAAACCAAGCGGATCATCAAGGAGTACTTCCCTAAGGACCAGCTGCAGTTTGTGCTGATTGGCAAATCGTCGGAAATAAGGGAACAAGTCCGAAAGTATGGCCCCATTACTGAAAGAGAGATTAAAGAAGACAACTACTAATCCATAAAACACATGAAAGTACGATCAATAACCATCCTTCTGCTGATTATCCCTGCACTTTTTTGCGCTGTTTGGGCACAAAAAGAACCTGTATACACCCATCCTCTCGGCGTACAGGCCTATACTTTCAGAGGAAGCTGGGCCCAGGGTATTCCAGCCACGCTCGACACCATCGCCAGCCTGGGAATTACCGAAATGGAAGGTGGTCCGCTGCCCGGAATTAGCACCGCAGAACTCAGAGCAGAACTCGACAAACGAGGGATAACGATGCCCTCTATTGGGGCTGGCTATAACAACCTTGTCGCCGACCCTGAACCCACCATCAGGGACGCTAAAATACTAGGCGCCAAATATGTGATGGTGGCCTGGATCCCCCACGACAAATCGGGCTTCGACTTAAAAACCGCTCAAAAGGCGGTAAAAGATTTCAATAAGGCAGGTAAAATACTCGCCGACCATGGGCTGACCCTATGCTACCATAACCACGGTTATGAATTCGTTCCTTATGGCCAGGGTACCTTGTTCGACTATATTGCAGAAAATACAGACCCCCGTTATGTCTCCTTCGAAATGGACTTGCTCTGGACGCAATTCCCAGGCCAGGATCCTGTGGCATTATTAAAAAAATACGGAAACCGCTGGAAATTAATGCATTTAAAAGATTTGAAAAAAGGAGTTGTCGGCGACTTATCTGGAGGCACCCCCACCACCAATGACGTGGCGCTGGGCAAAGGACAAATCGACATTAAGGCCGTACTACAAACGGCCAAAAAAATTGGCATCCAGCACTATTTTATAGAGGATGAAAGCCCCTCCTATCTTAAACAAATCCCCGAAACGATCGACTATATCACAGGACTAAGGGAATAATAAAAAAGAACACTGACCATCAAAAGGGACTCAACTCAATGAGTCCTTTTTTTTATACCCCACTAAACGATTTTTAAATTTTTCATTTTTATTATTAAAAAATTACCACCTCTAACCACCTAAAATACAGACAACTATAGAATTTGTATTTAAAAACATAAGAATTATTTCTCTAAAAAGGTGACCAATGCCCAAGGATGGAGTCTTAAGAATACATATAAGCACACTATCTTTTTAAGGTTCATCAACAATAAAGAATACATTTCATCAACAAACTAAGAATTCAATACACGCATTATTACACTTCATCAACAACCTAAAGAATACGATACACACATTATTACACTTCATCAACAACTAAAAAGAGAGGTTTCAAAGTACTGACACCATTATTTAAGAAACACACTATGCACTACCGTCCGGCACCTGTCGGGCGGTTCTTTTGTTTTGCAAGGCTCCAAACATAAAAAAAGGGTAAGTAAGAGTTCTCCGCTCTCCTTACCCCTTTTTGTGAGGCCTACTAGCCCCTATCACGAAGCTAATTGTATCAACATTTTCACTATCGCGACTCATCTACTAGCCAAGGCCCCGAAATTCTTTGTAGAAAAGAGGCTGACTGCCGAAACCGATGCGAACCAATCGTAATAATCGCAATTGGAAATATTAGATCACCACGTTTACAATTCGCTTGGGAACCACAATGACCTTTTTGGCAGGTTTCCCTTCCATCCATTTGAGTACCGTTTCGTTGGCTAGCACTTCGGCCTGAATATCGGCTACCGATGTATCAAGAGCGAAAGGCATGGTCGCTCTCACTTTACCGTTGATCTGAACTGGATACTCGAATACGGCGTCGACCACATATTTTTGCTCCCACACTGGGTATGGGGCCGAAGAAACGGTACCTGCCTCATGGCCTAAAACGGTCCACAACTCTTCGGCTATATGCGGTGCATAGGCCGAAATGAGTATGACCAGTTGCTCAAGTATGCCCTTGTTATGGGACTTAAGACCACCTAGATCGTTCACACAAACCATAAAGGCGCTTACCGCTGTATTGAAGGAGAAGTTCTCGATATCCCCCTCCACTTTTTTGATAGTCTTATGTAGGACTTTTAACTCTGCCTCGGTGGCAGGCTTATCTTCCACAACATACTGTCCATTATCGTTATAGAACAATCGCCATAGCTTTTTGATAAATCGATAAGTCCCGTCAATACCGTTGGTGTTCCAAGGCTTAGCCTGTTCGAGAGGCCCTAGGAACATTTCGTAAAGGCGCAGGGTATCGGCACCATAGCGAGCAATTATATCATCGGGATTGACAACATTAAACTTAGACTTAGACATTTTCTCCACCTCGGTTCCACAGATATATTTTCCGTCTTCCAAAATAAACTCTGCCTTTTCTGCAAACAAATCGGGGCGAGAAGCCTTAAACTTATCTACATTCAGCACGTCATTTTCAACGATATTTACATCTACATGCAGGGCGGTCACTTCGTATTGGCTTTTAAGGCCCGCACTTACAAAAATCGGATGGGTAAGGTCGGCATTCTTAACCCGGTACACGAAGTTGCTCCTCCCCTGGATCATTCCCTGGTTAATCAGTTTTTTGAAAGGTTCCTCTTCCGATACATAGCCCCTATCTTTCAGGAATTTGTTCCAAAACCGGCTATACAACAAATGCCCCGTAGCGTGTTCGGTACCTCCAATATACAAATCGACTGCTTTCCAATAGTCAATGGCTTCTTTAGAGGCAAAGGCTTCATCATTCTGAGGGTCCATATAGCGGTACCAATACCAGCTGCTACCCGCCCAGCCAGGCATGGTGCTTAGCTCGTAAGGATGTCCCGACTCATGGCCCCAGCCTTCGGCCCGGCCCAGAGGTGGCTCGCCCGTTTCGGTGGGCAGGTATTTATCAATGGCCGGCAAGTTGAGCGGAAGCTCGGCATCGTCTATCAGATATGGTAGGGCTTGTCCTTGGCTATCGGTTTTGTAATACACCGGCACGGGTTCTCCCCAATACCGTTGACGACCAAATACGGCGTCTCTGATCCGGTAGTTAATTTTGCCTTTACCAATACCCTGATCTTCTATATAGGCAATGAGCTTTTCATTGGCTTCAGCAAAGGTAAGTCCATCGATAATTCCGGAATTGATATACTGGCCTTCTTTGGTACTATCTGCCTCCTTTTCAATGTTTTTTTGAGCATCCAGAATGGGGACGATAGGCAAGTCGAAATGCTTGGCAAAGTTCCAATCTCGCTGGTCGCCAGAAGGTACGGCCATCACCGCCCCTGTCCCGTAGCCTGCTAACACGTAGTCGGCTATATAAACAGGCACTCTTTCTTGACTAAGCGGATTGAGGACATATGCCCCCGTAAAGGCTCCTGATACCGTTTTCACGTCCGACATTCTGTCTCTTTCGGAGCGCTTCTTAGTCATTTCTATATAGGCCCCTATTTCTTCTTTTTGGGAGTCTGTCGTTATCTGCTCCACGAGCTCATGCTCGGGGGCTATTACCATAAACGACACCCCATAGATGGTATCGACCCGGGTGGTAAACACTTCGATATGCTGATCTAAGCCCTCCAGCTGAAACTTCACCAAGGCTCCTACCGACCGCCCTATCCAGTTGCGCTGCTGTTCTTTGAGCGAATCGGACCAGTCGACCGTATCGAGGCCGTCGAGTAAGCGCTGGGCATACGACGAGATTCGCATCATCCACTGGCGCATCAATTTCTGCACGACAGGGAACCCGCCTCTTTCGGAAACTCCATCCTTCACCTCATCATTGGAAAGTACCGACCCTAAGCCTGGGCACCAGTTGACCGTAGCATCGGCCACATAGGTAAGCCTATATTTGAGGGTCATGCGATAGCGGTCCTCGTCACTCCAGCTATTCCATTGGCTGGCCGTAAAAATGGGGGTATCCTCATCGCATACTGCCTTTACCTCTATATTGCCATTTTTTTCAAACTCAGCGATCAAGCTATCGATGCCCTCCGCCTTGTCGGAGGCTATATTGTACCAGCTATCGAAAAGGCATTTAAAGATCCATTGGGTCCAACGGTAGTAGGATGGCTCCGAAGTACGTACCTCCCTACTCCAGTCATAGCTAAAGCCCAAGTTTTTTAATTGGTCTATATATCTGGCTATATTGTCTCTGGTGGTAACGGCTGGGTGTTGGCCCGTCTGAATAGCATATTGCTCAGCAGGCAGCCCGAAGCTATCAAATCCCATAGGATGTAAGACATTAAAGCCCTTCTGCCGCTTGTACCGGGAGTATATGTCCGAGGCGATATAGCCCAGTGGATGCCCCACGTGTAGCCCGGCTCCCGAAGGATAGGGAAACATGTCTAACACATAGTATTTGGGCAAATCGGACTCGTTATTAACCTTAAATACCTGATTTTGGTCCCAAAACTGTTGCCATTTTTTCTCTATCTCTTTGTGGTTATACTCACTCATGATGCAGATACTACTTTTTATTTTGATGATTTCTATGTCCATATTCCCCAATCGGGAACAGCTCAAGGGAGCTATCGAGATACCCAATTAGTAAATTTCCCGCAAAAATAAGGTTTTTTAATGGCACTTATCGAGTTCCCCGTACATTCCCTGATAATATGTACTTTGAAGCGGCATTTTCGACCCCATCGAGACGTTCCATACAATACAGGCACATTTTTTGTGTTATATAATCCAAAGTTTAAAATCATTACCCCAACACAACTATCTATTAGCCATGAAAAAATTATTGCTCGCTATTCTAGCCATTTCGTTTAGTCTTAGTGCCTCCGCCCAATACGATCCTGCATTTCGTTTTGGCGTTAAGGCAGGGGCTAACCTGTCCAATATCAATGGTAGCAACGACCTGTCATTGGACAATAACGGAAATGCTTTTAACTTCAAAGACAACGACAACCGATCTTTGGGCTTCGTGGGCGGGGTCTTCTTCCGATTTGGGAAACAATTCTATGTACAACCTGAACTTTTACTTTCTCAAAAAGGAGGAGAGTTTAACGTATACCAGGACGGCCTTACCAACGAGGAAGGAAAAGTAGATGTGCGCTTTTCCAATTTGGATGTCCCTATCCTGTTGGGGGTACGCATCGGGAAGATCTTCCGCATCAATGTGGGCCCTATGGCGTCTTTGAGACTCTCTTCCAATGGAAAACTTAACGATTCCTTCGACGACTTTACCGGTGACGACAGCGATGCCGAATTTAAAAACAACCTCGCATATGGCTATCAGGCCGGCGTTGGGTTCGATTTCGGCCGACTGAGCTTAGACGTCCGGTATGAAGGTAACTTTACCGAAATCGCCAAGGTTAATTTCAACAACAGCGACACAGAGGCCAAATTTGGCCGGAAGGGCAACCTATTCCAAGCTACTTTAGGTTTTGCCATATTCTAAACGACAAGGCCTTATTTTGAAAAAGGAGTCACCGTTCTGGTGACTCCTTTTCTTATTTTTAATACAATTGAACCCCCAATTTCCTACTTTTGTATCGTGGTAAGCCTATTTTTTTGCCCAAATGGGAAGTTCCAGCCCCCCTCATCACCATCATATATCAACTAATAGAACACACGGACCGTGGCCATCAATACAGATAATATAAAACTCGTTTTTGGATTAAAGCTCAAACAACTCAGACTAGACAAGGGTCTTTCCTTAAACGAGTTATCGAAAAAATCTGGATTGTCTCTCTCCTATATCAATGAAATAGAGAAAGGTAAAAAATATCCCAAGTCTGACAAAATATTGGCCCTAGCCAGCGCCATAGACGTGGAATACGACAACCTGGTGTCCATGAAACTCAATAAGAGATTGGAGCCCATCTCCGAACTATTGGACTCTAATGTACTGACGGAGCTCCCCCTGGAGCTCTTTGGGATCGACCCTGCTAGCCTGTTACAGATCTTGTCGGATGCCCCCACCAAGATCAGCGCTTTTATAGGGACGTTGATAGAGGTTGCCCGAAATTATAATATGTCTATTGAGAAATTCCATTTCTCTGCGCTAAGGACTTATCAGGAAATGCACGACAACTACTTCGAGGACATCGAAGAGGCTGCCGAGAGTTTCTTAAGCCAATACGCCTTTGCTAGCTCTGACCAAGTAGAAGAGTCCTGTTTGAGCAAAATATTGGTGGAGCAACATCAATATGAGATGGAGCAAATTAACGAGAAATCTAATCCCGAGTTTGCCAGTGTGAGGTCCTTAACTATTCCCGGCCCGAAGTCCACACGTCTCCTCATTAACGATCAGCTGAGTAGCATACAACGTACTTTTATTTTGGCCAGAGAGATTGGATATCTGCATCTCAACCTTAAAAACCGCCTATATACTACGGCATTGGTCGAGGATGAAAACTTCGAACAACTGCTCAACAACTTCAAGGCCTCCTACTTCGCTAGTGCCATCATCATTCAACGTAAGCTATTGGTCCCTCGGCTAGCCAATTTTTTTGGACAGCCCGACTGGCAGCCTGAGGCATTATTGGCGATGATTCAGGACTTCCACACCACCCCTGAGTCGTTTTGTTATCGGTTGAGCAATGTTTTGCCCAAATACTTTGGTCTAAAACAGATATTTTTTGCCCGATTCAATAATTTCCCTGGCCATAACCGCTTCGATATGACCAAGGAGCTACATATTACAAAAAAACACTATCCACATACCGTTCGAGACGAGCACTATTGCCGCCGTTGGGTAGCTTTGAATATATTGAACGACCTAGCGGAGATAGACGCTACAGAAGCCCCCTCGGTCGTTCTTTGCCAGGCACAAAAATCGACCTACCTCGACACCAACGACGCCTATTTGGTGATCAGCCTGGCCCAGGCCACAGGGGGAAAAGCCAACCAAAATGCCAGCGTATCTATGGGAATCTATCTGGATGACCACGCCAAAGACACCCTCCATTTCTTAGCCGATCGTGCCTTACCGAGTCGGATCGTCAATCAGACCTGTGAACGCTGTGCTCTGTTCGAATGCAGGGAACGGGTAGCAGCCCCCATCATTTTACAAAAAAGGCATAAAAATGAAGAACTTCGGAAAGCCTTGAAAAGGGTTTTGAAATAGCGGCTATTATAACTCCTCATAGCCCTTACTGAAAAGCTGGAATACCGGTTATTTCAGCTCCCAATATCAACAAATGAATGTCGTGGGTCCCTTCGTAGGTAATCACCGACTCTAGGTTCATCATATGGCGCATAATGGGGTAAGCACCCGAAATTCCCATGGCGCCAAGCATCTGTCGGGCCTCCCGGGCGACCTGCAGGGCCATCGCCACATTATTTCTTTTGGCCAAAGAGATCTGGGCCGAGCTCGCCTTGCCCTCATTCATCAGCGTGCCCAGCCGCCAGGCCAGCAGCTGCGCCTTGGTGATAGCGGTGAGCATCTCTGCCAACTTTTTCTGAGTCAACTGAAAGGCTGCCAATGGTTTATTAAACTGAATGCGTTCGAGACTATACTGACGGGCCACTTCGAAACAATCGGACGCCACCCCTATGGCTCCCCAGGCGATTCCATATCGGGCCTTGTCTAAGCATTGGAGGGCTGCTTGCAAACCCACCCCTTCTGGCAACACGTTATCGTCGGGGATAAAGACCCTATCGAAAACCAATTCACCCGTGCTACTGGTTCGCAGCGACCATTTATGATGAATTTCTGGTGCCGTAAAGCCCTCCATTCCCCGCTCTACCAATACCCCTTGCACCCTACCCTGGTCTGTACGGGCCCATACCACCGCCACGTCGGCTAGGGGGGCGTTGGAAATCCACAGTTTACTTCCTTGGAGCAAATAACCATTTTCTACTCTTTTTAAGGTACTTTGCATACCGCCAGGATTGGAGCCATGATCGGGCTCGGTAAGGCCAAAACAGCCAATATATTCGCCTGAGGCCAATTTGGGTAAAAACTTACGGCGTTGGGACTCGGATCCATAGGCATATATAGGCCACATAACCAAGGAGCTCTGCACCGACACCGTCGAGCGCATCCCCGAGTCGCCCCGCTCTACTTCCTGGCACATGAGTCCATAGCTAATATAGTCCAGCCCTCCTCCCCCGTAGGACTCCGGAATGGTAGGCCCAAAGAGCCCCTGGGCACCAAACTTAGGGATTAGCCCCACCGGAAACTCGGCCTTTTGGGCACAATCTTCCATGATTGGCTTTATTTCCTTTTCGGTAAAGGCCCTAACCGAGCGGGCCACCAGCTGTTGTTCTTCGGTCAACAAATCCATTATTTCGTAAAAATCGGTATCCTGAATGGCCATAATCTCTTTTTTTACTTGATGAAAAATTTAAGTTAAGAAATCCCCGTCATATCTAGACACTTATCTCTAGCTTTTGTGGGGGTCTTAGGCTTGCGCCCGATCAGAGCACTTTTTTGAGTGGGGCACTATAGCGGTTGACCCCAAAGATTGCTTATCTTTGTGCCCTATTAAAGGATAAATCCCTTTCCCAGATGATCACAGAACTGCAGCTTTCACTGCCCCCCGAAATAGCACTTGATGAGCAAGCCCTACGAAAATTTGTATTCAAAAAATTAGGCCTGTCACCATCTGCCGACGTCGTGCTCCGTAAGTCAAAACAATCGATCGACGCCCGTAGTCCACGGGTTAAAGTAAATGTGCTGGTAACGGCCTATATCGACGAAGTCCCCCCGGCATTGGCACAGCTTCATGGGGGTTATAGGGATGTCACCAACCGCCCTCAAGCACTGATCGTTGGCTGCGGCCCGGCTGGCATGTTCGCCGCATTGCGACTCATAGAACTGGGCATAAAACCCCTACTGTTCGAAAGAGGCAAGGACGTCAGGGCACGACGCCGCGACTTAGCCGACATCAATAAAAAGCAAATCGTCAATACCGAATCCAACTACTGTTTCGGCGAAGGTGGCGCAGGAACCTATTCCGACGGAAAGCTTTATACCCGTTCTAACAAACGGGGAGACATACGCAGGATTTTGGAGATACTGGTAGGACATGGAGCGAGTGAACAGATCCTCGTAGAAAGTCACCCACATATCGGCACCAACAAACTCCCCCAGGTGGTAGCTAATATGCGCGAAAGCATTTTGAAAGCGGGAGGTGAGATCCATTTTAACTGCAAAGTAGTCGACCTGCTCATCGAGCGTCAGGCGATCAAAGGACTCAGAACTGAAGATGGTGCCGAGTATGAGGGGCTCGGTGTTATATTGGCCACTGGCCACTCAGCTAGGGATATCTATGAGTTATTGCACCGCAAAGGCATACTGTTAGAAGAAAAGTCCTTTGCCATGGGGGTGCGCATAGAACACCCCCAGCAGGTCATCGATCAGATCCAATACCATTGCAACGGCGACAGAGGTCCTTACCTACCGGCGGCCTCCTATAGCCTAGTAGCGCAAACCCGCTTCGAAGGGGTGCAACGGGGTGTTTTTTCATTTTGTATGTGCCCAGGAGGCTTTATTGTACCTTCCGCCACGGCCTCGGGCGAGGTGGTGGTCAATGGAATGTCCCCTTCTCGACGCGACTCCGCCTACGCCAATTCGGGATTGGTAGTGGCCATTACCCCTGAGGACCTCAAACCTTACGCTGCAGATGGGGTGCTGGCGGGCTTGTCCTTTCAAAAAGAACTAGAACGCACGGCTTGTCGGCTAGGAGGCTATTCACAAGTGGCCCCAGCTCAACGTGTGGTCGATTTTATCCAAAACAAAACCTCGGCAAGTCTTAATGACACCTCCTATCAGCCTGGCTTGCAATCTGTTAATTTATTGGAATCCCTACCGGCCAATATTGCACAACCGCTTAGAGAAGGATTACAGCAATTCGGCAAAAAAATGCGGGGATATGTCACCAATCAGGCCCAGCTAATAGGGGTAGAAAGCCGTACCTCGTCCCCCTTACGCATTCCTAGGGACCGACAGACCTGTGAACACCCACAGATTAGGGGACTATTTCCTTGCGGCGAAGGAGCGGGCTACGCAGGAGGTATTATGTCGGCGGCCATGGATGGGGAGCGCTGTGCAGAGAGGCTCTCGGAAGCCAAATTTTGAAATTCACTGAAATTTGGTTATCATTGAAATAATAGCAATTAACAGCATAAATTTTTGAATTGGCCTCCATGGCAAATACAACTTTTGAACTTTTTACCACACAATTTTCTGAACGACTAAAGTCTCCTTTACCTGGCGAGATGGCCCATAGGAGCATGCAGGCCAATACACGGAATCGGATGCATTTCAAACCGAACGATCGGACCCGCAACAGTGCCGTTTTGATTGTGTTTTATCCGCACGAAGGCGACATATATTTTCCTGTCATACTTCGCCCCTCCTACGACGGGGTACATTCGGGGCAAGTCGCATTCCCTGGCGGCAGCAAAGAGCCTACCGATCCCGACTTGGTGCATACAGCCCTCAGAGAGGCACAGGAGGAGATCGGGCTTCCACTGGAAGACGTCCAGATACTCGGCCGATTGACCGAAGTATTTATCCCTCCCAGCAACTTTCTGGTGTTACCGGTAGTGGCCTATGTTTCATATAGACCCCGCTTTTTGCCAGATCCCAGGGAAGTTGCTGATATCTACGAAATAAAATTTTCTGAAATTTCGCAACAAAGTATCATAGGCAGTAGTAAAATGATGGTACGAGGCGAGGCGGTTACGGCCCCCCATTATGCCCTGCATGGACAAAAAATATGGGGAGCTACGGCCATGATGATCAGCGAGCTGCTGTCCGTTTACCAAACACCTTAAATGGCACCTATAACCGTAATGATTGGTTAATTTGCTATATTAGCAAGCTTGAAATAGTAAAACTAGTCCACCGATTGTATATCATGGGAAGTCATAAGCTTCCATATCCGATGAACTTCTTTGGCGCTAGGCTTTAGATTAAATAGTCCCAAACCTTTAAATATAGTTTCCTCCGAAGTATATGGATGAAAACGACGCAACAGATCAAATAGAAGACAGCGAATTACACGACAAATTACCTATCTCGGGTTTATATGAAAGTTGGTTCCTAGAATACGCCTCCTATGTAATCCTTGAACGGGCGGTACCCGCCATAGGCGACGGGCTAAAACCCGTGCAGAGGCGCATTATGCATGCCCTGAATGAAATGGACGATGGGCGGTTCAACAAAGTAGCCAATGTGGTCGGTTCATCCATGCAGTATCACCCGCATGGGGATGCCTCCATTTACGATGCTATCGTTAACTTAGGTCAAAAAGAACTGCTCTTTGACACCCAGGGAAACTGGGGCGATATCCGTACGGGCGACGGCGCAGCGGCAGCCAGATATATCGAGGTGAGGTTGTCGAAGTTTGCCAAGGAAATTGTATTCAATAACGACACCACCGAATGGCAGCTATCCTACGATGGCCGTAAGAAGGAGCCCGTTACGCTACCCGTAAAATTCCCCCTATTGCTCACCCAGGGTGTAGAAGGGATAGCAGTAGGCCTTTCCACGAAAATAATGCCGCATAATTTTTGTGAGCTCATAGAAGGGTCAATCGCCATACTACAGAAAAAACCTTTCGAGATCTACCCCGATTTCCTGACGGGTGGCCAGATCGACGTGTCTAACTATAACGACGGCATACGGGGTGGTAAAATAAGGGTAAGGGCCCGGATCGAAGAGGAGGACAAGAAAATGCTCATCATTAGAGACATTCCTTTTGGCACCACCACGAGCTCCATCATCGACTCCATCGTGAAAGCCAATGACGGTGGAAAGATCAAAATCAAAAAGGTGGTAGACAATACTGCTGCCGATGTGGAAGTACAGGTACACCTAGCGCCGGGCGTCTCCCCCGACATCACCATGGATGCCCTGTATGCATTTACAGAGTGTGAGGTGTCGATATCTCCCAATGCCTGTGTCATCATCGAAGACAAGCCCCATTTTATTGGAGTGAGTCAGATTCTAGAACATAATACCCAGCAGACCGTAGAGCTGCTCCGCCAAGAGCTAGAAATTAAGAAGGCGGCGCTCTTAGAGAAAATCCTGTATGGCTCCCTAGAAAAAATATTTATAGAGAACCGCATATACCGAGATATTGAGGAATGTGAAACTTTTGAAGCGGTAATACGCACCATAGACCTCGGACTAGAGCCTTATAAACCTGACTTTTACAGGACGATTACCGACGAGGACATCGTCCAACTGACTGAAATTCGAATTAAAAGAATTTCAAAGTATGACGGCTATAAGGCGGATGAATTGATGAAAAAATGGGCAGAAGAATTGGCCCAAACCGAAGACAACTTAGCCAATATCGTCCGATTTGCGATCGATTATTATAAAGATCTGCTAAAGAAATATGGGAAAGGCCGGGAGAGAAAGACTGAAATAGTCGCTTTTAACCAGATATCGGCCAATATAGTGGCGGCCAACAACCAAAAACTATACGTCAACAGGGCCGAAGGTTTTATAGGCTATGGACTCAAGAAAGATGAATATGTAATGGACTGTTCGGACATCGACGACATCATCGTGTTTAGAGCCGATGGCAAATGCCTGGTCACCAAAGTTCAGGATAAGGTCTTTGTAGGCAAAAACATTATACACTGTGCGGTATTCGTTAAAAATGACGAACGGAAGGTCTATAACCTGACCTATATGGAGGGAAAATCGGGAATCAGCTATATCAAACGGTTCCAGGTGACCGCCGTAACCCGCGACCGGGAGTATGACTTGGTACAAGGGCACCCCAAGTCGAAAATCACCTATTTTACGGCCAACGATAACGGAGAGGCGGAAATTATTACCGTTAACCTCACCGCTCAGAGTAAAGCAAAAGTCAAACAGTTTGACTTTAATTTCGCCGATTTATTAATAAAAAACCGGAGTGCAATGGGAAATATCCTGACCAAATATCCGGTACGAAAAATAATGCTCAAGCAGGCTGGAAGGTCTACCTTGGGGGGCGTGGATATATGGTACAACCCTACCCTCGGCAGGCTAAATCGGGATGAACGTGGCGAATACCTCGGCAACTTCGGCCCCGACGACAGCGTATTGGTATTGTATAAGGATGGGACCTACGAACTTACAAACTTCGACATTACCAACCATTATGTTCCTGCCGAAGTGGTGCTACTCAGGAAGTTTGACCCAAAAATGCCCATTACGGCTATTTATTACGATGGAGGCAGCAAGCAACATTTTATCAAGCGGTTCAATATCGAAACCTCATCGATGGACAAGAAATTCATGTTTATCAGTGATGCCAAAAACTCCAAACTGCTGCTGGCCAGTACCGATGTCCGTCCACGCTTCGAAGTGGTGCCTACCAAGTCGGCCGCAGGCGAAGCTAACCCGGAGTACCTGGTAGAAGAGCTTATAGAGATAAGAGGCTGGCGGGCCATCGGGAATAAACTAGGCCTGGAGAAGTTTAAGGAACTCCATTGGCTGGAGCCATTGGCCGTAGAAAACGAAGAAGTAGCCGAGTCGACAGCTACGGAGGAGCAACAGGGGGCCTCAAATGAAAAAGAAGCTAATGCAGAGGGGAGCGATGCCCCCGAGGCGCCCGAGCGTGACATCACCCAGGAACCAGAGAACCTAGAGCAATCCTCGCAGAAACAGGAAGCTCCGAAAACAGAAGAACCAAAAAAGAAAGCTAAAAAAGACCCAAAAAACAAAAAGGATGATGACTCCTCGAAAAGCCAACTCGGCCTCTTTGAGGAATAAATAGCCCCTGGGCGCACAAGTGCCCAGGTCACTTTAAAAGAAATCCATAAAACGAATAGGCTCGCCCACCCCACCCGATCGAATGGACGAGCCTATTTCGTATTTTATCAATTATTAACCTGGAAAATCAGGAGTTTATCGTGAAAAAGATTGTCCTATTGACCACTTTTCTTTTTTTTGGCAGTGTGGTATTCATCCTGCTCTGCAACTTTTGGGTGGTTCATAAAACCAGAGATCAGAGTTTTTTTTCGATTGAAAACCTACCTTCCAACGACTATGCCTTGGTGTTGGGAACGAGTAAATTCACTGAAAATGGAAAGGATAATTTATTTTTCAAATTTCGAATGGAGGCTACCGCCAGGCTATTCAACGAAGGAAAAATCAAGTACATCATTTTGAGCGGCAATAACGATTCGGAATACTATAACGAACCCCTGGATATGAAGACGGCCCTGCTCAACTTAGGCATCCCAGAAAACGTTATGATTTTGGATTATTCGGGGTATCGCACTTTCGATTCGGTAATGCGTTGCCGGGAGGTATTCCACCAAGAAAGCTTTACGGTGATCTCCCAAAACTTCCATAACGCTCGGGCCCTTTACATTGCCCAAGAAGAAGGAATGAATGCCATTGCCTTTGCTGCACAGGATGTTCCGGGCGGATACTCCTGGAGGACGCTGTTACGCGAATATTTTGCAAGACCCAAAGCCGTCTTGGACGTTCATTTGCTAAACCCTA
The DNA here is from genome assembly GCF_003149085.1 of Dyadobacter jejuensis. Taxonomy (GTDB): domain Bacteria; phylum Bacteroidota; class Bacteroidia; order Cytophagales; family Spirosomataceae; genus Dyadobacter; species Dyadobacter jejuensis. Next base: position 105,668 of record NZ_QGDT01000013.1, on the reverse strand, counting down.
CTCCCGATTTGACCACCAATATTGAGATAAAAAGGAAAAAGGGAACTAGCACGAGTGAAAATGCATTTTAACCATATTGCCATGAAGCTATAAAATGAAAAAAATATTATTATTACTATTTGTTGTTGAGCTCGTATCATCGATAAAAATACACGCGCAGACTAATCACACTATAAAAGGCCGCATCATTGATGCTACCACCGGCGACCCGGTTCCTTTCGCCAACGTGGGCATCAAGGCTTCTATATCGGGAGCTATCACCGATTTTGATGGCTTCTACACCATCAGTTTTACCCCCCCAGCCGACTCCCTTACGGTGAGTTATGTTGGCTACGCCACCAAGTCCAAGGCCATTATGGCTGGTGTAGCGGAGCAAACCATCGATTTCCAGATTACGCCTGGCGCCCTGCAGCTACGTGAGGTGAAGATATTTGCGGGAGAAAACCCAGCCTTTGCCATTCTCCGTAAAATCGTCCTCAACAAGAAACGTAATAATATCGAAAACGTAAATGCCTATCAATATACGAGCTACAACAAAATTCAGATCGATATAGACAACCTTTCCGAAAAGTTTAGAAATCGGAAGGCAGTCAAGAAGATGACCCATATCATGGATCAGTACGACGAAGTAAAAGGAGAAGATGGGGAAACCATCATTCCTATTTTTATTTCGGAGTCGGTTTCCGATGTTTTTAGCAGAAACAACCCCAAAAAGAAAAAAGAAATTATCAATAAGACCAAAGTTTCGGGTGTAGGCCTCACCGACGGGAGTTTCGTTTCGCAGGTGGTAGGGTCTAGTTTTCAGCAGTATAATTTTTATGAAAACTGGTTAAACATTCTAGAAAAAGACTTTGTTTCCCCTATCTCAGATAGCTGGAAGCTGTATTATGACTACTACTTAGCCGACAGCGTCAACAATGGCGACAGCCACGATTACCTCATAGAGTTTGAACCCCGCCAAAAGCAAGATTTGGCATTCAGAGGGTCCTTTTGGGTAGACGGCGTCAGCTTTGCTCTGACTCAAATGGACGCCACCGTTAGCAGAGATGCCAACCTAAACTTTATAGAAAAGATCAAGATTCAGCAGTCTTACGAGCAGCTCGACGAGCAGGATGCTTGGGTACCTTCCAAAACCCGGGTGCTCATTGATGTGGAGGAGCCAACGGTGCAGGCTGCGGGTATGCTCCTGAAGTTTTATTCGGCCAATTCCGATTATGTGGTAGGAGAACCCAAACCAAATGGTTTCTACGACACCGCCATCGAACTCAAGGAAGATTATATGGATCACGACTCGACCTACTGGCAAAAAAGCCGCCCCGAGTCGCTTACTCTTCCAGAAAAGCTGAGTTTCCAGCTCATCGATTCCCTGAAGGTGCTCCCTGTGGTGAAGACCTATACCGAAATCCTGAATATCTTTGTGAATGGCTACAAGAAAATAGACAAGTGGAATATCGACATTGGTCCTTACCTTTTCCTATACGCCAATAACACCATAGAGGGTAATCGCTTCCGGCTAGGCTTCCGTACCGATCCGGGCTTTAGCCGTAAGTGGATCTTGCATGGCTATGGGGCAATAGGAACCAAAGACAAACAATTCAAATATGGGGCCGGGGTCGATTATATCTTCTCACGCAAACCCTGGACCATCGGGGGCTTTTCCTACTCCAAAGACCTGGAACGGCTCGGCCTAGCCACCGAGACTATCGGCTCCAACACTCTTTTTGGCGCTTTTTCTCGCTTTGGCAACCTACGCCGAGCCTATTGGCAGGAGGATTATTCGATGTATCTGAAGCGGGAACTGGTAAAAGGCCTCAGCGGAAGCATTCAGTTGCGGCATAGGAATTTCAAACCCTTGTTCCCATTCGTATATCGTACCCAGCCCTCCCTAGGTGAGGACTCCCCGCTACAGAGTAATTATGACGTTACGGAGCTGAATATGGAGACTCGCTTTGCGCGCAACGAAACCTTCCTTCAGAACGATAATGAACGCATCAGCATGGGGAACGGCAATAGTCCGATTTTCACATTACGCTATACCTTAGGGATTAAAAATCTGATCAGTAGCGACTTTCACTATCATAAGTTCTCTTTCAATGCCAAACAAAGTTTCCGTTTAGGGGCCCTAGGCCGAACCGAATACAACCTTACCCTGGGAATGATCCCCTCCACCATTCCTTACACGCTGCTATACACCCCCTTGGGCAATGAGTCGTTGTTCTATGTTGAAAATGCTTTTAACCTGATGAACTACTTCGAATTCATCAGCGACAAATACGCTACGCTTTCGGTGGAGCATAATTTTCAGGGATTTATTCTGAATAGAATTCCGGCGATAAAAAAACTCAAATGGCGTTTGTTAGCCACAGGGAAGGTATTTTACGGAAATGTGAGTACGGCCAATAAAAATATTATCCCCACCCAAGACTTAGACGGTAACTTGATGCCCACCTTTAACTACCTGGGCAACACTCCTTACGTAGAACTAGGCTATGGGGTCGACAATATTTTTAAGGTGGGTAGGGTCGATTTCGTTCACCGCCTCACCTATCTTAAAAATACCGACGTCAGCCCCTTTGCGGTAAAAATATCATTCTGGTTCAACCTTTAATAGGACTAGCTAGGGTCGCTTAGGTCTAGTGAACGTGAATAATATCTTCGTCTTGATACGTAAGCTGGATAGCATCTCCTACCGATAGGCTATTGCCGGAATGGTAAAAGGTAACCGACCCTTGGTCGTTTTGACAGCGGACCATCCAAAAAGGTCCATTAAACCGTAGGGACATAATCTTTCCCTGCCAACGCACGGCATCGCCGGACTGGGCCACTGAAAGTCGCTCCGGACGGATGATATATTTGGGCTCCCCTGCCCCGCCACCCAGCCAGTTTACGGCTCCGGTCAGTCCGGCCACATAACCATTATAGGGCGACTGATATACGACAGTGGGGCGGTCTATTTGTACAATCTTCCCTGCCTGTAGTATCGCAATCCGATCGGACCAGGCCAGGGCGTCCGACGACTCATGGGTTACGAATACACAAGTGGTCTGGGTATTCGCTCTCAGTGCCTCTATGGCGCTAGACAGCACCTGCTTATTATGGTTGTCTAGATGCGCAAAGGGCTCATCGAGCAGTAACACCTCCGGCTCTTCGGCGAGCGCTCTGGCAATGGCCGTCCGTTGTTTTTCACCTCCCGACAGCCATTTCGTTTTTTTATCCCTCACGCTCTCCAAGCCTGCCAACACAATCAGTTCCTCTACCCGCTGTTTTCGATAGTCGGGATCATAAAACCGAAGGGCGTACCCAATATTTTCTGTGACTGTTTGATTTGGAAAAAGGGCATAATCCTGATGGATCAGCTTGATGTCCGGATGGCCAGGGATTAGCTCCCGAGCCACTGGAGTGAGGAGCTCGTCTCGATAACGAACCTCCCCCCTATCGGCATCGATGAGCCTCGCTATAATACGCAGCAAGGTACTTTTGCCGGAACCACTCTCTCCTAAAATCCCCAACCATTCCCCTTCATAGAGATCCAGATGAATATCGGTAAGTACCGGTCCCGAATCGTAGGACATGTATAAGTCCTGCAGACTCATGATCGTTTTAGACTCCACCATTATATAAGCCAGGTAGTTTTATCCTCTATCGGCGTACGCTTAGCCTCCAGATCCCCGGCATTCGAATACCCCATATAAAACAAGCCCAGGCATTTATGATCCATGGGGATATTCAAAAATGCCCCTATTTCATCCAGAAATCCTGGCGAACTCCAGTACGCCCCTATTCCGTAAGCGGTGGCGGTAAGCCACATATTTTGTACCGCACAGGCTACTGCAGCCACCTCTTCCCATTCTGGCACTTGGTCGGGGTGGGGTTGCATATGAATGGCAATCACACAGTTGGCCTTCAGGACCTTCTCGCCGGCAGCCTCATACCGGGCCTGCGAAAATGCTTCTGGAGCGGTATTATTCTTATAACGTTCCCTTAAGAATTCGGCCAAACGCACCAAGCCCTCTCCTTTCATGACGGTAAACCGCCATGGCTCGGTACGCCGATGGGTGGGGGCATAATTTGCATTTTCTAAAATTGCTTTAATGGTGTCAATCGTAATATCTTGATCGGTATAGCTTGGCGGGAATATACTCCTTCTACTTTTAATATTCTCGGTGATGGTTTCGATATGCATGTAACTAAAAAGGGTTAATTAACCATAAAGATAAAAATGTAAAGATAACTATTCTCACCCAAGGATAAGTCAGAATCCCTGCCTTATGAGAACCAAAGACTGCGTAATCGACCTTTCGCAAGGTTCCTCTGCCCCATGAAGGGCTTTAAATACCGTTAAGCATAATTTAATTACGTCCGAAAGTAAAATAAAAGTAATTTACGACCCTATTAGAACAAATAACCTTACCATATCAATGCTTGTTACAACGACACCCAATATAGAGGGCCAAAAGATTATTCAGTATATAGGCTTAGTCAATGGTGAAGCCATTATCGGAGCCAATTTCGTAAAAGATATACTAGCGGGAATTCGCGACGTAGTCGGAGGGCGCTCTGGTGCTTACGAACAGAGCCTAAGAGAGGCAAAGAGTATTGCCATCAGAGAGATGATGGACCAAGCTTCCAGGCTTGGCGCCAATGCCGTGGTAGGTGTGGACCTCGACTTTCAGACCATTGGAAGCAACGGTTCCATGCTCATGGTAAGTGCTAATGGAACCGCTGTTATTTCCAAATAAGCTATCAATTAAAACATTTCCCTAGCTATTTGAGCGACGTTGTCGGACTTGCCCATGGTATAGAAGTGCAAGACCGGCACGCCGTAGGCCACCAATTCTTTGCACTGCTGCACGCCCCATTCCACGCCAATCTGCCGCACATCTTTGTCGGAATGAGCGCCAAGAACCGCCTTGGAAAGGTCCTCAGGCATTTCTAAATGGAATATTTTAGGTAGGATTTCCAATTGACGGCGCGTAGAGAGGGGCTTAAGACCAGGAATAATAGGTATGGTGATTCCTTCGGCCCGGCATTTATCTACAAAATCGAAGTATTTTTTGTTATCAAAAAACATCTGGGTCACGATATATTCTGCACCCAGTTCAATTTTTTTCTTTAAATACGAAAAATCCGATTCGAAGCTTACGGCATCCATATGCTTCTCTGGATAGCCGGCAATACCGATACAAAAATCGGTAGGATGGCTTTGTGTTTCTTCATTTAGCAGGCTACCTTGGTTCATATTAACCACCTGTTGCAAAAGTTCAGAGGCATAATGGTGCCCGCCTTCCTTGGCCATAAAGACGCCCGCCGACTTCTCAGCATCGCCTCTTAGTACCAACACATTGTCTATACCCAAATAAAACAAGTCGATAAGGACATCTTCAGTCTCTTCTTTGGTGAATCCCCCACATATTACATGCGGCACGGCGTCTACCTTAAAGCGCTCCATGAGCCGGGCACAGATCCCCACCGTCCCCGGCCGTTTCCGAATGGGTACGCGTATCAGCTGCCCATTAGAACCAGGCCGATCGATGAGTTCTTCGCGGTGATAGGTAACATCTACGAAGGGAGGTTTGAATTCCATAAGAGGCTCTATGGAACGAAATAATTCCTCTATATTCTGACCCTTTAAAGGGGGGATGATTTCGATAGAGAATAGTGTGCGGCCAGAAGCCTGGCGAATATAATCCGTTACTTTTGTCATGTATTCGAAATGGAAAAGCGATTTAATACACCACAAATCAAAGGCTTTTCGGTTACCATTCCAATATTAAAAATAAAAAAATGGCCTACCGCATAACAGTAGGCCATTCCACGTAAACCCTCCTCTATCAGTGTTCGTCAAAATCGAGGTGTTCCATCCACAAAAAGCGGACTTAAGTACCTCCATTTGCTTGACTGAATACTAATAACTAAAATTCCATGCCAAAGTAGTCAACATCTTTGGAGAAAGCAAACAATTAGGACAAAATTGAAGCATCTTTTTGTAGACAGATTGTAAAAGTCCTTCTATTTACTGTAATAGATATTCCGATGTCAAAACTATTCTTACAAGTTTATTATCGCATTATAGAACTAAAGGGACATACAAATAGTCTTAATCTATTCGTTAGATGGACTTTTCGATAAAAAATATGTGTTCGATACCACTATAGACATATTCTAGAAGATAATAGGTAACGAAGAAAATCTAAAATTAATTCAAGGACGATTCAAAAATGTAAAAATTACTGGCCACACTGTGGGGAAACGCTACATATTGTATATTTTTAGGGATAAACACCCCAATCCCCTAGCCCCAGCCTAACGGGTGGCTAGAAATGGTCCTAGACAATAAGATTCCATCTTTTCCATAAAAAATACGTGAATTGCCATGTCTTTTATAAATTTGCAACAAAATAAGCATAACCATACTTTGCTATCCATGGCATTAGGAATAAGGGCCTGGATGGCGAATTAACATAAGTACCTTATACAATATCCATGGGAAGAGCATATGAATATAGAAAAGCGCGGATGTTTAAGCGCTGGGACAAAATGGCCAAAACATTTACCCGAATCGGCAAAGACATTGTTTTAGCCGTAAAAAATGGCACACCTGATCCCGCTACCAACTCCAGGCTACGCGCCTTGTTGCAAAATGCCAAAGCCGTAAACATGCCCAAAGACACCATAGAACGGGCCATAAAAAGGGCTAGCTCTAAGGATCAAGAAGATTATAAAGAAATGGTATACGAGGGCTACGGGCCCCATGGTATCGCTATTTTGGTGGAGAGTACTACCGATAATCCTACGCGTACCGTTGCTAACGTGCGAAGCTATTTTAACAAGCTGGGGGGAAGCCTAGGCACGACCGGAATGCTCGATTTTATTTTTGAAAGAAAATGTCTTTTTAAGGTCACCAACGACGGTAAGCACGATGTTGAGGAGCTAGAGTTAGAGCTTATTGACTATGGTGCCGATGAGGTTTTCTTGGACGAAGAGAACAACCAGATTAACATCTATGGGGAGTTCACCTCTTTTGGCACGATTCAAACCTATTTGGAAGAAAACAATTTTGAGATTATTGAGTCCGACTTTGAGCGGATCCCCAACGACACCAAGTCCTTGAACGAGGAAGAAATGGCTGAAATCGAAAAATTAATTGAAAAAATAGAAGAAGACGACGACGTTCAGAGGGTATACCATAACATGGCATAAAAAACGAGAGGCTGTCTTTGAAAGGCAGCCTCTTTTATTGAATATTACTGGTCCTTTAATGCGCCCACAGGAAGGGTTAATAGTTTCTGAATATCCTCTTCAAGGGCCGCTGGCTTGGTGGTAGGCGCATAGCGCTTATAGGGCTTCCCGTCGGGACCGATGAGGAACTTGGTAAAATTCCATTTTATCCTTTTCCCCAGAAAGCCTCCCAGTGATTTTTTCAAAAATACAAAGACCGGGTCCGTATCGGGGCCATTCACGTCCACCTTCTTAGTAAGCTGGAAGGTCACCCCATGGTTCATGCGGCAACTCATTTCGACCGTCTCGTTGGTCTCCGGCTCTTGGTTCCTAAACTGATTGCAAGGGAACCCTAATACCACCAACCCTTTGTCGGCATAGCGTTCATGAAGGACTTCCAGTCCTTCAAATTGTGGCGCCAATCCACATTGGGTAGCGGTATTAACGATTAATACCGTTTTACCTTGAAAGTCTGAAAATGGCAAAACGGTACCATTGGGCCTGTGGGCCGATAGATCATAAAAACTCATAGCAAATATTTAAGGACATCTTCATGATGAATAGGTACTCTATTTCAAGAACCGCACCATCGCTTCATTCACCTCGTCGCGGTGGGTCAAATTCAGCCCATGCGGCCCATCGGCGACTACCACATATTGGCTATTCTTAATCCCTCGAGCCGCCTGGTCTCCACTGGTTTTGATGGGCACGATACCGTCCGCACTCCCATGGATGATTAAGGCAGGAACCGTCACATTCGCTAGCTCGGGCCGAAAGTCGGTATAGGCCCATGCTTGGGCACAGCCAAGGGTAGCTACGGGGGAGGCGTGTGCCGCTATGCTAAAATAATACTTCAACATGGCCTCCGAAACATTGCCTTGATGCGGGTCATAATTCAGGAAGCCCTTTCCGAATTCCTCCAAAAATGGGACTCTATTGTTCTTAAGTGCCTCTAAAATATCCTCCAACGCCTGCTCGGGGACCCCATCGGGGTTGTCGTCGGTTTTCTTAACGAGGGGGATTATGGACCCCATCAGCACGATTTTATCAATACGGTCGGAGCCATAATTGGTCAGATAGCGAATGACCTCCCCGCCGCCCATCGAGAATCCACAGAGAATGACCTTCTTCAAGTCCAGTTCTAGGATAAGCCGGTGCAGATCTTCCGCCAACACATCGTAGTCATAGCTCCCAGATGGGGCATCGGAATCGCCAAAGCCCCTGCGGTCGTAGGCGATGCTCCTAAATCCCTGATCGGCAAAATATTGCAATTGAGGCTCCCACATCTTATGGCTAAGCGGCCAGCCATGTATAAAAACAATGGGTTGCCCTGCGCCAGGATGCCCTGCGCCAGGATGCCCTGCGCCAGGTTGCCCTGCGCCAATTTCTACATAATTTAAACGTATTTTTTTCCCTTGGGTTTTAATTTTCAGTTTCATCAGCATTATTATTTAACATGAATCACACTTATTCTACGGCATTAATCTGCTGCTTTTTACCCATAAAATCAAAAGAATCGCCTGCCGATTTTCCTAAAAGGGCACGCCCAATCGGTGATAAAGACGAAACCACCATGACCGATTCCTGCAGATAGGCCAGTTTCCCGAAACTCACCGCCACAAAAAACCAGCCTGCCGTGGTATCCACTACCGAACCCAAGGTTACCTGTTTATGTACTTCTTGGGGGTTTATCCGCTCCAGTATCAACCTTTCCTGCCTGGCCGACTCATACTGCCTGGCAAACATATCCCTATCCAATTGCCCCATCGAACGGGCGGTTTCATACTTATCGCCTACCGAACTCTTCCCTTGTTCATTGGCCGACTGCTGGGCTGCGTCCATCGCCTTTTTAGCATGCTGCATACGCTCATCGAGGGTAGTTTCTAGAATCCTTACAATCCCGCTTTTGTCCATTCTTTTCACTTGCCTTTTTTACTTTTAAAATTTCTCTTTACTCTTTATTAAATACAGGCAAATAAGTCGCTCCTATGCGGATTGGCTCTTCAAACACCCTGATATGGTCGGTAAGGCTATTATAGTCGCCAATGCGATAGGTATCGGGAGTCAACTGATCCACATTGACTAGTGAAACGTAGCCATTTTTATACCAATCCCCACTGGCAATCAGATTTTTTTTGGCGTTAGCATTCGCCAAAGTCGGAAACAGATAGATATGCTTATCGGACATAAAAAATATAAAATTGCCCCGATGAATACCGGCCTGGGGGGCGGTTTCATTCTTAAAGAGTACCAGCTTCCCATCGATGCTGACGACCTCCAAGCCCGAGTCCATCTCCGCATGCTCTATCCTATCCCTGGCAAGGGTCGGAAAATAGGATGGGATATGATAGGGACTCTCTGGCCGGTCCATCAGTCGGGAAAAATGCTCCGAAGTTTTTTCATAATAAGAAGTTTGCCGATAGAGCAACCATTGCTGATTGGTATTCCAATTATACACCCCCGCTTGAAACACGTCGCGTTGTTCTTTAATCTTATAGGTATAGTGGTAATACGACACCACAAAAAACACCGAGGAGAGAGTTAAAGCAAGGGCCAAAAAGTATTTCTCCCAAGGTCGTTTCGTGCTAAACAACAGCATAGCACAAAATACCAGGATCGTCATATTGGCCGAATAGATCTTATAACGACTCGAAAATATATAAATCATCTCAGTCTGCCCACGCAGCAAGGCCATACTGGCCGTGCCACCTAATATAATAAGGCTAAAACCCACTATAGTCCAGAAGTCTGCCGAATTTTTTGTTCGGTTTTTTAAAAAGGCCAGGAATCGCTTGAATAGCAAACCAAATAATAACACAAACAACACAAACCCGTATCCGATGATATGGCGCACCTCATTGGGCATTTTGTTGGCTTCTTCCAAATCGGTGGTCATCCCTAGAAACGCGAAAAAATAATTGAAAACGTATCCTGGATTAGTCAACAAACTTTGAAAAATAGGAGGCCTACTCGACTCCGGATAGACATAGAAAGTCAAAAACAAGGTGAGTATAAAGGCCGACCATAGGCTCCATATCAGGAGCTTTCGGTAGTCCCCCTTCAATAGGAGAATAACAAAAACGACAGGCAGGACCATCACCCCCGAGCCGAAGGTATACAAGGCCATAGTGCCAGCGGCCAATGCTCCCCAGATAGCTCCCCGACGGTCGGAACAGGCCAAATACACCGATAAAAACGAAAAGAAGATGACCGACATATAAGCTGCAGTGGCAGCAGGCCAATACAACCCTTCATAGCTTTGCGGTTGAAATAATAATAGGGCTATGGGTATTATAAAGTAAATTGGTTTCTTCATCCTACTCAACAGCAAATAGTACAATGAAAAAATACCTACTAGGCTTAAATTCCCCATAAATATATAGGCCTTAAAATCTAGTACGCCAAAAATCAAGTGATTGACTAGGGCCAAAATTTTGGTGTAGGCGATAGTATGTTCTAACCAAGGTGTAATAATCAGAAGTAGCTTTTCTGAAATGGAATCAGCCGCCTGATACTGAATCAGAAAGTCATATATACAGTAATAGTCGTCTCCATTGGGAACATTTAGCGCAAAGCGAAACAAATAGCTAAAATGCAGGCCCACGATTAGCATAAGTATCAAAATACTTATTAATGGAATAGGTCGGAAAATCGAATTCATAAATGGTTAGGGGAGCAATAAAACAAGACGATCGGCCTTCAGTCAGAATGAATTTAAAAACGTAGACCCGAGGCTTTCGGGGCAAATATATTTATTTATTATAAGAGTAAGAAGAACCACCAACTTTGTGGCTCGGGAAGACAGGAAAAGGAAATAACAAAAAATGAATCTTCTAAGGCTCTACACCGAGAAAACGTAAATTCTTTTGTCCTTATCGGGCCTTACTTATTATCTTTGCCAAACTTTTTAAGTATTAGCATAATGACAAAACTTTCTGTTCGGCACTTACTAGGAATTAAAAATCTGAACGAGAGCGACATCCAAACGATTCTGGAAACCGCCACTCAATTCAAAGAAGTCATCAATCGCCCGATTAAGAAAGTACCCTCCCTTCGCGACATCACGATTGCCAATGTTTTTTTCGAGAATTCGACGCGCACCCGGCTATCTTTCGAACTCGCCGAAAAAAGATTATCGGCCGACGTAGTCAACTTTTCCTCCTCGGGTAGCTCCGTAAAAAAAGGAGAAACGCTCTTAGATACTGTCAATAATATCCTGGCCATGAAAGTGGACATGATTGTGATGCGCCATAGCAGTCCTGGGGCTCCTCATTACCTGGCCAGCCGCATCGATGCCAATGTGGTCAATGCCGGCGACGGTACCCACGAGCACCCGACACAGGCTTTGTTGGATGCTTTTTCAATGAAAGAAAAACTAGGCGACCTCAATGGAAAGAAAATTGCCATCATCGGCGACATCACCCATTCGCGGGTTGCCCTCTCCAATATTTTTTGTCTACAAAAACTCGGGGCCGAAGTGATGGTCTGTGGACCCTCTACGCTGATCCCAAAACACTTGGGAGAGCTAGGTGTAAAAGTTAGCCATAATGTGAGGGAAGCCTTGCAATGGTGCGACGTAGCCAATGTATTGCGTATACAGCTAGAAAGACAGCAAATCAAATACTTCCCTTCTCTGCGCGAATATGCGCAATTCTTTGGGATTAACCGGCAAATGCTCGATGAGCTCGACAAGGAGATTGTGCTCATGCACCCTGGCCCCATTAACAGAGGCGTAGAGCTTACTTCGGATGCTGCTGATTCCCACCATTCCATCATCCTGAATCAGGTAGAAAATGGGGTAGCCGTTCGGATGGCCGTACTGTATTTATTGGCACAACACCCTTAGTTACCCTTTTGACCTCCTGTTTTCCCGTCATATGGCCAGCTAGGGAGCGGAACCGCTAATATATTTAGGGCACGAAACCCAATTTTTCCTTCAATAATTCATATCTTACCAGAGTGGTATGCAAGCATACTAGGCTCGTCACGATGAGTCTGTGGGAGCGACCTATATGTATCATTCAAATCAAAGAACCGTATGAACCCAATAGAAGGTATGCTTCGGGAGGGAAGCTTAAAAGAAAAGACCATAATAGTAACTGGAGGCGGGACCGGTTTGGGAAAATCGATGGCGCGCTATTTTTTGCAACTAGGGGCCAATGTAGTCATCTGCAGCCGAAAACTCGATGTTCTGGAGGCCACTGCCAAGGAATTGGAGACGGAAACTGGCGGAAAAATATTGCCCATTGCCTGTGATGTGCGTAAAACAGAACAGATTGAAGGGGTTATCTCGGCCTCCATCGAAGCATTTGGCCGAGTAGATGGGTTGGTCAATAACTCAGCAGGAAATTTTATAAGCCCTACCGAGAAACTGTCCTACAAAGCCGTCGATGTGGTGGTGGACATCGTGCTCAGGGGATCTTACTACTTCACCCTGGCCTTAGGAAAATATTGGATTGACCATCAAATAAAAGGTACGATCCTTAATATTTCGACAACCTACTCCTGGACAGGCTCCGGATGGGTGGTCCCTTCGGCTATGGCCAAAGCCGGCGTATTGGCCATGACCAAGTCATTGGCTTTCGAATGGGCCCCCTATGGTATACGACTCAACGCCATTGCCCCTGGCCCATTCCCTACCAAAGGAGCATGGGATAGACTATTTCCTGAAGAATTGGCAAAAAAATTCTCTTTTGAAAATAGGATCCCCCTTAAAAGGACCGGTGAGCACCAGGAGCTCGCCAATCTGGCCGCCTACCTACTTTCCGACTTTTCTAGTTATATGACTGGTGAAGTCGTCACGCTAGACGGCGGTGAAGTACTAAATGGAGGTCAGTTCAACTTCTTAAAGGACGTCACCGACGAACAGTGGGCAGCAATAGCCGAACAAATAAAAAACACGAATAAACCGTCGAGAAACGGAGGAGAATAATTTTTTCCATTTATATTGGGTATTTTTGTCGGATCGTACGTTATTAGACAAATGAAGCGGTATCGATATATGAAAAATAACATTGGATTTTTAATAGCAGTACTAGCAGCCGTATTCTCGGGCTGTAGTTCCTCACAGGCACCGTCGCGTCAGATCCCCGACGCCCAGGTAAGAGCCATGGGCATGGCAGCAGCCGAAGCTCCCGACGAATTAGCACTCCTGGCCGTTAAAAGCCAATATTTGTTACAAGACAGCACCAAAACCCGGGTATTCCTATATGTGGATGCCTATAAGGGCAAGCAACGCATGTCGGTTAGTGAGTTCCTGAATTCCTATAACCTCAACTATGTTATATATTCCGACTACGGAACCCGCGACCGACTGGGCTATGGCAACGTGAAGCTATCGACTGAAAACGTAGCCGTTCAAGAGAAAAAACTGGTCATTCAATTTGAATTTGACAGTCCTAAAAGGGAATCTGGAGTACTCCTAAGTGAGCTCAGCCAAATAGGTACACTCAAAAAAGTACTTAATGACCTCACTATACCATTCAAGCAGCAACAGACCAACGATTTGTATGCCGTTTTCCCTTCGGCTACCCAATTCCCCTTGGAGCGGCATTTCGTTCGAACCAACGAGACCGTAAGGCTGCTCAATTTGGAGAAAAGCAGCCAGCCCCTTCAGGTGTTTTATTATCGACACGATTTTGACCCTGCAGGCTCACCGATGAACACCTCTCCAAAAGCAGCCTCCAAAACATTGTCTGTAGACAGTATCTTTACTATCCAGTCCACGCAAGAGTTACAGTTTACGCGTGAAGGACTCTATAATATTTTTGCTGATACCACTCAAAAAGAAGGGCTCGGTTTGTTGGTGGTCAACGATCGATTCCCAAAAACTACTCAGCCGGAGTTATTATTGGAGCCATTGCTTTATATGAGTACCAATACCGAAATTAATGAGATCCAGAAAGCAGAAGATTATAAAAAAGCGTTGGACACCTATTGGCTAACCTTAATGAATGGAAATGCCCCTTTGGCCAAGCAAACGATTCAGAATTACTATGCTAGGGTTGAAGACGCCAACGCCTTGTTCACCACCTACAAGGAAGGCTGGAAGACCGACAAAGGAATGATATTCATCGTATTGGGCCCTCCCGACAAGGTACAGAGGAGTAAAGACAAGGAGGTCTGGACGTACAATCAAAGGGGAAATGCCCAAAACGTAAATTTTACATTTAACAGAAGAAACAATCAATTTGTAGACGACCATTATGAGCTCGTTCGGTATGCCGAATACCAGCCCATATGGTACCCCGTAGTAGAAGCATGGAGAAACGGAATTATTCGCTGAGACAGCCCGCCCCTCGACCACCTCAAGCCGACATGGTTTTTGGTACCCAGTCCGTATTGGAAACCCTTCGTTCAGGCAAGGAAATAGAACGTTTATTTATTCAGAGAGAACTTGGCTTTGCTGAGATAGAAAAAGCCGCAAAAGAAGCTGGCATCCCCTATCAGCGCGTTCCTATCGAGAAACTGAATAGGCTTACACGTAAAAACCACCAAGGGGTGGTTTGCTTCGTTTCGCCCATTCGGTACGTTCCTTTGCATAACGTACTGACCCAGGTATATGAAGAGGGCAAAACACCACTTTTCTTGGTTTTAGACCGTATCACCGATGTCCGTAACTTTGGTGCCATAGCGCGTACCGCCGAATGCGCCGGAGTCCAAGCCCTGATCGTGCCGCAAAAAGGAGGGGCTCAAGTCAATGGTGATGCCATGAAAACGTCTTCGGGTGCCCTTAATTTCCTTCCAGTTTGCCGGGAAATCAGCCTGGTAGAAAGCATTCGCTATCTGCGCGATAGTGGCTTACAAGTGGTGGCCTGTTCCGAAAAAACGGATCATTCGCCGTATACCATTGACTTCAAAGTGCCTACAGTCATCATTATGGGGTCGGAGGAAGATGGTATCTCAAAAGAATTACTGGACCTAGCCGACACCGGGTGTCGCATTCCGCTTTTAGGAAAGGTAGAATCCCTGAATGTAGGCGTAGCCAGCTCCATAGTACTTTATGAAGCCGTGCGGCAACGTACGCAATAGTGTTGGGTTAATAGCCACCAGCTTATAGAAGAAACGCTGAACAACATTCGTTATTCAGCGTTTCTGCTTATAAAAGGGATTATAAAAACTTATTCCTGACGAAAACTTTTCATGATCCATCCTCCTCCAATCACATCGTCGCCCTCATAAAAAACGGCCGCTTGTCCGGGAGCGATCCCATTGACCCCATCGTGGAACTTTGCCACAATTTTATCATCGGCTATCTGCTCAATCAAAGCGCCTTGTCCTTCATGCTTGTAGCGCACTTTGGTGATCGTCTCCATAGGCTCAGCAATTGAGGCATATTTTTGTAGATTCAACTTCGAAACATTCATCCCGTCTCTAAATAAGTCGGGCAGGTCGCCAAGGACCACTTCATTACTATCTTTCCGAATTTCGGTAACAAATACCGGGCGGCCTAAGGCAATGCCAAGCCCCTTCCTCTGACCTACCGTATAAAAAGGATACCCTTCATGCTTGCCTACCACGGTGCCATCGGCATACACAAAATTACCTCCTGCTACCTCTGCCTCTAAGCCTGGAATCCGCCTCTTCAAAAATCCTCGATAATCATTATCTGGAACGAAACAGATTTCATAGCTCTCCGATTTGTTTACCAAGTCGATAAAGCCACGCTCTCGGGCCATCTCCCTGATCTCCGACTTATGCAAATGCCCCAAGGGCAGTTTGGTTCGGGCCAGACTCTCCTGAGAGACCCCCCAAAGCACATAACTTTGGTCTTTGGTGGTATCTATACCTTTAGATACGTAATGTCTCCCATTCTTGAATTGCATATTGGCATAATGCCCGGTAGCTATAAATTCACAATCCAGTCGATCGGCTCGCTTAAGGAGTGCATCCCATTTTATATGCGTATTGCATAGCACACAAGGATTGGGTGTTCGGCCTTCCAGATATTCTCCAGTAAAATGATCGATGACATAATCACCAAATTCATTCCGTATGTCTAAGATATAATGTGGGAAACCCAACTCCACCGATATATTACGGGCGTCGTTTATGGAGTCCAACGAGCAGCAACCCGTTTCTTTCTTGGTCCCTCCGCTACTGGCATAATCCCAGGTTTTCATCGTCATCCCGATCACCTCATACCCTTCTTCATGTAACATCACTGCGGCGAGTGAGCTATCGATGCCGCCACTCATGGCGACTAAAATTCTTCCGTGTCTACTCATTGTCTAATCTGTCGAAGGTTGAACGCCTTCCGATCCTATATTTAAATGATACAAAGCCCCGTCTCTGGAGCAAACTACAAAGGTACTCATTTAATAAGTAATACTGGAACGGAATCACATATTTATACACCTTGTCCTGGCTGACCTATCAAGTGTCCCACCTTCAACCCTAAAAGGGATGAATCCCTAAACATGATCTCAAACGAACCGACAAATTTATTTTAGCTAATTCCTGACAAAATTCGACTCGTCTTCCCTGCAGTGCCTCCTTTCAGAATAAAGGATTTTTTTAATATAATTTTGAAATTTTACACAATAACCAATTTTTATTGCCCACAAAAGCAAATTATTAAAACTTTTTGCTTGCAAGAATCTTGTTTGTCAGTATATTTGAACTGTCATTGAACGAATGACCCGTTTTAGAAAAAATACAATAATGGTTATGCCGCACTGATCCATTATTGAATGTGCCGGGGAAAAGTACCAAGATTGGGTTATCATCTTAGGATAGTCCCCAATATCCCCAACACGCACAGTATTATAAAATATACATTATATCATCATCCCTAATGGTGGACAAATTACGAGTCTTCCTGTCTATTGAAATGACATGAATCGACGGCCCCTAATTTGTCCTCTATTAAGAGGGTATGCTTTCCGGAGAAGCAGTTTTGCAAGCTTATGGCTGTGTATGTTCTGTCCACCTGACGGTGTGTGCGGCGCACAGGAAAAGTGGACACCACACAGCCATAACTTTTTCACAAGAAAGTGATACGAAGAAACGGGTCTAATAGAATCCTCGGGACAACATGAACCCCTTGGAAATAAACGATTTAGTACTATCCTCGCCGCCCCAGCTTATTAAAATCTTTTTTAAGAGAAAATCTTTACCTAGTTCCCTTATTTCGAAATTTTACTTTATCAAAACGCATCAAGTTATGAATCAGAAAATGGACCGTCGAAGCTTATTAAAAACGGGTCTCTTTGCCATTGGAGGCATGTCATTAGCCCCACATTTGAGCATGGGAGCCTTTTCAAACAGCCCTTTGTCTTTAGATCCAGAAAACCGTATATATAGGAGCCCCATGGTCAGAGAGCACTTCTTGCCAGATGACTTTAAAGCTCCCAAGATTATTGCCAAACTTAACGCCAACGAAAACCCTTACGGCCCTCCTATGACGGCGCAAAAGGCGGTTGCTGAGTCGGTGAAATATGGTAACCGCTATGCTTGGAAAGAGATGTACGACCTAGTCGAAAAAATCGCTAAAAAAGAAGGCGTTACCAAAGAGCATATCATGATGGGTCCTGGATCTTCCGACTTACTAGAGAAGGTAGCATTGGTGCTGTTTATGAATGGTGGCAATGTAGTATCGGCCGATCCTTGTTATATGTCTTTGATCAAAGTAGCTGAATCGGTTGGGGCCACTTGGAAGGCCGTTCCGTGTAAAGACGACTGGTCTCATGACTTAAAAGCGATGGAAGCGGCGGTAGATAAGGACACCAAACTAGTATATATTTGTAACCCCAACAACCCAACTGGAGCCATCACTACAGGAAAGGAGTTGCTCGATTTCTGCTCTAGAGTATCCGAAAAAGTCCCCATTTTTGTAGATGAGGCCTACATTGAACTAGCCGTGGGCGCCGATACCCAAAGTATGGTATCCCTATTACAAAAAAATAAAAACGTGATTGTCGCTAGAACATTCTCTAAAATCATGGGAATGGCCGGAATAAGAGTGGGCTATATGGCTGCTCAACCCGAATTCATCGAACAGATCAGTAAGATTACCCGTGGTGGAATGGGAATCTCCTACACTTCTATTTTCGCTGCTTCGGCTAGTATGGACGACAAGGACTTCCAAGGCAACACCAGAAAGTTGAATCACGAAGCAAAACAATACTTGTATACCGAACTAGACAAAAGAGGCTATAAGTACATCCCCTCCTATACCAACTTTGTACTTTTCCCAATCCCATTTTCGGGTAAAGAGCTTCTAGGCAAAATGGCCGCAAAAGGTGTAGCCGTGCGCGCATTTGACATTCAAGACAAGCCATGGTGCCGCGTAAGTATCGGTACAATGGATGAAATGAAGGCCTTTGTAGGCGCTTTGGGCCAATTTAGCTAAACAGCCCACCCCAAGAAAAGGAAGGCATTGCTATTCAGTCCTATGCCTTCCTTTTTCTATTATACCTTCCCCAAAATCATACCCTCTTTCGATCTAAGTCTCAGGATTCTCCCATTAATCTATTTTTATATCATGAGCGATGCCATAGAAAAAACAATTACACTCCTACTTATTATTGTGCTGGGCCTAGTCCTTAAAAGCAAATTCAAGAATAAAGAAAGAACCAATGGAATCAAAGAAATCATTCTTTCTGTGGCCCTGCCTGCCACCATATTCATATCATTAATGAAAATAGAGATTGAAACTACCATGTTGGTGATTCCTATCCTCATGTTAATTTTCAATGCTTCCCTCTATATTTTAACCCCACTATCTTTCCCATTTTTTGGCATAGAGAAGGACTCCCAAACCGGGCGAACCATGATGATGCTCATTCCATCATTAGCCCCAGGACTCTCTTGCTTCCCCTTTATCGCCGAATTTTTAGGAGATAAAAGTTTGGCCATAGCAGCACTCGCCGACGTGGGCAACAAAATCTTCGTATTGGTAGCGCTCTATATCGTAGCACTTAATATGTTTCTGAAGAATAATACGGAACAAGAAACCAATATTCAAGGTAAGGTCACCAGTCTCTTGGGTAGTATGGTGCGGGAACCTATCAATATATTGCTGGTACTGGCACTCGGTCTGCTTAGTATGGGAATCAACTACAATACCTTACCCACCGTCATTACCGATTTGTTTAACAAATCGAGCGCCATGATGACTCCATTAGTATTGCTTTTCATTGGCCTAGCCGTCCAACTCAAAGAGGGACGCAAGCGTACCGTAGCTTGCATCTTGTTTTTCAGGGCTGGCATTTCTATTTTACTCAGCTCAGCCATGATATTTTTACTGAACCTCAACGATCCAACAATGGTTATGTTGGCCGTAGTATTACCCCTTAGTGCCGTTAGTTTTTGGCCTCTGGCGCATATTTCGGCGTTTAACAGTAAGGAGGATGCCAAAGATATTCCTAGCGAGAAGCGTACCTTTGATATGGAGTTAGCCGTCTTGCTCCTGGCATTCTCTCTCCCATTTTCTACCATATTGATTCTAGGCATACTCACTTCAGGAAACTACTTTGCCGACTTGCATCACCTGATTCCTTCGGGCTTCGTGCTACTGGGAATGGGAGCACTTCCGCAGATTATCACCAAAGTGTACGTAAGTGTTTCAAAGGCATAAATAAACTCGATCATGAAAAATGTATTGCCCTTACTGCTCGTGCTACTTGCTATGCAGGCCATGGCTGAAGTGAACACCGATAAAAAAAACTCGAAGTCGGGCACTAAAGTGGAGAGAAATAGCCGCAGGGGACCATTCCTTAGCGCTTCTTCCCAAATAACCTTGGCCAATGGCACTATGAAATCGCTGGAAGAATTAGAAATTGGTGAAGAACTTACCACTTGTCGTAATGGTAAGAAAGTGGTAACCTCAGTCCAGAAAATTACCGTTTTCGAAAACCCTTCGGCTAAACTGGTATCCGTATACCTTCATCCCGACCAACAGGAAATGAAAATGGTTCCAGCGCTTCTCTTAGAGGCAACTCGGTATCACAAAGTAGAAACGAATCATGGACGAAAGAAAATTAAAAAGCTAACCAAAGATGATACCCTCTATCACTTTGACCCTGAGACCGGGCTGGTTACCAGCTGGAAAGTCGGTCTCATAAAGCACCATACCCGATCAACCCCCAAAGCATTCAATATTACTACTGCTGATGGTAGTTTTTGGGTAGACAATCTGATTGTTTTCAATGATTAATAAATCGACTAAATAAGATCGTTTCAGAGGTGGTACAACCTGTATTTAAACAGCTTGGGGCTTTTTGCCTCAAGCTGCTTTGTATTACTACGAATAGGGCCCTCCCGACACAGCGTCGAAAGGGCCCATAGTAACACTATTAATAATCACATCATTAACGCCTTACCAATACTTTATGATTGACAGATAATCCGTCCTCTTTGATTAAAGAAATTACATAAATACCTTCTGATAATTGACCGATCTCCATACCAGACGTACCCAAATAGCTCCTTTTTAAGACTTCCTTTCCTTGCCGATCGTACATCACCAGGTGGTCATACGACACATCGGATTCGATATACAACTTGTCGGCTACTGGGTTGGGATACACCCTGACCACCCTTTCCACATCGATGGACCGAATCCGGCTAAAACTATAGGTCCCATCCATATCGATCATCTTTAATCTGTAAAAATTGGCACCTGGCATCGCATGGTCATCAACTAGGTGATAACGCGACTCGGAAGTGCTATGCCCTTGAGCATCCACAAACGCTAGCGTACGCCATTCCTTGGCATTCGTACTATGCTGCACTTCAAAATGAGAACTGTTGGTTTCCTCACTCGTTTTCCAATCCAATACCACCTGACTTTCCTGGTTGCTCACATCGAAACTATTTAGTGTTACGGGCAAAGCGGAGTCGAAATTGGCGGTCAGGTTAAAATTATGAAACTCAAAACTACCTCCTTGCACCACATTACCCCCTATAATCGACTGACCATTGATAGACCCACCGCTGGCCGTCAGATTGGCCTTGGGACTCAATACACTGGCCAACATCCCAAAGCGCGTAAGGGAAAGCTCGGTCGCATTTGGGAAATTGAACAATACCTTCTCCCCTGCACCATAGCTAGGAATGCCTACACCGTTAATGGTCATATTACCGTCTGAGATACTAACAGCCGTATTGGATACATTCACCAGCACCGAAGAACCAGCGGGTACCGTAATTTCTATCCCAGAATTATGGCCTGTGGGGATGGTCACATCGAATACATTCAGGGATGCATCGGTCCCAACCAGCTGAATAGGATCGTAATGGAATTCCTGGTTTACCGAACCATTGGCAACAAAACCAGCCAAACGCGCACTGAGTGTCTGATATTCTTTCAACAAATCGTCTCCATTAAATTTTATATGTTCGGCCACACCTGTTTGGCTCAAACCCTCTGTGGATGGAAGCATCGATCCCTCGGCTACCTGATTGAATACGATATTCCCACGTACCTGCCATGCATTTCCTAGATTAGAATACTGGCCATTTACTATAAAATTATCGGTATTAGCGGGTGGATTTACCGAGCCTACCTCAGCACCTACAATCCCCACACTATAGCCCGAACTTGCATTAGTATACGCAAAATTTCCGCCTACGGCCAGCCGCCCTTCCGTATCCCCTGAGTTGCTGGTGATATCGCCAAAAATGAGGGCATTAAAATTCCCATTCCCCTTCAGGGTTCCAGAAAGATAACTACTTGGAACAGTAAGTACATTATCCACGCCTTGGGCATTGGAAACATCGAAGCGCATTAATACCATAAAGACTGACCCTATACCAGCCAGAAGCCAACCCTTTAAATGGGGATAATTGAATAAAAATTGTAACATGAATAGATTATATGATAATTAAGAAATACAATTCATCGACCATTCAGGAAAACCTGAAAGGAAAGCTAAGAATTTAATTTAAAGTCTGAATCAACACCCCGTCATCTAACAGAAATATCTCTATTACTTGATAATATTCTTAGACAAGGTCGATCCTGATGCCTTTACTATAGTTCCCTACTCAGTTTGAAGCTATTTTGACATAGTCGTCCTTTCCATTTCTTAAATTCGATGCAAATATATAGAATTATCGTACTTGTAAGACATATTTTTTGAATATATTCAATTGATTATTAATATATTAGAGACAAATAAAACTATTTGTATAATCTTCCGAACTAATCTTTACCCAGAATTAGTACTATTTACAGTCCCTCAAAAATATATGCTATAAAGATGATGAATTACTTTTAAGACATATCGTATTTGTTCATATATTAAAATAGATTACCAGCAAGGGTTTAAACAGAGGGCGACAGCGCCAATAATCTGGGCCGTTAATTTGCTACGCCTCTATTTGCTACCTCCAAATAGTAATATAATTGCTTCAGTACCTTCCATTTTTTGAGCCACGAGGCGAAATATAGCGGCGAACGGTACGAAAAGGATCATACCGGAGGCACCCCACAAAATCCCCCCGGCCATGATGATGATCAGCATGGCGAGGGTGTTCAGGTGAAGCCTCTGCCCCACCGCCCACGGAAATATCAGGTTAGCTTCCAGGTACTGCACAAAAGAATACAGGGCTATAACGGCCATGGGCGCCCATACGGCATCATAAAGGCTCCAGGACACCGCAATTGGAAATAAGGAGGCGATCATGATACCCACATAAGGGATGAATGTTAGGATGGAAGCGATAAACCCGAAGAACAGGGCATGAGGAATCCCTAATAAATAAAGGCCCAAGGAGTTTAGAACTCCAACGATCAGATAGACCGTTAGCATACCCTTAATAAAAGAGACATACGAAACGATCGACTCCGCCAAAATATTCCGCATTTCGGACTGCAACCTAATGGGTACCATCAAATAGAGTGCTCTAAATAATGGGCTACGATAATACAAGATGAGATATCCATAAATAGGGACCAACAGCAAACTGACCAAGGACGTAATGGACTGTCCCAGGATACTTCCCACTGCCGTAAAAAGAAAGCCCACCGATCGTTCGAGCCCCTGAGACACCCACTGTCTTCCCTGCTGAGGGGTTACCTGTAAATCCCTTTCTAGTAAGGTCAATAATTCGGTAACACTACCCATCAATTTGAGCTTCAAGCCGGGCCAAAGTTCTCGAAGGGCCGAGATTTGACGAATAAAAAGAAAAACCATCCCTCCTACCAGCAGTATAAGCAAAGCCAAGGACAAGAGAATAGCGATGGGCCTCGGCACCCGTTGGCCCTCCAGCCATTGGCACAGGGGGTACAATAATAAAGCAATAAACAATCCGTAGCTTAGTGGAATAAACAGTGTGCGTCCAAAATATAAGATGGCACCTCCGAATACTACATAAACAAGATTTCGGGCTATGGGGTCTTTATACATAAGGCCATATTACGTTTAGAAACAACACACTGAACTCTAAGGCTCTGTTTGATTCTAAATTTAACATAACAATTGTAAATAATGAACGAATAATCAAAAGATTAGTATTTTGAAAAAAACGCCAAACGATTGGGGTGGCCTCTACATGCTCGCTCTTTCAATAGGAAATAATTCCAGCACTCAGGGCCTGCTTACAAACGTCCGAAAATTTGTGTTCCGAATCTATAAACGATTTACGAACTTTGCCAAGGAAAACATCACCAATCGCTATAAACTGAATCTTGTGACCCCAACCCAACACGCCGCCACGCCAAAACAATTAGGTTTTACTTTCCCTCCAGAATGGCACCCTCATCGGGCTACCTGGCTTACCTTTCCGCATAACGAAGCATCGTGGCAAGGGGAACGACTGGCCAAAATGCGCCCCCAGTACCTGCAATTTATCAAGGCCATCAGTCAAGGCGAGCAGGTAGGCATAGTTTGCAACGACCAAAACCTTCAGGCTTTTATTACCGACGAACTGAACCAACTAGGGGTCGACCTTTCTCGGATCGAATTTGTAATAAAGGCGACAAACGATGCCTGGTGCCGGGACCATGGCCCTGCTTTCTTAATCAATCCCTTAACGAAACAAAAGCTGGTGGTTAATTGGGGTCATAACGCTTGGGGAGGCAAATATCCACCCTACGACGACGACAACCGTACGCCTCTGGCCATTGCCCAGTATCTGAACCTACCCAGCGTAGACCCGGGTATTATCATGGAAGGAGGCTCTGTGGAGTTTAATGGAGCGGGATCCATCCTGACCAGCAAATCGTGCTTGCTAAATAAAAATCGAAACCCAGAACTCAGCCAACAACAGATAGAGCAAAAGCTCTACGACTATTACGGAGCCGAGCAGGTGCTGTGGGTAGAAGATGGCATTGTAGGGGACGATACCGATGGACATATCGATGACACCACTAGATTTATAAGTGAGGATACTGTGGTGGCCTGTGTCGAATATGACCAAAACGACGAGAACTATGCCGTGTTACAGTCCAACCTTGCACTCTTAAAGAAAATGCGCTTATTGAATGGTAAGCCACTTAATATTATAGAAGTACCCATGCCTAAGGCCGTGGTCATAGACGGGTTTCGTACCCCGGGCTCTTATGTCAATTTTTTGATGTGCAATGCGGGGGTGATTGTCCCCGTTTTCGACAATCCCAACGACACCCTGGCCGTGGATATACTTGAAAAGGCCATGCCCGACCGAAAAATAATTCCTTTACTGGCATCCGAAATCATTTGGGGGCAAGGTAGTTTCCACTGTCTAAGCCAGCAGGAGCCCATGGTATAACCACCATCCTGCGCGCCTTTACGGAAGACGCCCCATCGCCTATAAGTTGTGTGTGTGGGGGGCGTCTAACGTGGGGTAAACCAATCCTATTAGCGCCCAATAAGGCTGCGCCACTCATCTGACGGATTCAAAAAAACGTTATAATCGACAAAGCCGCGTATGCCTGGCGCCCAGCCCTTTTCGCTGTGTTGCCAAAACATCACCTGGGCATCCTGAGCAAGGTCGTCGACGTGGGTGCGGGAGTAGCCAGCAAGCCATAAGGGATACTCATCAAAATTCCCGACTATATATTTCTTATAGTAATGCTCGTTGACATAGATGATGGGCCTTACACCATAATGTTCCTCGGCGAGCCTCAGCCAATTAGCGACTCCCTTTATGATAATCTCATCGGGTTTTCCGGCGTTCACTTCCAGGTCCAATACCGGAGGCAAATCGCCCGGCTCCAGCCGTACTTGTCTTTTAAAGTTCTCAAATTGTAGGCCCGATAATACCCGAGGATTATAAAAATGGTAGGCCCCCCTGGTCATTCCTACACGCTTTGCTTCCTTCCAGTTGGTTCTAAACTGCCTATCCAAATGCGTGGCTCCTTCTGTGGCTTTAATGTAAGCAAAGTCGACAACTGCCTCACCGATAGGTGTATTCTTAAGCTTATCCCAGTCGATACGCGCATTATGGTGCGATACGTCGATGCCGTGTATAGCGTAACGCATAGGCAGCTTAATGCCTATCTGCCTTACAAACACCCATCGATTCTCGGCCCGGGACTCCATATACCACCACAACCCACCCAATACCAAAGCCACCCCCACCAGAATGGCCCAGCCCTTCGCCGGCAAGGGCTTGAGATAGTCCGGGTCATTTGGATTATTTTTACTACTTTTCCTTTTTACCATATTGCCGGCAAAAATACGGAATGTGTGCGATTATGGTAAGAATAGTTGTATGAACAACGGATTGTTTTCAACTTTGAAAAAAAAACAACGCATGGAACCTGAATTATTGAAAGAAGTCCCCTCGTTAGACTTGGCTGACTTCACCACTGGAAATTCCGAAAAGAAAAGACAATTTGTGGCCGACCTGGGAGCGGCCTTTACCAATATCGGTTTTGTAGCCATCAAAAACCATGGCTTGTCCGACCAGCTGCGTCAGGAGCTTTATGCGATAGTCCAGGCGTTTTTTGCCCTACCCGAAGCCGAGAAGAAAAAACTAGAATTTGCCGAGCTTTTTGGTCAAAGAGGTTATATAAGCAAACGTCGGGAAACCGCCAAAGGTTATAAAGTAGCCGACCTAAAAGAATTTTACCATATTGGTCAACCGGAGCCTACGGGCACCATGCCTTCGAATGTATTTCCGGATCATATGCCCGAATTTAAGGCCCTCACATTAGAAGTATATCGGCTGTTTGAACAAGCAGGAAAGACGCTACTTCGAGCCATAGCCCTATATTTAGAACTTCCTGAAGATTACTTCGAGGATAAGGTTAAAAATGGCGATAGCCTGCTAAGGGCCCTGCATTACTTCCCTATAGAGAACCCCGATGCCTTGGAAGAAGGGGCCGTGAGGGCTGCCGCTCATGGCGACATCAATTTGATAACCCTACTGATGGGAGCGAGTGCCGAAGGATTGGAAGTGCTACGGCGCGACGGTCAGTGGATCTCTATAACCGCCCTACCCGACCAGATTGTCGTGAACGTGGGAGACATGCTCGATAGGCTCACCAATCATAAACTCAAATCGACTATCCATAGGGTTGTGAACCCACCTCGTGAAAAAATGGGGACTTCCAGGTTCTCTATCCCGTTTTTTATGCACCCCCGTGCCGATATGGACCTGACCTCCTTACCGAGCTGTATTGACGAGCAGCACCCCAAAATTTATACCGACATGACGGCCGGTGCGTTTTTGGACGAAAGATTAAGAGAACTCGGATTAAAAAAATAGCATTCCCTATACTCCATAAGCTGAGCATAATCATAATATATTCGAGTGTAATTACCGAATATTGTATTTTGTTCTAAATGGATGTCGTAGTATTCATTTCAAATGATTAACTTGTTTATCTCATTCGAAATGAATACTACTTATATTACCACTGCTTGATTAAAATTGGAAAGTTTGAAGCCTTTACTCATGCACCTAGATTTTTCACTTAAGAGCCCATTACATTGAGCCTTCCCGTTCGACGTTTCCGCTATCTGATCTATCTAATGGATATTATCCTGCTGTCGGTAACGGCATTTGGAGGGCCACAGGTGCATTTGATGCTGATGATCGACAGGCTCGTTCACAAACGACGCTACCTTACCGAGGAGGAACTACTGGAACTTCAGGCCTTATGCCAAGTACTCCCAGGACCCAGTTCTACCCAAACCATCACCGCCATAGGGTTAAAGATAGGCGGACAACCCTTGGCATACCTTACCCTGCTGGTATGGTCCTTACCGGCCATGGTCTTTATGAGCCTGGCCGCCATCGGAATCCACTATTTAGAACGTAATAATATATCCTTATCCTTTACCCGCTTCGTGGGCCCTATGGCCGTCAGTTTTTTGCTTTTTGGTGCTTATAGAATCGCCCTAAAAGTCATTCATAACCAGCAAGATTGGTTTTTACTGGTACTGTCCATACTGCTAGCCTACCTATATCCGTCTCCCTACATGACCCCTATGCTCATCGTTTCGGGAGGTGTAATCGCCTCGATTAACTTCAATAAATTAGAAAAAATGGAGAAGGAGCCTATAAAAATCGTGTGGCGTCCACTCATTTTTTGGATCTCGGTACTCCTTACAGCGGCTATCATAGGGTCAGTCACCAAATCCTTACCGGTACGACTTTTCGAAAACTTTTATCGTAACGGCAGCTTGGTGTTTGGTGGTGGACAAGTGCTGATTCCTATGCTGTTTAATGAATTCGTAGAATTTAAAAAATACCTGACCAACCAGGAGTTTCTGTCGGGAATGGCCCTCACGCAGATTGTCCCTGGGCCGGTATTCTCCATAGCCACTTATGTGGGCAGCTTATCTATGAAAAACTATGGGGTGATGGGTCAAATCCTGGGAGGGATCGTTGGCACTGCAGGAATATTCCTTCCTGGCACTTTTTTTATATTCTTTGCCTACCCCTTTTGGAACCAACTAAAGAAATATAGGGGCATTAGGGCCTCCTTAGCCGGGATTCATGCAACCAGCTGTGGGCTCACCCTGGCCGCGGCTATTTCCCTTTTCGAACCTATGTCGGCGCAAACCCTCCCACTGTTAACGGTTGTAGGCACCCTGATGATCCTCTATTTCACCAAAACCCCCTCCTATCTCGTCATTATAGGGGGATTGATATTGGGTTTGATTTTCCAATAAGCACCCAATATCTGGGTGGTTAATTGCTATTCTAAGATTGTTTTTCAAACTTTGGCGAGCATATTCGTAATAGTAAATTAACATGAAAAGAATCTTATTCCTGAGCATTTGGGCGTTGACCACCCTAATGGGGACTGCCAGTGCTCAAATCTCCACCCCACCTCCGTTTCTTAGGCAACATAGCGCCTGGGTGGACTCCGTTTTCAATAGTCTTTCCCCCGACGAGCGCATTGCTCAGTTGATTATGGTGGCAGCCGTTTCCGATCCCAGCCGATCGATGATTGGTAGCAGCAGTCACCCTGCTCAAGTAGAGAAACTGATTCGAGAAAACAAAGTAGGCGGAATCGTATTTTTCCAAGGGGGGCCTGTCCCACAAGCCAAGCTAACCAACCACTTCCAATCTATTTCGAAGGTCCCTCTGCTTATTGCTATGGATGCGGAGTTTGGACTGGCCATGCGCATCGACAGCACTGTACGGTACCCCTACCAAATGACCCTGGGGGCTATTCAGGGACATAATGACCTGATCTATGATATGGGTGGCCAGCTTGCTCAACAAGCTAAGCGACTAGGGGTACATATCAACTTTGCCCCAGTAGCCGATATTAATAACAATCCTAAAAATCCCGTAATCAGCTTCAGGTCCTTCGGGGAAAACAAATATAAAGTCGCAGAAAAGGCCCTGGCCTATATGCAGGGCATGCAGGACCATGGCCTACTCACCAGTGCCAAGCATTTCCCAGGCCACGGCGATACCGGCGTTGATTCTCATTATGACTTGCCGCTGATTGGCCACTCCAAGTCCCGCTTAGACTCCCTGGAACTATTCCCTTTCAAGGTCTTAATTAATAATGGACTGAGTGGCATGATGGTCGCCCACTTGGCTATTCCGGCGCTAGAACCTACCCCCAACCTACCTTCGACGCTCTCCAAGCCCATTGTAAGCGACTTGTTGAAGTTCCAGTTGGGATTTGAGGGGATGATCTACTCCGATGCCATGAATATGAAAGGAGTTACCAAATATTTCCCTGACGGGAAGGCCGACGCCATGGGGCTGGAAGCTGGTATGGACGTACTAGAATTTACAGAAGATGTTGCCAAGTCGATCCAAGAAATAAAAAAAAGCATCGCCGCAGGAAAAATATCTCAAGCAGAAATAGATTTTCGCTGTCGCAAGGTACTCGAAGCCAAAGCCTGGGCAGGACTTAACAAGCTGAAACCCGTAAAATTAGATCACTTATATGAAGATCTTAACCCTAAACAGGCAGAACTAACCAATCGGTTGATGACCGAAAAAGCCTTAACCGTTCTCAATAACACGGGTGATCTACTTCCGCTCCGCGAACTCGACACCCTCAAAATCGCCTCCATTTCTATAGGGGTCGATACGGTAAGCACCTTCCAAAACACCCTGGGGCTCTATACCACCGTTGACCACTTTTACGTACCTACCAACCCTACCAAGGCTCAACTAACGGATATTAAAAAGCATCTGGCAGCGTATAACCTATTGGTAGTAGGGGTACATTTGCCCAGTATCTCTCCACGAAACACCTACGGACTTACCACTGGCATGGATGGCTTTCTTACCGAACTTATCGATACCGACAAGGCAATAGTAACCGTTTTTGGCAACCCCTATGCCCTTAATAACCTGAGTAATATTAAGAAGGCCAAGGCATTGATTATGGCTTACCAGCTCACCGAATTCACCCAAGACCTTTCAGCCCAATTGGTGTTTGGTGCTATACCCGCCGAAGGGAAGCTGCCCGTCACCGTCAACAAGGAC
This sequence comes from Dyadobacter jejuensis, assembly GCF_003149085.1. Classification (GTDB taxonomy): domain Bacteria; phylum Bacteroidota; class Bacteroidia; order Cytophagales; family Spirosomataceae; genus Dyadobacter; species Dyadobacter jejuensis. The sequence continues at coordinate 75,608 of NZ_QGDT01000013.1, read as the reverse complement.
TACCTGTACGGAGCAGGCATCCACACACCGGCTATTGGTCGACTCAAGTATACGATTCCAGAAGAAATAGGCCTCGATTCCAAAATTATCGGATATAAAATTGACTCTATCGCTAACCTGGCGCTCCGTGAACACGCCACCCCGGGCTGTGTGGTTCAGCTGGCCAAGGATGGAAAGGTGTTTTTTAGGAAAGCCTATGGCAAACATACTTATGAAGGCTCCCAGGAAGTAAAAGTCACCGATCTTTACGACTTGGCCTCGGTGACTAAAATCACCGCCTCCACCCTCGCTTTGATGAGCCTATGGGATCAGAAAAAATTTGATCTGGACAAGACCATGAAGGACTATCTTCCAGAACTAAAAAAATCGAATAAGGCCGACCTGGTATGGAGAAAGGTGCTGACGCATAGTGCAGGGTTGAAATCCTATATCAAGTTTTGGCAAGAATCACAAAATCCTGATGGAAGCTTCAAAAAAGGTATATTTAGTACTACCAGAAGTGCCAATTACCCCACTTCGGTGGTTGGAGACAGCCTATTTATACGCAAAAACTATATAGATGTGCTCTATCAAGGAATCAGAGACTCTCCGGTGAAAGCCGATCAAGGATATGTATACAGCGACCTCTCCTTTTTGCTTTACCCAAAAGTTGTAAAAAACCTTACGGGAGTAGACTTTGAAAGTTATATCAAGAAAAACTATTATAGTAAGTTAGGGGCCAATACTTTAACCTTTAACCCCACCCGTTTCTATACGCTTGACCGCATCGTACCTACCGAAAAAGACACCTTCTTCCGCATGACGCAACTACACGGCCAGGTGCACGATGAAGCTGCAGCCATGATGGGAGGAGTTAGTGGCCATGCAGGGCTTTTCGGGTCGGCCAACGACGTAATGAAAGTTTGGCAAATGTACCTTCAGGAAGGATATTATGGCGGCAAGCAGCTATTGAGTAAGGACGCTCTATTGGAATTTACACGCTACCAATACCCCGAGATTGGCAACCGCCGAGGAATAGGATTTGACAAGCCGAACTTCATTTATACGGCCAATGCCCCACGCTATGCCAGTCCGAGTAGCTATGGACATACGGGGTACACGGGTATTATGACCTGGGCCGACCCCGCCTGGAAACTCAACTATGTTTTCCTCTCTAACCGGGTATACCCCACCAGAGATAATAACCAAATATCACAACTCAATATCCGTACTGGGATCATGGATGTGATATATCAGGAATTAATGAAGTAATAAGGCAAGGGGCCTTCTCCATTTTTGAAGGCTCCTTTTAAGGACCTTCCCTAATAAAACCTGAAAGGCATTGCCCCCCTCTACAAGGACTGCTCCCTGGTCGTCGCCGGCATTAACCCAAGCAGATGGAGCCATTCCTTTAATACCTTTGTTGTAGGTATGACATAATACCTGGCCCTATGGCTCGAGTAGCGAAGCCTATCGGCAAAACAAATACGAAATATATTTTTTTTGCATTTGGGTACTAGTTCTACAGCCTTTATATTGCCTTTTTTTAATTTTTAATTTTATCGAATGAAACTTGCTTACCTCTTGGCCGCTATACTATGGTCTGTTACCGTTTCGGCACAAGATTATACCCCGACGGCCGCCAATATTAGCCATCATATCGAATTCCTAGCCTCCGATGCTATGAAGGGGCGTGGCACCGGTAGTAAACAGAATGAAAAAGCGGCCAAATACGTTGCCAAACAATTTAAGAAATACCACTTAACTCCTTTGGGAACAAAAGGTTACCAACAACCCTTCACGGCAAAGGTAAGAAGAGTCGTCGTAAAGGACAGCCTGCGCCCGACCAAAAATATAATCGGGTTTCTCGATAACGGAGCCGCCCACACGATCGTCATTGGAGCCCATTTCGACCATTTGGGAGAAGGACGCCAAGGGAGTAGCAAGGAGGAAAATCCCGAAGGAAAAATCCATAATGGAGCCGACGATAATGCTTCCGGTGTAGCTGGAATGTTAGAATTGGCAAGGTATTTTTCCAGCAACGACGTTAAAGAGCCTTATAATTTTTTATTTATTGGCTTTGGTGCCGAAGAGCTGGGCCTTCTTGGCTCCCGACATTTTGTAGCTAACCCTACCCTACCACTCGCCAATATCAATTTTATGACCAATATGGACATGATCGGTCGTTACAATCCTACCAGAGGCGTAGGAATAGGAGGCTACGGGACAAGCCCCAGTTGGCCTCAAATTTTCGAAGGCGTTTCGGGAGGCGTTCGCTTCTTTACCGACAAGGCGGGAAGTGGAGGGTCCGACCACGGGTCATTCTATGCCAAACAAATCCCCGTATTATTTTTTCACACGGGCGGCCACGATGACTATCATAAGCCTACCGACGACAGCGATAAAATAGATGCTAAAGCGGCCGAAGAAATCCTTAAAATTCAGATCCAACTTATAGAAAAATCATTCGATATACCTAAGCTAGAGTTTTCAGAGGTAAAATAAGCTCCCCCTCAACTCTTCCCATTGCAGCAGCCCATCAAAAGTTGGCCCCAAAATAAATGATCATAACCCCTTTTTAATAGTCATTATGCCGTACGGATTTTCCCCTGTTTCACACACCTTTCTACAAGCCTACGTATCTCCTGAAGACTTGTATGGGGTGCTTTTCGAAGATATTCAGCGTAATCATATATTTGAGGACTGTAAGACTTTTGTTGACTGCATCCCGCTATGGGATCCCATGTTCATAATAGAAAAATACCATATTGAAAAAGAATCAGAGACCTTTGACCTCAAGCAATTCGTTTCAGAAAACTTTCGTATCCCTAAAGAAATAAAATCGGACTTTCGCCCCGAACCTGGGCTGGACGCCCAAACGCATATTCATCAACTTTGGCCCGTCCTGATACGTCAGCCAGAAGACCTTGAGCAGGGTGGCTCCCTCATTTCACTCCCGTTCCCGTATGTGGTGCCTGGGGGGCGGTTTAGAGAAATCTATTATTGGGACAGTTATTTTACCATGCTGGGGCTTCGTGAAAGTGGGCGTAATGAGCTTATTGAGAATATGGTCAATAACTTTGCCTACTTGATCAATAACTTTGGCTTTGTCCCTACAGCCAACCGCACTTATTACCTCAGCCGTTCTCAACCCCCATTTTTTGCCTTAATGGTCAACCTTTTTAGTGAAATGGAAGGGAAGAAGGTTTTAAAGAAATACCTTCCTCAATTGCAAAAGGAATATGACTATTGGATGGACCCGGGACAGTCCGAACCCGAACCCTATACTGCCCACCGCAGGTTGGTATATCTGCCCAATGGCCAGGTTCTGAACCGCTACTGGGACGACAAATGCACCCCTCGGCCCGAAGCTTTTCGTGAGGACGAGGAACTGGCAGAACGGGCCCACAAACTATTTGGTACCCCTCCCGCCGAATTGTACCGCCACATTCGGGCCGCAGCTGAGTCGGGGTGGGACTTTAGTAGCCGGTGGTTTGAAGACGAAAATGAGTTTGCTAGCATTAAAACGACCGATATTATCCCTATAGACCTCAACTGCCTATTGTACCTGCTGGAGCTCACCCTTGCGGAGGCTTATAGGCTTAAGGATAAATTTTCGCTTCAGAAAATCTATGAGGCCAAAGCCATCAAAAGGAAAAAGGCCATACGCCACTACTTGTGGAATGAAGAGAAGAACTTCTTTATGGATTACGATTTCAAACAAAAAAACAGCACCCACTCCATCAACTTGGCCGGTGCATTCCCCCTATTCTTTAAGCTGGCCTCCAAAACCCAATCCCACTTCGTAAGGTCTTATATACGACTGAATTTCTTAAAGTCGGGCGGGCTACTGACTACGACAGTACGGTCGGGCCAGCAATGGGATGCACCCAACGGCTGGGCTCCCTTGCAGTGGGTGGCCTATAAAGGACTCCGAAATTACAACTTTCACCATACCGCCAATACCCTTAGGGCTGAGTGGTTAGAAATTCTCGAAAAGGAATTCAATTTCTCTGGAAAAATGCTTGAAAAGTACAACGTTTCCGACACCAATATGGTAGCAACCAATGGGGAGTATGAGATTCAGGAGGGATTTGGATGGACTAATGGGGTATACCTACGCATGAAAAACAAAAAGAATTAAACTAGCACTGTCTATTAATTTCAGGCCCTAAGCGTGGTATTATTTGAGCAAAAATTTTGATTTTCCTAAAACAAATCATATAAGTAGGTGTTTTTTTTAATACCTTGGGTCTTATATTCCATAATTAACCCAGTTCATGAAACTACCTCTCTACCAAATAGACGCCTTTACGAATACTATTTTCAAAGGTAACCCTGCGGCTATAATACCCTTGCAGGAATGGCTCTCAGATGAACTAATGTTGAAGATAGCCGCAGAAAACAACTTGGCAGAAACGGCATTCTTAATCCCAACCGAAGCCGGGTACCATATTCGATGGTTTACTCCACTTGTAGAGGTGGACCTTTGCGGGCATGCCACCATCGCTGCGGCTTTCGTTTTGTTCCATTACATGGGCTACCAGCACGAAAGCATCACCTTCGACTCACGGAGTGGCCCTTTGGTGGTCACTAAGAAGGACTCGTGGTTCACCCTCGACTTCCCCGTCGATCAGTACCAAGTGGCCGTACCCCCACCGGCGCTGGTAGAATGCCTAAAATCGACGTCCCCACTAGAAGTATACAAAGGCAAATTTGATTATTTGGTCCTCCTCAAAGATGAATCCGAAGTGCGGGACTTAGAGTTGGACATTATTGTATTATCTACTATTCCTACCCGTGGGGTGATCGTAACGGCTCCAGGCGATGATGTGGACTTTGTGTCGCGCTTCTTTGCTCCTCAATCGGGTATCGATGAGGACCCTGTAACGGGCTCGGCCCATACGACCTTGGTCCCTTATTGGGCTAATGTATTGTCGAAAACGACCATGCTGGCCCGTCAACTTTCTCAACGAGGGGGCGAGCTTCACTGCGAACTAGCGGGCGATCGTGTAAAAATTTCGGGAGAAGCGATCCTTTATTTAAAAGGGGAAATAGAAATAAATAATCCCTAATAGAGATTAATAAGACTTTGCAGGCCCGTTCCTTTCACCAAAGGGAATGGGCCTTTTGATGACTACCCTCGGCGACGGAATCGGGCACCTTGCCCCAAATAAAGGCCAATGGCTACCAATAGAGTACCAATATACGTATACAACGTAATGGGCTCGTCGACGATCCACCAGGCATATACAAAACCAAAAACGGGACATAAGAATAGCCACATGGAAGCCCTCACGGCATCCTGCCGGAGTAGGTAAAACCAGCAGATCAGACCGACCACGGAGACCGCCAAACTCAGCCACAGAACGGAGGTAACTAATTGTAAATTCCATTGGATGCTCTCCATCCCACCAACAGCCAGCGTGATGGGCAACAGAAAAATGCCCCCTAATAATACCTGCCACCCATTAATAAGAATATTGGGCATTTGCCAGGGTAGGGTGCTGTAGTAAACGCTAGCCACCGATACCGACAGCATACTGGCAAGGAGTAGCCCAACCCCCAGCGGGTCGGTAAGCCCCTGTTGGAGCAGCGGATAAGTGGCGATTAAAATCCCTGCCATTCCAAAAATGATGGCAAAAGCGTCCATCGAACGCACAGGCTTTTTTAACCAAAAGGCGGTAAGCAACACCATAATCAATGGGTTGGTAGACACTGCCAAGCTACCAATACCGGCAGCTGTATATTTCATGGCATACACATAAAGGCCCAGATATAACGTTGTATTCAGAAAGCCAAAAAGCATGAGCCGTGTCAATTCTTTCCGAGTTGGAAAACGAAGGATCATTTTTCTAGGAAATAGCCATGCATACCCAAGCAACACGAATCCAGCCAGAAAAAACCGGAGGTTGGCCAGTACCAGCGGTGGAGCCATAGCTACCCCCAACTTGGTGGCAACGGAAGCCGAGGCCCAAAGCGCAGAAAACAACAAACCAACGAGAATATTTTTCAAACCACCTATTTTATTCGCACAAAAATAGATTAAGGTGACCAGTAGACAAACGGTTTTTATAATTTTGACACATGATTCATCAAAAGTTTAAATATTACCTCGCAGTTCTCACCTATCTGCTCCTTACTATCCCGGCTTGTCTCGCCCAACAACAATGGACCTACGACTTCAATAATGGACTTATGCCCATAGAAAGCGAAGGCATTGGCCTAAAAGTGCTAGGAACACCCGGCAAGTTTGTCAAAGAAGATATTCCCGATACGGAATATCTGCAGCGAACCGTTTATCAATTTGAAGAGAATAGTGGATTGCAGTTTAATAATTATGCTGCCAAGGGCCTACTGAACAAATCCTTCACTGTTGAGGTCTACTTTAAGATGGATAAGCTCGATAGTTGGAAACGGATTCTCGATTTTAAAAATAGGAAAAGCGATTATGGCAGTTACATTTATGATGGCAAGTTGAACTTCTATGATTACGCCATGAGTGAAAAGGCCCCTGTCCGTGCCAATCAATATGTACATTATGTATATTCTAGGGACTTTGAAACCAAGACTATTAAGATGTATATCAACGGCCAGCTAAAAGTAGAATTTATAGACCCGGGCATAGAAGGGGTTCTGGACTCCGATCAAGTACTCAACTTCTTCCAGGACGACCTCATTGCCAATCACGAAGCTAGCGCTGGATCCGTAGCCCTGATCAGACTTTACGACCGCGTGATGACCCCGGTATTTATCAGAAGAAGCTACCACAGCCTACGCAGACCCCCACAAAACAAAAAACAACAACAGGAGTCGGAAACGGTGGAAACACAGTTACCTGAAATTAATGTGTCCCAACCCTCCCACAGACTTAACGTAACGGGCAAGGTATACAATAGCAACAATCTGCAGCTCGTAGACCAGGCCGACATACAAGTAAACCGAGCCGATGACAATAGCCTGGTGGCCGAAACCAAAACTGTAAATGGGGCTTTTTCATTGGAACTTGGGCCTTATCAAAGCTATAAGATTACGGCACAGGCCGATGGCTATGCCCCCAAGCGGATTCCAATAAAAACAGAGAGCCGGAATATCGAAATTAAGTCCCTGATCGCTCTTAGCCCCACTCCATCCATGGAACGATTGGCCACGGTATATTTTGAGCAAAGTGAACCCGAATTGACCGATAATGCCAAAGCTAAATTAAGCCAGCTAGCCCAATATTTCTTGGAGAATACCCATGAAAATATATTCCTACAAGGACATACCGATAATGCTGGGGATTTTGACAAAAATATTAAACTGTCGGCACAGCGTGCATCGATGTGCCGGGACTATTTGGTTGGATTGGGCCTATCGCCCCATCGCATTCAGGTACAGGGCTATGGCTCCACGCGCCCCGTTGAGCCCAATAGCACAGAGTCGAAAAGAAAAGGGAACCGGCGAGTGGAAATATGGAAAAGGGCAGAAGCTATAGCTCCTGCCCCCCACCCCTAATAAAAGATAAAGCCACCTCAAATGAGATGGCTATATACTGACTATTCCTAAACCCTTAACCTTTTTTTATCTTTATCAGATAATTGGCTAGTAAATTTCCAAAGCAGAACTTCTGGTTAATTTACCCCATTATCTGTCTATATTTTTTTTAAATCCTCTATAAGTATACAAAACCTACCGAACGGACACTTAAATTAACAAAAACAATTCGAAATCAGTTGCATTTTCGAGTATTTTCCTAAAATTCTCTTTTTAGCATTTCAAATTAGCTCCTAAAAAAACCTCTATAATTAAGACTCCTAACCTGAAATAACGTCACTCGATATTCTAAAAAATTCCGAACTTTTATTATTTTCTATCCAATCTGTAACCTGCTCACTCCCGTGACTGTATCGTATTCGGTTACCTATGTCCCTAAAAAATTACGCCAAGAAGAAGGTCTGTTATTTTAGGTTCAAATTACAACTTGGATATTTACATATAGTAAATGCTCAAATTCTCGTTTTAGTTCAATTATTATTGCCGTAAAACGATATACAAAGATCACAATAAATATTGGCATTGCAAACTAACACATAAAGGACCACTTTGTTATATTCCATATTTTTATATAATATTTTACTCTATAAACGAATATTATATGGACATATCAATATACGACAAATATATTATAGATCATACTTAAAAAAACACTAATTTTAAAATTCTTCGAATAGTTATATTATCTTTATTTTATCCAATCATTGGTTATAATTATTCATTGTTCGTTGTATACCCAAAGTACAAAACGAAAGCACCATTTCACCGGCCTTGTCCAAAAACAACGGCAGTGTGATGAATTCTTCCTCAGTAAATGGTTTTAAAACATAGTCCACTTGCCTCCCTTTTGAGAAGTTATTATCGATACCGAAGCGAATACGTGGGTAGGCCGAAGTCCCCAATAATTCTTCAATGTTCCGGAGTCCATTATGCCCACCATGGCTCCCTTTGGCCTTGAGCCTGAGCGTCCCAAAGGGCAATTGAAGCTCATCTACCAGCACCAGCAGATTTTCCTGGGGTATTTTATATTGGTCGAGATAGTAGCGAATGGCTTTTCCACTGAGGTTCATATAAGTGGTGGGTTTAATAAAAACGAACTGCCTACCTTTATATTTCCATTCGGCAACATATGCCAATTTTTCGAATGAAAACTTAAATCCATGTTCACTAGCGAGACGGTCCAGGATCATAAAACCAATGTTGTGTCTGGTGAGGGCATACTCGGGTCCAATATTTCCTAAACCGGCAATAAGATATTTCATTTGTAATAAATAATTAAATAATACAGTTTTGTAAGGTGGCAATTGATTAAATTGACACCTTAAATTTGGCAGGTCGGGCGTTAGCCGCCTGTGCAATGCGTAATTGACAACATAATTTTGGCCAAAAATACAGGGAAATAATAAGATGACCCAAAAACGATTATTACTTAGCAGCCCTCTGTTGGAGATCATGACCAGTCGGTTATGCCAACAACTCATCGAAAACCATCAGCAATTCGAGAATTCGGTGATTATGGGCTTGCAGCCCCGTGGAATTTTCTTTGCCGACCGGATCGTCAGCGAACTCCGGCAGCGGACAGGACAGGATATATTACTAGGACATTTAGATGCCACCTTTTACCGCGACGACTTTCGCCGCCGCGACTCCCCCCTTGTCCCCAACAAAACCGATGTACCCTTCCTGATTGAAGGAAAAAGGGTTATTTTGATCGACGACGTATTGGCTAGTGGAAGGATGGTACGAGCGGCCCTAGACGCCATGACAGCCTTTGGCAGGCCCAAAAACATAGAATTACTGGTCCTGATCGACCGCCAGTATAACCGAGAATTGCCCATCGAGCCCGACTATGTGGGCATACAAGTCAACACGCTTGAGAGCCAGCGGGTTCAAGTAGAATGGAAAGAACAAGGCTTCGAAGCCGATCATATTTGGATGGTCGACTAGCCGCTCAACAAGCCGAGTATTTTGACAGTCAAGCTCGTCAGATATTTGGCTTGTTATTTGTCAGAGCCAGAGTCCTTCTCCATTACCTGGCCTATCTCACTGGTGTCGTAGGTAAGCTTGTTAATATAGTATACTTCCCTTCCGAAGCTCATCGACGAGGCTCCTAACCGGTGCGACCCATAGGCCAAAAAATATTGACCATACCATGGAGCCAGATAACTTTCGGAATCATTGAGTATTTTTTCTCCCTCAGCATTGGGTTTTATTTTATATTTCTCGCTATTGACCACCACCTCGTTGCGTCGAATAACCTCGGTGTATATCTCTCCATCTTGCGGATAGGCCAGAATAAAATAGTCGTCAACAGGGGTTACCTGAACCATCTGCTGTAAGTCATAACTTTCTAAGTCTTTTATCGCGATACAGTTATCCCATAGAAGCTTCCCCTGCCGGTCGAAGGCACAAACAATGGCATGGGTATACTTATAACCCTCCATCGTTCGTCCATAATACTGCCGACTCAAGCCGCTAGAAACTATAGGCGTAGAGGTGCGCTGATTGGGGTAATAGACTTCAGCCACCAATACGATTTCATCTTCTCGCTGTATCAGGTCGTGAACCAGTAGCCTATAACGGAATTTGTTTTCCTTACCCAATCGCTGACGCTTTCCAATTTTTTCCAGGATTTTCGCCTTTCGCTTAGGCTTCAAGTAATTAAAAAAATTCTGTAATCTCGAAAACTCTATAAACTCCGGCTGACTAGGCTCATTATCCCGGATATGAGTCACATACAACCCCTGAGAATACTCGGTACACCCTACCGAATAATTCCCTATCAGATAGGAGTCGTCGGCATTCAGGGGGACAATTTGCCCCGATATAACACTGTAGTTTGGGTCACTTAGGGTGGTTTTCTTTAACAGTTTCCCCTCATAATTGTAAGTTCTAATATCGAATATGCAATTTCTCTTCCGGTAGGCATAAGTAGTAACATTAATATAACCGTCAATTTCGTTAATCTCTACGTTATTGATCTCCGTATTTTTCTCGAAAAGTCCAGGCAATACTCGGGTCGTATGATCGAAAAATGAATGCACCATCACCACAGGCCTAGACCGATAATATCCCGACACCAAGGCCTTACTGCCTATCACCTTGAACTGCTGCACCTCGATCCCAGAAAGCAGATCGCCTTGAAAACTATTGAAATGACCATCAGCATAGTCCAACTGTAGAAAAAAGTAATGCTCTGTATCTGGCTGAACAAACAGCCAGAAGCCGGCATATTCCCCTTGATAGGCCATAATCGGCACATATTTATTATCCACCCTATATCCTACCGACCACAATTGTTGAAAAGTTGTATCATATTTTACAAATTGCCAATCTTGATTTTTACCAGAAAAACGTTCTGAGCGGGTTAGCGTTATGAGCCCTTGGTCGCCTAGGGTAAAGACCTCAAAAAACTCGGACGAATAAGACTGAGTAGGAATCTCGAGTCTGTCGGTTTGCTGAAGCTGGCCAAAGGCCGGTGCCCAAGTCATAGGAAGGCAACAGGTTAGCAAAAGGATCAATATACAGGTTTGCACTTTGCATTTCATAACTTCTTCAGATGGGGTGTGACTATATCGGACGATTACCCTAATTTTGCACCAAAAAGGATAACATCCTTATTAATTTAGGAAAATATTTAAAGAAAGTAAGCTTTAGAAAAGGTAATTTTACTTTTCTAAAAAACAGAAAATATCAGACCAACTGCATGACCACCGAATCGATACTTAAAGAAGATATCAAAAAAGCGATATTCGCCGAGTTCCAACTGACCCTAGAGGATATAGTATTACAGCCTACTAAAAAGGAATTTGAAGGTTTCTATACCTTTGTAAGCTTTGCCCTTACCAAATCCCTGAAGAAGGCACCTGTGCAAATCGGCCAGACAATCGGAACCTACCTCGTTGAAAACTCCGACATCGTATCCGATTTTAATGTGGTACAGGGATTCTTAAATATCAGTCTTAAAGATTCGGTGTGGTTATCGATCTTTAACGACATCGCTAACCACGAGCAATTTGGCTCCAGCCCTGCCAATGGCCAATCGGTAATGGTCGAATTTTCCTCCCCAAACACCAACAAACCCTTACATCTTGGGCATTTGCGGAACAATTTCTTGGGTGACTCCCTGGCACGAATCCTGAAGACCAATGGCTATGAGGTGGTAAAAACCTGCTTGGTCAACGACCGGGGTATCCATATCTGTAAATCGATGTTGGCCTATCAGGAATTGGGCAATGGAGAGACCCCCCAAGCCGCCAACCTAAAAGGCGATCACCTGGCGGGCAAGTATTATGTACTTTTCGATAAAGAATATAAAAAACAAATAAAAGCCTTGGTAGAACAAGGTAAAACCGAGGAAGAAGCCGCCAAAGAAGCCCCGTGGATGCTTCAGGCCCAAAAGCTACTTCGCCTTTGGGAACAGGGCGACCAGGCCACTGTAGACCTTTGGCGCAAAATGAACGAATGGGTGTATGCTGGTTTTAATGAAACCTACCAGAAAATCGGTGTCAATTTCGATAAGACCTACTTCGAGTCGGACACGTACCTACTGGGTAAAGACCTGATAGAGGAAGGCCTTAGCAAGCAGGTGTTTTTTAAGAAAGCCGACAACTCGGTATGGGTGGACCTTACTGCCGAAGGACTTGATGAAAAACTGGTTCTTCGTGGAGATGGCACCTCGGTTTACATCACCCAAGACTTGGGAACCACTGAGTTAAAATACAACGATTATCATAACAACCGGTACTTATGGGTGGTCGGCAACGAGCAGGATTACCACTTCAAGGTGCTATTTGCGATCCTAAAAAAATTGGGTCGTAGCTATTCTGAAGAATGCCACCATATAAGTTATGGAATGGTTGACTTACCTACTGGCAAAATGAAAAGCCGGGAAGGGACGGTCGTGGATGCCGACGACCTAGTCGCACAGATGATCCAGACGGCCGCTAACCGTACCCAGGAACTAGGAAAAATAGAGGATTTTGAAAGTACAGAAGCAGTACAACTGTACAACCAACTCGCCCTAGGAGCACTTAAATATTTCCTATTAAAAGTGGACCCCAAAAAACGGATGCTCTTTAACCCGGAGGAATCTATCGATTTCCAAGGACATACGGGCCCATTCATCCAATATACCTTCGCACGGATACGGAGCATCATCAGAAAAGCAGAGGCGTCGTCGATCACGGCACAAGTACCAGGCCCTACCTACCAATTGCACCAGGCCGAGCGCGAACTTATATTCTTTTTGTCGCAGTATCCGATGAAAATTCAAGCGGCAGCTCAAGAGTTTGCACCATCGATTGTCTCTCTTTATGCCTTTGAACTCGCCAAAGTTTACAATCAATTTTATGCGGAGGTCTCTATCTTTGCCGACCCTAATCCACAGGCGGTACAATTCAGAGTCGCCCTCTCTGGAGCTGTAGCACGTTGCATAGAAAACGCCCTCATGCTTTTGGGAATTGAAGCCCCTGAACGAATGTAAAAAGCACATCGCACCCGTGAAGATAATACGGGTGCGACTTCGAACAATCGGAGCACTTTCGGTGTTATCAGAATACTATTAAGCTATTTAACCAACCTAATGATCGATTATGGCCTTTTTGAAATCAATATTTATCATGATAGCCTCGTTATTCGCAGTCCTTTTTGCAGACAAGGGAGCGGCTCTAGAAAGACCTTCCGATGCCCCGCTGGTGAAGCAAACCTTTTATGACTTCAAAGTAAAAACGCTAGTGGGCGACCAGCTAGTAGACCTAGGAAAGTATAAAGGCAAGAAGGTCGTGATCCTGAATGTAGCCTCGAAATGTGGCTATACCAAGCAATATGCAGATTGGGAAGAATTCAACAAGAACCACGGAGACAAGGTAGTGGTGTTGGGATTCCCCTCTAATAATTTTGGAGGACAAGAACCCGGTAGTGCTGAAGAAATCGCCACGTTTTGCTCAAAGACTTACGGAGTAACCTTCCCGATGTTTGAAAAAGTGGAAGTAGTAGGCGACAACCAGGCTCCCTTGTATAAGTGGCTGAGTACAAAAGAACTTAATGGCTGGAATGACAAGTCTCCCAGCTGGAATTTCTGCAAATATGTAATTAACGAAAAGGGCGAGCTAACTAACTTTTTCGCCTCCAAAATATTACCTACCGATCAAGAGTTTTTGAAAGCGGTAAATTTATAAGAAGTATTCAGGGGGCGCCTAACAGCTCCCCCTTTTTTATGACCCCAATACCCTATAGTATGCAGCCCTGGATTGAAGCAGCTCGTCCTCGAACCCTCCCCCTAGCCCTATCGTGTATCTTGATGGGAAGTTTTTTGGCCTATTCCACTGGTCATTTCAGTTGGTCCATAGCGGCATTGAGTGTGCTTACCACCACGCTCTTGCAAATACTTTCTAACTTTGCCAACGATTATGGCGATGCCGTAAATGGTAAGGACACGGCCCTGCGAGAAGGGCCCAAAAGGGCCGTACATGCCGGGGAGATTCAGGCCGGAGCCATGTTGCGCGCCATCATTCTCTTCGCTGTATTCTCGTTGGTTTCAGGGCTCACCCTTCTGTACATCGCCTTACAAAACGCCCCTGCCAATACCTTCTGGGTCTTTCTGGCAATGGGACTTGGTAGTATTTTGGCTGCCATTACCTACACCGCAGGTAAGCGTCCTTATGGCTACGTTGGCCTGGGCGATCTTTCCGTTCTCCTGTTTTTTGGATGGGTGGGCGTCCTAGGAAGTAGCTACCTGCATACCCTTGCCTGGAATTGGAATTTGCTACTTCCCGCAACCAGCTGCGGATTGTTTGCCGTTGGCGTGCTAAACATTAACAATATCCGTGATATTAATTCGGACAAAGCCACAGGCAAAAACTCAATCCCAGTGCGCATAGGAAGAGACAAGGCAGTATACTACCATTGGTTGCTCCTGATTATCGGCATGGGCTGCACCTTATGGTATAGCCTCCTTCATTACTCCGGAATTCAGAATTTTATTTTTTTACTAAGTTACCCGCTCTTCCTTAAAAATGGCCTGGCGGTCAGCAAGCTTAATAAGGCGGCCGACCTGGATCCGTACCTAAAACAAATGGCCCTTTCCACTTTACTCTTCGTAATACTATTCGGTATAGGTCAAGTCCTCTGAGATAGTTTTCATTCCAGAATACTAGAACGGTATGTAAAGGGCACTATCGGCTCTCGGTGAAATCCCTGCACCTCTGGTGTAAAGCTCACTTAATACCCAATACCTAGCGGCTTGAAACCTTCTATATCGGCTCCCCAGCGGTATCACTTCTATAGTTGTAGGATATAACATGGAGCCATTTAATCGAATTAATACTAAGTTTGTAAATATCAGTTACGACAAAAGAGTAGAAAATAAATCGGGTAGCCTTAACTTTGAAAGCACTATATTTTCCGGCACACCTATGACTATTAAGAAACAGTCATTAACTTGTTTTCGTGGATCAACTATTGCTTAACCCTTTCAAATGTACACCCTCCAAGACGAGCAAATAGTTATATATAAAAAGAACTGGCATTATTTATGGCTAGTGGTGCTGCTTTTGTTGGGGACAACACTGACGGCGCAGGCCGATCGGCCTCCATCTCGAATTCCAGGAATTCTAGACCTCAGGACTACGAACTTCGACAATGGTTATAGACTATTAAAAGGCCAGTGGAAATTTTATTGGGAGCATTTCCAAAAACCAAACGATACGGGATCCCCGTCAGGGACTCCGTCAATGCCCTATTTTGAGTATAAAAAATTCCCCGATTTTTGGACCCATTATACCTGGAAGGGGGCTTCCCTACCTGCCACTGGTTACGCTAGCATGCAGCTAAAGATACTTTTACCTAAAGAGTCAAAAAACTTAGGCCTACTAATACCAGACCTAAATACTTCATACGCCCTATTTCTAGGTGATTCTTTATTAGTAGAGACGGGAAAGGTGGCGACCAGTGAATCCATGAGCCAACCCTACTGGGCCACAAAAATAATACCTATCTATGGCGACAGCCTCCTATTGACCCTACATATCGCCAACTATCAACATGCCAAGGGAGGGGGGATGGTTGAGCCCATACGAATAGGTCGCTTGGCCGACCTTAAACAAGCCTCCTTAACAAACGGAGCCCAATACTGGTTTCTGACGGGTAGTATCGTCATCATTGGACTCCTTTTCCTAGGACTGTATTTTTTTAGCAACCAAGACAAGCCCCTCCTTTATTTCGCATTATTTTGCCTACTATATAGTTATCGGATTATTGGGACATCGGAATATTTACTACATGACGTTTTCCCTTCCCTACCTTGGCGGATTGCCATTCATTTGGAGTACTTAACCCTATTTTTGTCGGTAGGGATGTTCGTATTATACACCAGATCGTTATTTCCAAAAGATGCTCCCCAAAAACTTATGTCGGTGTTGGCCTTTATATGTTTTGGCTATGCCCTTATCACTATCCTAACCCCGCCATTGGTATTTACCAACCTGATCGATTCGTTTATTTTACTCGTCGTTCTATATATCGGAATGGCCTTCTACGTATATTGGAAAGCATACGGAAACAAGCGTATTGGGGCGCAATATGCCTTATTGAGCACAGTGGCTATTTGTATGCTGATTATCTTTCTCATCTTCGATTATTACGGCATCATAGCCTTGTCCCGACCCATACTCATTATCGGGTACTTTGCCTTCTTCACCTTCCAGTCGCTCATACTCCCCTTCCGTTTCTCTTACATTCTTAAAAAAGCCAAAGAAGAGGCCGTGCTGGGCCTGAAAACCAAAAATGAATTTATGAGCAGCATGAGTCATGAGATTCGCACCCCTTTAAATGCCGTTATCGGAATGGCTCACGTCATGCAGAAGGAGAATCCTAGAGACGACCAACGACAACACCTCGACGTCTTGCTGTTTTCGGCGAACAATCTATTGGGCATTGTAAATGACATCCTGGATTTGAATAAGATAGAAGCTGGAAAAATAAGCTTTCATTACGAACCTACCGACCTAGACCAACTAGTAGGTAAGGTAATGAAAGTCATTAAATACTCGGCCAGCAGGACACAGGTAAACTTTGTGCAGGACACCCTTCCGGTACGGGGGATACCATTGATGGCCGATGCTCAAAAACTCACTCAGATACTAACTAACCTGCTCAGCAACGCGAATAAGTTTACGACCAACGGAGAAATAAAATGCCGTATTAATATTGAAAGCCGTACCGATAAAGTCATCACCCTCAAGATCAGTGTTTCTGATACGGGAATTGGAATTCCCATAGAAAAACAGAAATTGATATTTGATCGATTCACACAGGTCGACTCTACTTTTACCCGCAGCGTAGAAGGTGCGGGACTAGGCTTGTCCATTACGAAGCAAATACTAAAAGAACAGCAAATCGATATTCAGCTGAGTAGTACTCCGGGAGCAGGGTCGAACTTTTATTGGTATCAAACCTTCGAACTTGCCACGGCCGTTCCCACCACGCCAACGCCCTCCTCGGTAGTTTCTCCCTTAAAAGGCGTATCTATTCTCATTGTAGAGGACATTAAACTGAACGTAATCGTCCTTCAAAAATTCCTAATCAAATGGGGGGCTGACTCTGTAATCGCTCAAAATGGACAAGAGGCACTGGACCTATTCGACCCACTGTCCCATCAACTCATACTTATGGACCTACATATGCCTATTATGGACGGCTATCAAGCCAGCCGGGCACTTCGGAAGCGAGGCGTTACTACCCCCATTATTGCCTTAACGGCCGATATCGGTTCTATAGATAAAATAAAACAGTCTGGAATGAACGACCTTATATTAAAACCATATAATCCCACTCAGTTACTTCAGACTATTCTTCAGCACATTCCTTCTGAAGCCATCAAACACCAGGAAAGCGCTTCTCCCGATCATTCTTAAGCCGTCATACCGGTCTATCTTGAAACATTTTGGTTTATGACTACCTGTTGCATGAACATAGGCCTTAACTTTGTTCTATGAACAAACTCAAGCTGTACCTTTTAGCGCTTTACACGGTGGCACTTGCCTGTGTCCCCTGCGACGACGGTATGGCCGTTCCATTGGGTTCGGATTCTGTAACTATAATGGCGGTCCATCTGCCTTCCGACCCCGGCAACGACGGCGATCATTGCACGGTATTTTGCGCCTGTACTTGTTGTGCTTCCACGGTAATCGTTCAAGCCCTGGACCTGATCCCTCAAATAAAAGGGTATGTTAGAGAAGATATCATGACGTTCTCACCCTATAGCATGCATTCGGTCTCCCGAATAAATAATATCTGGCAGCCTCCACAACGATAGTCCTACTACTTTCTTGTTAGTTCTAATCCCCGTGTATTCACATGGGCAGGGACATTTATATTATCTGAAATTTCAATTTCATGTTAAATAAAATCTTATATTTTTCGATTCACAATAAGCTAATCATTGGGATTTTCACCCTCTGTCTTATTGTATGGGGCAGCTACTCCCTTACGCAGTTGCCTATTGATGCCGTGCCGGACATCACCAATAACCAAGTACAAATTATTACGAGCAGCCCATCTTTAGCAGCACCAGAAGTAGAGCGCTCCATCACCTTCCCCATCGAAACCACCATGACCACCATACCTGGCATGGAAGAGATCCGATCTATATCACGGTTTGGTCTTTCGGTGGTCACGATTGTTTTCAATGACAATATAGACATTTACTGGGCCAGGCAGCAGGTTTCTGAGCGTCTATCGCAAGCCAAAGAACAGATTCCAGTGGGCTCCGGTACTCCAGAACTCGCGCCCCTAACGACCGGTCTTGGCGAAATATACCAGTATGTATTGCATACCGAAGAGGGGTATGCGCATCAATACGACGCTACTGAGTTACGGAGCATCCAAGACTGGATCGTGCGCCGGCAGTTATTAGGGACCGAGGGTGTAGCCGACGTCAGTAGTTTCGGTGGCCTGCTCAAACAATACGAGGTCGCCATTGACCCCTTGAAGCTCAGAGCGGCAGGGCTAACCATCGGCGAAATATTTAGGGCATTGGAAAACAATAACCAAAACACCGGGGGAGCCTATATTGATAAAAAACCGCAGGCCTACTTTATCCGAAGCGAGGGGCTGATCGGCAACTTAGCAGATATTAAAAAAATTCAGGTGGGTGAAACCCCTGAAGGCCTGCCCATACTCGTGCGCGACATAGCGGAAGTAGGCTTGGGAAGTGCCGTTCGCTATGGTGCCGTTACCAGAAATATGGATGGCGAAGTGGTAGGTGGACTGGTATTAATGCTCAAAGATGCCAACGCAGCCAAGGTAATCGGACATGTTAAAGAAAGGATAGAGCAAATCAGAAAATCCTTACCCGAAGGAGTGGTCATTGAACCATTTCTGGATCGAACCAAACTGGTCAATAATGCCATCGGAACGGTGTCTACTAACCTAATAGAGGGGGCCTTAATCGTAATCTTCGTATTGATATTGTTATTGGGCAACTTACGCGCAGGGCTGGTGGTAGCCTCGGTGATCCCTTTATCCATGCTCTTTGCAGTGAGTATGATGAACCTGTTCGGTGTCTCTGGGAACCTGATGAGCCTGGGCGCTATCGATTTCGGACTGATCGTCGACGGGGCCGTGATCATCGTTGAAGCGACCCTGCATCATATAGTGGGTAAAAAATACACCCATCGGTTAACCCAAGTGGAGATGGATCGTGAGGTGTTCCAATCGGCCTCCAAAATCCGAAATTCGGCGGCCTTTGGGGAGATCATCATCCTGATCGTCTACCTACCTATTTTAGCGCTAGTAGGTATAGAAGGAAAAATGTTTCGGCCCATGGCACAAACCGTCAGCTTTGCCATTCTAGGAGCCTTTATCCTATCGCTCACCTATGTTCCCATGGTTTCAGCCTTGTTTCTTAGTAAAAAAAGCGACCATAAGCCTAACGTTTCCGATAAAATCATCTCCTATTTTCAAAGGATTTACCGCCCTGCACTCAACTTCGTACTCAGCCATACCCTAGGAGTTATCACCTGTACTTTCGGTTTATTTTTGCTCAGCCTGGTGGCCTTTTCAAGAATGGGTGGGGAATTCATCCCCCAATTGGACGAGGGCGACTTCGCCATAGAAATGCGGGTACTCACCGGAAGCTCCCTAACCCAGACCATCGATGCATCACTAAAAGCTTCCCAGGCCCTGCTCGAAAACTTCCCTGACGAGGTGGTAGAGGTTGTAGGTAAAATCGGTTCCTCTGAAATCCCAACCGACCCCATGCCTATTGAAGCGGGGGATGTGATGGTCATCCTAAAGGACAAATCGGAATGGACAAAAGCCATAAACCGGGAAGCGTTGGCAGAAGCAATGGAAGAAGTCCTAGAAGCGAACGTACCTGGAGTTTCCTTCGGATTCCAGCAACCGATACAGATGCGATTTAATGAACTAATGACCGGAGTAAAACAGGATGTGGCCGTAAAAATATATGGAGAGGACCTAGATATCCTAGCCCAACAAGCCGACAAGGTAGGCAAGCTGGTGAGCAGCGTAGAAGGAGCCACAGACTTATATGTAGAAAGCGTAAGTGGACTCCCTCAAATCGTCGTAGCGTTCGACAGGGATCGGTTGTCCCAATTTGGGATTAGTATTGCGGATGCCAACCGTACCCTGAACGCCGCTTTTGCTGGATCCAGCGCAGGCTTGGTATACGAGGGAGAAAGGCGGTACGATTTGGTAGTCCGGCTACAACCCTTTAGTCGCCAATCTATCGACAACGTTGGCCAACTATTTATCACCAACCCCAAGGGGCAACAAGTACCCTTAAACCAACTCGCCCAGGTAAGTATGAAAACGGGAGTTAATCAGATTCAACGTGACGATGCTAAAAGAAGAATCACCGTGGCTTTTAACGTGCGGGGCCGAGATGTAGAGAGTATTGTGAATGAACTCCAGTCAAAAATAGATAGTCAGATAGACATGCCTGCAGGCTATTTCGCCACCTATGGAGGACAATTCCAAAACCTAAGAGAGGCCAATGCCCGCCTGAGCGTCGCCGTTCCCTTAGCCCTGATATTGATATTCATTCTCTTGTATTTCACCTTTCATTCCATACGTCATAGTATGCTCATCCTTTCGGCCATCCCACTCTCGGCCATAGGGGGGATTGGCGCCTTGGTCCTACGCGGAATGCCATTCAGTATTTCAGCAGGAATCGGCTTTATAGCTCTTTTTGGCGTGGCCGTCCTAAACGGTATCGTATTAATAGCCGAATTCAACCACCTCCGAAAGGCAGGTATGACCGACCTGAAGGAGATAATCCGCCAGGGCACACAAACGAGGCTCCGGCCCGTGTTAATGACGGCCCTAGTGGCCTCCTTAGGCTTTTTACCGATGGCCCTCTCTGCTAGCGCGGGGGCCGAAGTGCAAAGACCCTTGGCTACGGTAGTAATTGGCGGGCTACTGTCTGCCACCTTACTTACCCTGCTCGTCTTGCCTGTTTTATACCTATTATTAGAGAAAAAACATTCCCTTCCCAAAGGCCCTAAACCCTCCATCATCGGCCTTTTAATAGCTTTGGGCTTACTAACAGGCCCTTCGGTAGTAGCTCAAGGACAGCCCGAAACCCCCACCCTGCCCATCAGCCTACAGGAAGCCTTACAACGAGCGGAGTTGCAAAATTTGCAAATGATATCGGACCAGCACCAAATCGACTATCGGCAAGCCCTAACAGGTACCGCCCTGGAATTGGAAAAAACCAATCTCACCTGGGTTGGCGGGCAATACAATGGGCTTCGCTTCGACAATCAATTCGGCATAACCCAAGCCTTGCCTTTACCTCCAACTACCCGTAAGAAAAAGGCCTTACTGCAGCAGCAGCTGGCTACTGCTGAAGCACAGATCCTAACCACGCGCGCATCCTTAATTCGGGAAGTCAAGCAAAATTACCATGGTCAGCTTTTACTCGAGAACCAAAAAAAACTATTGGAACAAGAAAGAAAGAGAACCGAAAAATTTGTTTCAGCAGCTGCCTTACGACTCAAAACGGGAGAGGGAAACAAACTGGGCTATACCATGGCACTTAGCGAACTCAGTACACTGAAAGCGAGAACAATACACAACCAGAACCTACATAGGCAATTACAAATAGGACTTCAAGAGCTATTGAATGCAAACACGCCTCTGCTGGCCCAAAGTGATACGATGGTCAAACTGCCTTCACCCTATGTTTTGAAAGACTCCGCCCTACTGTCAGAAAACCCCAACTTACTTTGGATGGAGCATCAAATGCGCGTCAGCCAATTGAAAACAGCCCTGGAGAAAACCACTTTACTCCCCGATATAACCCTGGGCTACCACAACCAATCCCTCATCGGTATCCACAACCGCAATGGCCAGGAAGTGTATTACGGCTCAGGACATAGGTTTCAATACGCGCAAATAGGCCTTGCTATCCCCATTTTTAATGGGGCCACCAAGGCCAGAATAGAGGCTAACCGAATACAAGAAAGATTGGTTGAAAACAAGAAGCTGTCGACAGAGGTTCAGCTTAAAACCGACCTTCAAAAAAGTATTCAGGCCCTTCAATCGGCCAGCCTACGACTCATAGAGTTTGAAGAAAACCAATTGGTTATGGCCCAGGAACTACAGCAAAATGCGACCATGGCCTATGCCGTTGGAGAGGCCAGTTATATGGAGTATATGCAAGCGCTCAACCGTGCATGGGCCATTCGGTCCGGTTATTTACAGGAAGTGTATGCCTATAATCTGGCCGTGCTCGACATCGAATATTTATTATATAAGCCCTAACTGGACCATATCAACTATTTTAACGAACGATCTCATTCTTATGAAATATATAATTATAGCCCTAATATTGATGATGCTAACCTCCGCCTGCAACAGCAACGGTACCCAGGAAGAAGCATCCGCCCCCCATTCCTCTGAAGAGCCAGGCCATGTCCAGCTCACCGACTTCCAATACAATGTTGCGGGCATCGAACTGGGAAAAACCAGCCTTCGAGACCTAAGCGACGTGGTGGTCGCCAATGGGTTAATCGATATACCCCCGCAAAATTTGGTGAGCATATCCGCTATTATGGGAGGATTTGTCCGAAAAACGGAATTATTACAGGGAATGAAGGTCAGGAAAGGCCAGGTGCTGGCAATGATAGAAAACCCCGATTTTATACCCTTGCAACAAGACTACCTCGAAACCAAGAGTCAGCTAGCATATGCCAAGCTTGACCGACAGAGACAGCAGGAGCTCAGCACCGAACAAGTAAATGCGCAAAAGACCTTACAACAAGCCGAAACACTCGTACAAACGCTACAAGCGCGCATGTTGGGAATGAAAGAACGACTTCGAACTGCGGGAATACCTTTGAAGACATTAGAGTCTGGTAAGATCGTCAGCCAAACGGCTATAGTCGCCCCCATTAGCGGTTCGGTCACTACCGTGAATGTCAATCTAGGCATGTATGTCAGGCCCACCGACGTTCTGTTTGAGATTGTGGATACCGACCACCTCCATGTAGAACTTTCGGTATTTGAAAAAGACATTCCAAAGGTTCAAATCGGTCAAAAGGTAAGGTTTCACGTGAGTAACAACCCAGAAAAGGAAATACAAGCTGAAGTATATTTGATCAACCAAATGATCGACGAAGATCGTACAGTCCGGGTACATTGCCATCTGGAGAACGACGCAGCTGGGCTCTTACCCAAAAACTATGTAAAGGCGGTCATTGAAACGGGTACCAAACCAGTGAACACCCTTCCCGAGAATGCCTTGGTTCAGTTTGAAGGGAAAGATTATATCTTTATTGAGACGGTTGACAAGGACCGGGATTCATCAAAATCGTCGGATAAAACCTTTGAAATGCTTGAAATTCAAAGGGGTATTTCGGAAGACGGTTTTACGCAAATTACATTTCCGGCAGGGTACGATATAAAAAACACCTCTATCGTTATAAAAGGAGCCTATACCCTGCTTTCAATGCTGAAAAATAGTGAATCCGGTCATTCACATTAGACCATTATGGGAGGGTACGCCTAGCTACTTTCCATAGAAAAAGAATCAATCCCTGAATTGGTACGATTATCTAAAATCATAAACCATGAAAAGTAAGAGTAAAGCTAAAGAACACGATCACAAAGGTCAGCCTTCAGAGCATGATCATCACCATCATGGCCCATTGGGAGAGGCCACGGAACTCACCTTCTCATTAATGAGTGGGGCAGCCTTAGCGATGGGCTTTCTGTTAACCTTTATGCATGAAGCCCCTACCTGGGTCTCTCTATCGTTATATATGGCGGCCTACTTTTTTGGAGGTTATTTTACAACTAAAGAAGCCGTCGAAACGGTGCGCAAGGGTGGCTTTGAAATAGACTTCCTCATGCTGGTGGCCGCACTGGGAGCGGCATTTTTGGGGGAGTGGGCGGAAGGAGCTCTATTACTATTTCTCTTCAGCTTAGGCCATGCTTTAGAGCATTACGCCCTTGGCAAGGCGCAAAAATCCATTGCCAGCCTCTCTGGCCTGGCCCCTCCCACGGCCCTGTTGCTAGTAAATGGACAACAGATAGAAACGCCTGTGGAGCGACTCAGGATAGGAGACCGAATTCTTATAAAACCCAATAGTAAAATACCTGCCGATGCTTTAGTAGTCGCTGGTGAAGGCCCTGTGGACCAAGCTCCTATAACCGGAGAAAGCATACCCGTCATCAAGACGGCATTCCCATCCTCAACCGTCAACCAGGATCGTCTATCTAATATACCTAAAGAACATCGGGTATTTTCAGGGACTATTAACGGTTCTGCGGCCATGGAGGCTCAGGTGCTCAAAACTTCCGGCGACTCCACCATCGCCCGGTTGATCAGATTGGTTCGTGCTACCGAAAAACAGAAATCACCTACTCAGCTTTTTACAGACAAATTTGAAAGGTACTTCGTTCCTGCCGTCTTGCTACTGGTACTAGGGCTTTGCTTCGCTTTTTTGGTCATCGACGAGCCTTTCAGCACCAGTTTTTACAGGGCCATGGCCGTTTTGGTAGCCGCTAGCCCCTGCGCCCTGGCGATTTCGACCCCTAGTGCGGTACTCAGTGGCGTAGCTCGAGCTGCCAATGGCGGCGTGCTCATAAAGGGCGGCCGGCCCTTAGAAGACCTTGGAACGCTGAGTGCCATTGCTTTTGATAAAACAGGAACACTAACCGAAGGAAAGCCTAGCCTCACTCATCTGATAGCCCTGAGTCCATTCTCGGAAACAGAACTATTGAAATATGCTGTCGCTCTCGAGCGCCTTAGCGATCATCCTTTGGCAGCGGCTATCGTAAAGGGCGCTCAGGCCTATTTGAACGGAGTCGACATTCCACAGGCAAGGCAGCTCCAAGCCGTGGCGGGCAAAGGCATAGAGGCTCAAGTAGGACATCAGCACATAAAAGTCGGCAATAAGGCCTTTTTCGAAGAGGAAGAGATCCCAGAAGTCATCATTAATCAAATGATAGGTCTAGAAAAGGAAGGGCATACCACCATGCTCGTACGCAAGGATAAAGACTGGATGGGCCTAATAGGCGTTATGGATGTTCCTCGCAAGGGCGCCCAACAAGTACTAAAGCGCCTCAGCGAACTAGGCATTCGTCAGATGGTCATGCTTACGGGAGATAATCAGCGGGTGGCCAACGCCGTGGCACGTCAGATTGGAATCGATCGGGCATGGGGCGACTTGATGCCCGACGATAAAGTTAAAGCCATAGCTAAGCTAACCCATCAAGAAACTAAAGTGGCCATGGTGGGCGATGGCGTCAATGATGCCCCCGCCATGGCCATGAGTACGGTAGGAATCGCTATGGGTGCGGCGGGCTCCGATGTAGCGCTCGAAACGGCCGACATCGCCCTCCTAGGCGACGACCTCCAAGGCCTACCCTTTGCGATTGGACTGAGCAGACAGGCCCACCAAATCATCCAACAAAATCTATGGATCAGCCTTGGCATGGTCGCCGTGTTGATTCCATTGACCCTGCTGGGCTATGCCTCTATTGGCCCCGCCGTATTAGCCCATGAAGGCTCTACACTTTTGGTGGTCCTCAATGCGCTCCGTTTGCTCCTATACAAGTCCGAGCCCTAGCTAATTACACCTGTTGGCATACTGCCCTAGGCCCATGTGTCGTTCCTTTCAATAATGCAATGAAAAAACCTGGTTTAGACAAATGTTTAGCTTGTATATTTGAGTGTACTCCAATACCCTATGACGCGCACAAACATTATCATCGTGAAACCCAAAATTAGAGTCGTTATCGGAATAGCAACCCTCATACTTTTGGCACAATGGTACCTACTGGGACCATATTCAGCCTTCGACTTTCACAGGTGGGGCATTTCATCGCCCAACCAGTACCTGAGCTCCTCCCCCTTTGCTGGGAAGGACCCTTGTGAATTTGGTCCGAAAATCATGGAAATTTTCAACATAACGCCGCAGGGTGCCCGTGTCACTTTTCATGGAGTGAATGTGTTTGGGCTCAATTATAAGGTCTATGACCCATCCAACCAATTACTCACTTCCGCCAATCTAAAGCCTACTTCCAGCCTTATCACCATCGGCTACCCACGCCTGCAACCTGGTAAGTATCGGCTCGTGCTGAGTGCCACCACCTGCGAGGGAAAATCGGAAAAGTATTTTACTATACCTCATGACGACGCCACCAAAAATAGCCGTTTACAAGCCTCCAATCGCCCACAATGGATCACCAAAGGAATGGATGAACATCTGGATTTACGGATCACGGGCGAGCCGGGCAATTGGCTATTAGAGGATTTCTCCTCTCCAGCCTTAGAAGATGGATATGAATTTCGCTATATGATCAATAGTGACCTGGTAAAACAAAGTACGCCTCTCCACCAATACCCCTACCAGTCCGACAGCCCTATTCGGGTATGGAAAATGAAAACAAAGACCGGTCTGGAATCGGTAAACCGATGGTCGGACAAGGTGATGAACTACTTCTTCTCGACGGATGCCGGAAAAACCTTCTCTTATAATGTTACGGCGGGTATTTATACAGGAATCTTTCCAAAAGGGCCCTCTAAAGAATTTATAGACCCTATCCCCGATGGCTATGACCCTAACCTAAAAACGAGCCAATGGGCCGACTTGTTGCCTCCTTTTAAGCTCCCCAAGGGCCATGTATTTTTTGTAAATCGAGGCGAATGGCCCGTTAACACCATGCTGTCGCAAGGGGTAACCCATATTTCTCATTTTCAGCTACCTTGGGAAGATATCAACGAGGTTCATCGCCTCAAGCAGGCAGGACTGACCTACTTCGATGTGCAACGCTTGGAAAACTTCCTTCAGCTTAAACCCACCAATGGCCCCGACGACTATTCTAAAGGTTACAATAAACGTTGGTGGCCCCATGGCCCTTTCGACCAGCAAACGTCTATTCAAAAGGCCAACGAAATACAAGCGCTCGACGCGGTGTGGATAGGGGAAACCCTGGAAAATGCCTCTTGGATCCAGCAAGATGTACCTATGTGGGGCTGGTTCTACAAACGCCTGCGAGAGCGTTATGAAGCAGAATTCGGCAGCCGAGATATCCCCTATTACATTTGTCATAATTATTTTCAACTCAACAGAGACTTGATTACCAAAGGGCGTGAAAAGGCGAAAAGAATTATACGTCAGCCCGAAAGTGAAAGCGGATTGGGGGTTTACCTCAAAGGAGGCACCCTGACCAGCACGAACCTCATCACCACTTCGGTATACCTTGGGGCTCCTGACGATCAGGTGGGGAGTGTCTATAAGGATATTTATGATATGATTCTGAACAAGAGTATGGGATACGAAGCGGGGATATTCTTGGCCGGTTTTCACGAATGGAAACCCAATAACCTATTCGCCTACCACTACCCCGAAGGCACCTTTTACACCTATAGTAAGCTCCCTTTGGATCCTAATGTGATCATCAATTATGCCTTCCTATCGCAGGTGTATGGGAAGGTGTTTGTAGAATGGGGAGGGGCCGGCAAACAAACCCGCCGGGATTTCTCGCCTCAATGGGCCAAAGGATTATGGTTTCCAGACGGAACGCATTCCCCTCAGGAAGGCTTCCCTTACTATAGCAAAGACGACGGCTACTACTCAGGTTATAACGCAAGTATCGATTTATCGGCATTCGGGATCCGCCTTTATACCGAATCCTTCGGCCGGCTTCAAGGAAACGCAGGAAGCCGGCAATACCTCCCTTTCCGGATCGACAAGGGGCCTTGGATCCAGCCCGCACAGGAAGCAGCCGATGAGGTGGTCGATGCCTATTACGACCGCCGTGGCTTCGTATATTCACAATCCAAAGGAGGCAAAACCGCCTGGTTTTATCTCAATAGTTTTGCGGATAATAAAAAACATCTTTTGGAAGTAAAACTACCCAATGGTCGAATAGAAAGTAGAACAGTAGCAGGAAATTCTGTCCATGTGACTATAGAGTAAATTTACTACTACTGTTTCGTTGAAGGCATCTTGCTAGCCGAGGCTTATTTGGTCAAATATGGTCAAATCATTAATCCGTTTCATTCAAACCCTCAGCCAGAACCCAATCAGCCTATACCAACGCTGAGCTTCGTACCTCACGAATCACACGGGTAATTTCGGCGGCATTATTCTTGATCTGGCTCCACTCCTGGGCTTGTATCAGCTTTTGTGGGGCTATCCAAGATCCCCCAATGGAATGAATCAGAGGCGACCCTAGGTACATAGGCGCATTACCAATATTGCAGCCTCCCAAGGGGATAAACTGTAGACCAAGGAAATGATAAGGAGCGGCCATACTCTGCAAATGCTTGAGCCCTCCGGCGGTTTCGGCGGGGAAGAATTTCATCACTTTACATCCCTGTTCCAAGGCCATTTCTATGTCGGTGGGGGTCATGACACCTGGGCCAAAAAACAGTCCTTGTTGATGGGCCTCAGCGATAACTTTGGGATTACAACCTGGCGCCACCGCAAAGTCGACTCCCCAATCGACCGCCTTACGTACCTGGTCGGTGGTCAGCACGGTCCCCAACCCTAGCAGAACTTCGGGAAAGGTTTTCTTTATTAAGCGGGCCGCCTCCCAAGCTATCGGTGTTCGCAAGGTAAGCTCTATGGCCCCTACTCCACCCTCCAACAGGCTCTCGATGGTTGGCAAGGTATGTTCTATTCGGTCGATCACCAATACGGCCATAACTCCTGCCACATTTAGTTTATCACTGATTTCTAAAGCCATAATGCTCCGTATTAGTTGTTCCTAAATAAATATTAAAGGGCTGTGGTAATTCTTTTCTTAACCAAATAATCGTTCAGAGCCAAATAAGAGCAATCATGTCCTATTCCGCTCTCCTTGATCCCTCCATGAGGAAGATAAATCGCATATTTGACCCCATTGACCTGCACCTCCCCAAAATCCAATTCTTCGGACAAGCGTCGAATGGTTTTTTCATGGTTAGAAAATACATAACTGACTAGGCCATAGATGGTATCGTTACCCATTTCGATGGCCTGATCGAGGGTATCAAAAGGCATAATACTCGCTACCGGTCCAAAGACCTCTTCCTGATAACACCGCATGGCAGGAGTCATATCGGCCAAGACGGTAGGCTCCATAAAGTTACCTACTTCCATATTGGCGGGTATTCCTCCACCCAGTAACAGCCTTGCCCCGGAGGCCACGTCGTCCTGGACCATCTTCAGTATCCGCTCTCGGTCTTTAGAAGTTACCAAAGGCCCCATGTCGGGCTTGGCCTCCAATCCAAAGCCTACTCGAATATTGCGGGCCTTCTCAACAAACTTAGTTACGAAAGTGTCATAAACTCCTTGTTGAATTAAGAATCGATTCGGAGACACACAGATTTGTCCGCAATTCCCGTATTTCAGTGCGATACCTATATTAATAGCCAAGTCGATATCGGCGTCGTTACAAACAATAAATGGGGCATTTCCACCAAGTTCAAGACTGACATGCTTAACAGACGTGGCCGAATCCTTGATAATCTGACGACCCGAAGCCGACGACCCTATCATGGTGAGCACCTTGGGGATCTTGCTTGTGGTCATCGTATAGGCTACCTCCTCGACCGATCCACACAAAAAGTTGACCACTCCCGCGGGGAAGTCTATTCCATGCATAATTTCTCCTAAGACATAGGCCGAAAGAGGCGATATGTCGGAAGGCTTAATGATGATAGAGCAGCCAGCGGCCAGTGCAGGGCCTAGCTTATAGCCCACATTGAGCAGGGGGAAGTTCCATGCCAAGTATGCCACCGCCACCCCCGTGGCTTGGTGTACCAGCTTATGACGGTGGGTATTCTCCAAATCAGGAATAATCTCCTCGTGCATATTCCGCATAGCGCCAGGATAAAACTCGAGGCCATTGATCAACGCTTCTATGTCTTCCCATGCCGCCTCATAGGATTTACCCATTTCGAACATTACGGCTTTACGTAGGATATCTTCATTTTTGAGAATTTCTGTTCTCAACTTCGTCATCCATTTGGTGCGTTCCCCAAGGGAAAGTTTAGACCAATACTTAAACCCTTTTTGTGCTTCGTCCAAGGCGAGCAAAGCATCTTCACGTCCGGCCCAAGCAATGGTAGCCACTACCTGATTGGTGGCAGGGCAAACTACCTCTTTTCTTTCTGTTGAAATGGCATCGACTAGCTTTCCGCCAATATATAATCTTTTATATCCGAATTCCATAATGGTACTTTTAAACTGTATTGTTCTAATGCATCTTCATTAACGGTAAAACCTAGTCCTGGCGCGTCTGAAATGACGATTTCTCCATCTACCACCTCCATGTCGGTGGTGGTTAACGCCTCCCTTAGCCCATTTTCGGTCCTATCGTATTCCATAAAATTGAAAGGAGTTCGCAACCGCCCAGGGATGGTTTCCAAATTGGCCACAAAATGCGTTGCAGCGGCAATGGCAATGCCCGTCCCCCAGGTATGAGGCACCAGATCGACCCCATAAACGGTGGCTAACGTAGCTATTCTTTTGGCCTCGGTAAGTCCACCACACCCACAAATATCGGGTTGAACGATATCGACCGAGTTGGATTTCAACAGGGTTTGAAATCCATAACGCAAGTGCTCACACTCTCCCCCGGCAATAGGAATGGTCGTGTTTCGTCTTAGCTCGGCATACTGGTCGTAATACTCCGGAGAAATAGGTTCTTCAAACCAATGGATATCGTAGGACTCTACCGCCCTCGCCAATTGGATGGCCTCTCGCAGGTTATAGGCATGGTTCGAATCGATCATCAACTTGACATCAGGACCTATTGCCTCCCTTATTTTGCGTACATGGTCTATATCTTCTTCGATCGTCAGGCCCACTTTCATTTTCATGGCCTTATATCCTAACGATACATAATCCTTGGCCTCCTTGCACAATACCTCCGCCTGGTTGTCGCAATTTGTAAAATACAAGCCCGTAGCATAAGGAGTAATGGTATCTCTTTTCTTACCTCCCAATAGCAAATGCACGGGCTGTTCCATTATTTTTCCTTTCAAGTCCCACAAGGCCACGTCGATGGCGCTAATGGCCGACACCAAAATACCCCTACGTGCAAAGTCCAAACTCCGACGGTACATGATACTCCAGATTGTTTCAGTTTCCAGGGCATGCTGGCCTACCACATAAGGGGCCAAAAACTCGACACTAGCCCTGATGATGGCAGCGGGTCCATACCCTTCTCCCCAGCCCACATGGCCGGTATAACTCGTTATTTTTACGATGCAAATTCTCCTTTCAGAATATTCCCATTGCGAAAAGTAGAAGCTTTCCTTTAACTTATCAGTAAGTATAAAGGTCTCGATCGATTTAATTTTCATATATCATTTTCTTTTTAAACGAAGTCCTCTCCTTAGGATACCCCATTGGCGTACCCTAGAATAATAGTAGCCGAAATAAGTACCATCAACCCCACTACCAACCAGGCAAAGGGCTTCACTGCCCCGAGCCATTCTTTATTAAAATAAGCCCATATATTGCTTACCACGAGTGAAACACCTAACAAAATAGGCCAACCTATAACAGGCCCCATACTTCCCATAAGCGTGGCTCCTTGGCCATATACCCCTAAAGCGCCAAACCATAATACCCCGGCTCCCACCGACCAGGCATAAGCCTTGCCAGTACCCTTCAGGCCAAATGACCCCCAACTATTATTCCTAAATAGAAGAAACAACGCATAGCCTGCATTCATGATATATGCCCCCACCAACACGACTACCCATACCGCCAAACTACTATTGCGTGTCAGCACGCCAGCGGCCTCAGCCAACTGCCCTACCGGCTGTGCCTGAACAAACCCTACATTGAGCAAGGCCGACAACACCCCACTGATCAGGGCGATGAGCAGGCCCAGTTGCAGATTACCTCCACCGGGCTTTCCTTGATTCATTATTTTATCCTTCTGAATTCCTGCATATGCCGTTATAGCCACCCCTATGAGCATAATCAACACTCCTGCCATCACATATGGAAAGGCGGGTAGGCTCGAAGCGTTCTCTAATTGGAAAAATGGGATCAGGCTTCCTACTGCCGAACAAGAACCCATGACAATGCCATAGGTAAGTGAAATACCGATAAATGGAATACTTTTACCGAACATAATTCCTCCTATCCCCCATAAAAAACCAAATAACATGCCCAATAATAAGGCTGAAGAAGGTGCCTGGGCAATGATTCCAAACAAATCGGGAACGACTAATAGTGCCCAAACTAAGGGTAAGATCACCATGGCCACCGTGGCATGTACGAGCCACCATGCCTCCCAAGCCAGTGGTGCCATGAATTTCATTCCTATTCCGAAGGATCCTTGAAAAATACTGGCAAATAATACCAATGCTAAAGGAAGTAATGCAAAGTCCATATTTTTAAGTGTTTAATACAAATTAACTATTTTATACGTTCTGATGGCTCGTGAATCTTACCCTGCTTTAGCAGTATTTTACCCACAAAGGCTCCTGCTCCGATGAACCAGCGGCAGTGAAATAACTTAGTCATAAATTACCTTTCTCCTTCCATGACCGCCCATGGGCGCTTCCCTTTCGTCAGATAGGCCCATGTTCCCTCATTCATACCCCAAAACCTATAACCATATACGGAAGTACATCCATAGGGCTAAGCCATCCTCCTCCTGCAGACATCCAAAAGTTGCCCCTTACGGCCTTAGCCTACCTGGTTGTATTTATCACTAAAGAACAAGTTCAGGTTATTCAATCGATAGTCTTTGGGTGTACTACCAACAATCTGCTTGAACTGCTTATTGAAATTGGTAATGGACTTATAGCCTACAATATCACAGATTTCGGAGATCGGCAAGTCCTCTTGAGCCAACAACCTAGAAGCATCCCGGATGCGAACTTCATTCAAAAACTGAACGAATGATTTATTGGTCATTTTCTTAAAAAATCTACAAAAAGAATTTGGAGTCATACAGGCTATATCGGCCACATCATTGAGGCTAATCTCCTCGGCATGGTTATCAGAAATATATTTGAGCACCATATCTATACGTTGTGAATTTTCGGTGGTATACTGCCGCATATCCGAAGAAGACAGTTCCAGCTTGTCCTCCGCCACCGACAGCCTAAAGAGCACCTCTAACATTTTGATAGACTGCTCTGCTTGGGATAAGTTTACCATTTGATGTAATTCCTGGTGTAACCGACGGCTGGTATTTTTACCGAAGCTGATCCCATACTTCGCCTGTTCAAGCATATGGTTTACCCCTCCAAACATGGGGTTTTGAAAGGTTCCTTCACCAATAAAATTTTTCGTAAACTTAAGAATGATTGTTTCCACTTTTTTAGATTCGTCCTCTTTATAATACGAAGGGTCGTTTCTCCATAAATGAGGCAAATTGGGGCCAACCAGCACTAAATCGCCAGGGAAAAACTGAGAGACACTATCCCCCACAAAGCGAATTCCGTTGCTCTGTGAAATATATATCAACTCAAACTGGGGGTGATAATGCCAAGATGAATCCAAACAAGCTACTTCGCGCTTAATCACGTTCAAACGATCGTTCAATAGATTTTCAGTATTTTTCAGTAGCAATTTCATAGTCCCCCATTTAAGTCCTGTCCCATTCCAATAATTGGCCATACTAATTTAAGCCATTTCTCCTTTAAGAATAATCTTTTAAGTGCTTTATTCGTCAATACTAAAAGTTTCCTTATAGTTCGGAGTGAGTCCCTGTTTCCACATTACAGCCTCCTTGTCGTAATACCACCATAGCGGTTGCACATGAGTTTTGCTCCATTCCTGTGTCTGCTGTACCATTTTGGCCAAGCGATCCGGAAATCTTTTACTAAGATCGTGCTTTTCACCGATGTCATTTTTGATATTGAAAAGTTGCCATGGCTCATTAGCCACCCGAGTAGCCTTCCAGTCGTCCATTCGGGCGCCCACGTCGGTATAGCCAAACCGATACCGCAAGGCATAGATCATTTCGTTGGGGCGAGGGTTTTCTCCTTTTATTACCTTTTCAATAATATTTTTTCCATCTAGCTTCTTACCCTTCGGTATTTGGGCTCCAGCGAGGTGAGCAAATGTAGGATAAAGGTCCAAGGAAGTCACTGGGAAATCGAACTGACTACCGGCCGTAATTTTTCCTGGCCAATGCATGAACATAGGCACCCGGTATCCTCCCTCGAAGGTATCGCCTTTGGTACCCTTCAAGGGCTCATTATTGGCGCCATGATCGAAGTTCCCCCCATTGTCGCTCAAAAAGACTATCAGGGTATTATCATATTGATTGGTCTCTTTTAGGACCTTCACAATTTCCCCTACCCCCCTATCGACGGCATATACCATGGCTGCATAGGTCCTACGGTCCTTATCTTTAATATGGGCAAAGTGCTTCAAATCCTCTTCTTTGGCCTCCAAAGGTACATGAGGGGCATTGTAGGCCAGATATAGGAAGAAGGGCTTTTTATTACTTGCAGCACCTTTTATCATCCCCATAGCTTCGCGAGATAGTCCGTCGGTAACGTATTCTTTTTCCTGAACCCACTTCCCATTATGCTGTAAGGGTTTGATATACTCTCGTATAGGATACACTCCCGCCTTGGCTTGTTTTTCATATAAGGGCGAAAATTGTTCAGGGAAATAATTATGCCCCCCACCCAGAAAGCCATAGAAGTCGTCGAAGCCTCGGTTGTTGGGGTGGAACTGATCCGCATATCCCAAATGCCATTTCCCTACAATTCCGGTGTAATACCCTGCATCGTGTAGGACGTTGCTAATATATACCTCATTGGTAGGCACCCCATCATCGGTTTTCACCCCGTCGTCGCGGAGGTTGAAAGGCGTGCCGATCACATGTGGATAGCGCCCCGTGAACAGTGCAGCCCTACTCGGGCCACAAAAAGGGTGCGCCACATAGGCCGAGGTAAAGTGAGCTCCACCTTTGGCTAGTTTATCCAGATGGGGAGTTACAATATCCTTCGATCCGTTGAAACCGACATCGGCATAGCCCAGGTCGTCACAAAGCACTACTAATATATTGGGTTTGGCGTTTTGTGCCTGCACCAGCCCAATGCCAACCAGCATCAATAAGCCCAACAGATACTGAAAACGATATGAGTTCTTGTTCATCATTAATTACTTTAAATTTTCTTTTAAATATTCGCTACAAGGATTTTTATGCCAGCCCTTCTTCGAGACCTTGCTCCGAATTCACGGTTCGGGCCTCGATGACGCTGTGGTACGGTCCGTTAGCCTATAGGCCTTCAATAGGCCTGACTAACTACATATGATGATCGGGCAGATTGCCTTGCCAGCCCGCATTGAACTGGTTCATAAGCTTGTGAATGGTGGCTTTTTTCTTGCTGGCAATGTTTACCATTTCGGCGGGGTCTTTCGACAAATCATACAATTCTATATCAATAGGATCGGCTTTGGGCTTGCGGGTATCTTTCCATACCACCAATCGGTAGTCTTTGGTACGCATGCTATAGCCCATCAAATATTTTTCAAACAATTCCCTATCCCATTTACCCTTCTGTTGATCTTTGATATGACCCTCTACCTCCTCAATGAGGGGGCCAAAATAAGTTTCACGCATACCTGGCGAAAGCGGGTTGGCGGCCCATTCCCTCAGAGCAGGATCAGGATATTGACTAAATACGGCCTTCTTCCACTTCAATTCGGGGTTTTCCATTAAGGGCGCAAAGCTATGTCCTTCTAAGTGGCTTGGCTTCGAGATTCCCGCTAACTCGCAAAGGCTTGGGTACATGTCTACCAATTCAACCAAAGCGTCGGTCTTTTGACCCCGTATGGATTCTTTCATCGATGGCGCCGAGATGATTAAGGGCACCCTGGTGGCGATTTCATAGTTGGTAGCCTTTCCCCAAATCCCCATATCGCCCAAGTGCCAGCCATGATCGGACCAAATAATGACGATGGTATTTTCTCGTAAACCGGCCTCATCGAGCGCCGCTAGCATCATACCTATTTGTGCATCTACGTAGCTCACACAAGCCAAATAGGCATGCTTGAGGTTGACCGCCATTTTGTCGTCGATAGCCCCTTCCTTAGGGATGTCGTAACGAGTACGCAATTCGAAAGAAGCGTGTAAGCCCATTGCTGCCCCACCTTTAGGCCCCTCTTTCTGTGTTGCCAAGCTAATTTTGTCCTCGTCGTACATATCCCAATAACGCTTCGGCGCTTGCCAGTTGAGGTGAGGCCTATGAAAACCTAGGCCTAAGAAGAACGGCTTATCATCATTTTTAGCCATATCTTTCATAGTAGCGATAGCCAGCTGGGTATTATACCCATCCTCGTAGGTGACATCAGGCACATCGGCAAACTCATAGGCAGGACCATTCCCTATTCCGTATTTGGCGGCTTCACCATATTTTTTGACCATCGCCGATTTATCTTTTTTGAAGGTCTCCTGGTTGTTGGGCAGGGCATATCCTCCAGGCAAATGAGGCCTTTTTATACCCAGTGCCTTCACGGCCGGCTGCCAACTCCAAGACTTTTCATCATCGGTATATTCTCCGTGGAAAATTTTGCCACAGTAGACGGTTTCGTATCCATTCTCCCTGAAATGCTGGGGCAGGGTGACTATATCCGGATTTAGATCTCGGAAATAGGTATAGTTTTCTATCACTTTGATGGTCTCCGGCCTAGCCCCGGTCATCAGACTCGCCCTGGAAGGACTACAAATAGCCTGCTGACAATAAGCCTTATTGAATAGGAGTCCTCTCTGCGACAAGGCATCTAAGTTTGGGGTAATCGCCTGGTCCGAGCCATAGCACCCTAATTCGGGACGTAGATCGTCTATGGCAATAAACAGTACATTGGGTCTTTTCTGGGCGCTGGCACAATGAACCAAAAGCATCAAAACGGCCGACTTCAATAACGTTTTCATCTGATTTTTGGATTTAGATTATTTTTTGTCCCACATAATCGGCAACCACACGGTCATCTCACTTTGTCCCCTATTACTCCAGGCAAAATATGGAACGAAACTCGTTTTTACCTTTTGCCATTCAGGCTTTGAAATCGACTGGTACATTCCCTGTACCTCATCTTTGCGGAGCATGATATTTCCTGAAATCGTACTCACCCCTCCTAAAAACTCCGGCTGAAATTTAACATCCAGCTGTTCGGAACCTGGCAAATAGGCATCCAAGATGCTGACGTCTTTGGGCAAATCCGTCGATTCTAAACAATAAACGATAGGTCCTCTTTTAATAGCCACCTGATTGCGGACCTCCTCAATTCGTGAATTCCCTTCAATTAACATCACTGGCATAGGCAGGTTAACACTTACCACGTCGCCCTTTTTCCAAAAACGATCCACCTTGGCATAGTGTCCTGGCTCTACTACTACGCCAATATCTTTCCCATTTACCGTCACTTTCGCTCCTTTAGCCCACTCCGGAATCCTTAACATCATTTCGAAAGGAGCCTCTTTGCACTCGTCTACAGTCAGCTTCACTGCGCCATCCCACGGATATTGGGTTTCTTGGGTAAGCTTAAGTTTGGACCCATCCAACAAATGCGTATTTAAGGTGTTACCTCCATACAAATTGACCGAAACCCCTTTAGGCGATAGGCTATAGGCCCAGCCCGAAAGCTGCGCAATGGTCCGCACCAAATTTGGTGGGCAACAGAAACACTCCAAATAAGACTGCCTAACCGGCAATTCCGTGTTATGTTTGGTGTAATCTCTGGAGTTATTGAGCATCCTTAAAGGATTGCTGTAGAAATAATCTTTACCTTCTATGCTGATACCCGATAGCGCACTATTGAACAATACCAGCTCCATCACATCGGCATATTTGGACTCCCCTTTTAGGCCCATCATCCTATAGCTAAACATAGAGTTACAAACATTAGCACAAGTTTCGTTATAAGCCGTCATATTGGGCATCATGTACTCGTCAATAAAACCTTCTTCGATCTTATCCTTACTGGTCGATCGGCCATAATGCGCCTGTCCTACCGCTCCGGTAACATACATTTTCTTTTGTGTAACATTATCCCAAAGCCTATCCAAAGCCTCAATCAAAGCCTTTTCGCCCGTTTCGGCCGCTACATCGGCCGCACCTGCATAATAATAAAGTGCTAACACGGCATGGCCTACCGCCTCCGTAGACTCGCGCAATGGGGTCCGCTCCTGCACCATATCCCCTATAGGATAGCCCAGGGTAGTCTCATCGTCTTCTACCTTGTACTTCCCACGGTTATTTATAAATTTCTCAGCCAGTTGGAGGTAGCGATGATCTTTTGTAGTCCTGTAAAGTTCCACCAGCCCGATGATCTGGGTTTGGTTAAAACCGAATCGTCCATAATGCTTATTCTCAGGCATAAAAACAGAGTACAACAGGTCGGCATGCTTTTTGGCAATATCCAAAAAATTGGTCTGCCCTGTTACCCTGTAATGAATACATGCGCTGGTAAAGAGGTGACCACTATTGTACATTTCATGGAAACGTCTGTTTTCATAGCGATCTACTTTAGGATCGATTTGGATTTTAGTTTGTAGGTATCCATCTTTTTCCTGCGCTTTACCAATGATGTCGATAATATCATCGAGCTCTTTTAGGATTTTAGGATCCTTGTTATGCGCATAGATATAGGTAGAGGCCTCCATCCATTTGTAAAAATCGCCATCGTGCCAGGGGAAACCTTGGTGCTTGCCTTCTTTGAGGCCTGCCGCAATTTTAAAGTTATTCAGTCCATGGCCTATATCTCCCTTCAACAAGGTACCCATGTTCGGAACCATCACTTCTTCGGCCTTTTTAAATTTATCGGCCCAAAAACCCGACGTCCACTGACAGTCGCCCATATTTATGCTCTTAAGCGTCACATAGGGACTGTCGGCGTTATTGATAATGCCTTTCTGCTGCGCCTGAGAAGGTTGCATGGCCAACAACCCTAGGGAAAGAAATATGAGTTTTGTAGTTTTCATTTATGCTTGGTTTAAAATCTAAATACCTTCTCCTCTTTACATATCATGATGTCAAAAATCCTTTTAAGAATTAAACCTGGAATTGTGTTTATCCTATAAGAAAAAGATTTATACAAAGAGAATAGAATAAATTGTAAGAAGATTATTCGAAATTACCCTGCACTAGTAAAATATTACCCCATTGGCATTTTACACTATTTTTCTTGTACGTTAACAAGAATTTCAGCTAAAATGGTTATTATCAGGGATAATCTTAAAGTGAAGAGCGCATAATCGGCTAATTACGCCGATAAAACAGGGGTTCTTGATACCAATACGAGAATAAATACGGCCATAATTAGGAAAGACAGTGGGCTGATTTTACCCAACAGAAAGTTAGTATCCTGTAGGTTTTGACTATATCAATGGATACGGGTAGTTAGCTTAAAACCATTAGGTAGCACCGGATTCGAAAGCGCGAAAGCCTCCTAAACTATGAACCTGTCCATCTATTTTTCTCCTATTCTGCTGTAGCCCTGTTACAAAATTTAGCGCATTCGAGCGGCTCAAAGGGTGGCCTCGGGACAAGACTGTGTATATTTACTTGTATAAAGTAGATTTAACCCTAAACGACAGACAGGTAAAAAGTCCAAAAATCAAATAATCGGAAAATCAATGGGAAAGATAACAGCACAAATCACGGATGCGCATAAGCAATTTATTGCCTCCCAAAAGTTGTTTTTTGTGGGAACTGCCGCCGCAAAAGGCACCGTCAATGTATCCCCAAAAGGGATGGACAGCCTACGCGTGCTCTCACCAAATAGGGTAATATGGCTCAATGTCACGGGGAGTGGTAACGAAACCGCCGCCCATCTGTTAGAGAACGACCGAATGACCCTGATGTTTTGTGCCTTCGAAGGAAAACCATTGATATTGCGCCTGTATGGAACTGCCAAGGCCTATCATCCTAGGGATGCCCAATGGGAGGAGTTTATCCATCTATTCCCTGCCCTACCCGGTTCTAGACAGCTATTCGATTTAGAGATCGACACGGTCCAATCGTCCTGTGGAATGGCCGTACCATTGATGGACTATCAGGGCGACCGTCATGAACTCAACGAATGGGCCACCAAACAAGGGGAAGAGGGCATTGCCGAATATTGGTCGAGAAAGAACAGAAAGAGTATCGATGGATTCGAAACCAGTATCTTTGACACAAAATTGACTTAAAACCAAATTTAAATATACTACTTGCCCGTTTACCTCATGCGCATTTCCATAAAATCCCTTTTCTACCTTACTCTAAGCCTGTTCGTTACAGGAATTGCCTCGGCCCAGCCCAGACAGTCACCCACGCTGAAATTGATCATCAACCCGGCGGAAACGTACCAGACCATCGAACATTTTGGCGCTTCCGATGCTTGGTCCTGCCAGTTTGTAGGACAATGGCCCGACAGCAAGAAAAACGCTATAGCCGATTTACTCTTTAGCCAAGACACCCTTCAAAATGGACAGCCAGTTGGTATCGGC
The DNA here is from genome assembly GCF_003149085.1 of Dyadobacter jejuensis. GTDB lineage: Bacteria > Bacteroidota > Bacteroidia > Cytophagales > Spirosomataceae > Dyadobacter > Dyadobacter jejuensis. The sequence goes on along the minus strand of NZ_QGDT01000013.1, from coordinate 35,150 downwards.
CTATCCCTATGGCGATTCAATATTGGCGCCGGCAGTAGCGAACAGGGCGAAAACAGCGATATAAAGGACGAATGGCGCCGTGCAGAATCTTTTTTAAATGCCGATGGCACCTACAACTGGAACAAACAAGCCGGTCAAAGCTGGTTTTTGAAGGCTGCCCAATCCCGTGGGGTCAGTCAGTTCCTAGCCTTTCCCAATAGCCCTCCTGTTTTCATGACTAAGAACAAAAAGGGCTACGCCAGCAAGGACGGGGCTAATAAAGGAATCCCTAACTTGGCCGAGGATCGGTTTGACGACTATGCCACTTACCTTGCTGAAGTATTGGCTGGCCTGCATGGTAAAACAGGCGTTGACTTCGACTATATTAGCCCTGTGAACGAGCCTCAATGGGACTGGACCAATGCAGGGCAAGAGGGAACTCCTTACCGGAATGGTGAGATCGCCGGAATCACCAAGGCTCTGAGCAACATTTTAATTCAAAAAGGAATCAAGACTAAAATCGACATTGCGGAAGCTGGACAGATTGACTTTTTGTACGCCGACCATAACAAGGCAGGCCAAGGCCAGCAGGTGCAGGCATTTTTCGATCCAAAGTCAAAAGATTATGTTGGTGATCTCCCCAACCTTTCCAAGGGCATCTCAGCGCACAGCTATTTTACCACCTCCCCAGCGGCAGTGGCCATTTCTAAACGTAAAAAAGTCGCCGAAGCCATCGGAACCGTACCTGGCCTACGCTACTGGATGTCGGAATATTGTATACTCGGAAATAATGCTGGGGACATAAACGGCAATAAAAAAGACTTGGGGATAGACCCTGCGCTCTATGTGGCGGGGGTAATTCATAACGACCTGGTATATGCCCAAGCTTCGGCCTGGCATTGGTGGCTAGCCATATCTCCTTACAACTATAAAGACGGCTTAATATATATCGACAAAAACAAAACTGACGGTAATTTCCAGGCCTCTAAGATGCTCTGGGCTTTGGGCCAGTATAGTCGATTTATCAAACCCGGTGCCCAACGAATCGCCGTTCAGAGCAGCCAAGAAAGCGAACTGTTGGTATCGGCCTATATGAATGAAGCCAAAGAAATAGTCACCGTCCTAGTGAACCCCACTGAAAATGACAAAGTGGTCAACCTCAGCACTAAGGAAGGGGATCTGGAGCCATACAGGGCATTCAAGACCTCCGCCCAACACGACCTTCGGCCCATAGACGCTGGCCCTAGCCTCACTATTTCCGCCAAAAGCATTGTTACAGTGATTGCAAAAATCCCATCCCCTTAATTCCGCCTTGGCTTGGCTTCGTCACCCATTCTCTTTGCTTTTAAATTCACTTTTTTTTCGACAACACCTTATCTTTGAGCCTGGACTATACAGTAAGCCCAGGTAATTTTTACACTATTCTTAGCCCCATGAACCTTAAAACTTTACTAATATTGCTAATGGCCAGCCTTCATCTGACGATTCGGGGAAGTGCACAGCAGGCCCAGGACCTCCAGCTATGGTACCAACAGCCAGCCGAAAAATGGATGACTCAAGCCCTGCCCCTAGGCAATGGGTATCTTGGAGCCATGTTTTTTGGTGGAATCGACAAGGAGAGAATCCAGTTTACTGAGGGAAGCCTTTGGGCTGGAGGAAAAGGAGCCCATCCAGAATACAATTTTGGTATTCGCGAAAATGCAGCAAAAGTCTTGCCTACCATCAGGGCGCTTTTGGCGGAAGGAAAGTATAAGGAAGCCCACCAACTGGCCAATAAAGAACTTACCGGGCAGATTCACCAAACGAAAGGGAAAACTCCTGCCATAGATTTCGGTGCTCAGCAAACCATGGGCGACTTGATGGTAACGGTGAGCAGAAAGGGCGAGGTGGCCGACTATAGCCGCTCACTCGACCTGGCCACTGCAACGGGTAGCGTCCGGTACAAGGTGGGTAAGGACCAATACACCCGCAGCTATTTTGGCAATTATCCATCCAAGGTGATGGTTTATCACTACACCTGCACCAGTCCACAGACCTATACCATAGCCTTTCAGACACCCCACGTTAAGGACCACGAAGCATTCGAAAACCAGGTATATCGCTTTGGTGGACATTTACAAAACAACGGCCAGGCCTTTGAAACTGCCTACCAGATTAGGACCGACGGAAAGCTTTCCTTTAAGGATGGGAGCCTCTCGGTGGCTGACGCTCACTATATGACCATCGCCCATACCGCCGCCACCGAATATCGCTTACAATTTCCGGACTATAAAGGCCACGATTACCAAAAGGACAACCAGATGACGATGGCTGGAATTCGGAATAAGGACTTCAAGAAATTACAAAAAGAGGCGCTGACCGACTACCAATCCTTATTTGACAGGGTGCAGTTTAGCCTATCTAACGGCCCCCAGTCCAATGCCCTCCCTACCGACCAACGGCTGGCAGCCCATTATCAAGGCACTGTCGATTTGGGTCTGGAGCGTCTATACTTCCAATATGGCCGCTACCTGATGATCAGTGGCAGCAGGCCGGGAGCCATATCCATGAACTTACAAGGAAAATGGAACGACAGCACCGACCCACCCTGGGCAGCGGACTTCCATGCCAATATCAACCTGCAGATGATCTATTGGCCTGCCGAAATCACCAACCTCAGTGAATGCCACATCCCCTATCTCGACCTGACGCAGTCGATCGTAGAACCGGGACGCTTGACGGCCAAGCATTTCTTTGGCACCAAAGGCTGGGTTGTCAATACCATGTTAAACGCTTATGGATTTACTTCGCCAGGATGGGAGTTCCCTTGGGGATTTTTCCCTGGTGGTGCCGGTTGGATGAGTCGGCATTTATGGGAGCATTATGCGTTTACAAAGGACAAGGAATTCCTTCAAAAAAAGGCCTATCCCATCCTAAAAGAAGCCTCGCTGTTCTGGATGGACTATCTTACCAAGGATGCTCAGGGGTATTTAATATCCTCACCGTCCTATTCTCCCGAGCATGGGGGAATCTCTATGGGAGCTACTATGGATCATCAGATTGCCTGGGATTTGCTTTCGAACACCTATAAGGCCACGCAAATTCTAAATACCGATGCAGCGTTTGCCGCCCAAATTAAGGAGGTTAAGGATCGGATTCAACCCAACCAGATCGGGAGCTGGGGCCAGCTCCAAGAATGGAAAGAAGACAAGGACGACTCCACCAGTCGCCACCGCCACGTCTCCCATTTATATGGACTTTACCCTGGCTACCAGATATCGCCAAACAGCAGTCCCGACTTAGCCCAAGCGGCCAAGGTGACGCTCAATGCCCGCGGTGATGAAGGAACGGGATGGTCGTTGGCATGGAAAATAAATTTCTGGTCGCGACTGCTCGACGGCGACAGGGCCTACCAGCTCTTCCACAACCTCCTAAAACCGGTCGACCAGGCAGGTGTAAACATGTCGAATGGAGGAGGTTCCTATGCTAACTTATTGTGTGCTCATCCTCCATTTCAGCTTGACGGCAACATGGGGGCTACGGCGGGTATAGCTGAGATGTTGCTACAATCGCATAACGAGGTCATCCATCTACTACCGGCTCTGCCCAGCGCCTGGCCCGACGGCGAGATGAAAGGCCTGAAAGCAAGGGGGAATGTGACTGTGGATCAGAAATGGGAAGACGGCCAACTCGTGCAGGTAAGGCTAGTAGCCCAGGAAACCGGCACTTATACCATCCAATATAAAGCCCTTGTTAAAGAGATTAGGCTAACCAAAAACAAGGCCATAACACTAGGAAAGGAGCTGTAAAATGCGTATCGTTGTAAGAGGATAAAACCTTCATTATCAATATTGTACCATTAAAAAAATAGGATTATGAAACTACCATATCTTGCTTACGAGTCCTGGAAGGACACTAAGATGACCTTGCACCTGATTATGCAGATCATCGGAAAAATAAGGCTGCATGCCGCTCCAAGAAAAAACCATTGGTGGTATATCACCGAATACGTGACCTCCAATGGTTTTTCTACGGCCCCGATACCTATGGCTGATGGACTTAATACCTTTGAAATCACCCTGAATGTCCACAGAAAAACCGTTCACTTCGAAAATAGCAAGGGCGAGCGCCACGAGATCTCCCTAGTGGATGGCTATACGGTAAGTAGCTTTTATAAAGACAGCCTTGCCATCTTGAGCTCATGGGGAGAAGAACCCAAGTTTGTCAACAAGCCGTTGGATTTGGGGATCGATAAGCCCTTCAAGGAAATCACCGAATACCATCATTACGATTGGACGGCCATTCATACCTTTTGGCAGATGATGCTGTGGAACGACCGCATACTTAAAGAGTTTAGCGGACGCTTTTACGGCAAGACCTGCCCCGTGCATATCTATTGGCACCACCTGGACCTTACCGTCACCCGATTCTCGGGCCGAAAAGCACCAGCCGCCAATCCGAAAGCGAGCGCACTCGAAAAAGATGCCTACTCCCATGAAGTAATTAGTTTTGGCTTCTGGGCCGGTGATGACAACCTGCCAGAACCCGCTTATTATTCCTATACCTTCCCTTCCCCAAAAGGCTTGGAAGAAGAACCCTTACTACCCGACACCGCCTTGTGGACCGACGCCAACGGTAGCCCCATGGCCATTTTAAAATACCAAGACGTAGTCTCGAGCTCCGATCCCGCCAAAACGGTATTGGACTTTCTTGAGAGTGCTTACCAAGCCGGTGCCAAACGGGCCAATTGGGATGTGGAAGGACTGAAGGTCTTGGCATTGGACCAATTATAGGTAGCCTGCCGCTTTATCTCAGTTAAATGCGAATGACTTAATTTTCGCTGCCCTACATGCAGCCAAATAGCCGCTTCGATGAGCAGCTGTTTGGGGGCCTACCAAAAAACTGCATGGTTCTGGTATACAGATTAATGGTTTTGTAAATATAGTTGAGAGGTTGGTGGTGCTAGGTCTGGTATCTATTATGGTTTGATCACTGTCAGGCCATTAGTATTTGGATCGATTAAACAAAACTGGTGATTTTTAGCCCATCAAAAGGGCAATCAGTATGGTCGACAACTCGCCCATTTTAACCTTTAAGATTCTTATACTTTTGGTAATATGAAATTCTACCGTTTTCTCGGCAAGTCCCAAAAGTTGGGCGATTTCCTTATTGGGTAAGCCGCTTCGACTAAGTTCAAAAACGGCCTTACTTTTCTCAGGGAGCATTTCCAATGCCGTATTGTATTTCTTTTGAACCTCTTCAAACAATATCCAATCGTCCACCAAGTTGGCCGATTGCCGTATTAATATTTCTGGATTGAGTTCTTCTATGGAAGATGCTTTCCGATACATTTCTTTCCTATGCTGAGAAATGATCCTATTCTTAAGGGCCGCAAACAAATAAATAGGAAGCGATTTTTCTATTCTAATATCTTGGCGATGAACCCATAACGACACGAAAAGGTCCTGGACTAGATCTTCAGCAAGGATGGAATTCCCTAGCTTCAAGCATGCTTGGGCATGTAATCTTTCTGCATATCGTCGATGCAATTCCGCGAAGGCCTCTTGATTGTCATCTTCCCTGACCATTTGCCATAAAGTAGAATCGCCTGTCTTGCTAAATGCACCGTATCGATATTTGTATTCCATATTTTAATAAACCGTTTGAAATCAAAGTTAGCGGATCTAAACAAAAAAATTCATAAAATATCTTTCTATTCCACAAGGGTTCGTCAATTCCCATGCGTCCTTATAATAGCGCACCTTAAATATACCACCAGAGAAAGAACCTATGAGGGAAGAGAAATTAACCCCAGAATTACTGAAACGTTTCCTTGAAGGCCAGGCCACGGAAGAAGAAAGATTGTTAGTTGAAACTTGGTATCAGGAAACCAACTTTACAGAATCCGAGGGTACCCCATTCAACCAAGAAGCACATTTATTAAGGATAAGGGAGAAGATAAACACCACAACTGGAGAGTTTTTAGACTTGGACTCTAGTCCTATGCCAGTTAGGTTATGGAGACAAGCACAACGATATGTTGCAGTAGCTTTAATCCTCCTCATTGGTGGATTGGGCCTCTATTACGTTAGCGAATTGAGCCAACCTACCACTTCGTCAATAGCTAGCCTAGTTATCAAAAATTCAGAAAAAAAAGTAGCCAAACACACCCTACCCGATGGAACTTCCATTTGGCTTAACCCAGAGGCTAGTCTGAGTTATTATCCTGAGTCATTTATGGGAGACCACCGCAATGTCACCCTAGAAGGGGAGGCATTTTTCGATGTATCGAAGGATGCTTCTAGGCCTTTTATAATTAACTCTAAAGAAATTGTGATCAAAGTACTCGGTACCAGTTTTAATGTAAGAGCTATTTCAGGACAAGAAAACTATGCTGTTTCAGTGGTAAGTGGCAAGGTAGAAGTCGCTTCTGTAAAAGAAGCGGACAAGAACGTAACCTTGTTGGCCGAAGAGGAGGCTGTTTTTGAAGTAGCAACGGGCTCCCTGCTGACTAGTCGGATCCCCGATAAAAACCAACCGAACGCTCCATGGCAACCCGTTTCATTGGCATTTGAGGACACCCCCTTAAAAGATGTAGCCCAACAACTAGAAAAAAGATTTGGAATAACGGTCCAATTGGCCCACGAGGGGCTTAATAAATGTTTGGTGACAGCCAATTTTGACCAGAACAGACTTTCAGAAGTTTTGGAAACGATTACACAAATGCTTGGAGCTACCTATGAAATAAACGCATCGGTGGTAACTATCAGCGGTGAAGGATGTACCAACCCGGGCCCTGGCACCCATCAATAATCCACTTGATCCATAACCATGCCGCTAACTTGGCCTGAATAATCAATTATTGTATCACTTATAAACTATAATTCAATGAAGTAAAGAGACGAATTAAACTTATTTGAATTTGGCGCTTAAAAAAATCAGAGGTGATGGCGTCACCCCTGATCTCCAAATAAGCTCCCAAAGTCACCGATAAGGCAACAAAGATTTCTTATTGTATTTAACTAACTCAAACCTATGCAATTTTTATTAAAAAGCAATACGGCATACAGAATTATGCGGTTATCAATCCTACAAATCCTGCTGGCAGGAACAGTGGCCTTAGCGTCCAGTGTTCACAAAAGCGATGCGCAAGACTTGCTAAAGCAACAAATTACGCTTCGGTTGAACAATGTGACGCTTCAAGAGGCTTTGACCGAAATTGAAGCACTTACTCAGGTTAAGTTTGCCTATAGTAAAAGCAGAATTCAGCTAAAAGAAACGGTCAATATCCATGCGAAGGAGAAGTACCTTTCGTCGGTTTTGACTGAGCTACTGACTCCGCTTGGCATCGAGTATAAGCTCATGAAAGGCCATATCATGCTGATGCTTACCACTAAGCCCAATACAATTCGCCACCACCCCGATGCTGCGCCAAAACGAGAGGAGGCTACTGTAGCAAGTCCCCTTCAAAACCTTACGGGTATCGTAACCGACATTCATGGGGAAACTTTACCTGGGGTAAGTATTGTGGTGAAAGGTAGCCAACATGGAACTACAACTGATGTAGAAGGCCGATATTCCTTGGAACTCGACACTCCCGATGTAACTATTATATTCTCCTATGTCGGATATATCTCCCAAGAGATTACGGTGGGGGAAAGAACGACCCTAAACGTTACCATGCAAGTCCATTCCAAGGCCTTAGATGAGGTAGTAGTGGTAGGGTATGGTACCAAAATGAAGGGGGCCTTAACAGGAGCCATAACTTCCATAGACCAAAAAGTATTCGAAGCTCGCCCTTTAACGAACACACTAACGGCCCTACAGGGGACCATGCCTGGGGTCACAATCCTGAGAGGTAGTGGACGGCCAGGTAACGACAATTTTTCCCTGCAGATTCGAGGCGTTTCTTCTATAGGCGGGAGTAAGCCTTTAATCTTGGTAGATGGAGTACCAGGCGACCTGAACCTTCTCAACCCGAATGATATCGCTAATATTTCTGTTTTAAAAGATGCAGCAGCATCTATTTATGGTTCGAGAGCTGCCGATGGTGTGGTACTCGTTACGACCAAGAAGGGCACTAGTGGAAAACCAACCATCTCCTATTCCTTAAATGTGGGGATTAAAAAACCACAGTTCTTGAAAAACATGACCAACACCCTCCAGATGACCGAGATGTATGATCAGGGGATGCGTAATATTGGCCAACCGGGTGTTTCTTCAGACGTCTTCGACAAAATAAGAGCCAATGCCGAACCAGACCCAACTGGTGGATGGCTGTGGGTGAATAATCCAGGATTCTACCAATCCACTGATTGGACCAACATCATATACGGTACCGGCATGCAACAAATGCACAACCTCAGTATCATGGGAGGTGGAGAAAATAATAGTTACCTATTTTCGGCTGGCTACAACAAAGATGAAGGCATCATGAATTATGGAGACAACCATTCGGATCGCTATAATCTTCGAATGAATTATGATTTTCAATTGTTCAAAGCCTTACGTTTTGAAACTAGAACGAGCTTCGATTCTAGGACTAATATTGAACCCGTCAATTTGATGTCTGCGACAAGCCTTACTCCTAGAGTTTGGAGTTTTATACCAGTAAAAAATCCACTGGATCAGTACTACCGGTTTAGAGGCTGGGGGAATCCGGTAGAGGCCTTACTGCACGGTAAATATAAATATAACTATTCTAAGCTCTCTACGAATTTTAAAGGAGAGGCACAACTAGCTCAAGGCTTAAAATTAGTCGCCCAAATGGGGATTACCTTGGGCTTTGGAGATACGTTTTCATCCTACCCCACCTACACCAGTCATAATTGGGAGGGCGGCGTAGAAAGCATCGTTAATAATCCCAATCGGGCTTTTTACGACAACAGCAAAAATGTATATGGGCTCTATAACGCCTACTTAGAGTACGACAAGGCCATAGGCAGGAAACACCATTTGAATATAATGGCCGGATCTTCACATGAAGAAAATGGGAATAACGGCCAGTCGGCTGGGGGATATAATTTTGCCAGCAACGACCTCTTTACGCTGAACCTCGCCGACAAAACAAGGGCGGAATACATCAGCACGAATGGATATGAAACGGAGTGGTCTCTAAGGTCTTATTTCGGTAGGTTAGGTTACTCATTCGACCGAAAATATTATGTAGATTTCACCACTAGAATAGATGGTAGTTCAAAATTTGCCCCTGGCAAAAGATGGAGTGCTGTGTTCCCCGCAGCTTCGGTATCCTGGAATCTATCGCAAGAGGAGTTTATGAAGTCCGCCACATGGATGCAGCTTGCCAAGTTCAGGGCCTCGTGGGGCCATACCGGGAACCAAGAGCTAAGTTTCGGCAACTACGATTACATTCCGTTGGTATCTATTCAAGGATTATACCCTATAGGCACGCCCAATACAGGCCTTTCAGGAGCGGTATCTTCCATAGCATCGGCCAACCGGACCTGGGAAACGGTCAAGAACACCAATATAGGTTTCGATTTCGCTGTATTTAACTCTAGGCTTTCTGGCTCCATCGATTATTTTATTAAGGTTAACGATAAAATGTTAGTCCGGGACGAATTGCCAGCGCTTTTGGGTGGTACCGCACCAACTCAAAACATCGGAAAATTGCGCACTCACGGATGGGATCTATCTCTAAACTGGTCGGACCGCCTAGGAGATTTTAAGTACAGCATCACCGCTATGGTGAGCGACAATAAAAACAAGTTGGTTGAGCTAAAAGGGAATAGTACTTACTCCGAAGGACTCGTCCATTTGCGGCAGGGATACTCCCTAAACTCCTATTTCGGCTATGTAGATGACGGCATTATCAGCAACGAAACACAGCTTGCGGAATACAAAAAAATCGGGAATACACCAACCCAGTTGGGCATTGGGGACATGATGTATAGGGACGTCGACGGGGATGGTAAAATTACCGCCTTTGGCGATCCCGCCGCAGGAACTACTGGTGATATGCAATATCTGGGTAACCTTATGCCTCGTTACAACTACTCCTCCAATATCAGCTTATCCTATAAGAATTTCGATTTCACCATGTTCTTCCAAGGTATAGGAAAACGGGAGGGCATCCGTTACGGCGATTTCTCGGCTCCCTTTCGGGTTTGGTGGTATCAACCTTTGGAGTATTTCTACGGAAAAACCTGGTCGGCCGACAATGTAGACGCCCCCTACCCAAGGATCATACCCGGTGGCAAAGGCTACGACGTGCTTAGAGACTGGAACTGGTCGAGAGCCTCCAATCGACGTATGAATAATTTGGCCTATTTACGTATGAAGACGGTTTCTCTCGCCTATAACATCCCTAAAGAGCTATGTGCCAAGGTAAAGATGCAAAGTGCTAAAATTTATTTTAGTGGCCAAGATCTACTGACCTTCTCCAAGGGTACCTGGAATAAATCCTTTGATCCTGAAGAAACCTGGGAACGTAATGACGAACAAACCTATCCATTCACATCCGTAATTTCCTTTGGTTTGGATATCAAATTTTAATTCCTAAACTTGAAAATATCATGAAATATATATTTGTTAAATCCCTCGTAGTATCCTTGCTTATTATATGTGGATGTACAAAAAATCTGGATCTCGCCCCTCAAGATACCATCTCAGATGCTACCTTTTGGAGAACGGCCGATGAGTTCAAGTTGGCAGCAAACAATCTCTACCTTTCCTTACCAGTCTTTAACCGCGATGATCTGGAATCGGATATAGCTTTTGAAGTCCCTAACGCCATTAGCAATGGCACCTACCAACTAACAGAAACGGCATCCAGCTGGAACACGCCGTACATTTACATACGTCGCTGCAATAATATCATAGGAAAAGCCGCTCAATTGGAAAAGGGTGCAGATGCTTCAATCCCACAGTATGTTGCTGAAGCTCGTTTTTTTAGAGCATTTAACTACTGGCAGCTATTTCGTATGTACGGTGGCGTTCCTATTGTCGACGAGGTACTCGATATTGCCAGTGACGCACTCTATTCAACTAGAGCAGATAGAAAAACCACGGTTGACTTTATTATTAATGATCTGCAGGAAGCAGCCAATAACTTACCTGAACAAAAAAACCTAGCTGCTTCTGACAATGGTCGTATCACGAAAGGGGCCGCCTTAGCCTTACTCGCCAGGGTAGCCCTATTTGAAGGTACTTGGGGGAAGAGTCGTGGCAACACCTCTGCCACTCAATATTTAGATCAGGCTATTGAAAACGCCAAATTGGTGATGGAAAGCAATCAATACAGCTTGTTTAGTGCAAAAGGAAAGGATAGTTACCGTTATTTGTTTATTGAAGAAGGGGATGACGCCTCCGAAAATATTTTGGCCCGTCGCTACCAGAGGGACATAGTCTCCCATGGATATCCCTTTAGCATTGATAGAACTTGCTATTTGCCCACCAAAAAACTGGCCGATATGTATTTATGTAGCGACGGTTTGCCCATTACAAAATCTACCATGTTTGAAGGGTACGGAAGTATGCGTGCTGAATATCAAAACCGCGATCCACGTATGACGATGACCATGGTGATACCGGAGAATAAAATCCTCAGACCCTTCCATCCCATCGAGCCCGTTGCTAACTATCCTTTCTATCCTCAAAAAAATGGAAATACGGGGTATATCACTTACAAATATATGTCTGAAAGTGCCTTTGGAAATAATGCTGGTGATAATGGACAAAGTCATGATTATGACCATAGACTGATCCGCTATGCCGAGGTACTGCTAATTTATGCCGAAGCACTATTTGAAAAAAATGGGGAGATCAGTGATGCGGATCTTGACAAATCTATTAATCTTATTAGAGCACGTGTGAGTATGCCTTCGGTAACTAATGCTTTTATAGAAAACAATAATTTAAACATGCGGGAGGAAATTAGGAGGGAACGCTCCATTGAACTGGCTTTGGAAGGCTTTAGATATGATGATCTAAGACGATGGAAAACTGCTGAAACAGAGCTCCCAAACGCTATTAAAGGGATCAATATAAAAATTTCGGCCTGGCAAGTCCCAACCCTTCCTGGGGGTATCAGAAATCCGTATTCCGACGAAACATGGCAAAAAAATACCGACGAAAATGGTTTTATTATCTGTGAAAACGCCGACGCCCGGACTTTCGACCCTAACCGACATTATCTAAGGCCATTACCTACCAGGGAGATTTTGATCAATCCGTCCTTACAGCAAAATCCTGGCTGGTAACCCCCACTTGCAATATCACTATTCCTAAATAAGCAATTTTAATATGCCTAACCGTAGACAGTTTATGAACCAACTCGGCGCCTCTGCTTTGGTGCTGCCGATGATTACCCAAGATTCCTTTCTAAATTCAGCCTTTAAAAAGGACTCCTTTTCTTATGAACCCTTATTACCCCAACAACCCACTCCACTGCCCGTTCCGGAGGGCATGCGAATCCCCCTAGGTTTGGATTATTATACCCTAGCCCCCACCGGTGATGGCTTGACCCTAAACGTTGGAAAAGGGAAGAAAAACCCGAAAGGGACGGTTTATTTACGATTGCAACTCGCCCTGGACACCCGGGAAAAGGATGAAGTAGAGATTTTCCTCGGAAAATCAGGGCGAAAAATTGGCCAGTCGAGCATATGGTATGCGACTGCCTTGCAGCTTTTTGAAACGAAGCTAGACGCCACCTATTCCGAAATAAGCCAGGAAGGCATCCACCTCAAAATGCTAAACGGAATCAAGCCCATGTATATACTGGCCACCTCGGCCGACAATGGCTCTCATCTGTTGGTTAGCAAAATAGAGTCGATGCCCACTAATGCGAGCAGCTCCGTGCTGTATTCGCAGCGCTCGGTTCAGCCCTTTGGCTGGCTAGAGGGATGTGTGCTCGACGGCCTCCAGGAGTTATACAAACGCAAAAATGATAAAAAAGCCCTCGAAGCCATTCGCATGCACCTTCGGCTATTTTTGAAGCCCGATGGAGGGTTCATTTACGAGGATCCTTACGGCCGGATCTCCGACAATAAGTTCAACAACCTCGAGGCTGGACTGCCCTTCGCCATTAGCGCACAGCACTTACCAGATCATCCCTCATTTGGCTTATTCCTAAAATACTGCAAGACTCGGATTGGCGATAATAATACCGTTAAGAGCAATTCACTTACTGCCGAAGGCTGCTATACCATTGCCTATCCATTGGCCACTATTGCCCGGGATTTACGTCAACCCGAATGGTTCGAATACGCTCTGATAGAGCTAGAGGACCGCATCGAAACCCTGACCGATTCGGGGGCGGTATATACCAGAGCCTGGAAAGACAAAGGATTGAAGACCTATCGGAATTGGGGACGCGGCTATACTTGGTTTATGCTAGGGCTCATTCGTACCGCCGAAATCCTTCAGAATGATAGCCCTTTTAAGAATGACAGCCGCATCAAGCATTTGAAGGAAGTATACGTCTATTATGCGCAGCTGGCCCTTAAGAACCAACAGGCCGACCATAGCTGGCGGGCTTATCTGGACCTGGAGGAAACGGGCTACGACTGTTCGGCCACGGCAGGCTTAGGCGCCATGCTCGCCCATGGCCACCGAATGGGCTGGCTAACAGGCTTCTCTAACACCCAGCTGAAGCAGATTCAAGGTCGGCTATCCCAAAGCCTGACTCCAGATGGATTCCTAAAGGATATATGTCAGCAAAATGCAGCAGGCGAGGAACTCCAAAAGAGCGAGTATAGGGTAATAGCCCAGTACGTACTGGGACTGAAAGCCCATATCGACGCCCATATTTCGTAAAGCCATTTACGTGTAATCCTTTGGTAGATCAACGCCACTTTAGTTCGTTGGCCTGATACCTTTTTCCCGCAGACTCCCATAGGGACCATCTGCGGGTTTTTTTTATCATTACATCCCCATGTGATAATGGTGTTGCTTGAAAATTTAAGACTGATTAATCCCGCAAGTCCCCTGCGATAGAACCCATAATGCATTATAACTAAAAAAAAGACAATTCATGCATATGGCCTGAACAAGGTGGGTACCTTTAGCCGAATGCCCTCGAAACGATCAACTTACGGCTCCTTGATATCCCCCTAAACTTTAGCCTCTAAATAAAAAAGCAATAATAGGAACCCAAATAGCCCTATTTTGCATTGTATACGATAATTAATCATGTTCTGGATAAAGTGATAAAATCCACTCTGTACCCATGGTACACTTTAAGCCAACATCAACGTATCATGCAAAAAAATAGCAACAAGTCCTTCGTCATTCATATAATATTGCTATTCCTTGTGGCTGCTAGTTTTTCCTGTGAAGGAATCTTCCAGTTCAATCCCAACCAGATTACCCTGAAGGAAAGCGAAAAAAACCTTAATGCAAAAAATGTTGAACAAATTCATCAACGGACCCCAGGCGACACCCTTCGCTTCATTTTTATGGGCGACACCCAACGCTGGTACGACGAGTCCAGCGATTTTATAAAAAGCGCCAATGCTCAGCCGGGGGTGGACTTTGTGGTTCATGCCGGGGACATATCTGACTTTGGTCTATCCACCGAGTTTAAGTGGATCAACAAAATCATGCAAAAACTAGAAGTACCCTATGTTACCGTAGTGGGAAACCACGACCTGGTCGCCAATGGCCCCATAGTTTACGAGCAAATGTATGGGCCTATGGATTACGCCTTCGAGTTCGGAAATAACAAGTTCATTTTCATTAACACCAATTCCCGTGAGTACCAATTTAATGGACTGGTACCGAATTTGCCTTGGCTCCAATCGGAGCTAAGGGACAACCCCGACAATAAAAACGCCATCATCATGGCCCATGCCCCTCCTTTTGATTCCGATTTTGACCCTAAGCTTCAGGCAAAGTTCACCGATATGCTAGCCCAAGATCCCAATGTCAGATTCACTTTATACGGTCATCAACACACTTTTAAGGACGGAGAGTATTATAATGATGGGGTTCATTATTATGTCACAACGAGCATGGGTGAAAGGGGGTACCTATTGGTAACTTCTTGGAATGATGGTTATAAAGTTGAACGTATTACCTATTAGTATACCATGAAGAATACGCTTATTGCATGCTGCTTGCTCGTATCTATAACAGCTCAGGCCCAACTGTCACAATCTACCGCAGCACTTCGGAAATGGTACATGCCCGACCATATCAAATTTCAATTTGCAGGCAATATTGGTTTTATGGCCGGTGGCCCAGGATACATCTCTCGAAATAAAACCTTAGAGACGGATCTTCTTTTTGGATTTGTACCCAAAATGATCGGAGGAGATGCCTTGATTTCCATCACCGCCAAAACGACTTATTCGCCATGGCGCATAGGCCTGAAAAACGAGAACTATGTCGTCCCATTTTCGACAGGCGCCTATCTTAACTATACCTTCGGTCCGCAATTCGATTCCAAATGGCCCGATTACTACCCCAAGGGCTATTATTGGTGGGCAACCTCATTTAGACCTGGCGCATATATTGGTGGCAAAATAGGAAGGAACACTATAAAACGAAATAAGATAAAAAATCTTGAACTCTACTACGAAATCGGTACCTACGATCTCCTGCTCATTAGCTATGTCTTAAATCCAAAGTTTCTTAAGCCAAGCGATATTCTGAGCCTGTCACTAGGATTAAAGATCGGTTTTTGATGCTCCCTACCTTTGATGGATACCTGACGGGATGTCTCAGGCAACCAAGAATAGGTCTTATGATATGGAACGACGTTATAAAACCGATCCTTACTCTAATTAACAATTAGAAAGTCTACCTGCACCGTTGGCAAATAAGCGGATGGCTAAAATACTTTGACCCATCATATCTTTTTCACTTCTGAAAATCATTTACCGAATATCGCCTCTAAAGCGGCCACCAGATAGACCATAGGGGCATTCCAGTTAATGGCAATTTCGTTGGAAGCATAGGAGCAATAGTCGTCTGTAAAGCTTTCGTCGGGGCTATTGCTGGTATAGGTGGTACACTTATCTTGCTTGCCCGGGTTGGGCCCTCCCGACAGTAGCCCTGGCACGGGCTCTACCACCCCATCGGCGGCGGAAGGCCTGTGATGGGGATGCATCACAGGGTTAGTACCAAAACCGGTCAGAAAGCAATAATTGGTCGCATTCCTGCCCAATAGATAATCCAAGTTACCCAAAGCCGCTTGGGCGTATTTGATATCGTCGGTAAGTTTATAGGCTTGCAGCAAGGCTATACCCTGATTGGCCGCCACCGAATTACTCCCCCAGGAGAAATCCCAGACGCTTTTGCCCATCACCGTTTGGAACGGCTGACGGTCCACATCCTTCAAAAGCTTGTCCGCAAACTGAATAATGGCCTTTCCAGCTTCCGATTTATGCCTTGAGGTGGATTTTAATAGTGCATAATTACTTAAGGCACTCACCTGATTCCAAGAAGGCAGTCGAAGTTCATCGGCATAATTGGCTCTTTTCAGAAACCCGTCTTCTCCCGTACTCACGTAAAGCTCCGTAGCCGCCCAGCTCCATTCATCCTCCACATGACCATCCCCATAAGCCCCAGTGGTAACATCTGGATCAAACTTTTTATTCATCTCTTCTTGAACGTAAAACAGGTCAGGATTCCTCTCCGCCCATTTCCATGCCTTTTTTGAGGCGGCGAGGCACGAATCAGCCAGGCCTGGAAAGTCCTTTTCAAATTTGCTATAAACCCGGTACGACTGGGCCGTTACCGCCGCAAAGTTTAGTGCGGCGGCGGTACTCTTCTCTACCACATACCTGGGCTTGGTAGCCGCCTCGGGCATGATGGTGCCGTCAAAATTGGCGTTGGTAAGCTTATGGTATACCCCCCCATCGGCAGGGTCCTGCATCTGGAGCATCCACCTCAAATTCCAGAGTATTTCGTCCAATATATCAGGAACGGCATTAGCACTTTCCGGTATATTCGTATCGAGCCCTTTACAGAACTCAGGATAATCTTCATAGAGCGACAGTAAGGTTCCCATCGTAATCCCTGAGTTTACAATATACTTATTATAATCGCCGGCGTCATACCAGCCTTGTGGGGCACTCATAACACTTCCTTCCGGTCTGGAACTCGAAATGGCCGAGGCATGAATCGCCACCCTGTCGTCGGGGTGCCCGGCCTGCCGTGCCCACTTCCCTGCATATTGCTCCGGCAAGGCAGTGGAGGCTCGTTGATAGTAAAAACCCTTTAAAGCAGCAGCGGCCACCTCCTGATGGACCCGTTTGTTTATTTTAAAATTAGCCGACTTCGCCCCTCCCACTATTTCTATATAAAATTCACCTTGTTTTTTCAGTCCCGAGAAATCGGCCACCCTGCTTTTCTTTCCAGAAAACTGATTCTCCAGTTCTTTACCCAGCTCCCCTTTCAATGCCACCTTTTTGGTCCTGGCATCTTTGACTACAAACTCAGTTCCCGTTGGATTGACGACAACGGCTACCTTAGGTGCATGGGGATAAAACCCCACCTGATTGAGCCGGATGGAGGTGGATGACTGGGCATAACCCCAGGAGGTCTCTAGTATGAAAATTAGAATTACGAACCTTAGACACACTACTGTCTTATTTCTATTTAAACCACTCATCTCTATCATGCATTAAATGTTTGTTGGCCTTATTTTACAGTTCCATAAAGGAGACCAAGAACTATAAAAACTACTCGGCATTATAAAAAAATGCATCTGCAGTGGACTATTTCTTGCCGACAAATAAATTTTATATCAAATAGAATCGCAACCTTAAAACCCAAAGAGTAACCAGCGTTATTATCTCAAGTTAGGCAGACCCAAACTAACATATTTCTCTCAGCTTTTTTGCATAAAAAATGGAGTAAATATTTTTATATAAAAGGTTGATTAACAATATATTAATATCTAAAAACAAAACTATTCTACAACATAACGATTGAAATTGAATACCGGAATTGAAAACACTTTTTAAATCACCAGGCCTTGTTGCGGATAAGTTCTTTCACTGGCTCTATTTTTTTAAATTTCCAGCTTTGAAAAATTTGGATACGATCAAAAAAACTGGCTATAAAGCGAATTAATTCTTGGTCTTGGATTATTATGATGGCAAAAGTTTTCTTCCTGTACCCTTTTCGCTTCAGGGCGAGAAAGGAACACGGGCAATACAAATACAAGACTTAGTTACCGTAAAATGATGAAACCATATCAGATTCGGTGGAGCATAGAGGCGGTCCGTCACACGGTCTTTTTAAAGAAAGTAAACCATACTTAAATTTAGGAAAAAGCCAACCAAAAGACTTTGGCGGCCAAATACTGTTGATATTAAGAAAACTTTTGAAGACAACGTATCAGGGGGGGCTGAAATAGCTTTCACTAATAATTTGAATAAACTTACATTTGCGTATGACAAACCTTAAAGCCAATTTTAAGACGTCTTGGCAAGTATGGTTTCATGGCCCATTGAATGTTTTGTTAATATTATCGAATCATGATTTTTATCATCGGGATATTTGTATCCATTTTTCTTGCTATACTGCTCTTTTCAAAAAGTGGGAGAAAATTACCCGATCGTATTCTGGCCATATGGTTGCTCATTATTGGGATCCATATTTTCACCTATTATAGTTTTTCCACCGGATTAATCTATCGATACAACTTTTTAATAGGCCTTAATTTCCCATTTCCGTTTCTCCATGGGCCGATATTATACATATATACGCTTTCAATAACTCAACCCGAAAGGCCAAAACTTAAAATATGGCTAGGACACTTTGTGCTGCCGCTGGTTGTCCTTGCCTCTACAGTCTCTTTTCTGCTACTCCCTATGGACCAGAAAATATATGTTTTCCGAAATGAGGGGGAAGGTTATGAAACCTTCCTGTTGTCCATCAATGTCATATTAAGCCTATCGGGACTTACTTATATTTACATTACCAACAAGCTTCTATTGAAGCATAGACATAGAATACTTCAGGAATTCTCTTACAAAGAGAAAATTAATTTGGATTGGCTCCAGTTTTTATTTTTCGGTATGGGTTTAATATGGATCAGCATCATATTGAATTTGAGTGATAACTGGATATTTACCTTAGCGACCCTTTTCGTAATATTTATTGGTTACTTTGGGATCAGCCAATCCAATATATTTAACTATCAACAACCCGAAAACATCGGTTCTGAGAGCGAGATTATCCTCGATGATCAAGGCGATGGCCTTGACACTAAAAGAAAATATGCCAAATCCGGCTTGACCAAAAGCTCATCAGAAGACCTACACCATCGATTAACATTGCTTATGAGGCAGCACCGATTATATCGGGAACCGGGGTTAACCTTAGTTGAATTAGCCAACCGATTGGATATACATCCTAACTACCTTTCGCAGGTCATCAATGAAATAGAAAAAAACAACTTTTACGATTATATCAATGGCCTTCGAATCGAAGAATTTAAGAAAGAAATTATTAAAGCCGAGAACAAAAAGTACACCTTGATTTATGTGGCCTTCGACTGCGGTTTCAATTCCAAATCGGCATTCAATAGATACTTTAAAAAGATTGAAGGGCAATCGCCAACCGAATTTCTAAAATCATACGAAAATGAAAACCTTTAGCTCAAAATGAAGGTTTTCTTCCGTCCCACTTTACAGGGAAACTAACTTCTCCTAATGCTTATTCATTTATAACTTCATTATTATCAACTGATTACCAAAAAAATAGTACCGTCTTTCAAGCTAGGTCTTTCGATCGGCTCGTTCGGTGCATATTTGCAGTTCAAACTAATGAATTTATAAATCCATGCACGTTTCACTTAATTCTGGTCCGGGTATCCCAAAATTACTCCTCCTTTTACTGCTACCATTATGCAGCCAGGCGCAAAAAAACCTGAAAGTATCCTTCACCAATGAAGCCATAAGCCTGCCCACAATAAAGGCACTACAAACGCCCATTCATCCAGGGATAAAAGTGGGTAGTGATTTTATTGTTAAAGGAAAAAACAATTGGAAACAAACCGTAGGGGCTGATCTGTCATTTTTCCACCACCGCCTCTCAGAAAATGCACTAATGTTGGACGCCACCTACGCCATTGGGTATAAATTTCGCTTCGGTTTACAGCCAAAATTCTTGTCGTCTCTGGGCTATAAGCATTCCCTCCCCGTAAGTGAAGTTTACAAATTGGATAATGGGGTTTATAAAAAAGCCAGCTTTTTCGGAAAGTCGCAGGTTAATGCAAAAATTGGTTTAGGACTAGAATATCCTGTCAACAAAAAACTAAGCATTACGGCCGATTATCAAACTATGGTAGCAATGCCTTATTCTCAAAAATTACCTTTCTCCCTGCATACCTTCCTAAGTATGGGCATCAAAGTAAACTTCAAACAACAATGAGATATAACATGAAAAAAGGACTGTTGAAAACCGGAATCGTAATAAGCATTGTATTGTGCTTTTCCTGTACAAAAATTGACTACCTGGTACCAACCCAAGCTTGTGAAAAAGGTATTCCTAACCATCCTAATGCCAGCAGGTACCAAAAACTAGCCGATGCATTATTGAGCCAAGGGGTAGTTGGCGCTAGTTTGACCATCCTTTCACCGGAAGGCATTTGGAGTGCAGGTATTGGAATGGCCGATTTACAAAACAAAGTAAGCATGACCCCCTGCCATACCTTGCGGATCGGAAGCGTTTCCAAGATATTTTGTGCAACCGCCATTTTGAAACTTCATGACGAAGGAAAGCTAAATATCAATGATAAAGCCAGTAAATACCTGCCCCAGGAATTCACAAAAGGTATTGCCAATGCCGATCAAGCTACAATAAAACAGCTGTTAAACCATACTTCCGGCATTGTAGAATATTCTACAATTTCCAATATCCTACAAATTCTTAACCTTTCGATCGTAAAACATTCAGCAGAAGAAAATTTGCGTTCAATATTCGGCAAAAAGGCTAATTTTAACGTGGGAAAAAAGGACGAATATTCCAACTCAAATTTTTTATTACTTTCTCTGATCATTAAAGCAGTTGGAAAAATGGAAGCTTACGAATATATCACCAAAAATTTACTCCTACCAAATGGCATCACTGACGTTTATGCAAGTACTATAATCCCTACTTCCTTGTCAAGAGCCTATTACGACAATTATGATAATGGTATAATGATGGATAGAACCGAAATAGAAAACAATGCCGTGGGTGGTTCGGATATGTTAGACGGAGGGATGATTGCCAATTCTTATGATTTAGCCCTATTTCATGAAAAGTTAATGACTGGAAAAATCCTATCTGAAAATTTCATGGCTGAATTATATTCTTTCAATCCAGTTACTCAAGATTTGGGCGACGAACTTAGCCATTTAAAAGGATATAGCCTGGGGTTGATGAAACTTGAAACAAATTATGGAATAGCCATCGGTCATTATGGCACTGTTCAAAGTTTTAACGGAATGGTGTACTATTTTCCTCAACAGCAAGTGACCATGGCCTTAATTCGAAACGCCGATTCGGCCAAAATCAAGAAATTTGCCGAGAGTAAGGAAATATTCGACTTCCTTTTTGAGGAGTAAGCAAGCCACTTCCAACTTATTGGACCACTCCTTGTAACCTAAAAAATTAAATCAGTGGTCCAATAATGCTGGCAATATCTATAAGCCTATGTGAGCAAGGGCACCTCTTTTGTTGCGGACAAGTATCACGCCCTGTGGCAAGGCTGACAGGGTAAAATATCCCCTGCGAAATACGACAATACTGGGGGCTAAAGGGTCATCAGAAATGAAAATTTCCGTCAGCATTGGTTAATCGATTGACCTAAGGTTGGCAACCGATTTTTGATTTAAGCGTCTTTCAGCCATCCCTATTCATCATTCCTCCGAAATACTAAAAGCAACATATTGGTCGCCGGACTTCGTATTAAGTTTGCCCCCTCCACAGGCGATGACAACGTATTGCTTACCATCGACGGAATAGGTGCTTGGGGAAGCATAACCGGCTGCGGGCAAGTCCGTTTCCCATAGCAACTTACCGTCGCGTTTATCGAAAGCCCTAAACTTTTCGTCGCGGGTGGCCGCAATAAAAATTAGTCCTCCGGCTGTCACGAGTGGTCCCCCATAATTATCCGTCCCTGTAACTGGAATTCCCTTTTTAGTCAGTTCCTTATATTCCCCCAGTGGGATCTGCCATAGGTGTTCGCCGGAGTTAAGGTCTATGGCGGTTAGGGTACCCCAGGGAGGAGCACTTACCGGATAACCATTGCGGTCATACCAACGGTTATAGCCAGTATGTTGATAGGGAATTATCATTTTTTGGGTTGAAACAACTTGTTTGTCCATTTGCTTATCCCTAATAAAATTGATGATCGCGTCGCGTTCAGGCTTAGAAATATGTGAAAAAGAAGGCATCATACCCCTTCCTATCATGAGCAAGTCATGGAGTTTTTGATCGGACATTTTACCTCCTATACCAATTAACGAGGGGTAGGACCCGTCGTGGTTACCCTGACGATCGGCCCCGTGACAAGCGGCGCAATTCATTTTGTAAAGGTTTGCACCAGTCGTCATTTTGTTCTTGCTGTTTTGTTGTTTTGGAATCAGAGAAGTGTAAACCGGAATTTCCTTGGAGGGCACATACAGCACACCATCGGGGTCTGTGGCAGCCCCACCCCATTGTGCACCACCATCCGTACCTGGAAAGAATATAGTCGTTTTCCCGGTCAGAGGAATATAGGCTGAACCCGTATTGGCCAATTTTAACATAGCGACCAATGAATCCCTATCGGCCACAAAGGGACTAAAATCCCTTTCTGTGAAAGCCTGCCGGGCAAATGGAGCCGGTTTGTCAGGAACAGGCTGTGTAGGACTAGCCTGCTCCCCGGGCATGACCGTCTGGGGGAAGGCGGTTTCGGTAATCGGAAAAATTGGTTTTCCCGTAACCCGGTCAAAAACAAAGGTATAACCTTGCTTGGTAACTATGGATACCACATCTATTTTCTTCCCATCCTGTTTTATTGTCAACAGGTTGGGTGTAGCAGGAGGGTCTCGATCCCAAATGTCGTGATGTACCAATTGGTAATGCCAGAGCTTCCTCCCAGTTTGAGCATCGAGAGCTAACAGGCAATTGGCATAGAGATTATCCCCTTTGCGGTTTCCTCCATAAAAATCATACGCAGAAGAGCCTGTGGGTACATAAACAATCCCTCGCTTCCTGTCGATGGCCATTCCCATCCAACTGTTGGCTCCACCTAGTCTTTCACGGGGATTTTCAGGAAGCCAGGTTTCGTATCCCGGCTCACCTTTGGCCGGAATGGTCTGGAAGGTCCAGGACAAAGTACCCGTGCGTACATCAAAGGCCCGGATATCCCCCAATAATGCCGTTTCGGACTCATTGACCCGCACACCGGTAATCAATAGATTTTTGAATATGGTATTCGGAGTATTAGAGGTAACATAGTCGTCTGCACCCGGACGATCTAACCCAATTTTAAGGTTTATTCTACCATTTTCCCCAAAATCTGGAATAGGTTTACCGGTGGTGGCATTAAGCGCATAAATGTACTTACCGGCTCCAAAGAAAATTCGTTTGTCGTTACCTTCTGCCCAATAAGTAACCCCTCGGCTGGTGGTGCCTCCATTATCTTTAAGAGCCGTTTTCCAGAGTGATTCACCCGTAGCGGCATCGAGTGCAAATGCCTGGGTATTGGCAGATACTCCATACAACACTCCGTCGATAATGATGGGATTGCATTGCATTTGCGACCGATTCAACGTCGTATCCGCTCCACCCGACCGATAGGTCCAGGCCACTTTAAGGGTCGTTACATTGCCTTTATTGATCTGATCCAGTGCCGAATAATGGTTTCGCGAACCGTTTCCATTGTATTCGGGCCAGTCTTGGGTCGATTGGTAAGGCCGTATTGAAGACCCAGCAATAAAGAATATCGAAATAAATAAAATAGATAGGAGTCTAGTCATATTCATGATGAATTGAAAACAAACTGGTTGGGCCTGCCCCATTATTACCTTTCGGTATTTTTCATTAATAGGGAAAGGGAGATGCTGATCTGAGCCAGAAAATAGGTTGGTAAAATAAGGAAGTTCAATGCCGAATATAATGATTTAAAGCGAGTAAGGCCGACAAGCCAGAAAGTAGTAGAAATAAAAAAGGCACTACCATCCGATTTCGGGGGTCATATTTTGATCGTTCAATCATGTTGATAACCATTAAATTCTTAACTGCCCAGTAAACAGACCATCACTTATTTAGCAAAAGTAGCAGCACCCATTCCCCTACTTATTTATATGAATGATAATCTACTACCAAATCTCTACGGGCTCTTCCAAAACAGACTTGGCGATCCCTTTGCGGTAGACACTTGTCCGGAAGTCACTTTAAAACACTAATAGTCACCAGCATAGCCATATTTCTGTTATTCGGAAGCTCCACCAAATTGTCTAAACGGAATATAATCTCCCAATCCCAAAATTTATAGGCCAAAATTTTCGGATGAGATTTTGTAAAATCTAAAAAATTGATGTTAATGCATTTGGATTGAACTTTGGACCTGATCGATAAACAGAAAAAACATGGGACTATTTGATTTTATAAGAAACGAACTGATAGAAGTAATTGATTGGGTAGACCCAACGACGGATACGCTGATATGGAAGTTTCAGGATTCAGGTAATAATATCAAAAATGGGGCAAAACTTACTGTAAGAGAGAGTCAAAAGGTAGTTTTGATGAATGAAGGGAGTTTTGGCGATGAATATGCCCCGGGCTTGCATACCCTTTCTACCAGCAATATGCCAATTACTACCACCCTATCCTCGTGGAAATATGGCTTCGAATCTCCCTTTAAGGTTGATATTTACTATGTAAACACCCGGGAGTTCACCAATCTCCGATGGGGTACATCGGGCCCTATCCTATTCAAAGATCAAGAATTGGGCCCTATTCGTTTAAAATCCTTTGGGAATTTTACAATCTCCGTTTCGGATTGTAAAAAGTTCATTACCAAGTTTTCAGGCACTCAGCCTTATATTAAAATTGGACAGGTGGAGGAAAGTCTCAAAGCCATTGTTTCCAGCAAATTGGCGGAAAGCCTGGCGGAAGCCGGTATTTCTGTATTCGACCTGGCTTCCAATTTCACCGAAGTATCCCAAAAGATCAAACCGATTCTTCAGCTAGAATTCGATTCCTACGGAATTTTGCTTGAAAAATTCTTTATCGAAAGCGTATCACTACCGGAAGAAGTTGAAAAAATTATTGACAAAAAAACGGAGTTAAATCTGCTGAAAGGTGATTTAAATGATTTTACGAAACTTCAGGGAGGTATTGCCCTAGAAAAATTAGCGGATAACGATGGCGCTGCCAATATGGGTGGATTAGGTGCGGGCGTTTTACTTACCAATATTTTGGGACAGTCTAACCAGACCAACACCAATAGTGCCGATTCCAAGAATCAATTACTGGATTTATTAAAACAATTGGGTGAGCTAAAAAACCAGGGAATTATAAGTGAAGAAGAATTCGCCGAAAAGAAGAAAGACATTTTAAGCAAGCTCTAAATTCCTATAATGGCTGAAATTCAAGAATTCCCCTGTCCTAATTGTGGTTCAGAACTAAATTTCGACTCAGAATCTATCCAACTCAAGTGTTTGCACTGCCATTCAAAATTCCCCATTGAAACTAGCACGCATATTATTGAAGAAAAGCCCATTGAAGAATTAAGAAAATGGTTTAAGTCACCCAATAAGGAACTTAAGCAGATCGCTTACGCTTGTAAAAAATGTGGTCAAACGACCTTCATCAATAATAACGAGGTCTTTTTTGAATGCAAAGACTGTGGTAATAATGCCATGAATACGGAAGCCTATGGCTTTAATCCGATTTCGCCTTCCTCTATTATCCCATTCTCTATTTCGAAAAGTGAAGCACAGGATGCATTTACCAAATGGATATCAAAAGGGTTTTGGTACGATTCCGACCTGAAGGACCTGTCCATAACCGATAGCCTGGAAGGACATTATATACCCTTTTGGACCTTTGATGCCAATACTTATAACCAATGGTCAGGGGAAGCAGGCACTTACTATTTTGAACAGCAAGCGTATACCGATAGTAAAGGTAAAAGGGCGACACGAAGTGTAAGAAAAACCAGGTGGCGCTATCGACAGGGTAACTTTACCCATTTTTTTGACGATGTTTTGATATCTGGAAACGACAGCATTTCGCAGAATTTTGTACAACAGGTATATCCCTATCATTTGCAGGAATTAAAACCTTTGAATGAAAAGTACATATTGGGCTGGAAGGCAAAGAGCTACGAAAAAAGTGTAGAGCAATGCTACCATATGGCCAAAGAACATATGAACGGCCAGATTTACAATATGTCGGCAAATTATTTGAAAGGGGATACTTATAGAAACTTAAGGGTTAATACGAATTTCACCGAAGAGTCTTTTAAGCTGATTGTATTACCGCTATGGCTGTGCACCTATTTATTCAAAGGCAAAGCCTACCACTTTATTATTAATGGCCAGACGGGAAAAATCTATGGGGATAAACCATTGAATAAGGTTAAAATAGGTTTGGCCATTTTACTAGCGATTTTAATAATAATAGCCATTGCGGTCCTTTCTAAGGGGTAAATGGCCATGGAGACCGTTTAAACTTAGGCTAATAAAAATCTATTTCTCAGTTGAAAAATTAATCTATATGATGTCCAAATCATCAAAAGCTTAAACAAGCTGTATATCAACTGGCATTACTTACATGAAAAAACCTGATCGATTTGACCAGGTTCTCCCATAATGTTTTAGATAGATTTCTCCGGTTCGTCCTTAAAAGGCTGATTATAGTATCGCTTACCTTTCATCTTATACAGTGCATTGGCCACTGCCCCAAAAACCGGTGGAAATGGCGGTTCCCCGAGCCCTGTTGGGTCCATTTCGTTTTGGACAAAATAGACTTCAATACTTTTGGGCGCTTCATTCATCCGGATCATCCGGTAATTATGAAAATTACTTTGCTGGGTAGCACCATCTTTGTGGGTAAGTTGACCGTAAAGGGCATTGCCGATCCCGTCGACAACGGCACCCTGCACCATGTTAGTGGCAGCATTGGGATTGATTACAATTCCGCAGTCCATTGCACTGAAAACACGCGCTACATAAGGTTGCCCATCACGCGTTACCATATCCACCACATGCGCTGCATATGAATTGTGACAGAAATAAGCGGCCACACCACGGTTGTATTTTTCATTTCCAGGCTTATTCCAATTAGATTTGTCACGCACTAGTTCCAGTACGCCGGCATAGCGGTCGGCATCATAATCGTTGTTTTCCCCAACAGGTTTTTCCTTTGCTCTTTTTAAAAGCTCCAGCCTGAATGCGATGGGATCTTTGCCTGCTGCTTCTGCTACTTCATCCAAAAACGATTGCTCGGCAGCTGCGTTAAAATTGGAACGAGGAGCACGGAAAGCCCCTATCGTAATGTTCGAAGCGATCTGCCAGCCCTCTGCCAGATAGTTCTCAACGGCCCCGGCCGGAAAACGGTTGGCATGAATCGGATGTTCGGGTATGCCGCCTCCTTTTACATGAAAAGCGATCAGATTTTTATTAGCGTCCAAAGCTGCCCGATAAGTGGCGGTGTACATCGGTCGATAAATGCCGTAGGTCATGTCGTCCTCACGGGTATACATCAGCTTCACCGGCGCTTTCACTTTTCTTGAAATCAGCGCAGCTTCGTAGAGATAATGACCGTACGCCCGGCGCCCGAAGCCACCGCCCATGCGCGTCATTTGTATCTCAATCTTGTCGGCAGGCAGGTTTAATAACTTTGCAAGTGTGGGCTCCGACCAACCCGGAGCTTGCAACGGACCTGCCACGAGCGCCTTTTCATCTGTCACATGAGCAAAGAAATTCATGGGCTCCATGCAATTATGTGCCAGAAAGGGCCCGTTATATGTCCGCTCGATCACCTGGTCTGCGGTCCTAAAAGCGGCTTCCGGGTCACCATCTCTCCTTAACTGCTGAGCTGGTTTTGCCGCATATTCCTTCATTTGTTGCATGTGCGTGGTTGTACTTTCAAGTGCTCCCGGAATGGTAACCTCTCTTTTTCCTCCCCGCCCCGCGATGGTATCTTTCAAGTCACCGGAAGCTTCCCATTGGGCGACTAGTTTTTTGCGCGCTTTCATCACCTCCCAGGTGCTATTACCCACTATAACCAGTAGATCATTGAATGTCCGCGTATCAAAACCGCCTTGTTCAAAATCATCTGCATATAGTTTCAGTATAAAAACATCTATAATTCCTGGCATTTTCAATGCTTCGGCGGCATCAAAGGATTTCAACTTCATCCCAAAAGCAGGTGGGTGCTGGATCATCGCGATCAGCATTCCCTCTACACTATAATCCAACCCGAAAAGCGGCTTACCAGAAGTGATCTTCTTTATTTCTACGTTCTTTTTAGACTTGCTGACAATGTTAAAATCCTTGGGTACTTTCAGTTCCAAATCTTTCGGCACGGGTATGATGGCCGCTTTACTGGCCATATCGCCATAGCTAGCCGATTTACCGCTAGGGTGCGACAAAATACCTGCTTTGGTGGTTACTTCGGCGGCGGGCACATTCCAGGCTTGGGCCGCAGCCTCACGCAGCATTTGCCTGGCTGCAGCCCCGGCCTCGCGCAGTGGTTTCCAGTACATGCGCACAGAATTGCTTCCGCCCGTAAACTGTGCCCCGAGTTTGGCCTGATCGTGTGGGCCCATTTCAACGCTTACATTTTTCCAATCCACATCCAGTTCTTCTGCCAGCATCATCGGCAGGGAAGTCATTACATTCTGTCCAAATTCAGGGTTAGGACAAATTAGTTTCACCTGGTTATTAGGAAGTATATGGATGTAACCATTCAGAGTTGCCCAGTTCTCTGTCAAGCCCAGGGCTTCGGTCTTGTCAGCGGACTTAAAGCTGGATAACCAGCTCACGGTAAGCATCATTCCGCCACCAGACAGAATTGAAGCTTTTAAGAATGAGCGTCGGCTCAAGGCTGTTTTATCTTTTTCCATGTTCGGATTTCTTTAAATGGTTAACTAAGAATCATTACTGGCTTCAATCTCAAACTGGCCAAGCGCTTGTATTTATTTCTATTTGGGCCATTCCTATAAAAACGGCCTTCTCTAAATAGCAAATAAAGCACCGTCCCATGCAGCCCAAGCCGAGTGCCGCCACATCAAGGCCGTCCTCCCTTGAAACACCATTTTTATGACAGCAGGCGCACGATGCCAGTCAGTGTTTCCAGGTGGTATATGCAGACCCGCCATTTGAAAATGGCTGTTATTAACCCTTTGTCCCCGTTTTCTTTTGTAACTCGGCTGCCGTGTGGATTGCTTCACGAATGCGCAGGTAGGTGCCGCAGCGGCAAATGTTGCCAGCCATCGCATCATCAATATCCTGGTCGGTCGGATTGGGCTTTTCGCGCAAAAGCACCGCAGCAGACATCATTTGCCCTGAATGGCAATAACCGCATTGGGGCACGTCGATTTCCTGCCAGGCTTTTTGGACAGGGTGTGAATTTGTTTCAGACAACCCCTCAATCGTTACCACCTTTTTACCGGCAGCTCGGCTCACTTGGGTCACACAAGACCGAATAGCTGCACCATCCAAATGCACCACACAAGCCCCACACTGAGCCATGCCGCAACCATATTTGGTGCCTTTTAAACCAGCCAGATCGCGGATCGCCCACAAAAGCGGCATTTGCGGATCAGCCTCCAGAGGGTAATCCTTTTTATTGATGTTTAAAGTGATTTTTGCCATGGTGATCTGTGTTTACATTGATGTTGTGATGATACGATATCTTTATTGACTATTGGTTTTACTATTACAAAGAGCCTGTTTAAAAATTAACCAATTGAGCGGTTAATTTTTTTATTTCTGGGTTTAATGTCTGATGACATGCGTATCACGCACGCTGCTGAATGAGAGTGCCAGCAGTTTCCAGTCGCTGGGCAGTTTTGTATAAACCTCCGTGACAGTGAACTCTGTAATGACTTCATTGCCACGAACCATCGCTGAGAGTGTAATCCGGCTCCATATAATGGCCGTATTGCCCACTATCTCGACAGCAACATCATGGACGTCTGCTTTTTTGTACCAGATACTTCCGGTCTTGATAATTTCCAGCTCTTCGTCCTTTTTCCAGGTACCGCTCATATGGACAAATTTTGCTTTATCGTCAAAGAGCTTGGCCAGCTCCTCCACGTTTTTATCGGCCATCCATTGCCACTTCTTATTTGAAAGATCAATGATTTGCTGTTCCGGTTGGGCCGCGCCTTGTGCCAGCAACGACTGGGTATCAAAGAGCACCAAGTATAACGCGGGTAAACTAGCTGTCAAAATAGACTTAAAAAATGATGGCGATTGCATAAGTAATCCGTTAATTTAAAAGTTAAAAATTAATTTCTCGGCCTTGTATGGCCTATTAAATCGTCCAGCTTACTTTCGTCCAGCGATTTCACCATTTTCGGAATGCGGTGATCGAGAATTTTGCTGGAGGAAATGGTGCATTTCAATCTGGTTGAAAACCGGGACAATTACACGGTCTCCCACCTGGTTCTTGTTTGATGATGCAAAGTTCCGTCATCCTAGAGTATGTTCTGTATATAAATTCCCTTTTTTTCTACCAAAATTCCTAATTTACCCTTCAAGATTTTTCGGCTGTAATGAATTGGGTAACTTTGTGTACCTAAAATTCTCAGACCATGGAAGACATCATTCGTTTCGATACTGTAAATCAATACAATGCATTTAATCAGCAGGAAACGCTGCACCCGCTTGTGACTGTAATCGATTTGTCAACCGCAAGTCCCAGAAAGAAGACTAGCCAGTACATGGGCTGTTACGGCATTTTCCTAAAAGACGTTGTTTGTGGTGACCTTCGTTATGGTAAAGAATACTATGACTATCAGGAAGGCACACTGGTCTTTATGTCTCCCGGCCAAGTTTTCACTGTTGAAAATGATGGGGAACTTTATCAGCCGAAAGGCCATGCGCTCGTTTTTCATCCTGATTTACTACTGGGCACTTCACTGAATGGGAAAATGAATGAATTTTCGTTCTTTGGTTACCAGATTAATGAAGCACTGCATCTGTCGCAGCGTGAAAGGCAGATTGTTATGGATTGTTTTGGTAAAATCAGGTATGAGCTCGAACACGCCATTGATAAACACAGCAGAAAACTGATCGTCGCCAATCTAGAACTGTTTATGGACTATTGCACACGCTTTTACGACAGACAGTTTATCACACGGGACACCATTCACAGAGGTATCCTGGCAAGGTTTGAGAACCTTTTGAGTAGTTATTTCAGCTCGGACAAGCCTCAAACGATTGGCCTGCCATCTGTTTCATATTGTGCCGATGAGCTCAATTTTTCTGCAAAATACTTTGGGGACCTGGTTAAGAAAGAAACTGGCCAGACTGCCCAGGAATACATTCAAATGAAGATAATTGAGGCAGCAAAGGAAAGGATTTTCAATAGCGACAAAACCGTTAACGAGATCGCTTTTGAGTTGGGCTTTAAATATCCCCAGCATTTTAGCCGCCTGTTTAAGAAGCGTATTGGACAAAGCCCTAATGAATACAGGAGTTTAAATAACCTCAATTAAGTTTTATACCCAGCGAAATTGAAGCGATCAAAAGGACGTAACCAACCACCCATCCCCATCTTTCCACCCAACGCTTTTCTGTGGCACTTTGTCGTATTGAAAATATACCTATAAAAAACGAGCCCTACTGCCGGCAGCTTTACGGCCAGTGGAAGGATAGTAACTTAGGAGTCAAGGCCATTTGCGAGCAGCCATCGGTCAAATACTACAGAACAAACTCAACGATATCAATTACGACAGTAAGTTCTCCGACCTACTTCCGCATAGGTGGAAAACATCCTAAACCCTGTTAAATAAATGGCAATAGGGGGAAGGTCTAGTGCTGACAATTATAATTCAAGTGAATTAATCATTTCTTTAAGTTCACTTGGTTCCAAATCAACCTTTTCTCCTTTATCGTATATTGTAAGGAGGTAAACGGTTTCAGTTTGAACATAACAGTAAGTAATCACCATTGCACCTCCTCTTTTCCCTTTCCCTTTACTAGCAATTGCTAGGCGTATTTTATAACAATTATTCCCAATGAAAGTACCATGCTCTGGATTGGCAATAATCTCTTGGCCCAATTCCAACAACTCATTTTTAAGAGAAGGGAATTTTTTGGCTAACCTTTTAAATTCTCTCTTAAATCTCTCAGTAAGCAGGATGCTATACTTCATTTAAAAATTCATCCAATGTCTGCATTTTAACTTTTCCATCCTTATGCAACCGAACATCTTTTGCAGCGTCTTTCAAATCATCCCATAAATTAACCGCCCCGGAACTCATCGGTTTAGCTTTTTTAACAAAAGAAAGGCTTCTTAATACCTTCAATCCAAAAGCTGCATCGTTATCGGATATTTCAATTAATATTTTCATACTTGAATTTGATTGACTAGCTATACAAATATAATCCTTTAGGATGATACAATATCATGTTTTTATGAATTACTTTAAACACCTTTTACCTGGATCTTTTCTCCCACGTGGCTCAATATTTCCTCCATTTCAGCAACTTTTGCAAGGAGCTTTTTTATCCCTAGATCATAAATCATAAGCAACCACCCATCCCCATCTTTCCACCCAACGCTTTTCTTTGGCGCTTTGTCGCATTGAAAATATACCTTTAAAAACGAGCCCTACTGCCGGCAGCTTTACGGGCAGTGGAAGGATAGTAACTTAGGAGTCAAGGCCTTTTGCGAGTAGCAATTGGTCAAATACTACAGGACAAACACAACGATATCAGTTACGAAGATTCGGACCAGCTTCCGAATAGGTGGAAAACATCCTAAACCTTGTTAATTAAATAGCTTTAGGGGGAGGGTCGACGGCTTACCTAAAATTTGGATATTTAAGACGACGAGGTGCCTCCTGGGCCCAGCGATGATTTCGGTGACCGGAAACCACTCCCGAGCATAACCGATGCCAACAATTCGAGAATGGGGATGCTACCGAACTTTTCATGGATGGAATACCAGCCATCCAGATGATATTTCTTTCATTATAATGGTCTGTAACGTTTGGGTATTGCCGAAGGTGGGGATTTTTAGCACTAAAACTGGCCAATATACCTAATGTTCAAAGAATAGAAAAAAGTTCTAAACAGGAACTTTAGCCCTTCTTTTGGCAATACTTTATTGTGCTTTCGGCCTACTTTTCAGTACTCTAATTTTCTATTATTAAGTTCTACATTGAAGTTCACTTTTGCACCCAAAGCTTCAAAAACTTTCAAAACTGTTTCAAACCTAGCATTTTTGACGCTGTTTTCTATTTTTGAGATTTGAGCTTTTTGCACACCAACAAGTTCGCCTAATTGTTCCTGTGTGAGATTTCGTTCTTTTCTTGCTTGTTTAATGGCTTGACCCAATAAATCGGTTCTCAATTCATTTTCAAATGCCTCACGTCGTTCAGTTCCAACTTTCCCAATGTGTTTGTCTATCATTGTGTCTATTGAAACCGTTTTAAATTTATTGGTTGCCATAATTATTTATTTTTTGCCTTATGGTCTAAAAATTCCTTTCTTATTTCTTCCGCCTTTTTAATTTCTTTTGGCGGTGTTTTCTGGTTTTTTTTCAAAATTCCGTGAGTTGCCACAACCAAGGTTTCTTTTCCGTCAGTTTTGTCCCAAAAAGAAAAAAGTCGGTAAGCCCTACCGTTGTACAAAGTTCTAAATTCCCAAATGAAGTCATTAAGTTTCTTAAAGAGATTATTGTCATTTACGAATTGAGATTTTTTGATGTTGTAATATATTTTTCCCCTCGTTTTGTCGTCAAGTTTATCCAAAAAATCAATTGCTTCGGGCAATAATTCAATGTTAAAGTTTGGCTTCATTCACAATTTTTGTCAAAGATGCAAGTTTCCTGACTGGGAAACAAATTCTATTCTAAAATTTAGTATCTTCAATTGACAATGAACCGGAAGTGGTTAAGAAGGTTGGTTTTTGCTGACGCATAACGGTGCTACGGCTATGAGTAGTTGCGTGGATTAGCACTTAATTTTGTAAGCACGCACCAAGTTGGAAATTCCTGCGAAATTTCCAAAGTAGGCAAGAACGAGCAATTCCATATAGCCAATGTTAGGCTTTGTTTTTATATTCATTTATTATTTCACTATCCCACACTTGGACTTCTATATATTTATCATACTTTGCACTTTCCTGATTTTGTGATTTTTCCTCAGTCGGCAGTCCATAGTCATCAATCAGATTATTTACTTCACTCAATAAAAAAACTTGTCCGTTACAATTCTTTCTGTATGTTCCAAGTTTTGGTTCATCGCAAAACTGAAACGAGACCATACTGTCAGGGTAAGTGAAACTTAGATGTTCGGGTTTAAAGTCAGCTAAAGGAATTTTTATAACTCCAGGATTTGCATACCAAGATTTAGCCCAATCACATTGTCCTAAAGTGAAATAGAAAGGATCATTCCTATTTGGCTTTCCACCTTTCAAGATAAATTGTTTTTTAATTCTATTCTCTAGAGAAAACCTTAAATCAAGATAGTTTTTAGGTCTTTTGCTGTTATATCCTTCCGATATTTGACTTTGAATACTTTCTGCTTTTTCAAATCCATATTCAGTTATATTTCGAAATGGTCCGTTGTTAAGTTCGAAATAATGAAATAGAAATTTCGGTATTTTCATTGTTAATTTTTTGGTCAAATAAAGCTCAACACCGTTATTTTCGTCCCTAGTTACATCTATATCGTAATTAGTGAGTAGGTTTCTCCACAATTATATCGAAATTTCCAAAAAGATCAAGCGGGCTTTTGGCCGTTTTATTATTTACAGCCAGTACGTAGGTATAAATTTCGGTGGTTGTGCTACTGCTATGACCCAACATACGCTGTATATTGCGAAGATTCTCAGCTTCCTGAAGCAAATGCCGAGTGGTCGGACCCGTCGCGAAACGAAACCAACCACCCATCTGGATATTCTGGAGCATGTTGACCCCTTGTACTCAGGGTAATAATGAATGCTAAAAGCACATTAATGGCTTGTTTTCTAGTGACATTCTGGCGTATATTGACCCCCTAGACATTTATTTTTGATTCATTCTGGAGCATATTGACCCCTTTGGGTAATTGT
>NZ_QGDT01000012.1 GCF_003149085.1 Dyadobacter jejuensis | reverse complement strand
TGTACTTTTGCCCATGTCTTTAATTTTTTGTCTTGCAACTCAAAATTAGACTGGGGCGGGTGGTTATCAAAAATAATCACTCGCTTTATTTTTTTACCGGACACTAGTGGAAATTATTCTAAATCTTTAGATGGGCTACTGTTAAGAGTGGTTGCCAAAGTTAATGCCGTAGCAGTACTTCAATTCCTAAATTTTAAAAATAATAGGCCCATTAATTTGTTGAAAACTGCCTTGTTCATTTAAACCGCACAACGGGTAGCCTTTCTTTATCAGTTGATGGTAAATGGCTGCCAACTCGTTTTTCATTCCATGCTTATCAACAAACTTGTATTCTTCATCTATGTACCCATTTTGGAAAAGGGATTCTTCGAAGCTGGCAAACAGTGAAGGGCTTTTGACTATGGTATTATAAGTAAGAATGCCTTTTGGAGCATCCTTGTAGTCACCAGTAAGTGCTTTAAGGACTTTATGGATTGGGGAGTGATTCTTGGATTTGATGGGCTTGCAATTTTGATTTGAACTGCTTCTGAAATGTGCGATGGGTTGGGTGCAATGTGATTGAAGTAAGTAAGGTAAATATCATCTTCAGTGAGTGGTTCTTCCTTTAGCTGCTCGGGGTATGAGTCCTGGATTTCCAAATACAGTCTTACAAGCTGATGTTTCAAATAGAAAAGAATGTAAGCACCATCCGCTGTGGAGGTATTGGTTGGTAGAACTCCAAACTTGGGGTCGTATTGATCTGGTGAATATTCCTGCTCCTGATTTGCCTGTGCTGTTTCACGTAGCTTTTCATTTAGAGGCCGGGTTAATGCCATGTGAACATGGTATTTCTTGGCGTTTGCATTGATGCTTTCATTCACTTGCCTATGGACGTAATTGAGGTACTCAATGGCTTCCGCATCTATCAGCGATAGGAAGTATTTCCGTTTGTTGGTTAGTGCTTTGGGGAACAATACTTCATACAGCGGTTGCACCTGATAGAATGCCTTTTTAAGGTCTTGCAAATCTTGCATGAACTTCAATTCTGAAAAACCCGACAACAACCACGGGCGGAGGTCGAGGAACAGAATCCGGTTGTATGTTTAGAAAAGTGTACTCATAGTTCTAAATCCGAAAATAATTGCCTAATCAGTTTCCATAATTTTTCTAAAATGAGCATAAATGAAAGAACTGATTTCGCTTCGATCATCTTGCCTTTTTTTTCTTTGGTCAGGGCATTGACTTTGTTTTCAAGTTCAATAATCCTGCATTCTAAGCTACTGTTTGCCTTCATAATTCCTATTGTTTTGAATTTCTTTAGGCAAATTTGACTCATCAACAGGAGGTCAAAAGGAACATGAATGGGTCATTTTACCACATCTTTGTTCCTGTTGATAGCCAGTCACTTGCAAATAGAATGAGTTAAGTTTCTGGCGAAAGATTATGCCACTCTTTAACCTGTTCAACCACAGCTCTATCATCCAAATATTTCTGATAGAATACCCAGGTTTCTTTGAAGAGCAAGCCAATAATTTCATAGTATTGTTGCCCTGGCAGTATTTCACCTTCTTCAATACCCGAATGGTCCTTCAGAAAGTTATAAAGCGAATGCACCAAACGGACCAAGTGTCTTTCGTGTGGTAGATTGATTCGTGGCTCTTTATCAATCCTGATACTGCCGTCTTTATTTTTCTTGTAAGTAGTTGGAACTATATCACAATCAAACTCCACACGGTAACCTTCATAGTATTCCTTCAGTGCTTTCTCAATCAGAAATAGTGGTAAGCGTGAAGAAATTTCATGTTCTGTTTCATCACCTTCTAACTTAAATTTCAAGGACGTGACCTTACTTTTATCCTTGATTCCATTCATGAGCTTGCGAAATGCTTCTATTTCAGGAATATGGGGTTCATTCATCCTACTATTTGAAGTCATCTGGTGTCCAACAAGCCAATTAGTCTCTATAATACAAGTAGCAACGTGGATGAGGTCTGGTAATAAATCAGGAATGTCAAAGCGCTGGCAAACGAAAAAAGCTGTTGAAATAGCATCAGCTCGTTTAGTGGCATTTGCCATTTCAAGGAAGTTGAGTTCAAAGTACTGCCCGAGCTTTTCAATATCCGCAGGAACATCAGCAAAAGTGAGTTTTGGCTCAAGGTCATTCCTTTTCAACCAATTTCGAATGTGCCTTATTTTGACATCATCTGTTTCATTCCAATCACCTACAGGAATAAGAGAAAATTCAATGAGTTTGGCAATGCAAAGCATTAGCCGATTTGGGTAGGGGGTCTTTTTGGTAACTTCAAAAAATTTAGCATTTGAAAATAGGTTATAGTACGACTTGGCTAAACGGTATTTGAATTTTGATTTGTGTGCGTTCTCTTCAAATCGGTTGGGATAACGTGCAAGGTCTTTCTTCCAATCCTTATAATGCATGTCTTCATAAGCACGTTTCATATTTTCGATAAACTCTCTGGCTAACCATTCATGCTCCAACTTGATGGTACCAGTATTGAATACAAAATTGATATGGTCTAAATGCGGCCTGATTTTGCCTTCGAACTGCCGCCAAGACTTCATGTCAACGCCAGACTGCTCAATGACTTGAATCGCTTTTTTGGTTTCTTTTTCCGCAGTAGTTATCAACTTTTGATTTTCCGGTTTTTCCCAGAAAGCCACTTCTCGGATATAGGTGTCCTGTGCTGTTGCTATTACTTCCAAAAGCAGATCCCGAATGCGAAGAAGTTCAAAATCGTTAATTACGTTGAGAATCTCATGATGGATTTTTTGTGGAATTACCAGCCTAACGTATTTGTGTTGGGGTTGATATCCTTCAACAAAAGCCCGTTCATCAAATACTTCTTTAAAAAAATCTACCCTTAATCCAAGTTGCCAATTGCTGTAGTGAATATAAAAGTCATACGGGGGCTTTTCTGGTGATTTATATAATTCTACTTCAACACAATCAATCTTTTCTTCCCCATGTAAAATAGCGCCATCTTGGTACAGCATGTCTTCACTATATTCAAAATAGTGTTGGTGCTTCTCAGAATAGAATTGCCAATCATATGTAAATCTGTCTCTCTGGAATTTGGCCCAATCGAATTTGGGCAAACCATCCTTTGATTTTTCATTTTCTTTGACTTCACTCATAAAATAGGTATTAAAAATCCAACTTGATTTTTGTCGCAGCTTCCTTCTTCTTGTCATCAATTATTTTGGCATATACCTGAGTAGTTTTAAGCTCCCTGTGGCCTAATAGTTTTGATACGGTGTAAATATCTGTACCCATAGTAAGCTGCAATGTTGCATAGGTATGACGGGCACAATGGAAGGTGATGGTTTTAGTTACACCGGCACGCCTTACCCATTGCTGCAATTTCAGGTTGTGCCAGGCAGAATACTTCAATCCTACAAATACTCTTGCGTCTTTGTCCCGGCGTTCCCCCAATAGATTAATTGCTTGCTCGGAGATAGGGAGTGTTTCTGCTCCTTTGGTTTTCTTCTGTCTGAATTGAATGTAGTAGGCCATTTCATTGGAGTGCTGCACTTCGGACCATAACAGCTTTTGAATATCTGACCACCGTAATCCGGTAAGGCATGAAAATATGAATGCCGTTTTGAGTTGTGGAATATCGCATTCTGCTTTTACGCAAGCTTGCAATTCATCCAAAGTAAGAAACTCTCTTTCCGGCTCTCCTTGTTTGAAAGCTTCAACACCTTCCGCAGGATTGTGCGGAATGATACCGTCTTTCACTGCTTGCTTTAAAGCTGCTCTCAGCTTGTTAAAGTAGGAGTATTTGGAGTTTTGTGATAGTCGTTGGCTGCCATGTGCAATGGCTTTCTTGTCCAGGTATTCTTTGAAGTCCTGCACAAACTGGCAGTTCACAAACTCAAAGGAAATATCCTGCGGAATAAAAGCCTTCAGGTGCTTGATCATGCTGTCCCAATTTCCATAATTGCCGGCACTATCTTGCCGCTTGCTGGCAAGCAATTGCAGGTAAGAAGTAAAGCTGCCTTTTAGCTTTTCATTGTCACGGAAACCGAAGGTTCCGTTTTGAATTTTTATCTGCCTTTGGGCACGGATAGTTTCAGCAAGCTGTTGAGTTTTCTTGTTTACGTCCTTTTCTCTTTGGTTTTAGGATTGGGCTCCAGGTAGAGGTTGAGGTACTCGGTTTTCCTTTTCCCTTTGTGGTAGTAATCGAGATACAAGCTCGTTTTACCACCCTGATTTCTTTGTCTGAGTGTTACTTTCATGCCTGAAACAGTTTATCGATTTCGGTTCTCTTGATGATGGTGCGTCTGCCTATTTTTCCCGCTCGGATAGTGCCTTTCTTGATTTGGCGGTAAAGGGTCATACGGCTTGCACCTAAAAGCTTGCAGGTTTCTTCGATACTTAGAAAATCCTTCTCAGCAACTTGTTGCTGATTGAAGTTGTGCTTTTGGATTACTACCGGGGCAATCTCCTGAACCTTGGCATCCCTGTTGCGCTTTTTGTAGGCTCGTTTAGCACAGCCATCACCACAGAATTGTGTGACCGTAGTTTTAGCGATAAACTCGGTCCCGCAGTGCTGACAGATTTTAGGTACTCGAATATTGCTGCTCATTGTGCTTCCTTTTTGGGCTTGATTCTGTATCAAAGAGTAACTGGATGTATCAGTTTGTAACTCTATGTAACATCATCTCACCGTTGCCCTAAAAATCTGTTGCTACCAACAAGCTTGTTTCTGATAGCAACTTATTAGCAACAAATATAAGAAAAAAAAGGGAAGAATAACAACAAGAAAAGGAAGCAAAAACAGCCTAAGTTATAGAATAAGAATGAGTTAGAGTATCAAAGTAAGTGTAATTACTTTCCAATACAAAACTTCGAAAAGATATTATCGAGCAGGTCGTCGGTGACGATGGTGCCGGTGATCTCCCCTAAGTGGTGTAGCGACAGGCGTATGTCTTGAGCGAGGAAGTCGCCGGTGATGCCCGTGTCCAGACCCATAATGACCTCCTCTAGTGCCGCTTTGGTCTTGAGAAGGTGTTCGTAGTGACGGGAGTTGCTCACAACGGTATCGCTGGCAGCCTGGCTTTTTACCATCCCGATCAGCGTAAATTTGAGGTTTTCAAGTCCAAGTTGCGTTTTGGCAGAGATGCTTAGCTGAACCGCACCATGCATTACTTCACCGCGTATCACCTCACCCCTACCCCCTGTCCTTGGAGGATAGGGGGACTCCTCCTGCTGATTGCCTTCCGTAAAGGTAGTTGGATCAACCTCCCCCTCTCCTGTCAGGAGAGGGGGCTGGGGGGTGAGGTGATTTTCTCGGGGCTCAGAGGCGGTCTGTCGCACGGTGAGGTTATCCACCTTATTCTTAACCCAAATCCTCTTTTTACCCGGTTCCAAGGCGTCAGAAAGGGGCTGAAGGTCCTGATAGGTTTCGGGACTGTCGTATAAGAAAATAACGATATCCGCCTTTTCCATGGCCTGTTTGGACCGACCGATGCCGATGGTCTCCACCTCGTCGGTGGTGTCGCGTATGCCGGCCGTATCTATAAATCGGAACTTTAGCCCTCCCAATACCATGGTATCTTCGATGACGTCGCGGGTGGTACCGGCAATGCTGGTCACGATGGCTTTCTCCTCATTGAGCAGGGCATTGAGCAGGGTCGACTTGCCAACGTTGGGCGAGCCTATGATGGCCACCGGAAAGCCTTCCTTGATGGCATTGCCAAAGTCGAAGGAGTCGATCAAGGGGTTTATAGTCCCTAGGAGGGAGTTGATCAGCCGACGGAGGTCGTCGCGTTCGGCAAATTCTACGTCTTCCTCTCCAAAGTCGAGCTCCAGCTCTATCATAGAGGCAAAATGGATCAGTTCGGTACGGAGCCCTCCGAGTTTCTTAGAGAACCCACCCCGAAGCTGGTTGAGGGCCGTCTTATGGCTGGCTTCTGAGTCGGCGGCGATCAGGTCGGCTACGGCCTCGGCCTGCACCAAGTCAAACTGCCCATTCAAAAAGGCCCGCTG
Source organism: Dyadobacter jejuensis (assembly GCF_003149085.1). GTDB lineage: Bacteria > Bacteroidota > Bacteroidia > Cytophagales > Spirosomataceae > Dyadobacter > Dyadobacter jejuensis. The sequence goes on along the minus strand of NZ_QGDT01000012.1, from coordinate 155,493 downwards.
GGTAAACTCCCCCGGCCGGGCGATCCGTGCGCCCTGTTGAATCAGTAATTTCAAAATCTGCCTGACGATATAATCGGAACCATGGCAGCCTATTTCGATGGCATCCTCCTTGGTAAAAGACCGGGGAGTCCTAAAGACGCTCACCAGCACCTCATCGATCAGGCTATCCCCGTTGCGCAGGGTCCCAAAATGAACGGTATGCGAAGCGGCTTGCTCGAGGTCCGCCCCTTTAAAAACACTGTTAACCAAGGCAATAGACCCTTTTCCAGAGAGCCTGATCACGGCTATAGCTCCTACCCCTGACGCCGTTGCCAGGGCACATATCATATCTTGTTGTTGTATCTGTCCTTCTTTCATTTTGCAAAGATGCGACAGATTAAATAAAAAATCTAAAAGAGACAGGGCCATAGCGCGGATCCGTCAACCTATTTCACCAATTTATTTAACGGTATATAACCCGTAATACATTTACCATATATTAGCAATAACTATCTGTTTAAGAGTCAATATTCTCAGAAAAATTAATCATACTATGCACCATAACAACTTTCACCTGATCCGATTCATAGCCGCCGTCTTAGTGATTTATGGACATACCTATCCACTTATGGGACTGGGAAACCTAGATCATATTCAACTTTGGAGTGGAGGCCTCTTCCCTACGGCCCATATGGGCGTCTGCATCTTTTTTTCTATTAGTGGATACCTCATCGCCCAGTCGCTTCTAGGTTCCAGTACCCTGGTCCAATACAGTTGGAAACGATTCCTGCGCATCATGCCAGGCCTGATTGTGCTCGCCTTGTTTACAATCCTGCTAATAGGCCCCCTGGTTACTACCTTGTCGACCTCTGGCTATTTCCATAATCCAGACACCTACGCCTATATCCGCATCATCAAGTTATTCCCTGCCTATCCCGATCAGCTACCTGGTGTTTTCAAGGAGCTACCGCTTTCCTTAGTCAATGGCTCTTTATGGACCCTTGCCTAAGAAGTAACCTGTTATATACTGATTATGATTCTAATGGCGCTATTTAGGAAGTATATCGCCTATGCCGTTCTGGCTATATTTTTAGCCGCATGGGGAAGTTATTTACTATGGCACGAGTACCTCCTCAACAATCCTTCCCCTCTACGTTTCATACATTTGAATACTTTCGATATACTTAATTTCGGCCTTTATTTTTTGGTGGGGTCTTTACTTTACTTTTTCCGTAAACACCTGCCTCTAAAGGGCTCCATTGCCTTGCTATTATTCGGCGCCTTTATGATAAGCTATGGGTTGTCCTCTGGGCTGGGTTGGGTCCCCCTGATGGCCATCGGGTGGGTACGGTACATTTTTCTTCCCTATCTCATTATTTACCTAGGCATGCAGCCCAGTATTTGGAAAAGTTTTGATAAATTAGGAGACCTTTCCTACGGCTTGTATATTTATGCCTTCCCAGTACAGCAGGTATTGATAACATTCTTTTTGGCAAAGGGACTATCGGTAATGAGCATGTTTGGCCTGGCTTTGGCTTTGTTGTTACCTCTGGCCTGGTTGTCGTGGACTTTTATAGAAAAACCCAGTTTAAAACTAAAAAACAAGAAACTGTCTCTGAGTATGTTCTTACCTGCAAGCAAATCGATAAGAACACCCTTGCACTAAATATCTCTTATGAAAGTCGCTATTGAAGCAGCTGTTTACGTTTTACTCTTGTGCTTAGTCCTGCTAGGGTGCCGATCGGCCCCACCCGACTTCGAACCCATTATCAAGCCTGGCGGCGACGGTCAAGACACTTGTTTCTGCCAGAGTCAGATCGATTCGGTCACTTTTGTCAATATTCCGGTCAAATCCTTACCGAAACCCCAGTTTTCAGACACCTTAAGTGGCCAGGTGTATGCCACCAAAATTTCCCTTTTAGCCGATTCCTTACCCACCGAAACAAAGTTTGAACTGAGTATAGATCAGGGGAAAAATTGGACGGAATCCAACTGTTTTATCGTCAAAGACACGATGGAAGTCTGGGGCAGGCTGAAGTGCAAAGATATCGTTTCCCCTGTTAGCAAGGTAAGGGTCCATACCTTCTACGAACGGGTGTTTGTGGTGGGCAATAGCATTACGGGGCATGGAGTAGCCCCGGAGCTGGGCTGGTACGGGGACTGGGGTATGGCGGCATCGGCCAAAGAAATGGATTACCTCTCTCTGCTTACCAAACGCCTGAAGCTATTGAACCCAAAGGTAGAAATCCGCGTGAGCTACGATATAGGCTTCGAACGATCCTATAACAATTACGACTTTACCAAGCTCGATGACATCGCCGCCTGGAAGCCCGATTTACTCATTATGCGCATTGGAGAAAATACCAATATGAGCTACCTCAATCAATTCCAGGACAAATATGACCAATATATCCTGAAGGTGATCTCCCAGTCCGAGACCAAGGTCGTTTGTTCCACCACGTTCTGGCGCTCTACCATGGAGGCGACCTACCGAATCCGTAATATTGCGGGACTCAGGGTATATAAGGTAGCCGAGCTCGAACCATTGATGAACGATACACTCTATACGGCCAGGGGGTTGTTTAAGAACCAAGCCGTAGCCGACCACCCCGGCGACAAGGGCATGAGGGCCATCGCCGACATCATTATTGGGCAACTCTAAGCATACTGGTAAACTTTCGATCGCCGAATCTTGTTAGTGCCTATATCATTACCACATCTTTAACATTAAGAACTAAGTCATTGGAATTAGCAGAAATCGAAACACGAACGTCTTTACCCGTCATGGAGGCTTTTTATACCCTACAGGGCGAAGGACAACACAGCGGCAAAGCGGCCTATTTTATTCGTTTGGGTGGCTGTGATGTGGGTTGCCACTGGTGTGACGTCAAAGAATCGTGGGAGGCCGACAAGCACCCCTACACCAGCTTAGAAACCATCGTAAGCGGGGCAAAGCAATATCCTGGCCGCCTGGCGGTGGTTACGGGAGGAGAACCCCTGATGTACAACCTCGACGCCCTCACTGAAAAGCTACAGCAAGCAGGATTCCAAACCAATATAGAGACTTCGGGGGTATACCCCCTAACGGGCCATTGGGACTGGATCTGTTTTTCGCCCAAGAAATTCAAAGAGCCACATCCCGATATTTACCCAGCGGCCCATGAGCTAAAAGCCATTATTTATAACAAGAGCGACTTTGCCTTTGCCGAGGAACATGCCGCCAAAGTAGGCGCTCATTGCAGTCTTTTACTACAACCGGAGTGGAGCCGACAAGAAATGATGCTTCCGCTTATAATTGACTATATCAAAGACAATCCGAAATGGAAAATGTCGTTACAAACGCATAAGTACATGAATATACCCTGATGATTCGACTCGTATTCTGTTTGGCCATCTTTTTTTTAGCAAGCATGAGCGGGGGTTCTGCCCAGGAACTCCCGGGCAATAAGCGGGCTAGAGACCACTACCAAAAGGCACAAAAGGCCCTGCAGGCCCGACAGCTTCCTCTGGCGCGCGAACTATTCGAAAAGGTGCTCGAGCAGGAGCCCACGCATTACGACAGCCATCTACGCCTGGCGCAGATAGCCGAGCTGCAACGAAATGGGGTGCAAACAGAGCGTTATTATAGGGCCATGGTCAGGTTGCAACCCGACAACCCGCAGTCGGGGCCTGCGCTTCATTGGCTGGGACGAAATAAGTTTCAAAAGGAGGCTTACGACTCGGCACAATACTTCTTCGAAAAATCGAAAATTTTACTTCCAGAGAAGTCCAACTTATTGCTCGTAACCGACTTATATATTCAATCCTGCACCTTTGCCAGGCAGGCCTTGGCCCATCCACTAGCCATTGACAAAGTATCCCTTGGTGATACAGTCAACTTTCTGGAAACGCAATATTTCCCCGTACTCACGGGCGACAGTGAAACCCTGCTCTTTACGGGTCAAACCCGAGAAAGGGACGAAAACATATACCTCTCCAACCGCATCAACGGGCGCTGGCAACTCCCTCAACCCATTTCGGAGGCCATCAATTCCGCACAGAATGAGGGCACCTGCAGTATTTCGGCCGATGGCCGGACTCTCGTGTTTACAGCCTGCAACCGCCCCGACGGCTATGGCAGCTGCGACTTGTATATCAGTCATAAGAAAGGAGCCGCCTGGTCGACGCCCGTCAACCTCGGCGATATTATTAATAGCCGCTCTTGGGAGTCGCAGCCCTCCCTATCGGCCGACGGCCGTACCCTGTACTTCTCCTCGGACCGTAAAGAAGGGCAAGGCAAAAAAGATATCTGGTACACCGCCAGGGACGAGTCAGGATCGTGGACAGCACCTCGAAACGCCGGCTCTAGCATCAATACCATTATGGATGATGTTGCCCCTTTTATCCATGCCAACGGGCGCTCTCTATTTTTCTCTTCCGACGGCTATCCCGGGATGGGGGGCTTCGACTTGTACCAGTCCACACTTACAGACTCCCTCTGGTCCCAGCCGCTGAACTTGGGCTACCCCATCAACACCATCGGCGACCAGGTGGGCTTCTTCCTGAGCTCCGACGGCCTCCAGGCCTATTATACCGACGACGTAGCCGACCCCGGGAAATCCAAACTCTATACCTTCGCCCTTCCCGCCAATTTGCGAAATAAAATAACCCCTACCCGTTACGTAAAGGGAAAGCTACTCAACAAGAGCACCCAGGGTCCTATCGCTGCGGATATCACGCTATTCGACCTGAGTCGTCAAACGAAAGTAGGGGAATACCACTCTGACACACAAAACGGCCAGTTTTTGGCCGTTCTCAACCGCGACAGTGAATATGCCATGCACATCGAAAAGCCTGGTTTCCTATTTAAAAGCCTCACCTTCACCGTACAGGACTCGGTGTCGGTTATCAATCTAGAGATTCCACTGGAGCCCGTTGAAAAAGACAAAAAAGAGGTCCTCAATAATATATTCTTCAACTCAGGGTCGGTAGAACTCGGACAGCGTTCCAGAATAGAATTGCGAAGACTCACCCAATTCCTGACCGACAACCCTAAGTTACAAATAGAGATTTCGGGCCATACCGACAACACGGGTAACGATGCCACCAATAAGGCCCTGTCGCTGGAAAGGGCCAAGGCAGTTGTAGAATACCTAAAACAATCGGGAATAGCGCCTCAAAGGCTTTTTACCAAAGGTTATGGAAGCAGCAAACCTATTGCAGCAAATGATACGGAAGAAAATCGACAAAAAAATAGACGTATAGAATGGAGGATCCTGTAACGTACTTGCATAAAGTAGCTAAAAATTGCACTTTTGCATCGCAACTGACGTTCATTGAACTATACTCAGCGGAAAAACATAAATAAAACACCACTATGGTAGAAATTTTCCACAATTAAAATATCATTTCAAAGAACGAGACTATTGAATTATCATGGAAATCGAAAAAATTGATTGCTTGATCATCGGATCAGGACCAGCCGGATATACGGCCGCTATTTATGCTTCCAGGGCAGGACTTAACCCAGTAATGTACCAGGGAATCCAACCTGGAGGACAATTGACCATTACTACAGAAGTTGACAATTACCCCGGCTATCCCGACGGAATTACCGGTCCCGAAATGATGCAAAATTTCGAGGCACAGGCCAAGCGTTTCGGAACCGATGTACGCTACGGCATGGTAACCTCAGTCGACTTTACTGGCTTTCCGCATAAGGTGGTGGTAGATGGTCAAAAAGAAATTGAAGCCAAAACGGTGATCGTCTCCACGGGTGCCTCCGCCAAATGGCTCGGCCTGGAGTCCGAACAACGCCTCAATGGCAAAGGAGTTTCTGCCTGTGCCGTTTGCGATGGTTTTTTCTTCCGTAACCAAGATGTGGTGATTGTAGGAGCGGGCGACACCGCCGCCGAAGAAGCCAGCTACCTCGCCAAGCTTTGCCGCAAGGTATATTTGCTAGTGCGCCGCGACGAAATGCGTGCCTCTAAGATCATGCAAAAACGCGTGGAAACCTTGCCTAATATAGAAATATTATGGAACACCGAAACGGTGGAAGTCCTTGGCGAGGAGGCCGTAGAAGGTGTAAAAGTACGTAATAACGTTTCGGGTGAAGAAACTGTCCTAGAAGCTACAGGATTCTTCGTAGCCATAGGCCATAAGCCCAACACCGACATTTTTAGTGGATACCTCGATATGGATGCCACCGGGTATATCCAGACCGTAAAAGGAACCTCCCTTACGAACGTCAAAGGAGTGTTTGCCTGCGGAGATGCCCAGGATAATATCTACCGCCAGGCCGTCACTGCCGCCGGGTCAGGATGTATGGCTGCTTTGGATGCCGAGCGCTTTTTGGCAGCTCTTGAAGTAGAACATGAAATTATTCAAACCGCTTAAACCGGGTTACTCACGATAAAAAACTTAAACCTATCCCTTTTCACGAACAAACGGGGATAGGTTTCCCTATTTTATGAAAAAAACGATTTTCGTAGGGGTATTGACCTTATCGAGCTTACTATGCTGGAACCTACAGGCCCAGGAAAGAGGCAAGTTTAAGAACAACCCTAAAATAAACCAAACTGGTAGCAACCAGCAGGAAGGACCTACTACCAAAGCGGTACCGCAGGTAGAAGATGAATACAAAACAGTAACCTCTGGCTTACGTTTTCAGAATCAGTTTGAACCCATCAAGCCTCTAAACCCAGTGGTAAGTGAAGATACCGTTACCTTGGACGAAGGAGAACCCGAGGTGGTAGAGATGGTGGACTCCCTACTCGTAGCCGACGACTGGGTGAAGGCGGCAGAATACTATGCCATTTGGGATCCAAGGGTCATCAACCCTTATGGCCTGAGCCCCTTGGATTTCGATGAGCCTGTAGAGCTAACCCTCTATAATGAATCCATTAATCAGCTGTGGAGTACTCCCATGGAGAGGACCCCTACTACCTCACAATTTGGCTACCGATGGGGACGCTGGCATAATGGCACCGACCTGGACCTTGACACAGGCGACTCCGTGCGCTCTACCTACGACGGCATGGTGCGCATCGTGGCGTATGATGGAAGTGGATACGGAAGGTTTATTTTAGTCCGGCATTATAACGGACTAGAAACCCTGTACGGTCACCTCTCCCGCCAACTGGTGGAGTCGGGACAGACCGTAAAGGCTGGGGAGGTAATCGGGCTGGGTGGTAGCACGGGTAGAAGTACCGGCTCCCACCTGCATTATGAAAACCGCTATGAAGGCAATCCCTTCGACCCCCGGAATCTCTTCGACTGGCCTAACCGTCAGATTCGTTCCGACCATTTTACGTTGACACCCGAAGTATGGAACCACCTCAGGGGGAAATCCAGCAAAAGCGAGTTTGAATCGGGTGATGCTCCCGCCGCTTACAACCGTTCTATCCTTTACCGGGTACGGTCTGGAGACACCCTGTCGTCTATTGCTAGCAAATATGGCACTACGGCATCGGCTTTGGCCAGGAAAAACCGTATTTCTACCCGGTCTACGTTGAGAATCGGACAAAAATTGAGGGTTAAATAACTTCCCTACCCACATTTGTAAACGACTATGAAATTAGACATATTGGCCATTATGGCTCACCCCGACGACGTGGAACTATGCTGCGCGGGCACCCTCTTGAACCAACTGGCCTTGGGCAAAAAAGTAGGGATCGTAGACCTTACCAGAGGAGAACTGGGAACCAGAGGCACGCCCGAAGGACGCCTGGAAGAAGGGCGCCAAGCGGCTAAAATTCTCAATGTTTCGGTACGGAAAAACGTAGGCCTACGCGATGGCTTCTTTGCCAATACCGAGGAGCAACAGAAAAAAATTATCCCCTACATCCGTAAATACCAGCCCGATATCATTATTACCAATGCCATCGACGACCGCCACCCCGACCACGGCCGTGGAGGGCGAATAGTGGCCGATAGCGCATTTTATTCGGGACTGCGGATGGTCGAGACTTTCGATGAGAACGGCCTGCCCCAATCGGCCTGGCGCCCTCGCAATGTGTTTCATGCCATCCAGGACCGACACATTAAGCCCGACTTCGTCATCGATATTACGGCGGTTCATGACCAAAAGCTAGCGGCAATCCGTGCCTTTAAAAGCCAATTTTTCGACCCCAACTACGACGCCAGCAGCAATGAGCCTCAAAGTTATATTTCCTCTCCGGAATTTCTAGAGTTTATCATTGCCCGCGCCAAAGAAATGGGCCATGCCATCGGCGTGCCATACGGAGAAGGCTTTACCTCCGCGAGGATGCTAGGCCTTCAGGACATCAGCCTGTTTCAATAGAAGTGAAGTCGTTGCAAATTGCGAAAGCACAGGCAACGACTTCACTTTTTTTTAGGAACCTCAAAACCTTTTAGCCCGTTTATCCGTATAGATTATAACATCAACTTGATATGCTATGAAGGGAATGATAAAAACGGGTCTGCTCGTGCTAGGAACATTGATAGTCCAGCTAGGCTATGGCCAGGTCGTCAACAAAACAGAATCTTATAAAAAAACGAATGCGGAGTGGAGTAAAATTCTCTCCCCTGAAGTGTATGAAGTAGCCCGACTTAAAGGTACCGAAAGACCAGGGTCCAGCGCCTTTGAGCACTCCAAGGAAGTGGGCACTTATTATTGCGCAGTATGTGGCAATGCCCTATTCAAAAGCGACACCAAGTTCGATAGCGGATGCGGATGGCCTAGTTTCTATGAGCCTTTAAGCAAAAAGTCCATTGTATACCATACCGATAAAAGTCATGGAATGGTACGAACAGAGGTAGTTTGTGGCCGCTGCGACTCCCATTTGGGGCATGTGTTTAAGGACGGCCCACCTCCCACTGGCCTACGGTATTGCATCAACGGCGTGGTGCTCGATTTTGCCAAAGCCCAAACGGCCGAAAAGAAATACAACAAACAACAAACTGCCAAATCGGGTAGTTAGTCATTCAAGGGTCGCTGTAATAGCGGCCCTTTTTTATTCTGACCGGCTCCGGTCAAGGTGACGGGAGTTTCCCGAGCAGTATCCCTATCTGAACGCCAAAGGCCAGGCTAGGGTCTACCGTGACTTCACCCTCAGAGCCACCCGAGGTCCACCACCAGTCGCCAAAGGCATAGCGGGGATCGACCGTCACACCCGGTGTGAGGACCCGATACTTCGGTGAACGAAGCCCAAAGCCCGTGGTAAGGTCCAGGGTCGTTCGGTTTTTAAAATAGAACTGCCACCCCAGTTTTACATGCAAGGCCGTCACGTTCTTCTGAAAATGCACATTCTGCTGCACCACAGGGTAACAGTTCCCATAAGTACAGGGCGACACCTCCCTCAGTTCCCACTTCCTAACATTTTTGAACATATATTCTCCTGCCAAATACATCCGAGCTATTGGTTTGGAGATGAGGTAAAATCGAAGTTGACTACGGAACTTCCAGGTTTGCTTATTGGACAGGAAATCGTCGCCTTGAGACCAAATATTAAACCGACCGTGACCATACCCTACCTCCTGCTGAAAGGACATCCGGTTAGTGGTTTTAGATAAGGGTACTTCTATTCCTAGTTGTAAGGTATTATCATAATCGAAAAGTGAAAGCGGCGCCACCTTTATAATGGCCCGCCTTTGGGCTAGGGTAGCATAGTCCTGACCTACCGCTAGCTGGGCGATTAACAATAGGCTGAAAACATTTTTTAGTAGGTTCATCACGTAATAATATTAAGTACATGTTAAGAAATCATTAAGTTTTCTTCGCATTCGCCACCTGCCTATACCATTCAATAAGTTTTGCTATAACTTTCTGACCGCCACTCATCATTTACTTAAATTTAACCATAATTTAGGGATAAATAACATATACTCTTCGTAAAATGAAAAAGCCCTTCAAAATTATTTTGTCGTTTTTTGGCTTCGTGCTCCTAGCTATCCTCGGAGCCTTGGCCTACGTCACTTGGCTGCTCCCCAATACCGGCCCCGCACCAGAGCTTACCATAGAACTCACCCCCAAGCGGATACAAAGAGGCGCCTATTTGGCTAATCATGTTACCGTATGTGTGGATTGCCACAGCACCCGTGACTGGTCCCGCTTTGCCGGCCCTATCGTCCCCGGATCTATTGGCGGCGGAGGAGAAAAGTTTGGAACGGAGATGGGTTTCCCAGGCGATTTTTATTCGAAAAATATCACCCCGCATGCCCTTTTCAAATGGACAGATGGAGAGCTATACCGAGCCATTACTACTGGAGTAAGTAAAGATGGCTCGGCTTTGTTTCCGGTAATGCCCTATCAAAGTTATGGGCAAATGGATCCTGAAGACATTTATTCCATTATCGCCTATCTCCGACAGCTTCCATCCTCTACCAACGTACCTCCCGCTTCCAAGCCCGCATTTCCGGTTAATATACTCATTAACACCATGCCGGTTAGGTCTCAGGCGCAGATGCTCCCCGTAGCAGACGACGAGCTAGCCTATGGACAATACCTGATCAACGCCGCTAGTTGTGTAGATTGCCACAGCCAGGTAGACAAAGGAACTCCTATTCCTGGAACGGAGTACGGCGGAGGTATGGCCTTCCCTATGCCAGGTGGCATCGTGCGTTCCGCAAACCTTACCCCCGACGTCGAAACGGGACTTGGCCAATGGACCGAAGCCATGTTCGTCAATCGTTTTAAGATGTATGCCGATAGTGCCTATTCGCCGCCCAAAGTGGCTCCCGGCGACTTAAACACCCCCATGCCCTGGAATATGTACGCAGGCATGACCGATACCGACCTCAAGGCCATCTATGCCTACCTACGCTCCTTGAAACCCATACATCATAAGGTGGACAAATACACAAAACTATAAGACCCCTGACACACCCTGTGCATGTAGCCCTAAGGCGTCGAGCATGCGTTGAAACTCTGGCTGAACATCGGTGGTGATCCTGATCGCCTCCGATGTACCAGGGGGTGTCAGCTCCAAACTTTGGGCATGAAGCAGCATGGTATTCATTTGAAAATACTCCAGAAAGAAACGATTTTGCTTGTTGCAGCCATGGGGTCTATCGCCTATTATCGGGTGAAAAATATGGGCCATATGCTTGCGCAATTGATGCATGCGGCCAGTAGTGGGGCATAAGGCTACCAACGAATACCTGGAGGTGGCATGCTTACCCTGGGCTATCGGCAGCTCGGCCCTCGATAAGGTATGTAGCACCGTAAAGGCATCTTGCAGGGGACCGTCTTCTTTTTTTAGGGGATAATCTATTTCCAGATAGTCGGGAGTATAGCCTCGTACAATGGCCAAATAGCGCTTACTCACCGCTCCTTGTGCAAAGAGCTGCTGCACCTGGCTATTGGTCGTGGCATCGAGGGCGAAAAGTAAAACCCCGGCGGTCTTCCGATCGAGACGATGAACGGGAAACACCCGTCGGTCGAGTTGCTCCCTGAGTAGCTGTACGGCAAATTCCTGGGCATCGGCCGCTATCGGACTGCGGTGTACGAGCAAGCCATGGGGCTTATTGATGGCCACTAAACGGTGGTCCTGGTAACAGATTTCAAGCTTCATCGAAATTATATACTCCTTTCTTATTTCTCTATACTCGCCTTAAAACGAATTCTAAATCTGATTATAGACCATAGTACCAAATATAACACGGCCAATAGGGCGCCAATCTCCAGACTAAGCAACAAGGCCGTCCGGTCCATCAGACTATCGACAAGGCTTTGCATGATCTTATGAGGATCATGTAGGATGTCCCAGCTGTTCATACGCCTTACCCGACCCAAATATACCCCATATCCCGCCAGAGGGAAGCTCCCTAGCAACAGAAGCCAGCTGACCCGGCTGTGATACACCCTTTTCCATGAACTATGTATCCAATATAAGGATACCAATCCATTAAATAGGCTCACCTCAGCATAGGTAAACAACATGATATTGTCGTGCCAAGTGAGGTCGCGCTGAAAATCGACGACCAGATGCGACAAATCGGTGATCATATAGGGCGCATTCGGAAAAAATGCCAACCAAAAAACGCTTAATACGGCCAATAACAACCGGCCCTGTCGAAAATGAATGGAAATATTATTGGCCAAAAAAGCAACAATAAGGGGAATCCAACTCAGGAATAAGTTCCAGTCCATGGAAAAATCCACAGGGGCGTTGTACAGGATACGCACCAAATGAAAACAAACGGCCACCAGACTTAAGCCTAGTAATAACAAGAGCGTATAGATACCCTCTAAGGAAATAATAGGTGGTTCCGAAACACTTAACCGGTAATTTCGGAACCACTTAAAAATATTTTCTATTGGATTCATTGATATTCTTCAGAAACGTTGAAAATGAAAGACTAAAGCGTACTGGAATAATCCTATTCCTCGCACGACTCTACCCTTCTCTCCTACGGCTCTTGCAAATACCGTTCCAGTTCAATTTAGGAAGCCGAATTGGTCGGGGTTGACGACGGAGCCTTCGCGGCGCTCTTCGACCTAGGCTTTTTCCTACGGAAAGGCTTTTTGGAGCCTGCATTTCCTTGTCCTTCTGCGGAAGGTCCCTTCCTAGGCCCCCGATCCCGGTGGCCTCCTCCCCCCGAGCTACGGCGGGCATTGAAGACTGGGGAGCTACCCAATCCCAATTCCTCGGGGATGGTGCGTTTCTCCACTTCCTTTTCGAAAAGTCGTTCTATTTTCAGGACATATTTCTGATCCGCCTCATTGATAAAAGTAATAGCGGTTCCTTTAGACGCTGCCCTGGCCGTACGCCCGATCCGGTGTACGTAATCCTCTGGGTCGCGGGGTACGTCATAATTGACCACATGGCTCAAATTATCGATATCGATACCCCGGGATAGCACATCGGTGGCTACCAACACAGGGAATTCCCGGTTTTTAAACGATCGCAACACCTGTTCGCGTTCGCCTTGGTCCGAATCCGACGAGATTCCATTGGCTTTAAGGCCCAGTTTTCGCAATGCCCTTACAATAGGTTCTACGGTATTCTTCCTGGAGGTGAACAATACCATACTCGTATCGGACACTTGGGTGAGTAAATGCGACAATAACGGCAATTTTTGGTTATCGCCTGCCATATAAAACTGCTGGTCGATACGCTCTGCCGGCCTCGACACGGCCAGCCTCACCTCCTGGGGGTCATTCAAAATTCGCTTAGCCAGATCGCCTATTTTATGCGGCATGGTGGCCGAAAACATCAGCGTTTGCTTTGGCGAGGGCAAGAAGCTCATGATTTTCATGATATCGCCCAAAAATCCCATGTCCAGCATCCGATCCGCCTCATCCAACACCAGGTGTTTGATCTGATCGAACTTGACGTATCCTAACTGCAAATGGGCGATAAGCCTGCCCGGTGTGGCAATAATAATGTCGGCCCCCTGCGACAGGGCCTTCTTTTGCTGGTCCCATTCGGGCCCTTTATTCCCTCCATATACGGCAATACTGGTGGCGCCTACAAAATACCCTAGCCCCTGAATCTGCTGGTCGATCTGAACGGCCAATTCGCGGGTAGGCACCAATATAAGCGCAGCCGTATGTTGATGAGGCTCATGGGCCACCTTGTCCAAAATAGGAATTAGATAGGCGGCAGTCTTTCCCGTGCCGGTTTGGGCACAGGCCAATAGGTCTCCTCCTTTAAGTATGATAGGAATGGCTTGCTCCTGAATAGGGGTCGCCGCTTGGTAGTTCATAGAATCCACGGCGTTAAGCACGTCTTCGTGGAGTTCAAATTCATTAAAATTCAAAATTCAGCTTTTTTTATTCAAAGTACCCGTATCACAGGCCTTTGACGATGATTAAACAAACAGCTGACTTTGATGTCCTAGTCAGCAAACCGCTCGATTTACCTCAAAGATAATAGGTAGAAGCTTAGAAAAAAAGGTCGCCTTATCGGATGAACCAGTGACAACGCCATTACCAGCTCCTTTACAAGAGCCTCACTTTAATGTCTTTGAAGTAGACAATGCTTTTGGGATCGTGGGCCTGTAAAGCGAAAGTCCCGCTCTTTATCACACGATGGATGGTATCTTCAGGGCGCTTGTCTACGTCCTTCTCCTCATAGTCTACCACCGTCACTCCGTTAATCTTGACGATAATATGCGTGCCCTCCACGCGGATATACTCGGTGTACCACTCGTTGTCGCGGGCATAGTTCTCCTTTATATCCACCACATTATAGAGGCTTCCCGTACGTTTCCAGTCGGTATGCGAATTGTTGACCTGCACCTCATAACCTAGCTGAGGCCAGCTAGCCTCCTGATAAGTGGTATGAAAATAGATCCCCGAATTGGAACCCGGCAAGGTCATGACGGTGGCTTGAAACTCAAAATTTTCGAAATTATGAGTTTCTATTTCACCCATATAAAAAAGATGGGCTTTAGGACCCGCTACTTTGATACGGCCATCCGACACCGAGAAGGAAGCGGCGTTCTCGCCCACTTGCCAACCCGAAAGATCTTTACCGTTAAATAAATATTTCCAACCATCTTGTGCCTGTACCTTATATTCAACCCCAAATAGAAGCAAGGCACCTAAACTGATTAAACATATGAGTTGTTTCATTAAATTTTAGGTTTAAACGATGATTAATTTTCAATAATCAGAAGGGACATCATACGTTATTCCTACTCTTATTAAAAACATATATTGCAAGTTCAACTAAAAAAAACACCATAATGGCTCATTATCCCCCTCCAGCTGACATGGCTCTTCCACCTGCACAGGCCATCAAATAAGCTCGATTCGTCATTTAATCAAAATTTAATAAGTAATCCGTAGCCCAATGTAAACATACTTCCGTATTCGGTAATAAAGCTGATAACATTTATAAGATATCGCCCTATATTTAAAGGAAGTAACTATAGAAATATATCGAGACAAAAGATAGAATATTTAACGATATGTTAAAGTTTAATTCACTTGACTGTTATACAAAAAACCATATATTGAATTTGTTCATTCTACTAGTAAAATAATTCAACTTATTTTTAATATTTTTTTTTAAGAAACAATATTTGGTTTGATCTGTAATATTTTATCCTAAATTTGCAAAAACCACTAAAATTCCAAATTTCGGAGTAAATTCAATTACTGTTTCACCCTCAACAGAGAATTTCTAAATCCGAGAATAATTATGTTTAACTGGATATACAAAAAATCGAAAGAAACACAATTAGACCTGAGCCATATCGGAATAGACCTTCACTCCCATCTAATACCTGGGATAGATGATGGTGTAGAAACAATAGAAGAAGCTCTAGAAATGATTAGGTTTTTTCAAAGTCTTGGATACCAAGAACTGTACACGACACCTCATATTATATGGGACTGTTACCGTAATACTCCTGAAATTATTCGATCGGGACTGGAAGAAGTTCGTTCGGCTGCTAGGGCCGAAGACCTCCAGATACGCATAAATGCAGCCGCCGAATATTTCATCGATGAGCACTTTATGGATCTGTTGCTGACGGGACAAGAAATGCTCACCCTCCCCGGCAACCGACTCCTTGTAGAGCTGCCCTACTCCACCCCACTACTCAATACCGCCCAAACCCTTTTTACCATCATAGAAAAAGGCTACAAACCCGTTTTAGCCCACCCTGAAAGGTATACGTATTATTATTCTGACCCCAGCATTTACCAACAATTATGCGCCCAAGGTTGCGAATTACAAGTAAACGCCCTTTCACTAGGACCCTATTATGGTGAAAATGTTCAAAAAATGGCCACCTGGTTACTTAAAAACAATCTTATCACTTTTTTGGGGTCTGACGCGCACAAGATCCAACATTTACAACAAATAGGCCTGAAAAACAAGCAGAAATGGTTAAGGGAATATCCGTTCAAAAATGAAAAACTTCTGCATGTTTAAGTGTTAAATATAGAATATCTGCTACATTTGTACCGTAAGATCAACAGATAATTTTCTATTGTAAATATATAAATAGTTACCAAGGTCTATTCGAAAGAGATAGACAAAAGGCTAAAAACCACTAGATTTCACGAATTATTGGCAATAATAACGATTTCACTATTGTACCACCTTACTACCGCAGCGCATACATGCATATGATTACGAAAACCAAAGGGAAGAAACATTTGATACTCCTAGTACTTCCCATCCTGATCGGAATGGCCGGATCCTTTACTTCCTGTGTATCCCCTAAGTCGATTGTATATTTCCAAGGTGACACCCTGAAGTATAAGGTCGATTCCATTACTCAGGCCTATGTACCTACCATCCAACCCAACGATATCCTGACCATCGTGGTGGGGAGCCTAAGCCCCGAATCGAATGAGATGTTTAATGCCGCCGCCGGTATCACCACCCCCATTGCCAATTATTCGACTACGGGAGGAGGAGCAAGATTACAACCCCTGGGCTATCTGGTTCATGCCGACGGAAGTATAGAAATGCCCCTTTTAGGCAAAATATATATCCAGGGACTAAAAACGGAACAGGCTTCCGAACTGATCCGCACCAAGCTCAAGGACTACCTTAAAGAGCCCTCGGTCATCGTTCGGAACGTCAACTTTAAAGTATCGGTGCTGGGAGAAGTAAAATCGCCCTCCATTCATGTGATTCCCGAAGAGAAAATCACCCTGCCTCAAGTACTTAGCTTAGCGGGCGATTTGACCATTTATGGGAACCGGACCAACGTCTTGGTAATAAGGGAAGAAAACGGCACCCGCGAATATGCGCGCCTGGACCTTACCAGCCGTGAAGTCTTTAATTCCCCCTATTATTACCTTCATAAAAACGATATCGTCTATGTGGAACCAGTAGAGGCCAAAATGCTGGAATCGGATTACCGAGCCCGCCGATTGCCCCTATTCGCCAGTGTGGTGGCGGCCGTCAGCACCCTCACCATTTTGGTCCTTAATTTCGTAAAATAATCCCTATTAAGCCGCTCATTTACTCAACGGATATGAAAGATTACAATAACCATATGCTTCAGAATGACTTTGTAGAGGAAGAGGAGCAGGAATTTAACCTGCAACAATATATCCGCCGCTACTTTAGATACTGGTACCTGTTCCCCATTTTTGTGGCCCTTACCCTTACAGCCGCTTTTTTCTATTTAAAAACTACGCAACCCGTCTATAGCACGAAGACTACCATGCTGATCAAGGACGAGCAAAAGGGGATTAGTGGGGCTCAAGGGGATATGCTATCGGAACTCAGCAATCAGTTTGGTGGAAATAAACTGGTAGAAAATGAAATAGAGATCCTCAAATCTCAGAACTTGATGGAGCAGGTAATTAAGGAACTTGCCCTCGACGTATCCTATACCACCAAACAAGGTCTTCGGACGGTCAATATATATGGGGACAGCCCTGTAATAGTCACCCCAGAGGTGATCACCGAATATGGCTATGAAGAAGATATGACTATAGAGTTAGCCGACAGCAGCCATTTCCGACTCAACGGCTCCGACGAACTTTATCCATTCGGCAAAAGATTGACCAACGCCTGGGGGGCCTTTATCGTCAAAAGAGGAGAGCCTACCTCCAATCAAGAGGCTACCATCCATTTTGCTCAAGCCAAAAGTGTTGCTGAAAGTATGCTCTCTAGGTTAAGCGTTCAGCAACCTAATGTAAAAAGTACGGTGGTGGAACTTACCTATGAAGATGTAAACGTGCAACGCGGAAGGGACGTGCTCAATAAGCTCCTAGACGTATACGTAAGGTCCGCTTTGGCCGACAAAAATAGCGAGGCCAGCAACACCCTCAAGTTTATTGAGACTCGACTGGGGCTGATCACTGGCGAATTGGGTGACGTAGAAAAGGATGTCGAAACCTATAAAACCAGCAAGGGCCTTACCGACATCAGCGCCGAATCGGAGCTTTTCCTTGAAAATATCAAGGAAAACGACGCCAAGCTCAACGAGGTCAATACCCAGATCAACATCCTTCAAAGTGTAGATAACTATATCAAAAATGCCGGAGCCGGAGCCGTAGCCCCGGCCACCTATATGATCAACGACCCGGTACTGGTATCCTTGCTCACCAAATTCAATGAACTGGAGCTACAAAGGGAACAATATGCCCGGACTACCACCGCCAACAACCCCTTCCTCGAGACCATCAACACCCAGCTGGCTAGCGTGCGCCAGTCGATCCGCGAGAACGTACAAAACCTGCGCCGGGGTATGGACGTTACCAAGCAGAACTTGGAGTCGATCAATAGCCGTTTCTCCGCAGGCCTGCGCAGCATCCCCCAAAAGGAAAGGGAATATGTGGGCATCAAACGCCAACAAACTATTAAAGAAAACCTTTACTTGTATCTGTTGCAAAAGAGGGAGGAAACGGCCCTAGCCTATGCCTCCACGGTTACTGATAGCCGGCTTATCGACGCGCCCATTTCAAGCTACAAGCCAATAAAACCAAAGAAATCAATGATTTGGCTTGGGGGACTAGTAGCTGGATTCGCCATTCCCCTGCTCATCATCAATCTAATCTTCCTTATCAATAATACCGTTCAGGATCGTGAGGACATAGAAAAACGAACCCATGCCTCTATCCTAGGGGAGATCGGCCTGATGAAGACTGGCAAAGACGGCCCAGCGGCCGACTCCATTATCAAGATGACCAGCCGCAGCGCCGTAGCCGAACAGTTTAGAGCCCTACGGACCAACCTGCAGTACCTGGGTGATGGCAGCTGCCGCACCATCATGTTTACCTCCTCGGTAGGAGGTGAAGGAAAAAGCTTTGTCAGTATCAACCTGGCCGCTAGTTTGGCCTTCTCCGACAAAAGAGTCGTTCTCCTAGGGCTCGACTTGCGGAAACCTTCCCTTCAGGATCGCCTGGAGGTAGGCAATACCAAGGGGATCTCCAACTATCTGATTGGACAGAGTAACCTATCGTCGCTTATCCAGTCGACCAATGTGCACCCTAAGTTCGATGTAATCACCAGCGGCCCCCTGCCTCCTAACCCTTCGGAGCTACTGACCAACGGGCGATTGCCTAAAATGATCGCCGAGCTTCAGGAACAATACGATTATGTGCTGATCGACTCCCCTCCATACGGTCTGGTGACCGACGCCGCCCTGATTGGCGAGTTCGTCGATGCCTCCCTGTATGTGGTACGTTTTAATTATACCCTACTCGACCACCTCAAGCGAATTGGACAATTGTACAAAACCAAAAGGTTTAAAAACATGAGCATCGTCTATAATGGGGTCAATTATGGCGCCGGTTATGGGTACGGTTATGGTTATGGGGGCTATGGGTACGGTTATTATACCGAAGACCAGGTGGCGGCCAAGACCAACCCCTTTAATATGAATAGAATAAAAAAATTGATTGGGAAGGGCTGATAATCAAGGATATAAACTATACGAAATTGTTTTTTATATAGTACTATACAAATACCTTTGAAGACTTTGCAAATAAATTAAGCCAATAAGTAGAAATACATAATTTTTTAACTCGATAAAATTTGTAGAGTAATAAAAATATCCTAAATTCGAGCTTGTATTTTGAACTATAACAAGAATTTGACATTAGCTAAGCGAATCCTGACATTCAGGATTCAAGATAAATTAAGGATGTTCGATTTTACTCAACGTTATTACTAAAATAGCCCAGGCTATTCGCAGAACAAAAAAAGGTTTTAAAGATCTTTACGATTTTACTCAACGTTATGAAGAAACATTTTTTAAGCCATCCATTCGTTTTTCGAGTCCAGCCTTGGGGTATTTTAGCCTTCCCTTATTAAGGAGGCGAACTCCTCAGTAGGTTTAAACTTCAGCGCTTGCTGAAAGGGTCAGTTCCGATCACTTAAAATAAAACGAATGAAAATTGCAGTAGTAGGAACCGGATACGTAGGACTCGTAACCGGAACATGTTTTGCCGAAACCGGAAACCAGGTTACCTGTGTAGACATTGACGAAAAGAAAGTCGCACGTTTACAACAGGGAGAGATTCCGATTTATGAACCAGGGCTTGACGTACTTTTCGACCGGAACATTGCCGAAGGACGCCTGAACTTCACCACCAGCTTGGTAGAGGGGATCCAAGGTGCGGAGGTTATTTTCCTAGCACTGCCCACCCCTCCTGGAGAAGACGGATCGGCCGACCTCAAATACATTTTGGGGGTGGCTAAGGACCTAGGACCTATCCTAAGCCAATATGCGGTAATCATCGACAAGAGCACCGTCCCGGTAGGTACCGCCGAGAAGGTACGGGAGGCCATTGCCGCCGCGGCACAAGTAGACTTCGACGTGGTTTCCAACCCCGAATTCCTACGAGAGGGCGTCGCAGTAGAAGACTTTATGAAGCCCGACCGGGTGGTAGTGGGTACTCAGTCAGAAAAAGCCAAAAAAGTAATGGAGAAGCTTTATGCTCCTTTGGTTCGCCAGGGTAACCCCGTTATTTTTATGGACGAGCGCTCCGCGGAGATGACCAAATATGCGGCCAACTCCTTTTTAGCACTTAAAATTACCTTTATGAACGAAATCGCCAACCTTTGCGAAAAGGTAGGCGCCAACGTCGACGATATACGCCGGGGCATTGGGACAGACAGCCGCATTGGCAAGCGCTTCCTCTTCGCCGGTATTGGCTACGGGGGTAGCTGTTTCCCCAAGGATGTACAGGCCTTGGCCAAAACCTCTATCGATTACGGCTACGACTTCCGTACCCTTACTTCGGTAATGGCCGTCAACCAGGATCAGAAAAAAAGATTGATTCCTTTGGTTGAGTCGTATTTCGAGGGCAACCTTCAGGGCAAGACCATCGCCGTATGGGGATTGGCCTTTAAGCCTTATACCGACGATATCCGGGAAGCTCCTGCCTTAGAAAACATCAAGGCCCTACTAGAAGCGGGTGCCACCGTGACCGTCTACGATCCCGAGGCCATGGACAATGTGAAGCGACTCCTCCCCGACCTTACCTATTGTCATACGGCCTATGCCGCTCTCGACGATGCCGATGCACTCATGATCTTTACCGAATGGCCACAGTTCCGCACCCCCGACTTCGACAAAATGGGCAAATTGCTTAAAAACAAAGTCGTTTTCGATGGCCGGAACCTATACGAATTGCCAACCATGAAAGAACAAGGATTTACCTATTATAGCATCGGAAGGGAAACAGTGGAAAGTTGATAGGAATTAGGCTGTTAGGCGGTTAGGTTATTAGGTCTTAGGTTATTAGGTCTTGGGTCTTGGGTTAAAGGTCTAAGGTTAAAGGTTAAAGGTCAAAGGTTAAAGGTCAAAGCGGCGAGTCGCATAGGTAAGCTGACAGACTGATCACGCAGAGCGTGACAGGTCTCGCCGAAGCCTGTCACCCTGAGCCAGTCGAAGGGCAGCCGAAGCCTGTCACCCTGAGCCTGTCGAAGGGCAGCCGAAGCCTGTCACCCTGAGCTGCTGGCTGATCACGCAGAGCGTGACAGGTCTCGTCGAAGCCTGGTAGGCTCGTAGGCTGAGCGGAGTCGAAGCCGAAGGCTGTCACCCTGAGCCTGTCGAAGGGCTGTCGAAGGGTAGCCGAAGCCTGTCACCCTGAGCTGCTGGCTGATCACGCAGAGCGTGACAGGTCTCGTCGAAGCCTGTCACCCTGAGCCTGTCGAAGGGCTGTCGAAGGGCAGTCGAAGCCTGCCAATCGATTTATACGATAATAAAGCTATAAGCTTAAAGCCTATGGCCTAAAACATAAACAATAAAGCATATAAAAAAATGTCCAAAACCATCCATGTAATACTTTCTGGAGGAGTTGGCAGTCGGCTATGGCCGGTGTCGCGCAAGTCGATGCCCAAACAGTACATCCCTATGTTCGGGGATAAGTCCCTGTTTCAACTCACTGCCGAACGCAACAGAACCCTGGCCGATCGTACTTTGGTGGTGGGCAATAAGGACAATTATCTACTATCGCAGTCCGACCTTATGCGGGCGGGAATCGGTGAGTATACCGAAATAGTAGAAGCGGCCCCTCGCAATACCGCGGCCGCCATTGCCTTTGCCGCCTTAGCCGCAGCTCCAGACGACCTGTTGCTGGTGACGCCCTCCGACCATATCATCACCAACGAAGCCGCCTATGCTGCCTCCATTGCCGAGGCCCTGCAATTGGCCTCCGATGGATATCTGGTAACCTTTGGCATCGCCCCCACCAAGCCCGAAACAGGCTATGGGTATATAGAGAGCCAGGGCCATGAGGTTTTAGGGTTTAGGGAAAAACCAGACCTGGCCACGGCACAGTTGTTTCTGGAACAGGGCAACTTCCTCT
The DNA here is from genome assembly GCF_003149085.1 of Dyadobacter jejuensis. Lineage (GTDB taxonomy): Bacteria > Bacteroidota > Bacteroidia > Cytophagales > Spirosomataceae > Dyadobacter > Dyadobacter jejuensis. The sequence continues at coordinate 133,334 of NZ_QGDT01000012.1, read as the reverse complement.
GGAATAGTGGAATGTTCTGCTTTCAGGCCCAAACTTTTTTGGACGAGCTCGCAAAGTTTGAACCCGACATCCTGGCCAAATCCCGAGTATGCTATGCCGCTGGCGTCGATGGCCTCCTGCCCGAAAGCCAGACCATGGAAATTCCTTCCAAGAGTATCGATTACGCCGTAATGGAGCGGTCTAAAAAAATAAAAGTAGTTAAAACCAGCTTTGGCTGGTCCGACCTGGGTTCCTTTGAGTCGATCTGGGAACATTGGGAAAATAACGGGGAGAAACAACATTTTGTCAGCAACAACTGTGTGGTGGGCTCCAAAAAACACGTGGAGTTTATAGGAGTGGAAAACCTGGTGCTCGTAGAAACCGACGACGCCATCCTAGTCCTCTCCAAAAACGACTCCCAAGAAGTTAAAAAGGTGTTTGAAAGACTAGAAAAAGAAAAACCGGAATTGGTTAATTAGGGGTTAGGTTTTAGGGGTTGGGTTTTAGGGATTAGGGCGTTAATTGTTAAATGTTAAATGTTAAATGTTAAATGTTAAAAAGGTCCGTCGCACGATTAAGCTGTTAGGCTGTCACCCTGAGCCTGTCGAAGGGTAGTCAATGTACAGTCGAAACCTGGTAGGCTGTCACCCTGAGCCTGTCGAAGGGTAGTCAATGTACAGTCGAAGCCTGGTAGGCTGTCACCCTGAGCCTGTCGAAGGGTAGTCAACCTACAGTCGAAGCCTGTTAGGCTGTCACCCTGAGCCTGTCGAAGGGTAGTCAATGTACAGTCGAAGCCTGTTAGGCTGTCACCCTGAGCTGCTGGCTGAGCGGAGTCGAAGCCCTGTCGAAGGGTAGTCAATGTACAGTCGAAGCCTGATAGGCTGTCACCCTGAGCCTGTCGAAGGGTAGTCAACCTACAGTCGAAGCCTGATAGGCTGTCACCCTGAGCCTGTCGAAGGGTAGTCAACCTACAGTCGAAACCTGATAGGCTGTCACCCTGAGCCTGTCGAAGGGTAGTCAACGTACAGTCGAAGGGTAGCCTAATTACCTAAAAATAAAACGATTATAACTTAAATCCAACGCAATCCTAACACCAAACACCTAACACCTAACACCTAGTACCTCCCGTAAAAAAAACGCATATAAAAATGAAAAAGGACTCGAAAATATACATAGCAGGACACCGAGGCATGGTGGGATCGGCCATCAGGCGGGCCTTGGAGCAACGGGGCTATACCCACCTCGTCTTTAGGAGCTCCTCCGAACTCGACCTACGCAACCAACAGGCTGTGGCCGACTTTTTTGCTAGCGAACGGCCCGACTATGTATTCCTGGCCGCTGCCAAAGTGGGAGGCATCGTAGCCAATAACACCTATAGGGCCGACTTTATCTATGAAAACTTGATGATAGAGGCCAATATCATTCATCAGGCTTATGTTACGGGCGTCACCAAACTGATGTTTCTAGGCTCGTCCTGCATCTATCCTAAGTTGGCTCCCCAGCCCTTGCAAGAGACCTCCCTGCTTACCGGCCCCTTAGAGCCTACCAATGAGCCCTATGCTATCGCCAAGATTGCCGGCATCAAACTTTGTGAGGCCTACCGCGACCAATATAACTGTAACTTTATCAGCGTAATGCCCACCAACCTCTATGGTTATGGGGACAATTACGACCTCAACAACTCCCATGTCCTCCCCGCCCTGATCCGCAAGTTTCACGAGGCCAAGGAAAGCAATAGCCCCAGCGTGCAAGCCTGGGGAACGGGGTCGCCCAAAAGAGAGTTTCTCTTCGCCGACGATCTCGCCGAGGCCTGCCTTTTCTTAATGGAAAATTATAACGGTCGTGAGCTAATCAATATAGGAACAGGAGAAGACCTGTCCATTAAGGAGCTCACCGAACTAGTGGCCGAGACGGTAGGCTTTACGGGCACCATTGACTGGGATACCAGTAAGCCCGACGGCACCCCTCGCAAACTGATGGACGTAGCCAACCTGCACGGCCTGGGATGGAGCCACCGCATCGAGTTAAAAGAAGGAGTGGCCCTAGCCTATCAGGACTTTTTAAAACACCAGACCGAATACTCGGCATAAACCCAACCCTAATAACGAAATCAGAACTTTACTTAACGATACGAATATGAGCAATAAAGTAGCATTAATCACCGGAGTAACGGGCCAGGATGGCGCCTATTTGAGTGAATTACTATTGAGCAAGGGCTATACCGTCCACGGGATCAAACGAAGAAGCTCCTTGTTTAACACCGACCGCATCGATCACCTTTATGAAGATCCCCATGTCGACAACGCCAAGTTTATCCTACATTATGGGGATTTGACCGACTCGATGAACTTAACCCGGATCATCCAGGAAGTTCAACCCGACGAGATCTATAACCTGGCCGCCATGAGCCATGTTCAGGTAAGTTTCGAAATGCCCGAATATACCGCCAATGCCGATGGAATAGGCACCTTACGTATATTAGAAGCGGTACGTCTCCTAGGCCTTACCAAAAAAACCAAAATATACCAAGCATCTACTTCGGAGCTATATGGCTTGGTACAGGCCGTACCTCAGTCTGAAACCACGCCATTTTACCCACGCTCTCCCTATGCAGTAGCCAAAATGTACGCCTATTGGATTACCGTCAACTACCGTGAAGCCTATAACATGTTCGCTTCCAACGGTATTCTCTTTAACCATGAGTCTCCCCTTCGTGGTGAAACCTTTGTAACCCGGAAAATCACCCGTGCTGCGGCCAAAATAGCCCTGGGATTACAAGATTGCTTGTATATGGGAAATATCGACGCCCAACGCGACTGGGGCCATGCCAAAGATTATGTAGAGGCCATGTACTTGATCCTTCAGCAGGAAAAGTCCGAAGACTTTGTGATCGCCACCGGTGTGACCACCCGCGTACGGGAGTTTATCCGCATGACCTTCGCTTTCCTGGGAATAGAGCTTGCCTTTAGCGGAACGGAAGCCGACGAAATAGCGACCATCGCCACCATAGATACCGAACGGATGGCCGAACTGGGAATTAAGGATACCTCCCACCTTAAAATTGGGGCTACCGTTCTTAAAATCGATCCCCGCTACTACCGCCCTACCGAAGTAGAACTGCTTATTGGCGACCCTACCAAGTCACAAGAAAAACTAGGCTGGAAACCTAAATATACCCTCCAGACCCTAATCGAAGATATGGCCTCCTCCGACCTCCGCCTATTCCAAAAAGATCGGCTATTGCTTAAAGAAGGTTTTGGAGTGCTGAATTATTTTGAATAGAAAAAAACAATTAACTCATAGATGATCAGTTAATCATCTATTCGTCATTGTTATAAGTATGACAAATTTTGAGTAGTATGTCAGTATATAAAACAATTGCTAAAAACTTTGCAGCCAATTCGTTTGGTATGGGAGTGAACTTCCTAAACCAAATTGCGATGGTACCCTTATTTATACTTAATTGGGGAGTTGAAAAATATGCTGACTGGATACTAATCACGGCGTTTTCGGCATTTTTTGCAATGACGGATTTAGGGCTTAATAGGGCTAGTAACAATGACTTTGTAATAAAATACCAACAAAAAGATTATGCTAGCTGTAAAAGGTTGCAAGCCAACGCATTTATATTTGTCCTATTCATATTTGTTATTTTTATATCCTCTTCAATTTTAATATCGCAAATATGGGGATTCAATAGTATACTAAGTATTAATTCCTTTTCTGAAACTGAGACATCCTTTGCCTTTATGGTTTTATTAAGTGAGGTATTCTTTAATATGTATGGTCGAGTTTATCATGGCATCTTTAGAGCTACTTCCCACACTCATATTGCCATAATAATAGACAATATTGTCAGACTTGGAGTTTTACTTATATTATTCATTGGTGTAACATTTCATCTGGATATTAACTTAATGTTATGCATCTATATAATTCCAACAATAGGAGGGATTATTTGTAAACATCATTATTCGAATAAAATATTTAAAATTAAATTTTCATTTCAAAATTTCAACTTCCCCATTCTAAAATCATTAATAGGTCCATCTTTGGCATTTATGATGTTTCCCCTGGGTCAGGCTGTTTCTAGTCAGGGTATTGTTCTTGTTGTAAATACCCTTCTGGGACCTACAATTTTGGTGGCCTTCACAACCACTAGAACATTTGTAAATTTCCTACGCCAAGTAATGAATATGCTTTCAACTTCCATCAATCCTGAAATTTGCGCAGCTTTTGGAAGACACGACATAAAAACCATTAAAAACATCTATTATAGATCCCTAGTTATAACTTTCATCATAACAACATTCAGTATTATACTCATGTTATTAGCTGGAGAGCATATATATACCGCATGGACCAAACATACTATCGCATTCAATCAATTATTTTTTGCCTGCATGTTGCTATCAATGTTGGTTTCATGTTTATGGGGAATATCAAGTGTTATTCCATTATCAACCAATACTCATGGCCCTTTTACTATTGCGTTTCTGATTACTCAATTTTTCACCGTAATTATAACTTACTTGCTATTAACTATTTACCCCAATTTAGAAATTATCCCAATAACTATTCTTAGTACTGAAATACTATTGTTTGTCTTTACATTAAAACAAAATAATAAATTCTTAAACATTAATTTTTGGGAAATGCTAACTGAAATTAGTCATCAAATCAAGTTCCTATTAAATAAGGGAAAATTGCTTAATCCTATTGTAATTTTAAAAAAATATGGCAACTAAAGTATTTCAAAAAATATACAGAAATCTAATAAATAAATATACTCTATTTACAAGATTTCAAATATGGAGAACAAAGAGCAAATACCCTGTAAAAATCATTCGAAACACGTCAACCTTAAATCATCCTTCCATACATTTTATACACAGATACTGTACTAATAATACCGGAGATATTGCATGCGGTTATTATCAATATATTAACAGGATATTCGCCGAGTATGCATGTCTTGTCCACGACATTAATAGTGTCAAATTTTCTTTAATCAAGAAAAATGACATAATTGTCATTGGTGGGGGTGGACTGTTGAATGCTAGTACATTATGGAACTACAATATTAAGAAATCAGCAAAATTGGCTAGTAAATCAATAATATGGACTGCAGGATTTAACTCTAGTATTAATAATGAGTCTGTTGTGAAACTGGAGTGGGAAGATTTTGACCTAATTTCAGTAAGAGATTACGAATATCAAAATTTCCGGTTTGTACCATGTGCAACTTGTATGCTTCACGAACTAGAACTGGAATACCCCTCTATTAGAAAGATAGGTGTAATAGCACATAAGGATGTTTTAAATCATCTTCCAGATGATTTAAAACATTTCGACTTTATAACAAATAACGCACCTTTGTCTAAAATGATTGAATTTATTGGCACCTCTGATATTATTGTGACTAATAGCTATCATGCAGTATACTGGAGCACATTAATGCAAAAGAAATGTATCCTATTCGCGCCTAGATCAGAGAAATACAATTATTTTAAATATCCACCTGTATTATATTCAGGTGATTTAGAATTTGATATTTCACAAGCGCAGATATATCCTAATTCACTTGATATATGTAGAAAATTAAATATGGAGTACATAAATGATATGAAAGATTTGATAAGTTAACCTAATATAGAAATGAGCATCATTTATTTGAATACTAATTTTTATCTTTTATGAAAATCTTATCAGTAGGAAACATGAACGGAACTTCTAATACATGTCTCCATCGTCATTGGGCTCTCACAAAACTCACAACAAAAATTGATGTGGTTAATACCCGTGACAAAAAATTCACTATTTGGTACAAACTAGCAAATCGTCTATTTCAATACGGATTTCCTATACGTTTACCTGATAGCCCTAAGGCCAATAAGCAAATATTAAAACTAATTAATGCTACTGGAAACGACTATTATGATATTATTTGGATAGATAAGGGTATAACGATTAATCCAGAAACCTTGCGTTGTATTAAACGCCTTTGTCCCTCAACTAAAATTGTAAGCTATTCTCCTGATAATATGGCATTAAGGCATAATCAAAGTCAAAACTACCTAAAATGCATTCCACTTTATGATATTCACTTCACAACAAAATCCTATATATTGGATAAAATGAAATCTTTAGGGGCCAAACGTATTGAGTTTACAAATAAACATTATGAAAGTTCATTTCACTATCCTAGAACCTTAACAATAGAAGAGACAGAGCGTTTAGGTGGCGATGTCGGCTTTATCGGAGCTTGGGAAAAAGAACGTTGCGATAGTATCCTCTTTTTAGCAGAAAATGGTGTAAAGGTGAAAGTTTTCGGCGATGGTAGGTGGAATAACTATAGAAATATTAAAAATTTAGAGGTTCTACCAGGAATATTCACTGATGAATATTCGAAGGCGTTGCGAGCGTTTAAAATATCTTTGTGTTTTTTAAGAAAAATCAATCATGATTTGCAAACCTCACGGAGTATGGAAATACCTGCATGTGGTGGATTTATGTTGGCAGAAAGGACCATAGAGCACTTGTCATTGTTTGAAGAGGGAAAAGAAGCTGATTACTTCTCTTCTAATGAAGAATTACTAAATAAATGTCAATATTATTTAGAAAATGATGATATACGCCAGACTATAATATTAGAAGGGTTGAAAAGATGTAAACTTTCAGGATATTCCAACGAAGACTCAATGAACCGAATGATAAACAGCGTACTGAATGATGACTAATTCCATTCAACCAAATAATAAGGGTGATGTTGTATACCTACTAAAAAAATGGTTTGCCATCGTATTATATACCTCTATAGTTGGTGAGATCATATTTTTCCTTTCCTGGGAAAATATGATGGGATGTTTAATGGAATTAATCGTTTGGCACATATTTAATGGTTTTTTTCTGAAGCGAAAGATCATTCTAGAACATCCGTTTTCATTTTTAACATTTCTATCTATGTTCTTGGCTAGATATTTACCCCTTCCTGCGACGTTATTAGAAGGGAAACCAATAACTTATGGATTTGAAATGCCATTCGACACATTCTTTTGGGAAACGGTAATGTTTTGCGTAGCCTCAATGGCCTTTTATACTAGTATTCATTATCATAGTAAGAAAACAAACAAAATTCAAAAATGGCTTTTTAAAATAGGTTTTTTTAAAACGGATCCAATCACATTATGGATACTTGGATTAATTGGAATAGCAGTCCGAATCCAACAATTAATAGTGGCTGGCGAAGTGGAATTTGGAGATGTAAATAATAAGTTTTTAGCTGGATTGCTTTATTTGCAATATACTCCTATTATAATGTTGTTTCCAACATTATGCGGGATATCAAAAAGTAAAAGCCGTAATCTACTTGTATGGCTTTATATTGCTGTGCTATTCATTACCAGCTTCGCAACGAATAGCCGACAATCAATGATATTCCCAATTTTTACATTGATTTTGCTTTATTTTATTTATGTTTTAATTGAGAACATCAGCGTTTTTAAATTACTATCTCCAAAAAAAATCATAATACTTGGCTTTTTTGTTTTCGTTGGATTAAACTTTATTTCAGACATATCCCTTGCCATGCTGGCGACAAGAAAAGTTCGAAGTGATATTAGTAGAGCCGAACTATTTGAAAAAACAGTGCAAACCCTTCAAAATGATGGCCTCATGGAACAACTTAGAAACACCTCCATTGAGGAAAGGGGTCAGTTGATCTCCTACAGTAATGGTTGGGATGAGAGATATATCAATAATTTTATGTTGAACAGATTTGGAAATCTTAGGGTTTCCGATGAAACTATCTATTATGCTCACAAAATAGGATTCTCCAACCCAAAGATGCAAGATAGCTTTGAATCAAAGGCATTAGCAATATTCCCATTGCCGTTATTGGCTATATTTAATGTCAAATTAGACAAAAATCAACTTCTATATTCACCCGGTGATATGCTATTTATGACTGGCGGAGGGGCCAATGCCTTAGGCGGTTATCGAGTAACCAGTTTAGTCGCAGATGGACTAGCAACATTTGGATTATGGTCATTCCCTTTGATATTCATACTACTCTTTTTTTCATTTAAACTTCTTGACTGTTTTGTTATTTTCCGAAACAACCAAGTCATGTTTTCGACAATAGGTTTAATAAACATTTTCGGGTTTCTAGGAATGTATAGAAACTCGATTGGATTAACTGTTCCTCTAGCCTATATTCTTAGAGGGTTTTGGCAGTTGTGTTTTACCTATTGGTTAGTTGTGTTTATAATACAATTACTACCATATGCCAGAGGAAGAAAAAATTAGTACATCTGTATTTGTATTTAGGGTTAGACGAAAGGACTCAACTTCCATGTATTCAGAAATGATATTTAGAGAAAAAGCCACTGAAAAATACATTTAACAACATAGAAAACTTTTTTGCAGAAGTAACAAATTGGGTAAGCTCTTCTTAATTAAAAGGCCATAGGTCAATGCCTAAAACAACAAAGACTTTAAAATTCTCATGAAAATCATCATATTCTCACATCCAAATTTTTTGCCCTCCCAAAGCATGCCTAAGTATACTAAATGGCTATCTGATGGAATGAGAGAAAGAGGGCACGATGTTACAGTTTGGAAACCATTCCCATTCTTTTATAAATTACCAGGAAATGCTTTTACTAAGAAGTGGATGGGGTATATTGATCAATATATATTTTTCCCAATCTTAATAAAATTAAGATTATTAATGCAGACCCAAAAGTGTCTATTTGTTTTCTCTGATCAGGCATTAGGTCCATGGGTGAAATATGTTAAAAATTATCCTAATGTAGTTCATTGCCATGATTTTTTAGCTCAACAAAGTGCATTTGGCATGATAAAAGAAAATCCTACTTCCAAATCCGGTAAAATCTACCAAACATTTATTCGAGACGGGTATCGTCACAGTAACAACTTTATATCCGTTTCTAGGAAGACAGAGTCCGATTTACTAAAAACATTACTAATACAACCTCAAATCACCAAGGTTGTATATAACGGGTTAACTCAAACCTTTCTACCTGCACCAAAGCAGGAGATAATTGCGGAGTTAACGAATCACACCAAATTAGATATTTCAAAAGGATATATTTTACACGTAGGCGGAAATCAGTGGTATAAAAATCGAATTGGAGTAATCGAAATTTATGATCAATGGCGCAAAATTAATAATGAATTGAGACTTCCTTTAATAATGGTTGGCGCTGCGCCTAACAAAAGGATATTGAAATCTTATGAAGAGTCAGGGTATAAGATGGAAATAGAGTTCTTAATTAATAAACCCGATGACATTGTCAAAAAATTTTATCAAGGAGCCAATGTCTTTTTGTTCCCCTCAATAGCAGAGGGATTTGGATGGCCAATTGCTGAGGCCATGGCTTGTGGTACAATAGTGATAACTACCAATGAAGCACCTATGAATGAGGTAGGTGGTGAAGCAGCTATCTATATAAACAAAAGACCAACAGAAAATCACAAACTAGAAACTTGGTTGGTTGAATCCGCATTAATTTTGGACCAAGTGCTAAACTTAGATTATGATCAAAAATCAGAAACTAAGTTGAAAGGATTTCAAAATATCAAACGCTTTAGCAGCAATCATGCTCTGGATCAGATTAGCCAAATATATCAATCAATTGAAAGTATACAATAATGAAAATACTTCGAGTTATTCCAAGTATGGATCCACTACAAGGAGGTCCGTGTCAAGGTGTTCGAAATTCAATACCTGAATTAGAGAAACTGAACGTCACCAACGAGGTTGTTTGCTTTGATGAGCCATCTAGTTCCTTCATTAAGGAAGACAACTTTAAAATATATGCATTAGGTGCATATCAAACTTCTTGGAAGTTTAATTCTAATTTTGCTAGATGGTTCGAGTATAATTTTAATAAATATGATGTGATTATAATTCACGGTCTCTGGAACTATCATAGTTATTTAGTTAATAAAATTGTCTCCAATCAATTAAAAAGAGCTAAAACATCCACTGTAAAGGTATTCGTAATGCCTCATGGAATGCTCGATCCATGGTTTCAAAAAGCTTCAAATCGCAAACTTAAAGCAATTCGAAATACACTCTATTGGCACTTGATTGAAAAACATGTCATAAATAATGCAGATGGTGTACTATTTACAACAAACGAAGAATTACTTCTTGCCAGAACAACATTTTCCGGTTACAAACCGAAAAAAGAATTGAATGTAGGGTATGGCATCCAACCACCTCCATTATTCGACACCAAAATGAAGGATTGCCTAACTAAGTTTAACATAAGCAATGATCCGTATATTTTATTCATGAGTAGGATCGATATAAAAAAAGGGGTCGAACTCCTAATAAGGGCCTATATTAAACTAAAAGAGCATTACCATAATATTCCTAAACTAATTATAGCGGGGCCTGGCTTAGAGAGCCCATACGGCACTAAAATGGTAGAACTTGCTAATAATATTCCAGAAATTATATTTACAGGTATGCTTACGGGGGACCAAAAGTGGTCAGTACTATATGGATGTGAGGTTTTCATTTTACCTAGTCATCAAGAAAATTTTGGCATTGTTTTAGCCGAAGCCATGGCATGCGGCAAGGCTGTTTTAACAACTAATAAGGTTAATATTCAAAAAGAGATTATTAACCATTCCGCTGGAATAATAACTGACGATACAGAAAGTGGAATATATGACAGTTTAAAAAGTTGGTGTGATAAAAATCAAAATAATAAGTTGGAAATGCAGGAGAATGCTAACAATTTATTTAAAAACAACTACTCTATAGAAAGTGCAGCCAAATCATTTTTAAATAGTATTCGCCAATATTAATGAAACAATATCAAGATTTAGAAAATTTTAAAGTACCAATTCACTTCAGAGGCCGATCGGCAATAGTTGTTCAACTTTGGTGGATTATTCAGTCGACTTTGTTTGCTTGGTCACCTCAGTTTCTTTATCCCTGGCGCAGATTCTTGCTAAGGCTATTTGGAGCACATATTGGAAAAGGAGTCTTAATCCGTTCGTCGGCAAAGTTTACTTATCCATGGAATATTTCTATTGGTGATTATTGCTGGATAGGTGAGGATAATGTTTTTTATAGCTTAGGGAAAATCCAGTTAGGAAATCATGTGGCATTAGCTCATAAAGTATATTTAAACACCGGTGGACATGAATATGACAAAGTTACCTTCGACATATTTGCGAAACCGGTAATAATTGAAGACGAATGTTGGTTAACCAATGATGTTTACATCGCTCCAGGTGTTGTTATAGGCAAAGGCACAATTGTAGCAGCAAGGAGCTCGGTACTTCATTCATTGCCTAGTGGCAAAATCTGTGTAGGTACTCCAGCTAAACCCATAAAAAATAGAATATGAAAAGATACTTATTAACAGGTGGTTCAGGATTTATAGGCACTCACCTTATGAAAAGTTTGCTATCTCAAGGGCATCAAGTTATAAATTTAGATTATAAACCACCCAAGTTAAAAGAACAACAAGATTTATGGATAGAACTAGATTTATGTGATAATGATTCCATGCATAAAACGATAATAGAATACAATCCAGAATATGTAATTCATCTCGCTGCTAGAACCGATTTAAATGGAAAATCACTTGAGGAATATCAAGTAAACACAGATGGTGTTACTACCCTTCTTAACTGCCTGGAGAAGTGTAAAAATTTGAAACAGGTTATATTCACCTCCTCCATGTACGTATGCCAGCCGGGGTATACTCCACGCGACTATGATGACTATTTACCACATACAATATATGGGAGAAGTAAGGTAATTACAGAGAAGTTAATAAAAAAACGAAACCCAAATTATATTTGGAGTATAATACGTCCAACCTCCATTTGGGGCCCGTACTTTGGCGAACCGTATAATCAATTTTTTAATATTGTACTTAGTAAAAGTTATTTTCACATGGGTTCTAAGGCCTGCAAAAAAACTTATGGTTATATAGAAAATACGATTTATCAAATAGAATCATTATTGGATAAATCAGCACAGGAAGTGCATTCTAAGGTATTTTATTTAGGTGATTATGAACCTTATAAAATTGAAGAGTGGGCCAATGAAATAGCAGCAATCGAGAATATAAAAATACCAAATATACCTTTTTTCATCTTTAAATTAGCTGGCTACTTTGGAGATGCTCTAAAAATAATTGGCGTCACTTTCCCAATGACAAGCTTTCGGTTACAAAATATGACAACGGATAATGTCTTCGATTTATCTCAAATTCAGAGGTTAGCTCCAAACCTACCCATTTCTCGAGAAGTTGGTAACAAGAAAACGATAGAATGGATAAAAAGCCAAGAAATATAAATCTTTTCAAATTAATCCAAAGATACTTAATAGGAATTGTGGGACTTATGTTAATGATTTTCGTTCTGATCTTCAGCTGGCTCCCCAATCCCGATATAGGGTTACTACCCATATTTCCACATTGGCTGGGGGAATGGACCAATAAAAATAAGAATCTAAGAACGGCCGTACCCTTCGTATTTTTAGGATTTATAGGGCCTTTTTTGCCTCTGTTCTCCAATAAATCGATATGGACAAGAGCTATGCTCGTCCTGGTATCCTTATTGTTTTTGGTCAGCATGGCGGAGGTGGGACAATTATTACTTCCTCGACGACATTTTGACTGGGGCGACATTGGCTGGGGCATGGCGGGAACCCTGCTGGGGATGCTCCCCGCTTTGGCTATACAGCAATTGGTACTAAAAAAGAAAACCCTCTAAACGTTAAACAACCAACCCATCATGCGCATTTTAATCTACGGCATCAATTATGCACCCGAACTTACCGGTATTGGAAAATACACCGGAGAAATGGGTGCCTGGCTTGGAGAGCAAGGCCATGACGTAACCGTGGTCACTACCATGCCTTATTACCCCGAATGGGAGGTGCACCCCGAATATCGAGGGCGCGGTTCCTTTATAGAACGACGGGGCAACGTGCAGATTCACCGCTATCCCATTTATGTTCCCCAAGAGGTAAGCTCTATAAAAAGAATTCTACATGAATTTTCATTTTTGGCACGCACCTCCACCTTCTGGTTAAAATCCATATTCACCAAAAAATACGATCTTGTTTTTTGCGTAGCGCCCCCCTTCCATATTGCCATATTGCCCTTAATTTATAAGTTTATAAAAGGGGGTAAATTGATCGCCCATATTCAAGACCTTCAGGTGGATGCCGCCAAAGAATTGGGTATGATCAAAAATAACTTCTTCCTGAATAGCATGTTCGGCTTTGAACGTTTCTTACTCAAAAATAGCAGTAAGGTATCGACCATTAGCGAGGGAATGAAAAGAAAAATTCTTGGCAAAGGGGTTTCCGAAAACAATATTTTGATGTTCCCTAACTGGGTCGACCAAAACACCATTACACCCGTTCCCATAACCGATTCCCTAAGACAGGCGTGGGGATTAGGCCTTCAAGACTTTGTGGTGCTTTATTCGGGTAATTTGGGCGAGAAACAGGGACTAGAAGTCATTATAGAGGTAGCGGAATTGACTAAGGACCTTCCCCACCTAAAATTTGTAATCGTAGGGTCGGGTGGAGCCAAAGCTAAATTAGAAGCCTTGGTGGCCCAATCCAACCTCCAAAATATAATTTTCAAACCTTTGCAGCCCTACGAACTACTTCCCAAAATGCTGGGGATAGCCAATGTACACCTGGTTTTACAAAAAAAATCGGCAGCTGACCTGGTTATGCCCTCTAAGCTCACCACCATACTATCGGCTGGCGGCTGCGCGATCGTAACGGCAGACGCTGGAACTAGCTTATACGACTTGATACAGAACCATCAGGTAGGATTAATCTGCCCTCCAGAATCGGCCCCTGCCCTGGCCGCCACCATTCGCCAAGCCAGCCAACAGGATTTGACTGTCATTCAAGCCAATGCCCGGAATTATGTGCTACACAACCTGACCAAGGAAGCCATTTTGTCTTCGTTCGAAATAAGTATTCAACATATACTTCATCAGAAAAACTAACGTCTCTTTACCGTTTAATAAATTCATGGGACTAGATATAGTACAATTTAGAGATACATTTGCAATTTCTCTATGAATTGGATTTTATTGTAAAAATGCACCTTTATTTCTATTGTTTATTTGGTATATTCGTACGTAGTTTCAAATGTTTTGTAGATTGATTTCTAATAATCTATTCTTAGAAATAGAATTTACACTATAACGACTCTATCAAGAATACTAAAAATACCTAAAGTTCAGCATGCCAGCCAGCATAACTGGTTGTAAGGAATAATTTACTCAACGTTATACTAAAACATCATGAAAAATCGACTCACTGGCCTTCTGCCGAAGGTGCATCTCTGGACGGATCTTGTCCTATTGAATGTATCCTTTTTTCTCGCCTACGCCCTCCGTTTTGAAACATTACCGCATTTAATCGGGGATCCTTATGTCAATATGTTATTGGTAGCCAACCTGCTATGGATTCTTTGCAGCAACTGGGCCAAGACCTACCATTTTACCCGCTTATCCTATCATTTTAATATTCAGATCACCAGCCTACTCAAAACGGCTGTCGTGCATGCTGGCTTACTCATGGCCTTTATGTATTTGGCCCAGGTAGGAGAGCTCTATTCCCGTTCCCAGGTATCTCTTACCTATGGCCTATTTATATTGGTAGCGGCCATAGCCCGTGCCTTTACGGTGAGTGGTCTTAAGCTTTACCGCCAGGCCGGCTACAACTACAACCGCTACATTATCATAGGCAATGGAGAACTTTCGTCTATGATCCGTGGCTTTTATAATAAAAATAGGGAGCTGGGATACCGCTTTTATGGGGCCTTTCCTTTTAGCAACGATGGGGAACAGATAGCCCGCATCGAGCAGATGATTAAGGAGCAAAAATTAGATTATGTATACTGCTGCATGTCCGACCTGACCGACGACCAGGTAAGCGACCTGATCCGCTTGGGAGAGCGGCATCGTACTCAAATCAGGCTCGTTCCGGACTTCCGGGGTTTTGTAGACAAAATGGCCAATATCGAGTACCACGACCTGTACCCCGTCATTCAGGTCAATACCAAGCCCTTCTCCAATGTACAGGAGCAGAGTATCAAAAGGGTATTTGACCTGGCCTTTTCGGGTGTAGTCATGATCCTGGGTGCTCCCTTGTTCTTATTATTAATGTTGGTGGTTAAACTTTCCTCACCAGGACCTATATTTTTCCGTCAAAAGCGCTCAGGCCGTTGGGGGGAGATTTTCGAGATCTACAAATTCAGAAGCATGTATGTAGATGCCGACAAAATGGGCCTACAACATTCCCAAGGTGACGACGATCCGCGCATCACACCGGTGGGCAAGATCTTGCGCAAGACCCGACTCGACGAACTTCCACAATTTTTCAATGTACTCAAAGGCGATATGTCCGTTGTAGGACCTCGGCCCCTATACAAATATGATGTGGATATGCTCATGGAAGCCGAGCCACACGACTTCCAGAGGTTGTTGACCGTAAAGCCCGGAATTACCTCTATCGGACAGATCAACGTAGGATATGCCGATACCGTGGCTAAAAACGTAGAACGTCTCAGATACGATGTTCAATATCTGAAATCATATAGCCTATTAGACGACATCAAATTGATCTTTAAAACCGTTCAGGTGATGGTTTTAGGCCGGGGACAATAAACCCGTGATGGTGGTATTCGTACCTAAGAAATTTGTACCTGTTGTGGCTGCAGGTGCGATAGGCCCCTTCTCACCTCTTTTAATTAACAGCACAATTCGTACCATTACTTATTTATTAATCAATCGATCAAAATGAAAAAACGTACACTCAAGATCTTAACCCTTTCGTTGCTCATCACCGGAGTGATGTACAACTGTAAGAAGAAGGACGAACCGTTCCCTACCGAGCCCGATACCGAGTTGGTAGATGAAATTAACGGCATTGAAGTGGAAGAGGTAGCCGTAAGCACCCCTGAAGCGGTGACTTCTACCGAATCTTCCATTGCTGTTTCGGCCAAAACTACCGAAACGGCCACCGCCATAAGTGCCATTACCCCGACCAACATTCCTGCAGCCGCTACATCGGCCGCTGCCGAGGTATCCGGAGCACTGAGCACAGAAGAGGTAAACACGCTAAATTCTGTTACTCCTGAGGTGATCGCTGCCGTTTCGGCTGGTGGAGCCTTGCCTGCCAACCTAAAGGCCGTAATGGATAAGGTAGCTGCCGACCCAACCCTAAAGGCTTATTTGCCGACTCTTACCCTTCCAACCGTTGGAGGAACTGCCATATCGGGGACCCGTACGGCTATTATCGAAGGAGTTGAGGCCGTTAATGGAGTCTTGGTAGAAGACGCTTGTATTACTGCGGCAAATGCCACCTATGCCACCGTAAAAACGAAGTTGGATGCTACCAAAGCGAGCGAAGCCGCTAAAATTGCCGCTGCTTATGCCGCAAACATTGCTCCTTTGGCCGCTGCAGAAACGGCTTGTCAGGCGGCTATACCCGCCAAATATGCTGCCTTGCGTACCCAGGCAGAAGCGCTTTCCACTTCGGCTATCACCACCCTCGACGCTGCAAAAGAGGCTTTGGGAGCAAATTATGCATTACTTGCAGCGCTTAGCAAGATTCAATTATTGGGCTATCTAAGCTCTTTAAATGAGCTACAAGCCGCCGATATTAAAGCATGTACGGCAAAAACTACAGCTGCTACCACCAATGCCGCTGCTGCCAGAGATAAAGACTTGGCCACTGCCAATGCCAATTATGCTGCGGCCCTAGCCAAAGCAGAGGCTTCTAAAGTCAAATTAATTGAAAGCTGCCACAACCAAGGAGGTGGAAATTAAGCAAAATAGGACTATTTTTAAGAGGAAGGGCGGCCTGGTGCTGTCCTTCCTTTTGTTGTTTTGCATGGGGGCTGTTCAGGCCCAAGTCAACCTATCGGGCAAGCCCGGACTCATCTTTACCCCTAATGCCGTGGCCGTCGAAGATGGGCAATTTAGCTTTGGCTACAACTATAACCCCATACGCTATGGCTTACGGCGTCGAGGTACTAATCCCGAGCAAATCCTGTTTGCCAACGTCACCTTTCTTAAAAGATTCGAAGTCAACGTCAACTTTTTACAGTTAAGGAGTACCGATACCCATCAGGTACGGGAGGCACTGGGCGACCGACAGCTCGACCTACGTTATCTTATTCTGAAGGAGAAGCCCAAGCGCCCCTCTTTGGCCTTGGTGCTCACCACCCCCTTTACCATCGACGGCGCCATGCTCACCCATGCCCTGGTGGCCACCAAAAACTGGACCATTCAAAAGGACCTCAAACTGGAAGTGAGCGCCGGATATGGCAGCCCGTACTATTTGTGGAGAGACGAAAGCAACTTAAAAAACTCCAGTATCCTGTCCAATTTTGCCTGGCAAAAAAAGAGTGAAGACCGATACAAAAATCATTATCTACAAGGGCCTTTTGGGGGAGCTATTTTACATTATAAGTCTGTTGGTGGCCTGATGGCCGAGTTCGATTCCCAGCATATCAATATGGGAGCATACGTGAAGCTATGGGATCGCTGGACGATACAAGGTGCCCTGCTCAACTTCGACCAGGTGTCCTTTGGCACTTCCTTCGCTCTTTCCTTGCTCAAGCCCTCCAAACGCCTAAAATTGCAATCTCATGAGCGCGAATAATACCCTTTGGCTATACCTGCTTTGCGCACCACTGTTTCCGGCGTGGGCACAAACGGACCGGTTTAGCCCCGAAAAACTGGTAAACGACTATGAGCATATCACCCATACGGAGGAGGCGGTCCAGTACGAACAACGCATGTACCGGAACCCTTTCATCGGACTATTCGAAATGCAGCGCATCATGGCCGACAGTGGGGTTCAGCACTACAGCCCCCTTTTTCAAGGGATGCCGGTAGGAGTGTATTCCAAGGGACAGTCCTGGAATTACCGCCCGATGGAACCAAATGAAAGAAAGGAATACTACAGCCATAGTAAGGCTCCCTTACAGCTCAAGGGATATAAGCTCGACTTCTGGCTTCAGCCCTACTTTACGGCCAACTTCGGGAATTTTGATAAACCCGTAGAGAGCAATACCAGCATAGCCATCCAGACTTCCCTGATGCTCTGGCCAGGTATGGCCCTACACACCGGGATCCTCTTTCCGATCACCAACGACCTCGACGGCCGCCCCCGCAACATTCGCCCCGCTCCGAGTTACCTCAATCAGTTTTGGGCACAGGGCAAGCATTTTATTAGTGCCTCCCTGGGTTTCTTTGCCAACGACCAGTATGGGCTAAACATCCAATACCGCCACGCCGACCTCTCTAAACCCTGGTCCATGGGCGTAGAAGCAGGCTATACGGGCTTCTACTACTATCCGAAGGGGGGCATCTATTACGAGTCGCTGGAACATCTGCTGCTACTCGCCGATGTTGCCTACCGCTTCAAAGGGCCCGACCTGACCGCCAAACTTACCGGCGGACAATTTATGTACCAAGACCGAGGCTTGAGAATGGAGCTAATCCGGCAATTTACCAGTATCGAACTGGGCCTATATGCCAGCAAAACAAAAAATGGCTCAACGGTAGGTTTTAATATTGCCGTCCCTATTCCTCCTGGCAAAATACTACAAGGCAAGCATGTGCGGCTCCGAACTGGTGACGAATTCCGTTGGGAATATACCTATACCCGGGGATATAAGATTGGCGAACGCTACCGAATGGGCTACAGCCTCGACCAAAAGTTACGTCAATACCAGGTCGACTATTTGAACCGTCAACAAAAACAATTGGACTAATTGAGGCAGATGGCCTCAATATAGGCTTCTATAACCGAATTATTTTAAATAGAACGATGCTATCCCGGCCTATCTATTCGAGCCTCGATTTCAGGAAAAACCTGACCACCGACAGCCAATTGATGGCAGCATTACCATCCCTTCGTGGGAGAGGTTAACGTATAGTAATAAAAACTTGAAAATAAACCTGAGTTACAACACAATAATAGATGAGAGAAAAATTTATTTATTTTGTTAAATTTGAAATGCAGAATTAATTTATTTTATTTGTCAAACGTTTTTTACAAACAAAGTCCCCGATATCTAATAATAGCCAGTCTTCATGGCCAAATTACTAAGGTAGGGGATCCTCGATATTGTATTTTTACTCAACGTTAAGCATAGTTTAAAGTCCGGAACCATCAGGTGTCGGACTTTTTTTTGAATATATTTGCAAAAGGAAGGGCCTACAAGCCAGTTATCATTATAATTCACCTATTCACTATATACCTATGAAAGGCCTCGTATTGGGAGCTTCAGGGCAACTTGGAAGTTGTCTAAAAAAAGTCGCCGCAGCGCGTCAAATCACCGACATCGTATTTCCTTCGGAAACGGAAGGCAATATATTGGACGAAGGCCTGCTATCGGCCTTAATGGAAAGGGAAAAACCTCAGTTTGTGATTAACTGCGCCGCCTATACGGCCGTAGATAAGGCAGAAGATGAACAGGAGCTATGTAGGAAGATCAACAAGGACGGAGCGGCTAATATCGCCAGGGTCTGTAAGACCTATCAGGCGACCATGATCCAGATCTCGACCGACTTCGTCTTTAAGGGGGATATTCCAAAGGCATTATCGGAAAATGACCTTACTACGCCCGACAATATGTACGGACTTACCAAGCTTGAAGGCGAAAAGGAGATCATCGACATATTGGAGCAGTATTACATACTCCGCACCAGCTGGTTGTATTCCGAATATGGAAACAACTTCGCCAAAACCATGCTGCGCCTGGGCAGCGAAAGAGAGGAGCTTGGCGTGATCGTAGACCAGGTGGGCTCCCCTACCTATGCCATCGACCTGGCCGGGGCTATCCTCGATATCATGCAGGCTCCCGCTCCTGCCTACGGACTATATCACTATAGCAACGAAGGGGCCATTAGCTGGTACGATTTCGCTAAGGCCATTTTCGATATTAAAAAGGTAGACATACGCGTAAAACCCGTGAAGTCGACTGAGTATATCACCAAGGCCACCAGACCAGCATTTTCGGTGATGGATAAGAATAAAATTAAGTCTACCTTTAATATGGCGATCCCCTATTGGAGAGATAGCCTAGAGGAATGCCTGAGCCGCTTATAAGCCAAAAGCCCCCGGTACCTATGGCGCCAATCGCCATAGGTACCGGGGTTGCTACGGCAGTAGCCCAAGGTCCTACTTCGAGGGCTCCATCCTTTACTCAAGCTCCCAGCTAAAAGGAGCTGCACTCTGAGCGCCCAGCCGGGTGACCGACACGGCGGCAGCCTGGCTGGCGAAGCTGCAAGCGGCCACTAGGTCGGAGCCTTTTACCAGGGCTGCAGCCAGGGCTCCATTGAATACGTCTCCGGCACCGGTGGTATCTATGGCGGTTACTTCCTGGGCTGGGATAATGGTTTGCTGGGTATCGTTATGCAGGTACACCCCATCCTTGCCCAAGGTGATCACCACCTGCTGTACGCCTCTTTCGCGGAACCATGCCGCCGCCGCTTCAAGAGAGGGACGGTCCACCGGCCTGATGCCCGTGATAATTTCCGTTTCGGTTTCATTGGGGGTGATCAAATACAAACCTTGAAGCATCTCTTCGGACAAGCCCATGGCGGGAGCCGGGTTTAACAGAACGGGGATTTGGCGTTGGAGGCATTGCTCATTTATGTACCGGACGGTTTCCAAGGGTATTTCACATTGCATCACCACCAGGGCTACGGCGTCGAAAGCGGCGTCGGGGATATGTTCTGGAAGCAAATCCATATTGGCACCGGAGGCCACCACGATCTGATTTTCACCCGATTCTGCCACGGTAATCAATGCTACTCCACTGGCATGTTCCTCCGAAAATGTAAGAAAATCGATGTCAAGGGACTCCTCCTTAAAGTTGATTTCTGCCTGTTTGCCAAAGATATCTTCTCCCAGACGGGCGATAAACCGGACCTGCCCACCCAGCCTGGCCGCAGCTACGGCCTGGTTGGCTCCTTTACCTCCCGGGTTCATCAAAAACTCACCTCCCAACACCGTTTGTCCAGGCCGAGGAAACTCGCTCGTCTTGACGACCATGTCGGTATTCGAACTCCCTACCACCAATATTGTATGCTTCATCATGAATGTATCGTTATCGATTAGGCTTGCTATATAGCAATTTTTAAATAAAAATCCAGCCCCTCTATGCCTAATCTTCCGACTTGTTTTTTAAATACATCAACAGGGCATAAGCCCCCTGCACCACCACCGTTTTGTCGGCAAGTTCGGGGTTCAAAACCTCGATACGACCCTCTATCAACGACCCGACCGTCACCGGCAGCATCCTATATTGTCCTTTAAGCTGGGGAACAAACACATAGGTCTGCCCCTGATAACTGACTACGGCATCCTCGGGGAGTGTTAGCGCCCTATGATCCTTCAGGCGTACTTCGGCATTCATATAGGTGCCTGGGACTAAGTCGGGGTCATATTTTTCGAAATGCGCATGAAGCTCTACCGTTCTTTCTGGCGAGAAGTCCTTCCCGATCAGTATCACCTTACAGTTGTAGAGGGTGCCCGGGTCGTTATTGGTAAAGGCCTGAATGCGTTGCCCAATCTGGAGCCTCTCGAGGTCCTTTTCAAAGACCTTTAGGTTGAGGTGAATGTCGGAAGGGTCTACCAGTTCGAAAAGCACGTCGGTGGGGCTCACATATTTCCCTAGCGTCATATTGGCCTGAGACACGAACCCGTTGATAGGGGAACGAACCGTCATGGTCCTGGAGATATGTTCTAGGGCCAGTTTGTCGGGGTCCACTCCTACCATTTTCAATCTTTCGTAAAGTGATTTATTAGCAATCCGCTGGCTTTGGTAGTCCGCTTCCGCTTGTTGCGCCATTTTCTGACTAGCGGCTTGGGTTTTGCTAAGTTCTTGTTGGCGTAAAAACTCCTTTTCCAAAAATACCAATCGGTTTTTTCCCTCCAGATACTGTTGTTGGAGCTGTATATACTGCTGGTCTTCGAGGGTGGCGAGCACCTGCCCCTTACGAACCCGAGCCCCAGGCAGCAGGTCGGCACTTTTAAGGTATCCGCCCATAGGCACCGACACACTGATTCTGTTTTTGGGTGGGACGTCTATCAAGCCATTGAGCCTTAGCAAGGGGGAACTTACCAGCCATGTAGGCTGAGCCGTTACGATATTGGCATTGCTGATCTGCTCCTCGTTCAATACCGCCAAGGTTTCGTCAACCTGCTGTTGGGGGCCTTCCTCGTTTTTTTCTGAATTGGCGTTACAGGCCCATAGGAAAAACAGGCCCAAAACGAATATTACTGACTTTCTCATGATCGTCTTCTTTTTATTGCTCCAAATAATAATTTAATGCGATAGCAGCATGATTGAGGTTAAACACCGCCTCTAGGTAGGCCTGCTCCACCTCCACCGACTGGTTGGTCAACAGGGTCCATTCCATCAAATTGATATTCCCTGTCTCCAGTTTTTGATGGGCCGACGCTAGGATGGCTCCCGCTTTCTGCAGCGCCCCAGATTCATAGCCCTGCACCATTTTCTGGTACTTGGCATAGGTGGCGGTAGCCAGGGCATATTCTTTGCTAAAACGAGCCTCTTCGGCCTCCTGCTCCTTGGCGGCTACCTCCTTGGCCAATACCGCACTGGCGATTTTAGCCTTTTGTCCACCTTGAAAAATGGGGATCCCTACGCCAAGCTGAACGGCTTGGAACCTTTTGCTGGGCGTATAGGTCCTGTCGTCGGCCCCCATTCCTCGCATACTCATATTAGCGTAAGACAGGTTAAGTTCAGGCAATAACTGCGATTTTTCTACGCCGATGGCGGCATCGGCAACAGCCACTCGCTGGCGCCAATAGGCGAGCTGCGGGTGGTCGTCGATGCCACTCCCCCCAGCATCGCCTACTGGCACGATATCGACGTACTCTCCCAGTTTTGGAAAAACGGTCCTAGGCGATTGGAGGAGGTACTGTAGTTGCATCAAGGCCATTTTCTGATCGGCCTCCAACTCCACCAGCAGGTTCTGCAGCCGTTGCAGTTGCAGCTCGGCAGTATATACCTCTATCCCCTCCGACTCCCCTACTGACAGACGTGCCTGTGCCCGTATTAGGAAATTCTCATACCGTTCCTGCATACGCTCTATCAACTGTTTTCTTTGATACTGGTACCCTAGCAATACATATACGCTGGACACCTGACGGCTCAGTTCTCGGGCCTTCACCTTCACCTGGGCACTGCTGGCAAGCAGTTCCTGGTGGAGCCAGGCGCGGCGCTTTCGATACACTCCTGGCAGGCTAAACGACTGCCCCACAGCGAAACGGGTGTCCATATAGATGCTGTTGATCTGCCCGACTTCGGTGAGCACATTGGTCTGTGGAAGGGTACGGGCGGTGCCCACCAAGGCTTTTTGATAATCGACCCGCTGTTTGTCGACGGCCATATCCAGATTATTTTGTTGGGCTACCCTGATGGCTTCCGACAAGCTAAGGCTGTCGGACTGGGCAGAGGCGGCAGAGGGAGCCAGCAGCCCGAAGCTCAGCAGCACCCACACCACAGCCAGGCCAGCGCTAGCCCCTTTGGGCTTAGAGAAGCCCCCAGCAAAGAAAATATAAAGAATAGGCAATACGAAGAGGGTAAGAAAGGTAGCCACCAATAGTCCGCCAATGACGACCGTCGCCAAGGGACGCTGTACTTCCGCACCGGCTCCATTGCTCAGGGCCATGGGCAGAAACCCTAAAGAGGCCACAAAGGCCGTCATCAATACGGGTCGGAGCCGCAGCTGGGCACCCTCCACCACGCAGTCGACTAGGCTGAGCTCACCCTGTTTCCTAAGCCTGTTAAACTCGGCCACCAATACGATACCGTTGAGCACCGCCACGCCAAACAGGGCGATAAAGCCTATCCCCGCACTGATACTAAAGGGCATCTGTCGGAGTGCCAGGGCCAATATCCCCCCCATAGCCGACAGGGGTATGGCCGTATAGATCAGCAGGCTATCTTTCAAGGATCCAAAGGCAAAAAATAGCAGGACAAAAATTAATAACAGAGAAATAGGTACCGCTATCATCAGTCGCTGGGTAGCGGCGTTCAAATTTTCGAAAGCACCTCCATAGGTCAAATAGTACCCCGAAGGCAGCTGCATCCGCTGTTCGGCCAATTGTTTCAAATCGGCCACGACCGACTGTACATCCCTCCCAGAAATGTTAAAACCCACTACGATACGCCTTTTGGCATCTTCGCGCTGGATCTGGTTAGGCCCTTGGCCGATCGTCACAGCGGCGACCTGGCTTAAGGGGATTTGGTTTCCACTGGCGGTGGGGATAAGTACATTCCGAATGTCTTCTAAGTTACGTTTGCTGGACGCACCTAACCTTACCATCAGGTCGAAGCGCTTTTCGCCTTCAAACACCTGACCGCTGCTTTGTCCCGCGAAAGCGGTATGTACCACCCGATTTACATCGGCGATATGTAGCCCATATTGTGCCATCAGGGGTCTATTGTAAACGATGGTGATCTGGTCGACTCCTGCCACGGCTTCTACATACAAGTCCTTGGCCCCTTCTACCTGGTTGACGAGTACGCCTAATTCTTGGGCATATTTGGACAGGGTATCGAGATCCTCTCCAAATATTTTACATACTACATCCTGCCGGGCTCCAGTCATCAGCTCATTGAAGCGCATCTGAACGGGGAATTGAAAGCCTGTTGTAATGCCGGGCACGGCTTTGAGCGCCGCACCCATTTTCTCGGACAGCTCCGGAAAGGTGGTGGCCGAAGTCCATTCGGACTTGTCCTTCAATATCACCATCAGATCGCTGGCTTCCATGGGCATAGGATCGGTAGGCACCTCGCCACTCCCAATTTTGGTGACGACTTTTTCTACCTCCGGAAATTGACTTTTCAAAATATGTGCTGCCTTTTGGGTAAAGTCGATGGAAGTCTGCAGATTGCTCCCCGTAAGCACCCTGGTGTCGACCGCAAAGTCGCCTTCCTCAAGGGCTGGTATAAACTCTCCTCCCAAGGTCGATAGCACAAAAAGAGAAAAAGTAAAAAGGGCCAAACTCCCGGCTACTATCGTTTTGGGCAAACCCAGGGCCCTGAGTAGCAAGCGCTGATAGCGTCGGGCCAGGCGGTCCATCCATCGATCCGACAGATTGGGAGCGGTCTTAATTTTTTTGCTGAGCACCAGCGCACTCATCATCGGAATATAGGTCAGCGACAATATAAAGGCGCCTAACAGGGCAAAGGCCACTGTCTGGGCCATGGGTTTAAACATCTTGCCTTCAATTCCCTGAAGGGTAAATATGGGCAGGTAGACGATCAGAATGATGATTTGCCCAAAAACGGCACTATTCATCATCCTACCAGCCGTGGTTTTCACTTCTTCATTCATTTCCTGCTGGCTCACCCTATCGCTCCCTTCTATTTTGACATGGTGCGCCATATGGTGCATGACCGACTCGACGATGATCACGGCCCCATCGACGATCAGCCCGAAGTCCAGGGCGCCGAGGCTCATCAGGTTACCACTCACGCCGAATAGATTCATCATAATGACTGCAAATAGCATGGAAAGAGGAATGACCGACGCCACGAGCAAACCTGCACGCAGGTTGCCCAAGAACAGCACCAATACAAATACCACGATCAGGGCGCCCTCCATCAGGTTTTTCTCTACCGTTCCGATGGCGTTATTCACCATTTTGGAACGATCCAGAAAAGGCTCTATCACCACTCCTTCGGGGAGGGTCTTCTGTATCTCAGCGATCCTGTCCTTCACATTCACGATTACCTCGCTACTATTAGCCCCTTTGAGCATCATCACCACCGCTCCCGACACCTCCCCTTCGTCGTTATAACACAGGGCTCCATAACGGGTGGCATAGCTCTGAGTTACCTGAGCCACATCCCGGACAAACAGGGGCTGTCCATCCGACAATTGCTTCAGGGGTATATTATTAATATCTTCGATATCGGCCACTAGGCCCTCGGTACGTATAAAGAGTACGGTAGGGCCCTTTTCTATATAGGCTCCACCGGTATTCTGGTTATTATTGTCCAGGGCCGTAAATACCTCGTCGATCGTCACTCCATACGCCATCAGCTTATTGGGGTTCACTTCTATGGCATATTGCTTGAGCTTGCCCCCAAAACTACTGACCTCGGCCACGCCCTTCACCCCCAGCAGCTGCCGCCGTACGATCCAATCCTGTATAGTCCGCAGCTCTGTTTCGTCATAACGGTGTTCGTACCCCTTTTTGGGGCGCACCACATATTGGTAGATCTCCCCCAGTCCGGTGCTGATAGGCCCAAGCTCTGGAATGCCTATTCCTTTGGGGATTTCGGTTTGCACCTTTTGAAGGCGTTCGGACACCTGCTGTCGGGCCCAGTATACATCCGTATCGTCGGTGAAGACGATCGTCACCAACGATAGCCCAAAGCGGGAGAAACTGCGGATCTCTTTGATACCGGCAATATTGCTATTGGCCTGTTCTATGGGGAAAGTCACCAATCTTTCGATATCGGTAGCCCCATACGAGGGAGCGATGGTGATCACCTGCACCTGATTGTCTGTAATATCGGGCACGGCGTCGATCGGCAGGTGTTGGAGCTCATAGCTCCCATAGGCGATGAGCCCAAGCACGAATAGCCCGATAATGAGCTTGCTTTTAACAGCAAACTCTATAATGGATTTTAACATATCAATTTCTAGGATTCCGTATTAAATAAATCGGAAAAAGCATAGAGAGCCCCTAATAAGGCCCCCTAAAAGGCTCTTTCACACCAATAATTAAACTGATGTGGCTTGAGGAGGCTGCCAGATGCTGGTGAGCAGGTGGGTGGAAGGGAAGACATTCTTATAGAAATACACCGGCCGCTGAAGGAATTGACTAAATCCCGTCTTAAACTGAAAATGAAGGATCGGTATGGGCAAGGAAAAGACCAATACCGTGCTTGTCAATTCGTGATGACCTTTAAAGGGAAGCTGGTTGTCCAGATCCTGGTCGGGATTCCCATCGGGATGGGTAGCATAATGATGTTCTAAAAAGCCCAAAAAAGTTGTATCCTGATTCCAGGATTTATGCACCTGGAAATGCTGCAGCAACACAGGCAGCTTGGTCAGCTCTTTGAGAGCAGACCCAGGAACCAGGTAAAGCACCATTAAGGAAATACAAACTAACTTTCTGAGCATGATAACCGGAATATATGGCAAAGTTAGGTTAAAATATGTTTACATAGGACTATGCAAGCCCACTCCAAGCCAAAATACCCAATATAGAATCAAACTAATACCAATTTTCAATAATGGCCTAATACCCGCTCCAAAAGGCTTCCAGGCCTAGAAAAAAACTTTTAGAGATAAGCTTCTTATTTTTAAGCAGATAGAAAAAACATTAAAAAAAAGAATTAGTAAAAGCTTTTATATTAAATTTGTGTGATTACTTTTGCACCACGATTTACGGATCTGGTAACGGAAAAGTAAAGCACGGTTTGGTAGTTCAGTTGGTTAGAATACATGCCTGTCACGCATGGGGTCGCGGGTTCGAGTCCCGTCCAGACCGCAAAAAGCTCAGAGAAATCTGGGCTTTTTTTGGTGTTTATGAGGAATTGCTAGATCCTGCCACAGGAATGCTATAAGCGGTAAGCCGTATGCTCTAAGCTATAAGCGTTGAATTTAACCTAACTTTCTATAGAATACATGTCTGTCATTCTGCCACGCCCCGCGTGGGCATGGGGTCGCGGGTTCGAGTCCCGCAGGAGGGCCTGCCAAAGGAATGCTATATGCCGTATGCTCTATGCTATAGGGCTATCGGTAGGTTATAAGAATTCAATCATTTCGGAGTCCGGGTTTTGACTCGCATGGGTTATAAAAATGTCATCCCTTCGGGATTTACGTTGGTTTCCTAGCGTGAGGTCTTGCCTCCTATTCTTTCTCGATTCCTCTTAGCCGAAAGCCGACAGCTGACCGCCGACAGCCGACCACCGATGGCCCAAAATAAATTTCCCATCCCCCTACCCAACATTATCCCAGCGGGATAAAACGTTTATAGAATTAAATACAAGGATTCGTTAATAACGATGCCGTAGGTATCGAACAACATAGGCAAAGGCATAATACCTATTCCGCACTAGGAGGTCCTGCTTCCTATTCTTTCTAGACTCCTTTTGGCCAAATGCCGAAAGCCGACCGCCAAATGCCGTCTGCCGACAGCCAAAAAGATAGCATGTTGGTTAGTTTATAACGTTTTGGTTCGACTGCCCTGCAGTCGGTATCCCATCGGATGGCTGTTCGGCTACAAACGTTAGATGCCGATGGCATCTAAACAGATTTTTCAAAATATATAATTTCAATCGAAACCTCTTGTAACATTATCCCAGCGGGATAAAACGTTTATAGAAACAAACACAATAAGAATGCTATAAGCCGTATGCTCTATGCTATAGGGCTAGCGGTAGGTTATAAGAATTCAATCATTTCGGAGTCCGGGTTTTGACTCGCGTGGGTTATAAATATGTCATCCCTTCGGGATTTACCTCGCTTTCCTAGCGTGAGGATCTGCCTCCTATTCTCTCTCGATTCCACTTAGCCGAAAGCCGACCGCCGGTGGCCCAAAATAAAATTCCCATCACAACCCCTCCAACATTATCCCAGCGGGATAAAACGTTTATAGAATTAAATACAAGGATTCGTTAATAACGATGCCGTAGGTATCGAACAACATAGGCAAAAGCATAATACCTATTCCGCACTAGGAGGTCCTGCTTCCTATTCTTTCTAGACTCCTTTTGGCCAAATGCCGACAGCTGACAGCCAAATGCCCTAGGCCGACAGCCAAAAAGATAGCATGTTGGTTGGTTTATAACGTTTTGGTTCGACTGCCCTGCAGTCGGTATCCCATCGGATGGCTGTTCAGCTACAAACGTTAGATGCCGATGGCATCTTTTCAGATTTTTCAAAATATATAATTTCAATCGAAACCCCTTGTAACATTATCCCAGCGGGATAAAACGTTTATAGAAATAAACAATATAAGAAGGCTATAAGCAGTATGCTCTATGCTATAGGGCTAGCGGTAGGTTATAAGAATTCAATCATTTCGGAGTCCGGGTTTTGACTCGCATGGGTTATAAAAATGTCATCCCTTGGGATTTACGTCGCTTTCCTAGCGTGAGGTTATGCCCCCTTTTCTTAATCGATTCCTCTTAGCCGACGGCCGATAGCCGATGGCCCCAAAAAAAATTCCCATCACAACCTCTTGTAACATTATCCCAGCGGGATAAAACGTTTATAGAAATAAATACAATAAGAATGCTATAAGCCGTATGCTCTATGCTATAGGGCTATCGGTAGGTTATAAAAATTCAATCATTTCGGAGTCCGGGTTTTGACTCGCATGGGTTATAAAAATGTCATCCCTTGGGATTTACGTTGGTTTCCCTGCCTTGGGTCCTCCCCCCTATTCTTTCTCGATTCCTCTTAGCCGATTGCCGACCGCTGATGGCCGACAGCCGACCACCGATGGCCCAAAATAAATTTCCCATCCCCCTACCCAACATTATCCCAGCGGGATAAAACGTTTATAGAAATAAACAATATAAAAGGCTATAAGCCGTATGCTCTATGCTATAGGGCTATCGGTAGGTTATAAGAATTCAATCATTTCCGAGTCCGGGTTTTGACTCGCATGGGTTATAAATATGTCATCCCTTCGGGATTTACATTCGTGTCCCAGCCTCAGGCCCTGCCCCCCTATTCTTTCTCGATTCCTTTTAGCCGAAAGCTGACCGCCGACCGCCGATGGCCCAAAAGCCCCCCCCCTCCAACATTATCCCAGCGGGATAAAACGTTTATAGAAATTAATATATGGATTCATCCTTAACGATGCCGTAGGTATCGAACATCATATGCAAAGGCATAATACCTATTCCTCAATATGAGGTCCTGCCCCCTATTCTTTCTCGATTCCTCTTAGCCGACGGCCAATAGCCGACCGCCGACCATCGACCGCCGATGGCCCCAAAAAAAAATTCCCATCACAACCCTACCCAACATTATCCCAGCGGGATAAAACGTTTATAGAAATAAATGCAAGGTTTCGTCAATAACGATGCCGTAGGTATCGAACATCATATGCAAAGGCAAATTACCTATTCCGCACTATGAGGTCCTGCCCCCTATTCTTTCTCGATTCCTCTTAGCCGAAAGCCGACCGCCGAAAGCCAACCGCCGACAGCCGACAGCCGATGGCCGACCACCGACCACCGATGGCCCAAAATAAATTTCCCATCCCCCTACCAAACATTATCCCAGCGGGATAAAACGTTTATAGAAATAAATGCAAGGTTTCGTCAATAACGATGCCGTAGGTATCGAACATCATATGCAAAGGCAAATTACCTATTCCGCACTATGAGGTCCTGCCCCCTATTCTTTCTCGATTCCTCTTAGCCGAAAGCCGACCGCCGAAAGCCAACCGCCGCCCGCCGCCCGTGCCATTGACATTTTTTGAGCTTTTACGAGTTTGAAATTAATATTTTTGCCTAATTTTAAACCTTTCCTTTTTTGGAGGAACTTACGGTTACTTGAAATTTGAGGCCGACGTCTCTTTTCAGCAGAGGGGATAGCCCTTACAACAGTTTAGCCGATATTTGTTAACTTGAATTCTTTATAGAGAACCTTAATCATAAACAGGGCTCCTCAAGATGTAGTCACTGCTATGGCTGAAGCTAGTGCCTATAAAATAATGGTTCGGTAATCACATATATCACTTTGGCGATTTGAAAACTTTTTCCTCTATAAAAGAATTACTGGCCGTTCTCAGTCGTGAGCAAAAGCTCATCACCGAGATCTTCGAAAAACGAAAGGTTCTATCGTACCGTTTTGACGATGCGCTGGAAGTGCTGGATTATAATGAGGACAAACTCCGTGCCCTGATTGAGTTCGCCGTTATCAGAGAAAATGGCCCATATCTGGAGCTGGATGACCAATTCCTACAGTTCTTCGAACAGATCCTTGAGGTAAACGAAGAAATTAATGTCTCCTACATTAATGAGAACCTTCAGAGCATCCGTCAGAATATCCTTTATTATTTACAGGAAAATAGCGAAAGTAGAAAGTATAATTACCTGCGACAGGTAAAGAGTGCATTGAGAAAAACGGGTATTATCGCCATTCGGAATGTAGTGGACTTAAAAAGAAATATAGACAATACCTTTAAAAACGAGCCGAATTACAAAATCAAAAAAGCCAAGCTAGAACATCTGGACATCAAACGAAATGATATAGCAGCTTTAGTGGCATTGACCGAGCATCTGATATCTGAGGAGGAGGAACAGACATTTTTCAAAACCGCAGCCGATGAAGAATTACAAAGAATAATTATAAGCCTGAAGAGCCAGCTAAATTCATGTAGACATAATCTGATTGACATTCAAAAGCAGATTATAGACTTTCTTAATCGGCTCAAATTTCAAAGCGGACTATTGGAGAAAGTCAGACAACTCAAGTATTTAAAGGACCAGTTTGAGCTCCGTAGTAAGACGGATATTGTTCAGGTATTGTCAAGCAACCATGCCCTGGTCTTTGAGCCAAATCCGGCCTACCCTTTAAAGCTATCGATAGACCAGCTGCAAAGCGATGATGATACATTGGAAATCATCAAAAGGGTGGTCAGTCGTGTGCGGTCAGGCCCCAGGGCCAAGCAATTGCTATCTGATAATAACTTAACGGATTATCTGGAGGACAATGTGGAAGAACTTGTCCAGATTAATCTCGAGGAAGTAAAAAATAGCTTCTTGGCCGGTAGTAATAACCTTTTTGACTTTTTGCAAGCCTATGATTTTGGAAAGCCCGTTTCATTCGAAGAGCTGCTGACGGTTTATTGCCAGTTAATTTCTCAATATGATGAGCTGTTTAGATTAACAGACGATTACCAGACCAAGGGAAAGACTGAATACTTATTGATTTATCCATTATAATATGACCGAGAACCCTAAGCAGTCCGCCGAAGTATACGATATATTGAATAAAGGCCAGTTTATCTGTTCTAATAGTAGCAATGATGCCGTTCGTAAGCTTTACAACGCTATCAACCAGGATTTTGATCATTACTACCGCTATTTCCAGGGCATTAACCTTATCTTAGAAGAAGGTGACGAGTATTATCACTTTACCAGGGTCGATAGCCGTGCTGACCTAGACCGTAAACTGGATACTGCCATGAAATGGATCGATATTGTCGATTTTTTAAAAACCTTTGAAAATAGCTTCGGGTCTGGGTTTCGTTTCCGCCCACAGGAAATACTGGTAAGATTGGGGGTAGATGCCGATCTGAAAAACAAACTGGAAGGCCTAAAGAAATATGCGCCGGGTAAGGACAGGCATGGCGATATTATTGAAAAGGTGCTAGACCATCTTGAAAAGGACAACTTCATCGAATTGGAAAATGCGATTGTCCAGGAATATAAAACACTGGCGTCATTTGCCTACCTTGAAAAACTATTAATGAATATCAATATCCCTGAAGATATACAGCATGAGATTCCTGAATAAGATTATTTTTATAAATAGTGCGAGTGTAGCGTATGCGGAGATAAATCTGGATGGAAACGTTCATTTTATTGGTACACAGGGTGTAGGAAAAAGTACAGCCTTAAGGGCGATTCTATTCTTTTACAATGCTGACAAACTTAAATTAGGCATAGAGAAGGGAAAACGTTCCTTTGATGACTACTATTTTCCTTATGGGAACTCCTATTTAGTTTATGAATTATCGAGGGAAACCGGCCCATATTGTGTGGTGGCCTTCAAATCGCAGGGGCGTGTTGCCTACCGCTTTATCAATGGCCCCTATAACAAGAATAATTTTATCGGTACCGAAAACAAAGCCCTAGGATGGGAGCAGGTACGGGGAACGTTTAATGGGCCTGCCAGCTATACCAGAAAAATTGAAAGGTATGAAGAATACCGGGACATCCTTTATGGCAATAATAAGGGTCTGCCTGCAGAGTTTCGTAAATATGCCCTTATTGAAAGTAGACAGTACCAAAATCTGCCTCGGACCATACAGAATGTGTTTTTGAATTCAAAGCTGGAAGCCGAGTTTATAAAACAAACCATAATCATGTCCTTAAATGAAGAGGATGTGAAGATTGATCTGGACCAGTATGCCTTCCACCTTCGGGATTTCGAACAGCAACTGGCCGATATTAGCAAATGGAGTGATAAAAATCGCAGCGGAGATGTTGTGGTACGGTCAGTAGCAAAGAGCATCGCAAAAGTTTACACGGAAATTAGCTTCCTTGATAAGGAAAAAGTA
Organism: Dyadobacter jejuensis; assembly: GCF_003149085.1. Lineage (GTDB taxonomy): Bacteria > Bacteroidota > Bacteroidia > Cytophagales > Spirosomataceae > Dyadobacter > Dyadobacter jejuensis. Next base: position 100,006 of record NZ_QGDT01000012.1, on the reverse strand, counting down.
ACGGTTGCACGTCAACTGCTGGCAACGCATGCGGCATTAGAAAAGTCCCTACCAGAAGCTTTGAAAAAGCTGGAAAAGGAGAAGGAAAAATTAACTTCGGCGAGTAAGAAAGTCGCTGAGGCAAGTCAGAAATTTCAGGAAAAGAAGGCCAAGATTGTTAAGGAGATTAATTTGCTGGACGGAAAAATAACGGAGGCCAGGCAGAAACTGGATGGATATACCCGGTTAAATATTGGTGATATTATAGCCCGGGTGAGTAAACGGTCAGAGCTGGAAAACAAAAAGGAGCACTTGAAAAAGGAAGAACATTTGCTATCCGCTCGATTCGCTGAAATCACTACGAAATACGATGCCCTGATCGTTCAGAACCAAAATCAGCTGAACGATTTTATTAATCAAAAGAACAGGGAGAAGATTAATCAAAAGGATAACTTTTACAAGATAAAGGAAGAGATTCAGCAGGTTTATGAGCGGATCATCCATGAAACAGAAGATGAAAACAGGGAGATAAAGATCAATGCAGAAGAGGCTATCCAAAAAAAGATCGCCGTTATTCATGACTTGAACCTTAAAAAAAAGGAAATCGAACTAAAGCGCTGGTTTGAAAAAGAGATTGACGAAAATAGACAGGCCATTGATCAGGCGAATCAGATCATACTGTCCTCGGATATACAGAAAAAAGGGGGCAAGGCCCAGGTCGAATCTCTTCAGAAACAGTGGGATCTGGATATAGCTAAATACGACACGGAATATAATCACAAAACAGCCCTTACAAAGGGCTCAATGGCTAGTTTAACCGAAAAAATTGAAAAGATAAATTCCCTCATCGCCCAGCGCAAGGACTCTTTATACGAGTGGCTTCATGAAAATAAGCCCGGATGGGAACAGACCATCGGTAGGGTTATCAACCAGGAACAGGTTTTATTTCATTCAGGTCTATCACCCAGACTGGCGAAGGCTGAAGGAACATTTTATGGTGTAGAAATTAATCTGGAAGAAATCGCCGTAGAGGTAAAGACCGTCACGGATTATGAAAAGGAATGCCTGCAAATCGGTATCGAAATCAAAAAGGCGCAAGCTTTGCTTGCTGCCATGGCAGAAGAAAGGGTAAAAGAACAGGAAAAACTCAAAAAGAAGTATCAGCCTCAAATTAAGGCTTCTAAGAACGCCATTGACCTCCAAGAATATGCCTACCAAAAGGCGTTGTTAGATTTAGAAAAGGCCACTATCGCACTTGAAGAGTTTCAGCGAAAAGGAGTTACTGACCGGTCCAATGCCCTTGAGGCCATTAATCAGGAGCTTTTGCTCGCCAATGAAGAGAAGCAGACTGCTCTGGATCATTTATCGATGATAAACAACCAGGTCAGGAGCCTGATCGAAAGGAAAAAGAAGGAAAGGGATCATAAAATTGCGGAGGAAAGTGCCCAACTTCATGCGTCGCTCTCTGGACTTGACAAGGATATAGAAAAGGAAACAGTAGCCATTCAAAACCGAAATGTTGAGATTAAGGCCCAAGAAAACCGGGTGTTAGAACGCGAAGGCGCAGATACCAAACGGATTTCAATTATTGTTAGTGAGTTACTGGAAGTAAATGCCGAGCTCCGTTTTATAGAAGACAACAGGAATATTGTATCCGATTATTATAAAGATAAGCGAGAATTATTCGACCTGGTCGACGAGTTTAAGGCGAATAAAAAACTTGGTGTTACTCGCTTACTCACCCTAGAGCAGCGCTATGAGCTAGGTAAAGAAAAGCTTGTACAGGAGGTTGACAGGCTAAACACTCTGATCCATGAAATGGATTCCACCCTCCGCGAGACCCAGGAGGACCTAGAAGAGTTCAATCGGTTTGTCCAGACAGAAGTATTTTTAAGACTCAACCCCGATGACCTACCAATCAACGATGGACATAAGGTCGATAGACGGCTAAAGACCCTGATCGCAGAGCTGAATGACAAAAGCTTTTCCATCAGAAATAAGACCGATGAATTGCGTGCGGCAATAGGCCGGTTCCTTAGCTATTTTTCATCCTCGAATATATTTGGATTTAAGACCAATCTGATTGAAAATGAAGATTACTTCCTGTTTGCTGAAAACTTAAAGGAGTTTATAGAGGAGGACAAAATAGCCGAGTATGAAAAGCGAACCAATGAACATTTTGCCAGCCTAATCGCTCAGATCGGTAAAGAGACCACAGAATTAGTCTCCAAAGAGGCCATTATTCAAAAGGTGATTGCTGATATAAACAAAGATTTCGAAGAGCGAAATTTTGCCGGTGTCATCAAGAGCATTAACCTTCGGCTATCCTCCAGTGCGAATAGAGTTGTGATGCTTTTATCTGAAATCCGATTATTTAATAATGAATATTCAACTACGCTTGGAGCTTCAAACTTATTCAGCACTGCCGATAGCGAGCAGAATAATAAGAAAGCAGTGGGGTATTTGAAGAACTTCGCAAATGAAATCGCCTCATCTAAGCAGACTGAAGTTAATCTTTCCGACACATTTGAATTACAATTTAAGATCGTTGAAAATGACAATGATAGCGGTTGGGTCGAAAAATTGACCAATTTCGGTTCCGAGGGCACGGATATCCTGGTGAAGGCCATGATTAATATCATGCTCTTAAATGTGTTCAAGGAAAGTGCTTCAAAGAGGTTTAAGGATTTTCGTCTGCATTGTATGATGGATGAGATTGGCAAACTGCACCCAACCAATGTAAAGGGGATTTTAAAGTTTGCCAATGACCGGAATATTCTACTGATCAACAGTTCCCCGACCTCTTATAATGCGTCGGAATACCGGCATACCTATAAATTGTCCAAAGACAGTAATAATATCACCAAGGTAGTGAAGCTGTTGACCAATCATTAATTATGAGACTTAGCAAAGCATTAGCAGAGAAGCTACTGAAAATGTATGACGGAGAGCGCGTGCCAGCCAGCAAACTGAAACATCCGTTAATTGCGGAGCTGATTGCAGAGGGCGTTATCATTGACCTTAGGTCTGGTCGTTCCAAAAGTTTGTTATCCATTCCCTTGCCCGCTCATCTGGATGCCTTTTTGTTTAATCGCTTTGCTATTGCCAATTTGAAGGATTACATCGATGTGTTAAATCAAGAAGAACTGTCCAGAGCCATTTTGGTGCAGCACACCTCGGATTCCAAGACAAAAAATGTAAGGGTATTTAAGGGATTTCTTGTCAATTGCTACCAGCCTATCCAAGCCGAAATAAGAGGCAAGCCAATTGTCATCCATCCAGCTGCAGGAATGTTTCAATTTATTTATGATTTTGAAAACTTTATCCCCCAACAAGACGTCACCATTATAAGTGTAGAGAATGCCGAGAACTTCAGCCAGATTGACAAACAGCAATACCTTTTTAAAGATCTCAAAACCTTATACGTAAGCCGCTACCCTCAAAATAAGAGTAAAGATTTGATTAAATGGCTCACTGGCATCCCAAACGCTCATCTGCATTTTGGAGATTACGACTTTGCAGGGATCCATATATATTTACAGGAATACAAGCGGTATCTCGGCGACCGTTCAAGATTTTTTATCCCCCCCGATCTGGAAGATCTGATTGCCAGACATGGAAACAGGAAAATATATGATAATCAGAAGGCCAACTTTCAATTAGAATCCATAGAAGAGCCGGAAATCCTGCAACTTATTTCTCTTCTGCACCAGTACAAAAAAGGACTAGAGCAGGAAGTTTTAATCACGAAGAAAATGTAGGGCTGCTCATCAGTCTTGCAAATTATGGTTATTCTCCCGTTGGGGCCTCTTGAATAAGAATCTAGATAACTCTTGTTGGGAAGGAAACCTTCCGTTCCCTGAGCGGAGCCGAAGGGGTCGGCACCCAATCCTCCCGTCCCCTGAGCGGAGTCGAAGGGAACAGTACCCAGACCTCCCGTTCCCTGAGCGGAGTCGAAGGGAACAGTACCCAGACCTCCCGTTCCCTGAGCGGAGTCGAAGGGAACAGTACTCTTCACTTAAAAACTGGACTAATTACTCACTAACAATTGATCTTCATACATACTACCCCGTATTCCGCTTATTAACCAAGGAAATACTCTGACTTTTTTTGAATATTATAATAATTATTATTTTTTTTATAAAATTTGTAACCCATCGACTCAAACAATGCAAATACTATCCTCTACATCATTTAAACCCAAATGCTTTGACACCGTCCCTTAACCTACACCGCCGTCTTTGCTTGATACGCTGGACAAAAAAACCATATACCTATCCAACAAAAAAGGAGCTATCAGAACGGCTAAATGATCTAGGTATTGGTGCAAATAGCTTGCGGACTATCGAACGTGACATGGAAAAACTTCGGGATGAATACAGCATCGACATCAGACACGATAACGTTAAAAATGGTTATTATTTGTATGTGCCATCAGATGAAGATGTTGAAGATTTCAACCAATTCGTTTCATTACTCGAACGTCGGGAACGGCTTGATTTTTTGCAATCTGCCGTTACTAGCATTCGCGATGCTGGTAACTACTTGCAGTTTGAACGAAATGAGCAGTTTATTGGGGCTGGCTGTCTCCCAGTTTTATGGGAGGCCCTTCGATGCCAGAAAGTAGTTCAGTTTGAATACGCATCTTACGCAGCAGAGCATTCAATTCCAACCATCAGAAAGGTTGAGCCCGGAATCCTATTTGAATATCGAAACCGATGGTATCTTGATGCTTGGGATATTGAAAAAGGCGGTATCCGTACTTTTGGTTTGGATCGAATGGGTAATCCTATGGTTGTTGGACAGACCATTTCGACCAAGCGAACCGCTGTGTATAAAGCACTTCGTAAGCAAGTAATCGGTGTTACTATTCCCACAGGAGCAATGGCAGAGCAGGTAGTGCTTCGATTCAATAAGCTAGAAGCTAAATATGTCCAGTCCCTCCCCCTTCATAGTAGTCAACGAACCGTCCAGGAAACAAACTCCCATGTTGACATTGCCCTACTAGTCGTTTTAAATCATGAGTTGGAACGTGAGATTCTTGCGTTTGGAGAAGCGGTGGAGGTGCTGGAGCCAGCATATCTAAGAGAGACCATTACAAGGAGAGTGAGTCAAGTCGGAAACTTTTACAGTTGATAGGTTTAGGAGATATAGTGAAATTTTGTTCCATTTTATGGAGTATTTAGATACCATACTTTTTCTTTATATCCTGTAACCACAAGTTAATTCGAAATTGAAATATAGAGAGGACTTCGCAGAATTCTCAGTCGCAGTTCTAATTTTTATAGGTATTAAAAAAATTCACTTTTTCAATAGCAGCGTCAACTTCTGGCGAACCCCTAAAATACATTTGTCATAATCAAACCGAAATCTCTATGCGCATCAGATTACAATTAAGTCCGAATACGGAGCCAGTGCCTTTTAGCCATTTGTATAGCCTAACAGGAGCATTACATAAATGGCTGGGTAAAAACTCCATTCACAATGGTGTAAGCCTTTATAGCTTCGGGTGGCTTCATGGCGGGAAATCCAATAAAAAAGCACTGTCCTTCTCACAAGGAGCTGACTGGAATATTTCCTTTTTTGATGACGAACTTGCTCGCCAATTGATTAAGGGAATTCTGCGAGAACCATCGGTCGCCTATGGTATGTATATACGAGAAATTCAAGAGGTTGAGCCATTAGCCTTCTCAACGCAACATATTTTTCATACGGACGGATCGGCGATCCTGGCCAGACAAAAAAGAGTAGATGGCTCACAGGAATATTTATCCTGGGATAGCCTGGCTGCGAATGAAGCCCTGACCAATAAACTCAGATGGAAATTAAGTCAAGCTGGTTTTAATGGTAACCATCTTAACGCACGCGTAGCTTTTGACAGGACATATTCTACTCCAAGGAGTCGCAAAATAACTATCAAGGGTGTCGATCATAAAGGAAGTGAATGTCCGGTGATTGTTGAAGGTACGCCCGAAGCCTTACATTTTGCGTGGCTTGTAGGTTTAGGTGACCTGACTGGGAGTGGGTTTGGAGCATTAAAATAAACTAACAAACTAATGAAGGAACAACTTTTACATATTGTTACTTATACCGGCCCTTTTGGATTTATTAAGCCATGGACTGCGGTTCGAGACGAGCGAACCTTTAGCCAACAATTTTTGACACCTAGTATTATCGAGGGTATGCGGATAAGGCTTGGGGTTACAGAAATCGTAAGACACAAACTCACTTACGCCAAAATTGATCAACAACAGGAAAGGACTCAATCAAGGGGATTCAAGGAAATTAAAAAAAAAGCAAGTCGTGAACAATCAATTCTGATACGCGGTGTGATGTTAAATCCAATACTGAAGCTGGCATTCACAAATCAAAAGGATGCAAAACTTGCATCGGAACAACATATTTGTTTATGCAGAAATGAAGATATCCTTTTGCCAGAGATTGATATTCAGAGCATGTCAGAAGGTGACTTTGAGGAGGTTACTGGATTTGAATTACTTTTCCAGGGTGGTTCGAATACAATCTTGGTAGGATACAACCGCTACCAGGAAAACAAGCCAATGTTTGGCGTCTTGAAAATTACTGGCAATCCGGTTGGATCTGACCCTTTCGAATAATGGAACTACTCGCTAAAAGCCCTCAGCAAGGAGGATTGACACTATTGGCTCATACGCAACAAGTAGCCGATGTAATTTCAGTAATGGCCAGTCACTACGGTTTTGATCGCCGATTGGCCAGAATTGGTGCCTTACTTCACGATTTGGGCAAAGCTCATGATTTCTTCCAGCGCACCGTAAAAGGGGAAGTGGATGAATCAGAACGAATTATTTCGGAACCACATCGTCATGAAATTTCATCCCTGCTTTTCTTACCTCTTTTTAAAAAAGAAGATTGGCCGATTTTGATTGAAATGGTAGCAGCCCATCACAAATCGGCCCTAGGCGATGTGCGGAATCGAGGTATAATAGATTTGGTCAAGCGTAATGGAATTGATGCATTGATTCTTCGACATGCAGAGCATTGGGAAGTATGGTCAGCGATGGTAAAGCCTATCGTTGAACATAAAGATTTTAAAATCAAATTTCGTCCAATTCATCTTGAAGAAGCAAAAACTGCTCTTCTGTTCGCTTACGATTATTGTTATCGAATGAAGTACGGTTGGTCAAAATGGCGGGGTATACTAATGGCGGCGGACCATTTTGCCTCTGAGTATATGGAGAAAGCAGCTCCTCTTGTCAGAACATTTTATCAAGTACCAGACCTAACTTACTATTCACGTAAGTCCGATTTACACCCACTATCACTGTTGCGTAGTGACCATCGCTCGCGCCATACATTTGTAATAGCACCTACCGGTGCGGGAAAAACCGACTTTTTATTGCGTCGTTGCCGTGGAAGAGTTGTTTATACTTTACCCTTTCAGGCGTCCATCAATGCCATGTTCGTACGAATTGACGAAAATTTAAATGGCAAAGGGGAAAAGCGACTTCCAAAAGAACGTCAAACGGACGTCCGAAGAGCGCACGCGGCCTCTAAAATTCAGATACGTGATGAAAAAGGAAAGCGGGTAGAAGAGGAAATTTCGCTGCAACGAAATCCGGGTGCAAGTATCAAAATTACCACGCCCCACCAAATTGCTTCAATTGTGTTTGGCATCAGTGGTCACGAAGCTGCTAAGTTGGACATTGCTGGCTGTGATGTAATCCTGGACGAAGTACACGTTTACGATGACATGGCTCGGGCAATGATGCTTGAATTGGTAAGAGAACTAGTAAAACTTAATTGCAGGGTACACATTGGTACCGCCACTATTCCGACCTCCTTAGGGAATGAACTCATTAACGTACTGGGTGGCAACCGTCGCGTTTATCGGCTCAGGTTTGGAAAAAGAGCATTAGAAAAATTCAATCGGCACGAAGTCGAAAAACTTAACAATGAAGAAGAAGCTCTTAGATCGGTAGAAAATGCCATTAGCAATCAAGAAAAGGTGTTATTTGTAGGCAATCGTGTAGCTACTGCTCAGCAACGATACGAGTGGGCAAAAAGGCAATTCCCAAACCTTAATATTTTACTGATACACAGTCGTTTCCGTCGCGGTGACCGTGCAGCACTCGAGGCAAAAATCAGTGAATTTGATAAGCAGAAAGGACCTAGTTTAGTTATTGCCACGCAGGTTGTGGAGGTAAGCTTAGACATTTCCTTTGACCGTTTAGTGACTGATGCTGCTCCACTGGACAGTTTGATTCAACGCTTCGGACGTGTAAATCGCCGCCGTAACTATGAGACTATTGGTAAATATCGACCTGTTTGTGTGATTGCTCCTTCTCAAACTGACAAAGACATTTTGCCTTATAACCCCGATGTTGTACGGCGAAGCTATGAGATGTTGCCCAATGGATTATTACACGAAAGTGAGTTACAAGGCTTAATTGATATGGTATATGGCGACATCGCAATTCCTTCGATTGACGTTCATTTAGCGGCGGGCAACAGTGCACCTTTACGGTCTCTTTGCCACCGTCCTAAATCGGTCTTGATTGATGCACTGGAAATTGAGGGGACAGTTTGTGTTCGTCAATCAGATAGTGAGACTTATATAAATGCTTTTGGAGAAGATCGCCAAAATTTAGAGATACCGGTCCCATGGCGATCGATTGCCCCTTATTCCCGAGCCTGGAAGAGATTGGAAACAGGCAGTTATCCCACTGTTATACCCGATAACAACTATGATATGATCCTTGGGCTGGTCTTAAAAACGGCAGGCTCGAATCAAGCAGAATCAACCATTAACCGAATCATTTGATATGTATGCAGCTTATATTGGAAAAAAACTTATTGAGTTGGTGAACAAACGCGAAGGTAAAAACCGAAGCACTCAGGAGTTCTATGATGAAGTGTATATACCCCTGTTTTTTTTAAATGAGCGGTATTTGCAACATGTGAATAACTCAAAATTTGATCAAGTATATAAACAAAAGAGAAAAACTCCATTGACCTCTGTTGTTTTAGCAAGTGCCCTAACAGATCAGCACTCAAAAATACAGACGGACGCACCGGATGGATCATTTTTCTTAGGTGGAGCTGCCGCAGAAATCTCGGCGGGCACATCGGGTCAAGTAACAGACATACTTCCTCCTATTACAACTGATGAAGTATATGCCTCTTGGATTGGCGCAGCTATGGGCGTTGGAGTAAGTGGAGGATTGAATCTACTAATAGATTCTGACGAAGTATTATTGGCTTTGTATGATGGTTGGTTTCGGTATCGTGAGTACCTGACACAAACGCCTAACCTGAAACCTCATCAGGTCAATACGTGGAATGGATACTGGGTCACTAATTTTTTTGATGACCTTTACGACGATAATTACCCTTTTGCTAATAAGGAGCCTGAGGTCAAAACAGACTCTAAAACCGGCATCGCAAGCGTAGAAACGACACCATGGATAAAAGTTATTTTTGCATTGGCTGAAAAAATGCCCAAACAAATAATTAATACATATGTCTACTCCTTGAGTCAAAGGAATACGACTATTGGGTTTATTTCATTGGAATTACCCGCTGTTTTATTTCTTAATGAGTTATATAAAAAAATCAGTAAGGAGGAATCCATTATTACTAATACAGAATCTTTGGCAACACTTTATGATACAGCTCTTGGTTTTCAAAAAGCTTGTGAATTAGGGAAAATCGGAATCCCCGCGCTTGAGCCCAAACAATTGCGTGAGCATATTCCAAGTTTTCATCGTGAAGGGAAGCCGTTCAAAACACCTAAAAATCAAAACGATAGTATTCTTTTAACGTACAATTTTTATCAAACCTGGATAATCGCCATGTTAAACAACCAACAACTTATTGATTTGACAAAAAAGTTTGCTTCGGCTCTGAACGATTTTTCCAATCAAAAAGATCGTTCTAAAACCATCAAGAGCCGAAGTGTCGATGAACTTCTCAAAGCTTCTAATCGTCGCTCATTTATCGAGCAATTAGCCAAATTAGTAACAGAAAACGAATCACAGGAAAGCACCTTTTACCAAACTGTTGATGAGCTCGCAAATATTGTGATAACGATTCCTTTAACTGATTTTCCTCTTTTTATGGCATTGCTCAAACTGAAATACGCATTGCTCCAACCCAAGAAATAAACTAATTATAAACATAGACAAAACATCATTATCATGAAATCTTACTTTTATTTGCGCGGTTTGAAAGTTGTAGAACATACAGTATTTGCTGTACAAGACGGCCAAAAGGAGTACTGGGATCCAATACACAGCAAAAAAGTGGCTTACTCCAGCGGCCAACAAGTAAAGCGCTCTGTCTTGGATTTTTTGTCAGAGGAGTTAGATGAGCCACGTGCGCCTATCACTTTCAATTATGAAATCAATTCAAAAGACGCCATTGAAAATAAAGAACCTTGGTCGCCGTGTGACCCTTCTTATGCAGATCAATTAATTGGAGGTTGGATGCGGGCAAGACCCAACGTGGTGACACTCAAACGCCGAAGTCCTTTATCTATATCGGCTATGCGTCCTTTGCACCCATTATTGGTAAGTCGAACATCCGAAGATCTTACTTTCGATCGTAGCGATAAACCAAGCCAACACCCGGTGCGAGTATTGAATACTTCTGGGGTTGAACTAACCGAACAGCAAATCGATGAGTATCTGCAAGGAAAACAACGTACACTTCCACGTCGTAACTGGATTCCCGAAAACATAAGAACCACCGGTTTATTTGTATACGATATTGCCATAGACAGATCACGCCTATTTAGTATTTCTATAAATCAACATGAACCGGAAGTTGATAAAGTAACTATTGAGCGCTTAAAACAAGCAAACTGGATCTTGTCTGGTGATGGAGAGCGATTAATATGTCCTGCCAGCCGCAGGAAAAAGCTGATTCCTTCACTAGCGAAGGCATTAGTAGAATGGCATATCACCAGCAATCAAGCTCGTACCTATAGCCCGCAAACTACCTTAGCATTGGCAATAAGTGAAAATGCAGGACTAATCGCTTCTGCGATTCGGGCTGACCTTAGTGAAGAAGAAGCTCGAAGAGCAGATCCGGTAGTAGACACGTTTGAAGGAGTTGATACCTTTATCTCATTGTCTTGTAAAGGGCACGTAAGAGGTGTCGTCGGTGCTGCGGATGCAATGAATCAGGCAGAGCAAGCAATTATTAACTTGTTAGAAAACTACGATTACGAAAAATGATTCCGAAAAGTCTCCGCATCGGCGGAATGCTTATTGGCTACTATCGTTTGTGCCCTCGCAAGGCCTGGTGGTCTTTGCGAGGGATTGCCATGGAGCAGGAATCCGATGCAGTTGCCTTGGGCCGATTGTTGGATGAGGCCTCTTACGGACGGTCTGATAAACAGCTCGAAATAGAAGCCGAAGCCCCTGACGGAACCCCATTGGTTGGAAAAATTGACCGGGCTAATTTGAAACATGGTGTTTTACATGAAACCAAAAAAGGCCGGTCCTGTGAAGACGCACACCGTTGGCAACTCAGGTTTTACCTTTGGCTGCTGTATAGGAACGGGGTGACACGCCCAGACGGTGTACCATTCAGTGGCCAGCTTGATTATCCGCTCTTGCGCCGAACAGAAGCTATCTTCCTTGAAGCTGAACATTTCATTGAACTTGAGAACAACGTTGCTGCAATAAGTAGCCTTGCAATCCAGGAAATCCCCCCTCCTGTTTTAACCCAACGAAGCTTTTGTGCCAAGTGTTCTTTTGAGGAATTGTGCCTCGGTTAATCCGTTTTTATTGAATCAACAAACTTCAACAGTGAATGAAACGACCGTATTATTTATTTTCGAGCGGACGATTAAAGCGGCAGCATAATACGCTGGCACTGGAAAAAACTGCCGGTGAACGACTCCCTGACGATGCCCCTGAGGACGAAGGTTTACCGTCTTCGCATCCAGACGGAGGACGGACTCCATTTCCAATAGAGAGCGTGGATAGTTTGTTTTTGTTTGGAGAAATAGACATCAATTCCAAACTGATTACTTTTTTAGGACAGCAAGGAGTGCCCGCTTTCTTTTTTGACTATTATGGTAATTATTCGGCCACCCTTTATCCGAGGGAGAATCTACTTTCCGGACGATTACGCGTTCAGCAAGCAAAGCATTATTTAAGTCCAAAAAAGAGACTGACCCTTGCGAGAACCTTCGTGGAAGCTGCTTTGTTTAACATTGAGCGCGTAATCAAGTACTATCAACCACGTTTAGTCGGCGAGGCTCAGCAAGAAACACAGGTTACTTTGCAGGCTCTGGTTCGGGACCGTGACGCGCTGCCCCTTACCACGGATATTTTCACGCTTATGGCCGTTGAAGGACGTATACGGGACAGATACTATAAGTTGTGGCCACATTTTCTGGGAAAGGAAGTGGCCTCAAAATTCCCTATGAACAAACGCGAACGACGGCCACCTTCGAACGAGCTTAATGCATTGATTTCGTTTGGAAATTCTCTCTGTTACAGCACCGTCGTAAGACAAATCTATCGGACGGCCCTTGATCCTACGATAGCGTTTCTACATGAACCTGGAGATCGTAGATTTTCTCTTTCTCTGGATATTGCGGAGATCTTTAAACCACTTTTGGTAGACCGAGCTATTTTTCGACTACTTAAAACAGGTGAAATAAATTCTAAGCATTTTGAGAAGCATCTAGAAGGATGCTACTTATCCGACGCTGGTCGTAAAATTTTCGTACAACACTGGGACGAACGACTAAGCAAAACGGTACATCATCGTACACTAGATAAAAAAGTTTCCTATGAGCGGTTAATACGGCTGGAATGTTATAAATTGGTTCGTCACCTCAGCGATCCGGCCGGCAACACTTATCAGGGATTGCACATGTGGTGGTGAATCCAAATCAATATAATAAGTAGAAATGTTCTTTGACGTACTGAAACATATTATTGCTTTAGACCTATGCCGTACTATATTGCTGTTTATGACGTAAATGAAAAGCGTGAAGGGAAAATGCTTAAACTTTTTCGGAGATATTTGACGTGGATTCAAAATTCTGTCTTCGAAGGAGAGCTTACTCACGCTCAGTTCAAATCATTAGAAATTGAGGCCGATCGACTAATGAAAGACAGTGATGGGGTGATCTTTTACCAACTCAGAGATGAACGATATGTAGATAGGATTGCGCTCGGAGAAGAAAAGGCTGAACGCACTCGTTTTCTGTGAGTTAGAACAATGTCTGATCGTCGACCTCAAAATTGCCCCCCATTTTTTGTGTCTTAAGAAATTTACCTTTCTCGAAACAGCCAATTAAATGTATAAAAAAACGCTTTGTAAGTCCTGAAAAGGCATGTCGTCATCCTCGGGCGTTTCAAGCGCTATTAAGGGATGACGATTTTTTTTGTTCTTTTTTGTCATAAAAACATTATTTACAAGCCATAATCCATATTTTTGCCCCGGCTCTCAATCGCACCTGTTGGTATTGAAATGATTACAGGCGTAGGTGTCCATTCGTTTAGTGAGCTACTCTCAATCGCACCTGTTGGTATTGAAATAACAGTTCGCCAAAGTGGTCGCAAGCGTCTTTTACTCTCAATCGCACCTGTTGGTATTGAAATTCTTTGTCGGTATACTTATCGGTCTTGATTGACCCTCTCTCAATCGCACCTGTTGGTATTGAAATTTGTCTGCGAGTATCCTTTTACACTCCTTTGCCCATCTCTCAATCGCACCTGTTGGTATTGAAATAGTTGTTACCCACACTCTTTCAATACCAAAATCAGTCTCTCAATCGCACCTGTTGGTATTGAAATCCAAAAGTAACTTTCTGTAGATTATATTGAGCGCCTCTCTCAATCGCACCTGTTGGTATTGAAATCTATATGATTATCAATTAGTTATGGAAAATTTGGAAGCTCTCAATCGCACCTGTTGGTATTGAAATTTCCATATTATAAAGTTCCAGCTATTAAAATTTTAGACTCTCAATCGCACCTGTTGGTATTGAAATTAACCATGCCTGAATTAATACCAGTGATAAACCCTCTGCTCTCAATCGCACCTGTTGGTATTGAAATCGAGTTCTGATTTCTTAGCTAAGAAAACCGCACTAGACTCTCAATCGCACCTGTTGGTATTGAAATAATTAGAAGTGTAGCCGTTTGGGTTACTAGAGTTACTCTCAATCGCACCTGTTGGTATTGAAATACGGAGCTAGCAAAGGAAACCAGAGGTTAGAGTACCTCTCAATCGCACCTGTTGGTATTGAAATGGAAGTGGTCCGGGCAGCAATAAACAAGATAGTAAACTCTCAATCGCACCTGTTGGTATTGAAATTGCCAAAAGTGGAGAGGTACTTGTTACCGCCAATGCCTCTCAATCGCACCTGTTGGTATTGAAATTCCAAACATCTATTTTACATTCTATTACCAATCCCCCTCTCAATCGCACCTGTTGGTATTGAAATCCTTAATTGCAGGTATGCGAATATACCAAGGTATGCCTCTCAATCGCACCTGTTGGTATTGAAATGTAACTAGGTCTTGGGGCGACCTTGTTACCTAGTACTCTCAATCGCACCTGTTGGTATTGAAATCAATTACCTCGGCTTGGGTTACATTGGGGCGGTCAACTCTCAATCGCACCTGTTGGTATTGAAATTCTCATTACAAGACATGGAAAGATTTTCGAGACTTTCTCTCAATCGCACCTGTTGGTATTGAAATAGCCAATAAGTGACTCTCTTAGTTGCGCACTAAGGTCTCTCAATCGCACCTGTTGGTATTGAAATTTTCTTCGGGCCTTGATGGTTTCTTAAGCTCTTTCTCTCTCAATCGCACCTGTTGGTATTGAAATTTGGGGCATCAAGAGGAATCGCAACGCCGCCCGAGCCTCTCAATCGCACCTGTTGGTATTGAAATCCCAAAGAATTAAGCGATTGTACCAGCGCGCTGAGAATCTCTCAATCGCACCTGTTGGTATTGAAATCCCGTATTTCTAGATGTGCCGCCAATGTATTTTCCACTCTCAATCGCACCTGTTGGTATTGAAATTGGATTAACCTACACGGGCTCTTAACCCCTATCAAGCTCTCAATCGCACCTGTTGGTATTGAAATCCATTATACGAGGACGGCAATACATGCCATAGCAAAACTCTCAATCGCACCTGTTGGTATTGAAATGAAAAGGATTAAGATATCCTTAGCCGACGTCGAAGCTCTCAATCGCACCTGTTGGTATTGAAATGGTATTGGGCCGCAATGATTGGCCCATTTTCTGGCCTCTCAATCGCACCTGTTGGTATTGAAATTAAGACTGCATATGGCCTTGGAACATCTATCTTAGCTCTCAATCGTACCTGTTGGTATTGAAATTAATAACCTGCTGCTTGGGCTTGTGTTAATCCGGGCTCTCAATCGCACCTGTTGGTATTGAAATTTGCTTCTGCTTGGTCGTTGAGCGGAGCCGAAACGCTCTCAATCGCACCTGGTGGTATTGAAATACGTATTTGGTCTATCACAGCTCAGCTCTGCATGCCCTCTCAATCGCACCTGTTGGTATTGAAATGAGCGGATGAAGCACCGGCTTGTTATAAGAAATTATCTCTCAATCGCACCTGTTGGTATTGAAATTAGGTGGTTTTGCGCCAATCTTATATAATTTCAAGTCCTCAGTTGCATATTTTCGTATTGATATATATTGTTCCCTTCGACTCCGCTCAGGGTACGGAATGGCGCTCTATCGTAATTGTAGGTATTGATATAGCGTTCCCTTCGACTCCGCTCAGGGTACGGAATAGCGCTCTATCGGAATTGTGGGTACTGATATAATGTTCCCTTCGACTCCGCTCAGGGTACGGAATGGCACTCTATCGTAATTGTGGGTACTGATTTAGTGTCCCCTTCGGCTCCGCTCAGGATACGGAATGGCGCTCTATCGTAATTGTGGGTACTGATATAGCGTCCCCTTCGGCTCCGCTTAGGGTACGGAATGGCACTCTATCGTAATTGTGGGTACTGATATAGCGTCCCCTTCGGCTCCGCTTAGGGTACAGTGGGACTTTAATTGCTAAAATTCACTTCAAAAGGTCCTAAAGGGAGTCGGGCATTATTGTACAATTTTAGGGAAGGAACTGGAAAGGGAGTCCAACCGTATCGTAGTTTTTGGGGAGACTCTACCGTCGACTGGAGGTGGATGGTATCGGCGCCCGATATTTGGGCCTTTACTCTATGAAAAATGCCATCTTGACCCGCTATTTCAAAGCCAGTAATGGGGCCTTCTACCGGTAGAAACCCTTTTCCGAACTCCTTGAAATAAAGCTGAATGTCGCGCCCGTTGATCCTCCATTTGGATAGTTCGGGGAAGCCCAATAAATTTTTCAACTCATACACATTTTTGAGGGCCAAGTGGGCAGCACGTTCACCTACTACTTGCTTATCTTTGGGGTGAATATCCTTTTCTTCGCCCAAGTCGAGGGTTACGACCATCTCAGTATGGCTTAGTTGCTTCTGGGTGAGGCGTTGTACTTCTCTAAAGGCAGGCCAATTTTTATTATCAAACCCAGGCAGTTGTACGAATACAAACGGCAGCTCTGCCTTATCAAAATAGTTACGCCACGCGTTGACCATCATGGGAAAGAGTTCTTTCGCTGCAGTGACCATTTCTGGCTCGTCGGTATCCGACTCCCCCTGATACCAGAGCACCCCACGGAAGGACAGGTCTTGGAGGGGGGCAATGCCTGCTTCGAAAAGAAACCCCGGTTCGCACAGCCAACGATATTGAAATTGTCCTGGCAAATAAGGCTCATCGGGCTTCAGCACATGCTGAAAGGCGTCTTTAGCCCTTTCTCGGTGGGCCAGTTTGACCGATTCGTTTCGAAGCCAGTCCGTAGTCAGTAATGATGAAGTCTGTGGATTGGCTTTCAAAGCCTCCGCAGGGATCCAGTTATTCATGGCCGAGCCACCTAGGGCCACCTGAATAATGCCTATGGGCACATCGAGTCCTTGATTTAAGCCCTGGGCGAACAACCAAGCCACTGCCGAGGCCTTGGAAGCCGAGGAAACGGTACTCGGCTCCCAGTGTCCTTGATAAAAATCCTGGGGATTGCATCTAGCCAATTCTTCGGTTGTATACCCTCCTTTGGCTACAATACGTATGGCTGTTTGGTTAAACAAACGCAGTTGGTTGTTGGGCAGCTCCTTTAAAACGGCCTGATAGGTTTGCATATTTTTTAATGGAAACTGCATATTCGATTGTCCGGAACATATCCAGACCTCCCCGATCACAATATCCTCTAAACGGATATTGTTGACGGTTAATATTAGGGGATCCAAGGAGGCCTCCCTAGCAGGAAAAGTGACGAGCCACTTCCCCTCTTGGTCTGCTTTTGTATTTTGCTTCTCCTTGCCCAGCTGGACATAGATGGGCGTATCCGCCTCGGCAAGACCCCAAATACGGATGGGCTCCTTTTGTTGCAGCACCATATGCGACCCAAAGATCGATGCCAACTTTACAGCTCCAACGGGAGTGCCTCCACTTTGGCTTTTACCTTCCATGGATAAAATAGCAAATGGTACCCATAAAAAGTATTTAAAAAAGAATTTCATCTGGTAATCTATTGTATAATGTTGGAAATGTTCTTTGGCTAATCATTCTACTATTACTCTGTCTGAGAAAGTACCCTTATTTTTTTGTAGGAAACAGGTCGTTGGGGGTAAAATAGGGCTCTGCACCCAGTGGGCGGGCATTCCGTCCACGGTGGTCATAGTCTCCAATGTCTTTAATAGCCCATGCTGCCTCTTTGAGTAATTCAGCGACCACTTTTGGATTTTCCTTGGACACATCCATACTTTCCGCTATATCCTTTTCCATATCATATAGCACGGGTTGCAATATCATTACCCGGTCCTCGGGCGCTATATGTGCCGGCCAGGTGGTATAGATAATTGATTTTGAATCGGGGTGGTTGGGTAAGTGCAGCTTCCATTTACCCATCCGTACCGCCCGTAACTCCTGATGTTGGTAATAGAAATAAGGTCTTTGCAGCGTATTTGAATCACCATGGACTACGTCCGTAATATCCAGTCCGTCAATCACCCGGTCGGTAGGCAGAGGAGCTGCGGCCAGCTTAGCCAAAGTAGGAAGCAAGTCTATAGTAGCCACAATCAAATCGCTAGTGGTGCCTGCCGGTACCCGGCCAGGGGCTCTGATGATAGCGGGCACCCGAGAGCCTCCTTCCCAGGCAGAAGTTTTTGCCCCACGCAAGGGTTCGGCATGGCCGGCATCTTTACCTTTGATCCACCAGGGGCCATTATCACTTATAAAAACCACGTACGTATTACTATCCAGGCCCTTATCTTTTAAGGCCGACAGGATACGCCCTACATGATAGTCAATTTCTTCCACCACGTCGCCATAAAGTCCCCCTTCAGACTTCCCTTTAAACCGGGCGGAAGCGGCCAGTTTGACATGGGGCATGGTATGGGCCAAATACAGAAAAAAAGGTTGTTGTTTGTTTTTCTCGATAAAAGCCAGGGCTTCATCGGTGTAGCGCTCTGTAAGGGTCGACATATCGGCCTGGCGCTCGACTAACACTTTATTTCTTAGGAGATGTACCTGGTTATCGTTGCTCGTCGGTGTAAAAAAGGAGTAATCAAACCCCTGATTCCAAGGCAATAAATCAGCATTAAACTGCTCCTGACTATGACCTGCCAGATCCCACTTTCCGATCATACCTGTAGCATATCCGGCAGGTTTTAGAACTTCGGCGATGGTAACTTCGCTTAAGGAAAGTTTGGGATGAGGCGCTTGTCCATCATCGTTGCGGGCATTGCGCAAGGGATAACAACCGGTCATCAGCGCCGCCCTTGACGGGCCGCAAACGGTTTGAGCGTAAAAACTACTGAATTTCATTCCCTCTGCGGCCATTCGATCCAGATGGGGTGTTTTTATGCGAGGCGAGCCAAAGGAACCTAAGTCCTGGTAGCCTTGATCGTCGGTGAGAATAATAATAAAATTAGGTTTCTCTCCCTTACCCGTTTTCGGTGGACTATATGAACTCAAGAAAAGCATACATCCCAAAAGGATCATTTGTCTCATAAATCAATAAATACTAAATCTCATGAATCGATAGGTCTCCAACAGGGCCTTGCGTCCTATTGGGTATTTTAGCGTAAAGCCATAAACCACCACATTATAGCTATCCTTTACACACAGCCCCCCTTCCCTATTTGATAGCATCAAACAAAGTAACGCATGAAGTCGAGATGTATCAACAACATTTCGCAATTTTCTAGAAATTCCGCTGAGTCAGCAGTTCAGGGTGACAGGCTTCGGCGAGACCCGTCACGCTCTGCGTGATCAGCCTACCAGCTTAACCGTGCGACGGACCGCTTTAACCTTTTTAACTTTTGCCCTTTCAACTTTAAACCCCTAAAAAAAGCACCCTCCCTAGAAATCCAGGAAGGGTGCTTGTACATTACACTTATAGCCATTGAAATGACTAAAAGGAGGGTATTATTTGCGAACTACTATTTTATGACGACTTACCGAGCCATCTTTCATTTTGAGTACTATTACATAGACATCGGAGGAAAGACCAGTAACATCGATACCAGCTGAGGATACGGAATCGACAGACATACGGCGTACTCCTGAATGGTCATAGACCAATACCCGATCGATTGTATTTGGATTAAGATCCTGGAACATCAATCTATTCGATACTGGGTTTGGATACAACACTACCGAAGCAACTGCATCCATGCGTAGAGAACGTATGCTGCTATAGGCAAAACTACCATCCAGATCAACCATTTTTAGTCGATAGTAATTGATACCTGCATAGGGTGATGCATCGCTGAATGAGTACTTCAACTCTTTCAAAGAAAGCTCGGATGCATTTACCTGGCCTATTTCATTCCAGTTTTTGGCATCGGCACTACGCTCAATCACAAAGACGTTACTGTTTTCTTCGTTGGCTGTCGACCAATTTAACAAGGCCGATTGCTCATCACGCGACACGTTAAACTGTGTCAGCGTAACAGGTAGGGGCGAAGCTTCGGTTGTCGATAGGTAGATAAAGCTGCTGAAAGCTGAAATGTTATGGAACTCCACATAGGCGACGCCATCTTCCATTCCAGAGGCTGCTGGGGTAACCTCCACGGCTTTGGTGGGGTCTAGCACACCGTCGGCATATACATCAGCCAGGACTTCATCGGCATCTCCTTCGTACTTGAACCAACCGTCCGAGACATAACCACTCACTACTGCCGCAGCCATTTCGGCACTGTCGTAGTAGACTCTCACCTTTCCAGTCGAAAGCGGGGAGCTATTACCATCGGTCACGGTGGTGATTCTCGGCATCAATTTGGTGATGGTACTGCCATTTTCATATTCAACACCTTCAGGAGTGATGGTCACTTCGAAATTGTCTTTCTCGGTGGTGCTGAATCCTGACACTCCCAACAGGTTCTGATCCTGTACTCCGGTCCTATGGTAGAACGTCCATTCGCCAACCCCACAGGTACCATATTCGCTGGTTACCTCTTGTGTAGTAGGCAAATAAGCCGTTCCTGGACTTAACGGCGTAACCCTACCAAAGGTAAAGTAGCTGTAGCCATTCGGGAAAGTATGCACGGCTTCATAATTGGTTTCGTTTACGGTAAGAGGCATGGCCACCACATTGGTGGTAAAGGCCGCATCGGACGCATAGATAATGGCAAAGTCGGCACAGGCGTCATTGAGCAGAGTGGTAGTGCCTACCGAAGCCACAGGGAAGCGAATAATCACCGGCTGTCCTACATTAGTATTTTGCACTTTCCACACCCGATTCATCCGGCGGGCATTGTCTACACTACCGGCATACTCGAAGGCGGTATAGGTGCTACCGGAATTGGTCATCGCCTGGGTGTTCCCATTATCGCCCCATAGTAGGTACTCATCCTCCGACAAGTTATTGAGGTTTTCGGCGTTGGTAGAGGCAATCTCTCCTAAACCTATTGTCACTTGATTGTTGGAATTGGCAATCTGACTACGGCTCTGTTTCTGATGCAAAGCCGATATCTCATCTCGTCCTAAACCGGCTACATTATTATAGTAAGTGGCATTGGCTGTAGCATCCCAAACAACCTGATTCTTGGAGGTGGTGTAATTGGCACTACTATGGAGGGTAACACCATATTTTATGGCCAGATAGGTATCCACCTTTTTACGCTCGTCAGGGGTGATAGTCCCGGCTCCGTACACGATCATCTCTCCAATATGCCCAATAAAGCCACTATCATCACCAGAGGTAACAGCCCCACTGTTAGCGCCGAATATATGTCCGCCCGTAGCGGCCCCTCTAGAAGGATGAGAATAGGCAGAGCCTAAGTCAGCACCATTTAATCCTTTGCTCATAGATAAATCGCTGAAAGTATAATACATGACGCTAGGTGAGTTACCAGCGAAATTGACAGATCCTGGGTTACTTATTCTCGCATCGCCCCCTGTATTATTCCGACGGGCAATATTCCCATTACCATACAGCCCTGGATGATCCCAATTATTACCATTTAGGGTGGTATTGTCCATCCCTACATTAAAGAATCGACCAGAGGACATCCCTTCTTTGGTAAGGGAGAACATGTCAAAATCGAGGGAGTAGAGGGTCTGCTCGGTAATATTTCCAATTTTCTGGGATGCACTGGTAAAATTAATACCCGGATTGAAATTGAAATATTCGGCGCCACCAAGCTTCAACTTAGGTAATTCCACGGATTCAAACTGCGAGGAAACTACCCCTGAAGTAAAGTCGGTCCAAGTTTTCACGTCGGCGCCATCCCCTGCAGCTTCGGCAAAAATATCGGCCCTATACCAATGCGTCAATCCGTTGGTAACCCCGCCTGGAGCCTGTACATAGGCCGCAAAGGTAAAGTATTGCCCGTCGGTTAAGGTCACATCCGAATAGGCATATTCCACTCCATTGATCACCTGAACTCCAGCCATATCCGTAATTACATCGGAGGAGTTGATCACATCATCAGCACTTTGGATCAGCTTCAAGTGTGCATAACCCTTTGGCCATGCCACCCGTACTTGGCCTACCCCACTGGTATTCTGCACCTTCCAAATAGAAGCGAAGCGATGGTTAACGTTGGCAATTCCAGAGATCGTTACGGTAGGCACCTTAGCCAACCCGTTATCTCCCCAGATCAAGAACTGACCATCACTTAAAACGCCTGTGTTCGATGCATTCGTATTTGCCAGGCCGGTAGTACTTATCAGCACTTGCTTACCAGCGTCAGTACTCCAGGATTGTTTTTGATATAAGGATCCTTGGTCGTCTCTGGCAATTCCTGCGATATGAAAATGGTAGCCATTATTAGTACCGCTTGCCCATACCGTATTACTGTTGGCATTCTTATAGTCTCTCGTTCCAGCCGCATAAGTACTACCATACTTAAGTGCCAAATACGTTTCCACTCGATCCATTTCGTCTGTCGAAAGCTTATTTTCAAACACAACAATCTCGTTCAATTGGCCGCTAAATTTCCCATAATTGGAGTCTCCACCAATCAAAAGATCCCGAGCACTGGTAGTTAAATTGGCATTAAGTAGCTCCGATCCCGAATAACTCTTCCTTATCCCATTAAAAGAAACGGTTGCTGCGGCATAACTAGTCGTAGCTCCAGCACCATTTTCCCAGCCACTACCAGCGGTAAAATATGATTTTGAACTGACTACATCGTCGGCCAGCCCCTGGTACCCGGGACCTCCTGTAAAGAATAACAACTTACGTTGAGTTCCACTGGTGTTAAACATATGCAAGCCAGGATAGTCCATGGTGGCGTGAAAACCTAAAAAGCCGCTGTTTTTGTTGGAATTATAGTACCCAGCAGCATAAAGAGATCCGGACGCTCTATCGATCACATCGACGCCTGAAGCAGGAGAAAAACTCATTTCGTCATTACTTCCATCGAAAGTTACGGTTGGGTTAAAATTAACCTGAGTACTTAAGTTGGAAAATACAGGACGAGCACTAGAGGTATTCTGCAACAGATTATAGCCAGTTCCTTTATACTCATTCCACTGATAAATGGTTTCGTTATCATTGGCCAAGGTGTTTCCAGCATCTGTAAACTGCTGTCCGGCGGCATCGGCCCGGTACCAGGCTGCTGAGGCAACTCCCCCTGGTCCTAACACATAGCCTGCGAAGGTAAAATATTGCCCATCATTAAGGGTTACATCGGCATAGTTATAGGTTTCACCGGCGATCGTCACGGTGTTGGCCGTCATATCGGTACGCATATCGGTGTCATCGATCACCTCGTCGGTGCTTTGAATTAGGGTGAGTCGAGGTGTTCCCGAGGGCCAAGCGATCCGAACCGTCCCGACTCCCCCGGTATTTTGAACTTTCCAGATGGCGCCAAACCGTAGGTTTAAGTCAGGAACACTAGAAAAATTAAATGAAGTTGCGAGGGTTTTAGATAAGCCATTATCCCCCCATAGAACTGCTTGTCCATTCGAGAGTGTCCCACTATTTTCTGCATTGCTGTTGGCCAGGCTACCTAGCCCAATCAACACATTGGAAGCTTGGTCGGTGCTACGGGATTGTTTTTGGTACAAGGAACCTTCATCGTCCCGGGCAATTCCGGCAATATTATTGTTGTAGCCCGTATTGGTGCTTTGGCTCCATAACGTGGTAACTCCATCACTGGCAATGTAGTCATGAGGTAGGCTAAACCCATATTTAATGGCCACATAAGTACGAATACGCTGCTTTTCGGCCTCTGTCAAGTCCCGCTCATAGGCAATAAACTCACCGATATATCCGTTTCGGGGCTCCGATTGAGCGCCCAAAATACTGCCATCGGCATGACGAATATTACCTGCTGACACGGTCTGATTGACCGTTTTGGTCACCCCATTTTCCCCATACTTAATTCCGGAAGTCCCTACTGTAAACGACACGTCGTTTAAATACAGTTTATTAATTTCAATGCTAGGATACCCCGGATTCCCCGTATACGGATAGATCACAATTCTATCGCCCAATTTTGTTAGGGTTGGGTAATTGGCCTGAATCAGACTACTTGTTGTAGTGGTAGCTCCAAAACCAACTATATCGCTATAGCCTCCACTAGACTTATTTAAGGACGCGGTAAATATGGTACTATTGGTACCGTTGGCGGCGTAAGGCTTCCCAGCCGGAACGGCCATAAAACGTGCATCGGTGCCGGTGGTTCCAAAGTCAATAACCGGATTAAAATTATAGCTGGATGAAGCTACAAAGGGCTGTCTGCTGGCATTGGTTTGGGTGTAATTATTAACATTTCCAGAAAGGTCCTTCCATTGGTCAGGAGCAAAACCTTCATCGGACCGCAGCCATACTCTTAAGTCGGCAGTAACTCCCCCAGGAGCCACCAATTTCGCAGCAAAGGTGAAGAATTGTCCATCGGTAAAGCTTACGTCCGCATAGTTATATACTATCCCATTGATGGTCGTTTCATTGGAACTCATGCTGGTAACCACATCCGAAGCGTCAAAAACATCGTCAGCACTTTGGATTAGCGACAGGTTACTCAAGGCTTTAGGCCAAGCAACCCTTACCGTACCTACCCCGTTCTTATTGGTTACTTTCCAGGTAGCTGCAAAGCGGTGACTAATATTGGCGATACCAGCGATGGCCACTGTGGCACTCTTAGGCTGTCCATTATCGCCCCATATCAGGTATTGATTGGCGCCCAAGCTAGTACCATTGGCAGCGTTGCTATTGGCCAAGCCCGTGGTCGACACCAACACCTGTGCTCCAGCATTGGTACTCCAGGATTGTTTCTGAAGCAAGGCTCCATGATCATCACGGGCTATACCGGCCACGTTGTAGCGCCACCCAGCATTCGCCGCGGCGTTCCAAACGACCTCCCCAGCCGAGTTTTTGTAATCTCTAGTGCCATCAGCATAAGTGGTACCATACTTCAAGGCCAGATAAGTCTCCACCCGGTCGAGCTGGTCTACGGTGAGTGCATCCTCAAATACTAGCACTTCATTGAGCTGCCCACTGAATGAGCCATAATTGGAATCGGCTCCTATCCGGAAGTCTCGAGCTCCGGTGCTTAGGTTGGCGTTATTGAGCTGACTTCCGTTATAATTTACCCTCGTTCCATTCAAGGAAACCGTAGCGGAAGCATAAGATGCGGAGCTACCTCCCCCGTTTACCCATCCGGTTCCAGCCGTAAAAAAGGTGTTAGCCGCAAATAAATTGCTACTTACTCCCTGATATCCAGGCCCTCCTGTAAAAAATAAGAGCTTGGAATTGGAAAACAAATGAAGGCCAGGATAATCCATAGTTGAATGGAACCCTACAAAACCACTTCTTTTCAGGAGGTTAACCTTACCAGCAGCCATCAACGTCCCTGTAGCCCGATCGATCATATTAACGCCTGTTCCTGCACTGAACTGCATCCAATCGTTGACCCCATCGAAGGAGACGGTAGGGTTAAAGTTAGCCAATTCGGTGGCATTGGAATATACTGGGCGGTTTCCAGAACTTGTTTGTAACAAATCGAACCCATCGCCGGTGTTGGACTTCCAACGATACACCGTAGCTTGATCCGAAACTGCTGAACCTCCAGCATCGGAATGTAAAGTACTCGTTCCATCGGCACTATACCAGGAAGCGAGCGGTACACCTCCAGGATAGTTTTGTGCCATCGATACATGGGCTCCGATCAGCATCACCCCCAGCCCAATCGTAGGCAGGAAAGGTTTCCTCTTCCCTAGCAGGGCTAGTAATGGAGTAAAAAAAATCAAATAAAGTCTGTACATAATGGTTTTTTAAAGTTTACAATAGGACAATTAGAATAACTTGCGGATGGATCCTAACTTTTAGATTACTTATGTGGTGTCTCAAACCACGAAGTAACAGATCCACGATAGTCCCCCCTCCTCTTTTAAGTGATGTGTAACTGGTGAAACTTATGGGCATCTTACTAGTCGGATAGATTTAATTTGATCATTCTTCCCCTTAATTTAAGCCGGCTGCCTTCTGCCTTAAAAAGAAGTAGTCTATTCTTAGATTAGGCTTCCAGTCCTAACAGGCCACCTCGTGTAGGGGCTCATTTGAACCTTCTCTAAAGTATGGTATAAGTAAACGGAGGGTATCTTTAAAATTTCTTTGCAATTTATCTAGACTATCGACTACGGTAGGGGTAATTTCTTGTCGATTTTCGGCTATAAAATTGTCGATAGCACCAAAAATGTATCCACTTGAACCGATATCCTCATTGAAAAGATACTGGCACTATCTAAAATTCAACCTTTATGGCTTTGTAGATAAAATTTGTAATAATTCTTGAGTTTTATCTATTAAAACCATCGAAGAAAATTCAGATATAATTATCATAAATTTTTGAACACAAGCAGTTTAATATTAAAACTACCCAGCGATAAGCAAAAGCTAATACCCATAAACTTCTACAACTGTTACTCCAATCCTGCGAATAAACATTATATCTCCACTTCGATTTCAGGCTCATCTGCCCCAAAATCCCCCCGGTTAGGGGGATAATCTTGTCGTTTTAGTAGGAATATTTTAGTACTGTAGAATTTTTACAATTTGTGTAAACAAAATTTGATTTGGGTCTCCTATGTTTGTCTGACTATACATTCGAATAAAACTCAATTCACTTTGTGAGACACTTTTTTTTAATATTATGGTGCACAACATTCATAGCTTGTTGGGTCCACTCACATTCAATAGGACAAACTTTTCGACACTTTACAGAAAGGGAGGGAGCCCCTATTACCTCCGTAATTGGTATTACCCAAGACAGAGAAGGGCGAATGTGGTTTGCGACCTCCAGAGGCCTTTACCAATATGATTCTAGGGTTTTCAAAAAATACGGCCAGCATCCTGAGAAATCTCAGTCCTTACCCTCCGACTATATAGAGAACGTATACTGCGATACAAAAGGAAACCTATGGGTGGGCACGCGGTTTGGACTCAGCTTGTACGACCCAATCAGCGATTCGTTCCAAACTTTTATTCAGGATCCTTCTAATCGTAATTCTATAAACAGTAATAGAATCAATTGCATAGCCGAAGATGCCCAAAATAGAATTTTGGTAGGGACAAATGAAGGATTAAATATTATAGATAAAGATGGCAGCCATCTCAAGTTCACCCAATATCCTAGTAAGAATTTGGACGGAATGAGTAAAGAAATTCGGTGTATCGCCGAGGGACTTGACCAAGACTTATGGCTAGGAACCTATGATGGACTAGTACATGTGACAAAAAAAGGAGGTAGCCGCTTATTCAAAATGGAGCAAGAAGGTCGGGACTCCAACTTCTGGTCCATATATGTGGATCGCACTAATATGATTTGGTTGGGCAGCCTACACGGGCTGGTCCAATACAACCCTTCTACAGGAAAATTTAAAAAAATCGACAAATTTGGATCACCAACCGGACTGCCCTTAGAGATTTCGAAGATTATTCCTGATCCCAAAGGAGGGTTATGGATCGCTACCAGCGCCGGTCTGGGTCACTTTGATCCTCACACCGAGGAATCCGAATGGTTCGTTGGGCAGGCAGGGGATCCGGGCAGCCTGGCCGACAACGTACTATATGCCATGCACCTAGACCCTCAAGGAGGACTATGGCTCGGGGGGTATTACCTGGGGATCAGCTATATGAATACCTTGTCGCCTCATTTCAGCGACTGGTTTGAGGCCAGCCATCCCAAGAAAAAGAAATTCTTGAATCCTAAAATTGGTCAGACCAAAGACCGTCGTATCTGGATGGTTTCTGATAGTCAAGACCAAATAATATTCAGGAGGTCCTATGACCAGAGCACCTACGCGGTCGATCTTCGGCTAGAAGCTCCAGGGTCTTACAGTTCCTTCTTTGTCGACGACCAAGATTTGCTCTGGTGCGGTGGAAGCGCAGGGCTCCGCCGGTATAATTTAAAAACTGGGGCACAACAATGGTATCCTCTGGTAGACCAGAAAACAAAAAATACGAGTCCAGGAAACGTCTATGGAATGTTAGAGGATCAGCAGGGCCGATTCTGGGTTTATGGCAAGTTTGGACTTTTTCGATTCGACAAATCCAAGGGACATTTTATCAATATGGGCTACACTCAACGAACCTATGTGGCCTTAGAAGATTCGAAGGGGAACCTATGGTTTGGAGGGCGAGCACAGGTGCTGGTTTTCGACCATGATTCAAACAAGGCGCGACTATTAGCCATACATCAGCCAAAGGATCAGGGAAATTTTCTTAGTGTCAGAGGAATAACAGAAGACCTCAACGGCCGTATATGGTTTGGCTGTGAAGAATATCTTCAGTATTACGATTCGGTCAAGAAGGCCATCGTAACGCTCCCTGAAAGCGAAAATGCGAAGTTAGATTATGTTTTGGACCTTCAATCGGACTCTAGAGGCTATCTATGGATCAATGGGGAATCAAAATTAATGAGGTACCATCCCGCATCAAAAACCATTCAGGAATATGATCAGCAGGATGGCCTACCACACAGAAGCATTTTACAGTTGAGCGGTTCTTTAAAAGGAAATCAGGGTATGCTGTATTTCCCAACAACCAATGGACTATTCTATTTTAACCCCAATGCTATCGTAACGAATGACGCTTCGGCCCCTTTATCCCTAACCTCCTTATTGCTTTTTAATAAAAAGGTAGAAATTAGAGATAAATCTGGCATTCTCAACAAAGAAATTGGACAAGTCGATCAATTAGAATTTAGACACGATCAAAATATTTTCACCCTGAATTTTGCCCTACGCAGCTATTTCAGGTCTGAACGTAACCAATATGCCTATAGGATGGAAGGCTTTGAAAAAAACTGGAACTATGTAAAAATCCCTTCGGCCACCTATACCAACCTTCCTGCAGGTACGTATACTTTTCTTGTAAAAGCCGCTAATGGAGACGATCATTGGACCGAAAATCCGCTCTCAGTAAAAATTATCGTGTTAAACCCTTGGTGGAAAACCTGGTTTGCATATTTGATTTATGGGATATTACTAGGCCTTTTAGCGTACACGATTGCTCGTTTTTTTTGGATCAGAACGAGTTTTAAAAAGGAAAGTGAATTGCATCAGGCCAAATTAGATTTTTTTACGAATATCTCACACGAAATTCGCACACACCTTTCTCTGATCAATGGCCCCCTTCAAAAAGCGGCTCAAAATCTAAAGGACAACGCTAAGGTTAACAGTTACCTCTCACTCGCTATCACCAATTCGGACCGGCTAAAAAGCTTGGTTGACGAGTTGCTCGACTTCCGTAAACTTCAGAGTGGTAGTAGTCCATTACGAGTGGGGAACCATGATATTCTCCCTTTGATCAGAAGCGTCGTAGCCTCCTTCGAGCATAGCGCTGCCGACAAAGAGGTAAATCTAACCTGCTCCTTACCCGCAGGACCTATGATGCTCTGGATGGACCAAACGCAAATTCAAAAGGTCCTTTATAATCTACTGAGTAATGCATTGAAATTTACCCCTAAAGGAGGAAAAGTAATGGTAGAAGTAATAGATCAGCCGAAAGAGGCCGTTATTAATGTGATCGATAACGGAATCGGAATTGCTCCTGAAAATAAGGCGCAAATATTCAAAAGTTTTTTTCAGGTCGGTAATCCCACCACCAATGAGACGGGCTATGGCATCGGATTGGCCCTTTCTAAGGAGATCGTCGAGCAGCATCGTGGGGGGCTAACAGTTAATAGTTCATCAGACACCCAGGGAGTTTCTGGCCATACCTGCTTTTCTGTTTTACTAAAAAAAGGACAGGAACATTTCCCAAAAAGTCAATTCACCTCAGAATCCAATATATTAACCGATAAAAATTATACGGTCGACCAGGTAATTCCCCAGCCAAATCCGGCTATCAAGGATGCTTCACTTCCCACCCTTTTGATTATTGAAGATAATGACGAACTAAGGACTTTTACCAGTGAGGCGCTCTCCGACAAATACAAGGTTTTGCAAGCCAATGATGGCCTGAAAGGTCTAGCTTTGGCTCAAACTGAATTTCCCAACCTGATCCTTTGCGATATCATGATGCCAGGAATGAATGGCTATGAAGTATGCCGCCGTGTTAAAAACACTCCAGAAATAAGCCATATCCCCTTTCTGTTGCTCTCAGCCAAGAGTACCATTCCTGACATGATTGAAGGGCTTGAACTCGGCGCTGATGACTTCCTGCTAAAACCCTACGACCTTAGGGCTTTGGAATTAAAAATTCAGAATCAAATTCAGATGCGGGAACTACTAAAAAATACGACCAGTATTTCCCTGGAACCCAGCCACCGAACTGTTCGAGATGTCGATGGTGTATTTATTCTTAAATTGAAAAAATTGATCTTCGATAATCTTTCCAATCCCGAATTCGGAGTCAATGATATGGCCTTCCAAATGGGCACCAGTGTTTCGGTACTCTATAGGAAACTAAAGACCTTAACGGGCATGACGGTGAATGATTTCGTTAAAACGCTCCGCATGAAAAGTGCTTTGCAACTTTTAGAAACCGGTACGATGAATGTCAATGAAGTGGCCACCGCTGTGGGGTATAACGACACCAAATATTTTAGCAGGGAATTTAAAAAGGTGTACCACAAAAATCCTACCGAAATTAGAAAACAGGCTGTAGAGGGGTAAGAAGTAGGTCCTCTGCTGTTACTTTTAACCAAGCGGCAAATCACCCTGCACCTCCCCCTCCTAACACCTCACTCCTAAGAAAACGCTAGCCATCAACAAAAAAACGATCCCCGTTGCAGATCGCTACAAATCGACGCTCAACCAGCGATTGAATATTCTTTAATAATCGATCGATTAAAACGGTGCACTCAACGATTCAAATCCCTCGTTCGGCTAATGTGAATTGCCTAAGACGATCCGGTTAACTATTTTTAGTAGGCCGATAAAACGGCCTGCCAACTGACCTAAACAATTTGATGCGTATCCGTTCACTGCTCTACTACATTTCTGCTGGTTTTGTGCTTGGTACCCTAGCCATGGTGCTGGTGTATTATGGCAATCGCCGCAATGTGCTCCAACTGATCCATGGCAACGAAAGTGTCCTCAGAGAGTACAGGCTTAGCAATCAACTCATGAAGTTAGAGAAAGAGCTGATCCTACTCGACAATACACTAAAAAATGGGCCAATATCCTCAGATAGCAAGCTAAGGCCAGAAGTACTCAATAGCCTTGAGAAGATAAAATCGACCACCCAGCGGATCGTCACTGCCGACTCCATCAGTTTACCTGCGAAATATAAGTCGGAATTAGAGGGGCTCGTCGAACAAAAAATACAGAATACGGAAGGACTTTTGGGCGCATTTACCCTACCACAAAAAGCAGCATCCTCAGGGGCGGCCGACAGGGGGCCCGCACTTTCGGAGAAGATCAGGTCGTTGGTATACAGAATAGACCGGAGCGACCGAATCGCCCTGGCCCATACCATAAAACAGTCGGACCGACAGGGCCAATTGGTATTGCAATGGAACCTGTATATCATTGCGATTGCTCTAATTTTGTTCACCCTCGTGTTTCTAATCATTGTCGGTAGGATGAAACGGCAATCGGAACTAATATTACAGCTTAACCGCAGCGAGAAAAAGCTAAAAGAGGCGGCCTGGGTTAAGGAAAATTTTCTGGCCAATATGAGTCACGAAATCCGTACACCGCTGAACGCCATCCTAGGCTAAACGAATTTACTATCGAAAAAGGCCCAACTAGATGAAACATCACGTTTATATTTAGCTACTGTCGAGCAGTCAGGAGAGACCCTACTGGCCATCGTTGAAGATATTCTAGATCTCTCCAAGATTGAGTCGGGAATGTCACCGAGCAATTTCTAACCCTATTGCCCGAGTCTCATGCCGCACTGACCAAGGCCAAGGAGGAGGATGACCGATTAAAAATCCAACGGGTGGCCCACCAAATGAAGACCAGTATTTCCATTATGGGGCTCGACAGCTGGCTGATGCCTAAGCTGGACCTACTAGAGGACCATGACCGCGGCAGTCAAGAAATTCAGGAGACAGTCCTGGTAGTAAGGACGATCTGCCAAGAAGCACTTCAAGAAGCACAGTCGTTCTATAACCACGTAAAGCGCACTGCGTCCCCGACCTAAATGAGCCCAGCTCCTACTCCCTTGTTTTCCAAAGCAATCCCGATGGCTTTCAGCATGGACAAGCCCCCAGAATGGTACTGGTTGGAGACGTAATTGGATTCTCAAAAAAATTAATTGGCAACTAAAAGGGCCTAGCGATTATTTATTTAACTTTCAGTGTCCAGAGTTTTATATGCTAATCTAACCCTTATTTCAATGAAAAGGCCCCTGCTATCTGTTGTCTTGTTAACATTAGGCTGCATATGCTGTGCACTGAGGGCCTGGTGCACAACGGTATATAATTCCCCTACACTTACCATCGAACCCATAAGCTCCAATACCTTCGTTCATATCTCTTATTTGAATAGCCCGACTTTCGGACATGTACCCTGCAACGGACTGGTGTTTATAGACCAACAGGAGGCCATCGTCTACGACACACCCATCGACAATGCGGCAGCGGCCGAGCTGATCGACTGGATAGAAAACGTTAAAAAATGCAAGATTAAGGCAGTCATTGCTACTCATTTTCATGACGACTGCATCGGTGGGCTCGAGGAATTTCATAAGCACAAAATCACCTCCTATGCCAGCCGGGCAACGATCGCCTCCATAAAAAAGAAAGGTGGGGAACGCCCTAAGAGAGGATTTAAAAATAGATTGGAATTAAAGATTGGTCAACAGCCGACCATCACGCAATATTATGGTCCTGGCCATACCCTAGACAATGTTGTAGGGTATATTCCCAGTGAAAATATCCTTTTCGGTGGATGCTTGGTAAAGGAAATGGAGGCAGGTAAAGGCAATTTGGAAGATGCCGACACCGAACAATGGCCCTTCACGATTGAAAAAATTAAAATGCAACTGCCTAACCTTACGGTGGTGGTACCAGGACATGGCAAATGGGGAGATAGCGAATTATTGGACTATACGATAGCCCTTTTTTCCAAACAAGCAAAATGACTGGAGACGCCCTATCCACGAAATGAAGGGGCGGTGTGCCCTTGAATCCTGGTCAAATTTAAGTATCTTAGGAAGGTTATCTCTTTGGGGATACCTTCATCGAAAAATTTGAATCGGATATGGATACTAAACTAAGACCCGAGAGCTTGATGATGTCCTATGGCTATAAGCCAGCCCTGTCTGAAGGAGCCATCAAATGCCCTATTTTCCAAACATCCACCTTTGTTTTTCAAACGGCAGAAGAAGGCAAAGCCTTTTTTGAAGTAGCCTATGGGCTTCGGGAAAAACAAGAAGGAGAAGAGCTGGGGTTGATCTACAGCCGTATCAACAACCCCGACCTGGAGATCCTCGAAAACCGGCTGACGCTCTGGGATGGCGCTGAGGACTGTGCCGTTTTTGAAAGTGGTATGGCCGCCATCACCACCGTGCTTTTGGAGTTTCTCAAACCCGGCGATTGCATTCTGATCAGCAGCCCCTTGTATGGGGGAAGCGATCATTTTATCCGAAAAATACTACCCAAATTTCATATTCGTGCCCTCACTTTTACCGTGGGCCAAAGCAAGCAAGACGTAATCCGACTCGTAGAACAGGCCGGTTGTGCCGAATCCCTGGCAATGGTTTATATAGAAACCCCCGCCAATCCGACCAACGACCTGATCGACATTGAAGAGAGTAAAGCCATAGCCCAACATTTTTCTAATCAAGACAAGGAGGTGTATTTGGCCGTCGACAATACCTATATGGGTCCGTTATGGCAACACCCGCTCCAGCATGGAGCCGACCTGGTGCTCTACTCCGCCACCAAATACCTGGGAGGCCATAGTGACCTGATCGCCGGCGCATGCCTCGGCTCGAAAAGCTTGATGACCAGAGTAAAGGGATTGCGAACCTTTTTAGGAAATATGGCCAGCCCTCATACGGGCTGGCTCCTACTCAGGAGCTTAGAAACCCTAAAAATACGGATGGACCAACAAGCCCGGAATGCCGAAATTGTCGCTGACTTTCTCAATGGCCATCCTAAAGTAGAAAAGGTGTATTACTTGGGTAATCTGACCGCCGCCGACGGGCGTGCTATGGAAATAAAGGATCAGCAATGCCTCTCCAACGGAGCCATGATCTCCTTCGACATTCAGGGTGGTGCGCATGAAGCCTACCAGTTTCTAAACTCCCTTAAGCTTATCAAACTCGCCGTAAGCCTGGGTAGTACTGAAAGCCTTGCCGAACACCCCGCCACCATGACCCATATCGACGTAGACACCGACCTAAAAACTCAGCTTGGCATCAGTGAAAAAATGATTAGACTATCCATAGGGATTGAAAACGCAAAAGACTTGCTTTGGGATATTAATCAGGCCCTAGGCGGCTAGTCTTCTAGCACGCGCTCACCCACCAAAATACCGCTTACCCCCCAGTGGCTAAAGCTGTTGCCCTGATCGTTGCCCTGCTGAATGTCCACTTGGATACTATGGCTGCCAGCTTCTAAGGAAGGCAAGGGCACCACATACGGCGCCGTCAGGGTGCCGGGACACCAATTGGACCTGCTTAGGTCGCTTGACGACATTCCATTCCCAAAATTCCCAGAAGCAGGATTGTAAGGCCGGTAGGTGGCACAGTCGGTACGCCAGGGCACCATGTTGAATTGCAGCTGCTGGTTCACCCTGATTTGGTTGAGGATGGGCGTAAACTCGTCGCCTGTACCCCAGCCCCCATGCCCAGTGGTGGTATACAAAAGCTTTAAATTTTTAATATTCTTAGGAAGTTCAAAGTCTACATGCAGACTGTCCGTCTTGAATAGTCGGCCATAATTTTGCCCAGACATCTCCATGATATTGATGGTATTGAACAGGGGCATGACGAACTTTTCGGTTTTTTGAGGCTTTCCATATCCAGGATAAAAATCTAAGTTTAAGGAAACCTTGTGCCCACCCTTATCATAATTCCCTATAAACACACCAATCCATACTTCTTTGCTGGTGGTGGGAAATAGGTCGGTAATATCCTGCTTATAGGTAGCGGCTTGCTTCCAGTCGTAGCCGGCAATAGGCCGTAGATTATTGAAATACCTTACTCCAAAAGACGTAAAGAAACGCATCAGCTCGATTGGGGTAGTATAGCCCCCTTCAGAACGGATCCCTTGGTAGTCCTTACCAGCCTTATCGGTGTATACGGGCAAACGATCCAAACCCTGTACCAAGGCTTGCAACATGCCCGGTTCGGCTCCATCGGCAGGCAGCATAAATACCGATCCAGTACGGTCATAGGCATCCCCATCCGACCAACATTGCATATCTACAAACACCTGATCGCCGTTTTTGACATAATCGGGGATGGTAATTTTTTTAAGAATGACCGAACCCTTCGAAAAACGGTAGGTGGTGTTAACTTCAAAAGTTGGCCCTTGCGGTACGGGGAGGCTAGGATCAAAATTCACCCGCTCTTCTTTAAACACCGGAAGGGTATGGTATCGTGACTTTATTTTTAGTCCTTCCAACTCCGCACCCGACACCAGCTTGGCCTGGGCAATGGGATACGATAATGCTGTACTATTGTCCTCCTTTTCTATAGATATAGCTTCTAAAGTCCGTCCCCCATTGATCATCACTTTAAGGACGAGCGCCTTCGCACTCGGCAAATACGTGCTGTAGGGCGAACCAGGAACGGGCGCGTCTTCGGTGTACCAAACCTCTATCGTATTCGAAAACGAACTAAAAACGGCATATTTGCAGTCGTAACCCATGATCTTCACCCGTTTCTCCCCGAACTTGGGTTGAGGCAGACTGTCGAAAGCCTGGATATGCGCATATAAACCGTCGGCATTGGTAAAGATGCTGGCGATCCGTCGTTTAGGATACTCTATAAAACTTTGCACCTTAGCGTCAGGCTCCGAAAGGTAAAGGATACCGTCCTTGTAAATCGTTTTGACTTTTACCTCCTCCGACTTCTTTCCGGACTGCACCGAGGCGTAGCCCACCGTGGTCGTCTGGGCATTCGATACGGCGTTCGCTAATATTATAAAGATAAGGGATAGGAATAATTTAATTTTCATAGCTCATAGGTTTGGAATACAAATAAACCCAAATTTTCATTAATCACCCTGTAGTTTTTAATTTATTTTAATAAACTAAGCAAGAATATAACCGACACAGAAAAGGCCAGGTCCTACTGATGCAGCGACCTGGCCTTTAATGGTTATACTATTTAGCGAATTCCTCTAGATCATCTGGAAAAACTTAACCGTTCCATCTCCTTCGTTGCTGGTGATCAGCAACCCCATTTTGTTAGGGCTCTTTTCGGCAGGCACGTATATGATTCCTTCCGGTGCACTACCGGTCTTAATCAGCTGTAGGAACTTCGGGGCCGAGGGGTCCGTAAGGTCGTAAATAGCCACGGCATTCACCCTTTCCATGGCTACAAAAGCGACAGGCTTATGGTTGATCCAACCGATGGTTACTCCTTCTGGCTCTACACCTTTATCGTCGGAGCGGTCGTCGTCGTACCATCCAGCGGCTATCACCTTTTCTTCGAGCTCCTTGCCCGACTCATAGATCATGGTTCCCGAGTTGGCGTTAAAAATACTAAATCCACGGCCACCGAAGCCATATAATACATCAAAGTCCTTATCACCATCGGTATCGCCAGCCGTAGTGGTGATCTTTAAGCGACCTAGCTGAGCATCCTTCTGCAAGGTTGAAGCCGTCGGGAAGGTGGTAGGGTCCAACGTTAGGTTCTTAACACGCTCCTCTTCGACGAATCCTGTATACTCTCTAGCGTCCCCTTCGTTGGCTGTTATAAAATAGCCGTTCCCGCCTACATTAAAATAAGCGATGGCATCGGGCATCAAGAAAGACTTTACAGGCCAGGTACTCAAGGCAATTTTACCATCCTTATCACTGGCATCGATGGCGTTCATAGCCAAGTTATAATCCTTCGTTCCCAGGGCATGGATCCGAAGGATAGCCCCATTGATCAGATCGACTTCTGCTACCCCATTATTCTCTTGCAAAGTTACGTATGCCATTTTGGAGTCGTCCGAAATAGCCACATACTCAGGCTCTATATCTTGAGCGAATGAGGCTCCTGGACCGAATATGCGGAAACCATCCTGCATTAAGGTCGCCTTAGCACCTTCCAAATGGCTAAAGTCCAGTGTCTTTACCGAAAAACCATTTGGTATATCGATAATAGAAATCGTCCCCAGCGGATCGACCGTATAGGCGTCATTGGGTTCCCCTTCGTTGGCCGAAACAATATACTTCCCGTCCGGACTAAAAGTGACCATATCGGGTAAGGCACCCACTTCAATGCTTTTGAGTACCTGCAGGGTAGCTAGGTCGATCACGACGATATGACCGTTAGCCTGCTTGTTGGTCGCTTCTACGGCAATAGCCAAGTACTGACCCGACACCGCTACACTGTTGGCAACTCCACCCAAGGCCGACACGTCGATTGGCGACTTTTTGGTAATGGCCGGAAAAGCCGATAGATCCATCACTTCGACCAAGGCTTGATTTTCGTTATTGACCGTAAACAAACGCATGTGGGTAGGGTCGTAAGCCGTAATTTCGGAGGCTGCTTCACCACCCAAATCGATGGAAGCTATTTCCGTAAATTTGCTCGGGTCCTCCTGAACGGGGTTGCCGATTTGATGATCGGTACAAGAATTGAAAAACAGGGCTACAGTGCCCAGAAGTGCGATAGAATTTAATAGTTTCATAGAGTTCGGTTGAATTGACCCCCAAATCTAATAAACCTGATAGCCGCTAATGGACACATTTTTAACACTTAACAAATAAATAATAAAAGGCTGAGAAAGGGTCAGTTGTTTAGTTGACATCCGATAAGGCCTCCATAAATAGGATCACGCGCTCCATCTCATCTTGGGTGAGATCGAGCTGGTCGGCCGACAGGGTTTGGTTGGGTACAGACAAGCCCAGTCCCGCTCCCCCTCCTTGATTATAAAATTCGAGCACTTGCTGCAAACTGTTATAGGACCCGTTATGCATATAGGGCCCAGTGGCGTCTATATTCCGAATGGTGGGGGTCTTGAAGGCATACTGCCATTGAGGGAAGTCGTTATAGGCACCACGACCCCTGTCGGCATCTAGCCGTGGGTGTTGCCAGTCGGCATCTACGGTCACTCCCAAAACTTCGGATTCGGTATTTTGATAATCGGGAGGAACGGTACCATTAAAAAGCGGTATAAAATGACAGGTCCCGCATTGGGCCTTGCCCATAAATAGGTTGAATCCGGCGCGCTGATCGTCGGTAAGGGCTTTTTTATCCCCACGCATAAATGCATCGAATGGCGAATTAAAGCCTCCCAAAGAACGAACAAAGGTCGATAGGGCATTTTTAATATGAATATCGCTAACGGCTTTCGCCTCTGGATAGGCCTTCGTATATAACTTTTGATAGGCTGGGTCTGCTTTTACCAGCGATACAATATGATCCATGACTCCATGCATTTCCTTTTTGTTATGGATCACGTCCGAAGCCTGATCCTCCAAAGAAGGGGATCGTAAATCGTAAAATAGGGCTTGCTGATAGGAGGCATATAGCAATGTAGGGGCATTGCGCTGAATAAAAAGCTGATCGATCCCTCGGCTGGTCTTGAGTCTATCGGTAAAAGCCAAGTCGGGCCGATGGCATGTTCCACAGCTGGTCTGCCCATTACCAGAGAGCCTGGTATCAAAAAACAAGGTTTGACCCAGCAATACCCTGTCAGGAGTGGCTTTTAAGGCATCATTGAGCACCAAATTTTCGGGGTCGAAGGCTCCTTTTTCAAATAAGGTAGCGGCATCACCACGAAGCAGACTTCCCGTCATCATAAAGGGTATCTGGGCTTGGCGCTGGTTCTCATGCAAAGCCTTAGAAATAGGGTTGATATAATCGACAATAAAAGTAGCCCGGTCGAAGGCATTAAAATCATGTTGGCCCTTCAGATATCCCAAAGCCCGGTCGGTGAGTACCTTGATACCATCGACATCGGGTAGCACGGAACTATAAGCGGTAAGATAGGATTGAAAGCTTGCCAGTACGACCTCGCTCTCTCTGATCGCATTGCCCGAAGCTGGGGTATCGAAACCGGATATTCCTAGGGTAATTAGCCGAAACAGCGAGAGCCTCAATGCATCCAAAACCTGGGTGTCGGTGATGGAAGTATCCTTCCACAAGGCTTTAATGCGCTTCAAATGAACCTGTAACTTGCGCACCTCCCTGATTAACTCTTTTTTCTCTAGGGGTTGGTCGGTATATATATACGTTTCGATGACTTGTAAGCCACCGGGCTCAAAAACTGCGTTTTCTGAATCTTCTATTTCGTCTAGAGGCGCACCATTCACAAGCCTTACCGTGGTGGGTGTAAAATAAGCCGCAAAAGCCTCCACCTTTTTGTAGCTTAGCCGTAGCTGTAAAAAATCATTATGGTACCTCTCCAAGGAGCTTTCGTCCCGAATGGTTTGCAAAAATTGATCGTTAAGGGCTATCAACTCCGAAAGCTCCCGGTCGAACTGGGCATGTAGACCTTCTTCCTTCTGCTGGCTACAAGCCAATAAAAAGAAAACCAGTACCCCCAAAGACATAAAAGAAAATCTATTCATGTTTTTTTACGATAAAATAACGCCAAAAGGCCCCCAAAGAAGGCCTTTTGGTGTATTTCTAAAGACTATTAACGAGGAATACCCTGAACGATCACGGTTTGTCCGCCTTCTTTATTGGTAGAGAGACCACTGCCATCTACATCTAAGAATTTGTCATCCACCCAAGTATGAGGATGCAAGTTAATCATAAAGGTACCTGGAACGCCGATAACATCCGAAATATCGATCATGGCTCCATATTCCCAGGAGCTCAATTTCAAGAAGTTGGTAGGGTTATATTTGGCGTTAAAAGCAGCGTCGGTACGACGGTGGTTCATTTCGATCATGGGTTTGCTCATTTTGGTCGCCATAGTGTATTGCCATATTCTACCATCGTGCTGGGTATCCCGATAAAAAGAATCACCATCCTCCTGAACATATACATAGTTTTCTGTCACACAGATATTGTCAGGGTTGACAATAAAATTTCCTGGATCATCAGCGCCATCCATAATTATCTCCAGCTTTCCTTTTAAAGGGTC
Organism: Dyadobacter jejuensis; assembly: GCF_003149085.1. GTDB lineage: Bacteria > Bacteroidota > Bacteroidia > Cytophagales > Spirosomataceae > Dyadobacter > Dyadobacter jejuensis. The sequence goes on along the minus strand of NZ_QGDT01000012.1, from coordinate 59,838 downwards.
GGTATCATTTAAACTAAGGTGGTATACTCTACCCCACATCGTTTTGCCGGCTACAGGTGTCACTTTATCCGACTGACTTACACCCGTGGCGGTGAAATAAATGTTTCGACCAGCCCCATGCCCGCCTTTTTTGTAATCCACATCCTCTACCCGAGCAAACTGTATCATTTTTTTATCGACTGTCTGCTGTTGTAGTTCTGCACCGGTACTCGTTTTTACATCGTCGAAAGGAACGAATTCAACATCATACACCGTACCCTTAGCCATATCGGTTTCTACAGGACTTGGCGTGGCTCCCGTACGGCGTAACGCATAAAGCTTACCGTTGTTCAAATCGCCCACGGTTTCGGTCACATAAGCCACCAATTGCCCATCCCCATCGTCTTCTCCAATAATAATCACGGTTTTGCCCGGGAAGGCATCCTTAGGGAGCGGAACGGCATTTTCGGCACTCCATTTACCAAAAGCGGCAACGGTTCTGGTCTTATTCTTTTTGTCGGCAGGAGCCAATATGTCGATAGCATGAGTCATCGATTCGGCTCCACTTTCCCCGGCCGTCAGGAAGAGGGGGCCAAAGCCATGCTCCTCCTTAGTGGCCAAAGTAGCGGAGCATAACCTCCACTGACCGCCTTCAAAATCCACGATATACTCCCCTTTTACGGGTTTCAATTGGTTGTCGAGATATACCCGCGATACAGAACGGTGGATCTCATGGTTGTTGATCATCATATAACCCGATCCATTGGGGTTATTAATAAAAGCGCCTCCATCGGGTTGGGCACCGTAAATAAAGTCTGGAGAATCAGGCAACACATCGTCAGAACTAATCAGGGTCGTAATTTTCAAACTGCTGAAACCATCCAACGATTTGATCAAGGACTCGTTTACCGAACGGTCTACGATTTGGCTAGGGGCTACCGGCGGATTGGTATGATCGGTAGTACAATTTGTCAGGAGCAGTCCACTGCATACCATGGTGGCCATAGCAGACTTAGCGGTGAGTTGGAAATTTTTGGACATTTTGTGCGCGTTTATTTTTGGACAAAGCTAAGCGCACGCGGTTACAAAAATGATTACGCTATTATTAACATACAATGATGTAATTATTGCCGGCACCAACCGTATAGGATTGGCCGGGTCAGGAACGGCGATTAACGAGGGATACCCTGAACGATTACCGTTTGGCCCCCTTCTTTATTAATAGACAAACCACTTCCATCCACATTCAGGAATCGATCGTCGATCCAGGTATGGGGATGAAGGTTAATCAGAAACGTGCCTGGAATACCTACCGCATCCGAAATATCGATCATGGCTCCATACTCCCACGAGCTCAACTGTAAGGAATTGGCAGGATTATATTTGGCGTTAAAGACGGGATCGGTACGCCGGTGATTCATTTCGATCATGGGCTTACTCTCTTTTGTAGCCATATTGTACTGCCATATTCTACCATCGTGCTTAGTTTCGCGATAGAAGGAATCTCCATCTTCCTGAACATAGACATAATTTTCAGTCACGCAGATATTGTCAGGGTTGACGATAAAATTGCCGGGGTCATCTGCACCGTCCATCAGTATTTCCAATTTACCTTTAAGTGGATTGGCCTCATCCAATGTCAGATGATACACCCTTCCCCACATGTTCTTACCGGCCACCGGGTTTATCCGGTCTCCTTGGCTAATGCCCGGAGAAGCAAAATAGATATTTCTGCCTGCACCACGCCCCCCCTTTTTATAATCGACGTCTTCTATCCGCGCAAATTGGATCATTTTTTTGGCAACCGTCTGGGCCTGCAGCTCTGCGCCAAGGCTCGTTTTGACGTCGTCGAAAGGGACGAATTCCACATCGTACAGCGTACCATTGGCCATGTCGGTTTCTACAGGACTAGGAGAATCCCCAGCACGACGGAGGGCATATAGCTTGCCATTATTGAGGTCTCCTACGGTTTCAGCCACATATGCTACCAGCTGGCCGTTGCTGTCGTCTTCGCCGATGATGATCACCGTCTTTCCTGGGTACGCATCTTTTGGAAGGGGAACGGCGTTTTCGGCACTCCATTTCCCAAAGGCGGCAACGGTTCTCGTATTATTTTTCTTTTCGGCGGGCGCCAATATATCGATGGCATGTGTCATCGATTCGGCTCCACTTTCCCCGGCCGTCAGGAAGATGGGGCCGAAGCCATGCTCTTCAGGAGTAGCCAAGGTGGCAGAACACAGCCTCCAATGTCCGCCTTCATAGTCCAAAATGTACTCCCCTTTTATTGGCTTCAAGTCGTCGTTGAGGTATACACGCGACACCGAACGGTGAACTTCATGATTACAGATCATGATATAACCCGATCCATTGGGATTCTTAACGAAAGCGGCACCATCGGGTTGAGCACCATACTTAAAATCTGGAGAATCGCGCAAGGTGTCATCCGAACTAATTAAAGTCGTTATTTTCAAATTACTAAACCCGGGTAGAGATTGGATCAAGGCGGGGGTCACCGACTGATCGACGATTTGGACGGGGGCAACAGCCGGATTGTCCTGTTTAGATGTACAATTTGTTAGGAGTAATCCACTACAAACTAGGCCGGCAAGTGCCGTCTGAGCGGTTTGATGGAAACTTTTAGACATTCTACGGTTTATTTTTATAAAAAGCTAGGGGCACCAGGGCATCACCTGGGTAGGACAATATTAACGAATAAAGATGTAATCACAGGAAAAACAGCCGATTAGCTGTCAATAAAATCGATCGAGAGGAAAGTATACCCCTCAAGAGGTTCCCACCCTACGCCAATACAATCGGCTCCAGCCTACGCAAACACCTCTCGAAGGGCCCCCAGGAGATTATAGTAAAGAGAAAGGCCTGCTTGGTAGTAGAACCTTGCCAGAAAACCGTCCATCAGAAGGCTCGGGACTGAGCCCCCAGCTACCTAGGGAGCTACATGGTAGACCAATAAAGGGATATGGGTATGCACGACCAATTTTTTGGTGAGGCTGGGGTTATACAGTAATTGCTCGAGAAAATCCCTTTTCCGTGTCGATACCACCAATAGATCGGCCCCAGAGTCCTTGCAATAATGATCGATCCCTTTTTCAACTCCTTCGCCGTTGCCCGACTGCACCACCACCTGCTCCTTAGGTATATCAATCGCAGCGGCCCATTGCGCTATCTGGACCTGTTCTTGTGGCTCATCGTGGCCGTGCCCACCAATTTTTATTAAACTTAATTCGGCTTCCAAAGACTTGCTTAGGCTACCTACTGCCGTCGCTATGTCTAATTCACTCGGGTCTAACTGAGTGGCATACACTATTTTTTTTACTTCCTGAGGCGACACTTCCATAGGAACTACAAGGACAGGACAAGGGGCATCTAAGGCGATGCGCGTAGCCGAACTCCCTATCAATTTATCCAAAAAACCGCCACTTCCGGTCCTACCCACCACGATCAGGTCGGCATTGATCTCCTCGGCCACCCGCAATATAGAGGAATAGATGCCATCGGTCGCCCACACGCTTTCGGCTTTAAACCCCTCACTTAGGGCCTCCGTAACATATTCGCTCAACGACCGTCGGGCCTCTGCCTGTTCCTCTTGATAAGTGGGCATACGAGGAATGGATGCCGGGGTGGTTAGGTCGCCAATATAAGGAACATAAGCATACAAAAAAGTGAGAGATGCGCCGGTTTTATCGGCCATTTGTTTGGCCATTACTGTAGCCTTCCGGGCATTCTCAGAGAAATCGATGGGGATTAGTATTTGCTTCATCGTATAGTCCTGTTTAGGTAGTGGTGATGTCGATCGGCCGGTTTGCGCAACAACTACCGTTAAACACCATGATTACCAGTGAAATAATGTCTTACTAAAGATGCAAAAATTATCGATAAAATCAAACAATTTGCCGGGTATTCAGCGCCAAAAAAAGCACCCGAGTCAAGATAGACTCGGGTGCTTAGGCCGTTAAAATGGATACGTTGGTCAGCCAATTGGCTACCGATGTCTCTACTGAGCTACTTGCTTATTTTTTCTGTTTCGATAAAAAAGTAATCAACGACGCAAATTCCTCATAGGAGAGGGCGTTGGCCAGTCCAGCAGGCATCATAGAGTCTTCCATTTCCTGACGCGAAACGATATCCTCTGTTTTGATGGTATACACCTGCCCAGCGATATCGCGCAACACCAGCTTAGTAGCCGACTCTTGGGTCACAAAACCCATATAGGACTTATCCCCTTTGGCGGTAATCAGCACCGAGGCGAAGCCTTGAGAAATGGAAGCATTAGGCTTCAAGATCGACTCCGCAATTTGCTGACGGCTCATAATAGAGCCTATCTGACCCATAAAAGGTCCTTTCATCGTCTCCCCTTTGTTAATGCTATGGCACGCAATACAGCCCTGCATGGTAAACAGCTCCTTCCCCTTGGCGGCATCGCCAGGGATTTTCTCGATGGCTAACATCACATCTTCAATAGATGCCTCGCCTACCTGGCCCTTTTTATTTTTGATTTTCTCCAAATCGATTTTCTTTTCTTCTTTGGCCACTGGCTGTTCTTCTCCTCCAAATTCAGTAATTCCCATACGATTTTTGGCGTTTAAGTCGGCAAAGAATTGCTTACCAGCGTCATCGGCCTTGGCAAACTCTTGCTCCAGCAGTTTTTTTATCTGGGGCGAGGCTGTCCATTGTACCCCCTTGTAGTAAGGACCGTGGGTGTCGGGACGGGTACTCCACCACCAGCTACCGTCATAGTCGGCTTCGATGAGGTAAAGGCGCGACAAGGTCGAAAGAATATCCTTTTTTAAGGGTTCAGCATCGGTTGAAGCATAGGCCGAAATCAACCCTGACACCGCTTTAGGGTCGTGCATATAACGCAGGGCCCATAAGGCCAAGGTGTTGTTTTTGGTCCCTATGGCCTTTACACAAGCATCTACAGCCCCCAAATTGACCAAGGTCCTTACAGCGATATGTGCGGGAATGATAGCCGCATTGGGCGTAGCATGAGGGCCTTCCGTGCCTTTGGCTGGAGCCACAAAAGAGGCCGGTACAGGGGTGGCCAGCAAGGTGGCGGCTACTTCCTTACGATCAAGCCTTCCCAATCCGATCATCGCAGCGATGCGAACCCGCTCCGAAGAGGAGGTCAAACCCTCCAAAAATGGCTCTACAGGAACCTTTGAGGCCCATCCTTTACGATCTGACAAGGCCCTTAATACAGTTTCTTGAACGGCTGGGTCGGCCGCGAGCTTCACCATCGAAGCGATACCTTGCTCTCCTGCCAGCTGGGCATAGGTATATATCCCCGCTACGCGAGCTTCTGGAGACAGGCTAGAGTTACTAGCGACTTTCCATGCCATTTTAATGGCCGATTTGGACGATCTTTTTAATAATTCCTGTTGTGCCGCAAGTCGGGCCACAGCCCCTTCTCCCTGCAACAAGGCGCCCAGTTGCTTCACTGAAGCCTTGCTGACATCGGCAAATGGCCGATAGACCCAGTCTTTGGGAACGGCTCTAACTACGAAACCCTTGCCAGGGTTACCCGAATATCCGGCTCCGTCCCAGGCCGATAGGTACAACCGACCCGACCCGTCCACATCAAGGTCGGTGATTTGAGCCAACTTAATAAACTCTTCTTCCTTTTGTTTGTAGCTTGCCCCGTCGGCGGTTACCCTATGGATATACAGCTGGCTACGGCCCCAGTCGGCCATCATAGGCACTTTATTGAATTGGTCGGGCCAGGTGGGATCGTCCATAAACAAAGCCCCCGTTCCGGACCCACCACCCACGTCGATTAGAGCGGGCAAAATTTCTTCCGTAAAATTTTTGAAAAGCACCGGATACCCATATTCCCCCGATTGGATTTGGTGGCTAAAACGTACGTTCCACCCTCCCCCATCGTTGGTATTGCCCCGAGCGAAGATATTCATCAGAGGGTCGATAGCCAGGTCATAAATGTTTCGAAGGCCATGGGTATACACCTCCATTTCGGTGCCGTCGGGGCGTACGCGTACTATCCCGCCCCCGAGCATGGTAAGCTTGGTTCCGGAGCGGTCTATAGCCTCATGAAACCCAAAATCGCCTACGGCTATATAAATCCAACCATCGATACCCATTCTGATACCATTGGTAGCATGGTCGGTCCCCCTGTTTCGAAGGAAATTGGCATTGCTAATATGCTCAATAAGTGGCTTGGACGGGCCGTCGGCCACGCCATCTTGATCCTTATCCTCAAAAACCACCAGATCCATACCACTGGCCTTGCCAGTTTCTTTGGAAAACACCGTATGCAGTACATACACTTTGTCGCCATTGACTATAATACCCCGAGGGTTGTCGGCTAGGGCGAAAATGGTATGCCGGTCCACTTTCCCATCGTTATCACTGTCGATCAACTTGACGATGCTTCCGTGGTCGGGCTTCTTGCCCAGAGACCCCATCTTATCGACCCCCACATACACGGCACCCCCTGGAGCTACCGCCAAACACGCGGGACTGGGCGTCCACTCAGAGGTCGAGAAATTGGTGATATTCAACTGTTCGGGCCAACTTTTGGCATTGGGCAGCGAGTCGGCCACCGGTGCTACCGATAGGCTAGGCTTATTGGGTTGGCCCATTTCTGGAAAATACCAGAACCATAAAAGGAAGGCGAAAAGAAAACTAGTGGAAATTTTTAACATGCTGGAATAAAAGTACTTGAAAGAATTAGGAATATTGGACTAAGCACCATACAATGCGTCTTATATCATTGTATGCGAGGTCTATCTACCTTTTAAACCGCAAAATAAAACATTTTTATGGCTCCATCAGCTTTACAATCGTGTCTTTTCTACAATTTCTACCAAAATATAGTCCAGAGTGCCTTATCGCCCCTCATTAATGGCCTATTATTTAGAAATGATACATCACACTCACTTTGGCAAAGAAAGGAGTACCTGGAGTGAAATGTATTTCAGAGACGGGTTCTGCTTCATTCTTTAGTCGGCTTTCCGTATCAAACTGCGTTTCCTTCCACTTGGTATTGAATAGATTTTGAATAGACAAGCCCACGGTGTACCGGTCCCACTGCTTATTCAGCTGGAGGTCATTTACAAAATATCCTATGGCCTTTACTGAATAATCATCATTGGCAGGCCTTTGCGCCATATAACGGTAACGAACCGATCCCGTTAATCCATTTTTCATTTGTAAGCTCAGGCCGCCCGTACTGGTAAATATAGGTGCCAAAGGCAAGTAGTTCGACCCTGCCTCTGCAGATAGCGCTCTAGGCTTAGCAGTGCTCAGATCCACATCGGCATATAACGACTTCAGGATCTGATAGCGAATAGAAAGGTCAATCCCCTGTCGGCGCGTCTTGCCTCCAGGCTCCACCACGCCAGCATCTCCTACATATACAAATTCCTGGGCCATCCACAGATACCATAACGAAGCATTCAAGATCATTTTTGGAAAAGGTTTGACCACCAGTCCTAGGTCTGAACCATAGGCCGCTGGCAATATTTGTCTGCCATTTTGGGCTACCACTACCCTGGTATCGTTAGAGTGAAACCCTTTCCCTGTGTTGAGAAACAGCTGAAGCTTGGGATTGAAGGTATAGTAAAAATTCAGCTTTGGAGATAATATTCCCTCCGAGGCACTTTTACGAACGGAAGGGTCTTCTAGCAGGTCGGTATATTGATTATTAAAATAATCGTATCGTAAGCCTGCATTGATGGCCAGTCGATTGGTCACCTGAATCTGCTCATCCAGATATAGCGCGGCATTCATCTCGTTGATATTCCCGTATTTGTATCGCTCCAAAATGCTATTGCGGTTTTTGGTATGAGCCAAGCCTATATGATGTACAAAATCTTGACGAAATTGTGCGCCCAGGGTGGTGGTCCACTGGGTAGATCCTACCTTATGTTGCTGAGAGATACTTCCATTGTATCCCATCAAATCACGGCTTTCCTTTTGGCGAATTTGATCGCCATTGATAGGATCTTCTAGGAAAAAGGTGAAGTTTGAGAACAATTCAAAATCATAATGGCTGTAAAATACCTGATTCTTGATCACAAAATTCCGGGAAGTGACCGTCGCCGTTTCGGCGTTGAAGTTGGTTCGACTGGTGCTGCCTCCCTCGGTAGGGTCAATAGCCCCAAAAAAACCAATCATTCCCGACTCATAGGCCCTGTCAGGGATTTGGCCCGAGGCATCCCATCGGCTCCAGAAAGTAGAGCCCGTTAGGGTCAGCACCGTGTTGTCGGTCAGGTGTCCATGATACTTACCCATGACATTGACCCTATTAAAATGCTGCGGATGATCAAAATAGGAATTGGAAAAGGAGTACTCAGAAGCCAAATAAGCGTTTTGATTGCGATCTCGGCCTTTTTGACCCAACAAATCGATCCCAGCCACGGCTCTAAATGTATCGAATTGCCCCGCTTCCAATTTCACAAAAGACTGCTCCAAAGCATCTTGAGTCTTAAGGTTCACCCATCCAGCTGTCGTAAAATTACCTTTATCGGCATGGTAAGGTCCCTTTTTGAAATCTACAGCCTTAATCATCTCCGGTATTACAAAATGTAAATCTGCATAGCCCTGCCCATGCGCATGGGACACCATATTGACTGGCATCCCGTCTACAGTCAGATTAATGTCGGTACCATGGTCTAAGTCGAACCCTCTGAGGAAAATTTGTTCGGCCTTTCCGCCACCCGCATGCTGGCCGATAAACAAGCCCGGCACCATGCGCAATACTTCCTGGGAATTGTTGATGGGCCTCAGCTTAATATCTACACCACTGATCAACTGATGATCGTGGGGCTCCAACGAAGAAATGGTAACCTCCCCCAACTCGATTTGAGAGGTCATCAGATCGGTGCGGAGTACCATCCTTTCATCATCTTTGATCTGAACGGTTATCGATCGTTTTTTAAAACTAAGATGCGAAAACTCCACGATGTACTCGGCTGCTGCCAAATTGTCGAATTGATACTGTCCTAAGACATTGGTTTGGGCTACCCGTCCTGTCCCCTTCAGGACCACGGTAACATCCTGCAAGGGCATCTGGGTATTGCCGTTATGTACAATTCCAAATAGACTTCCCAAATGGGCATAAGCGGGTATCATGGTCAGCGCAAAAACGGCTATTAGTAATATTGATCGCATTAAAGATTGACTTATTTAGATATTAATGTTTCAAGAAATATGGTTTATTCCATCTCATTCAACGCCCTACTGGTTCCAGTTAGGGCCCACCGAAAATGGCCATTACCCTGCAAGTTTAATAGGTAAGAAGTCCATATAAAATTTTTATTTCCTCACTCCATGCTCCACTACCTGATCCTAGAGCCCCTACGGCTTTGAAACTGAGGGGACACTTAGACGTTTATCGCCTCGATTTTTTTCTATGCAAAAGGCCTCATTTAACAACCACGCATTACTTAGTCTACGCATGGACAAGGGGGAACCTCCCCATTACGCCCCTCGCCCATTCCCGGCCGTGAGGAAGGCCGCTGGAGATAAGGGGGGGGATAAAAAATAATTTTACTCTACCATCACCATAGACTAAATAGTTTTTCATACTATTGCAGCAAAATATCATACAAGCCTAATCAATCAACCGAATGAAAAGAGTAATAATTACGCTTCTATTGGCCATCCTCCACCAAGTGAGCCAAGCACAACAAGCTTCCCCGCCGCTAACGGGTAAAGTGGTGGACGGACTCACCCAGGAGCCTATTCCCGGCGTAAGTGTGGTGATGAAAGGAAGTGGGCACGGGACCATCACCGACGCCATGGGACATTTTTCGTTGGCTGTCACAGTGTCTATGCCCTTCATGCTCCAAATAAGCTCCCTGGGGTACGACAGTCAGGAGGTTTTGATTCAGAATCTGGAATCCCAGCATATCGCATTAGTGGCCCAAGCCATACAGGCCCAGGAGATTATCATCACCGCCTCCCGCATGGGGGAGCGATCGCCCCTATCGATCGAACGTCTCAATCTGAAAGCCATCGCACAATCTGCCGGCCCGAGCTATTATGATGCGATAGAAAACTTAAAAGGGGTCCAGCTGACCACCTCGAGCCTCACTTTTAAGGTTCCCAATACCCGTGGATTCAATGCACCTAACAATTACAGGTTTGCGCAGCTGGTCGACGGCATCGATATGCAAGCGGCCACGCTAGGGGTATCTTTAGGAAATACCATGGGACCTACTGAACTCGATATAGAAAGCATCGCTATTACGCCTGGAGCCGCTGGTGCTGCCTATGGCATGAATGCCATCAATGGGATGGCCCTGTTAACGACCAAGTCACCATTTCTATACCCAGGTTGGGGCATTTATCACAAAACCGGGGTCAATCATATCGATCATAAGGATCATGCTACTGCGATACTCACTGAGACGGCGATCCGCTATGCCAAAGTTTTTACAGAACGGCTGGCCCTTAAAATCAACATGAGCTATTTAAGAGGCATCGACTGGATCTCTAACACGGCTACCGATCAGAACACCAACGACCTGAACACGGCCAATCCTAATTTCGCAGAATTATACACGGCGAAGCATCCGGCCTATGATGCTTGGAATCGCTATGGGGACGAAAGCAATAACAACAACCTTATTACGGTTCAATATCAAGGACAAGCCCAGACGTTTAACGTAAGGCGCACCGGATACTGGGAGAAAGACCTGTATGAGCCTACTGTCAAGACCAGCAAAGTGGACCTTGGTTTGTATTACCGTTGGCCAAGGAGCCTAACGCTCGCCTATCAATACCGATATGGACAGATGGACGGCCTATTTCAAAGAGGTAACAAAATCAAATTGAATGGCGTAAACATCCAAAACCACCGCATTTCACTGGAAGGAAATGGATTGAAATGGAACGCTTATATGACCTTAGAAGATACAGGGCACTCGTACAACCTGAAGCCTACGGCCGACAACCTGGACCTCAACAACGGCACCAATGCGATATGGGCGGGACGGTTTCAGAAGTCCTTACAGGAACATATCGATGGCGGGACAGGCTTGTCAGAGGCATTCCTAATAGCACGCCAAGAGGCAGATAAAGGCAGGGTTGAACCAGGCACAAAGGCTTTCGAGGAGCTAAAAAGGACTATTACGGGTATTAATAATTGGGATATTGCGGCGAATGTCGCCGGTGCTCCCGCCACAGGGGGATCGGCCCTTCGCCAACGGAGCACTACGTACCATTCCGATCTCCAATATTACCTATCCAATAGACTTAAATCGGTAGAACTGCTGGTGGGTGTTCAATATCGCATTTATTCGATCGTTCCCGACGGTAACAATTTTGTAGATTTCAGTCGACCGATAAGCGAAAGAACCCAGCCCATGGAAGATGGAACCTTCGGTAAACGAATACCTTACCAGGTGTTTGGGGCATATGTTTCGGCCAGTAAGGACCTACTCAAAGACCAATTAAAGCTGACCCTCTCGACTCGGATAGACCATAATCCCGAGTATAAACCCAAAATAAATCCACGTTTGGCCATGGTCTATACCGTTTCGGAGCGGAATCATGTAAGATTTTCGATCCAGGATGGCTACCGTTTTCCGTCCCTATTTGAGGCCCTGTCCTTTACTAATAACGGGAATGTACGCCGGGTCGGCGGACTTGCCCGAGTCAATGCCGGACTAGGTTTTAACGATAACTCCTACACATTGGCGTCTGTTAGTAAGTTTATGATGGCAGCACAAAGTGATTTTGACCATGGTAAGGACCAAGGGCAGGTACTCGAAGCGAATAAGGGGCTGTTAATGGCGGCAAATTTAAAGGCGCTCCGTCCTGAGCAAATAAGCACCATAGAAATCGGCTACCGCAGTGTACTATTTTCGAACCAACTGGTCGTGGACTGGGACGCATATGGCAACTGCTATAAAGATTTCTTGGGACAAGTAGAGGTGGCCGTTCCGAATACCGGAACTATTGGCAGTCCAGAAGCCATCACGGACATGCTCGATCGTTCTACCCAAACCCGGTATCGGGTGTATACCAATGCCCAATCGCCACAAATTAGCTATGGATCCTCGCTAGGGCTAAGTTATTATCCGTATCTGAAGTATATCCTAACTACCAATATTAGTTTCAATAAAATGATCCCCAACAAAGGCAACGATCTATTCGTTACTGGTTTCAATACCCCTAGCTTGGTAAGCAATATCGGATTGAGCAACAAAGAGATAGTAAAAAATATTGGATTTAGTGTGATGTACCGTTGGCAACAAGCTTTCGATTGGTTGAGCCCATTGGCAAATGGAAAGGTACCAGCTATCCGGAATGTGGATGCCCAATTGACCATTAGCAGCTCCACCCAGCCACTCCGATTGAAAGTAGGTGGAACCAATATTTTCAACAGCCGATACATTCAATATGCGGCTGGCCCGACCATTGGAGCCCTGTATTACCTATCCATCACTTATGACGGCCCATCTCATAGGCAATAACGGCCCTACATACCGCTCATTAACAAGGATTTAGACCCTATTTTCTACTTGATAAGCACTCCCATAACTGCTGTAGTAGCACTACTTAAAAAAAAGACTTAAATTTAAAAAGTTAAAATAAATCAAAAAAAAATCAAAAAGCCTGTACGTTATTTGGCCAAGGTACTTGTCTTATGATGGAGAAGGTAAAAACGTTTCAACTATTCATAGATGTCATCAAGCCGTATGAAACCAAAGGCTGCTACATATTCAGGAGAACGGCCGTCGATAACCGTGGAACAAGACGCACTAGTCAATCCCAGTGGGGAGAAGTTGGTACTCGATGACGAACTGTTTATAAGAAAAAGTATTCTTGAAAACCCACAGAAGGGGGTAGAGTTACTTTTTGCACGGTATTATCAGGTTCTATGCACCCACGCGATCAAATTCGTAGGGTCCAGAGCCATTGCTGAGGATTTGGTTTCGGAGCTATTTTTGCAATTCTACGCCAACCGGACTTTCGAAAAAATTGATACTTCTTATCGGGCTTATCTCTTTAAGACGGTGCGAAATAGGGGGTATAATTATCTAAAATGGGAGGCCGGAAAACAAATTTCCCTGCAAGACGATTTCGAAGTACTGGACTCGGAGCACAGGCAGCCCGACCAAATCACCCAATACGAAGAACTGTATCAAGATTATGAAAAAGCCGTCAATAGCCTGCCCCTTAGCAGGAGGAATATTTATTTGCTATTCCACACCGACGGAAAGAGCATCAAAGAAATTGCCGCGAAATTAAACATTTCCGTCCGGACCGTCGACACCCAGATCTACCGTGCCTCACAGGCCATTCGCGAAATCATTCGAAACAAATGGTTTCTCAACGGGATAGGCTTCCTCTCCCTGTTTTTGTAGACCAACAATTAACCTATAAAGAATAACCAAATCCCGCCATGGATTCAGCAATTTCCAAACAACTCCTTTTCGATCATTTTGCCGGTCAGGCCACCGCCATGCAGAGGCGAATGATAGACGAATGGGCCACTAAACCCGAAAACGAGGAGCTATTTTACAAATATTTGGAGGAATGGGAAGCCAGCCGTCCTCAATATTTAACGGATACTGCTAGTGCCCAACTCCATTTTCATAATTCAATAGAAAATCTTACCACCGAAGAAAAGACGGTCCCAAAAAAAAGCCCCTGGCTCAGGTCATGGTTCTGGCTGGCGGCAAGCCTTGTCCTGATAGCCGGCCTAGCCTATTTGATGGAGGAAGACATTCGGTACCGACACCTAAGTACGAATCCAGGAGAAATCAACCATTGGACCCTTGCCGATGGCAGTATGGTCACGCTCAATGCCAACTCCATCCTTCGCGTACCCCGCTGGGATTTTGGGGTCGATACCCGAACGGTATATCTGCAAGGTGAAGCCGAGTTTAAGGTAGCACACCTGCCCAATCATCAAAAATTTGTTGTAAAAACCGGCAACCACTTAGATATCGTAGTATTGGGAACAGAGTTTACCGTTTACAACCGGCACAAAAAGACACAGGTGATCCTCAACAAAGGGAGCGTACGACTGGAGCGTAGCAATGGAAAAATAAAGCGCAGCGTCGTCATGAGCCCAGGCGAAATGGCAACTGTACAAAAGCCAGGAGCCGTAATTCAAAAAAGCACCCCACGACCCACCGTATATGCGGCCTGGAAGGAGTCCCGTTACGAATTTGACCAAACCCCCTTGGCCGAAGTCGCCCAAACGTTGGAAGAGCAGTATGGCTACGATGTGGCGATCAGCCCGGCAGGATTAAGTGCCCTGACGATTTCTGGATCCTTTAAAGCCAAAAATGCTACCGACCTGCTGGAGTCTATCGCTCAGGTTTTAGAATTGAAGTACAGCATAGAGGATAAGAAGATGACCATCACCACCCCTTAGCCAGGAAATCTTGGCACGAGTACTCTGAACAATAACTTAAACCAATCTAATATGAAAGTAAACATTACTATTTTTTCACTGCTCTTGATGGGAGGATTAATTCCACCTACAATCGGGCAGACCTTGGCTTACCAGCCAAGACCAGCGGCCATAGAGACCGTTCAAACGGCGGCTACGCTGAAGTTGGCCGACGTACTCCTGCTTTTTAAGGAACATTATAAGGCCGACATATTATACTCCGACCGATCGGTACAAAACCAGTTCCTCAACGCGACGCAAATCGATTGGAACCAGCCTATAGAATCCAATTTTAAGAAGATACTGCCATCTTTAGGGCTAGACTACAAGCGGCAGAAAAATGGGGGCTATTTGATCGTTAAAAAAACCAAGGACTCCAACAGTACTGCATCGGCACAGAGCGGCACCTATAAGCCCCTCATGGCTGAAGACCTAGAAAAGGCAGAGATTATCGACAAGAAAATATCCGGTACGGTGACCGATGCCAGTGGGGAAGCCTTGCCGGGTGTGAGTGTGGTGATCAAAAATACGCAACGCGGCACGGTAACGGATGTCAACGGGCACTATTCCATAGACGTTCCCGAGCAAAATGCCTTTGTAGTCTTTAGCTATGTGGGCTATGTAAAACAAGAGCTAGAAGTGGGCAACCGGACGGTTGTCGACATCAAGCTTAAGTCCGATGAGAGTGCCTTAGAAGAGGTAGTGGTAATCGGATATGGGGCCGTAGAAAAGAATGATTTGACGGGAGCCGTAGGTTCTATCCAGTCCAAGGATATCGTAAGGGCCAATCCGGTACAGGCCGCCAAAGCCCTTCAAGGCCAGGTCGCTGGGGTGAACGTTCAAAAAACCAGTAATAAGGCAGGAGCAGGCTATACCATAGACATTCGGGGCGAAAGTAGCATTAACTCTACCAACGAACCCTTGGTGGTGGTGGATGGGGTGATGGGAGCGAATCTCAACAACCTTAACCCCAGCGACATTCAATCGATGGATGTATTAAAAGATGCGTCGTCGACGGCGATATACGGGTCGAGAGGAGCCAATGGGGTCATTATCATTACGACTAAAAAAGGGACCTCAGGTAAACCCCGTGTCAGCTACGATGCCTATGTGGGCCAAAAGACTCCCAACCACCTACCAGCGCTAATGACGGCTCAGGATTTTTATAAGGCCTATAACGACGATAGGTTAATGGATGGAGGCGTAGCAGAAAAATTTACGACCACCGAATTGGATATGGTCAATTCGGGAAAGTCGACCGACTGGCTCGATCTGCTTACCCAACCTACTTTACAAACCAGCCACTCCCTATCGGTATCGGGAGGAAGTGACAATACCACCTATTATTTTTCAGGAGGATATTTGAAAGAAGGAGGAACCATAGCCAGAACGGGCTTCGAGCGTTATAGCATAAAAGGGGGCCTCGACAGCAAGCTGAACGACAAGGTAAAAGTAGGCTTCAGTTCCTACTATACCTATAACCTTTACAAGCTAGGCTCCAACGAAGCCATACGGTCGGCATATAGGGCCCGGCCTACGGGGGTAAACCTTTATGAGGACGTGATTAATCCGGCCGAAAGTAGCGACCTCAACTACCAAGGCTATGCCGTATGGATGGGTATCAATGACAAGCAGGTACTTAACCCCATCGTGGAGGGCGACCGCGACAACTACCAACACGAAAACAAAGGGTCATCCATACTGGCCAATGCCTATGTCGAATTTGAACCTTTTAAAGGCTTAACCTTTCGTTCTTCTATCTCTACTGCCTTCAATTCTGAAAGGGAGGGGGACTATAGAGGCACCTATACCAAGTCACAACAAACCACTCAAAAACCTAGGGCTCAATACGACACCCGCGCCACGGGCACTTACACCTGGGATAATGTCCTGAATTACCAACTGAATAAGGCTTCGCACTCCTTAACAGTAACGGCCGTACAAAGTGCCTTTAAAAACCGCTATGAAACCTCCACTATTTCCGTCAACAACCTAGCTTATGAATCGGGCTGGTATGCCTTAGGTACAGCGGCTAATATTACGGGGGTGGGTAGTAACCTGTCCGAAAACGCCTTGCTTTCCTATATGGGTCGAATCAATTACGGTTTTAAGAACAAATACCTGTTGACCTTAACGGGCCGCTCCGACGGTGCCTCCCAACTTTCGGAGGGCAACAAATGGGCTTTCTTCCCATCGGCGGCCATTGCCTGGCGAGCAGGTGATGAAACGTTCATTCGCGATCTGAACGTTTTCTCAGACCTTAAACTTCGGTTGAGCTATGGCGTAGTGGGCAATGCTACGGTAAGCCCCTACTCTACCCAAGCCAATATCTCCAAGACTTCGTACGACTTTGATGGAACCCCTGCCTATGGATTCGCCCCGAGTAACTTGGCCAACCGTCAGCTTAAATGGGAGAAAAGTAAGGAGTACAACTTCGGTATCAACATGGGTTTCTTTAACAACCGTATCACGACGGCCATTGAACTCTATAACCGGAAAACGGAAGATCTAATCCTGTCTCAAAAAATCCCAACTTCTACTGGTTTCGACGAGATAACGGCTAACGTTGGTAAAATCGAAAATAAGGGGGTTGAAATTAACTTGAATACGGTCAATTTGGATCTAAAAGGCTTTAAATGGAGTACAAACTTCAATTTCTCTACCAATAAAAATACCATATTGGAGCTATATGGCGGCGGAATTGACGAGGACAAAGGAAACGGTCTGTTTGTAGGAGAAGCTGTAAAGGTCAATTATAATTACAAATTTGACGGCATATGGCAAACCAACCAAATAGATGAAGCCAAGGTATACAACCAAGTACCTGGGTCGGTGCGGGTGGTAGACCAAAACCAGGACGGAAAGATTTCTTCCAATGATGGAATCGACGACCGGGTTATCTTGGGCTCCTCACTGCCCAAATGGCTACTGGGCGTCACCAATCGCTTTAGCTACAATAACTTCGACCTCAGCTGCTTTATCTATACCCGACAAGGCGCTCAGTACCGCAACAACATGCTAAGCGGAACCATGGGGGAAATTTCTAGTGGACGATATAACCACCTCAAGCTGAACTATTGGACCAGCCAAAACCCATCCAATGACTATTTCGGTGTGGTGGCAGCCAACCCTTATCGGACGGCTATCCAATATCAGGATGCAAGCTTTATCAGAATATCGGATATTACCCTAGGCTATACCTTGCCTGGAAAGGCCTTGAATAGGTATGGACTGAGTAATCTGCGGGTGTATGCCCAGGCTTCGAACCCATTCGTGTTTCATAAATTCGACGGTTTAGATCCTGAATACAACTCCTCTGCTTACGACGACGACGTACCCAGCTCGATATTATTGTTCGGCCTAAACCTATCCTTCTGATTCACCCATTAAGCACTAATATTATGAAATTTATAGTTAAACTCCGGATAGCCTCTTTGATATGCTTAGGGCTAACCCCATTGGCCGGATGCCAGGACTTTTTGGATGAAAATTCCATATCTACCCAAACTTCTGAGTCCTACTTTGTAGATGCCACCGGATACGAGGACCTAGTGAGGGCCTGTTATCCCTTACTAAGAGATATTTCCAGACAGCGTGACTTAGTATACCAAGGCACCGATCTGTTTACCAACGAAGGCTGGCACAAGGCGGCCTCAGGTAATACCGGAAATGCCCTAAACCAATATGATGTCCGTTTCAACTCCTCCAATGGGTCGGTAAACACCTTATGGAATACTCTTTACTCCGAAATTGGCAGAACCAATACGGCTATAAGTCGGGTGGATAATATCGAGGGGATGGACGAGGCATTAAAATTGGTACGTGTTTCGGAAGCCAAATTCCTGAGGGCTTTTAGTTATTTTCATTTGGTACAGCAGTTTGGTGATGTTCCCATGCCCCTTACGGAGTCGACTACCTTTTCGAAGGAAGTAACTCGCGTACCTGCGGCCGAGGTATATGCCCAAATCATCAAGGATCTTACAGAGGCCGAACAGGCATTACCCGTTACCGCCACCGATTACGGCAGAGCCACCAAAGGGGCAGCGCAGTTCCTTTTAGCCCGGGTCTACCTGACGAGAGGCTGGAACTTCAAGCAGTCGCTCGGAGGATCCAACGCCGATTTTACCACTGCACTCGCCTATGCCGATAAGGTGATAGCGGCTTATCCGCTAGCAGCCAACTATACCGACTTGTTCCCCAAGCACTCAAAAAATCCTTTAAAGGAGACCTTTCCCACGCAGAACGATCGCAACCCGGAAATTGTATTTGCCGTTCAGTACAGCGACGACGTGCTTACCTACGATGGGGGCAATAATGCCCATTCAATATTTGGAAGTGGGGCCGAGGATACTCCTGGCACCAAGGGCCGTTCCAGCGATTATAACAGGCATTTGAACGACTATACCGTTAGCCCATCGGCATATAGGCTCTACGATCCTCAGCTCGACACCCGCTATGCGCATAATTTCGTTCAGGCCATCTATGCCTTGCTACCCGTCAAGGACTTTAAGCCTATTTTGGGAGACGCCAATACCAAAATTAACATTGCTGTAGGTGACACCGTAGTGTATTTCAGCCCATGGAACAAACCCGCTACTATCGCCGAAAAGGGTATCGATGTGGGTGGCAAAAAACATTATGCGGTTCTTAACACCGATCAATTCGCTATTAGCGCCCAGTCGGCCTTCCATAACCAACAAAAATATCCGATGATGTGGAAATTTTGGGAGCCAGGCATCCCCTATGGTGATGCATATGGCACCCTTGATTTTATACTCTTCCGTTCGGCAGAGGCCTACCTCATTGCAGCTGAAGCCATACTGAAAGGGGCAACAGGCGCTAAACTTGGAGGGGCAGAAGTGTATTACAACAAGGTGGTCGATAGGGCCCTCGGTACCAATCTAGGCGCCGACCCGAAAGCGGCCCTTTACCCAGGCGACTATGCATCACTGGAGTCCAAATCGTACCGGGCTACCGCTGCGAATATCTCTATTGACCTGATTCTGGATGAAAGAGCACGGGAACTACTTGCCGAAGGAATGCGCTGGTATGACCTCAAACGTACCAACAAGCTGATTGAGAGAGCCAAAGCCATGAATCCATGGACGAGAATAAGCAATCAGATACAAGAATTTCACTTGCTAAGGCCTATTCCTCAGCAGGAGTTGGATAGATCGTCCTCTAATATCCCTCAGAACGAAGGCTATTAACTGACGGCAACACCCCTTTTATTAATAGGGCTTAAGGCTCTCGAAACATGGTCCAATCCATCAAAAATTAAAAGAATTCGCAAATAATTAAAAAAAATCGTTTCGCTCTTGCGGTTAAAACCGTTCATAACGTACCCCTATTGAGGAAGGAGATCGGTAGTGGTTATTGAACAGGCCTGTTAAGGACCCAAATAAGCTGCGAGCCTCAGGATCCTTTTATAGGTTAGAAAAATAATGACTAGTGATCAATTTTGATCGCTAGTCATTTTCATATCATGAATAATATTAACGCCATACAAGTGATGAAAAACCTCGGAAAAGAAGCCCTAGTATGCATTTTTACCATGTCATGGATCCTATGGACGGCCGTCCTCCCTACCCAAGCTCAAGGCGACAGCCATCCCCGAATACTGGTAAAAGACGGACAGAAAGACGCCTGGCAAAGCACATTACAGCGCACCCCATGGAAACAAGCGTATATAGCCAACCTTGAAAAAAAGCTCGCACCGTACCTGGCATATTGCCAAGAGGACAGCACCTGGCTCCTATCACGATTGCAGATGAACTGGAATACCAAACACCAAAAGGTATTTGTAAAGGGTGGGAAATTCTCCCATTCCGAAGGACAGGCCCCAGTGCCTACGGTTCGGTTTTCGGGTAGCCGCGACTGGGCCACCGATTACCGTTCACTCCCTCTGGAGCAGATTGTCCCTTTCCAAGACGACGAAAGGGGGATAAGACTTAAACATAAAAAATCGGGCAAAACAGAATGGGTCCTTCCTAACGAATCGGGAAATATTATTGAGGGTATCAACAATCAAATTCTACTCTTGGCTCAGGATGCCGCTTTTTTATACTGGCTGACAGGCCGCCAGGAGTATGCCGAGCTGGCACTTCCCGTTTTTAGTACCTATATGCAAGGAATGTACCATAGGGAAGCCCCCATCGACCTCCTGAAGACCCATCAGCAGGAAATCATCGGTCTGGCCACTTTCGAAGTCATACACGAAAAAAGCGTGGTCCCCTTAGCCCTCATATATGATTTCCTATACGATCAACTGAGCCATGACCACAAAGCCCTCAGCACCGCTGTTTTTCAGAAATGGGGCAATCAGATCATCAAAAACGGGGTGGCCGACAATAATTGGAATCTCTTCCAAGCACACTTTCTGATGTATATTGCCTTGGTGTTAGACGATAACCAGCACTATCCCAATGGCCAAGGCAGGCAATATTTTCTCGATCATATCTTCAATATATCTACAGAGCGGCAATTGGCGATAAGAGAGTCCCTAGGGGTCTACGACCAACAGACGGGAATATGGCCCGAGTCGCCGGGCTATTCCCTCCACGTAACGGCCTCCCTATTGCGCATACTCACCCTGTTAGAGCACTTTACTGGCGAAAATGAGCTGGAGAATTATCCTATCATCGAAAAGTCGGTTTGGGCATCCTTTCAATACTTATTTCCTAGTGGCCACACAGTGGGCTTTGGCGACACCGGCCACAGCAGAATTCCCTCCGAAACCTTCGAACTTTTACTCACCAATTACCTTAGAAATGGCCAAACTCAAAAAGCCGATCAGATAACGCAGCAGCTTTCAGCGGCCATTCATGAAGGGGCTTACCAACGCCAGGCCCATAGCCTCTTCGAGTTGTTCTTTTATTCGGACGACCTACAAAAAGCAGAGCCAAACACAACACCGACCTTGCTTACGACACCGACCTTCTATGCCCCCAATGTGAGTCTTTTCATACAGCGACTGGGGCAAGACAAAAATGCCCTGATGGCATCTTTGGTGGGCTCCTACGGAAACCACGCCCATGCGAACGGGATAGCCCTGGAGTTTTTCGCCAACGGCTACGTGATGGGCCCCGACATGGGCAAAGGCCCTAGCTATTGGCATCCCGATCATCGGGATTATTACGCCCAATTTCCGGCACATAATACGGTGGTAGTGGACGGTAAGTCCTCACATGCTTCCATGCGTGGGCATCATCCTTTTTCCCTAGACGCTCATTACCCCATAGCGGGAGCACCCGCTCCCGCATTCGACAAAGTCACTTACGCCCGCACCTCTTTTGTGGAGCCACGCACTCTCGCCCAGCAGCAGCGACTGACGGCCCTGGTCGCTACCGCAGGAGGACCTGGTTATATGTTGGATATTTTCAGATCCCATATCCCTGGTGCCAGCCAACAACGACACGACTATTTTTACCATAATATAGGCAGTTCAATATCGTTATACGGAAGCAATAATAGCCCACTCAAAAGCCAACCAACTACCGACTTAGGCAGCCACCAGGGCGATCTGAAGGCCTACGACTACCTTACCAACAAAACCCTCCTGAGTACCGATCAAGATCTCCGAGCCGTATTTCAAGTGCCCGTTGGCGGGCAGGCCGACCACCAGATGCAATTATGGATAAAAGGGCAGGATCAACAAACCATTTATACGGCGCTAGCTCCCCCATCCAATGCCTTAAATTCCAGAACAGCACCCAGCGCAATAGTAGATCAGGACATCCCTACGCTTATTATACAAAAAAAGGCAGCGGCCTGGAATAATCCCTTTGCGGTAATATACAATCCAAGGATAGCCGACCAGCCCAACCCAATAGAAAAAGTAGTATTCGATAGCCTATCTCCTACCATTAAGGTGTTTACCGCCGGCGATATGCTGGATATCATCACCCCCTTGGAAGGAAAAAATGAGGTGAAGCTCGACGATGACTTTTACCAGAAGGGAGGACTGTCTATCGTGAGGAGTCAAAGGAGCCAACATAAACCTGAATTTATCTTTTTGTCGGAAATGTATCAATTTAATACCCAAGGATGGCGCATGGAGGCCTTAGGACTACCCTTCACGGCCAGCATAGAAAAAACCTTAGAAGGGTACAAAGTCATAACCGACCGACCTATGCTGCTGGGTGTGCCCGTATCGGAGCACGTCACCGCTGAGTTGACCACCTACCAGGACGGAAAGCCCGGCCAACCCCTACAGGGTACGCCGAGCCGCCAACATAAGAACCTTTTAGAATTCCGAATCAGTGGAGCGATAGACTCTGCCACCCTCGTTTTCGGGGAGCCATAATCCTTAATCCCAAAACCAATTCACCTCTCAATTTCAATACAAATCCTTAAATCATGATCAGAAGACTAAACCGTTTAAGCTGGCTCTTTATCAGCCTATTATTCTTTTCTTTTAAACCCAAACAGGAGCCTGTCGACTTGGTATATCCTTTCGTAGACTCCGCCAATTCGCGCTGGTTTTTCTTTAGTTCGGCATCCAGGCCATTCGGAATGGTCAACCTCAGTCCCGACATGATCCTGGATGGAGCATGGAATTCTGGCTACCGTTATAATGAAAAACATATACGTGGTTTCAGCCATATTCATGCTTGGCAGCTGTCGGGAATACCCGTTATGCCCACCACGGGTCCTTTTAAGGGACACCAAGGCCCAGAGGCCTATAAGTCGGCATATTCTCACGACGGGGAGATAGCCAAGCCGGGTTATCATAAGGTAGCGCTTCAGGACTATGGCATCACGGCCGAGCTAACCTCTACCACCCGAGTAGGATTCCATAAATATACCTTCCCAGCCTCTACCCAGAGCCATATCCTCTTCGACTTTACTACCGTACTAGGACCTTCTGAACAAGAAAGAGGCCGTATTCAGCGCATCAGCGACCGAGAGCTTTCAGGCTACGTGGTTATGGCGGCCACCTCCCGTAGACCCCGACCAGTGACCGTCTATTTTTCGGCTAGTTTCGAACAACCCTTCGATACCTTTAAGACTTGGCAAAAAGGCAATTTACAGGAGGGCAGCGACGTGGTAGAAGGTGAGAAAATTGGGGCTTATTTGAGCTTTGCGACCAAAAAAAATGAAGTCAGGAAAATGAAGGTGGCGATCTCCTACGTAAGCGAAGAACAAGCCAAGCTCAACATGAAAACCGAACTCCCTCATTGGAATTTCGACCAGGTAGTAGCCGACTCCCGGGCCGAATGGAACGAGAAACTCGGACGCATAGCCATAGAAGGAGGCTCCACCGACCAGCAGCGCCGCTTCTATACCGACCTTTGGCATGCCCTACAAGGTCGTAGAATTATAAGTGATGCCAACGGTAAATACACCGACAATACAGGCCCCAGCCCACAAGTGAAACAAATACCCTTGGACGAATCGGGCAAGCCACGTTTTAACCACCATAACTCCGACTCCTTTTGGGGGGCTCAATGGTCTCTGAATACCCTATGGCATTTGGTATATCCCGAAATCACCGAGTCATTTATCAATTCCATGCTGCTGATGTACGACGACGGCGGGCTTATTCCTCGTGGTCCTTCGGGAGGCAACTATACGTACGTAATGACGGGCGCCTCCTCAACCCCATTTATCACCAGTGCCTACCTGAAAGGCATCCGTGGCTTCGATATCGACAAGGCCTACCAGGGGCTTGTCAAGAACCATATGCCAGGAGGAATGATGAGCAAAGCGGGCTATGAACATAATACGACGATTGGAGGAGGCTTAGAAAGCTATATTGAAAAAGGATATATTCCTCATCCCCTTACCAAAAAAAGGTATGGTGGCCACCAGGACGGCTCCGCTCAAACACTTGAATATTCCTATCAGGATTTTGCTCTGGGCCAACTGGCCAAAAAACTGGGAAAAACCGAGGATTTCGAAACCTTTAACAAGCGCGCCAGCAATTACAAGAACATTTGGAACAAAGAGATTGGCTGGATGTGGAATAGAGAGCAAAATGGCGATTGGGCTGAACCCGTGGACATACTACGCTATCAGAATGGCTGGGTAGAAGGGAATGCGGCACAGTATACCTGGTGGGTCCCTCACGATTTAAAAGGCCTGAGCCAGCTGATGGGTGGCAGAGAGGCTTTTACCGAAAAACTCAACCAATCTTTCGAATTTGCACAAAAACACGATTTTGTATCCGGGAAAAACCATGCGGGGGAAACCTTGGAAATGAACCGCAAGGTGTATATCAATTATGGCAATCAACCTTGTATGCAGACGGCCTATTTGTTCAATTATTCGGGGGCTCCATGGCTTACCCAATACTGGACTCAACAGGTGATCGAGAAAGTATACAGCGATGTATCCCCAGAATTGGGCTACAGTGGCGACGAAGACCAGGGGCTGATGGGCTCTCTGGCCGTTTTAATGAAAATCGGAATCTTCTCTACCAACGGTGGAACGAGTGAAAAACCCTATTACGAAATCACTACGCCACTTTTCGACAAGGTACAAATCAAACTCAACCCGAAATACTATTCCGGAAAGCTGTTGACTATCGAAACCAACAAGAAAAATGTACAAGCCGGCGATTATTACATCCAATCGGCACAAGTGAACGGGAAACCCTTGGATCGGGCTTGGATATACCATGAAGACCTGGTATCTGGGACCACCCTGAAAATGAAAGTTGGCAATAAGCCCAACAAAAATTGGGGTAGTGCTCCAGAGCAAGCACCACCATCCATGACTCCCTAACCTCCCTTTTGTCGCTAAGCACAAAATACAAACCCCAAATGGTCATTTCCATTGGGGTTTTGTATTTTGGGTATACTCCATTCGAGAACCCGAACTTTAGGTCTCCTAATATTATAGTAATAAAATAAGTAGCAAGGTAAAATCTCTTAGGTGGATCCTCAAAGTACTCAGGGCCTTGTTTACATGGTATTCCACGGTACGTTCCGGGATGCCCAGCAGTAGGGACACCTCTTTGACAGACTTATCTTCGAGGCGATTCAGGTTAAAAATATCCCTTGTTTTAGAGGGCAGGTCCTCTATCCCATTGGCAATGGCCGATTTCAGATCGCTGAATGCCAGATCCTGCTCGGTATTGCTATCACAATCGACTTGTGTTTCTAGCCTATCTTTCTGGTAGGTTCTGCGGATAATTTGAGCCTTTATATAATTGAGAACCTTGTATTTGGCTGCAGAATACAAATAACTTTTTAAGTCCGAAATTTCTAAACGGTGACGCCGCTCCCAGATATCTACGAAGATATCTTGCACCATTTCTTCCGCCTCAGCCTCCACTTTCACTTTCGCCTTGATAATCCTGTAGAGCCGGTACCAGTATTTTTCATAAATCTGCTGAAAAGCCTCCTGGTCACCAGCGGCTAACAAATTTAAAAGTAAAATATCGGTAACTAGAGTGTCTTGCATATGCTCAGGTCAGGATGTCCATATAGTGGGTTATACCGAACCATAATATTCGACACAACTAACATTCTTTCAATATTATATTAAAAAAACAAAATATTCAATAAATATCAGACGAAAATAGCACATTTTACCCTCATCGAAAGCCTACATTTCTTCAGTTTGGCAAACCAATAGCTATTGACCTATCATCGGTTATCCTTGAAGCACCCCTGCAACCAAATCGCAGCTATGGCCATGGTCTTTTTAGTAGGAATCAGCTGGAACGGTCCTGTCCTCTCTAATTCCTAAACCTCATGACTTTAAAATACAAATATACTGACGCTACAAAATTGGATACGACAATCAAATACTTAGAACAACTGCGTCCAGTTGACCCGTCAATAAAATAATTGAACGTGTCAACTAGGTAAATTTTATAAAAAAGTAAACTAATCAAAAAGTTCAGTTGCCATATTCATTGGGGGTCCATCAAATAGACCTCCTTTACTCTAATAAGCATTTAGTGAATTGAATTCTTTGAAAGGGCTCATCGTAGTGGGTCATGCTTTAAAAAAACCAAGCACTTTATCTGGAATAGAAAAACATTACTCCCAGGCCTTTATGCTGACGATATATGCCGAAGGCGAAGTATTGGTTGCCCCTACCGTATGTAGACACCAACCTTAACCCTAATTTATAGGGTGAAAGTACTCCTACCTCGTTTTCGCAATGAGGTAGGAGCACTATTGATTAATAGAATAGGTCGCCGGCACCCAGTACCTTCGGGGCGGCGTCGGCCTGCTGCCACTGCAAAGTACCATTGGCCTGGCCCGATTCGGCATGCTGATACACCAAGGTAACGGGATGGAAACCGGCTTTCAAAGCCACAGAGCCGCTAAGTGCTTGACCGTTTTGATATTTATAGCTCCCATCGAGCACGGTAGCGTCATGGATGCGCATCAGGAAAGAACCGTTAGCCTCCATAGAGAACCGGTAGTTCCCATCGGCAGGTACTTTGATATAGCCCTTCACCACGGCCATTCCCTCTTTCATCTTCACTTGCGACAGGTCGCTGGACTTCAAGATTCCCTTTTTGCTCGGTTTACCAGACATATTCGACGATACCCAGGGGTATGCTCCCTGAAAATAGGACCATTGCAGTCCCGCCTTGGTAGGCTCAATGGATAAGGCTGGCACAAAATCCTGGTCATAAGGCCTTGGGGCTTCTGCATCGGGACGTCGTATCCGCAACACCTCATCTTTAAATTCCTGCTGAAGCTTTTTAAATGCGGGTTCACCTGCCAAGTTTTTGGTCTCTTGAGGGTCTTTTACCACGTCATATATTTCAAAATCGTCGGACGCCGTGCTGATATTGTACCGCACGCCTACATAATCCCCCTTGCGGATTTTCTGCATGTTATTGCGTTTTCTATTTCTATGGCTCGTGTCAAACTCCTCAAAACTTGGCGTTTTCCCATTCTGCTTGTACTCGATATACACCTTGCTGGTATTAGGCTTTCCCTTGCCCGTCAGGGTGGGGATCAACGATACACCGTCGGTACGGGCTGGTGCTGGTAGTTGAGCGGCATCGGCAAAAGTCGCCAGCCAGTCGTAGGAGGCGCTAGGCTGATCGATCACCCGTTGTCCGGCAATGGCAGCAGGCCAACTCACGATTGTCGGCATGCGCACGCCTCCCTCCCATACGTCGCGCTTGATGCCATCGAAGGGCCCAAAGCTATTGAAAAAAGTGGGCTCATATTTGGCATATTCCTCGGGCAAATACGACTCTACCGACGGACCATTATCGGAAGTAAACACCACCATGGTGTTTTCGTCGATATTCAAGTCCTTCAGCAGCTTCATGATATCGCCCACGCCGTCGTCGATCCTCCGGCATAGGGTAGCATAGCGCTTATAAGTGTCGGGCCAGGGCACTTCGGCAGTGGCTGGATTCTTGTCGTGGTCGTAAGTGGCGTTGGCGTAGTCGGGATGCACATAGGAGTCTGGCGTCCCCGATGCAGTATTGATCATATGCCCTGGCTTCCCTAGCCACTGAAGGCCCCCTTTGAGCCCTCCACCGGCCGGGTACGCCTGCGTAGGCAATTCCAATACGGCATGAGGGACGTCGTAAGCGAGGTACAGGAAGAAAGGATCCTCTCCTTTAGACTGCTCTACTTCTTTCTGTATCCAGTTTTTGGCAGCGGCGGTCCAAAGATCGGTGGTAAAGCACTTGTCCAAGCCTTCGGATACCTCTTGACGGTTGTCCCAAACTTGCATGCGTCCCCTGTAAATACCTTCCTTGGGATAGTGCTCATGACCATCTTTATGTCGAATATAGGCATAAGAATAGTCGAACCCCCTGTTTAAGGGGTGGGCAGGCCAGTTGGGCTCGACATCGGCTTTGCCTTGCAGTCCCCATTTGCCTACCAGGCCGGTCTTATAGCCCGCTTGTTGTAATACATTCCCTAAGGTATAGGTATCCTGCAAAGCCTTGTCGAACTGGTTATCGCGTACATTGGCATGTCCTTGGCTCACTCCCAGCAGGATAGATGCCCGAGATGGCGCACAAACGGGCGCTGCACAGTAGTGATTGGTGAGCATGGCTCCCTGATGGGCCATGGCGTCGAGGCTGGGGGTAAACTGCCAGGGCTCACTGCGATCGTTATTTTTGAGCCGCTGGTTTTGCCAAAAGGCCCCGACGTCGCCCCACCCCATATCGTCGACCAGCACGAAGATGATATTCGGCTTTTTGGTCTTTTTAGGCTGGGCCTGTATCGTTAGCGCACTTAGCACGGCTAAGCTGCTCCATAAAATTGATTTAAACATAAATTTCACAATAATGTTGATCTAAAAAATTTAGAAAGAAGTAAAGGGGGTTTTTTACTTATATTTTGGCAGAAACCTTCCCCAAACCCGCCACATTTCAATTTCTACAAGCTATAATATCATTTGGTTTCATGGCGGTTGACAGGCCTCCTTCCTCCACCCTCCCCTTGCAGCCGGAACTTTTTACAGTTACTTTTGGGTAGATCTTTCGAGTCAAAAGGTAAATTTTATAGCTACAACCTCCCTATGTCTGTACATCACTCCGAATCCAAAGATCCTTTTCTGAGGGTAGAGGCCCTTACTGCCCAATCACTCAAAGACCTAAAGGTAATAGGCCCCAGTGGATTGACACTCATCTGGTTCACCCACGACCATAACCAGCTCGTCATAGGAGGCACGCCCGTAACGTTTGACAAAAACCAAATCGTATTTCTTACCGAATTCGACGCCATAGAAGTAGTGGCCCTCCATGGAGCTCGACTCGTCCAGTTCAATCGCCCATTTTATTGTATCATCGATCATGATAGTGAGGTTGGCTGCAAAGGCATTCTTTTTTTTGGAGCGAGCAGGCGACCCGTTATACAACTCCCCGAAGCCGAACTTGAAGTATTCGAGCACCTCTACAGTTTGTTTTTACATGAATTAAAAACGGAGGATACCCTGCAGTTAGAAATGTTGCGAATGTTGCTCAAGCGTTTGCTGATCTTATGTACGCGGATATATAAGGCCCAGTCCTCGTATCTAAATCTAGAAAATGGGCAGGTTGATTTGATTAGGGAATACAACTTTTTGGTGGAGACCCATTTTAAAACCCATCATACCGTAGCCGAATATGCGTCGATGCTCCATAAATCGCCGAAGACCCTATCCAATTATTTCGCCAAGTTCTCTTCAAAAACTCCCTTGCAATTTATTCAGGATCGGAAAATGATGGAAGCCCGCATACTTTTGGAGAACAGCGTCTGGAGCATCAAAGAGATCGCCTACGAATTAGGCTTCGAGGATCTACAAACCTTTGGGCGTTTTTTCAAGAAACAGTCTGGAATAGCACCTTCCGACTATCGCGACAAGTCCTAAGGGAAAAATTGCCTATCCTTCGGGCAATCCTACCTATCGGCACGGGTTTAAAGGGTGTTTACTTTGCATCATAGATTTTTAATCAACCTTTTAAACGAACACGACGATGTCTAAATACGCAGTTCCTACCAAAGCAGAAGTTACCCCAGCCAACCAGGCCATATTTGAGAAATTGGAAAAATCCCTGGGTTTTGTTCCTAACTTATATGCCTATTACGCCAAAAATGAGACGGCTCTAGGCGACTACCTCACCCTTCAAAACCGCAAAAGTACTTTAAAAGCCAAAGAGCGGGAGGTTATTAACTTGGTCACCAGCCAGATCAACGGCTGCCGGTACTGCCAATCGGCACATACGGTATTGGGCAAGATGAATGGCTTTACCGACGAGCAAGTTCTGGAACTTCGCGGTGGATCGGCCAGCTTCGACGCCAAAATCGACGCCTTGGTAAAACTTACTGCGGCGGTAGTTACCAACCGAGGAAAAGTAGATGAAGCCACCAAAACGGCCTTCTTCGACGCAGGCTACACCGAAGCCAACCTGATCGACGTGGTGATTGTGGTGGGCGACAAGGTCATCAGCAACTACATTCATAACCTCACCGACTTCGCCATCGACTTTCCTTTGGCTCCCGAGTTGAACGAGGTAGAGGCTTAATTTTAATACACTTCATCGACAAACCGCGGGGCGACAGCCAGAACGATAAATTCCTATCGTTATGGCTGTCGCCCCATTTTTATTGACCCCTGCCGGCGTTTAGTCTCGATAGGTTTCCAAAAACAAGCCCTCCGGATAGCCTACCTCTACCAGGAATAGCCCCTCAGCGGGTGCTTGCGGGCCAGCAAACTTCCGATTGCGTGCTTCGATTACCTCCTTCATATTCTCGACACTACGCTTTCCACGGCCAATATCCAAAAGCGTTCCTACCACAGCTCTGACCATTCCTCTCAAAAATCGATTGGCCTGGATATGAAAAATCCATAAGTCGCCCCGCACTTCCCACTCGGCCCGGGTAATGGTGCACCTAAAGTTATTGACGTTGGTATGCACCTTGCTAAAGCTCTCAAAATCGTGAAGTCCCAGCAGCCCTTTGGCGGCGGCATTCATACGGTCCACGTCCACCGGGCTCGATAACCCATAGGCCACTTCATGAAGGAAGGGGTTCTTAGTCCTTGAGATCCGGTATTCGTAACGTCGGTGGGTGGCCACAAACCTGGAATTGAGCTCAGGGTCTACCCGGTGCAGGGCAGCCACCGCTATGTCGTCGGGCAGTAGGCCGTTGAGCCGGTATACGAGTCGGGGGGGCAGAGCGGCGCCCTCGGCCCTATCGAAATGGGCAAACTGCTGAGTGGCATGGACGCCGGTATCGGTACGGCTACTGCCGGTTATAGCCACAGGCTCCCGGAGTATTTTCCCTAGTGCTTGCTCCAATATCTCTTGCACCCCTATGGCATTGTTTTGCCTCTGCCACCCATGATAGGCCGTTCCTTTATAACTAAATTCGATGAAATAACGCATGCCCAAAATTAGTATAAAGTCCCTGACTTTGCGATTTCATGAATCAGATTGCAAAAATTCCTTCTAAGTACATTAACTTTGAATTCCATTTACACTTAAGGAATAGTATGCATACCGAAGAGAAAAAAGAAGAGAAAAGCCTCAATTTTTTAGAAGAGATAATCGACAAGGACCTTCGTTCGGGCAAATATGACCAAATCGTCACACGTTTCCCCCCCGAACCCAATG
The DNA here is from genome assembly GCF_003149085.1 of Dyadobacter jejuensis. Lineage (GTDB taxonomy): Bacteria > Bacteroidota > Bacteroidia > Cytophagales > Spirosomataceae > Dyadobacter > Dyadobacter jejuensis. The sequence continues at coordinate 28,435 of NZ_QGDT01000012.1, read as the reverse complement.
GCTATTTGCATATAGGTCATGCCTCCAGTATATGTCTGAATTTTGGTCTTACCAAAAAATTCCCGGGCTACACCAACCTTCGGTTCGATGATACCAACCCTACCACCGAGGATACGGAATATGTGGAAAGCATCAAAAATGACATCCGCTGGCTGGGTTTCGAGTGGAAAAACGAACTATTTGCCTCCGATTATTTCGATACTTTATATGGCTACGCCATTCAATTGATAGAAAAAGGACTAGCCTATGTAGAGGACTCTTCTTCTGAAGAGATTGCGCTGCTGAAAGGAACGCCCACCGAACCCGGCAAAAACAGTCCCTACCGCGATCGCAGCATCGCCGAAAACTTGGCGCTCTTTGCCCAGATGAAGGAAGGAGTCTTTCCCGATGGTAGCAAGACCCTAAGGGCCAAAATAGATATGGCGCACACCAATATGCTGATGCGCGATCCTATATTGTACCGAGTAAAACATGCCCACCACCACCGTACAGGAGATGCTTGGTGCATATACCCCATGTACGACTTCGCCCATGGCCAGAGCGACTCCCTAGAAACGGTGACGCACTCCCTATGTACCTTGGAGTTTATGCCGCATCGCGAGCTATACAACTGGCTTATTGAGCAATTGGGCATTTACCCCTCCCGTCAAATCGAATTTGCACGGAGGAACCTCAACTATACCGTAACCAGCAAGCGTAAACTCTTACAATTGGTAAAAGAAGGCCATGTGACCGGCTGGGACGACCCCCGTATGCCGACGATCAGTGGCCTAAGACGGAGAGGATATACCCCCCATAGCATCGTGGACTTCTGCGACCGGATTGGCGTAGCACGTCGGGAAAACATGATCGACGTGGGCCTTTTGGAGTTTTGCATCCGGGAAGACCTTAACAAGCTAGCAACTCGCCGCATGGTGGTACTCGATCCTCTAAAGGTTGTTATCACCAACTTCCCCGAAGGGCAAACCGAATGGCTTACCAGTGAAAACAACCCCGAAATGGTGGATTCTGGAGACCGCCTGGTGCCTTTTACCCGCGAAATATTTATAGAAAGGGACGACTTTATGGAAGTGCCTGCCAAAAAATACTTCCGCCTCGCACCAGGAAAAATGGTGCGCCTTAAGAGTGCCTATATTATCCAGTGCGACGACTTCGTAAAAGATGAAAACGGGGAAGTGGTGCAGGTGAATTGTAGCCTCATTGAAAACTCAAAAAGCGGATCCGACACCTCGGGCATCAACGTAAAAGGGACCCTTCACTGGGTGTCTACCACCGAAGGCTTGCCTATGGAAATACGCCTCTACGACCGGCTCTTTGCCGTAGAAGACGCTGCAGGTCAAGAAGGGGACTTTAAGGACTACCTCAACCCTCACTCTCTACAGGTAATAGAAGCCATCGGAGAGCCTGCCTTAAAAGATGCTGTAGAAGGAGAATCGTTCCAGTTTTTGAGAAAAGGATATTTTACCAAAGATAAGGATAGCAGCCCCGAGCGATTGGTATTTAACAGGACCGTTACCCTGAGAGATAACTGGGCCAAAGCTGGGAAATAGCCTACCTCTTATTGTAGAAATTACAGTCATAGCCGCCCCCTTCCAAGTTTATCTGGAAGGGGGCGGCTATCTTTATCTAGAATGTTTTAAAATAAAATTGAATTATTCATTCTCCTCTCCTATCTTTGTGTCAAATTAGTGACCTTACCAATTCTTCATTCGGTGAAAGCAATTAACGAGTTATTTAGTGTTCCCTTCGGATCCAGCTATCAATGTGACAAAACATCTCGTATTGTATTGAAGTATAAAGAAATGCATGCTTCTTTTCGTATCCTCGACTTCTTGCATTTTCGTTCGCTAATTAACCGCATCGACCTTCATAGTAAACTATTTGACTTATCCGACGAAGCCGATTATGAATGTATAGAGGCCCCTTGCCTCAATTTATACCATAAGCTTCCCCTCTGTGAATTCATTCAGGTGCGCGAGTTGGTCAATGGTACGCATTTTGCGATAGAACTCAACTCCATGCTGCATGTGGCCCTGTATCAGGACCCTTCCATGGCCTAGCCTAACCAGCACCTTCGTTTTAGACCAATTATAAATTTTTCTACAGCGTTGGTTGTCTGAATTATCTTGTACAATTTGCGTTCATTATAATATACCAAATAATACAACCACCTATGAAAGATCTATTAAGACAACATACTTCTTTGAAAGAGGAAATTGAAATACTATTGAATAGCCAAGTAAAAATGGAAGCCGAAGCTTCTTCCAAATATTTGGCCATGGCCTCTTGGTGCGACCGCAACGGGTTTAAGACCAGTGCCGCCCATTTTATGCGCCAGTCCGACGAAGAGCGTGCGCATATGCTCAAACTCTTTAACTACATCATGACAGTAGGAGGAACGGCCATCGCCCCCGAAATCGGACCGGTAAAACAGGACTTTAGCTCTTTCCGCAGCGTTTTCGAAGCGGCCCTTCAAAGCGAAATTAGCGTGACCCAGTCGATTAACCGCCTGGTTACCGCCAGCCGTAGCGCCGAAGACTATGCTACTGAAAGCCTGATGCAATGGTTCGTTAACGAACAAGTAGAGGAAGAAGATAACGCCCGTCGTGCCCTAGAGCTTTTCGACGTGATCGGCGAAGAAGGAACCGGCCTCTATCATATCGACAAAGCCATGGCGAAGATAGGTCCTGGAACCACTGCGTTGTAGGCTGTAGGCTGTAGGCTGTAGGCTGTAGGCTGTAGGCTGTAGGCTGTAGGCTGTAGGCTGTAGGCTGTAGGCTGTAGAAGGCAAACTGAAAATGCTTGGAATTTACTCATTAGATTGGTAGTAAATTCCAAGCATTTTTTGGTTTTAAAGGATTAGGCAGCGGGTTTACAGTTTTAGGCTGTAAGCTGTATTGCCCTGTTTTCGTTAAAAAGGTCCACCTCGAGGTTCAGGCACGCTGAGCGGACCGCTTTAACAGCTGAGGCAGTCGGCTTTCAGCAATCGACTGTGAGCTATAAGCAATAAGCCCCCCTTTCAACCACGCGGCGGCAGCATTTGACCTTAGACCATCAACTAAGACCTAAGTCCTAATAACTAACTTGTCCTTCGACTGCCCTTCGACGCGCTCAGGGTGACAGCTTTACCTGTACGACGGAGCGCTTTAACATTTAACCTTTAACCTTCAACTAAGACCTAAGTCCTAACAACTAAACTTGTCCTTCGACTGCCCTTCGACAAGCTCAGGGTGACAGCTTTTACCTGTACGACGGAGCGCTTTAACATTTAACCTTTTACCTTCAACTAAGACCTAAGTCCTAATAACTAAACTTGTCCTTCGACTGCCCTTCGACAGGCTCAGGGTGACAGCTTTACCTGTACGACGGAGCGCTTTAACATTTAACCTTTAACCTTCAACCTTCAACTAAGACCTAAGTCCTAACAACCTAACAGCCTAACAACCTAACACCCTAACAACCTATCCACCTAATTCTCCCCCACCTTTTCAAACCTAGCGGCTTTGATTACGTAGTCTCCTCTTTCTTTAAAATATTGCTCTAGCTCTTCGATCATTTTTGGGGCGCCGATGTAGATCGAGTTTCTTTGGTGAAACGAAACTGGTTTGACGTCCAAAATATCGGACTCACAATCGATGGCCTTGGCACCTGCTTGCTCGGCTATAAAGGCCATGGGATAGCATTCATATAATAACCGTAATTTGCCCTGTGGGTAGTGGGGAGTTGGTGGATAGAGGTATATACCCCCTTTCAGTAAGTTGCGGTGGAAATCCCCTACCAGCGAACCGATATACCGACTCGACATACGTCGCTTGCGACAATTTAGGATATAACGCTGGGTATAATCATAAAAATCATCGAAATTCCCTTCATTGACCGAATAGATGGCTCCATCTTCTGGGGATTTGACATTCCGATGAGAAAGGAAGAATTCGCCCAAGGAATTTTCATAGGTAAAGGCGTTGACGCCCGCTCCGGTGGTGTACACCAATATCGTAGACGAGCCGTAAAGAATATATCCTGCCGCTACTTGCTTACGGCCTCCCTGGAGAAAATCTTCCATGGTAGCCTTGGTGCCCCGGGGCGTCACCCTGCTGTACACCGAAAAGATGGTCCCTATCGAGACGTTCACATCGATATTCGAAGAGCCATCGAGCGGGTCAATGGCCACCACATATTTGGCGTCATCGTTGCCGGTATAGATGATCTCATCCTCCTCCTCGGTGATGATAGCACATACCTCGCCCCCATTCTTTAGGGCACGGATAAAACGAATATCGGCGATCACATCGAGCTTTTGTTGGTTTTCCCCCTGAACATTAGAAGTCCCTAAGGCCCCGGTAATATCTACCAACCCCGCTTTGTTAACCTCCCTATTGATGATTTTACCCGCCAAAGCGATATCCCGGAGTAGCTGAGACAACTCTCCTGAAGCGAATTGAAAGGCCCCTTGGTTTCGTTTGATAAACCGATCGAGGGTAATCCCTACCGGTAAAGCCATTTTTTCACCTTTTGAAGTCATATTTCCCATGATTAAATTATATATGCTATCGTTAAAATTGTACAACCTTAAATGAACAGCTCCAGAATGGTGAGGGAGAAATGACCCGAATTTAAACAAATGTCGGCGATACAATTAAAACTATCTCGCCAACCTCTTAGCAATCCATGTAATAAATGACGCTATAAAAAAACAATTCCCCTAAACCATTCCCTAGATTCTCATTTTAATCTTATTTATTGTAGGTCTTGTCAAATTTAAAGACCAGCAGTAGTATTTATGGAGTCAAGACAAACTGATTTCTAGTAACTTAATGAATTTTTGGCTAATTATTGGTATGATACGGCTCTTTTTTATTAATTATGCCCCTGTCACTTCCTAATCTCAATAGCTATTGAATGAGCATTTTGACATAATACGGGCGATTGTAAGAAAAGACCCTAAGGCTTTTGACGTCCTATACGACAGCTTCTCAACGAAGGTGTACAATACGGCGTTAAGCTACCTTCAGAATGTAGAAGATGCCGAGGAAGTCACTCAGGACGTTTTTCTAAAGGTCTATCAATATGCCTCAAAATTTAACGAAGAGGCAGCCGTGAGTACCTGGATCTACCGGATTACGGTGAACAGCTCCTTGAATTTTATCAAAAAGAAAAAACGCTTCTCATTTCTAAAATTTGGCAAAACAGATGTGGAGCTACCCGATTTTGAGCACCCTGGGGTGCTTTTAGAAAATAAGGAAACGGCCCAATCGTTATTTAAAGCCATCCAAGACCTTCCAGAATCTCAAAAAACGGCATTTATACTAGGCTATATAGAAGAGCTCCCCCGACAGGAGATTGCCGACATCATGGAAACGACCCTCAACGCGGTAGAGTCCCTACTGCAAAGGGCTAAGAAAAATCTAAGAGTAACCGTAAAAAAATATTAATTTCTGGCGAAGGAAATTGTGCCAAGCGTTGTCTAACAAAATATTACTGAAATGAAAACGGACCCTAATAAAAAAATGATGGACTTATTCGACAGCATGCGCAACAGCCAACGAGCGGAGCCTCGGCCCCAGTTGAAGGAAGAGATTCGACAGAAAATTATGATGCTGACCGACGAGACCGTCATTCCCATAAGCCAATGGAGGTATATGGCCGCAGCAGCGGCCGTGCTTCTGGTGTTAAATCTCTCTGTTTTCGTTACCAGCCTCCGCAGCAACGCGGCCGACCAAGGAGTACTAAACTCCGACTCTTATGCGGAACAAAGCCTGGTATCCAACTATAAACTTTACGAGTAATGCCAGCACTACGTTTATATAAATGGGCGGCTATAATCCTACTGGTCGTTAACTTGGCGATGATCGCTTTGTTTTTTTGGACCAAACCACCGCATAAAACCCCTTTGAAGGGACTGAATTTTGAGTCACACAAAATTTTGGAGTTGGACGACTCCCAAAATGAACATTTTCTCGAATCGGCCCAGCGCCATATCCAGCAGATAGAGTCCCTTAATGCCCAGCAAAAAACGATGCTCCAGGAGTATTTCGACAGCCTCGTTCAGCCCAAAGATTCCGTAGAACAACGGAGCCTTTTACTGAAGCTGGAAGCACTAGAAGGAAAAAAAATCGAGATGACCTTAGCCCATTTAAAAGAGGTAAAATCACTTTTAAGGCCTGACCAAGAGGATAATTTCAAAATTTTCTACCAACAACTCCTAGGCAGAATGCTACTACAAGAGAAAAAAACGGGCCCTCCCCCGCCGGAATTTTGAAGACGGGGAGTCTATAGCAGAAATAAACAGTATAAATACATCTGATATGAAATTTCTTGCTTTCCCCCTGTCCATCATGCTACTGGCGACTACTGCCCTCACTTCATGCAAGGACGACGATACGGTAGATACCGAAGACGATACCGAAGCCACCCTACATACCGCCTTTAGTGAGTTCGACTCCGATCACTTCAGCATATATCTGGACGGCGACGAAGTGGTGATTGAAACCGACGGGCTACCCAACCATACCTCGCCCTATTGGTCCAATACCACCGCCCGAACCGCTACTGACCCTATGGGAAACAGCCTCACCACAGCAGCTGCGGCCACCAACCACGCCCTATTCGTGGCGCCTACCGTTACCTCTTTTGCCCAAATGGCTCCAGGGAATATCGACGATTTTAATGGGTCCTACTCCTTGAGAGTCCCCGCCAACCCCACCAAGGCCAGCAGCTCTTCGGCTACAGGCTTAGGAGCCATAGGCATGGCTGTAAGTGGCTCGGTGATTTATAACGACGAAGAGGGACCTAACGTCCCCCTGGACGACGCCGCCCCTTCTCTGGACTATTCTGGAGCACATACCGGCCCACAGAGCTACCATTACCACCTAGAGCCCAAGGCCTGGTCCAACGACGATAATAAGCTGATCGGGGTGATTTCGGATGGCTTCTTTCTTTATGGTAGAAAATGCTTCTCAACGGGCACCTACCCTACCGACCTCGACAGCTCGGGGGGCCATACGAGTAGCACCCAGCATAACGACCAAGGAGAGTATCATTATCATATTCAGAACGAATTGTACCTGAACCAGTACTATATATTGTTTCCGGGAAATTATCAAGGAACTCCCAATGCCATTCAGTAAACTACTCACGCTGCTCTTACTGTTAGGACTTGGTGCCTGCCAGAGTAAAGAAGGGTCTTTGGCTACCTCCGTGGTAGCCGAAGACTCCCTCACGCTGGTTCCAGAAAAAGGCCTGGTCTTCTTTCACAACGTACCCTTTTCGGGAAGTGCCGTCTCCTACTATCCCAACGGAACCAAAGCCACACAGACTACCTATATGAATGGCAAAAAGGACGGCCCGTACCAAAAATGGTACAACACCGGATTATTGAGTTTTGAGAGTAATTACGTCGATGGCAAAATAGATGGCGTCCAATATTCCTGGTGGAAAGACGGAAAACTACGCTCGGAATCGCATTACCGCCGGGGAGTGCCCCATGGCCTGCAGCAACAATGGTACGGCAGCGGGGTGATATTTAAAAGGCTGCACCTGGTCGACGGAAAAGAAGAAGGCCTTCAGCAGTCGTGGAGGAGGAATGGGAAGCTTTATAGCAATTATGAGGCGAAGAATGGCCGTATATTCGGACTGAAACGGGCTAATTTATGTTACGAACTAGAAGATGAAAAAGTACTTTATAACGATTAACCTGCTCATGGCCTTGGCACTACTGAGCTGCAGCCCAAGCAGCCAGACGGAAAGCGCCCCCCAAGCCCTGCCTTACTACCATACTGCCGACTTTACCCCCCTGTGGCTCGACGCTCAGGATCCAGCCTTGGACACCCTGCACCGCATAGGGGAGTTTAGGCTAGTGGACCAGCTAGGCGATACCCTCACACAAGCCAACTTCAGGGACAAGATTTACGTTACCAATTTTTTCTTTACCACCTGTCCGGGCATCTGTCCTAAAATGACCTCCAGCTTATCTATGGTCCAGGACGCATTTCTAAATGACGACGATATACTCCTGCTCTCACATTCCGTAACCCCCAAAACCGACTCGGTACCCGTACTCAAGGCCTATGGGGAGCGAAAGGGAATAGATGCAAAAAAATGGCACTTGGTTACTGGAGACCAACAAGAGATATACCATTTGGGACGTAAAGTATACTTTGTAGAGGAAGACCTAGGCCTCCAAAAGAGCGATGATGCCTTTTTGCATACCGAAAATCTGGTCCTCATCGACAAAAAACAGCATATCCGTGGAATCTATAACGGACTAAACAAAGCCTCCATCACGCAACTAATTGCCGACATCAGGACCCTGCAACAGGAGCACTAGGATCTGAAACAGATGGAGACAAAGGGAGGTTTTATGGACTAAAACTTGGAGATGGATCGAGTAGTTCACCCCGAAAGGATACTTTATTGACATAATATTGTATGGAACCCAGTATTGGGTTCTACTATTCCATTTACCTAATCCCTACCCATCTTTCACTATGAAAGTATTAACTACACTTCGGCTCACCGTAGCCGCCCTCTTATTAGCAATAGGCCCCTTGATGGCCGAAATAAAGCTTCCCGCCATCGTATCGTCCAATATGATACTCCAACGAAACGCCAAAGTGGTACTCTGGGGCTGGGCCGACCCGCAGGAGCGCATTACCATCCAAGCCTCCTGGCTCAAAGGAAGGCTTAGAGTCCAGGCCGACCAAGACGGGCATTGGCGCCAGGAGGTTCAGACCACCAACAGCAAGGCCCCACAGACCATCCAACTGAAAGGCAATAATTCTGACATCAACCTCGATAATATCCTATTTGGTGAGGTATGGCTATGCTCAGGACAGTCCAATATGCAGCAGCCCGTCACGGGCTATAATGGCCAACCTACTTTTGGGACCATTGAGGCCGTTACCCATGGCAGCAACCCCAACCTACGCCTGTTTACCGTGAAACGCGTGGGCGCCAAAACGCCCCTTGAAGATGTTAAGGAATATACTGCCTGGCAGCAAGCCTCTCCCGACAACGTAGGAGAATTCAGCGCTGTGGGCTATTACTTCGGCCAGCAGCTCCAGCAGGTCCTCGACGTGCCCGTGGGCATTATCCACACCTCCTGGGGAGGCAGCATCGTAGAAGCCTGGATGAGCAACGAAACCTTGAGTGCCTATCAAAAAATAGACCTTACCAACGCCGATCTTAGCAAATCGCACGGCGTGAAGACTGCGCTTTTCAATGCGATGATTAACCCGTTAATCCCCTTTACCATCAAAGGAGCCCTTTGGTACCAGGGAGAGAGCAACAGAAATCAGCCCGAAGCCTACAAGGAGCTTTTCCCAGCCATGGTCAAAGACTGGAGAACACGCTGGAACAACGGCGACTTCCCCTTCTATTACGTGCAGATAGCTCCTTTTGGCTATAAGGACTCCCAGTCGGCGTTTATTAGAGAGGCCCAGCTGCAGTGCGAAGACCTGATCCCTAACGCCGGAATGGCCGTAGCCATGGACCTTGGCAAGGAGATGTCTATTCACCCCCCTTATAAAAAAGAGGTAGCAGACCGGCTCCTGTATTTGGCCCTGAACAAGACCTACGGCTTTAGTAAAATCGATTGTGCTGGCCCGAAATATGTTTCCAGCAAACAACAAGATGGTGGCATGGTCCTCCAATTTGACCATGCCGAAACGGGCCTATACAGCACCGAAGGCTTAGAAGGCTTTGAGATAGCCGGGGCCGACAAGGTATTCCACCCTGCCGACGCCAAGATAGTGGGTACCGACAAGGTCCTCGTTAAAAGTATCCATGTGGCATCGCCGGTAGCGGTTCGCTATGCCTGGGAAAACTGGATCATCGGCAGCCTTTTCGACACCAATATGCTTCCCGCCTCCTCCTTTAGAACCGATACCTGGGAAGAACCCGTTAAGATCAGTCAGAAATAATTGACGGGGTCATTAAGGGACCATCCGGTGGGGACCATCCCGTGGGGACCATCCCGTGGGGACCATCCCCTAAAGACCCCTGTGGGGCCGACCCACCCGAGTCGGCCCCACAGGCAACCATCTTAGCTTTCACTTAGGCCTTCTATATCCTTTACGGGCTACTTTTCGATCGGGAAATTAATCGAGACGCCATTGAAAGCTTCCCTTTTTTACGGTGCCATCCCGGAAGGTCACCCGATAGCCAAAGGCCGGCACTTCGACCCCCGCTTGGGTTTGCTGGCGGACAGGCCCCAGATTTACCAGGACCTGGGTGCCAGAGGAAAAGGTAGATTGTTGTAAGTTAAAATCGGGACTTAAATATTGGTGGGTCTTAAGCTCGGAAAAGAACGTTTCCCGGCCCACCGGACTCACCACTTCATTGGCCATTTTGATCATCCCCTTCATCCCATCGAACTCATAGGGCGAAAAGAAGATAGTCGACCCGACCCCAAATAGCATATTGCGGAGGGACTTGACCCTAAAATCCCCATTTTCGGAGATTTGGTTGTCAGGATCTTGAATTTTCCCAAAAATGGCCACTGCATCGTGAAACACCAAATTGAATAAAGGGGCCCTGTGGGAAATCTCCGACAGATTGGAATTGAGGTAGGTCATCCCTTCAAACATATCGAAATACGGTATCCACTGCTGCTGACCATGCTCGGTACCATTCACCAAGTTTTTGGAGTCTAGGTACTTGGCCAAGGCAAACAAACCGGAATTATCCTGATCGGCAAAATAAGAGAAGGAGATGTCCGTAATATCGGCTTCCAAGCCCAAGGCGTCGATTTCCCTATCCAAGCTTTTCTGCGCCAGTCCCAGCTGTTTACTAGGGTCAATATTGGCCCATCTACTTCCTGTTCTTTTTAGTTTGCCCTGGGGGTCTTTCTCAAATAAAGTAGTGTCGAAATCTGGATCATTCTCTAGGGCCGCCGAATAGGCATGGTACGACGAATACAAATAACCATATTTCTTCGTCAAGTCTACCGCTTCTTTAAGTTTTTTAGCTCCTCCGAGTGCCTCGCTAATGGGCCAACAATTAGGAACAAAATTGGAGAAAGTCCCCCAGGCATGGAAAAAGGCCTGGTCTACCTTTAGCTCATCGTGGGTTGTTTTGATGATATCTTTGAGCTGGTCGAAGGTAAAGGCCATTCCAGGCATATTTACATAATGCGGATACCCCCCATACAGCCCCAAATAGATGGCTCCGGCCAATTTCTTTACATCAGGGTCCCGCTTGGCTTTTTCTTCCAGCGACACAAAATACCCTCTTCTAACGACCTCTTTCCTATAAACTTTGGCCATATCGACGTAGTCGCCATGGGGGATAAACGTATAACGGATTACTTTGCGCTCCTTGGGTTTCTGCAGATTCCATACGGGGTCCAAAAAAGCGATGCGTTTGTTGGGAGACATTCTTCCCGCTGCATTGAATAAATACTGCCCATTATTATTGATATTATAAAATAACCGAGGCCGGGCATCCTCATCGATCACCCCTATCACCGCCGATTTTTGGTTGTAGGTCCCCCACCACGGCATCGACAAGCCTGATGCATTGAACAGATCCATCATCCCCGTGGACCTCGCGACATAGGTAGCATCGTCCCAGCGGCAAAAAGCCCCCCATTCATCGGGAAAATATAGGAAGGGCTGATCATCCCTTGTTTTTGAGGAATGACCACCGCTCCCCTATCCACGTCGGTTTCTAAGCTAAAAGCCCTAGCGGGGTAGCGCAAGTCCGACAGCCTGTATTTGCCAGCCTCCCAGGCCACCACAGCTACATCCAAACTCCCTTCGTCGGCATCAAGACGTAGCTCTGTTTGAACACGTACCCCTTCGGCCACCACATTCCCCTCTAGGATGGGATTCTCAAATTCGATACCGATAACCCACTTACTTTTTTGAGTTACCCTGATGTCCTTAATCTTTGATATATTAACCGTTTGGCCTTTAATACCCCCGCCATTCACCTCCATGAGGCCTGCTGCATCCTCCCAAGGGTCCGACTTCCAAAGTTGCCCCGAGGTTTTTTCCAACACCGCAAAGCTTCCAGTTCGCTGGTCGACGGTGACTTTAACAGTCCTATTTTCAAGCACCATTTCGGAAGTCTTCTTCGTATGCGCCCCCTCTGGTTCCCCATTGGCATAGGCGGGCATCGCACCCAGGGTCAGCAATATGCCTATTAACGTATACCATGCCACTCCACCATTTATATTAGACTGTTTTCTTTTCATGCAATCAGATCGCTATTGTTTATTCATTATGACTATTCATACAAATAAATGTATTTTATTTAACACCAAATCTCAAGATTTTACCATTCACAAGCACTTTCTTACCCTTCTGATTTTTAAAAGAATGGGGGTTGGCGCTACTATAAGGGAACGCCCAAGTCGAGTCACCAATAGTAAATAGAAAATATACACGCTATTTAAAATTTTAAGATAAAATAGTATCTTTCGATTTTTCATGATTATAGATTGGCGAGTAAGAAATACCCGTCTTCAATTTTTAAATTTCTTTCCAAAATCGAAAAACCACCTAAATGCCCATACCCGACTACCAGACACTAATGCTACCTCTGTTGAAAGTGGCAAAAAACAAAAAGGAATACACCGTCAAGGAAGTTGTTGAAATTCTGGCCTATCAGTTTGAACTTACCGAGGATGAACGAACCACACTGCTGCCCAGCGGACAATCGTTTTTGTTTTCTAACCGAGTGGCATGGGCTCGAACTTACCTGAAAAAAGCAGGACTGCTGGATTCTCCTAAGCGAGGCACTCTATCGATCACTTCTCGAGGCTTAACGTTATTAAAAGACAATCCAGACAGAATCGACAATAAGATTTTGAGAAATTATTCCGAATTTGTAGAGTTTCAAAATTTTAGACGCGAAGATGCGGAAGCGGCTAGGTCCTTAGAAGTAAGCTCTGAAACAGATTCGGATACTCCAGAAGAAGTTATTGATAATGCTTCTCAAAGGATACGCAACTCACTTGCCCTGGAAATTATTGATACCGTCAGAAGCATGTCGCCATCCTTTTTTGAAAAATTGGTCGTTCAACTGCTAGTAAAAATGGGCTATGGAGGCTCAATTGAGGATGCTGGGAAAGCGGTAGGAAAAACCAATGATGAAGGTATTGATGGAACAATTAAAGAAGACAGGCTCGGACTAGATATTATATACATTCAAGCCAAGCGCTGGCAGAAGGGCAACTCGGTGGGGCGTCCAGAGCTACATAAGTTTGTAGGTGCATTGGCCGGACAGGGTGCAAAAAAGGGGATTTTTATTACTACTTCCACCTTTACCAAAGAGGCCAAAGAATACACCCCTCGCAATGAAACGAAGATGGTACTGATTGATGGAGAGGAGTTAGCACAATTAATGATTGATTACAATCTGGGTGTTTCAACTCAAAAAGTATATGAGATCAAACGGTTGGACAGTGATTATTTTGATGAGAATTAGGGTCTACCTTTACGCCTCCCTAGGGCTTAACCAAACTATTAGAAAGTAGATGGAGAAAGTCTAGCTAGTATATCATAGGAAAAAGTAACCATTCGCCCCTGCTCTTCCACGATAACTAGCCTGCAACTTCCGAACGCAGTACCCGGCAATTTAAAAGTGTGTTAGCGATAAAGGAAAAAGTATTTATCAATAGTAAACAAAAAGAGTTTAGCCGGGAGCGAGTACTGGAAATTTTTCATTTATCAGAGGCCGAAGGTTTGGCAGCGCCAATCTTTTCATTAGTTCAAGGTTATTTAACGGCGCCCATCCTCAACCATACATGAAACTAAGATTTATAAAGAAATAGAGGATCTGACACACCGACTTATTTATTTCATATCTAACCGCATGAGTCGTAGCGAATTAATGGAAGCGATGGGACTGAAAAACAGATCGCATTTTGCCAAAAATTACCTGGAACCTGCCCTAAGTGACGCCATCATTGAGATTACTGTGCCGGATAGTCCACGTTACAGAAACCACAAATGCCGCCTAACATCCAAAGGCGAAGCCCTAAAACAACAGTTGCTACATGACAAACAGTAAAACCAACGAACAGGCGCTGGAAGCGGCTATCGAAAAGGCATTAACAGGCCAAACCCAAGAAGAAATTCGGGAAAACGGTCCGCAATTTGAAGATAAGCAAGGAAATTATGGTACTAGTAACGGGTTTTGGATGGGTAACGCCCATGACTTCAATGCACAATTTGCACTAGACGAAACCCGGTTCTGGCATTTTTTGGAAACGACCCAAAACGCAGAACTACAAAAATTACAGCGCAGCCCCGACAGGAAGGGCAAGATTTTAGAGCATTTCGATGGGCTGGTAAAGAAAAACGGCCTAGGTCAACACACTTGATCCAACATTCGGCCGGTTCAGGCAAGTCCAACTCCATTACTTGGGTTGCTTATCAGCTGATAGAAACCTACCCCGAAAACGACACGGTTAACGGCTCAAAAGGGCTACAAAAACCGCTTTTTGATTCGGTATTGGTAGTAACCGACCGGATATTGCTCGACAAACAGATTCGGGAAAACATCAAACAGTTTTCGGAGATAAAAAACATAGTGGCACCGGCCTACTCCTCCCGCGACCTAAAAGAAGCACTGGAATCCGGAAAGCGGATTATCATCACCACCATCCAAAAATTCCCATTTATTGTAGCTGGGCTGGACGATCTCGGTCATAAAAACTTTGCCGTCATCATCGACGAAGCACATGGTTCACAAAGCGGTACCACCGCCGGCAAGATGAACGAGGCCATGGGGGCTATGCCGCTTGAGGAGGACGAAGTAGATTTGCAGGATAAGATATTGAAGGCGATCCAGAGCCGGAAAATGAAAAGTAATACGTCGTACTTGGCATTTACGGCTACCCCCAAGAACGCCACTTTCGAGCGGTTTGGTGTCAAAAATCCAGATGGATCTTTTGGCGAATTCCATTTGTATTCCATGAAACAAGCCATAGAAGAGGGCTTTATCAAGGATGTATTGGCCAATTATACCACTTACAGGAGTTATTACGAAATTGAAAAATCCATAGAGGACAACCCGATTTTCGACACCGGAAAGGCACAGAAAAAGCTCAGGGCATTTGTGGAAAGAAACGAAAGTACCATCGCCACCAAATCGGAAGTGATGTTAGATCATTTTTTGACCCATGTGGTACAAACCAAAAAATTAAAGGGCAAGGCCAAAGGCATGGTCGTTACCCAGAACATAGAGTCGGCGATTCGGTACTATACCGAACTGAAACGGATACTACGAAGCAAAGGTGATCCGTTCCGGATAGCGATTGCATTCTCCGGCAAAAAAACGGTGAACGGTATAGAGCATACCGAAGATAGTCTGAACGAATTTCCACCGCAAATGGACATCTCCAAGTCCTCCGACCCCGGCTATATTCAAGACAAAATTGCCCGGTATTTCAACATGGACGAGTTCCGACTGTTGGTAGTGGCCAACAAATACCTCACAGGATTTGACCAGCCAAAACTCAGCTGCATGTATATCGACAAAAAACTACAAGGTGTACTGGCCGTGCAGGCACTTTCCAGGCTAAACCGAGCCGCCGATAAGCTCGATAAAAGAACCGAAGATATATTTGTACTGGATTTTTTCAATACCATAGACGATATCCAAGCCTCTTTCGACCCCTTTTATACGTCCACATCCCTTAGCAGAGCAACGGACGTAAACGTACTGCATGACCTAAAAGCCGAACTCGATAACACGGCTGTGTACGAATGGGAAGAGGTTGAGCAATTTACAAATGATTATTTCGCCGGTGTACAGGGCGACCTGCTGAGCTTTGGTATCGATAAGGCACAAGATCGATTCGACTATGTCCTAGAATTGACTGAAGAACAAAAGATAGACTTCAAGATCAAGGCCAAACAATTTGTGAAAATATACGGCCAAATGGCCTCCATTATCCCATTTGAAGTGGTGGCATGGGAGGTTCTGTTTTGGTTTCTTAAATTCCTAATACCCAAGCTGTCGGTGACCACAACGGAAGACGTACTAATTGATGAAATACTGGAATCGGTGGACTTGTCGACTTATGGTCTGGAAAGAACCCGCCTAAACCACAACATAGCCCTAGACGACTCCGAAGCCGAACTAGACCCACAAAATGCCAACGTAAGAGGAGCCCATGGACCTGCGGAAGAAACCAATCCACTCGACGAAATCATCAGGAGTTTTAATGAAAGGTGGTTTCACGGCTGGGACGCAACCCCAGAAGACCAACGTGTAAAATTCATAACCCTAAGCCAACACATACAAGCTCATCCCGATTTCCAAAGTAAAGTGGCCGATAACCACGATAGTCAAAACAGAGACTTGGCGTTCAAACGAATACTGGAAGATGTCATGACCCAACAACGAAAAAAAGACCTTGGTCTATACAAACTCTTCGCCACCGACGAAGCCTTCAACCGCTCCTTCTTCGATATGATGAAACGAATGAGCAACTTGGGGAGTGGGTGGTAATGAAATAGATCAATGTACTTCTGAGTTAAAGCCCCAAAAGGTTTCATATCTATAGCAACCAGGCTGCTCCCATTGAACCTCTTGACCTTGTTTTGAAGTATCCCTATGGCGTCAAACTTAGCGCAGAATCTAGCAACCTTTCATTAATTAGCCAGCTAAATGGTTTGAGCTTCTGTTTGCACTCACTGCCGGCGTACCGCAATAATCTTGTAGAAATCGCCATAAGGCCAGTAGCAATAGGACGTAAAAAGCGAAGCGTCACACCGTACTTATTTGCAGGTTCACAAGAATCTGCCCAACAAAACGCCATCATGTATACCTTCATGGCCGACTGCAAAGATCATGACTTAAATCCAGAAGCTTGGTTAAATCATATTTTGAAAAAAATCCCATTAGCAAGCATCATAGAATTAGCAAATCTACTTCCCGAATATTTCAAGAATCTGGACAGAGGTAATTAGAGGGTTACCGAGTTCGGTTTTTCTTTGCAAATCCAATGACCCTATGCCCTATTTATATAATGGCCTTAGGGGGAGAAGGGGCGACTGCTTACCTAGAATACCTCAATATCGGACCGTACAAATTTAAAATCGGGCAAAAGTTACTACACTACAGCCATATAATATCAAACAAAATAGTCATTTTTCATAATTATTAACATGCAATAACCAATCAAACCAAATTTTAAGATTATTATACTCATAAATGCAGAATATTGGTTATGTTATCTCTAAATTTAGTTACTCAACCGAAATGCTAATCACTTAGAAGGCAACAATGATTTTGATCGATGAAAAAAAATTACTGGAGCAAATTGCCCTTGGAAACGAAAAATCATTTTCCACCATCTATGACTTTTACTACCCTGAGATTCGAAGATATGTTTTAAAATTTGTCAAATCAGACGAATATACCGAAGACCTATGTCAAGAAATATTCTTAAAGGTCTGGGATATCCGCGGCAATCTGGTCTCTATCTTTTCTTTTAGAGCCTATCTATTCGTCCTGGCTAGAAATATCACATTTAATTTTCTCAAACATGCTGCCATGGAAAAAACGGTGCAGGAAGAAATAATGAGAAGTTCCTTTGTATTGAATAACTACTCAGAAGAGGAATATCAAACAACCGAATATCTGGAATTTATAGACAGGGTGCTCGCACAGATCCCACCCCGTAGCAGGGAAATTTTTGAATTATGTCGGGTAGATGGCCATACTTATAAGGCCACAGCCGAACAACTAGGTATTTCTAACAACGCTGTTAAAAAACATATGATCCGAACCATGAAATACCTAAAAAATACTATTTTAAAGGAATTTGGTCTCTCCGTAACTTGGATAGGGGTCGCTATAGAACTTACTTTCATTTAATGTATTTTACTTATTTTATTTTGCAGAATACGATAAATGTGAAATTTTATCGGAGCAAGAGGTACCCTATTCCAAATATTAATTGTCTTTTCATCAAACCTGCAACGAATGAGTGAATCAGAAATCAATGCTGAAATAGTTAAAAAGTATATCACGGATAAGGCCTCACCCGACGAGATGAAAGTCTTCTTTTATCTCCTAAAAGAGGGCAAACTCGACGGGGAACTACGAAAGCACATGGATTCGGAAATAAAAAATGGGCTTATGGATATTGAAAAGAAGGAAATTAAAACGGTACAGAAGAAATATGCCTGGGATTGGCGGATAGCCGCATCGATCCTACTGCTTATTGGAGCCGGATTCCTTACCTACCTGAATCCTTCCTGGTTGCCTTGGCGAAATTCGGAAATCAACTTTTCGTATATAGCTACCGGCAGATCCGAAATCAAAAAAATCATACTATCCGACGGCTCTATTGTTTGGTTGAATGCCTCCAGCAAGCTTAGGTATCCAGTACAATTTGAGAAAGCCAAGCGAGAGCTATTTCTAGAAGAAGGGGAAGCTTACTTCGAAATTGAACGAGACGAAAAAAAGCCAATGGTGGTCTTTGCGGCAGGTACAGAAACGAAGGTGCTTGGTACGAAGTTTAATATTCGGTCCTATAATTTCCTTCCTTCCGTCCAAATAACAGTAACCAATGGAAAAGTTTCAGTTTCAACAAAATCGATAAATGAGCAAAATACCCTGCATTTATTACCCAATCAGAGGGCGAGTTTTAACCGTTTAGATGCCCTCACCTTTCAAGATTCTATCCATGCTGAAAATGCCTTGGGATGGAAACAAGGGAGAATGATATTTGACAATGAATCTTTAAAAGATGTGGTAGCTGAACTGCAACAAAAATACAATACCCCCATTGAATTCGAAAAAAGCGGTCTTCAAAACATACGTCTTTCGGCCGAGTTTGAATCAAAAGACTCATTGCCTGATGTCCTCGAGGCTTTGAGCCTTGCCAATAACCTAGAATACGAACTTGAAAATGGAAAAGTGTTACTAAAATCAGTCAAATAACTTAAACCTTAAACGTATGAAATAAACTCTCACCACCTTAAGAAAGCAAAACGGCAGGCAAAATGCCCGCCGCCTTATTTCGGATAAAACTACTCAGCGCGCAACGCCAATCACCTGCTGGGTAGCTATCTAGTGCTTGCGTATGTTTTCACATTTACAACAAAACATGTCAAATTTATGAAAAATTATCTCTATCGTGCACGGCTCAGTACTTTAGTTTTCAGAATGATGAAATATTCTTTAATTGTAATGCTTCTTATTGCTTTAGGAACACCGCTACTATTGGCTGAACCGTCTCAAGGGCAGGCCTTAAAAGATACGCGAATGGATCTTACGATTCAGAACGGAAGCTTGAAAGATGCTTTAACGCAGATCAAGCAGAAAACGAAGTTCAAGCTGATCTATAATGAAAGCCTAATTTCAACTTATAAAGTAAGTGTAACCGTCAAAAATGAGCGACTCGATCTGCTATTAAGAGACCTACTCAAGGACACCAAACTCGATTTCAGAGAAAGTGATGGAAAGGTAATTCTGTTTGAAAAACCACCTGTTCCTGTGAAAAAATCCCCAGCAGAAACATCTTCATCACTTACCCCTGTCCTCAATCTTTCGAAAGAAATCGATAGACAAATAACGGGTACTATTATCGACAGGCAAAATGAGGAAGCCCTTCCCGGCGTTTCTGTACTCGTAAAGGGAACCAATATTGGGGCAATCACGGACGTAGAGGGTCATTATGTACTTCGTGTACCCGATAGCGGTCCTGTAGTCTTGGTATTTTCATTTATCGGCTATAAAAAACATGAAATAGAAGTCGGAAACTCCAAGATAGTAGATGTAGCACTCGATACGGAACTGAATCAACTCAATGAACTGGTCGTAACAGGGTATACCACCCAAAATCGAGCGGAATTTACGGGATCAACTTCTCATATCAGTGGCGATGCCATCGCCAGTCGTCCTGTCACCAGCTTCGACCAGGCCCTAGCCGGTCAGGCGACTGGGGTAAGCATCATCTCAGGTGGTGGTGCTTTGAATGAAGCCCCAGTTTTTAGAATAAGAGGCTTTAACTCCATACAACTAAGTTCTTACCCTTTGATAATCATAGATGGAATTACCTCTTTTACTGGCGATGTAGGCAATTCAGCGGAGAACAACCCCTTATCCGATTTGAATCCGAATGATATTGAATCCATGGAAATTTTAAAGGACGCTTCAGCAACGGCCATTTATGGGTCCAGGGCCGCTAACGGGGTGGTTGTGATTACCACCAAAAGAGGGAAAAAGGGGAAAGCCAAGGTGAACTATGATGGATGGGTAGGACTGAACACCAAGCCCATTCTCCCAGAACTCTTAGGGGCAGAAGATTACGTCATGATCAAGAATGAAGCCAGGATCAATACGGGTCTAGCGCCAGCTTTCAATCTGCAGCAAACAGCAGACGGTGGCTTTGTCGACACCAGGTGGTACGACTATATCTACAAAACGGGGACCTCCCATAACCATAACTTGAATATTTCGGGAGCCACAGAAGCGACCTCCTATTTCGCATCCCTTGGCTACAGCAATCAAGAGGGTTTTATGATCAAAAACACCTTTGAAAGAACCAATGTAAGACTCAATTTAGATCATAAGGTAACCAAAAAGCTGTCCTTCGGTACCAATATCACCTACAGCAATTCTGAAAATTCCAATTTAACGAGTGGAACGGGAGCTGCATTTTCGCTCAATAATCTAGCCAGGATGGGGATGGTTTTGCCTCCTAATCTAAGTCCCTTCAATGAGGATGGAACCTATAATATTGTTGGAAATTCAATTGGATATGGGGCCAATTCCATTTTAACGGGCTATTACAATATGCTTCCCCTGATTGAACATGACAAATTCACGTCGGAAAGTAACTCCTTTATGGGCTCTGCTTATGGGGAGCTTGAGATCCTCAAAGGTTTGACGTTAAGAACCAATTACAGTGTCAATATCCTGAACACCGAAAATAAGTCGTTTAACAACCCGTATCAGGCTGGCGGGTTTTCAACTAACGGCTCGGCCAACAACTCGATGAATAAGAATAAAAGAATTGGCTGGACCAATACCCTGAATTACACCACCACCATTGCTACGGACCATAGTCTTTCCATTCTGGCAGGAACTGAGGTGATTCAGACCAGTTCAAACGACTGGGGAGTGACCAGACAAAACCTGAACGATCGATTTTTCGATACTTTTGAAGGCGGATGGGCCACTTTACGAACTTCATCGGGGAGTTTTGCTGAAGATGCTTTTCAATCCTATTTTTCGAGTGTCAACTATGATTTCAAGAAAAAATACTTGCTGAGTGCAAGTTTCCGTAGAGATGGTTTCTCTGGACTTGCGATGGGACATAAATATGGGAATTTTGGGGGAGCATCGTTGGGCTGGAATATTTCGGAAGAAGATTTTTTCAAGAACTCTACCCTATCCACATTCATCACCGGACTTAAGCTCCGAGGTAGCTACGGACAAGTCGGCAACGTCAATATCGGCGAATACTCCTCGCTGTCACTTTACGAGTCCGCCACTTATGGAGGACTCGCCACTACCCTGAGTCCATCTCAAACGGGAAATACAGACCTGCGATGGGAGACCAGTAAAAAAACCGATTTCGGAGTAAATATTTCCTTGTTTAACAATAGAGTTACCATCGATGCCGATTATTATAAAAACAATATCGACGGCATGATATTGGATGCAGTGCAAGCCCCTTCGAAGGGAATACCCGGAAATACCATTACCTACAATGTGGGCTCCATGTACAATTCGGGATTTGAATTCGACTTAAATACCACATTGATCAATAATAAGGATTTCCGCTGGTCGGTCAATTTCAATGTAAGCACCTTGAAAAATGAGGTTACCGAACTGGCCAATAATAATACCGACATCTGGTCGAGTGGCCTTGAAACCTCCAATATAACCAGAGTAGGCCACTCCATAGGAGCCATTTACGTGGTTGAGACTACAGGTGTTAATCCTGCCAACGGGCTCCGGAAATACCTGAATAGAAATGGCGAAGAAGTACAATACAACCCGGTGGGTTCATCATGGACCTATCTCGACGACGGACCGGCCCCAGCCTTGGACGCTTTCGGAGACGGTTATGTAGCAGGCAACTCCATACCTTCCTATTATGGCGGATTTAACAACACAATTTCCTTTAAAAACTTCGACCTTACGGCCAATTTCGTTTATTCCGGTGGCAACAAAATGTACAACGGAACGAGGGCAACCCTGCTTGATAATCGTTTTTTTAATAACCAGACAGATATCCTAAGGCGTTGGACCACCCCTGGACAAATAACAGATATCCCGAAGTTGCATTATAACGATCAATACGCCAGTGGATCCGTACTGATGCATTCGGCTAATGTAGAGAATGGTGGCTATGTTAAGCTAAAAAATATATCGCTAGGATATAGGGTTCCTGTGAAAATTCTGCATAAAGTGGGCATCTCATCCATGCGTATTTACACCTCAGCTACAAACTTCTTGATTCATACCAAATATACCGGTTCTGACCCCGAAATTTCAGCCAATGGAAATTCAAATACCCAGGCCGGACGAGACAAGAACGCCGTTCCTGCAGGCAAGTCGTTTACTCTAGGACTCAATATTGGTTTTTAATCATTAAACCCAAAAACGAAATGAAAAATTTCAAAACATACTTTCGCAAATTGGTGAGTGCCCTATTCATGATTATACTCCTGTTAGCCAGTATAGCCTGCGACAAGGACCTATTGGAAACGGTACCGACCACCAGCATTTCAAGCTCCAATGCATTCGACACCCCCGAACGGATCGACGCCCAAGTGAACGCCTTGTATTTATCGGTTAAGAGTTCTCAGTTTTATGGTGGCAGATATACCATCTATCAGGAATTACGGGGCGATGAATTCATATTAAACAAACCCAATGTTCAAACTGGACAACTCACCTGGAGTCATACCGTAAATTCGAGTACGAGTGAAGTGCAAAATTTATGGGGAAATGCCTATGCATCCATCAACCTTATTCATATTTTCATGGAAGGGCTGGAACTGAATAAGGCCAAAATTAGCAGCGAACTATACACCCATTTTATGGCAGAAGGCAAATTTTTACGTGCCTTAAGTTACTTAGCGCTCGTTCAACAATATGCCCGCCCCTATATTGAAGATAAGGGGGCTAGCCCGGGTCTACCTTTGCGTCTGAAGGCCGAGCTATCGGTACAGAATAACGCCCTGGCAAGGGTGAGTGTGGCAGAAATATATAATCAGATCCTTCAGGATCTGAACGATGCCGAAACTGGCTTACCCCTTACCTATGCCAACGCCGCAACCAATACGACCCGTGCGCATCAAAACACGGCCATAGCATTAAAAACACGGGTTTATTTAATTCAAGGTGAATATGCGAAGGTAATGAGCGAAGCGGCAAAAATAGTCCCTCTTCAAGCACCCTTTCAGGCAGCTACAGGCGTGGGTCATAAGCTGGAAGCCACGATCACCGATGTTTTCTTAGGGACATATACAGGGAATGAGGCCATTTTTTCCTTACCCATGAGCAGTTTAGATGCGCCTGGTGGGCAGAATTCCCTAGCCTATTATTTCACCTTTAATCCGGGTAATGCCGAGTACTTTTTGAATGTGAACGGCACTGTTTCCGACCCTGTTTTTAGTAGTACCTCTACCGATCAGCGTAAGAATCTGGTGGTCATACAACAAGGTTTACCATGGCTGTACAAATTCAAAGTAGCATCGACCTATGCCGATTACATCCCGGTAATCAGATACGCCGAAACCCTGCTAAATTATGCAGAAGCCGCAGCACAGACAGGCAACCTCGATTTGGCCACCGACTTGCTCAACGCCGTCAGACAAAGGTCAGATCCAGCGTACAACTTTCCTTCTGAAAAAATAGCGTTACAAGGTGCATTGATTACAACCATTTTAGAAGAAAGAAAAATTGAACTACTTGGTGAAGGATTTCGGGTTCCCGATCTGCAGCGAACCCTTCAGCCCTTACCAGCAAAGGCCGGCCCAGCAGCATCGTCCCCTGAAGTAGCTCCCTCCGAAAGCAAGTACATTTGGCCTATTTCAGCAGCCGAGCTGTCTACCAATGAGCTAATGGTACCAAATCCTTAAAAGCTCAAACACAACCTAAAAGTATCCAATTATCAAACAGTTAATATATGAAATTTAACATTTTAGTTGTAGTAGGACTATGCCTTGCCAGCACAAGTTCTTTTGCGCAAGGCCGACCGTCCGCCACCCCGGCCACCCGATCTCAAACCCCGGCAACTTCAATTTCTTCTGTTACTCAAGGTTATAAAAAAGCGGATGGATTTTTCCCCTTTTACTATGATGAAAGTACGAGTAAGATACTGCTCGAGGTGGACAAATTGGACCAGGAATTTTTGTTCTTCAATTCACTTTCAACTGGTGTTGGTAGTGGCGGTCCGGAGCGCGGACAAGGGAGCACTGGAATCATGAAATTTATAAAAGTGGGGCCAAAGGTATTCTTAATGCAGCCCAATTATAATTACCGAGCCATAACAGAGAGCAAAGATGAAGCCTACGCCGTAGAAAACAATTTTGCGAGCTCCATCATTTTTGGCTTCGTTCCATTGGCGATAGAGGCCGATAAAATTTTGATAGACCTTACCCCCTTTATCATTCGGGATAGTCAAAAAGTTGGAGACCGAATGACTAGTCGGCGTGGTGGGGCGTCAGGAGGCGGAGCTTATCGTCTAGATGAGTCCCGTTCAACTGTGTTCATGGAGAACACTAAAAACTTCCCTAAGAACACCGAATTCGAATCCTTATTGACCTTCACTGGCTCGGGCGGCGCCCAAACTAGCAGGCGGGGTTCGGGAGGGATTGCCCCCGATCCTACGGCCATTACGATACGCATGCATCAGTCCTTCGTTGAGCTCCCCGATCCGGGCTATAAACCCCGGAAATTCGACCCTCGCTCTGGAATGAATATGCACAGCTATATGGACTTCTCAGCACCGATGACCGAACCGATCGTCAAACGATTCAGTCGTAGGCACCGGCTAATAAAAAAGGATCCCAAAGCGAAGATGAGTGAAGCCGTTGAACCCATCATCTATTATATAGACAGGGGAGCACCGGCGCCCATTAAAAAGGCCCTTATTGAAGGAGGAGCCTGGTGGAATCAAGCATTTGAGGCAGCGGGCTACAAAGATGCCTTCCAGGTCATGGAACTCCCCGAAGGAGCTGACCCTATGGATATCCGCTATAACATCGTCAACTGGATCAATAGAACGGGAAGTCCCCGGGGTTTTTCTTCTGGGGCCTCCTACACTGACCCACGGACCGGTGAAATTATCAAAGGTGTTATTACCTTGGGTTCTGACCGCCATCGTCAAGATTATTTGATTATGGAAGGCATTTTGCAACCCTATGAAGACGGAAAGCCCGTTTCAAAACAAATGGAAGAGGTGGCCCTGGCCCGGATTAGGCAACTATCCGCCCATGAAATTGGTCATACCCTGGGCTTTTTCCACAATTTTGCAGCCAGTATTAAAGGCCGAGCCTCGGTGATGGATTATCCTTTCCCAAAATTTACTACGAAGCCCGATGGTACCTTCGATGTTTCGGACGCCTACGCTAAAGGTATTGGGAGCTGGGACAAAAGGTCGGTAATCTGGGGATATTCGGAATTCCCCGCAGGGGCCAACGAAGATGAAGAACTCGATAAAATAATACAGGAGAATATTAAGCAGGGATACCAATTTATACCTGATATTGGAGGTCATACCCACCCCAACTCTCACCAGTGGGATGATGGTGAAAATTCCATAGTAGAACTGAACCGCCTCATGGCGGCAAGAAGGGTATTGCTCGACAGATTTTCGGAAAAAGCAATCGTAGAAGGAGCGCCTATGGCCACTTTAGAAGAGGTACTTGTACCCATCTATCTATTACATCGCTACCAGATAGAGGCCGTCTCTAAAAACGTCGGAGGATTATATTTTACCCATGCCCTGAAAAACGACGGCCAAACGGCAACCAAGATGGTGGAGCCCGCCGAACAATGGAAAGCCTTGGATGCACTGCTAGCTACCATTACACCAGATGCGCTGACCATTCCAGAACAGCTGATCCAAAAAATCCCCCCTCGACCTTCCGGCTATTCCGGAGTAGGGGAAATCTTTGATCGACATACCGGCCCAACCTTCGATCCAATGGCCGCGGCCGAAACTGCTGCCGGCACAACACTGGCATATCTTTTGAATTCCGAAAGGGTAGCCCGTTTAATAGAATACAATGCACGAGATAGTAAGCAACCCGGCTTCATGGCCGTGGCCGACAAATTGATAGAAAGTACTTGGAAAAAGCCCCTAGAAAGCGGATACCGTGGAGAATTACAAATTCTAGTAAATAATCTTACGCTCAAAGCATTTCTAGGCCTTGCCGCTGACACTGAAGCATCCGAAAGTGTAAGAGGCGAAGCCCTGCTTAAAATAGACGGGTTGCAAAAATGGATGACTTCTATCGTAGAGCAAGCCCCGCTCAAACAGAAGGCCAATTTGTTGTTTGGACTGTCTCAGATTGGAGCATTTAAAGCAAATCCTGATAAATTTAAGCCCGCTTCTGTATTATCAATGCCGGCAGGTGCACCAATAATGGGTGGAATGGACTTTTTGGACTGCGATGTAATGGAGTTTTAATACTATCCTTAACAAAGATTATTCTGGGACACGATCTGTATTTTGGCAGATCGTGTCTCATTAGTTCTAGGTAAATGTAGGCTGAAAAAGTCAATTGAAAAGAAAATGGTATTATTCCAGCTTTAGTATTTAAGCCAAGGAACGGACTTGTACACCAAAGATAAATCCCCGGTATGCCCGCTCAGAATAAAATACCGTTTCCTTAAGTCTTATCGTCCCCCACTTGTTCCTCCTTCTAATTTAATATGCAATTCTGCAAAAAGGTCGTAACATACGTTTTTCAAAAGCAGCTCTGACAGTCATTATTGAATCCCTTAAAAAGTTCACCTATAATCCCGATATTTAAAAGATATAACATAAAAAAGTTCCTGACTTCTTGATTCTCTGCCTTGCTTATTTAGTAGAATAGAGTACTCTTTCCCCTAAAGTACTGTACGCCCCATCTTTCCGGAGCAGTCAGGTCCGCTCCCCCACTTACATGCCATTTACCTATTACGGCATTGCTATAACGGCTGCCAGTTTGATCGTCGATGTCTTTTTGTTTAATCGTTTCACTGTCTGCCAGTCTTCCCCCTTCGAACCAACACCCGTTCTAAAACTATACTGCCCGGTCAGCAGGGCCGCTCGCGTGGGAGAACACTCTGGATGGGCCCATAAATTGGTAAAGGTAATTCCATTCCTAGCTAAGGAATCTAAGGTAGGTCTACTGGCCTTTGAACTGTTGATTCCGGGATAAGCCCCAAAGGCATCCCAACCCATATCGTCGGCGATAATCAAGACAATGTTCGAGGGGGTCCCATCCTCTTCCTCATTTATGGCTATTTGTTTCTTACAAGAGGCAAAAATAAAGAGGAGTAATATGGGAAGTAAAAGTAGCTTGTGAGTTATTATCGAATGGTTTTGAATCATAGACTCCCTCTAAACCATATGTTTTAAGCTACTAACAAGGTTATTTTTAAATCGGTAGAGGCCAGGTTTGGTTTAGACCATGTTCCACTACTGATTAGTTAACAATGGGAGTATGGGTATTGGGCTGATCGCTAATTCGAAGTGTTCAGGCCAGTGTTATCCGAACAAACTCTGCCAATTTGTAGGACATAACATAGCTATTAGAAAATAAATGTTAATCTATTATTTAAGCTACCATTTCTCAGTGGCTCCCCTTTTGGATTAATCCTATTATAAGAGAGCAGCACTTAATCATGTACTGCCTGGGCCAAAATTCCCACTCACCCAATTATCTCGTACCACGCTCAGACTGGTATGTATGAGGGTATAAGTGTTTAAGACTTATTATATGAGTCATTATTGATATCCATTAATAATTCTCTGCTATCGATGTTTAAGACTTGCATTCCATACTGTTAAGTATTAGCAAGGTAATGTAGACTTTAATTCAAAACCCATAAAATCGAATTTGCTTCGGGTAGTTTCCTAGTAGGTTCTTCGTTAGAATTGGTGACGTCAATATATATGGGAAACGGATTCATATAAAAAACACGACAATAGTTCTAATACTATGCAAATAGCTATATCGACGTCAAATACTTAAAGTGATTTAATGATTCAATATTTTACAGGAAATTGATTATAATAAACTCCAATTTTTAAACAATTTACTGGCTTATTTGGGCAGCAAAGCCAAATCATTAAAGATTTGATGTAATCTTGGCTTCACCAAGGTTGACTAAGAACCGCATGTTGCCCCCCAGTAGTCGGGTATAATACTCCCCAGAATTAGGGCCACTGTTAAAATTTAATTTTTAATCTTAAATTAGTGGAACTATGAGAGCAAAAAGGAGAAAATTCAGTTCA
>NZ_QGDT01000011.1 GCF_003149085.1 Dyadobacter jejuensis | reverse complement strand
GCACATTATTTTTCGAAATAACTTTACAATTATTCTCTTTTACTTCCAATATGACATGAAAAAGTTGAAAAGGTTAAAAGTTAAAGGTGAGAGGATTAAATCCTGATACCCGAAACGACTAACCCAGATACTATACACTCTAAAGACCTTGTTGATGAATATAGGAACGGACGGCGCGACGATTCGCTTCACCTTCTTCCCCATATTCGAAATGAAATCAACAAAGACCTTGTTGGTGGCTATAGGCTCGGTGTTCACCTCTTCCCATCCCGAACAGAGAAGTTAAGCCCGAGACCGCCGATGATACTTGGATCACACCTGGTAAAGTAGGTAGCCGCCACAATATTAACAAAGAACCATCCTCAAAAGGGATGGTTTTTTTTGTTGTTAGGTATTAGGGGTTAGGTTTTAGCCGTTAGGCATTAGGTAATAGGTATTAGGTTTTAGCCGTTAGGCATTAGCGGTAAAAAGCGATGCTTATTGCTTACAACCTAAAGCCGTAGGCTATAGGCTATAGGCTGTAGGCTGATAGCCGACTGCCGCTACTTTTAAAGCGCTGTGCGTATTGCATTCAGCATAAAGCCTAAAGCTTACAGCCGCCCGCCTCCAGCTCATTTCCATTTAAATATATTGCCTGGGGTAAGGCACACGTCCATTCGTATATCATAGCCGTTCAGATCGTTTATGGTTTGTAGAGGACCGAATAACGACAAGCCAACCTTTAGGGTACGTTCGCTGCATAGGGCTAGGAACCTATCGTAAAAGCCTCCACCATAACCTACCCGAAAGCCCTTTCGGTCGAAAGCCAGTAGGGGGATTAGTACCATATCTATGTCAGTAACTTCTGCTTTTTGGCTGGTTTGAGGATCCGGTTCGGGGATACCCCATTGGTTATCTATTAGGTTCGTGCTGTGGTCAAGAAAGTAATGTTCAAGGGATTTGGTTCCTGGAACGATATAAGGTGCTACAAAACGGGTATTTGGGGCTTTGATTGGTATTTGATCCAGGAGCTTGGTCGTGTCGGGCTCTTGTGAAGTTTTTTGAGGTAAGAATAAGTGTACGACAGATGGGCGATTTTCCCCAAACAGCGTCCAAAATTGGTCGAATAGTTGCGTTTCTAAAAGGGCTTTTTCTTGAGCAGGTAATGCGTTACGTTTTCGTTGGTAAATATCTCTTATTTCGGATTTATTCATGATAATTTTAATATCTGTTTCTAATATTCAGGGCCAATTTGAAAAATTAATTGCAGAAAATGGGTTAAGTATTTCCTTATTTTTCGCCATTTTAATCTAATGTTTGTACTTTCACGATCTGATTGTAAAATCTTTAACTATAGTATCGAAACAAACATGAGCAAGATTAAAGTTGCGAACCCGGTTGTAGAACTTGACGGGGATGAGATGACACGAATCATCTGGAAGTTTATTAAGGAAAAGCTAATTTTACCTTATCTGGATGTAGATATTAAATATTACGACTTAGGTGTTGAGTATCGTGACGAGACCAACGACCAAGTTACGGTAGACGCCGCCAACGCTATCAAACAATATGGCGTAGGTATCAAATGTGCTACCATCACACCCGATGAAGATCGTGTGGAAGAGTTTGGTTTGAAGCAAATGTGGAGATCTCCAAATGGAACGATTCGTAACATTTTGGATGGTACCGTTTTTCGCGAGCCTATCGTAATGCAGAATGTACCCCGTTTGGTTACCAACTGGTCGGCTCCTATTATTGTAGGTCGTCATGCATTTGGAGATCAGTACCGCGCTACCGATTTTATCGTACCTGGTAAGGGTAAAATGACCATCAAGTTTGAAGGAGAAGACGGACAGGTGATTGAGCGTGAAGTATACGAATTCCAAGGACCTGGTGTTGCCATGGCCATGTATAACGTAGACGAATCTATCCGTGGCTTCGCTCGTGCTTGCTTCAATGTAGCGATGGGCAAAGGATGGCCTTTGTACTTATCCACTAAAAACACGATCCTTAAAAAATACGACGGACGCTTCAAGGATATTTTCCAAGAGGTTTACGAGCAAGAGTTTGCTGGTAAAGTTCATTACGAGCACCGTCTGATCGACGATATGGTAGCCTCAGCCCTTAAATGGGAAGGTAACTTCGTATGGGCTTGTAAAAACTACGACGGGGACGTACAGTCCGATACCGTAGCACAAGGCTTTGGATCTCTGGGCTTGATGACTTCCGTAT
Source organism: Dyadobacter jejuensis (assembly GCF_003149085.1). Lineage (GTDB taxonomy): Bacteria > Bacteroidota > Bacteroidia > Cytophagales > Spirosomataceae > Dyadobacter > Dyadobacter jejuensis. The sequence goes on along the minus strand of NZ_QGDT01000011.1, from coordinate 191,039 downwards.
TGTTGACTCCCGATGGCAATACCCTAGAAGCAGAAGCCGCTCACGGTACTGTAACGCGTCACTACCGCGAGCACCAGAAAGGTAACCCTACTTCTACGAACCCAATCGCCTCTATCTTTGCATGGACTCGTGGATTAGAGTTCCGTGGTAAATTGGATGGTAACCAAGCTTTGATCGATTTCTGTCAGACTCTTGAAAAAGTGTGTATCGAAACGGTTGAAAGTGGACATATGACCAAAGATTTGGCCGTTTGTATCCATGGTAACAAGGTTCAGCACGGAGAGCATTACTTGTATACAGAAGAATTCCTAGATGCTATCGATAAAAACCTTCAAGCTGCTTTGGCTTAAGGGATCAATGGTATTCTGACAAAAAGTAGAAAGCCCGGGTGATTGGTCATCTGGGCTTTCTGCATATAGGTGCCTCTATGGGAACCAAGTCCATGGGTGGCTATTAAAAAATAACCTTGGCTTAGGGCTAGCAAGGGGAAGGGAATCACAGAATGGATGAAGTTTCTTAAAATCCTGTCATTTATTCTCGAAACACTACAGAAAAACCCGTACCTTTGCCGGCAATTTGTTGAGACAGATTGAAATAACTTTCATTAAACCAAAATTTTTGCAATGTCCGCAGTAACAGAGCAAGCCCGGTTGGCCGACCGCATCATCGCACTCGAAGAATCTTCGACGTTGGCAATGACTAAAATGGCCCGCGAATTGGCGGCCCAAGGCCACAAAGTGATTAGTTTAAGTGTAGGAGAGCCCGACTTTAAGACGCCAGCTCACATTTGTGAAGCAGCCAAAAAGGCGATTGACGACGGATTCCATGGTTATTCCCCAGTGGCGGGCTACCCAGACCTCCGCAAGGCCATAGCCGATAAATTGAAACGGGACAATAATATAGAATGGAAGCCTGAAAACATTGTCGTATCGACGGGTGCCAAGCATTCGCTAGCCAATGTGATTCAGGTATTGATCAATCCAGGAGATGAAGTCGTAATATTTGCTCCTTATTGGGTGAGTTATTCTGAAATGGTGAAGCTAGCCGACGGGAAATCGGTGATCGTGGACGGTGCCTTCGATAACGACTTTAAGGTTACCGCAGCTCAGCTGGAGGCAGCCATTACGCCTCGGACGCGTATCGTCATGTTTGCTTCTCCTAACAACCCAACCGGATCGGTATACTCTGAAAAGGAATTGAGGGAAATAGCATCGGTACTAGAGAAGTATCCCGACGTATATGTGTTGGCCGATGAGATTTATGAGTACATCAATTTCACTGCTGAAGGTCACTTTAGCATAGGGTCTATCCCCGCTATTAAGGATCGGGTCATCACCGTCAATGGGGTAGCGAAGGGCTTCGCCATGACAGGATGGAGAATAGGCTTTATTGGAGCCGCCAAATGGATCGCCGAAGGAGTAGAGAAGTTGCAGGGACAGGTAACTTCAGGAACTAACTCCATCGCTCAGAAAGCCGCTACGGCAGCCTTTACGGGTCCATTAGACGCCTCCAAAGAGATGGCCAAAGCCTATGCCCGTCGTAGGGATCTGGTAGTTGGGCTTTTGAGAGAAATCCCAGGCTTTAAAGTAAATATGCCCGATGGAGCATTTTACGCCTTCCCCGATGTGAGTTATTACTTTGGAAAATCGGACGGAGAAACCACCATCAAAGACTCAGACGATTTCTCTAACTGGATCCTCAACAAGTCGTATGTATCGACCGTAGCGGGGTCAGGTTTTGGAGCTCCTAACTGCATCCGAATTTCTACTGCTGCAGCCGATGAGTCGTTGGTAGAGGCTGTAGAGCGAATTAAAACCGCTGTTGCTTCCTTAAAATAGACAAAGTGTCGGTTTTTTTATAAAATTAGTAAACAAAAGCCCCGTGGTTGAATTAATCCATGGGGCTTTTGTTTTTAGAATTGATACCATTTAAATGTCGGTGCACCTACTAGGCTGTACCCTTAGTTGATACCATCCCTATGAGTAAGTATTATTTTTTAAAGGTTAAAGAGGTGGAGCACGAAACCCAGGAGGCAGCCACCATTCATTTTTGGCATCCCCTGAATGAAGTCATAAACTATAGGCCAGGACAATTTTTGACGATCTTGATGGATCAGGAAGGTCAAAAAATTCGCCGATCCTATTCCTTGTCGAGTTCTCCATATACCGATGTTTCGCCGGCTATTACCATCAAGCGATTGCCTGGAGGCTATGCCTCTAATACCCTCTTAAATGAGCTCAAAGAGGGAGATATCGTGGAAGTGATGGAGCCTATGGGTAATTTTCTTCCAAAACAAGCCGACGACCAGACCCGCCATGTGGTTTTTATTGGAGCGGGGAGCGGAATTACACCGTTATTTTCCATTTTGAAGTCGGTGTTGATGGTAGAGCCTGAAAGTTCCGTGACGCTCATCTATGGGAGTAGAAACGAAGAGAGCATTATTTTTAAGGAAAAATTGGAGGCTCTCAAAGAGAAATACGGTTCTCGTTTTACGCTCATTCATAGCTTGAGCCAGCCTGCCCCATCCTGGGAAGGAGAGCGGGGGAGGCTCAATAAGTCACATATACTTAAAATGTTTGAGAAGCACCCCGATATCCAACCCAAAGAGGCCGAATTTTTTATTTGTGGGCCCGAAGTGATGATGGAAGAGGCCGACCGTGCCTTGGCCATATTGGGCGTGCCTATGGACCGGATAAGGAAGGAAAGCTTTTTGACAACCGCCGCAAGCGCTACAGGAGAACTGGTAGAAGAAGAGGATACCCTCGTAGCCCGTACGATTACCTTAATTTACGAAGGGAGTGAATACCAGCTCCCAGTGAAGCCACATGAAACCGTGCTAGAGGCGGCCCTCAATATGGATATTGATCTTCCTTATTCTTGCCAGGCGGGCATGTGTACGGCCTGTATGGGGAAGTGTGTTTCGGGCAAGGTGCATATGGATGAAGAAGATGCCCTCTCCGAGGCGGAGCTGCAGGAAGGCTTTATCCTCACCTGTGTTACGCATCCCATGAGCGACGGTGTGGTTATAGAAGTGGAGTAACAGCTTACTCTTGGTGGATACAAGACGGGCTGACTAGGTGCCAGGTCCTATTTTTTGTAGTTCTTGCCAGTCTTTCTCGGACAGTCGTGTATTTTTTAATAGTAGATTGAGGCCAGCCATATTGGAGCCTTGGAAAGCCGTTTGGATCAGTCGATTCATCAGAATTTCCTGGGTTTCCTCCTGTCCCAAAAGGGCTACATAGATATGAGACCGTCCTTTTTCGGTACGATATAGAAAACCCTTGTCATGCATGATTTGCATGAGCTTGAGCGTAGTGGTATACCCTACCGCCTTGGTTTCGGCTAATGCGGTATGCACTTGCCGAACTGTCGATGGCCCGTGAGCCCATAAAAAGTTAAGAATCTCGAGTTCTGCTTCAGTGGGTTTTATATACATGATTCAAGGATTAGGATAAGCGCATTCGGAATGTGCTACAAAGTTATACGAAAGGAGTCGTATGTTGAAAAAATAGTACGACTTGTTTCGTATACAAGAATAGTATCTTTGGCAGGTAAAAAGGAAAGAGGCCTAACGGCACAAAACCGCCGCTCTCCATGGAAGGGAAGCGGCGGTTTTGGTATTCTAGAGACGCTTATTAGCTACTGCGCGTAAGAGTTGAGCATTACAGGCATTACCAGCATCAGGATGTCTTCATTATCTTCCTGGTCTTCGGGGATGATCAATCCGGCTCGGTTAGGTGCAGACAATTCGAAGGTAAGGACTTTACTTGTCAGATTGCCTAGTACTTCGACGAGGAATTTCGCATTGAAGCCTATTTCCATATCTTCTCCATTGTATTCACACATCAGCTTTTCGCTGGCCTCATTGGCATAGTCTAGGTCTTCCGCCGACACCACTAAGTCGTTCAACGTCATTTTTAGTCTCACCTGATGGGTTGTTCTGTTCGAATATATTGAAATTCTCCTTAGAGAGTTCAGTATATCCATGCGGTTGATCGTCAGGGTATTTGGGTTATGAGCCGGTATGGCATTTTCATAGTCCGGGAATCGTTCGTCTATTAACCGGCAAATCATACGGATATTGCCAAAGCTAAAGAAGGCGTTAGAAGCCGTAAATTCAGCACTAACGGGTACCTCTTCGGCAGGCAGACATGATTTTAGCATGTTCAGGGCCTTTCTTTGGATAATCATGGAAGTGTCCATATCCGATTTGATATCCGTGCGGCGATAACGAACTAGCCTATGACCGTCGGTGGCAACAAAAGTGGCGTTTTCAGCCCCTAATTGTACGAATACCCCCGTCATTGCCGGGCGCAGGTCGTCGGTACTGGTAGCGAACAGGGTATTGGCTATAGCTGCCGATATGGCGGTGGACGATAGCTCTACCGACTGACCGCGGTTAACGATTGGCGTCTTCGGGAAATCGATCGGGTTTTCGCCAGAGAGCTTGTAGCGACCATTGTCGGTGATAATTTCTATGCCAAACGTTTCATTATTTACCTGTAAGGTAATAGGTTGCTCTGGCAAACCCCGGAGTGTATCCAGGAGTAATTTTGCCGGAATAGCTATGGCTCCTTTTTCAACGGACTCCACCACTATTTCGGTAATGATAACCGTCTGTAAGTCTGAGGCCGTAACACTCAGATTATTTCCTTCCAGGGTTAAAAGAAAATTCTCAAGTATGGGTACAATAGGGTTCGTAGAAACGACACCATTTATAGCTGACAATTGTTTCAGAAGTACTGATGACGAAACGACAAACTTCATAATTCGTGACGTAAGTGTTTAAAATTAAATTGATTATAACTAGGGCAGACTCTTTGCTTGCTGTTTTGTAGGGAACAAAAGTAGCAAAAATATGGGAGATGCCGTGATTTTACGTAAATTTTCGAGCACGGAGCACCGTTCTGATGGCTCCAAAAATAGCGAGCAGCAACAGTGGGGCCAGAATGTTTAGAATTTGCCAGCCTCGTCGGTCTTCCTGGACCTTAATCCGGTCCAGTGGCCTGATAGCTACCTGCTTGTTCCTGGCCGATATGAGTCCTTGGGAGTCGGTGAGGTAGTCTAGAGCCAGTAGTGCGAAATCCTTATTACCATAGGTGTTTCCCGTTAGCCGATCGTACCCCAAGGGGAGCGGCGCATTCCTTTTGTAATCTATATCATTGACGACCATATCCCCATCGGAGCATATGATCACCCTTCCTGGTGCGCCTACAGCCGTGAAGGTCTTGGATCGGGGATCGTTGGGCAAGATACGATTTTGAAATAAGGAGGTAAATGTTCCCTCCAACAGTATACCGGCAATTTTGGCCCCCCCTTGGTATTCCCTAGGTTCGGGCTGTTTGCGAGCCTCATTATATCCTACCAAAGCCGGTGTGGTGAGCGTCTGCGTATAGTCGGAGGTCATTAGTAAAGGAGTCTTCCGGATGTTGGCATCCCCTCCAACGGTATCGATGGTGCTCAGAAAATGTGTGGAAACAGCATTAAGATTCCGCGTAATAACATGATCGCCAAACCGATTGAGCAACGGATAAAAGCGCCAAGGAAGCGGTTCTAACTGGGGCTTTTCGCCCATTTGGCCGGTGTTGAGTAAAATAGAGCTGCTGTTAAGGTCTTTTACAAGGTCATAATTGAGACGTACTCCCCATTTAAAAAAGAGCGGATCTAAGTTGAGCAATAAGGGTTGGGCATAGGTCCCTTCCAAGCTTACGCTATCTACCTTTGCACCGTCAGTAAAAAATAGGGCGTTTCCTCCATTTACAATATATTGATCTAGTTTATAGAGTTCCGAGTCGGAAAAGGCGCTGTCAGGTTTTAGGATGAGCAGTGCGTCGAGTCCTTCATAAGACTCGGGGTTGTTGATGTCCATAAAAACATCGTATTGGAGCTGTACACTGGCGATTAGGTCGCTGAGCCGCGCAGGGGGGATGAGGGTATGGCTCACGATGAGCCCTACTTTTTTGCGTACCGGATTCTGCAGGGTACGTATTGCCGAAGCAAGCTCAAATTCGACGCCCTCATACGATTGGTTGAGCTGTTCCTCGGAGGTAGAGGCCTTATTGCCTTTGAGCAGCTGCACGGGAATCGCTAACGAATCCATATGTACGATAGCCCCTGGGAAAATTATTTTTTCGGTACGCTTGCCCTCCTCGTTTGCAAATAGATTGGTAGGAGTTAATCCTTGCTCTATAAGGCTCTGGTATTGTTGCTGTCTCTGGCTCTCACTGTTGGCCTCCGAGGGATCGCTGAATTGAAATTGCACATGGCCACGAGAGTATTTTTTAAAGGCTTCCAAAGTTTGATGGGTCGCCGCCTCTAGTCTTTCGAACCCTGGGGGAAAGGAACCCGATAAGTATACATTGACCTGTACGTCTTCTTCCATGCTTTCCAATAAGGATTTGGTGGCGTCAGATATGGAGTACCGCTGGTCTTCGGTAAGGTCCCACTGGAGGTTGCTTTGAAAAGCTAGCCAGTTCGAGCCTAATAAAAGGGAAAAAAGGAATACCGTTCGTGCAAGCTTGTTTTTCATCGAATAGGCTGTTACAATATTTAGTATCAGCCTCAAAATTATGAAAAATTACCGATGATTGATCCCTATTCCTGTCGACTCCCTCTGTCTTAGGCCTCTAAACGGGCTAAGTGACTAGTCTTTAAAAACCAAAACCCCATACTATTGATGGGGTTTTGATAGGGGGTTGAGGAGGGGTAATTGAATATTGTTAGGTAACTTCTGTCGATTTTGAAAGAGATAGGTCTATAGTTTAATCAAAAACATAGGGCTTGCTCTGGTTATTACTATATGTAGTGCTGTTTGATAAAATAAAATTAGTGTTGTTAATTTTAGATATCAAGTACATTGGGGTGAAACCAGGGTTTGAAGCATTGTATGGGGCGCTTCATTTTAAATACCTTGCCGTTCAATTACTTTAAATTCAATGATTTGGAACTATGAGGCCACCAAAACGCCTATTTGTTAAAATGTGGTAAACTCGATTTGATCTATTTTTATAATCCAGTATTTTAATTTCAGTAATTCTGAAATTAAAATACTGGTAACCTATCTCATCATCCCAAGGATAATACTGGATCTATTTTTAATCCGTTGCTATTCCTCGTGATAATGGCAGTAATAGGTATTAAATAATGTCAATATAACAAAAAATTCTAGTATGTAATAATATTATCTCCATAATTGTCTAGATAGTTCTCTATTCATATTTCTAAATTACTATTCAAAATGCTATACATTCTCCATGCGGAGCCACTTCTACGTGGATAAAAGTAGAAAAGAAAAATAGTACAAGGAGGGGGAGGCTTATTGAAATTGGCAGCTAGCGGGGTCCGACTTGATATAATACGGTTTATAATTAATGGCTTCGGGGTTCATGCAGCCTTCTAGATTAAGAAGCTCAATATTTTTAAAGTCGATGGGGTGGCTTTCTGCCTGTAAGGCAATATGACCCGTGGAGAGTGGGCTGTTATCCTTTTTTAGCCATTCGGCTTCATTGGCCACCTTGCCCGACTTAAAGTCATGGCGGTTGCTTACATAGCCTCCTCCAATACGCGCATGGGTAAAGGTGAGGACGGTATCCCCTTCTATCAGAAAGTGGGCCAGGGAATCGCCCAGCATGATGGCTTCGGCCTGTACCCATTGGTCGCCGTGATAGGTCTGGGAGCTGGAGCTAATGCAATGGGCTTCGGCAAGTTGGCCATTGATGTCGACAATAGTTCCCGGAGTACATAGGTTACCGGTGGAGCGTTCTCCGGATCCGAGTCCCCCTAGGAATTGCATTTCCAGGGAGATAGGGAAGTCTTGGTCTTTCCCCAGGCTTTGGGCCGATTGAGAATGGAGCATTATACCAGAGTTTCTAACGTTCCAAGAGGCTCCTCCAGGCACCTGTTCTCCAGTAAACCGGTACTGCATTCTCAGCTTATAGTACGAGTAGGGTTGGTGATAATACAAGTGTCCGTACTGGGTGGTAAAGGTATCATACTCCATATAATTGACACGGATCATGCTGTCTTGAACCACAAAAGTATTTTTATAATTATCGTTGACCTCGTATCCTGCAATTTTAACATCCCACCCGGTTAGATCTTGGCCGTTAAACAACGAGACCCACTCTTCTTTATCTAACTTTTTACTGGTAGAACAGGCTTCAAAAAGTCCGAAAACGAAGCAACTAAAGAAGAGGCAAAGGAGGGGTTTCTTAAGAATCATATTGGTAGCAGTTATGGTGTCAACACCAAGGTAAAGGGAGTATGTTCGTAATTCTAATGTAATAGACACCAAAATGACGACAGGGACTCCCAAAATGGTATGATTTGGAGTCCCTGTCGTCTGGTTGAGTATGGTGTTACCGGCGTCTACGCCTTCCGCTACGTCGTGAGGCTGGCTTTGGCGAAGTAGTGGAAGCGTTACGGGGCTTTCTACTAGGGCGGCTTCCCTGTTGCTGGGGCCGACGGCCAGAGGGAGTACTACCTGCTAGGTACAGGTCCATGCTTCTACGGGCCAAATTGGTCTCTTTTACTTTCACCATGACCTTATCCCCAAAGGCATATATTTTTTTGGTCCTTTGGCCTATTATCCTATAGTTTTCTTTGTCTAGTTCATAATAGTCGTCGCCCAGGTCGGTCATTCTGATGAGGCCTTCGGAAGCGGTGGAGGTGATTTCTACGAAGATACCAAATTCGGTAACGCCAGAGATAATCCCCTCATATTCGATATCATGGTCCATAAGGCCCATATACTCCACCTGTTTGTATTTGATGGAGGCTCTTTCTGCCTCGGAAGCGAGGCGCTCGCGGTCGGAGGAATGCCTGCAGGCATCTTCATATAGAGTTTTGTCGACCGACTTACCTCCGTCCAGATAATGTTGTAACAGGCGGTGGGCCATGACGTCGGGGTACCGGCGAATTGGTGAGGTAAAATGGGAATAGCGTTTGAAAGCAAGGCCAAAATGACCCAGATCTTCCACGCTATAGCGGGCCTTGGCCATGGTTCTTACCGCCAATTGTTCGATGAGATTCTGTTCGGGGGTCCCTTCCACTTCTTGTAACATACCGTTCATCGATTTGGCAATCTTCGTTTCTTCATCGACTTCCAGTTTATGTCCAAGTTTGGCGACGAAATTTGCGAATGTTTTTAATCGATCGGGATCTGGAGCCTCATGAACGCGGTAGATCATCGTGTTCTTTGGGGTCCCTTTCGACAATCCATAGACGTACTCAGCCACGCGTTTGTTGGCCAAAAGCATAAATTCTTCAATGAGTTTATGGGCGTCAAAGCGTTCTTTTTTATAGATACCCAATGGTTTACCATTTTCATCGAGTTTAAAACGTACTTCAGGGGTTTCGAAATTAATAGCTCCTTTGCGGAAACGTTCTTTACGAAAAACCTTCGCCAATTTGTTAAGGTCGGCTAATTCGGTAGGGTAATCCCCTTCTCCAGAATCGAGCACGGCTTGAGCTTCTTCATAGGCAAAGCGCCGATCGGAATGAATGACCGTACGGCCAAACCATTCCTGTACGATCCGGCCCCGAGGAGTAAGCTCGAAAATAGCAGAAAAGGCCAGTCTGTCTTCGTTGGGCCGCAAGGAACATAGGTTATTAGAGAGCTTTTCGGGCAGCATGGGGACGGTCCTGTCGACCAAATAGACCGATGTGGCCCGACGGTAAGCCTCTTTTTCCAGCTCGGTGTTGGGTTTTACGTAATGAGAAACATCGGCAATATGAACGCCCACCTCCAAATGGCCATTTTCAAGATATTGTAAGGAAAGGGCATCGTCGAAGTCTTTAGCATCGGCAGGGTCAATGGTAAAGGTCAGCACTTGACGCAAGTCTTTTCGATTGGCAATTTCCTTTTTGCTGATCGTCAGAGGAATTTTTTCTGCTTCTGCCTCTACCTCCTCAGGGAAATGGTACGGAAGACCGTATTCGGCGAGAATAGCGTGCATTTCTACATCGTTGGTTCCGGCTTTCCCTAGCACCTGAAGGATCTCTCCTTCTGCCTGGCTGCGGCGGGTGGGCCACACCTTCACCCCAACGATCACTTTATCGCCTTCTTCTGCTTCTTTTAGTTCGTCTACCTCCAAATATATGGGGTCAAATAGTTTCTTATTATCGGGCTGTATTAGGGCATATCGGGGCGTTATTTCTACAATCCCCACAATGCCGGTGTTTTTTCTTTCGACGATTTCCGTTACACGCCCTTCGGTGCGCTTGGTACCTGCCTCTCCTCTAATCGCCTTTCCACGTCCTAAGTTTTTACTTAGGGGCTGCACCCGAACGATATCCCCGTCCCATGCAGAATTAAGCAGTTCGCTGTCTACATATATGTCATCCTCGCGGCCTTCTACCACCACAAAGGCGAAGGACTTATTTACTCTATCGACACGCCCGGTCAGGGTAGTATCTTCTTTTTGGTTCAGGTTACTCCTATAGCTCCCATCGGCAGCCACTAAGATCTGCTTATCAGCTTCCAGTTCATGGAGAATTTCATTGAAAAGCTGACGGATTTTTCGGTCTGACACCCCAAACTGATCGTGAATGTCGTAGGGCCTGAAGGTATGGTCAGCGTTTAGGTCAAAGAAGGCTGCAATGTCGGCCTTCAGTTCGTCTACAGACGAGAGAATATGGTGTGGCTTATGAGCCACTTTTGTATTCCTATTATCTTTATTAATTTTTTTCTTTTTCATCTTGGTTTTTTAGGGTATGCGTATAGCGTGTTTTGCTAAATTTCGCATTAAAGCTGAGATAGTCTCAATTTTATTTAAATGCTCGTACTGCTTGGCTATGGTATGCGGGATATATGATCGGGATCTATCAGAGGCATACTATGCAATTTTAGGTAGATTTGGCCCAGCACCACCACATCTTCGCGGCAGTAACGGCTTATTTTTTCAAGGTTTTTTTCTTCATAATACACCTGGCTTACCAATGCGCCGCTCATTTCGTTTTTGCTACCAGGAATATTAAAAACCGCCGCAAGCAGATCAAGGGAAGTATAGCTTTTATAATCGCCAAACTTCCACAGCTCCATGGTGTCTTGATGTAGTATTTCCCAAGGTTTCTTGCCCGCCAGTTGCAAGGCTTTGGGGATAATCATATCATTGATGAGCATACGCCGGCATATAAAGGGGAAATCAAATTCCTTGCCATTATGGGCGCATAAGATGAGTTCGTGTGGGGGATATTTTTCTACTAGTATTTTAAATTCTTCGAGGACTTTTTTTTCATCATGCCCGGATATGGACCGGACTTTAAAATTCATCTCCTCTTTTTCGTTCCAATAAAAGGCTCCAAAGGCGATACAAACTATCTTTCCAAATTCGGAATAGATCGCTCCACGATCATAGAATAGTTCTTCGGGGCTGGGAGGCTCCTCGTCTCTTCGCGCAAGGCTCGCCGCTTTTTTGATCCATAAAGGCTGAAGACGTTCGGGTAACTCCTGATAAGAAGCCGGGTTACATACGGTTTCGATATCGAGCAGCAGTAAGTTTTTAGCTCTTTTTCGGAATTCTGCAGACATGATCTATTCCTTTTAACGGTTGAGCACCTATTTGCGTTCCAAGTTCCAGTGCTCACGGAGTGTTGTGGGCAGGCAGGTACAGTAGCCAGCCCCCATTTCGATCCCTATTTAGTGTGCTTGAACGGGAGTAGCTTGAAGCAACTCCAAAGTGGCACTCACGATCCCTGCTGTATCTAGTCCACATTCTCTATACAATTCATTAGGTTCGCCATGTTCAATAATGGTATCGGCAACGGCCAGTCTTTTTAAGCGATTGGTGTATCCATGTTCGACCATATATTCGATGACCGCACTTCCAAAACCTCCTTGTAAGCAACCATCCTCTAGGGTAATAATTTTATCATACTTTTGAAGGGCATCGGAGAGGAGCGTTTCGTCCAGGGGTTTGAGGAAACGCATATCGTAATGGGCCAATTCTATTCCTTCTTTTTCGAGGATTTCACTGGCTGTCGATACAAAGTTACCTAGTGGACCTATGGTGAGTATAGCAATATCCTTGCCAGGCTGGATTAGTCGTCCTGTTCCAATCTGAATCTCTTTGAGCGGTGTTTTCCACTGGGGCATCACGCCGTTGCCTCTGGGATAACGAATCGTAAAGGCGTGTTTGCCGGCCTGGAATTTCTCTCCCTGAGCTGTATACATCATATTTCGCAGCTCCTGCTCATTCATAGGGGAGGCCACTACCATATTGGGTATACAACGCATATAGGCCATATCGTACAGGCCATGGTGGGTGGGACCGTCGGCTCCTACTAAGCCGGCCCTATCCAAGCAGAATATGACGGGAAGCTCCTGGATGCATACGTCGTGAATAACCTGGTCGTAGGCGCGCTGCATAAAGGTGGAGTAGATGTTACAAAACACTACATTTCCTCTGGTAGCCATTCCGGCAGAAAAAGTAACGGCATGCTGCTCGGCTATTCCTACGTCGAAGGCCCTGTCGGGCATGGCTTTCATCATAATATTGAGCGACGATCCGGAGGGCATAGCAGGGGTTACTCCTACTATTTTCTCATTTTTTTCGGCCAACTCTACCAAGGTGTGTCCAAATACTTCTTGGTATTTTGGGGGTTGTGGCCCATCGTACACTTTTTTCTTTATCTCACCGGTAATTTTGTCGAATACTCCCGGAGCATGCCATTTGGTCTGGTCTTTTTCTGCCGGGCCATACCCCTTTCCCTTTACGGTAAGGCAGTGCAGCAGTTTAGGTCCGGGAATATCTTTCAAATCGTTAAGGACCTCTGTCAGGTGGCCAATGTCGTTGCCATCTATAGGGCCAAAGTAGCGCAGTCCTAAGGATTCGAATAGGTTGCTTTGCCGCAATATGGCCGTTTTCATCACGGCCTCCACTTTCGATACTACCTCCTGTGCACTTTTGCCAAAAGTACTCATTTTGCCTAGTAAGTTCCAGACTTCATCCCGCAACTTATTGTAAGTATGGGAGGTGGTAATATCGGTAAGATATTCCTTTAAGGCCCCCACATTGGGGTCTATGGCCATACAGTTATCATTCAGGATAATGAGCAAGTTGGAGTCAGTAGCTCCAGCATGGTTCATCCCTTCGAAGGCCAGTCCGGCCGTCATGGCGCCATCGCCGATGATGGCAATATGTTGTCTCTGATAGTTTTTTTCGATGGCTGAGGCTACAGCCATACCCAGTGCTGCCGATATGGATGTGGAGGAATGCCCTACGCCAAAAGCATCGTAGAGGCTTTCTTTCCGTTTTGGGAATCCTGACAGCCCGCCATATACCCGGTTGGTTTGGAAGTTGTCGCGGCGTCCCGATAATATTTTATGGCCGTAAGCCTGATGTCCCACATCCCATACGAGCTGGTCGTCGGGGGTGTTAAAGACATAATGTAGGGCTACACTCAGCTCTACCACCCCTAAACTTGCACCAAAATGCCCCCCGTAAACCGATACATTATCGATAATATATTGCCTTAATTCGTTACAAACCTGGGGTAATTGCGACCGATCGAGTTTTCTGAGGTCGGCCGGCGAATCGATTTGGGCAAGTAGTTTTCCAGGGGTTATCAGCATAATATACTTAGGCTATTCTATGATGTGAATTCCATGTGTAAAATGGACATTTCCCTGCAAAAGTAAGGAAATCATAAATTTTCTTTATACTTTATTTTTGTTGGCTGGCTTTAAACAGTTTTTGTTTCTCTTCTTTGGTCAGGCTTTCGTAACCTGATTTGCCAATTTTATCTAAGATATGGTCTATCTCCCCTTGGTTAGGTGCTTCTACACTGGGGCTAGCACTTGTTTCGGCATAAACATTGGGTGTTCTGTGGACTTGTTTTTGCCGATAAGTCACTTTCATGGTGGGTTTCTTTTTAAACAAATTGGAGTAGAAGTCCATGGCAGCATAGATAGGCCTACCCAAATCCGTACCATTTTGAAGCATTTTGATGAAGATAAAGCCTATTAAAGCCCCGCCCAAATGGGCAAGGTTGCCACCCGCATTGGGGCCGATGGTTTGAGCCAAGGAAAGAATGATATAGAAAAGGGCGATGAACTTGATGCGTATGGGCCCTAGAAATATCAGGTTAAAAGTATAATTGGGGAGCAAGGTGGATGCGCCTACAGCCACTGAGAATGCCGCTGCAGAAGCCCCCAACATACCAGACCCTTGGATGTGATTTTGAAAGTACGGCAGTAGGTTATAAATAACAATATAGACCAAGCCACCAGTTACTCCCCCCAGCATGTATAGAGCTACTACTCTTTTGGCGCCGAGGTATTCGTCTATCAACCGGCCAAACCAGTACAAAAAGAGCATATTGAAGAGGATATGAAAAATATCCTCATGGGTAAAAAAGTAGGTGATGATAGTCCAGGGCTTAACGGCCAGTACCGACAAGTCGGCAGGTAGTTGAAGTTGTTGCAAAACCCAGGCATAAATACCTGACGCTTGAGACAAGGTAAGGATGATTTTGGCCAATAAAAGCACCAAAAAAACGGCAGTGTTCGTAAGGATAATTTTGACCAATGCGTTTTCCGATTTGGAAAACTCTCTTTTTATGTCGTCAACAAGGTGGCTCATCTTTTAGTAAAAATTGGTTCTCTGTGTGTTCCAGTAGCGCAAAAGTATATATGCAAATAACATACCGCCGACGTGGGCAAAGTGAGCGACATTGTCAGATTGGTTGTTCTGAATCCCCGCATATAACTCATAAAGCCCGTAAAAAGTAACAAAATACTTTGCCTTGATGGGAAACGGAAAGAAAAGTAAAAAAAGTTCAGTATTGGGAAACAACATCCCGAATGCCATCAATATCCCGAAAATAGCTCCAGAGGCACCAACCATAGGTATGTTGATGAGTTGGTTATAATAGCCTTGAACTATTTGAATACTGTACTGAATATAAGAAGAATCATTGGGATTTTCTTCAAATTTGTTCAAAAATTCTAGGCTGGCCTGGTAAAGTCCCTTAGCATGTTGGCTCAAAAAATCCACCATACCTTCGGGGCTGGGGTATTCGGTATACAAGGCGGCGGCTTCTTTTATCTGGCTATTTTCGAAGTAGTCGATTCCAGAAAATAACAATCCAGCTCCAACACCAGTGACCATATAGAAAATAAGGAATTTTTTGGATCCCCACATGCGCTCCAACATAGGGCCAAACATGAAGAGTCCAAACATGTTACCGAATAAATGCGTAATCCCTCCATGTAGGAACATGTAGGTTACAAACTGGTGTGGGGCAAACTCTGGGGAGAGTAAGGATCGGAGGGCAAACCCATTGGTCAAATTGATAACATACGTATTTAAGATAAATACAACAATATTGATGATGAGTAGGTTTTTGACTGTGGGAGTAAGACTTTGCATCATGGGTTTGTGCGAGAATAAAATATTATTAATAACCTTGGATCAGTGAAAATTGTTTCAAATGGCCTGCAACCTTTCTATTTAAAGATGGTAGCTAGCTTATCCATGGTCAGCAGTACGATAATGGTTTCTCCTCCAGGGGTACGGTTGGGGTCTGTAGAAGCGAATAATTGATTGATCAGCGTATGTATTTCAAGCGTGGACAGTTTGACGGCATAGCGTACAGAAAATCTCCGTGCCAAGGAGCGAGACAGACTCTCGAGTTTGTTCAACTTTAGGTCGGAGTAGCTCTGTTTTAACTGTTCTAAAAGTTCTTCGAACAAATCCTGCTCGCTCTCTTCGGGGAGGTCGGCGGGGATTCCTCTAATGATGAGCTGGTTGGGACCAAAGTCGTCGAACTCGAAGCCTAGGCTTCTGATCTCCTGGCGGGTTTCTTGAACCAGCTGCATGTCGGAAGGCGAGATCCGAACCGTTTTTGGAAAAAGTAATTGTTGGCAAGCCCCATTGCGGTTGGTGAGCATTCTTCTGTATCGCTCGAATAGGATGCGTTCATAGGCGGCTTTTTGGTCTATGAGCATAATGCCATCTTTGACCTGCGACAGTATATACCGGTTATGCAGCTGGAAAATGATTGCGTCGTTTTCGGGCGGGGTAATCGTTTCCGAGGCCATCCTATTCACTTTGCTGGCCACGGTTCGGGATTGTTCCAAATAGGCCGAAGGCCTAGAAGCGGGACTCGACCCGGTCTCAAAGGCGTTTATTTCGCTTTTTCCTCCTTCGGCACTCTGAAGGCCTTCGAAAAGTTTGTTCCAGTTCGTTAAGTTGCTTTTGGAGTGCCCTTCCGACGGTTTGCTCGACTGGGCGGCCCAGTCGGGTGTTACGGCCTTGGGGCTGCTACTGGGGCTAGGCTCGGTGCCTGATGTGTTGGTTAAGAAATTGATATTGTCTTCGAAGTCAATAGATTGTGACAGGTTGTATACGCCCACGGCCTTTTTAACAGCGGCCATAACAATAGCATATACCGACTTTTCGTCATCAAATTTGATTTCGGTTTTTGTTGGGTGAATGTTTATATCGATATGTGCCGGATCGATCTCTATAAACAGAACGTAGAAAGGGTGACTGCCGTCGGCAATGGTACCATCGAAGGCGTTCAATACGGCATGGTGCATATAATTATGCTTGATATACCTGTCGTTAACGAAAAAGTATTGTTCGCCTCGAGTCTTTCTGGCAAATTCGGGTTTGCCAATGAAGCCTCTGACGTTGATATAAGACGTTTCTTCTTGGCAAAAGGCCAGCTGTTCGCGGTAACTCTTTCCAAATATATCAATAATCCTTCTTACGAGTTTCCCCGATGGCAGGTTAAACACCTCCGAGTCATTATGATACAACGATAGGCTAACATCGGGGTGCGCCAGGGCTATCCTTTGGAATTCATCCAGCACATGCCTCATTTCTACAGCGTTCGATTTTAGGAAATTCCTTCGGGCTGGCACATTAAAGAAGAGGTTTTTAACAGAAAAACTCGTGCCTGTTTCGCAGGCCACCGCTTCTTGGGATTTTATTTCTGAGGCCTCAATCCGAATGAGTGTGCCTAGCTCATCATCATTGGTTTTGGTTTTTAGTTCTACCTGCGCTACGGCAGCAATAGAGGCTAAGGCCTCTCCTCGAAACCCCATCGTTCTGATCTTGAAAAGGTCCTCGGATAGTCTTATTTTGGAGGTAGCGTGGCGTTCGAAAGACAGACGTGCGTCGGTTTGGGACATCCCGATCCCGTTATCGATGATTTGTATGAGGGTTCTGCCTGCTTCTCTGAGTATAACCTGTATATGGCTTGCATGAGCATCAATGGCATTTTCCAGAAGTTCCTTAACCACCGATGAGGGGCGCTGTACCACCTCGCCGGCTGCGATTTGGTTCGCTATGGAGTCTGGTAGTAGTTGAATGATGTCCGTAGATGGCATGATGTTCTATTGAATTAGTAAGCTATAACAAAATAACAAATTTTTTTCAAGAGCTGTAGTTTTAATCGTAATCCGAAGTCAGGTCTTTTGGACAGCTTGTCATTTTTTGTCCATTATAGTTATATTTTTTATTGATATTTTTATTAAATGTGATTTTATATTTGTAATATTGATCTTTATAACTAAAAAATTTAAGGCACGTTAACCAGCCGATTTCAAGAAGCATATGAAAGCACCAATTGTTAAAAAGTTCAATTTTACCATGGCCCTCCAATGGTTTATTTTTTTACCTATTATTTTACCCCTTTGTATTGTTTTTGGTGCAGTAGAGGGAATAGTGAGGATGGTCGAGAAAATGACCACACGATTATGGGAGGATATCGAGCTCTAATGGAGGAGAGTCTGTCATGAAGGTTTCCGGATTATTTTTCTCTTACCCCATATTTTATGTTTTGTAAAAATTAGAAAGGAGGGCTGTCGTAACAACCCTCCTTTATTTTTAACGATAATATGGCCGATTAGCCTAGAACTTCCATCTTACAAAAGCCTCCATGGCCTCGTATTCGGCAAGGCCCAAGTCATCGTAAAGTTGGGCGGTGCCCCGGTTACGCTCTTCGGCTCTCTGCCAGAACTCCCTGGAGTCTTCCCCTTGGAACACCACACCATCTTTTTGAGATTGGTGTTTAAATATTCCTTGGCGTTTTTTCAATACTTGATCGGGACTCATAGGCACAGCCATTTCGATTTCGTAGATGTCCCATTCGGCCCAAGCGCCACGGTACAGCCATACCCAGCAGTCTTCCATGAACTTCTTGTGCTTAGAGCGCTCCAGTGCCGCTTCTATGGCGTCCCAGCACACTTTATGTGTACCATGAGGATCGGCAAAGTCGCCAGCTGCATAGATCTGATGTGGCTTGATCTCCTCTATAATCTCCTCAATAATTTTGATGTCGGCATCCGAAATAGGACTTTTTTGTACGGTACCTGTTTCGTAGAAAGGCATATTAAGGAAATGAGCCTGAGAGGTTGGAATTCCAACAAACCGGCAGGTGGCCTTGGCTTCTCCCCGCCGAATGATCCCCTTTACCTCACGGATCTCTGGGGTGTCGATCTCACTATCTTTGGTATGGCGTAGGAAATTCTTAGCTTCTTCGAAGAGTTTCTTAGTTTTGGTATTGGCAATATCGAAGTTTTGGTCAAAGTCTAAGGCAAACTCCATAAACCGAAGTGCTTCGTCGTCGGCAACGGCAATATTTCCAGAAGTTTGGTAGGCTACATGAACCTCATGACCTTGGTCTACCAGGCGCTGGAAGGTACCACCCATAGAGATGATGTCGTCGTCGGGGTGGGGGCTAAATATCAACACCCGTTTTTTGGCAGGCTCGGCGCGCTCTGGACGATTGCTGTCGTCGGCGTTGGGTTTTCCACCTGGCCAGCCTGTGATGGTGTGTTGCAGCTGATTAAATACATTGATATTAATTTCATAGCTAGAGCCATGCTGCGCTAGCAAGTCACTCATCCCATGGTCGTTATAGTCCTTGTCGGTAAGCTTTAGGATAGGCTTACGTAGTGTGGTGGACAAATGGCTAACGGCCTTCTTCACCATGGCGTTGTCCCATACTACGGTATCTACCGCCCAAGGGGTCTTCACTCTGGTAAGCTCGGAGGCTGCACTTTCATCAACTACAAAGGAAACATTGGGGTGTGCTTGTAAGTAAGAAGCGGGAACATGCTCCGTTACTGGGCCTTCTACAGACTGGCGAATAACCCCGGCTTTACGTTCACCCCATGCGAGCAAAACGATGCGTCGGGCATTTAGGATAGGGGTAATCCCCATGGTGATCGCCTTACGAGGAACCTTATGAAGGCCGCCGAATTCCATGGCTGCAGCTGCACGGGTAGAGTGGTCGAGGGTGATGAGCCGTGTACGGGAGTTGATGAGTGCACCGGGTTCGTTAAAGCCAACGTGGCCATTGCCTCCTATACCTAATAATTGGAAGTCCAATCCTCCTAAGGCGTTTATTTTATTTTCGTAAGAGGTGCAAAAATCGGGTATCGATTCTGCAGGTAAAGTGCCCGAGGGGAGATAGTAATTCTCCTTGGGGATATCTACATGGTCGAATAGTTGTTCTTTCATGAAACGGTGGTAACTATGTATGGAGTCGGGCTCCATAGGATAGTACTCATCCAGATTGAATGAAATCACGTTTTTAAAGCTAAGCCCCTCTTCTTTGTGCATGCGTATCAGCTGCGCATAGACGGTCTTGGGGGAGGAGCCAGTGGCTAACCCCAGCACGCAGGACTTGCCTTCTTTTTGCTTTTTACGAATCAAATCCGCAATCTCCTTGGCTACGGCACCAGAGGCCTCCTTGGAGTTGGCGAAGATCCGTGTCGCAATTTTCTCATAGGTAATGGGTTGTCCAATCGTACCACTCGTGGGATTATTGGCCGTTTGCATTAAGATGGTTTGCGGGTCAAGCACTTGTTCGTCCATAAATTTTGAGAGATGATGGTTGTATCTGAGATTTAAGAATAGTTTTTGCTCTATTTCAGCCATTTTTAGTGGTTTACCTTCTATGGGCTGAGAGATAAAAAGGTAATGGCAACACAAAAATACGATTCAATTCGAATATTATTAAAAAAATTTAAAAATAACCAGTCGGTACGCTAATTAATAAAGGCATATAGAGGCTCAATCTATTATATGGGGATGATAATCCACTGAGGTTACTATGAATAATTCTAAGGGGGAATTTTAAAACCCCAAGAAATGCATGTATTTTTGCACTTTGAAGTACCATATCATTTAACATCCCGTCAATCCCATGTCTACACTCACAAGCGTTGAACGTGACACAACTATTTTTGATCTGATCAATAAAGAGCAACACAGACAAGAGTCTGGTATCGAACTGATTGCTTCTGAAAACTTTACTTCCCCTCAGGTAATGGAAGCAGCAGGAAGTGTGCTTACTAATAAATATGCCGAAGGCCTTCCAGGGAAGCGTTATTATGGCGGCTGTGAGGTAGTTGATGAAATAGAGCAAATAGCCATTGACCGGTTAAAGTCCTTATTTGGAGCTACTTGGGCCAATGTGCAGCCGCATTCAGGAGCACAAGCCAATACGGCCGTTTTCTTGGCATGTTTGAATCCTGGCGATAAAATCATGGGTTTCAATCTAGCTCACGGCGGGCACCTTTCTCATGGGTCACCGGTCAACATTTCGGGTAAATACTTCCAGCCTGTATTTTATGGTGTAGAGGCCGAAACCGGGCTGATAGACTGGGATAAAGTAGAAAAGCAAGCTTTACAAGAAAAGCCTAAGTTGCTCATTTGTGGTGCTTCGGCTTATAGCCGCGACTGGGACTATGCACGGCTAAGAAACATTGCCGACCAAGTGGGAGCCTTGTTACTCGCTGATATTTCGCACCCTGCGGGGCTCATCGCCAAGGGGCTACTCAATGATCCCTTCGATCATTGTCATATCGTGACCACCACAACGCACAAAACCCTGAGAGGTCCTCGTGGCGGGGTCATTATGATGCGCAATGACTTTGAAAACCCATTCGGAATTACGACCGCCAAAGGTAAAGTACGGATGATGTCCTCACTTTTGGATTCAGGAGTATTTCCTGGAACGCAAGGGGGGCCATTAGAACATATTATCGCTGCCAAAGCCATCGCTTTTGGGGAGGCACTTACCGATGGCTATGCCAATTATGCCACTCAAGTAGCTAAAAATGCTCAGGCTATGGCTACTGCATTCATAGATAAAGGATATAAAATTATTTCGGGTGGAACCGATAACCACTTAATGCTAATCGATTTGCGCACCAAAAATGGTGTCGATTATGGATTGACAGGGCGGTTAGCAGAGAATACCCTTATTAAGGCGGATATTACCATCAATAAGAATATGGTGCCCTTCGATGATAAATCCCCTATGGTAACCTCCGGTATTCGGGTAGGAACGGCTGCTATTACCACCCGTGGTATGGTAGAGTCGGATATGGCACGTATCGTGGATCTTATCGACATGGTTTTGATGAACCACGATCAGGAGGCTAAAATAGCTTCGGCCAAAACCGAGATCAATACCTGGATGAAGCAGTTTCCATTATACGTTTAGAGCTTGAAAGGCGATATTAATTTGATAGACTGTGCTTTAAGTCGTACTTATTGCACAGTCTATACGTTTTTAGAGCGTAGGGTACGGCGGAAGTGGGACGATTGAGCCTGCTTGGACAGGCCACAATTTGGACAATGGGTTGATTTGTATGCTATTTGCTCTAAAGAATTGTGCGCTAACATGTTTTGACTTAATAAAGTTTTCATAACTTTGCACTCCAAAATTGAATTAATTGATATGAGCAAGAAAAATACGGATCCTTCCGGGCTTGAAATAATAGAAAACCCAGAAGTACTAGCCAGCCAGATTAACAAGGCTGAGGACTTCTTTGTAAAAAACCGGAAGGTAGTTGTAGGGTTAGGTGGGGCCATATTGTTGGCGATAGTGGCCTTTGGAGGATACCGGTATTATATAGATGGTCAGGAAGAAACTGCGCAAGCGGCTCTTTCGACAGTAGTTTACGATTTTGAAGCCGATTCTTTGCAAGCTGCCCTTAATGGGAGTGGAGGAAATGAAGGTTTGCTATCTATTGCAGATGGCTATAAAGGTACGGATGCCAGCAATTTGGCTAATTTTTATGCAGGTGTAGCCCTCTTGAAACAAGGTAAGTTCGACGAGGCCATCAGTCACCTGGAGTCGTTTAGCTCTTCCGACTTGCTGGTACAAGCGCGTGCGAAAGCCCTTATTGGGGACGCTTACATGGAGAAAAATCAGTTTTCCGAAGCGGTGGCCAACTATAAAAAGGCTTCCGATTATAAGACGAATCAATACTTTACACCCGTATATTTAATGAAACTCGCTTTGGCTCAAGAAAAAGCCAATGATTTTTCGAGCGCTTTAGCCAGCTATAAACGTGTAGTGGAAGAATTCCCATTATCATCTGAGGTGGTGAATGCCAAGAAATACATGGGATTAATAGAGGGACAAGTCGGCAAATAATGAAGTTTCATTAATGTCTCTATAAGGAAGGATAAAGCCGACGACGGTTTTATCCTTTTTTTGTTTTTTTAAACATTTTATTAGTAAAAAAATATGTCTACAGCCGATAAAAATTTAAGTGTCTTTTCAATTGACGACCTCCCCAATATTAGCAACAAGAAGTTTGCCTTAGTAGTGGCGGAGTGGAATTCAGAAATAACTGAAAAGTTGTATGAAGGGGCTTATCAAACACTGATAGCCTATGGTGCCTCCCCTGACCTGCTTGTAAGAGGGAATGTGCCAGGTAGTTTTGAGCTCTCTGTGGCCGCGCATTGGTTTGCCCAGCGTGCCGACATCGACGCCGTAATCGCCCTTGGGGTGGTCATTCAGGGGGAAACTAAGCATAACGATTATATCAACCATGCGGTGGCCCAGGGGATTACCAATGCCAGTATTGCCAATAATAAGCCAATTATTTTTGGGGTGCTTACTCCCAACACCATGGAACAGGCCGTAGATAGAGCCGGTGGGGTGCATGGTAATAAGGGCGACGAGGCGGCTATGACGGCTATCAAAATGGTAGGCCTCAAAGACAAGGTGCTCGCTTAAAAGGTAATTAGTATAACAAGGAAATCATAAAATCAATATCCCAATATGCAAGTCTGGAAATTTGGTGGAACTTCGGTAGGAAAGCCGGAACGCATGCATTCGATCCGCCAACTGCTGGTCGACGATTCAAGTCGTAAAATTGTGGTATTATCCGCCTTGTCGGGTAGTACCAATGCCCTTATCGCCATAGGTGAAGCCGCTAAGGCTAATGAAACCGACAGTGCTTTTGAGCAGCTCGAGGCGCTTAGGAAACACTACGATGCATTTTTAGAAGAACTTTATACCACCGAGGCCGGACTTGAAAAGGGGAAGAAGGTCGTAGAAAGTGAATTTGGATACATTCGTTCTCTGATCGGTATCAGGCCTTTCGCTCCTAAGCATGAGAAGGAGCTTGTAGCCGAAGGAGAGCTTTTGAGTACCAAAATGTTTCAAGCCTATTTGTCGGAACAAGGCGACTCTTCCGTATTGTTTCCAGCCTTGGAGTTTATGCGTATCGATGCCGATGGAGAGCCGGAAATGCTCGAAATTGAAACCAGGTTAACGGCTATGCTGGAGCAACATGCCGATAAGAAAATTATCGTCACCCAAGGATTTATCTGTCGTAACCCAAGGGAGGAAGTCGATAACCTCAAAAGAGGGGGGTCGGACTATACGGCTTCGCTAATTGGCGGGGCTATACGGGCCGAAGAAATTCAGATATGGACCGACATAGACGGGATGCATAATAATGACCCTCGGATCGTGAAAAGAACCTTTCCTATTCGAGAACTGACTTTCGAAGAGGCGGCAGAATTGGCTTATTTTGGGGCGAAAATATTGCACCCTAGCACCATTACGCCCGCTAAGCTGCGGCACGTCCCGGTAAGGCTCAAAAATACCATGCAACCAGAAGCCCCGGGCACTCTGATAGCCAACCAGTCGAGCGATCGGGAGATTAAGGCTATTGCCGCCAAAGATAATATCACCGCCATCTATATCCACTCTACCCGCATGCTCAATGCCTATGGGTTCTTAAGGAGGGTGTTTGAGATTTTCGAAAAGTATAAAACGCCTGTCGACATGATCACCACTTCGGAGGTATCGGTGTCGGTAACCATCGATAACGATACCAATTTAGAGGCCATTACCGCCGAACTACGCGAGTTTGCGGACTTGGAGGAACACGACCGGGATCAGAACATCATCTGTATTGTAGGTAACTTTAGTGCCGACAAAGAAGGAATTGCCATGAAAGTGCTCGATGCTATGAAGAATATCCCCATTCGAATGATTTCCTATGGAGCTTCCGAACACAACCTTTCCTTGTTGATCCACTCCAAGTATAAGGCCGAAGCTTTGAATGTTCTCAATGAGCGTTTGTTCTTTTATGAAGATGCCATGAAGGACATTTTTACGGCTCCCTGAGTCAATCGACGGGCTAATGTTTTAAACAATCACATTTAAATAGTCCGTAGCCCAGTGCTGCGGAACATCCACCATGTTACAAACAGCATTTATACGTGAACATACCGAGTTAACCATTGCTGGCCTACAAAAACGGGGCTTCCATGAGGCCCAGCAGGTGGTAGAGCTGGTATTGGAACTCGACAAAAAAAGAAGAGCCCTACAACAGGAGTTGGACGATGTGCTGGCCGCTTCCAATGCCAAAGCGAAGGAGATTGGAGGACTCATGAAGTCGGGGCTAAGGGAACTGGCTGAGGCTGCAAAGGCCGAAACAGCGGATTTGAAAGAAAGGTCTAAGAGCCTAGATGAGCAGCATAAAGCCGTGGAGCAGGAGCTTCATATTGAGCTAGTAAAGCTTCCTAACTTGCCACATGAGTCGGTACCCGAAGGACGTACTGCCGACGATAACGTGACCGTTCAAGAGGGCGGGGTTAAGCCCACCTTACCCTCAGGCGCTTTGCCTCACTGGGAGCTGATCAAAAAGCTGGGCCAAGCACAAGGACCCATCATCGACTTTGAGTTGGGAAATAAGATCACGGGAGCGGGCTTTCCGGTGTATAAAGGCAAAGCGGCTCGCCTCCAAAGGGCAATGATTGCCTACTTCTTAGACGAAGCCGCTAAGGCCGGTTATATGGAGGTACAGCCACCGATTTTGGTCAATGAGGATTCGGGCTTCGGTACAGGGCAACTTCCCGACAAGGAGGGCCAAATGTACCATGCTACCGCCGACGATCTCTATTTGGTACCTACTGCCGAAGTCCCCCTTACCAACCTTTTCAGGGACGTGATGTTGACCGAGGCCGACTTACCCATAAAGATAACGGCCCATACGCCTTGTTTCCGCAGGGAGGCAGGGAGCTGGGGCGCTCATGTACGGGGGCTCAACCGCTTGCATCAGTTCGACAAAGTGGAGATTGTACAGGTTGTAAAACCTGAAGACTCCTATGCCGCTCTAGATGCTATGGTAGCTCATGTGCAAAGCTTGCTCGAAAACCTTGAGCTTCCCTATCGGGTGCTTCGCCTATGTGCTGGCGATATGGGCTTCACTTCCGCTTTAACCTTCGACTTTGAAGTATGGTCGGCGGGGCAGGAGCGTTGGCTAGAGTGTAGCTCGGTGTCCAACTTTGAAACTTACCAGGCCACTAGGCTGAAACTACGCTATAAAAACGCCGATAAAAAGACCCATCCCTTGCATACGCTCAATGGATCGGCCCTGGCCTTGCCACGTATCCTTGCTGCTATGCTGGAGAATAATCAACAGGCCGACGGTACGGTGAAAGTACCAGCGGTACTCGTACCTTACTGTGGCTTCGAGGTGATAGAGTAGGAATGCATATTATTGGATTAACGACCAAGAGCCGGGGAGTAATTCCCGGCTCTTGGTCGTTAACCGCCTTGCTATGAGGAGCCTATAGGCTCCCGAAATATTTAATGCTGCTGTACCATAACATTGGACTCCCGGAAGGCCAGTCTGATAAAATAACCCGTAAGGACGATGATGCAGAGTTGCAAGCTATAATCCATCAGACTCGTCTGGGTGGCTACGATGTCGTTTAGAGAATGGTATTTGGGCATATCTAACCGCCACCAGATAGATGGATGCACGACGCACAAAATGTTGTAAATCAGAAGGAGGGCCACCTGCTTTTTGCTAGTCCAGTCGACCACGCCGTACATGAGCGGGATCAGGAATAGGAAGATATAATTGCTGTAAGCACTTTGTTGGACGATCATCATGGTGGCAAACAGCACCACCCAAGTGCGCGAAAGCATGTATTGAAAGCTTTTGTTTTGGAAGCGCAACGCCGTCCAGCTACCTAGGCCTAGGGACAGGAGCAATCCGATCCAATTCCAGAATTTCTCTCCAACGCCTATCTGGTTAGCGAACCAGGGGTTAATCACAGCGGGAATATTGGGTGCGCGAAGCGTTTTGGCTTCGTCTAAGGGCTGCATGAACTCCCAGCCTACCAGCGGGTATAAGATAGCCAAGGAAAGTAGGCCGATGGCGGCCATGGGTACAAGGAAACGGATTTTCTCTTTTTCTATAAGAAATAAGGGAAATAGGATTAGCACAAAAATAGCCTTGGTAGTCAACAAGCCTATCGCCAATATTACGGCATACCAAGTCACTTTTCCTGTACGTTTTTGTACCAAATAGGCCAATACGACAAAAAGCCACATCCATACATCCTCCTGTGCCCCTATAATACACAGGACCAAAGAACCTGGAAACAACAGGTATACCATGGCTTTGAAAAGGAGATTACCTTGAGTAACCAGTGGTCGGTAAAAAATAAAGGAAAGCCAGAGTGCTACTCCATCCATGAGGGCCATGGTCAGCACGATCATTTTGGGGTCGTACCAAAGCTTTAGGAATGCCCCTAAAAAGTAGGCATAAAGGGGGGAATAGGGCGACCAAAAGTCCCGGTAGACGATCTGACCCAGGGAGGCCTTACTGCCTTCGTCCCAGAACCCGTTGACATCGGAAGTGGTAGAGAGGCCGGCGATTAGGTACACGCCCACGAAGGGAAGCAGCCGAAATAAGAGCCAGCCAGCTGTAAGCACCACTTTGCTAGATTGCCCGTCGAGCCAGGCAGTGATGGCTTTACGCCGTACTAGCATGACGATGATCAGGAGGGTACAGGCCAAACTGATGGCTAATTTTCCATAGACGATGTTCATGTCAAGGCGGGTTTTGGATCAATATGTTGGTAGGTCTTATACAAGGCCCAAATCAAACAGGCGACATTTAGTACCTGAAGGGTATATTCGAAAAGGTAAGTGGGGTTGGCAAACATCCCAAAAGAAGTATAGGCCGGCTGCCCTTGGGTAACCCATACAAACGGTTGAACCACCGTAAGCCAGTTGAGGGCCACAAGAACGACGATATGTAGGGTTTTGCGAATGTCTATAATTTCGAATAACAGCACCATCAGGTAGGCCATTAAATAGGCTCCCATAGCGCTGGCTTGGAAGATCATCATGCAAATAAAGCTCGAGGTGAACACCGCTGGGAGTATTTCACTAATCGGTCGCTTACGGCCCTTATAAGCGAAAATAGCGGGAATAAAGGTAGTGAATAATAACCCAAACCAGTTGATTAGGGGCGTGTTCTTTTCGTTGATATGTACAAAGAGTTCAATGATTGGCCTGGTGATGGAAAACAAATTGGGGGTCATCAGCTGTTCGGTATGCTGAATAGGCATCAAAAAAAGGTCTCCAACCTGCCAGTACAGAAAACCCACCGCCGGTAGTCCTATGGCAGCCATCACCAGCAGCATTCGCATGGGCCTAGCCACCAGTATCAGCACGGCTGGTAACAGGAATATAAAAGTTACCTTGATGGTAAGCAGGGTGGCCGCATACAAGAGTCCGAGTTTGACTTCGATATTGGTCTTGTGATAAAGTGTGATACGCCATAATAATAACCCTGCCCCCCAGAACCATACCTCCTCTTGGCCGTCTACGAGGATGTACATAAAAGCCGCAGGCAACAAAAGGTAAATGATCGCATATTGCAGGGCATATTCGGACCGGCGCTTATAGGTCGTGTAGGTGAGCCATAGGATGGCGCCTTCCATCAGTACCATAAACAGGACAATGGCGCGGGAGTTGTGCCATATCCAGACGGGGATGCTGATGATGTAAGCGAATAAAGGCGCGTGGTAGGACCAAAAGTCGCGGTATACGAATCCTCCTAATTTGGCGGCTTCGGCTTTGTAAAAAAAGAAAGGGATATCCCCTCGTGGCTCTTCATGGATTACCAAGAAAATGGCGATCCAGGGGATTAACCTAAGTGCGACAAAGCCAAGGCTAAAAACCAATTTATCCTGAGATAATTGCCATTTTTTGAAACGTGTACGTTGGCTGATAGTCCAAAATAGGCCTAACGTTAGGCCTATATTGATGATCATCTTGATTAAGAAAACCGTATTGATTGACATTTTGATGGTGATACTGGCTGATGAAGATTTTAGCTTTAGTACTTAGAATGATATCACAAAACTAAACAAGTTTTTTTGGTTTGGCTCCATGGATTTAGCTTTTGGATCAAACCGATTTGGTATGCTTGCATACTACCTATTAATATTCTATTTTGTGACAGGATTTAAACGGTAAACATTCTGAACTAGTTTAGGAGATGGAATATATTTTGAATCAGGAACAAGTGGCCATTCAACAGGCCGCCCGCGACTTCGCCCGGGTAGAGTTACTTCCGGGTATTATTGAGCGCGATAATTCTCAAACTTTCGATAAAGATAGCTTAAGGAAGATGGGGCAAATGGGCTTCATGGGCATGATGGTCCCCGAGCAATATGGTGGGGGGGGAATGGATACCTTGTCTTATGTAATTGCCATGGAAGAAATCTGCAAGGTCGACGCTTCCGCTGGGGTGATCATGTCGGTCAACAACTCGTTGGTTTGTTGGGGAATAGAAGCATATGGTACTGAGGAGCAGAAAAGGGCCTATTTGCCCGACCTAGCCACCGGTACTAAACTAGGGGCCTTCTGCCTTTCGGAGCCCGAGGCGGGGTCCGATGCGACCTCACAGCATACCATGGCTGTAGAAATGGACGACCATTATCTGATTAACGGAACTAAGAATTGGATAACCAATGGTAATATATCGGAAGTATGCCTGGTAATAGCGCAGACCCACCCCGCCAAGCGGCATAGGGGCATCAATGTGTTCTTGGTCGATAAAGGGTTGCCGGGGTTCGTGGTAGGCAGGAAGGAAGATAAAATGGGGATTCGGGCCTCCGATACCCACTCTTTACTGTTTTCCGATGTGAAGGTGCCCAAAAGTAAACGAATAGGAGAAGACGGATTTGGGTTTAAGTTTGCCATGAACACCCTTAATGGGGGAAGGATCGGTATAGCGGCTCAGGCCCTAGGGATTGCGGCGGGGGCCTATGAGTTGTCGCTTCAGTACGCCAAACAACGGCGTACATTCGGCAAACCCATTAGTGAGCATCAGGGGATACAATTTAAACTCGCTGAAATGGCTACCCGCATTGAAGCGGCCCGACAACTCGTTTACAAAGCAGCCTGGATGAAAGACAGTGGGAAGAATTATATTAACGAGGCGGCTATGGCCAAGTTATTTGCCTCGGAGGTGGCCATGTGGGTGACTACGGAGGCGGTCCAAATCCATGGGGGCTATGGCTATGTGAAAGAGTACCATGTGGAACGCCATATGCGGGATGCTAAGATTACACAGATTTATGAAGGTACCTCCGAAATTCAGAAACTGGTGATCGCCCGTGAAATCTTAAAATAGGGCAAAAAAGGGGTTGTAATCTTCCTTTTCTTAAAACTTGGATTAAATTCAGGCCAAAATATCATTTTTTTTAAAAAATTGTCTTTTTTTACTTGTATTAGTTTTGTACAATTTATTAGATTTGTACAAAAATAGAACAAACCGGCAATTTCGCTATCAAATATATTAGAGCTATGGAAGATTATAACAAAATTATTGAGTCCTTGGGCGTTAAATTCGTTAAGGCACGTCATATCAGGATTTTACAGCCTATTACCATCAAAAATTTTTACGATGTACAAAATTCTCTTACAATTTTGTACGATGGTGAGGTGTCGTTTGGGGGTGAAGAACCTCAGAAAGTTGAGGAAGGAGATATGCTTTTTATCCCAGGTGGAAAGCATGCTACGGTTACCTATGGTAGTAGCCAATCGGCTAAGGCGGTTTCCAACGAAGAGTTTATGACCAACCGGGATAATTATATTGAAGCAGGACACGATCCGGCATTGATAGGGAAATTGCCCAATTCGTTCGGACTTATCTCCTTTGAAGCTAAGGTTTTTGATACCGTCAACTTCTTCACTTCTTTGGACGTTCCTCCATTCCTGATCAAAAGAGACGATCAAATTGCCACTACCATCAATCAAATCCTGGCCGAAGATATGCTTGATACCCCTGGTAAAGGCCGGATTATCAAGATTAAGACGGAAGAAGTTGTGATCGAGATTATTCGTTATATCCTCAAAAATAAGTTGTTTGTAGAGCAATTGGTTACCAACAGTACTTATTTTAAAGACCCTCGTTTGATCGACATTTTCGCTTATATCAAAGATAATCTAGGCGGTGACTTGTCCAACAAGGTGTTGGCCAATGTAGCCAATGTATCGGAGGACTATGTAGGGCAGTACTTCAAGATGTTGACTGGTATCAATCCACAGGATTATATCGAATACCAGCGTATGGAAAAGGCCGTAGACCTGTTGCGTACTTCTAAGAAGAGCATACGTGCTATCGGTTCCGATGTAGGCTATAAAGACACGGCTTATTTCTGCCGACGCTTTAAGATGATGTTCGGGATTCCCGCGGGCAAGATGCGCCGCAGAGAGTCGCTGATGAACGTCTAAGGGTTGTAGATATTAAAGCGAAGAGGCTGACCAGTACGATGGTCAGCCTCTTCCTATGTTTGGTATATTAACGCGATGGGGTTAGCTGTACGGCCGAAACCTTCCATTTGCCTGCTTCTTGCACACAGACGGTCATAAAGCTAAGCTCACCCATATAGTTATTGTTCTCAATAGAGGCTTTGACACGCCAAGAGCCAGTGACCACCCCAACGTTGTTGAGGTTTTTTGTTTGAAGTGCGGATAGCATGCCGCTGTCGATGGTTACATAGCCTTGTGCTATGGCTTGTAGGAGTGTTTCCCGGTCCACATGTTGGCCATTCATGGAGATGATACTAAAATCGGACGTCATTAAATTGCTGAGTTGATCGTTATTTTCTTCTAACATGGCTTGGAAGAATTCTTGGGTGCACGCAGTGGCATCTACGGCAGCTGGGAAGGATGCTTTTGCTTGGGCCATAACGCCCATCAGTAAGAAAAGGACTAAGAATCGTTTCATGTGCTTTAAGATTATTTGATTTTCTAAAGATAATGTTTCATTCAGATAGGTTGCATAGGTTTATTAAAAATGTGTTGCGTTAGCTTGATGAGCGCGTGGATGCAGCTCGGTACCTAGGGCGCTGTCGGATGAAAGTATAAAGGAACTATTGTAAAACGATGAAAGGGATATATTTGAAGACGATGGGGGCTATCCTCATAACGGTAATGCTGGGATGCTCCTCACCTCCCGACACATTAGGAGGGCTTAACCTCAAAGCCTGGCGTGCCGACCGGGGAGGGTGCAATAATGAACGCAGCCAACTCGTAGAAGCCTTTAAGGGAGAAGAGGAACAATTAAAAGGTCGATTTATTGACGATATAGGCGCCTTGCTAGGCCGTCCTGATATTCACCAGTTGGGAGAACGTAATATAAAACTGTATGTGTATTTTTTGGAATCAGGACCCCAATGTGGGGATATGAAGGTCAAATCCAATGCCCCCAAAGCTATTTTGAAGTTTAATGCCGTAGGCTTGCTTACGGAAATAACCTATCAGGACAGACCCCTCTAGTACTTATTCCAAAATGGGTCCTAGTATTATTCTTTTTTTTTAAATGGGAAGGGACTGACGGCGCCGTATTGTGCTGAGGCTCAATGTGTCAACAGAGGATACCGATTTAAGGAAGCGGTTGGCTTTAAAAATTGAGGATTATTTACAGAATTAACTAGTGACTTTAATGGTGGTTTTGAATCTAAAGAAAAATAACAATTGTACTTTTTCTTTTTGCTAATTTTTGAATTGGAATAAGAGAAAGCCTACTTATTGCGGCGTTTTTTAACGTTGCATTAGAAAAACTAAGTATTTTATAAGCATAATTACAAATTGAAGGGTTGAATTTTAAAAATACTATCTCTTATCATAATAGTATTTTTCCAATTAACTTCATTCCAGTAACCTATGGCATAGATTTTTACTGAGAAAAGAAACCGTTAAATAAGAATACGCATTTTTTACGATTTCTTATTCCAACTATTCTGGTCTGTTTTAACTCTAAGTGGTAGTTTTGTAATCAGCTTACACACGATAAAGAATATAACTAAGATGAAACATATATTAACTTTTATAATTGCTCTCGTATTATTTGGCCTTTGTTTGATCGAAAAAAAATCGAAAGAGAAGGCCATTGGAGCAGATAGCAAGCTTCCTTCCATGGCCTTGGCCAATTTGGATGAGGGAATAGCTCGAGCTGGCTCATCGAAACAATAACCGGAATTTTTGGCTTTTGTTTGATAAATTAATTACCCAAGCTCAGAGCTGGGCACCGCTATACACACACCAAGAAACTAAAAAAAGGTGCATCCAGCAATTTTGGATGCACCTTTTTTTTAATACCGTATTATTATTTAGTTGAATAACGACATGATATCGTCCTGAGTCAGCTTTTTAATGAATCCGGATTCCCCACCTACCAAGTCTTCTGCAAGATCTTGTTTACGTTGTTGAAGGAGTAAAATTTTCTCTTCAATCGTATCTTTACAGATCATTTTATAGGCAAATACTTTCTTTTGTTGGCCGATACGGTGGGTACGGTCAATGGCCTGTCTTTCCACGGCTGGGTTCCACCAAGGGTCCACGAGGTACACGTAGTCGGCTTCAGTAAGGTTAAGTCCCACGCCTCCCGCTTTTAGACTCATCAAGAATACCCTACAGCTTTGGTCGTTCTGAAAGCGATTGACCCTGCTAGCCCGGTCGACGGTCTGTCCATCGAGGTATTCATAGGTAATATGTACCTTTTCCAGATGGGTTTTGATGAGATCGAGCATGCCGAGGAACTGGCTAAAAATAAGTATTTTATGGTTGGAGGCGTTCTCTTCAATTTCCCTCACAATCTCCTCCAGCTTAGCCGATTCGCTACCATGGTCTTCGTCTCCCGACAATATGGCGGGGGAGTCACATATCTGACGCAACTTAAGGAGGGCTTCCAAAATTAGGAAACTACTCTTGTTAAGCCCTTCTGTGGCCAGCTTTTCTGCAATTTCGGCCCGGTATTTTTCTCTAAAATGATCGTAAACCTTACGCTGCTTCTTACCCATTTCGCAGAACAAAATCGTTTCTGTTTTGTCGGGTAAGTCGGTAGCCACTTCTTCTTTGGTACGCTTAAGCATAAAAGGATACACCAGCCGGCGTAGTTCTTCTGACTTTTCTTTGTCCTGATATTTGTCGATTGGCGTGGCATATTCCGACCTGAAAAAATCGGCATTACCCAGCATACCAGGGTTCAAGAATTCGAACTGGGCATACAAGTCGAAGGTATTATTTTCGACCGGGGTCCCTGTCATGGTCAATCGGTTGTTGGCAACCAATAACCGAGAGGCTTTGGAAGTAAGGGAATCGGGGTTTTTAATGGCCTGAGCCTCGTCCAATATGATGTAGTGGAAGGTCAGGTTACGAAGTAGCTGAACATCGCTACGCATGGTGCCATAGGTGGTCAGGATGACGTCATATTCCGTAAAGAAATCGATGTCCTTCCGGCGCGTCATACCACGGTGCACATAGAGTTTAAGCTCAGGGGTGAATTTCTCTGCTTCTGCCTGCCAGTTAAAGATCAGGGTGGTGGGCACTACTACCAGGTTGGTGGCGGTAGGATGCAGGTTTTTCTGCTGCTGAATGAAGGTAAGGATCTGCAAGGTTTTACCAAGACCCATATCGTCGGCTAAGCAGCCTCCCCAACGGAATTCGTCTAAGAAATTCATCCATTTATATCCCTCTTCCTGATAATGCCGTAAAGTGGCCTTGATGTTAGGAGGAAGAACGACATTCGGGATCTCTTTAAAGTTTAAAAGCTTTTGCTTTTTCTCTTTTAACTCGTTCGCAATGTCTTCGTCGTCAATTTCGGCAATTAGGGATTCTATTAGCGAGAAGTGGATCTTAGAAAGGTGTATGCCGTTGCCGTTAACCCGCCCAAACTTCAGTATGGGTTCCAGCTTCTTGATCCACTCTTCGGGAATTACCCCTAAGGTACCATCCTTAAGTTGAACGAAATTTTGCTTTTTGAGCAGGGCTTTTTTAGCGTCGCCCATGGATACGATCTGATCGCCAAAGCTGATTAAGACCTGCATATCGAACCAGTCGATTCCAGATGATGCCGTTACCTGCACTTTCCCGCGGTTGGGGTTAAAGCGCATTTTTTTTAGGTCTTTAAAGCCTAACAGATCATACCCCTTCTCTTGAATAGCTTCAACGAATTGATACAACCACCCATCTTTCATAACCTGGTCGAAGGGTACGTACAGGAATGAATCGTCGTCTTGGGCCGCAAAATCGGGATTTAGGCCCTTCAGCCATTTCCAAATTTCATTTTCTTGGCTATGATTCCGCTCTAAGACGGTTATTTTTCCGTCCTCGAAGCCCGCTTGGGTTCTCTTCTGATTATGATGAAATTCTAGGATCTCCTCTTCACTTCCCTCAGGACCTTTGTACAGGTAGGTAGGTACAATCAGTAGATTGGCGTCGTCCTCCTTGAGGTAAATCTGAGGTTTTTCAAATTCTAACGGTTTTTTAAGTAGCTCATGACGGGTCTGGAACATGACGTCAAATTGCTTGGTCACGGGGATGACCCACTCCGTGAGGAAGTCCTCGGAATGCTCTTTGCGTACTCTGATTTTATATCCGTTATTTCTTAGATAATGTACCATTTCGGCATCACTGAGCCCCGCCCAGCGATACAGAAGCTTGTTGCGGTATACGCCCAGCCAAAAACTGTCGAAGCTGGTTACTTCCTCTAAGTTTTGTGGGGAGCCTGGTACTATTTCGACTAGGGGGCGCAGGGTCACGAACTCGCTGTCCTCGGTGAGGGCAAAGAATAGCTTTGCGGGAGTCCGGTGAATGGATATGCTCTCTAGCTGGTTATTATTGGTTACGTTATCGTTCTCTGTGATGAATATCTTTTGGTCGGCCAGGTCATGAAAGATCCTTTGTACCTGTTTTCCCGTATAGTTTCGTGCATCCGACTTTTGCATCGGAGTCACGTCGTCATAGTTAAGGAAGGCATTATAGGTCCAGCCTTTTTTACGGGTAAATTTCTGAAGACCGTCTTCTAAGCTTCTGGAAAGTCGCACCAGGCGCGCTTCGGCCTCAGAAAGTACCGGAACTTCATCGGCAGAGTAATATTGGCTACTGCCTCCGGCAATGGTCCGGATGGTGGTTAGTTTGTCGGTTTTATCGTTATACTTCGCAGAAAACACTCCAAAACCAAAGTCCATGAGTTTGTCGACGCCCTTCGGCCAAAAGGAGAAGAAAGTCATTCGATCGTCTTCCTCAGAATTACCTTCGGGGTTAGATACTTCAAATTCGTCTGATTGATAAGGAAGAATTTGATAGCGTAACTCCGCCCAATCTTGGTATTTTCCCACCTTTTGGATGGATGGGTCAAGCTTGATTATGGACAAATCACCACTTTCGTCGATTTTGAAATCGAACTTATCCTTAAAATCGTCTTCCAGGCTGTAGCCATACTCTTCCAATAGCTTGGCCTTGTCCTCAGAAAAGTCGCGCATGACCTCGAAGGCACGATCGCCGAGTTCAGACCGTATCTTTAGCAGAGCCGCTAGTTTATGCTCACAGAGGGGCACCCATAGTTCTTGGTTGCAAGAGCAGGAGGTCTGTAAAACACGGGTTCCTTTCTGACGAATCAAGTTCACCTGAAAGCGCTGCTCTTCTACTACCACCTCGCATTCGGCATGGCCTTCTTTGGCTATATTAACCTCGACGTTATTGATCTGGTCACGGTTCTTCCAGGTTTCGTCCAATACCAAGCCTCTCAGTACATAATCCCGCAAGTCGGCCATTTCCACCTCTGTATCCTGCATTTCGTAGACGATCTGCTTGATAATGGGCATTTTGTCGAGGATATACAATATACTAGCGACGCGATGCTTGCACAGGCCTTGACTATTGTCGTTGCAGGTACACTCAGCTATAATTTGTGGAGTTAAAAAATCCCTAATTTGGATTTGGAAGTAGTGAATCGAGTAATCACTTTTGATCTTAAATTCGGCCGTACCGGTTCCAAGATATTCTAGTTTAGAAACTTTAAGTGCCCCACTACTATAAATAGACCGACCTCTTGAAAGTCGATCTTTATCCGCCCGCCGTATAAGGAAGTCCGACAGTTTTTCCTTCTTTTCGTTTTCCATTTACACAGTTGCCTTTAAAAAATGCAAAAGTACAGTTTGTTTCTGTTTTTTAGAAATTGGAAAGGGAATTATCTAATAAAAATGCCAGAAACGACCATATATATTCGTTTCTGGCTACTGGTATTTTCGGAAAAATTTTAACTGTAGTATTTATCCCAATTTAAATCCAATTTTTGGATAGGGTGAGATGTTCTTCCTCAAGGGAGATAGGGCTGCAAAGCGGGGCCTACATAGCCCAATAACTGACCCTCCTGAAGGCATTTCTGGAGGAGGGCACCAAAGTTAGGATAGAGCAAATGTTGGGTTAGCTCTTGGATTGGAATCCATTCCAGCGACAAGGCCGTGGTTTGGTCGGGGTTAAGCTCGGGTTCGCCTACTAATTCCTTGATAGCAAATACGGTATGCAAGGTGTGTCGGTTCACCTCGGTCCAAATCACCTCACCACAAAGCATCATAGGGCCTATTTGAACGGCTATGCCCAACTCCTCTTGCAATTCGCGTGCTAAGGCTTCGGGAAGGTTTTCTCCAGGGTCGGGGTTGCCTCCGGGAAGTGCCAGTACCTCGGTACCTTGGTACTGGTAGCGCATGGTTAACACTTTCTGGTCATGGACTATGACGGCTGACGGTCTTACTTTCATGGGGTTGTTAGTGTGATCTAATGTATCTGGTTATACCACTAGCTTTTCTATTAAAAGCATAAAAATGTGAATGATCTTAATATGTATTTCTTGGATGCGGTCGGCATATCCGAAATGAGGTACCCGTATTTCGATATCGGCCATTCCGGCGAGTGTACCACCGTCTTTGCCCGATAAAATAATGGTTTTCATGCCCCGTTCTTTAGCCGTTTTTACGGCCTCGATAATATTTGCCGAATTACCACTGGTGCTCAGTCCCAGAAAAACGTCCCCCTGTTGGCCCATGGCTTCTAGGTATCTTGAAAATATAAATTCATAGCCGAAATCGTTGCTTACGCAGCTGATATGACTGACATCCGATATGGCGATGGCAGGCAAAGCCCTTCTATTTTCTCGATAGCGTCCTGTAAGTTCTTCTGCAAAATGCATGGCGTCGCAATGAGAACCTCCATTGCCGGCAGAAATAATTTTTCTATTATTTTGAATGGCCTGGGCCATTAGCCTGGCTGCAGCTTCAATTTTCTCTGTCTGAATTGGATCTGAAAGGAAGGCATTCAATACTTTTTGGGCCTCCTGCAATTCATTTTGGATCATTTCTTGTAATGCCATCGAATTGATTATTTAAATTTTTACCGCTTTTAAAACATGAAACTTTTTTCCAGGCCCTCGGTGCTTGGTTACTAGGAATCCTGCTGCTTGAAGGGCTCTTTTTACGATGCCTTTCGAAGAGTAGGTGACTAGTACACCGTTTGGGGCTGTTTGAGCCGCAATGTTAGTAAAAATTTCGGTGGTCCAAAGTTCTGGCTGTGCCCGAGGATCAAAAGCATCATAAAATATGACTTCATATTGCCGCCTATGGCTTAGCTCTTGGAGGGTCCTGTTCTCTTTTCTAAAGGTAAAATAAGGCGAAAGGGGGATGTCTTCGCCCCAGCCGGCTTGGTGTAAGGCTAGGAAGTCCTCGGTGTTGGTAAGGCTCGGATAGTTGAGTTGCCGGGCTTCTGCTAGGGTAATGGGGTAAGCCTCCACGGTCGTATAATGAACGGGCGTCTGAGTCGTCTCGGCAAGCTGCCAGGCCAGTAGGGCATTGAGCCCCGTCCCGAAGCCCATTTCAAAGATAGAAATGGGATGCGGGGACGGTATTTTGCTTTGCAGACCCAGGTTGATATAGATATGTATCGATTCGGTTAGTGCTCCTTGAAGTGAATGATATTGTTGGTTAAATAGGGGGCTCATTAAAGAATGTGAGCCATCGGCGGTGGTAATTAGGCGTTCCAAGATTCAAATTAGTGATTTGCCTAAAAATACTTAAATCATTCTTTTTAGGGTAATCCTTGTGAAAAAAATATCACCATTGCGTTTGACAAGGAAATCGATCTTTCGGCCATCGCCTAGTTGTAGCAGTTTATATATTTCGCTAATATGAATTTCTCCTGCCGCTTGATCGTCGATAAAGAGGAGTTGATCCCCGGTCATTAGCCCTGCATGGTCGGCGGGGGAGTCGGCAGTAACGTGGTTTACATAGTAGTTTTGTAAGGTGCGGCCCTCCGCTACAATCTCTAAGCCACTCATGTCATGTTCAAACTTTTCCTTGATTTTGCTTTTTATGGGCTTCAGCACCATATATCCTTCTTTGTAATTCATGGTCACGGTGAAGCGCCTGAGGAGCTCGCAGCCAATATTGCCCTGCCGTTCCGAGCTGTTGTGCAACTTAGAGGCGAAAGCCAGGGAGTCGGGAAAGGAGGCTAAAATGTTATCGAGCTCAAATTTTCCGAGCCTGATGCGCTCCACCCGGCCTAGGTTGCCATTGATGACCCCATTAAGCCCTCTGCCCAACTGGGCCCGAATCACTTTTTCGGGCAAACGTAGTGTTTCATTGGGCATGTTATTGACCAGTAAGGCATGGCCAGCACCGGTATCGATGAGTACCCGGATGGGGCGCTCGCGCCCATCGGCAAACAGGGTGACGGCATCGGTAAAGGGCTTGGTATTTTCTATGACCAAGGGGTATTTTTCTCCTTTCGAGCGTTTGTACTTGTAGTGGTCATGCTTGGTAAGCAGTAGTTCCCGCTTGGCAAAGTCGATGGTGACTACAAAATTATTGAAAATCTCATACCCAAAAATCCCGTGTATAGGCACGCCAACATATTCGGACAACCGAAGGAAATCTTCTTCCAACACCACTATATTCTGGTGGTTGGCGCGTAGCTTACCCATGACGAGGCTATTGTCTATAGCCACATGTGCCGAAACTTTCTCGCCTTCTCCTGCCCCAGCCAAGTCGACCCTCCTAGTAAGTTGGAGCCTGTCGGGCCGAAGTACATGTGGGTCGGTGACAATAATGGAACTTACGCCGGTATCCAAGATAAACCGGAGGGAGTCTGTATCGTTTATTTTAAGATACAACAATATGAGATTCGAATGCAACTCAAAGGGTATTCGAGCAGTCTTACGGTCTTTTTCTAAGAAGTACCCGTATTTCTCTTCCGACACCTTGGGATTCGATTCCTCAGTTGTAGCGTAGGCGGTGGTCGCGAATAGTAGAATGGCCAGCCAGATCCATGTAAAAGTTCTCATTGCGGCTTACTTTTCGTCTTAAAATTTTGTTAGAGGCTTTACCTTATTTTTCGGCATAGTCGAAAGCCTTTCTAAGACTATGCCTCGCTGCCTGGCGATGGAGTCCATCGGCCAGAACGTAAATTTACGCTTTTCTACCTATAATAAACACAAAAAATTCTTTAAAAGTGCAAGTTTTTCAGAGATTTTTGATATAGTAAAATTTAAATAAGGTATCTCCTGAAATTATGATAATTTTGTTGTGCTGAAGGAGAATTTACCACAATAAAATTTAAATATGCGAAATAAAATAGTTGCCGGTAATTGGAAGATGAATAAAACGATGGAGGAAGCCGTGGCGCTGACCTCCGAGATCGTGAATATGGCTAAGGACGAGGTTACTGGCGATGCCCAGGTTATCCTATGTCCTCCGGCTTTGTATCTGACCACCATTCAGAAATATATAGCAGATGCCCCCAACTTTTCGGTAGCGGCACAGAATGTCTCAGACAAGCTTTCAGGAGCCTACACCGGAGAGATCTCGGCGCCTATGCTTCAGTCGATAGGGGTGAAGTATGTTTTGATAGGTCATAGCGAACGCAGACAATATTTTAATGAAACCGATGCCATTTTGGCCGAAAAGGTAAATGTGGCTTTGGCTCATGATATCGCTCCAATTTTTTGCTGTGGAGAGTCTTTAGAGCAAAGACAAAATGAAGATTATATTGGCTTCGTGAAAAACCAGCTTACCGCAGGGCTATTCCATCTGTCGAAGGAACAAATCCTCTCTGTAGTAATAGCCTATGAGCCTATTTGGGCCATTGGTACTGGTCTCACCGCTTCTGCCGAACAGGCTCAGGAAATGCATGCGGCGTTACGGAGCCATGTGAGCGAAAAGTATGGACAGGAAGTGGCCGACCAACTATCAATATTGTATGGTGGAAGCGTGTCGGCAAGTAGTGCTCCCGAACTTTTTGCAGCCCCCGATATCGATGGTGGACTTGTGGGTGGAGCCTCTTTGAAGTCTAGAGACTTTACCGAAATTATCAAGGCGCGCTAAGCGCTTGTTCGAAAAAGACAAAAGGCCAGAATACTTTAGAGGTATTCTGGCCTTTGGCATTTATAAGGGGTTTCTCCCTCGTGATAATTACCGGATCCAGTTTTGGAAATAGGTCATTTTATGGGCGATAAAGGATATTCCGAATCCCCAGAGAATAGCGCTGATGGTCATCCAGAGGAAGATGGCATTCTTGGGGACTTTAAACCCTACCGCTAACAGTGGACCAAAAATGGGGGTAAAGAGGGGAGGTGTTAAGAAGGCTATCCCTATAATTCCAAACTTCTTCCAGATTCGCACGGCCATTCTATTCGATTTTGTAAATCTCTTGTTGGGGGCTTTACGATACCTTTCAATGAATTGTTGAATCCACTTGCCTACATAGGTAAGTAAAAAAACCATTGCCATCATCCCGGTAGCCGAGGCGAGGGCGGTTTCAATCCAGTTAAGCTCCAAAACCACACCGGTAATAGGCCCCCCAAAAAACTTCAGGGCACTTGCAAAGGCTACGGACAGGTACTTAACAATTTCACTTTTCATGATACAGTACTATTAGCAATAAGTGAGAGGGCCAAGTCTCTAGTGGCGGCGTCGGTCTGAACATAATCCTCTATAGAAGGATCCTTCACGAAGGGGACCTTGGCCATGGCCGTTACTATAATATCAGAGATCTCTAAAAAACCGATCCTGTCTTCTAAAAACGCTTCTACGGCTATTTCGTTCGCAGCATTCAGAATACAAGCCAAGTTCCCTCCTTTTTTTAATGCCAAAAAGGCCAATTCAAGGTTTTGGAAGGTCTCCATGTCTGGTTTTTCGAAAGTTAATGTCGGGTAATCCAGGAAATTGAATCTTGGGAAATCTGACGGTAACCTGCGGGGGTACCCCAGGGCGTATTGTATGGGTAATTTCATGTCGGGAAGCCCCATTTGGGCCTTCATGCTTCCGTCGTCGAATTGTACCAAAGAGTGTATGATGCTCTGAGGGTGCACAATGACCTCGATCTGGCTGTCGGCTAAGTCGAACAGCCACTTGGCTTCTATGACCTCCAATCCCTTGTTCATCAGGGTGGCCGAATCGATGGTGATTTTCGCTCCCATGGTCCAATTAGGGTGTTTCAGCGCTTGGGCCTTCGTGACCCCGGCGAGGTAGGCCCTGTCCTTCCCTCTGAACGGACCACCAGAGGCTGTCAGTATAATTTTCTCAATAGAATTTTCGGCCTCTCCTACCAGGCACTGGAAAATGGCGGAATGCTCCGAGTCTACAGGGAGAATGCGTACCCCTTTCTCCTTGGCCAAGCGGGTAATCAGGGCTCCAGCAACCACCAGGGTTTCCTTGTTGGCTAGGGCAATATCCTTGCCCGCTTCGATGGCCCGAATAGTCGGTAACAGGCCCGAGTAGCCTACCATGGCGGTAAGAACAATATCGATACCAGGGTGCTCCACTACCTCAGCCAAGGCTTCGCTGCCACATAGGACCTTTATGGGCAATTCGGCTAAGGCGGAATAAACCAGTTGATATGCCTTTTCGGAGCCAATTACCACCGTTTTAGGCTTAAATTTCTGTGCTTGTTGTATCAAAAGCCGGGCATTGGAATGGGCCGTGAGGACTTCTACCCGAAATAAACTTCGGTTGGCGGCGATTACTTCCAGCGCCTGGGTTCCTATCGATCCAGTCGATCCAAGTATGGCTATTCCTTTTTTATTCATGTTTTGCTAGGCTCTTGAGTTTAATTTAGGCAGATAATAAGGGTTATTAGGCCAGGCCGCCGATACGGATTAGCTCATCGGCAATGGCTCGGTCGTTGGAGAGTCGGGGGACCTTGTTTTGTCCTCCTAGTTTCCCTTTGGAGCGCATGTAGTCGATAAAGGCATTGCTGCGTAGTTTTTTTATGACCAGGGGCTTGAGTATACTTCCCGTTATTAAGTCGTCGTAATAGGTATTTAGCTCGGCAAGTTTACGATCTAGGTCGGCAGCAAACTGTTCGGGATGTTCCGGTTCGCGGGCATATTCTATGAGCCATTCGTGGTAGGGAAGCCCCTCCGACGGGGTGACCATCGGGGCAACGGTACATTCTACTACTTCTACTCCGGGTTGTCTGGACATGGCGTATTGCAAGGCCTTCTCTATTTCTTCGCCAATAACATGCTCCCCAAAAGCCGATATAAAATGTTTGATACGCCCCGTTACAACGATCCGGTAAGGGTCTTTAGAGACAAATTTGACCGTATCGCCTATAGAATATCCCCATAGGCCGGCATTGCTATTGATGATTAGGGCATAGTTCTTGCCAATCTCAACTTCTTCTATAGAAAGCCGGACTGGTTTTTCGTCGTAGTAATTTTCTACTGGTATAAACTCAAAGAAAATTCCTGTGTTTAATAGCAGTAACATTCCCGGTTCATTTTGCATATCCTGGTAAGCCAGAAAGCCTTCGGAAGCGGGATAAAGCTCTATGGAATCGATGGGCTTTCCTATAGATTCGTAAAGCTTGGCGCGGTACGGCTCAAAATTGACCCCTCCATAGATGAACAACGAAAAGTCTGGAAAAACATCCTTGATAGGCCGACCGGTTCGGGCTATGATTCTGTCAAAATACATTTGTACCCATGGAGGTATCCCCGAAATCAACGACATGGGCTGGCCGAGGGTCTCGTCAATAATTTTTTCAAGCTTTTCTTCCCAATCTTCGATGCAGTTGGTGGTATAGGATGGGAGCTGGTTCGACTTGAGGTAGCCCGGCACATGGTGGTTAGAGATTCCCGACAGCCTGCCCGTGAGTATTCCTCCCGTTTCGGTTAGGGTAGGGCTACCCGACAAAAATATCAGCTTTTTGTCGAGGAAGGCCGAATTGTTGGTCTCAGCCACATAATTCAAAATGGCATTACGAGCCGAGTCGATATGGTTGGAGATCGAGTCGCGGGTAATGGGGATGTATTTGGTGCCTGAGGTAGTCCCCGAAGTTTTGGCGAAATACAAGGGCTTACCCGGCCATAGTATGTCGGGTTCTCCCGCTTTTAGTAACTCAATATAGCCTTTGAGGTCCTCATAATCGTGAATGGGGACGGCTTCTTTAAAGTCAGAATAGTTTTTAATATCTTTAAAGAAATGATCTTTACCAAATTTCGTTTTAAGACTGGTATGTACCAATTTTTGCCTCCAGTTTTCTTGAACTTGAAGACTATTGGCCATCCAAATTTTCTGTTGATTGACGATATATTGAGCCAAGGGTTGGCTTAAAAGTGCTTTGATTCCCATAGTAAAAACAAAGGTACGCAGGTTTTACAAATTCTTGGAACCATAGCTGCCTAAGGTCCTTATAATTTGATTAAAAGACCCGCTGTGCTAAATTTTTTAAATGCCTTTGTTTGTGGGTAATAATCTGTAATTTTGCGTACTTTTTATTCTGGACGAGTTAAAATATTTTAAGTATATATATGGGATTGTTTGATTTTTTGACAAGTGATATAGCCATTGACCTTGGAACTGCCAATACGCTGATTATTTATAAGGACACGGTGGTAGTAGATGAGCCTTCAATCATTGCGATGGATAAGTCCACCGGCAAAGTGCTTGCTATAGGGCATACGGCCATGCAAATGCATGAAAAAACCAATGAAAATATAAAAACGATCCGCCCCTTAAAAGATGGAGTGATTGCCGATTTTACAGCTGCCGAAATGATGATCAGGGGGCTTATCAAAATGATAGATACTGGCAGTCGGTTTTTTACTCCTTCGCATCGGATGGTGGTATGTATACCTTCCGGAATTACCGAGGTAGAAAAGCGTGCGGTAAAAGATTCCTGTGAACATGCGGGTGCCAAGGAGGTATATATGGTGCATGAGCCTATTGCGGCTGCCATTGGGATAGGGATCGATATCACCCAGCCCAACGGGGTGATGATCGTCGATATCGGTGGAGGAACGACCGAAATCGCCGTTATCGCCCTTTCTGGAATCGTATGTGAACAGTCCGTAAGGATTGCCGGGGATGTATTTACCCGCGACATCGTCGATTACATGCGTAGAGAACATAATTTACTGATCGGGGAGCGCTCCGCCGAACTCATTAAGATGGCTATTGGGTCGGCATCGCCCGAGCT
This sequence comes from Dyadobacter jejuensis, assembly GCF_003149085.1. Lineage (GTDB taxonomy): Bacteria > Bacteroidota > Bacteroidia > Cytophagales > Spirosomataceae > Dyadobacter > Dyadobacter jejuensis. The sequence goes on along the minus strand of NZ_QGDT01000011.1, from coordinate 146,195 downwards.
GGAAGTGCCTTTGGAGGACTACCTCATCAGAGGGCGTGACCTGATGACGGGTATTCCTAAAGAAATACGCGTCACCTACAGTGAGATCGCTTACTCCTTGGATAAATCAATTTCGAAAATAGAAGAAGGGGTGATGAAGGCACTGGAGATTGCGCCGCCAGAACTCTCTGCCGATATATTCAAAAATGGGATATACCTGACTGGTGGTGGGGCCCTGATTCACGGCTTGGATCGCCGTATTGCCCAAAAAACCAAACTGCCTGTACATGTAGCTGAGGACCCATTAAAGGCCGTTGTACGAGGTACTGGTGAGGTTTTGAAAAATTTGGAATTGTACAAACCCGTTTTAATTTCGTAGTACTGCATTGTTCGTGGGGACAAAGGGCATATTGGTCCTTTGTCCCCACTGCTGATTCGCGTAGCCCATGCTCCAACTCGTTGATTTCATCATTCGAAATCGGTTTTTTCTGGTATTTATCTTGCTGGAGGTGCTCAGCATGTGGCTCGTTGTGCGAAATAATAATTATTGGGGCGCTACCTATTTCAATACCGCCAATAGTTATGTGGCCAAGACCCTCAACCTCTCCAATACGGTGCGGGAATATACCCGTCTAGGTGAAATCAATGCGGACTTGGCCCTAGAAAACGCCCAGCTGCGTGCTCAGGTGACCCTGCTCGCTCAGCAGAACCCATCTCATGCGCCTTCCGGTTATTTGCCCGATTCTACCTTCGCCGACCGCTTCTCGTATACCGTCGCTAAAGTAGTAGATAGTGAGACCCATTATCAAAACAATTTTATAACCATCGATAAGGGCAGCAAGGATGGCTTAGAGCCGGGAATGGGGGTAATTTCGGCTACCGGGGTGGTTGGGAAAGTGCAGACTTGTTCAGAAAACTACTCCATCATTACTTCTATATTGCACTCTCAGTTTATGGTCTCTACCAAACTTTTGAGAAGCGATGAGATCGGCTATGCCAAATGGTCGGGCAAGGTTCCGTCCCAAATCGATTTGATCGATATCTCGAAATATACCAAGATCATTAAAGGAGACTCCGCCGTTACTTCCGACCAAAACGCCGTCTTCCCAGCGGGGATTATGGTGGGGAGAGTAAGGACGATTGAAGTAGATCAAAATCAGACGTTTTATAATATTGTTCTAGACCTAGCAACCGATTTCGCCAATTTATCGTATGTATATGTGGTAAAAAATAATCAACTTGAGGAACAACTGGGGCTAAGACGTAGCATTGAAGAACCTAAATGAATTTACGCCAAATTATCCAAGCCAGCCAACTGGTACTTATTTACCTGGTATTGCAGATACTATTCATGCGCAACTTGGTGTTATTCAATTATGCCTTCTCTTTCGTTTATATAGGAATCATCCTGTTGCTACCTATCGAAACCGACAGGCTTTATCTTTTGCTGATTGGCTTTTTGGTGGGGATACTCGTCGATGTATTTTCAAATACCTTGGGGATGCATGCAGCGGCTACGGTCTTGGTAGCCTATTTGAGGCCCTTTCTGTTGCATTACCAAATGGAGAGTAAGGGGGACGATCGGCTGGAGATTGGCATTAGGTCCCAGGGATTCTTTTCGTTTACCGGCTATATGTTGCCGCTTATTTTTATTCATTCAGCAGTGTTGTTTCTACTGGAAATCAACGATGTTGGAATGATTCTTTATTCTTTGGTCCGTATCGTAGCGAGCACCGCGCTAACTTTCGTATTTATTTTAATACTGGAACTTTTTTCTAAACGTTAGTATGACATTATGGCGGGATTTGCCCCCGTTGGCTCGGTATTTGATGTAGGTACATTTAATTATTGCTGAAGTAGGTGTACCTTATTCTTCATCAAAATTCGGACGGAGGGACCGCCTGACCAACCATTTGTCAATTTTTAGATGCTATGGTTTGGAGCTGTTATTAATCTTTGTAAATTCAGCATTTCTATGATCGTTGCCATGTCAGAAACACCTGCCAAGAATGATAATACGGATGATCTTCGCTATAAGATTTTCAACCGGGAGTTCATGCCTCATATCGATTCGATGTATAACTTCGCCTTTCGTCTTACGATGGACGAGGATGATGCTAACGACTTGGTACAAGACACGTACCTCAAGGCGTTTCGGTTTATCAAGTCCTTCGAACAAGGTACGAATGCAAAAGCATGGCTGTTCCGGATACTAAAAAATAGCTTTATCAATGACTATCGTAAGAAGAGTAAGGAGCCTTCTAAAGTCGATTATCAGGAAGTAGAGACTACGTATAATTCTGAAGAAGCCTCCGACACCACCTATACCGTCGACCTGCGGGCCGATGCCGTTCAGGAGCTGATAGGGGATGAGGTAGCCAATGCCTTAAATGCCCTTCCGGTCGATTTCCGTACGGTGATTATCCTATGCGACATAGAAGGATTTACCTACGAGGAAATGGCCAAAATACTCGACATTCCGATAGGGACTGTTCGCTCTCGGTTACACCGTGCCCGTAATTTATTGAAAGAAAAACTAAGAAGCTATGCCAGTACAATGGGATATGATTCATAAGTTTTGAAACTTTTTATGTAAGCAATTCGGTTATAGGGTACAAGCGAGCATATATACCATTATTTATTATCCTATTGAGATGAATGAGTCAATCAAAACGCCTTCAGTGACAGATGAAGCGAGTACCCCCCAGATGAAGACGAAGTGTGAGCATCATGCCGAGTGTATGAAGGTGATTCAGGCTATTTTGGATGACCAGGCGACGGAGGCTGAGAAGGATCATTTTAGGGAGAATATCGATAAATGTATTCCCTGCATCGAGTCCTATAACCTCGAGAAATGTATAAAAACCTCCCTGGCGGATAAGATCGCGAAGAAGCCCTGTCCCAAAAATATATTGAATACAATTATTTCAAAAATAAACAGTTAAGACTGTTCGCGTGAAAGGTAAGCTTATCATTTTTTCTGCCCCTTCCGGCTCCGGAAAGACGACGGTAGTCCGTCATTTATTGAATAAATTCCCAGAATTACTCTCTTTTTCGGTGTCGGCCGCTACCCGTCCCAAACGGGAACATGAGGTGGATGGGCAGGATTATTATTTTATCCCCAAGCATGAATTTAGAACCAAGATTGGTCTGAACGAATTTGCAGAATGGGAGGAGGTATATGCCGGAAATTATTATGGCACCTTTAAGTCGGAAATAGAGCGTATCTGGGCCAATGGCAAGCATGTACTGTTCGACGTCGACGTAAAAGGAGGCCTCAAAATCAAAGAAACCTATCGGGACGATGCCTTGGCAATATTCGTAAAGGTGTCCTCAGAAGAAGAAATCATTCGTAGGCTAAGTGGTCGCGGAACGGAGGATGATAAGTCACTAGAGACCCGCCTGGGTAAGGTGCGTTACGAACTGAGCTTTGAGGATAAGTTTGACGTGGTTTTGGTGAACGACGACCTGGAACTGGCCTTGCAACAGGCCGAAAAATTGGTGTTGGATTTCATCTCGACTCCTTAAACACCACTGCTTATGAAAATTGGCCTTTTCTTTGGGTCCTTCAATCCCATCCATATTGGACATCTGATTATTGCCAATACCATGGCGACAGCCACGGACCTAGAACAGGTTTGGTTTGTGGTGAGTCCGCAAAATCCTTTTAAAAAAAGCAAATCCTTGTTGCACGAGTTTGATCGATTCGACCTCGTCGCCCGGGCTATTAGCGACAACAGCCTACTTAAGGCTAGCGATGTCGAGTTTCATATGCCCAAGCCTAGCTACACGATAGACACCCTGGTGAGGATTCAAGAAAAGTTTCCCCAGCATGAGTTTAGGCTAATAATGGGCGAGGACAATCTGGCCCAATTCCCTAACTGGAAAAACCACGATAAAATCCTCGAATATGTGGGGTTATATGTTTATCCAAGGCCAAACTCCAAACCTCATCTCTTCAAAGACCACCCCTCCGTACAGTTTATTGAAGCTCCCTTGATGGATATTTCGGCCACTTATTTGCGGCAACGAATTCAGTCTGGTCAATCTATAAAATACCTCGTTCCCGAGGAGGTGGAGCAACTCATAAAGCTTAAAAAGTTCTATATTTAGGATACAGGGAATCGGCTATCTATTTTTTTTCTTAGCCTCGAACCGCTTATAGGCGAACTCCAAAGCAAAACAGAACACCACAATTCCTAAGGAAATAAGAATCCCCGTACGGTTGGCACCAAATTGTTGAAGGATTAGGGTGAGTGCGGCTAGCAGCGTGAGTACAAAGCCGAGCAAGGGGATCCCCTTTTTGGCGGAGATCTTGTCGGCAAGCCGATAGCCCGTAAAGTTAACAGCCGAAAATATAAGCAAGAAGCCGACACTTCCTGCAGTTGAAATACTTTCTAAGTGAAGGGTATTGACGATGAGCAAGGTACATACCGCCGTAATGAATAGCCCGAGGGGTTGGTTCCATAAGTTACTGGTTAGCCCATGAGGAAGTTCATCGTCTTCGGCAATCTCATAGCTAACCCGGCTACCTCCATATAGGGAAGCATTGATGGCCGAAAAGGTGGAGATCAGGGCCGCTATGGTGATGATGGTGAACCCTGTAGTGCCTAGCATGGGTTTTGCGGCTTCTGCCAGCACATAATCTTCGGCTTGGGCTATTTTGTCGAATGGTAAAGAACCTACTGTAATAATAGCGATGACAACATAAAGGAAGATAACAAAAACGATGGAGTAGTAGTAGGCCTTTGGGATATTCTTTTCTGGCTCTACGATGTCGGGGGCTGCATTGGCTATGAGTTAAAAGCCCTCATAGGCCACAAAAATAACCATTCCTCCGGTCACAAGACTCAAAGGACTTTCCCAGCTCGAAATAGCCAACTGGGTTATATGATCGTTCCCAAATAGTCCATAGGCTCCTATAGCTACAAATCCTAGCAGTATCAATAATTTGATGATGACGGCGTAGGATTCTATTTTTCCTACTACCCTGATGCTGTAATAATTGATAAAGGTGGCCAAAATCACGACAGCACTCTGATAAATATGGCTGTCTATAACGGTATCCTTGGTGAGGCCCCATAGATTAGGAGCATAGGAACCAAAAGCCGAAGCGTATAGAGATAGCATAATGATATAACTCACCCAGAGCAGATTATTGATGCCTCCACTAAAAGTGCCCTTTCCGAAGCCTTGGTTTATAAATTTTACCGTCCCACCTCGGTCTGGAAAAGTCATAGAAAGCTTAACATAACTGTAAGAGGTGAGCAAGGCGATGCCTCCTGCAAACAAAAAAGCCAGGGGTGTCCCGCCCTGAGCCAAGGATACAGCCAAGCCCAAAACGGCGAAAATACCTCCACCGACCATACCGCCTATTCCTATAGAAATAGCATCTTTGAGGGTTACCTGATTCGATGTGCTCATATGGTGTCGATTCGGGTGCTTATTCGTGAAGAATTCCCTCTAATCCTAAAGTGGGGATCCGGACCATATGATCCTCCACAATGCTATCGGGAACGAAGATGAATTTTTTGTCGTAAACTTGATTGTCCACAAAAAAACTTACCCAGTACTGGTTGTAGAGGTGGAAGAGTGCCTCCATGATCGGCTCGACCACTACATGACCGCCGGGGGCGATTTCGGGGAAAAAGTGACGTAAGGTAGAGGTCTTCTTAGCCTCTTTACGCTGTTGCTCTGGGGCGCTATAGCCTTGGGAGGTAACGAATACGTTCGAAATAGGGACGTTTTTTTTGTTAATCAGGATCACATCCCATGTAGCTTGATTCAACTCATTGTATTGGCGAACGATCGCCACCTGGATCCCGTCGACTGGGTGAAATATGATGTCCTTTTTCATTCTGAATCTATGGCATCCCACTGCATCTCGAAGAGGATCCCCAATTGGTTTTTTAATATAGTACTGATTTCCGTTAAGTCAATTTCATGCCCCAATTCCCGCTGGAGGGAGGTTACCGCTTTATCGGATATGCCACAAGGGACGATATTTCCAAAATACGACAGGTCGGTGTTGACATTGAGGGCCAACCCATGCATAGTGACCCACCTGCTGGTTTTAACCCCTAAGGCACATATTTTCCGAGGGTTAATTTGTTCTACAGGGTCGAGCCATACGCCCGTAAGCCCCTCTATTCGACCTGCCACGAGCCCGTATACCGCCAGGGTTCGGATGACGGCCTCCTCCATAAAACGTAAGTATTTGTGGATATCGGTAAAGAAATTATCAAGGTCTAGTATAGGGTAGGCAATCAGTTGGCCTGGCCCGTGATAGGTGATGTCCCCACCCCGGTTAATCTTATAAAACGTAGCATGTTTCTGGGATAGGGTCGCCTCATCGAGCAAGAGATGCTCGGATTTTCCGCTTTTCCCCAGCGTATATACATGCGGATGTTGACAGAATAGCAGATGGTTCGGGGTTGGCCGTTGGTCTTCGGGTGCTAACCCCCTATTCCCAGTTTTTATAGAGATAGTATCGGCAAATATTTTTTCCTGTAAGTCCCAAGCTTGCTGATAGTCTATTACACCCAGGTCTTGAAAGGTTACTTTTTTATTTATCAGCGTATTCATTGATATCGGTTCGAAGTCGTATCCCCATGGGGTACACCAAAAATGTTATTTTATTTCAAAGTTAACAGGGACAAGCAGTAATGTCTAATTTTAATTGAGAACCTATGGCCACACATAACGATACCGGACGCTGGGGCGAAGAACGTGCCGCCGAGTTTATGGAGAAACAAGGGTACCAGATTATTGAAAAGAACTATACCTACCAACATATGGAGATCGATCTGATCGCAGAAAAAGACAAAATGTTGGTTTTTGTAGAGGTGAAAACCCGGAGCGGCACGGGCTTTGGAATGCCCGAGGAGTTTGTGAACTATACCAAAGCGAAGCTGATCATGAAAGCCGCCGAGCATTATATATTCGATGTCGACTGGCAGTACGATGTACGCTTCGATATTATCGCCATTCTGATCCTGCCCAATGGCCATCTGGATATTCGCCATGTGGAGGATGCCTTTTATTGAATAGTGGGTTATAATTAAGTGATTTTAGAAAAATAACTATTTGAAGATGAAGGGCTAATGATATTCTCTGTTTTTATAGGATAATCATAACAGGGCCCCATAGCTCCTACCTAAACCTGAATGGGTAAGTTTTGTTGGGGTGTTTGTTGGAAGCGTAGCGGATAGCTTCCCAAGACACCGTGCATCGAAAAGTTAAATGCTTCAAAGGGCCGTTTTACTCCCGCATTGATTATCAATTCACTGGCCCAAGGCCATATTATCGTAACAACTTTCATCGATTTTTATAAGCTATCAAATAATTTCCCCAAATTTACAAAGGCCTCATTTCAAATCGACCATATTGAAACGGCTATTCAGGAGGGGCTATTCAGGAGGATTTTGAATGGAATACAAATTTTATCCCCTATATTCAAAGATATGAATTAGAGGTACTTATGTTTTCTGAACAAGCTGGTCTTAAAAATTAACAGAGTAATTTTTCCTGAGTGGAGGACTTAAATGACTTCAGACATTTGAAACAGTACAATCGCTATGATTAAAACCGCCTTAAAACTATCATTCGTTTTTACGGTTATTTACAATGGACTTAACGCCCAACCCACTCAATCCCACAACCTCCATTTCGACGCGTTGGCTACTACCTGGGATGAGGGAATTCCGCTGGGGAATGGCATGGTAGGGGCGTTGATCTGGCAGAAGGAAGGGAAATTACGGTTTTCATTGGATCGGGCAGATATATGGGATTTACGTCCGATGGCCGGTTTGCATCGGGATGAATTTAGTTTCAAATGGGTGCAGCAGCAGGTGGCTAAGAAAGATTACAAACCCGTGCAAAACTATCTCGACGGCCCTTATGACCAGGAACCCGCTCCTTCCAAAATTCCGGGTGGCGCTTTGGAATTTGAAATCTCCCCCTCAGAGAAAGTTGCCTCTGTCCACTTAAGCTTGGCAGATGCACAAAGTACGGTGCTTTGGAAAAGTGGTTTGAAGCTAACGACTTTCGTACATGCCAAAGAGCCAGTTGGATGGTTTCGTTTTGAAAATGTTACAGAAAGCTTCGAGCCAGTCTTGGTAGCTCCGCAATACCAAGGAGCATTCGATGAAAATGCCCTTGCCAACTCCGTCGAAGGCAATGATTTGCGCAGATTGGGCTATAAACAGGGTACGATTGAAAAAGGCAATAACAGCATTACCTATACCCAAGAAGGCTACGGTGGCTTTGTATATACGATAACGGTCCAATGGAAAAAGCCTCAAAAGGGCATGATCGAAGGTAATTGGAGTATTTCTTCACAATATTTGGATAAGCCCCAACAAAAAACATCAGCCGAATATGTAGCCAGTGCATGGAAAAGAAGTTACCAAGCCGACTTGAACGCACACCAAAATTGGTGGAAGCAGTTTTGGGCCAAATCGGCCATCCGTGTGCCGGATGCGACGATCGAGAAACAATGGTATTTGGAACAGTATAAATTTGGCTCGGCAGCCCGTCGTGGTGCGCCGCCTATATCTTTGCAAGCCGTCTGGACCGCCGACAATGGTCGCATTCCACCATGGAAAGGCGATTTCCACCACGACCTGAACACCCAGTTGAGCTATTGGCCGGCTTATAGTGGCAATCATCTGGACGATGCATTGGGTTATTTGGATCACCTAGACGAGAATTTTGAAAATTATAAGCGGTATACCAAACTGTACTTTGGCGTCGATGGGCTGGCCGTACCCGGTGTTACCACCCTCGATGGTACGGAAATGGGCGGGTGGATACAGTATTCGCTCTCTCCGACGGTATCGGCGTGGTTGGCTCACCATTATTATTTGCAATGGCGCTACAGTATGGATCGTGAGTTGCTGGCCCATCGGGCCTATCCGTGGGTGAGTGAAGTGTGTAAATTTCTTGGGAATATTACCGAGCCCGATAGCAACGGGCTCCGTAAGCTGCCGATAAGCTCAAGTCCCGAAATAAATGACAACAGTTTGGACGCCTGGTTCGCTGAGAATACCAATTATGACCTGGCCCTGATGAAAACGGTATTGTCCGAAGGAGCTGAACTAGCCATTGAGCTGGGTAAGATGGAGGAGGCCGAAAAGTGGCAAAGCTTGTTGTCGGAGTTTGGTGAATTTGCTATTACCGAAAATCATGAACTGATGTTTGCCCCCAGTATGGCTTATAACCAATCGCATCGGCATTTTTCGCACCTGATGGCAATACACCCCTTGGGGCTTATTAAGTGGGAGGACGGGCCAAGAGCACAGACTATTATTAAGAATACGATCGAGCAATTGGATCGTGTCGGGCCCGATTATTGGTGTGGGTATTCCTATTCTTGGTTGGCCAACCTAAAGGCTAGGGCCAAAGATGGGGTCGGTGCAGCTAAGGCATTATCCACTTTTGCTAAGGCATTTTGTTTGCCCAATAGTTTTCATGTCAATGGCGATCAGACCAAATCAGGATTGTCCAAGTATACATATCGGCCTTTTACCCTCGAAGGGAATTTCGCTTTTGCGGCCGGGTTGCAAGAGATGCTACTACAGAGTTATGCCGGTTTTATTGAAGTATTGCCGGCTGTTCCGGCCGATTGGCAAAATGTTTCTTTTGAAAAATTGAGGGCCGAAGGGGCGTTTTTGGTGAGTGCTAAAAAACGAGATGGCGAGCTATCATGGATAAAAATTTGGGCCGAAAAGGATGGTGTTGCCGTATTGAAATTAGATGCTGCAGATTGGAAGGTCGAAAGTGCCCATGGTGTAAAAGAGAACGACTCCAACGAAGGTTTCATAGAATTGAACTGTAAAGCCGGGGGCTGGGCCATATTAAGCCTTTCCAAATAAGGGTATTCGATCCCCTAGGGCGACTGTTCGCCACCCATTATAGTGGCTGCCAGCATGATATAAAATTTTTATTTTAAATTTTGGAGTAGATTTAAGCGCTTTCGCTTTTTTACTGAATTCTTCGCGTATCCTGGCCCCTACCTATTCAACTGGGTTATTGATGGGTACGATCCTTCATTCAATCGACTTGCAGAACAAATTCAAAGGGTTTGATTATCAAAACCCTTTATTTGGTTGTATTTTTGCCATATAATATATAATAAAGTATATGGGCTATTCATTTCCTAAACGAGCCCTACATTCATTTATTAAAAGGTAGTCCATGAGAAAATCTATTTTTATCGCTTTTGGAGCGGGTATTTTACTGGTTTCCTATTTTAGTTGGGACGGGATATTCGGTTCTAAAGTCGACTATAATGCCGAGGTGAAGCCCATCCTTAACAAACATTGTATAGGTTGTCATGGAGGAGTAAAAAAAGCGGGGGATGTTAGCTTCTTGTTCGAAGAGGATATGTTGCAGCCCGGGAAGTCGGGAAAGCCTGCGGTGGTACGGGGCAATGCCCATGCCAGCGAAATGATACGACGCATAGAAACCAGCGACCCCGACGACCGGATGCCCAAAAATGCGGAGCCTTTAGCCCAGGAAGATGTGGACATTCTGAAACGGTGGATCGACCAGGGGGCCACCTGGGAAAGACATTGGGCCTATAAAAAGGTAGATCGTCCCGAGCTCCCCAGCCTCCGAAACCTCAGCAATCTTTTTGGCCTGCTAGACCTCAACACTTCGAGCTGGCCTCAAAATGCGATCGATTACTTTGTGCTCGACCGACTCCGGAAAGAAGGGCTGTCTCCTTCGGAGAAGGCGGACAAGGCCACGCTAATTCGCCGGGTTAGTTTGGACCTTACAGGCTTGCCGCCTACTCCCCAACAGGTGGCCGACTTTGTAGCCGACGACTCCGACGATGCCTATGAACGGTTGGTGGATGGCCTGCTGGCAGCTCCTAGTTTTGGGGAGCGCTGGGCCGCCATGTGGATGGATCTGGCACGCTATGCCGATACGAAGGGGTATGAGAAAGATGGTCCCCGGAATATTTGGCGCTACCGCGACTATGTGGTGAAGGCCTTTAATGCCGATAAGCCCTTCGATACTTTCACCATTGAGCAGCTGGCAGGGGATTTGCTTCCTGCCGAGTCGGCGAATTTGCCTTCTCGCGAAAATCTGGTGGCAACGGGTTTTCACCGCAATACGATGAATAACGATGAAGGAGGTACCGTCGATGAGGAGTTTAGGGTGGCCGCACAAATAGACCGGGTCAACACGACCTGGGAGGTATGGACCGGCACTACCTTCGCTTGTGTGCAGTGCCATAGCCACCCATACGACCCTATTTCTCATGAGGAGTACTATAAGTACATGGCGTTTTTCAATAACACCCGCGATGAGGATGTCCCCACCGAGTCGCCCGCATTGCGTATTTATCCATCCGACGACTCCCTGAGGGTCCAGGAAGTGCTTTCCTGGATAGAAGGTCATGATGCAGGCGTAAAAAAAGAATTTGCTGAGTTTCTATATGTCATGGAGCCTAAGGTGAATTCCCATGATTTTGACAGCCTGGTTAACGCCACCATGATAGATGGGAAATATTTAGGATTAAAACAAAGCAGTTCGGCTAGGCTGAAAAGAGTGACGCTTACTGGCAAGACTTCTTTAATGCTCTCGGTGAGTACCGGCGCCGAGGGACCTACCTTACAGGTACGGACTGGGGCGGTAGACGGGCCTGTGCGTGCCCAGGTGAGGCTTACTAAGCCCTGTCGCGATAGTGTCCTCATATTGCCTATGTCCCCGCAGGATGGGAAGCATGATTTGTATTTTACAATGACAAGCCCTAAGACCCCGGATCGGTGGGTGCAAATTAAGTGGGTGTCGTTCCAGCAGCCACTCCCAGGAGCTCAGGAGCCAGGTTATGAGCAGGTCCTTAGGCAGTACGTAAGCTTAGTGGCCAAGCGGGTAGAAGAAATGCCCATATTATGGGATGGAAAGGGGGATTTGGCTAGGAAGACTCATGTATTTGAACGTGGCAATTGGCTAGTAAAAGGACCGGAAGTGCAGCCTGGAGTACCCGGCTTGTTTCCCGACTTACCAGCCGAAGCTCCCAAAAATAGGCTTGGTATGGCTCAGTGGCTGGTAAGTCGCAACCATCCACTTACCGCCCGGGTCATTGTCAACCGATTCTGGGAGCAGATCTTCGGATACGGTATCGTAGAAACGGTTGAGGATTTTGGTTCTCAAGGGAGTCCTCCTACCCACCAGCAACTTCTCGATTGGCTGGCAGTAAGCTTTATGGAAGACGACGGGTGGAGTGTCAAGACCCTGCTAAAGAGAATTGTGCTTTCGGCCACCTACCAGCAGAGCTCCCAAACCAATCAGGAACAACTAGAAAAGGATCCCTATAATTATTGGCTTTCTCGCGGCCCACGGGTACGGCTGAGTGCCGAACAGGTCCGCGACCAGGCTTTGGCCATCAGTGGGCTATTGTCCAAAAAAATGTATGGTCCCAGTGTGATGCCACCCCAGCCCGATGGCATATGGCAGTCGCCCTACAGTGGAGAAAGGTGGCTATTAAGTGAGGGCGAAGACCGCTACCGCAGGGCACTCTATACCTACTGGAAGCGCACCTCGCCCTATCCCTCTATGACCACCTTCGATGCGCCAAGTAGGGAGTTCTGCCAATCGCGGCGTATCCGGACCAATACTCCTTTACAAGCCTTGGTAACGCTAAATGATCCCGTCTATATGGAGGCATCTGAGCGGCTGGCAACCCTGATGAATCAAAAAGGGAAAACGCCTCGGGAACAACTGAAGGAAGGTTATCAGCTTCTGACCTTTCAGCCTATAGAAGAACAGAGCCTGAAGGTGCTCGAGAAAGTATATCATCAGGCTTTGACGGCCTACCGCAAAAATCCCGCTGAGGTGGACAGCATTTTGGTCTATGGGGCCACAAAGACTCCGGAATTGGCGGCGTTGTCGGTGTCGGCCAATGTGATGCTCAATTTGGATACGGTGGTCACCAAGGAATAAGAATCAGAAGCTTAAACATTAATGAGGCTATTGCAATGGAAAAACTGATAAAGGAATTAGAATATAGGCGTGTAGAGCAGCAAACCCGTCGTCATTTTCTTAGGAACTGTGGCTTTGGACTAGGAGCCTTGGGACTCGGATCCCTATTGGGGTCCTGTGACTCGGGCGCCAGTAAGACTGCCCAGGTAGCGGGTGGTAAGGTTCCTCACTTTCGCCCTACAGCCAAGCGGGTCATATATATCCATATGGCCGGTGCTCCTTCTCAGCTCGAACTTTTCGATTATAAGCCTGAGCTCGTAAAATACGATGGGGTCGACTGCCCTGCCGAATTTTTGGAGGGCAAGAAATTCGCCTTTATACAAGGGGTTCCCAAGATGCTCGGGCCGCAGGGGAAGTTTAAACAATTCGGAGAGTCAGGAGCTTGGATGTCCGACTATGTCCCGTATATGCATGACTTAGCCGACGACCTTACCTTTATCAAGTCCATGCATACCGATCAGTTCAACCATGCTCCCGCTCAGCTACTGATGCATACTGGTGGGGCCCGGCTTGGTCGTCCTAGCCTGGGAGCCTGGGCGGCCTATGGCCTAGGCTCCGAGAATAATAACCTTCCTGGCTTTATAGTGCTCACCTCTGGGGGAAAACAGCCCGATGCTGGCAAAAGTATTTGGGGGAGTGGGTTTCTGCCCTCGGTATACCAAGGGGTACAGTGCCGTACCGGAGGCGATCCCGTCCTGTATGTGTCCGACCCCAATGGTATTAGTAGGGATATGCGTAAAAATACGATAGAGGCTATCAATGAAATTAACCGGCAGACCTATGAGCAGGTGCAGGATCCGGAGATCCTCACCCGGATCAGTCAGTACGAAATGGCCTTTCGAATGCAAATGTCGGTGCCCGAGGTGATGGATGTGTCCAAAGAGCCTCAATATATTCGTGATATGTACGGAGTGAAGCCTGGAGAGGGTTCTTTCGCCTTAAATTGCCTACTGGCTCGTAAGCTGATCGAGAATGATGTCCGATTCGTTCAGCTCTTCGACTGGGGCTGGGACGGTCACGGAACCAGTGCCGCCGATAATGTGGGGGGCGGCCTGCATGAAAAATGTCGCCAGACCGACCAGCCCGTAGCCGCTCTACTCCAAGACCTCAAAATGAGGGGCTTGCTCGAGGATACTTTAGTAGTATGGGGAGGGGAGTTTGGTAGGACGCCCATGCAGGAAAATAGAAATGGATTAGTAATGCCCTACATGGGTAGAGATCACCACCTCGATGCTTTTACGGTCTGGATGGCCGGAGGGGGTGTGAAAAAGGGCTTTACGCATGGTGAAACGGACGAATTGGGGTATTATGGCGTCAAAGATCGGGTACATGTCCACGACCTTCAAGCTACGATTTTACACCTGATGGGCTTTGACCATGAGCGGTTTACCTATCCTTTCCAGGGCCGTAACTTCAGGCTTACCGATACCGAAGGCAAGGTTGTTAAGTCAATTCTTGCTTGATATACCCAAGGAGCGTATAATAAATAGATATACTTAATAATTATTATCGATGGACTTTTCTTTTTTTCAGGATTCGGGATGGGCTACTTTTATCGGTCGATTTCACCCTATTTTGGTTCATTTGCCCATTGGGTTTTTGCTGATAGCGGCCTTGCTCGAGGTAGGCCGGCGAATGGGCCGCATACAGGTCAATGAAAGTACCATTTCATTTGTACTATTTTGGGCGGCAGTGGGTGCTACATTTTCATGTATTGCAGGCTATCTGTTGTCGCTGAGTGGAGGCTACGACGAAGCCCTGCTAAGCGACCATAAATGGCAAGGGATAGGCGTGGCCGCTTTTGCCTGGATCGCCTGGTTGGTGAAGTCCGACTTTATAGGCGAGCGAATTCCTTTTGGACCCTTATTCTATTTGCCAGCATTTGCCCTGGCCACTGTGCTCACACTTACGGCGGGGCATCATGGCGGATCACTCACCCATGGCGACGACTACCTGACCCAGTACACGCCCGAGCCATTCCGTACCCTGGCAGGAATGGAGCCTTTGAACACCAAAAAAGGAGAAATTCAGCCCATTGCAGATATTCAACAGGCCGTCGTTTACCAGGATATCGTACAACCCATCCTCGAAGCCCGCTGTACCCAATGCCATAATGCCTCCAAGAAAAAAGGAGACTTACGCATGGACGAATATGCCATGCTTGTGAAAGGGGGAGAGAATGGACCCATCATGGTAGCAGGAAAGGGTGGAGAGAGTGATATGATCAAGCGGTGCCTATTGCCCGAGAGTGACGACAACCACATGCCCCCCAAAGGGAAGCCGCAGCTGACTACCGAGCAGATCACCCTGCTCTCCTGGTGGATAGACCAAGGAGCTCCGGCCGACAAAAAAGTAGCCGAACTTACCGTGTCCGATCCCGTAAAACCCTTGTTGGCTGCCTTACAGTCGGGAGGTGCCGCTGCCGCCGGATCGGTAGCCGAAGCATCGGCCATAGACGGCCTGGAAGTAAAGGCTGGGGACCCTCAGGCCATTGCTAAGCTTACCCAGGCGGGTTTGATCGTGCGTACCATTTCCGCTGGACAAAACCTTCTAGAAGTGAGTGCCGTAAATGTACCCAGTTTTAATGACCAACAAATGGCCCTACTCATGCCTCTGGCCGATCAGGTTGCCTGGTTGAAATTGGGTCGTACGAGTTTGAGTGATAAGGGGGTAGCGCAAATAAGTAAATTAAAAAACCTCAATAAGCTACACCTAGAATATACGGGAATTACCGATGCCGGATTGGCCGGAATAAAGGCCCTGCCCAAATTAGAATATATCAATCTGGTAGGCACGAAAGTGTCCGATCAGGGTATTAAGTCGGCCGTAGAAATGAAAAGGTTGCGGTCCTTATATGTATGGCAAACGGAAGTTACGGATAGTGTCATAAAATTGCTAGCGAAGGAGCATCCTCAAGTTGTTATTAATAATGGCATGAGCGAGGAGTCTATCGCTGCCTTCGTGACGGCCGGGGATTCCATTTACTCTAAATTAGATCAGAAAAAAGCCCAGTAAACCCATTTCGAAAGGCTTTTTTAAACGAAAATAGTATGATGAACCGACGTAACTTTATGGCAACTACTTTGGCCGGAGGGGGCGCCCTATCGGCTTTGCAGGCCATGGGAGCGGAGACTCCTTTCGAAAACCATTCAGGTAAAAAGCTTTCCTTAAAAGTGCTGGGGACCAACTGGGGGTTCAAAGGGACCGTCGATGCGTTTTGTGCTGCAGTAAAACAGGAAGGCTACGATGGCATAGAGATGTGGTGGCAAAGTGGGCAAGAAAGGCGCAAAGAATTATTTGCTGCCATTAAGAAATACGATCTAGAAATTGGTTATTTATGTGGTAGCCATGATGCTGATTTTAAGAAGCACTTCGAGGCTTTTAGAAAGGGAGTAAATGAAGCCGCCACACAGTCGGAGCGCAAGCCACTGTATATTAATTGCCACAGTGGCCGCGATTACTTTAGCTTTGAAGAAAACCAAGCGCTTATTGACCATACCCTAGAGGTATCGGCCAAGACCGGCATCCCTATTGCCCACGAAACCCATAGAAGCCGCATGCTTTTTGCGGCTCATATTGCCAAAAGATTTTTGGAGGAGAATCCAGCCATGAAGATTACCCTCGATATCTCGCACTGGTGCAATGTACACGAAAGCTTGTTGGCCGATCAGCCTGAGGCCGTTAAGCTGGCATTGGAGCGGACCATTCATATTCATGCCCGAGTGGGGCACCAGGAAGGCCCGCAGGTGAGCGATCCTCGTGCTCCCGAGTGGGCTACGGCAATGAAGGCACATTTGGACTGGTGGGATACGGTAGTGGCCTACAAAATACAAAATAATGAGCCCCTTACGGTGCTCACCGAATTTGGGCCACCGGCGTATTTGCCCACGATGCCCTATACCAACTTACCCGTGGCCGACCAATGGGGTATCAATGTCCATATGATGCAGCTATTCAGGGAGAGGTATCTAAAATAACAGGGCAAACTCCTAACAGAACTTGTTAGCGTTTTCTTTCTAATAAGTCCAAAATCGATTGTAGGCCAGTAGCATCCTCTTGGGTGAAATCGGCCAGTCGGTCGCTATCCACATCCAGTATCATGGCTACTTCGCCCTTGGCGTCGAAAACAGGAAGTACAATCTCAGATTTGGATGCGGAGTTACAAGCGATATGGCCTGGAAACTGATCGACATCGGGCACCAAGATGGTTTGTTTTTGAGAGTAAGACGTGCCACAAACGCCCTTATTGGGCTTAATGCGCGTGCATGCGATGGGGCCTTGGAAAGGGCCTAGTACGAGCTCCCCCTCTTTGGCAATATAAAAACCTACCCAAAAGAAATCGAAGGCCTCCTTTAGAACCGCCGCTATATTAGCCAAATTGGCTATCAAATCGGGCTCGTCGGATATGAGTGCCTCTATTTGTGGGCGAATGGCCTCATATATATATTTGCGTGCTTCCCCCTTGGGGATAATCAGTACTTCTGCCATTGGAATGGAATTGTTTGCCTGTCAACAATGCAAGCTCAACAAAAGTGCCGTAAGGCAGGACATCTGTGAGGATTTAATAAGCGTGGATCTCAATTATATTCAAAAAGTACTGTAATTGTACTTCAATTCCCCATAAAAAGCCGTTATTTTGGTAGATAGTATGTACCAAAAGAAAGTTATTAAATGGCAGAGCACCATATCTTGCTGATGGATGGCCCCGATCATAAGGGGCTTATTTACCAGGTTACAAGAATTCTATTTGAGCACAATCAGAATGTCATTCGCAACGACGAATATGTAAGCCCTTCGGGTTATTTTTTTATGCGTACGGCCTTTAGCGGGGATGTGGTAGTAGCGGATTTGTTGCAGATACTTAAGAAGGAGCTTCCTGAGGGACTGAACCTGCGAATTAACCCGAACAAGAAAAAGGACATCGTGGTAATGGTAACCAAAGAGCACCATTGCTTGGGAGATTTGCTGATCCGGTATGCCTTCGACGAATTGGATGCCAATATACTAGCCGTGGTGAGCAATTATAATATCCTACAACCTCTGGTCAGCAAGTTTGGTATTCCTTTCCATTACATTACCCATGAAAATAGGACCCGGGAGGAGCACGAAGAAGCGATATTAAGGACGCTGGACGTGTACCGCCCCGAATTTTTGGTGTTGGCCAAGTACATGCGTATCATTACTCCAACTTTTGTGGATCAGTTTCCTAATCGGATTGTTAATATACATCATTCATTTTTGCCTGCCTTTATTGGGGCCAATCCCTATCGACAGGCTTATGAAAGAGGGGTGAAGATTATAGGTGCTACGGCGCATTTCGTCAATAACCACCTCGACGAAGGGCCCATTATTGCTCAGGATGTAAAGTCGGTGGATCACCGTCAGACGGCCTCCGATATGGCTACGCTCGGAAAAGAAACCGAAAAGAGTGTACTTTCAAAGGCCCTCAAACTGGTATTCAACGATCGGGTTTTTATTCATCAGAACCGTACCATTATTTTATAGGCACAAAAAAAAGCCCTTAGTCAGAATCACCGAGGGCTTTTTGTAATCTGATGGATGTTATTGAATATGTAATGATACAAAATAATATCCAAAAGATCAAATTCATTTTCAGGAGGTTATCCTGTTCTATTTAAACGGCGGCATAGGCTTTTGAAAGGTCTACTAGGTCGGCGTCGTTCACTTCTTTTTTGATATCGGCTACCTCTAAGAACCTTGCATATAGCTCGTCTACAGCCTGTTTTTCATAAGAAAAGCCCAATAGCTCCAGACGGTGTTTCAGGGCATGGCGACCGCTGCGGGCCGTCAGTACGATGTCCGATTTGTCGACACCCACGTCCTGAGGGTTCATGATCTCATAATTAAGATTATGCTTTAGGAAGCCATCTTGGTGTATTCCCGACGAATGGGCGAAGGCGTTGCGCCCAACGATAGCCTTATTGGCCTGTACGGGCATACGCATCATTTTGGATACCAGCTGGCTGGTAGGGAATATCTCTTGGGTGTTTACGCCCGTTTCCAATCCTAGTTCGGGATGCACCTTAAGGGCCATCACCACTTCTTCTAAAGAGGTGTTGCCGGCACGCTCGCCGATGCCGTTGAGGGTAACCTCTACTTGGCGGGCTCCCTGGCTGATACCCGCTATGGAGTTGGCAGTGGCTAGTCCTAAGTCGTTATGGCAGTGGATGGAGATAATGGCTTTATGGATATTGCTTACATTTTCGAAGATATATTTAATCTTCCCACCGTACTCATCGGGCAAGCAATAGCCCGTCGTATCGGGGATATTGACCACCGTGGCCCCGGCTCCAATAACGGCTTCTACCAATTGGGCTAGGAATACCAAATCGGCACGGCCGGCATCTTCACAATAGAACTCCACGTCTTCTACCTTGCTTTTGGCATATTTGGTAGCAGCAACGGCACGTTCAAGGATCTTTTCTCGGGTGGTGTTGAACTTGTGCTGTATGTGAATATCCGAGGAGCCTATGCCCGTATGGATACGGCCTCTTTGTGCGTATTGCAAGGCATCGGCTGCGGCGTCGATGTCGCCTGTTACGGCTCTGGACAACGCACAGATAATGGGTTCGCGAACGGCTTTGGAAATTTCGACCACCGAGCGGAAGTCACCAGGGCTCGATACCGGGAAACCGGCCTCGATCACGTCAACACCCAGCTTTTCGAGTTGCCGGGCTACAACGATTTTTTCATCGGTGGTTAACTGGCTGCCGGGCACCTGCTCGCCATCTCTTAAGGTGGTATCGAAGATTTGAACTCTCTGACTCATTGCTGGGTATGGTGAATATGTAATGGATAACTAATTTACGAAATTTATCAGGCAATATAAAACCCTTTCCTATTAAGAGAAAGGGTTTTGGGTCGAATCATCACAAGGCCTTTCTCTTCTTAAAAAAGATTTAGGAGGAGATCAGTCTGCTGAGATTCGGGATAATTCATAGTTTTATCTGTTTGCGAAATTTCGCTGCTTGCGATTTTCTTCTGCAAAGAAAGCATAAGTTTTATTTCAAACAAATAATATTTGGCAAAACTTCGATAAAATTAGAGCCGTTTTAATAATTCTTCTCCAGCAGCCTCGGTATTGAGGATTTTGTCGGCCGGGGTGTTGGCGTCAGCGATATCGCGGGTTCTGAATCCATCTTTCAGCAATTGGTCTACTGCCGCAATAATGGCATTAGATTCGTCTTTTAGCCCGAAGGAGATATCTAATAGTAAGGCAGCCGAAAGCACTGAAGCTAAGGGGTTAGCCACTCCTTTGCCGGTAATGTCGTGTGCCGAGCCGTGGATCGGTTCATAAACTCCCGTGCTGTCGCCTACCGATGCCGAGGCAAGCATGCCCATGGAGCCGGCTATTTGGCTGGCTTCGTCGGTAAGGATATCGCCAAATAGGTTGGCAGTTACCACTACGTCGAAACGCTTAGGGTCCTTGATGAGCATCATGGCGGCGGCATCCACAAAGATATGCTCTACGGTAACCTCAGGATATTCGGGAGCGATGGCCTGAACCACTTCTCTCCAAAGGCGGCTCGATTCTAAAACATTCGCTTTGTCAACTGAGCACAGACGCTTGCCGCGGGTCATGGCGGCTTCAAATGCACGTCGAGCAATGCGCTCTACCTC
The DNA here is from genome assembly GCF_003149085.1 of Dyadobacter jejuensis. Lineage (GTDB taxonomy): Bacteria > Bacteroidota > Bacteroidia > Cytophagales > Spirosomataceae > Dyadobacter > Dyadobacter jejuensis. The sequence goes on along the minus strand of NZ_QGDT01000011.1, from coordinate 125,582 downwards.
ATATTTGCTGTATTCGGCTATGTCGTAAGCGGTATCTCCATCGTTCTTGCGACCTTTTTCTCCAAAGTAGATATCGCCAGTTAGCTCTCTAAAGAATAGTATGTCCGATCCTTTTAGGATTTCAGGCTTGATGGAAGAGGCGCTTAGCAACTCATCGAACAATTTAATAGGGCGTAGGTTAGCGTATAAGCCTAGTTCCTTGCGCATTTTTAGTAGTCCTTGTTCGGGGCGTACCTTAGCCGAAGGGTCGTTATCGTATTTGGGATGCCCTACCGCACCGAATAAAACGGCGTCTGAAGCGCGCATTTTTTCTAGGGTCTCATCGGGTAGCGGGTTGCCGGTGGCTTCTATGGCTACATGGCCTATGAGGGCCTCGTCGTATGTAAACTCATGATTGAATTTTTCGGCAATTCTTTCTAAAACTTTCTTACCTACTGCCGTTACTTCTTGTCCGATACCGTCGCCGGGTACGATTAATATGTGTTTTTTCATTTTTTATTCTAAATAGATACTGGTTGGTCGTGAACGTTAATATTGGGGAATCCCAAATTTAAATAATATTGAGCATTTTCTGGGTGGCCTTAATGGCCGACACCGTCTGGTCGGAGTCTAACCCGCGGGTCTTGGTCTCCTTGCCTTTGATGCTCCAGGTAATGATGGTCTCGCAAAGGGCATCGGTATTTCCTCCTGGCGGTATGCGCACTGCGTAGTCTAGCAGCATGGGGAGTTCGATACATTTTTTGCTATATACTTTTTTAACCGCATTCATAAAGGCGTCGTACTGCCCGTCGCCTTGCGCGATCTCTTCAAATAGCTCCTCTCCAAAGCTGATCTGGACCGTTGCCGAGGGCTTAAGGTTTTTAGAATGTGTAAGCACGTAATTTTGAACGACCACCTTCTCCTCGATAGCGCTGCTGTCGAGCACATCGGAAATGATATAGGGGAGGTCTTCTGGGGTCACTACCTCTTTTTTGTCCCCCAGCTCTATGATTCGTTGAGTGACTTTCTTAAGGTCAATGTCGGTGAGGGTGATGCCCAGGTCCTTTAGGTTGTTTTCTATATTAGCCTTTCCGGAGGTCTTTCCTAAGGCATATAGGCGCAGGCGTCCAAACCGCTCCGGCATCAGTTTGCTGAAATAGAGGTTGTTTTTCTTGTCGCCATCGGCATGGATTCCCGCCGTTTGGGTAAAGACACTTTCGCCGGTAATGGGCTTGTTGGAAGGAATGCGTATACCCGAGAAGTTCTCTATAAGTTTGCTGATCGAATAAAGGGATTTCTCGACGACAGAAGTTTCGATTTCGGGCATAAAATCCTTGATCACCGCTATTGCGCTGGCCAAAGGGGCATTCCCGGCTCTTTCCCCCATTCCATTGACGGTCACATGCAGCCCATGTGCTCCCGCCCTGATCGCCTCCATCACATTGGCCGTGCTGAGGTCGTAGTCGTTATGGGCATGGAATTCGAAATGGGTACCAGGATAGCGGTCCACTACGGCCTTGGTATATTCGTAAGACTCTTTGGGAGTCAATACGCCCAAGGTATCGGGGAGCAAAATCCGCTTCACGGGTTGGGTGGTCAGGAAATCCAAGGCCTCATACACATACTCCGGGGAGTTGCGCATGCCATTACTCCAGTCTTCCAGATACACATTGCAGGCTATTTCATGCGACTGCGCCTGGGCGATTACCTTCGCGATATCGGCAAAATGCTCTTCAGGAGTCTTTTTGAGTTGATATTTTAAATGATTCAACGACCCCTTGGTCAGCAGATTCATGACTTTGGCTCCGGCACCGAGCATCCATTCGATAGACTGGTTGCCGTCTACAAATGTGAGCACTTCTATCTTATCGAGATAGCCGTTGGCTTTGGCCCAATTAGTAATCTTCTTTACCGCCTCAAACTCCCCTTCCGATACCCTGGCAGAGGCGACTTCTATACGATCCACCTTCACCTCCTGAAGCAGGAGTTGGGCGATCGTTAACTTCTCGGATGCCGAAAAGGACACGGCGCTGGTTTGTTCCCCATCGCGCAGGGTCGTGTCCATGATTTCAATATAGCGTATACTCATAAGACTGCCGGCCGTCGGCCGCCGGCTTTCGGCACTCGTTGGTTCAGAACCGACACGCCGAAAGCCGAAAGCTGATAGCCTATTAATAAATTCTTTTTGCTTCGAACTGACTGATTTCCTCCTTCATTGACTGTAGATAGTCGATATCATCGAAACCGTTGGTCATATTATGCTTCTTGTAGGTGTTGATATCGAAGGACTCGGACTCTCCGGTGGCTAGGATAGTGATCTTCTGCTGCTCCAAGTTCACCTCCAGCTCCGCTTTTGGATCGGCTTCGATAGCCTGGAAAATTTTATCCAGAAACTCGGGACTCACCTGTACGGGCAGTATACCGATGTTTAGGGAGTTGCCTTTGAAGATATCGGCAAAGAAGCTCGATACCACACAGCGGAACCCATAGTCATAGATAGCCCAAGCGGCATGCTCCCTGCTGGATCCGCTACCGAAGTTGTGGCCTCCAACGAGGATTTTCCCCGTATATATTGGGTTGTTCAACACGAAATCCTCCTTAGGGGTATCGTCGCCATTATAGCGCCAGTCTCTAAATAGGTTGTCCCCAAAGCCTTCGCGCTTGGTGGCTTTCAAGAAACGAGCCGGGATGATCTGGTCGGTATCCACGTTTTCGATAGGAAGTGGCACCGCCGTACTTTTAAGTATTGTGAATTTGTCGTAAGCCATATATTTGGGCTTTCGGCTAACGGCTCTCGGCTTTCAACCGCTTAGCTGTTAGTCTACAGCGTTTAATGTTTTTATTAATTGATATAATTGCTTCTTTATCGACACAATTTCTACTTGAAAGGTGTCGTAAATTTCCATTGATAGGTATCCTAGGTCTTTAGCCAAATAGATAAGATATTCCACTTCTTGGCAAGAACCAAAAGAGATACCTAGATACCTAGCGAATTCCTTTTCACTTATTTTCGCACAGCCTTCGCAAATATTCGTCGGAATCGAGGTTGCAGCCCTTCTTATTTGAGAGGTTAGTCCAAACCTTTCATCATTTGGGAATTTATTGGTAAGGATGTAAACTTTAAGTACCAGATTATGACTCTGTTCCCAAACACTGTATTTCCTAAAATCTCTCATCGGAAAGGGAATTAAAAGATTTCTACTCTCATATTACCAATTTTCCTGCCGATCCGACTACTCTCTGCCGAATGCCGACGGCCGTTGGCCGACAGCCGCTACATCAACTCCCTTGGGTCCGTTACGACACCGGTTACTGCTGCTGCGGCGGCTACCAATGGGCTGGCCAATAGGGTGCGGGCTCCGGGGCCTTGGCGACCTTCGAAGTTCCGGTTCGACGTACTTACGGCATATTTGCCAGCGGGAATCTTGTCGTCGTTCATCGCTAGGCATGCCGAGCAACCTGGCTGACGAAGTGAGAAACCGGCCTCCGTAAGGATGTCCAAAATTCCTTCTTCTTTGATCTGTGCTTCTACCACATGGGAGCCAGGAACGATCCAGGCCGTTACATGGTCGGCTTTTTTGCGGCCTTTTACGATGGAGGCGAAGGCACGGAAATCTTCGATACGGCCATTGGTACAGCTACCGATAAACACGTAGTCGATTTTCTTTCCTAGCATGGAGTCTTTTTCATGGAAGCCCATATAGTTCAAAGACTTTTCGTAGGTTGCCTTTCCGCTGCCAAGGTTCTCTCCCGAAGGGATATTTTGAGAAATCCCTTGTCCCATACCCGGGTTAGTACCGAAGGTGATCATCGGCTCTATGTCGGCGGCGTCGAAGGTATATTCTTTGTCGAAGGTGGCTCCTTCGTCGGTCTTAAGGGTTTTCCAGTACGCCAAGGCTTCATCCCATTTCTCTCCTTTAGGAGCGAACTCGCGGCCATTGATGTAGTTGAAGGTCGTTTCATCGGGAGCGATCATACCACCCCGGGCACCCATTTCGATACTCATGTTACATACGGTCATACGGCCTTCCATGCTCATGTTTTCGAAGACATCGCCTGCATATTCTACAAAATAACCCGTAGCTCCCGCCGTGGTTAGCTGTGAGATAACATATAAGGTTACGTCTTTGGGGGTAACTCCCTTGCCTAAGGTACCATTGACACTTACCCGCATTTTCTTAGGCTTGGGCTGCATGATACACTGTGAGGAAAGCACCATTTCGACTTCGGAAGTACCAATACCAAAGGCAATGGCACCGAAGGCTCCATGGGTAGAGGTATGGGAATCGCCACATACGATGGTCATACCGGGAAGGGTAATGCCATTTTCGGGGCCTACAACGTGTACGATCCCATTTTGTGCGTGACCTAAGCCCCAGTGAGAAATACCATATTGCGCGGAGTTCTCTTCCAAAGCCTTCAGCTGATTGGCCGAAAGTGGATCTTGTACCGGCAAGTGCTGGTTGATCGTAGGCGTGTTATGATCGGCCGTCGCAAAGGTGCGCTCGGGGTACATAACGCCTAGCCCACGGTTTTTAAGGCCTAAAAAGGCTACTGGGCTCGTTACTTCATGGATAAAATGACGGTCGATGAAAAATACATCTGGACCATCTTGGATCTGACGGACAACGTGGGCATCCCACACTTTGTCGAACAGGGTACTTGCTTGATTACTCATATTTTTTCAGGTAAAATTTCGCCAATTGAAACTCTTTAGAAGCCTTTAACCCTCTACTAGCGCAGAGGACTTCTGGGCTCCTCAAGATTTTACAATACAAAGAACCGGATATTTGGGCGATTTAGTATAACGTAAAACGCTCAAAAAATAGCGATTTTGGTTTTTTGTATAATGATGGGCGGGAATGGGTATTTCTAAAAGCTGAAGTTTCCACCCGGTTAGGTAGGGTTAATCGCAGGATATGATAACCCTATTGGGTTGACTGCCAAAGGTATACCTCCTTGTGGCGTAGGAGAGGGGGGATATTCCCCCTTTTGCTTTAGCCCAATTACTGATTTCTGGAGTCCAGAGGGTCTCCATCTTTTCTTCTTTTCAAAATATATAGAATCACCACCAACGCTATTAGAATAAGGCCTATGGAGCTGATGATCGACGTGCCTTCCGGATTAAGATAGATTTCGGCCACGGTGAGTGCCGTCAGAAGCATCACCAACACCACCACAAATTCTTTATTTCCAAACATAAGCTATACTTGATAATCGGATTAAGGATGCAAAATTAAGGGTTATCGACTAGGAATTGGAAAAGACGCTGCAAATATTTAGCAGGGGAGCCTCTGGCCTTACCCCCTCTTCGGCGTTCTGCCATATTTTTAGTTATAGGTCTTTATAAAATGCGACACGCTTTCCGGCTTGAGGTAATAGCTGTTCATCAGGAAAGACAAGTCGACTTTTTCCCCCTTATATAGTCCATAATAGGATGGAACGTAGCTGTTGAGAGGGCTCCAGCTCCAAGAGGTGCAACAGGAGTTCCTGGAATTTCAGGCGCAGGAAATGATTTTTAAGGGCCTCCCGGGAGTGAAAATAGGGGAAGATGGATTGGATGTTAACCGAACTAAAACAGATGTTTACCAAAGCGACAGACTAAAACAATCTGAATGCCCCCGCTCCCTATTTTTTAAAATTATTCTGCCAACCTGTATTTGGCACATTTGCAAAGACATACAAGCCAAGACAAAACCCAAACTTCACAAAAGATCCTAACTGCGTTCGTTCAGAAATAATTATGTTTTATATCGTATGAGTCAGGTTAAAGCTGACATACTTACTATGAATAATAAGTATTATAATTACTTTTCGTATCATTGTAGTCAGGTTATAGCTGACTTTTAAACTATGAAACATAAGTTAATATCTACACAATCAAATGAGATTCTGACTTTCTTTAATCAGATGAATAAGGATTGTTTTGATTATTCTGAGGCTATGGCAGCCCTACCTAATTCCAGTGATAGTGCTTTAAAGGAGCTTCTTAGCGACATGGTAAAAAGAGGGCTTCTGATGCGCTTAAAAAAAGGATTATACTACATCATACCTTATGAGCAAGAGGCAGAAACTTTTATGCCTGACTGGCATTTAATCGCAAAACCTTTGACAAAAGGAGTTGAGCATTACATCGGTTACTATTCTGCTTTACAAATACATAATCTGATAACCCAACCCTCTTTAAAGGAACAAATCGTAGTTGCAAAGCAGATGCGGCCATCAGCCCTGACGATTAAGAACACATCTTTTCAATTCATATATCACAACGAGAAACACTTTTTTGGTTCTAAGAAAATTTGGATTGATAGTTTCAATAAAGTGGAGTGCTCCGATCTTGAAAAGACATTTGTCGATTGTCTATTCAAACCTGATTATGCAGGAGGTATTGTTGAAGTTGCTAGGGCAATATACACGTCTAAGGACAAAATAAATTTCGAAAGGCTCCTTGAATATACTGAACATTTTAAATCACAAGCTGTGATTAAACGATTAGGATTCCTTCTTGAAGTACTCGAAATAAAATCGGGCATCACTAAAAAATTACAAAAATCGAAAACAGCTTCTTACGTCCTGCTAGATACCGAACTTCCGAAATCAGGCAAGATGATAAGCCGGTGGAGTATTCAGCAGAATTTAGAAATTGAAACCATTAAATCTGCCATCTACACATGATCAAGCCTGGCGAAATACAAAAAAAAGCACGAGAAGTTGGTGTGCGAGATCAGCAGATTGAGAAAGATTACATCCTTTCCTGGATACTGCAAGGCATTGCTCAACATGAACAGCTTTCAACAACCATAATTTTTAAAGGTGGTACAGCATTGAAGCAGGTGTATTTCGAAGATTATCGTTTTTCGGAAGACCTTGATTTCACTTTGCTCGATAATGATATTTCGAATGAACATATCTTTGGATGGTTCTCTGAAGTTTTTGAATACATTCAAGAAGAAGCCAATATACCTCTTAAGGTCATTGACAATAGTGAACATGAAGATGGAGGAATTAACTTCTACATTGGTTATGTCGGACCACTAGGAGGAATAGGGGCAAATAAACGAGTGAAAGTTGATATTTCAAGAAGCGAGCAATTACAGTTTGAACCCGTTTTGCAAGGCACTTTCTTGGGTTACTCAGATCAGGAAGATCACCTGTTGCTCTGTTACCCACTTGAAGAAGTTTTAGTCGAAAAGTTGCGTTCAATAATGCAGCGAATGCAAGCAAGAGACTTTTACGACATTTGGTATTTATTAGAAATTCATGAAATGGATGATGCTTTATATTCGATTGAATTCAGAGCAAAATGTGAAAGTAAAAATATTGACTCGACCGATTTTCATAACAAACTTGCACAGCGATTGCCACAATATAAGGGTCGTTGGAAAGCGTCTATGGCTGATCAAATTCCAGATTTGCCTGACTTTGATCAAGTTGTTAGGGAGGTAATGCGTCACTTAAAGAGTTTAGTATTATGAGCTATGAAATTTTAAAGGATATCAAAAATGATCGTTTCTTTGGGGAATCGGTCATTAAAGAGCGACTGACCAAAAGCCTTCAGTCATTTTCCCCCTCCTTACCTCCTCTTGGTGTTCTGCCATATTTTTTTTTATGGGTTTTTATAAAATGGGACACGCTTTCGGCGATTATTGAAAACAATCACCATTCCTCGTATTTACTATCAGACTACTTGAGACGTAAATGTGGAATGATCGATCGTTTGTTCTCAACTCAATGCCTATAGGAACTCATCTAATCTATAATGTGTATATTATTGTGTACACATAAATATATATCCATGGTAATAGTTAGCACTAGAGAGTTTCGGCAAAATTTAAAAAAATATCTTGATTTGATAGATAATAATGAGCGAGTAATCATTCAGAGAGGGAGTGACAAAGTCTATGAGATTTCAAAGGATATAAAAAATGATCGTTTCTTCGACGACCCAGTCATTCAAGCACGATTGACCAAAAGCCTTCAGTCATATCAGGAGGGAAAAACTTCTAAACTTGATAATGAACAGTTGAAAGATTTATTGGGATTATGAATTTTGATATTGTCTTCACAGCTGAATCTCTAGAGGATCTTGGAAAGATAAAGAAAACGGGTAATAAAGCCCTTCTAAAAAAGCTCTATTCGTTATTACAAGAACTTAGGGTACATCCAGAATCAGGCACGGGTAAACCAGAAAAACTAAGGTATCACCAACAAAATGTTTGGTCAAGACGGATTGACAGTAGACACAGATTGGTTTACCTCATTGATGGCGATAAGATTGTGGTGTCTGTCCTTGGTGCGTATGGCCACTATAAGGATTGAGTATCGGTATTATTGATATTTACACCGAGTCATAGATCAAAGTTAGCTTCTCCCCTCCTTACCTCCTCTTCGGTGTCCTGCCAAATTTTTCTTTATAGGTCTTAATAAAATGCGACACGCTTTCGTAGCCTATTTCTGCGCCAATTTCCGATACATTTTTGGGGCTGTTGCGGAGCAGGAAATCGGCGTAGTCGAGGCGCTTGTTTTTGAGCCATAGGGCCGGAGAAGTTTGAAACTCTTCCTGGAAGTCGCGTTTGAATACCGACAGGCTACGGCCCGAAAGCTTGGCCAGTTCGGCCAAGGTAAGGGGCTTGAGGTAATAGCTGTTCATCAGGAACGACAGGTCGACTTTTTCCCCCTTATATAGTCCATATAAGATGGAACGTAGCTGTTGAGAGGGCTCCAGCTCCAAGAGGTGCAACAGGAGTTCCTGGAATTTCAATCGCAGGAAATGATTTTTAAGGGCCTCCCGGGAGTGAAAATAGGGGAAGATAGACTGGATGAATTTCTCGAAGTTGTCGTCCGACTGGAGCAGCAGAATGGGGTATTGGCTGAGGCGCTCCTCGCTGTGGGTGCTAAAGAGTTCGGGATGCAGGCTCACAAACTCCTTCAACAGTTTTTCGTCGAAAAAGAATACCAGACTCTTATAAGCCTCGTTGATGGACTCGGACATCAGGTAAAAACCCCGCTGAATAAATAGGATATCCCCCTTGGCCACATGGACCTCCTGGGTGGGGCTAGTGAATTTTTTCTCCCCTTCCAGCACCACAATGACCGCATGCTCCTCGAAAAATACATCGTATTTGGAAGGGTAAATTTCGTTGCGATAGGCCACAAAGGTCATGTCCTGAATCTTAAGGGATTCAAATTCCTGAGCGCTAATATCGGAGGGGACGCGAAGCATACCAGCAATTTACACCAAAAACTGAAACAAATCGGGTTGGTCGTTTAGGTATTCGCATACGATTTTGGCCTCGTCCATGCGGGCTAGCAAGGGTTGGAAGTCTTCGCGGCTTTTCAGCTCTATCCCTACCAAGGCGGGGCCTTGCTCCCTACTGGTCTTCTTGACGTACTCGAAGCGGGCCACATCGTCGTTGGGGCCCAATACGTTAAGGAACTCCCTGAAGGCACCCGATCGCTGGGGGAAGCGAACGATAAAGTAATGCTTCAGCCCTTCGAAGAGCAAGGATCGCTCTTTGATCTCCTCGGTGCGGGTAATGTCGTTATTGCCTCCGCTGATGAGCAGCACCACATTTTTGCCTTTTATTTCTTCTTTGATGTCGTCCAATGCAGCCACGGTAAGGGCTCCTGCCGGTTCGGCTACGATGGCCTCTTCGTTATAAAGCTGCAATATGGAGGAGCAAACGCGTCCTTCGGGTACTAGTATGATTTTTTCCAAGCTATGGCGGCATACTTCGTAGGTGATGTCCCCAGCACGGCGCACGGCGGCTCCGTCGACAAACTTATCGATATGCTCCAAAGTTAGCACTTGGCCGGCGGCTATGGAGTCGTGCATGGTAGGGGAGCCCAGGGGTTCTACTCCGACCAGCTTGGTTTGGGGAGAGAGCTGCTTGAATACCGTTGAAATGCCCGAGGCCAGTCCACCTCCACCAATGGCCATCAATAGATAGTCGATATTAAAATCGGCATCTTTAAAGATCTCCAGTCCTACGGTCCCTTGGCCCTCTATCACCTGGAGGTCGTCGAAGGGATGGACGAAAACGGCGTTGGTCGTATCGCGATAGACCATCGAGGCATGGTAGGCGTCGTCGTAGGTATCGCCCACCAGATGAATCTCTATCCATTCTTTCCCAAAGAGCCGCACCTGCTTCACTTTCTGAGCAGGGGTGGTGGTGGGCATGAATATGGCTCCTTTTACCTGCATTTTCTGACAGGCATAGGCGACGCCCTGGGCATGGTTGCCGGCGCTGGCACATACCACCCCGCCCGCCAGCTGCTCGGCCGATAGGCTGGCCATTTTGTTGTAGGCTCCTCGTATTTTATAAGAGCGAACGGTCTGCAGGTCCTCCCTTTTGAGGTAAATATTGGCTTGATATTGCTCGGAAAGGTGCTGGTTATGCAGCAGAGGGGTATGGTTGATAATTCCCCGAAGGCGCTCGGCGGCTTTGAAGATATGGTCCAGCGAAGGGCTGTGATTGGTTTTCATGGTATGAAGCAAAAAGGCCTTACGGTAACCGTAAAGCCAATTTTATTAGAAAAACCCGTAGCAGTAAGTACTGCTACAGGCCAGATAGTCATGCTTAGTTGTTTTCAGGACGTAGGCTACGTACTGTTTTACCAGCTCTCCACATTTCTGATTCGCGAAGTTCGGCAAGCTCTTCTTCCAACTTCACACGGTAGTCGGGCTGAGAGTTACGAGTAATCGATATTTTAGCTTCGTTACCAGTCTTCACAGAGTTGTAAAGTTGTTCGAAAACGGGCTTAGTAGCGTCACGGAAAGGCTTCCACCAGTCTAGTGCACCTCGTTGAGCAGTAGTAGAACAGTTGGCGTACATCCAGTCCATTCCGTTTTCGGCTACCAAAGGCATCAATGATTGAGTCAATTCTTCGACGGTTTCGTTGAAAGCTTCCGATGGAGAGTGGCCGTTCGAACGCAATACTTCATATTGAGCGGCAAAGATACCTTGGATAGCACCCATCAAAGTTCCACGCTCACCAGTAAGGTCAGAAGTTACTTCACGGTAGAAATCCGTTTCGAATAGGTAGCCAGAACCTACGCCAATACCCATAGCGATACATTTTTCGCGGGCTTTGCCAGTAGCATCTTGGAAGATGGCGAAAGAAGAGTTCAAGCCTTTTCCTTCTACGAACATACGACGAAGCGAAGTACCAGATCCCTTAGGAGCTACCAAGAACACGTCTACGTCTGCAGGAGGAACGATACCCGTTTGGTCTTTGTAGGTAGCACCGAATCCGTGAGAGAAGTAAAGAGCTTTCCCAGGAGTAAGGTGTTTCTTAACGGTAGGCCACAATTCGATTTGTGCTGCATCCGAAAGTAGGTAGCAAATAACGGTTCCTTTAGAAAGCGCCTCTTCGATTTCGAAAAGGGTTTCGCCTGGTACGAAGCCGTCGGCAACTGCCTTGTCCCAAGACTTACCGCCTTTACGCTGACCAACGATAACATTGAATCCGTTATCGCGCATGTTAAGGCTTTGGCCTGGGCCTTGAACACCATATCCGATCACAGCGATGGTTTCTGAGGAAAGTACTTCGCGTGCTTTTTCTAAAGGAAACTCTTCACGGGTTACTACTTCTTCTTCGACCCCGCCGAAATTTAATTTTGCCATTGGTTATTGATTGAATTATTGATTACAAATGAATTAAAAAACAATACTACTAAAAATTGTGCACTACTGATAATATTCCAGGTCGGCCTCGGGTAGGTAGTCGACAAGGGTCTGGGGCGATTTGCTCACTGCCACCCTTCCTGAGCGAACGAACTCTAGGATACCATGGGGTTTTATGTAGTCGAAAAACTCGAAAATTTCTTCTTCTGTACCCGTTTTTTGGATAATGACATAATTGAGGTGCCAGTATACCACCCAAGCTTTATGCACCTTGTTGATGGTCTCGATATCGATGGGCTTGGCATCGATAGGGGTAGGGATTTTGAACAGTGCGATTTCGTTATAGGCGATTTCGTCGTTGAGGTAACCGAATACCGCCAGGACTTCTATCACTTTACGAATCTGACGAACGAGTTTTTCAACCACCTCACGGGAGTCGTGGCGGATCACGATGGTAAATCGGGAGATTCCCTTTCGCTCCGTTTCCGAAACCGTAAGGCTTTCTATATTGATGCGTCTACGGGTGAGAATCGTGGTGATTTTGTTCAAAATCCCAAAGGTATTCTCCGTAAATACACAAATGGTGTAGGTAGTCATGTTGTTCTTGAATAAATTTTGAAAATACTGAAGTGCTGGCCTTAAGGGTACACACTCCTGATTATTCCAGTCTGATTTCCGATACACTAGCACCTGTTGGTACCATCGGGAATACATTCTCTTCTTTTTCTACGAGAACCTCCAGCAGATAGGGCTTGTCGGAGGCGATAAGCGTATCTAAAGAGGCTTCCAGGTCTTGGCGGTGGGCACAGGTGTGGCCGTCAATGCCAAAGCCTTTGGCTATGGTAATAAAGTCGGGATTCTGGAGTTCTACAAATGAGTAGCGTTTTTCAAAAAACAACTGCTGCCATTGGCGCACCATTCCCAGGTAATTATTATTTAGGATAATGGCTTTCACGGCCAATCCACTTTGAGCGATGGTACCCAGCTCTTGGAGGGTCATCTGGAAGCAACCGTCGCCGATAATGGCTACCACCTCGCGGTCGGGGGCTCCTACCTTGGCGCCAAAAGCTGCCGGAAGGGCATAGCCCATGGTTCCTAAACCTCCCGAGGTAATAAAGGAATTGGCCTTCTTGAATTCGTAGTACCTAGCCGACATCATCTGATGCTGGCCCACATCGGCCACCACGATGGCCTCACCCTTGGTTTTGTCCGACAGTTTACGAATGACCTCGGCCATTTTTATTTTTTCGGTAGTTGCCGACAGTTCGGGCTGAGTGATTTTTTCAAATTCCTCTTTTTCATATTTCTTGAACTCCGCTCTCCATTCCGAATGGTCGTTGGCCTCTACTAGAGGCAACAATTGTTCGAGCGCTACCTTGGCATCGCCAACAACGGGAGCCTCCGTTTTCATGATCTTGTTGATTTCGGCGGGGTCAATTTCAATATGCACGATCTTGGCTTGCTTGGCATAGCGGCTCAAGTCGCCCGTTACGCGGTCGTCGAAGCGCATCCCCACCGCCACGATCAGGTCGCATTGGTTGGTCAGCACGTTGGTACCGTAGTTGCCGTGCATACCTAGCCAGCCTACATAATTGGGGTGGTCGACCGACACCGACGATAGGCCCAGAAGGGTAGCGGCTGCGGGCATATCCGTTTTTTCTATAAACCGCAAGAGCTCATCTTCCGCTTTGGAAATGTTAACACCATGGCCAAAGAATAAAAAGGGCTTTTTGGCCTCGTTGATCAACTTGGCAGCCGCTTGCAGCTGATCGGCCTTGGGCACAAGCCTCGGGCGATAGCTCCGCAGACTCACGCAAGGCTTATAGTTGAAAGGCTTGCTTAGGAGCTCATTCTGAGCATTTTTGGTGATATCGATGAGTACGGGCCCTGGTTTTCCCGATTTGGCAATATAAAAAGCCTTGGCCATGATCTCCGGGATTTCGTCGGCCCGGGTAATTTGGTAATTCCATTTGGTAATGGGGGTGGTAACGCCTATGATATCAGTCTCCTGAAAGGCGTCGGTACCCAATAAGCCTGCCACTACCTGGCCTACAATGCAGACCATAGGGGTGGAGTCAATAATGGCATCGGCAATGCCCGTCACCAAATTGGTGGCTCCGGGGCCGGAAGTAGCCAAACAAACACCCACTTTGCCGGTGGCTCTGGCAAAGCCTTCAGCGGCATGTGAAGCGCCTTGTTCATGACGTACCAGAATGTGGTTGATCTGGTCCTGGTAGTCATAGATGGCGTCGTACACGGGCATGATGGCCCCACCAGGGTACCCAAATATGGTTTCGACCCCTTCCTTTATGAGTGCTCGAATCACGGCATGAGAGCCGTTGATCAATTCTGGGGTAGTGGTCGATTGGGTTTGTTGTTCCATTTCGGCCGTGGCTATTTGTTTTTCATTAAATTCCATGACTTGCTTATTAATTAGTCTGATGAATTTTCAAATATTATTTTTAAAATCCTTAGGCTTCGTCGGTAACACAGCCTTCGCTGGCCGACTTCACGGTACGGATATAACGTCCTAGCATCCCTTTTGTAAAACGGGGCTCGGGTTGTACCCAAGTGGCTTTCCTGCTGGCGAGTTCCTCATCGGAAACATGCAGCTTGAGCTCGCGGGTATCGGCGTCGATGGTGATTTTATCTCCATCTTTTACTAGGGCTATGGGTCCACCGTCGAAGGCCTCAGGGCAGATATGCCCTACTACAAAGCCGTGTGTCCCCCCAGAGAAGCGCCCGTCGGTGATCAGGGCTATTTTGTCGCCTAGGCCCGCTCCCATAACGGCCGAGGTAGGCTTGAGCATTTCCGACATTCCGGGTCCTCCTTTAGGGCCGGCATTGCGGATCACTACGACATGTCCTTCCTTGATTTCACCTTTGGCCAAGGCCTCAATGATTTCCGATTCATGCTCGCAGATTTTGGCCTCTCCTTCGAAACGCAACCCTTCTTTGCCGGTAATTTTGGCTACCGATCCTTCAGGGGCCAGGTTACCATACAATATCTGGATATGGCCCGAAGGTTTGATGGGGCTAGTAAGGGGGAAAACGATTTTCTGAGCGTCGAAGTCAAGACTTGGAACGTCGGCAAGGTTTTCAGCTACGGTTTTACCGGTTACGGTAATACAGTCGCCATGAATAAGCCCTTGTTCGAATAAGTATTTCATAACCGCCGGTACCCCACCGATTTCCAGCATATCCTCCATGTAATATTTACCGCTAGGCTTCAGGTCGGCAATGAACGGTACCCGATCCGATATTACCTGAATGTCGTCGAGGGTTAAGGGGATTCCCGCAGCCCTTGCGATGGCCAGGTAATGTAAGGTGGCATTCGTAGAGCCTCCTAAGGCCATTACTACCGTCAGGGCGTTCTCTAGCGATTTGCGTGTAATAATTTCTTTGGGAGTGATGTTGAGTTCCAAGAGTTTTTTCATGGCTTCGCCAATCTTCTTGCACTCCTCTTTCTTGCCTTCGTGAGTAGCCGGATAGCTGCTGCCAAATGGAAGGCTTAAGCCCATAGCCTCAATAGAGGATGCCATGGTGTTGGCCGTATACATCCCGCCACAGGCACCTTGGCCAGGGATAGAGTTCTGTATAACTCCTTTATAGTCTTCGTCAGAAATGTTATTGGCAAACTTTTGTCCTAATGCTTCAAATGCCGAAACGATATCGAGTTTTTTACCCTTATAATGTCCCGAACGAATGGTACCTCCGTAGACCATGATGGCTGGTCGGCCTATTCGTGCCATGGCCATGATGGCTCCAGGCATATTTTTATCGCATCCTACCACGGCGATTACCCCATCGTACCACTGCGCAGATACTACCGTCTCTATGGAGTCGGCAATGATGTCGCGGCTGGGTAGGGAGTAACGCATCCCGTCGTTTCCGTTAGTCATACCATCCGATACACCAATGGTATTGAATATAAGGCCAACCATATCGTTATTGGCTTGTACCCCCTGCTTTACGTAGACCGATAGTCCGTTAAGGTGCATGTTACAAGGGTTTCCCTCATAGCCTGTGCTGGCAATGCCTATTTGCGGCTTGGCAAAGTCTTCCTCTTTAAAGCCTATGGCATAGAGCATGGCCTGAGCGGCTGGGTTAGTGACCTCCTGGGTAAGGGTTTTCGAGAATTTGTTTAATTCGTTCGCCATGATATTTGAAAAGGATAAAAGTAAAACACCTCACTCTGGTTGGGGAGTGAGGTGCAAGTATTTGGTACTCGACGATCCCACTCGGCCTTAGTGCGTGACTGTAACGACTGGAAGTGGAATTATCTTAAACATTGTTCAGCGTAAAATATTTTGACAGCGAAATTTCGCTAATTTGTTTTTGGTCTTACAAAGTAGGAGGGTAACTTTTTATTTTCCAAATATTAGGGCACTTTTTTGAATGAAAACTTAGACAAATGCCAAATAATTATTAACAGGCCCACGGTAATAGGAAAAGAATTAATTTTGTTTCAAGCAATAATCAAAGACTATGTTAACAACAGAAGCGAGTTCGTCCTATACGGATCTGGAAAAGATGCCCATCCACGAACTGTTAAGTTCGATTAATAAAGAGGATCAAACCGTTCCTCAAGCGGTAAGCAAAGCGCTGCCGCAGATAGAGGCCCTGCTAGCCCAAATAGTCCCTAGAATGAAGGCCGGTGGACGGCTATTTTATATTGGGGCGGGTACTAGTGGCCGTTTGGGGATCCTCGATGCCTCCGAGTGCCCTCCCACCTTCGGCGTTTCACCCGGCTTGGTAGTGGGGCTTATCGCTGGCGGTGACCAGGCCATCAGGAGTGCGGTAGAGAATGCCGAGGACGATTGGGACCAGGCCTGGGTAGATCTTCAGGCCTACAAGCCTAATGAAAGAGATAGCCTAATAGGGCTAGCCGCTTCAGGGCGTACGCCTTATGTAATTGGTGGGCTTAATGAGGCGCATAAAGCGGGCTTACTTACGGGCTGCATCGTTTGTAACGAAGGCTCGGCAGTAGCCGAAGCGGCAGAGTATCCGGTAGAAGTGGTGGTAGGCCCAGAGTTTTTGACTGGCAGTACCAGAATGAAGTCGGGAACGGCACAAAAACTGGTGCTCAATATGATCTCTACTGCTGCCATGATCCAATTGGGCAGAGTAAAAGGGAATAAGATGGTAGACATGCAGCTGACCAACGAGAAATTGGTGGGCAGGGCGATTCGTATGATTATGGAAGAAGTGGATGTGTCGCCGGATGAGGCCGCTTCTTTGCTCGACGAGCATGGTAGTGTACGGGCGGCGATAGAGGCCCTTCAAGGCAAGAAATAATAATTGGATACTTCTTGCTGGACGGCGAGAGGCTTCCCTCACGCCGTCCAGCAATTCCAGCGCTATATATTCAGCATGATTTTCCCAAACTGCTGACCTGACTCCATATATTGAAGCGCCTCTTCGGCTTGGTCGAGCGTGAAGGTTCTGTCAATGACGGGAACGATCTTCTTTTCGGAGATTAAGGCGACCATGTCGGCGAACTCGGCATCATTACCCATGGTGGTTCCTTTGATATTCAACTGTTTAAAAAATATCTTGGCAGGTACCAGATCGGTGATATTGCCTCGGCCACCTCCGTAAAAGCAAATATTGGCTCCAGGAGCGGCCAGATCGGTGAGGAACGTGAAGCCTGCCCCCCCTGCACTGTCTATGATTACGTTGAAATAGCCAGTTTTGGGCCCTCTGGCCTTTACGAGAAGGTCGCGGTACCAGGTAGGATTTTTATAGTTGATGCCCCCTTTGGCCCCCATATCCATGGCTTTGGCTATTTTGTCGTCGGAGCCCGAGGTAACCCATACTTCGGCCCCAATAGCTACGGCCATCTGAATGGCCAGCAGGGCCACTCCTCCACCCGCACCCGTGATAAGCACCTTGTCGGTAGGCCGGAGCCCACAGCGTGTAAACAAGGCTCGATAACCTGTAAGGCCCGCTAAGGGCAAGGCCGCCGCCTGTTCAAAGGATAAATGTGCTGGCTTTTCTACCAAATATTTGGCTTCGATTTTGATATATTCGGCGAAGGTACCGTTGTCGGGCATACCCAGTATTTTATGATCGGCTCCATAATAGTCTGGATTGTCGCCCCAGTTATGGGAAGGGTTCATGATGACCTCCTTATGAAGCCATTCGGAGGCCACCCCTTCTCCTAGGTCGGTAACTACTCCTGCCCCATCAGAGCCCACCACCAGTGGGGTGACGATACGGGGGTACAACCCCTTCTGGATCCATAAGTCGCGGTGGTTGAGGGAGGCCGACTTTACCTGTACTACCACCTCTCCAGCACCTGCTGTAGGCTTGTCTATATCTTGAATTTCTAGCGCTTCTCTTAAATTTTGCAATACGGCAGCTTTCATATCTCATTTATTTTGTTGACTTAAAATAAAAAACCCTTAGCTAGGCCACTTTCCAGTGATGGTTTGTGGCGCCGACTAAGGGTGGAAATATAGTTAAATACGATTAGATATCGGAATATTCTGTCGGGAAAAGGAACTTCTGAATATTCTTGGAAACGTTGTGCTGAAACTCAGGAATTACTTTTACTTTAGCCCATTCGGCATCGTCGGTAAAGGCTTTCCAATGGGCATCGCGGGAGGCCTTATTGTCGAAGGTAGTCATATACATCAGGTTAGGCATGGTTCCCCCAGATACTACCTCTCCATAAAACACGGCATTGAAGCCTAAGCGATCGAAAATACCTACTTCGTTGCCATCGTTGAACATCCTAACCTTGTTGAGGTGGAGCTTTTCGGTAGCACTTTCATAGCTACGAAGTTCATAGATGCGTTCGGCTTTGCTACCCGATAAGGCCGGTTTGCTTATAAAGGGGTGTCCTTCAAATGCCCGAAGTATGGTGGTTTCTATCCGTTGATAGGGGGCGTTATTGTATGCTGCGTCGAGGTAGTCCTTGCCTGCCGAAAGATATTGCTTGTCTTTCTCCAAAGTGGAGGGGAGCTGTGCCAGCTGATCCAAAGATTTGAAAGGCGTAAGCACATAAATCTGTTTTCCTGAAAGGCTATCGGAAGTTACGGGCTTAAATACCCCGATATTCTTGATGCCTATCCGGTGCATGGCGGGGATATAGGCGTCTTTGAGGTACTTTTCTACTCTATCGCCTTGTTCGCTACTATTAATACGGTAAATTTTTATTTGATAAAATTCTCTTTTGGGGGCCTTAGCCCAGGAGAGGGAGGTTATTAAGGCCAGGAAAAGTAAGGCAAATGGCTTCAGGCTGAAATGGTACATAAAATAGCAGGCTTAATGTTTGTAAAAAAATAAAGACTTTATAAAAAGTCGAAGTAAAGGGACTTATACCCTTATTGGGCAATAGACTTTATAACGACCGGAGGCGTCGGCAGTCGGGTTGGGTGATCAGACATTTTCTGAAAACGATTTTCTAATTTTTGGCGGGGGTATCTATGCCGATGGTGAGCAGGTTGGTTCAAGATTATTCGGGATACGGTCTCCTATAAAATGATCATCATCCAAAAGTTTTAGGTTTAAAATTTAGGACAGGAAAGCTCTCTTTTCCTAGCCTTGGAGCGTTTCTGTTTTGGTGTTAAGGGATCGAAAACATAGGAGAGCGAGATTTCGTGGGCCCCACCACTGCTGGCACCCAAGGTCGAAATGGTGAGGTCATAGCTGTAACCTATAGAAAAACGGTCCTGTCGAAAGCCTGCGAGCAGGATAAGCGCCTCATGGTTGTTGATTCCGGCGTCATATTTTTTGAAGGGGATACCACGGTACCAAGCCCCCAGTACCAAGGGTTCCAGGGTCATGTACATGCCAAGGTCGAGCTGGTCGTATTTTCCTTGTTTCTTGTATAATATGGCAGGAGAAATAGTTTTTTCCTTGTCAATCTCGTTTCCCAAATAGGTGTATCCAGCAAAGGGTATGCGCAAACCGGCCTGAAAACTCGTTTTGATGGGTAAACGGGCCTCTACATTCGAGAAGGCCTGGTTGGGGCGGTTGAGGTGATGCGCGGATAGTCCGGCCCAGTACCAGTCGGAGTAGATCATCATGCCAGCGGAAAAGTCGGCGTAGTTGACGTTAGGGCCCCCTTGGGCGAAGGGGTCGGAAGAGGGGTTGCCGGTGAGTCCGCCGTTGGTAAATTGGTCACCAAAAGTTAAACCATAATAATCGAGCGTCCTAGAGGCAAATCCCCCTTGGATGCCAAATCTTAAGGACGTAACTTCATCCAGCCCTATTTGATAGGAGTATTGCAGGGCCGCTTCTGTCGATTTTAAATTGCCCAGTCCTTGGCTATCCATGGTAACTAATACACCCAGACCACTGTTATAGTTGGGAAGGAAAACGTCGGCACCGAAAGTGGTGGTAACGAAGTTGGCCGAAAGAGAAGGCCATTGGTTGCGGTAATTTATGGTTGCTCTAGGCGCTAAGGCTCCTCCAGCTAAGGCGGGGTTCAGATATAGCGGATTGGCATAAAACTGTGAAAATTGTGGGTCTTGAGCCCAACCTTTCAAAGTAAATAGTGTCAATAAGAGTAACAGCAGTACTTTTTTAAGCATAGGAATGGATATTGCGAACCGTATAGTGAGGTGTATGATATGGATAAACTAAGCCAATTAGAATATGAATATCACAAATTATCATCAATTTGCGTACTATTATTTGAATACCCGGCAATTTTCTAACGCTAGCGGGCAAAATTTACGCCTCTAATTTTCGTTAGATGCTTATATATTCCGCTACTATTGCAATGGGTCTGGTAAGGGGCGCTTGAACTATTAACGAAACATGGGTCAAAATTATATCATATACAGGCAACAATTTTTCACCTTCCTGTTCCTAAGCTTGCTTTCAATAGCTGGTGCAAGGGCGCAGTTTGTGGTGGAGGGGCCATGTGTACAGGATCTCGATTGTGAGGACGATATGACTCTCTTCAGAGATACGTTGAGCACCGGGGTGGCGTGGAGCTGGGAGTTTGGCGATGGAGTGGGTACGGGTACGGGAAAGAATGCCCTATATTCCTATCTGACACCAGGAACTTATACGGTAACTTTAAATCGGACCCTATCCGATGGAACCACTCAAACGGTAAGTAAGCCGGTGGAGATCGGGGAGCTCCCTCCTGCATTTCAGGAGTGGAAAACAGACTCTACCATCTGCCCTGGAGACTCTATCTTACTAGATCCTTATCCCAATGGAGCACCAGCTGGTGCTCGATATATCTGGTATCCTAAAGGCGATACCACCCAGACCATTACGGTCGATAGTTCTGGGTGCTATTCCGTAGAGGTCATTATGCCCAATGGTTGTACCATTCAAGATCGAATTAATGTAAAAATTTGCATGGAACCTTCCAATCAGGAAGGGGCAAAATGGTATTTTGGAGCCAATGCGGGGTTAGACTTTAACAATAATCCCCCAACCCCCCTGACCGATGGAAACTTAAATACTACAGAGGGGACTTCTTCCATATCCAATTCGAAGGGGGAGCTGCTATTTTATACCGATGGGATCACCATTTATAATAAGGATGGGGACAAAATGAATTGCTATGACCTGACCACCTGCGTCGACCTAAAAGGAAGCCCCAATTCTACTCAATCGGTGCTGATTGTCCCACAGCCTACTTGTAAGGGCTGTGAATATTTGTACAACGTCATTACTACCTCCGACATCAACGGGGAGCAATTGTTGACGCTCAGTGTGGTCGATATGCGCCGGAACGACGGGAAAGGAGCGATCATAGAACAGAATACTACCTTACAAAAGCCCACTACCGAAAATATTGCCTCCGTTCGTAACGACCGCGACAGTACCTACTGGGTTATTTCGCATGATTATGGGGACAATACCTTTCGCATTTTTCATGCTACTAACGCGGGTTTTATTCAAGAAAGCACGGTCCAATTAGGAATGCCTAGAGATACTACCACCGAAGCGGAGGGGTATATGAAATTCTCTGCTCCCGACTCATTAACAGGGGAGCGTACCTTGGCCGTGGTGGTACCAGGCCCTCCACAGAACTTTGTGGAATTGTATAGTTTCAATGATTCGACTGGCACCTTGTCGCTAACAAAAACCTTGGACCTTGGCCCTGCTCCACCTACGGCCTACGGGGTGGAGTTTTCGCCTAGTGGTGAAAAAATGTATGTATCCTTCCAAGGAAAGGATGGGGAGAGCAGCTATCTGCTACAATACGACCTCACTTTGCCCGATAGCCTTATTATAGAAACGGCCATCGCCCTCGATAGCTCGGCAACGGAAACCTTCGGTGCCCTACAAATAGGCCCGGATGGTAGGATTTATATGGCTATTGAAGGCAGTGAATATTTGGCGGTTATAGGGGAGCCAGAGGGAAACTCCATTACTGGAGTGGAATATGAACGTGAAGGCGTAAGCCTGGGGGGTAAAGTAAGTGAATTAGGACTCCCCAATATGGTTCAGGACTTTACCCAGGAAAGTTCGGGGCCGGGTTTTGAAGCCGAGGGTTTCTGTACCAATGAACCCACCAGCTTTCAGGCCAGCCCCATCTGTGACCCCATAGAGGATACCTATTCCTGGAGTTTCGACTATCCAACAGGTGGTTTTACTCCTCCTTCTAGCGAACAGCAAACCACTTTTACCTATACCACGCCCGGGACCTATCAGGTGGCTTTGAGAGCCATGAACAAATGTACCGATACGCTGATTATCCAGGAAATTACCATTTACGAAACGCCTACTGGGTTGGACCTTGGGCCCGACAAGGATACCTGCGGGGCCTATGTGCCGCTAAGTGCCAATGTACAAGCACAGGGTTATGTGTGGATCCATGCAGGCAGAGTGGTAGGCCGTGAGAAGGACTATCGGGCCTTAAATACAGGCCAATATATAGCCTTGGCCTATAATGGTCCTCAAGCCGATTGCTATGCTTCCGATACGATTCAGATTACCTTACGCCGCCCACCGGCCATCGATATTGGGCCCGATACCACCCTCTGTAGAGATAGCTCTATAGTGCTTTCCGTGCCTAGTACTAGGTGGATAGAGTTCAATTGGAGCAATGGGGAGTCTACCAAAGATATCACCGTTAGCCAGCCGGGCGAGTATTTTGTGGTGGTAAAAGACCGTAATGATTGTTACAATTCCGACACCCTTGTAGTGGGTGAAAGGCCTTCACCCATTCTGAATCTTATACCCGAGTATTCCTTATGTATACCCGACGGCCAATCGGTAATCGTGGACGCCAATGGGATAGGTTCACTAAAATATCTTTGGTATCCTACTGGAGATACCACACAAACCTTTACCACGAATACGGCTGGCGTGTATACCGTAAGTGCCACCAACCCAGAAGGCTGTGTTACCTCTCAGTCTACAACGGTTATTGACCGTTGCGAGCCCCGATTCTTTATCCCCGATGCCTTTACGCCCGACGGGGAAGGGCATAATGAGACCTTTCAAGTCTTTGGCGCTTATTTTACCAATTTTACCATGCGGATATACAACCGTTGGGGAGAGGTGATATTCGCCACCGAAGATGTCGACAACCTATGGGATGGTACCTATAAGGGCGTTTTGGTGCAGCCGGGAGCCTATCCCTACGTGCTGTCCTATGAGGCCTTGTATTTTCCGGAAAGGGCCCCGATCGTGAAGCGGGGATCGGTCATGCTGATCCGCTAGGCTCTGGGTAATTCGGGAAAAATAGGTTATTTTTGAGCCGTAGAGGGCTCTGTTTGTCCTTAAGAAAAATAGCTAGTGTATGCGCCAAGACTATCTGTCGGGAGATAAGGAGAATCTATCCAATACGGAGAAGGAAATTGAAAAGGCCCTAAGGCCCCTGACCTTCGACGATTTTTCTGGACAGGATAAGATATTAGAGAATTTAAAAATATTCGTGCAGGCGGCCCGTCAAAGGGGCGACGCCCTGGACCATGTCCTGCTACATGGCCCTCCGGGGCTAGGCAAGACCACCCTCTCCAATATTGTAGCCAATGAGCTGGGAGCAGGGATCAAGATCACGTCGGGGCCGGTACTGGACAAACCCAGCGACTTGGCAGGGCTCCTCACCAACCTCCAGGAGTTCGACGTCCTGTTTATCGATGAAATCCACCGGCTCAATCCCGTCGTGGAAGAGTATTTGTATTCGGCCATGGAGGATTATAAGATCGACATCATGCTCGACAGCGGCCCCAATGCCCGGAGTATTCAGATAGGACTCAATCCCTTTACGCTAATAGGGGCTACCACCCGCGCCGGAATGCTTACCTCTCCGCTACGGGCGCGCTTTGGGATTAACGCCCGACTAGAGTATTATGATGCAGCGCTTTTGTCCAAGATTTTAAAGCGGTCAGCAGCCATCTTAGAGACCCCTCTAGGCGACGATGCCGCCTTCGAAATAGCCCGACGCAGCCGCGGTACCCCTCGTATTGCCAATAACCTGCTGCGCCGTACCCGCGACTTCGCCCAGGTAAAGGGCGATGGCAGTATTACCGTAGCCATAGCCGAAATGGCCCTGAAGGCCTTGGACGTAGATCAAAATGGGTTGGATGAGATGGATAACCGTATCCTATCGACTATCGTAGAGAAGTTTAAGGGTGGCCCTGTAGGGCTATCGACCATCGCTACGGCCTGTGGTGAAGAGGCCGAAACGATCGAGGAGGTCTATGAGCCCTTTTTGATCAAAGAAGGCTATATGAAACGTACCGCCCGAGGTAGAGAAGTCACCGAAAAGGCTTTTCACCACCTAGGCGTACTGCCCAGGCACAGGGCCGGGGAGCTTTTTTAGGTAATAGTTTTTTAGGCAATAGGCCGTAGGCATGATGCAGGAAGCCTTCTGGGCTGTATGCCGTAAGCTGTATGCATTAAGCAAAATGCACTAAACTAACGGCCTACAAGGCTTTAAGCCGTAAGCAATAAGCTTTAAGCAAATTTCACCATACAAAAGGCTTACGGCATACTGCCTATCGCCTATTGCCTACGGCCTACAAGGCTTTAAGCTGTAAGCAATAAGCTTTAAGCTTTAAGCAATAAGCTTTAAGCAAATTTCACCATACTAAAGGCTTACCGCATACTGCCTAACGCCTATTGCCTAATGCCTACGGCCTGCAAGGCTTTAAGCTGTAAGCAATAAGCTTTAAGCAAATTTCACGATACAAAAAGCTTACCGCATACTGCCTATTGCCTACTGCCTACAAGGCTTTAAGCTTTAAGCAATAAGCTTTAAGCAAATTGCACCATACAAAAGGCTTACCGCCTACCGCCTATTGCCTACGGCCTGCAAGGCTTTAAGCAATAAGCACTATACAAAAGGCCTACGGCCTATCGCCTGCAAGGCTTTAAGCAATAAGCACTATACAAAAGGCCTACGGCCTATCGCCTGCAAGGCTATAAGCAAACTGCACCATACAAAATGCCTAAAGCCTACGGCCTACTGCCTAAAACCTAAAACCTAAAACCTAAAACCTAAAACCTAAAAAATCCCCAACAACCCTATAATTGGAATAGTTATTGTACTTTTGCGGAGAATTTTGATCGACCGTCTCTGCATGGATACTTATTGTCCAATAAAATTAGTAGTTCGCGTACCTTGTGCTATCATTGAGCATGAGGGGCTGGTACTTGCCGCCCAGCGTAGTGCGCATCTTTCCTTTCCCTTAAAGTGGGAGTTTCCGGGTGGCAAACAGGAAAAAAATGAAACCGATGAGCAGACCCTTTACCGCGAAATCAGGGAGGAACTGGACGTGGACATAGAGATAATCCGCCCATTGCCCGAGACCGTCAAGGACCAAGGCTGGCGTGAAATTGTCCTGGTGCCTTTCATTTGTCGTCTCAAATCCTTTGAAATGACCCTTTCAGAGCATGAAAAGATACTCTGGCTGGGACCGGAAGCCCTCACTGAACTGGACTGGACAGAAGGCGATTGGGATATTATCCGTCATTATAACGAATATTTATCGGTCAAACGATAGCCTCTGGCCTTTTTTAGACTCGTCGAACTGGCCCTTATGATAGGCCAGGTGGCCCGACACAAAGGTATGGGTCACTTCGGAATGGAACTCGGTACCTTCAAAGGGGGACCAGCCACATTTGGCATGGAGGTTATCGGCCTTTACCACCGTCTTAGCATTGAGATCTATTAATGCCAAGTCGGCCCAGTAGCCTTCGCGGATATAGCCTCTGTCGGCAATCTGGAAGCAGTCGGCCACGGCATGGGTCATTTTTTCCACCGCTCTTTCCATTGTTATTTTACCTTGTCGGCTCATCTCTAGCATTACATTTAGCGAGTGCTGTACCAATGGCAGGCCCGAGGGCGACTGCCAATACGGCTGTGCCTTTTCTTGGGCGGTATGGGGCGCATGGTCGGTGGCGATCACGTCGATGCGGTCGTCGAGCAAGGCCTGCAGGATAGCCTCTTTATGATGCGGCGCTTTAATGGCTGGGTTACACTTAATGTTATTGCCCAAGGTCTTATAGTCTTCGGCGTCGAACCATAGATGGTGTACACAGGCTTCGGAGGTTATCAGCTTGGGAGTGCCATTGGCCAAGCGTATTTTCCCTTCTTTCCGAGTGCCCACTTCGAAAAGGGAGGTTTCGTCACCCGTAGAGATGTGTAAGATATGCAGCCGGGTTCCATGCTTGCGGGCAAGGTCGGAGGCAAACCGCGACGATATTAGGCAAGCTTCTTCATTGCGAATCAGCGCATGAATATTATAAGGTACATTTTCTCCATATACTTCTTTAAAGTGCTCCATCCGTTGGCGCACCGTGGCTTCATCCTCACAGTGTGTAGCAATGAGGCAGGGGGCGTTAGCAAATAATTTATTGAGTACTTCAGGAGCATCTACGAGCATGTTGCCAGTAGAGGACCCCATAAACACTTTTATTCCGCATACATTTTTGATGTCGGTGCGCATTACCTCTTCATAGTTGTCGTTGGAAGCTCCCATAAAAAAGGAGTAATTGGCCAGCGACGACTGGGCGGCAATCTGGTATTTATCCTCTAACAAGGGTTGTGTAAGGGCATTGGGCACGGTGTTGGGCATTTCCATAAAGGAAGTTACCCCTCCCGCTACGGCCGCACGTGCTTCTGTAGCGATATTGGCTTTGTGGGTAAGCCCTGGTTCCCTGAAATGTACCTGGTCGTCGATCACCCCCGGAATCAGGTGTAGTCCTTTGGCATCGATGATATGGTCGGCGGGGGTATTTTGCAAATCGGCTCCTAGCTTCAGTATTCGACCATCGGCGATTAGTACGTCTAATTCTTTTGTTGTATTTTCATTTACGACTAAGGCATTCAGGATAAGCGTTTTCATAGGGGCCGATTTGTTTTTTGAGGCTACAAAGGTATTGAGCGAAATTATATTAGCACCAATATAAAGCGTTAAATTATGAAATGGCAAGTTATTTGGTCCGATTTTGTCGATTTACTTTTCCCCCGCTGCTGTGAGGCTTGTGATACCGATTTGGTAGGTAACGAGCAGCTTCTCTGTACCAGTTGCCGGGTGAGCCTACCGAGGGTGGGGCCCGATAGCCTATATGCCGACCAAGCTGCCAACAGGTTTGTACATCTTCCTGCGGTGGGGAGTGTTCAAGCATTTTTGTTATTTGCCAAGAGAGGGAAGGTGCAAAGACTGTTGCATGCATTGAAATACCGTGGTGCTCGTGACTTAGGCCTTGAAGTAGGGCGGTGGTTTGGCCATGAAATGAGCGCCCAAGAGAACTTCCCTTCGGTGCAGCTGATCGTAAGTGTTCCGTTGCATGATAGAAAACGAAGGCGTAGGGGTTATAATCAGAGCGATTTATTAGCGGAAGGCATTTCCCTCGCCACCGGTATTCCTTGGTCGGGGGGGCTTTTGAAAAGGACCAAGTATACCGAAACGCAAACTGGAAAAGATAAGTGGGCCCGCAGGGAGAATGTCCGGGGCGTATTCGAAGTGGCTAAAAGGCTCGATTTTGAAGAATTGATGCTGGTGGACGACGTGCTGACCACCGGAGCGACCCTCGAAGCTTGTGTGGAGGTATTGGTATCGGCTGGGGCCAAGGTCATCCATATCCGAACCCTGGCTTTGGCGCAGCATTAATGCTACAGTAAAAAGGGCGACTCCGTCCGGAATCGCCCTTTTTACTAACAACCTATTAAGACTTACTTGCGACTTCCTGTGGCGATCATCGCACAACGGAAGCCTACCATAGCAGTAGCTGAGTCTTGATCCATATACCGGCGCGTTCCTGGCGACAGCCAGTAGGCTACGTCGGCCCATGAGCCACCTTTGTATACTCTTAGCTTATCGTCTACTAAGGAGTTGTTGTTTTTGGTATCGTAATTTTTTGCCTGATCTTGGTATCCATCTCTACGGAAGGAGTTCAAGTCGTTGACGTCGCTGTTGGACAAGGGGCGGTACACGTCGTATACCCACTCGCTTACATTACCAGCCATGTCGTAAAGGCCATTGTCGTTGGCAGGGTAGGAGCGTATCTCTTGGGTAATAATGGCTCCGTCGTTAGACTTCCCAGCAATACCGGCATAGTCACCAGGGCCCCGCTTAAAGTTGGCCAACATAGTACCTTGCTTACGGCCTCTTGGCTGACGCATGGTAGAGCCATCCCAAGGATAAATCCGTGAATTGGATTGGTTTTCGTCCGAATATTGAGTTCCTATCATCCCCATAGCGGCATATTCGAACTCAGCCTCTGTAGGTAGGCGGTAAGGAGGCATCACATAGCCACTTTCGATGGTTTGTGCTGGCGCCATTTCGGCAGAGGCCACCTCTGCTTGAGCTTCAGCCTTCTTCTTTTTGCCAAAAGAGATTCCTTTTTTCTTTCCAGCGCTTTGTCCCATCGAATTATTGGCCATCTGAACGGCAGCCGTTCTCCAGTTACAATAGTCGTTGGCCTGTACCCATGAAACCCCTACTACCGGATACAACCGGAAGCCTGGATGGCGCAGATACATGGTCACGTAAGAGTCGTTAAAAGAAAGTTCGTTGAACCAGACGTTGGTGTCTGGCAGCGCCCTGCTATAATATTCCTCGGAGGAGTCGCGTTGAACGGCGTTAAGATATTCCAAATAATGGACGTTGGCTACCTCGGTTTGGTCCATATAAAAGGACTGAATACTGACGGTACGTTTCGGATTGTCGCGACGCATCATCACATCCTCTTCCAAGGAGCCCATTGTAAAGCGTCCTCCTTCTATATACACCAAGTCGGGACCTGCGGGCAAAGCTTTATATTGCTTTACCTGAAATCCATCTTTGCCGTTATAGGCCAAGCCGGTTTTAGAGCTCGTTTTACCGGGCTTTAAGCTGGTTGGCTTTTTATTTTTACTACAAGAAGTAGCCGCTAATAACACAATCAGAATCAGCGTGATTGACCGGATACCCATCTTTTGCATGCAAATCATTGCTTTAAAGTGACTTAAGTGTTTCTTAATTATATAGTATGTCAAATGGCAAATGTATGAAATCAATTGCAAATAATTTCTTACAATCCCAGATTAACTCGTCATTTCCATCAGAATTGTCCGGGCTTGTTCTATATTTTTGACGTTTTCACAAATCAGGATCAGCTTACCCTTCTGATCTTTCAGAGAACTGACTTTAGGATAGGTCTTGATATAATCGATCACCTTGCCAAACTTGGCCGACTGAAAGAAGGCATCGTTCTGCGAAGTAACGAAGTATCCTTTTAAAGTATTGTTTTTCAGGGTCAGTTTTTCCATGTATAGGCTCTCTGCCTCCCACCGAAGACGAACCGTCTTGAGCAGATCTTGAACTTCAACAGGCACGGGACCAAAGCGGTCCAATATTTCTTTTTCGAATTTTGCCAGCTCTTCTTCGCTCTCAATATTGTCTAGACGAGTATACAACGAAAGTCTTTCCGAAATATTCTTTACATATCCGTCGGGGATGAGCGTGGCGGAGTCGGTTTCGATCTGGCAGTCGGGCATAAGTTTGCTCGGCAGGGCCATGGAAGTGGCGAATAAATCTTTAAATTCATTGTTTTTGAGCTCTTGCACCGCTTCATCGAGCATTTTATGGTACAGTTCATAGCCGAGGTCGTTGACGAACCCACTCTGTTCGGCTCCGAGCAGATTTCCAGCTCCTCGAATATCCAAATCGCGCATGGCTACTTTAAAGCCATCGCCGAGGTCCGAGAATTCCTCTAAAGTTTGGAGTCTTTTTCGCGACTCACTGGCCAATGTAGAGATACTCGGCGTTAGCAAATAGCAGAAAGCCTTGCGGTTAGACCGCCCCACCCGGCCCCGCATCTGGTGCAAGTCGGACATGCCAAACATATGCGCCGAATTGATGATAATGGTATTGGCATTGGGAATATCGATTCCAGACTCTATGATATTGGTAGAGACCAAAATATCGTATTCCCCTTCTATAAAGTTCACCATCACTTTCTCCAGTTTATCTCCTTCCATTTGTCCATGGGCCACTCCTATGCGTACGTCCGGTACCAGGCGCATGATGATGTTGGCGATCGATTCGATGTCATTTACCCGGTTATGGACGAAAAATACCTGTCCGCCCCGCTGGATTTCGAAGCTGATAGCGTCGCGGATAAACTCTTCGCTAAAGCTATGGACCTCGGTGGTTACAGGCTGGCGGTTGGGAGGGGGCGTGGCGATCACCGACAAGTCGCGGGCGCCCATCAAGGAAAAGTGCAAGGTACGCGGAATGGGCGTAGCTGTGAGCGTCAGCACATCCACATTGACGCGCATTTCTTTGAGCCGATCCTTGGCCTTAACGCCAAATTTTTGCTCCTCATCCACGATAAGCAGCCCTAGGTCTTTGAAATGCACATCCTTATTCAGAATTCGATGGGTCCCTATCAAGATATCAATTTTCCCTTCTGCGGCCTCTTTTAGGGTTGCCTTAATCTCTTTGGTGGTTTTAAAGCGGTTGATATACCCCACTTTGGCAGGGAAGTCGGAGAGTCTTTCGCTAAAGGTTTTGTAATGCTGCATGGCCAAAATAGTGGTGGGCACTAGTACGGCCACCTGTTTGCTGTCGCATACCGCCTTAAAGGCGGCCCTAATGGCAATTTCCGTTTTCCCAAAACCCACGTCCCCACATACCAGCCGGTCCATGGGGTGTGCTTTTTCCATGTCTTCTTTAACGTTGGCTGTAGCGGTGGCTTGGTCGGGGGTATCTTCGTAAATAAACGAGGATTCGAGCTCCGCCTGCAGGTAGTTGTCCAAGGAATAGGCAAAGCCGGGGGCCTGCCGCCGCTTGGCATATAAGGATATCAACTCATGGGCTATGTCCTTTAGCTGTTTCTTAACCCTCGATTTTTTGGCCTCCCAGTCTCCAGAGCCCAATTTGCTCATGGCGGGCGGGGTGCCTTCTTTACCGGTATATTTGGCTATTTTATGCAAATTGTGAACACTTACATATAAGAGGTCGTTATCGCGGTATATTAGCCTAATGGCCTCCTGCTGCTGGCCATTGACGTCCTTACGTTCCAGGCCCGCAAATCGGCCGATACCATAGTCGACATGGGTGACAAAGTCGCCGGGTTGAAGGGTTTTCAGTTCCTTCAGGGTGATGGCCTTGGACTTGCTAAACTTGTCTTTTAACTTGTATTTGAAGAACCGGGCGAAGATCTGGTGGTCGGTGTAGCAAGCTACCTTGAGGTTTTCGTCCAAGAAGCCTTCACGCAAGGAAACGTGCATGGGCTGAAACTTCACGAAGGGGTCTAGGTCTTCAAAAATTCTTTCGAGCCTATCGAGCTGTTTGGGTTGTTCTGAGGCAATAATGTTGACATACCCCTTGGATTGGTTGTCGCTAAGGTCGTCCAAGAGCCTTTTGAAGTCCTTGTTAAAGGACGGTTGGGGCTTGGTCGTATAGGGGAATTTAGAGGCTGTTTTAAAATAAAACCGCTTGCCAAACTCTACCGTTCTGAATTGCTTGATTTGATTGAGAAATCCGCGTCTGGTTTCAAAGAGGTTTTGAGGGTCCGACACGATTTGTACCCCGCCACCAGTAACCTCCAACAAGGCTTTTTCGGCTTTTTCAAAGGTATTTTCGATTACTTCCAATACCAGTTCGGCATCTTTTAGCCAGAGGGTAGCCTTGGTACCTACGAAATTAAGAAACGATTCCCGTGATTCGTTAACGAGCTTCTGCTGAATATCGGGTACAATATTTATTTGTCGGACGGCATCGCTGGATAGTTGGGTGTCGGGGTCGAAGGCACGAATGCTGTCGACTTCGTCGCCAAAGAGCTCGATGCGGAAGGGCTGCTCATTGGCATATGAGAATACATCCAAAATACCTCCCCTGACGGAAAATTGGCCCGCTTCAAAAACGAAATCGGTGATTTCGAACCCATAGCTATTAAGGAATTCGGTCAGAAAAGCGGGATCCAGTTTTTCTCCTACCTTCACCGAAAATGTATTGGCCTGTAAACTTTTTTTGTTGATCACTTTTTCAGAAAGAGCCTCAGGGTAAGTGACGATCTGGAAGGGGCCGGGTTTGGGCACATTGAGCTTATTGAGGATTTCACCCCGCATCAATACGTTGGCATTGTCTACCTCTTCATAATGATAAGGCCTTTTGTAGGAGGTGGGGTAGAACAATACCTCAGCCTTTCCCAGCATATTTTGTAAATCGTTTTGGAAATAGGCGGCTTCTTCCCGGTCGTTGAGGATGTAGAGTGCAGGGCCTGGGTGTTTCTTCTGCACGGCGGCGCATAAGATGGCGTCGGCACTTCCTACGAGGCCTTTGATCTGTACATGCGGATCGGCCTGGTCTTTGGCCGACAACTGGGAAATAATGGTCTCCAGATAGCTATCTCCGGCATAGAGCTTTAGTAAGTCTTGAACTTCCAATGGTTATCTTTATTATGTCATCGGTTCCCTGTCGGGAATATGAATGAATGAGCTATTCTTTAATATAACGCTGTGTTTGTCGTACTTTCCTGTTGGCTATTCCAAACACAAAAAGCCGTACCAGGGCATTTGTCTGGTTCGGCAATTACTGATCAGGGAAACGATAAACCCTGTCGATCCACAAAAATAGGGCTAAAAAAGATAGAGACAAAGTAGGAGATTAAGCAGGGGCTCTAGTATTTGTTCTTATTGAATCCTCGTAACGATTTCAGGAGTGAAAATACTTTCGTTCAATCGTTCACAACTTACTCGTAGCCCGTCTTTAAAGACCTCAGGAAGTCCGTGGGCATCCGTATGGAGCCTACTGGTAACCTGTAAGTCGGCCGCTTGAATGGGGGCATTGTCTAGTCGTAGGACGGTCTGTACCGAAAAGTGTGCATTTAAACGCGCTCTAGGGTTAAGGCCTGGGTCGTTTTGCTCCCACGAAGGGTGAATGCTGGTAAGGATAAGGGTAAGTTCGCGCTCGGGGACGCTATCTACGAAATAGATGGTTTGAAAGTTTTTGGAGAAAGTGGCTGAAAGGGCATCTTTAACTGACATCCGAAAATTGGTGACTCTTAGCTTCTGATCGGAGGTAGCCCCTATGGTCAACTCGTCGGCCACTCCTTTTTGCAAAACGATATACAAAGGGGTGAGAATTTTTTGAGCGTAGGGAGGGGAATCGGGGTTTACCAAAAAATGACCTAAAGGGCGGCTACCACCACATCCTGGGGCCAGCAGTAACGTTGCTAGAACGAGGGTAGCGATTGAACATTTTTTCATAGCGATAGCTGGTTAGGACAAAATGTGTGCAACTCTTTCGATAAAATAAGGGCAGCGTGGCAGGGGGTGGCCTTCTGATGTTGCTTTGAATTTAATATATAAAATGGACAAAAACGGAATATTTTAATTTCTTTTGCCCTCCTAATCACCCTAATGACTGCTAACTAAATGATGGATTGGCTGAACCAAAGCATTGTATTTTTCGGATTTCCTACGAGCCCGCTAGAGATTTTAGGCTTTATTACTGGTGCCATTTGTGTGTACTTAAATACCCGTCAGAATGTCCTAGGTTGGTTCTTTGGTATTATCAATGCGGTGCTATATGCGGTGGTTTTTTGGCAGGTACAGCTCTATGCCGACATGGGTTTACAGGGGTACTATTTCTTTACAAGCATCTATGGCTGGTATATGTGGCGGTTTGGGGGGAAAAGCCACGATGGTATTTCTGTAAGCACAACACCGCCCGGGCTATATGGTGTGTTTTTAGGGATTTTCGTCGTCGTTACCTTGCTTTGGGGCTATTTGCTGGGGACTTACACCAACGCCAGCCTTTCCTACGTCGACTCCGCCCTGACCATCGCTAGCCTCATTGCTCAATGGATGATGGCGCGCAAATATTTGGAAAACTGGCTGATCTGGATCGTCGCCGACGCCTGCTATATGGTGATGTACTGGCACAAAGATTTACACCTGACCGCCTTGCTCTATCTTGTTTTCCTTGTGCTGGCCCTCATGGGCTACGTAAGCTGGAGGAAAGACTACAGAGCCAAAGGGGTAAGTTCTGCTGGCCACTAAGCGTTGGTGTTACCGAGCCGTTGCCCGATTATATTTCACCAAATGGTATTTCTTGTTCTTCCAATAGGGCTCTAATCCTGGGGGAGTCCTCTAGGATTATCTTCAGTTCTTTTTTGTCCACTCCCTCTTCTTCATCCATCCATTTCCAATCTTCGGCGGTGGCATCCATGATGTCGATAATGGTAAGGATTTTATCGATCGACTTTTCGTTGCTTAGCCAATCGTTGGACTGGCTAATGAGGAGTATGACTTGCTCTTGATCGATCCACCCCAAGTCGTTTAACATTTCGTCCAAGGCATCGAGGTTGGTACCGCTCTCCTCTGGGAAGTTTAGTGCCTGGGCAATTTCCTCGAAAAAGGCCTTGGTATGGGTGGCCTTTTTCCCATCCAAAAGGCCTACAAAAGCATTAGGGAACTGGGTGTTTACCGTTTCAGGATTTTTGGTTAATAAAAAATGGGTATTTCTCATGCCCTATAAGGGTTTCAAGATTTGATTAATGGAATGATCGCAAATATAAAATGGTTAATCTGAAACTCTTAACAAAGGCCTTAAAGAATTCTAAAATAGTAATTAAACGAGGATCGCACAGCCTTGGAGACTATTCTATTTCTGTAAAGGAGGCGTAATGATCGGAGGTGTACCAAGCCCTGTTGTTTTTGCTGGTTACCAGCCGTTGAGTGCCTCTGTTTTTGCCTTTTATTTGGGGGTTTACGTCCCATTCGCGGTACTGCATAGGGCGTCCTTGTGCATCTTTTAGCGGCAGCAATTTTTCAAAATTTCCAAAACGACGGCCTCCTACATAGCCGTCAGGGGCCTTGTCGTGGTTTCGTACATACTGCAGCACTTCCAGTACTTTTGGGGGGATGGACGCGTTAGTGGGGGCAATAGCGGCTTGGCTCTGGGTAGTGCTGCTGGCCTGCTGGCTAGCCTGCTCGGTGCGCTGCTCGGAGCGACAAAAAGTGAACATGAAAACCAGTAGGCCCAACAGTAGGCGTACCAGGAAGGAAGGAGTGTTTTTCGGGTGCATAGGACTGGGTCGTTTAAGGGGTAAGAAAAACCCCGAAACGATTCGAGATGAAGGGTTTCGGGGTTGTTTGATTAATCAATTAAAAATTAAATGGGTTAAACAGGACTCCACGGTCCTAATTTAAGGAGAACATGGGTAACCGTAGTGCTACCACGTTGTTAAACATTAATTTGCTGATTTTGGGGTCCATAAAATCGATCAACGGAAACTCCGAAATAACGGTCATGACCTCAAACTCACTCTCTCCTTTTACCACACACCAAAGTTTGGAATAATCGTCGGCTAAGGCATAGGACATTAACAGTCCTTGTTCCATCATCTCGTTGATTTTTTTCCTTTGGGCGGGAATTTTACCAGTAAACTCCTCCGACATCACGGCCGGAAGCATAATTTCAACCATGTATTGGCTCATGATACGATAGAGGTTAGGTGAAACAATAATTACCCTGGCTTTATCTGACTGCCTCTTATTAAAAGGTTAACGGAAAGATAATAGTTCCGAAGCCTTAGGCTGGCCTACATAGATACGAATTAGATTTTATTTTCAAACAATTCCAACTAATTTATTACCAATATTGTCATGCTATGGAACGATAGGTAGAAAATATGTCGGAATTAGCGTTAACAGACGACCCTGAGGTAAGACAAGATAACTTATTGAAAAACCGAAAGAAGCACCCCTTAAATCTTCGGATGACCTTTAATGAACAAGAACTAGTGGCAGGTTGCAAGCGACGCGACCGAACGGCCCAGAAACAGCTTTACGATGTTTTTGGAGGGAAGTTGTTTGCTATTTGTTTACGTTATACTAAGAATAAAATCGATGCGGAAGATGTACTTCAGGAGGCCTTTATCAAGATTTATGAGCATATAGGATCGTTTCGGAGCGACTCGCCGGTAGAATACTGGATGCGGTCGGTGGTGGTTAACACCGCCCTAAACCATCTCCGACAGCAGAAGCATTGGAAGGAGCTCGGCGACTTGGAGACATACGAAGCCGGCCTGGCCGATGGAAATGTTACCTTGGCCGATTTCCAACACCAACAGTTATTAGAAATTGTCCAGGAGCTCCCTACCGGCTGTCGCACCATCTTTAACTTGTATGCTATCGAAGGTTTTCAACATAATGAAATAGCCGAAAAACTAGGAATATCGGAGGGAACCTCCAAGTCACAATATGCAAGAGCCAGAAGTTTACTTCAACAAAAACTAAATAGAGAAAATCGATTGGACAATGAAACCATCCGAAAAAAATAACTTTGAAGAGCAGTGGAAACGGGCCCTCGAGGACGCTTCTGTACCGCCTCCAAAATCGGTTTGGGACGCGATAGAGGCTAAGTTGGAGGAGCAGGAAGAAAAAATTGTTCCCTTGGCTTGGTGGCAGGCGCGCAGGGTGTGGCTGGTAGCGGCGTCCTTAGCTACCCTTATGCTGGTTGGAGGGGGTATATGGTACCAGCAACAAGCTTTTGAAGTGGCCCCTCTCGCTGGGATAGAAAAAGTTACTAAAGCTTCCAAAATGGCGAATTCAGAAACGGATGGGCCAATAGCTTCCTCAGACACCAGGATTGAAGATCCACAGGAAACCTTAGCCCCTTTGGCAAAGGAATCGGCTAGGGCTGCTGTAGCGCTGAAGTCGAACCAGAGTCGTCACCTACAGCCTGAAAGTGATGCTTCGGTCACGCAACCTGCTGGGATCAATGCCTTTGTTCAGGGGGAAAGCCCTACAGATGTTGAGGCCTTTTTAAAAGGGAAAGGGAATGCTCTGGATCGAGTAGCGAGTAGCGAGGGAGTAGGAACCGTACCAGAGCTTTCGGAAAAAGGAGTGACAGACCTAAAAGAAATCGCAATAAAACCTGTTGAGGAGCTGGAGGTACTGATGCAAAAGCGTTATGTATTCTTTAGGCCGGAGCTGCGAGAGGAGCCCGTTCTATTGGCTAAGGAACCCCGAGAATACTGGGCGGGACTAAGTTTTATGCCTGCATCTTTTAACCCCGACCTCAAGGTCGTATCGGCACCGGAGTCCTTTCAGTCGATGTCCTATGCACGTCAGAGTGCCGTGTCGGGAGGTAGCAAAGCGGGGGCTTCCTATGCCTTCCAAACCCAGGCAGGCCTGAAGGTATCCAAGCATTGGTCCCTTGAAATGGGGTTGAGTTATCTACAAGCCAATTCACAATATGAAGGGGGAGGCTATCTGTTGAGTGCATCTTCTACCAACCTATCGACCAACGTAGTAGAGGCGGCCCTTGCCGATGCCAATAGCAATAAAGAGTTTGGTTATAATTCTCCCAACTCCTCTCTGGTCAATAATAATCCCAATAAGCTGTATATCGACGTCAATAATGTTATTTCCAACGACTACCGCTATTTGCAGCTTCCCGTGCAGGCTGGGTTTACCCTTAACCCAGAAGGGAAATGGAATTATGCCATCTTGGGGGGAGTGATGACCAACTTTTTCTTGAAAAATGAGTTGCAGTCGTCCACCGGGGGCATTATCACGACCAAGCCAGGTGATGAGGTATATCGTTCGGTAAACTTGTCTGCTACTACGGGGCTAAGGGTTCAGTATAAGCTCTCGGAAAAGTGGCGCGCCAACCTAACGGGCTCCTATCAACAAGGCCTCACTTCTGGGTTTTATAATACGGTAAGTCTGCAATCGAAGCCTCATTTATATGGCGTTGCCTGGGGAGTTCGCTATAGTTTTTAGGGTCTCGTTTTTTATACATTCACACCATAATCGATTAGTCATGAAAAATATCCTGGTAAAAGGAATCTTTGGTATCGGCCTTTGCACTGCCGTGTTGGCCGGATGTACTAATAATAGCGTAGCACCCAGTACGAAAGTCACCCCTATTGAAATTCCAGAGTCGGTAGCTACGGGGAGTGGTCAGTTTGCCTTCGACTTCTTTAAAAATCTACAAGCTACCCAACCAGCAACCGAAAACCTGTTTGTGTCGCCATTGAGCCTGCATATGGCCATGGGGATGCTCCTTGCTGGAGCTCAGGGAGAGACGGCTAGCGAAATAAAGACCGCCTTAAAGCTTAACGACATTAGTGAAGACGATCTCCAGCAGGCCTATAAGGTGTTGATCAGGGACTTGCCCATAGCCGATTCACGGGTAAAGGTTGGCCTGGCCAACTCGATGTGGTACAAGGAAGGATTCCCCGTCAAGACGGACTATACCCAAGGCTTAAAGGACATTTTTAATGCCGAGGTAACGGGTTTACCATTCGATGCGACTGCATTGGCTAAAATTAATCAGTGGGCTTCTGACAACACTAATAAGAAAATCGATAAAGTTCTGGACAGTATCACCGCCGACCAGGTGATGTTTTTGCTCAATGCCCTATATTTCAAAGGGAGCTGGCAATCGGAATTTGACCCCAAAAACACCAAAGAAGCCGCTTACAATTTGGAAGATGGAACTGGGAAAACGACGACGATGATGTTTCATGAAGGGACCTTCGATGCAGCTAGCAACGATACTTATAAAGCCTTGCGTTTGCCATATGCCAACGGACAATTTAATATGACCCTTATTCTTCCCAACGATGGAGTCAAGATTGGAGATGTTATGAGTGCCATGAAGTATACGGACTGGGAAGACCTGCAGAAGAGTCAACTGCATGGCACTAAAGTAATGGTTGGACTTCCCAAGTTCCAATTGAAATATTCGGTAAAACTAAACAAGACCTTATCGCAAATGGGGATTCAAAAGGTCTTTCTTCCAGGAGCCGAGCTGCAGGGAATTAGTAGTCAGAATAACCTTTTGGTGAGTTTTGTGAAGCAAGATACCTTCCTAGGCGTGGATGAAGAGGGCACCGAAGCCGCGGCCGTAACCACCATCGGCATCGAGGTGACGAGCCTTCCCATGGTTCAAAAGTTTATCTGTAATAAACCATTCGGCTTGGTGATCAGTGAAAATACTTCAAATTCCATTTTATTTATGGGTCGGATTATGAATCCTACCCTCCATTAAAATATTGTAGGAAGGACCAGTATGCGCAGGTCCAACCTACTCAAGAGCACGACGCCGGTTTCGGCTGGCGTCTGGGGTGCGTTATCGTTCGGAGGTTTTACTTCCGGACGATTTTTTTTATTCAGCTACAACGGTAAGAAGGAGTTCTCTAGGCAGGAGGAAGTATCTCGCAGTATCCAAACCTGGGCACCACCGGTATTATGGAATGGCAAGCCATGCAAATTGTAGTGACCGACTAGCGATGGTACACTTTTGAGGATTTATTTTCGGGCATGGGCCTGTTGTGGCTTACCGTGCCATGGCCAAAGTCTTCGATGGCATTCAGAAACATGTTGTCGCCTTGCATATACCAGCTTCTAAAACGGGCCGATTGATCCTGGTGGCGAGGGAGGTAGTCTAATACTATGGATAGGTCAAAAGACTTGGCCGATATACCCGCTCCAGAAATGACCCCGTCCAGGGCGTTGCATTGCTGTTCAAAATGCTTGGGAACTGGAACCATCATTACCGGTTTGCCCAAGTACATCGCTTCACATACCGACTCAAAGCCCGCTGTGGTTACCAATGCCTTGCAGCCCGCTAGCAAATGGAGGTATTTTTCGGCATTTATTTGGTGAAAGACCAAATTGCGGCCGTACTGTACTGTTTCGCCTTCGTGGCGATTGTCCCAGAAACACACAAGCTTTACCTCCGGATGTTTTTGATGCCAGTCGATAATATGCTTGCTTAGGCTGTGGTGAGTCATATACACCAGGAGGTAGTCGCCCTGATGAGGCTCCAGCAACCGAACTTCACGCCGGAGCAGGGGGGGCACTACCAGGTGTTTTTTAGGATCCTGTACGGGCATGGGCCTAAAGGACAACGATAGTTTGCGCTTACAAAGCCAGGAGGTGGCTTGGGTGTTGAAGTTTATAAACTTACGATCGATCGAACTTTTGGGGGGGAAGGTAAAAGTGGGGTTTTGTAGCAGGTACTGATGTGCAATGCATACCATCGGTATTCCGCTGCGGAACAGCACGTTGTATAAGCCTCCATAGATCTCGTAAAAGTTGACGATAAGGTCGGGTGTTAGGGACTCAATGGTCTTGTGAATACCATGCAAACTCTTCAAATAATGAGGCAAAGAACCCAAATGGGTCATGATCGTTTTAGGTAGATTAATACCCCGACCTTTCTTATTATATATGATGTTGGGGGCGTCGTGTAGGAATACCGGAGCGCCTATTTCTCGCTCAAAAAATGATGGGATGGTCCTATCGGGCGATTTCCCTACGAGGGCACCTACTACCTCGTGGCCCGCTTCCGTAAGGATTTGCCCTAGCGATATCGCCTGGGTAAGATGTCCTTTTCCTTCACCTTGAACTAAAAATACGATGCGCATACTTAACCTATTTTTTTATTGGGCTTTGGCATGAGGCCCGTAAAGGCCACTTGCTTGTCCACTACCTTGAAGCTCGTCTCTCGAAAGGGGGCGTCTACTTCGCTTTTTTTTTCGTCTTCGAGCACCTGGTTGTAATAAAGCAGGTTCCAGTTGCCCTCATGATCCTCTACCAAAGCACTGAGCGTCTCTACCCAGTCTCCAGAGTTCATATACATAATGCCGTCGATCTCGCGAATGGCCGGTTGGTGTATATGCCCGCAGATGATGCCATCACAGCCCCGGGACCTGGCTAGCTCGGTCAGCTTTTCTTCAAAATCGGTCATGTAATTCACTGCAAATTTGACCGACTGCTTAATCTTTTGCGAGAGAGAAAAGTAAGGTAGACCCCGCCAAGCTCTGTATTTATTATATTGTTTGTTGACCCATAAGAGGAAAGTGTAGCCGATATCGCCCAGATACGCCAGCCACTTTAGGTGGGTGGTAATGGAGTCGAACACATCGCCATGGGTTACATAAAAACGCTGATCTCCAGAGTTCAGAATGTAATCGGTGCGAATCTGGAAATGCTTTCCCAGTCGCAAGGGCAGGATCTGATCGAGAAAATCGTCATGATTTCCCCGTAGGTAGATCACCTTGGTGTTATTTTGCTCGATCATGCGTAGCACCCGCTTAAAAAACAGGGTATGCTTACGCTTCCATACGCCATATTTTTTGAGCTGCCATGCATCGATGATATCCCCGTTCAGAATAAGTTTCTTACAGGTGTACATCTTTAAGAAGTTGGTCACTTCTTCGGCCTTGGAGCCGCTGGTTCCCAAGTGAATATCAGAAATAATAATCGTCTTGAAATCTGTTTTCTCTGCCATGTTACAAATTTTCACATTTCATATTACCTAGCTGTTATTTGCAGGTTATCAGTTGATTAAGATTTTGTAGAAAACATTATAAACGATTTGTTACTTTAAGTGAATAAATTTAAGTTCAGGACTAATTTTCAAGTTCTGATTTTTGCTGTACATGAAATTGACAGGAATTATTTTAGGCCTCTTGGCATGCCAGTTGAGCTATGGACAAGGGGTATTGGAAGCGCAACAGACCGACTCCCCAGCCGTTCCTGCTGGAGGGATGGAAAGGCTGGGCGCCTATGTACTAGCCAATCTTCAGCTGCCCATCGCCTCGGCTGCTCAGGGCCTTGATGGCCGCGTTTTTGTGCAAGGAACGGTAGAGCCCGATGGGCGGATGACCGACCTTCAGGTCCTACGCTCTATGAGTCCTGAGGTAGACCGCGAGGTTGTGCGGGTCCTTTCATTATATAAGGCCTGGAAGCCAGCAGTGAAAGCAGGGGCTCCTGTAAGGCAAAAGGTGGTGTACCCCGCCTATATTCGGACTGAGGCCATTCCTGGATATGACGGTCAAGAAGGTGTTTTGATCGAGTATTTCAATAAAAAAAATGAGGCTACCCGAGTAGCATCCGATATAAAATACCGCAATTATATTCCGGTGGATGCGCTGGGACATGCCCGGAGCAACCTACTTTATCAACAGAAAAAAGGAGATGGGTGGAAAACCATAAAAACGGTACCATTTTCTAAAGATACCAGCTGGGTCCATTTGGCTGGGGCTGCCGATTCATTATTGGCTATCGTAACGAGCACCAAGGAAACGATGGTAGGCTCCCCGTATGAGAAAATTACCCGATCTGTCGAGGGGGAGCTTCTCGCCTTTGAGGCTTTCGATGGGAAGGCGGCCATGCCCCTATTGGCTCGTTATTACTATCCTAATGGGAGTATCCGCCGTCTGTACCAACGCCAAGAGTCTTTGGTGCAGCGGACCGACTGGTACGAGAATGGACAGATTTGGAGTATGGTACGTGTTTCAGAGAATTTACAGGCCGATGCCGACCGGGAAGCCCTCCGGATCATCAAGCTAATGGAAGGGAAATGGGAGCCCGCTCTATACAAAGGGCGAGCCATCGCCGCACCCATGCGTATCCCCATTAACTTTCAAGTGAATTGACGGCGAGGAATCATAAGAACGAACACGACCTCTATGGTTTAAAAAGCTTCAACGATTTTCGGAAGTCTTCGGCCGATAGTCGGTAGATATAAGTTCCTGAGGGCAGTGCCGATACGTCGATAGCCATGCTATGCCACCCCTTATCATAAACTCCCTGGCTCAAAGCGCGAACCTTAATGCCACGTATATCGAAGAGCTCCAGCTCCATGGGTTGCTCAATGGGCGTGTAAAAATCAATTTTGCTGATGGAAATGGCTGGGTTGGGGCTGTTTTGTAGCAGGGTAATCTGGCTGGGGTGTTCTACGGTAATGGCCTGCTGAGGGGAAATCGCACTGCAGCCTTCGGCATTGGTAATGCGTACCCGATAATTCCCGTCCTCATAAGCCATGAGTATGGCGGCCTTTTCACGTGCCAATAATTCCCCATCCTTAAGCCATTCATATTGAAAACCCTTTCCTTCGGGAGCTAGCAAAGGGGTCGCATAGGGGGAGACAGCTCCTAAGGCAATGGATGCCTGAGGGAGCTGGGATACATAAAACTGCTCACTTACTGGACTTCGTAGGTCCGGATGCTCTAG
Organism: Dyadobacter jejuensis; assembly: GCF_003149085.1. Lineage (GTDB taxonomy): Bacteria > Bacteroidota > Bacteroidia > Cytophagales > Spirosomataceae > Dyadobacter > Dyadobacter jejuensis. Next base: position 82,571 of record NZ_QGDT01000011.1, on the reverse strand, counting down.
GACCGTTCTAAGTCTATAGGTCCCAGGGGCTATATCTTCGGAAAGTAAGAATTCAGGAGTTCCGGAACGGCCCCTAAATGGAAACAGCCTGATGGCTTCAGAAGCTAAAATTACTGGGGGCTGCGGTGCCTTTTCGGGTAGCAGTTCTATGCTTAAGTCGGTGGAAGAAGCCTGGGTGGAATTGCTCGTCAGGCTCACGGGTAGCTTGTCGCCTATACAGTAACTAGCTTGAGGGTCAAAGCGTTGAATATTGGATTCGTCGAAGCTATGGAGCTCTGCCCCAGTGGTGAGTATATACAGTTTGTTTTTGAAATAGGCGATATCGAAAGGCTCACGTAAGAAGGCCAGTCCGTCGTTATATACCGTGGTTTGGCCTTGTGAAAGCTTTATAAGGGCCTGATCTTGAACGTTAACACCTACTACCTTGTAGCTAGCGGCCCATAGGCTGGCAGATGAATCGAGCAACATTTTTGCGATGGGGTAATTGGCCAGGCCCGCTACCTGTTCCCAGGCTTGCTGGTTAGGGCTAAGTCGGCTGGCGCCCCAGGTACCATAGGCGTAGGCTTGCCCATTTGGGTCGAATAATAGGCCTTTTATTCCCTGCCATTGGGGTAGGGAGGGCCGCTGTACCCACTGATTCTGTTGGAAGCACCATACCATCCCCCCTTCCATGACCGCCCAAATCCCCGATTCGGAGTTGGCCACCACCAAGGCATTGTCGGAGCCGAGCAGGGCCTTACCATACAATTGCCAACTTCCATTCTTAAAATGGGCAACTCCCTTGGTTCTTGAAGAGAAGAATACCCCATCAGACTCAGAGATAGCGGCATTGGATAGCCCGCTAGTATAGAACCCTTCGGGGCCGGGGAAGTTTTGATAGGTACCTGTCATTCGCCGGGTCAGTACATTGGTTTGGTCCAGGGTGTAAGTAACCGACTCATCGGTGGCAGCGAATTGACGCAGAAAATCGGGGGACTTGCCCTTGGATTTACTTACGGTAACGTCCTCCCAATTCTTCATGTCTGCACTGGCATAATACCCCATATTGGCAGTATATACATAGAGGTACCTATCGGTTTGGAAAAAACGACAAGAATTATTTTCCAGAGAGTAGCTGTTGGTAGGCATGGGCTTGGGGGTTACCGTTCCCAGATATTTGAATCGGCTGTCGTTCCAGCCGGTCTGAAACCGTGTGCTGTCCCAGGGGGTATATTGCCCAGGGGCGTATTGCAGCCTGGTGCGGGCATAATAAACGGTATGTTCGGCTAGCTGCGGACTAAAGTTTATCTTGTTGGAAAACCGTTCCTGCATTTGATTGATGGCGCTGGAGTCGGAGTAGACGAGCCTTTGGAAGTTTTTATCCGTAGCGATTTCAATACTTTGCTGTAGGCCGGCCGAGGTGGTGGGCTGAAAGTACGTGGTGGCAATCAGGGGCCGGGCCGTGGCGTTAGTTAGGGTGTTTCCTTCCAAAAAGCGGCCATTCCAGGGGTTGGAAAGATAGCGCAACTCCCCCCAGTCGGTCCAGACCCCGGCTTTCCCCACACGCAGCTTCACTCCATACCAGCCATAAAGGGGCATGTTGAGGGGTAGGCTAAAATATTGAGGGCCGTTTTCCTGCATCGCCCGTTCGTAGATGGTGAACTGCTGGGTATAATTGAGGTTAATGAACATGACCTGGTAGGAGTCCGTCTCTGGATATCCCTTAAATGTCCCCGTGACCAATCCTTTATTGTCCAATTCGGCTTGCAGCATTAAAGGGGCTTCGCTGCCGGCGCTGAAGGTACGAACAGTAAAAGGCGATGCTGGGGACCAGGCACCCGAGCCATGGGTGGTTTGGATGCGGTAGCGGGCCATGTATTGCCCTTGCCCTAAGCCTGTGGAGCGGTAGAAGGCTTGAGAAAGTAGCGTGTCCGCAACTATGTTGGTGAAGGCACCGTCCTGGGCGATCTGTAGCTGGAAACGATAGGCCCCTAGGGTTGCAGGCCATTGAAAAATGGGCAGATTGTCGTTACTCTGTACGATCTGTAGATCGGCCGGAGGAGGAGAGCTGTCCATGGTTTTCAGCCGGAAGTTGGTAGCGATTTTCCCTTCGGCATAGGAGCGCATTAGGCTTTGGCATAAGGGGTGGAAGCGCAGGACGCTACGGCAATAGGACATCAGGGTGCCATTCGTATATTCTTTAAACTGGCTCTGGCAGTCGGCACCATTGCTCTCTACGATCTCGCAGTAGTCGATGGGGCCTCCCGGCCAGGAACAGCTATGGGTATGTGGGGAGCCCAGGGTATGGCCTAGCTCGTGGGCTAGTAAATCTACCGAAAGGGTAGGGTTGGTGGGGCCGGGGAAATTGGAGGTACACATCCTGTAGCCTCCATAAAACCACCCTCCACGTACCGAAAGACTCACTACAGCATCGCGGGGTTCGCTGCGATGCATGTTCCAATAGGTGAGGATATTGTTGTAATAGTCCATGTCTGTGGAGAGGGCATAGGGCTCAGGGCTTTTCCATATGTGGATAGTACTTACCGTCAGCTTCACTCCGATGTCTCGTTCGAAAATGGCGGATGCCTTGTCGATAAAGCCGTAGGCCACGCTTTTGATCAGGGCGGTGTCTCCCTTATATTGCTGGTAGGTCTGGTAGTTAATGTCTAGTGCCAGGCGGTATTCGAGGAGTTCTTGTTGTGCCGTGCGCAATCGGCTGAGGTCGTGCTGTTGGGAAAAGGTACGTAGGGTAGCGGCATTGGTATCGTCTAAGGTTCCACAGCTAGGTGGTGGAACCTGAGGCCAGGCTACTGGGCTCCACAGCAGGAGTAAATAGCTGACGCAAAGCCGTATGGTGGAGGCTGAGGACATATTCAAATTATTTTTGATGGGTAGGGTTTACTTTATTACGAAAAGTTACGCAATGTTCACTGAATACTACGAAGAATGATTATTAATGTGGGTAAAAAGTTAGTAATCGGTAAGAGGCCCTGTTTACGTATATTCTAGGAGACCCTGATACGAAATAAATGTAGTAGGAAGGAAAACCCCTCAAATGCATGCTTGCTAAGGGGGAATGGTACTATCGGCCATGGGCTTTACTACCCTTCTTCCTTATTTCATTCATCGCTGCAATAAATGGTGAAAATTTTGTAGCTTAACGAAGTAATATTTGACTTTTTGGTATCGATGAGTCCGGCATGGCCGGGTAGTTTTTTATTAAAACCATCAGAAATTATGGAAGACAGTGCACAAAAGAACACGGAAGGGAGCGAAGATCGGTCTACTCCCAAAGTGACGGGGATAGGTGGGATATTCTTCTTTTCGGAGGATCCCGAAAAAACAAGGTCTTGGTATGCTCAGCATTTGGGCTTGGTAACCACCGAGTGGGGCTCTACCTTTGAGTTTAGGAATACACACCGGCCCGAGGAAATCAATTATTTGCAATGGAGCCCTTTTAAATCGGATAGTGCCTATTTTGAGCCTTCCAAAAAGGAGTTTATGATCAACTATCGGGTTCAAAACCTGGAAGCACTCGTCGATAAGCTGAGAAAGGAGGGCGTGACAATTGTGGATGAAATCGAAACGTACGATTATGGTAAATTTGTCCATATCCTCGATGAGGATGGCCATAAAATAGAACTCTGGGAGCCGATCGACCGGGTACTCACTGCCATGGGCGGTGAAACGACCCAATAAATCCTATTCTTTACTTCATCTAAAATGGCCCGATTAAGGAAGTTGACCCACAACAGGAAATAGGTTTTTGTTAACAGGATAGGTGCGGACTCTTTAAGCCGGTTATCGGAATTTGTCGGTCAATTTGTTAACATTGTGGTTTAATATGTGGTCCAACCTTTCAATTAGCCTTTTTTATGAAGATAGTATTTAAATTCATCTTTCTATTTCTGATTTCTTGTCAGATTTTCGCTCAGGTGCCTGCCAACTTTCAGTGGCTGGCCGACGGCTCCGGTTATCGCGATGTGCAGGAAGGTGAAATTGTGCAAGTGAGTATGCCCAGCGGAGAGCAAAAAACCTTGGTAGGCAAACTGTTGCTCACTCCAAGAGGCATGGGGGCTTCATTGCCTATCCGTAGCTATACCATGACGAGCTCTGGCGACAAAGCCCTTATTTATACCAACACCCGCAGGGTATGGCGCTACGATACCCGGGGAGACTACTGGGTGGCAGATTTGAAATCCAAATCTCTCAAGCAATTGGGGAAAGGTCTGCCGGAATCGTCGTTGATGTTCGCCAAGTTTTCGCCCGATGGCCAAAAAGTGGCTTATGTCAGCCAACATAATGTATATGCCGAAGACCTAGCGAGCGGTAAGATTACCCAGCTTACTCAGGATGGTACCGAGCGGATCATCAACGGAACTTTCGACTGGGCTTATGAAGAGGAGTTCGATTGCCGGGATGGATTCCGCTGGAGCGACGACAGCCAGCAGATCGCCTATTGGCAACTGGATGCTCGTAAAATCCGTAACTTTTTGATGATCAACAATACCGACTCCATCTATTCCTTTAATGTACCCGTAGAGTATCCTAAAGTGGGAGAAACGCCTTCGCCTTACAAAATTGGGGTGGTGTCGGCGGCAGGGGGCAAAACCAGCTGGATGGATATCCCTGGCGATCCTCAGAATACCTACTTGCCCAGAATGGAATGGTCGGGTAAGCCCAACGAGCTGGTGGTGCAGCAACTGAACAGGAAACAAAACCATAGTACCTTGATGTACGTGAATACCAAAAATGGTAAGGCCAAAACCTTTTATACAGAATCGGACAAGGCTTGGATCGATATCAAGAGCCGCTGGGACAACGATCCCGTGGGATGGGATTGGATAGCCGACGGCAAGGAGTTTCTATGGGTGAGTGAGAAAGACGGCTGGCGCCATACCTACCGGGTAAGCCGCGACGGAAAGAAGGAGACCTTAATTACCAAGGGCGATTTTGACATGATAGAACCCGTACGCATCGATGAAAAAAATAATACCTACTATTTTATGGCTTCGCCAGACAATGCTACCCAGAGCTATTTGTACAAAACGGCTTTGGATGGTACTGGTAAGGCGGTACGGGTGAGTCCGAAGGAGCTTAGTGGTACCCATCGCTACGAAATAGCTCCCGCAGGGCGCTATGCCATTCACTCGTTCTCCAACGCGCGTACGGCCCCCATGATGGAGTGGATCACCCTGCCCGACCATAAGGCTGTGGATGCAGAAGGCTCCATAGCCAATAATATGGATAAGGTAAATGCCATCAAGAACAATATTGAGTTTTTCCGTGTCACTACGGCCGAGGGCGTAGAAGTGGATGCATGGATGGTTAAGCCCAACGATTTTGACCCCAACAAGAAATATCCTATCGTGTATTTTGTGTATGGAGAGCCTGCGAGCAGTACCGTTAAAGACACCTATGGGACGGGGAGAAATAGAATATATGAAGGAAGTATGGCCGCCGATGGCTACATATATGCTTCCATGGACAACCGCGGAACGCCCTCGCCAAAGGGAAGTGCCTGGAGAAAAGCTATTTATAGGAATATCGGTAGAATCAATATCAGAGATATGGCTGGAGCGGCTACGGCGATGTTCGAAAGGTTCCCTTTTATCGATACCAGCAGAGTGGCTGTACACGGCTGGAGTGGAGGGGGCTCTTCAACGCTGAACCTCTTGTTCCAATACCCTAAAATATTCAAAACGGGTATTTCCGTCGCTGCCGTTGGCAATCAGCTTACCTACGACAATATCTATCAGGAGCGCTATATGGGTATTCCCCAAGAGAATCGGGAAGATTTTGTACTAGGATCGCCCGTTACCCATGCGGGCAATCTAGTAGGTAACTTGCTTTATATCCATGGTACCGGCGATGATAATGTGCATTATCAGAATGCGGAGATGTTGCTCAATGAGCTGATTAAACATGACAAGGTATTCCAGTTTATGGCCTACCCCAACCGCTCCCATAGTATTTCGGAAGGGGCCGGTACCAACCGGCATTTGCGTACCCTATGCACCGAATACTTAAAGAGAAACTGCCCTCCTGGAGGAAGGTAAGATGCTGCTATAGGCAAAAAAATCCCTCAAAGATCCATATCGGTTTTGAGGGATTTTTTTGTTCAGGGATCAATAGCGATATGCTACCCGGCTATTTCGTAGACCCTTTTCATAGACTTTCAATCGGTCGTATTGCTTGGGCGTTAGCACTGCAATGATATCCTTTTGCTTTTGGAGTTCCAATTGCCCCTGATTTTTTGCTCGGCGGTTGCGTGCTAGCAGGTCGTACTCGCGTTCAATTTTAAGGATCTGCGATTCTTGTTGGCGACTCAACTTTACGATACGGTCCAGGGTAGCTACATTGTAATTCACTACCGGCTGACTAACAACCTTAGGCTGCTGCACGACGATCACCTTTGCTGCACGTTGTGCAAAGCTGTTTCCTAATGATAAAATGGTTAGGGCTGCGATGGTTAAGATGGCTTTTTTCATGGCTTATATGGTTTGTTTATGTTTCGTTTGTATAGGTTAGAAGCCCTGGGAAGGGAGAAGTTTAACGCCTTCTAATGCTAATCTACGAATGGCCACTTATACTCGACAGAATTAGGGTTTTTAGGGATTAGGGATTTTTTAGGGGTTAGGGAGGCGCCGTGCGGTTAAAGGTTAAATGTTAAAGGTAGCGCTGGCTTATTGCTTACAGCCTATGGCCTACTGCCATCAGCTACTTCCCATACAAAGCATTCCCTGCTTTTTCATACTTGTCTCCTTCGCTCCAGAAGGGTGCCGTTTCTTTATCGGCAATCAGTCGAGCGGCTAAGCTAAAGGCTTGGGAAAAGCGATGGAGGTAGTCGAAGTTGATACTTTCAGGATTGTCGATAGCCTGATGATAATACTTCATAATATCGCCGCTAAAAGAGGTAAAGCCTGGCGAAAAGGTGGGTGCCGGAATACCTTTTTTAGCGAAAGAAACATTATCGGAGCGGTCGAAGAGCCCCTGTTCGGGAGAGGGGTCGGCGAAGACCCCCAGGCCAAACGTTTTGGCGGCTTTCATAATTTCTTTTTTTGCTCCCGTCCTATCGAGGCCCATAACGGCCACAATGGTGGTATCGCTATAGCCGGCCCCATCCGAGTTTAGGTTAAAGATGCATTTGTTGAGGGGTAGCAAGGGGTGTGCCGAGTAATACTGACTTCCCAAAAGCCCAATTTCCTCGCCCGTAAGGGCCACTACGAGTACCGAGCGTTTTGGAGGGTGCTGCGATAAAGCCTGAGCGGCTGTCAGCAGGGCTACCGAGCCAAAGGCATTGTCGCGAGCGCCGTTGAATATGCTGTCTTCTGGGCTATAAGCCTGTCCACCTTGTTGGCCAACTCCCACGTGGTCATAATGTGCCGATAGCAACACATATTCATCTTTTAGGATGGGGTCGGTGCCGGGGATGTGCCCCACCACATTGGCACTGGAGATAAGCTGCCGCTGCCGACCGCTGGTTTTAAAACGAATATTTTCTACTCCCCGCAAAGAGCGCACAATATTGGCTTCTTTGCCGTTAATCCAGGCGTGGGGAATCACCTTGGAGTCCTTATTTTGGGATTGAGCGAGGGCTATTTTTTCTCCGCTAAAGTAGTTGAGGACGATGTTCCAGGGCATAGGAGCGTCGAAGAGCTCAATGACCCCAATAGCTCCTTTGGCGATGGCCAGGTTTCGTTTTTCTGTTGAGCTAGCGATAATTTCACTAGGAGTTTGGACGTCGGGGGTACCACTTTGTACCAATACGATTTTTCCGGCGACATCGATGCCTTTGTAGTCGTTCCATCCCTTATCTTGGTTTTCGAGGCCAAAGCCGGCATACACCAAGGGTGCTTCCAAGTCGGCCGCCTCCCCACTCATCAGGATCCAGTCTTTACCACTTACGAAACGGTCGGCCTGGGCGAGGATCTCGCCGGAGCCGTTCCTTCCTAATTTTTCGAAGGCCACTTCCTGGAAATAGGCATTAGGAGCATCGGCATCTATGCCTGTAACTGGGACTATGCCTAGTCGGCGGTATTGCTCAGCAATATATCTGGCAGCCACCCGGTTGCCTTGCTCGCCAGTACGACGCCCCTGTAGCTCGTCGGAGGCTAAGAAACGCATATGGGAGGCTGTTTCAGCCTGAGTAATAATGGTCTCGGGGAGTTCCGTTTTCTTCCGTTTCTGAGCGGCTACGGGTTGAGAAATAAGTAGTGCCGTGAAGGCCGCTAGGGCGAAGGATTGTAATTTCATAGTACTGGTATCAGGCAATGACTAGGGATGATAAAGGGTAATTTTGTTTTTGGGGACAGTTAAATTTTGATACCCATCCCATCGAAAGGCCGTATGGGTGCCAGAGTCGGTAACCAAGAAGCATTTCGATGGGTGGAGTGGTACTTTATACCAAAGGGATGAAAGACCTATTATCTTTCGTTTAAGACCTTGGCTGCATCTTTGGCAAAATAAGTGAGTATGCATTTAGCACCAGCGCGACGGATGCTCATCAGGACCTCCATCATGGTTCGTTGGCCATCGAGCCAGCCATTTTGTGCTGCGGCCATTACCATGGCGTACTCTCCCGACACGTTATAAGCCGCAATGGGGATATTGAAGTGGTCGTCCAAGAGTTTGATGATGTCCAGATAAGCCAAGGCAGGTTTTACCATGAGCATATCGGCGCCTTCTTCGAAGTCGAGTTGGGCTTCGAGCAGGGCTTCCTGGACATTGGCAGGGTTCATTTGATACGTTTTTTTGTCGCCGAATTTAGGGGCCGACTCTAGGGCGTCGCGGAAAGGGCCGTAGAAAGCGCTGGCATATTTGGCCGAATAGGACATGATGCTCACGTCGGTATACTGTGCCTCGTCGAGCAGGTCGCGGATATAGCCTACTCGGCCGTCCATCATGTCGCTGGGGCCTAGTATATCGGCTCCTGCCTTGGCTTGTGCCAGGGCCATCTTGCCCAAAATATCGAGGGTGGCATCGTTGAGAATCACGCCATTCTCTACCAGACCGTCGTGTCCGTCGGAGCTATAGGGGTCCATGGCGATGTCGGTCATAATGGCCAGGTCGGGGAACTTCTCTTTAATGGCCGTAATGGCTTTCAAGTAGAAGGTATCTTCTTGATAACCTTCGGTAGCATGGCGGTCTTTTTTGCTCTCCGGATAATTGGGGAAGAGGTCTATAGCCCTAATTCCGAGGTCGGTAACCTCTTTCAATTCTTCCAGAAGAGTGTCCAACGAAAAGCGGTAGATTCCCGGCATGGATTTTACCTCCACCTTTTGGTGGCTGCCTTCTTGTACGAACATGGGGAAAATGAAATCAGAAACCTGTAGGTTGGTTTCCTGAACCAAGTCACGGATGGCCCCGGACTTTCTATTGCGGCGGGGACGGCGCCGGTTTAAATCAATCATTTTATATGGGCTTAAGCCCCGGCGCAGTCAAGGCCTGGGCTGTGATCTAATATTTTTGTAAAAACAACCGGCAAGGTATTCAAGTTCTTTCAATTTACCTGCTTTCACCTTATTTATCCATTTTCAGTTACCCAACCATCAGCTTAAAGCCTTCTCCATGGAGGTTCATGATCTGGATAGAAGGGTCCTCTCGGAGGTATTTACGGAGCTTGGTAATATAGACGTCCATGCTGCGGGCGTTAAAATAGGAATCGTCGCCCCAGATGGTTTTGAGGGCGAAGCTACGGCTGATGGGCTGATTCAGATTCTGACAGAACAGCAGGAGTAATTCCGACTCTTTGGAGGTCAGTTTGGCCGTTTTTTCGGGGCATATTAGCTGCTGGTGGGCATAGTCGAAAGTTAGCGAGCCGATGGGGTATATCTGAGTATCGGGGAGGGGAGCCGATTCTTTTTTATAACGCCTTAGGATAGCCTCTATCCGTAGCACGAGTTCCTGGCGGTCGAAGGGCTTGGTAATAAAGTCGTCGGCACCTACCCGGAAACCTTGTAGGGTATCTTCTTTCATAGATCGGGCGGTTAGGAAGATGATGGGCGTATCCCGACCGCTCATTCTGACCTCTTTGGCCAAAGAGAATCCATCTTTTTTGGGCATCATGACATCGAAAATACACAGGTCATAGCTTTGGTCGACGAAGGCCTGCCAGCCCTTCTCCCCGTCGGTAGCCAAGTCGGTAGGGAACCCCTTGTCTATGAGGTACTCTTGGAGTAGTATTCCAAGGTTTGCGTCGTCTTCAACGAGTAATAGGTTGGCCATAGCGGATGAACTCTTTCGAAATTTTAAAAAATGCGGGACTTGTCTTCTAGGTGGGTTTCACCCCCATCACTAGTACCCTTCGTGGAGGGTGTGAGCAGGAGGCAGGTCCACTGATATCAAAGATAACCCTTTCTTTTTTTGTTAAAATGGTAAATACATTGGATTTTTATCCAATAAAATGCTTAAAACTAGTGAACTTTAAAAAGAAAGAAACTTTTTACGCTCTTAATATATGTTAAAAATAATTCTCTGGGTCATAGGATTCTTCGCCCTATTGGCCGTTGTTTATTTTGTGGGTCCCAAGCCCACACCTGCTCAGTTAGATGCCAGCCTGCCAGCCGTTGCTTCGGATTTGTCCCAGTTAGAGTCGGATATTAATCGTAAAGAAAGGCAGGTTCAGGATCTTAAGCCCGACAATGCGGCCCGAATCGTATGGGCCGATACCGCCAACAAGGTAAAAACCCCGTACAGCATCGTATACATCCATGGCTTTGGGGCGAGCTGGGCCGAAGGAGAGCCCGTGCACAAGGAGTTAGCGGCACGTTATGGGGCCAATCTGTATCTGGCCCGTATGCATGATGCCGGTATTGCCGACTCCAACGCCTTCGACGATCTGACCCCAGAAAATTTTGTGGCAGGGGCCAACGAAGCCTTGGCTATAGGCAAGCAATTGGGCGACAGCGTCATCGTTATCGGTACTTCTGCCGGTGGGCTGCTCACCGTATTCCTGGCCTCCGAGCATCCGGAGCTCAAAGGGGTGGTGCTATACGCTCCTTGTATGGCGGTGGCCAATCCGGCCCTTAAGCTCACCACCGGCCCCTGGGGTAAGCAAATTCTGAAAACCGTGATAGGGGAGCATAGCATTTCGAAGGATGAGGACCCGCTGCAGGCTCAGTATTGGCTGCAGGGCTATAATACCAATGGGTTGCTGACCTTGCAAAAGACGATGGATGCAGTAGCCCGTCCCGACATTTATGAGAAGATTACCGTGCCCTTGTTTTTGGGGTATTATTATAAAAATGAAGAGGAGCAGGACCCCGTAGTTTCGGTAGAAGCCATGCGCAAGATGTTCCCCCTGCTAGGGACTCCCGAGGCCCAGAAGCGCGAAGTAGCCTTCCCCGACGTAGCTGACCATGTGATCGCCTCTTATATTCGCTCCAAGGATGTGGAGAGCGTATATCAGGCTACCGATCAGTTTTTCCAGGAAATATTGGGGCTGACACCAGTAGAAAGGGAGACTGTCCTTCCTTGAAATAGATAGAGCCGATAAAATGGGGGATTTTTTTAGTAGAATTACCTATCAAAAATTCGTTACTTTGCTGGCTCAAATAGGCTTAACATTCAATAACAATAGACAATAACCATGGCTTACGGGTTACTTAAAGGAAAAAGAGGAATTATATCAGGAGCTTTGGACGAAAACTCCATTGCATGGCAAGTGGCCCTTAAAGCAAAGGAAGAGGGCGCCATTTTTACCTTAACCAATGCGCCTATCGCGATGCGTATGGGGGCTATCAATAACTTGGCCGAGCAGTGTGATGCCCAGATTATCCCTGCCGACGCTACTTCTGTAGAAGATATAGAAAATCTTTTCTCCAAGTCCACTGAGATTCTTGGAGGTAAAATCGACTTCGTTTTACATTCTATAGGCATGTCCTTGAATGTTCGCAAGAACAAGGAGTACGGCGACTTGAACTACGAGTGGATGCAAAAAGGGCTGGATATTTCGGCTATTTCGCTTCATAAATTCCTGCAAGTAGCCGAGAAGCAAGATGCCCTCAATGAGTGGGCTTCGGTAGTGGCTTTGTCTTATATTGCCGCTCAGCGGACCTACTCTTTCTACGGCGATATGGCAGAAGCCAAGGCCATGCTCGAGAGCATTGCCCGCAGCTATGGCTACCGCTATGGAAAGGCCAAAAACGTACGGGTTAACACCATTTCACAGTCTCCTACCGTTACCAAAGCCGGTTCAGGAATAGAAGGCTTTGATGCATTTTATGAATTTGCTCAGAAAATGAGTCCATTGGGTAATGCCAAGGCGGAGGACTGTGCCAATTATGCCATTTCGATGTTCTCTGACTTGACACGCTACGTGACCATGCAAAACTTGTATCATGACGGCGGTTATTCGGCAACGGGTATCTCCGAAGATCTTGTACAGATGATCCAGCAACAGAATCAATAGTTTGCATCAGAAAGCTATATAGTCCCCTGGATCTTCGGATTTAGGGGATTTTTTGTTAAGTCCCAAAATAATGCGTTTAAAACCTCGTTTTTTGTGCTAAAGTGACTGATGGCGAGTCTTTTTAGAAAATTATAAGCGATACTCCGATCCTTGGCCTTTGTGGCCAGGTATCTATTTTGAAACCCTACCATTTATTTAGCCCTGAAAAAAAATACCTATGAAGCAAACTAGCAAACTGGCACTCCTCTTGTTGCTGTTGGCCTGGAGCTGTACCTCTAATAAGGACCAGGCGCCCACCACACCCGATGCCCCGTCCTACACCCTTGTTTTTCTAGACAAGACCCAAAGTGTGAATGTAAACAAGGCCTATGTGGCTGAGAAATATGAACAGGCCCTCACCGACATATTGGAGGGGAATATGAAGAACAAGGGCGATAAGCTTGAAGTCTATTTTATACATGAAAACACGGCCAAAGCCAAGGCACTTTCCCTTACCGTACGCAGTGAAAAAGACGATGATTATGGAGCGAGCCCTACCGATAAGGAGGCCATAGAAACGGCCTACGGACTCTCCTTGCAGAAGGAAAAGAGGGTGTACTTAAGACAACTTTTACTAAAGCTCAATCAGCAAAATACCGGGGCGTCTAACCAGTCGACCGACATACTAGCTTCTATTCCTATTATTGCTAAGGCCAATGAGTCGGGAGCCGAGCTGAAGGTATACTACTTTAGCGATATGGTGGAGAGTATGCATGGCCCCGGCCGTCACGATTTTCATAAGTCTCCGCCTGTAAGCGACGAGCAGGCCGCCACCGAAGCCAAGGCCGATGCCAAACGCCTGGAGGAATATTTTATAGGAACGCCACAGGTGACGGTCATCTCGCCGTTTGAGCCTACGGCGTCTAGCCGCGAGCATAGTCCCCATCTTTCCTATTACTGGCAGACTCTCTTTCAGGAACTGGGAGGGGTGTCGGTCGAGGAGCAATAGGCTCCAAAAAAATGACGCCAGCCTGCGAAGTGCAGGCTGGCGTCGTTGATGTAAGCACCGATATAAAACTATTTTAGTTTGACTTCGGCGGTATTAAACTGGTAGGCATCACCTACTACTTTCTGCATGCCTTCTTTCATTTCTTCCAGCTTCTCGGGCATTTCCTGGGCTAGGTTTTTATCCTGACCAGCATCTTTTGTGAGGTCGTAAAGCTGGTATTCAGCGCTAACACCGGTTTCAATATTTACCATCTTGTTGAGGGCCTCTCCCTTATAGGGGGGGATCAACACATAAGCCCCGTTGCGGTAAGCTAAGCGCCCGGTGGCCTCCAGCACCAATTGGTCTCTGCCTTTTTCTGATTTGCCCATTAAGGCATTCAACATATTCATGGAGTCGTCGGAGGGGTTGGATTGGCCCACTAAGTTGGCGATCGATGAGAGGATGTCGATCTGGCTTACGAGGGCATCGGAAACCTGAGGCTTAATTTTTCCTTTCCAGTAGGTAATAAAAGGAACTTTGGTGCCAGCGTCAAATAGGCTGTATTTTCCACCTCGTAACGGACCAGCAGGCTTATGATCGCCTAGTTTTTCTACGGCGTCGTCGTAGTATCCGTCGTTGAGCACGGGGCCGTTATCGCTGGAGAATATCACCAAAGTATTTTCATCTAAGCCTTCGGCTTTCAATTGTTTCATGATTTCGCCTACACACCAGTCGGCCTCTATGATAGCGTCACCTCTAGGGCCCATTCCCGACTTGCCTACGAAGCGCTCGTTAGGCACACGCGGTACGTGGGGTTGTTGCAAGGCATAGTACATAAAGAATGGCTTGCCAGTCTTGGAAGGGTTATTGTCACTGATAAAAGCCTTGGCCTTGTCCAGAAACAAATCGGCCATGTCCTCGTCGTGCCATAGGGCCGACTTACCCCCTTTTTGGAAACCAATGCGGGGGATGCCATTATGTACCGAATTGTTGTGGCCATGATGCCATTTTTGTTTGGTCATCAGTTCGGGATTGGTAATGGCGGTAGGCTCCCCTTCGAAGTTCTCCTTATAGCTAACTTGGATAGGGTCGTCGGCCGACAGGCCTACTACTTTGCGGTTTTCGATGTATACGGTAGGAACCCGGTCGGTGGTGGCAGCCATAATGTAGGAGTAGTCGAAACCAACGTCATTGGGATTTTTTTGTAATTCTTTGTTCCAGTCTACCTGTCCATCGCCTATTCCCAGGTGCCATTTCCCTACTACGGCGGTCTTGTAGCCGGCCTTTTTCAGCATTTTGGGTAAGGTTACTAAGCTGGTATCAATCAGTAAGGGGGCGTCGCCCGGAAGGATACGAGCGTTTTTATTACGCCAGGGGTATATCCCCGTCAAGAAGGCATAGCGGCTGGGGGTACAAGTCGCCGAGGAAGCATACCCGTTGGTGAACCTCACACCCTCATTGGCCAACTGGTCAATATTGGGGGTTAATAAGGTAGTCTGCCCATAGGCACTCACATCGCCATAACCGAGGTCGTCGAGATATATGACCAAAATATTCGGTTTAACGGCCTCTTTTTCTGAGGATTTTGTTGGACTACAGCCCATCAGTCCGAGGATTGCCAGGCAAAAACAACTGATCATTTTTTTCATTTGCGTATTATTTGATGTAGAGAATGCCAGAAGTCAAAGTAAGCTCAAATTTACCGATCCCTTGCCAATAAAATTATTGGAAAAGTCTAAAAAGGAATGAAAGGCCTATTAGCCCGCCCAATTTTCCCGGTCCAGGCTGCGGTATTGTATGGCTTCCGACAGGTGCTCTACGAGGATATGATCGCTTTCGGCAAGGTCGGCTATGGTACGCGACACCTTCAGGATGCGGTCGTAGGCCCTGGCCGAGAGGCCCAGTTTATCCATAGCCGTGCGCAATAGGCCCATTCCTTCCTCTCCAATCTGGCATACTTCCTTCACTATTTCGGGAGGCATCATGGCGTTGGAGTAAATGTCGTCGTGGTCTTTAAATCGCTCCGTCTGGCGCTCCCTGGCTCTGATGACCCGAGCCCTGATCTCGGAACTGCTTTCGGCTTTACGGGTGGAGGCGATCTGGTCGAAGGACACGGGGGTAACTTCTACATGCAGGTCGATGCGGTCGAGCAGTGGGCCGCTTATGCGGTTGAGGTACTTCTGTACCACCCCTGGGCCACAGACACACTCCTTGTCGGGGTGGTTGTAATAGCCACAGGGGCAGGGGTTCATACTGGCGATCAGCATAAAGTTGGCGGGAAATTCCACCGCCATCTTGGCCCTGGATATGCTCACCCGTCGTTCTTCTAGGGGCTGGCGCATCACTTCAAGAACGGTCCTTTTAAACTCGGGGAGCTCGTCCAAAAAAAGGACGCCATTATGGGCCAGGGATATTTCTCCTGGCTGGGGGAAACTACCACCACCTACCAAGGCGGCATCGCTAATGGAGTGGTGGGGGGAGCGAAAGGGGCGGCGAGAGACAAGCGTCGCCCTTTTCCCTAGCTTTCCCGCTACGGAGTGGATTTTGGTGGTCTCTAAGGCCTCTGGCAGGCTCAATGGGGGGAGGATTCCCGGTATACGTTTGGCAAGCATGGTTTTCCCGGATCCTGGTGGTCCTATCATGATGACGTTATGTCCCCCGGCGGCGGCAATTTCTAGTGCTCTCTTGATATTCTCCTGGCCCTGGACATGCGAAAAATCGGAAGGGTAGTCGTTTTGAGTCGTAAAAAATAAGTCACGGGTGTTGACGACCAGGGGTTCTATGCCGCTCCTGCCCTGAAGGAATGTGATGGCGTCCTCCAGGGTTTCTACGGGAATAACATCGATATTGTTCACTATGGCGGCTTCGTAGGCGTTTTCGGCGGGTAGTATAAAGCCCTTGAAGCCCTGTCGACGTACCTCTATGGCAATGGGGAGCACGCCTTTAATAGGCCTCAGGATGCCGTCTAAGGATAGTTCGCCCATGATCACGTATTCGTCAAGGTTTTTGTGGGGTTGTAGTTGTTCGGAGGATTGCAGGATGCACAGGGCAATGGGAAGGTCATAGGCCGAGCCCTCCTTGCGAATATCGGCAGGGGCCAAGTTGACGACTATCTTCTGTCGGGGCATCTTATAGCCGAAATATTTGAGAGATGCCTCTACGCGCTGCTGGCTTTCCTTCACGGCGCTGTCGGCGAGGCCTACCATAAAAAATCCCAGGCCTTGGCCCACCGTTACTTCAATGGTGATCATGGCGGCATCGACCCCATATACGGCACTGCCATAGGTTTTTGCTAGCATGTTGATAAACCCGAAGGTGTTTAACCACTAAATGTATATCAAGCTATTAAAAAAAAGGGAGAAAATGGCACTTTTTTATGGAAAGTATGTAGAGTACCTTTTTTCTTAGGGGCTATCTTCCCCGACGAGCACCCGTCAGGGAAGATAAAAGGGTCGTTTATTCCACTACAGCCGAAGTACAGATATAAGTAGGGATGATGCCCGTGCTTCTAATACGCACCTCGGCGTCCTGTGCTTGGGTATTTCCGGAGAGCACCAGGGCAGTGTCGAGACCAAACTTGTTCCCGCCCAAAATGTCGGTATGCAGGGTGTCGCCTACCATCAATATATCGCGCTTGTTCACGTCGGGATAGTCTTTGATATGCTGATAGGCGAAGATAAACATTTGTGGATCGGGTTTCCCGAAACGGATAAACTGCCGGCCGATGGTATCCTCAATCATTTTGGCCAAAGCACCTACTGCTATCGATAGCCTGTTTTGGGAGGCGGGGTAGGTCTTGTCCGTATTGGCCACGATGACGGGGATGTTACGTTTCCTCAACAAATTTAAGGTTTTGGTAAGATCGGTATTCCAGTCGAAGCCCTCGTCGTCCAAGAATACCAGAGCGGTAATATGATCGACGTCGTCGAGGTCGAGGTCGTTGATAGAAAGGGTGCGCAAGTCGGCGGTTTCTACGTATTTGGCGGAGGCTTCGGTGCCTACATAGGCTACAGTTCCCTTCCGTACCTTGTTTTCGAGGAAGTCGCGGGCCAGCATGCCCGAAGAGATGATCTTATCGGGAGTGACTATGTCTACTCCTAAGCGCACATAGGACTCTGCCAGCTGCTCGGGCCCTCGGGAGGCGTCGTTGGTAACTACGTAGAAATCCTTACCGGTGCGGTTTAGGTAATCAAAAGTCTCTTCTATGCCTGGGATAAGGCCGTTATAATTTTTTAAAACACCAAATGCATCGAAAAAAATAACTTCATATTTGTCTAATACTGATTTAAAATTGTTTAGTTGCATAGGCGGCTTTGCGGAGTGAAAATGTGAATTGTTTATAGATTAAGGGCCTTTAAAATTTTGTCAGCATCGAAACCCTCTATGGCTGGGAAATACAACTCATAGGCTTCCTTCTGCAGTTTATTACAATAGGCCCGGTGGAAAAAATATTTTCCGTATTTAATTACATAATTTAAGATAAAAAAACGATATGCTTCTTTCATGAAGTATACTTCCTTGACAGTCAGCGGGTAAACTTTGTGGTATTCCTGCAAGAAAATTATAAATCGGTCCTCTGTGAGTGTCGACATGAGGTAGCTGAATACCGTACGGTCGCCAACATTGGACACCACCCTACTGAAAAAGTAAAAGTCCATTACCCTCGAAGATACTCGGAACCAGTCGTAATCCCAACGCGAAAACAGTTTTTGATCCTTGGTAACGGAAAAATTTCCTATGTTCCAGTCTACAAAAACAGGCATAAGATCGAACGAACTTACGTTAAGCCGTTGAATATTCTTCATAAAAGTCTCACACTGCTGTTTCAATATATGGATATTTCCTCTATGCTCATATTGACCATTATCGGTCTCTAATATGTCCAATAGGTGGTTAATATCCGTGCGTAGATTCTTGGAAGACTTGGGCAGGGACTTGCTTACCCGGTAGCACGCCAGGTGGAATTTGGCCATTTCGTGACCCAGCTTGCGAATATGGTCTTCATTGAGTCGCTTAGGAAGCCTCTTCATGACCCGAATGGGGTTGTAAAATACGACCCAAGTGTCAATAAAATCTTCCTGATAGCGATAGGTATATACCTGATTATTTTTGACCAAAGACTTGGCCATTACGTTCTCGAATGGATAGAGCAGATTACTGGACATAGCATGTATAATGCGGTGGTCCTCTTTGAAATGCTCATATTTGCCGAAGTAGGATAACTTGGCAATCACTTGGTCGTCGTTCTCGAGGGTAACACGAAAAACATGGTTGGTAGATACTTTGGCACTGATATCCTCAACCAATTTTACTTCGATGGAAGAATCGAAACCGGCCCAGGCTTTCCGGATAATCGCTGGATAGTCTTTAAGACGCATTATAAAATCAACTTTACTGGTACGAATAATTTCGGGGGCTACGGCACGGCTCCTTACATTCCCCTACAAAGGTAAGGGAATGTTGGTGGGCATAAAGAAATACAGGAAATTCTGTATATTTTTTGGAAGGCTGTGCCCCATGATGTACTATAAAAAATCACACCATATCCGGCCATAACAGGAGCGAGACAATTACAGTTTACCGATTTTTAAAACTTTTAAATTATTTTTGCAGCAAAATCTAATGAATTCATCTTGGTATATTATATTTCTCGCTTCCTGATACGTTTGGCCCTGCCTATATTTTTAAAAAGACTTTTGGTCCAAGGCCATAAAAAGTTGCATCCGAAAAGTCCTTATTTGCTCGCTTCCAACCATCCCGATTCCTTTTTCGATGCGGTAGTGATAGGCTCCGTACTCGACCAGCCCATCCATACGCTTACCCGTGGGGATGTGTTCCGGAAGCCTAAAGTGGCCTTTTGGTTACGGCAAATCAACTTGATACCCGTTTTTAGGGGTTCCGAAGGGCGGGAACATGTGAAGAAACACGATATAACCACTCAGGAAAGTATAGAAAGCCTCAAGGGTGGAGGCACGGTGGTGGTGTTTTCGGAAGGGATCTGCAAAAACGAATGGAACCTGCGCTCACTTGGAAAGGGTACGGCACGTATGGCCTATGAGATATGGTACGGCACCGACGGCATCCCCGATATGCGGGTTGTACCTACTGGACTTAACTATGAAACCTTTAGAGGACCTGGCAAAAGGGTCGTACTGAACTTCGGTACTGAAATGTCCCCTAACGATCTTCAAACGGACCCAAAGGAATACGAAAAATGGTTAAGGGAGTTTAACGAAATCCTTACCGAACGTATGAATGAGGGAATATTCTCCGTTTCCGATGACCTGCCCTTGGCCGAGCAAAAACTGGCCGTACGTCAGTATTTCGATCGGGAGTGCCCCGCTCCTGACCGTAGCAATGGATTCCTCAAGGCGATAGGGAGCATTGGCAGGGGCTTGCATGCCCCCCTTTATCGTTTCTTTAGCGCCAAAGCCGCTAAGCTTACGGCTCGCTCGGTCTTTTACGACTCCGTTCTCTTTGGCTTTCTGGTCTATTTATATCCCTTATTGGTGGTGATCCTATCCATGGTGATCGGAGCCCTGGCGGGATGGCCCGCAGCCCTGGCCACCTTTATAGCCCTGCCGACTTTGGCATGGCTGGGGGCGCAGTATCGGTAAGTAAGGGTGAAGCGTGCGAGGGATCCTGTTTTTTATAATTTAATGTGGGGTTGCCATAGTCCGTGTTGGCGCTTCGAAGGGCATGACCTTGCTTAACCTTACCTTGTATTGACTATGCTTCGACAGGCTCAACATGACATTTTTTTGACGTAGTTTCAATAATTCACTAATGTCACCCAGGGCGCTTCGAAGGGCATGACCTTGCTTAACCTTACCTTGTATTGACTATGCTTCGACAGGCTCAACATGACATTTTTTTGACGTAGTTTCAATAATTCACTAATGTCAACCAGGGCCCGTCGAAGGGCATGACCTTGCTTAACATTAGCTTGTATGGACTATGCTTCGACGGGCCTTTAGCCTAAACCAATCTTTAAGGCTAGGTTGGGAGGGGGAATGAGCGAGTTTACTTTTTTCTTAGGGCGTCATTTTCTCTTTGGAGCACCTCGATGATCCGATCTTTGGATTTTAATAGTTGCTCATAAAGCCTTATTACATCCGACATGGTGAGGGTATGTTGGCTATTGGGTACGTTTTCGTCGGGGGAGGGCTGGAGTGTCGTTCCCATATCCAATAGATCCGCCACGCCAACTTTAAGGTATTCGCTTATCTGTATTAAAAGTTGTGGCTTAATAGACTTCGTTCTGTTATTTTCTATTCTGTTCAAAGTGGCCAGATCGATATCCAGATAATCGGCCATTGCTTTGGCAGTAATCCTCCTTTCTTCCCTTATAAGGCGTATTTTATTTCCAAAACTCATCGTGTGTAATAGCTAAGTTAACCTCTAGTTATTTTGCACAAAGTATTGCATAATTTTAGTATTTTTATGCAATTTGTAAGATAAATTGATAGCATTAAAGAAGTAATATTGCAATTGTCCTGAAGTTATTGGTGGCGCTATTTGATAATTTTAGTCCTTTTTTGATATTCAAAAAGTATGAATTTATACCTTATATTAATGCTAGGATTAGGCTTTAGCACGCCCAATTTCCAGGTCCGGTATAGGCTAGTTTATCAGCCCGATTCTACTAACCTCAACAATATCAAAGAGGAGGCTTTCCTTCTTACGATTAAGGAAAACAAACAGTCTTATTTTTGTTCGGAAGGGTTCTGGAAGGCCGATTCCATACAGGGATTGAGACGAACGGGACTTCTGTCGGCTGCTGAATTTA
Source organism: Dyadobacter jejuensis (assembly GCF_003149085.1). GTDB lineage: Bacteria > Bacteroidota > Bacteroidia > Cytophagales > Spirosomataceae > Dyadobacter > Dyadobacter jejuensis. Next base: position 61,424 of record NZ_QGDT01000011.1, on the reverse strand, counting down.
TGGGAGACCCCAAATATAGATTCCGAACGGCTTTTAGAAAGTTTATTACGAAGTCGCTTGAAACGAAGGAAAGTCGAATTTTTGAAAAAATTTCCTTCGATCAATTCGAATTTTCAGTACCTAACCATTTGAAATGGGAAATGGGCATGGAGGAGGATACCATTGCCGGGTATGCTTGTGTGAAGGCTACCACCTCCTTTGCCGGTCGGGATTATGTCGCTTGGTTTGCCCCTGAACTTCCAATTCCGGATGGGCCCTATCTGTTTTGGGGCTTGCCGGGGTTGATTGTCAAGATCGGAGATACCCGAAACCAGTATGTATTTACCCTAGAACGATTCGGCGCCTACACGGGACTCATCAAAGAGTGGCCCGAGTATGCGAGTCGCCGTAAGGTTATGGTGGCCAGTGCCTATAAAGTTTTTGACTATCGGGAAAAGGATAGAAAGGATCCTTTTGGAGAAATAGAACGCCGTCTTGGTCCAGGGACCCTTGGTGGAGTGCCTACATCGGACCCCTCGATAAGGAATTCTAGAGCCTGGGATAATAATCCGTTGGAATTGAAGGTAATAGGGGAATAGGTTTTTTGAATTTAAGCGTGCAATTGATAGAAAGACTAAGCTAACCATAGGGGTATTATGAAAAAATATAATTTTAGTCGTGTTTAGTTTATGAACCTATTACTAGCCGTAATCCTATGCTTCTTAATCCCCGAAACCCCCAATTTCAGGGTGCAATACCATCTTGTATTTAGTCCTGACTCCACCAATATCAATCGAAAAATGGAGGAAAATTTCTATTTGGATATCAAAGAAATGAAGGAATCCTATTTCTATTCTGAGAATTTTGGAAAGTCAGACTCCATCAAAGCACTCATTAATTCTGCTCTGCTATCGCCTCAAGAATATATGGCGGATCCTAAATATCGTTACAAAACGATGTTTGATCAGTTTACCACGAAAAAATATGATGATCGCTCCATACAGGTATACGAAAAGCTGGTGCTGCATCAATATGTATATCCCTTAGAAAATACACTAAAATGGACCATTGGAGGGGAGCAGGTTACCCTAGCCGGTTTTAATTGTACTAAGGCTACCACGCATTATGCAGGCCGAGATTATATCGCCTGGTTTACCGAGGAAATTCCCATACCGGACGGCCCGTATGTCTTTTGGGGTTTGCCGGGGCTGGTCGTAAAAGTGAGCGACACCAAGGAAAATTATGTATTTACACTTACAGGCTTCTCAAAAAATGTGTCTAAAATAAAAGAGGCGTGGGTGCCAAGTCGTAAAGGGGCGGTCATTTCCACGCATAGAGATAAGGTATTTAGCATTCGCGAGGCGAACAGAAGGGATCCATTGGAAGCCCTTACCAGGGCAACTGGCCGGTCTATGGAGCATATGACTTTCAATGGAGAAAAGACCGACAAGGAGGCCATGCGGCGTAAAAGAGCCTGGGATAATAACCCATTGGAATTGGAATGATTTGCCATAGTTTTTCCGACCAATTAGGATAAAAGTACCGTTATTTAAAAACATGATCTGAGCTATACCATGCACCTACTCTTTGCGATATTCCTCTTCTTTGCTGTAGATAGCACGCCCAATTTCCAAGTCCGGTATAAGCTAGTTTATCAGCCCGATTCTACCAACCTCAACAATATCAAAGAGGAGGCTTTCCTTCTTTCGATTAAGGAAAACAAACAGTCTTATTTTTGTTCGGAAGGGTTTTGGAAGGCCGATTCCATACAGGGATTGAGACGAACGGGACTTCTGTCGGCTGCTGAATATATGGGAGACCCCAAATATAGATTCCGAACGGCTTTTGATAAGTTTATTGCCAAGTCGCTTGAAACCAGAGAAAGTCGAATTTTTGAAAAAATATCCTTCGATCAATTCGAATTTTCAGTACCTAACCATTTGAAATGGGAAATGGGCATGGAGGAGGATACCATTGCCGGGTATGCTTGTGTGAAGGCTACCACCTCCTTTGCCGGTCGGGATTATGTCGCTTGGTTTGCCCCTGAACTTCCAATTCCGGATGGGCCCTATCTGTTTTGGGGCTTGCCGGGGTTGATTGTCAAGATCGGAGATACCCGAAACCAGTATGTATTTACCCTAGAACGATTCGGCGCCTACACGGGAGTCATCAAAGAGTGGCCCGAGTATGCGAGTCGCCGTAAGGTAAAGGAGGCTAGTGCCCAAAAAATTTATGAATATCGGGAAGAAGTACGAAAAGATCCTTTTGGCGTCATTGAACGCCGTCTTGGCCCAAGCACTTTTAATGGAGTACCTACATCGGATCCATCCATCAAGAATTCTAAGGCTTGGAATAATAATCCGTTGGAGTTGAAGCTTATAGAGTAGGCAGATGGCAGCGTTAGGATGCGACATGCTGCATCCAACTCGGCACAGGCTTATCATCCAAAATATAGTAGCATGATGCGTTTCGTAACTTTTAATGAGGTAAGCCTGTGCGATTAGGTCTATTATTTATATTTCTTGTTTGGGCTCCAGCACCATCATGGGCCCAAGTAATTTTTAGTGGACAGGTGCAGCAAATGGACGGAGAAGCCATTCCCGGCGCCAGTATTACCATTCATGACTTGCGGAGCTCAAAAATTGTTGCTTTTGGGATTTCCGAAAAATCGGGCGCCTATAGCATTCCCTGCAACGAGCGGGTAGACTCCGTTTTGATTAGGGTGCGCACCCTGGGCTATACCCTTGAGGAAAAAAGGGTGGCAAATATTTCTCAGGTTACTATTTTTCGGCTGTCGGAGGAGAGTATAGCGTTGAGAGAGGTAGCCGTGCGGCCCGACCCCATCACACGCCATGGCGACACCCTATCCTACTCCGTGGATGCTTTCAAAAGCAAAGGGGATCGGGTGATTAGCGATATTGTGGGGAAGCTCCCGGGCGTGGAGGTACGTGGAGACGGACAAATCCTATACCAAGGGAACCCCATTAATAAATATTATATTGACGGGTTGGATCTGCTAGGGGGGAAATATAAATTGGCCAACGACAATCTGGCCGTTGATGCCGTAACATCGGTAGAAGTTCTGGAAAACCACCAGCCCATCCGGATGTTGGATAGCCTGGTGTTTTCGGATAAGGCGGCCATCAACATCCGGCTCAAAAAAAAAGTGACCACGAGCGGCTCCGCGCAAGTGGGAGCAGGGGTGGCCCCCATGCTATGGAACGCCAACGTGACGCCCATGCTTTTCACCAAGGCCAACCAGTTTATAGGGTCCTATCAGTCCAATAATATAGGAGCAGACGTGGCCGGCCAAATAAAAATGCTGTCGTCCATGAGCACGATGGGCAGAGAAAACGACGATAGTAAAACCGACCGGGTGCAGCTGGTTCCCATAGCCACCCCCTCCTTTTCCAATACGCGTTGGCTCAACAATCAAGCCCATTTGGGGAGCCTCAATTACCTTAAAAAGATGGGCCGCGATTATCAGATCAGAATCAACAGCTCATATCTGAACGATATTCAAAAACAAAGGGGTAATACAGAGACGGTCTATTATACCGGAGTGGACACGGTGGCCCTATTCGAAGAGAAGTACAACCGACTTTATAACGAATCTCTGGAGGTGACCGTAAACCTGGAAAGGAATACCAAAAATAAATATTTGAAAAATGTGCTGGCCGGAAAGGGGTATTGGGACAAACAAACCGGCATACTGAGTCGGAACCACGTGCCCTTAGAGCAAATGCTCCGCAATCCATATTTTACGATTTCAAATACCCTCAGCAATATATTTAAGGTCGGAAAACAGCTGATGACCTTCGAAAGTTACACCTCCTTGAATAGACTTCCCCAGTCGCTGGCGGTAACGCCAGGCCCCTTTTCCAATTTGATCGCCCATACCGATAGCCTGGAGTCTATCAAACAGCATGTCAATCAGCGTGCATTTTATACCAATAATGCCCTAAGTTTTACCAGAGGGGTTGGCTTTTTTACCTTCATGCCTAAAATAGGGTTTCAATTGGAGCAGCAGAAAATGAATTCATATTTTGAATTACCCCATGGAGAGGAGGAGGTGGTGCTCGGGGGGGAATTGGAAAACGATTTGAATTGGTTGAAAATGAAGCCCTATGGAGAGTTGAAAATACAATGGAAAAAGGAGAGCTGGCGCCTAGGGTTGGACAGCCCAATCAGTTATAATATTTTTAAAATAGAGGATCAAGCGCTTGGAAGAAATGAAAACCTGAACAAGCTGGTCTTCGAACCACGTTTTACCCTACGCTATGAACTGAATTCGTTTTTGGCCGTGCATGCCGCCATGGGTTTTAAGAATCAGTTCGGAGAAATGGAAGACATTCATTATGGCTATCTCCTTAAAAATTACCGAAACATACAGCTTAGAGACGTACCCCTTCAGCAAAGTAAGGTATGGAGTGGCTCGACCGGAGTACAGTACAGAAATCCCCTGAGCGCCATTTTTGGCAGCGTTTCGGTATTGGGTAACTATGGAAGTCGCAATTTGATGTACGGCAGTACGGTGTCCGACGAAGGTTCCATAGCATATACGGCACAGGCCCTGGAGAATACGACTTATGGAGGACTGCTCACTTCCAATTTTGGCAAGTACTTCGCCGACGTGAAGACCAATATCGCTGCTGGCGCGACTGTGAACTGGAATACTAGCCAACAGCTGATCAACGGAGCGCTTAGCCAGGTAGTCAACCGGAGCACCAGTCCATTTGTCCGCATCAATACCAATTTTAACAAGCTGATAGATTTTGACTATTCCTACAAGTTGAACGCCTTCGGCAACAGCGTAGCCGGCAACAAAAATAAGGCGACCGTACAACAGATAGATAACCTGAAGATTTCCATATATCCTTTTACTGGAGCCTATATCACCATTCAGAACGACTATTACAGGAATAACTTTGGCGGTGCTACCCAACGGAATCAAATATTTACGGATGTGGCTCTGCGGTATAAAATCGCTAATTCACGCATTGAACTGCAGCTGAACTGGAACAATGTCTGGAATACGACTTCGCTGTCCACTATGTCGACCAATTCGTTCTCTTATATCCGGTCCGAATACTTTTTGCGGCCCACCCAGGTGCTGGCGAGTGTTAAGTTTGGGTGGTAGAACGGACTGCATCGATTTCCTAACCAAGCGGCCCAACCTTCCTAGGAAAGATTGGGCCGCTTGGTTATTTTGATGAATGGGTCAGTCCTTTACCCGACTAAAGGACATGGTTTTGATCATCCAGTCGGGCAGTGGTTTTTGGTGTTTCCGCTTTTGGATATCCATAAACCATCCGATTTTCTTCAGGATGGGCACCTTATGTGTTTCTACGAGCTCGATGAGCGTACCGTCGGGATCTTCCAGATAGGCAAAGCGGCCGGCCGCCGACTCCATGCCAAAGGACGATTCGCTGTCTACCGTAAAAGGATAGCCCTTTCCTTGTAGCTCGGTCTTGAGGGTATTCATATCGAGGGCATCGAAGCACAGGTGAATATAGCCACAATCGCCCCAGAAACGGTTTTTAAAGAGTTTCTTCGGGCTACGGTCGAGGGCTTGTAAGAGCTCTATTTGGGTGTTGCCCAATAATTTGGAGAACGCACCATAAGGGGTAAAGCTTTTGCGAAGGAGCACGCGTCTATAATGTTGGCCCGCGATGGTGGTGGGCAGGTCGTCGAACACGCCCGATAGGTCGTAGACGGTCTCGAGGCCACCGAGCAGGTCCTCATAAAAGGCGATGGACTTATCCATATCCGAAACGCCGACAACTACCCCAGCTACGCCGCCAACAGGATGGCTGGTTTTTTGAAACCAGGTGCTGTCGCCGGTAACTTGAAAGATATTTCCGTAGGGGTCCTGTCCCCAAAAGCCTTCCCCTTCCGGGAGTTTTAGTAATGGACCTATCGGTTCCTGGGAGTTGGCTTTGATATGTGCATAGGCCTTATGGATGTCAGGAGCCTTAAATCGGATGGCATTGATACCCAAGTCGCCTAGTTCCATCTTAAAAGAGAGGGGCTGGGAGACCCTGCTGGTAAAGGACCATATCTCCAGCCCGCCGCCGCCCGCCATATTCAGGACCAGGGCCGCCTGGCGTTTTTGAACGATTCCCCCCGTATATGGGGTCATTAAAGGGGCTTCCGCTTTTTCGTCGAATACGGGCACATCGAAACCCAGTACCTTCCGGTACCACGTCCATGCCTCGGGTACATTTTGTACGCCAATACCCACCTGTTGGATACCCGCTATTAAAGGATTATTACTCATAATTGATTAATATTACATAGTGTTGGCCTCCCAATTGAAGGGATAAGGGGCCATTTTACGAAAATAGGGAAGAAAATGTGAATCCACTAAGAGAATTGTATGTTTTACTCCCAAAGCGCCCTTCAAAAAAATAGAATATAAGTATTTGAATATATAAAACATTATTTTTTGTATATTTAAACTTGGATTTCAGTATAATATTTTATTTTTCGGGACGCATCCATAACCGATGAGTTTTCGTATTTATTAGGAGCAGGCCTCCATTTTTTTTAGTGTTAATGAACCAATCCGTAGTTATAGCGCCAATTGGCGAGAGTTTGAAGGCGTTTTTAGAGGGAACGGCTTATTCTAAAGTTTTTGTAGTAGCCGATAAACAAACGAAAAAGTACTGCTATCCACATATTAAAGCCCTGCTTCCCAAGCACCCTTTGGTGGTGGTAGAGGCGGGAGAGGAGAACAAGAATCTCGCTTCCTGTGAGCAGATCTGGGAAGCCATGACCGAAGCCGAGCTCGATCGCCATGCTTTGGTGATCAATATAGGAGGAGGAGTCGTTGGGGACATGGGGGGCTTTTGTGCTGCCGTGTACAAGCGGGGAATCGACTTCGTCCAGATCCCTACCACCTTGCTGTCGCAGGTCGACGCTAGCGTAGGGGGGAAATTGGGCATCGATTTCCATGGTTTCAAAAACCATCTAGGGGCTTTTAACATCCCCAATAGTGTGCTGATCGACCCCCTGTTCTTGCAGACACTCCCAGAGAGGGAGTTGCGATCGGGATTTGCCGAAATCGTTAAACACTGTCTGATCGCCGATGCCGAGCGCTGGGGTAAGATCAGGTTTGTAGACTTTGAAAGACAGAATTGGCCGGAGCTGATAGCGCATTCGGTAGCGATAAAAAAGAAAGTGGTGGAACAAGACCCTACCGAAAAAGGGTTGAGGAAGATTTTGAATTTTGGACATACCCTAGGGCATGCTGTGGAGACCCATTTTTTGGGAAAGGCTCCCTCCAAAAAACTTTTTCATGGGGAGGCTATCGCAGTAGGCATGATTATGGAAAGCTATCTTTCGTTCAGTAAAAAGATGATTGATAGGGAGTTGCTTACCCAGATTGAGGAATTCATTTTTGCCACCTATGGCAAGGTGGCTATTGCCGAGGAGGATATTGCGCCTATATTGGCCCTTACCCGCCAGGACAAGAAAAATAAAGGAAAGGAAATCCGGTTCTCCTTATTGAACGGACCCGGAAGTTGTGCATTCGATGTGGTAGTAACGACCTCGGAGATGCGCAAAGCAATAGATTATTATATGGCCTAATAAACCGTCATGAGGTAATTCTGTTGCGCGTTTTTATTTGAAACAACCATTTTATTCACCTCATACTCGATTTATTATGCATAAATTAGTTTTACCTTTCGCCTTGCTGGTTAGTGTTATGTTGGCAGCGGGGTGCTCCAGTAGTCGGAAAGTCTTTGTTGAGCACGATTACAGTTATGAGACCAATTTTAAGGACTACTCCTCCTACACTTTCCTGGAATGTGAAAGGGACACCAATAATCTTTGTACAGAAATATATGAGGCCATTCGCCGTCAAATGCAGGTGAGAGGATATAAACTGACCGCAGAGCGTCCTACCTTATTGGTCAATTATGGGATATTCTACGATAACCTCCGTTATCAGGGCTATATGCAGCCTGTAATACGGAACTGGGTGGATACCGAGAATGATGGGTTCCGCTATGAGCCTATCAAATATGCTTTGGAAAAGGGTACGCTCATCGTTTCTTTGATCGACGCAGAGAGCGACCAGGTGGTATGGAGGGGCTATGCCTCGGGAATTTTCCACGGCGAAGAAACCAATAACCACTACCGGAGCGTAGTGCGCAAGATATTTGATCAATATCCTCTATTCGCCAAGGGCTATGACCCGCGTAGGTATAGCGAGCAGGTAGGGCGATAAATTTAAAATATGTAAAAAAGCGTGTGTACTAAGCCCGATTGGGGAGAGGACACACGCTTTTTATGTGGAAATATTGCTACTATCTATCTCAGTTTCAGCGTTACCAAGGTAACGATGGCCAGGATGATGCCTACAATCCAAAACCTGGTTACGATTTTCGATTCGTGAATACCCTTTTTCTGATAGTGGTGGTGTAGGGGCGACATCAGGAAGATGCGCCGGCCCTCCCCATAGCGCTTTCGGGTATACTTAAAATAGCTGACTTGTAGGATTACCGACACGTTTTCGGCTAAGAAAATACCGCACATAACCGGTATGAGTAATTCCTTGCGTATGGCGAGGGCTATAACGGCGATGACGCCCCCTAGCATCAGGCTGCCGGTGTCGCCCATAAACACCTGGGCCGGATAGGCGTTGTACCAGAGGAAGCCGACACAAGCCCCTATGAAGGCGGCACAAAATATCACCAGCTCGCCAGAGTTGGGGATATACATGATGCCAAGGTATTGTGAGAACTTGGTGTTTCCCGAGAGGTACGCCAGTACCCCAAGGGTAAGGGCTATAATCCCCGACACTCCCGCCGCCAAGCCATCGATGCCGTCGGTAATATTGGCACCGTTAGATACCGCCGTGATGATAATAATAGCCACAATGGTATAAATAACCCAGGTATATTCCTCGGGTAGCCAGCCAAAGAGTAAGGTGCGGTAGTCGAACTCGTTGTTTTTTGTAAAAGGTATGGTAGTAACCGTAGGGTGCAAAACGTCGGTATACCGTTGTACTTCGCCCAGATTGGAGTCGAGCACGGGTTTGTCGTAGACCCTAATCCGAACATGTTCATTAAAAGAGAGGGTAAGGCCCACAATAACGCCTAAGCCTACCTGGCCAACAATTTTAAATCGGCCATGAAGGCCTTCTTTATTATTTTTGAATTTTTTAAGGTAGTCATCTATAAAGCCAATCATGCCGGTCCAGAGGGCTGCAATGATCAGCAGGACAATATAGACATTGGAGAGCTTGGCAAATAGCAATACGGGGATCAGTAAGGAAGCCAAAATGATAAAGCCACCCATGGTAGGGGTTCCCGCTTTTTCCATTTGTCCTTCCAGTCCCAAGTCCCGGATGCTCTCGCCCATCTGTTTTTTACGTAAGTAATTGATGATGGTTTTGCCATAGGTGGCCGCAATAAACAGGGAGAGCACGGTGGCACCCAGTGCCCTGAAAGAGATGTACTGAAACACCCCAGCTCCGGGGAAATTGAATTGTTTGTCGAGATAGTCGAATAGATAATATAGCATGAAGTAGGTAATTGGGGTATCGGGTGCAAAGTTGCCTTTTTTTAAAGACAGTACAAATGCCTCGTATTTAATTTGGCGACATATCTTTCTAAGTTTCTGGTACTATTGTGGCTGGCCAAAAGCCTTCAGTAGTTCTTCCTTATCGTCGAAGTGATGCTTGGTACCGGCTATATCCTGATAGTTTTCGTGACCCTTTCCGGCAATCAGAATAATATCGTCGGGCTGGGCCTCGCTATAGGCTTTCTGAATGGCCTCACGGCGGTCGGGGATCACCAGGGTTTTTTTATAGTCGAGGGGAGGGACGCCTTTCCGCATCTGGTCGAGTATGGTCATGGGGTCTTCGAACCGCGGGTTGTCGTCGGTAAGGATCACCTGGTTGCTGTATTTACAGGCGATGGCTGCCATTTTCGGCCTTTTCTCTTGGTCCCGATTGCCTCCGCATCCCACCACGGTTATCACCTTTTCGTTGCCATGGCGGAGCTGGGCGATCGTTTCCAGCACATTTTCTAGGGCATCGGGGGTGTGGGCATAGTCGATAATCCCTACCACGTTGGTGGGGGATATATGCTGTTCGAAGCGGCCAGGAGGGCTCAATAAGTTGGATAGTTCAGTGAGTACGGTTTCTGGTTTTTCTCCTAATAGCAGCGCCGTGCCATATACCGATAGTAGGTTATAAGCGTTGAAGCGCCCGATAACGCGAAACCAAACCTCCTGATCGTTGATCTCCATATGCATACCCGTCAACGTGTCCGAGATGATCTTCCCTTTGAAGTCGGCCAGGGTCTGTAAAGAATAGGTAGAAGTATGCGCCTTGGTATTCTGTACCATTACGGCCCCCCTGCGGTCGTCGATATTGACCAGAGCAAAGGCCGTTTTCGGTAGGGCGTCGAAGAAGCCTTTTTTTGCCTGGATATAATTGTCAAATGTCTTGTGAAAGTCCAGGTGGTCGTGGGTGATATTGGTAAAAATCCCCCCAGAAAACTCGAGCCCGGTGATTCGGTGCTGCGCCACGGCATGGGAGCTTACCTCCATAAAGACATGGCTGCAGCCTTTTTGCAGCATCTGTGCCAGTAGGCCGTTCAGCGCTACGGCGTCGGGAGTGGTATGGGTAGCGGGTATTACCTGGTCCTCTATTTGGTTCTGTACGGTCGAGAGTAGTCCGCAACGGTAGCCCAAGGCCCTAAACAGTTGAAAAAGGAAGGTCGCTACGGAGGTCTTACCGTTGGTGCCCGTCACACCCACCAGCTTGAGGTGCTTGGAGGGGTGGCCATAAAATGCGGCGGAAAGGTGCCCGAGCGCCTCGGCGGTGTTTGGGACCTGCAAATAGGTAATCTCGGGGCGAAGGACATCCGGTAAGGCTTCGCAAAGGATGGCCGAAGCCCCTAGGCTACTCGCCTTGTCGATATACTGGTGCCCGTCGGTTTGGGTACCCCTCAGGGCTACAAAAAGGCTACCGGGTAAAACTTTCCGGGAATCGAGCTGGATGGCCTGAATCTGGGTTTCCTCGGGGCCCGTCAGGGTGAGGTCCTTGAGGTGTTGTGTTAATGCTTTTATAGGTTTTGCTTTGCTTTGGTCCATAATTGGAATATTACTGTAAGGTTAGTAAGATGGTTTTGGCACCCAATTTATTGGGTCCTGGGGGCAATGATTGTGCCACCACTTTTCCCGAACCCTTAAAATTGACTCTATAGCCTCTGTTTTCCATAAGGGATAGGGCATCTCGCATGCTGAGGCCCTGCAGGTCGGGGACCTCCTTACCATCGATATTCCGACCCTTCCAGCTGGCCATGCCTTTCTTTTTTACTGTTCCTACCAAATAGTCATTTTCGGAGGGGACAGGCGACAGGTTTAACTGCTCGGTAATGATTTTCAGGTCGGCAGTACGTCCGGCTAGCTGCACCTTGCGGGTTTCGGCAGGAGCCTGGTCTTCTATGGGCTTTTGAATGCTGATGTCGTAGGCGTATATCCGATCGGCTACTTCCTTGAAGACCGGCGCGGCTACCGTACCGGCAAAGAGCTGGTATTCGGCCACCTGTCCTCGTGGCGTATCAATAATGACGATGGCACTGTATTTGGGCTTGTCGGCTGGGAAATACCCTGCAAAGGAGGTATAATACTTACCACGGGTGTAGGCTCCATTAAGAAGCTTTTGAGCCGTTCCGGTTTTGCCGGCGATTTTATATAAGTCCGATTTGATATTGGTGGCCGTACCATGATCCACCACCCCTTGGAGCATTTGTTTTAGCTTGCGGATGGTTTCGGGGGAGCATATAGGCTTGTCTTCTACGTAAGGCTCTACCTTGTCTTCTACAGTTTCGGCACTCCTGATTTCCCTTACCAACATGGGGCGTACCCAATAGCCATCGTTGGCTACGGCATTGTAGAAGGTGAGGGTTTGTAGGGGGGTCATGCCCATTTCATAGCCATGCGACATCCAAAATAAGGAGTAGCTACTCCACTGCTTGTGGCTACGGTCCTTGATGAATGGGGGTTTTTCTCCCTTCATATGAATACCCGTAGGCTGGGTCAAATGAAATTGCTTAAGGTAGCTCAGGTATTTGTCGGGCTTCGAAAAGAAGTACCGTTGCATCAACAACAGGATGCCGATATTCGACGATTTTTCGAATACTTGCGTCGCTGAAATGTTTCCGTATCCACCTCTTTTGGAGTCGCTTACCGTGGTGCCCCTATACCGGTAGCTGCCTGTACCCGTATTGACATATACCTGGTCGGGATTTATTTTTGTTTCCTCCAAAATAGCCATCATGGTAGGTAGCTTAAAAGTCGACCCTGGGTCGTTACTTCCTGCCAAAGCATAGTTGTACACCTCTTCGTAGCGGCCTTCTCCCCGACGGGTGAGGTTGGTCATGGCCTTGATGGCTCCAGTGGCCACTTCCATCACGACCACACAGCCATAATTGGCATTGGTGGCTATGAGTTGCTTGCGGAGGGCATGCTCGGCCATATCTTGGTAGTTCATATCCAGAGTGGTGTACACGTCCTTTCCGGCCGAAGGCCTCACGTTGAGGGCGTCGCCAACGGGGATTTTAAGCCCCCCTTCCACGCGCTCCACCCAGCCTATACCCGGGTTTCCTTCTAGTTTTTTGTCAAAGCTGGCTTCTATACCAATATAACCCCTGCCGGTCTTGGGATTGATGCCGCCTATGGTGCGGTCGGCCATAGGGCTAAAGGGCTTATAGCGGCGATAGATGGTTTCAAACTTTCCACCTCCTCCTTTTTTCTCCCTCCTAAAGAAGGGCCATTCCTTAATTTTTTCCCTTTCCAAGTGGCTGATTTCCCTGGTTTTAAGTCGTAGGTAGCGTTTGGTCTTGCTTTTCCGATAGCGGATCATTTTGTTTTTGTAGCCTTCTACCGAGTTTTCACCGAAATTTTTGGCCAAAAAGTTGGCAAGCAATTCTACATTATCGTAAAAGTAGCTGGAGTCGGCTACCTTGGTATCGAGCCCTACGTAATAAAACGGCAGGGAGGTTGCCAGCAGGCTGTTGTCGCTGGAGTAAATATTGCCCCGCATAGCTGGGATGGTATCCAGCTTTAGGTCGTTTTTGACGGAATACTCCTCCCAGGTCTTCCCCTTAAAGGTATCGTAATATTGTACCCTGATTAACTTGATGAATACTGCTATTGCAAATAGGAACAGAAGCACACCTACCAGTCTTGCCCTAAAGATGAGGGCCTTTTTATTGTTTTGTCCGCTTTCCATTTTTCTGGGGATAGCCATATCTTTTTTCGTATGCTGCCTACAAACTGAATATTATTTAGTCGTCACTTCTAACGATGATCTTTTTGGGTGGGGTGAGGTTCTCTTCGAGGCCTATAGACTTCACCTTCTCGATCACCACCGACTGCTTACCGCTTTTCATATAGTCGGCATGTATGGAGGTGTATTCGGCCCGGAGGTCGTCGACTTCCTTTTTGAGCTTAATGCTATTTCGTACATATTGCTCCGACTTGTAGCCTATCCATTCGTAACATACCAACAAAGCGACAACCCAGGCCACATAGTAAAAATATTTGACGGGCACGCGCTCTTCTTTTCCCGGTGCTTTTTCCCCAAAAATTTTATCGAGGGGTAAGAAACGGTTCAGCCAGTTAAAAACATCATAGGTTCGTTTGGGCTTTGCGGCCTTGGGAACCTTGATTTCGGGTTTTGGTTTTCTTCTATTTAGAGACATAGCGTGTATTCATAGGATTAATAGTCTACAGATTGCCTAGCGTGCAACCCGAGATATAGATAACGATTACTTGGTCTTTTGTCTACAAGAATGTTTATTTTTTTTCGGCAATGCGCAATTTGGCACTCCTGGCCCTCGGGTTTCTCTTTACTTCCTCCTCGGTGGCTTCTACGGGTTTGCGGGTGATGGAGGCCAGGGGCTTTATTTCATTTCCAAAGAAATCCTTCTCCACTTCTCCACTGAACTTTCCTTTTTGAATAAAGTTTTTTACCAGCCGATCTTCCAGGGAATGGTAGGACATCACCACCAGCCGGCCGCCTGGGGCGAGCACCTCTGGTACCTGGTTAAGAAACTCTTCCAGCACACTCAGCTCATCGTTAACCTCAATGCGTAGCGCCTGAAACACCTGGGCATAGTATTTGTTTTCCCGGTGGCGAGGCGCGTATTTTTGTAAAATCTGTTTGAGGTCGTTGATGGTCTCGATGGGGGCATTATGCCTTGCCGAAAACAAAGCCTCCGCCAAAGTTTTGGCATTTTTCACCTCCCCATAAAGGCCCAAGATTTTTTGTAAATGAGCAGCTGAATAACTATTGAGGATTTCGGCGGCCGTTTTTTCTATATGTGGGTTCATCCGCATATCCAAGTCGGCATCGAAGCGCGTGGAAAATCCCCGCTCCGGTGTGTTGATCTGGTGCGAAGAGACGCCCAGGTCGGCTAAAATGCCATCTATTTTCTCAAATTTATGCAGCTTAAGGTACCGCTTCAAATGTCTAAAATTCGCCGCCACAAACACCAGATTTTCACGGTTGGGTAAGGTGTCGGCATTTAGGGCGGCGTCGGGATCCTGATCGAATGCAATGAGCTTGCCCGTCGTCAGCTGGTCGAGAATGGCTCTCGAATGTCCTCCGCCCCCAAAGGTGACATCCACATAGATGCCCTCTGGATTGATATTAAGACCTTCCAGACATTCTGAAAGCATTACTGGTTCATGATAACTATTCTGTATATCCATTCACTAAACGCAACGATGTAGGAACTATTTTTTGCCTGATGATAGTTACAAACTTAGCAATTTTCAATGGTAGGATTTGGCTATTGCCGTCTATTTAATTTTAATTCAGTTGTAACAATTAGTCATTAAAATATTGTCTATGAGATTTTTAAGTTTTGCTTTGCTGGTGTTTTCTATGGCATTTATTGGATGCTCCCAACAGAAACCAGCCGAAGTGCTTCAAGAAGGGGTGTGGAGAGGAACCCTCCACCGGGATAGTCAGGAGCTTCCATTCCTGTTTGAGGTAAAAAAGGATGCGGATACCTATTCGGTGGTGGTAGTGAACGGTGAAGAGCGTTTGCAGATGGACTCAGTTTATATGGCCAATGACTCCATACATCTGCCCATGAGCCTGTTCGACTCCGAAATTGTGGCACATCTGGAAGACGGTGTTTTGACCGGGCGATACAACCGATTGGAAAACGGTGAGATTATCGCCTACTTACCGTTTACGGCGAGTCAAGGCAAGGATTATAAGTTTTTTGATACCCAAGCGGCCGAAACTAGCCAGTCCGTTGCCGGGAAATGGGCCACGACTATCAGCTATCCCGATTCCGACAAGCAGATAGCGGCAGTGGGAAATTTCGTTCAAAATGGCACCGAGGTGTCAGGTTCTTTCCTAACTCCCTCTGGCGACTATCGATTTCTGACGGGCTCCTTAAATGGCGATAGCCTGTATTTATCCAATTTTGATGGTTCCAATGCCATGCTATTTAAGGCGGCTATTCAGGCCGACGGAAGCCTGAAAGGTGCCATGTGGACGGGGGTGAGGGGCTTTCGTACTTGGGAAGCCGTTCGGGACGACCAAGCCAAGCTAGCCGACGACACGCAGTTGACGTTCCTGAAGCCCGGAGCCTCCGGAATCGACTTCTCCTTTCCCGATGCCGAAGGGAACCTCGTTTCTCTAAGCGATGAGCGTTACAAAGGGAAGGTCGTGATTGTTCAAATCATGGGCAGCTGGTGCCCGACCTGCATGGACGAAACCAACTTCTTGGTACCATGGTATCGGGCCAATAAGGATAGAGGAGTCGAGATTATCGGGTTGGCCTTCGAGACTTCTGATAAGCCCGAATTGGCTTTTCCTAAAATTACGCGGATGAAAAAACGCTTGAATATCGATTATCCGGTACTCTTGGCGGGCAAGAATTCCGAAGAAGCGACGGCAAAAGCCCTGCCCATGCTCAATAAGGTCTTGTATTATCCCACCACCATCTACGTCGACCGGCAAGGGAAGGTTCGGGAGATTCATACCGGGTTCTCGGGCCCAAGTACGGGCCAGTTTTATGAGGCCTTTAAGGAAGAATTTAAAGCGCTTACCGACACCTTATTGTCGGAAAAATAAGGGAAAGCGCATGAGGCCAGTAGGTTTCATGCGCTTTTTTTATGAAGTAAAATTGGTATGCTTGCATAATATTATTGGGATTTGTTACATTTGTAATAGGTCATCGTACCCATCACTCCCAAAAATAAGGCTGTATGCGAAAGGAAAAAACGGTAGATTTTCAGATCAAGTGGGCATGGCATTCTATATCTAGGATGTACAACACCTATGCCACCCAGTATGATATCACCATGGCGGTGGGCTATGTGTTACTCAATATAGACGTAGAAAACGGTACCCCAGCCACCAAAATAGCTCCTATGCTAGGCATGGAGCCCAGGAGCCTGGTGCGCATGTTGAGCAACCTTGAGAAACGTGGGCTGATAAGCCGTGAATTAGACCCCACCGACCGGCGCTTTGTTCGCATCATGCTTACGGAAGCGGGAAAGGAAAAGCGTGAAATTTCCAAACAGGGGGTTATCGATTTTAATAATATGATCAGGGAGAAGATCCCTCTTGACAAGCTAGCGACTTTTTTTGATGTGATGACCGAAATCAATAAGATTGTCGACGAAGAGAATATAAGAATAAAAGCTGGAGACCTTTCTGATAGTATCGATTAACAGCGTATTACATCCTTAAATAAAATAGTTCTTCCTATAACCAAAAGCTTATAAAATGAATCGTTCCATCCGTAAAGTAGCCGTATTAGGGTCGGGAATCATGGGCTCGCGTATCGCTTGTCATTTCGCTAATATTGGAGTCGAGGTATTGCTTCTCGACATGGTTCCCCGCGAACTCAGCGAAGCCGAAGCTGCCAAAGGACTTACCTTAGAGCACCCGGCGGTAAGAAACCGTCTGGTAAACCAGTCCTTTCAACAAACGCTTAAAGCCAGTCCGGCAGCTTTATATAGTCCCTCATTTGCCAATCGTGTTAAGCTAGGGAACTTCGATGATAACCTGGCCGATATAAAGGGCTACGACTGGGTGATAGAAGTGATTGTGGAGCGCTTGGACATCAAAAAGGGACTTTTTGAAAAGGTAGATGCCCTCCGTAAGCCAGGTACTTTGGTTACTTCCAATACCTCGGGCATTCCTATCCACCTGATGGCCGAAGGGCGGAGCGACGATTTTCGCAAGCATTTTTGTGGGACACACTTTTTTAACCCCCCACGCTATCTAAAACTTTTGGAAATTATTCCTACCGGCGAGACGGACCCCGCCGTACTCGACTTTCTGACCCATTATGGGGATCTGTTCTTGGGGAAAACTACCGTGCTCTGCAAGGATACCCCTGGTTTTATAGCCAACCGGCTGGGGATTTATGCATTAATCCAGACCATCCGCGTAGCGGCCGATATGGGCCTTACCGTAGAGGAAGTGGATAAATTGACCGGGCCGGTGGTAGGCCGTCCTAAGTCGGGGACTTTTCGCTTGTCGGATGTAGTGGGTCTGGACACCACGGTGCATGTCGCCAACAACCTCTATGCTTCTGGCGAAGGTACCGATGAGTCGAGAGAAGGATTTGCCTTGCCCGCTGTCATGCAGCAGCTCTATGACCAGAAATGGCTGGGCGATAAGACTGGACAAGGGTTTTATAAAAAGATTAAGGATGAGAAAGGCAAGTCGGTGATATTGGCGCTGGACTTCGCCAGCATGGAATATAAGCCCACCGAAAAAGTCAAATTTGCTACCTTAGAGGGCACCAAAGCCATTGCCGAAGTCTCTAAAAGGTTCGGCGTTTTGCTGGCAGGGAAGGACAATGCAGGAGAGTTTTATAGAAAGACCTTTTCGGATATATTTAGATATGCCAGTTTCCGTATTCCGGAGATAGCCGACGAAACCTATCGCATCGACCAGGCCATTACCGCTGGTTTTGGCTGGCAATTGGGGCCCTTCGAAACATGGGACGCTATAGGGGTCTCCAAAATGTTGCAGATCATGGAAGCGGAAGGCATGAAGCCGGCCGCTTGGGTATACGATATGGCGGCAGCGGGGCATAACTCTTTTTATAAGATAGAAAAAGGCCAACGCTGGTATTATGACCGCTCTACCAAAGATTATAAGAAAATTCCGGGCCAGGATAGCTTTGTCATTCTGAGTAACTTAGCAGATAAAATAGTCTGGAAAAACGCCGGTGCTAACGTCTATGACCTAGGTGACGGTATCTTGAATCTGGAGTTTAAGTCTAAGATGAACACCATGGGTTCCGAGGTGATAGAGGGGATCCAAAAGTCTATTAGCCTGGCAGAAAAGGACTTCCGCGGGCTTGTGATAGGGAATGAATCGGTGGAGGCTTTCTCGGCAGGGGCTAACTTGGCCATGCTCTTTATGTTTGCCATCGAACAGGAGTTCGACGAGATCAATATGGTGATTGCGCAGTTCCAACAGACGATGATGCGGGCCCGCTATTCGTCTATCCCCGTGGTAACGGCCCCTCATACCCTGGCCTTAGGAGGAGGGACAGAGCTGAATCTGCACGCCGACAAGGTGGTAGCCCATGCCGAAACCTATATGGGTTTGGTGGAGTTCGGGGTAGGGATTATTCCTGCCGGTGGAGGTACCAAGGAGATGGCCCTGCGCTGCTCCGATATGTACCAGGCCGGTGATACCGAACTTAATATTTTACAGACGGCCTTTATGAATATTGCTCAGGCCAAGGTATCTACTTCGGCGCACGATGCCAAGGCCATGAACTACCTGCAAGATAAGGATCAGATCGTCCTTAACAGGAGTCGACTGATCGCCGAGGCCAAGCAGGCCGCCGTGGAGCTAGCCGAAAATGGCTATACCCAACCCAAGCAACGTAACGACATTAAGGTGCAGGGGAAAGCGGGAATGGCGCTGTTTATGGCCGGGATAGCCCAAATGCGCCTAGCCAATTACATTAGCGATCACGATGCGAAAATTGCCAATAAGCTGGCCTATGTCATTAACGGAGGAGACCTTAGCTATGCGCAACAGGTGTCGGAGCAGTATCTGCTCGACTTAGAAAGAGAGGCGTTCTTGTCCTTATGTGGAGAAAGGAAGACCCTCGAAAGAATGCAAGGCCTGCTGAACGGGGGCAAACCTCCACGCAACTAGAGATCAGGAGGGGTTGTATGTCTCACTACTGAGACATACAACCAGATATTGCTGGTCAGTTCATATTGGTATGACTCTCCCCACAGGGTCAAAAAGTCGGTTGGACAGATGGCCCAGTAAATAGGTGTCGGTATTGGCGAAGGTAAGTCCTTCCAGAATTAGCCGAACCTCTTCAGCGGTCACCCGCCTGTAAATGGGCTTCATCGTGCCCCCATAGGCGCCTGCTTGGGCTAGGGGGTTCCATTGGTAGGGGGCGTCTACGAGGCTACCTCGGGCGGCCATGATAGGCGGTGGGCTGCCACTACCCCGGAAGTCGGGGTGGGCGGGGTGATCCAGCCCCAGTCCATGGCCAAACTCGTGGGTGGCCGTGGTGGAGAAGCCCAGCTCGTCGCTGGTGATCCAATGCCCGGCGTTATCGCCCAGCCCGAAGCCCATAAAAGAGCGTGTCAGCAGATTCTGGGCTTCGATTCGAATAAAATTATTTTTGTAATCGGTGTTGTGCCGGGCCAATTGCTGTACTTGATGGAAGTCTACACATTCCTGGGTAACCGTAAAATGGACCGTGGCCTGCTGTCCTCGTACCGGGAAGCTTACCTGAGGTTCATTGAATAGCCGATTGATTTCGGTTTCTATGGCTGCGCCGATTTGGGTGGTGGCCTGCTGGCCATAAAAAAATAAATGCGCTAAAACTTCGATTCGCTGTGTGGATGCCCTATAATGTATTTCTGCTGCCATGGGGGAAATGGGAATTGGTCAGGGTTTTAATTTACAGAATATTAGGAGCTTAATGCCCATGTGCTCAAACTTTTGTAAGTTTGATCCCCATTATTGGGAACCTTGCGGTAGGTACTGACATATTGATCTTTTATTAGGGGAAATTCCTAGCTTTTCTAAGGCCTAAACGATGCTTACAAAGGGAGTCCTTTATATGAAAGTAAAGATTTTTGACGAAAATATATCTTTATATTGGGATTGGGTAGCAAATTATATATATTCATTTTCTTTGTAACCCACTGCCATCTAAAGAATACCAATGGGTTGAATGAAAAAAATTTCATCGACTTGAATACCAGTTATAATGATCTCAAAAAAAGCTAAGTATGCCCTGAAAGCACTTAAAGTGCTCGCCGAACAATATGGAAAGGGTCCAGTTCTGATTTCTTATATAGCAGAAAAGGAACGTATTCCTAAAAAGTTTTTGGAGGCCATACTCCTGGATTTGCGCAATAATGGTGTGCTCCAAAGTCAAAAAGGGAAAGGTGGGGGTTATTTGCTACGCATGGCACCCGAAGAGGTGAGCTTCTCCAAAGTCCTTCGGATCATCGATGGGCCCATAGCCCCGGCACTCTGTGTATCGCTGCTATTCTATGGCAAATGCGACGACTGCAAGGACGAAGAGACCTGTAGCTTAAGAGTGGTGCTTGAAAAATGGAGAGATGCTAATTTAGAGGTTTTGGATAGTACTACGCTGAGCGATCTGCTGAAGGTGGATGCCGACAGTAAAAACGATCCCTTAATTCTATCGTAAGCGGTCGGTCCTCACATAGAGCCGGGTACCGTCGTAAATGCCTAAGTCGGTGTAATGCTGGCTTACATAACTGGCTAAGGGTGCAAAGGAGGGTATTCCTTGTGTGGGTACATCTTGCACCCACGCACTATTTTTGCCTACCGCATCCAATATAATAGCTGGCTGGGTCCGGGCTAGGTCCTTCATGTAGCGCTCCCTATATTTATCCCGCATTTCGTGCAAGAATATGGACCTTTCGGTATGGTTTTCAGCAGTAGCCTGGGCTAATTGTGCTTCCACATAATACAGACAATTCCAACCCCATACGGCCATATAATCGCCTTTTACAGCATACTTTTTAAGGGCTTTTACTACAGGGCTTTCGCTGAGGGTCGTATGTCCTACAGAGTCGAAGGCGTTGAGGCGATGTTCGCTACGATACATTTTGGCGTCGTTGACGGCAAACCAAGCCAATAAAATGACGGGGATCAGGGGGGTGTATTTTTCAAAAGAAGCCATACCCCAAGTGGCTAACAGGAGTAAGGGAATCGTTAAGAAATGCAGATAATGCACGAAGTCGTTGCCCGACTTGGTTACCGCATATACATTGGCCAGTAGAAAAAGAAATAGGGTGAGTAAAAGCAGTCCGTCGCGCTGATGATTGCGAAGCGCTCCAGGCCTAATAATGCCGTATACGAACAAACCGATAGGAAGTGCCAGTAGGAAGAGGTAAGCTTGGAAATCGGGGCTAAGCGTTAGTATATCGATGATTTGCCCAAAAATACTACTCTCATTCCCCCCCGCATAGATAACATTCCCCAGCAGATAAAAATCGATCAGGTCGGTGAACACCCCGAAATATACGGCCCAAAGGGCTACTATAACTGGGAAAGTTATCGCCCCTAGCAAAAGGGCTAATAGGGGTTTGGGCGCTTTATGTTTACGGAAATAGCCCCAACAAATCCAGGCTGCGCTGGCCCCAAGAACCACCGCCGGAGGTACCGCTTGTAGCTTGGCAAAAGGGATGAGGCCGGCTGCGAAGCCTAGGGCATAGCCATGGCTGGGTTTTAGGACGGCCTGGGTGTGTAGCTTCGAAAAAAGCCATAAACATAGGGATAACAGGAGCAAAGGCACCTGTTCGCTCGAATAATGTACCAGGTCGACCTCCTGGGTAAATCCCAATAATAAAAGGGGCATCATCCACATGACCCTCGATAGGCGGTGGGAGAACCAGTTTCGAAGGCAAAGCCATAAGAATAACAAGGTGCATAGGTTGGCCAGCAGCCCCATGACTCTGGCCGCAGTGAAGTCGATGGGGAGGCCTATTAACCCCGGAAGCGTCAGAAAATAATTGTCCAGAGGGCCTATGGTAGTACCATCCACCGACCGCCAGTATACGGGGTCCTGTAGTAGGGTGATGGCATGGCCGATCATCTGGCTTTCGTCGGGGTTTAGCTCCCTGTTGAATACGATAACGGGGAGGCGTATCGCCACAAACAGGGTGAGCCCCAAAAGGATAAATAAAGCCGTTGGGACTTTTTTGTGATACGCGGACACGACCACCAGTCCCGCTAAGGCAAAGCCAAGTAGCCAGTAAACAGTGGGTGTGGTATCGAAGTTGATCATGGGTTATCCGATGGTATCGACCGTGTCAACAAAGTCACGGTAATGAATGGCGGGTATAAAATGTTGCTGGGAACGGTACTGCAAAACCATAAATACCAGAAACAAAGATATCATAAAGGATTGTAACATCAGGATCATCAGCGTGCTGCCTAGGGTAGAAGCCCAGCCTGGAGTAGCATTGCCGATCACTTTGAGGAATAAAATTACGAATATAAATGCCACCGCCACGATAGACATCAGGATAGAGAATATCAGTATGCGTACCGCTGTGGTATCGACCATCACCGATATCGCACTCAGTCCATGAAGGATCAGCGATACGAAGTTCATCTGGCTATTTCCGGCCAAGCGCTTGGCCCGGTCTGTAGGCACCGAATCGTAGGGGATCCTAGAGCGGATGATCCCCCCCGGGTAATTGTTCCAGATCTCGGAAACTCTTACCAGATTTTGTAGTCGGCGTTGTGGTACCAGGCTGAAATTCCCGAATGTAATGACCTTGCCAGTTAGCTGCTTGAATAGGTGCTTATAGATCACATAAAAGAACCTAAAAAGGAAGCTTTCATTTCGCTTCTTCCTTTCAGCAAAAATAATTTTACCGGGCTCCTGCATCGATTTGGCCACCATTAAGTTGATGTCGGCCGGCGCATCCTCTCCGTCGGCATCCATCACCACCACCTTGTCGCAAGGGATATGCTCGGCCACATAGGAAAGGCCAATGGCAATAGATTTCTGGTGCCCCAGATTTCTATAAAGCCTCAATAGCTTCACCTCCTTGCCATTAAATGGAGGGAAAGGGGTCGTTTGATCCTTTGAGGAGCAGTCGTCTACTATGAGTAATGTGGTGTTGCTAAGCGTTTCTGGAGCCAGATCCTGGTTGATTTTGACAATCAACAGATTCAGCGCCTCCCAGTCGTTGAATTGGGGAATGACAATAACGAAGCTTTCGGCCATGGGGGAGGTAGAGTAGGCCACCCCACCAAGGCGGGGTGGCTAAGTGTTTTTTAACTATTTTGTAAGCGCAGACGGGACGAAATACCGTCATGAATCTGGGTAAGGGTCTCGGTGAGGCCATACTCCCAGTTCCAGCCTGGATAATGTTCTTTGAATTTGGTAAGGTCACTCACATACCAGATATGGTCACCAATGCGGTTGGTGTCGGAATACGAGTAGGAAAGTTTGTTGCCCGTAATTTCCTCACAAAGGGCGATAGCCTCCAGCATAGAGCAGTTGGCAAAACGACCTCCTCCAGCGTTATAAACCTCTCCTGCACGAGGATTTTGGTAGAAATGCCAGAACATATTCACCAGGTCATGGCTATGGATGTTGTCGCGAACTTGCTTTCCTTTATATCCGAAAATGGTGTAATGGTTGCCCGTGATGGCACATTTCATCAAATAGGCTAAGAAACCGTGTAGCTGGGCTCCCGAGTGGTTAGGACCCGTAAGACAGCCACCACGGAATACACCGGTTTTCATGCCGAAATACTTGCCATATTCCTGAACCATAATATCGGCCGCTACCTTAGAAGCACCAAAGACTGAATGCTTGGTATGATCGATGCTGTGCTGCTCGTCGATTCCATTCTTGAAATAAGCATGGTTCTCGTCGATCTCCCAACGCGTCTCCAGCTCTACCAATGGAAGGTAGTTAGGGTTATCGCCATATACTTTGTTGGTAGATGTAAAGATAAATACCGCATCAGGAGCGTTCAGGCGCGTCATCTCAAGCATATTGAGCGTTCCCACGGCGTTTACTCCAAAGTCGGTAAATGGTTCCTTGGCGGCCCAGTCGTGGCTAGGCTGCGCCGCTGCATGGACGATTAGCTTGATATCGCTGCCATATTCCTTAAATATAGGCTCCAATTGACTTACCTCCCTGATATCGGCAGCATAATGCTTATAATTGGAATATGCGTCCTGGATACGGCTTTTGTTCCAGTCTGTATTGCCATCGGCCCCAAAAAAATACTCTCTTAAATTATTGTCGATTCCGACTACAAGGTCAAACTTTTCAGAAAGAAAGGCGACCGATTCACTCCCAATCAGGCCGGCAGAGCCCGTTACAATGGCGATGTTCATATAGTGTAATTTGTCTTGATCTAAAAATATTTCTTTGGACGTGCTAAGCCTCTAAAATGTAAAGTAACTTAAAAATGGTGAGTTTCACCAAAATCTGACCTAAGTCTTTGTGTTGTTATATACTCACCGGTATCGTCGTATGTTCCAATAAGTAATGGAGATGGGCTGTAACCAGCCTTCAATCGGTGGTTGCAAAAGGCCATACTACTATTTCATTTTCCTATTACTCAGAATGGGGTATCTCTTCTCTAGCATGCTTTATGAATGGGATGTGCCTGGACTCCCATTCATAATACGCACCAAGACCCTATGGATTCTTCCTTTAAAGAACTAAATTCGTCATGGTTTTATGCATTTTAAATAGAAAATCCAATTTATGCAGGGTCATCCAATGACGAGGTTAGCGATACTGTTCACCTTTATATACGTTTCCATCATAGGGTCAGGGTGTCATCGAGCTTCAAATTCGGGCTTGACCATCTATCCTAGCAGGCCTGGCACTGAAATAAAAGTGGAAGAGGATCAGCTGTATTGGGAACTGGTGAATGGGGAAAATAATATCGATTGGCGACGACTTGATGGGACCTTAGAGTACATTAAAAAGGAATATGATTGTTCCGACTTTAGGATGGTTAACCTCATTCGGATTCTATATGAATTTGAAAATGATATACCGTTGCATTATAAAACCAAAATAGAAGATGTGCTCTTCCATTTTCGCTATTGGTTAGATGAACCCGGTGAAAATTCGATGTGCTACTGGAGCGAAAACCACCAGATACTTTTTGCCTCAGCTGAGTACCTTATTGGTCAAAAATATCCGACAAGCATCTTCCCAAATAGTGGATTAACAGGTCGGGATCATATGCTCAAAGCCCAAAAGCGTATCCTGGAGTGGTTGTCGATGCGCTGGAATTATGGGTTCACCGAATTCTATTCGAATGTGTATTACAAAGAAGATATTGGGGCATTGATCAACTTGATTGACTATGCAGCGGACGAGGAGATAACATCAAAAAGTAAGATCATCCTGGACTTACTCTTCTACGACATCGCGGCCCAAAGTTCAAAAACCATGTTTATTTCGGCAAGTGGGCGCGCTTATGAAAGAAATAGAAAGGGTGGAAAGGAGGCCAATCTAAGCGGTGTCACCCAATATTACTGGGGTAATGGTGAAAAATTGGATGCAGGGATGATGTATGGATTGATGGTCTCAAAAAAATATGAACTGCCTCCCATATTTAAAGAAATCGCTAGGGATAGCTCTAACTTGGTCATCAAGCAAAGCAATGGACTTGATATCGCTGAGCTAAAATCGGAAGGATACTTTGGCACAGACACCCGTAGCCTGATGATGCAGTGGGGGATGGAAGCCTTTGTCAATCCCAAAATCGTGCGCAACTCACTGGCTCATATTCGCTCCTATAGGATGTTCTCCAATGCGTTTACCGCCGATTTTAAGAAACTCGACAACCCGCTGTTGCGTTTTTTTCACCTGGAACCTCTAGCCGTCAATATCCTGAAACCACAACAAATTGGAACGGCTATTCAAAAAGGGAATACCTACACCTATAAGACTAATGACTACTCCATGTATACGGTGCAAAGCTATGATGTGGGTAATTATGCCGATCAGCACCATGTTTTTGGAATGAATATCAAGGATGAATTTGCTATATTTCACTGTCACCCTTATCTAGAAAAGGACGTGAAGTTTCAGTCTCCGAATTACTGGGTGGGCTATGGCCATCTTCCTCATTCGGTACAATACAAACATGTAAATCTTTCTATCTATCGGATACCAGCTAAAAAAGGAATGATGGAAAAGGATTTATTAAACTATACCCATGCGTATTTCCCAAAGGAAAAGTTTGACAGTACGATTGTCGAGGATCGCTATATCTTCGGAAAAAAAGGCGATAGCTACTGTGCGATGATTGGGGCTAACGATTTGATATTTAGAGAAGGTGATGCTGAAGACCTTATCCAACAAGGAAAAAGGGTATATTGGGTAACCGAAGCGGGATCAAAGTCGGAAGATGGGCCTTTTGAAGAATTTGTTAATCGTATTAAAACCAATAAAATTCAATTTAATGAGCGCAAGCTTACTTTAACCTATCAGAGCCAAGGGCATGTGTATGATCTGAAATACGACGATGCCCTCAAGGTCGATGGAGCTTTGTTGAATACCGCTTACAAAAGATTCGATTCGCCCTATATTCAAGCGGAGAAAAAAGCCAAAACGTTTGAATTTAATTTTAATGGAAAGACGCTTTTTCACGATTTTGAAAATAATGTTAGAACCTATTAATTGTTTATAATCATTTCGGGATTTATGGATGGATGGTTGTGGGCAGGTATTGGCTAACCACAAGGTGAGGAACGAGGAGCCTGGTCAAGAGGGAGATTGTCGAAACCCAGAATGAGTGAGTTTATATGATTCCTTCCCGACTCAAATATACCACTGCCTTGTCTACGACGGTAGTATGCCCCCCTGGGAGTATTAAGAAATGGTCGTGGGGAAGGAGCTTGGCTAGGGGTTTTACGGCTGAGGGCTTTAGTAATTTGTCGTATTCTCCGACGATCAAATACAATTCAACTGGCTGTCGGGCGATCTGCACGTACCAGGCAGGGATATCGAAACGTAGCCGTCGGAACCCTACCCAGGCGTTATAAAGTCTTAGACGCTTGGTGTTGGTATTCATGATTTGTTCCGTAAACCGCAATAGGCTCTTGTTTACCAATCCGATATTTTTGAGACCTCGCACCAATTTAAAGAATAATTGGGGGTGCGTCATTTGCCGCTTCAATATCAGTCGGCCGAGGGGCCAACGGGTTGCCATATGGTAGACTGGGTGCTCGGAGACACCGTCGGGTGCTATCAGGTAGGCCTTGTCGATACGGTCGGCGAAGGCTTCGAGGGTGGCCATAGCAAAGCGGCCTCCTATGCTAAACCCGATGACGTCGAAACGGTCGATGCCTTCTTTCTGTAAGAAGGTGCTAATCTGCTCGGCAAGCTGCTTTTTGCTGATCGCTTGGGAGGCGTCGATGGGAGCGGTGCTAGCCTGCCGACCATGAAAGTAAAGGTCGAAGGCATATACGGTGTAGTGCTCACTCCATTGCTCAGCTAGCGGGGCATAGCATTCGGGGCCCGTTTGACCGATGCCATGAAAGGCCAGCAGAGGCCTGGTGCCAGCAATAGGCTGAGGGGGAAGGACCGTTACGTGGAGCATAAGGTATTGGTAATGCCCTCCGAAAGAAAATGTTCCGAAGGGCATCGACGATATAAAGCAATAATTAAGATTCCATTAGGTAAGCCTTGATAAAATCGTTGATATCACCATTTAACACGGCATCGGTGTTAGAGGTTTGGTGATCGGTGCGGTGGTCTTTCACCCTCCGGTCGTCCAGTACATAACTCCTGATCTGCGAGCCCCATTCGATTTTCCGTTTGGAGGCCTCTACTTCTGCCCTAGCAGCATTCCGCTTTTCGAGCTCGATTTGGTACAGGCGCGATTTCAGAAGTCGAATAGCCACCTCCTTGTTCATCAGCTGAGAGCGTTCCTGCTGACAAGCGATAATAATTCCAGAAGGCTTATGGTGTAGGCGCACGGCCGTTTCCACCTTATTGACATTCTGCCCACCGGCACCTCCCGATCGATAGGTGTCCCAGGTGATATCGGCCGGATTGACGTCGATCTCGATATCGTCGTTGGCCAATGGATACACATATACCGAAGTAAAGGAGGTATGCCTCCTGGCATTAGAGTCGAACGGAGAGATCCTTACGAGGCGATGAACTCCATTTTCGGACTTTAAGTTGCCATAAGCATATTCTCCATCGATTTCCAAGGTCACCGACTTGATTCCCGCCACGTCGCCATCTTGCAGGTCTACCTCACGGACTTTATAGCCGTTTTTCTCGGCCCACATGATGTACATCCGCATAAGCATGGATGCCCAGTCTTGAGACTCGGTGCCCCCGGCTCCGGAGTTGATCTCGATAACGGCAGGTAGGTCGTCGCCTTCTTCACCCATCATTTTCCGGAACTCGATTTCATCGAGCTTGTCGGAGAGTTTTTTGCCCTCCTCGTCCACCTCTTCTTCGGTGGCTTCGTCGGCCTCGTAAAATTCCCAGATGGTATCCAGGTCGTCACGTAGTCCTGAGAGCTCTTCGAAACCGTTGGTCCAGAATTTCAATCCACGGATTTCGCGCATGGTTTTTTCTGCCCGCTTGGAGTCGTTCCAAAATTCGGGTTGAACGGTCTGTTGTTCTAAATCGTCTAGTTGTCTTTTTCGGTTATCGTAGTCAAAGATACCTCCCCAAAGCCTGTACACGGGCTTTCAAGTCTTTCAATTGCTCAAGTGTCATTTGAAGTTTGAATTTTAGTGAAAAAAAATATTTAAAGCGACCGTGCTCATATGCATTAGCGTAGAGGCCAACAAGGGCTTGGACGCTACGGTCTGTGGATTGGTAGCTTGCGAGTAGGACAAAAAGCACAATCCATTGAACTGCAAAGCTACAACTTTTCCTTTTATGGTAAGAAGCTATTAAATACCACCCTTTGTCGGTGCAGTGTTTCTCGTAAATCGTCTTACATTTGTAACAAATTTATGACAACCCATTTCTTTACCAATAAAAACAATAGAAAATGGCTCAAACTTATGACGTGATCGTGATTGGAAGCGGTCCCGGTGGTTACCCCGCTGCAATTCGTGCCTCCCAACTTGGTTTAAAAGTAGCAATTGTTGAAAAGGAAAGTTTAGGTGGTATCTGCCTGAACTGGGGATGTATCCCTACCAAAGCCCTTTTGAAGAGTGCGCAGGTATTCGAATATATCAAGCATGCCAAGGATTACGGTATCAATGTAAGCGAATCGTCTGCGGACTTCGGTGCAGTGATCAAAAGAAGCCGCGGTGTGGCCGAAGGTATGAGCAAAGGGGTCGCCTTCCTGATGAAGAAGAATAAGATCGACGTCATCATGGGGGCTGGAAAGGCCAAAGGGGTTAAAACCGTTGAGGTTACCGATAAAGATGGTAAAAAGGTGGATTATACGGCCAACAAAGGGGTGATTATCGCCACCGGTGCCCGTGCCCGCGAATTGCCAAATATTAAAATTGACGGACAAAAGGTAATTGAATACCGCAAGGCCATGAGCCTTGAAAAGCAGCCTAAGTCGCTACTCGTAGTAGGGTCGGGTGCTATCGGGATGGAGTTTGCCTATGTATATGCAGCTATGGGAACGAAGGTTACCGTGGTTGAATTTATGCCCAACCTGGTTCCTGTAGAGGACGAAGATATCTCGAAGGAAATCGCCAAGCAATACAAAAAACTGGGCGTGGATACGTATGTAAACTCTTCCGTGGAGAAAGTAGACACTAGCGGTGAGGGATGCAAGGTGTTGGTGAAAACGCCAAGCGGAGAGAAAACTTTTGAAGTAGATGTAGTACTCTCGGCTGCCGGAATCGTTTCGAATATCGAGAACATCGGTTTGGAAGAAACGGGTATCAAGACCGATAAAGGCAAAATTGCCGTTAACGAATGGTACGAAACTAGCGTTCCTGGATTCTATGCCATCGGCGACTGTACCCCTGGGCCTGCCTTGGCACACGTGGCGACGGCCGAAGGAATTATCTGCGCCGAGAAATTGGCCGGACATAAGACCGAAGCCCTAGACTATGGCAACATCCCTGGATGTACCTACTGCCAGCCTGAGATCGCTTCCGTTGGCTTTACCGAGAAAAAAGCGCGGGAAGCAGGTTATGATATTAAGGTCGGCAAATTCCCCTTCATGGCTTCTGGAAAAGCATCTGCTGCCGGAGCGAAAGAAGGTTTTGTAAAAGTAATCTTTGATGCCAAATATGGTGAATTCCTAGGAGCGCATATGATTGGTATGAACGTAACTGAGATGATCGCCGAGGTGGTAGTGGCCCGTAAGCTAGAAACCACTTCTCATGAGATCCTCCGTTCAGTACATCCTCACCCTACCATGTCGGAAGCGGTGAAAGGTGCTACCGAAGCGGCTTATGGAGAGGCTATCGACTTGTAGTCGTTGAGGATATTACAAAAAGGTGTGGGGCGTTCCCCCACACCTTTTTTATGGGTTTTCTATTTTATCTTTTTACGCCGTTCCATGGCCTCTCTCCAAGTGGTGAGGATGATTCCTTCTTTTTCTATATAAGCCTTCAGCTTAGGGTCGATCATCGCCAAGAAATCGCCCTGGCGCGTTGGCCAGGAGTCGGAGATATGAGGGAATATTTCGGAATGAATGGTGCAGTGCATAATCACCATGGTCAGGCCTGGTTTTACATTCTCCAGGGCCTGAATGTACTTTTCAGTTTTATAAGCCTGCAATGCCTCTGGGCTTTTGTCGCCCGACTCGGGCTCTTTCCAACCATAGCTACTGTTTTCTAGGTCGTCGAGTACGGGTAAGCCTGCCGCCCACAACATTTGCCCTACCTTGCGGGTCATTTGCAGCTGCTCGGCTACGAGCTCTTCCTGCGACTGGGCCACGGTGTTATGGCCACCAGGAAACATCACCGGGATTTTCTCTTCCATACCTACTTTTAGATACCGCTCTATATATTCGGGAGTGGCGAAGAGGGTACCCATATGCGAGTCCATATGGGTGGGTTCGAAGCCCATTTCCCGGGCCCGGGCCAGTTGGGCGCGAATCTCGATCTCGATCTCGTCGGGCGTGGCGTTTTTGACTACATCGCGTACTCCTTTCCGCAATGCCCCTTCCGAGTCGACCAACCCCTTTACCTGAGGTTTGCCGGCTAAGGGCCCCCAGCGGTAGTCTTTGAACTCCGAGGTCATGGTCAGGTGCAAGCCGGCATCGACGGTGGGGTTCTCCTTTAGATAATGCACGAAACCCGGTACCCAAGGACAGGGCATCATCACACTTAGCGAATTGGCTACCCCTTCTTCCATGGCACGAATGGCCCCCTGGTTCGACTCGTAGGACATGCCTACGTCGTCTATATGCATAATGATGATTTTTTTCCCTTTGGGGTAGCCGAGCTTTTCGGCAAAGGTGGTGGCGGGCGATTGGGCCTGAGACATATGACCTAGCAGCGTCAATACTGCAATAAACGCGATTCTTTTCATTTGTTTGTTGGATTGTAGGATGGTTAATAGTAGCCTATAGTACGCTGTCCTTAACCAATGGTACTAATGTCCCGACAGAAAAACAATTCGATCGTGACTTTTTGGTCGCTTACTTCACCCACCCAGGCCCTCTTGGCCTGCACTCCGTTGGCCTTGCTGAGTACCACCTAATACATGCTCGCCGCATGCCCAGGAAGGGTTATGTTTTCGCAGTGGAAGCCTGCTCCTATTATCGAACGACTGTGGGTTATTAGAAACATCACAAGGTTTACCACCAATCCGCTCCTATTTACTCCTCTACAGACTCCTACTATCGATATTGAAGGGCCTATCGGTGATCCTGACTTTCGAAGTTTTGCTAGCCTTGTCCCTGATTTGGGGATAAAATATTTGTAGGGCTAACCTTAAAGTTTGATTTGTTTTTATAATTATTTCCCATTCACTACTACTCAAGACTATCTGGCATAACAGGAAATGTTGAGAAAATTACTTTGGCAGTTTTTATGGCATGAGCATAAATATAACATGCAATTGTCCGAATTTGACAGTTTACAAGAAGGCCTGCGGATGATAGAGAGAGCGATAGGCGGACTGAAATCTCTTAAAGGTGCTTGGAGGAGCTGTCCTAAGCCATCCTCAGTATTTTCAAAAACAGCCATCTTCTATCCGCACTTAGTATAATAAATAGCCACTTGCTATAATCTGTTTTTGATTGGATTGGTGTATCGACTCAATACTGACGCGAATAGGATGACCTCTCCAAACCCCATTGAAGGTCAGCTGACTGGGAGGAACCATGTTGTTCTCGTCTCCATACGTCTGATTTAGGCTTTGGATTTTTTGGGGAAGGTCGCAGGTTAGGACCTGTTGGCCTTGCCTAGCGACTAAAAGTTTGTTTTGGTGCATGGTTATTTTCCAGCCTTCCGTCTCTAAAGGTACGTCGATGGAAGTATTGAATGAAAGCAAGGTTGAAAACCCTTCGATATCCATCAAAGCCTTCGGTCCTACACTGTAAGTGAACTCTTGAAATGGGGTATTTTGGTTCGCTATTTTTTTGAGCAAGTACTGGTGTTGGTCGTATCGGGAAGCCAGTTTATTGTCTGTCGGTTGGGGGAAATAGGAAGCCAGAACTGTAGTATCCCTATCCCTGAAATAGTCCACGATAGACAGTAACTGTTCATAGTCGTCGGCAGGAAGGGTTGCCTGATGCGTGATGACCCCTTCGGTGTTGAGGAGTTGATGGTTCACTACCAGCCGTTGGAAAGTTTTAAGCTGGCTTTTCTCCGACACTTCAAAGATATTCCAAGGGCCTAATACCAAAAAGACGCAGATTAGGGAGAGACTGATGGGTATCCAAATGATCTCTTTTCTTCGACTGAATAAAAAATAGAGGGCAAGAGCCGCCAGCCACAGGGCGAGCGTGACGACGATGTAGCGATTTTCGGTGATGCCATAATCGTTGATTCTTCGGAGAATCCCTACAAATAATAGAATCAGCAGGGGCAACAGGGCCAGGTAGAACCTGCGACTGAAAAGAACGATCCATCTTTCGGTAAGCACCTGCCGCAAGGGATACAAAAGTAATAAGGCAAAAATACCCGCCACAGAAAAGGCAAGAACCAAATAGGCCACACCTCCTGAAGGGAGGCTCCACTCCAAGAGGATCTTACCCGTGTAGGCATAGAGAATCACTAGGTATACGATTTCTAGGGGTAGTAACACATATTGGGTAAATATTTTGAGTCCCTTGGGGTAAGCCGTTTCCAAGTCTAAGGCGGCCAGGTCGGTAGGGATTTTGCTTAAGAAAAATACGCTATGGAAGAAAGAGAGGATTAAAACTGCTACGTCGGCTTCGATCTCGAAAAGGTATTCGATATTGAAAAGGAAACGGACGGTTTGCACGGCGACCATCAGCCCAATGTACAGGGTGACGGCATAAAGGGTAGCATTTAGGAATTGGAGGAATAGGGCCTTATTGAATTGCCAAAATCCGTTGGATTCTCTATAGTTCAAAAACGGAGCATAGGCTACTAGCAAATGGGCCGCTAGGAAAAGGATGCCAAATCGGTAGTAGTCGATCAAGGAGGGCTTGGCATTGATTCCGAAAAAGTAATACGTCAGCAGAATGACCGATAATGCCAGGAACCCTAGTAGTTTGGATCGGAAGCGGGAGGAGGTCCTTTCGGCGGCCAGAGATATCCCTATCATAAGCGGGCAGGCGAGCAGCAGGACTAGGATCAGCTTGTCTAGGACATCTCGGTATCCCGGCGACTGGTGTTGACTCTCTATCCGCCACACCATCAGGATAGAACGCCCCAAGACGAGCCCAAGGACCCATTGAAACCTTGAGATGGTTTGTAGGGTGCTGGTTTTTAGTGCTCCAAAAGAGATTGATTGAAACATACTACTGAGAATTTAAGATAGCGTGCGTGTAAAGTAACTTAATTTTCAAGACAATACCTGTTACCTTTGCACGTTTTAATGCCCAAGCTACCTCTTTTCGATTATATGCAATATAGACTACCCCTTTTAGTGGCCGTATTGGCCCTGGCCGTGCAACCGACACTAGCTCAGCATTTTTCGCTGAGTCGACTGTTCTATCCGAATGTGACCCTTAAGGCCGAATACGCCGTTCCCTCTCCCATGGGCAACAGCCAGGAGTATGGCTTGAGTAAGGCGGGGTTTTTGGGTATTATTCCCTTGCAAAGTGAGGTGCAGCTCGGTTTTAGCCTTAAGAAAAAGCTAGACCTTAGGGCCGTTCATACCGTGATGCTGGCGCAGTATAACCAGCTTCAGCCAACGATAGGGGGTATTGACAATCCTGAAAATGGTTATAAAACCCTTTCATTGGGGGTGCTACGCATGCAGGCGAGTATAAAGGACAAGCTATGGGTATATGGGGGTGGCTTAGGGATCACAGAGACCAACGAAACGTTGTTTACGCCTCAACCCTTTATATGGGGTGGGGGAGCTCGTATGCATATTTTGGGCCTGAAAACTCAAATTCTATACGGATCCATTTTGGCCTATAACCAGAAAATAAAATTTGTTCCTGTTTTTGGAATCAACAAGG
Source organism: Dyadobacter jejuensis (assembly GCF_003149085.1). GTDB lineage: Bacteria > Bacteroidota > Bacteroidia > Cytophagales > Spirosomataceae > Dyadobacter > Dyadobacter jejuensis. Next base: position 26,867 of record NZ_QGDT01000011.1, on the reverse strand, counting down.
GGATCGGGAAACAATGGCGTATATCGGCCCTATTGCCTTTTATGGTTAATGCCAATTACAAAGCCACCAAATGGTTTAATATGGATATGTTTGCCGGATTGAATGGCTATTCGGGGGGCTTTCAGGTACAAACCCCAGAGGAAAAATTATTGAGAAGGGAGAACTACCGACAAATCAAGCTAGGATTGTCGGGCAATGTGCATGTATTTTCGGTGTTGAATGTATCGGTGGAGGCGGGATTGTCCACCTTCCGTCAGGTTAGGACCTTCAACAGCGCCCGGGAGAACCTTACCTCGTATACGCCCCAGGCCACTCCTTATATCGGTGCCAGCGTGCGGTATATCACGCATCGCTCCAAATTCTCGTCCAAGTTTATCCGTAAAATGGGCATAGGCCAAACGGGTATCAATTGGTAATATCCGGTTGGCCTATGGGTTGTTTTTTAACCTAACTTTTCCGCTAGGGTATCGAGCTTTTCGGCTTCTATCTGGAGGCGGGCCTTGTCGATAGGCACCACGCCTATGCGCTCGCATACCAGTCCTCCTCCCAGGTTAGAGATGGCGGCTATAAGCGTGGGGGGTAGCTGCAGGGCCACACAGCAGGCGGCGATGCTGATCACCGTATCGCCTGCGCCCGATACGTCGGTGATTTGACGAATATGGGCCGGCAAATGGCACTGTTCCTGTTGGTAGTCGATATAGACGCCTCTTTCGGAGAGGGTGATAAGGGCTCCATCTGCTTGCAGGCGTTCCTTCAATAGGACCACGGCATTGGCGAGTTCCACAGGGTTATCCACATTGAACTCAATTTTAAGGCCTTCCCGCAGTTCTTTCAGGTTGGGCTTGAAAAGTGTGGTGCCTTGGTAGGCTAGAAAGTTTCTTTTCTTAGGGTCTACTACGGTAGGTACACCGTGCTGTTTGGCTAGGGCGATCATCCCGGCGATGGTCTTGCTGGTGAGCACGCCTTTGTCATAGTCTTCAAATATGATCACCTGGCAAGAGGGAATCAGCTCTGCGGCTTTTTGAAGAAGGAGCTCTTGTTCCTGATCCGAAATATCCTTTTCCGTTTCGGTATCGATGCGAACTACCTGCTGAGAGCCGGCGATAATGCGTTCTTTGATGGTGGTGATGCGCTGGGGGCTTCTGATGAGGCCATCGCAGTTGAGGCCCTTTTGCTTTAGGCTTTCCTCCAACAGGTCGCCGGGGCCGTCGGTACCAATCACCGAGCAGACGATTGCCTCGGCACCCAAGGCCTGGACGTTCAGCAATACGTTGCCGGCACCACCCAGGCGGTACTCCCTTCGGGTAACCTGCACCACCGGGACAGGGGCTTCGGGGGATATTCTTTCCGCCTTTCCCCATACATAGGAGTCCAGCATGACGTCGCCTACTACTAATACTTTTAGTTGATTGAATGCTTCAAATAACTGCGGGATTTCCATGGATTAACTTTTTTGACGTAAATAGTGCGGTGGAGGAGATGGTCCTTACTACCGACAAGTTACTGAACTTGATGTGTGAAATGTAGGCTCGAAACCTGAAATCTCTTGTTTAAATAGAGCCTATGTGCATCGGTTCGAGCCACATTGACACTCGAATCCAGATGGACCTGGTCTATGTTTTTTGTTTTCGCATATTCCAATATCCAGTCTATCAACTTGCCCGCATGGCCTTTGCCACGGGCGGCTGGGAGTGTCGATAGGTCGTCGATATAGATGTATTTGCCGCGGATAAGGTTATAACCCGTTTCAAATACGGCCACCGAAATGGCTTCTCCTTCTTCTTCGATGAAGATAACTTGCCTACGGTCGGCCAGGGTTTGGTGCATAGCCGGTAAATACTGCTCGTCGGTGATGGCGGGCCGCAGCGCCTGAATGGCCTTTCGGCATTTCAGGGCGTCTGCATCCGTTTTTACGCATTGTATAGTACTCATGCCTTGGTCGATGGGAAGGTCAGGTTAGATAGGCTATGGCCTAATTTATCTCTTTTAGTCCTCAAATAGTCTTCGTTATGGGGGTTAGAGGGAATTTCTATCGCAATGGTGTCGACAATCTCTAGCCCATAGCCGATCAGGCCGGCGCGTTTTTTGGGATTGTTGGTAATGAGTTTTAGTTTGGACACTTCCAAATCCCGGAGTATCTGAGCCCCTACGCCATAGTCGCGTTCGTCGACGGTAAACCCTAACTCTAGGTTGGCTTCTACGGTGTCGCGGCCCATTTCCTGTAATTTATAGGCCTTTAGCTTATTGAGTAAGCCAATTCCCCGGCCCTCCTGATTCATATATACGATGACCCCTTTGCCGACCTTGTCGATCATGTCCATGGCGGCATGCAGCTGAGGACCACAGTCGCAGCGGCAGGAGCCGAAGATATCGCCAGTTACGCAGGACGAGTGCACGCGTACCATCACTTCTTCGTCTTTTTCCCAGCTTCCTTTTACCAAGGCCAGGTGAAGGGCGCCATTATTAACTTGTCGGTAGCAGATCAACTCAAAATGTCCCCAATTAGTAGGCATATCGACGCCTATTTCCCTTTTTATAAGGCTTTCTTTTTTTAGGCGGTATTCGATCAGATCTTTGATCGATACTAGCTTTAACGAGAGTTTGTCGGCAATTTGGCGTAGCTCTGGTAGGCGGGCCATGGTACCATCTTCGTTGAGAATCTCTACTAATACCCCAGCTGGCGACATACCCGCCAGCCTAGGAAAGTCGATCGCCGCTTCCGTATGACCCGTCCGCCGCAGTACACCGCCGGCTTTGGCTTTCAAGGGGAAAATATGTCCAGGACGCCCGAGGTCTTCGGGCTTGGTGTCGGGATTGACTAAGGCCAAAATGGTATTGGCGCGGTCGCTTGCCGATATGCCGGTGGTACAGCCGTGGCCCAGCAAGTCCACCGATACCGTAAAGGCCGTTTCGTGTAGCGCCGTATTGTTGCCTACCATCATTTCGAGGTTTAGGGCTTCACAGCGCTCTTCGGTGATGGGGACACAGATAAGGCCCCGGCCCTCGCGAGCCATAAAATTAACAATTTCGGGGGTGATGGACTCGGCGGCGCAAACGAAGTCCCCTTCGTTTTCCCGATCTTCGTCGTCGACTACTATGATGACCTCGCCTCGTTGGATGGAGGCGATGGCGTCCTCGATGCTATCTAACTTTATCGAATTACTATTATTATCCATTAGTCTGGTAGGTGAAAAATAGTTTCACTGAATTACGCGTTAAAGGTGCAAAGTTAAAGCCTTAAACTGTAAAAGTTTTAATTTTACATTGGTAATGAAGCAACAAAGGAAAAACGCCTAACGTTTCATCACGGGGGCAAGGGCCTGCTTTTTACTGAAATTTCTAGGTTATCGAGAAGAAAGGAAAAGTAATGAAGCCCCATAAGCTTGAACAGCACGACAAATGAAAAACTTCTATACCGTACTTCTAGGGCTTATATTGCTGCAGATCGTGCCAGCTGCGGCTCAGTATTGTCCACAGACAGGCGGTGGAGGCGGCTTTAGTTTCAATCCTTCTCATGGATGTGCTCCCTTGGAGGTGCAGGTGGCCAACGAGGTGGCCGGTGGGGACCTCATTAAATATGCCTACGATTTCGACAGAACGAGTATCGACCCACCCGCCGAGGCCGTTTTAACGGAAGATACACGGCATATCTATCCCGAAGCCGGGACTTTTACCATCGTACAAGTAGGGAGTGCCCATGGAACGGGTTTTCACTACTGCAACGATATTACCGTTTACGAGACGGCGGCTCCTGAAGCCCAATTGGTACTCTGTCCGGACGGTAAGGCATTATTGACCCTCCTGGAGAATAAGGCTACTAAGGTGTTCGATGGAATTATCGTTAATTGGGGAGATGGTAGCCCCCATGACACCTGGAAAAAAGGCGACGACTACGCTCTGGAGCACCAATATACCGTGCCTTTTTCAAAAATTACGGTGTATGGAAGCTATCAGGATGGCCGATGCTCCGGACTCACCCAGCCCCTGGTGTTAACTGCTGCCAATAGCGCCACCTCCTTGGCCGATATAAAAATTAGTAGCCTCGAAATGCTTTCCAATGGAAGAGCGAAGGTGACTTTCCAGGGCATGCAAGGCATAAAAACGGCCGTATGGCTGGACGAAGGTACTGGTACTTTCGTCGACACAGGAAAGGCAACCCAAGGTGCAGGAGTACAAATTGCCTACATCGAGAACTTGGACCCTACCAAGAGGTATCGATTTGCCCTAGTGTCGAGGGATATTTGCGATAACCCCGTGCAGAGTGAGATCGTCAGCAATATGGTGCTGGAAGAAGGAAGTGTGACCTTGGACGAAATCGTGTCGGTAACTTGGAAGAGTTTGCCTCACTCCAGCAAGCTGAGCCAATACCAGTTGAAAAGAGATGGTAAGGTGATATTCAGTAGTCCGAACGCCGTTTCCTATATCGACAATGCGGTACAGTGTGGGAAAACTTATCGCTATGAACTTTTGGCTGTACTGGAGAATGGTGCCGTATCGCATTCCAATGAGCTCGATTTGGTGCCTACCTCCTCAGCGCCCGAAAAAATCATTAATGGATACGTTTCGGTGCTGGACCCCGGGCAGGTAGAAACGCGTGTAAGCTTAACGGGAGTGGGGCTAACCAGCACCTACGACCTGATTGTGGAACGCAGCGAGGCCGGAGGTGCTGGTTTTGTGCCCGTTTCTCCAGACAACAATCAAGCTTTGAAGTTTTTGGACAGCCAGGTTCACCCAGCTCAAAGGAGCTATTGTTATCGATTTATTTATGAGAATGCCTGTCAGCTTCGGTCGCCACCCAGCGATGCGGTGTGTACCGTCTTGCTCAATGCGAGTGCTGCTGGATTAGAATGGACGACCTCCTCTCCGTTTTTAGAAGGGATCGACACTTATTTTTTAGAAGTAATCGATGAAAGTGGTTCCGTGATCGATGCAATCCCGAAGGGTAAGCTGCATAATCACCTGGTGAGCTTGAACGACCAGTCTATGACCAGCTATCAGTATAGGGCTAAGGTTTTGGGAGCGGGTGGGGAATGGAGCTATTCGAACGTCTTGATGTTCAGCAGGGACCCTATTCTACTGGTTCCCGATGCTTTTTCGCCCAACGGGGATGGTATCAATGAGTATTTCGAGGTGAAGGCCTATTTTACTACCCGCTTTGTCCTGTCCGTCTTCGATCGATGGGGAGGGGTGGTATTTCGGTCAGAAGATCCTGCCAAAGGCTGGGATGGATATCGGGATGGTAGCCTAGCGGCGGAAGGGTATTATACCTATAAAATTGAGGTTACCGATATAGGGGGACAGGTTCAGGTCCGTAAAGGGGGCTTTCTGCTGCTGCGATAGGAGACTTGACGGCTTAATATGGGAATCTAAATGGGTAATAGATGGTTTTAATAGCAGTAGATAAGGGGCCGCCTACCTACTTTACGCGACTAAAAGATACAAATAAGTAGAAAAAAGTGGTACTTTTATGCGTTCAAATGGGCTGTTATGACTGGTAAAAGTGCCAGAAAGATAGCCTCCCCTAGGGGGTAAGGTCCGAGTATTTAACAATACCAAAAAAATAGAGCGATGTTTGGAAATATGGGTGATATGATGGGCTTGATGGGTAAGATGAAGGACCTTCAAGCGAATATGAAGACGGCACAAGAGCAGCTGTCGGGGATTGTGGAGACGGCAGAGTCGGGTGGTGGCATGGTAAAGGCGACCGTCAATGGTCAAAAAACCTTGGTGGGCCTAGAGATAGATCCTGAGCTGGTCAATCCCGACGACAAGGAAATGTTACAAGACCTAGTGGTAGCGGCCGTCAATAAGGCTCTTGAGAATATTGAACCCAAGGTCAAGGAACATCTTCAAAAGGCCACAGCCGGGGTAATGCCCAATATACCTGGGTTCGACTTGAGCAGTTTAATGAAATAATGGAGTATTAATGAGCTCAGGCACGGCAGTAGTAATACTCAACTTTAATGGCAGGCATTACCTAGAAAAGTTTCTTCCAACTATTGTGGCGAATTCTGTTGGCTATCCTATTTGGATTGCCGACAATGCCTCTACAGACGAATCGATGGCTTGGTTACGGGAGCATCATCCGGAGATCCATACCATCCAAATCGCCGAAAACTTAGGCTATGCCGGCGGGTATAACTATGCACTTAGCAGGATCGATTCGAAATATTTTGTGTTGCTCAATTCGGATATTGAGGTTACCAAAAACTGGATCGATCCGGTAGTCCGTTTTATGGATTCCGATGAGAAAATTGCCGCCTGCCAGCCAAAAATAAGGGCATATGATCTACCTTCCCATTTCGAATATGCCGGAGCGGCAGGGGGTTATATGGATTATTTGGGCTATCCCTTTTGCCGAGGAAGAATATTCGATACACGAGAGGAGGACTTAGGCCAATACGACGACGAAGTCGATGTGTTTTGGGCCACTGGAGCCTGCCTGTTCGTGAGGGCCGAGGCCTTTAAGGCCGCCAAGGGGTTCGACGAAAGGTTTTTTGCCCATATGGAAGAGATAGACCTCTGTTGGCGACTGCTCAATGCAGGCTACCGCGTCACCTACTCGGGCCGGTCCACCGTATACCATGTGGGGGGAGGGACTTTACATAAGTCCAATCCTAGGAAAACCTTTTTGAATTACCGCAATAACCTGATTATGCTCTTTAAAAACCTCCCTAAAGGAAGGCGATGGAAGACCATTTTCTATCGGTTAATATTGGATGGGATATCCAGTGTACGGTTTATGGCCACTGGTGCCTGGCCCGACGTATTGGCCATTATCAGGGCGCACTTCGCTTTCTATGCCATGGTGCCCCGGCTCATAAGGCACGAGAAACGTACCCGTTATAGGGCTCCGCTATATTATAAAAGTGTAGTTTGGGAGTATTTTGTAAATGGTCACCATCACTTCCCTGATCTGCCCGGAATCCATACGGCTAAAGTTCCCAAACCGTAGGGTTATGATGCCGACGCCAGTGCTGCCGTACTTGCATCCAGAAGGCCATGACCAAATAGAGAATAATGGGCGAGCCAAAAGTCATAAAAGTAGCGTAAATAAAATAGAGCCGAATGCTACTGGCCGGTATCTTGAGTACTTCTCCCAAATTGGCACATACACCAAAGATTCGGTCTTCAACGAAATACCTCAGCTTATTCATGATCCTTGGGCCATTGGTAGCCTCATAATTTAGTATTTTCATGGTAATATACAATTTATGAGTAAATTTCAGTACAAATGAGCAAGAAGGAGCAAAATACCGTTAACTATTAAATATTCAAATTATTACCACAATTAAATTGTTTTCCCAACAATTTTTGTTTCTTTGTGATATAAGAATTTATGAAGGCTTCATTACTTTCAAGATGTTCTGATGCATAACTCCAAAATTTATATGGCTTCTTGACTGATATCCCTCTGTTTATATTGGAATCGCAAAGGTCTTCGAAAGAATGAATCTCCAATAAGTTCTTGATGTATATTCACCTTATTTCATTATTTATTACACTATTATGCCAACAGGTACTGTAAAATTTTTCAATGAGGCCAAGGGATACGGCTTTATCGTTGAAGACGACACCAACAGGGACATTTTCGTCCATGTGACAGGATTGGGCGGGCTCACGATCCGTGAAAATGACCACGTGGAGTTCGAAGTTGTAGAAGGTAAGAAAGGCTTAAATGCCGTTCAAATTAGAAAAATATAATTTTCTGATTGGTTAGCCTAAAGCCAAAACCGGTGTGTTATCCGGTTTTGGCTTTTTTTATTTAAGCTTCTATCCACTCCTTCACATGATCCAGGGTGGGCATTTTTTCGTTGATTTTAAGTTTCTTCCTCAAACCTCCCAAGTCGTTAAAAACCTTATTAGGGTTGGCCGATTTTAACTGCTCAATCGTAAATAGATTCATCTTTTGAAGGGCCGGTATCCATACCGCCGGAACTCCAGCGGCCACATAGTCGGCATCCTTGGCTAGTTCCACTTTCTTCTCTGGGCGCATCTGGGGGAAGAATATCACTTCCTGTATGCTGGCGTTATTGGTAAGCATCATGGTAAGGCGGTCGATGCCGATGCCTATACCCGAGGCAGGGGGCATGCCGTACTCCAGCGAACGTATAAAGTCGTCGTCCATTTCCATGGCCTCATCGTCTCCTCTTTCTTTTAATACGAGTTGGTCTTCGAAGCGTGCTTTTTGCTCGATGGGGTCGTTTAGCTCCGAATAGGCGTTGGCAATTTCTTTGCCATTGACGAATAACTCAAAGCGTTCGACCATCCCGGGCTTCGAACGGTGCTTTTTGGTAAGAGGCGACATCTCCACAGGGTGGTCAATAATAAAGGTAGGCTGTATGATATTCGATTCTACCTTCTCGCCAAATATCTCGTCGATCAGTTTTCCTTTGCCCATGCTGTCGTCCACCTCCATGCCCCATTCGCGGCACTGGGTCCTGATAGCCGCTTCGTCGAGTAGGTCTACATTCAGGCCTGTATATTGAAGGATGGCGTCGGTAATGCTGAGCCTAGGGTATGGTCCTGCAAAATCCAGCTCTACCTCGCCAAAAGTCGCTTTGGTAGTTCCATTTACGGCCAAGGCTACTTTTTCTAGGAGTTCTTCGGTCATTTGCATCATCCAAAGGTAGTCCTGATAGGCTACATAAAGCTCTACGGTAGTGAACTCTGGATTATGCGTGCGGTCCATCCCTTCGTTTCTGAAGAGCTTACCAAACTCATACACTCCTTCGAAGCCACCTACGATGAGGCGTTTGAGGTGGAGTTCCGTGGCGATACGGAGATAAAGCCCCATATCGAGGGCGTTATGATGGGTAGTAAAAGGCTTGGCAGCGGCACCACCATGGATCGACTGCAATACGGGGGTTTCCACTTCCAGCCAGCCACGGGTGTCAAAAAACGACCGCATGGTGCTGATGATCCTGGCCCGTTTAATAAATATATCGCGCACTTCTGGGTTCACGATCAGGTCCACGTACCGCTGGCGGTAGCGGAGTTCGGGATCGGTGAAGCCGTCATGTACTTTGCCATCCTCGTCGCGTTTTACCACGGGCAAGGGGCGTAGCGACTTGTTGAGAAGCTTAAACTCCTGAACATGAACGGATATTTCGCCAGTTTGGGTGGTGAATACAAAACCCTGCACGCCAATGATATCCCCAATGTCTAGCAGTTTTTTGAAAACAGTATTGTAGAGGGTCTTATCTTCGCCCGGGCATAGGTCGTCGCGGCGGAAGTAGAGTTGAATTCGGCCCGTGCTATCCTGGAATTCGGCAAAAGCGGCACTCCCCATGATCCGGAACCCCATGAGCCGGCCTGCCATGCTCACGTTCTTATAGTCAATCTTACGGTTTTCGTAATTTTTACTAATGTCGTCGGCATAGGCATTTACCGGAAAGGCCTCTGCCGGGTAGGGCTCGATACCCATTTTTATCAAATCTTCCCGCTTCTGACGGCGTAGTATTTCCTGTTCGCTCAGTAACATCTGTATGTTTCGCTTGTTTTGGCTAAAATCGCCTCCTAAATATCCTTTTTCTTTTCATTAGGAATTTAAAAGAGACCGCAAAACTAACATTTTTTACGCTCATTCCCGCAAAATGCCTCTTCTTGGCTATGTTCCTTCCTGAATTATTCTTTACCTAAGATATTGAGGTATAAAAGGAGCTGCGGGGAGAAGTGTATCGGTTGTATCCTAATTCGTAAGCTTCGTTTAGGAATAGTTTTTGATAGAAGGGTTTATTTATTCGGGATATTCATTTAAGTTTAAAGGAATATCTTTATACTTCTATGACCATCATGTTAGGCAGAATTTTAAAAGCTTTAGGGATTGCCTGTCTGGTGATAATTTTCTTGTTTGGGGCCATTGAGGTATGGGTGCTCAAGCATAGGCAGGAGATTTTTAGGGAGATTCAAACGCAAGTTTCCGGGCAGATTCACGGGGATCTGGCCATTGGCGACTTCAAATTCCGGCCATTTAGTGGGGGCTTCGGACTCAACTTTACCTTATCCGACGTCGTGCTGACCGACAGCCTGTACGCTCAACATCAGACGCCCCTTCTAAAAGCGGAGTTTATACATGTGGCTCTCGATTTTAGCAGCTTGTACAAAGGGGTAGTAAAAGTGAGGAATTTGGTTTTTCAGGATGGAGCCTTCTTGGTTTTTGTCCGAAAGGATGGCTATACGAATGCTACCGTATTTCAGAAGTCCAGAGCTAGTGAGGAGGAGGAACGTAAAGAACAGGCCAATTTGGAGGACGCCATAAGTCGGCTGCAACGGCTCAGGTTTATGAACTTCAAAATTCAGTATACCGACTCCCTGACCGGCAAGCGGTATGGGGCGCTGTTTCAGGATGCCATTAGTGGGTTGGTCAAGCATGATACCGCTGCGGTGGTAAGTCTGAATGGCCGCGCTCTATTCGACGGACTGGTGTTCAAACCGGAAAAGGGTGGTTTTTTGGTCGATCAGCAGACTACCCTTCAGCTAAACATAGCTTTTCAGGAGCGATCGGTAGTGCTATTACCTTCTACCCTGCAGACGTCCTTCCAGGACCAGATTAAGCTACAAGGCCGTTTCGATCTTGAGGATTCGATCAAAAGTTTTAGCATGAATTTCCAGGCCGCAAATATAGCCGTATCACATGCTCTACCCTTACTCACCCAACGCATACGTGAACAAATAGACTCTATCGGGATAAAGACCCGAGTCGATGCCGACGTCAGCGTTTCTGGTCAGCTGGGGCTTGCGCCGCCTCTAGTAGCGCTGAATTTCGAAACCAAGACTTTCGATTTTAATTTACCACTAGGTACTATCAAGAATGTGCGGGCGGCAGGTACCTTTACCAATCAGGCCGATACGACCCAGTTGCCAAGTGTGCACAACAGTAGGCTTACCTCCAAAGCCGTGAAGGGACAGTTCAACTCTTTGCCTTTCGATTTTCAGCTGACTGTCACCGACTTTAAGGACCCCTATGCCGTGCTGGATGGACACTTTCGGGCCGATTCGGTCCATAATTTGGACGAGTTATTGGATCCCAAGCGGTATAGAATCACGAAGGGGCGGGTCAATATAGAATTTCATTTCGATGGGCGTCTTAAGAAATTTTTCGATCCCCAGAAGGAGAAGTTTAACGGCAGCCTTTGGGGGACCGCCTCTCTTCACGACCTGTCGGTGGACTATATTTCACGTGGCGTGCATCTGAGCAAATTGACCGGAAAGTTTGTATTCAACGAATCAGCCTTGGTCTTTCCCTCACTTTCTTTTAATGATGGCCAAAACGATCTTTTTTTAAAGGGTAGACTTATCGATTTGTTGCCCTACCTGTTTGGTTCCGCCAAGCCTTTGCAAGCGGTGGTGGACATTAACATCCCCAACTGGAAACTGACCTGGATAGAGGCCTTGTTGGCATCTAACCGAAAGGCACGACCCGTGCGGAGGAAGAAAGTAAAGCTAACCGATGTACTGGAGGATGTGATCGATAATATGACTATCGCCGCCCGTCTAACCGCTAATAACCTTACCTATAAGCGATTTAGTGCCAAACAGGTGCAAGGAGATTTTATCGTGAAGGACAACAGTATCAGCATCAAAAATTTTCAGATGAATGCCTTTGGGAAAGGGCGGTTTGAGATATCTGGCGAATTGGACAACAACAATCCCCAGACCTACCCGCTTGTCAAGATGAAGGGGCATTTGTCCAATGCCAATGTGAGCACGGTGTTGAGTTCTTTTAATAATTTTGGGCAGAAAACCGTTACTAGTGAGAACCTGAAGGGCTTGCTTACAGCCGATTTTCAGTTTCAGTCGGGGCTCAATAATGCCGCTAAGTTGATGCCCAAGACCATGCAGGGGGCTGTAAAGGTCAATTTGCGGAATGGTCATTTGATAGACTTCGAGCCTTTTTTAAAAATGAAAAGGTTGATATTTAAAAGGAGAAATTTCGAGAATGTACGGTTTGCTCCTATTCATGGGGACTTCTTGGTGAAAGGGGAGGAGATAGAGGTACGCAAAATGGAGGTGGAGTCCAGTGTGATGACCCTGTTCGTAGATGGGGTCTATAGCTTTGGCAATAAAACCAATATCAATATTCAGATCCCCTTGAGTAATCTTAAAAAGAGAGACTCTACCTATGTGTTGAACCCCAACGACCCGTCGAGTCGGGAAGGATCCAATATTTATTTGAGAGCCGAAGACGATGGTAGTGGGGAGGTCAATATCAAGCTTGCCTTTCGAAAAAAGAAAGACAAGCCTCAAGACCAAAAATCGGTAAAATAGCTAGGAATTAATATTTTGGGTGGCAAACATATAGCCCACGCCCTTTAGGGTTTTAATATAGCTCTCTCCGAGTTTTTCACGCAATTTGCGGATATGTACATCTACCGTTCTCTCGAGCACATAAATGTCGGCACCCCATATTTTTTGCAGCAATTCATCGCGGCTAAATACCTTGTTGGGCGTCTGTGCTAGGAAGAAAAGCAGTTCAAATTCTTTTTTGGGGAGGACGATGGCATTAGCCTGGCCTTGGGTTACGGTGTAGTTTTTTCTGTTGATAGAAAGGTCCAACACGTCGATCTGGTCGCCCGATTCCGCTTTTTGAGCCTCTCTACGGAACAAGGCGTTGATTCGGCTCATCAGCGCACGGGGCTTAATGGGCTTGGTGATATAGTCGTCGGCCCCTACCTCGAAGGCGGCTACTTCAGAATATTCCTCCGACCTCGCAGTAAGGAAAAGAATATAGGTGTTCTTTAATTCAAGGTTCTGTCTGAGTATGCGTCCCGTTTCGATCCCATCCATTTGAGGCATCATAATGTCGAGTAAGATCAGGTCGGGGATATAAGTTTTTGTGATCTCGATAGCTTGCTTTCCATTGGAGGCCGTTTCTACGGTATATCCTTCCTTTTCCAGATTATACTCCAGAAGCTCCACGATATCGGAATCGTCGTCCACTACCAATACCTTGGGCGCCGTAGTATTTGCTTTTGCCGTGCTCATTTGTGTTTTCGTTTAAACTGGCTCGAAATTAGTATTTGTGATTTTCACATTATATGCGCCGCTTCAATCATAACAAAATCATAATATTAACGGCGTGTGATTTTGAAAATCTGTCCTTGTTCATTAGTGGCTAAAAGGTCCGTATTATTCAGAAATACCAATGCCTCTGACTGTTTATGAAAAAATTTGAAACATCCGTTTGGGGTATCAAAATTAACACGACCAGACGGGATTGCGAACAATAGAACCTTGCTGTAGGTCAACAGTGCAAAGGTTTTGCCGTCGGGGCTCCTGTCGGCAGCGGTGATTTGGCTATTCATGGCTAGGCTGTCGACCAAGGTGGCAGTATATTTTCCAGGGGTAGCGGGTATTCGATACAATTTTACAAAAAGCTTCGTCTTGCTCCTATTTTTTGAAAATAAATACAGGCTGTCGTTCGAATAAAAGAAGGCCTCGCAATCGAAGTTAAAATCTTCTGGAGCTGGGGGGAATGTTTTTTGGTCGGGATAGGAAAACTCTATCTTCTCGGCGGGGGGGATTGGCTGTCCCGCTCTAGGACTTTGTATTTTGTAGATAGTCAGGTCTTTACGGCTGTTTCCATTATTGCCCATATCGCCTATAAATAGGGCTCCATCGGGCCCCTGAGCGAGTTCTTCCCAGTCGCGATTGGTGGCATGGGGGATGTCCCTGCGCTCGATGAGTGCGCCTTTTTGGTCGATACGGAAGAGGCTGGCCTCCCCTCCGCTGTCGTTATGCGTCCAGAAACTGGTGCCGTCGCGGTGCATTGCTAAGCCTGAACTTTCGGGGACGGCTGTGGGGAGTCTGCCAATTTTTCTAATTTTGTATTGTGAACCAACCTTTTCCGTATGATTTACCTTTTGATCAAATTGGCAAGTGGTAAACAAGGACTTCACAGCAATCCATATATATACTAACTTACTCATGAAACTCAATTTACGTTCGGATCAAAACAAAGATAAGCAAAGAGATCCCTATTATTACAAGCTGGCCAGCATACTGGTTGCCCTCGTAGCGGGGGTCATGATCCTGGATACCTTACAAGAAACCATCATTCCTCTGGCTTTTTCGGTCTTGCTCGCTATCCTCCTGCATCCCTTTTGTGCGTGGATGGAGCTCCGTAAAATCCCCCGTATTGCAGCTATTTTGCTCAGTATTTTTGGGTTGGTGGTGGTGCTGGCTGGGTTGGTCAGCCTGGTGTCCATGCAGATAGGCAGCCTCGCCGAAGAGCTACCTCGTATCTCCAAAAAAGCCGATGCTTTTATAGACCAAGGACTCACGATGGGAGAGCAATACCTCGACATCAGCAGGAGCGAGCAGGTGAGCCAAGTAAAAAAATACCTGATAAACACCTTGAGCGAAGGCAAAACCGTCATACTGAATACCCTGCTGTCTACCACCGGGGCTATATCGACCTTCGTGTTGATTCCACTATATGTGTTTTTCTTTTTGCTCTACCGCGACTTCTTCCGGCGCTTCGTCCATAAAGCCTTTCACCGCATCGAAAAAGTGAAGCTGGATCAGCTCCTAAAGAAAATCTATGAGGTAATTAGGAGTTATCTTTCGGGCCTCTTTTTAGTAATTCTTATTGTAGGTGTTCTTAATAGCATCGGCCTGCTAATACTAGGCATTCCCCATGCCATATTCTTTGGCTTTTTGGCGGGCTTCTTGATACTGATCCCCTACATTGGAATACTGATCGGCTCGGTGCTACCGGCCCTATTGAGTCTCGTTACGATGGATTCACCCTGGTATGCCGTAGGGGTCATAGGGGTCATGAGCTTTGTGCAGTTTTTGGAAGGTAACTTCATTACTCCCAATATTGTAGGTTCTAAGGTGAGCGTCAACCCCTTGGCGGCTATCGTTGCTTTATTTTTGGGTGGGCAGCTATGGGGGCTCTCGGGCTTGATCCTGGCGCTGCCATTGACGGCCATCATCAAGGTCATTATGGATGCGATTCCGAGTATGGAGCCTTACGGGTTTTTGCTTGGTGAGCCAGAGTACGAGATTAAAGAAGAGCTGGCATTGGAGCAAGAAAAGGCTCAGCAACGGCCTCCTCGTCGCAAGCCGCGCTATCGCAAGCCTCGTAACAAGCCTACCGATGGCGATGGGCCAATCCAGAAAGCGCCCATTCCAGGGGCTGATTAAGGGGTTTGAACGGCCTTTTCCACGCTGATTCCCACGCTCATCACGAAGGGCAGTGGGTTTTGGCGCATCGACTGCGTAAGGGTGAAGGTGTATTCACCCTTACGGTCGAAAGTATAGTTCTGAAGTACCGGAATCTTGTGATCGAAAAGGTCGCCTAGGCCCTTGCCAAAAGGCTTTCCGGTGGTTTGGTTCGACATAAATAATTCGTCCAACATACTTGAAATAGGCTGACCATCGGGGCCCGTGATCTTCTTGGAGATGTATAGGTTGTAGTAAGGGTATTGCAAAGAATTGCGAATCAGGTAGTATACATGATAGCGTTGGGTGGTATCGTCTATGCTCACTTTGAAGGTGGGCTTATTGTCCAGATACCACATCCCGTCGGGAATGTCCTCATAAGCACTGTAAACGACGTTTTCGTTACATGCAAACATACAACAGCCCAAAATGGCCCATGCTATAGCCCTTATCACTTTCATACTTGATATTCCGATTTAACTTGTAGACAAAGCTACTGGTCAGGGGTTAGGTTTCAAAACTAAACCGACAATTGCCCAGAGAAATAACGTTTCAGCCAAGTATGGTCGGCGGGGACTTTCCATTTGGTCATCCACTGTGCTTTGGTGCTTACCTGGTTGTCGAAGACGGTGGTATAGCGGCCAATAATTTCGTTAGCTACGGCCTGCTTAATGCCAGGTACGGGTACGGTTTGTAGACCACCCTGGGCATCGAGATAGGCTAGGGAGCGGTCGAAGAAGTCGATCTGCAATTGGTGGCCTATTTCTTGCACCCAATGGGTGAGCTTATCGATAGAACAGCCACTAGGCAGCTCATCCCGTTCGTCGACGGCCACCACCACGAAGCGGTTTTCAAAGAGCTTGACGGAAGCGGTAAGTGCTTTGCCATGGGCCTCCCAATTTTCTACCGACGACTTTAGGGTCTCGGTTATGGTGTCGTTTTCGCTTTCTGTTAAAGAGCGGTTGGCCTGGAATATCCAAATTCGGGAGTTAAGATCTATTTCGTTGAATGGTACGTACATGGTCGTTGTGGTTTATGCCGGTATCAAGGCGCTATATTGCCTTCTAGCTTTAACAGCCTAAGGGCTGTCAAAGTTCTAGGGGTGTTTTTATTCCTTATCAAAACGTGGTCAATGTTTTTTTGGTATACCTTATAATTCATTGGCTTGCACGAGCAGCTCGGCAAGGTCATATACTCTGATACTGTCCTCCTTCTCTTTATTTTTAAGGCCGTCGCTCATCATCACCATGCAAAAAGGGCAAGCTACGGCGATGGTGGTGGCTCCAGTGGCAATAGCCTCTTCTACCCTTTCGATATTGACATCCTTTTTGCCGGTCTCGGGCTCTTTAAACATCTGCCCTCCGCCTGCTCCACAGCATAGGCCCTTGGTCTTGCAGCGTTTCATTTCCACCAATTCGGCGTCGAGCGTTTCGA
The DNA here is from genome assembly GCF_003149085.1 of Dyadobacter jejuensis. Lineage (GTDB taxonomy): Bacteria > Bacteroidota > Bacteroidia > Cytophagales > Spirosomataceae > Dyadobacter > Dyadobacter jejuensis. The sequence continues at coordinate 10,262 of NZ_QGDT01000011.1, read as the reverse complement.
GAACTTGGCGGGGAGCCTCGTATATGTCGTTGGCTCTGCCCAGATAGCAGGAGTCGTGGTAGGTGATCTTTTGTCCCTTGAAGCTACCACCCCCCTGAAGGCCTATCTTTCCGTCGTCGATCAGCTGTTGTAAGTAGGTGGAATGGTGTATCACTTCATAATGGCCTCCCAGCGCGGGGTATTCGTTTTTGAGCGTGTTGAAACAATGGGGGCAAGCCGTCACGATTTTCTTGACCCCATACATATTGAGCACCTGGATATTGCCCAAAGCGAGCATCTGAAAGGTAAACTCATTGCCTGCCCTGCGTGCGGGATCGCCGGTGCAGCTTTCCTCGGTTCCGAGTACGGCAAAGCGTACCCCTACTTTATTGAGGATTTTGGTAAAGGCCAGGGTGACTTTCTTGTACCGGTCGTCGAAGGACCCGGCGCAGCCTACCCAGAACAGCACTTCTGGACTTTCATTTTTGGCGGCCATTTCGGCCATCGTGGGGATCATCAATTCTGTATCGGGCATAGTCTGTTTTTCTTAAGGTTGGGAAATAAGCGGAGCCGTTTCTGTTAACTGCTACGGCCAGAGGCCCAGTTGAAGCGGTCGGCAGGGGAGAATTTCCATGGCGCTTGGTTAGTCTCCAGGTTTTGGAACATGGCATTCCAAGAGGCCGGGGCTTGGGCCTCTTCCATGACCCTATACCGGCGCAGCTGCAGAATGATATCCAGTGGGTTGATTAGGATGGGGCATTCTTGCACACAGGCATTGCAGGAGGTACAGGCTAGCAGTTCTTCGTCGAGGATATAATCGCCTAGGAGGCTTTTGCCGTCGTCGACTACCTTGCCTCCATTTTGCTGCATATTGCGACCCAAGTCCTCGAGGCGGTCGCGGGTGTCCATCATAATTTTCCGTGGCGAGAGTAGCTTTCCCGTCATATTGGCCGGACATGCCGAGGTGCAGCGCCCACATTCGGTACAGGAATACGCATCCATGAGGCTTTTCCAGCTAAGGTCCGATACATCTTTGGCACCAAAGCGGTCGGGGACTACGGCGGCCTGCCCGGGGTTGTCGGTAGGCAGGCCGAGCATCGCCTGCACTTCACCGGTTATCTCGGGCATGTTTTGCATGGTGCCCATGGGCGTCAGCTTAGCGAAATAGGTGTTGGGAAAGGCCAAGGCGATGTGTAAATGCTTTGAATAGGTGACATAGACGGCGAACCCTAGAATGCCGACGATATGCAGCCACCAGGCTATTCTTTCGAAGAGGATGAGGTTGGCTTCGTTCCAGTTTGTAAAAATGGGCAACAAGGCCTGGCTGATTAGGAAGGGCCCTGTGGGTGTATAATGACTACTTCCTAAGCGTTGCAAGGCTAAGTCGGCCCCGTTCATCGATAGGATGGCGATCATCAACACGATTTCTAGTATCAATATGACCGAGGCGTCCAGCTCTGGCCAGCCGTTCATCTCCCGGTGCCTGGAAGCCTGCAGCCGGTCGACTTTCAGGATCCAGCGTCTTACCAAAAAGAGCAGACAGGCTAGGAGGACTCCCAGGGCCAGGATTTCGAAGAATCCAATGAGTACCGTATAAAAACCGCCTAATAGGGGAGCTAAAATACGGTGCTTCCCTAGGAGGCCGTCGAGGACGATCTCCAGCACTTCGATGTTGATGAGCAAAAAGCCTGCATATACCACAAAATGCAGCAAACCGACCACCGGCCTGTCGAACATTTTCTTTTGACCAAAGGCTATGCGGAGCATGGTGGAGAGCCTGCGGCTGGGTTGGTCGAGCCGGTCTTCTGCTTTGCCGAGCCTAATGGTGCGGCTTATCAGGGTTACCCGCTGGTAGATCAGCCAGCAGGCTGTACCGAAAATGGCTAGAAAAAGTATTTGTTGGGCTAGGACCATATATCAGGAGTCTTTAGGTGGGAACCACTAGTTAGTATGCTTGCATAATATAAACAAATATGGTAAAAATGCCGCATAGCTCCGAATTTGGACACTTAATTTTTTTATAAAAGGGTAACTGATAGATAATCAGAAGGTTTGAAGAATTTGAAAGAAAACAGTAAAAAAAAATAAATTTATTTTCAGAAAAAATTTGGAATCAATTCCGATCCAACTACCTTTGCAGTCCCGAAAGGAACCAATTGAGCCTGGTGATGTAGCTCAGTCGGTAGAGCAAAGGACTGAAAATCCTTGTGTCGGCGGTTCGATTCCGTCCATCACCACAACGACAATATTAAAGCCCCTGACTATTAATTAGTTAGGGGCTTTAGTCGTTTTGGGGGGGATTATTTTTTAGCTATAGGCATTAGGCCGTAAGCTATAGGAATTCCGTTTTCGAGCACAGGGGGCAAGATGGATTTAATCTCCAATAAGTATCTTGATCGTATTTAGCCGACAGCTGAAAGCCGACGGCCGACAACCCTAAAATCACCCTTTTAGGGATCACCTCTGTTATAGACCAAGATATGGTAGGGCTAAGCTGGTACAAACACTTGACGATCATTCTACCAGGTTGCTCCTTATCAGCTTGTTTTGATCCGTTAAAATCACATTTCTTTGTTTATAATTCGATATATTTGTAATACTATAATGTTATTAATAACACATTATAGTTCTTAAATAATGCCATGATATCACTTATAACTCCCTCAAAGGCCCTTCGAAAACTTGCTGAAAATGTCCGTTCCAGGCGTTTAAGTGTGGGTCTTACTCAGGAAGGCCTGGCAGAGCGCTCGGGGGTTGCCCTGCCAACTTTAAGGAAATTTGAGCAGAAAGGGGTGATCTCGTTGGAGTCATTCCTTAAGCTTCTATTGGTGGTTGGTGGCCTGGAGGAAGTGTTGGAGGCTGTCAAACCAGAAAAGCCAACTTTTAATTCTATCGATGAGGTATTGAAGGAAGATAAGGTAATCCGTAAACGAGGCCGTCACAAATGAAACGACCCATCACAGAACTCAAAGTAGGATTGGATTTCGGAAGTAAGATTCTTCCGGTCGGGCGTTTGGCTATGCGCGACCATACCGTTTATTTTGAATATCAAGCCTCAATTATTCAAACAAGATTGGAGATTTCTCCACTACGTTTGCCTATCAAAACAGGCGTTACCGCTTTTAAAGCGAGACCGTTCGAGGGATTGGCAGGGGTTTTTAGCGACAGCCTGCCTGACGGCTGGGGTCGTTTATTATTTGACCGCCTTTTGCGTTCTCAAAACATGTTGCCGTCAGATATTACTCCACTGGACCGTTTGGCATATGTGGGGTTTCACGGAATGGGAGCCTTAGTATATGAACCGGATTATAGTCCGTCTGATGTAAAAGATGGCTTGATCGATCTGGACCATCTTGCTCAGCAAGCCGGCGAGGTTCTTACAGGAAGTTCAGAAGAGATCATTCAGGAACTTCTGTCTTTAAATGGGTCATCTGCCGGGGCAAGACCTAAAGCACTTATAGGGGTTGATGAGACCCGTCAGAACATTTCTCATGGAGCGAAGCAACTCGCCCAAGGATTTGAACCTTGGCTGGTCAAATTTCCGAATTCTCAAGACGGGCTGGATTCCGGCGCTATTGAATACGTGTATGCGCTCATGGCCAAGGATGCGGGCGTTGTAATGTCTGAAGCTTATTTATTCACAGCCAGTAAGGGAAGCGGATATTTTGCGGCAAAACGTTTTGATCGGGATGGAACAAAACGGTACCATATGCATACCGTGAGCGGGTTGTTGCATAGCGATTTTCGGACACCGTCATTGGATTATGAAGATTTGCTGATGTTAACAGCGCAGCTTACAAAAGACATCCGGGAAGTTGAGAAAATGTATAGATTGGCTGTTTTCAATGTCCTGGCGCATAACCGGGATGACCATGCCAAAAATTTCAGTTTTCTGATGGATGAAAAAGGCGAGTGGAAGTTATCGCCAGCTTATGATCTGACGTTTTCTAATGGCCCTGGGGGAGAACAAAGCACCATGGTTATGGGCGAGGGGAGAATTCCCGGTGACAAGCAGCTTGTAAAGCTGGGTCTTGAAGCGGGTCTGTCAAAAGCACTTGTCGAAGAGTGTATAGCCCAAACCAGGTCTGCCTTGGGCCTGTGGAAGACTTTGGCAAAAGAATACGGCGTAAGTCAGTCAAATATTGATTTGATAAATAAAAGACTGGCATGAAATGGCTCACCGACCCCCTAAATGCTTGGACAGCGATTAAAGTTTTTTTCAAACATTAATTGTCTATAACTGCGATACTGCGCCGGTCATTATGGTAATCAAGGGGCCACTTTTCAGCTACCAGTATAAGTTTTTAATGCCTTAACTGTTTTTTCTCTTACAGGGGCTCACCGGGTGGCGAATGTTAAGAATGAAACTGTAAATTTGTCAGACCATTGGAGCTAACACTCCAAAACCATTTATGGAGGGGTCAATATCAGTAGAAGGGGGTCAGCATTGAGCAGCATATGCCCCTGTTCTATTTTCACCAATTTTTGAATGCAGGTGACGTATCTTATCAGAGGTTATATTGCTAATTTTATGATTGCCAAATATAGGGAATACCTGATGTTCCATCATTTTTTTATTGTCCTGAGGTCTTTTGGTGAACTTCAGGGCGTGATGTCGGTAGTATTCATTATATAGATCCTTAAAGGTTATTTCCCTTCTTTCCGCAATTTTATCTTTATGCGGATTTCCACCTAATGTGATGACGGAGGCTAATTTTTGCGCTTGGTTTCGAGCTTGCTCGATTGTAATGTCCGGATATCTACCAATCTTTACTCGCTCAGGAATTCCTTGAATTTTACGATACAGAACAAAAGTATGGACACCATTAGGGTAGATAACCAACTATAGACCTGGAATTTTGCTATCAGTTATATGATAGCGTTTTTCAGAAGGTACAAGTTGATTAATGGATTCTTTCTTAAATGTTACGTTGTTTCGGCTCATTAGTCTTTAGCGCCAGTGCTATCCTAGTGCTACCACGAGGGTTAAATAACGACAATTTAAGTTTACCTTGTTTGACCTGTGTTTCAAGCAAAAACAACGTTTTATAATGACTGTTTATCAGGGTTAATATCACATAATACGGCTGGGATATCCTTGACATGGAAGGGGTCACAGGTTCAAATCCTTTTACGCTCACCAAATTTCAAATACTTATTTGAAATTTTTGATTGCTCCGAATTTCCAGTCCTACCGCAATACTACCGTTAGCATTAATGTTTGGTAATACTTTTTTTAGTTAATATTGGTTCATCCCCAATTTAATCGCCTCCTGATAGCTTTCATACGCTGATTTGAGGACAATTAGTCGCCACGTATTAACAACTTCGTCTTTGTCACTATCTACAAAACGTTTGGGCGCTATCAAGCCATCACAGGTGCGAGCTTGCAGATAATAGGGAAAAGTTTGGGGCACAAATCGCCACACTTCCATTGAATCCAATAGATCGTGTTGATTTTATTGAAACAGCAAATGAGGCTTTCGAGGATGTCATGGAACGGATAGAACCAGATAGTCCAGACCTAGCGCGCGAGCTTTGGGATGTTGAGGTTTATGTGGACACCATGCTGACGCCAGATATGTCGCCGATAAACAAGGGTCATGCCCTGTCACTGGTTGAGGATTTCCTTGTTCATCATGTGATCGACTTAGCAACGCAGGCGGACAGGACGGCAGCGAAAGCTTAGTCGTGCGGCAAAGAAACTAATAAACCTTGGGGCTTATCTAGCCTAATGGATATCAGCCCCAAGAAGAATGAACATTCTACCGCTGGAATATATTCAAAACGGCTCTGTTTTCCGGCTCAGGAAAAAAGAGGCACATACAAAAAGGTTTACCAAACATATTATTTATAAACTATTAGTTTATAAATTGTGGTAATTATAAACTTTACGCTTTATAAAGTTTGTTTTATTCTGTATAGATAAACTATGAGTATATCAAGTGAGACAAAAATAAACCTTTTGTTGCAAGACTGGCCCTTAGGAACGGTCTCTGCCACCTCGTGGCTTAATCAAAAGGGATATTCTAATCAGTTGCTCAACCGATACAAAAAGAGCAGGTGGCTGGAATCTTTTGATACGGGAGCTCTGAGGCGTGTCGGCGATTCCGTAAGTTATGAAGGCGCTATCTATACCTTACAACACCAACTCGCTCTCTCCATCCATCCAGGGGGCAGAGCAGCCTTATCCTTGTTGGGCAAAGCCCATTATTTGGAATTGGCTCAGTCCAAAGTCGATTTATTCGGCGCAGAGAAAGAAGTATTGCCAGCCTGGTTCAAAAACACAGATTGGGGCATAAAGCTGGACTATCATCAATCCTCTTTTCTACCTGCTGAGATCGGGATGACAGAAGTGACAGTTAAATCTTTTTCCATCAAAGTGTCGTCGGCAGCCAGGGCGATGATGGAATGCCTGTATCTGGCCACTAGCAGCCTGGATTTAGTAGAATGCTATCAGTTGATGGAAGGCATGAATAACCTGCGCCCTAATTCAGTTCAGCAGCTTTTAGAGCAATGTAATTCTATAAAGGTAAAACGCCTATTTCTATACATGGCAGAAAAGGCAGATCACCAATGGGTTCAGTATCTGACAATCGAAGAAATCGACATGGGAAAGGGGAAACGCAGTTTCGTTAAGAACGGAAGTTATGTTTCTAAGTATCAAATAACAGTGCCTAAAGAAATGGAAAAGAATGGAAAACAGACTTTATAAACGACAGGTCGGGTTACTTCTGGATGTATTGCCAGAAGTTGCAAAAGAAAATTGTTTTGCATTGCATGGCGGCACTGCTATCAATCTATTTGTTCGCAATATGCCTCGGCTATCAGTTGATATCGATTTAACCTACCTTCCGATTGAAGACAGGGAAACATCCTTACGCAATATCGGGGAAGCTTTGGAAAGAATACAGGGCAGGATAGAAAATACAATTACATCTGTCCGTGTGCAGCATAAAAAGGAGATTGCAAAGCTTCTGATCTCTTCACAAGGGGCGGAAATAAAACTGGAAGTCAATTTGGTCGGGCGAGGCTCATTCAAGGAACCGGTAAAAATGCGCCTTTGTGAAAGGGCTCAGGAAGAATTTGATGTATTTGCTGCTATTTCGGTTGTTCCATTCGGACAACTTTTTGGCGGAAAAATATGTGCCGCCCTTGACCGCCAGCACCCACGGGATTTATTTGATGTCAAATATCTCTTGAGCAATGAGGGATTTTCTGATGAAGTCAGACAGGGTTTTCTCTTCTGCCTACTTGGTAGTGACCGACCAATAAATGAAGTGATCATGCCGAATTTTCAGGATCAGCGTCTGGCTATGGTGAACCAATTTTCAGGAATGAGCGCTGAGGAGTTTAGTTACGAGGAATATGAAGCCGTAAGAGAGCAACTTGTAAAGACTGTCAACGAGAAGCTAACCAAATCAGATAAAGCTTTCCTCCTCAGTTTTAAAAATGCAGAGCCCGATTGGTCCATTTATGATTTTGAGAGGTTTCCCTCGATTCAATGGAAACTCCGTAATTTGAATATCCTAAAGCAACGCAACCCTGAAAAACATCGAGAACAGTATGAGTTACTAAAAGAAAAGCTTGGCTAGTCGTGTATTCATAATATGGAGTATCCGAAATACTTTTTATCCTGCACAATCAATGTCACCGTTAACTAATAATGCTTGTATCTAGTTGTAGCGTTCAAATAAATGTTGTAAAATTGCTATTTACGCATTTTTAGAAACCCTCTGAATGATCACAAAATTTAAAAGCATTAAAAACCTTGCAGTGTTTCAAAATTTTCTTTGGGACACCCATCTTCGAGATAAAGGGAACAATATTTGTTCCTTCAAGAAAATCAATATTCTCTACGGAAGAAATTATTCAGGTAAAACAACTCTTTCTCGTGTGTTGCGTGGACTGGAAACGGGAAATATTTCAGAACGTTACGAGTCTCCTGAATTTACCGTGCTGCTAAGCGATGCAACAGAAATAAATCATGGGAATTTAAACACGTGCACAAAGACTATCAGAGTTTTTAATGAGGACTTTATTCGGGATAATCTCAGATTTATAAACAATCCTGATGAGAACATCGAGCCTTTCGCTATTCTGGGAGGTAACACTCAAATTGAAGATGAGATTAAAGCTCTTAAAGATGCACTTGGAAATAATGAAGACAAAAAGGAAACAGGACTTTATCTGGAGTTAGTAGCTGCCGTTGAAAAGCTAACAGATACTGATAAAAATTATCAATCAGCTTTCAAGAAACTTGATAATCAGTTGACTGAAAAGGCCACTAATAGAAAAATTGGAATTAAATATAAGCCGGAGCGATTTGGTGATGTAAACTATACAAAACCCAAGTTAGAGGCTGATATTCTGTCCATTTTGAGTAGTAAATACAGCCCGGTATCAACAGTTAGGCAGAGTGAACTCGAAAGATTACTAATTGAGACCCCAAATGCGCCCATTCCTGTTGGAACTACATTTGATAGTAAATTTCATGAACTTGTACGGAAATCAAAGGAACTTATAACAAGGGAAATAGGGGCTTCTGATAAAATCGACGAACTTGTAAAAGACGCAATTCTGAATCGCTGGGTAAAAGAAGGCAGATTGCTTCACAAAGAGAAGCGGTCTGATTGCGCGTTTTGCGGAAATATTATTGATGAGGCGAGATGGGAGAAACTCGATAAGCATTTCGATGAAGAATCTAAGGCCTTGGAGGATAACATCGATTCATTAATTGCAGAGATAGCTATTGAAAGAAAGATAGTTGAAGGTTGCGGCAAATACGATAAAGGACTTTTCTACTCAAAATTCCAACATCGTGTTTCTCGAATCCGTGTTCTTGCAACTGGAAGAGCGAAGCAATATATCAATGAGCTTAACAGCTTAGAGGAACAACTGAAGAAGCGAAAAGATGACCTTATAAATTCAGCGATTTTCAGTACATGTGTCGATTATTCCGATCACTTGCAACGAGCCTCTAAAATGTATGAGGAGGCTCGGCAATTATCCAACAAATACACGGCCTCGCTCACTACTGAGCAAACGGAGGCAAGAAAATTACTTCGTTTGAAAGAAGTTCATGACTTTTCTTCTGTGATAAAATATTCCGAGACATCAAAATCATTGAAAGATCTTGAAAAAAAATTAACCGATGCGAAAAAGTCTCGTGATGATATCAAGACGGATATATCTAAAAAAGAACGTGAAATCGAGGCGAAGAAGAGACTTCTAAATGATGAAGAGAAGGGAGCAATTCAGGTCAATAAATATCTGAACGATTTTTTTGGACATGATTTTTTATCGCTACAGGCAGTAAGTGGAGAAGATCAGCTTGACGCAAATAAAAAAGCTAGATTTGAAATTATACGAGGTACAAAAAAGGCACATCATTTGAGTGAAGGAGAATGTAGTCTTATCGCTTTCTGTTATTTCATGGCTAAGCTTGATGATATTGAAACAAAAAATACTAAGCCAATTATTTGGATAGATGATCCAATATCAAGTTTGGATAGTAATCATATCTTCTTTGTTTACAGCTTAATTAACGCAGAAATAGTGGCGAAGGAACTGTACGACCAGTTGTTCGTTTCTACGCATAATCTTGATTTTCTAAAATATTTAAAACGACTTCCTGGTGCATTGAATAAAAATAATTCTGAATATTTCATAATTACGAGAGAGGGTGCAAGTAGCAAAATCAAGCTAATGCCAGCATATTTGAAGAACTATGTAACAGAATTTAATTATTTGTTTCATCAAATTTATAAATGTTCTGTTGCGGATGATGATAACGAAGAAGATCATCACTTGTATTATAATATTGCTAATAATACTAGAAAGTTCCTAGAGGCATTTTTATTTTATAAATATCCAAATGCAATCGAAAAGGATGATAAACTAGGTAGATTTTTTGGTGGAAATAATCCTGGTGCTGCTTTGACAGATCGAGTTAATAATGAGTATTCTCATTTGGAGGCGTTATTTGAGCGTAGTATGCGACCAATCGACGTTCCGGAAATGAAAAAAGTAGCGTGCTTTATACTTAGTAAAATTGCGGAGAAAGATAATGACCAATACGAGTCACTCTTAAAGAGCGTTGGAATTGAGATTAACAACGTCGCAGTCGTGGCATAGTAAAATGCTTTATAACGGTATGCGATCAAATTGCAACGAGCCATAGATTATTATAATACTCCCCAGAATTAGGGCCACTGTTAAAATTTAATTTTTAATCTTAAATTAGTGGAACTATGAGAGCAAAAAGGAGAAAATTCAGTTCA
>NZ_QGDT01000010.1 GCF_003149085.1 Dyadobacter jejuensis | reverse complement strand
AAAGGTGGTCAGGCCCTGGTATTCTTAAGGTAATAAAAGAACAGTTTGGGGTGGATTATAAACCCAGTCAGTCCTATAAATTAATTGACAGAATGAGGCTGGTATTCAAAAAGGGAAGTGGGGTAACCATAGCAAAATAATGTGTAGTTTATTGATATTGTTTCATCAAAATTGACGAAGAGCCCAACATGCTCCAGAATATCCAGCAGCCATCGGGACCTCCGGCTAGCAAACGTTGGGTATTGCATGAGGCCTTCTCAGATGTATTTAACGGTCCCCCCCCCTATACTCCAATTGGCTCACCTGCCATCCTTTTTGAAGAGGTTTAGCCATTCCAAAGACTATTGGAATGGGTTTTAGGTGAGCTATTCGTCCTTGCTCTACCACAAAACTGGCCAGGGGAATGGTAAAAAACAGTTTTTTAAAATAATAATACAAAAACGATTGCGTTGTTGACATAGTTTTTTATTTTTGTATACAAAATACAGTATACATGATCAGTCATACCGATTTAAGTCAACTGGCCTATTTAGAATTGAAGAGGCAAATATTAGAAGGGGAGTTGGAGAAAGGGGAGAAGCTCGTTCAAGAAAGGATTGCGGAGCAGCTGGGCGTGAGCCGTATGCCGTTGCATAAGGCATTTCAGATGCTGGAAAGTGAATTTTTGGTAGAGGCGATTCCGAGAAGAGGATACTTTGTAAAGAAGTTTGAGTTTCAAGAGCTTATAGATGCCTTCGAGTGTCGGGAGGTATTGGAAGGGCTTGCGGCAAGGCGGCTAGCCCTGCAGGACGATCACCGTCAAATAGCGCAGGAGCTTTTCGATATTTTTCAACCTTTCGTCCATCAAAAGGAGGTGGACGTAGAGGCATACCGGATAGCCGATCAGCTATTTCATAATATGGTAAGGCAGAAGTCGGACAATGTAGTACTCAAGAAATTGGATGCCCTAGGTAATTACCTCAAAATGACCTTTTCGCTAGGGTTGGTAAGAACGCCAGAGCAGACCCTGCCCGAGCATTTGTCGATCATAGAGGCCATTCGTAAAGGAGATGGAACTGGAGCCGAAGAGTTAATTAAGGCGCACGCAAGAAAAACAATTCAAATATTAGTGAACAAAAACGCATGAAAAAGTATCAAATAGCCGTGGTGAACGGTGATGGAATTGGGCATGAAATCGTGCCCATGGCTGAACAGGTATTGCAAGCCGTAGCTGCAAAGCACGATTTTAGTGTGGAGTCTACCACTTTTCCATTTGGCGCTGGCTACTATTTGGAGCACGGCGACTTTATGGCTCCCGATGGCCTGGAGATTTTAAAGGGTTTTGACGCTATACTGTTTGGGGCAGTAGGGTTGCCTGCCGTAGATGATACCCTTCCTTTTAAGCTGTTTACCAATAAAGTTCGTACTGCCTTTAAGCAATATGTCAACTACCGACCGGTGAAATTATTAGATGGTGTAAAGAGCCCGCTCGGAACAAAAACGCAAAAAGATATCGACTTCGTAGTGGTGAGGGAGAATAATGAGGGAGAGTTTGTCCAAAATGGACGGCAAATGTATCCTGACGAACCCTTTGGCTTCGCCACCGATACCAGCTTGTTTACCAGGGTTGGAGTCGAAAGGATTGCCCATTATTCCTTTAAGCTGGCCAGGAAAAGGCGCAAGAAGGTAACCAACGTTACCAAATCGAATACCATGATCAATACCCTGGCTTATTGGGATCGGGTAATTGGGGAGGTGGCCGAGCAGTATCCAGATGTGGAATACCATAAAATGTACATCGATGCGGCTACTGCCAATTTCGTTTTGCATCCCGAGTATTTCGACGTCGTACTCACCACCAATATGCTGGGAGATATCTTGTCGGACTTAGGGGGTGCTATTATGGGCAGCCTGGGCTTTGGGCCGAGTGGAAACCTCAATCCCGAAAATACTTTCCCGTCCATGTTCGAGCCAATACACGGCTCGGCACCCGATATCGCTGGTAGGGGCGTTGCCAATCCGATAGGGCAGATCTGGTCTGTGGCCATTATGTTGGATCATTTGGGTGAAGAGCAGGCGGCAACGGCCATCGTGAAGGCTATTAATAGGACTACGGCTGCGGGTATTCTCACCAAAGATGTGGGCGGAAGCTACAGTACCCAAGATATTGCCAGGGCCATAATCGAAAATCTATGAAAATAGTCGACCTTACCCTGCCTTATTCTGGCCAGATCAGCGGATTTTCACATAGTCCGGCCAGGGAATTATCTAAGGATGGTTGGAATGCCACCACCTTACAGATTTATTCCCATGCGGGTACGCATATGGATGCTCCCATTCATTTTGGGGTAGGCGATCGTACCATCGATCAGTTTGACGTCTCCGACTTTGTGGTGGATAGGGTATGGGTAGTCGATTTGACGCCGGTGAAAGACCAGACCTTGCTGGGTATAGCCGATCTGGGGGAGGTAGCCAATACCCTTCAGAATGGGGATGGGCTATTCTTGCGAACGGACTGGTATCAGCGACTCGGCACTGAGGCGTATCGTAATAAGTTACCACGAATAGGCGAGGAATTGGCTCAGTGGATGGTGGCACGAGGGGTGAGCATGTTGGGTGTGGAGGCTCCTTCGGTAGCCGACGTAAACAATCTGCCCGAAGTAACGCGCATCCATCAGATCCTGCTCGGGAACGTCATTATTGTAGAAGGCCTTGGGTATCTGGACCAGTTGCAGCGAGCAATGGTTAAGGTTATTGCCCTTCCCCTCAAAATCAAAGATGGAGACGGGGCGCCCTGCAGGGTGATTGCCTTCGAAGAATAAAAGGCCTATAGAAGGCCGCAGCAACGACTGTGGACCTCCTGTAGGTGCTATAAAGATAAGGAGTATAATGCTAACCGTTAGTAAAGACTATGGATACGGAAAGAACAATCATCGTATTGGATGACGACCCGACGGGTACTCAAACGGTTCGACAGGTGCCGGTCCTAACGGGCTGGTCTGTGGAGGAGATCAAGGAGGAATTCGAACGCAATACCCCTCTATTTTTTATTTTGACCAATACCAGAGCCTTTCCTGAAGAGGTCGCCCAGGGGATCAATCGGGCCATAGGTGAGGCCATCCGGCAGACGAAGAGGCCATTTTGGGTGATAAGTCGGGGTGACTCTACACTGCGGGGGCATTTCCCTAGCGAAACAGACGCCTTGGCAGAGGGGCTAGGCTGGGGGGATGATTTCCTATACGTATTGCTACCTGCCTTTTTTGAAGGACGGCGGTTCACCCAAGGCGATGTCCATTATCTACAGGAACAGGGTCGGTTTGTTCCGGTAGGGGAAAGTGAATATGCTAAGGATGAGACCTTTGGCTATCGTAATTCTAATCTGAAAGACTGGGTGGAAGAAAAGTCTGAAGGGCGGATCCAAGCATCGCAAATAAGCTCCTTAAGCATTCAAGAACTGGAAGGTAGTAACGATGTGCATCTTCTTCAGGTGATCACGCAGGCCGATCGGGCGTTGATCGTCAATGCGATCGATATGCGACATATCGATCGGTTTTCGGCTGTGGTGGCTCGTAGTAGCAGGAGAATTGTCTTTCGAACGGCTGCGTCCTTCGTCTCTTCATTTGGGGGCTTTGGCAAAGTTCCTTTGTTGACCGCAGAAGCGCTTAAGGCCGAGAATGGAGCCGGCGGTGGACTTATTATTGTAGGATCCCATGTGCCCAAAACGACCCTTCAGCTAAGTGAATTGCTGAAGGCCGACGTGGATGCTTTGGAATTTGACATCGCTACTTATTTGCAATCGGGCCAAGGTTATGTGCAGGGACTGAGCTTAGAGATTCAGTCTCGGTTAAGTCAAAATCGGGATGTAGTGGTATATACCAGTAGAACACTGCGCAAAGGAAACGATCGGGATGATAGCCTTCGGCTTAGCACACAAATATCGGATGGGCTTGTCGGATTGGTTTCCTCCCTTCCCGTACAGCCTTCTTTTTTGATATCCAAAGGGGGGATTACCTCGAGTGATATTGCCACCAAGGGCCTCAAAATATCAAGGGCTATGGTGATGGGCCAGGTGTTGCCCGGTGTGCCCGTTTGGCGGGCCGATGCCGGCTCTAAGTTTCCTGGATTGAAATATGTGATTTTCCCGGGAAATGTCGGGGAGGCAGATAGTTTGTTTCAAGCATACCAAAAAATTAAAAATGATAAAAATACCCCTCAGGCATAAGTTGGTCGCCACCACCTTTGCCCTAACCCTCTTGCTGTATATCGATCGGGTATGTATATCGGCAGCCAAAGCACCCGTTACGGAGTCCTTAGGCCTGACAGACACGCAGTTTGGCTGGGTCCTATCGGCATTTGCCCTAGGATACGCCTTACTACAGACTACGTCTGGTCAGCTAATCGATAGAAAGGGGCCCCATATTGTACTGACCACCATCGTGACGATATGGTCGTTGATGACGGCCCTTACTGCGGCAGCTTGGAATTTTGGCTCTTTATTAGTAGTTCGGTTCTTGTTTGGAGCCGGTGAAGCCGGTGCCTTCCCAGGAATTTCGAAGTCGACCCTTACCTGGATTCCCCTAAAAGAAAGAGGACTGGTAACGGGTATCAACTTCTCGGGTAGTCGACTAGGAGCCGCGTTTGCCATGCCACTAGTCGTATGGCTTTTGAATTCTTTTGGCTGGCGCGAATCTTTCCTTATACTAGGTGTGGTAGGAGTAGCCTGGGCAGTTTTTTGGTACAGCTGGTTCCGGGATGCCCCCGAGCAACATCCATCCATTAGTGCAGAGGAGTTGGACTATATCTTGAAAAACCGACAGGTGGTCCTTACTACCAAGCAATCGGTGAGTCTGGGTTCCCTGCTCCGAAATAAGCAAGTATGGTGGGTCATGTTACAGTATTTTGGGAGCAATTATATTTTCTTTTTTTGCCTCACCTGGTTGTTCCCATTCCTTAAAGCGAAGTACCAGATGGACGACCTTCAGCTGAGCTATTGGGTCATGTTGCCCTTTATTGCAGGAGCCTTTGGGAATTACTTTTCAGGTTATTTGGTCGATGCTCTCTACAAACGAAACGGCTTAATAGGATCCAGGAGGATTCCGGCCATCATCGGGTTCGCCCTTATCGTGATCGGCCTAGTGGCCAATATAGGTGCCGAAAATATTTACACCTCCATCGCCTGTTTATCCTTGGCCATTTTTGGTGCCGATATGACCTTGAGTCCCTCTTGGTCCTACTGCATCGATGTAGGCGGAGAGCATGCGGGAGCATTGTCGGGGACGATGAATATGGCCGGTAATCTGGGGTCTTTCCTTACGGCACTGGCATTTCCATACCTGCAAGCCTGGACGGGCGACGAGAACACATTTTTTTATGTAGGCATAGGGCTAGCCATTATAGCCATATATGGTTGGACGCAAATGAACGCAGCGCAATCGCTGAAAACGTATGAATAAGTTAAAAGGAGTAGTAATAGGAGCGGGGTATTTTAGTGACTTCCATTATGATGCTTGGTCGCGGATAGACGAAGTAGAGATAGTTGCCCTCGCCGATTTCAATGAAGAGAATGGGCAGGCCATGCAAGGTAAGTATGGTATTTCTACCTTTTATAACGACTATCAGGAGATGCTCGAAAAAGAGAAGCCTGATTTTGTAGATATCGTCACTCCTCCGGCCAGTCATTTGTCCATCGTGGAGCATATCGTGACCCTGGGTATTCCCATGATCTGTCAGAAGCCCTTAGCGCCTTCCGATGCCGATGCCAAGCGTATGGTGAGTCTTACCCAGGAGGCTGGAATCCCATTTATGGTTCATGAAAACTTTAGATTTCAGCCCTGGCATAGGGAAATTAAGCGCCTCATATCGGAGGGGGTCATCGGTGATATCCATAACCTGAGCTTCAATTCCCGAATGGGCGATGGATGGGGGGAGGATGCATACCTTTCTCGCCAGCCCTATTTCAGGGCCTACGAGCATCTGCTGATTTACGAAACCGGCATTCATTTTATCGATCTTATTCGGTTTTATGCGGGAGAAATACGGCAAGGCTTCGTTAAAACGCGACGATTAAATCCGGTGATCAAAGGGGAGGATCGGGTGCATGCGCAGTTTGAAACCCATCAGGGAGTCTGGGCATTTTGGGATGCCAATCGCTACAACGAACCCATCACCAAAAAACTCCGCTATACTTTTTGTGAGTTGACCGTAGAAGGGCGAGGGGGTAGTATTAGGCTCGACTACGAGGGTAATATTACCATTCAAAAGCTGGGGGAGGAAGTGACAGTCCATTCCTATATACATGGAAATCGAGGGTTTGCCGGAGATAGTTGTTTGGCTACTCAGCAGCACTTTGTCAGCTGTCTGCTGAATGGTGGGCCATTTGAGACCAATGGCCTCGATTATCTAAAGAATATAGAGGTGCAACGCCTGGCCTATCGGTCGGCAGATGAGGGGTTGCCTTTTTTAATTCGATTATAGCCGATCATTTATAACCAACAATTCTTATGTTTCAATCATTAGTAGTAAAAACCAGGAACCTGATGCTCGCGGGGCTTCTGGTAGGCCTGGGGCAGGTGTACGCCCAGAGGACGGTACAAGGGCAAAAATGGGACAATACGACCATCGATTTTCAGGGTCCCGAGACTTCGGAAATGGCCATGCCCAACCCATTTACCTATTACCGACTCGACGTTACCTTTACTCATGAAGATGGCTTTCCCATTATGGAAGTGCCTGGTTATTATGCTGCCGATGGGCAAGCGGGCAGCACTTCTAGTACCAAGGGTCATGTATGGAGGGTTCATTTTTCAGCCCCGAAAACCGGAAAATGGTCCTATAAGGTAAGCTTTAAGGCCGGTGAAATGGCCGCTATTGGAGATGATGGCGAATCGGCCGGCTTTATGGATGGGCAACAGGGAACAGTTCTTATTTCTGCCTCCGACAAGGCCCTCCCCGACAATCGCGCCAAAGGACGGTTGCAATATGTGGGTAAGCGTTATTTGGAATGGGCCGAAAACAATACCCCTTTCCTGAAAACGGGAGCCGATTCCCCAGAAAATATGTTGCATTACAGCGACTTCGATGGGAACCTGGATGCCTACGGTAAGCTGGGCAACAAGTATTACCAGCTGATGAAGACTTGGGAGCCACATGCTAGGGATTATGACCCTGCGGCGTCAGCATATACCTGGAAAGACGGTAAAGGTAAAAATCTATTAGGAGCTATCAATTATCTGGCCAAAACCGGCGTGAACTCTATTTCTTTCCTTACCATGTCGATAGATGGTGACGATGGGGGAGTATACCCTTATATCGTAAAAGACGATGAAGCATTTATTGCCGCTTCGCAAGAGTCGCGCTCCTGGAGCAAGGCCGTACACCAACACCGTTTCGATTGTTCGAAACTGGACCAGTGGGATAAGGTATTCAGCTATGCCGAGAGCAAAGGGATGTATCTTCATTTCAAGACTTTTGAAGCCGAGAACATCGCCTTAATGGGCAAGTATGAGCTTACCAATGAAAGGAAGTTGTACTATCGGGAATTAATAGCGCGTTATGCACACCATCTGGCGTTGAACTGGAATTTGAGTGAAGAAACCAATGTGGATATTGCATTAATCAAAAAAACCGCCTCCTATATTCGTCTTTTGGATCCTTACAAAAATCATGTGGTGCAACATACCTATCCCTTGGGGCATGGCAAAGGGAAAGACCGACCCACCTATGAATATTACTATCCCAATCTGGTAGGGCAGCAATCGGAACTTACAGGAGCCTCTTTACAATTGCAAGTCGACGATATTTATACAGAAGTAAAACGATGGGTACTTACCTCCGAACAGTCGGGCAAGCCATGGGTGGTAGCCAACGATGAGCAAGGTGGTGCGGGCGTAGGGATCACCGTCGACGAAAGCTTTCCTGGATATACCGGAAAAATGAAACCCGACAACCGGGATATGATCCGACATAAGGTGCTTTGGTCTACCTTTATGGCTGGGGGTGCCGGTGTAGAATATTACTATGGATACGATACCGAACAAAACGACCTGAATGCCGAGGACCATCGGAGTCGGGAGAAAAAGTATCAAGAAGCGGCTGTCGCCAGAAAGTTTTTTGAAGGACTCGATGTGGAGTCGATGCAGCCCTTGGATGGGTTGACCAGCGAAACCACCAATTATGTGTTGGGCAACGACCAAAAGATCGTCGTCTATATGCCGACCGGTGGTTCTACCCAGATCAAGCTGTCAGGTAAAGGTTGGAAGGGATCGGTTTTTAATCCGAGAACGGGTAAAACAGAAAAGCAACTAGGAAGTGTGTCGGGTAAGCTGACTGCCCCAGATGCCAAGCAAGACTGGGTCATCGTGCTGAGCCGCTAACGATTGATGGGTTGAGAGATAGAAATGTTGATACCGTCAGCTATTTCTATCTCTCCGTCTTCAATTTATTTTTGGTCAGACTTAAGGGTATATATAATAATTATGCGTCCCAAGGAAAGGTTACCGCAATATTACTTAGTTGATTAGAGGGGGTAATCGCCCATATAGTAAGTGTCTTTAAATCTTTCTTGTAAACTGGACGTATATTGGAAGTTAGAAAATCAATAGGACGATATGGCGAGGTAGACCCTCTATGGAAGGCGCTTAAGGAGGGGGAAGTTTCCGCCTATGAGCGTATTTTTCATCTTTATTATGAACCCCTATTCAATTATGGATGCCGGTTTCATAAAGATTCCGAAGAGGTCCGAGACTGTATCCAAATGTTGTTTTTGACGATATGGGAAAGAAGGGAGTTTCTGGGTAGTTCCGATAATATCCGTAATTATCTTTTTTCCTCATTAAGGAGATTAGTACTCAAAAGACTAAAGCTTAACCAGAATAAGTTTGTCGATATGGATACTTCAGACATCGATTTTTATGCCGATTTGTCCTTCGAAGCCGTGTATATCAACGATGAAACGAGTGGCGAAAATGTATTGGCCCTCCAGGAAGCCTTAGAAAAATTACCCGCTCGACAAAAAGAAGCCTTGTTCCTTCGGTTTTATGGCGATCATTCCTTCGGCGACATTGCCCAAATCATGAACATCACCACGAGAGCCGTGTATAAGCTCATCTACAAGTCATTAGAGGCGCTCAACCGAGAACTACAGCCCAAAATGAAGACTCAAAATATTCCTTATATTTTATCGATATTATTCTAGGTCTACGCAATATCGATGCAATTGAACTCCGCCTCATCGGCTTACCGTATGTCCTAGCTTGTAGAGGGGGGAATTCCATGCGGGGCATTCCATGCGGGGCATTCCATGCGGGGCATTCCATGCGGGGCATCCCATGCCGGACAATTATAAATTTTTCACGTTTCGATCCCTTTTATCAGACTTTAGTTTCCTAAAGTATTAATAAACATTCTGTATTTAATGTTCTGGTTATCAATGGTATATATGCATATGGCATATTATTGTTAAAAAAAATATAAAAAATATGCCAAGCATAGGGTCACTTTCTCTTTTTAATAGCTTCTATTAATATAAGAGGAGAAAATTTGACTTTTAATGGAAAAATATAAGGGCTATAAGGCAGAAGATTTTTTGATGGATGATTCTTTTGTCCAATGGCTGCGGGCCGGCAATGCCGAGGTCGATCAGCGCTGGGAGCAATGGTTGGAATTACATCCTGAAGCCTTGCCAGATGTCCGGAAGGCCCGGTTGATCTACCAATCTATGCACTTCAAAAATATTAAGCTCAGTTCTCTGCAAATAGAGAAGGAGTGGGAACGCCTCGTTCCTGAGCTTAACGAAAGCCACCGGGAGTCTTTGGGGCAAGGAACTCCATCTATTGGTCTTGGGGCCTGGTGGTGGAAGGTGGCGGGCATTTTTCTTATCCTGGGTTTGGTGTACCTGGGCCAATACCAGTATCCCACCCTACTCGATGTTCCTACGTTTAGTGTTAACAGTGTAAAGGCCGAGCCTGGCAATATGGTGACGGTGACCTTGCCCGACGGGTCTCGGGTAAAGCTAAATGGGGGTTCTGAATTGAAATACCAGCCTTCATTTGCAGGTAGTACGCGAAAGGTTCAACTGACGGGTGAGGCATTCTTTGACGTACAAAAGGACTCCCTTCGGCCCTTTATAATTCAGACGGGCCTACTCATGACAGAGGTGCTGGGAACTTCCTTTGCTATACGCGCTTATGGAGAGCAAGAATCCATAGAAGTGGCCGTAGTCGAGGGAAAGGTGAGGCTACATGGGCGGAAGCCCAGTAAAGCCCAGAAGGAGGTGGTCCTTGTAAAAGACGAAATGGCCACTTTCGATTTACAAAGTAAGGAAATCAGCGTAGGGGCTTACGATCCTTCCGATCAGATTGCCTGGAAAGATGGGGTGATCCTCTTTAAAAAGGCTGATTTTTCTTCCATTGTCAAAAAACTCGAGAAGCGTTATGGAATAAAGTTTCGGGTTAACGGCAATGTTCAAATAGACAAAGACTGGAGGTTTACAGGGAAATTTACCAATAAATCGGTGGAGTATATCCTAGAGGCCATCAGCTATCCTAACGTATTTAAATACCGAGTCGATAATAAAACGGTCAATATTTATCACTAAACCGAACATCCTACTTATGGTAGCGAACACCAGTTAACCGATTCGGCGAGCTCTCTTACCGCCGGATAGACAAAAAAATACAGCCCTGATTACTAGAGTTGGCGCTCACAGGAAGTAATAGGGCTGTAGTTGAAATGAACATTCATTAAAACACTTAAAATTATGCAATTAAAACTACCGTCACAAATTCTAGTCATGTCGCGATATACCTTACTAGGAATGTTGATACAATGCTTATTTGTGGGGTTACTATCCGCAGCGGAGGGTAATGCCCAGAATCAGAGCATTGACAAAATCAACTTGTCGCTGATTACCAAGGGAGTATCCCTAGAAGACGCCTTGGTCACGATCAGTGAAAAGACCAGTTTAAATTTTCAATATGACCAGAAGCTGGTCCGTAATATTGAGATCGATTTAAACTTCAGGAATTCGACCTTAGGGAATGTACTACGGTATATTTCAAAGGAAACTAATTTGGGTTTTCGAAGGGTTAATGAGACGATTTATGTCAAGGAAGCTGCAGGAGCATTGGCCGACACCAGGGAGATGTCCGTCGCCCAACTAGGGCTGGTAACCTCGGATCCCAGTTTCTTTGCTTCTTCGAAGTTGGAACTGAATTACCGCCAACATTTAGATAAAATTATGGATGCCGGAAAGTCGTCGGTAGCGGTAACGGTATCGGGGGTGGTGAAGGGAGACGACGGGGAAGTGTTACCTGGCGTCAATGTGATTGAAAAAGGGACGGTTAACGGCGTTTCTACCGATACCGATGGGCGTTATAAGATCACCGTGGCTAGCAATAATTCGGTACTTGTTTTTAGTTATATCGGATATGTAACCCAAGAAATAACCTTAGGCAGTCGTAGAGCCCTGAACGTCGACCTGCTCTCGGAGAATAAGTCCTTGGAGGAGGTGGTAGTAGTGGGCTATGGTGTGCAAAGAAAGGAAAGTGTAGTAGGGGCCATTACCCAAGTGGATAACAAGGCCCTGATGCGGTCAGGGACGTCTAATGTCACCAATGCCATTGCCGGGAAGCTATCGGGTGTTCTCACCATGCAGAGCAGCGGGGAGCCAGGGAACGACCATTCTGAGATTATAATCCGTGGTCTATCGAGCTGGAATGGTTCTCAGCCACTCATTATGGTCGACGGCGTCGAAAGGGACTTTAAAGACATGGATCCTAACGAGATTGCCACCATATCGGTACTTAAGGATGCCTCTGCTACGGCTGTTTTCGGTGCCAAAGGTGCCAATGGGGTCGTGATAGTGACCACCAAAAGAGGGGTGATCGGGAAGCCTAAGTTGGATTTTACGGCCTCTTATGGCTTATCGATGGCTACCCGAATCCCGGACCATATCAGCTCGTACACCACCATGACCATGTACAACCAAGCGTTAATGAATGGCCAACAATTTACGGACCTCATTCCTCAGTCATCTTTGAATGAATACCGAAGCCCCTCCACTCCTCTAAACTCATTACGTTATCCCAATGTAAACTGGTTCGAAACGCTTACCAAGCCCTTTGCGACCACTGCCAATGCCAATTTTAACGTGTCGGGAGGAACAAGCTTTATCAAGTACTTTACTTCCTTGGGCTATACCCGCCAAGGCGACTTTTTTAAGGCCTACAACGAAGGCTATGACGACACGCGGTATTGGTACAATCGATTCAATTATAGAACGAACATCGATTTTAACCTGACCAAAAAAACCACCTTATCGCTTAATGTAGGTGGAGAAACGGGCATTAAAAATCAACCCAGTAGCTCACCCTGGCGGAATTTGTACGCCACTGGACCGGCCCGTTATCCCGCCTATTTCCCTTCTTGGGTGCTCGAGCAGGTGCCCGATCTCGATTATCCAAATGACACTGGAGAAAGGTTGGCCATGAACTTTGGTGAATATACCGGAAACCCTTATACTTCTATGCATCAGGGCTCTTTTAACCGCTACCTCGATTCTAAGTTGTTTACCGACTTGATTCTGGATCAAAAGCTGGATGTGCTTACCCCAGGCTTAAGTGCGAGAGGGAAAGTGTCGTTGAGCACCTATTACCGAAATAACTCACTGACCGCATCCTATTCATTTCCTGAATATCAATTGAATTACGACAAAATTGGTAGTGACGAAAACCCTTGGTTCCGATTGGGGCAGGGCAACGAAATTTTCCAACAGGCTCCTCTCGATATTAATGTAGGTGGTTTGCAGAATGATTATTACAAGGATCTGTATTACGAGCTGTCGTTGAATTATATCCGAAGCTTTGGTAAGCACCATGTGTCGGGGTTGGTATTGGGCAATCGCCAGCAGAAGGATAAGACTACCGAATTCCCCTACTATAACCAGGGGATCGTTGGGCGTGGTACTTACGATTTTTCGGGTAAATACCTGGTAGAGGTCAACGTCGGATACACCGGATCTGAACGCTTTGCCCCGGGCAATCGCTATGGCTTCTTCCCTTCGGGAGCGGTAGGTTATATGCTGTCGGAGGAGAAGTTTATGAAAAAACATGTACCCTGGATTAGTAAGTTGAAGTTTAGATATTCCGATGGCAAAGTGGGTAGTGACGTAGCGGCCAATCGCTGGTTATATTTAAGTGATTATTTCAAGGATAATGCCGGATATATACGGGAGGACCTGGGGGCCAACAGCGTATCGCAATGGGAAGAAGCCCGTAAGCGTGACTTCGGCGTAGAGCTAGGGCTTTGGAATGATAGCTTTACCTTTAGCGTCGACTTATTCGACGAAAAAAGGGAGAAAATGCTTTTAGTCCCTCAAAGTGTTACGATGCTCGTAGGAAATTCCTTTAAGGAGCTCAATTTGGGGCGGTTAAAGAAACACGGCATAGAGTTTGAAGCCGAATATAGAAACAAAACGGCTGCTGGACTTAACTATTTCGTACGTGGTATTTTCGGTTTTAACGAAAACCGGATCCTCTATAAGGATGACCTGCCCTATGCTGCCGATTATCAAAAAGCCGCCGGCAAACCATTGGGAGCACAGCTGAATGGGGTGGAGCTGACTGGTTCAGGCTATTATACTTCCGTCGATGATATTCATAATAACGTCTCGGCGATCGACCTTAATAAGCTGAATGTTGGAGATTATAAATACCTCGATTTCAATGCGGACGGGCTGGTTAACAGCCTAGATAAATATCCCATTCCTGGCTCGGACTATCCACCACTCACCTATTCTTTTTCCTCAGGTTTCTCGTTTAAAAAATTCGACTTCAACTTCATTTTTCAGGGAAACGTAGGCAAATACGTGGAGTATAACCAGACCTATGAAGTTGAATTCATAAAAGGAGACTGGAGGGTGCACGAGTCCCAGCTCGACTATTGGACGCCCACCAATCCAACGGCCAATCATGCTACCCTCCATTACTCGGGTGGTGGTAGTACCGACAACCTCTTTTGGGGTGGGGGAGAAGCCGACAGGGGATTCGATATTATGGTCGAAAATCGTTTTTGGAGGAATGCCAACTATTTGAGATTGAAGGAGGTATATGCCTCTTATACTTTCAGCTCCAAGCTGTTGAAGCGGATCATCGGGACCTCCGATTTGGTGTTTTTTGTGACGGGCAACAACCTGAAGACCTTCACCAAGTTGATAGAAGGAGATCCAGAATATAAGGACTTTAATCAGGGCTTTTATCCCCAAATGACCAGTATCAAGTTTGCCATCAAAGCGGCCTTCTAACCTTAACAATGCGAGAAATGAAAAAATATATTATGCTATGGACGACCTGCCTCCTGCTGTTGGTGGGTACGGTATCCTGTATCGAAGATTTCCTTGACAAGGCTCCCGAGTCGGGATTGACTACGGAGGATGTATTTACCAAATATGAGAACTTTAAAAAGTTTTTCGATGCCATCTATGAAGGCACTAAGGTGTCGGGGACTACCTGGAGGGCCTATAATATTAAGTTGGGCTATTCGATGTATATCAATTTTTGGGATCAAAAGTATACCCTTGAGGCCTTGACAGATATGAGTGATCAGGGGCGGCTTATGGACGCCCAGGTGATAAAAAATGGATCTATTTCGGCCATCATTAATAAGATGACCTATGACCCGGCTCGTAGGCCGATGCTCGGAGCCATGTTTTCGATCATCAGGATTTGCAATACCACGTTAGCTAATATTGGTATGCTGCAAGAGGTTAACCCGGTAGAAATCAACGATTTTAAAGGCCAAGCGCATTTCATAAGGGCTTTTGCTCATTTTCACCTTTTTAGGCTCTGGGGCGGAATGCCCTATTTGAACGCGGTGATCGGTCCCGATGACGAATGGGATATCCCCAGGTTATCGAATCATGAAACCTTGGTACGTATAGCTATGGACATGGATACGGCGGCATCCTTCTTTGAGAAGGGGGAGCTCATGCGGCGCGATCCGGGGCCGGGCATTGCAGGACACCTGAATAGCCCGGAGCAGAAACGCCCTACTGGAGTGGCAGCTAAGGCATTTAAAGGTAGAGCACTGCTGTATGCGGCCAGCCCATTAAATAACGAACTGGGTACCAAAGATTGGGAAAATGCTGCCGTGGCCAACTGGGAAGCCATCCAAATTGCCGAAAAATATGGTTATGGTTTATTGTCATTAGCCGATTACAAAAAGAATTATATCGGGACTACCTATTCCAACGAACAACTCTGGGGCTGGTATATCGGCACCATGGCCTATAATAACTCCAACTTAAATGGACTGGTCAATGGTGTCTTCGGAGGAGGGAAAACGGGCTGGTCGGGAGAGTGTCCTACTCAGAATACCGTCGATAAGTTCGAGACCAAATGGGGAGATCCATTGAATACGGAAGCGGATCGGGAAAAAGCAACATTGGCCGGGCATTATAATGAGCAAGATCCTTATACCAACCGGGACCCAAGGTTTTATATCGACATCATCTATAACACCGCACCCGTGCCGGGTTATGGGAATGCCAAAATTTACTATGAGACCGTCAACGGTGCTGCCGTATATGCACAACTCCAGGACCAGTCGTATGCCGGGATCACCAGGACCGGGTATTACCAACGTAAAACCTGGGGAGAACAAAGTGTTAATAACAAAACGACGCCGCAACATACCGATCCCATCATCAGGCTTGGCGAATTATACCTTAATTATGCCGAAGCCGCCAATGAAGCCTACGGCCCCAACGGTGCCGCTCCTGGAGCGGGCATGACCGCCCTGCAAGCGCTTAACAAGATCAGAAACCGGGCGGGAATGCCCGATGTGCAGCTGCAGTTTACTACTTCCAAAGAGTTGCTCAGGGAGCGAATCAAGAACGAGAGAGTGATAGAGTTGTGCTTTGAAGGGTCGCATTATTATTATGATATACGTCGGTGGAAAGATGCTCCCAAGGCTATGAATGGCCCGTTGATGGGAGTCGATATCGAGAAGGTGCCCGTAAGCAGTGCCTATCCTACAGGTTTTAAATATGTAAGGGTTCCTTTGGCGGCCAATCGCCAGTCTAGGTGGAAAGATGCTATGTATTATTTGCCTTTTGATACGGATGATACCTACAAAATGAAAAATTTTACACCTAATGAAGTTTGGTAAAACCAACCCTTAAAGATGGAAATGATGAAGAAAATAGATATAAAATTTGGGGTTATACTGGGCTTATGTTTGCTGCTTTGCCTATGTATGGGCCAGGCAGTAGCGCAGAACAAAGCGGCCAAGGTCGTTAAGATCGATTTGAAAGTAACCGATGAGGCCGGTAGTCCTATACCTGGCGCCCAAGTGGTAATAGGCGAAGGGGTCCTGCATGCGGTGACCAATGCTTCAGGATTGTTTTCGTTTAGTGGACTTCACGAAGATTTTGTAACGGTTCAGGCTCCTGGATATAGTAAATCGGTAGTAGTGGTGAGCGACTTAATCACTTATGCCGTTGTAGCCCTCAAAAAGGCCAAGCTATTTACTACGGACGACGACCGGGTGGCCTTGCCTTTTATGAACCTCAAACGCCGATCCGTGACGGGTGCTTATACTACCCTGCAGCGCTCCGACTTAGAAAAATACCCTACCAACGACCTGAGGAATGCCTTCAGTGGATTGGCCAATGGGCTCGAAGTAGTAGAGCGCGACGGGTCCGTGGGGTTGAATGCGGAGGAGGAGCTGGGGATGTACCGGGTTACCGAGAAAGTGAGCCTCACCACCCGGGGCCGAAGCCCCATCTTTGTAATTGATGACATACCCACCGATATCACTGAAATGCCCCTAGATCCCCAAGAAATAGAATCGGTGACGGTCATTAAGGACATTGTCGGCAAGGCCATGCTGGGCCCCCGAGGTGCCGATGGGATCATCTATATCAAAACCAGAAGAGGGCGTATGCACGAGCGGGTTATGTCGTTTAATGCGGAGCAAGGCGTAAGCTATGTGGACAGATTTCCGGGCTGGGCCAATGGGGTCGAGTACGCTCGGCTCAATAACGAAGCCCGAAATAATAATGGTCTGGCACCCATCTATCAAGAATCGGATATTGCAGGCTATGCCCAGAACGATCCTTATAGCTTTAAATATCCTAATGTTGATTATCGGAATATGATGCTCAAAGACTCCAAGACGTTCCGAAGAGTCAATTTGTCGTCGACGGGTGGAAACGAAGCGGTGCAATACAGTGCATCTTTGGGTTATAATGGAGAAGGAGATATCTATAAAATCGGAAAAATATCTGACTATCATCGCATTAATGTGAGGTCCAATATCGATATCAAAATTAATCCGCTGATCAAGGTCAAATTTGATTTCTTTGGAGGGATGACCATCCGACGTTCACCCAATTATGGGTACAACTCAAATTTTACCAATGAAAGCCAGACCACCAATACTGCATTGGACTTGGTAGAGTTTAACTCGGTGATTGACGATATTACCGACCTTCCACCCATTGCCTTCCCCGTGTACGCGGCGTATGCCGACGACCTAGATGCCCCTTGGTATGCGGTTAGTTCCAATTCGGCCTTTAGAACCAACCCCATTGGCAATATCATGCACAATGGATTTTATACCGAAACGGGCCGGACGGGTGCCTCTAACCTTACTTTTGAGTATGATCTGAAAGAGGTGATTCCGGGTTTGAAGTCTACTAGTTTTATCGGTTTCAATATTTTTAATAGCTTAAGAATCGGGAAGGCTGAGGACTATATAG
This sequence comes from Dyadobacter jejuensis, assembly GCF_003149085.1. Taxonomy (GTDB): domain Bacteria; phylum Bacteroidota; class Bacteroidia; order Cytophagales; family Spirosomataceae; genus Dyadobacter; species Dyadobacter jejuensis. The sequence goes on along the minus strand of NZ_QGDT01000010.1, from coordinate 197,715 downwards.
CCTATATCGTAAACCCGACCACTACTGCTTCGGGTGCCGACACCGTTACGCTTTCTAAGGTTCATGATGGGGCCGATATGTCGGGACTAGCCAAACTGCACGATTATTATTCCCAGCGCTTTGTGGTTTATCAGAACCTGAAGTATGAAAAGACCTGGGCGAAGAGCGAATTGCAACTCGGGCTTACCTATTATTTGGGCAAGTCGTCGAGAAATGGAATAGAAGAGCCTCAAAGACAACAAAATGGCTCCTTGATTGGGTCCTATTCGTTCCGTGACAAATATATGCTTCAGGGGGTGCTGAATTATGCCGGTACCTACAGCTTTGCCAAGGATAAGCGTTATGGAATGTTTCCTGCCCTGGGGCTGGGTTGGGTACTTTCCGAAGAAGGCTTCTTTGGTGCTGTTAAGGGCGTCGACTACTTGAAATTGAGGGCCGAAGCCGGTATAGTGGGTTATGAGAGCTTTCTTCCCCCGTTTTATTATTTGGACAGATGGTCGGTCAACTCCTCGGGCTCTGCCTTTGGGCCCTATTCCACCAACCAGTGGTTTGGTTCTAATACCGACAACTCGGTGTACCGTACCAGTCCTGCACGTATAGGGAATCCCGATCTAACCTGGGAAAAAAGACGGGAATTTAGCATAGGTATCGATGCCCTTTTATTGGATAAAAAGCTCTCTTTAGAGGTCAACTATTACAACAACCTCCGCGATGGGATGGTGTCTCAGTTGTTCAACAAGGTGCCTTATACGGCGGGTATCTCCAATGCACGTCCCTGGTACAACTACAACAAAATGAGACTCACCGGCTTGGAAATGGCCCTTCAGTATTCAAATAAGTTGGGAAGTCTGCGCTATTCTATTGGTGGAAATGCCAGTGTTCAAAATAGTAAGATCCTAAAATACGATGAGCCAAACTATCGCAATGGATATCAGTCACGAATTGGCCAGCCAAGCGACGCCTATTTCGGACAGACATACCTAGGGAAATTTGGTAGTGATGCCGAAGCCACCGTCGTTCCCCAGATATATGACGAGGTATTACATGCGGGCGACCTCAAATACAAGGATATGAATGGCGATGGGATCGTAGACGATAACGATAATAGCCAAATAGGCCATACTGCACCACGGTTGGTATATGCCCTAAACCTGAAATTGAACTACAAGAATTTCGATTTCATGGCACTAGGCAATGGTCGGGCATTCTATGATATTCCATTTACCAATAAGTATTTTTGGAACGGATGGGGAGACAATAACTATTCCGACTTTGTAAAGAATAATGTAGGAGGAGACTATCCTAATCTAACCTACTTCAAAGTCAACAATAACTTTGTAGGTTCCAATTACTGGCTACGGGATGGTGGATTCTTTAAAATCCAAAATGTCGAGTTAGCCTATAACGTACCGTTGGTTCCTGGCAATATTATCGGGGCCCGAGGTATTCGGCTGTATGTGCGGGGCGCTAACTTGCTAACGTTCTCGAAAATCAAGGAGGTGGACCCCGAGTCCATTAACTCAGGGATTACGGTATACCCCCTCTTCCGAACCTTTACAGGAGGAATTAAACTTACTTTTTAACGAATAATATGATGAATCGTAAAATAAAAAACTTTACGTGGACCATGCTTCTCGCTCTAGTGGGAGTGAGTTTGTTCTGCTGCAAGGATTATCTGGAGCCTTATCCTAATGGCAACCGAACTACGGAGGATATTTGGAAATACCAGGATATGGTACAAGGCTTGGTAGGGAACTGTTATGACAATATGCCCAGGGGGTATAACGACTTTGAGGGGGTGTATCTGGATGGAGCCACCGACGACGTGGTCATTACCAGCACCACCAATACGCTCAGTAAATTTGCAGTTGGGGCCCTGCCTACTAGTCAAGATCCTTTTCGCACCTATTGGGACCGCGACTATCGGTCTATCTATTCAGTCAACTTATTCCTCAAAGATAGAAGAGGGTACAACACTCGGTTTTTGGTGGATCCGCATCTGGACAGCCTGGTAAAAAACAGGCTCCAAGGCGAGGCATTCGCTTTGAGGGCCTGGTTCCAGTACGACCTGCTGCTGAAGTTTGGAGGTAAAGGGGTGAATGGCCAGCTGTTGGGCTATCCCATTATGCTGGAGCCCGTGGACATTAGCACCGAGTCCAATTTTGCCCGAAACACCTACGACGAGTGCGTAAAACAAATTTTGGCCGATTGCGATTCGGCCTATAAATATCTGCCCATCGCTCACCGCGACTATTTAGTGCCTGTGGTGGGGGATAGAGCCTATGCGGGAGGCCGGTATTGGGGCCGCTTCGACGGCATCACCACTCGGGCTATCAAGGCTTTGGTATATCTTAATTGGGCGAGTCCTCGCTTTAACCCTACCAACGACCTTTCACGCTGGGATATGGCGGCCAAAATGGCCAAGGAGGTGATGGATTTTAAGCAGACTACCGATGCCGTCAAAAATGGCTTTAGTCCTACCAAGGCAGTCAATTGGTTCGATCCTAATTTTGGCGGTATTATCTTCGCTTCGCGTTATAATAATGCCAACGATGCCATGGAACGTATGTTCTATCCAGGCGGCTTTCAGGGTACGGGGTCGGTAGGCGCTACACAGGAATTGATAGATGCCTTTCCTATGAAGAATGGCTATCCGATCACCAATCCACTAAGTCTGTACGACCCCGCCAACCCCTATGCCAACAGGGATCCGAGGTTTTATAGTACCATTTTTTATAATAATGCCAAGGCCATAAAAATCAATACCAGCAACGTCATGTATACCTTCGAAAACTGGATCGATGGGAAGGATGCTGCTGGGCCTGCCAACAATAGTAGGACCAACTATCATATCAAGAAAATGGTGTTTATGGGCTTGAATTGGTCTGACAATTCGATTAACCGTCAGCCTCATTCTAAGTTCTATATTCGGTGGGAGCATATGGTATTGGCTTTTGCTGAAGCGGCCAATCAGGTGGAAGGCCCCAATGGTGCGAAATATGGACTCTCGGCCAAAGAGGCTATGGCCTATATCCGCTCCAAGAGCACTTCGGATGGTGCCGCAGGCTTTACGGTGGACCCTTATCTGGCCGAAGTAGCCGCAGCCGGACCAGAGGCCTTCAATAAGTTCATTCAAAATGAGCGGCGCCTGGAGCTGTGCTTCGAAGGCCAGCGCTTCTTTGACCTGCGGCGTTGGTCCACCACCCTCGACGCTATCAACCAGCCTGTTCATGGAGCACATATCACTAAAAATGCCGATGACAGCTTTACCTATAATCTTAATAGTCTTGTTCAAACCCGATCGTTTAACTCTCCCTTTTTGCCTATTCCCTATGAGGAAATATTAAGGATGAGCAACTTGGTTCAAAATGAAGGTTGGGAATCGTGGCAGTAAGGTTTATCTACATCATTTTAAAAATTGGAAATAATGAAAAAAAATAGCTTAATCAGTATCCTTCTGCTAGGAATTCTTACATCCTGTTATAAGGACTATATCGACGATTTTGACCATGATGCCATCTATTTTAACTATCAAACCAACGTCAGAACGTTTGTGGTAGGAGAGGGGATGAAGATAGAAGTGGGGGCTTCCTTGGCAGGAGTACGAGACAATCGTCAGGATAGGATTGTGAACTTTAGCCTCGATAATAGTCTGATTACCAGTGATATTTTGGCAGTTATGAAATCGGGCCTGGGTTATATCAAGGACGCTATAGCCCCAGTAACAGAGCTAAAGCCCCTTCCTACTTCCTATTTTACCATTTCTGACCCCAGTCAAATGGTCATCAAAAAGGGGACCTATATGGGTTCGGTGGTGATAAAGGCCGACTCAGCTGCATTTTTGAAAGACCCCGCAACCATCCATCCCGTCTACGCCTTGCCCTTTTATATTAAAAGTGCCGACGCCGACTCGGTGCTGTCGGCCAAAAGGTATGCGGTGATAGCCCTTAAATATGAAAATATGCTTTTTGGGAATTACTACCATGGTGGGGTGACCGTGGTAAAGGATTCTTCAGGGAAAATCTTAAAAACAACCAATTATTATACGACTATTCCTACCCCCGAAATCAAAATGATGACCCTTCAAACGGTGGCTCCCAATGCATTGATAACCAATAAGATTAGCGATCAGTCGGGTGCTATGAAGATTACCCTGGCTGATGGTAATGTTACGGTCAGTCAGGCAGAGGGGTCCTCTGTGGTGGTACTCCCCGACGGTACGAGCAGCTTCAATCGTTCTAAACTTTTACAGGACCGAAAGCTGTATTTGAACTATAAGTTTGCCAATCCTGACGGCACCACTTCCTACGCTCAAGATACACTTACCTTCCGTAATCGGATAAGGGACGGTGTCAATGAATGGCAGGACGAGGATCCATCACATTATTGATCTTGTAAGAAGGACATAGACCTGGGATAGAGTAGTCATTATTTCCTTCCCAGGTCTACCTTTGTTTTTCAATACTTATAATTTGGAAAATGAAGTTTAGCATGATATGTTTGTACAAAACTATTGTATGGAGTATCATCTACTTAGTGACGAACTGCTTGTAAAACTCATAAGAGTCGATGATTCAGGCGCATTCAATGAAATTTATAATCGGTATTGGAAGACGTTATTCATAGCGGCACAGCAGAAAATAGCCTCCGATGAGATCGTAGAAGAGGTGTTACAAAATGTTTTTTTAAAAATTTGGGAGAAACGTGCCACCCAAGAGATTGAAAATTTGGGAGCCTATCTTTATACGGCTACCAAATACCAAATTATGGATCACTACCGGGCCCAGTTTCAAAGTGATAAATACCAGAACTTGCTGTTGTCCCAAAAAGAATCTTTCGAAGATGCCACCGAACAAGCCGTACATCTTACGGAAATCTCCGGTATTTTCGAAAGAGTGCTCTCCGCTCTCCCAGAGAAAACGAGTAGAATATTTCATCTGAGCCGGCTCGAGTTTAAGTCTACCAAAGAAATCGCCCAGCTGATGGCTATTCCCGAAAGGACCGTTGAATACCACATTACTCTTTCCCTAAAACAACTCCGAAAATCATTAAAGGATTTTTTACCCTCCCTTTTTATTGCTCTTTTACTTCAAGTTTGACTTGTATTTTTAGAAGAAAATAAGCTAATTTATCGTAAAATACATAAACTTTCAAAGAATGTATTAAGTTATCCTGCGGTATCTGCCGTTTTATACGACTATTAGGGAGCAACTACACTACCTAAGATGGATCGAAGAACATTTGCTTTTTTATTGAAAAAATACCTGAAAGGCGAGGCCACGGAAAGGGAGCGACTCATCGTAGAGCAGTGGTATGCCCTGATCGACGAGGGGCCCCGTACCCTTCACCCTGCCGAATGGGAGGCACTTGAGCAGCGGTTATGGGCCAAGTTGGAAAATAAAGCGGGACTTTCGGCAGAAGAACCTTCGAGGCCTTTACTGTTAAAGATAAAGCCTTTTATTCCCTATGCGGCCGCCGCCTGTGCGAGTATCGTGCTCTTGATCGTCTATACCCTATGGCCGCAAAAGCCTACTTTGGCCCCTTTGGATAATGGACAAGCCCTGATGATTAATAAAGAAAATAAGGTCCTTACTGTAAGCTTGGAAGATGGTAGCAAGGTGATGCTTGGCCCACAGAGCCAACTCCGATATCCCAAGAAATTTGCCAAAGACCACCGGGAAGTGGACCTGATAGGAGAGGCATTCTTCGAGATCAGTGAAAATCCCCAAAGACCATTTTTTGTCAATGCCGGAAAAATTACGACCAAAGTATTAGGGACGAGTTTTAGGGTAAAGGCACCGCAGGGCCAGGCCGATGTTGAAGTCTCGGTGAAAACCGGAAAAGTTTCGGTCTATGAAAAGAATAAAAAACAAGGAGATAACTCCATAAAGAAGAGCAATGGGGTGATCTTAAGCCCGAATCACCAGGTGACGTTTATGGCTGATCGTGCCATTTTTGTTACCGAGCTCGTTGAGCAGCCGGTGCCTGTTTCTCCTGAAGAAGGGCAGGGGCCTCATTTCGACTTCGATGATACTCCTTTGGCGGAGGTGCTAAGGGTTTTGGAAAATACGTATTCGATCGATTTGGAATTGGAACGGAAGGCCCTTAAGGATTGTCCGCTTACGGCCAACCTAACCAATAAGGGACTATATGCCCAGCTGGACCTCATCTGTGCGGCCATTCAGGGCTCTTATGAATTAAAGGGCACGACCATTCTGATTAATGGGAAAGGTTGTGATTAAAATGATGGTTTAACACTTTAAAATAGGCGTGGTATGAAATAAAACAATCCAGGCAAAAAAAGAACTGACAATGGTTGCAACATTGACAGTTCTCGGAAAGCCCTTTTCAACAAAGCTGATCCTAAAAAGCACCCTTGAGGTGTACAGGCTTTGTTTTGTCTAAATGCTCAATTTATCAAAACATTTAAATGTATGAAAAAATCTTTAAAACCAGGTCGGTTAGTACTACAAATCATGAAAATAACGGTCCTACAGTTGATGGTAGCGATGATCTTTTCGGGAGTCACCCTGGCCTTCGATGGCCACGCCCAGGACTTTCTGAATAAGTCGGTAAACCTGCATATGGAACGCTCCAGCCTACGAGCCGTCTTGCAAAAGGTAGAAAAACAGGCGGGAGTTCAGTTTGTGTACAGTTCCAAAGCCATACAGGCCGATCAAAAGGTCAGCATCCATTCCAAAGAGCAGCGGCTAGAAGACTTTTTAAGAGAGACGCTCCTGCCGCTATCAATAAGCTATCGGGTGGTCGAAGGACAAATCGTCCTCAATAAGATGGACGACACGGAGCAGCCGGGTAAGATAGCCCCACCGGCAGTGAAATTGCAATCGAGTTTTATTGACCTAAAAGGAAAGGTAGTCGATGGGAACGGCATGGGCTTGCCCGGAGTAAGTATCCTGGTAAAAGACTCGCAAAAAGGTACCACCACCGATGTGAATGGGAATTTTTCCTTATCGATAGACAACCCCGATGCTGTGTTAGTGTTCTCTTTTGTAGGCTACACCAGTCAAGAAGTGCTCGTAGGGAGCCGCACCCAGCTAAATATTACCCTTGAGGAGGATAATAAGGCCTTAGAGGAAATAGTGGTGGTAGGTTATGGTACCCAAAAGAAGGTAAATGTAATTGGGTCGATCTCACAGATCAGCTCAAAAAATATAGAGAACAGGCCAGTTACTCAGGCTTCTCAGGCCATCACAGGGCAGATGCCCGGCGTTACGGTGATCCAGCGTTCAGGACGCCCCGGCGCTAGCGGTGGCGAGATTAGGGTAAGAGGGGTAGGGTCGTTTGGTGCCCAACCCGATGCCCTAGTGCTTATCGATGGGATTCCTGGAAGTATGAACGACATTAATCCCAACGATATTCAAACGATATCGGTCTTAAAAGATGCTTCGTCGGCGGCCATTTACGGAGCGCGTTCCGCTAATGGGGTAATACTGATTACGACCAAAAATGGCACCTCCGACAAGCTATCGGTAAGTTACGATGGCTATGTAGGGGTCAACAAGGCTACCCGCCTGCCCGACCTGGTCAATTCTTGGGAATATGCCGAAATGTTCAATGAGGCTTCGGGTAGTAATAGCTTCTCGGCTGAGGATATCGAAAAATTCAAGTCTCAGTCCGATCCGGACAATTATCCGAACACGCGCTTCCTCGAGGATTTATTTAGTGGAAAAGGGGTTCAAAATTCGCATACCATCACCTTGTCGGGAGGAAACGACAACAACCGTTTTTTCTTGTCGGGTGCGATGTTACAACAGCAAGGAATAGTGCCTAAAAACCGGTACAGTCGTTTCAACCAAAGGCTAAATATTCAAAATAAAATTGGCAAAAATTTTGAGCTAAACACCCGCCTTTTTGGTGCCATCGAAAATCGCAAGGAACCACAGGCTACTGCCAATAAAGGTGGCGAACTTTCTGATCAGCTCATTCAAAATGCGGTGCGTTATCCGTCCATTTATTTGGGACAGGCTTCCAATGGTGACTTTGGCATAGGTCCCGAAAGTGGGGGTACGCCAGTGTCCTGGTTAGCCTCCGATTCCTACTATCGCAATCCAAAAACCCGCGTAGGGATCAATTCTAGGCTGGAGTGGAAGCCTTTAGAAGGACTTACCCTGTCTGCTATCGGTGGTTTCAACTTCTCCTTATTGGAGGAGCGCTCGTACCTAGCCTCTCAGCGACTCAACGAAGACCTTTTCCTGAGCCAGTCCTATCTAAACCAGAGTAGCGATAAGGAGATCTACAAAACCATGCAATTTACCGGAGAGTATAGCAAGGAGTTTGGCCCCCATTTTTTTAGTATCCTAGGAGGGTATTCCTTTGAGAATCAAGAATACAGCTATTTGAATGTGTATCGTCAGGATTTCCCTAGCAACCAATATACCGTACCCGATATGGGAGGCCTTAGCAACCAACAGGCCGGTGGTTACGATGCCGGATGGGCCATTCAATCCCTTTTTTCAAGGCTGAAATATAGTTTACAAGAAAAATACTTATTCGAATTTACAGTAAGGAACGATGGTTCCTCTCGCTTCCCTGCTGGCCAAAAATACGCTTTCTTTCCCTCTGCTGCCGTAGGATGGAGATTGTCGCAGGAGAACTTTGTAAAGGATATCCGGTGGATTTCCGATCTGAAGCTCAAGGCATCTCTTGGAATTTTGGGGAATCAAAATATTGGAAACTATCCTTACCAGCAGGTGTTGACCGCCGGGCGCAATTACCCCATCGGCAATCAGATCAGCACGGGGGCGGCCTATTCAATTTACACCGATCCTAATATCAAGTGGGAAACCACCAAAACTACCGACATTGGCTTGGAGTCCAGCTTCTTTAATAACCAATTGCTTTTCAATCTTACTTATTTTAAACGTAACACCGAAGATATCCTCTTTAAGCCATCGGCTAGTGTAAGTAACGTGTTGGGAGTAGCCATCGCTGAAACCAACACCGGCGCCATGCAAAACTCAGGTTGGGAGTTTGACCTTGGGTACCGGGGGAGCTTAGGCGACTTCAAATATAATATCAACGGGAATTTCTCGATTATCAAAAACAAGGTAGTAACTCTGGGCTTGGGGAATGTGACCCAACCTAACGGCTTTGTCGGCAATGGTTCCGATATCTTTATTGGCTACCCCATGCAAATGTACTATGGCTATCTCAGCGACGGGGTGTTCCTCAATGAGCAAGAGGTAAGCGAATGGCCCGATCAAAAGTCTGTTACGCCCAACGCCCAGGCCGGGGACCTACGGTACAAGGATATCAGTGGGCCAGATGGAGTACCCGATGGCAAAGTGGACCCCACCTACGACCGCACCTATTTAGGAAGTCGAATCCCTAAATACACCTTTGGGACTAACCTAGGGTTCTCTTATAAGAATTTCGATTTTTCTACCTTTCTACAGGGGGTAGCTGGAGTAAAAGGACAGTTGTCGGGCTATGCTGGCTATGCTTTTTTTAATCAGGGTAATATCCAGAGATGGCAAATGGAGGGGCGTTTTAACCCCGCGGAGCCTACACGTAATCCTGACTACCCACGCCTAGAAGTGATCTCTAACAGTGGGACGCCCAATACGGTGCAGTCGGACTTCTGGGTGATCAACGCCTCGTACTTGAGGGTTAAAAATATGCAACTAGGCTATACCTTGCCCAGCTCGGTACTCAATGCCTTAAGGATTAACAGAATGCGGGTATACGTATCTGCCGAAAACTTGTTGACGGTAACCAAATACCGAAATGGATGGGATCCTGAAGTAAATGGAGGAGGGGCGTTTTACCCGATCCTTAGAACCGTAACCTTTGGTGTTAACCTTAAACTATAATTCGACCATGAAATTATTTCCTATAAAAAAATCGATTCTTCAATATGCGTTGGCAGTGGCGCTAGTGATGGGTGCAACGGCTTGTGACCAGGAGTTGGAGAAATATCCTAGCAATTCATTCTCCAAAGATAATTTTTGGACTTCGGAGTCCAATGCCAATATAGCCCTTACGGGCATGTATAGAGGGGCCATCGAGTATGGTACCGAGGTAGTCCCCACCGACTGGTGGTCCTATTGTGGTATTATTTTTCTCGAATTTGCTACTGACAATCTTTATGACCGCCGGGGGGACAATTCGGCCCAAAATCGCCTGACGAATGGTACCTTGCTGCCCAATAACGATGTGATATTGGGTTATTGGAAATCGTCGTACAAAAGGATTGCCATCTGCAACGATTTTTTAGAGAGTATCGACAAGGTCAGTATGGCTCCTGAGAAGATTAGCCGGATGAAGGCCGAAGCACGCTTCGTGAGGGCCACCCAGTATTTTTATTTATCACAATACTTTGGATCGGTACCCCTGGTCCCAAATACCTTAACACCCGACGAGGCCAACCAAGTGTCTAAGGCCCCTAAGGCCGAGGTGGTAAAGTATGTGATCGACGAGCTAGGAGCGGCCGCGGCCGACTTACCCTCTTTCGGTAGCCTTACCAATGCCGAAACCGGCAGGGCCAGTAAGCAAGCGGCTTTAGGGTTTTTGGGAAGAATCTTATTAGCAGAGAAACGTTTTTCTGAGGCTGCTACCATTTACAAGCAGATCATAGACATGGGCGAAAATAGTATTGACCCTGACTATCAGACCTTGTTCACCCCAACCAATGAGAACAGCAGCGAAAATATCTTTAGCAACCAACATGTGTCAGGGCAAGCTCCAAACGCCCTGCCTCAACATGCTTGGCCGGCCATGGCGTCGGGGTGGCATATTGTGAATCCATTAGGCAGCCTCGCCGACGCTTATGGCTTTAGCGATGGCACGCCGCTCTCTTACGACGACCCACGCTTCGACTACAGCGATATGGGCAAAAACCGCGATCCTCGCTTCCGTTATAACCTGTTGTGGGACGGTAGTATGTTCGGCAACAAACGCTATGTATGCCATCCTGACTCCACCAAATCTTTGGATCAGCTCACTTATTCGAAACAGGCTACTAGGACTGGATATGGACTACGGAAGTTTTTTGATGAAAATTTCTCCGGAAACCTCCGTACCGATTATGGGGGTAATGTGCCTATTTTACGTTATGCTGAAGTCCTTCTCAGTTATTTGGAAGCCGAAATGGAGGCCGGCACACCTATTACTCAAGCGCTGTTGGATCAAACCATCAATGCCGTTCGGGGAAGAGCGTCGGTAGGGTTGCCTCCCGTTACCATCACCAACCCGGCTGCCCTGCGCCCCGTGTTGCGCAACGAACGCCGCATCGAACTGGCCTTCGAAGGCCTCCGGCTATGGGATATCATACGTTGGGACATTGGCGACCAGGTATTAGTGGGGGATTTCTGGGGTGCTCCATTCCCCAACTCTACTTTATATTCTAAGACTTCCAAGAAGATCGATCCAAAAAGTCGTTGGTTTGTGACTTCAAAGAGTTTTAGAAAGGGCCAAGACGACCATTGGCCCATTCCTCAGTCAGAGGTCAATGTGAACCCCAACCTGGCCGATTAAATCTTTAGTCCGTCTTGACCCAAGGGCCGGGGCGGCTTTTTTCTTTATTATAAAACGCATAACATGGATTATTCAAGAAGATCCTTTATTCAAAAACTGGGTTATTCTCTGCCCATAGTGTCCTTACCACTTACTTCTTGGGGGGGCTCCATGAAGCTCCTGTCGCCGATGGGCGTGCAAAAAAGAAAGGGGTTTCACCGTAATTTTAAGTCGATCGGCGACCGAACCTGGATAGGGGCCGACTTTTGGTCGGTACCCATGGAAGATTGGGAAATTAAAAAGGGGCGTCTGGAATTTTCGGGAAACAAAAAATCGGCTCGGCTCCATTTTCTTACAGAAGTCGTACAGCCTACCGATGGGTCGTTGACCATGGAAGCCAAACTGGGCTTGCTCGAAGCCAAGGGAGACAAGGGGGCTGTGGGCTTCAACATCGGTATTCAGGATCAAACGGACCCTGCTAGCATCAAAGCGGCGTGCTATTATGGCCAGGGCATCGCGGCCGGAGTATCCTTGGAGGGGAAGATATTCCTAGGAGAAAAGTCGAGCTCACTGCCCGTTGGGTTCGACTTTAAGGACTTCAGTCTGAAATTTGTAGGCGATACTTCTGCAGGGAAGTCTACGGGTACGCTGCTAGCCATAGACTCGCAAAAAAGAAAAGCGGAACTTACCAACAGCCTCGAGGGGACGTTGGAAGGGCTGGTAGCCCTGGAAAACAACATCCTTCAAAAAGATGCCAGTACATTTTGGTGGTCGGAGGTATCCCTTAGCGGCAATAAGGTGGTGTCCGTCCCCGACAACTCCTTTGGTCCCATTCTGTGGAGTATGTACACCCTATCGGATGGACAACTAAAATTGAGTGCACAAATGGCTCCTCTAGGGAAGGCCGATACGAAGGTGGTGAGCCTGGAGTTATTAAAAGCGGGGAAATGGGTTGAAGTGGCCAAGCAAAATTTCGACCCTCTGTCCTATGTAGCCACTTTTTCGCTGCCTTATACCCAAGCCCAACAGGACCAGCCTTTTAGGGTTTCCTATCGCCTTGGCGAGGTTACCCATACCTATAAAGGATGTATTAGAAAGGAACCCACGCGTCAGAAGTTGCTTTTTGGGGGGCTTACCTGTCAGAACTGGCTAGGGTATCCCTATCGTCCTTTGGTAGAAAATTTAGAAAAATCTAACCCAGATTTATTGTACTTCTCTGGCGACCAGATCTACGAAGAAAATGGAGGGTATCCTATCAAACGGGAACCAGAAGACAAAGCGATACTGAGTTATCTTGGAAAATGGTTTATGTTCGGATGGAGCTTCGGCAATATCATGAGAGATAGGCCTACCATCTGCACCCCCGACGACCATGATGTTTTTCAAGGTAACCTCTGGGGCGATGGCGGCGTTCATATTAGTCTTGAAGAGTGGGCGAAGAAAAGGGATGCTCATGGCGGCTTCGTGCAGACAACCGCCATGGTCAATGTGGTGAATCAAACGCAATGTGCCCACTTGCCCGATCCTATTCAGGCCGAGCCCCTGCCTTCGGGAATTAGTACCTGGTTTACGGCCCTTACCTATGGGCGAGTGAGCTTCGCCATCGTCAGCGATCGCTATTTCAAATCGGGCCCCGAGAAAATACGACCAGGAGAAGGACGAATTGACCATATCCGCGAACCCCTTCCTATAGGTACTTTGGAGTCAGATGAATTATCCTATCTGGGCAAGCAACAAGTGGCTTTCTTAGAAAACTGGGTAACAGACTGGCACCAGGCCGATATGAAAGTACTGCTGAGTCAGACGCTGTTTTCAAGTGTTGGTACCCACCACGGCCCTAAAAAGGAATATCTGACGGGTGATCTGGATTCGGGTGGATGGCCGAAAAAGCAAAAAGATGACGTTCTAAGGATTATGAGAAAGGCTTGTGTGTTTCATATCAATGGCGATCAGCACGTTCCATTTTTATTAAAATACAGTATCGACGAGCCCAAAGACGGCAGTTGGACCTACTGTACCCCCGCTATTTCTACAGGTTATCCGCGCTGGGGGCAGCCCGACCTAGTCAATATGCCCTTTACGGATAGGCCCGCACACAATTTGCCCCATACGGGCTGTTACCGCGATGTGTTTGGCAACGACAATTACGTATATGCAGTGGGGAATCCGGACGACGATTTCAGAGAGGAGAAGAACCGTTATGTGGCCTCTCAGAAAAAGGCTTCTGGTTTTGGCCTGATTACTTTCGATACCCAAGCGCGAACGATTAAGATGGAAGCGTATCGGTTTTTGGCCGATTTGGCGTCAAACGATAACGCCAATACCTATCCCGGTTGGCCGCTGACGATCAGTCAATTCGATAATGACGGTAGGAGAGCTCTAGGATTTTTGCCCCAGTTGTCCCTTTCAGAAGCCAACCAGCTCGTACAGGTGATCGATGAAGAATCGGGTGAGGTCGTTTCGGCCCTAAGGACATTAGGAAAAATGTACCGCCCCAAGGTATACGCATACGGCAAGTACTCCGTTGTGGTGGGAGAGGGAGCGTCGCAAAAGACCATTGCTGGTTTACAGCTCACTACCGATCCGAACGCCTTGCAGAATGTCTAAAGGGTAGCCTATTTAGGCCCCGATGCCGAGGTTACGCAACCTTAGTATCGGGGCTTTTGATTTTTTAACCGTTGACGATCTGCCCGCCATTGGGGTGGATGACCTGCCCACTGATATAGGAGGAATCCTGGCTGGCCAAAAATACATAGCTAGGAGCCACTTCACAAGGCTGACCGGGCCGTTGCATGGCCGTATCCTGTCCAAAGTTGCCCACCTTTTCGGCATCGAAAGTGGAGGGGATCAAGGGGGTCCATATGGGCCCTGGCGCTACGGCGTTCACCCTTATTCCCTTGGGTGCCAGGCTAAGGGCCAGTGAACGGGTAAAGGAGGTAATTGCCCCCTTAGTAGACGAATAATCGATTAACGAAGAGTTGCCATGGTAGGCCGTTACCGAAGTGGTGTTAATGATGCAATCACCTTCTTTGAAGTGGGGTAAAACGCCCTGAGAAAAATAGAAAAATGAGAAAATATTGGTTTGGAAGGTGTTTTGTAGCTGCATTGAGGAGATAAACTCCAGCCCTTCGACGGGATGCTGCTCGGCAGCATTATTGACGAGTATATTGAGTCCTCCCAATTCTCTGATGACCTGGCCAACTGTAGCACTACAAAAATCACTATCTCGGATATCACCTTGAATATTGATGCATTTGCGACCCTCAGCTTCCACCATTGCTTTCGTGGTTTGTGCATCCTGATCTTCACACAGATAAATAATGGCGACATCGGCCCCTTCGCGGGCAAAATGCACGGCGACTGACCGACCGATCCCGCTATCGCCCCCTGTAATTAGGGCCTTTTTTCCTAAGAGCTTATTGCTCCCCTTATAGTCGTCTCTGATGATGATGGGTTGTGGATCCATGGCCGACTCCCTACCCGGTTGTCGGTCCTGCGTTTGTGGTTTTATTTCGTTTTTCATTTCCATAAGCCAAAACTGTTGAGTGATACATATACAAGAGCATAGCAAATAGGATACCTAACTCGCCGATCAACCAAAAGTATGATGGTTTGGGGGGTCAGAGAAAGTTAAAACAGCCATATTATTTTTCTAAACGACTATTCGTCATCCATTAGGCTTGAGTGGTAATGGTAACAAATTGGATATTTGGCTCCACATATACGTAGGACATGTGAACAACGGAACACCAATTTAGTTAAAAATGACCCTATTGCGGGGATAAAAGCGGGGCGCTCAGGTGGTCGATTGGGCCATGGTATGGTTGTTATGAAGTGTTAGAGTACGTCGCATATCGGCGATTTAGTTTTGAAAATTCTTCACTAAACTTCACTTTTCAAATGGCAACATTGAATGAGAATACCGAATTTGACCCCAAAAATGATGATTTAAATAAATTCAAGGAAAATGGTACCGACGAGTTTTTGACCACCAATCAAGGGGTTCGAATCAACGACAACCAGAATTCCTTAAAATCAGGAGAGCGGGGAGCCACCCTTTTGGAAGACTTTATACTAAGAGAAAAAATTACGCATTTCGACCATGAGCGTATACCCGAGCGTATCGTCCATGCACGAGGTGCCGCCGCACATGGCTTTTTTCAAGTATATGAGCCTATGGCCAAATATACCAAGGCAGGGTTTTTAAATGACCCAGATCGGCGCACGCCCGTCTTCGCGCGTTTTTCTACGGTGGCTGGTTCGAGGGGATCCACCGATCTGGCCCGGGACGTAAGAGGTTTTTCCGTCAAATTTTATACGGAAGAAGGGAATTACGATCTGGTAGGAAATAATATGCCTGTTTTCTTTATCCAGGATGCCATCAAGTTTCCCGACCTCATACACGCCGTAAAGCCCGAGCCACATAATGAAATTCCACAAGCGGCCTCTGCACATGATACCTTTTGGGATTTTATTTCTTTGATGCCCGAAAGTACTCATATGATCATGTGGCTGATGAGCGATAGGGCCATTCCACGTAGCTTGCGCATGATGGAAGGTTTTGGTGTACATACCTTCCGGCTCATCAATGAGGCCGGTGAAGCCTATTTCGTAAAATTCCACTGGAAGCCTCTATTAGGTGTGCACTCGGTGTTATGGGATGAAGCCTTACAAATATCGGGTAAGGATCCCGACTTTCACCGCCGCGACCTATGGGAGGCCATTGAAAACGGATTCTTTCCAGAGTGGGAGCTAGGTATGCAAATTATCCCCGAAGCGGATGAACACCGGTTCGACTTCGACCTACTCGACCCTACCAAACTGGTACCTGAAGAGTTGGTTCCGGTCATGAAGGTGGGGAAAATGACTTTAAATCGAAATCCGGACAACTACTTCGCCGAAACGGAACAAGTAGCCTTCCACCCGGGGCATTTGGTGCCAGGGATTGACTTTACCAACGATCCACTGCTACAGGGACGGTTGTTCTCCTACACCGATACGCAGCTTTCCCGATTGGGTAGTCCTAATTTCCATGAAATACCTATCAACCGGTCCATCAATACCGTTCATAACAATCAAAGGGACGGGCATATGCGTCAGATGATTAATAAGGGTAAAACGAGCTATGACCCTAATTCGATGGGTGGAGGTTGCCCCTTCCAAGCACAAGCGGCTCAAGGAGGCTTTACTTCTTATGCTGAAAGGGTTGACGGCAAAAAAATAAGGGGAAGGAGTGCGAGCTTTATGGATCATTTTAGCCAAGCTGCCCTATTTTATAATAGCCAATCCGAGGTAGAGAAAGAGCATATCGTGGAGGCGTTTTCATTTGAGCTAGGGAAGGTGGAGCTTGAAAGTATTCGGGAACGTATGATCGGTATTCTGACGGAGGTAGACCTTCAACTGGCCACTCAAGTGGCCGACAACTTAGGGTTAGAAGTGCCCAAGGAGCCACAGCATCCGCTCAACCATGGGGTGCCAGCCGACGCCGACCCCATCGACTACCAGCCAACCAAAAAGAAACCGAACATCGGCCGCTCAGAGGCATTGAGCATGGCGAATACCATTAAAGATAGCATCAACAGTAGGCAGATCGCTATTTTAGCCGACGTTGAGGTGGATATGGATAATTTGATGGCCATGAAAACGGCATTGGAAAATGTAGGTGGTGTATGCAAAATTATAGCGCCAAAGCTTGGGTATCTGCATGGGATGTCTGGAGAAAAGCTCAAAATCGACATGAATTTTAAAACAGGAGCATCGGTGTTTTTTGATGCGGTGTATGTGGCTGGTGGGACCAAAAATGAGAATCGCTTACTTACCAACCCCGATGCCATTGCCTTCGTCAATGAGGCGTATCGCCACGGGAAGCCCATAGCCGTCGAAGGGGATACCGTCCCTTTCTTGGAGCTTACCATGATAAAGGGTACCAGTACCGTATCGGCCTCGCAGATAGACCACCTGGCCGACCAAGGGATTTTGGTACTACCGGTAGGAGCCAGTACGGTAGGGAAGACTGCCGTAGATTTTATCTTAGCCATTGCTCAGCATCGTTTTTGGAATAGGGTGTAGGTCGGCATCCAGGACTGGAAAGGGGAGTTGGCGCAGGCGTCTGTGCTGGCTCCCTCTCTATATTAGTATGCAAATGCTACCCATTAGGGAACAAATAGAGCCTTATTGTATGGGCGCGTCCTAAGACCATTACATTTTTGGTAAATCTAAATGCATTTAAATGAATAGGAAAAAAATTATTGTCGTTGGTGGTGGGTTTGCGGGTATTAATTTTTGTCTAGAAATGGCCCGTCAAGAGGACTATGAGGTGACCCTTCTGGACAAGAATAATTTCAACTTTTTTCCACCTTTGTTGTACCAGGTGGCCACAGGGTTTTTGGAGGCTTCCAATATCAGTTATCCCTTTCGAAAGCTCTTTCACCATAAGGCCAATTTGCGGTTTGTAATGGGCACTATGGTAGGGATTTTGCCCCATGAAAAGAAAATAGAGACCGATGTAGGCTTTATGGAGTATGATTTTTTGGTACTAGCCAATGGCACCGTGACCAACTACTTCGGCATGGATAGGTTAAAAGAACAGGCCGTTCCCATGAAAACGGTACAAGATGCCCTGGCCATGAGGAATCATATCCTCTGCCAGGTAGAGCAAGCCACCAAAACGTCCGATCCAGTTAGGCGCAATAGCCTCCTTACTATCGTTGTCGCTGGAGCCGGGCCCACTGGCGTAGAGGTGTCGGGGATGTTAGCCGAAATGAATAAGAATATTTTTAAAAAAGATTATCCGGAACTCCAGGGTGAGGGATTAAAAATATATTTGGTAGATGCCTTGCCTACCGTGCTGGCGCCTATGCAAGAAAAGTCTAGGGAGCAGACCCACCAATATCTTAAGGATTTGGGAGTCGAAATCTTGTTAAACCATATGGTTAAGGACTATACCAACCATACCGTCGAATTTGCTAACCAAAAAAAGATCCGTACCGACACCCTGATATGGACCTCGGGAGTGACCGTGGCGCCGATTGCCGGAATAGGGAAGCAGGAGGTGGGGAGAGGAGGGAGGCTATTAGTGACGGGAACCAATAGGCTCCTGCACCATCCGGATATATTTGCCCTCGGGGATATATGCTCCATGCAAGCGGATGAGGCTTACCCCAATGGCCATCCACAGCTGGCCCAGGTAGCCATTCAACAAGCCCAATTATTGGCCAAAAATTTTAAGAAATATAATAATCCAGCTTCTTTCCAGACCTTCCGATATCGCGACAAGGGGAGTATGGCCATCGTAGGAGTTAATAAAGCGGTAGCCGATTTGCCAAAGTTTCATTTCAAGGGTTTTATCGCCTATTTAATGTGGCTTTTCGTCCATCTTTTCTCCTTAATCCAATATAGGAATCAGATGAAAACCTTTTATAACTGGATGATCGCCTTTTTTACTAGGGACCAATCCCTTCGCTTTATTTTAAAACCTAGGTCCGATTAAGATATTTGTCACTCTTGGCCGATTTTAGTACGATAATATCGGGGAAAGATTGCTTTTAACCTATATTATCGCTAAATTATACCCAACAATAACAGAGGGCGCTCAGCAAGAAGACCCTATATTTTACGTTATAAAAATAGAGTATCATCCTTAATTAATTAGCAATTTATGACCATTCAAATTAACACCGACAAAAGCCTAAGCGTACACGCAGAATACAATGAAAAAATTGAAGGCATCTTGTCAAAAGAGTTAAGTCGATTTACTGACCATATCACTAGAATTGAGCTTCACCTCTCCGATGAAAACGGAGTAAAAGGAGGCGTAAAAGATAAAAAATGCCTATTGGAGGCAAGGGTAAAAGGACAGCAGCCCATGGTAGCCACCGACTTTGGCGATACCTACGACCAGGCCGTTATTGGCGCCACTCAGAAACTAAAATCGGCCCTGACGACCCTGTTTGGGAAGTTGCAGAGCCATTGATCCCAAATCCCATAGGACAATGGGCCTTCCAATAGGACGTGTTTTCACCAAAAACCTAGGACTCATGAAAGAAAGTTATGGAACCTTATCCGAGACGATAAACGCTTTGAAAGAAGAAGGCTATACCATAGACTTCAACGTGAAGGAAGAGTGCCTTATTTGTCATGTGACCAAAGTTTCCTTGTCGCCTGATGACTTTGAAATTGATAAAATATTTCGTTTCGAAGGCGATACTAATCCAGACGACCAGGCTATTTTATATGCTATTTCATCCGATAAAGAGGGAGTGAAAGGGACTTTGGTGAATGGGTATGGATTGTCGTCCAGTGAAATGGCTGACAAACTTGTTGAAAAATTAAGTACCCATCCCCACTCCAATTGAGAGGGAAGGGCTACTTTTAGAGACTTAGACGGTCGGGCAGCCTTGCTCGACCGTTTTTTTCATGCTACCGCTACTACTTAGTCGGCGATGCCAATCGAAGGCCTCCTCGAGGATATGTGGTGTTTGTCCCCCTCTAAGGGTACAGGCTCTTTCATAATAACTCCTTAGCTCGTCCTTGTATTGAGGATGTACGCAGTTCTCGATGATGCGCAAGGCCCGTTGCCTCGGAGCCAGTCCCCGAAGGTCGGCGAGCCCTTGTTCGGTTACTATAACGTCTACATCGTGCTCGGTATGATCTACGTGCGTCACCATGGGGACTATTTTGGAAATACGATGTTCTTTACTCGTCGAGGTAGTAACAAAAATGCTTAAGGCGCTATTTCGGGCGAAATCGCCTGAGCCTCCTATCCCATTCATCATATGGGTGCCGCTGATATGGGTGGAGTTGACATTGCCATAAATATCGCATTCTATTGCCGTATTGATGGCGATGACCCCGAGCCTTCTAATGACCTCACCAGCATTTGTAACGTCCTGTGGGCGTATGAGTATTTTATCCTTATAAGGGCCAAAGTTTTCGAAAATACGTTTTTGATAGGCTTCCGACAGGGTAATAGAGGCCGCCGAGGCAAAAAGTAACTTGCCGGAATCGAATAGGTCGAAGGTGCTGTCCTGTAGCACTTCCGAATACATGGTAAGATCCTCGAATTCGCTATCGGCGAAGCCATGAAGTACCGAGTTGGCTACCTTGCCTATTCCCGCCTGAAGGGGGAGGAGGGACTTGGTAAGTCTACCTTGCTCTACCTCCTGATGTAAAAAATCGAGTATATGACCCGCTATGGCGGAGGTTTCGGGGTCTGGTTCCGCTATATCGGCTGGGCTGTCGGGGATATCGGTCCATACGATTCCGATTACTTTATCGGTATCTAATGGGATAGCGGTGGTGCCGATGCGGCTCGAAGCCTCCGTAATAGGAATGGGCGAACGGCCGGGATATATGCCAGTAGGGTATATGTCGTGAATACCTTGCAGATCGGCCGTAACACTGGTATTGATCTCTATAATGACTTTTTTGGCCAGTGCTGCGAACTCCGCAGCGTTTCCTACCGAGGTAGTAGGGACGAAGCTGCCATCGGGTAAGATTTTGCTGGCTTCCAAAATAGCCACATCGATAGCGGGAAAATGGCCGTTTTTTAATAATTCGGCCGTTTCTCCCAAATGTTGGTCTATAAAGTATAAGGAACCCTTATTAATTTCCTTTCGCATGGTCCGATCGACCTGGAAGGGGAACCGTAGCCGTAAGATTCCCGCCTGAGCGAGTTGGCCATCGGTATCATGGCCCAAGGAGGCACCCGTTACCAAATCTATTTGATAAGCCTGATTTTGGGTATTATTGGCTAAGGCCAATAATACAGCCTTGCTGTCGCCAGCCTTGGTAAATCCACTGGAGGCTACCAACATGCCCGATTTTATATGTGCTGCGGCCTGGTCGGCTGTAATGATTCTATCTTTGAGGGCTTGATTTTGAAGATATGGTGAGCTTGTCATAACTAATGTAGTTGGTTGTCGAAGTATGCTAATAGAAGTACTACTGCCAAATTACCAACAAAATATTAGACGGGATACAAGCGAAGCCCAAAGCTGATTAAGATCATACGATTTTACCTGAAATGAAAGAGGGGCGCGCTCTGGGATACGATTAATATCATTCCGGAAATTGGCCCCCTCTCCCAGACTGGTTCCTTAAAGGTTGGCCTTTTCGTTAAACCACTTGGCGTCGGCATAGAAAGTGCCGAACGGAACTAGGGAAGACAAAAAGGAAAGAACGGCCTTTTTGATGGACCATCCTTTTTCTATAGTTACTTGAAGGAGTAATAGGGCGAAAAGTACAAAAAGTACTCCATGGGCCATTCCCACCATCCGTACGGCTTCGGGCTTGCCGAGCAGGTATTTGAGGGGCATAGCAATACCTAATAGTATCAAAAAAGAACAACCTTCTAAGAATGCGATAATCCTAAATCTTCCGAGGCTGGTTTTGGCCAGTGACTGTATCATGATATTTCCGTTTGTAAGAATCCAAAGATACCACCTGCTCCTTGTTTTCCCAAAGAAAGTGGTTCAGTACAGGAATTAGTAGAGAATAATTGATTTTTTGACACGACCGTTTAAGCAAAATTCCTAGCTTTGGATTTCGGAGGGAGAATTAAGTTAAGATTCATAGTTTATTCTTAACCTTACGGGATTTTTTTATAGCATACACTTAGTATTTTGGAATGAACAGAGTATTTTATTTGATCATTTTATTAGGCCTCTCCCTGCAAGCCATTTCTCAAAAGTTAAAGGTTCAAGGGGAGGTGGTAGGTCCAGACGGCCTTCCTCTTGCGGGTGTATCCGTTAAGGAAAAGGGGCTTGCCTCCGGCGCTATTACCGATGCCCAGGGTAAATATTCCTTTTATGTGGTGGATGTGAACGGAAGCCTTCAGGCCAGTGCTCCGGGTTATACCCTCCAAGAAGAGCCTATTAATGCCCAGTCTACCCATCATTTTAGGTTGCAAAAGACGCCCATACTACATCCGCGAGTCCTATTAGGCTCTAGGAGTTTTCAGCATGCCGATGCGGACACCCTGCTCGGTAGTAGGAGCATAAGTGTCAAGGAGGTGCTTCCACTACTGGGAGTCGCCGATGTAAACCATCTGCTGTCCTATATGGAGGCATCCTTCAATGCCCGTCAGCAGTTGTCGGCCGATGGGACCTTTCAGCTAGCACCAGGCTCCATTCGAGGACTGGGGGCCGACCAGATGTTGGTATTGGTCAACGGCAAGCGTAGACACCAATCGGCTGTTATGAGCCTATTGGGGACCATAGGCAGGGGCCAAACCAGTACCGACCTCAACGCCATCCCGTTGGCGGCCATCGATAGGGTAGAGATCCTTACCGAGGGGGCCGTGGCACAATATGGTTCCGATGCCGTAGGAGGCGTTATTAATCTGATATTAAAGGAAAGCAGCCAGGAACTTTTGGTCCATGCCAGCAGTGGTGTCAATAGGGCGAGCCATAGCCTGGGCCAACAGTCCTTCGATGGCCTGCATACCGCCGCTAATCTGAATTACGGATTTGGATTGCCCCAGAAGGGATTCATTAACGTAACGGGCGACTTTAACCTTGCCCAAGCTACCAACAGAGCACAGACTGCCAACAAGAATTCGGATATGATCCGGCAACAATTTGGCAATCCCCAAGTAGGGTCTGGGGCCTTGTTTTTAAATGGACGCATGCCCTTAAAAAACGAGTCGGAGCTATATGTTTTTGGTGGGCTTAGTCGTAGGAATTGGCTTAACTTGGCCCATACCCGTTTTCCTGGAGATCCTCGCAACATCGATCAGGTATATCCTGAGGGTTATAATCCTCAGGTTAAAAGTCTGTCGGACGACGGGTCGATGGCGATAGGCCTTAAGACCGTACGTAAGGGATGGGATATCGATCTGAGCACGAGTGTAGGTTTCAACCAGAACCGGTATAGCCTTACCGAAAGCCTCAATCCTTCCCAAGGGCCCTTGTCGCAGCATGAGTTTAAGGCGGGAGGGTTTCAGAGGGCTGAAAGCATGACCAATATCGATTTTTCAAGGTATTTTGGTCATATGCTCCAAGGAGTGAATGTAGCCTTTGGAGCGGAGTACCGTTATGAAACCTATAAAATAGTGACGGGAGAGAGGCCCGCCTACTATAATTACCTTTTCGAACTGGCTACAGGAGCACAAGGGTTTCCGGGCTTTGGACCCGACAATGCCACTGAAAACAGCCGGATGAATGCCGATGGTTATGTGGATGTGGAAGCTAATTTTTCGCCCAACTTGAGGTTCGATGCCTCAGTACGGTACGCTTATTACCAGAATCAGGGCTCGGCTATAGCCGGCAAATTGGGCTTGCGGTATATCATGGGGCCAACCTTGTCGGCCAAAGTTAGCGTCGAAAGTGGTTTTAGAGCGCCTTCCTTGCCCCAGCAACATTTTAGCTCCATCTACAGTGTCTACCAAAAGGGCGTGCCGCAAGATGTGTTGGTGGTCCCTGTGGGTCATCCCATCGCCAAGTCTTTGGGTTTACAGGATTTGAAAATGGAGCAGTCGCAACAAGCTAGGATCGGCCTGCTCTTTCAGCCCGACCAGCAGTTTACACTCGGTGTTGACGCCTATTATGTGCAAGTCAAGAAAAGAATAGGGCTCAGTAGCCTCATCATGGACCCGACCGTAGCGCCCGAACTCGACGCCTTGCATGCCAACCAGCTGCAATTCCTTTCTAATGCCCTTACCTCTACGACCACCTCAGGGATAGATGCCAACCTCGGCTATCGTTTCTTTTTAGGAGAAGGGTCTCTCGATGCCCGTCTGCAGGCCAATTTTAACTGGATGGATTTAGGTGCCAACAGCCCCTCCCCACTATTGGATGGCAAGTCCAACCCCTATTTTGGACTTAGGGAGCGGTATCTGCTGATGGCAGCGGCCCCAAACTCAAAAATAAACCTTTCGGTTAACTATAAGCAAGATCGTTTCAATGCCCTGCTGCGACTGGTACGTTATGGGCAGCATCAGCTCTATAATTGGAATGAGGAGTTGGTGACCTATTCTCCAAAATTAGGACTCGACGCCTCCTTTCAATATTTGTTGCAGCAAAATATCTCAGTGACTTTGGGAGGTGAAAATTTGTTAAATGTTTTTCCCGACGCTACGTCTCCTACTTTGACGGAGACGGGAGGAAGCTGGGAGGCCCTGCAGACCGGAATTGCCGGCACTTATCTATTCCTCAAAGTTGGACTCGCTTTTTAAGATGCTAAGAAACTATATATTGCCAATGGGGTTGGTGTTGGGGTTGGGCTGCGTAGTACCGCTCTTTGGGCAACAATGCCCCATTCTCACTCAAACCCTCGATGCCGTAGAAAGGATGCAGGAAGATACCACCCGTTTGTACGCTTTCAGGTTTCGCGATGCCCAGCTCAAGACTTTGGCGCAGTGGCCCGGACAGGAAGTACCCGTTCGGTTGTTAGAAGATCTGCAGCATACCCTCGACCAGGATGGTAGCTCCCTTAAGGAAAAGCATTTTTGGATGTTGGATGAAAAGCTGGCTGCCAAACAGCTCGACGCCTTAGAAAAGCTATGTCCCGACACAGAGTTTGGGGTGTATCGACGGGAAATCGCCTACTACCGTGGACAGTTTAAGGAAAAGGAATAAGGTGATGATAGGCTAATACTCCAATGGGAAATCCAACAGGTCCATTAGAAATGGTATTTTCATGATATGGTCTTTCCGGATGTTTAAGGCAGGTATTTGAAGAAAGGGGCTCATTTTTGATAAATTCACCCTAGATCCGGGATATTGACGGATCACCAGAGCTTAAAATTAGAGCTGTCCGGCGACACTATCCTCCCAAAAGCAGGCCTACACAGCCTGTTGCCAACAATTTTTATTTGATGATAATTAGGTGTAATTTGACAATGAAGACTTTGGCTTGTACCCAAATAAATGATACATCGACCCGAAAAGGACGAGAATGGAAAAATAAATCGGCTGCAAAGGCAAGCCCTAAAACCGCATCAGCCCATAATGCATCAAAAATGTTCTGCAACTTAGAGATGTGGCATACAAGCTTTTATACGATAATTTTTTTATAAAAGAAGTATTGCCCTTTGACCCGTTGCCAGGTAGGACCAAACCAAAATGAAAGTGGGTTAGGAAATTGCTTTCAATAAATATTTTTACCAATTCGAAGCCCTACATACGTTAAAAGATATAGCGGCCGATATTTTAAAATCCGAACAAGAAACTGATGGGCTATTAAAGGAGATTGTTGTATAATGGACGATAAATTTAGAAATAAATATAGGATATCTTCTGCTCGTTTGCAAAACTGGGATTATGCAAGTGAGGGGGCCTATTTTATTACCATTTGTACTAAGGATCGGTTACCTTTTTTTGGTAAAATTGAAAACGGGAAAATGATATTATCCAATATTGGTGTCATAGCCGATTTGATGTGGTATGAAATAAAAAATCATTCAAAAAATATCGAATTGGGTGAATTTGTGGTTATGCCCAATCATGTGCATGGGGTATTGATTTTGAATGTTAACGGATTGAACACGAACGTAGAGACGTTGCACGCAACGTCTCTACCACCAACAGAAAAAAATAAATTTATGTCGGAAATTTCGCCAAAATCAAATTCGATTTCCACCATAATTCGTTCCTACAAATCTGCCGTTACAAAACATGGCCATAGATTGGGTTTCAAATTTGAATGGCAATCTCGATTTTATGACCATATCATCCGGGATGCCAAATCGTTTGAGAACATTCAAAATTATATTGTAGATAATCCTTTGAATTGGGGGAAAGATAAATTTTATGCGAATGAATAAAAAAATACCAAGGCTTTCTGATAACGCAGCCCCCTAGGGTGTAGAGACAAGTCAGGGCCTGTATTCCCCTTCCCTAGGGTGTAGAGACAAGTCAGGGCCTGTATTCCCCTTCCCTAGGGTGTAGAGACAAGTCAGGGCCTGTATTCCCTCCCCTAGGGTGTAGAGACAAGTCAGGGCCTGTAATCTACACCTAAGGATGTAGAGACAAGTCAGGGCCTGTATTCTACACCCTAGGTAAGGGTGCAACCATTAAAGCCATTCACAAAATACAAATCCGAATTCGAATCGACAATTCCTATTCATACCGAAGAAAAAGCGGGTTCTCTCACCGAAAGAACCCGCTTTTTTAGCTTAAGTGGTTACCATCCTGGGGTTTGCTTATAAGCTCCGTTACTTCGTGCAATTTCGTTGGGAGCTATAGGCCAGGCCATATGTTTGCTTGCATTAAAGTTACGGGCGGGCCATACTTGTTGAATCTCGTAAGGCGAGTTAGGATCCGTTTTATTGGTATGGATTCGACCATGCAATGGGGCATTGATTTTGTCAAAATCACCCCAACGTTTTAGGTCGGCCAGTCGATCGGTCCATTCACAACCAAGTTCTACCCGGCGTTCATGTTTTAGGTCGTCGAGGGTAGGTGTAGCAATAGCTGGCAGCCCTACTCTTGCACGAATCTCGTTTAAAGGGCCTGCCGCTTCGCTGGCTTTTCCTTGCTGCAAAAGCGCTTCTGCTTTGAAGAGCAAAACTTCGGCATAGCGCATCAAAGGCAGATTAAGGGAGGTTGTTGGGTAATCACCATTTTGATTTATCTTGGTGTTAGAACCTGCATCCTGATCGGTGCCATAGGAGTAAGGTTCCATGTATTTGGCAATCTGGAAGCCAGACAAACTGTTGGTAGAGAAGTACTGACGTTCGACGCCAAAGAAAGTAAACTTGTCTCCAAATTTCAGAATAGTGGCTTCTCTCCGTGGATCGCCCTCTTCATAAGCCTCGTATAGCTCCTCGGTCGGTTGGAAATATCCCCAACCATTATAAATTCCCCATCCCTTATTTTCCAAAATTACGCCTGGAAATTCTGATCCACCTTGTGGGCCGGATGTTACCGACCAAATATATTCTGTACCCCAGTTTTCGTCGATTGTAAATACAGCACGGTAGTTTTTGTCACCGGTACCTTTATTGGCCACTAGTGCACGTCCACCTTCATTTTTGATCTTGTCGGCGAGGGCTGGAATTAAGGCCCATTTGCTACGATCATATTGGGCCCAGTAGGCGTACACTTTTACCATATATCCCCATGCAGCAGCTTTATGTGCCCGTCCTTGATCGCCTGCTCCATAGGATTGGAAAAGTGGCAGCATGTCTGATGCTTTTTGCAAGTCGCTAATAATTTGGGCATAATTATCAGTGACAGAGGCCAGTTGTGGTGGAATACGTTCGCCATAGCCCTCGTTTTCAACACCATCATAGGGCACGCCTTGGTCCTTGTGGCCCCAAATATATGCAAGCCAGAAGTGGGAAAATGCGCGAATAAAATAGGCTTCGCCATAGGCACGGGTTTTCAAAGATTCGGTGATATTAGTCGATCCGTCCAATCCTTCAATGACCTGATTGGCCTTATTCATCATCCAATACAAATCACGCCAACCTTCAGACATATAGCCTTCATTGCCAGTGGGTATAAAGTTCTTGATATTTTCGCCATCTGCTTTGGAGCGGCCAACGATCAGATCGTCGCTAGCATTTTGTACCCAAAACAAATTCCGTCCCCAAGTCGATTCATAGCGCAAGGGTACATACATGCCTGCCAAGGCCTTTATTACGTCGTCATCACTATTCCAAAAATAGGCCGTAGTTGGCTGGCCATTGGGCTTAGTATCGACCCAGTCTTCGTTACAAGCACTCATCGTCAGTAAAAGTACCAGTACGGTTAATCCTGTATATTTTATATTTAATTTCATGTTTTTTTTCTTTTAGAATTTAACTTTCAAACCAGCGGAATAAACTCGGGATACGGGGAATTGACCACCGTCCATTCCGATGCCTCCTACTTCAGGGTCCATGCCCGAATACTTGGTAAAGGTGAGGAGATTGTCGCCACTCAAATAAATCCGCATATCAGCACTTTTGAAAAGTTTTGGGAAGGTGTATCCTATTATTAAACTTTTAATACGGACATAATTTCCATTTTCTAAATACCAGTCCGAAGTTGTTTGAAAGTTATTGTTCGGATCATTGGCCGATATTCGTGGTATCTCCGAACCTGTATTGGTCGGAGACCATGCATCTAAAATTTTATCCCAACGGTTATAACCCTGTTCAGAAGCATTCAAAGTCGACTCTTTGAAAACGTTGTATAGTTTTACTCCTCCCACTCCTTGGATAAACATGCTGAAATCGAAGGAGCGATATTTTAGATTCGTAGTGAAACCATAGGTCAATTTTGGAAAGGCATTACCCATATATACCCGGTCACCATCGTCAATTTTACCATCGCCATTTTGATCGATGAATTTCAAATCGCCTGCTTTCGCATTGGGCTGTACCTTTTTCCCATCTACGGCATATCCGTTGGCTTCTTCGTCGGTCTGGAAAATACCGGCATTTTGGATCAACCAATAAGAGTAATAAGGCTGTCCGACCGTCGACCGATAGGGGTTAATGGTGCCCCTCCAGGCATCGCCATGGGTCCAAACACTATTTGGGTCATTATCAATTTTCTGAACCCGGTTTTTCAAGGTAGCTATATTCCCACTAAACTCGTATCCCAGATCCCCCACTTGGTCTCTCCAGGTCACTACGGCCTCAAAACCCTTATTACTTATTTCACCCTGATTAATATAAGGTGCATCGTAACCGTAGGTTTGGGTCCACTCAGTATCTTGACGTTTGATCAGGTTATAGGTTAGTTTGTCAAAATAATCGGCAGAGATGGTTAATTTTTCATTCAAAATGGATATATCTAAACCAATATCGGTTTGTTGCGATGTTTCCCAGGACAATTTAGGGTTATTAAGGCTCGATATATACAGTGCGTTTGATTGTGGAGCACCGTCGCCCACCTGATGTGTTGAATTGGAGCTTAGGGTAGGGTAGCCATAATATCTGCCTACCGATCCGATATTACCAATCCGCCCCCAACTTGCCCGAACTTTTAACAGATCGAGTCCTTTTATGTTAAAGAATGGTTCAGAACTGATTTTCCAAGCTGCAGTTGCTGCCGGAAATCCTTTGCCTCTATAGCCAGGGGCCAATCGTCCCGCTATATCGTAACGATAACTACCAGTAACAAAATAGCGGTCAGCCCAGCTATAGGAAACCCTACTGACATACGATAGGTTTCTATCTTTCCAGTCATAATCGCCTGGGCGGTCAGAGGTGAAAGTCTGGGCATTTATAAAGTATTGAGCCCAAGCATCTTCATCTGCAAAATCGCGTGCTGCGATACTAAATCCCTTGGCAGCGTTTTCTTGGGATGTAGTAGATAACAAAGCACCAATATTATGTTTGCCAAACACCCTGGCATAGTTCATGGTATTTTCCCAAATCCAGTTGTAAGAGCGGTCGGTGCTGTAGCCTAAACTGTTCTGATTATTAGGCTTACCGGGTTCCGTTCTTTTTACATTAAAATTCTTGTATAAAGAACTTTTCTGACGATATGAAAAGCGAGTTAAAAACGAAAGACCTGGAATTATATCGGCATAAGAAAATTCCGAAACTGATAAAAGATCATTGCCTTTATTATAAGGACGGTTTCTCAATAATGTTGCTACTGGGTTAATAGCATCTCCATGGATCCCGAGATAGGGTGAATCACGCGGTCCGACACCCCCAAAGCTACCATCTTCATAATAAGGAGTGGCCGATCGGGGCATATAAATGGCAGACAAAATAGTTCCGCTATAGCCACTGGAAGTCTCTGTCCCACGGCTATCGCTGTTGTTCCAGAACAACTCCTGTCGGAATTTGAATTTGTCGGTGAATTTATATACCGAATTGAAACGCAAGGACATGTTCTGGCTATAAGTATTCAGTAGCGTGCCCTCATTTTTTTCATAGCGACCTTGGAATAAAGTGGAGAATTTGTCGGTTCCTGCATTGATGCTGATATTATGACGTTGAACAATACCGGTTCTGAATATCTCATCAACCCAATTGGTACGTGTGACTTGCGCATATGGGTTTTTGCTAGCATCCCAGCCATCCAAAGGATTCAACCCGGCATTGGTAAAGGCCAAATTAGATACCATGGCTTCATCGGCAGCCGTCAATGAAGATGGCAACTTCCAGGCGGTTTTGGCTCCCATAAATCCTGAATATTCGATACTGGGTTTACCGGATGACGCTTGGCGTGTCGTAATTAGAATGACACCAGCAGAACCCGAGAAGGCGCCATATATTGCTGCAGAGGCAGCATCTTTTAGAATGGTAATAGACTCCACATCGGCCGGGTTATATGGGGCATTGGGCACCCCATCCACCACATACAATACGCTTTCAGAACCCCGTGAACCCGTTCCACGAATCGTTATATTAGGTGTTTGATCGGGGTGACCACCATTGCTGACGGCCGTTACGCCCGGAACCTTACCCTGAATCATATTACCGACGTCCAGTACTGGTCTGTTTTTTATTTGTGCCATATCGGGAACGGTAGATACTGCAGCAGATAAATCACTTTTTTTGGCGGTTCCGTAGCCAATTACTACTATTTCGGAAAGGGACTTAGTGTCCGATTCCAGTAGGATGTCAAACTGAGATTTGTTTCCGACGGCTATTTCTTGGGCTTTATAACCTACAAAACTAAAAATAAGCGAGGCTTCTACATTGGGAACCTGTATTTCAAAATTACCGTCAGTATCCGTAGTAGTACCAGTCTGTGTCCCTTTTACGACTACACTTACACCAGGCAGGAGTTCATTGTTTTCAGCTGACTTGACCGTTCCTTTAATGGTGATGTCTTTGGGCAAAATTAAGGTTTGTAACTTTTGCTCAATCTCAGGAAATACAGTTTCTGCAGAGGTTGTTTTCGGACTAAGCACAATCTGATTATTGATTACACGATAACCAATTCCTCGTGGTACCAGCATCATATTCAGTACTTTAGATAGCTTCTGATTCTTAACATGCAAATTAACCTTGGCGTCCAAGGGTACCCTCGTACTATAAACAAACTTCACATTGGTTTCATTTTTTATAACCACAAGCGCCTGTTTTATAGACAAGTTATTGATCTCAAGGCTTATATCCTTGGCCAATATCGACTGAGCGGAAGTCTCCCTTGCATAGGAAATACTTCCGAGCAGCGCTACCATCACACACTGAAAAAATCCGATGCGCATAATTTTAAGCCAGTTGATTGGCTTGTTAAGTACTAATTTTTCCATAATTTTGAAACTCTAATTAAGTTAAACTGAACTAATTGGAATGTTTCTCTTCGCCTGTGGTGGTACACATGGATGGCCAGAGAAGCGGAATTAAAAGTGGGTTGGCGGTGGTGGTACACTTCCAGCCCACAACTTTTATTAAGGGGAATGGATCTTATTCATATTGACTATTGGGTTAAAATTTGACATTCGGTTAGAAAAAACTTAGTCACAAGAGGGGCCATCCAAAAGTATGGTTTGGTCCGACAACGTATAGTTTGCTCCCAAACTGGCGCAGAGCATATCTAAAATCGTTAAGAGTGGTTGTTGCTCAAAATCGGCTGTCATGCCACAATTGGCGAGTTTCTTATTCAAAAAGTGAATTTTTACATTAAATCGGGTTTCCAATTTCGATACTACTTCGTTCAATGGAGTATTGTCAAAAATGATATCAATCGGTTCATATATTTCTTTTTTAGTTTGGCCAACTTTTTTGGAATAGGTGATCTGATTCGATCTTGGATTATAAAGTGCTTGTTCACTGGGCTTTAACAAGAGTTCTGCTTGGGGATTGGTCGTATTTATAGAACTCACTTCCACGATTCCAGTTACAACAGAAACTTCATAAATATCCGCATTCGCTTTTGCCTTCACATTAAAACTAGTACCCAGAACCTTCACCTGGAGATCTCCAGAGTGTATATAGAATGGTTTGCTTTTATCTGGGGTAACCTCAAAAAAACCTTCCCCTGAGAACGACACCTCTCGAGTGGATCCTGAAAATGCCTTTGGATAGGTGATATTGGCATCATGATGCAGCCAAATTTTGGTACCATCTGGCAATACATGTTGCACAATTTGTGAATTGGTATTTGTAAAAGTAATTTCCGATGGATTCGTCTGTCTCTCCCTTTGGGCCATTTGAACGGGATTGTCGCTTGTGACCTTGCCCATATACGTCAAATAAAGAGTTAGTAGAATTACGACGCTAGCGGCAGCCAGTAGGGTAGTCCATCGTGAAAACATAAATGGTAGGCTCTTGGGTTTTCCTAATCCTAATGTTTGGGATATATAAGAAAACGTTTCCTTTTTAATACGGCGCCGATCATTGTCGGGTATGGTATCCAAATAATTAGGGATTCCTATTATTTGGGCATACCATTGCTCTACCATTTCTTTTTCTGAATCGTTGCATTGGTTATCCAGGTACTTTTTTAAGAGTTGAGGATCAATGTAAGGCTTTTGCATCGAAGTATATCCGTTTAGGCGTTGTCGGCATTATAGTTGCTTCAAAACGGAAACACCCTTAGTCTATTCGAAAAAATAAATTAATTATTAAAAAAAGACAAGGTAGATATGGTAAAACCGTTCAATTCCATAAGGTGAACCAAGCCATAAGATAAGGCAGATGTTCTTTGAGGTAGCGTTTTAGCATTTGAATGGCCTTGGAAATATGTTGCTCCACCGTTTTCTCGGAAATGGATAACTCGGAAGCTATCTGACGGTAAGTGCGCCCCTGGCGGCTTAATAAAAAAACTTGGCGGCATTTAGGAGGGAGTATTTCCAAGCCCTTTTCATACCTAATCTGTAATTCATTGGTAAGCGCTGGCTGATCGGGCAATAAATCACTCACATCATCGTGGGTCAATACCCATTCGTTATAGTGGCGCTGACGCGTGTACTCCTTGCGGTAATGAAGCAGTATTAAATTCCTTAACATGCCAAATAAATAGGGCCGGCACGATTTAATGACGTTTTCGTGCCGCTGTTGCCAGAAAGTTACAAACAACTCCTGTATAATTTCCTGAGAAATATACTCATCGTCTATTTTACTGTATGCGAAATTGTACAAAACCTTGAAATATCGATCATAAAGCTCCTCAAAGGCCTCTTGACTGTCCTGGCCTATTATTAAATGAAGGATCTCCTCGTCAGAATAGGTGATGTACAATTGATTCATAAATGGTTTTTAATTGGCTTGTCTTCGCATCCAAAATTGGTAATAAATTTTGGGACTACTATTTCGGGAATTTTAACTTTTTTTACCTAAAAGATGCCTATTAATAACAATTATTTAGCACTAAACTGAGATAATAGTCCTGTATACTAGTTATAACAACTTATTAAAAGTAACACTTTAAAACTTCAAAAAGCAGCGAGGTATTTGCTTTTTATGTTCCTTAGTTTGAAGTTTAAATAGCCAAAAATTTATTTTCATGATGTAAGGTATCCAAAAATGGATGGAATCCTGATCATCAGTCAACAGTTTGTTTATATTCTATTGGCCCTAATGGATAGGCCTAGGGCTCGGTTAGGTCCCAAAAAATGCAAAATATCAGGGACTACTCAGTCATAGGAGTTGGCCAATAGGGGTCTATGTCCCGTGTTCGTTGGCTTAAAAGAGGGAACAGAAGCAACTAAAAATGTACAAATTTTGGCCTATATTTCGGAAGTAGATCCTCAAACTAGAGAAAACAGTGAATAAGAAAAATATAATTGGAATATCCTCCACTATTCCTGATTAGTAACCCTCATTATTTTCAATTCATATGACTAAAGTTAACCTATTAAAATTTATAATCTCCTCTATTGCAAGTTTGTCAATGGGCTCCATCATGGCCCAATCGATACTTCCCCCGGTGCTCGATTGGCATGGAAAAAGTGAAGCCCTGGTGGCTGCACCGAACGATCCATGGATTACACCTATTGAACAATCCGGTTTCAGGACCACGCCCGACTATAAGGAAACCATGGCTTGGTTCAATAAACTAGCTGCTGCCTCTCCGTTGATAGCGATGCGGTCGGTGGGGAAGAGTGTAGAAGGGCGGGATATATATATGCTAGTAGCCTCTACGGATACCAATAAAAGCCCTGAGGCCTTAAGAAACTCCAAAAAACCATTGTTATTGGTTCAGGCTGGGATCCATTCTGGGGAAATAGATGGGAAAGATGCCGGTATGATGCTGCTTCGAGACATTGCTTTTGGTCAGAAGAAAGCCTTGTTAGAGCGGGTAAACTTTCTGTTTATCCCTATATTAAGTGTGGATGCGCATGAAAATTCTTCTCCCTACAACCGGCCGAATCAACGGGGACCCGAAAACATGGGGTGGAGAACCAATGCCCAAAATCTAAATTTAAACCGCGACTATACCAAGCTGGATACCAAAGAGGTGAGGGCGGTGATCGGGGTGATAAACGATTACGACCCAGAGCTGTACATGGATATTCATGTTACGGATGGTGCCGATTACCAGTTCGATATCACCTATACTGGAGCAGGGGTGCAGGGGAATTCTCCCGGGATAGCCTCTTGGCTTGAAACTAAGTTTAAGCCCTTCGTTGACGATGGCTTACGAGCTCAGGGACATATACCAGGTCCGTTGATGTTTGCCCTAAACGACAGAGATTTTTCTAAAGGAAATGTGGCCATAATGGGTGGGCCCAGGTTTTCAGATACCTATGGGATTATGCGTCATTTAGGAGCTATATTGGTCGAAAATCATTCTTTAAAACCCTATAAGCAACGGGTTTTAGGAACCTACGTGTTGTTAGAGCGTACTTTAAAATTGCTGGGTACAGAGGGTAAGTCCTTGCAGAAAGTCACTGCGTCCGATAAAGACCTGAGGGAGGCTCAAGTTCCTATGGCATATAAAATACCTCAAATGAAGAATCAGGTGGATTTTCAATCGATGTCCTTATTGGAATTTTCAGATCAGACCGTCCAACGTCCAGACAGCATGCTGTTGCTTGGGATGGATTCCAAAATCAGGAAGTCGGCTATTACCCAGTCTGAGTATATTGAGTGGATGGGTAGGCCCATCACCAAAAAAATAGCCTATTATAAAGAGTCGGAACCGATCGGCTTTATCACCCGGCCTAAAGGATACTGGGTGCCAGCTTCCTGCGACGAGGTGATAGAACGCTTGAAAATCCATGGTATTGAGATGGAGGTACTTGCCGCTCCTCGCATGGTGGAGGTAGAAATGTATCGTATAGAAGACGCCCATTTTGAAAATGAAAATCATGAACCTTTCCCTTATGAGGGACATATGCAGGTAAGTGGTAAAGCAAGGTCGGAACTGCGGAAGCAAGAATATGCGGCTGGTTCTGTTTTTATCACTACCGATCAACCCCTGGGCGATTTGGCGATCCATTTATTAGAACCCACCTCGAAGGATTCATTTTTTAGTTGGGGGTTTTTCCTCAATATCTTCCAACGCACAGAATATATAGAAGCCTATGTGATGGAGCCCTTGGCCCAACGTATGCTCGAGGAGTCGCCGGAATTAAAAGCGGAATTTGAACGAAAATTAAAGGAGGATCAAGATTTTGCTAAGGATCCTGGTGCTATTTTGGGCTGGTTTTACGGCAAAACCAAATACTACGACGATAGGTACCTCTTGTATCCTGTGGGCCGAGCATTATAAGGACATGGCCGGGGCTTATTGCCTTGGGTTGCCCCGTGCAAGCCATAATTATACTTACTAACATACACTTTTAAGAGGATGGCCATAGGTTTTACACCCAAACATATTGCAGAATACCCTTTAGAGGGTCTATCCACAGAGGAATTTCTGATACTGGTCTTGGAAACGGCTAAGGAGATGAACTGGGAGGTTAGCTACCAGAGTCACAGTGGACTCATAGCCCGGACAGCCAATGGCTTGTTTTCGTGGAATGGTATAGTTACCATCAAAATACACGACGATGTTGCTACTATTCATAGTGAATCGTTGGGAGGTGCGCTTGCGGACTGGGGTAAAAATAAGCGTACGGTAACCAGGTTTCATAGGCGTATGGAGGAGCTTAAAGGGACGTTCAGCAAGGAGGACTTACATGAAAAATACCAGGAAGTTCAAGACCAATTGGTGCCCCCTGACCAAGATGTCTTAATGTTACCCCCAGCTACGATTGCAGAAAAGTTCGATCATTTTCTATCCCTTTTCAAGCCCAAGGAGAGTTATTATATCACTCCTGTATTATTAAACTTGAATATCTTAGTCTTCCTAGCGATGGTGGCTAGCGGAGTCAATTTCTTGATGCCCGGAAAAGAAAGCCTAGTGCTGTGGGGGGCTAATTTCAGGCCTGTCACGTTAGATGGACAATGGTGGCGATTGGTTACCAGCTATTTTGTCCATATCGGAATCCTGCACTTGCTCATGAATATGTATGCACTCTTTATTATAGGTGTTCTCTTAGAGCCTAAGCTCGGTAAGTTAAGGTTTTCGGTAGTTTATTTGCTGTCGGGTGTTTCGGCGAGCGCAGCCAGTCTATGGTGGAACGACCTCACCATAAGCGCCGGAGCTTCGGGAGCCATCTTTGGGATGTATGGTGCGTTCCTGGTGATGCTGACATCGAATTTGATTGAACCTGCCACCCGTAAAGCTTTGCTGCCCAGTATCTTGGTGTTTGTGGGGTACAATTTAATTAGTGGACTGCAAGGAGGGATAGACAATGCAGCCCATTTGGGGGGCTTGGTAGCGGGAGCCGGGATAGGCTGGGCTTTTCTCCCTAGTCTCAAACAGCCCGAGGACGTTAGTTTCAATATTGGTACGATAAGTATTCTATGCATTTTTGTTTTGGCCTCTACTTATGCCGTTTATACTCGCTTGCCAAACGATGTGGGGACATATGACCGGCAGATCAAGAAGTTTGTTTCAATGGAAGCCATGGCTTTGGAGGCCTATCATATGCCACCATACACCCCAAAAGACGTTCGGCTAACTGAAATTAAGGATAGGGGGATCTATTATTGGAAAGAAAATATCGCACTTTTGGATGGTTTTGAGGAGCTCGATTTGCCTCTTCAGATAAGGACCAGAAACCAACAGTTGAAGGAGTATTGTGAAATTAGAATAAAAAGCTATGAATTACAATATAAGGCAATTGAAGAAGAAACAGACCGGTATCAGCCGCAGATACTGGAATATGACAAGCAGATCAATGCCAAGATTGAGGAACTTCGTGCCAATCATACGCCTTAGTAGGAGGGAGCCGCGGGTCGGATTATCGTGATGTTCCAACCTGCTTTTCGTGAGAAAAGTTTCTATTGAATTTAAACCATTAAAAAATAAATCGATTAGCAGCGAAGGAAATACAGGAAACGGGAGTCTAATGAGATAGACCAATCATTTTAGACATCATGACTTTCAAAACCCTTATTGTAGGTTCCTTATCGCTTCTATTCTTTATTTCCTGCGATAACAGTGAAGATACCACCCCGACCGCCTCTGAGGATACGGTAGTTGACGTAGATGCAGCCAATTTCTTGGCCGATGGGCTTTCTGAGCCTATAACCATCGTATCGCGCACACTCTCAAATGGGACCACAGCCGATTGCTATAAAATTGTAGCGAAGAGCGCCGCCACGGATCATACGATGGGGCCTTGGTGTCCTTCTAATATTTCGGACGACGCCAGTGCAGGAGGGATATGGCTCGAAGATGGCAATGTATATGATGTGGATGGTGCCTTTATCGAAAATCTAGCCAGTTTTTATAACGATGCCACCTGGCAAATGTACGATGCCAGCACTGGGGCGATCACCAAAACCCTTACCATTGAAGATTGCGAAGCGGCAGCCAATCCAAATGTAGGCGAAGCGTACAAAAATTATTGCGTAGAATGTCTGCCCTCTTATGTATCGTCGGTGACCAACACCTATTACATTCCGGTTACCCCGGTTAAGTTAAGCACGGCGGTTAGTTTTGGCGGTGGACCAGGGTCTTCTGGTCCTTCTACCCGAGGTATCGCGTTCAATGGCGTCGTCTTCGATGCTCCCGCGCCCACCAGTGCTATTTTGGGCGCCTACACCCTAGCCCCATTCGATGACGCTGGAGGACATATCAATCTCACTGCCGGGTATCATTATCATGCGGCTACTGGTTTGAGTACAAAAATCGAACAAACAGATGGGCATGCCGCCATGATCGGGTATGCTATGGATGGTTTTGGAATGTACGAGCGGTTGAGTGCTACAGGTACCGAATATACCGATTTGGACGATAATCGGGGTCATTACGATAGTACCCGGGGATATCATTACCATGTCGATTATGCAGGAGCCAATAATTTTATCAATGGTTTGGCAGGGGCATATGCCAGGTAAAATCTGAAACAATCAGTTATGAAATATATCAATTTTCTGTTTTTGTTAGTAATGGGAGGGGCGTGCTTCGCCCACCAGCCCAACTTATCGAGTCTGATGATTTATGAGCAAAATGGGAAGAAGCTATTGGTGATTAAAAGTTCTTTAACGGGCTTTGAAGGAGAGGTGAACTACCGATACCATAAAGATGCATTTAAGACGCCAGAGGAGTTCAGGCAGCTGGTCATTCAGCAACTTCAGGAATTTTGTGAGGTAGTGGTCAACGACCAATCGATCGCCATGAAAAACCCACAGGTGATCCTTGGCCATGAAACGACGGTGTTTGCCGAATTAGATAATTTTCCGGATAGCATTCAGTCCATTTACGTGAAAAATGAATTATTTGTAAACACCCCCAATAGTCTATCCGAATTGATCCTTTCGTTAAAGGAATTACCACAGAAGCAGGTAGTCCTTTCGGAGGCAAACCAGTATGAAGTAAAGCTTAAATTGGACAATAGCCAATGGATAGCCCTAGAGCCAAAACTAGCTACTAGCAACCATTCTAATATGCTCGTACTGGGAGCCGTTTCAATTGTGCTGATAGTAGGGTTGGTTTGGACAGCACGTTTTGCTTAAAGGCTGTAAGCATTATGCATTATGCAATAAGCAATAAGCATTAAGCAATATGCAATAAGCCATAGGCGATAAGCAATAGGCCTTTGTTGGCTATTAATGTAACGTACTAATTTCTAAAGGTTTAAAAGGTTGTAAGCGATGAGCAATATGCAATAAGCAATAAGCCTTTGTTGCTTATTAATGTGACGTACTAATTTCTAAAGGTTTAAAGGATGTAGGCAATTACCTGTTCTTGCTAGGCATATATGACCTTTAACCTTTGACCAGACGATGCACTGCCTTTTACTTTCGACCTTTAACCTTTGACC
Source organism: Dyadobacter jejuensis (assembly GCF_003149085.1). Lineage (GTDB taxonomy): Bacteria > Bacteroidota > Bacteroidia > Cytophagales > Spirosomataceae > Dyadobacter > Dyadobacter jejuensis. The sequence continues at coordinate 158,076 of NZ_QGDT01000010.1, read as the reverse complement.
GGACGATGCACTGCCTTTTACTTTCGACCTTTAACCTTTGACCGGGCGGGGCACTGCCTTTGACTTTCGACCTTTAACCGCTTTTAACCCCTAAAACTAACAAAAAAGCCGAAACGTACCTTTCCAAGTATGTTTCGGCTTTTTTGATGAGTCGTTATTCTTTTAAGCGACCACAGAAGTTTTGGATTTCCCAGGCTTACGCTTGTCAGCTTTAGCCTCTCGATCCCTCATCTTAATGAAATCGCGGAACCTGCGTATGGTGGCCAAAATAAAGCCGATAACCAAGACGAGGGTTCCTAACCACAAAATATTGATTAAAGGCTTTTCTATGGCTTTTAAGACGATAAAATCTTTTTGGGTGGTATTGACCGAAAAGGTGAATTGTCCGGTTTGCGGGTTAATCTCCTGGAACTGAAGCCTAAGGCCCAACTCTTTGTTTACTTCGGGCTTACGAGCGACCATCCGGTCACGAATCACGAAAGATGGAGTAATTACAAACTCTTGTTCGTTGTCCAGAATTCGAATGATCGCCTTTACAGCGGCGTCTCCTTCGGCTAGTTGCATTCCCTCCACGTCATCGGTACGGACTACCTGATCGAGCACGGCTACATAATCGTTTACAAAGAACGTGTCGCGAAGGTTGACCGTAAAGTTCTCTGTTTGGCTCCATACCGGCTCGGCAGTAGGGTTGGTTACCATCGATACATAGGTGTACAGGTCCTTGTCCACCTTACGTTGTATATCGGGCGACGACACAATTCCTCCCATGCGGGGGTTGATTTGCACCCTGGGGAAAAGGTTAAATACCCTTCCTGAAGGTTCCCTGTATTCGACTTCATAATAGAAGTTTTCAGGAGCTATTTCCAAAGTATCTCCTTTGGCATAATATTGCTTGTCGTCTACTACGATATCCCTAAGGGCCACAGCACGATAGTCACCTTCAATCAGATCTACCCAGCTTTTGCTGATATACGAAGGAATGTGTCGGGGTTCTATGCGTACATCTTTCCAGGTAAGCATATATTCGCCCATCCGCTCTGGTTTGTTGAGCCATAGGGTGATGTTTTCCTTATTTTCCTTATTGTCGTTTTGGGTAAACTCCTCACTACGGGAGATCATCAGACCGGAATTGTTGATGGAAACAACCTGCTCGTAAGCGGAGGAGAACATGATGCCTATCAGCATCAGGGCCACCCCTACATGGGTAATGGCTCCTCCAGAGAGGTTGTAGTTCCCTTTAAGAATATCCAATAAAATACTTCCGTTGGCGACAATAGCGAATACGGAGGCCGTTAGAATGGCTATATAGCGAATGTCCTTCACTCCTTCGAAAGTAATAATGGCCGCACTGATCACCAATGCCAACAGCAAGGGATTGTAAAGGGCCTGGAGCTTATCTTTCCCTACGCGCTTCCACCAGAAAAACTGACCAATACCGGTCAATATAATGATAAGCGAGAAGAACCATAATTGGAACTTATTGTAATGGGCCACCTGATCGGCCGGAAGTGCCAGATTGAGAACCGTACCAAAAGCTTCGGCAATCTTATTATAAACTGGTATAGAGGTAGTCGCCAGAATCTGAAAGCCAGAGAGGCAGAGTAAGGTAGCACCTATAAAGATCCAAAATTCCTGAGAGTAAGTGGATACTTCTTCTTCATCGCTTGGCAACATTTTCCAGCGATAAATCAAAAGGCCAATGGATACGACAAGGAAGGTGAGCAAGTATATCAGTAACTGACCAGAAAGTCCCAAATCGGTAAAAGAGTGAACCGAGGCGTTTCCTAAGATACCGCTACGCGTCATAAAAGTGGAATACAACACCAATACAAAGGTGGCAATGGTCAGGATAAACGAAGTCTTTAGAGCAGTAGCATTTCTACGGGCGATGATCATGGTATGGACGGCTGCCACCAAGATGAGCCAAGGAACGAAAGAGGTGTTCTCCACGGGATCCCAGTTCCAATAGCTGCCAAAGTTAAGTGTTTCGTAGGCCCAGTAAGCTCCCATGAGTATACCTACTCCCAATATCATGGCCGATAGTAGGGACCAGGGTAAGGCGGGACGAATCCATTCGTGAGTCTTCTTGAGCCATAGACCGGCCATGGCAAACGAAAACGGTATGATTGTAGAGGCAAAGCCCAAGAACAGGGTAGGGGGGTGAATCACCATCCAGTAATTCTGTAGTAATGGATTCAGTCCGTTACCATCTTTAGGGATAAAATTAGGATCCATTTTCCAAACCGGCATATCTGGCATCACCTCTTTAAGGAGTAAGAAGGGGGTAGAGCCAATTTTTAGATCGATGCCCGGGATGACAACCCCTAGGATCATCGATGTTAGGAAAGCCTGAACCAAAGCGAAGATGGTCATCACAGGGGCTTCCCACGACCGGTTGGTAAATATCAGAATGAAGCCCAGTATGACATTCCAAAATATCCATAATAAGAAACTACCCTCTTGGTCTTGCCAAAAACTGGAAATGGTATAGCCAGTTGGCAAGGAAAGGGAGGAGTTCTTCCATGCATAATGATATTCAAAATAATGGTTCCCGATGATCCAGTATAAAGAGAACACCACGCCGAATACGGCCGCCATATGCACGAAAAAAGTGGTGCGAGCAAATCGTTTCCAGCTGTTGAGGGTCTCTAAATCTTGAAGGGAAGTAGAAGCTTGGGTAGTTTTGAAATAAGCGTAAGTGGCCAAAATCGCCGTGACGAAGGCGATGATGACCAGCAAATGACCGGCATTGCCGATAGTATGATGGATCATGATTTTTGGGCAGTATGTTCGGTAGTTTCCAGTTTGCCTTCTTCGTATTTAGAAGGGCATTTCATTAAAATTTTGTCGGCTACGAAAGCATCTTGTTGCATGCGCCCAATAATGACCACCTGTTCCGATTTGTCAAAATCCTGCGGTTTGGTGCTTTTATATACTACTTTTCTGGCTACGTTATTATTGTCAACCAAGGTGAAGCTGAAAAAATTAGGATCGATTTCAGGTTGATAGACCATTTCCAGAATGTTTCCTGCTGCATCTTTTTTGAGCGTACCCACTACATGTATGCTCTCGTTATCTCCACTATCGGCCATTTGTTGCGCCTTATTGAAGTCTACATAGGTACTGGCGTCTCCGGCTGTGGTTACGATGATGCCAATGGCGATGGCAATGATCACAAGACCAAATATTTGTATCTTTTTCATGTTGAATAAATCTTTATTTTATGATTCCGGCTAAATGGTTCTTTTTTTGAAATTTCAAAATAGAAAATGGGTTATAAATTCTATTTTAGGCCATTTTTGTCTTAAATACCGTTTTGGTTTAAGCGACCTCAAAAATAGCTTATATTTCCTGATTTATTTAATATTAAGTTCTTTTTCCATCTTACGGACTTTCATTTCCAAACGTAAAAGGTTGGCAATGATTCCAATAAATACGACGGCTATCACCGCTACCACGACCCAGATCTTGCCATCCTGACGGAGTCGGGTGGCCATTTCGACGGAGGAGTCTGGAGTTTGGGCGGAAACAGTTATTGCCATGAGCAACAAAAAGGAAAATAGAGTGGTTAGACGTTTCATGATGACACTGCGTTTCATATCTTTTCTTCTTAACGTTTTTCTTTAGGGATAGTTTAATTTCTAGACTCGATTTGTGGATGCTGCCAAATATATAACGACAAGCATCGGGTCAGTCATGTTGGGATCTTTCAATAATCTTGAGTCGGACGCGTAGTTCGGCCATCCACAGGCCGAGTAGTATCCATCCTATGATGGCTGGATAGAACACTTTCCGCATATCGTTATTCAAGTCAAAAGAGCCAAAGGTACTGTTACCACCACTACCCGGGTGCAGGGAGTCGGTAAGGCGGGGTAAGATGTAGATCAAGGGAATAAACACCGCAAAAGCGAAGATATTGTAGACCGACGAAATACGTGCCTTCTTTTGCTCATCTTCGAACGACGACCGCAGCAATAGATAGGCCAAATAGATGAGAATACCAACGGCGGCACCGTTTAGTTTGGGGTCGTTGGGCCATGGATCCCCCCAAGTAAAATTGGCCCATAACGAGCCAGTGAGACACCCCAGAATCCCATAGAAGATACCGGCCTTGGCAATTTCACTCGCTCGGTCATCGTATTTGATATCCCCTTTGTTGAGGTAAGCTATAGAATAGATCATTGACGAAAACAAGAGGGTCGTCATGGCCAACCAAAGAGCAACATGAAAATAGGTGTTTCGGATGGTTTCGTTGATAATCGGTAAGTGAGGCACTGGCCCCATTAAGCCCATCACAATCACATAGAGTAGGATGATGATACTGGCAATTTTCCACCACATTTTTCTCATAATAACACTGATATTTTATACTATTGGTCCCTTTATTAGGTTTGTGCTGTCATGGCTGGACCGCCCATGAACAGTATCTTTACTTAGCTTTTCCACAAATACGGGAATAGCAGGTAACTTAAAGTAACTACTATGGCATCAATGGCGAGTAAAGTCTGGATTTCGTCCATACTCACCGACCAGTCCAGCCCATCTAAGGCATTTTTTGCTAGCTTAATCGTCATCAACAGCATGGGCAGTATGATAGGGAAGCTAAGTACGGTCATTAAAGTTGCACTATTTTCAGCTTTGGTGGCTATTCCCGCGATTAGGGTGAGTACCGATGCAAAGCCTACAGCGGCCAAGGCGATGCTCACCAAATACAGCTTAATATCGCCCACAGGGTTTCCCATCACGAAAGCATAAAATGCAAACCCCGTCAATGACAGCAGCAGCATAATGAGGCAGTTGTAAAGGATTTTTGACAGGATAATGGCTTGTGGGCTACACAGACTATAATAGTAGATCAGCCGCCCGAAGCGCTCTTGTGAGAAACTTTTAGCAATTGCATTTACTGCCGTAAAGAGTAGAATGATCCAGTAGAGGGTGTTCCAGACGATAGGGGTGAGCTGATTTCTCTTGAGGCTAAAGCTTAAATAACAAACAAACACGGTGCTCACCACATAGAGCAGCATACCACTGATGGCATATTTTTGGCGCCACTCCAAAGTGGCTTCTTTCAATATTAGGGTCTTGATTTCTTTCAATTTGGTATGTAGCCCCAGGTTAGTCATTATTAAATACGTTCTGTCAGCCAGATGGCGGTCTATTTGGGCCCTTGGCACAGTTGGTAATCATACAACCTTTTCATTAGGGTGGAAATTTTTCGGTTTCCAATCCGATCTTAATTGTATTATGCCGACAAAAGTACGACATAAACGGACAGGGTTTTCAGAAAACTGAATGAATTTCTATGATTTTCATTAGGATAATGGAAATGGCTAAAATTAAAATTTGAAATACCGAACAGGAATGCTTTCTTTGTAGTTAAGTATATTCAATCTAAATAAAGACCCATGTCCGCGAGAACAGTATCCCAGCTAAAGAAAGGTGAAAAGGGGATCATAAAATCCTTTAAAGATCGGTTAATGTCGTTGAAGCTGTTGGAAATGGGATGTGTGCCCGGCTGCACCGTTCGGCTGGACGGGTCCGCTCCATTTGGTGATCCGGTGTGTGTCAACATTGGAGGCCAGTATTGTTTGTCGCTGCGCATTAGTGAGGCGGCGACCATAGAGATTGAATAGTTGCATTTATTTAAAGATCCCATTGAAAGATAATCGTCTAAAAGTTGCATTGGTAGGAAATCCCAATGCTGGAAAATCTACATTATTTAACTCTTTAACTGGTCTGCGTCAAAAGACCGGGAACTTTCCGGGGGTGACCGTCGAGAAAAAGTCTGGGACTTTCTTGCTAAAAGGACCTAACAACCAAGGCCTTACGGTAACAGCGGTCGATTTGCCCGGGACCTATAGTATCTATCCTAAGTCGGCAGACGAGGCGGTGGTGATGGATATATTGGCCAATCCACAGCATCCCGACTATCCCGATGTGGTAGTGGTAGTGGTAGACGGCTCCAATTTGCTTAGAAATTTATTATTGTTTTCGGAGATTCATGACCTGGGGCTTCCTACGGTTATGGCCTTAAATATGCTGGATGTCGCCTCCGACCGGAATATTACGGTCAACGCCGTTCAGCTAGCCATGCATTTTCAGGTGCCTGTAGTCAATATTAATGCGCGTACCGGCACTGGGGTTACTCAATTGAAGGAGGCTATTTCGGGGGTGATTCATTCCCCTAAATACCAATTGAAGTCCTATTTTTATAATCCGGCCGATAGCTTCCCTGCGCTGATTTCGGAGGTGAAGGCGGAATATGGACTGACCAACGACTACATGGCGATGCAGTATGTTTGTCAGCACGACAATTTTACCTTTGTGGAGAGGGCCTTGCAAGTAAAGTTGGATGGGCTCATTGAAAAACATGATTTCGATGAACAAGATTTCTTGGCTACCGAAACCATAGATCGATATGAAAGGCTAAAACCCATTGTAGACAAGGCGGTAAAAGTTACAGGAGAAACCGAGCAGCCATACTGGACGCGACAATTGGACCGACTCCTGCTCCATCCCATAGGGGGATATCTCTCCTTTGCTGCCGTGTTGATACTGGTGTTTCAGGCCATTTTTGCCTGGGCCTCCTATCCAATGGATCTGATAGACGAAGCCACGGCCACCACCATTGGTTGGGTCAAGGATATGCTCCCTCCCGGCATACTCAACGACCTGATTACCGACGGGGTACTAGCGGGTGTGGGGGGCGTGATCATCTTTATTCCGCAAATTGCCATTCTATTCGCCTTGGTAGCCATCCTGGAAGAGTCGGGCTATATGGCCAGGGTGATGGTGATTATGGATCGGTTGATGCGCAAATTTGGGTTGAATGGCCGTAGTGTGGTGCCCCTTATTTCGGGTGTTGCCTGTGCTGTGCCCGCCATTATGACCACCCGGAGTATCAATAGCCGCTACGAGCGGTTGTTGACCATCCTCGTAACGCCGTTGATGAGCTGCTCGGCCCGTTTGCCTATTTACGCTATACTCATCGCTCTGGTAGTGCCCGCCCAAAAAGTCTTAGGTATATTTAATCTTCAGGGGCTGGTATTGTTTGGATTGTATTTACTAGGCCTGGTAGGAGCCTTGGCTTCGGCCTGGGTCATATCTTTGTTTGTCCCTCGAAAGGAGCCAGGATACTTTATGTTAGAAATGCCATCCTATAAATTACCCCGTTGGGGCCATGTCGGCATGACCATGTATGAAAGTGTACGGTCTTTTGTTTTTGAGGCTGGTAAAATCATCGTAGCCATTTCCATCATCTTATGGTTGCTGGCTTCTTATGGGCCTGGCGATCGTATGGACAAGGCCGAACAAGCCGTAGTGGCCAGCATGTCGGTAGATGCGACTCAAGAAGACGTAGACGCTGCCGTGGCTTCTGCTAGGCTGGAGAACTCTTATGCCGGGAGTTTTGGCCATTTTATCGAGCCGGCCATTCGTCCTCTGGGTTACGATTGGAAGATCGGCATTGCCTTGTTAGCATCTTTTGCAGCCCGAGAGGTATTTGTAGGAACCATGGCTACTATTTATAGTATTACCGGCGACTCCGAAGACGTGCTTACTGTGAAAGAAAGGTTGCAGCAGGAACTTAACCCTGAGACTGGCCAACCCATGTATACCACAGCCGTAGGTACGTCACTCCTCATGTTTTATGTGTTTGCGATGATGTGCATGAGTACCATTGCGGTGGTATATAGGGAAACCAATGGCTGGAAATGGCCGCTTATACAGCTTTTATACATGACGGCCTTGGCTTATGTTTCCGCCTTTATAGCCTATCAAGTTCTTTCATAAGTATTGCCTTAAAGGATAATAGTCGGCCCAATAGGCGGATTGGTTCAGTCCAGTCTAAGGTGTTCCGCTACGTCGGAGGCTGTTAAGCCGGCCATGCCCGTTTTTTTGATGGCGGCGTCTCCGGCCTGCCCATGGGCATATACCCCCAAGCGGGCGGCGGCCACTGGACTATAGCCTTGGGCCAAAAGGGCGGTGATGACCCCCGTAAGTACGTCTCCCGTACCTCCGGTAGCCATGCCTGGATTGCCTGTCGTATTAAAATAGACCCGTCCACAGTCGTCAATCACGGCAGTATGGGCTCCTTTGAGGCAGATGATGACTCCGTGCTTTTGGGCAAATTCCCTGCCTTTATGGAGGCGGTCGAGGTCGGAGCGGCCAGGTCCAGCCAGGCGCTCAAATTCCTTAGGATGGGGTGTTAAAATAGATTTTCGGGGTATTAGCCCAAACAATTCCTTGTTTTCTGAAAGTAGATTGAGGGCGTCGGCGTCTATCACCAGGGGGCAAGTCGCTAGCGACAACAGTTGTTGGAGCATCTGTAGGGTGCCCGTATGTTGGCCTAGCCCAGGACCTATCCCCACAGCCGTATAGCCTTGAAGCTCGGGTAGGAGGGTATTAATTTTCTTTTTTACGTCAATAGAGGCCATGGCTTCGGGTACACTTACCTGCACGATTTCGTAGGCACATTTGGGAATGTGCAGGGTAAGCAACCCCACTCCGGCTCTCAAACAAGCCTTAGCGGCCAATACTGCCGCTCCTACTTTCCCATAGCTTCCGGCAATAATCAATGCATGCCCAAAAGTCCCCTTATGGGCGTACTTGGCTCTAGGCTTTTTGAGCCTTTCGGCCGATTCGTAGTCGGTTAGTTCGTAGGGGGTGTCGCAGTGGGCAATGAAGTCTTTGGCAAGACCAATGTCTACCACATGCCATTCTCCGGCATAGGCGGCCGAATGAGGCAGTAAAAATGGTAATTTTGGAAATTGGAAGGATACAGTGTAGTCGGGTTTAACGATGGCATCGCTGGGGGCGTTTAGCCGATCCATAAATAATCCGCTGGCGATGTCTACCGCTACTTTTTTGTTGTCGCAATGGTTGATCTTATCAATTGTTACCGCTAATAGCCCATCAGCGGGCCTGTTCAATCCCGATCCCAACAAAGCGTCAATAATAATAACTTGGTCCGAAAGTTCCGGGATGTCCGCTTCCGAACTGAGGAGTATGGGCCGATGATGTCCCTGTAGTCGATCCAGGTTGGCCCGATAATCGTCTGAAGGGTTTGAAGTATGGGCTACCAGATATACCTGTATAGAGTAGCTTCGTTGGGATAAAATTCGGGCAATAGCCAGGCCATCGCCGCCGTTATTGCCCTGTCCACAAAATATGGCTACTGGTCGTGTCTGTACAAACTGGTTGATATACCAATGCACAAAGGCATGAGCGGCACGTTCCATAAGGGCTAATGGGCTAATAGGCTCCTGGGCTATGGTATAAGCATCGGCCTGTCTGACCTGTTTTCCGTCTAATATTTTCATGATAGGTTTGGCTGGTCGTGGGTGTTTTACGGGTGTAAGCAAAAATTGGACTAGGGAATGAATTTTCAAATGATCGGAGCCCTATTTTCTATTTAAATCTAAAAGAACGATAATTATGCTCATTTTTAGGTGATAACCCTTTGACAAGTGAATAATAAAATCTATTTTTGCACTCGTTTTTAAAAGACTGTTTTGAATGAAGGGGCGTCACCTCTTCCGCTGGGAGCAGGCAATTTACTTTAATTTTATAAAAGCATTCGTCATGAGCGAACTTATTAAACTCGTAGAAGCTACGATTGAAAATCGTAAATCCGAGTATCCTGCCTTCGGAGCAGGCGACACCATCAACGTTCACGTGAAGATCCGTGAAGGAGGTAAAGAACGTATTCAGCAGTTTCAAGGAACGGTGATTCAGCGTCGTAACGCCAATTCTACAGGTGAAACTTTTACAGTACGTAAAATTTCAAATGGTATTGGTGTGGAGCGTGTATTCCCTATTCTTTCGCCAAGTATCGCTAAAATTGAGTTACTTCGCCGTGGTAAGGTACGTCGTGCACGTCTGTACTTCCTACGTGGCCGTCAGGGCAAAGCTGCTCGTATCAAAGAGCTTAAGAAACCAACGAAATAGTCTATATTTCAATCGGAAAGTTGGAACCCTGCCTGTGATTCGTTGCATGCAGGGTTTTTTCTGTTTATAGGATGGCAGTGGGAACTCTAGGAGCCAAAAGAATGGTTTTTACAGAAATAATATTTTTTAATAATGAATTTATCTTTTTTCAAATATCAGGGAACAGGCAATGATTTCGTCATGGTAGACGATCGTCAGGAATCTTTTCCTATCGACAAAGCCTTGATAGCCCATTTGTGTCACCGACGTTTCGGAATTGGAGCCGATGGGTTGATCCTAATACGGAAAGCTGAGGGTTACGATTTTCGAATGGTATACTTTAATTCGGACGGAGGAGAAGGAAGCATGTGTGGAAATGGGGGGCGTTGTGCCGTTCGGTTCGCTCATGACTTAGGGTTGTTCGCCGAAGAGGCTACTTTCATTGCTGTGGATGGCCCTCATCAGGCAGCCGTTCGGGGCGATATTATCCACCTGAACATGTCGCCAGTTACCGAGGTGACCCAGGCCGTAGGGTACGACTTTATGAACACCGGTTCGCCGCATTATGTTGCTTACGTCGACAGCGTAGCCAATACGGAGGTGGTAACGCTCGGCAAAGCGATACGTTATGGAGAAGAATTTGGACCTCTGGGTGGTACCAATGTCAATTTTATAGAATTGAAAGCTCCCAATCATCTGGCGATACGGACTTATGAGCGCGGGGTCGAAGACGAGACTTATTCCTGTGGTACAGGGGTAACGGCCGGTGCGCTGTCTGCTCATTTGCATCATGGATGGGCGAGCCCTATCGCCGTCGATACCTTGGGTGGTAAGCTTGAGGTGGCCTTTGAAGCGAACGGAGGCGAGGGCTTTCAGAATATTTGTCTGAGTGGTCCTGCGCAGAGGGTATTTGAAGGGCAAGTGGAAATTTGAGAGGCTCTGTTTTTTTAGGAAGGCTCTTAGCAATATGTTTTCTGGAAGTCTTTAGCTTATTGGGCCTCTAGTAGTCCCCCTTTAACGTGGTAAATGGCCTTGTCCAACCAGGCTTCCACCCGGCAGTAGTCCATAGCGGCTATCTTACTGCGAACGCCGTTGGTGCACACCACCACGATGCGCTCATATGGTTCGAGTCGGTCGCGCTGGTTGCGGATTTCAGATAAGGGTATATTGATACCCCCATCATTAAATTCCTCAAACTCCCAAGGCTCGCGTACGTCGACTACTAGGGTATTGGGTTGAAGCATCAAAGACTTCATTTCAGCCAAGGAAATATCGGTGTAAGTATTCTTAATCATGATTCTCTGGGAGAATTATAGAAAATCCGCAGCATTTACGGCTGCGGATTTTCTATTTTAGTATCATTTATCTCGAAAATGGGTGGTCTCTTTCTACCGGAATATTTTTCGAAATGAGTTTGTGAATATCCCTCAAGTAGGTTTTTTCTTCTACATCGCAGAATGACAGGGCAATTCCTTTGGCACCGGCCCGGCCAGTACGGCCTATGCGGTGTACGTACGTTTCGGGAATATTCGGGATTTCGTAGTTGATCACATGGGTCAAAGCATCTACGTCTATCCCTCTGGCAGCGATATCGGTGGCTACCAATACTCGGGTGGTTTGGGCTTTGAAGTTTTTCAGGGCATTTTGTCGCGCACTCTGCGACTTGTTGCCATGGATAGCTTCCGAGGTTACTCCGGCCTTCCTCAGTACCTTCACCACTTTATCGGCTCCATGCTTGGTTCTGGTAAATACCAAAGCGGTGGCTATGGCTTGATCTTCCAATATATGCAGCAATAAGGCATTTTTGTCCGATTTGTTGACATGGAATACCGTTTGACGGATCGTATCGGCAGTAGAAGAAACTGGCGTTACCTCCACCTTCGAAGGGTTCGATAGGATGCTATCGGCCAGCGTTACGATGGCAGGTGGCATGGTGGCCGAGAAAAATAGAGATTGTCTCTTTTTAGGCAATAGTTTGAGTACCTTCTTAACATCATGAACGAAGCCCATGTCCAACATCCGGTCGGCTTCATCCAATACAAAAAGCTCCAACTGGTTCAGTTTAATGAATCCTTGGTTAATAAGATCAAGCAAACGGCCAGGAGTGGCCACCAACACATCTACTCCGCGGGATAAGGCATCCGTTTGTGGTTTCTGGCCTACGCCACCGAATATAACCGTATGGCGGATCTTCGTATGCCGACCGTATGCGCTAAAACTCTCGCCAATCTGAATAGCGAGCTCCCGGGTAGGGGTCATAATTAGGCAACGTATCCGGCTTTTTTCCCCCCTTGGTACGGGTGTTTCGGTCAGAATTTGCAAAATAGGTATGGCGAAGGCTGCAGTTTTTCCAGTTCCCGTCTGGGCACAGCCTAGCAAGTCGTTTTTCTTTAAAATTAAGGGGATGGCTTGTTGTTGAATCGGGGTTGGTGTAGTGTATCCTTCTTCTTGGAGCGCTTTTGAAATTGGCTCAATGAGTTCTAATTCCTGAAATGTCATTTGTGTTTTTTAAAGGGCCTCATTCTGTATGAATCCTAGGCCCGCGGTAATATTGATTTTGGCTTTGCAGCCTGTAAGTAAACAGGGAAGCTTTCAATCTAGTTCAATCTGCTTTCCTATGTACATGCGAAGTTGCAAGTAAGTCCAAAATTACTAAAAATAAAGCAGATATTTTTATAGACTACAAAAGCCCTCTTTAAGCCGCCATGTTGACTCAGGTTTTTTTTACGTCCATGGTCCGAAAGGTAAGGTTAATTCGGGGATGTTTGACGAGCTTGGTAGGGGGTAGGCGGTGCCACCAGTTCTGCTGTGTATCGTCTTTCATCACGATTAGGCTTCCACTTTCTAAAATCGTTGTAATGTATTGCTTGGTAACTTTGTGTTTGAAGGCGAACTTACGGGCCGCACCAAAGCTTAGGGATGCAATAGCGCTATGGTGTGCCAAGGCCTTCTCATCGTCGCTGTGCCAACTCATTCCTTCGCTCCCGTCATGGTAAAGATTGAGCAAACAGGAATTATAATGGCATTCCGTCAATTCTTCAACGCGTTGTTTGAGTGACAACAGCTCCGGCGTCCATGGCAAGGAGGTTTTGGTGGTTTTGGAATAGGTGTAGTCGAAGGGGAGGTCTCCGTACCAAGCTACCATACGCTTGGTAGTGATATGTTTTCCAAACATGACTGCTTCGTCGTGCTTCCAGAGGATCGTTTCGAGCAGGCGCTGGTAGTACCATTGGGCCTCCTGAGAGGGTATGATCAGGCCATAATGCAAAACGGTGCCCTCATAGGGCAGTAGGTTGGGGATGGCATCCTGATTGAATAGATTCATGAAGTGTCGTAAATAGTGAATTCCGTAAGCTTTTACTGTCCGAACCGAGAAGCAGCCTCCCAGCCAAGGATGGCTTGTTTACGAGTGGGGCCCCAGCGGTAGCCTCCTACTAGCCCTGTAGCCTGGATTACCCGGTGACAGGGAATAAGATAGGCAATGGGATTGCTACCAATAGCCGTGCCAACCGCCCTCGAAGCGCCGGGTTTATGCATTTGCCGCGCCATACCACCATAAGTATCTAGCTCACCAACAGGGATCTGAAGTAAGGCCTGCCATACTTGAAGTTGAAATGCGGTCCCTTTAAGATGGAGTTTTATCTGAGGTAAGTTTTGAACGTCTAATCTGAAGAAGGATTGCACGGTATCGTGAAATCCTGGAGCGGCAGTCAGCAGCTGGGCATTAGGAAAAAGGTGGTTGAGCTTGTGAAGGCCGTCGGCTAGGCTGTCTGAAAAACTGATTTGGCATATTCCTTTTTCGGTGGAGGCTACAAAGAGTTGACCAAAAGGACTATCAACATGGCTATAGGTAATCTTTAAGTTTAGACCTCCGTTTTTATATTCCCCGGGTGTCATGGCTTCTATTCGTACGAATAGGTCGTGTAGACGGCCCGTTCCGGATAGACCTGAGGCCTCTACTGCATCAAAAAGCGTTGCCTGGCCTTTACTCAGGACCTTTTTGGCATGCGAAAGGCTGATGTACTGCAAGAATTTTTTAGGACTAACTCCAGCCCATTCTGTAAACAACCGTTGGAAATGATAGGGGCTAAGGTGGACATGAGCCGCTATTTCATCCAGAGATGGTTGTCTTTGGAAATGATCTTGAATGTAATCAATTGCCAGGGCGATCCTTTGATAATCTATGTTTTGCTGGAGACTCATCGTACATGGTTTTTATACTACAAATCTACTGGATTGCTATGGCTATAGAAACCCGAAACTTGCTAAGATCCGTCCTGAGCGGGTTCATGGACCCAAGAATATATATATTGGTTGGCTTTGTCGACCCATATCTTTTGGCCTTGGCAAGTCCAGTGGGAGTCGCCTTTTAGATAGGGATTTTCTGGAGATTTCCGGAAGTCCTCTAGCACATCTATAGCCTCCATCTGCAATAGTGGGTGCTGTACCGTCCTTGTGATCAGCTGGTTGTAGTCCCCATACGTGGGCATCAGTACCGATACTTTATTGGGGATTACCGAAAGTATGACCCTATCAAACCCCATTTTCTCTAATAGCGCTTTCGATTCGTTGAGATGGCCCACTATGGAGTCTACCTCTGCTTGGGACAGGTCGGTGAAAGAGGAGGTGATATTCGGAGTATCCGTATCCATATAATAGACAATATCTTCTCCCTGGTTTACCAAGGTTACTTCAGGGGTGGTCCTACCAAACACCCGAAGGTTAAATTGGGCCTTCCACTCTTTTAAAGTTAAGAAAAGGCTGTTTTGAAACAATAATTGGTCTAGGCGACCTTCGGTGCTAGAGGCCCTGAATAGGTCGTCGAGCCGATTCATGGGGGTATTGGGGTATGCACCCACAAAAGTTGCCGAATCGGGCAAGATATTTTGGATGGGATGATGGGTGAATTTCTCCCTAAAATGCCTTTCTACCGTTTCCAAAATGAGAATGTTGATAGCAGTGGTGTCGGGCTTTATATGTAGGGTCTGGCTCCAATGGGTGTACAAGTAACGCTGAGCCGCAAAATTTCCCTGGCCAATCCGGTCTGCTTCCGTGAAGCTATCGCCTACGATATACAAATGGACGGGCTTGGTAGTGCCATAAGAGTCCATCGGCCGATAGGGCGGGCAAGGGATTCGTGGATCTTTAAAGTCCTTTAAGTTGGAAAGCCGGTAGAGGTCCCCATACCGATAGCTATCGTGAACCAATCCGGGTTCCGCGGCCCATTTGGTAAGCTCGGTGCTGGTGCCTATAGCCCAAATTCCTATAAAAATAAATAAGAAGATATAACGTGCCAATTTCATGGATTATCGCAATTTAATAGACCAGATCTGAATTTTTTCCTCAGAGTGGCTAAAAATCAAAAGTTTGTAATAGCCTGGTTGATAGGTGATTCGGATAGGCGACTCAGAAGGGATGGCCTTGTCGCCCAATCGGTTACCTTGCAGATCGAACAAGGTGGTATAGCTCCCCGACTTGATGCTGATAAATCGGTTGTCGGCGCCAAAAAAATGATACTGAATTTCGGCATTGGGCATAATATCTTTGATCTCGAAGAGCTCTTTGCCATTTTGGTCCAAGATAGCCGTCCTTGAGTCCGTCGAACGGGTAAGAACCCAGTCTAGCGAATTTCTGTCAAAAATAATTTTAAAGGTCGCTCCGGGTAGGGGGCGTAAGAGCTGCTTTTTGGAAACAATTTTTCCTGCCAAATTGATCCGGATCAGCTGACCGGATATACTCACGCCCAATAATTCGGGCTGCCCAGTGGTATGATTCTGCGTCCAGGTGAATGGGCCAGCCGTTCTGGTGAGTAGGTCGCTGGGGAACCCTCTTTTGACCATCCCAGTATCGCCTAATAAAAATATTTTTCCATTACGTTGGCTCACGATAAATCCTCGATTACCAATTTGATTGAGTGCCAAAATGGGGCCTTGGATGTTTTCGAACTTCACGCTTTGGCTGAGTTTCTTTAATGGGCTGGTAACGCTTTCCCAGATATAAAGCTCTTCCGTTTGGCTGCGAATAATAAACCGGTTACTGCCGTCTTGCCCACCATCTACGAGGTAAACGGCGGCTATTTCCTTGCCCAATGGGAGGGATTCTCTAAAGGTGGTATAGACGGAGTCATCGTCCTGGTCGATGGCATAAATGGACTTGTCCGTAGCCAAGATTCGTTGTTGCCTGCCAATATTTAAGAAGTCGACTTTAAAAGATTCGGTTTTCAAATTTCCGTCGAGTTGAATGATATTCTCGATTTTTCCGGTTTTGAAGTTTTCAACCTTTAATAAATTATAATGCTGGTCGGTAAGCAGGAGTTCGGAGGTGCCGTCTACTGGGTTTTGAAGAGCCGCTAAATGCTGGTCGTAAAGCTGAGGCCATTCGATGTCGATATTCAGGAAGGTTTTGTTGAGTACCTTGGCCGCTGTGGCTCGTTTCTTGGGAATTAGCGTTATAGAGGGGATCGCCTGGCGGCCGTTTATCTGGCAACCAACCACGATGGTTTCAATTTTGGCCAGCAAATCTCCATAAACTTTACCCTGAGATCGGCCAGGAGTGGCTTGGAGCTTTCTTAGGTTGGCGACCATGGCTATTTGGCACTCTTTGGTGCTGTTCACCAGCAGGCTGTCGTAGTCGGGGGCTTGCTTCCAGGTAACATGATTCTCGTAATCTACCAAATAGTTCTGCAATGCTTGTGCGTTATTGCTCATCACCAAATAGGGTGCTACATAGGTAACGTAGGTCTTAGTAAAACCAGTAAAAGCCGAGCCAAAGAGGGCTTGTGGCATCTGTTCAACGCCAATGGCAAAAATATCATAACCCTGGAATTTTCCTTGACTGGCATTGGTCTCCTCATTCGACAGCTTGGCAAGCTTTTGTAAAACTACCCGAAGTTTGTCATACTGATTGAATTCGGCCAAAAGAATTTTGGCATCTACCAGGCTGTTATTCTGCTCTAGCTGACAAAATATGAGTTCAGATCCGAAGCTTTCTAGGAAAAGCTCGCGCTCTTTTCCAATATGATAATATAGCTTTTTCCAAGCCTCGCTATCTTCATTTTCGTGCCAATCCAGATAATTTTGATGGAACTGTTCTTTGTCGGCTGTGGCATATCGATACAGCTGGGCGGTCTGTTGCGATATATATTGGTGCCCTTTAAAAGGTAAGGACCCCACATTTTTGAATAGTTGAGTCAGATAGTAATCAGGACTTGGGGAGCCTTCCGAAGTAAAAGAAACGTTGCGGCCCTCTTGGGTGGTAGCCAGATGAAAGTTTTGGAAGTACGGGAAGTTATTGAGGAAATGGGTATAATGTTGTTGATCCCCCAGTTTAGGAATCACCGATTCCCAGGCGTTCTGAGTCAAAAATACCTTAGTGCCGTCGGTAGAGAGATCGGTCTTAGAAAAAGTTGATTTCAGGTTACGACCTTGTACCCCTAGGGTGGAGGTCCTTAGTACTTCCTCAATCAGATCTCCGAAATAACTGATGATCAGATAATTGTCCTTGATGATAAATGAAAACAAGGGATGCGAACCCGTGTCGTAAATATCCATGATGCGATTATCCTGAAAAGTATGATGCCGCATCCTGATGGCAGGGTTGTCGGGGCGCTCCAGCCACTGGAGGGAGGCTTGCTCCAAAGGGACATACACGATCACCCCCCATTCAGAAGCCGAACGGGGATGAAATGAATAGGTGATTTCCTTTTGAGCTAATAACTTTTGTAACTTCTTGGCATCCGTCGTTAGCAGATTCAGTGACGATAGGTTGTCACTGGCTACGTCGATTAAGGGCAGACGCTTTACGTCCAGGTTCGTTTCTGTGAGTGTGTAAGTGGAGTCCTGTAAATGAGCGCTAGAAACCACCACTATGGCACTGGAGGGGATGTACTTCCAGGCTGAGGAGGAAATTCTATACCATTTAAATAGGAAATATCCTGCCAGTATCATCACGACAGCTGACAGGATAATCAAGTATTTGTTTTTAATCACTGAGATCTTGTTATGCTTTTATAGCTTTGACCTTGTTGTTAAGCTCCATACGGAAATTGAGCAGCTCTTTGAAGCTGCGGATACAAACTTTCCACAGGTTCCATTTTACGATAGACACTTCGCCAGTTTCCCGGTCTTTGTGGGTAATGGGTATATCAAAAGTTTCTTCTCCTGATTTTTTGGCCATTACCGATAAAAATATATTGGGAGCAAATGGCTCTGGCTTTGGAAGTTGGTCCATCAGCTTTTGTAAGAAGCTCCCCTTAATGAGACGGAATGGAATATTGCTATCCATGATAAAAGTCCCATAAATGGTAGATATCGTTCCTCTCAAAAACTTGGTAATAAACAACCTTACACCAGCGTCGTGGCGGACTTCGCGATACCCAAGGATAAAATTCGATTCATTTCGCTTAGCCCATAGCTTATCAAAATCGTCGGAAATGAATTGATCATCACTGTCGGTTTGAAAAACATACTCAGAGCCCAGCTTTAGGGCCGCCAAGTATCCATTCACTACGGCATTTCCATGACCGCCGTTTTTCTGATGAATAACCGTCAGGTTCGATACCTCCCCTTTAAGTTTATCTAGCAACACTTGGGTGTTATCTTTGGAACCATCGTTGATAACGATCAGGGTCGTGTTATCATTGGGGAACTTGTCTCTAAGGAAGTTAGTCCAATTGTATACCACTTTTTCAATACAATCTTGTTCATTGTATGCAGGCATTACTATACTCAGAAGGAACGACATTCAATTATAGATTTGGTAAGTTTGTGCGAATTTAGTAAATATTAATGGATACCACCCATTCAAATAATTATAATTACTTAGCGTATTTATCTTTAAGTGAATTAATTGGTTTTTCGAAGAAATGCCAGGATACCGATGCTACCATAACCGTAAGTATGGCAAACAGGAGGGCTTCAAAGGGAAGCGAGCCTTTTAAGCTGGGTATTACCTCATATATTTTGTTCATTAACCGTACCGTCGGGTGGTTGGGGCCGCTATGGTAATGATTGTATACGAAGTTATGATAAAGGTATAAGCCATAACTGATTTTTCCCAAATAGATACTGACCTTGTGCTCGAGAAAGGCCTTCATACCCCCTTCAAACCCCACTACGGACCTTCCTATCAGAAAGAAACAGAATACCGAGGACACCAATCGGTCATATACCACATTGGCCACATTATGCAAAGTGGTACCGTAGGTCTTGGACCAATAATGTAGCAAACACCAGGCTACTACACCAGCCAGCACAGGCCATGACCTGCTAAAAAGCTTTTGGAACAAATCGTTTTTGTAAAGCTGTAACCAGGCCATCAGGCCTCCCAATGCAAAGGAGTCCAGGCAGGCAGGCATGGTTACGTAGGAAACAAACCATTCTTTGCCCGTGTAGAAGAAATAGAAGCGAAGCAATACACTAAATAGTCCCATCAGCCCCAAGACTGGGATTAGCCGATTGCGAGAGACGAAAAAGATGAGAAATGGGAAAAAAATATAGACCTGCTCTTCTACGGCCAAGGACCAGAAATGGTCTACCACGCCCATCCAGTGTTGGTTGATAGCGATGTAGATGTTGGTACCATACAGGACGAGCCATAGCCATGTATCGCGAACTGGAGGGACATTAAAAATGAAAAGTAAGGCGATGCTCAGGTAATATACCGGAAAAATGCGGATCGTTCGCCGAATAAAAAACTTACTTAGATACCGGCCCATACCTCCGGGCTGGTCTATGGTCTTGTCCTTGCTCTTAAGTAGGATTCGTGATATTAGGAATCCACTTAAAACAAAAAATATGGTTACCCCCAATGGGCCTAGAGGAATGATATTTACCTCGGCGAACCAGTGGTCGATTAATACCAGTGCGACGGCGATAAACCGTATGCCATCTAGCTGAATGATATGTCCTTGTGGTGTTGCACGCATAATTACCAATTAACCTCAATTTTTTCTACCTTGACTTCCGGAACGTTTAATGTTTCATTTTGGAATAGGATTCCGATTTTATCTCCTTCTTGACGGATAATTCCTAGTTTGTACGTGCCCTTTGTGAGCTGGTTAAATGGAACTTCACTATAGAAGCCTGGGGCGAAATAATATTGTTTCAAGAAAAGTTGTTTGCGGTTTCTGTTCCGAGTTCTATAAGTAGGATATACGTAGTATCGATCCTTGTTACTTAATAGTATATACACCCCGCTGTCTTGAAGTCGTTGGCTCGTAAAGTTAACGTTATTGACCTGAAGATTTAGGGGAGATTCTTTAAATGAGATTTCTTTCAGCAAAGCCGATAGCCCTTGGGTGGGCCCGGCATATCCTTGCTTGTCGGCAAGCTTAATAGCCTCAAACCATTGGGTATAGTTAACGGGAGTTTTGGCCATAATGGTCTGGGCAAAATCTGTTTCCGGTGGTAGCTCTAGTTTCTTGTTGGTATAGGTCCAGTTAAACTGATCGGTGGAGAGCATCTTCCGCAGATTGACGGCGTCTACCAAATGAAAATGATAACTGAATATATTGAAAATCACGGCCATTAAAGTGATAGCCGAGATATATGGGCAAAGGAAACTGCCCCGAATGGGCACCACAATATACAAATAGGCTATAATGAGCAATAGGACGGAATAGATTTTAAAACGGCTGGTAATAAGCCCCTCTAAGCCGAATCCAGCCCTTGAATACACGACGACTACGGCAGTACCAAGGATAAACATCAAGGCGCCTAAACTAAAGAGGTCTAAAATTTTTTCGTTCCGGCTACCATACTTGTTTTTGGAAAGTCGGTATAAGGTGTTCAGCGTAATGGAAATCGCCACCAGGAAAAGCGCCGACCCTACGAGAATACATACTTGAAAGCTGTTGGGTACTGGTACCGATTCGGCAAAGGCCCCCAAAAAGGCCATATAACCTTTTAGAAGGTCAAAAAGGCCGGCCTTGGTTGCGGGGTTGGAGACGTTGCTGTTATACCAATAAAAATAGCAAAAAATAGCGCCAGCACTCATAACTACCCATATGGCCAACCGTTGAGGTTTTCGGCTCAAAAACAACAGTACGGCTACTATGGGGAGGACCATGAGGCCATTACCACTCGTAAGTACGGTGAGACAGGCCATGAGCAAAGAAAGGGCAAACAGACCGTTACCAGGCTGGATAGCCCAATAGATAGTCCATAGTACTAGGGTAATCACACCAAAATTCTGGACGGAGGCCATGCCCCAATACATATTTTCCCAAAAGGCCAGGGTAAGCCATAGAAACGGAATAGGTACTAAGGCGAACAAGGGTTTCTTGTTTCTCTTTAATATCGTGAAAAATAGGGGGAATGCCGCTAGCAGGAGCAGATTTCCGGCTATCATCAGATGCCTATAGTTCAGAGCCCCTGCCAGCTGATAGTCTGCCCAAGCGATGAGCCTGGTGAGGGCTATGCGGTGTTCGTTATGCTGCTTGGTAATGGCTACCCACTGTTGTTGCCAATGTTCAGCCTTAGTCATCTCTACAATAAAGGCCTTAAGGCTGTGATCGTCCCATTTTGGTATATTGATGGCATAGTAGTCCCATACCATAAAAAATACGACCAATGGAATCAATAACAGGATTAAGACTATGATTGTAGAAATATTCCTGTTCATGTCAAAGTAGGTATGGCCAGGATACTTTGGGCTATTGAGGAAGCATCAAGTCCAGAGAGCTTCTGATGGTAGCCTTGGCTGCCATATCTTGAATTGGGGTACCCCTCGGCTTTGATGCTCTTAAAGGACTGAATAGGGATACCTGCTTCTAGCAGCTGAACGCTCAACTGTTGAGCTAGGCCACCAGTTCCAATATGTTCTTCGGCAACTACAATATTTGGTGTTTTTTGAAGTAACTCTTTAAGCTCGGCGGTTAGCTGCAAGGGGAATCTTAAGGCCGATATAATATTGGTTTTGGGCATGAGCTCGGGATAGGCATCCAGAGCGGCAAGCACGTTATTGGCAATAGGGCCTAAAGCAAAGACGGTCGTGTCGGCGGTGGGGCTTTGATGGATCAGCTTAAACGAGCCCATCGTCACGGCCTCTTTGGGCGTCGTTTTCCCGGCTCCTAGCCTAAGGTAAGCCGGACGTTTTTCATTCACGATCTGAGTAACAACCGAATCTATTTCGTCTGAAAAGGCCGGGGTCCAGACCTGAGCATTTTGAAGGCCACTTAGGCAGGCCAGATCTTCGATGGTATGGTGGCTGCTGCCCATGATGCCATAGCCATAGCCACCCCCGTTGCCTACCAGGAATACCGGCAGGTTATTGAAGCACACGTCGTTGCGGAACTGCTCCAAACACCTATATACGATAAAGGGTGCGATGCTGTAACAAAACACCTTATAGCCCTTATGGGCAAAGCCAGCGGCAACGCCCACCATGTTTTGCTCGGCTACCCCAGCGTTGACAAAACGAGGGCCGAGGGTGCTCTGCAGGTTTTCGAGGGCATTATAGCCCAAGTCGCCAGTAATAAAGACGATAGAATCGTCCTCTAGGGCGAGTTTTTCTATACTTGCTGAAAATTCTTTTCTCATTTCCGTAATTGTTTTACGAGTGTGCGAATCTCTTCTGCCGTTTTGTATGATTTACTTCCTCGGCGAATGCGTGTACGAATGTACTTGGGCCGCTTCTTCGTTTCCTCGAATATTTTGGTGATGTACTCGCCCAAGAAGGAGATCCCCAGGATAGTTAGGCCTCCGAAAAATACGATGAGGACTATGACCGTACTGATCCCCTGTGGGGTATCGGGGAAGAAGATTAATTTAGCCAGAATCTGCCAAATTATTCCCAATATCGACAGACCCGTGAGGGCAAATCCGGCATAACTCATTAGCTCCAGCGGGGCAAAGCTAAAGGAGAAAATGGCTTTTTTGGCCCACCATATGTTTTTTGCCCAATTATTGGTCGATACTCCGAACATCCTTTCGGGGCGAACGTAGGGAACACCCGTTTGTTTAAATCCTACCCAGGCCCGAAGTCCTCTCAAAAACTGTTCGGTTTCGGGTAGGTCCACGAGTTCCTTCACCACCTTACGGTCGATCATCGAGAAATCGCCGGCATCGCGGGGGATAGGGATATAGCTTAAGCTTTGGAATATCTTGTAAAAGCTCTTATAAAAGAAATGAATATGCGGCTTCATCTCGCGCTGAACACGAACCCCATAAACCACATCATTCCCATCCATCCATTTTTCATAAAAATCAGGGATGATTTCTGGCGGATCCTGGAGGTCGCCATCCATGAGGACGACACAGTCGCCGGTGGCGATCTCCATACCGCTCAAAAATGCCGACTGAGAACCAAAATTTCTGGAATGACTGATACCCACTACATTCGGATCTTTGTCACATATTTGATTGATCACCTCCTCTTGGTTGTCAGGGGAGTTGTCGTTGACAAAAATGATCTCATAGCGTACTTTTAACTGGTTAAAGGTTTTTACCAGTCGTTGATACATATATGGAATGGCCTGAGCGTCCTTATAGCAAGCGATGATTGCCGTAATGACAGGGTTCAGTTTGGGGTTTTGGAAGGCGGGGATTACACTTTGGTCATAATCAATGTTTTCCTGCCATTGCAATGTTTTTTGAAGTCCAACTTCAAGCGGAGTCCTGGCCTTCCATCCAAAGTCCTGTTGGAAGGCTTCGGGGTTGCCGTACCATTCGGCAAGGTCCCACTTTCGGTTGTTCATGCTTCCCCATTCGGGTTGTTGCCCGATAGAGAAGGTCTTGCGGGTGGTTTCGATCAGGTCGCCAATGGTGGTTTTGAGGCCAGTAGCTATATTGTACGAATTTCCAGAAGTTTTGCTATCAATTCCATTGGCGGCGTCTATAAAGGCCTCCACACAGTCGTCGATAAATACAAAATCACGACTAATGTCTGGAGATACCAAAGTAGGCAAGGTCTTGGCCCGGGCACATTCTATTAGCTTCGACATCAGCCGGTCGGGCTCTTCCCAGGCTCCATAAATGGAGTAAAGCCTTAGGTTTAAGGTCTTTAGGTGATGTGCCTTGGCGTAGTATTCTAGCAGATATGCCGCTGATACTTTAGAAACCGCATAATGACTATTGGGCTCCACCCGGTCTGTTTCCTGGGGAGCGGTGCAGTTATAGCCATACTCAGAGCTACTCCCTGCATGGATATAGGTCATCTCTGGCGTGCAGTTCTGTAGTAAGTTTACAGTACCTAGCACGTTGGTTTCATAGGTAAGATTTACGTTGCTTTGCTTGGAATAGGCCCCATAAGCTGCCAGATTGAAGATAGTCTGTGGCTTGTATTTCTCGAAGACCTCTTGCACCGAATTATTCGAAAGTATATCACAATGAATGATATTTTCGAAGGGGACATTCAGTAATTTTAGTCGCCAAGCTTTGGTGGCATCGTGCGTAAGGGCGTAGCAGTCCTTCCTGATTTTAAATATATCTTTGAAAAGATTAGCGCCAATAAACCCACTCGCTCCAAAAACAAATATAGGTCCTTTTAATTTTTCTATCTTATCGTGGTAAACCGGTAATTGGTCAAGCATTCGTGAGTTCATTAAAATATCGATCCTTTACTTCGGTAGTGGCCTGGGTGTACTGATCTTGGTTCATGGGCAAATAATGCCATTCCAATCTGTTTTCCATATAGGAAACTCCCTTGCCTTTAACTGTATCGGCGATTATAACTTTTGGGAGCCCGTTTTTATGTGTTTTAAGTTCTTGGATGGCCTCATGAAGTGCGGGGATATCATGGCCGTTGGCCGATACCGTTTCAAAACCGATGGCCTCCCATTTGGCCACAGAGGCGGTTTCTCCCAACACATCCTGCGTAGAGCCAAAGCCTTGCAATCCGTTTTTATCGATAATCATTATCAAATTATCGAGTCTATTTTGAATGGCATAATGGGCAGCTTCCCAAGTGGTGCCCTCATTGGTTTCACCATCGGAAAGGAGTACATAGGAATAGCTACCGTCGCCCGACACCTTGGCCGCATGTGCTATGCCCGTGGCAATGGGTAGTCCATGGCCCAAAGAGCCCGTAGCAAAGGGTATTCCTTTGTATTGACGTGGGGCAGGATGTGCCGGCAAAGTGGTTCCATCTTGATAGAAAGTATCCAGTTCGGCATCGCTAATCTCCCCCAGCTCATTCAGACAGGCGTATAGAGCCGCTGCGGCATGTCCCTTCGATAGGATAAAGGTATCATCATCGTGTTTATTAAGGAATAAAACGGCGATCATTAGGTCGATACAGCTCAGCGAACAGCCTATATGCCCGGCATGAGCCTTATGGTATAACCCAAGTATCCTAAGTCTTAACTCCCCACTGAGCCTTTCAGGGTTCTGTACGATTTCTTCTGCAGTCATGGCCTTTTGGTGTGTCAATGCGATTTGAGAACTCGATTACAAAGTAACAAGCATTTTAGGTCTAATAAGTGCGCAATATACAAATTCTTATTGTTCGGTATCCCTAATTTCCCGTCAAAAGCTATTCTGAACCATATCGAAGGCCTTTAAGTCGCTTAATCACAATTGGCTCAGACTTATTTTTTTTGAGTAGTAAAATGCTTTCATCTTGCGTGTTATCCATGCGTTGTTGATACTGGGCATCTTTAGGGAAATACAGGTTGGTTAGCTGGGCGTCCTGTACCGAATAGGGTAAGAAGGTCCGGTCCATTTCTGATAGAAACAGAAAATCTGCCGCCGGGTAGAGGATCGTATCGCCAGGTTGATACATTTTCTGAATGGCTTCGGCAGCTTCCATATATGGATTGGGCTCCCGAGGCGATGCAAAATACCCATATTTAACCGAACGGTCCTGATAGAATTCGCGGAGTCGATTGCCAACAAAAAATAGCTGTATACCCAAAAACATAAAGATAAGTAGGCGGTATTCTAGCCTTAGGGAGGCTGCATATACCAGAATCATACTTAATATCAGAATGATATAAGGGAAGGAAAATCCCGAGTAACGTTGTGTGATACCAGTGGTGTGGCCGTTCTTAAAGGCCATTATGATAAGAAAAAGGGTAGGGATAAAACCCATAAAATAGAGCAGCCAGAGCCGGCTTCGCTGAGCATTATCGGCCTGTCGATGAATGTCGACAAGCAGAGAAATGGAAAATATGGCTACTGATAAGATGCTGAATTGCAATCGGCTTTGCGTGTAAACCAACATCGCCATGCCTATCAGTACGAAGGGTGCGATACTTAACCAATTGAAAGATAATTTATTAGAAGGGATATTCGTAGTTACTTTCTTGCTGTAGCGATGGAAAATGACCAGGGCTATTCCTACCAAAACTGAGATGACCAGGTTACGCTTACCCACTAAGGCGTCGGCCATGCCATTGGTATATAAATAAATATCGCTAAAAAGGGGGAGCGATTTGTTCAATACGTTATCGAATGTTGCGGGCAAAGCGCCAAAGGGGTTGTCGAAGGGTCTGGTCTCGGCCATTCTTCTATACAAGTCGGCTTGGTAACTTAAGGTATACAAGGTGTACTGTCCACCACCATAGATTAGCCACCACGTAACCCCGGAAAGTGCGGCGGGGGCGGCCAGAACCATACGCAGCCAGACCTTAAGGTTTCTCAGGAAAAATACCGCATATAAGCCATGGGCTAGCAAAACGGTAATCACCAGAAAATGGGATAATAGGGCGAGGCCAGCGGCCAGGATATAGCCCAAATAGACCGGCCAGCGGCCCTGTTCCTTTTCTTCGATGATGCGTAAAAAGTAATAGGTAGCCAGTAGGGTCAGGAAAAACGTTAAGGAGTAGTTGCGTGCTTGGTGGCTATAAGCGATAAAAAATGGCTCAATGGCCACTACCCCTGCGGCTATGAGGCCGATCCGATCCGAGAAAAAACGTCTCCCAAATACGAAGGTGAGGGCTATGATAGCCACACTAAAAAGGACTGAAAAAAAACGCGCCGAAAAATCGGACATGCCAAATAGGTCGAGCCAGAAATGAAGCAGTAAGTAATAAAACGGACTGTTGCCGATGTCGCTACGGGTCATCGCCTCATAATAGTCCGCTATGGTTTTAGGGGACCAAAACTCTGCCGGGGTAAAACTCCTCGGAACGAATACCTCCTGATAGGTAAATGACCTGAGTACCGTCCGAGGGGCATGGTCCAAGGTGGGCGTCTTCCAAAACGCTCGGGATGTTAATTTTTTGGTAGCAAAAACCTCTTTTTGGTTGGCTCCTTCGAGAACGATTCCCTGGCTAATAACCATGGTACTTTTTTCGTCAAAGAATATGCTATACGCATCTAATTTGTACACTCGTAAGAAGAATCCCAGGCCCAATAAAAGGGCGAGTATGATCCAGGAATTAACAGTTGATTTTGGTTTTGTTAGAGTCATCAAGTCGTAAAGGCTCGTTGCAAATATATTCTGGTGTAGTAATGGGTGCTATTTTGGGCGAAAGTACGCAAATAATTATGGATCTTGGTTACTTATAGATCAAGGATGGTGAATTCTACCCTTCGGTTCTTTTGTCGGGCTTCTTCTGTAAGGTTATGGGTGATAGGGCGAGAGGGACCCCAAGCCTTCGTTTTTATACGGCTGGCATTAATACCTTGTGCTACCAAGTATTTTTTTACCGCATCGACTCGGTCTTGGGAAAGGCGAATGTTTTTGTTGGTGTCCCCCTGATTATCCGTATGTCCTTCCAGCAAAATATTCATGCTGCTATGCGTCTTCATCAGCTCCACTACCGTATTGAGTTCCTCATAGGTACTGGCGTCTATCTCGGCACTGCTTTGAGCGAACATGGTGTTGCTCAGCCTTATTTGTTGTCCCTTTTCGATGGGTGCCAGGTAAAGATTTAGCGAAATCTCTCTGTATAAAGAGTCTTCTGAAAGGTTCAGCGGCTCTACCGTTGCGAAGTAACCTTCCTGTGTCGCCATCACTTTATACGTCTCTTTGAGCGGTAAGTACACTTGGTATTTGCCGTTTCCGGGCTCGTAAAGGGCACTCGTAACTGTGGAGTCGTCCGATACGCGTACCACCTGAATATGTGCAGGGAGTGGTTTACTGGTATTTTTGTCGTATACCATTCCCGATGCCATGGCGACTGGCTCGGGCTTCTGCTCGGCCGAAAGGGGTATTCTGAAGATATCTATCTCTCCTAAACTTTGGTCTGAAGAACAGAAGTAGGCGTATTTGCCGTCAGCTGGCACATTGAAATAGCCCTCCCAGCGAGGGGAATTGATCTGGTTGCCGAGGTTTTCAGGTTCAGACCAGTTGACCCAGGTATCGTCTAGTCGGCGGCTGACAAAGAGGTCACTGTCACCATACCCGCTGTGTCCTTCTGACGAAAAATAAAGTGTTTTATTGTCCAGGGCCAAGAAAGGGGAGCCCTCATGTGCCGCTGTATTGATGGTCTTGCCGATGTTCATAGGCGCCGTCCAGGTATTAGCCCCGGTGGAGAAACAAACATAAATATCTCTTTTTCCTTCGGTGTCGGGTCGCTCTATCGAAATAAGCAGCACATTGCCCAAAGGCGAGACGGTAATCTCCAGGGAAGCGTGGTTATGGTTATACCCCAAGCTCGGAATGATGAGTTCTTTGGGGAAGCTCCATCCTGTGCTCGTTTTTAGAGAATAAGAAAAGCCGAATTCCAGGGTTCCATCTGGTAGATACTTATTGACTAAATAGATCTTTTTGCCGTCAGCCGAAATACTCGTCAGAGCGTTATCTCCTATATTATTGAGCGGCGGACCCAGGTTGGTAGCGGTTTCCCAATTTCCATCGGCCCTTAGAGTCGACTCCCATATGTCTTGACGGTATCTGGAACCCAAATTTTGAGGGTGATCGGAACGGGCAAAAAAGAGCGTTTTCCCATCTGAAGCGATCACCGGGGCTATTTCTACACCTGGACTGTTGATGGCAGCTCCCAGATTTTCTTTCTTTTCTTTGAGCTGATGGGTGGCAGAAATAACAATCTCTGCTTCAATAGGCTGAGTGCCCGATGATATCCCAATCGCGTCTATTTGGTTATACCCCGCAACGGCCGAGGGGGTAAGTACGACCTTAATAGCCTTGCAAATAATCCCTTTTTGTTTTGGGAAAATCCGAAACATCCTTCCTTTGGGCTGTACCACCCCAGGTGTACGCTCTTCTATAAGGTATTCTTTTCCCGTGCTATCATAGGCGAACACCTTGCTAATGGCTCCAGGGTGGAAATTTTCGGCGATTACAACTTGCTCTAAGGGCATAGTGGCGTCAAATCCGACCTTAATCCATTCGTCTTCGTGGCGGTCGGCCTGTGCCGGCGACCAGGCCACTGGACTATCGCCAACGGCTGGAAGCTTATTGGGCTTTCCTAATATTTGTATGGCTCGATAGCCCGTGCCGCTTCCCTCGGTCCGAAGCTCGGAGGAGTATCCCAATATTTTACTGGCCCATGCCACTTCTTGAGCCTTGACAAAGGCCGTTTTAAGAACGAAGGCAAAAACCAGCAAATAGCTTAGTTTTAGATGTACTCTGGTCGTAATTGGTGTCATTATAGCTATTCCTTCGAAGTAACTGATAGGCTTGTCGGCGACTATCCTCTTGGTTATCTCTTTGGTTAATTAATTTACTAGATATCTGTCATCATTGGTTTCGGGACTAATTTAATCCTGAGCCAATCAATACCAGCCAGTCCCATTCGGGCTTGGTCTCCGGGGGAGTTAAGGTTATTTGTTTTTCCGTACTCAAGCCGCCTCCAAACCATCTTTTTCCCGTACGTGGGCTGTACCACACCGCCCTGAAGTTCGCTCCCGTCATGGGGTGGAGGTCTATTTCTATATTTTTTGAGCCAGGTAGGTAGAGCAGGGCCATTCTTTTGTTGTTTAACAATTTAACACCTACTTCGCTTTTGTCCAAAGAATCGACAATCAGATTGCTGTTCCAGTCGGTCTCTAGAAAGGCCCAGGGTACTCCATAGAGTACTTTTACGAGCTTCTCAATATATTCTGCTCCATCCTGTTGGATGTTTTGAACCCAGGTCGAATTAAAATTTTTGATGGTACTCTGATGGCAAAATCCTGCGCCGCTCACCATAAATGCTTCGAAGGCTTGTTTCCTTATTTGGGCCGACTGGTCAAGGAGCTCTTTGGAATATACCGAATTGGCCAATAGCAAAGGACGGCTATCCTTCTTTTGGGTCATTTCCTGGACCTTGCTACGAAGGAATTGACTATAATCGCTGGAGCTATTGGTAGAGTCGGGCACCAGGATATTGATATCGCTAAGTTGTCCTTCGTCGAAATTTTGCTCCCCAGCATATTTTTCGCGTAGAGAACCTACCATCAAGGTTGGCGATTGCTTACGGAATGCTTCTGCTAGTACTTGAAAGGACTCTTTGGCAATTCCCTCGGGCTGCAGCACCCAGATAACATTTTTATTCCCTGCCAGCAAGTCGCACAGATACGTGGCATATTTTTGAATCTCGTCGGGTTGGGCCGATTGGAAGAGTGTTTTCCAACTGGTTCTGTTGACGACCAGGGCCATGGTCAGTTGACGTTTTTCGGCCGCTGAAACCAGGTTTTTGAGATGTGTAAAATAGGACGTATTGGGCTCCGCTATTCCCGTACCCAGAAAAGCCGTCTTCTTATAAAAGTTCCGCTGGGTGGGTTGAATCGGCAATACCTGGACGATCAAGGTATTGAACGACTGGCTCTTACGAATGTCCATGTATTTGGTGGCATCCTGCAGGCTGAGTTTGCGAAGTAGCTGCCAGGCAACATCGGCTACCATCAAATAAGGCTGGTTTTGCGCATCCAGCAAATGTTGGCCGTCTTGACTCGCCCTGATCGGGAGCTTATCCTCCCGCTGGGCCACGACCGAAGGGGCACTTACCGTGATACCGAAGGCCAGAACGACACCGAAGATGATCCATCGTCTCATACTTGAGCGGCCTGTCTGAGTTGTCTGATCGTAGCCAAGGGGTCGGCCGAAGAGAATACAGAGCTTCCTGCCACCAGCAAGTCTACCCCCGCCTCTACCAATTTTGGAGTATTCGCAAGGTTGACGCCACCATCTACTTCAATCATAAAGTTAAGACCTTGGGCCTTGCGCATCCCATCGAGCCTTAACACCTTTTTGTAGGTGTTTTCAATGAATTTCTGCCCGCCGAATCCAGGGTTTACCGACATGACCAGTACCAGGTCCAAATCGGCAAGTATGTCTTTAAGCAACTCTACGGGGGTATGCGGATTGAGCGCCACTCCCGCTTTTACACCTAGTTCTTTGATACGCTGAATGGTGCTGTGTAGGTGAAGACAGGCCTCATAATGGACCGTAATTAAGGCAGCGCCTGCCTTTACAAAAGCGGCTAAATAGCGATCAGGCTGTTCGATCATCAAATGCACATCCAATGGTTTTCGAGCATGTTGGTTCGCTGCCGAACATACGGGCAGGCCGAAGGAGATATTTGGAACAAACATACCGTCCATAATATCAACATGGATCCATGCTGCTTCACTTTTATTGAGCATTTCTATGTCCCTTTGCAAATTGGCAAAGTCGGCGGCTAATATCGATGGGGCTATTTCTGGCATATTAGGAGTTAATGTTGACGTGTCAGAGGCCAAAAATAAGTAATTCTATGACAAAATTGGGTGTGTTGACCGCAAGAAACCAATATACGGAGGCATTTGCCCCGACTTTAGTGTAGACACAGCAGCTCCCTTGATGCGCTTTATAACGGAAAGATGGGCTTTACATATTCATACAGCCTTTTCGGTAGGCAGGGCTTTTAGGCGTCAGAAAAGAATCTCCTCGATGTTCCAAAAGAAATAATCTTAATTTTGCAGAAAACATTCCCCGGCCTTTTGGTTCATGGGTTGAAGATCAGTTAATTGCCATAAATACCATCAAGACCATGTCGCCTGAACAACAGATATTAGCTTTAATCGAAAAGATCGAACAATACAACCAATTGTATTATCAGGAACATGTTTCGGCTATTCCCGACTTTGAGTTCGATCAGTTATTAGCCCAACTGAAGGAGTTGGAAGCCCAATATCCTGCTTATAATTTCCCTGATTCCCCCACCCATCGGGTAGGAGGGAGCATTACCAAAAATTTTAATACGGTTCAGCATCGTTATCCGATGCTGTCGCTGGACAATACCTATAACGAAGCCGAGATTAGGAGCTTCGACGAAAGGGTACGAAAGGGCCTGAATGGAGAACCCTTCGAGTATATTTGTGAATTGAAGTTCGATGGTATTTCTCTTAGTTTTACCTATGAGGAGGGGCTTTTGGTCAGAGGCGTGACCCGCGGCGATGGCACTAAAGGTGACGAGATTACCCAAAATGTAAAGACCATCAGGAGCTTACCCCTTAAGGTAAAGAAAGGGGGCATACCAGAAATATTCGAAGTACGGGGGGAGGGTTTTATGCCCTATAGTTCTTTTGCCAAGCTTAATGAGCAAATGGATATACTGGGAGAGAACCCCTATGCCAACCCAAGAAATGCGGCTTCGGGCTCCTTTAAGCTTCAGGACTCTGCCGAAGCGGGCCGCCGTGGACTGGATTGCTACCTTTATGCGTTTATGAGTGATGAGTCGCCCTTCGCAACGCATTCTGAAAGCCTGGAAGCCTTGCAGCAATGGGGCTTTAAGGTCTCTCCTGGATGGCGAAAAGTTCAGACCATCGACGAGGTAATCGCCTATATCCATGAGTGGGAAACGGAACGAACCAAACTCCCATTAGCCACCGATGGTATCGTTATAAAAGTGAACTCCTTGGAGCAACAGCGGACCTTAGGTTTTACTGCAAAAAGCCCGCGCTGGGCCATTTCATTTAAATATAAGGCTGAAAACAAGCCAGCCGTCCTTCGGTACGTCGACTACCAGGTAGGCCGAACCGGGGCAGTGACCCCAGTGGCCAATCTGTGTGACGTCAGTGAACGCGACTGGCCCTATAAAAAAGTGAAGGGGGTACACCTGTCGGGAACCCGGGTTAAAAGGGCTACTTTGCATAATGCCAACGAGCTAGAAAGACTTGAGGTGCGGGTAGGGGACACCGTTTTTGTGGAAAAAAGTGGAGAAATAATCCCTAAAATAACCGGTGTAGATTTTTCCCAGCGTGATTTTTATCTGACAGAGGCTATCGAATTTCCCACTAATTGTCCCGAATGCAATACCCCCTTGGTAAGGAAGGAAGGGGAGGTAGCATTCGTATGCCCTAACGATACCGCCTGTCCTCCTCAGGTAAAGGGGCGTATAGAGCATTTTATCCACCGCAAAGCCATGGACATCGATAGCCTAGGCGAAGGTAAAATTCAATTGCTTTACGATGTGGGATTGGTACGTTCTCCTGCCGACCTGTATGCCTTGACGGGTGAGCAACTCCTAGGGTTGGAGAAAAGCATCTTAAACGAGGACACAGGCAAGGTCAAGAAAATTAGCTTCAGGGAAAAAACCGTTGCTAATATTTTAAAAGGAATCGATAGGTCTAAGTCGGTACCATTTAGGCAAGTGCTGTTTGCCTTAGGAATTCGCTTCGTGGGGGCCACAGTAGCAGAAAAGCTGAGTAGTTATTTTAAAACGATGGATGCACTGATGGTCGCAGACTTCGACCAGCTCATTGCCGTACCAGAAATCGGAGAACGTATTGCCAACAGTGTTTTGGAATATTTTGCTAATCCAGACAACCAGGCGATGATCAGTAGACTGCGCCATGCGGGCTTACAGATGGAAACGGGTGATGTGGTCGTGGAAATGGAGGGGGATAGCCTAGCGGGCTCTACCTTTGTGATCTCTGGTGTTTTCCAAAACTTCGAAAGGGAGGTACTGAAGACTAAAATTGAAGCGAATGGAGGCAAGGTACTTAGTGGAGTCTCAGGAAAATTGAACTACCTCGTGGCGGGAGCAAATATGGGCCCTGCCAAACTAGAAAAAGCCAGAAAATTAGGGGTTACCATTCTTTCGGAAGAAGAATTTATAACCCTTTTAGGTGGGCAGGCCGAATAGTGTGGAAATTTTAAGTATGTAAACTGTTGATATTGAGCAGGTTGTTAAAAATACCATGCCTAGTGGCTTTTAGGGCCTATTTTTGACCATATACTTGACTAACTTTGTGGATTATAAACAAACTTTAATACTGGAATAATGCCATTGGATGAACGTTTCAAAGGTGTAGGAGTGGCCCTCGTTACGCCTTTTGATGATAAAGACGAAGTAGATTATGCCGGACTGAAGAATCTTATCGACCTGGTTTCGGAAGGTCGTGTCGATTATCTGGTGGTACAGGGTACTACGGGGGAGTCGCCAACGGTAACGGCCCGTGAGAAGGAGGAGATTCTCAACTTTACCATTGCCAATAATTATAAGTCATTGCCGGTTGTTTATGGTATAGGAGGAAACTATACCAAATCGGTATTGGACACCATTGCTCAAACAAGTTTTGATGGTATAGACGCCATCTTGTCGGTATGCCCTTATTATAATAAACCTACCCAAGCGGGTATTATAGCGCATTTTACCGCTATTGCCGATGCTTCACCTGTGCCGGTGTTGCTTTATAATGTACCAGGACGGACGGTCGTTAACATGTCTGTAGAAACCATCGTTACACTAGCGGAGCACCCTAATATAATTGGGGTTAAGGATGCTGGAGGTAGCCTGGAGCAAAGCATGCAATTGGCCGACCAAGTTCCCGACGATTTCTTACTATTGGCGGGCGACGACAACCTCGTGACGCCGATGATTAGTGTGGGCTGGCATGGGGTCATTTCGGTGATTGCCAATGCTTTTCCAAAAGAATTTGTAGAGCTTACATGGCAGGCTTTAGAAGGGCGTTTTAAAGACGCTGCCAAACTTCAATTGGCCTTCTTAGAGTTTGATGATCTTTTATATATAGAATCGAATCCCGTCGGAATCAAGAGATGTTTGGAGATCAAAGGGGTATGTCGCTCAGAGGTACGCTTGCCCTTGTTGAAAGCCACTCCGGAGTTAGGGGAGAAATTGGCCAAGGCCATGATCCGAGAGGGTTTCGTTTGATAACCGTTATTATCTTTAAGAAAAAGGCTCTGTGGAGCCTTTTTTGCATTCAACACAATCTTATTGTTCGGTAGGTATGATTACATTTTATCCAGGGCCATCGAAAATTTATCCAGAAGTAGCCGCCTATATGCAGCAGGCGTACCAAGAAGGTATTTTGAGCCAGAACCATAGGAGCGAAGGGTTTATGCAAATGCTGCAAGAAACCCTGACAATGGTGGCCTCCAAGCTAGCAATACCGGAGGGCTATGAGGTATTTTTGGTGTCGTCAGCCACGGAATGTTGGGAGATAATTGCCCAATCGTTCACCGATAAGGGTGCCCTACATCTCCATAACGGCGCATTCGGGAAGAAATGGGCCGAATACGACGGTCGCATTAATGAGGGAGTCCTGAGCCATGCTTTCGAGTCAGAAGCACTGCCAGACTTGGAAAGTCTGACCTTACCCGCATCCGACGGACTCCTATGCCTGACGCATAATGAGACCTCCAATGGCACTATGTTGCCCGATACGTTTCTGGCCGATGTACGTGAGCGATCCAAAGCCCTTATAGCCGTGGACGCCACCTCCTCGATGGCTGGCTTACACCTACCCTGGGCTACGGCCGATTTATGGTTCGCTTCCGTTCAAAAATGCTTTGGACTGGCTCCGGGACTTGCTGTGCTCGTTGCAAGCCCAGCGGCTATAAGCCGTGCCATAGCGCTTCACGAATACGATCATTACAACAGTTTCGTTTTTATCAGGGAAAATTTTCAAAAGTTCCAAACACCCTTTACGCCCAATACGCTCGGAATATACTTGCTGGGTAAGGTCATGCACGACCGCCAGCCCATAGAGCATTCGGCAAAGTTGCTAGAGGAAAGGGCCGCCGATCTGTATTCCTTTTTCGATTCTATAGGCCTTCATTTGGTAATTGAATCTACCGAGCTGAGGTCGCCAACGGTACTCACCATAGCCATGGAGCCAGCAGAGCTAGTGGTAGTAAAAAAGAAAGCCCGGGAGGCTGGGATTATTCTTGGCAATGGCTATGGAGCTTTGAAGGAGTCTACTTTTCGGATTGCCAACTTTCCGGCCATTACCGATCAGGAAATACATACCTTGAAGATGTTTTTTATATCCTTGTTTCAAAAAATGAGTAGGAATTTATAGCTTTCAGTTTCTTATATAACGAAGTGGCAGCTATTTGGAAGTGATCTGTTCCTTTTTTCACTACCTATATTCCTGTATATCCTTTAAATAAAACTACTCTTTATCAACTGTGCGATTAGATATATTAAAACAATACGAGACTCAGGACAAGTTTTTAGTAGCGATAGATTCCATTATTTTTGGGTTTGATGGGGAGTCTCTAAAATTATTGCTCGTCAAACGCGGCATAGAAAATGAAAAGGATACTTGGTCGTTGATGGGGGGCTGGGTACATCAAGAGGAGAGCCTGCAGGATGCGGCCTCTCGAATCCTGTATGAGCTCACCAATCTCAAAGATATTTATTTGGAGCAATTGCATACTTTTGGCGATCCCTTACGTGATCCGGTACAGCGCACCTTTTCTATCGCCTATTTTGCGCTGATCAACGTCGAAGACTATAGCCAAGCTCTGTCGAGTGACTACGAGGCCCAATGGTTTTCTTTGGAAGAACTCCCTACCTTTCTTTTCGATCATGCTGAAATGGTCGATATGGCCATCCAATATTTGAGGTATAAGGCCTCTCAACACCCCATTGGCTTTGAGTTGCTGCCTGAGAAATTTACGATCCCCCAGTTGCAAAAATTATATGAGGCTATATTCGGGTCTGAACTAGACAAAAGAAACTTTAGCAGAAAGCTATTATCGACAAAACTCTTGATCAAGCTGGACGAAAAACAGAGAGGATTCTCCAAGAAAGGTGCGTATTTCTACAAAGTAGACGAAGAAAAATATAAGAAACAGTTTAATACTTTTCTGAATTTTTTGCCCAATAGCGTTTTATAGACTCCGTGATTATCCTTTTTCAATATCCATCAGGCGAATAATAGGTAGACGCTCTATAGAATTCCCAGCCCAGTTTGTTCTAATTCTTGGCTATATAGTATGTTTTCTTCAACTTTGTGAAAAAAACATATTCGGGTCGCATGTTTAACTTCAAAGAAATTATATCCGTCTCGCTCATTTTATTTTCAGTGATCGATATTCTAGGTTCTATTCCAATGATTATCGATTTTCGTAGAAAGATAGGGCATATAGAATCTGAAAAAGCTACTCTGGTAGCTGGTTTTATTATGATCTTATTCCTATTCTTAGGAGAGCGATTGTTGAGTTTATTTGGAGTGGATGTATCCTCCTTCGCCATTGCAGGTGCTATTATTCTGTTTCTCTTAGGGATGGAAATGATCCTTGGCCGGAATATTTTTAAACACGACGATCTGGATTCGAGTGCCGCGTCCATTGTGCCCATAGCGTTCCCGCTCATTGCTGGTGCCGGAACCATGACCACCCTCTTAGCCCTACGTTCGGCTTATGCCATTCAAAACATCCTGATAGGGGTTCTTCTGAATCTGGTTTTTGTCTATATCGTGCTAAAATCGTCCAATTGGATCGGTGATAAACTAGGAAAAGGGGGGATCGACGTACTGCGTAAGGTGTTTGGTATTATACTGATCGCCATCGCTATTAAACTATTTAAATCAAATCTCGTTGTAGGATAGGTGCAGGTGCTTTATACGACCATAACCCGTTCTCCAACACATCATTAATTATCAATTAGGAATATGCAACAGATCGATAGCCTTAATCAGGTAGCCGAATTTCACAGGACTTTTAAGCATCCCATACTGGATCAACCCCAACTCCCTTCGGAAGAAAGGAGTAGGTTACGTGTGGCGCTTTTGGCTGAGGAACTCAAAGAATTGGAAGTGGCAATTCTCGAAAAGGACCTGGTAGAAGTGGCTGACGCCCTTTGCGACTTACAATATGTGTTGTCAGGAGCGGTTTTGGAGTTTGGCTTAGGCGACAAATTCAAGGCTTTGTTCGATGAGGTGCAACGTTCCAATATGTCTAAGGCCTGCCTCACTATTGCCGAGGCGGAAGCCACGGTGGCCCATTATGAAGCGAAAGGGACTCCATGTTATTTCAAAGAGGATGGAGGTAAGTACCTGGTATACCGCACGGCGGACGACAAGACCCTGAAGAATATCAATTATTCTCCTGCAGATCTTGAGAAAATCTTGAACGCCTAATCATTCACAATTAAAATCTTTATTTATGTCTACGGTGCTAGAACGGTTTCTTCGCTACGTCCAGATCGATACCCAATCGGACCCTTCCTCGAGCTCATTTCCTAGTACGGCCAAGCAGCTGAAGCTAAGTAGCTTATTGGTAGAGGAACTAAAGGCTATCGGACTTGGCGATGCTTGTCTGGACGAAAATGGTTATGTATATGCTACCATTCCGGCTACCAGTTCGAAGCCCAACGTACCGGTGCTGTGTTTTTGCTCGCATGTAGATACCTCTCCCGATGTTTCGGGAAAGGACGTAAAGCCTCTGGTGCACCGCCAGTGGGATGGTTCGGATATTGTACTGCCCGACGACGGCAGCCAGGTACTGAGGAAAAGTGAGCTCCATGACCTCGACAAGCAGATAGGCAATGATATTGTGACGGCTAGTGGCACTACCTTGCTCGGTGCTGATAACAAAGCCGGAGTGGCCGAAATTATGACTGCAGCAGCCTTTTTGGTGGCCCATCCAGAGATTCCCCATGGAACGGTTAAGATCTTGTTTACTCCCGATGAAGAGGTGGGTAGAGGGACCGAAAAGGTCGATTTGGAGCGCCTGGGAGCCCAGTTTGCCTATACTGTCGACGGAGAGGCCGTGGGTACCATGGAAGATGAGACTTTTTCGGCCGATGGGGCGCAGATCATCATCCATGGGGTGAGCACCCACCCAGGCTATGCCTTTAGAAAGCTTGAAAATGCCTTGAAAATTGCTGGAGATATACTCGCAGCCCTGCCCAAAGCCGAACTGTCTCCAGAAACTACCCAGGAGCGGGAGGGTTTTATTCATCCCGTTTCCTTTAGTGGAATCCAAGAAAAAGCGACCATCGATTTTATTTTAAGAGATTTTACTACCGACGGGCTCCTGCACAAGCAGCAGGTGTTGCGCGGGATCATGGAGTCGGTGATGGCTCAGTATCCGGGGTCTTCGGCCGAGTTGCTGGTCCAGGAGCAGTATAGAAATATGAAGGAGGTACTCGACCGCTACCCGCAGGTGGTAGAGAATGCCCTAGAGGCCATGAAACGTGCCGGATTGGACCCCATTCGTCGCAGTATTCGAGGAGGTACGGACGGGTCGCGCTTATCCTTTATGGGTCTGCCCTGTGCCAATATATTTGCAGGAGAGCATGCCTTCCATAGTAAGTTGGAATGGGTGTCGGTTCAGGATATGGAAATGGCCGTCAAAGTCATTGTTAATCTTTGTGAGATTTGGGAAAATAAAGCGTAATGGCTAAGAAATCGAAATTTTATGTAGTGTGGAAGGGTCGGGAGACGGGCATATTTACCGATTGGAAAGAGTGTGAAGAGCGGATAAAGAACTTCGATGGGGCTCAGTTCAAGTCTTTTGATAGCCTGTCAGAAGCGCAAGCAGCCATAGAAAAAAACTACTGGGAATATGTGGCTAAGAAGGAAGCTGGGCAAAAAACACTTTCAAAGGCCGTTCCCGCCTCCATTGGGAAGCCTATTCAGGATAGCATAGCCGTGGACGCGGCCTGGAACACGGCCACTGGCGATATGGAGTACCAGGGAGTATATCTGGGAAGTGGTACCCGCATTTTTCTTCAAGGCCCCTTTAAGGATGCCACCAACAATATAGGTGAGTTTTTGGCCATAGTCCATGGGCTAGCCTATCTGCAGGCCAAGGGGAGTAGCATACCCATATATACCGATTCCAAAACGGCTATGAGCTGGATAAAGAAGAAGCATGCCAATACCAAGTTGGCACTGACTCCTCGCAACAAACCCGTGTTCGAGCTACTGCAAAGGGCCGAAAGATGGCTGGCTACCAATACGTATCCCAACAGGATTATGAAATGGGAAACACAGTATTGGGGTGAAAACCCGGCAGATTTTGGTCGCAAATAATGGGAAGAAATAATTATTTTGAATTCAAGCAGTTTAAGGTTTACCAGGATCGCTGCCCCATGAAGGTCTGTACCGACGCCTGTACTTTTGGGGCCTGGGTGGAGCTGCCGAAGGCCACGCGCGTATTGGATATAGGCTCTGGAACGGGACTCCTAAGCCTAATGGTGGCGCAGCGCTATCATGAGGCCTCGGTGATGGGTATTGAGCTACACCGGGACTCTTACGAGCAAAGCCTGGACAATGTTAGGCTGAGTCCGTTTGCCCCACGATTGGATATACACCATGGAGCGGTTCAGGATTTCGACCCTGGGGGGTTATTCGATGCCATTATTACCAATCCGCCCTTTTATCAGGCCAATTTACGTTCCCCAAATGCGCTTAAAAATAGGGCACATCATGCAGAGACCCTAGACTTTGAGGACTTGCTGAAGTCCGCCTCCAGGTTATTACATCCCGAGGGTACCTTCCATATCTTGCTTCCCTATGAAGAGTCATTAGACTTTGAAGCCTTGGCTAAGGCTTATGGGTTTTACCCTGAGCGCATTTTACGCCTAAAAGATCAAGAAACAAAAAAACCTTTTAGGAGGTTGACTTCATATTATAGGGGAGAGGAATCCAGTAAAAAGGTGATAGATAATGAATTAATCGTGTTTGAGGGGGAGGAGCGGAGCTATACAGATAGTTTTAGAAGACTGTTGTCCCCATTTTATTTGATATTTTGATAAGAAAAAGCCGAACTTTACGGCTATAAATTAGTATGGCCAGTGGCCTTCCATCTACATGACTGACGCATCGATCCAAATTACCGTATTAATTCCACTTTACAACGAGGAAGAGTCGTTGCCTGAGCTTAGTGCATGGATAGAACGTGTTATGGCAGAGCATGGTTATTCGTATGAGGTTATCTTCGTAGATGATGGCAGTAAAGATCGCTCATGGGAGGTTATCTTAGGCCTCTCTGAGGCGAATGACCGCATCAAGGGTTTGAAATTTGTTCGGAATTATGGTAAAACAGCGGCGCTGCAAACCGGGTTCCAGGCCGCTATGGGCGACGTGATCATTACCATGGATGCCGATTTGCAAGATAGCCCCGACGAAATACCTGAACTGTATAGGATGGTTCAAGAAGACGGCCTTGACTTGGTGTCGGGCTGGAAAAAGAAACGCTTTGACCCCATATCCAAAACGCTGCCTACCAAGCTTTTTAATGCCGTTACCCGCAAAATATCGGGTGTGACCCTTCACGATTTTAATTGTGGCCTGAAGGCCTATCGACGCGAAGTGGTCCAGCATATAACCATTTATGGGGAGATGCACCGCTACATTCCCGTTATTGCCAAATGGAATGGCTTCGCCAAGATAGGGGAGAAAGTGGTCCAACATCGTCCTAGAAAGTACGGTACCACAAAATTTGGGCTCGAAAGATTTATTTTTGG
This sequence comes from Dyadobacter jejuensis, assembly GCF_003149085.1. GTDB lineage: Bacteria > Bacteroidota > Bacteroidia > Cytophagales > Spirosomataceae > Dyadobacter > Dyadobacter jejuensis. The sequence goes on along the minus strand of NZ_QGDT01000010.1, from coordinate 116,612 downwards.
CTTTTTGGATTTGCTTTCGATTGCCTTTGTTAATAAGTTTGGCAGACGTCCTATGCATTTGTTTGGAAGTTTGGGAACACTCATGTTTTTTCTTGGATCTGTTATAGCCTGTTGGTTAATAGGTTCCAAAATTTATAAAATATATGTGTCTCAGGAAGTGTACAGGAATGTAACAGAAAACCCCTTGTTCTTTCTAGCATTAGTGGCGATGATCGTGGGTACTCAGCTTTTTTTGGCCGGGTTTTTGGGGGAATTGTTTGTGAAGCAATCGGTGACCAAGGTCGATGACTACGTGGTTTCTCAAAGAGCAGGCTAGGAGAGCTCCAAATAATAGTATTGTAAACTTAAAATATTACTTATTCGTAAATTTAATGATCGCGAACGTACACAAAGCCCATCCCTGGCATGGAATACCACTGGGAGAAAATGCGCCAGAGTTGGTTACAGCATTTATAGAGATAGTGCCTACAGACACTGTAAAGTACGAGATTGACAAGGCTACGGGCTACCTGATGATAGATCGCCCTCAGAAATATTCGAACATTGTTCCGGCGCTTTATGGCTTCATTCCTAAGACTTATTGTGCCGAGAAGATAGCTGATTTGGCCAGGGAACGGTCAGGAAGAGAGGTTACCCAAGGGGATGAAGATCCATTGGATATTTTGGTGCTTTGTGAGAAGTTTATCTCTCACGGCGACATTATGTGTCAAGCCAAGCCTATCGGAGGGATACGCCTGCTGGATGGAGGAGAAGCCGACGATAAAATTATTGCCGTACTGAAGGGAGATGGAGTATATGGTGAGTTCAACGATTTGAGCGAACTTCCCGACGGGATAGTAGAGCGTCTGAAGCACTACTTCTTGACTTATAAAAACCTCCCAGGCGAAAAGGCCCATATTGAAATTACCAATGTGTATGGCCGTGAAGAAGCCCATGAGGTGATTCAGACTTCCGTAGAAGATTACAAGCATTCCTTTTACTGAATAGCTGATCAGTTAGATAACATTTAGTTAGAACAAAAGCCGTTCCTATTAGGGACGGCTTTTGTTTATCCTTATCTTTGTGCAAATTTTATTTATGGCCGATTTTCCTGCCCATTTCAAAGGCTGGGGCCGCTGTGCAGGCTGCCGTTGTGGCGATGGGGATAGGAGATCAATTGATACTTATGAGTAATATACAGGAAATAAAGAAGCGTCGCACCTTTGCGATCATTAGCCACCCCGATGCAGGGAAAACCACGCTTACGGAAAAACTCTTGCTCTTTGGAGGTGCTATACAAACGGCTGGAGCCGTGAAATCCAATAAAATAAAGAAAACCGCTACCTCCGACTTTATGGAAATAGAGAAACAAAGGGGGATATCGGTGGCGACTTCTGTGATGACTTTTGAGTATCGGGACCTTCTCATCAATATTTTGGATACGCCGGGTCACAAGGACTTTGCCGAAGATACCTATCGGACCCTAACGGCCGTCGATAGCGTAATATTGGTGATAGATTGTGTGAAAGGCGTAGAGGAACAAACGGAGCGCCTTATGGAAGTGTGCAGGATGAGGAATACGCCCGTTATTGTCTTTATCAATAAATTGGATCGGGAGGGACAGAACCCTTTCGAACTCTTAGATGAGCTTGAGACCAAGCTAGGGATCAGGGTGAGGCCACTTACCTGGCCTATCAATATGGGGGCATCTTTCAAAGGGGTTTATAGTCTATATGAGAAAATGCTGTACTTCTTTGCAGTGAATAAGACTAAGATTGAAAGGGACGTAGCCAAAATCAACCTCGAGGATGTTGAACTTCCTAGCTTGCTAGGCCAAAGGGATGCCGATCAAATCAGAGAGGATGTAGAGTTGGTAGAAGGGGTTTATGATCCTTTCTCTCAAGAGGCTTATCAGTCGGGGGAGTTGGCACCCGTTTTCTTTGGGAGTGCCATTAATAACTTTGGGATTAAGGAATTGCTAGATACTTTTTGTGATATTTCGCCCCTCCCTCAGCCTCGCCCTTCCGACACCCGGAAGGTGGATCCTATGGAGCCAAAATTTACAGGGTTCGTCTTTAAAATTCATGCGAACCTAGACCCCCGCCACCGCGATAGAATTGCTTTTCTGCGCATTTGTTCGGGGAAGTTTGAAAGAGGTAAGTTTTATAAACACATTCGTTTAGGCAAGGATATCCGATTTTCTAGCCCATTTAGCTTTATGGCTTCCGACAAAAAAGTCCTCGATGAAGGCTTTCCTGGCGATGTAGTGGGGCTGTACGACACCGGTAATTTTAAGATCGGAGATACCCTCACCGAAGGAGAAGTACTGCAGTTTTCAGGTATTCCGAGCTTCTCTCCAGAAATATTTAAGGAGATTGTCAATCTGGACCCTATGAAATCCAAACAATTGGAAAAAGGTATCCAGCAGCTTACCGACGAAGGGGTAGCCCAATTGTTTACCCTGGACCTTGGCAATAGAAAAATAGTGGGTACCGTGGGAGAGCTTCAGTTCGATGTAATTCAGTATCGACTACAGCACGAATATGGAGCCAAATGTAGATGGGTCAATATGAATATTTCCAGGGCTTGTTGGTTAACCAGTTCGGACAAAGCCATTCTAGACCAATTCGTACGCTTAAAGGGCAACCAAATTGCCTACGATAAGGATAGGAACCCAGTGTTTCTGGCCGAGTCGGATTGGATGATTCGTATGAACCAGGAAAACAACCCTGAAATCCAGTTTCATTTTACATCTGAATTTAAAACCGAACAACTCGTCTAAATTCTTTGAATTTATGGTGAATTTTGGTGGAGCATCTCGGCTAGAGGTGCTCCACTTCATTTTTAGAAGGGAAAATTTCAGGTGTAGAAAAAATTATAGTTGATGTGTAAAGGTATTTAAGACAAGTGGCTTAACTTGTGAGTTCAATCCTAGGGACCTATGAAACTCAACGATAAAAATATTTTGATACTGGGCTTGCCCCGTTTCGATTCGGAGCTGGAATCGACCAATTATACTTCGGCAAAAATATTGGCCCGAAATAACCGGGTGATCTATGTTGAAAACCCGCATACTCTCAGGGATTATTGGTCCGAAAGACATTCGTCCAAAATGAAGCGTAGGAAAGGGTATTTGTCCCTTTGGTCGACAGAGGTGATGCCCACAGATATTCCCAATTTGAGTATCGTTATACCACCTGTATTATTATCAATCAACTTTTTGCCCGAAGGGCTGCTGTATCGACTGGCGCTCTGGGTTAATGAGTTTCTGTTGGGTTGGAAGTTGAATAGAATCCTTAAAAAGCAGAATTTTGCCTCCTATTTTTATATCAACTCCTTTAACTTTCATTATCCTACCCTCACAAGGTATCTTAAACCGGTCCTGAAGGTATACCATTGTCTCGACCCCCTGATCGTCGCTTTTGATAGGCGTCATGGGCTACTTTCGGAGCGAGAGCTAATCGTGGGGAGTGACCTGGTAATTTGCAGCAGCCGGAGCCTATATGAAGAGAAAAGGCTGCTGAACCCCCATTGCACATTCATCCCCAACGCTGCCGATATAAGACATAGCATCCGAAGTCTCGATGACCGTATGCCGATTCACCCCCTGTATGCGTCCATCACAGGCCCTGTCGTGGGATACTTTGGCGCCATAGAAAGACGGATCGACTATCCCTTACTGGAGGCTACCGCTAAGCAGCTTCCCGACATAACCTTCCTGCTGGTGGGCCCTGTACAACAGGAATACGTTCCGGATTCCCTGGTCCAATGTCCCAATATCATTTTTTATGGCCCAGTGCCCTACAGCGAGCTCCCTTCCGTCCTCAAGGGCTTCGATGTGGCCATTATCCCTTTTAAGAAAGACGAAGTGAGTAGGACGATATTCCCCCTTAAATTGTTTGAATATTTGGGCGCTGGAAAGCCTGTGGTATGCACCGATTTTAACCTCGACCTAGCCGAATTCTCTATGGATACCGTGGCTTATTGTAGCACCGTGCCTACGTTCGTTGCTGCCATACGGAATGCCGCGTCGGACAAGTCGCCCGATTCGGTTAAAAAACGAATTGATGTGGCCCGAAATAATACCTGGGATAGGCGGGTAGACGAAATGTCCGCATCTATCTATGGCCGATGGGCCTCCTATACACCGGATCCCAGCGAGTCATCCTTAGAGCCTTCCCGCGATGGGGAACGGACGGGGTTGGGTTTGAAATAGTAATCGTAATTGAACTTAATATGCCTATAGAGATATCGACAATTTCTGATAAAATAATTGTTGCTTTCTCGTAAGATGTTTCGATGCATAGTGCTAGGCTCATGCATTGAGTTCCTTTGTTCAAATAACTGGGTATAGCCTTTATAATATAAGGCCTTACCCTGGTTTTTGAGGAAAGACATCATCATTCCGTATTCGGTATTATCGCCTTTTATTCCTTCTCTGTACGAGCCGAATTTCTTGAGAAAATTGCTCCGTCTTAGGTGGGGATGGTCGCTGTAGACGTAGAATTTGCGGAAACCAGGTTTCCAAATGTTAAACTTCATTTCATAATACCCATCCCGAATAGGTGTGAGGTAAGGGTATTCGAAATAAGCATAAAACCTAACCATGTCAATATCCGGCCTGGCATGAAGCAGCTGTAGGGCTACTTGGAATTTTGATGGAAAAAGGGGAGTAGGCACGAAGTCCTCCTGGACGTACAGGGTAAGTTCCGTTTTTATCGCATTCTGACCCTTGTTGATATTATGTCCCAGCCCCTTATTGACAGGAGCTTTCACCAGAAGGAACCCATATTGGTGGCTCAATTCCTCAAGCTTTTGCAAATGCTGTGGTTGGCTGCCGTCGTCCGAAACCACAATTTGCTCGAAACTGCAGGATAGCCCTATCAGGGACTCCAGCAGATTTTGTAACGAATGGCTGCGGTTGTAATGGGTGATCAGCAAGGATACATCCTTAAAAAAATAAGTGCTAGGGGTCATGTGGAGGGTCAGGGTCGTGTAAGAACTAATTGTATCGTGTTTTTTAGCCAGCGAAAAACAAGATACATCTGCCGGATAAGCAATATAATCGGATTTTTTCCGGTGCGCCAATTGGACTTTTGAATCATGCTCGGCTCGGAACTGGTATTGATTTGATCGAATAAGGTAGTGTATTCCTTGAAAAACAACCCGCGCCCTTTCTTTTTTAGAAAGCGTAGCGCCATTTGAAATTCCGTTTCGTTGGGCCCAATATCGGTAGCGTATGGCCCAAATTTGCTCGGAAAACTAGTTCGTCTCAGGTGTGGGTGATCGCTATACATATAAAACTTGATATGATCCGGATTCCAATAAGAAAACACCATTTCCTCAAACCCTTGGCCATAGTGCTTTAATTGGGGGTAGGCAAAGTAGGCGTAAAATCGGATAATATCTAAACTAGAATCTTCTTGCATCATGCGTACCGCCTCTTTATAGTGCTCGGGAAAGCCATCCTTAGGTACAAAGTCTTCCTGGACATATAAGGTATATGGGGTGCTGACGGCCCGTTGGCCCTTGTTAATATTATCACCGAGCCCCATGTTAATAGGGGTGGTGATGAGCCTAAAATCATATTGGGACTGAAGTGTATGTAATTCCTTAAGTTGTTGATCCCCGCTCGCATCGTCCGAAACAATAACCTCCCCAAACTGGCATCCTAGTTGGATGAAGGCGTCGAGGAGCCGCTTTAACGACTGGCTACGGTTGTAATGCGTGATGAGTAAAGTCGTTTCGGGGAAATAAAAGCTCATAAAAAATTACATTCAAATTACGATATGCTATATCAGTTCAACACGCATGGATCCGTTTTTTTGTAAAAATATTGATCCTCTATGGATTTTTCATAAATGATGTAGAAATAATTTATATCTATTCTCCAAAATTCGAGAGGGGTTTGCCTGGTAGTATAGTATAATCATGAGTCACAGAATATTGGGCCTAGGAACGTCATTCCTTCTATAAAAGATATAATTATAATTAGATGGTTGCTGTCAAATATCGAACCCTTGTATCGACCACATAAATTTAAATGAAGTTTTTTTTATTATTGGAAATAATTCTACTTCTTGCCATGAATTATGACTGAACTAAGTCAGTGATAGATAGAAATTGTAGTTGGTATATAAATGATCAAGGTTTCAGTCATAACCGTAAATTTTAATCAACCCTCAGTAACCGAGGCCTTGCTTTCATCCTTGATAGAGGTCAACGACTATCAAGAACTTGAGGTAATAGTGGTTGATAATGGTAGTGAGGTGAATAAGACCCGCGAATGGGCGGTCCAATACCCAACCGTAAAGTTCATTCGCTCCGAAGATAATTTGGGCTTCGCTGGGGGGAATAACCTGGGGATAAAGGCCGCGCTAGGCGACTTTCTACTTTTTATTAATAACGATACAGAAGTAACGGCCCACCTGATAGCCGGAATGGTTGGCTATATGGAAGAAAGACCCAAGGTGGGGATGCTGTCGCCAAAGATCCATTATTTCGATGAGCCCGGAATTATTCAATATGCTGGGTATACCGCCATGAACTTCGTTACGGCTAGGAACCGTTGCGTGGGCCAGTTTGAAGAGGACAAGGGTCAATACGACGAACTGGTAGGAGAGACAGGCTATATCCATGGTGCTGCGATGATGGTGCGTAGGCAAGCCATAGAAATGGCGGGCCCTATGCCCGAAAACTACTTTTTATATTATGAGGAGTTCGACTGGGTGGAGGCTATAAAACGAGCAGGTTTTGAGATTCATGTCAACAACAACCTCTTGATTCACCATAAAGAATCGGTGTCGGTAGGACGAAATTCTCCATTGAAAACCTATTTCATGAATAGGAACCGTATATTATTCGTACGTCGCAATGCTACCTGGTATCAATATCTCTTATTTTGTTTTTATTTTATGGGGTTGGTTATGCCCCGAAATATCATCGAATACATCAGGAAAGGGCAATATAGCTATATCAAAATATTGATAAGGGCCATGTCCTGGCACCTTTTCAATGCTCCTAATAGTGAATATTTAGGATTTACTCAACGCAAATAAGATGGAAATTTTTTTTTGGATTAGTCTTGGCCTCGTTTTTTATACGTTTCTAGGCTACGGCATGGTACTCTACCTATTGTTGCACCTCCTGCGTATTTTTAGAAAGTCAGGACGTAGCCTCTCGGCTCCTGTGGAGTTGCCCACCCTTACATTGGTAGTAGCCGCCTATAATGAGGCGGATATTATAGCGGAGAAAGTCCGAAATACCTGTAGTCTGCAGTACCCGGCAGAAAAGTTACGTGTCGTCTTTATGACGGATGGGTCTACAGATGGGACGCCAGAGCTGATAAGTCAAATGAGCCAGCGGGACCTTTTGGGTATCGAGGTCATGCATGAGGACGCTCGCCGGGGTAAGATTCACGCTATTCATAGGGCCATGGAGGCTATTGAGAGCGAGGTGGTGGTATTTACAGATGCCAATACCTTCCTCAATGAGGAGGCCTTGCTGACCCTGGCGAGGCATTATGCCGACCCATCGGTAGGCGCAGTATCGGGCGAAAAAAGAGTGCAAGCACCCGACCAGGCCGACGCTACTGCTGGAGAGGGGCTTTACTGGAAATACGAATCGACGCTAAAGAGATGGGATTCCGAATTGTTTACGGTTGTGGGAGCGGCTGGTGAACTCTTCAGCATCCGGACCGCCTTATATCAACCAGTCCCTTCTAACGCCATTCTCGACGATTTTATGATATCGATGCAAATTGCTCAAAAGGGCTACCGCATCATCTATGAGCCAGAAGCCTATGCGGTAGAATGGGGCTCAGAAAATATACACGAAGAGCTAAAAAGAAAAATAAGGATTGCGGCAGGGGGTATTCAGTCCATTATTTGGTTAAAAGCACTGCTCAATCCATTTAAATACCCTCTTTTGTCGTTTCAGTATATTAGCCATCGGGTATTGCGCTGGACGCTTACTCCACTGCTGCTTCCCGTTATATTACTGCTAAATATCCTTATTGTAGCGCAACCTCATGCTGCACCTATTTATAACCTCGCACTGTTGGCCCAAGGGGTGTTCTACGGGCTTGCCCTGTTGGGCTGGGTCATGGAGAATCGTAAAGTAAGGTTAAAAGCCCTATTTGTGCCCTACTATTTCTGTATGATGAACGTGGCCGTGCTGGCGGGTATCTACCGATTCGCCAAGGGAAAGCAGAGTGCTATTTGGGAGAAATCGGTACGTAAGTCGTAAATATGATGCCTAAACCCCAGGTTCTATGGCCGATAGCCTTTTGCCTTCGGCAATAAGGACCGGAATTAGGTGATCCAACTCCTCATCGATCTCCTGGTATAGCTCCATTAAAGCGGCCACCCCATTCTTATTCTTGATTCGCTGTTCTAACTCCTCCACTTTGGGTCTGAGCCAAGTCATACCGGCCATGGGGAAAGATGGTTTTAATCCATGGACGATACTGGCGGCTTCGATGAGGTTGTGGTCTGTTAGAACCGGCTTTAAGTCTTGCCAGCGGGTATAAGAATCGGTTACAAACGCGTCAAAAATTAAGGCAATTATAGCATGGTCATCTCCATATACTTGGCGTAGGTGCGCCGTGTCTAAACTGTTGTCAATATTTAGCCCCATTTTTCATTTGATGAATAAAAAATTATAATAAACACGACAAACATACAGAAAAACTTTGTGACAAGTATAGAATTAAATTAAAGAAAATGGATAAACTATAAGGACGTGCTGTCAGCAGGTTCTGCATTTTTATCCTTCTTTCTAAAATATCTTCTAAATAGAAAATTAGAACGCAAAGCGGTCATATTCTCATCCAATTTGTCGGTACTGGACTCCAAGTTTTGGATGGTTTTCTGCAGGTTTTCTGCCGTTTTCTTATCGTGCATCAAAACACCCAGCGTACTAGTCCTATCGTTTTTAATGCTTTCGGTCGTTTCTTTAAGGTTGTCGACCATCGAACTTGCCCCAGCGACTGTCTGGTTGAGATTGGTAATGGCCGAGCGCACATCCTTCATGACCAAGGTGTCGGTGACCAGGTCATGAGCTAGCCCGCCTTTTTTGTTGAGCTGTTGCGAGAAGGTGGCCAATGAGGCAGTGAGGGACTGGGCGTTTAGAGCGGCTTGGTTTAGGCTGGCCATGGTATTGTCCAGTTTATTGTACAGACGCTCATCGTTGAGCAATAACCCCGCCGTTCCTTTCCCTTCGAGGATGTTCTTGCTGATAGTCTTAAATGCAGAGGTGATCCCCAGTAAGTTCTTATTATTTTCGGAGAGGACACTGATCATCTCCTCGGTCGATTCTATTTTTTCAACATGGATCTCATCCCCATCTTCAATATGTGCTACCTTGGTGGTCCCACCATAGATGACGATAATCTTGTTGCCAATAAGCCCGTCGGTAGTCACTTTAGCATTGGCGTTTTTTCGCACAAATTCTTTAGATTTTTCCTCTATATTGAGCAACACCTCCACTTGGGAGTTATCCAGAAAGCGAATAGATTTGACAGTTCCTATCTTTACCCCCGAGTACCATATATTATTCCCCGACTTGAGCCCGCTCACATCGTCAAAAATGGTTTTTACGGTAATGGTGGAGCCAAAAAGCTTTTTCATATTCCCGATAGTCAAAACCCCCGAGATAAACACCAGCACGCCAATGATGATGAATAGTCCAACTTTTATTGATCTTTTTTCCTTGGTTTCCATTATTGAATAAAATTGTAGTCAAAAAAACTTTTAATCCGCTCTTCGGAGGTATCAAAGACCTCCTCGAAGCTTCCTTGCCTTACAAAGCTGCCATCCAAAAGCATGGCTATCCTATCACCAGTCACTTTGGCGCAGGTAAGATCATGGGTAATGATAATGGAAGTAGTTTTGTATTTTTCCTTTACCTCATTGATCAGCTCATTGATCTCCAGGCAGGTGATAGGGTCGAGGCCAGCGGTCGGTTCGTCATAAAGCATTATCTCGGGCCTGAGGATGAGCGTCCGGGCAATTCCGATTCGTTTGCGTTGACCACCCGATAGTTCCGAAGGTACCTGATTGATCGTCTGCAGTAGGCCCACGGCATCCAATACCGTTTCTACCTCCTTATCTATCTGTCCACGGGTAAGGTTCGCAATATTACGAACCAGGGGAAACTCAAGGTTTTCCCTTACCGTCATACTGTCATAGAGGGCACTATTTTGGAATGAAAAGCCAATTTTTAGCCTTAAGTCCCTGAGTTCTTTTTCTGTTAATGTGGCCACTTCTTTTCCCAAAACTTGGGCGGTGCCTCTGTCTTGGGTGAGTAGTCCCACCAGGATTTTGATAAGTACCGATTTGCCCGTACCGGAGCGGCCGAGTACCACTACGTTTTCGCCTCTGAATACATCCAGACTAGCCCCCCTAAGGACATCCAGATCGCCAAAGGACTTGTATAGGTCTTTGATGTGAATAATAGGCTCTTGATTGGTCTCTTTCATAGTCTATACCCGGAAGTAATTAGAAATTTGAACAATAATAACTTCCTCAATAAAAATTAGGAACATAGAAATTACCACCGACGAATTGGCGGCTCTACCGACTCCTTCGGTGCCTTTTTTGGCATTATATCCTTGGTAACACCCTACAATACCTATGGTGAATCCATAGGCTATTCCCTTCACCAGGGAGGTGCCTATATCCAAGAAGGTAATCTGCTCAAATGCTTTTTGGATAAAGGTCTGTAAACTGGTACCCTCATTGAGGGCTACATTGAGGTAGGCACCCATCAGGCCGACCATTCCGCAATAGGACATCAATACGGGGATGGTGATAGTGGCTGCAACTACCCGCGTAACGACCAGATATTTAAAAGGATTGATCGCCGACACTTCCATGGCGTCTATTTGTTCGGTAACTCGCATGGAGCCCAGTTCTGCTCCAATACTGGAACCCACTTTACCGGCACTGATGAGTGCGGTTACTAGTGCTGCCAGTGCCCTTATCACCGCTATCGAGACCAACGACGGGAGCCAGGAAGTCGCCCCAAATTCGGCTAAGGACGGCCGCGACTGCTTGGTAAATACCATCCCCGTTATAAAGCCGGTAAGGCTTATTAGTACGAGCGACTTGTTGCCAATGGCATAGCATTGTTTGATAATCTCTTGAACTTCCATGCGGCCTTTAAATGCTTCACGGAAAAACTTGCCCATAAACGTAAATCCATTATAAACGGATAGGAATGCAAAATCAAGATTTTTAGTGAATACAGGTTTTCTTCCTGTCGGCGTAGTCATAGGATCGTTTCGTTCTTTAATGGTGGTTTGCAACTTTTTACACGCATATGGGTCCTTCGTATAGGGGTTGTAAGAGTGCTCTTAACAAAATATGATACTTTCAGGTTCAATCTAAGCGGTTGCAAGTTAAGGTTAACCAAACTAACGGTTACCTTACGCTCGTTCCAATACTTTGGAGTACTTCATGCATCCTTATTTTCCATATACTCTTAGGAGTCGCAGATTGGTTGTGAAATAAATTAAAAAAACCGTACCATGCCGATATGTCCTTATCGAATACCTTAACGGGGCGTTCATCCAAGCGCTTGGTGCGTGTAAGAACCTAGGATCGAATTCTGCTGCAGCAACTGCGGAGTTTCAGTCGATCGGCTAATGATGCGAAGGGCGCCCGCCAAGGCCAGAGAGTTCGAATGGATTAGAATCTTAAATAAAAATTTTCTTTTGGCTGTTCTTTCCTAAAGAATACCAACCCGATCCAAAAAAGGTCGACGGTGAGGGTAACTTGAGGATGTTGTTTTATTTCTTCCCAAGCCTTTTTCATTTCCTCCGACCAATAGATATCATCCATTATAAAAACACTGTCGTTATGGATATAAGGCAGGCAGGCTTTAAAATATCGGATGGTAGGTTCATATCGGTGGTTGGCGTCGAAATAACCGAAATCGATGCGGTCTACGGTTTTTAGCCTCTCAGGAAGGGTAAGGTCAATATTTCCCAACACAATTTCTATATTCTGGATTTGGGCATTTTCGAAATTCCTTTTGGCTATGGCTGCCGTAGCCGGACAGCCTTCGAAGGTCATTACTTGGCCTTGGGGGGTGGACTTGGCCAAATACAGCGTCGTAATCCCCAAGGAGGTGCCTAGTTCCAACACCCGGGTTGGTTGAAAATACTGAATTAATCGATAGAATAGCTTTCCGAACTTTTCAGGTTTTTCCGCATTTTTGGCTATGGACTTAATGCTACGTTTGTTGGATTTATCAACCCTTGAGCCGGCCCCAAGATCCAAAATCTCGATGGTTTCTTCGTCCTTGAGCATGGCCTTCCTAAAGGTCTTGATGAGGTCGTAGTCGGGATGTTCGTCCCCTTTTACGGCGATAACCCTTGTGTATAATTCGAACAAAAATGGAGAGTGAATGGCATGCTCGTTACCAGACTTTAACAAAAATTTTAAATAAGAAGTTATCAAGAGTATTTATATTGTTGAAAGATGTGGACTTAGTTTAGTCGGTAGGGGACTATTAGAGAGAAAGCGGGCACGGAAACATTGAATTTTTTTCCATCCAGAATCCTTTCCATTAGATAGGTACCCGACATCTTACCTATATCGGTCTTTAAATTGCAGCCAGAGACATATTCGTGGCGGTCGCCGGGTTCGAGTATAGGTTGTAGCCCTACTACGCCTTCACCTTCTACCTCCCGGATCCCCCTGTTTGCATCCAAAATAACCCAGTAACGTCTTAATAGCTTAACAGTATGCTCGCTACCGTTTTCGATGACGATCTTATAGGTGAATACGTAATGATTCTGATCTGGACTGGAATAATCTGGCTGATATTCTGTTTGAACGGTAACTTTAACACCATCCGTAATTTGAGAAACCATAAGAATCAGGGTAAGGGTGTGATATTTTATCCAATTCCTTGGACGATATATTGTTTATTAGTAACGAAATTAGTGTGCAAGACCTGTATAAAACAAGGCAAAATTGATTTTATTTGATGCTTACCAAATTTACAAAACAAATGCCAGAAGTAAAGATAATGGATTCATGGAAAAGTCGCCTCGGGACGGAATTCGCAAAGCCTTATTTTGTGGAACTTACAGAAAGGGTACGGCAGGCCTATAGCACTCAGGTGGTTTTCCCTCCGGGTCCACAAATATTTAATGCCTTTAATCAATGTAGTTTTGAGGATTGCAAGGTCGTTATTTTGGGGCAAGACCCTTACCATGGGCCAGGGCAAGCGAATGGGTTGAGTTTTTCAGTCAATTCCAGTATGCGGATCCCCCCTTCGTTACGGAATATATTTAAAGAAATAGAACAAGATCTGGGCATAAGTACTTTGCCTCAGGGCGATTTGGAAAGGTGGGCAAAACAAGGGGTTTTATTGCTCAATGCCACACTTACCGTGCCTGCCGCTACCCCAGGAGGGCATCAAAAATGGGGGTGGGAGAGGTTTACCGATGCTGTAATAGACCTGATCGCTCAAGAAAAGGAACATGTCGTATTTATGTTATGGGGAAGTTTTGCCCAGAAGAAGGCCTCTTTTATAGAACCAAAGCAGCATTTGATTCTTCGCTCTACGCATCCTTCTCCCATGTCGGCCAATCGGGGTGGGTGGTTTGGATCGGGTCATTTTAGCAGGGCCAATGCCTACTTACGATCCCATGGACTGGAGGAGATAGACTGGAAGTAACAAAAAAAGAGCTGGGAAACCCAACTCTTTTTCCAATTTTCACTCCTATTAATTTCTTATTTTTTTTCGATATTCGAGTTTAACTCCAATACTTCAGACCATTTATCGTGGTTGCGGTCTATGAATTCCTTTCTAGAGGCGTGCTGTACATATTCGTCAGCACTTTCTACCGTTCTGAAAGTCAAGTAATGGACCACGTCATAAGACTTACCAGCTTCTGAGGCTTGGACTTTACCCGCCGAATAAGCTACTACATCCTTGATCTTGTTTTTCATAGTAGCAAACTCGCTAAAATGCTGTTCCAAATCCTGAGCGGTAACACCTGGTTTAAATTTAATGCAGACCACCCTTTGAATCTCAGCCGATTTATGTGGTACATAGGCGCCATGGATGATTAGCATGAAACAGCCTAGGGCAAATACGGGTACGAGGTACCCCAATGTTTTCTTAATATATTGATTCATTATAAAGCTTGTGTCGTTGTTTTTAATAGTATGCTGCAAAGGTAAAACAATAACTCATAAATAGTACTTTGCTGATAAAATATATAACTTATATGGATTTTTGTGTTTTTTTCAAAATTTTTAAGAAGTGCCTTCTGGCCTTGAAAAATTATATATGGTTTTATTTCATCGAATTTAGCTGTAAATTTAGACTAAAGGCCACTCATTATATGGGGTTGATAACCAGTATTTTGCATTTTTGGCCAAAATGGGTTTCATAATGCTTGACAACGCCTAAAAAAGTCGCGTTTTCTACAAAAACAGGCTTTTTTATAGATAAAATAACGACGGAATTTTCTTTTGGAGCAATGCCCTAAAAACGGTGTGTTTTCTGAAAAAAAAATGAAAAAAAATAGCCTTTTTTTCGCAGGAATGCTGCTTTTATGCATTGAAAGCACCCCGAGTACGGAAGTAACCTGGGGCTTCTGGGCACATAAACGCATCAATTATCTGGCAGTATTCCGACTTCCGGCCGAAATGCAGGGTTTCTACAAGGCCAAAATTGATTACATTACCGAGCAAGCCGTAGCGCCAGACCGGCGTCGATATGCTGTAGTAGGAGAGGCGGAGAAACATTATATCGACCTTGACGTATATCAGATTGATAGCCTAGACCTGGAAGTTCGAATTTGGAATAATGCAGTAAAAAGGTTTGGTGCCGACAGCCTAAAAAAGCATGGTATAGCACCATGGAATATCGAGAAGGCTTCCTTTGCTTTGACGCAAGCATTCAAGGCGAAGGATGTATCAAAAATACTACGACTTTCGGCTGATATGGGGCATTATATTGCCGATTTACATGTTCCTCTCCATACCTCCGAAAACTATAACGGACAGCTGACGAATCAGGTGGGCATCCATGGCCTATGGGAATCTAGGTTACCCGAACTTTTTGCCGACGAATATGATCTGTGGATAGGGCCTGTACGCTACCTTACTTCCATCTCCCGTGCCGTTTGGAGCACCGCCTTGGCTTCACATCATGCCTGTGACAGTGTGTTTTTAATGGAACACCTAGCTACCGAACGAATAGCCGTCGATAAAAAATTTACTTATGAATTACGGAATAATGTGCTCACACGTACCTATTCGGTTGGGTTTGCTAAGGAGTATCAGGGGTTGTTGGCGGGTCAGGTGGAGCGTCGAATGCGTAAAGCCATTCAGATGGTGGGCGATACCTGGTATACCTGCTGGGTGAATGCCGGACAACCTGACCTAAATGTGCTCCTAAGCATAAGGACACAAAAAATAGAAGAGGACTCTTCCCGTTATGAGAAGAGCCCTCCGCTGGTTATTCGCCCCGAACCCTAAATAGGGAAAGGGGTGCTAAGCTTTGAAAACCAATTGCTTCATGTAAACTGCGTCGTTAGCAATACATTCCATAACTGGTGATGGATAGTTCTCTTGCTCAACGATAAATTGGCTGATCCCGCTTTCCGAGGCCACTTTGAGTAGGCTGGGGTAGTCGGACAACCCTAGGCCTAAGTCGGTTGAGGCTACTTCTGGTTCTCTTACAAAATCTTTAATATGGCAGAGCTCGTATCGGCCTGCATATTTTTTGAGATGTGCCGCTGCATCTACCTCTGGCACCTGTATCCACATAAGGTCTAGTTCAAAAACCACCAGGGATGGGTCGGTGTTATCCAACATGATTTCTTGAGAAATCAGTCCGTCTATCGGTTTGAAAGAATAATCGTGGTTGTGATAGCCAAACTTGACGCCCGCCTTTTTACATATTTCACCTCTCTTGTTAAACTCGTCGCAGCGTTTCTTCCATTCATCCACAGATTTTTGAGGGCCGATGTACGGTTGTAATACGTAAGATAGACCCGCTTCGGCGGCCTGAGCAGCCGTTTTTTCAAGATCTTTAGTCGTATCGGCATGGGTCGACACGATGGTCATGCCCAATTCTTCAACATAGGCTTTGAAGGCTGTGGGCGACATTCCCCAGAAGATCCCCTGATCGCCCTGGTAGCTTTCAATTTTTTTGTACCCTAGGTCTGCAATCTGCTTTAAAACTCCTTTGGGGTCGGCACCGATGACGTCGCGCACACTGTATAGTTGCAGGCCAAAGTCGGGGATCGATGGGACCAGTTCATTGCCAGCGGACAGTGCAGTAGAGTCCGATCCCTCTCCGCTTCCTTCCTTAGTTCCGCAACCCGATAGGGACCATACCAAGGAGCAGGCAGCAGCATAACTAGCCGATTTTAAGAAAAATCTACGATTTAAGGTCATAACTTTTATACTTGTTTTATTGTATTAGTTGTTTTTACAGCCGCTCTTGGACTTAAACTTTTTCAATTTCAGCAAAAATACGATAAAAGCTATTTTTTTTAGTTCAATACGAGGGAATTCCTGACCAAGAGGCCTAATTTAACCTTAATGACGGAATGGGGGGGATTATTTGGACGGTGCCTGACGAAGGATTCGTGCCGTCACAATGAGCTGGCCTACATGTCTTTGGGCATGCTCGGCAGCATGAAAAAGCAGCCCTAGCTGGGTAGAAGGAATCATAGCCCTGCCTACATAGCGGAGCTCTGTAAGGCTATCGGGGTCTATTTCTTTAAGTTGCTCAAAAGCTATCCCTACTTGGCGACGGTAATCGGCCAGTAGCTCTTGGTAGGTGCAAGTGCTCGAGGGTGGTTGGCCTTCACTTAAAAGATAATTCAATTGACTTTCGGAGAGCGACTCTCCCCGTGCATAGGTAAATAGCCTGTCGAGTATTCCGCGCAAGTGTTGCAGGTGAAAGCCCACCGAGGCCAAGCCTGCCGGTTTTTCCCATAATAGTTGCTTGGGGAAATCAATCCCTATCTGGGCGAGTTCCTCCTCTGTTTGTAGCAGGGCATGAGCCACCGGCTGTAGTAGGGCTTCAATACCGGAGATGGGGCCTCTTAGCCAGACCTCTTTTAGTTTAGTTGAATTCATAGCTAAATATACAAAAAAGAGGAGCAATTTTACAAGCTCCTCTTTTTGTATGTATTTTTTTAACTAACAAGTATAGTTAAAAAGAGATAGTCGATTATTGTTTGGCTATATCGATCTGAACCGGTTTCCCTTTGATCGTATTGCCATCCATCGCCCGGAGTACCGTGCGTGCGTCGCGTTCAGGAACATCTACGAAAGTGAATTTATCATAAATGTCTATGGCTCCAATGGTTTTCCCCGGGATATTTGACTCTCCAGCAATGGCTCCTACGATATCTTTTGGTAAGATATGGTCTTTGCGTCCTAGGCTAAGGAATAAGCGTGTCATTCCGGCTTCTGGAGCAGCTCCTTTTTTAGAGTCACCGAAGCTTCTTCTTTCGAAGCGGTCACCACCACCACGACGGTCACCGCCTCTGTCGAAACGGCTGCCTCCACGGCCTCTGTCGTAGCGATCAGAAGATTCTCTTCTATCGCCTCCTCTTCTCTCTTCCCATGCCAAATTACCGTCGGAATACTCGTTTTTCTGAACTCCCATTATTTGCTTGGCCATGGCACCGACGATTTGTTCGATAGCGTATCCGCTGTGTTGGAGCATTTCCAATACATCCTGATACATATCGGTTTCGCCGTTTTCGATAGTAGCCGTGATGCTTTCTACAAAGCGAGCCTTGCGTACGCCCACGATATCTTCGAAGGAAGGTATTACCCCTTTTTCAATTTTTACTTTAGTATAATTTTCGATTTGGCGCAGACGGAACTTTTCATCTCTAGCTACCAATGAAAAAGCCTTACCCGACATACCGGCACGGCCCGTACGACCAATACGGTGTACGTAATATTCTTCGTCCAAAGGAATGTCGTAGTTGATTACGCCATCCAGACCACTCACGTCAATACCCCTTGCGGCTACATCGGTGGCTACAAGGATGGTAGTAACTCCGGCCTTGAACTTGCTCATTACGTTGCTGCGTTGCTGCTGACGTAAATCGCCGTGAATCCCTTCAGAAGCGTAACCGCGTAATTGAAGTTCTTCTACTATTTCATCTACTTTTCTTTTGGTATTACAGAATACCAACAAAGATTTTAGGTGATACATGTCAATAAGACGGGTCATCACTTCCAGCTTGGCTTGAGGCTTCACTTCGTAGCATACCTGTTCGATATTCTGATTGGTGAGCTCATTCCTAACCACCTTGATCAAGATGGGATCGTTAAGGAATCGCTTGGTGATCGACATGATAGGCTTCGACATAGTGGCCGAGAAAAGGATAGTCTGGCGCTCCTCGGGCATTTCTGCCAAGATGCTTTCGATATCCTCCCTGAAGCCCATGTCTAACATTTCATCGGCTTCGTCAAGAACCATCATCTTAACTTCGTCGAATTTTAAGGTACGACGTTCCATATGGTCCATTACCCGGCCAGGGGTACCTACTACAATATGTACGCCTTTCTTGAGGGATCTGATTTGGCGATCGATGGAGTCTCCACCATATATGGCTTCTATTTTTATTCCTCTATGGAACTTGCCCAAGCGGCCCAATTCCTGAGACACTTGTACGGCCAATTCTCGGGTAGGACATAATACCAAGGCCTGTACGGCATTTTGGCTTGTGTCGATTCTTTCTAATACGGGGATACCAAAGGCGGCGGTCTTTCCGGTTCCGGTTTGAGCCTGACCTATTACGTCAGAGCCACCCATTACGGCAGGGATACCTTGGGCTTGAATAGGAGATGGTTTCTCAAAACCCATTTCAGTTAAGGCCTTCAGGGTGTTTTCTGAGAGGCTAAGCTCCGAGAAAGATTCAATAATTTCAGTTGTCATTCTATTGTTGTTATTATAATATTCAAAAGTAAATACAGCAGCATACCAACCCCATTCCCGAATCGAAAAACGGGTAATAGAGAATATTTTTAGCACACTTGCTTGTTAGCTCACCTAGTAGCAGCCAATAAGTCGGCATTAACTCCTTGATGTTCACTAAAACTGTAAATTAAATAGGGATTGTGCAAAGCCCACCACAAACAATCCGTGGGGCTCTGCGTGTTGGAGGCGGTAGGCCAACCGGACATATGGAATGGGTTGGGCGGCCAATCGTTGGCCTTTACCGGCTATGAAGCAGAGAAGCGAACGGATGTTCGTTCAAAAAATTTATACAAAAGTACACAAAATAAATCAATAGTCAATCCCAATAAAGAAAATAATAGGAGTATTTTTAGATATGCAGGGGGCCCTCCCTGATTTTACTATAATTGATGAGTATAATACCAAAAAGGCTTAGAATCCTTATAGATGAGCGGGTTATTGGGTTATCATGCCATTTTAGGCGCCTCCCTGAAAGTTAATGTATGGCATACAACGGCTTTTAGGGAGGCGATGGCAAAAGGACAATTTTGTATTCTTCGAATTTTTATTTCTAGCAACCTTTCACCGATAATCTGATTCAAAAGGCCTTATACAAGTCCTTCCAAAGGGGTATATTGGAGGTTCCAGGCTTCGGCTACACCCTTAAACACCACTTGGCCGTGTATCATATTGAGTCCTTTTTTGAGTTCGGCATTCTCCTGGCACGCACGCCTCCATCCTTTATTGGCTAGTTGTAGGGCGTAGGGGAGGCTGCTGTTGGTAAGGGCCAGGGTAGAGGTATATGGAACGGCACCAGGCATATTTGCCACGCAATAGTGCACAACCTCGTCGATAACGTAAGTGGGGTCGGCATGGGTGGTGGCATGGGAAGTTTCGAAACACCCTCCCTGATCGATGGCCACATCGACGAGCACCGTTCCGGGGCGCATAAGCTTGAGCATATCCCTGGTAATGAGTGAGGGGGCCTTGGCGCCGGGAATAAGCACGCCTCCAATGATCAGGTGGCTGTCTTTTATCAGCTCCTTAATATTGTATTCATTCGATATAATGGTGTCGACATTGGCGGGCATCACCTCCTCTAGGTGCCGGAGCCGAGCCAGGCTGATATCGACTATGGTAACGTGGGCTCCCAGTCCGGCGGCCATTTTGGCTGCCTGAGTGCCTACAATTCCACCCCCAAGCACCAGCACATTGGCGGGCTTAACGCCAGCTACACCACCGAGCAGGATGCCACAGCCCCCCATGGGCTTCTCTAGGTATTTCGCGCCTTCTTGAACGGCCATTCGTCCAGCCACCTCGCTCATAGGGATCAGTAGAGGCAGGGAGCGATCGGCTCTTTCTACCGTTTCATAGGCCAGGCAAATGGCCTTCCTTTCTATCATCGCCATGGTGAGGGCTCTGGAGGAAGCAAAGTGAAAATAGGTAAATATCAGTTGGCCTTCCTTAATTAAAGGGTATTCCGATTCTATGGGTTCTTTCACTTTTATGATCATTTCGGATTGGGCATACACCGCCTCTATGGTAGGTAGTATCTCGGCGCCTGCGGCCGTATAGGCCTCATCCGAAAACCCGCTGCCTATTCCCGCCTGCTTTTGGACGTATACGGTATGTCCCTGTCTTTTGAATTCGTTGATGCCTGCCGGGGTCACAGCCACCCGGTTTTCGTTGTTTTTTATTTCCTTAGGAACGCCAATGATCATCGTCTATGCTTAATTTTGGATGGTGTAATGGATGACAGTTTATTTTCCTACAAAAATACATCCCAGTAAAAATATTTTCTGTGGTGCCCTAAAAGGATGGAAATAAAAACTAAAAGTTATTTATTTGCTAGAATAAAAATCTATTTGGTTTGTTTAAAGATGGTTCAAACAGAAAAAAAATCCGCGCATGTTTCCAGATGAAACCGATAAAAAAATCCTCAGGCGCTTGCAACAAAATGCCCGGTTGACTATTAAAGAAATTGCCAGCGATATTAACCTTTCGGTTACCCCTGTACATGAGCGAATTCGTAAACTCGAGAAGGAAGGCTATATCGATCGATATGTAGGGTTGTTAAATCGTAAGATTTTAGGGAAGGCATTAATGGCTTATTGCCATGTTACCCTCGATAAACAGCAAAAGGAAAGCTTCGAGGATTTTAATAATGCCGCGAAAGAAATGGAAGAAGTGCTTGAATGTTCAATGGTATCTGGTAATTTTGATTACATGTTGAAAATAGTGGTGCAGGATGGCGAGGCTTTTAACCAGTTTTATCAATATAAGCTATCGGTCTTGAAGAGTGTCCTGCACATCAGCACATACTTTGTAATATCTGAAATTAAAAATACTACGGAAATCTCCATTTGAGAATTAGGTAGTAATCGTCAATGAACAAAAACATCAAAGATGGCCTTAATTTGCTGTCAAAAGTGACACCAACAAGGGCTTGGAATGCCATACAAATATTGAGTAGTTATTTCTATTCGAAAGTATCCCGTCGGCCGGTGCATTGGGGTATGCCCATAGCCATATCTTTTGAGCCTACTACATCCTGTAACCTACGGTGCCCGGAGTGCCCCAGTGGGCTGCGGTCCTTTAGCCGTCCAACGGGGATGATGGAGGAAAAGCTTTATAAGCGTACGATCGACGAACTAGCGGACCGGCTGCTGTATTTGATCTTTTACTTTCAAGGTGAGCCCTATTTGCACCCTAAGTTCTTTGACTTAGTGACTTACGCCAACAAAAAGGGCCTCTACACGGCCACCTCTACCAATGCACATTATCTGAATGACGACAGGGCAAGAAAAACCGTTGAATCGGGCTTGGATCGGCTCATTATTTCTATAGATGGTACGACTCAAGACGTCTACGAGCAATATCGGGTAGGGGGTAATTTAGAAAAAGTACTGGAAGGTACGCGTAACATCATAAAATGGAAAAAGGAGCTTAACTCTAGTACACCTCATGTGATCTTTCAGTTTCTGGTGGTGAAGCCCAATGAGCATCAGATAGACGAGGTGAAGCAATTGGCCCTTGAGATGGGCGTGGATGAAGTGGGGCTGAAAACGGCTCAGATTTATGATTATGAAGAGGGGTCGGACCTGATCCCTACCATCGATAAATATTCCCGATATAAAAAGGAGAAAGAGGGGAAATATGCCATCAAAAACAAGTTTATCGACCATTGCTGGAAAATGTGGCACTCCTGTGTGATCACCTGGGATGGCGCCGTGGTGCCTTGTTGTTTCGATAAAGATGCCGAGTATAAGTTAGGTGATATGAAGCAGGAGACTTTTACCCAACTTTGGAAGGGAGAAAAATATAGGGCTTTTCGCGCTTCCTTAATCAAATCGAGATCGGAGATAGAAATGTGTAAAAACTGTACGGAAGGAACCCAGGTCTGGGCGTGAAACATGAAGTTTTTCCCTTTAAGCTTCAAAAATTAATTAAATAATAATGCCAATCAAATCGCTTTAAATGAGTAGATTGTCTAAGTTTGTTGGAACTCCGTGGAACATTTTTTGGTGAATTGATCCGAATAACGGAAATTTGATATCTGGTAACACACAATATTCATGGGCAAAGTCATTGCAATTGCAAACCAAAAGGGAGGTGTCGGGAAGACAACCACAGCGATTAATCTAGCGGCAAGTTTGGCTGCTCTGGAGTTTCGTACACTTATTATCGATGCTGATCCGCAGGCCAACTCTACCTCCGGACTTGGGTTTAACCCCCAAGATATGCAGAATAGCATCTACGAGTGTATGATCGAACAAGTGGAAACGGAAGGTATCATTATTGAGACGGATTTTCCGAATCTGCATTTGATTCCTTCTCATATCGATTTGGTTGGCGCCGAAATCGAAATGATCAACTTGAAGGATAGAGAGCACCGGATGAAAATGGCCGTTGCGAACATTAAAGAGCTGTACGATTTTATAATCATAGACTGCTCACCGTCATTGGGATTAATTACCATTAACAGCCTTACAGCTGCCGACTCGGTGATCATACCCGTTCAATGCGAATATTTCGCCCTTGAAGGATTAGGTAAGCTCCTCAATACGATTACCATCATTCAGTCTAGGCTCAATACCGATCTGATTATCGAAGGGATCTTGTTGACGATGTACGATCTGCGGTTACGCTTGTCGAATCAGGTGGTTACAGAGGTTACCAATCATTTTCAATCCTTGGTATTCAATACAATTATTCCACGGAATGTTCGTATTAGTGAAGCCCCTAGTTACGGTATTCCGGTAATGGCCCAGGATGCTGAAAGTAAAGGAGCAGTGAGTTATTTGAACCTAGCTCGGGAAATACTCGAGAAAAATGGACATTTTTCTACTGACAGCCAAATGGGCATAAGTTGAAATTGATATTTGTACTGGATGAAGGATCTGATGGATAATAAGAACAAAAGAATGACGGGATTGGGAAGAGGCTTGGGGGCATTGCTACAAGACTCTGAAAAGGTAAATACACCTAGGGCCAATGCTCGGATTGTCTCTCCCGATACGGTAGGCAATATGTCCGAAATAGAGTTGGACCAAATAGAGGCCAACCCGTTTCAGCCCAGGAGTAATTTCGATCAGGAGGCCTTAATGGAACTTGCCGATTCTATTAGAACCCAGGGGATTATCCAACCCATTACGGTACGACAGCTCAGTAGTGATAAATATCAGCTGATTTCTGGGGAGCGTCGACTACAGGCTTCCCGTTCTATAGGCATGAGTCGGATTCCGGCTTATGTACGCACCGCCGACGACCAGCAGATGCTGGAAATGGCCCTTATAGAAAACATTCAAAGGGAAAATCTGAATGCCATAGAAATTGCCCTTAGTTATCAGCGGTTAATATTGGAATGTAGCCTAAAACAAGATGAACTAGGTGCTAGGGTAGGTAAGAATCGGACGACAGTCAATAACTATATCAGGCTTCTCAAGCTACCGCCGGTCATTCAGGCGGCCCTTCGTGACAACCAAATTAGCATGGGGCATGCCAGGGCGCTTATAACCATTCATAATGAAGAGAGTCAACTTCGGATATTTAGTAAAACTATTGAAGAAGGATGGTCGGTTCGAAAGGTCGAGGAAGAAGTCAGAAGACTAGGGACGACTTCTCTCTCCAATCCTGAGCCTGCCAAAAAGCCTTCTACAAGTCAGGAGCTAAAGACATTACAGTTCCAACTGTCATCACTATTTGGTGCCAAGGTATCGGTGAAGAGTAATTCCGACCATAAAGGAGAAATTAAGATCCCTTTTACGTCGGAGGAGGAACTACAACGCATATTGAATACCCTGAAAATATAGTCCATAGAATTGAAAAACCTTATTATAATATTATTGGCCATAGGGCTGATGCATCCGGTCATGGCTCAGGTGGTGGGTACGGATGACCTCCACATTACCACGCAAGATGCGGATAGTGTCCTGACGAGCCAGGTGGATTCCATTTTACACCGGAAGGAGGATAAGTTTATTCCCGTTCCGCAGAAGGCCACTCGATGGGCCCTTATCCCGGGCGGAGGACAGCTGTATAACCGCGATTATTGGAAGCTCCCTCTTATCTACCTCGGGATTGGCGGTGGCGTATATGCCTATGTTTTAAATCAAGTCAAATACCAAGATTATCTTTCGGCTTATAAGTCGTTCTATGACTTGAACGAAACCATAATCGATGAAAATGGAGACGTGGTAGACAACCCAGATTATGGCCAGGTGACCGGAGACGCTACCCGACCCGTGCTCGTTCGTAACTTGTTCCATACCGAAAGTAAGATTCAGGATTTGACCATCGACCAGGTAAAGAGAGGGAAAACATATTGGAGAAGGAGCAAAAATCTTTCTATTATAGTAGCTGGGATCATTTATGGACTTACTATAGTGGAGGCCAATGTGGCGGCCCACCTCAAAACCTTCGACCTATCGGAGGATCTAAGCCTTAAAATTGGACCTAAACTGCAGCAACCACGTATGCTGACACCGACACCGGGGATTAGGCTGGTTTTTAATTTGAAATAAATAATAATATTGTAAAGTGAACGGAATGAATATTTTATTGCTCGGTTATGGTAAAATGGGTAAGACTATTGAACGCATAGCAATGGAAAGAGGACACCAAATTGTAGGGCGAATCGATCTAGGGAACAGAGACGAAATGGAGGCTTTAGGGGCTCAAGATGTGGATGTAGCCATCGAGTTTAGTGCTCCCGAGGCAGCTTATCTCAACATTACTTATTGTATCAAAAAAGGCTGGCCAGTAGTGAGTGGTACCACTGGTTGGCTGGACCATAAGGCGGAAATAGAGGACTTATGCAAAACGAATGGGGGCTCTTTTTTCTATGCCTCTAACTATAGCATTGGGGTAAATTTGTTTTTTAGACTTAACAAGCAGCTAGCCAGACTGATGAATGGCCAAGGGTATAAGGCCAGTATGACCGAAATTCACCATATTCACAAATTGGACGCGCCTAGTGGGACGGCTATTACTCTGGCTGAGGGCCTAGTGGCCGAAACGGACCATCTGAGCCAATGGAAACTCGCACCTGAACAGAGCGACGATGCGATCACGATCTTATCTGAAAGGGAAGGAGAGGTTCCTGGGACCCATATCGTGAAGTATACCTCTGAGGTCGATACCATCGAAATAGCCCATACGGCCCATAATCGTGAGGGATTTGCGTTAGGCGCCGTCGTGTCGGCCGAATGGTTGCCTGGTAAAAAAGGAGTATTCGGAATGGAAGACTTGCTCAGTCACTTGGACGATTAGTCCCATTATCATTAAATATTAAACCTTTAACTTAGAAATTGTTACCTGAAATCCTCTATGGCTACTACTTCCAAAAAAAATAAATCTCCTTTAAGAGAATGGTTCGACTCTGTGTTGTTTGCAGTCGTTGCCGCTACCCTGATTCGCTGGCTGTTTTTTGAAGCTTTTACAATTCCTACTCCGTCTATGGAGAATAGCCTCTTGGTAGGCGATTTTCTTTTCGTGAGTAAGTTGCATTATGGGACCCGTACTCCCAAAACCCCCCTTCAGGTACCATTAACCCATCAAACCATCTGGGGTACTAATATTCCTTCGTATTCGGATGCGGTTCAGCTTCCGCAGTTTAGATTACCCGGTTTTAGCGAGGTGAAGCGCGGAGATGTGGTGGTGTTTAACTACCCTCCCGAATTGCAACACCCTATCGATCTAAAAACGAATTATATCAAAAGATGTATGGGCTTGCCTGGCGATCAATTAGAGGTGCGCCAACTGTCAGTATACGCCAATGGTGAAAAAGTGCCCGATCCTGTGCGTATGGAAGACGAATATTTTGTGGCTACTACTACTTCCGTTAACGAATTGAAGGTGTTCCGCGAAAATGGTATATCGGAGTTTAATAGCTACACGGAGACCTTTAACGACACCATTCCTGGTAATGATCAACAGGGTTATTTGGTGTGGACTACCGTAGAAATCGCCAAGACGCTGGAGTCGTATGATTTCGTGAAGTCGGTTTCGAAGGTGATGGCCCCTAAGGAAATTAGTGAGCCAATGCTTTATCCAAATTCTAATCTTTTTAAATGGAATAGAGACAATTATGGTCCTATTACCGTCCCTAAAGAGGGTATGACTGTAGAAATGACTCCTCAGAATATTGCCATGTACGGGCCCGTTATTAAGAACTACGAGGATAATGAGCAAGTGGAGATCCTGGACAATGAGATTAAGGTGGGTGGAGAAGCGATTACGAAATATACATTTAAGCAAGATTATTACTTTATGATGGGCGATAACCGCCATAATTCGGCCGATTCGAGGTATTGGGGCTTCGTTCCATACGATCATATTGTAGGTAAAGCCGTTTTCGTATGGATGTCGATCGATCCGAATCCTACAAGCTTCTTCAACAAAATACGTTGGAGCCGACTATTTAGAGTGATTGACTAAGCAATAGTTAACAGATATAAACTTAAAAACCCCGCTGGCCGGGGTTTTTTTAGGTTAAATTTTGATATATAATTAAACATTATATATCAAAAAGAATTATATTTAAGCCTTATAGTTGAGCATGGATGTCTATTGAATAGGAACCAGCGCAAGATCGTATTGTGCTGGTTCCGAATATTATAGCCTATTGGCCTTCATTCACTCTTGTGAGAATATAAGGGCCGAATAGGGGGGGAGATTCATCGATACATAGGCAGGGAGTGCGTCATACGCTCCTTCCCAGGCTTCAAGGTCGTGCCGGGCAATATTGTTGAAATGCGGATCATACTTTTTTTCATCGCTATTGAACCGTAGTTTCCATTCGCCCGTAGCGGGAAAGCCTACCTTATAGTCTTCATAGTTGGAAATTGAAAAATTATAAGCAACGACGACACTGTCTTTGGGGCCACCTTCACTATATCGATGGATCACCACTACCTTATGATCTTGATCCACCCTAATGATATCAGTATGCTGCCCTTGTAGCCCCTTGGTAACGCCAAACCAGTTTCTTCGCAAATGAATGAGTTCCTTGTGCAGCTGAACAAACCCACTGAAAGCTTCGAGTCTGGACCAATCCAATGGGTCGGTATCGGAGAACCATCGATCTTCCAATAGGGGTTGGCCCTGAAATATCATGGGAATTCCGGGGCAGGTGAGCACTAAGGCAACCCCTAATGCGGCTCGTTTTTTGGAGTACCAATTATTTACATCGTCCACGGCTATTTCTTCAGCCACTCTGGCCTGGCCATTGGCCACTTCATCGTGCGATTCGGTATAGATAATCCTTTCGAAGGCATTGTCGTTATAGCGTTGTAGTATGGCGCGTTCGACGGCTTCCATATTCCGATCTTCATCTTGCTGGGTAATGATCGCCTCCCTGATATTATGCACGAAGGTCGCATCCCATTGGGAGCCATAGCCTAGGCCACCGCCATCGGTCGACTGGGTAATAAAATCCAAGGCATGCATATCTTCGGCAATGGTGATATGATTGGGGAAACGTGATCGTATTTCGCCATTGATCCACCGAATCAGCGAGATACCATCCTCTATGTCGTTGCCAGGATTTCCGTCGGCCTTTACGTTTCTAATATAGGGTACCATATCCATGCGAAGGCCATCGATATGGTAATGTTCTAGCCAGAACATGGCATTGTCGAAAAGGTACTGGCGCACCTCCTGTCGACCATAGTCGGGCCTGGTGTTTCCCCAGGGCGTCTCGGCTTTCCAGTCGTTATAGAAATAAATGCCGCCTTGCCCATTTTCATTCCAACCGTCAAACTGCCAAAGGTCAAGGTCCGATGGCCCTAGGTGGTTGTATACCACATCGAGGATCACGGCCATTCCCGACTGATGTGCCGCTTTTACGAAGGCTTTCAATCCATCGGGGCCGCCATAGTCCGATTCGATCGCAAAGAGGTTGGAAGGGTTATAGCCCCAGGATTTATCTCCTGCAAACTCCGAACATGGCATAAGCTCTATGGCATTGAAGCCCATTTCTTTCAAGTAGGGGAGCCTTTCAATGGCGCTGGAAAAATTGCCCACCCGGCCTTCTTCTTTAACATGAAAGGTGCCTACATGCATTTCATAAATGACCAGCTCATGCCACGCCGGAATGGTGAAGGTGTCGTCTTCCCAATCGAAATGGCCCTGGTGGTATACCACGCTATTACCTACCGAATTGGTTACTTTAGCTGCGTACGGATCATTTTTTGTAAAACTGTTGTCGGCAGTTTTAATGTGGAACTTATACTCATCGCCTTCTTGGGCTCCATCTACTAAGGCTTCCCAATGCCCATTTCCAGTGGGCTGTAGGGGATGGCTGTCAGGATTCCATTCGTTAAATGAGCCGACTACAGCTACCGCTTCGGCGTGCGGGGCCCATACTTTAAAATATACCCCTTGTGGTAGGCAAGTGGCACCCATTCCGTAGTCGCCAATTTCCGATTCTACAACATCATTATCTATTGTTTTCATAGTGCCATCTGAAGATTATTGCTATTTTTACTGACATGATACGGTTTTGTTCTTATAATTCTTGTGCCAACCCCATTTAGGGTAATTGGGGAGGTTTTGTTGGGGAATTGTCCGTATGTTTTGCTCACCAAATGATGAAGGGCCATGGTACACTTATCGGAGGAAGAGAAAATATGTACCTTAGCATTGATGCACACGCCGGGGATAGGGGCTATTACCGTAAGGCAACTTATAAGTTATTGTGGAAGTGCCCAGAAAGTGTTCGCCAGCGAATCCCGTAAACTACTGAAAATTCCGGGTGTAGGGGAAAAAATGGCCCGAACGATCAGGCTCAAGTCGGGAATAGCGTTTGGCGAGCAAGAGTATAACACCTGTCTAAAATCGGGGACGCATTTACATTTTTACATGGATGCAACTTATCCTACCAGATTAAAGCCCCTCTATGATGCGCCAATAGTCCTTTATTCGCGGGGCAACGTGGATTTTAACAGGGGGCTTTCGGTCGGAATTGTAGGTACACGGCAAATCAGCGACTATGGTAAGCGGGTGACGGAGGCCATAGTCCGGGATCTGTCACCTTACGACGCCACGGTGATCAGTGGCTTGGCTTATGGTGTGGACATTACCGCCCATAGGGCCTGTGTGAAGCACAATCTGTCTACGATAGGGGTGTTGGCCAGCGGGCTTAATGTCATATATCCAGAAGCACATATAAAATCGACTCAGGAAATGATGGTACGTGGAGGCATCGTCACCGAGAATGCCTTAATGACCCGGCCAGATTTTATGCGTTTCCCAGCAAGAAATCGTATTATTGCCGGACTGGCCGACGTTACCATCGTTGTAGAATCTGGCTTAAAAGGGGGAAGCATGATAACCGTGGAGTTTTCCTTAAATTACCATCGGGAGGTGTATGCCGTGCCGGGCAATCTGGGACAGGCCCATTCGGAGGGCTGTAATGCTTTGATTCGGGACAACAAGGCCTCGTTGTTTACAGCCGTCGAAGATATGGCCTTGGCTTTGGGATGGCATGAAAGAATGGATCCCGAATTATTCGATTTAAATGCCACCATAGGGGGGCAACAGGGAGTTTTTGATGGGTTTAGTCAAAATGAAGGGCAGGTGTTGTCGATGCTCTACCAGCACGGACCGATGCAGCTCGACGAAATCGCCTGGCAAAGTGGCCTACATCTGAACACACTGGCGAATATTTTACTCAGTCTTGAATTTCAGGGAATGGTTAAATCCTTACCTGGTAAAAAATATGGCTTAATTTGAAACAGCAAACGACGATCCAACTTATCAAATCAGGGGAAGGCCTCTGTATAGAATTTAAGCGCAAAATCGATAGCGTTTATAAAATCGCTAAAACCATTAACTCCTTTGCCAACACTTCAGGTGGGGTGTTGTTGATTGGAATTGGGGATAAGGGGGAGATCGTAGGGGTTCCTTCCGAACTAAACGAACTCCGTAAGTTGGAGCGTATTGTAACGCAACTAATCGATCCGCCGATGGCCGTGCGCATCAAATCCCCTAAAATAGAGGGTAAAACGATTCTAAGAGTGGAAATTCCCGAAAGTGATCAGAAACCGCATTACCTGATCAATGAAAAACAGGAACGGATTATCTATGTTCGGGTAAAGGACAAGAGTATTCCCATCCCCAGGTTACTCATGGCTGGGGAAGTGGACGCAGATACTGAAAAGCTACTCACCACTAGGCATGTAAAGACGCTCATCAACTTATTGAAAGAGAATGATACGATTAACCCCAAGGCATTTAGTCGGGTGATTAATATTTCGGAAAAAAGGGCAGAAAGAATGCTGAATAACTTAGCGGAGAAGCAAATACTATTGAAAGTGTCTAAAGCGGGAGAGTACAGCCTAAAATGGTCGGAATGAAAGAAGGCGCATGAAACCATGCGCCTTCTTAATACTGGCTTGCCGCGGTATTACTCGGCTATGCTTACCAATTCAAGTTCAAAAATCAAGTCCTTACCCGCCAAAGGGTGATTGGCATCAAGAACTACAAATTCATCACCTACCTCTTTGACAATGACCTGTACCGTTTGACCGTTACCTTCTTGGTGCATGTTCAAGGAGCTACCTATTTCCAATGGTATATCGGCAGGAATTTGTGCCTTAGGGAATTTAATCACCATTTCCTCATTAACGGGACCATAGGCTTCCATATTTGGAATATTAATGGTCTTTTTTTCGCCAATGGCCATTCCAGTAACGCCGTCGTCAAATCCTTTAATCACCATGCCGCTTCCCAATTGAAAGCTAAGTGGTTCACGTCCTTCCGATGAGTCAAAAAGTTGGCCATCAGTTAGTGTTCCTTTGTAATGAACATGAACGGTATCACCTGCTTGCGCCTGTTTCATAAGTAAAAAATGTTTAGTATCTCGACCGAAAAAAATATAACCCGTCGGCCGTCCGGTATACAAAAGTCTTAAAATTAATATGCCCGAGCAAATACTACCCTTCCTTTCGATGGCTTACCGGAATAAAAACATACCCCGTCTTCTTGCTTTTGGTCAAGGGGAATGCAACGAATGGTAGCTTTAGTCTCTTCCTTGATTTGCTCTTCTGTTTCGGAAGTCCCATCCCAATGGGCCAAAACGAATCCGCCTTTTTCATCTAATACGCGCTTGAACTCCTCATAGCTGTCTACGGATGTAGTATTCTCCTCTTTGAAAGCCAAGGCCTTATTATAAATGGATAATTGAATGTCGTCGAGTAGGTCGCTAATATGGTCTACAATTCCATCCAATACCACTGTTTCTTTGGTTTTTGTATCTCTTCGTGCCACCTCAACGGTATTGTTCTCGAGGTCCCTAGCTCCGATGGCGAGGCGGACAGGCACGCCTTTAAGTTCATATTCGGCAAATTTATAACCGGGTTTGAAAGCATCATTATCGTCGAATTTGACGGAGATACCTCTTTTCTTCAATTCGGTGGTAATGGGTTTTACCTTGTCGGCAATGGCTTGGAGTTGCTCTTCGCTCTTATAAATAGGTACGATTACGACCTGAATAGGGGCTAGCTTCGGAGGCAACACCAATCCGTTATCGTCTGAGTGAGCCATAATAAGGGCGCCCATGAGCCGGGTGCTTACGCCCCAAGAGGTCCCCCAGACATGCTCCAACTTACCCTCTTTACTCTGGAATTTGACGTCGAATGCCTCTGCGAAGTTCTGGCCTAGGAAGTGGGAGGTTCCCGCTTGTAGGGCTTTACCATCTTGCATCAGAGCTTCTATACAGTAGGTGTCCACCGCCCCAGCAAATCGCTCATTGGCTGTTTTAACCCCTCTAAGTACGGGAAGGGCCATCCATTCTTGGGCAAAAGTGGTGTACACTTCGAGCATTTGCTTGGTTTCAGCAATGGCTTCTGCGGCGGTGGAATGTGCCGTATGGCCTTCCTGCCACAAAAACTCCGCCGTCCGCAGGAACAGTCGGGTACGCATTTCCCATCGTACTACGTTGGCCCACTGGTTAATTAGTAGAGGCAAGTCCCTATAGGATTGTATCCAATTCTTATAAGTGCTCCAGATCACCGTTTCGGAGGTAGGTCTTACGATCAGTTCTTCCTCTAGCTTGGCTTCCGGGTCCACAATGACCCCTTTTCCATTCGGGTCGTTTTTGAGCCTGTAGTGGGTCACTACGGCACATTCCTTGGCAAAGCCTTCCACATGTGAGGCCTCTTTACTCAAGTAAGACTTAGGGATAAATAAGGGGAAATAAGCATTTGTATGACCAGTTTCCTTGAACATATCGTCCAGTGCGCGTTGCATCTTTTCCCAGATAGAAAAACCGTATGGTTTTATTACCATACAACCCCTTACCGCGGAGTTTTCGGCCAAATCGGCCCTTTTTACCAGTTCATTGTACCATTCGGAGTAGTTTTCACTACGCTTTGGTAAGGATTTGCTCATATTTAGGTTATTAATTATTCGAGTGATTTCGCCTGATTATGCGGTTCGATCGTCGTTTTGACTTTTGGATGCAAAGATAGGTTATTATACTAACTTTGGAATTAAAGCGTTAATTTTGATGTTAAAACAGGATAATGGGTATAAATTTTTTGTATATTAGTACCGAACTTTTAATCTTAAAGCAGCCATGAAGATTTTCCATAAATTTAATCTATTTTCCATGTTAGCCCTCTTTGGAACTTTGGGCTGCACGACCAATAATTATATTTCCAAATCTGGCGCGGATTATGATGACCTTTACGGAGGGGGCAGCTCGTCTGTGCAAAGATACCAACGTGCTGTACCAGAGGAGCTTTCGCGCTATGATAATCCGGACTATGCCGTGGGCAATGAGTCCCAGCAATCGGGATCGGCCGATTATTACGATGAGAATTATTTATCTTCCAGAAGCGTGCAGCGTCGGGTTTCCGACCAGGTAGGCTATAATAGTGGCTTCGCCGATGGTTTCAATCAAGCCACGCGGCTTTCCAATCCTTATTATGGAATGGGCAATTATTGGCCCGGTTCCAGTATGGGCTTTCGTTTAGGCTTTGGCGGTTTTGGTTTCCGTCCTTCCATCTCTCTTGGCTACGGCATGGGTTATGGGATGGGATATTCTCCCTACGGGTACGGCAATATGATGGGCTTTTACGATCCTTTCATGTATGACCCCTTTTATTCACCATTCGGATATAGCAGTATGCTCGGTTATGGTAGTATGTTGGGATATGGAATGTACAACCGATACTACGGTGGCTATGGCTACGGGTACAATCCCTGGGCTTACAGCCGGCCGGTGGTCGTAGTCAATAACTACGAAAGGGTAGGGCTTAGGACTGCTGGTCCAAGAACAACCCGGTCGGGCACAAGCAGCTATAACAGTGCGGCGGTTAATTCCTCGAGGGGTAATGCTGTAGTGAATTCTAGCTCTAGTAGGAGTGCACGTCAGGCCTCTTCGGCCACGGTCAATTCCAGTGCATATTCTAATTCCAGGGCAGCCGCTTCTAGCACACGTGCCAATGCCTATTACGGTGGTCGCTCATCAGGTAGTGTTTCCACTCCTTCGTCCAGCTCGTCGCGTAGCTATAGGACAGCCTCGGAGGCCAATACTTATTATGCGCCACGGAGCACCAATACTTCGAGAAGTGGTTCTTATAGCTCCCCAGCCTCTAGGTCCAGCTACAGCACGCCAAGTAGCAGAACTCGGGTGACGAATTCGGCTCCTAATGGCAGGACTTATACGGCACCTTCTAGGTCGACTCAGTCTTATACGCCTCCAACTCAGCAACGGACCTATCAGGCGCCCACCAGAACGTACACGGCTCCTACGCGTACTTACAGCGCTCCGAGCAGGAGTAGCGCACCGTCATCAAGCGGAGGCTCGAGCCGTTCGTCTTCCAGGGGGCCCAGATGATATAATACCGCATGTTTTATAACAAAAAGCTACGATTACCCTGCAAAATTTATCCTATTTTTGCAGGGTTTTCGTTTTATAAGCGAAAACGTATTTTTTAATCTATTCTTAGCCATGATGCCAGTTAAGCACTATTTTTATCTTTCTTTATTCAGTTGTTTTGCCTTCGGAGCTAAGGCACAATATGCCGGAGATGCTTTTAGGTATTCTGAAAGTGCCCAGACCGGGACCGCACGCTTTCAAGGGGTGGGCGGTAACCATGCCGCCTTGGGTGGCGATGCTAGCAATATTTTTGGCAATCCAGCTGGCTTGGGCTTTTACAACCGTTCCGAGCTGTCCATTTCGCCGGCCGTAACTTCATTCAATACCAAAACCAATTATATAGGAACTGAAAGTGTCGACAGCAAGGCGAATTTTAATATCGGCCAAGCCAGTTTGATACTGACTAGCCAACCCAGTTTCCAAAGGAAATGGAAGCGGTCGACGTTTGGCGTCTCTTTCTCCCGGCAGCAAGCTTTTACTAACCGTTTTACTTACGCTGGTGTTAACGATCGCAGCGCCTATTTGGACCAGGTGGTAGAAGATGCCAATGCGCAACAATATTCTATCAACGAGATAACGAGCGATTTTGATGCGGGTAGCAATGGCTCCGTGCCCTTAGCGTATAGTGTGCCAGCCGCCTATTACCAACTTTACCTGATCAATCCGACTTCTTCCCAAACCAATGTTCCCAATACCTGGACTGCCCTCGATGCCGAAAGCGCTGTCGATCAGTTGGGGACCTTTGAGTCCAAGGGAGCCACCACACAGTGGTCCTTTGCCTATGCAGGGAACTACGATGACAAGTTATATGTAGGCGGGAATTTGGGGATTAGTAGCATTCGATACGATTATCGTTTCTATCATGACGACCTATATCTAAATAGCCCCGATATTAT
Source organism: Dyadobacter jejuensis (assembly GCF_003149085.1). Lineage (GTDB taxonomy): Bacteria > Bacteroidota > Bacteroidia > Cytophagales > Spirosomataceae > Dyadobacter > Dyadobacter jejuensis. The sequence continues at coordinate 81,386 of NZ_QGDT01000010.1, read as the reverse complement.
TTCCAATACCAAAGTCGATTCCCTTACCGTACGTGGTACCGGTGTGAACCTTACCTTGGGTATGATGTACCGCGTTACACCTAGCTTTCAGCTGGGCGGGCAATTGTCTACTCCCACCTTCACGGGGGTGAATGAAACGTTTTATCAGTATTTTGGAGCGACTTTTGTCGATGGTGTGGTGCCGGACGGTAATGGCAACCTGATCAGTCCCTCGTACGACTTTGTAGATATGGCTCCTAATGACTTTAAGTATCAGCTGACGGGCCCCTTTAAGGGAGCCGTCGGGGCCACCTATTTGATCAATAGAAGTGGTTTTATTACCGGTACCATCGAATATATTGGCTATAACGGGATGGGCGCTAACACTAAGGATCTTAGCGCTGAAAGGAATAGTGCCTTCAAAACCAATACTAAAAATGAGATCGCAAACACTTACAGAAACACGGTGAACGTAAGAGTTGGAGGGGAGTTCAGAACCGGCGTTTTTCGCGCCCGTGCGGGAATGGCCTACCTGGCTGACCCATATTTAAGTCGAAACGATGGCGTCAACCGGGATCGTTGGTTGGCATCGTTCGGAGCCGGTGTTCGCAATAACAAATATTTTCTAGATATATCTGCGACTTTCAGCCCCTATAAAACTGCTTTTACTCCTTATGTGCTAAATAATGCACAGGACTATTATTCGGCGGAGATCAAAAACACATCCCTTAACGTCCAATTGTCGGCGGGAGTATTCTTTGGACAGTAAGACCATAGAGTCAATATTTTTTCTAAATGCAAGGAGCCTGTTTGAAAATTAACCATATGATTGTTGATGCTCTTTTTGGGCTACCACTGTGAGAAGCAATTCAATTATTAAAATTCAAACAGGTTCCTGCTTTTTTTAGTAGCGTATATTTCTCATTAGAAGGGGAGGGGGCATTTAAGCCTGTGAAAGGACTTTTTCTATTCTGGCCACTAATTCATCCACCGGTTGTTCGCCCTCCAGCGTATAATCGGCCATGGCGTAAAATGGGGATCTTTCTCGTATTTTTGCCTCTAGAGTGCCCAATAAGGACACGGCCCCTGACAAAATCGGACGGTCGTCCTTGGCATGCTTTTCGATTCGTTTGGCCAGCACTTCCGCCGGAATATTCAGAAATACACTAATCCCGAGCGATTTGATGGTGGTCATATTGTCAAAAAAGCAAGGGGTTCCGCCTCCGGTAGCTACTACCAAGCCTGCTTCTGGTTTTAACTCGAGGAGGGCTCGAAGTTCTACTTCTCTAAAATAGGCTTCCCCTTTAGTTTTAAAAAGATCAGATATTTCCATACCCTCCAACGCTACGATTCGTTGGTCGAGGTCTATGAATTGATACCCTAAACGGGCGGCAAGTCGTTTGCCTACGGTGGTTTTGCCAGAGGACATCATGCCCACTAGGATGATATTTTTCATCAGAAGTTCCTTATATAGATAACGAGTCTGTAATTAATTAGCGGACCAAGGTCAATACGTCTTGGGCGGTAGGGGTGTCATTATAATGCCATTTTCCTTTGACAACACCGTCTTCTAGCAACCATAGACCAGGATTGGACCGAGAAATAGTTTTTAGAACAGTGCCATCTACAAAATAATAAGGAGCATTTAGCTGATGTTGTTCAATAAAGCTTTCTATCCGATCGCTACTTCCCGAGCTGAGTATAATAGGCTGAACATCGGAACTCCCTAGTTCAGTAATAAGCTTTTGAATGCCAGGCAATGCGGCGGTATTGATATCGGTAAAGTTCTTTAGAATTACAAAGAGCTTTTTACCCTGAAAAGATTCTTCTGTAAAATCGATATCACCCTTCCAGACTCTATAATCGGTGATTTTAGGAGCTGCTTCTGGATTTAACACCACCATATCCTTATAGGTGAGCGTGGTGTCGCTAGGGTATTGTTCGTACTTAAAGGTTTCCCCATTTTTCTCGAAAATATATTGGTACCGAAAGGCTTCCGACGGCTTCATCTGTTCCGGAATACTAGCGCCTACCCGGTAAGGTAGTAAGTCGATAAGGGGTAAATGGCGCAGGGCATAAAAGGCCACACCCAAGGAGCCTACCGTAGCGAGCATGACCAACATTCCGGTAGGCAGCGCTTTGAATTTGGATCGATAAAGGACGATAATAATAATGAGTACTAGTAAGAAGAGATCCTTACCGAACGAAGTCCAGGGAGTTAGTTTTATAGCGGCGCCAAAGCACCCGCAGTCGGTCACCTTATTGAAATAGGCCGAATAGAAGGTAAGGAAGGTGAAAAATAGGATGATCAATAAGAGTAGCCAAGAGGTAGTCTTAGGCTTGTAGCCGAGCAGTAAGGCAATTCCCAGCACTACTTCGGCCACACATAAGAACACCGAAAAGTAAAGGGCAAAGGGCACCATGGCCATAAAAAGGTCGTGAAACGGAGGCAGGTCTGCGGCGAATACTTCAAAATACTCTTCTAACTTATATTGTGTGCCAACCGGATCGTTGAGTTTTATTAGGCCTGAAAAGATAAATAATAGACTTACTATAACTCTCGAAATCTGGGCTAGGATCTTCATATTAAGGGTCGTTTTAGTATAGATTCTTTAGTTGGTCTGGAGGGCATTGGACTGTATCAGGCAGAACACCGAATAGTTGATGATGTCTTGATAGCCTGCCTTCACGCCTTCCGAAACCAAGGTAACACCATGGTTGTCTTCAATCTGTTTAATCCTCAGTAGTTTCATGAGAATGATGTCGGTCATGGAGCTAATGCGCATGGCCCTCCAGGCTTCACCATAATCGTGATTCTTGTTAAAGAGTAGTTCTTGTACCTCCAAAACTACCTGCGAATAGGCCTGGCTTAAGTCGGATTCTGGTTCTGTGGTGTCCAATAGCTCTATTTGAATCAAAGCCATCACGGAGTAGTTGATGAGACCAATAAACTCACCAGCTATAGCGTCTTCCACTTTTTGTTGTCCTTTTTCTTGGATCGTACGTATGCGTTGTGCCTTGATATATAGCTGGTCAGTAATGGAAGGAAGCCTTAGTATGCGCCAAGAGGTTCCATAATCCTGATTTTTTTTTGTAAAAAGATCTTGGCAATGCTGAATGATTTCCTGATATTCCGCTTCTGTGGATTTCACGTCGTGTTATCTGATTAACTTAACTAAATATGCCGCAAGTTAGTAAAAAAACGCTCAATGTAGGTGGGCGGTTAGTCGACCTTTCTATCCCTAAGGTAATGGGAATACTAAATCTTACTCCAGATTCCTTTTATCATGGCAGTCGAATAGCCTCTGTTGACCAACTGATCGATATTGCGGGGAGCATGTGGGAGCAGGGGGCCAGTTTTATTGATATTGGTGGGTATTCTACCCGTCCAGGGGCGATCGATATCAGTGTGTCCGAAGAGCTGGATAGATTGATGCCGGTCGTCGAACCGCTTAATAAATTCTTACCTGAAATTATCATATCTGTTGATACTTTTCGTTCAGAAGTTGCAAAGTTAGTAGTAGCAAAGGGTGCGCATATTGTTAATGACGTGTCGGGAGGGACTTTGGACCCCCATATGTTGCGGGAGGTTTTGGCGCTGAAGGTACCCTATGTACTGATGCATATGCGGGGGACCCCACAAACGATGCAGCAGCTGACGGGGTATGGGAATGTGGTGGAAGATGTGATTCGTGACCTCCTTCCTACGATCCGACGGCTCGAGGCCGATGGGTTAGCCGATATCATTGTGGATCCAGGGTTTGGATTCGCTAAAACACAGGCACAGAATTTTGAATTATTGCGTCATTTGGATGCTTTTCAGGCATTAAATTTGCCCATACTGGTGGGGGTGTCCCGAAAAGCAATGGTATGGAGGACCTTAGGCTGCGCACCACAGGATGCGCTGAACGGAACGACTGCCTTGCATATGCTGGCAATCGAAAGAGGGGCCTCCATTTTAAGGGTTCATGATGTACGGCCGGCTGTAGAAGTTATAAAACTATGGTCAGAAACACATACATTACAATAATATTTTGGTAAATTAGCTGGGTATTTTTAACTTTTTTATGCGGATTGGTTTTTTGGATATTCATTGGACGGACGTTCTCGATATCTTTTTAGTGACAGTGTTGTTGTACCAGGTATATACTTTGGTACGGGGAAGTATAGCCAGTAGGGTATTTATGGGCTATCTTTTTGTTTATTTCTTCTACTTGGTCGTTCGCGGTTTGGGCCTGGGGCTTATGACGGCCATTCTTCAATATTTTATGGGGGTAGGTGCCGTGGCATTGATCGTTATTTTTCAACAGGAAATACGGCGGTTTCTGCTTATTATCGGTAAGTCGACTATATATACCAATAATGGAATCATGAAAAGGATTCTGGGCAATGCGGTAATAGATGTAAAATCACAAAATTTGAAAGAGATCGTAGAGGCCAGCAAAGCGGTGGCAGCCAGCTTTACCGGTGCCCTTATCGTGATCAATAAAAAGGATGACTTGGGGAAATATATAGAAACAGGGGATATTTTGGATGCGAAGCTCTCCAAGCCCTTGCTGGTTTCCTTGTTTAATCAGTACAGCGAGCTTCATGATGGAGCCGTATTGGTGATTGATGGCCGTATTAAAGCTGCGCGTTGTGTGTTACCCGTGGCCGACGGTATCGACATTTCTTCCTCCTTAGGCTTCAGGCATAGGGCCGCTATCGGAATGAGCGAAGCTACCGACGCTATTGTGATCGTTATTTCTGAGCAAACCGGTAAGATTTCCCTAGCCATTGAAGGAGAGTTGATTTCAAATGTGCCTGGTTCGGAACTCTTCAACCGATTAACAGAGTATTTATCGTCCGATATGAAGCAAATGGCAGAATAAAAGACAAAAAAATCAACATGATGTTTGTCTATTAAAAGTGTTATTCTTACTTTTGTCAACCGATTGAGAATAGACTCATATATATCATTAGAAAATGGCAAATCATAAATCAGCATTAAAAAGAATTCGTGCAAACGAAACAAAGCGTTTGCGCAACCGTTATCAGCATAAAACTACTCGTTCTTATGTTAAAAAATTGCGTGAAACAACCGACAAGACTGTAGCGATTGAAGTGTACAAGACCGTTTCAAGCATGCTAGATCGTTTGGCAAAGAAGAACATTATTCATAAGAAAAAAGCTTCTAACCAGAAATCTAAACTGGCTAAGCTTGTTAACTCTTTGGCAGTTGCTGCATAAATATTAGTAAGATAATATATAAAAATACCCTGATGGTTTTCCATCAGGGTATTTTTATTTTTAGGCTTTATCAGCCATTTATTTATCCCGTTCGAAGCCACTAAATGACGGCTGTAGCCCGATGGAAATTTGGCATAAAATGAGGCCAAACCTTCTATTTACCCATTTTTTTATTAAATTGCAGAATCGTGAAAGAAACTTTAATGAGACATTTCGGTCTGTTGAAGTTTCTTTTGGCATGTTATAAGGCATGTATTGTATTAAATAATTAAACCTAATTTATTAACAATTTTATGAAAAGAATCGCCCTTTTTGCCGGTTTAATCGCCATGGGATCGGTGCCAGCCGTAGCCCAGTCTACCATTGATTTTAATGCCAAAGGAATCGTTGTTTTGTCTGACGGTGACATGGAAGCTTCGGCTTTGGTAGACGGAAAGTTATTGACCGACATCGCTGCGAAAGATCAATTGACCACTATTAAGTTTCCTGCCGTAAGAGGCACTAAGGGGGTAGGTAGTAGTATTATCGCAAATTCGGTCATAGGAAATACCAAAACAATGGCCGTTCCTACTTTTGGTCGGTTGGCATTTGTATTAGAAAATAAAGTTCGCCCTGCAGATGGAACTGCAGAGTACAAAGATATATTGTCGGAGTTCCCCATCGGAGAGAAGCTATATGTTGTCGATATTTCTAACTTGGCAGATCCTAAAGCTAAATTTGGATTCCCAGTAGGGAAAAATCCTACGTCCATCGATATTAATAAGAACGAGTTGATAATATCTACCAGCGAAGCTGGAAAAGAGTTGGTATTTATAGAAACAGCAGCCGATGGTAAGCCTACTCGTTTCCTTAATTTACCGGCTGCCATCGATTCTACTACCCGTATTGTAGACCTTTCATGGCATCCATCTGGTGACTTTATCGCCTTTACCTTAGATAACCACGAGGTAGGAATCTATAAGGTGATTCGGGAAGCTGGAAAATTGAAAAATGTGGACTTGCTAGGCAAAACCATTAAAGTAGGTAGCAACCCAACTTTTGGTTCTTTTTCTCCAGATGGTAAGCATTATTTCATCGTTGACGGTAAAAGTGTCCAAGGCAAGGGAACAGAGGCAGGAGAGTTATTGGTAGTAGACTTCTCGATGGATGGTTCGGCAGAGCACAAAATAGCCAGCCAAACCAATATTGGAGTAAACCCAGGTTCTTTTGCGATTAGCCCTGACGGTAGCCTATTAGTAGCGGTTAACGCCGCCAAAAGTGGTTCACAATGGACTGAGCCAGGATCGGGAGTAGGTTCATCGTTGAATCTTTTCAAAATTGGTGCTGATGGTACACTATCTAAAGTGGCCGATTACCCCTTCGAAGGAATCTACCCACGTAGTGTAGCCTTCGATAAAGACGGATCCAACATCGCCGTAACAGTATTCGAATATCTAGAGTTTGGTACTGGTAACGGGGGGGTAGAGTTCTGGACGGTAACCAAAGGAGATACACCTGCTCTGAAGAAACAAGATGCGAAGGTAAGTCTTGGTAAAGGTGCTCATACGGTACGTGTGATTCCTTGATGGAAGATAAAACCAAATAGTTATTACTATAAGGACCGGCCTCGTGCCGGTCTTTTTAGTTAATAACATCCCAAATGGGCTAGGCTTTCTAGGTCATGCGCCGATTTCGTTCGTCTTAAGACGGTTCTACGAAGGTATAGTCCTGCCGACTGGGGCCTTTAAGGCGGCTAACTGGGGGAGCAGCCATTGGAAGTATTCCTTCGGTTTTAATAGGTCATATTCTATATATTCATCTCGAAATGTGTAGTTTTGCACTTTCGTTCATAAAAAAAAGATTAAACAATGCTTACGGTACAAAACGTGTCGCTACGATACGGTAAAAGGGTTTTATTTGATGAAGTGAATATTAAGTTCGTACCCGGAAACTGTTACGGTGTCATTGGGGCGAATGGAGCCGGAAAATCTACCTTCCTAAAGATACTTTCAGGAGAAATAGAGCCTCAAACTGGCTTGGTTAGTTTGAATCCGGGTGAACGATTGACTTTTTTGAAACAAGATCAATTCGAGTTTGACGCGTATTCAGTGATGGATACCGTGATATTGGGCCATGAAAAGCTCTATAAGGTCATGAAGGAGCGTGAGGCCATCTATGAGAAGACCGACTTTACCGATGCCGATGGTGAGAAAGCGGCCGAGTTAGAGGCGGAGTTTGCCGACCTCAATGGATGGGACGCCGAGACCGAAGCCGCCCAATTATTAAGTGGCCTGGGCTTAGGAGAAGAGCTTCACGCGACGATGATGGCCGAGCTCAACGCCAACGACAAAGTTCGAGTTTTATTGGCGCAGGCACTTTTTGGTAATCCAGACGTGCTACTTCTAGATGAGCCTACCAACAACCTAGATGTTGAAACGGTGCTGTGGCTAGAAAACTTCCTGGCCGATTTTAAGAATACCGTCATTGTAGTGTCTCACGATAGGCACTTCTTGGATGAAGTATGTACCCATGTGGTCGATATCGACTTCAGCAAGGTTCAGATGTTCTCGGGGAATTACTCTTTCTGGTACGAATCGAGCCAATTGGCATTGAAGCAGCGCCAGGATGCCAATAAGAAGGCGGAAGACAAGAAAAAGGAGCTTGAAGAATTTATTCGTAGATTTAGTGCCAACGCTTCGAAATCGAAACAGGCGACCTCACGCCAAAAACTCCTTGAAAAGCTTACCGTAGAGGATATTAAGCCATCTTCTAGGAAATACCCTTACATCGCCTTTAAGTCGGACCGTGAGGTGGGCGATCAAATACTAAATGTAGATGGCCTCTCCAAGACTGCTGAGGATGGAACGGTGTTATTCCGTAACCTAAGCTTCAATGTCAACAAGGGGGATAAGATAGCTTTTATAAGCAAAAATGTATTAGCAGTGAGTGCTTTGTTCGACGTCTTGAATGAAGAAACCAAGGCCGATACAGGGACTTATAATTGGGGAGTTACCATTACCAAATCGTACTTTACTAAGGATCCTACCTCTTTCTTTGACGTGGACCTTAATCTGGTAGATTGGCTGCGTCAGTATTCCGAGGAAAAAGATGAGAGTTTTATTAGAGGGTTCTTGGGACGGATGTTGTTCTCTGGTGAGGAATCACTTAAAAAAGCGGGAGTTCTTTCTGGAGGAGAAAAAGTACGTTGTATGCTCTCTAGAACGATGCTTTCGGGATCGAATGCATTGATTCTTGACGATCCTACCAACCATTTGGATCTTGAATCGATTACTGCACTCAATAATGGTTTGATCGATTTTACAGGCTGTCTGTTATTTTACTCCCATGATCACCAGTTTGTGCACACGGTGGCTAACAGAATCATCGAAATAGGGCCTAAGGGTGCTTTGGATAAACTGATGAGTTACGATGAGTACCTACACGACGATTATATAAAAGAGCAGCGTAAGCAGCTTTACTAACAATAAAAAAAGGAGCCCAAGCGGGCTCCTTTTTTTATGGGAGGTATTCTTTGTATTGTTCTAAAACTTCTGCCGGTGGGCCAGTCCATATGTTGGGGGTGTTCCCGACGTACCCGATATCATCTATACCAATTTTGGAAGTGTAGAAGCCCGAAGCCGTCAGGTTGCGCATGAGGGTGAAAAACGCGACACCTTGGCTAAACTGTGGTTTGGCGTTTCTGGGATAAGCAATGTCGTCGACAATATTGATCCTTTGGTCGTGACTTAGATTGACAAAGTTCTTTTTAAATCGTTTGTTCGATTCAATATCTAACCACTTAAGTCCACCTCGAAGAGGTACTTGGTGCTGAGGCATATCCTTAACGATAAAGGCTATAAAGTCAGGTACTCCAGCACTACTGGCACTCCCTGATACATCGTCGGCAGGGATGATGATATCGGAAAGTACGGTAATTGTTGCCAATTCTTCCTTCGTCAAATAGGTCTCCTTCATGAGTTTGGCATCACGAATGGCTTCCTCCTTGGTACGGCCTGCAGGAATTTCTATCTCCTCATTCCCTGTTTCAACTGCGCTGGCTTGTTCCCTTTGCTCGGCCAGAGCCATCTGGGGGTTAATCGACGCCAACCCAAGTGAACTAAAGGTAAGTGCTTTTAGCGAATCTCTACGTTTCATATTGTTACTTGTTATACGGCTGAGTGATTACATTTTTTTTGTTTTCACCTGATTGATAATATAGTCGGAAGCCCTCATTGACAGGGCCAGGATGGTCCAGGTAGGGTTTTTGTCCGCTTGCGAAACAAATGAACCGCCATCCACTACAAATAAGTTTTTGGCGTCGTGGGCTTGAGAGAATTTATTTAAGGCGGAAGTCTTTGGGTCGTTACCCATACGTACCGTTCCTACTTCATGGATAATCCGTCCCGGTGCTTCCAGTCCATAATTATTGCTCGCGTCCGGTTTGCTACCATTGGGTACCCCTCCTAAGGAATGAATTATTTCTTCGAAGGTATCCTGCATATGCTTAGCCTGCTTGATCTCATAATCGGACCAATTATAGTTGAACCTCAGTACAGGTATCCCGAATTTGTCGACCGTATTGGGGTCTATCTCGCAGTAGTTGTCATAACTGGGGACAGCCTCTCCTCGGCCCGCCATACCAACATGGGCACCATAAAAGCGACGGTGGTCTTCTTTGAGGCTGGCGCCGTATCCGCCTGCTTGGCGCATGGTGCCATCGGAGGTGGGGTATTTGCCATTAAGACTTTCTATTCCAGAGCCAAAGCCATAGCTAGGCATACCCATACCACCACCATATTCGATATGGTAACCTCTAGGGAAATCTAGCTTTTTGTTGTCGAGCCACCAAGGGGTGTATACATGCAAGCTACCAACCCCGTCTTCATTATATCGTTTTCTTTCCATCAGATGTGGAAGGAATGCACTCCGGTTGGCTCCTGTAGAGTCGTGAAGGTAACGTCCTACTACTCCGCTGGAGTTGGCTAGGCCATTGGGGTGTTTATCAGATTTTGAATTGAGCAATAATCTTGCCGATTCACCGGCACTTGCCGCCAGAATAACCGTTTTAGCAAGAATAGTATGTTCAGTAAGTTTTTCCCGATCTACATACGAAACTCCCGTGGCTAGTCCAGTTTTAGGGTCGGTTAATACTTCCCGGGCCATGGCATTATTGATCAACGTCACATTCCCCGTTTTTAGGGCAGGAATCACCAATACCGAGGAGGAGGAGAAGTCGGCATAGGCCTGGCAGCCCCTGCTACATTGCCGGCAATAAAAACAAACGCCTCGTTCGTCATTAATAGGTTGGGTCAAAATGGATAGACGCGATGGAATAACCGGGATATTGATTTTTTTTCCGGCCTTTTGAATAAACATCTCGTGTAACCTTGGCGCTGGCGGTGGAAGGTAAATACCGTCTGGTTCGTTGTCCAGGTTTTCAACGGTTCCAAATATCCCAATCAGCTTATCTACCTGGTCATAATATGGTTTTACATCATCGTAACCAATGGGCCAGTCGTCGCCTAGTCCATCGATGCTCTTCCTTTTGAAGTCCTTAGGGCCGAAACGCAGGGAGATGCGCCCCCAGTGGTTGGTACGCCCACCCAGCATCCTCGAGCGAAACCAATCGAATTGGGTGCCATTTTTACGGGTATATGGTTCTCCATCAATTTCCCAGCCTCCCCAAGCGGCATCAAAATCACCAAAGGGGCGGTGGTTGCCCGCTCCCCGTCTTGGCGACTCCCAAGGCCATTTGAGTTGATTGATATACTTAGGGTCAGCAGGGTCGAAATATCCACCGGCTTCTAGCAATGCTACCTTTGCTCCGGCTTTAGCCAGTTGATATGCAGCCATTCCACCGCCTGCTCCTGAGCCTACAATGCAGACGTCAAAAACGGTCGGTTGTTCTTTTATTTGAAACATAGCCAAAAATGTATTTAAGAAATAGAATATTGAATAAATATAGGGATAGTCTTTTGTAAATATTTTAAAAATAGCTTTTTTTTCGGCTAATTTAAAATGAATCTAAGCATGTATTACTGTCTTTTGTTCTGTTAAATATCAAAAAAATACTTTAAATCAGGAAGCTAATATCCTGATTCCTGACAATGGGTTTAATAGGATATTTTGAATTTACTTACCTTTGTGTTTTGTAAAATGATATACGTGGCTACAATTACTGAAAGCATTGAAGCCGCCAAGGAAGTCCTGGATCGGGGCGAACTGGTGGCCATACCCACTGAGACTGTTTATGGACTGGCAGGCAATGCCCTGGATGTGGATGCAGTGCTCAAAATTTTTGATACTAAAAAAAGACCGGCCTTCGATCCTCTGATCGTTCATACCCATACGTTGAAGAAGGTAGAGGAGTTGGTGCGTACCATCCCCCTTGCGGCTAGGCAGTTAGCGGAGGCGTTCTGGCCAGGACCGTTGACGTTGCTACTGCCCAAGTCGGAGCTCATTCCCGATTTGGTTACTTCTGGTCTGGACACCGTAGCGATACGTATCCCCAAGCATCCAATGACCTTGGAGTTATTGGCCATTTTGGACTATCCTTTGGCGGCCCCGAGTGCCAATCCTTTCGGTTATATAAGCCCCACAACGGCCGAGCATGTCAACCAGCAACTTGGTGGTGAAATAGAGCTAATACTGAATGGCGGAGAGGCTGAAATAGGAATTGAGTCGACCATTATAGGTTTTGAAGATGGAAATCCCGTCGTGTACCGTTTGGGGGGCTACGCCATCGAGGAGATCGAGCGCGTGGCGGGTCCGGTTAAGGTATTTCCTCATTCCAGCTCCAACCCTCAGGCACCGGGCATGTTAAAAAGTCATTATGCCCCAAGAAAGCCTTTTTATCTGATGGAAAGAGGCCAATTAGCGCAGGATCAGTCAGTCAGTACTGGCTATTTGCTTTTCGATCGGTACTTGCCCGACGTAGCGGAGTCCGACCAGCTGTTGCTCTCTCCTACGGGGGATATGCAGGAGGCTGCCAGAAATTTGTTTTCCTATTTGAGAAGATTAGATCAGCTCTCTTATGCTAAAATATTCGCTGAGGAGGTGCCAGAAATAGGACTGGGAAGGGCTATTAACGATCGTTTACGGCGTGCGGCTGCCCATTAGTCCTGCCCCCCGACATACTAACGGGTAGGGGGAGGGGGGCGTAGGCATTATTCATAGAATTGAGGATGAAAATTCATGAGGAATACTTCTTCGGTAGCCCTGGTGATGGCTGTGTAGAGCCACCTGAGAAACTCGGTATTGATTTGCTCTTCTGGTAGATAACCCTGATCTATAAATACGGCGCTCCATTGCCCTCCTTGCGCTTTATGACAGGTTAGGGCATAAGCAAATTTAATTTGCAGTGCGTTGAGGTAGGGGTCTTTTCTTAGGGCCTCCATACGCTCCTTTCTAGATTTTATGTCCGCATAATCCTGTGAAACACTGTCATAAAGCTTACGGTTCTCTTCCGAGGAAAGCGAAGGGCTGGCGGTATGAAGGGTGTCTAGCATGATTTTGGCTTCAAAAGGCGGTTGTTTTTCATAGTCGGTAAGCCTTAAGGTAGCGTCGGCGAAGCGGGCGCCATGCATCTCTTCTATGTTTCTTAGTTTAAGGAGTTCCACAAAATCTCCATTCGCAATAAAGCCAGCTGGGGAATCTTCTGAAAGCGTGCTATAATTGTTGCGGACAACCATCAATCTATCGCCGGCGTCTAGCTCCTCCTCCGAGAAGTGGATGGCCCTTCGGATATATTGGTTGTATTGAACGGCGGTCTTATTGGAGCGGGTCAATATGATCACGTTTTCTTGGCCATACTTATCATAAGCATAGCGAAGCCCTTCCTCCAGTTTTTCACCGGTCATCCTGAATAGATCTTTGAAGGGTTTGGTTTGAATTTTGATTTGAGGAAGGCTTTCCGCCAATTCATTTCGAAGATTGGTGGCGTTAAAAAGGATGCCGGACTCTAAATCTTGGCGCATCACCTCCCGAAGTTCCTCCTCATAGACCGACATGTAATAGCTGCTTTCTAGATAAGCCTGGTCCAAAGCAGGACTAAGCTGATGCCCCACGGGTGGTAGCTGGGCCACGTCGCCTACCAGCATCAGCTTGTTACCCGGATTTTCGTAAACATACTCAATCAGGTCTGAGAGTAAGCTATGGCTCCCATAATCCGCTTCATCGGTTATCATAGAGGCTTCGTCCACAATGAATAGCGTATCGTTGTGGTAGTTTTTTTGCCTCTGGAACACTAGATTCCCCGAGTGGGAGTCAGCAGTTTGTTTGTATATTTTTTTATGGATGGTGAGGGCTATCCTTTCAGAATAATTGGACATCACCTTGGCCGCCCGGCCCGTGGGAGCCAGTAACACCGACTGATAACCAAATTGTTTTAAAATTTTGATCAAGGTACTGATAATGGTCGTTTTACCGGTCCCTGCATATCCTTTCAATATAAATCCATCACGATACCTTTCTAGGCCGGGTATATCGACCAAGAATTCGTCCATTTGTTTGAAAAACCGCAATTGACCCTCTGTAGGGCGAAAAGGAAACCGTTTAGACAACAAGTGGGAGGGGAGTTTTTCATTTTGATCCATGGCGACGAAACTACTAATGTGTGGTATAATTTCAAAATCCATATAGGGTGCGAAAATATACCGGGAATAAGTTGGATTTTTTGATTGTAAATGAATATATTAGGATGCAATTTATACATAAAACTAACTTATAGCGATATGCAAGTATTTCAGATTCTTGAAGGTAAGACAATCGATGCTATTTGGTCTATTCATGCTGGTAACACCGTTTTTGAAGCCTTGGAATTAATGTCCACCAAAAATATCGGGGCGGTTTTGGTCCTAGAAGGTGAGAAATTAATAGGTATATTTTCAGAAAGGGACTATGCCCGTAAGGTGATCTTGCTGGGGCGTGCCTCTCGCGATACCCTAGTGGGGGAGGTCATGACCTCCAAGGTGATTACCGTGGAGATCGACCAAAAAATTGAAGAATGTATGCAAATCATGTCTGAAAAGCATATTCGACATTTGCCCGTTAATGACAAAGGGAAACTTGTAGGGATTATATCGATCAACGATATTGTGTCGGCTATCATAAGAGAACAAAAGGCCCATATTAAATCCTTGGAAAGCTATATTTCGGGAAGCCCCCTCTAAGGATTCTACGCCGTGATGTTGTTCCTGATGCGTTGTTGCCTATCTTTGCGTTCATCAATCGCCGAGGCCAATGGATAGAAGTCTACATATCGACCAACATTATGGCGGCCGGATTCGGGTTCGGGTATGTGGCGTTTTGGTAGAGAGCGATTCCATACTTCTTGTAGGGCACCAGCAAGGAGCACATCCAGAGAACCTGTTTTGGGCACCACCCGGTGGTGGAGTCGACTTTGGAGAAGAGATGGAGCAGGCTTTGAAAAGAGAGTTTTTGGAAGAAACGGGGCTGGATATTGAAGTGGAGGAATTGTTGTCAGTCTCGGAGTTTTTGGACCATCCCTTGCATGCCGTTGAGTTGTTCTTCAAAGTGAAGGTTAGGGCCGGACGACTGGTGAAAGGACAAGATCCTGAAATGGAGAAGGACCAGCAAATCATTAAAAAGGTCATGTTTGTACCGGCATCTCATTTGGAATCCATGCCAGATGCAAACAAACATGTAGTACTGCGGAAATTTAAGTCTTTAGATGAGGTAGCCCAATGGAAGGGTTTAATTCCTCGTACCGAAGCTTGATTTTTTTATTATTTTAGAGCAAAATGGCACACACCGAAAATCAAATTATTGAGGTTATTCCTAGCCTTCTCGCAGGAGATGGTTCTTTTGATGTAGATTCCATTCCATTTTGTACGCTCTGTATTGAGGTGGACGAGAGAAGGATTCGGTTTTGCATCGTTCGAGATGAAAACCTCGAATGCGTATGGATAGAGGACTATGGGTTCGATAAAGTACTCACTGAAACGGAAGTTTTTGAAAGACTAAAAAGAATCTTTAAGGGGCATTTGTTATGGTCGTCCAATTCCTGGCTTAATGTCCGTATTGCCATCAATTCCCGCGCATTTAGCCTGATTCCTTCCATTCTTTTCGAAGAACATCGCATCCATAATTACCTTCATTTCGCGATGGGCGCCCCCGTATCGGCCGACGATAAGGTCCTTTATCACGAAGTGCCGCTGGTGCATGCACATAATGTATTTTGTGTTCCTAACCTGTGGTACGACTGGATCGTCAATCACTTCAGTTCTTCTCATATTAGCTTTTATCATATTACCAGCCCTCTGATTATCGGTGCCTTGGTAAGTCATGCTGAAAATGAAGAGGTCAAAATTGTATCCTTATACTTCGAGGTCGATCACTTTACGATGATTGTAACAGATACCAACCGATTGGTATTATGCAATCGCTATCGATTCGAACATGCTTCTGAATTGGCCTATATTGTATTGTTTGCCCTACATCAGCTCAACCTTTCCTCAGAGGAAGTGCGTGTTATCTGTTATGGAGAAATATCCATGGATTCGGAGTTGGTGGCCGAATTGATGCGCTTCTTTTCTAACCTAAGCCTGGGGCGAGGGCCTACTACCCTTAGGTATAGTAAGCACTGCGGAGATATTCCGGGGCATCGTTATTTTGGATTGTTTAATACCTTCCTGGTATCGTCCTAGGCCTTTTGAAAGGCCATTGAAATTTCTGGGATCTGTTTAAATCGTAATGACTACTCATTGTTTCCTGCATCGCTAGTATGCGTAACAGGGCTGATTTTACCGAGCTAGCCTTAGCTATCCTGCACCCAACCGTTTCGGAATAGACCAACAGGTGGCCGACTTCGATGATAGCCCACAAATAGCATATTATTTATGGGTTGATTTTTAGAAGAGGCTCTAAATGGTAGCGAGTTATTTCGTAATCATGAGAAGTTCCGACCTCCGAATGGACACCATTTTGGTGTTTTTCTTGTGATATATGGATTCAAAATTGAAATAAATGAGCTTATTTAGGGGAAAGTAATTTTTAACCCTATCGGTATTGTATTAAATATGAAAAAAATTGCATTGTTTCCTGGTTCTTTTGATCCATTCACCAAAGGGCATGAAGATATTGTACTAAGGGGTCTACGTTTTTTCGACGAAATAGTAATAGGTATTGGGACTAATTCCACCAAGAAAAGGTATTTTCCTTTGGAGGTGATGAAGGAGTTAATAGCAAGGACATTTAGCGATTATCCTAATATAAAAGTTATTTCCTACGACGACCTTACGGCTCATACGGCCCGTATGCTCGGTGCCCGCTTTTTGCTTAGAGGCCTGAGAAATACCACCGATTTTGAATATGAAAATGGCATTTCTCAGGTCAATCGGTATGTCTATGAAGAGATTGAGACCGTCTTTCTGATCACCTCCCCCCAGCTAGCCCCCATTAGCTCTAGCATTATTAGGGACTTACACCGGTACGGGCAGAGTGTCGATGATTTTCTTCCTTATTCACTTTCTGAGCTCAATCAGCTCAACAGAGAAGTCTAAGCCTGGAAGAAACTAATTGATTACGACCTACTTGAGGGGTGGCGTCTTCGTCGCCAAGCCAGGTTATTCGGGATTGTAGGAGATCCCTTGCTCATTCTTTTGTTGGATTTTGGTCAAGGTGCTGATCACAAAACGGATGGAACTAAAGGAGTTGATGAGAACGGTCTTGGCTTCCTTCGGGGTAAGCCAGTCGAGTTTTTCAATTTGTTCCTCGACTTGAGGAGCCATGGTGGAGTCATCCACACAATCCAAAACGTACCATTTGGTCTTCTTTAATATTCTATTCCCATTAAAGGTGTAGGTATGCCAAGTGGTACAAAGTTTGTCCTTAATGACGGCCTTGACCCCCGTTTCCTCTTCGATCTCCCTTACTGCGGCTGCCTTCGACTTTTCGGACTTATCCAGTTTGCCTTTGGGTAAGTCCCATTTTTTACGGCGGTACATAAATAGCCATTTATCTTCCTTCATGACCACCCCGCCAGCGGCCTTCACCACCTTATAGAGCCCTTTGATTCGGTCTTCTAGAATTGATTTCTCCCTGGTAGCCATGGTAATCGATAGAAGTTCGACGGGGACGGTGGTTTCAAGGCTTTGAACAATTTGAACGGCAACAGAACCAGTCGTATTTAAAAATAATACATGGCCACTCAGCATTTCCTTCGAGAATTTGGAAAGGCGTAAATCGATGATATGGTCGAAGTGCGACGTCTCTTCAGCCGAAATACGGTTAGGACGAACAATTTTGCAAGGCCGGTCGTCAAAAAATAAGATCATGGTTCGTTTGTTTCAGTGAGCTAGATTGCAAAATAAGTAAAGAGTTTAGTTTAGACAGCCATAATATTTGATAAATTTGCTGTTGGAATAAATTTATCGTTTTTGGAACTCCTAATTATATTATTTCTGGTCATTTTGAATGGAATATTTTCCATGTCCGAAATAGCCCTCGTCTCTTCTCGTAAGTCGAAATTAGAATCTGCTGCCAAACATGGAGATGCATCGGCCCTGGCCGCTCTAAGTTTGGCCAATTCACCCAATCGTTTCTTGTCTACGGTACAAATCGGTATCACCCTTATAGGGCTTTTGACGGGTATGTACAGTGGCGATAACATTACCTCTGACTTTGAAGCATTTATTGCTCAGTTCGATATCTTTAAGGAATATAGCCATACCATTGCAGTGGGTGCGGTATTGGTGCTTATTACTTATCTATCGCTGGTATTGGGCGAATTGGTGCCTAAGCGAATCGGCATGTCTAAGCCTGAGGCGATAGCCAAATTTATGGCTCGTCCCATGAACATCCTTTCGAGGCTTACTTCCCCTTTTATAGCCCTGTTAAGCTTTTCCAGTGACCTTATTATTGGCTTACTCAATATTAAGCAGTCGGAAAATTCTGTAACTGAAGAGGAAATTAAAAGCCTCATGCAAGAGGGAACCAGTGGGGGCGTATTTGAGGAAATTGAACAGGAAATTGTCCATAATGTATTTCAACTGGGTGATAGACGGGTCACTTCCTTAATGACCAACCGCCAGGAATTGGTATGGCTTGATACTGAAGATTCGGCGGCAGTCAACAAAGAAAAAATATTTGATAGTCGGCACTCGATTTATCCCGTAGGGAAGGGGTCGATTGACGAAATCTTTGGCTTGGTGTATGTTAAAGATCTGATTGCTACAGATATCGACCAACAACTGGGCGACCTAGAGTCTATTATGCGCGATCCGGTTTACCTACCCGAAAGCAACCGAGCTTACCAGGTTTTAGAGAAATTTAAGGAGAAACGGGTTTATTTCGGGGTTATCGTCGATGAATACGGGGGGATCTTGGGGGCGGTAACCATGCACGATATTATGGATGCGCTGGTGGGCGACATCTCGGAGGATGTGGAAGAGGATGCCGAAATCGTTAAAAGAGACGATGGTTCCTACTTGGTCGATGCACAGTTGCCCTTCGATGACTTCCTGCATTATTTCAATATGAGCATTCCCGAACAAGAAAAAAGAGAGTTCGAAGGTTTCAATACCCTCGGTGGCTTTGTACTCCACGTACTCGAAAACATCCCGGTAACGGGTGAAAAGTTTGTTTGGAAGCATTTTGAATTTGAGGTGGTGGACATGGATCGTAGCCGAATTGATAAATTAATTGTAATTAATAATAAAAAGGAAGAATCTGAAGACTAAAATGATGGAAATGGAGAAGGAAGTTTCGAGTAAAGTGGCAGCATTATTGCTTCAAGCCCAGGCAATCAAGTTAAGTCCCGAAAACCCATTCGTATGGAGTTCGGGTTGGAACTCCCCCATATACTGTGACAATCGGGTAGCTCTTTCTTATCCCGAGACCAGAGACTATCTAAAACAAAAACTTTCAGACATTGTACGGGAACAGTATCCTAACGTCGATACCATCGTAGGCGTAGCTACTGGAGGCATCGCTATGGGAGCCTTGGTAGCCGATGTGCTCAACTTGCCTTTCGCTTATGTACGTCCCGAACCCAAGAAACACGGGATGGGTAACCAAATAGAGGGCCGTATCGAAACCGGGCAGTCGGTATTGGTCGTAGAAGATTTGATTTCAACCGGTGGGAGCTCCCTTAAAGTAGTGGATGCCTTAAGGGCTCAGGGAATAGAAGTGGCCGGGATGGTAGCTATTTTTACCTATGGCTTTGCTGTGGCAGCCGAACAGTTTGCCGCTAAAAATGTATCCCTAACAGTACTTAGTAACTATTCGGCCTTGATGGAAGAGGCGGTAAGCCAAGGTAGGATCACCCAACAACAGGAGGCCTATCTGTCCGAATGGCGCCTTCAACCGTCCACTTGGGGTAAAAAATAATCAGATAACGGATTTGAATCGGGGAGCCTTCTAGTTCATAGTGGGCTCCCCGTTTTTTGTTTAAAGGCGGTGATTGATCAATTTTTCGAACATTCCTCCAAATGCTTCTTCTTTTACACCGTCCGACTTCAGGAACTCATGAGGGAATCCTAGCTCTATCGCACTGGCTAGGTTGAGTCGGTTTATCATTTCTTCGGGCAGGGTAAAGTCCAAGCACCCGAGCGAATCCTGGATTTGGGTGGAACGAGAGGCACCAATAATCGGGATCATCACCTGGTTGCGGTGGCGAGTCCAATTGATGGCTACCTGAGCCGGTGTCACCCCCATTTCGTCGGCTATGTCCACAACGGTTTGAGCGATTTTACCACTTTTTTCGTTTCTCCTAGTGCTGTCGTCAGGAACACGACCCTTCTCGCCCCTTAAGTATTTACCCGTTAAGGCACCTCCACCTATGGCTCCCCAGGGAGTTACTGCCAAATCTAACGCCTTCGACATGGGTAGCAGGTCTCTTTCGGGGGTACGTTGCAATAGGCTATATTCGAATTGAATGGCCGTAAAGGCATTCCATCCACGCAGGTCGGCGATGGCATTACTCTGTGATACGATCCAGGCGGGAGTGTCCGAGATACCAATATAATGCACCATTCCCCTCGAAATGAGGTCGTCAAGGCCTCGGAGCACTTCGTCGACGCGGGTGGTGTTATCCCATAAATGTACCCACAGTAGATCGATATAATCGGTATTGAGTCGTTTTAAACTGTTGGTTACCGACCTAAACATATTTTTACGATGGTTGCCAGCGAAATTCAGGTCCCCATTACGATCTTTAAGCGTGAATTTGGTGCCTACCACCCAATGGTCGCGGTCTGCTTCGATGAATTCACCCAGGTATTTTTCCGAACTTCCTTCGGTATAGCGATTGGCAGTGTCTATGAAATTACCGCCCGCATGTGCATATGCATCAAATATTTTGAAACTTTCGTGCTTGTCGGCTCCCCAGCCCCATTCTTTTCCGAAGGTCATTGTTCCAAGACATATTTCTGAAACCCTAAGGCCGGAACGGCCCAATAATTGATAACGCATTATTTGAGGAATTAAGATTAATTGTATACGATTCTATAACGAAGTACTTCGATCTTTAATTTTCTATTGCAAAGGTATATTCTAAGCGGTCAATTGTCTTTATATTGTGGCGAAATTTGAATTTTTTTAGCCCACCATAAATGATTGACGCTTCTTACCCTTATTTTGATGTTAATTTAAGCTGGCTATCCAACAACTATCGCTTGCTGTTGGAGGCCCAAGACGATTCCGTGCCTGTAAGGGAAAGATTGCAATTTTTAGGGCATTATGCCTATCAGACTAATGAGTTTTTTCGAGTCCGGATTCCCACTATTATGGCCATGGGCGAAGTTACCAGCGACATCCGATCTAAGCTCAACATTTATCCGCAGTCCCTAATAGAGCATGTTCGAGAAACCATAGAGAATCAGCAGATAGAGTTTTATA
Organism: Dyadobacter jejuensis; assembly: GCF_003149085.1. Lineage (GTDB taxonomy): Bacteria > Bacteroidota > Bacteroidia > Cytophagales > Spirosomataceae > Dyadobacter > Dyadobacter jejuensis. The sequence goes on along the minus strand of NZ_QGDT01000010.1, from coordinate 60,341 downwards.
ATATTCTCTCTAACAAGGTGCTACCTGAGCTCTATGAGCAAGGGGTTCACCTGTACTTCCAGGAGAGTTTTGCCGCCGAGCATCAGTCTTATTCTCGATATTTTTTTATAGAGAAGCTTTTTCGTTACCTCCAACCCATTCTTTTAGAGAGTAAACGAAGTGCTAAATTTGCCGTTTTTGAACCCAAGAAACTTTATTTGGTGATCAGGTTGCAGCGGTTGTTACAGCCAGATGAAGACCTGTATGCTACGGTCAATATCCCTACAGACTCCTTCGGCCGATTCATAGAATTACCAGAACTTGATGGCAAAAGGCATTATGCCTTTGTAGACGACATCATCAAGGAAAATCTTAATATCCTGTTTCCAGGTTATGAAGTCCTGGATTCCTATGCTTTCAGAATGGAGAGTGAGGTGGAGTTCAATATAGAGGATGAATATCCCCTTCCAATGGCCCAGCGGATATTGAAGCAATTAGAGAAAAGGAATTTTGCATTATCTCTGCCCTATTTTACGGAGACAGGCGTCCCTATTAATATGCGCAATTATATGGTGACCCGGTTGTCGCTAGCTCCCGACGAATTCAATGACTCCGGCCCTTATATATTCTTGCAAGATTTGATGACCTTCCCTTTCGTCTCTAAGAAATTGACCTACCCCGATATAAGGCCCATTCAGAGCGATTTGTACCGGGATCAAGTCTCTGTTTTCGACTATATTCAACAGGGAGACCGTCTGCTGCACTTGCCCTACCACTCCTATGAGCCCATTATCCGTTTTTTTAATGAGGCTGCCGTTGATCCACAGGTGAAGGAAATCCAGGTTTCCCTATATAAGATAAGCCCCAACTCCTTTATTCTCAATTCGCTGATTAGTGCAGCTAGGAATGGTAAGCGGGTGTTGACTTATGTAGAATTGAATACCAAGCTAGATATTCAAGAGAATATCCACTGGTCCAGAAAAATGCGGGATGCCGGTGTTAAGATCATTCTGAATGCCCCAGGCCTAAAAGTGCATGCCAAAATCGCATTGGTGAAGCGCCGAGGCCAAAAAGGGTGGGAACGATATGGCTTTTTGGGCACCGGAGGCTTTTATAAGCTGACGAGCCGTGAAATTGTCGATCATGCTCTGTTGACCTGTAATAGGGAAATTACCAATGAACTGGAGCTGTTGTTCGGATATCTGGCTACTCAAGAGGAGCCGAAAAAGTACAAATACCTTCCTTTCAACACCCTGTCGGTGACCCAGTTCAACCTACAAAAACGACTCATCGAGTTGATCGACCGGGAGATAGTGAATAGCAATGCCGGGCTTAGGGCTTTTGTTACCATTAAAATCAATCAGATTCAAGATCATATTCTGATCGATAAGCTCTATGAGGCGGGCCAGGCAGGGGTGTCCGTACACGTGATTGTCAGTGAGAGTAGCTGCCTGATAGCCGGGTTGCCTTCCATTAGCGATAATATCACCGTATATCGTCATATCGATCGTTTCGTGGAGAATACCCGAATCTTTCATTTTTGTAATCGGGGCGAGGAGGAGATATTTTTATCTTCCTGCGACTGGACCTTTAGAAATCTGCACCGACGGATAGACATATGCTTTCCGATATTAGAAGATAATTTGAAGAGTCAGCTTAAGCTGGTACTTCGGAATTACCAAAACGATACTCAGAAAGCCGTTAAGTTGGATTTGTATCAGAATAACCTTTCCTTAAAAGAGGACGGTCGCCCGAAGTTACGGGCACAGGATGCCAATTACCGTCTGGTGGAAAAATGGAAAAAGGTCGCTTTAAATAGAATAAAGGATGAGTTTGACACCGAGGATCGTAAGGATGTGGCCGACTGACCTATAGTTTTATACGCTTGAATACGAAGAAGATAAAAGTTATATTAAGGTTTGGATCGGTTTTGAGATCTACCCCGTATCTGTTTATCTTTGGTGCTTAGTTAGCATGCGCCACTCAAAGGAAGTAATAGTATGGGAATAAGTGAGCGCCGTGAGCGACTCAGAAAGCAAGTGCGGGCCGATATCATCCGTACTGCCAAGGACATTGCCCGGGAGTCAGGCTGGACTTCTGTGTCAATCAGAAAAATTGCAGAGGTTATTGAATATAGCCCTCCAATTTTATACGAATATTTCGAAAGTAAGGATAAGCTTTTAGAGGCTATTCGAATGGAGGGTTTTGAGCGTTTAAATACGATTTTTGTTTCCCTACGAACCCATTACAGCAATCCCCAAAAGCAGCTGGTGGAGGTAGCCCGTCATATTTGGGAGTTTGCTATTGAAAATCCGGAGATTTTTCAAGTGATGTTTAATTTGGAAGGAGCCTATTGTGACTCTAAGCGTAGCTATGCGGAGGCGATGCGCATTAAAGACAATCCCGTGTGGGAAATGATTGCCCATCTGAGGCCCAAGTCGGCCGATGCAGTTACCAAAACCTATTATGAATTCTGGTGCCTTACTTATGGTTTCGTTTCCATGACCATGACGACTCAGCCCAGATATGCATTTACCCAGGCTGAGCCATTATATATGGAAAGTGTTCGCAGGTTTATCCGAAGTATTATGTAAGTGGCTAGGCTACTGTTTGTTGGCGTACATCCACTTTACTTTGATGGTATACCATGGAGTTCGGCGCTACACTTTTGACCACCCAGGCATTACCACCTATAATAGAGTCGTGCCCGATGACCGTCTCTCCTCCCAATATGGTCGCATTCGCATATATCACTACATGGTCCTCGATGGTAGGATGGCGCTTCTTGCTGGCCATGGATTTGGATACGTGGGTGGCTCCTAAAGTAACCCCTTGATATACCTTGACATGGTTCCCAATATGGGTGGTTTCTCCTATTACAACGCCCGTTCCATGATCAATAAAGAATGAATGCCCAATCACCGCATTAGGGTGAATGTCGATACCCGTTTGGCCATGGGCATATTCGGTAAGCATACGGGGGAGTAGTGGAATACCACATTGTGCAAAACAATGGGCGATCCTATAGGTGGCAATGGCCGTAAAACCGGGGTAAACCGATATCACCTCCTCGATACCCACTGCTGCTGGGTCGTTTTCGGTAATGGCTTTGGCATCTAATAGTATGCTGGCGTATACATCAGGAAGGCTTTGGAATATCTTATTAAGAGCAGTTTCCTTATCTTCATTAAGCTGGGGTTCCAAGGGGGCCAGAAGACAATCTAATTTTTCACGTAGCTGGGAGTAAGAAGTGTGGATATCCATATTCTCTCGATCCCTATCACAATCTTTCCCAATGGGAAACATAAAGTTGATCAAGCTTTGAATAAAATGACCTGCATCCTGACGGGAAGGGAGTTTGTAGCGAAACGATTTACTCTGTTCGCTCAATAGGGCAAGGAAATCCTTTTCTTTGTCGGTTATCATCAAGTTACTTTTATTTTTCTGATAATATATGGGTACACTTTTTTTATTCCTAACAACAATTCGGGTCGTTTAAGTTGCGTTTGCCTGAAATTACTTAATCTGACCTTTTAATGCTGAGTTTTTTTATGTAAATTGTTTGACGGACCATCATATTGTATTCTAATCATTCTATGACTCGTATTCGCAGCCTTGCTTTTTGCATTTTATTCGCCTCTTTTTCGTTAACATCCTGCTTTAAAGCACATATTATTACCGATAAAGATGTTCAAAAGCATTATGCAGCGAAGGTGAACAAGCCCAAAAATTATATCATCAAAAATGATACCTTGTCTTTAGGCTTATCTACGATGGGTGCCGACAGCCTGCCTATGCTGTTGCTGATCCATGGAGCACCTGGCTCAAGATGGGGCTATATGAATATGTTGGACGACGAAGAATTGAGCAAGCGATTCCACATTGTGTCCGTCGATCGGCTGGGGTATGGCCACTCTAGGATGAAAAAAATAGGGCCGGTCACCTCCATAGAGACGCATGCCAGGGCACTTCTCCCCATATTGGCCCTAAATCATTCTAAGAGTAAGATTACCATCTTAGGTCGATCCTATGGGGCCCCCATTGCCGCTACCTTAGTATCGATGTTCCCCGATCAGTTCAAAGAGTTAATTATGGTATCGCCAGTGATAGATCCAGAAAAGGAAAAGTTTTATTGGTTTTCTAAATGGGGGCGAATGTCTTTTATTCAATGGTTTTTGCCTGGGGCCTTTAATGCAGCCACTGCCGAGAAATTTAGCCATGCTGAGGAGCTCAAGAAGATATTACCAGTTTGGGGGCAATTGAACCTCCCTACTACGGTCATCCAAGGAGGCAATGACTGGATCTCCGACCCGGCTAATATCGACTTTGCCAAAAAACACATAAAGTCCAGACAGGCCCAGTTTATTTATCTCAATAATGCCGGGCATATGATTACGTATACTCATTTGAAAATGATCAAGGAAATGTTACTGAAAAAGGCCTTGTTTAACGATCACGTTCAGATGGATGCTGGCAAGCAATTGTCTATTGTGCACAGCAAATAATAGCTTTAAAACCAAGCAGCTCCTTGCTGGAGTGCTTCCCTAATAAAATAATAGGATAGCTCCCTCATAAGAAAGCGACCAGGTAGGACCTGGTCGCTTTTCTGCAACATAATTAACCTATATTATAATGTCTAAAACCCTGGTGTGTTTTAAACATTTCCTTATCATTGGGACGAGAAATCCGATGAATCACCACGAACGATTTGAAGTATTTTTTGTTTTTACATAAAAATAGGAGGGGAGTATTTGTCGAATATCGGGGTTGCATCCACCCTATAAACACAATAAGGCCCATCTGATCGAATCGTTAGATGGGCCTCTATGTTATGATATGCCTTATTTTATTACAATTTTCTTCGTTTGACTCCCTAAACTAGTACTCACATTGATGAGATATAATCCAGGTCCGTAAGCTTTGAGACTAAAATCTTTTTCTATCGAAAAAGCTGGAGAACTGGTACTATATTGCTTTACAGCCTGTCCAGACGTGTTCAATACTTGGATTTTTATATTCAGCTTGTCTCGGCTCGTTACCACAACTCTGATATGATCATCTGAAGGGTTGGGGTAGGCCAGTACATCGATTTCGACTTCTGGGTTACTATCGCCTGCTACCACTAGGTTAGCGTCTACGGGCTGATAGGGCGGAATATCCACCACTTCCCCAGGCCCATCAACCACCGTAAGCGTAGCCTCTCGGTAGGTCTCCGATATGACCACGCCCTCTCTCCATTCCTTGGCTACGATAGCATATAGGTAACGGCCTTCCATGGTAGGAGCTGTCCAGACGAGCTGGTTTGAACGATCGATATAGAACAGACCTTCTTTCGATACGTCGTTGGGATAGCTATAGGAATGATTGATCATGCGAACACCACAGGTGCCTGGGGATGCTTTAGAGATCTTTACGATCCGATAGGAAAGGCTATCGGCTTCCGTTGCGATGGGGGCTAGGGCTTGTTTGAAGTTTTGACGTAGACCGGCTGTAGTCTTCAGGTCGGGGAATTGGGGCGTTGAGTTAGCCATTTGGGTATTCAGTATGGTCCAGAGGAACAGGGTGTTCTGATCCCCCTCAGGCAAATTAAGTATTCCGTCCACTCTGTTTTCGCGTTGGACTGAAATTTGATAATTTCCTGGGGAGGTGTATTCATGCTCTCCTTCAAAGGTTTTAAAGATAACCCCCGCATCGTCCGTCGCAGTGTAGCTATTGGTGGCCAGTAATGTGCCCGTTTGGCCATCTCCAAAGCATACTAGCACACTATTCTCGGCGTTAATGGCACTAGCTCCGTTGATCTGGTCCATCGCTAGTTTCACTACAATTTTATAATTTTGATTATTGAGTTGAATGGCTTGTATTTCCCCGCCCAATATATGGCTGGCCCGTAGGGGTAATGCTATAATGAGTAAGCTAAAAAGTAGGGTATAGATGGTTTTCATATTTCGCTTTTTTATACTAACGCTTCAGGTCGTTTTTTTGTATCGAATAGCCCTGTTTTTACTCGATTAAAGGCCTATTATGCGCTTATTTTGTTTTTCGATTCAATATATTAGTTATTCATTACAATCTTTGGATAAGCCTCCTTTTTTTTTGAGCGGGCGCTACCGATATAGACATCTTAACCGGCTTATGGAATGAAACCAATATACCCCCGCTACCACTTAAATGCTTTTTCTGGAGAGGAGAATGAATCCCTATTTTACATGACCCGGCTTCAAAGACTGGTGAAGGAGTTTAAAGGTATTAACAAGGCCCATACCCATTCTTTTTACCTTATCATGTGGATTGATAGAGGGTATGGAACCCATACCATCGATTTCAATTCCTATGAAGTGAAGGGGCGTCAGCTGTATTTCCTCACGCCGGGGCAAGTTCACAGCTGGGAGTTTTCTCCGGATATCGAAGGCTATAATTTATATTTTGAATATAATTTCTTTCAATCTCGATTTCCAGGTCGACTTTTGCAATACCCGTTTTTTCATTCCCATCAGCACAAGCCCATCCTCGATACCGAATTAGACAGGGGACATTTTTCAGCCCTCTTCGACGACGCCTATGAGGAGAATAAGGGAAAGAAGATTAACCGGGGGGAGGTTTTTCTGTCCTATTTACATCTCATTTTAGAATCGGCAAATCGGTTGTATCATCAAAATTTACCGATAGGCGATACCTTGTTTTACGACCGGATGATGCGTTATGAAAGGCTTGTTGAACAGCATTTTATTGAAATTAGGGATATTAAGACCTATGCGGCCATGCTAAATGTGACACCCAACCATCTCAATCATATTTGTAAGGTGGTATTAGGAAAAACGGCCAGCCAGCTACATTATGACCGACTAATTATAGAAGCCAAACGGCTATTGCTACATACGGAATTGACGATCAAGGAGGTAGGATTCAAACTGAAGTTTGAAGACCCATCGTATTTTGTCCGATTCTTCAAAAAACATACGGGGCTCACCCCTCAGGCTTTTCGTAGCAAAATGACCCTTGTATAGAGGGAGGGGAAGGGCAGGAAACAAAAAGGCTCCTACTATGGAGTAAGAGCCTTTTTGTAAAATTATGCTACTAGTTACTCTTGCATTTGTGCTTCTATGACGGCTATGGCCACCATGTTTACGATTTCTCTTACCGAGCTACCGAGTTGCAAAACGTGAACGGGTCTTTTTAGTCCCAATAGGATAGGTCCAATGGTCTCTAATTCCGCTGCTTCTTTTAGTAAGTTGTAGGCAATGTTACTGGCCGAAAGGTTCGGGAAAATCAGCGTGTTGGCCCGTCCGTCGGCTAAGTCACTAAAGGGGTGATTTTGCTTCATCAGTTCGGAGTTGAAAGCAAGGTGCGCTTGCATCTCTCCTTCAACGATCATGCCTGGGTTACGTTGCTTGAGAATGGCCGTAGCTTGTTGCATTTTTTCGGCGTCTTTTCCTCCTGCACTGCCATAATTGGCATAGGTTACCAGGGCAATCCGGGGAACGATATTGAATCGTTCTATAGCCCTAGCTGTAAGTTCGGTTATCTCTACCAGTTCATCGACGGTAGGGTCCAGATTGACCGTGGTATCGGAGAAGAACAAGGGGCCTTTGGGGGTTAGTAGAATATACATACCCGCCACTTTGACCACTCCTTCTTGCTTTCCGATCACATGCAAGGCAGGACGGATCGTATCGGGGTAGTTGCGCGTAAGACCCGAAATAAAGGCATCTGCTTCACCGGTTTCTACCATCATAGAGCCAAAATAGCTCTTGTAGTACATGGTTCTTTTGGCCTCAAAGGGGGTTAAGCCCTTCCTTTTTCTCTTGTCGTATAATTTGGAAGCGTATCTTTCGATCATAGCGTCGCTTTCCTTAGCGCGTGGATCTACGATACTGACGTCGTTAAGGTCGAGATTATGTTCCTTGATGATTCCTTGAATGGTATCGGTATTACCCAGTAGGATGGGGAAGGCTATGCCTTCGTCGCGAACCTGCTGCGCCGCTTTAAGAACCTGAACATTTTCGGCATCTGCGAAAACCACTCTTTTGGGCGAAAGCTTAGCTTTGTTGATAATTACTTTGGGCAGCTGGTCGTTCTTACCGAGCCTGGTCGACAGTTCCTGTTCGTAAGCGTCCCAATCGGTGATGATCTTACGGGCCACGCCACTCGCTATCGCCGCCTTGGCTACTGCTGGGGCTACGGTGGTAAGCAGGCGGGGGTCTACGGGTTTGGGGATGATATAGTTCCGACCAAATACAATATTGGTTTCATTATAAGCCAAATTTACAATGTCAGGTACTGGTTTTTGAGCCAATTCGGCTAGGGCATATACGGCCGCTAGCTTCATTTCTTCGTTAATCTCAGTAGCACGTACATCGAGGGCTCCTCTAAAAATATAGGGGAATCCTAGCACGTTATTGACCTGGTTGGGATAATCAGACCGTCCTGTGGCCATAATTACATCCTGGCGTGCCTCTACGGCATCCGGATAGGGGATTTCAGGATTAGGGTTGGCCATAGCCAACACGATGGGGTCCTTAGCCATCGATTTTACCATTTCCTTGGATACGATATTGGCAGTAGAAAGCCCCAAGAAGATGTCGGCTCCCTCCATGGCATGCTCCAAGGAGTCATAGGAATTGGAGGTAGCAAACTGCTTCTTCATATCGTTCAAATCCGTTCTGCCCAAATGGATATGGCCCTTGGAGTCGAACATGGCTATATTTTTGGGGTCAACACCCAATGAGATGTATAGCTTGGTACAGGACACGGCCGATGCCCCAGCTCCCGATACCACTACTCGAATGTCTTTGATGTCTTTACCTACGATGGTGAGCCCATTGAGCATGGCGGCGGCACTAATAATGGCCGTTCCATGTTGGTCATCGTGCATGACCGGTATATTTAGCTCCTTTTTTAGTCGTGCTTCAATCTCGAAACACTCTGGAGCCTTTATGTCTTCAAGGTTCACCCCTCCAAAGGTAGGTTCCAGAATCTTGACTGTTCTTACAAATTCGTCGACATCCTTGGTGTTTAATTCCAAATCGAAAACGTCGATGTCCGAATAAATCTTGAACAGGAGTCCTTTTCCTTCCATAACCGGCTTACCAGCCTCGGGGCCTATATCGCCTAGGCCGAGTACGGCGGTACCGTTGCTAATGACGGCCACCAGGTTACCTTTGGCCGTATACAAATAGGCATTTTCAACGTTGTCGGCGATTTCTAAACAAGGTTCGGCCACACCAGGGGAGTAGGCCAGAGATAGGTCGCGTTGGGTATTGGTTTCTTTGGTAGGTACTACCTCTATCTTACCCGGGCGGCCTTTGGAATGGTAAAAAAGGGCGTCTTCTTTTCTTATTTTTTTGTTCATACCTGGTATACGATTATTTGCCGCAAGGTACAAACATTCATACTTTTCCAAACAAAAATTCGCTGATATTCCTTAGCGAACTCCTATAAGAGACTTATAAAGTACTATAAATCACCGAAAAGATTCTGGATCTAGCTCCGGCTCAGTGAGGGATGTTTTAGTAGTTTTTTTTTCTCCTGGATAATTACAGCCCTCTTCTTCATAAAATGGGCCATCACCATATAAGCGACAAACATGGCAATATAAATGTACATAGAAGCCGTATTGGTAATGTTACCATGGAAAGCGAAGAACAGGCCAGTGTTCATTATAGTTACCATCCAGAGGGTAAAAGCCGCCCAGAAGTGATTGAAACCGTTGTCGATAAGCAAGTGATGCATATGATTGCGATCGGCGACGAAAGGAGAACCGCCCTTGGCAATTCTTACTATAAATACCCTTAAAGTGTCGAATATGGGTACAATTAACAATACCAAAACGATGATGGGCGCATTGAAGTAGGCGTTAGGGTCGTGCAGATACCCCACATTAAGGTTAAGGAACTCGACGGCGAACATCGAAAGCAAAAAGCCCACGATTAAGGAGCCGGTGTCTCCCATAAATATCTTGCTGGTTTTAGAGAAATTGAACCGTAGAAAGCCTAACAAAGATCCAGACATGGCGAATGCCAAACATCCGAATGAAAAATGGTCGTTCATGATAAACCAAATTCCGAAGCCCAGCCCAGCGATCAGGCTTATTCCCCCGGCAAGCCCGTCGATCCCATCTATTAAATTAATGGCGTTAATGATCGCAATGAAGATAAAGACCGTCAAAGGGATACTCACATAGTCGGGCACATGATGAATGTTAAATATGCCGTAGAAATTATCGACCTTAAAGTTTCCCATGGCCACCAATATCATGGAGGCAAATATCTGGATAATTAGCTTTTTGGTAGGATCGACAGCCAATATATCGTCCTTGAGACCTAGGAAAAACAAGATGATCATTCCCGTTACCGATAGGCTGATCAGGTTAGCATCTACTGGATTGCTGCTATGCGGCCATAAAAAATAACCAATCAGGGTCGATGCAAATATCGCTATACCTCCTAGCGTAGGGGTCTCAGTCTCATGTGAGCTCCTAAACCCTGGCTTGGCTGTGAGGTTCAATAGATTGGAAAGATTAATTATCACCGGAATGGCCACTATGGACAGAAAGCAGGCAATGAGGAAAGACAAAACGCACTGATAGATATCGTGGTGCATCATGGAGCCATAATCTCCTTCGCTTAAAAACTGGATAGGTAGCATTTTTTCCATTAAAATTGAAGATTTTCTATCTATTAATTTAAGTTTCAACGAAATCAGCTTGTTGTAAATTTCGTAAAAATATATTGAAATCCGTAAGGATATATTATTTATTTAATATTCGCTTAACAAGCAGGCTTTCAGTGTAATATAGTGATTGGATCAGATAAATTGCCATATTTTCCTGAGTGGCTTCATGAACAAAGTATAAAATCGGGGCTGTAGGTCATTCACTTTCCATGCATTTCTATCGTGACGGTTAGCCTGCAAGCGGTTGGTTAAAGCCTTATTACTGACCCCCCCGGCCCTCATCCTGATGAGCACCTGCGGTATATAAGCCAACCTGATGCCTTGTTTATGAATGAGGCGTAACATGAGTTCATAATCGGCTGCACTTCCCAAATCCAGACGGAATGTGCCGAATCGCTGATAGCAGGTTCTTTTTACGAAAAAGGTAGGGTGAGGCGGCATCCACCCATTCAAAAAGGCCTTGTCTCGATATTTCCCAGATTTCCATGTTCGAGTCACCTTGGTGGTATCTACGGCATCCACATATTCCAGGTCGGCATAGGTGGCATCCACGTCGGGGTTGGCCAGTGGGCCGGCTACTCTGCTGAGGACATCCTGGGCGACGTAGAAGTCGTCGGCATTTAAGATGCCAATTACCTCTCCCGTAGCCAGGGCGATGCCCTTGTTCATGGCGTCATAGATTCCACGGTCGGGTTCGCTTATAAACTGGCTCACCTTGGCGCCATAGGACCTCACGATATCCTGAGTACCATCGGTCGAATTTCCATCCACTACAATATACTCCAGGTCCGGATAGTCCTGGCTTAGGACCGAATCCATGCAGGACTTTAAGGTGGCTTGTCCGTTGTATACGACTGTTATGATGCTTATTTTCAATTTTCTATCGTTCTTTTCTTGGTTAATACTGCCGGGTTACCCTGATAGATTCCATATGGGAGCAGGTCGGAGGTAGCCACCGACTGAACCGTTAATATGGCATGACTGCCCACCGTAACTCCCGGGCAAACCGTCGCCTTGGCTCCAATCCATGCCCCCGCTTCGAGGACGATAGGGCTGACCATCAGGTCGAAAGTGTGCTTCTTATAATTATGGTTACCCGTTAGCAAGTAACAACCCTGCGACAGGCAGGCATTCGTGCTTATAGTAACCATAGCCAGATTGTCTATCCATACTTCCTCTCCAATCCATACCTGTTGGTCGACTTTCAAAAACCAGGGATACTTGATATTAACCTTGGGCTTGATCACCACATCTGAGGCAATATCGGCTCCAAACAATCTTAAAAGGAACCTTTTAAGTCCCATTGGAAATGGGAAATAGGTGTTGATAAACAAATAGGAACAAATGTACCAGGCTAGCCGCTTTAAAGTGCTTCCGGGTTGGTACCAACTATTATCATAAAGCGACAGATTGGTTTGGTTTTTCAAGATCTTTTCCATATTCTGTCCTAAAATGTTCTATAATGTCTTTTTTATTTTTTCCTGCCGATCGGTATACCTCATAAATTTTGGCGTCAACCAAGAATCTGTACCAAAAACCCTGTAAGAAATGCCAAATTAGCCCCTTCTTGCCATCTAGGAAACCCAATTTGAAGAAGTACCGGTATACAAAATAAATAAAGGGACGGGTGAAAAGGGGGAATTCGGCGTATTTAATTTTAAGATATCGGGTACGCTGCTCCTGACTTCCCCATAAGTTGGGCGTAACGGATTCTTTGTTGCCGAAATTATATTTGATATTCAGAAGATCAATAACCTCTCGAATCGCATAATTATTGTGTTTTTGTGTCCACCAAGTCAGGTTGTTAAGATTATGATCGACAATATCATGCTCCAGCCTGGCCGTATTCCCCCTGCTGAGCTTAATATGTTCATCCATCCATAGTTCCTCACAGACACCATCGCCCTGGCGCCATATTCTGAGGAGCCAAATAGGATAATAACCTCCCCTTCTGATCCATTTGTCCATAAAATATACCCGTCTTTTAAGGTAATATCCCGAAATATCGGGAGTGGTATGGGGTAGGGTTTCTTGTAACTCTGCCGCTAGCGCTGGGGTAATATACTCGTCGGCATCCATTCGCATCGACCAAGTTGTGGACTTAAAAGGCGTGTTCTGAATGCCAAAATTGAACTGAAAGGCGTAGGAAATCCATTTATTTTGTACTACCTCCACGCCCAAACTTCGAGCAATTTCGACCGTGTTATCGGTAGAGTATGAATCTACAATAAAAATTTTATCCGTAATAAGCTGTAAACTACGTATGCATCTTTCTATATGTTTCGATTCATTATGTGTTAAAATGATAACAGACAAATCTACCATGGCTCTAGGAAGGTACCGGGTTTAGTGTGTTTTACAAATGTTGGCAAAGGTAATTACATTTTATTAACTTTCTTGTATTCTGCTAATAGCTGGTTGGCGATTACCCGGATGTCAAAGTTATCCTCTACCATCTTTTGAGCCCTTTTGGCCAGGTTCTGGGCATAATCCGAATCTTGCAATATTTTTAGCATTCCTTTGGCTATGTCATCGGGCTCTAGCTTGCACAAATAGGCGGCTTGGTGTCTTGCTATATAGTCGCCAAAGCCCACCCGGTCCGATACCAAGGCGGGTACGCCAGAGGTCATGGCCTCCAATACGGCTATAGAAAAACCTTCGGAGTATGAAGGGAGGAGGAAGAGATCTGCATCGGCTAAGGCCTCTTTTTTTAAGGTGTCGGTAAGCATTCCCACCAACTTGACCTTTCCTTCGAGCTGGTGTTGACTGATAAACTCTCGGGTTGTTTTCTCGTATCCATCATCGGGGCCGGCTAAGATCAAAGTGGCCTCTGGCACTTGCTGGTGGATTTTCAGAAATGCTGGTAACAGCAAGTCTAACCCCTTCTTTACGTTGAGCCTTCCCATAAACAACAGGACTTTTTGGTCTGCGCCTAGCCCATGTCGCTTCCTGAAAGCACCCTTTTGGGGTAGGTTTTGGTACTCCTCCAGCTTCATACCATTAGGAATTATCTTCAGGTTCTTAGGGCGTTCTCCCAAATACCGAATTACGTCCTGTTCCTCATCGGTATTGTTAATTTGTATTAAATCGGCTTTGGCCAGTATCGATTTTTGGTATAGGAACGTGACCAGGTCCTTCTTCCACTGATGATGAGCCAGTGCCCATTTGTCCAAAAGGCCATGTATGGTAATCACCTTAATGGCCTTGTTTGGGATTAAGAATGGGGCCAAGCTTCCAAAATGCCATATTCCATGCATATGTATCACGTCGTAATCCTGTATATGCGCCTTTAAATAACGATACATGGGAACAGAAAACTCCCTATAAACGGAGCTGATGGGCGTGGTACGGGTACAGGCGATCAGCTTTGCGCCTTCAGGAACTGGATACATTTTCTCCCCTTCCGTCATAGGACTTAGAATATCTACTTGATGCCCCTGCTTGAGCACTTCCAGGGTATGGTCATAGATGATCCGAGCAGGCCCTCCAATGGCCCAAGTATAGGCACAAATATTAAGAATACGCATGTGTATGATCGGCTTTAATATAAGGTTAGTTTCTATTGAGTTGTCTAAAAGTATCGACCATTTCTTGGGCTACCTTCTTGCTCGAAAAAGGTAGGATGATCTCTTTCGATGCATCGCCCATGGTCGCTATTTGGTCGGGGTGCTGCACAAACCAGGCCATATGGCGTAGGAGTGCTTCCCGATCTTGTGGCCGAAAAGTAAAGCCATTTACCCCTTCCTGCAGGAGGTCCACGGCACAGCCACATGTTTCCGATACAATGACCGGCATACCACATACCATCGCTTCATTGACCACCAATCCCCAAGGTTCAGAAATACTAGGAAGTATCAAAACGGTACTTTTTGCTAGTAAGGAAGGTATTTGGTGCCAAGCATGGCTTCCTTCAAAAACAATGTTGGTACAGCCTTGAGCCAGATTCTTAAGGTGGTCTTCTTCTGGTCCACTGCCTACAATTCGCAAGGACCAGAGGTGATGCGGTGTAGAAGTCTTCAGCTCCATAAATGCCTGGAGGAGAAGTTCCAGATTTTTCTCCTTAGCTAGTCGGCCTACATATACGAAAGCATAGGAGGGAGCGGCAACTTCGGCTTTGGCCAGCTGGTATTTTTGGTGTATAATTGCTTCGTCGATTACCGCCGCATGCCTCACCCTGATGCGCTCGTCGGGTACCCCCAACGACCGCAAGTAGTGCGCCGAGCTACTTCCAAAACAAAAGCAAGCATTAGCGGCATTGACAATGAGTCGCTTTACGAATTCTTTCCATGGGGACCGATTGTGGTCGGCTACTGACGATTCCGACGATAATACCACTTTTACCCCCCTTAGCCGTGCATACAGCATTAGAAGGACCTGAGCCCAGTCGAAATATCCCGTTATATTGAGTACAGTAGGCCTAAAGGAATGAAAAGTCTGAAACAAGGAGACAAGCCTTTTTTTAAAGGGAACATCATCCAAACTTGTGGGATGCAGCACCCGATAAGGGTAGTCGTAGTTATATTGCTGTTCCTTATTCTGCATACCCTTGCGGCTGGCTTCATAAAGGGCTATTTGAGCGACCAATAAAGTGCTTTCTGGATGCCTTTTGAGGAGGGATTGGTGTATTTCTGCAAACAACTTAGACTTATAATGCGCCCATAGCTGATTATGTACAATGAGTATGCGCATTAGTGGATAGGGGTTAGGTAGGCTTCCATCAGCGGATATAACCTATCAGTAAGAAATTTTTGACCTTTAACGTTATAATGTACCACATCCAAGGGGCGGTAATAGGTACTGTCGATACCCAGTTCTAGCTCATTGATCAAGCGTACCTGGTTTTGTTCGGCGAAGTCGATTATGGACTGACCTTGTGAATTAAAATGGCCTAAAGCGAGTTCTGAGATTTCGGGATGTAAATAGATAAAGAAAGGGATGTTGTTCGCCTTAGCGATGGAGTCGAGCTGGGCATATCCAGGATTAAACCCTTCTCCATCCTTACGTATGCCTTCGTTTTCTAGGATCTCCTTAGTTTCTGGTGCCGGTTGTTGGTCTGGGGTGTTATTTTTTTCAGGCTGGTCAAACCATTGAGTGACGGGTAAGAATAGGCCATGTTCTATGGTATACCAAATGATATGGCGGTAGCGGTCCCATAATTCTATAAGGGCCAAGGGGTATTGTTTGTCCGGCATGCCAGGGTCTATCCCAATGGGGCTTATATGCGTCATGATATCGTGGGCATCGTGACTACTCGTGACCAAGCAAATGAGTTGGGCCTTGAAGGTCCCATACTTTTTTAGATAGGCCGCCACATTATCGGGACCCCATGAGCCGGCAGATATATTGAGGATATTGAGACCAGGATAGCCTTGGGCTCTAAAACGCTTTTGAAGCAGGGTAGAGGCGATGCTGTCCTGGTCGGTTAGGCTGCCTCCATTGACCACCGAGTCGCCAATTAGTAAAATATTCAGGGTGTCTTTTTCGGATAACTCTTCGTTGCGCATCGATAGACTATTGGTACGCACCACATGCCCAAACCGCTTCACTTCTTGGTTGGGGGCATATATATATTCGAAGTCGGGGTCGGTAATATATAAGGGGGAATTGCAAAAGCCGAATTGAAATCGGAGTATTAATTCCACTAATCCGGCCAATAGAAACACTATTAGTATAAATCTCAATGCGTATTTGATCATATGGTCATTCGACTTTGCAGGTCGTAGTAGGCTGCAAATTTAGAATTACTTTTTGATAATGTTCCTTATAATAGGAGAGGAAATGAGCCAAAGGTAAATTTGGTATAGCGCCAGGGCATCAGGGCAACATCTCTATAAGTTCTATTCGGTTATCGAAGGGATCCCAAAAGGAAAAACGTTTACGATCAGGGATTTGACTATCATTTCTAAGCCGAATATTGGCGTCCATGAGGCGCTGACGAGCGTTTTCTAGGTCTGCTACTATAAAAGCCGGATGCCGCTGTGAGATCTCTCCGCCCGACTCTTCTGCACGAATATGGAGTTGTATATTTCCAATCTGATACCAGATAGCCCCATTGGGGATGGGGTAGCCTAAGTCGGTCAATTCGGTGAGGCCTAATACCCCACCGTAAAACGCTCGGGCCTGTTGTTCAGCTCCAACCGGAATGCATAACATGACATGATCTATTCTTTCAAAAATAATACTCATTATATCTTTTAGGTTATGCTGGGCGGTTATGCTAGTTTAAATTTAAGAACTTTTTGGCCTGTACTTCATCCCGGTTAATCTGCTCAACGAGTCGTTCTAGGGAATCGAATTTTTGCTCCTGGCGAATATAAGTCAATAACGCCACGGTAAGCTCCTCCCCATATATATCAGTGTTAAAGTCGAAAAGATGGGCTTCAATGGTACGCTGGTGGCCATCGACGGTAGGGCGAGTTCCTATATTGAGCATACCATGATAGGTAGTACCTCGGTGAATGGCTCTTATCACATACACGCCGTTAGCAGGTATGAGCTTATGGGTTTCCAGAATTTGAATGTTGGCGGTAGGGAAACCGAGGTTACGACCCAGTTGCTTGCCTTTGACCACGGTGCCAGTAAGGCTGTAGGCTCTGCCTAACAGCTCCATGGCATCCCCCACCTGGCCTGTTAGTAGGGCTTTGCGAATACGAGACGAACTAATGGCCATATCTTCGATGTCCTGGCGGGGTATCTCCTCTACTTCGAAGCCAAATTTGCTACAGTTTTGTTTTAGAAAATCGAAGCTACCTTCTCGATTTCGTCCAAACCGATGGTCGTATCCTATCACCAACTTTTTGGTCCCAATTTTTTCTACCAAAATCTGTTGTATAAAGGCCAAGGAGGAGAGCTCAGAAAAGGATCGGGTAAAGGGGACGATCACCAGATTGTCTATTCCCAATGCTTCCAATAATGCAATCTTCTCCTCGATCGTCGACAATAACAAGAGTTCATCGTGCATGTCCGACACGACCATCCGCGGATGTGGCCAGTACGTTACCACCACCGATTCGCCACCTTGTTGCTTGCTGATCTCTTTCAGCCTATCCAATATTTTTTGGTGACCCAGATGTACCCCATCGAATGTGCCGCTGGTAACAACAGCCCCCGGTAATTTTTGCAGGACCTCTAGATTATTATAAATTTTCATTATTCGGTAGGCAAATTTAGCTCCGCCCTCTTAGCTTGTATGAAGGCCGTCAGATCGGTTGCTTGTTCAACGGAGAAATCTCCTATCCTTGTACGGCGTAAAGCTGCCAGATAAGCCCCGCTTCCTACAAGTGTCCCAAAATCACGAACCATACTCCTTATGTAGGTTCCTTTGGTGCATACGATTCTGAAATGTATGGCGGGGAAATCGGTCGTGTCGATCTCGAAGGTGGAAATGGTGACTACCCGTTTTTTTATTTCGGCAGTTTCGCCTCTACGAGCTTTTTTATATAACCGCTCTCCATCCACCTTTACCGCCGAAAATATGGGGGGAGTCTGTTCGATTTGACCAGTAAGCTTGGCTCGGGCCTCGTCCATCAATGCTTGGTCAATATGTTCGGTGGGGAATTCGGCATCAAATTCCGTTTCCAGGTCGATCGACGGGGTCGTCTTGCCTAATATGAGGGTGCCAGTATACTCTTTTTCTTGTGCCTGATACTGATCGATTTGTTTGGTCTTTTTCCCCGTACAGAGTATCAAAAGCCCTGTAGCCAGGGGATCGAGGGTTCCTGCATGACCTATTTTTTTGAATTTGCAGGCCCTCTTCAACTTATTGGCCACGTCGAAGGAGGTCCACGTCAATGGTTTGTCAATCAATATTACTTCGCCCTCGTCGGGTATGGGTTGTTCAGTACTCAAAATATGGTGTTCGTAAATAATAATGGAGCCGGACTATACTATTTCTAGCTGATATCCAGAGGCCAGAAGGCCAAGTATAAGTAATCCTAAAACGATTCGGTAATAGCCAAAGACTTTGAATCCGTATTTAGTAAGGAAGGAGATAAAAAACTTTATCGCCATCATGGCTACTACAAAGGCCACTACATTGCCTATCAGCAAGGTCTGTATATCGGCAGCCTGAATGGTATCATAGGTCTTTAGGAGTTTGTATCCACCAGCTGCCGCCATGGTAGGTACCGCCAGGAAAAATGAAAATTCGGCTGCTTGCTTTCTAGAAAACCCTTGAAGCATACCTCCAATGATCGTCGAGGCCGAACGCGATACTCCAGGTATCATGGCGATACATTGAAATAAACCAATTTTGAGGGCATCGAAATAGCCTATTTCTTTATCGTCCTCGTCGGTGTCGTTGGCTATGCGGTCGATAAATACCAGAATAATACCACCTACCAAAAGAGATATGGCTACTACTACCACATTTTCGAGAAGCTCGTCGATGAGGTCACTGAGCAATAAACCAAAAAAAGCGGCTGGTAAAAAGGCCACAAAAAGCTTAAAATAAAATGCTGTACTCTGAAAAAAGCGCTTCCAATATAAGACGATGACCGATAATATGGCCCCGAATTGAATATTAACCGTAAACATCTTCGTGAATTCCAAATGACTGATGCCCATTACGGAGGAGGCGATGATCATATGGCCCGTGGAAGAGACGGGCAAAAATTCAGTAATTCCCTCTACAATAGCGAGGATAATAGCTTGCCAAATACTCATGCTTGTGGTTTACTTAAAATAGCCCAGAATTCGATTAAGAAACCAATGACGGTAATGATAGGCCCCACGGTAAGTCCTAGAAGGCCGAAGCCAAAGGCCTCCGTGTCGAAGGTCATAATTAAAAACCCAGAAAGAATCACGACGATCCCAATAATCATGGTGAGATAATTACGCTTTGAAAAAGGCATTTGCGTGTTGGTGGCACGGGAGCTCGTGTCTTGTTTTTTGAATTCCATGGTTATGCTGTTTTAAGGGTTAATACAATTGGTCGAGGGACATCTTTAGGTATCTGGTGAGGGACTGATAGGTACTGGCCAATCCGACTAGCAAGCCTAACACCATCACCACGCCTACTAGAATGATGAGCTTGTCGTATTCTTGCAAACCGGCTAGGCCCTCTATATTGTTGACGGCCAGCTGTTGAAGTACTAGGAGCAATCCAGCCGCCAAAATACCTCCTACTAGTCCCTGCATCGCCCCTCTAAAGAGATAAGGCTTTTGAATGAAGCCATCGGTAGCCCCTACCAGCTGCATACTGCGAATCAGAAAGCGTTGGGAGTAAATGGCTAATTTTATGGTATTATTGACAAGCAATACAATGATGACTAGCATAATAAGGGCAAAGCTGGCCAAGATGGTATATATTTTCGATACGTTCCGGTTGATATTGTCGGCCAGATCTTCCTGATACACCACTTCATATACACCAGGTATGGTCTCCAAGTCGGCCTTAATAGCCTTGAGCTTGGATTCTTCGAAATATTCTTCTCCAATTTTTATCCTATAGCTATCGCGCAGCGGATTTTCTCCAAGCAAGGTCGTGAAATCTTCTTTGGTGCCTTCTATAAACTCCTTGGCGGCTTCCTCTTTAGATACAAAAGTAATAGGGGCCACTTTGGTAGATTTTAATACAAAGGTCTGGGGAGCTATTTTGGTACGTATCGAGTCCTGACCGGCCTTCGATACTTCTTTATCAATAAATACCCTCACCTCAATATTCTCCCGAATGATCGACACTAGCTTTTTCGATTGAATCACCAGCAAGCCACAAAAGCCTATTAGGAACAGAGCTGCCGTGAGGCTCATCACAATCATAGCGTTAGGATAGCTACCAATCTTCTTCTTTTTAGGCATAAGGATATAATTTCAGCAAAAGTTCTTTAGTTTATTGGAGTCATTACCAAGCAAAAGTAGCATTTATTAGTTAATGCGGTTCAAATGTACCGTACACTTAACTATTTTTAACGAATTACCCCCGATTAGTTTCTGCTGCCCATTTCATCTCTGATCTTAGCGGCTTTTTCGTAGTCCTCGTGAGCCAGGGCATCGTCCAGCATTTTCTGAAGGTCGTCGAAAGACATGTCGCGAAGAGGCACCTCTTTGCGGGCGGGCTCCACGGTCTCTATGATTTGTTCTTCGTCGTCTATTTCTTCGTCCTGGTCGGTATTGGCTATCAAGCCGGCCTCAGACATGATGGAGTCGGTGGTAAAGATGGGAATATCGAAACGCAGACCAATCGCAATGGCATCCGACGGACGGGCATCTATTTCTACTTCGCGAATCTTATCGGTGCAAATTATTTTTGCGTAAAAAATCCCCTCTTTAAGATCCGATATAAATATCTCCTTTAAGTCATAATTCATGCCTTCGGCGAAGGATTTGAAGAGGTCGTGCGTCATAGGCCTATTGGGCATGATATTCTCGATTTGGACGGCGATGGCTTGAGCTTCAAACACGCCAATAATGATAGGCAACCGTCGATTTCCCAGCTCTTCTCCCAATACTAACGCAAACGATCCGGCCTGGGATTGGCTAGGACTTAATCCCAATATTTCTAATTTTATTTTTTTCACAGTTTTGATTTATCTGTCAACCTCCATTCAATGGCGACAATTTTACTTTAAGTTTTCCCCAATCTTATGCAAAAATAAATAACCTGCCCTGCATAAAAAAATGCAAAACAGGTTATCTTACAGAATGAGGTTATATATGCCCACTCCAGGAACTACAAATGCCTGTATTTCTAAGGTTTATAGTACCCTTGAAGCGTGTTTAAATTTCGCTCTAGGCGCTTAATGTCGGTTTTTTGCGGCCTCTGTCAACTTGGGGAGTACCTCAAAGACGTCGCCCACTATGCCATAATCGGCAGCCTTGAAAAATGGGGCTTCAGGGTCTTTATTGATGACTACAATGCATTTGGAGCCGTTTACACCCGCCAAGTGTTGAATGGCCCCTGATATTCCACAAGCGATATACAAGTTTGGAGCCACCTTAATACCTGTTTGGCCAATATGTTCATGATGAGGTCGCCAATCGAGGTCCGACACAGGCTTGGAACAGCCCGTAGCGGCACCGAGTGCACTGGCTAAGTCCAATAATGCTTGCCAATGTTCGGGACCTTTCATCCCCCGACCACCTGAAACGATAATATCGGCGTCGGTCAACAGAATATCACCCGTGGCTTTTTCGGTATCTATTACTTTGGCTTTAAAGTCGGTTTCCGGGACGCTTGGAGCAAAGGGTTCAACGGTTGCTTGCTTTTCCGAAGTCTGTGTTTCGATAGTGTTCTTATTGATGACAAGAATTTTGGTTTCAGAATTGATTTGTGTCTGAGAAAAGGCCTTACCCGTGAAAATGCTGCGCTGTACCGAGAAAGAAGAGCCGTCGATCTGCGGAAGTGCCGTGACTCCCGACACGATTCCGGCTTTTAATTTGGCGGCGGCCCGGGCGGCCACGGCATCGGCAAGGCCCGATTTGGCCAATATAACTACCTTGGACGATTCTATTTGAGCCGCTGCGGCTACTGCACTCGCATAGGCCATGCTATTATGGTGCTCCAGCTGGGCGTCCTCCACATGGAGTACCTTGTCGGCGCCATACTGCCCCGCTTTAGAGGCTTCACCACCTTCAAGGCTGCCTATTATGAGCGCCGTAACGGTGGTGTCTGTCATATCGGCCACTGCCCGGGCATAGGTTATAGCCTCTTGGGCATTTTTTTTGATGGCTTTATTTTCTGTTTCTATAAATACGAGAATGGACATAATATTTTTATTTAAATGGTCGAGATGTATTGGAAGGGAGCTAGGTTGCTCCGCTACAATACCTTCGCTTCGGTCTGTAATAGGTTAATTAAAGAGGCTACATCGTCCAATGGGATCATTTTGCACGCTCCTTTGGGGGCCGGTAAGCTATAGCCTACTGGCTGGCTCAATGCCTGGTCGGCTACGGGTTCTACCACCTCGAGTGGTTTGCTCCTGGCCGACATGATCCCGCGCATATTAGGGATCTTCCATTCGGCAATGGGCTCCTGGCAGCCCAATACCAGGGGTAGCTCGCAGGTGAGTATTTCCTTGCCTCCTTCAATTTCCCTGGTTATGGTGGCCATATTTCCATCTATCTCTAGTTTCATAACTGGAGAATAGGAGGGGGTTCCTAGCATTTCACCCACTAAGCCATGTACCACTCCACTGTTATAGTCTAAGCTCTCTCGCCCCATCAGAATCAAATCGTACTGGTTTTGAGCCGCAATATGGGCGATTTGGGTGGCGGTTATATAGGAATCCTCAGGGTCCATGTTGACCCGAATGGCCTGATCGGCGCCAATGGCTAAGGCCTTCCTGATTTGTGGCTCAGCGTCGGCTAGGCCTACATGAAGCACGGTGAGGTGGCCGCTCAGCTGGTCGCGTAGCTCCACGCCTCTGGCTAGGGCGTAGTCGTCGTAAGGGCCTATAATATGTGGCAAACCAGTCTTATTGACGGCTGTCTGGTCCGCATTTAAGGTTATCTTGGCAGTTGTGTCAGGAACGTTGGTGATACAAACTAATATTTTCATAGGTTTTTTCTGGTCTGAAATGTTATTTCTAAGGCTATCTTTGTCCTGCAATATAATGAAAATCTTAAATAGTATGCAAGCATAATAAGTCTACATGGAAAATACATTATTGGATAATTTATTGGCATTTTACCGGGAAGACCCTCAGGATCCTTTCAATATTTATGCTTTGGCTTTGGAGTATCTCAAGTCGGACCCCAACGAAAGTCGTCAACTCTTTGAACAGCTGTTAAAGGATTTTCCGGATTATCTTCCAACCTATTACCATGCCGCAAATTTTTATGCCACATTAGAAAAAATAGAAGAGGCCGAAAGGATTTATGAGGCTGGAATCGCCCTGGCCGAAAAGCTAGGCCAACAAAAGCCTAAACAAGAATTGATTAACGCCTATCGCAATTTTTTGGACGAGTTGGAAGACTAGGGGTTGTAGAATTAAATTTGGTAGTTTCGCTTAATTCTGCTAATTTTACAAATAATTGTCGACGATCATTTCAATTGGACTCTTCAGGAGTCGCATTACATTTCCACTTGATTTTTTAAAGCGAATAGTAGTATATCAAGATCTCCAGATAATGGAGGTCATATTTTTATAATGTTTATGGAAAAAGAAAGTTTTATACCTCTGGCGGTAAAATGGGCGCAAGCGCACGGTTTTAAGGAAATTCAGGCCAATATGGAAGGCTATGATACCCCTACAGCTTATGAGCGGGCGGCGGATAATGAAAAGTTTATTCCAGATGTAACCGGGGTAAATATGTTTAACAGGCACTACCTAGAAGTATCCCTCAAAACGGATCAACCACGGGGTAGTGTATCCAAATGGAAGCTTTTAAGCGAATTGGCTGGCATGAAAGGCGCCAAGCTTTATTTGTTAGCTCCTAAGGGACATGTACGGTTCACCAAAGAACTCGTTTTGCAGTACAACATCCCTGCCGAAGTTATTAAAATCGACTAAGTGGGACGATAGGGCCAACCCTGCATCCTGAAAAGCTATATAGAACCGCAGTCTTGAAAAGGGCTGCGGTTCTATTTTTTTTGCTACATATTTATTCCCCTTTGAGCCGTTTCAAAAGCCAGTCGCCCATCTGCGCTCTTTCTTCGGGATAGGTCCAATGCCCTGTATCCTGAAACAGGGTAAGTTGTTTGGGCGCGGAGATCACGTTATAAGCAGCATACATGGAGGTGGGAGGGCAGGTCTCATCGTTAAAGCCCCACATATAATGACCTGGAACGGTGATCCTTCTGGCAAAATTAACGACATCGTAATATCCCACCGTATTCAACTTCTGGGAATAGTTGTTATACTCCTTGTTGTTTTTGTCGAAATAATGAGGCCATCCACCTGCACGGCCATGAAGGTAGCCCGTGACATCGCTCAGTGCCGGATAAAAAGCACCGAGCCATTTCACCCTTTTGTCGAGACCGGCCGTAACGATACTCAGAGCACCTCCTTGGCTTCCTCCCGTTACGGCTAGGTTTGTACCATCAAATTCAGGAAGGCTTGTCAGAAAGTCGTTGGCTCTCAGGCAGCCTAGGTATACTCTTTTATAGTAGAACCGATCGGGGCTGTCGAGGTTGTATGCCGGATAGCCCGATAAGCTTCCATAGCGTATATCGTTATATACCCCCGCTTCCATAGTGACAGGAATGCCATGGATACCTATTTCTAGTGTGATCATACCCTTGGCGGCATTGCCAACATCGCCGTAATAACCCCGTACTCCAGCACCAGGAACGCGCAATAATGCAGGGTATTTCCCCGGCTTTTTGGGCATGCATAGTATCCCATAGATTTTGGACCCTTTGGGGGCGTTCTCCAGGCTCACATGATAAACATTGACCGTTTCGGTACAGCGTTCGGGCAGCAGCGTCATGGTGGGTTGAATGGGGATCTGGGCGAGTTCGTTTTTGGCCTTATCCCAAAAAGCATCAAAATCGGAAGGGTTGCTGACGGTAGGTTCTATTTTTTGGGGTTCAAAACCTGCCGTTGCCAGGCCACGGTAACGGGTCCCGTCGATGGTGATAGTGGCAATACAGCGTAGGAAACCGGGCGTTTTGAGTGTTCCGCCGTCTATAGTAAGTTTCCCTTCGGTAGCTTTTTTTGTCTCACGAATGGTGGGGGTCATTTTTTCGGGGCCTATCTCGTACATAACCTCTACATGAGGCACCAGGTTGCCCAAGTGTAACACCTGAACGGTGAATTTTACATTTTCACCGGTTTTGTAAGTCCAGTCGAGCTTATCGGGGGCTACAACCACTTGGTAGCTGGTCTGTGCAGGCTGGGCCTGGACGGACAGCCCAGTGAGGATTAGTAGCCAAAGTAAAAAGGGAACTCTAGTTTTTAACATCATTATTACGGGCTTAAGTTTTAAAAGGTGAATTTACAATTCCATGTAATTATTCTTAGAAGGGGAAATTTGTTTAATTTTACTTTGAAAAGTTATTATTCCATACAGATATCCATGGCGTTAGTTCTACTGGATATTCGAACTAGCAGGGTTAAATGAGTGATTTGAAACGCATTAATAAGTTTATAAGTGAGACGGGGTTTTGTTCGCGACGCGAGGCCGACAAATTAGTGGATGCTCAGCGCGTGTCGCTTAATGGGCGCATAGCCGTGCTGGGGGATAAAGCGGGAGAAACCGACGAAGTGTTGGTAGACGGCAAACCATTACGGGCCAAGAAGGATCCCGTATATATTGCCTTTAATAAGCCAGTTGGAATCACTTGCACCACCGAACGTGATATCAAGGGGAATATTGTCGATTATATTGGTCATTCAGAGCGGATCTTTCCGATTGGCCGATTGGATAAACCTTCTGAAGGGCTCATTTTTTTGACCAATGACGGTGATATTGTCAATAAAATATTGCGTGCCGGCAATAACCATGAGAAGGAGTATCGGGTCACTGTCCATAAGCCTATCGACGATTCTTTCGTAAAGAATATGGCGGCAGGGGTCCCCATCCTCGATACGGTTACTAAGCCCTGTTTTGTTCGTAAAGATGGCCCCTTTACCTTCACCATCATCCTGACGCAAGGCCTAAATCGGCAAATACGCCGGATGACGGATTATCTTGGTTTTAGAGTAACCAAGCTAAAAAGAGTTCGGATTATGAATGTCAACCTCGATGGCATAGCCGTAGGCAGATGGCGCAACCTGACCCCCGCCGAATTGACCCAAATAGAAATGGCGGTCGCCGATAGTATCAAGACCGAAGAGGGTTCGGTGCTGTCGGGATGGGATGAAGACTAAGATTCCCTCGCATGGAAATAGGAGGGTCTTATGAAGGAATACTAATCGGAAAGGACCATAAAAAGGGTTGTTTGATAGAGTTTGGTTCGAACACGCATAAATTTTCGTTTCTTTGTATACCGCTCGATAAAAGAGTGCTTTTTCTTCATTAAATTCCTAAACCATGCTAAAAAAATTACTCGTTTCGGTATTCTTACTCGTTTCCGCGCTTGTGGCTACCGCACAATCTCTACCCGTCTGGCAGCCCGAATGGGATCAGCAGGAGGTACAGGACTGGCTGCTTTATCCCATCAAACCTACGGCACAGGTCTATTCTGCCCATAATGGAAAGAATATCATTCTATATAACGGACTTCTTAAGCGAAGCTTTAGGGTGCAACCCAACCTTGGTTGCTATGAGTTCAAAAACATGAGCAATGGTCAGCAGCTGCTGCGGGCTGTAAAACCCGAAGGCCGTATCACTGTCGACGGGGTAGAGTACGTCATTGGAGGGCTGGAAGGTCAAAAAGAACAAGCCTATTTGATGTATTCCTGGCTCGATACCTTCCACACCACCGATCGTTCCTTTCAGTACATCTCCTATCAAACTCAGGACCTGCAGCCCACCCTCAACTGGAAAACGAAGATGTGGGCCTCTCAGAAGAACCAGCCCAAGGGGCAAGAGATTCGGTTCTTATTCAAGAGCCCGCTACCGGCCTTGTCGGGCGTGGAGGTTTGGGTACACTACGCCCTTTATGATGGCCTGCCGCTTATCAGCAAATGGATCACGGTGACCAATAACGGAAAGAAGGCAGTACAGATCGATCAGCTGGTACATGAGGTATTGGCGGTTGTGGAAGAGGAGAGTGCTGTAGTAGGTACCGCCGACAATATGGCCAAGCCCAATGGGATCTATTTGGAGCATAACTTCACTTTTAATAATTCGATGCGGGCACATTTAAGCGACCAGGCCACTCATTGGCTTACCGATACCAGCTATACCTCCCAGGTCAATTACGACTTAAAGACGCCAGCGCTGATGGAGGTGTTTCCAAAAAAAGGCTATGGGATAACACTCTCCAACAGGGAATCCTTAACATCTATCCGCAGCTATGAGCTACTGCAGGACAGCTACGACCGGGAACGAAAGGGGATGGGCCTAAAGAAAATGTACCGGACCATCGCTCCTTGGACCACCACCAATCCTATTTTTATGCATTTGGTGAGCAAGGATGACCAGCAGGTGATAACGGCCATTGACCAGTGTGCAGCTACGGGATACGAAGCCTTAATACTAAGCTTTGGAAGCCATTGTAATATGGAAGATACCACGGCAGCCAATATACAGAAATGGAAGAAATTGGCCGATTATGCCCATAGTAAAAATGTATTTATAGGCAGTTATTCTCTATTTAGTTCTCGGAAAATAAGTCCGGAGGACGATGTGATCGACCCGGCAACAGGAAAGCCTGGTGGTGCATTTTTTGGCAATGCCCCCTGTATGGGGAGTCGTTGGGGACTGGCTTACCTCGATAAGCTCAAGATTTTTATGCGTGCTACTGGTTTCGATATCTTCGAAAACGATGGCCCATACCCGGGCGATGTATGTGGCTCTACGTCGCATCCCGGCCATAGTGGATTAGCCGATTCGCAATGGAAGCAGATGGAGCTTCAAAAGGGCCTCTATCACTGGTGCAATGAGAATGGGATATATGTAAACGCTCCAGACTGGTATGTGCTGGATGGTACGCATAAAGTGGCTTTAGGCTATCGTGAGGTAAACTTCTCCTTATCCCGGGAACAGCAAAAAATATTGAACCGTCAAAATATTTTTGATGCCATGTGGACCGAAATTCCATCCATGGCCTGGGGGTTCGTTCCGCTTACTAAATATCAGGGTGGGGGACCTGAGGCCATTTTAGAGCCTCTTTCCGAGCATCTGGATGCCTATGAGCAGCTGATGATGCAATATTATGGTTCGGGTATTCAGGCATGCTACCGTGGCCCTAGGCTATATGATACCGACGAGGCTAAGAGAAAAGTTACTGAAGTAATTAATTGGTATAAAAAATACCGGCTAATTCTGAATTCTGATATACTACACCTTCGCAGGGCCGATGGGCGCGACTGGGATGGGATTATGCATGTGAACAATCAGCTCAAGGAAAAGGGCTTGGTGATGCTGTATAACCCGTTGGAGCAGGCGATCGAACGGCAGATCCAGCTCCCCGTGTATTACACTGGGAAGCATGATACGGTACAAATTCGGGAAAAGGAAGGTCCAGCCAAGGCCTACTCGGTAGGCAGAGATTATCAGGTGAGGCTCACCGTGACCCTTCCAGCCAATGGGTATACTTGGCTAGTAATAGAATAACGGACCCGGCAGATCTACGGAAAAGGGATAGCCCATTCGGAAAAGTATTCCGGATGGGCTATCCCTTTTTTTAGTTTTGGGCTGATTTTTAAATGAATAGCACTTCATTTTTGAGGCATTCTCACGTCTTACTCCTATTTTTTATAAAATAATTTAAATACGGGGGTTAGGTTTTAAAGTTTCGTCCCTCCTATAGGAAACCAATCGAAAGTTATGGGGCAAAGGTTGTCTAGAGAGCATGCATTACGACTCTGGCAGGAATATCGGGAAGGTGAAATTGTGGCTCTGGGCGAGATTTTGGACGGCTATTATCCTGATTTGTATGGATGGGGGCATCGGTTTAGTCCCGACCAAGAGGTCGTCAAGGATTGTATACAGGAAACCTTCCTAACTCTGTGGAAAAAACAACAAACGATAGGGGCCGTGGATAATGTGCTGGCTTACCTCATGGTGATGTTGAAGAGACGGATTCTATACGAGAAATCAAAACAAACGGGAACCATGGATCTGTCGTTGGTGGATACCTATGAGTTTTTGGTAGAGTTTGCGCCCGATTTTCGATTGATACAAGAAGAGCACGAAGTATATCAACTCCAACAGGTGGCTAAGGTGATCAATCAGTTGCCGGCTCGCCAAAAGGAGCTTGTTTATTTACGCTTTTATAAGAACCTCAGTTTCGAGCAGATTGCCGAAATTATGCAGCTAGGACGGCAATCCGTCTATAATCTATTTCAAAAGTCCCTTAAAAGTATGCGCAAACATTGGTCTTATGGCTTTACAACCATTTGGCTAATACAGTTCATTCTACATGGGTAGTAAGTGGGGGTAATAAAGTAGAAAGGGATCGGGCGGATTATGCGCATCATAGGGTTGGCTAAAAAAAACTATAAGTACACCGGTATATTTAAGGAATTGAAACGAGTAGAATGAAAAATTACGAAAATTACGGTGTGGAATCCTTTCTTCAAGACGCTGACTTTCGAGATTGGGTACTAGGAAAAACCGTCGATGAGGCATTTTGGATGAAGTTTGCTCAGATGCATCCCGACAAAGAAGCGGTGATGCAGGAGGCCGAACGGCTAATAAGGGCCACTCAGGTAGAGGTTGAGGAATTATCCCCAAAGGAAATACGTGCGGAAGTGGACCGGTTTATTAAAAACGCCACTGGCACTGCAACCTCAAGTACTCGGTTTGAAGGGGATGGGCCTACCAGCGTTACCATCCGGCCCCTGTCGCCCTTGCTATATCGGATAGCCATGGGGGTCTTGTTTTTTGTCGGTCTTTTTTGGATTGGGCGTCATTATTGGCGTCCAGCCCCAGTCGCTCAAGGGTTCGTGGCAAAGGAAGCTCCTGTAGGAATGGTAGAAACTTATAATAACACAGGCAAACCTTTGCCCATTGTTTTGAGCGACAGCTCCCATATTATCTTGAGCGATGGAAGTAGGCTGAGCTATCCGGCCACCTTCAGCGATAGTGCCCGCTTGGTTTATTTAAATGGGGAGGCTAGCTTTTCAGTATCGCATCGGGGCGACCCATTTATCGTATTTTCAAAAGAAATAGCCACGAAAGTGTTAGGTACGCGCTTCGTTATCAATGCTTTTGAGAACCGTAGAAAGTATACCGTTCAGGTACAGTCGGGTAAGGTGTCGGTATATCCGGTAGACCCAAACAACCCTTTGTCGGCTGGTCCTTTGGCTGGTCTGATATTGACGGCCAATCAAGCGGCGATCTTCGATAAAGAAAGTGGGCAGTTGATCAAGACATTGGTTGCCCAACCCGTCGTCATTCAAAAAACAGTTTTGCCCGCCGATCGTATCTATGACGAAGTTCCGATGCCCACGCTAATCAAGGAGCTGGAGAAGGCTTATGGGATTTCTATTGCCATGGATTTCGAACGTTTTGAAAAATGTCGTATAACCGCCACACTTTCCAACGAGCCACTATTCGAACAACTTGAGGCGATCTGTAAGAGTGTTTCGGCCAGCTACGAAATCGTAGACGGTCAAATCGTGATTAGTGGGAAAGGATGTCATTAATTAACCCTTAAAACCAGCAGACACAGCGCTTATGAAACAGAAGTAGAAAACGGCAGTAGCGAGGCTACTGCCGAATAGGCCTCAAGGAGAAGTGTACGCTCGCCAAAGTTACCACTTCCCAGTACGGTTCCATCTTTGAAACTTTAACCCAAATCAAAAATATGAAAAAACCAGCTGACAGGCAATTATGGATTAAACTTATGAAATTTACATTTACTCAAGGTTTGGTCATGCTACTGTTGATGGGCGTATCCTATGCCCATACGAGTAGGGCACAAGAGTACCTCCAACGGCGTATTTCTTTACAGGCATCCAATAAGGATATTAAAAGTGTGTTGACGGAAATAGAACGTACGACAGATGTCCGATTTGTATATAGCTCACAGGTCATAGCCAGAGGGCAAAAGGTGAGTATCTCCGAAAAAGAATCGACCCTGGGAGCAGTACTCAACAACCTACTTCATCCCTTGAATATTCGTTATGAACTGCTGGGGCGTAAGGTCATACTAACCAAAGAAATAGTACCTGCAAAGAGTCCCTCGGTAACGGCCCCAGTTAAGCTAGGGGTAAAGGGAAAGGTCGTCGACGAAAATAACTTGGCCTTACCCGGCGTAAGTGTGGTCGTAAAGGGGACGAGCATAGGGACTATTACCGATGTTAATGGGGCTTTTGCACTGGAAACCCCCGTCGATGAAGCCGTTTTGGTATTTAGTTTTGTAGGGTTCGTAACTCTGGAAAAGGCCATTAACAACAGTTCCTTCTTAGAGATAAGCCTTCTTCAGGAACATAAAGCCCTGGATGAGGTGGTGGTGGTAGGCTATGGTACTCAGAAAGCCAAAGATCTGACGGGTTCAGTAGGGTTAATTGACCAAGATAAGGTGAAGGATCTTCCGGTGGCTTCCCTCGACCAAAAAATGATAGGCCAGGTAGCCGGAGTGCAAATCCAGCAATTGTCGGGTAGCCCGGGCGGAGGTACCTCCGTTCGGATCAGGGGAAGCGGATCGCTTGGCGCCGGAAATGAACCCCTATATGTGGTAGACGGTATGCCGTATTCGGCTGGGTTAAATCAAAACTTAAATCCCCTATTATTGATCAATCCCAATGATATAGAGTCCATTTCTATCTTGAAAGATGCTTCTTCTACGGCCATTTATGGTTCTCGTGGTGCCAACGGGGTCATCTTGATTACGACCAAAAAAGGATCCTTCAATAAGACCCAAATTCATTTTTCGGCCATGACGGGTGTCCAGACCGTTCCTCAACGAGGCCGGCCTCAACTCATGAACCAGCGAGAGTTTGCCGAACTGCAACGGAATAAAATCGATATAGCGGTTTTAAGATCCGAGAAAAGAGCGGCAACGGTCAACGATTATCCTGTCGAATACCAAAATTTGGGCGCCTTGCAAGGTGCTGGAACCGATTGGTACGATTTAATACTTCAAAATGCACCGATTCATGACTACAACTTTAACCTACAAAAAGGCGGAGAAACTTCTAGGATGAATTTTAGCTTAGGATATTTTAAGCAGGATGGGGTGGTAAAGTACACGGGCGTTGAGCGTTATAGTAGTAAAGTCAATATAGAGTCCAATATGGGCGAGAAGCTGACCATTGGAGCCACTTTACAACCTACTTATATCCGTCAGAATAGAACTACCACCAACTCGAATCGAGAGGATGTCATTGGGATTGCCAATTGGGCTAACCCCGTTATGTCGCCTTATGATAGTGATGGTAATTTGATCCCTTATATCAGGTCTCCACAAAGTAAGTACCATTCGGCTTGGAGCTTTGCCAATCCCTTGTTTGTACTCAAAGAAACTACCCAACTGCAGGAGCAGTTTCAGAACTTAGGACTGGCCTATGTTCAATGGGATATTTTACCTGGTTTGGTGGCCAAAACGTCCTTAAATACCATCTGGTCCACTTCTAAGTACTTCCAATACATTCCGAGTACAGTGGGAGGGTCTAATCGTCCTCCGGTTGCGGGCACTGGACAAGCAACGAGTCAAAATGGAAATAATTTTAACTGGCTGATCGAGAATACCCTTACCTACAACAAGGCTATAGGGAACCATAGTTTTAATGCCTTGCTGGGCTATACCAGCCAGAAAAGTAAGAATAGCAATATCAACGTGGTGGCCGGGCCTTATTCTAATGATCTGGTGCAGACTATTAACGCTGCCCAGGACATCAAGAGCTGGAATCAAAATATCGATGAATGGAGTATCATTTCGTACCTCGGACGGTTAAACTATGGTTACAAAGACAAGTACCTGTTTACAGCTACCTTGCGTTCGGATGGATCCTCCCGATTCGGTCAGGAAAACCGATTCGCCTATTTCCCCTCCGTGGCCGGTGCATGGAGAATTTCACAAGAGAAATTTTTGGCGAATAGCGAAACCATTAGCAACCTAAAGTTAAGGGCTAGCTTTGGTAGAAGTGGAAATAATAATATTGGTAACTACTCGCATTTGGCGCAAATTTTCCAAGGATCCTATGCCTTTAACAATACGCAAGTAGCCGGCTCTTATGTGGGCGTAGCCAACCCCTATCTTACCTGGGAGGAATCGAGCCAGTTGGATGCGGGGATCGACCTCGAGCTGTTTAAAAACAATATCTCCGTGACAATCGATGTGTACAACCGTAAGAGTAAGAATATGCTACTCAATGATGTGATTCCCGCTATTACTGGATTCAGCTCTCAGATCGTTAATAAGGGAAATGTGCGTAACCGGGGTCTGGAGATATCGATAGGAGGTAGTCCCATCACGGGTGATTTTCGCTGGGATCTGAATATGAATGTGGCCTTTAATAGAAATAAAGTACTCTCTCTGAACGACAACAGCGATCGCATCCTTTCGGGGAATAATGACGGTAATCCTACCCATATCAGCGTGGTGGGAAAGCCTATTGGGCAGTTTTTTGGATTTGAACTAGAAGGGGTTTACTCTGCGGCCGATATTGCCAATCCCGATATTATCAAAACCACCCAAGTATATGAAGGGAACCCTAAGTATAAGGATGTGAATGGCGATGGCGTAGTGAATGACCTTCTCGACTATACCATTATTGGTAGTCCCTATCCGGACTTCACCTTCGGCGTTACCAATAACTTCAGCTATAAGCGATTTAGCTTGGGCGTCATCTTGAATGGGCAAAAAGGGGGGCAGGTTATGAACGGTCTCCGCCAGACGGTAGACAACCTCCAAGGTTTCTTTAATGTTCGCCAGGCTTGGACCAATCGTTGGATTAGCCCTGAGAATCCGGGCGATGGCCTGCACTCCGGCGTGCCCAAACTAACACCTAGCTGGGGCCACCGGGTCAACAGCCTATGGGTGGAAGATGCGTCCTTTTTACGTATCGCAAATATTACCTTGGGGTACAATCTGCCCGACCAGTTAGTCAGAAAATCGGGCTTTGTGAAAAGCTGCAGGCTGTATGCCACCATTCAAAATTTGGCAACTTTTACGGCTTATGAAGGAGCTAATCCCGAAGGTCAATCACAGAATATCAATAACACCCTGTCGCCAGGTTTCGATATGTCGTCCTATCCCTTGGCACGTACCATGTCTTTTGGTTTAAATTTTTC
The DNA here is from genome assembly GCF_003149085.1 of Dyadobacter jejuensis. GTDB lineage: Bacteria > Bacteroidota > Bacteroidia > Cytophagales > Spirosomataceae > Dyadobacter > Dyadobacter jejuensis. The sequence continues at coordinate 25,958 of NZ_QGDT01000010.1, read as the reverse complement.
TTTTTAGTGTAGAGAAGGTCCATACTGACTTTTAAAATATACGAAGCATATGAAAAAAATTACATTATTATGGCTGGTACTATTCACCAGTTCTTGTTCCGAATCGTTTCTGGAGCTATATCCTAAGGATGGACTGAGCGAGGGGAACTTCTATAATACCGAAGAGGCCTACATACTTTTAGCCAATGGTTGCTACATGCCGATGCGCGATTATGAAAAGAACCAACATTGGGTATTGGCCGAGCTGATATCCGACAATGGCACGCACCAGAACAATGTGGTGACCGGTGAGGCCGTCCGTGGGGTCATCGATCAGTTTATCCTCGTTTCCGACAATTCAGCCTACCTCGACTTCTGGAAGCTGTCCTATAGCGGCATCACCCGATGCAATAAGCTACTGGCCGAGCTAGACAGGGAAGGCGTAGCATGGTCCGATCTGGCATTTAAGGAGCGTAGCGCGGGGGAGGCGTACTTCCTACGTGCTCTGTATTATTTCAATTTGGTACGGCAATTTGGTGGCGTTCCTCTGGTGACTGAGCCGATCAATTCCCAAGAAGCAGTGGGTGTAAAGCGGGCCACGGAGGCTCAGGTGTATGAGCAAATCATAGCAGATTTGCAGGCTTCGGAATCTCGATTCCTGAAGGCCACTGCCAAAAAAGAAAATGGGCGGGCCAACGAATGGGCTGCAAAGGGCTTGTTAGCCAAGGTATATTTGACCTTAAAAGAATATCAGAAGGCAGAAGAGCAGCTTTTGGCTGTAATCAATTCGGGTCAATACACACTTTTACCAAACTATGCTGATCTGTTTAATCCAGCGGCAAAGGATTTTAAAGAGACTATATTTGCGGTCCAGTTCGCCGAAAGTAGCGCAGAAACCTCTAACCGGTTTATATTCTGGTTTGCACCACATACCTCGGCAGGCAACGTCACCAAACGTCCCAATATCAATATCATTGGTGCCGGCTGGAATCAACCCACCGACGACCTGATCGCCGCCTTTGAGCCTGGCGATTCGCGCAAAGCCGTTTCCATTGGCTTTTGGGAGGGGAAAGACTGGGACAACCAGATCCGCCCGATCCCCTATGTGGGCAAATACAAGCCGCCAATCTCTGATCCCAACGATCGCTGTAGCGACAACCTTCCCGTGTTAAGGTACTCCGACATCCTGTTGATGATGGCTGAGGTGCTCAATCAACAAGGCAAAACTACTCAGGCCATATCCTACGTGCAGCAGGTTCGCAACAGAGCGGGGCTAAAAGCATCCCTCGATGGGTTGGCGAAAGAGGCCTTGACCACCTTGATTGCCAAGGAAAGACAGGTGGAATTCTGCTTTGAAAACCAACGCTGGTACGACCTTAAGCGTACTGGAAAGGCTATAGAGGTCATGACCGCCCATGGCCAGCGCGAAGTGGCTCAAAAGCCTTACTCTTATGATGGGGCCTATACCATTACCGAAAATAAGCTTTTGGCCCCTATTCCGGTCAATGAGGTATTGGTGAATCAGTTGACACAAAATCCAGGTTATTAGAATTACTTTTGAGTGGCTTACAGCCTTTTTATAATTATTTCCCTTAAAATATCGATGATGAAACGCTTATTGAGAAAAACCCTGCCCATAGTAGTATGCCTCTTACAAGTTGCCGGGATGGTAACCGGGCAGTCAATTCCAAAAAAGCCAAATATAGTTTATGTATTAGTCGATCAATGGCGTGCCCAAGCAATGGGGCACGCGGGGGATGTGAATGCCTTTACCCCCAATCTAGACCAATTGGCTTCGGAAAGTATACGGGTTAAGAATGCCGTGTCAGGCATGCCCGTATGTTCGCCCCACAGAGCTTCTTTGTTGACCGGGCAATACCCCCTGACCCATGGTGTATTTATGAACGATGTACTACTAGGGACCGATTATATGACGCTACCCAAAGTATTTAATAAGGCCGGATACCAAACGGGGTATATCGGAAAGTGGCATTTGGACGGGCATGGGCGGAACTCTTATATCCCCCCCGTTCGCCAGCAAGGATTTGGGTATTGGAAAGCCTTGGAATGTACGCATGACTATAATAACTCGTATTATTATGCCGGCGACTCCGACAAAAAGTTGAAATGGGAAGGTTATGACGTAATGGCCCAGGTAGACGATGCCTGTCAGTATATCGAGGATAAGGCCAAAAAGGACGCCCCTTTCGTCTTGTTTATTGCCATGGGCGCACCGCATGACCCCTATCAGACGGCTCCAGAAAAGTATAAGGCCATGTTTCAGGATAAAGAACTGAAGCTGAACCCCAATGTTTCTAAAGAGAATAAGGATAAAGTAGTGCGTGACTTGAAGGGTTATTACGCACATATGGCTGCCATTGACGAGTCGATAGGGAAGTTACGTTCCAAACTAAAAGACAGTGGGATATCTGAGAATACCATTTTCGTCTTTACTTCGGACCACGGTGATTTGTTGGGTGCCCACGGCTATTGGAACAAGCAGCAGCCCTATGAGGAGAGTATTCGCGTCCCTTTTATTATCCATTATCCGGCCATGTTGGGAGCCACTGGTCGGTTTTCCGACATTTTACTCAATTCGCCAGACATTATGCCTACGCTATTAGGGTTGACGGGAATAGCTATTCCAAATTCAGTGGAAGGTGTCGATTTTTCGCAAGTACTGTTGGGTAAAAAGAAGGACCGGGTTTCCCAAACTTTTATTTCCTGTGCACAACCCTTTGGGCAGTGGGATAGGCGTAAGGGGGGTAAAGAATATCGGGGGATCGTTACACACCGCTATACATACACCCGGGATCTACAGGGCCCCTGGTTGCTCTTCGACAACCAAGAGGACCCCTTTCAGCTAAATAATTTGGTGGGCCAATCAGGGTACGAACGCCTTCAAGCTCGTCTTGAAAAGGGACTGCAACAAGAATTGAAAAAAAGGAAAGATGAGTTCCTTCCCGGAATGGACTATATAAAGAAATGGAATTATGTGGTCGATGAGTCCGAAACGGTACCCTACCGAACGATGAACTATGAAGGGAAACCCCTTAACGAATAGGTTGGGGTCGACGCCCATCCTCATTGTAAAGGCTATTAAATAAGGCTCAGTTTTACTCAAATTGGTAGGGATCGTTTTTCCTTGCCATCATTATTAATCTATGTCATGAACAAACCCAAAAGTGTTTTTGCCGGCTTACTGGCAGCTACTGGCTTAACGGCCTTTATTTTGATGGCTGCCAAGGCACCCCACACGGAGGCTCCTTCCTCAGCTAAACCTAATATTATATATTTGCTTACCGACGATCAACGGGCTGATGCCCTGGGTGCTATGGGTAACCCGATCATCAAAACCCCTCATTTGGATCAACTGGCCAATAAGGGACTGCTGTTTAAGAATGCCTATGTCACTACCTCTATTTGTTGCGTGAGCCGAGCTACTATGTTGAGTGGCCAGTATATGTCGCGCCACGGTATTGCCGATTTTAGCACTAGTTTTAGCCCTTCCGCTTTCGACCAAACGTATCCTATGTTGCTGAAGAAAGCCGGCTATCGGGTGGGTTTCATCGGGAAGTATGGGGTAGGGCATCCCAAAGATCAGCCCGCCTCCTCATTCGACTACTGGGCCTGTACCACCAAGTCGCAGCCCGATTATGAGATGAAAGACGAGAATGGAAATTATATCCATCATACCGATAAGGTTAATAATGATATTCAGGATTTCTTAAAAACCAACGACGGATCGAAACCTTTCTGCCTATCGGTTAGCTTTAAAGCGCCCCACGTTCAAGACAATGACCCACGGCAGTTTATCATTCAGCCCAGGTATAAGTCGATGTATGCCGGCGATAGCATAGCCGAAACGGAAAAAATGGATCCTAAATATTGGAATGAATTTCCAGACTTCTTCCGAACAGAGGAAAATATTGCCAGGGTACGTTGGCATTTGCGTTTCGAAAACAACCGGATGTACCAAGAAAGCGTGCGCAACTACTACCGCCTGATCAGCGGAGTCGATGAGGTGGTGGGTAAGCTAGTAGCCTCCCTAGAAAAGCAAGGCCTGGCCGATAATACGGTGATCGTTTTTATGGGCGACAACGGGTTTTACCTAGGAGAGTACGGCCTAGCCGGCAAATGGTACGGTCATGAAGAATCCCTGCGGGTGCCTCTTATTATATATGACCCGCGCAATAAAGCACTACAAGGGAAAACCTCCGACGACGTAGCTTTAAACATCGATATTGCTCCTACAATTCTTAGCCTGGCAGGGGTAGAAGCCCCTAAAACCATGCAAGGGGTCGATCTTGAGAAAATGGTTTCTAAAAAAGGGAAGAAACTGAAGCGTAGCGAATTCTTTTATGAGCATACTTTTATAGGGGATCCTGGTATCCCACGCTTAGAAGGGGTGGTACAGCAGCGCTATAAGTATCTTAAGTTTATCGATCATGACTACGAGCAACTCTTCGATTTGCAAAAAGACCCGTCAGAAAAGCATAATGCAGCCAAAGATGCCTCTTATTCCTCGGTGTTGGCCTCAATGCGTAGCCGTTACGAAAAAATGAAGCAAGAAGTGAAGTAAATAATCAATGATTAAAAAGGCCCTTTGGAGTGTTTCCAGAGGGCCTTTTTTGGTTAAAGAGCTGAGGTGGCGGAGGCTACCAAATCGGTCCATTCTGGTAATTCTGGTATTCCTGGTTTACGTTTTCCGAAGTATTGGTTAAACATAATCCCTTGGCGATCTATTAGCTCAATACCCGTGACGATTCCCGCCTCGCTGGGCTTTCGCACCACCCAGGCCTCGTCTATGGCATCGGTACGCAGGTGCAGGTTAAATTCGGGGTCCATGATGTTGAGCCAGGGGCCCATTACAAAAATCTTTTCGATGGGGCCTGTATGAATCTGTATACAGTTGGGGTTTGAAACAAACACCATAATAGGGACCTGTCTTTCGCTGGCTTGGTCGAATAAGTCTTTAAATTTGCCGGGGTCTATCCTATAGGCATAGCCTTCTGGAGCCAGGCGAAGTGCCTGCTTTCTGCTTAACTGATATTTTTTTAACAATCCGAAAAAATCATGGGTGTCTTTCAAGCTTAGCCATTCTTGTTGAAACTGGGCTCTGTCTATTTCTGGAAGTTCGTCCGTCTCGGCTATCGATTTTTCTGATGGCTTTACCGTTAACTCCTGCAGCTGTTCGGGAGCCTTATATTTTTTTACCAGAAGGTGATAAGCATCGAGGTCGCTTTTTTCAGTCAAATATATTTTATGAGCGGCCTCGCCGAAGGAATTAAAAAACTGTAAACTGCGCCGTTCGTTGGCTTCGACGGCGAAGCCGAAGGTCCAATCACCCACAAAAAGCCTTAAGTCGATGTCCGAACCGAGCACCAATCCTACATGTCCACGAAAGGAAATATTTTCGTAAACCCCTTTTCGCTCGTGTACTACGTGTTCGTTACGAGTAAGGGCCATCACATGTCCTAGGCTTCCCATCTCTTTGAGAAGCTCTCTGAAGTCACCGGTGAGCAAGGTGGTGCCATCGCCTACGGATGTTGCCACCAGCTGGGCTTCAGAACAGCCAAGTTCTTTGGCTGCATCCCGGATTCGGGTTTTTGGGTTGGACTTTTGAAACGCATTCCAGCTCGCTTTTAAATTGGTCGTTGTAATCATGATTCTAATATAGTTTAAATGTTTTAAAATGCTTTAGGCGATAGGCTTTAGGCCAGCGCTGCTTATATAATGTCACGCTCTAAAATAAATGCTGTAAGCAATATGCGATAAGCTGTAAGCATTAGGCCCACGTTATTGCCGATAGCTTACAGCCGATAGCAATAAGCTGTAAGCATTAGGCATTAGGCATTAGGCCCACGTTATTGCCGATAGCCGATAGCTGAAAGCCGACCTCCGACAGCCATATGCTGTAGGCCGTAAGCAATAAGCGGTAAGCATTAAGCCCGCGTTATTGCCGATAGCCGATATCCAATAGCTGACCGCCGACCGCCGTTTACCCGCACATCAGCCGCCTTTAACTTTTAACCTTTAACCTTTAACTTTTAACCTTTAACCTTTACCCTTTAACCTAATCCCTAAAACCTATTCGCTAATTCCTAACACCTAACCCCTAACCCCTAATCCCTATCCCCTAAATAGGTACTGGGACAATGGTGGCATTTTTTCGAATATGGTCGGCAGGAATGAGGTGTATGGGTAACTCAAAGGTAGCCTGTAGGCTTTCTTCATGGAGGGTATGGTTTGTTTTGCCTGAGGCCATAATTCTTCCTTTTTTTAGTAGGACCGTCTGATCGGTATACTGTAATGCCAGATTGAGGTCGTGAACCACCGCTACCACCCCGAAGCCCTGTCGTGCGAGGGAGGCGGCAAGTTGGAAGGTTTGGTACTGATGTTTCAGGTCCATGCCTGTGGTGGGTTCGTCCAAAAATAGAAAGCCATTCTTGGTCTCCCATATTTGCGCCAAGGCCCTAGCGAATTGAATCCTTTGCTGTTCTCCCCCCGAAAGTGTTGGGTAGGACCTTTGGGCATAAGCACCCATTTCTACCCATTCGAGGCACTGGTTTACAATAAATAAATCTTTGTCCGACGGTCTATGACCATAATAGGGATACCGACCCATGAGTACGATTTCAGTGACGGAGAAATCGAGGCTTACCGGGTTATGTTGAGCCAATACCGCCCTTAACCTGGCCAACTCGGCGGGTCGGTAGTCGTGGGTATCACGACCCTGAAAACGCACCCTTCCTTTGGTAGGAAGATACTCGGCAGAGAGTAATTTTAGGAGGGTCGATTTTCCTGCACCATTAGGACCGGCCACGGCCCAAAATTCGCCAGTACTAAATTGAAGGCTCGTTTCAGACAATAAGGTGTGTCCCTGCACGCTATAGCAGGCCTTTTCTAAGCTGATCATATCCTTTTCGTTTTTTGTTTCCACAGTATATACATAAAGAAAGGGGAGCCTAATAGGGCCGTCACTATGCCAATGGGTAATTCGGCGGGTGCGACGATGGTACGAGAAATGGTGTCGGCAATGGCCAGTACCAATGCCCCTCCTAGGGCGGAGCCTATTAGCAAGTTTCGGTGGTCGGGTCCTATTATATTTCGGATGATATGGGGCACCACCAACCCCACAAAACCAATAGAGCCCGCCACGGCTACCGATGCGCCTACACCCAGGGTAGCCAGTACGATTACCATCCTCCGGAGACCAATAATATTTACGCCCAAGGCCTTGGCTTGGCTCTCACCGAGTACCAATAGATTCAATGATTTTCCTAGCATGGGCAATCCTACCGTCGAAGCCAGCACGAACGGCGCTATGGCTATCACTGAAGTCCAGTTGGCTCCTCCCAAACTTCCCAGACTCCAAAAGGTCATGCTTCTGAGTTGTTGCTCGTTGGCGAGGTAGGTCATCAGTCCGGTGATGGACCCCACCAGGGCGTTGATGGCGATGCCGATGAGCAAAATCATGGCCGCACTTCCGTCGCCAGCGAGTTTGGAAAGCTGGTAAACCAGAAAAGTAGTGAGGGCAGCTCCGACAAAGGCGCCCAATGATAGGACATAAGCCCCGCCATATTCGTTGATCATGCTCCAGTACTGGGCATTTAGCATCATGATGAGGATGGCAAACAAAGAGGCTCCGGAGGTGACCCCAATGAGGCCGGCATCCGCCACCGGATTCCTAAATAAGCCTTGCAAGGCAGCGCCGGCTATTCCTAAGCCGGCACCTACCAAAACGGCCAGAACGACCCGAGGTAAGCGGATCACCCAAAATACCATGGCTTTTGCTTCGGTAACTTCAGTGGCTGACGTCCAGCCAAGGGAATGTAGGATCAGGGAGCCTATTTCACTAACTCCAATTGGTACAGCTCCTATTCCCATCGACAGCAACATGGTGGCTATCAGCAGCAGCACAAGTAGGACGAGTGTCCACGTTACTTTGGCATCGGCGCTGTCGGTGCTTTTCAGGGGCGGGAGCTCCTTTACGGTATGGGAGGTCGTTTGTTCGAGTAGCATGTATTATTTTATTTTCTGAGCGAGTTCTATGGCCGCTTTGCCTAGGCGTGGACCGTAGCTGGTAAGTAGCTGCCCGTCCATACTTACGATTTTTTTATTTTTTCCGGCATTGGTGGCCATCACTCCCGGTACTTTCAATAGCCCCTGGGGACCGTCTAGGCTCTCGAGACCACTGTCAAAAAGTACCAGCACGTCTGGATTGGCCATTACCAATGCCTCGGCAGTGAGGGGTTTGAAGTTCGAAAACCCTTGGACCGCATTGATGTTTCCTGTCAAGCCAAATAAGGCCTCCAAGGCCGTTCCTGTCCCTGCAACCATCATGGTGGCCGTTCCTCTGGCATATATAAACAGTAGTTTTTGAGGCTTCTCTGGGCGAACTAATCTACGAAGGTCATTTTCTACAGTGGTCACCATTTTTTCTGCCTGAGCATTCCGGTCGAAATACTTTCCCACCGCACGAATCAAGTCAATGGCACCTTGTTTGCTGTAGACCTGCTCGAACAGGACCACTTTTTTGCCACTGGCTTTCAACTGACTCAATAGCCGATCCGAAACCATGCTCTCATTGGTGTAGATAATGAGGTCGGGGTTTAACGACAAGATTCCCTCTGCCGACAAGCTACGGTTGTGGCCCACCTTAGGTACTTTCTGTAGACTTTCGGGATAGGTGCTGGTGATGTCCACACCAACCAGCTGGGAGGTCAGTCCCAGCCCTGCCACGATTTCGCTCAATGTTCCGTTGACCGAAACAATTCTTAGCGGCTTGGCTCCAGAGCAAAGAGGCCCTAGCATAAAGCATAAGAGGTATAAGGAGGTCTGAATAAATTTCAACATGGCTTTATCGTACTAAAAGGTGATATCAACTGAACTGCTTTTTCCATTTCTAAGAATCATCGCTTTTACCTGGTCGCCCTTTTGGTGACTTCCCAGGACTTTCATATAATCGTAGATGTCTCCGATGTCCTGTCCAGCGAGGTTAACGATGACGTCTCCAGCTACTATTCCGGCCTTGTCGGCGGGTCTTTGTGCCGTTACGGCATCTATTTTCAAGCCTTTGCCAGAATAGCTATAGTCGGGCATCACACCAAGAGTTACCTTAAACGAGGTGTTTTGGCTGGCTTGGTGTGGGTTGCCCGCTTGGGTATACTGGGGAGCTTCTGGTAGCTGGTCCAGTCCGAGTAGGACATTCTCAATGAGCCTAAGCACGGTTATTTCTCCAGGGAAATTGATGCCTGCTAGGTTGTCGCTTACCTTGTGGTAATCGGAATGCGTACCAGTGAAGAATTGTAATACAGGAATCTCCTTAAGATAGAAAGAGGTATGATCCGATGCACCTATCCCTGAGGAGTCTGCAGTAAATTTCATATTTAGCGACTTGGTAGCCTTGGGTAGCAGCTCACCCCAGCTTGGACTAGTCCCATAGCCCGACACGATAATGCCCTTCTCGGGGCGGTACCGGCCTATCATATCCATGTTGATCATGGCTTTGGTGTTAGCTAGCGGGATAGTGGGATGTTCACAATAGAATTTGGAACCAATAAGGCCCAGCTCCTCGCCCGAAAAAGCAATAAAGAGATAATTGTATTGCTCCTTAGCATGGTTTGAAGCCAATTCCTTAGCCAATAATAGCAGCCCTGCCGTGCCAGATGCATTGTCGTCGGCACCATTATGGATCATGTTTTGGCTGTTCGGACTTAGGGAGCTTCCCTGGAAACCCTTCCCCAAATGGTCGTAATGGGCTCCCACCACGATGGTAGAAGGGGAGCCGTTATCTAGAAATCCTATGACATTCCTCCCTAATAAGCGATGCGAAATGCTTTCTATGGCGATTTTGGTTTCGAATACCTGGAAAAAAGAGTGTCCGTCCCCGGCAGGTTTCAGCCCATAGGAGAGCATCTCGGCTGCAATATAGTTGGCAGCACGAATCTCCCCCAACGTTCCCGTTCCTCGACCTTCCAGCTCGTCGGAGGCTAGATAGGTCATGTGCTTACGGAGCATAAGGCTATCAAGACCTTGCGCATTAAGGAATAAAGGGGAGAAGAAGGCGATGAGAACTAAGAGAAATTTCATGTTTGTTTACAATTAAAAATGGCCTTCTGCATCGGCAGAAGAATAGCGAAACGTATAAAAACTGGATTCTTCCGAGGGGATATCCTCGGGAGCTCCCTTATAGTAACTCTTTATCTGGATCTTTACATATCTGCCTTCCGTGGTTTTTACAATAATACTGCGGTCAGGTAATGCCACAATGGCATGGAAACGCATATCGTAGGTATACCATCCATTACCGCTGCCATATGGAATGGCAGCGGAAGTATCGGTATCGGACTTGAAGCCATCGGTAGGTACCTGCCTTAGCGCCTCGAAAGATGTGGGAAGCACCTGGCCCTGTACCGACCCCGAACCATGAATGCCCCCATTCAGAACGATCCGAGTCTTGCTAAAAGCGATATCCCAATGGTTTTCCGAGGAATCGGCTACTATTTCTCCTTTGTCCAAATCGAAGTAGGTGAAAGATCCCTGCCGAGCATCCAAGTCGCGGATAAGCTTTTCCTCAGCAGCAACGTTTTGGGGATTGTCGGAAGGAAGGGGAGCTCCTAGCAAGCTTAGCCCCAATAAATTTAATATGATGGATTGCGATATCATCCTGGCAATGGGTTAGTTGGTTTTTTTTACGAGTTGGTATTCGAATTTTGGTTTACCCCGTTCTCCACCGTCATTGGCATGAAAGCTGATAAATTTGATTTTATATACATTCCCCGCGGGATCCTTGATTACATAAAATCGGTCGGTACGAACGCCTATCGGTTCGGTGGCTGAGGAGGTTACCCGCCAATTGGCCCCGATCGCATAGAGGTCGTCCTCAAAAGTTATGGTGCCAATATGTTGTTCCGAAAAGTTTTCGTAAGAAACCGTACTGGTGCTTACTTCGGCGGCCATCACACCCGATCGGTGGTTGATCGCGATGAGATCGGAGAAGGCATAAGGGATAGTTCCGGCACCTAAGGCAGTCTCATAAAGGGAATAGCCCCATTTGAAGTCCCAGTTATTAGCTACTGGTTCGGCAGCAGTTAGCTGGGCCGTTTGACTGGCAGCATTATCTTGGCCTAAGAATACATAATTGAAGTGGTAGGATGGATCCTTGGCGATATCAATGGTTTGGAAGCTATTGGAAGTGATAGGAGCATATTGCAAGGTGTAGCCATCGCTTCCTTTCCGGAGCACTCTGATTTTCCACCACCGACGGGCCGGAACGCCACCTCCTGTGCCACGGTTCAAGATATAGACCTTGTTTTCAGAATCGTTACTCGAAATGGCCGCTATTACGGTTTTACTGAGATCGCCCGTTATATCGTCGATGAGCTCGAATGATTCTGCGGTATATCCCATCGACCAGTTGCTCGCCGGGATGGTGTCGGAGGCGGTTACTTGGTTGAGGTCTGTTTTGGCTGTGGCTCTAGTGGTGGCTGAGGTGGTATTGTTGAGGATCACCCTAAAGTCGTCTCCAGTATAAAATCCTAAGTCCCAGCTCGCCCGTTCAACAGCCAGCTGCTGGTTGTTGCTCAGGTCTACAAAGACCGAATTGGCGGCACTTGAGCCCGATTCAGCCCCTTTCAGTCCGTTAAGCTGCATATCGCTTCCAGTGGAAACAATGGAGCCAAATTTTAAAAGAAAATTGGTGGTGCTGCCTAGTAATGCTGGACTGCTAGCAGTGAGCAGGGCAAACTCGATTGACTCCGTACCGTTTAAGAAAATGTTTTGGGCTTTTTGTACTTCAAATTGTACTTCCGTTGCCCCTTTGGGGATCGTTAGGCTAATCTGGTTATTGGTAGCGGTAGGGATGGTCGTAAATTCGGTTCCATAGCTAAGACCGTCAGGGGTCATAGAAACTTCTAGATGTATGGCCTCGGGAGCCTCTCTAGAAAGTTTTAGCGTGACGGAGATGGAGCTTTCGGTATCACTTATTCCCTGCTCGGCGGCGTCAAATTGAGCTAGCAGATCGGGTAGGGGTACTTCGTCGTCCTTGCAAGAAGGAATCAGTCCTAGTAAAAAAAAGATAAGGAGGTATTTGGATAGGGTTTGGTACATGTTTCTGGTAATTGAAAGGTGATTTTATGGATTTAATTTTTGTTTTCGTTTTTTGCCCATTGGAAGGTTAATCCCAGGAAATAGGACCTGCCATAGGAAAGCGGTAGGGAGCTTCCCGTGCTGTGTGCTCCCGATGTGTCGGTAGCTCCACTCGTAATATTAGTTAGGTTAAACAGGTTGCGTATTCCTGATTGAAGGGTTAAATAGCGTCCTAGTTTTTGCTGGATACTCAGGTCGGCCATGCTATAGGACGACCGTCGGGTCAACTCCAGTTCGCCGAGGGCATCGAGCAAGTAGATTGGTTGTCGGCCTGTGAATTTATAGACCAGCCCTACGGTAGTGCCTGACTTGAGGAAACGGTATGAGACCGTGCTGTTAACCTCTGGGGTCCATGTGTAAGTTTTGGACTCACCCAAAAGGCTACTTTCTCGTTGATATTGATTGTATCGGCCAATGAGTTGAACGCCAAAACTGGCCAGTAGGTTTTTGGTGTACAGCTTGTTGTTCCAATTCCCCCCCAAGGTTTTGTAGCGGGCCACATTGATATAAGTCGTAATAGCAGGGTCCGAAGCGCTAACGGCCGTAGTGATGAGGTCGTTAAAGGTGTTGTAAAAGCCTCCTAGGCTCGATGTCAGACTTATGGCTTGGTGGTGCGTCCATCGGGCGGTTAAGGAGCCGTTAAAACTATTCGAATTTTCTGCGCGTAAATCAGGATTGCCTTTGATAGAATGGGAGGCATCGAAAAACCAGAAATACAATTCTCGTAAATCCGGAGAGCGGAAACCTCGCGCATAGCCCCCACGCAGATCGAGATGATTACCGATTTTTAACTTGGCATTGAGGCTAGGTATGGCCGGAGGGGCTTGGTACTGACTGTTTTTCAACAATCGCAAGCCTGGTCGGATATTCAGCTTGCTGGCCAATTTTATTTCAGGACTTATAAAAACGGCATATTCGTTTAAGACTGGGGCGTCTACGGCGATGCGGGGGCCATGACTTTGGTTGCTTGTATAATCCATACCACCAATGATATTTAGATTATCGGTAATGCGGTAGGACATCGTAGCCCTAGAAAAGGCCGTGGTAAAGGTCGATTCATCCTGGGCACCCACTTCGGTTGACAGGGTCCGCCGACCCGTTTCCAGGTCTAGGTTGGTCGACAGGGTCTTCCGACTATAGTCAGTATACGCTGCGTCCAAAGAAAACGTGAGTCGGTCCGAGGGTTTGAATTTACCTTGCAACTGATGGTACCATCGTTGGGTAAGATAGTTTTTGTCTGAGGCGATTTGGTTGTTCGCGTTGATGTTCCCTAAACTCTGCAGATCCTCGTCCGTAGCGCTAAGTCGGTACCAAGCCTCCCATTTTTTCCTGGAAATTCCCAGGCCGGCACTTCCTAGCAGCTGAGTCTTGGGCATCCATTGTTTGGCTCGCCCGGGGTAATCGCCCTGCCATCCGCCAAAATGGTTCCTGCTAAGGCTACCCGAAACTCGCCAAGACTTGTAGTTATAATGGAGTCCGACATGCGCATTGTGAACGCCTTGCTGGCCAAGTGGTTGATATTCCTCATGGACGGTTTCTTCCTGTAACCGGGCCTGAACCGATAAGGACTGGGCCTCCGTATTGGTTTTGGTAATCAGGTTAATTACCCCGGCTAAGGCGTCGGTGCCATACATCACCGACATGGGGCCCTCTACTATTTCGATGCGTTCGATGCTGTTAATGTCTATCTGCCCAAGGCTTTCTTTTACCGCCCCACGGTCGGTCATAGGCATTCCATCCAATAGAATCTTCACATTCTGCCCCGACATACCTAATAATTGTATATCCGTGGTTCCTAGGGTGAGGTCATTGCTTAGCTGAATGCCTAGCTCGGTATTTAGAATTCCCTGTATGCTGGTGGCGGCTCTCAATTGCATTTGCTCCCTGGTGATTACCCTCACCTGGTAGACGGTCTGTTTCAATGACTGAGGGGATAGTGATCCGGTGGTAACAAACTCATCTAGTCCTCGAACGGCTTCTTTGAGCACAATTGGCGCCAAGGTTAACTCCTTACCGTCGGACAGCTGGATAGAATCTTGAAAGGAATCGAAGTTCAGATGGCTGGTTAGGAGTTGATAGCGCCCTGAGGGTGCGGTAAACTGGAAGTCTCCTTCCTGGTTGGTTTGCTGGGCCTTGGTTCCGGGTTTAAGATAAACGGTAATATTTTCTAATGGTTGACCTTCAGCACCTCGAATGGTTCCACGGAGTATACCGCCTGCTTGTTGCCCATGTGCCGTGAGCGTATAGGCACACAGCAGCAGGAAAAGAGTATATCTCATAGCATATTTTATTTAGACTAGTTACAGATTGCAAAGAAAGTCTAAATTAGACTAATTACAAATAAAAGAATTTTATTTTTTTCAAATCCGTGTAGTTCAGTAGATGGAGATGACTTGGTATCGATCTAAATCTGGGGAATTTAAGTAGTTTTACCTTTACGATACTTTTAAGAAAAGAGATATGTAATAACTTAAAATTATTTTATGCGACTTCGATTACTATTGCCATTCTTCTCATTTGTACTGGCACTAACCCAGGTTTTTGGTCAAAACACCAAGCAGACTACTGCTCCCAATATTGTGCTGATATTTACAGACGACCTTGGCTACGGTGATTTGAGCTCCTATGGGGCCCTTGATTATAAAACGCCTCATTTGGATCAGATGGCCGCCAATGGGATGCGGTTTACTAATTTTATGGCAGCACAGGCGGTATGTAGTGCTTCCCGGGCCGCCTTGTTGACGGGGTGCTACCCCAATCGGATCGGTATTTCAGGAGCCCTCTTCCCAAATTCTAAAACGGGTATAGGAGCTCAGGAAAAGACCATGGCCGAAGTACTAAAGGAGAAGGGCTATGCTACCGCAATATTTGGCAAGTGGCATTTGGGCGACCACGCCGATTTCTCTCCCTTGAAACATGGCTTCGATGAATTTGTAGGCTTGCCCTATTCCAATGATATGTGGCCGCTGGATTATAGCGGAGTGCCTTATGAAAAGACCCATGGGAAAAGCTTTTACCCCCGTTTACCGCTATTTCAGGGGACTAAAATTATACGTACCATCGATACCATGGACGATCAGGGGGGGCTCACCGAGACTTACACGAAGGAGGCCGTTCGTTTTATTAAGGAGAATAAGAAAAAGCCATTTTTTATATACGTGCCTCATTCAATGCCACATGTACCCATAGCGGCCTCCAAGCGGTTTAAGGGCAAGAGTGGCCAGGGAGTATATGGCGACGTGGTGATGGAAATAGACTGGTCGGTAGGTGAAATACTGAAAACCCTTAAAGAGAATGGGTTAGAAGAGAATACTTTGGTGATCTTTACGAGTGATAATGGTCCATGGCTCAATTTTGGCGACCATGCCGGCTCTACAGGCGGGCTCCGAGAGGGCAAAGGTTCCTCTACCGAAGGCGGCCAACGCGTTCCCTGTGTGATGCAATGGAAAGGCAAGATTCCCGAAGGGGTAGTGTGCAACCAGTTAGCATCTACCATAGACCTGTTGCCTACTTTTGCTGCCCTTTCGGGAGGTGCCTTGCCGAGTCATAAAATAGATGGGGTAAATATCTGGTCGTTAATGGAGGGGGATTTGACGGCAGAGCCTCGCAAAGAGTTTTACTATTATTACCGTAAAAATAGCCTGGAAGGAGTACGTCAGGGAAATTGGAAGTTGGTACTACCCCATAAGGGTCGATCTTATGAAGGCCTACAGCCAGGTAATGGTGGGTTGCGTGGAAAAACCGATGAAAATAAAGAATTTCCGTTGGCATTATTCGACCTGCGTCGCGACCCAGGAGAGCGCTACGATGTACAAGGGAGCTATCCCGAGGTTATGACTTCCCTCATGGAGTTGGCCGAAAAAGCCCGGCAAGATTTGGGTGACGACATTACTGACCGCAAAGGGGCTAACCTGAGGCCTATCGGTCATATTCAGGAGTAATAATACCCAGAATCCTGAGGAAAGGCTGGACGTTTACTAGGGCCTTCCTCAGGGCTTCAGCCTCTCAAAATCGCTGTTCACCGGTAGGTGTTCTGCCAGGCGGGCAAGAATGTGATTTACGTCGTTTTTTATATAGATTGATTGGTGTTAGGAGACGTGGACCGGGTTGAAATAGATAAAATATTGAAATAGAGAAAAAGTAGGATTTAATACAAGGTCCTGTTGATCAGGCAGTAGCAGTAGGGAAGGTCTTGAACAACTATTGGGGGTGCTGGAACTTATTGCTTAATTATAGTTTAAAACACAACTGATTGTATAAGTTTGCAGGTAGTAAGAGCCTGTTTAAAAATTAACCTATTAATTGTTTATGCTATTTTTTGGCTACAACCGAGCGTCGGCCGCTGCGTTAGATTTTTAGTGACGGTACGTCGCACGATAGCTTATGCTATCCCTAAAAAATTTGCCTGGCATCGCACAAAAAATAGGTAACAAACAATTCAATCATTAAAATTTAAACAGGCTCTAAGTTTTAGGTTTTTAATTTACCCTAATCAAATATGGAGCTATTTATCCTTTTTTCTATTCTGATTACATTGGCTGCAGGCTTCTCGTATATCAATGTTCGCTGGATGAAACTCCCTTCGGGAATCAGCTTGATGCTCATGGGAACCATCGTTTCCTTGTTGGTCATCGTAGAGGGTTACTTCTGGAAAGGAGCTACCTTGTTGGTCCGGGAAGCCCTGGAGTTGATCGACTTCTCCGAGTTTTTGTTGGGCATGTTATTGAGTTTCTTGCTCTTTGCCGGCTCGCTCCATGTTCAACTGGACGATCTGCAAAAATCTGCCAAAAGTATTCTGAGCTTTGCCACCTTGGGTACCGTTATATCGACGGTCATCGTGGGGTATTCCTTTTACTATACCATGCCCTTATTTGGCTTACCGGTACCGCTCATTTATTGCATGTTATTCGGAGCCTTAATATCGCCTACCGACCCCATTGCGGTGATGGGGATCCTCAAGAAGGCCAAACTCTCCAAATCAATTGAGACCAATATCGTAGGGGAATCCCTATTTAACGATGGTATAGGCGTCGTTATATTTGCCACTATACTTCAGATCGCCTCGGTAGGAATCGAAAACTTTGGGGCCGTAGACATTGGTTTGCTCTTCATACAAGAGGCTATTGGAGGCGTCGTATTGGGACTTATTATCGGTTTTGTCGGCTATAGACTTATGAAGTCAATCGATCACTTTCAAACTGAAATTCTCATTTCCCTCGCCATGGTGATGGGTGGATATAGCCTTTGCCATTACCTACATGTATCGGGTCCCTTGGCTATGGTAGTGGCCGGTATTATGACCGGAAATCGCGGTAAGCGACTGGCTATGAGTGACATTACCAGAGACTATTTGGGTAAGTTTTGGGAGGTAACCGACGAAATCCTCAATGCCATCTTATTTATGCTCATAGGACTCGAGATTGTGGTGGTCAACTTTGAGTTTGGTTACCTTATTGTAGGAATCATCATAGCCTTGCTCATCGTGGTAGGCCGTTTTATAGCCCTTTATATTCCATCGGTTCTTTTCAAATTCAAGGATAGTCTTGGAGGCTTATCTACCCTCAAAATAATGACCTGGGGGGGACTGCGAGGAGGGATATCCATCGCCTTGGCCTTATCTATTCCGGACAACCCTTATAAAGAAATTATCGTTTCGGTAACATTCGTGATCGTGTTGTTCTCTATTTTAGTACAAGGATTTACCATTGAGGCCCTCATCAAACGACTCAGTAAATAGTCATTAATGAAAGATCGCATATTACAATTGCGCAAAGTAATCGACCATGTTTTGTTGGTCCTGAGTTTCCTGTGTTCCTTAGGGATACTCTTTCATATTGGTTATAATACCGACGTCGAAATAGAACATTTGACCAATAGAATTCTAGAACTTTGTTTCTTCTTTTTTGCTTTTGCGTTATTAATCAAGACTTTAACTCAATTTGTGAGTCAGTCTTCCAAGATCACCATTTATGCGGAGGCTATCCTATGTATTTACTTTATAGCCGTTACCATTGCCGATAACTATTATTTCAGCGGGGCCGATGGTACTCAGCTGGTTAGGCCAGAGTGGATGTATGTGGGGATCTACGGGATCTTTATGATTGAATTGTCAAAAAAGACGCTTTTCTTCGATCAGTTTTACTTCAATCCCACTTTATTATTCGTTCTAAGCTTTTTGCTACTCATCTTGTTGGGGACGGCACTATTGCTGCTCCCGAAGTCGACTTACGATCGCCATATCACCTTTGTGGATGCCCTTTTTCTGGCCACCAGTGCCGTATGTGTCACGGGCTTGTCGGTAGTGGATGTGGCTTCGGAGTTCACTCGTTTTGGCCAGAGCGTTTTATTGATTCTTATTCAGATAGGAGGGCTTGGAATCATGACTTTTACCGGTTTTTTTGGTTATTTCTTCTCGGGGGGCTTCTCTTTTAAAAATCAGTTGATGTTCACCGAGCTGATTGGCGAGGGGAAGATTGGGTCTGTCATCAAAACGTTATATAAGATCATTTTGGTCACCCTATCTTTCGAAATTCTGGGCGCCTCCCTTATTTTCTTGACCCTCGACGAGGTGCAATTCGATTCGGTAGCCGATCAAATCTATTTTTCTGTCTTTCATGCTATTTCTGCCTTTTGCAATGCCGGGTTTTCGTCGGTCAGCGGAGGTATTAACCATATTGATTTTCGTTTCAATTATAACTTTCATTTGATTCTCATTGCACTATATGTACTGGGAGGCCTGGGTTTCGCTATCGTATTCAATGTATACGAGTTCGTGAAACGCTGGCTATGGAATCTTTTTCATAAGGTAGTATACCGCCGGGCTTTTATCTATAGGGCACAGATTATCGCCTTTAATTCTAAAATTATCGCTTACACGACCTTTATACTCATTCTGGTAGGTTTTTTACTGGTCTTTGTGCTGGAGTATCAGAATACCTTAGCCGAGCATCCTACCATTTGGGGTAAAATGGTCTCGGCGTTGTTTACCGCTACTACCCCTCGTACGGCTGGGTTCAATGCCGTAGACATGGGGCATCTGTCCTTTCCCACGATCATGCTGATTTTCCTGTTGATGTGGATTGGAGCGGCACCGGGTTCTACCGGTGGAGGGGTAAAGGTGACGACCATCGCCTTGGCCAGTATGAATATCTATAGCCTGGTAAAGGGAAAGGAATCGATAGAAATGTTTGGTAGGAGGGTCACCGGCGACTCGTCCTCTCGAGCTTTCGCTATAATCAGCCTTTCTCTGATTTTCCTAGGAATGTCTATATTTGCCCTGTCCTTAACCGACTCCGACAAGCACCTGATCTCTCTGGCTTTTGAGAGCTTCTCTGCCTATAGTACTTCTGGACTCAGCCTGGGGGTGACCGATAAGCTTAGCAATGCCGGTAAGCTCGTGATTACCATTACGATGTTTGTAGGTAGGGTAGGGTTTCTGACCCTGTTGATTGCGATTATTAAGAAGGATAAGCCCAAAAACTATAGATTTCCTAATGAGCAGATGAACTTTTAACATGCTGCTCGATCTGGATAGTCTCTAGAATTTCGGCAAATTCAGCATACAATATTAACGTTTTAGATTCTATGAAATACGTCATATTTGGCTTAGGTAATTTTGGTAAATCCTTGGCCATCAGGCTTACAGAGCTTGGTCACGAGGCGATCGGTGTCGACAATAACATGACCAAGGTAGAGCAACTCAAGGAGAAGATTACCCATACGGTATGTATGGACTGTACCGATAAAAGTGCGGTGATTTCCTTGCCGCTCAAGGATGCCGATGCCGTAATCGTGGCCATTGGTGAGGACGAAGCCTCCTCATTGCTCACCACGGCCCTGCTCAAGCAACTAGGGATTAAAAGGATAATAGGCCGGGTAGTATCGGACCTTCAAAAAACGGTACTAGAAGCTATGCAAATCGAAGAATACGTGTTGCCAGAGGAGGAGTCGGCCGAAAGGCTGGCTATGCGCCTAGACAATTCCGGCATTGTCGATTCCTTTAAGATCTCTGAAAAATATAGCATTATAGAGACCAAGGTCCCTAAGAAATACATAGGGATGTCCTTAGCCCAAGCCGACTTTACCAAGCGCTATCAGGTGATCGTGCTGACCGTCCTGACGGTATCTAAAGGTTCGGAGAATGGGCTGATCAAGACCTTTACCAAGGCGTCTGGCATTGCTACGCCCGATACCGTCATGCATGAAGATGAAGTATTGGTGCTCTTTGGAGAGATGAAGGATATCGAAAAACTCATGCATTAGTTATATGGACAAGTCAAGCTTCCTAGGCCAGAGAGGCCTAGGAAGCTTGATTTGTATCAAAACTTGTAGTGGTAACCTATTCGGATCACCTGCGTTTCGTAGTAGTCGTTGCTGGTGTAGTGAAAGCCATCGCCGATAACCGTCCTCCGGGTGACCATCGTGTTGAACAGGTCGGAGGCGTTTAGGAAAATATCCCCCTTAGGAAGTTGTTTTTTTGCCCCCATATCGACCCCGTACCGGCTCCCTGTTCGGCCTTGGGGTACCACATCAGGAGCCATATATAGGGCAGATAGCTGTAGGCTGATGCCACTCTTGAATTTGAAATTTCCGATCAGTTTCCCATTTCCCGACCAGGTAGACTGCGCTGCAGCCGTATACATACTTTCAATTGGGTATAAGTTTTGTACGGTAAAGGCGCTAATGTTGTTCCGGTACACATTCACGTTTAGGCTGAGGTCCAACCAGCTGGCCAACTGATGTTGGGCCAGAAGTTCCACACCCGTACTACTGCTATTGCCAGCATTTTGGAAAATATTATAAATAATGGTGCTCCCAGGCACAATGGTACCGATACGGGTGATGGTATGGTTGGTAAATTTGTAATACAAGGCCGAATAGAAATAACCCTTTTCCCAATTGCTCTTATAACCCGTCTCGATGGTCGAGGTAAATTGAGGACTTAAGGCAGGATTTCCTATTTTGATGATCTCGGCATCATCATATTTGGGGAATATCCGGATGTCCACTTCGTTAGGGCGGTCGACTCGGCGGTTATAAAATATAGATAGTTTGTTATGGTCATCAAATTTGTAGGCAAACCTTAAGTTAGGAAACGGCTGGCTGTAGGTATAGCCATTGCTCTTATAGGTAGGGTGGCTTGGGTTTACCGTATAGCGTAGGTCCACAAATTCGAAGCGCATCCCCGCTTCCAGCTCGATCCGTTGGTTTTCATACACATAATTGCCATAAACGGCCGGGATGGTCTCGTTATAGTTGGCCCAGCCGCCGGCCAGGGAGTCGATAGGAGAGTTGGCTCCCGGGAAAAACTGCATATTGGTGGGGATATACCGGCGCCGAAGCTTGAGGCCACCCTCCACCCGACCATAGCGCATAGGCTGTACGTAGTCGACGGTAAGGTCGCCCACATGTTCATCGCTAAGCAACTTAAAGGCATCCTCCCCAAACGAATCGGGTAAGGTGTTTTTAAAGAAATACTTTTCGTCCTCTCGGTGGAAGGTATAGTTCAACCCGATGGTCAGCAAACGACCCGGTTGCTGGTATTTGTGTTGGTAGCTGGCCGAAGCCGTTGCGGTCGTCTTTAGCTCGTCCTCCAAAAAGGTCCATAGGCGGTTCCTAACGGTCAGGTCTTTATTGTAAAAGGGTTCTTCGCCATGGTCCAATATCTTTTCTCTGCTAAAAAGTCCCGATAGCGAAAACAGGTCCTTGTCGGTGGGCGACCAGTCCAACCCAGTTTTAAGGGTAGAGAAATTGGTATCCCGGTTGCGCCGTGTTTGTTGGCGGACTATGGTGCCGTCGTCATAGGTACGGTCTACAAATTCGTTTTTGTTGAGGGTAGGTGTATGCAAGTAGTCACCTTGTAAAAACCAATTGACCCGGTTTTTCTTGTAATTCAGGGATAAGGAGGGGTTGATTTTGGGTGTATTCTGATACTGCTTACCTACCTCAGGTAGATTCTGTTTCTTGATCCATAGCGCCCCCAGTCCTGCCGTAAGGCCTATTTTGCCGTTAAAACCTTCGTCTTTATTCTTTTTATAGATGATATTAATAATTCCGGCGTTGCCATTGGCATCAAACTTGGCCGAAGGGTTGTTGATGATCTCGATGCGTTCTATGGACGAAGCGGGGAGGTTGTCGAGTCCAGTTTGGTTGCCAAAACCCGTAATAGCGGTCTGTCTCCCGTCGATCAAAACAGCCACTTTGTCGCTACCGCGGAGGCTCACCTTGCCGTCTTGTTCGAGAGTCACGCCCGGCAGGTTCTTCATCGCATCCAGTACCGATCCACCTATCTGGCTGATGTTTTCTCCTAGGTCATATACCTTTTTATCCATTTTTGCACTCACTCCGTCGGGCTGTCGACCGGTTATCGTGACCTCCTCCAGCCGGTTAGGGTCCTCTTCCATAGCGAAGGTCCCTAAGTTCAGGTATGGGCTAAGGTTGCCGATCACCAGCTCCTGTGTTTTAGGAAGGAAGCCCAGATAGCTGATGCGTATTTGGTAAGTTCCGGGTGCTACGTCGGTCAGCACAAATTGCCCCCTTTCGTCGCTGATACTTCCGACGACAAAATCCTGTGTAGTATTTCTGAATAGGGCTATATTGACATAGGACATCGCCGACTGGTTTTGGTGGGAGACTACCTTTCCTGAAAGGGTCACACGTACCGACTGGGCCGTTACGGATCCAACCAGGAGCGTAAAAAGGAAGATGGTGATAATTTGTTTCATTGGCTATATGCTTTTTGCGCACAATTACGGCCGCAATTTTGAATTAATTCTGAATTTTGCAGCCCCGCTGCCATTCCACCGGGGTTTTATCGTCGTACTACCAGGAGTTTGTTGGGCTGGTAGTCTCAATATGGCGGAGGTCTTAGGCATTCTTCATAAATAATGGCCTGGAAATCGATGCTTCCAGGCCATTATCCAAGGGGAGGGCATTTAGCCCCCTTTTCACACACCTGTTATGGCTGTGTATTGATTTGTACCGCCTTAAACATATAGGGGTTGTCGCTCACCCTTAGTGATTTCCCGCTGGCGATGGTAACATTTTTGAGCGCTACCTCTTTGGTCAGTACATAAGGGTATTTTTCCTGATAGGTAGCATCCGTCATTTTAGGATTGAAATTTGTGAAAAGGGCAGGTCCTTGATAGCCCTCAGGATGTTGAGAATCGTCGATGCGGAGATTCTCTATCGTGATCCGTTCGGGCATATAGCAAGTATATCCGAAATCGTGCTGACCCGAATACGATCCACTGATCAGAGAGGCGCTGGTTGGTCTGCCACCGGCGGGCACAAAAACACAGTCTCGGATTATCAACTCCCCTTGCCAGGTGCTTCCGTAGTCGGAGCGTAGATTTACGAAGCTCCTACCCCGGATGGTTGAGTTTTCGATGGTGAGTACCCCGCTACCAATGGCGTTGATGCCCATATGGCCCAAGGTAGAGTTACGGATGGTGGCGTTGGCCACGCCCATATGGGCGTCAAAACGAGAGAAGGTACAGTTGTCGTACAGCAAATTTTTGCAGAAATTAGAACCCAAAATACCCCAATATTTCCCGTCGTTGATGTCGTTAGTCTGGCTGCAATTGATAAATGAGACATTTAGGGCGCGATTTACCGACAGATCGTAACTTCCCATCGAGACCGGCTTGCCTGCCGCTCCGATAGTCTGATAGGTCCGGTGGCCTGTTAGAATGGTGTTTTGGACCGTTACATAGGCGCATTGGCTGATATTAAGAAATCCGCCATATGGTGCACCATGGTCTCCTTCGCCCTTGATATGGTGGCGAAGTCCGTCGACCAGGACGTTGGAACGCTTAATGGCTATGTTGCGGCTGTAATAGGTGTATTTCGATTCGGCCTTATTGGCGATGGTGGTGAATATACCTCCGGTAATCTTTAGTGGCTTTTCGTCGATTGGTAAGGCGGTAAGGTCTGTAATCTGGTCGAAATCCCAGATAATCGGCGCGTCCATATCAACCTTTCCGCTTTGGTCTACTACAAATATATCGGTCTGGGAGGTTCCATTATTTTGATTGAGGCCATAACGGATATATTGTTTTACATGAGCGTTGGTGACGGTGATCAGACAGGGTCCCGGCAGGTTTGCTTCTATTTTTTGTTGGTTCCTTTTAAGGGTCTTGATATTCTCCAGCTTAAAAGGTTGAAGGCCCGAACTCACCGTAAATACCGAGGCATTGCGGTTTTGAACGTCGGTATCGTCGATGATAAAGGATGCCGTACCGAAATCGGTGTCGGTCTGTATCACGGCAGTACGTTGTTGGCCACCTATGTAGTACTGGGCACCATCGGTGGCTTTTACCCTTAGGCCATGCTGGTTGGCATAGGCGTGGGTTGCGGCGATGGCATCCATAGCATCGGTCTTACCGTCGGCTTTGGCTCCAAAGTCGGCATAGCTAACCTGGCCGGCAGCTTTAAATTTGCGTGCATCCGCCGGAGCGACATTCACTTGCAGCACGCCCTGCTCACTGGTGGATACCCGGGTTTTTTGTTTTTTTTGGGAGGTGATCACCACCTCTTCTTGCTGCCCTTTGGTTTGGGCTTGGGTCATTAGTACAGGGCATAATAATAGCAACAGCAATAGGGCATATTGCATCAAATGAGTTACGTAGGTCTTCATGGGTTTTGTAAAAAAGAGAATAATATGGTTTAGGGGTAATTTAGTTTGCTAAGTTAAACAAAAACCGGAGAATTTATGGATATTTTAAGTTGAAGATCCTTGCGAGCTGTTGCTCTGGGGATTGAAATCCATTCATATGGAGGATCTTTGAATAGCATGTTCTCAAAATCCCCAATGATCCTTATTTCAATTGATATCTATTGTAACCTTATCCCAGCGGGATAAAACGTTTATAGAGAATTAATTAATGAATCGTGAATGACGATGCCGTAGGTATCGAACCTCTATGAAGAGTGGTATTTCCATCATCATTTCTATGGTGGTTTTATGGAAACCCAAGGTATTTGGCAATTGTCGGCTATGGTTCGACTGCGCTGCAGTCGGAAAATTCATATGTTTGCGTTTGGGCTATAAACGTTAGATGCCTCTGGCATCTTTGAGCCGCATGTTTTCAAAATCCCCAATGATCCTTATTTCAATTGATATCTATTGTCACCTTATCCCAGCGGGATAAAACGTTTATAGAGAATCAAATAATGAATGACGATGCCGTAGGTATCGAACCTCTATATAGTGTGGTATTTCCATCATCATTTCTATGGTGGTTTTATGGAAACCCAAGGTATTTGGCAATTGTCGGCTATGGTTCGACTGCGCTGCAGTCGGGAGATTCACTTGTTTTCGTTTTTGCTATAAACGTTAGATGCCTCTGGCATCTTTGAGCCGCATGTTTTCAAAATCCCCAATGATCCTTATTTCAATTGATATCTATTGTCACCTTATCCCAGCGGGATAAAACGTTTATAGAGAATCAAATAATGAATGACGATGCCGTAGGTATCGAACCTCTATGTAGAGTGGTTTTTCCATCATCAATTCTGTGGTGGTTTTATGGAAACCCAAGGTATTTGGCAATTGTCGGCTATGGTTCGACTGCGCTGCAGTCGGAAAATTCATATGTTTGCGTTTGGGCTATAAACGTTAGATGCCTCTGGCATCTTTGAGCCGCATGTTTTCAAAATCCCCAATGATCCTTATTTCAATTGATATCTATTGTCACCTTATCCCAGCGGGATAAAACGTTTATAGAGAATTAATTAATGAATCGTGAATGACGATGCCGTAGGTATCGAACCTCTATGTAGAGTGTTATTTTCAAGACCATTTCTGCCGTGATTTTATCATAACC
>NZ_QGDT01000009.1 GCF_003149085.1 Dyadobacter jejuensis | reverse complement strand
TGTAAAATTGTCAGACCATTGGAGTCTACGCTCCAAAACTATTTATAGAGGGGTCAGTATCACCAGAAGGGGGTCAGTATAGAACAGAATATGCATTTGAACTTATCGGGTGTATCCATCGATTGATTCTGCGACTGGGAACAACTTCCCATAATCATAAGTATAACAAGCCATACCTGATTTTGCATAGAGCATATTAGTTGCAAGTGTTACAAATCCAGGCACTCCCACTCCATGTGTAGTTACCTTGCTTCAAATTTCTAATATCATTAAAAAACGTTGAAATACCGTGAGCAGCTTCATTTGGGCTTTCTATAATAAACTTCTGATTTAATCCCTTTACCTTTTTCATTAGCCAACCACCAAAAGGAATCACTTTCATTTCGCTTTTTACCGTCCTGTGTGATTCCGAATTTATGCATAAACTGCATGGTAAATACATTGGGATCAGCTATGATACTACCTCCCTGAAACGGATCAAAGTGGGCAATCAGACTTATCTTCACTTGTTTATTCAATTCCGGATTTTCTTTCAGGAATTTTTTCAAACCTCCTATAAAACCACTTCCATAAACTCCACCCATGCTATGCGTGATGATCTTAATCGTTTCTGTTATGTTACCTTTATCATCTCTCGCTAAGTCGGCTATAAGTCCAGCGGCATCTTCATAGCCCTTTTCCTTGCCTGCTCTATACCGGTTGCTAGCAGAGATATTATTGCCCATACCGGTAAATACGCCACCTCCAAAAGTACTTGCCCATCCACCGATTGATCCATCGTAGTACTGGGCTTTTCCGTCGTTAAAATGTGTCATAACTCCCTGATCAAACCCTTCCCAGTACTGCGGAAGACCTTGCGTTGTACTTTTCTGTCCATTTATAAAAACTACAATGCGTCCATCGGGGTCTCGTGCATTAATCGGGTTATTATGCACATAGTTGTATGGGGAAGTACTGAAGTATTTCTCCGATAATGGATCTATCTCCCACCAACTTTCCATTCCCGGATCGAGCCACTTTGCTCCATAATCATTAAAATTAAGGCCGAACTCTTCACTTATTATTTTTTGTATTTGAGGTGGTGGTAAATTTTAATATAACAATACATAATATATAAACAATGGAAGACCAAAAAAGGATATTCAATAACAAGAACCATGTAGAATAATCTACTATCAGCCGATTCCAATCAATAGGAAATGATTCGAAAAAGAGGAGTATTTGTTTAAATTTGCTATTCCCCCCCCAACTCACTAAGAATATAGATCCAATTGTTGAAGTTATTCCATAGAAAACAAAAAATATAATTGCTACCCTTAATGCTATTTTATTCATAGTTAAAAGTTATTTGACTCCTTGTTGTTTTAACCATTCAACAACCACATTTCTTACTCTTTCGTATGTGCTGATTCCAGGCCGTGCTAAATCGAAATGTGATCCTGCTCCGATATTATTTGGGTCACCGTTTTGGCGCCCTCCTTGGATAAAATCAAGCAATGATTTTGGATTACTTAATTTGTCGCCAGGGATATCGTATCTTATTACTTTCCCAATATTTTTCTGGCTAATTAGAGTCTTATAGAGCTCAGAATCATTGGATATTGGACTTCCAACTAAAACCAAATTATCAATTTTATGTCCGGAATTCGCCAACTTCAATGCCACATGAGCTTGAAGAACACTTCCATAGCTATAACCGATTAAATTTAACTGCTCTCCTACTCTCAATGGGCTGTTTTGAATATTTTGTATTATTCCGTTATAAGCGTTATTGACTTGTGAATCTTCAATTGGAACTTGTTTCGTATAAATACCACGATTACTTCCTAATGGATCATTTTCATTATAAGTAGCTGCCAAATCGTAAGATTGGCTTCTTCTTAAAGCTGTAAACATAATGTCTCCCCAGGGAGTCCCTCCATTTTTTAGAGCAATAGGATCATCATGAGATACATTGAGTCTTGTAAATCCATTTATTCCTCCTTCGGTCATTGCTTTTTTCCAGGAGTTTGTATAATTCCATCCTATTTGATCATTACCTGCTCCTCCGACCCAAAAAATTCGTTTCCCATCTGGATCAAAGGCATTAATTACATTATTCGCCACATAAGCATATGGAGATAATGAATAGTATTTCTCGCTCAACCCATCCACCTCCCACCAACTCTCCATGCTCGGATCCAGCCACCTTGCCCCATAATCATAAAAATTAAGGCTGAATTCTTCGCTTAATTCCTTGCCGTTATAAAGATAACGGTATTTCTCAGCGGTGGCATCGCTATACCAAGCCCCGTCAAAACTTTTCCCGAAAGGGTAGTAGTGTGTTTCAGAAAGTATCTCAGTATTGTCAATACTTCCTGAATTATTCTTATCAGAAAAAACAACTCTTGTATTGCCCAGGTGATCACGCAGCACATACTCGTACCGGAAGGTTCCGCCATTGTTAAACGCCCTTCCTTCTTCATTGTAAACCGCTTCCACGGTATTGTTTTTAAGTTCGATACCGTCGAGGTAATCCTGGGTTAAAGTTGTTGTTCCGGCTGTTTTTACGGTTTTACGTAGTTTATTTCCCAAGCCATCATAAAGCAGCTCAATCACATTGCTCGTGCCGAAGTCGAACTTGGAAGGCAAATTCAAATGGTTGTGCGGTGCATCCATATTAACGCGCGTTGGCGGGATGCTGTTTACACCTATACTCTGGGAGGTCAGGTTTCCACCGGCGGGTATGGTCAACGTCTGGCCGTCAATGGTGGCATTGGTATAATTGGCAGTACCCTTCACCATGCCCTTTCGGGTGATGGAGGTGATGTTACCCCGAACATCAAAGGTTTGGGCTTCGCCGTAGTAATCTGCCGTATTAATGGTACCGGTGTTGGTATAGCTGCTGTATTTTGCACTGGTGAGCCTGTCCAGGTAATCGTAGGTAAATCCATAAGCCTGTGCAGCCCTGCCCTTTACCTGCCAGATCATCTGCCCGATGTTGCCGCTGTTTTGCGCCGTACCGCTCAACCCAGTGGTGAGGGTATTGTATTCAAGCGTTTGCCGGAACAGATCGTCAGTGGTGGCAGCGAAGGTAGGCGTGCTGAAATTGGTGAGCATGTTGCTGACAGGGAACGTGCTACCGCTCAACGCCGCGGTTCCGTTGATGGAGCTAAGCAGACCGTTGGTCAGGTAGGCGTAGTCTACCTGTTGCAAACCATTGGTACCTGGTCCCAGCTTTTTGTTTGCGAGCTGGTCTTTGGCCGTATAAGCCAACCGGCTGATCACCGTTGCCGAAGCCCCGTTGATGCTCTGGCTGGTTTGGGTGAGGCGTCCCCAGGCATCAAACAAACGGGTGTTGGTGATACTGGTGGTGCCCC
Source organism: Dyadobacter jejuensis (assembly GCF_003149085.1). GTDB lineage: Bacteria > Bacteroidota > Bacteroidia > Cytophagales > Spirosomataceae > Dyadobacter > Dyadobacter jejuensis. Next base: position 226,732 of record NZ_QGDT01000009.1, on the reverse strand, counting down.
CGCTGTGCACACTGGTTCGGGTTTCGGACAGGATGTTGTCGCCATGGTCATAGCCGTACGTCACACTTTCGGCCGAAGTGCTGGCAACATTGGTATGGTTATTGCCCGTAGTGGAGCTCACCCGCCCGTAGGTATCGTAATTAAAGGTGGTCTGCAGCACAGCATTGGCAGCTGCGGGCGTTACCACGGGATCGGCCACGGTGAAGGCCTGTACCTTGCTGGTTTTGAGCTTGTCTGTTTCTATGCCTGTGGTGGCAGTGCTGTATATGTTTTCGATGATCTTGTTGGAGAGCACAATGCCGTCACCAGTCCCGGAGCCGTATACGCCCTTTTGGCTGAGGCGTCCATAATCATCGTATTTGCTTCCCATCCAGCGGTTTGAATTGGCGCGCAGGATCGGGTCCTGGTACCTTACAGGCAAATCGCGGCTGTTGTACTCAAAAGCCTCATAAGCTTTGCCCGGTACTTTTTTCTGGCTGATCAGGTCATTGTTGGTGTATTGGTAGGTAAACACCAGCTCGGTATCTGACCAGGTTGCGCCCGGCGGCAGCACCCGTACGAGGCGGTCTTTGTCGTCATAGACATAATAGGTATCCGATTTACTGCTTTCAGCACCGTTGGCCTTGCGGCTAAGCAGCATCCGCCCCTTTTTGTCGGTGAAAGTGATGGACTTGTTGCCGTTTCCGTCGGTGGTGGTGGTTTTGGTCAACAGGTTTGCACCAAAGGTGGTAGATGCACCTGTTGCGAAATTGTAATTGAGCACCGCATCACCGCTGGTGTTGGCAGCATAGGTGTTGGTGGTGGCCGCCCAGACAGGTGGTGTTACTTTCCAGATCCGGTTGAGCGGGTTGGGTTCGTATTCAGTAAGGGTGTGGGCATTGGTACCCGGTGCCTGGTAAGCACCTGTATTGGCCGTACCGGCGAAAGCCTCAAAACTTTTGCTTACCCTGCCCTGGTTGTCGTAAGCGGTGGCGATCACCTGGTCGGTATCGGACGGTGTTTTGCCTTTGTGCACGGTTTCTATACCACGGCCGAGCCCGTCGACATACTGGAAGGTTTCCTGTGTGGCCAGGCTGCTTCCGGCGGTAGCGGTAAAAGTAGTTGTGCTTTTTACATTGCCAAAGGAGGTAATGACCCCCGAAGCGTTCACAACAGGAAAGGTGTAGGTATATTTTGTTTTCACGTTACTGGCACGGGCTTTGGCTTCGTCCAGGCGCAGGAGCTTGTCATATGTATATTCGGTAAACTGGCCGTCCGGGTTGGTGACTTTGCTGACCATATTGGTTCCTGTGAGGTATTCATATTTCCACAGGAAATCCTTGAATTTGCGCTGCTTGATCAGCCCGGCACTGGTCCATTCGTATGTTTCGGCCAGCCAGCCCGTTTTGGTAAATTGCTTTGGAAGCCCGGCGCGCCCGGTGCTGGTGCCCGTTCCGTGGTAGCTGTCTATCTGTCCTTTCTGCACCCACCCAGCACCTTCGTAGCTTTTGAACTGGTAAGGACGGATGAAATTGGTGGTAGCTGACGCAGTGGTGCTTAAAAAATTACCCGAAGTATTATCAAAGAAACCATATTCGGTTTTATTTCCATTGACTATGGTACCGCCTACCTTCACAGCTGTTTCTAACGGTACGAGCAGGTTTAAGTCAATGAATTTTGTAAGCTGCGCGGCAGGTAAACCCGGCAGGCCAAACGAATACTTGTATTCGGTTTCGGTGACCTTCCCATCGGAGTTGGAGAGGGTTTCCTTGGTTACCTGCAGGTGGTTTGTACCGTTATACTGTTTTGCGATAGCCGTGATTTGCCCGTCACGATACGAAGTGACGTTCTGATAACGGAATGGACTAGTCAAAACCGGGTATTTTTTCCAGAAAGTGATGGGTGTGCCACCCGGATCACCATTGATTAAGTAAGTATTGAATTTCACATATACACCCAGACTGGCTTGCGGGGTCTCGGGTTTCTTTTCATAAATGTCGTAGGAAACATCCCCGCCGAAAGTATTCCGCATGGCTTTGGATTCCATTTCTCCCGAACCGATACGGGGCTGGACCGGCACCAACGGGATGCCGTTGAATGCTTGCACGGGATCATTGTAATATTGGTATAAATTGTAATAGCCCGAATTGGAACCATTAAAATACTCCTGCACGGCAGAGTAGCCGATGTGGTAACCTTCAAATGATCCAAGCGGTACCACAGACGTCTCAAAAAAGAAATGGGTCTGCAGCAACTGGCTGGCATTTCCGGGGCAGGCGCCGGAGCCTGTCCGAATCCCATTACAGGAACCAATACACCCTTGGAAAACATATCCATATATAGGTTTTGCATACAAGATTGCACTGGATTGACCCGGTATTACTGCTTTGGCATATGAATAGGATTTGATTACATCCTGTCCTGTTGTGGTCCCATCATTGCTGGTTACCTTTTTAATCCTCAGACCACCGACGGCGTAATTTTCAGATGTAGTTGTGGTTGTTAATTTTCTAAGTGTAAAGGAGCCCGTCATGTTTTTGCCCCAAATTTCAAATCGTAAAGGAGTGCCGGCAGGTATGGTCACGCCACTGAACAATTCGGTTAATATCCCTTCCGCCGTTTGGGTAGTCTGGGTTGAAAGAAGAGAGGTAGAAACTGTGGCAAGTACGACGCTGGTTGTCGCATTGATCAGGCGAATGTCCAGGTGAGTTCCTTCGGAACAAGTACTGGGCTGTGGTGGTGGCGGGTTTTTAATCCACTGATAGTACAAATTGCCGATTTCCGTGGCTGTTTGGGTTGCAATATTAAATGAGCCGGCCGCGACCAGGTAGACCGAACAGCCACCGGGTGCTCTGGTCATTGTTCCCATGTCGGTAAAAGTAAGGACATCTTTATTGCCATACACAGTATTGGCCTGGTATTCGAATGAAGTCAAGCCACCGGTGGGCCAGGATATGCTGCGCAGGGTTCCAAGCATCATCATGGCTTCATTGGTTTCCCGGTTCGCACCCCCTTTTACGGGATGCACATTATATCCGCCGACTGTATAGGTTGGCAATTTGGTAAGAGGGATATTAAGGCCTGAATGCGGGTTGGTAACAGCACCATTATAGAAACCCCAATGATCAATGCCAGAAGACATCCTGTTAGGAAGAAAAGACGTATTTCCCGCCAGTTCATGGTATTGGAATGTATAGGGGTTGGCCGTTACTGTCCCGTCGCAGGATTTTTCTTGTACCAATGTCAATTTGAGCCTTTTATCCGCAGTGGTACCGCTCTTGTCGGCGGTGGTATCTTCATAATAGGATTGGGCCAGGTCATATTTTTTGCACAACGTTCCGGACTGGACCTGGATACTTGCGAGTGCTTTCGGGGGCTGGGGAGAACTGCCAACATTCCAGGGAGACACGCTCAGGTCTTCCCGAGTGGCCGTTGCGGCCAGAAAGGTAACGGTGTTGGTAGCTCCACCATTTGTAATGGAAGATAGCCGCCAGCCTAAAACATCGGTTACATGGTAGTAATAAGAGCCAGATGGTGTGGTTGTTGGAAAGGGTAATAGGGTAGAGGCACTGCTACCGCTTGCCTTGTGCTGATAGCGGTATTTTTCCTGCACATAGTCCAGGTTGATGCTATAATTACCATCGGCGGATGAGATTCTTCTCAGTTGCCATGCCGAAACCGTGGAGCCGACTATTTCATCGAATTGCTGTATATCAATACCTTTATTATTGGCATCATTGTCAATATTGCCGAATTCGTACCGTACGCCGTCTGGGGTCGTGACCGTAAATTTCTTTAATTGCAAAGTCCCGCAGGATCCTGATGTTTCATAGGTAACCCTGACATCCTGCTTAGGGATCAGTACTACTTTTCCATTGACTACATTGTCATTGGTCATATCGGCTTCGATATAGAATTTGCCGCTGCAACCACCCACTGAAAAAGAAAAGATATCGGGCTCTGCATCCGTATTCCCATTTTGAAGAGTAACATAAGTATAAGGGGCCGCTGGTACTATACAGGTGTCATTCTGCACTGCAATAAACCTTCCAGATGTAAAATAGCCGTCGCAGCTCTCATCTGCTTTTCCCTGAATTGTCCGGCTGATCATGTTTCCTGACAGGCTCCACCCTTGTCCAATCCAGCTGACAGGTTCTCCTACCTTGATTCCCCCGGCGTGGTAACTCAGTGATACCGGATAGCTTAAAGGGCCGTCTGTGATGGTATGTATAGGCATACCAATGTTAGGTACACCTGTGTAATGACCTACAGGGATATCCCCATATTTCCCAAGGCTTGCCGCATTGGGAGCAGGCATGGATACGTCCTTGATAGCGGTGTTGATGGGTTGTGCTATAACAGCACTAAGGGCAAAGAAAACAATACTTGTGAAAAGGGTAAATATCTTAAACATGCCGGTAATAGATTAGTCCAGGGAATGAAGTAGGAACAAATGCAAAAAGGACAAACGAAGGCTACTTTTTTAAAAGTCCGCTTCTCAGATTGTCAGAAAGCAGGACAGCGCGCATCCGCTTCTTTTGGCCTTCTGTGAACAGGGATAAAGAGGCATCATCGGTATTATCCATAAAGTTCATATACATGGCTGTGGGTGTACCAGGGCAAAAACATACATAGCGCGTATTTTTTTCGGTCGAAACGGTACTGCTTGGTACATCGTGCAAAGGGGTATCTTCTACAAGGTCATCCTTACAGGGTTCTTTTTCATCCCAAAGCTCATAAAGCCCCAGGTAAGTCCCCATCAGGTGCACCAGTGTTTTCCCTTGCGAATAAGGGGCTTTTGCAGTTCCTTTTTCATTGCCAAAGAAATCCGGATCAATCACGATACCGTCAATAGCAGCAGGTGCACCTGGTGAGAGTGCATAACCGGCATTGTTGCCATCGAGCTCCCCGATCCAGATATTGATTGTTTTTGTAGGGTCAGCTGCGGGCAACCCCCCATTTTTCTTAGGATCCTGTATCTCGTTGGATATCCCCCAGTTTTTCCGGTCAACGGTCAGGCTGTTTATCCCACCTGAAGCACCTGGTATTTCGCCCAGATAGAATTGTATACCCGTACTGACACCCATGGATATAAACTTTTCGACATCAGGGTTTGGAAAGTCCTTGGTTTCGGGAGCGGTGTAACTACCAAAGTATTTATTGAGGACTTCAAGCTGGAAGTTCACCTGTGTTTCATCGGGCATTTTCTGCGAAGCTGTTTGCAGAAAGTGAAATACGACAGGAACCTGAATAATTTGTCCGTTATCACCTCTGGAAGCATAGTTGGAAATGGAGTTCTCCAATACAATCAGGTTTTCCGAGTATTCAGGAAATTTCTTAATGGTTGCCAGACGCACGTTCTGGGTATTGAAATGTCTGTAAAGACGCTCTTGTGCTAGGCTCGCAGACAGGTTTGACAAAATCAGGAAAGAGCCTAGTAAATGGCACTTTCCGGTCAGGGAAATGTGTGGCATAATTAGCTGTTGATGTTTAATAATTTAACTTTCAACGGTTTAACCTTTGTAGCCATAGCCTTTAAACTAGTGATTAGACTGGTTGTTAACCGTAAGTAACAAACATACTGGATGTATAGTAATTCGGTTATACAAACATATCGCCGGTATTTTTGAGTTGTCCCAAAAACTTATTAAGCGGTTAAAAGCAAAAGCGCGGGCTGATTTCCATGCCTGCGTCTGAGGGAGTCGAAGCCCTGTAAACAAAGCAAAGGGAACGCCCACGCTTTCGCGCAGGCGCCTCACTTCTACTTTCCCTGTTTACGTAAATTTCCACTTTTCAAACGCAGGAAAATTTTAAGCGAAACACTATCTATATTTTGATGTCTTGTTATCTAATAATTTAAGTTCGAACTAATTTGGTTTGACTGGTAATGTAGGAAGCAAATCACAGAAGTGCAAACCGATACATAACCAGGTTCTCTTTTTTTCCTTACATTAAACAGTAGAATGAGTCATTTTAGTAATGCAGTTGCGGAGCGGTTGCATTACTAAAATGGGCAGATGAGATCGACGCAAATTCGGCTAGCAAACAATATTTAGAGTTGAATCCATTCGTTATTTTATGTTTGTAAGATACCTTATAAACATAAAATATTGCTGTGAAATGTCATTTTGTAAAGATGACCGGCAGCAGACAAGTCCGTCTCAACCGTAAAACCAGACAACGCCATGGAAACGATTACCATTTTTGAGCTGAATGCGATGAACGCAGCCGTAAGCCACAAATTGGGCGGAGTGCTGTTCAATGAAAAAAGTATCACCTGGCAGCAGTGGACTGACCGGTGTTCAGATATGGAAGCTGATACTTCGGTTTGTTACCAGTTACGGCCACAAGATAAAGCGCTGCACATCATTCTAAAAACATTGCCAGCTAACCCATTTTTGGCATAACCTGCCGTAAAAGGTGGTTCAATCCACTTCAAATTAAAGGTTGCTAAAGAGTAGCCCCCTATTATCTACCTGAATGAATTTGAATGGCACCTTCTACGCTGAAATTTTTAATATGATAAGTCACATCAAAGAATAACACGTTTATATAATATTTGATGGGTGTATAAAGAGCGGTGGGGACTAACATGTGCTGTGATCCCCGAAGTGTTCTTTCGTAATTGGCACACAGGAGTGTATTGATGTGTACCATCATTATGCTTTTATTTTAATACGACGGTTTTGCTTTTCAAAACGGCTAGAAACCACTTTTAAAACTCATTGATAAAGGTTTTCACAAACCTCCGGCATTCCCTGAATGATCTGTTTTGCGTGATCAGGGTATGCGATTTTCTTGAATATCAGATAGATGACCTTTATGAAAGGTTGAATTCCTTATCTGAGATGGACGTATGCAGGGATGAAATAATAAATGTATTGGATCGCCTTTTGCGTTCGCAAAACATATTGCCTTACGATATAACTCCATTGGATCGTTGGCATTTATCTGGTTTCGAGGAATGGAGGCATTGGTCTACGAACCGGATAATAGTCCTTCGGATAACGAGACTGCTTCACGACAAGATCGAACCACGACTTTTTAAAGGAAAAGCTATTTTGCTTTTCGGTCCTCGCCAATCTGGGAAATCGACTTTAGTCGAATCGCTATTGGCCGGAAAGGATCATATGTACCTTAACGGTGATGATGCAGATGTTCGGGAAATTTTGACCAACACAACGGCTGCCAAGACTTAAAAGAACTGGGAACAGCTCTTATAAACATAAAAGGGATGGACGAAAGGGCACTACGGAAATACCGACAGTTTTATATACTGTATCCTCAATTGCTTGATCCAATTCGGGGGGCACTGACCACCATTTCTGAAATACCCGCACTACCAGTTAAAATTGAAGAGTTATCGCAACCGGTCAACAAACTTCAGAAGTACTTATTTCGAAACTGTCTTACACCTATTTCGAACAACTATTTTCCCTTGACGAGCCGCTCAAACGTACTTTTTATGAACTTGAATGCATTAAAGGAATAGTGTAGTGTTGTTATGTACTTTTAGAACTCAAAATTGGTGCATTTGAACATGCCGATATAGGCCAGCTTAATACCTATCTTAATTATTATAAACTAGAAGTTTGCGAAGCCAGTGACAACCCGCCGGTCGGGATACTGTTGGTGGCCGAAAAAGACCAGGCCTTCGTAAAATATGCCACAGCTGGAATGGATGAGCGATTCTTCGTCCAAAAATACCTCGTGCAATTGCCCAGCAAAGCCCAACTTGAAAAATACATTGAAAAAGAACTGAAAAATTTTAACAAATGAATATAGAACTGTTCTCCCACCTCGACTTTCTCCCTGCACTCAAGGGCTTTTTCAGTGACCTGAAAGTGCCTATCAATTATGTAACTGTTGAGCCCACTACAGCCAAAGAAATACTAAAAGACACTTTTCAACTTATCGAAGATGTTAATTTTGTTGGCATGGTAGATGATGCGGCATTCGAGGCAACAAGTCATTGGAGATTGAAAAAATAAAATCGGATTACGACGGTAATTTTTTGGAATAACATTAAAGCCAAGGGACAACAATATGCGGTCCACCTGCTCATAATTAGCTGATATAGCCAGCGCATTTAATCGTCAATTTTATTACACAGCGGTGGTTGTGATATTTAAGTACGGAAAATACCTTGCCTTTGCTAATACAGAACCATTAATATATAAGCAAGAATGGAGAGAGGGTGAAAGAGTAGGAAAGGTGAGTTTACTTAGGGATATTAATATTGCAAAATTACTCCGGGGGCAGAATAACCAGATACAGAGAAATAGGACTATATTAATTTCGTTATTAGCTAGTTGTCGCTTTTGATTTTATATTTGTAAATCTGACTTGACAGTCGGATTGCTTCATCTATTACTTCCACGGGATAATTATTTAGCTCCAAAATTCTAATGGCATTTGTATTACATAAATTTCCAGATTTGATTTTATAATCAAACAGAATAGTCCCATCTTGGATTACCTCCGTGAAATGAAACAAAGAAAACGTATCCTTCAATAGTTCAGCAAGTTCTAAATCATGAGTAGCGACAAAAACAATGTTGTTTACTTCATTTAAGTGTGTTAAAACGGCACTTCCAGATGCGATTCTTTCAACGGTATTGGTTCCTTTAAATAGCTCATCCAGTAGAAATAAATTCCCATGATTATTGGCACTTTCATCCATTAAAGCTTTTATTGCGAGTACCTCTTCAAAATAATAGCTTTTATTATTTAAAAGATCATCGGCAATACGGATGGCGGTATGTATTTTTAAAGTGGGAGTCACAAACTCTTTCGCAAAACAAGTATTAATCGTTTGAGCAGTTAGCGCATTGATGCCTATCGTTCTGATGAAGGTCGTCTTTCCTGACATATTCGATCCGGTTAACAAGGCCGATTTGCCGTTTAGGCTTATTGAATTCGGAATGAATTGATAAATTAGGGGATGGTAAACCTCTACGGCCAGTATCTGTTTTTGGGCAGTACTAATGGTTGGTAAGCAAAAATATGGCAAATCTTCACGGAGAAAATCGATAGACATAGCTACATCTATTTCCCCGATATAATTATATACTTTTTGTACATGTTCTCTCATTAAATCCAACTCTTTTAAGACATTATAGAGTACTAAGGGCTCTATAAGAAAGAAGGCTTTTATTAATTCAACTATATACTCCACGATCTGACCGATTTCACTTTGGAGCTTTACCTCGAGTTTAAAAAGGGTCATTTGAATACCAAGACTATCGATTGCCTTAATAGATTCACTGATATCGAGTTGTTCGGATGTTGATTCCTGGAGTTTAACAATCTTTTTGGCTGCCTGGTTTAGTAGTAATAACTGCGGAATGGAGCTGCTATATTTATAGACATTGAGCTTATTCCAATAATGTATTGTAAAATTAGCGGCAAGTAAGAAAATAAGAAAAATTATAAATTGTGGAAAAATAAACGATAGGAGAACAGAGAAAATGCTTGTTAATGAAAGCGTTTGGATCACCCAAAACCACTTTGGTTTCGGAGTATGGTTTTCTAAAAAAATGGAAGGGATATTATAGGCATCTTGGTTGTTTAATACGGATAGTTCAAATAGAATTTCCGCTTTAATTTTTGGATTTTCTTTCAGGATCTGAATAATTTTTTCAAATTTTTCGGTTCTATCATAATGAACAGGGATGGTTCTTAATACAAGATATAAAAATTGCTGCCCTACTTTTGAAGTCGTACGATCCAAGAACATAAATATTTCATCCATGTCAAGGTCTTTAAAGGTCCGATCCGAAATAACCTGATAGTGATGATTTTTATCGCTCAGTAAGAAAAAGCGGGTAATTCTATTAAAATCAAATGTCTCTTCTTTTATTTTACCTGCCTTATTTTTCAACTGATCTAGCAGTTTCTTTTTTGAAGTAAACATGTATCTAAGTGTTGCTCTGACCATTAGAAAAATAATAGAAAGAAGGGGTTATCGAGATAATTCATGTCAAGAACCAAAAATATGTTCTCTTTCCAATACCAAGCCTCACTTTTTTCTTTAGTTTTTTACTACTACTCCAGCTATTTTTTCCTTTTTGTAGTGGCCGTTTATCCGGTTATTTTTTATTAGGTCTGTTACATATATTCCGTTCTGGAACAAAAACCTACCCGTCCATTGGGTAAAATATCAGTAATGGAATACGATTCGCTATGACCTTGTTTAAGCTAGAGTCAGTTCCAAGGATTCATGTGGTTAAGAACAACAAAACTTCTTGACTTGCTGTTATTTGCCTATTTTTTGTGAAAGAATAACGAAAGTTTGATGACCTTTAGAGGCTTTCGATGCTGTCCCGAATGGATCAATAACACCCAATAAAATCTACTAGGCCTATAAATACGAAAAGGAATCCTACGGACTTCAATAGCAAAAGTAGCCATTGAAGCCCGCAGGATTCGCACGATTTGGCTATACTAGCCATGGGTTTGTTATGAAGTATTAATGATCTTGAAGCTCTACTATTGAAGGACCGTTATGGCGTTATGGACCAGAGTCCGGGGTGTTTAACCATGGGCTAATGTTTCTTCACTGGGTTGGGTCAACATGTCCTCTTCCCGAATACGCGACCCGTATAGGGCGTAATAGAGAATCACCAATTCACAGAAAACGGAAAGGGTCCAGGTCCATCGCCAAGAGCCTAGGGCATCGGCCAGGCCACCCTGTAAAATGGTAAAGACCGCACCTCCAAACACCGCTGAGATAAAGACTCCGGAGGCCCTGGAAGTATATTTGTTAAGGCCTTTCGTTGCCAGGGAGAATACACAGCTCCACATGGTGCTGTGTAGGAGGCCAATCCCTACCAAATACCAAAGGTTTTCGGTGACAATGGCCGTTACGGCCAGGATGGTAGCCAGCACCGACGTTACGACCAGCTGGCTACGGCCCGAGATGGTGCTAAAGAAGCTGGAAATGAATCGACCTACCAGAAATCCTCCCCAATACAGGGTCGACAGCAAGGCATGTATGCCGTAGTCGACCCCGCCGAATATGAAATCCTCTCTGCCGAAGAAGGTGATGGGGTGGCCGGTATCCATGAGTTCGAAGGCATATAGGTTGATATTGGCGCCAATGGCCACCTCTGTGCCCACATAGCAGAAAATGGCGAGTACCCCCAAGGCAAAATGGCGGAAGGACCAGATGCTTCTTTCTTGTTTTTCGCCGGCAGCAAACCGGGTATTGGCGATGTCGGGAAGGTCGAGTCGGTGGGTGATGGCCGTCACGGCCGCTACGCAGAGCATCAGCATCAGCAGGGGCCACAGCAGTTGATCTATCTGGATATTTTCGATAGAAACACCGCTGAACATCACTACCGTTACAAAGAACGGTGCCGAAGTGGTACCAATTGAATTGACGGCCGTGGTGATATTGAGTCGTTGGACGGGCTGGGTGCCAGGCAAATCGTAGGATGCCACATACGGGTTGACCACCACTTGAATGATGGCCGCCGAGGTGCCCATCAGATAGGAGCCCATAATAAACACTACGAACCCATAGGCCACGATGGCATCGCCAATTTGAAACTCCAATTCGGGGTATTTGTATCCTAGCAGGGCGGAGCATAAATACATGGATAGTCCGCAGATCATAAACCGAAGGCCCCGAAGGATGGTGCTTTTGTAGCCCAAGGCATTGACCCACCTACTGGCCATGTTTCCACTAAACAGATAGCCTAGAAAGAAAAAGAAAGAGACCAGGGTCGTGAAGGTGTTTCTCAGGCTCCCTGCATCGGCCAAAAAAGTGAATTTCAGCGGCGCCTGCAGTTGCTCATTGACCGTCGTTAAAAAGCCCACGACGAAATAAATGATGGTGACCACCATAAAAGGCAACAGCTTTCTACTCATTTTGGATTTCATAATACGATCGATCTAGATTTTTGATTGGGGGCTACTTAACGGAACAGAATGGAGGACAAGGTTTTGGCAACGCCATGCTCCTTAATGCCAACGACAAAGATATGATAGCTTTCGACAAAGGAATCGGACGCTTTTAGCTGGACGCTTTTAAAGGCAGAAAAGCCAAGGAAATCCACGGGGTTTTCACTGTGAAGCAACAATTGGTCTTCGGGGGTCAGCCATGGTTCGGCAAATACGAATGCCTGGCCGGTATCGTCTACTTGGTATTTGAGATAATGCCTATAGACGGCAAACAGGAAGGCCATCCTGGTCAGGTCTTGGTCGTCGCGGATCATCTGGGCGAGGGTGGGCATGATATAAACGGGGAATTTGGAAATCCCATCGAAACAGAGCCTGCTCACCTGGTCACTCACGGCGGAGTTGGAGAACCGTTCGATGAGTATTTGTTTGTATTCGGTGAGGTCGGTATCTGGGGGTGCTGGCACATAAGGGGTAACGTCCTTATCCATAAACTCTTGTACAAAAGTCCTGATGTCCTGGTCTTGCATGGCCTGGTCTACCGCCCGATAGCCTTTTAGAAAGGAAGGGTAGGACAGCAGCGTATGGGAGGCATTTAAAAGGCTCAGCTTCATATTTTCGAAAGCGCTTACATCGTCGGTAAACTGTACGCCTACCAGGTCCCAGGCGGGCCTTCCAGCCACAAAATCGTCTTCGATGACCCATTGAATAAAATCTTCGCAATAAACGGGAACAAGGTCCTGGATCCCGCTATTTTGGTTTAAGCGCTCTATATCGGCCGGGGTTGTGGAAGGTGTAATGCGGTCTACCATACTATTGGGAAAGGTAACATGGCTGCTCATCCAGTCGGCCAATTCACTATCTTGAGCCTGTATAAATGACGTAAAAGCCTTTTGGGCGGTATGGCCATTATGCTGGAGGTTGTCGCAGGAAAGAATGGTGATTCCCCCATTTCCTTGGCGCATACGGGCTCTTAACCCTTCGGCCACGAAGCCAAATACGGTAGCGGGCGTGTTCGGGTGCTGCAGGTCATGACTTATGTTTTCGTTGTTTAGGATAAATTCTCCCGTTTCCTTGTCGAGGTTATAGCCCCCTTCGGTGATGGTGAGGGAGATGATCCGAATAGATTTGGAGGCAATTTTTGCAATAACCGCCTGTGGGTCTTCATAGCCCACCAGGAGTTCTGTGATAGCCCCTATTTGATGCACGCGCTTGTCTCCATTGCTAGCACATACGGTGAGGGTATAATTAAGATTCTGTGCTCTGAGTCCTTCAATTATCTTCGCGTCCGTTTTCATCAGACTCACCCCGCAGATTCCCCAGTCCTGGTGGTCGTGGCGCATAAGCAATTCGTTGGCATAGTACGCCTGGTGAGCCCTATGGAAGTTTCCCACCCCGAAGTGTAAAATTCCCGATATTACCCCTTCAGACTTGTAACGATTCTCTATTATGTTCATCTTCGAAGAATTCTTTTAATGATTGATGTCTCGAACATATAAGAATAATAAGCTATAATGTAATTTTAATATAAAATAGAAGGCTGGGAACGTTCCCAAAGAGCTGGGAACGTTCCCACAAAACAAAGAATTCAGGAGCTTTATAGTACAGCGTGATCCTATGAAACCAACCACTTTAAAAGACTTGTCGCGACACCTCTCCCTATCGACCTCAACTATCTCCAGGGCGCTACTTAACCATAAGAACATCCATCCTGAAACGAGGAAACGGGTGTTAGAGGCCGCCGAGATGCTGGGTTATCAGCCGAACACGACGGCGCTCAATTTGAGATATGGCAAATCGAAAAGTATTGGGTTGGTAGTGCCCGAAATGGTGACGCCTTTCTCCGCCAATGTACTGAAAGGGATACAAGCCTTCCTCAATAATATCGGTTATAAGGTGATTATCCTGGTTTCGGATGAAAGTCCTGACACGGAAAGGGACAATCTGACACTGCTAGAGCGTTTTAATGTAGATGGTATCATCCTGAACCTGTGCCATGAGACGTATAACCAGGCCTTATATGCCCAAATCATGGAGAGGGGCACCCCGATCGTCTTTTTCGACAGAATACCCGGAAATGCTCTGGATGTATCTAAGGTGATCGTCAACGACCATATACAAGCCTCGCTGATGGCCGAGCATCTGATCAGCACTGGATGTAAAAGAATTGTCCATCTGATGGGACCGCCTACCGTGCGCAACGCCACAGAGCGTGCTGCGGGATATCAAAGAATTCTGGTAAAACATGGGATATTTGACCCTGAGTTGATGGTAAAAACGCATGGGACGACTTTTGGTCATGGGAAAGAGGCGGTAAAAGAACTATTGAAAAAGGGAATAGCTTTCGACAGCATATTTGCCTTTACAGATACCTTAGCCATTGGCGCCATGAATTACCTTTTGGAGCAAGGGATTCGGGTTCCGGAGGAGGTGGCGATCTGTAGTTTTTCAGGTACCGAACTATCTACGAGTGTCTTTCCTCAATTGTCGAGTGTTGAGCAGCCACTCAAGGAAATGGGAGAAGCTGCCGCCAGGCTACTCATGGATAAAATTCAGGATAGTAGCTCAGATAGCAGAACCTTGGTTTTGGATGCCAAGCTAATTTATAGAGGGTCGACAGCCAGAGGAAGTGGCAAACACTAGGTGACGTTGCCAGCCCAGGCAATAGTAGCAATAAAGAGAGGCCGACCCTCAGCAGCGACGTGGTGTCGTGTGATGGAGTCGGCCTCTTGGCACTAAGCTGGCGTAGCTTCCTGCCAGCTTAATGGTCCTAAAATAGGATTCCCATTATTGGAATAATTCGGTAATCTCTTCGGGGGTAAGCGCCTTGTTATAGATACGTAGGTCGTCGACGAACCCAGCCAGTGCCTTGCGGGTGTCGCTGTTGGCATTGTATTGGCCGGTACCATCTTCCCAAATAGTGAATGGATAGTCGTTGGTTTCGTCCCAAAGAGGCCCCGTCAGCGTGCTCAGGTCATAGCTACTGGCATTGTCGGCTTGGGTGTATTCCACCCCATCAATATATACCTGCAGGCGTTTGATGGTTTGGTTATAGATTATGGTCACCATATGCCATTCGTTGTCGGACAGGGCTGGGGCCTGAGGGGTCATTGAACCGGCCCTCCAGTCGAGGCGTTTGCCACCTCCTGCTACCTTGGTGATCCATCCCCTGCCTGTAGATCCTGGGCCGGTATAAGTGGCTCCTCCGTCGGTACATAATACCAGGCCTGGATTCCCTCCTGAACCCCAGTCGGAGTTGGAGAAGAGTGCAGGGTCGGAGCCGATTCCTTTAAGCTTCATCCAGATATTAATGCTAAAGTTTTGAGTGAGCGAGGGGCGTAGCATGCTGTGCTTGGGCAACACGGCAAATGAACCGGCCACGAAGTTGGCCACTTTCCCGCGGATCGGATCATTGGTAAATTCTACGGGTGCCGAAGCGGTACTTCCATTGCTGGCGTCGAATCTATTTCCACTTGCGTCGGATAGGTCTTGGTCCAAGGGTAAATATACCGCCAGGTCGCTGCCGCTACCGCTCGTAGTGGTAAATGTCCACCCTGTGCTTCCTTTGAATCCTTTGAACTTTTTGTCGTCGGCATCTAGCAGCGCACCGCTGTCCATGGTTACATAGTAGTCTGTCGCAAATTCGAGTGGGGTGTTTAAGTTGATAACGACCATGCTGCCTTGAACGGTAACATTCGAACTGGCTATGGACAATTCGGCCACCTTGGTATTATTGGAAGTGTACACGGCAACATTACCGGTACCTTTTTTTACCTCGGCCAAAAAGGTAAGCTGAAGCTTAAACAAGGAGCCGTCAGTGCTACCTTGAGCAGGAGATTGGGCTATTACAAGCGGACCACTATTGCCGGCGGTGGTAAAGGTCCAGGGAGTAGCGGCTATGGTTCCCATGTACTTATTGTCCAGTAGGTCGGTCAGGGCGCCGGGATCGACCGTTACGGTGTAAGTCTCGTCCGACTCCAGTTCTCCAGGATTGATTGTAACAACACGAGCATCGTCCCCAATGGTTACTGCATCTGAATTGACATCGATGGTCCTGGTAGCAGACTCACCAGTAATGACAATGTTTCCTACTCCTTTTTTTACATCTTTATCGAAAGTCAACACCAAGTGGCTATTGACCGACACTTCTTCGACGCCCAGCACGGGGTTGAAGCTGACCACCACTGGATTGGTGACATCTAGGGTATGATCGTATTCTTCTTTACAGGATAGTAGGCAGCAGGAGGTCAGTAGGACCATCAGGAATAGCCTGTTTAGGGAGGTATAATTAAAGATATTCATATAGACTTTCTTTAGAAGCTTCTTGTATGGTGAATCAATTATTTTCTTTTGGTTTATTGGCGGCTGAGGGTAACGCTAAAGTCTCCCTCTCCTGTAACTCCAGTATCGGTGTTTTCCCAGCCCATTCGAAACGAAATGATAAGGGAAGAGGAGTTCACTTTCGCCGTAAACTCGTCAACAGGGGTAATGCCTGTCAGCATCACCTTTGCGTCGTCCTGGCTGCCGGTGGCGGCCCAGGTTCCGGCTTCCCCGCTAAATATGATAGGGCAGTCTTGGCCCAGGAATTCGGAGGGCTTGCCGAGTTCGTCGGTAGTTAATACCAGCCTCATGGCACCGAAAACTTCGGAGGGGACGCCTTCTGGTGTCACGATATTGGTTGGCTTGGCCCAGGTGCCACCGAGCCTGCCCGCTACGAGTTGCTCGGGGTCTAGGGTGGTTACTATAGCATCTTCTTTACAGGCGCTTAGTCCTAAGACCGCCAGCATTACAAGAGCCAATAAACTTGTTTTAAAATTCATTTTTGCTTGCATAATAGTGGGTTATTTAACTTTGAACAGACGAAAAGGGACATTAGACTTGAGGGAGTTGCCTTCTAATCCCCAGGTGCCGTCCACACGGATGTCTAAATGACTAAGAATGTTTATGGCCACGTCGGTCATCCCGATGGGGTATAATGGGTGACGCTCCGAAGCTGGGCCTACCAACTCAGCATGGTGGCCTTTGCCGCTATGATCCTGAATGACCGTCCCACGCACCTCGTCGAGTTTGAGGTAGAGGTTCAAAGAAGACAGGTTGGGGTGTGTACTGCTTTCGATGTCGCGTTGGTACATATAGTTTTTGATGGTCTGGGGAGAGAGAACGTCGGTCCATATTCTCACCTCGTTGAAGGATCCTGCCCAGTTGGGGGCGCCTCCACCATAGCGTTGAGTGCCCTCTTGAGCCAAGCAGATATAATCGTAAGGCGAAGCCATATCGTCTTCTGGTTTATAAGTAAGCTTCGATTCCGCTACTTTTTCACCATCCTGATAAACGATACACTCGTTGGTTTTATCGAAAGTAACACACATATGGTGCCAGTTTCCATCTTCGAGGGTCTTGCCCGAGCCGATGTCATAGCGTTGTCGTTTGTCGCTGGCAATATTGATCTTCCAAGAGCTTCCGCTACGGCACAGCGTAAAGCCGGGGTTGCCACCTGAGTCCCAGTCCTTGTCGCCTATGATGGAGGGATCACTGGAATTAGCGCCCGCTTTCACCCATAATTCTATGGTGAATTTGTCCATACCTTGCAGGGGCGTATTGCCTATGGGTACTCTCACGAAGGTCTTATCACCAGAAGAGGCCTTGTCTATAGTGAGGATATTGTCATTGTTTTCACGGGCATCAATAGCCGTTCCGATTAACTCTTTTTTATCCAACGCTCCCCCCGACAATATGATGGGTACATCAAACTCTTGGCTGCTATTGTTGAGGGTGATGCCGGTCTCGGTTCCACCGTGAGTCGACACCAAGAAGACCGCCCAGCTTTCGTTGGCGTAGGTAGGGCGTGCAGTGAGGACGGTGCGCAGTTGCTCCACATAAGTGTCAATCTGCTGAATGGCCTGTACATAGCGTGCCTCGCGCAGCTGGTAGCCTACCTCTTTGCCTACCTCTGCCGGACTGCTGAACTGTATGAACAGGGAGCCGATATCGGCTTGCTGGAGTAGCTCTGCCGTTTTGTCGAAAACGGCCCCATCGGAATCGAAATGAAATTTGTAATCCGCATTGCTGTTCAGCAAAGTGTTGATGCCTTCGTTGCGAACGATGGAGGCGACTTTGTCGGTGGTATTGACCGATTTGATCCGGTTGATTACCGATGGATATGCGTCAAATTTATGTCCTGTAAAGGTTTTGTCGGCTACTACCCCATGTTTTTGAGGGCCTACCCCCGTCAGTAAGGTGGCCCAACCGGTGGTAGAGTAGGCCGGTACGCCGCTATAGCCGCTCATGCTGAAAGAAGCATCAGCCAACAGATGGTCGACACCGGGCGTCGTGGCGTAGTCCAGGGCAGTATTAATAATACCGTCTACACCGATAACTAATATTTTTTTGGCTTTTTCCTGAGCGAGGACAGGGCCAGCTGCTCCTATAAAAAGGGCCAAGACTAAGAAGGAGTATTTAATAGAATGTTTCATATGCTTTTACTTATAGAGTCGAATTACATAACTGCCTGGTATACCCAAAACGAAGTCGAAGTTTTCGCTTACATAGCTCACTTCTTCTTTACCGTTATTGTCGGTGATCACTTTCCAGCTACAATAGGTGTTTGCATTTTTTACAGGGAAATTGACGTTCCACAATTCTCCTTGCTCGTTATCGTCGACAAAGGTGCCTTTAAAGCCTAGGTTCCGTTCTTCGGTAAAGTCGATACGGTTGCCAGGTAATTGTTCACCATCCAGATACCCCACAAAAAGGATTTGATTGGGCGAATCGGCCACTCGTTCTATCTGTGGAGTGGACTTCATTCCGGTGGACCAGGAGGATACCTGGTACTCCACGAATTCAATGATAATAGCATCCTTAAGCACCTTGCTACCAGAGGTATTGCTTACTTGAACGTCGAAGCGATATTCTCCAGATGGGATTCTATTGCCCTCTAGCAATTCGATCGTCCCTGTATTGGGGTTGATGGAAATGGCAGGCTGCTGAACAATTTCTGATTTTAGAGCCAGCTCTGCGGCACTTTCATTGCCTACCAGGGCTTCCTTATACCGTACTACTGGCAGTTGTTCGTTCAATGCGGATATATCCTGACCGTTGGTCTCGGTGATATTTACAATTTCAAACTTTAGAGGCAACGTAGAACTCGAAGTAAGGAATTCTCCGATATTTTGGGTGAGTCCTGAAACTGCATATTGCTTCCGGTTTTTGTAACCTATGTCGGGCGCCAAACTTCCTTCCGCGGGTATTTCTTCACACCCTGAGAGAAGGGCGGCAAAGCCTATCGTCATAGAGAGGCTCCAGAAAAGTTTTAAAGTATTTTTAAGTTTCATAGCTATTGCTTAATTAAATCCAAAGATGTGAGTGTTGGGATCCAGAATATGGATCATACCATTGGTGGAACGCAACCCGGAGGTCACCACAGTTACGGATTGAAAGCGCTCTACTGAGCTACCTTCAGGGCTAACATCGAGTGCGAAAACGATGAAGGCCGCTCCCATATTGACATTGCCGATATAGTCGGTACGGATCAGGTTAAAGCGAGCCGTTTTACCCCCTTGTGTGGTGGCGTAGCTATAGGCGGGCGACAATCCTGACCTTTCAATCTCTTGATCGGGAATGATATAATTCCTGAGAATTTGAGTGATGGCGCTCTTTTCTTCTTCCGAAAGGTCGGTAAGAGCGGGCCATTTGGTTTCGTCGGGATAGAGTAACTTAAAAAAATTGTGGATGGAATAATCTTGGGGCGCCAAAAAGGTACTTCCTGGCGTGGAGATTTCAGTTTCTAATCCACATAACTTTATTAAGCTAACGAGGGTATCAAACTTGGCAGGTTCACTCTGCAGATAATCCATAGTCGATACATTTAAGGTACCAGTCAGATCGGCCTGCACGCCCCCATCGGTAAAATACTCGTCGCTGCATCCGAAAGAAAAGAGGACGGTGGCAAGTACCATGGTGATAATAGATCTCTTCATTTTGACTGCTTGTTTTCGGGTTATTGGTTAAACTGCCAGTAATAGGTTTGCTGCATATTGGGGTTATTGGCGAAGGCTTCATCGCTTACTGGGAAGAAGCCAGCCCCATCTTTTTCCCCCTGCTCGGTGATAGCCGGATTGAATTCATGGAGGCGCCCTAGGCGTACCAGGTCGTATACGCGCTGATACTCACCGATGAGTTCCCGGCGCCGCTCCTCTAGGATCTCTTCGATTAAAAGCGGCTGATCAGACTTATTGAAGGCCGGGATACCAGCCCGGGTGCGTACCAGGTTGAGGTTGACCAGGGCTTCGTTTACATTGCCAAGCCGGGCATCGGCTTCCGCCTTTAGCAATAAAATATCGGCATAGCGGAAGATAGGTACCGGACCATCCATTAAATTGTAGGAACGATCCTTGGCTTTTCTGAATTTAGCAAACATAATCTGGCGCTCTCCGTTGGCCAAAGGATCGGCAAAGATGGGCCTGATCTCGTTTTCTCCTACCGAAAAATCGATGCTTTGGAAAAATTCGGCTACCCGCTTATCAGATTGGTCTCGGGCGTAGTCTGGATATATTTCTAGAATTTTTGACCTAGGAACGGCTAGCGAGAGGTTACTTCTGGAAGTATAGGGGTTGGTCAGGTAATAGGTCATGATATGTCCATAGTAATCCGAAAATTCCCCGATACTGGCATCATAAAACATCTGAAAAATAAGCTCTTCGGACTCTCCCGTGTCGAACATATCCCGGAAGCCTTCGATAGGAGCCAGTCTAAATGTACCTTCTTCTACGATTTGGTTCAGGGCATCAGAAGCTCCCTGGTAGTCTTTTAGCCACATTAAGGCATGGGCTTTTAAGGCCAGGGCGGCCCCTTTGGTACCACGTGAGGTTACTTTTTTTCGGGTGCCAGAGTACATCCATGGAAGTACGGCAATGGCTTCGTCGGCTTCTGCCACTACCATCTCCATAACATCCTTAAGGGGTTCCCGGCCAAGCGGTGTTACATTCCGAGCACTCAGGTTAATGGGGATATCTCCCCACACGCGTGCAGCATAAAAGTGGGCCATTCCTCGCATAAAATGTGCCTCCGCTAGTAATTGCGCTTTCCTTTCGGCGGTGAATCCTTCAGTAATATTGGGGACGTTCTCCAATACGAGGTTGCTTTGCTCAATGGCTCGGTAGAAAAGCCTCCAGTTGGTCATGGGCTCCAGCTGGGTACGTGAAATAAGGTTGTTATTGAATCCGGCTTGCCAATCCCCATCATTATTGGGGGTTATCCAGTCGCCAGAACGTGCATCGCCCCAGAAATAATAGTCACCCCAGGCGCCGTTTCTGGTGGTGGAGGGGGTGTCGTCCTTGGTGAGCCCGGCAAGCGCACGGCGAAAGATAGCGAATGACTTGGCTACGGCTCCTTCGGCATCACTGCCCGTCTTCCAGGCCTGATCTTCCGTTACGGTATTGATCGGTAGTTGATCCAACCAGTTTTTACATCCCTGAGAGATAAGTAACAGGGAGGTGAGACAGGTGACAAATATCTTGTTTCTCATAGTTTCTTACGATTTAACTTTTTTTACTATAGTCCCAGTGAAACTCCAAATAACATCATCCTCCGCATCGGATACCCTCCAGAGGCGTCGAAGCCGTCGATGGTGACCAGCTCGGCATCAGGACCACTGTATTTTTGGAAGGTGACAATATTGTCGAAGGTGCAGTATACCCGAGCTCTTCCTATCCCAAGGCGGTTCAGCATTTTGCTGTTTAGGTTATAAGACAATGTCGCCGCTTTGACCTTGAAGTAAGAGCCATCTTCTACATATTCCGAGTCGTAGGAGACGATCTGGGAGGCGTCGTTCCAGGGGTTGAGGGTGGGGTATTTGGCCACATCTCCACTCTTTTCCCATATTGAGTAGTTGTCGAAGTTGGGCATAGAGCCAGTTCCTGCAAAGTCTTTTCCAAACTGTAAACGGTCGAGCAAGGCGGTGTTTACAATTTTTCTGCCCACTACAAACGTAGAGATGATGTTGAGTCCAAAATTCTTGTATCTGAAGTCGTTGGTCCATCCACCGGTCCATTTGGGGTTAGGATCTCCGGCGTAGATTCGGTCATCGACATCGATGATATAATCACCGTTTTGATCTTTAAAATTACGGTCGCCCACGGCTAGTATTTTGTTCTGTAAACCAAGAAGAGAGGCACCCGTTTTTGGGTTTACAGGGATCTCACTTTCCGTTTGGTAAATACCCTGAGACTCGTAGAAGAAAAATCCGTTCAGTGGCGTTCCCGTCCTTACGATAGATCCGAAATCTTGACCAGAAGTACTGGTTTTGATGATATCGGCGTTTCCGTCTGGCAGAGCCACCACTCTATTTCGGTTAAGGGCGAAGTTAAGTCCCGTATTCCAGTTGAAGTTCGTTCCGGCATTGATATTGGTGTTTACTGTAAATTCGAGTCCTCGGTTGAGTACATTGGCCGCGTTCCGGTATACCTCGTTATATCCCGAAGTAGTAGGCAGGGAGGTGGTTAGGAGTAATCCTTTGGTGAGTTTTTCATAGGCATCGAAGATGAATTCGACTTTATTACCAAACAAGGACACATCCATCCCGACATTGCTCATCTGGCTCTTTACCCAGGTTAGGTTTTCGTTTTTAAACCCATCGTACCAAGATGGAGAATACCCAGAAATACCACCATAAGAAATCTCCAGGTTAGAATTGTAATTGTCCAGAGAACCTCCGTCCATAATTCCCAGAGCCAGGTAGTCGTTGTTCCAGGTAGTTCCAGAAACCCCGTAACTGGCGCGAATCTTACCACTTTCCAGCCATTCTACATCCTCAAAAATACCCTCTTTGTCGAAGTTCCAGCCTACCGAGACCGAAGGGAAAATACCCCAGCGGTTGGCTTGTCCGAATTTGGACGACCCATCGGCCCGCAACGAGCCACCGATCATATATTTCTGTTTGTAGGAATAGTCTAACCGACTGAAATAGGACAATATTGAACTTCCCGTGTAGTTACTCGAGCCAATAGCGTTTCCTGTGGGCCAGTTGACCGTCTCCGATAAGGTAGGGGAGGCGCTCACACTACTCACGCTGGTGATTTTGGTCTCTATTTTTTCTGCACTTTGTCCCAAAAGAAAGCTTAAGCTATGGCCGTCACCAAATTTGGGGGCATAGTTCAGGGTATTTTGAAACAATAAGTTTCGGCTTTCACTGGTACCGCTGCTGTTGGTGGCCCTCAAAGTACGGCGCGAAGCACTATAAGAATCCTGCATACTACGCGTATACTCAAGGCTGAGGCTCGCTTTGTACGTCAGGTTTTTAATGAAGTTCAGGGTTGCGTTTGAGCTAAAACGAATCCGGTCATTTAGGTTGGAACTCTTGCCTAATCCATATACCTCGGCCCCCTTAACAATCTCTTGGTTGGGTAGTGGTAAGAGGGTGGAGTAATTTGTAGAGAGTCCATCGGGGTTACGGGTTTGGTCGGTACGCGATACGGCCAAGGTATTGTCGATTACGAGCGTGTTTTTCAATGCGTTAAAGCTCGTGCTCGCCATGGTACTGTAGCGCTTGAAGCCGGTATTGAACAAAATACCCTTGTTGTCCATATGACCCATGCTGATGCTGTACTGTCCAAAGTCACCAGCTCCACGGATGGAACCACTGTAATCCTGAGTTACCGACGTATTGTACAAGTATCCTTGCCAATCCGACGAATTGTTGTAAAAGGGATTATTGGCATCGGTATACATGGCAGGCATAGTAACACCGTAGGGAGCGTAAGAAGCATACAAACGGGCTACTTGCTCTCGTTCTTTAGCCCCGCCGGCCACATCCTGTAGTTGCGGAACGTAGTTGATCCCCAGACGGGCGTTGAAGCTAATTTGTGGCTTGCCTCGTCTCCCTTTTTTGGTGGTGATCAAGATAACCCCGTTCGCTGCTCTAGAACCATAAATGGCCGCTGCAGAGGCGTCTTTTAGCACGACCACGTCTTCTATATCGCTGGGGTTAAGATCAGCAAGTACATTGGTGCTGGTAATTGAGAATTCGTCGGCAGTCCTAGAAATAATCGGTACTCCGTCCACCACATATAAGGGCTCTGATACAGCAGAGGCATCCCCCCGGCTCACCGCGGCAAGCCCCCTAATGATGATGGTGGGTTTCGATCCGGGTTCCCCGGAGTTGAGCTGTATGTTCATCCCAGCTACTTTTCCTTGTAAAAGCGACTCAAACGAATCGGCCACCTGTGTTTCGGTGAGCTTGTCCATCTTGATTTCCGAGATAGACCCGGTAACTTCCTCGCGGATCTGGGTACCATAGCCTATAACAATGGCGCTTTCTAGCTCTTCTACACTAGATTCTAGCTGAATGGCTAAGTCGGAAGCTTGGCGGTAGGCCACTTCCTTGGTATGGTAGCCTATGTAAGAGCAGATGATGGTTTCACCTACTTTAAGGGATAAGGTATATTTACCATTAATATCGGTCACGGTAAAGCGATCGGTGCCTTTCACCCCGACGGTCGCTCCTATTAGTATTTCTCCATCTTGGTCGGTTACTTTGCCAGTATGAGCCTTTTGGGCAAATGCTAGCATAGGAAGCAACAGGACTACGAGAAGAAAACAAGTTCTTTGTATGATTGTCTCCATGGGAATATTTTTTAAAAGGGTCAATGTTATTGTTGGTTGGCCCAATAACTACTTTGAGTAAGGGAATGGCCACTGATGCTGCTTTCGGATAAAGGCCAATAAGCGGCCCCATTCTGTACATCAGTCTCGCTGAATTCGGGAACGAAGGTGCTTACCTTGCCGAACCGAACGAGATCGAAGAAGCGCTGTCCTGTGCCAACAAGCAGCCGCTGCCGCTCTAGCAGTAGCGCATCTGCGAAGGTACCATCCGACAAGGTGGTATAATCTTCGGTGGCCCCTTCAGCAGCCGTAACCAGGTATTGAATGGCCTCTTCCAACTGGCCCGAACGCCAGTAGGCTTCAGCAAGAAGCAGATTAAGTTCACCTAGTTTTAGTAAATCGAGCTTCGACTGATCTTTTACGATCAGGGTCGCTGTACCTTGGCTAGCTGAAACTGTAAATAAACTGGCACGGCGTGTGTCTCCTTCAGGGTATAAGGAATTGAGTCTGTCCAGGGGCATACTGACCATGGTCCCGCTCAGCGGAGTTTCAGGGATTTCAGTACGTCGGTCTATTCCTAAAGAAAGGCCAAATCCGGATAAACTGGCTTCATCGGCGAAGAGTGCCTGTAAGGTGGTGAGAGCCTCAGAACCTTTGTTGGCCCAAAGTTCTTCTTGGGCGAGCAATAAAGATGCCGCTGTTTTATTGAACCTAACGGCGGTCAAGGCGGCACTTTCGATGCCATCGTCGTTCAATAAAACCCAGGGTAATAAATCCTTGGCCTCTTTGGCATAAGCAGCAGCACGATCCACTGCGGCTGCTGCAGTGAGTGGTTGGCCCATATCGGAAGCTTCTCCAGAAGGGATGTCCCCCCAAATGCGGGTTAGGTAGAAGTACGCCATGGACTTTAAAGCCAAAGCTTCTCCCCGATATAAGGTGCGCTGGTATTCTGAAAGCACCTCAGGTTCTGCCGTATTAACGATATCCAACACCTCGTTGGCACTGTTGATAACATCGTAAAAATATCCCCAGTCGGTTAACTGTTTCAATTCATAATGATCGACCTTGAGCCGCTGTGCAGCTACGTAGGGTTGAAAGTCTACATTGACGGTCACATCGGCAGCCCGTGCCTCTCCATACATCAGCCAGGAGTAGTTGCTAAGCAGGGCGCGGCGTAGGTCCACATAAGTGCCCACTACGGCTTGGTCCACCCTTTGGGCGGTAGTATAATACCCCTCCACTTCTGTTCTGTTATCGGGAGTGACGGAAAGGAAGTCGGTGCAAGAGGAAAATGATATAACAACAATGGGTATCAGTTTCCAAAGTTTTGAGTAAATCTTTATATTCATGATTACCATTATTTAAAATACGATTTTAGAACCAAGGGCAAAAACAACTGGGAGCGGAGTCCCGGTGTAGCTCAGGTCTGCTCTTCTAACTCCCGCTACATTCTCCTCCGGATTGAATCCGCTGTATTTAGTAAAAGTGGCTAGATTGTCCCCTCTTAAAAACAATTGGAAGTCCTCTACTCTTTGATTCTTCTTAAATAAAGAGGCCATATGGTAGGTTACCACGGCTTTATTTAACCGAATAAAACTAGCGGGCTCTATCGTGCGTATTCCCTGATACACGGGGTTTTTAGCATCCCCCTGAATAAAGTAATAAGGGGTCTCGGCATTTTTCAAAGGAAATTGGTGGTCAACCGAAGCGGCATCATAGCGGCTACCGAACGATTCGGTCAGTACGTCTGTACCAGAAGCATAGTTAAAAACGAAGCTTGCAGAAATGTTCTTGAAGCGCAGGGTATTGCTGATTCCTCCAAACAATTTCGCCTCGCTATTTCCAATAACCTTCTGTTGGTTGCCCTCGTAAGCTACCAACGACGTGATAGGGTCGCCCTCCGACAAGGCCGAAAGGTAGGCGAGGCTGGTATTGGTGAGGTCGTTGGGGAGCTCCTTGACTTGGTTGTTATAAGCGGCTAGGTTCAGGTTGCTCGACCAAGTAAAATGATCGGAATGGACCCAGGTACCATTCAAGGTGAATTCAAATCCTGATAATCCAAGTTTCCCACCTGTTTCGTACTGGTAGTCGATCCCTTGGCTATTGGGCAGGTAACGCTTGTAAATAAAGTCCTGGTACGTTTTATTGAAGTAATTGACATCGAAAGTGATGGATGGGGCGATCTGGAAGGATAGTCCCGCATCTATTTCAGTAACATCGACACTTTTGGCGTCTCTGAAGGCGGGGTATAGCTGGCCAATTCCTAGGGAGTTGCCGTTATAATAATCGCCTTTTGCAACCAGCTCACCACGGTAAGCTTGGGGCCGGTTTAACATGCCCATCTTTCCTGCAGATAGCTTTGCCGTTACTGGTAGCTTAAGTGTGTTCGCTAGGTTATATACGACACCTACTGCAGGGTAGAAACCCCATTTATTTTGATAAAGCGAGCTTCCGTCGGTTCTAAGTACCAAATTGACCTTGAGATCGTCACGGTAGCTCCATTTTCCGATTCCATAAAAGCCAATTAGTTGCTCCACATCATGATCCGAAAGTGCATCGGTCTGATTGGCATTATAGCCCGTAACCACTTTTACGAAGTTGGAGCCACCGCTTTCTAGGCTACGGGAGCCTCCAACTGAAGTCAGCCGGTTGTCGGTAGCCCTAAGCTCATGCCCCAAGGTGAGGTCCATGGTCCAGTCATTGGAAAGAGTGGGTTGATATTTTAAGGCACTTTTGATGGAGATGAGTTGTCGTTTGTAGGCATCACTCGAAGCATATATGCTGCCTTTCAGGATGTTGGAAGGTATATATATGTCTCGGCTA
The DNA here is from genome assembly GCF_003149085.1 of Dyadobacter jejuensis. GTDB lineage: Bacteria > Bacteroidota > Bacteroidia > Cytophagales > Spirosomataceae > Dyadobacter > Dyadobacter jejuensis. Next base: position 199,429 of record NZ_QGDT01000009.1, on the reverse strand, counting down.
GCACCTTCATAGGATATTCCCGCGGTGGTATTTAGGCTCAGACCAGGACCAAGCTGATAAGAAAGCCCAATCGAGGATAGGAAAGCGACATTCCGCTTTTTGTCCATAAAAAAGGTTTCATCTTCTATGACTGGAAGGGTAAAGGCACGGCTGTACTCACCAGCATAACGGCCATCCCTATTCGTCAGGGCCAAGTTGTTATAAAAATGGGCTTTCAACTTGGGGGTGATATTGTATTTGGCGTTAAGGAATAATGACTGTCTGCCAAACTTCGTCGACTTTAGAACCCCTTCGTCCGAATAATTATTTAGCCCAAATAAATAGGAGCCATAGTCTCCTCCTCCATCCACGAGGATATTTTGCTGGTGGACGATGGAGCCACTTTCAAAGACCTTCCTGCGAGCAGTGGAGTTGAAGTCGTAGAAGGCATCGGTACGGTAATCGAAGTCGTGGAGCACATTGACCCCCGCAGAGGCCGATCCTCTGAGGTGCAATGGCCCAGCCTTACCGGCTTTCATAATCAGGTTGATAGCACCATTGGGTGCCTGAACGCCATAGGCGGCGAGTTGATCTACAGACTTAAGGATCTCGATCCGTTCGATCTGTTCTGGTGAATAATAACTAAGTGGGTTAATGCCCGTAACGTTCGATGGGCTGGTGATGACGGGGACCCCGTTAATCAGAATGAGCGGTGCCGTCGCTTCATTGGTAGGGTCTAGGCTTAGGCCGCGAAGATTGATGATGGATTGGGTTCCGGGGGTGCCGGTCCAATCTTTTACCCTCAATCCGGCTACGGTGCCCTGCAAACTGTTTTCTACTCCACTCCGATTAGATATGGCCAAGCTATCCATCACCAGCACATCCTGTGCATGGGCTTGGCCTATCGCAACCGACGTGGCAAGAAAAACACTTGCTAATTTGCAAAAGCGTTTAGGAAGTAGTTTCATTCTTTGAGTTTTAGAATTCATTCAAATGGTGAGATTTTTGTGGGCTTCTGATGTTAACAAATATTATACCAATCATGCCTTTAAATTGATTATGAGCTATTTGTTTACGATAAAATTAACAAATGCTAACCATTTATCAAGTTTCAAGCCATTAATTTATTGTTATGGAAGGTAAAGTTTAAGGGGCGACCCTTCTCGAGATAAGCTCAGAAATGGTATTCTGGGCCATAATGGCAATAATCACCCATTTATAGCTTAACAAAAAAGTAACAGAAGAAATATATGCCGTTGGATTGATATGGGGTGCCAAAGGGGTGTGACGGCCGCTCAGATGGCCCTGTGCAGCTGTCAGACGGATTTGCTCAGCATTGGATCGACACCATTCCCATCCATTAGAATTAGAATAGATGCACTGCATGTCTAAATAGATTCGTAAATCTTGGATAGTGATTGTGGCTTTTACTTATTGCGGTTAGAGGTTTGGGCCTCTAAGTCGTCTCAAAGTAACTAAATGCTAGTTGATTCCCGGTTTTGACCCTTTAGTTGCGTTACTTGTTTTCAATCCAAGCGCAGAATTGCGTTAGGGCTAGGCATAGTGCTACCCCAATCCAAAGGGCATGAAGCCCCCAGTGGGTATAGGTAAATGAACCCAAAGTTGCACCGGCAACCAAGCCCATCCATAAAAGGAAATAGGGTAGCCACTCCTGTTCTTTTTCTCCTAATAGCTTTCCGGCCAGTCGTTGTCCTAGTTTTACAAGGGTGCCCGTCATATAGGTGACGCCGACGCTCACTTCCCCTTCCCTAAAAAATACATTATTAGCGGCTCCCATAGCGATGGCCATCAGGGGGAGGTCGAGTAGGGTCAGTCTGGAACCATGAATGATGCTGGAGACGGTGAGGGCAGCTGAGATAAACACCATCACTGCAGTGGAAGGCCTTTTGGGGAAATAATGCCGAATAGCTCGCCCGGCCATTACCCCAGCTACAAACAGGGCAATAATTCCTAAGGGAATCAAGGTGATTTTAAGGGGCAGTTCGGAAGTGACCCCAACGGCGAAGCGGGTGGAGTTACCACTCATAAATGAGACAAAGACTCCACCCAGATTTAAAAAACCAAGGGCGTCGACGAACCCGGCTAAACTGGCCAGGCCAATGGCCAGGGTTTTAGAACTTTTTTGATGTGAAATCATGTAAGGGGATATTTCTAATCGGTATAATAGGAGAGAAAATCGTTGATCGATGGTGTAGAGCGTGTTTTTTATTCAAAAGTAATAACTTTGGATAAATTCTAGTGATGCTTCGAATAATACTGATTTTGCTTTTTTGAAGTTCTGCTGGGCTCTCCATGGCGCAATATAAAGATTTATTGACCGAGCGGAAAAACGGGAACGCTGTAGGGGGCCATTTTGAAGAATATTTTAATCCAGTAGCCTACGGTTCGGGTTTTTTAAGGACATAAAATGGGTAGAGTATTTTCCAAAATGCATCAACTATGCCAAAGGCACTATCGGCCTATATGGATACGGTAGCGATTACCAAGTAATAAATTGACAGAGATTATAATTCCTAAAAATTCCTTAAGGCCGAACAACGGTGGGAGATACACTTTAAAGCCCAACAACTAGAGGACCTTCAGAGTCATCTACTTTGAAGGGTAAACCATGCAGCTTTGCCCCAATCCGGCTAGTGTGGAAGTGAGGCTGGACTTAGTGTCGGGGCAAAATTGGCCGTGGGAGCTTTTTGATCTTAATGGGGCGGCGGAGGTAAGGAGCAGTATTTCTAGTCAACCGACTACTATATCGATTCTTTTACATAGTTTTAGGGCTAGAACCCACCTTCTGAAGCTCACAGGCAAGGGGCATGGGCGGGTCGAAAAGCTAATCAAAATATAACCCATCTCAAAAATCCCAGGTTCGCAATCCGTATTCGCAAAGGGTGCGGAATGCGAACCTGGCGTATAACCATTACCGAGTAGCCGTGCCAGTAGGCGCGTTGCTGGCAATGATATTGTTCATGTTATAGACGACGTGGTCCATGGCTCCGGCAGGTACGTCGGCCAGCAGGGGTTTTAGCAGAAAGGGGGCGGGGCTGTTGTCGGGAAAGGGTTCTATACTCACCACGACCTTACCACCCGACAGGTCGGTGGGGAAGGTTACCCCCGTTGGGGCGTTGACAAGGAAATCCTCCCCTGGAAATGGTGGCGTAGCACTAGGTCCGCTGAAGCCGTTGAACTCGTCGGCTCCCATAGGAGTTAGGAAAGTGCCACTGGTGACGGGCGTGCCTCCTATAACGGCCCAGCCTTCATATTTCCAGCCAGCTGGCAGGGTGGGGAGTACTAGCCCCGCCGTGGGAGGGAGGCTGCCTAAAAACCATATCCCACTGTTTTCATCGGTATTATCCCCATTAGAGGGGGTGGCCAGGATGTATTTCCCAGTCGCCGCCGTAAAGTCATTATTCAAAGCTTCAGGTGCGCCTATTGAAAGAGGAGCCGTAGTGCCCGTAAAGTCACCGGCCAGTAAATGTGTAGCAGAGGGGGTGGGGTCGCTGTCGGGATAGGGTTCTATGGTCAACACAAACTTGGTGGCCCCGGTAAGGTTGGCGGTAAGCATCGAAAACGAGGTACTAGAAGGAGTTCCACTCGAATTTACAGAGAAAGTGCCGGTGGATACGGGGGCTCCATTAACGATCAGCCAACCTTCGTATCTGAAGTCTGCACCCAAATCTTCGAGTCCTGTAATGTTCAACATCAGCGGGCTCATAGGGTCGTTATTGTGGTCGTTGCAGGAAGTTGCAAACAGGCCAAGTACGACCATGGAAGCTAGGATTTTTAGATTCATCATTTCGTATGTATAGTTATAGTGTTTTGCCTACTCCTTTTTGATGTCCTTTTCGGCGTGTTCAGACGGTTGTTAGCAAAGGGAACGGAAGGGAATAATACTGGAGGGCTGATATAACATGTACGAAGGGTAGTGTCGGGAGGTTGCTTTTGCGTGGTATCAATATTTTTTGATTGGGGGCTATAATCCTCAACAGCTAGGCAATTCCCCGCAATGGATCGATCATAATACAACCTGTTTAGGTCAAATTATCGATAGTTTTAATCTGATAATAGGAATAAATTTATGTTTTTAAACGACAAATACAAGAATAGTCCCTCATGAAACCCATTTTTATTCTTATTATGTTATTGGTGTGCTCTGGAGGCCTTATGGGCCAGGCGGCCCATAAGAACAGAGTGATCATACTCTCCGATATAGAAGCCGATCCGGATGATAGCCAGTCGTTTGTGCGTCTGCTGTTATATTCCAACGAAATCGAGCTCAAAGGGATCGTCGCCACTACCTCCTGTTGGTTGCAGTCGTCTATACATCCCGAGTCCATCCAGAAGATCGTCCATGCTTACGGCAAAGTTCAGCCTAATTTGTTAAAGCACAGCCCAGACTTCCCATCGTCAGAGTCGGTGTTAGGGCTCATTAAAAAGGGACTTCCTGTTTATGGAATGAAAGGAGTAGGGGAGGGGAAGGATTCGGAAGGCTCCGACTGGATCATCAAAATCCTCGAAGACGACGACGAGCGGCCCCTATGGGTGTCGGTATGGGGAGGGGTGAATACCCTCGCCCAAGCGCTTTATAAAATAGAAAAAACTAAAACGGCGTCGGAGGTGCAAAGGTTGGTTTCGAAGCTGCGGGTGTACACCATTTCCGATCAGGACGACAGCGGGGCTTGGCTTAGAACTAAATTCCCCCAGCTTTTTTATATCGTTAGCCCAGGGGATGACTATGGCCAGGCGACCTGGTCGGGTGTCAATAGTGTTGTGGCGGGTATAGATAACTCTAGCATCAGCAACGACTGGATTGCCAAAAACATACAGCAAAATCATGGCCCATTGGGGGCGGTATATCCCGATGTGGCTTGGGGTGTGGAGGGGGATACGCCCGCATTTTTGTCGCTTATCCCTAATGGACTCAACGAATCCGAACATCCCGAATGGGGGGGATGGGGTGGTCGGTACGAGCATTATATTCCCGATTTTTCGAAGGTCAAAGATGGGAGCTCTATCGTGCCCATTCAGCCGGAGACTCGGGCCATATGGACCAACGCTGCCGATAGTTATAGCCCCTATCGGCCCAGTGCGTATGGTCGCTCGGTAAAACGGGATACCTCAATTTTTAAAAATGATAAAGTGACGTTATGGCGATGGAGAGATGATTTTCAAAATGACTTTGCAGCCCGTATGGACTGGTGTACCCAGCCCTACGCTGAGGCAAACCATGCCCCTGTGCCGGTATTGGCCCATGCCGATCGGCTGACGGTAAAGTCTGGAGAGAGCTTTCTATTAAACGCCATCGATAGCAAGGATCCCGATGGCGATAACCTAAGCTTTCTGTGGTTTCACTATCCCGAAGCGGGGACGTATAAAGGGTCGCCAATCAACGTTGGGGCTGAAAATGTGTACCGGGTTAATGTAAAAGCTCCTAAAGTATCCAAAGAAGAAACCGCCCATTTTATATTGAAGGTTTCGGATAAAGGTACTCCGGCCATGACAAGCTATAAAAGGGTGATCGTCACGATTAAGCCTTAAGGCCTAAGAAGGGGCCGCTCCTTACGTCCTATTTCTAGGGCTCGTGAGGGGCGGGCATCATTTAGCAGTATTATACAGTGTTTAGTAGCAAACTCTTTCCTCTAGAGGGCTGCAAGCGACTCCCGATTTATTAAGAATGTAGAGGAGCTTTTCCGTATGGATGTCGTCCCCTTCGGTTCGAAGTATGGTATGTCCGCATGGAAATGGTTGATTCGTGTCGCTAAAGTCAAAATTGATTTTTAGCCCCTCCAGCGAGGCTTCAAGCGTATCCAACAAAGTGTTGGCTTGGGAGGGGTCTCTTAGGTCTGTTATAAATACCTGGATCATATTTCTTTTCTTAAAAGATTTCTTCTGTCAATTCCATGTTTATTTTAGCCCCGGCCATGGTACCGCTCGATACGGCAAAGGCTACCGAACGCATGGGGTTCGCATTGTCGCCACAGGCAAAAACACCAGAGACGGTCGTTTTCTGAAACATATCTACTTGGAGTAAGCCTTGTTCGGTAAGTTCACAGCCCAGGGAGGCGGGTAAGTCGGAATGTTGCACGAAAGGTACCGCGGCATAGGCGGCCGTGAAGTTTTCCTTGCTGCCATTGTCAAATACCACCTGCCGTATATACCCGTTTTGGTGATCGATTCCTGAAATCGGATTTTCAATAATCGTGACACCGTTCTTGTCCAATTTTAAAAGCTGTTCCTCTGTAAAGTCGGCCTTGCCCGAGGTTAAAATGGTGAGGTCTGGGGTGAGGTTACGAACCAATGAGGCCAAATGAAAAGCCCGCTGTCCGTTGGCCATGATCCCCGTTTTCTGATTGCGTATCTCGTATCCGTGGCAGTAGGGGCAATGCACTACCGATATTCCCCAGCAGTCAGCAAAGCCGTCTATATCGGGCATTTGGTCTTTTATCCCTGTTGCGAAAAGTAATTTCTTGGACTCGAATGTCTCCCCTTTTTGGGTGACAATCCTAAAGCCATTTCCCTCTTTTGCAGCATGCACCACAAGCCCCTTCAAATACACTACCGTCTGGTATTTCAAAACCTGTGTCCTCGCCCTTTCGGCTATAACATGTGGTTTTTCTCCATCTTGAGTTATGAAGTTATGCGAATGTGGCGTTTGTTTATTGCAGGGATTACCGCTGTCGATGATCATCACGCTCCGTAAGGAACGGCCCAAAGTCATGGCTGCCGAAAGTCCTGCATAGCTGCCGCCAATAATAATTACGTCGAAATCTGTCTGGTCTTTCATAGGATAGAATGTCATATTAGGAGTTAGGGCTGAGGGTGTAAAAGCCCATGCGGCCGTACTGGCGAGTTTTATGAACGCTCTTCTGGTCATATCTTCCCGATTTTATTCAAAATTAGCTAATATTTCTTTATTTGCAACATTGTTGCAAATAAAGAAATATTGATTTTTGATCAGGACCGGCAGGACATCAAAGTATGATGGTTGCCGGGTATGATGGTTGCCGGTGAAGGCCAAAATCCAGGTGTTAAGGATTTAATGAAATTGGCCGAACATGCTGATTTGTCACAAAAAGAAGCCACAGGCAGAATTGAACGAGTTCAGGATTCCTTATCCGAATGGAACGCATTGGCCAAAGAATTCGGTGTTATGCCGGATAATGTAAACCGTATAGCGGGCAAGATTAATTGAGCAGCATTTTTCGTTAGGCTATACAATCCTATGAATATTCAAATCCTTAATTGGCTTGTGTTCCGCCTATTCTATCCAGATAATATCTCGTATGCCTTAGTTTACCTTCCCGTTTTAATGCACCCATTTCTACAAGCTCTTGTAGATCACGCGTTGCCGTTGCTCTGGAAGTCTGTGTAATTCTGATATAGTTTTCTGCACTTAGGCCTCCTTGAAAACCATCCAGACCCGCACGGAATATCCGTAGTATGACCTTCTTCTGGCGTTCATTCAGTTTTGAATCAAACTGTTGCAGGAATTTTGCCTTGGCAATAACGAAAGTAATTAATTCCTGAACATGCTTTTGGGCTTCCAGTACCTTTGTTCCAAAATACTCAAGCCACTCGTTAATATTTAAAGAGCCGTTCGCCTTTTCCAAAGCCTGATAATAAGCCTTTTTATCCAGTTCAATAACACTGGATAAAGAAGTGACCAAAGGTTGCTTTGCTGCCAAGGCTAGCGATTTTTCAGCAATTGCACGCCCTATCCTGCCATTTCCATCTTCAAACGGGTGAATAAGTTCAAAATACAGATGGGCAATGGCGGCATGAATCATTGTCGGCAGCCCCTCCTCCGTTGATTTGTTGTACCAAGCAATAAAGGATTTCATTTCTTCTGGAATACGGGAAGACGGTGGAGCTTCATAAAATACCTTTGGCCTATCTAACCGGCCAGAGACTATTTGCATAGGGTCTGAATGGATGCGATATCCACCTATCACCTCCAGATCGGCTCGCCCATTTACAATCATGGCATGCCAGTTAAATAACTTTTCCTGTGTTAAAGGTTCGGAGTAGGTTTTGTAGAGATTGACCAACATTTGGGAAATGCCCGCCTCTTGGGGATTTGCTCGCCTTCCGTCTGTTTGTAAGCCCAGATTCTTACGAATAGAGGATTGAACCGAATCCCTATCGAGGATTTCACCCTCAATTCTGGAGGTATCAATTGCCTCATTACTCAGAATTGCGACCCTGAGATCATCAATCTCATCCGTAGTAATACCAGACAATGAGCCAATAATGAGACCCGCATTTCTATGAAATTCTATTTCAAATTTTGAAAAACGGTCTTGATCAAAAGTAAAATTCGGCCAGTCTTTATGTTCCCAAATCCATTTCATGAGGTATAGCTCCTGATTCTATACCTCAATATTAGCATAAAAAATGAGTTATAGAAAGACATTCTATAACTCATAATTGTGCCAACCGGAAAAATATAAGTCTATATGTCAGCTCTACGATGAATTTTAGAGCAAATTTTTTCGGATCAACCAACAAGTTTGGGGAGTAACATGGCTTAAGCATGTAACTGAGATGTTCGATACCTACGGCATCGTCATAGACGAATCATTGTTTGTATGTCTATAAACATTTTATCTCGCTGGGATAATGTGGTAATGAATTTTAATTCAAATTGAATATTTTGAAAATATTGCCGAAAAGATGCCATCGGCCAAAAAGGGTCAAAGATGTTTCTTTTTTTCTATTCAGACTGTATGTCTAATTTTATCAGATGAAGCCCTCCAAGAAAATCGTTTGATCCTTGAGCTCTAAAGCATAGGGCCTAAGGCCTATAGCTGAAAAAATAATCCCCTTCACAGGTTTCGGCCTTGATCCGATCTTTTTTGGGAATATCTAAGGCATAAAAAAAGCTTCGAAACCGTGTTTCGAAGCTTTTTTTATTGTGGGAGTTGAGGGATTCGAACCCCCGACCCTCTGCTTGTAAGGCAGATGCTCTGAACCAACTGAGCTAAACTCCCTTTTTTTGTGGTCCCTTACTCGTCGTTTGGGAGTGCAAATATGCAGGGTATTTTTTTTCTGTGCAAATGTTTTTTGAAAAAAAATGGATTTATTTTTCAAAAAATTTTTAACGATCTGATTATCAATATCATTTGAAATAAACTTTTTTAGATATTGTTTTTGCTTGCCTACGGCTCCTATTCGAAGTTTAAGTATAGGGTTACCGTATGTGTCCGGAGATTTTTGATGCCCATGGTATTGGCGGTAGTGGAGGGATTCAGCACATTGCCCATGCCATGAGAAAACCGTAGCTCGGGGGCGAATTTGAAAAACTCGAAAAAGCGCTCAAATCCCACGCCATAGTCGAAGGTAAAGTCGCTGGTGCGGGTGTCCAATACTGCGGAGTTCCCCCCTCTGTTTCGCTTGACGTTAGTTTCCAATCCGAGGGAGCACCCTGCTATCATATACATGCGGTTATTGCCCCGTCGTTTGGATTTATACTTGAGCAAAAGGGGGATCTCTACCCAAGTCGATTCCCGTTTGGTGATTTGGCTGCTTCCGTTGGGGTAACTGAGGCGAAGCTGGCGGTCATAAAGGGATACCGAAGGAGTCGTACGGATGTCGAAACGATCGTTTAAAAAGGCATTAATCGTAAAACCCATCCGAAAGGCCGCCGTCTTAGGCGACTCTACCAGAAAGGCGCTGTCCTTCGTTAAGAAATCCGTGTTATGCGAAAAGCGATAATCGGTAAAAGGAACGGCAAACAAAATACCGTAATGAATAGGCTTGTCGTCGTAGTACTCCAGGTGCTTGCGGCGTATGTTTTGCCCCGATACGTCGGAGGTATTTAGGGCAATGAACGAGAGGCCGAGGAGTAGGGCTATTTGTGGCCTACGTATATTGAACAAATTCCGAATGTTAATGGTATGCATTGGGTATTTTTGAATCCTGCTTTGGTATAAATATCTAGAAAAGCGTTTCCATCGGGGAATGCCTGCACCGATTCTGGCAAATAAGAATAGGCTGCTTGGTCTTTGGAGACCGTCCTGCCGATCAGCGGCAACAAATACTTTGAGTAAAAGTGGTACAACTGCTTAATGGGGAAGGACTGTGGCTTAGAAAATTCTACGACCACACAGGTGCCACCGGGCTTCATTACCCTGTTCATTTCCGTGAGTCCCGACAGCAGGTTCTGGAAGTTCCTTACCCCAAACGAAACGATGACGGCATCAAAATAATTGTCCGAGAAGGTCAATCTTTCGGAGTCGCCCGTTTGTAGGGTGATAATATCTTGTTTGTTTAGTTTTTGTATTTTTTTACGGCCTACCTCCAGCATGCCTTCCGATATGTCCACCCCGATGATCTTTTCAGGCTTTAAGCTGAGGGCTTCTATGGCGAAGTCGCCCGTTCCTGTGGCAATGTCCAGGATCACCTTAGGCTGTCGTTTTTGAAGCAATTTAATGGCCTTTTTGCGCCAATAAATATCGATTCCCCCGCTCAAGACGTGGTTCAATAAGTCATATTTTGGCGAGATATTGTCGAACATTTCAGCTACTTGTTCGCTCTTACTAGATTGTTTATCTTTATATGGTAATACACTCATGAGTGATTTGTCTTAAAGTTTAGAACTACAAAGCTAATGGTATTTGTTGCTAGGACCCTTATTTACTGACAAATTCTCAGGTGGTAAGTCGCAAGTACGGACCTAAGCACCAAGTTAGTCTTGGCTAAAGGGTAGTGAGATACCAACATTCATCTTGGTATTAAAATTTCTGGGAGTCGGTGTTGGAGAGGCGGGGCATTAAGCACTGGGGGAGATGGGAAGACGGTGGGCCATGGCGATAGTAGGACTGGTACTCTGCGGACAGGTTCTTGGGCAGGGCGAAAAGAGCGGTACTTCTCGTCGCGTTAAAGAGTCGTATTGGCAGGTAGGCGGGCAGGCTGGCCTTACACAGTTTTACGGAGAGCTCAACAACCAGGATATGCAAGGGGTAGTAGACCTCTCGGTATCCTACCATTTCGATAGGAGGTGGGCTTTGGAGCTGGACTATGCCGTAGGAAAATTGGGAGGGGAGCGGATCCCTTATTTTAATTCTTATTTTATCACCCGATTCAACGAAATAGGCCTATTGGCCCAATGGAATGTGATGGAGCAATGGAACAAAGAAAAGACCCCATCCCGCTTCAATATTGTGCTATGCGGTGGGTTAGGGCTCATGAATTTTAATGCGAAGGCCTATGATATCGATAGCAACGTGCTGCAACGCTTTTCTAACAGTTCGAGTAGCAAGCGGAACGGATTATTTCTGAAATGGGGCAAACCACATGGGCCCAGCGGGATCAAAAATACCCATGAAGGGGTTATACCTTTGGGGATGGTGCTCGACTTTAATCCTAGGCCTCATTGGCGCCTGGGCATGGCCTATCGGTTTGGGTTTGTCAGGACCGACAAGCTGGACGCAACGTCGGGCTATAGGCTGGTGAATCCCGAGGAAAGCACGAGCTACAGCGATACCCCCAACGATCGATATAGTTACCTGGTTTTTTCCGTCACCTATCGGTTTGGGAGCCAAAAACGCTAATTTTAAGTATGGCCATGAACGAAATCAAATACCGGTTTTATCCTTCCTTACTCAATACCTTCCATCGCTATACCCAAGGGTATCTCGATCGGCAGCAACTGCTCGACCGGGTCAACAGGGTGCCTATGCCGACAACTAAGGCACAAGGCAAAGGCATCAGTTTCGAAGAGGCGGTCATTAAAGGTACCGACGAGGAGGCTTATGATCCCGAGCTGCTACGGCAGGTACGGGCCCTTTTACCTCGGCCTATGCTAAAGGCCCAGGTATATTGCGAGCATCGTTGGAATAATGTGCTCGTGTATGGATTTGTGGACGTGATAGGTACCACCCTGGCGGTAGATCTTAAGACAACCGGACAATACAGTCCGGGACGCTTCGCCCAGGATCATCAGAATTTCTATCTGCCGGCCCTGCAGTCTCGAGGGATCCGGCGGCTGCGCTATGTCATCACCGATTTTCATCGGGTGTACCAAGAAGAATATCAGATGCCCTTGGACCTATCCGTTCAACAGGGTGAAATTAGATCCTTTTGTGATTTTTTAGAGGCCAACAGGGAAGAAGTTACCGATACTCGGATTATGGCCTTATAAAAAAGGACCCGCCGTAATGCGGGTCCGAGCGATTAGGATAATTTTTTGAAGATAAAGAGGTCTTTATATACCCAGGTGCCATTTTCAAGGAGTCCTTTTTGAAAGACCAATTGATTTTTTTTCCGGAGTTCGTATAGAATGCGTACCGAGCCGTCATTTTTTTCGAATAAGGCCGTGTTTTTGCCCGCTTCAATGAAGCGATAGGTGTCCGACACTTCCATTTCTTCAAGGGAGATCATCCCAGGCTTAAAGTGCTTTACCCTTGCTACAGGCCCATTCTCCGTCTGTTCGAAGGCAAAGATTTCGTATAAGGTCGCTTTGCCATCTTTCATCATACGGAGGTAACCCACAATATTATCGCCCATAGGGCTGGTCCATCCGCCATCTATGGGTCCTCCCGAAAACTCACCCCTCCATTGACCACTAAGGAAGCTTAAGTCTTCTAAGGAGCCCGTTTTGGAGCTTTGCGCCAGGAGGTTCGAGGAGGTTATTGTGAGCAAGGCCAGGCCGATCACTAAAATGAGTGGACACTTTTTTAGGCGAATCATATTCGTCGTGATTTAGGATTTAGGTGAATGAAAAATAATTTGGGGGGCAATTTAGCCATTTACATGGAAGTTACATCCCCCAAAAATATAAAAAGAGCCAAACCTGATGCTGATTTGGCTCGGCACGCTAAAAGCGGCTTTTAGTTGTATCGGGTATTGGCCCCGAAGTGTTTGAAGTTTTTAGTACTTATAATCGTTGTTGGCAATAAGGTCATCGGCAATGCGCCGACGGGCCTCTTTGAGGTTGTAGGGCTCTATCTTGGTAAATCTTTTAAGGCCCATCAGCATCACTCTCAGCTCGTCGGCCGTGGCGAAGCTGGTGATGGCTGAGCGGCCAGAAGCACCGATCTTTTCAACCGCTCCATGTAGGTATACCAAGGCCATATCTTTATACCGCTCGTTGCTATCGGCACCATACAGATCTATTCGTTTCTCTACCCTTAGCAGGGTCGATTCGGCAATATAAATCTCTATGATCATATCGGCGATGTCCATGATGATCTCCTGCTCGTCGGATAGTTTCATCATATATTTTTGAACGGCCGCACCGGCAATCATCAAGACGGCCTTTTTCAAATTCTTTAGGGTGCGCTTTTCCGCATCGAACACCCCTTCATCGTCGAATGTGCTAAAATCGGGAATGGAGAGGATCTCTTTTCCGACAGCCGCGGCGGGGCCCATCACGTCGAGCTGGCCTTTCATCGCCCTTTTTAGGATCATGTCGACCACCAACAGGCGGTTGATCTCGTTAGTTCCCTCAAAGATGCGGTTGATTCGGCTATCTCTATAGGCACGGTCCATGGGTGCGTCGGCCGAATACCCCATGCCTCCATAAATTTGTACCCCCTCGTCGGTCACATAGTCGAGCACTTCCGAGCCATGCACTTTCATGATGGCACATTCAATGGCGAATTCCTCCAGAGCCTTCAGCTTAGCCTCCGCATCGGACATGCCCCCCTCTTTAAATGCCAGGATAAGGTCGTCGATATGCTGCCCTACCCGGTAAGCAGCCGACTCCGTGGCGAACATCCGCAGGGCCATTTCGGCAAGCTTATGTTTGATAGCACCAAATGAGGATATGCTAGTTCCAAATTGTTGGCGTTCATTGGCATAATTGATGGCCTGACGTGCCACTCTTTTGGCACCTCCTAAGGCAGCAGCAGCCAGTTTGATACGGCCAATATTCAGAATATTAACGGCTATTTTAAAGCCATTGCCCCTGGTCGAGAGTAGGTTCTCGACGGGTACCAGGCAGTCATTGAAGAAGATTTGCCGGGTATCGGATCCTTTTATGCCCATCTTATGTTCGGGCTCATTCATGGTGATGCCGCCAAAACTTTTCTCGATAATAAAGGCCGATAAGCTTTTATCAGTAGCTCCGTCTTCCTCTATTTTGGCAAATACGATCAATACGTCGGCAAAGCCGCCGTTGGTGATCCACATCTTTTGACCATTTAGCCTATAATGCTGGCCGTCGGCGGTCAGCACGGCTTTGGACTTGGAGGCGTTTGCATCCGATCCTGAGTCGGGCTCGGTAAGGCAGTAGGCGGCCTTCCACTCGCCAGAGGCGAGTTTAGGTAAATATTTTTGCTTTTGCTCCTCGTTTCCGTAGTACAGAATGGGCAGGGTTCCTATGCCGGTATGGGCCGAAAGTGCCACAGAGAAAGAGTTGCCCGCTCCGGTGGTTTCGGCTACGAGCATAGAGGTGTTAAAGTCCATCCCGAAGCCCCCGTACTCTTCGGGCACCACCGTACCTAGGAGCCCCAATGCCCCTGCTTTGTCCATCAACGAAGCGATCAGCTCGGGTGACTTCGCGTCATCGATTTCATCTAGTCGTGGCCAGATCTCTGTTTTTAAAAAATCCTGGCAAGTCTCAGCGATCATCCGCTGCTCCTCTCCAAACTGCTCGGGTATAAAAATGTCCTGGGCTATGGTCTCCTTAATCAGGAACTCTCCTCCTTTTATGATCGCATTGGTGTTTTCTGCAACGGGCATGATACGTCTATGATTTGTGGTTCTGGAATGAGTATTTGGTATGCGTGCATACTAAAATTCGCAGTACAAATATAATTATTCCCTATTATTATGCAAGCATACTAATTGAAAAATACTTCTCCTTTTATTTTTTAAAAATCCGGTACTGTTTTAGGAGTTGTCCTTCGCTGGAGAGGCGGACTAGGTATATACCAGCCGGCAGAAACATCTTATACAGGGCAATATTACTTAGGTTGTCGGCGGTGGTGACATACTCCTTCGGTACGGGGATAATCTTCCCGGAGCTGGTCACCAAAGCATATTCTATGAGCAGATTATTCTTATCGTTGGGCAAGCGGATGTTGAGTACGTCGGTAACCGGGTTGGGGTAGAAATCCCAGGCCGGTATGTCCCCTACAATGTCTAGAGAGTCTCCTTTGCTGATGCTAAACTGGATGGAGTTGCTGACGACCGTGCTGTCGCGGCTGGTAGCTTTGACGGTGAGGGTATATCGGCCGGCCATGGGCGGGAAGCCACTCTCGTTATCGTATAAGGCATAGGGGAATTTGTTGGTCGAGGAGCTGTAATGAAAGGGCCCCGTCAAGTCAAAATTCACTCGGTCATAATCGAAATTCCCATAGGCATAGATATTGATGAGTGGGGGCATTTGGTCGTATGGAATGACGTTATCGCCTTCTAATTTGCGAATTATGGATTGGTCTATGGCCCTTCCGCCCCTTACCAGCTCAAAGCGCAGGCGGGGGATTTCGACAATCAGGATCAGTGGAATCTCTACATAAGCTCCACCATTATCGTAGGCCCTAATGATGAGCCGATATTCGCCTTCCTCGGTAGGGGTGCCCGAAAGCACGTTCAAGGACAAATCGAGCCATGACGGGCGATTCTGAATCGAGATGGACGATATATAGCCGTCATTGTCGCCAAATACGTTAGGGAGCACGTATTCGAAGGGATAGTTTACCGAAACATATTTGACAGGAAAGGGACTAGAGGCATAGGGAGGCTGATTGAGAAACTGTGGCTCTACCACCTTAATGGTAAAATAGGTTTCTACGAAGGCGTTCAGGTCGTCATAAGCTTTTAGGAATATCCGGGATTCGCCTAAGGATGTGGGCGTTCCAGATAATACTCTGTTCTCATACTTCAGCCAGTTGGGCAGGTCGAACGCTTCAATTTTAGTGATTTTCCCGTCTACGTCTATAAATGCATCCTCCGGAATGGGCAAGCTAAAGGCTTCGTTAATAGCGATGGTCTGGTTCGAGAAGTTACTATTGACCGTCGGTGGTCTGTTGGCATTTTCTTGGGTGTCGACCCGGATCGTAAAGAAGGCTTCAGTACTTCCACCCTCATCGTCGGTGCCGGTTACTTTTATTCGGAAGTCACCGAGGGTGGTGGGTTTGCCCCATAGCGTGCCATTTTCAAACTTTAACCATGCGGGCAAGCCTGAGGCGACCATTTTGGCGATGGTACCATCGACGTCCGAAAAGGTGTCGGTAGGTAGTTTATAGCTGAAGTCTTTATTGACCGCTACGATCTGCATGGGTATAGGCCTCAAGATATAGGGTGGGTAGTTGGAGGCATCGTCCCAGTAAGAGGGTTGTAGCAGATCTTCATTCAACACCACTTTGATGGGGCGGGGATTATTGGGGTCGGCATAGGCCTTTTGTGCCCAAGCCTGGTAGATCACATTCTGAGCCCCCTTTTTTTCTACAGCATCCGATAGCCGGTAACCCACCGAATCGGTGTAAACAATCGGGGGCATGGGTTTGTTGAGCCAGTTGGCGGCGGCGGCGCGCAAGTAAGGTTCGGATCGTTGTAGGGTTTTGGTGGTAGAAATAAGGGCGGCCACTACTTTGGCCCCATGGGCGAAATTCTCGTCTATCTGTTTCTGGTGTATGGTATTATCCAAAAACTCGTTGACAAAAAGTTCGTTAGCAATGAGGTAATTGGAAGGACTCGCACTTTTGAGGATATCTACCGACCAGCGGTGGTCGAAACTCACCAAGTCGTCATTGACTTTTATTCCATCCGTCTTTTCGTTCAAATCCATATAAGCCAGGGTACCCCTTCGTAGCGAGGCTCCGTCAAATACTGAGCCATAGTCGGAAATAACTTTAATATTGGCATCTACCGATTTGATAGCATCTACGGTCTGCTCTACATACTTTTTGAATACCAGGTGTCTATAAATGTACCAGTCCTTTCCAAATCGCTGGCGGAAGGCCTGGTCGGGCTCCCAAGGCGTGGACGGAGCGTGAGCCTCGTCGAAAGATTTGTAATGAGTTCCCCATAGGAAATTCATGCGTTCAATTTTCTTATAATTCGTTTTGAGCCATTCTTGGAAGCCTTTGTGCATGCTTGGGGAGTAGTCGTATACGGTAGGGACTTCTTTTCCGTCTTTAAGAATGGTACTATAATATTCCCCTTCTTGGGTGGGGGTATTGGTGACGGAGATAAAAAGTAATTTTTGTTCTGTTTGAAGATATTTGTATCTGTTTGTGACTTCTTTAATAAAAGCCAAGCCCTTATTTACAATGGGCTGGTTGTCGAAACCAAATGCGGTGTCCTGATACCCGCCCAGCAAGGGGGTGTCGAATTGGCTCCATTGACTGTCAGATTCCTCCCAGAAGCCGTTGATACGGGTGCTATGGCGGCCCAGATGTATGCGTAAGGCCACTTTCATTCCAAGACTCGTGGCTAACTGGATCTGCTCGTCAAATTTTTCCCATTTGGGTGTTTCCGTGGGAGATTGCTGATAAACCTTGTCCC
Organism: Dyadobacter jejuensis; assembly: GCF_003149085.1. Classification (GTDB taxonomy): domain Bacteria; phylum Bacteroidota; class Bacteroidia; order Cytophagales; family Spirosomataceae; genus Dyadobacter; species Dyadobacter jejuensis. The sequence goes on along the minus strand of NZ_QGDT01000009.1, from coordinate 181,984 downwards.
ATGGGATGGCTATATATACCGCATTGAGACCATAATTGTGGGCCGTACGGATCAGCTCCAGTTCAGGGCCCTTTTCGATGGGTAAGTTGAGCAGTAGCAGGGCTAGGTAGCGTTGGTTGTCGGCTTCGGTGGACGCCGATTGGCCTTGGACTCCTGTTGACAGTCCGAGGCTTAGCAGCAGCAATGCGGCCACAATATGATGGATGGATCGGTAGAGTTGATTCATAAAGACAGATAATAGATAATCGGACGGCTACTCCATGCTTAGAGGCCATGTTTGCATAGTAGAAGCCCAAGACTCCCAGTTTAATACGCAATAGTGAGGGTTTTATTTTAGTGCCTGTTTTATAAAAGCCCAAGCCCTGCAGCATGCAGTAGCATCCCTTGCTTCTGACCACGTCAGGAAGGTTCGGTGGCAACTATTTTCTGGTTATAAAAGGTTTCCATCATCTCACACCAATTGGCCATTCCGGCAGTGGTACCAAAGGGAATGCAATGCCGCTTGCTAGACTCGGCGTCGTAGTCATGGATGTTTGCCCTCCATCTGATCATCTCATCGGCAAATAGTGCCGTATCGAAGCAGGGGATTAAGGATCCAGTTTTTTCGTTGATAAACTCCTGAGGTCCACCGCTTTCGAAGGCTACGATGGGCTTGCCCAGCCATGCCGCCTCCACCATCACCAAGCCAAAGGGCTCCTGGCGCGAGGTCATCATAAAGCCATCGGCGGCGGCCAAGTAGTTGTAATAGTCGTTATGCTGTGCGCCTACCAGGTGGATATTGATATGTTGGATCGACTCGCAGCTTTTTTGAACCCAGTAGGTGAGTCCATCGTCTAGGAGCCGCCCTACCCATACCAGGTGTAGCGTACTGTCGGCGGGTAGTTTTTGTGCCAACTCCGGAAGCAGGTCGAAGCCTTTTCGTTCCGAACTGGTGCCCGACATAATCCAGATAAAATCCGTTGCTTTGGCCCCTAACTTCTTTCTAATCGCTACAGCGTTTTCGGGGTTCGTTTGTATGGCCTCTAGGTCAACGAAGGAATACAGTTTTTTTATGTTTTTGGCCCCAAGTTCTTCCAAAATGTCACAGACTATTTGGGAGCAGCCTACCAGCAAATCGGAGTATTCGATTAGGTTTTTAAAATTAACCTTGCTGGATGAGGCGAAGGTATGGCCCAATTCATGCACATGGGTAACGCAGGGAATATTGAGCTCTCGGGCTTGTTCCACCACAAAGGGGAGCATGATGGTGTTGACATACCAGAAGTCGGCCTTGAAATCCTTGGCTGCGGCCTTAATTCCTTGAATAGTGGGGTTCCATCCCAAGTGAAAGGCCAATTTCTGGGTAAGGGAGTAATGGTCGGGTACGTGGTAAAAGGCCACATCGGCAGGGAGTTCATCCACCAATTCGCCCTTTCTAAAGCTGACCACCCCCATTTCGAACTTACTACGGTCGAAGTGCTTGAATATATACCATAGCATCACCTCCGAACCCGTTCTGGATGCATAGGGGGTGAAAAATAGAATACGTATTTTTTCTTTCATAAACGAGCCTGTAAATCGATATTTTCGGAAGGTAAAATCTTAAAAAGATAACGCTTATTCAGCAGGATTTTCCAGAAATAGCGCGTCATCACCATGACTTTCTTGGTATAAAGACCTTGTTGGCGGAGCTCACCGAAAGGTTTTTTGCCCATACGTATATTCAGAACGATTTTCCAAATATAAATAACTGGAATCATACTTAAATAATGTAGCATCAAAAACAAGAAGGTGAATGGGCCAAATTGCTTGCGCACCCATAGTAAGTTAGAGACCTGCATTTGGGTGCCAAATCGGTTAATCCAGCTGATATCGGTGCGTCGGAAGGGGTTGTTGTTCTCTAAATGGAGGAATTTGCAATCCTTAAAATAATATATTTTACCCAGTTGCCCGAGTCGTTTACACCACTCTACATCCTCGCCATACATAAAGAAGTTCTCATCGAAGCCCCCCGTTTGGGCGAAGCCGTTGCTTCTTAGAAAGATAAAGGCGCCTACCAGCCAATCGCATTCATTGGGGTCCTGGTATTGGGGCTCAGGGAATAGCCTGTCCAATAAACGGGTGAAAAGTGCGCCTGGGGGTACCAGATACATGGTTTTATGGATGGCATTGAAGCTCGAGTGATAGGGAATGGGGGTATGGTCGGCATAGTATTGCATGGCACCGGCTGCTATGATATCGGGGCGGCTTTCCATCCGATCATAAAAGGTCTCAATCACCGGGTCGACTAGTAAAGTGTCGGCATTGAGCAAGAGGAGGTATTTGCCTGTAGCCAGCTCCATCCCTCTATTATTAGCGATGCCAAAGCCCACATTCTGCTCCATATTGATCCACCGAACCCCGGGGAATTCGGCCTGTACTAAGTTTTGGCCGCCATTTTCTGGGTCGTTATCGACTACAATAACCTCAAATTGGAGATTGGTGGTGTGTTGATAGACAGACTTTAAGCAATTGATAATTAGCTGAGGTGTGCGATAGTTTACAATGATGATGGATACATCCATTTAATTATGACCTTTTCGGTGGAAGGGCAAAAATAGGAAAATCTCCGTGTAAGCTATAAATTACTTACACGGAGATTATTTGATGGTTAGTTTTTGAGCCTAGGCTAGTTTAACCTTTCAAAAATTCCGGCCACTCCCTGTCCTCCTCCCACGCAGGCAGTTACCATCCCATATTTTTGGTCGCGACGGCGCATTTCATTGAGGAGCTGTACGGTGAGCCGGGCGCCAGTAGATCCCAGCGCATGGCCCAGGGCTATAGCCCCGCCGTTGGGGTTCACCAGGTCAGGGTCTATACCAAGCTCTTGGATGACCGCCAAGGATTGAGCGGCAAATGCTTCATTCAATTCTATTTGTTCTATTTGGTTCAGTTGTAGACCGGCCTGTTTTAGGGCCTTTGGAATGGCGGCTACGGGACCTATCCCCATAATACGCGGTTCTACCCCCGCCGTGGCATAAGCTAACATTCGGGCAACTGGCTTAAGCCCGAGCTCCGCTACCATGGCCTCGGACATAACAGCCACAAAAGCTGCACCATCTGAGGTTTGTGATGAATTACCCGCAGTTACAGAGCCTCCCGCCGCAAACACCGGTCTCAAATTGGCCAATGCCTGGAGGGTGGTATCGGCTCGGGGGCCTTCGTCTTGGCTAATAATATTTTCTCTCGTCTTTTTCTTCCCAGTCAGTGGATCGAAGTAGGTCTCTTCTACCGTTATTGGAACGATACCACTATCAAAATAACCCTGCTCTTGAGCATTTAATGCTTTCTGATGCGAGCTGTAGGAGAAGGCATCCTGCCTTTCCCGGTCTATTTTGAAGTCTTTGGCCACTTGCTCGGCCGTAAGGCCCATACTCAGGTAGTAGTCGGGGTTGGATTTGGCAATATCGTAGTTGAGGGCCGTTTTCCAGCCCATAGTAGGCACCATCGACATGGACTCCGTGCCTCCGGCTATGATACAGTCGGCTAAGCCGGCGTGTATTCGCGCGGCTGCCATAGCAATGGCTTCTACCCCGGAGCCACAATACCGGTTAATAGTAATCCCAGATACCTGCTCGGGTAAGGCTAGAAGTGCCACATACCTGCCCATTTGCATGCCTTGTTCGGCTTCTGGTACGGCATTGCCCACGATCACGTCGTCGATCCGCTTAGGGTCCAGCTCGGGTAATTGTGCCAATATATGCTTAATGACCCTAGCACCTAGATCGTCGGGGCGGGTAAATCGAAAACCACCTTTGTTGGCCTTGCCGACCGCCGTACGGTAACCTGAAACAATGTATGCGTTCATATTCTTATGGGGATAATGGTTCTGGAAATGCCTAATACTACAAATAGTATGCTAGCATACTATTGTAAAATTAGTGAATAACTTGAAAACAACAAACCGGTGGAAAACGTTTTCTACCGGTCCGGGATTTCTGTATCGACTTGCATTATGGCTTCCTCATAAGTGTCGGCAGTTCTAAATACCGCCGCAGGTATGTTCTGTTAATTCCTTGGGCTTCTTAGCGATATCGGGCATGAGTATCCAAAATGCGATATAGACGATCACGATGGGGAGGGGGGCAGGAATAAAGATGCCTAGCACGAATAATACCCTGATAAAAACGGTGTCGATATTGAAATAATCGGCAAGGCCAGAGGCGACGCCTCCTAAAATTTTTTGGTGGGTGTTTCGATATAACTTGTTGTTGTTCATGGCTAATTGATTTTTTGTTTTGATGTCTCAAAGGTACTATGTATTGCATGGTAGTGCATATATAAAGGTACAGATGGTTCTAAAGCAGGAGAAACGGTAGAAAGGCGATGAGATAGGTTTTCTAAGGAATTGTCGAAGACGGTTTTGGGGCTTCAATACTGGTAAGCATCACATTAGCGTTATGGATAAGCGGGGTGGCTATTGGATTTTGTTCGGGGGAATCGGCCGTATTTTAGTGGCTGTAAAGTTAAATTTGGTAAATTTGAAACTTATATATACCTATTAGATCAGATGGCGATTCAAAAATTTAATGACCGAGTGCGGGTACGGGTTAAGAATGACCCCGAGGTTTGGGTGATATTGGCCCATGAGAAAATACCTAAAGGAGCTAGCGTCAAAATTACGGGCAAGGTGAAATGTAGGAATGAGGAGACCGGGGATATCAAATTTTTTAATGAAAAAAACTGCGAGTTAGCCTAGCCCTCAGGCGTATCCTATGGGTAGGAGGCGCCGTCTTTAATGAAGGTTTAATAAAGCGGGGTATAAAATACTATTTCCAATGGATTACATTTGTAAAGCTTTTTAGCAACTTTGCTGACAATCTGGCATTTTGTGGATTGTGGGACTGATAATTTAAATTTCAAGGACGATATAAATTCAATATAGGAAGATCATGTTTAAAATATTTTCGAAGATTTTTGGTACCAAATCGGAACGGGATCTCAAAGAGCTAACCCCTTACGTGGACAAGATCAATGCGGAATACGCCAAATTAACCGCCTTGTCGCACGACGAATTAAGGGACAGCGCTACGGCTTTGAAAGCCCATATTGCCACTCAGCTCAAAGCCATCGATGCGCAAATCGAGGAGCTTAAGCAGCAGGCAGGGGCAGAAGCCAATGTGGATACCAAGGAGTCCATCTTCAAGCAAGTGGATGCCCTTACCAAGGATCGGGATAAGGAATTGGAGGTAATACTGTTGGATATTTTGCCCCAGGCCTTCGCTATCGTCAAAGAAACTGCCAGGCGTTTTAAGGAAAATGAGAGCCTGGAAGTTACGGCTACGTACTTCGACAGGGAAATAGCGACCAAGAAGTCACATATCACCATTGAAGGAGATACGGCCCGGTGGGCAACTACCTGGAATGTGATCGGCCAGCCGATACGCTGGAGCATGCAACATTACGATGTGCAGCTGATAGGTGGGTTGGTATTGCACCAGGGTAAAATCGCCGAGATGGCCACTGGTGAAGGAAAGACTTTGGTGGCTACATTGCCAGCCTTCTTGAATGCCCTCGCCGGACAAGGGGTACATATCGTCACCGTCAATGACTACCTAGCAAAGCGTGATGCGGAGTGGAATGCGCCCCTTTTCGAGTTTCATGGAATGCGTGTGGATTGTATCGATTTGCACCAACCCAATACCGAGGCTCGCCGCAATGCCTATAGAGCCGACCTCACCTACGGTACCAATAATGAGTTTGGTTTCGATTACCTGCGTGACAATATGTCACGTACGCCGGAGGAATTGGTTCAGCGCAAGCACCATTTTGCCATGGTCGATGAGGTCGATTCCGTACTGATCGATGATGCCCGTACCCCCCTGATCATTAGTGGACCCGTACCCCGTGGCGACGAGCAGGAATACATCCTCTTGAAGCCTAGGGTAGCCAAGATCGTGGAAGCCCAGAAAAAACTGGCCATGGAGCTGCTAAATGAGGCTAAGAAAAAAATAAATGCTGGAGATAAGAAAGAAGGGGCTTTAGCCTTATTCAGGGCCCATAGAGGGATGCCTAAGTACAAGCCCTTAATTAAGTATTTGAGTGAAGGGGGGATTAAAGCCCTGATGCAAGAGTCGGAAGGGATCTATTTGGCCGAGAACCAAAAATTGATGCCCGTGGCCGATGAGCCTCTTTACTTTACCATCGATGAAAGACATAACAGCATAGAGCTTACCGAAAAGGGGATCGATTTCCTTACTGGAGAGTCGGAAGAGACTAATTTCTTTATCCTGCCCGACATAGCGGTGGATCTGGATGCGATCGAGAAAAATACCGAGCTCAGCGAACAGGAGCGTATCATCGAAAAGGAAGCCCTTATACGCGATTATTCCGTTAAAACGGCTAGGATCCACACCGTCAATCAGCTATTAAAAGCCTTTACGCTCTTTGAGAAAGACGTAGAGTATGTGATTATGGATAGCAAGGTGAAGATCGTCGACGAACAGACGGGGCGTATCATGGATGGACGCCGGTATTCGGATGGACTGCACCAAGCCATAGAAGCCAAGGAAAATGTACGGGTGGAAGATGCCACCCAAACCTATGCCACGGTAACCCTGCAAAATTATTTCAGGATGTACCATAAATTGGCGGGTATGACGGGTACTGCCGAAACGGAAGCGGGGGAATTCTGGGAGATCTATAAATTGGATGTAGTGTCCATTCCTACCAATGTACCGGTGGTACGTAAAGATGAGGAAGATAAGGTATATCGGTCGGTACGGGAGAAATACAATGCCGTGACCGACGAGATCGTCGAATTGGTACAGCAAGGCAGACCCGTATTGGTGGGTACTACTTCGGTAGAAAACTCAGAGATTATCAGTCGGATGCTCACCTTGCGGAAAATACCGCATCAGGTACTGAATGCCAAGCAGCACCAGCGCGAGGCAGAGGTAGTAGCCGTAGCAGGGCAGCCAGGCACGGTGACTATCGCCACCAACATGGCCGGTCGTGGTACCGATATTAAGCTATTGCCCGATGTAAAGGCTGCGGGTGGTTTGGCGATTATTGGTACCGAGCGTCATGAAAGCCGCCGGGTCGATCGCCAGCTCAGGGGACGGGCGGGACGCCAAGGCGACCCTGGTTCGTCGCAGTTCTTCGTATCTTTGGAAGATAACCTCATGCGTCTGTTTGGCTCCGACCGGATGGCCAAGGTGATGGACCGGATGGGCCTCGAAGAAGGAGAGGTGATACAAAGTAGCATGATTACCAAGTCCATTGAACGGGCTCAGAAAAAAGTGGAGGAAAATAACTTTGGTATGCGTAAGCGTCTTCTAGAATATGACGACGTGATGAATTACCAGAGGGATGCCATCTATACCAGAAGGAAGAATGCGCTATTTGGAGAACGACTAGCGGTAGACATCGCCAATACCCTCTACGACGTTTGTGAGGAGATCGTGTCGGTTTCCGAAAATTACAGCAGCCTAGAACTGGCCTCTATTACGACCTTAGGCATTGAGTTGCCCTTCTCCGAAGCCGAGTTTGCTGGGTTAAAGACCAACGATCGGTTAAGTCGCCTATATCAAGCCGCAGAGAAGCACTATCAGGACAAAAATCAAAACATTGCCGATAAGGCCCTGCCAGTCCTAAACTCCATTTATCAAGAAAGAGGAGGCACCATTACCGAAATTATGATCCCATTCTCGGATGGCGTTCGGCAGACTGGCGTGGTGGTGAAGTTAGAAAAGGCCATTGAAACAGCTGGTAAGGAGATCACCCGGGAGATGGAGAAGGCGATCGTACTTTCGCTGATCGACCAGGAGTGGAAGGAACACCTCAGGGAGATGGACGATCTCAAGCAATCGGTTCAGAATGCCGTCTTCGAACAAAAGGATCCTTTATTGATTTATAAATTCGAGTCCGTGGAGTTGTTTAAGCGCTTCTTGAGCAAGGTGAACTTCGATATGATCGCCTTCTTGATGCGCGCCGATATCCCTCAGGAAGAAGCAGCACCGGCCACGGCAGTGCCCCAACAGGTCCGTAGACAAGCCCCCACCCCCGAGTTGCACACCAATCGGGAGGAGGATATAGCTTCAGAAACGGCGAATGGACAGCTTCCTCCAATGGAAAATACCACCAAAGCCCAGCCTGTTAAGGCTGAAAAAATTGCAGACAGAAATCAAAAAGTTTCTGTTCAATATCGCGATGGCCGGGTATTGCGCGACGTGAAATATAAGAAAGTAGAACAGGAAGTCAAAAATGGCGAATGCGTTGTAATTGAGTAGCCTAGGGGCCATTCCTGAATCCCTCTCATAACCGTTAGGGCTTTCAGATGGGCCTAAAATCGTTGCCATTATTAGAAAACCCCACCCTTCTTTAGCGGAAAGGTGGGGTTTTTCTTTCTGCTCGATTCAAGAAATATGCGATATTTGCAGACTCGTTAGAAAAGAAATCAATAATCGCCCCAATATGAAATTGCATAGAGAAGGATATACAATTATGACGGCAACGGCCATCGTGTTGATATTCATTAATTTAGGACTGAATTATTTATTGCCGGAAGGGCATTGGGGAGTAGGACTCACCCTGGTGGCTAGTATTGTACTCTTTATTTTGGTAGTGCAGTTTTTCAGGGTGCCCAAGCGCTTGGCCTATCAGAGCGAGAAGCAGGTAGTGGCTCCTTGCGATGGAAAGGTGGTGGTCATAGAGGAGGTGGTCGAAACCGAATACTTTAAAGGTCCACGTCGGCAAATAAGCATTTTTATGTCCCCCCTGAATGTGCATATCAACTGGAACCCTATTTCGGGCGTTATCCAGTATTTTAAATACCATCCGGGGCTATATCTGGTAGCCTGGCACCCTAAGTCGAGCACCGAAAATGAGCGTACCACGGTGGTGATTCGGAATCATGTAGGCGTAGATATCTTGTTTCGACAGATAGCCGGTGCCGCTGCACGCCGTATTCGCTGGTATGTGAAAGAGGGCGATCAGGTGGAACAAAGTACCGAAATGGGCTTTATTAAATTTGGCTCCCGGGTCGATATCTTCGTTCCACTAGATGCAGCTATAAAAGTCAACTTGCAAGACAAGACCGTGGGTAGTGTGACGGTCTTGGCCGAGTTAAAATAACCGCCAGCTGAATATTTGTTGGAAGAATTGGGGTACGGATGGGGGATACACCACCGCCATAAAGACCATCCCAAACAGTGCCCCATATAAGTGGGCGCTATGGTTGATATACCCGCCTCCTTTACGGTCGGAATAATAAGAATAGCCCAGGAATAGGATTCCAAAGATAAAGGCCTTTAACTGGATGAAGAAGTACAGATATATATCCATTAATGGCGCGTAAAGTATGGCCGCAAACAATACGGCGGATACCCCCCCTGATGCTCCTAGAGAGTTATAATTCGAATTTTTTCGGTTTTTAAAGAAAGTGGGAACGTCCGAAGCGACGATACCCAGAATAAAGAGCCCTAAAAAATAAAGGGTACCACTGCTCCCGAAAAGCATGGCGAAAAGGCGTTCAATACCCTCTCCTATAAACCATAAGCTCAACATATTGAAGATCAGATGGCTGTAGTCGGCATGGACGAAACCGGAAGAAATAAACCGGTAATACTCGTTTTTCTTGGTGACACGGTATGGGTTCATGATCATCTTATCCATAAAGGAAAAATTGTTGAAGCCATAGTAGCTGGTGCCACAGATAATTAGAATCAAAATAATGGTAATAGACATAAGGGTAAGGGTGGGTTAGTTTTCACGATTTACCAAGTTATGGACAAAATCCATCAATGGTTTTTTCCGCTCCGGTACTACGGCCACCGCTTCTAAATGGGCGATGCCGTTGGTGAAGCAAGCAGCAATTTTTTCTTCTGTAAGTTGTTGAATTCCCAATTTGGTGTAAATCTGCTTTACAGCGGCGACTTTTTCTTCCTTATCGAAAGTAGGGGCCTCGATCCAGTGGTGCAGTTCCGCCTTGGTAGGTCCCGTGGCCCTGGCTAGGGCTTCTATCAGCAGGAAGGTCTTCTTATTGGCTATGATATCGCCCCCCACTTGTTTGCCAAATTTGCTGGGGTCGCCATACACGTCGAGTAGGTCGTCTTTGAGCTGGAAACCGATGCCCATCGTCTCTCCGGCTAAGTATAGGGCCTTTTTGCTGGCAGCGTCGGCTCCTCCGATGATGCCGCCCAGCTCCAGGGCCATGCCCAACACTACGGAGGTTTTTAGTCGTATCATTTCCAGATATTCCGCTTCTGTTACATCCCAACGGGTTTCGAAGTTCATATCCAACTGTTGCCCCTCACACACCTCCGCAGCTGTAACATTGAATCGTTCCAGTACGTTTCGCAGCTTGTGGTCATCGACTTGTATTAATAGTTCGTACGCTTTTATTAACATGACATCGCCCGAAAGGATGGCCGTATTGGCATTCCATTTTTCGTGTACCGTTTGTTCTCCTCTGCGAAGAGGAGCCTGGTCCATGATGTCGTCGTGCATCAGCGTAAAGTTATGGAATACTTCCACGGCCATAGCCGGCTTGAGGGCCTTCTCGAGCTCGTCGGTATATAACGAAGCTGCCAATATGGTGAGGAGCGGTCTGAAGCGCTTCCCGCCCAAGGACATAATATACTCGATGGGGTCGTAAAGTTCAGTAGGATGTGTTCCGTAACGATGGGCTGCAAAATTCTCTTGCAGTTTTTTTAAAATGGGGTCAATCTGTATCATTAAACTGTTGTGTCAAGCTGAAGGAATATGGTTCACTTCCTGTCTTTTTGTAGAAGTACGCAAAGTACCTAAATAGTCGCGTAAAACTCAAAAGGTTCTGTGAATTGCCGGCAAAGGATCGCTGAAATAGTAATATATTTACCTTCTAGGTGCTTCAGAAGTGCTTTTGAGCGTCAAATAGTATTTTAATATATCAGAATGGCTTTATATCAATATTTTAATGGGCAGATCCTTCCATTGGAAGAGCGTATCTTCACTTCTAACGACCTAGGCTTGATACGGGGCTATGGATTGTTCGACTTTTTTAGAACCTATAATGGCGTTCCTTTTCGTTGGGACGACTATTGGGAACGGTTCGAAAACTCTGCCCGCTCCCTGAAGTTAACCTTGCCCATCGGAAAACAAGAGGCCTATGCCGTATTGCTCGATCTATATGCCCGATCCGAAGCACCCGAGGTGGCCTTTCGATTCTTGCTCACCGGTGGCATAGCTGCCGACAGCGTGCATGTTGAAAGCCCCAATATGGTGATTCGCACCGAATCGTTGCCTGTAGACCACCCACAGGGTCGTTTGCAAGGAATAAAAGTCCTGCCCTATTCCTACGTCCGCGACTTGCCGACTATCAAAACCACCAACTATGTGCATATGATACTGATGGCCGATGAGATGAAACAGCAACAAGCTTCCGACCTGCTTTTTCATAAGGATGGAGAGGTGAGTGAGCTAACCAGGAGCAACGTTTTCTTGGTTAAGGAAGGGCGGCTTATCACCACCGATCGACACATCCTGTATGGCATTACCCGTAAGGTAGTCCTCGAGCTGGCTCAGGACCTTATGGACATAGAGATTAGGCCCATCTACCTCCCAGAGATGCTGGAGGCTGACGAAGTGTTTACCACCAGTTCTACCAAATGGGTGATGCCCATCCGGCAGATCGGCGATACCACCATAGGTCAAGGAGCAGTAGGGCCCTATACTCGGGTGCTGCAGGAGCGATTCGAAGCCCTGCTGGCATCCTGGGGGAAATCATAAAAAGGAGGCCATCAAACCGACGGCCTCCTTTTCCAAATTACCCCACAAATTAAAAAAAACGAGCGTTATTCGCTAGCCTCCGGAGTGTCCAGATTAAGTATAGGCCATACGCCAGGTCGGGGAACACTGACCCCCTTGGTGGCCCCTCTGGTAGTGCTGTCGGCGCCGAAGTAATACAAAGGCCAGCCTTTAAAGGTGAGCTGCTTCTTACCGAACACGTCAATCTCACCAAAAAGGGTTTTGTCGACTGTAGAAGGTAGGCTCTCCAGATCGGCCGAAAAGATGGGCCAGTTGCCATCGTTGCTGAAATCCTCTTTCGTGTAGTTATTTTTGTCTTTGGTGTCGTTAACAAAACCATACAAGGTTCGGCCCTGTCCATCGACCAAGAATTGTGTCGAACCGTCGCCTTCTGTGTAATCGCTCAAATAATTTTTCCCGTCGTTACCAACCAGCTGTTTGTCGGCGAGCATGATGCTGTAGTCGGTTTTAGCCACAAACCATACTTTACCCACGTTTTCGCCCTTTACATCTCCAGCAGCGGCATCTCCTGCATAATAATACAAAGGCCAGCCTCTATAAGTCACTTGGGTAGAGCCGCTGGGGTGGGTGATGGTCCCGAAAGCGCTGGCATCAAGGCTCGGGTCTAGAGTCGGGGTGGTCTTGGTAAATAGGGGCCAGTTCGTTAAGCAGTTTCCTGTACAGGTGGAGTTTCCGTCTACATCTTTAGTAAAGAAATAAAGCGTCATGCCTTGGTCGTCGGTAAGCACATCGCCCAAAGTTGTCTCTTTCACTTCAATGTCGTAAGTTACTGTTTCGGGCGTGTTGTTGTCATCGTCATTACAAGATAGGGCCAAAAGTCCCATCACAGACAATAGGGTGTAGTGTGTTAATTTTTTCATGAAGATTAATTATCAATTAAAGGTTTTTAGTTGTACTGTGTAGGGTACGACTAAATGTTCCAGAGGGTTGCTTGGGGGCTGATAGGTATATGACCAGTACGACCGGCTGGTGTATAGCAGGGATGCCAATCAGGCAAATCTAAAGGCCGAAGCGATGGTTTCACGGCTACGCCAATGACCCCACCAAATTCCGAAGACGTACTGATTATACCAACAACCGCCCGGCGGTCCGAATCGTGGCTGGCTCACAAATGCCAATACCAAATACCAACAGACCCAGGGTGCCGACCTACCCTTTTACAGCATTGGGCTTGACTATGCCAATGGTGGTAACTATACCAACGGAAATATTAGCAAAGTGCAATGGGCAGGAAAGGACGTATCCACCCTCACCAAGGGGCTTTCATTTAGCTATGACGGAGCCAATCGGCTACTCAGTAGCACGGGAATAGGTGGCTATGCGGATACGGAAAGTGGCATTAGGTTTGAGTCGTGCGCGACCCCGGAATAATGGCAATATCATGACTTTGATGCGGGCTGGTGCGGCTGTTGATAACCTTTCTTATTCCTACGCAGGCAACAGACTTTCGGCTGTCAATGATTCGAGTGGAATTAATACGGGGGTTAAAAGCGGGGCTAGTGCTTATGCTTATGAGTCGTGCGCGACCCCGGGCTAATGGAAACATGACCAGCGACGGTAACAGAGTTGCTACCCTAACGTATAATTATTTGAATCTACCCAAAACGGTTGCTATTGGTTCTAAAACGTTTACGTACGATTATGATGCGGGTGGTACAAAACATAAATATGCTGGGGATACGATTACCGCCAAATATGCAGGTTTTTTTGAGTATGATGCTTCGAATGTGTTGAAACGAATTGCTACTTCGGAAGGGCAATTGGTTCCATCTGGTGATACGCTTCGCTTTGACTATTATCTTAAAGACCATCTTGGGAATGTTCGACTAGTTTTTAGTGAAAAAGGAGATATATTGCAGAGTACGGATTACTATCCCTTTGGACTAGAGATGGATAGAAACAGCCCCGTCGTGGGGCTGAATTCGAGGAATGGGGTGAATAGATACTTATTCCAAGGACAAGAGAAAATGCCCGAATTCAACTCGTATGACTTTGGAAATAGATTATTTGACCCTGCAACAGTTCATTGGAATCGACCCGACCGATATGCCGATAAATATTATAACCTTTCCCCTTATTCTGCCTTTGGTGGTAATCCCCTCAGATATACCGATATGAATGGCGATAGTTTGGTGGTTAATTACTTCGATTCTAACAGCCAAACACAAAGAGTACATTATGGCTATACCCAACAAGGCGGATATAGTTTCTATAATGCAGATGGAACAGCTTATTCTGGTGGTGATAAATTCATTGCACAAGTGGGAGGTGCATTAGGTAGATTAGGATTGGGAAAAGAGGGCCGACAAATGGTTGATTTTCTTTCATACGATGCCCAAACCGTAACAATTGGTATGTCAACATCAAATAAATATATTGATGCTACCCATAGTGTAGGTTTTATTGAAAATAGTGGTGCACAAATACCTACAGAAGGTGCGAAAGGTGGAGTCTCGACAGCACCCTCATACATTAGCTTAGGGCATGAATTAGCCCACGCCGAAGACCATTTAAAAGGAACTCTAAATACAAACACAACTTGGAATGGCTATTTAGAGGCTGAAAAATACTCAACTAATCGTGAAAATCAATTTAGGTCGGAAAATGGATTGCCTTTAAGAACACATTATGGAGTTCTAAGAGACCCAAATGGAATTAATATGCCAGATAATTCAACAAGAATTATTGACTCAAAAGGTAACAGTCTATTTTTCAAACCAATAAACTATCGGAAAAGATGAAATACATAGGAATTCTATTATTTAGTATATTTTTTACAAGTTGTATATCACAAAACCAATTTGTAAAAATGAACAAGAACATATTAAAACAACAAGCGGATTTTGATAAAAGAATTGCTATAACTACTTTTTCAAACAGAAAACGATTAAGCAACTACTTCGTTAAATCAGATACATTATTTCTTATTGAGCGAGTTGATGAGCCTTCTTTGAAATCAGAAGGAGCCATTTGGAATGAAAAGAGAAATGAGGTTTTGGTGTTTAAAGAAACAGATATTATCTATTTGAAAAAAGGGTATATGTTAAAAATTGATACCACAAGTATTAATTATAATCTATGGAAAGACCCATTGAAAAGCAACGCTGAACGCTTCGATACGACTAGTTTAGACAAACATAAAATTTTAGGAGGCTATCGAACTTTTATTACCCAAGTGATACGAGGAAAAGAGGTCAAGACTTTTTATTTTCATGATTCATATTCATTACTAAATATCGCTAAATAACCAAAAAGCCCTATAATTGGGGCTTTTTTTTATTTACAGATCAACTACATTTTTGGCGAAGAAATCTTTAAAACGCTTATTGGTCAGCATTTTATCACAACCTTGCCGTGGTATGGAAGCGAGACGGATAATCTGACTTATTCTTACATCGGCAATCGGTCGGGCGGCGTTCCGCTGTCGGCTATCAGCGATGCTAGTGGGAATAATTCCGGTGTGATAAGTGGAGCCAGTTCATATCTTTATAAGTCGTGCGCGACCCCGGGCTAATGGCAACATGACTTCTGATGGGAATCGGGGGGCGGTACTTACCTACAATTATTTGAATTTGCCCAAAACAGTTGCTGTTGGTGGGAAGAATTTTCTGTATGATTACGAGTCGTGCGCGACCCCGGGCTTGGTATAAAACATAAGTATGCTGGCGATACAGTAAATATCAAATACGCGGGCGGGGCAGGCCATCCTGCTTTTGAGTATGATGCTTCGAATGTGTTGAAACGAATTGCTACTTCGGAAGGGCAAATGGTTCCCTCTGGTGATACGCTTCGCTTTGACTATTATCTTAAAGACCATCTTGGGAATGTTCGACTAGTTTTTAGTGAAAAAGGAGATATCTTGCAACAAACTGATTACTATCCTTTTGGGTTGGAGATCGATCGAAACAGCCCAGTTCAAATCCCAGCGGCACGTAACGCCATTAACCGCTACAACTTCCTGGGTAAAGAAACTCAGGTTGCTACGGGATATATTGATCTTCAAGCACGGTTCTATGATCCGACCGTTGGGCGGTTTATGCAGATTGATCCGGTTACGGATACTCAGGAAGATCAATCCACCTATCAGTATGGCTGGAATAACCCTATCTTGCGGAGCGACCCTAATGGTACTTACCCAGACGGGCCTGGTGATGACCCTTTCCTGATCGCAAGGCTGGTAACAACGGCGTTCTTTGATACCAAACATGCGATCATTAATACGGCAGCCAGGGCTTTTAATTCTGATATCCGGGCCGGGTACAAAGTAGATGGTGACGGAAATCAGACGTTTGAGACCCAGATCAGCAGGCAAGCCGTTGACAATTCGCTATCCGGACAGGTAAGAGAAGCAGTAAATGCGGTCGGTGACGTAGCTTTGGTAGCTACTGCGGGTTCAAGCCCGGCCAATCCTGGGAATTTGCTTTCTAAGACCAGTGTAGAATCTCAGGTTGTAAAAGCAGGCAAAGAAGTCGTTGCAGAGACATCACAAGCTGCAAGACGTCAAGCTATGAGAGATGCCGGAATTCCAACTAGTCAGCAACCGTCTTCACAATCTAGGAATGCATCGGGCAGAGAATATAGTTATGAGGTTCCGAAAAAAGGAGGTGGTAAAGAAACCAAGTCGGTACAACAACAGACCATGGATAGAAGCCACCCAAATGAAAAGCATTGGGAAGCAGGTCCTGTAAAAAGAGATGCTGATGGTCATGTAAAAATGAATAACTACGGTAGACCTAGGCTAGATAGCGATAAATCAAAAGTTAATTATTAATGGAAACAACTGAACAAAAACGAAGGAGATTATTTGGTAAGCAAGATGTACCGCTGTATCTGGCAGAGCTCAATAAGATTCTAAAAATCCATATTGGTCCAACTGATTTATTATCTATTGTAGAAACAGATGAAATACGTCAACAGAATCTTGCAAAAAACTTAATATTTTCGACGAAAATATTATTCGATGAAAAAAATAAGCTAAAAGAAATAATTAAAATCAATGAAGTATTAGGAGTGGGATATTACGTATTTACCAAATACTCAAGAGATTGCGGAACTTTATTGATGAACTCCTTCGATAATTTCGATTTTGACTTTCCCTTTGATGCTCTATTATCTGGGTTAATTACTTTTACGCAAGAAGATTTACGAAAGGAAATAGTTTTGGACTTCTATGAGGAAGATGGGGTTGAATATCTAGAGATTGAGATTTACGAAAAATAGGTAGTGCGTTTCGAGTGATCGGGGCTCTTGCTGTTTTTACCCCTTACAGCTTTGTTTAAAGTATAAATGCGATGAACGATGTTACTCTTCAAGGACAACCACAGTGGGAAGCCGGACCAACGAAATTGAATAGTAGTAAACCTGATGACTTAAATCGAAGTGGTAATAACAATAAACCACCGATGGGCAAACCAAAATCAAAGGCTAATTACAATGAATGAGAGATTAAATTTAAGAACTATAAGAGACTATAGTTCTTAAGTAAACGACATTGGTTACAGTACTGCAACAAATGTAACTGCCAGACTTTCCCATTCGTTTACTGTTGACCCCTCCAAGCAGTCTTATTCAAATCAAGGAGCGTCATCCAGCCCTTCTTCACACCCCGTGTTAGGAACAGCTACTGCCACTGACGATAGAGGAAAAATATCCAACTTTACCGCCACGTCGAATAAGGATGGAAGCAATACCGTCTCATTTACCGCTTCTATGGCTGGAAGTAATCCGTTAACTAAGGAACGGGGCATCCCAACACCTGATATAAATGTAAACACCGACTTTACCATGACAGAGAATGTGAAAGCGGGGAGGCTGGATGTTAGCGCGGTCCAAAAAGGTGACGCATTCCCCGCAGCAGGAACACTTATTGGTGATACGAAGGGCAACCAGTTGTTTATCGGCGTCAGCCCGGCTAACGGAAATCCATATTCAAGCCTGCCCGGGAACAATAACAGATCCATGATGTCGGCAAATTTTAGGGTAACGATGGACAGTAAAGGCGTTTTTACTGGCGTACAGCACGGGAAAACAAACTATACCGTAGCCGAGTGGAACGATCTGAATCGTAATAAACCCACTATACAACCATAATATCATGAAAATACTGACCACGAATTGGATCAATATATTCGGCGTCTTTATAGTTACTCTTTTCTACGCTGTTATTTTAAATTATTCTAACAGCAATCTGAACTATAATATTTTTCAGTCGGTCGTAGCTGGCTTGATATTAATTTGTCTCTATGGAATGATTTTCTGGGGCCTGTTTATAATCTCGTTGATCGTAGCAGATCTATTACTTATTGTATGGAGTCAAAAGTTACTCAAACAAAAGTTACTATTAGAGTGGCTACTTGTCAGCAGCCCTTTTATCTATTGGGTGATCAAGTATCAGGAGTGGATATCGTTGATAGGCATAATTACTTTTTTTATCACACAGCTTTTACGTGAGAGACTAATAGCCAAAGCTATGGGTATTTAGCTTTTATGTTCAGTATCAAATCAAAACGCCCCGGTAACTCGGGGCGTTTTTGCTATTACAGCGCCGCTACATTTTGATTAAAGAATTCTTTAAACTTCTTTTTGGTGAGCATTTTATCGCCGAGTTTAAAAATTGTGCTCCTGTCTTCGTCTTCGAGTTCCTGAATCAGTTTTAATTGCTGGGTGGTGTTTTTGTCTTCAATGACAACTTCTTTGAGCAAGCCGCCATTATAGTTGACGAAAGGGGACGGATGATCGTCAAAAAGATTCCCGGAGGGGGTGTTACCGAACTGGTATATGACCAGTACGACCGGCTGGTGTATAGCAGGGATGCCAATCAGGCCGCCCGGGGCGTATGGGCCTTTATCAAATACGATGGTCTCAACCGACCCATCGTAACCGGCGAAATAAGTTCATCTTCTAACCGAGCCACCCTGGCCGGGACGGTCGATAGCGGCACCCAGCACCACGAAAATTGGGCCAATGGCAGCACGGCAGGATATTCCCTCAGTCAGACGGCACCTACCAGCGCCACAGAAGCCCATTTGCTCACCATCACTTTTTATGACGACTATGGTTTTCAGAAGCCTAGTGGCTTTGACTATGCGGCGGGCTATTATGGCTCGGCCAATACATCCGTAAAGGGACAGGTAACAGGCGGGCGGACTCGGATGCTGCCGGGCAACGGCAGCCCAGGCGGTTGGCTCACGGCCGTCACCTATTATGAAGGGGAATACCGCCCCATCCAAACTGTCCGGGACTTGTATGACCTTGGGTACAAACTGTAACGGCAGTGACAAAGCCCATATCCAAACCTTTGAATATGACCATGCCGACCGATTACTGCGTGTAACCGAAACCGTCACAGACGTCGGATCGCCGAAGTGATGGTACCATGCCTATGCTCCCACCAAATTCCGAAAGCACACCGATTTACCTATAACCGCTCCGGCCTTTAGATTTGAGAGAATTCACAGTGAAGTTGGTTTGGAAGAGATTGAATTCAATCCCTATTTTAACTATTTGAGCTTTTTATAATAAAGATTCCTTGCTTCAAAGATCATACCTGCATTATGGCATTGTAATGCAAAATGGCCTTCGTTGTATGTATCATCAATTTGGGTCATAACAAGCTGATCCTTCACCCAAATTTTTATGGTACTACCAATAGCCTGAACCCGCATTGGGAACCATTCTCCATCTTTTGTAAGTAAGGCACTGGCTTTTCCCGTTGGTGTTCCTGGCTTCCAAGGCCAACCGGTGTAGGCATCCTGACTGTTGCAGATTTTGGCTTCATATCCCTGTGGGAAAGCATTGGATCCTTGGCAGGCGCATTGGCTCGAAAAATATAAACCTCCGTTCGCACTATTACCCTGACTGCTGATTCTGAGCTCACCCTTAATTTCTAGGTCTTTCAAAAAAGGATTGGCATAAAGATGACCTCTACCGTCGGTTCCGGTTATTACACCATCCTTCACTTCCCAAGTAGCGTTGTCACTGGTGGACCATCCTTCAAGATTTTTGCCGTTGAAAAGTGATATCCATTTGGGTTTTGTATTGAATGATCCAAATCCTATAAGTACCAGAATACACAATAGTACACGAAGGGTCGTAGTCTTCAAATACCTAACCCCAGTTAGTGTTCCTATTGCATACCCGATGATAGCCATTAATTGGCCACCAAACGGCAGTTCAAAACACTGCTTATTAAATTTCGAAAATCACCTTTAGTGGTTGATTGCCATAGAGAGGTTTTGTTGTTTGTCTTCCACGGCATTTCTTCCGACGGTATAGCAGTAGAGGCTACAGGGTGTGAAATCGTAAATTAACCCATCATCCTCCTTAGTTTCTTCGATGTCCAGAGTAGTAACTAAAGTACGACTAAGGTTATTGGAAATGCAAAATGACTTTAATCCTGCAAGCTTATTGAGGCTTTTTACAAAGCGGTTGCTCCATTTGATTTCGACTGCCCACACAGGTTTTTGCCTATTTTCAGAAAGACGAACGATATCCACCTCACCCCTTTTCCAACGGGCATAGTATGGGGTAAAATCAATATTATGATTCCATTGAGAAAAAATAGCCGTTTCAACCAGGTTGCCCATGAAGTCGTCGTCCTTGCCAATAGGGGAAAATAGAGCACTTCTTAAGGATGGGTTAGTAAGGTAAATTTTAAATGAAGTAGCTCTTTTGAATTTTCTAGCGTTGTTATCTATCTTAATTCACAACTTTGATTAAAAATGCTGCTTCCAAATATTCTATATATCTCTTTATGGTATTCTTGGATACACCCGATCCTATGGACAACTCATCATAGGTGAATTCATTGCCCGAATTGTAGGCTATCGTTGTAAATAATGCATTTAGTTCTTGGACGTCCTGGATACCGTACAGACTTGGCAGATCCCGTAGTAATACTTTATCTATGATATCGTTGCGGATATTTACCTGTACTCCACCAGGGGTTTTCAAACTTTATTCTAGTAAGAATCTGTTCCTTTGAGAATGATTTTAACTTGACCATCTAGAGTCAATTTACTGATCTTATTTTCAAATTTACGAAAATAAGATCAGTAGGCTGACTCTATCTGCTAGAAACTCCTTTTTTGGAAAAATTATATGGGTATATATGGGCTAGGGCGAGAGACGATTAACCCCAAGGCCATAATGGGATTAATCAACTAGATGCGCAAGATTTGTGCGGAGACATCATTATTGTTTATACAGGATCCGACTAAACGGCCTCACTGATTTGTACCACCGGTTGCACGTTGGTAAAGTTAGGGAGGTCGGCCAAAATCTTTTCTGCATGGACACCAAAGGATCCTTGAAAGGATTCTAGGGAGTCGAAAGTAAGGTTGGTAATCACTACATAGGGGGCCGGCTGGTCGGGACTTACCCCGCTTAGCCCCATATTTACATCGACAGACTTTAAGGCATCACCTAATAAATCGGTCAGCAATGGTCCGTGTTTTTCGATATAATAGTCCTTGTCGAACTTTAGGTCTGCAACATTGGGATACAAAACGGTTAGCTTAATCATAAAGCAAATGGTTTTAGGTGAATTAAGAAAGATCGGCCATGACGTCGTGATCAGAAAAACTTTGGTAAGCGCCTTCAATTTGCTTGGCCAAGGGGTCGGGGAACAAATGGAAGTCACCATCTTGTAGGGAGGTAATAATACCCTCCGCTACTACGGAAGGAGAAGCTCCATCCTTAAAACCCGCTGCAACGCCCATGTCGGTGGCTATGGGGCCCGGATGAACACTCACTACAGTAACCCCTTTGGCTCCCAATTCTACTCGTAATCCTTGAGTTAAAGAGTACGCTGCCGCTTTAGAGGCCGAATAGGTGGATAACTGGGCAAAATTTTTGATGGAAGCTATGGAATTAAGTTGTACAAGGGCCCCTTTATTCTTTTCCAAAATGTGGGCAAAGGCATTCGCTATGCGTAATAAGCCAAAGGCGTTCACGTCCAATTGTTTTTGGAAATCGGCCTCCACATCGTCTCCTAGGGTGGAGTGGGGGGTGCCTATGCCGGCATTATTGATCACGATGGATACGTCTGTAGCCTGTTGAGCCAAGGCCTTTATGCTAGCGGAGTCGGCTACATCGGCCTGTATGGTCTGCACTTTAGTGCCGTACTGCTCCTCCAATTCCTGCGTAGAGGTGGGGTTACGAACGACCAGGTATACTTTTTGCGCCCCATGGGCGATCAGCGATGCTACGATGGCCTTGCCAATTCCACGGTTGGCACCCGTTACTAAAGCGACTCTGTTATTGATTGAAATACCCATGATATGTTTTTGTTTATATGGTTCGAATCCAGGTGGCCTTACGCAAGGGGGAGGCCACCTGGCTAGGGTTATTATACAGTAGTAGGTTCCCAGGCAAATTTTTTGAAGCCAGCATCTACCGGTGTGTCGGCGATATGGTTGGTATAGTTGCTGATCACTTTTTGCGAAAGCCCCAAAATGATATCTAGAACGTTTTGCTGGGTGTATCCGGCGGTATAGAATGCGTTTAATTCTTCTTCAGAAATCCTTCCTCGGTTGCGCACTATCGATAGGGTGGTATCGTGTAATACCTGTAATTTGTCGGAAGGAAGTGCCGTTCTATTCCGTAATGCATCCGTAATGGCGGCATCTACCTTCATCATATGGGCAATGCCGGTATGTGCTGGTACGCAATAATGACATTCGTGTTCTACATTAATGGTTTGCCATACTACGGTGAGCTCGTCGTTATTGAAGGAAGAGCTCGCAAATAACTGATGTAAAGTTTTGTAGGCTTCTAGAATATTCGGCGACTCGGCCAATACCGCATGTAGGTTGGGGATCATCCCGAAGGCCTTGTTAGATTCTTCTAGGAGAGGTTTGCTGTTCTCAGGGGCCGACTCAAGGTCGTGTAATTTAAATGCACTCATGGTTTTATTGATGATTGGTTGGTTAATTTTTTTTTCTAAGCAATCGCTTAGAAAAAGGTCAAAAAAAATCACAAATTAGAGAATATCGTTTCGATATAGTCGGCAATTTGCTTTTGGGTAAAAACTTTTGAAACCAGCGATAGGCCTAGCATGGAGCCCAACAAATAATGGCCTTGCCGCTCTATGGTTTCCATATCTTTGGTCGGGTCTTGTTTTAGTTTGTCGCGGAATAAGGTATGGATTTCGCCAGAGAATTTCATGAGTTCCTGCATCAATTGTGCGTCGGAATCAGGGCCTAATTCGTTAACGGTATTGCTCACCAGGCATCCTTTTTTTATGCCATTCTCCTTAGAAAACGCCACAAAGTCATAGAAATACTGCTTAATGCCACCTAGTCCGTCCTTCGAAGCCTCTAGGGTACTTATTATTCCTTTCAATCTTTTTTTATAGCACTGGATACATTCCAAAAAGAGCCCGCGTTTGTTGCCGAAGCTGGCATAGATCGAGAATTGGTTGATGCCCATTTCTTTCTCCAGCATACGAACCGAGGTGCCTTCGTAGCCCTTCTCCCAGAATAGGGCGGTGGCCTTTTCGATTACCTCTTGTTCGTTATATTGCTTGCTCCTTGCCATTTGTTGGTGATTGTTTTGCAAACCTAAGCACTTGCTTAGTAATAAAAAAATATTGGAGTGTTTAAAATATAAAATAATTTATAATGCACTGAAATTCAGCACTTTGATTGTTTTACGGGCTCTTTGGTTCTCCTTTTTAGGGGGTAGGCGTATCAAGGGGACCGATTGGATGCTGGTAAACTCTCCTTCAATCCAAAAAAACACAACCGGTTCCGATTGTGTTTTTTTGGGTCAATATACTCAAAACGTGCCGACTATTGTTGCCAGCCTTGGGCGGTGATGGGGATTCGGTTATCGCCATTGGTATGCAGCAGCACCTCGTTGGGGGTGTCGGTGATATAGCCCACAAAGCTGATTTTTGGATTGTTCTTAATGAGGTCGTAGGCCGTCTGCGGGACGGTGAACAACAGTTCATAGTCCTCGCCTCCGTTGAGTGCCGCAGTAATGGGGCTCAACTTCAGCTCTGTAGCGGCTAGGAAGGATTGGTCGTCGATGGGGAGTTTGTCTTCAAATACCACGGCGCCCACCCCCGACTGGGAGCAGATATGCAACAGGTCGGAGGCTAGCCCATCGGAGAGGTCGATCATAGCAGTAGGGAGCACTCCGGCCTCTTCGATTTCGTAGACCACGTCCATACGGGCTTCTGGGCGAAGTTGCCGTTGTATTACATAATCCTTCCCTTCCAGTTCGGGTTGCATATTGGGGTTGGCTAGGTACACCTGCTTTTCCCGCTCCAGGAGCTGCAGCCCCAGATAGGCCCCGCCAAGGTCGCCCGTTACGCAGAGTAGGTCTCCGGCTTTGGCTCCATGGCGGTAGGTGATTTTATCCTTGGCTACCTTGCCAAATACGCTGACCGATACGATCAGTCCCGAGCGGGAGGAGGTGGTGTCGCCACCGACCAAGTCCACATTAAAATCTTTGCAGGCTAGCTTCACACCCTCATAAAATTCGTCGACGGCCTCTACCGAGAAGCGGTTGCTCAGGGCTATTCCTACCGTTACCTGCTGAGGCCGACCGTTCATGGCGGCAATGTCGGATACATTGATGGCGATGGCCTTGTAGCCAAGGTGTTTTAGGGGGAAGAAGGAAAGGTCGAAATGTACACCTTCCAGGAGCATATCGGTGGTGAGAAGCCCAAACTCATCCCCAAGGTCTATTACGGCGGCATCGTCGCCGATACCCGTAATGCTGTCGGGACGGGTGGTTTTATACCCTTTATTAATTCTTTGAATCAGTCCAAACTCTCCTAAGCTACTGATTTCCGTTCTTGTTTGTGACATAATAATATATGGCTTTCAAATAAAGAAGCCACTTCTTTTACGAAATGGCTCGTGATAGATCAATGTAAAAATGTACGGCAAGGTTCCATGACGGTTGCAAATGGCACACCACCGTTTATTTGACGAGTGTATAGGTGTTTTTGGTATCGCCTGTCTTTTTGCTGGTAGTGGTGCGGGTAATCACCATTTGGTTGTCGTCGATGGAGTCGATGGTAAACGAAATGGTACCCCCTGTGCCAGTAGGTTCGGGAGTAAGCCCGCTAAGAGTCAGTTTGGAGTCCCCGTCTAGGGCCCAGGTTCCCGAGAAACTATTTCCGTCAAATTCGATGTAAGTTACCTTGTTTTCACCATTGACTGTACTCAAGGTAAGGCGAAAATTGGAATAGCCCAATACAATGTTGTTGCTACCTCCTCTGGTAAACACCACATCGTTATTGTATTTGACCTCTTGTGCCAACCAAGCCTTGGCGATTCTTTCGGAGATCGGCGCTACCTTTTTCTTGCAGCTAGAGGAAAGGACGGTGAGTCCGATGAAGATACACCATATTAAAGCGTATTTCTTTTTCATATTTCAGGTTTATGTTTGTGCTAAACAAAGTGCCAAGTTCCCACTTTTTTGACTTAAAATCAAAATATTATCTGGAGATGGGCTTTTTTTGTCCTATAATTAGGCTCTTAAAAAAATTGACAAACCTACGGAGTAAATGAAGGAATATACCAGGGCCCAATTGGCGTTGAGAAATGGACAGGATAAAGAGGAGATTTGGTGTGCGTATGGAGGCATTATTTACGATGTGTCGCCCTCGCGGTTATGGCGTAACGGGCACCATTATGAGCACTGGGCGGGTCAGGATCTGACTAAGGAACTTGGGGATGCTCCTCATACCGACCAAGTTTTCGGACGCTTTAGGGCGGTGGGCAAATTGGTATAATAGGGCTTTCTATCGCTTTTGATATGAAATTAGGAAAAATAGATCAACATCTAAAAGAAGGAACATGGCTTTGAAGACCACCACAATGCTTATTGCCGATAGCGGATCTACCAAAACCGACTGGGTGAGGGTAGAAGAAGCTTCCGTAAGGGAGCAGTTTCAGACGGCCGGTATCAACCCTTTTTATCAGAAGGAGGAGGAGGTGGGACGGATACTTGCCGAAGAGGTACTGCCCAATTTGCCGGGGCCCATCGATAGCTTGTATTTTTATGGGGCAGGCTGTGCCGACGAATTGTCCTCGAGGCCGGTTTCGGAGGCCTTGAAGTCCTTATTCCCCTCCCTACAACATTTGTTGGTGGCCAGCGACATGTTAGGAGCGGCAAGGGGCCTTTGTGGGCATTCTCCAGGACTTGCCTGTATTTTGGGTACTGGTGCCAATAATGCCGTGTATGATGGGGCCTATATCACCAAGTCCATTGGTTCCTTAGGTTTTTGGCTGGGCGATGAAGGGAGCGGCTCCTATCTGGGAAAAGGGCTCCTGGTATCTTTTTTACAAAAGGACCTTCCCGCCGATTTAGATACGCTATTTAGAGCGCAGTTTCCCGAAGTAAACCGACTGTCGGTATTGGAAAAAGCCTATCGACAACCCTTCCCCAACCGATATTTTGCTACTTTTACACGGTTTATGGCCGAGCATAAGCAGCATTGTTTTATAGAGCAGATGGTGAACGACGCCTTTACTTCCTTCGTTTTGAAATATGTAAAAAAACACCCTGAATCCTCCCACCTACCCATCCATTTTACTGGATCGGTAGCGTATTATTTTCAGGATATTTTGGAAGTGGTGGTTGCTAGTCAGGGCTTGGAATTGGGGTATGTGGCAAAGGCACCATTGCCGGGGCTAGTCGATTACCATTTGGCCGATTAAGGGGGCAGAATGGCACTGGAACTGTGCCAATTTCGTTAGTAGGGTTCAAAAGGCCTGGGAAGGTCTACTCTAAAATAAGTTAATTGATGCCATGGTGTAGGTCTTTATGCCTGCTGTGGAACCAAAAAAAATATGTCAAGGAAAACGATACAATGGTTAACGGTTTTTTCGGCGTTGCTCATTCTGGTGGTAGTGATCACCCAGATTTTCTGGGTGAAGCAGGCCTTAGAGTTGCGCCGTCGACAGTTCAACCAGAACGCCCATGTGGCCCTGCAGGATGTCGCCGATAGGCTGGCGCGGGTCAATCAGGTCATGCAGACCACCAATCCGGTAGAACAGCTTTCTGCGGAGTATTTTTTGGTGAATACCAATTCTACCACCCAGCCCGAGCTGTTGGAACTGTACCTAAAAGAAAGTTTTCAGAAGCATAAACTAATCACGGATTTTGAGGTAGGTATTTACGATTGTACCACCAATCGCATTCGCTACGGGATGTCGATGAGTACCAAAAACAATGAGAAGTCGCCCACTCAGACTTCTAATTGGATCAAAACCAATAAGTATCCATATTATTTTGGCGTGCGCTTTCCGGAGCAGTCGACCTTTATAGCCGGGAGTATCAACAGTGCCATTGGGTCCTCGGCCTTGGTGCTGGTAGCGGTTTGTTTTTTTGCGTATGCCTTATTCGTTATCCTGCGGCAGAAACAGCTTTCGGAGGTCCAAAAGGATTTTGTAAATAACATGACCCATGAGCTCCAAACGCCTATATCTACCATTCGTATTGCGGCCGATGTGCTGAATACGGAGCAGATTATCACCCAACCCGAGCGTCATAAAAGGTATGTGCAAATGGTACAACAGGAGATCAAGCGCATGCAAGGGCAGGTAGAAATGGTACTTTCTATGGCCAAGGCCGAGCAGAATGCCCTTCATTTGTCGAAGGAATATATGAGCCTGTCGGAAGTGGTTCAGCAGGTGCTCGCTCCTTATGGCGGCAAGGTGGGCCTAGTAACCGAAGGGGAGGAGCGCCATGTGGAGGCAGATCCCTTCCATTTTCGATGCATGGTCAATAATTTGGTCGACAACGCCCTTAAATATTCGTCCGATGCTCCTCAGGTAGTGGTGAGTATGCTTTACCAAAGGCGGCGCTGTGTGATTGCCGTGGCCGACAGGGGCATAGGTATTGCTCCAGAGTTTCAGAAGAAAATCTTCAACAAATTCTTCCGAATCACCTATGGCGATGTGCATAATGTAAAGGGCTTTGGCATAGGCTTAAGCTACGTGAAGCAGATCGTACGCGCGCACCGCTGGAAACTGACCCTTGAAAGTGAATTAGGAAAGGGTAGTATTTTCAAAATAAGCATCCCTTTAGATAAATAAAGATAGGCTCCATGGCGATGCCGGAGGGAGTAAAACTAAAAGATAAGATCCTTGAAAAAGAAAATTTTATACGTAGAAGACGACCCAAACCTGGCTTTCGCTACGGCCGACAACCTAGAACAGTACGATTATGAAATCGTACATGCCAGCGATGGGGTAGAAGGCTTGGCCCTGTTCGAAAAAGAACATTTCGATATCTGTGTGTTGGATATTATGTTGCCCAAAGTGGATGGGTTTATCTTGGCCGGTCATATTCGCCAGCAAGATTCCCAGGTTCCTATTCTTTTTCTTTCGGCCCGATCGTTGCAAGAAGACAAGATAAAGGGCCTAAAACTGGGGGCCGACGACTATGTTACTAAGCCATTTAGTGTAGAGGAGCTGCAGCTGAGAATCGAGGTGTTCCTCAGAAGGAGCCATACCGCCGAACAGTCCTCCAAAGTGCCTGGGGTCATTCAGGTAGGACTTCATTCTTTTAATTTTGAAAAATTGACCCTAACGCTCCAAGATACTACCCAGAGCCTTACGTTTAGGGAAGGAGAGGTGCTGAAATACCTGGTGGAACGCCCAGGGGAGATCATCAAGAGGGAGGACCTTTTAAAGGCGATTTGGGGGGACGACGACTATTTTATGGGCAGGAGTCTCGATGTGTTTATCTCTAGGTTGCGGAAGTACCTTTCAGGGGATCCAGCCTTCAAAATAGATAATATTCACGGAGTTGGCTTCAAGGTACGCTGGTAAAAAAAATGAAATTATCTTTAAATGTTTGTTGCATCTTAAAACAATAGGTTCTATATTTGCACCCTCATTTGCAAAAATCATAAGGATATGGCTAAGGTTTGTCAAATTACTGGAAAAAGAACACGCGTTGGAAATAATGTTTCTCACGCTAACAATAAAACAAAACGTAAATTCTTCCCGAATTTACAAAAGAAACGTTTCTTCTTGCCTTCAACAGGGGAGTGGGTTACGTTAAGAGTAGCGGCGTCTACCCTTCGTACGATCAATAAGAATGGTGTAGAATCTACCATTCAGAAGGCTTACGAAAAAGGCACGCTTACATTCTAAGAAATTACGAATTTATTGGAAAGGGACTATCCGCTTTGGTTGGTCCCTTTTTTGGCTTGTAGTTCTGGGTAGGCCTTGGGCCGTCTAGAGCTGTCAAGCCTATGTTTGTATCTGATATGGATCATGACGCCCCCAATACCGTATTGCTATTGCTAGGTTCGAATCTGGGCGATCGCCAGGACTTGCTTTTCCAGGCCACTAAGGCCATCTCACTTCGCATAGGCACTATTACCGGTGCTTCATCTCTTTATGAAACGGCCCCTTGGGGGGTGACCGACCAGCCTCCTTTTTTGAACCAGGTGTTGCAGGTGCAAACCAGCCTTTCCCCCGAAGTCGTTTTAGAAACTGCCCTGGCCATCGAGCTGGCCCTAGGCCGGGTTCGCCTTCAGCGCTGGGCTGCTAGGGTTATTGACATTGATATCCTCTATTTTAATGATTTAATAACCCAACAAGAGAAACTTACTATCCCTCATCCCCGTTTGCAAGACAGGCGGTTCACCCTCATACCCCTCGTCGAAATAGCCGCCGACTGGATCCATCCAGTTTTTATGAAATCGAATAAAATCCTTTTGGAGGATTGTGAAGATAAAGAAATGGTGACATTAGTATCCTGAAAAAGTACTAAAACAGATTGCTCACCCAACCCCTTTTCTGGCCCTTTCATGATCATTTTGGTGCGGTTCATCATTTTTTCCAAGTCTGGAGACTATGGTTTTATTTACCTTTATGGTATAGTTTTAATATTAATTTTATCCCTTGTCGATGAGGGTAATGCCTATTTAAGTTGTCGTCCATGCGTATCAACTCAATTAATAAGTTAATCATTGGAAATAAAGTAAGTACATGAAAAATACAATACTCAAAATCTGTTTGATGGGTCTAGTTCTATTGGGGAACTACAGTCTCCAGGCCCAAAGTAAGTCGACCATCAGCGGGTATGTTAAGGATGTTGCCAATGGCGAAGGCCTCATAGGGGTATCGGTATACGTCCGTGAGGCCCAAACGGGTGTCACCACCAATACCTATGGGTTCTATTCTATTACCCTTCCTTCTGGAAACTATAATGTGGTATATAGCTATATTGGTTATGAAAAACGGATCAAAACTATAGACCTCACTACCGACCAGACCCTGAATATTGAGCTGGGCTCGGAGAGCGAGCAGTTACAGGAGGTTACCGTATCGACGCGTAGGGACGATGAGAATGTGCGCAGTATAGAGATGTCGGTCAATAAGGTGGATATGAAGACCATTAAGAAGATGCCAGCCTTGCTAGGTGAGGTGGACCTTATTAGGAGTATTCAGCTACTACCCGGGGTCACTACCGTTGGCGAAGGGGCTTCAGGGTTTAACGTGCGTGGGGGCGATGTTTCACAAAACCTGGTGCTACTCGATGAAGCGCCCGTGTATAACTCTTCCCATTTGTTCGGGTTCTTTTCGGTTTTTAATCCCGATGCAGTAAAAGATGTAAAGCTCATTAAGGGGGGGATTCCCGCTCAGTATGGAGGGCGTATCTCGTCGATTCTGGATGTACGGATGAAGGAAGGGAACTCCAAAAAAAGGGAGGTAAATGGCGGTATTGGTACCATTTTCTCTAGGCTTACCTATGAGCAGCCTTTTGCGAAGGGTAAGGGTTCTTTTATTGTGGCCGGGCGCCGTTCCTATATTGATATCTTGTCGAAGCCTTTTCTCAAAAAGGATTTGCGCGACTCTAAGTTCAATTTTTATGACCTGACGGCCAAGGTCAACTATCAGCTGGGGAATAAGGATACTTTCTTCGCTTCGGGGTATTTTGGTAAGGATGTCTTCGGTGGTGGGGATTTTGGCTTTGGCTGGGGAAATGCCACGGCTACAGGCCGTTGGAACCATATATTTTCTAACAAGCTATTTATGAATCTGACCGGCTACTACAGCAATTATGATTATTCCCTGGGCCAAAATACCAATGATCCCAATGCCAAAGATAAGTTTGACTGGAAGTCGAAGATTATCAGCACGAGTATTAAGCCCGATTTTACTTACTACCTTACCCCCAACAATCAGCTGACTTTTGGTGGACAGTATATTCGTTACGATTCACGTCCTGGGAAGGCTACGGCCATTTCGGAGGGCGAAACTACCGATATCAGTTTGGAGCCCCGGTATGCCGACGAATCGGCCCTGTATATCGGTAACGAACAAAAGCTGGGCAGGGTCTCCTTACAGTATGGGCTTCGCTACAGTTTTTACAGGAGCTTGGGGCCTTCTACAGAATATGATTACCTAGAAGTAGAAAAGGGACAGAGGAAGTTACCCATATTTCCAGGAACAAGCTATGGCGACGGCGATGTCATCAAAACCTATGGGAATTGGGAGCCTCGGTTTTCTGTGAACGTGGGGATAACCACCAACACGTCTATTAAGGCTAGTTACAACAGGACTTCCCAATATCTGCATTTGCTATCGAATACGGCGGCAAGTTCTCCCTTGGACGTTTGGACCATGAGTTCGGCCGTTATTAAGCCCGAGTTGGCCGACCAGATAGCTTTAGGCTGGTTCCAAAACTTCCGCGACAATACCTTTGAAGCTTCTGTTGAAGTTTACTATAAAAAGTTATACAATCAGATCGACTATGTGCCCGGATCGGACCTGCTCCTGAACCAGTTTGTGCCCGGCGACCTGCTATTTGGCGATGGCCGAGCCTATGGAGCCGAGTTTTATCTTAAAAAGAATAAAGGAAAGCTTACAGGATGGGTCAGTTACACCCTTTCGAGAACCGAGCGTAAGGTGGAGACGATCAGCAACGACAACTGGTTTCCGGCCCGTTTCGACAAGCCCCACAACTTTACAGCCGTTGCTATTTATGACCTGACCGACCGATTGGCCCTATCATCCAATTTTACCATAACCTCTGGTACGCCAGCCACCTTCCCTACCAACCGATACGGCTATAATGGCTGGGCCCTAGGGCATAATTACGACGGCACTAGGAATGGAAGCCGTATACCGGCCTATCACCGCCTCGACCTCGCCGCTACGCTCAAGTCTAAGCGTAAATTGTTCAAAACTGGGGATGGAGAATGGGTGTTTTCGGTATACAACGTTTATAATAGAAGAAATCCTTTCTCGGTCTATACCCAGGTAAACGAGGATAATGCCCTCCGAACGGAGGCCGTTAAGTATTCTGTTATTGGAAGTTTTATACCGTCGGTAACCTATAATTTCAAGTTTTAATCTCCTACTAGTAGACATTCCTTTATGAAACGCTATATGAATATTTTAAAAAGAATAAGCTTGGTAGTTGCACCGGCTATGCTGCTATTGACCGGTTGCGAAGATATTATCGATCTGAATGTGGATAGTGGGCCAAGTCAATTGGTTGTGGATGGTTGGATAACCAATCAGCCCGGAGTGCAGCAGATTAGTCTCAGCTTGTCGGCTCCCTATTTTAACAATGGCCCCGCTACGCCTGTTACCAATGCCTCGGTACTGGTCGAAGATAATGAGGGAAACGTCTATGAGTTTTTGGATGTCGATCAAGATGGTATTTATGAATGGGGGACCGCTCAGGACACCTTAGGTCGTATTGGCCGTACCTACCTACTGACCATAACAACGGATGGAGAAGTTTATACGGCCGACACGGAGATTAGGCGGGTACCGCAGGTCGATTCGGTCGTATACCAGAAGGAGACCTTGCCCATTGATCCCGACAATGGCCCTAAGGAAGGGTATATTGCCCAATTCTATGCCCGCGACTTTGTGGGGGAAGGGGATAATTATTGGATCAAGCCGGTAGTGGATGGACAGGCACGGGTCGACAGGCCCTCCAACATATCTATTGCTTACGATGCGGCCTTTAATGCCGGTGCCCCCTCCGACGGACTTATTTTTATATTGCCGTTACGTCAGTCGATCACGACCGATTCTCTTTACTCGGCTGGGAATTCGGTAGGGGTGGAGCTGCATAGCATCACCAATGAGGCTTTTGAGTTTCTGAAGCAGGTACAGCAGCAAGCTTCCAACGGGGGATTATTTGCTACGCCTGTCCAAAATATTTTTAGTAATGTTGTTAACAGCAACCCAAATGGACCGAAAGCTTTAGGGTTTTTTGGAGCTTCGGCTGTGAGCCGAAAAGAAACGGTGATCGATCCGAGCAAGGCCCGTCCAGAGGAATAAGCGCTACTTAGCTATTATTAAGTTAAAAAGGGATGAAGCGTTTTGGCACTTCATCCCTTTTTGCTTTATGCTTGGCTAGTGATCTGGTATTTGGCCAGGCTAGTTTTTACGGAGTCGGCAAATCCGGGCAGGGTGGTAAGGTCGGTGCCCCACAGCCCTTCATCGCTCAGGACAGCCTCCACCAGGGATTCTGCTGACTGGGCCGCTTCCCATTTTTGGTTGAAGTAGGCGGCAGCGTCACAGCGAATGGGATACTGCTCCCCATTTCTTTCCCCAAAATACTGGCCATCTTGCTCCTTTACGGGCTTCATAAATTGTAGAAAGGCGGCAAATCCACTGGCAATACGTTGTGGAACTTCGGAGCTTTTACGGTAATGATTCAATAAAGTAGGGACGTTGCGCATTTTCATTTTGGCGGTATATTGCACCGTGATGTCGATGAGCTTATGACGGATAAAAGGATTCCTGAACCGATCGAGTACCTGGTTGCCAAATTCTAGGGCTACGGATTGCTCTACTGGGAAAGGAATGGCCGGAGATAATTCCTGAAGCATTACTTCCGAAATGAAGGAGGAAGCCTCTTCGCTTTCCATACATTCTCGTACCGTGTTTTGGCCGTTGAGGTAGCACCAGCCCGAGGCCAGCGTATGCGTTCCATTCAATAGCCGTAATTTTAGCTCTCTAAAAAGGTCGATATCGGCCGCAATGACCACTCCTGGGTCGGTTTGGGCAAAGGAGAGAACTTCAGCCACAACGGGGCTCTGGGCTTGAATGGCCCAAAGACTATACACTTCCGATACGATGAGGAGCTGATCGTCGTAGCCATTTTTTTCGGCAAGTTCCTCAATAGTGGCTGCGTCGGGTTTTCCTGGTACGATACGGTCGACGAGGGAGTTGCAAAAATGGTTGCTCTCTTCGATCCACCGTATAAAGCCTTTATCTAGTTGATGCGTTGTGGCTTGTTGAAGCACTATCGCCTTGAGTTTATCTCCATTGCCTATAATGAGCTCCGTGGGTACAATCACCATCCCCGATTCTTCGGAGCCGTCGAAGGCTTCGTACCGGGCCAATAAGAAGGCAGTAAGCTTCCCAGGAAAGCTCACCGGTGGGCTTGCCTTAAGATCGTCGTCGGCAAATTGTATCCCCACCTCGGTGGTATTCGACAATACGATTTGCATGCTGGGGTTGGAGGCACATTGCAGTATCTCTTCCCAATCCTGATGGGCATTCAGGGTCCGGCTTATGGCTGTGTTGATCAGGGTATGATCCACCTCTTTCCCATTATCGATTCCTCTGATGGTATGCGAAAATATGCTCGACTGATCTAAGAAGGCATCGGTACCACCTCCTGAAGTCGATTTTACCACCACCACGCGGCCATTGAATACGCCTTGTTGGTTGGCCTTATTTACGAAATAATCGGGTAGGCCACGAAGCAGTACGCCGGTACCGAATTGTATGATTTTCTCGGGCAAGGCCAGTAGTTGCGCATGGTTGGGCAGCAGGTCTGGCTGCTGGTCAAGTAATTGGGGAGATAAAGTTGCTCGCGACATCGATTCGTATGTTTCTGTTCTGTCTATTAGGACGCAACAAATCGATGGGAACCCCTAAAACCCAACGACCGTCCCACTATTAAAAGGAGACGGTCGCTAGAAGGATTTTTTTTATACAGTGACCACTTTCATGGGGTCTTCCTGCTCGGTATCTTTCTTTTCGGCAGGGAAGACGAATGTCATGGCATTCTTTACTTTTTCTGGAAGTAAGGCAATTTTCAAAACCTCATCTACTTGGTCTACATAATGGAAGCTTAGGTCCTTAATGTAGTTGGCAGGGACCTCTTCGACGTCCTTGCGGTTTTTAACACATAGGATGATTTCCTTGACCCCTGCGCGTCGAGCTGCCAGGATTTTTTCTTTTACACCACCTACGGGTAATACTTTTCCCCTCAGGGTTATTTCGCCCGTCATGGCTATATAGGGCTTCACTTTTCGTTGGGTGAAAATCGAAGCCATAGAAGTAGCCATGGTAACTCCTGCAGACGGGCCGTCTTTTGGAACCGCTCCGGCGGGTACATGGACATGGAGGTCGTAATGATTAAACACCCTATAGTCGATGCCTAGTCGGTCGGCGTTGGCTTTGAGGTAGGATAAGGCGGCTACGGCCGATTCCTTCATTACATCCCCAAGTTGCCCGGAGAGGGTCAGGTTACCTTTACCCCTGCTAAGGCTCGTCTCTATAAAGAGGATTTCTCCACCTACCGACGTCCAGGCTAGCCCAGTAACCACTCCAGCGAAGTCGTTAT
This sequence comes from Dyadobacter jejuensis, assembly GCF_003149085.1. Classification (GTDB taxonomy): domain Bacteria; phylum Bacteroidota; class Bacteroidia; order Cytophagales; family Spirosomataceae; genus Dyadobacter; species Dyadobacter jejuensis. Next base: position 146,635 of record NZ_QGDT01000009.1, on the reverse strand, counting down.
CCTGGTAAAGGTCCTTGTCAAATATTTCGGCTCCGAGGTGCTTTTCTATATGGTCGGCCTTCACGCTTTTTACGTAGTCCTCTTCCATAGCCACCGATTTTGCAATCTTGCGTACCACGGTACCTACCTTTTGTTCGAGGTTACGAACTCCAGACTCGCGGGTATATCCTTCTATAATTTTGAGCAAGGCGGCATCGTCGATACGGATATCGGTGGCTTTAAGGCCGTGGTCCTTGCGTTGTTTGGGAACGAGGTATTTTTTTGCGATCTGTAATTTTTCTTCGATGGTATACCCCGTCATTTCGATGATCTCCATCCGGTCGCGGAGGGCGGGATGGATCGTCTCCAATGAGTTGGCTGTGGCGATAAATAGTACCTGCGACAGGTCATATTCTACCTCTAGGTAGTTATCGGTAAAGGAAGCGTTTTGTTCGGGATCCAATACTTCTAACAGGGCCGAGGAGGGGTCACCACGGAAATCGGAACTAACTTTGTCGATTTCATCGAGGATAAAAACAGGGTTAGCAGTTCCCGCTTTTTTGATGTTCTGGATGATTTTGCCGGGCATGGCTCCAATATAGGTCTTCCGGTGGCCACGGATTTCGGCTTCGTCGTGCACCCCACCTAGGGCCATACGGATATATTGGCGGTTCAATGCCTTGGCTACCGACTTGCCCAGGGAGGTTTTACCCACCCCAGGAGGGCCATAGAGGCAGAGAATAGGAGCCTTCAGGTTCCCTTTAAGCTTTAATACCGCCAGGTATTCGATGATCCTTTCCTTCACCTTCTCTAAACCGAAATGATCGGTATCAAGCACCTTTTGAGCACGGTTCAGGTCGAAATTGTCTTTCGAATATTCCCCCCAGGGTAGATCTACCATCGTTTCTAGATAGTTCATCGTAACGGGGTACTCTGGAGCCATGGGGTTAATGCGCTGCAACTTGGAGAGTTCCTTGTCGAAATGCGCTTGGATAGCGGGGGTCCAGCTTTTAAGAGAAGCCTTGAGCCTAAGCTCGTCCAAATCGCGCTCAGGACTGTCCATTCCTAACTCATCGTGTAGCACCTTGATCTGCTGGCGTAGGAAATAGTCTCTTTGCTGCTGATCGATATCAGAGCTAGCTTTGGACTGTATTTCCCGCTTTAGTTCCAGCATTTCGATGTCGCGCATCATGTACTGTAGCAGCAGATTGGCTTGCTTATGACCGTTGCGCTCCTCGAGCAACTTTTGCTTGTCGGTAACGTCTACGTTGATGTTCGAGGAAAGGAAATGAATCAAGAAAATGGGACTTTCAATATTGTCCAAAGCGATCCGGGCCTCTTGAGGGATCTCCGGGTTAAGCTTCATGATCTTATGTGCTCCATCTCGTAAGGACTGCAACAAGGCCTTAGATTCCTTTTTGGAAGCACTCCCAAAAACGTCCTCAATAGCCTGCACGGCCGCAGTGATATAGGGATCTTCGCTGACGATGGATTTAATTTCGAAGCGTTGACGACCCTGAACGATGATGGTGACGTTGCCGTCAGGAAGGGTGATCATCTTTAAGATCTGGGCTACCGTCCCTACGTTATAAAGATCCTCCGCAGAGGGGTCCTCTTTATTGGGTTTGGCTTGGGTAACGGCCCCTAAGATGCGCAAATTGATATCCGAATTTCGGTATATTTTTTTTACCAGACGAATGGCTTTCTGACGCACCACCGTTACGGGTATTACCATTCCAGGGAATAGTACCGTTTGTCGGATAGGTAAAATGGCCAGTTCACTAGGCAATTCCAATGGTTCCTCGGCCCCATCTGGTCCTCCCAAAGGCACTATTTCAAGGCTATCAATGTCATCGTCCGATACAAGCAGTCGACTGTATAAGTCAGAAGGTTCAAATTTCATAGGCGTTCTGTCATTGTGACAGATAATCATGTCCCAATATATAAATAATGAATATCAAAAGAAAGGTAAAACAATACAAAATAGCCATGCCAAAGGAAACAGTGGCAGCAAGGCAACCACCAGGGAGCCTACAGAGGCTGTTTGGTCTTTCCTTTCTTAAATAAGTAGGTTTTTTTTGAGGAACCAATTTTAAGGTTGGTCATATTTACCTGGTCGTCAAAAATGTCAGTAAGGATGCTGTTGGTGAGCAAAAGGCCTTCTACAGGCGTATTAACACCAGTTTCCAGATAGATCCAAGTAGCGTCGGCTTCGGCCTCTTTACCCAGATAGCTCAGTTGTAGGGGCTCGTTTTTGGAATTGACTAACTTAAAGTGCTCTGCAATATACCGTTTTATAAAAGCGTCGTTTTGGTCTTTGTCGTTAATGACAAATCGTCGTTTGCCATTATTCTCCGAAAGCGCACGCTCCAAGTCGTCGGTAAAGACCCGGATACTCACTTCCAAAGTTTTTCCTGACTTGTTTTGGTGGATCTGGGTAACGCTTACATGGTACTCATGCAGGGAACTTGCCGTACAAGTAACCAACACCAATAGAAGAAATACTCCTTTTCGGGACCATTGCGTAATGGTCCCGAAAGGGGCTAGGGAAGCTATATTGATAAGGGAATTCCCGGCTTTAATATTGAGCATCTTAAAATACTGCTTTCCACACATCATTGAAGATGGCGAAGGCCATCAGTCCTAACAAAAGTACCATGCCCACTTTTTGGGCATTCTCTAGGAATTTATCGGAAGGCTTGCGTCCTGAAATAATCTCATACGACAAAATGACGGCATGGCCACCGTCGAGTGCCGGTATTGGAAGCGCATTCATAAAGGCCAATACCATCGACAGCAGGCCTGTAAGGTACCAAAAGCGGCTCCAGTCCCACACCCCACCAAACATACGTGCAATGCCGATAGGGCCGCTGAGGGCTTTCGATGCCGACACTTCCCCACGAAATATCTTACCGAAGCCTTTGATGTTATTGAACACCACGGCGAAGGCATCCTGAGTACCTACCGAAATCGCCTCACCGAGGCTATAGTCTACTACCGTAAAGTTTAGCAAACTCACTGGATAGAACCCAATGGTACCATCTTCGTTCACATCCACGCTCAGGTTTTTGGTTTCGCCATTGCGAAGTACGGCTAGGGAAGCCGACTTGCCTTTAAGGTTTTGCAATACATCCTGCATCTGGTTAAAATAGGTGATGCTGGTTCCATTGATGGCCACGACTTTATCGTCGGTCATTAATCCCGCTTTGGCGGCTGGAGAACCGGCGACTACTTCTCCAATTTTAAAAGGCTCCAGAGGGCGAATAAAATTCCCCTTTTGTTCTGGATCCGAAAGCTTTTCGATCAGGTTGTTAGGGATGTCTATGTCAATTTCCTGGCCATTTCTGTCGACGGTATAGGAGCTGTAAGATCCCAGAAAAACATCGGAACTTAGTAAGTCACTAAAGTTTTGGTAGGGTTGTCCATTGACCCGGACTATCTTGTCGCCTGTTTTAAGGCCTATTTCCTCAGCGAGCTCTCCCGCTACAATTCCATATTTATTGACCTCTTCTCCTGAAAGGAATTTTTCTCCTTGGTTATAGGCTATGGCAATGAAGATAAACACCCCCACCACTACATTGACAATGATACCACCTAGCATCACTACCAGGCGCTGCCAAGCGGGTTTGCTGCGGAATTCGTAGGGTTGTGGCTCTTTATTCATGGTTTCGGTATCCATGGACTCGTCAATCATCCCTGATATTTTCACGAAGCCTCCCAAAGGAATGGCGCCTATACCGTATTCTGTCTCACCTTTCTGGAAGCTAAATATTTTGGGGGGGAACCCAATGAAATACTTCTCTACCCGCATGCCAAACATTTTTGCTGCGGCCATATGCCCCCATTCATGTAATCCTACCAAGATGGACAAGCCCAGTATGAGCTGTCCGGCCATTATTAATACTTCCATTTAGGTTTCTGTGTGAACGTTTAAATTACTTATTTAGGAACTTTTCAAGACTTATTTCTCCTGATTTTTTTTTGTATAATATGTCCGCTGCCTAGTACAACGTAAAATTAATCTACAAAGTTACGTAAAAGGGATGATAAGAACAGAAAGGGATTGTTTTTTGGGTAGGTTATGGCTTCTCTCTTTCTATATTGATGCCCATCATCCGCATGAGCTCCGAAGCGTTGAAACTCCGACAAATCCCCGGGTGTAGCTTATAATCGAAGTCGAGCTTTCCCTCGGCTACATCGGATCGGAAATGGAAATTTTCTACAAAATCACGTTGACTACCCCATTCTCCTAGCTCAAGATCGTGGGTGGAGACAAGCCCTAGGGCGTTTTTGTGATGTAGCTGTTTGATCAGCGCCTCGGCTCCCTTATGTCTATCGGCGGAGTTGGTACCCTTTAGGATTTCGTCGAGCAGATAAAATACCGGTATGGGGTCTGGGGCATCGGCATATTCTAATAGTTGGCGTAGACGCTTCAGTTCGGCATAGAAAGAAGAGGTGCTTTCTTCCAGAGAATCTTGCGTGCGCATGCTGCTAAAAACGCGTACTGGAGAGCAGGCTAGGGCATGGGCACATACCACCGATCCCGTTTGGGCGAGTACCAAGTTGATGCCTAAGGTTCGCAAGAAAGTGCTTTTCCCCGACATATTGGAGCCAGTAATGAGGATGGTGTTGCCCCTGCCCGACATCCTAAAGTCGTTACAAACGATGCTTTCTCTGGCAATGAGGGGGTGGCCAAGTTGTTGGGCATTAATCTCCAATTCGGTACCCCAACTCACTTGAGGGAAAACATAGCCGGGGTTGGCATAGCAAAACCCAGCCAGGCTGTTAATGGCTTCGGTGTCGGCCAGTACGTTCAGCCATTGGCCCAGTGGCGTCCTATACTTCCGTTTCCAGTCCTCTAGGCCGGCCAGGCAGTGCAGGTCCCACATCGTAGGGATGCCAATAAAAATTGAAAAATAAGGATTGTTTCGAAAATCGAGCCGGTCGAATATTTGTCCCACTTGGTTGAGGCTTTGACTAGCCTGCTTTAGCTCGGCACGGCGCTGTTGCCACCAACGAGAAGAAAAGGAACTGTTTTCGGCCTGTTCGAGCAACTCGCTATAGGCTATCAATGTCTTGCCCAGCTCGGTAGTTTGGTTCACCAAAACCTTTAAGAGCGCTTGATAGCGCTTCAAAATGACCATCTGCCATCCAATAGCCAATAGGAGGGGCCATACAGGTATCCATCCCGCCAAAAATGCGCCACCTACCAAAAATGTGAGTACCGGGAAGAATCTCCATCGTAGAGAGCCCGCCAGATCGGGTTCCATAGTCTGCTGAACCCAGGTTCTGAGGGCTCCAATATGTTGTCCCGCTTGGGGGTACAGCAACGCTGTGGCCTCCCAGTGTTGCCGCCACTCTGGTTTTTTGGCAAATTCGGTAATGGCCTCCTGCCGCATCAGGATTTCCTCCAAAGGAGCAGGTTGCCGCAGCCACTCTGCCAATCTTTTACTGCCCGTTTTGGTACGGGTACGGTTCAGCAGTCTAAATAGGGAATAGTCGCCAAAAATATCTAAGTCTGCCGCATAGGGATGGTCCGTTATTTTATGCTCCAGTCCATTGTCAGAACGGGTAAATTGAAATTTCAAACGATTGATTTCATCTGTATTGATAAGTTGCAGATTTTGTTGGTAGCTGCGCTTTCTCTTGGCCACCTGTTGCCGGCGCATGAGCAGCAGAAATGCCGCAGCCAATACAAGGGAGAGGCCGCCATAGGCGACTTGCCCGGTTCGATACCACAGCCAAGCCCCGAGCACCAGGCCAATAAATGATCCCAGCCGGAGGATGGCTAATAAATTGATTCTTTTTTGAGCAACCTTCTCGGCTTGCTGGGCTTCGGATACGGTCTTTTCGAAAAAAGCGTGGGGGGAGGAAGTGGGTTGGTTCATTTCAGGTTTTCAGCGTCTTCAAACTGCATCTTAATGAGGCTTGCATATAGCCCGTTGTCCATAGAAAGTAATTCTTGGTGGGAGCCTGATTCGGCAATTTGACCTTCCCGAATTACGTATATGGTGTCGACTTTGCGTATAGTGGCCAGTCGGTGGGCAATCACGATGGTGGTCCGATTTTGCATGAGCTCGTCCAAGGCAATCTGCACCAACTTTTCCGATTCGGCATCCAACGAGCTGGTAGCCTCATCGAGAATCAGAATTTTAGGATCTTTTAATATAGCCCTAGCGATGGCGATGCGCTGCCGCTGCCCTCCCGAAAGCTTTATTCCCCGCTCACCAACGAGCGTGTCGAGTTTTTCGGGGAAGGTATCGATAAACTCCATAGCGTAGGCCTTCCTGGCGGCTTCGTAGACTTGCTCCTTAGTGGCGCCAGGCTTACCATACAGGATATTTTCGTAGATGCTTCCACCAAATAGCATCACCTCTTGGGGGACAATGGCAATGTTGTTACGGAGGTCTGTAAGTCCGAAATCGGAAATTGGCCTGCCGTCGAGGCGAATTTCCCCGGCATCGGTATTATAAAACCTCATCAGAAGCTGTATGATGGTAGACTTTCCGGCGCCACTATAGCCCACCAGGGCGATTTTTTCGCCGGCAGGTATCTGAATATCTATGCCCTTGAGTACCGGAACATCTCGGCGAGAGGGGTAAGAAAAAACAACTTTGTCGTAGGTTACCTCCCCTTTAATAGGGATTTTGGCCTGTGGATGGGTGTTCTTGAGCTCTATTTCGGCAGGTTCGGCCAATATCTCGAAAAGCCTTTCAGAGGCACCTACCGTTTTATTGATTTGAGCATATAAATCCCCCATACCACTGATGGAGGCACCAATGAAGGTGGTATAGAGTATAAAGGTGAATAGGTCGGCCAAGCCGAATTCCCCTGACTGTACCAGTCCTGCGCCATACCATACCACGCCGACGATCCCCCCGAAGAGGGCGAAGATGATAAAGGAAACGAAGCCTCCTCGAAAACGGGCCGCATAGAGGGATAAGTCCACTACACGAAGCAAGATACTTTTGTACCGGTCCGACTCCAGTTGCTCATTGGTAAAGGCTTTAACCACGTTGACCGATTGCAGTGTTTCTTCGGCTACTACGTTGGCAGCGGCCAGCTCATCTTGGGCTTTCTTGGAAAGCCGACGCATATGGCGGCCAAAAAATACCGACGCCACCACTAGTATAGGAAATGTAGCTAACATAAATAATGTAAGCTTCCAGGAGGTGTAAAATAGGATGGCTATGCCCACGACTAGGGTGGCTACTTGCCGAAATAACTCCGCGATCGTAAACGATAGCAGTCCCTGCAGCTGTCCGACGTCGGAGGTAATCCTACTGGTGAGCTCTCCCACACGGCGCTGTTCTAGGAAGCTGATAGGAAGGGTGATGATCTTGCTAAAGACGTCGCTACGGATGTCGGTCATGGACCATTCGCTTACCTGGGTAAACAGGTAGATTCTGAAAAAAGAAAAAATAGCCTGAAAGACCAGGATAAAGAATAAAAATAGGGTGATCTGGTTGATCGTATAGGGCGACTTGCCCTCGATGACTTCTATGATGCTCCCGATAAGCTTGGGAAATACCAGCGAGGTGCCGGTAGAAAGGGCCAAGAAAATGAGGCCAGCAATAAAAGTGCCTTTATAAGGCAACAGATATCTAAATAGTTTAAAAGTTATTTTTAGCCCATCCTTACTGATTTTCCTGACGGTAAATGGGGAGGTAGGGGTCGATGCTTTTTCTGTTTCTGACATATCGTATGCTTAAGACCATGGAGTCCGATGGTCTATGTTTCACTATTTTTTTGGAACTGTCTTTCCTTTTAGAAAGATAGTGAAACGACAAAGGTAGCTAATCTAAAAAAATGAATGGCCAACCCGCATTTTTATTGTTAGAAGCCTATCATGCTCCATGATTGTAATTAATTGTTTTTCAAGGAGATATTTATTATTTTAATATAATTTTTTTCAATTGCGCAACCTCATGGGGGGGGACTCCGTACCAATGAATAAATAACCTATATGACCGAGCGTGAGGCGGACTTGTTGAAAGAGCTACTCGACGGTTGTTTAAAACAAGATCGTCGGAGTCAGGAATTGCTCTATAAGCAGTTCTATGGCTTTGCTATGAACATATGCATGCGCTACACAAAGGATCGGGGCCAGGCGAAAGAAATTCTAAATGATGGTTTCTTTAAAGTTTTTACCAAAATGGATACCTTCGATGTCAACCGACCCTTTAAGTCCTGGTTTAGTAGGATCATGATTAATACTGCCCTTGACCATTATAGGAAAGAGTCGCGCCATGAAATATATGACGACCCCAAGGGAGCTGAGCAGGTCATGGTGGATGAAACGGTAATTGGGAAGTTGTCGCACGATGATTTGGTTTTGTTAATACAGCGCCTTACTCCTTCTTACCGGGCGGTATTCAGTTTATTTGTTATCGATGGTTATTCGCATGAAGAGATCGCCGAACAACTGGGTACTACAGTAGGGGCTTCCAAGTCGAACTTATCACGTGCACGAGAAAAACTCAGAGAAATGTTATCCAAGCTAAATATAGAAGATTATGATAGAGTTACCAGATGACGAACTGGACAAGCTCTTCAGTAAATCTTCAGAGGAGCTTGATACGGAGTACGATCCCGATGGCTGGAAAGACCTCCGGTCGCGCTTAGACGCCAGCGATCAAGGAGGCAGTCCATTGCCTTGGTACAGGCGCCTTCCCTTGGCTATGCTGATAGGAGTAGTGGCGTTGCTGGGTGGATTGGTATGGGTAGGGACTCGCGAAGCCGGAGAGGATAATAGGAACAGTACGATAGAGTTAAACACGTCGACAACGGCTCATGGAGCTGAGGAAAAAGGTTCAGCCATAGAGGCCGGCAAGGGAGAAGTCGCGGAATACAGTAGCCCGATGCTCAAAGAAGGGAACGTGGCTACAGCGACCACGGAGGGAAGCCAAGCTAGAGAGGGTCGTGAGAAAGGCTTATCGCTAGGAACTGACTCCCCTAAGCCCAAAAATCGGCTAAAACAACCCACGCGCTATACGGAAAGTAGAAAGTTTGAAGTGGATGGTTCCAATAAAGCAAGACATTTACCCAATGAAGACAGTTTTGAATCACTTTTAACACCTAAAATGGGGGATAGAAACCTATCGGGAGAAGGGCAGGAATCCGAGGTTTCGGAGCAACGTATAGGGGTAGCGAACGCGCAAGAACAGGAGCCCAAGCAGGGGGGACTGGAGGTGCTGGCCTTGGCCGACCCAACGGTACATAATCCTGTAAAAATGCAATGGCCCGGGGTTCAAAAGCCCGATGCCCTGGGGTTGGAGCCGGCTCGGAAACCGATGGTAGATAGCCCTAAATGGGCCGTAAAATTTGGGCTCTCGCCCGACTTAGGGTCGGTAAGGTTTATGAAGGAGGCAAAAATGGGCCGGTCGGTAGCTTTACTGGTGGAGTATGGGGTGGCACCTCGGCTTTACGTTCAGTCGGGAGCCGTGATGAGTACAAAAAAATACATGGCCAAACATGGCGATTATACTTGGCCGTCCAACTGGGGACAGGCTGTGATGCCCATGGCCGTCGATGGAAATTGCAAGATTATGGAGATTCCAATCAATTTGCGTTATGATTTGCGTAGCACCCGTCGGCATAGATGGTCCCTTACAGCCGGGGGCTCCTCGTACCATATGGGAAATGAAAAATATGAATACCTCTACGCGCAGTCAGACCCCAGTATCAAGTGGTATAATTGGGAAGGGCAAACCGGTTGGTACTGGTTTAGTCATCTCAACGCATCGGTGGGTTATGAATACCGCCTCAATAAATCGGTATCCTTGATGGCCGAGCCCAATATTACGGTACCCATTAAAAAAGTAGGCTTTGGTAAGGTCAATCTGTTTACAGCAGGCATCTGGTTTTCTTTGCGCTATACCCCAAAGTTTCGGTGAGCGTTGGCGAGGAGATTACTTATAGATATAGATTTAATCATAAAATTTTGAGCATTCTATTCATTCAAATTCTATAAACCAACACAACTATGAAAAGAGGAGAATTTCTGAAAGGACTGGGGTTAAGTACCTCATCCTTAATGGCATTTTATTGCCTGGGTACGGGCTTGAGTGCCTGTGGTACTACAGACGAAGATCCTGACCCAAGCGACGGTGGCACCGGAGTAACAGGTACGACCACCGGTAGCAGCATTAATTTCACGGTCGATCTCGGTAATTCGTCCAACGCCAAGTTGAAAATAGAAGGGGAATATCAGATTTTTGGGGATGTACTGGTGGCCTTTACTACTCAAAAAACCTATGTCGCCCTAGCCAAAAGATGTACCCATGTAGGTACCGAATTGCAATACCAGAAAGGGGATAATAATTTGTATTGTAACAACCACGGTTCGGAGTTTTCGACCAGTGGTTCGGTGCAGAAAGGACCTAGTACCGGAGAGACTATACCCGACCTACAGACCTATAAAATAACGCTGTCAATGGATGGCAATATCCTCACCGTAACGTCTTAACTGTGTATGATCAGGAAGTGTAAATATCTAGTATGGATCCTGTTTATGCCATTATTGGGCTTAGCGCAGGACGATCTGTTCGATCAATTGCCCTCCTTAGATTCATCTCTTAACGCCCCAGTATCCGCCACTTTTAAGTCGACCAGGGTAGTAAATGGTCAATCGATAGAGACGATGAAAAGGCAGCATTTGGATTTTCGTATTTCACATCGCTTTGGACGCGTGAATTCTGGAGCCTATCAGTTCTTTGGCCTCGACCAGGCCACCATGCGCATGGGATTCGAATATGGTATTACCGACCGCTTGATGGTAGGGCTAGGCAGGAGTACCCTTCAAAAGGCCTATGATTCATTTTTGAAGTACAAGCTTTTTCAACAAGCTACGGGTCTAAAACCTGTACCCGTGTCGGTTACCATTTTCGGCAGTCTTAGTGCCTATACGGCCGACAAAGAGCAGGTTTTTCAAGACAGGATCGCCTATACAGCCCAGGTATTAGTGGCTCGAAAGTTTGGCGAAAAGCTCTCCTTGCAACTTTCTCCGACTTGGCTATTTAGAAATGATCCGTTGACCCAAGGGGACGAAAAGTTGTTGCTGGCCGTAGGGGTAGGGGGCCGCTATAAGCTAAGCAAACGGGTGTCGGTCAATGCCGAATATTTTTATACGGCCCGAGAAAAGTTTACTACTACCGCTCCCTATTACGACGCCCTGTCGATTGGGGTGGATATAGAGACTGGTGGGCATGTATTCCAGTTGCATTTTACGAATGCACTGGGGATGATCGAGCGGCAGTTCGTAGGGGAGACACTCGGTACCTGGGGAAAGGGTGATATTCATTATGGTTTTAATATTTCCCGAACGTTTGGCCTAGGCAAAAAGACCCGGTTGGTACGGAACTGAAGGAGTAGGGAGTGGATGGTTTTAAATCTTTTATTATGAATAAGTTAAAATATACACTACACTTGGTGCTGGTTGGGCTGTTTATCTCCTATAGCGCTTTGGGACAAGTCGCTGCAGCTTTGTATAGTACCACGAGTGGCAATACGCAGTTTTCTTCGGATACCCCACTAGAAAACATCCAAGCCGAGAACAAACGGGGGCAAGCCGTGTTCAATACAAAAACGAGAGAATTGGCCATTCGTATGAACATGAAGGATTTTGTGTTTCCTAATAAGTTGATGCAAGAGCATTTCAACGAAAACTATATGGAATCGGACCAATATCCAACGGCAAGCTTTAGAGGGAAGGTGAACCAAGCGATCGATTTGGGCAAAGAAGGGATTAGTAAGGTATCGGCCACAGGAACTTTTACAGTACATGGCCAGAGCCAGACCAGGACCCTAGAAGGAACCATTGCTGTAAGAAGGGGGACCATCATAATCGACTCAAGTTTCGAGGTACAATTGGAAGATCATCATATAGATGTTCCAAAAATTGTTTTTATGAAAATCGCACAGACAATCCAGGTCAAAGCCCAGTATACACTGGCTCCTATGAATAAGTAGTGCTTGGGGCTATAATTTTAGGATCTACTATTGCTTGATCCATTTTTTGGTGAAAGTGTTTTCCCCTTCCCTGATAATCAATAAATACATTCCTGTTTGCAAATGGTCCAAGCGTAGAAATTGATCGAACGTTGGTACCGTCTTGTTATAGGAAAGGCGCTCGAGCGTTTGCCCACTGGGAGTACAAAGGGACAGGGTGATGGGGCCCTGATAGTCGCTGGCCCATTGTATATGAGCCGCATGAAGTACTGGGTTGGGGGCAAGCAGGATATCGGTGTTGGCCGGTGCTGGTTCTACCGCGGTGATCAGCTCCAGGCTCCAGGGAACCAGCCCAGGCGTAGGCTCAGGATGTTGGATGGAGGTCAGGATATGAAACTGGCCGGGTTTGAAGGGGGTATTACGGCTGATATTAATCAACCTTCCGGTGAAGTAATCGTACCAATCGCCGGAGGGAATGGCCACGTCTTCTGTTTGGAGGCCCAGATTGGCTAATACCCATATTTCCTGGGTTTGGCCCTGAATATGTAATTTTTTAATGGTCTGCTCGTCGGCCTGAAGTTCGAAAGTGGAGCTCCGGAACGCGGGGTCTGAGCGCTTCATTTCAATAAGTTCGGAAAACACTTCGTAAACCCTTTGGCGGTTGGGCTGTTGGAGGTATTCCCACTTTACGGGTTTGGCTCCGGTACGGCCATTTTCGTTTATGGATATGTCGTAACCCAGTTCGCCAAACTGCCAGATCATCTTAGGGCCCGGTGTCAGAAGTGCGAGGGCGGCTGAGGCTTTCAGTCGTTCCAGGGCGTTGTCTAAGGTTCGTGCGGAATACCCATTCCCGATTCCGCCATTGGTGGTGGCGTCGTATACGAGGCGTTCTTCATCGTGGCTCTCCATATAGCCTATGGCCGCTGGGCGCGTAAACCCATCATGATTTTTCCATGAGAGCCTATTGAAATTTCCTTTTCCGTTTTTAATGGTCTCTCTAAAGACTCCGTTGTGGTTGTCCCAAACGAGCATACCATAATTGGTCAGCTCGGCTTCCTCTTTATCGCTTCCAAAATGTTCTAGAATGACATATGCGGAAGAGTCTATCGATCTGATATGGTCATATATGCCCTTCCAAATAGCCACCCGGCTAGGGTCATACTGCCCCCAAGCGCTTACGTTGTTCCCGGAGTTGACCTGAGTAAAGCCCTTGGAAAGGTCGAAACGGTAGCCATCGAACCGATATTGTTCTAGCCAAAAGCTGGTAACGTCGCGCACCAATTGCTGGGTGGCTGGAGCCTCATGGTTAAAGTCGAAGAATACATTATAAGGATGCGTAGCCTGCTGGTTGAACATGGGGCTATCGGAGGAGGGTTGGTTGCCATCCCAGTACATTTTGACGTAGGGGAAGTCATAATCGGCTTGGTTGAGCACCATGTCGAGCAGTACGGCGATGCCCAACTTATGGCACTGATCTATAAAGGCTTTAAGTTCTTGGCGGGTTCCGTAGGCTTTGTCGGGTGCCATGGGGAATATAGGGTTGTAGCCCCAAGAGTCGTTGCCAGCAAATTCCATAATGGGCATCAATTCGATGGCGTTGATACCCAATCGTTGGAGGTAGGGGAGGGTATCGGTGAGGGTTTGGTACCACCGGCTACTGGTAAAGTCACGAACCAACACCTCGTATACGACCAAATCTGCGGGCTGTGGACGCTGGAAACTCGAGGTCTGCCAATCGTAACTGGGTTGGTTGGTCTGTAGTACGGACACTATATTGTCTTTCGCCTTATCGGGGAATGCCAGTAGGTTGGGGTAATGCGATGCCGGAATAAATGAGTCGTTATTTCTATCGAGTATCTTGTCGGAATAAGGGTCAGCTATGGCTATGCTTCCATCTACCAAATACTGATAGGGGTATTCTTGCCCCGGCGACAGGCCAGTCAGGGGAAGCCAATAAGTATCCCCATCAGGGGTACGGTTCATGAGGTAGTTGGGCTGGGTGGCCCAGTCGCTGAAAGGCCCCAGCAGGTGAACGAATTTTTTGTTGGGCGCATACAATACTAAAGTTGCCGAGGACTCGGAAGTATAATTGATTCCTCTTTTTAGTCCCGAAGGCAATGCAATAATTGGAGGATGCGGGGAGACGGTAAAGCGGAATTCGTCGCTGGCTGCTTGTCCTTCCACCTGGGCCCTAATCGTCACCGTATGGGTTTGGTTATCGGCCGAACCCGACGGGATGGTGGTTTTTAGGGTGCTATCCAAGGTAGTGGCTATCAGGGTTCCGTCCACGGATAGCTCCAGCTTTGATTTTTGGGAAGCGACTACCTCAATCGGGATAGACTCGTTAGCTTCTACGAAAAATTGGTCGGAAAGGGGTTGGCGGAACTGTACCTGCAGTTTCGCCGCATCGAAGAGGTCGATGGTGAAATCTTCTGTTTGAGCCGAACCGTCCGCATTTTTCACCAAAACTCCCAGCCAGGCCAGTTTTTTTTCGGGAGAGATTCCCAAATACTGAGTAGGCGTAAGGGTGATGCTCCAGGTATTGCCGCTGACGTGTGTCAGCTTGCCGGGATCAAAGGGTTGGTTGAAGCTCGTCTGACCGGCCGGCCCATACTCCGACACCTTGTTGCTGGCATCGGAGCCCCCCCAAGTCCATATATATAGTCCCGTAGTTTTGTTCAGTAGACCCTCTTTTCTGTTGTCGGTGGCCTGGTTAAGGTCGAAAGTAAGGGTGACTGTGCCGTTAGCAGCCGGGAAGGCTGGGCTTACCTGTAGGGCTTGGGCTTGTCCCCACAGCGACAGACAACATAGGTAAAGGACCAATATATAGTTTTTCATCATCGGGCTGGGTTTGGTTATGATGGTATTTTTAATGCCGGCCAGCAAGCACTGCAAGTCAGAGATTTAATTTATTTCCAAAAGCAAAGCCTTTCCTGGCTGGAGAGTCAGATGGTCGGATATGTCTATCGATCGGTCTTGAAGTACATCCTGAGCCTTAAATTGGCGGGGCAGAATCTCTTCGAAGCGCTTTAAATCGAGCTGGTATTCTTTTTTGTTTTTGTTTAGAATCACCATTATTTTTTGCTTGTCAGTATAGCGGAATTGTACATAAACGCCATCTTGAGGGGCGAAATGCATCAGCTTGCCCTGGTGTACGGCGGTGGCCGTTTTCCTCCAATTTAGTAGTTTTCTAACGAAATGAAGCATATCCAGCTCTTGGGGAGACAACCCCGTTTCATCAAATACATTGGCACTATCCCCTTTCCAGCCTCCAGGCATATCGCTCCGGATTTCCCCATGTTCCTCACTGTGGGGGTTCGCTGCAAGGATTTCGGTGCCGTAATATAGTTGGGGTATTCCCCTGGTAGTCATTAAGAAGGTCAGGCTTTGTTTGAGTTTATCAACATCTTCGTGGAGCTGGGTATATATTCGACTCATGTCGTGGTTGTCGAGGAAAATAACCAGGTCGTTGGGTTGGGCATATACATAATCGTTGGCCATGATTTGGTATAGCTTAATGAGGCCTTGGCTCCAGTTTTCTTCCTCCCTAAAGGCTTCTATCAGGGCCTGGTTGAGCGGGAAGTCCATGAGGCTTTTCAAATGGGAC
Organism: Dyadobacter jejuensis; assembly: GCF_003149085.1. Taxonomy (GTDB): domain Bacteria; phylum Bacteroidota; class Bacteroidia; order Cytophagales; family Spirosomataceae; genus Dyadobacter; species Dyadobacter jejuensis. The sequence goes on along the minus strand of NZ_QGDT01000009.1, from coordinate 131,100 downwards.
CGATAACCATCCCGATTGATCACCCCTCGTTGCCAGTTGGCTACCAAGCTGGGGTTGTAGGACCATTCTTCTCCTACAATATTGAAATTAGGGTATTCGGCCATGATGCGCCGGCTCCATTCGGCCATGAACTCCTTAGAGGGGTAAGGGTAGGTATCCATACGAATACCGTCGAGGTCGGCGTATTCTACCCACCAGATCGCATTTTGAATGAGGTATTGGGCTAAGTAAGGGTTGCGTTGATTGAGGTCGGGCATGGAGGCTACAAACCAACCGTCCGACTGGAGGGTCTTGTCATAGTCGGAAGCGTAGGCATCGTGGAGGGTCTCGCGGCGGTGGTTGGTAACGGTAAGCGGCTGCCCCTGGTAGTTGACCCAGTTGCTGTCGGGGAGGTCCTTCATCCACCAATGTTCCAACCCACAATGATTGGCCACCATGTCGGCTATGAGTTTGATTCCTTTCTGTTTTGCAAGCTTAGACAGCCGCAGATAGTCGGCGTTGGTGCCGAAACGTGGATCCGTTTTGCTGAAGTCCGTGATGGCATAGCCATGATAGGAGCTGTTGGGCATATCGTTCTCCAATAGGGGGTTTATCCACAATGCAGTGATGCCGAGTGTGGAAAAGTAATCGAGGTGGTCGATAATTCCTTCGATATCCCCACCATGGCGCCCGTATAGCTCGGCGCGGTTGAGGGTGTCGGCCATGCCAGGTTGGGTATCGTTGGCGGTGGTGCCGTTAGCGAAGCGGTCGGGGGTGATCAGGTACATCACATCTTGGGAGTTAAAGCCCACTCTTTGGGCCGATTGGGCCCTTCTTTTTAATAGATCATAGGGATGGGTGATAATGGGTAGCCCAGCCTTTTCGAATTTTAGCTCCATGGTTCCCGCGGGGGCATCTGGAGATAAGTGCAGGTCGATAAACAGATAATTGGGGTTGACCGTCCGATGGACTTTTTTAAGACTTACACCCTTATAGGAAAGGTGGGGCTCGTATTGGGCGATGTTGGGGCCGTGTACCAGGAGTTGCAGTTCCGATTCATGCATGCCCACCCACCAATTCCGGGGCTCCAAATGTTGAATTTGGGCCCGAACTAAAGTGCTATACGACAGCAGCAATAGGAGGATATAGTAAAGCCGAAAGTTCATTTTTATTGGGGTTAGTAGCACCAAGCAGATAAGAATTTACGGGCAACCGACTTGAAGCCTGCTGCCCGTTTGGTTTTTATTGATGATTGTATTGAAGTTTATTTAATTTTTTTTGCCGTGTAGCTGGGATTGTCGAGGTCTTTCACATCCAACACGAAGCTCCATACTCCCGCGGTTACGGCAAAGTTTTTACCCCCGCTTTTTAAGGGGCCACTTTCGGCGATAGGATCTGGCTCGGTCTCGGCTGTAGAGCCTAAGTTTACCCCCCAGTCGTCGTTGAGGCGGAACTTCATGGCTCCGTCGGTCAACACCACGTTGTTGAGGTGCCAGGTCTCGGTGCTTAGGTCGTAGCTGAACTTTTGGTCGGGTTGGTCGCCCCAGCCCGTGGCTGTTGCGTCGCCAACGATGCCCCAAGGAATGTAGGGGGTAATGGTGTACTTAAGTTCCTTGAAGTTAGCCGTCACCAAGTAAGTGCCTTTTGTAACTACTATATTGTCCCCATTGTCGACGAGTACCCCATTGGCGCCTCCATAGTTTACCCCCCAGTCGTTATTTTGACGGAATTTCAACTCCCCATCCACTAGCTTGACGACCGCTCGCCATAGGTCCACGGTAGGGTCGTAGGATAGGGGAAGGTCAGGAGTGGCTCCCCAGTCGTTGGCGGCGCTGCCCACGAGTCCCCATGCGTATTTTTCAATTTTATAAGTGAGGGCCACGGCATTAAAGGTTACCTTATAAGTGCCTGCTTTTACGACGATATTGTCGCCTCCATCCGAAAGCTTTCCATCCTTACCCCCGAGGTTGACGGTCCAATCGTTATCCTGGCGGAATTTTATTTCACCATCTATAAAGGTAACATAGGCTACTAGCTCGTTGGGGGTGTCGGTCTTATAAAGGGGGGCGTCGGGAGTGGCTCCCCAATCGTTAATGGCACTTCCCACGATGCCCCAAGGGCTGCTAAGGTCGAGCTGTACCGAATATGGGGTCACCTTTAGCCCCAGCACCTCGGAGGTGAGAAGGGTGCTTGTGCCCAATTTGGATTGAATGCGAATATCTACGTCAGCAGCTTCGTTTGGAGCCAATCCCAAGCCAATGAGCAAGGAGTTGAGTTCGGCGGTTTTGAATTTTTTCTCTTGCACTGCACCAGTCGTTACGGAGGCGGCCTTGGTGAAGTCTCCTCCTTTTTTATCGATTAGGATGGTGTTAGCAGAGGAAGCGCTGAAACCATAGTCGGTTTGCCAGGCAATAGCCAAGGCTTCTTCTTGGGCCGATTCCTTATTAAGGACCAGCTCGTTGGTCGACAGAGTGACCTGGGGGATGGCTCCACTGTTGAGTATGGCCATATCTTGTTCCTTCATACAGCTCCAGGCTAGGAGACTGGTGAAGGTCAGCAGTAAGAGTTTATTGAAAAGTTTCATCATGTTCTGAATTATGGTCGTGATGGTAATCTGCTAGGATCATGAAGTGCTAAGGGGCCTTAGCCAGGCGCCCTTAGCCAGGCACCCTTAGCCAGGCACCCTTGGCCAGGCGCCGATTAGGTTTGTTATGACGCTTCTGATTTTATGGTCTAATACCCTGGGTTTTGGCTTAGGCTCGGGTTGGCTACTAGGTCGGTAGCGGCGATGGGATATAGGGAGCGGAAAGGCTCTACATCTTTCCCATTTTTTTCACCACCTTTCCAGGCCCAGTTATAGCCTGATGTGAATTTTCCAAAACGGATGAGGTCCGTACGGCGGTGCCCTTCCCAGTACAGTTCTCTACCTCTTTCGTTGAGGAGGTTGTCTAGGGTGAGGGTAGTCAGGGTGTTGGCCTGTGCCCGGGTTCTTAACTCGTTGACTAGGCTAAGGGCTAGGGTTGCGTCTCCACTACCTCCTCTGGCCACGGCCTCGGCATACATTAGGTAGGCGTCTGCCAATCGGTATACTGCAAAGTCGGTATCGGTATGGGTCAGGTTTTTTCCTGGGGTACCATCTTGTTTTACGTTTTTCCATTTGCTGATGGCGTATCCATCTGTGAAGGTCGTCAGGCTTTCTATTTCCAAGGATTGGCCTTCTTTATAGAACATGGCCCTGGTATCCTTAGCATCGTCGAAAAGGCCGACAAACTCTTTGGTGGTGCGGAAGCCGGCCCAGCCTCCATCTACTCCAAAATCGGCGGGGTTCATACTGCCTCCGACGGCAGCATGGATAAGGGTGGTAGTTCCACCCCAAGTTTGGGTCTCGTTGCCGTCGAAGTTGATGGTAAAAATCGTCTCGGTAGAAGTATCATTATCGGCCAAAAAATTGTTGCCATATTTTGGGGCTAGTGTAAATCCGGCGTCAATGACTTTTTTTGCGTATTCGGCCGCTTCGGAGTATTTCTCCTGACCGATGTATACTTGGGCATTAAGGTACAATTTGGCGAGGGTCATCCAAGCCGCCGCCCGGTCGGCACGGCCATATTCATTGGTTTTGGGTGCTGGAAGCTCCGTTTCTAGTGCCTTTAGTTCGGTTTCTAGGAAGGTAAATAACTCCTGACGACTTGCTTGCTTGGGAAGGGAAGATCCTACCTGATCTTTTTCGGTGACCAGGGGGATACTGCCATATAGGTCTATTCCATGTGCATAAACGAGTGCACGGATAAATCGCGCCTCCGCCCGGTAGTTCTGTATTTCCTGGGTTTTTTCTATGCCCCTTTCACTCAGTTTGTTGTCGGTGGTTTCGCGTAGGAATTCATTGGCTACTGCGGCCTGGAACAATATTCTGGAGTAAAACGCCGATGACCATTGGTTGGAGGCCGTCCAGCTCATTCGGTGCAAATCGGGTAGGCCCGGGTCACCCCATCCGGTCACGGCCTCGTCGGTAGGGAACTCCTGCAAGTACCAATACACCCGCATATATCCTTGCGAGCCCCCATCATAGTTCTTAAGGTCTACATCGTCGTCTTTGGGCTTAATTCCAGACACGGCCAGTCCGGCATAAAGTTTGGCTAGAATTTCTTTGTAGTTATTGACGTCCTGGTACACGAGTTCAGAAACCTCCCCTACATAGGGCTTGGTGTCCAAGTCTTTGCAAGCTCCAAGGCTCAGAAGTAGGACGGCAGCGCAGAAAATGGTTTTAAATATATTTTTCATGATAGCTTTCTTTAGAAATGAAGGTTGAGACCGAGTGATAGCGTACGGGGGCGAGGGTATACTTGCTTGTCGATACCGTCGGCTATCTCAGGGTCCAGCCCTTTGTATTTGGTAATTACAAAGACGTTTTGGGCTACCAGCGACAATTGAGCCCTTATTTTTCCTTTCTTAAATAAATGATCGAGGTTATAGCCAAAATTGATATTATCCATTCTCAAGAAGGACGCATTTTGTACATAATAATCTGAAAGAATGGATTGATCGGTTCTTTGCGTAAATCCGGTTTCCAAGACATTGGCCGACAGGTTGCTCAAAAAGTTTCCTGAACCGGTAATCGATTGGTAGGAGCCTCGGTTGGCATAAATATTATTGAAGTTATAATTGCCAATATTGGAGCGCATGACGAAGCCTACACTGGCTTTTTTATAGGCTAGCTGAGAGCTGAGTCCTAAAAATAACCTTGGTGGTGCGGCCTGGTATCGGTAGCGATCCAGTTCGCTGATGATCCCGTCTTGGTTGCGGTCTACGAAGACTCCTTCTATTGGAGCGCCAGCTTCATTGTATACTTGCTGATACATAAAGAAGGAGTTGGGCGCATAACCTGTAGAATGCACCTGGGCGTAATTGCCCGTACCTCCATCGATCCCACCTACTAGCACGCCCACGTAGTTGGGGTTATCCACCTTGGTAAGGGCGGTTATTTTTCTTTTGTTGTAGGTGAAGTTACCGCTGATGTCCCAAGTCAGGTGGTCGTTGGTAATGGGGGTGTAGTTCAGTACGACTTCTAGGCCAGTATTTTCCAGAGTCCCTACGTTGGTAGTTACTTTATTGCTGAAGTTGGATCCTGCGGGTACGTCAATTTCGTTGATCAGGTCTGAGGTTTTCTTCTGATAGAAATCGATACTACCTGATATTCGTTGTTTGCTAAGCCCAAAGTCCAAGCCAAAGTTGGTTGATTGTGTCTGCTCCCATTTGATGTTGGGGTCGTAGGCATTGGGCCTTAATACCTCTACAAAGGTATTGCCAAGCTGGTAGCGGAGCCCTTGTCCGGGTGTATAGGCATTCAGGTAGGGGTAGTCGCCAGAGGAGAGGTCCTGTTGCCCGGTAATACCCCATCCAAACCGAAGCTTAAGGTCCGAAAAGATGTCGTCGCGTGATAGCTCCTTATTGATTTTCCATGCCAAAGCTACGGAGGGGAATGTTCCCCAGCGGTTTTCCTTGGCGAAGCGCGAAGAGCCATCTCTACGTACCGTCACGGTCGCTAAGTATTTGTCTTTAAGGGAGTAATTAAGGCGTCCGAAATAGGATAATAGGGCATAGTCGGTTTTAAAATAGGACTTGATGCCGGCCACATCGGGGTTGCCATAAGTAGTTCCATTTTCATTTTCTCGGACAAATCCTTGATTTTCAGCTCCTACCATGATGTTGAAGTTCTGCTGATCGACCTGCTTTACGTAATTCAAAAAGAATTGATTGGTGAAATTCTGACGACTCTGGGTATAATAACCAGTAGAACCATTATTGGTATAGGATGACGCTGATACGAGGTTCGAAGACCATTCCTTGCCATCGGTACTGGAGCGGTCGATACCGATGTTCCAGTTGGCATGTAGCTCGGGTAAGAAGTGGAATTGGTAGTCGAACTGCGCATTGGCAATGACCCTGTTAAGGGTGCCGTTATTGCTTTTCAGTCTTAAGAGGGACAAGGGGTTGGAAGCGGCCAGGGCCTCTATATTTCCTTGGGGATTTAACCATTGATAATACCCGCCAAACTTATCGTTTTCCATATATACTGGCTGGGTAGGGTCATATCCTATGGCACTGCCAATGGCCCCTTCGTCGGGAAATTTGCTTTTGGTGGTAGAGGCCTTGACGTTGATGTCGACTTTCAGATGATCTTTGAAAAACTTAGGCGTTAGGCCCAAAGAGGCAGAGGTACGGTCCATAGCGGAAGTCTTCAGGATACCATTTTGGAGGTTATAACCTACCGACAATCGATAAGGGATGCTTTTGACGGCTCCTGAAAGGCTCAAATTATTGTTGCTGCTAAAAGAGGTGCGGTATATTTGATCCTGCCAGTCGGTATTGGCCGATCCCAATAGCGCCTTCTGAGTCTCGGTGCCATGGGTATTCACGGCTTCTCTAAACTGCTCGGCATTGAGCACATTTATTTTTTTGGCAATTTGGCTGGCCGAGAATAGCGTGCTAAAATTTACTTTGAGCTTGTCACCGGAATGCCCCTTTTTGGTGGTGATTATGATCACCCCATTGGCGGCTCTTGATCCATATATGGCGGCCGCTGAGGCGTCTTTCAATACATTAAAAGACTCGATGTCGTTAGGGTTTATAAAGCTCAGCGGGTTGGCGGCACCTTTGATGTCGCTATTGTCTAGGGGGATGCCGTCGATCACAATGAGGGGGTCGTTGCTGGCACTGAGTGAGGAGCCACCCCGGATACGAATTTTACTGCCAGAGCCTGGGGCTCCCCCGTTGGAGGTGATTTGTACCCCAGCCAGCTTGCCGGCAATGAGTTGCTCGGGCGTGTTTACATTACCCTTTACAAAGTCGACCGAACTAATGGCCGTAATGGCCCCTGTAAGATCCGATTTCTTCTGACTTCCGTACCCTACCACTACTACTTCTTGGAGGATACGGGAATCGGCCGACAGGGCGACGTCGATGGTGGTACGGTTGCCCACGGATACCTCCTGGCTGTTCATTCCTACGAAGCTAAAAATGAGTATGGCGTTATCAGGGATTCCTGTTAGCTCGTAGGTGCCCTCTAGGCTTGTCTGGGTCCCTATGGTTCCTCCCTTGAGTAATACGGTAGCTCCAGGTATGGCTGAGCCGTCGGCCTGGTCGGTAACCTTTCCTTTGACCGAAATTTGAGCCATGGCCGACTGGCCTATAATAACCAAGAAGAAGAGTACCGACAGGAGGCGCCCCTTTCTGGTGTGGGTTCGACTGCCACATGCCCATTTTGACGTGTAAATTTCTGACATTACCTTGTTATTTATGTTAGTTAAATTTGCAAATGACCCGGTTTGGTCGGTCAATTATTAAAATTGATCTTGCAAAAATACTATCAAACTAAGGTGCTGTCGTTCCACTTTCCCGAAATGCCATTATTATTGATTTTTTGGCAATTGTTTGAATAATAGGGGGATAAGCGTCTTTTTGATGGGCCACTTTATAAGGTGGCACCTTTTTTATGCAAAAAAATAGAAGAAAATCCCTGATTAATCCTCTACCCGGGAGTCGTAGAAGTACTCTCTTGGGGTACTGCCACTTATTTTCTTGAAGGCCCTGTTAAATGCCGTTTTGGAATTGAACCCTACTTCAAAGGCGATAGCGAGCATGGTAAAATGTTTGTTCTTGGGGTCTTCATATTGGATTTTAAAATCTTCGATACGGTGGCCGTTTATAAAATCGAAGAAGTTTTTTTGATATCCTTCATTGATAATCCTAGAGAGCTGATGGGGCTGAATATGGAGCCGCTCAGCCAGGGCGCCCAGCGTGAGGCCTGGATTATGATGGGGTTTCTCCGTAGCCATAAATTTTTCGATTTTATGTTGCCACTCCTGCCAAAGGATCTCAAACTCTTTGTCCTTGTTATCGTCGGCCGTTGTGGGAGTCAAGGGCAATGTTGGCGGTTCGCTAATGGGTTTATTAAATAAGCCTACCGTCTCTTTATGGGGAATTTTGAAAATTTCTGGTTGGTGTATGGCAAAATACCCCAGGAAGTAAGGGATCAGCGAAAAGGCCAGCCAGATGGTATCTACGCTGGTTTCGAAGGAGGAGTAGTTGTTGGATATTTCAAAATGGTTAAAAACCATAAGCCCCCCAGCCGTGAGCCAAATCAGCAGACAAGCGGCCTGAATGACCATCACCGTACCGAGGTATTGTATATTTTGTTCGGTAGAGGCTAGGGTGGTATATTCTTTTTCGTAGGTCTGCATGGTTCGCCGGCAAAGGAACCAGTAATAGGTGTTGCTCAGCAGTCCAGCAAAGCCTACCGAAATAAAGAGCATATACATGGCAGGATCCTTATTAACAATCAGGATTTGCAACTCTTTGTGTTCCATCAAGAAATAGGGTAAATACAGCACCACTTGCAGAGCGGGTAATATAAAATGCCTCCACCAATGTTTGGGTAAACCGGGGGTCTTGAAGAGCAGGTTTTTAAGGTAAAAATAAAATAGTGGGGCGTACAAAAACATGGTGAAGTCGGGCAGGAGCAATAACTTGGTGTTCGACTGGGCCACGTCTCTGTAGCTGCCTATGACATGTAGGAAGACCATCGCCGCGATCAAGGAAATAGATATGACTAACCAGTAATTGGCCCTACGGTTGTAATCCTGCATACTGGGTATGGCTATAATAAGTAGGATACACTGAAAGGAAGAGAATAGCAGCAACAGGTCGTAGATAGAGAAGAAGTTAAAAGTGCTGGAGAAATCTTCCCAACTTAGTATTTCTATAGGAATCCTCTCAATTTGGTCCCGATCGTCGGTCTCTAGGATGCGATTGGGCAAGGCCTTTCCATTCAACTTCCCTTCCACGCTGTTCCAGTCGCCACGGGTAAATTTGTACTCCAACCGATCGAGATCGGAAACCACCGTCACCCGATAGGTGTTATCCATTTGTTTTCGAAGACGGTAGTCCTCCATGCCGGGATTCCAGTTATTAAAATTCCCTGTAATATATATTTGGGCATCTTTAGGGGTGTTTTCGGGGAGATTGGTAACTACAAAGCGGTAAGTGGGCTTGTATTCCCAACCGGCAAGGCGTATCCGAATCGTGTCGACGGGTTGCTCTGTCGTCCTGATATATTGCCGATTTTTGATGGGTGTTCCATCGGGGCGGCCTTCTATGAGATCCCAGCTTCCCTGTGTAATTTTGTATTCGAACTGTGTGGGGGGCTGGGGAAGTGTAAGGATATAGGAACGGTCGGCCTGTTGATGTAGCTCATACTGAAGGTCGCCTGGTTCCCAATCGTTGAAGTCGGTAGCTAAAAATAGCCGCTGATTATTAGTTAAAAAGGGAGGCGGAGGGCTTACGATTAAGGTCGTTTGAGAGAATGCCTGGAATGAAATGATTGACAATAGCCAAGCGATAAGTCCCGTTAGTTTCATAAGATGTGGTATTATAGCTGGGGCAAGATTAAGCATTTTGATTCATTTTGAAGGAGGATAACGGAATATAATGACAATAATTAAAAAAGTGACCGCAATGAAACATATTTTAGTGCTACTCGTATTGGCAATAGGGCCGGAGATGGTCTTCGGGCAAACACGTGCCCGGCAGGCGGGTATTGAAATAGGGGTACTTCCGACGGGCAACCTAAACGCCATTACCGATGTGGTGGGGGTAAAGGTGGGACAGGTAACCTTGCATGAGGGCAGTGAGATTCATACTGGAGTCACGGCTATTTTACCCCATGACGGCAACGTGTTTCAGCAAAAAGTCCCCGCAGCAGTATATGTAGGCAATGGCTTCGGGAAGCTGATGGGCTCTACCCAAATAGAGGAGCTGGGCAACTTGGAAACACCCATTATTCTGACCAATACCCTGTCGGTGCCGACTGCCGCTGAAGCCCTGATCGACTGGACTCTCGGCCAGAAGGGAAACGAGACGGTACGGTCGGTGAACCCCGTGGTAGGAGAGACCAACGATGGGTATTTGAACAATATCAGAGGGAGGTCGGTCACTAAGCAACAGATATTGAACGCCCTTGCCCAGTCCGAAGGAGGGAAGGTAAGTGAAGGGAACGTCGGTGCCGGGTCGGGGACGGTATGTTTTGGATATAAGGGAGGCATCGGGACGTCGTCGCGGGTACTTCCAGGTAAGTTTGGGGGCTATACCATTGGGGTTTTAGTACAGACCAACTTTGGTGGGGTATTGCAGGTCAATGGAGTCCCCATTGGCGAAGAGTTGGGGCAATACGCATTTAAGGATGTTTTGGATAAATCCAGTGATGGTTCCTGTATGATTGTAATCGCTACCGATGCCCCCTTAGATGCACGCAACCTGAAGAGGCTGGCCAAAAGGGCTATGCTGGGCTTGGCCAAAACAGGAGGAATAGCATCCAATGGTAGTGGCGACTATGTGATCGCTTTTTCTACCGTCAATCGGGTGCTTCATGAGAGCCCTCAGCCTACGGCTCCGGCAACCTATTTACATAACGATTACGTTTCTCCCATCTTTATGGCTGCTATAGAAGCGACAGAAGAGGCTATCATCAATTCCCTTTTTATGGCTACTACTCTGGAAGGATCGGAGGGGCATAGGGTAGAGGCCCTCCCACGGGAGAAGGTCCTTGCACTGATGAAAAAATATGGACGATTGAAAAAATAGGTGGATTGTACTTCTCTTCAACGAACTACTGGTGCCTAGAGGAGGAGAATCTATGTTGCCCCAAGGTTTTTATTCTCAAGAATAGACAAGATCAGACTATCAAATATCGTTGTATCTTTGTCGCTTTCGACAATCCTACAAAATTATATGTTAAAAAAACAAAAGGCGTTCAATAGCAATAAGTTCAACAAGAAAAGTATTGTGGAACCGAGTGAAGAAGGGGACTTGTCACCGGAAATGAGGTTTGAAGCCTTACAAGAGCAGCTTACTAAGCTGGACCAGCACAGTAAGTTGGGTAAATGGACGACAAAAACGCTCGAATTGATTCGTGATAACCCGCATATGAAATCGGCTGAACTGGCCAAAAAGGGTCATAAGGAACAGGAATGGCTGAAGCTGAATATCAGAAAACTGAAATCCTTAGGCCTTACTTTTAGCCATGAGCCGGGTTATTCTTTGACAGAACTGGGAGAGCAATATCTAAAGTTTCTTCATGCATAATGAGTTTAGCCCATGATTAATGACGTTGCTGGGTTGTTGTACTACATGAGTAAATAACTAATTCGTATATTTTGTTCTAATTTTATAAGGATTGTGTCTCGATTTAGTTGGAATTGGTCTTTAAATTTTGGAAATTTCATTTAATAGGATTTAGAGTGGTTATTTCATGTTGTAAATGCCTTCTGTTTGTATTGTAATATGTATCACTACTTGTTGAAATATGTTTTTCCGGGCCCATGGACAGGCGTGATTGGGCTGGCCTGCCTGTACTGGGCGGTTTTGGGCTGTACCCCCCAAAAAGAGGAAAAGCATTTAGCAACAGATTTCTCCATTCAAGTATTGGTCGATTCGGCCTTTAACTCTGGAAAACCCAAAGAGGCGTTGGCCGTTTACGATTCCGTTTATGCCGAGCTTGATTCCCCAAGCCTTGAAGACCGCCTCGATCGTTATATATTTTTGGGGGCGGAATATTACAGAAGGACGGGCGAGTTTCTGAAAGCCTTAGAAAGCCTGGATAGTGCCCTGTATTTGTTAGATTCGGAGACCTTGCGCATGCGTTATAGGAGCCGGTATATAGCCGTCAATTTTGCTAAAGGGGACCGACTTTTGGACATGGGTAAATATCCAGAATCTTATGAAAGTTTTTATGAGGCCATGGAAGCTGCCAAAAAGGATGCTAACCCCTGTGCCTTGAGCGACTACAACTATCGGCTTGGCATGGTGAGTTACCGTCAGGAAAAGTATGAGGATGCCATCACACATTTTAGTGCTAGCCTAGTGGGCCAGGATTTCTGTGGTACCACTTTTGCCGAATTTGCCAAAAAACAAGAGCTGATGAATAATATAGCCATTAGTTTTGGCAAATTAAAGCAGCTGGATTCCGCCTTAGTGTACAGTAACAGGGCACTAGATTATATTGAGAGGGAAGGACCGAAATACCCTTACAAAAAAGTATATAACCATAGTGCCCAGGCCGTGATATACGGGAATCAGTCGGATTATTATGCACAGCTTGGCCGATATGCCAAGGCGGAGAGCCTCTTGTTAAAGAGCATAGTGATCAATTCTCAACCGGGATACGACAAGGCCGATGGCTATATCTCCCTCTTAAAACTGGGCATGCTATATCAGCAAACCCGTCAGCCTGCCAAAACCTATGAGGTCTTGAAGCGCTTAGATGCGAGCCCCGGACTCATGGAGATTCCACAGGCTGAAGAAAAGCTTTATAAATTAAAGTCGGATTACTTTTTTTCGGTAAAAAAAATGGACTCTGCCTATGTTTATCTAAAGCGCTATCAGAGCGTTTTAACGGCTTCCGATTCCTTAGCACACAAGCTGATTTTGGCCGACTTGGATGAGGAATTTCGGATCCTGAGACAAAAACAAGAAAATAGAGAGCTAGTCCAGGCCATTGAATTAAAGAAGATTTGGCTTTACCTTTCCTTCGCTATGTTGGCTATGACGTTGGCCATACTACTACTTCTGTGGCGCCATTGGCGGTTATCGACTAATAACCTTAGGTCACTCGAAAACTTGAATAAGCAGATCACCGTTCAGAATATGAAATATGAACAGACCCTCGCAGATTTGAATAGGAGTAGTAAGGAGAAGGATAGGATCTTAAAGGTGGTGGCGCATGACCTGCGAAGCCCGATAGGGGCAATAGCGAGTATTTCCTCTATTTTGTTAGATGAAGTAAATTTCAATAAAGATCAACGCAAGTTGGTCACGATGATTAAAGAGCTAACCTGGCAGTCTATGGATATGGTTCGGGATGTGTTGGGCAACCGGAATGGGCAAAAGGGCCAGGACTTGAAAACCGAAAAGATGGACCTAAGGGAGCTAGCCTTTGCCTGTGTTCGACAGATTACCTTCAAGGCCGAAGCAAAAAAACAAAGGCTATTTCTGCATGCCGAAGAAGATATTTTCATGGAGGGAGATAAGGAGAAACTGGGGCGCGTTTTAATCAACATATTGATCAATGCCATAAAATTTAGTCCGGTAGGTAAGGATATCCATGTTTTCCTAGTACTAGAGGGAAGTGAAGTCGTGATCAAAATTCAAGACGAGGGTATAGGAATTCCTAAAGAACTTCATGAACAGGTGTTTGTTGATAATGGTAGCGCAAAGAGAACCGGCACCAATGGCGAGAAATCGTACGGAATTGGCCTGCCCTTCTCCAAAAACGTAGTAGAGGGGCATCAGGGTAAAATATGGTTTGAAAGCGAAGAGGAGCACGGTACCACATTTTATATCAGCTTACCCTTGCAACAAAGCGCAACAACGCATTCTGCCAAGGAGCCCTCTACAGTTTAAGACAGAACTCCTCTTACCAATGGCCTATTGGGCGATTTTGACAGGGAATCCCTTTAGATAATGTGAGAGGAATTTGTGATTTTGATATTTTACTCTCTAATTTGCGCTTTAATTGATTGTCACAAGTGAAAACAAAGAAGCTTTTTAGTCGGGTCCTAACTGTACTGATGGCTGCCATGGTATTAATGGTAGCTGCGGGTAGGTCGTGGCCTATGGCTGAAACAATTTTACCTGCTGAGCAGTCAGAGTCGGTGAGCTTGGCCTCTCAAGCCGAAACCGGACAGGACCAGGCCCCATTGGGCAAGGATGCCGTATTGCGGACGCTACATTTGAACGCAGTCATTACTCCTTCACTTTCCTACGATTTTTTACAATACTTCTATATTATCCCTTCCCCCATCTGGCGGGTATTGGAAGGCTTCGTATATCAGAGTACCCTAGCACCGTCTGTTGCAGTACTTTATAGTACCTTTTCCCGGATATTTGGGGTTAGTATCGTTACCAACGCCCCTTAGCGGCTTTGGTGCCCTTTCAGGATAGGTTATACCTAGGCCAATCTCTTTCTCATGGCTGAGGTAATCAATATAATTAAGCAATCATTCTAAGCAAATATAAAAATGACTAATAAGAAAGGAATAATAGGCCTGAGCATTGTCTTGGCCATTATTAGCGTTTACTATCTCTCGTTTACCTTTGTGTCGAGAAATATTAAGGGCAAGGCAGAAGCGTATGCCACCAGTGCCGATGGTACGGTGAGTATCACTAAGAAGCAGCAATATATCGATTCGTTATGGAGGCAAGATGTGTACCTGGGCCAAACTTTGCAAGAAGTAATGGAGCGGGAGCTTACCTTAGGGCTAGACCTTCAAGGGGGTATGCACGTGGTATTGGAAGTATCGCCTGTAGACATCCTCAAGGGTTTGGCAGGTGGAAATGCGCGCTCGGCAGCCTTTCAAAAGGCCTTAAAAGAAGCCGCTGAAGCGCAAAAAACCAGCACCAGTTCATTTGTAGACCTTTTTGTAAAGGCATATAAGTCAGCCTCTCCAAATACGAGCTTGGCTTCGGTGTTTGCTACCAGTGCCAATAAGGATAAGATCAACAGCAGCTCATCGGAATCGGAAGTGGTGAGTATGCTGAATACGGAGGTGGATAGCGCTATTGACCGTGCTTTCCAGATTACCCAAGCCCGTATCGATAAATTTGGAGTTACCAACCCTAACATCCAGCGTTTGCCCAATACCAACCGTATTTTGGTGGAATTGCCAGGTGTAGAAAACCCCGAGCGTGTACGTCGATTGCTTTCAGGAGCTGCCAAATTGGAATTCTGCGAGGTCTATTTGACCAACGAAATTATGCCCGCTTTAGAAGGCTTAGGAGCCTATTTGGAGCGTGAAGAAGCTAAAGAAAAATTGGCCGCACCAGCGACCCCATCTGTTTCTACTGATACTACCGACAAGACGGAAGCCACTGGCTTGGCGGCACAGTTGGCACAGAAAGCCGACTCCACCGTTTCCGACAGTGCCAGAGCAGCGGCTCAAAGCAGCGCATTGACGAGTTTGTTTGTACCCATGCCTCAAGGGTTGGGCGTTTATTTGAAAGATACTGCCAAGGCCAATCGTATATTGCACAGCCCTGAAGTTCGTAGCCTTTTCCCTGCCGACCTCGTATTTATGTGGGATCGTAAAGGGATGGATGCTGCCGATGGTCAGTTGATACTACCGCTTTACTTTATTAAAAAACAAGGTGGCCAGCCCGCTATGGAGGGCGATGTGATCGTAGATGCCACTCACGATTACGACGACAGAGGCCGTCCTGAAGTGACGATGCGTATGAACGGAGAGGGTGCTCGCAAGTGGAAATCCCTTACAGCTCGCAGTGTAGGCCGTCCGGTAGCCATCATTATCGATGATTTGGTGTATACTGCCCCTACCGTACAAGGAGAAATCCCTAATGGTAACTCCAGCATTACGGGTAACTTTACCGTAGAGGAAACCAAGGATATGTCCAACGTATTGAAAGCAGGTAAGCTTCCCGCTCCTACCAATATCGTAGAAGAAGCCGTAGTAGGGTCTACCCTGGGCGCCGAGGCCATCAGAGACGGCGTGGTGTCATCATTGGTAGGTTTGGTGATTGTGTTGGTATTTATGTTTGCCTACTATTCTCGTGCGGGATGGATCGCCGATATGGCCTTGTTGATCAACTTATTCCTGCTATTGGGCGTGATGGCTTCATTGGGTGCTGTACTTACCTTGTCGGGTATTGCGGGTATCGTTCTTACGATCGGTATGGCTGTGGATGCCAACGTACTTATTTACGAAGGTATTAAGGCGGAGATTAGCGAAGGCAAGCCCTTTAAGCAAGCAGTTGCCGATGGTTTCAAACATTCGATGTCGGCTATTATTGACTCCAACGTGACTACCCTACTGACTGGTATTATCCTGTATACTTTTGGAACTGGACTCGTACTTGGTTTCGCTACTACGTTGGTGATCGGTCTGGTAACTTCCTTGTTTACGGCTATATTTATTACCCGCCTATTCTTGGAGGCTCAAATCGAGAAAGGAAGATCCTTCTCTTTCTACTCGGGCCTTACCAAAAACTGGTTTAAGGACAATCATTTCGACTTCATCTCTCAGCGTCGTCGTTTTTACATGATTTCTTCTATCATTATTGCCATTGGTATCGGATCCTTCATTTTCAAAGGTTTTGGACTAGGTATCGACTTCAAAGGGGGACGCTCGTATGTGGTACGTTTCGAAAAATCGGTGGAAACCGATAAGTTACGTAATGCCCTAAGCGAAAGCCTGGAAGGTACTCCTGAAGTAAAAACTTTTGGTGGTAACGATCAAGTGAAAATCACTACTGCTTATCTGATTGACGATACCTCCCCTGATGCCGACCTAAAGGCCGAAACAAAGGTAATGGAAGGTGCTGCGAAAATGGAGGGCAATAAGGCCGAAATTGTAAGCTATAATAAGGTAGGACCTACCATGGCTTACGATACGATGATATCGGCGGTATATGCCATATTGCTCGCCTTGGCTGCTAACTTTGCCTATATCTTTATTCGATTCAAAAGACTTGCCTTTAGCTACGGTGCCTTGGTTTCGTTATTCCATGATGTAATCATCATTTTGGCTATTTATTCCTTATTCAACGGTATCCTTCCATTCTCGCTGGATATCGATCAAGCGTTTATTGGAGCCATCCTGACGATGATTGGGTATTCGATGAACGATACGGTTGTAATCTACGATAGGATTAGGGATTATATGAGCCAAGAAAGGTCTAAAAAAGAAAGCTTGCCTACTGTTATCAATAATGCCCTTAACAGTACCTTAAGCCGTACTGCCGTGACGGGTATTTCGGTGATCTTGGTATTGTTGGTACTGATCGTATTCGGCGGTGAAGTAATTCGTGGATTTACTTTCTGTATGTTACTGGGTGTAGTGGTAGGAACCTATTCGTCCCTATTCGTAGCCGCACCGGTAGTGGTAGACTTACTACAGCGCGAAAAAAATAAGGAGTTGGCTCCAGTAGCCGTAGAAAATGGCGCAAAAAACGCCAAAGTTTAATATATTGAAATCAGAAAGAGGGAAGGCGCGTACGCTTTCCCTCTTTTTGATTTCAAAAAGAAGCAGTAGCTATCAGG
The DNA here is from genome assembly GCF_003149085.1 of Dyadobacter jejuensis. Lineage (GTDB taxonomy): Bacteria > Bacteroidota > Bacteroidia > Cytophagales > Spirosomataceae > Dyadobacter > Dyadobacter jejuensis. The sequence goes on along the minus strand of NZ_QGDT01000009.1, from coordinate 114,017 downwards.
AAATTATGCTTTATTCTTTAAAGAAACAGACCCAAACTAAATTATAAAATATGGCTAGTCAACTTTGGTATAAAAAACCCATTGAAAAATTATTGCAGGAGTCAAGTGGGGATGAAAATCAGTTAAAACGCTCCCTGTCTTCATTGAGCTTGGTAGCCCTAGGAATTGGTGCCATCATTGGTGCGGGCCTTTTCTCATTAACGGGTATTGCCGCTGCCGAGCATTCTGGCCCAGCCGTTACTATATCCTTCGTGTTGGCGGCTGTAGGTTGTGGGTTTGCCGGACTTTGTTATGCCGAGTTCGCCTCTATGATTCCTATAGCTGGTAGTGCTTATACTTATTCCTATGCCACCATGGGAGAATTTGTAGCTTGGATCATTGGCTGGGATTTGGTTCTGGAGTATGCCTTAGGTGCTGCCACTGTTTCTGTAAGTTGGTCTCGGTATCTGTTGGAGTTTTTAAGTAAGTTTGATATTCACCTGCCGACCCAGCTGGTCTCATCCCCCTTCGAGGTGCTTACCTTGAGCGATGGTACCATTATCGACAATGGAATCGTCAACTTGCCCGCCATTTTGATTGTTTGGATGCTCTCATTGCTCCTAATGCGAGGCACAGAAGGTTCTGCCTATCTCAACAACTTTTTGGTAATCTTGAAGGTCGCCGTTGTCTTGGTCTTTATAGGATTGGGATGGAGCCATATTAACCCGGAGAATTACGTTCCATACATTCCTGAAAATACAGGGAACTATGAAAATTTTGGATGGACTGGAATTGCAACTGGCGCTGCTGTAGTGTTCTTTGCCTTTATCGGTTTCGATGCCGTATCTACGGCCGCGCAGGAGGCCAAAAACCCCCAGAAGGGCATGCCGATTGGTATCTTAGGATCCCTAATCGTCTGTACCATTTTATATGTACTCTTTGCTCATGTAATGACCGGCTTGGTGAATTACAAGGAGTTTGCCAATGACGCCAAACCAGCCGCCACGGCATTTGCTGCTACGGGCTATGATGGCCTTCAAACTGGCCTAATCGTGGCTATTTTGGCCGGTTATACCTCGGTGATGTTGGTGATGCTTCTAGGACAAAGTAGGGTGTTTTATTCTATGTCGAAGGACGGGTTACTTCCCCGTTTCTTTAGCGATATCCACCCAAAGTTTAGTACCCCATGGAAGACCAATATCTTCTTTATGCTATTTGTAAGTGTGTTTGCTGGTTTAGTACCTGTAAGTGACCTTGGGCATATGGTTAGTATCGGTACGCTGTTTGCCTTTAGCCTGGTATGTGTAGGGGTGTGGATGCTTCGGGTAAAACGGCCTGATCTTACTCGGTCGTTCCGGACCCCTTTGGTGCCATTTGTGCCCTTGATGGGCATCTTGGTTTGTGTTTACTTGATGTACTCTTTGCCTATTGAGAGCTGGTATCGTTTAGGTATCTGGTTGGCTTTAGGTCTGGCTATTTATTTTGCTTATGGTAAGAAAAACAGCAAACTAGGAAAGCAAAAGCCTGAATAGAAAAGACAAATAGAATTCATAAAACAGGGGCGGTTCGAAGATAGAACCGCCCCTGTTTTGTTATTTGAAACGTGCTAAAACATGTTCAGAGACGGTCTGTCCGATCGACAAAGAGGAAGTGGCAGCCGGGGAGGGGGCATTACAAACATTGATGGACCCTTTATTTTCGATGATGGAAAAGTCGTCGAGCAGCCCACCATCGTAGTCGCAAGCCTGAGCACGCACTCCCGCCCCGCCAGGGATGAGGTCGTCCTGTTCTATGGATGGAATAAGGCCTTGTAAGGCCTTGGTAAAGGCGGCTTTCGAAAACGACCGGTAGTATTCTCCCAGTCCGGTGCGCCAGTATTTGATGGCCACCTTCCGGAAGCCTGGCCAAGCCAAAGACTCCATGAGTTCTCCCAGTTGGAAATCGGTGCGGGTGTAGCCTTCTCGTCTAAATGCGAACACGGCGTTGGGGCCTGCCTCTATACCTCCTTCTATCATTCGGGTAAAGTGTACGCCCAAAAATGGAAAATTGGGGTCGGGCACCGGATAAATAAGGTTTTTTACCAAATGGTGCTTTTCTGGTCTCAATTTGAAGTACTCGCCCCGGAAGGGTATGATCCGTACCGGTACCCGCTCAGGTTGGGTGAGCTGGGCCATCTTGTCGGAGTAAAGCCCCGCGCAATTGACCACCAACTTAGTCTGGAAGCTTTGCCCTGACTCGGTACGCACCTCCGAAAAAGAATTTCGGCTATGAATATCGACCACCTTATGGCCCAGCAGGAGCTCTCCATCCAGTTTTTGATAACAGGCGGCATACTTTTCCGCTACCGTTTTATAGTCGATAATTCCGGTATAAGGGACCCATATGCCCTCCAGTCCGTTCACATAAGGTTCACGCTCTTTGATTTCTTCTACACCTATCAGCCGGTTGTCTGTTAGTCCGTTCTGTAGGCCTCGCTCATAGAGGTTTTTGAGTAGGGGTATTTCTTGAGGACTTGTGGCCACTACTATCTTTCCACAGAGGTCATAGGATATTTCTTCTTTATCACAGAAATCGAGGAGCATCTTATAGCCCCTGATGCAGTTGCTGGCCTTTAGGCTACCAGGCTTATAATAAAGGCCGGAGTGTATCACCCCACTGTTATGCCCTGTCTGGTGGCGGGCCACGCCGTTTTCTTTTTCTAAGAGTAATACCTTAAGGCTTGGCTTTTGCTCTTTTAATCGTAAGGCAGTGGCTAGCCCTACTATTCCTCCTCCTATAATGGTTATATCGTACATATATTTCAGAAGTATTTCTGGCGACCTACGTCTTAAGGCCAGCCGTAGGTCGTGATATCTTAATGAAGTTAAATTAGCCTGGCAAAGAAATTTTCCCCATTGTAACCTGAGGGACCCCGTCGCGGGAGCCAAAATCGGAGGCGTTGCCGGCTACGGCCTCATTGGCCAACACGGCGAATAAGGCGGCCTCCTTGGCGTCGCCAGTTACGCCTAGTACTTCCAGGTTCATGAGGGGGCATTGGGGCAACTGCGCCTGAATAGCCTCCATGAGCACAGGGTTATGCGCTCCCCCACCACTGGCATATAGGGTATAGGGCTCATTGGGATTTATGGCGATTTTTATAGCCTCTACGATGGTGTCGGCACTGAACTGAGTAAGCGTGGCGATGATATCGTTTCGGGACAGGGTGGTTAAGCGCGCTTGTTGAATGGCGGTCTCTACAAAATCGTAGTTGAATACCTCCGGACCAGTCGTTTTTGGAAATGGTTTGCCGAAGAATGGGGCTTTTTTCATGTTTTCCAGCAACTTTTCGTTGACAGACCCCTTAGCAGCAGCGGCTCCATTTTCGTCGTAAGGAAGGCGAAATAAGCGGCGCATATAGGCATCGAGTAGGGTATTGCCAGGCCCGGTGTCGGTAGTAAACACCGCCTGGGCATCCAAGTTGCCCGGGAGTATGGTAAAGTTAGCGATGCCTCCCATATTGAGAAGAATCCGGTTTTGCCCCTTTTCCGAAAATAGGAAATAGTCGCCATATACGGCCAATGGAGCTCCTTCACCACCTACAGCCATATGTTTTTGTCGGAAGTCGCTCAGGGTAATGATTCCCGTTGTCACGGCAATATGGTCCCCATCTCCTATTTGGAGGCTAGCATTGGGGAATCCTTCGATCTGGTGCTGCTTTTTTGGGGCGTGGTATACCGTTTGTCCATGGCTGGCAATAAGGTCAATGTCGCCGGCAGTGAGCCCCCACAGGGCCAAGCATTCATTGACCATCTGTCCGTGTTTCAAGCCTATGTAAGGGTTTAATAGGCAAAGGTCTTGCAAGTCGATTTGTCGCTTGGCAAATACCTTCCTGATTTCCTCCTTGAACTCCTGGTCGTAAGGAATGGTGCTGAAGTGTAGTACCCGTAATTTAGTTTTCGATCCGCTGCCTTCTACCTGGCAACATACCACATCCAGACCGTCCAAAGAGGTTCCAGACATCAGTCCAATAATGGTACGGGAGTCCTTATTGGCGATTTCGTTCAGTTGTTCTATCTGATTTTTCACTTTAGAGCAGGGTGAAATGTTAAAAGCGGCCCACAGGAATGTCTGTGGGCCGCCGGCTTAACTTTTTTTAGCACTCGGTTGAACATTAGCATTCTGAGGAGGCCGATTGCCATTGCGTTGGCGGTTGGACCGGCTTTTCCTACGTTTCTTTTTCTTTTGCTCGTCGCTGTATTTTTTGTCCAAATTCTCTAAATCGCTGTTTAGCTTCAAGGCTCCTTTATCGAGGGGCGACTTCACTTCGGCGGTTAGTATCTCTAGTGATTCTGGAATGATATTCTTCTTGTTGAGCTCTATAATCTCCAGGACCTTTTCGATGGCCACGGGGTACCAATTGGTTTCCTTGTCGAAGCCAAACCACATGATCTTTTTAAAGATATCTGTTTTCTGCAACGTGGCTACTCCTTTTTTGGTCTTTAAAGGCGCGTCTATCGTCGGAATATCTTTAAGGGCATCAATATAGGTTTCCAGCTCATAGTTGAGGCAGCATTTTAGGCGTCCGCACTGGCCTGAGAGCTTGGCCGGGTTGAGCGACAAGTTTTGGTAACGTGCCGCCGCCGTCGATATATTCTTAAAATCGGTAAGCCAGGTAGAGCAGCATAGTTCCCGTCCGCAGGATCCTAGCCCACCTAGGCGGGAGGCCTCTTGACGGAGGCTGATCTGCCGCATCTCTATACGAACCTTAAACTCGGAGGCTAATAATTTGATCAGTTCCCGAAAATCTACCCGCTCTTCAGAAGAATAGTAGAAGGTAGTCTTGGAGTTGTCGGATTGAAATTCTACGTCCGACAGCTTCATATTTAACTTCAATTCCCGGATTATCTCCCTAGTACGGTAAAGGGTGGGCATTTCTCTGGCCATGGCCTGGGTATGCTTGTCCAAGTCTTTTTCAGTAGCCAGGCGGTATAAAACGTGTAGATCGTCGTTGATGGCGATATTTTTACGTTTCATTTGCAAGCGTACGAGTTCTCCTTGGAGCGATACCGCCCCTATATGCTGACCAGAGGCCATTTCACAAACTACAAAGTCGCCCGTTACGAGATCGAGCTGATTGATATTTCTGAAATATTCCTTTCTTCCTCCTTTAAATTTCACTTCTACAACATCGAAGCGTTGGCTGGCTGGCACATCCATATGGCTGAGCCAGTCGTAAACGTTCATCTTATTGCATCCACCTGTTCCACAGGTTCCATTACTTCCACATCCAGAAACGGCTCCGTCTTTACTTCCGCAGCCTCCAGATGAACATGATCCACATCCCATATCTTTTTCCTCTTCATCAATCGTTATAACGAATTAAATCCATACCGATGTCGTGACGGAAATATTTGCCTTCAAATTGAACGGCATGTGCGGCACGTTGTGATTTGTGCACCGCATTTTCCAGGGAGTTGGCTACCCCGGTAAGGGCCATCACTCTTCCTCCATTCGTTACGACCTCGGTATTTCCATTAAATGTAGTTCCTGCATGATACAGAAAAACATCTTCTACCTTTTGGCTACCCGTTATTACCTTGCCCTTTTCGTAGTCGCCGGGATAGCCTCCAGATACTACTACCGTTGTAACGGCTACTTGGGGGGATATGGCCATTTCATAATCGTTTAGCGTTCCCTTGGCAGTAGCTGCCATCAACATGGCAAAATCAGACTGAATACGTGGTATCACCACTTCGGTCTCGGGGTCACCCATCCGAACGTTGTATTCGATGACGTAAGGTTCCCCTTTAATGTTCATGAGGCCAATAAAAATAAAGCCTACATATTTTATTCCTTCCGACTTAAGTCCGGCCAGGGTTGGTTTTACCACCTTCTCTTCGACCTTTTTTAGGAAGTTCTCATCGGCAAATACCACGGGGGATACGGCTCCCATGCCTCCTGTATTGAGGCCCGTGTCATTTTCTCCTATGCGTTTATAGTCTTTAGCTTCAGGTAAAATCTTATAATGATCGCCGTCGGTCAATACAAATACCGATAACTCTATACCCTTTAAGAACTGCTCGATGACCACTTTGTTGCCTGCACCGCCAAATTTCCCGTCCAGCAACATCTCTTTGAGGGCGGTATTGGCGTCTTCGTGTTTCTCTGCAATGATCACCCCTTTGCCTGCAGCCAGTCCATCGGCTTTTAGTACAACGGGAAGGCTATGCTTCTCAATATACTCCAGACCTTCCTCGTACTGCTCTGCTTCAAAGGTCCTAGAGGCAGCCGTAGGGATACCATACTTTTGCATGAAGTTTTTGGAGAAGTCTTTGCTACCTTCTAGCTGGGCTCCTGCCTTATTGGGCCCTATTAGCTTTATATGGCTAATCTCGGGATCGGTTTCGAAAAAGTCCACTACACCATTTACGAGTGGTTCTTCGGGTCCTACGATGACGAGATCTACTTTATGCTCGATTACTGCCGCTTTCAGGGAAGCAAAATCGTTATAGGAAAAAGGAAGGTTAGTAGCTACCGATGCTGTACCAGCATTTCCCGGTGCTACATACAGTTGGTCACAGAGAAGGCTTTGGCTTATTTTCCAAGCGAAGGCATGTTCCCTACCTCCCGATCCTAATATGAGTATGTTCATTGGTTATTTCTGCTTATTACTTTGCTTGTTATTTACTTTAATTAGTTGGCCAATTCCGACAAAAACTTGATGCGCATGAGCCGTAATTCTTCTTCACTTACCTCGTCGTCGGAAAACTCATCGGCAGCTGCTGCAATGTTGTCGGACTCGGAGGTCATAAAATAATCGAATATATCTAGTTGGCGCTCTTTGTCAATGACCTGATTGATATAATAATCAAGGTTTAATTTGGTGCCCGAATAGCAAATATGTTCAATTTCTTCTATTACGTCGCTCAATGAAAGGTCTTTTGCATCGGCTATTTCGTCCAAACTTACTTTGCGGTCGACCTGCTGAATGATATAAATTTTTATCTTCGATTTATTGACGGTCGATTTGATGACTACATCTTGAGCCGTTTCTATGTCATTTTCTTCGACATAATTTTTGATCAATTCAATAAACTGCCGACCAAATTTTTGAACCTTTCCCATACCAACCCCATTTATTTGGGCCATTTCTTGTTGGGTAGTGGGGTAGGTAGTAGCCATTTCTTCCATAGAAGGGTCCTGGAAGATCACGTATGGAGGGAGGTTTTTCTCCTTAGCGACTTTTTTACGTAAGGCTTTCAGCAACCCTAATAGGGCCTCGTCGTAGGCATGGGCATTCCGACCGGCTTCCTTGTCGTCCTCGTCGGCCTTCACCTCTTCACGCTCAAAGTCGTGGTCGGTGTGGAGCGTAACAGGATAAGGGTCATTCAGGTAAGTTTTACCCTTCTCACTGAGTTTTATAACGCCATAATTTTCAATATCCTTATTTAAGTAATTCAGTATTACTAGCTGGCGGATGGCCGAAGTCCAATAATTGTGGGAGTCCGATATTTCCAATCCTTTCCCATACACGTCCAGCTTATTATGTTCATAGCTTTTGATATACTGGTTATCGGTACCCGTAAGTACATCGGCCAAATGTTGGGCGTCGAAGCGTTGTTCGGTCTTCTCTACCGCCTGTAAAATGAGCACCACCTCCTCTTGTATTTTGGTTTTTTCGGTAGGCTTCATGCAGTTGTCGCAAAAACCGCAATCGTTCTCGAAATATTCCCCAAAATAACTCAACAACTGTCGGCGCCGACAAACCCCCAAGGTAGAGTAGGCCACCATCTCATTGAGCAGGTGCCGTGCGTTATCGCGTTCTGTAACGGTTTTATCCTTGTTGAATTTCTCGAGTTTTAGGATATCGTCGTAGCTATAAAACATCAGGCAGTTGCCTTCCAGACCATCCCGGCCAGCGCGGCCTGTTTCCTGGTAATAGCCCTCCAAGGACTTGGGGACGTCATAATGGATCACGAAGCGCACATCGGGCTTATCGATCCCCATACCAAAGGCTATGGTAGCCACAATAACCTCACAGTCTTCATTGAGGAAGGCATCTTGGTTAGCCATCCTGGTATTGCTGTCTAAGCCGGCATGATAGGGCCTTGCCCGTACATCGTTGACCCGCAGTAGCTCCGATACTTCCTCGACCGTCTTGCGGCTCAGGCAATAAATAATCCCCGACTTGCCTTTGTTGTTGCGGACATACCGAATGAGTTGCTTTTTGACGTCTTTTTTAGGTCTAATCTCATAATAGAGATTCTTTCTGTTAAAGGACGACTTAAAGGTTTCGGCTTCCTCCATTTGCAAGTTTTTCCGAATATCCTGTTGAACCTTCGGAGTGGCCGTGGCCGTGAGGGCTATAATAGGCAAGTTGCCTATGTTTTCTATGATGCCATATATCCGTCGATATTCGGGACGGAAGTCGTGCCCCCATTCCGAAATACAGTGGGCCTCGTCGATGGCCACAAAAGAAATTTTTGTCCTCTTCAAAAAGTCCAGATTGTCTTCCTTAGTTAAGGACTCAGGCGCTATATAGAGCAATTTTAGGCTTCCATTTAGGGCATCGGTCTTCACCCGGGTCATTTCTGACTTCGAGAGGGTGGAGTTAAGAAACTGTGCATTGATTCCAAAAGCCGTAAGCTGATCGACCTGATTCTTCATCAGGGCGATGAGTGGCGAAATAACGATGGCCATTCCATCACTCACTAGGGCTGGTAACTGATAACACAAGGATTTGCCCGCACCGGTAGGCATTATCACAAAGGTATTTTTGCCCAGAAGGATATTTTGGATGATCACCTCCTGCTCCCCACGGAACTGGCTATAACCGAATATCTCCTTCAGCCTTTCCTTCAATGTGTCCAAAACGATTTTATCAACCTTATTTACCATACTACGTCAACGAAAGGGTTATCCTAAAGTTCTTTATCTTTGTATTTAATTTAAATAGTAAAAACCAAATCTCTACCAAACGCTATTCCAAAATTGAAATTAATAAAAAATATTCAGTCGATAGCAAAAGAAGTGATACTACAGGAGGCTCATGCGCTACAAAACCTTGCCGTGTTAATTGATGCAGAATTTGAGAATTGCGTGCAAACGATCCTGAATGCGGGGGGACGTGTGGTGGTGTCGGGCATAGGGAAAAGTGCCATTATAGGCCAAAAAATCGTGGCGACTCTCAATTCTACTGGCACACCGGCCTTGTTTATGCATGCCGCCGATGCCATTCATGGCGACTTGGGGATGATACAATCCAACGACGTGGTGGTGGTTATCTCCAAGAGTGGAAATACACCAGAAATAAAGATACTTGTACCGCTTATTAAGCGGACTGGGGTGAAGTTGCTAGCTATGGTAAGCAACCCTGATTCCTATCTGGGTCGAAATGCCCACCATATCCTGCATGCCCATGCGGCCCAGGAGGCCGATCCCCTCAACCTGGCCCCTACCACCAGTACCACCGTAGCCTTGGCCCTAGGCGATGCCCTGGCTATTTGCCTGCTGCAAGTTAGGGGTTTTACCCACGACGATTTTGCCAAATACCACCCTGGGGGCTCCCTAGGCAAGCGCCTCTATCTGAAAGTAGAAGATATATGTAGCCATAATGAGGTTCCGTCAGTCCCAGAAACGGCCAACCTAAAGACCATTATTTTGGAAATTACTTCCAAGAGACTGGGCGCCACGGCGGTAGTGAATGCCCAAGGCCTGCTGACGGGAATCATTACCGATGGGGACCTGCGGCGCATGCTCAAGCAGTACGATGCCGACGCTTTGTTCTCCTTGTCGGCGGCCGATATCATGACCAAGAATCCCATTGCGGCTATGCTCGACGATTACGCCGTAAATGTCCTAGAAATGATGCAATCCAAGAGTATTACCCAGGTGGTAGTGGTGCAGGAAGGGCTGGTGGTAGGCTTCGTCCACCTCCATGATCTGCTGAAGGAAGGGTTGGTATAAAAAAAACAGAAAGCCAGGGCATATTTCCCGATCTTCCTGTTTTTTTATGAATTGGTAGAAAATTTATTAAGAAAATTTTCTACCAATATTGGTTAAATATTCTAGCGCAAACGATTGGAATGTTGGACTATTTTTTCGTCCCGTCTAATGAATCGATTGGCAAAAACATTGGAAAGCATGGATGCTACCAAGCCATAAAATCCATAATCATACTGTCCAGGAAGAGTAGGGTCGAATAATTTCGCCGTCGAGTAATAGGTGAAATATATAACGAGGCCAATAATGATGGTCATCAGAATGGAGTTGACCGCACAAAGAGCGGATTGTAGCACCCGGTTTTTGAACTGAAAGATGGCATAGGCCGCCACTGCCGCTACGAGTATGGCCAGAATCAATAAATAATAGGTCGGCTGGATGTTCGTCCTTACCGAGTCGAGCTGATGGGTAAGTTTCATGGCTGTCAAACTCGCCTGCTGTTCACCGTCGGCAGAGACTTTAAACCAAATGGGAAAAGACAGAAATACACCCATGCCAATCATAACAAGGGCAAGGAAGATGGTCTGGATTCGCTGTAACATAATTTTTAATAGATGGTATAATTGAAAATTTAAGGGACAAGTTCACCGTATAAGTCAAACTCTTCGGCTGAGGTGATCTTAATATTGGCATAGTCGCCAAGGCGGACGTACTGGCTTGCCGGAATCAGTACTTCGTTATCCACCTCGGGAGAGTCGAATTCGGTTCGGCCAATAAAATTGCCGCCTTCCTTACGGTCGAAAAGCACTTTTAGGGTCTGGCCAATTTTGTGTTGGTTGAGCTCCCAAGAGATACCTTGTTGTAGCTCCATAATCGTGTCGGCTCTTTCCTGTTTTACTTCGGCGGGGATATTATCCTCCAGGCTGTAGGAGTGGGTCTGATCTTCGTGAGAGTATTGAAAGGCTCCTAGCCGGTCGAAACGCATTTTTTCGACAAACTCATAGGTTTCATCGAAGGCGGCATCTGTTTCGCCAGGGTGACCGACGATCAGCGTGGTACGCAGGCTAATGTTGGGCACCTTGTCGCGGATACGCGCTATCAAGTCTTCGGTTTTCTCTCGGGTGATCCCTCGACGCATGGTTTTGAGTATCTCCGTAGAGCCCGACTGCAAGGGCATGTCCAGGTACTTGCATATATTACTGCGTTCGTTCATGATATCGAGTATATCCAGCGGGAAGCCCGCAGGATAGGCGTATTGAAGCCTGATCCATTCGATACCATCCACGTCGGAAAGTCTTGCCAGAAGTTCCGACAAATTCCTTTTTTTATAGATGTCCAGTCCATAATAGGTGAGATCTTGCGCAATAAGAATCAGCTCCTTGGTGCCACGACGGGCGAGGGATTGGGTTTCTTTGACTAGCTCATCGATGGACTTCGAAACATGGCCCCCACGCATGATCGGGATGGCACAGAAGCTACAGGGTCTATCGCAGCCCTCCGCAATTTTCAGATAGGCATAATGTGCGGGTGTGGTGAGCAGGCGTTCGCCTACGAGCTCGTGCTTGTAGTCGGCTTTTAGCGTCTTCAGGAGGCGAGGCAGTTCGTTGGTTCCAAACCAAGCGTCTACGGTGGGTATTTCTACCGCCAGCTCGTCCTTGTAGCGGTGAGAGAGGCAGCCTGTCACATATACTTTATCGACTACCCCGGCGGCTTTGGCGTCGGCATAGCGCAGGATGGTGTTCACCGACTCCTCCTTAGCATTGTCGATGAAGCCACAGGTGTTGATTACCACGATCTGGGCATCGTCCTTTTTTGATTCATGGTCGACCTTGAAGCCGTTGCCTTTGAGTTGGGTATAAAGTACTTCTGAGTCTACTAGGTTTTTGGAACAACCTAGCGTCACAATATTGACTTTATTCTTTATGATTCCTTTTGTTTTCATTTTTTTGTAGCCTTTAGCGTTTCGCTAATAGCCAGTTTATTAAGTGCTTGGCCCTGAGAGTGGGCACTAGTGAGCTAGTCTAAAATGGGCTGCAAAGATCGTGAAAAATTGAATAGGAAGGGCTATATTCTTTTATGAAATCGGTTTTCGCTGCATTGTAAGAGGGCTCCCTAAGGTAATTGTGAATGGCCCCATGGCCTGGGAAACGGATAGGGGTAAAGAATAGACCCTCATTTTGGACAAATATTGGTAATATCCAAATTTGAGTCGGGCTTTATTCTGGATTCTATCTAGAGGGTTTTAAAGGGAGTCGGCACAAAGATTCGTTACAGAGTCCGAATAGCCCGGTATCTACATCGTAGACGGTAAGTAGTTTGAATAAGTAAGGTCGTCGGCCAAGAATATACTCCCCATGGGAGGGTTTATTTTGGCTTATAAATACCAAAACCTGACCGGCCAAAAAGGCGAACCAATAACAGGATTGATTCTTGCTCTTTGCTAACAAGGCAGGTTTTGGTATTGCTATGACTATTAAGGATAAGTGGGCGTTATCCTATGCGCTTATCCGATTTTTTTGAAGAGGGAATCCACAAACTCCACCCGATCAAATACTTGAAGGTCATCCATTTTTTCGCCAACGCCTATGTATTTTACGGGGATTTTGAATTCGTCGGAGATACCAATGACTACCCCACCCTTGGCGGTGCCGTCGAGCTTGGTGACGGCCAGGGCGGTAATTTCGGTTACTTTGGTAAACTCACGAGCCTGGATAACGGCATTTTGACCAGTACTTCCATCGAGTACCAACAGTACTTCATGGGGCGAATCGGGGATGATCTTCTGCATGACCCGCTTGATCTTCGACAGCTCATTCATCAGATTGACCTTGGTATGCAGGCGCCCGGCAGTATCGATTATCACCACATCGGCTCCTACTTCCTTGGCTTTTTTCAGGGCGTCGAAGGCTACCGCCGAGGGGTCGGTATTCATGCCATGGTCTATTACGGGTACATTGACCCGCTGTCCCCATAGCTTGAGCTGATCCACTGCCGCAGCACGGAAAGTATCGGCAGCGCCGAGCACTACTTTATGCCCTCTTTGGTTAAACTGATGTGCCAGCTTGCCAATGGTGGTGGTTTTACCTACTCCATTGACCCCGACTACCATAATGACATAGGGCTTGGGGAGGTGCTGGGTTTCGAAACTATCGGTAAAGTCGACCGACTTGTTTTGAATCAACAATTCGGCAATCTCCTCTCTCAGGATTCTGTCCAGCTCGGCAGTAGTGGCATATTTGTCTCTTGCCACCCGCTCTTCTATGCGTTTGATCACCTTGAGCGTCGTTTCTACACCGACATCCGAACTTACAAGAATATCTTCCAGTTCATCTAGAACGTCATCGTCTATCGTCGTTTTTCCAACGAGGGCTTTAGAGAGTTTACCAAAGAAAGAATCATTGGTCTTCTCTAGGCCTTTGTCCAGTGTTTCCTTTTTTTCCTTCGAAAAAAAACCGAATATGCTCATAATCAAATAGTAGGTATTGGTGAGTTGCCCAGATTCCACTGGGCAGGATCTTCTGCCTGAATACGGAAGAAGAATTTGCCAAAATTAAAACAAAAAAAGTCCCAAAGAGGGACTTTTTTCAAATCAAAAGCAAAAACTTTAAAATTAAGGTTGGCTAAAACCTTAGTTTTTCAAAGCTCCTTGTACGCCCTCTAGGGGTACGATCTCTTCTTTGAAGGTATAAGCTCCTGTCTTGGGAGATTTAACGGCCTTAATCACTTTGGCAAATGATTTACCGCCTTCTTTTTTCAGGGTAGCAACTACTTTCTTTGCCATAACTGTATATAATTAATATGTTTTGGTTAAAATCGATTATCCGTTAGATACTAGTGTTCTCAGCCGTTGTGATGGGAACCTCTAACGGCAAACACGTTTTAACGTATTATTTGATCTCTTTGTGTAAGGTATATTTTCTCAAAAAAGAGTTGAATTTTTTCAATTCCATTCTTCCTGGAGTGTTCTTACGATTCTTTGTCGTGATGTAACGAGACATTCCTGGTACGCCCGTTTCTTTTTGTTCAGTACATTCTAATATAACTTGAACTCTGTTACCTTTCTTAGCCATTGCTTTTCTTCGTTTTTACAAATAGGACTGCAAAGGTAATAACTTTCGGATTATAAGCAAATTATGGGTTTAAATATTATCGTAATTAGGGGGAAATTTTTCTTGAATCGTATTAAATTATTAAAAATTGAAGAAGTGTAATGTTTGTAACGTACAGATAGTCAATAGTATACGGATTGATAGGGTGTAAGTATGTCCTTTTATATTTATGAAAATGTAAGGAAATGTAAGACAAACTTGCTTTCTTCGTACATTGAATGTTGATTAATTGAGAAAAGCTGGCGGAATAATTTTTAAAATTTAATGAAAATGACACTTAAAAAAAGTACCTCTTTGGCTATAATCGCCTTGGTAGCCACCGTGTGGATCGGATGTTCCTCTAAAGAAGACCGAGAAAAGTATGATGCTTATTATGGATCAGGAAGCAAGGCAAGGGAAGAGGCGGCATTAGTGGCCATAAAGAATCAAGAACCACTACCCGCATCGGCTCCCGATGTAGCGACCCCAGCTCCTGCCGCCGACACTACAGCCACAGCCACCGTGGCCGATGAAGCTGAAACTAAGGCTGAAGCCAAGCCCGAAGCCGAAGCTAAGCCTGAAGCTAAGCCGACCAAAAAAGCGGTGCCTGCTGAAGTGTCTGCCCTCTTGAACAAGCATGCTTGCTTGGCCTGCCATCAGCCTTATGATAAGGTGATAGGCCCGGCTTATGCCGATGTAGCCAAAAAGAAGTATTCGGCCGATAAAATTGTAGAGCTAGTGCATAGCCCAAAACCAGAAAACTGGCCTGGGTATCCTCCAATGGCCCCTATGGCTCATGTTCCTAAAGGAGATATTGTGATTATCGCCAACTGGATCAATTCCCTGTAATAACGGTTTTTGGTTGAAAGAAAATACGGGTCGGTCATTCTTTGGTCGACCCGTATTTGTATCTTTGTGTTTGAATTTGTGAAGATTATGATAGAAACAGAGCGCATTCCTGCCGAAATAGCTAGTGAAATCGTTGCCTCCTACGAGGCTGTGATTGGGCTAGAAGTACATTGTCAGTTACAGACAAAATCGAAGTTATTTACCCAAGATCTTAATCAGTTTGGTACGGAGCCCAACACCAACGTGGGGCCTATCACCTTGGCACTTCCTGGGACCTTACCGAAGGTCAATAAGAAGGCCGTCGAATACGCCATCCGTATGGGCCTGGCCAGTGGGTGTACCATAAACCAGTATTCGATATTTGACCGTAAAAATTATTTTTACCCCGATCTCCCCAAGGGGTATCAGATTTCCCAAGACAAGCATCCCATATGTTTGCAAGGGGGCGTTCCTATTACGGCCAAAGGGGCCGATGGAGTGGTGGGGGATCGGTTTATCCGGTTTCATCATATCCACCTCGAAGAGGATGCGGGTAAGTCGGTTCACGAAGGTAGTGATGTAGACACCTTTCTGGATTATAACCGGGCAGGAACCCCTTTAATAGAAATGGTTTCGGAACCCGACTTACGTTCGGCAGAGGAGACCGGTGCCTTCGTTACAGAGATTCGCCGGCTGGTGCGGTATCTGGGAATAAGCGATGGTAATATGGAAGAGGGGTCGTTGCGTGCCGACGTCAATGTGTCGATTCGCAAGAAGGGAGTACAGACCCTAGGTACCAAGGTCGAAATTAAAAATATGAATTCGATCCGCAACATGATGAAGGCCATTCTTTTCGAGACCCAGCGTCAAATAGAGACCTTGGAGTCTGGGGGCACGCTGGTTCAGGAAACACGAATGTTCAACGTCGAAAACGGAGAAACATATAGCATGAGGGTGAAAGAAACCATGAACGACTACCGGTACTTTCCCGACCCAGACCTTACGCCCTTGGTGGTTTCCGACGAATGGTTAGCCGAAATTAAAGCGACGATGCCGGCCCTCCCGCACGAGTTGAGAGAGAAGTTTGTTAATCAGTATGGGATACCAGCCTACGATGCGGCGGTATTGACCGATAGTCGTGAAATGGCGGAGTACTTCGAATCCGTTTGTGCGCAAACTAATGCATATAAAACCGTTTCCAACTGGCTGATGGGTCCGGTAAAGTCCTTCTTGAATGAGCAGGATGGGGATATCGAGAAGTTTCCTTTAACTCCAGAGAAGCTAGCTGAATTGATAACCCTGAGCGAAACAGGGGTGGTTAGCCACACCACTGCCGCGCAGAAAATATTTCCTCTACTATTGGAATCACCTGGCCTATCGGCCAAGGAGTTGGCAGTTTCCAATAACTGGGTACAAAATAGCAATACCAACGAACTAGAATCGTTGGTAAAGGAGGTATTAGAGGCTATGCCCGACAAAGTAGCGGCCTACAAAAAAGGAAAGAAGGGTCTTATGGGACTCTTTGTGGGTCAGGTAATGCAAAAGTCGAATGGTTCGGCAGACCCAAAAATGGTGAATCAGTTACTGGCAAAGCTGTTGTAGGCCTATAGTAACCTTAACCTTTAAAATGAATATGATGAGATTATTGAAATTATTTGTGCTGGTATTATGCCTAGTCGTTTGGGGAACTTCTCAGGCCCAGGATGCGCTACCGCCCAAGCCTTTTACCATAACCGGAACGGTGAATGGGGGAGCAAAGGGCGAAAAGGTGGTGTTGGGTCAGTCCTTAGCCACTGGGGGGACTATCCGTGTAGACTCTACACAGCTCGACGACCAAGGTCAGTTTAAAATCGAAGCAGTGGAAGAGCATCGTGGAAGTTTTTTTACGGTGGACCTCGCCGGCCGGCAGAAGGTTGTATTGCTAGTAGAAGGAGGCGAGGACTTCAAGGTACTCGTGGGTGCCGATGGAGCGAAAGTAACGGGCTCTAAAAATATGGAATACTATGCGCAAGTGGATGCCCTGATGCAGGGCTTTGCGGCTAAAGTAACCCAGTGGAACGAAGCCTATGCCCAGGCAGAGGAGAAAAAGGATACCAAGAAAATCCAGGAGATCCAGACGGCCTACGCTGCTGCCGATGCCGAACGCGTTGCGCGTATTAGGAGTATGATCCCCGAAATGGGAACCTCTTTGGTGGCCCTTTTTGCCGCTAATAATTTTTTGAACCCAGAAACTGATCTGAATATACTCAAGAAATTGGCCAGTGACTACGAGAAGGTGACACCTACTCCCACGCTAGCACAAGGCTTTATCGGGCAGATCAAGCGCATGACTGGCGTTGCCATAGGAGAGTTGGCGCCAGACTTCACCTTGCCCAATCCGGAAGGAGAGGAAATATCTCTTTCCTCCCTAAGAGGCCAATATGTGTTGATCGACTTTTGGGCCTCATGGTGTGGGCCTTGCCGTCAGGAGAACCCCAACGTGGTGAGGATGTATAATAAGTTTAAGTCGAAAGGGTTTGATATCTACGGCGTTTCCTTGGACAAGGAGGCTGGAGCTTGGAAAAATGCTATCAAAAAAGATGGCCTCACCTGGAAGCATGGGTCTGACCTGAAATTTTGGAATTCGGAGGTCGCTCAAACCTATGGGGTACGGGCCATTCCAGCAACCTTTTTGTTGGATAAGGAAGGGAAAATCATCGCTAAAAATCTCCGTGGAACGGCACTGGAAGCCAAATTGGCCGAATTGTTGGGGGAGTAGTCCTGCTATAAGGAAGGTTCTATAAAAGAATGGCCCTCGATCGGAAAACGATTGAGGGCCATTCTTTTTAGATGTCTATGGAGTATCTACTCTATGACCGTGGTGCTGTCCAGCGGCGACTCCTTGGGGCCTTTATCTTTTTTGCCAAATACCGATAGGTGGACGTAGCGCTTTGGCTCTTCTCTTAAGTTAGTCATGAGCTTATTGAGGCTCACCATGGTCTTGTTAAGATTATTGTAGAGGGTTTCGTCGGTAATCAGCTTACCAGCAGTTCCATTTCCAGCCTGAACGCCCGCCAAGATTTTTTGAAGATCGGATATCGTTCGATTGGCCGATTGAAGGGTTTCGCCGATGCGCAAAGCGTTTAGAGAGTCGGCTAGGGTATTGGTTTTGGCTAATAGGGGCTTAAGTTGCTTTTCGGTTTCGACTAAAGAGGCCGAAAGCTGATTCAAATTGGTCATTGTTCCTGCCAAAGCCTGTCGGTTATCGGCCAATAGCCCATTCAAATTTGCCGCTGTTTGGTCGTAATTCTTTAAAACTTCATTCAGGATAAGGCCGGTTTCCTTAAAACCAGTCACCACGACATTTAAGTTTCTAACCAGGGAATCGGCGTGGGTAACTACGGGCAGTGCTTTTTCTTGTAGTAAAGCCGAGATTCCCGCCTCTGTGCTGCCTCTCAAGGTATCTTGGTCGGTAAGGGTGCGCGATAGCGTCCCCATAGACAGGTGGATCACTTTTCCACCCAAGAGCCCCCCGTCGGCGAGCATGGCAGCAGTCCCATCCTTTAGGACAATGCCCTTTTGGATGTCCATCGTCACCAATAACTGGTTATTTCGGTCTTGAAGGAGCCTGATCGACTGAACACGACCTACGGTTAGACCGTTCAGAAGGACCGGGTTCGAAACCGTGAGTCCATCGATATTATCGTAAACGACATAATATTTATAAGTTTTTGAAAAAATATCGGAACCTTTGAGCAAGTGAAAGCCGAAGTACAACATCGCCACAGCGAAAAGGCCCATTATACCGACTTTTGTTTCTTTGTTTATTTTCATGGGCTAAAGTAAAGCTGCCTAGTGGCTGGACAACTGAAGGTTTAAAATATTAATGAAGGACTACCGGTCCATATCTTTTTTATAATTTTTGAAAGCTTGAAGGATCACTTCTGCAATTTCATTTTGACCATCTCTTGATGCTAAATACTTTTCTTCCTGAGAAGAGGATAAGAAGCCCGTTTCGATGAGTACACTAGGCATGGCCGCTCGCCATAGCACTAGGAACCCTGCCTGCTTCACACCTCTGCTTTGCCTGTCCGATACCGTTTTGAACTTTCGTTCTACGTGATCGGCAAACCGTACACTGCTCGATATAAAGGCGCTCTGGTAGTTGGCCAGCATGATATGTGCTAAGGGGGAATTGGGATCGAAGCCCTTATATTTTTCCTTATAATTGGTTTCCTTCAAAATTACAGAATTTTCTCGTTTGGCCACCTCTAAATTTCCTTCTGTTTTATGTAATCCCATCACATAGGTTTCGGTGCCTTTGGCCGTACTGGCCCGAGGGGTGGCATTGCAATGTATGGATATGAACAGATCGGCACGGTTGCGGTTGGCAAAGGCCGAGCGTTCGTCGAGTTCCACAAACACGTCAGTGGAGCGGGTGTAGAGTACCTTGACATCGGGGAATTCCTGCTTGATTCGTTTCCCTAGTTCCAATACGACCTTTAGGGCCACATCTTTCTCTCGGGCTTGGCGCCCTCTGGTCCCGGGGTCCTTGCCGCCATGGCCTGCATCCAGTACGACCGTCTTCACGATGGTGCTCGATGTCCTGGCAGGGACAGCGTCCTCAGGCCTTTCCTGGAGGCTAAATGCCAGGCTGGCTACTAGGAAACTCGTTGTAATGATGATTTTAAGAACTTTTAACATTATTTTTCAGTTTCGGCGTTACTTGTTCGAAGAATCTCTGCTAATTTTGAGATCATATTGCAAAAATACGTTATTTGTTAGAACTGAAAAAAAAGGCGATTATTATATCGCTTATATCCGTAAGCTTGATATTGTTTGGCATAGTTGGTTGTGTCAGAAAGAGTATCCCAAAACAAACTGGACCAGCTGGTGCCTCGGTAGCCACCGAGGGTAAGGTATCAGAAGGGGGTAAGAGGGACGCTATTGCCCAAAAATCCTCCTCGGCCATTTCCGATTCTTTAGGGCTCCAAACAGACTCCTTAGCGGTGGATAGCGTTTTGGTCAATGGGGTGATGGTGGCCAAGACCGACTCTATAGCGGCAGATACGCTGACCAACCCTGACGACCTTCAATTTGTAGTGAAGTATACGGCTCAGGATTCTACCATTATGGAGGTCGACAAGAAAGAGGTACATCTATATGGAAATGCGGAGGTAAACTACGGGACCATCAATTTAAAGGCCGACTATATTCGTCTAAACTGGATTACCAACGAGGTGTTTGCCATGGGAAGCCTCGACAGTACTACTTCGAAAATGATAGGGGAACCCATTTTTCAGGATGGGGCTACTACCTATAATACTAAAGAAATAAGGTATAATTTCAAATCTAAAAAAGCCATTATCAAGGGGATCGTTACTCAGGAAGGGGATGGTAATATCCGAGGCGAACGCGTCAAAAAGGATGAAGAGGGTAATTTTTACATCCATAAGGCGATGTATACGACCTGTACGCTTACGCATCCTCACTTCTATATCAATGCCCCCAAAATCAAGTTGGTGCACCAAAAACAGGTCATATCCGGCCCGTTTAATATGGTGATCAGCGATGTCCCGCTGCCTATAGCGCTCCCCTTTGGATTTTTCCCTTTTCCTAAGAAAAAAGAAATAGGTACGTCTGGAATTATATTCCCTACCTATGGTGAAGAGCCCAATGGCCGCGGTTTTTACCTCCGGAATGGAGGGTATTATTTCGCTATTAGTGAGTATATCAATGCGCAAGTTACCGGACAAATCTACTCTACAGGAAGCTGGGGGGTAGGGTTGGCTTCTACCTATTCCAAGCGTTATCGGTATAATGGTAGCTTTTCATTTAATTATAACCGAAACAAATCGGGTGATGAAATAGATCAACTCACCAAAAAGGGGGTTACCAACGATTTCAGTATCCTGTGGTCGCATGCTCCCAAGCCTCGTGGGAACTCCACCTTTTCGGCTAATGTAAATGTGAGTAGCAACAGCTACAATCAATTTCAGGAGTTTAATGTACAAAAGTATACCTCCAATGTGGCCAGTTCATCGGTACAGTATAACCGTACCATTGGCCAATATATGCGTGCTGCGGCGAGCCTCAGGGTTAACCAGAACTTTGGGCAGATCAATCCTACTACCCAAATCAAGGAGGACGGCAAAACCAATATTAACTCCAATTTTAGTTTTGGAGTGAATCAAATCGCCCCCTTTGCACTGAAAAATGCGAGGGGTCGGTGGTTTGAAAGTTTCCGATTGGGGATGGATTTTACTGGTGACTATGCCTTGAGCAACGTGTTAACGTCCATCGATACCTCTTATACCAGCTTAGGGTTTCGGCTGACCAATGAGATAGATACCGCAAGGATCAATCAACAGGAAATATTGGACTTTTCTGTGGGTAATCTTCCTGATATGCTCCGGGATGCACAGTTTACGGGAAATTATAGCCTCCCCATTTCTCTGCCGAACTTCAAAGTTTTTCGCTTTATTAACCTTACTCCTAGTATGTCCTTGAATGGGGAGGTATTTACAAAGCAGTATCGCTACACCGAGGTGGAGCCGGGTTATATCCGCATGGATACCCTTAATAAGGTGGGTACCCAATACTCCTATAACTTTGGGGCTGGTTTGAATACCCGTTTCTATGGTACTTTTTTTGTAGGAGGGAAAAGGCTAGAAGCCATTCGTCATACGGTAATACCCTCTCTGTCCTTTACCTATACACCCGACTTTACGGGTAGCTCCTTTGGCTTTTATCAGAAGCTTAATATTACCGACCTCGATGGGAATCAGAAGGAGTTATCCTTGTCAAAATTCAATGGAATAGGTAGCGGGATCAGTAATGGGCGGGCCTCTAGCGTCGTGTCTTTTAGTCTTAATAACTCCTTTGAAATGAAGCTACGCTCCAAGAGTGATACCGCTGCCAAGCAGTTTGAGAAGGTGTCGTTACTGGATAATTTAAGCCTTGGGGGGAATTACAACTTGCTGGCCGATTCCTTGAATCTGTCCAATATCACCGTCAATGCGAATGCTAGGGTGGGGAAGAATCTGAATCTAAATTTCAATATGAACTTAGATCCCTATAGCTACGTGGAGGATAGCTATTATACACAAGGCAAAAAGATTAATAAATTCGCTATCACGCAGGGTGAGGGGCTTGCTAATCTTCAAAACCTAGGGTTTACTTTGGGGACCAATTTTTCGCCTAAGCAGTCGTCGGATAATAAACCAAAGCCAGGAGAGAATAGCACTTCTACTCCCGAACAAAGGGAGTTTATTCAGCAAAACCCGGAGATCTATGTGGATTATACCATCCCATGGAATATAAGCCTCAACTACAATTTTAACCTATCAAAACCAGGGTTATCAAAAACTACCATCGTTCAGGCGGTGAATGTAACGGGGGATCTGAGCCTTACCAAAAATTTCAAGATTAGTGGCAGCACCGGTTTCGATTTTGTGGCCTTTAAGCCTACCATTACCCAGCTTACCCTTTATAGAGATTTGCATTGCTGGGATATGAGCTTCAGCTGGACGCCCTTTGCGGGCAGCAGAACCCGGATGAGTAATTACAGCTTTACCCTGAAGGTGAAATCGAGTATTCTTCAAGACTTAAAAGTATCTCGTCGTCGTTCATTCTATGATCAGTCTGCTTACTAAGGGCTTGGCTTCGGTAGGATAGCCCCAGCGTAAGGGAGATCGGTTGTGTAGGGTCGGAAGGTTGTTGGGGAGGAGTCCAACAACAAAAAGACCCGACGGTGTGCCGGGTCTTTTGTTATATTCTTAGGAAATCGAAATGCCTAAAGTTACTTCTTCGCTACCACCTCGCCACTGAGCATCAGGGTAATGGACCCACCTTCGGTGTTGCTAAAAACGGTGACAGGCTTGTTAAAAGCCCCTGCTGCCGCTGCGTTATAGGTCGCTTTGACAGTTCCTGTTTTACCAGGAAGTACGGGTTCTTTGGACCATACGGGGGTGGTACAGCCACAAGATACGGTAACGTTGGAGATTACCACTGGATCGGATCCGGTGTTAGTAAAAGTAAATTCGTGTGTAACTGGAGTTCCTTGAGGTACTTTTCCAAATTTGTGTGTTTCTTCCTTAAATTTCAGAACACCTTTCTGCGCAAAACTAACGGTTGAAAGACCGATTAGTAAAACCAATGCTGAAAAGAATAATTTCATGATTGCAGTATTTGATTTAAATGGTTGAAAATATTTCCAAGTACAAGGTTAATATTTATATGACAATAATGTTTAAACATTAACCATCGTTAACATAAGAGCGGAAAGTTATACAGAATATAGCTAAGAATAATAAATTCCTCCATAATTTTGGTCACTCCTTAAAAAATTGTAATTTAACTAATCGTCACCCTGTATCGTTTGAATATGCTATTAAAAGACCAAATAACTGGCACCTTGGATTTAAAGAAGGAAAACATTCTAGCTGACTATCGCTTAGCCTGCGAAAGCCGGCAGGTGAGTTTGTTGGGGAGGAAGGATACCATGGGAGGTCGTTCAAAATTTGGAATATTTGGAGATGGGAAGGAATTAGCACAATTAGCCCTAGCGAGGGTATATAAGCAAGGTGATTTTCGGTCAGGTTATTACCGTGACCAGACCATTGAGGCGGCCGTTGGCAACCTTACCTGGAAGGCCTTCTTCGCTCAAATGTATGCCCATGCCGATTTGGAACATGAGCCAAGTACGGCCGGGCGATCGATGAATGGCCATTTTTCTACTCGGTGGTTGGATGAGTCCGGCGACTGGGTGGATCAGACCCAATTGTACAATTCCATTTGTGATGTGTCGTCCACGGCCGGGCAGATGCCCCGGGCAGTAGGCATTGCCTACGCATCGAAGCTGTTTCGTAACTTACCCGAACTATCGGGTATGGAAAAGTTTACTAGGAATGGTAATGAAATCGTTTTTGCAACCATAGGCGATGGGTCTACTTCGCAGGGCATGTTCTGGGAAAGTATGAATGCAGCCGGGGTTTTACAAATACCCTTATTGACCTCGGTATGGGACGATGGTTTCGGGATTTCGGTCCCGGTAGCCTACCAGACTACCAAAGGAAGTATTTCCAAGGCCTTGGCGGGGCTTCAGCGTACAGAAGAAGAGCCTGGTCTACAGATTTTTACCGTTTCAGGATGGGATTATCCCGCCTTACTGGAGACCTACCGCGAAGCCGCTAATATATGTCGTAGCCGACACGTGCCCGTGTTGGTACATGTTACCGACCTCACGCAGCCACAGGGGCACTCCACCTCCGGATCGCATGAAAGGTACAAAACCAAGTCTAGGTTGAAATGGGAACGGGAGTACGACTGTAACTTATGCTTTAAGAACTGGATTTTAGAGAATGGCTATGCCATGGAGGAAGAACTGGAGGAAATAGAGGCTACTGCCAAAGAAACCGCCCTTCATGAGCGCAATATGGCTTGGCAGGCTTACAGGCAGGAACAAGACGCTGGCTATTTGGCCACTTTACAGCTGCTACAAGGATACATGTCCCAGAGCAGCCATAGTGAGCAGATTAGCAACGTTATTCACGATTTGTCCAAGACCTACCTCCCTACCCGTAGGGACACCGCTGCGAGCCTACGCAAAGTATTGCGCATTGAGCGTATGGCGCCCACCTCCCAAAAGCAAATACTGGTGGAGCATCTTCATCAACTCTTGCATACGGGAGCCGAGAAGTATAATACCCATCTTTACAGTGATACGGAATTTAGTCCTTTACGTGTACCTACCGTGCCGGCCGAATATGCTGGCGAAAAAAGAATGGTAGATGGACGGGAGGTCATTAGGGGCTTTTTTGATAGCCTTTTTGAGAGGAATAAAAAGGTAATCGCAATAGGAGAGGATGTAGGGCAAATTGGCGACGTAAACCAAGGCTTTGCGGGATTGCAAGACAAATATGGTGAAGGGCGCATTACCGACACCGGTATCCGGGAAACGACCATCGTTGGCCAGGGGATCGGAATGGCCATGCGAGGCTTGCGACCGATCGTCGAAATCCAGTACTTCGATTATATTTATTATGCCCTTGCCCCACTAACAGACGACCTGGCTTGTTTGCGCTATCGGACGGCAGGTGGGCAAAAGGCCCCCCTCATCGTTCGCACCCGCGGGCATCGGTTAGAAGGGATATGGCATTCGGGATCGCCGATAGGCACGATGCTGAGTAGCCTTCGGGGGCTGCACGTATTGGTTCCTCGGAACTTTACCCAGGCGGCGGGCTTTTACAATACCCTCCTTCAAGGCGACGACCCTGCACTGGTGATAGAGCCTCTAAATGCTTACCGTCAAAAAGAGCCATTACCGAGTAATCTCGATTCCATTGCCCTCCCATTGGGCGTTCCGGAAGTCCTTAAGGAAGGGGAAGATCTTACCATAGTGACCTATGGCTCCATGTGTCGAATCGTTACCGAAGCAGCCGCACAGCTCAGTATGCTGGGCATTGAGATAGAAGTTATCGACGTACAGACGCTTCTGCCTTTCGATTTGCATGGACGCATCGTTGAGTCTATTAAAAAGACTAACCGGGTAATCTTTGCAGATGAGGATATGCCGGGCAGTGCCTCCGCTTATATGATGCAACAAGTTGTGGAGAAGCAACAGGCCTATCGTTGGCTCGATTCTGCTCCGGAAACCATTTCTGCTAAGGACCATAGACCCCCTTACGGCTCCGACGGAGATTATTTTACCAAACCCAATGTGGACGATATAGTAGAAAGGGTATATGCGATGATGCACGAAGCCGACCCGTCCAAGTACCCCGCCTTATATGAGTAGATAGACACCGTAACGGAGCCCAATGTATGCCCGACATGGAAAACGAATAATCGATTTGAGCCTATCCCTTTTGGTTCTGATCGTGCTTAGCCCCTTATTATTGCTGTTGGCCACCCTGATAGCCGTACATTTTGGTGGAAATCCGTTTTTCCTGCAGTGGCGTCCAGGGAAGGATGCCATACTGTTTCGAATCTATAAATTTAAAACCTTAAAACCCTTGGTAGAAGGGGCTCCATTGCCCGATCAGGTCAGGATAACGAAATTGGGTGGTTTTCTTAGGAAAACAGGACTGGATGAGTTGCCACAACTGGTCAATGTAATCAGAGGGGAGATGAGTCTGGTAGGGCCCCGCCCTTTATTGCCTTCCTATATTCCGCTGTATACGGCAGCACAAAACGAACGACACCAGGTTCGTCCCGGAATTACCGGCTGGGCTCAAATTCAGGGGCGAAATACCATTGGCTGGGAAAGGAAAATGTCTCTGGACATTTGGTATGTTCATCATCTATCGTTTCAGCTCGATATGTCCATTCTTTGTCAGACATTTTTCCAGCAATGTGGGGGCAATAGCCTCTAATATTCGAATGCATCAACCTTAGAAACTTCACATCTAACCATACTGTCGATGCTACTATATGGAGGAGGAGGTCATGGTATTGTTCTGCTTAGCCTTTTACAGGCTACTGGAGAAGGGGTGTCAGGGGTATTCGATGAGCGACCAGCCTCTTGCTTGGTGCGGGGGATTCCTATTTTTCAAAAGTACAAGCCCAGCATATTTCCTCATGAGTCGATACTAGTAGCCGTAGGAGATAATGTTCAACGTAAGCGCATTCATTCCTTTTTGCGTCATCCGATTGGCACGGCTATTCACCCTTCGGCGGTGGTCGATACGTCAGTAATGATAGGGCCGGGAACTGTGGTGATGCATGGGGCTATTGTACAGGCCCAAACTATACTCGGCAAACAGGTGATTGTCAACACCGGTAGTCGTGTGGACCATGGTTGTAGCATTGGCGATTTCGTACATCTAGCCCCGGGGAGCGTGCTATGTGGCGGGGTAGTGGTAGGGGATAATACCTGCATAGGTGCCGGAAGCATCATTGTCCCTGGCATTCGTATCGGAAAGGATTGTCTGGTTGCGGCGGGAGCGGTGGTGACCAAAAACGTAGCCCATGGTGCTGTCGTGAGGGGTAATCCTGCTAGGCTCATTAGATCCTAATGGTTTTTATGACACCTAAATCTGCTGTACGATGCACCCGACTCAAGCAATACGTCCAATGATATGGCTATCTCCTCCCCACCTGAGTGGGCGCGAGGCTCATTTCGTAAAAGAGGCCTTCGATTGGAACTGGGTGGCTCCTGTGGGCCCCAATATCGATTTTTTCGAGGTCGAATTGGGGCAGTACGTGGGTAAGCCTACCGTCGTGGCGGCTAGCTCAGGGACGGCGGCCTTGCATCTCGCCCTCATGCTCCTGGGGGTAGGTTCCGGCGATTCGGTAATATGCTCCTCACTTACTTTCGTAGCCAGTGCCAATCCCATTCTATACCAAGGCGCCTATCCCTTATTTGTGGATAGCGAACCCGACGGTTGGAATATGTGTCCAGAAGCACTTGAAACGGCACTACGTAAATCGGTGGCCGTTGGCTGGCGTATTAAAGCGGTGGTGCTAGTCCACTTGTATGGCATGCCTGCCAATATGCAGGAGTTACTGTCTATTTGTGAGCGATATGGGGTCCCAGTAATAGAAGACGCCGCGGAGGCTCTGGGTTCGCGCTATGCGGATAGGGCTGTTGGAACCTTGGGGGCCATGGGTATTTACTCTTTTAACGGAAATAAAATTATTACTACATCGGCTGGAGGGGCTTTAATAACGGCTACAAGCGAGCAGATGTCTCGGGCCAAATACCTGGCCACTCAAGCCAAAGACCCCGTTCCTTATTTTTCTCATAGTACATTAGGTTATAATTATCGAATGAGCAATATCTGTGCTGGAATAGGGCGTGGTCAGCTAGAGGTACTCCCCCAAAGAGTAAATCGGCGTAGACAAATTTTTGAGTACTACCGGCGTGTCTTAAAGGCTGAAGTATCTCTAGGATTCCAAAATGAACCCTCCTTAGGGTATTCGAACCGCTGGCTAACGGCCGTGCGATTGATGCCTGGGGTTGACCCGGAAAGGGTAAGGCAGGGGCTGTGGTCGGCTGGTATAGAAGCACGTAGGGTATGGAAGCCTTTGCATTTGCAACCCCTCTATAAGGATGCTGGTTATGTGGGTGGAGAGGTGGGGGCCACCTTGTTCGAGGAGGGGCTATGTTTGCCTTCGGGCTCGTCCTTGTCGCCGGAAGATCAGGAGTATGTCGTGTCGAAGTTACTACCCCTATTAAAGGAAGAAGGGTAGGACCCATATGGCCCCACCCTTCTTCTTTTGAACCTTAATAGTATCACTGCAAAATTTCTAATTCGAATTGTAATGGGGTATAAGGTGGTATGTATTGGCTGCCAGTTCCATAACCCAATGCTGAAGGGAAGATGATGATGGCTTTTTCGCCCTTACGCATACGACGGACGGCCTGGTCGAATCCGGGAATAACTCCTGAAGTACCTGTAGTCACCGAAATAGTACCCTCATCGAAGGTATATTCATTCAAATACTTCCCGATATACTTAACATTTACCGACTTGCCCACTCCTAAGGTATCACCTGTTACCTGATTGGTTCGAATAATGACCAGGTTATTGGACTTGCGTTCCGAAACAGTAAAAAGCTTTTTAGCGAGGTAGTCGTCAATTTGTTGAACCTCGGTGCGGGTTTTTACCAATTCTAATTCCATCCGAACGGGGGAATAAGCGGGTATATTGGTCTGAGCCGAAGAGCCGAATGCATAATAGTATGGGAGTAAGAAAGTGGTTTTTTCTCCCTCGCTCATTTTGTAAATACCGAGGTCTAGTCCGAAGAAGGAGGTTGCATTAGCACCTACTGTGAAGGTATAGGTTGAGTCGGTATCGGTCGAGAGGACTTTTTCTCCGGTAAGCAGATATACTGCAACCTTAACGGTAGCCGCATCTCCAGTTTTAACCTTTTGGCCGCTGGGGTTAGCCAGTCGGTTTATATAGTAAAAGCCAGCAGAGTCTTTTAAGGCGGAACTGGCCATGCTATCGGCCTTAATAAAGGTATCGATGGCTAGGATATTTTCTGCTGCTTTTTCTTCATCCTGGTTGTCATCTTTCATACAACTGGTCAAGTTAAGGATCAGGACCAACGCCAGAAACTGAAATAAATATTTACTTTTCATGTACTTTGAATTAATGAGGTCTTAAATTAAATTTGTTATACTTACTATGACGCAAACTTTGTCTATTTGGTTGTAAAAAGTGCTACAAAAGTTTTCGTTTTTCCATTTTTTCGTAAAATTTACAAAAACTCGTGAGGGCACATTTGTTACATTGTGGGCTTCGCGCCAGGCAAATATAACGCCCATGGAGGATTAACCAATGGTGCGCCTTGGGAACCAATTCTTTTGGAATATATTTTAAAAGCTGTTTTTCTACGGCCAATGGGGTCGTTGCCGTCTGGGTAACTAGCCCCAAACGATGCGATACGCGGAATACATGGGTATCAACGGCCATAGTGGGTTGGTTGAAAATTACGGAGGCGATCACATTGGCGGTTTTTCTTCCTACTCCGGGCAGTTTCTGTAGGTCGACGATCGACGGGGGGATATTGGAGTCAAAATCAGCCACCAGTTTTTGCCCCAGACCTACCAGGTGTTTGCTCTTATTGTTGGGGTAGGAGATGGAGCGAATATAGGTAAATACCTCTTCGACGGTAGCTAGTGCCAAGGCCTGGGGGTCAGGAAAGCGGTGGAACAAGGCGGGAGTCACCATATTCACCCGCTTATCGGTACATTGGGCCGATAGTACGACTGCCACCAACAGCTGAAAAGGGTTTTCGTAATGAAGTTCCGTTTCTGGTTCGGGGAAGTTATGAGTGAAGTAAGCTATAAATTGATTATACCGTTCTTTTTTTAACATGGGGATTTCTCGTGATGAATTAGGAGTTCAATACCGCTTTCCTCCTGTTGAAAGCAGCACCGTAGATTTTAAAAATAGCAGGTCTGTAGGGATAAAAAAAATACCAGCTACTTCTAGCTGGTATTTCGAGGGGCGGATGCCGTTAACAAGGCAGCGCCTTCAGTTTGGAAGATTCCTTGGCGGAATATTTGAGGATTCGTGAAATTGACTTTTCGGATGGGACATGAATAATTTTACTCATCTGGTCCATAATCTCAAGACTGTCCAGGTAGAAGTTCATTAGGTCCACATTGAGCGCCATGGCTTCAACGAGTTGACTATTTTCCTTCTCGGTCGTTTCGGCATACAGATACCGTACAACATCATCGTAAGTAAAGGTTTTTGTCATATTGTGGGGCACGTTGGTTAAATTGCTTACGCAGGTTTATTAACGCGTAACGCATTCTTCCCAATGCCGTATTAATACTCACACCCGTGGCATCCGCAATTTCTTGGAAGCTCATGTCCTCATAATGACGCATGATCAACACCTGCTTTTGCACGTCGGGCAACTTCTGGATCATCTCCCTAAGTTGTTCGTGTGTTTCTTGTCGAATCTGAATGGACTCTACGGAATCCTCCGAAAAATCCAGTGTGTTGAATACACTGCTCCCGTCTTCGAACACTACATTGGGGTAGCGTTTATCACGTCTGAAATAATCAATGGCGAGGTTGTGTGCAATCCGTATAATCCAAGGTAAAAACTTGCCTTCATCATTATACCTACCCGATTTTATCGTATCAACAGCCTTTATAAATGTATCTTGCAATAAATCTTCAGCTACATATTGATCTTTTACTATCAGGTATATCGTGGTGTATATTCTCGACTTATGGCGTTGTACCAGCTTTTCAAAAGCCTTTTCATTACCACGGATGTACAATGTTACCAACTCACTGTCGCTAACCAATACTTTCTCCATTTTTCTATTCGATTTAGTTAACGTAGAGCAGTTGTTCTATATTGTATCTCCTTTCTTGTTTGGTGAGTATTGTAGGAATTATTCTTATATAATAGTCTATGACGATTCAAAGAAATAAATTAGCTAAGCTAATTGCAAATGTTTGTAACGCTTTTTTTAATTAATCTCTTACCTTAACAGTTGTTAACAGCCGAGGAAAGTGGGTTAATTCTTTCGTGATTTTCCTCGAGAGTATTGGCTAACCAAAGGGGTAAAATTGGATTTATAACATAATATACGATTTTATTCGGGTAATTCGATGAATAACCTTCTCTGATTTTTCGATATTTCTAATTTCATATAAATATTTACCTGACTTTTCACAATAAAAACCAATATGCAGTACCGACACCTCTTTTTCGATCTAGATCATACACTTTGGGATTTTGAACGGAATTCGGCCGAATCTCTTGACGAAATTTATAAAGACTGGTCACTTCACCGTTTGGGGATAGCCTCCTCTAACCATTTTATCGAATCGTTTTTAAAAATCAATACGGAATTATGGCAGGCTTTCGATATGGGTAGGTTGGAACATGCTGAAATCAGAAAGAAACGCTTCCAGCTAGTTTTTGAAAGTCTAGGCGTTACCTGCCCCGACAACCACCAGGAAATGGGTGAATGCTACCTGCATACCCTGCCCACCAAGCGGTATTTATTGGATGGAGCCCTGGAAGTACTTGAACATGTGCGTAAAATGGGCTATCATACGCATGTGATTACCAATGGCTTTAACGATATTCAAGCAAGAAAGATTAGAAGCGCGGGGATACATCCCTATTTTGGGCATGTGATTACCTTCGAAAATGCAGAGGCTAAAAAGCCAGACCCCAAAATTTTCAATTATGCCTTAGCCCTCACCCAAGCGAAAGTCGAGACGAGCCTGATGATAGGGGATAACTGGGTGGCCGATATACAGGGAGCGCAACAGGTGGGAATGGATACGGTCTATTATAATCCTGCCGGCTTGGAGTTTGACCAGAAGCCTACCTACGACATTCAACATTTACGTGAATTGTTGGATATTCTATAAAGGGGAGCCCCTGAGGTCATGAGCCGGTCTATTTAAGGGTTATCCTCAAAAAATTGTACCCCTTTGTCCTTTAGGAATTGCTTGATAATGTCGACATGGACACATTGGCCTACATTAAGAAATGGGTAGTTAGAGACGCGTTTTCGCTGGCCGTCGGAAGTTACTTCCCTGTTGATCTGATCGAAACCCAAATGCAGGTGACGTGTAGAACTTTGCATCCCGTAAATCAGCCCATGAGTATCAAATAACGGTCCACCACTTTGTCCTTTCAGGCCTGGGGTGCTCATTTCTATACCGGTTATTTCGTTTCCATCGGCAATTCGCCGGGTCACGATGCCGTCTATGGGGAAACTTGGGGAGTTTTGTCGACCCTCATTTTTCCATTCTATATCATTCCGCACCTTATTGTACTGGTAGTTGGTGAACTCAGGAAAAGGGTAACCCAACCGACAGAGGTATTTGCCGGGCTTTATGGCCGAACTATCTTTCAAAAATGTAGCATGCCCCCTATAAAGCATTTGGTCAAAGTCTTTAAATTGAATAATGGCCAAGTCCTGGGTAGGGTGTAGGGATATTGAAAGGCTCTTATAGCTGGAAACACACTGAATAAAATTGAACATAATGCGGATGACACTTTCTGCATTAATTTTATATCGTCCTTCCAGCAGGGATCGCTGATGCTGCAAACCGGGGTCATTATGAAATTTTTTCAGGGCTGCATTAAATCGTAGAAAATTTTCATAAATCGAATTGGCATGCAGGATTTGCTGAGCCACATGCCGACAGGTAATGGCGAAGCCTTCTTCGTTGACAAAGAAGAGGGTAGCCGTGCCTGGCACAATATCGGTCCCTTTATAATACCGGGCAATAAAATGGATGGGACGGGTGAATTTGTCGACTCTATCGATCGCTGCAACAAACATATGGACTTACTACGGTAGCTTTTATTGAGCGGTAATGGGAATAATGGCTTCAGTTTGGTCCCAACTCAGAATCATATTGACGCCTTCGGGTTGCTCCTCAAAGTAAATATCAAACATTTCTTGAACTTGAGGCCGTACTCTAATGGGGACGTTGACCTTGAATAGATCTTTGCCATCGTTATATTCGGTACCCCATTGCCCCGATTCACTATTAAGAATCACCTGCCATCCCCCTTGTCCGGGGACACTCCACAGAGAATAAGCGCCTGCAGCTACGGCTTCTCCAGCGAAGTTAATACTCTGGCCCACTTCTAAAACAGTGGCTTCGTTGGCACCCGTACGCCACACTTTGCCATAAGGCACCAAGGCACCGTCCTGTTCTCTACCAAAGATAAATCTTCCTTTTTTGGCTGGTCTACTGAACTTTACCTTTATATCCAGTTCATTTTTACTAAAGGCCGCTTTGGCCTCTGGGCTAAAGGACTTGGTATATCGTCGTAATCCGAGGAAAGCTACGGTGAGAACAATTGCAATAATGCCTAGGATCAGTAAAGTTTTTTTCATGTTTATGGGCAAACGATTCGATAAAAAGTATAAGTAATAGAGAGACGAATGTAATGGTATTTGTCTTTAGTAGCAGGGTCGCCTTGAATAATCTTGTTGTTGGTAGTAGGTTCGCCTCCCAGATCGTCCAGGTAGTCTGTAAAGGTCTTGCGTGTCCCAAACTCTAGGCCTATTCCCCAAGGGCGTTTCAGTTGGTATTTTACGCCTACACCAAAGGGCAGGATAAGTGAGCTAGTTTTATAATCGCTCGTCTGAATATTGGGTTTAAAGGCGAGCATGCCAATCCCACCAAATACATAGGGTGTCCAATTGATGGCAAACCTTTTATCCACAAAATCGAGGAAATTATACTCTGCCAGTAGGCTCCCTTCCATAATCCTGGTTTTGAATTCCAAATTACGTTGCTGCTGCCAAGGGTCGTCGCTTGTGGCATCCTTGGCGCCTATCAGGCCTCCTGCAAGTTCTGCACGCAGAGAGAGTCCTTTGAGGGTATTATAGCGAAAAAACAGACTTCCTGCAGGTTTGATATTATTGAGCTGGAGGGTTGGTGCTATATCGCCCGAATAACTAAATCCACCCATACCCACTCCAAGCTCTACCTTTTGGGCAAGGGCTGGTAATCCTATCAGGGCCAGTAACAGCAGATATACATTAAAAAGGTAAAAGCGAGAAACGATCGAGCGGGGGTGTTTCAATGGATACGTTTATTTCAATGGAGGACATTTGATTTGGGAAGGAATGATATAGTGGAGATGGATCATTCCTGTCATATAGGCATCATTAAGCGATGGATTGTTACCTCTTTGGCTGCCAGGCGCTCCAAAACCTCTAGCCTGCATTTCGGCCACAGGATCGGTGGTGGTAACATTATAATTGGTCTGTACAAAATTGGTAAGCCCGGGGAGCCTATCCTGGCCTTTCTTGATCGAGACGAGTTCTGCCGATCGGTTGGCGAGTTGCTGGGCTACTGGGTCTTGCAGCAGAGAGGGGGCGGCATAGTTTCCCGCTACGTCGTCGAGGTAGTCGGTAAAGGTAAAGCGATAGCCGAGCTCAGCAGAGATGTCGAATCGGGAGTTGATCTTATAGCGGACCCCAAACCCTACCGGTATCGATAGCTGCACCAAAGAGTAAGGCTTGGCGTAGCCTGCATTGCCCTGTCCTTCGGTACCTAGGGGTTGTAACTTTACCCAGTATTTATCGCCGGAAGTGGGAGCCAAATACAAGGCCTTGGGGTTATGTGCTGCCAAGGCTAATCCGGCCACCACATAGGTTCCAATCTTGGAGCGCCGCTCATAGGTTCGGTCGTCTGGAGTAAGCTTAAAAATACCTTGTAAAGAGAACTCCTTAAGGTCGTTGCGAAATTGGAAATTTCGTGCAAATAGTATATTGGTCTGATACTTCGGGCTATTATTCATTTTAAAATCATCCCCGGCTATCCTGGCCCAGGTGAAGCTAGCTCTTGCCGCAAGGCGAGGCGTAAAATGTCGTGTATAATTAGCCCCCACGCTCCAGCGCATTTGGTTAAAAGTGGAAGCCACCGGACGGCGGTAAGTGGCCAAATCGCCATAGTAACTGGAAGTTCCTATCCCAAAACCAATGGTGGAGTACGGTATAAAGACTGCTTTGTATTGTGCGTGTGTATTGGCACTAAGCCCTAATACTGATAAGATGGTAAGTCCTGCCAGTTGGATTTTGCTACCTGCCCTCAATGAATTTCTAAACATCATAAATGCTAAATTTTTGCAAAAGTAAAACAGTTGATGGTTTTCCTTCCTCTTTTCCTATACCTTTCAACGTATTTATTTTTGATTTATTTGTAAGCAAATATCAATTTTAAATTTTGCAGTCTTTCTGAAGGGTATAAAATTATACTAATCTTGGATATTTTGTCATGTTGCCTAGTCGTTGCCTAGTCATGAATGGATGACATCATATTGTTTCTTATAATTGCATAAGCTATTCCCTTCCCAGATCATGATTTATACCCACGGTTTACATTTTGCTTATCATCAATCCAAACAATTTAGCTTCCCTGACCTACACTGTGAAGATGGAGAAACGCTACTCATTCTTGGTGAGTCGGGAAAGGGAAAGACCACCCTGCTGCATACGCTAGGCTTGCTGATCAAGCCCGATAGGGGGCAAATGGTACTAGATGGTCGAAATTTGGAGGGCCTGACCCAAAAGGAAATGGTTCAGACCCGGGCTCAGCAGATAGGCATTATTTATCAGAAGGCTCATTTTGTAAGTTCGCTTTCGGTTAGGGATAATCTATTATTGGCCAATTACTTGGGTGCTAAGGAGCAAGATGCTCAAAAAGTGAAATATTTGTCGGAAGAACTGGGGTTTGCCGGGCACTTGGACAAAAGGCCGTGGCAACTCAGCCAAGGAGAGCAGCAAAGAGTGAGCATAGCTCGTTGCCTGATGAATTCCCCCAGATTATTATTAGCCGATGAGCCTACATCGAGTTTGGACGATAATAATTGCCATAAAGTAATCGGTTTGTTGAAGGCCCAATCTGAGGCCATTGGAGCCAGCCTCCTAGTAGTTACTCACGATCAACGGCTTAAGGATGAGTTTCCTAACCGTGTTTTTTTATAAGCCTTCACACCTCCTTTAGCTCTTATTATGAATATTGTTCAATTAAGCTTAGCCAATTTAAGAGAGAAAAAATTAAACAGTTTTCTCAGTATTATGTTGTTGACTTTAGGTATCGGCATGATTTCCCTGCTGCTATTGCTGGACAAACAATTAGAAAGTCAATTTAAACGAAATATTAAAGGGGTCGATATGGTGGTGGGAGCCAAGGGGAGCCCCTTGCAGTTGATCCTCTCCAGCATTTATCAAATAGACGCTCCTACAGGTAATATTCCTTTAACAGAAGTGAATCGGCTGGCTCGTAACCCGTTTGTGAAGACGGTAATCCCCCTTTCGATGGGTGATAGCTATCATGGGTATCGAATAATCGGTACCGATAGTAGTTATGTTCGGCATTTTGAAGCCCAGCTGGCCCAAGGAACGCTGTTTTCGGAAAGCCAATCGGTCACCATAGGCGCCAAAGTCGCTAAAGCGACAGGACTTAAAATTGGAGATACCTTCGAAGGTGCCCATGGGCTGGACGGCGCCGGCGAAGCACACGGGGCCCACCCTTATAAGGTGGTGGGTGTCTTTGAAGCGAACGGGTCGGTGATAGACCAACTTATTCTGACGAGTCTGGAGAGTATCTGGCAGGTGCATGATCATGAAGAAGAGGCCCCTGGACTCGCCGCTTTAAACGAGCTCGAGCAGGGTGGCGAAGCGCATGGGGAGCATGGGAAGGAAATAACCAGTGCGCTGATCAAGTTTCGGAACCCAATGGGCCTGATGACCTTACCCCGGCAAATTAACCAAAATACCTCCATGCAGTCGGCCTTACCCAGTATTGAGATTAATCGCTTGTTTTCGCTTTTAGGAATAGGTATCGACACCTTACGCGCGCTGGCCCTGCTGATCATCGTCATTGCTGGCTTGAGTGTATTTATTTCCTTGTACAATTCTTTAAAAGAGCGGAAATACGAAATGGCGCTCATGCTGTCGATGGGTGCTACCCGCAGCCGTTTGTTTGGAATGCTGCTTTTGGAAGGTATTATTCTATCGGTGATGGGATATGTTTTTGGCATTGGTCTCAGTCGTGTGGGGCTATGGCTTTTCGCCCAATCGGCCGAAAAGGACTATCATTATGATTTTTCCCAATTTCAGCTATTACCTAATGAGTGGTACCTCCTAGGAGCGGCGCTTTTGGTGGGCTTTTTGGCGGCCTTGTTACCTTCATTGGGGATATACCGGGTAAATATCTCCAGGACCTTGGCCGAGGAATGATATTCTGATTAATTTTGTTTGCCTATTCTACCTACTTATCCTTTATTATATGAAAGCGTTTCGAATTTTAGTTCTTTTAATGTTAACGGTCTGCTTGGCCTCTTTTACCCCTGCCGCCAACCCCATTAAGCTTACTTGGGAGACATTAAGAGACGTTACCTTCAAGAAAAAATGGTATCCCGAAGAGTCTATTTATATGTTGCACCCGACATTTGGACCTAGTGTCCAAAAAATAAAAAATAAACAAGTATCCATTACCGGATATATACTTCCTGTGGACTTGGACGCAAACTTATATGTACTGTCGGCCTTCCCTTTTAGTGCCTGTTTTTTTTGTGGAGGGGCAGGGCCTGAAACCGTCATGACACTCAATTTCAAGAAAAAGGCACGGAAGTTTAAGACAGACGAGCGTCTGACTTTTACGGGGGTACTTAAGCTCAATGCCGATGATATCTATCAGATGAATTATATCTTAGAAGAGGCTGAAATCGTCAACTAATTAGCCTACCCCTAATAGGCGCCATATTCCACAGATAAAAAAGAGAACGAGGCCTATCGGGGTAAGTACCTTCCAGCCCAGATACATGAGTTGATCGACGCGTAGTCTTGGGAGTGTCCAGCGCGCCCACATTTGTAATAAAACACTCAGGAGGGCCTTACTCAATAACCAGAAAGCACCAGTGATATACCCATACCAGGTGCCTGGCTCTCCACTGGTCCAATCGGCCAGCCTGATGGGGCCTAGGTTAGGGAAAGGGGTGTTCCAGCTTCCCAAAAATAGGATGGCGCCTAAAAGGGAAACTAGGAGCATCATGCCATATTCGGAAAGCATAAAGAAGGCCCAACGCATCCCCGAATATTCAGTATGGAAGCCGGCTACTAGTTCAGATTCCCCTTCTGGTAAATCGAACGGAGCCCTGTTACATTCGGCCAGAGAAGCTATAAAGAAGATAACGTATACAATTAGTAAGAATGGGTTTCTTAAAATATTCCAGCTAAGTATACCGCCGATGCCAGAGATATCGATTCCCCAAGATTTAATTCCTAGCAGATAATTGGTTTCGGGGCTATAAATGCCTTGTTGGAAACTGATCACCTGGAGGTCTAAGCTTTGAGAAAGCATGACCACACAAAGGATACTCAGTCCTAAAGGTACTTCATAGCTGATCATCTGAGAGACGGCCCGCATGGCGCCGTATAAGGCAAACTTATTGTTGGACCCCCAGCCGGCCATGAGAAGGCCCATGACGTCGACCGAAACGATGGTAAGTAAAAAAAACACCCCTACTGTGGCTCCAGACCCGGCAAGCTCAGGGGCTAAAGGAACCACTGCAAAACCCGCAAAGACCGATACGAAAATAACGATGGGTGCCATCAAAAAGAGTTTCTTATCGGCTGCCTTAGGGACGATATCTTCCTTTTGCAATAGTTTTAGTAGGTCAGCAAACAACTGAAGCAAGCCCCATTTTCCTACTTCCATCGGACCGAGCCGATCTTGGATAAACGCCGATACCTTCCGTTCGAGATACACCCCAACTACCACAAAACCAGGGACTGCAAGTAGAAAAATGAGTAAAGTGATCGGCATCTATATCGTTTCTTTGAAGGCTAAAGTACAGTTGTACATGGATTAATATACAGACAAAAGTACTTAAAAAACTTACTCCTCTTCGTCCTTTTCCCCTTTATATCGCGCTTCCTGCAATAAATTGCCTGCCTTATCCATATTCATTAACTCCGGGAGCGTTACCTCTGGATGTTCAGATACATATTTGTTGACAATCCGCCAGCCTATCCATCGGCCAATTCCTCCAGGTATATCGGGGCCCATTTCTACTACGAAGGGTCTTTCTCCCAGGTATTTATCTTTGGTGGCAATATTGGTTTCATACAACAGTTTGCGGCCAATAATATAGGCCCAAATGTCTCCTTGACTATTGTAGGCCCTACGAAGATTATCTTCGGAATAGCCGATAATTAGGCTATCGGGGTATTCGGGAAGGACTTGTTTTACAAACTCAAAGCTTTTACCGATTCCGATCATGTCGGCTAGCAGGGTTTGGTCTTGAGGGTCCTGCCGGTTGTAACGTTCAGAAATATAATAAATGATGGCTGGAACGATATTGGAACTTTGGTAGCGGCGAAGCTGGTAGTCGAACACTTGAGGGCGAAATGCGGCCTGGGGGCCACCGAAATAGTCGAGCCCGACTACTATAAGTGAGTCCGATACATACAAGTCGTTACCAAGGAAGCCCGTCTGGATGAAGGCTATCTTGGGGGCTTGAAAGCTAGGAAACTGCGACTTTATATTCCCAAAAGCTTGCTGAAGGGGGTTGATAATGGCTGTTTCCCGGTTTCCAACAAGGGAGTCAATTTGATTAGAAAAACGCTGAAAGTCGGGGTTGTCAATAATTTGGAACAGCTGCTGGGCAAGTTCTGCCGTTGTTCCCTCAAAGTCACTGAAGTAATAGTGGCCCATCCTAGGGTGTTTATTCAAAATAATTTCTACATCTTTAGCGGATGTGGCAGCCAGTAATTCCTTGTCCAGATTTTCGTAAACAAGGGGTAGGGCCTGGGCATTTTTAGGATCATCCTGGCGTTGTACATCGCAACTGGCCCATGCCAGTAAAAGAAAAAGAAAGAGTATTTTATTCATAGTCAATAGGTCATCCAAATGTCGGTGCAGGATTCAAAATTAGGAAAAAAAACGGTGAGCATTTTAGGATGCGGCTGGTTGGGTATGCCTCTTGCTGAACGATTAAAGGCTCCTGATAT
This sequence comes from Dyadobacter jejuensis, assembly GCF_003149085.1. Taxonomy (GTDB): domain Bacteria; phylum Bacteroidota; class Bacteroidia; order Cytophagales; family Spirosomataceae; genus Dyadobacter; species Dyadobacter jejuensis. Next base: position 74,240 of record NZ_QGDT01000009.1, on the reverse strand, counting down.
TTTATATACGGTGAAGGGGAGTACAACAAACCCTAATAAGCTGGGGGTTTTTGCGTCAAAAGGTATAATCGGTTATTTGATAGACTTGCAGCCTGAACTCGCTGGAGCGGGTAAAGACCTGCAACGTTTTTTCGAAGCCGACATGCTCATTATTGCCATTCCGCCTGGTTTTCGACGGAGGGCTGCAGGGTTTCATCAGCAACAAATGCAGGCGGTGATCGCCCAAATAGAACAGTCGCCCATTAAAGAAGTGCTCTATATAAGTTCTACGAGCGTTTATCCCGACCTAAACAGCGTGTTGGTGGAGTCGGATGTTACGGACCCAGCAGAGTCGGCCAGTCCGGAGCTGGTTGAAGTGGAAAATAGCCTGCAACAGTTGCGGTCTACTCGCTCAGTAGGGGTCTTGCGACTCGGTGGCCTCTTGGGTTATGACCGTATTCCGGGTAAGTATGTGAAAGGTAAAAAGGGACTTACCACCTATCATACCCCCGTCAACTACATCCATCGCGACGACGCCGTGAGCCTGATCGTGAAAATGCTTATGAATGGAGTCAGCAACGAGACTTTTAATGGGGTAGCGCCTATTCATACTAATCGGGGAGAGGTCTATGAAAAAACGTGCAGGGAGTTTGGATGGGAAGCACCTACTTTTTTAGAGCCTCTAGCGCCTGAACCTTTTAAAGTTATTTCGAGCGAGAAGGTGATGGCAAAGTATTCATTTCAGTTTCGGTACCCCGATCCAGCTGGGTTTTATTACAAACCCTAACCCTTCCTGTTGTATTAATACCTAGAGCCTCGTTGTGGGGAAGAAGCGGGAGCTGCCCATACTATGGCGGTGCTTCATGAACTCGCCATTACCAAGGTGTAGAGTAAAGCGCCGATTATCCCCCTGTCATTTCCTAAATATTCCTGGTGGGTATGGATGCCCACCAGAAATGTTTCTGCTACGGTGAAAAAGATGGTACTCCTCTAGGCGGATTGCCCCTGACGGAGCGTCTCTACCTCTGCTTCCAATGTTTTTATCTTTTCAGTGAAGTTGGCAAGCGCTTTTTTTAGTTGCACAATTTTCTTGAATGCCTCCTCGTCCTCTATTGCTGAGTAAGTAATCTCACCGTTTTTTTCTGAATATTTTGCCTTTCCTGAGCAGGTGGGGCATTTGCGTACGTCTGACATAATGCTTTGTTGAGTTTAATTAGAAAAGGTACTTACCACTTCCCGTTGGTATTGGCCCAAGTGCTAGCGTCGGGGATTACCTGTTGAGTGTCCCAGTGTTCTACTATTTTACCATCTTCTATTCGGAACAGGTCGAAAAATGCGGTGGAAAGACCAGTAGTGGCGTCAGGATATCCTTCGGCCCTTACAAAAGCGAAATTGCCACTGGTATATATGGCCTTTAGGCTCTTGTAAAACGGAGTGCCTTCAGGGAAGCTAGCCATCCAGTCGGTACCGTTAGGCATGCCCACGCTATGCTGAATGTATGAACCGCTAAAGTAAGTGTCCCTGATACTCCATTTTCCGGAAATAAGGATATCATTTACCATGTTGGTGATCAGGGTCTTATTGGCAATGGCATCTCCGTCTCCTATTTGAGTAGGTCCATTCACCTGGGTGTTGCCATTGACTACGTCGGTAACTGGGTCGCTCTCGTCCTGCAAGTTGTCCCAATGCTCTACGATAGCCCCGTTTTCGAACCGGAAAACATCCAATCCTATTTGAGGGGTTCCGTTATTCCATACTCCACCATAACGGCTGTGCGCAATCACGATATTGTCAGCCTCAAGAATTCTGAAGTTTTCAAATTTAATGCCTGTCGGCTCGCCCGTAAAGAAACCAGCTAGAACTCCTTTCCCGTCAGGAAATGTAAGATTGTGTTGAATATACTTGGTGTCGCTAATATAGTCTAACGCCTCCTTGTTCCCCGATTCAAAGGCCTCCAGAACGGCTTGTGTCTTTTGAATTTGATTTAATTGGGGGGCGTCGTCATCGTCATTACAGGAAACCAAGGCGGTACCTACCATAAGGAGTGCCAAGGCCAAAAATTTTGTTTTCAATTGATACATGTCTATAAAGTTTTAACTTGATAGGACAAAGGTACCCGCTCGGCCTTGGGCTATAAAGGTGAATGTGGTGAAGTTTATGGTAAATCTATGATATATCTGTTTCTGGACCGAAACTTTCTAGGGGTCTCATTCGTCATTTTTTTAAAATATTTTTGGAAATTGGTGGGTTCGTCGAAGCCACATAAATAGGTTATCTCTTTGATAGAGAGGGCTGATGTGTTGAGGTGTCTTTTAGCTTCTAAGATGATATATTGATCAATAAAGGATTTGGCGGTAGTTTGGGTAAATGTCTTACATATTTCATTTAAATGCTTGTAAGATATTCCTAGCTTTTGGGCAAAATAGTTGGCGTTTCTGTTGTGACGGTAGTGGGTGACTACCTCTGTCCTAAACATTTCGAATATCTTGATTTCCTCCGTATTCAGTAATGGGTCATTATGTGAGGTGGGAGTGTGCGCTTCAAATTCAAGAAGCATGACCGATAATAAGGAGGCTAATATAGGAGAGGGGTTTTTGATGGTACCGCGGTTTTGAATATCATGGACCATCTCCAATAGTGGGGAGAAGTGAGGGAAAGTGTCGTACTGGGAAGTATGAGAATGGTAATTGAAAAGCCAGGTTATTTTACCAAGTACTGCTGGAGCAAGATACCGGAATAAAAAGGTGTCTGTAAATATCAAAAGTGTCCCTTCATACTCCATACTGGGGTCGAAAGCATGGATCTGATCCTTGGCAATTATGAGGCACTGCCCACTTTGAAGGGTGTATTCGTTGAAATCTAAACGGTGCGTGGCAGTTCCTTTACTTATAAAAAGCACTGCAAAAAAATGAATTCGATGCGCAGCAAAGGGATTGTGATCCAAGGGGCGTTGAGGCTGTTTGAGTAGTTCTTGTAAGTCTATAGCCTCGAATCCTATGGGTTCTTGATCATTTTTGAAATGTACGTGCGGAATGGTTTCCATGGGATTAATGTGTAAAATCTCGTCTTTTTTTGGGGATTAAGACCAGCCATTATATAATACGTTTTATATTGAGCGCATATTCTGTCATTAAGGGATCGTTTGGATGGAGCTCTGTGATAAGGTAGTCGATTTCGGCGGTATTTTTAATACGAAACCTTTCCCTGGAGCCGAGTTTTTCCGATATGGTCAGAATGGCCACCTTACTGGAAGCATTAATCATGGCTTTCTTCACTTGAACAGCTTCATAGTCCGAATCGCTTAATCCCCCATCTAGGTCTATTGCGTTAGTGCCCAGAATACAGAGATCGGCACGGACGTCTGCGAGTTGCCGGATGGTTTCGCCTCCTGCACAGAAACGGGTACTTCTAGAAATTTTACCGCCTAGAAATATAATTTCATAATTGGTATAGTTCAATAACTCGGTAGCTGCCGTTAGGCTAACCGTTATAAAGGTAAGATGAAGGTCTTTGGGTAATATTTTGAGAAATTCTCGAATGGTAGTGCCTCCTCCGATCAGGATATACATGCCATTTTGAAGTAAATTTAGCGTTTTATTGGCGATGCGTACTTTCTCGGTATAGGCATAAATCTCGTCTTCTCTGGTATCAGAATAAAGTGTTTTCGATAGTGCCCCCCCATGTACTTTCAATATTTTCCCACTTTTCGATAAGGCCTTTAAGTCTCGACGTATGGTGTCTTCAGATACGCCTAAACGTTCAGAAAGATCGGTAGAGAGTACTTTATTGTGCAGGTTTATCTGTTTGATGATATATTCTTGCCTTTCTTTTTTTAACATATACAGTTATTTTAATGTAAGGGGATTATCTATAATATAATTTTGTCTTAGTGTTAGGATGCGGAATTATATTTTAAAAATAGAGGGGTTTAGAATTGTAATTTTACGCATAAGTATGCACTTTTGATGCATGATTATGCAGTTTTATGATTAATCTGTTTCTTTAAACTCACTTTTATTACTTTAATCTATGATCAAACGACTAACGTATCAATGGTTACGGCCTTATCTTCTATTCGGGGCCTTAGGGTTACTGCTGCTGAGCACAGAGACTGTCTTAGCACAAAAGAGTACTTATGTGATAAAGGGGCAGATATCTGATGACAATGGTGGGGTGCCAGGTGCAACTGTCCAAATAGAAGGAACCGGTTCTGGGACTATTTCAGATATCGAGGGCAATTATACCTTAAATTTAAATTTGGCTCAGGGCAAATACGTATTAAGCTTTGCTTCCATGGGTTACACCTCTGTAAAGGAGTATCTTGAACTTTCGTCGAAAACCGAGTTGGAAATTGATGTTAAGCTGAGAAGCGACATTATGAATTTGGACGAGGTGGTAGTTACGGGGTCTACTGTTAAAGAGTCTAGAAGACAATTGGGGAATGCTATTAGTTCCATTAAATCAGAGGCCTTGGAAAAGTCAGGTTCCAGTAATTTGCTTTCGTCTCTTCAAGGGAAAATACCAGGGGCACAAATCACTCAAAATTCGGGAGATCCAGCCGGTGGGATATCTATTCGTTTACGGGGGGTCAAATCGATTCAAGGAAGTTCTGACCCTCTTTATGTGATTGACGGGGTCATTGTTAGTAATAATACTGTCAATGTATCTCAAACAGCCGTGCAAAATCAAATAGGAACCACTGCCCAAGCTGGAACCAATAGGCTTGCAGACATTAACCCGGCGGATATAGAGAGTATTAATGTAGTAAATGGAGCCGCAGCAGCTGCTCAATATGGTTCCCGTGCGGCCAATGGGGTAGTTATTATAACCACTAAGCGTGGGAAGTCTGGAGTGCCCCGCATTCAGTTTACAACCAATATATCCGTTAATGAGCTGAGGAAGAAAGTGCCAATTACAACTTATGGGAAACAGTTTGGGTATGCGGGCTTGCGTTTGCATACTATATTCAATGTTTCCGATGCAACGGCAGCTGCCAATGGTGCCACAACCATTGGAGTCAATCGGAATGGAGAGGCTAATACCTATTTAGCATCGAATTTAGTAGATGTTACTCGTTATGACTATCAGGATCAGATTTTTAGGACTGGGGCCGGAACAACAAACAGCCTTTCGGTAAGTGGTGGAACCGACAAAACGCAATATTTACTTTCCGTTAACTATGCTAAGAATCAAGGTATTGTAGTAGGGACAGATTTTCAGCGATATGGTTTGCGCGCTCGAGTCGATCAACGTATTACCGAATGGATGAAAGTGTCGGCTGGAGTGAGCTACACCAACAGTTTCTCCAATGAAAAAGCAAATGGTAATGTATTTTATAGTCCAATTAATAGCATAAATATAACCAATAATATATGGGATATTACACAAAGAGATGCTAATGGAGACTTAATGGCCGTAGAGCCGACTCGCGTTAACCCGCTGACAACCGTTGAAGATATGAAATTTACTGCGGCAGTTAATAGGACGATTAACGATTTGCAACTAAACCTAACGCCAGCGAAAGGGTTTACTATTGACGCTATTTTGGGGATGGATGCCTATTCGCAAGTAGGAAAGAATTTCATACCTCCCTATCCTTACCAAGCTGTATCGGGCTTACCTTTGGAACGCTATCCTTATGGTTTTGCGTCAACCGTTACCAATACCGCCAATTTCTTCAATGCAGACCTTAATATTGGTTATGAAAGGCAATGGAACGAAGTGTTGAAAATGAACCTATTGGCCGGGGCCAGTTATCAGTATAGTTCGGCCAATTTGCTAAGAGGAAGTGGTGAGACCCTCTCTCCGTTTATAGAGACCCTCAATGGGGGGTCGACAATCCAGGCAGGATACGGTTTGGATCAGTATAATTTGAGTGGGCAGTTTGTACAAGCGACATTAGGGTATAAAAATTTAGCATTTCTTACAGGAGCGGTACGGCGGGATCGAAGTTCTAAATTCTCTTCATCGGAAACCAACCAGGTGTATCCGAAGATTTCCGGTAGTTTGGTACTTTCTGACTTGGCTGCATGGCAAGGTTCGGGTTTGAGCCAGGTAGTTAACACATTTAAGTTGAGGGCTTCCCTTGGACAAGCTGGTAATCTGACTGGCATCGGCTCTTACGATCGTTTTTGGCAGTTTAATCCTATTAGCTATTTAGGGTTAAACACCATTGTTCCTAGCGCCCAGTTAGCTAATCCATCGGTACGTCCGGAAAGGATGAAGGAACAGGAGTTTGGAATGGATGCTTCGTTTTTGAAAGATAAAATAAGCCTGACTTTTAGCGCCTATAAGCAAAATATTACTGATTTGGTCGTTAATAAAGTGATTGCAGCCTCTACGGGAGGGACTAGTATTGTTAACAATACAGGCGAAATGTCTAATCATGGCGTTGAAATCGGAGTGAATGTAACACCTATTCAGAGCAAAGATTTTACATGGGATTTTTCTGTGATGTTTAACCGTAACCGAAACAAAATATTGTCTTTGGGTACGCCTATGGTAACGGTCAATAACGTGGCAGGGGCACCAATTTCCTTGATAGAAGGCCAAGCAGCATCTTTATTTTATGGAGTGCCCTATGCTCGCAATGAGAATGGAGACCAAATTCTGAATAGCCAAGGGTTTCCACAGAGAGAACAAGGCACGCAAAATGGGGCGGATTACACGGCCATGCGAACCGCTGAAGGGCAGCCTACCGGGGGATTTGTGAACGGGATTATTGGGAACCCGAATCCCGATTGGACAGGATCTTTCTCGAGTCAGCTGAATTATAAGCGTTTAGGTTTCCGGTTTCTTTTGGATGCGGTTCAAGGGGTCGATGTTTTTAATGCCGATTTTCGGACACGTCAGGGGGTTGGAATTGGAGAAGTTGCTGAAGCAGAACTAAAAGGAGAACTTAAGCGAGGGTATACCTTTGCCAATTATTTGATTGAAGAATGGCGTATCGATGATGGTTCCTACATTAAATTACGGGAAATAGCCCTTACTTATCAATTGCCAAAAATAAAAGGAATCAACTCTGCCAATTTATCTTTAATTGGACGTAACCTATACTCCTGGGATAAATATAGAGGCTATGACCCGGAGACGAATGCTGGTGGGAATAGCGATTTGATGCGAGGGGTAGATTTTGGGAATGTTCCCATTCCCAGAAGTTATCAATTACAGTTGACCCTTTCCTTTTAATATAACCTAAAAGCACTGAAGGCTATGAGAAAACAATTTGTATATACTATAGGATTGGCCATTACTGTGGGACTGGCCTCCTGCAATCAAGAATACTTGAACCCTAGTACGGCTAGTGAACAACAGGTTATAAATGATCAAAATGGACTTTTGGCGATGGTCAACGGCTTACAACAGCAGTTTACCATTTCAAGGGCTGGGGGAATGTATAACTATATCTCCGCTAGTGGGCTTACCACCAAGGAGTTGATAAATCTTAACATAGGAAACACCGATGAAGCTAACATGCAAACGGGGACATCGGCGGTTCAGGGTAATAATGCTTTGGTAACTAATTTATGGAATAAATGCCAGATTGTTAAGGCCAATTCGGATATCATTATCTCAAATATTGCGGCAGCCAAGGATCCATCTATTCAGGCCAAAATCCTGTCGAACACGCATTTTTACAGAGCCTTAGCCTTGGGGACTCTTGCCACTTTCTGGGAGCAAAGTCCTATTCAAGTAGGAGAACAGGCTATTTTTTCGGACCGCATGGAGGTCCTTAAGGAAGCCTTGGTTAGCATTGAAGCGGGTCTTACTGCCGCCAATACCAATGCCACCAGTATAGTTGGTGGGGTGGCTATTCAACCCTCTCTGCTGGCCTTAAAGGCGAGGTATTATCTTATGTTAGGAGAATATCAAAAGGCTTACGATGCAGCTGAGCTGGTAGATCTATCTGTAAAATCGGCCTTCCTTTTTGACAATATTTCTAGAAACCCATTGTATGAAACGAGTTTTAGTAATCGAAATGTCTGTGAACCAATGAGCAACTTTGGGTTACCTACGGCTTTGACTCCAGTAGCCGGGGATGGGCGTTTATCCTTTTATTATAACTTTACTTCGGGGAAAAATCTGGGATTAGCTAGTTTTTTTACTGCTAATAGTTCATCTATTCCCGTTTTCTTACCTGGGGAGATCCTCTTAATAAAGGCCGAATGTCTAGCGAGAATGGGGAAAACAACTGAATCTATCAGTGAATTAAACAAGGTTCTTACCAAGACAACTGACGTTTGGGGACTGGGGGCAAACTTGCCTACCTATTCTGGAACGGTTACCCAAGAAGCGATTCTCTTAGAGATTTATCGACAACGATGTATAGAATTGTTCCTTTCTGGGCTACGTATTGAAGATAGCCGGAGATTTGGCCGACCCACCTCTGAGCGAAGTCGTGATTATTATCCATATCCACTAACGGAAAGGAATAATAACTTTAATACACCGGCCGACCCTACGAATTAATTTCGAAAGGTATTTTAGCTGATAGAACCTCTATTGAGTAAACTTGGCTCAATAGAGGTTCTTTTAATTTGGTAAGTTAAATGATAGATTTTGGAACTTGAATGGTGGATGAGTATATCCATATCAGGTTATTCCGCATTTTGAAGACCCCAGTTTGGTGCATTTCTTATAAGGTCCTCCATACTTCATTTGATTTTTAAAATGGCACGGAATAAGGCATCATTATATTACAGAATCACAGGATTAAATAATTCCATGACTACGGCTCTATCCCTAGCCACCAGTAGTTCTTTGGCGCTATAGGTTTTATTATCGACCGTAATGGTATACTCAATCTCTATCCCATTTCTGGATTTATTACCCCATTCATAGGTTCCTTTATTAAAGGTTCCAGTGCCTGTTACAGTATATTGGTCATCGGCGGAGGAAACGGTACACTTTCCGTTGTCAAAATCCAGTAATAGCGGCAGGTCTCCACTGATTTCGGACGACTGGAACGAGGTATTATAGGCTACTTGATGCCGCCCCGATGTGGTAAGTAGGGTTACCCCATTTTGCACCATATTGCTTTGCTTATAGGTTTTTGTTTCTATAAGGGCACCAGTAGAGTCTAGTACGGTACTTTCTCCTTCAAAGAAATAGTTGCCATGATACTCATTGATGTATTTAATGGCGAACAGCGTGAAATCTTTGGGGGCTACTACCCAGTTTTCAGGCTTACGACGGTCAGGACTAGCCAACTCACTTTTTCCACTTATGATAGAGTCGACATCGGTAGACCCAACCATCCGAACGGGTACGACGTAGCTCAATTTAAATGCATTAGGGTCGTTAAAAAATGCCTCGGTAAGTTGTACCTCTACTCCTCCATTGTATTTGTCTTTAGGGATCACTAAGGAGTTGTCTGGGGAAAGCGTATAGTACTGCTGAGGGAGCGCCCGGATGGTGTCCCCGTTAGAATCGAACAGGGCGCCTTGGCACAGGGATTCATCTACGACGATTTCAAATTTTCGGTCTCTATCGTTTTTATAAACTCCTCCAATGGCGGCCGAAATAATGAATTTGTGGGCATTATCGTTGCTGTTGTCATAGATGTCGTCACCCAAGATAAGGGTCCTCACCGGATATTGGTAAGGGAAATATCCAGCGGTATAATCGAAATCGGGGTGAACAATGTCACCGTTTTTGCAAGCTAAAAAGCCCAAGCAAAGTAAAAGGAATAATGAGATATGTTTCATTGTTTTTTAGGTCTAGTTAGGAGTTACTGCCATCCTTGATTTTGTTGAAGGCCAAATTTGATGATCTCTCGTTCTGGAATTGGGCCATAATGCATATATGCATTGTCGTACACCCGGTTCTCTACTGTAAAATAGGTATAGCCATCCGCATTAATCCGAACCCCACGGGCTGGTTCCGACAGGTTTTCTTTCCAACGGCGTAGGTCCCAAAAGCGGAAGCCCTCGAAACAGAGCTCAAGGCGGCGCTCATTTCTGATCAAGCTCCGCATTCCCTCTTGACTGGCGGTATTGGCTAAGTATTGGTCGGGCTGCTCAATACCGGCTCTTTTCCTGATTTCGGCGATTACCTGGCGAGCACTAAAATTGTGAGCACCTTGTCCATCGGGGCCCCAAGCTTCATTGGCGGCTTCGGCATAGTTCAAAAACAGCTCCGTAAACCGAATATGGGTATTAAAGTGTTTTTGACTCGAAGGAGAAGAGGGGTTTACGTTTACGTCTTCCCTCAAGAGTTTCTTTAGGTAATAGCCCGTACGGGTAGAAGTAGGGATGGCCTCCAGGGAGTTGGGGCCTCCGTCGGTGCCCGTGTCAATGACCGTATTTTTAAGCTTACTACCATTATAAACGATATAATGAGAGAGCCGTGGATCGCGGTTGGCGTAGGGCTTGGCAGGGTCGTATTCCGACATAGGGTCGGTGATGGGGAAGCCATTGGCGGCAGGGAAGGCGTCTACCAGGTTTTGGGTAGGGTTCACTCGCCCATTTCCATATAAAGTGGGAGGGAAGTTGGTGCTTTCCCTACTGCTGTTATTGTAAATAGGACGGCGCCATAATATTTCTTGCAAATCTTTTTTGTCGCCAGTGGTAATGTCGGCTTGATCGACTTGCTGCTTCAGGTAAAACAAATGGCCATTGGGGTCGAGCCGATCCAAACCTCCTAGGTCGTTGAGTAACACAGCGGTGAAGTCGGCGGCTTGTTGCCACAGTTGGGTGTTACCTGCGGGGTTGAAAGCCGGGCTGGCAGCCAATAGGGCGGTACGGGCCTTGATGGCCAATGTATACCTACCGCTCATACGTTGCTGGGCAAAGTCGCCAAAGACCTCATTATAATCGGCGATGTCGATACTCGCTTCGAAGCCCTCGGGAAGGGTTCCGATATTGCCAAAATCGAGGGGGAGGTATTTCTGGGCCTCGGTAATGTCTGCATAGATACTCGCTACCGATTCGGCAAATGTAGGCCTTGGGGTAGCAAAGTCTTCCTGGCTTTCCAGAAAGGAATCATAAATGGGGGTGCCTAATAGGTCGCCATTGGGGCCAATACCACCATGACTACGCAGCAAAAAGTATTTGAAAAGTGCGCGGAGTGCGTAGGACTCCCCTTTGAAACGACGTATGTAGAGTTCTTTGACCTGAGGGTTGGTCCATTTCCAGGGTACCTGGTCCACTACCGTCAAGAATTGGTTCAGGTACAATATTCCTTTGTTGCAATTGTCCCATTCACTTTGAGGATTAAGTCTCGGCGACCATTCTCCAGTTGCGATGCGCAAATAGCTACTGAGGCGGTCGTTGGTGACGGCATCGTCGGTAGCGACTTCATCGAAGGAATAGTCGTTGGTAGGGATATACGTATAGGCCTTTATGAGCAAGCCTTCGGCAAAAGAAGGGTCGTCGTATACCCGGTCGAGGGTATTATGGTTGTCGGCTTCGGGCTCCAGCATGGTGCAGGATGGAGCGCCCAAGGCCAGAAACATCATGAGGATAACTATATTGATATATTTCATAATAAGGTCAAATTAAAAATTGGCACGGACTCCAAGGGAGAAACTACGATAGGATGGCTCGCTACCTACCCGTAGATCTCTGATTTTCCTGTTTTTAGAAATTTGAAACAGATCGCTGGTGTTGGCAAATAGGTTAAGTTGGCGCATACGTAAGGTCTGACACACGGCCGATGGTAAGGAGTAATTAATCTGTGCCTTACGTAACTGGAAATAGTCGTTCTTATAGAGCCAATAGCTAGATCTACGCAGGTTGTTGCTGCTAGTTTGGGTGCTGAGGCGGGGATAAGTGGCGGTCTCGTGGGTGGCTGGGGTCCAGCTGTTGCTCACCGATTCGCTGTATTTATCATTCCCGTCGATCCAGAAATAACTGGATTCCCTAAAGTTTTTGGCCCCGTTCTGGCCTTCTCCTAGCAGATATAAGCTCCAGTTTTTGTAGGAAACTCTGACCTGTAGACCGGCAGAAAATGGTGCTTGCCAGCGGCGGAGGTATACCTCATCGTTGGTGTTGATAATACCATCGTTGTTCTGGTCCTTGTATTTTATATCGCCAGGCTGTACGGTTCCAAACGACTGTATGGGGCTATTGTCGATGTCGGCCTGGTCCTTAAACAATCCCAAGGCTTCTAGGCCAAAGGTTGCATCGCGAGGTTGTCCTGATCTATTTTGATACTCATTGTCATATATTTCATCCACTTGAACCCTCTTGGAGGTAATATATAGCAAGTTGGTACCTAGGAACACATTCCAGTCACCCCATTGCTTGTTAAAGTTCAAGCCCAATTCTGCACCTACATAACGGTCCGATTCGAAATTTTGATAGGCAATAAAGTCGCTATAATAGCCAGGATACTGAGAGCCAGGTCTTGTGACTAGGCGGTCGTAAAGGTTATAAAACACATTACCTTGTATGCCTATCGTTTTGTTAAAGAACAGTCCGTCGAGCCCTAGGTTAAGCTCGTTGCGTCGGGCGAAGCCCAGGCTACTGTTGGCACTCCAGCTGGAAGCCACACCACTACGGTTACGTGTACCCTCGTACCAGTTATAGGAGCCCGATCCACCATACCGATTGTCATAATAGAAGAATCCACCGATGGGGAGGTCGGTTTTAAGAATACCAGCGGATACCCTAAGTTTTAGGTAGTCGATGGCCTTGACCGACGACAAGAACGATTCCTCATGTAAGGCCCAAGATAAACCTATGGATGGTGAGAAACCGGTACGGTTGTTTTCAGGGAGCTTCACAGAGTTGGCCAGGTTGCTGCTAAAGTCCAGGCTATATTTGTTGCGGAATAGATAGGCCATTTGAAGTCCTATATGCGCATTTTTTACCCCCTGAAAGTCTCCGTTTTCCTTGTAGCTACTTCCAAATGCGAGGAGGTTGGCCGTAAACCGGTGGTCGTCTCGGAAGGTACGGTCGTATTTTAGCTGACCGTAAAAGCCGACACGTCTCCGAAAGCGAGAGTTACCCACTACTTGGGTCCCAGGCCTAGTGTCGCGGCCATGCTGCTTCAATTCCACGATTTTGTCGTCCGTATCCGACCATACCGGTTCATACACCGAGTATTCGTTGGCTATCGTTTGATTATAAGCCGTAAAGAAATCGAAGCTGATATTACTATGGGCAGATAGGCCCGGAGTCACGTCAGACAGGTCGAAGTCGATGCGATTGTTAAAGGTAAACTTACGGTAAATGTCCTGTACCGAACCCGCGGCATATCCATCGCCAAAAGGGTTGGTTAAGTAGGAGTTGTTTCCACCCAATAAATACTGCCCATTCACATCGTTTTTTCTACCCTGTAACAGACTGTTTTCAGAGTCTATCAAATCGAAGGGTAATAATGGGGTGTACTCATGGGGTCGAATGGTGCTGGCTTGCCACCAGTAATTACCTCTAGGACCTTGGTCACTGCCAAAGAGTGCTACTGCATCTATGGCCGTTTTTATTCGATTGGTAACCTTAAGGTCGACGTTTCCTCTGATATTAATGACGTCGTTGCGTTCGTTTTTACCTTCCCCGAAATCCATGATGCCGCCGCTCGAATTCCAACCAATGTTGGAATAGAAGCGAGCGTTTTCGTCGCCCCCCGAAAAGGCGGCCGACACATCATGGTAAGTTTTAAAGGGTTTTAGGAATTCGTCAGCATAATAATCGGTGCTAGGAAAGCGATATGGGTTTCCCGATCTATAGTTTTCGATGGTAGCGTCAGTATACTGAGGAGCCAGACCGTCATTTTCACGGGCCTGATTGAAGGTGGTCATGTAGTCGGCCGAATTCATATACCGAGGCAACTCCCGGGGCGTCGATAAACCATAATTAATTGTTATTTCGCTGGTGGGTTTATTGACTTTACCTCTTTTGGTGGTAATCAGAACGACCCCGTTGACGGCCGCACTACCGTAAAGTATAGAGGCGTTAATGTCTTTCAGTATGGAAATGGACTCGATTTCTGAAAAACGCAAGCCTTCGATGTCTCTAGGAAGCCCATCGACTACGAAAAGGGCATTTCCAGAGAATAACCCACTGCCTGTGAGATCGCCAACGTCGATTCCAATTCCAACCCCTCGGATGCTGCTTCCGCCCAACATGCCCAGCGTACGGCCGGCAATGGCTGAGCTCGCCCATACATTATAGTCGTACTCGTTGATAGATTTAGGATCAAGCGTGGTAACGGCACCAGTAAGGTTGCCGACGGATTCGGTCCTAAAGGCGACTTGCGCCTTCTTATTGGGTTGAAATAGCGTAAGGGCTTGCTGGGATGTGCTATCGGACTGTGCCCAGGCCGTCGGCACAGCCGTCAGGAAGTATCCTAAACAGGATAACAAAATGAATATATTTTTCATAAGATATTTTTTAATGATGGAGTAGGCTATTACCAGCCAGGGTTTTGTGGGAAACCTTCGTAAAGTCGCGTGAAGCCAATTTGGATAGGTAGCCAGTTATGCTTTTTTTCCACGGTTCTTCGCACTACCACACGTTCGACTATGTTGATAGGCTTGCCATCGGGCCCTCTGTTGAAGTCGATAGCAGTTTTATCGAGGTAGCGTGGGTCGCCATTCCGATTCCACCTGCGGAGGTCACAGAAACGGGCCCCTTCAAAGGCGAGCTCTACGGCTCTTTCCCTTACGATGGCTTCGAAAAGTTCGTCTTTAGATCCTGTGAACTTTTCGTCCAAATCGGGCAAATTGGCCCGGTTTCTGATTTTGTTAACTGCTTCTACCGCCGTAAGACTGAAGTTGCCAGAGGTGCTATTAGGACCACCGTTGCTTGCAAAGTTCACTGCTTCGGCATACATCAAATAAATGTCGGCCAGGCGCAGGTAAGGAATATAGGCCTGCAGACCATTGGCTTTTGAGGACGAAAAGTCTTCTCCCATGGGCGTGTATCGCTTATAGTAATAGCCTGTTACGCTAGGAGGGTTGATCTGCGACCTATGGAAGCCGCCATTATAAAGCTGGGCGAATCGATCGGACCCCGCGGCACTATGTATACGGTCTCCGTCCACGACGATGTCTTTATAAAAGCGAGGTTCCCGTCCGGTCCAAGGGTCGTTAGGGTCATAGCCCGACATGGGGTCGTCGATAGGGAGGCCATTGGCCATTCCATAGTTTTTGGTAAAACTATGGGCGGGTACTTCGGCGTTCGATCCGCTGTTCATAGAGAAAGATGAAGGCATGGTGGCGCCCATGGTGGACCATCTTACTCTGCCCCTGTCAAAAATAGTGGGCCGCATGATGACTTCCGTTCCGCCGGGTCTTTCGTAGTTCCACCGCCAAAAGTTGTCGGTCCAAGATTCCCAGGATTGTAGCTTATAGGTGCCTGTTTGTTCCGATAAGGTTAAGAGTTCTCCAAAAGCTTCGGCTGCCTGCTGGCAAAGTGCCGCATCAAAAGAATTGCTTCCCTTGGCTTCTTCGTTGATCATAGGGCTCCCTGCATACAGGAGCGATTTTCCTAAATATCCTAATGCATGGAATTTGTTGATACGGTCGTCGTTATGCCCTAAGGTCGCCTGGCCAGAGGGGGTATTGTCCCAGTGGGTAGGTAGTAAATCTGCAGCCTTACGGAAGTCGGCGGCCATCAATAGGGCCGTCTCCTGGAAGTTCAACCGGCGAAATTCCTCGGTCGTGAGCTCTTCTGTAGGGCTAAGGGCTCGTGTAATATAGGGCATACCTCCCCAGTAGCGGCAAATTTCGAAATAGAACCAGCCTCTAAAGAAATGCGCTTGCCCCTTCAGTAAAGCTTTTTCTTCTTCTGTCCCTTGAAATAAGCCCTCTTCCTCGAGTTTTTCTAGGGCCAAATTGGACTTGCGGATCGCATACCAGGCATATTCCCATATCCGCTTTGTACGGGAGTTATTGTCGGTGGTATTTACATTTTGACCATAAAAATAGGCTTCATTACCCCAATAATTCCCATTGTCGAAGGCATAAGGATAGTTGTTTAGGGTTTCGTCGGCAAAGAGGTACTTGTTCCAAGCTCCCCCTTTGTTGGGGTCCATGATGCAGTTGTACATCTCTTCAATAAAACCCTGGAAACTTATGAAGTTACCATAGGCTACTTGTTCGGTGATGTCGGCTTCCGGTGCCTTGTCGAGATAGTCCTCACAGGATACCAGCAAGAGACAAGCCAATATTATTTTAGCTCCGAAAGTTCGAGGATATTTATTTATATATTTTTTCATGTCAGATATTTCTAAAAGGAAAAGTCGATACCAAGGTTAAATCTTTTCATAGTAGGGTAGGCGCCTTGGGTGGCACTTCCTCCCGAATAGGTTCCTTCGCGGTCGTCAGGTAATTTAGACCATAGGAACAGGTTGGTTCCACTTAGGAAAATCCGCATATTGCTCATTTTTAGTTTTTGCAATAAAGGGGATTTTTGGAAGTTGTAAGACAACTCGGCAGTACGCAGCCTTAGGAAGGAGGCGTCATACATATAGTAGTCGCCTACGTTTTCGGCTTGGGTCTTCCAGCGAGGCAGGAAGGAGGTCGCCTGTTGGTTGTCCGCAGACCAGTAATCCCGGACATGCCCAAAAAGGATATCCACGTCACTTTGATAGTTGTTAAATGGGATCACCCGATTGACGTTATTGGCACCGTAGAACTGGACCATTACGCTGAATCCTTTATAATTACCCCCAATACCAAAGGTTCCGGTATTTTGAGGGACACCTGTATATCCTATAGGAGGGGTATCTTCGTTGTTTTTGATGATACCGTCGGCGTTAAAATCGACCAAGTTATAGTACCCCGGCAACTTTTGCAGGTCGTTGGTTTCGGTGGGTACGCTGGCATATATTTCGTCCCAGTTGTTATAGAAACCAGAACTAATCAAGCTTCTATTTTGGCCAATTGGATAACCGGCCGCTTTTAGGTAGTCGTATTGTAAGGGGGCGTCGTCCTTAGCAATAATGGTATTTTGATTGTGAGAGAAACTGATGTTGCTCCAAATGGTAAGATTAGGATTCAGCCTCTTGTTTAGCTTCAGTTCAATTTCATAGCCTTTGGATTTTACCTGCCCTAAGTTTGCACTCGGAGGCGTAGTCCCAAAAGTAGGCGGAACATTCCTGCTGTTTCCCGACATCAATACATTGGTACGGTTTTCATTGAAGATGTCCACATTTACGTTTAGCATGCTCTCAAAGAAGCCCATCTCAATTCCAAAGTTCGACTTTACCGCTGTTTCCCAGTGAATATCCGGGTTTCCTACCACCGATTCGCTGTAGAAAGTGTAGGGGCTAGTACCATTTGTGTTCTGAGTCAGCCGGCTTCTTCCTCCATAGCTCAGTTGTGAAGCATACAGCCAGCGACTTCCACTAATGTTGTCGTCACCGACTTTACCAAGGCTATACCGGAACTTTAAATGGTCCATAATGGGGTTCTTAAAGAACTTTTCGTTCGAGGCTACCCAGCCCAGACCTACCGAGGGGAAAAAGTCGAAACGGTATTGGGGACCAAACTGTTCGGAGCCGTTATAAGCACCATTCACTTCGAATAGGTATTTGGTGTCATAATCGTAGGTAGCACGGAATACCCAGTCTTCCCGGTAGTTTTTGAACATGCTCCCAGAGGCCGACTCTTCTCTTTTGACCAATCCCATAGCCGTCACATTATGCTTTTTGAATTGACGGGCATAGTTAAGCTGGAATTGGTACATCAGCCGACGGGTAATAGGGATAGAAGACGACCAGTTGGCCGCACTGATGTTCTCCTGGCGTATGGTCCAGGGACGCAGTATCCAGTCGTACTCTTCGTCACTCACGGGCAAATAGGCCGTGTATTCGGAAGGATCTTGGTCGGCGCCTACATAGAGCTGTGGGTAGATTTGCTTATAAGCTACATTGGTTCCAGCTTCTGCGGGGCGTATATGATTGGATACGTCATAAATTCCTCCTTCCGAACGAATATTATTGTCGTAAAACAAGGAGGCTGTAGCCTTGAGGCCTTTGGTAATAAATTTCAAATCCTGCTCAAGACTGAAATCTGAATTTAACTGGGTAGCTCGGGTTTGCCGTACCCCTAAGTTATAAACCGCAGCGATCGGGTTGACCGTGTTGTTTCCTCCCTCTTGGTAAGCTCCCCAAAGGCCATCACTATAGCGGGGCAAGAATAGGTTGGGCGCTAAGAAGTAAGCCGCCGACCACATCCATTGGTCCGCCCGGCTGGTACTTCCTTCGTTATTATAATTCGTGTTTTTCTGACTGTAGTATCCGGCAAAGTTTAGTTTTAACTTGGTGGTTTTGGTCAGTCGAACGTCAATATTGCTCCGGAAGTTGAAACGGTTAAAGTCATAATTAGGCTTATAACCCTTCCCATTATCATGTTCTCGAAACATGTCACCTTCATTGAGGTAAGCCAAAGATCCGAAGTATTGAACGGCCTTACTTCCTCCACTGGCACTTAGAGTAGCCCTGTGGGAATACCCAACATCCTTAAACATGGCCTTGGACCAGTCGACATTCGGGTATATTTCGGCATATTCGGCCGACTGTGGGAGTTGGTAGCGCTGCACGATATCGTATGGGACATAGGCATTCCATGAGGGTTGGTTGAGAACCCCTTCCCTTTCGATGATCTCATTTTTGGCCATCATGGCGGCATAAGAGTCCAGCTTATCGGGCTGTCGTGATACGGTTTTGGCCGTTGTCGTATAATTGAAATTGAGTTTAGTTTTTCCTTGAGCCCCCCGCTTGGTGGTGATCAAAATCACCCCATTGGCTCCTTTTACCCCGAATACCGCCGTAGCCGATGCATCTTTAAGGACCGATATACTGGCTACTTCGTTAGGGTCTATATTGCTCATACTTCGCTCCACATTGTCGACCAAAATAAGGGGCTGGCCTCCATTCCAGGTGTTTTGTCCGCGGATAAAGATATTGGTGGCGCTTTCTCCAGTCGTTATACCACCGGGTTCCCCCGAAGAAGTAATCGAGACGATGCCAGGGAGCTGACCCGACAGGGCTTCTTTGAGGTCGGTTACGTTACCATTTCTTTGAATGACTTCCTCAGACATTTGAACGATGGAACCTACCACACTTTGCTTTTTTTGCTGGCCAAATCCTACTACCACTACCTCGTCAAGAATTTTGTAGTCTTCTTGTAGTGTTATTTCGAACTTGGTTTGTCCAGCCACGGGTATTTGTTGTGGACTATAACCGATGAATGAAAAGTTTAAGGTGGTATTGGGGCCTACCCCTTCCAAGGTAAAGTTGCCGTCCACGTCGGTTACTGTTCCTTTGGTAGTACCAGCCACCATAATGGTAACTCCAATGAGCGGTTCGTCTTTGTCGTCAATAACCCGACCCTTTACGGTCGATACCGTATCCCGAATCTGTTCGGCATTCAGCATGGGGTGATCCCATCTGGGATGGCCTGGTGGCTTGGGTTTTTCAAGGGAAGCCGTAGGTCGGCTCGGGAAAGAATGCCTAGGAAAGGCGACGGAAATACTTAGGGTAGCTACGAGTAGTAGCACCGTCCAGGTAAATTTTTCTTTCATTATAATAGGTTTTAGGGGTAAGATGGTTACACTTAAGGCGTGCCTATTTTATAACTCTTATATTTACATGACGACGAATTTGCCTATATCCACGCTCTAGAAATAAAATATTATATGGAATGAATATAATATTACTTATAATTTTAATGAATTAGGCCTATTGGCTCTTTTAAAAGTACAATAAAATATATTGTGGCTTCTTACCCGTTATTTAGAGATATCCGGTTTGAAAATTCCTTGATAATGTTATAAAATGTCGATATGACAAGAGTGGCTTAGTATATGCTTTTTGCCTTATTTTTTGAATAGTTAGGTGTGGTGTGGTGTAGACAGGGCTTTGGTCTCGGATGTCCCTATTTTTTAGAAACTGGCAATACCACCCTTTGGCATATACGTATTTGACTTATTTTTGGATTCTTATTTTTATACAAACGAATAAAAAAATGAATGGGATTAAAAAAAAATTAAAATTTTTTCAGGTTTGACTATTAGAAGTATGTAAGATTGCATGATTTGTTACCGGATGCTACTTCTGGATGTGCAAAAGTATGGGGCTATGCTTTTAAATTTCTGGTCCACCCTGGCATGTACTGTGCTCAATTATTCAAAGAGCCCCTCAGGGATATTCAACGAAAGGTATAGAAATAGTTTGGGGGCATGAATTTTGCTAAGATATTTACCGTTCAATAAGTTTTTGGTATTTAATTATAAAAAAATGGGCTGTTGATGTGTTTTATAAGGCTAATTTCTTTTGTTTGTAATAATGAACAGTAGTCTATAAAATCCATAGATATAATCAGATGAGAGTAGTTTACATTTTTGCTTTATTTTTTTTGTTATGCGAAGTGGGGTTTGGCCAGGGGAACAAACAGGGCCCCATGGCCATCGTCTTTATTGGAAACAGTATTACCCAAGGGAAGGGAGGGCCTAATGGGGCACCACCACCGAGCCATACTGTGGATTATTTGTTGAAAAAGAGAACCATTAAAGAGTTGCCGTATATCAATGTTGGTCGGAGCGGAAGTACCACTGTAGACTGGCTTCCAACGACAGGGCGCTACTATGCTTTGGCCATAAAGGCTGCTGACAGTCTTTGGAGTTTACAAGGAGGGGGAAATTCCTTGCTTTTTTCTATTAAACTGGGAACGAACGATAGCGCGATCAAAGGGCCTAATGGTGCCCCCGTTGAAGTTGAAAGCTATAAAGCGAATCTCAAACAAATTATTGATGCCTTGTTAGCAGCCTACCCAGGGAGTAGAGTGATGGTCCATCACCCTATTTGGTACAGTCCTAATACCTATAATTCGGCTCAGTATTTGGCCGAAGGACTCGCCCGGCTCAATCGGTATATCCTGCAGATTGATGCATTGGTTGCCGATTATAGTCGTAGTAGTCCGGGAAAAGTGTTTTTAGGGGACACCAAAGCCTATCTATATTTCAAAAAACATCCTCAATACTATAAACCTGAATTAGGGCAGCAGGGTACCTTTTACTTACATCCTAATGAGCAGGGTGTAAAAATACTTGGAAAGTACTGGGCAAAAGCAATAGCTAAAGCATTTTTATAATCGGAAATTAAATGCAGAGTTTACCAATTAAAGCTCAGGTGAATTTGAGGTACAATTTAAAGATGAGGTTGAGATAATTTAATATAAAAACCATTTGTTCTTTAAATAAACTTTGGATAACTTAAGTATTTAATTTAAAAAGCATATTTCTATGAGAAATGAAAGGTAGTATGGCTATTTAAATAGAAGTTATTTTATAAGTATTAAGTATGATACTATCTATTTAGTAAAATTGTTAGTCTTTAGTACTTATTAATAGTTTAGCTCGTTTTTTTTGTTTGAAGTTGAATTTTGTTTTGTTACTATCAATACGTTTACAATAGTATTATTTTTATAAAAGTAATCGATAAATAAAGGTAGCATCTATATTAATTTCGGTTAATACTATTATATTTGTGTCACTAAAATTTCAATATTTTATCATTTATTCTATACACCAAAATATTATGACCCTAACAGCCCCCCGCGTTTTAATTTTAGAAGATCATGAGATTGTTGCCTCAGCGGTAGTAGCACTATTGGAAGAGCAACTGCCCGGAACGGTAACCCTGAGGTCCAATACCTTTTCTAAGGGTCTCGAGTTATTAGAAAAGAGCCAGCCAGTCGATCTGGTCATCCTGGATGTTAATCTTCCAGGAGGAGGTAATATCTCCATGTTGACAGCCCTTAGAGACATACAGCCAGGAGTTAAGATTCTGATTTTCACTGGGCAAGAGGACCACCGTATAGCCTTGCAGTTTTTGAGTGCCGGGGCCAACGGATTCCTGACTAAGGACTCTAGTGAAGAGGAAATTGGATTGGCCATTACCAAAGTATTGGCAGGCCGTAAGTATATGACCGAGGCCATTCAACAGAGTGTAGCCGAAAGCTTTTTCAATAAAATTGACCCTAGGTTCAACGGCGAGAATACCGTACTCTCTGGAAGAGAACAACAAGTGATGGAGCTACTGCTAGAGGGGAAACAAACGAAACAAATCGCTCAGGAATTGGATCTTAAGCTGACAACGGTCAGCACCCATAAGGGCAGGATCTTTGAAAAGATGCAAGTGACCAATGTTATAGAACTATTTCGTAAATTGAATCCTACAGAGACGGAGTGATGCTAAGCTTTAAAAATGAATTGAGCAGGGTATTGCAAGGTCCTTTTCTTAATTATAATCGTCCCTCTAAAGTATCCAAATTTTGGAGGGATGATCAATTGACTTGAGAAATAGGGAACTTCTCGATTGAATTACGGGCACTCTGCGGCCATGAATATAATCGGTGGTTCCATATGTAAAACACGACTGGTTCGTGTTGTCAAAATAGTTGAAATAATTCCATTTGCTGCTCGGCTTTATAAGGAATGCGAAGTCGTACAGGAATCAACTGCTCAGTACCTGTTAGATTTCTTATTGAGGGTAATTTTTCGATCGCTGGCTACTAATTTACAATGACCTATTCTATTGATTTTTATTTATAATCTAGGTCTCGGATTGAGCTACAATTCTTCACTTATAGGAAAAGATTCTACTATCGTTAATAGTTTTCTGTGAAAATTTTTTTGCACCTACTCGTTTTTGGGCTGTTATGTAGCCCAAGTTCCATTGCAGCGGTTGACACCCAGGTTTATTCCGACCAGTATATAGTCAAAAACTATACGGACGAAGATGGCCTACCACAGAATAGTGTGAATAGGGTGGTATACGATGCCAATGGATTTATTTGGTTAGCCACAGAAAACGGGGTTGTTAGGTATGATGGACAAAGTTTCTACACCTTCAACAACAACAATACCCATATGCCAAACACGAGGGCTGCTGCTTTTTTGCCAGATTTTGGAGGGCAGGGATCCCGGATGTTTGTGTTTTTTCATAACAACCCCTTGATGCGAATAGAGAATATCATCGTTCGGCCCGACTCTATTTATATGGCAGAATGCCTCCGACGCATACCTGGTCTTTTTAATTTTGATCATACGCACCAAGTCGCTACTGGCCTTCCAAGTATGATGAGAAAAGGGGGGCAATTAAAAATTAAAAATTATCTAATTTTTGTTCCTCGGCGTCAGGGCACCTTTTTCAGGGTTCAGCATGAGCGAATTACTTATTATGAGAATTGGAAGATTGAATGGTCTCGAAAGGTGCCTTTTAAGGCAAATTTAGATGATTATTTCTATTCCAATGGCTACTTACTGACCTTGGAGCCGGATGGCCGACTGGTGCAGTACACCGCTGATTCGAGCCAAGACCTGTCAATTAAAGGAAGCCTTTCCTTGGATTCCGACTTTAGGGAATCTCCAAAAGATTCCCGACTCTACTGGAATTCGATTACTAGTCAGGGTTTTATAAAGGTGAAGGACCGACTCTATTTATTGGAGTATATAGAAGATGGTTATTGTCATTCGAAATTGATATTTGAAGGATTCGATTTTGAGAGAAATCGAATCTATAGTATCTGTTATGATAAGCGACAGGAAAGGCTCTATCTAGGGAGTAACATTCGTGGATTATTTATAGTGGATAAACGGGTGTTCCAGTCGGTTTTGTTTGAGGAAAAAGGTTATGAATCGGTTCATTATGCCCTGACACCCTTGGATTCTCATCGGGTGCTGTTAGCTAGTGGTAAAGTCATCACTGTAGCCGAAAGTAAGCATCATTTGAAAACGTTAGGGCGCCTGCCTTTTATTGAATGGGATCCGGAAATGGATTTGTATAGTATTTTCGTCAGTAAAAACGGAGAAATTTGGCATAAGGCTTTAGAATGTTTGCATCGATATAGCTTATCCAAGGGTAAGATGTTGAATAATTGGTATTTTGGGCAGCCTGTCAATACTATTTACGAAGGGGCAGATGGAAGGGTATGGGTGGGGTTAGCTCGAGAGGGCGTCTATGTAATAGATCCCAAGAAGCCCTTCGCTCAGCCTCAGCCATTTAGCTTGGGCAAACTTCCATGGGTGAATTATTTTTTGGAGGATGGAAAAGGAACCCTTTTCGTTGGGACTAAGAATGGATTGTATGCAATGGATGTACACACCGGGGGGTACGAGTTGATTGCCGGAACTGAGAAGTTACTGGTCAGAAGCCTGCATATGTTTGGAAAGAACACCCCTGTCGAAGGACTGTTAATTATGACCTATACAGATGGGATCTATTATTATAATGGAAATAGACTTCTAAAACTTCCATTGGACGGGCATGGTTATCTCTCTGCATCGCATTGTGCGGTTGAAGATCAAAGGGGCTATATATGGATCACAACCAATACAGGACTGTTTCAATTCGCAAAAAAAGATATAGCTTCCTATTTGTCTCGAAGGATTCAGGGTGAGAGTAACCCGAATAGACCTTTTTATTTATATTAT
Source organism: Dyadobacter jejuensis (assembly GCF_003149085.1). Classification (GTDB taxonomy): domain Bacteria; phylum Bacteroidota; class Bacteroidia; order Cytophagales; family Spirosomataceae; genus Dyadobacter; species Dyadobacter jejuensis. Next base: position 49,875 of record NZ_QGDT01000009.1, on the reverse strand, counting down.
TCTAGGAAAGAGGGGCTGGCCACCAACGAGTTTAACGGGGGCTGTCAGCCCTGTGCTGCAACTTTACAAAATGGTACCTTCTTCTTCCCATCAATGAAAGGCCTGTTGCATTTTCAGGCAAATACGGTGATGGCCAAGAACGTACCATCAGGGTCCTTGTATCTAGATCGAGTTAGTGTTAATAGCGTGGTGCGACTCAATGATCAGGACAAAATAATTCTTCCACTCGACTCCACTAGGGTAAATGTCCATGTGGCCACCCCTTATTTTGGAAATGGGAATAATATACGGATTTCCTATGCCCTAATACCCTCGGCTATCGCTCAACAGGAGCCGGATTGGATTTATTTACCCGAAGGAGAAACCATGATTCGTTTTTCTTCCATACCATCGGGTGATCATACCTTAATCGTAAGGAAATCGAATGGTTTTGGAGAAAATAATTTCCTATACCGAGCCATTGATTTCGTAGTGCCATTGCATTGGTATGAAACATGGTGGTTTAGACTCATCACTTTATTATTCTGTTGTCTCATGGTCTTGCTGATCATTTGGCTACGAACACGTTATCTGAAATCCCTAAACAAACGATTGGAAGATCAGGTCGTGAAGGTTACCAAAGACCTATCCGACACGCTTAAGGCTTTACAGTCCTCTGAATCCGAGCTTAAGCATCGGATTTATATGCAAACACGGCTTGTGGCTTCTTTAAGCCATGATATCAGAACGCCAATGCGCTATCAGGCTTCGGGGGCCGAACGCGTGGGGCGGCTTATTGATAGTCATAAACTGGTAGAAGCCCAAGAACTACTCAGTACCATCGTTGGCTCGTCAAAACATATGAAAAGGCAGCTAGATAATATGGTGCTTTTTATCCGCTCACAATCCTACGAGGAGATGGTGATCGAAAGGGTTAAACTAAGAGATATAGCCGAAGAAGTGGTATTAATGTACGCACATACCGCTCAACAACTTGGCAATTCTATTAAAAATGAACTTGATCCTGGACTTTTCGCTAATACCAGTCGTATCCTATTGGTGGTAATTCTACAAAACCTAGTTGATAATGCCAATAAACACAACCAAGGTACCATCATCAGGATTTTTTCTGAAGAGACTCAAGGTCAACTAATGGTGACCGTGGCCGATAATGGTCCGGGCCTGCCCTTGGATCTTCTAAATTGGCTCAATTCTGCTCAAACTATAGATTCTGAATCTCAGAATAGTATGGATCAAAAGCGCGGACTCGGTTTGATGATCGTTGTAGAGATGTGCAAATTACTCTCAATAACGATTCAGGCAAAAAATGATAATGGGGCCTTAATAGGGCTGCTTTTTGCTCCCATCAAAAAAACTTCCCTATAATATCACATCATCAGGTGAACAACCCATGGTATGGGCTGATTTCCAATTTTCTCGGCCCTAAAAAAGCGAATTCGAATGTTTCGAGTTCGCTTTTTTTAGGGCCGAGATAGACGGTTATGTGCAAATCAGTAATATTTTTCTATAAAAAGATTTAGTAATAATACTATTAGTATTAGAATAATGTTTATGATAGTTGTCGTTATTATATTTACTATAATAAAAACCTAATTTTTTGTATTGTGATATGGTATTGAATAGACTATATTGTGATTGTATTCTGCGGATATGGCTTGATTATCATTTAATTTTTGTTATGAAAAAATAGGCGATTGGGGGTTATTGTATTAAAAGTATAGAATATTTTCTAGGTCCTGTTGATAGTATAATATGGATCGAAAGTTCAATGATATCTGCGAATAAATTGATTGATATTAATAATTATTTTTTCATACGTATTTTATAGTGACTTAATCGTTGTTAAGTGTCTTATATAGGATCATTTATATATATTATCATGCTATAAGTAGCCAAATATTTTCGATATATTATATAATATATTGTGTTACTTTTTTAAAAACTGTCGTATAGAAAGGGTGGGAAATATTAAGTATTTGTTGCTAGTTGATTATTCTATATGAATGTTACACTACATAATTCTCGAATGTTATAATCGATTGGATAGTTCGTCCAAGTCAGAGTACTGTGTTTACGACCTGGTATTGTTAGGTTTATCGAAGATCCATAGTGCCTAAGCAAGCGAGAATGATGCGCTAAAGACTTTATTAGAATTTTCATTTTTTTATCCATAATTATTTTTAACCATTATGAAAAAGTACACCGCTGAATTTTTAGGAACCTTTTGGTTGGTATTGGGAGGTTGTGGTAGCGCAGTCTTATCTGCAGCCTTTCCCGAGGTTGGAATCGGACTATTGGGGGTTTCACTAGCCTTTGGACTGACCGTCCTTACCATTGCCTACTCATTAGGGCCCATCTCCGGAGCCCATCTGAACCCTGCAGTATCGGTTGGCCTATGGCTGGGAGGAAGGTTTTCGAGTAAGGATTTAGTCCCTTATATCATCGCTCAAGTGTTGGGAGGCGTTGTCGCTGCCTTATTGCTCTATACCATTGTTACGGGGAATGGTAGTGCCATAGGAGACTTTGCCGCGAATGGGTATGGCGAGCACTCGCCAGGAAAATACAGCATGACTACGGCCTTGGTGACAGAGTTTGTGATGACTTTTATGTTTTTGATCATTATTCTGGGCGCAACAGGGCCTAAGGCATCTGCCGGATTTGCTGGCTTGGCCATTGGGCTGGCCCTGACCTTGATTCACCTCATAAGTATTCCTGTGACCAATACCTCTGTGAATCCTGCCCGGAGTATTAGCCAAGCTATCTTCGTGGGTGGATGGGCCATGGAACAATTATGGCTCTTTATAGCTGCTCCAATTGCAGGTGCCGCCGTAGCGGGAATAGTCTATAAAACTTTGTTAGAGCAAGATTGAAATTACCCTGATGCTGATTCATATATCAATTTGTAGGCCCAGCACAGGCATGGGTCTACAAATCATCTACACTGTTCTATAGTAGTTTTACTAACCTAATAAATTGATCTTTATTTTAATATAGATTGTTTTATTGGTATTATTGCTTAGATTTACATCAAAACATGTATAGTTCTATGTTATAAGTTAAATTGACTTCGTTATTATATAAATATTATTGCGGTTAATTGACGCTAACTAGAATCCCCTCCCTCGAAAAATGGCCATTTACTGGAATTATTGAGTCCTGAATTTTAGTATTAGGCATATGGTTACTTATCTATTTGAACCTGGGTATTTTATTTTTCATCAATCAAACCATCAACATTATGACAACTATTGGATTAATCGATAATTTTATTATCATTCGATTAGGATTGGCGCTTATCTTGAATCAAAAGTTTCAGGACATGGAGCTTCTGGAGGCAGAGGATTTGGAGAGCTTTGAAAAACTTCAGTCGCAGAAAACACCCGATGTTTTCATTTTGGGGAATAATGCCAGTAGCCGGCAGGAGTGCTTTGCCACAGTGGCCGCATTTCGTGAGCATTATCCAAATACCCCTATTATTGTCTATGATGAGCATAGCAAACAGAATATGGTGATTCCTTATTTCGAACTTGGGGTAAAGGGCTACATTTTAAAACAAAATATTGCCGATGAAATGGTCAATGCTGTAAATTCTGTTCAGCAAGACAGGCCTTTTCTTTGCCCCACTTTAGTGGAAAACCTATTGGGCTTTATCGCCAAAAAGCAACACCATCTTACAAACCCCGCCTTGCTCACTCCTAGGGAGTCGGAAATAGCCAAATACTTGACACAAGGAATGAAAACCTCTTGGATTGCCAAAGCCTTGGGCAGAAAGCCTTCGACCATTAGTACTATTAAACATAATATCTTTGTGAAAATGAAGGTTGAAAATATAGTAGAACTAAAGAAGGTTTATTTGGAGGAGTTGACTATATAAAGTGGGTATATTTTAGATTTTTCAATTTTTTAGGGTAATGATAGCGAGCTGAGTGTGCATGGGGTAGGTATCCTCTGTATATCCAGCTCGTTTCGTTTTTTAACGTTATTGTATGGCTAGGATAGCTCGTATCCAGGTTGCATGGTCTAACTCCTCCTCTTCAATACATGGAAAATTGTCTCGCCCGCATATATGGAGTGCCTGGTTTGATTTCTGCAGGAGTGGAGCAGTTAAAAGTAAACGCTGCTTGGGCTCGGTTACCTTATAATGTATTGTTTTTTGCTTTCATCTAGGGTCGTAAATAGTAGTAAGACGATGTGATATGGATCGAACTTTATTTTGTGAATAGTGGTAATTCTAAAACGCGTTTAAGGTAATGAGTTAGCTTTTCAGAGGGGTATAAATTTTATGTTTCCTTATCTTGGTTGGCCTGACCCTATTTTCTCCCCCTTTTTGGAGAGTCTGGCTACTAATCTGCTAACTATTCTTGCTAAATGTGTACCATAAAAATAGGCAGACCGAAACCTTGAATAGGATCATGGCCAATATATCCGTGGAATGAATAGTATAAATACTGGTTTAAATAAAATTATTAATCAGTTTAGATCGTATATATGATGCCGTTCCAGAATAGCCGTATAGAAACCATTTCTTGAATATGGCATGATCCGTATCGTTTTTATTACTTGAAAGTTCTATTCAATCAGGACGTTAATCCAGAATACTTGGCCGCAAGAGTGGGGCTTGGGGGATGTGGAATGGTCGTTTGTCCTATATGACACTTGTAGGAATGCCAAAAAAATTCGGTATCTAAATACAGTTAAATTTAGTTATTGGCACAATAAATATACTATATTATAATTAACTTGCTCTAGCTTTAAATAGTAAATAATATTTATTTAAATATTAGGAAATAAAATACCAATAAATGATATCTAAAATGCTGTAATTAACATAACTTTGGTTATGTTATAATAGTATATCCCTCTCGCTAATTAAGTTATTTGGTCATTTAAACAATCTAAATAATGAAAATTACATTTTACTTTTTGCTGTCAGTTTTACTGGCTCTCCAAGCCTCGGCTCAGACGCATGTATTTTCGGGAGGAGAGTTTGTTACTTTCGGAACACTAGACCTAGGTTCGGGGACTTGGTCTACAGATCGCTCGTCTAGTCCAGGATATTTTAGCGCTGTTGGTACGGGGACCTATACAGGAGCTATCGATGCTCACAATATAGACGGTTACGTAAAGGCATACGACCAGATGTTTTTCGACTTTCCTGTTGGGTCAGGTACAGATCTTAGGGGACTTTCCATAAGCAACCCCACAGGTATGGGTACTTATGCTACAGCCTGGATAGTGGGCGACCCTAGTGGCCCCCTGGATCCTACAGATGGAATGGGAGCCAGCCATGATGTTAATAGTGTGGTAGGTCCTATTATGGCTATTAGCCCTGTAGGACAATGGGACTGGCAAAATATTACAGGGACTGGGGCCGGGGTGGTAGTCACAGTTTCGATTCCAGACGTAAGTACTTTTGCTACGGCCGCCAATTTACGTTTGGTCGGATGGAATGGTGTTGCCTGGATCGATTTGAGCGGTGGGCCTAATGCGACTGGGAACGTTGTAGACAGTGAACTGATGGGGACTTTAGTTGCTGGGATTTCAGCACTTGGGATAGGCTCGATAGAAGTCCCACTCCCTGTGGAATTAATCAGCTTTACCGCTTCAGAGCTGTCCTGTAAAGCGGACCTGAAATGGGTAACGACCGCTGAAATTCAATTGCATCATTTTGAAGTAGAGCAAAGCCAAGATGCTGTGGTTTTTACTAAACTAGGGCAGGTTCGTTCCTCACAGATCGAAGGAAGCGGAAATACTTATCATTTCAGTACCACCCAGCCACCGGGTACTAGTTATTACAGGTTGAAGATGGTCGATCAGGATTACAGCTTTGCATATAGCCATATACAAAGCCTCACGACCTCCTGTAGCAAGTCCGAAAGAAGTTTAGAGGTTTACCCAAATCCAATTACTGCCGAGCACCAGCATGTAACAGTCGATTTTGTGACCAACTATAAAGGAATTGCTGCGCTTTCCGTGAGTAATCTACTCGGCCAGCGGCTAATAAGCCAAAATATATTGGTCGATGGATCTGGAACCACCAGCTTTGGCTCCTCTGCCTTGAGTAGTGGTTTATATTTGGTTCGCCTGCAAGACAGCCAAGGGAAAATCATCACTGAGATTCGGAAGTTCGTTAAAGAATAATGATTCTTTAACGCATAAGGAGATAACCTTCCAATAAATTACACCATCATTTCAACAATATTCTAAATATTATATCTATGAAAACTCTATTATTATTCATTTTATTATTATGCGGCACTCTAAGCTTTGCCCAAGTAAAAATTGGAAGTAATCCAACAATGATTACCCCAAATGTTAACCTAGAAGTGGAGGCTACAAACGGGTCGAAAGTAGTAATTAAGAAGGACGACGGAAAGGTAGGGATAGGAACCACTGCACCTGATGCAAGTCTTCATGTCGTCGGTGATGTTAAAATCGTCGACGGTAATCAAGGGGCTGGAAAAGTCTTGACTTCCGACGCCAATGGACTGGCATCGTGGCAACCGCTACCCGCCGCTAGTTCTACCCAAATTGCCATTCAGACAGCCCCTGTAGTCTATACCACTCAGTCACTTTCTGATATTCCGGGTTTAAGTCTTCCTTTACTGGCTAATAAAACCTATAAAATAGAATATAGGGGTTTTCGGAAAGGATCAACTATTTTGTCTATCTACATTTCCTATGGGAATAATACTACCGATATAGCCTATATTAATGGACTACTTTCATTCGCTTATACCGATGCTGCCGAAGCAGATGGTGGCAACACCTTAAATCATGCGACGGTTAATAAAGAAAGTTTAGGCGGGTATAATGATAATGGACAATACACAGTGACCAGTATGGGCGCAGAACAAGAATTAAGCTGTATTCTAAAAACTAACACGGCACAAACGCTTAAAATTCGGGGTACCAATGACAAGGTAGGGCATCCAAACCAGTCGATTATTTTTAATTCGAATAGTAGTTTTACGATTACTGTCTCTGGTGGATATCTAGTTGCCACATTGTTGGACTAGTTGGTAGTACCCAACAAAAATCATCTCCCGTCCCTCGCCCTGGATCTTATCCTAGAGCGGGGGACGGCGAGGTTCTCCATTATAAAATCTATGCCTTAGCCCTTATATGTTCGGAAAATAACCATTGAATAACTATATTCTTAATTCATCATTCTAAAAGGCCTTTTTATCTGTTGAAGTGTTTAAATTGGAGAAAAGTCGAACTCCAATATTTATAACGCCTCAAATGTATGTGGAGAATACGCTCAATAAGGTTCTCTTCTTTCCTTAAGGATATCTACGCATTGGTCTTTAGGCTGTATGATGCTGGGGTCAGCGCTTGGATCAGCCTGTTAGTCGTTTTTCTGGTGTATGCGCTCACCTTTTTGGAGCAGACCGATACTGTTTTTATTGCCCTGCTCGACAGAGATCCGCTCAATTTGGCCTTATTTTTCATACTCCTTTTCTTTTTAATCCAAATAGTAGCCTACTATCCCGTATTCATCCAATTCAACCGCAAAACGGGAGTCGATGTACAGTGGTTTTTGAAACCCGTACTCTGGGGTTTGGGCCTGATCACCTATCGGCAGCAGGGGGTGAAGTCCACCTTTGACTCCCGATTTCGCTTTGCATTGGGTCTTAGTTTACTCACCGCAGTGTTTTATATGATTACCCGTATACATTATAAAAATGTAATTTTACTGGGTGGAAGCGATGAAGAAATCTTTGCCAATAATGGAATGGCTGGGGTACGATACCTCGCCCTAGTCTTTTTTGTTTGTGGACAGCTATTCTATATAGCACTCAAGTACGTAGCCACTAAGCAGCCCAATTTCTGGTTTAATAATAGGCCCCCACATCGGCGACTTTTTTATATGGCCTTAGGTCAATTGGTACTTTGTGCTGGGGCACTGTTTTATAGTACAACGGTATATGGCTGGTCTGCCTGGGCTTATTATAGCTTTTGTGCCGCTCTTTTCTCCTTATCAATTTTTTATTCCTGTTTTAAAATTACCCGTAGAGAGGTGCTGTTTCGTACCGACTTACAGTTCTTATATTTTCTGTCTTCCGGAGGGTTAATGAGTGTATTCGTGGTGGGTGTAGCCCATATATATCCTTTGAAGTTCAATCCTTTGGTGTTAATACTGGCCTATTTTCTGGTGTATTATGGAGTCCTAATCATCCCGCTCAAACATTACCTGTACTACCGCCAGTACGATGAGCCGACGGCCGAATCGAAACGGAACCTAGCCTATTACCTTTTTAGTTGGGGTGTGCCTCTGGCCCCCTTTCTTTTTATTGGTTACTACGTCTATATCGAATATTACAAGGGCAACGACCTACATGTGCTGCATACGGTAGGTCAACAGGCCTATTCTCCTGAAAAGCGAGAGGGACCTGTAGGTATTAAAGAGTTTCAGACTGAAATGATCCAACACTTTGAAGATAAGGATACCTTATATTTCATAGCCTTGTATGGAGGGGGGATTAAGGCGACGATCTGGGATCAGCTGGTGTTGGCCGAGCTAGCCTCGGAGAAGTATTCGCATATATTGGACCAAACGGTGGCCATGTCGGCGGTGTCGGGAGGAGCCGTTGGGATGTCGCTATTTGCAGCCTCGGATCGGCGAGGTAGCGATTCTCGACAATTGGCGAAGACCCTCAGTATGAAAAACTTTGTAAGTCTGGACCTTACCTATCTTCTCGGGCGGGACTTGCTGTTCGATTTATTGGGTCAGCCTTTGCTCGATAGGCTGGGCATCGAGGAGGACCGGTCCAAAAGGGCTATGCGGGAATATGCCAATCTAACCATGGGGCAGGCCGCCTATACGCAAGGCCCTAACCCACTGCTTGACTCCACCTTTCAGGATATATGGGCGAGCCTTTTTCGGGAACGGCGGGAGCAGAACCGATTTTATCCTGCGCTACTTACCAATTCGGCAGGAACCCACTCTCAACGAGGGATAGCCTTTTCGGTGCGTAGTGACAGCCTTCGGTTCCAGGATATATTTATCGATTCCAACAACCTCCTCGACTTTGAGGGTACACAGTCCCTGCCTTATCTGTATGCGGCGTCTACAGCGGAGCGTTTCCCTATATTTAGCCCCGCCGCCAAGATCAATACCAAAGGGTATTTTGTGGATGGAGGGTATTTCGAGAATAGTGGGCTGATGAGCCTCATGGACCTGAGCAATTATCTGGAGTCGGCGGTATTCCCAGCCTCGGAGAAATGGAAGAAAAAAAAGCTGGTCTTTATCCAGATTGCCAACGACAAATCGGTATTTATTAGGGATCTATTAAAAAACAGCTCCGTTAGGAAGGAGGTCCACGATTCCCCAGAATTCGGGTCAATCCTCGAAACGGTAACGTCGATTAGTTTTATCTCCAACTACCTGACCCGGAAATTCGAACAGGACACTTCGGTAAGTTATGTTCAGGTTTTATTACCCTATATCGTTACCCAGCCCGATCTGGATGGGCTCTTTAAGGGAAGTGTCGATACGACTGGGCTAAGTAACCTAGTTATGCAGAGCAATCGTAGGATATTGAAGGCCTATCAACAAGACCTTTATCAGCAGGTGCAGCCTCCTTTAGCTAGGTTGCTCGGTCGGCAAGCACATCGATATATGGAGCAAAATCTACAGAATAGCAGGTTGGAAGTGCTTAAAGTTGAAGATTAGGCAGTGGATATTTCCATGGGGATGCCAAGGTGGTTTGGAAAAAATTTGGTGATGTTCGATTCCTATTCAAAGTTCCGTGGCTCTTTTGACTTGCCGATTTGAAGGAATATATTTCTAATGCCTTTCTAACTTAAGAAGAGGTTAGTTCATGGCCGTTTTAAGGATTGCTCATCCCAGGCTTATTGAGCCATTCGTTTAGGGTCGAAAATAGGTGTGACCTTGATTAATACTCTGGATGGCCTCCAGCATTTGGGGGATATTGGCGGTCTTTACTAAATACGCCTTGATCCCATGCTCCCGAAACTCTTGTATAAAATGGATCTCCCCATACATGCTTAGAATAAGAATTTTTAGGTTGGGGTGCTCTTTTAAGAGCATCTTCGACAACTCCAGACCGTCTATTCCAGGCATACTATAATCTATGATGGCCACGTCGGGGCGAGCCTTACTCACGGCCTCTATGGCCGAATGGCTATGATATACCTGTCCTACTACCTCTATGGAGTCCTTGGTGGCGAGCATGGTAGCCAGGCCATCGTTGAACAAGGGGTGATCGTCAATAATCATTACCCGAATCGTTGTAGTCCCAGGCGTTATCATCGTATTGGATTAACCAGGTTCATTTTTTAAGCCTAGTAGGCTGTCGCTAGCCTATCAAATAAAAATGAATATACGTTACTCAGGATTGCTATACCATTCTTTTCTGTGGTTCTTAGTTATCGGTTTAATAGGGTGGTGGGACGGAATGAATCCCAATCGACCCTACAAGGATGAAACTTCTGTTTCTCCTAAAGGTTGGTTCTATGTTTGGACATACAATAATCAGATTTTAGTTGATAAATTTTTGCCAGTTCTTGTCGGCTCGGTTCTTTAGGTTGGCTTCATCCTTGTTCCAATCTGTCAGGGTATTGGTAAAGAATTTATTGTAGAATAAATAAAGCTTCCCATCTACAATTTTAAAGGTTTCAGGGTCCACCTCTACTTTTTCTCCACTATTTCCCATGGCATAGGCACACCAGCCTCCATATTGTGGCTGGTACCGATTGGGGTTAGCCTTAAAGAGCGCTAAATTTTTGGCATTAGAGAAATAATAAACTGTTCCGTTAATTTTAGCAGCAAGCTCCTTTTTTCCTTCTACCGCCTTTTTGGACGTAAAATAGGCCACAGGGTCATATCCTTCTATGGCTAAGCCCGATCTTGAGATATTTCCCTGGTGAGCCTGTTTGGTTTGAGCCTGGGCCTGCATGGACAGGGCCAGTAGTGTGATGAGAATGAATCGATACATCTTGCAATTGGTTTTGTTTCTAATTTCATTTAGACGTAACGGGTCACATATTCCTTACAGAATGGAATAATTGGGGAGGTGTACCTGATGTTATTCTCTCCAGAACAGGCAAAAGTTTTAGCTATAAAGCAATACAGACTCGATTTTCCATGAGGTAGGATTAAAAGGAGTCGTAGCTGGGGCTGTTTTTATTTCGTAGAGCGGACCGGAGTACTATGGAGGGTTTGAAATAGTTGAGGGTTCTTGCCCTGAAGGTCCGTTTTATAGAGCCGCCAGGTGTGGCCGTCCAATGCTTCCAAATGAAACTGGTACTCGGGATTGGCGAGTTGTTTTTTGATCCACCGAGGAAAGGCATTGGCGGCACGGGCGTCCTCCCAAGTCCTTATCGCCTTGAAGATCGATTCCTTTTCGGGGCAGCTTTCAACATCTTTTAGGTTGAGCTTAAGGCTATAGGTAGTGCCGAGACCCACTGAAATAGCTTGGATATGTTCATATTGAGCCATGGTAGATTCGGCAGTAATGGGAAAGTTAGCACCCATGCCAATCGGGAAGAAATTGGCATAGGATACGTCTCGCAGGTCTTTTCCCTGGCTGGTAGCACTTCCCCATTCGCGGGTCTCGATATCGTATAGGTTTTTACCCCCACCCACATTCCAGATACTCTGGTAGTGCCAGGAGCCTTCGGAAAGGGTGGAACCAGTGAAGCGGATATCAGGGATACCGAGGTCTTGAGCCTTGTCAAACATTTTGTGGAAAAATCGTTTTACAGAATAATAGCCATGGCCATTATTAAACAAAAATTCTTGCCCATCGAAGTCGTAATAGCCCAGGCCATTCACCTTGCACAAGGTGGCATAATAGGCCGCTATCTCATCTTGCAACTGGATGTTAGGAATCAGTCCGTCATAACCGAAGTTAATCGTTACTTGCAATTTATAAAGCGTATCGCCAGCTGCATGGCTAGCAACGGGTGTATTCCAGTAGCCTCTCTTGACATTAAGAAGCCTGAAAGGAGCCTCTTTCGAAACTCCCATATAATAGATGAGCTCCTTTCCTATCTTAATCATATTCAGGTCTTTACTATGGCCCTCCCAGCTGGCTATTTCATCCAAATATTGTGGGTTGTCGACCAGGATTATCGTATCGCTCGAGGAGATAGCGCGAGCCAACAATCTTTTTTGTTGATAACAGAGGCTGTCACTGGGAATGGGACTGGCATCTTTGGTGCCTGGTGCCAAGGAGGTGGTAATGGGAGTCCGGCCTATCATGATACCGTATGGAGCGGCCAGGTCCGATAACTCCTTATGCGATAGATCGCCGGAAGCCATTTTTATGGGTTTCCTTTCAAAGTTTTTTCCATCAATATACCCTTTATTGGCCCGGTCGGCCTTGATAAATCCTTGATCATAGAGGCTGATGGCCTTAAAACCTAAACGATGCGTATAGGGAACGATGCTGTCGTAAACTCCCCCATAGGTCATGGCATCGGGCACGAAGGCGGTAGGATCCTTTACCCACTTTCCATTGATGGTAGGGTAGGGCAAGCCTTCGGAGCGTACAATTTGCTGTATGACATCCAGCAGGGCGGTACTGTCGGGGCTACCCCAAAGGGCCACCGACGAGCCCGTAAAGTCGATTCCTGGGAGCGGCTGAACTTCCAGATGGTTGGGTGAGTTGACGGCCATATTCGGAATCAACGAAAAATAAACCTCTCGTTGGGGGGCACGGTCTCGGGAATGATACACGATAGACACCCTTCCCTGGGGATCGATCTGAGCGGCATTACCATACAAAATCCGATAATAAGGTTCCTTGTGCGCATAAAATGCTACGTCGTTGATTCCATCGCCTCCTATCGGGAATATTTGTCCTTCGTGTAGATGCTCGGGAAGGGGGAAGCGACGCTTGTCGGGGCTATGGATCATATACTGAAAGGGAGCGGCGTCTGCTATAGTTTCGGACGTCCCTCCCAAGGTGTTGTCGTCCAGGGCCAGCATGCCGATGGCGTAGTTGACGGCCTCCGTAGTATCGCGGGCCACGCCAATAATCTCTCCAAATAGGTTAGTAATATTGGTATGATAGGCTCCCCATTGTATCTGCTCGATGCCCTTGCGTGGATGGAGCGATTGTAGGGTGAACTTCAGGTATTTTTCTTGAGCTATTACCCTAACCGTGGCCATGGAGCCATTCGGAAATTGAAGGTCGAAGGACTTTTCTGCCTGGTTATATTCGGCTTTGCTGGGATAATGGTACTGTTGCTTGCGGCTATCATAAAGCGAAAGTAACGGCGACGGCTTGTCGGTAGGGCTGAATTCGTGGTGCTGCCCTCCCGTCGAAATGTTTTTCATGCTTGTAATCCATCCTTTCGAATCGATATGTATTCTGAAATACTGGGTGCTAAAGTCTTGCTGGGCGTAGCTTTTAGGAATGATGAAAACTATTAGTAGGTTTAGTGCAAGGATTTTGAAATGCATATTTTGGTTTTGGTTAGAATGGGATCGGAAAGGAGCCGTTCGGGCGTTATGCCGGCTCGAACGTTCTCCTGATCGTTCCGATGCCTACCTGTCAAGATAGCTATTTCAATCGGTGATACTAAGTTGTTATCTATTATTTTTAATGGCTATTCATTAGAAGCTCCCCGCTCTTCCTGTATGTTTGAGGCCTGTTTGCTTTCTTCGAGCCTATCATTCAAATAAACAGAGGGCGATTTTCCGAATTGCTTTCGGAAGGACTTGCTAAAGGAAGAAGGGTTTTTAAATCCGACTTCGTAGGCTATTTCCGAAATGTTTAGTTTCCGTTCTAATAGTAGTTCCACGGAATAATTAAGTCGAATGTAATAAATAAACTCGATGGGAGTTTGCCCGGTAATGGCCTTTAGCTTGCGAAACAAGTTGCTACGGCTCATTCCTAAGGTAGCACCCAGCTCCACTACGCTAAACGATTCATTGTTGATTTGTTCCTTGATGCACTGAGTTATTTTTTCGATGAAGAGGTCTTCCCTAGGGTTGAGTAATAGGTTTTCGTGGGTGACATGGGGCTGTACGGTCAGTGAACCATTCGGCGTAAACCGAAACTTTTCTAGGAGTCTTTTTTGAGATTCTATTAGTTTCTCCACTCGGAGTTGTAGGAAATGCGCATTGAAGGGCTTGGGGATATAGTCGTCTGCCCCGGTACCTATCCCTTCTATGGCATGGTCCATGGCCGTTTTGGCGGTCAACAATATTACCGGGATATGGCAGGTGGCCAGTTGGCTTTTAATGCGGCTACATAGTTCGATGCCATCCATCTTGGGCATCATCACATCACTTATCACTAGGTCGGGTTCGAGCTCTCGAATGCAGGCTATGGCTTCCAACCCATTGAGGGCTTTTCTGACTTTATAGTTTTTCTGAAACAACAATTCGAGAAAGGCCAGTACCTCTTCATTATCATCGACGATCAGCAAATCTCCTTTATCCTCTTCAGCTATTTCTCCTCCAAGCACTTCGGCAAGGGATGCGCCATCCACAAAAAGGGGCATGGAACCTTTGCTTACTTTTACTTCCTGGGGAGTCTGTGTAAGGGCCGTCGATAGGGGTAGAAACACCGTAAAACGGGTACGGATGTTAGGTTGGCTCTCTACGGTGATCACGCCTTTATGTAGTTCTATCAGGCTTTTGGAGAGGGATAGGCCTACTCCCGAACCTCTTTTGTTGGTGTTACCTTGGTAAAATCGGTCAAAAATATGCGTAATCTCATCCTTAGGAATTCCTTTTCCATTATCCTCTATGCTGATGCATAACCAGGGCTTGTCGGCGGGGCTCTCCTGCTTTACGGTGTACATCTGCACCTTAACCTGTCCACCAGGATTGGAGAATTTAAAGGCATTAAAAATGAGGTTGTTGAGTACCATCTCCAATTTGCCAGGGTCGAACCACATGGTATGCTTGGCTACCTGAGAGGAAAACTCAAAATCAATCGCATTCTTTTGAGCCAATAATTCGAAATTGGTGCAGATATCCTCTGTGAACTCTACTGGGTCCATTTTCTTTAAGGCCAGTTTCAGCATTCCCTGATCGAATTTTTGAAACGTCACCAGCTCGTCGATCAGGAATAATAGGCTTTTACAATTGCGGTATACGAGTTGAAGCTTCTTCTTCACAGTCCCCGACATCGGGTCCGTAGTCCTTAACATGTCTTCCACCGGTCCTACGATAAGCGATAAGGGGGTTCTAAACTCATGGGAGATATCGGTAAAAAACTCCATCTTCATATGATGAAGATTCTTTAATTGTGCAATTTCTTTTTCATCAAACTCTATTTGTTGCTTTTGTTGGGCTTGAATCAACAAGTGTCGGATGATAATGAGAAGCACGGATAGGGCCAATATAAAATAAAGGAGTACGGCCCACCAGGTACGCCATGGTGGAGTTTGGATTACTACTTTAATTACTGATGGATCTTTATTCCACACCCCTAGTCCACTGGAGGCTCGGACCTGAAAATAATAGGTGCCAGGATCTAGATTGGTGTAAGTAGCCGATCGGTTAGACGCTTTGGTGTAAATCCAATCCGTATCGAATCCTTCCATTTTATAGGCGTAAATATTATTCTCAGGGTTCGAAAAATGGAGTCCTGTAAAGCCTATGGTAAAGACGTTGTTTTTATGACTGAAGTGTACTTCTTTGGTATGCGATAAGGATTGTTTCAGCAGTACTTGGCCATGATAAAGGCTGTCGATTTGAACCGGTTGGTTAAAAAGTTTAAGGTCCGATATGACTACTTGAGGAGGGAGGTCGTCGGTAGAAACATTATGAGGGTCGAACACCACGAAGCCATCGGAGGTGCCAAAAATAAATTGATGGCTGCTGTATTTGTAGGCACAGCTAAAATTGAAGTTTAGGTTTGGTAAGAAGTTGTGGAATTGCTCCTTGGTCGTATCGAACCTCAATAGGCCTTTAATGGTGCTCACCCAGATATAGCCTAGGTCATCGGCCATCACCCCACTTACTGCCTTGTCGGGCAGGCCGCTGGCTTCCGAATAGTTTTTTATCTTCAATTGGAATTCACCTTGCTGGTTTCTATTTACCTGTATTTTGTTGAGTCCGGCGTCCGTACCTACCCAGAATACATTTTTGGGGTATTCCGTAATCGAGCTGACGGTATTTCCCAATAGCTTTCCTTGGCTATTGAGCTCGTTGAAGTTCAAAAAAGCATCCTTTTCAGGAAGGTAGATGTTTAATCCGGCAGTCTCGAGGCCTATCCATACCCGCCCACTTCGGTCTTCGTACAAGTGGCGCAGTAGGTTTCCACTGAGTCGGTGAGGCGCTTTGGTTTGAGCGGTATATATTTTTTCAGTGCCGTTTTTATCGATCTTGATCAGACCTTTATTGGTCCCCAGCCATAAATTATTACTAGAATCCTTCAAATAAGTATAAATACCTTTGTTGTCAAATTTTTGAGAGAGACGACTGGGCTCAGCAATATCGAAGCTAATAGCCCCTCCCAAGGTACCAAACCAGGCTTTTCCGGTGTCTTCAATAAAAATGGAGCGGTTTCGGTTGAAGTTGAACCTGGATATATCGTGTCGAAATTGATAGGATACCGTAGCATTGGTATTCAGGTTGTAGCGATATACTCCATTGAGGGATGATCCAACCCAAATATTCACGCCATCTCTGGTAAAAACACTTCGGACTTGATCCAGACTCTTGGAGTCTTTGAAGGTGTAATAGCGGAATGGGAGCAGATCCAGATCCAGTTTGTTGAGGCCTAACTCGGTTCCGCACCAGAGGATTTTGTTTTTGTCGATAAAGACCTGGTATACGGTGTTATCACTCAGACTCTTGTTATTGATTGGGTTATTTCTTTGAAAGCTTAGTTTCGAATTAGGGGACTTTAAGTTTTCTATTTTTGCCAGGCCTCTTGCAGTTGCCAGCCAGAAATCGCCAGTAGAAGATTTGCAAATATCGAATATCTCGTCGTTTTCTAGATGATCTTTTGTATTCGAAAATTTATTTAAGTATTCAAAATTTCCGTAGTCCTGAGTTTGTTTTTGATAAGGTAACCTTACCAACCCTCGGCTAGTGGTTCCTATATACAGGTTTCGATCGTCTTCGTATAAGGACCAAAAGGTGTCCCCATGGATATTGGGGGCGATTGTGGAGGGATAATACTTATAGGTGTCGGTTTTTACGTTATAATGTACCAGTCCGTTCCTGGTGGCTATCCAGATATAATCGTCGTAAGATTCGATGATCGTACAGATATTGGTATTAAAGGGAGCTTGTGTTAGGGTCTTAAATTGGCCGGTGGCTGGCTGAAAATTGGCCAGACCGTCCTCGGTCCCAATCCATATTTTACCCTGCTTGTCGGCTACTAGGCTGGTTATTCGGTTGCTAAATAGAGAGTTTTTGTCATTCGGATCATGAACGAAACGGGTAAATTGGTCTGTTTTGACATCGTAAAAGTTTAGACCATCCCCAGTCCCCATCCAAAGATTTTGGGAAGCATCTTCGCAGATAGCATGGGTCCAATTGCCTGCAATGCTCCTTTCGTTTTCGTTGGCGTCAAACTTTTTAAAGGTATATCCATCATAGCGGGCTAGTCCGTTCATGGTACATAGCCATAGATAGCCTTTGCTATCCTGAAAAATAGATCTGATTCGATTATCCGGCAATCCTTCTTCACTGGTATATCTTCTGAAAATGAGTTCTGGCGAAATATTATCCTCTTGTCTTACAGCAAAACTATCTTGAGCTAAGAGCGGTGTGACGCTAACGGTGATCAAAAGGATACTTAGTAAAAATCTCATAATACTTTGTCAGGTTAGTTTTTCGGAACTCCCCCTTCCGATTCGATGCTTTTATGGTGGACCCCGGAGTAACGGAATCGAATGCAAAAAAATGTTTCAATAATTACTTTTAGCCGTAAGGCTACTGCCCGCTCCTTTCGATTCTATAATAGGGATACCCTTGTTAACATAAGGAGACTTAAAGCATTATAAATATCCATTATTTCCATTAAGTATTACTAAAAAAGGCTCTTTAGGGTCGATAAATGTAATATTTTCTTCGATTTGATCAATTTCAAATAGCATTTGCAACATCCTGCCAAGCTCCCTTGACTCGAACCAAGTTACTTTTACAGCATCATTTTAGTTCACCATTTTTAAACCCAGTAACTGTATGAGAAAAAATTCTGCTATTCTCTATTTCAGGAATAAGAACCGCTACCTTAGTAGGTTATCATCCTTCCTGAACGCATTGATAATCGGCCTTGGCATAAGCCTGTCTATGGCTCATGCTACTGAGGTCGTTTTGGATAAAAACGTCGTTGGTATTGTAACAGACGAAAAAGGGAGTCCTTTACCCGGTGTAAGTATCGTCGTGAAAAACACCAAAACTGGTACTACTACCAATGTAGAAGGGAAATACGCCCTCGATCGGGTGGCCGACAATGCCGTGTTGGTATTTAGTTTTGTTGGCTTTGTCACTCAGGAGGTGAGTATTGGATCCAAAACCGTCCATAATATCCGTCTGGCCGCTAGTGAAGATAACCTGAATGAGGTGGTGGTGATAGGCTATGGAACGGCCAATAAAAAGGACTTAACGGGCTCTGTGGGCACCGTAAATGTTACCGATATGAACCTGGCTCCGGTAAAGTCCTTCGATGAAGCCCTAGCCGGTAGGGTAGCGGGTGTGCAGGTGACTTCTAATGACGGCCAGCCTGGGTCCTTGCCCAATATCGTAATCCGTGGAGCCAACTCGCTAACCCAAGACAATTCGCCTTTATATGTGATCGATGGCTTTCCTATAGAAAGTAATGATAATAATGCGCTAAATCCTGCCGATATCGAATCTATTGATATCCTAAAGGATGCCAGTGCCACCGCTATCTATGGCTCAAGAGGAGCGAATGGGGTGATTATGATCACCACCAAAAGTGGGAAAACGGGAGCACCCTCTATTAATTATAACGGCTCTTACGGGTTCTTGGATGACATCAATCGCCTGGAGGTGCTCAGTCCATATGAGTTTGTTAAGTTACAGTTAGAATCCAATAACCCCGATATTATCAATCGGTATTTGACCTTTCCCGAAAAAACTCTGGAGGATTATAAGAGTGTGGAGGGCATAGATTGGTACGAAAAGGTGTTGCAACGAGCACATATGCACAACCATAGTATCTCGGTAAGTGGTGGTAGTAATACCACTAAATATTCTTTTTCGGGCTCCGTACTCGATCAGGATGGGATATTTGTAAATACGGGTTTTAGAAGGTATCAGGGCCGGTTTAAGCTGGATCAAACCATTAACCCAAAGTTTAAGGTAGGGATCAACGTCAATTATAGCGATACCAAGGAATATGGAACCATTGCCACGGCCAATGGGGGCTCAACTTCGGCTAGTTTGATGTACAGTATCTGGAGTTATCGGCCATTTAATACGGATCAAACTTTGCCGTTTGAAGAGTCCTTGACCGACCCCGCTATAAATCCACTCACCGACTACAGAACCAACCCGCTCATTCAGGTTCAAAACGAGCAGCGCGAAAAATTCAATACCTCAATAAATGCCAGCGCTTATGCGGAATATGCTATCACCAAGGACCTAAAATTGAGAATTACGGGAAATATCAACCGCGGATTCTATCAGGATGCAACTTTCAATAATTCCCTGACTCGAACTGGGAACCCTGCCTATCCGCAATCATTAGGGGTAAATGGAAGTGAATATTTTACTAAGTCTAACAACTTTAGTAATGAAAATACACTCACCTATCGCAAAAAAATAGGCAAGTTTCATAACTTCTCTATTCTGGGCGGTTATAGCCAACAAGCTACCAATTCTGCTCGGTTTGGGGCCGTAGGAACACAGCTGCCCAACGAAGCGCTCGGATTAAGCGGAATCGACGAAGGAACCCCGCAAACTATCCAATCATATAGCTCTCAATGGGCTTTACAGTCCTTGTTTACTCGTTTACACTACGATTTCAAATCTAAATATTTGTTAGACTTTACTATTAGGGGGGATGGATCTTCCAAATTCGCTAAAGGGAACCGTTGGGGCTATTTCCCTTCGGCAGCGGTGGCTTATAAGCTGGTAGAAGAGGAATTTATGAAAGACCTAAACTTCGTAACCGATGCGAAGGTACGATTAGGATATGGAGTAGCAGGTAATAACCGGGTGAGTGACTTCGCCTATCTGTCTTCGTTGAACTTTGCCTCTCATAATGGCTATTCATTCGACAATGCTGTTCCCGACAAAGGGGCCGTCATTACCGCCTTGGCGAATCCTGATCTGCAATGGGAGTTGACCAACACCATAAACGCTGGAATTGATCTCGCTTTTTTCAATAATCGATTGACGTTTACGGGGGATTACTATTATAAACGGACCAATGATTTGCTCTTGAATGCCCAGCTGCCCTATGCTACGGGTTACACGCAAGCCTTTAAGAACATTGGCGCTGTATCTAACAGTGGTATAGAACTATCCTTTAATTCTTTTAACATTACCCGGCCCGATTTTAAATGGAATAGCAGTTTTAACATCACCTTTAACAAGAATAAGGTATTGGCCTTGACTGAAGGCCAAGAAGCCCTTACCTCTACTACCTGGGCCATTTACAACTCTAATCCGGTGTATATTGCCAAAATTGGGCAACCCATAGCGATGATGTACGGGGTGATATTTGATGGGGTATATCAGTACGAAGATTTTGACCGTCTCGCCAGCGGGGCCTATGCCTTAAAACCCAACATAGCTGGAAATGGAGCCAACCGAGCTAGTATTCAGCCTGGAGATGCCAAATACCGCGATTTGGACAACGATGGGATTATCAATCTAAACGATTATACTACCATAGGTAATCCTAATCCAGATTTTATAGGGGGATTAAATAATAATTTTGAGTACAAAGGATTTGATTTAAACGTCTTTTTCCAGTTTTCATACGGTAACGACGCCCTAAATGCCAATCGGGTAGCCTTCGAAAATGCCACATCAGCTTCGTCGAATACCAATCAATACGCTACCTATTTAGATCGTTGGTCGCCTGAAAATACAAGCAGTAATATCCCTCGTTATAATGGATATGGGCAAAATCTGTATACCAGTCGTCTGGTAGAGGATGCCTCTTTCTTACGTTTGAAAACCGTTTCGTTGGGATATAATATTGCATCTAGAATCTTACAGCCTATTAAAATGAAGTCGGCTCGTATTTATGTTTCTGCACAGAACCTTTATACCTGGACCAAATATTCGGGAATCGATCCAGAGGTGTCGACCCGGCACTCTGCGCTTACTCCCGGATTTGATTTTTCGCCCTATCCTAGGGCCCGAACCATTGTTTTTGGACTTAACGCCTCATTCTAAAATTTTATCCTACAAGAATATGAAAAAAATAGTAATCCTTACGCTGCTATTTGCAACGGGGTTGTTCTCTTGTGAAGAAGCGCTGAACACCCAGCCATCCGATTTCCTTTCGCCTCAGTATTATTATAATAATGAAACCGAGCTCAGTTATGCCTTAAATGGAGTATATGACATGCTTGGCAAAACAGGAATGTACAACGGGGGAGATGGCCTTACTACCACCTGGGACGTCGCCGACGAGATGTTTACTACTGCTTCCCGAGGAGCGCAAGTGTATGTATATGATGCGGGTGATAATGTCGTGAATCTGATTTGGAGATATATGTACACCGGGATTGAAAGAGCCAATGTGCTGCTCGATAACCTGGAGAAGCCCGAAATGTCTGAGGAAGCCAGAGACAATATTGAAGGGCAGGCTAGATTTTTAAGGGCTTATTATTACTTTGTGTTGGTGCAAAACTATGGGGCAGTTCCCCTTAGAACATTACCCACGGCATCTGTTAACGATATTGCCTATCCGCGGGTTCCTGCCGATGAGGTGTACGATTTTATTATTCAGGAAATGGAAGCGGCAGAAAAACTTGTGCCTAGTATTTTGGATCAAAATATGGCCGGTAGGATTTCTAAGTCGGCGGTTTGGGGGGTTCTGGCTAGGGTAAACCTTTACAAAGCCGGTTTCCCAGTTAACGATGTAGCACGGTATGCCGATGCCCTCAAATGGAGTAAGCAGGTGATCGACTTGGGTTACCATGAACTGAATCCAAGCTACGAGCAGTTTTTTATCAACCTGATACAGAACAAGTATGACACCAAAGAGTCGATATGGGAATTGGAATTTTTTACTACTGGAGCCGGCGAACCCTATGGAGAAACCGGAGGATTAGGAAATAATAACGGGATCAGCCAGCAGGATCTTGATTTAGGGTTTTCGGGGGCCCAATATAGGGTGCAGAAGCATTTATATGATCTTTATGACTCTACGGACACCCGCCGCGACTGGGCCATAGCTCCCTTTGCCTATTCCAAAAATTTTGGGCCTGAAAAAGTGTACTGGCTTCCTACCCAAATCTATAACCGCAATATTGGTAAATGGCGCCGCGAATATGAATTAACAGCGAATAAAATCAAAAACTACAATGGGACCAATTTCCCCTTACTGCGCTATGCCGATGTGTTGCTCATGGCGGCAGAGGCCGAAAATGAGGTGAATGGTCCCACTATTCTGGCCTATCAGTGGCTGAACCAGGTACGAGAACGTGCTCAGACAACCCTTTATACGGATGCTGAAATGGTAAGCTCCCAAGGGGAATTTAGAAAACTGATTAAGGATGAACGCTCCCGCGAGCTTTGTTTTGAAAGCTGGAGGAAGCTAGACTTGATTCGTTGGAATATCCTGATTCCTACCATGAAAACATTGGCCGAGGAGGCGTATTTAATGGGAGGAAGTTTTAGAGGGCCGGCGACCGTTGCTGCCAATAACATTACCCAGAAGCATTTGTTGCAGCCCATTCCTTTACGGGAACTCTCCTTAAACAAAATGCTTACTCAAAATCCAGAATGGTAGACTTCCTTAATTACTGAACAATTAAATTATGCAAAAGAATATTTTTCATATCCTACTGGTGGGTTTATTGGCTTTAAACGCCTGTAACCAACCCCAACTAACCAGCCCTTCCTTGGAGGTCACTACCCCCAAAACAACCTATCAGGTAGGGGAGCCCGTCGAATTCAGCTTTTCTGGAAACCCCGACTTTATAACCTTTTATTCCGGAGAGGTAGGTAAACGCCAGGCCTATGTAAAACGTCTGTCGGCGGAAGGCACCCCGACGCTACAATTTACTTCCGCCAGAGCGAATGGTTCGCAGCCCAACTCCTTGATAATACTGGCCTCAAACGATTTTGTAGGTTTTGGAGCTACGACTGATGAATCTTGGCAAAACGTGAGAAATGCCACTTGGATCGATCTTACTTCGCAAGCTAAGCTTTCCACAGGGTCGTCAACGAGTTCGGGGGCTATCGACCTGTCTAGTGCGATGGTCGTCGACAAATCCACCTATATCGCCTTTAAATATGTGGGTGAGGTGGGATCAAAACAAAACAAATGGACCATCTCTAATCTAAAAGTCAGCAATGAGTTACCCGATGGTACTAGCTATACCCTTGCCAATCATACTTCGACGGCCATCACCAACTACGGAGTGAATTATGGGATGAGCCCAGGATGGAGAACCTACCTAGGATCTGCTAGCTATAACTGGTCGGTTTCTACTACTTCTCTGGTGATCACCGGTGCGACTTCCGATGCCGCCGCAACCGTTCCTGCCGAAGCCTGGGCGATTACTGGGCCTATTGACCTCACCAGAGTCAGTCCCGATCTAGGGACTTTCCTAAAAGGGATGACGACCAAGGAAACCGGTTACACCTACCAGTACAATACGCCCGGTACGTATCAGGCTAGTTTCGTGGCTGCAAACAACTTGTTGGGGGAAGAGAAGCAGGTGGTCAAAACGGTGACTATTACCGTCACGGAGTAAAATAGAAAGTACACCAGAAAGTAAGGCCTGAGTCTATTTATAGATTCAGGCCTTTCTGTTTCTATATACTGGTAGCGGAATCGACTCGTTTGTTACCAACGTATAGTACGACAGGTGATGACCAAATAGTCCACCTTTATTGAATAGATAATCACACCTTAAATTCCTAATGGCTTGAAGCTGTTATCTTACCTAAAAGTGAAAATGTACTATTTATTATTCAATTATTTTTGGTAAGGTGAAACCGGATAAATTTTAATTTAATACTTGTTTAATCCCTATAGCCATACATTATGATTTGTATTTACAATAGGATAATGTTTGTATAGTATAAAAAATATACTATTTAATTTATTGATTTTTATTCGAGTATGACCAGAAGGAAGCGTGAGTTAGAAATAACAGAAATTCTAACACTGGTATTTATTTTTTTATAGCCAACTATAAGATATTCATAGGTATTAAATAAGAAAATCCCCCTACGGTCCATTAAGAATGCTATACTTTTGTTATAGGAAGTATTTGATAGCTCATCTATTTTCCTTCTAATAGTCAATAGGAAGCTTTGGATGATGTTGCCCTCATCTAGCATTTTATCAATCTCACTTTTTTAGAAAGCATACTATACCTAGTCCTTTATAACTGTCTAGATATATGGATGCAGGGAATCACATCATCAGCAATTTCATTAACAATAAACCTAAATACTATGACCATTCTGTTAATAGAGCAATACCCTATCCTAAGGGCTGGCTTAAAGTATTTTCTGGAAGCAGAGTTTAAAAATATTTTAACGTTAGAATCGGAGAGTTTAAGCTATTTGCCTCATGATGAGACGGGTCAGAGACCCAATATACTCATCCTAGGCCTCAATGAACAGCATAGGAGTGAAAGCCTTGAAAATATGAAACAGTGGAAAAAGAGATTTCCCGACTGTAGGGTGATTCTCTACGATGAGGGAGAAATGGACGTTCAAACAATCTCGAATTACTTAAGGATTGGGATAAGCGGCTATATCTCTAAAGAAGCAAGCTCCACCGAACTGGGGGAATGTGTCAGGATAATAGCAAACGGTGGAAAATATATTAGCAGTACCGATTTGCTTTCATGGATGTTTGACAAGCCACGCTCGAAGAATAGGAAAATATCGAGGGCCAAGGGTACCGTGAGGTTGTCGAACCGCGAAACGGAGATTGCCGATTATTTAGCAGATGGAAAGGGGACCACCTGGATCGCTCGTAAACTCGATCGAAAACCTTCGACTATCAGCACCATAAAAGGCTCTATATATCATAAACTGTCTGTTTCGAATGCCCTCGAATTGCGCGATTGTGTCAGACAAATGAAGAGGAATAAAGTATTCGCCTGATTCCTAAGAGACGAGCTTGGATCATACTCGGGGCTAACTCCGGCAGCCCATCCTGAATATGGCCTCCTCCGTCAAGGAGTTGACCTTTGAGCCATTTAATTTTTACAAAGCATCGCTTAGATACAGCGGGCTAGTATAGAAGGAGGGAAAGTAGGAGGATCGAAAATTCCGAAAGGTTTCCTATGAATCGGAGGCAAGTCTCAGCCAACTACGCATTAATCAATCAATAACTAAATACAACTAAGATGTCAACAACAAACTTAAAAGACAAAGTCGTACTGATTGCCGGTGGAGGCAAGAACTTGGGAGCATTACTGAGCAAAAACTTTGCCGTAAAAGGGGCCAAGCTTGCCATACATTTCAACAGCGATAGTTCTAAAGCAGAAAGCGAGGCTACTTTGGCTATGGTACAGTCGTTGGGAGCTGAGGCCTTTTTGTTTCAGGGCGATCTGACCCAGATTAGCCGTGTTACCCAGTTTTTCGATGAGACCATAGCCAAATTTGGAGGGGTCGATATCGCCATCAATACCGTAGGAATGGTACTTAAAAAGCCTTTCTCGGAAACCACAGAGGCTGAGTATGATACGATGTTTGGGGTCAACTCCAAAGCGGCCTATTTCTTTTTGCAGGAAGCCGGTAAGAAACTCAATGATAACGGAAAAATATGCACGATCGTGACTTCGCTCTTGGCGGCTTATACCGGTTTGTATTCTACTTATGCAGGGGCAAAAGCGCCTGTGGAGCATTTTACCAGGGCCGCTTCGAAGGAGTTTGGCAGCAGAGGTATATCCGTCACAGCAGTGGCCCCAGGCCCCATGGACACCCCATTCTTTTATGGACAGGAAAGTGACGATGCCGTGGCCTATCATAAGTCGGCGTCGGCTTTGGGTGGCCTCACCGATATCAAGGATATAGCCCCCTTGGTGGAGTTCCTGGTGACCGACGGCTGGTGGGTGACAGGGCAAACTATCTTTGCTAACGGTGGCTACACGACTAGATAATGACTGAGCTCGCAAACTAACTTGTAGAACCCTACCAAAGGCGGGCCAAGGTAGGTCGGCCTTTGGTATAATCCCATTTGATATGACTCTAAAAATAGTGAATGCAGTGCTCATGTTTGGTGCCGTACTAATGGGGCTCAAACAAGGCTATGCCATGTTCAGTGGTAAACTTGAAATGTTAGAAATGTTCTCTAAATGGGGGTTTACCAAGACGGATGTGGCTCTATTGGGTCTCGTGACGCTGATCGCCTCCGTGCTGATCCTGTTTCCTAGGACTTTTGTTTGGGGTAATTTTTTGATGGCGGCAGGAATTCTTTTGATCATCTGCTACCATGCCCTGGATCAAAATTTAAAGGGGATAGCTATAGAACTGCCATTTTTACTACTCAATATGGTGATTATCTATTTTCAGTACCCCTTAAAACGTTGACCGCTCGTCAATTCGGTCATCAGGTTTTAAGGGCCTTCTAAATCCATTAAATTCTTTTTTAATATCGACAACAACTCTATGAATCTCTCATTGATCAGTAATAAAAATGTAGCCAAGGCCATCGCAGCCTTGCAGTCCGGCGACGAAGCTTGGTACTCCTACTTTACCGAAAAGCCTGTTATGACGGATGACGGAAATCAGAAGGACTTTAAAGCCTTTTTCTCCAATGCATTGGGCCACGAAAAGTTCCTCCATATCGATAAAGTAGAAAATGATGGCAAGGATATCTATGGTGATTTTAATGCCGGAAGCTGGGGGACTTTTAAAGTGTACTTTAAGTTTCACGAGAATGTAGAGGGCAAGTTCGATCGGTTAGACATCGGTCAAGTGCAAAAGCTTCCGTCCTAATCCCATTTCCTTCCTATTGAAGCAAAGGACTGTTCCTTATTACTACTCAATGGGCCTCCCCAGGGCTGGGATAGCACCTTCGTCCAACCCGCTAGGGTAAGCCTTGCTGGCCCCAATCATACCATTACGCATCGGTAATTTTCTGAAATCCTTCTAAACGCAAATTCTATGAACACATTTACCAATTTGAAAAGGCAATATTTTTATTTATTGCTCTTGTTAACGACGCTATTATATGGTACGGCAATGGCACAGACTTCCTGTTCCATAAATGCCGGGGGAAATGCCATTGTTTGTGGTTCTACCACTACCTTGACGGGTGCCACTGTGGGAGAACGTACAGGAAACCCTACCTGGACCTTTGTGTCGGGACCTGTAACACCCACCATCGTGTCTCCTAATACTTTCGTCACCGATATCACCGGGATGACTACGGATGGAGACTATGTATTCGAGATTAGCCAAACTTGTGTAGGGGGTGAAGTGGTTTCCTCTCAAGTGACCATTACCGCCCACCCTCGGCCGGCCAGCTTCACGGCTGGGCCCGATATTACCAATGTATGCGCTACCGTAGGTTCTACGAATTTGGGAGGGGTAATTCCACCTGGATATACCGGTGTATGGACGGCGGTTAATATCTATAGTAAACAGCGGTATAACACTACGGTGTCTACCAATTCTACTTTTAGTGATCCCACCATTGCCGATCCCGTATTTTCGTTGATCAAGAAGGCCGATCACGATATAGATCCCGCCTATTATGTGACTTTAAAAATCACTTCTAACGATGGAGTATGTAGTTATGAAGATAGCAAGGTCGTTAGGTTCATCCCTAACCCGATGATCGAACCAAGGTTGAATACCAGTCATTGTGTTTCCACCCCAGTTGGGGCCAATAGTTATTACGTGTTTTTTGGGTCTACTGGGCCTCGTTTTGTTACTCTTGAAAACGAGACCGCAGGTAATCCAGCCTATGGGACTACAGTAACATTAACAACCATTAGTCAGCCAGCGGGAGGGAATATTTCATTGAAAGGGACTGGCGAGGATCGAATTTATTTTGACGGTATCGATGTTACGGGGCCATATAGTTTTACCTTGACCGTCAGTAATGCCTGTGGAACTTATACCACTCCCCCTATCACTTATGACGTTTCGGGTTTCACCCCACTGCCTGTCAATTTTGCCTTGGCGGCACATCCCGATCAACTGGTAATATATACCGGCTCAAATACTGGCGGAGAGTTTCATAGTAGTGCGAAGATAGGGAGTACGGCACCCGAAAGCTTTTATTTTGAAATAGATCCACAAGAGCCAAGCTCGACAGTGTCCAATGTGCATCAGTCGGGTATGATACCTCCTGGTGGGGCGACGAGTGTTAGTGTCTTAGGAGCGGGCACTTACCAACGGGAAGCGGTGGTGACTCCTCCAGCAGGAGGGTGGCAGGTAGGGACTTACGAATTCTCGGTCGAGACCTCCCACAACGGCACATCTTGTATAAGACCTCAGCGATATTATATTCATGTTTCTGATGGAAACAGACCAGATGTAACCGTCGACGACTTGAGTATTTGCTATCCAGGAACTGGGGCCATTTCGGCAACGGTTCCGCTACCAGCGGTTTATCAAGGAGTCGTGAATAGTTCTTATTTTCAGGATTTTGTTGGCCGTTATGATTTTACACTAATTTCTTCCCCGGCCGGAGCGGCTACTCCGACTTATTCTACGAACAACTTACGCTCCTTAACGAGTACTTCTACCGTCATTGGGAATTTTAATAAGGCTGGAGACTATCGGTTTAGGATCACTGCGGTACCTCTAAATTCTAATGTTGGCCCCTATCTTGAATTGGAATATGCAGATTCCGGTACTTCCTTGACTTCAGAGTTTACGATAACGGTCGAAAACCTAATTAACGCCAATGCGGGAAGCGATCAGTCGATCCTATGTCCCGAGTCTGTATCCCTGATCGGGAATTCGCCTGGCGTAGGCACCGGGCAGTGGACGGTATCTTCCGCTCCATCAGGGGCCACCCCTGTATTTGCTAACTCAAACAGTAATTCCACCACCGTTTCAGGACTTAGTGAGGAGGGGAACTATGAGTTTGCTTGGCAGATCACCACGCCGGAAGGAGGTTGTACGAGTTCAGACATTGTGCAGGTGACCAGAACCTGTGCCTTACCGGTGAGACTTATATCGTTCGAGGCCAAAAACAATGGGGAGAATGCGAGTATCCTAGAATGGAGCACGGCTTCAGAACAAAACAGCAAGGGCTTTTCCGTAGAACGGAGCACCGATGCCAAGCATTGGGAGACTATCGCCTTCGTTAGCAGTGTCGATGAAAGAGGAAATAGTTTTGTACAGACAAACTATGAGTACACCGATAAGCGTCCCTACTCTGGTATGAATTATTATCGTCTGAAACAAGTGGACTTTGATGATAGCTATGCTTACAGCAGGGTCTCCTCTGTCGAAATACAGAGCGCGTTGGAGGTGAAGGTCTTCCCTAATCCTGCAAATGACAGGGTATCCATATCTGGATTATATGGCGATGAGCAAATTGTTATTAGCAATGCAGCTGGCCAGAAGCTAAAAACATTACAGGTTGATAATGATGAAATGACCCTCGATTTGAGGAGCCTTGGCGAGGGGATCTATGTCCTTCAGGTAAGGAGTCAAAATCACATCCACTTTGCTAAAAAGATTCTGATAGCTAAATAATCAGGCTAGCTGGGTGAAAGCAAAAGGAAGGACCATACATCTTTAAACATGTATTATCCTTCCTTTTTGCCCTTGAGTCCACGGGCCTGTTGGTAGCTGGAGCCAGCATAACCAGCATTATGGTTTCTGATTTGGTGGAAGGGACTTATCGATATTTGATAACGAATCTATAGAAAATCCTAATGGTAGCCCCGTGTGGGTCAGCAATAAAAAATGCCCCATCCAAATACATGGATGAGGCAAGGGTAGGTTTAGGAATAAATTTCTTGACTAGTGAGCCTAGCCATTTCAATGTCTGGGCTTATTTAGAACTTCGGGTTTCTCAGGAATCTTTTCTTGTGATTTTGGGTAAATCGCCATTCCAGTCTACTCGGATCGTCGACTTCTCGCCGTCGATCTTCAGTAAGCTATTGTCCATGTCGATGTGGGGGCTTTTTATCATGGGCCATTCGCTATAAGGAATGTCCTCTTTGCCGTTTACCCATACGGTAGGCACCGAGCGAGCCAGACCGTCCGCATCCACCGCCAGTCCTGGGTTGAATTTTATTCGTATATTATGATCCGTTAAATTCTTATACGCTACGGTCATTTCTTCCCAGTCTACCGATATTTTCTTCGAGGTGAGCTTCTTTTGGAAGTTTTTGAAGCTGCCCGACTCCTCGGCCGAGCCCAGTTCAAATATAAATCCTGTTTTAGCTGCGTCGCTTTTTACGATATTAAAGCCATCCACGCTAGGGCCTTTTAAGTCGGTCTGTATATAATAGGGCTTCAGGGGCTTAATGCCAATGAATACATCACCTTCTCTCAAGAAGATCCAACCTTTGGTTTCCTGTTTTTCATCCACCGACTTCGGGTAGCGTAGCATGCCTCTTTTTAATAAATTATCGGCATGGGCATCTCTCCAAAGCCATTTGTCCTTGCTGGGGGTATTGACCCACGGATCTTTCTCAGGAATATTGAAAAGGGTGATGACGGTACTTTGGTAATGAGCGGTCTGCTGAAAAGGGGATATACTACCATGGTTCCAGATGTCGGGAGCTCGGTTTTCGACGTCCCCATCACTGTTCCAATACGGATGATAGCAATTGATATAATTGAACCGATCGGTGCTGTGCCACACGATATTGAAACCGTTAGTATCATGATCGGCATAGTCGCCACCGGGATACCATCTGAAGTTCCCGGTACCAATCGCAAACAGCTTGTCGCGATATACATTCCGCATCATCATATGGGGTCTGGCGCGTTCCCCGGCAAAGTGCCCGAAAGTAGAGGCCGACGACCTCATGGTAGAGGGCTCACTCTGGCTGCCCCCCAATCTGAAAAAGATGGGATCCGGAAAGACATTGGATAGAGCTACATAAATGGTATAGCTGGTCTCGGGATATTGTTCGAAATGTTCTAGCTTGACCGACTGCGTGTGAGGCCCCCAGCCCCAATAGAGCCAGTTTTGGTAAAGGGTGGCCGAAACATAGGAGTCGGTGGGTAGGTAGTCCTCTTGGGTGTTCATCCGGCTATATGGAGCCATGGTCAGCCCTTCGAAGTGGTTGGTCGATTGCAAGGACCATTTGTAGAGCAGAAAAGCCTCTGCAATCGCTTTCGTTTCCGGATCTTCGGCGAATTCATATAATATGGCTACTGGGAAGTTCATCACCACTTCGTAAGTAGTGGAAAGGTATTCGGTATACCCTTTGGTATATACATTTTTGAAGGTCTTACGTAGTCGTTCCTTCATATCGGCCATTAGTTCGGCGCTGGTCATTCCGTTGACCCATTGGGCGTCGGGGAAATATTGAGCAAAAAGGTAGGCACTGGTCCACATCATCGTAGCATGGTTTTCGGTTCCATGCCCTAGGAATCCCTCCCCGTCCTTTTTGTCGGACTTGGCAAGGCGCTCTAGGTCTTTCTTTAGGGTGGCGATTTGGGCGGGTGAAAACAGATCCCTGTATTTTCCCAAGGCCAAGGCTACTCCGGGGAAATCGAACATATTCTGTGTGGGCTGATGCAGAATATTCGCTATGTAGTCCAATGCTTCGGGGTCATTGGGGTTATTATACAGCCGGGCGATGGCCTTGGGCAGTACATGCTTGCCTTTGGTGGTACCACCCGTCGACAGTTCCGTACCATCCAGTCCTTTCAAGAGCCACTGCCTTCGATTTTCAAAACTGGATAGATCTTGGGCGTAACCCCCAAGGAAACAAAAAAAACTTAAGGATAGGAATAGGGTTGTTTTTTTGAGCATTTCTTCAATTAGGTTGGTTGAAAATCATTTTATAGAGATGGTCTCATCTGTGCTCAGGCGTTATTAGGAACAAGCATTTTAAACGTATTTCTTACTAAAAATCGAACAGGTAAATGTATTATGGAATTATTAAATTGGATTAAGGAGATGAGCCAAACACGTGTCTGGTTGTTGCAATGCTCCTTTGCGAGTCCGTAATAAAGAGCCATGGATGCGGAGTCGTACAAGGGCTGTCTTTTCTAGAAACTGGCCTCAGTATTTTTGAATTAGGCTAGCTGCTCAAATAGGTATTAATTCCGTGGTTTATTGCTTTTTTTAGAATGAATGTAGGCGTAAGGTGACATATCATTTGTGGAGCGTTTTGGTTTCGAAAAACCTTAAAAACTCCTTGTATTCTCACATTTTTAAGCTTTTGCAACATAGAGACATCCATTTGCAACATAATGGATTGCTATAATTTCTATCTAGAGTCATATTTGCATGATCGAAGAGAATGAACATTTAACAGGTATTAAACTACTCTAGATTATGACAAATAAACTATACTTAATTCAGAAAAAACGGTTCTGGTATCGCCAGTCCTGGCAGGTATTTCAGGTAATAATGATGATGCTTTTCGGCTGCTATATGGCCTATGGACAAGGGGCGGTAAGGGGGACCGTGATTTCGAAGGCAGATGGGACCTCCTTGCCTGGAGTGACGGTGCTCGTAAAAGGATCGGTTGAGGCATCGGTTACCGATGTAGAAGGAGCCTATACCATAAATGTTCCTAATGAAAACAGCATTTTGGTATTCTCTTATATTGGCTTCAAAAGCCAAGAGATTACCGTCGGGGGGAAGTCGGTAATCGATGTGAATCTTGAAGTAGACATCAAGTCTCTTGAAGAGGTAGTGGTGGTGGGATACGGTACCCAGCGCAAAAGCGACGTGACCAGTGCCATCGCCAAAATCGGTGGTGAAGACCTCGAAGTACGCCCCGTGGCCCGGGTAGACCAAGCCCTGCAAGGGCAGCTAGCTGGGGTACAAGTGCAGCAGCCTAGCGGCCGACCGGGTAAAGGTGCTGAAATTAAAGTACGTGGAATTGGATCCATATCGGCAGGGTCGAATCCCTTATATGTAGTAGACGGGTATCCGATAGATGCGACCACATTTTCAAATATGAATTTGAGCGATATAGAATCTATCGAGGTATTAAAAGATGCTGCCTCCGCTTCCATTTATGGATCGCGAGGCTCCAATGGGGTGGTTATAATCACCACCAAACAAGGTAAATCGGGCGACCTGAAATTGGAAGTGAAAACCTATGCCGGTATTCAGAATGTGGAACGATTAATCCCTATGATGAACACCTCCGAATGGCTATCGATGTTGGTGGATGGGCGCGATCGTGCTTGGGCCAAAACCGGTGGGGACCCCAATGCTCCCATGGCCGATCGCCCAAGAAACTATCAGTACGACCCCATTTGGAAAACCGATCCAGGAAGTATGCCTTATTACAACCATCAGGAATGGCCGTTTCAAGCGGCTCCTATGACCGACTTCCAGATTACCGCCTCGGGGGGAAGTGAAAAGGCCAAATATTTGGTTTCGGCCGATTATTTTAAACAAGATGGGATTGTTAAAAATACCGATTATACCCGCTATTCTTTTAGAACCAATGTGTCGGTAGATGTCAACGATTTTTTAAATATAGGACTGAACCTTACTCCTTCCTATTCGATCGGTAACGACCGCGATACGGAAGGCAAAGGAGGAGTACTTCACACCATCCTCTATGCTAATCCATTTTTACCCATCCGAACTGGGGTATGGGGCGAGTCTCCGGAGTACACCGATTATGCAGTGTCTTGGGATGGTGGATCCAATGTGGTCTCGCGAATAGAAAATCTGATCGATAAAGAGACCAGAGGGCAGATGTTAGCGAATGTGTTTGCTAACGTAAAACTAGCCAAAGGCTTGAGCTTTAAAACCAGTTTCGGTGCTAATTACATCAGCACCAAACGTGATCGTTTCGAAAATCAAATTATTTCTCGTACCCGGGCTCCGGTTGGCTATAGCTGGAATACGACTAGTGTGAACTGGCTGAATGAGAATATTCTTAACTACTCTACCACCATCGCCACCAAACATTCCATTAATGCCCTGGCTGGGTTTACGACCCAGTATCAAAATGACCAATCGGGCTATTTGAAAGGGGAGAACTACGCCAACGACCTAGTACCTACGCTGAATGCCGCTGGAGCCATTACTCAAGGGTATACCCAAGAGAGCGATTGGTCGCTGATGTCCTTCCTAGGGCGTGTCAACTACTCCTTCAATAATAAGTATTTGTTGAGTGCGAGTCTACGCCGCGATGGGAGTTCCCGTTTTGGGTCCGATAACAAATGGGGCTGGTTCCCTGCTGTTTCTGCCGGTTGGAGGGTGTCTGAAGAAGAGTTTATGAAATCGATAGCCGTTATCAGCGACCTTAAATTGCGAGCCAGCCGCGGAACTACCGGGAACAATAATATTCCTAATTATGGATCCATTGGATTATTGGGGCAATCGTCTTATTTGTTTGGAACCGATGAAACCCTGACGGTGGGGATGTATCCTTCCTCTATTTCCAACCGTAACCTGAGTTGGGAAACAACCACCAGTACCGATATTGGTATCGATTTTGGTCTATTACAAAACAGAATTTATGCCTCTGTAGATTATTATAACAATCAAACCAAGGACATGCTACTGAATGTACCGGTACCTAGCACGACAGGTTATACCTCTGAACTGAGAAACCTTGGTCGGGTAGAAAATAAAGGTTGGGAGTTTGAATTGGCTACCAAGAATATTGTCGGTAAATTTAACTGGAGTACGAATGTCAATTTGTCTTTTAATAAAAACAAAGTACTCGAGCTGGGTCCTGGAAACGCTCCAATCATAGGTGGTGACTGGTGGGGACAGGTAAATATCACCCAAGTAGGTAACCCGATCGGAGCCTATTATATGTTGGTTCAGGATGGTATTTTCAATACTGCCCAGGAAATTGCCGATAATCCGAGTTGGGCAGGATCCCAGCCGGGCGATGTGATCATTAAGGATACCAATGAGGATGGGGTTGTTAATATCGACGACCGGGCCATAGTAGGTCAGAATCAGCCTAAGTATTATTTTGGGGTTACCAACCGGTTCTCTTATGCCGGATTCGACTTGAGCGTGTTGATCTACGGCCTTGGAGGAAATAAAATCTTCAATGATATTGGAAGGGAGTTTAACGGTCCATCGGATAGCCAGAAAAACCATTATAAAAATTGGGTGAATCGTTGGAGATCTCCTGAAGAGCCCGGCGACGGTACCACACCCGCGGCCTCTGAACTGGTAACTGGAGCTAGCTCTCAGTATACTACCCGGCATCTGTACGATGGAGGCTTCTGGAGGATCAAAAATGTTTCACTGGGTTATAACGTGCCAAAAGCGGTGGCTCAGAAAATAAAATCTGGCGGCATCAGGATCTACCTTACCGGGGAAAACCTGCTGACGAAGGATCATTATGACGTAGGCTACAATCCAGAAGTAAATGCCCGAAGTGGAAATCCACTAGCACCTGGTGGTGACTATGGATCGTATCCTTTGGCCCGTACGTTTATTTTGGGCTTGAATCTCAGTTTTTAATCTAAATCCGAAATTATTATGAAAAAATATATCCTGCTCATTGCGGTGGCAATGGGACTAAGCCAGACGGCTTGTAAAGAAGATTTTATTGACTTAAGCCCCATATCTTCAGCCAATATCAACTCGTTTTATCAGTCAGAAAAGGACTTTGAAACGGCCATCGTGGGGGTTTATAATGTCTTTCAGTCCGTACACTCTACCATGTGGACGGAGTATAACGAGTTCCGAGGAGATACCTATACGCATATTCAGTACTCCTATGCCGAAATTAGTAATAACACGTTTCAGTCCAATACTACCGCTACCATGTGGAATACCATGTATCGGATGATTACCTATTCCAACATCATATTGGATCGGATAGATGCCGTAGAAATGGATGAAGGAGTGAAGGCCAGAATTAAGGGTGAGGCACAATTTTTCAGGGCTTATGCGTATTTTGCCTTGGTCCGTATTTATGGTGATGTTCCGTTGATTACCAAGGAAGTATCGACTAGTGAAGCCTTGGAAATTGGAAGAACGCCGACCAAAGAGGTATATGCGCAAATAACGATGGATTTGACCGCAGCAATCGCCTCATTGCCTACCTCTCTTACGAGTGCAGAGCAAGGACGGCTTACCAAATATGCCGCTGAAGTGGAGCTCTCCAGGGCATATATGACTATGAGCGGCTATCCGTTGAAAGAAAATCATTGGGCGGATGCCAAGCCACTATTGGAAGACGTGATTAACAGTGGTCAATTTATATTCTCGCCCACCTATGAAGAAATCTTTACCTTAGAGAATGAAGGGGGAGCAGAAATAATCCTTGGGGCAAAATTCAAAATTGGAGGAGTAGGAGAAAGTACCCAATATCAGCGTCAGTTTAATCCGACTTATGGAGGTAATCCGCTATTTGAAAATGGGGTATATGAATCTTTTGAATCAGGAGATATTCGAAGAGATTTCAATATTGCCCAGGAATATACTACCCTCGTAGGTGCTACCATTGAGGCCCTTAATAATACCAAGTTCGACTATGGCTATGACCGTGCATCGACCGAATCGGGAATGGATTTTCCTGTACAACGCTATACGGATGTACTGTTAATGTATGCCGAAGTATTGGCCGAAGTCGATGGGGCCGTTCCTGCAAAATCCCTGGAGATATTGAATCAGGTTAGGACACGGGCTGGGCTCGAGGAGTTGGCCATTACCGACTTGAGCCAATTCAGAGTGGCCATGCAAAAAGAACGACGCAGTGAGCTGATGTTCGAATGTGTACGTTGGTTCGACCTTGTTAGAACGGAAATGGCTGTGGATGCCTTAAAAGCCATAGGTCATGATGCCAATGAAAACTGGTTGTTGTTTCCCTTGCCACAAACCGAGATTGATAAAATGCAGGGGGTGCTAAAACAAAATCCAGGCTATTAAGGATATCGATACGATTCTACCGATCTTGGCTCACTGGTCAAGGTGGGTAGAATCGGTTCGGAATGAAACTTAAAAGCGGTCTTAATTATCGTTAAATATATTTATGAAAAACATATTTATTGCTCTGGCTGTCCTTCTATTTGGCGCATCGACTCCTACCTTTGCAGCTTCCAATACCCTGGATGGCCTAGAGGAATTCCATATTCGGGGAGGCCTACCCAATTTCTTTAAAAAAATCGGTACTGGGAAGGAAGTTCGGATTGCGTATATCGGAGGTAGTATTACCGAAGCCCGAGACGGCTGGAGAGACTTAACTTTTAACTGGTTTCGGTCGCAGTACCCGCTTACCCCTTTCGTGCAGATAGATGCCACTATAGGAGGCACTGGCTCCGATCTGGGGGTTTTTAGAATGGACAAGGACGTATTAAGTCAGCAGCCCGACCTCGTTTTTGTGGAATTCGCGGTCAATGATTACGGGCGAACGGAGCAAGAAATCCGTAAAACAATGGAGGGCATTGTCCGCAAAACTTGGAAACAGTTTCCTGCTGCCGACATTTGTTTTACGTACACCATAGCTCAAAATGTGGTGGAAACGATGCAGAAAGGAGCCTATCAGCATTCGGCGATTGCGATGGAGCGAATTGCCGAGCATTATCAGATTCCTTCCATCCATATGGGGGTAGAGGTCGTTCGATTGCTCGAGGCTGGTAAACTTATATTTACTGGTAACCCAGAGGAGCATCCCGGGAAAGTGGTGTTTACCCAAGATAGAACCCACCCTTTGTCGCTGACGGGGCATCCGATCTATGCGAACTCGGTGATTAAGTTTATGCAAAAAATGGAGGGTCATGCGGCCTCTAAGGCCCACACGCTACCATTGCCGGTAGAAAAAGACAATTGGGAATTGGCGCAGATGATCCCCTTATCTGAGTTCCAGCTGAGCGATGGATGGGAGAAGTTGTCTAGCGAAAATGAACTGAGACAGAAATTTGTCAAGTTTATGCCCGATTTGTTCCATGCCAATCCACCCGGTGCCAGCTTTACTGTCAAGTTTAAAGGGAGTATATTGGGGATTTATGATGTAGTAGGTCCCAAAACGGGCCTAATAGAGGTGACGGCCGACGGGCAGAAACCTTCCGAAATATTTCGTTTCGACCAATATTGTAAGTCTTATCGGAAGAGTACCTTTTTCGTTCAGGACCTTTCCGATGGAGTGCATGAGGTGACTTTCCGAGCTACCGGAAAGGAGTTTGATAAGGCAGAGATTTTAAAGAAAAAGAATATTACCATCACCGATCCCGCCGACTATGCCGGTTGGGGCTTATATCTGAACTCCGTTCTGCTAGTAGGTGAACTCATGAAATAATGTACAACAATCGACTATTCCTAAACATAAATAAATGAAAGTATTGGTAAAAAAACTTAAATACGGATGGCTGATCAGTATTTTAGTACTGAACTTTACAACCTTGTGGGCCAATGCTTCGCCTGTCCGTTTCCAAAACGGGCAGGCGATTTTTGTCTTACAAGATCATCTGCACCATGCCTTTTACTGGTGGCCCACCACGCTTTTAAACTACCAGGTTCAGTTTGACGGGCCAATAAATTCACAGGATTTTAAACTGGTACACCAAGAAAAGAATCAAGAAGTGCCCTTTCAGTTCTCTAATGCCAGAACAACGGCCGATGGACGGTATCTTGTTACCTTAAGTTTTTTGAGTGACTTGCCCTCAGGC
Organism: Dyadobacter jejuensis; assembly: GCF_003149085.1. Classification (GTDB taxonomy): domain Bacteria; phylum Bacteroidota; class Bacteroidia; order Cytophagales; family Spirosomataceae; genus Dyadobacter; species Dyadobacter jejuensis. Next base: position 11,048 of record NZ_QGDT01000009.1, on the reverse strand, counting down.
ACCACCAAGACGTTTGTATTAGAAAAGGGTAACCAGGCATTTACTCCTATTACAGAACAGCAGCAACAGGAGACTATCGTAATACAAACTAGTAAACTGACTGTTCGAATTCCGTCGTCCTTACCTGCTCAGGGAAATGTTCCTGGGCCTGTTATACAGGTATCTCAGTCGGGACGGGAGGCTATGGGTAATTCGGAATTCAATTCTGGAACAAAAAAACTGATCAATATTCAAACGGAAAGGTTAGCATCGGGACCCGTGTTTACCACCTACCAGGTAACCTATACCTTTTCGGACAGCGCTACCTATCAGGCGACCATCAAGTGCGTTCAAGATTATGACTTCGTCGAACTAGTAGAGGAGATGTCGGGTATAGCACCCAAAGAAAAGGTAAAATGGTCGATGGTATGGAAAGGATTTAATCCTACCCATCGACAAGCTCCCAATCATCCATTTGGCCAGCCAGGGACCATTACGAGCCAAGGCGATAGCCCACAGGCTCAGACTTACGGGGCGAGTCCAGGTTTTGGTCGTTTTGTCTGGGAACGGATCGATCAAACCAAATTAAGTTTCCACCATGGCATTATGCCCGATGGGGAGGAGGGGAAAATCCCCTTCGAAATAGGTAATTTCGAACCCTGGCCCGCCGAACGGACCATCACCTCCACCCTGTTTTGGGATGCCCGAGGGGGGCAATCATTGGGTGTTTTTGCCGAGGACCTCTCCCGATGGGACGATAAGGATTATAGCATCTGGCATTCGGCTAAGTTGCTTAACGTCAGTTTTTACTATCGGAATGGGCTACTCTCCTGGGATCTGCCCCTGTCAGAAGGGAGTAGGTCCTTAGGGCTGAGTTGTTACGCCCACCAGCAGGATATCGATTATATGAACGGTTTGGAAGCGTTAAACAAGCCCCAGCAACATCCATTGGGCTTTACGTATAAGGCCGAAATTTCGCAATTATCCTATAATGCCTTCCTCCAAAACCGATTCGGTACCATTCATTTGGACAAAATTAAAGATTGGACCTTAACCTATCCCGATTCTTCGGTAGCGGCCCCGGTCATTTTTAAAGACGGAAAGCTCAAATCGAGTGCTTCGTTTGTGAAGGATTTTCTTTCCAATTATTACATTTCGGAATTACCCTTTAGTGGTACCCGGCAAAATAGCGGCTATGGGCCCGTTCCTGCCCGCCAATTTACCGAAAAGTGGATAGATGGGTTGAATCGGTTTTACCCTTCCTTGACACCTGAAGAACGACGGAGGGTGACGGCTATGTTCCTGTTTCATGCCTATGTAGCGGCCGACGAAGCGTATATGCCGATGAAACATATGCTCAGTGGGCATCCAAATTTCTTGGCCGACGTTAAGTCGATACCCGCCTTAGCGGCCTTTCAATTCCCAAAACACCCTGAAGCTGAAAATTGGGCCGATTTGTTTGAAAAGTATGTGGACCTTAACACCCACTACCATACCCGACCCACCGTAGAGGCCTGGAATGCCACGGGAGGGCGATGGACCGAAAACTTGGGGACGTATGTATGGGCCTTTTTGCGTCCTACCATTCGGTCTACATTCTTGTTGAATCAGACGGAGGCGGCCAAAAATCGGATGGCAGGTTCACAAACGGCATCCATTGGCAACTGGATATTAAATTCACTTTCGGCTCCCTATGACGGGGAATCTCTCGATTTTTATAGAAACAAAGATGGAGGATTGGATCATCATTTTTGGGGAATCGTCACGCAGGGCGAAGGGAGTCGTAGAGTCCACCCGCCTCAAGGAGCACATTCTGCCCGCCGAAAAGCGGCCAGCTCTTTATGGATGATGGGTACCCTCTTAGATCATTATGATCCTGTATTGGGCGAAAATCTACGATATGTTTCAAAGCCTACCGACGATGACCAAGAGGCATTTGCCAATAAGCCCGAAGCATTTCGGGAACTAATGTACCCTCAAGAAGGGTATGACACCGGAACCAAGCCCGACTTTAAAAGTATCAAATTGACTGGTTATGGGACTATATTGCGCGCTGGAGTAGATACGCCAGATGAACTGTCGGTGCATTTGAGCCAGATAGATCCAGGTCCCAACTACCGCTGGGGAGTACCCGCCGAAGGGGGTACCGGAGGTATCTACTTTTATGCAGGCGGCAAATCGTATAGTCATAACGGACGCGAGGATGTGGGCGATCGAAGGCTTCAAGATACGGACCTGATGACCAACTTTGGGGTATTTAAAGATGGTCACTTCAAGTCAATAGGACAAAACGTCCTACACAGGCCTTTATACGACTTCGGGGTGGGCCAATTTACGGAAATTACCTCCTCCGAAACCAGCGCCTATGCCTGGCCCGATTACCAGAGTAGGAGTGTTATGCTGATCGATAAGGATTACTTTATTACCTACGACGATGTTTATAACAATAATATTGGAGGGCGCTTCTCCTGGTTTACTCATCCCGATGAGGAGCTACCCAATATTGAAGTAATCAGGGTAGGGACCGGAAAGGGTAAGATCAATAAAACGCAGTTAACAGGTGCAGAGTCTAAGGGGGTATGGTACGATGGGATGGGGGATTTTATGGTTTTTGTATCCCATAAAAAGGGATTTAAAGTGGTACCCACAACCTTTGGCTGCCAGATCGAAACCCCATCGAACCAAACGGATCTTATTTTTAGAAGTGACCAGGAGATGCAGGCCCGAGGGGAAACGTATCGATTTTTGGGGACTGCCGGTTTTATTAGAAAACATAGAGATGGACGACAAGAAATGGCCCTGTTTCATGGGAAATATATAGGGAATGGGGATTTCCGTGTCCTCACCAGCGATCCTGATGCAGGGGTCAGTGTATCCCTTAAAGACCATCAGGAAATGGACGGCAGGTTTTATAGCCCCACCAAGGCGACAATCACCCTGGAGTGGACGGCAGCCATACCTCCAAATCTAAAGCTGTATATCGATGGTCGAAGGGAGTCCTTCAAAATAGAAGGGCATGGCTTTTCGGTGGATTTCCCGGCAGGGCCCCATAGCTGGCAATTGACTAGCGGCCTACCCATACCAGCACGTCCGCAAATCATGGCCTCAGAAAACGACCATCGAAAAGTTCAATTAATGTTTACCGAGGCAGCAGGGGCTTCTAAGTACAGAATAGAAATGAGCCTTGATGGGTGTAAAACCTGGCAAACAGTGGGTGAAACCGCCAAGACGACCTATTCCCTATCGGCTCCCGATGCCCATAGTAAGGTACATGCGCGTATTATTGCTTTCAATGCCGATCACCATAGTGAATCCACACCGGCATACCCGGTTTATTTTCTTAAAGAAAAGCCCCATTTCCCCGATGGGCTCAAACTAGGTATTTCAAATAACCGAGTTGTACTTTCTTGGGGACAAGTGTTGGGTTGTAATACGTATAAACTATATCGGAGAAAACGGGGGGCTAATCGGTTCGAACTGTTGTATTCCGGCTCAGACCGTCACTATACCGACGAACTCTCAGAGGGTATCCTCTACGAATATGCCGTTTCTGCCCAAAATAAGAATGGACAAAGTATTTTGAGCTTTCCCGTATCTACTGATCCAGATAGTTGGCTGCAATGGGATCCTAAGCCTGGGGAGCCATTTCGCCGCACAAGCAATGGGGCTTCTGAAGCTGATGCCATGTATTATCCGGAGTAAGGTGGTACATGGGTTGTTATTAAAAATATAAAGGCCTTGGAATTACATTATTCTAAGGCCTTTATATTAAAAGAAGAATACACGATACCAATCGAGGAACCCAAGAAGACGACCTTTACAGTCGGCGAATCTTGATGTTACGGAACCATACCTTGTCGTCATGATCTTGGAGAACAATAGGTCCTGACCCGATCCGGCCATAGTCTGGCGAAGAAGCCCAGCGGCCCTCTCGTACTAGCTTTTCCCATTCCGGGCTTAACAGCTGATAGTCGCCTACTTTTTTGTCGTTAAGCCAATTTTGAACATGACCGTCTACTACCTTGATACGCACCTTGTTGAAAGTCCCTACCGGGTTTACAGCCGGTTGGGATACGGCCAGTAGGTTATAGGTAGCACCGGCCTGACGTATAGGATCTTTGGCGTCGGGGTGTTTGTCGTCGTCGAGGATCTGCATTTCAGGGCCTGTCGAATAGGCACGGTGGTACTTGGGATCCTCCGAAACATGGAAAAATATACCGCTATTGCCTGCTTCCGAGATTTTCCATTCCAAGGTAAGTTCAAAGTTCTTAAAGGTTTCGTTGGTAGCCAAGTCACCCCCTTTGGCTACTCGGGTGAGGCAGTGGTCTTCGACCTGCCATCCCGATGGAAGTTCTTTTTTCTGAAAGCCATGCCATAGATCGATGGATTTTCCATCAAAGAGCAGTTGCCATCCAGCGGCTCTTTCTTTTTTTGTAAGCGTATTGAAGCCGGCTCGGGACGACTTTTGCGTCTGGCAGGCAGTAAGCGCCACCAGGAATAGCAAGAGGGGGAGGAGCTGATTTTTTTTCATAGGAAAGGTAGTAGTCAGGAATTTTAATATAAAATAGGTCTGGCATATTTAACCATCCACCAAGGTCCGAAGTAATAATGGTGGACTAGGGTGGATGGTCAAGGTATGAAAGGTAGCCTTAGGGAGTAGTCTTAGCCCAGTTGTCGGTTCTAAAAGGATTGGCAGGTAGCCCGGCCTGGTTGTATAAGTTCACATCGTCGGGGTTGTCGGCCCAGCCGTAGCGTACCGCCACCGGAGTGGCCACCCGGTCGCAGGTAACCTCTACGGTACGCTCATCGATCAGCCTTGCCTGTGCCCAATAAAACTTTTTGTCGCTGCCGGCCATGGTAAAGCCATGGATATAGCCATATCGGTCTTTTACAACCAGTTCGCTGTTCATGATATTGAAGGTGATTTTTACCTTCTTATCCTGTATTTTCATGGACTGGTACATAGGGCCCGAGTAAACGACCTCTTTTTGGTAGGTTTTATTCAAAGCATTCAGCGCCAATCGCTTCCCAACATCCTGCTTGTTTGGGGGGTGGATGTCGTGGGGAATCCCCAGATCTATGGCCAGAGCCATCCCTGTATTAGGGAGGCTTAGCGTTTTGGTTTGCGATTCGCGGAGTTCTGCAAAGTTACTTTCTGAGGGTTCCTGTTTAGGGATGCCCACATTGGCCAATGAGACGAACAGAAAGGGGAAGTCGCCTTGCCCCCATCGCTGGCGCCAACCCTTAATAAGGGCGGGAAAGGTGCGGCTATATTCCTCTGCGTTGGCCGTATTGGATTCTCCCTGGTACCACACCACGCCCTGAATACCATAAGGGGTTAATGGGTTGATCATGCTATTGTAGAGCAGGGTAGGGAATTCATTGGCATTGAGTTCCAGAAGTTTGGCGGGTATCTCCGTGATTTTATGTTTCCACTTCCCGCCTAAAGCGATCCGTTGCGCATCGGTTTGGACGAACATTTCTTCGGGTTTTCCCTTCATTCCGCCGCTACCGCCAGTGTCTACGATTCGGATGGCCAATAGGTTTTTGCCTACCTTTAGTCCTGGGGCGTCTACCACATAGATTCTGTCCTCTACGCTGGAATTGGTGGCTCCTACCTGAACGCCATTCAGCCAGGTGATATCATTGTCGTCGAGTTTGGAGAGGTGCAGGGCAATGCCTCCTTTGGCCTCTTCGGCAGTGAGGGTGAATTCCTTCCGATACCAGCCTACTCCATCGATGAGGGTATTCCACGGGGTAGGAGCTTGTACCAATGGCCAGTCGTCATCTTGAAGGTCGGTGGCTGCGTATAGGGCCTTGCCGTTGCGCATGCCCGCATCGTTGGTGGGGAACTCGCCCAGATAATCCTTGATACGGTCATATTTCTCTTGTCGGTCTTTTTGAGGGTCGAAGGCCGAGAGTTTTTTATACGATTCCTGTAGGTCCGGACTTTCCTTTACGGCTTCGGCATTCATCCAGGTTTCGGCATTGGTGCCTCCCACCGAGCTGTTAATAAGCCCTATCGGAATGCCTGAAAGCTTTTTATGAAGCTCTCGGCCAAAGTAATAGCCGACTCCCGAAAAACCTCCTACGGTGGTGGGCGAACACTCCACCCATTCCCCATTTTCTAGGTCCTCAGCCGGGGTAGTGGACGCCTTGCCATGGACTACAAAGAGTCGTATTTTTGGGTAGTTTGCCTCGGCGATCTCCTGAGGTGCGTTTAAAGAGGAACGTACCGACATACCCATATTCGACTGGCCAGAGCATACCCATACTTCCCCAATGAGGATATTAGTGAGCTCTATGGCATTTTTCCCTTGGATTTGAATCGTGTAGGGTCCTCCGTACTCCATCGATGGAAGGGATATTTTCCATTTTCCCTGTTTGTCTGTTTTGGTTTGTAGCGTTTTGCCAGCAAAACGTACCGTTATCGGCTCTTGGGCATCAGCCCATCCCCAGAGCAAGTTTTCACGGCCCTGTTGTAGGACCATATTGGAACCTAGGATTTTGGGTAAGCGTATATCGGCCTGTGCCACTTGTATGCGCAGCATCGCAGCGCATATCGTTACTATCAATATTTTCAATTTTATCATTTTATTACAGACTTACTTTAAACGGTACCTAATTCCCATCCCCGACGATACTCTCTGGTTACAAATTGGTTGGCCTCTGGAGCATTGGTAAATTTCATTTCTTGGGAGTTCCAAAAGAGTTTTTTTCCGATAAACCGTGATGCCAAAACCCCCAGCAGCATCATTTCGGTAAGTGGGCCGGAGTAGTCGAAGTTAGACAGAGGCTGCTCCTTGCCATCTTTGCAGCACCGTACCCAGTCCATTTCGTGGGAGGTGGCTATTCTGGGGATGGTAGGGGTGGGTTGCTTGTATTCGGCCATGCGAGTATCGGGCAGTAGGCGAGGCTTGGAGCCATAAGTGCCATGAATGAGCTTGCCCTTATCGCCTACCATCATCACGCCCCCACCACGGTTCATGAGTTCCTCGGCTGGGAGCTCGTCGGGGTGGGCGGGGAGGATGCCTCCGTCGCACCAAATCAATGTTACGGGGGGTCTTTTGCCACGGGCAGCAAACTGATAGGTTACTTGGGTGGCCAGGGGATACGTAACATTTGGGTCTTCCTTGGTACCGCCCCAGGGCGTGCAGGAGGCTTCTACACTAATGGGTGCCCCTAGGTCCAGTGCCCAGTTGGGGTGATCGAGTAAATGTGCTCCCATATCGCCTAAGGCACCTATCCCATAATCGCTGAAGCCCCGCCAGTTCCAAGGGTGGTAGGCCGAGTGGTAGGCTCGTAGAGGGGCTGGACCCGAGAATAAATCCCAGTCCAATGTAGTAGGAATCGCCATGGCTTCAGTAGGCCGTGGCATTCCCTGAGGCCAGCTTGGGCGGTTGGTCCAGGCGTAAACGGTATGCACGTCTCCAATGGCTCCATCCCATATCCATTCGTTAATCTTTCGAGCGTCGTCGCTAGAATGTCCTTGGTTACCCATAGAGGTGACTACCTTGGCTTTCTTAGCGGCTTTGGCGAGTTCCCGGGCTTCATGAACGGTATAGGTAAGTGGTTTTTGTACGTAAAGATGTTTTTTATAACGAAGGGCCTCCATGGCTATGGTAGCATGGGTGTGGTCGGGCGTGGCGATCATGACAGCATCGATATCCTTATGCATCGTCTCGAGCATAACCCGGTAGTCTTTAAACTGTTTGGCTTTCGGATACTCTTCGAAAGTGGGCGAGGCATAGGCAAAGTCTACATCACAAAGAGCCACAATATTTTCGGAGGATAGTGCCTTCAAATTTGAACGCCCCATACGGGCCACGCCTACACCGGCTATATTGAGCTTGTCGCTGGGTGCTACAAAGCCTGGTCCGCCGAGCACATGACGAGGGAGGATGTAGAAGGAGGTGGCGGCTACGGCCGTATTTTTAAGGAAATTTCTTCGTGAAGCAGCCTTGCTTACCGTTGGTTTAGGATCTTTCATGGTTGTAAGATATACCCCTTTTTGTAAAATGGGATATGTAGATTGATTAATTGTTTAATTCCGTGATTCAAATGTCCGAAAAAAATAGAGTGAGGATAATTTGAAATGAATCAAATGTCGGTCTGTATGTTGCAGAACCATGCTGTGCAGACGAAAATAGGGGAAAAGAGTCAGTTAAGGCCTATTATTAGAGTTCTTTAGGCAGACAGTTTATCTCCGTCCATTTGGAGTCCGAATTGAACCATCGAGATAGCCCGTATAGATAAGAGTCCAGTATCATTTGTGAACTTATACTGGACCTTATACCATGCGCCTTATAAATTATTTTATTAGTTACTTTCTATTATCGATATCCTGGCTTTTCATCTCAAATAATTCGGTGGCCCAGTCGAAGGGTGTTTTTTTTCAGGATATCAAATCAGAGGTGCCGTTACCCGTGGAAGCGGGTAAAAATGTAATTAAACTCTTTGTGTCGAAAGGGAGCATTACCGCGGTAACCCCTACTGGGGTTTTTCGTTTGGTGGATGGCGCTTGGTCGAGAAGTAAGCAGGGAGCAGGCTGGATTACGGCTACCCAGGATATGCAGGGGACTGTATGGTTGGCCACCTCAAAGTCGGTACATTCCGAAAAAGATGGGCAAGGTGTTGAACAACCGCCCATTTCAAAAAAAGAAACCATCACTTCCTTGTTTTGGGAAGGGACAGAAAGGCTCTTCCTGGGTACTACCAGCGGTCTATACATTTGGGAAGGTAGCTGGAAGCGCTTCCCGGGTATTAAAGCAGCGCAGGTGACCAGCTTCGCTAAAGATGCGGCCAATCGGCTGTACGTGGCCACTACCCAGGGCCTCTGGCGCCGGGAAGGTCAAAAATGGGTGAATCTGGATGAAACGATCATGGCGGTGGGCAACGATGAAAAGTACTACGCCCTAGCCACTACGAATCAGAATAAGGATTTAATTTTCAGTAGTCCGGTTTCTGTGGCTTGCATAGCTGAAGACGGCGACCATTGGGTCGCCACTGGAGCTAACGGACTGCCCTATGGGCCCGTAACCATGATTCGTTCTGGAGCCAACAGCCTTTGGATGGGTACGGATAAAGGGGCCATCAAAAAAGATAAAGGATGGCATTACTATCAGGGGAAACGCTGGCTACCCAACGACCATATCAACGACATCCTGATCCTCGATTCGCTGCGGGTATGGATAGCGACTCCTGCAGGTGTTGTGCAGATAGAGCAGCGCGCTATGACCCTGGAGCAAAAGGCCGATAGCATCGAAAAGGTAATCGCCTTGCGCCACAACCGGCGGGGGCTTATTAATCGGTCTATACTAAAAGTGCCAGGGGATGTATCGAGCAGCTACTCTCAAAATGAAGATAATGATGGGCTATGGACGGCCTGTTATCTGGCCGCCGAATGTTTCAGGTATGCGGTAACCAAGGATAGCGAGGCCAAAGCCAATGCCATCCGCACCTTCGAGGCGCTGGAAAGGCTCGAAACCGTGACCGGGATGTCGGGATATCCGGCACGCTCCTATGCCTCGGCTACCGATGTGATCACCGAGTCCCAATCACCCCATCCTAAAAAATGGCATCTGTCGGCCGACGGTAAGTGGTATTGGCTCGACGACACCAGTTCCGATGAGATTACCGGCCACCTGTTCGTCTTGCCCCTCTTTTTCGATTTGGTAGCGGATACCGAACAAAAGGAGAATACCAAGCTGTTGATACAGCGTATTGCCGACCATATTGTCGATAATAATAATTATTTGATCGATCTGGATGGAAAGCCCACCCGATGGGGAGTCTGGCATCCCGATTCGCTCAACGACTCGCCCAATTGGATGTATGAACGCGGACTGAATTCCCTACAGATCCTTTCTTTTATGAAAACGGCGCTCCATTTTACTGGCGATCAGAAGTATGAAAAGCATTATCAATACCTGGTCAACCAACATGGTTATGCACAAAATGCCGTTCAGGCCAAAAAATTTGGACCTTATGAGACCAGCCATTCCGATGATATCCTAAACTTTTTCCCTTATTACAATTTATTGCGGTATACCCAGAACGACCCCAATCGGGAGCTGTATGTCAAAAGCCTGACCCGGAGCTGGAATGGCGTACGGGGCGATCATATGCCGGTTTGGAATGTGTTTGCCAGTGCCTTGCTCAGCCAAGACTGCGATCTAGACATAGCCTTAGAAGAAATACAGCAGTATCCGCTCGATCTGGTGAGTTGGACCATGGAAAACAGCCACCGATGGGATCTTCCTAAGGATCCGCTGGTGAGCCGCCAGGGGAAAGCCCAGTCGACACGCCCCATCCCTACTCCAGAAAGTAATATTTCAAGATGGAACACCAACCCCAAGCAATTAGACGCCGGTTCTGGCGGCCAATCCGAAGATAGCGGCAGCTATTATCTCTTCGCTTATTGGATGGGGAGGTATTTTGGGTATTGGGAATGATGCTAATGGCAAACGAGCCACATCGATAGCGCCCCACAGAACGCTTAATGGTCTATGCACTTGAAATATTAAAAAAATAGCTGCAAAACTTTTCTGTGTCCTCACAGGACTTCACGAAGTTATGATGCCAAAAGTTAAGGGGTCTGTGGTGACACAGACCTCTGTTGAGAAATGGAAATGGTGCCGAATGGTATCTTTTAACAGAAACTAATGCCTTCCAATCCACTTTCTCAGCTACTCCACAGGTCTGTTTTTGACCGTTAACTAAGTTTTTTACTTCTGGATAATTTTTGGTTCAGCCTCCGGTAATTCTATTTGAAAAATTATAGTACATTCGGCATTTGTGTCAATTTTAGGCTAGCCTAGCGATAATATCACCGGAAGTATGCACGGCCAAATGGATGTTGAACGGAGCAATCGTGCCAGGCAGATTATGGATATAGATGCAATGGTTGCGATTGTAAAGATGATGGGCGGCAGGCTAAAAGACGACAGAGAACAATCAAACAACAGAGTAAATTATAATACTCCCCAGAATTAGGGCCACTGTTAAAATTTAATTTTTAATCTTAAATTAGTGGAACTATGAGAGCAAAAAGGAGAAAATTCAGTTCA
>NZ_QGDT01000008.1 GCF_003149085.1 Dyadobacter jejuensis | reverse complement strand
CGCTCAGGGATCGCTTTGACTTTTGATAGAGGTAGGGATTAATTGCATTTTAAGAATATGTTAGTATTGAATTAGAGCAACGACCGCGCTAAAAAAGCGGGGGAACGTTTCAATCCATCTAATCTGGAAATTGGTATTCGAAGCCTTGTCACCTTCTACGGTCGTCTGTCGCTCTTTCTGTTTCAATCCATCTAATCTGGAAATTGGTATTCGAAGAATTCTGTTCGCTTTTCCCTCGAATTTGTTTATAAGTTTCAATCCATCTAATCTGGAAATTGGTATTCGAAGGCCGGGCGGGCTTCTTTTATCAATTTTCTAGATGTCGTTTCAATCCATCTAATCTGGAAATTGGTATTCGAAGCTATCAATTCTATAGCGTCGTCGAAGTCTCCGGCCGTTTCAATCCATCTAATCTGGAAATTGGTATTCGAAGTTGTTCTAGTGTTATTTGTTTCATGGTTTTGTTTTCGTGTTTCAATCCATCTAATCTGGAAATTGGTATTCGAAGGCATCAATTTCAATTATTACATAGACAATGAGTTAGGTTTCAATCCATCTAATCTGGAAATTGGTATTCGAAGGCAGCGATTGTAATAGTTTTCTTAGTAATCAAAAAAGTTTCAATCCATCTAATCTGGAAATTGGTATTCGAAGTCAGGATGGACAGTGCCCTTACATAGAGCCAAAGAGTGTTTCAATCCATCTAATCTGGAAATTGGTATTCGAAGTTTCGTCTTTCATGGCCCTGTAAAATAACTAACCAAGTTTCAATCCATCTAATCTGGAAATTGGTATTCGAAGACACACTATGACCGAAGATCAAAAAACCATGCTAAAGGTTTCAATCCATCTAATCTGGAAATTGGTATTCGAAGTCGTTCTACAAAGAAGATGGTAGCCTTTACCAACAGGTTTCAATCCATCTAATCTGGAAATTGGTATTCGAAGCTTGATTACTGAAAATATTCGGTTAGGGCTGGATTACGTTTCAATCCATCTAATCTGGAAATTGGTATTCGAAGAGGGATGGTATAGAAGATAGTAACACTGGGAAGATGTTTCAATCCATCTAATCTGGAAATTGGTATTCGAAGTGCATTACAGACCCGGTCCCATATATGAATGACGGGAGGTTTCAATCCATCTAATCTGGAAATTGGTATTCGAAGTGCGGATTTTGGATGTCGATGGCTGGCATGAGGTTACTTGTTTCAATCCATCTAATCTGGAAATTGGTATTCGAAGTGTCACTCCAATGAATTCACCTGTCATTGAGTACCCGTTTCAATCCATCTAATCTGGAAATTGGTATTCGAAGAATATACTCCGCCTCCTTGATTTCGGAATAGCCCGAGTTTCAATCCATCTAATCTGGAAATTGGTATTCGAAGAGGGAAAATTGAAGGTAATTCCTCGCTCCATAACGCCGTTTCAATCCATCTAATCTGGAAATTGGTATTCGAAGAGAAGACCCATTTGAAAAAATGATGCGATTGAGTGAAGTTTCAATCCATCTAATCTGGAAATTGGTATTCGAAGTCTTATACATATCGATAATGCTATCTTGGATTTTGTCGTGTTTCAATCCATCTAATCTGGAAATTGGTATTCGAAGAGGCGAAGCCTGGGGACGTTTGGCGCTGGCTGGCCCCGTTTCAATCCATCTAATCTGGAAATTGGTATTCGAAGTTTCTCCCATAGTTTAGCAACTCCGAAAGTTGCTTTGTTTCAATCCATCTAATCTGGAAATTGGTATTCGAAGGTATTTGATCGTATTGCCAATTCTGAATTTAAGCCCGTTTCAATCCATCTAATCTGGAAATTGGTATTCGAAGATAGTTTTGTAACTTCCATAGTGTGTAATATACTTAGTTTCAATCCATCTAATCTGGAAATTGGTATTCGAAGGATAATCTCCGTTAATTGCTTTTTTCACTGATGTCGGTTTCAATCCATCTAATCTGGAAATTGGTATTCGAAGTGCAGTCTTACACGAAGATAGGAACGCAACGAAATTGGTTTCAATCCATCTAATCTGGAAATTGGTATTCGAAGATTAATTAGGTCTTTGGTCTGCTCAATAAAATCGATGTTTCAATCCATCTAATCTGGAAATTGGTATTCGAAGGATAATCTCCGTTAATTGCTTTTTTCACTGACGTCGGTTTCAATCCATCTAATCTGGAAATTGGTATTCGAAGAACCAACACGGGGCCAACCAACTCATGGGTGCTAATGTTTCAATCCATCTAATCTGGAAATTGGTATTCGAAGTGAACCGGAAGTGTCCAGTACCTTTCCAAAAAAGCTGTTTCAATCCATCTAATCTGGAAATTGGTATTCGAAGAACTCCCCGCCGGTGTAAAAGCCCGTTGAGTCCATATGTTTCAATCCATCTAATCTGGAAATTGGTATTCGAAGCGGGATGCGCTATTTATTGCCGCCACGATCCGGGACGTTTCAATCCATCTAATCTGGAAATTGGTATTCGAAGATGGTATGAGCCAGAAAATCACGATCAGTACTTATTTAGTTTCAATCCATCTAATCTGGAAATTGGTATTCGAAGTTTCTAGTTTCCCTTGGCATCACATCCATATCGGACGGTTTCAATCCATCTAATCTGGAAATTGGTATTCGAAGAGAAGGGTATGAGGTTAGTTTAGTCCGGCCACTGAGGTTTCAATCCATCTAATCTGGAAATTGGTATTCGAAGGTTCTATCATGGACCGACTCATCACTCAATGAGCCTCGTTTCAATCCATCTAATCTGGAAATTGGTATTCGAAGAGAAGAATCTTTTGGTAACGACCTGAAAGAGGATATGTTTCAATCCATCTAATCTGGAAATTGGTATTCGAAGAGATACTTGAGTCTATCCTGTTTAGTTTTCATTGTTGTTTCAATCCATCTAATCTGGAAATTGGTATTCGAAGCAGCTGGGTGGTTACTCATTGTCGGAGCACCTTCTAGTTTCAATCCATCTAATCTGGAAATTGGTATTCGAAGAGAATCAAAACGACTATAATAGCGGAAAAGCAAACCGTTTCAATCCATCTAATCTGGAAATTGGTATTCGAAGTATATGTTCATAGAAAACCCAAAGAGTTCCTATTGAGTTTCAATCCATCTAATCTGGAAATTGGTATTCGAAGAAAATGATCATTCAAGGAGACTACCTAACCAGTTGCGGTTTCAATCCATCTAATCTGGAAATTGGTATTCGAAGATTACGACTACAACCGTGTTTATGACGATATGTACGTTTCAATCCATCTAATCTGGAAATTGGTATTCGAAGAAAACACATAATTATACAAGTGTATACGAGTCTTACGTTTCAATCCATCTAATCTGGAAATTGGTATTCGAAGATGTGAAAAACAGGAGTTTGTACAGCATAGAGGTAATGGGTTTCAATCCATCTAATCTGGAAATTGGTATTCGAAGTCGTATTTTTATGTATCTTTCTGAATACCAATAGGTAAGGGTAGTTTTTCTGTTCCGCTTTTTTAAATTTACAATAGGTCAATGAACGGTTTTTTGTATCTAAAATGCTCGTATTCCGTAAGCTTAAAGCTTTGTTAGTCAGGTTTTTATGTTCCTTTTTTGCCTGTTCTAAAATAAATTGGTGGCCGGAAAACGTCATTTGATGCATATATTTTTGTAGGTGCAAGATAAACATCTCGCCTTATATTTGGTAGCACGTGGATAATGATTTTGTTCTATAATGGCAAAAATGTCCGCTGCCGCCTTTTTTACCCCATCCTTATCCGCTTCAGTGATGGGTACCTCTATTACTTTATGCCTACTCCTAGTATATACCAAAAATCCTTTGTGCACCGGTTTTCCAAAATTTTGCTCAATTAACCAAGCATAACAGTATAGCTGAGTCTTATAGGTGTCGTAGACCTTATTTTTGTATTCAGCGAATTTGTAATCCAGTGGGGCCATATTTCCATCTTTCAGAACCAATACCTCATCTACACGACCTCGGATAAGATCGTTTGTCAGATACTGATCCAGTTTCTTGTCTACTACCCCCAATCGCTTACGCAAATAATCTTTGTTTTTCTCTAGCTTTTCGTCATGTATATTCCGGCCACGCTGTACCATATAGTTTGCCTCTTCGTGTTGGGGGATGTTTAATACATACTCGAAATAGGTAAACCGTGGACAATAGAGGAATTCAATAATATGAGAAGGAGTAAGACTGGGCATATTTATAGAAATAAGGCGGTGACTTCATCTTTGACGAGTTTCCTATCGAAAGCTTGGCCCAAAAGTACCGTGTTGCGTAGTTCATCTTGGCTCATCGGAAATATATACACCTTATCTTTGTCCGCATCGATGAGCTCCTCAATCTGTATGGACAAGGATGCTTTACTGGCAGGGGTTAGTGTGCCTAGGAAGCAGGAATACTGTACTCTGTACAATCCCGCTTGCAGGCACGCTTTGGCCGTCTTGGTTCTGCTTTTGTCATTTTCTATATCGTAGAGGACCCAAACTAACATACTGAAATAATTATAAGATGGAACAAATGGTTTTCTTATTTTTTGCCAATTAGCCTATTGCCGAAATTGTGGGCATCGTATTGAATGATGGTACTTCTGGACATATTCTTTCCCCCATGGCGAATGGGCTGGTTGTCTAGAAATTCATTAAGTGCCATGATAAGCAATGCCTTCCCTTCCTTATTCAGGCTCACCCCGGCGGCGAGCTCGTCAATATGCGACTTATTGACTTTTTTGCCGGAAAATAGTCGAAATACCACCTCGTCGGCATAGATGCGATAGGGTTCAATAAAATCGAATACCATGCTCAGTTGGTTGTAATCGTCACGATGCATAAATCCCACATATGGATCGATCCCAGCGATGATCAATGCCTTCTCTATTTTGCTATACAATACGCCATAGGCATAATTGAGGAAGGCATTGAAAGGATCTTGGGCGGGCCGGGCACTGCGTCCCGAAAATTTGTAGCCCTCGGGTAATACATAGTTGATGGTTTCAAAATATAGCCTCCCTGCGGTTCCTTCCAAGCCTCGGAGGGTATCGGCAACAAGACTTACCGTTGCTGCTTCCTGAGAGAGAATCGAGATGTTCAATGCTTCTAAACGTGCAGTTTTATCGGTTAGGTATTCTCCATGCTGGGGCCGGTGTTTTTTGAGGTCTTTTACAAAGTTGATCTGGTTGTCTACCTTATGACTGAGCCAGTTTTTTATCCACTGCAAGCCAGTGGCATTAAGGCTCGCCTCCAACTGTGCTTTACGTATTTTGGTGGTGCTACCCAGTTTGCTATGCCATACCCGGCCAAATGGATCCCCATTTTGTTCGAGGAATACGATGTCGACGTTATGGGTCATGGCAAGCTTAATGGCATCGGTACTGAGCGCTGTGCCGGTACATAGCCAAAGGGCAGTAACTTTTTGAGCCGAAAAATGTTTCTTTTGAACCTCTTTGTTTTTGTCCCTATTGCGTATTTCAAACATATCGTCTTTAACATGCACGTAGGTACCATAGGTGTTGATGTGTAGTTGCATAAATAAGGGGCTTAATCCATAAGACTAATCGTGCCAAATCCTCGTGCCGCTTGTTTGCCGAGTCCTATGTCATTAGGCAAGCGTACATTGGTCGTAAATTGACCACCAAAACCCATGAATTCAACGTTTTTGAATTTGGTAATAGCCGGATCTGTAGTTCGTAGCTTAAGCATAATCCTGTGTTCAGGAATCTCTTTGTCAAGTTTCAGGCCGAAAGCCTCCACAAAAGTAAGAATATTGGCCACAGCCGTGTTTTTAAGAATGGTAGCCTGTTCAGCCTCCGTGGCCTGCTGATAGGCGCGGTGGTTTTTTTGGTTTAGCCCTAGCCATAGCGTGTCATATCGATAGGTGTGCAGGTCGTCGGATAGGCCTATCGATACTTGTTCATGTCTGATATGTTTGCTCTGTACTGGGTATAAGATACCATCCAGCTTTATTTCTTTGATTTGCAAAAACAACTGAACCAATAGTTCGGCGCCTTCTCCCAAACCCACTAATGTAGGAGTCTTTTTTAATACCTTGTACTGTACCAGGGGATAAGCGTATCGATACCGCTGACCGTCGGTGGCAGTATCGTCGAAATGATTGTGCAATAATGGCGAGTGCTCCTGGAACAAACGTCCAAAATACCCCCGCAACTTATGGGCATCTCGCACCCGTAAGGCGATCTCCGGAAAGGTGATGGTCGTAATTGGGATTTTGGTGGTGGTCATAGTATGATGGTTTGGTCTTCTATTATTTTGAAACCAGTTTCTAAACTGTAGTATTCCTCCCAGTTTTCAATTATCATTATGGATTTATCCTTTTGGTTAGTAGGAGGGACAAATTTATCCTTAGGGAATCGTGTAACATATTGTAAAAGTACAGGCTTGATCTTTTTTATTTTACGTTTAAGCTCAAACGACTCATCTGCTGTTCTTATAATTTCCTGATATTGAGCCCAAATATGCCGGGCAGTATCATCAATTGGAATAAATACATTGTAATTCCTGTAATCTTGTTCAATTAGTTTAAATTTGGCTGAAATATCTTCAGTTCTTAACTCTTGCAAGGCTTTTTTTAAATAATCCGAGTGATCATTGGCAGTGGCTTTTACCCTTCTTATGGATTGGGCATATTCCATATTCAAATTAAACAATTCGGATTCTTTAATTAAGTTTGGATATGGCTTTAAAGTATCAAATGTTGTGGAAAGCAGAATTTGGTCATAGATGTACTTTCCTTTATTCAAATTAAATAATTTTACCAATCCATTGCCTTTCAAACCATTTCGGTTACATCTCCCCGCAGATTGATTAATACTGTCCAAGGGAGCAAAATCTCGATAAACGATATCCAAATCTATGTCTACGCCGGCTTCAACAACCTGTGTTGAAATGACAATTTGTCTTGCCAGAGCTTGCTTTATCTTATTAATAACTTCTAATCTTTTAGAGGGCAGTATGGAACTCGATAGATATAACACATTGTCGAATGAACGAGCTAGTACTTCATGGATTTCTTGAGAGGATTTGATTGTGTTGCAGATAATTAGGAAAGATTTGTCTGGATGTTCAGTTATATCTTCTAATAAAATTTGGATAAATTCAGTCACTTCCAATTTATCATGACTTCTAAGTAGGGAAAGGTCTAGGGTGATTCGATTTAGACTCTGAAAAAATTGATGGGGATTACCCAGTTCTTGGATACTGGTTTTATTTTCAAAAAGATATGGTTGAGTTGCAGTGACAAAAACAAATTTGGTGCCAAAATATTCATTCATTTTCGTGAATACCAGTTCTATGATTTCAAAGTATTCAGGAGGAATGCTTTGAACCTCGTCTAGGACGAAAATGGCATTCGTCATATTATGGAATTTTCTCAGCAGTCTGTTTTTATCCGTAAAAATACTTTCTAAGAATTGTACAAATGTAGTGACGATAAAATCATGCTCCCAGCCATCTGTTAAGTATTCTGGCTCATCTTTATTAAGTTCTTGGCTATCAAACCGGTCGTTAGCATTAGATAAATAATGGTTTTTGGAGAGTCGAGTAGCTAGATTAGGGATTTGACTGTTCTTAAGAACTTCCTTAAATATACTCTCATTCTGATCGATAATAGAGGTGAATGGGAGTACATAGATGATGCGAGGTTTTACAGCAAATTGATCGTAATACCTGTTTTGTAATATTACAGCAGTATTGAAGGCCGCATAGGTTTTACCCAAACCAGTGGGTAATGTTATGGAAAAGAAACCTTGGTCTGAAAAGGAAATCGCGTTTGCTTCAACAGTACGATAAGCTTCTTCTCGAATATGATCTATATCCTTAGGTGTGTCTCCCTTATGTCGCCATGTTTTGTAGTTGTTAATTAAATCAATTGGCAATAAGGTGTTCTCTAAAATGATTTTAGATTGGTGACCATCTGCTATCATCATATCGCCTTTATCTGCTGCAAGCAATAGTGAAAACAAAAAGTGTTGCAAGAAGAAATATTTAACGTCTTCTTGGTTTTCAAACGTGGCCTGAAGTCGACTGAGCTTTCTACTATTCGATAGTTTTTCTCGAATGATCGGCCAGGCTTGTTTTTCTATAGAAAGTCCTTGGGGTATTATTATTTTTTGATACAACTCCAAATCATGATATTCTAACTGCTTTTCAAGGAAAGTAATATCCGATTCTTGGAGTAGAATTTGTGGATTATTATTTACGTCTTTGAAAAAATTTGTAAGATTTCCGTGATGCCTCCGTATTATTTTCAATAAAATAAGTTCCAGAATCGGGTCCTGATATTCGAAATTTGACAATACTAAATACGCACCTAATTTGGCATGGTTTCCTAGTCGATCGTTTTCATCCAATAGCTTTTCATAAGTGGCACTTTTATTTGCATTGAAATGCTGAATGTAGGACTGAATATGTGGTAGAGATTTAAAATCAGTGTTGTTCTTGGCAGACAGTGTCGCTTGAATTATTTTATATTGAAAAAAGCTAGCTTTACCGAAGTCATGGTAATAGACTAGTAAGTGTCTCATACGCTCAATGAGATCCCGAGGGAAGAATGCATTGGCATTAATGTACTTTAATGCCAATGCATTCTTCGATAGATTATTACAGCTATCTAGGTGCGTTTTAAGAGTTCGGTCTGGATGTGAAATTAATTCAAAAGAGGCAGATATTTCGTCCATCGATGGTGTAAAATTTGTTGACTTTTGCTGAAATGGGGCTTCCTTTTCGTTCTAAAATAATATCATCCCGATCCGTAACATTACGTGCCAGATCCATTTCTAATGAATACAAGCTTTGCTCCATTATAAAACAACCCTCATGTTTAAAGGAATTCGTGTCAAGTGCTATTAAGTCCCTTCGTGGAATTACTGATTCAATAGGCACAAAATCAGATATTTGTCTTATGTCAGTTTCATACTCACCAATAAAAGCAAAATTGGATATTAAGCTTGCCAATCCAAGAGTCGGTGTGTACACTGTTTTGTGTTGTTGAAGTGAGTTCTTGAGTCTCGAGTATAATTCTAGATCCGTATGACTGACATATATCCGATAATGTGGCTGATGAATAAACTCTGTTAACGTTGGTTTGGGAGGGGACCCCTCTTTTTTACGGCCCAACTCTGCTTTCAAATTGATTCCCAATCGTTGAAAGATTAATGGTCTATTCAAACTGATTCCCACCAAACAAGATTTATTTGCAAACGCCTCTAGATATTTGTTATCTTGTTTTTCTAAACCCAAAATAGCTCCAAGAAATCCATAGAGACTGGTTTTAGGAGGAATTGCATAAGTTAAAGCCGAGGTAGTGGCATAAATCTTCTTGAAATGAGCATATTCTCCCCAAATGTCGAAAGCTAAAATTTTCATAACTTTAGTTTTTATTTTGAGCGAATTGGGCTACTTAAAATGATACGATCGTCGATTATGGTCGTGATTTTGATGATTTTGTCGTCATATTTTTCTAGGGCTGCATTAAGATCTGAAGTGTCAAGAATATAATCGGCCACATCTTCGAGGCCTTCCATTGTCTTATCCTCATTGAGAATAATATGCAGTCGTTGACAAAGATCCCCAATGAAAAAGCCATCCCGGTAATCCACTTTAACTAGTAATCTAGGCATATGCCCTTTCTTCGAACGTGTTAGTAGATTCTTCGTGCCGTTCCACATTGCCTCAGTTAACTCCTCAATATCTTCATCAGAAGTGCCTAATCGTTTGGCTGCATTTTCATTTATTACGCCATGAAAGGCAACAAGTCCGTAAGTGATGTTATATTCTTCTCTGAATGTCTTTTGCTCGGCTCCTTCTTTTGTAGCGAATGCTCCAGTCCCTTTGATGAAATTATCTTTAGTTATATGATTAATGGTATATCCC
Organism: Dyadobacter jejuensis; assembly: GCF_003149085.1. Classification (GTDB taxonomy): domain Bacteria; phylum Bacteroidota; class Bacteroidia; order Cytophagales; family Spirosomataceae; genus Dyadobacter; species Dyadobacter jejuensis. Next base: position 230,301 of record NZ_QGDT01000008.1, on the reverse strand, counting down.
ATAGAGAATTGCACTGGGCCAGTAAATTGGTAATTTTTGCCCTTTACAGCTGAAACACCACCAAACAAACGAACATCAATGAATTTTTTCTTGAATTCCTCTTCGTTGGCATATGCCCCAGATCGTTGCTCGCCAGTGACTGCTTCGGTCCGAATAAAAATATCACCTCTTCCTGCATCTTGTCCATCAAACCCCTTGTCGAATAAATAGTCCCTTATAGTTCGTTTTAGTCGCACATCGGTTACCAAGCAACGATTGGTTTCTTCATCTAACCGAGGTCGATTAGAGTCTAGCGGATCACCGTTTGGGTTACAGCGTTTTACGTCATATAAAAAGAGAAGTTCGCTACGATTTTGAATAGTACTCATGTCTTTTGTGTTTTATTATTTGAAATTGGATTTATTGATTGGATTCTCTTAGTTTTTTTAGTGCGCTGCGCTCCTTTTTTCTCTCTAAAAAAAACTCTCGTTGGATGATAAGTCCTAAGGAGAAAGCATAAGAGGTTTCTACCTTATTACAGGACTTTTCTGATCCTTTTGCAAAAGCCTTGTCAAATTTCGCTGCTAGCTGGATGAAACGTTCATATTCGCCGTAGAGTTTATCAGCCTTATGATACTCATCTGTCTTGGCCAATAGTTTTGGCATAATTTCCATCATTTCTCGATACCCTATACTCAAGTTGTTCAGCTTATGTGTGAACGGTCTACTTTTTAAATGTCCCTCTTGGGCATTTAAAAGGATTTCAGTTGCACTGCCTAAAAAGAAAGCTGCTTCACTTAAAGGTTTGTTTTGAAAGAAATTTGAGTGTTGCTCCACAAAGTCCTCAGCAACGAGATTTAAAGGTTTTTTTTCTGTTTCATCCATTTTTCCGAATAGTTCAAGAGATTGAAAATATTGATAGATAGCAAATGTCCTTTTAACAGTTTGGGGGAATTTATAAGCTTCTTCTTGCTGATTTTTAAAAGCGCTAACTATTATCTGCATAAACGCAGATAAAACTTGGTTTGATTTTATAGGGTTTTTGTAAAAAATGGCCTCCATTATTTGGAAGAAGAATGGCTCTGCTAGAAACTTTTTTATTTCAAATAGGGTAAGGCTAAATTGATAAACTTCCCCTTTTTTAGTTGTTACCTTAGTGATGGGCTCATAATAGGTTTCGATGATTTCTTTCTGTTTGAGGATTAGATTAAACCTAGAAGGCAAAACATCAGATAAATGAATTTTTATAGAAAACTGTGCTTGCTTTTGCTCATAGAAAAATATGTCGTAATAAATACTATTTTGACTTAATTTTTCTTCCTCAATTATTCTGTTAAAAATATCTTCCGAGTTAAATATTGAATTAATTTGTCCTGTAGTCCCAGTTTGGTTATTCTTCTTATTTTGCACAAATGCTTCAACTATCTCTTCTCTTAAGTGTAGATCATCAACCGCAATAAACCTTGGTAATACGAAAAACTTTAGGTTTTGAAATCCAAATGAGAGACTATCTTCCAGTGCTCTTTGTGTACCTTCCAGAATCTTTACAGCATCTGGTGAAACGGGGAACATTTTATAGGAATTTTTAGGCTCAAATCCATTTCGAGAAAAAGGAAGATCGTTTACAGTGAAGCCAAGGGTATCGACACGCCCCCATACCTCAGCCACAGGCTTATAGGTAACAGCACATATCTTATTAGCTGCTTTATAATCTTGGCCTTTGCTCCTGAAGTATTTGTCGTAGGCCGCAACATCAAGAATCCTTCTCATCTCCTCTATCTCGCCAAGCCAACAGTCGTCAATTTTTAGGGTGAATAGGTAATTCTTTTTTTCACTACATTTTTCAATTACAAAATCTTCAAATATTGGACGTAGTTGTTCAACAAGTAGTGAAGTGTTGAAGAATGTATTGTAGACTTTTGGTTCTGATTGTAGGCATCTATTTAATTTGTCAAGAAATTTATCAATACTGTTGTCTAAATCCTTTCTATTCTTGGCAGATGTTTTAGGATTATTGCCGATGGGTAGGTTGTAGAAATGAAGGGTGGGTAATATACTCGTGGAACGGGCTGAAGCTAGTTCTCTAAAAAGATATTTATCATTCCATGTTTTACGATATGTTTGCAGGGAAATGTTTTCTAACTCCCCTTTTTTGATATCCACTACAATTACCTGTTCATTTTCAGACCGATCTGAATATGCAGAACCATAAGCTTGGAAGTATCGCTTCATGGGTCCTATCTTTTGAAGTTGTTCTCCGAATTGATAAATTGTTTTGATCATAGCATATCTCTTTTTAAACATCGGCAATCTCGCCATCCTTTTTGACAGGGGCTGTCAATGACCGAATTTTTTTAATGTTTTATAGGGTTTTTTAATTAGGGAAGGTAATCGGTAGCATAGGAGTTGCCATTGCAGATTTCACATTCATGATCTTTTTCGTAGCCACAATTATGGCAGATTGAGACAGCCCGGTTGAGAAGTCTATCGAAGGTGGCTTGGTTTTGTCGCGTTTGAAGTTTAAATTTGAGCATAATTAGGCTATGGTAAGTTGAAAAACTGACTTGCGTTTATTATTATTTATTTAAAGAAGAGCAATTGCTGGGGGTTCAATTCCGTATTTGCTCTTCTTTTTTTTTTCTACCCTTCTAATTAATGGATGATTAAAATATTTACAAACTAGCGTGTTTCAACCATGCTTTTTAATATTGAATTCTAAACTAGCGTTAAAGTATTTGAATGTAAAGGTAATAAAAAGCTGGATCTTGTCAAGATCGATTGGCAAACTTTTCTGATATGTTGTATTGAAAGTTTCCAGATATAATACTAACTGTTTGATAGTAAGTGTTTTATTGTTGTTTTGGTTAATTCAGTTTTTTCTTTAAGAAACTGTTTAAGCTCCTCGGGTTGAAGAACCTGCACCTCGCCGGGTAGGCCTAAAAGGAACCTTCCAATGCCGCGAAAGTCGCGCACTTCGTAGCGGAAGGTATAGGGGAAGCGCAAGGGGGTGTCCTGGTCGTCAACTACCGACTTGCTGATAAAGCCCCTAGCTCCTGGAAATTCTTCGTAGAGCAGGTTATGAGCCAAAAAGGACAGTCTGATTTGCACTAGGATGGGCTCGGGACCCGTAAATCCGAAAAGATCGAGCTCTGGGGGCTCTTCTTGGTTGGCGATGGGGATGGTGCTTATTTCAACATCCTCCATACGGTGTACCTTAAAGGTTTTTTGAATGCCCGAGCTTACTTCGTAGGCCTTCAGGGTACTGAAATCGTCGGTCAGGGCCAAGGGTTCTACCAGTCGGTCGGTAACCGTGGCCGAATGGTTGGAGTGGTAGCGCAACAGTGTCACCCTTTTATGGGCTTGGATTGCCTCTTGGAGCTTACTAATCAGTCCACCTCTTTGCTTGTCGGCTAAGTCGTCGGCTAGAGGAATAAGCTCGCTGGAAAGATAGAGCTTGCGTTCGATGCTCCCTTTGAGAGGGTGGCTGGTAGGCAGGCCGGACAGGTGCATACGTACCAGGCGGGTCTCTTCTAAGGTAAACAATCCGCTCTTTTGTTGGAGCTGTTCCCCTAGGTAGTAACGATTTTGGTCGTCTTTTTCCAGGACATAGCCCACATTTTGTAATACCAAAATATCCCTATAGATGGTTCGTGGCGTGGTCGACAGGAGTAATGCCAGGTGTTCTATGGTTCGCTTGTTTTGATGCAGTATCCGGATCAGTCTTAGGATCCTTTCGGTCTTAGGTATTTCACTCATAAAGGAATTATTCTCAAGAAATTATAACGTTTGGTAGACGTTTCGGGTGGTTACAAATCGCATTTTATGGAATTTATTTGTATAATGCTTATAATATTTATGATTCTTAGTAAACGGTAATTCTTCCCCCTTTCCGGAATTTGTGTTAAGGATAGTGGGCCGGTGGCCCTACTTTTGTAGGAAGCCTATAAAACAAATAACGAATGACTACGATAGATAAAACAAAACCGGTGATGGTGACGGGTGCCAATGGCTATGTGGCCAGTTGGTTGGTAAAGCGGCTTCTGGATGAGGGGCTCACGGTGCATGCTGCGGTGCGCAATCCGGAAGATACCCGTAAGACGGGGCATCTCTTGGAGGCTGCTGCGCAAGGCAAAGGAACGCTCAGACTTTTTGCCGGGGATCTGCTGAAGCCGGGGTCGTATACGGCCGCTGTGGAGGGCTGCGAGCTGGTGTTCCATACGGCCTCTCCCTTTATCATGGACGTAAAAGATCCTCAGAAGGAATTGATAGAACCGGCGGTACAGGGTACGGAGAATCTGTTGAAGTCGGCCATGGAGGTAAGTACTGTTAAGCGGGTGGTGGTAACCAGCAGCTGCGCTGCTATATATACCGACGCCATCGACACGACCCAGGCTCCTGGAGGGCGCATTACCGAGGCGGTGTGGAATACCACGGCTTCGCTGGACTATCAGCCCTATGCCTATTCGAAAACGCTGGCAGAGAAACGGGCCTGGGAAATACAGAAAACGCAAAACCGATGGGACCTGATCACGATTAATATGTCGCTGGTGTTAGGCCCTGCATTGAACCCCGCCACCACCACCTCCGAGAGTGTTAATATACTGAAGAGGTTGGGCGATGGAGAGCTGAAAATGGGAGCGCCTAGGATGGGAATTGGGGTGGTAGATGTGCGCGACGTAGCACAGGCCCACTGGCTTGCGGGCTTCACGCCAGCAGCGAAGGGCCGGTATATTACCTCGGCCCACGAGACCGACCTCCTAGAGATGAGCGCATTATTATTGCCCAAGTATGGAGCTGCTTTTCCGTTGCCCAAAAGGGCCTTGCCCAAATGGCTGCTGATGCTGGTAGGGCCGATGGCCAACAAATTGTTTTCGCGCCGATTTGTCCAGAATAATGTCAATATTCCCTGGCGAGCCGACAATACAAAAATCCAGCGGGAGTTGGGGGTCCGATATATGCCGCTGAAGACTACCATGGAGGATTCCTTTCAGGTATTGATAGACCAGGGTGTTCTGCAGGGGAAATAAACCCTTGGTGGATAGATGTTTTTTTTAGGGCAGGAAGGGCCAGTATAAGGAGATTGGAATTGGACCCTTCGAACTCCCTTCGACCCTTCGGCTCCGCTCAGGGATCGCCTTCGAACTCCCTTCGGCTCCGCTCAGGGATCGCCTTCGAACTCCCTTCGACTCCGCTCAGGGGCCGCCTTCGAACTCCGCTTAGGGATCGCTTTGGGCTCCGCTTAGAGAGCCCCTTCGACTCCGCTCAGGGGTCGCCTTCGGGCTTCCTATAGACGATTCCCTTTATAAACCTTCCATAGGTTTCATATTGTGTAGCGATGGTATAGCCGTACGACCGGAAGGCGGGCTCCATGGGGATGAGGCGGGTGGCCTCTACCTTACAAAGCATCCGGAAGAAGAAAAGCATGGATTGCAGCAGATATTTGTGCCAGAATTTAGGCTTGGCCACGTCGAGGTGGAAATCGGCGAAGAGCCATAGACCACCCGGGCGCAGGCCTGCATCGAGTTTCTGGAGGCAGGTGTCGATGCGGTCCTGGGCGAAGTTGTCGAACAAAAAGGCCGTAAAAATAACATCGTAGGGCTGGGTGATAGGAAAGTCCTCCACGGCGCTCTGTACAAAAGATACGGGGTTTCGGCCATGATAATCTTTCTGGGCGAGGTGCAGCATATTTTCCGAAATCTCCACATAGGTGATCTGAAGGCCGGTAGGGTGTAAGGCTGCTATTTCGTTGAGGATCCAGCCGGTGCCGCCCCCCACGATGAGGACCTTACTATTGGCTGGGATATGCGCCAGGATTTTCTGCTGAATATATACCAAGGCTTTCCCAAACACCAATCGGCTAAGGGAATCATAAAACCATGCTGCTCGGTCATAATTGTTTTGCATAGACCAAGCTAGCCAAATGTTGTTACACTACAAAATAGCCGGAGGTTATTCCTAACTTCCGGCTACGGCCCGCGATACTGCAGTTGAGATTAGGGATTAATCGTTTGAATACTTCCGTCGGGGTTACGTTTTAGCTCCCGCACCTTCACATTGCGAAGGTGTGTTTTGCCCGATAGCTGAACGTCATGGTAGAAGATATACCATTTCGATTCTTTTTTCTTGTCTTTGATTTCTACGATGGAATGGTGGGTGGTCCAGCCCGTAACGGGCTCCATCAGAACGCCTTGGTAGGTAAATGGACCATATGGTGAGTCGCTGGTGGCATAGGCCAGCAGGTGGGTGTCGCCAGTAGAATAAGAGAAATAGTATTTGTCCTGGTATTTGTGCATCCAGGCACCTTCGAAGAATCGGCGGTCGTGGTCCCCACCCAGAAGAGGGCGCCCCTCGGGGTCGAGTAGGACGATTTTTCTGACGGGCTCGGCAAATTGCTTCATATCTACGGTAAGTCTGACCATCCTTGGCGCTATGGCCGGCGCCTGGTCGTTTTCCAGATCGGTCTTGGAGCCACCGGCCTCATACTGTCCGGTTTCCCAGCGTTGTAGTTGTCCTCCCCATATCCCTCCAAAGTACATATAGCTGCTGCCGTCGGTATCGGTAAATACCGCAGGGTCGATGCTGTAGCTCCCTTCTATGGGCTTGGGTTCCGCCTTAAACGGTCCGGAAGGGGAGGTGCTGGTGGCTACGCCTATTCTAAAAACGTCGTCCTGATCTTTGGCAGGGAAGTAGAGGTAGTAGGTGCCGTTTTTGGTGGCCGCATCGGGAGCCCATAGCTGACGGCCCGCCCAAGGGATATCCTGAAGCGCGAGGGCCATACCGTGGTCGGTGACCTTGCCTCCAATATGTTTCATGGATAGTATATGGTAATCCTGCATGTTAAAATGGCCGCCTTCGTCGTCTTCGGCTACATGGGCTTCTATGTCGTGAGAAGGGTAAATATAAATTTTCCCCTCGAAAACATGCGCAGAAGGGTCGGCGGTGTAGATATGGCTAACCAAAGGCTGAGGAGCTGATTGGCCGTAACTATAGCCAATGGTCAAAAGAAAGAGTCCACAAAGGAATCGGAACTTAGGAATATTCATATTTTATGTCTTATTAGTTTTGTTTTTTTAGTGTATACGAAATTAAGTGTTTTATTGACAAATAAAAATTATTGCTTCAAAAACCTGTATGGGCGGAGGAAGGATTGAAATAACCTGTATGGGCTTATCCCTTCGTTTAGGAGGATATCCAGTCTGGTGTTTTCAGGGATTTACAAGTTCTGTCATCTCAATGATTATGGGCTGGCGCTTTTCGTACTGGACGACAGGCTCTGAGGCGTCGGTTTACTGATGGGCGTATATGATGCCTAGGATGCCGCAGATGGCCTTAACTAGCAACAGACCGTCGATGACGATGAGGTAGAACAGGATTTTTTTTGGGGTATGCAGCGAAAAGGCTACCCAGAGTAAGGATAAAAAGGGGATGGTGTTGAAGAGGACCGTTTCGGGGGCGAAGTGCTTGTAACGAGCAAAAAGTAAGAGGGCGAGTAGGCCAACCAGAAGGAGCGGGATCAGGATAAAAGTGATGGTGCGGTAGAGGCCAAACCTTACCACGAAAGTTTTTAATTGGCGGTTGGAGTCGTCCTCATAGTCTTTGATGTCGAACATAATGGCATTGACGGTACAGAACATCCAGTTTTTGAGGAATAGCCATAGCATGAACCCGGGCTCGGCTACATGGATCCCTTGTTCCACTCGGGCCATGGTAATGGGAAGGATATTGACACAACCTGCCCATACGAAGCCGATGACGAAAGCCTTAAGCCAGCCGGTATTGCGGAGGTTGAGCCGGTAGAGGGATTTGGGCAGTAGGCCATAGTAGAGGGCTGCGGCCAGTACCATAGCGCCCAGTAAAAGCCAGTAGGGCCAGGGAAGGGAAATGATTTTATAGAAATTCTGGATAAAGATCTTCGTTGCCAGAACGATGCTGACAACCAGGAGCATCAGCTGGCTTCTGGCCGCAAAAGTCCGGTGTTGTTGGTACCAAGCCGTGCGGGGGTTGGGACTTGCCGAAGTGCCAGGATTGGCATAAGCAAAGGTATAATAGAGTACTGTTACACTAAATAGAAGTAAGTAATATTCGGCCGAAAGGAAGGGTAGAGCCAGCTGATAGGCCGTCTCTATGGATAAGGCTACGGCGAGGAAACCTACAAAATAATTGGCAAAAAACAGGAAACGGACGATATTCGATAGCATGGACCAAAGCCGGGTTATCGGGCAAAAATAGGGATTTTCGGACGAAGTAAGTATGTTGCAGTCGGAGTAATGGAATATTCCCGTTCATTTTTAGCTATCAGAGAAAGATGTGTTACCATATTTCATTAGAAGACAAAAAGCAGGTGGAGGGTATGAAGAAACCCATCAAGAGCGAGGTAGAGTTCGTACCGAAGTTTCATTTTAACGGTTTCGACAAGCCGATGATCCCGGTGGTGAGCATACGGACACCCGATGTGGTGAGCCTATACCGCTGGCGGCTGGTGCCCGAGTGGGTGGGGAAAGAGGGAGAGTGGAAGGCCAACACCCTGAATGCGCGCAACGACGAGCTCTTTGAGAAGCCTGCTTATAAGTCGTACTGGACCAACCGCTGTCTGGTGTTGTGTACGGGATTTTTTGAGCCCCATACCCCTGCCGGAACCAGCCAAACCCATAGCTGGTATATTCGGCCTGCGGCGGGAGGTCTGTTTATGTTGGGAGGGATTTTTACCCATTGGCAGAATCAATATACTTTTTCTATTATTACCACCGATGCCGGCCCGCATATGGCGGCGGTACATAATGAAGGGGAACGTATGCCGTTGATATTGGATGGGCCTGAGGCGGAAGCCTGGCTGTCGCCCCAGCTGACCCAGGCCGAAATGAAAGCCTTGATGGTGCCCTACGCCGATGAGTCGAGGCTGAAGACCTATCGGGTGATGGACGGGGTATTCAATGCCCGTAAGGATACCAATTGCCCTGAAGTCCTGTTGGAACACCCATCAGGTTCCCGCCTCAATGAGGGAGGGACGTTGTCGTTGTTTTGAGGGCTGGAGTGGCTGTAGGCGATAAGCTGTAAGCAATAGGCTGTCGTTGGTGATCAAAGGTAATATGGTAACGGCTGTAAGCTCTAAGCAGTAAGCTATAGGCCTTCGTTGGTTATCAATTGTAGCGGGCTAGCGGCTTTAGGCGGCTGTAAGCGATAGGCTATCGTTGGTGTTCAAGTGTAGCGCGCCTTTATCCGCCCGGCGGCCGCTTTTAACTTTTAACCTTTAACCGTCCGGCGGCTGCATTTAACCTCTAATTACCTAACCGCTAACAGCCTAATACATTGACTGCCTTCGACAAGCTCTGGCTGACAGGGCTTTACGCTTTATGGTACCTTGAAGAGCTATTTTGGTGGCTGGAGTGGCTTTAGGCGGCTGTAGGCGATAAGCAGTAAGCAATAGGCTATCGTTGGTGTTCAAGTGTAGCGGGCTAGCGGCTGTAAGCTGTAAGCGATAGGCTATCGTTGGTGATCAATTGTAGCGCGCCTTTAACCGCCCGGCGGCCGCTTTTAACCTTTAACCTTTAACCGTCCGGCGGCTGCATTTAACCTCTAATTACCTAACCGCTAACAGCCTAATACATTGACTGCCTTCGATAAGCTCTGGCTGACAGGGCTTTATGCTTTATGGTACCTTGAAAAGCTATTTTGGTGGCTGGAGTGGCTTTAGGCGGCTGTAGGCGATAAGCAGTAAGCAATAGGCTATCGTTGGTGTTCAAGTGTAGCGGGCTAGCGGCTGTAAGCTCTAAGCAGTAAGCGATAGGCTGTCGTTGGTGATCAATTGTAGCGCGCCTTTATCCGCCCGGCGGCCGCTTTTAACCTTTAACCTTTAACCTTTAACCGTCCGGCGGCTGCATTTAACCTCTAATTACCTAACCGCTAACAGCCTAATACATTGACTGCCTTCGACAAGCTCTGGCTGACAGGGCTTTACGCTTTATGGTACCTTGAAAAGCTATTTTGGTGGCTGGAGTGGCTGTAGGCGATAAGCAGTAAGCAATAGGCTATCGCTGGTGTTCAAGAGTTGCGCGCCTTTATCCGCCCGGCGGCCGCTTTTAACTTTTAACTTTTAACCTTTAACCGTCCGGCGGCTGCATTTAACCTCTAATTACCTAATTTCTAACCGACTAACGCCTAAAAATACTGGCCAATTCCGAACACAAATCCTTGGCCGACGCCGTTGATGCTCCAGCCGTAGTCGAGGCTGAGGATGGCGTCGAAGGCTTTTTTGTAGATAAGCCTGGTGCCGAAGCCCGCGAAGACTTTGGTGTTTTGTCTTTTGGTAAAATCGGTCAGGGTGCCACCGGGTTTGCGCCAGGTGCCGGCATCGATAAAGCCGAGGGTCTGGATGCCGAAAGTAGGGTTTTCCCAGAGCGTCTGTCGGTATTCGGTATTAAGGACGATGGAGCCTGTGCCCCTGTCTATGCGGTTGCCCACCCCCCGAATATTATAATAGTTGTCGAGAACGAAGGGGGCCAGGAAGACATTCTGATTGCTGGCCAAACCGATTCTGTTACGAATGGCTAGGTTTCCTTTATGAGGCATGCGTTTGAAATAGCGGATTTCGTTGATAACCGACACGAAAGGTTGGGTGTTTTTGGGACCCAGCGTACCGACCACCCGCAGGGTATTGGCCCAGCCTGACAGATAGAAGCTATGGTAGTTGAGTTGGTTGAGGGTATGGACCGTCTTGAGTACCAATTTTTCATGGAAAAAGCGGGTGGGGCCTTGCTGGAATTCTTCAGGCTTCGTATGGAGGTATTTCTCTGAAAGGTAGCCCATTCCTACTTCCAGCTCATGGCGGTTGACTTTAAAAGGATAGCTGACGTTCACTTCGGCATTCCGGCTAGTGTATACATAGTATTCGGGCGTGTTCTGGAAGGTAAAAGGCTCGAGAAAGGACCATTTCCGGAGCAGATAGCCGACGCCCCATTTGCCTAGAGCCAACGGGAATTTTTGCTTCAGGACGAAGGAATGTTTTTCGTTGTACTGATAAAAGGCGATGGTTTGAATTCCCTTACCGAGCCCATTTTCGTCCTGGACGCCCAGGCGAAACCATTGGTTGCCCTGGGTGGCGCCTATCTCTACGATGGGTAAGACCGACTGCACCTCTTCACAATGGAAGTTTACAGTGGTATCGGAGCCGACAACCCTGGAGGTATAGCTTACGGTATGAAAAAGGCGTGTGTTCCTGATTTTTCTGGCTAGGGTCTGAAGCTGCAGGCTGTCCAAGGTGCTATGGGGCCTTAGACCGATAGCCTTTTTAAGATAGACAGAATCCGTCCTTTTTAACCCTGAGAACTGGATATTTTGGGCGCAAAGGGAATAGGAGCCCATAATGAATAACAATACATGTAAATATAAACGTGGGGTCATATGCCATTTTTTTTCGTTAGGCCGCCCTGATATTACAGCTTTTTATGGAGACGGTCACAATTGGAGGCCGCAAAGGGGGTACCAGGCCAGTGGTGAGTACAGGGCCCAGGGCCGCACGGCCCCATACTCATTGGACTAAGTACGTAAGTAGGTAGGGAATGGTTGTTTGCTATTCTAAAGCATTGCCAAAACAATGTCATGCCCTTCGACGGGCCCTGTCACGTTGTGTGATCAGGATTGGAATTTTTAATACTCTGTTAATCAGTAGTTTGTGATTTGTTTCGATAGGGACAGTAAAAGGGTTTTTAAGGAAATAATGTTATATTTCGAGGGAAGTGAGCTTACTTGGCTTTGAAATATTATTAATTTTCTGATTAGTAGGAATATTGAAAGGGAGGTTGAATTTTGGAATCAATGTGGTGACTTCGTTGATAGAATTACTAAATCTTTAATCTTTAGAAATGAAAAAACGAACCCTGTTTTGTTTCAGTGTAATGGCTGTAGTTGGCAGCATGGCTTATGGCCAAAAGGCTGATCCGGTAGTGGAGGCGATTATTAAGGAGGCTACGTACCACTCCCAGCTCGAACAGCTAGGGCATGAGCTACTCGATGTAGTGGGGCCGAGGCTGGTAGGTAGCCCACAGATGAAGCAGGCTGGCGACTGGGCCGTCAAACAATATGCTTCCTGGGGGATTGCAGCCAAGACCGAGCAGTGGGGTGAGTGGAAAGGATGGGAGCGAGGCATTACCCATGTCGATATGGTGGAGCCTTGGGTGAAATCTTTACATGGGATGCAGCTGGCCTGGAGCCCGAGTACGGCAGGTAAGACGGTAACGGCCGAGGCGATTTTACTCCCCGAATTAGCAGATTCCTTAGCCTATCAAAAGTGGTTGCCTACGGTAAAGGGCAAGTTTGTGTTGCTGTCGATGCTAGAGCCTACCGGTAGGCCCGACGACAACTGGAAAGACAACGCTACTCCAGAGTCGTACAAAAGAATGAAAATAGAAAGGGAAGTGCAGTCGGTGGCTTGGCGGGAACGTATCCGGCGGACGGGCTACAGCAGCAGGACGCTGCCGGCTGTTCTGGAGAAAGCGGGAGCCCTAGGGATTCTTACTTCCTACTGGTCGAAGGGGTTTGGTGCTAATAAAATTTTTGGTGCCTATACCGAAAAAGTACCTTCTGTAGACATTTCTCTAGAAGACTATGGCTTACTGTATCGGTTGGCGGCGTCGGGACATAAGCCGAAGGTCAGCCTCCGTGCCGACTCAAAAACGGGGGGAGCTGTACCCACTTTCAATACCATCGCTGAGATAAAGGGCTCCGAAAAGCCAGACGAATATGTGATCCTATCGGCGCATTTCGATTCTTGGGATGGGGGCACGGGTGCTACCGACAATGGTACCGGCACACTGACGATGATGGAGGCTATGCGAATATTGAAAAAAGTGTATCCTAATCCCAAGCGCACGATCTTGGTGGGGCATTGGGGCAGTGAGGAACAGGGGCTCAATGGCTCTAGGGCCTTTGTAGAGGATCACCCCGAAATAGTCAAAAATATTCAGGTGGTCTTAAACCAGGACAATGGAACGGGGCGGGTGGTCAACCTTTCGGGACAGGGCTTTGTGGACTCCTACGACTATCTGGGTCGTTGGCTGGCTTCCGTTCCCGATAGTATCAGGAATGAAGTTAAAACCACTTTCCCTGGTACTCCCGGAGGGGGAGGCTCTGACTATGCCTCTTTTTTGGCAGCGGGAGCTCCGGCATTCTCTTTGAGCTCTTTAAGCTGGTCGTATGGGAACTATACCTGGCACACCAATTTGGATACTTATGATAAAATCGTTTTCGACGACCTGCGTTCCAATGCTATCTTGACGGCCATTATGGCTTACGAAGCGAGTGAGGATCCAGAGCCGACTTCGAAGGTGAAACGCCAGATGCCTATGACCGAAGGGGGGAAGCGTCAGCCCTGGCCTGCTCCGCGAAGCCCGAACCGTAAAGGGGGAGGCATTGAATAGAACGACTTAGGACTAGAAAGAGCAGGGGACCCATTCGTACAGGATGGGTCTTCTTCTTTATTGATGGATTTGTTTGTCCTGTAGGTAAAAAAATATACGTATCTTTGATATAGAACCTCTATTGAAAATTGTATGCGCTATTTACTATTTTTTATATGGATACTGTTCCCCATCATCGGGACGGCTCAAGAGGGGCTGGAGCTTACTTGGAGCACCTCCGATATTGCGACCCTGGAGCAGAAGGGAAAGGGGGCCGGTTTGTTGCAGGCGAATGCGGGTTTAAAGGTGATGTCTTCCAATAATTTTGATGTGCGGTACTACCGAGCGGAATGGGAGGTGGACCCTGCCGTCAATTTTATCTCAGGCCAGTTGACCGTCTATTATATGATGGTGGCTACCGGGAGTCAGATCGTGCTCGACTTGTCTCAACAGATGAATGTTAGCCAAGTACTGCAGCGGAATATGCCCTTGGCTACGGTACATGCGGCCGACGCTTTGGCGATTAATATCCCTGAAACGGCGAGCGGAACCCTCGATTCCGTAACGATCGTATATAGTGGTACACCGGTGGGGTCTGGATTTGGGAGTTTTACCACCACCACCCATGGGAGTCCCGGAGTTCCGGTGATGTGGACCCTTAGCGAGCCCTATGGAAGTAAAGATTGGTGGCCATGCAAAAATGGCCTCGACGACAAGGCCGACGACGGGATGGATATTTATATTACCCATCCTGCCGCCTACAAGGCCATTTCGAATGGGCTCAGGCAGTCTGAAACCAACCTAGTAGATGGCCGGGTGCGTACGCATTGGCGCCATGGCTATGCCATCGCCTCTTACTTGGTGTGCATGGCAGTAACCGATTTTACGGAACTGTCGCATTCGACCACCATCGATGGCGTCACCATCCCCATGCAGAGCTATTGCTATCCGGAAAGTGTGGCATCTTTCGAAACGGGCGCGACTACAGCTTTGGACGCCATGCAGTTTTTTAGTAGTAAATTTGGATTATACCCCTTTGCTGAGGAGAAATATGGGCACGTACAATTTGCCTGGGGAGGAGGTATGGAGCATCAAACCAACTCCTTTATGGCGAGCATGGGCGTGGGGCTGATCGCCCATGAACTGGCACACCAGTGGTTTGGCGACATGGTTACCTGTAGTTCATGGAAGGATATATGGCTCAATGAAGGCTTTGCGACTTACCTGACGAATATCTACCAGGAATACAAAAACCCGTCCCAAGCAACGGCGCTGAGAGCTAATGAAGTGAATTATATTACTTCGGTGGCCAATGGCTCGGTGATGGTCGACGATACCAATAACGTTAATAGGATTTTCCATGGAAGACTTAGCTATAGTAAGGGCTCCCATTTGTTGTATATGTTACGCTGGATAATGGGGGATAGCGATTTCGAGTTGGCGTTGAACCAATATCTTTACGACGCCAGGTTGAGCTATGGGTTTGCCAGTACCCAAGACTTGCAAGGACACTTGGAGGCGGTAAGTGGGAAAGACCTGACCTATTTTTTCGATCAGTGGTATAGGGGGCAGGGCTATCCAACCTATCAACTCACCTGGAGCCAGCTGGGGGCGGGTGATGTATCCATTAATCTAAAGCAAACGACCTCCGACCCATCGGTGACTTTCTTTAAGTTGCCCGTGCCTATCTTGTTCAAAAACAACAGCACTGGGGAGGAACAATTGGTGGTCGTCGAGAATACCCATCACGATCAGGATTTTACTGAAAACTTGCCATTTGATCCGGAAACGGCAGTGATAGACCCAGATTTCTGGCTTATTTCTAAGAATAACACGGTGACGTTGAATACGGATCCGCTTCCTGTTCGTTACAGTGCTTTGTCCATAGGCTGCCAAGGGCACCGAGTACGCTTGGAATGGGAAACTTCCAATGAAAAAAATGTGGATTACTTCGAAATTCGAAGGAGTACCGATAGCGTTCATTGGACGGAGATAGGGCGGGTCGATGCCGTATCGAACTCGGATGTTACCAATCGTTATTCTTTTATGGAAGCTACGCCGAAAGAAGGAGCGGTATATTTTCAGATTGTGAGTCACGACCATGATTTTACTACCGTTCCTACGAGGATTTTGACCCAGCGCTGTGCTGAAAAGGTAGCGCCTTATGTGGCACCTAATCCGGTGAGGGGGCGCTTGTGGCTTCGGGGATTGTCGGCTTTTGAAGGGCAGAGGTTGCTGAGGATTTACGATCAGCGCGGGGTAGTGTTAAATAGTATCAGGGTGAGTCATCCGGTTCTTCAGAGCGATGGGGTGGACTTGTCGCAGCTTGGAGCGGGCTTATATTTCTTGCAACTCGATGGGGAGGCTTCCCTGAAATTTGTTTTAATAGAGTAATCATTTGCTGAGCGAGCGGCTACCCGCCGGCAATATCGTCGTAACTAGAAGAATAGGGAGGGTTTTGCCAAAAAAAAACGAATCGATAGGCCTAGAATAGCTGGTTCTTTTCGTTAGATTTGGGAGAAGTCGCCTTTGGGCCTAAAAGGGATTGTGTCACTAAAATAATATATATGTCTGTACCCTATACATTTCTCTGTATCTCTACCATTTTTAAAGGAAATGATTTTCTGCGGGCCTGCAAGGAAGCTGGCAATACGGTGCTCTTGTTGACCGACCGACGCCTAGCCGATAAGCCTTGGGTGAGGGAGTCTATCGATGAGGTCTACTATATCGATTCGCTGCCTTCTGGTGGTTACGATGTGGATACCATGTTCACAATTTTGGCCTTAGCCATGCGTACTACGAATATAGACCGGGTGGTGGCACTGGACGACTTGGATGTAGAAAGGGCCGCTCAGCTTAGGGAGTATTTTCGTATTCCAGGAATGGGGCAAACAACAGGGGGGTATTTTCATGATAAATTGAGTATGCGTGCCAAGGCCCAAGAAGCGGGAATACGCGTTCCAGGCTTTTCCGCCCTGTTCAATGATGAGGATATTCGAGCTTTTACAGAAAAACATCCGGGGCCATGGATGCTTAAGCCGAGGTCGGAGGCCAGGGTGATGGGGATTCAGAAACTACAGTCGACCGAGGAGTTATGGCGGGCCATAGAAAGCCTTGGGGATAGTCGGCATGCCTATTTGGTGGAGCAATATACCGCAGGGGACGTCTTTCATGTCGATTCTATCAGTTATAATGGTCGGGTCGTGTTTCTATGGAGTAGCCAATATCTGACTCCACCCTTTGACGTGGATAGTATGGGGGGGATTTTCAAGTCGGTCACCGTACCATTTGAAACCTCGGAGGCACATGCCTTGGAAACGATGGCGGTTGATCTGTTAAAGGCATTTGGGCTCACCCAAAGTGCGTCACACACCGAAATTATCCGTTCGCAGGAGGATGGGAAGTATTATTTTCTGGAGACTTCATCGCGAGTGGTGGGTGCTCATTTGTCGGAGATGGTGGAGGCCTCTTCGGGGATCAATCTTTGGGTAGAATGGGCCAAAATGGAAACCGCTGTGGTGTCCAATACCCCCTATAAGCTGCCTCCTGTAAGGCAACATTATGCCGGGATTATCAAGGCTAAAGTATCGGAAGAGTTTCCAGATACCAGTATGTTCGACGATGCAGAGCTTTTCTGGCGTATGGAGGAGCCCTTTCAGGTCGGCTTGGTGGTAAGGGCGAAGACCCAGCAGCGGGTATTGGAATTACTAGAAAAATATACGAAGATCATACAAGAGCGCTTTCAAGATAGCCGGCAGGGAGCCGTTCAAGCGACAGAGTAGTAAAAGGAGCATAAAAATAAAATAATGAATTGGATCAAAGAAAGGGTGGGACAAGGAAAAACGAGGTTAGTGGTATTACTAGTAGGGTGGTGCTGGGCACTAGGCCCCATGGTGGCATGGGGGCAGACCAAGGTGCCAGAGCTAGAGCAAAAGATGATTGCCAGGGGATTGGTGGATGTGCAGCGAGTAGATCCGAGCATACTAGTAGAGCTCAAGTATTCGACGACCGATAACTTTGTGAAGAAGGACGTCTATGGCGACTTGACCAGGGCCTATCTCCAACCCGAAATGGCCGATCGGCTAGCTCGCGCCAGCAAGCTATTAAAATCGAAGCATCCGCAGTTACGTTTATTGGTATACGATGCTGCCCGGCCCAATTCCGTTCAATATCAACTTTGGGATGCCTTGGACGCCCAAAATATTCCCGAGAGTCGTAAGCCCATGTATGTGGCCAACCCGAAGACGGGGTCTAATCATAATTTTGGTTGTGCAATCGACCTTACGGTAGCCGATGCCGCTGGAAAATCTTTGGACATGGGAACGTCATACGATTATTTTGGCCCTCTGGCTTATCCACGTTCAGAGGCAGACATGCTCCGTCAGGGAAAGTTGAGTAAGCAGCAAGTCGCCAACCGACAAATCTTACGCTCGGTGATGACTGCCGCGGGGTTTACAGTGAATACGACCGAATGGTGGCATTTCGATGGTATGTCCAAAAAGCAGGCTAGGGCCAAGTATGGGATGATTCCCTGATCGGACTTGGCCCTAGAGGTTCTTAATATCTTTTCACACTGCTACTTCCCGATACATCCTGACTGATGCTGGGACTCCCCTTATAACGTACCTTACTGGCGCCGCTGGCTTTGATGTCGAGGTCGTCTAAAGCCCAAACGTAGGCCTCGCTAGCTCCAGACAGGTCGAGTATCACCGATTTGACGGGATAGTCGACGGCATGTAGTTCAGAAGCCCCCGAAAGTTTACCATTCAGGACTTCGCTAGTACCCTTCAATTTTAGCTCAGAAGCACCGGATAGGTCCATTTGTATGCTACCGGCATAGCCGTCAAAAGTACATTCGGAAGCGCTCGTAAGCTTTAGCTGCAGGGTGGAGAGGTTGTCAAATCCGTTGATGTCGGCATCTACGGCTCCTGAGAATTCAACGGCCGAAAGGTCGTTGGTGGTCAGGTATAAGTCGAGGCGCTGGCGGTTGCTAAACCATTTGTCCTTGAAGCGCGCCACCAGTTTGTTGTTAGAGACTTCGATCTCGAGGTCGTCGAGGTCGCGCTGGGCGCCGGTCGCTTCTACATATGAGGCGGCCCCATAGCGTAGGTGGACGTCGATACCATCGGTGACACTCACCCGATCGAAGTCGTCGACGTACCAGCTTTCTGTCGACTGCGGCCCTCTTGGCGATATACCATCGGAATCGATGTATACACAAGCTTGCATGCTTGCGGCCAGGGCAAGGATCCAGGTTAATTTAAAATTGTTCATGGCTAATAAATTTAACGAAGGTATAAATCTTGTTTGGTGCCTAATGGACAAACCACGAGAGGGGAACCCCTATGCGTGAAGAAAAAAAATAGGGAGATAGGGGTAGAGGCGGTGCTGAGTTGTCATGATGCAAACCGACAGAAAGACCGTGATTGTAACAGAAAAAGCCCAAGCGGAGACGTATATCGGGGGTGAATTTTTAAATTTGATGCAAAATCAAAGCCGTAAAAAAGTGGATTTCACCGACCCGGAACTTGTGCAGGCCATCAGAAAAGGCGACGAGCGTGCTTTTGAGGTAGCCTTCCGCACCTACTATGAGCGATTGTGCCAGTATGCTGGTTCTCTCCTCAAAGACGATGATGAAGCGGAGGAGGTGGTACAGACTGTTTTTTTGAATATTTGGGAAAAGCGGGAGTCCTTAGAGATTACCCTTTCCTTAAAGTCGTATCTGTACAGGGCCGTACATAATTATTGTTTGAATCGGTTTAAACATAATGCCATCAAAAAGACCCATCAGGAATACAGCCGTCATATTCTGACACCCCATCATGATTCGGTAACGGAGGCTATCCAGAGCCAGGAACTGGAGGAGAAGATAGAAATGGCCATTAGCAAACTGCCTGAGCAATGCCAGGTGACTTTTCGGATGAGTCGGTTTGAGGAGCTTCGCTACCAAGAGATAGCCAACCAACTGGGGGTTTCCATCAAAACGGTGGAAAATCAGATAGGAAAGGCCTTACGAATATTAAGACAGGAGCTGGCGGATTATCTACCTACTGTGGTAGGATTGCTGTGTTTCTTTTCAGAGCATTTAACCGTTATTAGCATATGAGCGCCCCATTAAATACATTATCGGACGAGTTATTGGCTCGATATTTGGCTCATTCGGCTACGAAAGAGGAGATTGAGACCGTGGAAAAATGGCTGAGCCAATTTCCAGAAAAGAGGAAAGAACTGAGTGAATACCGACTTATCTGGGAACTGTCGGGTAAACTCAAGCCTAGCTCTGCGACCGACAAGGTGGATAGGGCCTGGGAGCGGGTGCGTCAAAAAATGCAGCAGCCTACTCCTGATATCGATAAAATACGTCCCTTACATGGAGGCGGGAGTGGGCAAGGGGTTAAGCGCTACCCCTTGTTGGCCTTGGCCATGACGGTGGCTGCCGCTTTAGCCCTGATGTTTGGCTTGTATTATTACCGGTTCGAACCCGTACCAGAGATGGTTTCGGTTGTTACCCAAGAGCAGACCCAGGAATTGGTATTGCCCGATGGAACCAGTATATTTTTGAATCATCATTCGCACTTAGAGTATCCTGCTCAGTGGAAGGATGATATTCGGACGGTCTCTTTAGAGGGAGAAGCATTTTTTGACGTGCATCGGGATGAGAAGCGCCCGTTCGTTATCAGTACCTTAGAAGGGGAAGTACGGGTATTGGGGACGTCATTCAATGTCAATGCTTCGAAAGAAGGGCCTATGCGGGTCGATGTGGTGTCGGGGAAGGTGGAAGTGAGCAATGCCGTTGCCAAAAAATTGCTTGTGAAAGGACAAGGGGCGGAGGTTCAGCGCGATACCATCTTAAGTCTGATGGCCAATACTAATTTGCTGGGCTACAAAACGCAGATCTATGATTTTAAGGCTACACATTTGGCGGATGTGGTCGAGTCCATTCGGAATGGATACCATGTGGACCTCCGGCTGGCCAAATCGAACATTTCTAACTGTCGGCTTACGATACGCTTCGAAAAGGAACCACTCGACGCCACATTGGCGGTTATTGCGGAGACCTTGCAGCTAGAGCTGCGCAAGGATGGAGATACCTATTGGCTCGAAGGTGCGGGCTGTCGATAAGGGTTGCGGGTTGCTATGAATTCTTGACAAAATACGGAGCATTTAATATAATCATCAATTGAAAACGAAACTACAACTTCTGATATTCCTTTCGGGATGGCTCCTGCTATCAAAGGCGTCAGTCTATGCCCAGGGGATTTTGGACACGCGCATTACTATTAAGAGCAGCCAAGAGCGCGTCGATCAGGTGCTTTCAAAAATCGAACGGCTGGGGGGCTTTAGCTTTTCTTACAGTCCCGATGCCATAGATGTACGGCGTAAGGTGAGTGTCGCGGCCGATGAAGAGCGAATCGTGGATATTTTGGATAAAATATTCCAACAGGAAGTACAGTATAAAGTACGGCGTCGGTACGTAATACTTCAAAAACGTGCTGTACCTAAAGCTGCGAAGGTGGAAGAGGATTTTAATTTCAGTGGTTATATTGTAGATGGGGCTACGGGGGAAAAGCTGGCTAATGCCAGTGTTTATGAGTCTAGCACGCTCATTTCGACTATTAGTAATCAATATGGTTATTATAAACTTCGATTGCCCAATGTGTCCTCTAAGCTTCAGCTGGAGGTACGCAAGGAAGAATATGTAGGGGTGTCGATACCGGTCATGCAACGTGAAGATACTTATCGGCCTATTCTGTTAAGTCCCGATACACTACGGCCCTTGGCCGGTAAGCCTGCCCGACTATCGCAAAGGATCGACAGTGTGGGGGTGAAGGTGGTGGTTCCAGAATATGAAACCACGGCTACAGCGAGCTCCAATCCACTACAGGGAATAGAGCCAGTATTGGATAAAACGCATCAAAAACTTAGGCAGACCTACCAGTTTGTGCAGGGAGAGTTTGTTTCGGCTTTCGCTTCGGCTCAGCAACATATCCATACCCGCAATATTGAGGATACCCTTTACCGGCCATTTCAGGCTTCGTTATTACCGTTTTTGGGAACCAATCATGGACTTAGCGGGAATGTGGTCAACGACTTCTCACTTAATTTATTAGCGGGTTATTCCTTGGGGGTCAATGCCATGGAGATAGGCTGGGGTATCAATGCGGTCCGTGGGAATGTGAAGGGCTTTCAGCTAGCGGGGTTGAGCAATGTTGTCGGGAATAATGTTACAGGCTTTCAGTTTGCTTCGGTGCTCAATGTGACCTTGGGGGATGTTTATGGTTTTCAGGGTTCTAACGTGATCAATTACACAGGAAAGAATTTTAGAGGTTGGCAGGTAGCGGGAATAGGCAATGTAGTTGTGGGGCATTTGAATGGGTATCAGCTCTCGCCGGTGTACAATTTTGCTGGAACGGTGCGGTCGGGTCATCAGATTGGGATGGTCAATTTTGCTGATTCTTCGGCTACGGTACCTTTCGGTATGTTTAGCTATGTTCGACGGAATGGGTATCGGCGTTACGAAGTCTCTATCGATGAGTTCAACTATTTCAATGCGACCTTTAAGACTGGTATGCCCAAGTTTTATAATGTATTTACGATGAGTTTTAATGGGTTGGCTGCCCATCGTCCTATAGGAAGTATGGGCTATGGGTTCGGTACGGCTCGGTTGTGGGGCCGAGGCTGGGGAGCGAATCTGGACCTTACGGCCAATGCCGTGTGGTTGGACGATCGGTACGAGGAAAGTGCTATTGCAGGCTTATTTAGGGCTAGTTTGAGCATAGAACGTAAAATTGCTGGGCGGTTTGCCCTGGCGGCTGGCCCTACCCTGAATCTATTTGTGAGCGACTATATGGGGGTTGTTACCAACAAAAGGAAAATAGAGCCCATCTGGATAGGGCATGCACCTTCTGAAGGTCGAGAGGAGCAGAGCTGGTTGGGATTTGCAGTGGCCTTACGTTTTTGTAATAAATAAGGAGACGTTAAAGGGTATAAATGGCTGGAAGCAATGGCGCTTCCAGCCATTTTATACTAAAAGCCGATTCGATTTTTCGATTTTGTAAGGTCTCCAGCGGCATAAGCGCGGAGCTCTTCGAGCTCTTTTTCAAATCCACCAGACAGTATCGGGAATCGGCACCAGGATCGGGGGTCTAAGTTCAGGTCGTCCAAATGAAAGGAAGGGGCATAGCGCTCGCGTTTCCATTGGTTACGGCTCCAGAGCCTAAAAAACCTTTCGGTCCAAATGAGTAATTGCTCCCGACTATGGATGGTCTCGTAGTTGGTCAACAGATTTTGGAAGGACACTTTAGGAGATTTTTTCTCATATATAGCCAGGCGCTCCAAGTCATTGAGGAAGTCGTAGGGCATCAGGTCGGCTTCGTCGGTCTGTTTCTGATCTTTTGGTCTTAACTCGGCGGTAGGCTGGAGGCTATTCACTTTTTTTAGACCTTCGATGCGAATGTGTCTTCCTTTTACCTCACATCCCTTTTCTTCGAGCCATCGGAGCCACTGGCGTAAATAGTGTTTGTCGATGCCGGCCAAGGGGCTGATGCTACCGGAGGTGTCGCCGTCCATAGTGGCATAGCCCACGGCGACTTCCGATCGGTTGGAGGTAGCCAATAGGAGGTGGTTGTTCAGGTTGGTAAGCAGCCATACCCCTGGGGCCCTCACCCGTGCTTGAATGTTTTGAAGGGCTATATCGTCCTGTTGCCAGGTAAGTTGACGGCCGATTTGGTCTTCAATAAGGCCTTTATAAGTCTCTACCAGGCCGTTGATATCGATATTGTAAAAACGCGAGCCCATGGATTCCGCTAGGGACTGAGCCGACTCTAGAGTATCGGTGGAGCTGTTCTCGGTGCCTTGATAGATGTTGTGGATCAGGACTTGGGCCAAGTCTTCTTCGGTCTGGGTGTCGGTTAAGGCAGGGATGTAGGCTAATTTCTGTTTTAGTCGGTCCATGCCTATGCTTTCATCGGCGAGGCGTATCATCAGTCCACAAAGAGCGGTACAAGCGGAAGAGTCGGCCCCACCCGACAGGGAAATGGTGAAGCCATGGGAGCGGCTTTTGCGCAAATAGTCGAAAAGTCCGAGACACACCGCCCGAGCAAACTCTTCTTCCTTGAGGGCACCTCCTTTTTCAAAAGCTTCAAGTTGAGGTATTTGTTTGGCCACCGGCAGCAGCTCGGGGAAGTCGAAGCGGGCATGGATGAGCCAACGTTCGTCTTGGGCAGGGTCAGTTCGGTTTTGTAGCTGATTGAGACGGGTGAGGTCGGTGTCGATAACTGCGGTGGTGACCAGCTGATCCTCATAGCTAAACCGAGGGCTGGATACGAGCAGTTCCCCATTGGAGGCTATCATGGCATCACCATCATAAATAGCCCGCCCGGTTTCGTTGCCCAGTAGGTTGGTATAGATATAGCTACAACCGTAGGCACGGGAGCCGTCGATCACCAGCCGTTCTCGTATCAGGAATTTGTGAAAAGCGAAGTGGCTGGCACTGGGGTTTAGGATAATGTCCACCCCTCTTTCATAATGGCTTTTGCCGGGACGATTGGCCACCCAGGCATCTTCACATATTTCGAAGGCGAGGCGGGTATTACGACCTTGGCGGTCTTTTATCTCGAATACTAAGTCGCCGATTGGGTAGCTTAGGTCTTGGAATTCCACTTGGCTCACCAGTCCTTTGGGCCAGGCATGAAACCAACGCGTTTCGTAATGGATGCCGTTATTGGCTAGGTTTTGTTTGCAATAGAAGCCTACGATCTGGCGGTTAACGATCAGGCAGGCGGCATTGTAGAGCCGATTGTTATGGCGGATGGGGAGGCCTACCGAAGCGATGATCCCACTGGTGGCGGCTACGATTTCGGTGAGTGCGAGCAAGGCTTGATCGGCCAGGTCAGGGGCAAAAAAATAGTCCTCACAACCATAGCCTGTAATGCAGAGTTCGGGTAAGCAAATGATACTGACTTCCTCGGACCGGGCCTGCTCTATAGCTTCTAAGATGTGCTTGGTATTGTTTTTCCAGTCCATGGCCGTTTGATTGACCACGCCGGCAGCAACTTTTATTAATGGCATATATGTTAAATCTATTGAATCGATGGTTGATGGTACCCATAGAAAGGAATAGGATCCTATTCTGTGAGGTCATCTTGACGACTAAGATAGTATTTCTGGATGAAAACATCGACGACCGGGCTGGTCCGCTACCAAAAAGGACCGACAATGATTGGGCAGGCATTCAAGATTCCCCGGAAATTGCGCTATTTTTGCCCCATTACCTTTAAAATATTATTTCCTTGCAGTTTCCATCGTTCATAGCCAAGCGTATACGTCATAATGAGGCAGGGTCCTTTTCAGCTACCGTTACCCGAATTGGGGTAGCCAGCATAGCCATAGGGGTGGCTGTGGGGATTTTGGCTTTTGCTATACTATTGGGTTTTAAACAGACTATCCAACAAAAAGTATTTCTTTTTGGAGCGCATATCAATGCCAGTGCTTATATATTGGGGAATACCTATGAGGAGGGACCTTTGAATATTCGTAATCCCATAGCCGAAGAACTTCCTCATATCCCTGAGGTAGATCATTGGCAGGTGGTAGCCCATAAGTCGGGGATATTAAAAACCAAGGATGAAATAAAAGGGGTTGTCCTTAAAGGGGTGGGCAAGGATTATAATTGGGAATTGTTAAAAAATACTTTGGTCAGTGGTAGGCTACCCAGCGATCGAGACTCTTCATCGATTAAGTATGGATATTCGACAGAAATATTAATCAGCAAAAAAATTGCTTCACAATTAAGGCTAGAGGCAGGAGATGGGGTCATTATGTACACCTTGCAAAATCCGCCAAGGCCTCGTAAGTTGACGATTGCGGGGATTTATGATACCCAAATGGAGGAGTTTGACAATACACTGATCATAGGTGACCTTGGCTTGGTGCAGCGCTTAAACAACTGGGGGGCCGATACTGTTGGGACCTATGAAGTTTATCTTAAGGATTTTGAAGATTTAGATCTGGTAGCGGAACGTTTAAGAAAGGTGGTGCCAGTAGGCGTGTATTTATCGAGAGTAACAGATTCTTTCAGGCCTTTATTCGATTGGCTGGTACTCTTGGATCGGAATACTGCTGTGTTCTTGAGCTTAATACTGTTTGTGGCTTGTTTTAATATGGTGTCTATCCTGCTGGTGATGATCATGGAGCGTACTCCGTTGATTGGTTTGTTAAAGACATTGGGTAGTCCAAATCGACAAATCAGAAGGGTGTTTTTTAGGGTAGGGCTGTATATGGTTCAAAAGGGATTGATTATCGGGAATCTTACGGGGCTTACTTTATGTTGGCTTCAGTATCAGTTTCATTTGATCCCTCTCGATCCAGTAAATTATTATATGGACACGGTGCCCATCGTGTTCGATTGGCCCGTTTTTGCGTTGATCAATGTGGTAACGGTGCTGGTGGCAGGAGTCATATTGTTGATACCGACTTTAATAATTACCCGTATACAACCCGTTAAGGCTCTTTTATTTAAGAAATAAACGGTTTTGAACCAATAGTAGAGGATCTGATGTCCAGTAGGGAGGGTAGGATAAGGTTTTGGAATTCGTTAACTTTTTGAGGTGATTCTATAAGTTCTATGAGGAGCTTGGCTGCTTGTTCTCCCATCTGGTAGGCGGGCTGTACCACGGCCGTCAATGGAGGATTTAGGAGCCCAGCAACGGCGTTGTTAGTAAATCCGACGAGGGCCATTTCTTCAGGTATACGCATGTTTCTTTTATGAAGGATCTCCAGGCTTGCCATGGTGAGTCTTTCGCTGGCCGCGAGTAGGGCGTCGGGGGGCTGAACCTGGTCGAGTAGGCCATGAATGGTCTTTTCGTTTTCCTGCGCTACTGCACCCCCATAATGAAAATACTTTACCAGTTCTTCTTTAAAGGTCAAATCATAATCCAATAAAGCCTTTTTGTATCCAGCCAGCCGTTCTGTGGTGATAGACAAATACCTCGGACTGGTGAGGTGTGCGATTCGTTTTTTGCCCAGTTCGATAAGGTGTTTTGTTGCATTATAACTAGCCTCAAAATTATCGGAAGTTATTTTATGCACTTGACCTTGCTGGGGTACGCGGTCCACAAAAACGAAGGGCATTCCCTGGTCCATCAGGGCGTGGAATGGGTGGAGGTCGGTGGTAAGGCTCGATAAGGATACCAATATGCCGTCGACTCTTCGAGAAGATAAGTAGTTGAGATTGTTAACCTCTCTTTCGTAGGTCTCATGACTTTGGGAAATCACCACATGATAACCATGGGCATAGGCCACGTCTTCAATCCCATTGATGAGTTGAGAGAAGAAGGCGTTGGCGATTTCGGGTAAAATGAGACCTATGGCTTTACTTTTACTGGCTCTAAGACTGACTGCCATGGGG
Source organism: Dyadobacter jejuensis (assembly GCF_003149085.1). Lineage (GTDB taxonomy): Bacteria > Bacteroidota > Bacteroidia > Cytophagales > Spirosomataceae > Dyadobacter > Dyadobacter jejuensis. The sequence goes on along the minus strand of NZ_QGDT01000008.1, from coordinate 203,523 downwards.
TTAGGACTGTAGTTGACTTTCTGGGCATAGTCCAATACCATTTTTTTTGTCTCCGGGTTCATCTCTGAGCTATCTCTTAGCGCCCTAGAAACGGTTGAGGTAGACAGGTTCAAAGCTCGGGCGATATCTTTAATGGTTACGGGGCTCAAATGGCGTCAATGTTTTAATGGGTGAAAGTAATCCTTATTACAATTACAGAAATATTTACGATAGTTCCTTAAAATAGCCTCCTTTTCAAAAATGAAGCAGGGGTATATGTGGAGCTTTTATTCCTTGATTTCTGTAGGATATTGCCTTATATGGTTCCTAATGGTGATGGCTTGAGGACCTACATAGGCAATTGGTATTTACCTATTGGTTTTGGCTGATGAGAAGGAGGTGTATTCTCTTAAAATCAGTTTTTAACAGGGTAAATTATTCTATAATTTCCCTTAATTGATAGGCTTCAATGATATACAGCCTGCAAATAGTATGGTTCTAAAATTTCAAAAAACAGGAATAGAATATGAAAGTAAGATTTGAGAGTAGTCCAAGGGAGGTAGCCACTATGAGTACAGCCATGCTAAGGGAGCAGTTTTTGGTGGGAGAAATTTTCAAGGAGGGCGAAATAAATTGGGTTTATTCGCATTATGACCGTGTCATGATTGGTGGGGCGATTCCATTAGGGAATTCGATTGCCCTACAATCGTTTGAAGGCCTGAAGGCCACGTATTTTCTAGAACGTCGGGAACTGGGGATTATTAATATTGGAGGAAATGGAAGCGTGGTTGTGGATGGACAGCGCATGGATATTCAAAAGCTAGGCTGCGTCTATGTGGGGCGTGGGAGTAAAGAGGTGGTGTTCGAGAGTGTCAACTCAGAAGACCCTGCCGTATACTACCTGCTATCGGCTCCGGCCCATGCCAGCTATCCTACCAGGCATTACAGTAAGGAAGACGCTGCCCCAGCAACGGTAGGAAGCCAGGAGACCTCAAATTTGAGAACGATCTATAAATATATTCATCAGGAAGGGCTGCAGAGTTGCCAGCTGGTGATGGGGCTAACGGTGCTAAGTCCGGGTAGCGTATGGAATACGATGCCGGCACATGTGCACGACCGACGTATGGAGGCCTATTGTTATTTTGATGTAGCTGAAGGCCAACGGGTGATGCACCTGATGGGCGAGCCTTCAGAAACGCGGCATATATGGGTTGAAAATCGTCAGGCTGTTATTTCTCCGCCTTGGTCTATTCATTCGGGTTGTGGTACGTCCAATTATTCCTTTATTTGGGGGATGGCGGGTGAAAATAAGGACTATACCGATATGGACATGGTGGCGATACCAGATCTAAGGTAATGGTATTACAGAGGGAGCCAGCCTGACTGTCGGGCTGGCTCCCTCTGCAATTTGAGATCTATAGGTCTGCTTTTAGAAAGGCTTTAGGACCAGGCCTTACGAATGAAGTTGAGCCAGTTGGAATAGAATATCTTGTCCAGGTCCTCGTCGGCATACCCTCTTTTGCGAAGCAGGCCTTCCAAGTTTTGGAGGTCGGCAATGGTGTCCAAGTCATAGGGCGATTGTTCTTTGCCATAGCCACCGTCTAGGTCGCTTCCTATGGCGATGTGGTCGGTGTTGCCGGCCATCTGACAAATATGGTCGTAGTGGTCGATAAGCTTTTCTAGGTTTACACCACGGGTTTTTGGGTCGTCCTTTCCTCGCTGCCAATCGTTGGCCAGCATCCAGGTGTCGAGGACCCCGCCGATCACAGAATCTCTTTCGATTAGTTGTTTGATCTGGTCGTCGGTCAATTGACGCTGATGATGAACCAGCGCCCGACAGTTATGATGGCTAGCCCAAACCGGGCCCTTATAGCGTGAAAGTGCCTGGGAGAAACCTTCGTCGGTAAGGTGGGTAACGTCCAGTATCATGTTGAGGTTATCCATTTCGCTGAGTAGGTCTAGGCCTGCTGGGGTAAGGGGGCCAGCCATTCCCGTTCCGGGGGCATAGCGACCAGGCCCATAATGGGCGGGTCCTAGGGCACGAAGTCCATAGGCATAGGCTTTTTCGAGATAGGAGAGGTTTACTAACGAATCGGCACCTTCGAGACTAAGGATGTAGCCAATTGGTTTTTGTGTGCTTTCCGTTGAGTCGTCCAGCCATCGTGCTATATGTTCGTCTAAGGCTTGTCGGTTGGATATTTGTTTCATTTCGCCTTGTTCTTCCATGGCCCGATACCAGCCCAGCTGAGCTTGGGTGATCCCCCAGGCAATTTCGGGGGAGTTCCAGCCGGGTAAGTTGTTGCCAGGGCCCACATAGCGGGCAATCTGCGTGGCTACCACGAGGCCAATTCCTCCTTGGCGGAGTTCGGGCAGGGCAACGGTTCCTAGCCCACGATCGAGCTTGTCGGTCATGCCAGATTCGGACATGCGGATGGCCTGTACTGGTTCCCGTAAGTTTCGGTTCCATTCTATGGCGTTCATCGATAAGTCGAGATGGGCGTCTATAATTAGTTTACGAGACATAGGGGTTTATTTTTTTGGATTATTACTAGCGGTTTTTGCCGCTTTTATTTTTTCTTCCACCACATTTCCGGGGTATTTGAGGGCTAGTTGGCGGATGTCGTAATCGAACTCTTCGAAGGTCTCCCGCCATAATCGTGCTTCTTCTTCGGTGTATTCATAAAATCCTTTTTGGTTGACGACACCTTTTCCTCCATTGTCGACCACTTGACGCATGAGCTTGGGGACATCTTGCTGGTTGCTCAGGGAAGGAAGGAGCTCTTCCATGACGGCCTGGTAGGCGGGCACACCGGTGAGGTCCATCCAGCGAAAGACACCCGCTAGGGTCATCCAATACCCAGGGTTGTTACGACAGGCCCTGTCCACATCTTCGACGGTGGCATAGCCATTTTCTACTAGATGAAAGGCTTCTCGAAACATGGCATACATGAGTCGGTTGGTGATAAAGCCCCGAATATCCTTACGTACCAGGGTGGGTTCCTTGCTCCAGTGATAGGACAGTTCATAAAGCCACTCGGCATATTGGATATCACTATGGTCGCCGCATATTATTTCGAGGAAGCGACTGGTATGGGAGGGCTCTTTCCAATGAAGTCCGAGGAATCGAGCTGGGATGTGCCGATCTTTTTGTAGCTCGGTAATGGGAATGGCCGAGGTATTGCTGGTGATGATGGCTTGGTCGTCGACAATGGCCTCGATCTTGTCGAATACCGACTGTTTGATGGCTAGGTTTTCTAGGGTGCTTTCAACAACTAGGAGGCATGGTTGTAACAGGTTGTATTGCTCGGTAATGACTAATTTGGAAAGGTAGTGATCGGCGGTTTCGGTGATGAGCCCCATCTGGTGCGATTTGGTGAGATGGGCATGGATTCGGTCCCGGGCGGTTTCGAGGTCGGCGGGGGTAGGAGCGATGCCCACCACCGGGTGGCCTGCCATCAATAGACAGGTGGCGATGCTGGTGCCCATGAGTCCAAGGCCCACTACGCCCACATAGATGGTCGAGGGGTCGTTTTGCTTATGCATACAATTTGGGGTTTAGGTCAAAAAATCTCCACAGTACATCTGGTTGGATAAGAAGAACTCCACTTCTTGACAAGAAGGTGTTCCTTTTCGTGTATCCATTACTCTCCTATTGGTTTACTGAGGAGTAGTCGAAGATATACCTATCTACGGAAAGGATTTTTATCCCTCGTTTTACTTGCAGATTTCAGATATAGCGGACAGGGTATGATAAGAATGTAACAGGTAACTGGCACGACCTGCCTTATACGCAAGTTACTTCGATGCCTAGATTTTCTAATAGTTCCAGGGTGTTTTTGTTTACGCCTGTATCGGTGATAATATGATGTAGGTCGGCAAGGGGGCAGATCTTTCCAAAACTTCTTTTACCAAATTTTGATGAATCGGCCAAGACGATAACCTCCTGGGCCGTGTGGATCATGGCTTTGTTGAGTTGGGCTTCCAGCATGTTGGTGGTGGTACAGCCTTGATCGATATCCAGGCCATCTACGCCCATAAAGAGCTTGGTGCAGCTAAAATGTGCCAGCAGGTCTTCGGCATAGGGCCCTATGGCCGACATGGAGGATTTTCGGACGATTCCACCCAGTTGTACGATTTCGATATTGGGTTTATCGATCAGCGCCATAGAGATATTCATGGCTGAGGTGAGTACGGTAAGGGGCATGTCCTGGGGGATCGCCAGGGCTAATTGCAATACGGTGGACCCTGAGGCGATGATAACGGCTTCGCCGGGTTCGAGCAGGGTAGCGGCCTGTTTGCCGATCCTTGTCTTTTGGTCGGTAAGTATGCTTCCTTTCTCTGTTACGTCGCGGTCGGTGGCATAGGGATTTTGTAGGCTGATGCTGCCGTGTGAACGGTAAAGTAATTTCTTGTCACTGAGGAGTTTTAGGTCTTTTCGGATGGTAACAGCCGAAACATTAAGTTCGGCGCAGAGATCGGCCACTCGGATATTTTGGTCGTGTTGAAGTCGATTGAGTATATAGGAATGGCGCTGGGCCATGGTTTCGATGTGCATGAGGGAAGTTGTTTTTTGACAAAAATAAGGCAAAACGAAACCTGAAGCAATATATGATAGGTAAAATGTTTCATTTCCTTGCAAACGAAACAAAAAGAAACTACATTTGTAGGTATAAATGAAATTATATGAAAGATATTGAAGCAGTAGGAGTGGAGTCAAGGGAGAGGTTGTTGCGACGATTGACGACCTTGCAAGAATGGGATGTGATTGTGATTGGAGGAGGAGCTACTGGCCTTGGAATAGCCATGGATGCCGCTAGTAGACAATATAAAACGCTGCTGGTGGAACAGGCCGACTTTGCCAAAGGAACCTCTAGTAAGGCTACTAAGCTGGTGCATGGAGGGGTGCGCTATATGGCCCAAGGGGATTTGGGACTGGTACGTGAGGCTTGCTATGAACGTGGATTGCTATTGAAAAATGCGCCTCATTTAACCAAAAATGAGACTTTCGTAATTCCTAATTACCGCTGGTTCGATAATATTAAATATACTATAGGTCTTAAGTTCTATGACTTGTTGGCGGGGAAGCTGAGCCTAGGGGCTTCTAAATACATCAGTAAACGGAAGACTTTAGAGGCTTTGCCCAATATAAAAGAAGAAGGCCTTAAGGGAGGTGTAACTTATCAGGATGGTCAGTTCGATGACTCTAGGCTGGCATTGAATGTGGCACAAACGGCGATAGAACAGGGGGGCTGCGTGCTGAACTACATTCAGGTGACTGGTTTTATAAAAGGTAATAATAAAAAGGTGGTTGGTGTCGAAATGAAAGATGTCGAAACTGGGGTGGCCTATAGTGCCATTGGTAAGACGATTATTAATGCGACGGGGGTATACGTGGATTCTGTCTTGCAGATGGATCGTACGGATGCTCCCAATATGATTCGCCCTAGCAAAGGGGTGCATATTACCTTGGATCGGTCGTTTCTGCCTGGCGCACATGCCCTGATGATCCCCGAAACCTCCGATGGCCGGGTGCTGTTTGCCGTACCGTGGCACGATACGCTGATCGTCGGGACTACCGATACGCTCTACGACAAAGCAGAATTGGAACCTCAGGCCGTAGAGGAAGATATTGACTTTATTTTGAATACGGCTGCCGCCTATATGGTGAGGAAGCCTCTTCGCTCCGATGTCCGCTCGGTGTTTGCCGGATTACGCCCTCTGGCAGCCCCCAAAGCCGATGGCGGCAAAACAAAGGAAATCTCTCGGAGCCATAAGATCATTGTCTCTGAGTCGGGACTGATCACTATTACAGGGGGGAAATGGACGACCTTCCGACGCATGGCTCAGGATACGGTCCAGAAGGCGATCGATAATGGACACCTGCCTTATAAGAAATGTGTGACAGAAAATTTGAACGTCCATGGCCATACTAACCAGCCTGATATCAATCATCCCCTCCATTTCTATGGCTCAGACTTGCCTTATGTCGAGGCCCTAGGTGTCGAAAATCCGGCTTGGTCGGAACCTCTCGTGGCGGGCCACCCTTTTACCAAAGCCCAGGTGATATGGGCTGTGCGGCATGAATATGCCCGGAAGGTGGAGGATGTATTGGCACGCCGCTTTAGGTTGCTATTGCTGGACTCGAAAGCGGCCTTGAAGGCGGCACCGGCTGTAGCCCAGCTGATGGCCGAAGAACTGGGGAAGGATGCCGACTGGATACAACGAGAATTGGAGGGCTTTAAGGCTTTGGCCCTGGGATATAGCTTGAATTAAAGAGGGGGGATTCGTGTGAATTGGTGTGTTCGTGGCTGGAATTGTAGCTTCGGATGCACTTTTGTTGTTATATGGATTTATTTAAGTAAATTAATGTAAAAGTTTGTCCATCAGTATTTTGTGGTTATTGGATCAGTGGCTATGGCGGTTGATATCTTGTATAAGGAGGAATCCTATCTAATTATTGGCAAGTGCATGGAGGTGTATAACGCCCTGGGTCATGGCTTTCTCGAGGTCGTGTACAAAGATGCCTTGGAGATTGTCTTTACAGAAGACGCCGTTCCATATGAGCGAGGTAAGGAGTATCAAGTCTATTTTAGGGGCAAACTTTTAAAACATTTATTCTATGTCGATTTTGTAGTCTACAACAAAATTATTTTGGAAGTGAAATGTAATACTGAAATCACGGATGAACATATAGCCAAGACGATTAATTATCTGAAAGTTTCAGGGAATAGGCTGGCGTTATTAATCAATTTTGGAAGGGGGAAGCTGGAGTACAAAAGATTGATATATTGATTGTAGGAACCTTAACGCTAATTTTCACTACTCCAAAGTGCTAAACTCTTCAAGCAAATCCCGGCATCATCTTCCAGCCACGAATCCACAAATCTTCACGAATCTTCACTTTTTCAGGGTACTTTCTCTCTTGTTGCCCTTCCGTAAGCTAAATATTTTAATAAAATTGAAGAAAAATAGATTATAAAAGTAGTACTTGTCTCTTCCTATAAGTATCGCACGACCATTTTTATACCATGTATTACAATATTATCAAGGGGAGTAAATTTACTCGAATTACTGTTTTTTTATTGCTAGCAACCTTTTTAGGTTCTTGTCACAAGCCAAGTTACACCAGTTTAGCTGCCGACTGGACGCCCGACTATGATTTAGATCGGTTCGAAAAGACCATACTTTCCTATGAAAAGCGCGATGCTGTGCGGATGCCTCCGAAAGGAGGGATTGTTTTTACGGGGAGTTCGTCTTTTACCAAATGGACCAAAGTTGATCAAGATTTAGCCCCATTGCCAATCATCAATCGGGGGTTTGGGGGCTCTACAATTCCTGAAGTGATACATTATGCCGACCGGACCATATTCAAGTATCAGCCCAAGACCGTAGTAATTTATTGTGAAAACGATATGTTTGGTGCCAAGGCCAAAACGCCTGTGCAAGTAAGGGATGAATATGTCAAGTTGACGAAAATGATTCACGAGAACCTTCCAGGGGCCAAAATTTATGGCATTTCTTTAAAGCCATCGCCCTCTAGGTGGAGCAAGAAAGAGGAGAGTTTAGAGGCTAATCGTTTAATCAAGGATTTTATTGCCAAGGACAAGGGGCACGAATACATCGATATTTGGGACGTGATGTTAAAAGACGGGCGGCCCGATGGCGCAATATTTGTGTCGGATAGTTTACATATGAATCAAGAAGGCTATGATCGGTGGGTGAAGGTGTTAAGGCCTATATTGGAGAAGGCTCCGTTTGATGCCCAATAGTGAAAAGATGCTTTCAAATTCATGAATGCAATTAAAAATAGGGATAAGGGTGATTGTTCCAAAGTAAAGTCACTATATTAACAGCAAAATAAGTTTTTGAGTTATCAGGAGAATAGCGAAGACATATAATGAAAGTAACAGCAGTATTTGATATTGGCCGGACCAATAAAAAGTATGTTCTTTTCGACGAGAACTACGACATAGTAGAGGAGTATTCTGAGCACCTGCCTGAGACCATCGACGAAGATGGCTTTCCTACAGAAGACATTCAGCTCTTGACGCAATGGGTAAAGGATCATTGGGCCTTACTTTTGGCCAATCCCAAATACGACGTCAAGGCGGTCAATGTAGCGGCCTATGGGGCAAGTCTGGTACACTTAGATGAAAATAATCAAGTTATTACCCCTTTATATTCCTATTTGAAGCCCTACCCACCAGCGTTGTTAAATCAATTTTACAGTGCGCATGGCGATCCCACGCGTATTGCGCTACAAACCGGCTCACCGGCTATGGGCATGTTAAATTCGGGGATGCAGCTATACTGGATCAAGTATACCAAGCCTGAAATTTACAAAAATATTGTTACCACCTTACATTTGCCTCAATACATCTTGTACTTACTTACCAACAGAAAAGTAAGCGACTACACCTCTATGGGCTGTCATACGGGCTTATGGAGTTTCGAGATGTGGGATTATCACGAATGGGTTAAGGCAGAGGGGGTTCATAAGAAATTAGCGCCTTTATTGGCCTCATCTTCCTTTATCTACCGTCATGAGGAGAAGGGCATCCAGTCGGGATTTGGAATGCACGACAGTTCTGCCGCTTTGGTGCCGTATCGTATGGCTATGAAGAAGCCCTTTGTTTTGCTTTCTACCGGTACATGGTGTATTTCCTTTAATTCCTTTTCCTCCAAGCCGCTTACATTTAATCAGCTAGAGCGCGACTGTCTTAACTTCCTGACGCCGGAAGGCAGTGGAGTGACCGCTTCCAGGCTTTTTATGGGTCGGGAGCATGACTTTCAGGTGCAGCGGATCGCTGAATATTTCAGGGTTCCGGCCGATTTTTACAAGTCAGTGCAGTTGGATGAAGGTCTATTAAAACTCGACACCCCGCCATTCTTTCCTGCCTGTATGGAGGGGAATGGGCCTGAGCCCGCTCCAAGTCCGCAGGACTGGCAGATTAGTGCATTTGCCTCTGCAGAGGCTGCCTATCATCATTTGATTGTTGGGCTAGTGAAGTTGTTGAAAAAATCACTCGATCTCATTGCAGTCGAAGACGTAGATTCCATTTTTATTGATGGAGGCTTTGCCAAGAATAAGATCTTCGGCAAGCTAGTGGCCAGGACGTTTCCAAACCATGAGGTGTATGCTTCGGAGCTGCCCTATGCCACTTCATTGGGGGCCGCTGTTCACGTAACCCGGCCCGATTCCTTTGAGTTTAAAGATGCCATTAAAATTATCACCGCATAAGCAGTACTAGCTAATTCTACTCCAGTTTGTTTCTTCCTTACGAAGGTTCTCTAGATGCACCTTTATGGGGTTATGTTCGGGCTGGAGTAGGTGTTGGTCTGCCTCTAGGATCTGTTGAGCGGTCATTCTTGCTTCCTTTAGGATGGCTCCATCTTGAGCCAAGTTAGCCACCAACAAGTCGGTGATCCCACTTTGCTGAGTTCCCGACAAATCCCCAGGTCCACGCAGCTGTAAGTCTACTTCCGATATTTCAAAACCATCATTGGTTCTGCACATCGTTTCGATGCGCAGCCGGGTATCCGCACTAATTTTATAGCTAGTCATAAGGATACAGTAGGACTGGTCGGCGCCTCTTCCCACCCTCCCTCTCAGCTGGTGTAGTTGAGAGAGTCCAAATCTTTCGGCATTTTCTATGACCATCACCGAGGCATTAGGGACATTTACGCCTACCTCAATGACCGTAGTAGCCACCATGATTTTTGTTTCGTTTTTGACAAAGCGTTGCATTTCGAAGTCCTTGTCTTTGGCCTTCATCTTACCATGCAGAATGCTCAGTGGCACCTCGGGGAAGGACCTTGACACACTTTCATAGCCATCCATCAAGTCCTTAAGATCGAGCTTTTCCGACTCTTCTATAAGCGGGTAGACCATGTATACCTGTCGACCTTTATGGAGTTCTTCCTTAACGAATCCAAAGACGGCGCTCCGGTTGGCGTCGTATCGGTGTACTGTTTTAATGGGTTTTCGGCCTGCTGGCAGTTCGTCGATGGCCGATATGTCCAAGTCGCCGTAAAGGGTCATGGCCAGAGTTCGCGGAATGGGTGTAGCCGTCATAACGAGCATATGGGGGTTGATCCGATCATTTTTTGCCCATAGTTTTGCCCTTTGGGCCACGCCAAACCGATGTTGTTCATCGATAATACACAGTCCCAGATTTTTGAATTGGACGATATCTTCAATAAGCGCATGAGTCCCCACGATAATCTGCATTTCGCCACTGAGCAGTTGTTCATGAATACGCATCCTTTCCTTTTTGCGCGTCGACCCCGTCAATTTGCCAATGGTAATTCCCATTAAATCGGCAAATTTGCGAAGGCCTTGGAAGTGTTGTTCAGCCAAGATTTCTGTTGGGGCCATCAGGCACGACTGAGCCTGGTTGTCCAGGGCGAATAGCATCGTGATAAAAGCCACAATCGTCTTTCCTGAGCCCACATCTCCTTGAAGCAGTCGGTTCATTTGACGGCCCGTGAGCAGGTCGCCATGTATTTCGTGAAGAACACGTTTTTGGGCACCGGTAAGTTGGAAAGGGATATGGTGGTTATAGAAGTCCTGAACGATGGCACTTCGGTCAAATATCATTCCTGGATACTCCGTCTTATGGAGTAGCTTGTTTTTTATAAGCCTAAACTGGTTGTAGAACAGTTCTTCAAACTTCAGGCGGCGTTGGGCTTGGTGTAGCCAAGCGGCACTTTGTGGTAGGTGAAACTGCCATAAGGCATCACGCTTGCTAACGAGTTTATATTTTTGGATGATATAATCGGGCAAAGTCTCCCGGATATGGGGCCAAGCCATTTCAAGCAACACCTGAATCATTTTTCCAAGTACCTTGCTGTCGAGGTTTTTTCGGCGGAGCTTCTCTGTAAGCGGATATATAGGCTGCCAATACCCTCCTTCCGAGTTCTCGGGAGTCAGTAGGTCCAGTTCTGGGTGGGTGATACTCCAGCGTCCTCCAAACTGTACAGGTTTGCCATAAACGATATATTCGCCATTTGGGCGGAGGTATTTTTCGAAATAGCTAACCCCTTGAAACCATACCAAGTCCATGGTACCTGTGAGGTCGGAGAAAGTCGCCACGAGCCTTTTTTTGCTGCCCTCCCCAACGATATGCCATTCTCGTAGCCTTCCTTTGATATGCACATTAGGGAGCCTTTCGTTTATGTCGCGTATTTGTTGAAAACTTGTACGGTCTTCATGGCGAAAGGGGTAATGTTGTAATAAATCTCCAAAAGTGAACAAGCTCAACTCCTGGTTGAGAAGGGCTGCTCTTTGTGGGCCTACCCCTTTTAGAAATTCAATTTTGGTGTCAAAAAAATTCAATTGTTTATGATTTAATGGGCTTGGTTTAGGCTCAAAATTACAAATTTTGAATCAATACTCTTTTATTACAACTTTAAGGGTATGATTAACGTTACAAGCGTAAACCAATATTCACCCAAACCAATTTAAGAATTTTTTATGAAGACTTCATTATTAGCTTTATTGATGACCGTCGTAGCCTTTACCTTCGCTACTGCACAGAAAAGTCCAAGAGTAACAGCCGATGGTAAAAACGTAAGTGTGGCCTATGGTCAACCCTCTCAGAATGGCCGGGTATTATTTGGAGCGGAAGGACTCGAAAAGTATGGCAAAGTATGGCGTACAGGTGCTAACAAGTCTACCGAAATTACCTTTAAGAAAGACGGTAAGTTTGCTGGGAAAGCGGTAAAGGCCGGTACCTATTCCCTTTTTACCATTCCTGGTGAAAAAGAATGGACCGTAATCTTAAATAGTGTTTTGGGCCAGTCGGGAGCCTTTGAGTATGAGAAAAACAAATCGAAAGATGTACTCTCTGTAAACGTTCCTGCCAAAAAATATTCGACATCACAGGAGAAGTTAACCTTTACGGTGAAAGACAAAAGCCTAGATTTCCAATGGGGAGGCGACGGGTTCTCAGTTCCTCTTAAATTTTAATCGAGGACTATTCCAGAAATAGTAATATTGCAAAGCTAGGCTAACTTGTATTTTAGTCTGGCTTTGCTTTTTTTGTTTACATATTCTGACGAATCATTTTTTCGAGCACCAACAAATGTTCAGTAAATGCTTCGTGGCCGATTTCGGTAGCGGAATAGGTCGTTAAAGGCTTTCTTCCCATAAATTGTTTCTGAACGGATATATAGCTTATGTCTTCCAAGGCACGTAAATGTGAGGCTAAGTTGCCATCTGTAAGTTGTAGCAGCTCCTTGAGTTCTATAAAGCTCATGGATTCATTCACTACCAACACAGACATCAGGCCCAGCCGGATCTTACTTTCGAATACCTTATTGAATTTCTCTAACCATTCCATCATTGGGGGTCCTTTTGGGTAGCCTCATATTGGCTTTGTTGGGCTTCCATCATAATAAGTGCGTCGCGGTTGCGTATCCACACGGCCTGGTCGCGTTGGTTATTGGCTCTAGCATTGAGCATAGTAGCGGCCACCCCTGTGCCTAATGATACCCATATAAATTTTTTCCAACTGTCCCGATCGTTACTGAATAAAGAGACAATTGTTCCTACTGACCCTGCTAGGGATATAGCCAGGCCAATATTACGATTTCTTCGAGATCTAAAATACATATTCAGACCGTTGGGCGATATGGAAAACTCTTTCATCAGCGCCTTATTGCCCGTATATAGCTTATTTTGTTTGACGTAGCTATTCTGCCCTTGCATATAAATGCTTTCCTGGTCGTACCAGCGGATGGGGTTTCTTTCACCTGTATGGGGTGTTACACTCTGAGCCGTAGCTATGCTGCTACAGAGTACCATCCCTAGCAACAAACTTGTGCCTATACCACTCCGAGGTTCGGGCGATTTTAGGTCATACTTCTTATGCATCACTAGGCCATATAATATATGTAGTAGGCCGAAGCCTACCGACCAGAGTAACACGGCATAATTTGTCATGAATAGGGCCAGGCAGCCAATCAGGATTTCGCAGATCCCTAGGTAGCGCACTTCCGGATAGGTAAAGCGAGCGGCTGTTACCAAGGCGAGTCCATAAAATATCAGGGTAGTAGGGAAAACCAGCCATATAAGACCGTAATGGAGCATGGCGATGCAAAAGATACCACCGGCGGCCAAAGGGACAATCATGGCCCTTAACAATCGTCTCGAACTCCCATTCCAGACTTTTAAACCTCTTTTTTGGGCCTTTCGTACCGTTAACAGAATACCACACACAAGGGATAAAGATAGGACTAGGAGTCCGTCCAGAAAAAGGAATAAGATGATTTCCTGCCGACCAGTCTTATGGGCCAGTCCCGTGGGTTTTAGAATCTCCGTAAGCCAGTCAGTTTTAAAATGAATGTAAGCGATGGTGGCCCCTAATAAGGCAAAAATACCCGCAAATACACCACTTAGGCCACTTAGCGAGAGAAATTTGGACGATTTCTCCATCAGTTCCCTAATTTCATGTAGGGTATGTAACGATTCCTGTTCTGGTTCCATGTAGTGTAATTAATAGACTGTAAATATAATCGGTTACAAAATTATCGCCCCAATTATTTTTGACCATTCATATCCCTATACCAGTAAAGCGGCGAATTTAGGAATGAAGATGATCAGGCCGGTAAGGAAGGCCACTATGGCCATAATGAGTACCCCAGCGGCGGCAAGGTCCTTTACTTGTTTAATCCCCGGGTGGATCTCTGGGGATACCACATCGGCCAACTTTTCCAAAGCGGTATTAAAGGCCTCTGCCATCCACACCAGGCCAATAGCCAGGAGTACCAATATCCATTCATGCGCAGTCAGGCGCAGGTAATATCCTACTGCCATGACCGATAGGGCTGCCAACAAATGGATTTTGGCATTATTTTCATTTGCAAATAGGCTGACAATTCCCATTGCTGCATATTTAAAGCTCCGGAGGGCTTTGGGTATATCGATTCTTAGATTCATGACGCGTCAATTGGGCTCTGAAATAGCTCGCAAAATACAACAAGATCGATACAATGGAAAAAATGAGGTAGGTCTTAAAGTTAAGAGGTCACCGCTGTTTAATCTTCGAAATAAAGTACTTTGCATAACAAAGGAAAGAAAGAAAATCTTTTATCCCTACAGGGACTAGGGATTTTAAAGAAGATTGTTCTTTTACAAAAAAGTTCGCTGGGTTTTGTACTATTTATTTTTGCTGGAACTGCTTCATAAGTGCCCATTCTCTACCCGGAATTTTCACCTTAAATTGTTCCAGGTGGCCGGTATCCTGCAGGGTGATGTAGGCGGTTTTTCCTTTTTTTCCTCCAAAGCAAATATTGGAGACTTTTTTTCCTAAGGTTTGGATCGTTTGAAGCAGCCTTCCATCGGGCGACAATACGGCCACTTGTCCCATTCCGTGCCGAGCTACGTAAAGGTTGCCGGCGATGTCGCAGCGCATTCCGTCCATACCGCCCTCTTCAAAGCGGAAAAATAGCTGTTTATTGGTTAAAGATCCATCGGGTTCTATATCGAAGACCCAAATGCTGCGTTGTACGCTTTCGTTTACGTACAGCTTTTTTTCATCGGGGCTCACCTCAATACCATTGGTAGTGCCCAGGTCTTTGGCCTCTAGCCGGCTGGTACCGTCAAGGGATACATGCCATATTTGGCCACTATTGTCCTTCCAGTTGGGGTCGGAGCAGTAGATATAGCCGGTAGAGGTGACCGCCAAATCGTTGGGTTGGTTCATGGCTGGCTCGTGAACCAATACGGATATTTCCCGGCTTAGAAGGTCCGCTTTTAGTACATTATGACCGGTAAAGTCGGCAATCAAAAACGTATTTTGGTCGATGAAACGAATGCCATTTCCGGTACTTCCTTTCGGAAGGGTCATAAAAAAACTCGTTTTCCCTTTTTTAGTGATTTGAGCTACGGTGCCATCTCGGGCAAAATTTACGGCATACACATTGCCTTTACTATCCACGGCCGGGCCTTCACAGTTGTTGGTGAACTCGCCGGTTGCGGAAAATGACTTGGTTTGGGCCCAGGCCGGAGCGGCTAAGGCCAACATCCAGATCAGCGATAGGGTATAAGTAGGGTTCATAGCGTTAATGGGGTTAGTCGTTAGAAACGTAACCGGCAGCCTTCTGCCAGGGTAGTTGGCGTGATGACCGGCTTGTGATCCAAAAGGTTCGAAACGGCCTCTTCTACATAGGGTCGGGTTACGGCACCGGCATCCTGTGGGTTGTCGTCGATAAGGCCGCGGTATTTTACTTCAAAATGGTCCCCATTTCTTTGTAGAACAAAGGCCGTAGGGATGCGAGTAGGGCCAAAAGCTTCGGTGACCTTTTGGTCGCTGTCGATACCGTACGTAAAGTTAAATCCTTTCGATATAGCTCTTTCTTTGATTTTGCCAAGGGCATCGTCTTGGTGGACGTTGGGGTTGCTCGGGTTAATGGCTAGGACTGGAAAGCCCATACTGCCAAATTTGTGCTGAAGGGCTATCATCCTGTTTTCGTAGGAACGAGAAAACGGGCAATGCATATTGCTGAATATGATAATGAGCCCTTTGGCGCCGCTGAAGTCCTTTAGGGAAATAGGTTTCCCATTGAGGTCTTTAAGGGCAAAATTCACTACCAGGTCGCCAGGCTGGTACCCAGTAGTCTGTTGCCCAGTTTCCAGAGCGGGTTCTGTTGGCTGGTGAAAGGCCAATATAGGTCTCCATGTTCCTGCTAAGAGAAAAAGACAGGCAATTTGGATAATGGTTTTCATGTTGGTACGATCCATGGTCTGATATCCGGACGGATTTCTATACTAAGGTAACGATTCAGAATGTTAAGCCGTGTTAAGGGAAGATAATTTTATAGGGGCCATCACCATCTCTTTGCCGATAACGCCTAATACTACTATATTTTCCTGAACAAAAAAATGTATTGGGTTCTTTTCTTCTATAATTGTAAGGGAGTGTTTGCAAATAAGTTTGTTAATCAGTAGCTTTGCACCTCATTTTGAATAATTATCAATATACATTACAATGTACGCAATCGTAGAAATCGCAGGTCAGCAATTTAAAGTTGAAAAGGGTCGCGCTATCTTCACGCACAGGCTTGAAGGAGACGTGAACGCTGAACTTGTATTTGACAAAGTCCTTCTCGTTGATAACGCAGGCACAGTACAGGTTGGTGTTCCTACAGTAGCTGGTGCTTCTGTTAAGGCAACCGTTCTTGAGCACCTTAAAGGTGACAAAGTAATCGTCTTCAAAAAGAAAAGACGTAAGGGTTACAGAGTTAAGAATGGTCACCGTCAATATCTGACCAAAATCAGCATTGACGAAATTGTAGCTTAATTCCAAATCAAAGAACAACACATTAAAAGTTAAGATATCATGGCACATAAGAAAGGTGTAGGTAGCTCGAGAAACGGACGTGAATCGGAAAGTAAACGTCTGGGAGTAAAATTATTCGGTGGTCAGATCGCCCAAGCTGGTAACATTATCGTTCGTCAGCGTGGCACTAAGCACAATCCAGGTGAAAACGTAGGTATCGGTCGTGACCATACTCTATTCGCTTTGGTTCCTGGTAAAATCGTTTTCCGTAAGAAACGCGACAACCGCTCCTATGTGAGCATTGAGCCCGTTGCTGTAGCGGAAGCTTAAGATTTTAGGTATTTCCTTAGGAAGCGTCCACTGGTATCTCTGGTGGACGCTTTTGTGTATAGACCCTATTTTTGGGTCATTACCAAACCAAATGGTTCCGAATGCTGTTATAGCAACATCCATTACTGATATAATATTTTTAAAAAGAATCAATCATGCTCTCTCGTCCTATTTTTGTTTATACAGAATTAAGCCCCAATCCTAACTCAATGAAGTTTGTTTTGAACTTCGAGTTGGTACCCGATGGGCTTAGCTTCGATTATCCATCCAGAGAGGCTGCCTTGGAGCCGGGTAAGGTATCTCCCCTGGCTGCCGACTTATTCCAATTCCCACATGTCAAAAGGGTGTTTATTGCCAGCAATTTTATAACCATCACTAAGGACGACGCTCAAGAATGGGAAGAGGTGCTGCGCGACACAAAGCAGTTCATAAAAATATACTTCGAAGAAAACCACCCCGTATTTGAGCAGCAGACCATCGAAAATAATACCCTGATCGTCGATGCGCGTGACACGGAGGCGGTTCAACAAATAAAAGCGGCTCTGGATCAGTACGTACGGCCAGCCGTAGAGTCGGACGGTGGCGCTATTAACTTCCACTCATTCGACGAACCATCTGGGGTGGTGAAGGTGCTGTTACAAGGCTCTTGTAGTGGTTGCCCATCTTCTACGCTAACCCTGAAGGCCGGAATCGAAAACCTGCTGACCCGTATGGTTCCTGGTGTTAAAGAGGTGGTAGCAGAGGGAGTTTAATGCTATTTGGATACGCCCATACGAACCCTGTCTTTCCCGACGGGGTTCGTTTTTTGTTATTATAATTCATTTACTTCCCTCCCTATGACCCAGGTGCTGGAAAAATGTATTGAACAAATTGAATCGTCCCAGTGTGTCGGTCATCCGCACTTTGTGGATGGTACCTTCCCCGCCTACCGACAAAACGCAAGGCTAGGGTATAAGCGACCCGATGCTACCCTTTTCTTTGCGGCTATTATCTGTTTTTCCTTGCAAGAAATGGAGCCCGAACTACCGGCCGAACTTGCCAATCGGGTTAAAAGTCTGTGCGCTCGCATTCGGTTGAGTTATCCGAATTTTCAGAATAAGGATGGTTTAAATACCTATAATTTTTGGACTACTAGGCCTTCCCATCATTTCCCCAACGGCCGTCTGTTTCACCGATTCAGGCATTTTAAAATACCAGACGATGTGGACGATACCGCCTTCGTCTATATGACTACACCGCGGACGGCCCAGGATTATAGTTGGTTGCAGCAGAAACTGAGCCAGCATGCCAATGGGACCAAACAGTTTATCCAAAACACATTTTCTGATTGTCGTGAGCTGCCGGCGTATTCTACTTGGTTTGGTGATAAAATGTATATCGAGTTCGATGCCTGTGCCCTGAGTAACTTGCTCTACTGCCTGCTTAGAGCCGGCGTGGTGCCCGATCGACATGCCACCGCCAGTTTGGAGTACCTCCGAACCATCATTGAAACGGATCGTTATATTACCGATCCTTTTCATTGTGCCCATCACTATCCCAAGACAAGCCTAATCGTGTATCATATCAGCCGCCTAATTGGGCGCTTCCATCCTGAAGTTTTACGACCGGTGCAAGAAAAGCTCATTCAGGATACGCATCGCTTAGTGGCCCAGGCAAAGCATCCACTGGAGCGTGTAGTGCTGTCTATTGCCCTGCTCAGGCTAGGGGAGTGCCCTCCAGAGTTGCCGGCTTCTTTTTATCAAAAGGAGGCATTTGGGGATTTTTCATTTTTTATTGCAGGACTCTTGACGGCTTATGAAAACCCGGCTTTGTATCGATTGGCTCCCTTTCCTCTATTTCATATGAACTGGGTATGTGAGGCGCATGGCTGGGCATTATTGGCCGAATATGAATTTTTAAAACAACGTGCAAAGAAATAACGATTAGTGATCATGACCCAGGCCGATTTTCAGGTAACGGTAGTAGCCATACAACAAGAAGATGCCCTTACCAAAACTTTTTTACTAAGACGTACAGATGGCGAAAAACTCGTCTATAGCGCCGGACAGTTTCTTACCTTTTTATTTAACTTCCACGATCAGCCCATTCGGCGCTCGTACTCTTTTAGCTCCGCTCCCCAGGTGGATACTGAACCTGCCATTACGATTCGTCGGGTCGAAAACGGGACTGTTTCTCGTTTTTGGTTTCAGGAAGTGAAAGTCGGTGATTGTTTCGACGTGCTGGAGCCAGCTGGCCGTTTCGTTATTTCTGAGCAAGAGGTAGCCACTCCCTCCGACTTGGTGCTGGTAGGAGCCGGCAGTGGAATGACCCCTTTGTTTTCGATTTTGAAGCATGCGCTCGTCAGTATGCCACACCAGCATATTCTGATGATCAGTGCCAGTCGAAACGAAAAAGTCTCCTTATTTTCGAAAGCCATAAACCAGTTGGCCATACAGTATCCTGCCCGGCTCCGCTTTATAGAAGTCCATAGCCAGCCTACCGACGACTGGCAGGGGCTGCGTGGCCGGCTCAATAATAGCCGTATCCAAGCATTGATGGAGGGGAACCTACGCTATCCGATGCAGCATGCTCG
The DNA here is from genome assembly GCF_003149085.1 of Dyadobacter jejuensis. Classification (GTDB taxonomy): domain Bacteria; phylum Bacteroidota; class Bacteroidia; order Cytophagales; family Spirosomataceae; genus Dyadobacter; species Dyadobacter jejuensis. The sequence continues at coordinate 184,359 of NZ_QGDT01000008.1, read as the reverse complement.
TTTTTTCTTATGTGGTCCTAAGGCGCTGATGCGTACGGTCGACATTACTTTGCGATTTATGGCGGCTTCTCGTGATCATATCCGCAAGGAGCATTTTATAGTGCCTTCTCCACCGACTGCTAAGCCTGTGATGCAGCAAAATCAAAATATCTCCATCGTGATTCAGGGTCGTCAGCTACCTCTATTCGTTCCCGCAGGCAGTACCATTCTGGATGCTGCTGCCGAAAGTGGCCTGGCGATTCCCTATAGTTGTAAGGCGGGAAGCTGTGGAATCTGTGCGGCTCAGTGCAGCCAGGGAAAGGTGTATATGGCTGCCAATGAGGTACTCACGGATCATGATCTGGCCGACCATTGGGTGCTTACCTGTACGGGCTATCCCCTCGATGACCAGGTGGTTTTGAAATGGCCTTAAGGTTTCGACAAGGGTAGTTTGCTCCACCTCTTTTCTTCTCGACTTATCCACCTACTCCCCTTCGTATACTAGGAAACCATGAGGGTGCCTATCCTTCATTTAGTTAAATAATACTATCTTTTAGAAAATTGTTACGATACTCCTACAAGGGTAGAACGCTGTATGGTATAATCATGGAGTCAACTAATTCGAATGCTGTATTTTTTTTAAAAAAAATACTATAAGCGTTTGTCGGATTGGATAATTCAGGATAAGTATGATTTTGGTGACACAGGCTTAAATACACCCAAAAAATAGTAATAGTACTAGAATGTAACCTACATATCGAAATTTATTGTAATAATAGCTCTAAAAGTGAAGGTAAAAAGTGTTCTAAATATTAATTATAGGTAGTTTGATGCCTACTTAATAAGTAATTTAATGTTATATCTATACGTAAATAAATAGTAGATATTCTATTACAATTGGTATAAATTTGTACCTGTATATAAATCAAACCTTTTTATTACACGTACTAGATGATATGAAAATTACCCCTAAAAATGTGAAAAAAATGCAATTATGCCTGGTTGTCCTGGCTATGTGCATGAGCTATTATGGTATGGCCTTGGCGCCCACCACCTATGACTGCGATTGCGCAGGGAATCTTTTACAGAATGCTAGTTTTGAGAGTACTGCGAGTTGGCAAAAGGGTGAATCTACCAGCTTTAGTGTCGACAATGCCTACAATGTATGTGGGAATAAAAATGGACTAATTTCGGGCTCTGGCTTCGTATATCAAAAAGTTCAGGTTTCGGCTGGCTCCAAGGTTAATTTCAGTATCTATGGCGGTACACATGATACACGTTACGATCATATTATTTTTCTGACCTTTTTGGATAGTGGTGGTACCAAAATTGAAAGTAGCCAAAACAAAGAGGTACACATGGACTACGACGTAGGTAGCCAAAGGGCCTTGCGAAAGTACGCTATAGAGGCCACGGCACCCGCAGGAACCAAATATGTGAAGGTGCTGATGTATTCTTCAGGCAACTACTTCAAAATGGATGCTGCATGTCTGACCGCCACTGCTGCCGAACCCGCCGAATGTACTTCCTGTGCGGGTAACCTTTTGGGGAATGACGGAAGTTTCGAATCGGGAAATACCTCGGGTTGGTACACCGATGGCAAGAGCTTTTCAGCCAGTAAAACCTACGCAGTTTGTGGCCAGTATGGTGCCGTTTTTCAGGGTCCGGGATCCTTCTGGAAAAGAATTCCTATGTCCGATTTGGCGGGTAGAACGGTATCGTTGTCCATCTGGGGAGCTAAGCATCAAAATAGTGGTCAGAAGTTTTTCCTCATATTTCAAGATGCCGATCAAAAAACGATCGGGACCCAAAAAAAGGTGGATATTACCAGAGTTTTCGATGTGCAACCCACCGGGTTGGATAAGTATGACCTGCAGGCAGTGGCTCCCGCTGGCGCTAAGTTTATTGTGATCGGTGGAGAGTCTACCGGTGACTATATCAAAGTAGATGCCGCCTGTGTCACGATTTCGCCCTCGGTGGTTTGTAATAATTGTTATAATAATCTTCTGGGCGATGGAGGAGGCTTTGAAGCAGGGAATACAAATGGCTGGACTGTGACCTCTGGGTCGTTCAGTGCAAGTACTACCTATGCCGTTTGTGGGAATTACGGAGCGGCTTATGGTGGCTCTGGAAGTTTCTATAAGGATATACCCGTCAATTCGATGGAAGGAAGAACCGTAAGCCTTAAGGCTTGGGGAGCTTATCATAATTCCAAAGGTCAGAAATTCTTTGTTACCTTCCTGAATGCCTCGAAATCCGCAATTGGTCAACCTGTAACTGTAGCCATCGATAAAGTATATGACGATTCTCCCAAGGGCCTAAATGAGTACAATCTTTCGGCGGTAGCCCCTAGCGGAGCCGAGTATATTCGGGTGGGTGGTACCACGACGGGCGATTATATTAAGGTGGATGCCTTATGTCTCACCATTACCGAGCCATTGGAATGTACTTCGTGTACCGGCAATCTGGTGACAGATAACCCTGGCTTTGAAGGGAATAATACCACCGGGTGGACCTCTACAGGAGGTACTTTTGCCGCTAATTCGAGCTATGCTGCTTGCGGTTCGTATAGCGGTGTACTCTCGGGTGCTGGCACTTTTACCAAATTGGTCCACGTGCCAGGAGCATCGGGAAATGGCTTCGAACTTAAAGTTTGGGCGGCTTATGATATAGCCAGGAATCAGAAAATCTCACTTGGGTTTCTGAATTCCTCCAAAGGGTCTCTTTCTGAAGAGGTAAGGGTCTCGGTAGACAAGGCCTATGCGGCCGCTCCGGTAGGGCTCAAGTTGTATACCCTTCGTGGAAATGCCCCTGCAGGTACCGAATATATTAGTATCAAGGGTAGCTCGGATGGGGATTTGCTCATCATAGACGCCATCTGTCTCACCCAATCGGGACCTCCTTTGCCGGTTACGTTGGTACGGTTCGACGCTATGCCCGAAAACAGCGAGGTGCAGTTGAACTGGGCAACAACTTCTGAGAGTCAGTCCAACTTTTTTGAAATACAAAGAAGTGTGGACGGAAAGGACTGGATGGCCTTAGGGGAGCGCTCCGCACAAGGAACTAGTACAGCCATGGTTAACTACGATTTTACCGATCCAAAACCAATATCAGGAAAGTCCTTATACCGGTTGAAGATGGTCGATATGGATGGTACCTTTGCCTACAGTCGACTCGTATCGGTTAGCTTGAATCGCGAAATGCAATATGCGGTTTATCCTAACCCAACCTCCGATCATGTTACGGTTGAGGCTCAGGAACGAATCTCAAAGGTAGAGCTGATTAACACCGGGGGGCGGATCGTCTACTCAGCAAGGCCGACAGTTTCTAATCAAGTAGACTTGCGTTCCTTGCCTCAGGATACTTATCTGATGCGCATCACCACCTCTGCAGGGGAAGTCGTTATAAAACGCATAAGGGTCGTTCACTAATAGATCCTTACCATAATATCCCTTGACTCATGCCTTATCGCTTCATCCATTTTGATGGGTGGAGCGATAATTTTTTTATATAACTCCTAAAAATTACTTTTACACCTTCATATACCAATTTGCCTCATGTCCTATCGATTCGATATACCTTTTGACAAGTCTGAATTTGGAGAGGATTTCCTTTGGGGAACGGCCACGGCGGCCTATCAAATAGAGGGAGCCACGGACGAGCACGGGCGAGGTCCGTGCATTTGGGACGAGTTTGTTAAAAAAAAGGGTAAAATTAAAGATGGTAGCACTGCCGACCTTGCCTGCGACTTTTATAACCGCTTTGAGGAAGACCTACAACAGGTGGTGAAGTTAGGTTTGAAGCACTTTCGTTTTTCAATATCATGGTCGCGGTTGCTTCCAGAGGGCGTCGGTGAGGTGAATCAGGAAGGAATCGATTTCTATAACCGTATTTTAGATGCCTGTCAGGACCTGGGGATAGAGCCTTGGTTAACCCTTTATCACTGGGATCTCCCTTTGGCACTGGAGCAACGGGGTGGATGGAAAAACCGGGAGGTGGTAGATTGGTTCGCAGCCTACACACAAGTGTGTATCGATGCCTTTGGGGCAAGGGTCCGGAACTGGATCGTCATGAATGAGCCCATGGCTACCGCTGGCTTGGGCTATACCACCGGCTTACATGCACCCGGGCGAATGGGCCTTTTTAATTTTTTACCCGTCGTGCATCATTTGGCCCTGTGCCAAGCGGAGGCGGGCCGGTTGGTTCGCAATGGGGTAGCCGATGCCAATATTGGTACTGCTTTGTCCTGCTCTGCCGTTCGACCCCTAACCGACACGCCCAAGGACCTGCGCGCTGCCAGTCGTGCCGATGCCGTCATGAACAGATTGTTTATTGAACCGGCTTTGGGCCTGGGCTACCCTTCAGATGTATTTCCTTATCTGGCCAATATTAAGAAATACATGCTTCCTGGGGATGATGATAAGCTGAAATTTGATTTTGATTTCATCGGCCTCCAAAATTATTTTAGTGTGGTCGTTACCCATTCCTATCTGAGGCCCATCCTATGGCTCAAAGAAATACCTGCTCTCGAGCGTAAGAAGCCCATAACGGCCATGGGCTGGGAGATAGCACCGGATGGTATGTTTGATATTCTACGGCAATTTGCTAATTATCCGAACCTGCCACCTATCATTATCTCTGAAAATGGTGCCGCCTTTGAGGATAAGCTTGTGGATGGAAGCGTAGCCGACGTGGAACGGACCGCTTTTTTTAGGGAGTATCTGGCTGCTATCCTAAAGGCCAAACGACAGGGCGTTCAGGTGAAGGGCTATTTTGCCTGGACGCTAATGGATAATTTCGAATGGGCCGTTGGGTATACCGCCCGATTTGGGCTGATCTATGTCGATTTCGATACCCAAGAACGGATTTGGAAGGATTCTGCCAAGTGGTTTGCACAATTTTTAGGCGCCGAAGAAGAAAATGCCGTCGTCTTACAACCAAAACATAGTGCACCGCGTCTCTCAAAGTAGCAGGCATGTGTTACGCTCCTAGGTTAATCATATGCCATACCTGATTTTTAATTTTAAAACGATACAACCGCTTAAAAAAATGAGGATTTGGACTATGCTTATGGCTGTGCTGATTTTTGGGGCCTGTCAGTCTGAAAAGGTTGGCGAACTGCAGCAAGATGTGGTAGAACGAGACGCAAAATGGGTGAATATGCTTGCCGCTGATGGTTGTTCCTGGCATTTTCAAGTATTTCAGGCCGACTCTACTATAGCATCCTTAGTGGCTTCAGAAGCGTCCTTAAAACTGATCGAAGCCGAACTCGGAAGCCTGGAGTCGAGCTACAGTACTACCAACGTTCGGCTCCGATATAGCCGCACAGGTAACAAAAGAGAGGTGACCTGCGGCTGGGGAACCCTATTGCCCATGGACGAGATTAAAGTGGTATCTATTCAAAAGCAATGAGTCACTTCTACTAGGACTTGCTTATAGATTGAGGATTGCCCTAGCTTCTTTATCAGAATAATAGGGGCCCAACTCCGACTCCTCTATAATTTCCTCAATTTGCTGCTCGTTGGCAGCTACCATCGTACGACCTACTTTTTGAACCTGGATAATGTTCTTGTCAACTAACTGGTCTAAGAGCTCCAAGACATTATGCTCTTCCTTGTCGACGAGTATATTCAACTGATACGTCTTCATTTGATTGCAAGTTTGGTTTTTAATTTTGATTCATTACATAAATAGTGCCAGCAAATGGCAACCACCATTTTGCTGAGGCAAGTACCTATTGGATTAACGAATATAGGGCCTTTTATTGTGATGAATCAATAAAAATTAGCAATAAGTTAATAAATGGATTGCTTTTTGACCAAATAAAAAATGGAAATAGAGCCATATCCTGACCACTATTTCCATGATATATTTATTATTCCAAACTTTATGTGGGACTAATAGCGTTTTACCTTCACCTTTGTAAGTCCTCCTTCAAAGTTAATTACGACTTTTTTTGTGGCCGATTCGAAGCCTGGAGAGCGGTAGTAACCATTATTTTGCTTCTCCAAATCGTCCATGGATTTTACATTCAAGGCTCCCTCCAAATGAACTTCACAACCCATTTCTTGAGGTACTTCGAAAGTAATAGAGGCTACTCCAGCTTCTACATCCACTTGTACGTGATCATGGATGCTCCCCAAGCGTATGTCCATATCGGCCACTCCCGTGCTGATTTTCATCTTCTCAACTTTGAATGGGCTGAAATCGAAATCCCCCTTTCCCGCTCCCAGTCCCATATCTACCGTCCAAATAGGGGATGGATTGAGCTTGATGGAGGCTTCGTTGGTGATATGGCCATTTTTTACGGATAGTTTGCCTTCTTCCATTTTAAGGTTGACGGTTGTCGACTTATTAAGCTTATTGGAGGTGCGACTGGCCACAAAGCCCACTACGTTAGACTTGGTGCTGGCTTCAAACAATTGGTCGGTACTACCTTTTAAAGAGAACTTCCCTGCTCCACCTTCCAGATTTAAGGTAGCGTGGGTAGGATTATCATCCATGTCGTAGCTGTAATTCCCCGTTCTGACCCGCCCTGACTGGTTTTTTTTTTCGGACAGGTAATCTTCGTCCTGCGTCTCTTCGTCCTGGTCATCATGAGGCCAACTCCAGTGATTAGAGTCCCTGTCACGGTCGTTCCAGCCAAAGTTCCAGTCACCTTGACGGTGTAGCTTACCATTGGTTTTATTGGCAATCCCACCTATAACAGCTAGGGTAATTAGGAGACTCACCAGTCCATTAGCCGAACTATTGGGCCTGGATACTATGAGCATCAATCCCGCTACGATGAGCAAAATAGGCCAAAATGGAAGGATATATGCCCAATCCACATTGAGCCAGCCAAGCAAGCGAAATAACCAGAGGGTGCCAAAAATGAGTAGGAGTCCACCCCAAACCATACTTTTGTTAGATTTCATCTTGTTGTGTCGTTTAGTCCGTGTGATGATTCGTTTTGAGATAGTTTTTTAGCAGCATTAATCCTCCAGAAAAAATGAGCACAATCGGCCAAAAATATCTGCCAAAATCGAAGTGTGTAAATTCTTCTATAAGAAAAAAACACCCCACTAGGATCAATATAAGACCCCATATTACATTTCTTGTATACATCTCTTAGGTAGTTTATGGTGAACAGAAAGTAGACTTACCCCGGGAGGGTTAATTCACCCGGATTACGGAGTCGTCGTCTTGTGCTTCATCATCATCACCCTTTTCTTTGGGGATGGTTGAGTCGGGGGTGTCCGCACCAGTCCAAGTGGTTTCAGGACTTGGCGGCGTAGGGTTGGTTGGAGGAGGGCTTGAAAAGCCATTACTTTCCTCGTTCCTTTGGTCCCTTTGTCTTAGGATTAGAAACGCCCCAATACTGATAAGGAGCAGAGGCCAAAAGTATCGTTTTACCTGATACCAGATCGGCAGGTCATCAACGAGCATCACAATTCCAAAGAAAACCAAAGCCCCGCCTAATATCATGATGGTCTGATCCGATTTTTTTTTGTCTCCGAAAGGGTCGAAGTTAGGGAGGTTATCCCTAAAACTATCACCTTGCAAAGGGGTAGAATAAGCAGGCCCAGTGGGTAATACCGCCCAAAGGATTATATATAATAGGCCAGTCCAGCCAAAACTAGGTGGGATGGGTAAAATTAACATGACGACCATCAGAACGCGTATGATGACCACATCGATTTGCATATACTGGGCTATGCCGGCAGCTACTCCTCCTACAACGGCTTGCTCTGGTATACGGTGCAATTTCTTTTCCATAGTTCAGTTTCATTAAGTTTGTAATCAAAGGTAGTATGTTATGCAAGATACTTCATAACGGAAGTTTATAACTGGTTTTAGGCTGGGTTAAATGGCGAAATAGCAGTATTCAACTACAAGGAGGGCGTGTTGAGCCGAGGGGGGTCAGTCTTCCTCTAAGGCTTCCAGTATATCCATCATACTGCCAAAATCTTTGAATCCAGGACGTATTTCCTCGCTTCCTCTTAGGGCTATACCAATCGTGGGGAGTAGTTCTGTAAGTGCAGCTACGGAATATTCATGGTCCAGTCCGAAACCAACCAGCAAGGAATGCTCTTTAGACAAGGTGGTGAAGGTATTCATCCATTCGTCATTTAAGGCGCTACCTTCATTGCTAATCAATAGGAAATGACTCACCATGTCTCCATAGCGTTCTACCATCAATTCTAGATCGGACGGGCCATATAGGTCCGCATCCACTCGTAAGAGCAAAGGGAGGTTAGTTTGCGAGGATAAATTTTGTAATAAAGCGGGGTCGGTAATTTCTAATGCATCGACGGGGTACTCCGCTATGCGTTCCAATATAGAGGTGAGATCGGAGCTCGAAGTCTCGGCTACAAGTTTTACACCGGCTATCCATGCACTGAGTTCGCCAAATACTTTGGGTGTTACATAATGTATGGACGCTTCATCTATGTCGAATCCTAACATTTCCACACCCATACCTGCACAATAGCGGGCATCTGATAGGTTGGTGACATGGCTGATCTTTACGGTTTTGCTGAGCATCGTTAACAAGAATTCGGTTTAAAGTCCTGTAAAGATACTTTTTAAGAACTGAAATTCCAGAAAAGCCTAGTATAACTAGTAGGTAATAAGAGTGGCACCTGGGCTGAATAGGCCCAGGTGCTACAGGAATTACTGTATAGAAAATCGATAGCTGGTACTACTATGATACTCCTGTTCAGGACGTAATACGGTGCTGGGGAACTGGGGCTGGTTGGGGGAGTCGGGGAAATGTTGCGTTTCTAGGCATAACCCAAAACGCTTGCCATAGGTGACGCCTTTCCCTTTTAATCTTCCATCCAAAAAATTGGCGGTATAGAACTGAACCCCTGGCTCTGTGCTGAAAACCTCCATAAACCGACCGCTTGCTGGATCGCGAACCGTCGCTATTTTGATCATGCCAGGGGCCTGGCGGTTAATCACCCAACAATGATCATAGCCTCCACCAATTTTGATTTGTGGGTCACTATCCTGGTCGATGCCTTTTTTTACCATTGTTGGTTTTCTAAGGTCGAAAGGGGTGCCTTCTACGGCCATGAGCTCCCCAGTGGGTATAAGTGTTTCATCTACAGAAACGATACTGTCGGCCAATATACTGACCTCCTGGCCCATAATGTCTTCTTTAAGGCCGGTCAGGTTAAAATAGGAGTGGTTAGTCAGGTTCACGACCGTCGGCTTGTCGGTAGTGGCCTTATAGCCAATAGTCAAGGCGTTGTCGTTGGTAAGGGTATAGTTTACCGTAACTTTTAAAGTGCCAGGAAAGCCCTCTTCACCATCTTGGCTGGTATAATGTAGCTCCAGCCCTACGACGCTATCGGACTTCACCTCTTGAACTTCCCAAATTACTTTATCGAAACCTTTGAGGCCACCATGCAAGGAATTCGGGCCATTATTGATCGGTAGCTGATAGTCGTTGCCATCGAGCTCAAATCGGCCTTTGGCAATTCTATTGCCATACCGACCCACTAAGGCCCCAAAAAATGGATGGCCTGCCAGATAAGGTGCTAGGGAGTCGAAACCCAGTACAACATCGGCGAATGTTCCTTCTCGGTCGGGAACCAATATCTTGGTGACAATACCCCCATAATTGGTAATATTGACAACCATGCCGTTGCCATTGGTAAGGGTATAGAGCTCAGCCATTTTTCCCTCAGGGGTTAAGCCAAACTCTTCCTTCGAAATTGTGCTAATCATTTTAACTTCTCGATTTTTTGATTGGTTGCATCCAAACAGCAATAGTATAAGGATCACCTGGAGCAATTGGTAACTTGATTTCATAGGTATATGATTTGGTTTCTCGATTACCCATTTACATTACTTCGTTGGTACCTTCGGTAATACGCACCTTGTAGCAAGGTAAATCGATGTTGAAGGCTTGCCGATAAGCATCTTTCATTTTTGCTTCGAAAGCCTCTATGTGATTTACGGCTACCAGGTTGATGGTGCATCCGCCAAAGCCACCACCCATCATCCGTGCCCCCAGAACTTCGGGCATAGATAGGGTCTGATCTACAAGGAAATCCAGCTCCGGACAGCTTACCAAATATTCGTGTTGTAGGCCCTGGTGGGTTTCATACATTTTCCTTCCAAAGCTTTTTAAGTCCCCATCGACCAGGTCCTGGCAACCCTCTTCTACTCGTTTTATCTCTTCAGTAATGTATTTGCAACGCATATATACGGCTTCCCCGAGTTTGTCACGATGCTGGGCCACTAGTTCAGGACTTACATCGCGTAGGCTGGCTATATTCGGATCAAATTCCCTTAGGGTAGCCACCCCTTGCTCACATTCTTGGCGGCGGGTATTATAAGCGGAGTCGGCTAGCGAATGTTTTACCTGGGTATCACATAGCACCAATCGGTACTCTTCCATCGGAAAGGGGAAGTAGGCATAGTCCAACGACCGGCAGTCGAGCCGGATTACCGAAGCCTCTTGGCCAAAGGTAGAAGCGAATTGGTCCATAATCCCGCACTGTACGCCAACATACTCATTTTCGGCTTTTTGTGCCATTTTGACTATTTCAAAACGGTCTAAACCCAATTCAAAGACTTCATTTAAGGCAAACAGTAGACAACATTCAAGGGCTGCCGACGACGAAAGCCCCGCTCCTAGGGGTACATCTCCCCCAAATGCCGCCTGAAAACCCTTGATTTTAAGGCCCTTCTTGTGTATTTGTTCTATGATGCTCAATTGATAAACGGCCCAAGTCTGACTGGGTTTGCTGAGGTCGTTCAGCGAGAATTGGTAGTCTTCGTTCAGGTCCACGGCATGTAGTAACACTTGGTCGTCTTCTCTTGGGGCAATGACGAAATACACCGCCTTGTCGACGCTAGCAGGAAGAACGAACCCATGATTATAATCGGTATGTTCGCCGATTAGGTTAATTCGCCCCGGGGAGCGGAAGGTGCGTGGTGCGGCTTGTGTTGTAGAATCTTTAAATACCCTTGCGTATTGGTCCGATATGTGAGAAAGCGTTTCGTTATTCTGTTCAGCAATCATGGTTTATGTGTTATTTTATATTTTTTTGGAGTGAAAAGCCCAGTTAAACCACCAGAGGCCTTAGGCTTATAAAAAAGCCACCAGGCCGAACCTATCGATTAACCTTAATAGCCCCTGGAAATGTCGATCCGGTCCATAATGTCGCATCCAGACGCCACGGCATGGATGTTGGTAAGAAACAAGTCGACCTTGCCGACGTGCTCGTTTCTATGCCCTCCGCCAGTATGCTGGGAGAGGATTACCTGAGGCATTTTCCATAATGGATGCTCCTCTGGCAACGGCTCCGTTTCGGTCACGTCCAATACGGCCCCCGCCAGATGCCCCCGTTCCAGGGCCTGAATCAAGGCTTTTTCGTCGGTTGTGCTGCCTCGTCCTACATTAGCATACACACTATCTGGTTTCATACTGCTTATAAAAGTCTCGTCTACAAAATTCAAGGCGGTACCAGGGAGGGTGTTGATAACCAAGTCGATTTCCGGAAGGGCTTGCAAAAGGTCTTCTCTAGAAGTGATTTTTGCTTGGGGAGAAGTACGTGCAAAGAGCTGAACATGACAGCCAAAACCTACCAAGATATCCTTGATGACCATACCAATGGTGCCTGCCCCAAGGATGACTACTCTTTCGTTAAAGAGAAGACGGAGGTCCTTCCTTATGGCATGTCCTACCCATTCCGTTCGTATTTGTAGCTTGGTAAGGGTGTGTAAGCCTCGATATAGCGCCAAAATGCCACCCACTATCGTTTCTGAGCAGGGACGTCCAAACCAGGCTCCCATATTGGCTACCTTGGTGCTGGGGTCTATGATCAATCCTTGGTATTGGTCAAAACCAGCCGATTCAAGTTGCCAATAAACCAGCTTAGTCTCTTTATTCGCAAACCAGTCCATAGGTGGATTCCCTAGTACCACTTCTGCCTTAGAGAATAGTTTCCGGTTATTTTCCTCCTGCTCTCCTTTAAAATCGATCGTATAACCCCTGGGGATATCATTCTCCAGACGACTGACCAAGGGGGCTTCGAAGTTAGAGTGACAATATATATTCATGACACTTGAGTAGGTTGGTGATGGATATAAAGATATAAAATTATAACCTTCGGTTGAGTGATATTGGGGGAAAGTCATCTTTTAATGGTTTATACTCCCCTATCGGTTATCCTAGATTCATTTTGTAGTCTGAGCGCCTCAAGCCCCAGACCCATGGCGCAAAAATGCCTAGGCACAAAGTGAGCGCCTAGGCATTTTTTGAGGTGTAGATTAGCTTAATTTACTTTTTCTCCATTTTTCGTTGGTAAAAGTCCAGGAAGTCGCCAAGCTGCTCCACGGGCATTTTTCGGGCTATTATTTTATGTTCCTTATCTAGTACATATACCGTAGGAGTAGAAACAACGTCAAAGTCTTGGTAAAAATTGACCGTGTTTTTCGTATCCATTGCGTTTTTTAATTCGGCAAGGTGATAGGTGTCTATAAAGTTGGTCCATTCCTCCTTATTTCTTTCCGTGGCTATGGCTATTACTTGAACGCCCTTCTCTTTATAGCTATCATAAAATTCCTTTAGCTTCGGAGCCGACTCTTTGCAATGCCCGCAGGTAGGAGCGTAGAAGAACAATACGGAATAATTTGCCGGTAGGTCATTGGCTTTTATTAACTTTCCGTCAGGCTGGCTTAGCTCCAAGGTAGGGAAGGGCTTGTTGACCAACAGTCGCTCCATGCTTCGCACTTTTTCGGCGATCCGCTTTTTGGTGTCCGCAGTAATATCCATTTCCCCTCCGAGGTAGTATTTTTTAGCCATATGTACCCATACCCCTTCGGTGCCTACTGTCTTAGGGTTTTCATATTGATTCGTTATATAATAAATGACGTACTGTCTTAGGTCTGGATTCACCTCTGTCTTTTTTATCAAGGCATCGGCAGCCAGTATAATGGAGTCTGGGGTTTGTACCAGTAGATTGTGCAAATAGGTGTTAAGCTTTGGCTCCAAAAAGGGGGTGTTCATGATTCGCTTGTCGCTAAAGTCGAATTGATCCCAGTAATGATTTCTATAATAATGGAATGCCCACAGGGAATCGGTTTTTCCATTCGCTAGCTTCGGTGCTGGGGGAACGTCCGGTTCAGCCGCCATTTTTAACAAACTAGTGGTAAATAATGCCTGTTGGTCATCTAGAAGGGATTTTTTGTACTTCTGAAAGGCCTCTTTGGTCTCTTTTTGCTTTTGGGCTAGTTCAGGCGATTTTTCGTCGATTAGGGCTTTGAGTGTTCGTGAGTCGGCGATTAGGCGCTTTTGATATGCGTAAAATACCTCATTTTCGGGGGATCCTTGAACCTGTATTTTTCCTACCAAATCGGTGGTGTCGGTATCGAGCCTGATATCATGCTCTTTGCCAGAATATACGAGTTCGAGCCATTTGCTGTTGCCCGGGAAAAGTATAACATAGAGCCCTCCAGGCAAATTCTCCTTGCCTTCAAAGACTACCTTGCCTGTAGCGTCCGCTTTGGCCGTATCCTTCGGTATAAACTGTGTGTTGCTGCGGCTATAATGCCCCAGGATGAGGGTGGTGTCTTGCAATCCATTGATTTTCGCTTCTATTCGGTAGGCTTGAGCCCAACCTTCAGAAAGAGAAGCAGAAAATAGGATGGAGAAAATAAAAGTGATGTGAGTGAAGTGTTTGATCATTTATATTGATATTTGATAGAAGGTACATGATTAATAATAGACAATAGAACGTATCGCGATTGCCCTTATATGAGCATTTTTAATATCGGTAACGATTCGCTAGTCATAAGCTAGAAATTCGTTTTCTGGAAGGTCGGCCCCTCGAAGGTCGGCCCCTCGAAAGCCGATTGCCAGCCGCCATACGAATCAGTCGTGATAAAGTCTGAGAGACCAGTGCAAATTTAATCCAGAGACCATTAATAATAAAAACTTAAAAGTACATGTTTTATTTTCTTTCTAAAACGATTGATTTTTTCTTAATGCCATTCACTATTGCCTTGGTGCTCTTAGTAATGGGGCTCTGGGGTCCTAAAAAAACGAGGAAAAGAGGCTTTCTGATATCCAGCTTAATGATTTTAATACTGATGTCGAATCGTAGTTTGGTCAATAAAGCCTATAATGCTTGGGAGCCTGAGGCCCGCAATATCGATGATCTGCCTTCTTCTCAGAAGGTCGGCGTTTTGCTAACGGGTGGGCTAATCAACTGGTCCACCTATCGTACCGACCACCTGGGCGTAGGGGAGCATGGAGACCGATTCTTGCAGACATATTTGCTTTATGAAAGCGGCAAGATTAACAAAATAGTGATTACAGGAGCCAATGCAAACTGGATTAAGGAGCAAGGAAGAGGGGAGGGGAGACAAGTAAAAGAGCTACTCGTCAAATGGGGGGTAGAACCCTCAGATATCTTGTTGGAGGAAAAGGCCCGGAATACCAGGGAAAACGCCTTGTATACTAAGGCTTTATTAGATAATTTTTTCCCCAATCAATCCTATGTTCTGATCACATCAGCCTTCCATATGCCCAGGGCTATGGCTTGTTTTAAAAAGGTGGGGCTACAAGTAGACCCTTTTCCAGCCGATTATTATGGTGGTGATTTCTCTTTCGGATTAAGAAATACCCTCCTGCCCGAAGCCAGTGTAATGGGGCCATTTACTACGCTATGGCGGGAATGGATAGGCTATATCGTATATCACCTGGTGGGCTATTGCTAGGCTCCAGCCCCATTCCGCTAGTGATCAAAAGAAGCCTTCCCCATGGTACAGGTTCTGTATCAGTGGGAGCTATCTTTGACCACCTTAGAGTTTCTCGTATCCTACACGCTGAGGATCTTTACCATACGCATCAAATCTTCATTGATAGGCTTTGGCAACCGTATACAATCCTCAAAAGGAGTATATACCAATTCGTTATTAATGATTCCGGCCATAACATTGCGTTGGCCTGCTATAAGCCCTTCAAGAGCACCCAGTCCGAGACGGCTAGCGAGGATACGGTCATATGCCGAAGGAGGTCCTCCACGCTGGGTATGTCCTAGGGTCGTTACACGTATGTCGGCGTCTTCATCCACCTCTTTTTTGATTTTGGCTGCTACTTCTACGGCTCCGCCCTCCTCGTCACCTTCGGCCACGATGATGATCGACGACGACTTCGAACGGCTCCATCCTTGTCTTAGGGTGTCAACCACCTCCGATATGGGCGTAAGTACTTCAGGTACCATTACGAGCTCTGCTCCTCCGGCAATCCCCGATTGTACGGCAATGTACCCGGAGTCACGGCCCATAACTTCTATAAAGAAGATTCGGTCATGAGAGCTCGCAGTATCCCGTATCCGGTCAATAGCGTCCAAAGCCGTGTTGACAGCCGTATCGAATCCAATGGTATAGTCGGTCCCGTATAAGTCGTTGTCGATGGTTCCGGGGGCTCCAACTGCTGGAATTCCGAATTCCGAACAAAATAATTGAGCTCCAGTAAAGGTCCCATTACCACCTATGGCCACCAAGCCTTCTATGCCTAGTTCCATTAACTTGTCGTAGGCCTTCTGACGACCTTCGTGAGTCATAAACTCCATAGAACGTGCCGATTTTAAAATCGTACCACCACGTTGTACAATATTGCTCACCGAATGGGATTCCATTTTGTACACGTCGCCCGATATCATTCCATTGTATCCGCGACGGATACCATAGACCTCAATTCCATGGTACACGGCACCTCTAACTACGGCACGGATGCAGGCATTCATACCAGGGGCATCACCTCCTGAGGTAAAAACTCCAATTCTTTTCATCTATATTTTGGGTTACTACTAATAAAACTCTTTCGTGTTGTTTTGAAGCTATAAAGCACAAGTTCCACAAATTTATCTGGTATTTTGTTAAAATCTGCGACCTATTCTTTAATTCTGCTAAAAAAATACCAGAAGTGGATATCATTTGAACGGTTCATGGCCTTATTATTACTTATATATTTGTGAATGTTAATGAAAATTTAATACCCAAAGGTTTCCATGAAACCATGTATTTTTGCCCTTATTAACCGAATTGAATCTTAAATCAATAACCTATCCATCACTCTAAACCTTAGGTTTTCCCTTAATATTAAATTTTAGTATGAAAAATACCCTATCTTGGAGTCGGCTGTGGCCGCATGTTGTGGCCGTCATCGGCTTTATCTTCCTTTCGATATCCTATGTGTCGCCCGTATTGCAAGGTAAAAAATTGAATCAATACGACGACGTCCAGGCAAAGGCAGCCTCGAGGGAGGTGATGCAATACCACGAAAAAACGGGCGAGTGGTCGGCATGGACCAATAGTATGTTTGGAGGGATGCCCGCATTTTTGATCGGAACCGACTATCCGACAAGTCTGCCCACCAAAATGGGGCAGGCCGTCAACAAGCTCCTGCCAGCTCCTGCCAACTATCTGCTCATCGGCCTGGTGAGTGCTTATGTCTTGTTTTTGGTTTTAGGGGCTAATCTTTGGTTGGCCGCCTTGGGAGCTATAGCTTTTGCCTTTGCTTCTTTCAATTTGGTAAGTATAGAAGCCGGGCACGTCTCCAAAATGATCGCCATTTATTACGCACCGGGGGTATTGGCAGGTGTGCTACTGGCTTTTAGGAAAAACTGGCTGGTCGGTACCGCAGTAACGGCCTTGTTTTTATCCCTAGAACTATATGCTAACCATGTCCAAATTACCTATTACCTTGGATTGAGTATCTTACTATTGGTAGCCTTCGAGAGCGTCCGGCTTTCTAAAACCGGAGAAGGCGGGAAGCTGAAGTTGATTCTGCCCGGATTGGCCTTGGCCGCTCTGGTAGCCCTAGGGTCGCATACGACTCGTCTGTGGAATGCCTACGACTATACCAAAGAGACCATTCGTGGAAAGCCAGAGTTAAGTGTATCCAATGGCGCTCAAACAACACCCACCCAAACGGGGCTTGATAAAGAATATGCCTTTTCTTATAGCTATGGCTGGGGCGAACTCTTCACCCTGCTGGTGCCCAATGCCTATGGGGGAGCCTCCAATGGCTCTCTTGATGCCTCTTCCGAAACCTATAAAACACTCACTGGCCGGGGTGTCGATGCTGCGACCTCTCTAAATGTTGTCCAGGCCTTGCCCTTGTACTGGGGAGCGCAGCCCATCGTTGGTGGGCCTATTTACGCAGGTGCTATCGTTGTTTTTCTAAGCCTTTTAGGATTTTTAATAAGCCGCAAATCTCTGAAGTACTGGGCGCTTTCTATGATTGTACTTTACCTGATTTGGGCCTTGGGGAGTAGCTTTTCGGCTGTAAATTATCTTTTCTTCGATTACTTCCCCTTATTTAACAAATTTAGGGCTATTACCATGGTGCTAGCCCTTGCGCAGTTGCTAATGGTCATACTGGCCGTGATGGGACTTGTGCAGCTGGCTCAAAAGAAAATAAGTTGGCCCCAGCTGCAAAAGCCTTTCTTGATTGCGCTAGGTGTCACTGCTGGCCTTTGCTTGCTTTTTGCCGTAATGCCCACCGTGTTTTTTGACTTTCGTTCACCCAATGACGCCCAGGTATTAGCCTCTTTCGAACAAAGTACCCAGGATAAGGGCTTCGCTCAACAGTTGCTCAATTCTATCGTTCAGGACCGAATTGGGATGATGAAGGCCGATGCCTTCCGTAGTCTCATCCTGATTCTATTTGCTGCTGGCTTGGTTTGGCTTTGGATGAAAGAGAAGGCCAAGCCCATCCTAGTTTATATGATTTTTTTGCTCCTGATGGTGGTCGATATGTTTGGGGTTGACAAACGTTATCTGAACAATGATGACTTTGTTAGCAAGTTTGCCGCCGAGGCATCTCTGGCTCCATCGGCAGCCGATACCCGTATTTTGCAGGATACCGACCCCAATTTTAAGGTCTTGGATCTGTCCACTTCCCCGTTTCAGAGTGCGGCAGCGTCTTATTTTCATAAATCACTAGGCGGATATCATGGTGCCAAAATGCGCCGTTATCAGGAATTGTTTGAAAGGCAAATCGCTAAGGCCAACCCCAATCCGGGAATCCTCAATATGCTTAATGCCAAATACATTATTTCGGTCGACCAACAGGGAAATAAAGTAGCGCAGCAAAATCCTGATGCCTATGGGCACGGTTGGTTTGTCGATTCAGTCAAGATAGTCCCCAATGCCGATGCCGAAATGAAGGCTCTGGATTCCTTAAAACCGAACCGTGTAGCCGTAGTGGATCAACGCTTTGCCGAAAACCTACAGGGGCTGAAATTACAGGCCGACTCTACCGCCAAAATAAGTCTGATAACTTATAAACCTAATGAGCTCGTCTATGAGTCCCAGTCGGCGGTGGAAGGTCTGGCCATTTTTCCGGAGATTTATTATAATGTACGCGACGAGTGGCAAGTAGATATAGACGGACAACCAGCCAAAATGATACGGGCCGATTATGTCCTACGGGCCTTACGGGTACCGGCAGGGAAGCATACCATCACATTCCGTTTCAAGCCCATCTCCATTGAAATAGGTAGTAAAATAGATTTGGCAAGTTCTATCCTATTGGTTTTGCTCTTAGTAGGAGCAGTATACGCCGAATTGAAAAGAAAAGAGAGTGAGGTGGGTAGGGATTAGGCGGTTAAAGCTGCGCGACACTTGAACAGTAACGACAGCCTATATTAGGTTTTAGGTTGTTAGGGGTTAGGGATTAAAAGCGGCCGCCGGGCGGATAAAGGTTAAAGGTTAAATGCGGCAGCAGGGCGGTTAAAGGTGTGCTACATTTGATCGGCAACGAAGGCTTATTGTTTAGAGCTTACAGCCGCTAGCGTGCGACACTTGAACAGTAACGACAGCCTATATTAGGTTTTAGGTTGTTAGGGGTTAGGGATTAAAAGCGGCCGCCGCGGGGTTAAAGGTTAATAGTTAAACGTGGTGCCGTCGCACAGTTAAAGCTGCGCTACACTTGAACAGTAAAGACAGCCTATTGCTTACAGCCTCCTATGTTTACAAAGTTAATTCAAGCGGGTGGATAAAGGTTAAATTTGTAGGATAAAGTGATAAAAGGGTGAGAGTGGATTAAAGCCTAAATAACTCATGAAGTATATTGTGCTATAGAAATTGCCTCATCCTTTTTCATCTTTTCGAGTCTGAACAGAATGTAAGGAATTGAGTATTGCTCAAGATCCAGAATATCCAACCAGGAGACAAGACTAAGGGAGATTCATCACTTTATATTCACCCTTAACTTATAGAATGATGAGAGCTTTGAAACAAGTATTGGGCGTAGATGTGGCTCAGAAAGAATTAGTGGTTACGTTAGGTCGGCTGCTGGAAGATTTGAGTATAGAATTGTATGGTCATAAAGTTTTTAGGAATACCGAGAAGGGTTTTTCGTCTTTGCTCGCGTGGACTAAAAAGTTTACAGATTCCGACTCAGAAGTACGGTTTGTGATGGAAGCCACAGGAGTTTATCATCAGAAGTTTGCTTATTTTCTGGATGATAATCGTTGTGCTTTAAGCATAATTTTACCCAACAAGATTAGCAATTATATCAGGACCTTGGAGGTTAAAACAATTACTGATAAAAGCTGCTCTGAGGCTATCGCTAGATTTGGATTAGAGCGAAAGCTAGACAATTGGACACGCCCTAAAAAAACGTATCGAAGCCTCCAACAACTTACTAGAGAGCGTGATCAGGTAGTTTTAGAGCGCTCTGCGGTAAAGAACCAATTACATGCTGAAAGTCAGGAGGCGGAGCCGCATGAGCGGAGTTTAGAGCGATTGAATGAGCGGATCAGGTTTCTCAACAAGCAAGAAAAAGAAATTAAAGGAGATATAGAACAGATAGTCAACAAGCATGCTGAACTGAAAAAGGAGGTAGAGATTATCAGTAGTATTCCAGGTGTCGGAGAATTGACGGCTGTTATTATTTTGGCAGAAACAAATGGCTTTGATTTGATACGAAACAAGAAGCAACTAACCAGCTATGCGGGCTTTGACGTGAAAGAGAAACACGGGGGCGCCCGTGCGATCAGGAACTTCGGTAAAAAGCAAGCCGAGGATATCAAAAAAAGGAAACCGAAGTTTAAGAAAGGCAATGTATTTGCCTTCAATGGCAGCCGTAAAATGGGATGATAATTTCAGAAATATGTTTGTGAGAATCGTCAGTAAGCAAGGTATAAAGCCGGGTCGCCGGTGCGATGAAAGCATTGATAGCTGTCCAAAGAAAATTATTAGAGTTAGCCTATACGCTATATAAGACAAAAACAAGCTATGACAAATCATACGAAAGCAAAAAGGCAGAGCAGAAAAATAGCATGTCAGCACAAAAGGCGTAAACATGCTATACTGGCTGGCTCGGAGCCGCCTTCAAAACAAAGGTATTAAAAAATAAAATATTTATAGGTTTCCAACACAGAATCTATTGCTTATAGCCTATCGCTTACAGCTTAGAGCTTACAGCCGCTAGCCCGCTACACTTGAACAGTAAAGACAGCCTATTGCTTACAGCCTATTGCTTATAGCCTATCGCTTAGAACTTAGAGCTTACAGCCGCTAGCGCGCTACACTTAAACAGTAACGAAGGCTTATTGCTGACAGCTTAGAGCCTACAGCCGCCCGTGCGCTACACTTGAACACCAACGATAGCCTATTGCTTACAGCTTACAGCCGCTAGCCCGCTACACTTGAACACCAACGACAGCCAAAAAAATGCTTGCAATTTACTTCCAATTCAATGAGTAAATTGCAAGCATTTTCAGTTTGCCACCTAACCCCTAACCCCTAACCCCTGACCCCTAATCCCCAACGTCCTAAAACTTACTTTTCAAATACGCCAAGCTGAGCTTGTAGGCATCGGCAGTGGCGGCGGCATCGTGCTTGGGGTTGCTGGGATTGGCGAAGCCATGTACAGCATCATACATTTTTACCGTTAACTTTTTGTTAGCCGTCTTCATATCTTGCTCGAATTTGGCGACTACCTCCGGGCTTATTCCCTGGTCCTGGCTTCCAAAAATCCCGAGTACATCTACGGGTAGTTTTTTGAGGCGGCTGATATCCTGCTCTGGACGGCCGTAGTACATCACACAACCTACCACCTGGTCGGCACCGATGATGGCATTTTGAAGGGACAACATCCCTCCGAAACACCAACCGATGCTAGCGACTTTGGCCTTGGGCCCTACATAGGCGAAGGCACCTTCGGTAATAGCCTCGAGGCGTTCTTTAGAGGCCGCTTGCATGAGCTTGCCGGCCTCTTCCCGAGTCGTGCCGATTTGGCCGTCGTACATATCGAGGGCCAATACATTGACCCCTTCCAAGTCCTGATAGAGCTTGAGCGATTCTTGCTTGATATGATCGTTAAGCCCCCACCATTCCTGGTAAACAAACAACCATTTGTTCGATTTTTTTGCCGATTTTATAAGGAATCCGGACCCCATTTTCCCATCTGGCGTCTTAAACGTAACGGTCTCTCCTTGTCCCTGATAGCGAAAAGGTGCCGGTAGCTCATGCAGCATCTGGAAATTGGGATCTGCCGCCATGCTGGCCATGTCGTTGACGGTCGTATGACAGATGGGGAGCGAAATGGTACTTGTAGTTGGTTCATGGACTGTATAGGCGTTTAAGCCCAGAGCCGCCAGTAGTAGCAAAAATTTCTGATACATGATTCGATTTTGTTTAAGAGTGAAATAGTTTTTTTTTTGAATGAACAGGTGAATATAACCATAATTAAAAGGCATACTGGGTTGGAGGTAGAAATGTTCCTTAAGAATTACGAGGGGGGCAATAAGAAGATTTTATTAAGTTATTATTTCGGTGGGTGAATAACACCAAAGAGCCGTTTATTTTGTGCCGTATTAGAGCTTATTTCTATTTTTCGACCACTCAACCCACCATTTATGGTATTGCCTCTTGAGGAGGTTGAGCCACTCGATACTTAAACCATCCATCTCATATGCGGTTTTATTTCTATAAAAAATTAATGACCATCGCCCTGCTTGCTAGCTCGGGCTGTGCAATGGCCCAGGCCCCTGCTGATAAGTTGAACATCGTACAATCCTATTCAGTAGATGCCCTTGGGGCCTGCCAAGGAGTGGCGCGTATTAACGGTAAAGTGTACCTCTATGGCGACCGTGAGGTAGGGGTAATTCGGGAATATATTCCAGATAGCGACACCTTACGTTATACACAAAATGAGATTTTACTAACGGTACAAGGCGAAGACCTCATCAACCACCCGACTGGTCTTGCCTTTCATACTGGCCTGCCTACCTTCATAGGCAACAGCATTCGGCTCAATGCTGAGGGGACCAAATGGAGGGCTGTGATATATCGTGTCGATTGGCAGGGGCTATTGACGATCAAAAAACTGGATGCTAATCTTATTAATACCATTGAAGACGACGCCTGTATTCAAGGAACAAGGCCCGAATACGTCCAGTATCAGGGTAAATGGTATGTCGCCACTTCGGACTATGGCGATGCTGGAAACCAGGTGAGGCTTTATGATCCAGAAAAGCTTAGTAAGGCCAGCAAGACTTCGGAAGATGGCGTGTTGGCATATCAATTTACCTGTGGCCCTTGGGTGCAAAATCTCCATTATGATGTGGAGCGTAAAGTGCTGGTACTAATTCAAAATCAAATCGAAGGAAGAAAATGGAGACTTACCTTTTTGGATCTGGAGAAGTCTATTGCCTCAGGGACACAGCATATTATTCAGGTTTTAGATGGCGATCGTCCCGACGAATTGGAGGGATATATAGCCGCTTTTGAGGGTAGGCCTGCTGTAGCGGTAACCTCGTCTCGTCGTCAGAATGTTCATTTTGTGGGGCCCCAATAGTCGACCATTTATTAAAATATTTACAAAATGGTAATAGTGATTTCGCTTTGAGGTAATACCAGGAAAATAGTTTTGCTATTTCTATTAATCACGGTTCTGTGAGAGATAGGGTGTATTTTAAAAACTATTTTATATTGTTTTATTACAATCAAAGTTAACTCACTACTATGAGAAAATTTCTATTTGCAATGTTGCATACGTCGGTGGCGAGCATGCTGGTATTGATGCCAGGTAGCAAGCTCCAAGCATATGCCTTTGCGGCCGAGCGTTCGACGATGAATGCGGCGTCAATGAGTTCAAAGGCCGACCTTACAAGTGGGAGGGTGTTGGACGAGAATGGGGATCCTTTGATAGGGGTTACCATCCTCGCCAAAAGCAGCAATACAGGTACAGTTACCGACCAAGAAGGGAAGTTTTCTATTGAAGTTATGGAGGGAGCGACCTTGGTATTCTCTTTTGTAGGGTACATCACCCAAGAGGTTCAAGTAACTAAGCGTAGCCTCTTAGAGATTCAGCTTAAGCCCGACGCTATGATGCTCAATGAGGTAGTGGCAGTAGGGTATCAGACCTTACGGAAGAGTGATTTGACAGGAGCTATTTCCTCCGTGAAGGCCAAGGAGCTAAACCTGACCACCCCTACAGTCGGCCAAGCATTGGTAGGGAAAGTAGCTGGGGTGCAAATCTCCCAGGTCAGTGGGGCGCCCTATGTAGGTACCAAAATCAGGGTACGGGGTGTCGGTTCGGTGAATGCCAGCTCCGATCCCCTTTATGTCGTAGATGGCTATCCGGCCGGTACCGATATATTTATCAATCCCAATGATATAGAATCGATAGACATCCTTAAGGATGCCGCATCGGCGGCCATATATGGCTCAAGAGCCGCTGGCGGTGTGGTGTTGATCACGACCAAAAGAGGTAAGGAGGGTAAAGGGACCTTGGAATATGACTATCAGTTTGGTGTGCATCAATTAGCCCATAAGGTAGACTTACTTAACGCTTCTGAATTTACACAATTATTGATCGATGCCCGTAACAATACTTATCGCGATTTGATGGTCAATTCGGGTAAAGCTTGGAATGATGGCATGTTCAGTGACGACAATGCGACACGTATCAAAAACGTTGGCTCGGCTAGTGCCGTGAGTATACCCACTGACTTGTATGACCTGTCTACCCAGCAGATGATTAAGCCCCAATATGATACGGACTGGCAAGATGAACTGTACAGAAACGCAGTGGTACAACGTCATAATGTCTCGTTTAGTGGTGGCAAGGATGGCGTTCGTTACGCCTTGAGTGGTGGGTATTTGTCTCAGGAAGGGATTATGAAAGGAACCGGCCAAGATCGGTACAACTTTAGGGCCAATATCGATGGACAAGTTAATCGACGGCTGACAGTTGGAGCCAATTTGGCCTTTACTTCCAATAAAAACAAAGAGGTGCGAGAGGGTCGTTTTAATCAAGGGCCTATCCTTGGAGCGTTAATCTACATGCCAATTTTTAAGGCTTATAATGAAGATGGTTCCTTGGCCAAAAATGAGGCGGCGTCGCTAAGTTCCGCTTTTGGGTATCAAACCATAGAAAATCCCATAGCTTTGGCCACCGAAACACATATTAACAGGAACGGATTGCGAGGAACCTATAATGGGTTTGTTACCTATGAGATCCTTCCCGCCTTAAAATTCAAAGTTAATCTAGGACTTCAGACGTATCAGGAGAAGTACGAGTTTTACCAGCCTACTAGTCTGTCGAGCTCAGCAAACCCTCCCGGTTCACCGCAGGCTATAGCAGCGGCATATGCCGTGGCTCAGACGCAGAATCAGGTGGACCAAATGGCTGAATTTACCTTCGATTATAATAAACAATTTGGGGATCACCGTATCTCAGCCTTAGCTGGTTATACCGCTCAAAGGAATTCATCGGATGTGATTTCGGTTACTGCCCGTGGTTTTCAAAACGATAATATCGAAGAAATTACCGCCAAAGGTGCCGACGCCACAGCTTTTGGTCTGAATTCGGGAACAGGGAAAGTCAACTGGAGCTTGTTGTCCTATTTGGCTCGGGTCATGTACCAATATGATAGCCGGTATTATCTTACTGCCTCCTTCCGTACCGACGGTTCCTCACGCTTTGGACCTAATAATCGCTGGGGTAATTTCCCGTCGGTGTCGGCCGGTTGGAACCTTTCTAATGAGTCGTTTTACGGCGATTGGCTAGGGAAATCCTCTACCCTAAAGCTAAGAGCCAGCTGGGGGCTTAGTGGTAATAATAATATAGGTAACTACCGGTTCCTTCAAACCATGGCCACTCCAGGAGGTGTGGTATTTGGAAACGGAACGGTCAATACCGCCATGTGGGCCGAGGGGATCAAAGATCAGGACCTGGGCTGGGAATCGACCTCTCAGTTTAACTTTGGGGCTGACCTAGGTTTGCTCAACGACCGACTCTCTATTATTGCCAACTATTACATTAGCCGTTCCTTTAATTTGCTGTTCGATCAGCCTATTTCTGCTATCTCTGGATCCTCTAGCATCCTAACCAACCTGAGGAATTCTAAAGTAGAAAACAAAGGGTTAGATGTGCAGGTGGATGCACGGGTGGTATCTACTAAAGATTGGACTGTCAACGTGAATGGTAATATCTCCATTAACCGCAATAAGGTTTTGGACATGGGAGGTGCCAGCACCATCATTACAAATGGGGCGGAACGATCCTACAAAACACATATTACTGAAGAAGGCCAGCCTATCGGGATGTTCTACGGATTCAAGGTGAAGGGTATGGTGAGAGCTTCCGACATGGAAAACTTGGCTATAGATAATGCCAACTACAATGCTTCTACTCAGTCGTTTCCCGATGGTTATGTGCTTAAAGGGCCAGCTAGATCGGCTTCATCTACTAATCCACTTCAACCGGGAGATATTTATTTCGAAGATGTTAATGGGGATGGAGTCGTGAACGATAGCGATAAAACGGTCATTGGTAGCCCTCATGCCAAATTCACCTATGGTTTTGGACTATCGGCGCGCTATAAGCAGCTGGATTTTACCTCTTCCTTCAATGGGTCTTATGGAAACAAGGTTTTGGACGGGCAAGATTATTATCTATTCAATATGGAGGCTTCTGGAAACCAATATAAAAAGGTGGTCAACCGATATCGTTCGGAAGCCGAACCTGGTAATGGCCAAGTATACCGAGCCTCGCGCGGGGGAACCCAAAGCAATAGTACCCGTCTTTCGACTTTCTATTTGCAAGATGGTTCTTTCCTTCGTTGTACCAATATCAGCCTAGGGTATAATCTCCCCCAGATAGCCCAATATACCAAAGGAGCGATGAGTAATCTCCGGATATACGCCAGCGTGGATAACGCCTTTACGGTTACCAAATATTTGGGTTATAATCCGGAAGTGGATTATAACGACGGAGCCAACCTGACTCCAGGAGTCGACTACGGGAAGTATCCATTGGCCAGGGCCTATAGTATTGGCGCAAAAATTACCTTTTAAGATCTATCGACATGAATACCATAAAAAATAACCTGTTACGCATTGGGCTAAGCGCAATGTTAATGACGTTTGGCGCTTGTTCTTCTGACTTTATAGACCTGCAAGATCCCAATGCAGTGGCCAGTTCTACCTATTATAAGAATGAAAATGATGTTCTATTAGGGGTGAACGGCATCTATCAGTCTTTAAGAAGTAGTAATAGTATTGGAGAAAATTCTGGAATGTTCTTCGAAGAGAGGTCGGATAATACGGGTCGGAATGACAACCAGTCCAGCTCTGGAGAGCCGTTCCAATTCAATGACTTCTCGCTGCTGCCTAGCAATGCCTACCTGAAAAATCACTGGGTAGCCTTGTATGAAAGCGTATCACGGGCCAATCAGGTCTTGGAAGGAATAGAAAAGGTGACTTTTACTACTCCCAACCTAAAGGCTCAGTACGTAGCCGAAGCCAAGTTTGTAAGAGCGCTTATCTATTTTCATTTGGTGCGTAAATGGGGGGCTGTACCCTTGGTAACGGTGCCGTTCAAAACTACTACAGAGGTAGAAGAGGCTACATTCAGGGCAGAAGAATCGGTAGTGTACCAGCAAATTGTAGCCGATTTGCAAGAGGTAGTCGCCAGCCCATTGGAAAACCTGCCCTCGGCTAATAACAAAGGGCGTGTATCGCTGGCCGCTGGGAATGCCCTCTTAGGACAGGTGTATCTGACGATGGCCGCTACCTTGGATGGAAGCAATAAGGCCGCGTATTTGGCCGAGGCAAAAAAATATTTGACCGCCGCCTATAATATGAGGAGCTTTGGCCAGCTCAAGGAAATCCCTTACCAGGATGTCTTCGACGTAGCCAAAAAAACGACCTGTCCCGAACTGATCTTTCAGATCGTTTATAAACAGGGTGATATCAACTATTCTTCCTCTATTGCACGTAATAACCAGGCGAAGGGCGAAACCATCAATTCCTTATTTGCTAGCAATGGATTGGGTGGGAATGTAAAGCCCGATCTGGTAAACGACTATGAGTCTGGAGATGCGCGTAAAGATTTTTCGATCAAATACGCCGAAAGTGCTACTGTAAAGGACTATTTTATTACCAAGTACCGGGATAACAGTGCCGCTGCAGGTACCAATGGCTATGGGGGTAACGACTGGATCCTGATTCGCTATGCCGACGTGATCCTGATGTTGGCAGAAGTAAATATGCAGCTGGGAGATGATGTAGCGGCCATCGGTTTCCTCAATCAGGTAAGGGAGCGTGCTGGTATGCCTACTTATGAAGTTTCTATTCAAAATGCCGCATATAAGGTGGCGTATCCCTCCCTCAAGCTGGCCATTTTGCATGAGCGCCGGGTAGAACTGGCCTTCGAAAACCACCGCTGGTACGATCTGCTCCGTAATTTTACCACGGCCGAATTGGTGGCCTATTTTAAGGCTAAGAACCAAGCGGATTACGGGATTGCCAAACTAAGTAATTTTGGTCCAAAAGACCGGTACTATCCAATTCCTTTCGACGAATTCAAACTAGACCCCGTAAGGATGTATCAGAATGATGGTTACTGAGTCGGAGGGCAATCAAAGCCCAATTTTACGATGACGTGACGATGTCCAGAGGCCGCCCCAATAAGGCGGCCTCTATTTATTTGGGGCCCTAGGATTTCCGCTGTTGCCTGGGCTTAGGCACGTATTTTGTAGGACGCCCCACTAACATACTTATTCCTCAAGGCGCTTGTGCAATTCATGTAAACGGTTGAACAGGTCTATCCGGAAATAGGTATCTTTATATTGATTATAAAAATAAACTAAATGGAATCATGAAGAATTCAGATAAAAATAAGAAAGAAGAGAAAGAAGAGTTTGAAGGATATCCCCTTTACCCCTCAAAAGATGATGTATACAATAGGGGCTTGGTAGAGCGCGAGATCGATCCTGAAGATACGGACCATCTCAAAAAATGGAAGAAGGAAAACCCCCATGCTTGGAATGAAAAAGATTTCGAGCAAGACCTTGTTGGCGACGATCTGGATGTGCCCGGCGCCGAGCTTGACGATGCCGATGAAATAATTGGGAATGAAGACGAAGAAAATAATTACTACAGCCTAGGAGGCGATAATCATAATGATTTGGAAGAAAATAGAGGAGATTAGTGGCTCATATGGAACCGGCCGATTTTACTCCTTTTGCTATATCAAGCGGGCCCATCTTGGTCGGGGAGTAATCCTGATTTTTCGCTAAGACAGTGATCTTTTGTTTTCTTTTTTATTAAAATTTAATAATATCCTTATTGTTTTATAAAAATTTAATAAAATAACCTTCTGCTTTAAATTTTAGAAGTGCTTACTATATATTTGTCCATATATCGTATCCACTACATAAAATTCTAATGAAATTATTATTTGCCAATTTATTTTTGGTTTTGCACATTTTGGCTATTCCGGCTATGGCTCAGAACAGTTATGAGCTCAATAAAGGCTGGTTTGGTAGCCCCATCGAGAAGGTAAAGGACTCAGGAGTTAAAATATCACAACCTGGCTATTCTCTTAAAAGCTGGAAGCCGGCCGTTGTACCTGGTACTGTCCTAACGACTCAATTAGAAAATAAGGAGATACCGGATCCCTTCTTTGGGTTAAACAACGAAAAAATTCCAGATATCTTTGATACGGGCAACGACTTTTATACTTACTGGTTTGTCAAAGACTTCACTGAGCAAGCGAAAGCGGGCGAACAGGTATATCTTCACTTTCGTGGAGTGAACTATAGTTTTGAAGTATACTTAAATGGAAAAAAAATAACCCAAGAAAGGCCTGAAGGGATGTTCCTGCGCAGAAGCTATAACATCACAGAGGCGCTTCAGAAAAATGGATCCAACCGCCTGGCGGTGATCGTGTTCCCTCCCGACGTAGTAGGGGAGGCCAATGGAGGTCAGGGCGGTGACGGCCGTATTGCCAAAAATGTGGCCCACCAATACGTGGCAGGCTGGGATTGGATTCAGCCTATCCGCGATAGGAATACTGGAATTTGGGATAAGGTAATCATAGAGAAAACGGGGAAGGTTAATCTTAAAAATCCTCATGTGATCACCATGGTACCTGGTATACGGAAGCCTGGTGAGTCCCAGAACCCCGCCCTAATCCGCGTAAGCACCGAACTTGAAAACGCCACTGCCACTGCCGTGACGGGGACGGTATCCTATACCATTGCCGGCAAAACGGTGAGTAAGACGGTAACTGTGAAGGCCAATGGTACGATGGAGGTGGACTTGCCAGAACTTAATCTGGAAAATCCAAAGCTATGGTGGCCACATGGGTATGGGGAGGCTTACCTATACCCCATGGACTTGAAATTTGTAGAAAATGGAGTAGTGTCTGACCAGGAAACCCTCCAGGTTGGTATCAGGGAAATAAAAGCGGAGACTAACGCCCATACCAATAGCAAGCAGATATTTGTCAACGGTCAGAAGATATTTATTAAGGGAGCCAACTGGATTGTCTCCGATGCGATGTTACGCTTTACCGACGCTCGTTACGATGCTGAGATACGGTTTCATAGAGATATGAATCTGAACCTTATTCGGATATGGGGTGGTGCCCTTACCGAAAGACCAGAGTTTTATCAGGCCTGCGACCAATATGGCCTCTTGGTGATGCAAGATTTTTGGGGTTCGGGCGACTGCAATGGACGTTGGCTCGACCCCAAGAAAAAGGATGACCAGTGGGTGCGGCGGCAGTACCCTGACGACCATGGGCTATTCCTGGAGTCGGCCGCCGATCAGATCAAGATGATTCGTAACCATGCCTCATTGGCGATGTGGTGTGGAGGCAACGAGATCACCCTCCCTCAGGATATCATGTTCCCGCTTAGAGATTCCATATTACCACAGTTGGACGGAACTCGGTGGTTTGTCGATTATTCCAATTCCGACGATATGTCGTTTAACTTTTTGGGTGGCAATGGCGACGGCCCTTACGGCATACAGCCCCTCGATCGTTTCTTTAGCCATCGTACATGGCCTTTCAACTCCGAAATCGGATCGGTAGGCGTTGGGGATGCCGTTTCATTGAAACGTTTTCTGCCCGCCGAAAACCAGGTTCCACCCATCTATAACCCACTTACTCGTAAAGAGAAAGTGGATCCGGTATGGGCCTACCACAAATACATTGGCTACGAACAGCATCTTCAACCCTATGGGAAAATAGCGGATATGGAAGATTTTGGTAGAAAAGCACAGCTGGTAAACTTTGACCAATACCGTTCGATGATGGAGGGCTTTACCGCTCATATGTGGGACTGGTACACAGGGATGATGATCTGGAAGACCCAAAACCCTTGGACAGCTTTGAGAGGACAGATGTACGACTACTATCTTGATCCGAATGCCTGTTTATATGGATTGAAGTCGGGAAGTGAGCCCTTGCATATCTTCCTGAATCGGGCCGATAGCACCGTTATGATCGCCAACAATTCTTTTGAGCATGCCTACGACCAGATGATGGTCCTGACGGCCTACGACATGCAGGGGAACGCTACTTCCCTTGGACAGTCGTTTGTAGAGATGGGCCCCACCACCGTGCGCCCCATACTTTCATTGAGCAAGGCCATTAAGGAGAAGGCCCTAAAGGAAGGTATGTTCTTATCGTTGCGGCTATTAGACCTCAATAAAAAAGTGGTGAGTGATAACTTTTATTGGCTTGCCGACGGAGAAGGCCAATACAGCGGCCTGTCTTCTATGGCTCCCGTTAAGCCTGTCGTTGAAACGAAGCTGTTGGCCAAAGGAAAAGTGGCCGTAACGCTTACCAATGCCAAGGGCAATCCCGTGGCCTTCTTTAACCGCCTGTCTATCGTCAACTCGGATTCTAAAGAGAGGTTACTCCCGGTTTTTTATGAAGACAATTATGTGTCCCTCCTGCCGGGAGAGTCCAAAACGGTAGTGATTGAATACCCCACTACTTCCAGCAAGCGTCCTGTGGTTGCCTTGGAAGGTTGGAATGTATCCGAACAGTTCATTCCTATCAAAGATTAAGCTGCCTGTAGCAGCGTAGTAAGTCGGTTGGTGTTTCAAGACGCCAGCCGGCTTTTGTCGTTTTAGGGACTTAAAAACCTTTTTTCTTGCCTCTAGCCATCTAAAGCAGTTATCTTTGAAGACTATCCTAAACCATGAGTCAATCTGATGCGCATCGCAATACCCCTATATAAATCCTTGTTTTTAATTACCTTTTTGCTGTCGGTGACGGGCCTTTCGGCACAGACACAGCGTTATGTTTATGAAAAAGGGATGATGGGATCCCCTTTTGTACTCACTTTTTATGCCAGCTCCGATAGTCTAGCCAAATGCGCAGCTGACAGCGTTTTTAGCCGTATCCAACAGCTCAACGACTCCTTGAGTGATTATCGGGATGGAAGTGAAATTAATAAATTATCGGCCACCGCCGGCACCGATCGTTGGGTGGATGTTAGCGATGATTTATATCGGATACTAGAGATTTCTCAGCAGTTCAGTGTCCAAACAAAGGGTAGCTTCGATGCTAGCCTAGGGCCCGTAGTACAGATATGGCGCCGGGCGGTTCGGAAAGAATACCTGCCCGAAAAAAAAGATATACGAGAGGCCCTGGACCGTACGGGATATAAAAAGATTCTGTTCGATAAAGAGAACCGACGAATTAAGTTGGTACAAAAAGGAATGCGCCTTGATATAGGAGGATTAGGAAAAGGCTATGCTGCCGACCGAGGCATGGAAGTGATGCGCCACTTTGGAATTACCGCAGCCTTGATCGACGCTGGAGGGAAACTAGCCATCAGCGATCCACCTCCGGGAAAGGAAGGATGGAACGTGGCGATATCTACGGGTCGTGATTCCGTAGGGACTGTTACCTTATCCCATGTAGGCGTAGCCACCTCGGGCCCTACTTACCGTTTTCTCAAGATTAATGGTACGATATATTCCCATATTCTCGATCCCAAAACGGGGATTGGGCTGTTGTACAATGTGCGTACGACGGTTATCTCGCCCAACGCCACCGATGCCGATGTGTTGGCCACCGCCTACAGCGTGACGGGTATCCGTAAGGGTAAGAAATATGCCCGTAAGTATTATAAGGATACCCTAGTGTGGTTAGAAGAGTCCCGAAACGGGCATGTAAAAGAATGGAATACGATACTCCCTTAGGGGTGTATGAGCAGGTCTCGTTCAAAGCTTAACGGTTAGTTAATAGCCCGAGGAAAGTATATATGATGGAGTACACCGATCTTCGCCTTTTATTGATGATTTTCCACCCTTTTTTATAATTGCATATGAAGTTTTTTCGACTGTGTTTAATCCTTTTGTCGTTGAGTAGCTCGGTATTAAAGGCCCAAACACCCCAGACTTATACCCCTGCCAACGCCCATTCTCATAACGATTATGAACAGCAGTTCCCCTTTGAACTGGCCTACAAGCAAGGGTTTGGTTCTATAGAAGCCGATGTATATGCGGTGAACGACAGTCTTTTTGTGGCTCATGACCGCAAAGATATTCGTTCCGACCGCAGCCTCATCAGCCTTTATTTGAAGCCTATCCACGATTTACTCCAGCAACATCATGGTAAAATTTATAAAAATTCGGATCAGGAATTACAGCTATTGATCGACCTCAAAACTGATGGAGCCCTAACCATTCCTATTCTGGTAAAGGAATTGAAAAACTTTCCGGCCCTTACGGCTCCTGGCTGCCCCGTCAAAATTGTACTCAGTGGGAGCACTCCCGCCCCCGCCGATTTTGATCAATATCCCGATTATATCCTCTATGACGGCCGTCCGGAGATAACCTACACCGCTAGCCAGCTAAAGCGCGTAGGGCTTATCAGCCAGGCTTTTTATAAATATTCCAAGTGGAATGGCAAAGGAGTGCTGACCGACGAGGATAAGCGGAAAGTCAATGAGGTGATTGAAAAGGTGCATAGTCAAGGGAAAAAGATTAGGCTATGGGCCACCCCTGACGCCGTCAATCCCTGGAAAATGCTGATGAATCTGGGGCTTGACTATATTAATACCGACCATGTGCAGGAGTTGGGAGCGTATTTAAAAGGAAGAGAAAAGGCCGAGTTTACCAACGCCGTCCCTCATAGCCTATATACCCCTACCTATAAGAATAATGATCAACGAAGCAGGGTTAAGAATGTGATATTGTTGATTGGTGATGGCATGGGCCTCGCTCAGATCCACGCCGGCCTGACGGCCAATCATGGTGCCTTGAATCTTACTCAGTTACTTAATATTGGATTTTCCAAAACCGCCTCCGCCGATAGTTATATTACCGATTCGGCGGCAGGAGCCACTGCTATGGCCACCGGGCATAAGACCCATAACCGTGGCATAGGCGTCGACGCAACTTTTAAAGCAGTGGACAACTTACCCGAAATGCTAAAAAGCAAGGGTGTTAAAACGGCTTTGATCTCGGCAGGAGATATTACGGATGCTACTCCTGCGGCCTTTTATGCCCATCAGCCGTTTAGGGACTATAACCGGCAGATTGCTCACGACTACCTACGCTCCCCGGTAGAGATCCTGATAGGAGGGAACTATGACCTGTTTCATCGGGAGAAAGTATTGGATTCTCTGCAACTGATGGGCTTCCAAACCTCTAACCGTTGGGCTGACTTACCTAGCCTGAAGGCCCCCTTCGTCCTACTTGACGACTCCAAAACCACTTCCATTCAAAAGGGACGGGGAGACTTCCTTTCCTCTGCCTTCAAGGCCAGTGTCGATCGGCTCAAGACCGAACCTAATGGGTTTTTCTTGATGGCCGAAGGCGCTCAAATCGACTATGGTGGCCATGGCAATAACGTAGGGTATGTAGCCTCCGAAATGTTGGATTTCGATACGTTGGTAGGAGAAGCACTACGCTTTGCCGATACTAACGGCGAAACCCTCGTGGTCATTACCGCCGACCACGAGACGGGAGGCCTTACCTTGCTCGACGGCGATTTTGAGAAGGGGTACGTCGACGGGCAATTTAGTACCAACGACCATACGGCCATTATGGTCCCCGTGTTCGCCTATGGTCCCCATAGCCTGGACTTTAGAGGGGTTTATGAAAATACGGAGATCTTCCAAAGAATTAAAAAATTACTGCTTCAGAAATAAGCTTGCTGATCTAGCCCTGAAAGGGCCTAATTTCCCCCTGCACTGCGCCGGCCTTGTGCGGGGAAATTAGGCTTGAGAAGGCTCCAGGACGGTTTGGCCAATAAAAATATTGGTAATTCTTTCCTCTGGTTTTTATTCAGCCCTCGAGGATGCGACTTCACCTCCTCGAGGGCATTTTTTGGATAGGGGGCTAAGCGGTTGCATATGATCGATACAGCCCCCGATTTTGATGGCCTTGCAGCCCGATTCTTTATATACTCATCCCAAATAGAAATGGAGATTTGCATCCATGATAGCAATAATTAATAGCTGATCGTACTTCGTGCTGAATACGATGTACAGATCGTTTGATACCCAAGATTGCCTCAAAGCTATGATGCTAGGCCCATTAAGGGTTCTTTTTCATAAAGTTATAAACGGCTACGATTGCAGCCCCAAATGCCGCTCCGATTACAATATTAATTTCTGATTTTTTATTTTCCGACATGATTATGACTGTAGCATATGGACATGCATAGGCCGATCATTAGCCGTATCGACCTTAGTTCTTAGAAGTTCATCGATATGAGGAGCATCGACAACTTAATGGCTCAAGTTAATATTTTTAGCGTAGAAAGACCCCTTTAATTTAGTTTAACCAAAAGAAAATACAATAGATCATCCCCAAATTGAAAGCGGCATGGCCAAGGATAGCTCCCCAAATGGAGCCTGATTTTTTCTTGAAGAGGTAAAACACAATACTAACCATAAACATACTGATCACCCATAGGATGGTGGGGAAAAGTAGGAAGTTCCATTCATCGTGGATGAATATTAGTCCAAAATGCGCAATATGTGTTAGAGCGAAAGCCATACCCTCCATGATAGCGGCTTTTGAGTCTCCAAAGGAATGGGCCAAACTCCCATGTACGATTCCTCTGAAGAATAACTCTTCTCCGATAGGGCTGAAAATCATACCTGTTATGGCCATAATGGCAAATAGGGTTAATTTGTCCGATGCCGTAATTCCAGCTGAAATATTGTAAGATTTACCGATATAGACATACCAATTACTGATGGTGTCCGAATAGGCCACTTCGCCTAAGAAGTAGAGCAGGATGCTATAGGCGAGCCCTGAAATAAAGGCCATAAAAAGCCAGTGGTATTTCCTGGGCCTAGTCAGGCCGATAGTTTTAAGGCCGTTTTTGTTTAAAAAAATAAAAGGAGCCAAAGCCGAAATGACCATAACCAGGCCGATAAAACCATAGTTGGCCGTTTTATTAGCATTTAATACCAGGAGGAAACGAGGAATGCAGACTATTAAAATCAAAAAAAGCCCGAATCGCCAGTTCATGGTGATATGTCTTTGCCAAAAGGGTCTTAATTCGTTTTTCATATTCCGGCTGCTGCTATTAAATGTTGGTAAGAAACTCCTTTTTCGTAATCCATCGGTCAAGGACTTAATACCAGGAGGTGGAGTCCTTGCAATGATACCAAATTTCTCCTGATAATCCAGCTTGTCAGTTTATGGCTTATAGTTTCTGGGAAGGGGTATCATTATTTGTTTATATTTAGCTCATCATGGGGTAACCTACTTCCTGCAATTTTGCAGTACGATGAAGGTACTACGAAACATCATAATCTCCCTGTTGACTGGAATACTGTGGCTTGTGGTATTGCAGTATTTTTTAGGCAATCGGTATACATTCGCCGATCAGGCGGCATACAAAGGGGATAGCCTCTTTAACCCGTACCAAAGGATAGATAAACCCGAATGGCTTAAAGGGAATTTTCATGCCCACTGCCATGCCTGGAATGGAATTACCAATGGGCATGGAAGTGCAGAAGAGGTACACAGGGCCTACGATTCTCTGGGGTATGCCATTCATGCCCTCTCCAATTATCATGAAATAGATACTAGCTTACATCGGAGGCCAGCCTATATTCCGGCTTACGAGCATGGGTATAATATTCAGAAAACCCACCAGCAAGTTTTGGGTGCCAGGGCCATCTTTTGGAATGACTTTATTTTTCCCCAAACCGTACATAATAAGCAGTCAATTCTTGCAGCACTTCAAAGAGACCCTCAGGCCGTGATCGTGCTGAACCATCCTTCAAAACGGCAGGGTTATACTTTAGAGGACTTAAAAGTGCTTACCGGATATCATTGTATGGAAGTGGTGAGTGCCGCTGCGAAGTCGTTTGAGGAATGGGATACGGCCTTGTCGTCGGGAAAGCGGGTGTATATTATAGGCAACGACGACCTCCATAATGTCCGTACTGGCGATCGTCTCGGGAGGGTTTGTACCATGGTATATGCCCCCACGCAGCGTCAGGAAGATATCCTCACCGCCCTCAAAGAAGGGCGTGCGTATGCCGCTGAAATAGGTGCCGGCCAAGACCCCTACCGAGTCCCCGCACTACTGGGCTTGAAAGTGCACGCCGATACCGTGTCGGTGGTGTTGACCGACACCGCCCAGGCGATACGTGTGATAACAGAAAATGGACGTCTGTGGAAGTCCTTCGCCCATTGCCGTGCGCTTAGTTTCCGGGCCGATACCACTCATGCCTATTACCGGATTGAAGCGCAGTTTGAAAATGGCACCGTTCTATATTTTAATCCGGTGTTCTATTCGGAAGGAACCTCCCCAGCTACTATTACGGCTAGCATCCGCCCAGTTGCTACTTGGTGGCATCGAGCCATAGGGCTGCTTATCCTCTTGGGCTGGTTGTTGTTGGTGAAAAGGCTTTGGGGGCCGGGAAGCAAGCGGGGATGGGGCAGGGGGCGTCTTCAAAGGAGTGAGTGAAAACGAGGATTCGGAGGGCTGGTTGGGGATACTTTGTTGATAATCTTCCTCATATAAGGTCGTTATTGAAAAAGGGAATTATGGAAAAGGTCTGGTTACCAGACGATTCGTAAGGTTAGCATCCTATTTGTAGGAAGGTGATCAAAATAAACACCATCGTATGAAAATATCGAATCATCAATTATTTTTCCGCTGGGCACCTTTGTGGATACTGTTTGGCTTGGCCATCATTCAGTCTTGTAAAAAGGATCCGCACAATATGACGAAGGAAGAACTTGAACAGAGTCTTTCTGAAGGAAAGACCCATCAGTCGTTGTTGGAGTATGCCGCCCTTTCAGGAATCGATACCAGTTCATATACTACTAAAGGGGCACCTATCTTCGGATTGTTGGAGGAGCTAGCCTATGGCCATAAACCGGAACTGAGGTATATAGCGAAGACCTGGCCGGCCGATACGGCCCGTTTAAGGGACGCTGCCGAGGAATTGTTGAAAGGGCAGACGGTTCCTAAGGTTATGTCCTGGCTGGAGCCTCGTTTCTCGGCCTACCAACACCTCCGAGAAGCCTACCAAAACAGGCTCAAAGCTGGGGATACGCAAAAGGCCAACCTTATTGCAGCGTCATTGAACGCTTATCGCTGGATGAACCGACAGTCGCAAGGTGCTCCAAGGCTGGTGCTGGTCAATATTAGAGGTGCTTACCTGAAAGCGCTGAATACGGACGGGAAGGATGAGCTTTACATGCGCACGGTGGTAGGAAAAGGGGCAACACCGACGCCTACCATGGATACTTATGCAACGAGCATCGTTACGCATCCCTATTGGAACGTCCCCAAAAGTATAGCCCTCAAGGAAATGTTGCCTAAAGTGCTGGCCGATGAGTCGTATCTGTCCAAAAATAACATTCAGGTGATTGGCGAGTCGGGGGAGGTGGTGGACCCGTCAGATATCAATTGGAAAAAAATAGACCGGAAGAATAGTTTTCCTTATCGCTTCCGGCAAGATACCGGCGAAGATAACTCATTGGGCTTGTTGAAGGTGGAAATAGAAAACCCTCTGGCCATATACCTACACGATACTAATGCCCGGTATTTGTTTGGGTCGGACCAGCGTTGGCGTAGCCATGGTTGCGTAAGGGTGCAGTCGCCTGCTGAGTTGGCCAATTTTATGGCGGGCCATCAGCTACTTCAAAACGATTTCTTTACAGAGCCCGACACCACTGCGCAGCCACCAAAATGGAATAAGCTCAAGGAAAAGATCCCTGTCTTTCTGCTTTACCTCGGTGCCGATACCGACCAGAATGGTAGGGTCGTTTATATGGAGGATGTATACCGTAAGGACGATTCCGAAGGCTGATCGTTGGAAAGCTGCGATTGGATGGTAGCTAGCAGTTTGGAGCCATTCAGGTACGCTTTATCCTTCGAATAAATAAATAGTCCGGCACCGTTATAAAGCAGCTTGATTACTTTTTTATGATCCTTCAGTGAGATGGCCGGACAGCCCAGGCTACGGCCTAGTCGACCGGTATTTTTAATGAATGATTCGCTCACATAGTTGGCACCATGCATCACAATGGCGCGTTCGAAGGCCTTGTCATTAATTCCTTTTTCGAGGCCTTCGAGGCGTAGCGATAGCCCATGCTTTCCTTGATAGGTGCCTAAGGTTCGGTAAAAGCCTAAGCTCGATTGGTAGGACTCATTGGCGTTGGAAAACTTGCGGGCATATTCATTACCCGAA
Source organism: Dyadobacter jejuensis (assembly GCF_003149085.1). Classification (GTDB taxonomy): domain Bacteria; phylum Bacteroidota; class Bacteroidia; order Cytophagales; family Spirosomataceae; genus Dyadobacter; species Dyadobacter jejuensis. Next base: position 145,426 of record NZ_QGDT01000008.1, on the reverse strand, counting down.
TTCCGTCCATGGGCCACAAAGGTATTGACCAAAAGCTTTTTCTCGTTCATGTCTACAATATAGAGCCGTTTGCGGGTCGAAGACTGACTAAAATCGGCAATGGCCATGATGGGACTGGTAAATTTCATTTTTTGAAAGCCATACCAAGCATAAGCGAAGGCGGTTGGGGAGAGCCCTTTGTCGGCTAAGTCTAAGGAGTCATAAAGTACTTGCCATTCTGCCACGTTGGCCCGTAGGCTATCGGTCGGGCTGGACTGGGCATGATGCGGAGCGGGGGCACTATTAAAAGATTGGATGGCTTTAAAACCAAAAGAAGCACTTAGGATAAGAAATGAAGCTAAATATACCAGACGGATCTTTGTCATTGAAACGGATTTATATGCAATAGTAAATTGTAAAATAATAGGGTGGATTGCCTATAAAGTATTGGTAAATAAGTAGATGTCGAATGAAGATAACGGAAGTGATTCCGAAATGTTGCTGCCAAAGTTTAAAATTCTTATTGGCTAACAGTCATTTAAGACTGAGAGGTTCCCTTATGTGCCCCAAACTTGCAAATAGGGTTTTGGTGGATATGGAACTTGATAAAAAGGGATTATGTTCCTTGTACGTTTGACATACCATCCCTAAATATCGCAATTCCATGGAAGATCTTAAGTTCCCTATTGGCCGTTTTCAATTTAAGGCCGACTACACGCCTGCCGAACAAGCGGAAATCTTTCAAACCATCGAAACCGCACCGAGGTTGTATGCCGAGCTTACGGAAAACCTCGATGCCGATCAATTACAAAAAACGTATAGGGAAGGTGGATGGAATATTCAGCAGCTCGTCCACCATGTTGCCGATATGCATATGCTGCATGTAGTTCGCATGAAAAAGGCACTTACTGAGTCGGACTATAAGGAGGCTACCATGGTGAATATGGATGGCTGGGCCGCTACCGCCGACGCCACAAGCGCCCCCATTGCCGACTCATTGGATATACTCCGAGGCGTGCATCCCCGCTATGCTGCTTTAGGGCGCTCCATGACGGACCAACAGAAGCAAATCGCCTATTATCATCCTATCAGGAAAATCTCCTACAACCTTATGACTGCCTTTGCACTGACGGCCTGGCATTCGGAGCATCATTTGGCCCATATCAAGATCGCTTTGGGATTGTCTCTGTGAAATAATAATTTTTTTATTTATTATTGTAACCGAACACTATATTTATCCCATAACACTAACTATCTCCCATATGGTAACTTTATTATATTTGGGCTTAAGTACTTCCGAGCTATCGTTGATTCTGATTCTTTTAATAGGCCTTTACCTGGTTGCACTGACATTGCTAGCGATGCAACCTGGAAATTGGAAAATGAAAATGGTTTGGGTCTTTATGATTTTTTGTTTCCCTATCGTGGGAAGCCTTCTTTTTATTATGATGAGGGCTTTCTGGTCCGGTCGTCTGCAGACACAGATGCGATGATTGGAGAGATAAAAAAATCCCCCATGGTTCATTGCTGTTCCATGGGGGATTTTTTGCTTATAAGCGTGCTAGCAGATCCGACAATTGGGCATTGAGGCCCTGTATTTCCTCGGTGCTAAGGTTGATATCCATGGCTGCGGCATTTTGAACGGCTTGCTGGGCGTTTCTGGCTCCAGCCAAAGCGATGGTAATGCCGGGTTGTTCGATGGTCCAGCGCAACACCAGTTGGCCTAAACTCGCCTTTTTCTCTTCGGCTATGGGACGTATCGAGTCCAGAAATTCATTGATTTTAAGTAAGTTCTGTTCCTGGAAAAAAGGGAGATTGGCCCTATGATCATTTTCTTCGAAGGCGTGTCCTGGCTTTATCTTACCGGTCAGAAGTCCCCTTTCCATAGGGCTATAAGCTAAAATACCCTTATTAGTTTCTAGGCAATAGGGTACTGTTTCTGCTTCTATATCCCTCTTAAGCATGCTGTAAGGTACCTGATTGGACACGATGTCCACGTATTTGGAGGCTTCGGTTAGCTGCTCCACATTATAATTGCACACGCCTGCAAAGCGTACCTTGCCTTGTTGAATGAGCTGTGCTACGGCCTCCATAGTTTCCTGGATAGGGGTGGTGCTTTCAGGCCAATGGATCTGATACAGGTCTATATAGTCCGTCTTTAACCGGCGCAGGCTGTCCTCACATTCTTTGATGATGCTCTCCTTGCCGGCGTACTTGTAGATATCGATATCCTGGCCCTCATTGTTTTTGCTGTGCATGCCGAAGTCTCCTTTTTGAAGGTCCCAGCGCATGCCGAATTTGGTAAGGATTTGTACCTTGTCGCGGGGGATGCCCGCAATGGCTTCGCCCACGATCTCCTCGCTGAGGCCTTGGCCATAGATGGGAGCCGTATCGATAGAGGTGACACCGGCATCGAACGACTTCTGAATAGCCTCTACGGCTTCTTTTCTTTCGGTTCCTCCCCACATCCAGCCTCCAGCCGCCCAGGCGCCAAAAGTGATCACCGATAATTCTAAAGATTCTTTTTGGGTACCAATTTTACGGTATAGCATTCTAGTAGGTTTAGTTGAAATAGATATTTCTGAATTGACTCAGATAACCTCTCCAAAAACCGTTCCTACCCTGCGATTAGTTCCTATTCGCCCAGGTTTTAGGCCTCCTTAGCTGTAAACTCTCCGCAGTTTTATATTTTCGACAGGCCGGATGATCAGGGGTATCTTCTCGATTTTTACCGAGCTACTATCCAGCCCAAACCATTTGTCTTCGGGGGTGGTAAAGTCCTTGACAAAGAAATAGGTCTTCATCACCAGTTGTTCTATAAAGGGAAGGTCGTTTTCGAAAGAAAGGAACCTTTCTAAAACGACGAAGCGGAAATCGCCGGTGATGTTCTGCCTGTTAAGGGACTCGTATCGGCTGGTAATATCCACCTCCTTGTTGAGCACCATATCCTCGACTACTTTTCTGAAGAAAAGGTTGATGCGTTGCTCGACTCTAAATCCTAAGCGGAAATTGATTTTGATGATATTGTCGTCGGTATCCTCATCGCTGAGCACTTTATACTCCATGGTGTAAGGGTCGTCGGTGGTGTCGACGTGTATAAACCAGTAGACATCGGCACGCTTAGGACGCTTTTGGAAAATAGAGTAAATGATCTTTGTTTCTATTTCCGATGGCTTGGAAGCATTGGTCATAAACACCAAATGGGTAGCATATTTAGGGATGCTAATATCTCTGCTGAGTTCATGAATAGCGGGGAGGTAATTCTCCAGCTTGGTGTATTCAGTAAGTCGGAGTTTAATATAAAAGGCACGAAGCCAGACCGTCATCAGGGAGGCAACGATAGTCGCCATCAAGATGGTAAACCAGCCGCCGTGGGAGAATTTCAGTAAGTTGGCACCCAAAAATGCCCCTTCAATACTCAAATAGAGCAATAGAAACAGAATGACCAGATAGATGTTGACCTTTTTGATGTACAAATAATAAGACATCAGCAGGGTAGTCATGACCATGGTAAGGGTAATAGCCAGGCCATAGGCGGCTTCCATATTGGCTGATTCCTTAAAATATAGGACTACCGCCATGCAGCCCAGCCATAGCAACCAGTTGATACTGGGAACATAGAGTTGGCCTTTTTGATTACTAGGGTATATCAACCTTACTTTTGGCCAGAAGTTGAGTCGGATGGCCTCGGAGATCAGCGTAAACGACCCGGTAATAAGGGCCTGGCTAGCTATCACAGCTGCTAGAGTGGCGATGCCTACTCCAGGCAACAGCCACCAGTCGGGCATGATTTCGAAAAAAGGCTTGCGGCCCGACAGTAGGGTGCCGGTTTGGGTCAAAAGCCAGGCGCCTTGTCCTAGATAGTTGAGAATAAGCGCACTTTTTACCATCACCCAGCTCACCCGAATATTGTCTTTTCCGCAATGGCCTAAGTCCGAATAGAGTGCCTCGGCTCCTGTTGTACAGAGGAAAACGGCTCCTAACATCCAGAATCCACCTGGATGCTCGGCCAGTAAGGTGTAGCCATAAAGGGGGTTGAAGGCCTTAAAAATTTCGGGGTGGTGCATGATCTGGCTGACCCCTAAGATGGCGAGCATCGAAAACCAGATCACCATGACCGGTCCAAAGGCTTTTCCTACCACCGTGGTTCCAAAGGCTTGGATCAAGAAAATAATGGTAATGATCGTCAGTACGATGGGGATGATCTGAATATGCGGGTAGATAATCTCCAGCCCTTCTACAGCTGAAGATATTGAGATGGGCGGGGTTATGATCCCATCGGCCAACAGGGTGCTACCGCCCAAAATAGCGGGAACGGTGAGCCAGCGGGCATTCTTTCTGACCAATGCGAAAAGTGCGAAAATTCCCCCTTCTCCACGGTTGTCGGCCCTCAGGATCAGAATTACGTATTTGACGGTAGTCTGTAGGGTGAGGGTCCAGATGATACAAGACAGAGACCCAAAAATAATTTCTTCCGAAATAATCTCATTCCCTATAATGGCCTGCATCACATAGAGTGGGCTGGTGCCTATGTCTCCGTATATTATACCAAATGCTATGAGTAGACCAGCGGCCGATACCTTATCGATTTGATGCTTCGATTCCATGTACTAGTTTTGATAATGGGGGCGAAAGTTAGGAAACCATATTCAAACATAGTAATTCATGCCGGAAAATTACTTTTATACATTCATAATCTTCTATATTAAAGTAACAAAGAGCAAATAAGCGTTCAATCCCATGATAATTAGGGAGACAGTCCAGCTCAGAATCTTTAGAACCGAAGAGTTGGCAAAAGATCCCATGATGGTTTTGCTGGAGGTAAAGAATACCAGAGGCACTACCGCAAAGCTAAGCTGTAGGGATAATATGACCTGGCTAAAGACCAAGAGTTCGGCCGTGCCACGTTCGCCGTAGATCATCGAGACGATCAGGGCTGGCACAATGGCAATAGCCCTGGTGATGAGCCTACGCATCCATGGCTTCAGGCGGATTCTTAAAAAACCTTCCATTACGATTTGTCCTGCCAGGGTTCCTGTTAAGGTGGAACTTTGACCGGACGCCAAAAGGGCTAAGGCAAAACAGATGCTCGCTAGGCTTACGCCCAGGATTGGGTCGAGTAGGTGATAGGCATCGGTAATATCGGCCACCTCGAAATGACCATTATTATGGAAGGCTGCCGCCGCCAATACGAGAATGGAGCCATTGATAAAGAACGCCAGTGCGAGCGAAGCAGTGGAGTCGATGGTGGCAAACTTAATAGCTGATTTCTTGCCTACATCATCCCGGCGGAAGGCGCGGGTCTGTACGATGCTGCTGTGCAAATAAAGATTGTGAGGCATTACCGTGGCTCCCAGTATTCCTATTGCAATGTAAAGCATACCAGGGTTGGTAACTATTTCCATTTTTGGGATCAACCCTCCAGCCATAGCCGATACGGATGGCTGACTCACAATCATTTCATACATAAAGCACAAGAGGATCAGCCCCATTAGGCCGGCCACTATGCTCTCAATAATACGAAAACCACGCTGTTGGAAGTATAAGACGATGAGTACGTCGAATACCGTGAAGAATACCCCCACGGGTAGTGGTAGGCCGAAAAGAAGGTTTAGGGCTATGGCCGAGCCAATCACTTCGGCCAAGTCGGTGGCTGCAATGGCTATTTCGGCCAATACCCACAGGATCATGGACACAGGCTTAGAATAATAGTCGCGGCAGGCCTGGGCCAGGTCGCGCCCCGTAGCAATACCCAATTTTAACGCCAAATGCTGCAAAAGCATCGCGAACAAATTAGAAATTAGGATGACCGTCAGGAGGGTGTAGCCGAATCGGGAACCCCCTTCAATATCAGTTGCCCAGTTGCCTGGATCGATATAGCCAACGGCCACCAGCAAGCCTGGGCCTGCAAATGCCCTTAATTTTTTCCAAAAGCCTGCTCCTTCAGGGACCTCAATAGAAGAATGTACTTCGGGTAGAGAAAGGTGAAAATCGGTTTTTTTATCTTTAGTACTTATCAAAGAAAAAGAGTCGTTTGGGTTGTAATATAGTTAATGGCCAGTTAAATGAACGGGTTGGGGTTGCCAAAAACAAAGGTACATTATTGTTTAAATATATTTTTAGGTTTGTCTAAATTTTTTTAATTCTAAATAGTAAATTGTACTTTTGCGAATATCTGCCTATAACGGAGGTTTACAAACATGATTCAGAATTCTTTCACAGAAGAAAATTACCTCAAGACCATACACGCCTTATCGGGACGGGAGGGTGTGGAGGTGAGCACCAATGCCTTGGCTGAGAGCACCTCTACCCGTGCTGCATCGGTAACCGATATGCTCAAAAAGCTAGCGGAAAAGGGCTTGATCAATTACAAGAAATACCAAGGGGTTACCTTGACGGAAGTAGGGGAGAAAGTAGCCCTGAACGTCATCCGTAAGCATCGCCTTTGGGAGGTTTTCTTGGTGGAGAAGCTGGGTTTTGGCTGGGATGAAGTTCACGACATCGCCGAAGAGTTGGAGCACATTCCTTCGGACGTGCTGGTAGAAAAACTGGATGCATTTTTAGGACATCCCCGGTTCGACCCACATGGCGATCCCATTCCTGACGCCAAAGGCAACCTGTTGGATCCAGACTACCGTCTGCTCACAGACATTCAGATTGGTGAAAAAGTGTTGATGATGGGCGTCTTGGATCATGCCTCTTCCTTTTTGCAACACCTTGACCGATCGGGGATTACCTTGGGCAGTGTTTTGGAGGTACAGGATATAAACGAATATGATAAGTCGGCAACTGTACAAATTAATGGAGAAAGAACGTTATTTGTAAGTCTGGAGGTTTCTAAAAATTTACTCGTTCAACGCCGCTAAGACTTAGCACTATATGAAAATACTGGATCGTTATTTGATCAAAAACTTCCTGATAACCTACCTTTTTGTCGCCTTCGTGATTGTACTCATCATTTGTATGATTGACTACACGGAGAAAGTCGATGATTTTTTGGAAAAGGATGCTCCACTCAACGCCATTATCTTCGATTACTACCTCAATCTGATTCCCTACTGGATTAACTATATTAGTCCCTTGATGGTCTTTATTGCCACGGTATTCTTTACGTCTCGTATTGCAGCACGTACCGAAATCGTGGCCATGCTAAGTAGCGGCATCAGCTTTATGCGGATTCTACTGCCCTATATGGTGGGGGCTGTAGTACTAGGTGCCCTTACCTTCGTACAGGTTGGGTGGATATTACCGATGGCCAATAAGGTCCGAAATGGGTTTGAGAAGACCTATGTAAAGAGTGAGTTTTATTTTAGTGGCCGAAATGTGCATATCACCATCGCTCCCGATGTATATGCCTATTTGGAAAGTTATAATAACAGCACTAAAACGGGTAATAAGTTTACCATGGAAACCGTGGAGGGGACCAAGCTCAAACAGAAACTGTCGGCAGATAAGATCGTGTGGCAGGAAGATAAGGGCAAATGGCTATTGAGTAACATCCAGGTTAGAACGTTGGATAGCTTAAAAGAAAGCATCTCTTATCCGGCAGATCAAGATACTACGATCAATCTTTCTCCTAAGGACTTCGAAAGCGATTATAATCTTTTCGAGACCTTCACCTTGCCAGAACTGAATAACTATATCGATCTACTTAAAAGCAGGGGAGCCGATGGTCTTGAGGTGTATATGATCGAGAAATATACCCGGTTTACTCAGCCCTTCGCCATCCTGATTTTGACTGCCATTGGAGTCATCGTATCGGCACGGAAGAGCCGCAGAGGGGTGGGCTGGCAAATAGCCTTAGGGTTTATGTTGGCTTTTATATACATCCTGTTTTTCCTGCTTTCGAAGGGGGTGGCCGAAGCCGGTACTATCAATACCCTTTTGGCGGTCTGGTTACCCAATATTGTCTTTTCTTTTATTGGCATGCTTCTCTATAAAACTTTACCTCGTTAAGCGTCATGTTGGAATCTGGGAATATGCGCTCCTACTTGCATCTTCATTTTTTGGTGCTGATATGGGGCTTTACCGCCATCGTAGGGTTGCTGGTGACGGTATCTCCGGTGGTCTTAGTCTTGTACCGAACGGCGGTATCGGCCTTGGTGCTTGGCCTCATACTATGGTTTAGGAAAAAAGGCTTTAAGGATATAGGGTGGCGCAAAGCCGGACAGCTCCTATTAATAGGCACCTTGTTGTCGGCCCATTGGATGTTGTTTTTTGCCTCAGCACGCATCGCTACTGCGTCGGTGTGCCTGGCTGGCTTAGCCACCACCTCATTATGGACCAGTCTTCTGGAGCCTCTGGTATACCGCAAGCCCGTGAAGGCCTTGGAAGTGGGCTTGGGGGTTTTGGCTTTTTCGGGCTTGTATTTGGTATTCCGCTTCGAGCTCGACCATGCCTTGGGGTTAGGATTGGCCTTGCTGTCGGCCTTGCTAGCCGCTATGTTTACTGTTGCCAATAGCAAATTGGTGAAGTCACAGTCTGCCATGGTCATTACTTTTTACGAAATGATAGGAGCCAGCCTGTTTTCCTTAGTTTTTGCCCTGTTCGCCACGCTACTGCACTGGACGGAGAATACCGCATTATGGCCTCAGTCTGGCGACTGGATCTGGATCCTGTTCTTGGCATTGGTTTGTACCGTTTATGCTAGCACCATGGCCACTCAGCTCATGAAGCAGTTTTCCGCCTATCTTATTAACTTGACTATCAATCTGGAACCCGTATATGGTATTACCTTGGCTTTTCTGATATTTGGCGAAAAAGAGAAAATGACTCCTGGTTTTTATGCAGGTACTGGGGTGATTATCCTAGCCGTGGCGCTTTATCCCATTATTAATGGCATGGTGATGCGTAAAACTCACCGAAGAAACCGCTCGTTAAGTTCCTGATAGTGGCCCTAAATGGTTGAGCCTTAGGGATTGTTCTGAATTGATTATAAGGTTTTTATAATTCAATCGGGATATTTCTTAAATCCAATGGACATATCTCCTATTTTTGCGCTGCCAAACAATCAAACTATACATGAGTGAACCGCGACTGCTACTGGTAATACCCTGTTACAACGAGGAAGCGATTCTGGAAATGACTTACACCGCCTTATGCACCTATTATGCCAATCTGAAGGCAGAAGGAATCATCGCTAAGGAGAGTAAGCTATGTTTTGTCAATGACGGTAGCCGGGATAAAACCTGGGAAATCATAGAGTCGCTCACCCTACGCGACTCCCAAGTGATCGGCGTACAGCTTTCTCGAAATTTTGGACATCAAAGCGCCATTATGGCCGGGCTGGAGAGTCAGCTCGACTCCTTCGATTGCTTTATCACCATCGATGCCGACCTTCAGGACGACGTGCAAGCCATGACCGGAATGCTGGAGAAGTATAAGCAAGGGGCAAGGATTGTATATGGAGTGCGTTCGGACCGGGGTTCCGATAGTTGGTTTAAGCGTTCCACCGCCGAAGGCTTCTATAAGCTCATGCAAAAAATGGGTGTGCCCGTTGTGTTCAATCACGCCGACTTTCGGCTAATGGACCGCCGGGTGTTACAGGAATTAGGTAATTTCAGAGAAATAAATCTGTTTTTGAGAGGCGTGGTGCCGCTGATAGGCTTTAAGAGTGAAAAGGTATTTTACAGCAGGCTCGAACGACAGGCCGGCGAAACGAAGTACCCACTCAATAAAATGTTGCTTTTTGCCTGGAATGGTATTACATCTTTCTCTACCTTCCCTATGCGCCTGGTGCTGTATTTTGGGTTTTTTAATTTCTTGGTCGCTATGGCCATTGTGATGTATATACTTTTTTCTTATATGATCGGCTACACCGTTCCGGGATGGACCTCCACCATGTTGCCGATTACCTTCTTTAGTGGTTCCAATATGATAGCCCTTGGGCTAATAGGGGAGTATATCGGCAAAATATATGAAGAGGTAAAGGGACGCCCTCGTTACATTATTGATAAAATTATAAATGAATAAGCTATACAAAAAATACAGAGTCGTAGGAAACTGGATCAACGTGGGCATCATGGCCACCGTTTTACTGCCGTTACTCTTTTTGGCTCGCTTCAACCACCCTTCTCCTGCCGACGACTATTGCTATATCGATACCGTATTTAAATATGGGTGGTTAGAAGCCATGAATTACTACTATTCAGGCTGGACAGGGAGGTATTTTGGAATCTTACTCAACCATTCCAATCCCTTGCTATTTCATTCTGTCCTAGGATTTAGGGTGTTATCGGTGCTGTTGCTCCTGACGGTGGTAGGCACATTATATGTTTTGATGCGTCACCTCACGCCTACTTTGTCCCGTATGGCGCATTTGGGCTTTGCAGGAGTGCTGTTCTTCCTTTATATCCTTAATATGGCCTCCGTAGTAGAAGCCTATTATTGGATGGCTTCTTTCGTTACCTACACGGTGCCTAATATACTCACGCTCCTGTGGTTGGTATTGGCATTGCGTTGGTATCGGCAGGATTCGCCCAAGCCACGTAGGCTGCTGGCCTTTGTGGCCGGTTTTATGGTGTTTGCTGTAATCGGTAGTAGCGAAACCAACCTTTTAGTCATGGTATTGCTGATTGGCACTTGGTGGCTATACAAGCTTATTTATAGTCGCAAAGTGGATGGGTTTATGATCGGCATGCTGCTGACGGCCGTTGTTTCCTGTTATTTCTTTTTTACCTCCCCTGGCAATCAAGCCCGCATGGGTGCTAACCCCCTCGGTGGAGACCTTATGTTCTCCTTTATTTCAAGCTTTCAGAAAGTAGGCTTATTGTCTATCGATTGGGTTTTTAAGTCGCCTTTGGTGTTCTTTACTATTCTTTGGGTTTATATCTTATCGAAACTTTCGGCTGGGGCACGCAATTATTTTTCGTTGCCCATATGGATAGCCGTTTTGGGCTTTGTAGGAGTCGTTACGGCTCAGTTGTTCCCGTCCTACTATGGGGTAGGGATTGAGCCGACACCCCGAGTGGTCAACTGCGTATACTTTTTCTTCCTCTTAGGCTGGTTCTATGTGGCAGGGGTGATCTACCACCACTACCGTGTATATAGCCAAGCCCCATTCCTGCTTTCGGAGTGGCGTTTTGGGATGGTATATGTGGTGCTACTCCTGATGGTAGCCTTGGGTTTTTATCGTAGTGCCAATGTTAAGATGATATATTCCGATATTCTGTTAGGAAGAGCCGCAGCTTTTGACCGAGAGAATAATCAGAGATACGCCCTCCTTAAAGATAGCAAGGAAGCGGTGGTGTATTTGCCAGCCCTAAAGGTTCGGCCACAATCGCTGTTTGTAGAGGATATTAAGCCCGAAAAGGACCATTGGTGGAACAAATGCATGGCGGGTTATTTTGGTAAAGAGGCTATTTACATGATCGATTAAGGTGTTGACAAAAAATAAAAATATTCTCGGAATACTCCTCGTGCTTCCTGTGGTGGTGTGGCTCTTGGTCATCGCTCATTACTCGGTGGATGTCCCCTGGTACGACGACTTCGACCCCTTTCCCGATTTTCTGAGGCAGTGGATTCATAGTGAGTCGTTGGGCGAGCAACTGGCCCTGCTCTTACAACCCAATAACGAACATCGTATGGTGATTGGGAAACTGGTGGTCTTGCTGTATTACTGGCTAACGGGCACCTTGAGTTTCACCTTTATCCATTTCGCTGGCGCGGCATTCTCATTGGGTACAGCTTACCTTTTTTGGCGGTCGTTTAGCACAATGAAGCTGAAATGGTGGTACTTTCTTCCCGTCGTATTATTGCTCTTTCAGTTGGAGCATCATTTGGTATACCTATGGGCCATTTGTAGCTTACAGCATCAGCCTGTCGTTTTTTTTCTATGCTTATCCATGTTTTTGCTTTCCAAAGACAGGCTGCTATGGGCCATCGGGGCTGCAGTATGTGCCAATTATGCCATGAGCAACGGAATATTCGTATGGGTAGCAGGTGGGGCCGTTTTATTCTTAAAGTCGGATTATAAAAAATTATCTTTTTGGGTACTTGCTGGAGTGATATCTATCAGTTTGTATTTCCATGGCCTTACTACCATGGGCAACGAGGCTAGCATCGCCTATCTGAAGCAGTTTCCCCATTTGTCGGTCTTGGGGTTCTTTGCTTTTTTGGGAGGGCTCTTCGATTTATTCCCCAATCAGCCTATCCAAATCCGTACGGCATTACCTGTTCTGATGGGGCTGCTTATTATGCTTTGGGTGGTCCGATGGATATGGGGGATCTTTATGATTTGGCTTAATAAACAAAAAAACAAAAGGGCTCCGGGCGGTGACGAAGGATCTATTACCTATTTTCTGCTGGGCATCATGGTGTTCTTGCTAGTGAATGCACTGGTCATAGGCTTGCTCAGGCCTCGATTCGGCTTTTTTGTAATGGTGGTGAGTAATTATAAACTCTATCCAGCCCTTTTTCTTTGCGTAGCCTATCTTTCCGTTTTGTCGGGACAGCTGGCCCTTAGGTGGCGGCAATGGGGGATGGTCGTAGGCTTTCTATTGAGCGTCATCATCTGGAGCCTATCGGGTTACAGCTATTTGCCCGAAATTAGCGAAAGGAGCAAGTATCTCAACGTAAACGCTTGGAATCAGCAGCATAATGGCTTCGGCCTAGGGCATGTGCCCTATTCCGACGGGGCAGCCTATGTAGACACCCTCATGAAAGGAATGATCGAGGAGGGGGTTTATACCTATCCTGCTAGTATCGACAGAGTGGCTAACGCCGTGGGACGGGTACAAGGGGCTATTCCTAAAGACTTGGGCGTACAGGTATCGGTTGCGAACGACGAAATAGTGATTTTGGAGCCTAACCAGACTTATGACTTATCGAAAAATCATGGACAATATGTTTTTCTGCAAAACGATACCCATCGGTTCTTGTATAAGATGAATCAGAATCTCTATACAGGACGAAATATTTTTAGGATTTATGATAAAGGGGTGCACCTGATTCTCTCCATGAAGGATATAAAACCAGGAACGTATCAAATAGGCTATCTGGATCTGCATGGCTCCCAAGCGGAGGGTGGGGTCATCGAAACGATCCAGGTTCCATAGGAGTCTAGCCCGACCGGGAGGCATATCGATCCTATAAATTTCGTTAATGCCTTGAAAACTGTATTTTTGCCGAAATCGCTAACATATACATAACTATTTTAGATTGAACTTACCTCAAATATCAATTGTCGCACCACTATATAATGAATCAGAAACATTTCCGATGCTGGTGCAACGGCTCAATGCCTTAATGGATACGAGTCCGCTGGCTATTGAAGTAGTGCTTATCGACGATGGTAGCGGTGACGACACGGCCTCCAGGATTCGACAACTAGCCCTCACCGATTCCCGGTATCATGGGGTACTACTGTCCCGTAACCATGGCCACCAACTCGCCTTAACGGCCGGTATTGCCGCGGCCCGTGGCACAGAGGCCATCTTTGTGATCGATGGGGACCTACAAGATCCACCAGAACTATTGCCGGACTTTTATCGACTCCTCCAAGAGGGTAACGACGTGGTATATGCCGTTCGGAAAAAAAGGAAAGAAGGGGTGGTGAAACGGATGGGATATTATTGGTTTTACAGGATTTTACGCTCTATCTCCTATGTAGATATCCCTTTGGATAGTGGGGACTTCGCTCTGGTAAGTCGCCGGGTGGTGGACGTGCTCAACAAAATGCCTGAAGAGAGCCGATACCTCAGGGGCATGCGCTCATGGATAGGCTTCAAACAAGTGGGCCTAGAGTACGAAAGAGATGCCCGGGCAGCGGGGGAATCCAAATATAGCTTTAAGCAGCTGTTTCAGTTGGCATATAACGGGATCTTCAATTTTAGTGAATTTCCCATTAAGTTTATGAGTAAGACGGGCGCCGTAGCCATCACGATTTCTTTGATCTATTTTCTAATCGTCGTGGCCAAAAAGCTCTTTTTTACGCAGGTCATTGAAGGGTTTACTGCCTTGCTCTTTGTGATAATCCTTTTCAGTGGGGTTCAGCTACTGGCCCTAGGTATCATTGGCGAATATGTGCTAAGGATTTTCTTTCAGTCCAAGAATCGTCCCCTGTTTATTGTAAAAGAAGAAATTGTAAATCGAGAGTATATCTGATCCAATGTTATTTAATTCCATTCAATTTCTTGTCTTTTTTATAGTCGTTACGCTGGCTTATTTTAGCTTGTCATGGAGAGGACGCTGGTTCCTACTATTGGCAGCCAGTTGTTACTTCTACATGGTTTTTAAGCCAGTGTTCATACTGATTCTGTTTGGAACCATTATCATCGATTATTTTGCGGGTATTTGGATCGGTCAGGCTAAGGAACAGAAACACAAAAAACTCTTGCTGATTCTCAGTCTGATTTCCAATATCGGTATTCTGGCTTTTTTTAAATATTACGATTTCCTAGGCGACTCCTTCAATGCCCTGTTCCATATGGCAGGATTGCGCTCCTACGTGCCTCCGTTGACGGGCCTGGTGCCTCATGAGCTAGCTCAATGGATGGTCGATGGAGCTGGCCGGGTGATTCTACCTATCGGGTTGTCTTTTCACACTTTTCAGGCCATGAGCTACACCATTGAGGTATATCGTGGCAATCAAAAACCTGAACGGCATTTTGGCGTATATGCTTTATATGTGATGTTCTATCCCCAGCTGGTGGCCGGACCTATCGAAAGGCCACAAAATATGCTGTTTCAATTTCATAGCTATTTTAAGTACGATTTCGAAAGGTTAAAATCGGGATTGATGCAAATGGCCTTCGGGTTCTTTAAGAAACTGGTAATTGCCGATCGACTGGCCGAAGTAGTAAACCATGTGTATGACAACCCGGCCGATCAAAATGGGTTGTCGCTGCTGATAGCCACCATGTTCTTCGCTTTTCAAATCTATTGCGACTTTTCGGGTTATTCCGATATCGCCATTGGAGCGGCCCGGGTGATGGGCTTTACCTTAATGGACAACTTCCGCTCTCCATACGAGTCGGCTTCTATATCCGAATTCTGGGGGCGCTGGCATATTTCCCTATCTACTTGGTTCAGGGATTATCTTTATATCCCACTCGGAGGCAATAGGAAAGGGGAACTCAACAAGTACCGAAATCAATTTATTGTGTTCCTCGTCAGTGGCCTATGGCATGGAGCTAGCTGGAACTACGTGATCTGGGGAGCCTTGCATGGTAGCTATCAGGTAGGTGCTTCCTTAAGAGACCGGTGGATGAAAAAGATGGGCTGGAGCCTGCCTAAAAATCGATTGACCCATCTACTAGGGGTATTCGTTACATTTGGATTGGTTACGATTGCCTGGGTGTTCTTCCGGAATCATATGGCTCCAGTGAGTAGGTCCTTTACCATCCTACATAAAATAGCTACCCTATCCTGGTCCGATACCATCCATACGCCGTACAATTCGGTTGAAATGTTCTTTTGTGTATTTTTGGTCGCCTTTTTGATGGTGAAAGAGCATTATTTTGAGAAAATCCCCACCAAAAATACTGGACAGTTTTTCCTGTTGTTTTCAGTAATTGCCTTTCTTACCTACTTTTTGGGTGTGGTTACCGATAATCAGTTTATCTATTTCCAATTCTAGTCGGGTTTTTTTGAAAACATTTTTTAAAAACCTTTGTTATAATGGTTCCTTCGGAATCCGTATGAACTTGTAGTTTTAAAATATAAATTATATTATGTTCGAAGTTACGTCAGACAATCGCTTACGTAGTCTCATTGTGGTAGGGGACCGGGTGCTGATACGTCCCAAAAATCCCGATGAAAAAACCAGGAGTGGGCTTTATTTGCCCGCCACCATCACCGAAAAAGAACAGGTCCAGAGTGGCTATGTGATTAAGGTAGGGCCGGGCTTTCCCATCCCTGCTGCTTCTGAAGATGAGCCATGGAAAGAGACTGAGGAAAAGGTGAAATATATGCCTCTTCAGGCTAAGGAGGGTGACTTGGCCATCTTCCTCCAACGAAACGCCGTGGAGCTGGAGTACGACGATCAAAAATACGTCATCGTGCCGCAGTCGTCGATCTTACTGTTGGAAAGGTCGGAAGACCTCTTCGAATAAATTCCTTTTATGCTTTTTTCTAAACCTTAAATTAACAAAATGATGGAATACAAATTTTTGGGAAATACAGGTGTGTTGGTTTCTGAGCTTTGCTTTGGTACCATGACTTTCGGTGGCGAGGGCTATTGGGAGGCTATAGGAAAGCTTCAGCAAGAAGAAGGTACGGCCCTCGTAAAAACGGCCTGGGAACACGGAATTAATTTTTACGATACGGCCAATATTTATTCCTACGGTCAGTCGGAAGTTATTCTGGGAAAGGCCTTAAAGGACTTGGGGATTAAGCGCAATGAGGTAGTAATAGCCACCAAAGCGCGGGGCCGAATGTCCGCTGGGCCCAACCGCATCGGCCTCTCTAGGTTACACCTGATGGACTCCGTTAACGAAAGTCTTCAGCGCTTGGATACCGACCATATCGACCTGTTCTATATTCATGGCGTCGATGCCTATACCTCCCTCGAAGAGACCATGCGGGGCCTCGAGGATATCGTCAGGTCTGGAAAGGTGCGGTACTTAGGGATTAGTAACCATGCCGCCTGGCAGATTATGAAGGCCAATGGCATTGCCGATAAAAACGGATGGACCAAATTCGTGGCTTGCCAACATTATTATTCTATTGGTGGGCGCGACTTGGAACGCGAACTCATTCCGATGATGGAGGACCAGAACTTGGCCCTGATGCCTTGGAGCCCGTTGGCAGGAGGCTTCCTGTCGGGCAAATATACCCGTGGCAATGAAACAAATGGAGACAACCGCCGTGACAAATTCGACTTTCCACCCATCAACAAAGAACGGGCCTATGATATTGTGGAGGTGATGGAGCCCATTGCCCAAGCTCATGGTGTGTCGGTAGCTCGAGTTGCCCTGGCCTGGGTGTTGCATCAAAAGCCGGTTACGAGCCTGATTGTCGGTGCTAAAAACCCCGATCAACTCATCGATAATATTGCAGCTACCAAGCTCAAGTTAACTGCTGACGATTTGCAGAAACTAGACGCCGTGAGTGCTTTGGAAACGGAATATCCCACCTGGATGTTTGCCCGGCAGGGACGCGACCGTTTGCCTCAGTAAGGAGCCCTAAGGATCATACGAAGCGGGGGAGGTGAATTTTTAAAACCTCCTCCGTTTTTTTTCATCGGCATAGCGTGTTACTGTTCGAAGGATGTACCTTTGTGCCATGTCCGAACAAACTTACCTAGCCAATACCTTAAAGGCCCTCGATATAGCGGCCTTGAATACCATGCAAGAAGAGGCCCTAAGGGTCATCTCCGATCACGATGAGGTGAAGCTTCTGTCACCTACTGGGTCTGGTAAAACCCTTGCCTTTTTACTTCCCCTCTTGCCTTTGCTCAATGCGTCGGTGGATCAAGTACAAGCATTGGTGATAGTACCTACCCGTGAGCTTGCCCTGCAGATAGAGCAGGTATGGCGCAATATGCAAACGGGCTATAAGGTAACCTGCTGCTATGGTGGCCATGATATGCAGACCGAAATACGAAGCCTTACGGAGCCGCCCGCTTTGCTGATCGGAACCCCTGGGCGGCTGTTGGATCATATGCATCGACAGACCTTTTCTTACCGAAGCATACTCACCTTGGTGTTGGATGAATTCGATAAGTCGCTTGAAATGGGTTTTCAAGAAGAAATGACGGAGATTGTTCGTAATCTTAGAAATCTGCGCAAAAAGATATTGGTATCGGCTACAGCTGGAGCCAAGGTTCCTGGCTTCGTGGGTTTTAAAAGTGCCGTTGAGTTGGACTTTGTGTCCGACAATACCCATGCCGACGGGTTGACACTCTTGCAGGTGCTGGCCCCCGAAGGTGGTAAAATGGATGCCCTTGTTCGCTTATTAGGCGTATTGGGGCAGGAAGCCTGTCTTATATTTTGTAATCAGCGCGATACCGTCGAAGGGATTAGCCAAATGTTGGCCAGTAAGGGTATTGTTAGTGGTTTTTTTCACGGAAAGCTTGAGCAAGAGGATAGAGAGCGCACCCTCATTCGTTTTCGAAATGGTTCGGTACTGTATTTGGTGGCTACCGATTTGGCGGCAAGGGGGCTGGATATTCCCGATGTGAAGCATGTGATTCATTTTGAACTACCAATGCGTGCCGATGAGTTTACCCACCGCAATGGGCGTACGGCCCGCATGCTTACCGAAGGAACTGCCTATATATTAATGGCTGAGAATGAGTCCTTACCCATCTATCTGCCTCGTCAACCCAAAATATTAAGACTGCCCCGGCAGGCGGTTCAGCCCGATTCATCCAAATGGACCACCGTTTATATTAGTGGTGGAAAGAAAAATAAACTCAATAAGATGGATATTGTGGGTTTCCTGATTCAGAAGGGGCAATTGGATAAGCAGGACCTGGGCCTTATAGAAGTAAAGGATACCGTTTCGTTCGTGGCCATTAGGTCGCATAAAGTGGATGCGATGCTCGTAGCGGTTAGGGTGCAGAAAATGAAAGGGAAGAAATTTAAGATCGAGGTGGCACGCTAGCACTATCAATAAAGCGTAAGGGCACAAAAAAAGCATCCCCATTATCCTGGGATGCTTTCAAAAATGCCGTCAGTTGAAATTAGATCACGCGAACGTTCACTGCATTCAAACCTTTTCTTCCATTTTCTACGTCGTAAGATACTTTGTCGTTCTCACGAATCTCGTCCTGAAGACCTGAAACGTGTACAAAAATATCCTTTTCCCCATTTTCTGGTTGGATGAATCCAAATCCTTTGGAATCATTGAAAAATTTAACTGTGCCTTCTGCCATTAGTATTGTTCTTATAAGTATTGAAAATCAAATTTATGCAGATTTTACGGAATTACAAGTTTCTTTTTTAAAATGACTGTAATATTTGCTATTTTGTATTCATTTCAAAAACAGTACTTTATCAAGTAAAGGGGCTGCCGTTCTGTGTAAAATTATATATCGTTTTCTAAGTGAAAGGTGTTCGGTTTTGTAACTGTTTACTTTGATATTGGATACAGAAAAGTGAAGTAAGCAGCCTTTCTTGAATTTAAAATATGGATTACATACCACCTTATTGGCTTCCTAACGGACATTTTCAGAGTATTTTCCCCTCTTTGTTTCGTAAAGTTGAAGGCGTCAATTATCGCCGTGAGCGCATTAATACCCCAGATTCCGACTTCCTAGACTTGGATTGGTCCCTGGCCCAACTCCCAGAGGAAGGATCTCAGCCTCCCTTAATAATCCTATCGCATGGGCTCGAAGGAAGTAGTTCTAGCCAATATATGTTGGGGATGATCAAATTTTTGAATCAACAGGGTTGGGATGCCCTCGCCTGGAACTTTCGCAGCTGTAGTGGAGAGATGAACCATACCTATCGCTTCTATCACAGTGGTGCCACCGACGACCTCGATCTGGTGGTGAACCACGCCCTCGCCCAAGGCTATAAGCGCATAGGGCTGATGGGCTTTAGCCTAGGAGGGAACCTTACCCTGAAGTATTTGGGAGAAAAGGGACGGAACCTGGACCCGCATATCGAGAAAGCACTGGTATATAGTGCCCCACTCGACCTTAAGGCTTGTAGCTTGGCTATGATAGCCCCTCGCAATAAAATATATATGTACCGTTTCCTGAAGACACTAAAACCGAAGGTTTATGAGAAAGCACGCTTGTTTCCTAGAGAGATAGACCTGAATGCCTACGAACGTGTAAAGACGCTCTACGACTTCGACCACCTTTTTACGGCTCCGATTCATGGTTTCAATGGGGCTGACCATTATTATACCAGCTGTAGTTCCATGCATTTCGTGAGCGAAATAGCCATACCTACTTTGGTAGTTAATGCTCATAACGACCCCATCGTTCCTATTGGTAGCATACCAGTGCCTACTTTGACGGCCAATCCGCATATATCCTTCCAAAGCCCGGCTCAGGGAGGGCATTGTGGCTTTCGCCCGGCTCGCATCGTCGACGATGTCTATTGGTCCGAACTCCACGCTTATAAGTTTTTTGAATCATAACCCTAACTTATGTCCCATGGGTAGGAATACTGCTGTTTCTTGGTGAATAAGCTAGGGGCCGTCTTTTATTGAGCGGAATTGATCACTTTCTGCTCCCGTTTTTTAGTTCATTAAAATTTAATAAGAATAATTCTAAATAGTTTTGGAGGGCTATGCTTTTCTTGTACTTTTGCTGGCGTGTTCAATATATAATCAGTCTAAATAAATACAATGAAGCATTTTGTAGCTTTTATACTATTCTTCTCCATGGGGTGTTATGCCCAGGCGCAGAAGGTGAAAGGAGTGATTACTGATAACGCCCAAAACGCTTTGGTGGGTGTATCGGTGATGATTAAGAACCATGAAATCGGTACCCAGTCCGATGAGAAGGGGTATTTTGAGTTGTCGGGTGTACCGGAAGGAGAGCACGTGTTGCTGGTTAGCTCGGTAGGATTTAAAACCAAGGAACTTCCTTTTCAGGCTATAAAAGGGAGTGTGGACCTCAAGGGAATTATACTTTTTGAAGGGGATGAGATCCTGAGGGAGGTTGTAGTTTCCGGTGAAAGGGATAATAAGTTTTCAAGAAATGAAACGGCCTATGTTTCCAAACTCCCCATTCGGGATTTTGAAAATACGCAGGTATATAGCACCATTACCAATTACCTATTGCAATCGCAAATAGTGACCAATTTTGACGATGCCCTAAAAAACGCTGCGGGAGTGGATAACCTGTGGACGAGTACGGGTAGAGGGGGTGATGGAGCGGGATATTTTACGCTTCGAGGGTTTTCAGTTCAGCCTAAGCTCGTCAATGGCCTTCCGGGACTTACCAATGGGACCATCAACCCTGCAAACATAGAGCGAATAGAAGTATTGAAGGGGCCTTCTGCCACCCTGTTTGGGAATGCAGTAAGTGCTTATGGAGGACTTATTAATGTAGTGACCAAAAAACCGTACATCGGAACCGGTGGAGCTTTGTCTTTTACGACGGGGTCTTATGGCCTCAATCAACTTACGGCGGATTTTAACACCCCTCTGAGCAAGGAGAAGCAAATATACTTTAGGCTCAATACCTCATATGCCACGCAACAGAGCTTTCAGGATGCCGGATTTCGAAAGTCGTTCTTTATCGCTCCATCCTTATCTTATCAGGTCAATAATAGGCTGTCGTTTTCCTTTTATGGCGAAATCACCCAGGCCGAACAGACCAACCCGATGTTCTTGTTCTTAAACCGGGCGGCTCCAACCAAGGCGAAAAATCTGGAAGAATTGGGCTATAATAATAAATTGTCCTTTACTAGCAACGATCTGTCGCTCAAGAATCCTACCCAAAATTATCGGGTAGAGATGGACTATAAACTATCGGATCGCTGGCAATCTCAAACCTTGGTGTCCAAGAGCAACACGTCCACCAAAGGTTATTATTCTTACTTGTACGACTTAGGTGTATTCGATACGGTAACCTTCACCCGCTTTGTCAATAAGCAAAATGCCAGCACCCAAACCGGTGACATTCAGCAGAATTTTATAGGTGATTTGAAACTAGGTGCCTTGCGGAATAGAGTCGTGATCGGTTTAGATTATTTTACAGCCACTGCTATTAGCAATAATAGTGGTTATGCTTTTTATGGCAATGTTACCCCCCAGGGAGGGGCTAATGGCGACTACCCTTATACCGCCGCCGTCGAAGATACCGCATACCCCTTGTCGACTTCAGGGGTAGATGCTGCCTTGTCTACTCAGCCAGTGGGCAACTCTAAAACCCAATATGAAACATTTAGCGTCTATGCCTCCGATGTAATCAACTTTACCCGTCGACTTTCCGGAATGGTGGGCCTTCGCCTCGACCGATTTAATAATCGGGGCGATTTGGATACCTCTGATGATGATTATAACCAAACCACCTTGTCGCCTAAATTTGGCCTGCTCTACCAACCTGTATTGGGTCAAGTATCGGTGTTTGCCAATTATCAAAATGGTTTTACCAATGTGGCTCCTGCATTGGTGGGGAATCCTGACGAGGGTCCTCAAACTTTTAAATCATTCAAGCCCGAACAGGCCAACCAGCTTGAATTTGGTATAAAGACCAATCTCATGAAGAATAAGTTAAATCTTACGCTAAGTTATTACGATATTAAGGTGAAGAACCAGGTGATCACCGACCCTACTTCTATTTTTAATAAGATTCAAGGCGGGGAGGTTTACAGTAGGGGCTTCGAGGTAGAGCTAAATGCCAATCCTGTAAAGGGGCTTAATATACGAGCGGGCTATAGCAATAATGATAGTGAAACTACCAAGTCGGATAACGAAGAGATTCTGAATAGAAGGTCCTTAGATGCAGGTGCCAAGACCTTGTACAACTTCTGGGCCAATTACGAACTTCCAGTAGGAAAATTAGAAGGATTTGGATTTGGCCTTGGCTTTAATGGTTCTAGTGAGCGCTTTGCCATTAATTATGCCTCTACCAATGAATTTATCCTCCCTGCCTATACCATTGCCAATGCCTCCTTGTTTTACAGAGCCTCCAATTACCATATAGGACTTAAACTTAATAATGCCTTTAATAAGGAATATTACAAGGGTTGGACGACCATTACCCCTCAGACTCCTAGGGCAATTTTGGCTAATATTACTTATAATTTTTAGAAGATAACCTCCAAAAGAGCAGACTCCGGTTTGCTCTTTTTACGTGTTTGAAAAGATGAACGTTAGAAAATTATTATTCGAGATTCATAAAATCCTGGGTTTAGTAACAGGCGCAGTGGTATTTGTGGTGGCTATTACCGGTTGTTTTTGGGCTTTTAAAGAGGAGATAGAAGGGCTATCTGACGATTATCAAAAGGTTGTGCCTCAGCAACAAGCCATGATAACCCCCTCCCAGGCCAAGGAGATAGCCCAAGGTGTTTTTCCCCAGAATAGTATCCATGGTACCATTTATAAGAAGGCGGGAGATGCCTTGGAGGTGGTATTTTATGATAAAACTCCCGAATTCTATCAAAGTGTGTTTCTGAACCCCTACTCGGGGGAGATCATACGCGTTGAAAATCGCTTGGAAGGATTCTTTGCCTTTATTTTGAAAGGACATTTACGGCTTTGGCTGCCTAGAGAAATAGGTGAGCAGGTGGTTGCTGCCTCTGTATTGCTCTTTTTGCTCATTATCGTTTCGGGTGTATGGTTGTGGATACCCAAAAAATCTAATGGATTAAAACAACGTCTGAAATTCGATTGGAAGGCTACCACCCGATGGAAAAGGAAGAACTTCGATCTGCATACGGTGGTTGGTATATACGTATGGATTTTTGCCTTTACTTTAGCATTCACTGGCTCATTAATTAGTTATAACTGGCTCAAATACGTCGTTTATAAATCAACTGGCGGGGAGAAAGAGGCCAAGTTTATTATTCCAGAAAATGTAGGAAAGCCTACCGATTCCACCACGGTTGCATACGATAGGTTGATCGATCAGCTTCAGCGGGAATCGCCGGAGGCCAAGGCTTACGAAATTCATTATCCCGCTAGTAAGGATGAAAGTGTCTATGTAGAAGTGTCGAATAGTGAAGGGCTTTTCTATGATACCGATTTTAGATTTTTCGACCAACATACGCTGAAAGAGCTGGAAACCACTGGAATATATGGTAAATATGAACAAGCCAAATTCCCGGATAAAATATTAAGGATGAACTACGATATCCATATAGGGGCCATTGGAGGACTCCCCGGCAAAATCATCGCTTTTTTGTCGAGCCTGGTAATTGCTAGCTTGCCTGTAACGGGGGCTTTACTTTGGTTTGGAAGGAAATTTAAAAGGAAAGGGAGCAAGACTTACCCAACTATCGTGGAAGCTTAATGCCGAAAGGCGACGTAAGTACGCCGTACTACGCTCCTTACCACTAGTATCATTCTATCACGCTAAAGCCTATTATTCAATTTAAAACATTGAATAATAGGCTTTTTGCATGATAAATGATTCCCTTTCTCTGCTCCATCGACTGTGAGCTCCAAAAGTCGGAGGGGGTACCTAAGTTGTCTTATTTGTAACTTTAGGGTACAAGTAAATTGCCTGTCCCCTTTTTCTAGTACGATTAGTATTTATCAAAGATTGTTGGTCAAAACTCTGATATTAAGTCACCTAGGTTTAATTGTTGTATCTTCCTATATATCTGAAATATTAACATCAATTATACTTCATATAGAACTTAGTTTAACATTGGAAAAATACAATAAATTGGCCCCAAAAGTATATGAATACTAAAATAGTATTGGTTCTTGCTAATTTTGTTATAAGTCTATCTCCGTATACAAAATACATTTGTATATAATTCTATTAATAGACTGTAAATTCATATACCCTAGGCGCAAGTGGGTGTAAAATTAAGAGAAGTGTTTTTTTTATTGTTAAATGTTGACATGGTGCATATTAGTACTTCCTGAGCGTATTTATAAGCATTTGAAGGATTAGGGTTTTATATAGGCTGATAACAAGTAGGTTAATAGGTTGTTAGGCTATAGACAGGCTCCGTCATGTCTTCTGATTCAAAAGAACGATTCATTAAATAATACTATTTGGCCATATCGGTTACATACGGGTTTGGTTTGAACTTTATTACCATCAGAAATCTGATCATTCTATGAAGAAAAGGATAGACTGTATTCCTATGAGAGTAGGAGTTTTTGTATTTTTACTTGTGCTAGCTAGTTTGCCCACTCTGGCGCAAACGGTGAGTGGTACGGTCACCGGCCCCGAGGGCGAGCGCATACCCGGGGTGACGGTCCTCCTCAAGGGTACTCAAAATGGCACCACCACCGATGGGGAGGGGTATTACCAGATAAAGGCTCCTGCCAAAGGGACCTTAGTTTTTTCTTTTGTAGGATTCGTTACGCAGGCAGCCAGCATTGGCGGCAAGGCTAAGCTAGACGTACAGCTTATGGAGGATGCAGTGCAACTGCAAGAAGTAGTAGCAGTGGGGTATGGCACCCAGAAAAAGAAAGAAGTAACCGGGGCCGTGGCACAGGTAGATAACGAGGTGTTGAGCAAGTCGTCGACGTCGGATTTGGGGACGGCCTTGCAGGGGCAAATCGCCGGGGTGTCGGTACAGTCGAGTTCAGGAGAGCCAGGGGCCAGTTCTAATATCCAAATCCGTGGTATCACCTCGGTGACTGGCTCCAACCAACCCTTATATGTAGTAGATGGAATTCCGTATTGGGGCGATCCTAAGTTAAGTATAAGTGAGATCGCCACCATCGATGTACTGAAGGATGCCGCCTCGGCATCTATCTATGGAACCAGGGGATCGGGAGGGGTAATCCTGATAACGACCAAGCAGGGGAAAGCTGGAACCATGAAGGTGGACCTAGACGGCTATTACGGCATTCAAAACATTACATCAGGGGTTCCTAGGACCAATTTCGAAGATTATATGTATAGCTATTTTCTTTGGCAAAAGAATCAGAATGGTACGAATCTGGGGAACACCTGGTCTCCCTTAGAGAACACCACCGATGGCTTTCTGCACAATACTGATTTGACGAATGTCATAGAAAAAAATAATGCGGCCATACAGAACTATAGCCTGAATGTTCGGGGAGGGACGAAGGATTTGACCTATAGTGTCAATGCCAATTATTTTGGGCAGGATGGGATGATCATTAACTCGGGATACGAAAGGTTCAATGTTAGGGCCAATACCTCTTTTACCAAAAACAAATGGACCATTCGTACGAGCTTGGGACTACGGACCGAAAATCAGCAATATTCGCCATATGGAATGCTGTCGAGGATCTATCAATACGCTCCCTACCAGCAGCCAGTGGATCCTAACCTGCAGAGCATTACCAACGCAGGCGCCAATGGAAGTGGCCAAGCACAGAATATGGGATATTTGGCCGCTACTTTCCAACAAAAAGATCGTAGAAAAGGAGGCCAGTTCAATGGGAATATCCAGGCAGAATATGCGATTACGAAGGATTTGAAATTTATGACGCGGTTTGGAGGAAGCAGTACCGCCGACACGCGCGTGCGGATCAACCCGCTCATCAAGACCTACGATAACGATGGGGTACTGCTGCCGCAACAAGTACGCTCGGGGGTGTACAATTTCAGTGATCGACTCTCCAATTTCGCCTTTGAGAATACCCTTAGTTATACCAAAACTTTTGGAGGCCATCATCTCGATGTTTTTGGAGGTATTACGGCGGAAGAATATACCTATAGTTCATTTTTTGCTCAAAAGTACGATTTGTTAAGCAATGACATTACGGTCTTGAACGGGGCTACTCTGGATCCTAATGCGGGGTCGGGTACGGGCTATAACCAAAACAAGACCAACACCTTACTCGGAATGCTCGGAAGGGTTCAGTATAATTATAAGGGGAAATACATGCTGAGTGTGAGTGCCCGTAGAGATGCCTCCTCCAGGTTTTCTAAGAAGTATCGCTGGGGATTATTCCCTTCTTTTTCGGCGGGTTGGAATGTTTCGGACGAAGAATTCTTTAAGCCATTGCTCGATAAGATCAGTAGCCTAAGGGTCAGGGCGAGCCAGGGAACGACCGGTAACCAGAATTTCCTAGATTATAGCAATGCCGCTACGATCACCCTCAACAAAGATTATGCCTTCGGGCCTGACGGCTCGGAGTTGCTGGGCCTTGGCGACACCCAAACGAGCTATGCCAATAAGAATGTGAAATGGGAGACTTCTGTTCAGAGTAATATAGGAGTGGATATGTCATTTTTTAAAAATAAATTCACGTTTACCGCCGACTTCTATAATACGCAGAAAAGGGATATGCTGTTTCCATTGGCGGTTCCTCCCACTACCGGAGCGGGTAAAAACGCCACAGTGGTACTCAATGTCGGGGACATGACCAATAAAGGAGTAGAGTTGTCGGCTGGTTATAGAAAAGTGGGGAAATTCTCCTGGTCCACCAATGCCACCTTTACCCGCAACATTAATACCATCACGAAAATGTCCGGAACCAATACGGTCAACTACCTTTCGGGAGGGTACGTCGACAATGTGGATCAGGTGACCGTCATTCAGGTGGGGCTACCAGCAGGGGCGTTTATGGTGATGCCAACCAATGGGATCGTCAAATCGCAGGAGCAACTGGCGGCCTATCAGAAACTGGTGCCTACGGCCAAAATGGGAGACCTTATTTATGTGGATAAGAAAACGGTGGATACCGATGGAGATGGTGTGCCCGACCAAGGCGATGGCCTGCTCAATAACGACGACCGGGTATATGCGGGTAGTGGAATTCCTAAGTTTACGATAGGGCTGAACCTCAATGCTAGCTACAAGAATTTCGATATCAGCATGCAATGGTACGGGTCGTATGGTGCCAAGCTAATCAATGCCACCAGAACGGCTGCCTATCAGTATGGAACCGCTCAGGATCTGGTATATCAATATTCCTCCGATAATCAGAACTCTAATATTCCTGCCTACCGAGGTGGCTCACATCTGAACGCACGGGGCTGGTCTGACTACTGGATTGAGGATGGTTCCTTTATTCGGTTGCGTAACGTGAGTTTGGGTTACGAGTTCCCGGCCAGCGTTCTTAAAAAGGCTAAACTAAATAAATTGAGACTCTATGTAGCGGCACAAAACCCGATTACCCTCACTCGATATATGGGCTTTAATCCGGACGTAGGTGGTGACGGACTCGCCTCGAGGGGGATCGACAAAGGGACTTATCCCATGAGTGCACAATACCGAGTAGGTTTTCAATTGGGATTCTAATCGCTGACATTTTAAAAAATTACGATGAAAAAAATACGATTCAAATATCTACTGCTGGTACTGGCCCTGCTGAACCTGACCGGCTGCGACGATTTTCTCACTCAGGTGAACCCCAACGAGATGTCGACGGATAGTTTCTGGCAGAATCTAGATGATGCCGACGCCGGGTTGATTGCTGTTTATAATGCCTTCAAAAATCAAAATATCATGTCGATCGGAGATGAAAACAACCGCGCAGATATGACCTATCCGGGGTATGGGCGGCCCAACACCTCCAATATTTATTATCTTCAAAATTTTAATAATGGTTCCAGCACTCCTAATAATAAATGGATCGCCTTGTACACGGGGATTTTCAGGGCTAACCAGGTGATTAACGCCATTGACAAGCTAATGCCTACTTATAAGGATGAGGCGAGTATCAGCAGAGGTACCATCATCAAAGCACAAGCACATTTCTTTAGGGGGCTGTTCTATTCGTATCTGTACAATTCCTATAATGAAGGGAGCGTCCCGTTATTCGATTTTGTTCCCGAAGATGAAAGCCAATTTTACCAAGGACTCCAGCCCGCCGATAAGGTACTCGAGTTTTTTGTTAAAGACTTGGAATATGCCCGAGAAAATTTGCCCGTCAAATGGACCGCTACAAAGGACATTGGCCGCGTTACGAAGGGGGCTGCAACGGCCGTATTAGGCATGACCTATCTGTACGAAAAGGATTATAATCAGGCTATTACCTATTTTAAAGATGTAATTGAGAATCCCGAATATGGCTATTCGTTGATGCCTAGTATTGGGGATAACTTTACCACCAAATCGGAATTTAACAAAGAATCCATTTTGGAGATCAGCTATTCTTTGGCCTTTAAGTCTCAAATCAATCCATATGATGAGCAACAAGTGTCTAATTTATACAGCTATATGGTAAGTCCGGTAGGGGGGTATCGGTCGGTATACCCTAGCTCATGGCTTATTATGGCCTATAAAAATGAGGCAATGGATACGCTCGATACTCGAAATTTTGTTAAAAATGCGGATGGTACCCAGCGTTTACGGAGCTATTCATTACGCACTTCCTATTCCATTGCCTTGGTGGACGATAAGGACCTGAACTACTACCAGGTGCTTCCCGCACAAGCAGCAGCTTTTAATAATGGGGAAACGGCCTATTATAGGAAGTATTCAAACTGGGATATTGTAACCAACGAAAAAGATATTTTCCCCAATCAGCGGTCGGGGGTTAATGTACGGGTAATCCGCCTGGCCGACGTCTATTTGATGTACGCTGAGTGCCTGATACAAGGAGGAACCGACGAAGCTGGAGTCGCGGAGGCCCTGCGGTATATCAATAAAGTGAGGTATCGTTCGGCTCTGAGGCTAATTGGTCCCAGTGCTTCCAGCGAGCACCCTGGCTCTATGCACGATGAACAGGCTTACACCGCTGCGCAGGTGATGGACCATCTGATGTATGTGGAGCGGCCTTTGGAATTGTCGTTGGAAGGCCACGCCGAAAGGCATATCGATTTGCGGCGTTGGGGTATTACCAAACAGCGATTCGAAGAACTGTCCAAAAAGGTATACTATGGAGAGCATTACCCCTATGTCGATGTAAAAGGCAAGCCTGCCACCCGTTGGGCGAGTGTGTTGACGGAAGGGACCAAGACGGGCTATGTGGTCATATCGGACTATGGCCAGGCGGCACAGAATTATGTGGCCTCCCAGCACGCCTATTGGCCCCTGCCCAACGTAGAGGTAACTACCAATCCATCCATTTTGACTAATTAATGTAACGCGATACGTCGACTATGAAAAAATTAAAGAGCATCATACTTTTGGCCGTGATTGGGTTCCTGGCTGGTTGTTCCAAGGAGTATGTCGAACCCAATACTTTTTCCTCAGTAGCCTGGTATACCAGTATCTTTCGGCAGCCGACCTACGCGGTGGGGCTTAATAAGTTTATATCTTTTGCAGACTTGTCCCAAATGGCCCTCAGTCATAAATGGATCATCAGCGAAGGGAATTATTTTTTGAGTAGCAACGCATCTACCAAGGATACGATACTGGATCCCTTTATTTTGACCAATGCTGGTTTGGAATCAGAGGATAAAACCGTTCATGTTTATTTTAAAAAAAGCGGAATGCAGACCGTCCGACTGATCGATACCTTCCGCGATTCGGTGGCCTATGTAGGCTTGGACACGGTATATGCCGTCAGAGAGGGCGACCACTGGCTTATGGATCATACCTTTATGGTCGATGTGTATGATACCTTAGTGCCTCAGATAAGAATATTGCATGCCGGCATAGAGATTCCGCTTGCAGAAGATACTATTTATGTAAGTTCAGGCGATTCCCTCCAATTTGTAGATATGACTACGGTCGGTAGGCCCGATTCGCGAAGCTGGAGCGTGGCCGGTATGACCAGTGTCGATTCGGTGGCTACCTTCACCTTTAATACGCCAGGTACTTTTACGGCCAGCTTTATCAGCAGCCGTACCAATCCGCTGATTCCTGCTGGCCAAAAAAGCTTGAAAGTACCGAATCCTATCAAGGTGATGGCACCGGCTTCCCCCGTCAGGCTGCCGCTACAAAAGGAGTCGTCAGGTACCTTAGGCGTCATGACCACCAGGCCGGCCGAATCAAAGAAATAGTGAAGGGGAATACCCAATTTGCGTTTGTCTGAAGCAGTGGCTAATACTTCGCCGTGGAGGAAAGAATGGAGGGTCATCGCTAGCTTGCAACGAAACACCCTATTTACACCCTCTCCAACGGGGCTCGCTACGAGAGTTGCTGGTTGGGGAGGGTTGTTTTTTGGCCCAGTTAGGCCTGACTGGGCCAGGAATACGCAAAAATATAGGTCGACGATTAAAAAAAATGCTGCAAATTCTATTTCAAGGCCTGGACAGGCTTCTATTCGAAAGTCGTTTAGAATAGTCCATTTGAGTAGTACACCGCATTCAAGAGGCCATTCTTGCCGTATGATGTAACCAGTATCTATCACCTAGGCTTTATGAAGTGGTTATAGTAGATTCTTTACAAGAGTCGTCCAATGATTTACCTACATAATTTCTAATTTGTTTCTGTTCAATCGGATAGTCTTCTAAAGTATCCTTTACGGTTCTGTCTACGGCTCAAACTATCTGGACAAATATCGGTACAAAGCCTGGTTGTTTAGGTGTATTGGTAGTAAGTGTACTACATATTATTTCTTTCAAATTGCTTATATTGAGTATGTTGTACTCATTAATTAGTCGATTGTTGGGAGGGTTATAATATAACGAGCGACGGCATGGAAACCTTATTACAGCAATTAATGCATCTGACAAGGCTCGATAAAAGCAAGGTAGAGCCAATAATGTCGTATATGAAACCGATAAAAGTGCCTGCCAAAAAGACCCTATTGAAGCCAGATGCCATCAGCAATACGGTGTGGTTTGTGGGGAATGGGGTATTGAGGGCCTATCATACCATTCAAGAAGAGAAGCGCATGAGCGAGCTGAAGTCTGGAGAGTTTTTGGAACGGGAAATCACCAGTTGGATCGTGGCGGAGGGTGGTTTTTTGACGGACATACGGAGCTTCCTCCATCAAACCCCAGCGACCTCCTATATAGAGACCTTGGAGCCCTCGAAATTGTATAGACTTTGTTTTGAAGATTACTTATCGATTCACCGTGCCCATCCAGACATCGCCCGGGTGCTCTTCGAAAATACCATGATTATGGCCGATTTGAGGGTGAAAATGTGTTGTTTTCGGAATCCTATGAATCGGTTACGGATGTTCGAAAAAATGTACCCTGGTATGTCTGGGCGTATCTCGGTGGCCCTTCAAGCCTCCTATCTGAATGTCGACCCGGCCACCTTAAGTAGGCTGAGGGGGAAAGCCATGATGGAAGCCAGCGCTTCAGATATGCCTATCACCAGTTCTTAGCGATATTTAACGGTAAATTAAAACGGAAGCATTGCAAATTTTGTTAGGGCGGTAAGAATCAGATTTGTAATTTTGTGGCCTGATTGGATAAAGCTCTACTTTAGGCGATCTGATTCTTTAAATACAGCTAGAAATTAATTCCGTTATCTACCGTTTCATGTCAACATTAACGCTTACGTCTCCGTACATTATTATCGATTTCGACAGCACTTTCACCAAAGTGGAGGGGTTGGACGAACTGGCCGCCATTGCTTTAGCCAATAATCCCGAGCGGGAAAAGATTGTCGGGCAGATCCGTAATCTGACCGATAAGGGAATGAGTGGAGAAATGTCATTTGCTGAAGGTCTTCGGCAGAGAATCGATTTGTTGAGTGGGAATCGCTCCCATATTGAGGAGTTGATCTCCTTCCTAAGAACGAAGGTTTCCGATTCATTTTTACGTAATAAGCAGTTTCTTTCTGAAAATACAGATCAGATCTATATTGTATCGAGCGGCTTTAAAGAATTTATAGTTCCGGTAGCTACCGAATTGGGTATCCGGGCCGACCATGTTTTTGCCAATGAGTTTCTTTTCGACGAAGAAGGAAATATTGTTGGAATTGATACAGACAACGTGCTATCTACCGACGGAGGTAAAATTAAGTTGCTGGAAAATCTAAAGCTAGAAGGTGAGGTTTACGTGATTGGCGATGGCTATACCGATTATCAGATGAAAGAATCGGGCTTAGCCGACCGGTTTTATGCCTTTACCGAAAATGTTGAAAGAGAGAAGGTGGTGGCCGTGGCCGATCATATCGCTACCTCTTTGGACGATTTCCTTTTCGACAATAAGTTAATGCGTAGCCAGTCTTATCCCAAGAGCCGTATCAAGGTATTGCTTTTGGAAAATGTGCACCCCGCCGCCCTCAAGGCATTTGAAGAAGAAGGATTTAATGTTGAATTCGTAAAAGGGGCTTTGGACGAAGACGAACTTTGTGAGCGCATTAAGGATGTGTCCATCATTGGGATCCGTTCGAAGACTAATATCACCAAAAAAGTATTGGAGCATGCCAACAAGTTGATGGCGATCGGTGCTTTTTGTATCGGTACTAATCAGATCGACTTGGACGAAGCTGCCAAGCGCGGCATCGCCGTCTTCAATGCACCTTATAGCAATACCCGTTCGGTAGTAGAGCTGGCTATAGGGGAGATGATCCTGTTGATTCGTAACATTGTCCCTAAGAGCAATATGATGCACGAGGGTAAATGGGACAAGTCGGCCAATGGTAGTTTCGAGGTAAGAGGCAAGAAGCTAGGAATGGTAGGCTATGGTAGCATTGGAACCCAGCTTTCGGTCGTAGCCGAAGCCATGGGTATGGAAGTGTTTTTCTACGATGAGATAGAAAAGCTATCACTAGGAAATGCGCGTAAGGTGAGTACCCTAGACGAGCTCCTGAGTATCTCCGATGTCATCAGCCTTCATGTGGACGGTCGCAAGGAAAATACCAATATCATCGGCAAGCGGGAGTTCGATTTGATGAAAGACGGGGTGATATTTATGAACCTGTCGCGGGGCCATGTAGTGGACATCAAGGCTTTGGCCGAGGCCATTAAAAGTGGTAAGGTCGCTGGTGCTGGTGTCGATGTGTTCCCTAAAGAACCCAAAACGAATAAGGAAGCCTTTGAGAGTGAGTTGATAGGCCTGCCCAACGTGATTTTGACCCCTCATATTGGAGGCAGTACCGAAGAAGCACAGGAAAACATAGGCCATTTTGTTCCGGCCAAATTGTTGGAGTTTATGAATAATGGAAGCTCGTATGGTAGTGTCAACTTCCCTGAGGTGCAGCTACCTAAGCTCAAAGATTCGCATCGTTTGCTTCATATACACGCCAACGTGCCAGGTGTTTTGGCGAAGTTGAACCGTATTTTTGCCGATACGAATGTTAACATCACGGGTCAATATTTGAAGACTAACGAACATATTGGATATGTAATCGTGGATATTTCTAAAAAATATACCGAAGAGTTTATCCAAATGGTGAAAGAGGTAGATGGGACCATTCGGTTTAGAATGCTGTACTAAGATGTCACCAAGTTAAGCTGAAAAGGTTTGATTAAGGGTGTTACTTCTTTAATCAAACCTTTTTGGTTTTTTGCAAAACAACGAATGTAGAATTCACTCCAATTACTAATTATATGTCCCAAATTTACTTTACTCCAGGTCCCGCTCAGCTTTATCCAAGCTTCGACAAGCACTTACAGAATTTTGTGAGCCAGCAGCTAGGGTCCATTTCTCATAGAAGTGCCCAATATAGGTCCTTGCACCAATATACGGTGGAGCAGGTACGTGCCCTTCTTAATGTACCCGAGTCCCATCAAATCCTATTCTTAGGGTCAGCCTCCGAAGCCTGGGAGCGTATTGTCTTTAGCTGTGTGGCCATGGAAAGTTTTCACCTGGTAAACGGCTCGTTTTCGACAAAATTTGCCGATTATTCACATGCCCTCAACAAATACGCTCATAAATTAGAAAAGCCCATGGGAGAGGGATTTTCAGCTTCGGAAATAGTGGTACCGGAATACGCCGAACTGATTGCCGTGACGCATAACGAAACGAGCTCAGGGGTACAGATGCCCGTGGAGGAGATACATCGGTTAAAGGCCAAGCACCCCGATCGGTTTATGGCCGTCGACATGGTGTCTTCAGCCCCTTATCCGGCTCTAGACTACGCTATGATCGAAAACGCATTCTTTTCCGTTCAAAAGGCTTTTGGACTGCCAGCAGGCCTGGGGGTATGGATCGTGAGTGAAAAATGTTTGGAAAAGGCTCAGGAGATCAAAAAGACCTATTCCATAGGGGCTCATAACGATTTGCCTACCCTTTGGAAAAATGCCTTGAATCATGAAACCCCTGCTACGCCTAACGTGATGGGGATCTATCTGCTAGGCCAAATAGCGGCGGAGATGAATGCCATAGGCGTAGATACGATTCGCCAACAGACCGAACAGAAAGCGGCAATATTGTACGATTTTATAGAGAAAACCCCCGGTTTTTCTGCCTTCGTAAAGGAGAAGCCTTTCCAGTCGCAAACGGTTGTCGTGGCCGACACGGAGCGTCCTTCATCGGAGGTTATTAAGGCCCTAAAAACCAAAGGGATGGTAGTAGGTAGTGGCTATGGCAAATTCAAAGAGCAACAGATCCGTATTGCCAATTTCCCGGCTACTTCCTTAGAGCAGGTGGAACAGCTGACGGCCGGACTTGCTGGCATATAAATGAAATAAAATATTAGACTAGGAGCGCAGGACCATCGGTCGCTGCGCTCTTTTGGTAGGTAGCCAGTTATTTTTAAATTCTTGCCAATTTGAGATAATAAGCCCTAGGCTTTTAATTTTTTGTCCTATATTTCAGGGCAATACGATAGGCCTTTGGAGTCTTCCAGTTTTTTTGTACCTACTAAATACAGGAGTCGTGCAGCAGCTGTTCCAATATCTATGTTCTATCTCTCCGCTAACTCCCGCTACCCTGCGTGAATTGGAGGGGATCTTTTGTGAGGTCGCACTCAGGAAACACGAATCGTTTGTGGAGGCTGGAAAGGTGGCCAAAAAGTTTGGGATATTGGAACACGGAATCCTTCGAGCCTACTACCGTACAGAGGGTGGGCAGGAGTATAACAAGCATTTTTTTAGGGCTCCTTGTTTTATTGGTGGATTTTCTTCCCTGGTTACGGGAGAGCCTAGTCCTATCAATCTGCAGGCGCTTACCGATTGCCATATTTGGGAAGCCGATTACCACTCCCTCACGAAGCGCTACGATGAGTGGCCCGATTTGGAACGGTTGTCAAGGATACTTGCCGAACAATATTTTGTACAGAAAGAAAGGCGTGAGGTTGAAATCGTATTGCTAAATGCCGATAAACGTTATCAGATTTTCAAAAATGAATTTCCTGAGCTAGAAAACCTCATTCCGCAATATCATATAGCCTCTTATCTCGGCATTACACCCACGCAGTTGAGCCGGATTAGAAAAATGCGGACCAAAGGATGATTTCTTTACCTATGTAAATGGACGGCCCGTAAACAAGCCGGTTATTTGTAACGCTATTTCATGAAGGTCATAGGCCCTTGCCAAGCAGGCTGTCGATCCACCACCGTGGTATGGCAGGTATTGTTAATGCTTGTACAAAGGGCCGTTGGTGTATTGAAATGGCGGGAGAAAACGATGGATTTTAACCTTTACATAAAATGGAGCTTAGTCAACATAAAATCCTGATCACCGGGGCGACTCGGGGGATCGGATTAGCACTTGCCAAGAAGTTTTTGTCACTGAACAACCGGGTGATTATTACCGGAAGAAACGAAGCTGATTTGGATTCTATTCAAAAGCAATATCCAACCCTGGCCACCTTTATGGGTGATTTGGCAGTGCCAGCCGATTTGGATCGCCTTATTCTCTTTATTGAACGAGAACATCCCGATCTGAATATCCTCATCAATAATGCGGGTATTCAGTATAATTACCTATTTGCAGAGGAGCCCCATATTTTCAGTAAAATCGATTATGAAATGACCGTCAATTTCCTAGCTCCAGCCAAATTGACGGCAGCGCTATTGCCTATACTGATGGCCAATCATCGATCGGCCATTATTAATGTATCGTCTGGGATGGCCATAGTACCCAAAAAGTTGGCGGCTGTCTATAGTGCCAGTAAAGCCGCCATGCATTTATTTTCCCAGTCGCTCCGTTATCAGCTGCCCAATACCAGGGTTTTTGAACTGATCCCCCCGTTGGTGGCGACCGATATGACCCAAGGCAGAGGGAAGGGGAAAATATCCGCTGACCAGCTTGCCGATGCCTTCGTAATATGCTTTAAGCACGATCGGTTTGAGGCCAATATTGGGAAGATAAGACTGTTGCGAATCCTTCATAGGCTCTGGCCAAGGCTGGCCGATAGGATCATTAATAATAACGATGGATGAAGTAGGTTGGTTGGTTTTGTGGCTTTGGGTTTTGTAATATTTGGTATGTGAATAGTCCTGTTATAGGCCTTTGGCGTATACCAATTACCAACCCAATAGAAACCCATATCTAACGAAAGTATGAAAGACCAAAAGTCAACTAAAGCGAATGCCCCGACACGCCGGGAATTTATCAAAGCGAGTAGTTTAGCGGCCAGCTCTTTCTTTATTGTTCCACGCCATGTTCTAGGAAAAGGATATATCGCTCCAAGTGATAAACTCAATATTGCTGGTATTGGGGTAGGGGGCAAGGGGAGAAGCGACTTGGCGAGCTTTGCCAAGAGTCCCCATGTGAATATAGTGGCCCTTTGTGATGTTGATGACAGGCAGGCGGTTACTTCTAGGGAGAATTTCCCCAAGGCCAACTACTATAGGGACTTTAGAGAAATGCTACAGAAGGAGCATAAAAATATCGATGCATGCTCCATTTCTACCCCCGACAACACCCACGCGGTGGCTACATTGGCGGCTATGCAACTGGGCAAGCATGTGTATACCCAAAAGCCCCTGACCCACGATATTTATGAGGCCCGAATCCTTGGTCAAGCGGCCAAGAAATACAAGGTAATCACCCAAATGGGGAACCAAGGTGGTTCGGGGAATGGGGTGCGCCGCATGCAGGAGCTCTATAACTCAGGAATTATTGGGAAGGTAGAAAAGGTGTTATGCTGGACCAACCGTCCGGTTTGGCCACAGGCCGTACCTACTGACACCATAGACCCCATCCCTAAAGAGCTCGATTTTGACCTATGGCTAGGACCTTCACCCAAGGTGGGGTATAACAAATCCTACTTGCCATGGAACTGGCGAGGCTGGTGGCCTTATGGCACCGGAGCGCTTGGCGATATGGCCTGCCATATTATGGATCCTGTGTATAGGATATTGCCGATCCTTTATCCTACTTCAGTGGAGTGTAGCGTAGGAGGTACTTGGACTTTTACTTTAAGAGAGCAAGATAATAACCCGGCATGGACGCCCTTTACCACTTCTATTCACCTCGACTACCCCCGCAACGACGGGGAAGGGAATATTAAGGTCAGCTGGTACGACGGCGGGATATTGCCTGAACTGCCCGAGGAGCTCGAGCCTGGAGATGCATTTGGAAATTCGGATGGCGGGGTGCTCTTTATCGGTTCCAAAGGAAAGCTGATGGCCGACTGCTATGGGGCCAACCCTCGGTTGCTTCCGCTGAAGGAGAATGAAATCGTGAATGTTCCCGAAACTTTGGCGCGCGTACCCAACGAGGACCACTATCTGCAATGGGTAAATGCATGTATGGATGGCTATGGCAAGGGGGTTACTAGTTCGCCCTTTGAATACGCCGCTCCCTTTACTGAAAGTATCCTCATTGGCAACTTGGCCCTCAGAAGCTGGATGTCGCGCGATAACCCCACAGCGAAACGTTCGGCAGATAAATATTTAGGACGTAAAAAACTGTATTGGGATGCCGAGAATATGAAGGTGACCAATTATGAAAATGCCAATCAGTTCGTAAAAAGAGAATACCGCGATGGCTGGGATTTGAAATTATAAGGTCGATTACGACTGGGGAATAGTGCAAAAGGCTATTCCCCTCCCGACTTCGGTGTAAGAATAGAATACCATTCCAATGAAAAATTATTATATTTGACCATTGATGATTTTGCAGCACCTAGTCTATCGTGAAAAAAATAGAACCTTTCGGAGTTTGGGAAACAGAACCACAGCTGTGGAAGGCCGTACGTTCTGGCGATGAGGCCGCCTTTACCTTCCTATTTGAAAAGTACCATCCCCATCTTTATAATTATGGCAGCAAGCTTACTTCGGAGACCGACCTGCTGGAAGATGCCATTCAGGATGTGTTCATAGATATTTGGAGGCTAAGGGAAGGGCTTACAGAACAGGTTCTGTCCATCAGATACTACTTGTTGCGTTGTTTGCGTAGGCGTATTCGTAAAGGAATGGATCGGCATAGCCACACCGACGACCTGAGTGCGGTGCCCGAGGAAGTCCTTTTGGCTCAGTCTTTGGGCGATACCGAACAGCTTATGATCGCTGCCGAGTCCGAAGGTCAGCGCAAAGAAATGGTGCAGAAACTGATCAACTCCCTTCCTCAGCGCCAGCTGGAAGCCATTACCTTGCGGTATTACGAAGGCCTTTCCAACGAGCAAATAGCCCAGATGATGGGAGTAAGCCAGAAGTCGGTTCGAAATTTCTTATATAAAGCCTTGACCCATATGAGATTGGCTCAAGAATTGGCACACCTAACCTTGTGGTGCTTGGCTCTCCTCCTGAATGTTTAAAATTTTATTCGAAATACGCATGCATTGAAGGGGTCGTTTACCGATTTCCCGACTCTTAGTATATGAATGGCACCAGAAAGGCAAACCAGATGAAAGCAGTACCCTTTACCCTTACTGAGCTGATACGGCACGACAAGTTTATCGATTGGGTACTTAATCCGGATACGATACAGGATCGCTATTGGCATGACTATCAGGTGCAGTTTCCGGAATCGACGGGTTTAATAGCATCTGCCCGTGAATATGTATTGCTACTGGCTGTGGATACGGGGCGTCACAAACCCAGCGCCGAGCAAAGTAGCAAAATGTGGGAGGTGGTAAAAGGTAAAATGAAGTGAAAGGCAGGTTTTCCTGAATATTTGAAGTATCAGCGTGTATCGACAGGTCGATCGGGTATCGGCTGGGTGGGTTACGTGTATACTATAGCGTTATTGTTCGGTGGGAGGGTAAAGGCTACTTTAGGGCCATATGCTGGGGTATTTAAACGAGCTAAGGGTTCCGTTATAGGGGCTGATTGAAGTAATTTTCGCGGCCTAAATTCATCCATGCCTAAGGGCTGATGTTCTCCCAAGGGCCATACGTCGAGTCGTTGGACTTGGAGAATAGAATACTATTCTGTGTTAAGAATTACCTAACGTTTTTTTTAGATAAAGTAAGTAAATATGAAATATTGGAAAGCGTTGATCCTGTGGGTCATCGTAGTAAGTTGTGTTAAAAGTCACCAAACGGTGCAGCATACCAGGCAGTCGGAGGGGGTACCTTCAGCACGTCGAGGCGAAGTGCTTTTTTTGGGGCATCAGAGCAAGCACCACGACTCGGGGAAATATGCACCTTGGCTGGCTATAAAGCTATTTCGGAGTGGGGTGAATATGTCCTATACCACCGATTTGGCGGATCTCAATACGGAGAACCTTTCCAAATTTGATGGCCTGATTATCTATGCCAATCACGATTCTTTACCTCCACAGCAGGAGGCTGCGCTCAAGGCTTTCGTAGACGGGGGCAAAGGCCTTATCCCTATTCATTCGGCATCGGGTTGTTTTCGGAATTCGGATTGGTATATCTCGGCTATCGGGGGGCAGTTTGCCTCGCATGGTACTGGTTCCTTTGCCAATACCATTCTACAGCCTCAGCACCCAGTCCTGAAGGGTATCACCCCCTTCGAGACCTGGGATGAAACCTATGTACATCAACGACTCAACCC
This sequence comes from Dyadobacter jejuensis, assembly GCF_003149085.1. Classification (GTDB taxonomy): domain Bacteria; phylum Bacteroidota; class Bacteroidia; order Cytophagales; family Spirosomataceae; genus Dyadobacter; species Dyadobacter jejuensis. Next base: position 105,289 of record NZ_QGDT01000008.1, on the reverse strand, counting down.
CGATAACCTGATATTGGGTGAGCGGGTCGATGGTACCCATCATGAGCCTTATACTTGGGTACGCACCCAAGGTAAGGGGCGGGTGTTTTACACGGCCTATGGCCATGAAGACAAAACCTGGACCAATATTGGTTTTTTGAATTTGGTACGTAACGGCGTCCTCTGGGCGATTGGTGACAGAGTGTCCGAACAAATTGCGGCCTTAGACATTCCAGATCCCGATATTTACGAGTCCGATACCATCGCAGGGTTTACCCAGCGCCATGTAGTACCCCAAGAACAGGTCGCTCTTTCTCCAGCCCAATCGAGCAAGTTAATTCAAGTGCCGGCCGATTTCGAAATCCAGCTTTTTGCAGCAGAACCCGACATTCAAAACCCCATTTCTATGGCTTGGGATGAAAGGGGTCGGCTTTGGGTAGTGGAGTCGGTGGACTACCCCAACACCTTTAAGGAGACCGATGGGCAGGCCAACGACCGCATCAAAATCTGCGAAGATACCGATGGCGATGGCAAGGCCGATAAATTTACCGTTTTTGCCGATGGGCTCAATATCCCCACGAGCATGGTATTCTCTCAGGGCGGGGTGATCGTCTCTATGGCGCCCGATTTTGTTTTTTTAAAGGATACCAATGGGGATGACGTGGCCGACGTCCGACGGGTGATTATGACCGGGTGGGGTAAAAACGATACCCATGCCGGTCCTTCGCATCTGCAATATGGCTTCGATAATAAGATATGGGGAGTCAATGGCTACTCTGGGTTCGACGGGGTAGTCGATGGGCAGAAACTGAAATTTCCTCAGGGAGTCTATCATTTTAATCCCGACGGCTCCGATTTTGCCTTTTTGGGCAATACCAGCAATAATACCTGGGGATTAGGCTTCACCGAAGACAATAACGTGTTCCTATCGACGGCCAATAATACCCATAGTGCTTTTTACTCCATGCCAGCGCGATATATGCAAAGGCGGCTTGAGGGGGAAGAGAAGGAAATTCAGTCTGTGCAAAAAATTGACGGACATTACGATGCGCATGCTATGACGCCCAATTTGCGCCAAGTGGATGTGGTAGGAGGCTTTACCGCCGCCTCAGGACATCATTTTTATACGGCACGCGACTACCCCAAGTCCTACTGGAACCGGGTGGCCTTTGTGTCGGAGCCTACCGTTCGGCTTGTTCATCATGCCATTATCGAAAAAGATGGAGCCGGCTTTAAGGAATCGGATGGATGGAACCTAATGGCCAGCTCCGACGAATGGTTTGGGCCGGTGCATGCCGAAGTGGGGCCCGATGGAGCCGTTTGGGTGGCCGATTGGTATAACTTTATCATACAGCACAACGTATTCGTTCCGCGTCAGTCGCCTTCAGAGTTTATCCTTCCGTTTACAGAGCAGCCTCATGGACAGGGAAATGCCTTCGAAAGCCAGATGCGCGATACCAATCACGGGAGAGTGTACAGGGTCGTTTACAAAAAGGCGGTGAAGAAACCTCAGCCAAGGCTGTCGATAGAGGACAAACCTGGGCTTTTAGCCGCCCTCCGAAACGACAATATGTTCTGGAGGATGACCGCCCAAAGGCTATTGGTCGAATCGGGGGATCGGTCGGTGGCCCCCGTCTTATATCAAATAATTGGGGATAAGGCCGTGGATTCCATTGGGTTAAATAGTCCAGCCGTGCACGCATTATGGACCTTGCATGGCCTGGGTATGCTGGATGGCAGCCACCCAGAGGCCGTTCGTGTGGTAGTGCAGGCCTTGAAGCACCCGGCAGCGGGAGTTCGGAAAGCGGCAGTGGACGTATTGCCAAGAAACCGCCAAAGTTTTGATGCGATGGTGCCTTTGCTTAAAGATACGGATCTGAATACCCGGCTGGCGGCCCTAGTGAGCCTGATCCATTACCCGGCCGATCCGGCCATAGGAGAAGCGCTTTATAATGCCACGAAAGTAGAAGAAAATGCAGCGGATCCGTGGATAGCCAAGGCCCTCCTAGCTGCGGCCATAGCACAGGAAGAGGGGTTTTTGGCTGCCGCCATAAGGGATAACAGCCCGACGGCATTTGCAGAAAAAATCCGTAACTCCTTGCGTCAGGAAGTATATCATTTGGGACGCAGAACCACCATGCAGTTTGCACCCGACGTTACAGGCAAGGAGATTGCACTGTCGGTCCTCATTACCAAAGATCAAGACTATGAGCTAGAGGGCTTTATTATGGGACAGGGAGATGCCACAGCGGGCTATGCCCTCTACATTGCCAATGGGAGGGTGGTAGTACAGGTAAACCAGCACGGGATGCAGACCAAGGTGCAATCTGATGCCGACCTGCCCGAAAAATTTGAGGTACTGGCTCGCTTAGACAATTCTGGTAAGCTGACCCTGGAGATTGACGGGGAGTTGGCGGCTACAGGAAATACGCATGGTTTGTTTCGCGCTCCTTTGCCGGAGACAGTAAGGAGTGGGGAGGATCGAGAGACTAAAATTGGGGCTTATCCCGACAAGTTTTCCTTTAGGGGGAGTTTTCAAAAGGCCAAGCTCATGCTCAATAGGCCCGAAGTTAGCCAAAGTCCAGTAACCGTCATTAAGAAATCGACCTTTAAGCCCACCACCGATGTGGAAGTGATCGAGCTGTCGGTGGTGCCCGAGATGTTGCAGTATTCTAAAACATTGATAAAAGTAAAGGCCGGACAAAAGGTGGCCATTATTCTTGAAAATCCCGATGGGATGCAGCATAATATGCTGATTGCCCGTCCAGGTACTTTGGAAACCGTGGGAAAGGCTGCCGATGCCCTACTTACCGATCCACAGGCCGCTCAGCGATACTATGTCCCCGACATTCCTGAGGTGCTTTTCTCTACCAAATTGGTGAACTCTGGAGAGACGGTAACCTTAGAGTTTACAGTTCCGGCTGAGCCCGGCGACTACCCATTCGTATGTACCTTCCCGGGACATTGGCGGGGAATGAACGGTATCCTGCGGGTTGTCAAATAAGAAACGGAATTTTTACCTCATGAAAATGCACCAAAGTATGCGAAGTACGTATTATTTGTTATCATTATTGCTCCTTCTGAGCATTGGAGGCCAAGCCCACAGTTCTGTTAAGAAGAAAGGGATAAGGGTATTGATGGTGGGAGGAGGGTCCTCCCATGACTTCGATCGCTGGTATAAGCAGGAAGATGTGGCAACCCTGGAGCGAGGTAAGCTGGCCAAGGTAACCTACACCCAGGATCCTAGTCAAATACTAACCCTGCTACCCGATACTGATGTCTTGTTTTTGGCCAATAATCAACCTATTGAGGATAAAACGATACGAAAAGCAATTATGGCCTTTTCGCAGGCGGGAAAAGGGGTGGTATTGGCACATCCGGCCCTTTGGTACAACTGGGCCGATTGGCCCGAATACAATAAAAATTTGGTAGGAGGTGGGGCTCGGGGGCACAACAAATATGGCCCCTTTGATGTGAGCATCACCGCCCCAAGCCACCCGGTAATGAAAGGTGTGCCAGCCGTTTTTGAGCTCGATGATGAGCTCTATTATTTCAAATCGGATCCAGAAGGTTCGCCCATCAAGGTGCTGGCAACGGCTAAGTCTACGCAATCAGATGCCGTTTTTCCGAGTGTTTTTGAAGTCCAATATGGAAAGGGGAGAATTTTGGGCATAGCCTTAGGCCATGATGCCGGTTCACATAGCTTGCCGGCCTATCAAAGCCTTATTAGGAATGCGGTGAAGTGGGTGTCAAAATAGGTCCCCCAAGCGGGTGTCTTGAAGCTAAGGAATGAATTATATTATACAATCTATTAAAAGAGTATGAATCAGAAACAAATAACGGTGGTAATAGTAGGAATGGGTTTCGGCAAGGAATTTATCCCTATTTATCAGAGTCATCCCCATATAAAGGCGGTAGGGATATGTACCAGAAATCGGCAGACACGTGAAGAACTGACGAAGAAGTTTGACCTAGACCCAAATCTCGTTTTTGAGCATTTTGAAGACGTCCCTTTACGAGACGATATTGATGCCATTCATATCGTGACGCCCGTCCCCGAGCATGCCCGTATGACCTTGGCCTCCTTAAATGCCGGTAAGCATACGGCCTGTACCATTCCCATGGCCATGACGGTAGCCGACTGTGAGGCTATTGTGGAGGCTAAGCGCCGAGCTAACAAAGTGTACATGATGATGGAGACGGCGCTTTATACGCGTGAATTCTTATTTGGCCTTAAAAAAGCGGAGTCAGGAGCGCTAGGGAAGATTCAGTTTGTACGCGGCTCGCATATTCAGGACATGAGTATGGAGGGCTGGGGAGAATATTGGAAGGGCTACCCCCCAATGCTCAATGGTACGCATGCCATTTCCCCCTTGTTGAAGATCAATAATACCGTGGCGGAGTCGGTGGTATGCCACGGTTCTGGCAGGCTCTCTGAGGACCTCACCAGTCGTTATGGCTCTCCGTTTGCGGTAGAAACGGCCACCTTCAAGCTAAAAGACTCGGATGTGGTGGCAGAAGCAACCCGCTCTCTCTTCGACGTCGTTCGCCAGTACCGGGAGAGCTATGATGTGTACGGTACCAAAATGTCCTTCGAATGGGAACAACTGCAGGATGAGCAGCATGTGGTGTTCGATGGAGGTGAGAATGCCGTCAGAACCGATGTGCCCGATACCGATGAATTGCTGATAGAGCCCATCAAACATTTTACCAAAAGGGAGAAAATCGATGACCCCAATCATGTGTCTTTCTTGCAAGGAGCCGGGCATGGAGGCTCGCATCCTCATTTGGTGCAAGAGTTTGTTGCGGCCATTATAGAGGGGCGTGACTCGGCGGTGGACGCTGCGTTGGCGGCCAACTATACTTGTGCGGGTATCTGTGCCCATGAATCGGCCATGAAAGGTGGGGAGCGTGTAGAGGTGCCTACCTTCGGACTATAAATTATTTACAGGGCCCGCCTCCAAGTTATTGAGGTGGGCCCTTCATTCGCCTTTGGCGAATAATTGACTTGTGTTATGATATTTGGTATTAGTACCTTCGTTTGGGCTTCTCCTTTTTCTACCGCTCAGCTTCCTTTGCTTAAGAAGGTAAAAGCCATGGGTTACGATCTGATCGAAATTGCGGTAGAAGACCCCTCTCTAATCGATTGGAAAAGCGTGCGCCTGGCAGCCAGGGAGCTGGATTTGAAAGTTACCATCAGTGGAGCCTTCGGTGCTGAGCGTGATATTTCTAGTACCAACCCCGACTTTCGCGAAATCGGTAAAACCTATATTCTGGATTGTATTCGCATTGCCGCTTATATGGAGAGTCCACTCTTTGGCGGTCCCCTCTATTCGGCCGTCGGCAAGACACGGCTGGTGAGCGCCGAGCAAAAAGAACGAGAAAGAAGCTGGTGCGTCGAAACCCTCCATGAATTGGCCGAACTGGCGCGGGTAGAAGGAGTTGTTTTGGGTTTGGAACCTTTAAACCGCTTCGAAACGGATATGATCAACACCGTAGACCAGGCCCTAGCGCTGGTAGGCGAAGTAGGTCACCCTTCTCTCAAAATCGTTTTGGATACCTTTCATGCCAATATAGAAGAGAAAAATATAGCCCAGAGTGTCCGATCGATTGGCAAAGATCTGCTATGCCATGTGCAAGGTAATGAGAGCGATAGGGGCACTCCAGGTACGGGCCATTTGGAATGGGAAGACCTACGTGACGCCCTACGAGAGATCCAGTATGAAGGCGCCATCGTGATAGAGACTTTCGGCCAACCTTCTAAGGAACTAGCTAAGGCTGCTAGCATCTGGCGCCCACTCGCCAACAGCGCCGATGACCTGGCCACGGAGGGGTTGGCGTTTTATAAGTGGCTTTTTTAAATCCTAAAACAATATAATATAGATATAACTACAAATTGTGCTAAATAATAGCATCAATAAGGGTTTGATGACGAATATTTAAAAGGTTGCCGTTATTACGTATTGGTATTTTTTACTTCATACAGCAATAAGGGATGTCAAATTGACGAAACCGACAGGCAGCGTAGTATTTGAAGTATATAACAGGCGAGCCAATGGTATGCCAGGGAACCTGAACTTTGGTTTATGACAGCTTCTATCCAGATGGTCGTGCCTATCGGCCCGGAGAAGTGGCCCTAATCAAAGGGCTCACCGGAAGGAAATTGGGTACTTTGTTACAAAAAACAAATAGTTAATAGATTTTTCGCTCTAAAGTCAGATTTAATATCTATGACCGATTCCATACTTAGCTATGTTAATGTCCTTGAAGCGGATAAAGGGTTATTACATTGGTTAAAGTATGTTTTCTATAGGGCCATAGAGGATTTTCGGGCTAGTCTATATTTGACCGATGATGCCGAGGGTGGGAGTGGTAAATCCGAATTTGTTACCTAATAACCCTGGTTTTTAAAACTAAAGATGATCGATAGCCCTACCTAGGATTAACGACTAGGGTTTCCAAAAAATAAAGGAGCGCCTTTTGGGTGCTCCTTTATTTTTGTACTTACTTATAATCCCATTTGAGTTCGCAGCAGGTCCTCTAAGGTTTCCCTTCTTTTGATTAGGCTGGCTTGACCATGGTCTACCAGTACCTCGGCAGGGCGGAAGCGGGCGTTATAGTTGGAGCTCATGGTGATGCCGTAGGCTCCGGCATTCATAAAGGCGAGGATATCATTTTGCCGTACTTCTGGCAGTACCCGATCCGAGGCGAACGTGTCGGTTTCGCAGATGTACCCTACCACATTATAATGTTTTTCGGGTCCTGACGGATTAGAGGTATTGAGGATATGGTGATAAGAGCCATACATCATAGGGCGTATGAGGTGGTTGAGTCCCGAGTCGATATGGACAAAGTTACGAGCAGGGTCTTCTTTTACCACGGTCACCGTAGTGAGCAAGTAGCCCGATTCGCTGACCAAAAATTTTCCTGGCTCAAACCATAATTGCAAGGGCTTGCCATATGCCTGGCAAAACTTTTGGAAACGTTCCGATATTTTTGATCCTAGCAATTTCATATCGGTGATTCCATCCCCAGGCTTATAGGAAACCTTGAAGCCTCCTCCGAGGTCGATAATTTGAAGATCCTTAAAGTGCTTGGCCGCATCGAATAAGATATCGGCCACTTTCAAGAAAGGAGCGGCATCTTTGATGTCGGAGCCAGTATGCTGGTGAAGGCCTATTACTTTAATATCGTACCGGTTTACTATGTCCAGTATAGAGTCCAAGAGCAATACAGAGATCCCAAATTTAGAATCGGCATGAGCCGTCATAATTTTTTCGTTTCCTCCGGCAGCAACGTTAGGCTTGATGCGAATCATACAAGGCTTGGTAGCCCCATATGTTTGGCCAAACCATTCCAGCAACGGGAGGCTGTCCAGATTGACGATGGCGCCCGCATCGACGGCCTGTTTTACTTCTGAAAAGGGTACCCCACTCGGGGTAAAGGTGATTTGGCTGGTCGTATACCCGGCCAATACGCCCATCTGCATTTCACCAGGAGAGACTACATCGAGCTCCACACCGAGTTCCCGCATCAAACGGAGTATCGATAAATTGGTGTTGGCCTTGCAGGCATATTTAATTTTTAGATCGACGGCCTGAAATGCCGACTGCAATTCACCCACCTTTTGGCGGATGGTGCCTGCATCATAGACATAAAGTGGACTTTCGAATTCTTGAACGAGTTTCTCAGGACTTAGGCCTTGGATATGGTATTGGTTACTTTCGTTACGTTGCATGGGTTGTACTTCTATAAGACGGGTTGTGATGGTAATGTGGTGTCAGACACCCCGGTATTGTTGTAGGTATTGGGCCATTTCTTGTTGCAGTTTGTGCGCCTCTTCTCCCGCCCTTAGGGCAAAATCCTGGCCATTGCTCGCATAAATGATACTTCGGGAGGCGTTAATGAGCAGTCCGCAACGGCTGGTCATTCCGATACGAGATACTTCCTGAAGGCTGCCACCTTGGGCGCCTACACCCGGGACGAGCAGAAAATGATCGGGTACTAAGGTTCGGATATGCGCTAGGTCTTGGGTTTGGGTGGCTCCCACGACGTACATCATGCGGTCGGCTCCTGCCCATTGCTGAGAAGTACGCAAAACTTGTTCGTATAATGGACCTTCAGGAGTTTGTAACCTTTGAAAATCACTCCCTCCCTGGTTGGAGGTTAGGGCGAGTAAAATGACCCATTTATTTTCGAATTCGAGAAAAGGCAGTACGGAGTCGCTGCCCATATAGGGAGCCACCGTTACCGAATCAAAATCGAATCCGGAGGCGGATGGGTCGAAGAAGGTACGCGCATAAAGGCTGGAAGTATTACCAATATCCCCTCTTTTGGCATCGGCAATGGTAAAGTGAGTTTTGGGGATATACTCCATGGTCTTCTGGAGGCTCTCCCAGCCCTTGGCTCCAAGCGCCTCATAAAAGGCGATATTGGGCTTATAAGACACGCAATAGGGGAGCGTGGCGTCGATGATCTGACGGTTAAATTCGAATATAGGATCCTTCTCCTTCAATAGATGGCTAGGGATTTTACGGATGTCCGTGTCTAACCCTACACATAGGTAGGATTCTTTCTCTAAAATATGGGCGTAAAGCGTATCGTAAGTCATGATAATTAAAATATTGCGCCGAAATTACAACCTCTGCCAATAGATTCATAAATTTGCGCCTATATTCAGACTTTTTCAATACTTATAATCACAATATATCCAACTATGCGCATTCAAGAAACTTCCATTTCCGGACTAGTAGAGCTATTTCCTAGGGTGTTTGAAGACGAAAGAGGGCTGTTTTTTGAATCTTTCAATGCCGAAGTTTTTAAAAGCCTGGGATTGCCTAGCGACTTCGTTCAGGATAATCAGTCCTTTTCCAAAAAAGGGGTAGTAAGGGGGCTGCACTTTCAGAATGCTCCTTATGCACAGGGTAAGTTGGTGCGTGTAGTGTCTGGCAGGGTGTTGGATGTGGCCGTGGATGTACGCCCAGAGTCCGCAACTTTTGGGAAGTATGTAATTTTTGATTTGAAAGCCGAGCTCAATAATATGGCCTATATCCCGGAAGGGTTCGCCCATGGATTCGCGGCCTTAGAAGATTCAGTCTTTAGTTATAAATGTACCAATGTATATAACAAGGCTGCCGAATCGGGTATTATTTGGAACGATCCAGAGCTGGCCATCGACTGGGGAGTGGCCGAGCCTAATGTTTCCGAAAAGGATCTGTTATTGCCTAGTTTTAAGTCGCTCTTTAAAGAGCAAGGCATTTGATATTTCAGCCAGTACAGCCGTAGCGAGATTATTTTTCAAAAAGTTCTTCTACTGCTTTACTGGCGACTTTATAGGCCGATTGGGGGTTTTGGCCCGTGATCAGCCTTTCGTCTAGCTCAATATGTTCCAGGAAAGGCAGTACCGATTTGGTGAAATGTGCACCCTTTTGCTTGAGGCTGTCCTCCAACGAAAAGGGCGTGTCGCTAAGGAAACTTACTAATTTATCTTCCAAATTGGTAAAGCCAGTAAGGTATTTGTCGGCAATGAAAGGGACTCCATGGTCTAGCATGATAGGTAAAAGTCCGGCTACCCCGTGTCCTACGGCGGTGATATGACCACCCCGTTGATAAATTTCTAAGGCTATAGCAGCCAAGGTAGCCTGATGGGGTAAATCCCACATGGAACCTGGCCCCCCTGCAAAATAGATGAGGCGGTAGTCGCTCGGATGTATATCTTGAGGGCTGAGGGACTTTTCTAATCGCTTATTCCACTCCGCATCGGCCATATATTTATGGTTCAATTCGTCTTTTCCTTCCTTGCTACGGGGGTCTATCGGGATGGTGCCACCCAAGGGACTAACGATATCGATGAGCACTTTCTTTTTGTTGAGTACTTCAAAAAAATGAGTCACCTCGTTGAGCCAAATTCCAGTTTGGGTCGACTTGCCGGGATACTGACCTTGATTGGTACAAACTATGAGTGCTTTCATATAGAAAAGAGGATATTGCCCCTAACCATCAAAAGTGGTAAAGCGTTTTTTTGATCAATATAAAATAAATATATCAAGAATCCGCTCGGCCAAGGCCTTCCGTCTTTATATTAAATGGTTCTTATAGGCGAACGCCACCGCCGCCGCTGTATTTTTGGTTCCGGTTTTATCCAAAACTCTTAGTCGATGTCCTTCTACCGTTCGGATACTGATAAAGAGCTTTTCCGCAATTTCACTCGTGGATAGGCCATCACAAATAAGCTGCAATACATCCTGTTCCCTTGGCGATAGGGCTACATTGCAGGCATTAGGGAAATGCGGGTGTTTGTTGGTTGCGCGGGTAGCCATTTTCCTATGCATGGCTTTAGATACGAAATCATTATAATAAAAACCTTCTTCAGCTACCCGGTGAATGGCTTTTTCGACCTCGTCGGGACTGGTATCCTTTAACAGGTAGCCCTGAACCCCTTTTTCGAGCATATCGATTACAAACCGATCTTCATTATACATCGATACTACGATGATCTTAATATTGGGGAATCGTTCAAAAGCGAGCTCGGTAGCCTGTATGCCATCCATAATGGGCATTTGCAGGTCCATAAAAACAATGTCGGGAGTGTCCAAGGCCATTTTGTCCAATAACTCCTGTCCGTTACCCGCCTCTAGGATAAACTCGTACTCCGTAATCCCACTGAGCATGGCAATAAATCCCTTTCTGAATAATTCGTGGTCATCGGCAATTCCTAGTCTGAGGACCTTATTGGTGGTTGTTTCTGTTTTCATAGGATCTTAATTGAGGACTCCCTGGCTAATGATGGTGCAATTTAGGAAATCCTGGCTCTTTTATATGGATGTAGCGGTTCAGGTTTGCCGGCAGTCACCGGGGCTACGGGTATCTGAGCAATGGCCATGGACCCACCCGTGGCAGGAGATACATACCGTACGATACCATTAATGATGGCTAAGCGACTCTCAATACCCAGGAGGCCAAGGCCCGTCATATTGCTGTCTTTCAATTGTTGGGCATCGAATCCAATGCCATTATCGGTAACTCTTAGAAAAAGGAACTCAGTGGTTACTTCTAACTCAATTTCTATAAAGGTACATTTGGCATGCTTAATGGCGTTATTAACAAGCTCTTGCATGATCCGGTATAGGGTGAGTTCTACTTTCTGCTGTTGTCTGGGGAATTCGTCGGCGTTAGAATGAAAGCTTATTTTTAATTGATTGTCTGCCTCTAATTTATTGATAAATTCACTGATGGCTTCCGATAAGCCAAAGCGTTCCAAGGTCGTCGGGACTAAGTCCCTGGTGATCCTTCGGACATGTAGGATGGTTTCTTCGACCAGACTCTGAGACTTCCTGATTAGGGCTCTTTCCTTGCTATCACTTTCTAGGGCTATTTTATTAAGTTGGTTTAGGCTTAGCTTGGTGAGCGACAGCATGGTGCCAATATCGTCGTGAAGGTCTTGGGCGATTCGCCTCCGCTCGGTTTCTTCCGAATCCAAAGCCGTATCGAGCAGCCTTTTATTATGCCCCTTTTCTACTTCATTCAGTTTTTTTTCGGCTTCAAATTTCTTTTTTTGATAGAGCATAACGAAGGAGATGACAAAAAATGCCATCAATAACATTGCCAGGGTCGCAATTACTAGCACAAATTTAAGCTCCTCAATGTCTTGCATAATTATGTTTTTGGAAATTCATTAATCCTATACTCATCATGATCAAATAAAAGATTTCGAATAGGTAGGAAATGTTGGCGGCGAAGCCTATTGATAATGGATTATCCCATTTTTCGGTATAATGTAGTACTGGCGCAATAAATACAAAACTCGAATAATATAATAATAGCCCGCAACAAATCCAGAAAAAGGTAGAAGTGAATAAATTAGGCACTTTCATCGACTTCATTAATTCATAAAAGTAAAGCAAAATCCATAATAGCATCAGAATACATTGAATGGTGGAGGCATAGGGCACCATGGCATGGTGGTGGTTGTCCTCGAGTTGCGGGTTTACATTGAGCATATCCCAAACAGAAAAAATGGCAAAAGCTACTATGCTGGTGGCTACTAGCCTTTTAAGAACTCCAGAATCCAGTTTATAAATGAACATCCCCGCTAGTAATGTATATGAAATGGGTAAGCTTAAGTTGTATAAGATGATATTGTTTATTCTATTAGCTGCCAAATGGAACATAGCCAAGTCAATAGCCAGTTTGGTGATCAGGAATATGAGTAAAATTAAATAAGGGGCTATGACATACGCTTCCTTTTTAATGAGTATCAATAACGGTATTAGTGTGATGAAGACGGGTATACATTGCAGCGGATGTCTCATGCATAACCCTATATAGTTGTCAAACATATTGGAATAATTGGTTAGGCGCTCCCAGCCTGGGCTGGCTTGCTGAAGGGGAGCCCTAGTTGGCCCCCTCTAGGACTAGCAATAATGCGGACAAGTAGGGCCGTCTCCCATGGCCTCCCCGTCGTCGTCTGCGTCTTTATGGCCCGGGAGTGTTTTCCCGCCCATCAGGTTGTTGCCATCGGCGTCCACGGGGACAATGATGATCCTGGAGGTTGGCCTGCCATTTACATCGGGCATAGGCTCTTTACCTTCCCGGTTTTCTAGCTGGTTGCCATAATATACTTTAAAACCAACTGGATTTCCACCACATTTTTCTAGCATGTGCTTAAAAGTTTCTAGACCGAAAAATTCCGATTCAATAAAATGATGCCCCCGGCTTTCTTGATCCTCCCGTTGCTTCTTATGTCCCTCCAAAAGGCTCTTTATTTGCTTGGCCGGTAGTAATTTGCCTTCTTTTCCTGTGTATTTTGGCATGATCTTAAAAGTGTAAAGTTGAATATTAGGATAGTAACTAGAATAAAATTAATCCTTGGGTTTATCTTTAACAAACCAAATAGATGGAACTTATTTAACGGTATCTTATGTAATTAGCTACTATTTAGGTAGTTGTGAATAAATTGTCTAAAAAACAGGTAAATTTACTTAGTTGGCTGAGAATTAGTAATTCTATATCTAGTACGATTATTTTCTATATTTTTTCCAGTTATCAGTTTTAATTTTAATTAGGATAATTCAATTAGAGCCGAGTTTAAGGTTGCAAATTTATTCATCTGGTTATCTATATAGTAGCTTACTCAAAAAATGGAGTTTATGTTGAAAGCGAGTATTATAATTTCTTATTGCCCCCGATGTGGCTGGCTGTTACGTTCGGCTTGGCTAGCTCAAGAGCTCCTGACCACCTTTGTGGAGGATCTCCATTCCGTAAGTTTGGCCCCAGCAGAACAGGCCGGAGAATTTAAGATCTGGGTGAACGATTCCCTTATTTGGGAACGTAAAAGAGATGGAGGTTTTCCGGAAGCGAAAGCGCTAAAGCAATTGGTTAGGGACCAGATAGCCCCTGATAAACCTTTAGGGCATAGTGATAAAAAGTAGGATAGTGACATAATGTCACTTATTGTTGTGAGCGGTGATATTGTGACATGGTTGGGTGGGAAAAGCGTGGACTTAAGTACTTGGTTTGGTGTTTTTCTTTACTTTAGGAAATTTTTGGTATGGTATTTTTTTTGTTTAGCTAGTATCTTTTAAGCTAAAACAAGAAGCCATGGAAAGCAAACTAAAAATACCCCAGGAAATGTTGATGAATATCGATTTCATCAATACAGTGAGTGGCGGCATGAGTGTGCCGGCGATAGATTTGAAAGAATTAAAGCATGAATATCGGGTGACCGTAAAGACCCCTGGTATTGAAGTAGAGGACCTCGAAGTCGAAATAGAAAAAAATAGCAAGGGTAAGAATACCATCAAATTGTATCATTTGATACCGATCTTTGCAGACCAGAACGACGAACAGCATCAATGGAAGTCGATCAGGGTAATCAACCATTTTGTGCTGCCCGATGGGGTTGACACTCAGGAGATAACCGCCAATTATGACCAACAGCGGAGGGCCTTAGTGCTTCATTTGCCTTTTGGTACCGACGATCATAATTTTCGTAAAAAAGTGGATATAGGCAAACTGTAGTCTTTCCATGTTCTAGGATAAGGTCAGGTAGGTTTAGGTGCTGTTGGTGCAGTTGTATTTATCTGTGATCACGGGAGCTGCCTTTTTTATTTTAACCGCTTAAGTTAAAATCAGTTACCTATATTAAATTATCTAAGAAACAGGATTTGTTGGAGGACCAATAGGAATATGTAAGGTTTGTGGTTGGGGGGAAGCTATAATTTAATGGCTGGGATGAAATAATAGTTCTACATAGCTGTATCTTAGAGGCAAGTTTTAAAGTTACTCCTCCAATCAATACTTAACGTTATGAAGAAATCTAACATCTTCGCATTTATCGAACTCTCCAAACTGGTAGCCGAATTAAAATCTATCCAACAGCCTCAAGAACTAAAAGAAAAGTTGAAATCACAGTCGGCTTATTTTAATATACTTGAGTCACGTTATTTTTCGGACCCGCTGGTGGCCGAATGGCAAGAGATATTAAAATTAGTAAAACGGAATGAAGCCGTAGTAGATCAGCAGGGACGGGTGGTCGTTAATGCTGTTACAAACTCACTGGATCATCTTTCATTGCAAGAGTGTGAGGGCTTATCCAAGCAAATCGTAGCAATTTTTGAGAAGGTGCGGCAAGAATTTCAATAAAAATAAGGATTAAAAAGACGGGAAGGGGTCTGTTATGGCCCTTCCCGTTTCGATCGTCTTAGTTGACCGTAGCGCCATTCCAAGTAGCCGCCTTAGGCTGAACGAAGTGCAGACTTCCATCTCGATCTTCCGCCATCAGGATCATTCCTTGGCTTTCGGTTCCCATCATTTTGCGTGGAGCGAGGTTAGCCAGGTATAGTACCTGTTGCCCTACAATTTCTTCGGGCTTAAAATGCTCGGCAATTCCACTGAGGACCACTCTCGTCTCCAGACCGGTATCCACCACGATTTTTAATAACTTTTTGCTCTTGGGGACGGCCTGCGCTTCTACGATGGTAACCACGCGTATATCCATTTTAGAAAAATCGTCAAATTGAACCTCTTCCTTTACGGGGGCGACGACCTTACTCTCTAATTCGTTCTGGCGCTTGGCTTCCTGCAATTTTTCAATCTGGGCTGCGATAACACTATCTTCAATTTTTTCGAAAAGCAAGGCTGCCGTACCTATAGCCTTGCCGGGTTCCAGTAGGTCGGCCAGGCCAGCATCTTTCCATAAGGCCGATTCCATTCCAAATTGATCCATTATTTTGGCAGAGGTATGCGGCAATACTGGCTCAGACACGATGGCCAAAGTGGCGGAAATTTGTAACGCAATGTTCATGATCGTATTGACCCGCTCCGGATCGGTCTTGATCGTATGCCAGGGCTGCGTGTCGGCCAGGTATTTGTTTCCGCTGCGGGCTAAGTCCATGATATGGGCTAGAGCCTCACGGAAGCGGTAGTTTTCCATCGACTCGGCTATCTTTCCAGGGTAAGCGGCTAGTTCTTCCAATACTTGTTGGTCTATTGGCTCCAACTCCCCACGCTGGGGCACCTGACTATTGCAGAACTTCTGAGTTAGTACCACGGCTCTGTTGATAAAGTTGCCATATATTCCGACCAGTTCGCTGTTATTGCGCGTTTGGAAGTCCTTCCATGTAAACTCACTGTCCTTGGTTTCGGGAGCATTGGCGGCCAGTACGTATCTTAATACGTCTTGTTTGCCGGGGAATTCTTCTAGGTATTCATGAAGCCACACGGCCCAGTTGCGGGAGGTCGATATTTTGTCTCCTTCCAGGTTCATAAACTCATTGGCAGGAACGTTTTCGGCCAATACATAATTTCCTTCGGCCATCAGCATGGCCGGGAATATGATGCAGTGGAACACGATATTGTCTTTACCAATAAAGTGAACCAGTTTAGTATCTTCTTGATCGGAATCTTTGTCTTGCTTGAGCCACCATTTACCCCAGCCTTCATCGGTGCCATTCTGCTGAGTCAGCCAGTCTTTGGTGGCCGATATATAACCTATTGGGGCCTCAAACCATACATACAGGACCTTGTTGTCGGTGTCGGGCAAGGGAACCTTTATTCCCCAGTCCAGGTCGCGAGTCATGGCACGAGGCTTTAGGCCATCTTTTAGCCATGATTGGCACTGTCCAAGCACATTAGTTTTCCATTCGGGATGGCTGCCAATATATTCCTCGAGCCTGGTTTGCATCTGATCGAGGGGTAAAAACCAGTTTTTGGTCGTTCTCAATACGGGTTTGGATCCCGACAACGCCGAATGAGGGTTTATCAATTCCATGGGACTCAGGGTAGACCCACATTTTTCACACTGGTCGCCATAGGCATTAGGAGACGCACACACCGGGCAGGTGCCCACAATATAGCGATCGGCCAAAAACTGTCCTGCCTGCTCATCATAATATTGTTCGGTGGTTTGCTCCATAAATACTCCCTTATCGTAAAGATCTGTGAATATTTCTTGAGCCGTCTGATGATGAATAGGCTTGCTCGTACGAGAATAAATATCGAAGGATACACCGAGTTCCTTAAAGGAGGCATCGATCTGGCTGTAATATTTATCGACCACCTGTTGAGGCGTTAGCCCTTCCTTTTTGGCTCGAATGGTGATAGGAACACCGTGCTCGTCGGTGCCGCTGACAAACACGACCTCACGCCCTTGGGAGCGTAGATAACGAACGTATATGTCGGCCGGAATATAGCAGCCAGCCAAATGTCCAATGTGTATGGGGCCATTGGCGTAGATGAGTGCTGCAGTAACAGTATATCTTTTTGGGGTGGTTTTGGACATGTGTCTCGCGTTATTAGAGATTGGTAACGTGGCTCTTGCTAGGAAGCCAAATAGTAATATCTTGCGAAATTAAGAAAAAGGAACTTTAAATGGTTGATAGTTTTGGTAAACTGCATAAGGTCTTTTTTTATCTAAATTTTTGCCAACCGATATTTAAGCCCGAACTTTGATTGACTCGCAACAAAAAAGAATGAATGTATTAATCACAGGCGCCACGGGTTTAGTTGGCAGCATCACTTGTAAATTATTGTTGGCAGACGGGCACCAAGTATTTGCCCTCGTACGAGCCAATTCCGAACGTTCCCTGCTGGCAGGGATACAATCTCGGATCAACTGGGTGGAGGGCGATGTGCTCGACCCGGGTAGTCTAGAGCAGGCCATGGAGGGTATGGATTATGTGGTCCATGCGGCTGCAGTGGTTTCATTTGTCCCCAAGGACCGGCCCATGATGTACCAGGTTAATCAACGCGGGACTGCCAATGTCGTAAATGCCTGTTTACAATTCGGGGTGCGTAAGCTATGCCATGTGAGCAGCATTGCCGCTTTGGGCCGGCCCGACTCTCGAAAATTGGCAACAGGAAGTACGGTAGTGCTCAACGAAAATCAAAAGTGGGAGGATTCACCTGAAAATTCGGAATATGCAAAAACCAAACAATTGGCTGAGCTAGAAGTTTGGAGGGGCATAGCCGAGGGACTTGAGGCAGTCATTGTAAACCCGACCTTAATATTAGGCGAAGGCGATTGGGGGAAAAGCAGTACCCAGATTTTTAGATATGTATATCAGGAGAATCCATTTTATACCGAGGGGGTAGCCAATTATGTGGATGTGCATGATGTGGCCTCGGTGATTATTAGGCTGCTATTTTCAGAGATTAGTGGTGAGCGCTTTCTGCTGAACGCCGGGAATATATCTTATAAGGACTTGTTTTTTATGATTGCCGATGCCATGGGAAAGCGGCGCCCTCGGTATGCCGTAGGAAAGACCCTAGCCGGGGTGATTTGGCGGGTAGAGGCTGTAAGGACCTGGCTATTGGGTACCAAGCCTTTGATCACCAAAGAAACGGCCCAATCCAGTGCTAGGAAGATTACTTATGACCATTCAAAAATAAAGAATACAATCGGTTTTGAATTTACTCCTTTGCAGGATACCATTACCCGTGTCTGTGAAAGTTTGAAGGCGGGCGTTTGATAAAAGCATAAAAATTTATAACTTTCTACTATCTCCAATTTGGATTTATTTTATTGCAGGTAACTGGTGCACTAAATTTTCTAAAATGGTGTTTTCATTTGGCTTTTAGAAGGAATAAGAAGGAAGGGGTTCATCACTGTAACGGAAGCATAGTTGAAATGGAGAAAAATTTCGGAGAAAGGAAAAAAAATATGAACGAGACTCTCCAAAGGTTTGAAAAAATGTTGGAGTCGAGTGAACAGGAGTTTGTGGATCTGGAAACCTTTGAAAAGGTTACGGGTCATTACATGGAAATGGGCGATTGGGAAAAAGCCCTGCTGGCCTGTGACAGGGGGCTGGCCGATTTTCCTTATTCCCTTGACCTGATCCTGAGCAAGGTGCAGGTTCTCGCCAACAAAGGCGACCACGAACAGGCTCATGAGCTGCTCGACCGAGCGGCATTATTTCACCCTGGTGACGTAGAAATAACCTTTATGCAGGTGGCCTTGGCCAATATGGTAGGGGATTTTGAAGAGGCTGTGGAGCTATTGGAGAGCCTGGCCTATAGGGTCGACGACCAAGATGAAATCTACTTTCAGCTGGGCCAGACCTACCAAAATGCAGGCAAGCTCGAGGAGGCTGTCGGCTATTTCAAAAAGACCCTTGCTCATAATTTGGATCATGAGGATGCCCTTCTAGAACTTACCCATTGCTTGGAAATGCTGGGTCAGCTGGAATCTCACCTGGACTATTATACCGACTTAGTGGATCAGGCCCCGTTTTCTTGGTTGGCGTGGTTCAATCTGGGGGTGGCCTACCGGAGGCTCGACAGGAATATCGATTCTGTTCAAGCCTTGGAATATGCCATATTGATTAAGGAAGACTTTGCCTCCGGTTATTTTCAGCTAGGGAATGCCTATATGAGCCTCGAAAAATTTGAGGATGCCAAAGCCCAATACCTCATTGCTTTGAAGTTGGAAGATGACCAACCCGAAATCCATTGCTGCTTAGGGACTTGCTATGAAAGGCTGGAAGCGTACGATCAGGCCATTAAATGCTATCAGAAAACTGTGAAGTTGGATCCCATGTGGGACGATGGATGGTATGGTCTTGGGATATGTTTCAACGAACTAGAACGATGGTATGAAGCAGTAGGCTTTTTTAGAAGGGCCATACAGATAACCGCCCTTAATCCTGACTATTGGTTGGCCTTGGCAGAAACGGAATTTAAAGTGGGCAATGTGATTTCAGCCTTTGAAGCGTTCGAAAAGGCCGCTGAAATAGAACCTTCCAATCCGGAAATCTGGTTAAAATGGTCCTTGGTGCTCTTTGAACAAGGCAATTATGCCCGAGCTATTGACTTGCTACAGGCAGCCATAGAGGATCTTCCCGAGGAGGCCGACTTGTACTACCATATGGCGGTGTATCACATTCATTCTGGCGACTACCGCGAAGCTTTAATATTTTTGGAAACGGCTCTTACCCTCGACTATGACGGACATATACAGCTTTTCGATTTCTTTCAAGAACTGGATAAACAGAAAGCCCTGTACAAAATCATAGAACAATACCGTCAATAAAGCAACTGGGTGGTTTATGACTCCAGGAGTTGTTCGGTGCTGATACTCGTGGCGCATTTAAAATGACCCTCAGGGCATGCTTTATGCCCATGCAATCCACAAGGTCGGCAGGCTAAGGTCTGCGGAGTTTGGATGACCTTGGCCTGTGGCGATAGGGGCCCAAAGCCAAACTCGGGAACTGTAGAACAAAAAATTGCCTTTACCGCTGCGTCGGTGGCAGAGCAGATATGCAAAGGAGCCGAGTCGTTCACATAGTTCATCGTAGCTTGTTGCATCAGAGCCGCCGACTGTAGGAAGGTGAGCTTGCCCGACAGATTGGTCACCCGGTCGGTGCTAAGGCACCGTTGACGGATGCGCTCGGTGAGAGCCTGGTCCGTTGGTCCACCCAGTAGGTATACTTGAGTAGGGGCGTCGAGCCGGTCGATCAAGTCCACCCATCCCGCCTCGGTATACTGCTTGGTAAACCAAACCGACGAAGGCGCTATGCATACATATGGGGCCGTTTGCATAGCGGCTACCTGCTGCCGGTCGGCAGTGCTGGGATATAGCCTGGGGGCCTGGCAGACTACCGTAGTGAGAGGGGCCAGCAAACGATGGTTTCTGTGGATTTCGTGCAAGCCCGAGCCTATTTCGTGAGGAGCCGTATGGGTAAAAAGAAATGAAAAAGGGTTCTTAACGAAGCCGACTCGAATGGGAGCTTTAGAAAAGCCAGTTAGGATCCCGGTAGCACCAAAGCGCTGTAGGTTGATTACGATATCAAATTTCTCCTTGCGAAAAGCCTTCAGTAGCTTCCATAAGCTTCCATATTTGGATTCTTTCTTTTTCCAAACCCAGGTACGATGTACAAACGGATGATTCTCTAGTAACCCTTCGTTTCCTTGCCGAAGCAAAAAGTCGATTTTAGCCGTAGGAAAGGCCTTATAGACGGTTTCTAAAAGTGAGGTAGCCAGAATTACATCTCCTATAAAGGCCGTTTGAATAATCAGAATGCGTTTAGAATCCATTTATTTCACAGTGTTTCACGCAAAAGTCCGTATTTTTGCAGAGACCACCCTAAATTATCGGTGGGTTTTTTGTGTTTATTAGGAATGAAGAGAAACAGTTCAGGCAAACGGATTCCTCCGAATGCTTCCCCCATAGTGCTTTCAGAAGAATATCAGGTATTTACTTTGCCGAACGGGATTCGCATAGCCCATAAGCAAGTACCTCATACCCAAATAGCCCACTGTGGCATTATGCTCGACATAGGCAGTCGAGATGAGCTGCCACATCAACAAGGATTGGCTCATTTTTGGGAACATATGGCCTTTAAAGGAACGGAAAAACGACGTTCTTATCATATCATTAACCGGCTCGAAAATGTAGGCGGAGAACTCAATGCCTATACCACCAAGGAGAAAATATGTTTCCATGCGTCGGTATTAGATGCTCATTTTGAGAAGGCCCTGGAACTATTGGCTGATATTACGTTTCATTCCGTGTTTCCGGAAAAGCAATTGGAAAGGGAGCGTAATGTGATCCTAGAAGAAATGTCTATGTATGTAGACTCCCCCGAAGATGCGATTCAAGATGATTTCGATCAGTTGGTATTTCCGAATCATGCCTTGGGCAATAATATCTTAGGGACTTCCGAAACCGTCAACGGCTTCGGTAGGCAGGAGTTGATCGATTTTATTGAGCAAAATCTGGATACCGAACAGATCGTCGTAGCGTCGGTGAGCCGGTTGCCCTTTGCGAAGGTGGTAAGAGTCGCAGAGAAATATTTGAGTCATATACCCCATCGGAGAACGAGTAGGATACGGCTGGCCCCTCAGAGCTATACTCCCAAGGTGGAGCAGCGTGAGCGGGCGATCACCCAGGCCCAATGCGCCATGGGGCATCCGTCCTATGCCTTGCTCGATGAGCAGCGCCTGCCCTTTTTTATGTTGGTCAACTTATTGGGTGGACCCGGTATGAACTCTCGTTTCAATTTATCGCTTCGCGAAAAATACGGATTTGTTTACTCGATAGAGGCCAATTACACGCCTTATCTGGATACAGGTTTTCTCGGGTTTTTCTTCGGTACCGAAGCCAGGCAGCTTTCAAAAAGCATAGCCCTAATCAAAAAGGAGTTGAAAAAGGTTCGGGAGGTTCCTCTTTCTACTTCCCAGCTACACCAGACCAAAGTTCAGCTCATGGGCCAGTTGGCCATGTCGGAAGAGAGTAATATGAACTTCATGCTCATGATGGCCAAAAGCTTGTTAGACACGGGTAAAGTGGATTCCTTACCGGAGATTTTTCAGGAAATAGAACAGGTTACCTCTAGTCAGCTTCAGGGAATCGCCCAGGAGATGTTTCATGAGGACGACTTTAGTTACCTTACTTTCCTCCCAGAATAGTATAAGGTGCGTAATATAAAAAAGGGAGAAGGGTTTTTGTAGAAACCTTTCTCCCTTTTTGTATGGAGAGCTAAATGAAAACTTCCTCCTATGGCAAGGCCGTTGAGCCGTAGCCGAGGAGGTTAGCCTTCCGATCGATAGTATAAGGTCGATGCGTTTTCGGCCCTCAGTACGGTTTGTGCTGCTTGGTGCATGTCTTCGGCGGTAAGCTGCCTAATGAGGGCGGCATCGTCGTTAGCCCAGTCTACATTGCCGGCATTGGCAGCGAAGGCCAGGTTCATGGCCCTGTTCAGAAGCTCCACCTCCGAAAATGCCAACGTGGCTTCCGTTTGGTTCTTTACCTTGGTGATTTCCTGTTCATTGGCCGCCTCTGCAACCAGTTCCGCCAATATTTCGTCAACGGCCGAGTCGGCATCTTCTAGTTTTACTCCGGGATTCAGATTTCCTTTGATAAGTAGTAAGCCGGGGTCCAAAGATGCCGTTACGCTGGCACTAATACTGTTAAATATTGGGAGATCTTTCAAGAGGCGTTGGTAGAGCCGGGAGGATTTGCCCCTACCCAGAATGTCACTGAGCAAGTCGGCGGCATAGTACCCCATGTCATAGCGTCCAGGCATATGAAATACCTTGACCAGGGAGTCTAGCGGTACTGCTGCCGAGGTTTCCAATATCCGGGCTTGAAGCTGCCGAGGCTCTGGCGGAAGGGCGCGGTGATAGGCCTTGCCTGCCGGAATATTTCCAAACCATTTTTGAGCGAGTTTCTTGATATCGTCGGTATGAACGGCCCCTGCCACTACCATTACGGCATTATTGGGCCTGTAGAATTTATAAAAAAACTCCTGAACATCGTCCATCGTCGCTTGTTCTATATGGCTGATTTCCTTCCCAATGGTAGCCCAGCGGTAGGGGTGTTGGGTATAGGCCAACGGACGAAGTTTTAGCCATAAATCCCCATATGGTTGGTTCAGATAGCGTTGTTTGAACTCCTCTATGACCACCTTTCGCTGAACTTCCAGCACTTCGGGGTCGAAGGAGAGGCTCATCATACGGTCCGACTCCAGCCAAAACGCCGTTTCTATATTGTTGGCTGGCAGTGTAATGTAATAATTGGTAATATCGGGGGAGGTGAAGGCATTGTTTTCTCCTCCTACCCGTTGAACGGGGATGTCGTAATTGGGGATGTTTTTGGAACCCCCAAACATCAAATGTTCAAACAAATGCGCAAACCCGGTCTTCGATTCATCTTCATCCCTAGAGCCCACATTGTATAGGATGTTAACGGCTGCCATAGGAGTGGCAAAATCTTCATGAACGAAAACTTGTAGGCCATTGTCTAAGGTAAACTGGTCGTAACGAATCATATTTTAATATAATATTTTTATCAGTTGGGGTTATTAAGCCATCGCTTAGAAACCTGTGTGATTGTTTTTCGGTTATAAGCAAAGCTACTCGTAAGGAAGCATACTACCAAAATCATTTTTTTACTACGTCAACAGCATGAAGTTACATTATTTAAGACTAATACTCGGTCTATTATTTGCATTAGGAAGTACACAAGCGCATAGCCAGCTGTTGAATGATGCCAATGCCATCAAAACGATACAATCGAGCTTGGACAAAATATACAATTACGAATTTTCGGAAGCTCAGTTGTTGATCAACAAAATAGAACGTCAGTATCCTGGTCATCCCGTATCGCATATCCTCGACTCTTTCGTTTTGTTTTGGAAGTACTTGCCGGTAAAGGATCATAAGACCATGTCTAAAGTATATGTTGATCATCTGAATAAATGTTTAGAAGCCGTCGAAAAAAAGTTTGGAGACGA
Organism: Dyadobacter jejuensis; assembly: GCF_003149085.1. Taxonomy (GTDB): domain Bacteria; phylum Bacteroidota; class Bacteroidia; order Cytophagales; family Spirosomataceae; genus Dyadobacter; species Dyadobacter jejuensis. Next base: position 81,578 of record NZ_QGDT01000008.1, on the reverse strand, counting down.
TAGTAAGGATCCCGAAGCGGTATTTTATACCATGGTGGCCCGTGGGTACCTGGCCATGATGCATAATTATAATGGGGAGCTTATCAATGCGGCTACCGAAGGCAAAAGGGCTTATGGGGCATTTACAGAAGGGCTAAAACTAACCGGTAAGAATCCTGAGTTTTATTTCACTTCTGGGATGTACAATTATTATGTGGAGTTATATCCAGAGGTGCATCCCATCGTAAAACCACTCATGATATTTTTTAAGAGTGGAAATAAAGAGCTGGGGTTAAAACAGATGGAAATTGGGACGCGACTAGGGACCATTACGAGGGCAGAATCGTGCTATTATTTGGCGCATATTTACACCAAATATGAGACGCGCACAGACAAAGCCGTTTTCTTTATGCAAAAACTGGTGGATTGGTATCCCGAGAATCCGCTTTTTATGATGAAATATATAGAGGCTCAACTTCTGGCTCAGCAATATCAGCAGGCTAAGGCTAAAATGACCAAACTAAAAAAATATAATACCGGCTTTTATCCCGGTGCCCATCAATTATTTGCTGCGATGCTTTTGGAAAAAGAGGACAAAAATGACCAGGCTGCCAAGAACGCCTATCTTGCGGCTATTCGTCTGCCTCACGACAGCCAATATACCGACGAGTATGTGCCTTTGGCTTATGCGGGTTTGGCGCGTATTGCCCATCGGGAAGGGGATAGGGCCAAGGCCAAAGCGTATTATAAAAAATGCCTGGAAACGGCGGAGTATCGATCCCTCATCAAAGAAGCCAAGGCTTATAAATAGGTGTTACTTACGATAATATGGCTTGGACGACTTTTCCATGGACATCGGTAAGTCGGTACCTCCGGCCTTGGTGTTTGAAAACCAATTTTTCGTGGTCCATTCCAAAGAGGTGTAGGACGGTGGCTTGGAAGTCATGGACATGCACGGGGTTATGGGCTACATTATAGCTGAACTCATCGGTTTCGCCGTATACCATGCCCGGTTTTACGCCGGCTCCGGCCATCCACATCGTAAAACAACCGGGATGGTGGTCGCGGCCATAATTATTTTTGGTGAGCTGCCCTTGCGAGAAGCTGGTCCTGCCAAATTCGCCACCCCATACCACCAAGGTGTCGTCCAGTAGTCCCCGTTGTTTGAGGTCTTGAACTAAGGCTGCCGAAGCTTGATCTACATCTTTAGCTTGTTTTTTTATTCCCGAAGGTAGATTGCCATGTTGGTCCCAGCCCATATGATAGAGTTGAATGAATTTAACATCTTTTTCTGCCATTCTTCTGGCCAGTAAACAGTTGGCTGCGAAAGTTCCCGGTTGCCGGGCCTCTTCTCCATACATTTTGTAGATGTAGTCGGGCTCCTGGCTGGTATCGACAGCCTCGGGAACGGAAGTCTGCATCTTATAGGCCATTTCGTATTGACTGATTTTGGAGTGGATCTCTGGGTCGCCCCACAGCCCAAACTGCTGCTCGTTGAGCGCCCTTACTTGGTCCAGGGCTTTTCGCCTATCGGCCCTGTCGACTCCCCGAGGGTTTTGTAAATATAAAACGGGATCTTTTCCCGCTCGGAGGTGTACCCCTTGATGGTGGGAGGGAAGGAAGCCGTTGGCCCAGGCGGCGGTACTCAAGGGCTGGTCGCTGAGGCCTTTGGAGATAAGGACCATAAAATGGGGGAGGTTCTCGTTGTCGGAACCCAGTCCGTAGCTTAGCCAAGAGCCCATCGATGGGCGGCCACTTTGTTGAGAGCCCGTCTGCACGAACATGACCGCCGGCTCATGGTTGATAGCCTCAGTCTGGACCGACTTGATGATACATAGATCGTCTACAATTTTTGCCGTATAGGGCAGTATCTCACTTACCCAGGCGCCGGATTGGCCATATTGTTTGAAATCATAGATCGATTTTACCAATGGGAATGTCGATTGGCCCGCTACCATTCCAGAGTTTCGCTGGGTGCCTCTCACCGAATCGGGAATCTCCTGGCCGTGCCATTTGGCCAGGGCCGGTTTGTAGTCGAAGGTCTCGAGCTGGGAGGGGCCTCCACTCATAAACAGATAGATGACACGCTTGGCCTTGGCCGGGAAATGTGGCCCTTTTATGAAGGCTTCTATGGCCTGGGTGCTACCCGCCGGCGCTGTCGACTGAGAGGACCCAAGCATGCTGGTAAGTGCCAAGGAGCCGAACCCTAGCCCTGCTTTGGTAAGGAAATCACGTCGGTTGAGTTGTGCAAAGGCTTTTTTGATATCGTCCATAGTAAACTTTATTTGCGGGTATAGGCTTCGTCGGTATTCATAATGGCATGGGCTACGGTAGCCAATGCGGCCACCGGGGCCGGAGGCAGCCCCGGTGCTAGGGGTAAATATCCCGTGCTCAAATACGCACGGGCCTTTTGAGGCTGCTCTTTGAATTTTTTGAGTTCATCCTCATAATATTGGCTTAGTATATCCATTTCCTTGGCTTTGGGCGACCTGCCTGTAAGGAGCCGGAAGGCCTGTCCGAGTAGCTGTTGCTGGTTCGACCCTCCAGCCATCCATAGCCTTTCGGCCAGCTTTCGTGCGGCCTCCAAATACTGGGGGTCGTTGAGCAATACTAAGGCTTGAAGTGGCGTGCTGGTTGGGCGACGCTTTACCACGCATTCGCCCCGTTCTGGTGCATCGAAGATGAGCATGGCAGGTGGTGGGGAGGTACGCTTCCAGATCGTGTACAGGCTCCTCCTGTACAGTCCATCACCAGGCTCTTGGAGGTATTTATAACGCCACGATTTGTCGCTCAGCTCATCCCATATCCCTTCGGGCTGGTAAGGATACACACTGGGCCCACCTAAGCGGCTCACGAGCAGGCCACTGACAGAAAGGGCGTTGTCGCGGATCATCTCGGCACTTAGCCGGAATCGAGCCCCACGGGCTAAGAGTAAGTTTTCAGGGTCCTTTTCTAGTAGTTTGGGGTTCAATGCCGAGCTTTGGCGGTAAGTGGCCGATAGCATAATGGTTTTGTGTAGCTTTTTTACGTCCCATCCCGACTCCATAAAGTTTAGCGCCAGCCAGTCCAGTAGGTCTGGATGGGTAGGTAAGTCGCCCTGATTGCCGAAGTCGGCAGCAGACCGGACAAGGCCATGGCCGAAATGCATTTGCCATATTCTATTCACATATACCCTAGCGGTGAGGGGGTGGTCTTTGTCAAAAAGCCACTGGGCCAACCCCAGTCGGTTGGGAGGGAATTTGCCTGCAAATGGCAGTACGGTTTCTATGGCCGATGGTTTCACTTCTTGTTCATGAATATTGTACACCCCACGCCCTAGCACATAGGTAGGCCGGGGCGAGGGTAAATCGCCCATGACCATTATTTCGGGAATAGCATTGAGCACCTGGTTCTCCTGATCCATCAGTACTTTTAACGATTTTTTTTGCCGCTTATAGCCTTGGTCTGCCCTAGCGAAATAGTAGGGCCTAAGGAGTTTGTTTTTGGTATCATCATTGGCCAGGGCTTCCCACACCTTGGCGGGTTTTTCCGAATACAAAACCTCTATGGGCGTCAGATCTCTGTCATAGATTTTTAATTCGTCGATACCGCCGTCCTTAAAAGGAATTAACAGGTTGCGCTGGCCTAAGGTAAAGCCTTCGAAAGTGTAGGTATGTATATTTTTTTCATATAAAATTCCTTTATATAAATTATCGAAGTCTTGGCTTAAGGGGGTGGTCTCTCCGTTCAAATATATTTTTGCCCCTTCGGCCTTGCTCGATCCGTCGTAGGTCACCGTTACCCGAGTCCAGCGGTTAGCGGGGACAGCCTTTTGAGTGCTCACCTGAATCGCATTTTGGGGATAGGAATGGGCCACTATGAATTGTAATTTGTTGTCGGCCAGCCGTAGGGAGTAGCCTTTATAGCCGAGCCGGATATCCTCGCAATGGTAAAAAATGCCCGCATCGGGATATACCCGTTTCGGGTAGATCCAAAGGTCGACCGTAAAGGCGTCGGTACGCTCTTTCCAACCTATGCCATGGCCTAGCTTGATACTGTTATAGTCGCTTACGAAATAGGCATTACCCTTTTTGCCTGACTGTAGGATAGGTTCCTTGCATAGGGCAGGCTGCTGGGGTTGGGCTAGGTTTGGCGTACTGATCTGGCTTGGATTGGAATTATTTATCTTGTCGAAAGGGTAATAGGCCACCAGGCTCTTCTCCATACCGGCGTTCAGGACTTTGGCGTCTACCGTGGTGGACGCAAGCCATGTGTTAAATGCGGATGTGGCTTGAGTTTTATGTGTTTTAATCCCGTTTTCTTCTTTTTTAATTTTTGTTCTTATCGTGGTTAGGAGCGTTTCACTTTCCTGATCGGTAAGCAAGAGTGCTGGGCCCGGGGTCTGATCGGGCCCGTAGACTGGGCTACCTATTTCGTTGGTGCTGTTAAAAAGTCCAAACATCTTGTAATAGGCTTCTTGACTAATGGGATCGTATTTATGGTCGTGGCAACGGGCACATTGTACCGATAGCCCCAATACGGCCTGGCTGACGGTCTGTACGCGGTCGGCGTTATATTCTACCCGATATTCCTCAAAGACGATACCTGCTTCGGAATTTTTTTTGTGTAACCGGTTAAAGGCCGTAGCCAGTATACTCTCCTGGGTTTTGTTGGCGACCAGGTCGCCGGCTAGCTGCCAGGTGATAAATCGGTTATAGGGCATATTTCTATTATAACTGTCTATTACCCAGTTGCGCCATGGGGAGAAGTCCCGGTGTTTATCGTCGAGATACCCGTCGCTGTCGGCATACCGAGCTACGTCCATCCATTCGCTAGCCATGCGCTCACCATAGGCAGGAGAGGCCAATAGCCTGTCTAGGAGTGCTTCGTAAGCCTGGTCGGTGGGCGAGGAGGTGAAAGCCTCTATTTCTTCAAGACTTGGGGGGAGCCCTAGGAGGTCGAAACTAGCCCTGCGTATCAGATCTTCGGCAGTGGCGGGTGGCGAAGGTTGTAGGCCTTGTTGTTGCAGCCTTGCGGCTACGAAGGCATCGATGGGGGAGCGCACCCAAGCCTGATCCTTCAGTGTAGGAATCTGTGGGAGAGCGGGTTTAATAAATGACCAATGTGGCTTGTAAACGGCCCCTTGTTCGATCCATCGGCTTATGATGGCGATTTCCTTAGCAGAAAGCGTGAGGTTCGAATTGGGAGGAGGCATTTGTAATTCCGGATCGGTGCTGATCATGCGGGTATATACCATGCTAGCCGAAAGGTCGTTCGGTACGATGGCATGCTTGTTGGGGTTGTCTTTCAAGGCGGCATAGGCCCCCTCGGGCGTATCCAGCCTCAAACCCCCTTTTTGTTTCTTTTCATCGGGCCCATGGCAGGCATAGCATTTGTCGGAGAGGATCGGTTTTACGTCATAATTGAAGTCGATGAACTCTGGTATTTCTGTTTCTGCCAACAGTATTTCCTCCGGTTTCTTTACCCCACAGCTCCACAGGCCGATTCCTAAAAGGATCCAGCATATGTATTTAATACCTGCAATTCGCACATCCATCTCTATAACCGTTATCACTTAATAATCGTTTTTATGCGTTGAAATGGGAAGAATGCCGTTAGGGGTTCATTCTTAATATTCAGCAATCGATTGCAGAATGGGTTTTGCCCATAGCTTACTATCCCCAGTTTCTTCGTCTTTATAGTATAAAGACGAAGGGTTGGGAATTTACCCGAATGGAATTAAAACAAAAAAATATTATTTTAGTGCTAGATGTGCCGAGGTGGGTTTATGTTGTGATGAAGCTCCTGATAGCAGGGGGTAAAGGTGGCCCCACAGTCCTGATACACCCAGTTTCGTATATGGACTGTGAGGGAAGGGGGCTGTGGGCGCTTGTTCATAGGACTATTCCTTAAAACGGAGCGCTACCCATACCAAGCGGTGGTCGGAGCTGGCGCCGCGGTTGTCTATTAGAGCGTAGTTGGGGGCATCTTTGGTAGGCCAAAAAATTCCAGAATCCGTGATCGTGAATCCAAAGCGTGAGGGAAGCACGTAGTCGGCGCGCATACGCCAGGAAGCCGTATGATGCAATGCTACCGGGTTATTGGGGCTATGCTGTGCCCCACCGTCGCTGGCAGGTGTCGGCTGGCTTAGCACCAATGGGTCTTGTAGCAAGGATTGAATACCTTCCGTGCGCGCATTTCCCTCATCTGGAGAGGCATTTTGGTCTCCTAGGATAACGAATCGCTTTGGTCCGGTAAGGCCTCCACGCTGACCCTGGTCGTCGTATATATAGCCGCCAGCGGCAGAGCCGTTGATATAATCCTTCCAGAATCTTATTTCGTCATGATTACGCTTGCCATTGCGATCTTCGGGGCCGTCGAAGGCCGGTGGAGTAGGGTGACTGGCCAGAAAGTGGACGGTGTTTTTGCCCACCCGTATGGGTATATCCCAATGTGCTTTCGACGACAGGGGGAATTGCTCCCAGGCTTCTTTGGAGTACCAGTTACTGCCATCGGCCTTTTTAGTAAGGAGTGCACCGGGCATATCCTTCCATTTGAAATGTTGAAAAGTGCGTACCTTTTCTTTCTGTATGGGGTACTTAGAAAGCAATACCATTCCATACTGACCAGGATAAAGCCCATACCCCCAAGCATCGGCGCCATATTGGGACGCTTTTCCGTCATTGTCAAGGTCGAAGGGGCTGGGTTGTCCGGTGTTTACCGTATTATAATAGAAATATGGATAGTCTATCGGTGACTCACCTTTCTGGAGATAGTTTTTTATAAATAACTGTATACCTTCTTCGGGGTTTTCGATATAGTCGAACTCATTGAGTAGGATTACATCGGGACGGACCATTTGTATGATGCGGGCAATATTGCGAATCTGATCGTTTTGTCCGGATGCCAACTCATTTTTTAAAATAGCCTCAGAAAGGGGGGGAGTGGTGCCCTTCTGATAGTTTTGAGATTCCATGCTCACGTTAAAAGTAGCTACTTTTAGGGATGAGACAGCGCCTGATTGCTGAGCTGAAGTATGGCTGGGGTGCATAACCAGTACAATAAAGAGAGTAAGAAAGGAAAGGGAGATATTTCGAATAACAGCGTTCATGATGGTCATTTCAATGGGGGATGCTATAGGGTTAAAAGGTGCTTCACGATGACCTCTTTATGTTTCCATGGGATAAAATGGTCGGCGTCGTGGATAATCATTTTTTCGACATGCGGGTTATGTTTTAGCTTGCTAAGGCCATAGGCTACATTATTGACTGTTACAAAGTTATCGGCATCGCCATGTATGAAGGTCACGGGCATAGTAAGCCGGTCATAGCCCTTGTCTAGTTGGTAAAGGTCCTTTTTGAAGAATACAATCTCCTGATTGGAGGGGCGAAAGGCGCCGGGTAAGAGGTACTTCAATGGGAAGTAGGCTAAGGGGTAGCGCCACAGTTCTCTGGGTTCGTCTTTTGGAGAAATAGACCCTGCCAATATGGTTAACGAAGCGAATAATGTTGGATCGTTCTGGGCCAGTTGCACAATAACTGGGCCTCCAATGCTATGGCCCACTAGGTGTATCGGCGCACCATTGGCTTCTTTTTTTATAATCTGTGCTATAAAGTGGGCTTGAGTTTCTAGGTGCTGAGGCTTTCCAAAATTACTATATCCAAAACCAGGCCGGTCGATGGCGATCATCCGGAAGCGTCTTAATAGGCTGGAGTCGGACAGGTAGGATTGGAAGGCATCGGTGCTGCCTGGGGAACCATGCACGAAAAATAGGGTGGGAAGGCCCTCCTGGCCAGTCTTTAAATAATGTAGGGGCTGGTCCTGAACAGTAAAATGAATGGACTCCACCGGCACTTGCTTTTCCTTAAAATAGGTCCTTACTTCCTTTTCGTTGGAGCGAAATCGCATACAGGACTGCGCAACGAGGAGCCAGGAAACTAAAAGACCGGCTAAGCTAATTCGAATCCATAAACGGGGACTCGTCTTTTTACCTGGACTGGAATTCATAAATAAATTTATGAGGGAGATGAAGTGATTTTAAAAAAGCCGTTGAAAACTCAACGGCTTTTTTAAAGGGGTAGTATCAATGAAAGAAGTCTTTCATTTTATCGAAAAAACCTTTTTCATGCTTCCCAGGTTTGGGCTGGAAGTTAGGTGAGTTTCTCAATGACTCTAAAGTTTCTCGCTCGTCGGACGAAAGCTGCTGTGGGGTCCATACATTAATATGTACCAGCTGGTCGCCTTTGCCATAGCCATTCAAGTCCTTAATTCCTTTTCCTTTTAGGCGAAGAATTTTACCGGCTTGTGTACCGGCATCCACGGTGATGCGCGCTTTACCGTCTATGGTTGGTATTTCGGTGGTGGTTCCCAATGCCGCTTCTATAAAGCTTAAGTGCATATCGAATACCACATTGGTGCCATCTCTTTTGAGTTGTAGATGCTCTTCTTCCTCAATGACGATCAGCAGGTCTCCGGCTACGCCTCCACGAGGGGGCACATTGCCCTTACCCGACATAGAGAGCTGCATGCCCTCGGCTACTCCACCAGGAATATTGAGGGTGATCAGGTCGTCCTGAAGTAGACGGCCCTCTCCTGCACAAGAGTCGCAACGCTCGCTGACGATCTTGCCATCGCCATTACAAGTAGGGCAGGTGGTGGTCGATACCATCTGTCCGAGCATGGTACTAACTACCTTACGTACTTGGCCCGAACCATTGCAAGTACCACAGTTGGTAAGTGCGGTGCCATGTTTGGCGCCATTGCCACCACAGGTGTCGCAGGATACATGTCTTTTAACTTTTATTTTTTTCTCAACGCCATTAGCCACCTCTTCTAGGTTAAGCTTAAGCTTGATGCGTAGATCGGACCCCTTGCGCATCCGACGTCCACCGCCACCGCCCGAACGGCCAAAGATGTCACCAAAGGGGCTGCTCTCTCCAAATATATCGCCAAATTGAGAGAAAATATCGTCCATGGTAAAGCCTCCACCGAAGCCTCCAGCTCCAGCTCCCGCCGCACCACCTACACCAGCATGACCAAACTGGTCATATCGCTTGCGCTTGGCCTCGTCGCTAAGGATCGAGTAAGCCTCAGCCGCCTCTTTAAATTTGTCCTCAGCAGTGGGATCGTCCGGGTTCTTGTCGGGGTGAAACTTGATGGCTAGCTTCCTGTACGATTTTTTGATTTCATCGACTGAAGCACTTCGGTCAACGCCTAGTATTTCGTAATAATCTCTTTTCTTTGACATACTTGATATGGGATGTGTACTGCGACGATTATCGTCATCTACTTACTCTAAAGCGTATGATTCTTTTCACCGCTACATCATGCTTAATAAATACAGTTTTTAAGATCCAACCACTACTTTAGCGAAGCGGATCACTTTGTCGTTAAGATAATACCCTTTTTCTATTTCATCGACTACCTTACCTTTAAGGTCCTCGGTGGGGGCGGGGAACTGCGCTATGGAATCGTGTAATTCCGCATCGAAAGCCTCGCCTTTGGCACTCATCGGTTTTAGTCCCTTCGATTCTAAAGTTTTGATCAATTTCGAATAGATCAAATCCACACCTTCCTTTAAGGCCTCCAAATTGTTGGAAGTTTCGAAGGATTGATTGGCACGCTCGAAATCGTCCACTATGGGCAACATGGCCTTCATCATGTCGGCATTCGCCGAAGAGAACATCTCTAGTTTTTCTTTGGCGGTGCGTCTTCTAAAGTTTTCAAAATCCGCATATAGCCTTAGGTATTTGTCTTTTAATTCGGATACTTCCAGTTTGGCTGCATCCAAGGGATCCAAAGCTTCTGGCCCTTCCACAGGTGCTTCTGCTGGTGTCTGTGCATCCTCCAGATTGTCAGCATCTGTAGGCATGTCGGCAGTATTTTCTGCGTTTTCTAATTCTTGTTCCTTATTCTCGGGCATATTCTGGCTCTGTTTAAATCGCAAAGTTACGCAGAAGCCTGCTAAATTACTTTGCCAGGAGTCCAAATACTGACAAGATGACATTTTGCTACTCAGTTTTGTATCTTTGTAGTATGACTCATCCCGATATTGTACGACAGGAGCGCAGCCGTATTGTCAAACAAAAGGCGCAAGAGATTGGTTTTGATTTCTGTGGAATCTCTAAGGCCGAGTTCCTCGAGCAGGAGGCCCCTCGTTTGGAGCAATGGCTAGACCGTGCCGCACATGGCCAAATGCACTATATGGCCAACCACTTCGATAAGAGGCTCGACCCCCGCAAGCTGGTCGATGGGGCCCGAAGTGTGATTTCGGTATTATTGAATTATTATCCTGAGCACGTTCGTAGTGAGGGTCCAGAAGACCTCAAAATATCGAAGTATGCCTATGGGGTCGATTACCATTATGTGTTGAAGGAGAAAATGGCCCAACTCGTAGAAGCTATAGAAGTGGAAATTGGCGAGGTTCAAGGTCGGGTTTTTGTGGACTCGGCCCCCGTGATGGATAAGGCCTGGGCTGCCAAAAGTGGTTTAGGATGGATAGGTAAAAATGCCAATCTAATCAATAGGAGCATGGGAAGCTTCTTTTTTATTGGAGAAATTATTTGTGATTTGGAACTGGAACCCGATGGGGCCATTCGGGATTACTGTGGGAACTGCACCCGCTGCCTAGATGCCTGTCCGACCGATGCGATTTCGGAGCCATACGTAGTAGATGGTAACAAATGCATCAGTTATTATACGATCGAACTTAAGGAAGCGATTCCAGAAGATGCAAAAGGGAAGTTTGAAAATTGGATTTTTGGCTGCGATGTCTGCCAGGACGTCTGCCCATGGAATCGATTTTCTTCCCCGCATCAGACTCCAGGGTTCACCCCTTCTATTGCCTTTATGGAGCTTACGGATGCAGATTTCATCGAAATTACCAGTGAAGTTTTTTCTAAAGTGTTTAAGAACTCTCCAATTAAAAGAACAAAATTTTCTGGACTAAAGAGAAATATAGGTTTTGTAAGGGATTAAAGTATTGTTAATTAATAAATTAGGCAAATATCCGGTCTTGTTCGAAATATTGGGTCTCATTATGCATACGGTTTGATTCCCCTTGTTGACATTGGTTTTTACCTCAAATGGTATTATCTTTGATCCCTATCCCTAACGTAAAAGACATGTATCTGGTAGTATACTTCTCTTTTATTCTGTTTTACCCCACAATTTTATTGTAATTGTCTTTCTCTAATATTCATTGTTAGAATTGGGAATTGATATGTTTTGCTTGGATTAATCCAGGAAAATTTATAAATTAAACTACCTATATTATCTTTTTATTAATAATAATTCCTATTTATTAATTTTTTTTATTAAATATTTTTTTTTCATATTTGGGCCTCTAAACCTATTGTATGTTTTGGTGTAACTATTGTATACAAAACATTATGTGGTATAGAGGTTTAATTAACACTTTTAATTTGGTTCGTATGATGGAACAATTTATGAAGATTTCTCTTAGAGCTATAATCCCTTTGTGGATGGTGGTTCTGCTGATTTCCCCGGCTATGGCTCAGGACCGGTCGATTACGGGAAAGGTATTAGATGAGACAGGACAGGGCTTGCCTGGGGCTTCTGTCACGATATTAGGAACTACACGCGGAACAAACGCGGATGCCGAAGGTAACTTTACGATATCAGGCGTCACTGAAAGTACTACCTTGGTTTTTTCCTCAATAGGATACCTTAAAAAAGAGGTGGCCGTGGGTAATAGAAGTGAGATAACCGTCGATCTGGCTCCAGATGTAGCCAACTTGCAAGAGGTGGTGGTGACGGCACTTGGGGTATCGAAAGAGACCCGGAAGTTAGGTTATTCGGTGACTACCATTGGCGGGGACGTCATGACCCGTGCACGGGAAACCAACGTTGGTAACTCTTTGGCAGGTCGAGTGGCCGGCTTAAATGTTAAAGGAACCAGTGGTGGTCCCGGTGGTACTTCCAAGATTTTGATGCGGGGTATGCCGAGTATGAACTCTGGAGGTTCACCGCTGATCGTGATCAACGGGGTGCCTATGGACAATACCCAGAGGGGTAGTGCAGGTGAGTGGGGTGGTGCCGATGGTGGCGATGGCCTTGGGAACTTAAACCCTGATGATATCGAAAACATGACCGTTTTGAAGGGACAGTCGGCATCGGCACTTTATGGTGCTCGGGCTTCGAATGGGGTGATTCTGATTACCACCAAAAAAGGTAAAAAAGGTAGCTTCTCCGTAGATTATAATATGAACTATGCGGTAGATAAAGCCATGGACCTGACTGATTTCCAGTATGAATATGGACAAGGGGTTGGGGGTCAAAAACCAACTACTGCGGCATCGGCTCAGCAAACCGCTCGAATGAGCTGGGGAGCTCCCTTAGACGGATCACAGGTAATACAGTTCGATGGTAATACCTATGCCTATTCGGCACAAAAGGATAATATCAAGAATTTTTACAGAGATGGAACAAACTTTACCAACAGTGTATCTGTAACCAAGGGTGGTGATAATGGATCATTCCGGTTTTCGTTCGCCAATTTGGATAATAAGGCCATTGTTCCAAATAGTGGACTTAACAGAAAAACTTTCAACTTGACGGTCGACCAAAACATTACCAGTAAGTTGAGTGTGAATGTAATGGCTAATTACGTGGATGAATTGGTAACCAATAAGCCCATTTTGAGCGATGGCCCGATGAATGCTAATAACGGGTTGTTCTTGGCTACTAATATCGATCAAAGGATTTTGGATCCAGGTTATGACCTTGTAACTGGCAAAGAAATTCAATTCAGTGACGATGAATACGTGACTAACCCGTATTTTGTGATTAACCAATTCAAAAATGATGTAGGTAGAAAGCGGATTATTACGGCGGCCTCGGCGAAGTATGACTTTACCGATTGGCTGTATGCTCAAGCTAGAATTGGTTACGATAATGCCAACGACCGAATATTTAAGGTGACACCTTGGGGGACGGCCTATTCAACGGAGGCTAAGGGAGCACTGGACGAACTCTCTACCGCTCAACGTACTGAGTTGAATCTAGATGGATTAATTGGGTTGAACAAGAATTTCGGAACCGATTTCTCTCTTGATGCCTTAGTAGGAGGTAACATTCGGAAAAACCAATACGAAAAAGTTGGGATCAGTGGAAGTCCATTTGTACTGCCGTATCTATATAGCTACAATAATGTGGTCAATTATAACAGATCGTATAACTATTTTCAAACAGAAGTACAATCGGCTTATTATAGTGTAGATTTGGGTTATAAAGGGTTCCTTACTTTGGGGACTACAGGTCGTTATGATACCTATTCAACACTTCCTAAGGAGAATCGCGGGATCTTTACTCCTTCGGTAACTGGGGCATTTATATTTAATGATCTGGTTGAGGTACCTAATCTTAGCTTTGGTAAGCTACGGGCATCTTATGCGGTGACCAGTGGCGAACCTACTACGGCTTATGGTACGGCCATTTATTACGGCGTAGGTAATGCACTTAATGGTGTAGCAACTGGTAACTTTGGTTTCTCCCTTCCTAACTTGTTCCTTAAACCATTTACAAAAAGTGAAGTGGAAGTTGGTTTGGAGTTGAAATTTTTCGGAAGTCGCCTAGGTCTTGATCTTAGCTATTATGCTCAGAAAACCAAAAATGAAATTATGCCTGCTAACTACAGTGCTGCAACGGGCTATACCAGTGGGGTAGTGGGTACTGGGTCAATTCAGAACAAAGGGTTGGAAATGCAATTGACTGGAACGCCTGTCAAAACGGATAAATTTGGATGGAATGTGTCCTTCAACCTAACTTCGGTTAAAAATAAAATTTTACAGACCGACGAGAATAACCAGACCATTAACTTGGGACGTAACCGTGCAACTCTTGGAAATGCTGTAACGGCATTTGTAGTGGGTGAGGCCGGTCCTCAGATTAAGGCTTATGATTACAAATACTCTGCTGATGGACAAATTGTCGTAGATGCGGCGGGCTATCCAGTAAGAGGAGATCTTAAAAGCTATGGTTCGGTGTTGCCTACTTTATTTGGTGGTATTAATAACGATTTTACTTTCGGACCTTTTAATCTATCCTTTTTGATCGATTACAACTATGGAAATAAAATTCTTTCGGCCACTGAAAACTATGCTATCCGACGTGGGTTACATCAAATGACCCTAGAGGGTAGAGATGGTATAACAACCGGCGTTACCGAGAGTGGAAATGCCAATACAGTTACGGCCAGCGCAGAAGGTTATTATACTGCTCTAGCTAATAATGTAACGGGAGTGAGTGTGGTTGATGGTGACTTTATAAAGCTACGCCAACTTACATTCGGCTATAGCATTCCTGCAAGGGTACTAGAAAAATGGCCTCTAGTACGGGCTGTAAACATCTCTTTGGCTTCGCGTAATTTAGCTATTTTGATGAAGAAAACAACCAATATTGATCCAGAGGCTACCTTTGGTGCCAACCTGAGTTATGCAGGTATTGAGGGAACGAGTCTTCCATCGACCAGGAACTTTGGTGTTAATGTAAGTATCAAGTTTAAATGATGATGACCATGAAAAAAACGATTTATACCCTGGCACTGATTGGCTTATTCCAATTCGGGTGTACAGATAATTTTGATGAAATTAATACGGATCCTACCCGGGCATCACAGGATATTTTCGATGCGAACTTATTACTGCCGAGTATACAATGGCGAAATGCTTCGGCCACTGCCGGTTATAACGGGGGGATCCTTTTTCAGAGTATGTGGGTGAAGATCCTTGCATCTACTACATCTGGAGCGGCCAACTATTATAGTAATGCCGACAAATATGTGATTTCCAGTAATACGAACTCCTATTTAGCGAGTGTTTGGAATACCGATTTTGGGGCGGCTAGCTTTGCCTTCGAAATGGAGCAACTTACGAAGGATCGTCCCGAGTTGGCCAATTTGATGAATATTGCTATCATCATGCAGGTTCAGAGTTTGGCCAATATCTCCGACGTCTATGGCGATATACCTTATTCGGAAGCCTTGCGTGCCAAGTCGGATCAAATTACGCTCCCCGCTTATGATACTCAGGAAAGTATTTATGGCTCTCTTTTGAGTCGATTGGATGCTGCAGTTTCTGCTTTGGATCCAGCGGGAATTGCCCCTACCAATGATGCCTATTCCTATGATGGAGATATTACTAAATGGAAAAAATTTGGCTACTCGTTAATGCTTAAACTAGCCATGCGCCTGACGAAGGTCGATGAAGCAATGGCCAAGACCTATGCCGAAAAGGCAGCGGCAGGGGGGACCTTTGCTAGTATTGCCGACGATGCCTATATCATGGCCGACCAGGCCAATGGATATAATAACGGGAATGGATCGGCTTTGTCTACTCCAGCTGATATTTATCAGGTGCGTTGGAGCCAACGTATGATCGATTACCTACAAGCGAATGATGACCCCCGTCTGGGTAAGATAGCCGAAGTGCCGGCTGCCGGCCTTGCTGCTAATCAAAGTATCGACGAAGCCGGTGACATGACCCCGGCCAATCAAATAGGCCTGCCCAATGGGTATGATTTAAATGGAGGAGCTACCGATATCAGTAACGCTCCAAATTATCCAGGCCCCAGCGGGTCGGGGGCGAACGTTACTCCAATTGGTAAATATTCGAGACCAACGTCTTTCTACAGAGACAGAAGTGCACCTTTGTTCGTACTGACCTATGCTCAGACAGAGCTTCTTCTGGCGGAAGCCGCTACTAGAGGCTTTTCTGTGGGCGGGACTGCAGCCGATCATTATATGAAGGCAGTTTCGGCTGGTATCCAATCCTTGGCTCCTTTTGGCAGTAATGCAGCCATCGGTGCGGCCACAGCCGATGCCTATGCGGCCGAACACCCATTGGTTGAGGCCATGGCTTTGCAACAAATCAATGAGCAATATTGGGCTACTACTGGTTTGCTGTTCAACTTTGTAGAAGCATGGAACAACTGGAAGCGGACTGGCTATCCTGAATTAACTCCAATCAATTATGTGGGTAATTTCTCGGGTGGGGCTATTCCCCGTCGTCAGCCTTATCCTACTACGGAGGCCACCTATAATGGGGTGAACTACCAAGCTGCCGTCGGTAGGCTCAGCAGTGGTGATAACTGGGTCTCACGAAGCTGGTGGGATAAATAAAATGATACAACTCAGGGCTAAGGGCATTTCTTCCCTAGCCCTGAGTAATTCTAATTGCAATTCACTAACTTCAACTAATCGTTGGAGTTTTTTAGTTTTACTTCATCCCTACTTGATCGTGTTATAGAAAAACCATGTCGATGCCACGTCTTATCCCATCTTTAGTTTTTGTTATCCTTTTGTTAGGAAGCCTCTATGCCTGGGGGCAGCAGCCTTTGTTCCGCCAAGTTCCCAGCAAAGAGTCCAATATCTCGTTCGAAAACACCCTCGACGATAAGGAGAATCTGAATGTTATGGCCTATGAGTACTTCTATAATGGGGGCGGCGTGGCCGTGGGAGACCTTAATAACGATGGGTTGGAAGACCTCTTCTTGACCTCCAATATGAGTGAAAATAGGTTATACCTCAACCAGGGTGGGCTTAGGTTTAAGGATATCACCAAGGCGGCCTCCAAAGAGCTGTTGGGCCGAAAGGGCGGCTGGAAAACGGGTGTTACCATGGCCGACGTCAATGGAGATGGCTTATTGGATATATATATCTGCTATTCTGGGAAAGTCGAAGAGGCTCTTCGGAAGAATCAATTGTTTATCAATCAGGGTGTAAAGGGAGGTGTGGTGCAATTTGAGGAACAGGCCGAAAAGTATGGACTGGCCTCGTCGAGCTATAGCACCCAAGCAGCGTTTCTAGATTATGACCGAGACGGGGATTTGGATATGTTGCTGTTAAACCATAGCGTCAAGAAAATCGATAATATGGAACTGGCCAAATTCCGTCAACAAACCGACGAGTGGGCCGGAAACAAACTATTTGAGAATAAGGGAGGGAACTTTGTAGATGTAAGCGAAGCGGCTGGTATACATCAATACCCCCTTACATTTGGCCTAGGCGTAGCAGTAGCCGATGTGGATATGGACGGATGGCCGGATATGTACGTGACCAACGATTATAATGAGTCGGATTACCTTTATATCAATCAAAGAAATGGGACTTTTAAGGACGTAACCAAGCAATATTTTCGTCATTTGGCGCAGTTCTCGATGGGGGTCGATATTGCCGACTTCAATAACGACGGCCTACCCGATCTGATGTCTTTAGATATGCTTCCTGAAGATAATCGTCGGCAAAAGCTTTTGCAACTGCAAGAGAATTATGAGGCTTTTGAGTTGATGTTACGACAGGATTTGCATCAGCAATTTATGCGGAATATGTTACAGTTGAATAATGGGGACGGCACTTTTAGCGAAATTGCCCAGCTTGCTGGCGTTTCCAATACCGACTGGAGCTGGAGTCCACTATTGGCCGACTTTGATAACGATGGTTATAAGGACTTGTTTGTAAGTAATGGGTATTATCGAGACTATACCAATAAAGATTTCTTGAGGTATTGGGGCGATTATAAGATTCGTAAGGCCATAGACAGGGAGCCTGTGCACCTGCTCGATCTGGTCAACGCCATGCCTTCTACGCGGCTTTCCAACTACATTTTTAAGAATAATCGGGATCTTACCTTTTCCAAAATGCAGCAGGACTGGGGCCTGGACCAGGCGGCGGTGTCGGCCGGGGCTATTTATGCCGATTTGGATAACGACGGCGATCTGGACCTGGTGGTCAATAATATCAATGAACCCGCATCACTTTACGAAAACCGTCATAATGAAAATACACATCATTATATTCAGTTTCGACTGCAACAGCCCACTGGAAATATTAATGCCCTAGGGGCAAAGGTATATCTGTATGCCGATGGGAAAATGCAATACCAAGAAGTAAGTCCCACCAGAGGTTATTTATCGGCGGTATCGACCAGGATTCATTTTGGCATGGGTGCATATCACCAGTCCATCGATTCGGTGCGCGTGGTATGGCCCGATGGGGCGGAGCAGCGGCTGGTGAACCTAGCCCTGGACCAGCTGCACACGATCGAGAAAAAGGACGCAGGCCATAGAAAAGAAAGGCTGTCCTCACCCAGCATGAGCAGCCTGTTGGAGCCAGTAGATGGGCTCTTCCCTTATACCCATGTCGCCCTCGATGAAAATGATTTTAAAAGGCAACCGCTCATGTTATCGATGTACTCTCAAGTGGGTCCTGTGATGGCCCAAGGCGACATTAATAACGATGGACTTGCCGATATATATATTTCCGGGCATTTAGAAAGTCGCGGTAATATATGGATGCAACGCCCCGATGGTACCTTTGACAAGCTGGCCGATTTTAATATTGGCGACGAGAACAGCAGTGCGCAGTCGGCGGCCGTATTTTTCGATGCCAACGGCGATGGTTACGACGATCTTTATATTGCCAAAGGTGGGTATTCGTTTTATACTGCAGG
Source organism: Dyadobacter jejuensis (assembly GCF_003149085.1). Classification (GTDB taxonomy): domain Bacteria; phylum Bacteroidota; class Bacteroidia; order Cytophagales; family Spirosomataceae; genus Dyadobacter; species Dyadobacter jejuensis. The sequence goes on along the minus strand of NZ_QGDT01000008.1, from coordinate 63,153 downwards.
AAGCCTAGCCCTACAAGATGAGCTCTATATAAATAACCAGAAGGGGGGACTCGAGCTATCGGTGCTTTCATTGCCTAACCTAAAGGCCAGTAGTAAGTCCTGTGTGCGACCCGTCGATTTCGATTTGGACGGGGATATGGATTTGTTCGTAGGGGGGCGCATCATTCCTGGCCGGTATCCAGAAAGCCCCACCTCGTTTCTGTTGATCAACGATGGGAAGGGGACTTTCCAAGTGGGAGAGGTGCCATTTTCTCATATAGGCATGGTAACCGATGCCCAATGGGCCGATATTAACGGCGATAGCCGCCCCGACTTAGTGCTTTGTGGAGAGTATATGCCGATAAAAATATATCTGAATACTCAAGAAGGTTTCAAAGATGCCACCCTTCAATACTTCGACAAAGAGCCAGAGGGGCTATGGAGTACCTTGTACCTCGCCGATGTAAACGGAGACCAGATGGTGGATATCTTTGCTGGGAATTTTGGTTTAAACTCCCAAATTAGGGCCACAGAGGAAGAACCTGCCGAATTGGTTTATGGTGATTTCGATGAAAATGGCTCTCTCGATCCATTTTTTAGCTTCTACATTCAGGGGAAGCCTTATCCTTTCGTGAGCCGCGACGAGTTAAACGATCAGATATTTGGAATGCGCAAGAAATTCAGATCGTACCAGGCTTATGCTGACGCCAACATCCAGGATATACTCGACGAGGAACAGAGGCAGCGTGCGAAGGTTTTAAAAATTAACACCTTAGAAACCTCTCTATTTATACAGAAGAATGGAAAGCTAATCAAGCAAAAATTGCCGATCCAAGCCCAATTTGCCCCTGTAACCAACCTTTTGTACAAGGATATAGACTCGGATGGGATCAAAGACTTCCTGTTATTGGGCAATAAATCGGCCAATCGCCTGAAAATTGGGGCTGTCGATGCTAATTATGGCTTCGTGTTGAAGGGCCATGACGATGGACGATTCGAATATATATCCCAACCCAAGGTAGGTTTATCGGTATTGGGCGATGTGAAATCGGTACTTCAGGTGCCCGTAGGAAAGAAAGAAGTGATTTTTATTGGTGCCTTCGATAAGCCTTTACAAGGGTATCGAGTGCGATAAGCTTAAAATTATAACCCGAAATGATGAGATCCGTATATCTGTATATCTTAGCTCTGCTAGTGCCTATAGCTGCTAGAGCATTGCCTCAACAGCCCCTTGAAAAGCATTTACAAACCGCAATACGTGCGACCTCCATCGTGATGATACACGACGTGGTCAATCCTCCGGCGGCGAGCCGATTTTATGCCTATAGTTTACGTGGTGCCTATGCCCTAGTGGCCGCTCATAATGAATCCATCATATCCCCCGATCGTTTGGGGACCCATCTGGAACCGCTGCAAATACCCAAAGTGGGGGATTATAATTATCAAGTTGCTGCTTTGTTTTGTATTTTGAAAACGGCGGAAATCCTGCTGCCTTCAGGCTATATGCTGGAAGAAGATCAGGCCCAGTTGAAATCACTATTGATGAAAGAGGGTTTAAAAGAAAGCGATCTTCAGAAAGCCCTAGAAGTGGCAGATCAGGTGGCCAAGCAGGTGGTGGCTCAGGCTGCTTCCGACAATTATTCCAAGCTCAGTGCTATGCGGCGGTATAGGCCCCTAAAAGGTGATGCTTATTGGTATCCCACTCCTCCGGGCTATATGGAGGGGGTGGAGCCCAACTGGAATATTATAACGCCTATCTTTCTGGATAGCTGTAGCCAGTTTGTGCCAGCTGAGCCTGTCCCATACAGCAGCCGAGAGGATAGCCCATTTTATAAAATGACCATGGAAGTGTATGAGGCGGTAAATGGCCTCACGGAGGAGCAGAAATTGATTGCCTCTTTTTGGGATTGTAACCCCTTTGCCATCAATACCTCCGGCCATATGATGATTGGTTTTAAAAAAATAAGCCCTGGTGGGCATTGGATGGGTATTACGGGGATTGCCGTAAGTAAGGCTAATTTGAATCTGGACGAAGGGATCTTGGCCCATACCTTGGTGTCTTTTGCCTTAATGGATGCGTTTATTAGCTGTTGGGACGAAAAATATAGGAGCAACAGGGTACGGCCCGAGACCGTCATTAACCGACTCATCGACAAGCGCTGGCAACCATTATTGCAGACTCCACCCTTCCCCGAATATACCAGTGGGCATAGCGTAATATCGACGGCCGCAGCGGAGGTATTGTCTTTCTTGTTAGGCGATTCGTTCCACTTCACCGACGATACCGAGGTGATGTTCGATCTTCCAGTACGAACGTTTACCTCATTTCGGTCGGCAGCCAATGAGGCGGCGATCTCTCGATTGTACGGGGGGATTCATTATAGGGATGCCATCGAGATAGGGCAGCAGCAGGGTAGGATGGTAGGGCAGTATATCGTGAATCGTTTAAAACGAGCCGGACTAAGACCCTTTGACGTATCTACTCCTTAATAGATTTATAGGATGAAAGTTCTATCTTTGGCCCGTAATACCAATTGGGTCCGTAGTTACTATCCTTGCCAAGTTTGAAAACAATAGTCTATTATTTTATCGCCATATTTTTAGGGTGTCATCTCCAGTTGAATGCCCAGGATTTGTTGGTGACCGTCGCAGGCGATTCTCTAAATGTACGTATGCATGATGGAAATGGCGATTATGTGCGATTCGACTATACCGATTACCTAAGAACAACCGTGCGCCAGTTGCCTAAGAATCGGGTGAGGACCATCGTTCCCAATTATTTTGCATATCTCAAGATGGCAGCCCAAACCAAGGTCCCCGGCTCGGCGGATACCTTAGTCCATACGCCGGAGATAGGACTAGCGCTACCCATCGAAAATGCCTTTTTGGATACTGTCCAAGTTCGTATAGCCTATCAGCCCACGTGGAATATGGGCGTCTATACTGGTCTTTCCAAACGGCTTTATGGGACCAAAATTGGGCTAAATCAAATGGATTTGGATTACGATAAAAAAGTAAAATCGGGTTTTACAATTGGGGCTAAAGCCGATTATTTTTTTAAGAAAAAATGGGGCCTGGGTATTCGCTACGATATATTCCTGTCGAATGCCCGAAAAGATGCGTCTAACCGGAGTCAGGTAGGGATTCAATTTTTGGGGATCTCGGCATTGCACCGAAAAGCCTTGTCAACCACCGGGCAGTATATACAATCCAGCTTTGAGCTAGGGTACCAACCCTTTTCAAACCGGCTAAGCATCGACGATTCCCTCAAGAAGTTACGTGCTAAGTCATTGGGTTGGGGCCTTTCTGTGGCTTTTATCCAGCCCATCCATCAGCGGCTTAGCTTAAGCCTTACTGGGTCCTGTTTCTTGGGGACCAGCTATAAAATGGTTTCCAAGGCCGATGGGAAGTCTCAAACCATCCACCTCAATCGAAACAATTTTAACGATTTATCCCGCGCCGCTCTTACCTTAGGCATTCATTTTTCTGGAAACACGGGCTCCAAATAACCACTTGTACCTATGTGGAAAGTGTTTTTAGATTTTGTTTTTTGAATTAATTGAAGGGAAACTAGAAAAAATAATAGACATACTAAGGGGGAAACTGGAATTTTCAGTCAAACTACTAGGAACTGGTTTCACTGAGTTATTTGCCTAACCTGATTTTAGGTAGAAAACGAATGAGTCTGCCTTAAAGAATGGAGATTAAGAGTTTATGTACCATACCTAATGATGTAGTAATGAAATTGTATCACAAATATTGGATTATTATAACATTGTTTATTTCTTTACCAAGCTTCGGCTTTGAGGGAAACGACAAGTCCAATAAAAAAGAAAAGCCACTGGTCGTATTTGTCACTGGCGATCATGAGTATAGTGGCGAGAATACCCTGCCTATAGTCGCCCAAGAATTGGAAAAAGCGTATAATATTAGGGCTGTGGTGCTGAAGTCGTCGCCCAACCAAAATAGCGAAAAGAATATACCTGGATTAGAAATTCTAAAAGAGGCTGACTTAGCGGTGTTTTATTTGCGGTGGCGTCAACTTCCGGCCGATCAGCTGGCTATGATAGAGGACTACCTGAAAACGGGCAAGCCTGTAATGGGGTTCCGTACCAGCACCCATGCTTTTAACTTTCCAAAAGGACATACCGATGAGCGGTGGAATGCCTTTGGTGAATTTGCCTTAAACGCTCCTCCCGGATGGGGCGGTGCCCACAAGCATACCCACTACGGACACGAAAGCAGCACCGACGTTTACCTGGCCCCCGGACAAGCGAAGCACCCTGTTCTAACGGGCGTGAACCCATCTTTTCATGTGCGTTCCTGGTTGTACCACGTTCTTCCCAATTATCCAAAGGAATCTTCGCAGGTGTTGCTGATGGGGAAAGCCGTAGATCCAAACAGAGCGGCGGTAGATAACCCCATTGCTTGGACTGGAACGAACGGATATGGGGCGCGGATTTTTATGACTACCATGGGCCATCCCGAAGACTTTCGGGTGGAATCGTTTCAACGTTTGGTTATCAACGCCATACACTGGGAACTTGGGCTGAAAGTCCCTAAGAAATGGAAAGGTGTTATGGACATACAGGTTCCCTACCGGGGAATGGTCAAATAACGACTTTCGAACGTATTTTATTATTCCTAAACATTTATACTAATGCGTAAAACCAAAAATTTAAGTTTCGCAGCCCTCATGATTGTTGGCGGTCTGATTCTGGCCTTTAGCGCCTTCAGATCTGGGCCTACCGAGACTTTGAAAATTAAAAAAGGAAGCCATATCTCTATGATAGGGAATAATCTTGGCTCCAGAATGATGCACTACAATCTCTTTGAAACGGAATTGCAAGTTCGTTTCCCGGATAGCTCTCTTGTAATCAGAAATATGTGTGACCCTGGCGATACCCCTGGGTTTCGTCCACGGGCCAGCCGCAACGACCCCTGGGCCTTTCCTGGCGCCGAAAAGTTTCAGACAGAGCTGGCGACCAATTCCAATAGTATTGGGCATTTCGAATCGGCAGATGAATGGCTGACCCGATTGAAAACCGATATCGTCATTGGTTTCTTTGGTTATAATGAGTCGTTTGAAGGCCCTGAAGGCCTTGAGAATTATAAAGCCGAACTAGAGGCATTTATTAAGCATACCAAATCCCAGAAATATAATGGGGTCACTATGCCGCAGTTGGCATTGGTGTCGCCGATCGCCTTCGAGGACTTGTCGGGGAAAATGGATGTGCCTAATGGTAAGAAAGAAAATGTAAATCTTGCCCTGTATACCAAAGCCATGAAAGAAGTGGCAGAACGTAACCAGGTACTTTTCTTAGACGCTTATACCCCCTCCAAGGGCTGGTATGCTTCCAGCTCCAAGGATCTGACAATCGATGGCTCTCAGCTCAATGAGGATGGTTACGAAAAATTAGCCAAATTATTGGCCGATCATTTATTTGGTGGTAGCCCTAAGGCCGAACAACGCCGTGCGATGATCCGTGAGGCGGTCGATGAAAAGAACTGGATGTGGCATAATGATTATAAAATCCCCAATAGCGTTCACGTGTATGGGCGTCGGTACAATCCCTTTGGCCCTGCCAACTACCCTGCTGAGATTGAAAAAATACGTCAAATGACCGATATTCGGGATCAAGCCATATGGATGGTAGGTTCTACGGGCAAGAAAATGGATGTGGCTAGTGCCGATAAGAAAACGAAAGAGTTGCCAGAGGTTAAAACCAATTTTAACCCAGACAAAAATGGATCCCTAGAATACCTATATGGACAAAAGGCATTGGATCAAATAAAGGTACCTGAAGGGTATAAGATTGAGCTTTTTGCTTCTGAAGTAGAGTTTCCAGATCTGGCCAACCCAGTACAAATGTCCTTTGATACCAAGGGAAGGCTATGGGTGGCGGTAATGCCGAGTTATCCCCATTACAAGCCTGGCGATGGTAAGCCCAACGATAAGATACTGATCTTAGAAGACACCAATAACGATGGCAAGGCTGACAAGCAAATTACCTTTGCCGATGGCCTACACCTTCCATTAGGATTTGAAATTGCCGCCGAAGGGGTATATGTTTCCCAAGGACCTAACCTAAAGCTTTATATAGACACTAATGGCGACGACAAAGCCGATAAGGTTGAGATTCTATTAAGTGGATTCGATGACCACGATACCCACCATAATAGCAGTGCCTTTACGGCGGATCCTTCGGGAGCGATTTATTCTGGAGAAGGTGTATTCTTACATACCGACGTAGAAACTTCTTACGGACCTGTACGTGCCACCAATGGAGGGTTTTACCGCTATGCCCCTCAATTACACAAGTTGGAACGGACGGCTCAGCTGTCTATCCCCAATCCATGGGGGATCATGTTTGACGAATGGGGGCAGCCTTTCTTTGCCGAGACTTCAGGACCTGACATGCGCTGGATGCTTCCAGGAAGTGTGTTACCACGATACGGGAATGCCAATCATAAGGGAGATAACCTCATCGAAGATGCCCACCGGGTGCGTCCGACTTCGGGTTTAGAGATCGTTTCGAGCCGTCACTTCCCCGATAACGTGCAGGGCGATTTCCTTATCAATAATACTATTGGTTTCTTAGGTACTAAGCAGCATACATTGGTCGATGATGGAACAGGATACAGCAGTAAGCACCGTCAAGACTTAATTGTAAGTACCGATCGGAACTTCCGGCCCGTAGATATGGAGTTTGCGCCGGATGGTTCACTTTATGTGGTCGACTGGCACAATATACTTATTGGACATATGCAGCATAACGCACGTGACCCCTTGCGGGATCATTCACACGGAAGGGTGTATCGGGTAACCTACCCGTCACGCCCGTTGGTGAAGCCAGCAAAAATAGCTGGAGCTAGCCTCGATGTACTGTTCGACAACCTTAAATTACCCGAATTCCGTAGCCGGTATAGGACAAGAGCCGAATTGCGAGGTCGGAATAAACAGCAGGTTTTGGCCAAAGTGAAAAGTTGGACGGCCGGTTTAGACAAAAAGGATCCTCGTTACGAGCATCATCTCCTAGAGGCCCTGTGGGTAAGTTGGGGGATGGATCAGGTAGACCAGGACTTGCTTCGTAAAATGTTAAAAGCGAAAGACTATCGTGCGCGCACGGCCGCCGTTCAGGTTTTACGTTACACGGGTCATCAGGTGGCCGATCAGGCCCAATTATTGGAGCAGGCGGTTCAGGATGAGAATAGCCGGGTAAGACTTGCAGCCATTGTTGCCACTTCGTGGATAGGCAAAGAGAAGGGGCTACCTATACTGAAAGTGGCTGGCAAGCAGTCGATGGACAAATGGACCATACATGCTTATGAAACTGCTGTTGCACACTTAGAAGATCGGTCGGTAAAAGAGACCAAAAAAGTGGAAGTTGCCTCTGGCTTAAAGGGCAAAGACCAACAGCTTTATAAAACGGGACGGGAGATCTTCCTAAGAGAGGGCTATTGTGGTACTTGCCACCAAGAAGATGGTAAAGGACTTACCGCAGCGGGTTTCCCGCCACTAGCCGGTACTAAATGGGTCGTAGGCAATGAGGAAAGGCTGATTAAGTTGGTTCTTAATGGTCTTATGGGGCCTATAGAAGTGCTCGGTAAGGAGTATCCTGGCCAAGTGCCCATGACCCAGTTTGGTGGACTGTTGAATGATACTGAAATTGCGAGCGTACTCACTTATGTGAGGAATTCCTTTGGGAATAAGGCTCCAGCCATATCTCCAGAAAAAGTGAAACAAGTAAGGAATTCTACGGCTAGTAAGCAAGGATTTTACAAACCCGAAGAATTATTGAAGGTTCATCCTTTAGAGAAATAAGTAACCGTAATACTAGTTAATTTATATTATAACGGATATCAAATTTGATTAAAATCGAGGGGACGGCGGGTGTCGTTTCCTCGATTTTTTTTATCTTGTGCCCTTACATGATCGTAAGTCCTTATAAGTTCATAAATAGAGGTACAATTAGAGTGATCATTTAACGTGATATAAATTAATTATGTTGAAGTACCTGTCTTGGGTTGTATTGTTATTGCTGCTATTCATATTCTTATCTTATAATTTCTTCTACGCCGTAGATTTTCCTTTTCAGGACGATTTTCTATTGATCCAATTCGCGGAAGGGGTGACACGTCCCGATGCCACGGCTACTATATTTTTCAGGGAGCTATTTAGCGTACATAACGATCATAAGGCCGTTATTCCTCGTTTGATTGCCTTGGCCAATTACATGCTAACGGGATCCCTGAATTTTCGTACGTATATCGTTTTGTCGTTGGTCAATCTGAGTTTGATTTTTTACTTTCTGTACGTACAGTTTCGGAAATTAAAGCTTCCCATATATTATTTTCTCCCAGTGGCTTTTTTGTTTTTTCACCCCTTGTATTATGATATCTCTGGGTGGTCGTTGAATGGGATGCAACATACGTTTACGACGGTTTTTACCCTTGGGGCCATTGCGTTGGTGGGGCGAAACGACTGGAAGGGCACTTGGTGGGCGCTTTTATTCTGTTTGCTTGCGACTTTTACCCATGGCAACGGAATATTCTCTTTCCCAGCAATTATCTTTTATTTGGTCATACAGTCAGAATGGAAAAGGACCATGGCGGCATTTGTAGCTATGTTTTTTGCATTAGGCTTTTATTTATACGGTTATCAGTTTGGCCAGGCAGCGGGTTTTCCCGATAATTTTTGGGCTCCTTTCGAGTCCTTTACGGGTTTTATAGGAGGGGGTATGATTGTCTGGTCCGATGCCACCATCTGGTCGGTCATTTGGGGCGCTATGCTCACCTTATTTGCAGTGGGACTGCTGCTGCTTACCCTTTTTAATACCTGGACACGTGCCAAGGCGAGCCCAGCTGTTAATATACAGTTGTTGTCGGTGTTTTTGTATATGTTGGTCATGAGTATGGTGATTGCCCTATTTAGGTCCTCTGCTGGCGGGGCCATAGCCAGCCGGTTTCAGCTTTACGCCGTCTTGGCGAGCATCATCGCTTACCTATGGTTACTGGAGTTGGGATTGTTTAGAAAGAAGCTTCACATTCAGTTTTTAATACTACTTACTCTAGGGTACAATTTATATTCGCACTACCGGTTTACTAGAACCGTCATGAACAAGAAAACCACTTACCTTGCGGATGTATATAACTGGCATTATCAAAAACAATTATTTTCGGTGGAGCGTACCATACGCAATAATGCCGACTTTTATTTGTCGCCTGCTACTGAAAGAGGCATATTGAATATGCCCACTCCGGTGGTCACTAAGCAGGAGTTGGAGGAGGCCTTTAGCACTGCACGGGTAGCCAAGCCGGCCATTGCCGGGACATCCATTACCGATTGGCATTTGGAGCGGCGAATACTGGATAAGGTCGATTCATTGGTCTATTTTTACGTTTCTAACGATAGGCTTCCTGCCATAGGAGCAGCCTTTTCTAACCGTTTCTTGGCGCTAAAAAATGAATCCGACGGGCATATCCTACTTCATGCCGCCACACCAAAGCTAGAAGGAAGGCGCGCATTAGTGAGCCAGGCAAGGTATTACAAAGATGGTTTCGACGCCCTGTTTCGGGGGGATGATCTGGATCCAGGAAGATATCAAATGATGCTTGTCGACGTCGATTTAAATGGTAAAAAGACTTTTTATTGGCTCGATAATGCGTTGTCAGTCAATAATCAGCGTCTTCAATTGACCCTTCTGGACTAAGGCTTTGGGGACGGTGAGGTCTTGGTAATCTACATGATAAAACTTGTTGGGCTCAAATCAGTTTTTTGCTAAGGAAAACTTGGTAAAAAGTCGTATCTTTACGCTTTGCTTTAAGTGTGCTTAGGGCAATTAAAGATACTGAGTAAAAATAAATTTATGTCAAACGAGATTGTGTTAGGAGTTAATAATTATTCAGCCGATAATATACAAGTACTAGAAGGGCTGGAGGCCGTACGTAAGCGTCCGGCCATGTATATTGGGGATACCGGTTTTAAGGGGGTTCACCATTTGATTTGGGAAGTTGTTGACAATTCAATAGATGAGGCCATGGCCGGTTACTGTGACACGATTCACGTAACTATTGAAAAAAACAATTCTATAACTGTTCGAGACAATGGCCGGGGGATTCCCACCGGGCACCATGCTAAGGAGAACAAGTCGGCTCTAGAGGTCGTTTTGACAGTCTTGCATGCGGGTGGTAAGTTTGACAAAGACACATATAAGGTTTCTGGTGGTTTGCATGGTGTGGGGGTGTCCTGTGTCAATGCCTTATCGATACACCTGCGGGCCGAAGTCCACAGAGAAGGTAAGATTTTTGAGCAGGAATATAGCGAAGGAAAGCCCCTTTATCCGGTACGGATCATCGGGGAAACCGAACGGACTGGGACCACCATTCATTTCTTGCCCGATAGTACCATCTTTACCGTTACAGAATATAAGTACGATACCGTTGCGACTAGGCTTAGGGAGCTGTCGTTCCTCAATAAGGGGATACGCCTGACCCTCGAAGACAAGCGGGAAGAAGATGAAGCTGGCAAGTTTCGGTACGAAGAGTTTTTCTCGGAAGTCGGCCTCAAAGAGTTTGTTCGCTACTTGGATGCTACCCGTCAACCATTAATACCCGAACCGGTGTATATGGAAAGCGATAAAGGTACCGTCCCTGTGGAGGTTTCTATGATGTATAACACTTCTTATAGTGAGAATGTGTACTCTTATGTCAACAATATCAGCACCATTGAAGGGGGGACACACGTGTCGGGTTTTAGGGCCGCACTTACCCGTACCCTCAAAGGCTATGCCGATAAGTCGGGGATTTTAGCCAAAGAAAAAATCGAGATTAGTGGGGATGACTTTAGGGAAGGGCTCACCGCCGTTATCTCTATCAAAGTTGCCGAGCCGCAGTTTGAAGGTCAAACTAAAACCAAGCTAGGAAACTCTGAAGTTACTGGTGCGGTAAGCCAGGTGGTGTCCGAAATGCTGGAGACCTATTTGGACGAGCATCCCAAGGAGGCGCGCACGATTATTGACAAGGTGATATTAGCCGCTAAGGCACGTATTGCCGCCAAGAAGGCCCGTGAAATGGTCCAGCGCAAGAATGTGCTGACCGGAACTGGACTCCCTGGCAAGCTCGCCGATTGCTCTGAAACCGATCCTAAGGTATGTGAAATATACCTGGTAGAAGGGGACTCGGCCGGTGGTACTGCCAAGCAAGGCCGAAACCGGGCATTCCAGGCTATTCTTCCGCTTCGGGGTAAGATTCTGAACGTTGAGAAGGCGCAGGAGTACAGAATTTATGAGAATGAGGAGATCAAGAATATGTTCACCGCCATGGGTGTACAGATCGGTAAGGACGGTGATGAGCGGGCGTTGAATATAGAAAAGCTTCGCTATCACAAAATCATTATCATGACCGATGCTGATATTGACGGTAGTCATATTCGTACCCTTATCCTTACTTTCTTCTTTAGGTATATGAAAATACTTATTGATGAAGGATATATATACATTGCTCAACCTCCCCTTTACTTGGTTAAGAAGGGACGGGAAGAAAGATATTGTTGGACGGAAGCCCAGCGCGAGCAGGCTGTGAAGGAAGTTGCCGGTGGCGGTAAAGAAGAGTCCGTGAACGTTCAGCGGTATAAGGGTCTTGGTGAAATGAATGCCGAGCAATTATGGCAAACAACCATGAACCCCGAAAAACGTAGCTTGAAACAAGTGACCATTGAATCGGCTGCTGAGGCGGATCACCTGTTCTCTATGTTGATGGGGGACGAAGTGGCACCTCGTCGCGAGTTTATCGAAAAGAATGCCAAATACGCTCGTGTAGACGTTTAGGTCGTCTTTAGCTTGCTTTTGTAAACGGATGACTGTACACTCGGTCATCCGTTTATTTTGTTAACCAAATGATAATAAATATTGTTTGAATACAGAAACAATTATTGCTGAAATTCGTTGAATTTTTTTAGAAGTAGATCCTCAGACCCGATCATTACTTCGAACCATGTTAGGAAAGCTTTAAGGAAAGAATATGCTATACAAAACGGACACAATAAGAAAATTTTCGGATATATTGTCATTTTTTAAAACGAGTAGGTCAGAGTCAGATATGGATGAATCCAAAACCTTGAGCCCTTCAGAGAAGGCTATTTCACTCGTTCAGCAAAGCGACCTGATCAGCCGCGACCTTAGTTGGCTGAAATTTAATGATCGGGTATTGGACCAGGCGCAAAATGAGGAACGAAATCTTTTTGATCGCCTGAAATTTTTGGCCATTACCTCCTCGAACCTCGATGAGTTCTTTAGCATCAGGGTGGGTAGTTTGTACAACTACCTCGATTTTGGTAAGGAACGCATGGATTACTCGGGATTACGCGAAGTCCCCTTTCGGAAGTTGCTCTTCAATGAATCACAAGACTTTGTTCGGCGTCAAAATGAGTGCTATACCAAAGAGCTTATGCCTTTGTTTGCCAAGCATGGATTTAAGGTGATGAACCTGGCCGATCTTACTGACGAGGAACAAAGGAATTCGGAGGAGTATTTCGATAGGACGGTCTATCCTATGCTGACGCCTATGCTCTTCGATTATACCCATACCTTCCCCGTTTTATTGGCCAAAGTATTGGTGTTTGGGGTGATTACCCAGGTGAAGGGGAGTAGCTCTGAAGAGGACCGGAAGCTATCCTTCGTTCAATTGCCGATGAACCTTCCACGGTTCTATGCGATTGAGCGGGTGGATCAAATCGTCTTCGTACCTATTGAAAGTATTGTCCGTAGCTATATTCATAAGCTTTATCGCAATGTAGAAATTGTTTCCACCAATTTATTTCGGATTATCCGGAATGGGGATTTCTCTATGGAAGAAAGCGATGATGTGGAGTCTGATTTTATAGATGAAATAAAGCAGAAAATCAAGAGTCGCCGGCTGGGAAGGGTCGTACAGGCCTCTATAGAGCCGGGCTTTGATCCTGATTTGCTGAGTTTAATTAAGAAACGCTGGGAGGTAGACGACTCTAATATTTTTGCTTATGAGGGGTTAATCGATTACACCTCGCTATGGAGTATTATAAAGCATCCAGAGTTTAAGGATCAGATTCCTCCCACACGCCCATCGGTAGCCCCTTTGGTGTTGGAACGTGAGCGAATACCGGACGTGTTTGAGGCCATGAGGGAGAGGGATATATTTTTACATCACCCTTACAATAACTTTGAGCCTGTGCTCCAATTGCTCGAGCAAGCTGCTGAGGATCCTAAAGTTTTGTCGATCAAATTGACCATCTATCGGTTGGCTAAGAACTCCCGGGTTACGGAGGCCTTGTTACATGCCGCCGAGAACGGCAAGAGCGTGGCGGTGTTGTTTGAGGTAAAGGCTCGGTTCGATGAGGAAAATAATATTAAGGAGGCACAGCGCCTTCAGAAGGCGGGATGTTTCGTCATTTATGGGATAGGCCTGCTGAAAACCCATACGAAGCTATTGCTGATCGTCCGTAATGAGGGGACTCAGGTGAGGCGTTATGCGCATTTGTCGAGTGGGAATTATAATGAAGATACCTCTAGGCTCTATACCGATACGGGGCTGCTGACGACCAATGAGGAGTATACACACGATATTTCAGAGTTTTTTAATGTAATAACGGGGCATTCCAATCCTAGTGAATATCAAAACCTTATAACGGCGCCTCGCTATATGCGGGATAAGCTATTGGCATTGATAGAGCAGGAAACAGAAAATGCCCTTGCAGGCTTACCCAGTGGGATTTGCATAAAAATAAATTCCTTAGAAGACCGGGCCACTATACATCAGCTTTATAAGGCCTCTCAGGCCGGCGTTCCCGTGAAGCTAATCGTACGGGGGATGTGCTGCCTGAGGCCTGGCAGAGAAGGGCTTAGCGAGAATATTAGCGTACGCTCTTTAGTAGGGGATTTCCTAGAGCATTCCCGGCTGTTTTATTTTCACCAAAACGGGGAGCCATTGATCTACGGAGGAAGTGCCGATGCGATGGTTCGTAGTTTTGACCGACGTATCGAATCGCTTTTTAAGCTGGTAGACCCACGTGTAAAGCAAGAGGCTATCCATATTTTATACTTTAGCTTGCAGGACAACGTCAATTCCTACGACATGCTCGAGGATGGTACGTACCGCAAATGTGAAGTTCCTGAAGGAGAACAGCCACTTAACGTTCATAAGGCTTTTTATGATGTTACCCTCGAAGAGGTGATGGCAACAAAATTATTCGAAAATGAGGTAGTACCTGCTGCTGAAGATGAGGAGGATGAGCAAGCGTCGGAATCCCCAATAGACGGTGAAGCCGATTGTAAAATCATAGGAGAGTAAATCACATCGGAATAAACAGAATAAAATGAAAGAGCGGCTTCTAGGCCGCTCTTTCATTTTATTCCTTATAGAATACCCTTTTGACTCTTGTGCCAATACCCGTAAGTATTTCGTAAGGGATGGTGTCGATCCGGTTGGCGAGCTCAATGATGCTCATTTCTTGTCCAAATACCAATACCTCGTCTCCCTCCTCTACGTCAACGCCCGTAATGTCGACCATGGTCATGTCCATACAAATATTGCCAATGGTGGGGCATCGCTGGCCATTAATCACTACTTGACCTACTCCGTTTCCAAGTCGGCGGTTATAGCCGTCGGCGTAGCCAATGGCGATAGTGGCTATGGAGGCGTCGCGCTCCAATTGGCCTTTTCTGCCGTACCCAACCGTTTCTCCTGCCTGAAGGTGTTTTATCTGCGAAACGACCGTTTTTAGCCGTCCTACACTCTGTAGTTGGTTTTGCATCTGTCCGGTTGCCTCTACGCCATATAGGCCTATCCCCAGCCGCACCATATCGAACCGATAATCGGGGAATCGGATGATCCCTGCCGAGTTAAGAATATGTTTGATGACTTTATAACCCAAAATGGATTCTATTTTCTCGGAAGCCTCTTTAAATCTTTCGCATTGCAAGGTCGAGAAGGTATTATGGACTCCTTCATCGGCTCCCACCAAATGAGAGAATACCGATGCCACCCTAACGAAGGGGTGGGCTATTAGGATTTCTTCTAAAGCGGCCAGGTCGTCGGTAACGAAGCCTAAGCGATGCATGCCAGTGTCCAGTTTAAGATGGACTAGGGGCATTTGGGTGGGTTCGTTGCGAAGCACGGAGTATTGTATCCACTCCAGCATCATGGACTCACTATATATTTCGGGCTCCAGGTTGTACTGCCACAATAAGTCGAAGGTTGCGGTGGAAGGATTAAGAACCATAATCGGAAGTGTGACACCACTCTGCCTTAGGGCCACACCTTCGTCGGCATAGGCTACGCCTAGGTAGTCGACCCGGTGGTACTGAAGTAGGTTTGCTACTTCTGTACTGCCACTTCCATAGGCGAAGGCCTTCACCATCGCCATGATTTTTGTTCCTTTACCCACCTTATTTTTATAATAATTCAGGTTGTAGGTAAGCGCATCCAGATTGATCTCCAGGACGGTATCATGTGCCTTGCGTTGCAATCGATGAACTATTTTCTCGAAAGAAAAGGGCCGCGCTCCCTTGATGAGGATCAGGTTGTCGGTAAGGCTGGCAAAGGGATAGTTTTTTAAGAATTGATCGGTGTCTGAATAGAACTCCAGGTGAGGAAGGTCGAAGAAGTGCTTTTGTTGCATCATTTCGGGGCCGATCCCAATTAATCGATCGATGTTTTTTTCTTTTAATATGCTGGCCATGTTTTGGTACAGGTCGATAGGCAGCTGACCTGAATGCAAAATATCGGAAAGAATCACCGTGCGCTGGGTGTGTTGCTCTTGTTGGTCGAGGAAGCCCAAGGCCATAGCTATTCCCTGCATGTCGTTATTATAGGCGTCGTCGATGATATAGCATCGGTTGATCCCTTCCTTGAGCTCTAGCCGCATAGAAACCGGTCTAAGGAACTGTATGCGCTGCTGAATTTCGCTGGGTGGTAAGCCCCAGTCCAGCATAAATATCAGAGAATGGGTAAGGTTTTCGAGGGATGCCTCATCCCTAAAGGCCGTTTCGAACCGAAGGACACCGTACAGACCCGTCAATGCAATAAATGTCTTATCTTTTTGAGGGCTGAAAACCACCTGTACATCGGCGCCAGTGAGGGCATTTCCCCAGCTGATGGTCTTCAAAAATGGATTTACAGGTTTCAGAATCAGGTCTATCTCCTCCATGATAGGGGTATAGTCCTTCCGGTAGATTAGCTTCCGTACCTTGGTGAAAAGCCTGAGTTTTTCGGTGATTTTCTGCTTTCTACTCTTGAAGCCGTCGTCATGTGCTGGGCCTATATTGGTGAAGATTCCAATGGTTGGGGAGATGACAGGCTGTAGAAATTCCATTTCATGGGCTCTTGAAATACCCGCTTCAAAAATAGCCAAACTGTGCGATTCCTTGAGGTTCCATACTGAAAGTGGTACACCAATTTGGGAGTTATAGCTTTTAGGGCTGGCAATGACATGCTCGCTGGGAGCCATCAATTGGCTCAGCCATTCCTTTACGATAGTCTTTCCATTACTCCCTACGATACCCACCACATCGATGTTGAACTGCCTGCGATGCTGGGCTACCGTAAGCTGTAATGCACGTATACTGGAGTTGACCGCCCAGAAATGGGCGTCGGCTAGCTCTTCGGTAAGGTCTTGAAGGCGTTGATCGAGACTGGTAGCCTCAATGACAAACTGGCGTACCCCTTTATGGTACAGTTCACCAATAAACTGGTGACCGTCGTGTCTTTCACCTTTAATACAAAAAAAGATACTTTGTTCTGGAAAGCTCAACTGGCGGCTATCCGTTAATAAATAGTGGGCAGTGGTGTCTATGGCTGCCAATGTATGTTCAATCACAATAATGCATTTCTAAAAATAAGACTACAAAGGTATCAATACCCTGTAGCTTTGCACACGGATCGACTTATAAATTCCTAGAGAAATGTCTCATAGTCAGAAAGCGACCTACTTAAACGCCCTTAGATAGGCCTGATAATCCTCCCATTGGTCTAGGTCAATATGGCCTAGGGGGAAGGGGACGGAAATAACCTGTTGGTGCTCCTGTCGAATTAGGGCGCTGGCACCGATGGGCCCGTCGAGTCGTTGTAAGGCCTTAAAATAGCTTTTGTAGAATAAGGCGGGAGTGCCCTTACCTTCTTGATACTGAGAGATAACGATGGGGCGTTGGCTGGATATATGCGTATCGATGAGAGAGTTAAGATGGGTTGAGGCCAAGTGAGGCTGGTCGGTGACGGCCAGTATCACCGCATCCAGCTCGGGGTGGTCGGCCAGCATACTTCTTACTCCCAAGCTGATGCTACTCCCCATTCCTCGTGCCCAATGACGATTTTGATACAGCCTAACCGGGTAGGAGGCGAGTTCTAAAGACAATTCCCGATGATAAGGCCCCGTAACGACGGCAATGGTAATGGCTTGAGTTTGGAATCCTTCCGACACCACCTTTTGGATCAGACTTTGTTGTTGGCGTATCGGCAGTAATTGCTTGGGCTGGCCCATCCGTGAGGAATTGCCCGCGGCGAGGTACAATATGCCTACAGCCGGGGTGTGGTGGCTATTGGTGAGGGTCATGACTCTGGAGTTTCTGTGAGGGCCTATGATGAATAGGAAGGGTCTTATTCCTTAAAAATCCACCCTGTTTTCCTGAAAAAACGGCCTGAATCTCAGCAAGAATAGAAAGGGCTATTTCTTCGGAGGTCTCCGCTCCAATTTCCAGTCCAATGGGGCCATATATTTTATTTTTTTGTTGGTCTGTGATATTTATTCCTGTGGACCGAATTTCATCATACATTCTTTCCAATTTAGATTTGGGACCTAGTACACCTACATAAGGACATACATCGTTGGGCAATAGCCGCGCCAATAGGCTACGGTCGTAGTGGTAGTTATGTGTCATTAACAGAACGGCCGTTCGTGCATCTACCTTTATATCTTCTAAAACCTCCTCTGCTGCGAGGGTATAGATTTCTGTAGCCAGAGGAAAGCGCTTTGAGGTGGCATGGGTAGCCCGGCCGTCGACCACCACGGTGTGCCAGCCCATGAGGCCAGCCATCGTACACAGGGGAATGGTATCGTTACCAGCTCCTACAATAATAAGCTTGGGCACCAGAGGAATCCATTCGCCAAAGGCTGTTAGCCGTTGCCGTTGCAATAGGAAAGTCTCAAACTGGGACGCCTTATGGTTAAAGACACGCTGTGCTAATTCGTGCAACTCCATGGAGAGTTCCATAGCCCTTTCATTTTCTGAAGCCCAAGAATGAGCGTTGGCGTAAAGGAGGCAGGTCCCCGGCTGGGGCGCCGTAGGTTTTTTTAATTCAAATAGTGTAATCAATACACTGGGGCTGCGGGTTTTCGTTGCCGCATGTAGCAGGGCTATGGGGTTATGAGGATCGTCGGAATGGATGGGCTCAAAGAGGATATGCACGATTCCGTTACAGCCTAACTGCACGCCCAAAGTGGTGTCGTGCCC
Organism: Dyadobacter jejuensis; assembly: GCF_003149085.1. Taxonomy (GTDB): domain Bacteria; phylum Bacteroidota; class Bacteroidia; order Cytophagales; family Spirosomataceae; genus Dyadobacter; species Dyadobacter jejuensis. The sequence goes on along the minus strand of NZ_QGDT01000008.1, from coordinate 44,692 downwards.
TTCTGTAGTGTCGTAAGTGACCAGCTTATTTTTACCTTGACTTATGGCCAGGAGTGCCTTTCGTAGGGCATCTCCTTCGAGGCAGCCCCCGCTTATGGCTCCGGTGAGTTGGCCGTCGTCGGTAACGAGCATTCGGGCTCCTGGCCGCCGATAGGACGACCCCTCCACCAGTACTACCGTGGCTAGTGCCATGGCCTGGCCTTTTACTACGGCCCGGTGATAGGCGATCAGTATTTGTTGTATTTCTGTCATGGTTTTGTTTTTCTCAGGCCCTGAATTTTTTGATAGCGGCAATCAGCATATCCGTCGCTAGGTTTATTTCTTCCTCCTTGTTAAAGCGTCCGAAACCGAAACGAAACGAACGGAGGACGTCCTCAGGAGCCATGCCCATGGCCAATAATACATGACTGGGCTGACTGGTGACGGCATGGCATGCTGCACTCTGGGAGAAGGCCAGCTTACTGCCTAGGCTAAGGGCAAACTCTTCGCCCTGTACTCCATCGATGGTGAGGTTGGAACAATGCGGCAACCGATGATAGGGATGCCCATTGATCCTAACGCCGCCAAGGGCAGTCAATTGGGATTCGAACCGATCCCGTATCATCTTCAGGTATGCTGACTCCTGGGGCATGAGCTCCGCCGATAGGGTACAGGCCCTGGCTAGCCCCACTATGCCAGGGACATTGAGCGTCCCACTACGGAGCCCTGCTTGCTGCCCACCACCGGTTATTTGTGGTTCTAAGGCTTGTGTGCTAGAAGATTTATAAAGAACGCCTATGCCCTTTGGACCGTACATTTTATGTCCGCTAAAGCATAGTAGGTCTATGGCATGCGCCTGTACGGACAGGGGTAATTTGCCTACCGCTTGAGTGGCGTCGCATAGGAAAGGAATTCCATGCTTGCGTGCTAAGGTACCCACCTCCGAAATGGGTTGGAGCGTTCCGGTTTCATTATTGGCATACATAAGTACGATAATGGCCGTATGGGGCCTTATGGCGGCTTCCAATTCCTGAATATCGATGGTGCCATATTGGTCAACATCCAGATAGGTGACCTCTGTTCCCTGTTTTTCCAGTCCCGCACAGGTATCCAAAACAGCCATATGCTCGGTCTTACAGGTGATGATATGGGCCGGAGCTCCATTGGCGGACAATACGCCTTTGATGGCCAGGTTAACCGCTTCGGTAGCGCCAGAGGTAAAAATAATTTCGGATGGATGGGCGTCGATCAACGCGGCAACGTGCTCTTTGGACTCTTCCACGGCCTCTTGAGCTTCCCACCCAAAAAAGTGATTCCTGCTCGAAGAGTTTCCAAAGTGAGTAGTAAAATATGGAACCATGGCCTCTAGTACCCGTGGGTCCATAGGCGTAGTTGCCTGATGATCGAAATAAATGGGTTTTTTCATGTGCCTAGCCACTTCCTGTATCAATTAATGAAGATACAAATTAGCCATATATTCTAAATATATAGGGATTTGACCAGTATAAACTCTGTTGGAGTTCCATTTTTGGTCTTAATGACTTGAAATAGGGATAAAAATGGGTAGGCAGCCTAAAAATAGATTTAGGGATGCTTGCTCCCTAAGTACGATATATGGGTATGCAGCATTTCTGAAGCGACCTTCAGAAAGCAATTCTAATTTAAGGAAAAATGAAACCTTTTGGTTATTTTTAACATTAACCAAGTAGTATTATAGATTATTTTTTCATCCTTAAAATACCCTTTATTATGACGCTTAGATTAGGAGACATTGCTCCAGATTTTGAAGCAAATACCACGCAAGGATCTATTAAGTTTCACGAATGGCTTGGGGACAGCTGGGGCCTTTTGTTCTCTCACCCTGCCGACTTTACTCCAGTATGTACTACTGAGTTAGGGAAAACGGCTTTGTTGAGTGGAGAATTTCAAAAACGAAATGTTAAGGTATTGGCCGTGAGTGTGGATGATATCGATTCGCATAACCGCTGGATTCCAGATATTAACGAGGTGAATGGTACTGAGGTGAATTTCCCTATTATTGCCGATGAAGGACGTAAGGTAGCCGAATTGTACGATATGATACATCCGAACGCCAGCGAAAAAGCTACGGTGCGCTCTGTATTTGTGATTGGCCCCGATAAAAAAGTAAAATTGACTTTGACGTATCCAGCTTCTACAGGCCGTAACTTCTATGAAATACTTCGTGTGATCGATTCCCTGCAGTTAACTGCCGACTATTCTGTAGCAACGCCTGCAGACTGGAAAGATGGTGAAGATGTGATTGTGGTACCTGCCATAAGCACCGAAGATGCCAAAAAGAAGTTTAGCAAAGGAGTGACTGAAGTTAAGTCGTACCTACGATATACCCCACAACCTAATAAGTAAGCGGTTGAGAGGTGTTTCGGATTCTGGATGAACTTAACATCCAGAATCCGAAACTATTTTAGGACTCAATCTGCATTTGTTGTTTTACTTTTTCTATCACATCGTGCTCTGGGCCATAATATTCCATATGGCGAGCTCCCTGATAATAATACCAGATGGCGGCGCCCATACTGATATGGCTGATGTCGTTATAATTGAACCAAGGTCCAAAGCTAAGTTTTAGGGCATGAAGCAATGCCGAAACAGCCCCCAATCCAGTGGCGATAAATATATATTTGCTACCCGGATCTTTACGTTTTTTGTACATAAAAACTTCTATGGTGAAGAGCATTAAGAATAAACCATAAAAGGCATGAATTTCGACGACCACAAAATTGAGTGTGAAAAAGGTAAGTGCGAAAAAAATGGCTAGCTCCACATAATTCAACCACCCCAATAGCTTGCCAAGGTGGTCGGCCAATAGGGGTTTGACGTGCCAAATGGCGGCTCTTTCAAATAAGGCTACGGCAATCATGCTGGCGAACCAGCCGGGGATTTTACCCTGAAGCCCTGTTATATATATAAAACCATGGCCTAGAATACCACCAATAGCCGTTGCTAGGCCCATAAATAGGAAGAAATACTGGATTTGTGTATACATCCTATGGGTTCGTCCCAGCTTTTGTAAGTGGATAAAAGCATAAATGCATACCAAGGTCATCATCAGGCTGGAGATAACGGTCGAAGGCTCCAGGACGGTGATGCCGAAGAGCTCGACCTGGTGCACATGGCTGTATTCCATCGGGACATTATTCATAAACGTAACGTTAATCGGGTTATATTCTGGAAAATTATTCAAATTAAGCACAATTGATTCAGTTATTACAATTTCCTTGCCAGATACCCATCATTAATACTAGCAATAGCCGCAAGAGCCTAAGGATAATGCGGCGCCTATCCTCATGGAACCCTGTGACGCGGCCAGGGAGTGGCATTAATAAACCAATTTAACTTCTTTGTTGTTTTTACAATAATATCTAGTATTTTTAAAATATTATCTATCATAAAGTAGATACTGTAAACGATTTTATTATGAAATGGTCTTTCATTATACAGCAAAAATTAAAAGCGGCTCTGATCCTTAGCTTGATTATGCTGGTTATTATTTTAGGCACTATGGTGTCTAAAAATAACATCAAGGGAATTGATCAGTCCTTTTCGTCCATTTACAAGGACCGTTTGCTGCCGGCTACCACCATTATTTATCTGACGGAGAATCTGTATAACAAACGGCTTAGTCTAGAAAAATACCTATTGTCTGAAACTCCTGTTACAAAACGTGATATTCAGGGCGATTTGTCGGGGTATGATCAGAACATAGATTCCCTGATCAAATCTTTTGAAGGTACGTATCTGGTAGAACAGGAGGCTAAAAGTTTGGTAGCCCTCAAAAATAGGATCCAGGAATATGTGTTATTAGAGAAAATGATCATCAATCTTTGTCAGGCGGGACATCTGAGCGATGGGAAGAGCTTATTTGAAGGAGCAGGGGCAAATACCTTTCAGCGTACTATTTTGAACTTGAACGAGCTTACGGCCATACAGTCGCATGTGGGGCAGGAGCTCATTACGGAATCGAAGGGTAATATGGCCAGTGTGCATAATATTATGGCCTTTCAGATTTCGATTGCCGTGGTGGTCGGTCTAATCATTTTGACATTGATCAAAAACTCCCAAATCATCAGTAAGCCCAAGGTCAAGAAGATGAAAGAACAAAACTTTAACCTGAATTAGGCAAGGAATTCGTTAGGGTTCAACATACCCCAACCCATAAAAAAGCGGGAGAGGCTGAGCCTCTCCCGCTTTTTTGATAATATGCCTAAAGAATCGCGGACCAATTATTGGCCTACTTTACGTCCTTTTAGTGTTTCTCTCGAATTGTTGACCTGCTTCAGTAAGTCTTTCTTGACAAATAAGCGCGTGCCGTTGCCCGCCTGTAGGTCAAATGTCCTTTGTTTGTATTCAAACTTGCTCTCAGGAAGCACATCTATAAAATAATGCTGACCGCTAAGGTTGAACTTCATCCCCTTGGTATCCTGCTGGGTATCGTCCCACGACACATAGATAATGCCTTGATCCGACGACAGGGCCACACCGGGAGTAAATGGTAATACATTAATGGTTTGGATGCTCTTTCCATTGCTCATGGTGATTTGTCCTTCCGGATTCACTTTTATGTCGTTAGGGTCGGATACTTCCCTTCTAATTGTAATGTTCTTGTCATTAAAGAATTGGACCTTTTCTAAGGGGATTCCCGCCCCTTCCAAGCTTGCTCTAAGGTCTTCGGTGAAAACCGTATAATTCGACAGAGGTACCGAATTCATGGTGGTACAGGCGCTCATGGCAGAGTAAAGCAGGCAGATCAGTAATGTTGATTTAATTTTCATAGGTATTGGTGGTAAGCACTTTATTGCAATTGGTTAGAGGGCCAGTCTTGAAGCCCAGCACAATATTAATAAAAAGCAATACGGTTCACAAGTTGGTTTATTTAAGGTATATTCTGTCAATTTGGCAGAAGCTTCCCGATTGAATTGTAATTGGAACGTTAATTTCTAATCCATATTGCAACAGAAAATGCATAACCAAATATAAATTTAAATTTTCAGATAATTATGGAATCAGTGATTCAGGAAAAGGGAAGTCTGAGTATACACACGGAAAATATCTTTCCGATTATTAAAAAATTCCTTTATTCGGACCACGAGATCTTTCTAAGGGAATTGGTTTCCAATGCCGTTGATGCCTCTCAGAAGATAAAGAAGTTGGCTTCTTACGGTGAATTTGATGGGGAATTGGGAGAATTGAAAGTTCAGGTAAAACTGGACAAGGATGCCAAGACAATAACTGTCAGTGACAATGGCGTGGGGATGACGGCCGATGAAATTAAGAAATATATCAACCAAATCGCTTTTTCGGGCGCTACGGAGTTTGTTGAGAAATATAAGGATAAGGGCGAGAATGGTAATATTATCGGAAACTTCGGCTTGGGATTCTACTCGGCCTATATGGTGGCCAAAAATGTGGAGATCATCACCAAGTCGTTCCGAGAAGGCTCGGAGGCCGTACGTTGGGTATGCGATGGCTCCACGGAGTTTGAACTTAGCGGCACCGAAAAGCAAAGCCGAGGAACGGATATTATCCTTCATATCGCCGAAGACTCCGAGGAATTTTTAGATGAATTCCGCTTAAAAGGAATTTTGGAGAAATATGGTAAGTTCTTGCCAATATCTATCGAATTCGAAGAGAAGATCATTAATAATACGGAGCCTATCTGGACCAAAAATCCGTCGGATCTGACCGACGAAGATTACCTGGCTTTCTATAAGGAGTTACACCCCTTCTCGGAAGATCCTTTGTTCTGGATCCATTTAAATGTGGACTACCCCTTCAACTTGACGGGTGTTCTTTACTTCCCTAAACTGAAGAACGATTTTCAAGGGCAAAAGGAGAAAATTCAACTGTATAGCCGTCAAGTATTTATTACTGACGAGGTGAAAGATATCGTCCCCGACTTCTTACAGTTGTTGCACGGGGTGATCGACTCCCCCGACATTCCTCTAAATGTTTCTAGGAGCTATTTACAAGCTGACGGAAATGTCAAAAAGATCAATGGATATATTACCAGGAAAGTAGGGGACAAGCTAGCGGAGATTTTCAAAAATGACCGTCCAGGCTTCGAAGCTAAGTTCGATGATATTGGTTTGTTTATAAAGTATGGTATCATTAGCGATGAGAAATTCTATGATAAAGCGAAGGATTTCTGTTTACTGAAAAATGTAGATGGAAAGTATTTCACTTTCGAAGAATACAAAGAAGTGGTTAAAGAAAACCAAACTGATAAAAACGGAAATCAGGTATGGTTGTATACCACCGATGAAAAGAAACAGGATTCTTTCATCATTTCTTCTCAAAAAAGAGGGTATGATGTTTTGAATCTTGGAAGCATGATCGATTCACATTTTATTAATACCCTCGAGCAAAAACTAGAGAAGGTGAATGTGAAAAGGGTAGATGCCGAAACTCTGGATAAGCTTATCGAAAAAGATATCCAACTGGAGAGCATATTGTCGACGGAGGAGACCGATGCCTTAAAGCAACTTTTTGAAGGAGTAGCCTCCGATAAGAGTGCGCAGATTCAGGTGGAAGCTATGCCAGTAGACGAGCTTCCGGTAGTGATCACTTTCCCCGAGTTTATGCGTCGTATGATGGATATGCAAGCTAGTTCGGGGCAGCAAGCCATGTTTGGCAATATGCCAATGATGTACACCGTATCGTTGAATGCCAATAGCCCGGTGATCAGTAAAATTCTGAAGACTGAGGATACCACTTTAAAAAGTGCCTTGGCCAAGCAAGTGTACGACCTAGCCATGCTTTCTCAGGGTATGTTAACAGGGAAGGACCTTACTCAGTTCATACAGCGTTCTGTGGAGATTATCTAAGAATAGAATTGAGTAATAAGCATAAAAAAACCGCCAACTGGCGGTTTTTTTTATGCTGTAGGGGGAGTAGGGGGTTCCTTCCCTCCCATGAGTTGTTCTTTTAGGTGTTCTAATTCTATCCATTTTCCAAATTTGGCCAGGTTGGCCTGTTTGGGCCAGGAGCTAGGGTCGTGAATCTGGAACCTAGGGCCGGCATTCCGAAGGATAGACGACAGCCGTATGGGGGAAGTATTGGCCAGGTCTCCATAAGTCAAAATGCCCTCTTTTTTGAGGAGTTCTTCTATTTTTGGCCCAACTCCCTCTATGATTTTAAAGTCGTCGGATTTGCTTTGGTCGCGCTCTAGTTTGGGATATACCGTTTTCCGGGTCGATATGGTAGAGCGTCTTTCTGTGGATACTGGTTGCGGTGCCTCTGGAGTCCGTTGAAGGTCGGCAATCTCGGCTTTTAAGTGGTCGATGGACTGCTCAATACCTTTGGACTTCGAAACGAGGTAAAGACGCGCCAATGCGTAGCCCACTACAGCAGCAATGACTAGCGGCAAGGCTATTTCGGTAATGGAGTTCCCGAGGAATAAGTTTTGGTTTAGAAGGGCAGTCATAAGGAATCAAGTGTCGAATTACAATGAATTTACTTTTTACTTCTACGGTCGAGCTCAGCTTGAAGGGAGGATAGGTCGTCCCATTTATGGGAGGCGGCCAAGGCTGCCTGTTGTTGCCAAATGATGATTTCCCCAATATCCAGATCATCTTCTTCCGAAGAAAGGACCTGTTTTAAATTGAGTGGATTAAAAAGTTGCAGTTGTCTATAGGTCCGAATGCCTAGCTGATTCAACTTCTGTTGCGTTGAAAGATCGATATGGTGAATTTTGGTTAGGTCGTCCCGGTATATTTCCGTTTGGGGTTCTGCAGTAGGTTTTACCTCGGGCTGGGCCTGAACTTGCTCCGGCTTTGCGGCCGGTTGATTGCGTAGTTTTTGTAATTCATAATTATACTTAGTTTCTGATTGGAGCAGATCGTCTAAGTCCTGAATATGGGAAAAATATCCTGCTCCAAAAGCCAATAATAGCGTAATAGTGAGCATTATAATATAAATAATCAGGTCCGAACTATTGGATGGGCTATAAAATGTAAACATGAGGGTTGAATTTTAGCTACTGAACAATTAGGGTTACACGGCGATTGGCTCTTCGGCCCTGCAAGGTGCTATTAGAAGCCTTCGGTTGGGTTTCGCCCTTTCCTACCACCGTCATTTTTTCGGCGGGGATCCCCATGGCCATCAGCTTAGCCTTTACAGCGTTGGCCCTTTTGATCGATAATTGTAAATTCCATTCGGCACTGTCCTCATTGTCGGTGTGTCCCGTAAGTATTAGTTTTTTGGAGCCAGCTTGGGTAAGGTATTGCTTAGCAGCTTGAAGGAACTTTTGGTTTTCCTCCGTCTGAATATAGTTTACACTGGCATAAGGGAAATATAGTTCAATTTTATTAAAGATACTGGTGAATCGCTCATCCGTTGCCAGGTCTTTCTCAGTGAGTGCCTCTCTAGTGCTATATCGGAAGCGTATACCATCCTGAATGGGCTCTTTGGGGAGCACATCAGTATACGAGGAGTCGTATGCTATAATCATCACGGTGGAGTCGACCCCCATAGCGGTTAAGCGAGCCTTAATTTGTTTGGCCCTGGCGAGCCCGAGATGACCACTTGCCGTACCAGTCTCTTCGGCAGTATGGTAGTTGCCTTCTATGGTTAGCCGCTGATTGGGATGGTTGCGCAAATAGCCGGCTATAGAGTCCAATAAGGCCGTACCGCTGTTTTCTATGGGCGTTTCTTTGGAAGGTTCAAAGCTCAAGGCCATAGGATCTATCGATGCCTGTTTTTGTGCAGGGGTGTTTTCTACACTATAAATAGGAGATTCTTTATTAGTAAATAGAGTAGGGATTTCGAGTCCAATAGCCTCGCAGTTTTGCTTAACATGGCAGACATGCCAATAAATGGCCACCGCCATCCAAATTATAAGAGTACTCCACCAAAATGCACTTTTCTTTAACATATTTTTAAGAGATAGGGTTATTTGGACTTCTACAAAAGGCAAAAGTCACTTAAATCTAATTACTCCTTCGTTAATGCACAAATGGAATACAAAAAAGCCACTTAATTTCTAAGTGGCTTTTGTAGTTTATCGGTTCATCGAAATAAGAAATTCTTCATTACTTCGAGTCCCTTTCATATTATCGAGTAGGAAATCCATGGATTCCATGGCATTCATGTCGGACATGTGTTTTCGTAGTATCCACACCTTTTTAAGGGTTTCTTTGTCTTGCAACAGATCTTCTCGGCGTGTACCGGAAGCCATTACATCAATAGCGGGGAACACCCGCTTGTTGCTAAGCTTACGGTCGAGTTGGAGTTCCATGTTACCGGTACCTTTAAATTCCTCGAAAATCACTTCGTCCATTTTGGAGCCAGTGTCAATCAAGGCCGTGGCTATGATCGTTAGTGAACCTCCGTTTTCTACGTTCCTAGCCGCACCGAAGAATCTTTTGGGTTTGTGGAGTGCATTGGCATCCACCCCACCCGAAAGGATTTTCCCTGAAGAAGGAACTACGGTGTTATAAGCCCTCGCCAATCGGGTGATAGAGTCCAATAGTATAACTACATCGTGTCCACATTCAACCATTCTTTTGGCTTTTTCCAGAACAATACTAGCCACTTTAACATGTCGGTCAGCTTGTTCGTCGAAGGTAGAGGCTATTACTTCTGCTCTTACACTCCTTTGCATGTCTGTTACCTCTTCTGGGCGTTCGTCAATCAGAAGGATTAACAAAAATACCTCAGGGTGATTCCGAGTAATGGCATTGGCTACCTCTTTAAGCAGGACGGTCTTACCTGTTTTGGGCTGAGCGACTATCATCCCTCTTTGACCTTTTCCGATGGGGGCAAAAAGATCTAGTATACGTGTGGAGTATTGATCGGGGCGTGAGCTGAGCTTCAAACATTCATTTGGAAATAAGGGGGTTAAATATTCGAAAGGAATACGATCCCGAATTTCTTCTGTGGTTTTACCATTGACGGTCTCTACACGTAATAAAGCGAAATACTTTTCTCCCTCTTTAGGAGGACGAATCTGACCTTTTACGGTATCACCGGTCTTAAGTCCAAAAAGCTTTATTTGAGAAGGAGAAACATATATATCGTCGGGAGATGCTAAATAATTGTAGTCAGCAGAACGCAAAAATCCGTATCCGCCATCTTGCATAATCTCCAGAACGCCTTCATTCAATATAAGGCCGTCAAACTCCCTAACATAATTGTTATAGTTGCGCTTGATCTTAGCTGAAGTATCTTCTCTGGATGGATTGGGGGTGGGCCGCTCAGAGGGCTCTCTAGTCTCTCTGGATGGTCTTTCTGAGGTGGATTTTTGTTCAGAAGGAGGGTTTTGCTCTTGTTTTTCTGAAACCTGGTCTTGTTGCTTTTCGGTTTCTATTACCGCTTCCACTTTTTCTTCCTTACCCAGGTCATCGCTCGTATCTTCTTCGGCATCTGAGTCGGAGAAGAGCTCTAAGTTCCGATTACTTTTGTCGAATAAAGGGGGCTTAGTACTAGCTGCTTTTTTACCACGGTTCCCTTTGGTAGCTCCCTTTGGCGAAATAGCGTCGTCGGTAGGGCGTCGGGTTCTTTTCTTTTTGGGTTCTTCCTCGATCGATGCTGGTTGGTCATTCTTGGGTGCAACTTCCTTAGGAGCGGTCTCGGTTGGAGCGGCAGAGGTCCCTTGTTGGTGGGTGATTATCCTATTTATCAGCTCCTTTTTGGTAGTTTTGGGTTGGTCAGAGATTCCTAAAGTCGTTGCTATCTCTTTTAGCTCGGATACAAGCTTAATGTTCAATTCATCGATTGTAAGCATACAAATATTGTTCAGTAAGTTATTGTACTTACCCCTTGATTATTAAAGAATGTGAATGTTAATATAAAATGTCGAGGGCTGAGGCCTCGAATTCAAGTGGCGGTCATTGATATAGGTATAGATATTGATTACATCAAAACGGGTTTCAAGAAGCTGGAATGTTCAAAAGAGGCTTTTTTTTAAGAATATTTGACAGATCTAGCAAAAGGAACGGACACACGATTTTATCCTTCCATGGATTCACCCGCTACGATGAGAAAAATAAAATTTGAAAAATATTCGAAGGAATTACTTTGGTAAGTTTTATCTCCACGAAATTAAATATTTGTGATTAACAAAACAAGAAATTTTCAATTATTTATTTTTAAATCATCTTCTTATGGTATCATTGCAGCTGAGGGAGTTGGCCAATCGTGGAGCATATTGAGATGATTTTTTTGTTAATAAAATAATTTTGCTTTGAGAAATTTGGTTATCGATGCGGGTAATACCCAATATAAGATGGGTTTTTTTGATAATAATCGATTAATACGCCATGAAATTGGATTGAGTATTAGCGGTCTTCAGGGCTATATCGATCAGTTTCAGCCCCATCACGTCCTTTTTTCTTCGGTAAATATAAGTTTCGAGGATTTTAAAACGTCTATCACCGGGGAGTTTGAACTGATGAACCTGAGCTCCTCCTTGCCCTTACCCATAGGAATGGACTACGATACGCCCCATACCTTAGGCATGGACCGTGTGGCGGCGGCGGTAGGGGCTTACGATTTGTATCCTGGTATGGATCTGTTGGTGATCGACATGGGAACTTGTATTACCTACGATTGGGTCAGTAGGGATGGAGTTTATCAAGGGGGTATCATTGCACCCGGAGTTCAGATGCGCTTTAAGGCCATGCACCAATTTACTAAACGCTTGCCTTTATTGTCGCCTCTGTCGGATCCTCCCGTGGTGGGCAAGTCTACTGCTGCCTCTATGCAGAGTGGGGTTATGAATGGTATTTTAGCAGAAATGGAAGGAATAATTGGTCGGTACCGAAACATTTCAGCATCAATGTGCGTAGTATTATGTGGCGGAGATGCTCCATACTTTGAAAGTAGCTTGAAAGACACCATCTTTGCAGTCCCGCAGCTCGTCTTATTCGGTTTGAACAGAATTTTAACATATAATGTCGATTAAAAAAAGAATTAATTTACTTGCCCTGGTCTTAGTACTATCTGTTGGATCTGGCACGATTCGTAACGCCCATGCACAAGGCTTGGGTAACTCTCCTTACACCTCTTTAGGTATTGGCGAACTGTACGGAGATTCCTTTTCTGAGAATACAGGAATGGGGCAGGCCGGTGTAAGTTCAGGAAATGGCTTCCAAATTAATAATATTAACCCCGCACTCTGGGTGCGTAATAAGTTTACTACCCTCGATTTTGGCGTAATTGGACAATACAAACAAGTTGATTCGGGCACCAAGTCTCAGCAGAATGCAGGGGGGAACCTGGGGTATGTAGCCCTGTCGTTCCCGGTAAAGACCAATTGGAATCTTGGTGTAAGCCTGAAGCCTTATAGTTTTGTAGATTATAGCAACGTCTTTACAAGGACCGTGCCGGGTACGGCTACGGAGGCCTATTATACGACTACTGGCAGTGGTGGCATCAATAAGGTATCGTTTACCAATGCTTTTCAAATCGGCAAATATTTAAGTCTAGGTCTGGAGGCCTCTTACTTTTTTGGGAATATTTCTCGAACCTCCTCAGTAAGTTTGGCTATCAGCGACTATAATGCCTCGTTAACTGAACGAAATTCCGTTTCGGATTTCTCTTTTAAAGGAGGGGCCGTATTACGGGTTCCTATCAAAAAGGAAAACAAACTTTATTGGAATTTAGGAGGGACCTATAGCCTAGGTTCCAAGCTAAACGCTACGGAGACTACCACCTTCGACCTTACCCAAAGTGGTACCAACATTATAGCCCCCGATACCCTGTCGAATCAACTCGGCGGCACCCTCACCTTGCCTGCCCTTTATCAGGTGGGTACTAGCTTCGAATGGCCCTTTAAACTAACCGTTTCGGCGGATTATAGCTATCAGGATTGGTCGAACTACCGAGGTTTTACAAGCAGCAATGATGGACTGAAGAGTGTAGGGCGTTTTCATTTGGGAGCCGAATATCTTCCCAATTTCACCTCACTTAAATACTTCGATGTGGTGCGTTATCGGTTAGGCTTTAGCCATGGTAAACTCCCTTATAGCATCAACGGTACTACCCTCAACGATACCAATGTAAGTTTGGGGCTGACCTTCCCAATGGGAGGGCGGTATTCCAACTATATCTCTGTGGCTTTTGTAGGAGGGCAACGGGGTAGTACGGGAGCTGGCCTGATTCGAGAAAGGTATGCCAAAATGGTATTCGGGATTACGCTAATGGATCGGTGGTTCGTAAAACAGCGCATTGAATAAGGTATTTTGACCGAATGAAAGCTATTAAAATCAATTCTTTCTTTTTAGTTTGGCTTGGCGCCTCGCTCTTTTTATCCTGTGAAGATAAAAAAGAGGTCGCCAATGTTCGGTATGAAGGACCAGTAGAGGAGGTTCAAAACGTTAAGGTGCTCTACAGCGAACAGGGGGATCTGAAGGTTTTGATGCGTACTCCGAAACAGCTCCGGTTTCTGAATGATAATAAGGTATTTCCCGATACGGTCAATATCGATTTTTATGACCCCAATGGGTCCGTCACTACCCACTTACGGGCCGATTCGGGGAATTACCAGAAAAATGAAGATATCTATGTGGTGAAGGGCAATGTGCGGGTTAACATGTCCTTGACCAACCAATTGCTCACGACCACCGAGCTCAAGTGGAGCCCTCGCACGAAGAAGGTATTTACGGAAAAGCACCTGACGGTTCGCAATCGATCGACGGGTGAGATCACCCATGGGGTCGGCATGGACGCCGAGCAGGACTTTTCACGTATTAAGTTTCGGAAAGGAACCGGTAAATACCGGGTCGATATTCCTTAGGGTTGACATGCCTTTAGGGCCGTTCCTATCAATTCAGTTTGGGTATACACCGTATCCTGTGCCCAATTTACGTTCAGGTAAGTAATCACCTCGGCTATTTCTAGCTCCGTCAGTTGTGGGTTGGGAGGCATAGGGCGTTGCAACTCCCCACTGCCGTTGGTACCATAGCGGATCAGGCAGGCCAGCTGTGCATCGGACAGTAGCATTTTGGAGGTAGCTACACTCGGATATAAGTTGGCCATTCCGGCGCCGTCTTCTTGATGACAATTGCTGCAGTGCAGCTGGTAGAGCCGATAACCCTCTACATAATATTGCTCCTTTTTTAACTCCTCTTTCGATTGACATGCGACCCCGCCCCATGCTACCAATAGGCTAAGAAGGGCCACAGAAATTCGCCCAGTCGTTAGCTTATTCATATTCTTTCAGTAATATATTAATGTCTGTAATCAACTTTTGAGTGCCTTCTTCGGTAGTACCGTCGTACATACCGCGAACATGCCTGTCCTTATCGCAGAGAATAAAATAACCTCCATGAATGTAGCCTCCTTGAGCCGTGCTGTCGGCCTGAGCTGGCGTCATATAGAACTTCTGGCCTATCTCATAGATCTGCTCCTTAGGGCCCGTTAGAAACCACCACTGGTCGCCTGTTACGCCCAGGTCTTTGGCAAAGGTGTTCAACACTTCGGGGGTGTCGTGGTCGGGATCTATGGTATGGGATAGGATCTTGAGCTGGTCGTTGTCCTTAAAGGCCTCGTGCACCTTGAGCATTTGGCGCTTCATGACCGGACAAATGGTGGGGCATGAGGTGAAGAAAAAGTCTGCGACATAAATTTTGTCGGCCACCGAAGCCTCCGTAATCGTATCGGAATTTTGGTTGACAAACTTAAAAGCCGGTATCTGGTGGTAGATGGTGTCCACCACCTCTTTGCCGTCCACTGTTTTGGTTACCCAATCTCTTTCTCCAAATATCGGTAGTTTTTTTTCTGTTTTAGAGCAGCTCGTTATAAATACTGCTATTAATAGGATGATTCCGAGGTCTAATACCCCATGTCTTTTCAAGCGGTTGTTAATGTTCATTCTGTTTTTCAAAATAAGTTTTTACTTCTTGTACACTTTTCTCTGTGTTCGATTTTAGTTGATCTATTTTTTCCTTTTCGACTTCAAAGTAACGCATGGCTTCTTGGGTATTCAGGTTCTTGGCTGAATCCCCGTTATAGGCTCTCATCCACTGCATCATTTGAGCATCCGACTGGTCCAGTTGGTCGTCTAGCTGCTGGAGGGTAAGCCTTTGTTGCGCACCGTTGTTATCGGCTATTCCTTCGTTTTCCAGGCTGTCTATCGAGGCGAGCTCTTTTTTGATCCGGTTCCTAAGCGTCATGATGTCGTCCATATAGGCCATGACGTCGTCGTGGGTGTCGAGGACTTCTTTCTCGAGCTCATTGACTTGTTCCTTGTTGTCAGAACAAGATCCTAGCAAGCAAAATAGGAATATGATGGCTAAATATTGTTTCATATAGGATGGAGTGGGTTGGTTTCAGTCAGTTTGGGTGATCATGTCGCGGGCGTTATTGACGATGGCTTCCGAAGGGTTGTGGCCGCCTATCATCTGTGCAATCTCTTGGATTCTTTCTTCCTTCGATAATTTCCGGATATTGCTTTCCGTTTTGGCCGAGCTATGGTCCTTGTACACGAAGTAATGAGCATGTCCACTAGAGGCGATTTGATGTAAATGGGTGATGGCAATAATTTGGTGGTTGACCGCCATATTCAACATCATCTTGCCCATTTTGATGGCGATTTCGCCAGATACACCCGTATCGATTTCATCGAAAATGATGGTAGGCAACCGACGCTTGTCGGCTAGAATGTACTTGATGACCATCATCAATCGTGAGAATTCGCCACCGGAAGCTACCTGTTTGAGCTCTTGTGGCTGAATACCTTTGTTACCGCTAAACAAAAACGATACGGCGTCCATGCCGGTAGGGCTAGGATCGGTTTTATTCGTCTTAATAGAGAACGATGCATTGGGTATTCCCAGATCTCTGAGGCGATCCAAAATAATCGTTTCTATGGGCTGCGCCACTTTTTTTCGCTGTTCAGACAATTCCTCTGCGAGCCGAAGCATTTCGGACTTGGTTTTTTGGAGCTCTTTATCCGCGCGGTCTATGGATTCATCCATATTTATTACCGTATTCAGTTTATCGTCCAATTGGCTCTGAATAGCCAACAGCTCGGCGAGACTATTGACCTGGTGTTTCTTTAATAACGTGTACAGGGTGTTCAATCGTTCTTGTACCAGGTCGGTTCGAGATTGGTCAAAATCGATATTCTGTTGAAACTGATTGATTTCGTCGGCAATGTCTCGGAGTTCTATGAGGCAGCTTTGAGCCCTCTCCTTAAGGAAGTCGTAGTCCGATACCAGCCTTCCCGCCTGGGTGAGCGCCAATACTGTCGACTTTAACGATTCCAGGGCTGAGCTCTCCGGGTTGTCGAGAAAGGTATGGGCCAACTGAAGCTTCTCCTTAATGTCTACGGCGTTCTCAAGCACCAGCAACTCTTGTTCGAGTTTCTCCAATTCATCGGATTGTATTTTGACCGATTCTAATTCTTGAAATAAAAACTGGTCGTAATCAAATTCTTTACGAAGTTGAGCCGAACGAATTAAGAGTTCCTTATAATATTTCTCTTTTTCTTTATAGCTAAAATAGGCCGTACGGTACTGCTTTAACAGGCTGTCATTATTGGCATAAGCGTCCAAGGCCTTCAGTTGAAACTCGTTGCTACCCAGCTGAATCGAGTCGTGTTGAGAGTGTATATCTAAAAGCTGGTTGCTGATTTTACGGAGGGTCTCCAGGTTTACCGGGGTATCGTTGATAAAGGCCCGGGACTTGCCCGATACCGATATTTCCCTTCTTACCAGGCACTCGTTAGAGAAGTCAAGATTTTCCTCGTCAAAATAGTCGGTCATGTCGTAACCCGACAAGTTGAAAGTCCCTTCAATTACGCATTTGGTCTTGGGGTCGTAAAGAGATTTGACATCGGCTCGGTTGCCCAGAAGCAGTCCTATAGCTCCTAGCATAATCGATTTTCCCGCCCCTGTTTCTCCTGTAATAATATTTAGGCCGGCATCTGGACTCATTTCCAGGTGCTTGATCAAGGCATAGTTTTTAATGAGCAGGTTTGAAAGCATTTCTATATCAATAGACGATTTAGCAATATTCCTTGGCTAGCAGCCGAGCAGGGCCGTTTTACTTGCACGAATATAGTCAGTATATAGTCAATTTAGAAATAAACGCACTGGTACTTTACCTCGTGCCAGTGGTTTCCCGTAGCTAAAATGCCGCTTTCTGATCTAGGACAATTTCATATAGCTCGGCATCGACGAAGTGATGCAGATGATTGCGCTGGTCGGAGATGGTAAAGCCGTCTTTTTCTATCTGAACGAGTTGCCCATAGTAGGTTAAGCCATCTTGCTGTACTACGTTGAGCATCTGGCCCGTTAGCTGTAGTAGTTGGGGGCGAAGCCGGTTGCCAGCAATTCTTATGATTCTCTTACTCATGATAGGTGGGGCCCTCCTCAGACTTAATTATTGAGCTTTTGATATACTTGGGTTTTGGCAGGATCGAGGCTAGAAAGCAGGTTATAGGCCTCCTTTTTTTCTGTTGGAGTAGCCTCTAGCATAATGCGGTAGAGTTCGTCGGATTTGGCATCGAAAAATGAATTGATCACCACATTGGCTTGGTTTTGGCGGGCAATCGCATCGATCGTATTCAATGTTTTTAGTACCGTAGCCCTCGTTTCGGTGGGCTTCTGGCTGGCTACGTCCAGGCCTAAGCGGTAGTATTCGTACATGCTCTCGCGAAACGGAATGAACTGTTGACTCATGAGACTGCTGATCAGGGCATACCGGTTTTTGGAGTCCACATTTTCCCAGCCCTTTTTGTTGCTCGAGGAATTCCGTGCTTGATTTACGATATTGAAGGCTTTCTGTAGATAGGGGTTGCCGCCCAGTTTACTAAAAGAATCGTAATCGTAGATCAGCGCCGTGTAGGCATAAAAGGCCAATAAAT
The DNA here is from genome assembly GCF_003149085.1 of Dyadobacter jejuensis. Lineage (GTDB taxonomy): Bacteria > Bacteroidota > Bacteroidia > Cytophagales > Spirosomataceae > Dyadobacter > Dyadobacter jejuensis. The sequence goes on along the minus strand of NZ_QGDT01000008.1, from coordinate 26,865 downwards.
AGGGTAACTCTTCGGTGTAGCTATTTTCGTTAAAGTACAACTGTGTACTTGGCAAATAGGTAAAGGATACGTTTTTGTCGATAAAGGTGAGTAGTACCGTTTCGTAATTCGAATTATATACTGGCCTGGTTACGACCAGCTGCGCATTGGCCTCATAATTCCCTTGAGCAATGGACTTCGTTAAATTGATATTAAGCTTGCACTTAATCCTTTCATCCTTTGTGAAATTGTCCTCTGAAAACTTATAAGTATTCAGAAAATCGCTGATATAAGTTTGTAGCTGGGACATGCTCTGTGGATCGGTGTTCTGCTGGGAGATCAACTGATCATAATTCACACTTACTGTAAACTGCAGGGCCTGCGAATAGGCCATGGGCCGTACGATAAGGCAGCAAAAAAGGAATAATAGTCTTTTCATAGCTCTGTCCACTTACTTAATACCAGGTTCAAAATATCTCCTGCAACCTCAGTTTTCGACTTCAAATCGAAACGCGATATGGTTTTGTTTTTATCAATAACGGTAATTTTGTTCGTATCGTGCGTAAAGCCTGCTCCTGGGTCGTTTAATGAATTCAGTACAATATAATCAAAAGCTTTACTTTCGAGTTTTCGAAGGGCATTGTCGAGTTCATTTTCTGTCTCCAAGGCGAAGCCTATGGTGAGTTGATGTGGCTGCTTTTTTTGCCCCATGGCAGCCGCTATGTCTACTGTTTTAACCAAATCGATCTGCATGTCTTTGGTTTTCTTTTTGATCTTCTGTTCGGCCACTGTTTTGGGCGTATAATCGGCTACCGCGGCCGCAAAAATAATCAGGTCATGCTGGGCAAAATGTCCTTCTATCGTCTCATACATCTGCTGTGCCGACTCGACGGGTAGCACCCGAATAGTACTGTCCTGGAGCTCGATAGATACGGGGCCACTTACCACCGTTACCGCAGCGCCAGCCGCTGCAAATGCCTCCGCTATGGCATAGCCCATCTTGCCCGTCGACCGGTTACTGATAAACCGTACCGGGTCTATGGCTTCCACGGTGGGGCCGGCCGTAATGAGCACTCGTTTTTGAAAGGCTACTGGGTTAAAGCTGAAATGTTTCTTTAGAATTGCAACGATGGTTTCGGGCTCGGCCAGGCGTCCTGAGCCTACCAATCCACTGGCCAATTCCCCTTCCTCAGGTTCGATGATTCGGTTGCCGTAAGAAGCGAGTTTCTGCAAGTTGTGCTGGGTGGAAGGGTGAGCAAACATGTCCAGATCCATGGCTGGTGCCACAAATACCGGGCATCGCGCCGACAAATAAGTCGCCGTCAGCAGATCATTACAATAGCCATTGGCAAAGCCAGCTAAGGTTTTGGCCGTTGCTGGGGCCACCAGCATGAGGTCGGCCCATAGGCCCAGCTCCACATGGTTGGTCCACTCCCCGAGGGGGCCTTCCGTGAACTTCGTAAATACAGGCTTTTTGGAGAGTGTGGATAGGGTGAGGGGGGTGATGAATTCCTGAGCGGATTCCGTCATGATAACCTGTACTTCGGCTCCTTCCTTGACGAGTAGTCGAATCAGAAGGGCTGATTTGTAAGCGGCTATACTACCGGTCACCCCTAACACTATTTTTTTTCCTGCCAAAGGCGTTGCCGAAGGCGTTGCCGTAGGCTGTGGTTCGAATAAGGACACGTACTAAAGGCTTTATGGTGATGGGTATTGACGAAGTGCCATAGGAGCTAAATGAAAAAAGCCAGTCGTGTTAGATCCATAAGGGGTATCACGACTGGCCAGCTCCATTAAAATGGACTATTCTTCTGTATTCTCTCGGTAAGCATGGTAAGTCTTACCCTCCATAAATTCGTCTATAGAGATGCTGCCCGCTTTAGGCATACGCTCATAGAATTTCGAAATTTCAATTTGCTCGCGGTTTTCAAAAACCTCTTCCAAATTGTCGACACCGGAAGCAAATTCTGCCAATTTGTTATTGAGCTCTTCCTTCATTTTACTCGAAATCTGACGGGCTCTCTTAGAGATAACCGAAACGGATTCGTATAAATTTCCCGTAACATCAGCAATCTTGTCTGTATCGCGGGTAATAATGGATGGATTCGTTGCCATATCTGGTATCTATGCTTGTGTTAATTATTGCTTTAGTAAAAATTGGGGATCTTATCAGGATCCTATTGGGTATCGCTCTTGGCAGTGGTAGGTGCCGTAAGTTTGGTAGGCTTCTTGCCAGGGTCCACCTTGTCTTCCTTCAGTTTCCTGTTCTTCTCTTCTATCTTAATAATATTGGCCAACTCCGTCTGGCTGCTCGCATACATTTTCTCAGCATCCTTGCCATATTTACCTTCCGGATATTTGTCTATCATTTGTTGGTAGAACTTGATGACGTCCTGGTATCTTTCTTTTTGGGTTAAAAGCTGCTCCAATGTGTAATTAAGACTGTTGGAGGCGAGGCCATATTGCGCATCTACCTTCAAAAAGGCTAGTTCTTCATTGTATGGGGAGTCGGGGAAGTCTTTCTTAAAATTCTCTATGGATATAACCGCCGACTTCAGCGAGGACATATTAAAATCACTGATTTTGTGATACAACTTCGCCTTCTCATAGGCTTTTAGCTCTAGCTTATCCCTTAGCTCCAATATAAATCGCGTACATTCTTCGCGGAAAGGACTGTCGGGATAGGTGTTAATAAAGTCTTGAAGAGCCGAGATTGCCGTAAAAGTACTCGTCTGGTCCAGATTGAAGGGTGCTGAGTCTTTATACAAAGAGTAGGCATGCATGTAATAAGCTTCCTGGGCAAAATCACTCCTTGCGTAAGTGTCGTAGAATTTCTTAAATAAAAATTGACTGGTATTATACAGGCCTTGCTGATACTGCGTATAGGCATAATAAAACTGTGACAGTTCCGACTCCGTACTACCCTTTAGGATGGGAATTAATTCCTCAAATAAAATTCCCGCTTTATAGAAGTCCCCTTTTTTATAATAGGTCATGGCAGCATCATATTTTTGCTGGTCTGTGCCTGTCTTTTGGAGTTTAGAGAACTTACCGCAGGAACTAAAAATAAAAACGGACAATAGAAGCAAGCTGATACTTGCCAAGACATTTTTTCGCATATAAACGCAAAGGTAATAAAAAAGCTACTTCATCCCTAACGATTTAGGGTTCAAAAAAGTGTTTGTTGGGGGATTATTGTTGGTGCCTAACCAGCATTTTTTTTGTGGCTACTTTTTTGCCATCTAGGGATAATTGATAAAAATATAGCCCGGTAGGCATTTCTCTCGTATTAATCCTGATTTTTCGGTCCGATTTTTTAAGATTGTATTCCTGCATTTGTGAGCCCAATATGCTATAAAAAATAACCTTAGCCTCGCGTACATTGGGTTGGATCGTGAAATCGAGCTCTGCGTACTCGCTGGCCGGATTGGGGTATACATTGGAAACTGTGATGAGCTCATTGGAAAACAGTTGCTCTTCACCATTGGTGTTCATCTCGATAGGGGCGCTCTTTCTTTCTACATTGCTTTCCGAAATCTCCGAAACCATTACTCCGCCGCGCTCCGAATCGTCACTGCTGAAAAACAGGGAACGATAGAAGCTATTTAAAGTCTTGGGTTTCTGAAGGGATAAGGGTTTGTAGTCCATCGCTTTGGGGCCATTATTGAAACGTACCCGCTCTATGACCGCCTTTTTGTTGGTGCCCATGTTAAGCCTACTGCCACTCTGGGTACTTTGCGCTAAGGCAAAGGGTCCCATGATGGCAATAAACATTAAAGTGTATAGTATATTTCTTTTCATAGTAGCTGTTTATCCGGGGAGGCGATTTTGCAAATTAATTCGCAATCGGCCTCATGTATACAAAAATATATAGAACTTATTGTAAAATCAAAACTTATTGTGTAAAAGGTTGTTTTTATTTTCAAACAAAATAATCGTGCCAGTACTTATTGTAACACTACTTGCCAGGTTGTCTTGGCTTTAGTAGGTCTTTCGGTAATTCTCCAACTAAATCCATCCAACTGCCTTTCGGTAGTGATAATTTTTTGTGGGGGAATGAGTCGGCCATCTGGCTTCCCAATAAAGGATATCTTATGTACTTTATTATCCACAAAAAGTAGGTTCATTTTTCCACATTCTACCCTGTTAAGCCCAATCATCTTCTGTTTGTCGTCTACTGCATAGTAGGCACTTTCGCCATTTCCGTCTACTAAGACCTGTTTCAAGGTATTTTTTTCGGCAAAGTAGGCATTAATGGTCCGGCCCTTAACTTGGTTGTGTTGCTTCACGAGCGTATCCTCAGTGATCACAAAAGAATGTCCCGTCAGGAGCATGCGATGTACCTGGTTATTGACCAAAAATGTGGTGATGGTGTCGGCTTCCATCTGAGAGGTGGCATTGCTCCATAATATGGGTTTCTTGTAGAATTTAATGATCGAGTCTGCTGTATTATAATAGATCGAGTCACACTGTCCCTGGAAGTCGGACTTATATATAAATACATTTTTATTCCCTATCAATTGGCGGGTACTATCCACTGTATTTTCGTAAGAGTACAGGGTGTCGGCGCGGATATAGAGGGTATCGTCGGCGATAACGTTGCGTATGAATGCATGGCCATACATTTTGGAAAGGCCCTGAGCTTTGTTGTAAAAGCCCTCGTCTCCGTTTAGTATGGTATTGTCTTTTTTGGCCACAATGACCACATTGCCCTTTCCTACCCCATTATTACTCTTGCCATCGACGGCAATAGAATCGGCAGTGAGGGTGTAAGTCTCATTGTCGACGGTGGTTCGGGTTACAAACTCTGATTGGCTCGATTCCGTGTTATACCTACCTCTGGTGGCCAATACCGTGCCATCTTTGTTTACAATCTTACTAGGTCCCCTAAAGTCGCTCCATTTGGTAATGGAATTGTAGAAAAGGGTGTCCGTAGTAAGGGTATATTTTTGGTTGACTAATACAACATTTTTATAGTAGGTGAACTCTTTGCTGCGTGTATTGTAGAAGCCTTCCTTACTGGTAAGGACATCTCCCTCATCGACCGTCTTGCCGGGTACTTTATAATATGCAATTCCTCCTGCCATATCGTATTCCAGTTTTTTGGTAGTCAAAGTTCTTTTCTGATCTTTCATGACAACCTTGCGGCCGCTAACGATGGCCAGTCTCGTGTTGCCATAGTAGTACAGGGTGTCTCCGGTTATGGTGATCGTGTCGCCCTGTACGATCTTTACATTGCCAAAGGCCTCTATTACATTAGTCGTTCTGTTCTGAACTGCTAGGTTACTAAACATAACTGCCCCTTTATGTCGGAAGGTGCCGTTGGTAACCTTCCGTATTTCGGTGTCGTTTTCGTTGATGATCTCCAGCTCGTCAGACTTGAGAATCTCGATCAGGTCGGTGTTGGTGGTACCGGCACCCTCTCTCGTTTGGGCCTGAGCCCTTTGCCCCATCAGGACGCATATCAAGCCAATAGCTGCCACCCATGAGCCTTTGATTAACTGGACGCTCAAAAGTTTAAAAATGTGGCAAGTTTTTATATGATTATTTTGCATTTATTTATGGGCTGTTCCCTTAACTTTGGCTGTTGGTTGGTGAGCCATAGCGATGGGATAGGGTGTTCCTAGTCTAATTTGAGCTCAAAATTACATCAAATACGAATGAATGAGGTATGTTGGATTCTTTTTTAACTTTTATTAACCATTTTAATCCAGCGCTCCACCAACGCCCTACTTTATTGGCCGTAAGTGGTGGGGTGGATTCCATGGTGATGCTCGATCTGTTCTCGAGAGCAGGCTTGCCGGTTGTTGTGGCTCATTGTAATTTTGGCCTACGAGGAGAAGCGTCACTTAACGACGAGGGCTTCGTACGAGAGAAAGCCCTTGCCTACGGTTTTCCTTGTGAAGTCACGCATTTTCAAACCAAGGCCTTTGCCAAAGAAAATGGACTGTCGACCCAGATGGCGGCGCGCGAATTACGCTACCAGTGGTTCGAGTTCCTAAGGGAAACCCAACAATTTCACTGGATTGCTACGGCGCATCATCTCAACGATTCTTTGGAGACTAGCCTCCTGAATCTGGTGCGAGGCACGGGCATTGCGGGTTTAAAAGGCGTGCCGGTACAAGCGGAAAGGGTGATACGTCCTCTTTTGTTTGCCTCTAGAGATCAGATTCTCGACTATGCCCAAGCTCAAAACATCAGTTGGGTGGAGGATCAGTCCAATGCTTCTTTGGACTACGATCGCAACCTGATACGTCATCGGGTAGTCCCTGTTTTAAAAGGACTCAATCCGTCATTAGAGGAGGGGTTCAGGAGCTCATCAGAACGGTTTAGGGCAGCGGATCGGCTTCTTTCGCATTTTCTGGGCCAATGGAAGCAGGAGGTGTTACGCCTTCGGGACAACGCCTGGTATATAGACCTCGAGCGCCTTTGGTCCGAACAGGAGGTGGCTTATAGGCTTTTCTTTCTGCTTAGTGACTTTGATTTCAACGACCGGCAAATTCCTTCTATCCTCGAGGCGGGGAGGCATCATTCGGGCAAAAGGTTCTATTCGAATACCCATTGTCTGCTGGTCGACAGAGGCCAATATATCATTAAACAACTCAAGGAACCCGAAGAAATCGGTTCTCAATACATTTGGGACTTACCCGCTCAGCTGAGGGTAGGGGGTGGGCAGCTCCTGCTCGATGAACGTATACGCAGCTCCGAAATAAATCTTCAGGCCGACCCGGCCATGGTTTTCCTGAATCCCGAAGGTCTAAAATTTCCTTTGGAGCTAAGGCGCTGGGTTCAAGGCGACCGCCTCCGTCCTTTTGGGATGAAAGGACGATCCAAAAAGGTAAGTGACCTATTGATCGACTCCAAGATGAATGTCTTTGAAAAGGATAAAGTGAGGGTCCTCGTCAATGCGGATGGGGAGATTATCTGGGTGGTGGGGCTGCGGGCGAGTGAAAAATACCGCCTCGCCGAAGGCTTCGCCGAAGGCCTCGGCGACCCAGTGGAACGGATGGTGGTAGGAATATGGAAGGCACAAAAAAATGCCCAGGACTAAGTCTAGGGCATTTTTTGTTATGCTCTAAGGGATTTTTATGAGAATAGTTTCCCTAATGAGCCGTTATAGAGTTCTTGTGCCTTTTCAGATGCTATAATGGTTTGTCCATCTACTACGAAGCCCCCGTTGGTAACTTGGCCTATTAGGGCATGTGGGGTCTTGAGCGCTTCGCCCAATAGTTTTTGGAAGGCACCTTGCATGGCAGGCTTGATACTTACCACCGCACGACTTTGCGCTTCGCCAAACAGATAGGCGTCCTTGCGGAAGTTGGAGTCGGTGGCGATCTGGAAGCCTAGGTTGTTGGGGAGTGCCGCTTCGGCTACCGCCACAAATAAACCTCCATCGGATACATCGTGAATAGAGCTCGCCATTTTGCTGCTGATAATGGCCTTAAGGCTTTCTTGGAGGCTGTGCTCTTCCTCTAAGTCGAAGGCAGGTGCAGGCGATTTCTTTACTTCTCTAAAGCTATATAGATATTCGGAAGAAGCGATATCGTCTTTGGGAGCCCCTACTAGATAGATCAAGTCGCCCGATTCCTGGAAAGCCAGGGTGGTTTGGCGCTCTGGATCTTCTATAAGTCCTATCATCCCGATGGTAGGCGTTGGGAATACTGGTCCGTCGTCGGAGCTTTGGTTGTAGAAACTCACGTTACCACCTGTTACGGGGGTGTTGAATTTCAGGCAGGCCTTGCTCATTCCTTTTACGGCTTCCACAAACTGCCAGTATACCTCAGGCACGTAAGGGTTTCCGAAATTAAGGTTGTTGGTAACGGCGAGGGGTTCCGCTCCAGAGCATACCAGGTTTCTGGCAGCTTCCGATACGGCAATTTGAGTGCCAACAAATGGGTCGGCATTCACGTAGCGGCTATTACAGTCTACCGTCATGGCGATAGATTTGTTGTAGTTAGGGCGCTTCACATCGCGAATCCGCACTACTGCCGCGTCGGAAGGGGCGTTAGTGGTGCGTGTGGCGGTACCTACCATAGAGTCGTATTGTTGCGACACCCATTGGCGTGAACAGATATTGGGGTGCGAAAGCAGGTGTTCGGCTACCGTAACGATCTCGGCCGCATCTACATCTTTTACTGCATTTGTATCGAATTTTTTGAATTCTTCGAAGTAAGCTGGCTCGGTATAGGCCCGGTGGTATTGAGGAGCTCCTCCGCCTAGTACCAGGTCGTGTGCGGGCACGTCGGCAATCAGTTCACCATGTTGGTAAAAATGTAGACGCTTGCTGTCGGTTACTTCGCCGATTTGCATACAGTGAAGGTCCCATTTATCGAAGATGGCCTGGATATTCTCTTCCTTGCCTTTTTCTACGACTACCAACATCCGTTCTTGCGACTCCGACAAAAGGATCTCCCAGCCATGCATATTGGCTTGGCGGGTAGGGACCTTGTCGAGGTCGATCATCATCCCGAAGCCATCTTTGGCGCTCATTTCGGAAGTGGAGCAGATAATTCCTGCCGCACCCATGTCTTGAATACCGATCACATCGCCAGTAGCGATAATCTCCAAAGTAGCTTCTAGGAGTAGTTTCTCCATAAAAGGGTCACCCACCTGCACGGCAGGAAGCTTCTCGTTCGATTTGTCGGTAATATCTTCTGAAGCGAAGGTGGCACCGTGAATACCATCTTTCCCCGTAGCAGATCCTACGATATAAACGGGGTTTCCTACTCCATAAGAGGTGGCTTTGGCTACTTTGCCTATTTCTACAATACCAGCCGAAAATGCATTGACAAGGGGGTTGGTATTATAAGATTCGTCGAAGAATAGCTCGCCACCCACCGTAGGGATCCCGAAGGCGTTACCATAGTCGCCGATTCCTTTTACGACACCTTTTACCAGCCATTTTGTTTTGGCCAGCTCAGGGTTGCCAAAACGTAGGGAGTTAAGCTGAGCGATAGGACGTGCACCCATCGTGAAAATATCGCGGTTGATGCCGCCTACTCCCGTAGCCGCTCCTTGGTAAGGCTCCAATGCCGAAGGGTGGTTATGCGATTCTATTTTAAAGCTGCAGGCCAGTCCATCACCGATGTCTACCAATCCGGCGTTTTCCTCACCCGCTTTGGCTAGCATACGGTCGCTTTCCTTGGGTAAGGTTTTGAGCCAAACGATAGAATTCTTGTAAGAACAGTGTTCCGACCACATTACCGAGAAGATACTGAGCTCAGTGAAGTTCGGAGTGCGGCCAAGGATGTCCTTAATTTTATCAAATTCTTCGGGAAGAACGCCTAATTTGCGGGCCGTTTCGACGGTAGGGAGGGCGTTGCCATCCTGTATTTCGGTATTTGACACTATTTTGATGGTTTAACTGGGAATGTTTCTAAGGCGTGATTTTGTATGACGCCCGTATCTTGCCGCAAAATTAAGCTTTTAGAATAAGAGTAACGATATTGAAATAAAATTTCTGTAAAACTATTGCAATTAAAAAGAAAATATCTACCTTTGCCCCACGTTAAGCAAAAAGCTTGACGGTTCGACTTAAAGAGAGATGGCAGAGTGGTCGATTGCGACGGTCTTGAAAACCGTTGACTGTAACAGGTCCGGGGGTTCGAATCCCTCTCTCTCTGCAGAAACCCGCTTCAATTTTTTGGAGCGGGTTTTTTTTATGTCTTTTTGGAATTGTTTTGATACTCTGGTCTGGATTCAATGGACTCTTTATCAGATAGTGAAATGGAACGGATTTATTAGGGTCTTCAGATTCCTTGACGATCGCAGGGGCTAATGGGATGAACAGAAAGCTCATGTCAAACTAAGGGCACATGGAATTCATGAAAAGACTATGACCAGGCGTAGCAGCATGGCTCCTTAAAGTCATTTATTTCCTGACATCTTTAGCGTAAATCATACAGGTGCATGCCGTACCTTAAAGGGATCGAGATCTAAACTGTTGTTTGGATTATCGGTAACAAAACAACCCAGAGTCCACTTGATTTTCATAAAAATTTCGATATCATTGTAGGGATATCAATAAACTAATACGAATTCGAAACAACGTATGCCGTAATTGGTTGTATTGTAAAATATTTGACATGACCTAAAGAAAATAGTGATTATTCTATTTTTAATCATAATTATTTCAATGGGGTATTCTCTATTTTATAAGTAATTGAAATAGGATAAGTTTTGGATGTGGTTTTCTAAAGATTATGATACTGAAGTATAGAAGCTTGAACTCAAGAAAAAATATTCAAGGACTTATCGACTGAATTATAAAAAGCCCATCGGAATTTGGTCCAATCGTAATCCTGCAGGATGTCATATTCTAAAATGGTCACTTACATACTCTAAATCTCTATATGCCAAGAATCGAATTGCGTACGGAAATCAAAGCCAGTAAGGACATTGTATTCGACTTATCTAGGAGCATTGACTTACATAAAATTTCTACTAAACATACCCACGAAACGGCAATTGCTGGTAAAACTAGCGGGTTAATTGGAATGGGTGAATCGGTTACTTGGAGAGCAAAACACTTTGGTGTATATCAACTGCTGACTTCAAAAATTACGGAATTTGAACGACCAAATGTATTTGTTGATGAAATGGTCAAGGGAGCTTTTAAATGTTTCAGACACGAGCATCATTTTACGGACTTGAATGGAGGGACCTTAATGATCGATTATTTTTATTATGAAGCTCCTCTCGGAATCTTGGGTAGGTTAGCTGACAAGCTATTCTTGCTCAGCTACATGACTCGCTTATTAATAGACCGAAATAGAGTCGTTAAGGAGTTTGCGGAAACAGACAACTGGGAGAAAATACTGGTTCAGTAAAAGTTTATCTAAACAAGCTTTAAATTCATTATGGCCTTTGAGGTTAATAGATAAATTTCTTCAGATGGGAGCCGTTAAAACAAATTCCGTCGACATTTGCCATCAGGAATGCTGACTATGGCCAAGTAGACCTATTAACAATTGTTCAGCCTGATGCTTGAGTACCTTTATCGTGGTCAGATCCACTGCTATACCCGTGTGATTGGCGATATATTACGTGAGTTTCCAAAAAATTAGGGTTGATAACCCCTGCTAAGGTTAACTATTTTCAATGAAAAGCTACCCCCATTACCTCTATATACTGCTGATTTTTGTTTTGTTCGGTGCTCCAGGATATGCCCAAATAAGCGATAGCTTATTTAAGAATTTGCCAGATAGCCTAAAGCCAGTGGATAAAGACCAATTGAGCTTTATGGAAGTCGACAAAATTCTAATCAATGCTTTTAAATATTCTGATTGGTCTCCAGCGATGTATGCCGAAACGGATAAGCTATGCTACAACTTTGCTGGGAAATATCATGAAATAGAAAATGAGAAAGAGCTGTATGAATTCCTGCATGCCGTTTGCAATTATTTATACTATTCCATGTATTATAAAAGGAACAGGAGCAAAGTTGACCATAATTCGTTAAATATATTAAAGAATCATTATATTATTGGTATAAAATATTGTGATTTGTTTATCAAGGAATTTCCTACCAACGTCATTACCTCAAAATATTATCTACCTAATATCTACTTGTATAAAACACATTTTCTAGTCGAACTTGACCGGCAAATTGATGCCTACTACTCAATTGTCAAATCCATGGAAATATCCCGAGAGAGGAATTTACTGACAAGTATTTCAATATCTTATAGCTCTATGGCATACATTGTTGGGGTGTTAGACTTGTCCGATCAGGCCTTAGCTCATTATGACAGTGCATTTTTAGCTATTAAAGATATGCCAGAGACTAACAGTTGGGTTGTAGGGCAGCGTGTTTATCTTCAATTATGCAAACAATTAGCCTTTTTATCAAAATATAGAAAAACGGGTCAAAAGCAATGGGCCGACAGTGTGTACCGCATGTATCATTTAATAAAATTAGCAGATAGGCAGTTTAATGGGGCCGTTGAAGCGGAGTCACATGTGGTTCTGGCAGGGATTGAATACAACCAAAAAAACTTTTATAAAGCCATCAGTCATATTGATTCTGCTTTTCAAATATACCCCGATCTGTTTAGGCTGGGGTCTGCCGCTGATGGTGTGGCTTATAAGGCGCTGAGTCTTTTAAAAATGGGCGATACGCAAGCTGGAAGATCTTTACTGAAAACGCTAGACTTTTCTAAGCTGTCAGACCCGGTGAGGGTAGAGGTATTGGAAGAGCTATATAAGTTTGAGAAGCAGCAGGGAGATCTTCGCAAAGCCATGGCGTATCACGAACATTTACTTGCCTATGTTAAGAAAAAAGCGCTATTGGACTTAAGAGGCAAGGCACTTGAAATGGAACAATTTTATAAAGTAAAGCAAAAAGAGAAACAAATACTGCTTCTGGAGGCAAGCCATAGGCAAAACCTAATTGTGGCTGGGTTTTTAATTCTTATCATTATATGCGCCTTAGTGGCGATCATGTTCCGATATAGAGCGAGTCGGCTAAACGCTCAAAGGCTGATCAGCCAGTTAGATGAGCTTACTCAGGGTCAAATTGTTCTGATAGAAGAAGCAGAGGAAAATGAAAGGAAAAGATTGGCTCAGAATTTGCACGATGATATTGCTGCCTCCATCGCTTCATGCGTAATTTATTTAAGAATGTTAGCCGATCAATTGACCGATGAAAAGAAAACAAGCAGAGATTTAAGAAGTATTTCGGACATGATGGAAGCTAGTTATGAAAGCGTACGGGCCAAATCCCATCAACTATTTTTAAGTAGCGGCAACAAGCAGTTTATTAATAAGTTAGAGGAGCAGGTTAATCTTTTAACAGTTGCAGCGCAAATGAAAGTGCATTTGAATGCAGTCATTGAAAACACGCAGCTTCTAACCGAAGTGAAGACGGCTATCTTATTAATTCTAAAAGAATCCATCACCAATATAATCAAACACTCCTCGGCATCGGAAGTAGAAATTCTGCTATATCTAGACAATGGGAATCTTATACTTGAGGTTACGGACAACGGCAAAGGATTTGTGGATAAGAAATTAGCGCTTGATGAAGGCTTTAAAACATTCGGTCTTAAATCTATCAGAGAAAGGACTCAAAAATTAAAAGGAACCTTTCATATTTTTTCGCCTAACCAAAAGGGTGTTTCAATTGTTATTAATATTCCGTTGCAGCACGCCACAACGGATTCTATGAGGTAAGTATGCCGTAATGTAGGATATTCGATTTTTTACTTTAATCATTAGATATCAAACCGGTACGCAGGGTATAGGCGATCAATTCAGTCATGGAGTGAAATTCGGATTTCGAAAGCAGATTTCTACGGTGGGTAAGGACGGTGTTTTTGCTGATATGAAGTAGCCTTGCAATTTGTTCAACGTTCTGGCTTTTAGCGAATAGGCTCAGTATTTCTAACTCCCTCGCTGTAAAGTCCAAGTGCTGTTTTCCTGAAGTTTGTTCATGGAGCATTTCCTGTATCCTAGGAGAAAGGTATATTTGGTTGTCAGCAAATGCTTTCAAACATGGAAAAATATGTTCCATTCCATCCGTTTTACTGATAATTCCTTCTACCTGGTTTAGTTTGATTTTTTGAATCAAGGATGCGTTTGTAAAGCTGCTTACGATGACGATGCGAATCTTAGGGCAGAATCTGCGCAGGTCGGACATTAGAAATAAGGTGTTGGTATCTGGTATAAAATAATCCAGAAAGAGTACCACCTTGCTTATGGAATTCTCCTGAATAAAATCTCTTAGTTCTTGTTCCTTATCATAATATCTTACAGATAAAAACAACCCGGTTCTTTCTAGAATCATTGCGAATATAGAAGCAAACATTCTGTGGTCGTCCAGTACTAATGCGGTCCAGTTTTTAAAGGCTGTTTTCACTTGATGAGTGGCTATTATAGTATTCATTCGGAAGGACAATATTAAAAGGTTTTGCAGGAAATTAAACTAAATACCAGAATAAGCAACTGTAACTACCTCTAGAAAGGTAGAAATATATTCAAAATACTGCTAGAAAAGTATTTTAGTAGACCATGTCTTTTCTAAAATTTGTACTGTCTAAATGCCACACTATTAAAGAATTACTAAACAGGGAAATATTACAATGCTGTGGTAAAATTTTCATCCCAAAACTAGTACACTATGCTAAACATTTTTATTATCGATCATAGACCAATCCCAAGATTTGGAATTCGATATCTTCTCAATCAAAGTTTAAAGAATTTCCAATTACATGATTTTAATTCAGTGAATGAAATAAGTTCACGAATCAATCTCCCCACTCCAAATTTGATTTTTATAGGTGCCGATCCGGAGCTACCAGGAATACAAATTCTGCAAAGATTGAAAAGGGTATTCTGTGACAGTAGGTTTATTGTATATGACTTAGAGACAAAAGCCGGTGAAGGGGTCAAATTTTTTCGTTCTGGTGCCCATGGGTTTCTATCGAAATTGAGTGATTTAGATTCTTTAAGTCAGTGCTTGAAAACGGTTATGGATGGTAAATTATACTTGGATGCTAAGGATTTAACAATGATTCTTGAAGAGATACTAGTCGGTAGTAAACCTTCTCAACGCTCATTTCGGCAGTTTACCCTATCACAAAGACAAAAAGAAATTGCTAGTTTATTTGCAAAGGGAATGGGAACCTCCGGAATTGCAAAAAAACTAGGATTAAGTCCTTCCACGGTGAGTACCGTAAAGGCAAAGGTCTACCAAAAGCTTAATATTAATAACGTTGTAGATTTGAAAAGTACTTTAGCACAAACAAGATCTGACTTGTAATATATTGCGAAGACTAGGAAGCTGCGACATTCATACTCTCTCTAATTTTTTCTATTATAAAGCAAGTATTTTCTGAATGTTTGGGCATGAGGTAAGATCAGCCTATTGAAAGTTAACGTATCGTTCAGAAACCTATTAAAGTTTGATCTTATCATCATTTTAATCGTATAAATGTACACCAAATAAGGACTAGTGATGCTTTATAATAATCCAATCACTTAATTTATTCACACCTCTCTATTGTGAAAAGAGTAATGGATGATGACTAGGGTCAATCCAATCCATTAAAACGATATAGAGAATTACTACACAATCAATTACCCATATTAGCCGGAGGAAAAGGATCAAAAGCCACAACAGGAATGCTACAAATTCCTCTTTCAAATCTAGATACTAAGTATTAGAGGTTAATAATCTATAAAAGTCGTAATAGAATAATTTTCATCACAAAAATGACAGGCCCTTTTAGCCTAAACTAATTTTTATTGAAATTTTAAATATTTAAAAATGAAACATTTCAACTACATACTTAAGTCGAAACACCATTTGTTAAACACACAAGCAGTAATATTGTTTGCGTTAATGATTCTTTTTTTTGCATCAACTTATGCCCAAACTCCGTTGAAGCAAAAAGCAGGTAGCCTCACTACTGCGAACGGACCCGTTTATACACCACAGGTAGTAACATTGTATAACGGTGCCTCTGCAGCTATGCCTAATATTACTGTAACCTACACCCTATCTAACCAGCAATTTGGACCCTCTATGCCTGTGAGGCAATTAGAGGGATTGCCAAACGATTATGGGATTTCCTTTGGTGGAGGTTCACTAACTGAAAATTTTCAGATTGGATCACGTGCCAGAAATGCTGTAATAAATTCCGTAGGAAATCCACTCAATAATATGTTTACAGCTTGTGGCACGTGTATCGATGGAATAGATGTAGCGACCGATTATGCAGTAGGATTATTTACAAGTAGCGATGCCTTAATTATAGATGACAATTCATCGATTACGAAAGGTAATAACTTGGAGGCACTGGATGCTAGAATTTATTATGGCGACCTAACCATTTCATTTAATCGCCCAGTCTCAAATCCAGTCTTACAATTAGTAGGTTTAGGAGGAAATTTTATGAATTACGTCTCTAGCTCACGTAAAACAGATTACTACGTACAGGGCTTTTCTACCGAATTTGATCTGGCAAGCACTGAATATACATTAAGTAAATTGGATGGTAATGATTATTTAAATGTTACACCCACTCAAATAACCAATAATGCATCTAAAATAGGAGCTATTTCACAGGGTTCTACCGAATCAGATTATTCAGAAACCTTTAAGAGATATGCTGCTACTGGTAGCGTAAAAGTAAATGGTACCAATATAGTATCCATTACCTTAAAGGTATATTTAAGGGGCGATGGTGGAAACAAAAGCCCAGCCTCTGCCCCATTGGACCCTCTTTGGGCAGGAGATGAGTCTGCTGAGACAGTTTCTGGAGATGCATTTTTAATTTCTACGACTCTTCAGGCCGCTGTTATAGTTGAAGGGAATGTATTTAACGACCCCAATGCCGGTAATGTAAATAACAGTACAGGTTCCGCCAATGTGATTCCCAATAATATTTATGCAAGTTTGGTAGATGATAATGGGAATGTAGTTGAGTCGCAGTTGGTGGCTACTACTGGTACCTATAGTTTCTCCTCGGTTTGGGAAGGGACTTATAGTGTAGTTATAAGCACAGCAGAGGGTGTACAGGGTAGTCCAGCCCCTTCCTCTGTTTTACCTAGTGGTTATGTCCATACCGGGGATTTTAATGGAACTCCTAACTCTGGAAATACAAATATAACCTTTGGTACTAGTTCCCCATTTTTAGTTTCTAATGCTAATGTTAGTAACATTAACTTTGCTATAGAGAGACTTCCAGAAAGCTTTGATCAGAGTTATACTATCAATAAACCGACTGTTGGTCAGACTCTTGTTTTAAATTCATCAGGACTGACAGATAGCCCTGGGCCACTCACTGGCAGCGATCCTGAGGATTATGCCAACCCAGGAGGGACATTGGCTGGGAAAACAGTGAATATAACCTCACCCCCTTCAAATGGAACATTATATTATGACGGGGCAGAAATTCCTGTAGCAACATCGGCCAGTACGCCATTCGTAATCAATAACTACGATCCATCTAAACTTACGTTGGTTCTAACAGGATCAGGATATGTAGAAGTTATTTTTGAATACGCATATGTGGATCTCGCAGCTAAGGCCGACCCTACCCCTGCAACATATAAAATCGACTGGTCTGGGGCTTTGCCAGTAAACCTTATGAGTTTCTATGCTATTAATGTTGAGGGCAATGCTATTCTTTTGAGTTGGGAAACAACAGAAGAAACTAATAGTGAAAAATTTGAGATACAGCATAGCCTAAATGCGAAGGTATGGAGCCCAATTGGAAGTGTACTAGCACTAGGAGAAAATAGGGATCTGACTACCTACAGCTTTACGCATACTTCTCCTGTAAGTGGTGAAAATTTGTACCGCCTAAAAATGATAGACCAAGATGCGACTTTCGCGTACAGCCGTATTCAAAGTGTGAAATTTGAGGACAAAGAGATAAAATTAATACTTCACCCGAATCCAGCTTCAGACTATATATTTCTAAAAGATGCAGATGGACAAACGTTGTCATCCGATAAAGTAGTAGAATTGTCTATTATGAATACAAAAGGTGAGGAAGTTTACAAAATTACATCCTCTGTTTCATCCCACGGGATTAATATGACTGGTTTAGCTATAGGTATGTATATTATAAAAATCACCCTTGCTGACGGATCATTGAGCACCCATAAATTGTTGATAGAGAAATAATCATTTTTGACTTGTTAATACCTTGCCCCTTCCGAAGAAATATGCTTTTGAAGGGGCGTTTTTTGTACTAATTCTATGATCATGAAGGGGGGGGAATATAATGCGGATCGACACCCCAGTGTCATACGCCTATTGATATGGTAAAATACGTTTAATATTTTGAAATATTTCTGTATTGGAACTAAAAACTTTTACCAAAAATCGCCTACTCAATATGAATTTGGTCGTAACCATCGGTGGTTATTTGTAAGAATTTAACATTTTGTAGGCATCAATTATATATGAGGGTCCTTTTAAGAACGGATTTTACTTCATGCTTTGCCTTTATAGGATTCTGCCCAATATTATTAATTGTTTTAATAGAATATAATTCTCTTAAAGAGTGGAAAAAATACCTCGAATACCCTGTAAAAGGTATAGTGTAATCTTAATATACCATTGAAATGGTATTTTTATAACTACTTGATTTTGCAAGATTTGTACTACTGAAAGCCACCCGCTAGGAACTAATTAATTGATGACATGACAAGCCTGTGGATCGTTTTACATTTCTTTAATTAGCAGATTATGCTGAACATTTTCCAAAGAGGTCGTAAACCCTTTCCAAGATTTGGAATTAGGTATCTACTGAATAATAAACTAAAGTACTGTCCATGACATGGTTTTAGCTTGGTTGAGAAAAAAAGCTCGAATTTGGATGTTCACTCTCTAGGGTTAACATTTATAAGTGCAAATGTCGAGCTATATGCAATACCCTTTCTCCGAGGCAGAGAAAGAGATTCTCTAGCATCTGATTTCAATAGTCTTATTAACGATTTGTTCTAAGGCAACGTCGAAATGAAAATTACCGTTTATTTGCGCTTGGCACTGGTACTTGTGGGATTGCTGTAAAAACGGTTGTAAGCCCTTCAACACTAGCACGATAATAGCCATACTCTACGAAAAACTTAATATCAATCATGGTTTGTATCTTAAAAGTACTTTGTCACACATGAGACATGATTAATAAATTTTTCTGACACCAGGGTTTTTAAGATGCCAGTACCAGGTGATTCTTTCCTACTGACAGGGGCGCTTGTGCTTATTATAGCTGGACCAATCCCCATTCTAATCGTTGAATTTTTTACTGATAAACGTCTGTAGTCCTAATTATATTTTAATAATATCACTTTATACTGAATAGTAGATGGTGATGATTAGTACTAATTAAATCACATAAATCAAACACAATAATTCTGCTATGATAAAATCTACATCTTTTGACCGAGTTCATGTTATTTCCATCCAAATCCAAAGGTACGAGTTATAATGCTTTGTCTTTCGCTTGGTAGCTAAACGGTACACACTATCTTTTTTAAACAATTTTAAATTACAAACTATCATGAAAAAAATACACACTTCACAAAATAGATTTTTACTTTTCTTGGCCATAATATACTCTTTCAGCACAATTTCCTATTCGCAAAACTGTCCAAGTTTACCGGGAGGACATTATATTGGTTCATTTGGTTCCTCGTCTCAGGAGTATTTATTCCCAGGTACGGTTCCTTCGGGTTCACCATCAGGTTCTCAGGGAGGCAAAACAATTGGACATTTATATTTTGAAGGTAAAAATATCACCTATGCAAATAGGAGATTGATCACCATTAGGCCAACACTTGATGGATCTAGTTATGGTAAGGTATTACTTCAATTATTTAAACTTCGCTTTAATTCTGGAACTTATTTGAAAATATACCGTGGAAGTAATGAATCGGGAACGCTTGTAGATGAAATCACATCTTCCAATTATGCCTCAAAGGTAGGAGATGAATATATCATAGATGGAGCAGCCACACTTGTTTTTTACGGTCAAACTCCAAATGTTGCTGATAATAATATAATCCGATTTTTAACAGGAGATATTCTGATACAAACTTGTAATGAAGGCAGGAGCGGGCTGGTATGGAAAGACTTCATATCTGCTAATTCCTATGTACTTGTGGACGATCAGGAGGGCCCCTTGAATCCTGATGGGAGTACAAGTTACCCTAACTTTCTACCTGCTTGTATGGCCTATTTTGATGAAAACAAGAATTTCGTGCGGGTTGAAACTGCATTTTGTATAGACCAATTGAAAGATGCTCCAACTCCAGGTTATTGGGAATATCCCGGAGAATATCAATTTTCGATTCACTCAACGACCAATTATGATATTGATCGAGATGGCTTTAATGCGAGTAAGGATAATTTAAAAATTGCAAGGATTTTATGGTTGATCAGTCAAGCTGAAGGAAAAACGTTCGAGATCAAAGGTGATATACAGTGGGGGATATGGGATACACAATATTACTCAGTCACAACAAATTTTTCTAGCAGTAGCTGGGCAGCCAAGGCAAAATCGGCAGTGCCTACAATTCCTTCACCTGTTGAACCAACATTCAGTATGAATTTCCCCAGTGACGAAACTGGTGAGGATGTCGTTAATACTGGTACCATCCAAGTTGACATTCCGTTTTCATGGTCGTCCGTACAAACAGGCCAAACAAAAGTTGTAAAACTTATTATACCTGCGGGTATTGCTGTTCAGTCTGTAACGGGCGGAACACTTTCAGGTTCAAATCTTACAATTACAGCAGCAGTAGCAACACTAACTTTATCCTCATCAGTAATTGGCGAGTTTACTATTAAGGCAGTCTATGATGATCCTTTCTATTGTAATGTAAGCAATCTTAAAGTGTATAAACCATGTAATGCTTCCCCGCAATCTCAGGAATTTTTGCACGTAGGTGAGGAGAATTTGGCACGCCCTTTCCGTTCCATTTTGGTTAAATGGGTTCAGAATCCATTGCCCGTTCGTTTGATGAGTTTTGATGCGTCACTTGAGAATAAAAACGCTGTTCTACAATGGAATTCAGCTGAGGAAGTGAACTTTTCACATTATATAATAGAGAAAAGTACTGATGCAGAAAAATGGAGCTCAATTTCCATGGTATCCAGTAATTCAACTGGGAACTATCAGTTTGTCGATTCAAACATCTCATCGATGACTACTTTTTATTACCGCCTCAAAATGGTCGACCATGACGATACTTATTCCTATAGCCGGATCCAAAATATTTCTTTTGATCAGAAAGGATTAAAATTAATACTTCACCCAAATCCAGCTTCAGACTTTATTTTTCTAAAAGATGCAGATGGACAAACGTTGGCATCCGATAAAGTAGCAGCATTGTCGATTATGAATACACAAGGTGCAGAAGTTTACAAATTAACTTCCCCTGTTTCATCCGACGGAATTAATGTGACCAATTTGACATCCGGAATGTATGTTATAAAGATCACACTAACCGACGGAACACTCAGCACACATAAATTGGTGGTGGGACGATAATCATCCCCTGCCTTTATATACCTTCCCCCTTCGAAAGAAACAAGCTTTTGAAGGGGGATCATTGTATTGTGATTTAGAAGTTGGTCACTCCGCTTAAGGCCCAAGAGCCACAAAGCTTTTCACTCGGTCATGGTTCAGTTTGCATGCACAGGTATTGGTGACGCCTAGAATTTCTTGGAAACTAAAAGCAGCCGAATTACAGAAAAGAGAGAAATTCTCCCATTAAATTAAAACATTGACCCAATGGATGTAAAGTGCAGTACTTCTATTCAAAGGGCTGGATATACGCTTTTTTGTGTTTGTGAACCAAATAGATCAATCAAATAGCCTGGTACTCTAATAGATCTCCTGGCTGACAATCGAGTTCTTTACATATAGATTCCAGTGTCGAAAATCTAATCGCCTTGCCTTTGCTGTTTTTTAGGATAGAGATATTGGCCATAGTTATGCCTATCCGTTCTGATAATTCAGTTACAGACATTTTTCTCTTGGCCAACATAACATCCAGGTTGATTATAATGGGCATTTTTAAATGGTTAATTGATTCTCTTCCAACAATTGATTCCCTTGCTTAAATATTTCGGCCATAATTAAAGCGGCCAGTGATAGAATGATGGGCGTAAACCGTAATGAATAGCTATACAAGTTGGCTTCCTGAGCATTCACAATGGTGATACTTGATAAAATAAAAATGACAAAGAGGTATTTGCACATTTTTTGGAACGATAAAATATTTCTCTGGTGAAAGGTCTCTATTAACTTAACGGATTCAATGACTTTTAGAAACTCTTTTACCGTAAGGAATATAAGGGTTAGTATTCCGATGATTTGTAAATAATTGAAATACAGCGATGTTACCTTGATCTTATCGAGTGCTATCAGGCTATTTGCCTTTGTGTGATCCGTATGCCAGCTTTCAAAAAAGCTATAGGATAATATGCCCTTTTGAGTGAGAAAGCTGACATTCCATCGTGTATAATACAGTGGATCCATCTGTAGATGTATAAAAATGACCGTTGCACCGATCGCCATAAGGGCAATAAGGATATACAATGATTTGCATAGTAAAACAGAAAATTCAAGCGTATTGACCTTTTTCATAGTATTCCGTTTAAAGTTTATTCAAAGATAGTAATAGTAGTTGAATTGCAATAAATAAATATTGATAAACGATATATTTTTATTGAAGTTTATTCTTTAGGCACAAGAATCCGAACCTATTAAATGGTAATTTATCTTAAAAGAAGGATTTGCTTTGCAGCGTTTTATAGTTATGATAATATTCCAGGTGTTTTCGTTACCTGTGCAGGACCTTCCCCAAATCCAGTGAAAATGCCTATGATACTATGCTGGATCGACTTTTTAGGGATACTGGATATTTCCCGTAAAATACGTAAAACGTCTTATGAAACATACAAATCAAGATTTTCAAAAAGTAATTGACGCTTGTGCTGAATGTGCGGTGACTTGCACCCAGTGTGCTACAGCCTGTTTGCAAGAGGAGAATGTGGCCAAATTGGTTCCTTGTATCCGTCTCGACATGGCATGTGCGGCTTTATGCCGCAGCGTAGTGGAGCTGTTGAGTTTAGGAAGTACTTTTAGTGCCCATTTATGTCGGATATGTGTGGATGTCTGTTTGGCTTGCGCCACCGAATGTGAGAAGAATGGCGAAATGGGTATCCGTGAATGTGCCGAGGCCTGCCGCCGCTGTGCGTTGGTCTGTGAAGAAGTTGCCACTGCAGCTTAGCAATAAATTTTGAACCTACTCCGGGTATGATGCCCTTGCAGAACCCCGGAGTGGTATGAACAGACAATCACTATGGAAAATATTTTTTTTACTAGTTGGGAGAGCCTGATTCGAACCTTTATAATCTGTATACTTGCCTATTTCTCGTTGGTGCTGATGTTAAGGATTTCGGGAAAAAGAACCTTGTCACAGATGAAGGAGTTCGACTTCATTGTCACGGTAGCCCTGGGCTCTACCTTGGCTACGGTATTGCTGAGTAAGGATGTAGCCTTGGCAGATGGTACCTTCGCTCTGGCCCTGTTAATTTCCCTTCAGTACCTATTGGCCACTGCCTCGGTACGTTCCAAAAAGTTTTCTAGGCTTATCAGCTCTGAGCCTACCTTGGTATTATACCAAGGGGAGTTTCTGCAAGAAGCCCTAAAAAAGGAAAGGGTCACCGAAAATGAAATACGTTCGGTGCTAAGGAGCCAAGGAGTAAGTTCTATAGCCAAGGTGAAGGCAGTCGTAATGGAGTCCAACGGCAAGTTTACCGTCGTGCAAGAGGGGAGTTTGTCTAATCCCGATTCTCCATTGTCCAACGTCCGCAAGGTAGACGAATAAAGTTTAAGCGCATGCTTCCATGCGCTTATTATATTGGCCGATAGGACAGAGAATCGTAAGCAACCACCCATCCCCATCTTTCCACCCAACGCTTTTCTTTGGAGCTTTGTAGCATGGAAAATATACAAATAAAAAACGAGCATTACTACCGGCAGCTGTACGGGCAGTGGAAGGATAGCAACTTAGGCGTCAAGGCATTTTGGGAGCAGCAATCGGTCAAATACGCAATATTTAGATATTGGATTCGGAAATGCCATCAGGCCTGTAGCCTTAGGCCGGAAAAAGCGAAACGTCGCACCGTACCTATTCGCTGGTACACATGAAACAGCCCAAAATGCGGCCATGATCTATTCCTTGTTTGCTACCTGCAAAAAACACAACGAGAATCCAAACGATTGGCTACTGGACGTACTACGCAAACTCAACGATAACCATTACGATGGTAAGTTCTCCGACCTGCTTCCGCATAGGTGGAAAACATCCCAAACCCTATTAATTAAGTAGCAATAGGGGGATGGTCGACTGCTTACAGTTTTTCTCAAATGTGTGGTAACGGTCTCGGCTATGTGTAGTTGCGTAAATTTAGCAATAATTTTCCAAGTACGACCAAATTGAAAATCCGCGAGGATTTTCAAAAGGAGCACGAAAAAAGCAATTACATATAGCCATTGTTGCCAGTAGTTTTTATTAATTTAGGTTTTTATTCTGTTATTTTTATTTCAGAATTTAGCTTTATTAAGTCCGAAATCAGCTCGTCGTTATTTTCAGGTGCGACATAAACTTCATCATATTTATTGAACTTTATAATAAGTCCATTTCTAGCCAATGCGGGTTTAATTCCGCTCCACTTTGTTTCTCCTTTCAGAATTTCTTTTATGTTCAGTATTTCAATTTTTCCTCTTAAAAATCCAGAGCGATAAATCAGTTTGTTATTTTCAATTTTATAATATGTATCAAAATATATCCAAAATATTAATATCAATGGACTCAATAATGGCAATAATATAAATGGTTTTTCCGTAAAAGTGCTTTTTTCAAGATAGAATACAATAATCGGTAAAATCAAAGAACCAATTAATAAATAATTGATAAATCCTTTTCTATTTGCTTTATAAATTTTCATTCTATTCGGTTTTTCTCAAATTACTGGCAACATTAGTATAAACACCCACAATAAAAGCAATGTCGTATATATCGTTAATGTCAATACCTATTTTTTCTTGAAAATATCGAAATTATCTAAATAATCAAGCGGACTCTTTACAACTTTATTATTTACAGACAATACGTGGGTTAAACTTCGGTGGTTTTGCTACTACTATGCCCAAGGATTCAAGCAGTTAAGAACATGGAGTTCCCGGATGATGTGCTCGTTGTGAGCAATCAGACAGATGCCTAAATATTGACAGATCCTTTATGTAATTTCTTTTTAAAGCCGCTGCAATCGTTAATTCTTCTATATAGAGTAATGAAAATATTCGCATCGCACATACTAATTACGCTAAACACTATACGTGTTTACCAGTACTTAAAAACAATGAGGCTGTTTCTATAAACAGAAACAACCTCATTTTTCTAGCTGCATGGAAATAATCTCAAACGTCGTTTTATTCCTTTTGGCGTTTGCTCTTCCTTTTTGTCTGTCTTTTCAGATTCCTTTTTGGCCAGGTTCGATGGTTTATCTGTTTTCATCGATTTTTCTATGCACTGCTCAACCTCCCTAAGTATATTGTTTAGTTCTTTTAACTGGCCTTCTTTTGGGTACGATTTATTGATAAATTGTTCATGTGATTTTTTATCTGCGTTACATTCGGTGATTCTTTGTTTATGTTGGGTTATTAGGTTTTCAATCTTTTCAAAGGAGACTGCCTTATTTATGAATTCACCTGCCGTAGAAGGTTTCTTAGTGGCCAGATTGCCATTGTTGTGCGAATATCTAATGCAATTTGGTGATACTACCTCCCATCGGGTCAATAATCTTGATGCCCCGTTTACCGGATTAAAGTCTACGTACGCATTCATGATCAGCTCAAATCCCGCAGTCTTTAATAAAGTAGTTTTGTCGCCTTTTTTTGCATTATATTCAAGCTGTAACATTTAATTTCCCTTCAGTACCTATTGGCCACTGCCTCGGTACGTTCCAAAAAGTTTTCTAGGCTTATCAGCTCTGAGCCTACCTTGGTATTATACCAAGGGGAGTTTCTGCAAGAAGCCCTAAAAAAGGAAAGGGTCACCGAAAATGAAATACGTTCGGTGCTAAGGAGCCAAGGAGTAAGTTCTATAGCCAAGGTGAAGGCAGTCGTAATGGAGTCCAACGGCAAGTTTACCGTCGTGCAAGAGGGGAGTTTGTCTAATCCCGATTCTCCATTGTCCAACGTCCGGAAGGTAGACGAATAAAGTTTAAGCGCATGCTTTATTTTTCGCTGAAGTCGGGCCTAAAACTTAATAAGAGAGCTACTTTTGAGCGTCTAGAAGAACAAGGGAAGACTAATTTAGTGAAATGGTCCAACTAACTCATCCAAGAGCCTGTGAAGCGATGGGAGCCATTCAAGCTTCTTGGTTCAATTCCATCCGGCATTCTCATGGATATCCTTTTATTTGAAGTCGAAATTGACGAAATTGAAGGATTGAATCGTGGTGCGAATCGTATCATCAAGCCATTCATACCCCGCGTAGATAAATGAAAGAGGTGAATAGCGCTTGGCAATTTTGCCATTCATTGATTTCGATTTTCTTTATTCTGACGAAGCAGTCAAGATTGCTTATAACGACCATGAAACCAGAAAGCTCAAATATACAGCATATAACGACGGAAGTAAGGCGGCTAATTGCACAAAGTCGACAGAACGTCGCGTTAGCAGTGAATGCTTCCATGAGCTTATTATATTGGCAGATAGGACAGAGAATCAACCAGGAAGTTTTGCAAGTTAAGCGTGCAGAGTATGGCAAATATGTCATATCGTCGATATCTAAACAATTAATGGCAGAATTTGGGGGGTCATTTTCTGAAAAGAATTTGCGAAGAATGGTTCAATTTGCAACTGTTTTTCCAGACGAGCAAATTGTCGTATCGCTGATACGACAATTATCATGGACACATATTCTTGCCCTAATTCCAATTACAGACCCACTTAAAAGGGCATTTTACATTCAAATTTGCATACATGAAAACTGGAGTGTGCGAACTTTTAGAGAAAGAATAAACTCCATGTTGTATGAGCGAACTGCCATTAGCAAAAAGCCCGAACAAACGATCACCAACGATTTAGACCTACTGAGGTCCGAACATCAACTAAGTCCAGACTTGGTGTTTAGAGATCCTTACGTTTTGGATTTTTTGGGCCTATCAGAGACGTATTCCGAAAAGGATTTAGAAGCCAGTATTATTGTAGAATTACAACGGTTTATCGTTGAAATGGGAACCGATTTCGCATACTGCATATTCTGTTCTATACTGACCCCCTTCTGGTGATACTGACCCCTCTATAAATAGTTTTGGAGCGTAGACTCCAATGGTCTGACAATTTTACA
>NZ_QGDT01000007.1 GCF_003149085.1 Dyadobacter jejuensis | reverse complement strand
TGTACTTTTGCCCATGTCTTTAATTTTTTGTCTTGCAACTCAAAATTAGACTGGGGCGGGTGGTTATCAAAAATAATCACTCGCTTTATTTTTTTTACCGGACACTAGTGTTTTGAAAATAAAATGGTTTTTGCTTCTAATAGGGCAGGGGGCTATGGGGGTTATGACCTCTATTATAGTACCCTAACCGGTGGCAAATGGAGCGAGCCCGTCAATTTTGGTGCTACAATCAACACCGAGTTCGATGAGTTTAGGCCTATTTTGATCGATGCAGGCGTTTCTTGGAACCAAAACATGCTGGTATTCTCCTCCAATCGTGCAGGGGGTAAAGGTGGATTTGATTTGTATTTTGCGGGGGTAGTTAAGGAATAATAGTTTGTTGAAAAAAAGGAGAGGAAGAGAAATTCCTCAGTTCGTTCTACGGGATAAACGAAATCCTGATGTATCAATCGGTTGTCGTCTCAACGACCGATTTGTTTTCCTGAAAATTTCGATCTTATTGTAATATATGAATGCTGACCGTTGTTTTATTTTCATTATTCATTTAAAGCCTGATTTAATTTTGCCCCCCCCCTCCAACTACATTTAAGTCAACATAAAGCGTACACCAGCAGGAGTTTTCATTCCAGTCCTCCTTAAATTGCTGCTCGTTATGCATCACCATATGAAACTGGAACTCTTAGCGGATCATCCAAATCTATTACCAATAATAGCCAAGTGGTATTTTGAAGAATGGGGTTGTCTTAGTAAAGATAAAACCCTAGATACAGAAATTGAGAACCTTCAAGCCTATCTAAATCCAGGTGAAATACCGCTTATTTTAATAGCCATAGGAAATGGTCAACCTTTGGGTGCTGCTCAGCTGAAATATCATGAAATGAGCATATATCCCGATAAAGTACATTGGTTGGGAGGGGTTTACGTTTCCCAGGAACATCGGGGTAAAGGTATTGCCAGTCAGATCATTTTGGAATTAATTGCTATTGCAAAAAAATTGAAGATCAAAACACTATACCTTCAAACCGAAAATTTGAGTGGTGGACTTTATCGTCAATTGGGGTGGCTGCCCATCGAACAGGTTAATTATCATGGTATAGAGGTCTTAGTGATGGAATTGATAATTAAGGATTAATCTCAATTCCTTAAAAATCAAAGATATAAAACATTCTATTCAGAATGTTTTATATCTTTGCCCCATGGATCAGCAATTAAAATCGGAACTTACCAGGCAGCTTATTATTGATAAGGCGTTCGAACTGTTCTACGAAAACGGTTTTAAGGCTACGAGTATTGCCGGGATTATGGAGGCTACATCCCTTACAAAAGGTGCATTTTACCACCATTTCAAGGACAAAAAGGAAATTGGGATGGAGGTGATTACCCAAAGAGTTCAGAAAAGAATATACAACTGGATGGTGGGTCCTTTATCGGATCCTAAAGAGCCAAAGCTTTTACTGAAGGAAATTTTTAAGAACAGATTAGCCTCTTTTTCCCTGTACGAAAAGCAAAAGGGCTGCCCGGCCAACAACTTAATCAATGAAATAGGCGATATGGAGACGGTCTATCAAAATGCACTGAGGCGAATCATTGATGAATGGAAGGAAGCCTTAGTAAAGCTGTTGGAAAAAGGCAAAAAGAACCAGTGTTTTCTAACGGAGTTTGATAATGTGGCCGTGGCCACCTATTTGATAAGCTCATTTGAAGGGGTGAGGGGCTTGCGGAAGTTGTACCTAGATGATGCCATTTTGAATGATTATCTGGTGGGTACCAACCTATTTATCGATCAATTATAATTTTTTTAACTAAAAACATTCGGTATAGAATGTTTATGATGCCTAAAATGATGACAAAAAACAGAAGAAGCTTTATTAAGAATATGGGAGGCGTTGCTTTAACGAGCCTGGCCCTTCCGCAAATGGAAGTAGGAAGTCAGCCATTGGAGATCAACTCAGAGAACCTGATCCGACCCAAGGTGCTTTACTTCGATGTTAATGAAACCCTATTGGATCTGACGGTTATGAAGAAAAGTGTAGGGGATGCCCTGGGCGGTCGGGCCGATTTGCTTCCATTATGGTTTACCACCATGCTACAATACTCCCTGGTAGTTACAGTAGGAAGGCAATATGATGACTTCGGAGTTATTGGTGCAGCCGCATTGCGGATGGTGGCAGCCAACAACGGGATCACCCTTTCGGAAAAACAATCGTTAGAGGCCATCCTCGAACCATTAAGAGCTTTACCTGCACATCCTGAAGTAAAAAATGCCCTTGCCGCATTAAAAAAGGATGGGTATAAACTGGTTTCTTTTACCAATTCCTCTTATAAAGGGGTGAAAACCCAATTCGAGAACGCAGGTTTGATCGAGTTTTTCGACGATCGCTTAAGCATTGAAGATATCGGTAAGTTCAAGCCACACGCGGATGCATATAATTGGGCTGCCAGAAAAATGGCTGTTAAGCCCAAAGAGTGCCTCTTGGTAGCTGCCCATGGTTGGGATATTGCAGGAGCCCTTTGGGCAGGTTGGAGAGGGGCATTTGTGAGCCGGCCAGGGGCACAATTATATCCATTGGCTCCAAAGCCCGAGATGATAGGACCGGACTTGTCCCTGTTGACAGAAAAATTAACGGCTTTACCTAAATAATTATTCGACTTTTACTGACGCTGGCGGAACCTTCGTGCTTCTTAACGTATGATCTTATTTTCGCCTAAGAAAGTATAGCAGGGTTGGAGATAAAAACGCAACGTATGAAAATTGGAATTTTAGGCATGGGCGGTGTCGGATGTTTTATTGGTGCCAAACTCACCAAGCATTATGAAAATGACGGTAGCACCCAAATAATTTTTATTTGTCGAAATGAGACGAAGGAAGCAATTCT
The DNA here is from genome assembly GCF_003149085.1 of Dyadobacter jejuensis. Lineage (GTDB taxonomy): Bacteria > Bacteroidota > Bacteroidia > Cytophagales > Spirosomataceae > Dyadobacter > Dyadobacter jejuensis. The sequence goes on along the minus strand of NZ_QGDT01000007.1, from coordinate 258,510 downwards.
CAATAATGGCTTAACCTTGATTAAAGATGGCCAAACTACCATCTCGAGGCCTTACATGGCGTCCGACGATGCAGGTCAGATTGGATTACTGGACATCTTGTTAGTTACCACAAAGTCCTTTTCGTTGCCCACAGCATTGGAAGAGTACCGTGCCTGTTTAAAGGAGGATACGGTCGTAATCCCCATTCAGAATGGAGTGAATTCAAAAAGTCTCATCGAAGCGCATAGCGGGCACGACCCTTCCAGAATACTGGAAGGCTGCATATATATTGTTTCGAATATGTTAAGTCCTGGGGTGGTTAAACACCTTGGCGGGCCAGGGAAAATATTTTTTGGCAATCGGGGGATTGGTGATTTTAGCAGAATCGAAAAAATATTGACCGATGGTGGTTTGGACATCACTTATACCAAGGACATCACGACCATCGTATGGAGGAAGTATCTATTCGTTTCCCCACTGGCAGCCATGACCACCGCTTTAAAAAAGACATTTGGTGAATTGGTGGAGGATCCCAGCAATAGGGCTCAACTCGAAGCGATGATGCAAGAGGTCAAGTCGGTGGCTATTGGAATGAATGTACCCTTGACCAATGAAAATGTAGAACGATCACTGGCTATGTTGTCCAACTTTCCATACCCATCCAAATCATCGCTTCAGCTAGACTTCGAAAACCGTAGCCCCTCCAATGAGAAGGATGTTTTGGTCGACTTCGTGATTGAGCAAGGGAGAAAGCTGGGGATTAACGTTTCTAATTATGAAGAAATGAATGATAAAATAGCCTATCATTCGGGCAGTTTGAATGGGTAATAGCATTAGTACTAGACTTAAATTAAGTAAATAACTGCATATTGTAGAAGTTTCTTTTAAAAGAAAATAGAACTATACCGTATAATAAATGATAGTTAAATAATTATAATAATTGCCTTTTTAATGACATATATTATTTAAATTTGGTTATAATAATTTAGTAAAATGTCCTGTTGATCACACTATAAACGAGCTTTTTACCATGTTAGACACAACCAAACCACTTCGTAAGTATTTGACTGATAAGGAAATTAGTCCGGTAGTCGAATTGTCGAAAAGGCAATTTAATGAGAGCCGTAAAAAGAGTTACAAAATTGTAAATGATAAAATTCAAACGGCATTAAACCTTATCAACGACTCCGACGATTATGCAAAGATCATTTGGCGGGTACAGCAAGAACATCCTAAGGAAGAGCAGTATTTCGAAAAGGAATATTTAGCGCGGGGCTTAACCAACCTAAAAATATTTTATGCCTTGGAAATAATTGATGGGAGAAACCTGCATTCATTGTCTAAAACCCTAGATGTTTTCTGGCATGCCCATCAAAATTTTAGTTTCGAGTATATGCACTTTTGCAATAAGGTGTTCGGAGCCAATCAATATTTGCACCATCTGCCTACCGATAAGCGCGACCGTTCTATACAAGAAGCCATGGAGCGACGCTACGATTACACCCGTAAGGTCCTCGATAAGGTGTTTAGTGTCGATGCCAAGTTTTGGGGGCAGGATGTCATCATATGTTGCAGCTACGAGGCTACCACCGCCGACGGCTTCGTTTTTTGGAAGCCAGCATTGATGGCCATGGAGCCTCCTTGTGGGTTGTACCCGGATAAATGGTTGAATGAGGAGCTCAGGAAAACGACCAATTTCGTATTAGATGGCTTTGCTTCTCATCAATTTTCAGAGGTACACTGATATTCCCATCGTAGGATGGGACATCAGACAGGGGAGTAATCAAAAAAGCAGCCAGTACTTGGGTACCGGTTGCTTTTTTGATCAAAAGGGCTTTTCAGTCCTTTTTACAGTATTTTTCAAGGGCAATTTTGGCATCGGTATAGCCCAGGCTAACGGCCTGCTGCAGGGTGGTGCAAGTAAGGTCGGTTTCATTGAGCTGGTAGTAGCATAGCGCTAAGCCGTAAAAAGCCTTTCCACTGGAAGGGTCAAGGCTGACGGTCTGGCGGAAGGCTTGGGCTGCTTCTTTATAGTTTTTGTCATGAAAATAGATGTTGCCCATATTATACCAAGCCATTACGCTGTTGGCATTTAGATCGGAGGCCTTTTTGAAATCGGCTAGGGCCAGCTCCCGGCTGTCGAGCAAGGTATGGACCATCCCTCTGTTTAGGTATACATCGGCGGTGTCGGGCGCATACTTGGCAGCAAGGTCGTAATTGGCAAGGGCGGAGTCGAGCTTGTTTTGGTCGGTAAAGAGTAAGCCCTTATTGTAATAAGGACGGTAGGCGGTTGGTTGTAATTCGATGGCTTGGTCAAAATCCAATAATGCATTGGGAAAGGACTTCATTTCATAATAGGCTACCCCTCGTACGTTAAATGCATCGGCATTTGAGGTGTTTTTTTCAATGGCCTTGTTAATAAATTCAATGGCCTCTTTGGTTTGGCCCGATTGCATCAATTCCTTGCCTTTTTTTAAGAAAGCCTCAGAAGATTGGGAACAGGAGAAGCAGAAAACAAAAAAAAATAAAAAAAAAATTCGGTACATATTCATTCATTACTAGTTGGTTGCTGCAAAAGTAAGGGTAAAGCGGTAAAGAATGTTTTCTTTTTGTTAATAAAATGTTTTTATCTTTGCAGCAGGCAAATCGGAACTACTTGCTCCTACCGAATCCCCCAGGTCCTGACGGAAGCAAGGGTAGGTGGTCGATGCAGTGAGATTCTCGGTTTGCCTATTTTTTTTTCTTCCCTCGGTATTTTCATCAATTTTTTTGCTTTTGCACTTCGTTTCCTACTTTTGTAGCTATTACATAACCATACATTGCAAATGAAATTTTTTATTGATACTGCCAATCTCAAGGAGATTGAAGAAGCCCAAGCCCTAGGGGTACTCGATGGTGTAACCACCAACCCATCTTTGATGGCCAAAGAGGGTATCACTGGAAAGGATAATATCATGCGCCATTATAAGGCGATTTGCGATATCGTCGATGGAGATGTAAGTGCGGAGGTGATCTCTACCGACCTAGAAGGAATGATCCGCGAAGGTGAAGCATTGGTTGAAATCGATAGCAAAATCGTTGTAAAGATTCCGATGATCAAAGAAGGTGTAAAGGCCTTGAAGTATTTTTCTAACAAAGGAATTCGTACCAACTGTACGTTGATTTTCTCTGCCGGACAAGCTTTGTTAGCTGCTAAAGCGGGTGCCACCTACGTTTCTCCATTTATCGGTCGTTTAGATGATATTTCTACGGACGGAATCGGCCTGATCGATCAGATCCTTACCATCTACAGAAACTATGGTTTTGAAACCCAAGTGTTGGCTGCCTCTGTTCGCCACCCAATGCATATTTTACAATGTGCTGAGCTAGGTGCCGACGTGATGACGGGCCCATTGAGCGCTATTGAAGCCTTATTGAAGCACCCATTGACCGATAGCGGACTTGAAAAGTTCTTGGCCGATTACGCTAAAGGAAACGCTTAATTGAAGTGATAAGAAACGGTCTTTTCAGGCTAGGGTATGTCTACCAACGATACCCTAGTCTGAAATTTTTTTAAATGACGCCAAAACCGTCGATAACCTGGACTATATTATTTTTTACCTTCTATGACCGACAATTCAGAACCGATCATTATTCTTGACAAGGCCGATATTTACCAGGGTGATCGTCCGGTGTTAAACGACGTGCATTTTGAAGTCAATAATGGCGAATTCGTTTTTATGATAGGCCGTACAGGCAGCGGGAAAAGCTCTTTGCTCAAGACCCTATATGCCGATTTGTGGCTACAAACTGGCTCTGCAAAGGTGGCAGGCTATGAACTACATAAAATAAAACGAACCGATATTCCTTTTTTACGCCGTAAGATTGGCATCGTTTTCCAAGATTTTCAGCTTCTCTCCGACCGTTCCGTAGAGGATAACTTGTCCTTTGTACTACGGGCGACGGGCTGGACCAATCCCAGTAAAATAACGCATAGAATTGCCGAAGTTTTGATGCAGGTGGGGCTGGGAACGGCTCAAAAACGAATGCCTCATCAACTCTCGGGAGGGGAGCAGCAGCGGGTGGTCATAGCCCGTGCCATGCTCAACGAACCCAAAATATTGATAGCCGACGAGCCTACGGGTAATCTCGATCCCGAAGTAGGGGATCAGATCATGCAGGTCTTTAAGACAATCAATAACGCAGGCACCGCCATATTAATGGCTACACACAACCACGACTTTATACGTAAATTTCCGGCTCGTGTGTTAAAATGCGAAAACGGAAGTGTGACGGAACATTAATCTTTTGACACAAAATATAATAAGAACCCCCTGTAGAATGAATCTGCAGGGGGTTCTTACTTTTAAGGGCAATGCCCATTATTTGGCTTTAAGGTCAATAAAAGGGATCACCATTTCCTCTAGCGACACCCCTCCATGCTGGAAGGTATCCCGGTACAAATTAACATATTGGTTGTAATTGTTGGGATAGGCGAAAAAGTAGTCTTCCTTGGTGAAAACGTAGGAAGTGGAAACATGAGGCTTAGGCAAGAATATCTTTTCAGGCTTACGACATACCATCACATGGTTTTCGTCATAGCCCAGATTTTTTCCGTGTTTGTAACGTAAATTGGTATTGGTTTCGCGGTAGCCAATGATCTTCACTGGCTTCTGCACGCGAATCATCCCGTGGTCGGTCGTGATGATTAACCGGCCCTTTTTCTCGGCGATCTTACGGATAAGGTCCAATAGGGTAGAGTGCTGGAACCACGACTTGGTCAACGAGCGATAGGCTGCCTCGTCCGGTGCGAGCTCCTTGATCATCTGCACGTCGGTACGGGCATGTGAGAGCATGTCTACGAAATTATAGACTACCACATTAAGCTGGTTGTTGAGCAGGTTCGAAAAATTGTCCAACAGGGATTTTCCGTGGTTGATATTTAGTATTTTGTGATATGAGCTTTTGATATTGAGCCGGTTGGCCTCCAGTTGCTTGAGCAGAAAATCGTTCTCATGATTATTTAGCCCTTCTTCCCCTTCAGGGGTGTTTTCGTCGCTAACCCACCACTGAGGGAATTTTCTTTCCATTTCGCTAGGCATCATTCCCGAAAAGATGGCGTTGCGGGCATAGCCCGTCGTGGTAGGAAGTATGGAATAATACGAGGACTCCTCTTCAATGTTAAAATACTCCTGCAATACGGGTTGAATCATTTTCCACTGATCGTATCGAAAATTGTCGATCAGGATAAAGAATAGAGGTTCGCTGGAACCCTTAAGATGTGGGAACACCTTTTGTTTCATCAACTGGTGGGAGAGGATAGGCTTTTCGGCACGAGGATCGTTGAGCCAGCCCTCATATTCCTCTTCTATAAACTTACAAAAATTGGCATTAGCGTCACTTTTCTGCATGCTAAATACCTCGGCCATCCCTTGATCCTGCGACTTCTCGAGTTCGAGCTCCCAATAGATTAACTTTTTATAAATATCGGCCCACTCCTCATGTCCTATCCGATCTTGATATTGCATGGCCAAATGCCGAAACTCCTGCTGGTAGGAAAGGGTGGTCTTTTCGGTTACCAAACGCTTGTTGTCGAGTATTTTCTTTACCGAAAGCAGGATTTGGTTGGGGTTCAGGGGTTTGATGAGGTAGTCGTCGATCTTGGACCCTATGGCGTCTTCCATGATATGCTCCTCCTCACTCTTGGTGATCATCACCACGGGAAGGTTGGGCTTTTGTTGTTTGATCTGGAAAAGGGTTTCCAGCCCGGTCATTCCAGGCATCATTTCGTCCAGGAATACGATGTCGAAACGTTTACTGTCTATTTGGTCCAAAGCATCGGCTCCACTGTTTACGGGGGTGACGTGGTAGCCTTTGCTGGTTAAAAACATGATATGGGGCTTGAGCAAATCGATCTCATCGTCGGCCCATAGAATATTATATTGCATAAAAAATCGTTCACAATGAAAAATAGATAACTCTTAGCCTTCTTAACGCCCATTTGTGCTTTTATGGTCTTTAATGGGGGTAATTTAACTTTCTTTAAGAACTACGTGATTTAGGAACGGCCTTATATCATGGAGGTTACCCGGTTCAACTCAAGAAAGGAATTTTTTGGTGACCTTGTCCAAGTCGTCGGGGGTGTCTACCCCATGGGAGTCGTCGGTGGTGACGACGGCCCTGATCCTAAAACCATTTTCTAGCCAACGCAGCTGTTCGAGGGCCTCTGCCTTTTCTAATGAGGAGACGGGGAGGCTGGTGATCTTGGATAGTACGTCGATCCGATAGGCATAAATACCAATATGCTTGTAATAGGTATGCTGCTTAAGCCAATCGGCTGGCTCCTGCCCACGCAGATAGGGGATGGTCTGCCGGCTGAAATAGAGCACCTCTTGTCTGGCATTTAAAACGACCTTGGGTACGTTGGGGTTAAAAAGGAGGTCTTCCGAATCTATGATTTTGACTAAAGTGGCCAATTCGGTGCTCAGGTCGAGTACCGAGGCTAGTTCGTTAATTGGTTCTGGGCTGATAAAGGGTTCGTCGCCCTGAATATTGATGACATAATCGAAATGGGAACCTATCGACATAAAGGCCTCATGGCAGCGGTCGGTTCCACTCTGATGGTCGACGGAGGTCATCACCGCCTCCCCACCAAAAGACGCTACATGGTCTAAAATACGTTGGTCGTCGGTGGCCACGATGACTTTCGACAGCCTGTCGGCCTGTATTGCCTGCTCATAGACGCGCTGAATCATACTCTTGCCACCGATGTCTACCAGGGCTTTGGCCGGGAAACGGGTGGAAGCATAGCGAGCAGGAATGATACCTAATATTTGCACGGGACGTGTGTTTGAATGATAATATTTAGAAATTTGTGTCAAATTAAATTTAAAATTTTGCAAATACACTTTAATTATAGGTTTTCCCGACAAATTTGGCGGGTTTTGGCGCATCCCGAGGTTCAGCGCAAGGAATGGGTGGTTGAACTTCGAGACCCCGCTACTAAGCAGGTGTCCTTCGCAGCCCTCGATACGGGCCTTCAAAAGGTGCTGTGGGAGGTAAGCCCTCCCTATAGTGACTGGTGGAGTTCGTTGACGGCCATGTCCGGCGACCAGGTCTATATTCATGATTATCGATATCCAGAAATTCCAGAGCCCACTGATCTGCGCGCCCTATCGTTGCTGGATGGCAGCAGCTTGTGGGAGCTAGCCAACCAGGTGCTGGTAGAGCCTTTGGAAAAGCCTTGGCTAAAAGTGGCCGGCAGACAGGGCAGAGGGGGTGTTCCTAAATATTCTGTGGTCGATGCCAATACGGGTGCTTATTCTCCGTTTAAGGAAGAGAGTTTAACAGTGCCAAAGGGCTTGGCCCTGCAGGCGCCCGTCCTCTATAAAGACGGCGAGCCCTATTTCGAACCTATGAAGGCCTTTATCGCCACTATGACCGACGGTCATTCGGCTATTAGCATCGATTATTTGGAGTGGAACCCGTTTATGATGTTTTCTTATTATATTTACCAGCAAGAAAAGCTAATACAATTTTTGCTAGTGGTAAACAAAAGCAAGGAGTTGATCTTTCATGAACAAATTAGTGCTCCCTCCGACGGAATAGGGCAGGCCACTATGCTAATGAAGGAGGATCTATTGGTTTTCTTGAAGAATAAAAATGAATTTTCGAGTTTAAAGTTTTCTTAATTGATGAAGTATATTATAATACTCGCCCTTTGTGTGGGCGGTTTGTTGAAGTTCTCGGACTCTGAAGCCAGTAAGAATCACCTTGCCGTGGTGGACTCCGTAGGGTTTGAAAAAGTGGGTGGTAAATCTTTTATTTTACATAAAGTGGATCCAGGACAAACGATGTTTGCCGTGGTACGCCGCTATGGGACCACCATCCACTTGCTCCGAGAAGCTAACCCTGGGGTTCCCGATAATATTCAGGCAGGGCAGATACTCCGAGTACCCTACACTTATAAAGCGGCAGGGAAGGATCGGAAAGTGGAGGTCGTTACCGAATCGAAATCAGTTCCTACCCCCACTGGGGCAGCTCCCACTGGGGCAGCATCCACTGCGGCAGCATCCACTGGGGCAGCTCCCACTGCGGCAGCCTCTGTTTCCGAAGCCCCTAACGGGGTTCATAGGGTAGAGGCGGGCCAGACCCTGTACCGCGTAGCCGTAAAGTTTGGCGTGCTGATGGCCGATATTCGTAAATGGAACAACCTTACCGACGACAACCTAAAAGAAGGGCAGATGTTGGTAGTGAAAGACCCCAACGCTTCCAAGGAAACCCCAGCCTCGGCCGCTCCCGCCAAGGTGGTGACTACCGTGGTAAAAGACTCTGTGAAAGCCAAAACCGTAGTGCCCGAGAAAACGGTGAAGCCCGTTGAAACGGTGGCAGCGCCGAAGGTGGTAAGTGGTAAGAAAAAATCGGAGTCGGGCCTGGCCGAAGTTATAGAAACCGACGAGAGTACCAGCAAGTTTTTGGGCTTACACCGTACTGCTCCAATAGGCGCACTGGTGGAGGTGCTCAATGAGTATAATCAGGAGCGTATCATTGTGCGTATTATTGGCCGTATACCCGATACGAGTATCAACGATGAAATCGTCATTAAGCTGTCTTCCAGAGCATTCGAAAAAGTATCTCCCAATAGCAAACGTTTTAGGGCCGTAGTGAGTTATATAGAATAAACTCCGTGGATAGTACCTATGGAATAAACCTAAAAAATTGAACGTTAATGAAACATTCTCCAGAATTCAGATCCAAAAGAGAGGAGGAGCGTGCTGAAGCAAAAAAAACGGTGGGCTATAAGGTATGGAGTGTTCTCTTCGTACTCTTATATCCTTTTATAGCGGTATTTACCTTCGTTTTTTCGGGTATAGTCATGGTCTTTTCGGGTATTTCAAGGGCCCTAGCCTATTTATTTAAATTGGTTCGTGGGTAAGTTGTCTTCAAAAAAATCGTACGTGTTCGATTTGCTGGAAGCCAAGGTAGAGCAATACAATCGTCCTGATTTTATTGCCTTGGACCCCATCAGCATCCCACACCAATACACCCGGCCACAGGACATAGAAATTACGGCTTTTTGGGCCTCTATACTGGCTTGGGGGCAACGAAAGACCATTATCAATAAATGCCAGGAGCTCTTTGGTCTTATGGATCATGCTCCCTACGACTTTATATTGCACCATCAGGAAAACGATCTAAAACCATTTCTTGACTTTAAGCATCGTACCTTCAATGCGACGGACACCCTGTATTTTATCGACTTCCTGCGGAGACATTACCAACGGTTCGACTCCCTTGAGGATGCGTTTTTGGTGGGGATGAATAGGGAGTCTGCTAACGTAGAATCGGCGCTGATAGGATTCCAGGAGGTATTTACCGATTCTCCCTTTTTTCCGGCGCGCACCCGCAAGCATATAGCTAGCCCCCAGCGGAAATCTTCCTGTAAGCGCCTCAATATGTTCCTGCGCTGGATGGTCCGTAAAGACGACAGAGGAGTAGACTTTGGTATTTGGGATCGCATCCTTCCCGCCCAGCTGGTATGTCCTTGCGATGTACATGTGGATCGGGTGGGCCGTGTGTTAGGACTGATCCAACGCCCAGTTACCGACTGGCAAACGGCGTTAGAACTAACGGAATCCCTCAAAGAACTCTGCCCCGAAGATCCAGTAAAATACGACTTTGCCCTCTTTGGTTTAGGAATCGAAGGCTTCGCCAGTTAGTAGCGCTGACGCCACCAAGGTTTGTGTCTCAACCAATGCTTTTAACTTAGAGCTATTTCAAGGAAGACATATCGAGAAATTGTAGTTTAGTGAGCTAATTAGGTTACAATTTTGGATTTTTATTTTAAATATTGAAAAATTTGGGCCTTACTTTTCCTTCCCAATTTTATTAAGTTCTAGTGGCATGCAATATGCTTCGTTTTATTCCAAATTACTTGTATTGGGTATATTTAGCAATTCTATTTGTAACACGGGGCATATGCAGATTTTCGTTTGCACATCATGCTCCCTTCAACATTTCTTCCAGGCTTTATGGCCGTTAATGATCCAATAATTTGTGCCAATATAGTTGTAAGGCATTATTCTAATTCTCCCCAATAGAATAAAGAAACAAATTGAGCTCGAACCAATCGGAATGCATTCTGCCAGTTGTATTTATAGATTAGTTTTCTACATTTTGTCTTTTCTTTGACTTTGTTTTCTGCCTGATTACCTATAATACTGACAAGGTTCATCGAAAAGAGGTGGGCGTAAAATTCTTGATAAATCCCGTAAAATGATTTGCAACCAAACTGTTCCAGTTTCAATTTTTTAAATGCTTCTACCACACCCCAACGCAGTGCATATAATTATTGAACATACTTTTCTTTTATAAGTTTAACAACAAAAATACTGCTCGCCAGAAGCTCTTCTTCTCCGGAGTTTAGGGTTACTTTTGTTATCCTCACTTGAATATGAAAAGTATCAAGACCATTGTTTTTACATGTGTTTTTTCTCCTTCGGTAGGTACTTTGACAACGAAGAAAATCGTAAAACAGTAACCAGAAACCCAAGTTAACCCTGTTTGGTAATCTAGATTAGCTTGGGTTAGCGTATTAAACGCGTTCAGTCTTCCAGTAACTTGTCTACACAAAGTACTGGCACCAGCAGCATCCCCCCGAGTCATATCAACCTAGAGGCCCCGCATAACCACCTAAACCTGCCCACCAAGTTTGACTTTGGAACCGGCAATACCATTGAACTTCTTTATGACGGCCTAGGCAATAAATTAAGAAAAACGGTTAAAACTTCGGGAATCGTAACCCTAACCCAAGACTATCTCCATGGCATTGAGCTAAAAAACAATACGGTTGAAGCGGAGTTGCTATATTTGCATGGACACCAAGTTAAGCTCATTTCTTAAATTTTTGATTAAGGACTTTCTTGAAAAACTGGACATAGCCCAGGTGGAAGAAAAAGAATTAGAGATGGCCTAAAAAGACACATCTCTAAACAGGCTAGCATTTAGCTGCCTTCATATCAAATGTATATAATTATAGCGAAAACAGCTTGGTTTTTAACACAGAATCTGTGTCTTCACAGACCTTTAAAACCTACCGACTTAATAACATTTTATCCAAAACAATGATGCACGTTTATACCGGCCAATGAGACAGACTAGGGTGATGAGAGACTTTGCACTGGTTAGGTCGGTCCGTGCTCATAGACTAGGGGTGGTGAGGTTTGTTGTACCGATCTGTAAGACAGAGACCATAGTGGCCATTCAGGGTAGGGGCGAACCAGCAAAGCGAATGAAGGTCTCCGATATATTCATGCCATTTAATTTGAGGGTTTCTCCTGTCGAGAATTTAATAAACACATCTTCGGTAATAGTGATATTATATTCATAAGGAGCTGCTTCACCCACCGTAAGGATTTGCATGATATTGAGTACCTTTATTTTAAAGCTGGGCACCACTACCAGCGTTCCGTTGATGGTTACCTGTACGCTGGCCTCATACTCCCCATTCGTTCTGACCTTGTCTTTGGGTGCCTTAATATTGAGTTCAGTAATATGGGCCGTGCGATGGGTACTTTTATCGAATGGTATGGGTGTTTTTATGACCTGGTAAGGGGTTCCCTTGCCAGCCTCAGACTTACCCGTTCCGGCTTCCGATCCGTCCTTTCTGGCTCCAGAACCTCCTCCTTCCGCAAGGAGCGCTCTTTTCGCCTTATCCCTGAAATATTTGGCCTTGGTCTCTTTTTCTTTTTTACTGTACTGCGCCACACTTTTGAGGAGCTCTTCCAGCTCTACAGGGGTGTCTTTGGTGGGGTCTTTGGCGATTTGTCGAAGGGTCTCGGGATCCAAGGTGGCTATGGCACTGTTTTTGAGCATATTCACCCTTTCGCTATCTAGCAAGGCCCAAGGGCCGGCTCCGCGTTTAGATAACAGCTCCATCAAAGCCACGAAACGCTCCTCCCCTAAGGCTTCCATCAGCTCGATCACCTCCTGTCTTTTCTCTCCAAAGGGTTCGCCACTGCCACCCCCATCGGAGCAGTCGACTCGATAGTTGCCGTCGTAACCCAGGGCCGATTCGGGGACTTTTTCGAAGGTGTCGTTCCATCCTGTCGGCATTACGAGGTTGGCTTGCTCTATGACGTGATTGGCTATTTTATTAGGAATGCTGGCTACTATATCGAATACGGCGATTTTGGGGATCACCTTTTTGATAAACCAACAGGACTCGATGACCCGAGCGGCTACTTCTTCCAGTACCGCCTCGGCGATGATCCACAGACAGCCTAGGGCGGGCGGGGAGGCGCAGGCCAGCAGCCTCGCTCCCCAGCGGACCAGGCTGATGATGGAGGTGGCGGTCTGTGCGATTTTAGCTACCTCTGCCAAATCTTCGAAATCCTTAAGGTTTTTACCTACAAACCGCTCCAGAAGCTCATCAACCGTTTCTAGGGCCCGTTTCTCGTAGTCGTCTTTGATTTTGTTGAGTTTTTCTATTTCTGTCTCCACTTCATCGGGTATCAGCGACTCTACAAAGGCGCTGACTTTCTTCTGGAAGCCCGACGTAATGGCCTGGGTGATGAGGTCCACGGTCCTAGTGACCAAGTATACGCCTAGCATCTTAAAGGCCTTGATAAATACCTTGATGACCGAACCGACAATGCCTCCTTTGCTGATGGTCGCCTTGGTTTTGGCCACCACCTGTTTTACCTTTTGTTTGATTTTAACAACTGCCTTATGGATTTTTACAAAGGTTCCGCCAAATTTCTCTCGTAGCCAGCCTACGATGACCGACAGTGGATTGGACCAAAATTTCAGTTTTTTTACGAGTTTGACATGTTCTACCTCTTTTGGGGAGTCCAACCCGGTTTCAAATCCTGGAATTCTACCGAAATGGGTGTACATTTCTTTTCCTACCTTAAAGCTCAATGCCTTGGCACTGGCTTCTTCTTTGTCGGCCTCAGGAACGGCCTTATAGTCCGAGCGAAACTTCGTATGGTCGGCCTTCCATTTTTCAAAGTCAAAGCCACTCGCATCCTTTTTTCTTTGAATGCGTGGTCGAGCTCCAGTTGCTTTCGGTTTAGTCTGTATATGAACGTCAGATAGGGGGTCGACGAGGTGATTGATATTGATCTGCTGCGCCACAACCGTAGCGGGAAGGCTTGCTGCCGTGATGTTTTGACCGGCTTCAGGCACCCAAATATAATTCCAGATCCCTTTCTGATCCTTTCTATAGGCAATATGCATGCGGCCCATCACCACGATGTGCTTGTCGAAGTAGGTTTTTCCCCCCTGCTTCAAAACAATACGGTGCAATGGTGCCGAGGTGGAGCTTAACACGTATTGATCGGGTACTTGGGCGTCAGCACTTGTCATTTCCGAAATGGTGGGGTGCCAGACACCTCCCTCGGGTTTGAGGTAATAGCGTTGAGAGGGGTCTTGTGCCATTTCGTTGATTTCATTTTTGACCATCTTAAAACCCGCCAAATACGCGCTGATTTGCTCCTGATACTCAGGGTCGCTGAGTGGGGCACCATATGGTTTTAAGTCACCGACCTTGATACTACTAGGGGCACCGTTTAGGTCAACGACTCCGTTTTTGACCGTTGGGGCCGCTAAATTGCCATGTTTAAAGGGTTTGTTGCCTTTCCTTAATTTCCTGTTATTGTCTAGGTAGGCAGGGGTATGATGGGCGTTGAATTTAACTCCAACGGTGGTCGATGCCAGGTACATGTCCGCACTCCCTTCCTTGCCGTATTCCGCGCTTTTTAATGTGGCGTTGGGTACCGGGGCCTCCGTGAAAAGATCGCTGTTTTTGTTTCCAAATTCCTTTAATACGGTATTATGGATATGGGTACCGGTCATTTTTTTTCCTCCCTCTTTGATCCCAACCCAATAGGCTTGTCTTTGTATTTTGGGTTTAATGTCCCCTTGGTTCTGTTGGATGGTATGGGTGAGCTCATGCGCCAGCAGTTGTTTGCCGCTGTCGCTGTCGGGTTGGTATTTGCCGCTATTAAAATAGATATCACTGCCCACTGTAAAGGCTTGGGCGTTGAGGCGCTCCGATAATTGGGAAGAGGTGCTGTTGTCATGAATCCTTACACTGCCGAAATCCATTCCAAAGCGGCTTTCCATAAAACTTTTTGGTCCTTCGGCCAATGGACTACCAGCCCCTCTAGTGGCTGCTATTTCACTGGAAACGCTATCCGATGCTTGCATACCACCGGATAGTCCACTTTTCTGTATGAAGGGGGTGGTTTCGGAGACTTTTCGGTGGACTTCCTCTTCCTGATGGGCACAAGCTGCACATTTCATCTGAATGCCATAGGCCGACTGGCTGGGGGAAAAGGGCGTCGAAGGCATACGCATCACCCGGTTGGCCACGTCGTCGGCCTCTCGTTCATAGGGGTCGTCTGGACTACCAATGCTTAGTTTCGGTTGAATACGGAAGGCCTGTTCACTGTTTAGACCTCCCTTATCCACACCTGTAGGGGGCAAAAGTGATTGGGCCACCGAGGTGGTTTGGGGTTTCTCTGAAGTGGTCTGCTGGCTATGTTCTGACACGGTAAAGGGGTTTTAGGTGTTCCAATAGCTTTATTTATTGAAGCGAAAGCATCTATTGTTTTACATAATTCTAAAGACTCCCGCCTATGGTTAAGCCCCATCTTAAAATATCTATGGTACGTGGGGAATCCAAATCCAGAGCCCCGAATCCGGCTTGAGCACTTATTTCTAATCCCGACGATGGAAGGCGTACTCCTAGGGTAGCTCCCATTTCTAAATAGGTGAAATTGGGAGATACTATCGGATGAATCGACGCCAAGTCCCGTCCTCCTCCATATTCCATATACGTGCCTACTCTGGTGAGCAGTTGTTGATTGAACAGCCTCGTATCGAAGCTGCCGCTTAGGCCGAGCCGCATGCCGTACAAGAAGGCCAGCATGTCGCCTTCATCATTGCTACCAAGAAGTAGCCCCACCCGAGGGCCTAACAGGATTTCAGTCCGGCGAAGGGCGTCTAAGGGGATGCCCATGTCCAGTCCACCGCTTATCAGAAATCCACTCATTCCGCCCGTCACACCCGACAGGGAGAGACTGGGATATACGATGGGCGTATACCGAGGTTGCTCGCCAAAAATCAGGGTAGCCCTACATCCCGGAATAATATTCTGAATAAAGGCGGGGACGAAGGCGAAATGCCGCTCCCGGAAGACCTGCAGCCTTTCAGGGCCAACTTGCGCCATACGGGAGGAGTCGGTAAGTCGTTCCGTTTCGGCCGATCGGCGCGATCGCTCGCTGTATTCATCGCCAAATCCCAGGGTCATATGCCCGGCTTCATGTACCATCACATCGTAACTGGGATTATTGCACAAGGTACATACCGAGCCGTCACCACTCACATAGGAGCGCCCCCGATTGGCTGTGATGATCACCGTAGTGTCGGGGTCAGTGGTGACTTCGGTAGCCTCTACCACAATGGGAATATTGCGACCATTGCACGGGTGCCCGGGGGCATTGGTCAGGCGCAGCAAAAACCAGCCGTTTAAGCCTTCGTTATTGGCACGTAAAAACTGGTTGGCAACGGTTCGAAAGGTCGAAGCACTTACCGGGCGAATAGGGTCGGGGGTTCGTCCTCCAAGATCGCGGCAGTGCGTGCTATCCGTATCCGATTGATGGACAAATTTTACCTTATAGGGAATGGTGATACGACAGGTGTTGGCATCGAAAACCAGGTCAACGTCTGAACGATGAATTTGGCGACGTCCCCCTGGTGTGTCTGTAGAAACAAATTCCCTTCGGGTAACTGTTCCAGAGGTAATGCCAGGTTCTGCTGTATTGGTCACGGTACTGGAAACGTGTTCCTCATATTCGCTGGTGCCCGTTTCACCCTGTTTTTGGATTTTCCAATCCACTCCGGCACCTTGTTGGAGGGTATGGGTTAATTCATGGGCTAATAGATGCTGGCCTGTGTCGGAGGTAGGGTTATATTGTTGGGAATTAAAATAAATATCCTGGCCCACCGTAAAGGCTCTGGCTTGTAGGTTTTCGGAGAGCTGGATGGCCGGACTCCCGGTATGGATCCTCACAGAAGAGAAATCATGGTTAAACCGACTTTCCATAAAGCTCCTGGTAGGGGCTGGCAGGGCAGTACCCGAACCCTTGGTGGCCGCAATTTCACTGGAGATTCGGTCGGAAGCCTGAAGCCCTCCGGATTGGCTGCTCCTTTGTATGAAAGGGGTGATCTCTGTAGGTTTCCTTTGTATTTCCTCTTTCTCATGGGCACAAGATGCACATTTCCTTTGGAGCGAGGGTTCAGCCCTATGGGAGGGATTGGTCAGTAAAGGCATACGCATCACCCGGTTGGCTACCGCATCGGCCTCCTTTTCGTAAGGGTCGTTGGGACTGCCTATGCTAAGCTTCGGCTGGATCCGCAGCGCACCATGCGACCCTACTTCCTGCCTTCCAGCATGAGGAATAAGCCGCTCGGCCACTGGCTTTGAGCTGTGTAGTTTGGTGGATGTGGATGCTTGTTCGAACATAAGGTTGATGGTTATCTTCTAGTAGCGGCAGGCCTATCTTTATGGAAACAGCCTACCGTTTAACCTTGATTATTTATTCAGATGTTTATAAAACTGGTCCCAATATTCGTCCTCTTGGGTTGCCACAAAACGGTCGAGGAATTCTTTGAGGGTTTGGTTGGACATTTCTTTGTTTTCCATGACCCTAAATACGAATTCATATCTTAAAGTTTTCAGTCTATTCAGCATGATCTTGAGTCTTACCCAATAGTTTTCTATATCCCAAAAGGAGGCTAATGCACTCATGAACGTCACTGTAGCCGTCAGAATCAGGACCACATTGCTCAGCTGGGTATCCCATCCCGGGCGATTCCCTTTCAAACCCAAAAGGATGGTCGAAATAGCCGAGAACCCCAAGACGCCTATGCGCAGTAAAAAATGTATCCATTTGGTTCTGTCCGTTTTAGGTTCTATTTGGGTGATCTTGGTATTTAGTAACTGCATCATAAGGCCTTTTGCGCCTCTGTGGTGGTTTCATATTGGCGACTGATGATATCCCGGTAATACTGAACCAGTTTTTCCTCCTCCTCTTGTCGTATAAATACTTTAGCACTTTCGTTGGACATGGTTACCTCGGTTTATTCGTTGCTGACTTCGCAGCTACCTACTACAAGCGGTAGGGGCGGGGGTAGGCGCATTGCCTCGGGTACCATCTACGGTAGCTCGTCGGGTCAATAAGGTTTGTTTTTTTGCATCGTGGGTGGTTTGAAGAGCTGCGGATAAACAGTAATAATACCCTAGGGCACCATCTATCAAGTTTTTTCGAGTGCCATGCGACATACGTCCGGTACCTTCAAATTCGTCAGTTAAGCTCTCCCAATAAAAGGCCAGGAATTCCCTTTCGTCACTCTTATGGCCTCCAGCCATACCAGTGCGGTATTGTTCTACATGCATCAGCTCATGACCCACTTGCAGCACCCTACGGGCAAAGGAGCTCGCATTATTGATAAAATAATCCCCGACATTCAGGTCGGCACGGGTGGTGGCTCCAGACCCAACCGAGAATACATGCAGGCCCGCTTCGCTGGCGTTGTAACGGATATTCCGGATTTTGCCTGCTTGGGAAGGGTAATAGGTGCAGATGATATCCGAGACTAAGCGCATGGCCCGAACGGAAATGGCATCGGAATTTTGGGCTCGGGTTATAATGGCGGTGGCCCTGGCGTCGGTACGGTTGGCAATGCCCTGAGCGACTTGTGGCGGTGCAGTGGTACTCTCCGGACAGCTCAGCGTCAGGGAGGGCATCTCCTCCGCTTGCCTTTGGACGCGTCGGTTCAGTCCTCCACCCTGCTGCAGGGTATGGGTCAGCTCATGGGCGAGTAAATGCTGCCCACCGGTGGTTTCGGGGTTATAGCGCCCCGCATTAAAATATACATCGTTGCCCACTGTAAATGCCTGAGCATTCAAATCTTGCGAAAGTTGAATGGCCCTGGTGTCGGTGTGGATGCGCACACCCGAAAAGTTATTCCCAAAACGGCTCTCCATAAAGCGCTGGGTGGTTGCATTCATAGGGTTTCCAGCCCCTCTAGAGGCTTCTATTTGGCTACTAATGGCCTCCCCGGCAAAGGTCCCAGTATTCATTCCCTTCTTTTGAATAAGTGGTGACTTTTGCGGTAGGGTCTCATCCTCTTTCTCGCAATCGGAACATTTCCTTTGTATCGCAAACTCGGAGCCGAAACGGACCGAACCAGGGCTCGCTCCCCTTACCACCTGATCGGCCACCTGGTCGGCTTGTCTTTCATAAGGGTCGTCGGCTTGGCCTATCATCAACTTCGGTTGAATGACCAGGCTGGAACCTCCTGCCGTACTTTGGCTTGCCGGTATGCAGGGTTCCGGTTGGCCTGTTTCATGTTTTCTTGTGGACATGGTTCCTTTCCCTGGTGGGACGTTTACATGGTTCTTCCTTCTTTTAAATATTCTTTACGTATGCCATTCATGACATCCTCCAAAAGGATGATATTGGTATTTCTGTTCAGGGCCATCAAAGAGGCAAATTGAACCACGCTCACAATAGACCGCCCTACGAGTTCATATTGACGGGCTATTTGTTCCAAATTGATCGCCTCATCGAGCACTACGGATTTGCTAAAGGTCGACTGCCATAGTTTTAGTCTTTCGCTAGGCTCTGGCTTAGGGAAATGGATGATGGACTGTATTCGCTCCAAAATCGCCTCGTCGATATTATGCCGCATATTGGTGGCCAATACGGCCAGGCTTGGATAGTCCTCGAGTCGTTGTAGGAGATAGGCGATCTCCTGGTTGGCATATTTGTCGTGGGAGTCCGATATACTAGTTCTTTTGGCAAAGAGTGCGTCGGCCTCGTCGAAAAATAGGATCCAGTTCTTGTTTTCGGCCCTTTTAAAAACCTTTTCGAGATTTTTTTCCGTCTCACCGATGTACTTGGAAATGACCATCGATAGGTCTATTCGGTATACGTCCAGGTGGAAGGTCTTTCCGAGTAGGGTGGCGGTGAGGGTCTTGCCGGTGCCTGGAGGGCCATAGAAAAGGGCTTTATATCCAGGTTTTAGCTTGTTTTCCATCCCCCAATCGTAAAGCAAGGTCTTTCCATGTTGGAGCCAGATGCGGATTTCATCGAGTTGTTTGGTCGTCTGTTTGCCGAGTACCAAGTCGTCCCAGGTCATTTTGGTCATCAACCGCTTCGCCGGGAACTCCATGCTAAAAGGTGGGCTCCGGAACTTGCCGGTAGTAAACAGGTCCAGGAATTCTTCCGTCATGCACAGGGCGGCGCTGTTAGAAGGTTCACTGGTGTGTATATGGTTGATAAATAATATATTATGTGCAAAGAAAAAATGCGTAGGCTCAAAGGTCTGCATCATTCTAAAGCGCTTTACCACATCCTGCCCGGAGGTAATAAAGAGGGCCGTCTCAACCGTAGGCATAAATCCCCCATGTTGGTGGCCTTTGATCCCCCCAAATTCCGAATACCCTCTCTTCAGTTGCGGATTGGTTGTAAAAAACACGTCCAACAGCTGGGGCTGAATATGGGGGAGTATGGTGAGCATG
The DNA here is from genome assembly GCF_003149085.1 of Dyadobacter jejuensis. Lineage (GTDB taxonomy): Bacteria > Bacteroidota > Bacteroidia > Cytophagales > Spirosomataceae > Dyadobacter > Dyadobacter jejuensis. Next base: position 238,957 of record NZ_QGDT01000007.1, on the reverse strand, counting down.
AGGATCAACCGCTCGTCGGCCGTCATATTATAATGCCGGACAAACTCCGCATACACGGACTTACTTTGCGACAGATCGGGCACTGGTATTGGCTCTACAGTCCAGCTGGGTTCGCTACCGTTGGATGGTTGATGGTTATTCGAAAACAATTTCCCAAGGAATCTATTTTCGTCGGGCTCACGGTCGGGTGGTGCCGGAGCGTAGGCAGCCAGTCGGTCGTTGACAACCGAGGCAAACCAGCCAATCTCCTCGTTTAAGCAAGAGGCGTTGGCCACTACGAGGTCTGGGGTCGATTCTATATGATCTTCAATATTTTCTACCATTCTGTTTCGATCGGTTTTGGGGTCCAACTGTATGTCTGATACTGGTAGCCCCAGCTGATGGTGCTCAAGAGCATATCATAGGGCTGTCTTTCCACTCTCAATTTCCATAGGTGAGCTTCGTCGTAGAGTAGGCCTTCTCGCTGTAAAAAAGTTCCTCTGAAGTTTATTAGGGAGGTGTTTTTTACCGGCTTCCAATGGGCCTGTATAGAGCTAATGAGTTCGTCGGCTTCTGTTAGCTCTTCGGGAGTCAGCTCCATTTGCTTCGGGATAGGCGCATGTATGGGTATTCCGCAAAGGATTTTTTCGAACAATAAATAGGGCTCTTCCGCCGCAATAGCACCGGTTGCCATATAATTGAGTAGCATGATGGCGCGGTGCTGGCTGGCGGGATCAAGGAATTTCGGGCCGTCGAGCAGACTAAGGTTCTTAAAGAATTGGGGGAGAAAGGGGGCGATCAAAATTAAGCCAGCATGGCCCGTTCTATATTTCTCCATAGGTTCGGTAGTGCCCTCTCTGCTTTCTATAGGGCTGTTGAACTCCTTCTGGCCGTGGTGAGGCTCCGCTAATCTAGGTTCGGTTATTGGGGCATCTGCTGGCGCAGCGCGTGAGGGTTCCTTTGTCGCCCGACTGGCTCGGATGATCTGGTGGACGGTATCCTTAAAATCGGCCTGCTCCGAAGGGCTAGTGGCCCAAAACGCCCCCAAAGTTTGGAGTAGTACCTGCATCTTATAGGCTATCGTGCTTGCGGGCAGCCCTAATTCAGGTACTGCCATCGACTGCTCTATATAGCTGACTAGGGGGCCTAAGTCAAAAACGTCGGTTAAAACGTCGAGTAATATAGTATGGTCGATTTGAAAACATAACCTTTGGTAGCAAACCTCGTTGCTGACTACCCGCTCGAGGAGCGTTTTTAATGAATCCTTGTCTTGGTGGTAAATGCGGTGTAGGAGGTCGCTTAAGGGGATTTCTTCACTCGAAGCCCACCAAGGGTAAAATCCGTTTTGAACGAAAAATGTGAGCAACTCCAAATCTGTCCTTGTCGGGGACTTTTCTTCTACCTTAGATGGGGAGTCCCCCTGCAAGTTGCTCAGGTGCTCTTCGAGTTTGTGTTTGATCTGTTCTTTGAATTGCTCTTCGAAGTCTTCAGCAGAGTCAATGACGAAGTCTAGCTCTATTTTGTCGATCCTAAGCGTCTGGTCGGCAGGGCTATACCTATCGAAAGCCATTTGAAGGGTACCTAAGAGCCATTCTTGCCAATAGGTAGACAGTTCTTTCCTGGCACGGAAGCATAATGTTTCGTCTTGGCTCTCAACCTCCAGCTGCAGGCTGTTGACAATATGGTGTTGCTCTATTTTCAATGTTAAGTCGATTTTCTTCTTTTAGTGGTGCTTTTTGGTTGTTCGGGGCCGGGCCTATCCAGGCCGGACCTATCCAGGCCGGACCTCTCCAGGCCGGACCTCTCCAGGCTGGACCTGTCCAGGCCGGAACTTTCCAGTTTTCCGCTACATTCCTCCTCACAGTCGCCACATTCCTTCAGGTTGTTGAGCACCCGAACCAATTCGTTCACAGGCCCATATTCAGGATAGTAGTTGGTCATAAATTCTTCCAGCCAATTGCAGTATTTCTCTTCGAATAGCTGCATCTGTCCAATACCCACCCATTTGATGGTAGCCTGTATATGGGCGGGGAGTTCGGTGTGGATGGTTTTTTCTACGAAATGCCGATAGTCGGGATTGCGGAATCTTTTGGACCAGCAGGGCAATACTATGGTAACCCTGAAGGAGTAGGGGTCCTCATGATGATCGCAGGGGTTTACCTCGCAGTACAGGTTGCGTTGAAAGGCGAAGTATTTTACCAGTGCATCCCTTTCTTTCTCTGCATCGGCTAGTAAGTCGTGATATCGGGTTTGGGCCAGCATTTCCCCCTCTTCGTTTAGGATGCGAAAACTGAAATAACTGTTCTCTTTCCCAGCAGCGTCGGGTTTTCTGATTTCGGTATAGACTATCCTTTTATAGTTGTCGGGCTCGGCACCATACGCTCTAAGGTCGTCGAGCCTTTCGTTGAGTGCCTCATAGCGGCGAAAGGTAAGCAGATAAGGTGGCGTGACGAGCTGTCCGTCCTCGTCGAAAAGTACCTGGGCAAACAACACGTTTTCGTTGGCTTCGTTGAGGATCTGTAGTACCCAGGGCTCATCATTATAGCATTTTTCGGCTGGAATACGGCTGATTCTTACCCGATATTCGGGTTTGTCTACACGGTCATTAACGCCCTTATTGAGGTCGCAGGGATCGAGACATATCCGGAGCAGATCTACCTCCTGGACAGGTACGTCGGCGTTGTCGAAAGGCTCCGTAAAGTCGGCATAGGGGAGCACCGAATCGAGCTTCGGCCGGAGCAATATATGTTCTACCAGATGCATGCCTTCGTTGTCAGAAATAAGCTCCACCACGGCCATCAGTTTCTGAATGGCTTCATCACGTTCATTTTTGGTTTTAAAAGTGGGGCCTTGTCCTATCTCATAGCCCTCGGCATCCAGCAGGGTATACCCAAACTCTCCGATTTGGTCTTTTTGTTTTCCTCTTTTTATACCCTTTAACCGATCGATTAGGTGATAATTTTTCCGGGATTCGGCTTGGGCCAATAGCAGGTTCATAAATTCGTCCACACAACAGGCCACGTTCTTGATCTCGTTAGAGGTCAGTAATAGCGCATCACATTCGTCGACAATTTTGATGACCACCATGGGTTCACCTTTTGGTGAAAGTTTGGGGACCCATTCTCCTTTGGCGTTTTTGACGAGGACGGTTTCCTGACTCAAAAGCGTAGGAGCGAGGGTACGTCTTTGGATATTCTTAAAACCGAGTAGACGACCTAAGCGTCGTTCGGCACCGGTGATATTATCGGTATTCCATATCTGTTCGCCATTTTGGTAGTTAAAGCCCTTGCCCCGCTGGCTGCTTACTTTCGGATAGTCTTGCAATAGACCTATTTTGTCGCCGATCAGGCGGGCCTCAACTTCCGATAGATTCATGTACCTACACAGGGCTTCGTACTCCGTAAGGTCTTCGTTAAAGCGTGCCAAAAGGTGATTTAGTAAGGTGTTTCTACGGGCATGGTACTTCTCTGGTGGTTCTATGAAATGCTGGATGATCTTAGCAAATTCGGCCATGACCTCCTCGTCGGTTTCTCCGGCAACGGGATCATAGTCTAGGATCAAATCTTTGAAATTATGGATCTCCTTTAATAGATGCGTGTAGTAAGTCTGCTGCACATTTTCATCGAACGAAAAGAGGTCGTTCAGGTGATTGAGCTGGGCGTGATAGTCCGATACGATCTGTTCGAAAAATTGCATATAGCCTTTTAGCTGATAGGCTTGCAGGGTTCGGGTGTCGGTTGGATGGGGCGGTAGGATTTCCCTTTCTCCTACACCATATACCATGGGGAGGGAGTATTGTATGGGGAAATAGTCCTCCAAGTCCATGTTTTCGCCCACTTCTATAGGGAAGTCGTTTTGGTGTCCATGGAGCTTATAGGCCTGATCCTGCGATTTTAAGTCTTCAAATCGCCTGGCAGGTCGGTCGATTCGCCTATCTCCAGGCTGTCCAGAGTTGTACCGGGTAGCAGAATTTTCTTTGAGTATGGTGAATTTCGATTTGTTTAGATCAAATCGGGCCATCTTCCTTTCAGCCCTGAGTTTGGCTATCCAGCGGTCGAAGTACAGGCTGATGTCCTTGTCGTGGTCGTCGATGGCTTCTACAGGGATATAAAAATTGGTAACGGCCACTATGCCTTTGATATCAGAGATAAGATGAATCAGGTCCGAAAGGCGTAGGTCCCGAAATAAGTCAGTATTTTCAAGTTCCTCGGTGTCTATGAATCCATGTTTCAAAGCCGGTCCTTCAAATACCTCCGCTACGGTGTAGCCTTTGGCGAGCATTTGGTCGATGGTATAAAAACCCAAGCGGGGAGAGAAATACCGATAAATGGCAAAGGCTATTTGAGCCAATAGCTCGTCGGGGTCGGTGTGCTCTTCTACTACGATGAGGGCGTCGACCGTAAAATCGTCGTAATCTACGGCATTAAAGGATAAAAAGTCCTCGCAAAGGTTGCGGCGTTGATGAAGTTTATCGATGATTTTGTCCCGAACTTCTTCCCGTTGTTGATCGTCAACGATATTTTCTTCGTAGGCTATTATGATATTATACAAGCCATTGAGCTCAACAATTTTATTGGTGTCCTGCCCTAGGGTCAGGTATCCCAAAATGAGGCTAACGGTGGTTCCGAGCTCGTCGAGCAGGGCCTTTATCTGTAGGCGCACGTCAACGGGGTCTTGGCCAGGTTTTAACAGTATGACATACAAGCGTTCTATTTGGTCTTGGATGGCCTTTTTAAGGTCCACCACACTATCGGCCTTTTTCCATTCTGTAAATATCAGCTTCCATTCTGCTATCCACTGCTTCATCTTTTCCTCCCGCTGATCCAATAGGGCCTTTTCGGCCGGTACGTTAGGGTCGAGTTCGGAGGTCAAGAACCACACTTCGGATAGTTTCTTAATTTGCTCTTGAATCTGGGCTTCGAGGTGTTCGATGGCCGCCTTAAAGTCCTGTCCTAGGCCCTTTTCAGTGCGTATTTTCTTGATTTCGGTCGCATCTGGCTGTAAGCTCAATAAACCAAAACAAGGCTTCCCTTCACAGGTTTTCCGAGTCTGAACCCAATCATAATCTACGTAAATAGGGACCTCATAGTCCTTGCTGACTTCTACCCAGGCATTCCTTACACCGTCGGTATCGATAATGACTTTGCGCCAATCGCTTATCGTCACCGGGTTGCCATGCAGGATTTGCCGGGCGGTATAAAATATTTTGTCCCACATCTGCTTACTCAACTGAGCGGGAGTAAGCAGGTCCTTTACGTCGAAAGAGGTGCGGTAGGCCAGGTCGGTGATGGCGTAGCTCACCGCTTCCAGGATGGTGATGCCTGGGTCGGAGGTATTGTATTCGTTCCACCGTTCACTTCCCAACTGTTCGATGTGGCCGATACCCTCCTGTTTGAGGAAATCGAAATTTTCGGCGGGTAATAACGGGTTCGATTTTATGAGTGAAAGGTCGTCGGTCATGGCGCTATTGGTTATTTGGTTGGCTTCTTGGTCCTACGGGTTCTAGTGGGTGCTTTGGTTGGTTTTATGGCTTCCTTCTTCTCTTCTCTGTGGGCCTGCGGCTCAGGCTCGCAGCATGCACAGGGTTCGGGCAGAGGCTCTTCCAAGAGGATGATATGCTGAGGAGCTGATACTAATATGGCCCGTGCTTCGGAGGGTACTGCCAGGGTAGTCAGGGTGAAGTCGGGAAAGGCTTTCATCGTTCCCAGGGGATCGGAGATGCCTAGGTCGGCTACTTTGGCAATAAACCATTTCAGTACTTCTATTGTAATAAGCTGTTCTTGTTCCGAATACCGATTCCAATTCAGCAATATCCTTTCGGCTATTTCAACTATATTTTGGTCTTGGTTGCGGATAAAATCCCAGACCTCTTCGGGGCTAATAGGCTTGAAGAGTGGTTCCGTTTCCAGCAACAAATAGCTCCTTAATAGTTTGTCTAAACTCGATAGTAGGGTGTGGTTACAACAGTTACATTTTATGACGAACAACATAAAGTTGCTGATATAGTCCACATATGGTCTTTTTTCGATGAAATGAATGACTGCCGAGGCATATACTTTGCCCGTAAAAGGCACATCCACATCGGCACTGTACACCCAGGGGGTTAGAAACTCCAGAAGCTCATCGTTGAGGACTTTGAGGTAATAGCCTTTGTCCACTCCTTCCTTAAACTGAACGTGGAAGGCTACCAATATTTCTTCATAAATGGGATTCCGTGCATGTACTTGTACGAAAGGAGAGGCCTTTTTTTGAAGGAATGCTTCTAGTTCTAACAACACCCGTCGGCTGGTACGAGGCTGTAATATATTGATGGCGTTTCGGTTCTTTAAGTTCGCTACTGGTACCACCAATACGTGGCCTGGCGCCACTTGAGGTCCGCAGCAGATCGCCAAGTCGGCGAGTTTTTTAACGGATTCTCTCTCCGCCGCAGCCAGTTCTAGTACCTCTCTACCGGTAGTATGGGTGGTTGGATTATTACCACCCTCTTCTTCTACCTCATTGGGGAGTCGGGTGTCTACTTCTTCTAGGGCCTTGTCGATCCATTCAATATCTCGACAGTTACAGTTTGGGTCCTTATGGGTGATGGCCTTGACTTTGAAAATAGTAGGGAAGTTCTGTAAGGCCAGTTTTTCATAATCGTAGGCGCTGATGGCCCGATCTTTATGCCGGATCCTTTCGCTGGAGCGCATCCAAAAGGCCTTACCCACTTCCGACGGGATAGCACCGAAGGATTCGAAGGGTTGCTCTACTTTTTTTATTTCTGCTGGCTTGTCTATTATTTTTGTTACAGAACTCTCGGGCATGGGAGTTTGGAAATGCAAGTCCGAGTTTCCTTGGTTTTTGAAAGTGGCTTTTACCGCCTGAGCCATTATACCGATGAGATAGGGAAGTCGATGGCTGTCGGCGTCGACGCTCACGCATAGCCAATGCAGGCCGGTGGTGAGCAAGGTATTGTTGTTAGTGGCATCCGAAGGGATGTCGAGCAACACAATGCCCGTGGTTTGCAGCCCGAAGGTGTCGTCCGAAATGATATGTGACCCCGGCAGAGGAAGCCAATAATTGTTGGATAGGTAGGACCAGTGGATGCTTGGCGCATCTTTATCGTCATCCATACCCGTTCCTTCCGCTATCTGAAATAGGAGTGAGAGGTTCTGAGGTGGAACCAGGTTTTCGATGCCAATATATAAGCTACCTTCTTGCAAGGTCTTACCCGTATACTGGTTCTGCCCCAGGTAACCCACCTTTCTCATGATTTCTATGCCCGTCTTTTGCATAGACCTCATGGATTGGGACTTGGCGGCTGCGGATGCCCTTAAGTTGGTATTGAATTGCTGAAAGGTCTGCGAAGTGTTCAATATTTTCTGCTTGCTATTCCACAAGTTCTGGGTAGCGTCTTCGTCTAATTTTAAAGTAGTGGCGCCAAATTTAAACTGTGGCAAAAGCCTATTCTGGGAGGTTGTTAGGAGCCTGTTTGCCTGTAAGGCTTCCGAATACGTTAGCTGAAAACCGCTAAGGAGCTGGTTGATAGCCTGATGTTCATGGATGATGGTTTCGGCGACACCATAAGGATACACCTGGAAAATTTGGTCATATTCGGGGTTGACTTCCAGTATTTCGGCATAATACCCTAGATTCAGGGCATTGATTTTCGATCTCTGGGCTATTTGCTGCCTCAAAGTAAAATCACTGCTGCTGTTAAAGTGGGGTTCGTCTAGAATTAACTTTAATTGCTGAGCCGTATCGGTCGACTGTGTCGTATTCACACCCTTTCCATCTTGCCACACCGGTTCTATGCTTATGTTTTGAAGCCCTCTTTTGGCCTTCATCTCGGCACTGTCGATGGTGAGTATGGAGCCGTTGTTAGGGATCAGCGTAAAGGGATAGAAGGCCTTATTGGTGGGTTGCAGGCCTTGCTCGTTTTCAAGTACCACAGCGGTATGATTCGTCACATTGACGGAAAGGAAAAAGTCGCTCCTTTGTCTAATGGCCAACGCATCTAATAGTTCGGCATCGATACCCTCTTCCTCCAGGTTGAAAGTTACCTGAAGCACTGGTTCTGTAGTGGGGTAATGGAAGTCGGTATGCTGTGCTGGGTCGTAGGGGACTAGGGCCGGGGCATTAGGCGATAGATGAATGCTGAAAGTTCCTTCATTGTCGAAAGAGTAAGTGGAGGTCATTGGACCCGATTTTATTTCCGAGTTTTGCAAGTCTATCCAGCCCTGATCGGTGGTAAGTTGAAGGTTGAAATGACGGGATTGTAGGTTTTTTTGAGACAACCCCGCTATTCTTAACTGGATACTCCTTTGGCCATCGCCCAGCCGTAGTTGTGGGGTTGCTACCGCAAAACCGATACGGGCATAGTTAGCCCCTTTTAATGTCTGGATGGTGCCACAGGGAGTAGGTCTTTTGACGGCATCGGCGCCAAAGGGGTGCCATTTGCCATGATCCTGCTCGAATGGTTCGCCATACCCATCTTGTGAGTCGGCTATAGGACGCTCATAGAACAAATGTTTAGGAATAGACTGGGAACTACCCTCCTGGTCCTGGTCAGGATTTCCAATGGAATAGGATTGTATGTACAGATTTTTTATTTCCTTCACCTGGGCTTTATTGACTACGATTTCACGGTTTGTTTCGTACACCTGGTCGATCCCCAGAGCGTCCTTCCCTGCCGATAGTGGGGTTCCTTCTTTTAGCGCAAAGGCTTCTTCGCCTTTGGCTAGTTCAAAGATCAGGTTGACCTGGTCCGATACTGCCTCCTTCTCGGCGAGGTGCAAGATATCCCTGTAGTAGTAGTTGAGGTGTTTTTCAGTTAAGCCATTCAGCTGTTCTTGGGCCAGCTGAAATAGTTTCAGGAAGGCCATAAACAGAGCCATATGAGGCTGATGTTTTGGATATTTTTCCAGGGAATAGCGAAGGTATTCTTCCGTCCCTTCGAGGATGCCCTGCATGACTCCAAAGCAGGCATTAAAGATGCTGTCGACCTCCAAGGAGGCTTGGAATAGCTGTTCGGGTAGCTGTGTTCCGCTATAGAGCTCCGTGTTGATGAGGATATTGGCCTGGTCTAAGTCCCAGATAGCATCGTCGTGAGGGGCAAATTCTAGTCCAAGATCTTGGCCGCTATTGATGAGCATGGCCGATTTGTCTAAAACAAATATCCGCATCACTTGAGCCCGCAGGGTGGAATCGATGGCCAGTTCGATGTCGCTACGGAGCGCGAAGCCGCTTATGCTCCTATGCATCCAACTGTCCAGCTGAGTACAAATGCCGAGTATAGGATTAAAAAGGGCGGTGAAGGAGGCTATGTCGGGGCCACTTTCGAAATGGTTCCTTGTTTCAATATAGTCTTTTTGTACCTGCGAAAGGTCAAATTGGGCCAGAGAAGCCGCCAGGACGGTCAGGTCTTTCCTGAAAAATTCCCGCCAGCTCGGTTGTTGAGGACAAGGGTCGTTGGGTAGGGTAAAGAACCGAATATGACTCGCATAGTTCTTGGCGTACAGCAACAAATCATTGAAGTTGCGGTCGTCAATTTTGGCATATGCAGGATCCAGGGCCGCAAGGAACCTGGAGAGCTGTCCCGACCCATCGCGGGAAATTTCCGACTGACACTGACAGTTTTTCATGGCTTAAGATTCGTTGCTTCATGGATATAATAGGGGTACACATAATTGTAGCGGGTATTGGTGGTCACTACCGAATAGTCGACCGAAATATGTAGGATCCCTTCCTGATGGTCTATGATAGAGCTTACCCCATGGACTTTGATACGTGGTTCATGGAGTATAAGCGCATCCTGAACGATTCGCTCGATCATGGCCTTATTGGGCGTGTTCATGGGTGCAAACACATAGGGCTGTAGGTCGCAGCCGAAGGTGGGCTGCATGACCCGCTCTCCAAAGGCGGTGGAAATGATGATGTAGAGGCTGCCTTGTAGGTCCACTACTCCATCGTTATTAGCGTCGAGTCCCTGAATATCGGCCTCCCCACTGAGCATCTCTACGCCATCGCAGTGGAAGGTGGGGGGAAAGCCCCAGCCGGTGCCGAGGAAGGATTTATCATTGGTTTTCATAGGCCATTTTGGGTTAATAATTTTACAATTAGCCTCCTATTTGGACGGTTACACAGCCCGTGGTGATGGTGCCACTATGAGCGGTGCTGTCTCCGACCCTGGCGGCGGGCTTCCCGTTGATGATAACCGAAGAGGAGCCGCTGGATATTGAGTTGCTGTCGGAGGCCTCGGCCGGGCACACGCAGGAGTCGTTTTTACGAGCCGCTGGCTGTTTGCCTATAAACACGTCGGTACTTCCGGCGGGGAGTATCTGTCCAGTACCATGTGGTACCGGTGGCGAGGATCCTGTGATGGGTTTCAGACAGGCATGCATATCGTTTATACGGGCGGCTGGAGGCATATCAATTCAGATTTATAGGTTTACCTTCTACAGTTACAATCAATTTGGAGCTGATGGTGATCCCTGAGGAGTCCATTTTGATCGAGTTATCAAACTCATCCTTCAGTTCGATCTGGCTTTGGTCCAAGGTAATGGACTTCAGGGTACTGGCGTCTTTGCTGCCCACCGGTACGGTGATGGTCGTGGATTTATTTTGGTCGTCGAATACGATCTTCATGCCCTCCCTACTTACGTACCCCTTGGTAGGGTTCCCCTCGGCGGGTGTTATAGGCGGGGGGAATTCCTGGCTATGGAGCATCCCCAATATGACGGCGTCGCGGGGGTCGTCGTTGATGAACCCGAGTATGACTTCGTCGCCGATCTCGGGGCGAAAGAGGAATCCTCTTTGGTTGCCGGCATCCACGGAGGCTACCCGAGCCCATATACCGTCGGTCGATAGGCTTACCATAGGCAGCTTAACTTGCACCCTGAAACCTTGATCTGGGTCGCCGGCTATGGCTTGCACCACGGCGATCTGTAAGCCGTTGACACCCGGCAAAAGGCCTGCTGCTGGCTTTTCTTGAATGTCGTCCTTTTGGAAAAACCATTCGTCTGACCAGCCAAATTGTATGTCTGTCAGATAGTTTCCGTTGTATTGATGCAATACCCCCGTGATAAGCACGGGGCCATTAAAGCGATCGCCGACCCCGTCGAGGGTGATTTTATGCCCTGGTTTTAGGGTAGGGCGGCCCGATACTTGCAGGCGACCGTAGACCTTGGACATATTTTTCCTGAGGGCATAGGAGTCGGCCCATTGTCGTAGCTGGGGTTCGGGAATGTAGCCACTGTGCTTGAGTTCCACATCGGCCCCCAGCACGGCGCCCAAGTCGGTAGAGGTAATATTGCCCGTTTCAGGAAAGGACGAGGTGCCCGTAATGGGTTCTATGCCCGCTTGTTGTAAGTAATTCCAGGAGGTGCTGGTCGTGGAGTTAGGCTGGTGCCGCACGTCCATCTCCGCTTCGAACTCAATAATATTATTGGTTCCTCCATAGGCAAAGGTGAGTCCACTGTCCTGATCCATTTCCGGTTTTTTGATCACCAATTTGCCATCGTCGGTGAGTACCATCATGGAGTTGGCTTCGGCACGGGTAAGGATAAAGTCCCAGTCGGAGGTGGCGTATTGTACGAGCTGCTTATGAGACACCGTGGTCGGTTCTACTTCTTTTTCGACTACGGAGCCTATTATTTCTTCCATCACCTGGCTATCCTTCAGGCCTGTTCCTACGAAGGTTTTATTCTTCCTATGGGTAGTTAGTTTTATGGCCTTATCCTTGGCTTCTACCTCCAGGTAAGAGCCATTCCTGATTTTAACGGTATGCCTGATGATGATCCCTTTAAAAATAGTACTCGGGTTTTCGTCGTAGCCCAGGCGTATTTCTATCTCTTGACCAGGCTTAAAGAGGTCGGAATTGCTCTGAGGGAAATCCATGTCGGCCACGCTACCATCGTCTATCATCAGCTTGGCAGTGGCCACTTTGTTATACACTTTTGATACCGAAAAGCGTATCACATTGATTTCATTAGACAGAGCGGTTCCATTGATCAAAATTTCCTTTGAAACTTGGTCTGTGGGGGTATCCCCGGCTCCGGTTAATGCTGACGTGAGGCTCATTGTTTCGAAATAGGGGGTAAGGTAAGTTGGCTATTGGGTTGAAGTTTCCTGAAATTCTTCAGTTTATTGGCCCTGGCCACCTGCAAGTAATAGCGCTGGTCGCGGTAGGTCTTGAACACGATGGTGGGCAAAATATCCCGTTCTTGCACACTATAAAGGTGGGTAAGGTCGGGTGAGGAGAGCATGGAAGTGATAGCACTAAAAGCATTATCGGTCCATTCGGTAAAAGTGGCCGTTACCTTGGCGCGCAGGGGTAGGCCCGTCTGATCGAATAGGTTATACTCAATGGAGGAGGAGGTAAGCTGGCATCGGCTGATAAAAGTCCCCCATTGTACAATCAAATAATTGGGTTTGTGTAACAGACCGTTGATCAGCGTGGTAGCCTCTCTGAACAAAGCGACTTGCAATATGACGGGAATGACCTTCGGGGAGTTGACTCCCGTACCATCGAGGGTGAAAGTAATCGAAAAGGTACGTGCCTTGGTTTGCTTGTATTTATGCGCTTCGCCTTCATGGCCAGGATTGGGCTCACAGGCATGGGTGATCGTCTCCTGGAGGGTAAAGTTCTCCGGATTAAACATCGTGATAAATGGCACCCCAATAGGATATCCCTCCTTGGCGGTAGGGATGATCTTTAAATTGAGAAGCATTTTTTTTCCAAATTCTGCCGCTGTCATTATCGTTCTTGTTTATTTTTTAAAATTTCCAATACCTTTTCTACTATTTCGTCTACGCCCGACCCATCTGGCGACACGGTGGGGTCGCAGTTTTCGGTAGGAACTGCGTTTGGAGTGCTGCTGGTAGGGCTGGCCACGATGGCTCGTACCACCACTTCATTGACTTGTACGGGCATATTTACAATCGTTTAAAATTCTGATACGCTAATTCTATGGTTTCTACCACCACCTCGTTGGCATTGGCTTTGAAGTCGGACATCTGCCATTTTACAGGAAAAGCGTTATTGACTTGCCAAGTGCTCAGTGGATCGCCATTTTCGTCCATCAACTCCACGATCACCGTACAGGGTGAAAAGCTAATATTGAATTGGTTGAAATAACTGTCCACGGCGTTGTCGAACCAGGCGATAAGGGCCGAATCTTTAAGCATGCCCCTTTTAAGAACCAGGTTGGAATACTTGGCCCGCTTAGGGACCTTATAAGCGAACTGAGGAGCGGCACCATCCCGTATTTCGTCTAATTCGACTTCCATGGTGAGTCCGCCGACTTCCTGAAAGCGGATGTCGTCGTCTGTAACTCCATCAATTCCTTGAAAAGTCACCTTGAAATAAAAGCCCACTGGCGGATAGTATGCTCCCATAATGCTTATCCATTGCTTACGGTTAGTCCTTCATGGGCCAACTCAATGGACTCCACGGCTATTTCATTTCCTGTGGCCTTCAGGCTAGGGCCTTCTACCTTGACGGGGAAGGCTTGTTTGATGTTCCAGACCATAGCTGGTAGGTCGTTCTCATCCAGCAGGCTTATGATCAGGTCCTTACGGCTGATGGTGTTCAGTTTGACGGTGTTTAGCCAGTCATAGAAGGCGTTGTCGCCTTTGATAATCCCTCTTTTGAGGGTAACGTTATTGACCTTCTGGATGCCCGGCATCTTCATGGCCGACTGCTGAGAGGTAAGTCCGTCGCGGTATTCGATGATTTGGATTTCCTGGGTGAGTCCGCTAATTTCTGAGAAAGCGACACCAAGGGTGGGGTCGGAGGCATTCACTTCTTCTACCTTGAAGCGAAAGACCGGAAGTGGATATGGCATAATTTCAGATGATTAAGGTTAGAAAAAACGTAATGAGAATTAAGAAGTCTGCATCATATGCGAAAACTTCAGGATAATAAACTCGGCGGGTCTGGCCACAGCCATGCCTATTTCCACATTCATTCGGCCTTCCAGAATGTCGATGGCATTCATGGTTTTGCCTAAGCCCACCTTCACAAAATAGGCCTCTTCTGGCTTCGCTCCGGCCAGGGCACCTTGCTGCCATTTCTGATACAGGTAGTTATCGATCATCCCCTGTACCTTTACCCAGGTAGAGGCTGTATTAGGCTCGAAAACGGCCCATTGAATCGATTTTTTGATAGACTCTTCTACTACCATAAAGAACCTGCGGACGTTGATGTAGCGCCATTCGTTATCGTTGCCGTTCAGGGTGCGGGCTCCCCACACGATGGGCCCGTAGCCAGGGAAAGTACGGATGACATTAATGGATTTTCCGGACAGGCTGTCCACGTTTAAGTTCTCTTGTTCGCGGTTAGAGATATCAAGATTGGGCTTGATTACGTTTCGGACGGCTTCGTTGGCTGGTGCCTTCCAAACCCCCTTGGCACTATCTACTCGGGCATATACGCCCGCCATGGCTCCCGAAGGAGGTAGGGTAACATAGGCGGTGTTGACGGCCGCTTTTAGTTTTACATAGAGCGCAGAGCCTGGGCCTATGGCAGAGATAGGGCCGCCCGCATAGCTAGGTACCGGTACGCCAGTGAGGGCCTTGGTATGGGTTCCTATGGTGAGTGCATCGAAGTCGAAACCATGGGAATAGGTAGTTTCCAGAAAAGGGAAATAGGCGGCAGCGTATCGGTTTTCGGTAACGGATCCATTGGCCGCACTTCGGATTATGGCCACATCGGCCGAAATGGTCCCGTTGGGGTTGGTGGTTGATTCCGGTGTCACCACATGTGGATCTATCAGTGCCAGGCGGTCTTGCAGGGTAGAGGCCTGGGCAATCATTTTCTGAACGGTCGAATTATAATCGGCCGTACTCATATAGACCATTTCGGGCACACAGAGCATAGTGGGCTCGTCGTATTCCTGAATGAGGTCTAGTCCTGTTTCAATCTCTCCAGGAAATACGACCGGATTAGGCTGTAAATTGACTGCTACGATGTAACAGGACCCTCCACCGTTGTCGAAATAATGCTTTACAGCATAGTACAGGTTGTACTGTAGTAAGGAGGCGGGGACTTTGGTTACGGTAATTTCATAGTCGATGGTGGTGCCGGTGGCGGTTCCATCGCTGGTTTTTTCGTTGATGTCGATGGCCACCCCGGCACTGGACTCCAGTGGTGGCCGGCCCAGTCCTAGGCTGTTTTTCCCTGCATAGTAGAGTAGGAACTCCGACCAGCTGTCTATTTTATGCGCTTTCATTAGCAAATCACCATCGGCATATCGTTTGGCAATTTCGGTGTATCCTATAAATGCTGGAATGGCTGAGTCGACCTCTGCGACGGATGGCGGTATCGTCGATATTTCGTCGATGTACACGCCCGGTGTGGCTAGCTTAGTGATCATGATTTAGGATTAAATGTTTATAGTGATGTCGGAATAATACAGATTGCTTTCTTCTTTTAGTAGCGCCAAGTTGGGAAGGGGGAGTTGCTCGATCTTTTCGTTCACTCCGTCTTTTAAGTTAATCTTGACTAGGTTCGGTGGACTTCCTCTCAGAAGTGGGTCTTCTTGGGAATCGAAATGGACGTCGGAGGTGAATACGGCCTGTGTGGGGCTGCTACTGCTGAGGGTGAATAGGGCGCTACCGTCGGAAATGGCTACGGCCGGGGCCGCCAGCGGATTCCTAATCATGTTGACAGTATATCGCCAAAAAGTTTTTCGTCCTTGCAGGCGTAGTAGGTATTGAGGGCGATCGCTGGTGAGGCTATTGTCCGGCTCTAGGATTTGGTAATTGGCTGCCGTTCCACTGAAAAATATTTCTATGACACCGAAGACATTCTGTTGGTTGCCTATATAGTAAAAGGTATCTTGTACCACACCCGACACCTCGAGTTGGTAGCGCCCCAAGGGGGCCGCTCCAAGGGAGAATGAAAAGGTAGTGGTTGCGTTGGCTTGGGTAGTCGATAGGGGAAGTACGATTTCGGGTCCGTCGAGGGCCACCACCTTTGCGGCGGTGGAGGGGAGTAGTCCAGGGGCCAGGAAGGAGTATGCGGCCGGTTGCGTGCGTAAGAGGTCGTCGGTTGCATTGACGGTAGGCTGGGTGCTCATGCGCAAGTCGTTCCGGGGGTCGGCATGGCTGCCTCTATTATGCCCATAGTACACAAAGCCCCCATTCAATTCCTTAACAGCCACCTCAGAAAATCCCTGTATGTCCTGGTTGATAAGGGTCACCAGGAAAGTAAGGCGAGTGGCAGGGTCTATCTTGCGGGCCAAGGCCATGAGGCTTGGGGTTAGTCTAACGACCTTCCCCCACAATTTAAATCCATTTTGATTTTTCCTGAAAACCAACCCCGTGTCCCTTAAAAAGTCCTGTGTGGATGGGGCAGGGCGTACTTCGAAATCCTCCTGATAAATAAGCTCGGAGGGGTATTTTTCATTCCTGTAAAAGGTATTCCTTACTGAGAAACCAAATAATTCGCGGTAAATCATCATGGTGCAGTCGGTTTAGTATTAACACCTTATTGTTTTAGGTTAGGCTACTTTTAAGGTCCATTTCTATAATTGGCTCGGTGGACTCGCCTTGCATATCGAAAAAGCTTAGCATACGGACCTTGTATAGAATATGGGGCAAATGCTTGGTACCCAGAGCAGCCCAAAGGTTGTTTTGCTGCTCTAGGGTAAGCGTGTGTATGGTGAAATCAAGACGTTCAATGAGACGCCACGGACGAGCCGTCGGGTCAGTCACGCTGGCATTCATAGCAGGGAAATGGTTCTTGCTAAAAGTTTGGTTTACCTGAAAAAAACTGATTACGTTGCTGATGTCATGAAGGCCTTCGAGGTAGTCGATGGCCGTGGCCGTAAAAAGGACATACAAATTGATGGTGACGGGGGCCCGCAACTTAGTGAACTTATCGGAATCGTTGGGGATATAATGCGAACGTACTCCTTCTAGACGTTCCTCTTCCAAGTTTATAAGGGTTATTTGCAGGTGCTTATCCAGATCGACAGTAGAGCTCCCCGATGCCGAGTAGAATCCTGACACCTTGGCAACCGAACCATTGGTGAGGTAATTGAGGGGTTCTTTGTTATAGCAATACGACGATAATTCCGTTTTGATAAACTCTAAAGCTGTCCTGATCATAATAGGTTTTGTTAAAGGTTTTATGTTAAAACTTAGGGTGCTCTAAATGGAACGGAAACCAGTTAGGTAATATGCTTTCGCATACTACGAGCGGGTTTTCAGTGGGTATGACCTAGGATATTCTGGTACTTGAGGAGGTGTAGGTCTATGCGTTGGTTATTCTACTAAAAAAATCCAAGTGAACGAATGCTATAGATGTCCACTTTCGTTGGGTTTAGTGGGGTAGCGTTACAGATTGATATATTAGGTAATTACACATGTACGAATTATCTACATGAGTAATTGGCCCTAATATTTATTTTTAATAAAGATTATATATAAAATAGGATTATGCAATTATTATTCTTTAAAGTTAGTAAACGGTAGCGATCTGATATTTTTGAAAGTGGGATATAGAAATTCTAGTTGGACAATTTCATGCGCAGGACGATTAATTATTAACATACGGGGGACTTGCCCTTGACCCCTTTGGTTCTGAATAGGGGGCCCTTGATGTGCAAGGCGTTATAAATTTCCCATCTATTTTTAGCCTTTTTCGATGCTATGAATAATTCTACGATTCGAGGGGATGGTTTGAGCTAAATTTATGGTAAAATTGAATTTATATTTTAATCTATTTTGCTCTTGAATCTATATGATTAAACAGTATCCTCGTTTTCTGTTCACAATACTCGTGACGCTAGCTATCTCTTCCTGCAAAAAACCGATACAGGGGAAGGTGAAACCCAATATTTTGTTTATTTCTATTGACGACCTTCGTCCTACTTTGGGGGTATATGGTGATCGGGTGGCCATTACTCCCCATATTGATCAGTTGGCATCCGAAGGGATGACTTTCAGGAAGACATTTGCACAGGTGGCCGTTTGCGCTCCGTCGAGGGCGAGTTTGATGACCGGCCTAAGGCCCGACTCCACCCGTGTATGGCACTTGGGAGATAAATTTCGGGTGATTGACCCCCATACGGTAACCATGCCGCAGTTTTTTTCCAGACATGGATACCATACCGTCAATATTGGTAAGATATTCCATAATTACATGCCCGATTCTGTATCATGGGATGAGCCAGACTTACGTCCCTCCCGTTATCTGCGCAAAGAATGGCTGGATAGAGACGGTGAAACGTTTTATATCAGCGAGGCCATTAACAACTCCCAGGCTATCAAGAGGGATTCGCTCCTAAAATTGGCCCCCAAAAGGTATGCAGATGGGTGGAACACGGGTCCCGCCTGGGAGATGGCCGAAGTGCATGACACCCTATACTATGATGGTTCTCAAAACGAACTGGCTAAGCGTACCCTTTCCCGGTTGGCCATGCGTAAAGAACCCTTCTTTATGGGGCTCGGATATTTCCGCCCACACCTTCCGTTTGCAGTACCCAAAAAATACTGGGACTTGTACGATCGGGATGAAATACCCCTAGCCCCTAACCCAAATGTACCTCAAGATGCACCAGGCTATACGATGAACTCTATGTATGAATTGCGTCATTACGATGGGTTCAATGCGATAGGACATCCACAGTCTCCTTACCGCATGGGGGAGGATACTGCACGTATCTTAAAACACGGGTATTATGCCAGCGTTAGCTATGTAGATGCATTATTGGGTAGCCTCATTGCTCACATGAAAAAGATAGGGATCTATGAAAATACGATTATTATTATTTGGGGCGATCATGGCTGGAAATTGGGCGATCATAATAGCTGGGGAAAGATGACGAATTATAATATCGACTTGCAGGTTCCGCTGATAGTCCGTTACCCTAACCAGAAAAACAGAGGTGCTCACACCTTCGAAATAACGGAGCTTGTCGACATGTTTCCTTCACTTTGTGAGCTGGCGGGGATAGAAGTGCCTGCCTATATGCAAGGAACGAGCTTTGTGCCTCTAATTAATGAACCAGATCGTACCTGGAAAAATGCTGCTTTTAGTCAATTCCACCGTCGGCCACAAGAGTCTGCGGACGGTAAACGCTATATGGGGTATTCTATTAATACCAAAAAATACCATTATATCGAATGGTATACTTGGGACCATAAAATGGGGTTAAGAGGGGAGAAGAAAGGTGCGGAACTCTATGACGCCCAAAATGACCCCAACGAAACCGTCAATATCATCGCCGACTCCCAGCTGCAAGGGGTAGTCGCCGACTTGTCGAAGCGACTCGAACAGGGCTGGCGTCATGCCCTTCCAAACTAGGGCTCAATATATGCCCTTTATAATCATTATGGTATTTTTCAAATAAAATTTGTAATTTTATACAAACAAACATTTGGAAACCATGATGCATGGACAATATTGGGATATGGGTTGGACCGTCATTTGGGGAGTATGGGTAATGGGTATGTTGTTGTTTTTGGCCATTTACCTGTTTCTAAATGATTCAAAATCTTTTGCACGGGCCGGTGCTGGGAAGTTCAGAAAACGGATGCATCGGAAGCAACACGGTCAAGGTGAAATGTCAGTAGAAAGTTAAAAAGCCAGCTACCATTGAAATCTTCGACGGTAGCTGGCTTTTTGGATTCTTTAATCCTGCGATTACTTTTCGTTAAAGTGAATTGAATCTACGGCAAATAGTGGCTTGCCATTTGCAGCAGGGTTTACATATACAAAGTATAGATCCTGAGGCTTAGGACTGGCCACCACTTTTAACGGGATTTCAACGGTTTCGGAAGTAGTTACTTTGGCTTCTCCAAGCTTTAGGCCCGAAGGACTGCCAAGTCGTACTTCTAATACACCTCCTGTAGACATATCGGCTTGGCTAGCGACTTTGGCCGACAGACTTTTTACCGTCGATAAGTCGATTCTTTCCAACATGAAATAGCCGCCCGATTTGGTTCCTACCACCACTTCATTGCCGGTAGGTAGTTTTATTTTTGAGGCGTCTTTCGCTGTATCATAGCTGTTGGCAGGTACTAAGGCAGAGCGCAAAGCGATGGTCTTGGATCCTGTCAAAGGCCCCATCCCAGCGTTCCCTTTGTCGGTATAGCTGGCCGTAAAGAGGTAAGAACCCGCTTCCTTTTTAGCTTCAGTGACATAAGTGCTTTTAAGGGGCTTTTTGTCCACAACCTTTTCCTTAGCTAAAGAAAGGATATATTTAACCATTTCTTCCGCTTCTTCGGGTTTGTGCTGTGGGTGAGCGGCCATGGCTTGTTCGCCCCAGTTTCCACCTCCACCGGCTATAACCTTTTGAGCGAGGGTTTTCAAGGCATTCCGTGTTTTTTCGTATCGCTTGGCCACCTCCATATAAGACGGACCAATTGATTTTTTATCGACGGCATGGCAGGCCTTGCAATCGCTGAGTTCGATTAACCTTTTTCCGGTTTCAAAGCCGGTGTTGGCCTGATGCCCTTGGGCCAGCTGGGTTTTGTCGAAGCCTTGTAGGTAATTGATCGTCAGCGTTACGTCTTCGGCAGGTATCTTTTTATCGGCGAGGGAGCCATCTTCTTTATCCTGCACTTTTACTTCATAAGCCACCGGCTGTTTATCCCAATAGAAGGTTTTATTGCCTTTTAGGGCAATGTCAACCTTAGGTACAGCATTACCAGCTTTAATGGTCACTTCGGTAGTGGCCGAGTTTCCCGCATTGTCAGATACCGTCAATGTAACCACATACTCCCCGGGCTTGTTGAAAGTAAAGGATGGGTTGGCTTGGGTGCTTTTGGGAAGACCTTTACCAAAGTTCCATTCATATTTAATGGGGTCCTTGTCATGGTCCAATGAGCCTTCAGACGAAAACTGAACTTTCAAAGGTACTGCGCCAACGATATGGTCGGCTTTGGCCATGGCGATGGGCACTCTGTTTCCGGCATTAAAGGTGATTCTGGAGAGTGCGGCTTCATCGTTTTGAGCAAACCAATTAGGACCATATTCTAGCAAATACAGGGAGCCGTCTACGGCAAACTGCATATCCATCGGATGGCTAAAGACTCCACTGGGCATAAAACGCTCGATATGTTTCAGATCTCCCTCTTTGTTCATTGTGACGGCATTGATATAATCGCGAATCCAGTCATAAGCGAAGAACTTACCATCGTAGTAGCGTGGGAACTTAACCTTACTGTCCTGGTAGTCGTCATAATAGTATACGGGGCCAGCCATGGCGTTTCTGCCGCCTTTTCCAACTACCGGTCCAAAGTCTGGTGACTCGGCATACGGATAATAGATAAAGGCAGGCTGGGCTGGAGGAAGGTTCTTGATACCCGTGTTATGAGGAGAGTCGTTGACAGGTGCTGCTGGGTCAAAAGGTTTTCCAGATACTTCCGTCTCAAAGTTATAGTCGACATAAGCTTTGTTATCGGCCACAAACATAGGGTAGCCAAAGTTACCCGCCTTACGTGCCTGATTCACCTCATCGTAGCCTCGTGGGCCTCTTTTGGGGTCGTCGTTGGAGGCATCGGGGCCTACTTCTCCCCAATAAAGATACCCGGTACGTTGATCGACCGAAATCCGGTAAGGGTTTCTGTTTCCCATGATATAAATCTCTGGGCGGGTCTTTTCGGTGCCCGGAGCGAAGAGGTTTCCGTTGGGGATATCGTAGAGGTTGGTACCTCCAGGCATATTGGCGCGGCGGTCGCCGTAGCGGGGCTTAATTCTCAGGATTTTTCCTCTCAAATCCATGGTGTTGGCCGAAGAGTGTTGTCCATCCCAGCCTTCTCTACCTGGCCGTTCGTCGATAGGGCCAAAGCCGTTAGACTTAAAGGGGTTGACGTCGTCGCCGGTCGAGAGGTAAAGGTTACCCTGGGCATCCCAGGCAATAGAACCCCCCGTATGGCAGCAGTCGGTACGTTTTACAGGTACGGTAAGCATCACCTCTTCGGTAGACAGAAGCAGGGTGTCTTTAACGGAATCATATTTGAAACGAGAAAGGTGCTGAGCGGTGTCGGCTTCGGTAGACGGTGGCGAATAATACATGTAAACCAACTGATTGGTTTTGAAGTTGGGGTCAATATTAAGGCCCATCAAACCATATTCTTGTTGGCTGTAAACGGGTACCTCGCCAACCAATTTAACGGTTTTGGTTTTGGGGTTATACAACTTTACCTTCCCTTTTCTTTCTGTAAATAGTACGCGATGGTCGTCGAGAACTACGAGCTCGGTGGGCTCGTCGAGTTTAGAAACCAAGACTTCCTTTACGAATCGGTTTTCTTCGGGGCGTGCTTTGGAATAATCGAGGCTAGTGGCCAATACATACTGTAGCCCACCTTTAAGATGACTCACAAAAACGGGGTTGACGAAGGTAGCATTCTCGTGCCCAAAGTTGGTGTAAAAGGCCTTCCCACCGTCATAGGCATGATACCACGACATGGGGTGATCGGCGCCCATTTTGCCGTCTTTATAGCTTTTTTCATCGATTTTAACCAAGACATTTACCTCGTTGTTAAAATCTTTAAAATCATAAAATTCATCCTTTATGGTCCATTTTTTAGGGAAATCCTTCATGGAAGGGTGCTGGTCGTCTACCACATAGGCTTCGCCCGTTTGTACGTTGGGATTGCCTGGGTGGCTAGCAAAGTAAGCGCCCGATAGTTTGTTATACCAGGGCCAGTCGTACTCCGTGTCGGTGGCTGCATGAATCCCTACATATCCGCCTCCAGCTTGGATATAGCGCTCGAATGCCTCTTGTTGTTGGTCGTCGAGTACGTTGCCGGTGGTATTCAGGAATACTACGGCCTCATATTTTTTTAAATTTTCGTTGGTGAATTTGGCTGCATTTTCAGTAGTGTCTACAGCCAGGTTCATTTCTTTACCCAGCTTGAAAAGGGCTTGCTGGCCAGCGGGGATGGAGCCATGCCGGAAACCGGCCGTTTTAGAAAATACTAGTATTCGTTTTTCAGTATTTACTTTTTGGGCTAGGGAATAGGAAGCAGGCGAAACGATACAGAGAAGAAGCGCGGAGCTCCAGCCTATACACCGCCTTATGAAGGGGATTGCGTTCATTTTTTAGTTTAATATGTAAAATATGGAATATAAAAACCTATCGTTGATAAGAACGATAGGTTTTTCTTATACTTATTTATACGCCAAATTATAATTTAAAGGCCTAGTATTTTTCTGTTAAAGGCCTCGTCGGCACCCGTTCCGGCAAAGTCGTCGAAGGCCTTAGTAGTAACCTCTATGATATGGT
This sequence comes from Dyadobacter jejuensis, assembly GCF_003149085.1. Taxonomy (GTDB): domain Bacteria; phylum Bacteroidota; class Bacteroidia; order Cytophagales; family Spirosomataceae; genus Dyadobacter; species Dyadobacter jejuensis. The sequence goes on along the minus strand of NZ_QGDT01000007.1, from coordinate 215,756 downwards.
TGCTAATAAAGGGTGCTCCTTCTGCTGCACCTTGAGATGGCGATTTGATGCAACATTCCCACTCTAATACCGCCCAGCTGTCATAATCGTATTGCGACAGTTTGGAGAAGATCGCAGAGAAGTCCACTTGTCCATCCCCTAGAGAACGGAAACGGCCTGCCCTGTCGGCCCAGCCTGCAAAGCCGCTGTAAACGCCTTGTTTGCCAGTAGGGTTAAATTCCGCATCCTTCACGTGATAGGCTTTGATACGGTCGTGGTAAAGGTCTATGAACTGTAGGTAGTCCAATTGTTGCAGAACAAAATGGCTAGGATCATAGTTGATATTGGCACGGCTATGCCCACCACAATAGTCAACAAACATTTCGAAAGTAGCTCCATCGAATAGGTCTTCTCCTGGGTGCAGCTCGTAGGCTACATCTACGCCATTCTCTTCATAAACGTCCAGAATGGGGACCCATCTTTTGGCCAATTCAGTAAAGGCCGTCTCGATGAGTCCGGCAGGGCGCTGAGGCCAAGGGTACAGATATGGCCATGCCAATGCTCCTGAGAAGGTAGCGCTGGCTTTCAGGCCTAGGTTCTTGCTGGCTACGGCCACTTGCTTAAGGTGCTCGGTAGCCCAGGCCGCACGTGCTTTGGGGTTATTGCGCACCTCGGGTACGGCAAATCCATCGAACATATCGTCGTATACCGGATGCGAGGCTACCAATTGACCGATGATATGAGAGGCCAATTCGGTAATTTCCAGTCCTTTGTCAGCTAGCTTTCCTTTTAGCTCATCACAATAGGTCTGGGATTCGGCTGCTTGCTTGATATCGATGATACGTGGGTCCCAGGTAGGCAGCTGAAGGCCTTTATAGCCCAAGTCGGCCATGTATTGGGCGATACCATCTAATGTATTAAAAGGGGCTTCGTCGCCAAGAAATTGCGCCAGAAATATACCTGGTCCTTTAATAGTTTTCATACTAGTATTTCAATTTTAGTGAAACAAGGGGGACGCTATGCGCTTACACTTCTACCCAGCCTTGTTTTTTGTTGGATTCCAATATTCTTTCACAAATCAAAAGCTCCCGGTACCCGTCGGCAAAAGTCGGGAAGGTAGGGGTTTCTGGCTGACGTCCTTCGGCAATGGCGGCATACACCTCCTTAAACATCTGCTTGGATGTATCAGGGAAGCCCTCATTATGCCCACCAGGGAAGCTGATCACGGAGGTAACGTCCCGGTTAACCAGGGATGGGTCTCTCATCAAGACTTCGTTGCTGCTGTCTCTGTTACCGATCCACATTTCGTTAGGGGCTTCTGAGCACCAGCTAAAGGTTTTTTTGGAGCCGGAGATTTCTAGGGACATTCGGTTTTTACGGCCTGCCGACACCTGCGACACGGTGATTACCCCTTTACTTCCATTATCGAAGCGTAGCAATACGTTGGCATGGTCTTCGGTGGTAATGGGCACATCGGCATAGTCTTCCGGCTTAAGCATTTTGCCTGAGTAGGTCTCTACAGGCTTAAGAGGCTTTTTGCGGGTAGGATGTACGGTGTTAAAGTCGGCCAAGACGGCGGTGGTTTTGAGGCCAGTAATATACTCCAAAATGTCCATCAGGTGCGACCCTATGTCGGCAATGGCGCGGGAGTCTCCCGACTTATCGGGCTCTAGGCGCCAGTTGTAGTCCGTTTCATAGAACAACCAATCCTGGAGATAGGAGCCAATGAAAGAATAGATCTCTCCCAGTTCACCATTTTCTCGCATCGATTTCATTTGTCGGGCGAGGGGGTAATAACGTAGGTTAAAATGTACCGCATTGACCAATCCCGATTCGGCCGCAATTTGAACGAGTTCTTCAGCTTCTACCAGGTCTTTGGCCAAGGGCTTTTCGCATATCACATGCTTGCCGGCTAGTAAGGCGGCCTTTGACTGGCTATAGTGTAGGAAATTGGGCGTACAGATATGTATCGATACGATATCATCTTGTTTGAGCAGCTCGTCGAAGGTGTAAGATCTTTCTATTCCGAGCAGGTCGGCTTTCTCTCTGGCTAATTCGGCGGTAACTTCACAAAGGGCGGCTACTTCTACATTGGGTAAGCGTCTGAGGGCTTCGATATGGGCAGGTCCTATAAACCCGGTGCCTACGACACCAACTTTTATTTTTTTCATAAATTAAGGATAAGAAAGTATTAAGAGGATATAATTATGATTGGCAAATATATTATTTTCCGTCGTGGACCCGGTACCACGACGGAATTATTACTTCAAATCGGTCCATTTTTGTTCCGACTGGTTCGAGGCAATCACCGTATCAATAAATTTCATTCCGCGCAAACCGTCTTTGGCAGAGGGGAAGTCGAAAATAGGATCGGCGGTGGTGCCTTCAAGTCTTGCCCTGAGCTGAATGGCAAAATTCCGGTACAAGTTAGCAAAGGCCTCGAAGTACCCTTCTGGGTGGCCTGCCGGGATCCGAGTATGCACTTGCGACTCTCGGGAGAGGCTGCCTACTCCAGTACGAATGATACGGGTACCATGGTTGGTAGTATGTAGCAAGGAGTTCGGTTCCATTTGTCTCCATTTGAGGCCGCCCGTTTCGCCATAGATGCGGATGTTGAGGTCGTTTTCTTCGCCATTGGCTATTTGGCTATTCTGAAGTATGCCTTTGGCTCCGTTATTGAAGCGAAGCAATATATTGGCATCGTCGTCTAGCAGTCGGCCTTCCACGAAGATGGTCAGGTCGGCACATAGCTGGGTGATGCTAAGCCCTGTGATATATTCCGCTAGGTTTTCGGCATGAATACCAATATCGCCCAGTCCGCCGGCAGCGCCCGATTTGCTGGGGTCGGTACGCCAGGCAGCCTGCTTGTTGCCGGTGGCTTCGACCAGGGTCGCGAGCCAGCCCTGAGGGTATTCTACAATCACTTTTCTGACGTTGCCTATGGCCCCAGAGGCAATCATGTGCTTGGCTTCTTTCACCATGGGGTAGCCAGTATAGTTATGAGTCAGGCAGAATAGGAGTCCCGTTTTTTCAACGAGGGCAACGATCTCCTCAGCTTCGGCGGTATTGAGCGTCATGGGTTTGTCACATACCACATGGAAGCCATTCTCTAGGGCCAATTTGGTAGGGCCAAAATGGACATGGTTAGGGGTTACTACCACCACAAAATCCATTCTCTCTCCTTCAGGAAGTTGCTTTTCCTGAAGTATCATTTGCTCATAATTGTCATATACCCGATTTTCGGGAAGGTAGAGGGCCTTTCCTGTTTCCTTCGATTTCTCTGGGTTGGAGCTAAAGGCCCCACAAACTAGTTCAATTTCTCCGTCCATTATTGCCGCTCGCCGGTGCACCCCTCCTATGAAGGCCTCTAGGGAGCCACCAACCATCCCCATTCTTAATTTTCTTGACATTATTCTTGGTTTAGCGTTTTTGAAAAGATTTTATATCAAAAGAGTAGTATTTAACTCCCTTACTTCTTACAAAGATAAATTTCTACAGGTAAAATTATAGCTGGAAGTTTAAAAGTAGAGTAGATTTGCCGTTAATTTGTTTTTTTTGATGTAATCTTGGATAAAAAAACTAACTGATTGAACTTACATTAACTTTTTAAAAATAAAACAACCCAAACTCATGACCCAAACTGTTAATAGCAACAGGCTATTCAATGCCAGCTGTTTTGCGCTTATTACCACGGCGTTTTCCTTTAGTATCCGGGCGGGGATTCTCCCCCAATTAGGAGCAGAATTCAACCTTTCTGCCGAACAACTCGGTTTTATCAATTCGATGTGGTTCTTTGGATTTCCTTTGGCCATGATCATCGGTGGGCTCGTTTACCATACTGTGGGGCCCAAAATGATTATGCAAATTGCCTTTGTTTGTCATACATTAGGGATTGTAATGACCATCTATTCGGGAGGATATATGGGGCTATTGGTGTCTACCTTCTTTATTGGAATCGGGAATGGATGTACTGAGGCTGCTTGTAATCCGATGATCGCCGATGCTTATTCCGGATCTAAGATGAATAAGATGCTGAATCGTTTCCATATGTGGTTCCCTGGGGGTATCGTAATTGGTAGCTTATTGTCGAAATTTATGACAGACGCCAATTTAGGCTGGCAAGCACAGATTTGGTTGATTATGATTCCTACCTTGATTTATGCCTATTTATTCTATGGTCAGGCGTTTCCTAAACCCAAGGTGGAGGGTGGATTGTCCCTTTCTCAGAATTTGAAGGCCATGATTAGCCCGCTCTTTATATTTATGTTTTTCTGTATGGCCCTTACGGCTATTTCGGAGTTTGGGCCACAGCAGTGGACAGGCGTTATCATGAGTAAGAGTGGAGCGAGTCCGATGTTGATTTTGGCATTGGTGACTGGCCTGATGGCCGTGGCTCGTTTCTTTGCTGGCCCTATTGTTCAAAAATTAGGTCAAACGGGTGTACTTTGGGGATCGGCTTGCTTTGCATTTATAGGAATTTACCTTTTTAGTACCGTAACGGGTCCGGCTGCTTATCTAGCCGCTATTTTCTTCGCTATGGGAGTGGCCTTGTTCTGGCCTAATATGGTCGGTTTTATCGCTCAAAATGTTCCTTTGAGTGGAGCTTTAGGGATGTCGATCATCGGCGGAATCGGGATGTTTTCATCTGCTATTTTCCAGCCGATTATCGGAAGCTGGATCGATAATGCTACTGCGGAGCAGCTAGCCTTAGGTAAGGTTGGTGACGAAATGGAGCTTGCTGCCGGTCAGGCCACACTCCAGACGATGTTAGTTTTTCCAGGTATTTTGATTGTTGCTTTCGGAATCTTACATTTCTGGATGAAGAGCCGCAAGAGCACTCCTGTGGCTACTACAGCCGAAGTATAGCCTTTAACGGGAAATAATGATATAAAAGGAGGGGCTTAACGGCCCCTCCTTTTATATAAGGATGCCTCGTTAATCTTTTACGGTTTGGATGACGAAGTTATGGTTGGTGTAAATACACAAATCCGCTGCGACCGTCAATCCTTCGCGGACCATTTCTTCGGAGCTTAGCTGGGTAGCATGGCGCTTGAGGGCCACAGCGGCCGACAGAGCGAAGTTGCCACCCGACCCGATGGCGGCTATGCCATTTTCGGGCTCTAATACGTCGCCTGTTCCCGAAATAACCAATAACTCGTTGGTGCTTGCCGTGATCATCATCGCCTCGAGTTTTTTGAGGTAGCGGTCGGTGCGCCAGTCTTTGGCGAGCTCTATGGCCGCGCGCTTCATATTCCCACCATAGGCGTTGAGTTTCTCTTCGAAGCGCTCTAGCAGCGTGAAGGCATCGGCGGTGGAGCCGGCAAAGCCTACCAGTATTTTCCCATCCGATAAGGAACGTATTTTTTTGACGTTGCTCTTGGCTACGGTGGTGCCCATGGTGGCCTGCCCATCGGCCCCTAATGATACTTTTCCGTTATGAACGACCCCCAAAACGGTGGTAGCGTGAATTTTTTCAATCATCTTGTCAGTGTTTAAATTTTGTCTTGATTATTAATTTTCAGGTGACAGAAAACCGTGTCGATCGGGATTAAAGGAAAAGTGGGAGGGAGATCCGATTTATCGATCCTTTCAAACCCATTTTTTTCATAGAAGCGTATGGCCGCGACCAGGGGTTGGACGGTCCCTAGATAAATATCGCTCAGCTCCATGTTTCTGCTATAGGTCAGTAAGGTATCAAGTAAGAGCTTGGCTACTCCTTTTTCCTTGCCTCGAAACTCTTTTTTAACAAACATCTTCCTGATGACCCCTGTCCTGTTCCCGATGTGAATCAGGGCGATGCTGCCGATTACCTCCCCCTGGTGCAGGGCTAGCCAAAAGTTTCCTCCTCCCTTCCGGTAAAAGTCATCGATCTGTGCTAGGTCGGGTTGTTGCTCTCTGGTAATAGGAATATTAAATTCGCCCTGCTGAATGTCCAGGATCATCGTAATGACTTCTTCCTGATAGTTAATTTCGAAGGGTTTAATCTCAACCATGGCCATGTGTCATATTTTTGAATACTACGATTGTCTAGCTAAAATAAAAGTGCCAGGCCTTTCGACCTGACACTTTGTACTTATCATGTTCAATTTTTGGTTTTAAACCAACATGCTCATTGGCTCTTCCAAAAGTTTTTTGACAGTTTGCAAGAAAGAGGCCGCTAGGGCACCATCCACAACGCGGTGGTCGGCCGAAAGGGTCACTTTCATGATATTGGTAGCATATATGCTGTCGTCTTCGGCAAATGCTGCCACCTTTTTAATGCCTCCAATAGCTAGGATACAAGAATCGGGTGGGTTAATGATGGCAGTGAACTCGTCCACACCAAACATTCCCAAATTCGAAATCGAGAAGGTATTGCCTTCCCATTCTTTGGGCTGTAGCTTTTTGTCTTTGGCCTTACCTGCCAATTCTTTTACTTCTGACGATATGGTCGACATGTTTTTCTTGTCGGCATCCCTAATAACAGGTACCAATAGGCCATCTTCAACGGCTACCGCTACGCCAATGTTAACATAGTCGTATTGGCGGATTTTATCGCCTAGCCAAGCGGAATTGACTGCTGGGTGTTTCTTAAGGGCTAGTGCACAGGCCTTAATCACCATGTCGTTAAAGGAGATCTTCGACGGGCTCACTTGGTTGAGGGTAGGGCGTAGGGCCATAGCCTTGTCCATTACGATTTCCATGGTAACATAGAAATGTGGAGCGGTGAATAAGCTATCGCTCAAGCGGCGAGCAATGGTTTTACGCATCTGCGAAATGGGCTGATCCGTATAATCGCCAGTAGGAGCGGGAGCAGGGGCTGCAGCCTTGGGTGCTTCTGCCGTTGCTGGCTTAGCGCTTTGAGCAGCAGGGGCAGCTTTGAACTCGTCCACATCGCGCTTAACGATACGGCCGTTGTCACCACTTCCTTCTACTTTCGACAAATCAATTCCTTTTTCATCTGCCAATCTTTTGGCAAGAGGGGAGGCCTTGATGCGATCGGAAGCATCGGAGGATGCTGCAGTACTCGAGGCTTCTGTTTTCTGAGAGGACTCGGGAGCAGCGGCTACTTCAGCCTGCGGTGCCTGACCTTGTCCGTTCTCACGTGCCAAAAGGGCTTCTACATTGGCGCCTGACTCTCCAATAACGGCAATGATACCATCTACCGGAACGGCTTCGCCTTCGGCAATGCCGAGATGTAGCAACGTACCATCTTCATAGGCTTCCAGCTCCATCGTCGCTTTGTCGGTTTCGACCTCCGCAAGGATATCTCCCGACTTAACAGAATCGCCTACTTTTTTGAGCCACGACACGAGCGTACCTTCTTCCATGGTATCGCTCATTTTGGGCATTCTTACTACCATGGCATTGATTTGCTCATCGGAAACAGCTGCTGGGGCTGGTGCCGCAGAGGCCGCTGGAGTAGCCGTTTCAATGGCTGGTTCGGCTTGTGAAGGGGCGTCGCCACTTTCACCATCCAAAAGAGCCTTGTAGTCTTCTCCTTCATCACCCACAATGGCCATAATCCCATTAATGGGTACTGCATCTCCTTTTTCTACACCGATATATAGCAGTGTGCCATCATAATAAGATTCAAGATCCATGGTCGCCTTGTCGGTTTCCACTTCGGCGATTATTTCACCAGTTTCGATCTTGTCTCCAACTTTTTTGTGCCACGCTGCGATAACACCTTCTTCCATGGTGTCGCTCATCTTGGGCATACGGATTACTTCTGCCATATCGCTTATAAAGGTATTTTAGTTTCTTTCAAAAAAATTCATTCTGTCAAAATTACAATAAAAGCTGAATAGGTAAGGATAACCGAGTGCAAAAATTGCCTTTCTGTAATTTTTCTTTCGTTTATTGGCCTCTGGTTTTATCGACATAGCTTGGAAAAAGCCTTTCTTTTCACGGCTCCCGAGCAGGTAAAGCGTAGAATGATTTCAATCTTAGTGCTGCTATTGGAGTCTATAAAAATCGCCCAGGGGATGTCAATTTATTTTTAATACGGCCATAAATGCTTCTTGTGGGATTTCGACATTCCCAACTTGACGCATTCTTTTCTTACCTTTTTTCTGCTTTTCAAGGAGCTTTCTCTTTCTGGAGATATCCCCTCCGTAGCATTTGGCCAATACATCCTTACGCATGGCTTTGACCGTTTCCCGGGCAATGATCTTTTGACCAATAGCGGCCTGGATCGCAATTTCGAACATCTGCTTAGGAATCAATTCCCGCAGCTTCTCACAGAGCTTCTTGCCCCATTCATAAGCCTTGGAACGGTGTACGATGGCCGACAAGGCATCGACGGCCTCGCCGTTCAGCATGACGTCTAGCTTCACCATGTCCGACTCTTCGTATCCTGCTAGCTCGTAGTCGAGAGAGGCGTATCCTCGTGATATGGTCTTCAATTTATCGAAGAAGTCGAAAACCACCTCGGCAAGAGGCATGGAGAATTGTAGCTCTACCCTTTCGGCTGTAAGGTAAACTTGGTTCTTTAAAATACCCCGTTTATCCATACACAGGTTGAGGATAGGGCCTATATAGTCGGATTTGGTGATGATCTGCGCATTGATGAATGGCTCTTCAATCCAATTGATAAGTGTAGGCTCTGGCATTTCTGAGGGAGCACTTACTTTGGTAAGCTTACCTTTGGTGTCGATCACGTTGAACTGAACAGACGGAACCGTAGTGATAACCGTCATGTCGAACTCACGCTCCAGTCGTTCCTGGACAATCTCCATATGGAGCATGCCTAAGAAGCCACAACGGAAACCGTACCCAAGGGCGGCAGAAGTTTCGGGCTCCCATACCAAGGCGGCATCGTTCAATTGCAGTTTTTCTAAGGCATCACGTAGCTCTTCAAATTCTGAAGTGTCGACGGGGTATATCCCGGCGAACACCATGGGTTTTACCTCAGAAAAACCCTTGATGGCTTCTTGGGCGGGGCGGGTGGTATGTGTTACGGTGTCGCCTACCTTTACTTCCTTGGCTACTTTTATGCCCGAAATAAGATACCCTACATCACCACAGTCCACTACTTGTTTGGGGATTTGGACCAGGCCTAAGGTGCCTATTTCGTCGGCGTGATACTCCTTGCCCGTGGCCATAAATTTCACCTTATCACCCTTTTTGATTTGGCCATTCTTTACCCGGAATATAACTTCGATTCCCCTGTAACTGTTGAAGGTAGAGTCGAAGATAAGGGCTTGTAATGGGGCTTCTGGGTCGCCTTTTGGCGGTGGAACCCTTTCTACTATGGCATTTAATATTTCTTCTATTCCGATCCCTTCCTTCCCACTAGCTGGGATGATGTCGTCTCTTTCGCAAGCCAATAGCTCTACCATCTCGTCTTTTATTTCCTCGGGCATAGCACCAGGCAAATCGACCTTGTTGAGCACCGGGATGATCACCAGGTCGTGGTTGATAGCCAGGTAAAGGTTAGAGATGGTCTGGGCTTCCGTACCTTGTGAGGCATCTACCAATAGTAGGGCTCCTTCACAAGCGGCAATAGAACGGGATACTTCATAGGAAAAGTCCACATGGCCAGGGGTGTCGATCAGGTTAAGGATATATTCCTCTCCCTGATAGAGGTAGTTCATCTGAATAGCATGGCTTTTGATCGTGATACCACGCTCGCGTTCCAGGTCCATATTATCCAGCAACTGAGCTTGCATCTCCCGATTGGTCACCGTTTTGGTGAATTCGAGCAAGCGGTCGGCTAGCGTACTTTTCCCATGATCGATATGGGCTATTATACAAAAATTACGAATTTTCTTCATGTATGTTTTTACAATTCAAAGGCTGCATACCTTTAATATTTATTCAAAGGAGGCCAAAATTACTATGTGAATTACTATTTTAACAGATTTTCTTTTATAACTTTCAAAAATGTAGTGACTTAAATGGAAATTATTGGCCTTAGCCCCCTCGATATGTTACTAAGGCACTTCCAGTGCGGCACTTCCAGTGGGGCACTTCCCAGGGTCACTCGTTATTTCTTATTTACTGAACTTAAGGTCATAGACCTGTTCATTTCTTTTTTAGATTTTCTAATGAACCGGGTAATAAGGAAGATCGAGGCGAAAGTAAGTCCGATGATGAGCCCGAGCCACATGCCCGCTGCGCCATAGCCCATATGAAAGGCTAGCGTATAACCGATAGGTATTCCCAGTACCCAATAGGCAATTCCTATAAAAAAGGTAGGCGCTTTCACGTCCTTAATGCCCCGCAGCAGGCCTGCACCGATGGCCTGGGTGCTGTCGGAAATCTGAAAGATGGCGGCAAATAGCAGCAGATAGGATGCCAAGGCGATTACTTCTTCATTTTTGTTGAAGGCTTTGGGGAGTTGTGATCGTAAGGCTGCAAAGGTAATAGCACATAGGGTGCCGTATATTAGGGCTGTAAGCAGGGTGCTTCGTCCTATATTATTTATTTTTGGCCAGTTTTTATTTCCATAGGCGTTGGAGATTCTGATGGAACCCGCCTGAGCCAGCCCCATGCTAGCCATAAAGGTAAAGGAAGCGCAGCTAAGGGCTATTTGATGGGAGGCCTGGGCTACGGCTCCCAAGGTGCCTATGATAATACCAGATACGGCGAAAGCCCCGGCTTCCATTCCAATTTGAAGACTGCTCGGTATACCTATATGCAGGAGTTCTTTCCACGACGAAAAACTAAATCGCCATTGAGACGCTCCAACGACCACATATCTTCGAAAGGTTTTATGTCGTAATATAACCAGCCCCAAGGCCAGGAATATGACCGTTCGGGTGATAAAAGTGGCCCATCCGGCCCCCTGAAGCTCCATACGGGGCACTCCCCAGTTCCCGAAGATCATAAGCCAGTTGAGGAAAACATTGAGCGGCATGCTGGCCAACGATAGTATCATGGCGGTTTTGGTGTATTCTAACCCGTCACTAAACTGCTTCAGGGTCATGAATAATAGCATAGGGACGATAGAATAGGCCATGATCCTCATAAAGGGGATGGCTAGCTCCACTACCTCTGGGTCCTGACCAAGGTGGTGCAGTACATCTTCTCCAAAAATAAGCAGGCCAGAGATGATCAGGGAGGTCAATAGGCATAGAATAAAGCCATTGTATAGATAATGAGACACCTGTTGGCCGTCGTGCCGGCCATGGGCTAGCGATACCATCTGCGAGACGGAGATGGTCATGCCGATGCCAATTACAAATGGGATATTAATGGTGTTAAGAACCAGCGCCGCAGCGGCTAATTGCTTGTAGTTGATGGCACCTACCATGGCCGTATCGATGAGATGCAGGGCCATTTGGGCCAATTCTCCTATAATGATGGGAAGGGCTAATTTTATGGTTTGAGGTGCTTCGCTTTTCATGGTCTAAGTCTGTTGCCCAAATTTTTAGGACCACAAAGGTAAGCAACTTATACGGTACTAAAATTATCATTTATTTAAGATCTGCGAATGGGCTGTACAGGTGTAGGGAGAAGATCGACGTCCTAAAGGTGCCTGTCCCTTCCATCATGAGTATAGTCACCCGGGTAGGGGCCTTTAGGTATAGAACATCATTTTGAAGGGCACCATTTCGCCTCCTTTACCGATAAACTTTATATGAAATTGCCAAGAATCTCTACCCCATTCAATCTCGTTTCTGTCTTTAGCTTCCTCACACTCTTTTTATGGATAGGGTTTTCGGGCCCCGGTATGGCCCAGTCAAAGGAGGGTAATATGAGTGGGGAGGTGATCGATGACCAGAGCGGAAAACCCTTAGAATTTGCCAATATTCGCTTGTTTTCTGAAGCGGATAGTACATTGGTCGATGGCGTAGTAACAGATAGTAAGGGGGTGTTTTCAATAAAAGCAGCCCCGGGGAAGTATTATTTGTACGTAGAATTTATGGGGTTTATTCGGGAGTTACGGTCGGGTATCACCCTTCAGGATGGAGCTCCTAGCCTGAAACTGGGCAAGTTTTCATTACAGCCCATTGCTCATGAACTAGGAGAGCTGGTAGTGCAGGGCGAAAAAAGTACCATGGAATTGTCCTTGGATAAAAGGGTGTTTAATGTAGGGAAGGACCTGGCCAATGCCGGTGGGTCGGCTGTGGATGTGCTTACCAATGTGCCTTCGGTTGCGGTGGATGTAGAGGGCGGTGTCAGCCTCAGAGGGAGTGGGAATGTAACTATTTTGATAGATGGGAAGCCTTCGGGGCTCGTCAGTATCAAGGGCTCCAGCGGCCTTCAGCAGCTTCAGGCGAGCATGATAGAAAAGGTGGAGATAATCACCAATCCCTCGGCTCGGTATCAGGCTGAAGGAATGGCGGGTATTATTAATATCGTGCTCAAAAAAGAGCGCAAGGAGGGAATCAACGGATCGTTTGACCTGATTGCCGGACATCCGGTCAACTACGGAGTGGCGGCCAATGTGAATTATAGGAAGAAGAACCTGAATTTCTTTATCAATTATACCCTTACCTATCGCAATACCCCCGGGCAGAATACCATTTACCAAGAACTGTACCGAAACGATAGCACGTTTATCACCGAGAGAAGCATGCACAGTAAACTGAAAGGCATGAACAACAGTGCCCGAGGAGGACTAGATTATTATTTTAACGATAAAAATATATTGACGGCAGCCTATACCTGGCGCACTAGCAAGGGAAAGCGCTTTTCCGATTTGAATTACTACGACTATTTGGGAACGAAGGCCCAGCCGCTGGGAAGCACCCATCGCACTCAAAATGAAACCGAAACGGAGCCCAATGCAGAATATGCCCTGACTTACAAAAAGACTTTTGACAAAAAGGGGCAGGAATTTACAGCCGATGTTCGGTATTTGGACAATTGGGAGGATTCGGATCAATACTATACTCAGTCATCCCTGGATGCTTCCGGGAACCCTACTCAAGAGCCGTCGATCCTGCAAAGGGCAGTAAATTTTGAAACTGAAAAACAATTGCTTTTCCAGGCCGACTACATCCATCCGGTGGGCAAGGAGGGTAAGATCGAAAGTGGGGCTAGAACCAGTAGCCGGAATATGACCAACGACTATACCGTTACCGAGGAACAAACCGATGGAAGCTGGATCGCCTTGCCAGGACTTACCAATGACTTCCTGTATAAGGAGCGTATTTCGGCCGCCTATGGGATTTATGGAAATAAGTTTGACAAGCTATCGCTACAGGCCGGAGTAAGGGCCGAATGGACGGAGGTTACTACGGAATTGCGCCAAACTCAGGATGTTAATAATCGGAAATATGCCAATATGTTTCCGAGTGTCCATATCTCCTATGAGCTGCCCCAGCAAAATGCCATGCAGGTTAGCTACAGTCGGCGCATTAGAAGGCCTCAGTATAACGATCTGAGCCCATTTATGACCTATAGTGATAATCGTAACTATTGGAGTGGTAATCCCGACTTGAACCCAGAATATACCAACGCCTTCGAAGTGGGGCATATTAAATATTTGGAAAAAGGAACCCTCACCTCTTCGTTGTACTATAGGCATACGACTTCTAAAATATTGAGTATCCGGAGTGTCGACTCCCTTGGTTATTCCTATACCAGACCCGAAAATTTGGGGACTGAAAAAGCCTATGGGGCCGAGTTTACTGGTTCGTTCAATTGGTATTCCTGGTGGAAGCTCGATGGTAGTGTGAATTTTTTCAGGGCCATCACCCATGGGACAGGCGACAATGAGATCTACGCTAGTGATACCTACAGCTGGTTTGTACGGACGCTCTCGAAGTTTACCCTTTGGAAAAGCACTGACTTTCAGTTAAGGGGGAATTATGAAGCCCCACAAAAGACCCCTCAGGGAAGAAGGAAACAGTTGGCCACCCTCGACTTGGCCCTGAACAGGGATATATTCAAGAAGAATGGTACGCTTACGCTCACGGTAGTCGATGTCTTTAATTCGCGAAAATATAGGAATATCACAGAAGGCGCTAACTTTTATACGAGTTCCGTATCTCAAGGCCGACTTCGACAGATTAACTTGACCCTGAATTACCGCCTGCACCAGGCCAAAAAGAAGGGAAAAGGCGACTTAGAAGGCGAATTTTGATGGAAGGATTGAATTGAATTTAATTGTATTGTTATTGAGATACAATCAGCCGTTATATTTACTATAAAACTAAGGATTAACTTTGGTCCTAAAACATTAAACAAAAGGGGTAAATTCGTCATTTTTCTAGTAGTTCTTCTATAATATTTTATAAATACTTAAGTAGGCCAGATTTTCAATTAAACAAAATCATTAACTTTGTCGATATGACCTCGAGAAAACTGATTTTTTTGGCGGATGATGATCTGGATGATTGTGTTTTATTTCAAGACGCTTTGATGGAGATATCAACGGAATCTGTCCTTACCACTGCAAATGATGGTATCGAATTAATTCGACTTCTAGAAATGGTGCCGGAGCGGAATCCGGATGTCATTTTTTTGGATTTGAATATGCCTAAAAGAAATGGGTTCGAGTGTCTTCAGCAAATCAAAAACAGCCAGTGTTGGCGTGATATTCCTGTTGTTATATTTTCGACAACCGGACAACAGGAAATGATTCACAAGGTTTATGAAACTGGTGCGAACTATTTTATTCGTAAACCGGGCTCCTTTCCCAAGCTCAAACAAGCCATTCAAGAGGTGCTCTCTATAGACTGGAAGACCTATCGCTGGCAGCCCTTGTCGATTGGAATGTGAGGTCTACTTTTAGTCTATCTTATCGATCAGATAATAGGATAAAATAGGCGCTGATCTTGTTCTGGCATACTTTTTGTATGTTGCAAGCTCTAGTTTCAATTGCCACTTTTCAAAAAAACGCAGGACTAGTACGCATGAATCAAATTGAACTTGATTTTGAACGAGCCATCGGACGCCATCTTTTATTTACTACCCGACTACGATCAATTCTTTATGGGGCCTCTATCGATGAGGGGGCGGTTGTAAAGGCGGGACTATGCCCGCTGGGGCAATGGATCGTCAAAAGACAACACGAGTTTGGAGGGTTTGCCCAATTCCAAAGGCTACACCAGATCCACGATCATATTCATGAGGTGGCTAGTCGGCTGGTCTCTTTCTATCGCTCCGGGTTGGCCGAGGAGGCAAGGAATGGTCTTGTAGAAATCGAACAAATAGGGAGGGAGCTGCTAGACGAGTTAGGAGCACTAAAAGATGAGGTACTAGGCTCGGGTGTGGAGCCGAACCTTACTGACGACCTGGAGGAGCTGCGGGTCAACTATGCCGAATTGCTGGAGCTGAACGGCATGCAGCATGAACTGCACCAACGTATACAGGAACAAACAGAAATTTCTAGAAGGGCAGATCAAAGAGCCCGTCAAAATGAAGAGAAGTTTCTGAATGTTATGGAGCAGGCTCCCGTCGGGATCGTAATCCTAAGAGGGAAAGAAATGACGATAGAATTGGCCAATAACAACTATATGGAGATGATTGGTAAGCCCAATACCCCGTTGGTAGGCCAATCTCTGTATGAGGTTATTCCAGATTCTCGAACTACGGCAGGGCCTTCCCTCGAGCGAGTATGGCTGACGGGTGAGGAGTTCCACGGTCATGAGTTGCGTGTTAACCTCGTAAAGGATGGACGAGAAGAAGCCTGCTATTTCAACTATATTGCCAAGCCTTATCAGGAATTGGAAGTCCAGCAGGTACGTGCGGTGATTGTGGTTGTGACCGACGTTACTGCCCAAGTACTATCTAAATTAGCTTTAGAGCGAAGTGAGTTGCAATTTAGGAATTTGGTAAATCAATCTCCTTTTGCCAAGGCGGTTTTAACAGGCCGTGAACTGGTCGTTACGTTAGCTAATGAAGCCATGCTTACCAAGTTATGGCGTCGTAGCTTTTCGGAAGTAGAAGGCAGGAGACTGGCAGATATATTTCCAGAATTAAACGATCAACCTTTCTTGCATATTCTACAACGTGTATTTGATACGGGTGAAATATATCAGGATAACGAAGCAACGGCGCGGATTATAAGTGATGATGGGGAACGCCTGTATTATTTAGATTATCAGTACGCCCCCCTATTTAACCCGGATGGCTCAGTATCAGCGGTGATGGTGTCGGCCAACGACATTACCGAGAAGGTCCAATTTCGGAATGGGATTGCCGAAGCGGCCGAAAGACTATCCCTGGCTACGGATGGCACCAAGTTGGCCACTTGGGACTTGAATCTTATTAATTATGATATCATCTATTCAAGCCGATTGCCCGTTATATTTGGCTATCCTCCAGACGCTCAACTGAGCCATGCCGCTTTGCGGAGGCATGTATACCCTGAAGACCTTCGTAATATCGTACTTCCTAGCTTTGAAAAGGCCCTGAAAACGGGAATATATCAGTATGAGGCCAGGACGGTTCATCCCGATGGAAGCCTACATTGGGTGCGTACCCAGGGTAAAATCATCTTTGATGAGCACGACAAGCCATTAAGGATGCTGGGGACCATGATGGATATAACTGAAGAGAAAGAGTCTCAGATTGCCTTAATAAATAGTGAGGGGAAATTTAGGACCCTAGCCAATGCCATGCCTCAGTTTATATGGATTGCCGATAAGGAAGGACAGCTCAATTATTGGAATCAGGCTGTTTTTGATTTTAGCGGCATGTCCATGGAAACTATGAAAGCCGGGGGCTGGCTGTCGATTGTGCATCCCGACGACCGAACAGAAAACCTGATCAAGTGGTTGGATGCCGTCAGAACTGGGAACGATTTTATATTTGAGCACCGTTTCCGACGCCACGATGGATGCTATCGGTGGCAGCTGAGCAGGGCCATCGCTCAAAAGGATGCTGAAGGGGCTATTCAGATGTGGGTGGGGACGAGTACGGACATTCACGACCGGCGGATATTTATGGAGGAGCTCGAAAGTGAGGTGGCCGAAAGGACCCGAGAGTTGACCATATCCAATGACGAGCTGACGCGTACCAATATGGAATTGGCCCAGTTTGCCTACGTGGCCAGCCATGACCTGCAAGAGCCCTTGAGAAAAATTCAGACCTTTGCCAGTAGAATTTTGGAAACAGAATTCGAAAACCTTTCAGAAAAAGGCAAGGATTATTTTGGTAGAATGCAGGCTTCCTCTACCCGTATGCAACAGTTGATTTCCGATCTTATTGCTTTTTCAGGTACCAATGCCATGGAGAAACATTTTGAAATGATTGCCTTGGATCAGGTCATGTGGAAGGTGAAGGATCAGCTTGCTGAAAATATTAGTAGGAAAAAGGCAATTATTCGCTGTGATGAGTTGCCCGTCCTAGAAGTGATACCCTATCAGATGGAGCAGCTTTTTACCAACCTGATTGGTAATGCCCTAAAGTTTACCCGCGAGAATATGTCCCCCATAATTCAAGTCGCCTGTAGTGAAATGCTAGGGAGCCAGGTTCAATATGCTAATTTACAGGGCGATAAAACTTACTATTGCATACAAGTGTGCGATAATGGAATCGGTTTCGATCAGGAATATAAAGACCGCATATTTCAGGTCTTTCAGCGCTTACATAGCAAAAGTGCCTTTGAAGGCACGGGCATAGGGCTGGCCATATGCAAGAAAATCGTTGAGAACCATGCGGGTGCCATTCTGGCAGAAGGTAATCTGGGAGAAGGTGCCGTGTTTAGTATTTATTTGCCCAAGAAACGATTCCTATAACGCCCTCTTCCATACCGGCGCATCTGCACTTTCCTGAGTCGTTGACTGGTGACTTAGGAAAGGCAGATTGGGCGTCGAGATAAGTTTCACATTAAGGTTTAAGCAATCGTTTAAAATACGCAATTCCAAATGGATTGAGACCAGTCTGAAGCCGTCCCTCCTCAGAGAGTTCGTTATGGTTTAGGTTGTAAAATGTAACCTCATTGGCCATAGCCCCCGAATGGGTCACGAATACCTTGTTGCCAGCGGCATTGATGGCTACATTATGCGGGGTGGTAACGGCCGTGGTGAGGATGGGACCATCGAAAGCGAGTGAAGCACTTTTTACCAAATAGAGTTTGTTTTCTGTAATGCTCGCTATTACCAGTTGGTCTTGGCTGGGAGTGGCAAAAAGGCCATGAGCGCCAGGTAGACTGGTCATGGTGGATATCGTCAAATCGCCATCGTCTAAGGCAAAGACCTGTCCCGATTGGCTGGCTACTAGGAGGCGGTCGGTAAGGTTCAGGTGAAATAGATGAGGATCCCGGCCTACGGCCTGTGCCTTCTCTTTGGTAAAGTGTTGGGCGTTGAATAAATACACGCTGTCGGGGAGGGTTAGGTTCTGAGTAAAAACGGAAACATAGGCCTTCGTGCCGTCTTGGCTCACGAAAACGTCATGTGGCTTGATACCCAAGGGGATGGTGCGCATCAGGGTAAAGTCGGTTAGGTCCACTACCGAAATGGCGTTGTCGATGTCGGCGCTCACCCAAAGTTGCGTCCCGGTTCCGTTAGCCCACATATGAAACACGCCTTTTCCGACTGAAATACTCCTTTCTACCTCCATCATTTGAGGGTCTATCTGGTGTATTTGGCTTTGCGCCCTATCACCTACATAGAGCTTGTCGGTTTGTGCTACGTACACCACATACATGGGCTCTGAGCCAGGAATAAGTAACGTTTTGGTTAGGGAATTGTTGGTCGCATCTATAAAGCTTAGGCTGCTTTCGCCACGGTTGGCTACCGCAACGCTTTCCTGGTAGCTGTGTTGAACGTCGTGATCCTGCGAACATGAAATAACCATGGTCAGCATGCACAACCACGCCATCGTATTCATTTTTAAAATAGATTTCATCATGTTTTTAGTTTGTTGAAGAATGAAATGCTTTCGTTATTTTTGAATTCGAGGTATTCAGGATGAAGTACGTATCCCTTTGTGCCTCAATACGTGGCGCATTTATAAAAGGTTGCGGGATAAAATCCCACACAAAAAATTTGAATATGAATTTGGTAGATACGTTTTTTTATAAACATCAGGAGCCCGCGTTGAGCACCATGTTAGCACTCCGCGAATTGATTCAAAAGCAGGACCCTGAAGTCACTGAAGTACTGCGCTACGGCATGCCGTTTTATTTGATTAGGGGGCGTAGGTTCTGCTATATTTGGCTTGACAAGCGCAGTGGCGACCCCTATATTGGATTCGTCGACGGAGATAAGCTGGACGATCCGGCCTTGATAAAAGGGGAGAGAAAGAAAATGAAAATTTTTGAAGTGAATGCCTCCGCCGACCTTCCAGTAGGGCAGATTCAGCGACTATTACAACAAGCCCTGAATCTGCATTGAAGCTTAAGTTCAGCGTTTTGCGCGAATATACTGATTGGGCCAGGCGGAAGCTTCTAGCTCTTCGGATGAGGATGTCAATGGGAAATAAGGATTCCTGAGTAGCTCCCGAGCCATAAAAATAAGATCCGCCTTTCCCTCAAGCAGAATGGTTTCGGCTTGGTGGGCATTGGTAATGAGGCCTACTGCCCCGGTAGGGACTCCTGCCTGATGGCGTATTGCCTCTGCAAAAGGTACCTGATAACCAGGTTTTACGTCTATTTTTTGATGTGCGGCCAGGCCACCGCTCGACACATCGACGAGGTCCACCTGATTATTTTTCAATAATTTGGAAAGTTGTATGGATTGTGCCAGATCCCAGCCCCCTTCAGCCCAGTCGGTGGCCGATATGCGTACCATAAGGGCCACCTCTTCGGGTAATATTGCTGCCACACTGCGGACTACTTCTAGGAGTAATCGCGTTCTATTTTCAAAACTGCCTCCATACTGGTCGGTTCGTTGGTTGCTCAATGGAGATAGAAACTGATGTAATAGATAGCCATGAGCGGCATGGATTTCGATGACTTTAAAGCCAGCTACCAACGCCCGGTTGGCAGCCGATGTAAAGTCATTGATGACGTTGGCTATGCCCACCACATCCATGGCCTCGGGGGCGTCTTCTAGCTCCCTAAATGCTAAGGGCGATGGGGCGAGGGTCTTCCACCCGCCCTGGAAAAGAGGAACCTGTCCTCGCCCTTCCCAAGGAGCAAATGTACTGGCTTTTCGGCCGGCATGGGCGAGTTGGATCCCTGGAGTAGCACCTTGTTGGCTAATAAAATGGGTGATTTGAGCTAATTTGTCAATATGTTCATCCTTCCATATCCCCAGATCCTTTGGCGATATGCGCCCTTCGGGACCTATGGCGGCCGCTTCTGTAAAAACTAAGCCGGCACCTCCTACGGCTCGGCTACCCAAATGTACCAGATGCCAGTCGGTGGCGTAGCCATCCACAGAAGAGTATTGGCACATTGGCGATACCACCAGTCGGTTTCTGAGGATAATATTCTTTAATTTATAACTCGAAAACAGCATATTCATAAATCGGTTGTTATGGTTTGCTACTGACTGGGAAAGAAACTGTGCCAATTCTGGCCAGGCTTAGTCCTCGACGGAATGGATGACCTTTACCCGGCCCACTTGTCCGTCGTCGAGCCTAACTTTTATACCATGGGGGTGTACCGGCGATTTCGTTAGTATGCTTTGTACAATTCCTTCGGTTAATTCTCCGCTGCGTTGATCTTGCTTTAATACAATGGAGACAGCGGCTCCAATTTTGATATTCTTTCTTTCTGTACCTGATCCCATATTCTGATGTTTTGTTTGGTGTAAATGGCCCGCATCCTGCTAGTTATGGCCTGTATTATTTTTCATGATTACTTGTAAAATCTTTATTTCATCTATCGTAATCGTGCTAATTAGCTCAAAAAGCCCATTAATGGTCATAAGGTCCGAAATTCGTTTTCGATCGGTGCCTTGGGCCGAGTGAGTAATTCCGAGCTCCCGTACCTCCTTTTTTCGGTTAGCCAATAATTGAACCAGTTTTTGATTTTGAGGAAGCGCCTCCCGAGTAAGGTCTATGGGGTCTACGGTCCGTCCTTCCAATATATTGACGGCCACCTCAAACTGTCGGTCAATTTGTCGGATCATGGCTTCGAACTCCGATTTGAAATCATCGAAATCGGTCGTTTCCATATAAAAGGATAGGGAGGCTACATAGGAGGTAAGCATATGGCTGGTCGCCACAAATTGATGATATTCCTCCATATGAGGCTGTTGTCGTTTGGGCTCAGAAAGCATTTTTTCAAAATTGTCGGAAAGGTTGGCCATGGCAATAATGGCATTTTTCCTTTCTTCTTTTACCCGTCCTATCTCTACATGCTGGCCCGTGTAGCGGAGCGAAACGATATCAAAATAGGCCCGGTTGGCCAAGAGCGCACCTTTTAGATATTGGTTGATTTGGGCATACTCCCAAAGCGGTAGTACGTAATAGGATACTACAAAGGCGATTAGCGATCCTAGTGCGGTATCCACGGCCCGGTCTTGTAGTACCCCATGAAGGTTGTCGGGGTGGATAAAATAAAAACACAATATCACATATAAGGTAATGCTGGTAGAAGCGATGAAGTAGTTGACTTTTAAAAAAGTGTAAGCCGTGATCATGCTGAACATCAGAACCAGAAATAGCGCAGTGCCATCTTGTACGAAATACAATAATCCGAATCCTATGATTAGCCCCGTAAATGTACCCCCTATCCGGTAAATATTCCTTTGCTTGGTTAAGCTAAAGGCCGGCTTCATAATGGTAACAATGGTTAGAAGTACCCAATAGCCATGGCCAAACTCGAAGGTAATAGAGATGAGGTAGGCTATGAGCAAGGCCAACGTCACCCGAATAGCATGCCGGAAATGAGCCGATTTTAAAGACAGATTATCCAGCAATATCCGTGGGTGATAGTCTTGCTTGGGTATGAAATTTTCCAGATTAACGTTTACATCCAAAGTTTGCCCTAGCTTGCTATCGAAACTGGTGGCCCTATGTAGCTTCTTGATGCGCTCCGTGATGTCTTGCATGCGATTCAGAATCTGCCTTAACATGATGAAATCTTCAATGTTTTCATGGTCCATTCGGCGTTCACGAAGGCTGTCAAAGGATCGCGCACATTTGTTAAAGGCCAGGTCGAGGTTATGCTTGGGCTTGGATGGCGTGCCCGACTGGACGGCGATACCTATTTGCTGGATTTCCTCGGAGAGCCAGCGGAGGTAGGTGCCAAACAACCTTAATATCTTGGTTTCTTCGAAGGCTTCGTGCAAATGATGGTAGTCCTGCTGCGAATTAAGTATCCGTTCGAACAGGTCGATGCTGTCCAAGAACATCAGCATCAGGGTGCGACTGGTTGTATTGGACTCATTGACGAATTCTCGGGTTTTAAACAGTATCTCCCTTAAGTTTTGATGGTTCTCTCTAAGGATCACTTGTTGGTGAACCATCTGACTAAAAAGCTCCTCATACTTAGGTTTGGTGGCGTAATAGCCCGATTTTATGGACAATAATTTGCCTAGTTCAACGAAGTTTTCTCCCAGGAGTTGACGAATTAAGACATAGGGTCGGAGCTTTTGTAGAACTAGAAATAAGATAAAATACCACAATCCTCCCAATGAAAATATGAGGACAGTCCGAAGTCCTAAATCACGACTCAGGTGGTCGTCGATGTTAAACACGAATACTAAGAGTGCGATGAGACCTATGTTGTTAGCCCTGTTGCCATATACTCCGGCCAAAGAGAAAAATACCCCGAAAAAGATAATCTCTACGAAAATAATAAATGGATAGTCTCTTAATAAATCGGTGACTAAGGCTACCAAAAAATAGGTACCAATGGCTATTAAGAGGGCATTCCGGCGCCTGGCATAGGGGCCAGGGGAGTCAGTAGCTCCTAGCAGTAAGGTTCCTAAGGGAAAGGCAATATACTCGCTGAGCAGGTTATAATGCTGGAGGATCAAGCTTGGTAATACCGCTCCAAGCGTGATACGGATCCCAGCACTTAGCTGATAGCTAGAAATAAATTTTTTAAATTCATCCAAATAATTCATACAAGCCTAGGTCGCATTCTCAAAGATTCAATGGGTCTGAGCAATCATATACAATTTAGGACCATATATTCACGAATAACGTTTTAAAGCATTCTAGTCCTTATATGGCGTGCCCGCTATGTACTGTGCTTGCAAAAATAGGGCTAATATAATTTGTTTGATAGCAAACCACTAGTGGTTCCCAAAATACACTTGGTTATGCCAATAATAATTGATACTATTGTGTGTATTTTATTGATGCTAACAGTATCATTTATTAAAATTAGCCTGTCATGGATAAAATGGGAGATCATTCGGGTAAAAAGATGTTTTCGGTACAGGTGCATATTATGCACAGTCTGATACAAATGGTGAGTCAGAAATTCAAATATGCGCATTGGATGAATGAACGTGACTTTGTGGAGGCAAATTCCCATTATTTTCAGAAAATGACGGAGACTGTAGAGCGGCATTATCATTTGCATTGCAGCATGCAGCACAGCTGGCTGGCCTCTAGGCTGTATTTGGCTAGCGTTCCTGAAAGCCCGGAGCCCGACGTCGTTCAGGAAGAGCCCCAGCCTCCCGAAGGCGAGGATACTTTTTGGCAAGACTATGAGCGGATCTACCGGCTCGATCCTGACCGTTACGATATATGACTCGAATCGATCAGTAGTCATTGGAAAGCGGCGGGCTGCATTCCGATCAGAAGGTGGTGGATAGCGTCAGGCCATGTATCTGGCCTTCTGGGATATAGGACGGGCCTAGTTGGAGTCTTCCTAACATATTCTTCCGACGGTTGAGTTCTTGCTCCACCGATAGGCTTTGATATTTGGAGTGGACGTGTTCATTGAGAGATATGGTTCCCACCACAAAAAAGCCTGTAAAACCTATAAACATCAACATATGAGAGGCCGTATAAGGATTGAGTCCTGAAAGGTGAAAGGAATTTTCGCTGCGGTATTTTTCCGATAAGATCATACCTGTTGTTCCTGCTGCCAAGGTTAAACTGCAAAAGGTTATTCCGAATATTTTGATTTTTCTACGCTTAGATTGGTAGGCCAGTAAGGCTTGGTTCAGCTCATAGATGCCTACATGATCTAAAGGACCAAATGCAGCTACTTTTTTCCAAGGCTGTTTGTTTACAGGCCCTGGAGTGGTTACTAGCCTTAAGCGGGCCATAATCAGGCTATCTGAGAAAGTGGCGGTAAGTCCATTCCGAAAGTGTAGTCGGTATACCAAAGTCAAGGGGATCGACTTCTTGACTCGATCGGGGTCGCTCAACTCTTGATATATCAATTTGTTCGGCGACATCTCAACGATATGGGTTTCGAGTACAGTACTATCCCTCAAGACGATCATTTCGGACTTTGGGGCTTGGGCACATACGGGTGGAAATAGGAGTGCCAAGAGCGGGATGAGGATAACCATTAGGGAGTGCCACATATAACATCGTAATTTAGACGGTGAAGTGGATTCTTACATGCTTTGCTATAGCCGTTTGAGGCTCTGAGGGTTGATCTCTAGCACTTGCTCCCCGAGATCTGGGAAAATCTCTTAAAAATACTTTTAGTAAATGGAACACGGATAAGTAACTAAAATTTAAGCATAATTATTGATATTTACAAGCAATAGGTATACGCTTGCGAATCAATGGGCGAGTGCTGAACGATAGGATGTCGTTCAGATTATCGGGCCACTTTCTTTCGACACTTTGTTACCTTTGAGCAGTTTTGGAGTATTAGCTATTCATTTTAGTTTATTTAAAAAAATCAAATATGCGTTGGCAAGATTTACGTAGGAGTAAAAATGTGGACGACCGTAGGGGGATGTCTGGAGGAGGCAAGGTAGCCATTGGGGGGATAGGAGTAGTAATCGTAGTGGTGTTAAGCCTGTTAACGGGGCGCGATCCAGGCGAAATGCTATCGAATATACAGGGAATGCAAGCCAGTACCCAAGCCGACACCCGGGTGGCGGGTCCCCGTCCCGACGACCAGACGGCCGACTTTATTTCGGCAGTCTTAGGTAGTACTGAAGATGTATGGAGCAAAATTTATGCCGAAAATGGTGCACGATACCAACCCCCAAGTTTGCAGATTTTTGAGGGAGTCACGCAAGGAGGCTGTGGGGGCGCTTCGGCGGCCATGGGGCCTTTCTATTGTCCGGCCGACCAGCAAGTATATATCGATCTTTCATTTTGCGAAGAACTCCGCGATAAGTTTAACGCACCGGGGGAGTTTGCCGTGGCCTATGTGGTAGCCCACGAAGTAGGGCATCACGTCCAGAACTTGATGGGTATTTCGCAGCAGGTTCAAAGTCAAAGAGGGCGAATGAGTGAAGCGGACTACAATAAATTATCCGTTAAGTTAGAGTTACAGGCCGATTTCTTTGCCGGTGTTTGGGCGCATAATGCCCAGCAAATGAGTAATATCCTAGAACCCGGTGACCTGGAGTCGGCACTCACCGCTGCCAATGCCATTGGAGATGACAAGCTGCAGAAGCAGTCGCAAGGCTATGTGGTACCCGACGCCTTTACCCATGGGAGCTCTAGGCAACGCATGTATTGGTTCAAAAAGGGATTCGATACCGGCGACCTCCGTCAGGGCCAATACAATGATATCCAGTAAATAGGCTTGCCACCTTATACGATGTAGACGGCCCTTTCAGAGTAGTTTATTGCCCGAATTCCGAGATTATTGAGGCAGGATGGAACTATTTTACGGTAACTTTCATTTATATGTTGTTACATACAATATATAATAATTTAAAGTTATGAGTTTAGTAGAGAATTTGAAATGGCGGTATGCTACCAAGAAAATGAATGGGGAGCAGGTACCAGCAGACAAAATAGATTTTATATTAGAAGCCGCTCATTTGGCTCCCTCGTCGTCGGGACTGCAGCCATTTGAGATCATCGTGATATCGAACCAAGAATTGAAGCAACAAATTCAGCCCTTGGCTTTTGGGCAGAGTCAGATCGTGGATTCCTCTCATTTATTGGTGTTTGCCGCTTGGGATAATTATACCGTTGAGCGTGTAAATGAGGTATTTGCTCGGGGTAACCAGGAGCGGGGCTTGCCCGATTCGGCCACCGATGCGTACAGGAAGAACCTGTTGAATATGTTGTCGGTAAAAGATGAAATGGAGAATTTCGCACATACTGCCAAACAGGCGTATATTTCGTTGGGAATAGCCATGGCTGCAGCCGCTGAGATCAAGGTAGACGCTACGCCTATGGAAGGGTTCAATGCTCCCGCTTTGGACGAACTTTTGGGATTGGAAGCGAAGAGATTGAAGAGTGTGGCGATTTTGACTTTGGGTTATCGTGATACTAGTGGCGACTGGTTGGTGAATTTAAAGAAAGTACGTACTCCTAAGGAGCAATTCTTTACGTTCTTAAATTAAGACTACTGTGGGTAAAATCTGGTCTATGGCCAGATTTTAAGTATAATTTTAGAATACTTTTACTTTTTTTGCAACGAGATTGGGCACCTGATCGTATAAGGGGGTAAATTGCCTCAGGCACATTTTCATTCAGTTAATAAAAGTGATAACCACAACCATGAAAAAACTAAGTTTAGTTATTTGTATTCTTTTTGCATCCCTGAGTACCGCCTTTGCGCAAGACTCCCTTCGACACGAGTTTTTACTCGATGCAGGTATTGCCATAGGTCCCTCCACGTTTAGTGGGGTAGGAGCGTTTCAATACGATCGTTTTGTCGGGAAGAAAAAAAGGATCATTCTGGGGACTGGACTTCGATTAACAGGGTTTGCAGGCAACGATTTGAATTTTATTTCAGCCCCATCTAGTCTTACCTCCAACGATTCCAGCATCGATACCCTATTGGCACCCTCTCCTAGGTTGTATTCGGCGAACCTGATGCTTAATTTGGGTTATAAGTTCAACGAACAATGGCAGGCGGGCTTTTCAATTGATGTATTTGGTTTTAGTATAGGCCCTACGGGGTCGCCGCGATACATTAGTGAGGGGAAGTACCGTACGGTTAGTGCAAAGCCCACCTCTCCAAATTACTTGTTGATAGGCGACAACGATAATGGCACCCTTAACTCGCAGTTTTATGTTAAATATAAATTTAGCAAGCATTTTGGTGCTAAGGTAGCATACCAATACCTTTTCAACGAGCTCAGGACTACCACTACCGTACAAACTCAACCGGAGCCTAATAACCGCTTTCGATATAAAAGCTCCTCGGCCTATGTAGGCGCTTATTTCGTATTTTAAGGACGATTTATAGAGAATTCAACCCGTCGCATTCTAGCAATGTCGACGGGTTTTTTTATAATAGCGTTTCCTGTTATCTTCAAAAATGGGCCTACGGCCCAACCAGAAATCCTAATAGGCTTGTAAAATGAAAATTATTCAGAAAAATCTTACTCTCCCACCAAAGCGTAGGGGGTTTTACCTGATCACTAGAGAAGTAGAGAAGGCACTGGGCTACCCTATGGGCATTCAAAATGGGTTTTGTCAGGTCTTTATTCAGCATACCTCTGCTTCATTGACGATCAATGAAAATGCCGATCCTACGGTGCGGATGGACTTTGAAACTTATTTTGATAAAGCTGTAGTTGAGGACGATCCCGATTATCGTCATAACTATGAAGGGAGCGATGATATGCCAGCTCATCTAAAGGCCTCCATATTGGGGTGTTCCCTGATGATTCCTGTACAAAATGGAAGGTTGGCTTTGGGAATTTGGCAGGGTATCTATCTCTGTGAGCACCGCAATGCAGGGGGCTCCCGCAGCCTGATACTAACTTTAATGGGAGCATAATACCTGCTGTGGGTATTAAAAAGGAATGAGATCCCTCTCATAGTTCAGTGGTAATCATTATATATTTTTTCCTTATCCCATGAAACGTAGAACATTTATCGCCCATGCCACTGCTGCTACCACTTTTGGCCTTACCCTACCGTTTGTTACGCACGGAATGCCTCACCCAGTTCAGGACAAAACCATCCGTATCAGTGAAGTAAATGCAAATTTTGAACGGGAGCCATTGCATCCCTATCGTTTTAAGGGCAGTGCCATAACGGATAGTTGGCAAGCTGCCACTCTGATGAAGTCGGAGGCCGGTCATACTGGACTGGGATTAGGAACACAAGGGGTCCTCTGGTCCGATGCGCGGGTTTTTGCCCAGCATTCAGAAAGTGGCGGTAACGCCATTATGTATGCCATGACCGAGCGTGCCATACAAATGTTAAAAGGGGAGTCTTTCACCAATCCAGTGGCCTTATTGGACTCCCTGTTTCCGGAAGTACTCGCCTATGGGAAAAAAATTACAGGACTAGCCGATTTAAGAAAGACCTTTGCACTAAATGCCCTCGTGGCCGTCGACAACGCCGCGTGGATGCTTTACGCTCGAGAGAATGGGTATACCCATTTCGATCAACTCATTCCGGAGGCCTATCGGCCGGGGTTGTCGTATCGTCACGATCGGGTAGCTAGTATACCGTCGTTTGCGGTGGGCACCGATGCGCAACGAATAAAGGAGGCGGCGCAAGAGGGCTATTTTATCATGAAGCTCAAGACGGGTGCGGCAGGTACTCAGAAGGAAATGATAGAAAAGGATATAGCGTTCCTCTCTGCCTTGCATAAGGCCATAGGGCATTTTGAGACTCCCTATACCGCCAATGGAAAAATCCCTTATTATTTCGATGCGAATGGACGATATGAGAAAAAAGAGACCTTAGAGCGCTTTTTAGATCATGCGCGCAAAATCGGCGCTTTCGATCAGATCGCCGTCATTGAAGAGCCTTTCCCAGAGGAAAATGAATCGTATGTGGGGGATTTGGGGGTAAGAGTGGCCTCCGACGAGAGCGCCCATACCGTGGAAGATGCCGCCCATAGGATAGAGCTAGGCTATACGGCTATTGCCCTGAAAGCCATTGCCAAAACCATGAGTATGACCATGAAAATAGCGCAACTTGCCTATGAAAAGAATATCCCCTGTTTCTGTGCCGATCTGACCGTCAATCCGATTTTGGTAGATTGGAATAAGAATATTGCGGCACGTTTACAGCCCTTTCCTGGCATGCACGTAGGGCTGCAAGAAACGAATGGCCATCAGTATTATAAGCGCTGGGATAAGCTGGTGCAATTCCATTCTATGCCCGATGCCTCCTGGATTAATACCCAGAAGGGGGTGTACCCAACCGATTCCACTTTTTACGATAAAAGTGGTGGTATTTTAGTTCCTTCCGCGCATTATGCCGATTTGCTAGCTTAAGGTGGGATAAGTGCGTATCGTAAAAACTGGAGCCTTTTCCTCAGATTTATTCGCTTTGATTGTAATTTTGTAGCCTTTTTACAGGATGTCCTGTTTTATTTATTTAAAAAGTGTTATGAAAAAAGCGATAGATACAATCCATGCGGAACTTTTGTCCTTAAGACAAGCAATTATCGACCATCCCGTCTATGAGGATCTTCGGGATTTGGAGGATCTCCAAATTTTTATGGAGCATCATGTATTTGCGGTATGGGATTTTATGTCCCTATTAAAATCACTACAAAATGGCTTGACCTGTACGCAAGTGCCATGGCTTCCGGTAGGCGACGCCGAGACCAGGAGCTTGATCAACGAAATAGTGGCAGGAGAGGAGTCGGATGTGAACGCGACTGGCAATAAGGAAAGTCATTTTGAGATGTACCTGGCTGCTATGCAACAAGCGGGCTGTAATATGAAGCCTATACAGGGTTTTATTGAGTTGCTGAGGAAGGGGTTACCGGTTGCTGAAGCCCTTAAGCATGCCTCCATTCCCGTTGCCTCATCCGACTTTATGCGCTTTACCTTCGATGTCATTGCAGAGGGACCTATGCACACGCAGGCGGCAGTTTTTACCTTCGGAAGGGAAGATCTTATCCCGGGTATGTTTCTGTCCATTATCAATGACCTTAACATGCGTTTCCCAGATCATGTGTCGACATTTAAATACTATCTGGAGCGACATATAGAAGTGGATGGCGATCAGCACAGCCATTTGGCCATTCGTATGACGTCTGTACTATGCGGAGAAGACGATGCCAAATGGATGGAAGCGCAACAGGCTGCGGTGAGGGCCCTTCAAAAGCGCTTGGAATTATGGAATGCCATACATAGGGCCATTATTGCCCGCAAACTTCAACTTAGCTAAGGCTAGGCAGCATCCATTGATTTATCGCCCTATCTGGTTTAGCTTTATAGGATTAAAATAGGAATTAAGTTTATGAAAAAATCAGATATACAAAGATTGCCTGTCTTCTTTGATCGGTACATTCACCTAAGTCCTGACGTCGAATTGATGGATGCCCTGGAGCAATATAGCCCAGAACGGACACTAACCTCCATCGAGCAATTGGCTAAGCTTGGTGATCGGGTATATGCCGAAGGCAAATGGACGGTCAAAGATATCTTACAGCACCTGATCGACACAGAAAGAGTGATGTGCTATAGGGCCATGCGGGTCTCCAGACTAGAAACTACTCCTTTGCCTGGCTTTGAAGAAAACATCATGGCTGCCAACAGTGGGGCGAACCAACGCGAATTGAGCGATTTGATGGCCGAATATAAGGTCGTACGAGAAGGGACGATACATCTGTTCAAACCGATGACTCCTACTATGTTGATGGCCGAAGGGCTGGCCAATGGGAGTAGTATTTCAGTTTTGGCTCTGGGTTTTGTAATCGTGGGTCATTTGAAGCACCATCAAAATATAATTCAAGAGCGATATATGCCCTTGTTAACGTCTAATTTGGGTAGAATTTAGCCTTGCATACCATGTTTGAAAAGAATAATTCGCATATCATTAACGCTTGGTGCATGTACGACTGGGCGAACTCGGTTCATGCACTGGTCATCGTGTCCAGTATATTTCCGGTGTATTTCAGTGCTACCATCTTAAAGGCCTACGGGTCTCCTATGATGGAGTTTATGGGATGGACTATTAAAAGCTCCGTGCTCTTCTCGTATACCGTTTCTTTGGCCTTTTTGGTTACAGCAGCCATCATTCCTATCTGTACGGCCATTGCCGACAACACAGGAACGAAGTTGCGTTTTATGAAATTCTTTTGTTACCTGGGTGCAGTCAGCTGCTTGCTCCTCTATTTTTTTACGAAAGAAACCATCTCCTGGTCCATCGTCCTGTTTGGGATGAGCCTTGTAGGCTGGAGTGGTTCTATCGTTTTTTATGATTCCTATCTTCCTGAAATTGCCACGGAGGACCGATTCGACAGAATCAGTGCCAAGGGTTTTTCAATGGGGTATCTGGGTAGCGTTTTATTGCTTTTATTCAATCTGAGCATGATTCTTGCCCCCAGTGCCTATGGGATTACGGACAAGGCCATGCCCGCCCGAATCTCTTTTCTAAGTGTGGGGATCTGGTGGATGGCATTCGCTCAGATTCCGTTTAAATATTTACCTAAGGTTGCTCCTCGAGCCAATAGGGGTCGGTACTTTTTAGATGGATTTAGGGAGTTAAGGAAGGTGTACCAGCATATTCAAAAACAGCCTTATTTGTTTAAGTTTTTGATGGCTTTCTTCGTGTATACCATGGGCTTGAGGACGGTGATGTACGTGGCCACCATTTTTGGTGCTTCCGAATTAAGGCTCCCTTCCGACAGCCTCATTATCACGGTTTTGCTTATTCAGTTGGTGGGCATCGTCGGGTCCTTCACTTTCGCCTGGCTGTCGTCGAAGATAGGGAATATTTTTGCCTTAATGGTAGGAGTATTTGTGTGGATAGGAATATGTATGGGGGCCTACTATACGACCGAAGCGATGGAGTTTTATATATTGGCTTGTACCGTAGGCATGGTGATGGGCGGGATACAGTCCTTGTCGCGTGCCACTTACGCCAAGTTAATACCGGAAGGGGTAGAAGATGTGGCCTCTTACTTTAGCTTTTATGACGTCACCGAAAAGCTCGCCATCGTAACGGGGACTTTTGTATATGGGTTGGTAGAGCAGGTGACAGGCTCCATGCGCAATAGTATTCTAGCCCTTTTGGTTATTTTCGTTTTAGGGATGATTTTGCTTTACCAACTTCCCTCTCAGACACGTTACCAATATGAATTTACGGAGGAATAGGGGAGTGGGACTGGGGTGTGTGCTGTATGCATTAAGCTGTAGGCTGTAAGCAATAAGCAATAAGCTGTATGCTGTAAGCAATAAGCTGTAAGCTATATGCTGTAAGCAATAAGCTGTAAGTTATAGGAATTTAAGGATGTTCATTGGGTTGACTTAGATGGAGGGGATTTGGCGCATCTATTATGAATTTACGGAGGAATATGGGAGTGGGATCGGGGTGTTTGCTGTATGCATTAAGCTGTAAGCAATAAGCTTGTATGCAATAAGCTGTAAGCAATAAGCTATATGCTATGTGTTGTATGCAATATGCTATATGCAATAAGCAATAAGCTGTAAGCTATAGGAATTTAAGGATGTTCATTGGGTTCACTTAGATGGAGGGGATTTGGCGCATTTATTTAATTTATCCGGATATCTCTACAATATGGGATCTTGATCAGGAATAGGGAAGGATATTCTTTAAACCTAAAAAAACCGGTTGATGAATACATCAACCGGTTTTTTTAGGTTTTACCGTAGGCTTATAGCATGGTCCGTTTCACTTCTTTGAATTCGAAACTTTCGATGATATCTCCTACTTCAATATCATTATAGTTTTTGATACTCACCCCACATTCGTATCCGGTACGAACTTCCTGAACATCGTCTTTAAAGCGTTTCAAGGAGTCTATCTCACCGGTATGGAGTACAATACCATCTCTAATAATTCTGATCTTGTTATTACGTTTCACGAAGCCGTCGGTAACGTAACATCCAGCGATGGTTCCGATACGACTAATTTTAAACACTTCGCGAATCTCAATATTACCCGTAATGATTTCTTCTATGGTTGGAGCAAGCATACCAGTCATGGCGTCTTTGATCTCCTCGATAGCGTTATAAATCACCGAATAATGGCGTATTTCTATTTGATCCTGTTCGGCCATCTTCTTGGCATTGGACGAAGGCCTTACTTGGAAGCCGACGATAATAGCATCAGAAGCAATGGCAAGGTTAACATCCGATTCCGAGATCTGACCCACGGCCTTATGAATGATGTTGACCTGAACTTCAGAGGTCGAAAGTTGCAATAGAGAATCAGAAAGTGCCTCTACCGAACCATCCACATCACCTTTGACAATCAGATTCAGCTCTCTAAATGAGCCAATAGCCTTTCTACGACCAATCTCTTCTAAGGTAATATGCTTACGAGTCCGTATGGTTTGTTCGCGCTGTATTTGCTCCCTTTTGGTTGCAATTTCTCTGGCATCTCTTTCGTTTTCGAAGACGTTAAAGCGATCTCCAGCCTGTGGTGCACCATTAAGTCCGAGTAACTGGACAGGTGTGGAGGGACCAGCGGATTTTAATTTCCGACCTAAATGATCCGTCATCGCTTTTACTTTACCATAATGCGCACCGGCCAATACGGAGTCTCCTACCTTAAGGGTACCGGTTTGTACCAAGATGGTCGTCACGTATCCACGACCCTTATCTAGGGAGGCTTCCACCACGGTACCCATGGCTCTTCTGCTAGGGTTAGCAGTAAGCTCTAATAGTTCGGCTTCAAGCAATACCTTCTCCAACAGTTCGTCGATACCCAGACCCGACTTGGAAGATATTTCCTGAGTTTGGTATTTACCACCCCACTCTTCTACGAGCAAGTTCATGTTGGCCAATTCCTCACGTACTTTTTCGGTGTTGGCACCGGCCTTATCTACCTTGCTAAAGGCAAATACGATAGGTACACCAGCCACTTGTGCGTGATTGATCGCTTCTCGGGTTTGCGGCATGACGCTATCGTCTGCAGCAATTACGATGATAACCACATCGGTAACTTTGGCTCCACGAGCACGCATGGCCGTAAAGGCTTCGTGACCGGGTGTATCCAAGAAAGTTACTTGTTTGCCTGTCTTCGTTTTTACACTGTAGGCACCAATATGTTGGGTAATACCACCAGCCTCACCGCTGGCAACATTTTCATGTCTGATATAATCGAGAAGAGAGGTTTTACCATGATCGACGTGACCCATGATCGTAACGATAGGCGCTCTTTCTTTAAGGCTAGCCTCGTCGTCAACTTCTTCTACAACGTCATTTTGTACTTCTTCTTCGGCCGAGATAAAGGCTACTTCAAAGCCAAATTCATCTGAAATAAACGTAATGGCTTCGGCATCTAAGCGTTGGTTGATCGAAACGAACATACCCATACTCATACAAACAGATATAACTTCTTGTACGGTAACGTCCATCAGGGAAGCTAGGTCATTGGCAGATACGAACTCTGTTACGCGCAATACCTTAGTTTCTTCGTCTTCAATGGCGTTGGGATCATTTCTGTCGATGCGATCGCGTCTACGTAATGACTTTCCTCTTCCGGTAGTTTTGGCGTTAGTGCCTCCCATCCGGGCCATAGTGGCCTTAATGTTGCTAGCCACCTCTTTATCGGATACTTCTTCTCTTTTGCCACCTCGTTTGTGACGATCGCGACCAGCGCCTCCTCGAGCGCCTCCTCGGGAGTCGTTACTCGAATTGCCAGAACTAGCCGGAGTTCCAGCCGATCGGTTGGCAGGTTTCGGAGCAGTACCGTCGGCAGGCTTGGCAGTAGAAGTACTTTCAGCAGAGGCCGGCTTGGCGGCCGTTCCAGACGGAGCAGGTGCTCCATCCCTAATGCGTTTGCGTTTTCTACGCCTTTTTTTGTCAGAGGCAGAATCGCTCGATGCAACGGGATCTTTCTTCTTCTTGTCGGAAGGAAGTTCAATTTTGCCGATTACTCTTAATCCTCTTAATTGTTCCCCACGGGCTTCAATTAATTTTGATTGGGTCGATTCTGTAGATTCCGGTATGCTTTCTGATTCCGAAATCTGAGGGGTGTTTGCTACTATTGGTTCTATTTTTGGTTGTTTCAATTCTGGAGAGGGTTCCGTTTTTTCCGGTGCTTTAGGAGCCTCCTTTTCTACTGGTTTTGCCGTTGCAGTAGGTTCCACTGTTTCCTTTGCTACAGGGGCAGGCTCTTTGGGGGCGGTGGTCTGTGGTGCCGCTTCCTTCGGGGCAGCCTCCTTGCTTTCAGGTGCAGCGGTGGCTGCTTCCTTAGCTTGGGGTGGTGATGGAACGGGCTCTATTACTTTTTTATCGGCTACGGGCTCAGGTTTCTCTACAGGGGGGGCTTTGGGCTCCACTGGAGGTACTACCGGGGGCGCAACAACTTTAGGGGTTTCCACTTGGGGAGGGGCCACAGGGGCCTCTGGCTTGTCCTGGGCTACTGGAGGAGCTGCAGGCTTGGGAGCCGGTGCAGCATTGGGTTTGGCGTTTAAGTCTATCTTGCCAACCACTTTGATACCGGGCAATTTGTTTTCGGTAGCACTAGGGCTGGGGGTAGGCTGTCCTTCCGGTTCTTTAGTGTCAGGAGCGGACTTGGAAGGTTCATTACGAAAATAAAGGATTTCGTCTACATCACTTTTGACCTTCTCCTCCTGTTTCTCCTGGGGCTTCACGGACTGGCTCGGTTTTGGCGCCATGGAGGATTTCAAATCGTCCGACTTGAAGTCCTTGGCCAAAAACTCAATTTGATCCGAGTTAATTTTAGTATTGGGATTACTTTCCACCTTGTACCCTTTGGCAGACAGATGATCTACGATCGTAGTAATACCTACGTTCAAGATCCGTGCCACTTGGCTAAGGCGCATCATTTTATCTTCTGCCATATTAGCAATCAGTAGAAAAAGTTTTGCATTCCAAGACATACCACCAGGCATGTCTTATTTCATTTATTCAAATTCTTTGCGAAGGATGTCTAAGACCTCTTCAATGGTAGTGTCTTCCATGTCTGTCCTTCTTACCAGTTCCTCCTTGTTGAGGGCCAAGACACTCTTCGCAGTATCCAAGCCAATCTTATGGAGTTCTTGTATAATCCAGCTTTCAATTTCGTCGGAGAATTCGGACAAATCAACATCCTCGTCGTTTTGTTCTTCAATATCTCTGAAGACGTCGATCTCCATTCCGACCAGTTTTCCAGCTAGTTTGATGTTCTGGCCACCCTTACCAATTGCCAAAGATACTTGATCGGGCTTTAAAAAGACAGATACCCGCTTAGCTTCTTTGTCAATTTGCATAGAACTTACCTTGGCTGGGCTCAAAGCACGGCTAATCAGTAGTTCTAGGTTTTCAGTATAATTGATTACATCAATATTTTCGTTGCCTAGCTCACGTACAATAGAATGGATCCGCGATCCCTTCATTCCTACGCAGGCTCCAACAGGATCGATACGGTCGTCGAATGACTCTACGGCTACTTTAGCACGTTCGCCTGGTTCTCTTACCACCCGCCTTACAGCGATGATCCCATCATAAATTTCTGGAATTTCAACTTCAAAAAGTCGTTCCAAAAATACCGGAGAGGTACGCGACAGGGTGATTTTTGGTGAACCATTATTCATGTCCACTTTATGTATCACCGCTTTTACCGACTCTCCTTTACGGAAGCGATCCTTCGAGATCTGCTCTACACGTGGAAGCGACAGTTCGTTGCCTTCCGAATCCACGATGATAATCTCATGCCGAAGTGTCTGGTACACTTCACCCGTAATCATCTCTCCAACCTGATCCTTGTATTTGTCATACATGATCTCTTTTTCCATATCCTTGATTCTTTGGATCAAGGTTTGGCGGGCCGTTTGTACTAATCTGCGCCCGAATTCTTCAAGCTTGACCTCTTCGGCAACCTCTTCGCCTACTTCAAAGTCATTCTGAATTTTCCGTGCTTCATTTAGGGGTATTTTATTGTACTCCCAAATATCCTCAGAATTGTCGTCGACAATCTCTCTTGTACGCCACATTTCTAAGTCACCACTTTCGGGGTTGATAATGACATCAAAGTTGTCATCGGTGCCGTATTTTTTACGAATCATGGTTCTGAAAACCTCCTCCAAAACACTGATCATAGTAGGACGATCGATGTTTTTAGAGCTTGCAAACTCCGCAAATGATTCTATTAATATTCCGCTATCCATTGTATTTAGTATGAATAATTGCTTATCTAAGGATGTACTGTGTTATGTTTATTGACCGCATTGTTCATGCGGGACCTCGTTATTTTAATGATATTTCTACCATTGCCTTGGCGATTTGATCTAAAGGAATCAGCTTTCTTAAGCTCTCAGGGTCAATCACCACTTTCGACTTCTTTTTTGGGGCGTCTAGCTGTAGGGTGATCTCCGTATTGGACGATTCCAAGAGTTCGCCTACCATGCTTTCCCCCGACTTGTGGGTTACTTTTAACCTTCTCCCGATGTTTTTTTGAAACTGACGAGGTAAAATTAAAGGTTGATCCAGACCAGGGGAAGATACTTCCAAGGTATATGCCATCGAAAAAAACTCCATCTCTTCCAGCTGTTTGGCCAATTGCCTGCTGATAGAAGTGCATTCCTGAATGGTTATTCCTGCGTCACTATCGACTAAAATTAATACTTTTTGGCTTACTTTGGAAGGCTTGAGAGCAATATCGACAAGAAAACAATTGCTTGCTTCCAATATCGGATTGAGCAAATCTTCCAACTGTTCTTTAACTGTCATGTAAGATGGACTATAAATAAAAAAGGGGTTTAATACCCCTCAATCAACCGATCAAAATAGAATTCTGCCACAAATGTAATACAATTAAATTAGATCTACAAGTGTTACTCCGAAAGCAAATGTAAATGCCAGACAGAATTAAGTTCTTATATTGCGTCCTAATACGATTACCCTTTTTAATGTATGCGACGTCTCTATATTTTTGTAAGTATTGGTACTATTGGCTTGTTTCTTATCATTTATTTTGGGGTGAATAGGCCCTGGTGGTTAGGGTTGGCCGGCTTGGCTTTACCCGCTGTGATTGGCTTCCATGTCCTTTGTTTTCTGCTTTTCATGGTCTCTGACCGTCGAAGCCTGATGTGGTCATTTTTAGTATTACTGAGCAGCCTCCTGTTTTGGTCTCGAACATTTCAGAGTCAAAAGGAATCTTTTTCTACTGAAGCGTCCAGTAGGGCTAATAGCCTGAGGGTGTTGTCCTATAACGTAGGAAACTCACATAGGACCAATGAGCAAACACAATCGTATTGCCAGTGGCTCGGTGCTGTCAATGCCGATGTTATGGTACTTCCCGAGTATTCGAATTATATGGTAGATAAAAAAGCGACGCTTCCTTGTATCCGCAAGAGCGGCTACATATTTCACCATACCCTAAATCATAGCCGATATGGGGATTTGAAAAATACGGCACGTTTAACGGTTTTCTCCAAGTACCCGATCGTCTTTGCGAAGGATACGTTGTTTCAGTTCTTGAATGGGGTGATAAGGGCCGATATCGTCAAGCAAGGGGATACCGTATCCGTTTTTGGCGTGCATTTGTATTCTATGAGTCTTGAGCTCGACAAATTGGCAAAAGAAAAGCAGCAGGAAAAGTTAGAAAAAGGCGGGATTCGAATCTTGCAAAAAATAAAACGTGGCTTCGTCAATAGGAGTAGGGAGGTGGACTTGTTGATGGACTGGATTGGCCAATCGCCTTACCCTAAAATCGTTGCGGGTGATTTTAATGAAACTCCCTATAGCTATTCATACAGCACCTTGAGGCATCAATTTGCCAATGCCTTCGAAGAAAAGGGGCGGGGGTTTGGCTTTACCTTCAACGGTATTCCTCATTTTATCCGCATCGATCATCAGTTTTACCAAAAGGATAAGATGGAGCTATTGGATTTCCAAACATTTAGAAAGGTGACCTTCTCCGATCATTTTCCGTTACTAGGTACTTACCAACTGAAAAAGTGATGTAGGTGGAGCGAGCAGGACAGAAGAAGTGAAAGCCGATTTGTCTCCTGGTACTACCGGCTGGGTGGGGGAGAAGGTAATTGAACCCCCAGGCTGTCCAGTTCAGAAGGGGAAATGGTAGGAGGGAAAATACCCTTTTGTAGTTTGTTGATGACCAACTCACCGGTTTTTAGGGCTAAATCCTCACTTTGGAACCCCGTAGTCCCTGGTATTCCTGGCAAATACGGCTGCTGTATGATGAGGGTGCTATCCTCATAGATATCATAGCCCCAGCCATCGATGCCATTTTCGGTAGCCTTTACAGTCAATTGATGCGCTGACTTTGGCTCCGAATGGAAATAGCCAGCCTTGTTGAACCAAAAAAGGATTCCAACAAGGCTGGCTACTAGTAGTATTATTTTAACAGGTTTACTCACAATTACCAAAGGTTATTAAATAATGGGTTTTCTTCCTGTTAATCTATAATTAGTTATCGTCGTCGTCCTGAACGGCCGTAGGATCGAAAGCCCACCAGTCGTCATACCCGGCCGATCCAGATGGACTTCCTGTACCAAAGTAACCTAGGTTGCCCATAACGAATCCAGCGGCAAAACCACGTTGGCCACCTTCGAAACCGGTCGCTTCATCCCATTCGTTGGTTCCTGGAGTATATTCCCAGCAGTCAGAAAGTCCCGTACCTCCGACAATATAGGCTTTTTCGTTTATCACCAAGGCAAAGGCATGTGTACGGCTTGGGAAATCTTCATCGTCATTTTCCATTTTAACCCATGCCCCTAGGCCACCGTTTCCTGTGGGGTTAAACTGATAGAGATCGCTGGTAGAAGCTCCGGAGTTGCTAGTACCAAATCCTACATAGGAACTTCCATTGACGGTGAAAGAAACTGCGCCACGGCGCTTTCCACCAGTAAAGGTGGCAATTTCTTTCCAAGAGTCGGAGGTTGGATCGTACTGATAAAAGTCTTGATAGTATCCACTTCCATTATAACCTAATCCTACGTAACCGTAGTTGCCTTGGGTGAAAGCTGTAGCATACTGGCGGGTTCCTCCGATATACTCAGCCACTTCCGACCAAGTATTGGAAGAAGGATCATAAGCGAAGAAGTCTTTTTTATATGCTAAATCAGAAATCGTATTGCTGTCGTATCCTAGACCAACGTAGGCTTTTCCTCCTACTACGAAAGATACGGCATCGGTACGTCCTGTACCTGGGAATGCAGCCGTCTGAGACCATATTTTAGCTGCTGCGTTATAAGACCAGAAATCTTGTACGCGAGAAACGGTTTCATTAGTAAGTCCGGTACCCACATATCCTTTGTCGCCAATTTGAAAGCTTACGGCTCTAGCGCGAGCTGACCCACCAAAACTAGGTATGCCATCACGATACCAGTTTCCCAATTTGTCGGCTTCGGCATCATCGTTATTACAGCCAATCTGCACAAGTGCCGTGGAGGCCATTAATAGGGCTATTGATGTCTTCTTAAAAGTATTGAACATGAAAATTATATGGTTTGACGAATTTTTACTGATAAAAAAATTAATTTTTGCGATTACATTTCTGTGGTCTATACAGTACCGCCAAAGTTAAATTTTCTGCAAACATAACATCTTGGCCTTGGTAAGTAAAGTATTGTAAATAAAATTTGTATATTTCTTTTTAACATGCCCCCTCCAAGTACAACGATTCGGGAACTATTTTTGTTGTCAAATACCTGCAATCCTAGTGTATTGAGGCATCTTAGGTGATCTATATATTATGTTTAGCATTGTTATAAGTTTCTTTTATTTCTCATATTTGCCACAGGTTAGCGGATATACTCGTACTAGTTGAGGTGAAACAACCCGATATTGCAAACTATGTGTATTAGGTATACGTACCCATTCTCCGGTTTGTTGCAAAAACGTTAAATTGATAATTATTAATCTCTTTCCATAAAATATGTTGTAAGGTAAGATTACAACCCATAATTTTGCATTTTACTGTTACATTCTTAGATGAGCCTAAAAGTATTTAAATCCAAAGCATATATTTCCCGCCTAATTCCCTACTCATTCATCCTAGGCCTGACAGCCTCTTTGTATAGCTGTCAATGGGGTGATGAGATCGTCTCCTTAGTTCAGCCTAATCCCGATGATTTTGCGGTTCTTTATAGTGACACTTCCACCGTTCAGTTTTCGACGGTAGTCTATGATTCCTTAATGACAGGTGGAGTTGATCGGTTAATTGTTGGTCAATACAACGACCCTTATTTAGGAGCAGTAACGGCCCAAGGGTTTACTCAGCCCGAATTACAAGGTTCCATTACCTTGCCCGACGACGCCGTCTACGATTCTTTGGATGTTTTCTTAAACTACGATGGGTATTATTATGGCGACACCACTCAGGTTATGAAGTTATCGGTGCATGCCGTTACGGAGGATATTTTATTGAGAAGTTCCTATTTTAATACCTCCGTGCTGCCTTACGATGAGGCCCCTTTGGGGACTTTAGAGTTTAGGCCGCGACCCAGCTTAGACTCCGTTAAGGTGCGACTTTCAGACGAATTGGGATTGAAAATTTTCGATTTAGCGAAGAACAATTTGATGCGTAATTCTTCGGATTGGTATAATGTGTTGCAGGGAATAACCTTAAAAGGAGATTCTGAAGACAATAACGTGATTCTAGGAATTGCTATGCCAGGTACGGGTGCTGGGATTCGGTTACATTATCATGTGAAAGGACTCGAGGGCAATACGGTATATAAGGAGGTGGTAGCCCTAAACTATTCCTATAACAAGGTGATGAATGACCGGACGGGGACCGAGTTGGCCACTGGGACTGGCACCAAAAGGATTGCCATCCCTTCCGAAAAAACCAATAATATGTCCTTTATTCAGGAAGGTATGGGCGTATTTACCCGGGTAGATTTCCCGTATTTCGATCAGCTCAAATATGCAAAGTATTCCGTTGCTAATAGGGCCTTGCTTAAGATTTATCCAGTCAATCAGAGTGTTACGGAAAGGTATAATGCGCCTTCGAATTTGTACCTGTATTACGTCAACAAAAACAATGAATTTGGTTCCGAACAACCTTACTCACCCCAGGCTTTGGCATCTTTGGATGGCCGGACACAAATTACGGGGACGTATATCGACAATATCATCGATAATGAACAATACTATGTTTTCGATGTGAGCGCGTTTATTTCAAATATCATGTTTAGTGATTATAAAATTGACTCAGGTCTGGGAATTTTTACTTCTGAACTAGTAAGTGGTAGTTACCCAGAAGCCCGGATGGGGTTTGCGAAAGGGGTGAGTCGATTGGTGATTGGAAATCAGAAAATGAAAATAGGGTCGAAGAATTCTAAATTGGAGCTCTATTATACGACTGTAAAATACGAGTAAGAATACCCCTTTTGTACTGGGTTAAAGGCCAATAGATCTTTTAAAGCCGTCGTAATATGCTATTGCATTTCGACGGCTTTTTTATGCCTTAGCTGCTGCCTGCTAGGCTCACTTACATAGATAGGTGGGAGGGGAGGGCCTACCTCAACCAATCCAGTGGAGCATGTTTGGAATAGCCTCCCCCTAATGACCCCAGGGGAAGGCTTGACTTATAGGCGACCAT
The DNA here is from genome assembly GCF_003149085.1 of Dyadobacter jejuensis. Classification (GTDB taxonomy): domain Bacteria; phylum Bacteroidota; class Bacteroidia; order Cytophagales; family Spirosomataceae; genus Dyadobacter; species Dyadobacter jejuensis. The sequence goes on along the minus strand of NZ_QGDT01000007.1, from coordinate 173,483 downwards.
GAAGGTTAAGTAGGTTGTATACCCCCGTAGGCCCTAATGATGTAGAAAGGGCGCAACCGGCTAATGTAGGTATGCTCCCTAGGGGCTGGCCTAGCCGAAGCATACGCCCTAAGCCTTTGAATGGATCCGTTGGGAGGTTGAAAATAACAATAGATGAACTACTTAGTTCTTATCTTTATAAGCTGGAGAATAGTGAAGTTTTGACATAAAAAAAGTTGCTGCCCGAACCAGCCGAGCAGCAACTTTTTTATGGACGATCATTCATTAATCTTCTTCGATATGTTCTCCAGCTTGAATAGCTTTGAGCTTTTTGCCTTGCGCAATTTTCTCAATGGCTACAAATAATACCGGCACTACGAAGATGGCCAGTGAGGTGGCGGCAAGCATTCCTCCGAAAACGGTCCAGCCAATAGTTTTGCGGGATTCGGCCGCTGCCCCGCTGGCGAAGGCCAAGGGTAGCACCCCTAGTATAAAGGCTAGGGAGGTCATGATAATGGGTCTTAAGCGGAGCTGTACAGCTTCGAGGGTAGCTGCTACCAGTTCCATTCCATTATCCACCCGCTCCTTGGCAAACTCCACGATCAGAATGGCATTCTTGGCGGCGAGCCCAATTAATGTAATCAACCCGATTTGGGCATAAATATTATTGGACAGGTTAGGCATAAATGTCAGGGTAATGATGGATCCGAAGGCCCCAATGGGTACTGCAAAGAGAACCGAGAAGGGGATAGACCAGCTCTCGTATAAGGCAGCCAAGAACAAGAATACAAATATAATCGAGATCGAAAAAATGAGCGTTGTGCTATTTCCTGCCTTAATTTCCTCGCTACTCATTCCGGAGAACTCATAGCTATAGCCATCGGGTAGTTTCTGAGCTACTTCTCTTAATGCCTCGATGGCCTGCCCACTACTATATCCCTCGGCGGGTGTTCCGTTAATTTCGACGGAGCGATAAATGTTATAGTGAGAAATCAAGGCCGGGGTTTCGATCAATTTGGACGTAACCAAGGAGTTTAACGGGATCATATTCCCTTGGGTATTGCGGACATAAAACTTATTAATTTTATCCATCGAAGATCGGTAGCTACTATCGGCTTGTACCATCACCCGGAAGTTTCTACCGTACAAGTTAAAGTCGTTGACATAGCTACTTCCCAACAGGGTCGACAAGGAGCTGTAGACGTCCGAAATCTTCACGCCCAGCTTTTTACTCTTATTCCTGTCTACCTCCAGCTCGTAGCTAGGAGTACGGGCATTGAAGAAGGTAAAGGCCATGCCAATTTCGGGACGGGCGTTCGCTTGTGCCAAGAAATTTCGCGCAACCGTTTCAAACTGTTGAATATTGTCGGTACTGGTGGCCTGCTGTAGCTGGAAGGTAAAGCCGGAGGTGGCGCCTAAGCCTGGGATGGCAGGAGGAGCAATAGGCCTTATTTGTGCTTCCCGAATATCGGCCGTCTTCTCGCGAATTTTGGCAATTACGGCTTGTACATGTTGTTGTGCTCCCTTACGGTCGGCCCATGGATGTAGGTTGACAAACATAGTTCCTACGTTAGACTTGTTGGAGAAACTCACGATGTTAAGACCTGCCAGACCACCTACTACCCTTACTTCGGGAATTTCACCCACTCGGGCCATAATTTCTTTGATCATCGCCACATTTCGAGTGGTGGAAGTAGCTTCAGGCATTTCGTAGGTCACGTAAAGCCGCCCTTCATCTTCAATAGGGATGAACCCTGTAGGTTTGTTTTGGAAAAGGAAAAATAGTCCCACAAAAAGACAAACCATCATCACCATTACCAAAGGCGTAGCGCGGATCCATTTGGCCACACCATTGGTGTAGCGTCCCGATAGCCTATCGAACCAGCGATTGAAGGCAGCAAAGAATTTCTCCAGGATATTTTTCTTTTCATTAGCTCCCTTACTGGGTTTCAGCATAATGGTACACAAGGCTGGGGTCAGCGATAGTGCCACAAAAGCAGAAAGCAAAACCGACACGGCTATGGTGATGGCAAATTGCTGATAGAGCCTTCCTACGATACCCGGAACGAAACTCACCGGAACGAATACGGCAGCAAGGATCAGAGCGATAGCGATTACCGGACCCGAAATCTCCTTCATGGCTTTTTTAGTAGCCTTTTTTGGCGACAGCTTTTCGTGGTCGATATTATGTTGGACGGCCTCGACGACCACGATGGCATCGTCCACTACAATCCCGATCGCCAGTACGAATGCAAAGAGTGTTAGGGTGTTGATGGTGAATCCGAATGGGATAAAGAAGATAAAGGTACCGATCAAGGAAACCGGGATAGCCAATATAGGAATTAAGGTGGCCCGCCAGTTTTGAAGGAACAAAAATACCACAATGACCACAAGGATCATGGCTTCGGCAAATGTATGAAGCACCTCTTCTATAGAAACCCGCACTACCGATGCCGTTTCGAGGGGAATTAGATAGTCCAAATCCTTAGGAAAGCCAGGCTTTAACTTGGCCAAAGCCGCCATAACACCGTCGTAGGTGTCCAGGGCATTGGCCCCCGGTGCTTGGTAAATCAATACGAAGGCCGCCGGTTTACCATCAACAAAGGCATTAATGCCATAATCGAACTTGCCTAGCTCGACGCGAGCAACATCTTTTAGGTAGACGATGGAGCCGTCGGCAGGCGAGCTGCGTACAATTATATCTTCAAACTCTTCTTTAGAGTCTAGTCGGCTATTGGTGAGTACACTATATTCGAAGGTTTGGCTATTGGGTTGTGGGTTTCCTCCAACCGTACCCGCGGCTATTTGAAGGTTTTGCTCTGCGAGGGCCGCCGATATGTCGCTAGGGACCATATTGAGGGAGGCCAATTTGTCGGGGTCCAGCCAGATACGCATACTAAAGTCGTCGGCACGGGTCACAATATCACCCACACCTTTTACCCTTTGTAAGGCATCCTTTAGGTAGATATTAGCATAGTTTCCTATGAATTGGGCATCATGCGAGCCATTGGGCGAATACAAGGCCAAGGCGATCATGATACTAGGTTGCCGTTTCCTTACGGTGAGTCCTAGTCGTTTTACGGCATCGGGTAGGGTAGGCTCCGCTACGCTTACTCGGTTTTGTACATCCAAGGCGGCAATATTGATATCGGTGCCCACATCGAATACAACGTTGATACTACTCTGCCCACTACTGGTACTATTACTGGACATATAGGTCATGCCCGGGGTACCGTTGATCTGGGTTTCGATGGGGGTGGTTGTAGTCTGTTCTACGGTTTGTCCATCGGCACCAGTAAAGTTACCCGATACGGTAACTGTTGGAGGTGTTACGTCTGGATACTGCGCTACGGGCAGGTTAAACAGGGAGATAAGACCTACCAAAACGATCACCACCGAGCTTACGATGGCCGTTATAGGTCTTTTTATAAATACGTCTGCAATCATAATTCTAATGAATATCGAGTAAGGTTAACGACCTCAATATTTGGCCTTTAACATACATTTTGTTTGAATACATTCTACTTGGTCTTGGCCAAGTTAGAGGCCTTGTTGGCCTGGATAGATACCTTAGAGCCTTCCTTAAGATTCTGGACCCCTTCTACCACTATTTTATCTCCTTTATTAAGACCTTCTTCTACGATGATATTGCTGCCAATAACTCTTCCGGTTTCGATACGGCGTTGGCTTACCTTACTACTATCGGCGATCACGTACACAAAAAACTCTCCCAGCTGTTCGGTCACCGCCTTGTTGGGGATTACCACCGCATTATTATTGGTATCGCTGCGTACGAGCACATTGCCTGTCATTCCGGCCCTCAGGGTATTGGCAGGGTTAGGGAAGGTAAGACGAACTTTTATAGTTCCTGTTTGAGAATCCACTGCCCGATCGAGTAGGGCAATTTTTCCTGGATATGGGTATACTTGTTTTCCAAATGCCAATGTAAAGGTCGAGTCCGCTGCTTTATTATCCTGTATAAGCTGTGTGAACCGGTAGATTTCCTTCTGGTCTACGTTAAAATCGACTGCCAGCTGGCTATCGGTGGAAACCGTGTTGAGGAGGGTCTGGCCGGCAGTGACTGGGGAGCCTGGCTTAACTTGCGATATGCCGATGGTTCCGCTGAATGGAGCCACCACCTTGGTGTATCGAACGTTGGTTTGTACTGCTTTGATATTGGCCTTTGCCGCTTCTGTTTGTTTACGGGCTACCTCCAAGGCTGCTTCGGCATTGTCTACCAGTTGGGTGGCTACGGCGTCATTTTCTGCCAAGGCATGGTAACGGTCTGCATCCTTTTGAGCCCGTGCCAAGTTCGCTTCTTGTACATGTAGGGCGGCCACAGCTTGGTCGTAGTTGGCCGCATATAGTTGGGCGTCAATACTGTATAATAGTTGCCCTTTTTTTACCCTAGCTCCGTCCTTAAAATGTACTCCAGAAATGAACCCGGATACTTGAGGGCGAAGTTCTACCTCATTCAGCGCTATTACCGTACCCGGGTATTGATCCTGATAGGTGGCAGTTTGGGTATTTACATCCATGACAGTAACCGGAATTTCTTGTGGCTGAGTCGGTTTTTGTTGCTCCTTCTGGCCACAGGACCAAAGCACCACCATTAAAATGGCTGAGGCCAATAAGGGTCTAAGTTGAGGTAACATAGGGGTATTATTCGGTGAGATTATTCTTGTTATCATCTTCGAAATCGATAAATCGGGAATGTTAATTGTTGAACTGTCCTTGAGCGCGTTGAACGTCTATTTTACTAGACAGTACATCGTATAGGGCATTGTAATAATTGATGCGTGCCAAACGGAGGTCTGTTTCGGCGGTGACCACCTCCAGGTAGGCCTTCAGTCCTGACCGGTATTGTAATTGGATAATCTGGTAGACCTCTTCTGCCAAGCTTACGTTTTCCTTTTGTGCCAAAAGGCTTGTTAAATTACTTTGGTAGGTGGCCAAGGCAGTCGTATATTCCGACCTAATATTGTTCTTTAGGTTCACCAAGTCCAAGTCCGCCCTTTTTAGCTGCCATTTGGCCTGGCTTACATTGGCTTTCCTCTTACCACCTTGTAATAGCGGCAAGGAAACGGTGATCAGACCGTAGGAGTTTGGATATCTTTGACCATATAAATCGGTGAATTGGTTATTTTGGAAGTTCATATTATACGCTCCATTCAAGGTGATGGTAGGCAAAAAACTCCATTTATTGTACTGCAAGTTGGCTTGAGCCAATCGTTTTTGAGTCTCCAGAATTTGATATTCGATCCGTTGATTATAGGTAGGGCCTTGGGTCGTGTCTATAAATAGCTCACGCTCCATTTGTAACGTATCATAGGCAATCTGTAGGGGTTCATTCTCCGGATAGCCCATTAAGGATTTTAGGTATTCGATTTTGGCCTTCAACACTTCCTCACTGCTTTTCTTACTAGCCCTGGTGTTATTGAGGGTAATGGTAGCTCGCTTAACGTCAATTTTATCGGTAATGCCGGCCTGGTACTGGTTATTGGCATCTTTAAGGCTTCGCTCCAGCCGACGGATATCCTCAGTGGCTACGTTGATCTGTTCGGTAGTGGCCAGAACATCGTAAAAAGCCTTCGAAACATTCGCCGTAAGATCGATTTTGGTATTGGTGGTATTCTGATTAGCCCGTAGCTGAACGTCTTGTTTGGTCCGGTTGGCTAATAGTACGTCCCTGTTAAAGATCTGCTGAGAAAGAGTGAGTTGGGTGGCAGAAGTGTTTTTAACCCCTAGCTTAACGGGATTGCCGGCAATAATACTCGTCTGGATGACGAAATTGTGCTGGTAATTATAGCTAAAGTTGACCTGAGGATACCAGTCTGCTAATTTACTTTGAATTTGGTTCTCAGTTATCTTTTCGTCAATAACCGATTGCTGAACATTAGGTTGATGCTTGAGGGCATAGGCGATAATGCTTTCCAAACCAGCCGATTCTAGGGTTTGTGAAGGGCTGTCGGTGCCCACATCTTGAGCGGAGGAGGTGCTTGGCCAATATGACAAAACCAAGGCCATTCCAATTGCCAACCACAAGGCGTTACCTCGTTTAGACGGATACTTCATGTAAGTTTGGATTTAATATTAAATTACTAGTTACAAATCCCCCAACCTAACTTGCGGATAGGAATTATAAATAGCGGATGTTAAGTGATTGTTAATTAATGATTTAATAATGCCTCTAGAGCTCCAAATCATTTTTTAGTTCAAATAAGTTATTAAGTATACTTTTTTTTGATAAATGGTTACTCAATTTCTTTTGAAGAATGTCTGGAGTCTAGGTTTTCTAATCTTTTCAGATCAATTGTACTAATAAAGGATAAACGTCCTCGAATAGTTTCAGAAAAGGCAAAAATTAATTTGCTAGAAAGGGGCGTATCGTTAAAATATCATTTTTTAACCAAAAATAGTGCGGTGTTGTTACGATTTAGGCGGATTTTACGTTTTCTTCGGGCCATAGTTTTTCGAAAATTGCGGCAAACATAATGACCAAAGCACATCCGATAAGGTTGAGCCATAGGAATGCAGTAAGTTCTAGTATAAAGCTGGTAATGACGAAACACTCCGCCAGTATACTTCCCCAAAATACGGCCCGACTGCCGATTTTACGGAAATAAAAGGCTACCAGAAATATGCCTAGAATTACACCATAGAAGAGCGATCCTAATATATTGACAGCCTCGATCATGCTGCCCAAACGGGAGGCAAATTGGGCGACACCAACACAGAAAACACCCCAGAAAAAGGTGGCTAAGCGGGAGGATAATACATAATTGATTCCTTCGGAATCGTGGCGGAAGATCCGCTTATAGATATCGACTACGGTACAGGAGGCTAAGGAATTGAATGCGGAAGCTACCGATCCCATACTCGCCAGGAGGATGACGGCTATTAGTAAACCCACCAAGCCCACGGGCAGATAGTCCAGCACAAAGCGAAGGAATATATAATTCACATCATTGACTTCCGACCCATTGGCCTTAGAAATGACGGCCGTAGCTTCCCCTCTGACTTTCTTGACTTCGTCCTCAATAGAGCCGAGTTTGGTTCTACTTAGGGCTATAGCATCTTCGTCCTTTTCGCGAAGGGCTTCCGTGAGCGCCATTACATGCTCATGTTTCCCTGACTGTATGGCATCGTGGCGCTTTTCCAAGGCCCGATATTCCTCCTCATAAGGTGAGCCTTTTACCTGTTGTACGGCCGTCTCATTGAAGAATAGGGGTGGGTTGGTAAATTGATAAAAGGCAAATACCAGCACCCCCACGAGTAATATAAGAAACTGCATGGGGATCTTTAATAGGCCATTCATGGCCAGCCCTAGCTTACTCTGACCTTCCGAACGCCCCGTAAGGAAGCGCCCTACCTGCGACTGGTCGGTACCAAAATACGATAACTGTAAAAAGAAGCCTCCTATGATCCCAGACCATACATTATAGCGATTGTTAAGGTCGAAACTGAAATCGATCACGTTGGTTTTTCCCATTTTACCCGCTACATGTAGGGCATCGGAAAAGGTAACCCCTGGAGGTAGGTATTTTACGACCATGTACCCCGCCACTACCATTCCAACTGTAATGATCCCCATCTGCTGCTGATGCGTATAAGATACCGCCCTCGAGCCCCCACTAATGGTATATATCAGCACCAGGGCTCCAGATATGATATTGGTCCAGGTGATGTCCCAGCCTAGCAGGGTAGAGAGTATAAGCGATGGGGCATATATGGACAGCCCAGTAGAGAGCCCTCTCTGCAATAGAAACAACATGGCGGTAAGGCCTCGGGTGCGCAGGTCAAACCGACTCTCTAAGAATTCGTAGGCGGTAAATACTTTGAGCCTATGGAACTTCGGAACGAAAGTAATGCAGAGCACTACCATGGCCAGTGGAAGTCCAAAATAGAATTGTACGAAACGCATGCCATCGGTATAGGCCTGGCCTGGCGCCGATAAAAAGGTGATAGCACTCGCCTGAGTAGCCATTAATGAGAGCGTGACGTGATGCCAGGGCAAGGACTGACCTGCCAACAGGAATGAGTCCATGGTCTGTTTTTCGCGACTCTTATATATACCGTAAGAAACTACAAATAAAAGGGTGAGGGCCAGAACGATCCAGTCAAGGTAATTCATTGGAAATGTATCATGAAGAGGTAAAATAGAACAATAAGCAAGCCAAGCGTGGCAATTAAAAGGAGGTACAACTGGTTCCAGTTTTTTACAAATGGAGGAAGTCCGTCACGATCGGGCGGTAGCTTTTCTATTTCTTTCATGATTTGGGAGTAGAGGCCTAGATTATTATCCAATTAGGATTTTGATAAAACTACAACGGTTTTGCATTATATTTCGCATACTTTTCCTTGTTTTTTATATAATTTGGGGGTTTTAGAACCAAATTAACAATTGTTAAGAAAATCAGCTGAGGTACTAACCCACCACAGGCCTCAAGGAAAGAATCAACCTGTGCCGGGTAACCTACTTGGCTGTATGCTGATGATTGATAGCAAAATACTACTATGGATAAAATACCTATCATAATCGACTGCGACCCGGGGCATGATGATGCGTTGATGTTGATGCTCGCCTTTGGGAGCGGCCGTTTCGACGTCAAGGCAGTCAGCACCTCGGCCGGCAACCAAACCCAGGACAAGACCCTGGGTAACGCCCTCAAACTTTTAACGCTCATAGGCCAACGGGTACCCGTTTTTCGAGGAGCTGAAAAACCGCTGCACCGCGAATTGATTATCGCCGATTATGTGCATGGGGAGACGGGGCTAGACGGCCCCGAACTACCCGTCCCTACGTTCGAACAGGAGTCTACTCCGGCCGCTGAGGGCATAGCGCATATTCTAGAGGCTAGTTCGGAGCCTATCACGATAGTACCCACAGGCCCGCTTACCAATATAGCCTTACTACTTTCGACTTACCCGCATTTAAAGCATAAAATAAAACGGATATCCTTGATGGGGGGTGGGATATTCCGAGGGAATATGACCCCCTTGGCCGAATTCAATATTTATGCCGATCCGGAGGCAGCCGCTATCGTGTTTGAGTCGGGAGTTCCTATTACCATGTGTGGCTTGGACGTTACCCATAAAGCCCTGGTTTACGCCGAGGACATTGCCCGGTTTCGGGCCATTGGTAACCAGACCGGAACAGTTGCTGCTGGCTTGCTCGATTTCTTTTCTAAATTTTATAGAGAAAACCGTACCGAGCTCCATGGAGGTGCGGCCCTACACGACCCCTGTGCCATAGCCTGGTTGATGGATCCGGAGATGTTCCAGTCCAAGTCCTGCTATGTGCGTGTAGAAACCCAGGGAGCCTATACCACGGGGGCTACGGTAGTCGATTTTTATCGGGTTCTTGCTCAAAAGCCTAATGTAGAGGTGGTCTACGACTTAAATAGGGAGCGGTATATCGATCTGCTCGCTACGTCTATAGCCGCCTTGCCCTAAGCTTTCGGGATTAAAATAGGATAGAGGCCTGTGCTGGGTAGTATGTACCCAGCACAGGCATATGCTTCTTTATTGTCTGTCTTTATCCAGAATTTTATCCTTCAAAAGAATCTTTTCTTCAGCCTTCGTCACGTCTTTCATCATCGTAAATTTGTCACGGATTGAGCCGTCGGAGCAAATCCATTTCAATTGTAACTTATTGCCTTGCACTTCCAGTAACACGGCACCCCCTATCTGGTTTTCCGAAAAATACATGGCATCGTGTGGATAGCTGTCTTCGTGACCACCTAAAGCTCCCGACGAGCCACTTACCACATATACCGTTCCTTGGTTATTGTCGGTTTTCTTGAGGTATGGGGCCGAATTTTTGCTTTCATCATAAAGAGCTGAAGAGGCACTAAGGTTATATTTTTTGGCATCGAAGGTAGCCTCTTTACCATAATGACCCTTCATCAGTCGTGAGCGTTCATATACATGGCTATGGCCGCATAGCACGAGGTCTACACCGAATTCCTCGAGGTTATGGATGAAATTCTCTCTAATGGCCGTCAACTCGTCGTCGTCGTCGGAGTTATGGGACCCCATGGTATAGGGAGGATGGTGCCAATAGGCCACTACCCATTTGCTTTTATTGGCCTCAAGGTCCTTTCTAACCCATTCGGTCTGCTGGCCGAGTTGGTCGTACATAAAATTACCTACCTGGTCGGGCCCATAAGAATCTAGCGATAAGAAATGAACATTGCCGATATTATAAGAGTAGTAGGCCTGGGTGTTGGAAGCTACTCCTCCAGCTTCCCCTTGGGTGGGCATGCTGAAATTTTGATAATAGGCCATTTTGTGCGCATCTTCTGCCGAAGCAGAGCGGAAGTCTCGGTAATCGTGGTTGCCAGGAGAGGGGAATAAGGGGTATTTCTTGAGCAATTCATCTTTGTATACATTGAAAAACTTGGCTTGATACTCGGCATCAGTACCGTCGCCATAGGCATTATCCCCCATTAATATCCAGGCGTTGATGCCTTCATCACCGATGGCTTTGATCATCTGGTCACGTACCAAATGCTGGTTGACGGAGTTGTTACCACAGTCGCCAAAGCCGGCTACCCGAATTAGCTGTTCGCTACCCTCCTCAGGTAAGGTGTAGAAAAAATTGTTGGCATCGCCTTGTAAGGTCGTATCCGCTAGGTTTCCTATACTATAGTAGTATTTGGTATACGGCTGCAGGTTGCTGAGCTTAACGATATGCTCCGATACTAGGGTGGAGTCGTCCACAAACTTCGTTAGCTGGTCGGGACTTTCACCGTATTGCACCCGGCTTCTGTCGTAGGAATCGGTCCTCCAGCGGACGGTCATACTGGTAGGAGTAGCATTTTGAAGGTAAGGGCCGCGTAGCAATCCTGCTTGAATACCTTTTAAGTGTTTATGTTTTTGAATGTAAGGGATTTCCCTTTGGGCCTGCCCCAACCCCAGCAGAGGAAGTAAGGCGAGCAGTACGATTTGAATGAGTCGGAACGATTTGTTGTACATGGTTATTCAATTAATAATTATGGGTAAAGGTTTTTGGGTTATCAGTTAAGGATTCCATAAAGGCAACCAAATTTTGTATCTCGGTATTAGTAAGCTCCAATGGGAGGGGGGATAGGGTCTGATGTGGAATGTCTAGACCTATTCCTACGCCTCCTCCTTCATTATAGAAGTCGACCACTTTTTCCAAGCTGCTAAAGGCGCCATTATGCATATAAGGCGCCGTTTGTGCCACATTTCTTACTGTAGGGGTTTTGAAAGCCCCCTTATAATAAGGGACACGATATAGATCGTAACGGCCTTCATCGGGGTCGACGCTGGGGTGTTCCAGATCCTCGTTTAGTGGGGTGCCTAATATCTCTATTTCGGAAATGTCGAAGAGTGGTGGGAGCAGACCATTGAAATATGGAATGAAATGGCAGGTGCCACATTGGGCTTTGCCCATGAATAGGTTGAATCCCGCCTTCTGACCTTCATCCAGGGCGGTAGGGTCGCCGGCGATATATCGGTCAAAATCCGAAGAAAAGGGCGCTAGCGTACTGACGTAAGCAGTTAGGGCGTTCGTAACCTGGGTCATCGACACGGCCTGGCCAGCACCATAGGCCTGGGTGAAGCCTGATTGATAGGCCGGTAAAGTTCTTAAATAGGCCAAAAGTTTTAGGCTATCCGCCCCCATTTCTAGCGGATTAAAAAGTACATCCAGTGCCTGTTGGTCCAGGGAACCGGCACGTCCTTCCCAAAACTGAATGCGCTGGTTAGCCGAATATAGCAGGGTGGGGGTATGACGTTTGAGCTTTTCATGAGGGTTCATGGACTTACTCCTAGCCAACCCATCCTGAAAATAGAGGCTGGGGATATGGCAGGTAGAGCAGCTAACCCGACCATCGGCCGACAGGGCTGGGTCCATAAAAAGCCTTTCACCCAATTGAATAAGCACGGAGCCTTTTTCATTAGGGGTATTTTGTTTTTCAAATAGTAGCGCATCTTTGGCAAAAATATTGGGCGTGTTTTCGTTTAGGAAGATACTACTATTGGTATACAGGCCACGAGTACGAGCAAAGGCATCCAAGGCCTTTTGGAATGGAATGGCATAGTCGGTATAAAATTGGAGTCTATCGAAACGGTCGAAATCTTGATGGTTTTTAAAATACATTTCAGAAGCCATGAGCAGACGATCTATTTCAGCACCGCGGTCATCTTGCAAATACGGGTGTAAAACCTCCCGGAAGGCCTTGGTAGCTTGAAAAGCCTCGGCAATCCCAGTTTTTAAGAGTGGAGCGTCGTATCCACTCACGTAAAGGCTCATAATTCGTAGCCATTCGAGCCGGATACTTTCCAGAATTTGGGCGTCGGTAAGTTCAAATTGGTAGAGCAAGGCCGGTAAATCGGCCACTGCCGCATGTAAGACTCGTGCTACTTGCACGAGTTCGGCCTTATACGCATACGCATCGTTTTCGAATAATAAGGACTCGATTTGCTGTAGGCCCATGGGCTCAACATACTCTAAGGTAGGCTCTTCTACCTCGGTAACTGGGGCGGCATTGTACATCCGCGTTTCGCTGGGGAAAAAGTAATTGGTAAAAAAAGCAATTCTTTTGTAGGCAAGTCGGCATGCGGCCAGTTGTTGTTTGGCTTCATGTACCGACGAGCTATCCGCTGTTAGGTTGTTAAGAGCGGTAAGTAGGAGGTCGGTACGCGTAGCGAAAATTTTGGCTTCTGATTTGAAGAAGAGGAGGGTCTGGGTAGTAGCTATGGGTTCCTTCCACTGGAACGACTGTGGTCGCTGGAAGGAGATTAACAAATAGGCTGGTATTAGCAGTAAAAGCAACTTTTGGTAAAACGACATTCTGGTATTATTGCTGTATGCTACTATACTCCATAAAGTAACTAAAGGACTAGTTTGGCAGAAATGGAATCGCGAACGAGTCGATAGGAGCGGGGGGCAATAAGGTGGAGCGGGTCTGTTGGCCGGCAGAGTGGTATGGGTGCCGGCCAACAGGGCGAGGTCAGTCTTCGGCGGTTAAGGTTATGCCATCATCTGATATTCGGATGCGGCCTTGTTTATAGAGTCCACCGATAGCCTTTTTAAATAGCTTTTTGCTCATGCCTAGGCGGGCATATATGTCTTCAGGAGAGCTTTTGTCGCCAAGGTTTAAGAAACCACCACTCGCTTGCAACTGGTCCAATATAGTTTTGGCATTGGGCTCAACGGCTTCATAGCCTATTTTTTGAAGACTAATGTCGAGCTTGTTTTCCTCCCTTATTTTTTTGATGTAGGCCTTTCGGGTGTCTCCTATGCTGAGGTCGGTGAAGATTTCATTATCATAAACGAGACCTTTGTGAAACTGGTTGACGATGACGTTATACCCGAGGTCGGTTTTACTCCAGACCAATATTTCCACTTCGTCACCTTCGGCCACCGTCAAGCGATCATTTTCCAGAAACCTGTCGATTTTAGTGGAAGCGATAAGCCTCGAAGATTTTTGGTCCAAATAAAGAAAAACTACATGTTTTTCTCCTACCTGTAAGGGAGTGCTTTGTTCTCTGAAAGGCACGAAGAGGTCCTTTATCAGGCCCCAGTCCATAAATGCGCCATGTTCGGTGACGTCATTGACCTCCAAAACGGCAAACTGGTTGCGGATGATCTTGGGAGTCTCTGTAGTGGCAACGGGGCGATGTTCCGAATCCTGATAAACGAAAACACGAATTTCATCATCAATCTTCATGTCCTCGGTGATGTACTGGTTGGGCAATAAAACTTCTTCCCCTTCTACTTCACTTAAAAACATGCCGACACTAGTGACGCGTTCTATCGTTAAATTATTGTATTTTCCTATAAAGAGCATTTCTGCTAAATGTTATGTTTGGCAACAAAGATACCAGTTAGGCGGTTAGAAATCATTCATCATCGCCAAAGTTGTCTTCCTTATTCCCTTTTTGTTTCTCTTTGCTACGATTAAGTCGGTACGAAAAGCTCAAAACCACTTGACGGGGGCTCCATTGGAATTCGGAACGAGAGTAATAGCCAGCGCTTTCTACGATGCGTCTTCTCTTTTGGGAGTTGAGTAGATCCCTGACACTGCAGCTAATGGTCCCATTTCCTTTAAGTATATCCTTGGCCAAGCCCAAATCCAAGGCATACATGGCTAGGTCGCGCCCTTGGGTGGTTTTACGTGGCGCATGGTAGTTCAATGCCGCTTGGAAATCCACATTCTGGAATAAGGTCGTGCGAGACGTCATCCGGCTGTTCCAGGAGTAGGTGTCGCTTTTAAGGATCTGATCGTTGAACTGGCCTTGATTTTGGCTCCTAAATAAGTTGGCATTGGCACTTAGCTTCCACCAGGGGAAGGGGTCGTAAGTAAGATTAAACTCAAGGCCATAAGAGTCGCCCGTCGATAAATTAATGGGCATAGTCGTTGTAAATCCCGTACTATCGACGCTCGTTATATACTCAATAACCCCTGTTCGCCGACGATAATAGGCGCTGGAAAGCAGAGTGCCTTTTTCCATGTTGATCAAATGACCTACTTCATAGGAATGGGTATATTCAGGATTTAGCTCAGGATTTCCAGCCCTAAAGACCCTAGAGTCACTAAAGTTTGAAAAGGGCAATAAATTACGAAAACCAGGGCGGCTAAGCCTATAACTGTAGCTCAATTGCAAGGTTTGTTTTTTATCGATCTGATAGGATAGATGTACACTCGGGAAAAGGTTGAAATATTTTCTGGTGTTGGTCTGGTTGGTTTTCTTAAGCGTGGTGGTGATGTCCGACAACTCACCCCGCAACCCAGCTTGGGCGAAGAACTTTCCGAATTTGTTGCTTCCCATGAAATAGGCGGCATGAATTTTCTCATCATAAGCCAGATAATTGTCAAAATCGGATAAGATTTGCCAGTTGTCCGATTCGTTGAGCTGATGAACTGAAAAGTCGTTGTCTAATAGCCGGATCGAGCTCTTAAGTCCAGCCTCCATCTGGCCGTCTTCTCCAATGGGTTGAATATAATCGGCCTGAAGGAGAAACGTTTTCTCATCTTCTGTATTGAAGGACCTTTGTCGTAATACCGATGATTCACTTAGCGCATATTGCCGGTATTGGGCCGATTCCGTTTCATCACTGATAATGTATTTCAGGTCCACATTGAAGCTTTGTCCCTTTCTTTCGAAGGTCTTTTTGTACATCAAATTCCCCTCTAGGTTTATACTAGGCTCCTTTTCTATTTCCTCCCTAATGACGGTATTGGTTAGTTCGTTATTCTGATTGAAATCCAGATATTCTAGGTTGGAGTTGTTTTTGTTTTGAGAGTAACGAAAGGAGAAAGTCGTGGTCAGGGTGTTGTACTGATTGGCGAAGTAATCCATACCGAAGGTACCCGTATTGGAGAGTCCGGTTCGGTTTCGTCGGTTGGTCTGTTGGTAAACGAAACTGGTATCGGCACTGGTATAGGCTTGTTCGGAGTTGCCGCGCCCCGGACGGTCTCTGTAGCTGAGGCCATAACTGGCAATCAGATTGGTCTTGTTTTTACGATAATTGATATTAAATGAGCCCCCATAATTGGCAGGATGGCCCAAATTCGCCACAAACGAGCCGTTGAGTCCGTAGCGTACATTCTTTTTCATCACTATATTCAGTATCCCCACTTCCCCTTCGGCGTCGTATCGCGACGATGGGTTGGTGATTACCTCTATGCTTTCGATGAGATCGCCAGGGATTTGTTTCAATGCCTCTGCCGGGTTTAAGCCGATCATTCCCGACTGTTTTCCATTAATCAAAATTCGCACATTTTGGCTCCCTCTTAAAGCCACGTTGCCGTCCACGTCGACGGTTACCGAAGGAACGTTGTTTAGAATACTGGAGGCACTACCTCCAATATTACTCAAATCCTTCCCGACGTTGAAAACTCTTTTGTCGAGCTGAAGCTCCATCTGGCTTTTTTCTCCACGAACGAGTACCTCCTCTAATATTTGGGATGAGCTCGTCATGGTGATAATGCCTAGGTCCATGTCGGCAACGGTGAGGGTAAGGTTACCGATTACCTGATCCTGATGCGTAAGACTGCTTATATTCAGGTAATAGGCTCCAGGAGTCGTTTCTATGGCGAATGCCCCATCTACCTCCGTGGTAACACCTGTATGTAGCGTAGAGTCGGCACTGTGGTACAAAGCCGCAGTAGCAAAAGGAACCGGTTGGTCGCTTTGATCGACCAATTTTCCCACGATTCGCCGTTTTTGCTCCTCTTGAGCGAATGCATCGAAGAGTACACATTGGGAAAATATGAGGAAAGCGAAGAGATTTTTCATAGACTTTTTTCTGTTAGTAAGCAAAAACCTTACCAAAGCTTATCAGTTGGGGCCGCGCTCCATCTGATAAGCTTTCCTGACTGTTCAAAATTAGAATTTAATGGTAAGTTCGCACTAAATAGTCAGATATTCTTAAAACACTGAAAAGAACTATAATGTTTAACACGCCGATTAATGAGGCAATGTCTTTTTATTGAAACTCAATTGGCCAGTTGGTTGCTGAGACGATTCAGTTCTATTTCGGCAGATTTGGCCGCATAGTTTAGGTTTACAAGCTTATAACCGGCCTCTTCAAAACTTTTTTGAGCCTCTCTGACGTCAATAATTGTGGCCTGAATGAGCTCGAAACGCATCAGGGTAAGGTCCAATAGTTTTTTGCTCAGCTCGTAATTTTCTTGTTGAATGGTAATTTGCTCCAAGGAACTTTTGTAAGTTTCGTACTGCTTGATAACCTCTGAGCTATAGTCCCGCAAGAGTATGTTTTTTTGGGCTTTGGCATTTTGTACGTCTAGCTCGGCCACTTGCTTTTGGCGCCTGAATACACTTCCGTTATAGATAGGGACCGCTACGGTAACACTTGCATTGGGTCCTATCGTCTGGTTTAAGAGGGTAAAGCCCGCCGTACTTTGGTTGCGAGAATAATTATAGCCTAGATTCAGCCGAACGGTAGGGTATCTTAATGCCGCTGTTTCTTTAACCAATTGCTGGTTGATCTGAATTTGCCTTTCTGCCGCCTGATAGGTTGGGTTTCGTTCCAATCCTTCAAGAATGGCTGTGAGGTCGATATTGCGTGCTAATACGATGGTGTCTTTTACTGCGATTTCGATGGGGGAATCTAGGGCCATGATAT
Organism: Dyadobacter jejuensis; assembly: GCF_003149085.1. Taxonomy (GTDB): domain Bacteria; phylum Bacteroidota; class Bacteroidia; order Cytophagales; family Spirosomataceae; genus Dyadobacter; species Dyadobacter jejuensis. Next base: position 156,379 of record NZ_QGDT01000007.1, on the reverse strand, counting down.
AGCGCAGCTGAGTTTTGGAGGTTTTCTCGACCATTTCCTGCTCCATTAAGGTCTGCAGAAGGGTGTTAAGATCTATTTGGGCCTGGAATATATCCGAATTATTGGCCATGCCTGCCTCCTTTCGAACCTCAAGAATTTCCAGACGTTTCTGGGAGGCCGCTATAGATGTCTTTATAGTAGAGATATAACTTTTTTGTCGCACCACGTCATAATAACTAGCCATTACGGAGGCCAAGGTGTTTTGTAGTTGTTCTTGCAGCGACTCCTGACTTTGGAGTTGTTGATATTCTAGTCTTTTTTTTGCTGCCACTACTCGGTGACCATTATAGAGCAGTATGCTTCCCGCTATGCCGGCCTGGGTGTTATTGACGGTAGCTCCCTTCTTATTGGTTTCATTGCCATTATTGAGCTTTTGGTTGAGGTTGGTGATTTGCTCGGTGTTCGACAGGGTCCCCGCCACAGTCGGTAAGCCTCCAGCGACTCCATAATGATTCAAAAGGGTGTTGGCTTCCAACGTATTTTTGGCTATTTCAAGTTCATAGCTATTTTTTACGGCAAGGTCCAGAGCGTCTTCCAGGCTAAGGTACAAGGTATCCACCGGAGTTTGGGCCCGAGCGGACAAGGTTATCGTGGTGAGCCAGCCGATGATTAGGATATATTTTAGGCGAGTAATAGGGTTCATGAATAGGTAGCTTAGGTAGTTTTTAAATGATATTTTTATATGCAAAAGGAGAGGTAGGCCCTAGGTTTGTTGGATTTCCTGAATCATTTTGGCTTCTTCGGTTATAATTTCGTGCTTAGGCGATATAAAAGTGTAGATCGCCGGTATCACAAATAAAGTCAGTAACAAAGAGAACATGAGGCCTCCCACAATAACGACCCCCAAGGGAACCCGACTGGTGGCCGCTGCTCCTAGGCTCATAGCGATAGGCAAGGCGCCAAAGGCTGTGGCTAGGCTAGTCATCAAAATTGGTCGTAAACGTTGGGTTGCCGACTCCACCACCGCTTTGAGTCGGTCTTGGCCCTGTTCTCTCTTTTGATTGGCAAACTCCACGATGAGGATACCATTCTTGGTGACCAGTCCTATGAGCATGATCATCCCTATTTGAGAGAAAATGTTGATCGTGAGGTTGAAAAGGTATAAACTTAAAAGTGCTCCTGCCAGGGCTAAAGGTACCGTAATCATGATAATGAAGGGGTCGGTAAAGCTTTCGAATTGCCCCGCTAGTACGAGATAGACCAATAGTAGGGCTAAGCCAAATGCAAAACTGGTGTTAGAGGCACTCTCCTCATAGTCGCGAGATGGGCCGCTGAGAGAGGTCTGAAAGCTCTCATCTAGCAATCGGCTGGCTATGGCCCGCATGGCTACTACTCCATCGCCCACCGTTTTTCCTTCTGCCAAGGAGGCCGACAGGGTCGCACTTTTATAGCGATTGTAATGGTAAATGGTAGGTGGGCCACTTTCCTCTTGGAGATTTACGACCGATGAAATGGGGATGTTTTCACCAGCGTCATTGCGCACATAAAGTTTTTCAATATCGGCAGGCGTCATTCTACTCGATTTTTTGACCTGCCCTATCACTTCATATTGCTGGCCATTCATAATGAAATAGGCCAATCTTCTCCCGCTGAAGGCCGCTTGTATGGTAGCCGCTACATCGGTGGTGGAAAGTCCTAGATCCTTGGCCTTGAGGCGGTCGATGGTCAACTGAACCTCTGGTTTGTTAAACTTGAGGTTGGCATCAACATTCTGAAAGGTAGGGTCTTTCCGAACCTCCTCTAAGAATACGGGTAATACAGCACTCAGCTTCTCAAAGTCCAGATTTTGTAATATAAACTGAACTGGAACGGCCCCTCTGGATCCTATACCTACGGCAATGGTTTGCTCTTGAGTAGCGAAAATTCTAGAATTATTGAATTCAGGAAGCTTTTTGCTAATCGCCTGGGCTATTTCGTTTTGGCTCCTAACGCGCTCAGAGGCGGGTACCAGTCCAATTCGCCCAAATGCACTGTTCATACCCGACCCACCAAATCCTGGAGTAGCCGTAAATATAAAGGCCTTTTCGGGTATGGAGTCGTTGAGGTAATCGCTAAGTTCATCGGTTATTTGTTGCATTTGCAAAAAACTCGTTCCTTCTGGAGCCGTCAGTGAGAACCTAAGACTGTTACGGTCTTCCATGGGAGCCAACTCACTGGGTAGGTTCGTATAGGTAAACCAGATGATGCCGCCACAGGCGAGCACCAATACCCAGGCCATCCAGCGTACCCGCATAAAGGCCTTCAGTAGTCGATTATAAATGGACTCCATCCCCGTGAAGAAGGGTTCTGTCTTGTTGTAAAACCAACCGTGTTGTGCATTTTTGCGATTCAAATAAACGTTCAATACCGGGGTGATCGTCAAGGATACAAAGGCAGATATCAATACCGCCGAAGCTACTACAATCCCAAACTCTCGGAAAAGGCTTCCTACAAATCCTTCTAGAAACACGACGGGAAGGAAAACTACGGCTAGGGTTAAGGAGGTCGATATTACCGCAAAAAATATCTCTCTACTCCCTTCTAACGCGGCCTGTCGGATGGGCAGGCCCGACTCGAGCTTACGAAATATATTTTCGGTGACCACGATACCGTCGTCGACTACTAGTCCGGTGGCCAGTACAATGCCCAAGAGGGTAAGGATGTTGATCGAGAAGCCAAAAAGGTACATCACGAAAAATGTGGCAATCAACGAAATAGGAATGTCGATCAACGGACGGACGGCTACCAAAAAATTCCTAAAGAAGAATAGAATCACGATCACCACGAGGCTAAAGGCGATAAAAAGGGTTTCCTCTACTTCTTCGAGCGACTGGCGAACCAAGCTGGTATTATCAATAAGGACATTAAATGAAATGTCCGATTTGTTGGATCGTCTGATGTCGTCGAGCCGTTTATTAAACTCATCGGAGATCTTGATATAATTGGCTCCAGGTTGCGGAATTACTGCTAATCCTACGGCATACACGCCATTGTATTTCCAGCTTTGTTCTTCATTTTCGGGGCCAATCTCCACCTTAGCCACTTGGCTTAGCCGCACGATACCCGTATCATTGTTTTTGATAATCAGGTTTTTAAAATCCTCTTCGGTCTGGAGCCTGCCTAAGGTACGGATCGTTAATTCGGTGTTATTACCATATATTTTCCCAGCGGGGAGCTCCACATTCTCTTGATTGAGGCTCGTGCTGATATCGTTAAAAGATACGTTGTAGGCGCTCATCTGGTCGGGGTCTATCCAAAGGCGCATGGCATAACGTTTTTGACCAAAAATATTGATGGCACTAACGCCATCGATGGTCTGCAGGCTTTGTTGAAGCACGTTTTCTGCATATTCGCTGAGTTCCAATAGCCCCTTGGACGGGCTCTGAACGGCCAATAAGAGGATGAAATCGCTGTTGGCATCGGCCTTGCGCACCACCGGTGGGGCGTCTATGTCCTGAGGGAGGTTTCGTTGGGCCTGGCTTACCATGTCGCGGACATCGTTGGCAGCAGCCTCCAAATCCGTCTCTAGGTTAAACTCGACCGTGATGCTACTCGACCCTATCTGACTCGAGGAATTGATGCTTTTGATGCCTGGAATACCATTGATACTCTTTTCTAGAGGCTCGGTAATCTGACTTTCGACAATATCGGCATTGGCGCCGGTATAGCTGGTGCGGACGTTAACGATGGGTGGATCGATGGCCGGGTAATCGCGAAGGGAAAGGAAATTGTACCCCACCACGCCAAACAATATAATGAGTAGATTCATTACAATGGCTAATACCGGTCGTTTTAGGGATAATTCGGAAATGTTCATAACGGGGTTCAGGAAGTTGTGGTTGGCTTATTCGCTGGGTGAGGTTTCCAGCTTCTTCACGCTACGTATCTGCACGGGGTTGTCGGGCCGGGTAAAAAGTACGCCAGATACCACTACCGTGTCTCCCGGTGTTAGCCCCGTTACCACCTCTATATTATCCGACTGCCGATCACCGGTTTCTACGACTACATATTTGGCCTTTCCGTCTTTTACAGTAACAATTTTTTTGCTTTTCGCTTCCGGTATGATACAATTGGTGGGTACCAATATAGCAGATTTTAATCCACTAGCATCTAAATACACCTTGGCAAATGCCCCAGGGTTCGCCTGGCCGTCCAGAAGGATCGCCCTTACCGTTATGTTACGGGTGTTGAGGTCAATAGACGGCTCTGTGGCAATAATTTTTGCCTTGTGTAGGTTGCTTTCTTGTCCGCCCAAATTGACACTTACTATTTTTCCTTTTTGAATATAGCCTTTATAAGTTTCGGGTACCGTAAAGTCGATACGCAATTGATTGAGTTGTTGAAGACTGGCAATTACCGTGGCTGGAGTTACCACACTGCCCTCACTAACCTTCCTGAGGCCTATGGACCCCGTAAAGGGGGCTTTAACGATCGTCTTGTCGATCATCGCTTGGGTATATTCCCTATCGGCCTTCAGCGTATTGAGTTGATTGAATGCCAAATCATATTCCGACTGATTGACACCGCTGATGGCGATCAATTTTTGAAGACGCTTCTCGGTCTTCTCTGCCAGGTCTATTTGTACGTCAATTTTCTTTAACTGGGCCAATAAATCCGCATTATTTATTCGGGCTATGACGGTCCCTTTCTTGACGATCTGCCCCTCGGGCACGTTCACGTAAGTAAGCAAGCCACTCACTTCAGGCTTTAATTCGGCAAACTCATGGGCTACCACGGCCCCATTAATTTCCACGTTTTCTTGGATCAGCTCCTTTTTGGCAACGATTACATCCACAATGGTGGCTGCGTTCTTTTTGCCTTTCTGGAAAGTATCTTTTTTCTCCCCACAGGAACTAGCCAATGGAATAAGGAGCGGTAATAGCAGCACTCCCGCAATTTGAGCCAGGGTGTGGCGTTGCTCAGGAAACACCCGCGGTTTGGATAAAAGGTTCATTAGGTTGGGTTTAGTAAAGTTATATTTTCGGTCTTTTCTTCCTTTTTACACAACGATCATTAGGCTCTGTTGTAGGGTTGTACTGCTTAATAATTGGGCCAATATGGGCTACTTTTGGCTGGCTATTGATCTTTAAATGAAAGGGCATCAGCCAATACGTTTACTCATGGTTGCTTGTTCAAAATAAATTTACTGTAGCCCCTTGCCATAAGGGCCATTGGTTATGGTTACATAGCGGCAATGACCTGCAATAAGGTGTCACATTTTAATTCCGTTTCATTCCATTCATTTTCTGCATTTGAGTCTTCGGTGATACCTGCCCCTGCATAAAAGGTGGCCAGATGGTCTTTGAGATGGACAGTTCTTAGATTGACAAAAAGTTTGGTAGCCTCTTCTATATTAACTGGGCCCAGAAAGCCGCTGTATAGCTTTCGGTCAAACCCCTCTTGAGCGCTTATAAAAGCCAAGGCCGACTCTTTTGGGGTACCACATATAGCTGAGGTTGGGTGGAGTAACTTCAGCATGACGGACCCTAGTTCTTCAAAATGAACCTCGTGGGCATTAACCTCAAAGTCGGTTCGTAGGTGGTAAAGATTGCCCGCTTGCGTGCTCTTAGGGCCGGTTTCCAGGTACTCTCTTAGCCGTATTTTCTTGAAACATTCTACAATATAACGACTTACTAGGGCATGTTCTTCAATCTCCTTTTGCCCCCATCTGATCTCATTTTTTTGAATATTTCCTCCCTTTGAATCGATGGCGGGTTGAGTACCCGCCAGTGACATGGTTTTAAATGTTCCGGCATGGGTTGTGGAGAGGAGCAGCTCCGGGCTAGCCCCTAGCCATAGCTCTTTTTGCTTAGGAAGATTCACCAACGATACGAAGGCATGGGGGTATTGGCTTGTCAATTTCTGAAAGGCTTTTATGGCTTCAAAATGATCGTCGAACCCTAGTTGTTTCGTTCTCGATAGTACAACCTTTTGAAATTCTCCTTTTTCTATGGCCGAAACGGCCTTCTGAACATTTGAGATAAAATGCCGCTTATCATGGGCCGAAGTTTGGGCTTCTATAGGCCAAAATTTCGGTGTAACACTTTGGGAAGGAGTTGTTTTGCTACATTTTTCGGCTTCCTCCATGAGCTCAACTATTTTGGGGTGGTCTTGGTCGTGCGCGAAGGGGTCTACTTTCGGTGCCGTTCCGGTCATGGCGTAGTCCATTAGCAGGTCGCCCTCCATAAAGCTCACCGGCTGAGTGCTATTCCATAGAAAAGGCGCGATCATAAAGCCTGGTGGGAGCTTGTCCAGATCGGGCTCTACCATCCTAAGGTCGGCGTTGAACGAAACGAGCACTTTGATAGACGACTCGTAAGGGAGTTTCCAGACCGCCCCTGGGAGTCCCAAATTACTAATGGCCTGCCAAATGGTTTCCATTTTATAGTCTTGCAGGCTGCGTGTTACTTTCGGATGTACTGCAATCATTTACACGTATACGAAATAAATCTGTTGATGAAAATATTCTGGCATTAGGCCGTTATGGTCATAATAGCGACTGTAAGCCGGCTAATGCACACGAGTTTTTGGTCTTCATTGGTGATTTTTATTTCCCAAATATGGGTACTTCTTCCGATATGCAGGGCCTGTGCCTTACCATATACAAATCCTTCACTTACAGGACGGATATGGTTGGCGTTTATGTCGAGGCCTACAGCTTGTTGTTTGCTGGGGTCGGGCAGGCAAAGGTAAGACGCTACGCTACCCAAAGTTTCGGCTAGCACCACGGAGGCGCCACCGTGTAAAATACCGAAAGGTTGTTGTGTGCGGGCATCTACGGGCATCTTGGCGACTAGGAAGTCTTTCCCAATTTCGATAAATTCTATTCCCACATGTTCCGACATGCTGTTTTTACCGATGTCCTGGATCTGATTAAGGGTAGGGTTATTTGCGAACATGTCTAAAAAATGTATAAATTTGTAACGGCTATATTAAGCAAATACGCAATATTTGCAAAAGAAATATTTAAATAATACAATATTTTGAAAAGAAAGTCTATTTACCTTATCCGTCACGGTGAAACGGATCTGAATCGCAAGGGAATTGTGCAAGGCAGTGGGGTGGACTCTCCATTGAACGAATGGGGAAAAGCCCAGGCTCAAGCCTTTTTTAATGCCTATCAGCATATACCTTTCGATAAAATTTACACCTCCAATTTAATAAGAACCCATCAGACGGTAAATAGTTTCCTAAAGTTGGGAATTCCCCACGAAAGTTACTCAGGATTGAACGAAATTTCTTGGGGAAATAGGGAAGGGAAGGAGCCCAATACCGGTGATAGCCAATACTACCTTGACCTGGTATCGGCCTGGCAAAGTGGGGATATAGAGGCTTCTGCAGAGGGAGGGGAGAGTCCGCTCGATGTGAGAAATCGCCAACTTCCGGTGATAGAAACGATATTGTCACGCCCTCATGAGCGTAATATACTCATTGCGATGCATGGGCGGGCCATGCGGGTGTTGCTTACCATACTCATGAAGCAACCCCTGATCGATATGGATCAATACCACCATAGCAACTTATGCTTGTATAAGCTGGAGTATTCCTATGAATCCAAAACATTTAACCTTGAGGTAGCCAACGATATTACCCACCTGCTATCGATAGACATTCCACAAACAGCCTAACAGCCGCTTGTGTAGGCGCATTTCCTTTGGTGTATTCTCGGAGAACCTAAGGATTTGCCGTCTTACATTTGTGGTTTAGTTATTTTAAGTAGATAGGTGGTTTATGTCCAAAAATAGAATTTACTGGACGCTTCAAATCGTCGGATGGTCTTTACTCATCATGTTTGAGTACATCCCCTATATCCTCGAATACGGTTTCGATACGGCTTCATTTTACGCTGCGCTAGCCAATATCTTATTGGCCATTACCCTCACTCATTTTTATAGGCTCATTATTAGAAAATGGAAGTGGTCGGCACTGCCATTGCCACGGCTCGCTTTGCGGGTGTTAGGGTCGGTTTTGCTGTTGGGTCTTATTATGACGATGATTAACCAGCCCCTCGATAGGAAGGTGCTGGCCCATAACCTGATGAATCAGCCCCTGGTATTCTGGGGTTATTATTTTAGCTGGTGTAAGAATCTCCTTACATGGGTGCTATCCTATACGGTATATCATTATGTAGAGCAAAATAGGATGGTGGGATATGAGAAAATCATGCTCAAAATGTCGATGCGCGATACGGAAGCCAAGGTGCTTCGGTCTCAGTTAAACCCTCATTTTACTTTTAATGCCCTTAATAGCATCAGGGCCTTGGTATTCGAAGACCCACAAAGGGCGCAGTCGAGTATTACCAAACTTTCTAATATATTAAGAAATTCCTTGTTGGCCGATCGCCGTAAAACGGTAGATTTGCAAGAGGAACTCAAAACTGTGGTGGATTATCTGGAGCTGGAAAAGGTGCGTTATGAAGAACGACTTACCTATCGCATAGCCACCAACCCGCAGGCGGTTTATTGGCAAGTTCCTCCGATGATGTTGCAGACTCTGGTAGAAAACGGAATTAAACATGGAGTAAGTAAAATGATAGGGGGTGGATTTGTTGAAATAAATAGCGAAATTGAAGAAGAAATACTGTTGATCGTGATCCGTAATTCTGGGGTGTTAGGTGGCACCGATTCGGGTGGGGTCGGCCTTAAAAATACAGCTGAACGTTTGTCTATTTTATATGGTAAAAACGCCTCTTTCCATATTGAACAGGAAGAAGAAGAAGAGGTGGTGAGGGCCGAAATACGCATACCGGTACGTTCAGAGGATTTTATTAGCGAGCCTTCCCAATGATCTGCAGGGTGTTCGGTTCACCATTTGATGCCTTAAGTGACCTGTCTTTATAACTCCAAACCTTTCAATCCATGAGAACACTGATAATTGATGATGAACGATTGGCTCGCAATGAGCTTAAAAGGCTATTAGAGCCTTATATGAAAATCGAGATCATTGGCGAAGCCGCCAATGCCGATGAAGCGCTGCCTCTAATAGAATCGCTACAGCCGGAGCTCTTGTTTTTGGACATCCAAATGCCCGGAAAGAACGGCTTTGAGCTCCTGACGGCTATAGAAGGGAAAGCTCCTGAGGTGATATTTACAACCGCTTATGACGAATATGCCATAAAAGCCTTTGAGTTCAATGCCCTCGATTACCTGCTCAAGCCCATCGATCAGGATAGGCTCAAGGACGCCATCAACCGAATAGAGGAAAACCAGGTGGCACCAGAATTGCCCGCAGAAGTGAATGAAAGGGCAGGGAAAGTTTTGAATGAAAACGACCAAGTATTCGTTAAAGACGGAGAGAAATGTTGGTTTGTGAAACTTGAAAAAATCCGACTGTTCGAATCCATGGGAAACTATGTGCGGTTGCACTTTGACGACCAGAAGCCGTTGGTATTAAAATCATTGAATAATCTGGAGGAAAGGTTGGATTCTAATACCTATTTTAGGGCCAATAGGAAGCATATCATAAATTTACATTGGATTGATAAGATTGAGCCATGGTTTAGTGGTGGATTACTGGTTACTTTGCATGGTGGTGATAAAATAGAAATCTCCCGCCGGCAAGCCATTCGTTTTAAAGAGCTCATGAGCTTGTAGGGAGAGGAGATAGGAAAGTACTAAAGTATAATATGAAACATTGGTTAGGATTAGGATGTGTGTTGCTGGGAGGATTGTTGTTGGGCTGCGGAGGAAGTTCTAACGACCCAAAATTGACGGGTCAAAAGACGATAATGGCTTTTGGCTCCTGTGACAGTACCGGCGGGGTAAGCGTAAAAACAGAGGTATGGTTGCCAGAGGAGAAAAATCCAGAATGGAAGGCCATTGGTGCTACGCTGTCGGCAAAGTCTATCGAGAATATTCTGGGAATTGCCGGGGTAGAAGCCGATGATTCTCTGCATCATGAATCGGTGCGGTCGGCCTTTTTATTGTTCGAAAAGAATTATACCGACTTTAAAGCCGATTTTCCCGAGGCTCCTGGCTGCTGGGAAATCGAAATAAAAGGGGATACCATCATGACGACCCCCAAATGGATGTTTTATGCCTTGCAACAGTACTTCTTTACAGGGGGGGCTCATCCAAATACCCTACAGTCCGACTACGCCTTCGATCTTGAAAGTGGAAAGTCGGTCGATATGAATTATTTTATATCGGATACTGTTGCCCTGCTCAATCTGGCAGAAAAGGAATTTCGTAAAGTTGAGAAGCTAGGTCCTGAAGTAGACTTGGAAGAACAAGGATACTTTTTAGCGAACCATAAGTTCTTCCTGCCTGCCAATTATAACTTTACCAGGGAAGGACTTCGGTTGTACTATAACCCCTATGAGATAGCAGCCTACGTAAGAGGCTCTATCGTATTGACGATTCCTTACGATCGACTGGAGGGCATTGTCAAGATGGATCTATTGTTCTAGAGCAGCCCTTCATCCCGAAAACTGTAGTAGCCCGTTTCGGTAAAAATGACATGATCCAAGACGGGGATGTCGATGATTTTGCCGGCATGGGCTATTTGTTTGGTGACGTTGAGGTCGGCGTTGCTGGCCGAAAGCTGGCCAGATGGGTGGTTATGTACTAAAATGACGGAACTTGCCAGGTTTTCGATGGCCAATTTGAAGATCATCCTTGTATCGGCTACGGTGCCCGCAACTCCTCCTATACTGACTTGGTGCGTCTGAAGGACTTCGTTGGCCCTATTGAGCAATATCACCCAAAACTCTTCCATGACTTTGTCAAGTAGGTAGGGTTTCATATGGTTGTATACTTGCTTGGACTCCGACAATTTATGACGCCCCACGCTTTCGCTTTCCGACCGGCGACGGCCTAGTTCTAATGCCGCCACTATGGTGATGGCCCGGGCTTCTCCTATGCCCTTTATTTTCATCAGCTCTTTTACACTCAACTTCGCGAGCCGGTGTAGGTTATTGCCCACGCTCACCATCAGGGTTTTGGCTACGTCTACGGCTGAGTGCTCCTTGGTGCCGCTTCCAAGAAGGATGGCGATCAGTTCGGCTTCCGAAAGGGCCGTTCTTCCTTTTAGTAATAATTTCTCGCGTGGCCGATCTTCCTCTGCCCAGCTGAGTATATTTCGGGAATTGGGGTAGTCGTCGTCCATAGCTCGATCAGGATTTAGTAGAAACTAAGTGTGGGACGTATCCGAAATCTTTTACTCCTAAATATAGCTATAATTTTTCGACTTATTTCTGCAAGGCCGTTAAGGCCGCTCGTGCCTTGTTGTCTACACTGTTCTTGTAATCATGCTTTTTGTAGGTCAGGGCCTTTTTGAAATACTGGATGGCTTTTTCGGTGTCATTTTTGGACTGATATATATAGCCCAGCTGCAAGGCGGAAGTTGCCGCTAAGCCCGCAGATTGGTCGGATGCCAAGCTTATGGCCCGCATCAAAAAGGGGATGGCTGCATTGAGTTGATCCTGTTTTTGTAGGATTCGTCCTTTGCGGTAGTTCCATTCTACCCGGTGGGCTTGGACCTGGAGTGCACTTTCGGGTCGCTGAGCCAGGAAGCTCAGAGCCTCCTGAAAATAGCCTCCATCGGAGGCATAGCGTGCCTGATAGAGCAATTTTTGTTCCGGGTCCAGTGGATGTGCTTCAAATTCCTTTGCCATGCGTAGGGCCGCCTTATCGGCTTCTACTACGGTAGTTCCTTGGCTGCCTATTCGGGAAAGGTAGGTCATTGCTTGGTCCTCCTTGTTGAGCACCCAGCTGCAGAAAAATAGCTTAAAATTACTGTCTTTGATATAATTGAAGCCCTTATATCTTTTTAGAAACTGAGAGTAATATCCATGGGCCTGGGCATATTTGCCTTGTTGCAAGGAAAGTTCGCCCTTGAGGTAGTCCAGAAATGGGAATGGGATATAGGCGGCCGTTTGTGGGGCTTTATACAGGTATCTACTGGCTTGCGCACCCTTGGCCTCTTTCATGAGCGTGGTGGTTGCAAAGAAAGATAATAAGAGGTTGTCGGGTTGGTCGTCGGCCATGGTGAGCAGCTGCTGTAGCAAGTGGTCGGGTAGGCTGAGGGTATAGGCATGGATTAAAATATGGATCAGTTGGGCCTCTTGTCGGAATAGAGGTTCGGTACGAATCACCAGTCGAAGTTCTTCCAGTCCATTTGCAATGTTTCCACTGAGCCCAAGCATCCTCGTTACCCAGCTGTATTGGTCAGGTACCGATCCTATTAATATATGCAATAGGCCTAAGGTTTTGAGCGTGGGACGGAAGTCGGGGAATAACTTCCGATTTTCTTCCAACAATTTATAGGCTTTAATAACTTCCCATGCACCTTGGATCTCATTGCCAAATTTCATTTTTGCAAAGGCCCAGTGTACCCGCACCTCTGCCTGGAAGAACCGCTTATAGGGGGAGGTGTCGGGCAGCTGGCCCAATTGCTCCAGGCGCTGATCTTCCTGGCTGAGTAGACTTTTATAGGCTTTTCGGTCCTCTGTTATTAACAGGTAGTGTAAGTCGGCGTAGTTGTCTAGATAAGTGATAAAAGCATTATTGGCGTCCTGGCTCCGTGCCTGTTTTAGGAGTTCCCTGGCCGTGTCGAGGCGCAGCTTTTGGATCTCAAAATAAGCCTTTTGAAGTTCGGGGGTAAAACGTACCGACACGGGGTCTGCGGTTTCGGCCGTGGCAACAAAGGAGAAGAAGCATAGCGGCCACCAAAACAACAGGTGGATGGCCAAGGCTAGTCGATGATGTCTGGTTGTTCTGGAGTTCATAAGAAAAGCAAAAAAGGTTGCCTTTAAGCCAGGCAACCTTTTTTTCGATGGGATATGAATTCTTATCTTCTCTGATTGATAGGCTCTACGCTTTCAACATCGGCTAAGATACGACCGCAATGCTCACAAACGATGAGTTTTTTCCTTTCGCGGATATCTGCCTGACGTTGGGGAGGAACAATGCTAAAACATCCACCACAAGCACCTCTGGAAACATTCACTACGGCCAAGCCGTTGATGGAGTTGCCGCGGATGCGCTGATAAGATTTTAACAAACGCTCTTCAATTTTTTTGGTATGTTTCTCGCGGCTGGTAAGCAAATCTTTCTCTTCAGCTTCACTTTCGCTGGTGATTTGCGAGAGTTCGTCTTTTTTAGCCTTAAGGTCTTCATTACGCTCTTTCAGGGAATTGTCGGCCCGATTGGCGTCTTCTTCGATAAGTCGAATGCGCGCACGGGCTTCGTTTATCTTTTTGTCGGCTAGCTGCATATCTAGCTCTTGTAGCTCAATTTCCTTGGTGATGGCATCGTATTCGCGGTTGTTGCGGACGTTCATCTGCTGCTCTTTGTATTTCTTGATGAGTTTCTCCCCATCTTTTTGAGCACTTTTAAAATTGTCGATCTCGCTATTGAGATTGGCGATTTCTCCCTTAAATTTCGCTAACCTGGTTTCTATCCCAGCTACCTCATCTTCAAGATCCTGAACTTCTTCGGGAAGGTCTCCACGGGTTTTGCGAATTTCATCGAGACTTGAGTCAATTTCCTGAAGCTTCAGGAGCGCGTCTAATTTTTGTGCGATTGTATTTTCCATGTATGTCTTTAATGGACTTGTTTCAATGCCAGTTATGATCGGAGCTGGATAGCTCAATATATGTATTGTTCGTTAGGAAGGTCCAAGGTACTCCAAGCCAGTTAGTGGTAATAATGAACAGGATTGGTATTGGTTTCCGATAAACAGAGTGCAAAATTACTAAAAATTCCTGATAAATAGTCAAGAAGTAAATCTTTCGTGAATACTTCGCTCTCATAATGGCCAATATCGCAAATCATGAGCCGTTGGTCGGCATCAAAAAACTCGTGGTATTTGTAGTCTCCAGTAATAAAAACATCGGCACTGGCCGACAGGGCCTTGGGCAATAAGAAGCTTCCCGCTCCACCACAAAGGGCTACTGTTTTTATTTTATCGCCCAATATGGCTGTATGCTTTACAAGCGGCAGGCTCATACTTTCCTTAAGGTGTGCTAGGAACTGCTCGGAGTCTAAGGCTTCGGGCAGTTCGCCAATGGCGCCGGCGCCCACTTGCTGGTGGGTGTTCTCCACGTTCTGTAAATAATAAGCGACCTCTTCATAAGGGTGGGCCGCATTTAAGGCAAGGAGTACGGCAGCTGAAAGGTGGCTGGGGAGCAGTACTTCTATCCTAATCTCGTTGACATGCTCTAGGGTACCCCGTTGTCCAATGACCGGTTGAGTCGAATCGCCGGGCAGGAAGGTACCTACACCCTGGCTACTAAAGCTGCACTGACTGTAATCGCCCACCTCTCCGGCTCCCGCAGCGAAAAGGGCCTGACGTACGGCATAGGCGTCGTCGGTAGGGACGAAAGTGGTCAGTTTTTGAAGTAACTGGCTCTTAGGGGCTAGGATCTTTACATTTTTTAGCCCCAATTTTTGGGCAATCTTCCAATTGACCCCTTGTTCCACATGATCCAGATTGGTATGGATGGCATAGAGTGCAATGTCGTTCTTTAAGGCCAAAGCTACGGTTCTCTCCACATAATTGCTGCCCGTCAGCTTTTTAAGGCCTTTAAATACGATGGGGTGGTGGGAGACGATCAGGTTACAGTTTCTGCGGATGGCTTCAAGGACCACCGCTTCGGTGGTGTCGAGGGAGATGAGCACCCCGGTCGTTTCCCAATTCTTATCTCCCACAATCAGCCCTGAGTTGTCATAACCCTCCTGATAAGCCGGTGGAGCTAGTTTTTCTAAGGCCGAAATAATTTCTTTAATTTTATTCATGCTATTTTTCGATTACAACTGATTCAATATCAGAATTATTAGGCTTGAGTGCCCTAATGATAGGTACAAAGAAATAAATATTTTTCTCCAATATGCATTGAAATAAGAAATATTAATACTAGTTTTGCACCACGATTTACGGATCTGGTAACGGAAAAGTAAAGCACGGTTTGGTAGTTCAGTTGGTTAGAATACATGCCTGTCACGCATGGGGTCGCGGGTTCGAGTCCCGTCCAGACCGCAAAAAAGCTCAGAGAAATCTGGGCTTTTTTTGGTGTTAGGGGTATAGGTATTAGGCCATAGGCTGGATCAACCAACAAGTTTGGGGGGATGCTGAATATTTAGGAACAAATCATAAACTTGTGGAGCGGATTGTTTTTTAGCTTTAGGCCGTAAGCTTTATGCTCTAAGCTATAGGCGTTGAATTTAACAATAGGTTTTATAGAATATTTGTCTGTCATCCTGCCAAAGGAATGCTGTAAGCCGTATGCTCTAAGCTGTAAGCGTTGAATTAATCGCTAGCGTTCGTTGCAATCCTTCCAAACAAATGCCATAAGCTGTATGCTCTATGGGTTCAAGGGTCAAATCATTTTAATAGGTGGCTTCATCTAATAAAATTAGGCATATAGTCTGGAGAGTCTGAATAGAAAAAAAGAAACATCTTTGACCCTTTTGGGCCGACAACGTAAAGCCAACCGCCCAAAAATCTCCCTAGTCGCTGTCTTCACCGACCGAAATCACATTTCCAATACGCTAATAATAATATTTCAACCTTTCAAGGTATTAACTCGCATGGGTTTGCTATTGCTACCATCCTGTCATCCCTGGAATTATTTGGGATGCAGCCCAATTTTCCGTATTCCATGTTCATAGCCATCATTTGGTCCTGACCCATAAAATGTATTCTCCCTTTAAACAAATATGACAATCGAGAGAATGCTATTAAAAATGTAGAAAAACATGAAAACCTATACTTTGATAGAAGTTTTTTAAATCAAAACCCCTGTAAAAAAGCTCATGAATTGATTGAATTAACCTAAAAATAGGTTGCCGAACAACAGGCAAAAATAATGGCAGGGATAGAAGTAAATTTCAAGGTTTGTACAACTTTGGTCCGATTCATAGGGTTTTTGTTCTGCTACAAACGTTAGATGCCGATGGCATCTTTTCGGCAATATTTTTGAAATATTCAATTTGAACTAAAATTCATTGCCACATTATCCAAGCGGGATAAAATGTTTATAGAAATACAAACATTGATTCGTCTAGGACGATGCCGTAGGTATCGAACATCTCAGTTATATGCTTAATCCATGTTACTCCACAACATTTGGTCCTGATCCAGGAATGCTATTAGCTGTAAGCTTTATGCTCTAAGCTATAGGTGTTGAATTTAACAATAGGTTTTATAGAATATTTGTCTGTCATCCTGCCAAAGGAATGCTCTATGCTATAAGCGGTAAGCTTTATGCTCTAGGCAATAGGCGCCGAATTAATCGCTAGCGTTCGTTGCAATCCTTTCAAACTAATACCATAAGCTGTATGCTCTATGCGTTCAAGGATCAAATCATTTTAATAGGTGGCTTCATCTAATAAAATTTGGCATACAGTCTGGAGAGTCTGAATAGAAAAAAAGAAACATCTTTGACCCTTTTGGGCCGACAGTGTAAAGCCATCCGCCCAAAAATCTCCCTGGTCGCTGTCTTTACCGACCGAAATCACATTTCCAATACGCTAATAATAATAATTCAACCTTTTAAGGTATTAACTCGCATGGGTTTGCTATTGCTACCATCCTGTCATCCCTGGGATTATTTGGGATGCAGCCCAATTTTCCGTTTTCCATGTTCATAGCCATCATTTGGTCCTGATCCATAAAATGTATTCTCCCTTTAAACAAATATGACAATCGAGAGAATGCTATTAATGTTCTTAACTGCTTGAATCCTTGGACCAGTTTGTAGCTTAAACAAGCACAAAATGATGGTAGATGAATTGATCAAGAATATTCGGGTAAGCGCCGCAGAAAGCTACTTTCGAGTCAAGAAAAGGCGTATTTAGTTGAAGAATGGGAAACTTCTGGCTTGTCTTGTCCTGAGTTTTGTAGAAGACAAGGACTTATCGCCAGCCAACTTTATAAATGGCGTACGGATGCTAAATCAGGAGCAGTAATGGGTATTAAAAACGACGGAGAGCTTCATTCTAAAACAGAGCTTGAAATAATTAAAAGAGAAAACGACGATCTGAAAAAAGCTCTGGGAGAATCAACGCTCGAAATCAAAGTTTTAAAAAAAATCGGTCCGCCGAAGCGGTTGGAGATGGATCTACTACGAAACAAGAAGTTGAATCGTTATCCGTAAGTTTCGGCCTAAGTATGAATCGAATCATAAAAATATTAGGCGTTGCAAAGTCGAGCTTGTATTATAAATCCAAGACATATCCGAGCCGAAAAGCAATTACTAAAAAGCAAATTTCTGAGCAAGCAAAGGAGTCTATCAAAGCAATAACAAGTAAAAAATCAACCGTGCGACGGACCGCCTACGGAACGCCTAGGGTTAGAGCAATTTTGAAGCGTGATTACAATATCATATTGTCTAGGTACATGAAAGAAGAAGGGCTGCTGTTGAAGCGGTTTCGTCCAAGGGGTAGTAGTAGACCATATAAAGGGAAAATTTCTGTGGATAAACCAAACACCAGGTGGGCTAGCGTTATTACCGGGCCACGGCGGCATCCATCAAATGTTGGAATGGTCAAAAACTCAGACTAGCATTTGTAATGGATTGTTGTGATCGTTCTATTATCAGCTGGAAAGCAGGCCTAAGTATGCAGGCTTGTGATATAGAGTTACTCATTCAAAATGCCCTTTTCGAGCGCTTTGGAATTTGTGTACCCGAGGCTGGCCAACTGGAATTACTACATGACAATAGCCCAGAGTATATTGAGAAAAAGTTGCAGCAAAGTCTGAAAAACTGGAATATAGTAGACTGCCACACACCGACCTATTCTCCCCAATCAAACGGGATGTGCGAAGCCTTAAATGGGACTTTTAAGCGTGATTATGTTTATGAGAACTGTCTAGATAACCCAGCAACGGTATTAAGTAAAATTCAAGAATGGGTCTATGAATACAATACTTTCGCCCCTCATTCAGCACTTAATATGAAAACTCCAGAAGAATATTTTAATTTTAAACTCGCGGCATAACTAGTCCAGTTTTTAAGCGGAAAGAGCAGGCGTTAAGGCCTGTCAATTGCTGCACCGAACGATGTACTACAACACAGCCCGGTTCTTTGATTTGGCTAAACTCGCCAAGCTGCAGGGGACTTATTATAAACTCATCAAGCGTATACAAAAAACCGAACTGCTTATCTTCGATGACTTTGGTTTGGCCAATATCGATCAACAGGCAAAGAATGTGCTGATGGATGTTATTGAAGAAAGACATGAAAGCTCCTCTACTATAATCGCCACACAAATACCGGTAGCAAGCTGGCATGGGTTAATTGGGGAAAGTACGGCTGCAGATGCCATCCTAGACAGAATTGTTTTCTCTTCTCATCGCATTGAACTGGAGGGCGAATCTTTTAGAAGAAAAAAACAGTTGAGTCATTAAAATTAATCACTTATAATTGTAATTGAAAAGTGGCCCATTGGTTTCCGTCATGACTGGCGCCCTATCATCCGTTTTCGCTGGCCCAGTATCGCCGTTATAGACACGCCGCGCGGATTATATACTTTTGTGCAGTTTTCCGGTAATCTTTTCTCTTAAATAACGAGGTATTTACCTCCCTATACTCTGGTTTAAATTTAGGTATTTTACACCTAAACACCGTACCAAAGCTCTATTTTTAGCTTAAGTAAACGACATTGATACTACGTTCCAAAACCCTATAGTTAAAGATTTCGATAAAACGCTCCTGTAAGTAAACCCAAAACCTGGATTATAGATATTTATGTTTCCCTTTCAGATAGTGCTCGGACTGGGGCAAAAGATTCAACCGGCAGTGTTCTCCAGCAGCCACGATTCTCCTTCAAACATCTTCACGAGCTCAACGACACTGTTGATTTCTAACTTGAGGTAGATATTCTTCCGGTACGATTTGACCGTCTCGTGAGCAAGGTTGATTTTTGTCGCAATGTCTGACGCAGACTGCCCGTCTACAAGACCGCGGATAATTTGTTTTTCGCGGGCGGTCAGATTTGCGCTTTTTGAAAATCCGTCGGGGGCCTTTTGTCGTTTAGTTATATCCGGATCAATAAATATCTCACCATCCAACACCTTTTTTATGCCTGTCAATAACGTGTGGGAGGAGGAATCTTTGAGTATGTACCCGTTCAAAGCCAGAACCTTAACCTTGTCCACCATACGCTTTTGATTATACATGCTCACGATGATAATCTTTTGGTCAGGAAGGATGTCTCTAATCTGTGCGGCGGCCTCCAACCCATCAAGCCTTGGCAAATTAATGTCCAATAACAGCAGGTCCGGACGTTGCTTTACAACGGACTGAACAAGGCCCGCTCCTTCAAAGGCTTGTGTTATTGAACGGTAAACCGGGCTGAGCAAGGCAAAAAGAGCATCATTAAACAATACATGGTCGTCAACAATCATGATACTGAATGCTAGAGGATCTGAGGTCGTCATAGGGTATTTCGAGGATTTGGGAAGTTCCTTCCGAGTTATGATCTGTACAAATGCTTCCGTTGAGATAATTGATCCTTAAATTAATATTTTTTTTACCAATGCCGTTATTTCCCTTGATATTTTCGGTGTATTCGCGGCCATCATCTTCAATTACAATGATTAGTCTGTCGAGATGAAAGAAAAACTGTATGGAGCAGTTGCTTGCTTTTGCATGCTTGCAGATGTTGTTGATCAATTCCATCAATATGCGATATAAGTTTAACTGACGCTCAGGGGAAAACCGGTGTTCCTTGCCAAAAGTATGATGGGTGAAAACAGGTAAGGAAATTGTATCGAGGTGTTCACTTATAATATCCATCAGCCCTGCTTTGAGAAACTCGGGAGGCATCAGATTGTGTGCAATTTGTCGAATCCTTTGTCCGGCATTCTTCGAGACGATCTGAACCTTGCTGATCCCTTGCCTAATCGCAGCAGTGGAATCCAATTGCATCAGTGCATCAAGCTTTGCATTAATGGTCGCCATGATACCGCCGAGGTCATCGTGCAGGTCCTGGGCTATACGATCACATTCGGCATTCTGGGTTTGTATGAGACGTACTACGTGTTCTCGTTCTTTTTCGACAAGGGCCAGTCGGAGACTTTCATTGTTTTCTTTAAAGGCACGATAACGTTGCGTCAATCCGAAAGAAAGCAACACAACCTCCACAACCATGCCTACCGGAATAAATGTGAAGGAAAAAATGTAGGGGATCATGATGATGTTCCATCTGTTTAAGGCATCCAGCCCCAGAACAAGGCCATACATACCATTTGCAAACAGGTAAAAACGGATAGGCTTATCACCTGACATTGCCTTTTTAACAGCAGTGATGTACACCGGATACATGGCCATCAACTGTACGCCTTTTAGTAAGTGATCGGGAAAGCCAATCAATGAATCCCTGATCAGCTTTCCATCCTGCATGTGATAAAACATCAAGCCAATGCAGACGATACTTAACATTTTAAATGTTTGGTTGATCCAGTACAAAAGACCATCGACCGCTGTCTGCCCCGTAAAGATCTGCGTGAACTGCGTGAAAAAATACATCCATAACATTGAAAATACACTTGATGCGTAGCTATCAAAAATCAGGTAGTCGGGCCACAGATAGAGGCGTCCAAACCCGATTTGCGTCGCATGAAACAACATGGATGACAGCAAAAAACCGATGTATACAAGATAGATTGAATCTCGAAGGGAAAAAGATAAAAACAGGCTGTACACGATTACAAATAACAGCAGACCTAGTATCAGGCAACTAAAGGCATATTCCAGAAGCTGGTTCGAGAAAAACGCGCTGTATGAAGTTACTTTGACCGTAAAGGAAGGCTGGGCAAACTGGCTCTTTACCAAAATAAAGTATCCTGTTTTTTCACGCGGTTTTAATTCAATTGGAAATACCGGCGCATTGTTTTCAGTAAGATCAGGAATGTTGTTGATATGGTATTGGGTGCGCCAGGCCATCGAATCGGACGGGATTCCGGAAGTAAGCTTGTAAATATCAATGGCAGCGATTCCGGTGTTTTTAAGGCGAAGAATTAGTTTGACCGAAGAGTTACTTCTGTTTTCAACCGGTAAATACACCCACACGAACCGGTGGTTGCCCATGTTGATCACGTCATGGCGAGATTTTTGGAAGTGATTATTAGCAAGATTCTGCGCCGCTTCTTTTAATTCTGAGCTTTCTTCACTTAACAAATAGCGTAAAGATCCCGAAAAATAGCCAGTGGATTCGCTTTTTTTATGAACATTCCGATCCTGGGCAAACAAGTTGGGATGGTTGCATAAACTCAATAGCAGCAAATAGAATAAAATTTTCATCAATTAGCGCAGTGGACATTGGGAGTTTAAGGATATAAATAGCCTGTACAATGGGGATTCGCATACAATAGGTAGGTTTTCAGAGCAATTGTAATTCCTGACAATGTTAATGAAAATAAATTTTTGGATAATACCCCCTAAAGGGGATTTTACCTGTCAGAAAGCAAGTGCAACTTTGAAGCCAGGAAGAAACCTAAAGAGCTAGCGCGATATTCCCCCCCAGATAATGTAGACCTCAGCAGTTGAAAAAGGGACTTTTAGTATGGTTTTAAGGCCCCAAAACTGAGAATCTACTAAGGGAAGACATTGCTAATTGTTCTCAAATTTCTTAATAGATTATACAAGATGAAGTTCATTCAGCTAACAATATGACAGTTAACCACCTCCATAAAATTAGGCAATTCGGGGCAACCTACATTACTGCCTTTTGGTTCGTATCAATTCTTTTATGTTGGAATGCAATGGCGCAATCTCCCACTAAGGTCTCAGAGATAGTACTTGGCGGAGTTGGAGGAGAGTATATGGAAACGAGTAACTGCGTAATACCTGCCACCGGAGGCGGTTTCATTATCGGTGCTGTCTCTAGCTCTCCAATATCAGGCACAAAGTCGCAAAATGAATATGGAGGGGGGGATTTTTGGGTGTCTAAAATGAATAGCGATGGTAGTAAGCAATGGGATTACCGATTTGGTGGAAATGGCTGGGATGGATTGAAAGAGATTATACCTGCTTCCGATGGAGGATATGTATTAGGAGGGGTGACGGATTCGGGCGCCTTCGGGGATGTAACTCAAAACTCAAGGGGTAGTTACGACTATTGGATAGTGAAAATCAGTGAGATGGGTATTAAACAGTGGGATGCAAGATTTGGAGGAGACAATATGGATTTAATGGAAACATTAAAGCCAAGTCCAGATGGAGGATATCTTATTGGAGGCAGGTCGTACTCTGGAATTTCAGGCGACAAATCAGCTCCATATATTTACTCTGCCGATTATTGGGTGATAAAAGTGAATAGTCAAGGGGTGAAACTCTGGGACAAAACATACAGTGGAGGGGGGAATGTTAGCGCATATGGCCAGGACCATCTAAATTACATCCAACCAACAATTGATGGAGGCTTTCTCCTGGGAGGATTTTCTTCATCCTCGGCAGGGTTTGACAAGTCTTCCGAACTAAAAGGGGGAAGTGATTGGTGGATAATAAAAATAAATGCCGACGGAACCAAACTGTGGGATGCAAGTTATGGGGGAGGAGATCATGAAGTGCTCTTCGCCATTCAACCCATCGCAAGTGGAGGATATTTACTGGCAGGCACTACCTACTCCTCCTTGTCAGGTGATGTCACGCAACATTCCAGAGGTGGGAGTGATTACTGGGTAGTAAAAATCAATGAACTGGGTGTAAAACAATGGGATGCACGATTCGGTGGAGATCAGGACGATTTTCTATGGACAATCCGTCCGACATCAGACAAAGGGTTTTTATTAGGGGGATCCTCATCCTCAGGTGCTTCGGGTGACAAATCTCAGGGTTCATTTGGCCTTAAAGACTACTGGATTGTGAAAATAGATGGCGACGGTAGCAAAGAGTGGGACGTCTCATTTGGAGGAAGCGAAGATGATGAGCTGAAAAGTATCCAGAAAGTCTCCTATAATGAGTACTTATTGGCAGGGAGCTCATCCTCTAGCGTTTCAGGAAACAAAGCACAGGATGCGTTTGGCGGGGGTGACATATGGATTGTGAAAATTCGGGACGAATCGGCTTTGCCAGTAACTCTTCTGAATTTTAATGCAAAACCAGAAGCCAATAAAGTGCTTATCAACTGGCAAACAGCCCAGGAGCTAAACGCCTTGCATTTCACAATGGAAAGAAGTAAAGACATGAAGGGATTCGAGCAAATAGGTGTGGTGCCGGCAGCTGGAAATGCCAATGAAACAAGCACCTATACATACACAGATGAAACACCCCTGAAAGGCAGAAGTTATTATCGCCTTCGTCAGGTAGACCAGGACGGGAAATCCACTACGTATAGAGCGATAAGTGTACGGATCTCGGGTACAGATTCGCCTTATCCCAATCCATCTAAAGGTGGGGTTTTTCAGATTGAAACCGCCGATATGGCGGGTCTCAAGCTGTTCACCGAGGCCGGTATTGAAGTTCCCATTGGTTACAGGCGAGTCAGTGCCGAGGCTGTGGAAATTACACCAAAGGAGCGTTTGGTGAAAGGTATTTATCTGATCCGCAGTGACGGGGTTGGGTATAAGCTGGTGGTGGAGTGAGCTTAAGGCTTCTTAATCGAAGATATTTATGAAGAACGACAAAGAGCTATATATTAAACATCCGAATTTAGTCTGGTCGATTGGAGGGTCAAATCGGGTGAAAAGTATGTTTACAGTGAAGCTGGCCGCCGATATGAAGTGCTTTGCTTGGACGTGTGGGAAGAGTGTGGTTTGATTGGCCTGCAATTGCAGGTGTTGAGATCCGATCCAAAACCTTATTCTGTACTAGTTGGTGAAATCATGGATGTCAGCATTAATGCAGAGGGAATTGGGTTTTAGGGAATGTGGTTCTTGTGGGATGCCTAAGGCCATTGGGTCACCAGCCGTGTAGTTTATTATATGAAAAGCGATAAACAAAAATGAAAATAAAACATGTTCCACTATTACTATATTTACAATGAAAGCACTATTATTTCTCGCCCTCTTTATTCTTTCGACAGCAGGAACTTACCGTAATGTTCAGGCTGAAAACCAATTTTCAAAGGATTGTTACATTGTATGTTGGGGAGAGTTTGGATTAGGATATATTACCATTGATCACTTGTGTATTGCCAACGTAGCGGTAGTTGAATCCGCAAAAGCCGAGGAAGCATCTGAGTACTTCAATTCAGAGGTATATATCAAGTTTCCAGCAGCGAAAAACCCATATTCATCCGGATATAAATCGTATTACAGAACCTTTGATGACCGCTATGAGGCGCGGACATTTAGGAACAAGTTAATTGATAAGGCAAAAAAGGTTGATCATTTTAGTATTTAGGATCTCTTGAGATTATTGCTTGTATTCTAATTGGTATTCAATTTTGGAAGCTATTTATTAGGAGCTGTTTCATCGATGTTACTATGAAATCATCATTACTTTTGTTCATTATTATTGTCCTATTGCGAATTGAGTCCGTAAAAGGTCAGAGTGGAGATATTTTAATTTCCACGGAGTCCACTAATTGGCTGCTTCAGAAACTAAACTTGTATGGAAAGCCTTACGAGTGCCCATATATGAATATGGCAAAGGTCAGTTATTCGAAAATATCAGTAGTAGCAAAAAATCAGATGTTTTACTTAAAGCACTACTGGGAATTTGAATACTCTTCCGAATATTCAATTAGAGAATTTACGGTGTACACCCCATTTAACAATATTGAATCGTTACTGTATAAACCAAATATTCCTGGTGCGGTATTAATGTTCCTACTCAATTGCGAATGTGCGGAAGAAATAGCGGTATATGCTCCCAATTTTAGTACTCCTTGGAAGACAAAACGTGGCTTTTATTCATTATCGTTTGATTCTCCAAAATCTGAGGGAGATCTTGCTCAACGAATGATGAAATGTATTAATGACCTCAAAACCAATAAAAATGAAAAGTACTAAATTACCTGTCTCAAGCGATTGGCTGATAGTAGGGTTTGTTTTTATTTATTCAATGATCCCCATGTCCGGTTATGGCCAAGATGCCGAAGGTTGCTTTTTAAGTGACGAGCTCATAAGCCTCGGTTCGGTATCGGCTACATCAGGAAATTTAGAAATTGATTTTGTAGCTGGTCAGGAAGTGCAGCGGCTACGGAGCATGTTTGGAGTCAATCCACAGTTTTACTTCTTCCGTGAAATTGAAAGTCCTAATGCCTTTGCAACCAGTGAAGTAAATGATGAAAGTTTTCCTGATGGTACTGTGCTTTTTGGACTTAGACTACATAACAGAGAAATGCCAAAATCAATGGGTGGCACTACTATACCGATGATCATGGCGCATGAATTTGGACACATCCTTTCTTTTAAAATGGATTTGTCTTTTGACGGCAAGTATCAGGAGCTGTGGGCAGACTATTGCGCGGGGGCCTATATGTTCTACCGTCAGTTTTGGAAGTCGACCGATGTTAGTGCGACATTAAAGACCTTTTTCGAGATTGGGGACTATGCCTTTAACAGCCCCTCTCACCATGGCACACCCCAAGAACGTTACGATTCGGTATGGAGAGGGTTCTCAGATGCTAAAGGTTTTCATTATCGCGGCATTTCAATAACGCTACCCGATTTGGTTACAAGCGGGTCTTCGTATATTGAGGGACTTCGCTAGGGCTCTTTGTCAGCATTATATAATCTAATTTTCGCGTAGCTGCACACTGTTTGGCTGGGAAAAGCCTTATTGGTTATGTGCTGGCTTCAAGGTTAGCCACGGTTCCACAGCAAGTTTGCGTTAGTAGGGTGGATAAAATGCAGCCTGGATGGAACGATCGGCGATAGAACTCTTTGGTCTGTATATGAGACCAGTGAATCTAAAAATTAACTGAATATAATTGACCACGGATCAATTTTAGTCTAAACCCAACATTGGTTTTATTATTAATAATCATTACCCAAAACACCAATAAGAATCGTCGTTCGCCTAAATATCCCCTCGATAAAACACCAACAACTTAAGTTTAATACTCATGAAAAATACTAATAATATAACCAGAAGATCGCTGATTGCTTTGAGGATCCTGTTGGTAATTGTGTTGCTCCAGGCGTGTATTGGAAATGAAAAGTTAACGGTAGTCCCAAAGGACGGATTGAAAAAGAGCGAATTAACGGTTTCCAAAGACGGCAAGAAAATCATTGATGTCCAGACCACAGATTGTGAAGTGTCCGGCGGATATGTTGTGGACGTAGGCGGCGGATTAAAGTCAATTGCATTAAAAGCCACTGATATAAAAACTGGGGTTACCATACTGCTTTCTGTTTATTACAATACACTCAGCGACTTGGCTATGAATAAGACCATACCCATTGGTGCCCTAGAAGACCTCGACTTGAACAATCTTCCTTTTTGCTGGGGGGGAGTAAACTTTGTTAATACGGGCCAACAGTTATTTATTACCAAGACCGGTGCGATCAGCATAACCTCTTTCGATCAGGCAACAGGAATTGCGTCATGTGTATTCACTTTTACCGCATATGACCCAGCGGGACAATCGGCGGATGCACGTTTTCAAGGGTCTTTTACCAATATACCCATCTACCCCGACGAGGATTCCTTTGCAAATTGCAATACCTCAACGCCAGGTATTGACGGAGGAAATCCAACGAACCCTAGCAACCCCAATCCAACCTCAGGAAATACTGAGCTGACATTCGAAAACAAAGTGTTTACACCAATCACAATCACCTTAGGTGGAGTTACCCAAACCATTCAACCCTCTCAGAAAGGCAGTTTCAAAGGCAAGGGCGGAAGCCAGACTACATACTATGCCAAAACAAGCGGAACAACCTCATCCGGAACAATTGTCGGATCAGAAATTGTATGGAACAATTTTGCTGTCACCTTCCCATCTTCCGGCACAGCCAACGTTGCGTTAAATGTGGCTTCAAATTGGTTTTTTGTTAGGGTTAGAAACAATTCTATCCGAAACATCAACAAAGTACTCGTCAACTATCAGCTACAGAGTGGAACAATCGAAAATCTTTCCATCCCGAATGACAAGGAGTTATATGGATTAGGATATTATAGAGCCTTTACCAATTCCAACGTTCGGTTCGAAAATACAGATGTTAACTGGTACTGGCAATTCGGATCAGACCAACTCAATCTTCCATTTACAGTGAATCAGTTAGTAACGTTAAATGCCAATTAATGAAGATAAGGACATCCTTGAAGCTGAATTAAAATCAATTTATATATGAAACTTATAGATCAAAATAAATCAACTGCCCATCTCTCACTTTTCCTATTGCTCTTTGTTTGCGTGTTTTGTGTTAAGAAACAAGTACCTACCCCAGAGCCGCTTCCAGAAGCGAGTTACACCTATTCTCCCAATGTTAATCTTGTGGCTCCTGTTAGCGTTTCTTTCATAAATACGTCCCAAAATGCGAATAGCTACATATGGTCATACGCTGGGCAGTCAGCGACAGATGAAAACATTATTCTGACATTTAATAAAGCGGGGACATATCCAGTGAGTCTGAAGGCTTTTAATAACGGAAATACAGATACTTATACCGAGACTATTGTTGTTTCGGAAGCACAATCGCAGCCTACAAATAATTTACTAAAAGCAGACTTTACCTATAGTCCAAGCCAGAACCTTGTGGCTCCGGTTAAGATATCCTTTAAAAACACTTCTCAAAATGCCGAATCTTACACCTGGTTGATAAGCGGCGACGGAGACAAAACAACCGTCAATGGCGTAGACTTCGATTTCGAATTTAAGCATGGCGGCATGTACACTATAAAATTAACTGCGACAAAAAATGGCGAAAACGATGTAATAACTAAGTCAATAACAGTGGACCCCCCCCCTGTGGCCTTTATCGAACCAGGGAAAGCGGTTTTCTGGGCAACTGGCAACTGGGATTACGTTGAAATAGAAACCGAAAGTGCAACTTACCAAAAAACGGCTAACGGCCCATACTGGGTCTCACAATACATTGGCTTTATTAAGACAAAAAACACGTCTACGGCTCCTCAGTGTGGAGCCGATGGCTTTTTTACCACGGAACGTCCTGTCAAAAGTTATTCATATAGGGCCATTGCCTACCTTAATTCTGGAGCAAAAGTTGCTGAGCAGACTGGTACGTATACGGTTGAAAGCAATAGGTGTAAAGAAATTCGAATCGATTTTGCAGCTACGCCCTCTCAATCCACGTTGAGTTTCAAAAACCAAGCATATACACCAATAACACTCACGGTAGGTACTGTTACAAAAAAAATTAATCCGGGTGCTATTGGTACTTTCACAGGACAAGCTAGCGAACAGGTTGTTTGCAAGGGGGAAACGGGTGTAGTCACTTCCAATGGTGAATTGATTGGTTTAAAAATATTAGGGAACGATTTTATTCGAACGTTCCCTACCTCAGATGATTTGCAGATTTCGCTTTTAGTTTCCAATAATTTTTTTATATATCAAAAACACATCGTCCACTACAGGATTTTCAAAACTATATGTGAATTATGGACTTCAATCTCAGTCAATTGATGAGAATTTATTCATCAATAATACCGGAAGTTCAATAGGGGTAGGATATTATTGGGCATACTCGAATTCAAACGTCAGATTAGAACGTCAGGGCGGATATTGGTTCGTAGAAAAGCTAAATCTACCATCCACTGATGGTCAAACATACACATGTCAATTAAATAGCATTTACAATCTTATTCACTATATCTATGAAACAACTTATCTTATCGTTGTTAATCTTAACGACTTGTGGTCTGTATGCACAAAACATCAAGCCCGACAAAATTATAAAAAGGGATAATATCCAAATGGAAGTAAAAGTGATAGAAGTGACTGAGTCAACCGTCAAATACAAAAAATATACCAATCTTGACGGTCCCGTATATTCAATTAACAAAAGGGAGCTAGCTGTAATTATTTACGCAAACGGAGAATCTGAGGTTTTTGATCAAACGGCTACAAATACGCCCGAGGGTAACAAGGCAAAACAGGAGGCGACTGAGAAAAAGCAAACGACAACGTTATCGGAAGAAAACGAACAAATTGAAATTGATAAGGGAAAACGTTTTATCCTTGCGTATGAAGCTGGCTACAGCCTTTTTTCCGATCAAAGCAACAACGCTAGTGGTATGTATCTGGGTATGATGGCTGGTTACAAATTCAACAGGGCACTCTCGACCGAAATATTGTTTTCGGGAGGAACCTTCTTTCCCAAAGAGCCAACGGGGTCTATTGGAATAACGGAATTAAAGTCGCTTGAACTTGGATTACGAGGAACCTACCGCATTCACTTTTCACCTATTAAAGACAATGGGCTATATCTGGTTGGCGGCTTGGGGTATGCAGGGACATATGGGAAATATACCGACTACCTCCAAAAAGGCTCCCCCACGTATAACCTGGATGGATACGATGGATTCGGATACCGGATTGGTGGTGGGCTGAAATTTGGAATATTTGGTGTTGGTTTGGAATATCAGGCGGTTGAAAGAATTTATTCATTTCTAAAAATAGGGGTCACATATGGATTCTAATTTATAGCAATAGGTTTTTGATAAAGTAGGTTCCTACTATTCGTGATGTCATATACTGTTATGGAATTTAGCTGATGATGTGAGATCATCTAGATTCGGAGATTGTTGTAAAATTAAGAATTTGACAGGCATTTTGATAATTGGCAAGAGCCAAATTGCAATTAGGTCCAAGGTATTATGTGGGTCGAATCTGGCGGAGTGATTCGCATTATCCCATCGAAATCAAAGGTGAAATATTTAATGCGAATTTCCTTGACCTGGGCACTTTTGTATTATTCGTTCTTAAACTATACTAAGTTGGTAATAATTGAATAAGTGCTTAATTCTGTAATCGGGTTTATGAACAAGGCGCATACGGAATAATTAATTTAACCAATTTGGTGAAATATAAATTATAATAATAGAAGGCGATTATTAGGGTAATGTGCTGATATTCAGCAACATTATAGTTGCCAATTAATCCCCAATATGCATGTCTAAATTAGTGAAAAATCACCCAAAAATACTTGAGACGAGAGAGGCCTTAGAAATTTCAGTAGAGATGAAGTCTGTTGTTAGGGGAAATGACTGATTTTCAAGTAGTTGAATTGGGTTTAACGGCAGAGTATATGTCACCTGACAGTGAAAATTACTTGTTTAAAATGATTATCTCAGGTTTAATTCAAAATCTATTGGAAAGGGGCCAATTTAATCAGCGCCGTCGCAGACTACTGGCATTTACTGAACAAGTCCGTTTAAAGTTAGCCCATAAATTCACAGAATTGGAAGATTACTTCATTGTCGATTCAATGCCTTTAGAAATATGCAAAATGACCAGGCATAAAATGGTCAAAATATGTAAAGAAGATTTGGAGACTGCCCCTGAAAAGTGTTTTGTGCATCGAAAAACTCCTGGTTTTTCGGTTATATGCAACTTGAAGTCTGTACAATTTTTGGAGTTTTTTCTTCGATAGACAATTTAAAGGCAAATGTTCCTGATATTATGTATTAAACGAGGTGAAAATACAATTGTCTGATGTTGTGCTGCTTGGAGATCGCAGGTACATTTCAAATCAACAGCAAATCGACCTGTTTGAATCTGCAAATATTCGTTTGGAAACTCCAATGAGGCACAGTCAAAAGAACTACTAAAAGCAACCTTATATTTTTAGAAAAACTAGGAATAGAGTTAAAACCCTTTTTTCTCAACTATGTGATCAATTTATGATTCGAAGGCACTACTCCAAAAGTTTTGATGGCTTTAAAACAAGAATTCTTGCTAAAATCACAGCATTGACTGCCATTCAATACATTAATTTACTCTAAATGGAAACATCGAAAATGTTAAAATGCAAATCACAAAATTTCATCCAACGGATTAATTTATAAAGAAGTGGCTTGTATTCTAAATGACTCAAGTGTCGCAGGCACTATTTAATACGTTTTGATCTAATATTTTGGCATAAAAAAGTAGCATAGATTTTAATTTAATACGCTGATAAACAAAGTATTAATTTTGCAAAACAAAACAAAAAAATTAGGCTACAACATAAATGTACGAAGGGGGTTTCAGAATTGAAAACTGTTTTTGACCAATCGGACCTTGTGGCAGATAAGCGCTTAGACTGGCTCTCTTTTTTTAATTATCGTCAGCTATAAAGAATTTGGATTCGATTAAGAATCCTGTCTATGAAGCGAGTAGATTATGGGCCATGCTCATCATTGTTCCCTTGACAGGTAAAGCAAGTTTGTATGCGCTTTTGCATTCTATTAAAGCCATATACTTGATGCAGTAAGCTATAGCAATTCAATCATTTTTCAAACATTGGGTTCACCAAGATGGATGGGCGTCAGAAAAAAAGATTATGGCTTACAAGCAGGATGCTCCTTTCCAGGCCTCAAAACATTCACTGACCATGTTTGTCCAGATTCGGAAGGGTCCAGCATATCCATTTAATTAATCCACATATCTCGATCATATAGGGTCTTATGGTATTTTAGATGATGGCCAATAGCCTGCGGCCCACGAAGCCCACAAAGCCTGTCGGCCTGGTGAACCCATTATATCTGGTATGGATTATTTTTAGCCGACAGCCCAAATGTCCTTTCAGGCTTCATATCTTCCCTGAATGACTTGAATCCTCGACCATCTTAGTCCTTCAGCGTATTCGTAATCTTATCAATATTTAGGCTGTTGGCCATGGCATTGAATATCCGGTAATAGGCGCTTTCGTTACTATATAAATTTTCGTGACTTCCAGCTTCCACCACTTTTCCTGCCTCTAGCACGATGACATTTTCGGCGTCAATAATTTGTGAAATATTATGAGAGATGATGATGACCGTTCGGCCTTGTTTTATGGCGTCTAAGCTTTTCTTGATCTGTTCGGTGGCTATGGCGTCTAAACTAGCCGTTGGTTCATCCAGAAAAATAATAGGAGGATCTTTTAGAAATACTCTGGCAATAGATATCCGTTGCTTTTGCCCTCCAGAAAGCAGCGTGGCTTTGGACTGATAGCCTTCCGGTAGATCCATGATTTGCTCATGAATATGGGCTTTTCGAGCGGCTATAACCACCTCTTCGTGGCTGGCACCTTCCTTTCCATACAATATATTCTCGGCTATGGTCCCGTTGAAAATATGGTTTTTCTGTAATACCAAACCAATATGGTTTCGTAGCCACTCGGTATCGTACTCCTGCAGGTCCACGCCATCCAGGTAGATAGCCCCCGAGGTGGGGGCATAGAATTTGTCTAACAAATTTATGATTGTACTCTTTCCGGCCCCGCTTAAGCCTACTAGGGCATTGTTGGTGTTTGACTTTATTTCCATCGAAACAGCATGTAATGCCTTTGTGCCGTTTGGATAGGTGAAATCTACATTTTTAAGTTCAAAATGACCCACAAAATTTTCTGGAATGTAGCTGCCGCTCAACTCGGTTTCGTTGGCATCCATAATATCGAAAAACGCTTCCGAATAAATCAGCGCATCGTTGACTTCATCATAAATCCTATGCAATTGACGGATAGGAGCCGACACGTTATTGAATAGCAGGATGTGGAACATAATTGCCCCGATGGTCATAGTGCCATTCAATACAAAATAGGCAGTCAGAATAATGATGATCACCACACCAAATTGTTCTATAAACACCTTGACTCCGTCGAATAGAAAACTCAATTGCCGCGTTTTCATTTGATTATCGGTCATTTCAAGCTGTATGGATTGGTGTTTTTTGCTTTCCAGATCCTCTCTTGTAAATGATTTGATAACATTGATGGAGTCTATCAGGCCTATGATTCCATTATTTCTTGTTTCCCGAAATTTTCTCATTTTTCGTCGGAAACCCTTTAGCTTTTTTGCTTGCAAGCTGCTGATATAGAAGAATACTGGAATAATAGCCACACTAACCAAACCGATATACACATTGGCCTGAAACATCAGTATGAGGGCAATAGTGGCGTTGGTGAATAGTGGGAGGATATCTATAAAGAAATTTTTAACCAGCTGTGTAAGGCTTGATATTCCTAGATCGATGCGGGTTTGTAGTTTGCCCGTTTCATTTTCAGTAGCACTGTAAAATGTCATCTTATAGGTCAAGATTTTGTCTACCACCAACTGTGCAAAATCCCGGGAAATGTATATTTTTATTTTTTCACCATAAAATTTCTGACCGTACTGTAAAAGTGCCTGGATCAACTCTTTGGATAGAAGAATAACACTAATCGTCATCAATAGGGTTAAGCCATCGGAGAGGGGTTTATGGTTGTCGGCCAACACCGTAAGCTCATCGACCGTATACCTTAAAACCAAGGCATTGACTTGTGCCATAAAGGCGCCTATGAAGGTTAAAACCAGGGTGGCAAGTACCAGGTATTTATACGGCTTTATATACGGGGCTAACTTTCTAAAAAGTTGAATGAGGTTTACTGTGGAAGAATTTGTTTTATTCATTGAAAGAATCAGATAATTTGTTTAGTGAACCCCTGAAGGTATTTAATTCAAGTACGACTGGAAAGTTTTCGTGGCGGTTAGTACCATGATAGCTTAAATTGTTCCTTCAAAATTTGTCTTATTTCGTACTAAAAATAGGCAAGGAACAATTCAATCACTACATAAGCTATAAATGTCTGACCGATTTATGGTCGAGAGTTTCTTGTCATTTCCTCTTCGGTGATATAGCCATCTTTGTTACGGTCGCGGTTCTTGAAATTTTCCTTTAAATTTCCTTGAGCTTCCGATTCGGAAATCTTTTTGTCTTGGTTGAAGTCCATTCTTTTTAACAGATCCGTGAAACTCGGCGCCCTGTTGGAGGTCCTACCTTCTGCTGGTTGTGGATTCTTCTTTTGAGGTTGGTTTTGTCCTGTCCGGTTTCTACCTCCACCAATTTCAAAATCGTCGCTCGGTGTACCCTTAAAACATCTACTGGCTGACGGGAACTCGTCGGAGACCACATAGTAATAGGTTCCGCCGGGGAATTCAGGCGTCACGCCCGTTCTACCGTTACATTCGTCCAAATCGCCAGAGCCAATATGGTATTCGTAGTCTCGGACATATTTCCCCGAATAAGCCCCATTTGGTGCCGAAATGCCGTCTCCAGGTCTTTCACCACGCTTTAGAACGTAGCTAGACTTCAATTGAACCACTTCACTGGCTGGGTTCATCGGATCTTGATAGCCCATTTTGTAATACATGGGGAAGCCATCGGCTGCCCAACCCACCAATGTCATTTTGTTTGAATCGAAGGTCGCTACCAATCCCGTTGGTGTTCCGTGGTAATGGTACTCTCCATTGGGCTGTACGTGGGCATTATTATAGTCTTCGCCTAAGTTTACCTCGTCACTCAAGGGCTCCAGGGGCCATTCATAATTGGGTTGATTGGTTTCTTTATTCTTGAAATACTCGTTTGCTGAGGGTTCAAATTTTACCCCATTGATGGCGACACCAAACACATAGCTGGGTTTCCCTCTATCAATCCCCAAATCGTAGACATAGGTGATGTTGGAGGCTAATTCAGGAGTTAAATCGAGGGTATATACTTTTTGTTGTTCCGCAATTTTATTAGGATTCCCTTTTGTAGGAAATAGACCCACGGTATGATTGGGAATGGCGTTGGATTTGATAATACGCAGATCATGCTGCTTATCTTCTGTTATGGAAACTTTATTTTTAAGGGATAGTGTTTCTTTGGACGAATTCTTTATTTCTGGTAGGTGTTCGTTATGATGGGCGTGAGATACGCCATCATGGCTATGGACCTCTTGTTGAAGGGGGAGGGTCATCAAATCGTGGGCGTATAACACCGTTCCAGTATAATGGGCACGTAAGGCTGAAGTAGTAGCCGCTTCGTCGACCTGGTCGAAATTGAAATGTGTTAGTACCAGGTTTTTAACATTGGCTTCCTTAGCCATTAGCGCGCTTTCGGCTAAATTCACATGGGCTTTTTCTTTATTGGGAGTCCTGTTTCCGGTGTTTCTTGCTGGAATAGCATTTCTTTTTGAGTCCAATTCAATAGCCCCTCCAGAGTCGATGATTAGATAATCGGCATCTTTGGCCAAAATAGGCAGAGATTCAGAATAGGTCAAATCACCAGAAATTACGATGGACTCCTTGCCGACATCGAAACGGTAGGCCAGGGTAGCAATAGTATGATGGACGGGGGTATAGGTGACTCTGACGTCTCCAATAAAAAATGAAGCAGTTCCAGTTAAGTTTTTAGCGTCAAAATTGGGTTTAACATCCTTCAAGCCTCTTCCCGATCTCGATAACCGATATTCAATGTCTTCTTCATAAATCCCGAAGATATGGTCGACAATGCCCGTGGTCTGTTTGGGGCCTGCAACAATCGACTTATTCCCTCCCAGCAGCGATTGAATAAAGATGGGGGCAAATTCCTCGTTATGGTCTAAATGATGGTGAGTAAAAAGGAAACCGTCAATGCCCTTGATTTTGGTGTTGTTCTTGTTCAAATTGGCTTGGGTGCCGTTGCCCATATCTACCAAAATTTGTGTCTTTTTATAGGATATTAACACGGAAGGCCCGGAGCGTTCGGTACTGTATTTTGGCGAGCCCGATCCAATGATGGTGGCAGTGAGGTGTTCAGTGATTTTTTGAGCGAACCCCTGGGATCCTAGAAATAGTAATAATACAGCGAAGTATTTGGCCATGATTGGGTTTTACTATTTTTGACATCACGCCGTTCTAGAGGTTTAATGGATCATAAAAAAAGACCAGAATACGTACCGGTCTTTTATTCCTCGCAGTTGCGGGATGAATGTCGCAGTTAATTAGGGGAGTTGAGGCCTAGTTTATTTCCTTCGGTATCAATAAACAAAGCAAAAAATCCATTTTCATCTGCATGGGCTGTCTTCTGAACTACGATTTTTCCGCCGTTCTCCTCCACCTTATCCAGGATTTTTTGAAGGTTATCGCCGCCGTCCAGATAGATCGTTACTCCATTGGCCGAAGGCTTGTAACCGTCGGCCTTCATTATCACCCCGGTTACCAGATGTTCTTCGTATGGGAATATCCCCATTTCCATGCCATCCATTTCCATTTTTTCGATGGTAATGCCTAAAATTGCTTGATAAAAATCGACAGCTCGTGAGATATCGGTTGCTGGAATTTCAAAAAGTGAGATATGACTTTTCATGATGGGGGTTGTTGGGTTAGAGTGAGTATCATCCGCTATGGATTCGGTTTGGGTGTTACAAGCAGTCATACTACAGGTGAGCAGTAGATATAAGTAGAGTAGGCGGTTTTTCATAGGGTCTTGTTTTTGATTGGCACGACAAAACTAGGATACCTTGAATCCCTAAAATTGTAAAAATGAGACAGAACTACTTATTTGTAGAAAAGGGAAGAGAGGGCCATATTTTCGTCGTCTAAGAACGACTTTGGACTAATGCCTGTAAAAGCTTTGAAGTCTTTGATAAAATGGGATTGATCGAAATACTGGCTTTCATAGGCTATATTGGTCAGATTTTCTGACTTTTGGTTCAGTAGCATTTTGAGAGCCGTTTGTAATCGGATCACCTTGCCCAACTGTTTGGGACTGACGCCAATTTGGTTTGCAAAATTTCTTTCAAGTTGTCTTCGTTTGGGCAAATTATCTTTAAGAATCGTACCGATCGACGCACTTCCATTGGTCAATAAAAGGGCATCAATCGTAGTCTTTACGATTTTATCAATGGTGGATTTATCGTGTAGTCTATCGAAGAGGAATTTTTCAATGATTTCTATTCGTTCGCTGCTGCTGTTAGCCTTTATTATTTCATTTTCGATGCTAACGGCGGTCTGTTTTTCAAACAGTTCTGATAGGGGTGTCTCTTTATTGGCCAAGTTTTTTATGGGCATAGGAACCAAGTTTGCAAAACCATAGGGATGAAAGCGAATGGCGAAGGTATTTACATAGCCCGTTGGTTCAATATAAAATGGCTTTATCGTCTGGCCCAAGACCATGGCCCGAGGTTGCAGGAGGTATGCATCTTGAGAAGTATACCGCTTGATGTCGTCTCCAAGTATAAAGGCCATTTCAATGCAACCATCAGGAATAATCCGCTGTCTTTGGGGGGCAGGTTGAGCTGGAACATCCAAGGTCCAATAGCAACTTACAAGTGATTCTAAGTCAGAATGTGGTTGAAATGTTTGATAGTTCATGGATTAAAGTGTTTTACTAGCCCCAATAATCGTCATTTAGGATCTCCAAGCATCTATTATGTTAGAACTCCAAAAATAGTTAGGTCCAGCACAATTGGCCATGTTTGGCTAAATATTGGTGTTATCATCCTCCAAAACCATATTTTTCTGCTGTCTTAAGGTTTATTCTTGCTAGATACTTATTCCTGTCTGATAGTTCTTTTTTGCCTTCTAACAAATCGACCATAAAACGGTATTTGTAGGCATCTAGTTTTTTCTTGGTTCTATCCCATTTTACAATTCTTTCTATGAGGTCCAAAGTGATTTCAAGTTCTTCATTCTTCCGACTGAGATCTTCCATAAAGAAATCATCCATATCAAAGAATAATTCAGGGCTAATTTCTGCAACTGTATTTAAGATAAATTCTCCTTGTTCTCGTTCAATATCGGTTATTGACCTATTGTTACTTAGTCTATTTCTGATACTATATGCCATATTACACTGATACTGTGTTAAATTTGTAGTTTCACTTCCCCACAGTTCTATTTTCTTCCATGTTTTGGGATGTATAGATTGTAATCTGTTCAACGACGCGTCAATTTCAGCCCTTTGAGTTTCGTCATCTGTTAATTTTTTTCGCTTTTCAGATAACTTATTTACTAACTCTGTTTTTAAACTCTCTAGGTCAATGCCAAAACCCTCATTTTTGATTGAGTTCCAACACTCTTCTTTTTTTGCCCATTCGCCATAAAGTGACCCAGGGGCTTTTGTTTTTATGTAATTTTCAATTTTGGACATAACTTCGTACAATCTGGATTTAAGTGTTTCACTTACAGACTGTTGCTTCCATATTTTATATAAATCCAGTTTGTAGTTAAGTCTAAACCCTAACCATGCTAATGAATAGGGGACGGTGATGTATCGCATGTCACCAATTGCGTTTGGTTTTACACCATAAACTTTTTCTGCAGATGAAAATAGAATTGCTTTTGCAATAGCATCTTCAAACCATATATTGTCAGGTTTGAAATTGAAATTATAGTTGAGGAATTGTGCGTAATTTTTCTGACTTCCTCGCACAACAATATGTGGGCCTATTGCTAACTTTTTACCATTAAATACTTCTTCGTAAGAATTTATATATTTTGCCAAAGATTCTTTGGTAAACATCTGACTTCTAGGGTTCTGTTTGTCAAATACTTGACGCTTTGATGTTGTAATCCCAAATCTTAATCTTTCATTTTTATATTGTCCTCTTGATCGTTCAAAGAACCAACGAGTTTGAGTTGTTTCTCCCGATATTGGTGGAGCCCATATGGTTCTAGATAATTTCTCAATCAGGACGTGATTTTCTTTGTTAGAGCTTAAGTCTGAAGCCGATACACGGTTTTGTGTATTTGCATATTCGGCTATTCGACCAACGGTTTTAGAAAAATCTTCTCTGTTCTTAACAATTGTTAGTTTAACTGGGACAAACACTTTACTAATGTCGACTTTATCTTTTTTCCAAGTATGATAAATGGAGGCAGTTGTTTGACCACCATTTACAATTTGAAAATCCTTTACTATGCCAATGGCTTTTCCTTGATTGTTTGGCAAGTTTATTATTGAGACTTCTTCAGCAGTTGCAGCAATACCGTTATTATATGCCATAAACATATGCTGCTCTTTTAATATAGTATTGCGAATCCCTTTATTAATTTTTCCAGTAAATTGGAGAAATGAACGGACATTTTGCTCTAACAATCTAGCTCCAAATTGCTCGTAAATATCAGCTAAAGCTAGTCCAGGAATGATTGCAAGCCATGACTGATAATCAGTATTTTCTGTTTCATTTGCTATACACGGAACTTTATAACCAGTTTGTTCAAAATTAATTTCGATAGGCACTCTTGCTTGGTCAGAAAGGTTGAAAAGATAGTTGAGATCAATTGTTCTATAAAATACAGTATAACCGGCAATGGTATCCGAAGACTTTAAATCAGCTTTTACTTCATTATTTGTAATTAAAAAAATATTTACCCTTGTTAGATATTCTTTAATCTCAGGTACCGTTGCCAAGGTGTGAGCTAAATCAAATATTTCAGAGCTTTCTTCAATCTCATTCACATAATCTTTGTAGATAGCATTTCTAAAGAATTTAACAGCTTTATCAATTGTTTTTTCAGCATCTCCTTTGCTTACGGTTTGAATTGTGGTATCACTATTATATATGGTAACAAACAAGTCAAGGGTTTCGTAATTTTCATAAAGAGAATAACCATTAATTTTATGCTCAATACCTCTCTTGCTGAGCTTTTCATCAAAACACACCCGATAATTTTCCGTTTCTCCCGCTTCCGACAAAAATGAAAGTGCCAACTCTGTAAAGACCTGCTCAGGGTTGGTACCTTCCTCTTTTGTAATTACTGTTGAGTTTATTTCTTCTAGAATATCAGCATAGAACTTTTGTAATTCTTTGTTTTCCATAAGATGCTATTGTATTTCCTTCAAAAGAATTTCTTGTGTAACTTTCCAATCCTCAGATTCCGATAAAATTATTGAATAGCTTACATCACCTATTCCTCTTGATATCTGACTTTCAGTTATTCTCGGAAAATTGCCAGATATACGATAAATATTCTCCTGTCTTATTATGTATCCCATTTCTGCATATAACTTTTTATGGGTTTCGTAATATCCAGACTCTAATAGCTTTAGCTTAAATAAGCCAGAAGCTATTGTATGGCTACTTAATAATTCTGAAACTTCGTCAATTAGCCCGTTTAACGATTCGCCATTTCCTAACCTTAAATCAAGAGAAAGATGATACAAAAATATTTTTTCAGTGATAGAGTCGTCTAATTGTCGTTCACTACTTATGTGGATTTTTTGATGATTATTCCCGTGGGTCGTTTTTACCTCGACGGCCCAGTTAGAATACTGAAAATCTTGGACCGATCTTTCTGGGCCAAGCCAAGATTTGAGACAATATTTTTTGTCCAGAGTGCTGTTTAAGAAAAAACGTAAAAAGTAAATCTCACCATAAAGGCCTCTTTGAGCTTCATTGGAAAGACCTTGCTTGCCGATTTTTTCGAATAAGGATTGCCATTTGGCTAAACGCTCCAACAGTTTTTCTACTAGATTTTCTTCAGTGGTGACCTCAGATATTCCAAAAATAAGATCCTCACAAAGAGTGGAGAATATGTCTTTATGTTGCTTGTTGAGTAATAGGATTACTAAGAACTTCCTGGATATATCTCCCACGTCAGGAACTTCTTCAATCTTGATATCTTTTAGTTTATTCCATGGCCTAATATCAAATGAAAAAGAAGCCTCTAGCCTAAATGAAATACACCTAAGTTTTTCTGGAACTTTTAAAGCAATAAATACATCTGGTAATACCTCCGCAGAATACCGCTTATAAAGTAACCCAGAATGAATTGAAATATCACTCTCTAGATCAGCCCATATACTTTCAATCTTCGTCATAATTGTAATCTTCATCTGTTTCTTCCCAATCTAAATAATCAATTAATTGGTTGTGTGCCGCGTACCTTACTTTAACATCACTTGGACTTTCAGGAAAGCTTAAAGCAAAAGCAACAAGTGGAACATTATGATCTAAATCAATAAATTGAGGTTCCAATAGGTATATCATTAATAGTCCTCTTCTTGGATCTCGAATAGATCTAATTTTTCTTCCCGTAGGATTTTCAGGAAGTCTTTCAATGTCAATGAATTCATGTCTAGGGGAAATAATTTGTGAGTTGTTTACTAAAAAAAGATTGTCCTTAGTAGGATAAGTATGCGCCTCTTTACTTCTTTTTGTTAAACCTATATCGTATGTTGTATAATTGGTGTCTAAAGAAAATTTAACAGCATCTTTGTCTTGACTGCTGAATATCGCCACAGTCCAATGCGATAATTCATTTTTTGAATTACAATCTGCAATGTATTTTTTTAATAGAGGGACATTAATAGTTTTTAAATCTGAATGAAACTCAAAATTTGAAATGAATTCATCAACTAAAATACGAGAACAAACATCCTTAACAAAAAAAGCATTTTTATCAAATCTTGGAGCGTCCAATTTTCCAATAAAAGTTTTTAGAACATTTAAATTTCTTTCTGCTTCTAACTTTCGTGGAAGTAAAATAGTTGTTTGGACTAATCTTCCTGAGTAACTTAAATCGAAGTATACTACATTTTTGAGCTTATTTAGTGCGGTAACCAATAATGTTCCTGGGAAGGTTCTAACTTTTAAAGCATATTTCTCTGGAGTTGATTTAGCATCTTCTGACATATACTCGAATTCTTGGCGCAGTTCATTAGATGCATCAGTGATTTGGCAATACCACTGGTTTAACTCTTCACTTGTAAAAAGCCTACACAAATCAACATAGCCACCACGATAGCCAAACCAGCGTCCCATTTGCATCAAGGTGTCGTACATTCTTGATGCTCTTAAATAATAACTAACCGAGAGTCCCTCCAAAGTCAATCCCCTAGAAAGTTTATTGCCACCTACTGCAATAACTGAAAGCCCATTTTTATGATCAAAATAGTCCAATGCTTCACCTGAACCACCGTGTATTGATTTGACAACGATTCGAGATGCAGCATCATTCAAATGCTGCAATACGTCACACCATTGATGAACTTGAATTTGAGAATCTAAGTCTCTCAGGTTAGAATCAATTATTTGGTGAGAAACAGAAACATAGGACTTATATCCGATTTCGTCCTGTTCAAATGTTGCTTTAAGTTCATTTAGAATTTCAGAGTCATTTTGGTCAATTCCTCTTCGATAATAAATGAATTGATTAGTAATTAATTCAGCAAAATGGTCTTGCCATCGCATGAATCTAGAAACGTGAACCAACATTGAATTGTGTACTGTGGTTTGACCTCGTAATCTTCGAACTGCACAAGTAATAATAAAACAACGAATAGCATTTTTCAATGACACAGGAAGTGATGAAGGGAGTTGGTCATTCTTTTTGTGTCTATCAGGTATAAAGGCTTCATAATCACTAATTCTGTTTACTATTGGCAGAACTGTATCTGAAGATTCATCATCTGTCAACGGACTAAAACCAAAAACTTTCTCTGGGCCAATGTAATTGGACGGAGCTGGGATATTTTTAATGAAGTTCCTGGGAAATAGGTTTTGGTCATCTAAAGGAATAAAAATATTAGCAAAAGGCGTTGCTGTATATCCAACATAGGCGTTCTTCCCAAAAAGATTAAGTATTTGAGTAATCCACCCATTGATGGAGCTTTGTTTGGCAGGGTCGTTGGAAATATTAATAGAAGCATTATCTGCTTCATCATCAATTAACAATAATGCTTTATTACGAATAACTCGGCCTAGTTCCGTGTCTTCATCTGCTTGGGCTGAAAGCCATTGATGAATTCTTTTGAGCACGTTAGGATTTTTTTTGATTACAGCTATTATGGGATCTGGCGTATCGAAATTTAGGCCTAAAGCATTTGCTGCCCCTTGTGTAAAATCACCTTTTTCTTGACTTGAAGTCAATGAGTGAGCAACATTTAATTTTCCAAAACCAGGTCGGCCAACACCTATCTTTATACTTTTTTGGTTTAATGCTCGCGTATGTTGGGTGTCAAAACCAAGAAAACTTTCATCGATTCTAATTTGAGTCTGGCTTCTTAGATTATTGTGAATACCAGCCATAACGATAATTAAACCAAAGCCTGCATCAGCAGCTTTGCAGATTAAACCGGTATAATTGGCAGTTTTACCTGACTGAACTTGACCAACAACGAGACCTTTTTTATTGACTTTAATTTTTTCAGTTGGGTCGAAAAAATTGTCAAGAATACTATCAGTCAATCTATCCAGCTTATTGACAACATCAGGAGCAAAGTTTTTCTCCTCCTCTAGATACTGTCTATAACTTCCCCAAAAACCATTTTCAAAATCGATTTTCGAACGTTTTTCATTTAGCCAAGGTAAATTTTCGTCTGCTTTTTCGATAGACCTGAATTCGTCTTGTCGAATAGTAAATAGTTCTTCAACTTTTCTGATAAGCATCTGCCTCGATTCAGAGATTGGAAGGTTCATTTTCATAAAGGTATCAACAGCCGTTTCAACTTCTTGAACAGTAACGGAAGTTTTCCCGAATAGTAATTGACGAATGATTTTAATTGGGTCTATGTTACTCATGGGCCATAAATTCAATGTACTCTGGATAAAAATTAAAAGGTTCTGTGTTGAGAATTCTAGCTTTTGCTTTTTCAATTGACAGACCACTAGAAACAAAACCACTGAAAAGCCTTTGCATCGTTTCTTTTATGGCAATTGGGTCTACACCTTCAAAGGGTTGACCATGCGGTTTTTCATTTTCGCTTTCTTGGAGTGTGATTAGTGGAACTGGAACCGTTTCCTCTATGAATTGAATTACCTTCTCTATTTCATATTTCAAATTGCCCGAGATCGAGTATAATTCAGTTATGAGAGGGTGATTACGATTGATTTTATAAAAACGCTTGCCATGTCTTGCCCTCTCTTCCCAAAAAAGAAAATATTCGTCTGAAGCCAACTTTCGTTTTAGAACTTTTCCTTTGTGGCGATAAACTTCTACTGCTTGATTCCTAACTTCTTTAGCAAGTGACAAAATGGAATCTCGGTAAATAGAAGGGGGTCTTGCAATGGATTTTTTGATGTCGATTTGCCAATCGTTATCAAGATTGTTTGGTAAATCTATTTGTATTCGGCAAAGATCATAATGTACTTCACGCTTAAATAGGCCTAGCCAATCTCCTCCTACCAAAAGTCTACGGTTTCGATAAACGTAGAAACCTTGATGCGCTGTCCAGTTGTCTTTTGGCCCTTTTCCATAATCGTACTCTTCCACTGAAAGTTTTGAACGATGTGGTAAAATAAATCCCTTAATTCGGATCGAACCACCTGCTAATCTTGTTTCCGGTTTAGTTTGTAATCCATCAATACCTATCATAAATGGATCCCACGACTTTATTTCACGGCCACGAAACAATATTTTAATTCCTTCGTCCATATATCTATGAAAAACCATGGAGATATGAGACTTTACAGAGTCCATAATTCCTAAAAACTTACTTTTGGCTTTTTCATCGTCTGCAGTAGTACCTTTTGTTAATCTGTCTAAATCCCACCAAATAACGCAAGTGCCCGAATCGACTGTTTTTGTTTTTTGACTCCAGACTTCATGCTCTGGAATATATTGTATTAATTTCCAAGCTTCTTCTTGTTTAACGTAGTCTAGATCCCAAGTCCAAAAAACAAGCTCACCACCTTTTGATTTTGAAAAAACGGTAAATTTTCTGGTTTGCGAAAATGAGGCTGTTTTTAACCCCAATCCGAAACGACCTAAATCGTCTTGTTTTCTTTCGTTCAGAGGACTCTTACTGCCTGGTCGCATAGCTTGAATGAGCTGCTTATTGTTCATGCCTATTCCATCATCCAAAATTGATAGTGTAGTTTTAGAGCCCATCCAATCATAATCAAGCCAAATATTCCTAGCTCCTGCAGTAATTGAGTTATCAATAATGTCAGCAAT
Source organism: Dyadobacter jejuensis (assembly GCF_003149085.1). GTDB lineage: Bacteria > Bacteroidota > Bacteroidia > Cytophagales > Spirosomataceae > Dyadobacter > Dyadobacter jejuensis. The sequence continues at coordinate 111,699 of NZ_QGDT01000007.1, read as the reverse complement.
AGCTGTTTCAATTGAATACCCAATAGCACGAAAGGTTTCAATCATTGAGCTTGCTTCTGGCTCAGCAGATGTTGATAGTATGTTGGTGTAGTCAATCATTTAAGAGGGAATTAATCACTTCGTCTGCATCAAAATCAGGTGACCCCTGTCTGGCATAGTAGCTGGAATATCGTTCAATTAAATCTTTTAAAAACGGCATAGAAATGGTCGCAAATCGGTCAATTTCTTCCTTTTCTATTCTTTCTTCCATTTCCTCAATAGCTACTGACAGCTTATCCTGAAAATCAATAATTCCGGCTTTGATTGAATTATGTTTAGGAATAAAATGGAAATAGGTTTTTTTATTGCCAATTATATCTTTGAGTTTATTCTTTAGGGAGTTGCTGAACTCTCTCCCTTTGATTGATTCTTCATAATCATGAAAATGTTCATTCAACTCACTGATTTTTAATAAAAAAGCGTTTCTCACATTTCTTTTTCCATTTGGCCTTTTTTCAAAATCACATGCAGGTGTTAATACTATGTATCGAACACCATCCATTAAAACTAAATCTCCGGTTGAAAGATTATTCTTGACTGGTCTAGTAATATAGAATTCACTGGGGTGTGCACTACTTTCGTCTAAATACTCTAACATATGCAGAATTGTGTATCGAAGGAGTGAGGCCTCTTTCTCCGTCGAATTTCTCTTGCGGTCTTGAGTCCAATTATCTAAAGAGGTTGAAATGTGTTTCCAGAAGATATTTTGGATTAATTCCTCAATTTTTCCATTTCGATTCAAGAGGTTAAGAATACCAGTTGCTTTTATAGACTTAAATTTGTCTAGGGTGTCTAAGAAATCTACTTCATCTCTATTGTAAACATTGAATATGGCATTGGGCTCATTAAGTTCTTCTGAAATATGATGAGGTGTTCCAGTTATGACAAAAATGGGAAAACGTTGATTTTTCTTAATTTCCTTGACAATCTCGTTTCCGGAAGTATCTGAACCTCCAAGGCCCATTAAGTCTAAATCGACAATGGCTCCATCGAAAATATTTTCGGGATTTTTTAAAGCGGCTATTGCTTCATCTTTTCCCTTTATCCACGATTCAATAATCTTGAACTCATGATTATCCATATTAAATACATCGATGTTTTTCCGGTAGACATCATTGTAAATCTTAACATCATCTTCAACAATCAATATTTTTAATTCTTCCATAATTATTTGCAGATTTCTATTTGGAAGTTTACCCCATTCATGCTTTTTCTAGCCGATAGTTCTCCATTTAATCTATCGGCGGCTTCGCCGGCAATAGCTAAACCAAGCCCAGTACCATCAATTTTTTTAGAATATCCTGGTTCAAAAATCGCCCCAGATTCGATTTCTAAATCAGTGAGACCAGGTCCTGTATCTCTATAGTCGATAATAACTGTATCTATATTTTCAATTAACTCGATTGTTATTACTTTTTCATTGGAATGAGATAAATCTAACCAATAAATACTATTCTCAATGAGATTTGTTAAGGCTATATATAAGTCTTCTGACCATCCAAATATTTGAACTTTTTCGTTTCCAACTATATTGACTTGAATATATTTTTCGGTCATACTGGACTTAAAAACTTCTATGCTCTCATTGACAACTTTAAGAACTGAGAAATCAGTTTTCTTGTCTCTTTTTAGCTTGGCCAATGGAGATATTCTCTTGAATAGAGTAGAAATGAATTTACTATTGATCTTAAATTCATTGATACTTCTAGTTAATTCATTAAAATGTGCTTCATCCTTAGTTTCACGATAGAAGTTTAAGTACCGTTCCATTAATTTAGTTTCTGAATTAAAAAATTGTAACGGCTTTCGGCCTTCATGAAGAATAAAGTTGACAATTTTTCCTAAGGTTGCTTGCCCTTGATAAATTGCAATTGTTTTTTCTATATCCTCTTTTAATTCTACCTTCTTAATCTCCTCTTTGGTTAAGATATTGTCAATTTCCTCAATTGCTTTTTTGTCTATATTAAACTCAGATAATTTTTTACCAATTGCGGATTTAACTTCAGTAAGGCTAAATAATGAATTTATTGAATCTTGAAGTTTAGAGGATTCGCCTCGACTTTTCTTACTCTTAACTCTATAGGCAAACCTTCTTTCTTCTAATTCTGATAATACTTTGAGTGCTAGTTCTTTTAACCCGAAATAATATTCGTTTTCTTTTAGTCCATCTCGTGCACTTTTTTCTTCTAGGCCTGAAAGTTCCTCTGGCTGTATTGTAACAAAACCAACAATTTGATTATTACTTATCCTATCGGCAAAACTTTGAACTCTACTTTTATCCAGCCCTAACCAATCAACACCTTTATTTCCATAAGGTCTTATTCTAAAAGAACTTTTGTATATGTTTACGCCGTAAACTTCATTTAAAAGATTCCTTGCTTCTCTCTTACCCATAAGAATCTTAGAAACTGGGTGGATGAGACCTTTATTTATTAAATTATCAATTGCTTCGGGTTCACGGTCAAAAACTCTAAAATCCATTTTAATTTCGCCGCAAAACTCACTTGATTTTGAAAGATGAAAGTTCTTAATAATTCTTTCTGCTTGTACCGCATTAGGGTTTAGGTTGTTTTCGAATAAAAGATTTGCTTCACCTTTATCTGAAACTAAACCAGAAATACGATAGTCGTAAAATTTGATAATAGGAAATGTTTCAATTTTTATATTATTGTCAATATCGCTAAATGGTGAATTTTCAAATGAAAGATTTATTATAAACCTTTCCTCAATAGATTCATCGAATGGTGAAATTAATTTTCTTAACTCATTAACAAGCTGGCTAATCGTATCTTTATTCCAATAGGATAACTTAGAATCTATCTTTTTAATAGATTCTACACTACCTTCTGTTCCGCTGACGATTTCTTGTACCGCTTCGTCTCTAGCAATAATTACTATTTCTGTTCCTGGAGGTTCATCAGTGTCATTTTTTTCAACTAATAGTTCAATTTTATCAAGGTATTCATCGGTCTTGAAAATCCGCCAATCAATAACTGCTACAGATTTTTCACCTTTTTCGCAGACGGTGGAAAGTGTCATTTCTTGTCCTAGAATTGAAGCAGCAAATCGACCAATACCCTTTCTCCCCTGCAAAGCTCTTGTGCCTTTTTTACTTACTTTTCTTTTTAATTTATCATCAGTTGCTGGCACCAACCATTTATTTATAACTGTATCGAAATCCATACCATGCCCATCATCTCTAATGGTAATTTTCAAGGCATTTTCGTTGTCTACCTCCGTATACTTAAAGGCGATTTCGACCTTATTGGCATCTGCATCGTACGAGTTCTTCACAAGTTCCACAATTGCAGCAAAAGGATCTCCAATCAAATCACTCCCAATTGTATAAATTAATCTTGCAGATGGTCTGATTTTATGTGTCAAATCATTTTTCATGTAGCAGACTTTTGATTTGTTTCGCAATTTCTTTTGCCATCAAAGGGGGGACCGCATTTCCAATTTGTTTAAAGGCGGCCGTCCTATTCCCACCTTCAAGATTTCCTTCAAAATAATAATCATCGGGAAATGATTGGAGTCGGGCAGCCTCTCTGACGCTAATTGACCTGTTTTGATGGATATCCGGGTGAATATAGTAATGACCATCCTTGGAAATATGAGCGACCACGGTTTGCGAGTATGGTAAATCCGCAGCTACAACTTTAAATCTATCATTAAATGAAGTGCGATTTTGATGAGTCTTCAATCGTTCCGGTAAGTCATTGTAGTTTAAGCGTTCATGCTCCTTCTCCCATTTTTTAACGGCAATTTTATAGATCTCTTTATCTTGCTCACGATGCGGCCTTGCAATGTGCTGTGTTAATATGTCATTTTCGCTGCGTATGGAATTGAATTTTAAGTACTCGGTAGTTTCGGTTTTATAATCCAAAAATCTGTCGGTACCTTCACCTGCTTGAATTGCGGGTAAATCATTTAATAAGTCGTTAACTAGGTAATTGCTATTATTTATAATTCCTTCTAAATTTGGAATGTTTATTTTTAGTTGGGCTTTCCAACCCAGAATAACAATTCGTTTTCTGTTTTGTAATACCCCAAAGTTTTTGGCTTCAAGTGTGAACAGTTTAATTTGGTAACCTATTTTGTTAAAGAGTTCTTCCATTTCTTTAAGATAATGTCCTTTCTTTGCAGATTTCAGACCAAGAACATTTTCGAAAACAAACATTTTGGGTTGATACCTCTCTAAATATTCAGCGTATTGAACGAATAAATAATTTCTAGGATCACCCTCCATTTTGGTTTTAGATCTAGACCTACCAGCAATGGAATATGCTTGACATGGGGGACCTCCAATGATCAAATCAACCTTGTCGGATCCTAAGCATTTATCTATTTGTTCTTGGATGATATAATTATTATCTATTCCAATTGGACGATTAATGACTGAGTTCATTATTTCCATCGGTACTTGGCTATGCAGGTGGTCTCGTGTTAGTTCTCCTTTCAAGTAAGAAACATAAGTTTCGTATTTTTGGGTGGCTTTTAAGTAGTGATAAGCTGCTCTTGTTCTCAGTGTATTACAAGCAGAATTTTCAATTTCTACATGAGCAATAGGTTCAAAACCAGCTTGAATAAATCCTTCTGAAAGCCCTCCCGCTCCCGCAAATAAGTCTATAAATTTATATGTCATTTTAATCCTTTTCATAAACTCAAATTTACTTCTTTTAAATGGATCAGAAGTAAAATGCAACACTTTTCCTTATCAATCAATCGTACCGGTATTACTGCCCAAAGGTCTACTTAGGTTTTGGACCTTAGGCCCCTACCATTGAATTTTCATTTTAAGGGTAACCTTCTTTCTGATATAAAATTGAATGTCCTCCAAACTGCAGTAAATAGCTTGTGTCCACAATTATATTAAATATTTTCAACAAAATGACAAATATCAATTATTGATGGGATAATAGCACTTCGTCGTTTGTATTTAGTTTTTGGCGGATCCACCCTTCATTCGTGAAGTTATTCGATGATACCAAAAAAATAAGGAGGCGGTCGAAAATAGACCACCTCCTTATGCTGTTTTATCCCTTACTTCAAAGGGAATATTTTAAAATTTGTACCCTATGGCAATACCCGCTCTGATTCCTCCCCAGGGGCCGGTAATTTGGTCTCGGATTCTGTCGGATGTTACCGTGCGGTCGTAGGTGAAAATAGAGGAGTCTTCAATTTCGGTCACCTCTCCTTCTAAGCTATAGATTTCCGAAGCTGTGAATGGTGTGTTAGGATGGCCATCCAAGGTACCCTTGGCCTTTCCTAAATGAAAGCCGATAATGGTCCAGTCTAATACCACGTGCTCTCCAAAGTGCCATTGCACTCCTAGGGCTACTCCCCCGGTATGGCCGGTTACTTTTCCTGAAGTCCTGACGGTCTGATACGTGCCATCGTAGTCGATTTGGAGATTATTGGTATTGAAAGTTGCAAATCGATAAAAAGGGGACAAATAGAAGCCTTCTCCATAACCGTTTTTGTTGAGATAAAACCGGACCTCAGGCGTAAAGGCGAAGCTGTTGAATTTTACTGGTTCTTCGCTAGCATCCATCACTTCCATGTTGACTAAGGTGTTGCTGAAGGGTATATCGGAGGTAGGCCGGTATTTAAGTCCAACATTGATGGAGATCGTTTTGTTGAGTACTCTTTCGTACTTAACGGAAACATTTTTCAGGATGGCGGAGGTCATGTCTACCTTGACGTTATTATTGAGCTGCTGAGCCTGACTTGTCCCAGAAAACGCGGCAAACAAAATGGGTAGGGTAAACAATTTGAGTCGTTTCATAATGGATATAGTTTTTAAAAATTAGAGGTGGTATTAGTATTATAGCTTTTTCACAAAAGCCTGGGCAAGGCGATATCTGGGGCTACCCTTTGGGGTAGGCGAGTTGTCTATACCAGGTAGAGGATAGCACCCAATAAAAGATAGGGGGGCGCTCGCTTATTTTTGCGACCCGATTAGAGCATCACTTTCGGACGGATCGCCAGCACTAAGGTCTAGACGTAAACTAGATACACGTTCTGAAATATGGTCACTATCGTAAATAATTCGGCCTTGGCCAACCTGTATGAGTTGACCGTTAGGATCGTCGCCCTTATAGGTAAAGACAAAGGCTTCTTGCCAATTTTTGATACCATCGGAGTCTAATTCCCCCGAAATAATCGTTATCTGTTTATTTTCAATCCCATACGTTTCACCGATTTGCTCGGAGTATAGCGTGAACTTATTGCCTTCGCCAGAAATAAACGAGCCGGTCCCGGTTCCAGTAGCTGATCCATTGGCCGATTTAAAATCATATTTGATCTGGTTGTCGTCCGTCTGATCGTAAAAGCTGTATCGATAGTCAGAAAACAACTTACCCGCCTGATAGGGGTCGTCGGGCCCGAAGGGAACCAACAGGGTGAGGGGAGATGCCAGATAATAGCCCTCCAGCATAGGAGGTGTTACTCCTTCATTAATAATGAGACCCTTGCTTCGAAAGTCGTCGATGATTTCCTTAGGGACGAAATCGGGTACTCCCGGCAATTCCGTCTTTTTTTCTTTGCAGCTTAAGGAGAGTACAACCAGTACTAGGGCAATTCCAGAAATACGTAAGTTTTTCATCATGAATATGTTTTAAAGTTGAAAAGGTTATTAGTGTTGTCAAGATCCACCATAGGAGGGGTGAAGCATAGGGAGTGGTGGGTTGTTTCGAGTTGTCAGGGTCATATTTTGATACCCAATCCTAGCTCTAGAATATTGTATTTGGTCACTCTGTTAGGCAATACAATGCCTGTTTTTATTCCCATCCGTTCATTAAAAAAGTATCTAAGGCCAAAATGAACGGGCAGGTAAATTTTGGTGGAAGTATTTTGCCCCTCATTAAAAATGAAATTCTTAGAGAGTCCTATTCCTCCAAATAGGTCTATATTGTCCTTTTTAAGATTGAGTAAATTATTGAAGTAATAGGATATCCTGATGGCCGGGTTCAGCGTATAGACCTTGTCCTTGGGGTGTAACATCAGGTCGATGCCACAAAATACCTGGTCCATCACGGCATAGTCGACTCCCCCTTTCAGGAAGACCGTCTGGTTCACATAGCTGAGTCCTATATCGGCCCTTTTTGCGTTTTGATCGGCCGATTGGGAATATGCGGGTGCATGGCCGAGTAGCAGTAAGCAAAATAGTCTAATTAATGCTTTCATAAGCTGGGTATTGTTTGAGGTGAGAAGCGCGTAGGTCTGTCTGGCTAGCGGATAATGGAATGGTACTCAAAAGAGCGTTGATTGGAGGTCATATACAGGACCGCCATTTCCGACATGGCTTTCCATCTATACTTTTGTGCTTCGATGGCGTTGGTGTACATCTTGTCCCAAAAGTTCCAGTAGCGCTCCACATTGGCATCTACTTCCTTTCCATGTTGGGTATACAGCTGATTTACCTCCTTGGCACATTTGGAAGTTGGGTCTACCTTACTGAGTGCGGCAAACCCCGCTTCATATTGATTCGCTTCCAGCTTGGCCCTTCCTTCGGATACCAGTTTTGCGCAGATATAGTTTTGATAATTGCGGTATATCTCCAAGGACTTCTCTTTAACCTTGCCAAAGCAGGCCGTTTCTTCGGGGATATTGAACAGTAATGACAACGCTTCACCATGTTGATTGGAATGAGAAAGCTGTTCGGCCTTCGAAATCAACATGTCGCACCGGTCGTCGTAATACTTTAAGATCTTGCCTCTGGCATCGGAAATAAACGTTTCGTATTCCGTATTCTTAGTAGGAAGGGTGGCAATAAGGTTATTGAGGGCTTGCTCATGCGTGCGGCCACTCCCTTTGATAGGTTTTGAGAAAGTAGCAAATACGATTTGATCATCTACTTGTTTTACTACCAGATATAGCTCCGCATCTATAACGTTTAGGGTTTGCAATCCTGGATTAATGCGCTGCTCATTGAAGATGTATATTTTTGGCAGCAGTACAATGCCCGACTGTACTCCTGAGGCAGATACACTCACGCGGTTGACGAGGGTCTGAATTTTGGATTCCAACTTTTGGATATGAGTAGCCGTAAATCCGTCTAGCTCCTTAGGCATCACCACTCCAATATTCAGTTGTCCAAAATCACCGTAATCGGATTGAGAAAAGGCATCATATTGACTGACAATGAGCCAAACGACACCCAATAGACGTAAAAGTGGGTTCATAGGGGGATTATTTGAGGTTAAATATGATCGAGTTACCCTTGATAATTCGTTCTACCTTGTATTTGCTGAGCGAATTACTTTCGGCCCCCAGCTGATTGAAGAATTTGACAATTTTGGTGGAATACCTGCTGGAGGTTTCCTCTCGGGGTATTCGTACGACATCGAATATCAATCGATAGTCCGTTATTCCTTGTATATGGTAAGAGTTCGCATTTGTGGCCATCCATTCTTCTATCACATCCGAGAGAAACAAACCCTGGTTGCCGACTTCGGTGTTCATACTCACCTCGGCATTCTCGGTCAGGCCGATCTCAACGGTTATGTATTTACCATTGATGACTATATCATTAAACTTCTCTTGCATGGTATTAAGAAAGTCCTCAATGACGCTCTCTGTTGCTTTTTGGGCCAAGGTGGCAATATCGTCCGTTTTAAAGAATGGACTATCTCCCGTTTTGTTGGAAAGGGAACTGGCCGTGGAAGACTCATAAGCGGTAAGAATAATTTTGACACTCGTTCCTGATCCCGACTTGTAGATATTGTACAGGACCTCTACCGCTATATCGGCACCCGACGATTGAATCAGCAGGGTTTTTAGGTCGGTCATGCCGTCATTCAAGGCTTGGTTGGTCATTAAGTTTCGCGCCTTGGCAATGAAATCGATGGTAGAGTAGCCCCGGTTGTCGAAGGCCTCTCTGGCCTTCGATACCATCACCATCCGGTTAAAGTCGCCTTCTAGGAGGGCCCTAATATCCTCACCTTCCTTGGCTCCAGGAAATACCATGATGGTGGGCTTGGTAACGAGCTTTTTGGAAGTGTCGTTCTGTGAGAAGGCCTTAAAGGCCAGTAGGGGTAGTAATAAAAGTAATAGGTAGTATTTTTTCATAATGATCGTTAATTAGTAGCCAAAGGCCCTTATCTCGCCATTCTGTTCGAGGTACTTCCGAAAAGCCACTGCATTGATGGACACGCTGAATCGGATGTTTTGTCTGTAATTATTAGCCACCCGCTGGCTGCTGGTCTGATGGATATCGGTGATAAACCTTCGGTACTCTCTGGAGGTGAAGAAGTTTTTTAAAAATTCATTTTTGTCTGTCGACCTCTCCATGCTGGGGGTCAGCGGAACCCGGTAGTTCACACTATTGGGGACTCCTAGGAATAAGAGTTGTTCGAAGGCACGGCGAGAGGCTATATGCTCCAAGATATTAACTCCGGCGGTCCAGGTTTTGTCTTCTTCGCCCGATGCCGCCACATTGACCGTCACAATCCCCGACTTAGTATCCTCACCTTCAAACTGCAATTGCGGGCCGTTGGTCGTCGTGCGTTTGCAGGCGGCGAACAATCCTGTCATTAGGAGTATTACGATTAGGTGTTTCATCATTGAAAGGGGCTATTGGTCGTTGGTAGATACGTAAATATTATGGTCTCCCTGCAGCAGTTCAGCCAATCCACTGCCACCGCTTTTTACCTTACAGATGGTGACTTCACCTTGGATTTCCTCGACTGTCAATACGCCCAGTTTCACCCTGCGAACCCGTCGTTTTTCTCCTTCACCCAGCGCCGATTCGTCAATGAGGTACATCGTTTTTATATTGGCGTCGAGTCCTTCGGCCGTTCCACCGGCTACGACTATCTTTTTTGCCGTTTTTCCTTTAGATTCGGAGATCTCTAGAATTTCATACCTGAGTGGATACCATTTGTTTATGAACTGGCGGATTCTTTTGTCGATATTCAGAAGTGCACTTCCGGCTATCCCGGCCGCACCCGAGCTACTGGCATCCTTCACTTCATCGCTCTTGGTGAAAAGAGATGCCGTTTTTAGTCCAATATCGATCAACTCGGCATTATCCTTGTCCGATATACTCTCGGTGGCGATTTGAACTCCAGTACTAACGTCGATCAACTTAATGTTGAAGGTAGTGCCTTCACTTCCAGCCGATCGGATGTTTCCGGTAACGATGAGGCTTGCGCCCATGAGCTTGCCTTGTTCGGCGAGTTGATCGCTGTGCAAGTACATTTCGCCTTTTTGGGCTTCTATCTCCTCAAAAACTTGTTTGAAGTTCGCACGCTCAATCATGGTGAATCTTTTTGAGTTGGCAAAAACCGTTTCTACACGCTGAGAAAGGGCACCGGCGTCGGTAGCATTTACATGGGCGTCGGCGTTGAAAGGCATAACCGCCACAGTTGGTTTTTCGAACTCATTTTGGCCCTGAGCCAACGCCACGGGTAGCATAAAAAAGAAAAAAAAGATGTAGTGCAGTAAGGATCGTTTCATAGGGGAAGGTGTTTTGTGATTATATTTCTTGGTTTTTTTTCTGATATAGATTGAAGAATGTACCCCAAATGGGCCCGTATTTAGGATACTTCTTATCCGTTTATTAGTATTGAAAAAGGAGTTTTATCGATTTTGGACTAAAAATTTTCTAGTGATTTATAATCGTAATTTTAGTAAAACCTTAAGGTTTTGCGGGTTTCAGATACACCAATCCCCTAAAATTTTACATCAAACGGCATATTTCTAGCATGGGAATTGGGACCTTCCTACAAAAAATTATTAATTTGTAACCGACTCTAAGGCTTGACCTCAAAGTATTTATACCCTTCTTTAGATATGATCCAGTGGAAATTGAATCAAGAATACGTTTGTCATGACAGGCCTTTATGGCCTCGGATGGTATATGCGCTGGTCATGATGGTGGGGAGCCTGTGTTATTCCCAAGCCTTAGCGCAAAAGCAAGTATTCTTAGCCCCCCATCCCGATAAGCTTTTTTATGCTGACAGTCTGCACAAAGCCGCAAAAATAACGGGTGACAGGTCCACTTTGGCTGAGGCCTATTATATGTACGGTAAAGTATATATTGGTATGGGGGACCTGGTCAGTGCGATGAGTTGGTATTTGAAATCCCTCAAAATCCAAGAAGAACTCCAAGATTGGGCAAAGGTGGGTAGGCTGTACAATCGTATTGCCGAAGTTGAGGCAAGAAAGGGGAATGACGAGCGCAGCCTGTATTATATTCGAAAGGGAATAGAGATGGCAAAGAAAGCGAAGAGTCCTTTTTATCTAGCTTTGGTTCAGGGACTTCTCGCGCAATATTTGTCAGAGGATGGAAAAGCGAAGCTATTTGCCAATACCACTCACAAGCAACGACTCGATAGTGCCATCTACTACACCAAGGAAAATATTAAGATTGGCCATAGCCTTCATGATTCGGTTTTGGTCATCACTGGCGAGTTTAACCTTGCCAGATTCCAATATCAGCTAGATAGTAACCGGGTCGATTTTCTAAAGGCTTGTCATAGGGCCTATAAGGCCAATAAGCGACTGAATAATCTTTCGGGTTTACTATTTACCACTTGTGCTCTGACTTATCAGTATTTAGAAATGGGGCAATACGATCAGGTAGGGGTATGGTTGGCCGAATTACAAAACCTGTATAATAGTAGCCCAGCCAATGATTATCATATTAGAATTGAGCTTAATAGTCTAGCGACGCTCTATTATTCTAAGACCGGTAAATGGAAGCAGGCTTATTTGCATGCGGTCGACTTGCATCAGATACAGATCAATCAGTATATAGAGGACCGTAATCTGGCCTTGACCAAGCAAAGTTTTTACTATGAAGCTGAGCAAGACAAGGTTCAGCTTCAAGCCCAGGCTCGGGAGCTGGACCTACAAAAACAAATGATGGTGATTCTTGGAGTGGTTGCTTCTTTTATTACGATCATGGGGGTGGTGTTCTATCGCTTGTATAAGAAGAATCAAAAACTGGGGCAGCAAAATGAATATTTATTAAAAGAACAGAGCCACAGGTTGATGAATGAACTTCAGTCTATAACCAGTTTTTTAAGCCTGAATGCTGAAAAAAGTTCGGATTCGGACTCTATGTCCATCTTGCAGGATAGTCTGTTACGAATAGAGTCGGTGGGGTTACTGCATCGTAAGCTTTATGGAAGTAAAAGTATGGGTAAAGTGGACGTGAACGACTTTCTTATAGAGCTTATAGACCATGTACTCATTGTTTTCGGAAAACATGAGGTGCAGTTAGATGCCGATATGGCGGATATGATGATCGATAGCCAATTGGCTTTGTCTTTAGGGTTGATTGTCAATGAACTGGCTACCAATTCCTGTAAATATGCCTTTGTTGAGGAGGGCGATCACCGCATTACTATTGCAATTAAATCGGTAACAGAGGGTATCCAAACGGAGCTCGTCTTACAATATTCTGATAATGGGCCGGGCGGGGGCGAATCCTCCAAAGTAGGCTTTGGCACAAGACTTATTAGTATGGAAACCACCCAGCTAGGGGGCACCTATCGCATCAGCACAGAGAAGGGTTTTAGGTTTACCTTGAAAATACCGTTTAATAAGAAGTCGATATCCGATCCGGTAGTATCCGTTTAATTACTTAATTTTTGGGCCTTATCAATCAGCTTCCTATTATGAACGATCTCATAAGTATGCCCCGGATTTTAATCGTTGAAGATAATGTAAGCCATTCCGTTGCCTTATCCGATTCGCTCCAAAAGGCGGGTTACGAGTACGTTATCATCGCTTCCAGATATGGTGAAGCCCTGACAGCCTTTGAAAATAACGCCATCGATCTGATCATTTTAGATATCGATTTGGGGGGGAGCAAAACGGGGATCGACGTGGCGAGGGAAATTTTGTCCTCCAAAGAAGTACCTATAATCATATTGACGGGAATGGAAGAGGCTGAAGTATATCGAAAGGTTAAGGAGCTGTTTTTACCGGCTGCGTTTTTGATCAAGCCGTTTATAACTAGGAATCTTCCCCACTTGGTAGATTTGACCTGGCAAAATTTTAACAAGGATCGTTTTTCTGGCCAAGCATTTTCGGAGTATTTGTTTTTTACCGTGAACAATTCCATCAGGAAGGTCCTTAAATCGTCCGTTTCGTATATTATAACGGTGAAGGGCCATCATAAGGTCGAAATTTATGAAAGTCACAACAAGGAACCTCTTGTGGTGAATCTGGTTATGAGGCATGTGGCACAATACTTTACGGATTGGAATTTCTTCCGATTGTCCCGTTCGCTAATTGTCAATCTCAACCAGATTAGTCAAATAGAAGACAACGGAATCGTTTTTGAGGGTAGCACGGAGCCATTGTATATTTCCATGCTTAATCGTTCGGATCTGCTCAAAAAAATTCAATTGGCAAAGGGAACCAAAGCTTCAGGTGCTGGTTAATTATGTGTTGCTTGCCATCAAGAGCATGCCCTGATATTAGGGGGTATTTTGACGTTTTTATTTAAATGCGCATTTTTGAGCCTTTAAAAATAACTTCCATCAGCTCATGACAACGACTACGGCCATTAGGATCTTGATGCTAATACTTACCCTGCTGCTTGTTTTTCATTTTGCCATCATCACTCATTACGTTCCTTATGATATTGCTTGGGGAGGGCGGCTCACCACGGATCAGGAGATGTATGTCTTCGAATCTATCTCGATTTTGGCCAACCTATTTTTACCAATTACCTTGGCTGTTAAAGGCCGCTATCTGTCATGGACTTGGAGCAGCACGTTTGTAAACGTGGTACTATGGATTTTCTTTCTTCTTTTTATACTCAATACCATCGGGAATCTCCTTGCAAAGTCCACCTTCGAAAGGGTGTTTTCTGTTCTTACCGCCGTTATGTCTGTGCTGATACGGACAATATTAAGGCCTCGAAAGGGTTAATAGCCTAGCCCACCAATCTTTAAGGACATTTTAGTCATTCATAGGGATATTCGTATAGGTTCGCTTCAGAAGTCCTACTGGGGAACCTAGGCTTATGAGTGCCATTGGGAGAGATCGGAGCGGTGGTATAGAGGTAGAAAACCGTGGGTCGAAGGTTATTTTAAGATTATCATAATTCTTACAGCAGAAAGAAGATGGGGAATTTTGATACTTTTACCAGAACAGCCTTAACAATGTTTAATTTTTCAATCTATTTAGAATGTTATTTCACTACAGTAGACGATTAACTTTTTTTTTTCTGACCACGATCTTGTGGCTAGGTCAGGTATGGCAGCAAGCTTTGTATGCGCAAAGGGAGCAGGTCAATGTGTTTATGGGATCCTCAGGGGACCATGGGCAGGTATCTCCTGCAGCCTCTTCTCCTTTTGGTCAGCTGAGTATATTGCCCAAAACTACCCCGAGTACGCATACTGGATACGAAAAGTTGGCCAAAGAGGTCCATGGGTTTACGCATAACCGGTTTGAAGGCGTAGGCTGCCAGGGAAGTGGCGGGTTGCTTTTGCTCAGGCCGTTTTTGGGAGGGCAGGATACTGGCGAATCCTTGCAGAAGCTGTCGGAAAGTGCAAAGCCTGGTGAATATGGCATCGAATTTGCCAATAAAATAGGAATGAAAGCTACGGTTTATCAGGATTACAGTCTTTCGGAGTATCATTTTCCGTCAGGGCCAAAAGGTTTTAGCATCGATTTGTCCCATGTTTTTCTCAATGCTTTTGTCGCTGAAGAACATACCATCGAAGGAAGCGTACTCTCTGGATGGATCCAGGCCAAAACCACCTGTCAGGCGGGAGTCTATACGGTGTATTACGCTATGGACCTGGGAGCCTCGGCCAAGTGGAAGCAGCAAGGCGAGCATAAGCTAATCGCCAACCTGCCGGCGGCGGCTCGTACTGGGCAGGTAAGGTTGGCCTTTTCGGCCTTGGACCGGGCCTCGGCCGTCAAGAAGCTTCAAAAATGGTCGGGTATTTCCTATTCAGACCTTTTAGCTAAAAGTATCTCGGCATGGAATGAATACCTTGGTGCCATTCAGGTGGAGGGGCCTCAGGAACGCAAATCCTTATTTTATTCCTTGCTATACCGTACCCTACAATCTCCCTATCGAATTTCGGAAGAGGATGGCCGTTTTCGTGGAACCGATGGTAACATCCATACAGCCGATGGACAGCGTTATCATGGATGGGCTATCTGGGATAATTATAAAACCCAACTACCATTGCTCTCCGTTTTGTATCCAGCGCTTTATCAAGATATCACACATTCTGTAGCCAACCTCTATCGCTATGGGAAATATGACTTCGCCGGTCCGCATGAACCTGCCAATTCCGTGCGGACCGAACATGCCTCGGTGGTACTGCTGGATGCGGCTCAAAAGGGCTTAGACATAGACTTTCCGAGTATCCGGGATTCGTTAATGGCCGACACCGCACGGTTCGATTTTTCAAGCCCCGACAAATACCTCGAAGCTTCCTACGATATGTGGACGATGGCTGGGCTGCTTTCTAAGTTTGGCGAAAGGGAGCTTTCTAATCATTTCATGGCTCGCTCACAGACTTACAAGCCACTTTGGTTAAATGAGTTTAAAGACCTGAGTAGGTCGGATGTAGACCGTATGTCGGCTCGGAAGATGTATCAAGGAACCATCCGTCAGTATCGATGGGCGGTACCCTTCGATGTAGCGGGCCTTGTGGAGCTTAGCGGCGGAGAAAAAGCCTTTACCGAACAGTTAGATGAATTTTTTGATGGGTACTATTTCAATCGGGCCAACGAGCCCGACCTGCAGTCGCCCACCCTTTATTATGCCAGCCAAACGCCTTGGAAATACCAGCATCTGGTGCATAAGCTAGCAGTAGATACGGTGGTTCAGTATTATTTTAACAATAATAGTAGGGGCGTAGAGGCACATATCGATCGGATTTATAAGAATGAACCCAAAGCGTACATCCGTACCATGGACGATGACGCCGGGGCGATGTCAGGATGGTTTGTGATGACGGCCCTGGGAATCCAGCAGCCTCTGGTGGGCCAACCCGTATATTATCTGAATGTTCCTTTATTCGAAAAGATTACCATGGGTAAGTCCGCACGCCAATTGGAAATTACCGTTAAGAACTTCTCAGATCAAAATCGGTACATCAGCAAGGTGGTACTAAACGGTAAAGACTTGAATCGTCTTTGGTTGACGCACCAGGAATTGGTATCGGGTGGAAAGCTCGTGATAGAAGCTTCTGCTAAGCCCAGTACCTATGGTTCCGAAAATAGGTGGTTAGGAGGGCAAGAGTAGGAGGTAATCTGGAGGGCTTTGCTTTAAGTACAGCTCATGTCCTAGGCCGGGTCTACCATAATAGCGCTTAAAATATAGGTCCCATTTGGTGGGCTCCCGGTATGCTGGAGCCCACCAAATAGATGGCTAATCGTAAAAGCCCTGCTAGGTACTTGTCATGCTAGAGAAGAATGTAGATCCATATTTGGGTTCCTCGATCAAATAGGTCTTATCCACATACAATGCCCACCCCCAGGGGCCATTTTTGCCTTGACGACCGCACCATTTTTTACTTTGCCCGTGCGTACTTGGTAGGCTTCCGGGTTGGTTTTGCCATGCGTCTTGGGGCTGTCTTCATAATACGTTACCTGATATTCCTGGTTCGGTTGTAGAAAGTCGAGATTAATCTCTAGCGTCCCCCCTTGTTGATTATGAACGGACCCGACAAACCAGCTCTCCCCTTGTCGACGGGCGGTGGTGATATACGTGTCCATTTTAGCATGAAGGACCCGGCTTTCGTCCCATTTTCCTACGGGTTGGTTTTGAATAAACTCAAAAAGATCGGCTTTTTGTTCATACGCCTCGGGGGCATCGGGAATACATACCAATCCACTATGAATGATAAGGGTTCGAGCCGCCTCTGCTACCACCGTCGAAATGTAGGAGTTGAGTTCTTTTGGACCCTTTTGCCTGAGTCCTTTATTGATTCCCGTCAAATCAAAATTGCCATTATTCATATCCAATGGGCCCTGAATGGCGTTAATCATGGCCATTCTTAGGAAGGTTTCGGGCGTGAAGGCCTTTCGGGAATCTTGCTGGGCATGGCAATACTCTCGGGTAATGGCATTGGGGTAAGTTCTTTCTACGCCGGTCATGGGGACGGGGCTATCATGAAAGTCGATCATCAGTTGATTTTCTGCGCTCGCCTTTATCGCTTCCCTGGTAAAGGGGACGTTTTCGCCCATAAAACCGTATTTAATGCCTTTCATGCCCAAGGATTGGTAATAGGAATAAAGTTGCTCATCTCCATACTCTCCATGTCTGCGGTCATAATAGAGCAATAGTTCAACTCCTTTTTTTGCTGCGTATTCAATGACCTTAGGAAGGTCTAGCTGATCCGAATACTCGAAATGTCCTTTACTGGCCTTTTTGTACCAAGAGTCGTCGATCAAAAAATACTCAATCCCCTTTTTGGCAGCGAAGTCAATAAAACGGAAGTAACTTTCCGTGTCTATGCCATAGGTGAACCCTCCCTCGGTGCTAAAGCCATGTACCCTCCAGTCCCAGAGGGTCTTACCGGGTTTGATCCAGGATGGGTCTTTTAGCTGCAGCGGAGAGGCCAGGTTCAGCGGAACGGTGTTGGTGACCAGATCTCCCATTTTTTCGTTGATCAAGATCACCCTCCAAGGAGTAATGGTCTTTTTATCGATGAGTTCAATTTTATTGGAGGCAACCAAAGAGCTTTTACTGGCGCTATAGGTCAACTGTATTACTTCGAAGCCAGGAGCCGAAGCCAAGTCGGACTCCAGTATGGAAAGGTAGGGGCGTTTGGTTTCAATTAGGATAGGCATCCTTAGCTTGGGGGGGATTTGGGTAGTTGCTAAATCGGCCAGCGACAGAGGACCTAAAGGGGGCTTCTCTCCATTGGGACAATACAAGGCATCGGTTTCTGCCAGGTTATATTCGCAATAAAAATTTCCTTTAGTCCCTGGTTCGTAGTTCTCTAGTATAAATCTAAATCCTACCCCATGGTCGTATACCCTGGCAATCAGTTGTGCGGTAGCGCCTCCAAGTTGTAGGTCGAGGATCAGTTCCTGGTGATGGTCGGTAATTTGGCTGAATTGCCCCCATACCGGTTTCCAGGTGGCTTTTACAGAATTGCGCCGGACCTCGGTGACCTTGGTCCTGGTGTTGGGGAGGATGGATAGCTCAGACGGGCTTATCACCAGACTGTCTTTCCAATGCACCGAATAGTAGAATATTCCCTCCTTATTCTCTATGTGAACCGATGTGTTTCCATTGGGTGAGCGCACTTCGTACGCATACAGATTATGCATGCAGCCAATAAATAGGATTATCATCCTAATCAAGGTCCCCGGGTGGGTGGTTTTAAATTTGATGGCGTATTTATTCATATTTTATAGGGATAGGAGCTGCTTTACTAGTTTGCTGAAATAGCTTAAGAAAGGGAGAGGGTTGGTCTACCCATCGTTTTGTTTTTTTTTGCAATTCACTGATTGAAATAAATGCTTCAATAGTAAAAAACTGTGGTGAAAGATTCTTTCTGACTCAAGGGCTGTGAGTCCATAGGAGCCCCCTTTATCATTGAAGTTTTGGTTAAAATGCAGGGTATAATGCCACAAGAAGAGTTGCCTGGACGTACAGAGAAGTAACGCGGTGGATGGTATGTTTTTGAGTAAACCCCCTTCACCATACTACTTCCTGTTAAAGAAGAAAGTGGGTGGGCCTGATCCTTCCCTTTCTCCTACATGAACAGGGATACTCGTATTACAACACAATAAAAATTACTATTATGCAGCGCATACTCGTTTCAATCATCCTTATTTCTACCTTATCCTTATTCTATTGTAAAAATAACACAGCGGACGATGAGATGGAGCTTCTGGCTTATACTGGCACCGGGTCGGTGACAAAGGGGATAGGGACCACGACCATTAAAACCCTCTATAGCTGTGCTGGAGGAAGGGCAACCTCCGTAGGTACCATCCATTCGGCCGATGGCAAAACCTGGACGGTGCCCGCTGAAACCAATTTCGGGTCGGCAGCTGTGCTTGCTGATTTGTATAATGAATGTAATGGAAATACGCCGTCGTCACTGGCCCAGGTAGATACGGCTTCGGTCCCCTTAAAAGTAATTGATGAAGATGGGGAGATCATAACCGGCTATATATATGGGGACAATTATTATGAACTGTATGTAAACGGTACATTAGTAGGGGTCGATGCCGTACCTTTTACCCCATTCAATTCCAGTTTTGTAAAGTTTAAGGCGAAACGTCCCATTCAGTACGCACTTAAAGTGGTGGATTGGGAAGAAAACTTGGGGATTGGTACGGAGGCAAACTTGGGCAATGCAATTTATCCGGGCGATGGGGGCTTTATTGCCAGTTTTAGTGACGGCACCGTGACGGGGCCCAATTGGAAGGCCCAAACCTTTTATATAGCGCCCTTAGCGGATGCGGGCTGTGTGGTAGAATCGGGGAATGAACGACTTTCCTCTGACTGTGTTGATAGCCCGCCCACCGCAGCCGAGGCCTATGCCTTGCATTGGGAGGTCCCCTCCACCTGGTATGGCACTAGCTTCGACGATACAACCTGGCCGGCCGCTCACGTATTTTCCGAAGCTACCGTGTCTCCAAAAGTTGCTTTTACTCGTTTTGCAGATCAGTTTGCAGGCGCTCAGTTTATATGGTCGTCCAATCTCATTTTGGATAACCTGGTTTTACTGCGATACACTGCCGAATGAACCTGCCCTTATAGATGAATTAAAAGAAACGGATAACAAGCTCTTTGTTGATCCGTTTCTTTTTACTTCTTGGTCCTAAATACTTTAATATCTTATTCTTTGATCTTCAAAACCGAGTAGTAAGCGGGCTTGGGATTGTAATCCCGGTCGAAGAGGAGGGGGTAATTCGTACGGTTTTTGATAGGCCATTCATTGAGCCAGGATTGGCCGTCGTTGACACCCCAAAAGGTAACCCGGCTGATCTTATCCTTATGCTTCAGGAATAAGCGGAAAAGTCCTTCATAACGTAGGGATAAAGCTTGCTGCACCGAATCGGGTAAGGATTTCTGATAGGGGTTCAAATGGGGATCTTCACTGAAATTTTGATTCACATCGGCTCCATTTAGTTTTTGAGGTGAGGGGAGCACCGAAATGTCCAGTTCTGTAAAGGCTACCTTCACGCCCAATTTCGAAAATTCCAGGATAGACTCTTCAATGTCCTTCAGGTTTTGTTGGTGGAGTCCCCAGTGTCCCTGTATGCCCACACCATCAATTTTCACCCCATTGTCTTTCAGTTTTTTTATGAGTGCTATTGCTCCTTGGCGTTTTTCAGGTCGTTCTATGCCATAATCATTATAATAGAGTGCTGCATGAGGATCGGCTTCGGCGGCCCACTGAAAGGCCTGTTGAATATAGTCCTCGCCTAGCAGCTTCAGAAAAATACTGTTACGTAGCGTACCATCTTCATGGAGTGCCTCATTGAGCACGTCCCAGCTGTCTATTTTACCAGCATAGCGCCCGGCTACCGTTTGGATATGCTCCTTCATAAACTTTCGTAAGGAATCGGCATGGTTCATCCGCTGAACAAACCGTGGCAATTGAGAGTGCCATACTAGGGTGTGCCCTACGGTATACAGCTGGTTTTTCTGACCATAAGCTACGTATCGATCAGCTGCTTCAAAATTATACCGCCCCATTTCCGGATGAATAGGTCCCGATTTCAGGACATTTTCTGGGCTAATGGCATTGAACTCCCTCTTGATAACCGTATTCGCTTTCTCATTTCTTTCAAAAATATGCTCGGTCCCCAAGGCCGTTCCTATCAGAAAATCGGGCTCAAACGCGCTTTTTAATGAAGTCTGTTGGCCTTGACCATGTACCCGAAATAGGGTAAGCCATACTAAGATGGGTAACCAGAAAAGCCTATTTTTTAGAAAAAATTTGAGCATTATAATGGTACGTTTATAGACGATGGTATTTTAAATATTTAAAGTTACAGTATTCTTATAATTTTTTATTTTCAAAGTGGCTATGGCCCCACAGAAGCCTACCTGCAGCCTCCGACCAATAGGGGAGTGCGCAAGTTTTTAATGATTTAATAATATCAATTTTTTTCGATTTTTCAAGTATAACGATAGCTTTCCTCTTTCTCGATTTATATAACTTCTTGTTTTTTAGGTCAAGTTAAAATTTTAGTTAATTGGGGGCAGAAAATAAATAATACAAAATTGGCTAGTCCTTTTTGGAGCATATGCAGTAGTACTTTGGAACAATAACCACAATTTAACATGACAATAAAGGGACCAACTCGAAAGGTGACGAATCGATGTTTTGCTAAAACGATTAAGTTGCTTTTCTTCTATCTAATGATTAGTCCATTCTCTTGGGCCAATGACCCAGTAAATGCGACTGCGCTGGGTTACCCAGAAGCTATTTTAAAAGAAGAACTCGCGGAGGAAACCATTACCGGGCAAGTGCTTGATGAAAGTAACAATCCATTACCTGGGGTGAACATTTTAGTAGTGGGTACACAACGTGGTACGAGCACGGATGCGTCGGGTAAGTTTAGCATCAGTGTTCCTGAATCGGCGACAACTTTACGATTTTCTTTTATTGGCTATCAAAGTCAAGATGTGCCACTTTCTGGCCTCAGCACTATTAGTATTAGCATGAAGCCCGATATTAGCGCTCTTAAAGAAGTGGTAGTGGTGGGTTACGGAACTCAGGAAAAAGAAGATGTAACTGGAGCAGTTTCGTCTGTAAAGGGTTCTGATTTTGAAAATTTACCTACTGGAGGAGCACAACAAGCTTTACAAGGTAGAGCCGCGGGTGTCAACGTAGTACGGAATGGTGGAGCACCAGGAGATGCGGGGTCTATTCAGATCCGCGGTTTTGGAACCGTCAATAATGCCGATCCCTTGGTGGTGATTGACGGGGTGCCTAGTGGATCGATGAATGATATAAATCCCAATGATATAGCGTCGATGGAGATTTTAAAAGATGCTTCTGCCTCGGCAATATATGGTACCAGAGCAGCCAATGGCGTAATCCTGATTACTACCAAAAGAGGAGGCTTCGATAGCCCCGTAAAGCTTACGGTAAATGGATACGTGGGGGTGACTAATCGCATGAAGATCTTAGACGTGTTGGATGCGCCAACTTATGCATCTATTAAGCGCGAGGCCTATTCCAACGATGGGTTGCCTATCCCTTCTATTTGGGAAGATACCCAATATCAAACTCAAAAGACCAACTGGCAGGACGAACTCTTGCAACAAGGTACTACCCAGAACTATGACGCTTCCATTCGTGGAGGAGGAAAATATTCTTCTTTTGCCATATCGGGAGGCCTTTATAATGAAAAGGGAATCATAGGCAAGTCCAACTATAAGCGGTATAACTTGCGCATCAATACGGATCATAAAATTGGGAAGCGGATTAAAATTGGACAAAATTTTCAGTTTACCAATAGCCATAATAACGCCCCCAACACGACTTCCTCACAAACGGGTCTATTGTGGTCGGCCATTCGGTTTCATCCGGGCTTGCCCGTTAAGAATGACGACGGCACTTACAGCTCCAATAAAGGTATAGGTGCCTTCGGCGATATCAACAACCCTATTTATACGGTGGATGTACAGGACCTGGACAATGTAAGGAATCGATTTTTGGGTAATTTTACGGGGGAAGTAGAGTTGGCTAAGGGATTGAAATTGAAGGGGAATATTGCTACCGATGCAACCTTTGCCAATAGCCGCAGTTTTGATGTGAAGGTTACCGACCAATTTCGATCGACTTCTTATAATGAGCTTAATGTTTCAAACAGTAAGACCTGGTCTTTCTTGCAAGAATACTTCCTAAATTATGATACCAATTTCGACCAACATAGTCTGAACTTGGTAGGGGGATATACCTCGCAAACCTTTAACTACGAATTTGCAAAGCAAAGAGGAAGAGACTTCGCCAGCGAAGAGCCCTCATTGCGCTATATGAATTATGCGGGAACCATAGCCTCCTTAGGTAATGACAATGGCGGTAAGAGCTACGACGCCCTGCAGTCATTTTTTGGAAGGGTTAATTATTCCTTTATGGATCGCTATTTGGTCACTGCCACGTTCAGAAGTGACGGTTCCTCCAAGTTTGCCGAAGGCAATCGCTTTGGTTATTTTCCGGCTTTCTCGGTGGGTTGGCGACTATCGGAAGAGAATTTCGTTAAGAATGCCTTGCCTTTCGTAAGCAATCTTAAAATTACAGGTGGTTGGGGACGGTTAGGGAATCAGAATGTTTCCTCCCTACAGTATCTGGCCCTGATCAACTCGTCGTATCGCTATGCCTTTGGCGACGGCAATCCACAGAATGAAATCTCGGGTGCCGCACAAAGCAAGCTTCCTAACACCAAAATAGGATGGGAAACGGCCGAGATGACCAATATTGGCTTAGAAGCGGGGTTATGGAAGAATGCAGTTTATTTTACCTTAAACTATTTTATCAAGGATACCAAGGACATGTTATTGTCGCCCCCCTCTTTGGGAACGATAGGGACTGCTGATATCCCTGATCAAAACATAGGCCAACTGCGTAACCAAGGGTTTGAAATGGAGGCGTCCTACCGTAAGTCGATAGGCGACTTTTCTTTCAATATTGGTGCTAATGCGGCATTTATCAAGAACCGTATCGTAAAATTGGCCACTCCGGGGGCCTTCCTCGCCTCACAACTCTATGGCCGCGGCCAGCAGGAGATCGTACGCTCCTATGAGGGTAATCCATATGGGACCTTCTACGGATACCAGACCGATGGGATCTATCAAAATCAAACAGAGATTGATTCCGATCCTAATTTGGCCAATGACTCCCGACGTACCGACGGACAAATTGTTGCTGGAGACGTTCGGTTTGTCGATTTAAATGGAGACGGGGCCATCACCGATCAAGATCGTACTATTTTGGGTAGCCCTCAGGCCAAAATTAACTATGGGGTAAATGCCGGCATGACCTATAAAGGCTTCGATTTTAATTTGTTTTTTGTAGGAGTTGGAGGAGTGTCTATCTATAACGCCGATCGTATGCAAGGCCTGGATGCTAGCTATCCTTTTAACCTGTATGCCGAGGCCGAAAACCGTTGGCATGGAGAGGGCACTAGCAATAGCGTTCCTAGGGTGTCTACCTTAAATGCGAATAGAAACTTTAGACCTTCCGACCTATTTGTAGAAAAGGGCGACTTCCTTAGATTGAAAAACTTGACCCTTGGATACACCATCCCGAATTCGGTACTTGAAAAGGTGAAAATAGCTCAGGCAAGATTTTACATCACCGGCCAGAACCTAATAACCTTTACAAAATACTCAGGTATGAATCCCGAGCTGGGGTATATTGGTAGCACTGGTGGGGGGAGTTACCGACAGCTCAATGTCGATTATGCTCAGTATCCACAGGCTAGAACCTGGACCTTAGGAGCTACCATCTCCTTTTGATTGAAATTCGGTTTTTACCAAAAAGAAATGATGATATGAAAAAGAAAATAATATTAGCGAGTATGTCGCTATTACTCGTGATGAATGCCTGTAAGGTGGATCTTTTAGATACCACTCCTTATGGACAGGTTACCTCACAGCAATATTGGCGTAACGGCGACGACGTTGTGGCGGCCACCAATGCGGTTTACGCCCCCTTATTGGAGGAAGATGGCTTTGCCCATACCGAATACTGTTTCGACAATTGCTCCGATGATATGCATAGGGCAGGGGACCATTCCGACGAAACGGCCCTGGAACTCTTTACTTTCGATGCTTCCAACTCCCACCTTTTGGCGACTTGGGCCACCAAATATGAGGTCATCTCTAGGGCCAATGCCGTGTTGATCAACGCTCCTAAAGTAGATATGGACGAGACGCTCCGTAACAGGAGTATGGGGGAAGCCTATTTCTTGAGGGGTTTTGTATATTGGCGCTTATCGCTCATCTATGGTGAAGTACCCATCCTCCTAGAAGAAGATGCCATAAACCTGAATTTTAATAAGCCCAAATCGTCCTTTGAAGAGGTACGTGCACAAGCCGAAGCGGACTTCCTAAAGGCAGCTGAGTTGTTGCCCGTGTCGCATGCTGCAGCCGAGGCTGGCAGGGTTACCCAAGGATCGGCCAATGGCTTTCTGGCCAAATTGTACGTATATAATGAAAATTGGGCTAAGGCTATTGAGTATGCCGATAAGGTAATTGGCAATGGAGCCTATACCCTGGCTGCTAATTTCAACGAGAATTTCGAACTGGAAACTGAGAATAACCCCGAGGTACTTTTTGCCTTGCAGTATGAAACGGGATGGACGGCCGACAATTCACCCGCATTCTACCATACGCCTCAGGCCTATGGCGGCTGGGGGTTTCATGAGCCCATCGAGGATTTGGTGGAAGAGTTTGAAGAGGGCGACCCCCGTAGGGCTTATTCTATCTATGCACCCGGCGACCCCGTTACCAGAGGCAGCCAGGGAACGGAGCCTTTTGAAGCGGACATGACCAGAGTAACAGGGTATGCCTTCCGGAAATACTCCGCCTATACCGATGCGGGTGATATGAGCCAGAGTCTTAATGCTCCTTTCCTAAGAGTGGCCGATGTGTATTTGTTAGCGGCAGAAGCCAAGATACGCTCGGGTCAAAATGGTGATGTAGAATTGAACATGGTACGCGCGAGAGCCGGACTGGATCCAATTGCAGGGGCTACCATCGAGGATATTATGCATGAAAGAAGGGTGGAACTTGCTGGTGAAAACGAAAGACACCAAGACTTGATGCGTTGGGACAAAGGTGGAATCCTGGATATATCGGCCCATTACAGCATAGACAGAGGTCCATATAAGCCAGGCAGAAACTTTGTGAAGCCGAAGCATTATTATTTCCCCTTGCCACAACGGGAAGTAGACTTAAGTAATGGTGTTTTGGTTCAAAACCCTAATTATTAAATTTCCTTCCTAGCTTGGCATAGAACCATTGGACCATTGTTCAATGGTTCTATGCATTTTAACGTAAATTAGCATATGAACTTTAACTCAATATGCGATAGGCTTAAGGCCTTTGGACTCGCCGTTCTGCTCTTTATAGCCTGTAACGGCTGCAGGCCCAACCGCCATGCGGCCATCGCTGGTACTTGGCAGACCGACTCGATAAGCACATTTGTAAACGGGCTCACACGGACCAATAACGTCTTCGACGCTCACTGGTCACTTTTTGAATATCGTGCCGATGGCACCGTTCTCGAAAGAAGAAAGCAACAATTTAGGACCTATAACTACCATTTCGTAAGCCAAGATACATTAGCATATCAAGATTCTACCGGTACCACCATTGGGACCTATCAGATCCTGAAGCTTGACGAGGAGCGATTGGTACTAAAAAAGAATCAAAAATCATTTTTGCCCGGGGCGAACCAAGAGTTATATGAAGTCCGCTATTTTTCAAAGCAAAAACAAGAGTAATTTCAATGACGCGAATCAACCTGGGCCTATTTGTTGCGATTGTATCGCTTCTGGCTTCCTGCACGAGGGAGCCGGATACCTTATTCCAAATCGTACCTTCTAGCCATAGCGGAATCACCTTCAGTAACCAACTCGAAGAATCGGAGGAATTGAATATTCTTTCTTACGAATATCTTTATAATGGGGGAGGGGTCGGGATTGGTGATATCAATAACGATGGACTGCCCGACGTTTTCCTAGGGGGAAATATGACGGCAAGCCGGCTCTATCTCAATAAGGGGAATCTACAGTTTGCCGATATTACTGAGTCGGCTCATATAGAATTACCCGGCGACTGGGCACGGGGAATTGCCATGGTGGACATCAACGCCGATGGCTATTTGGATATATATGTATGCCGTTCTGGTCCCGATAAGCTTACTGGTCGAGCTTTGTCCAACTTATTATTTATTAATCAAGGAGATCTTACCTTTAAGGAAGAAGCCGAGCAATGGGGCCTGGCCTATGCAGGTAACACGACCCAAGCCGCATTTTTCGACTACGACCGCGATGGGGATTTGGACGTGTACCTGACCAATAATGTGATGGACTACCAAGGGCCTAATACCATCAGGCCCAAGCGAATTGATGGTTCCGCTCCGGGAACCGATCGGCTTTTTAAGAATAATGGGGATAATTCATTTACAGACGTCTCCAAAGAAGCCAATGTCCTATCTGAAGGCTATGGCTTGGGTATCGCTGTTGTGGACATCAATTCTGACGGCTGGCCCGACCTGTACGTCTCTAACGATTATGTTACCAACGATCTGCTCTATATCAATCAGAAAAACGGAAGTTTTGAGAATCAGATCGATCGTTACTTGAAGCATCAAAGCTACTCTGCCATGGGCAACGACGCCGCCGATATCGATAACGACGGGCTGGTAGACCTACTGACGGTCGATATGAAACCCTTCGATAACGAGCGCTGGAAGAATATGTTTGGACTCATGAATTACGACCGATTCCTCTCCGAACAAAAGGTAGGGTATCAGCCACAGTTTATGCGCAATACGCTCCAACATAACGAAGGTTCCAAGCCAGGGTCCGACGAGCCCGTATTTGCGGAACTCGGCCGCATCGCAGGGCTAGATGCTACCGACTGGAGCTGGGCTCCGCTTATGGCCGACTTCGATAACGATGGCCTTCGCGACGTGCTGATTACCAATGGCTATCCGAGGGATATTACCAACCGCGATTTTGTGACTTTTCGAATGGCGAATATGCATTCTGCCAATCGTGCTAATATTTGGAAAGAATTGCAAAAAGTATCTGGAGCCTCCGTTCCAAATTTCCTTTACAAAAATAATGGAAATCTAACCTTTACCGATCAGACCCAGGCCTGGGGATTTGAGCGCCCGTCCTATTCCAATGGGGTGGCTTATGGCGATCTGGATTTGGATGGGGACTTGGATGTGGTAGTCAATAATATTAACCAAGAGGCGTTCTTGTACCAAAACACCAACGACCAGCAGGCTGCTTCCCACTATCTAAGAATTAGTCTTCGCGGTAACGGAGCCAACCCCCAGGGCCTGGGTGCTAAGGTATGGATTTACTCGAACGGGGAGGTTCGTTTCGCCGAAAATTATCCCTATAAAGGCTTTCAGTCAACGGTCGAACATGTCCTTCATTTTGGCCTAGGGAGCGCTCAAGAAGTGGATTCGGTGAAGGTTGTCTGGGCCGACCAAAAGGTCCAAAGGATCGGAAAGGTGGGGGCCAATCAGGTATTGAACCTGGACCAAAAAGACGCTGTGGAGCTAATAGAGGACAAAGATCCCGAAGCCCCCCTGTTTACGGAGACTGTTGGCCATGGGATAGATTTTCTGCATGAAGACCCACTCTATATCGATTTTAAAGTGCAGCCCTTATTGCCCCATTTGCTCAGCCAAAATGGTCCTGGACTTTCGGTAGGGGATTTGAATGGGGATGGCCTCGACGATTTTTTTGTTGGAGGGGGCTTTCGGCAATCGGGTGTATTATTCTTTCAAAAGGCCGACCAAACCTTCTCGAAACGATTGTTGACTGAACAAACGAAGTTTGAGGAGGATATGGGCTCCTTGCTATTCGACGCCGATGGGGACGGGGATCTAGACCTGTATATTGTGAGCGGCAGCAGCGAGTTCCCCGAGGGAAGTCCGTACTATCAGGATCGACTCTATACAAACGATGGGGCCGGTAATTTTACCTTGTCGAAAGGGGCTTTACCCAGAATGCTGGGGAGTGGCTCCGTGGTATCGGCCACCGATTTTGACCAAGATGGAGATCTCGACCTTTTCGTGGGTGGACGACTCGCTCCGGGACAATACCCAAATCCTGGTGAGAGCTATTTGTTGCGCAACGATGGTGGACGGTTTACCGATATTACCGACAGCCAGGCCTTGGGCCTTAAAAGGATAGGCATGGTATCGGCCGCCATATGGACCGATTATGATGGAGATGGATGGGAGGACTTGCTACTTGCAGGAGAGTGGATGCCCATTACGGTGTATAGAAACAACAAGGGAACCTTTGAAAATAGAACCGAAAAGCTGGGGCTCTCTCAAAGCGGCGGCTTATGGAACAGCTTGGCAGCGGCCGATTTCGATGAGGATGGCGATATGGACTATGTACTGGGAAATCAAGGCTATAATAGCGATCTGAAGGCGAACCTAAAGCGACCAGTGACATTATGGGCCAAAGATTTTGACGGTAGTGGCACCATGGATCCGGTGATTACCAGCATGATAGGAGCGAAGCATTACCCCATTCATCCACGTGATGAAATGATCAGTCAAATGAATTTCTTAAAAAAGCGATTCGTTTATTATGCCGACTATGCGAATGCGGATATTTCCAAAGTATTTAGTGCCGAGGAACTTAAAGGGACGCATCAGTATCGTTATGAGGTTTCGGCTTCCGTACTATTGATCAATGATGGGAGTGGGAAGTTCGACATCACTCCGCTTCCTCGCCACGCCCAAATAGCCCCGGTGTACGGCCTATCGGTGGCCGACCTGAACCTGGATGGTCATATGGATATCGTGTTAGCCGGCAACAGCCGTGCTACCGAATCGATAGGGGGGTATATGGACGCTCTGAACGGCATGCTGCTCCTGGGCGACGGGAAGGGTAATTTTGATATTGTCAGTAGGGCAAAAAGTGGATTATACCTTCCGGGCGATGTGAAGGGAATGGCCTTGGTGACCCTTGGAACATCCGATAGGCTTTTGTTGGTCGCTCAAAATAAAGAATGGTTAAAGACCTATAAGGTTTCGGATGGCAGCCGAACAATAACTTTGATGCCTAGTACCGATGATAGGGCCTATACCCAGGTAGATAAAGCAGGTAAGGTTACCTATCATGAACTAGGATATGGCTCGGGGTATCTCTCCCAAGCTACTCGAAAAATTGTGGTGGATACCAGCAGGATTAAGACCGTGGTCATGAGCGACTACCAGAACCATAAAAGGCAGGTATATCCCAAAATAAGTGATTGAGCGAATGGGTTAGAGCCGTCAAAAAAGTATGGGGCACCGTTGGGCTGTATTCCGGTCGGTTGAATACCGGACACTGGCTGTACCTAAAATGCATTTGGATAGGCCCTATCACGTGTTGAACCAGGATAGCGGAAGGGTCCATAATACGATTCGTCAGGCGGATAGGTGCTCGGAAGTAGGATAAGTTGTTTGGATAAAAAGGAAATGGTACCTTTTCAGATAAAAGACCCTGGCACCAGCAGGTAAGGGCCTATTAATATTCATTTACGAAAAAATAATATGATCATTCTTGCTAAGATTTTGGTAGGGCTTATTGCCCTAGAACATCTGTATATCATGTATATGGAAATGTTTGCCTGGGAAACCCTGGGGAAGAAGACCTTTAAGGGGGCGTTGCCGGACGCACTTTTTGGTCCTACTAAGTCTATGGCGGCCAACCAAGGCGTATACAATGGTTTTTTGGCTGCGGGCCTACTCTGGTCACTTCTAATTGAGGATCCACAATGGCGCATTTATATCGCTCAATTCTTTTTGGCCTGTGTGGTGGTGGCGGGTGTATATGGATCGTTGACGGCCAGTAAAAAAATATTCTTCGTTCAGGCTTTGCCCGCCATAATAGCTCTGCTAGTCGTATGTTTTAGTGCCTGATTTACTCCAAAAGAAAAAAACACCCCATCCATCATTCGGACGGGGTGTTTTGTAACATACCAGGGTTTATTTATTAATAGCCAGGGTTTTGTGTAATATTCGGATTTTGGTCGATCACGTTCTGAGGAATTGGATTCATATATTGTTTTGGAAGGAAGCTAACGTTGTATTTTACCTCCTCTTCAACGCTATACACCCATTTGCCCGAATTGTTGGCGGGTACTGTATTGCGGATCACCATATTATGACGAGGCTTGCCCATGGTTTCTGGCATAATAGCCCATCTCTTGCTGTCGAGGAATCGTTTGTCCTCGAAGCACAGTTCTACCCTTCTTTCACGCCGGATGGCCTCCCGCATCTGAGCTTTGGTCAGACCGGTAGTAAGGTCGGGCAATTTCGAACGCTTACGGATCTTGTTAATCGCCTCATATACGGTAGCATCGGGTCCTGACGCTTCGTTTTGTGCTTCGGCATAATTGAGCAATATCTCTGCATAGCGATAAAACACATAGTTCTGGCCGCTGGCGTCGTTGCCTGGTGCCGCGTCGGGATTTAACCTTTTGCGCTGGTAGTATCCTGAGTCACCTACATCCGTCTTACCGGCCAGGTCTATCTGGTTGGTACGGTCAGGATTTGGGTAGGTTAGGTCGATACGGGTATAAATGGTGTCGGCACGTGGCATCCAGTCCAGTTTGTAGGGTGCTCCATCGTACACGATGAAATCATAAAAGCGCTGTTCCCGGTTTTTGTAAGGATTCTGCGGATCGTATCCCGAAGTAGGGTCGGTGATGGGTTTTCCATTGGCCATGGCAAACTGATCGACTAGCTCCTGCGTAGGGTTATAATTCCCCCAGGTTTGGTATTCGCCCAAAACATAGGTGGGGCCTCCGCGACGTTCATAGCTGCCGCCCATTCCCGATACGTTGGCTACCACTTGTCTGTCCCAGATTACCTCCGAGTTGTATTCGTTGCTGACCCTCCAAAAATTGGCCAAGTCCTCGAAAAGACTATAAGCTTGACCATTTCCGTAAAGATCTATAAACTTCTTATTGGTAGCGGCCGCTTTGGTCCAACGGGTGGCGTCTTCATTTCCAAAATGAACGAATTTGCCTGGATCTGGTAGGTAGGGTGTAGCGGTATTGAATAATGGGCTTGCACCAAACAGCTCTATCGATCCCTTAAGTGCCAAGGCAGCTCCAAGGGTTGCTCTTCCAGCATCTTTGTCGGAGGCGTTGTACTTTACTGGCACGGCGGCGTTATTAACAATTTCCTCCAGTTCGCCTACGATGAAGTCGAAGGTCTGCTGAAAGGTAGCCCGAGGCGTTTGGAGTTCCGTTTCAGACATGGTGGAGCGGTCGAGGGGTTGGGTAATGATCGGTAGCCCACCCACATGAACGAAAAATTCGCTATAGAAAAACGCTCTAAGGAAACGGGCTTCATCGAGGCGTTTATTGAAATAAGCCTCCGAATAATTGGCTTTGTTTTCAGTAATCTTCTGAATGAAAGTATTGCACTTCCGCACCTTTACAAACAACTTTTCCCAGGTATACCCATAAGTGGGGCCGTAGGTGCCTCCCCATGGACTGTCGTTGCTGGAACCTGGTACAATACATACCCCTTGCCGCCAGTTGGAGGCCGTATAGTAGTGGCTAATATTATAGTCGTCCGTATAATAATCCAGGGTTTCTGACTGGTTTAATTTATTAGGAATCTCACTATATATATCATTCAGAAATACATCGGCATTAGTTTCTGACTGCCATTGGGTTTGATCCGTCAAGTTCGACTTATTGATGTTCTCTAAAAAGTCGTCGGTATTGCAGGAGGCCGAGGCGAAGAGCAACATCAGGCTCATCGCGGTGGCTGTATAGGTCTTAAATTTTAATTTCATGATCTAAATATTTTTCGCTTTTAAAAAGTAAGGTCGATGCCAAAAGTCGTGGCTTTCATCACAGGGTAGGCCGTCTCACGATCAGAATACCCCATTTCTGGATCAACATGCTTTAAACTGCTGATTGTAAATAAGTTTTGAGTGACCATATATACCCGGGCAGAGCTCATTTTTAGCTTGTTTAGGATGTTCTTGGGGATGGTATAGCCTAGGCTAACGGTCTTCACACGTAGGTAACCCGAATTAGCCCACCAAAAATCGGAATCCTTGGTGTTGTTGGCATAGGGTGCAGGAGTAGCACGAGGGTATTTGGCATTTTGGTTCTCGGGAGTCCACCTGTTGTTGAAGTACTCGTATCCCGTGTTGGAGCCGTTATTTTCGAAAGGAACTGTTTGAAACTGACGTATGTTGATGCTCGATTTGCCAGCACCTTGCATAAATACGGTAAGATCGAACCCTTTCCAGTTTACGCTAGGAGTAAGTCCATAAGTAAGCGCAGGATATACCGGGTGGCCGATTACGGTAAGGTCATCGTTATTGATGATGCCATCGGGGACCCCGTCTGGACCACTCAAATCGGCATACTTCACATCACCTGGGTGTAATACCCCAAACTGAGTTACGTTATAGCCGTCGTTGGTATCGATTACTCCATCTCCGTTTACATCGTCAGAGGTCTGGAACAGTCCCAGGGATTGGAAGCCATAAGGCGTTCCAAATGAGCGATTTAACTTGGTACGATTAGGGTTGTTTTTTTCCGCATCGGTTTGGAACACTTCTAACATCCTGTTTTTGGCATAACTCACATTGGCGTTAACAGAAAAATCGAAATCATTTGAAATTCGCTTCCGAGTGCCCAGGTTAAGCTCGAATCCACGGTTGGTCATTCTTCCTTTGTTTTCCTGAGAAAGGGAAAGGCCATATTCTACAGGTAAAGTTACTTGTGGGGCCAAGAGCATTCCAGTACGATTTTCGTAGAAGAAGTCAAATTCGGCCGTCAGCAATGAGTTAAGCATACTTAAGTCGAAACCGATATCGGTTTTGGTCGATATCTCCCAAGTGATATTGGGGTTGGCTTCGCGAGGAACCCGTGAGGCCTGAACCAAGGTTCCGTTGCCAAAGGCATAGGCACCTCCACGGAGATTATACCCCGATTGGTATTGAAAGGCACCCCCAGCTAGCATACCGGCCTTTCCCCAGGAACCACGTAGCTTTAGTTCGTCTACAGCATGAATATTCTTCATGAAATCCTCTTCAGACAGGCGCCAAGCGGCAGAGAAAGCGGGGAAATACCCCCAACGCTTACCAGGAGCGAAGTAATAGTGGCCATCGTAACGTCCTGCTGCTTCTACGATATACTTGTCTTTATAGGTGTAGCCAAGTCGGTATACATAGCCCATTTCACTTCCCGTGTAAGAACTTCCTGAGTTATCATAGTCTAGCTTATCTGAGCTACCAAAACTAATTTCATCGATTCCGATGGCAAAGTTATTACGGCGAGTCCACATCGTATCGCCTTTGGTTTGGCGCACTTCCATTACAGCCAAACCGGTAATGGCATGGTGCCCAAAGGTACGGTTGTAGTTCAAGTACCCTTGGTAGGTATAGTTGGTTCTACGGTTATTCTCCAATGCCAACCAGCGGTATGGCTTTCCATTTCCTTCTTGTAAGGAAACCGCTTCGGTGTAAGTATATGGTTTTTGCGATAGGTCTATTTTATGGTAGATAAAGGGTTCATGCCATGACTTAATGTTGGTTTGAGAAGGGTCATAACTAAATACTCCTTTGACGCTTAATCCCTTGGCTATTTGTTGCTCAATAAAAAGGCTTCCAAGCAAGGTGTTACCATTGGTTCTTTTATAACCATTCGAGTTCAGTACACCGACCGGCGTGTTAGCCGAGGATTCTCCCCATTTATCGCCTTCGGGATATATGAGACTCTGAGTGGGTAAGAATTTATAAAAACTCCGGAAAAGGTGCCCAGAAGTAGATTCGTCGGCATCGATGTCCTTGGTATTTTCAATACTTCCAAAGAGGGTCATCCCCACTTTGGTGGTTTTGGTAGCCGCCATTTCTAAGCTGAGGTTATAATTATAACGGTCATAGCTTACTGGGTCAAAGATACCCTGTTGGCCAAAGTAGCCTATTCCTGCATGGTAGGTGACGTTTTCATTTCCACCGCTAAGCTCTAAATTGTGGTTCTGTACAGGAACGTTTTTATTGAATACATCCAGGAAGTTAGCATTGGGGTATTTCCAGGGATCTTCTTGATGTAGCTGCTCATAATTGGCAATTAGGTCTGGATCGTTGGGCAAGGCGGTCCCGCCAGGAGTCTGATTCAAATACGCCTCGTTCTGCAAGGTCATATAGTCCTTGGCTCCCAATACTTTAGGTAAATAGGTAGGGTTCTGAAATCCATAGGAACTGCTCACGCGCAATTGAGGCTTGCCCGATTTTCCTTTTTTAGTGGTAATCAGTATTACCCCGTTGGCTCCTCCGATCCCATAGGGGGCTACCGCTGCCGCATCTTTTAGAATGGTGATGGTTTCGATACTCGCTGGGTCTATCTGGCGAATATTGTCCCGTCTTACCCCATCTACTACCACCAAAGGCTTGTTGTTTCCGGTGGTTACGATGCCTCGAATATGAATATCCGGATCGTCCTTACCGGGTTGCCCCCCATTGGGCCGCATACTTACACCAGCTACTCTACCCGCTAGAGATTGTGAAATGTTAGGGGCAGGAACCTGGGCGATCGCATCTCCTTTAATGGCACTAATCGAACCCGTAACGGTGGCTTTTTTCTGGGTACCATACCCTACTACCACGATCTCCGAAAGGGCTTTGGTGTCAGGCTCGAGCTGGACGTCTATTTTGGAGGCGTTGCCCACCGGCATCTCCTTGGGCATGTAGCCCACAAATGAGAATACAATGGTGGCATTTTCATTCTCTACATCCAGATTGAATACCCCATTTACATCCGTTGAGGTCCCTCTAGTAGTCCCTTTAATGGTAACATTCACCCCAGGAAGTAAGTTGCCTTGCTCATCCTTTACGGTTCCAGTTATTTTCTTTTCGGTAGCCCTTTTAAGGCTTTTACCTGTCTCTAAGACCTCCGGCTCGGGAGCAGCCCATAAAGGAGCAGACAGGGTTGAAAGTGTCATTAACTGTATTAGTGACACTTTAAAAATTTGACGTACTTGTCTCTTCATGGTAAACTTGATTTGATGAATGATAAACTATTGAAATTCTACAGACCCAACTGAAATGACTGAATAGGGTCATTTTTAACGGTATTTTTCCGTTAAAAAATCAAATTATTCATTGAATGGAACAAAGCTAGGGAAAAAATGTAATATGTCAATACGACAATTAAAATAAATATTAATTGAAGGTTAATTTATTGACTTATTCCTATTTTTGATGGTGAGAACGAAGGAGTTCGGGTCAAAATATGCACAATAAGAAGCAACCAGAATTCTACTAATGGCTCTCTTATTGTCCTTTTCTGGGCATAAATAGGATTTGTTATTTCCTTAAAGGGAGGCTAAAGGGTGTTTTCTGGCTTTTGACGGGTTAAGATCATATACCCCAATATACCGGATACCAGCGATGCTAGTAAGATGCCATATTTGGCTTCGGTAACCATCAGTGGGTGGGTAAAGGCGAGCTCGGTAATGAATAGCGACATGGTGAAGCCGACCCCAGCGAGTAAGGCAACCCCGGTTATATGTCCCCAATTGGCCCCTTGGGGTAGTTTGGAGAACCCGAGTCGGACCATTAGCCAGGCAAAGAATAGGATCCCGACAAGCTTCCCCACCACCAGCCCCGTGGTTACCCCAAGGCTTACTGGATTGATGAGAGTACTAAAAAAATTGCTTCCTATCAGGATACCTGCATTGGAAAGGGCAAAGAGCGGCATGATCACAAACGCCACCCATGGATGAAGGTTATTCTCTATTTTTTGCAATGGAGTCTCTGCATCTAAGCTTATTTCCTTAATATTTTCGATAATTTGGTGTTGCTCGGGTGTGGTTAAGCTACCATTCTGAGGGATAGCCGTTTCGAAATCCTGGGTGTTTTTTCGGATCTTTAGAAGATACTCCTCTTCATTAATTTTGGTGCGGGCTGGAATCGTAAAGGCCACAAGCACCCCAGCAATGGTTGCATGAACTCCCGAGAATAGGAAGCAAGCCCATACCGCAATGCCAACAATAAGATAGAAAAAAGTGGTTCTTATTCCTAGAAGGTTACCGGCCATTAGGACAAGCAAAAAGCCAGCGGCCAGGGCTAGGGGGAAAAAGGTGATTTGAGGGGTATAGAAAAATGCGATAACCAAAACCGCACCGAGGTCGTCGGCTACGGCCAGGGCCGATAGGAAAACTTTTACAGCATTGGGGATGTTTTTCCCCGCCAGGGAGAGTATCGCCAAGGCGAAGGCGATATCGGTGGCCATGGGTATTCCCCATCCATGAACGGAGGGGGTATTGATATTGATCAGGATATAAACAGCGGCGGGTACCACCATGCCTCCCAGGGCGGCCATCATAGGCAGGGAGGCTTTTTGTAGGGTAGAAAGTTCGCCGGAGGAGAACTCCCTTTTAAGTTCAAGGCCTATTACGAAAAAGAACAGCGCCATAAGTCCGTCGTTGATCCAAACATGCAGGGACTGTTTAAACGTATATGGACCCAGTTCAACTCCTAATTCGTTAGCCCATAGATGATGATAGCTTTCTGAAAATGCAGAATTTACCCAAATAATGGCCACAACCACCTGAATGAACAGGATGATTCCTCCGGTAAATTCTTGATGAATAAACTTACTTACGGGGCGTACGATGTGGTCGATAGGAGATTTGGCCATTGTTTAGATATCGTTTTAGGGTTGGGCCCACTTCCTCTTGGACGAACGAAGGTGGGCTTATGATCATGGATTTAATTGATCGGCTTGGCATCATTTTGCGTAAAAATGATGCCAAGCCGATCAAACCAGTGGAAATAATGGGTGCTGGCGGGGCGACCTATTGATGGAAGGCCTCGCTTTATGTTCAAGGATATACGAAATGATCCCTAGGGATGGTCCCCAGGGATTCGGCTTTAATGGGTTCTACGCTCCAATATTGCTACAGGGTTATATCAGTGGAGAGGTGTGCGTCTCAGCAAAATCCGATATTACTGGTTTATGAGGCGGATGGTGTTTTTATCTTGGACGGGTATCAGTCTTCCAAAACTAGTTAAGGGCTTACCCATTTCTTTCATGGTTTGCTCAAATTGGCCTACTGCCTCTTCCTTGACGGCTACCAGTAATCCTCCACTGGTTTGTGGGTCGGCCAGGATATATTTTTGGCGGTCGGTTAGCGGGCCAATTTTATGACCATAGCTAGCCCAATTGCGTTGTGTGCCTCCGGGAAAGCATCGTTGATCGAGGTAATAAGGGAGGGAGGGAATGACAGGCACTTGGCTGAAATCAATTTCGGCGGCTACGCCACTGCCTTCGCACATTTCAGTAAGGTGGCCTAGCAGGCCAAAGCCTGTTACGTCGGTCATGGCCGTTACATAGTCCATCTGAGCGAAAGTTTCCCCTAGCTTGTTCAAAGTCACCATGCTCGTTAGCGCGATGGCTGCATCGTCGGGTGTTAATAGGCCTCGTTTTTGAGCAGTAGAAAGAATGCCTACTCCCAAGGGTTTGGTAAGATATAGGCGACAGCCTACCGTAGCCGTGGCATTTTGTTTTAGCTGAGCGATCGTGACCATTCCGTTGACAGAAAGGCCAAAGACGGGTTCGGGGCAGTCGATGCTGTGCCCACCCGCCAAGCTAATACCGGCTTCGGCACAGATGGCCCGGGAACCTTCCAGTACTTTTTGAGCTATTTCGGGGGCGAGCTTGTCTATGGGCCATCCCAATATGGCTATGGCTAGTACTGGCTTTCCGCCCATGGCGTACACGTCGCTTATGGCATTGGCCGAGGCGATACGGCCAAAGTCATAGGGATCGTCGACGATTGGCATAAAGAAATCGGTGGTGCTTATCAGGGCGGTGCCGTTGCCCAAGTCAAGGACGGCTGCATCGTCTCTCTTGTCGTTGCCCACCAACAAATGGGGGTCGGCGGGGTGATGAATTCCTGAATGAAGGATTTTATCTAGAATCGCAGGGCTAATTTTGCAGCCGCAGCCGGCCCCATGCGAAAATTGGGTGAGTTTTATGGGTTCTTCTAAGTTCATAGAAAGGTATAAAAGGATTATAAATGCCGACCAAGTTCAAGATCCAGAATGAGACCCACTGCTTCGTGAAGATTCTGCCGGTCTATGGTCAGTGGGATGATATTGTCTTTATTTTTCTTCGAAAGGCTCTTTTCATAGGTTTTGTCATAATAACCCAGTGCGATTCGGATAAATTCTTCCATATGGTCCTCTACGATGGCTTCCAGGGCTTGTTTGGTCCTTAAAGGGCCTAGTCGCTTACGAATTCGTTCGGTGCCTGCTACCAAAAATGGTTTCTCCAATAGTCCGTATTCGATCGTTAATGCTTCGACGCGCTGTTGGGTGCTTACCTGCAGGTCAATCAGTGGTGCAAGCTGCATTTGGTTGTAAAAGCTACGTGGAATGGTGCGTTTGCCGATATTAATACTTTCATCTTCTACCCAAAGTACTGTCTGTCTATCCACCTCTTTTAACTGCCATGCCATATTGTTTTCGAACTGCTCTTGGCTAGGTTGCACCAGTCGGTTCATGCTGCCAAAGGCGGATCCCTGGTGCTGTGCCAAGTCTTCAAGGTCGATCATTTGATGACCCATCTCCCGCATTTGCTGTAGAATACGGGTCTTACCTGAGCCAGTCTTTCCCCCGATTACCCGTAGGTTATAGTCCAATTCGAATTGGCTATGGCACCATCTGCGGTAGCTTTTATAACCTCCCTCTAGCAGGTAGACCTCGAATCCATAGAGGTCTAGGGCCCAGGCCATGGCTCCACTGCGCATCCCACCACGCCAACAATGCAGGGCAATTTTTTTGTCAAGGCTGATGGCCAAGGCCTCTCTGATAAAGCCCGACCATTTGGAGCCGGTAAGGTCAAATCCTAATAAAATAGCCTTTTCTCTGCTTTGCTGCTTGTAGGTGGTTCCTACCCGCACCCGCTCTTCATTGCTAAATAGAGGGATATTGAAGGCACCGGGTATATGTCCGTGGCTATGTTCGGCGGGAGTCCGGACGTCTACCAGTGGGACAGAAAAGCTGGGTTCCAACAAATCGACAATATTGATCCTGTGAATCATGGTCAGGCGGCTAGGCTTAGAAAAACTACAATTTGAGAAAAAATTTGTCGGGAAAGGAACTATTGACAGAGATATTTACGAATAAGTAGTCGAGTTCGCTTTCTATTTTAAGGTTTTATGGTTCAAAATACGATGTTTCAGGGTGCTATCATTCCGATACAAATGGGGATGGGCCAAATAAGGAAGAGGCCATTGCAACTGAATGCAACGGCCTCTTTTCACAATAGAATTAGGGTTTTACGTCATCTAGAATTTATCGGGTAACTACGAACTTCTTAGTTTGAACGGTCCGATCGCTAAATAGTGCTTGTAAAATATAGGTTCCTGCGGGGAGGTCGGTAACCTGGATAGGTGCCTGCCCTAGGCTATACTTTAAAATACGTCCAGATACGTCCAATACCTTGGTCGACTCTATCGTCTTGTCGGTATGGGTCAAGGTTAATTCATCGAAGGCGGGGTTGGGGTAGATGGCCCAGGTAGTGGCAGTCATCCATTTTACCACTTCTGTTCTAGAAAATGCATAACTACCATCGTAGTCCACCATTTTGAGACGGTAATAATTGTCTCCACCTAAGGGCTGAGAGTCCGATGTGTGGTAGCGATACAGTCCAGTGTTCGATTCCTGATGGAAGGTGGTGAATGATTGGCCGTTGGCACTTCGTTGTACTTCAAAATGCGAGAAGTTTTCTTCTTCGGTAGTAGTCCAATCTAACTCGACTTTATTTTCTGAGGCGTGAGCTTTAAACGAAATCAGCTTAACGGGTAGAGGGTTGATATTCTGAATGCCAAAATTCTGGTTGTCCACATTTTCTGCCGAAGTGGCCAATTCTATCATTCCTAAGGTACTACCCTGGTTGGCTTTGTTACCGACTCCAATGTGGTCACCGGTATTGACCCAATCCCTATTTGGTAATGAAGGTGCTTTGGCGCTATTGGTGGCGGCCAATACCAGCATATATCCCGTGGCATGGGCAGGAACATCGGGCAGGCTATAAAGTCCGTCGATTTCTACTGGGCTAGAGGTAACAATTTTATCAGTACCATCGAGCAAATTTACGAATAGTCCTCCAGCGTTGGTACCCGTTTCTCCTTCATCTTGTACGCCGTTACCGTTATTGTCACTCCAGACGAGCCCGTTTACGGTAACTGGAGCCGCTGTAAGATTTAGTATGGCCTGGCCTTCAGTGCCTTTGTTTACGGATTTTATATCGGCATTGTCTTTGGCAACGAAGGGAATGATAACTGCGATGGCGCCATTTACGGCAGGGTCGATGGCCACAGTTGTTCCTGCCACGGGTACTCCATTGGCATCCGTTACTATTTCAATACCTTCGGCCGGGATAGGATTACCTGAATCATAGGTTACCCCATTTATTTTGATGGCACTGGCGTGAGACGGTATGGCCGTAATGACAATTTTGGTGACAGTCCCAGGACTAGGATCAGTGCTGCTAGCAGTATTGTGAAAGGCGGTTAGTGGGACATCAATAAAGGCATTTCCAGCAACATTAGCTGCATTTGCGGTTCCTTGTCCGGCAGTTGGAGCTAATTCGATACCAAAATTGGCATTGGTAATCCCGGAGCCAGTAGTCGAAATCGCGAGCTCTCCATTCGGATTGCCATCGTTTCCTGCACCGGAACCGATAGTTTCACCGGTATTTTTCCAGGAATCGCCCGATTTTCCTACAATTAGAGTAGGGTTCGCAGGGCGGGGTTGACCGATAGTGGCCGAAACAATGCTGAGGCTAAGGATATAATCATGTTTTCCATCAGGAGCCTACGTCCAAGCGTATACCCCGGTATTGAGGTCGACAGGAATTGTGGCCACGATGATGTCGGTGGCATCAGTAATGTTTACAAAAAGTGCTATAGGTGTTCCAGTGGTGCCCAAATTGCCTATTTTGGTTCCATTGACTGTAAGGTCGCTTAGGCCGTTGGTGTCATTGAATACGGATCCTGATATAGTTTGTAATGGATCGGAGAGTGCTACGGTTGCTTGGCCCTCAGTAGCTTTATTTACGGATTTTACTCCTGCGTTGTCCACTGCCATAAAAGGGATAACAACAGTTGTTGCCCCGTCGGAATCTGGATTTATGGAAATGGTAGTTCCCGAAACTGGTAGACCATTTGCATCGGTACTGATTTCTACCCCGTTAATAGGCATGGGATTACCCGAGTCGTAGGTTACCCCATTTATTTTAATGGCCGTGGCGTTTGCTGGGATACTGGTAATGATAATTTTGGCTACGTTACCAGGAGTGTCATCTGAGCTATGGGCCAAATTGGTGAAGGTAGCCAACGGCACGTCTATGAATGCACTTCCTTTTGCATTTGTTGCCGTAAAGTTTCCTTTGCCTGCTATCGGGGCCATTTCAATACCAAAATTAATATTGGCAATGCCTGCATTGGCAATCGTTGCTTTCACTTCTCCATTGGGAGTCCCATCACTTCCGGTTCCAGTACCCATGTTTTCGCCTATGTTGGCCCATACAGCCCCATCTTTTCCCGTTAAACTGGAAGGGGTGGGTAGCTTGGGTTGCCCAACGGTAGCCTGAATCGTGTTCAGACTAAAAGTATATTCTTCATTATTATAATTGGCAGTAGTCCATTGGTAGTTGCCTGCTGGGTCTACAGCCACGGAGGCTACGGTAGTTCCGGCGGCATCACTGATGTTGACGAACAAAGGAATGCTAGGAGAGCTTGAGAGTTGACCTATCTTAGTGCCATTAACTGTAAGATCGCTCAAGCCATTTGCATCATTGAAGACCGACCCTGAGAGGGTAATTGGTCCAACGACGGTGATGGATTTACTTTCTACTGTTTCGCGGCCACAGGCATCGGTGACCGTACAGGTAATTAAGCAAGGGGTATTTGTTATAGCATTGGGAGCGGTAAATATCGGATTGGCAATGTTGGCGTTGCTAAAAGTCCCGCCGCAACTATTGGTCCATTTGTAAGTAACACCTGGTGTAACGCTGACGGCCCCTAGCTGGATTTGAGCACTGGCGCCAACGAACTCACTAGAGCCTGGAGGCAGCGACAGGGCCAGTTGAGGAGCCTTGTCAATAATGGCTAAAAAGCTCCAGTTAAAGAAGATTCTTTGGGCACCAACGTTTTCGGCTTTATTGCCTCCTATATCATGCCCAGCCTGGTACATGACTTGTCCACGGGTGTTGTCGCCAAAGGCGCGGCCATACACATTGATGGCGGCCGTACCTGGGGCATAGGTAGTTTTCTTGACGATCGAGGCGTAGGTAATCATTTTGGTGGAAGGTAACCAGCTACCACCTACCTTCGGTAGGAATACGCGCTCAGAGCCATTGGTGTGAGCCTCATCGGTAATGCCCATATATTGTGAAGCAGGATCGCCAGGCAAAACATGTGTAAAGGGCAATTCAGGGTCATCGTGGTCTCCATAAGGAATTAGTCCTGATGTAGCACCATTGGGTGCACCAGAAGTGAGGAAGTTCATTTGAATGGTATTGGCAGGGTTCTTTAGGTTTTCCAATACACTTACGGCATGACATCCCGCCCAAATGGCCCCTTTATGGTCCTTATTCCAATCATAAAGATTACTATGTGTAGTCCAAGTTGGGTCAGCGTGCGGCATTACAAATATGTCGTCGCAGCTATTTAGTTCGGAAGGTTCCTTCCAATTTTTATCGCTACTCCCACCGTGAGCTGTAGCTGGTATACCTGCAGATTCGAAAAAACCTGCTGCGATACTCCCATTTTTATGGTCGAGAACCCATTTGGGTGCTACTTTAAGGACGTAATCTACGTCGATAGTCAAAGGAGTG
The DNA here is from genome assembly GCF_003149085.1 of Dyadobacter jejuensis. GTDB lineage: Bacteria > Bacteroidota > Bacteroidia > Cytophagales > Spirosomataceae > Dyadobacter > Dyadobacter jejuensis. Next base: position 68,117 of record NZ_QGDT01000007.1, on the reverse strand, counting down.
TTAGTCGTGTTGCCCACCACACCTTGGCTTTTCCAGGAGTTGATGGCCGAGTTTACCGCTGTAGTGCGAAGGTTAGCCGGGATTATAAAGGTCCCGCCCCGGTAGGTCACTCCCTCATGAATAAAATCGGTCCCGTCCTTATCTTTCGACTCATTGATCACCCACCTAACATTTACACCATAGTTTTTTAGAAGATCATAAACCATACCATATGGTTTAAGTCCGTTACCTTCAGTTTGTGGAACTACACCCATATTGACGATAAAGGCTCCGGCAGGAAACGTTTCGTTCGCTGCAGTGGCCATTGATATTGAAAACCATCCTAGACCGATCATAATAAACAAGGTGTTTGTCCAGTGGATAAGGGGAGGCCTTTGAGGTATACTGGTTTTTTTTTTCATGATGGTATTAAATTTTGAGAGATAGAGGTTTTAGATATTTACTTGTAAATTGGTAATTGGTGTCGCCGAGGTTAATTTGGTAGTATACTGCAGTATTCTATTTGAACTCGGTTGTTGACTAGATTTTTATGGTTTTCAATAGAGTAAGGCTATAAGAATAGCACTATAGGAATATCAAAGTCCATTTGAACTTTGTACCTAGAAAATGCTGCCAATAGTATGTTATATACCTGCTAATGAAGCGAGTGACTACCGATTGTGCAGTCGTAATAAATTTTGTTTTTTATAGAAATTGCTTCCCTTTAATTCCAGGGGTTAGTCTCGAATTTTTTTTCTGTTTTGATGCAAATATAGTGACCGAATGAATAGTTGCAAGTCTTTATAACCTGCTTGTTATGAATGTTTTATGGGTAGTTTAAAATCGATTGTTTCGTAATAGTTCGAGAAGTAGGTTTGTTAGAGAAGCTGGGTCGTCTGTTGGGTAGGTACTAATCCACCTTATAGAAATATCTTAAGGTATCTTAAACAGTCGGTATACCGTTGACCAACAGCCTTATTTACCGTGTACAAGTTCTTTGTCAGGGGTAAATAGAATAACGTTTACCTGTACACGTAGGTGTTGGTATTGTTTTAATATGGATTAATAGAAGTTTCTATATTTTACAAAGGATTCCAAGTGACCTATTGTAATATAATAATCACTTGCTTTGATACTGGAGTCAAATTTGAATATGGCCCTAATTGAAAGCATATAGAATATATTTAGCCTATATTTCGGGCCGAAATATCAAAGTTTTAAAATGAATTGGCAATCCGTATAGTCATATTTCTATAGGATTTCAATTACTAATCTTAATGTTAATAAGGGTAACTTATAAATACCTGTTTGCTGGAAACCGTACAAGGTTCAATCTATTTTAATTCGGTTACATGGGGTCAAAGAAGAAAAATAAGAATAATTAGGGTAATTTTAAATTTAGAACCTGCCTAATTTATAATCAATATAAATTACTAAACTACCCAGAAACCGATCCATGCATTTCTTACACAAACTACCCTTTGTCAAAAGTTGAATCGCCTGATGAAACGCTGGTTTTTAAAACTATCTATAGTAACTGGATGAGGGCGGTGAACTCAATACCATAAGGCGTGCTATTAAGTATCTATTTTTATGTTCATCACGCGCGGTACGAGGTAGATTATCGATAGATAGTTTGTATAGTAGGTTCGAGTGGGGACATTGTTTACAAAAAATCGTAGTACTGCCCTGGGGATAGGAGTTGATTAGGATTTATGATGTCGATCTTCTGATCTTTGCGGTAGCTATGGAGCCTTCATCAGGATTTGTAAATCATGTAATTTATAGATTACCTGCCTTGTTTTTCCGTTATTCTTGCTATTATACTGATTAACGTCAAAATACGGGTAGGTTCTTACCAGCCGGTCTTCTTCTATGCTAAAGCGGTCGAAACCCAAGTACCCTTCCAACATTCCATCCCTTAAATATTCCTTGGGATCTAGCGGTTCGGTTTCAATTTTTGTAAGCTCCCCTTCCGTTGAATTGGCCAATATCATAAAATCGCCCTTACGATTCCCTTCAAGTTCTTTGGTGAATATAATGAGCTCTTCCTCTCCATTTTGATCGATGTCGGCCAGCTCCACCCGATCGACCGGGTCGATGGCTCCAATTTCTAAGGGGATATTGCGACGATATCCTTCGGTGTAGATGGTTAATTCGGCGAATCGAATGTCCTTGATTCTTGTTTCAACGATCTTGATTTTCTTTCCGTCTTGGGTCGTTTTATTATAAGTATATTGCTGGGTTACAGGAATGTTTTCAGCCATTTGCAGTTGGCTTAACGGGCGGTTCTCCTTCTTTTGGGAGCATGCCCCTAGTATCGTAAGTGACAGCAAGACAATGGTTTTCATTTGATTCTGTACTTTTGAGGCGATTCATGACGATCCGTTTTAAACTAGATCTTTTGTTGCAACTACCAATTTGTCAACTCAAGGGACATTTTACAATGAATTGCTCTCTGAATAAAGGATTATAATGTGTTTGTTTAAAACCTACAGCAGTGCTTAGAACTATAAAGGACCTACCTTCAAGATCTTTTGTAACATGGCTTGAATTTTAGTCAAGTGTTTGGAGGTTCAAAATAAAAAAAATGGCATAAATATTGATAAATAGTGTAAAATAATTCGAGCAAATATTAGAAAAAAGATTAGTTCTTTCTAATATTTGCTTTGAAAATGTTCCTTTCAGAGGTTTTTTTGTTTATAAAACGCTCCATTTCGCTCTTGGATCTCGATTAATAAACCATAATGGAGCCAGATCCATGACTTTCGGCATAGTATAATCGGAGTCGGATCACATATTCACGTCCTTTAATGAGGCGTATATGTAGTTTTGAGTTAAACCAGGTGCCACTGTCATCATCGCCAGCCATATAGATGTCGTCGGTAGCGGTACGTTCCAGTAGTACCATGACCGTATCCATTTGGCCAAATGTCTCTATTTTGTATCGTTTTGAGATTTTGGGTTTAAAAATAAAATTCTTTTGGCCCCCAGCCTCAATATTCAGTATTTCCGATTTTCCCAGTGTCATTTCTACTTCATCATTTTTAGGAAAGGGGGGGTAAAACTTAGCCACAAATTCTTTGTCCTTGGCCGATAGTCCACCGGCAGGAAATATACCGTTACGGAATCCTTCTGGCTCCAAAATCAGTCCAGGTCCGAAAGGGTAATGCATCACCGAATTGGGGTCATGGGTGGATCCTTCTACCTCCTGGGGGTTCAGCTTCCTAATAATGTTGTGGAAGGTAGTCTCTCTTGACCAGTTATTGGGTGGGGCGGCCAAGGCGGCATATACGGCCTCTTCGTCCCAGACAATGCCAGCAAATGGATTTTGATGTTCATGTGGAGCACCTAAGGTATGTCCTATCTCATGGATGGCGGTGTCAATCTCATTGCTGATATCCCATCCGAAATTCATCGTACGTTCGTCAGGCGATGGGACAAAGTCGATGATGTCGCGACCCAGGTACGACCAGGAGCCATCTCCCCGCATAAAACCGATCCGGATTTCTGCCTCGTTTTTATCCGAAGTTTCGGTGAATTCTAGGCCTATCCCAACATTTTTCCAGGCGGCAAAGGCGGCGCGAACCACATCCATCTGGGCCTTAGTGCCTTTCCAAGTGGACGGACTTCCATCGTTGCTTCCATTGAAAAAATAGTATTTCAATTTGGTGCCATTCGCCCATTTGTTTCGAGACATTAAGATCATGCTAGCCCTCATGCCCACCACATCGGGTGCTAACGGCCTCGGAGGGACGGACATAAGCTTACAGTACGACGATGTCGTACCATCCTTTTTTTTAGGGGATTCTTGCGCTTTCATAGGATAGATCGTGTTAGTTGTGAAACGATTTGTTGTCCTGTCTTGATAGTACAATATAATCAAATAATATTGCAAAAGAATACCGTTTACACAATTGTTTTTCCTATTATTTGCTAGTACGGGTTCTATTTTTAGATTATATCCCGGCTCTAATATAGCTCCAGCCCTCATGCTGCCGCAGCACCAGCCGGCCTATCCCCGAAGGGATAATGATCGTTTTCTCTAAGAGCTGATCCTGATTCAAAGAAGCGGAATCCAACATCTTGATACAGGCCATTATGAGGACTCCTCGTGCCTGAAGCGCCTGGAGCTCTGCCTGGAAGGGGTTGTCGTCTTTCCTGCAAAAAGCCGCTGATGCACCATGACATATGATTTCTACTGATACTCTTCCATCCAAATAATCGAGGAGGTTTCCGATTTGACGGATCATGCTCTTAAATACCCTAGGCTCGTCAGAGGTTAATTGAACGACCGTTTTATAATCTTTTTGGGGGGTGTCTGTGGTTTCCATTATAGTATTTATGTTACCCTTAGAAAACTAAATAGAAGCCTTTAATAGTATAGCTAGCCATAATTTTTTGTGTGACTATGGGCCTGCAGGCGCCTTGGAATACGGCAGGTTACACTGCCGTCGCTTGCGATTCTACGTAAGCCTTAAAATGCTTAAGGATACTCTGCCAGCCCATTTCCTGAAGTTCGAGCGTGTTTTGGTTTTCGGCCTCAAAGGTTTCTATGACTTCTATGCCTGCTTCTAACTCCGTGAAAGTCACCGTTGCGTTTCTGTCATCGTCCATGGTATAGGCTATGCTTTTTAAGGGGACCACAGCGGTGTACCGGCCCGAAAAGTCGAATTGTTCGGGCCCATTTTTTGACGCCATGGTATAGGAAAAGTGGCCGCCCTCCTGCAATTCGTTGCTGGCCTTAGGGCAATGCCAGTCGGGTGAAGCGAAGTTCCACCCTTGTATATGCTTGGGCTGGGTCCAGTAATCCCATACGGTACTAAGGGGGGCTTCCACCAGGATGGATACGGTGATGGTGGGTTTGGGTTGGTCTTTCGATTCTTGATTTTCCATAAATTTGATTTTTAAAATAGACCGTTAAATGGTTACTGATGGCGCATTTCCTCGAGTGCACCTGTTACAATCCATAGGTTCATTCCTCGTTTTTCTAGGTCTCAGGCCGCCGGGAGCGATCCGAGACAGTAGGGATGACCACTAAAAAAGTAGACAGGCTTGGTAGGTACATCCTCCGATGATGCTAATTCCCTCCTATGGTAGGGGTAAAACAGGCGGGCATGGCCACTGTAATTTTGTATGGAAAGCAGTGGATATGGAGTTGACGTGCTATGGAATTTGCAGCGGATCATAAATAATGCGAATTTTGGTCATGGACCACATAAGCTTATATGAACGTATTGGAGGGGATACCACCCTTCGCGCCCTTACCGATCGGTTTTATGATCTGGTTTTTGAGCATGAACAGATTTCTCATCTATTTAAGAATAATAAAGAGGAAATCAAAGAAAAACAGCGGTTGTTTTTAACACAGTTTCTGGGCGGCCCCCAGTTGTACTCCGATATTCATGGCCATCCTATGATGCGCGCCAGGCATATGCCTCATGCCATTACTGAAGAGGACGCAGTAGCATGGCTTCGCTGTATGGCTGAGGCCATCGGTGAGCTCCCCCTATCGGAACCCTTAAAGGAAGAGCTCTTTAGCCGTTTTCCAAAGACAGCATTTTTTATGGTGAATAAAAATTCATGACGTATAGCGGCTTTCTTTTAGAGTCGGCACGGGGTTTTAGAATAAATAATTTTCTGGCCATTGAATCAACGCATGTACATTCATTATAAGGATACATTACCTTTGCAGTATGAATTTTAAAGAAGAATTAACAGAGTACCCTATTCTTTCCAGTGTTTTGGAAGCTTCGGAAGGGCTAGGGGAGCAGGTATATTTGATAGGTGGTTTTGTTAGAGATTTGATACTCAAACGTCCCAGTAAAGACATCGACATCGTGACGGTGGGTAGTGGTATAGCCCTAGCTGAAAGGGTTGCAGCCCTGCTTGGCCCGCAGGTGCAGGTGCATATATTTAAGAATTTTGGCACCGCTCAAATCAAGCAAGGCGACTTGGAGCTCGAATTTGTAGGAGCTCGCCGGGAGTCCTATCAGTCCGATTCCCGAAAACCTGCCGTGGAGGATGGAAGCCTGCAGGACGATCAGAACCGTCGCGATTTTACCATCAATGCCATGGGGATAAGTCTTAACAAAAAGGACTTCGGAGAGCTAGTAGATCCTTTTGATGGATTGCGTGACTTGCGCAAAAGGATTATAAGGACTCCACTAGAACCCGGAATTACTTTTTCGGACGATCCATTGCGCATGATGCGGGCCATCAGGTTCGCTACCCAGCTCAATTTTGATATAGAACCCGATACCTTTGAGGCGATCATGGCCATGAAAGATCGGATCTCGATCGTTTCTATGGAACGTATTTCCGATGAGCTCAATAAGATTATTTTGGCCAAAACCCCTTCCTACGGTTTTAAACTCTTGTATCATTCGGGATTGTTGGGCATCATTTTTCCGGAGATGATCGAGCTGCAAGGTGTAGAGAATATAGAGGGAAAAGGACATAAAGATAATTTTTACCACACCCTTCAGGTGCTGGATAATGTTTCGGAAACTACCGACGACCTTTGGCTACGCTGGGCGGCCATCCTTCACGATATCGCCAAGCCTGCTACCAAGAAATTCGATAAAAAAGTGGGCTGGACTTTTCATAATCATGAAGAAGTAGGGGCTAGAATGGTGCCTACCATCTTTAGGAGAATGAAGCTCCCATTAAATGAAAAGATGCGTTTTGTAAAGAAGCTCGTCCGTTTGCATTTAAGACCGATCGTGCTCACCAAGGATAATATTACTGATGCGGCTATGCGGCGGCTTTTGGTAGAGGCGGGGGAGGATATCGAAGACCTAATGAAACTCTGTAGGGCCGATATTACCTCCAAAAACCCTTTGAAGGTTAAAAAATATGTTCAGAATTTCGATTTGGTAGAACAGAAATTAAAGGACCTTGAAGAAAGAGACAAACTGCGTAATTTTCAGCCTGTCATTACTGGAGCTCAAATTATGGAAGCCTTTGGTCTTAAGCCCACACGGGAAGTTGGGGAGATCAAAGAGGCCGTTAGAGAGGCGATTTTGGAGGGACTTATTCCCAATGAGCTAGAGCCAGCTTATGCTTATATGCTCAAAATTGGGGCCGAAATGGGAATAAAACCCATAGCTTAGCCCGCTGAATTCTTTTGATTGGGGATGTTTTAATTCGGATTGGATTGACGGATTTTTTTATATAATGTAAATGATTTTATAGTACCTGAACATGGAAAGTACACGCTTTAAACGCTTCTTTGGGGCATTATTGACAATTTTAGGGATATCGGTATTGCTCTTCGCCTGCGTAGCATACTTATCCGATAAGCCCGTATTGGGGCTAACGGTCAGCAAATGGAATTCGGTAGTTCCATTTTTATTGGGGACCGTATTTTTGGTGACCGGCGTTAACCTGATTAGCAGGAGCTAAGTTCGCTCTATCAGCTTGGCCCCTACGGTGCACTGCAGGCATTTTTTTTGACTGCAATATTGAGCATGCCACTCCAACAGGGCTTGGGAGTCGGCGGCCGTCCCAACGTTCATGTCTAAGGTTTTCCAGAGTCGGGTGATTCGATTATTTTCGGCTGGTAAGGATACTAAGAAAAGCAAGGCCCTGTCTATGAGCTCGGGAAGCTTGCGGGTAGTGCCGTAGGCTACCAGCAAGGGAGCTACTACATTAATAATTAGGGTGTTTGTGGATTCCTTGCCCATGAAGGAGATGGGGCGGGTACTCGTTTTTTCAAATTGATGATGGGTCACCCAATAGGGCGACTGTTTTAAATGAAACATCTGTTGTATTTTTGAAAGACTGGGGGTGTTTACAAAATGCGTGAATAAGGATTCACTTTGAGCTAGGTACTGGGCAAATTGGGCGATCCGAATGGTGGGAAATCCGACGGGTCGTAGCCTTAGAAGTTTCCATTCGGTAGGGACCATTTGGGTATGCAGCTGGTACTTCTTTGATAAAAAGGCATACTCCGTCTGTAGAGATAGCCCATAGTCGTCGGATGGGTGCTCGGGGATGAGCCCCGCCGTGCCAAACAGAAGGGCCTCTAGGGGAAGTATTCTGTCTTTTTGTTGTCGGATCAGCCTCCAAGGCAAAAGGCTACACAGCCGAGCAAATGGGGCTTCATTGAGTTTGAAACCGAAATGTTGACCGAGGAGCTGGTAAACCGTTTCCTCCCAATCCGATAAATTTTCTGTCCATATTTCCAGGATTTTGTCCGCTTTTTTTTGAAGCCGCTCCAATAATACCCGGTCGAGCATGACGAGTTTTTCGAGGCTCGACACCGCCTCAAACTGGTCGGCGCAGGGGATGGGCAAGGGGGAGTCCACGAGCTGGTGGTATTGGGTGATGACCGACTGCCGTACCAATCCGTTGAGTGTTAGGGTGGGGATCAGGGTTCCGTCCCTCCTGGCAACAGGCTGGTCATTATTCCATACTACATGCAGGATTACCGACTCATAGGCATGGTCGGGACCATGTTGGTGGCGGTGCCAATCCGAGGCGTTTACGTGTATTTCTACGTCGCCGACCCATAGGAGTTGGTCTAAGGCTAAGCGGGCTCCAGAAAAATCGGGACCCGAAGTCCTGTTTCGTTGGCCTATTTGATGAACGGTGATGGCCTGACCTTCATCGGTTAAGAGCTCTTTTTTTTCAAAGTATTGAAATTGCCAAATAAAGCTTAGAATCTCTTCGTTCATGAAGGTCGGTGTTTCGTGAAAATTAAAAACCGATTTAAACTAGAAACGTTGGCGAAACCTGAATAGTTTCGGTTATTTGTAGGTGATTTGACCCGCTAAGTTTCGTAGTTATACCCTAAATATTTATATGCTCAGTCGCTTTTTATTTATAATACTTAGACTTTTGGTTTATTCTGTGATCATCTCCCTGGTATGGGTGATTACTTTAAAATATGTACCGGTATGGTTTACTCCTTATATGATCAGCACCAAGCTGGAAGCCATGGCCTCAGACGGCGATGCCAAGTTATATAAAGATTGGGAGCCCTATGAGCATATATCTAAGGAGCTTGCCTTAGCCGTGGTAGCGTCCGAGGATCAGAATTTCCCAACACATTGGGGGTTCGATTTCGATGAGATTTATAATGCCATGACGGCCGAGAAAAAAAGGGTCAGGGGCGCCAGTACCATATCCCAACAAGTGGCTAAAAATGTCTTTTTATGGCACGGCCGAAGTTATGTGCGCAAGGCATTAGAGGCCTATTTTACCGTCCTGATCGAACTGATATGGGGCAAGGAAAGGATCCTGGAAGTATACCTTAATGTGGCCGAAATGGGTCGCTTAACATTTGGTGCCGAAGCTGCCTCGCAACGCTACTATAAAAAAGCTGCCAAGGGGCTTACCCGTGCGGAAGCCGCCCGTATCGCTGCAGTATTGCCCAATCCGATTCGATTGTCTATTAAGAACCCATCAGCTTATGTTAACAAACGTACACAACAGATTGTACGGCAAATGCGCTACCTAGGGGGGCAGAAATACATCGCTGAACTAAAATAATTCGCTCAGGTCTATAGCCCCGTGGTTATGCCCGAATTGCCGAAAGTGCTTGGGATGGGCCCCTACAAGTATTAGAGAAGGTATTAGCCACACCGTAAAACCGCTCTAATAATGAGAGCAGTTTTACGGTATAGGCGCTATTTAGCAAGCGTTATAGGATCGGTGCAGCAGGAAGGCTACAGACCCTTGAATAGAAGGTATAGTGGGGCCTATTAATAGGTAAAGGCGTGGGTCAATGCCCCACACTGCTTTCATAACCTAATAGGGTGATTTGATAAGGAGTTCCCCCCATGGAATGCTTACTCTGAGAGGCTAAATCTTGGAGTCGCACCTGAAGCAACTCTCCGGAAGTAGGAAGCGTGATATAGGCAAATCGTTGAGATAGGACCAGTTGTGGTTTTTGGCTGGCATCCTTAGCGGTTGCCGCCAGGATGGAACCCTCATTTTGTAAGCTGAGGGTGGCTAGGTCATACCATTTGAAAACACCCGAATGAAGTAACACGCCAAGCTTCGATAGATCGTAACTGGTTTTGCATTGCATAATATCGGTGTTCTCGATAATTGGGGTAAGGGTATTGGCGGTGACGTCGATTAGGTAAGCCCCTTTAGCAGCCGTATAGCCGATAAATTTTCCCGCAATCGATGTTTCTAGGATGGTTCCAAACCAGGCCGTCTCAAAACTGGATGGGTACTCAATTAACCTCTGTGTTCCATCTTGTTCTACGACGAATACCCCGCTAGCCGATCCAAACACGGCGTAAGTACCGTCAGAGGCATTTCCATGAATGCCCTGCACCGCCAAGGTGGACTCGTGAATGGTCTGCCCCGCCGAATTAATGATTTTAACACGCTCAGGAAGCACGCCACTGATGGAATTGTCCTTTACGGTAACGGCATAATTCCCATTAGAGAACAGAGCCATAGCTCCGTGATGAACCAATAAACCGGCCTGGATCGTCGAGAATTTTGCACCTGAAGTATGCACGTCCGACTCCTGTGCCACTGACAGGGTGCCATCGCCATCATTAAAGGTAAGTATTTGGCCATATTTACTTTTAAAATGGGTAGGTAAGGCCGATTCACCTAGTAAGGCCCCGAATTTGGGTGTGCCAACCGTACCGATATGATCGCCATGAAATTCAAGACCGATATCAAACGTTTCGGTAAGATTATTTTCCCGGTGAACGATCCCGGCCAATCTTCCCGACTCCGTCGTGTAAAGCGCGGATTTGGGGAATTTTGCTGAAAAACCTTCCATCTCGCCTGAGGCAGGTTTTAATAATGAAAGCGTGTTACTGTTTACATCCGATACGAGCACCCTTAGATAGGTGAATTCTTTGGAAGTTTCATCGGGTTCAGGGTCGTGATTGTCTTTTTGGCATGATTGAAATACGAATGCTACCAATATAAGTAGGAGGTAGGAATGGCTGTAGATGGTTTTCATTTTTAATAATGATAAATTAATCATGGATAATAATCGGTGAAAAAGATTTTTTTGGGGTGTTAGACTTAGGGACTGTCGTCGGCTTGGCGCCTACAGCGTAAGGGTGGTCCTCGCTTCATGGTTAAAATGAGTATTTTTCTATGGCCCACTAGAGGATAGGAAGGGTGTGGATAGGCAGTAAGATGAATAGGGATGGAGGGGTAATATTCGGTCATATAATGGAGTATCAATCAAAAGGAGCCTAAGCCAAAAGGATCCCGTTTAGATGGTGAAGCTAAGTCGGAATTTAAATGTAACAATGTTGCAAATATAGTTATGTTCTCTATGAATGCAACATTGTTGCAAAAAAATGTTTGATCCTTCGTTTGGAGTATAGAAGCGATTGGATCAGACAAAACAGGGAGGAGCGGGTAATAGGGGTGATTAATTTTAGAATAGAAGCCCTAAAAGGGTGGTTGTAGCATGGAAGCTCCATGGGATAGTGTTACTTTTGTAACTTATTCATTTAAATTTTATCTGTGGAAGGGGAAATACTAAGAAACTTCGTCTTTCTAAAGAACCAGGTCTAGTAGTACTAAATCGTTTTTTCTTCTAAGCGCTTCAACAAACAATTGCCTTATATGGTTAGATATCCCGATTCGTTAAAAGTCTTCGTTGCCATTGATTGTATTATTTTTGGTTTTGATGGAAAGGATTTAAAATTATTATTAGTTAAAAGAAAGCTAGAGCCCGAGTCAGGTAATTGGTCGTTGATGGGTGGGTTTCTGTTTCCAAACGAAGACTTAGAAGAGGGAGCGAGTAGGATATTAAAAGATTTGACTGGCCTTACCAATATTTACTGTGAGCAGCTGACCGTAAAAGGAGAGAAAAATAGAGATCCTGGTTCAAGGACCGTCTCCGTGGTTTTCTTTGCCTTAATCAAAATCGAAGAGTCGGATCAGGAATCGGTAAAAAACCATAATGCCTTTTGGATAGAGCTCGATAAGCGCCCTAGCCTTATTTTCGATCATAATCAAATGGTTTTGGAGGCCATCGACCACCTACGTTATAAAGCCGCTTTACACCCTATTGGCTTCGAATTGCTGTCCGAAACTTTTACTATACCTCAATTACAAAAGTTGTATGAGGCCATCTATAATGTACCGATCGATCGGCGCAATTTTAGCAGAAAGCTACTTTCTACTTCTTTATTGATCGATACGGGAATGAAAAATATTCATTCTACAACCAAGAAAGCGACTCTCTACCGACTAGACAAAGTGCGTTATAACGAAAAATTCCACGCTTTTTGGAATTTCATGGCGGATGCCATGAAATAGTTTTCCTTCTACAGTTCTTTCATTATTTCCGTCCCAGTAGTCTTTAAGTACTTGGGGGGCAGAACCATATTTTCGTAAAAATAAATGTGTCAAAAAAACACTATTGAATTATTTGTTTATATTTGTTCGGGGAAAATCAATAAGGTATTCTTAAATTATTTTATGATATGAAGGACCAGTATGTTATAGGAATAGACTATGGTACCGACTCGGTAAGGGCCTTGGTAATAAACGCTGCCAATGGGCAAGAAGAGGCCTCGGCGGTGAGAGCCTATCCACGATGGAAGCAACAATTGTACTGTGATGCCAGCAAATCACAGTTCAGGCAGCATCCATTGGATTATATAGAATGCCTGGAGGGGGCGGTTGTGGACGCATTGGGGCAATGTGACGCTTCCATAGCTGGACAAATAAAGGGGATATCAATCGATACAACGGGGAGCACTCCGGTGGCCGTCGACCGGTCGGGGCAAGCCTTAGCCATGCTTCCAGAATTTGCCGACAACCCCAATGCCATGTTTATCCTATGGAAGGATCATACGGCCAATGCGGAGGCTGAGGAAATCAATCATTTGGTGCGCAATTATGAAATAGACTTTACTAAGTATGTAGGGGGGATATATTCGTCAGAATGGTTCTGGGCAAAAATATTAAAGACTTTGCGTTCCGACTACCGCATTAGGGAGAAGGCCTTTTCTTGGGTAGAGCATTGCGATTGGATTTCTGCGCAACTTACGGGAAATACCGATCCCCTGACATTGAGGCGGTCCAGGTGTGCGGCGGGCCATAAGGCCATGTGGAACGAGGAGTTTGATGGGCTACCGTCCGAAGATTTTCTTACGAAGCTAGACCCCTTACTCTCGGGGCTACGTGACAAGCTTTATCAAGATACTTATACTGCCGATGCCGCCATGGGTACCATTTCGGCGGAGTGGGCTCAGCGCCTGGGCTTACCTGCCGACGTAAAGATTGGTGTCGGAGCCTTTGATGCGCATATGGGTGCCGTTGGGGCCATGATAGAACCATACGCCCTGTGCAAGGTCATCGGGACGTCGACATGCGATATACTGGTGGCCCCCAACGACGAAGTGGGACATCTGCTCATTAAGGGGATTTGTGGGCAGGTCGATGGCTCGGTGCTGCCGGGCATGCTTGGGATGGAAGCGGGGCAGTCGGCCTTTGGCGATATTTATGCCTGGTTTGCCAAGCTAATTCTGAACCCGGTGAAGGATTTGCTAGGGAGTGAGCTAGCCGATGAAATCCATGATAAAATTATCCCATACTTGGCCGAAAAGGCCAAGGCCCTTCCCGTTACGAAGGACGATATGGTGGCGGTCGACTGGCTCAATGGGCGTAGAACACCCGATGCCAATCATACCCTAAAGGGTTCGATCATGGGGTTGGATTTGGGGATAACCAGCATCAAAATATTTAAGTCCCTGGTAGAAAGTACTGCTTTTGGCTCCAAGAGTATCGTGGAGCGTTTCGATAGTGAAGGAGTAAAGATTAAGGAGGTAATAGCGATAGGCGGGGTGGCTCGTAAATCGGACTTTGTGATGCAAATCTTATCGGATGTACTGCAAGTGCCTATTAAAGTAGCCAGAGCCGACCAGGCTTGCGCCTTAGGAGCGGCCATGTTTGCGTCGGTAGTAGCGGGTATTCATCCCAATGTGCATGCCGCCCAGCAGGCCATGGGCACGGGCTTCGATGCCATATACACGCCAAGGGAGGCAGAATCCAAGATTTATCAGCACCTTTATGGCAAGTATTTGCAAGCAGGAGATTTTGTGGAAAATGTATTTATAGCCAATCAGGTGGTGTAAGAACCAGCGGGGTGCCATTCTAAAAAAATAGCTAATATGTCTAAGTATAAGGATTTGAAGGAGATGGTCTACGAGGCCAATATGGAGATTCCACGGGAGAGCCTGGCCATCGTCACCTTTGGCAATGTAAGTGGCATAGACAGACAGGCCGGTGTGATCGCCATAAAACCCAGCGGGGTTCCTTACAGCCGTTTACGGGTGGAGGATATCGTGGTGGTCGATCTGGAGAACCAAGTTGTCGAAGGAAACTTACGTCCATCATCCGACACTAAAACACATACCTTATTATATAAAAATTTCGAAGAGATAGGTGGGGTCTGCCATACGCACTCTACCTATGCCGTGGCCTGGGCCCAGGCCCAGCAGGCTATTCCCAACTTGGGAACCACCCATGCCGATCATTTGGTGCAGCCTATTCCGGTCACAGCAGTGATGAGCGATGAGGCCATTACCCGGGATTATGAAATAGAAACAGGGCATCAAATTATCCAAACACTAAAGGAAGGGGCCATGAGTCCGCAGGAAGTAGAGATGATTTTGGTGGCTTGTCATGGGCCATTTACATGGGGGAAAGATCCCGCCAAGGCCATATATAATGCCATAGTCCTCGAAGAAATCGCCAAAATGGCTTATTTAACCCTGCAGATCAATCCTGAAACTAGTCCTATCAAGTCCACGATGATTGAGAAGCACTACTTCAGAAAGCATGGCAAAGATGCTTATTATGGGCAAGGCTGTTAGGGATATTAAGAATCCGATTTCTTGGCAAGATTCCTCATCTGTTGAAGGGCTTCTTGCCGGGAAATTTTTTTAGTACTGGTCTTAGCCGCTTCTATTTTATCTTTAGAGAACCGCCCCTGAACCATTTTGAATAGGCTGAAAAACATCTTATTGAATTGATTTTATGGTTTATAGATTTCATGAATGGTTATTGCTGCTACTTCTTTAATCTTAATAGATTCGTATGCAGCATCTCTATATCCAAAGGCTTCGAGAGAAGGTCCAGGATATAAGGATTGGATTTTACTCTTTCTATGTCTCTATTGTCGATAGTGGAAGAGAGCATAAAAATATCGATTTTTTCCTTGGTTTCGGCGGGTAAGCCGCTGTATTCGTCTACAAATTCGAAACCATTCATATCGGGCATTTGAAGATCGAGCAATATGACCGATTCCGGCATATTTTCCGCATTATTTTTTATCCAGTTGAAAGCTTCCTTTGCCGAAAAATACTTTTGTACAGAGAGTGCCATACCACTTTTCAACAGTAGTTTTTCATAGATAAACAGGTCAAAGGAGCTGTCGTCAATCAAGATAAAATGAGTCGCTATTTTCATGAACTAGGGCTGGGCATTATTAATAGAAGGTATAAGGACATTAAAAATACTTCCTTTTCCAATAACAGATGTTGTATCAATTTCCCCGCCCAGTTTGTTTACTGCCTCTTGTACGATGTATAGGCCTATTCCTGAGCCACTTTTGATAGCACCGGCTCTGTAAAACATTTTAAATATATTAATTCGGTCGTCCTCTGAAATACCGATTCCATTATCCTCTATTTTTATTTGAACCTGCTGGGCAGTACAAGTTACGGTCAAGTTGACCTTTTTATCTGCTTTTTTATCATCTTGAAATTTGATGGCGTTGTTGATGAGGTTATTAAAAATAATCCGGAGCTTCATGGCATCGGAATAAAAAACCTTGTCTTGTTCGATATGGGTATTAATCACTACCTTTTCTCTTTCGGGTAAGTATTGGATGGTGGCCAAAACGTCTGTTACGAGTTCATCAAAATGAATTTCACTAATGACTGGGACACCCCTGGCATTTTTGTAATAGTCGATGATGTTAATTACAAAAGTATCTAATTTTTTTACAGATTGCCTTATTAGCTCTAAGTATTCGTTTTGTGAACTCAGGTCATCATCTATAAGCGCAAGATTTACAATACCTAAAATGGACATAAGGGGGGCTCTCAGATCATGAGAGGCACTGTATACAAATTTGTCTAGTTCTTCATTGGCCTTTTCTAATTCAATATTCCTTTGCCTTAGCTCCTCCTTGGTTCTATAGATTTCATAACCATGGGTAATGGCATTTTGTACATACTTATAATCCCAGGGCTTGTCGATAAACCTAAATACCTCCCCTTTGTTGATGGCGTCGATAGCCGCACTGATGTCGGTATGGCCCGTTATTAATATCCGGATCACGTCGGGAAATTTGTCACGGATTTTTTCAAAAAACTGTACCCCAGTCATTACAGGCATCCGTTGGTCGGCCAATACCACATGGATGACGTGCGTATCGAGGAGCTGCTCAGCCTCTATGACCGACACCGTTGTGTAGATCTCGTACTGTTTCCGAAAAGTAGCCTTAAAAGAGTGCAGGTTATGCTCTTCGTCGTCGATGTATAGTAATTTTATTTTATGTTCATTCATGGGTACTAGTAATACTTGGTTTTTTCCTAAGAACCGGTAAAGTAATTAAAAATTCGGTACCTTCCCCAACTTCAGAGTTTACAACCAAAGATCCATGATGAACTTCAATGATCTTGAATACAATTGAAAGCCCTAGTCCAGTCCCTTCGCCTATTTGTTTTGTAGTAAAAAAAGGATCAAAAATCTTGCTTTTTACCTCGGGAGGAATACCTATCCCGTTGTCCTTTAAGGAAATACAGACATGGTCCTCGTCTGGTTGCCAGCTAGAAACTGTTAATTTCGGTTTTTTATTCGGATCGGGGTCATTTTTTAGGGCATATATGCTGTTGCTAAGGATATTCATAAAGGTCTGGTTGATCTTCCCTCCGTAACACTCCACTTTAGAGATTTCCCCGAGGTTCTTTTCCAGGGCAATCTCAGTGCCAATTTGATAATTCAGAATGACCAGGGTGGATTCGAGGCCCTCGTTAATATCTACCAGATTAAGGTCTGATTCATCTACTCGGGAGAATATTTTGAGGCCTTTCACAATTTCTACCGTTCTTTTAGCGCCATCTTCCATGCCGGTAAGAAGCATGTCCAATTCGGTTTTTATATAGCCGATGTCCAAATCTTTCTTTAGGTTTTTAATATTTTGAACTTGTTGCTCATAGACCTGGGGTGACTCGTATTCTTCTAACACGGAATAGGCATCTAATATTTCCAGAACATCTTCTATGTCTCTTCGCAAAGGCCTCACATTGGAGCTTACAAAATTAATGGGATTATTTATTTCATGTGCGATGCCAGCCGTTAGCTGACCCAGAGAGGCCATTTTCTCCGATTCAATTATTTGACTCTGGGCATCCTTTAATTGATTCAGGGTGTTATGGAGCTCTTCGTTGGTAGTCCGAAGTTCTTTGGTGCGTTTTAACACCTTACCTTCCAACGAAACATTTTGTTCCTTAATAATTCTTTCATTTTCCTTTGAAATCCATAAAGCACGTTCTTGTGAAGCTTCCCTTTCTTTCTTCAATATATTAATTTTATCGGCCAAGGCAAACGACAGCAAGATCACTTCTAAGATGGTTCCCGCCTGCATGGTATAGGTCGTGAACATATTATAGGGGAGTACATTCATATTGCGAAGTACTAAAAGTACCAGGCCGAGTAGGAAAAGCGACCAGGCACCCAGGAAAAACTTGGCTGGTCGGTAGTTCTGTCGGGTTATTTTGATGGCCACGAATAAGGTGGCCAAGGCTCCATAACCACCAGAAATGTCGATTCCAGTAAAACTTAAGGATTTGAACCCCAATATATTGATGATTCCCGTGGCGCTGTAGAGGAATATCATGATGTTTAATAAGAGATTCCCGATAGGAAGTTTCTCTTTGACTTGGAGGAAATTTTTGAAAAAGAAAGCGGCAAAAATACCGGCCAGCACCGAAAACCAAACCACCGCATTTGCATTAAAGCCGGGATAGGAAGTCCATAAGTACTTATAAGCATAGCCCGTAAGGGTGGTTTGAGCCAATCCTATAAAGAGGATATACAGTACATAATATAGGTAGCTCTTGTCTCTGGTCGAAAAATAAATGAAGAGGTTATACAGAACCATGACGATGATAATTCCGGCATAAATTCCGTTGATGGTTTCGGCATAGAGCGAGGACTCAAAGAGGTGTTTTTGGTCGTGAAGGAATAGGGGTAATATCACCTGGCTATCGCCCCTTATTTTTAAGTAAAACTCACGCTCTCCGTATAGGGGAATAGGCAAGTTAAATATCAGGTTTTGATGTTTCACCTCCCGGTTGTCGAAGGTGTCAAAATCCGAATATTTATGAGACACCACCGAATTGCCTATGAAATAGTATAATTCGCAGCTGTGAATGAGGGGATATGCCAATTCTAAATAGATATTGGAGTCGGAGGAAAGGTTTTTGACCTTAAAACGCAGCCAGTATGCCGACTGGCTCTGACCCATATTGGCGGCATCTTCATGGTTCAGCTGGAAGTCGGTCCTTGCCTGTATTTGTTGGACCGTCAGCCTGTTGCTGGGGTCCTGAAATATCTCCAGATGTTTCCCAATGATTTCGGATCCTCCTTTGAAAGTAATAACGTTGGCATATACTGGCTGTAGGCAACCCAGGACTATCCAAAGAGTCCAAGCAACTATTGATTTCATGTGATGGGTAGTATTATCGTTTCGTACTGGATAATCATTTCGCCTTTTGGGCCTTTTTCCATGGTGATTTGTTGAGGATTATTACGTAAGTCAAAAATCCTTTCCTGCTCATCGGGCTTGGCCAATGGGATATTAGTAACGTCGTTGACGATGATAGCCGTGGCGATCAAACCCTCTTTCGGATAGTAAAAAGCTCCATTATTACCAAGCTCTCGGATGATCTCGAAGCCGATCCTGGTACAGTTGCGCAGGGTGGGCGGTGAACAAAGGGCCAGCAGGTATTTTAAGTTGAGTTGAGAAGAAATCGCCACTCCAATTCTACCTAATATAATACTGCCAATACCATATCCAGCCACTTCCTTGGAGTTAAATAACCCACAGAATTCGGCTATTCGATAGTCGCCGAGCTGATCCACATAGTCATATACATGGGCGTCAATCTTGGCAATACCATGTTCCATGGGTAAACGCATATTGGGGTTTCTGAGCTGGATGCGCCCTCCACCGTATATCTTGTCGCCTTCTTCCGACTCTACAATGATTACGTAAGTTTCTGGGTCATACAGCCATTCAATATTGGCCGATGATACCTGCTTGACCCCATAGGATTCCAAAACTTTCCGATGTCCATCAACATACTTCAGGCTAGAATCTACGTCTTCTGGGGCTCTATAAGCTCTTATTCTGGCTCTCATTTTGATGCTTGTTTTTTCGGTGGGACGTTAGGAGAATGGTCATTATTAGGTCCCGATCCTAAAGGTCCTTCTTTTTTGAGGAGGGCCAGGAATATATAGTCACAAAAGTCAATGTTGAGGGACGTACTTGCTACAAACTTATTTTCGATTTCCTGGATTTGGGCCATTTCCGAATCCTTTAAATAACCCGCTTTATTTCGTAAATCTAATGATAGCTGGGTAGGAAAGAGCAAGGGTTTTAGCTCATAACCCACCTGAGCAGCAATCTGGTTGAGCTGGGCAATCAACTGTGCCAATACCTGAAGGTCTGCCGGCAGCTCTAAAGCCAGGTATCCTTCTGCATGATTGTAATAGCCCTGGAAAATGTCTTTGAATATCTGCCCTCCATCTATGGACTGCAATACGGCCGCCGACCGATAATCCGTTAGCATGCTAAATGCTACTAAGTGCTGGTCAGGGAAATTATACCCTTCAAAATGGGGTAATCCACCCCCTGCAGGAATTTGCATGGTGGCGTAAAAGGACTGATGGCCTAGCGGGTTGAGCAGGAGCAAGGTTTGTAAACGGGCTAGCGCTTCGGAAGTATGATTTTTAGGTGTTCCTGAAATCACCGCATGGGCGGTAAGTAGGTCCCCATTAGGAAGTGCTACTCTGAGGGGGGGCTGAGGCTCATCGGCATCTTCGAGGTTCAGCTGAGCCAGGAAGCTATTGAAGGACTCCTGGTTGGTTGGCTGCTGAGGATCACCAGGTAGACCGTCTAGGGCCGGTATGGCGAAGCGTTGGGTGGGTGTTTCTATAGAGCCACTCGAGGGGCCTGCAATAGGAGCCTCTTTTTCGGCGATTAGTCCTTCGAGGTCTACATAAAAACGGCCTGAAATACTTAATTGCCGAAGCAAAACACGCCGTGAAACATCGGCGACTACTCCGCCTCCCATGGCAACGGCACTGGCCAACTGGGGCCAGGTACCTAAAGTTTGTCCCATTTCGAGTAAGGAGGCGCGTCCACGAGCAGAGGTCTTAGGCGCTTCCAAAATACGCATGACCAATCCCATTTTGTGTTCTGCTGGTACTTTTTGCAGTAGACTAGGCGGTATATCTTGGAGCATACCATGGAAAATGGGCCTGTCTGGTTCCAAGTCATAGCGCTCTATATCGAGCATCCCCCTGTCGCTGGTTTCCATGATCAGTGGTAACTGATAGTATTGAGCCTTCTGTCGGGCCAATATTTTCATATCCATATCGTCGCATTCGTCTATGAGCAGATCTAGCCCGTCGATAAATGCATCGATATTATGCGCATCCAATCCTTCTGTAAAGCAAGTGATTTTTAGGTAGGGGTCTATCTCGGCGATTTCGCGGGCGGTAATCACGCACTTGTTGAGACCTATGGAATGTATACCGGCTCTAATTCGATTGAGGTTACTGAGTTCGAGGGTGTCGAAATCGGCTAGTTTGAGGTGTCCACAGCCTCTTTCGATGGCCAGGGTTACGGCTACTGCATTTCCTACCGAAAGACCGATGATGCCTATACTTTTTTGAGCCAGTACGCTTTGCTCCGTTTCGGTAATTTTATGCTTGTTACGGCTGGTTCTTAGCTCCACGAATTCGGCTTCGTCCAGGATATGTACCATGCGTTTAGTCCACGGATAGTAGACCCATGTTCCTTCCATGTTCAGGTCCCTTTCTTGGGCCCATTGGACAAACATATCGTCGAGCTCGGCCGGGGAGCGTCGTATTTTAGGGCTTCTAACTTTAAAGAGCTCTTTTTTTTGACCTTCAAAAAGATCATGAAATTCAAGGTTATGTTGGGCGTTGAGTAACCAGAATTCTTCGTTATCTTTCCTTGCCTTAGCCGGGAAAATTAACGGAACATAGTCCGGATGGGTATTTATTTGCATTGGTGCTTATCACGAAGTTCTATACGCGTATTAAATTATATAAATATGAAAATTCAAAGATAAAATTCATTTATTTTGGCCGCATCTCCAATTCTATTCTATAGAAGAGGGATGAAATAAAAAAAAGTATTTCTACTTAGCCTTAAAAAGTTCGTGTATAGGCGTTCGTATACATTGCAATAGTGGTACAAATTAACATATAATCCTTAAAATTATGTCACGATAGAATTTTATTCAAACAAACTTCATTAATTTGTTTTTTTATTCAACGCAGCTCGCTTTAAATTATATGGATAGCTCAGAAAAAGTTAATGTCCTCTATGTGGATGACGAAATAAATAACCTAAATTCCTTTAAGGCGGCTTTTAGGAGAGAATTTAACGTAATGATTGCTACTTCAGGGGCTGAAGGGTTAGAAATACTGGCCAAAAATACCATTCACGTGATCATAACCGATCAGAGAATGCCTGAGATGACGGGAGTCGATTTCCTAATTGAAGTATTGAAGCATTATTCCGATCCTATCAGAATACTCCTTACAGGATATACCGATGTAAATGCGGTTATCGATGCGGTAAATAAAGGGCATATTTATTATTATATTAATAAACCCTGGGATGAGGATCAGATGAAGATTGTGATCAAGAATGCCTATGAGATTTTTAGTCTGAGGGAGAAAAACAGGGCATTGATTGATACGCTTACGGATGTTAACGAACAGCTGGAGTTTTTATTAAGACAAAAATTGATCTCTTGATAAGAGGAAACGTCAAACTATAATGCGGTTCGATGTTGGTATGGATCGGTTTAATTTTGATTCCGTCTTGATTTTAGAAGGGTACTCCTGTTTTATAAATGAAAGTAAGGTATAAACGACCCCACAGAACAATCCCCAAAAACAGATGGCGAATAATAGTAGGCCGGCGAAAAGAAGATTGCCGGCTGCTTTTAAAAATATGATAAGTTCCATAATCGTATTGGTTTAGTTTGACTTGAAACTTTCAATTATTGTGCCAGCACTGATGGAATAGACCTCATAAGGGGGCTTAAATTCGGTCAATAGACTCGAAATAAGTATATTGCAGCCGTCAATCTAGGCCTTTTAATATAGCGTAGGGCTGCAAAACGGACTAAAAATTATGGAAGAAAATCCTAAACTTTATTACGATACCAATGAAGTGGCGGCGATGGTAGGCTGCGAACCGTCGGCCTTGAGGTTTTGGGAGAAAAAGTTTCCCCAGCTAAGCCCCAAAAGGGACTCCCGTAATCGCCGAAGATACAACGATAGGGATATTGAGGTCATCAAGAAAATAATGCATCAAAAGGAAAAGCAAGGCCGGACCATCAAAGGTGCTCGGGAACAGCTACGTAGGAAGGAAGAGTCTCAGCTGCTCATCCAACGGCTGGTACGGGTTCGTAAGTTTCTGGTCGAGATAAAAGACCAGTTATAAGCCCTAAGCTTCCTCAATAGCACCCCGCTTGCCCAGTTCTATGACCTCCATATTGCTGATCACCCCCTCATGAAGGTTAAACCGTAACAGGGTGCGGATCTTATGAAAGCCTTCTTTTCCGGCCGCCCCAGGATTAATGTACAACATGTCCCCCAACGACTTATCCCTTATTACTCTTAAGATATGAGAATGCCCACATACAAAAATATCGGGCAGGTCCGTCCTTAGTCGGGGCAGTACCGAAGGGTTGTAACGTGGAGGTGCGCCTCCAATATGGGTCATCCACACATTAAAACCTTCTATTTCAAAATTTAAGTGCTCACTCGTCCTGAGTATCACCTCACGGTGATCGATATTTCCATACACGATTCTAGTGGGTTTTAGGGCTTCTAGTGCGTCGATGATGGCCGTGTCGCCGATGTCTCCCGCATGCCATATTTCATCACATTCCGAAAAATGATAGGAAACTCTGGGGTCTAGATATCCGTGTGTGTCTGAAAGAAGCCCTATTCTAGTCATATGAGGTAGTTCGCTGTTAGGATCACAAAGGTAGTTAAGTAACTGAATGCGGGTAATAATTTTTTTTAAGAGTTAATGTTAATGCAACTTATATATAGTTTTTTTTAAGTACATTTAATGCTGTATTGTTAAAGTTACATAATTGCCAAAAATAATATTAAAAATTAGAGGGAGGTTGAGGAGTTGAAAATTGTTTGGGTTTATCAAATATATTAATCACACTTTTTATTATGAAAAAATTGCTCCTCATCTTTCTTTTATGCTGGTGTAGTCATTGGGGAATGGCTCAACAAGCCGGGCGACTTACCCTTCGGGGTACGCTCACCGATAGCCTCGGCCAGGGATTGCCCGAAGCCACAGTGATGCTTCTTATACCGGCCGATTCGTCCTTGGTAAGCTTTGGAAGGAGCGATAAGGATGGCGCCTTTGAATTCAAAAACATGAAGCGAATGGAATACCTACTTAAGGCCTCTTATGTGGGCTATTTGCCCTTCCAGTTTCATGTAAAACCGGAGTCAGAAGCCGTTATCGATATCGGGAAGCAGGAGATGACCGAGCTGAATCAGGACCTATACGAAGTGGTGATCAAGACTGCAAGGGCACCATTGAGCATACGAGGGGATACGGTGGAGTATGACCCCCGGGCATTTAAGGTACCTCCAGGCTCATCGGTAGAGGATTTGCTGAGGCGCTTACCGGGCATGCAGGTTGAGCAGGATGGTAGTATTACGGCTCAGGGCGAAAAAGTGAAAAGGGTAACCGTCGATGGCAAGCGCTTCTTTGGAGATGACACCAAAGCGGCCACCAAGAATCTGCCCGCTGAGGCCATCGATAAGGTACAGGTATTTAATGATAAAACGGAACAGTCGCGAATTACCGGCGTCGACGATGGCAAGCATGAAAAGACGCTCAATCTGCAGCTGAAGGATAGCCATAAAAAAGGAGGCTTTGGGAAGGTGACCGCTGCGGTGGGGACCGATAAGCGCCTTGCAGGTAAAATTAACTACAACCGCTTCAATGAGAAAAATCAGTTTGCCGTTATTGGCCTAGGTAATAATACCAATCAAGGAGGGATGTCCTGGGACGACTACCAGGATTTTAAGGGGAGCCAATCCTTTAATTGGGGCGACGACGGGGACTTCGGATTTGGCGGTGGACGTTATATCTCTTTTGGGGGGGGCGACGAAAGCCTAACTATACAGGTTGGTAGTGGAGGACAGAACCGCGGTTATAATAAGAATTTTGCCGGTGGTGCCAATTATAATTTCGATACGAAAAAGACCAAAATAAATACCAGTTACTATTATAATCAGAATCACCAAGACCTTGATGCCACCGAGCGCCAGACCCGTTTCTTAGAATCGTCGGCGGTGACGACGCTGGATACTAATTCTAGACGGAACCTGAACAGGAACCATCGATTGGGCGTCAGGTTTGAGCGCAATATCGACTCTCTAAACACTTTTATCCTCCTCTCCAATTCCAGAGTAGGGGATGGGACCTCGGCCTACCAGAGCATGGAGCGCTACTACAGGGGCGAAACCTCCGCCAATCCTCTGTCGACGGTCAGTCAGATAAATAATTACAGCGATTTCAATTCCTTCGCCATGGGGAACACGGGAATATACCGGCGGAAATTCGCCAAAAAAGGGCGTAATGTAGCCGTAAGTGCCGCCTATAATATTAATAACTCCGATGGACTTAATACCCAACGCTCTAGTAACCGATTTATAAGAACGGGTTTGCCTGATAGCACGGCGGTGATCAACCAAGACAACGATACCAAGAGCTTAAGAACGCAGCTGAAAAGTAGTCTGCTCTATATAGAGCCACTTTCGAAGCGCTTTATCTTAGAGTCGTTTTACAACTTTAGCTTCAAATCGGACCAGGTCGATCGTAATGTATACGACCTCTCCGACCGTACCCAATTGAACCGGAACCTGAGTCGTTATTACCTCAACAAAACGGATTTTCATAGGGTGGGGACCTCCCTGAGGTATTCCAATAATGGCCTTAATATATCGGGAGGGCTCGCTATGCAGCAAATCCATATGAATGGAAAATTTGCGGTCGACCAAGGAGAGGATTTCCAGGCTACGCTCAACAGAAAGTTTGTAAACTGGACGCCTAATTTTTCCTTAAACTATGATTTGAAGAGCAATCGGTTTCTGTTTGGGGGGTATCATATGAATATTAATGAACCCGGGATCAGCGACCTTCAGCCTATCGTTGATAACAGTAATCCGCTTTATATTCGGGTAGGGAACCCCAATCTGGTTCCTAGTATTCAGCATTCGGGCAATTTGGGGTATAATATGTTCAATCCTGGGAGCTTCGTGAGGATGTATTTAAATGCCTATTACAATTATTATCAGAATCAGGTGATTTATAATCAAACCGTAGACCAGAACTTGGTCACGACCACCATGGCGGCTAATATCAGTGGCGGTAATGATTTCGGCGTCTATGCCGATTATGGATTTCCGATTGTAAAAACCAAGAGCAACCTGAGTCTAAATGTTAATTATGGTATAGGCAATCACCTGACCAATATTAATGGTCTATTGAATAAAACCTTGACCAATAGCTACAGCTTGGGGCTGAGGCTGGATTATACCCCCAGCGATAAATTGACTTTTTATAGCAATGCCAACTGGAGTATCCGGGATACCAAATACTCCATTAGTACGACCCAGGATCAAAAGATCATTAACGCCAGGTATAGTGCCGAAATGAATATTAAATTGCCCAAAGAAATTTATTTTAATTCTGGCTTCAATTTTTCGACTTATACCAACAACCGTTATGACTTTAATCAAAGCATGCCCATCCTGAATGTATCCATATATAAAACCCTATTAAAAAGTAAAAAGGGAGAAATACGACTATCGGCTTATGATGTTTTCAATCAGAATAGGGGGATCAATCAGTCGGCCTATCAAAACTTTGTAAGCCAGGAGCAGGTCAGGACCTTAGCTCGGTACTTTTTGTTGAGTTTCTCCTATAATATGAGGGGAATGAACCATTCGGTTCGGAGGAATAATCGTTTTTAACCAATTGAAATTATTTTTGAGATGAAATATTTATGGACAATCTGCCTGGCGATGGTACACTTTACGGGGCTAAGCCAGGGGTTTGAAGGGGTAGTGACCTATGAGAAGACTTCCTACTGGTCGAAAATCTTAAACAAGCTCACTTACCTGTCGGAAGAGGAGCGGTCTCGGTCGCAAACCTCTTGGGGAAGCAACGACGAGGGCGACAAAAGTAGAGGACGGCTAGGAACCAATGGGCACTTAAGCAAATACGAAGATTTAGAAAAAGAAGCCGATGGGGGGTACCAATGGAGGAAATCGGAGTATATTATACTACACGACTACGACCAGGAGAAAAAGACCGAGGTTGAAGAGTTTTCTGGGAAGGTATATATCATATCAGACAGTTTAAAAGCGCCAAAATGGAAGATATTAAATAAGATTAAGGAAGTGAATGGCTACCTTTGTATGATGGCCACCACAGAAGACACCCTCAAAGGGCAAAAAATCACGGCATGGTTTGCCAATGATCTGGCTAGCTCTGCAGGCCCCGAAAGGTATTTTGGCTTGCCTGGGTTGATTATGGAGGTGGACGTCAATGATGGGGAGGTGCTGATAACGGCCGTGAAGGTAGAAAAGAAATCGGCGGAAGAAGCCTTGGCAATGCCCAAAAAATTAAAAGGAAAGCGTGTCAAACAAGCAGAATATGACAAAATGATCGCCGATTTCGTCGAAACGAGTATGAAATCGCATAGGAATCCTTATTATTTTATCAGATATTAGTGCAGAGGTAACTTTGACAGTAATAAATGTGACAAAAATATCACAAGAACTGCGTTAGTTTGACTTTTTTTATACCTTTGCGCTTTAAAAATATGGGTAGACAATCTCTGGCCCGATTTTGATAAGCGTTGAATACAAATTTTTGTTTTATTTAAATAACCAGTGTTAACCGTCTACCAATAACCCTTATTATTATGAGAAATACGCTTGTAGCTGTAGCTATGCTATTTGTACTCGGATCATGTGCAAGTAAGAAAAAGCTGCTTTCGGCAGAGAACAAAGCCAACGAAATCCAACTTCAGTTGGATAAGGCTCGTGCTGACCTGAACGATTGCGATAGCAGAACCGCCGGCTTGAATAACGATTTGAAGCTTAAGAATGATGAGCTAACTTCCAAAAACGGAAAGTTGAAAGAATTAGAAGAGCAAATTGCTTTCCTAAAGAAAAACAACAACAATCTTTTGGATCGTATGTCTGATCTTTCAGTAATCTCTAAAGAAGGTTCTGAAAGCATCAAGAAATCTTTGGCGATGATGGATGCTCAAGGCGCTCAAATTCGCGATTTGAACCAAAGTATCCAACGCAAGGACTCTTTGAACATGGCTTTGGTGTTGAACCTAAAGCGGTCACTTCAAGATGTTAGCGACGAAGATGTTCAGATCGAAGTTAAAAAGGGCGTTGTTTACGTGTCCCTTTCCGACAAGATGTTGTTCCGTTCTGGAAGCTCGGTGATCAATACTCAAGCCGAAACGGTATTGAGCAAGGTTGCTAAGATCTTGAACGATTACAAAGACATCGAAATCTTGATCGAAGGTCATACGGATAATGTGCCCATTTCTACTGACAAAATCTCCGATAACTGGGATCTTAGTGTGTTGCGTGCTACCTCTGTGGCTCGTACCCTTCAGAAGAAATATGGTGTTGAGCCTGTACGTATGATCGCTGGTGGTCGTGGTGAGTACCTACCTAAGGTCTCTAACGATTCTCCTGCTAACAGAAGCTTGAACCGTCGTACGGAGATCATCATTACTCCTAAGTTGGATCAATTCTTCAACTTATATACTCCTCAGGCTGGTAAGTAATATTTCCAATCTTTGAGAGTAGCTTAAAAAAGAGTGCCCGTCGCTACGACGGGCACTCTTTTTGTAATACGAGGAAGCAAAAGGGAAGTGGGGTTCTAAAATTATTGCCCATCAGAATTTTGATTTTATTCCCTCTTTTAGTAAGATTTGCGAAAATAAGCGGAAAAGATATATGGAGGACCCTGACTTTTCGTTATCTTATCCGTAATGGACTTGGTGGTCCTTAGCTATGAAATCACTTAATTAATTTATTATGAAAAAAATTCTTTTTTGCTGTCTCGTTTTATTGATGGGTGCTTGTAAGGACAAAAACAATGAACCGGAGCCGGATCCTGACTATAGCACCGAGTTTGTAGGACAATACGGGACCACTACGGCTAAAGATGGCATCTCCACGGTCCAAACATGGGACGTAAGCCGTGTGGATAAAAATCTTTTGGGGATTAAATACACAGTTGCTTATACCATTACCGCACCCGGAAAGGTGTTTACCAGCACCGATATATATAACCTAGACAAGGTAGTGGTGATCGACGCCCTCAACTTTCGTATCGATCAACAGGCTCTATACACCGACGATGGTTTCGAGAAAATCCGAACGGTTCAAGGAGATGGGGTCAAAATCAGAGATGCCAATGGCGATATAAAGTTAGGAATTACCATGAACCTGATCGACCAGGATGGTAGTTCGCAATCGAGCGGCTATTTGGAGTTTAAAAAGAAATAACACATTTGCTTTTATAGTAGGAGGTTCCTGAGTTGGGAGCCTCTGATTTTATTGACCTGTATATGGATTTTACGGAATACCTCCTTCACAAGAAAATCGATTCTACCACCTTCCAAAAGGCCAACCCCGTACGGTTTCAGGAATGGGAAAAGATCTTTATGCTGATGCATCCCGACAGTTTTACCGCCCAGAAAAAGTTTCTGATCAATGAGACTAGAAGAAGGTATCCGCTTAGTGAAGGACTTTAGCGGCCTATCGGCCACATATCCCCTTAAAATCGCAATATTGACAGATATTCAAATCGTCGGTTTTGCTGAAGGGGATGTCGGGGTCCAGGAGCCGATCCAGAATGTCCTTAAGTAGCTCTTCACTTTTCTTCATAAATTCCTGAGCGTTCCCTTCGGTGCCTGTCAATATCAGTGGATTGGCGATCAGGTCGGTGGGGGTACGGAAAGAATAAAAGCCCGATTGAACCCGGTTTTGATCCATATTATAGGAATCCTTCCCCAGCCGTAAGCCATTTTCCTCCAGCATTTTGCGGTATACCAAATATTCATACATCCACAGTTGCCGAACGTACCCCATCTTGAGGTCACCGTCGGTGGTGAGGATATTGTCCTGCAGCTCACTATCGTTCAGTTTGGTGCCTTTGGCTATCTGGACGCTCCCGGTCTTATAGTCCATTACCAGTAATTTCTGCTGATCGTCGAGCTCGATCCGGTCAATTTTCCCTCCCAGATTGACCTTGGTAACCTCACCTTGTAATACCAGTTCTATTTGGGTTCGTAAGGCCTGTTCGGTGGCTACTACCTTGCGCCTGGGTTGCTGTTCCATTTGGTGCTTTAGAAAACGCAGTACCTGTTGTTCGCCAATCTGGTAATAGATGCGGTTGAGGCCTTGATCGGTAATATATCCGGAGAAGCGTTCTTCGAATTTCGCTCGAAGTACCTGGCGAATTTCCGCCTCCGAAGGGTCTTGTTCCTTTATAAAGTATTCCCTATCGATCGTTTCCATAGATTCATGAAGCCAGGTACCAATTTTGTCCATACCCAGTTCTTCTTCCACTTCTCTTTTCTCCTGTACCCCTACGATATGCGTCAGGTAGAACTGCATACTGCAGCGTATCAAGGTATTCAGATGGGTAGGGTAGAGTCCCTTTCCTCCCAAATAAGCCCTGATGGCCTGTATCAGTTGTGGGTCTTTCTCTATGGCCGTGTCCACTTCTGGAACTTCTTTACCTTCAAAACGGACCGACCGATGAGATAGCGTTATTTCCTGATTGTATAGGGATAGCTCAAACTCAATTTGCTGAAGGAAGCGGCTTTTCTCCCCGGTACTATTGGCGGTGGCGGTGTTGACGTAGAGTAGGTGTACGTCTTTGGCACGCTGGAGCAGTCGGTAAAAATGATAGCTCATCACGGCCTCCTGATGAAGCTGAGTAGGGAGCCCTACGGCTTGGGAGGCCTCGTGTGGAATGAGGGAGTTCTGTCGTTTGGCCTTCGGCAAAATACCCTCATTGGCCGAAATGATGATTACCCTTTCAAAATCCAGCGCTCTGGTTTCCAGCATACCCAGTATTTGTAGGTTGCTAATGGGTTCCCCACTGAACGGAATGGCCGTTTGTCGGATCAGCTCATACAAGAAGCCTCGTAGTGTACGGAAGGTAAGGATTTCGGGCCGTTCGGCGATGGTCTGTTCAAATCGCTTGAGTAGGGTGTAAAAAAGATAGAGATACTCCGTTTCCAAAGCATTGCTATAGTCTTTATACACCACCCGTAGCAGGTCAATAAGTCCATAAAAAGTATCCAAAACCTGTTGTGGGTTCTTTTTGTTCCAATGGGTAAAAAGTATCTGGAACATAGGATCCTGCTGGCCTAGCTCTATTAATTCCTCTGCGCTCAGATAGACCTTATTGAAGTTTTCAATATAATGCAGGGTATCCTGAACCACGGTAAGGCTGACTCCCTCCTTTCGTAATACTTTGTTCTCGTAATGCCGTATAAAGGGGTGATTCAGCACCTTGTCGATAGACTGGTGGTTGAATTTGGGGATATTTACTACCCTAGCATCCTTCGTTTTAATGGAAATGGTATTCTCCTGAAGTTCAAATATACTGTCGATGAGCGTATAAAGTAGGGAATTCTTCATGGAGAGGCCCATGGTAACGTTAAGATCCTTGATGCAGGGATCTAAGGAGTGCAACATGGGAACCAACAGGTTTTCGTCGGCCAGTACGATGGCCGTGGGAATGGGGTTTTCGGGCTCGTCGGCCAGTAACATATCCACGTACAACTGGCCGGCTACCTTGGTTTGCAGGGTGTTATTAGGGACCCCATAAAAGGTAATGTTCTTGGAGGAGGTGGTCAGGTGGTCGGTTGTCCAGTTCCAGGGGCCAAATTTTCCGGATTGCTGGTAGTCGCGGAGGATTTTTCCCGCTTCCATTCCTTCGTTGAGGCGCATATAATAGGAGTCAGTGTCCCATAATACCTCGGCCAGGTTCTGTTTTACCAAAGACTGGATGATACTTTTTTCGGCCTCGGTAAAGGCATTAAAGCCTACAAAATATATTCTTTCATACTTTTGATTCGCCTTTAGGTCAAAATCAGGGTTTTGGGCAAGTTGGCGGTAGATCATCCCCCGGTAGGCCTTTCCCTGGAGCGTTAGCCGTTCTCTAAACTTTAAATATAATTCCTGAAGGTTTTCGAAGAGGGCAAAGTACTGCTTCGTTCCTCCCTGGGACTCCAAGGTTTTGCCTTCTGGAAGGGCCATTTGCCAGCGCTCCAGGGCTTTACTTTCGGATAGGTAGTCGAATAGGTATCGGGTGTCGACTAGGTATTGATCTATTTTGTCCAAATCGCTCATGAGCACCGCTGCCCACCCCATAAATCGCTCGAAAGTCAGTTGAGGGTCTATTTCCTTATAGGCCTCGTAGAGCTCCAGCATCAGATGGACCGGGTCCTCGATTCTAAGGTTGGTAGCGGATTCAACGAAATCGTCGATGGCCAATACGTCGGGACTTAAAATAGCCTCTTGGGTGACCTTCGATAATTCTTGCAGGAGGAAAAATGCCGATCGACGGGTTGGCACTACCACCCCGACGTTCCCAAGCGTTTGGGGGTGACGACTATATATATGTTGGGCTACTCGGTTAAGAAAGGATTGCATGGATGGGGAAGCTATATATTTGAGCAGTGTTGGAAAAAGGGCTGACTAATGCATACGGTCGGCGCGTGGAGTAAGACTGAGCATAATGGCCGCCTCTTCCTCTAGCACTTGTTTCCAGCGGTGGCGAACGATCTCCTTAGGGATATAGGTCTCGGCAAGTTCCAAAAAAGTACGGTAATGCCCGGCTTCGGAGACCATCAGTTCCCTATAAAACTTTATTAAATGACTATCTTCCAGGGATTCGGAGAGTATTTTAAAACGTTCGCAGCTCCGAGCCTCCACCAGGGCGCATATCAGGAGTCGATCCAGGAGTGCCTCTTCATAGTCGCCTTTGTTGCGAACAAGTTTCATCAGTTGACCCACATATTCGTCCTTTCTTTGGCGGCCTAAGGGCAGTCCGAGTTTCTTCAATTCCTTAAGTACTCTTTGAAAATGGCCCCATTCTTCTGCAACAATAGGGGTGAGCACCTCTACTAATTTCACTTTTTCGGGGTAGTGTACAATCAACGAAATGCAGGATGAGGCCGCTTTCTGTTCGCAGTAGGCATGGTCTATGAGAATATCGCCAAGGTTCATAGAGGCGATATCGACCCATCGGGGGTCGGTTGGTAAGGTTAATCCTAGGGTGGTAATGGACATAGGCTAAGGTGCTTTAATATGGATCGGTATTAATCGAACATAGGCCATACGATCCCAAAACTAAAGGAGCGAGGAATATCCAAATAACCCGGACTTTGGTAACTGCCGGCGGGGAACAATCCCCAAAGATCCATGTTCAAATACGAATACTTTAAAAACAGTCGCACCCTTTTGATACGCAGATTAGCAAAGGCATCGGTAACAAAATACTCCCTTGTTTGTTGTTCGCTGTATAAGCCATTGGGTAAGTGGAACTGCTGCGTAAGGGGCATATAGGCATAGGCGCTATAGGACGAACGATAGTTGGCAGAGAGCCCTAGCTGCACATACAGGGCCTGGTAATAAACGAAGTCGAAGGTTACCTGGCCACTTGCATAGAAATCGGGGTTACGAATGATGCTCTTCGTGTCGTTTAAGGTATAATAGGTACGAGCACTTAGGTTCCAGCGGTTCAACTGAATGTCGGCAGTGGCGCCTATTCGAAACAGATTAATGGTACCTCCATACTGTTGAGGGGCCGCCTCCTGGTCATAATACATATGTTGCCGAATGAGGTGGTACTGCATTTCAGGTTCGAAATGAACCCTTTCGGTCTTGATAGGAATGGAACCATAAATGGTGTTCACCCATTCCATTTTAAAGTCGTTCTTCCAGCTAAGGTTGTTGCTAGAGTAGAAGTCCATGAGCATGTCTGGAGACCATAAAATGGTCTGGTAGCCGGCTTTGGCCCATTTTGTAGTTATTTCGCCCTTTAATTTTAGATCTTTTCCTATCAAATGCTCTCCTTCGGCTGTCAGGTACTGGGTAGAGTCTTTAAAATAATAGCCAAGCCAAAGTCCTAGCATATTCTCAAATTTCAGGCCCGTGCGGTAGCGGGTATAGGGTGAGCCTTCGGTGTTGGTGACCTGGCTGTCCGTTTTGAGGCCATAGAGCCGCTGACGTACATAAGCGCGGTAGTTGAACCCTGAGAACACTCCTTTAATACCGAATTTGTTATCAAAGAGCTTATGAAAAAGGTCTTGCCGGGTATAGGTTGAGTCGGCATATACATTCCTGTAAATGCCATTGCTAATCCCTTTGGTCAGCGCCAAATCGGTATATCGATTAATCGTGCTTTGATAGTCGGCCTGTTGGAAGATCTGGAATCCATTTACGAGTCGGTATTGCTGGTAAATATGAAAGCCGTGGCGCCTTTCCCAGGAGTTGGCGTCGTCGCTGATCCGGGCGTCTCCATCGTAAGTATAGATTCCATCACCACCTTCGGAAGTATCGGGGATTACCCCGCCTTGCTCCCTCACTTTTTGGTTGAGGTGCCTATAATGCGCCAGGATCAGGTATTTGGTGTTTTTCGAAAAGTAACTGCCTTGGGCCAAAAACGTCCAATTCTGCCCTAATAGAGCTTCAGAATTGACCGAACTATAGGTACCATATTGTTTATTGGACGTAAGCCGCTGGGCTTTGATGCCTATATTGAGCCGAGGCCCAAAGTTTTGGGTATAGCCGAAGCGCCCCATGGAGGTCTTTTTGGCCCCAGAGACGAAGGTGAGGTCGGTATGCTGTGATTTGGTATTATAATAATAAACCTCATCGGGCTTGATAGCATAGGCATCATAGGCACGCATGCCCAGCTGCTTACCAATATCGCTGCGGGGTTGGAAAAAAATTGGATTCGAAGCGGTAGCCACATTTCCAAGGTCCATCAGGGTACCCCATGATTTGTCTATAGGCGTCCAGCGTTGAAAATTGGTAAGGGAGGTGTCTACCCGATAGCGTACCGAATCCCTATTATTAAGGATGTCTTTTTCGAAAAAATGTACGGTCGTTTTCGGTCCATAGATGTTTTTGGTGCTATCGTCGAGTAAGGCGGCTCCACCACCACCTCCGCCTTGGCTCCCCCCGCCTCCAGCGCTGCCCCCTGGCATAGGGAGGCCTGCAGGTAGGTTTATTTGGGCCATAGCCCATTGGTTGCTGGCCAAAAGCGCCATTAGAACGACAATAAGTACTAACTTTAATTTCATAAATAACTTTATTTCAACGGATTGAGGCTCGTTCCTTTTTTGATGTTTTGTTCGATGTATTGGTCAAATGCCTCCTGGTTCTCTGCCAGATCGACCTCAATGGGCACATATGCGAGGCGTTGATCTAGTAGGCTCCCCAGATCGAGGGATTTGAGTTTTACAATGTCTTTTTCCGTTGTGAGTACAAAAGTATCGTTTTTTAGCTTTCCAATCATGTCTTGGAGGTCATCCTCGGTATAATTGTGGTGGTCGGGAAAGTTATAATGACCCATCACCTCAAAATTTTGTTCCATGGCTGCCAAAAAGGGTGCCGGATTGGCGATTCCAGTAAGCAAGACAACGCGTTTTATTGGGGATTGTTTTCCGGAGATCAAAATGGGTGGGCCATATTTTATTCCTGCAAAAAAGATGGGGGCTTCTGGGCGGCAGTATTTACGGATGGCCTGGGTGATATGGTTTTTCTCGTCGATGTGCAGGGACGTAGGGCATTTGGTGACCAATATTAGATCAGCCCGGCGTGCTCCATGGCGGGTCTCCCGCAGGCGTCCTTCCGGAAAAGGGTGGTCCATATAGAATGGCCGGTTATAATCGCTCAATAATATATTGATATCTCTTTTTATCGCCCTGTGTTGAAAGGCGTCGTCGAGCAGTAGGAGTTCTTTTTGAGGGTATTGCTGCCATAATCGATGCGCTCCCTTAACCCTACTTTCGCATACGGCTACGGCGACTGTCGGAGCGAATTTTTCGAAATATTGTCTAGGCTCATCTCCTATAAGCCTGGCGTCGGTGGTGGGTGTTGCCAATAAGTATCCTTTGGTACTACGCCCATAGCCGCGGCTCAGGATCGCCAGGTCGTAATGGGGGAGGAGGAGCCTGGTGAGGTATTCGGTGACGGGCGTCTTGCCCGTTCCACCGACGGTAAGGTTGCCTACCGAAATTGTAAAAGGCTGTACCTTGGCCACCGCAAATACCTCGTGGTCATAAAGCCAGTTTCTTATTCCGGTTATCAGGCCATAAAGACCTGAAAAAGGACGGAGTGCTAATTTGCTTAAAGTAGGTTGTTTCATCTTAACCACATAATTACATAAAATTTGGCTATTTTTGACGCCCCGTTTGTAACCGACACCTTTATCAACATGCCCTTAAAAATAAGCACCCGACCCTACACCCTAAATTTTAAGAAACAAGCTGGCACCTCCAGAGGCGTGCTAACTGAAAAAAATATTCATTTTATTCGGGTAGAAGATACTGAACTTCCGGGGGTATATGGCTATGGGGAATGTGGGCCTTTGCCAGGCCTTAGTGTGGACGATCGGCCCGATTTTGCGGATCAGCTGAAGGCGGTATGTGACGATTTCAACGCCATGGACCTCGAGGTTTTTCCTTTCAATCTGCCTATCATTTTAAACCAGGTGATCCCCGAGGAGTTGCCTTCAGTTCGGTTTGGAATCGAAACGGCCCTGCTCGATATCATGAATGGAGGCAGAAGGGTGGTGTACGATAATGCCTTCTCAAAGGGTGAAAAGGGGATCTTAATGAACGGTTTGATATGGATGGGACCCTTTGAAGACATGCTGACCCAGGCGCATGAGAAATTAGAAGCGGGCTATACCACCATCAAAATGAAGATAGGGGCCATCGATTTTGACCAAGAATGTGCCCTGTTAGAAAAGATACGGGCGCGCTATAGCCCAGAGCAGATAACCCTCAGGGTCGATGCCAACGGAGCCTTCGACGAGGCCACCGTTTTCGAGCGCCTCGAGCGGCTTTCGGCCTACGATATTCACTCCATCGAGCAGCCCATCAAGAGTGGGCAACCTGAGCTCATGCACCGGGTATGCGATAGCTCGCCAGTGCCCGTGGCACTCGACGAAGAGCTGATCGGTATATTCGATTATAGGAAGAAATTCGATTTGTTAAAAAAAGTTAAGCCTCCTTTTATCATCCTGAAGCCATCGCTATTGGGAGGTTTTCAGCAAACCGCCGAGTGGATTGAGATTGCCGGCAGGCTGGGAATCGACTGGTGGGTCACCTCGGCGTTGGAGTCCAATGTTGGCCTCAATGCCATCGCTCAATTTACCGCTCAATATGGCAACGGACTTCCTCAAGGCTTAGGCACGGGGCAGCTTTATACCAATAATATTGACGCTTCCCTCGTTGTTCGTAAAGGGCATCTTTACAGCGACCTTTCCACGAGCTGGGGGGCGATTTTTTAAATAAAAAAGGCCATCACCGAATCGGCAATGGCCCTGGAAACCTGAGGCATTTTTAGGACACCCAATCGATATCCTTTTGCAGCAGTGCGAGGGTGTCGGCCTCTGGAGTTCCGGGGTCGGGTACCAGGTTATAGGCCCAATTGGCCTGCGGGGGCAGGCTCATAAGGATGGACTCGGTGCGGCCATTGGTCTCCAGCCCAAACTTTGTGCCTCGGTCCCACACCAAGTTGAACTCCACATAGCGCCCTCTGCGAATATATTGCCAATCCTTTTGTTGGGGGCTAAAGGCTTCGTTCTTATGCTTGGCCATGAGGGAAGTGTAGATCGGCGCGAAGCTTTCTCCAATATCCTTTACGAAGGCAAATAAAGCCTCTTTCGACAGCCCCTGTGACTTGCCGTCCTGATCGGGCTTGAGGTAGTCAAAGAAAATACCGCCTACTCCACGGGTTTCATTGCGGTGCTGTATAAAAAAGTAGTCATCTGCCCATTTTTTAAATTCGGGATAGAAAGCCTCATGGTGCCGGTCGCAGGCCGTTTTCAGATACCGATGAAACCAGGTCGCGTCTTCCCGCAGTACATAATGGGGAGTAAGGTCTATCCCTCCACCAAACCAACAGGTGCCGTTACTTAGCTCAAAATAGCGGACATTCATGTGGATGATCGGAACGTTAGGGTTTTTCGGGTGCATCACAATGGATACCCCGGTAGCGGTAAAGTGGTAATCGTCGCCGTCACTCAGGTTCATCTGACCGCGCAGGCGAGGGTGTACTTCCCCTCGTACACAAGAGAAGTTAACGCCGCCTTTTTCGATTACTGCGCCATCCTGAATCAGACGCGTACGGCCACCACCCCCAGAGTGATGCTCCCAGAGGTCCTCTTGGAATTCCCCTAAGCCGTCTTCCGCTTCCAGCGCTTTGCATATTTGGTCTTGAAGGTCCTTGAAAAACCCGATAATATCTTCTATATCCATGTCTATTCGTATTTTATTCGGGAAGCAAAATTACTATAATTGCCCATTGCCGGGCTATTCCTAAGCTAGAACCTTGTATTTTTGCGGCTATATTGACAGAAATTTTTAGTTAGCCCTTTCCATGATCCGACTTCTTATACTTTTACTGATGACTACTACCGTGGCCTTGGGCCAGTCCATCACCTCCACCATTCGAGGCACTGTGCGGGACGTCGATACCGGTTATCCTATCATAGGTGCGTCTGTCGCTTTGGCTAAAACGGGCCAGGGGACTGTTACCGATGAAAATGGCCATTATCGCTTCGAGAATATGGCCGTTGGTCGCTATGTGTTGGAAGTGAGGAGCCTGGGTTACGAAACCCTCCAGCTTCCAGAGCTGTTGCTGGTATCGGGCAAGGAGCTGATCCGCGACGTGGACTTGGTACATCAGGCTACCGACTTGCAAGAGGCGGTGGTGCGTACCCAGCGGCCCTATCCCCTCAGTAGCGTTCAGGAAATCACCACCGAGCAGACCCTCCGCTACGCAGCAACGTATCTCGATCCTGCCCGAGTGGCCACCTCTTTTGCAGGGGTAGCCACCGCCAACGACCAGGCCAACGGACTGGTGATCCGGGGTAACGCCCCTAATCATATGCAATGGCGACTGGAAGGGGTAGAGATCGTTAACCCTAACCACCTGAGCAATGCCGGGACATTTTCGGACCGAGCTACTACCACCGGCGGAGGGGTTAATATACTGAGCACACAGCTGATGGGCAATTCTTACTTTATGAATGGAGCCTTTCCTGCCACCTATGGCAACGCCCTATCGGGGGTGATGGACCTTCGCCTGCGCAATGGCAATAATGAAAAAAGAGAATACACCGTTCAGGCGGGTTTGATAGGCTTCGACGTAGCAGCCGAAGGGCCATTTTCCAAAAACAGTAAGGCGTCCTATCTGATCAATTACCGTTACTCCTTCACCGGGTTGCTGTCGGCCATGGGGGTGAGCTTCGGTGGAGAGGATAATCGTTTTCAGGATCTATCATTTAACCTTAATTTCCCTACTCAAAAAGCCGGTACCTTCACCGTTTTTGGCATGGGGGGCATCAGTAGCAACACCTTTAAGGCCGATACGGACAGCACTACTTGGGAATTTCAAAAGGATGGTCAGAATATCTATTTTAAAAACAAAATGGGGGCCGTTGGAATCACCCATTCCATGCCCCTGAACGATCGAAACGCCATTAAAACTGCTATTGTAGCCTCGGGGCTTACTACCACCCGCGATGCGGCATGGGTCGATCCCGTGCAGCAGACCGAACGCTACTATGAAAATGACGGACTCTCTAAAAGTAGAGTCTCCCTCAGTAGTATTTGGAGCAGCAGGCTTTCCACGGCCGTGAAGCTGAAAGCGGGAGGGTTTGTTACCCTACAGGACGACAGACTCGACAGTAAGGCACCAGTAGGAGGGGGCGACCCCATCGACTTCCAATTGAAAGGATTGATTCTTCAGCCTTTTGCCAGCATCAATTGGCAGCTGGCTCCCCGGTGGTCTACCGAGCTAGGGCTTCATTATCTTTATTATTCCAAATCGAAAGAAGGGTCCGTAGAGCCTCGTGCTGCCATTAGCTATCAGATGAACCCTGCAAATCAGCTGCGCCTTTCCTATGGCTTACAAAGTCAGTTGCCCTTGCCGCAGACCTACTTAGCAGGCCGCTCCTATGGCCGCACGATTGGCGTGTCTAAGTCGCACCAGGTAGTGCTCGCATATACGCTTCAGCTACCTCAAAGCAGCAGCTTGAAACTGGAAGCCTATTGGCAACATCTTTTCGATATACCGGTCAATTCGCAAGTCCCCAATTCGTTCTCTGCCCTCAATGCCATGGAATCGGTGGTAGCACAGCCCCTGGCCAATACTGGAGTAGGACGAAATATCGGGCTAGAGGCTACCTGGCAGAAATACCTTACCGATGAGCTCTATTTTATTGTGGCAGGTTCCCTATATGAGTCTACCTATCAGGGCAGCGACCAAGTGTGGCGCAGCACCCGTTTCGATGGGCGCCATACCTTTAGCTTTACGGGTGGGAAGGAATTCGCTACCAAAACCAACAGGACATGGGGGGTGAACCTCAAGGCCCTTTGGATAGGAGGCTTTAGGGATACCCCCATCGATGCCCAGGCTTCGGCTATCAGTGGTCAGACGGTCTACCTAGAGGATCAGGCCTTTAGTATAAAGCTTAAGGACTACTTCCGCCCCGACCTTCGAGTCTATCTGAAGAGGAGCAAGGTAGGGTATAACAGTACCTGGTCGCTGGATTTGCAGAACGTCATGAGTGTGAAAAATCAGGCCTATAGCTATTATGACAGCTACCAAAAAAGGGTGGTACTCCGGGATCAGCTGGGCCTTATTCCTGTCCTCAGCTATAGGGTACAGTTTTAAGGGAGCGTTGGTAATCAGTAAGTTCTGAAATAATATCAAAGTTGTCGCGTTATTTCTGAACTATTTGGGACTATTGCGTGTATTTTGAAAGCTGCCAGACTTTATCGACCGGGTGATTAGGACCCAAGAGTAGGTATAACAAAGCGGTGAAACACAACAACAATCGGGGGCGACCGGTTTTGACAGCGGGCTGAGGTTCTGTGTGTAAGCATGTCGGGAGTTGAGAGTACCTCCCGTAAATAATATTCTCAAACAATATCAGGCGAATCTAATTACGCCATGGCTGCTTAATCCGGAGGATTAACCAAATGCCATCATCTCTCCACCTCACGTGCTGCCGGGTGGGCTAAGAGGTGTCGAAACGCAGCGCTGGTTGGTATAGTGATACGGAAATCCAACGAGACACCAGTATCTAAGGCTATGATGCGGGTCCGCCTTGAACCTTGTCTGGCTCGAAAATCGAATCGAAGGCTAAGCATGTAGAAGGCGCAGGGTTTCCCTGATCTGGACGAGGGTTCGAATCCCTCCGTCTCCACAATCCCTGATAATGAGCATATTATCAGGGATTTTTTTGTGTTTGCTGTACGGGCTCGTACCTTTAATTATCCATGATCCCTTCTTTTCTTGCCCGTGTTTTTTGATATTTACAAGAAAAAATAGGTATGTATAGTTGCGATACATACGACATAGTGTATATTAAGGGAGTTTATACTAATGTTGGCAACAATAGAAAAAAGATACCGAAAACTTGAGCATTAACTGGAACAATATCAGAGCAATTGAAGGCCAACGAGAAGGATTCGAAGAATTGGTATGTCAACTTGCTGGGCAGGAGATAATTCCAAATCAGGTACTGTTCACAAGAATTGGTAAACCTGATGGAGGGAAGGAATGTTATTGGGAATTGAGGAATGGAGATATTCATTGCTGGCAGGCCAAGTATTTTACAAACAGCTTGTCGGACAACCAGTGGACACAGGTAGATAAATCTGTCAAATCGGCCATTGATAATCACCCTAAACTAAAGAAATATTGCATAGCCATACCTGTTGACAGACCTGATGGGAAGGTACGAGGTAAATCAATGCTTCAGAAATGGAATAATCATGTGGTTGCTTGGGAAAAGTATGCCACGGCAAAGAAAATGAAGGTTTCCTTCGAATATTGGGGAAAACATGAAATGGAAACACGTCTTATAAAGCCGGAAAAGGAGGGACTAATCTATTATTTCTTTAAAAAGGCTGAACTTACAGATCAGTGGTTCGACACAAAAAATCAGGAAAGCATAGATGCACTTGGTGGTAGGTACACCCCTAAATTAAATTTGGATTTACCCTTCCTTCGTTTCCATGATGGATTTACGCGAGATCAGAAATTTTCCAACCAGATCAACTCCCATTACGAAGCTGTACTTGAAAAACGAAGGAGAGCAAATTTACATGTTAAGCAAAAGGAGCTTAAAGAAAAAACATCCAGTTTAGACAAGGCTATAGAAGCGTTTAGGAAAATTTACGAAAATATTGATTTTTCCGGAATTGATAAAATTCCTTTTGACGCAATTAAAAGTAAACTGAAATGTGTAGAAGATGCAGCCCGAGAAATATCAGGCCAATTCTATGAATGGAGGGAAGATGCGATAAAAGTAAAAATAGAAAAAGGGGAGAGGGTCGATTATTATTTGCGCCCTTACAATAATGAGCTTCACGAGATGCGGGAGCTTTCCAGTGCAATTGATGATTTCTATAACTTTCTGAATTCAAAAGTATGTACATTGGCCAATGCCCCTTACCTGATCATGGTAGGCCCTGCAGGGATTGGAAAGTCTCATGCTCTTGCCGACATCGTTTCTGGGAGAAGGTCTAACAATCAAATCAGTCTGTTGTTATTGGGAGAGAACTTTTCTACCAATGAAATGCCATGGACACAAATTTTGGGGAATCAACTTCGGTTTGATGGCGATGAGAATGTTTTACTAGGGGCTTTGAATGCGAAAGCTGAATGTCAACAGAGTCGTATCATTATTGTAATTGATGCCCTGAACGAGGGAAATGGAAGGCGTGTTTGGTATAAAAAACTAAAATCCTTCATACGTTCGTTTCATCGGTTTCCGTGGCTTGGTCTTATTGTTAGCATTCGAAATTCTTTTGAAAATCTAATCGCTCCTGTAAGAGATATTGATAATTCAATTGCTTCGCGAATTTACCATCCTGGCTTTGAAGGTCT
Source organism: Dyadobacter jejuensis (assembly GCF_003149085.1). GTDB lineage: Bacteria > Bacteroidota > Bacteroidia > Cytophagales > Spirosomataceae > Dyadobacter > Dyadobacter jejuensis. The sequence continues at coordinate 25,610 of NZ_QGDT01000007.1, read as the reverse complement.
GGAGTATAAAGCATCCGATCATTTCTTTAAATATTACGATATCATCCCTCCTGGTTCTCCTTTACTGCATCCTGAATTTCAGAACCCCCTGTTTTTAAAGCTTTTTTGCGAAGGTTTGAATAAACGAGGACTTAAACAGGTACCTGATGGGTACCAAGGAATTTCAGCAATCATCGAGAATTATCTTGAAGGTGTTGAAGAAAAGTTGGCACTGCCAGACGAACTGGACTATGACATAAAGTTGAAACTTCTGCGAAAGGCAGTGAATGGAATAGTGGTGAAAATGGTTGAAGATACGGAAGATCATCTGTCTTATGAAGCAGGCGAAGAAATTGCCAACGAGACATTTGTTAATAAATGCGGAAGTGATGATAAGCAGTATTTGAAGCGCTTAATCTCTGAAGGGGTAATTAATGAAGACTTTTATTGGAAAGAGAATAAGCACTATGATGGGATTCACTTTGCCTACCAGCGATTTCAAGATCACTTAATTGTTTCTGCGATGCTGGACAAATACCTTGATCCCAGCGACCCTAATAAATCATTTGAATCCGGCCCATTGAGAGAGTTGCTCAAGGACGAGTCTGAAATAAGCTTCAATATAAATCTTATAGAAGCTCTTTCTGTGCAAGTACCTGAACGTGTCGGTAAAGAATTACATGAAATAGCACCTTTCGCAGCCAAATATTATTCAGTAGCCAATGCTTTTATTGCTGGATTGATGTGGAGACGCACTGACACCATAGGTGAGGCTTCGGAGAAATACGTCAATGAGGTCTTAATGCAAAATGATGATCTCTTCTATCAGTTTTTGGAAATTTCTATCTCAATGGCCACCAAGCCCCAATTTTATTTCAATGCAGACAAGCATCACCAGGTTCTTTATCAACGGTCTTTGGCCCAACGAGACGCGTGTTGGACTACCTGGTTACAAGATAAATATGGTGAGTATTCAGGTTATAACTCGGTAAAACGGTTGATCGACTGGGCTTGGAGCGAAGAATCGAGAGCAGAAGTTAGTGATGAATCAGCAAGGCTGGCCGGGGTCATGCTGGCTTGGTTCCTTACTAGTTCAAACAGGTATCTAAGAGATGCAGCCACAAAAGCATTAGTATGTCTTTTACAAAATCGTGTAACAGTTCTTGTTAAGGTATTGCAGCAGTTTGAAGGAGTAAACGATCCCTACGTGTCCGAACGATTGTATGCCGTAGCATACGGTTGCGCATTGCGGACACAGGATCAAAAGTCATTGGTAACTCTTAGCGACTACATCTATAAAACTATTTTTAGTACCGAACAGGTTTATCCACACGTCCTGCTACGGGATTATGCAAGAGGCGTAATTGAATATACTGTTCACCTAAATATGGAACCTTCGGTTGAAATTGAAAAGATTCGACCACCCTACAAAAGTGAACTTCCCGGTAAACTCCCGACCATTGAGGAAATTGATGCTAAATACCAACCCAAAGGAGAAGATGGACACTTCGGAAAAAAAGCATGGGGAACAACAGCAATATTACGTTCAATGACAACTGAATATGGCAGGGGAAAGGCTCGTTATGGTGATTTCGGAAGATATACGTTCCAAAGTGCATTGCGTAACTGGGAAGTAGATTACAATGGATTAAGCAATTACGGAGTACAGCGAATTTTTGAACTGGGTTATAACCCTGAAGTTTTCACTGACTTCGATTCCAGACAAGGGTCAAGTCGTGGAAATGGACGTAAGGAACGAATTGGCAAAAAGTATCAATGGATAGTTTTTTATGAAATTCTTGCAAGGGTATCGGATAACTGCAAAATGCATGATGAAGGAAGCTACTCGCTGAGCCAAAGTAAACAATATGCAAAGTACGATGGCCCTTGGCGACCATATGTGCGCGACATTGACCCTTCGATTATTGTAAAAACAACGCAAAAAGAAAACTCCATTGAAAAAGCAGAAGATCTGCCCTGGTGGGTTCCGTATAAATACAAGAATTGGTCGGAAGGTGTAGAGACATGGAAAAGGAGGTTTGATGATCTTCCATCTATAAAAGAGCTAATTACGGTAATAGATCCAGAAGGTGTGGAGTGGTTGAATCTTAATATGCACCCTGATTGGAGAGAGCCGAAGAAATTGGGAGAAGATCGGTGGGATGCTAATGGTAAAAGAATCTGGTTCGATATCGGGAGCTGGTTGGTAGAGCCAAAGGAACTGAGCAAAATGCTCAAAGTAGATTATGTAGATAATGCATGGAGACGTTGGATGCCAGACGTATCGAACCGATATGAAGTTTTTAGTCATGAACATTATTGGTCGCCAGCTTCGCTTTTCTTTCAACTGACTCCATATTATGGAGGGGATGCTCTACCATCGAAGCTTGAAGATCAGGAGGGAAAGCAGGTTGCTCTGGCGCACAGTACAGCAATGTATTTTTTGTGGAATGAAGAATTTGATTGTTCCAAAGATGAGCCGATTAGCTATTACAAGCCTGCGCCATTAATGGCAACTGGCTTGAAGCCTTCATTTAATGAAGGTGAATACTTGAACGATCAAGGGGAAGTGGTCTGTTTCGATCCATCTGTTTATGAAAAGGGGCTAGCCTGTCTTTTGATACGTAAAACTCATGTCCAGAAAATTCTAAAAGAATTTGGATTAAACCTGGTGTGGATAATTCAGGGTGAAAAGCAAATTATTGGCAACAACTACTCTGGACATCCAAGATTGGATCATGCTGTTGGCGGTCTTTATCACATGGATTCCAATGGGATAATTAAAGGAGAGATGCATAGCTATATTCGGGATTACGACGAAGAAGGTGATGAATGAAAGATAAAACTACTATGGGTAACAACACCTATACGCAATGCCCTTCCTGACATCGCGCATAGCCAAACCCTTATAGCACATAAAAAAACAATGAACAGAACTGACATACAAAATATCTTTTTTAATTGGATTGGTCTTCTTACTAATTGGTCAGATGATAATGTCTAAGGGAAATGAATTTGTGTACGCTCAACAACCTATTGATTTTGCACATTGGTTTTTGTTGGTTGGCGTAGTTTTACTAATTCCTCAAGTTGTTTCTTTTCCTAAAAAAATCTTTAGCCTGATTGGAATTCCTTTAACTTTAATAGGGATTGCTTGTACTATTGGAATGTGTGTTTTGGACTTCATTTGGTGGAGCTTTCCAAGCGACGCAATGCGTCATGAATTTACTAATCATATTTCGAAGGTCCCATCAATCTGGAAACCTTTTATGAGCATAGGCCCAAGCTCTAAGGTTTTTAATCTTGGTTTATTGATTTTAAGCTTTAATTACTTTCAAAACAATAAGTTAGGGGTTGTAATTATTTTAATTGCTAATCTGATTTTGTGGCATATCATCCCATTGCCTTTTCGACTGATTATTGGATATGCGATAACGCTAATTGGCTTTATTCTGATTTTTGTTCGAAATGGAAATAAAAACGTGCTACTGCACGGTGTATAAACAAGCTAATAAGTGCTCAACCGAAGTTTTACCTTTTCGGCTGGATATTCTGGAGCATACTGACCCCTTTGGGATTGTGATCCTTAAGATTTTTGATGTCGTTGATAAATGGTTTTGGAACTTTAGCGAAGGTATTCTGCCCCAGGGTATATCTATATCGTTGCCTACAGAACATCAAAACTTTGTATCCGGAAGCCAGCCTCAGATTTCATTAAGGAGATCTCCATTGCCATTATTCCCGCTTTTCTTGCCCATGTTTTAGGGATTTTTCTAATTGAATGGAGCTCTGGGTATAGGGTGGACTTTCGGTGATTCGGTACTCAACTTTTGGGAGGGGTATTAGGATGGGGCCAGAAAGTAGGAGGGCTTATCATAAGGTACTGGTAAACACGTATAGGGTTTAGCGTATTTGGTAATAGCATTGCGAATATTTTATAATTGAATATAGAATAAGTAACCAGGTATCCACCGAATAGGAGCAAGTGCATAAAGGGTTCGTTTAGGCAATTAAGCTTGAAAACCATGTTTGGCAATTATACAGGAGATATAATAGGTCTGATTCTAAACATAATACGGTGATTCTTGCCATTGCAATGGACTGTAAAAGAGTTCTTCGAGGCCCAAGAAATACTTTACAGTTTAATTGGGCCCATAATAAGACATCCTTATCCAAAGTATTAAGAATTCTATCAATAACCGCTATTTTGAAGGCAGCATCTTAGGTGAGATACAATCCCTTTTTAACAAGCATATCATTTACTATGCTATAGATGAGATTAGTTAATAGTCTAAAAATCAAATACCTAGACTCTAGTAGGATTCAGATGTGAGTATTCATGGCCTAAAACGATCCTGTGCCAACATGCTACATACCCCATATCTATTATAAAAAGGAACTGATCTAAATAATCTACAGATGCTTTTGGGTTACTAAAGACCAAAACAACAGAAATTTATACACAAATGCCTACAAAAGGTTTTGACCAAATTGTTGGCCCTTTAGTCGATTTGGAGATTTGAAATCTAGTGATTAGCTTTATCACCTAAGTACCGCAATTTTTATGCGGGGGCTTAATAAGCTAACATTAAATGAAAATTCAGGTAAAATACTAAAAGTACAAACCTTGGGAGGTGAATTTTACCGTGGTAAAATTCGCACTTGCCACTGCGGAAACGTTTCAGGGCCATTATGGGCGGAGCTGGATTTCCAAGGCTAAATCGTACAAAGTAGTGTAACTGGAAAATTTGGCCGATTTAGCGGCCACGTACAAATAAAAAAGAATTTCTGTTTATCAGAAAGGAAAATTAAGCACTAATAATTATGAGAAGTAATCTGGTGAAAAATGATTCGTAACCGAAATCATTGGTCATAATTTAAACATAAAGGACAGTTCAACTGTACCACGAATATAACGGAAATAGAGGTAATGGTTACGTCTGTAGAGATGCTATGCCTCTCCCGAAAGGACGAAAATGCTAAATATAAGCAGGCTTATGAAGAACAAAAATTTGAAATCTACTGGTAAAAAGGGACTGTGTACTATTACGACGCAGAATTTAAGATATTTAAAACCACATAATAATTAACAATTAAATAAATACAGGAAAATGGAGAAACAATTATTTACAGTAACGGACCTATTTTTGGCACTCCTTGCTGTGCTACTTATTAGTGTCAGTTTTTACCAAACTTGGTTAGGCTTGGACCAAATTTTTGGAGGGAGTTCAGTCATAATTGCTTTAGTGCTGTCCTTAATATTGCTTTTTTTACTCTGGCAACTTCGATTAGTAAGATTAAGAGGTGGTTCTACGACTGGTTTAGGTTGGATATATTTCTTTTTTGCTGCATTTTGTTTTGTGGCCAACTTCAATGCTTTGTATACAAGGTTTATGAGAACTGATATTTTTACGACTGAATTAAGAGAAATAAATCAAAAATTTAATGACCTTGAAACAGATGTAGAAGCAAAATTAAATTATTCAGTAACTGACCCAAGAACTAGACAAGAAATTGTTGGTGAAATAAATGGTTTAAGAATGCAAATAACCGACCCGAAAAATCAAGGTAAAGGAGAGCAGTCAAATATAATAATTGCAAGAATTGAAAAAAAATTGGGAGGTAAACTAACTCCTTTAACTCCGATTAGTAATACACCACAAGGTTATGCTGACCTTGCGGATAGATATGAACAACAAATCATTCAAAAAATAGAGAATTTGTCACCAGACGAGAAAAAATTAAAATTAGACATAAATAATGCAGTATTAAAGTGGAACAAAGATATTCAAAGTCTATTATTGCTTTCACAAAGTGAAATAGATGATATGGCACAAGGACAAATTGACAAATCTTTGACTGAATACAACAAGTTAGGAAATCGCGCACATACTATTTTAGGGGCTGATAAATTTAAATTTTCATCGTCTTTATCTAAAACACAAGAAGTAGGGAAAATAGGTTATGCCTTTGACCATGCACTTAAAAACTTTGGAATGTTTGCTTTTGTTGTTTTGGCAGGTTGTGTATTGTTAGACTTTGGCATTTTAATTATTATCTTATTGATGCCTACAGACCCAAGAAATGGAAATACTGGTAGTGTCATTGGTACAAAAAGAGTTGGTAAAACATTAATAACGAAATAATTTAACAAATATGAATAACGAAAATGACCAATTGAGACCATTGTCACTGGATGACTCTGAAACATTAAAGCCATTATCAATAGATACCAACGAAGAAAGCTTAAGAAGTTCTGTCCCGCTTTCAAAAACTGCTACTAATGAAATAAAGAATAGAAATAGTAATTTTGTTTTCTTTTTTGGAAATCCACAATCTGGCAAATCAGTAATACTTTCATCTTTATTATATTATTTAAGCTCACAAGTTGGGGTTTTACGTCCAATAATTGGATCCCCCAATTCTCAAGAAGTTCAAACGCTTTTATACGATTTTTATGAAAATATCAGACAGGGCTATTTACCCGAAAGGACAACAGTTGGAAAAGTGCTTGAAATTGATTTGGTTTTTGAACCAAATAATAAATCTAAAAAAGTTCCACTTGTAAATTTAACTTTTTTAGAAGCTTCTGGGGAAGATTTAAGAGCGATTAAAAGAGGCGGTAATTTTCAAAGCCACATTTCTAAATATTTAAGTTCTAATGTTCCTTTAACTTTTATTATCGTTACAAGTTATGATACAGCCGATCAAGACGATACGCTAATAAATGAATTTCTTGATGAACTTGAAAGAAAAGGTAAGAATTTGCAGCCTGTAAGTATTATTTTAGTAATTTCTAAATGGGATTTATCAGGTAGAATGGATGTAGAAAGCCCCGAAGAGTTAGATAATTTTGTTGCAAATAATTTAAGAAGAACAAGCCAAAGGTTTGACGCCAACGAATTAAGCAAAACTTTCTATACAATAGGAAACGTTGAGAGTCAAGACGGGAAGCAAAAAATTACTCTTTTGAATTTAGATACAGCTGGTGTTTTGTCAAATTGGTTATATGAAAGTATTACTGGCTATCCGTTGGATTATGAAGGTACATTTTGGGAAAGAATTAAATTTAGCTTTACAAATTAATGGTAAATAGCATCAATTTAATTGCATTTGGAACATTTGGAAATCCTAATGGATTTAAACAAACATTTTTTGTTGGCAGTAAAGAGTTAGCCAAATCCGTTAAAACATTTGACATAAACACGAATGCCATAAAATTATTTAACAGCTCTAAAGTCTTTTCAATTAGAAAAGAATATGTTAATGGTTTTAATTCCATTGCATACTCTATCTATACTTATGCAAAAGAACAAAATTCTGATAGGTCAGGTACTTTCATTGGGTCGAGTATTTTATTTACGAATAAAATAGCAAAAGAACACATTGTAATATCACAAATAACTGAGTTTCACAATCAATTGGTTAGTAAAAATGTGTCAAATAATACAATTTCCGTAAATCATTCTGATAAGTTTACTGTTGTAAAGCCTAAAGATTTTGATAAAATAGAATTTAACCTACGTGATATCCAAAATTTGGACTGTAAGCAGAATACTGATAAAAACTTAGTTGTATTCTGTAGTATAAACCAAAATGATTTAAATAAATATTTCGAAAAGTCTATTGATTTGTTAAGTTCTTATGATACAATTTATTTTACAGACAGTCACGAAGTTGCTGAATTTGTTCATCAAAAGGGTGTTTTTAAATTAATTCAAAATGTTGGCGAAAGGAGAGATTTTGATAGAGAAGTTAACAACTTAATAGAAGAAAGACAGCGGAAAAGAGAACAATCAATTTTAGATTTTGAAAAAGAAATCCAAAAAATTAGTGAAGATAAACTTTTAACAATTCAAGAGTTTAAAAAACAAATTGAGCAAGCCGAAAGGGACCATCTTGAAAATGAGAAAAAACTAAAAGAATCTAAAGAAGATATTAATAAAATTGGACTGTTTTATGATGACTTTATAAACAATGCTCAGGATTTAATTAATCAATTAAGACACAATAACGGAAAATTAGAAGAAGTTAAACAAATTCATAATTGCAATAAAATACTCTTTAACAATGGAATTTCCGACTTAAAAAGACCAAATTATACAACTACAATTCCAAAACCAAAACCAAAAGGAATTTTAAATACTCAACACCAAGGTCAAGAATATGAGTATAGCGGTGGGCGTAATAGAAAACAAGAAAGAGAAGAGGTAGACGTGAATGTTTATAAAATCGACATATTTAAAGTTGCAACGTTGGTTTTAGCATTTCTATTAATTGTTACATGGGTTTACTTTTTATTTTACAAATCAAATTCAGAGAATAAAATAGAAGTAATTCATAAGCAATTAAATACTGCTCCAGACGTACAGCATCCTGCTGAGTTGCTAAAAATTGTGGATTTAAACCCGATATCAAATTCAATACTAAATGAGAATTATTATAGAATAGTAGCTAAATATTTGAAACCCAATATGAAATTGGATGATGTTGTAAAGGTAATTTTTAGTAAAAACCCCACAGCAATAAGAGATTTCTATTCTGGCCAGGAAGAGGTGTATTCTAAACATCTCTTAGAACGAAACATGCAATGTTTTGAAGTAAAGGAAGGAGTTTACTATTTCTCTAAAGATACTTTAAGACTAATTCCATCATATAAGAAATAAATATGAATAAACCACTTTATGCATTAATTATTTCTTTTAGCCTTATAGGTTGTAACCACCCAGAAGGTAAGAAGTATGACCGAAATCAAGGCCACAAAAAGGAATTCAGTTCGGAAAGGGATCACCTCAATATGAATGCAGTTCAGTCTGAAACCCATAACAACAATAGGCTTGTAAATCGGAATATTTTAGAAATGGAATTGCAAAATGGGGCTCGATATGTTTGGATAGAAATTAATGAAATTAGACTGAGATTTATTTTTGACACGGGAGCAAGTAGCATTTGTATTTCACCAGCAGAAGCAACGGTTTTATTTAGACAAGGATCTTTGAGGAAAGAAGATATTTTAAATGTGGAATATTTTCAAGATGCAACTGGTAAAATTTCTGAGGGTACTAAAATTAATTTGCGTGAAGTAAAAATTGGCGATGTGATTTTAGATAATGTTGAAGCATTAGTTATTGACAATGTAAATGCACCTCTTTTGTTAGGTCAATCAGTATTGGAGAGATTTGGAAGTATCGAAATTGACAATGTTAATGGAGATATAATTTTTAAATGAGGCTGTTGGATATTCTGGAGCATAATGACCCTGTGGAAATTGAGATCCTTAAGATTTTTACAATTAATCATACTTAGAAATTATGTCAAGGGTTCTTTGCGCTCAACAAACAGGGCTCGTTTTTGAGTGGGTGAATGGGTCCATGCATCGCAGTCTGCAATATTCTTTAGGCTAATGAAGTTTTAATTGGGAAATTTTAGATTAGACCTTATATTTATAGTAAATTATTCGCCTATTTGATGCGGGTATTATAATAACTTTTGTCAATCATTAGCTCATTGGTTATGTCGAAGTTACTTAGTAAGTTTTTTGGTAAAAGTAAGTCTAAAGCCAAGTTGCTAGGGGAAGAGCTAATGGCCGATCCTATTATTGGCCGAGCTTTAGTAGATATTAGTTTGCGGCACGGCCAGGGTGTAGAACCAGTAAGGGTTAGAATCAAAGACAAGGTATACCTGATGAAAAAATTGGGGTAAAATGAATTTTGCCTTTACCTCTATCATCATCTTTATCATACTTGCCCCAGGGTATATCTATATCGTTGCCTACAGAACATCAAAACTTTGTATCCGGAAGCCAGCCTCAGATTTCATTAAGGAGATCTCCATTGCCATTATTCCCGCTTTTCTTGCCCATGTTTTAGGGATTTTTCTAATTGAATGGAGCTCTGGGTATAGGGTGGACTTTCGGTTATTAGGTACGCTACTTTTGGGGGCTGGTCAGCAAAAGGGTGGGGCAAGTGAGTCCTTCGATTTATTGTATGCTTACAAATATCTAATTGGTGCCTACATCGTGTTATTATCATTTGGCTGTTATGGGCTTGGTCATCTGACTCGGTTCATCGTAAGGCGACTTAGGTTAGATCTGAACTACCGAATATTTAGATTTTCCAATAAATGGCACTATATCTTTTCGGGAGAATGCCTTGGATTTCCAGATGTGCCTGATCAGTATAATGAGATTTCTTTCGTGAGTATTGATGTTCTCTGTAACGTTGGGGGACATCAATATATTTATATTGGTCGATTATTGGATTATCATATCGGTCTCGATGGTGAACTCACGGCCGTGCATTTGAAATATCCAAAAAGGCGAAAGTTGGTGGATGACGCTGTTGAACCATTGCATACCTTTGAGGGAAATAGCAAGTATTATCGGATCCCAAGTCGATTTATTATTCCAATGGGGAACATTATAAATCTCAATATAAATTATATCGGGTTAATAGAAGAGACTTCAAGCAATGAGGACTTAACAGATGCCATTGAAATGATATAGTCTGCCCATAACGGCGATACTGTGCCAGTAAAAATGGCTGATAGGGGGCAGCCTCCGTTCATTATTTTTAAGGCTAGGGATTAAAGTTAGGCTTTGAAAGGTACCACAGAAAGGAATCTCTTCTAAAATTTAGATATTATTGTGCAGAAGCTTTTTGACTCATTTTACATTGATGATATTGGTTCGGTCAATAGCCATGTTAGTAGGAGTGGTACAACGGCATTGTAAAACAACACAGAAGCATAAAATATGAACATACCCAATTTAATAGCGAACATATTAGTACTCTTAGCGTTTATAGCCCATTGTGTTGTTGGAGATAAGGAACTTAAAGTGAACGAGCCTACGGGCGGAATCGATGAAAATTTCCAAAAAAGAGAAAAATGGACCATGGCAAGATGCGGTTGGCACTGGGTTTCGTTTGACTTACTTTTTGCAACTATAGGACTTGGACTGATTAACTTCACCGACTTCTTTCAGAGTGAAAAAACATTATTGCAAATATTGACAATCTATTTTTTAGGTTATGCAATAGTTTGGGCATTGACAATTTCTATTTCAAAACAGTTTCCGAAAAATTATTTGAAACTGGGACAGTGGATCTTACTATTGCTGATTGCCGGACTTTTATTCCTTGGAACCACTTAAATTTGGCGCACCCCCCACAATGCAGGGTTCGCATTCCCCCGAATTTACTCAGAATGGCATAAGTGCTATTTACCCGGAACAGCGTATTATATGAACCGCATGGGCATACTTATAAATAAGCCGAATGCGATTACAAAAAGGTCAGGTTTGACTAAAACTGTCGCCTTGTTTCTATTGAACTTTGCATAAATCAAAAAATAGACGATGATGCAAATATTAGTTACTGGCGCTACTGGAAATCTGGGCCGTGTGGTCCTCGAAACATTATTATTGAAATTTCCTGGTCAAAATGTCTCTGTCCTGGTTCGAGATGAAGAAAAAGTACTTGAATTCAAAGCCAAAGGAATTCATGTTTTTCTGGGTAATTATGATAACATACCCGCCCTCGAAACTGCCATGATGAATGTCGATACGGTGCTTTTGATTTCGGCAGGTGACCAAGGCGACCGAATGCAACAACATAAAAATATAATTGACACCGCTAAAAAATCGGGAGTTAAAAATATTGCTTACACCAGTAGGGCCATGCGGAATAGGGACACACTCGCTCATCAGCTTATGGAAGAACACTTTCTTACTGAAGATTATATCAAAGAAAGCGGACTAAACTATACCATTTTTAGAAACACCTTGTATATGGATGTTATCCCAATTTTTGTAGGTAAAAAAGTGTTTGGAACCGGTATTTTTCAACCTGCGGGAGATGGGAAAGTTGCTTTTGCATTACGAAAAGAAATGGGTGAAGCAATGGCTAATGTGCTGGCAAATGAAGCATTTGAAAATAAAACATATACCTTCACAAATAATGAAGCCTATTCATTTTATGACATTGCCGAGGCATTAACCTCACTTTCAGGGAAGGTGGTGACTTACCATCCAGTAGATATTTCGACCTTTCAAGAGAGCATGAGACCCTCCGGAATTCCAGAAGCGATGCTTCAAAAAGTAGTTGAATTCAACACCGACATAAAAAACGGACAAGAGGACGAAATAACCAGTGACTTAGAAAATAAACTCGGTCGTAAACCAACAACGCTTAAAGACGGGTTAAAAACACTTTTCGAATTATAACATTTCGCGCCATGTCAAAACCATATCATATAAAATCGATAACGGAATATCATAAGGTTATGGATTTGCAGAAGCCTGAACATCCCCTGATTAGTATTGTTCAATTTGAGGATATAAAGCATCAGCATGCTACCCCAATAAATATCACCAATGACTTCTATTCCATCGCTTTAAAAAGGGATTTTAATGCCAAATTAAAGTATGGTCAACAAGAATATGATTTCGATGAAGGTGTAATGCATTTTATGGCTCCTAGGCAAGTGCTTTCTTTTGAATTCAGAACGGATGAAGAAATCAATCATAAGGGGTGGTTATTACTGGTCCACCCCGATTTTCTTTGGAACACGCCGCTGTCGAAAAAAATAAAAGAATATGAATATTTTGATTATAAAATAAACGAAGCGCTACATTTGTCTGACAAAGAAGAAAAGTTGATTATTGGTGTGATGCACAGTATTGCCCAGGAATATCAAGCTAAAATTGACCATTTCAGTCAAGATGTAATCATCATTCAGTTGATGTTAATATTGACTTATTCCGAACGTTTTTACCAACGACAATTTACTACACGAAAAATTGCAAATCACACACTCTTAAGCCAGTTTGAAGAATTGCTGTCGGCTTATTATCGTCAAGAGAATTTTAGAGTCCATGCTATTCCCACCGTTCAGTATTTTGCAAATGAGCTGAATTTGTCTGCCAATTATTTAAGTCGATTGTTAAAACATCTAACAGGGCAAAGCACCAAACATTTCATTCAGGAGAAATTAATTGAATTGGCAAAAGAAAAATTGTCAACCACAGATCTATCAGTTAGCGAAGTGGCGTTTGAATTAGGCTTTGAGCACTTACAATCTTTTAGCAAATTATTTAAGAGTAAAACGGACCTTACACCTTCTCAATTCAGGCAATCCTTTAATTGATATCAATCACTACCGCCGACATGCTGCCTTTTTACAAGGGGAGGTGTACCGTATGGTGCTGCACCTATATAGGCCAGTAACGGCTACACTTCTCGCTCCAAAACTGGACTCCGTATGCAGTGAGTTGAAAGTCCATATATTCTTCTGTAGTTTTATAGGAAGGGATAAAGTATTGTATTAGCCGCTTGATTCTCTCTAAAATTTCGATATTATTGTGCAGCAGCCTTTTGACTCATTCGAAATTGTCGCTACTGGTTCGGTAAATATAAAGCTACTCATCATTAAAATAGGGAGATTGTAATGCACATTAAGCTCAAATCATTGGTATCCAAACTTCTCGTATTTATTATTTTCAGTACTACAGGATGTCAATATAATAGGGTCAATACGAAAAAACGACCCAATATTATCATTTTCTTCACTGACGATCAAGGATACGCAGATGTGGGTTGTTATGGGGCCGAAGGTTTTGAGACACCCCATATCGACCGTTTAGCTTCTGAGGGAGTTCGCTTTACAAATTTTTATGTTCCAGCTACTGTTTGCACGCCTTCCAGGGCCGGCCTTTTGACGGGTCGTTATCCTAAACGATACAATCTTCATGAAGCCGTTCTTTTTCCTTTTTCAGAGGGTGGGCTTTCCTTGAACGAGTATACGATGGCAGAAATGTTAAAAGACAATGGGTATACCACTTCCATTATAGGTAAATGGCATTTGGGGCATAAGGAGGAATTCATGCCCAATAATCAGGGTTTTGATCAGTTTTATGGGGTGCCTTATTCCAATGATATGGATCATTACTATTACAAAGATATTGACTTTCAATCACCTCCGCTTCCCCTTTATCGAAATAAGAAATTGATAGAAAGCGGCCCTGATCAAGATTATCTCACCAAAAGATATACAGAAGAGGCTATTAGTCAGATAAAGAGTAGGGGTAAAAAGCCCTTTTTTATGTATGTGGCTCAAAATATGCCTCATACACCTCTACATGCTTCTCCTGCTTTTAGAGGTAAAAGTGAAAAGGGATTATATGGTGACGTTATTATGGAGTTAGATTGGAGTGTAGGCGAGATCGTTAAAACGCTCAAAGAACAAAATATCTATGATAACACCATTTTTATTTTCACATCCGACAATGGGCCTCAAATCGGCTCAGCGAAACCACTTAGAGGTAAAAAAGCTCAAACATGGGACGGTGGACAGCGCGTGCCAGCCATAGTAGTTTGGCCCGACAACATTCCTAAAGGAATAGTGAGCAATGAGTTTACGACCTCTTTGGATTTATTTCCAACACTTGCAAAATTATCGGGCTCGAGGCTTCCTCATGATTTGAAATTGGATGGCTTGGATATTAGCAATTATCTTTTACATCCTGAATCCATTAAGTTGCCAGAACGTCCGTTTTATTTTTATGCACGAAACGGTGACCTGGAAGCTATTAGAATGGGTAAATGGAAACTTCATATTGAAAAATCATTGGGGTGGCCTTTAGATAAAAATGGTGCTTTTCCTGTTTCACTATACAACCTTGATGTGGACATAGGGGAGAAAAATAATGTGGCAGGACAATTTCCGGACGTGGTAGCGGAATTAACCCACAGGGTGAAGGAATTTGAAATGGAATTACAATAGAGGATGTATAACGGCACCCTACTGCCCATTCCATCTTTCCAATCGGTTGTATTATAATATCGGCCGGTGCGGACCAGGGTGATGAGCGGCTGTCGGCTTTCGGCTATCGGCTTAGCGTTCTCTATTTTTATAGCTTTTGTAATTAATATCGGCCGATGCGCACTAGGGTGGTTGTTGGGATAACGTTTCGTACGCTGAGCGGAGTCGAAGCGTAATGTCTTAATCCTTGTTATGGGGTTAGTACTGGCGGACCAGGTTGATGGGCGGCATTCGGCTGTCGGCTGTCGGCTATCGGCTTGGAGTTTAGTTTTTTTCATTAGTATTACTAATAATATCGGCCGGTGCACCGCTTTCGTTGCGTACGGCCTACGGCCTACGGCATACGGCTGTCAGCTTTCTGCTATCGGCTTTGCTTCTCTATTTTTATGACTGTTGTAATTTATATCGGCCGGTGCGCACCAGGGTGGTTGTTGGGATAACGTCTCGTACGCTGAGCGGAGTCGAAGCGTAATGTCTTAATCCTTGTTATGGGGATCGGACTGGCGGACCAAGTTGATGAGCGGCTGTCGGCTGTCAGCTTTCGGCTACCGGCTTTGCTTCTCTATTTTTATGACTGTTGTAATTTATATCTGACTGGCGCACTAGGGTGGTTGTTGGGATAACGTCCCGTACGCTGAGCGGAGTCGAAGCGTAATGTCTAAATCCTTGTTATGGGGTTAGTACTGGCGGACCAGGTTGATGGGCGGCATACGGCTGTCGGCTATCGGCATTCGGCTTGGCCTTTTCTTTTTTTATGATTGTTGTAAACAATATCGGCCGGTGCGCACCAGGGTGGTTGTTGGGATAACGTCTCGTACGCTGAGCGGAGTCGAAGCGTAATGTCTTAATCCTTGTTATGGGGATCGGACTGGCGGACCAGGTTGGTTGCTGGGTATCGATCGATGCTGACGCAGTCGGTCATCTATCAGTCTTAATCCTTGTTATCGTGGAAGTTGGTTGCTGGGATACGGCATCACGAATGCTAAGAAATACGCACTAGGTCTTAATCCTTGTTATCGTGGAAGTTGGTTGCTGGGGTGGAAACTCCAGTTTACGAAGGTAGAACCATAAGGGGTCTTAATCCTTGTTATCGTGGAAGTTGGTTGCTGGTTGACAACAATATCTTTCAATGTACCAGCAAAAGGAGGTCTTAATCCTTGTTATGGGGATCGGACTGGCGGACCAGGTTGGTTGCTGGGATGCTGAGAGACAGCAAATATGCTGCCGAGAAGTAGTCTTAATCCTTGTTATCGTGGAAGTTGGTTGCTGGGACCTTATTCATAAATCTTTACTACTATGACAACTATGTCTTAATCCTTGTTATCGTGGAAGTTGGTTGCTGGGTTCGAGTCCATGAAGGGGGCGAAAAACAAATTTTTGTCTTAATCCTTGTTATCGTGGAAGTTGGTTGCTGGGGAAGAAGCCTCTAAAGCTGAAGAGGCTCCGAAACGCAGAAGGGTCTTAATCCTTGTTATCGTGGAAGTTGGTTGCTGGGGCGCGCGTACAAAAGTGCGGTGCGTAAGGACCTGGTTAAGGTCTTAATCCTTGTTATCGTGGAAGTTGGTTGCTGGGCATTCCATAATGGAGTATCGGAGTTAAAAGCTTCCTCAAAGTCTTAATCCTTGTTATCGTGGAAGTTGGTTGCTGGGCAAAATCATCACCCACGGCGGAACATTTCACGCCGAGTCTTAATCCTTGTTATCGTGGAAGTTGGTTGCTGGGATAAGCTCGGACGAATTTTGGGATAAGTTCGAGTTTAGTGGTCTTAATCCTTGTTATCGTGGAAGTTGGTTGCTGGGACTATGTCTGTAGCCGCCTTGCTAAAGGCGACGTAGTCTTAATCCTTGTTATCGTGGAAGTTGGTTGCTGGGTTAATTTTAAATTTGTAGTATTATGCTTAATGAAATCGCTGGTCTTAATCCTTGTTATCGTGGAAGTTGGTTGCTGGGAGGCAGGCAGGAGTCTGAATATATCCTTAATCACCCGGGTCTTAATCCTTGTTATCGTGGAAGTTGGTTGCTGGGATTACGGGGTGAGTTTAGGTCTTTCACAAAAGAAGGTCTTAATCCTTGTTATCGTGGAAGTTGGTTGCTGGGTAATCTTGGGGACCAAGATTATGCTAACCAACACAACGGTCTTAATCCTTGTTATCGTGGAAGTTGGTTGCTGGGAGGCCGCCACGTGGTCTTCACCAAGAAAGTGGTCGAGAAAGTCTTAATCCTTGTTATCGTGGAAGTTGGTTGCTGGGCGTAGTGTTGTTGCATAACAGTATCTATCTTATAACCGTCTTAATCCTTGTTATCGTGGAAGTTGGTTGCTGGGAAGTAAAGTTTATTAAGCAAGGAACTTCGGTTACCATGTCTTAATCCTTGTTATCGTGGAAGTTGGTTGCTGGGTGGAACCAAACGAAACACCAGATTGGCTATTCAGCGGCGTCTTAATCCTTGTTATCGTGGAAGTTGGTTGCTGGGCTATGTACCGGCTTCAAACCGTCACGTACATCCGGTAGGTCTTAATCCTTGTTATCGTGGAAGTTGGTTGCTGGGGATGCAAGGGATCTTCGAAGGATCCCTATACATGATACTGTCTTAATCCTTGTTATCGTGGAAGTTGGTTGCTGGGAAATGAGTTCCGAAGAGTTTGAAAAAATTCATACTTGGTCTTAATCCTTGTTATCGTGGAAGTTGGTTGCTGGGGTCATTATGATGTTAATTTTCCTAACAACGTCTATGTCTTAATCCTTGTTATCGTGGAAGTTGGTTGCTGGGAGTACCAAGATTAACTCAAACCACTCAGGTGGTGGGGTCTTAATCCTTGTTATCGTGGAAGTTGGTTGCTGGGTCACATATCCACACGTTGGTTAGAAAATCAAGAAGAGTCTTAATCCTTGTTATCGTGGAAGTTGGTTGCTGGGATTAACCACAAACTCTTTTAAAATGACTACAATATAGTCTTAATCCTTGTTATCGTGGAAGTTGGTTGCTGGGTAGAAGTAGTTAAAGATATTCAAACGCTGCTAGATGGTCTTAATCCTTGTTATCGTGGAAGTTGGTTGCTGGGCATTTGGAAAAATTCATCCTCAAATACGAGGGGATTTGTCTTAATCCTTGTTATCGTGGAAGTTGGTTGCTGGGATCCCTAACGAGTTCGTTAGGTACTAATAGGTCTCCCGTCTTAATCCTTGTTATCGTGGAAGTTGGTTGCTGGGTTAATGAACCTATTTCGGTAGGGGACGCCCTCAAAGTCTTAATCCTTGTTATCGTGGAAGTTGGTTGCTGGGGACCACGAATAAAAAATAAGGGGAGGCTCCCTCCCCTTGTCTTAATCCTTGTTATCGTGGAAGTTGGTTGCTGGGACTTTAAACATAATAGATATGGCAGCACCTAAAGGTCTTAATCCTTGTTATCGTGGAAGTTGGTTGCTGGGGGAAATCGACATTGACGATGCCACATACAAGATGTTGTCTTAATCCTTGTTATCGTGGAAGTTGGTTGCTGGGTAAATCACTTGCACGCAACTAGTATTACCGACACCTAGTCTTAATCCTTGTTATCGTGGAAGTTGGTTGCTGGGAGCTGTTTTTGTAATTTATTGTTATTGAGTTGTTTAGGGTGGTAAATATTAAAATATTAATATTCAAAATGGTAAATTTTAAATCGAAAAATAGATACGCTGTTTAAAATTAAGGAATTGAAGGTAAAGTTTAAAGCTATAGCGGATTTATTTCTAGGGCTGTCCAGCCCCATTTTTTTCGGGTATAATCGTAGCTGACTAGCGCCGTTCCAGAATAGGATTTTTGAAGATTCATACCTTCAGCCATGTGGCGGGGTATTAGTACATCCTCTATTAATACCAATCGGCCCAATGCCTTGGGTATCCCAACAAAGGCTTTGCGGTGTATCGATGCAGGCTTTTCGGAGGTTTTTTTTACCCGCTTCACCTTATAAAAACTTTGATCATCCTTATCTATTTTTTCTAGATGTAGGCGCACCATGTCTCCAATGACCAGGGTTTCTTTAACATGGGCCAGGGAAAATCCACCGTGTATATTCGCGTCCACAAAATACTGCGCCGTGTTTTTGACAGGGTTAATATTCCAGATGATAGCAAATTGTTCCAAACCTTGATCCAGAATCAGGTTTTCAGCAAGGTCTTTGTGTGACGTATACCATTTAAGGTTACTACTGTGCTCGTCAGTGAGGACTTGATAGGACGGATTGCGCATGATCTGGACCAGCTCGGGGGTGATCTTCCAATGGTTTTGCCGACGCGTCTCCACAATTTTGTTAATTTCAACACGTGCTACCTGCCAGTTCCCTTTTTTAATGAGAAGCTGAGCCAATTTGAGTCGTATTTTAAGGGAAAATTTGTCAGGGACTTTACATAGGAGTGCTTTCGCATAACAGGATAGCTGCATCTCTTCCTGATCATGATAAAGGGTGGCCAAAAGATCCCATACCCAAAAATCGTTCGATTTCAGTTTGGCAAAAGGGATAAAGGCCCTTAAGGCCTCTTGCTCACGACCAACTTTTTGCAATAAGTTCGCATAATAGTAAAGCGCAAATTGCCATTTGGGTTGCTCCATGGTAGCCTTTCGCAATTGTTCGATAAAGGCTCCAACTTGTGGCGTATCATATGCATCCCGCTGCAAAATGGTCTTTGCAGTGGCTATATATGCCCGTTCGGCCAATGAGGGCATACGCTTTCCTTGCGAGGTTAGTTGCGGAGCGCAATCGCCGGCCTCAAAACTATCCCAACCCCAAATATTCATCACCGTAAGGAAATCAACAAAATTGGCACTGTTCTTGATTATGGCCTTTAGTAAATATTTGTTGGACGGTGCAGATCCGGGCACAACTACCTCTAAGATGGGTAACAACCATTCCAAATTTGGACTTTCTGCATCTTGAACTACAAATAGGTATTTGGCCAATTTCCAGCGAAATTGGTCATAGAAAATCGTTTCGGAAAGAGGGAGTTGCAAGTCGGCCAGTTGACCAATAAGCCCTTCCTTAGCGTCCAAGTCCTCATTTTCGGATTTAAGAATATCCAATAGCACCCATCCCATGGCCCGCTTGTTCCAAATGTTATGGGGCTGTGCCGTCAACAGCTCCTGAGCAAGTTGATAAGCGGCCGTGAGCTGGCCGTTCTTACGAAGGACATTTACATCCTTGGCAGTTCCCTCTATTATCTTGCTATTTGCTGTCATAATCCGAAAGATTTGATGATTAAAAAAATAAGGTATGTTTCGGTGCTGTGATGAGTTGAAGCTCAAATTCTTCACCAATGCAAGTGAGGCTGTTGAGCATATCTTCACCGACTGGTAAAATGAGAATACTATCCTGGTTCTGATAACAGTCGTTCATTTTGCGCAGCATTTCTATAATCTCTTTTTGAACTTTACGATGCAGTCGGGCAAAGAACACGGACTTCTGTACCCGAATGCAGCCTTTCTGTTCTAAGTACTTGGCCATAAGTCGCCTAATTCGGTTATTTTTGATGTCATACATGATAAAGCAATACATATCCTCAGAACGTTTAGGTTGACCATGACTACCCTTCAAAAAATTCAATAGGGGCTTGATGCCCTCTGGAACCTTGTGTTCCTCAATAGTACCGCTGGCCGTATCAGGAAGCGCGGGTAATGCGGCGGCGAGCCACCGCCTATTTAGCTCCGAAAAAGGGCGCTGCGAATAGGTTTGCTTTTTGGCCATACATCAATTGGATTGCGTTAAATAATCGATCAGCGGGATATCAATCGTCTTATTCTCCGGGAATAAATAATTGAAAATAACATCGTATAATACCGAGTTCAGCGCGGGGTCGGTACCGGTTTTGGGCGACTTGATAACCGAAAACCCTCGTTTACCATAAAACACATTGAGCTCCGCTAGTCGGTATCCTTGTTTGGCGCACACCTTTACCCCATACTGGATTTTGTTGAGCTGGCTTATTTCTAGATTTGCCGCTTTGCATAAGTCGGGAATCAGGTCCATAAATTCCAGCAAATCCTGAGGAACATATACGTCCTTCGCTCTTCGTACGAGCGCATTTGGGTTAATTTCCTTCAATATAGCCTTATAGGCCACCTCATTGAGCTCGTTCTGCGCTGTAGTAGGGCTCGCACTACCTTCCCCCAAAGGGTTGGTGTCGGCCTGTAGAGGTGCCGAGTTTAGTGGCTCCAACGACTGCCAGTCGATGGCCACTGGGGTAGGGTTGAAATATGCCTGAGGATCGTATGCCAAAAAACAGGCCCTGGAAGCATCATGGGTGCGTAGATCCAGGCTCCCGGTCAATCCAACTTTATCGGCAAATTCGGAGGCGAACTGCTTGTAAAGGGCTGAAAAAAGCGAAGGGTCGGTGATTGGAGTCTCCAATTGGCAAAACACCTTGATCCCCTCCCCACTAGGAGACACAAACGCCATAGCCACCACAGGGTTCGCTACAATTTGGTCTGGAATTTGGCCGTCTATTAATTCGATATGATCGATATCCAAAATGAAATAATGGGCGCTTAAAAAGGAGTCTAATCTTCTCACCCCACCATTAAAGACACTTCCTGCGATATAGGGCAATTTGGTTTTTGCTTTCCTATATGCGGCCTTGTCAATCGCCATCAGTTTGCGCAGACGACGCGTATCGCTCTCTAAGGAGGAGGGAATACGCCCAGTGACACACTCGAAAATATTTTCTAGTGTACAGTCTACCAGTACCTCTTGGCCACAAGTGATGGCTTCGCCGAAACTTAATGATGGAGTCGTCATAATCGTAATATTTAAGGTGAATATAATTTTAAACTCAAGTGAATTTTTTAAGCATCGAGGCGAAACGTTGTGCCTCAAGGTCGCAGTGGTTAATCCTCGACCGACTGATACCCTCCAAGTTCACTATTTCATAGAGGTAGTCGTTAAAGCTTTGTATCAATATTCTTTTCCCATGGGTATTAAGCCAAAAGTTTCCATTTTCAATATCGAAAAAGCTCTCAAAAACGACCTCTTGAACGCATAAATAGGTCACGACATAGTCGGCCCAGTGCCGGAATTGTTCTATGAAATCATACACCAAAACTGGACGGTTGTACTCGTCGCGGTGCATGACACCAATAGCCGGATCTACCCCCGCATGGATCAGTGCCGATTCACAAATGCCATACAACATCCCGTAGGCGTAATTGAGCAGGCAATTAAACATGTCCTGAGCAGGGCGTTTACTTCGTTTTTCAAAGCGATAACGCTTGGGAAGTACCTGGTTAATCCCCTCAAAATAGCTCCTGCTCATACTGCCTTCCAATCCCCGATAGGTAGCGAAAGTTTCAGAAAAATCATCGATCTGATGACACTTCATTTTAGCCAAATAGCGATCTATATTATTACAAAAGGGTTTTACGTCTTGGTCGGTTAAGATCTGCAATAGCTCCAATACTAGCTGCTGATTTTCGCCTTTTTGTATCAGTATTTTTGTGATCCATTCTATGCTTTCGATTCGCGTAGAAAAGGCTAGCTGGTTTTTACGAATGGTCGATATGGATCCAAATTTGGTACCCCATACTCTTCCTACAGGGTCGCCTTTGCGGTCTATAAAAAGCATATCCGTATTCTGCTGCAGGGCCGTTACGATTACCTCATAGGTCAGCTTGGTTGCCGGGTGCATATGGATGGTGCGAATTTCCTGAACCGGGATAAATGACTCGCGTTCAGGAGTCCTTACACAGTAGCGGCCGTTCCGTATGGTTATACTACTTCCCCTTTTGTTAAGCACTAATTGTGAGAATGTCATATTGCGTTTTTTATAGATGAACCAAATTTGCTTGCGTTAACGTTGGATAGGAGCTTGAACTGTCTAACTCCACATTCGTTAAGCCATTTCTGCCAAAAATATTTAAGCTTATCCAGCTCAAACTGATCGGTGGATTTGGCATTAAATCCAGCCACAACCAGTTCCATAGCAATCAGTTTGTTTTGGATAGGATAGATACCTAAGTCCTTAGCCTCGGCAGTCTTCTTCCAGTGGATACCGGAAAGGGACGACAAGAACCTCGACGACGTGTACCTGGTTTTTGAATGTACGGTATGCCAATCATTCTCAAAATCGAAATACCCATCCGTTAATAACAAAACCTTATTACGAGCCGTCTGGGCCAGGTGATTATTGATGCTTTCATTAAAAAACTTCCATATATCGACGCCAAAGTAGTCGGATGGCTGAGTTCCTTTTTGAGCCTGCTGGTACAAACTTTTGAGGGTTGCGGGTAATTGACATTTAAAGTCCATAAAACGACGATTTTTTTCTGCTACGGGTATGGCATTCATGTCCAATCGCAGGCGACGTTCATACGACTCGGCATTGAGCTTGCTTCCCCGTTGAGGAATCAGGATGACAGAAAAGACATCCTTTGACTTTACAAAAAACTGCTTACGAACCGATTCCTCAAAGCTTGAGAACATGGCCCCTATGGCAGCCAGGTCCTTCTCGGCCTGGCCAGGGGATAGGAGCCTGTCGGACAGGTCTAGGACGACCACAATGTTTGTGGGTGTTGTAGCGCAATAACCGTTGCTACTGATGAAAATCGTGATTACCACAAAAAGGATACGTAAAAAATTTGTCATAGCTGTATAAATTAAAGTGAATAATGAATGGTTTTGAAGGGACTTAAACTTCCACTGGAGCCGGATGTTCTTTAATATTCTCTTCATAAAACTGTTGCATAACGGCCTGGCATTCGTATTTGAGTGCTGCCCCGTTGCCCAGCCCGTTGATATAGGAAAGCCAGCCGTTATAAAAATCATTGACTGATTTTTCAAGCTCTGCCTTGCTCAGTACCAGGGTGTTCTGGCGGCTCTTTAGCTGCTTGATGTCCAAGAGGAGTTTTTCCATTTTAGCGCCTAAGTCTGTGAAATGCCCTTCAAATTCGTATACTAGCCTTTCCGCCTTACGTTTGAGGTCTTTTAAGTGGCGGATTTGCAGCGCTACCACTCTGTTGGCATCCTTTTTTTCAATCTCCTTTTTTAAGGCATGAATTAAAACTCCCCAGGCTATCGTGCCAATAAAGCCCATCATAATTACGATGTAAAAATCGGCACTGAGCCACCAATGGTGCTCGTTATCGGCAAATCCCGTCATCAATTTTACCTCATGAATTTTCTCCTCAATTTTATAAGCGATGAGCGCATCCAAAAAAAGTGTAATCAATACGGCAACTGTAACACTGGCAACCCGGGCGGTTTTTTGCAAAGTGCCAACCAGAAAGTCGAGCACAAAGGCAAACAAGAACAATAATATGGGCGCCACCCAATGAAAATCGAAGACAGTAAAAGCTTGTGGTACAAAGACACTTGAAAACAGCGTTTGTATCTCTATGTCGGCCCCTTCAAGTTCCGCTCCTATATTGCGGATCACGCCTGAATATACAGCACTGACATAAAAACTAAAGATGTAAACAGCGCCAAGGATTACACCAATGATTAGTTTCCAATACACGAAACGATTGATAGCACCGGCTTGGTAAAGGCCCAAGGCTTCGTCCTTTCTGACCTGCAAAATTTGCTCATCATAGTCAAGAATTTCGGCCTTGGTCCTTGGGATATCCACTTCGCGGACTTTCTTTTGGTCCGCTACTATATCTTCCGCTTGCTTTTCAAGTTCGACAATTTGCTCACGAATGGCCAGGTGATTCTTTTGCTGTTGCTCCACGTTAGCGTTCTCGTCGATGATGCGACCATTAAGAATCATGCGAAACAGGTTGGCCAATGCCGTGGCATCGCCTCTATGCCCTCCCGACTGCTCATAGCCATATTCGGACATGTTGACTCGTTGCGCCTGAGCCATGGGTAAGGCCAAGTCGGAAGGTGCTGCGACCGAGTGATTATTTGAAAGACTGTTGGCGACGGTAGTAAAGAAGGTTGTCATAATTGAAAAAAGTTTGGTGTGGAATATTAATTTCGATACAAAGGTGAATAGGTCAATTACGTATTTATTTCATTTAAGCAAATTTCCTTTCCTATAAATGATTCCTTTAATAGCCTTAATGATCATTTGTTTTCTTTTGATATTACAAACTAAATAGGCTACATTGCGGTTTTATTTCATTTGAGAAAATCTTGTTAAACTTTATTTTTTAAAAGGATGGCCAAAAAAGAAGGGGATGGTACGGTAGCCAAATTGAGGAGGATCATCATCATACATCAGGTATTACGTAATCAACGGAGCGGAAAGGTGATTTCGACCGCCTATTTGGCACAAAAATGTAGTGAACAGGGGTGGGCCTGTGATGTGAGAACGATGGCCGACGATCTGAAATTAATGAAAGACGTGCTCCATGCACCGCTACCAGCCCGAGCCAATAAGCATACGGGGTATTATTATACAGAACCCTATTCCTTGCTCGACTCCCTAGATAATTCCTACCATGGTCAGCTCAACGAGATCGTTGCCCTGGTACGGCGTTTGGCCAATGAGAAGGAATTTGCTGGATTGGAGGATTTGCTTTTAAGATTAGAACAACGGAACCAGATAACCACCGACATTGAAAAGAATGAGCTAATCAGTTTTGAAGAAGTAAAATTAAAGGGGAAAGACCAGCTACTACCCCTGTATCGACATATACAACAAGGAGATTTTTTGGTAATAGATTATCGCCCGTACAATCAGGAAAAGGAAATAAAAACGGTCTTTCCGGTCATGTTGAAAGAATATAATAGCCGGTGGTATGTGATAGGGTGCATATTCTGTTCTATACTGACCCCCTTCTGGTGATACTGACCCCTCTATAAATAGTTTTGGAGCGTAGACTCCAATGGTCTGACAATTTTACA
>NZ_QGDT01000006.1 GCF_003149085.1 Dyadobacter jejuensis | reverse complement strand
CCTTTTGCATCATAGGTCTGAGTCTGGATGATGGTGCCATCAAAACCTTCCGTTTCTGTCCGGATCTGCCGGCCTAGCCGGTCGTACCAGGTTTTGGAATCGGGCTGGCCTCCGTCAGGGAAAGTCATCTCACCGCTTATTGGTTAATGGGTAAAATGGCTGCGCAGCAGGGGGGCAATGAAAACTTGTTGTCCACTTTTTTAGGGTTTTAATTTCATGCTTCAGTCGCCGCCAATAGGCTTGCTTTGATTTTACAAAATGGCCTCAGAGATTGATATGTCTAAACCCCGTAGGATTGATATATTTATAGAAAAATGGGATTATAGCTAATGAATATGGAGGTTCATTATTTCAACCCCGTAGGGGTGATATAATTATAGAGGGTGATATAATTATGGTGATATAATTATAGCTAATCAATATGGAGGTTCATTATTTCAACCCCGAAGGGGTGGCATAATTATAGAAGGTGGCATAATTATCGGTTATTTCGTTTCAAATGCTCCATTTTTGCCCAACCCTCCGTATTTTACGGTCGATTAACCTATTTAATTGACCTAAATCTTGAAAAATGAAAGCAGTATTAATCGTAATGATAACCTTGTGGCTAGGGGTTGTGGGAGGCTCTGGGGCCGTGGCCGATCGTACGCCGGCTAAGCTGCCCCGCATAGCCATAGCGGGCCTGGGTATCGAGTCCAGTACCTTTTCCCCAGCCCGGACGCTGGAGCCCGCCTTCCATGCCCGGCTGGGTGATGAGGTGTATAGGCCTTATCCTTTTTTTGAAAAAAACGCACCCATGCGGCAGCGGGCCCAGTGGTTTCCCGCTTTGGTAGGGAAGTCCCTGCCGGGAGGTACCGTGACTCGCCAGGCTTACGAATCGCTGATGGGACAGATGCTAGATTTATTAAAAAAGAATTTGCCCTATGACGGACTGTTTTTCGATATTCATGGTGCCATGAGCGTCGAGGATCTGGACGATCCTGAGGGGGATATGATCGCCAGGATCCGGAAAGTGGTGGGTTCCAAAACTTTAATATCGACCAGTATGGACTTGCACGGCAACGTTTCCTGGCGCCTCGCCCAGCAGTCTGACCTTATTACTTGTTATAGGATGGCACCTCATGAAGACGCACTCGAGAGCAAGGAAAGGGCGGTGGAGAATATGCTGACCCGCCTAGAAAATGGAAAAGGAAAGCCTGCCTACAAGGCCTATGTGCCCATTCCGGTGCTGTTGCCTGGAGAGAAAACCAGCACACGCATCGAGCCGGGGAAATCTATTTATGCTGAAGTCGCTCCCGCAGCCGCTCGTAAGGGCGTTATCGATGCCGCCATTTGGGTGGGCTATGCCTGGGCCGACGAGCCCCGTAACCATGCGGTGGTGATGGTAACAGGCGATGATAAAAAGGTGGTAGCCGCAACCGCCGAACAGCTGGCTAGCAGTTTCTGGAAGGCCAGGAAAGACTTCGTTTTTGTAGCCCCTACTGCCACTCTAAAAGAGAGCCTAGACAAGGCGGTGGTGAGTCAGAAGAAACCATTTTTTATAAGTGATTCGGGCGACAACCCTACCGCCGGTGGCGCCGGGGATGTTACCTGGAGCCTGAGAGAGATATTGGCCCGGCCCGAGCTAAAAAAGGCGGATGGACCCGAATTGATCTATGCCTCTATACCTGGTCCCGAGCTGGTAGAGGCGGCACGGAAAGTAGGGGTGGGGGGAATGGTAGATGCCCTCGCCGGTGCGGCAGTAGATGCCCGCTTCGCTCCTCCGTTGCGCTTGCAAGGTAAGGTGCTGTCGATAGTGGATGGGGATGTCAATGCTGGTACCGAAGTGGTGGTGCAAGTAGGCGGCGTGAAGGTGATCGTCACTTCTCGCCGCAAGCCATACCATAAGGAGGCCGACTTTACCCGTCTGGGTTTGGCACCTCGGAAAGCGGATATTGTGGTGGTCAAAATCGGTTATCTGGAACCGGAGCTCTGCAATATGCGGGCCGACTGGCTGCTGGCGCTCACGCCCGGGGGAGTGGATCAGGACCTGTTGCGCTTAGGGTATAAGCGCATCAAGCGCCCGATGTATCCGTTGGATCCCGACATGCCCGATCCCGACCTGAAGGCTCAGTTTGTCCCTGCTTCCGACCAATAGTAAAAAAGTAAAAGCCGGGAAGCCTACAGTGGCTTCCCGGATTTTTTGGTCATTATGAGGATCAACCTTTTACTTTAGAAGTACCATAGATACCCCTCTGAGGACGTGAGAGTAGGGCGTTGGCCTCTTTATCTCCAATAAACTTCTCCTTTTTGGGATCCCATTTCAGCTTACGGTCTATCTTCATGGCCGCGTGGGCGATGAGACAGGCCGAGCAGGACCGTTGGGCGATTTCTGCATGGCTGATGGTCTGCTTGTCGTTAAGGATACTTTCGATCCAGTTTTGGTGTTGCTCTGGGCTCTCGTAAAGGTGAATTTCGTTTGGACCTATTACCGAACCTAAGATCTTTTGGTTGCTGGCTTTAAAGGCTTCATTCTCTTTGCCCGATGCTGCGGCGCCTGGGTCGGAGGCCGTTACACCTACGTTGCCTCTGGACACGAATATCCAGCCGTCGGTTCCTACAAATTTCACTCCATTAGGGTTGTCACCGCCGATCTCCATTTCTACCCCATTGGCATATTTCATATGGACGAGGAAGTCGCCATGGACGTTCCATATTCCCGAGCCTGGGGCAGGGAAGGTCGCCTTTCCGTAGGCCTCTATGGGGCCGGTAAGCTCGGTATCCATTCCCCAATGGGCGATGTCGAGGTGATGGGACCCCCAACCGGTGATCATCCCAGCGCCAAATTGCTCGAGGCGAAGCCAGCCCGGACGGTCGTTGATGTCTATCTGTGAATGGACGGTGTCGATGGTGTAGTCGATTTCGGGAGTAGACCCAAGCCACATATCGTAATTCAAGTTTCCTGGCACGGGTATCTTGGTAGAACTTCCTCCTGGAGGATCTCCAGGAAGTCCTATGAATACCTTTTTAAGCTGTCCGATGCGGCCGTTGCGTACGAGTTCACAGGTTCTTTTGAACTGAGGCCATGGGTTCACCGACCGTTGCTGGCTTCCCAGCTGGAACTTAACGCCTTTTTTGATGATCATATCGGCCATCATACGTCCCTCGCTGATGGTGAGGGAGGTGGGCTTTTGCATATAAACGTGCTTGCCTGCGGCGGCTGCTTCCATAGCGGGCTGGGCATGCCAGTGGTCGGGCGTACTGATAATGACGGCATCGATGTCCTTACGGGCTATCATGTCATGATAGTCGTCGTAGGTCTTCACGTCGATATAATTGTCTTTGCCGGTGCGTTTGGCATATCTGGCTTCGATCCATTTCTTGCCCATGGCCAGTCGTTTCGAGTCTAGGTCCGCTACCGCAATCACGTGGGCGGCCTCGTTCTTGATCACCTCCGGCAGGTCGTGGGTGCTGGCAATGCGGCCGAAGCCAACCTGTCCGATGTTTATCTTATTGCTAGGGGCATTTTTCCCAAATACCGTGCTGGGTACGATAGTTGGAAAGGCCGAAGCGGCGATGATTCCCGCCATGCCAGCGGCCGATTTCTTCAGGAAGTCGCGGCGGTCCTGTTGAAGATCTTTAATTATTTTTGTCATAATAAAAACGTATTAAGGGGTTGAGATAATTACTTTTTACGTACTGGATCCTCGGGGCTAGTGGCATAGGCTTTGCTGTAGTCTCGGGCCTTGGGCTTGCCGATGGTGAAGGCTATGGCACCTAGGATATGGTTCTGTAGGTCTTCCTTCAAATAATCCTCTTTGACATGTCCTAATGAGGAGTAGAAGGCTCTGCCTCCGTCGTATTCGTGCCACCATACGCTAGGAAATACGGTGCCAAAGGTGTCCAAGGCCTTTCCGCCAGGCTTCTGAATGGTGGTATGGTCGTTGACGGCCAACACATTTAGATTAACACCCATTTCTTTAATAAAATAGAATTCATCTTTTTCACGCACCCAGGTTTCGGGAAGGTGCGCCAGCGCCGGATTTTTTGGGTCGAGCACCTTTACAGAAAACTGTTGGCCCGGTTCATGCCAGAAAAATGTACCCCCCAGCATGTCTTTAAACCACCGCCACTGGCGCTCGGTACCTGAGGCTGAATGTAGGCCTACGAAATTGCCCCCGGCCTGTATGTACCGCATCAGGGCTACTTTTTGGGCATCGGTATCGAAAACCCCATTATTGGTGTTGGAGAACACCAATGCATCGTATTGTTTCAGATTTTCGTCGGTAAATTTGGCTGGGTCGTCAGTAACATCCACTTTAAAGCCATGTTTTTTGCTGAGGGTTTCAATGGCGATAATGGAGTTGGGGATGTTGTCGTGGACGAATCCCTTGCCATTTTTGGTATAAAACAAAATCTTTACCTTTTCCCATTTCAATTTTTGGGCTTGAGCCGTATAGGTCAGGGATACGCTCAGCAGCAGTAAGGTGATAAGGATGGATGTTTTTTTCATTTCTTGGTATATAATAGATGGAACATAATGGGGGTTGACTAAAATCCAATGGAGTTGCCCCCATCGACAGGTAGCGTGACGCCAGTAATAAATTTGGCTGCGGGGGATGAAAGGAATACGGCCGCATAGCCAATGTCGTCGGGTTGGCCCCAGGTGCCCATAGGGGTGCGGTCCATGGCCTTATCGCGCCGGTTGATGTCGCCATTCATGGCTGTGAGCATCATAGGGGTCTCTATAAAGCCTGGAGCGATGGCATTGACCCGCACGTTATGCGGGGAGAACTCGGTGGTAAGGGCTTTGACCATCCCGCCAATCGCCGACTTGGAAGCGGTGTAAGCCACCACACGGTCTATGCCATATAGTGCTGCCATAGAGGTGATCATAAGGATAGAGCCGGACTTACGGGCGATCATTTTTTTGCCACATTCCCTGGTCAGGGAAAATACGGCATGCAGGTTGGTCTGAACGATACGGTCAAAATCTTCATCGGTGACCTCCACGGCATGCTTTTTCATATTGACACCGGCGTTATTGACCAGGATATCGATGGTGCCATAGGTAGCTTCCACATGATCTACCAGAGCAGGGATCCCCTTCAGGTCGGTGATGTCGTTCTGGACATAAGCGGCTGCGCCACCGAGTTGAGCTACCGCTTCCTTTAATACCTCCTCCCGGCGGCCGGTGATGACCACCTTCGCTCCTGAAGCTACCATGGCTTGGGCAATATAAAAACCGATACCGCTGCCTCCGCCAGTAATCAGGGCGAGTTGGCCCTGAAGGGAAAACAGGGGCGAGGCGTTGTGGGTTGTTGATGGTTCGGGCATGTTTAGGATTGATTTTAATGTTTAAATTTTCAATAAGTTTTGGGATAAAGCCAACCAAGTTTTAGGAGGCAGTCATTCGGTTTAGCGCCATTTCCAGTCCCCTTAGTTCGGCCAGGGCCTTGAGCCGCCCTATGGCCGAATAGCCTGGGTAGGTCTTTTTTTGAAGATCATCGAGCATCTGAAATCCATGATCGGGACGCATGGGGATGGGTGGCTCTCCATGAAGCGCACGTTGCCTCTCTACTTCCAGTATCGCTTTTACCACTTCATACATATCTACATCGCCTTCCAAATGCGGCGCTTCGTGAAAATCTCGTGGGTCCGATTCCCTTTTGGTACTACGCAGGTGGACGAAATGGATGCGATCGGCAAAGCGCCTTATCATGGCGGGGAGGTCGTTGTCGGCACGCACGCCCAATGACCCCGTGCAGAAGGTGATGCCGTTGGCACGCACTGGGCAAGCGTCCATCAGGGCGGCCAAATCCTCTTCCGTTTTGACTACCCTCGGCAAGCCTAGCAACGACCTCGGGGGGTCGTCGGGGTGGATGCACAGCCTTATGCCCAGTTCCTGGGCCAAAGGGGCTATGGCGCGAATAAAATAATGAAGATTGGCCTGTAGGGTCGCCTCGTCGATGGTGGCGTACCCATCCAACAGTTTTTGAAACTGGCTAAGCTCGAAGGCTTCTTCGGAGCCTGGCAAGCCGAGCAACACGGTGTTGGTTAGCAGGGCGATATCCTGAGGCGTCATCTCTTTATATCGCTTTTGGGCGGCCTCCTTTACGGCCTGGTCATAGTCGTTTTCGGCCCCCGGTCGTTTTAAGATATACAAATCGAATAGGGCGAAGTCCTGCCATACATAGCGCAGGGTGGTGGCTCCTGTGGGTAGGGTATAGTGTAGGTTCGTTCTGGACCAATCCAGTACCGGCATAAAGTTGTAGCATACGGTGGTGATTCCACAGGCTGCCAGATTGCGCAGCGACTCTTGGTAATTGGCTATGTATTGGTCCCTATCGGCCGACCCTTTTTTGATATGCTCATGAACGGGGAGGCTCTCTACCACCAGCCATTGTAAAGGAGTGAAGCGGTCGTTATCTGCCTCGATAATCCTCTTGCGCTCGGCTATGGCGTCGATGCTCCATACTTCGCCCACGGGAATCTGGTGCAGGGCACTTACTACACCGGTACAGCCGGCTTGCCGGAGGTCCATCAGGGAAACGGGGTCTTGTGGGCCAAACCAGCGCATGCTATGATTCATAGGTGTCTAATGGTATGTTTTGTTTCAAAATTAAAGACGTGATTATGTGGGGGTTATCCTTACAGAAAGGAGCCGATATAACGGTTGAAATTTATATGAGCTTGATAATCAGACCTCAATATCTGAAGATTTTTTTAAATTGCAACCGATTGCAATTCAAAAAAATCTAATTTGTTCCATATAGATTTTATATTTTTAGGAAATGTGAATGAATCTGGGGTAAGACGACCGTAATCGGTTGAATCGGTCAGGGCCCCGTAGAGCCTTTAGGAGGCTAATGAATATGGAAAAAGAAGTAACGATTTATGATATAGCAGAACTGTTGCAGTTATCGGCAGCGACAGTCAGCAGGGCATTGAACGACCATCCGGCTATCAACATAAAGACCCGCCAGAGGGTACAGTCCAAGGCCAATGAGCTAGGATACCGCTCCAATACCTTTGCGAGTAATTTAAGAAAAAAGACCACCCAGACCTTAGGGGTTATTGTGCCCCGGCTCAATAGCCACTTTATGTCGTCGGTACTCGCCGGCATGGAGGTAGTAGCCAATAAGGCGGGGTATCATATGCTAATCAGCCAGTCGTTGGAGTCGGCAGCTAACGAAAAAGCCAATGCCCGAACCATGTTCAATAACCGGGTCGATGGCTTATTGGTCTCCCTGGCCTACGACACGGAGTCCTACGACCACTTTGCAGGATTTATCAAGAAAAAGGTACCGCTACTTTTCTTCGACCGGGTCACCGACTTTATGGAATGTCCGGGAATTGTGATCGACAATTATAAGGCCGGATACGAAGCTACACGGCATTTGCTGGCGCAAGGGTGCCAGCAAATCCTACATGTGACGGGCAACCTGCGCCGCAATGTTTATAACGACAGGATGGAAGGTTATAAAAAGGCGATTCAAGAGGCAGGACTTTCGGAGCGGGCTGTGCAGGTAATAGTCAACGACCTTAGTGCCGAGGCCGGCGTAGTGCTAGCCCGGCAGATCATGGCCATGGAGCAAAAGCCCGATGGGGTGTTTGTGGCCAGTGATATTTGTGCGGTCAATTGCATGCGTGCCTTGATTGATGCGGGGTATCGTATTCCCGACGATGTAGCTTTCGTTGGTTTCAATAACGACCACGTTTCTCAAATCATAGATCCGAAGTTGACGACCGTCGATTACCCCGGCCACCAGATGGGGGAGCTGGCCGTGAGCACGATGATCAACCACCTTACCAGCAATCAACCCCTCGGTGCCACCTCCAGTATAGTCCTCCGTTCGCAGTTGATCGTGCGTGCATCTTCCAAGCGGTTGTTAGGTGCTGATTGAGCTGAAAGGTAATAGCGGCCCCCGTGTGTGTGGACCGGACAGGTGGCTTTGCTTGATTAAAATACTATTTAAACCAAAATAAGGATATGCATAATATTAAGTTAGTTCTGGTAATACTCATTTTTAATTCGTTTGCAAGGGTTGTTTTCGCTCAAAGCGACAGCCGCCCCAACGTCATTATCATCTTAACCGACGACCAAGGTTATGGTGATTTGGGTATCACAGGCAATCCCCATGTTAAAACCCCAGTCATCGATCAGTTTGCTAGAAATAGTATCCGATTAGACAATTTTTATGTGTCACCAGTATGTGCTCCTACGAGGTCGAGTCTGATGACAGGGCGCTATTCGTTAAGGACTGGTATTAGAGATACTTATAATGGAGGTGCCACCATGGCATCCAATGAAGTAACCCTGGCAGAATTGCTCAAACAGGCCGATTATCGTACCGGAATATTTGGGAAGTGGCATTTGGGAGATAACTATCCCTCCCGACCTACCGACCAAGGGTTCGACGAGTCGCTGATACACCTTGCCGGAGGGATGGGGCAAGTGGGGGATATTACCAATTATTTTAACGGAGATAGGAGTTATTTTGATCCTGTCCTATGGCATAACAACCGACAAGAAAGTTATAAGGGCTATTGTTCAGATATCTTTGCAGAAGGTGCTATTGATTTTATAGAAGAAAATAAGCAAGGTCCATTCTTTTGCTATCTGTCATTCAATGCGCCACATACGCCCCTACAGGTACCTGAGGAGTACTATGATCGGTATAAAGACGTAGATCCCTCGGCTGGGTTTGGCCAGGGTATGGTGGCCACCATGACCGACAAGGACAAGGAAGATGCCCGAAAGGTATATGCGATGGTATCCAATATCGACGATAATATTGGCAAGCTTTTGAATAAGCTAGAGGAATTGAAAATAGCCGATAATACCCTAATTATTTTTATGACCGACAACGGCCCTGAGCAAGTTCGCTATGTGGGGGGGATGCGTGGACGAAAATCCAGTGTTTATAATGGAGGGGTTAGGGTTCCCTTCTATATGCGTTATCCGGCCAGGTTCGAAGGGGATAAGGCTATTAAGACAGTTGCGGCGCATCTGGATATCTTGCCCACGGTGGCGCAACTCTGCAATGTGCCCTTACCCAAAGATAGGGTGATCGATGGGAAAAGCTTAGTGCCACTTATGGAAGGTAAGGAGGTGGCTTGGGCCAACCGTCCTTTATTCTTTTACTGGACGCGAAGCTATCCGGAGTTGTATCAGAATATTGCCTTGCAAACGGAAGGCTACAAATTGGTGGGAATGACCGACTATGACGCCAAGATAAATGATTTTGAATTATATGACTTGGCCAAGGATCCGTTTGAAAAAGACAATATTATAGCTCAGAACCTGGATAAAGCCAAGGTGCTCAAGCAAGATATGGATCATATTTTCAAGGAATTGATTACTTCGAAAAATCTTGTAGACCCACAACCCATTGTGGTAGGAAGTGAACATGAAAATCCGGTAATACTCAATCGGAATGATGCGGAAGGGGAACGGGGAATCTGGAATCAGGAAGAGATATATGGTAAATGGAAAGTGGCGGTGGAGCCAGGTGTTTATAATTTAAAGTTCAAATTCATTAGGCCTGTGGAGGGAGGAGGCCAGATGTACCTGGAAACGAAGGATGGGGTTTTTCAGAAGAAGAACGCCACAAAGGAAGCCGATACTATCGATATGGAGCGGGTCAGCCTGAGGGCCATGACCGGCGATTTGGTGCCTTTTTATACCGTAAAAGGGAAGAGAATATTCCCCTTTTGGGTAGAGATTGAGCGGGTTGACTAGATATGGTCAGAGCAGTAAGCCGGCGCTACTTTGTAGGGCGTAGAGGGTCTTAAAATACTTAGACTTTAAGGTGAGAAGTTTCTGTTGAACCTCCAAGGCTTTATTCTCTCGACTATTTACTAAAAATAGAGAGCTTTCTCCGTTCGAAAATCGCATCTGCTCGGCAGCAACCAAGCGCTGGATGAGGGCTAGTTGTTCCGTTTCTACGGCAATCTGCGATTTTAAGGCACCGTAGTCGTTGAGATAGGCCCTAATTTTAATCTCGATGTCACGAATTTTCTGAATTTGAGCCAGCTGGGTAGACTCTATTTTTATTTTGGCTTGCCTATATGCGCCCCTTCCATAGGAAAGTCTTAAGGGCATTTCAAATTTGAATCCATATTGGTAGTTGTTGTCGAAATATTCGTTCGGAATCAATGAGTTGCCTTTGCTAAGGAAATTATAGCGGAGGTCGGCTTTGGGAAGAAGCTCCTGAAACTTCAATTTTCGGTTGACTTCCAGCATATCCATTTTATATTCGTAGGCCTGCAGCTCGGGGTGGTTGGCAAGGGCAGCCGATAGCAGGTTGTCGCCATTGAGCTCAAATAGGCTAAGGTCTAATTGTTGGTCCCAGTTGACAGGGGGTTTGACTTCGTCCGAAAGGTCGTAGGGCTGGGCATTGGGCCCCCAAAGATGTGCGGACAACTGGAGTCCACTATTTTGAAATTGTAGCCAGGATTGTGTTTGAAGGTTTTGATAAAGCTTTAATTGCGCCATGGCCTCAACGGTGTCGATGGCGGCACGCTCTCCCATGGCATATGATGCGGTAACGAGTTCCAAGCGCTTCGTGTTAATCTCAACAATAGAACTGATATTTAGATAGCTCTGGTAGGATGCTATCCATTGCCAGTAATCCTCCATGACTACTAGCAGGAGGTTGTTGATAGTAGCCCGTTGCTCCGTCTGGGATAGGTTGCGGTAAAGTTTTGCCTGCTGGAGTGCCGCTCGTCTTTTGTCCATCATCAATCCCTTGGCTATGGGAAGGCTTATTCCTAGAAAGCTCGTCTGCCCCTTTGTCTGGGAGGGATCGAGCCGATTTCCCGATAACTGTTGGAAGCCCCCATGTAGGTCCACGCCAAACCAGGTGGGGATGGTGAGCTCTTGAGATCCTTGCTGGTAATACTTGGTGCCATCGAAAGTCTTTCCGGCAAAATACCCACCCAGTCTAGGGTCGAATCCCCCCTTGGCCATTTTCAGTTCGGCTTGGGCGTCCTCTATGCCAAGGGCTGCCTGCAAAGCCACCGGGTGGTATTGCCTTACAATGGCCAGGACTTCATCGGCTTGTAGGGTTTTTTCGGGCACCTGCGCCATGCTGATGGCAGGGGCCCAGCAACTGAATAGTATTAGGACTAAGAGGTTTATTAAAGGCTGTGTTTTACCGTTCATAAGGGCTTTACTTAAAGTTTTACGGTTTTTGTCGACGGTTCGCTACTGTAATAGTCCGGTGGGAAGCCGTTGATATTTCGCCATAGTTCATACCAGATAGGAACGTTCTTGAGGAGGGCAATTCCTTGTGCTCCACTACCTATCCGAAGTTCTTCGGGCCAAGGTCGGTCCTCAGGGTCCTCCGCTACCAAGACCCTAAATTGACCATTGGTGCCGATGGACTGTTCCACAGCTACTACCTTACCTCCAAAGGTACCGTAACTGTTGTTGGGCCATCCACTAAAAATAATTGCTGGAAATCCATCGAACATAAACCGCACCCGCTGCCCGTTGGATATCAAGGGGAGGTCGACTGGCTTCACAAACATTTCTACGGCATAGTTGACTTTGGTAGGGACTATGACCGCTATACTCTCCGAATCCTTTAAGATTTCCCCTATTCCCGATTTGTTGGCCTGTACAATTTGGCCGTCCTGTGGGGCCAGAATAATGTACATGCCATTACGGATGGCATAGTTGGTGGCCATGTTTTCAAGTTTGGCTTTTTCGCCTTGGCCCGCAACTGCAGAGCCCATACTGGCCAACCGATCTCCTTCTGCCTTATTTATTTTTTCCAAATATTCTTGCTCTACCCCGTTTTGCTCAATTTGATTGTTGAGGATTTCTTGTTCGGTTTGGGCGATTTTGTTTTCGGCCACTATTCGCTTAGAAAGTGCGTTCTGATAGCTGGCATTTCGCTGCTGGAGCTGGGTTTGAGAAACCAGTCCTTCGGCATACATCTTTTTTTGCCGCTCATATTGATCCGTAAGTAGGGTAAGCTCATTCTCTATGGCTACCAGCTCGGCCTTCTCGGCCGTTAGTTTACTCTTCAATTGGCCAAGTTTGTTCTTTAACTGCTCTATTTTAAGCTTTTGTGCCTCTTGGAGTACTTCTATTTGAAGCGTGGACATGCGTGCTTTTCGCTCATAGAATTCGATGGCACCCTGCTTGGCCTCTACCTGTTGGCGGGTTCGGCCCACCAGGTTAGGGTCCAGATAGTCTTCTTTGATCTCCGATATTTGGAGGATCGTATCTCCTTTCTGAACGAAATCTCCTTCCTTTACCCACCAACGAACTATTTTGCCGGGTATGGGCGAATTGATTTGTTGTGGACGCTGCTCTTGATAAAGCGTAGTGATGTCGCCCTTGGCCTTGATATTTTGGGTCCAGGGTAAGAACAAAACCAATCCAAGGAATATGAATATCCCTATGGTCCATTGGCGTACTTTGCTTTTTTTGTGATAGCGGTATATTAAATCCCTAGAGGTTAATGGGATCGTGTATTTCTCTAATTCCATAGCCTATATTGGTTTGTTGGGACTCGACTCCCCATGGTTCAAGTAGATGTGAAAATCACCGATTTCCTTCAGGTTGGGCTCATCGCTCGTGATGACGATCGTGGTACGCTCTTTAATACTTTGAAGGTAGGCGATAATGGTGGTGCGGATATGTGGCGTCAGGCCGTCCCATGGCGACTCCAGTAACAAGAGCCTTGGGGTGTGGACTAGTGCTCGCAACAAGAGTATGGCCCGGATATGCCGTCCTTCCAGGTTACGCCCATTGGGCGAAATGGTCGTCTGAAAACCTGCTGGCAGGGAGGTGATAATATCTTGAATTTCGAGCTTTATGGCTAGTTCGGTAATATGGTCGGGGATAATATGGAGGCGACCCATCAAAATGTTCTCCATGACAGTGCCAATGAAAATGTCCTTCTGATTCAGATACATCCCTATTTGTTGACGGAAGGAGGTGAGGTTGTAATGGCTCATCGGAATGCCGTTGATGAGCAAGGCGCCCGCTTGAGGGCTGTAGTACCCCGCCAAAGTTTGTAACAAGACCGTCTTGCTGCTGGTGGTGATGGTGGTTATAGTACCTGGTTGTATGGCCAGATTTACTCCTTCAAAAACGGGTTTTCCATTGGAAAAATGAAAATAAAAATCTTTCATCTCTAAGGCGATTCCCTTGGCTTTTTGCTCTAGAACGATAGCGCCCTGTTGTTCGCCAAGAGGCTCAGTGACAGTGGCCAACTTTTCTAACCCAGTAACTACATCGTACACACTATCTAAATTGATGATCAACTTTTCTACGGCGTTGATCACCATAAGGATTACGATTTCGATGGCGATAAACTCGCCAATATTGAGTTTTTGATCGAGGAGAAGCACCGTGCCTACCGTAAGCATGCCTGCGGTAATAGCGACCTTAAGGAATACAAGGACTTGGTACTGAACCAATAATACTCTAAAATGAGTCGTTTTGGCTTCCAGATACTGGCTGACATAGGCATCGGTCTTCTGTAAATTGAAGGGGCTGTCCCGGTTGTTTTTGAAGGGGTTGATCACCCGGGCCATTTCTTCGAGCCATGCCGCCACCTTATACTTGGCCATACTCTCCTGTAGACTCGAATTCACTCCCTTGGAGCCGGTTCTATAAAATACTAGCCATAAAACCAGTAGTAGCAACGATCCGAAAACGAAGAACGCCAAATGGTATATCCCCAATAACATCAAACCGAAGATGATCTGTATACTGGCCACGGGGACGTCGAGTAGTAACTTCGATAAGCCTTTTTGTACATTGAGAATATCGAAAAAACGGTTGACCTTTTCAGGTAAGTAATAGCCGTCCGTTTTTAAGCTATCAAAATTGGGGATGGCCTCGGCAAATTCCAGTGAGTAACGGGTAAATAATTTTTGCTTGATGGTTTCGATGATCTTCATCTGGTTGATCTGCATAAACCCTACTACCGCTACTCCCAATACCACCAGTACGATTAGTATGTATATAGAGGTTACCATGGTGGCGCCCAATATGTATCCAATGATGGTCTGGATGCCCAACGGAAGGCTTAGCTGAACCAACCCGCTAAGTATGGCATAGAAATATATAGAGGCAATATCAGTTCTTTCAATGCGAACCAGTTCCCAGAGCCTTTTGAAAGGGGTTGTTTTCATGCTTTTGACTTTGATTTCTCAAATATAAGTATACTTTTTTGAATGATAGTAATACTATCTAACATAAGAGTAAAAATTTAATTCATGATTTAATTACTTTTATTCATGGTATTTTTGCTTCTTTGTGTTTCACTAGAAGGTTAAGGTATGGATTTTCATTTAAATTTTCAGGTAAGTCATAAGGTGTACTTACGGGATCCAGAAGGAACGGAGGTCGGTAGGAAAATAATCAAAAGTGCTATAGACTTGATATATGAGTTAGGGTTCGAGCATTTTACCTTCCGAAAACTAGCCGTTGAGATTCATGCTACTGAAGCAACTATATACCGTTATTTTGAAAATAAACATCGCCTATTACTATACATCCTTAATTGGTATTGGAGTTATATAGAATTTCTAATGATGTTTGGGCTTCAGAATATTCAGGATACACGGGTCAAGCTAGAAACGGTCATCGAATTGCTGACTCATGAACTGCCTCAGAGTTCGGGAAATATGGATTATAATAAAAGGTTTTTAAATCAGATTGTCATAGCTGAAAGCAGCAAGGTTTATTTAGTGAAGGAAGTGGAGGAGATTAATAAGGAAGCGGTATTTAAACCCTATAAAGATCTATGTGGTAGGATCGCAGCCCTTATTACCGAGCATAACCCGACTTATGCATATCCACGATCTTTGAGCAGTACCCTTATAGAGGCTTCGCATCATCAGCAGTTTTTTAGTAGTTATCTCCCAAAGCTAACCGATGTGGAGCACCATGGGGCTAAAGACTTTACCGCTATGTTTCTAAAAGATTTATTATTTAAAGCCATAGAGCACCCTTAACCCACTTCGAAGTATAATATTTGGCCAGGGAATAACCCGGTGGAGCCCCTGTTTGCCTTGCCTTAATCGCATCGCTTTTCTCTTTGCTTACAAATATTTTTTGTTCTCAAGAGGGTTTTAGGAATACTTCTAGGCGACTGTTTAAGAGCGCTTTTATCTTGATAATAGTACTGATATATGTGATTGCCTTTCAGTTGGCCCTCTAAAACTGGGCTGGATTAAGTAGGCTTTGCAGCGATTCGAGATTAGAATCGATTAAGTATCGACGACTTTCGTTGGTAATCGTAGAAAATTAAAAAGCCAAGACCGATTAAGTCCTGGCTTTTTAATGAAGTAGCTTTTCTTTACCGTTGCTGGATAAATATCTGCTGGGTGGCTGCCCCGTTTGGGGCGGGAATGAGTCTATTATAGGCGATTTTGGTACCATCTGGCGACCATACAGGGTTAGAAGCAGCAGGACTGTCTGGCTCTGTGAGTAGCTGGTATCGTTCGTTGAAAGGAGCATCGCCAATGATGCAAACAGCCAAGGAGCCGTTCCAGAAATAGCAGATTTCTTTTCCATTAGGATTCCAGCGGAGATGTCCCTCTACGTCCGAGTCGTGATGGGTAAGCTGGCTGCTCTTCCCATCGACGGGGGAGAGCAAAAAGATCTGGGTAATTCCGTTTTCGTCCTTCGCCAGATAGCAGAGCTGAGAGCCGTCGGGGGCGGAACGTACGATCCCACTACAACCGGGATGCTCCGACTCGGCCGTGTGGGTGAGGCGCCGTTGGACGGCACCTTGAGGGGGCATAGGGAAATCGTCCTTTGTCCCTTCTATCGGTCCCAAAGGGCCGGGTACGGTGATATCGTCGGGGATATCTACCACAAAGACCTCCTGAACTTCCTGGCCTTTTTTATCCCTAACAGTTCCCAAGAAAGCCCGGGCCATTTGTTGGCTTCCATCCGGTTTTTGGTAGCCATGTAGCCCTATCCAACTGTCGTAGGCGGCGTGGCTTATCTCGTCGCTGCCGGGGGTGGGTTCGGGCACCACCCGAACTACCAATGCACTATACCAACTACCCGACACATTGCCTGGATGGGCGTCTACTGTTACGGGGCCTATGTTTTTGGAAACCCCAATGGTGCGTAGATTGCGTTTTTCGCCAGTTTGGGCCTCTATCTCTTGCAGTATGGCGTCGTTATAGGTATAGCCTATCCACTGGCCGTCTCCGCTCCACTCGTGGCGGTGGGTTCCGCCTCTAAGCGCTCCGGGCGTATAAGGGTAG
Organism: Dyadobacter jejuensis; assembly: GCF_003149085.1. Lineage (GTDB taxonomy): Bacteria > Bacteroidota > Bacteroidia > Cytophagales > Spirosomataceae > Dyadobacter > Dyadobacter jejuensis. Next base: position 298,935 of record NZ_QGDT01000006.1, on the reverse strand, counting down.
GTCACGTCCCTGGCGTCCATCCATATCGGGTTGCCGGGCTGGGCATCTTCTACAATAACCCCAGTCCGCCTCCATTGTTGGTAGGGGTTGTGGGCATCATTATCCATTAATCCATGAATAAACACTACCGAAGCGGCTTTGGGACTATAGCTAACAGCCCCTACACCGGGTCCCCATTTGGTATTGTTTTCTAGGGAATAGGTGATTTTTATTTCCCCTGTCTCGGTGTTTACCCGTTCTATTCGTCCCGATTCGGCTATCCCCCCCGAGTCGGTACGGGTGTCGTATACCAGCCACTGTCCATCCGGCGAAAAGTTGTCGTTATTGTCGAGATCGTGGTGATAGCTCGTATCGAACGTCAATTGCTTTTCGGTGGCTTCCTGCCGCTGAGGTGCACAAGCATTTATCATGTTGAGTAAGGCTAAAGGGACTAAAAGTGCTAATTTACGGGTATTCATCGAGACAAGGGATTACTACTAAAACCTATTTATTTGCTACTGGCCACTGGTGCGCTAATAACGCCTAGGTATCGGCCCATCCAGTAGGGCAGTAGCCATATATCTCCTGCGCTGTTTTCGCTGTTCCCGTTGCCATTGATCCGGTCCATGTCGAAGGTATTGGCATTATGGCGGCGTACGGGCCTTTCGTCGGGAGGCAAGACCTCCTTAGTCGACTGTTTCCTGAAATTAGGCTCCAAAAGTTCGATGTCCTTTCTATGGCTGTTTTTTACTCCCCATTCTATCATATCCAATGGGTATTCGCGAAGGTACCAAGCCGCTTCATCAAGATCGAAGGAGTCGGTGCCTGTGATGGCCGTAAAAATATTCCATGCACCATCTTTTTCGGGGCGTTCTGCTTCCCAATGATCCAGAATTTGCGCCTTATAATGGGCCTTCAGGGTATCATTGAATGCATAGCGGTAAAGGCCCCAATAGCCTATAAAGTACATTTCATCGTCGGAATGGTTCCATCCGTCCGACATATTTTTGGCATGCTCGTCGGCATCGTCGGGAGCCTTGCCGATATCCGACATAGGGCGCATCATATTTTCGAAGTAACCATGCTTGTCCATCAGTTCAAATGCCTTTACCTTATATTTCTCTTTTTTGGTAAAATGGTACGCCGTTTGAAGCATGGCCACGATATTCGATGAGTTGAGCTTACGGTCGCCAACGTTGGTGGGGAAACCGTTTACATACTCAGGATTCCATTTTCCCCACATGGTGGGTTTGCCATCGAAATCGATCAAATACAGGTCGTTTTGAACGATATGCGACATCAGGGTGTCGATCAAGGTGATGGCGCGGCCTTTTAGCTCGGCGTCGTCGAAGAGCTCGGCCATGGCGCCAAAAGCAAATACATGTCCTATGACCTCATCGCTACTAGTGGTCGACTTCCAGTCCCATTCCTTGTCGGAGGCATGTTGCCAGCGCTCTGGATCGTGGAGTATGTCGATATGCCCACTTCTTTCGAAAGAACGAGAAGGAAAACCAGCCACGGGGTTGATGTCGTAAAGGCGCTCCATGGCATCGAGCGACTCGCGGCAATTCTGCAAGGCGGCACTGTCCTTGGTAACGGCATAGCGGAATATCTCTCCTCCTAGGTACATAGAAGTCCATAACCCGTCATTATCCGAATCGGAAAGGTAGCCTGTAGAAAGGTCTCCTTTTTCCATATGTGCTAAGGTCGAGTTGAATCCCACACGAATATGGCGTTGCCTCACCTGTTGGTCGTAAAAGGCGGCTTTGTCGGCAAGGGTCATTTCTTTAAAGATAATCTGACCCACCCCACCGGTAGTAAGCACGAGTATCGATTGGGCAGGGCCTTCGGTGATTTGCAGCACGTTACTGCCTGGTAGCCAGCGTTCGCCGTTATAGTAGTCAAACTTCCCATCTTCACGCAGCGAGAAGGCTCCTTCGGCACTTCCGAACCAGAGTTTTCCGTTGATAGATGCCATAGCAGTAATAGCAGGTACTGGGAGTTTTTGGTTGAGTTCTCCTACTTGTTTTTTGCTGGCGATATCACAGACCAAGTATCCGTTGGTAGTGCCAATGGCCATTTGCTTGCCACCGTCGGTAAGGGCCATAGCGGTATATCCCTTTCCTTCTATTACTTTGTTGAACTGCAAGTCGGCAGAAAGCGAGAATAAGGCCTCGTCGGTCAACACCCAAAAGGTATTCGTTTCGGATTGGTAGCTAATTTGCTGTACCGTGCCGGCAGGGACCGTTTGGCTCCAGAGTGATTTTTGGTCGGCTACGAGCTCAAGACCTTGCCCATCCGATACCAAAAAACGGAAGTCCTTGCCACCTGCAAAGATATGGGCCTTGGGCAATTGATGCTTAATAAACACCCTACCTGCCCAGGCATTGCTGTATACCACCGAGTCGGTAAGGTATACCAGCTGCGCATCGAGGCTGGTGATGGCCTTCAGGTTTTTATCACTGGTAAAACGATACGTTTTGTCGGGATTCAATGATCCGGGGTACAGAAATTGACCGTCGTAGGTATGCAGCAAACCAGAGGTGGAGAGGACCTGAATTTTTCCATTTCTGTCGTAAGCCGTTCCCAGTAGTTTTTGGGTGGTAGTATCGGCATAGAACTTGACACTGATTTCCTGTAAATAGGGTGTGTCTTGGTACACGGGCTGCTTTACATTGTTTTTACTGCAAGAGAGCATTCCGGCAGCAAAGCAGCTGGTAAGGAGGAGCGCTATAAAAATATGTTTCATTGGGTATTATGGGTTAAGAAATTAGTAAGTTTTTTTTGTGAGTTTGATTTTCGTCGGGTCGACCGTCACATATTTAATCGATTTTTTATGACTTTCGGGATGAAAGGAATAGGTCATATGGAGCATACCATCGGCCGTTTGAATGAGGGCGGGATACGAATAACCCCCTTCATCGGCTGGGTGTTCTTCTATTAGCAACCGTCCTTTCCAGGATGCCCCTTCGTCGTCGGACAGGTAGAGGCTGAGTCGGTAGCGGCCGTCGTAGATATCGTTCCCTAAAAAGGCCCATTTGCCATCTTGAAGGGTCAGCAGCTCCACGCTGGCCGTATTTGGAATATTGGTTTTCTGGGTGGCGGACCAGGTAAGTCCGTCGTCGGTGGATACACTTCTGTGAACTTTAGGCGGATAGTCTCCACTGTCGCGCATATAGGCTACGAGGTCGCCATTTTTACTTTTGGCAATAGCCGGTTGAATAGGGCCCCGGCCTACCACCGGGAGGCTGGGCGTCCAGGTGTCCCCGTCGTCGTCAGAGATGGCCATTAAGGATAGGTTAAAACCATCGGAGTATAAGGGGAGGATGATCCTGCCCGAAGCGAGTTGGATGGGCTTGATGCGGGTCATCCATCCTGTGCTTCTTTTAGCCGGATCTTTACCGGCTTCCAGGATCATCTCATCGTATTTGGGGGCATAGGCTGCCCATCCTATCCCATGTTCGGGGAGCTCCTTCAATCGCTTTTCTAGTTCTGTAGCGAAGCCGGAGTCGGGCTTTAGCAGGATATTGTCCTGCCAGCTCCAATGGGGCGCCCCTTCTTGGTCATAGTCGGTGGCGGTTTTATATCTAAGGATCGACTGCTCCCAAAGGTTGGCTTGGACGGCAATCCACACCAGAAACAATTTGCCAGACCCGTTTAAGAAGAGTACGGGGTTACAGTCGGGGATATGGGGGGTGTCGGCCATTAAAAAGGGGCTGCTCCATGTTTTGGATCCCTTTTTTAATCGGGCGCCAAGGATACGTACATCGTCGGACTTTCGCTCGCCACTTCCCTGAAACCAAGCCACCAGTAGGTCGCCGTTGGGCAGGGCCACCAGGCTACTGGCATGGGCATGCTCCTGCTGAGGGGAGAAGATGAGCGTCTCCGAAACGACGACTTGGGCCGAGGCCGGTCGAGCCAGCACGGTGAAGGCCGCTAGTATAAATAGGGATAGAGTTTTTATTGGTGTCATATCTGATTTTACTTTACTTTTTGGCGTCGTTCCATCAGCTCGCGCCAGGTGGTGAGCACAATATTATTTTTCTGGATATAGGCCTTAAGGTCGGGGTCGAGCATCGACAGCATATCGGCATAGCGGGAGCCGCCTGAGGCACTGATGTGCTGAAATTCGTCGGTGATATCACTGCTATGAACGATCAACATGGCCACGCCGGGTTGCATGATGTCCAAGGTTTTTATCCATTGTTGTGCCTTATACTGGCCCCAGGCTTCGGGGCTGACAGGGGTCGTTTCGGGCTTCCAGTCTCCACTGATGTTATGAACGTCGTCGAGTACGGGTAAGCCCGCTTCCCATAACATTTTGCCTATGGCGGGTGCTTTCTTCAAAATGGCTGGAGCCGGAAGCTTCATGCCTTCCTTATACTTACCCTTTTTCTTTAGGGCTTTAATGGTAGGCGCTAGTAGGCATTGGGTGATCAAGGTATTGTTTCCGCCAGGAAACATAACGGGTATTCCGTATTCGATCCCCACTTTCATATACCGTTCTAGGAACGGCCCATGAGCGAAGAGGGTCCCCATATGGGAGTCGAGATGCGTGGGTTTTAAGCCCATCTTTAAAGCACGTTCTATTTGGGCACGAATTTCGGTCTCTACTATGTCGGGACTCGCATGCTTCACCACTTCCTCCACGCTATGCCACATACAGCCTTCATGATCGACCAAGCCAGGGGAGTGGCTGATGCCGTTGAGGGGAGGCCAGCGGTAGTCTTTCCATTCCGAGGTGAGTGTGAGGTGTAGGCCGGCATCTACAGTAGGGTTTTGCAAGACATATTTGCCGAAACTTGCCGCCCACGAGCAAGGCATCATAATACTGGCCGAGGTGGCCACACCCTCCTCAATCGAACGTATGGTGCCTCTGTTGGAGCTATAAGACATGCCGGCGTCGTCGACATGGAATATAACGACCTTGCTTCCTTTGGGCCAGCCCAGTTTTTCGGCATAGGTCATTTCGTTTTGGGCGCTGAGGTCGAGACTTGCTACCATGAGCATGCAGATGAGATATATCTTTAATTTTTCCATAGAGATGGTCTATAATGAGTGGTTTTATTGATTGGGTTCTTGAATCATGTGTAGGTAGCGGCCCATCCAGTAAGGAAGTAACCAAAATACCGGTTCCCGCTCCCGATGTGGATCGCCCCCTTTCAGCGACCAAGGGTTTACATCCCAGCGAACGGTACTCCTAATGCTGGCGGGGGGGAGGCTGCCAACTTGCTGCTCCTCCAAAGAGGGATAGCGGGATAGGGTGATATCTTCTCGTTGGCTATGATCGATAGGCCAATCGACCAGATCCAATGGGGTGTCTTTTAAAAAACTGATCGACGGCTGAAGTCCCTCTTTCTTATTTAGGGCGAAATTATAAATGAAATTGATCAAAGGGTTGTGATCGGCTCGGCGTTTTTCGTACCATTTTTCCAGATGCGCCTCATAAAAGGCACGGAGCTCGGGATCCTGTTCACAATGTAGCAAGATAGGGTATTGGTAGGCCTGCAATATCACGTCGAAGTAAATAAACCAAGCAGGGTTTTGCTCCCCAATTTTGCTCATGTTTTGCAAATAACCCTCTTCTTCTATCAGCCTACGGTACTCCTTTTCATATTTCTGATCGCCAGAGGTATGATAAGCGAGTTTGAGGAAACTGAGTAGCTCCATCGAATTTTGATTTCGGTCGGGGAGCCATTCTGGGTCCCGGTTGAGGGACTCCGGCGACCATACCGACCACCGGGTAGGTTTGCCGTCCACATCTACCAGGTTGTAATGGTTGCGAATCAAGTGATCCACAATTTTAGTGATCTGAGCCGAAACTACTTTTTTCTCCGCTTTGTCGGCTACCAGGGTGTAGTAATGATAATAGCCAAACATATGTCCGCACATTTCGTCGCTGCTCGTATCTCCCTTCCAAAGCCACTTCCCGTCCGACGAGGGTCTCCAGCGTTCGGTTACAGGCTTAAAGCGGGGCTCCTTCGCTTGTTCTTCGGCGATTTCCTGGGGGGTATAGGTTCGGTTTTTATCGTGCATCTCGGTCCAGTCGATTGGGATAATGGCCCTGGCGAAGAAGCCATCCGTTTCGGTGATGTCGCCCAATAATTTCATAAACCGAAAGGCTTTTTGAGCCCTTTCTTTGGCTAATGGGTCTTTGGTGACGGCATAACGGAAACTTTCCATCGCCAGATAATTCCCTGTAAACTCTCCGTCATTATCGTCATCTTCAGGTTGCCAGGTGCTGGTATCTCCGGCCACTGTCAAATGAGCAATTCCGGCGGTCCATGGAGCACGAATGTGTCGTTTCATGAGCACCTCATAAAAATAATCTTGTTTCTGTGCCAAGGTCATCGGCTGGCTTCCAATACGGCTTACCCCTTGGGCGGTAGCTATCCAGGCGTTGCCCTGTCGGTCGAAGGCGATATCGCGTACTTGGTCGTCGAGCAACCAACGCCTAGAGAACAGCAGGGAATGGCTTCCATCGGTTCGGTAACGCACCACCCCCTGGTCGGTGCCTACCCACATGGTGCTGTCGGGGGCCATTCGGACTTGAGATACCGACCGAGATGGTAGTCCATTTTTGGGGGTAAGGGTGCTGATCTGGCGGTCGGCCATTCGTATGGTGACCCCACCTAGCCCACCCACCCACAGCTGGCCCTGATCATTATAGGCCACTGCTTTGGCATAGCCACTCACCAGCTCTTGGGTCGTATAATAATGTTTCAATTCGTTGTCGGACCAATGGTAAAGGCCTACATCTGAGGCTATCCATAATCCTTGGCCCTTGTCGGGGACTAGGTCCCGCACGGAGCGAGGAAAGTCTGCCTGGATTTTTACAAACCCATTGGCTTCCGACTTCCAGAGGCCGGCCGGGCCCATGGCATAGGTACGGCCTCCCTGCTGGCATAGCTGAGTGATAGGCCCTGTTACGCCTGGCACCGGTGCGAGTGCCTGATCGTGTATTTGCCAGAGTCCACTCCAGTTGCCCACAAATGTTCGCTGCTGGGCCTCGAAGCTCAGACAATAGGCTGGGCCCGTGGTGTCCACAGGTGTCCAATGGTCGGTATGGGCCCCTTTTTTATAAATGCCATCTGCGGTAGCCACCCATACCTGCTCCAGGCTGTCGACGGCAATGCGGCGCACGTCGTTGGCACCTTGGTGCTCAGCGAGTGAAAAGGGCTGATGGTATTCCTGTTCAAAAGGGCTATCCTGATAGCTGGAGATCGATTGCTCACTTCTACAGCCTGCCATAAGCACTGCAAGGTAACCAGAGATCAATATGGCGAGGCTTCTTAAGTTCATACGTTGGTTAAGTTTTGGTCTTTTTGGAATAGTAAGGAAAGTAGCGCCTGATGTTGAGAGAAGTCGGGGATGAGCATATGGGCTCCCGCCTTAACCAACCTAGGCCTTTTTTCGGGATTATGTCCATAGCGCTGGGGTTCGTTGCTGGCAATGCCAATAGCGATTCCTCCCGCCCGTCGTCCTTCTCTAATCTCATCGGGGCCGTCGCCTACCACCATCAATTCGTGCCCATGGAGATTGTTCTCTCGGATGATTTTTTCTATGATCATTTTCTTTGAAAACTTCGTATACTCCTTAAGAGCACCATGTATGCCACCGTCAAAGAGGGGGGCATACCCCAATGTTTGGGCCTCATGCCGCACGTCGTCGACGTCGGTGCCACTGGCCAGATAGAGTACAACCCCACGGTCCTTTAATGCTTGCAGGAAAGTCACAGCACCCTTCATGGTATAGTCTTCGGGCTGCAGCTCTCCAGCGGCTAGTTTGGCCATGCGTTTTTCTACCATTTCCATAAGGCCATCATTATATATCTCCTTGTACTGGAACTTGTCGAGAATATTTTCAGGAGCTACAAAGCCAAAATCACGTATTAACTGTATCAAACCTTCCATCTGATAAATGGTCTGTATGCCGGTTGTCTTCTGTATAAATTCGAGGGATGCCTCCTTTACCTTATTAAAGGTAGTGGTGTCGATGTCGTCATATTGCGCGCCCAATATGGCTTTGATCATCATAGGCTCCATGATCTGCTCCCACCCATGGCGCAGGGTAGAGATGGTGCCGTCATGATCGAATACCGCATATTTAATGTGGCCAAGGCGCTCTATGGCCTTTGGTTCACAGATTTCGAATTCGGTACCGGGCCAGTACTTGGCCATTCTTTCATTAAGGGCTAAGTCGGGGTTGTAGCTGTAGTGCGGCTCGGTGGCAAGGTCCAATATTTCGGCGGCACTGGCTGTGCCGGTCGTATATCTTTTTTGTACGGTCACACCTGCCGCTAAATTAGCGAACTCGGCGGCATCTTTGGCCGATAGCCCTGCTGCCAGGCAAAGGGCTATGGCACTAATGGTGGTGTCGCCGGCTCCCACTGTATCGAGCTTTCCTTTTAGTTGAAGTCCGGGTATATAATGTTGTCCCAGTGCGTCGAATGATAAGATGCCCCGTTCGCCACAGGTGACGAATAGGGGCTTTTCTGTTTGTTTATAAACCTGGCTTCCCATGTTGCTCACCGCCGTTAAAGGCAAGCTTTCTTCTGTATTGCTCGGTTGGCCCGTCAGGATGGCCAGTTCCCGGTCGTTGGTCTTTCTATAGGTATTATGAATCTTGTCGTTAAAATGCCGAGAGTCCAGCAGCACAATGGTATCGGAGTACTGGCTGAACAGTGCGTTGACACCATCAATAAAGTCAGGGTGGTTGATGCTCCCTGTTACTTGTTGGTTAAATATCAGGACATCACAATTTTGTAGGGCCTTTTCTATGGCCTCTAGTAAGCGCTTATCCGTGGCTTCGCTCCTTTGGTTATATGCCCCGAAGTCGATACGCGGTTGTTCTTGTTGGTTGACATGCCTTTTTAAATAGGTATAGGTGTCAAATTCCTCCTTTTGTATGAAGAGTGTACTGGTGTCCGTTCCTAGGGCCTGTAATTGAGCAGTAAGTTCCCTGCCAAACAGATCGTCGCCGACCGTACCAATCGCCTGAATAGAGGCAGGCTGAAGTGCGGCTAAGTTGGCGACTACATTTCCTGCTCCTCCGGGACTATAATAATGCTTACCCACCGTTTCAGTATACAGCCCAGTCTCTATGGATATTTCCGAGGCACGGTTGTCCATCAACCAATAGGCGTCTAAACAAAAGTCACCATATACGGCCACTCGTGTATTTAGTATTTTTTCAAGAATATCGTTTATTTCTGGTGTCTGCATGGTACGATAGTACTTAAGGTTGGAAATTTAAGAGTTCGTTGTTACCACTTCTTGCCTAGGTAGGGCTGTTTGCTATGATATACTCATGGGGGAGTTAGTAAGGCTATCCTGACGGTATTCTTTTGAGAAAAAGCAGGCAGGAGTTCCCCCACTATTAGATGGAGTGGATCGGTATCCGTATAGGCTACTACCGGGTCCCAAGGCCCCTTCAATGTTATGAAAGAATGCCTTCAGTATAAACAGAATGTTAATTCGATGCTGTTTGCGCATTTTGAGGATAATTTTACGCATAATGCGATTGATAGGGGGAGGTAGCCTAGTATATTTATGATCATAAATAAACAATGCCGCACAAAATTATTTATTCCATTTGTTTTAGTAGTAACTACATTAATTTAGATAAGGCCGAAATGATGTCTTTAATATTTTGAAAAAATGGTAGTTTGAGGAATATATTAAATGGGATAATACGAAGTTGATTTTATTATTTGGACCCTAATCAGGGGTAATAATAGAGTCTGATTAATTCGTTTAAGAAATGTACTTTTTGGTGAAATAATTGTTTAAAACCCTATTGTCGTGAGTCATCCTGATGAAAATACCTTGAGAAAAGTTACGCTGGGCGATGAAGAAGCCTTCGCTCAACTGTACAATTACTACAGGATTCCTGCTTTGAGATTTTCTGTTTCCCTTTTGAAAGATGAAGAAGAAGCGGAAAATTTAATTCAGGAGTTGTTTTTGAAAATTTGGTTGCGACGTACCCAAATCAAACCGGAACAGAATTTCAATTCGTATTTTTTTACCTGTTTGCGGAATATGGCCTTCGATCATTTCAAAAAGATGGAGAAGAACCAGCAAATGCGGATACAGTATTTGGAGAATATAGAAGCGATGGCCGATGATGAGATGGAAGAAAAAGAACGTCGCTTGGTACTGGTGCAAACGGCCGTGGAGTCCCTATCGACGAAGCGTAAGCTGATATTAAAACTGAACCTAGAAGAAGGTAAGTCGTACCAAGAGATCGCCGAATTCCTTAGGATATCGAAGAACACCGTAAAAAACCAGCTCGTTAAAGCCAAGCAATTACTAAGAGAACAAGTCGATTTTGCTATAAGCTGATTATTCTTAAACCTAAATAAACGATTAGATAACCCATTAAACTTTTACTTTCCCTTATCCTGCTTCGACAGGGCAACAAGTTTGACCGTAAAGGCGGATGTAATTCTCCCGCCTCGTATTCCCTCTTATAGATTAATTACCTCCGAATGGCCCGCTCAATGTGGGTCATTTTTGGTGGCTATGGTGCCAGTATAAGCCATAGGAGGAGGGTGGCATAAAAGCCCCCATTCGTTATGAATACAAATGGGGGCCTTTTGAATTTCTGAATTCTTTATTCCAGGCCTTCTAGTTGATCGATATCTATTTTGGAGAGGGCGTCTTTCAGTTGGTCTTCTGTAACGTTACTTCCATTTATATTGACGATAAAACGTTGGGAAACCATCACATTGATTTCCCCTCTTTGACTGGTTCTGTTGTATTTTTCATAAGACTTATGTCCGTCTATTTTGCTCGTACGCTCATAGCCATCGTCTGTTTCCTTGTCGATGCTCGCCATGGTCCAAGCGGCCATAGCCATGGCACCTACTCCTGCTATACCTCCTGTATCAATAATTTCGACAGATATCCGGGCATTATTATCAGAATCTTGATATTTGGCCTCTGCCTTAGAGATGGTAAAGCCCATGGCTCCAGTTTTTTCGCCAGAGGCATCGGAGCGGGCGAGGGATCCCATACTCTCTGGTAGGAGTTCTTTTAAGGATCGGAAGTCTACAGGGTCGACAGGCTCTTTTTTGGCATTTTCCTCGGCCTGGTCGGCAAAGTGCTGCAGGGCTTCTATGGCATTTTTAGGCTCCTCTTTTTCTTCTGCCTTGTCGCCTCCACAACTGGAAAGGACCAGCGTGGAACCTAGGGCAAGCGTCAACATGAATTGCGTTTTCATCTGATGTAAGTTTTAAGGATTAGATACTTTCCCTAATTTACAGGTTTTATCTGGTATCGTTGACACTGCTGAGTAAATACCCTTACTGGCTGATTAACTCGCCGTTATCTTAGGCTGACGTCGGGCCCTTGCCACAAAGTACACCCCTAACAGTACCGCCGGGATACTCAAGATTTGTCCCATATTTAAGAGGTAATTGGCTTCGAAGGCCTCTTGGTTTTCCTTTAAAAACTCATAAAAGAAGCGCAGGGTGAATATCCATATAAAGAATATTCCAACCAGCAATCCTCTGGGCGTTGCCGCCTTATACTTGTTCCACAGGGCTAGCAGAATCCAGAACAATACAAAACAGCTCAATGATTCGTAAAGCTGCGCAGCATGTCGGGGGATCTGTGCAAACTCTAGGTTTTTCATGAATATAAAGCCCCAGGGCAAGTCGGTAGGACGGCCTACGATTTCGGAGTTCATCAAATTGCCAAATCGGATAAAGGCGCCTGCGAGGGCCACTACGATGACGATCCGGTCGGCTACCCAAAAGAAAGTCTGACCCTTGTCTTTTCGAGAACGAGAATATAGGTAAAGGCCTGTAATGATCCCAATAATGGCGCCATGGCTGGCCAGGCCAGCGTAGGGAGGGATGATGACTTCCAAGGGGTTTTTGAACAACACCTCCGGCTGATAGAACAGATAATGGCCGAACCGTGCGCCCAACACCGTCGAAATGACCATATACAAGGTAAGGGAATCAATATCCTCTAAGGGTTTGTTCTCCTTTTTGAATACGTGTATCATGATTTGTTGGCCGATGAGAAAACCCGCTGCAAAGAGCAATCCATACCAACGAATAGGGAGGGGGCCAATCCCCATAATTTCGGGAATGGTGAAGATTTCAGGATTTACATCCCAAAGTATATAGGAAATCATGGTAATAAATGGTTAATTGTCAAATTCAAAGATACTATCATTACCCCAGAAGCAAAATGAAATTTTTACTCATTTGGTTGGTCAAAATTTACCAAGGCGTGCTCTCTCCATATCTGCCCGATTCGTGCCGCTACACACCCACCTGTTCACAATATATGATCCAAGCCCTTCAGAAGCATGGTTTGGTAAAAGGGGGTTGGATGGGGCTTCGGCGTTGGGCGAGTTGCCATCCATGGGGAGGCCACGGCCACGACCCCGTCCCCTAAGGCGGCTGCTTAGCCTATGGCTACTTTACTCAATATCGATTCGATGATCGATAAGGTGCGCACCCCATCCGCTTCGGCTTCGTAGTTGAGCAAAATCCTATGGTTCATAATGTCGGGCGCGAGTTCCTTTATATCTTCCGGAAGCACATAGTCGCGGCCTTCCAAAAAGGCGAGGGCTTTAGCTGCACGGTTTAGGTAGATGGTAGCTCGGGGCGAGACGCCAAACTGAATATAGCGGGCCTCTTCCTTGAGGTTATACTCGAGTGGGCGCCTGGTGGCAAACACCAACTCGATAATATAGCGCTCCAAGGTATCCGAAATATTGACGTTATTAACTTTTTCGCGGATGGCAAATATATCCTCCTTGTTAAGGATTGGTTTTATCTGGTATTCATAGGATATGTCCGACATCCGGCGCATCACCTCTAGTTCTTCTTGCTTATTGAGGTAGTCGACATATACCTTCATCATAAACCGGTCGATTTGCGCCTCTGGTAGTGGGTAGGTGCCTTCCTGTTCTACTGGGTTTTGGGTGGCCAGAACCACGAACGGCCGATCGAGCTGGTAGGTTTCATCTCCTATGGTTACCTGCTTCTCTTGCATGGCTTCTAGCAGGGCCGACTGCACTTTGGCCGGGGATCTGTTCACCTCATCGGCCAATATGATATTGGAAAATATAGGCCCTTTTTTTACTTCATAGTCCCCTATTTTGGGTTTATAGATCATCGTCCCGATAAGGTCGGCTGGTAGTAAGTCGGGGGTGAATTGGATGCGACGAAAGTCCAGGTGAAGAACCTTGGCAAGGGAATTAATGGTCAGCGTTTTGGCTAGGCCAGGGACGCCTTCCAACAGCACATGTCCACCCGTAAATAGGCCAATGAGGAGTCGGTTGAGGAGTTTGTCCTGTCCTACAACTACCTTTCCCATTTCGTCCAGCACATCTTTAATTTTTTCTAAATACATCTATTGGTGTTTATATAGATTGTTAAAACGGTCTAGTAGCATATCGAGCTTCGATATCGATAGTTTAGGATTTCCGTGTGCGTAGGAGTAGGTTATGGAGAAAGGAGTGACCCGAAACGCTTTTTTCCGACCACTCCTTTCTGGTAGACAACGTAACGTTGTCGGTATTTATTTCTTCCAAAAGGCTCTAATGAATCGGTCCTTACCGTGTATATCTCTCAATATCTCCACGTCAGCATAGCCTCGTTCTACGAAAACCTCTTTGGTTTGGGCTCCGAAATGCTCATTGATCTCTACATAGCACCGTCCATTGGGCTTAATATGATGTTGGCCAAAGTCGGCGATAGCCTTGTAGAATAATAAGGGGTCGTTGTCTTCGACAAACAGGGCTTCATGGGGTTCAAAGCGCAATACGTTGGGGCGCATATGCTCTTGTTCGGCGTAGGTAACGTACGGCGGGTTGCTTACCAGGCAGTCGAATTGCTGGGTGTTACCCGCCAGTGGGAAGGTGACGTTGAGCATATCCTGCTTGGCAAAGGCTACATCAGCCAGCAGCTGACGGGCGTTTTCCCGGGCTACCTCCAACGCCTGGTCCGAAACGTCCCAAGCATGTACCTGTACATGAGGCAAGAATCGCGCAAGGACAATGGCGATGCAGCCACTACCGGTGCCGATGTCGAGAATCTCGATGTTTTGATCGGGCTCTGCATAGTCGCGGGTTACCATGCGCACGAGTTCTTCCGTTTCGGGGCGAGGGATGAGTACCGACGACGATACCTGGAATTCCAGCCCACAAAACTCTGTAGATCCTATGATATGTTGAACGGGCTCGTTGTCGTTGAGCCGGGCAATAATATTGTCCCAGTCGGGCTGAACAGTGCCTTCGGGTACCGGACGGTCCACCAGGACGTCGATGTTACGAAGCCTGAGAAAGTGCTCCATCAGCATAAATGCGATGGCTTGAGACTCTTTTTCGGGGTATACTGTAATGCCTTTAAATATATGCTGATATAGCTGACGTGCCGAAGTCATTTCTTTAATGTTTTATTCTGATTGCGGAAAGTTAGCAAATTATAAGAACTCCCGAAAGTTGTGTTTACATTCCGCTTCTTATTTTTGTGTTATGAATAGAGATATGGAGTGGATGCAACGGGCCTTATACTTGGCCGAAAAAGGGTGCGGGCTAGTAAGCCCCAATCCCATGGTCGGGTGTGTGATCGTACATCAAGATCGGATTATTGGAGAGGGGTGGCATAGGGCCTATGGAGGTCCCCATGCCGAAGTGCGGGCCATAGAGGATGTGTCTAATCGGCAGAATGATAGCTACTTATCAGAGTCCACGGCCTATGTGACGCTAGAGCCCTGTTCGCATTTTGGGAAGACGCCCCCCTGTGCCGACCTGCTGATTCGCAGTCGTATTCGAAGGGTAGTAGTGGCCAATCTCGACCCCAATCCCCTAGTGGCGGGTACTGGAATAGCCCGCTTGAGAGACGCTGGAGTGGAAGTTGAAGTAGGCGTACTCCAATTGGAAGGGCAACAATTAAATAAACGTTTTTTTACGGCCATGCATCACCATCGCCCTTACATAGTCCTAAAATGGGCCGAAACCGCCGATGGGTTTATAGGCACTTCCGATGGAAGTCGGGTAGCTATTAGTGGGGAGCTATCCAACCAGATGGTACATCGGTGGCGAAGCGAAGAGGATGCCATTTTGGTGGGGTACCGTACGGCTCTTTTGGATAATCCCCGGCTCAATGTACGCCATTGGCAGGGTCATCAGCCGGTGCGGGTCGGATTGGATAGAGATTTAAGCCTGCCTAGGGGCCATTTTTTATTCGATAGTACCCAGCCTACCTTGTGGGTTAACGGGCAACAGGACAGCGATATGCCCTCCTGGCCCGAGCGCTATAGGGGTACTACTGCCCCGCCCACGCCAATAAAAGTGGAGATGGACGAAAACTGGGTGAGGAGCCTGATGGAAGTCTTATACACCCGAAAAATACATTCGGTTTTCGTAGAAGGTGGAGCCATCACCATCGAAGCCTTTTTAAAGGCAGGCCTATGGGATGAAATCAGGTGTTGTCAGAGCCCGAAGGTACTCGGGCACGGGGTACTAGCACCCACCAAAGCCGGGCGATGGGTGTCTTCTGAAAAGAAAGAAAATGATTTATGGTCGTATTATACTCCCTTAGATACTCCATAATGTATCCTCATTGACCCAAATATCCCATGATTTTTCCGCCTGCAATTCTAGCATTTTAAGGCCATTAAGTGTCTGAGCGCCTCGCTCTAGTCCCTTTTTTAAAAACTCGGTCACAGCAGGGTTGTATACCAGATCGTAGAGGTAATGACTGGAGTTGAGCCAATGATAGGGAAGGTCGGGGCTGGCCGATATATTAGGATAGGTACCCAAAGGGGTGGTGTTAATGATAAGCCTATGCTCCTGCATCAGCGCTTCGGTTAGCTCCTCATAAAGTAGGCTATTTTCTGTTTTTTTGCGGGAAACGACCCGAAAAGGGACGTGCAGATCCTCTAAGGCTACTTTGATGGCTTTAGCAGCTCCGCCATCGCCTAAAATGAGGGCCTGGAAACCTTTGCAATTTTCCCCACGCTTGTCGAGCCATTCTTCCAATGACTGTTTAAATCCGTAGTAATCGGTGTTGAACCCTTTGGTGGAGCCATCGGCATATATTTTAATGGTATTGACGGCCCCTATTCGTTGGGCTGAGGCTTCGTCCAGGTCGTCCAGGAAAGGAATTACATTTTTTTTGTGTGGGATGGTCACGTTTAAGCCCTTGAGGTTCGGGGTGTTTCGTAACAGGTCGGGTAAGGCTTCCAGACTCTCCATTTCGTTGAGGTCGTAAACGCTGTTTTTTATTCCTTCTCTTTCAAATTTGTCTGAAAAATACTTTTTTGAAAATGAATGGGTCAATGGAAACCCGATTAAGCCGTATATATTCATAGGGGTATTAGGTATGGCGAATGAGTTGAGCCCTTGAGGCTATCAATGAAGTTTCAAAAATAAGGGGACTTTAGGCCATTTCCAATAGAAGCATTTAGAGGGTTATATAGGCGACCGTTCGGCCCCGATTCAGCTTGGGGCCAGCGTGTTCTGTATAAGTATTTTAGCGCTTATAACGATAGGCGTTTTCAATAATTATTCATTAATTAGGACTAATCCAGTAAGTATTACAAATTATTTGTACCTTAATATTCAATGAAGCTTGTTTATTAAACACTTTTAATTTACTAACTTCAAATTTCAATGTATATGCGGTTACACTATCACATACGCTAATGACCCTAAAAATGAAATCATTCTACTTTTTGCTGTTATGGTTCTGTACTATTATATCGGCAGCGGCTCAGCAAGTTGCTGACCATACCATCTATCTGCGATCGGGGTCGGTCATTCCCACAGAGAATATCAGCACCAAAGGGCTGAAGAGCATGCGAAAGGCAGTAGAGGCGGATCCGGGAGCGGGTCGGATGGTCCTCATTCAGTTTGACGAGCTCCCCGATTCCGATACCAGAGCCGAATTGGCCCGAGTGGGAGTCGTACTCTTGGACTACGTGCCAAACCGCGCCTTTACCGCTTTATTGAAGGATGGGGTACCACTACAAGCCCTGAAAAATGGCAAGGCACGGGCCCTTGTAGACCTGCTGCCAGAACAAAAGATAGATCCTGATTTATTCAAGAAATATTCCGCCAATTTGGCCTCCTCGGGGAGGGTATCGGTATGGGTGAATTATGTAGCGTCCCTTTCCAAGGAAGAGTTTAGTGCGCAAATGGCTCAGATGGGCTTTGCCGCCGTGCGTACTCCATTCGAAGAAGCGTCTGTGATGGAGTTGGATATTCCTTATTCCGACCTTCTGAAGTTGGCCGATATGCCCGTAGTCAAATACGTTCAAGGAGTACCGTCGGCCGATAAGCCTATCAATGACAAGAGTGTGGTGAACAGCCGTGCCAATGTGTTGCAGTCTAAGGTGGGTTTAAGACGAGATTTGCAAGGGAAAGGGGTTGTCGTTGGGGTAGGTGATAATGCTGACCCATTTCAACATGTCGACCTTACCGGGCGAATTATTAACCATGCTGGGATTTCGGGGGGCATTCATGGGGTCCATGTGATGGGTACCCTTGCAGGAGCGGGGATTATGAATGAACGCTACAAAGGATATGCGCCTAAAGCGACCGTGGTGGCTCAGTATTTTTCCAAAATTTTGGCCTATGCCTCTACCTATGTTGCCGATTATGGTATGGTGATCACCAACAACAGTTATGGGTCCGATGTGAGCGACTGTACTACCTTCGGGAAATATGACCTTTATTCCTCAATCCTGGATCAACAGGCCTTCGATATTCCTACCTTACAGCATGTTTTCGCTTCAGGAAATAGCGGATACGTTACCTGCAGTCCCTATCCTGCAGGGTTTGGGAACGTTTTGGGGGGGTATCAGGCCTCCAAAAATGTACTTACCGTCGGTAACAGCACGGCACAGGGGGTAGTGAATTCAGGCTCCAGCAGGGGCCCCGTTAGTGATGGCCGCCTAAAACCCGAAATTATGGCCCAAGGCACTTCAGTGATGTCTACCGTACCAGTCAATAATTATCAAAATTCTACTGGTACTAGCATGGCTACACCAGGTGTGTCGGGAGGGCTAGCCCTGCTCTATGAGCGCTACCGACAATTATATGCGGGACAAAATCCCAAAAATGGCTTGATGAAGGCCTTGCTTTGCAATGGGGCTACGGATATGGGCAACGCCGGCCCCGACTTCAAATATGGCTTTGGATGGATGAACCTGCTGGCCTCCCTTCGCATGCTAGAAGGGACACGGTTTTATAACGATTCTTTGGCACAAGGAAACACCCGGCAGATCACCGTTCAAGTACCGGCCGGTTCGGCCCACCTGAAGGTGATGCTCTATTGGAACGACCCAGCTGCCTCTGTTCTTTCGGCCCAGGCGCTGGTCAACGACCTGGACCTGACCGTCACCACTCCGAGCGGGCAAGTCAGACGTCCCCTCATCTTATCTACAAGCCCCGCGGAGGTCAATAACCTGGCCGTGGAGGGAGTAGACCACCTCAATAATGTGGAGCAAGTAGTCATAGATGCACCCGAAGCCGGGAGCTATACCCTTACTATAGCGGGGACGAATATAGCGCAAAATCCGCGTCAACCCTTTTTTGTAGTCTATGATATGGTACCTACTGCTACTACCCTCACTTACCCCATCGGTGGTGAGCGGCTCGTTGGTGGAGAGACCATAAAGATTTCCTGGGATTCCTTCGGGAACCCGACCAGCACCTATCAAGTCCAGTACTCAACCGACAACGGCGCGTCTTGGCTTCCTATAGGGGATGCCAATTTGGCTCCCGCTACCAGGCAGCTGGATTGGGCTATCCCCGTGCTATCATCAGACATAGTGAAGGTGCGGGTCATTCAAAACCTGACGGGGGCCGTTTCGGCAAGCGAGGCCTTTACGGTTCTGGGTGTACCGGTAGTGTCGCTGTCCGCGGCGCAGACGGAAGGCTATTTTGGCATAGAATGGACACCAGTAGCCGGTGCCACCGACTATGAGGTTATGATATTGAAAGGCGATGAGATGGTTTCGAAAGCCACTGTAGCCACCAATAGCTATATCATAGCGGGTCTATCGAAGGATACTACCTATTATGCCACGGTACGAGCACGGCTCAACGGCCATGCCGGGAAAAGAGCCCTGGCTGTGAGTCGCCTTCCAGACGATGGGACATCGGTAGGCTCGGCCTCCGATCATGACCTGATGGTGGAGGATATTGTGCTCCCGACCGGGTCGGGGAGGGCGTTTACGTCCTCGGCTCTGGGGGCCAGCCAGCAGCTTACGGTGCGGATCAAGAACCTCGACGACGACGCGTCCGTCAATCCTTTTTTTCTGAACTATTCCGTTAACGACAATATTATTTATTCCGAGTCGGTCAACTACTCCATTCCTGCTGGGGGCAATTACGACCATACTTTTCCGGTAAATTTCAACTACAGCGCAACGGGTAATTATGTGGTGAAGATCATATTGACCCATACCGGCGATCCTGTAACTAGCAATAACATACTCACCAAGACCTTCCGGCAGCTGAGCAACGATCCATTGACCTTGCCGTTTCTAGATAACTTCGAAAGCCTATCGACCTTTACCTACCTCAAAGAGCAAGTGGGGCTGGGGGCTGGTAGCCGCTACGATTTTCAAAGCGACTTGGGGGTAGGACGAGTACGTTCCTACGTTGGAGAGGGCTACGCCGCCTCAGGTACCAAGGCTTTGACGCTCGACGCCAGCCAGTATACCGCCTCAGGAGTGACCAACTACCTGATAGGGACCTACAACCTGGCCAATTATTCCATTAGTAATACGGATCTAAGGCTCAATTTTAAATATAAAAATCATGGGCAAGAGTCTAATAGCGCCAATAAAGTGTGGATAAGAGGTAACGACCAGGCGGAGTGGATAGAAGTCTTCGATCTGTTTGCTAATCAAAATAAAGCCGAAGAAGGCTACCAACTCGCAGCAGGGATAGAGGTAAGTAGGTTATTGATTGAAAATAGCCAGGCACTCACGTCCAGTTTTCAGGTCCGCTGGGGGCAGTGGGGGCAAAATATTGCCGCCGATTGGAATAGTGCGGATGGGTACACCTTCGACGATGTGAACCTGTATACCGTCACCGACGATATTCAGCTAGCAAATATCCTTACACCGGCGGTCAACAGTTGTAGCTATAGCGCCAACGAATCGATAAAAATACAAGTTCGAAATAGTGATAGTAATGAAGCGCTTCTAGTGCCGGTAACCCTGTGGGTCGACGGAGGCCCGGGTGTTACGGAGTATATTTCGTCCATCCCCCCTAGGTCCAATATGGAGTATACTTTTGCTGCCACAGCCAACCTTAGCGCTCCTGGTGCGCATACCTTGCGCGTGCGTGTGGACTATGCCACCGACTCTTATGCCGACAATAACGAAAAAACGGAGACCTTTTATCATGCCCCTCTGGTGACGGCCTTTCCTTACTTACAGGATTTTGAAGCTGGAAATGGCCATTTCTTTACTGATGGACGCAATAGCTCCTGGGCCTATGGTACCCCAACTTCTGGGAAGATCGTAGGGGCTGCCAGTGGACAGAAAGCCTGGAAAACCAACCTAAACGGCAACCACAACGATGATGAACTGTCGTATTTATACAGCCCTTGCTTTAGTATTGGAGGACTTTCCGTTCCTATGCTGAGCTTCAGCTTGGCTCTGGACCTAGAAGAGTGCGACCCAGATCCATGCGATATCGCTTATGTAGAGTATTCCGGTGACGGAGGGGCGTGGACGAGGCTCGGAGAACAAGGCCAAGGCACCAATTGGTACAACAATGCCTATGGGGGGAATCCGGCGTGGTCGGCGGCCGACTATACCCGCTGGCACGTAGCCTCCATTCCTTTGCCTACAGGCTACAGCACGCTTCGCATTCGCTTTGTCCTATTGTCCGATCCATTCGTACAGAATGAAGGCATCGCCCTCGATGATATACACGTATACGATCATTTGGGGGCTATTTATGCTGGGGCCAGCATGGCCTCTGCCAGTAGCCAAACTGTAGGGCCTGGTAGTGAATGGGTGCATTTTAAGAGTAATAATCAGCTGGTAGCTTCTGTGTTGGCAGGAAGCCAGGCATTGGGTATCACCAATGTGCAGGCTTATATCAACGGTGGGGCCGTGCGGAATGCCAATGGGCAGTATTACTTAGACAGGAATGTCACCATCAAACCTCAATCTCTTAGCTTGAGTGACTCCGTAACCCTGCGGTTATATTTCTTAGACAGCGAGGTGGAGTCTATACTGACGGCTACCAATTGCGTTGGGTGCGATGCCGTAACTTCGGCCTATAGGCTGGGAGTGTCAAAGTATAGCGATGTCAACCAAAGTATGGAGGATGGTGATATTGCCAATAATATGAATAGCACTTGGAGTTTTATAGCCAACGCCACTAAGGTGCCCTACGACCAAGGCTACTATGCAGAGTTTAAGGTAAAGGACTTCTCAGAGTTTTGGCTGAGTAAGGGGTTAATAGGCGACAGCACTCCCTTGCCGGTTCGGTTGGTCCATTTTAATGCTCACAAAGACGCAGAATTACCGTCCGTATCATTGGTATGGTCCACGGCTGAGGAACAAGATTTTGATCATTTTGAAGTGGAGCTCGCCTTAGGGGATCGGGCTTTAAAAGGGGGGGATTTTGAGATGGTAGGCAGTGTGAACTCGGGTGGAAGCCCTTTAGGTGGTAACTATAAATGGGACTTTGCGGCTCAGGACCTCTCTGAAACCCATTATTTTAGATTAAAAATGGTGGATAGGGATGGTAGCTTCGCCTATTCTGGAGTACGATCGGTGCTCTTCGACGGCTCGAACGCAAGTTGGATATATCCCAATCCCGTAGCCGAGAGGGTCAGACTCAAGTATGAGGCCGCGGCCGGATCGGACGTTGTGGTTCGGTTGATGGACCAGTCGGGGAAAGTGCTGAAAACAGATCGCTGGAAGGCCGAAGGGGGCAAAGGCACCTGGGATGCTCCGCTCGATCGCTCCCAATATGCTGCTGGACTTTATTTGCTGGAGCTGACCAACGAGGGGAGTAGGAAGGTCTATAAATTTGTAAAAAAATAGGATAGATTTCTCAACTAAATGATGCCAAAATGCGTCTATAAATAGCAAAGGAGGCCTTTTTTTTCGCTTCTAATGTCTTACACCTTGTTTTTTGCTATGAAATCGATGCTAGAAAAATTTACTTTTATTGCTTGTTTCTTTTTGTGGAGTGTTCAGGCGTTCTCCCAGCCGTATGGCAATAAGGGGGTTCCCATGATATTGGATACGGATATAGGTCCCGATTACGACGACGTGGGGGCCTTGGCCATGTTTCATGCCTTGGCCGACAAAGGGGAGGTGAGTCCGTTGGCAGTAGTGGCCAGTAACAAACACGAATTGGTAGCCCCTTGTATTGAGGTTATCAATACTTTTTATGGAAGGCCCCAGCTTCCTATTGGCGCTCCCAAAGGGGAGGGGGCTACTAAGGGTGCCACGCAAGGATGGCCGCAAATGTTGGTGGACAAATACCCCCATACCCTTCAATCGACCTCCCAAGTCCCCAATGCGGTATCGGTTTATCGGCGTATCTTGGCGGCCCAGCCCGATAAGAGCGTTACGGTAGTTACCATTGGTTTTTTGACCAACCTGGCCGATCTGCTAGCCTCTCCTGCCGACTCCTTGTCGGGGCTGTCGGGGCTAGATCTTGTAAGACGTAAAGTGAAGTTGCTCGTTTCTATGGCGGGGAAGTTCCCAGAAGGCCGGGAATATAATGTTTTTGTCGATTCCCTGGCCTCGCAACGGGTTTTTGCTGAGTGGCCAACTTCCATACTTTTTAGTGGGTTTGAGATTGGTGCTGAGATAAAAACAGGACTCGAGGTAGTGAGAAATGAAGGGCTGAAAGGCCCTGTGAAGGATGTCTATGCCTTGTCTTTGCCTCTGGCCCCAGCGGACAAGCTGGGACGAATGAGCTGGGACCAAACGGCCGTGCTCGTGGCTGCTAGAGGTACCAACCCTTATTTTGGGATAAAACGGGGGCGGATGCTCGTCGATGGTGGTCATAATTCCTGGGCCGACGATCCCATGGGGCCTCATGCGTACCTCATTCCGCAGATGCCCACTCCCTATCTTACGCAGCTCATCGAAGCCTTAATGATGTGGGAAGGACGCTAATGGGCGGATTCCCCTGACCATTTAATAACTTTTGGTATATGAGAAGGGTCTATCCCTTTTAATTGTAATTATTATTATTAATTTTAATCAATATTTACACTTAAAACCACTATACCATGAGGTCGAACTTTTCTATTTTTTTAACGCTATTTTTGTTGATTGGTATTGTCGTTTCCTGTACGCAGGATCATCACATTCCTATGCAATACAGTCAGAAGGGTCTTAAAATAACGGGCTATCAGGAGAATCCCGGAGTGAACACGCAGGCATGGGGAACAGCCGATGTTACTTATGATAAAGGTACCAAAAAACTAAGTTACACCTTAAACTGGAATAATTTGACTGGAATACCTAGCGGGGCTCATATCCATGGTGTTGCCGCACGTGGTATTAATGCGGGCGTGGTGCATAATTTTGGGGCAATGATTCCGGCTGCCGTTACAGGGACCTACTCAGGAATGGTGACCGTCGACGAAATAGCCATCAAAGAAGCCGATTTGTTGAATGGACTCTACTATTTTAATTTTCACACGCCGACGAATCCTGGTGGAGAAATTCGCGGACAAATCGAATTTTATGATCCTATGAAAGTGATCACTAAAATGGATCAACCTTTAAACGCCGCTCAGGAGGTGCCAGCAGGGGCCAGCACAGCGACCGGACTGATGGATGTAGTATACAATAAAACTACCAAAATGCTTAGCCTGACCGTTTGGTATCAGGGCTTGACTGGCACCCCTACTGGTGCGCATATCCATGGGGTGGCGGCAGCCGGTGTGAATGCGGGGGTTCAAGTGAATATGTCAACCCTGATCCCTATGGCTACCATGGGAGCCTTTTCCCATACCGTATTGGTCGACGAAACGGCCATTAAAGAAGCCGATCTGTTGGCCGGAAGGTATTATGTCAATATCCATACGGCCATGAATCCTGGAGGGGAAATCAGAGGTCAAATTACGTTTTAATTCCTGTATAGTATGGGGCTTGGAGGTAGGAATATTTCGGGCCCCATATCCATATCCTCAAGAAGGATTTTGGGAAGTAATGCTTCAGGTCGGGGATAAGATTTTCGGGGTGTTGTATATTATGTCTAGTATTTATTGTAAGTTGTTTTAGGTTTCTATAAGTTAGGGGTTTAATCACCCATTTTGCGCATAACTACCTCTTTCTTTTAATCCTAAAACTTGGAAGATCTATCGGACATAACGCTAGTAAATCTCTTGAAGGAGGACGATGATAGAGCGGCCTTCAATGTGCTTTATAGCCGTTATTGGAAGGTGATTTATCAAATTGGTTTTAAGAAACTCGGAGACGAAGATTTGGCCGAAGACCTGGTACACGATTTATTCGTCGATATCTGGGTAAAGCGGGCCGAGTTGGACATTCATACCACTTTTGTAGGTTATCTGCATGGGATGCTTACCCATCGTTTGATCGATGTTCATCGAAAAAACATATTTCGCCAAAAGGTACATGAAGAAATCCGTTCGAGCCAAACGGTTCAGGATGAAACCTACGATTCCCTCGTCTATTCCGATTTGGAGCAACATCTGATGGCCGAAGTGAATAACCTGCCCTCCTCCATGAGGCAGATATTCCTGCTTAGCCGACAGGAAGAGCTAAGTCCAAAGGAAATAGCCGATAAACTTTCCTTGTCCGTTCAAACCGTTAAAAACCAGATTAGTAGTGCGGTAAAGCGCCTCCGGACGAAAGGGCTGGACGACTAAAGTTCGCAGATGTTCTTTATCAGCGTATTAGCAGATTGTTTTAGTAAAAAATAAAAATTATTTCGATCCTTATAGTACGATGCCCCGCTTCATTCGACATGGAAATAGAAGCGGGGTGTTTTTATTTGGATGCGCACCGGCATTTTATCTAGTTAGTAATCTATGAATATCGACGATCTGTACAATAGCTTCGGCATGGAGCCACCCTCTGAGGATGACAAGGCAGGAGAGCCACTATTGGAGAAAGAAAATAAAATAAGGACAAGGATATATCATTCCCTCGGGTGGGGAAGGCAGCAACGGCCACTTAGGTGGGTTATGATCTCCTCGGCAGCCTCAGTGGTGCTATTGGTCATGGTTGGTCTGTACTGGTATTTCAATACGCAGGGCAGCAGTTCCGATATGGTGGCCGTGGTGGTACCTGCCGGCCATACCCAGCACATCACCTTACCCGATGGGTCGGAAGTGTGGCTGAATGCCGCTAGCGTATTCCGATACCCCACTCAGTTTGGTGATACCCGGGAAGTGTACCTAGAAGAAGGAGAAGGATTTTTCCAAATTAAGCGGGATACCACAGCACCATTTACGGTACATAGCCAACACCTCAACACCAAGGTATTGGGGACCTCCTTTAGGGTGAAGGCCTATAAAGAGTTGTCGCATGAGATCGTGACGGTAGTAAGTGGAAAAGTGTCTGTTTACCAAGGAGAGACCGCCTTGACCGTTTTGGAAAAAGACCAAGAGGTGAAATACTCTAAAATATCCCAAGCGCCAGTAGCCCTTGAGGTGTCCTCGGAGGACGCCGTGAACTGGACAAAGGGCAAAATTATTCTAAAATCAGTTTCCTTCGAAGATATCATTATGGCCATAGAAAATGCCTATCAAGTACGGATCGTTTATGATCATTCGAATTTTCAAAGTTGCGAAAGTAGCATTCATTTTAGCGTGGACCAACCCCTAGAAGATGTCATGGATTTACTAAAAGATATTCAGGGAATAGACTATCGGATTGCTGGAAAGGAGGTGATGGTAACCGGTAAAGGATGCCTGTAAACGTAAAGCCGGACCTGCGCCAACAGGTCCAGCTTCAAGTAAAAGTCAATACCTGGGGACTAATTTTGACGGATCGGAACCCGGGCATTGCAGTATTCAATTTTTAAAAATTAAACATACTAATGTATGAAAAGAAGAACTACTAAACTAATCAGCGTCATGCGGACCGGATTAATAGCATGCTGTGTTCTGCTGGCAACGGCCGGGGTCCTATTGGCAGAGCATGGGTATGGGCAGCGATTTGCTCAGAAAAAAATAACGGTGCGCTTGGAGGAATCTAACCTCGAAAAGGCACTAGAGAAAATTGGGAAGGTCAGCCAAGTCGATTTTACTTATAATAATAAGGAAGTTAGGAAAGTACGGATACATGCGGGGAGTTTTAAAGAGGCTCCTTTAGGACAGGTCCTCGATGCATTACTGGCACCGACTCCATATACCTATCGTGAATCGGAAGAGAGTATTGTCATATACCAGAAAAAAGAAAAATCCCAGGCCATGCTTCCCTTGGGGCATAAGGACCAAGGGGTCGCCTTACAGTCGCCCAGTCCTACTATGATGGTTCAGACCATACGAGGGAAGGTTACGGATGATAACAAAATGGCTTTACCCGGCGTGAATGTCTTACTAAAAGGAACCTCTATAGGTACCCTTACCGATGGAGAAGGGCAGTTTCAGCTAGAATTAGCGGAGCAGGGTGGTACCTTGGTGTTTTCGTATATAGGCTTTGTAACCCAAGAGCTACCCATAGGCAACCAGTCGAACCTGTCCGTGGTGCTTAAGGAGGATACCAGGAGTCTGAACGAAGTAGTGGTGGTAGGCTATGGTACGCAAAAGAAGGCGAATCTAACGGGGGCCGTAAGCACGGTAGACATCGAGAAAACCATGGAGTCGCGCCCGGTAACCGACGTAGGTAGAGCCTTGCAAGGAGCAGTGCCAGGACTCACCATTACCACCACCACCGGCGACCTGGGCTCCAGTCCCAAGATCAGGCTACGGGGGTTGGTAGGGTCGCTTAATGCAGGGAATGGCGCTCAACCTCTGATATTACTCGATAATGTGGAAATCCAAAGTCTGCTGTTGGTTAACCCCGACGATATACAATCCATATCGGTATTGAAAGATGCTGCTTCTACGTCGATCTACGGAAGCCGTGCAGCTTGGGGGGTGATCCTGATTACTTCCAAATCGGGCAAGAAAAATACCCCGAATCGAATTACCTATTCGGCAAATTTCTCTCAAAGTACGCCTACCAACATGCCTAAGCTTGCTCCTGCAGCCGAAGGGGCTGAGTATGCGCTGTCTGCTGCGAGGCGGATCAACCCGTCTCTCACTACTTTTGGGACGGTAGGGATGTACTTTACCGACGAAAGTATCCAAAAGATCCGTGACTGGGAGACCCAATATGGCGGGCAAAAGTTGAGCGATGAGATGGTCTTAGGCCGCGATTTTGAAATTAAAGACGGGCGCTTGTATTTCTACCGTACCTGGGATGCCGGCAAGATGTATATGCGCAACTGGGCTCCTCAGAACAACCATAACCTTGGCTTTAGTGGTGGGAATGATAAGACGAGCTATAACGTGAGCCTAGGCTATATGGGCCAAGAAGGGGTGCTGAAAATGAAAACGGACGTCTTTAAGCGGTATAGCGGCACGTTCACCATCAACTCCGACCTCAACAACTGGTTCACCTTGAATGCCAAATTATTGCTTTCCAAAAACGTTGTGGAAGCCCCCTTCTCCTTCGGTGGCACCACTTACGATCCGTTGTATTATCTGTATCGCTGGCATGCGGTATATCCCTATGGTACCTACGAGGGTAAGCCATTCAGGAATGCCGTTACCGAGGTGCAGCAGGCTAATATGAACAATAATACGTCCAATTTTGTACGGGCCACCCTTGGGGGTACTTTTAAGCTGGGCAAGGACCTCACCATCACCTCCAATTATACCTATTCCAATACCAACGATCACTACCGCGAGGTGGGGGGGAGCGTTACGTCCTGGAATCAATGGAACGGCGTTCCTCTGAAATATGAATCCTATACCAGTGCCTCCTACGACCGGGTACGCTACAATTCCAGTTGGGACGAAATGCATACTTTCAAGGCTTTTGGTACTTACGTAAAGGATATCAATCAGCATGCCTTTAAGGTTTTGGCGGGAATGGACGTCGACCTGTTCAAGAACTGGAGCCAGTCGTCCGAACGTAGAGACTTGCTCGACATGAACCTGGGCGAGCTCTCTCTGGCTACTGGCGATCAGTATGCTGGAGGATCACGGGGGCATTGGGCCACACAAGGATATTTTGCCCGTGTCAACTATACCTTTGCCGACAAGCTATTATTGGAGGCCAACGGTCGCTACGACGGCTCTTCCTTCTTCCCTTCGGGTAGCCAGTGGGCTTTCTTTCCCTCGGTATCGGCGGGTTATATTCTGACCAAAGAGTCTTTTATGGACTTTAGTAAGCCAGTACTCGATAACCTAAAAATACGTGCTTCGTGGGGTTCTCTGGGGAATACCGACGTGGGAAGTACCACTTTTAGGCCTACCATGGGCTCTTCGGGTTCCAACTGGTGGGTAGGCTCTAGCAATATGCTGACGGTGTCGACTCCCTCTCTAGTACCTCCTTCTTTAACTTGGGAGAAAATCAGTACCCTTGACTTCGGTGTGGATGCGAGTCTATTCAAAAATAGGCTGAACGTAACGTACGACTGGTATCAACGTACCACCAGCAATATGATTACCGGCGGGGTGGTACTCCCTACGAGCTTTGGTGCCAGTGCCCCTCGCCGCAACTATGGGGAGATGCAGACGACGGGTTGGGAAGTGTCGGTAGACTACAAGCATAGCCTGTCCAATGGCCTCAATTTCAGTCTGGGGCTCTCTTTCTCTGACTTTCAGGAGAAGATCACCAAGTTTGATGGAAACTTGGTCAATGGAAATTACGAGGGAAAAACACTCGGAGAGATCTGGGGCTATCGTACCGATCGTTTCTTTACCAAAGACGACTTTCAGCAAAATGCGGATGGCAGCCTGGCCACAGATGCTTCGGGACGCTATATCATGAACGACGGAGTGCCCACCCAGTCCAAACATGAAACAGGTACATTCTACTATGGCCCTGGCGACGTGAAGTACAAGGACCTCAACGGTGACGGAACCATATTTACAGGAAGTAGCAGCCTAGACGACCATGGGGACCTGACCGTCATAGGCAACACTACCCCTCGCTACCAGTATGGGGTACGGCTGGGTGCCGACTGGAAAGGTTTTGATCTTAATGCTTTCGTGCAGGGAGTAGGCAAGCGTGACCTATGGGCGGCAGGGTCTATATTTATTCCTGGCAACAACCCCAGCGACGCCATGTACGCGCATCAGATGGACTACTGGACGCCAGAAAATCTGGACGCTTATTATCCACGCCCCGCCAATACAGGCCAGTCCAATAATGCCCAGAACTTCCGTATCCAGGACCGATACTTGCTCAATATGGCTTATCTCCGTTTTAAGAGTGTGAATTTCGGCTACCGGGTTCCTGCCCGCTTATTAGAGAAAATTAAGGTGCAGAACCTGCGCATCTATATCAACGGGGAAAACCTATTTGAAATAGATCATTTGAAGGTCCCCATAGATCCCGAGGTCGATTACCGTACGCCTTCCATCGCCAGTGCTACCTTCGGCCGGGTCTATCCCTACCGTCGCACGGTGTCGATGGGTCTTCAGTTAACACTCTAATTGCTTATCCCTATTATGATTATGAAAAAGATATTTTTTATACTTTGTGTGTCGCTGCTGGCGGCCACTGGCTGTAAAGAGGACTTCCTGACCAGGGAACCCTTAGATGCCCTTACTGACGACACCTATTGGACCAACGAAAAGAATGTAAGGACCTTCGCTTGGGCCTTTTATCCTGCCTATTTCTCAGGGTATGGATCGGGCTTTACCTGGGGAAAATACTTTTCAGGACAGAGTCTTAACGATGACTTTGCCCCCTACAGCCCTTCACAGTTTACCAGGAATGTGCCTGCCAGTGCCTCGGGAACTTCTTGGACCTTCGCCTGGGTGCGTAAAGCCAATCTGTTTTTGAATAGAATTCAAACGGTTCCTATGGACGATGCCGCCAAGGCGCATTGGAGCGGAGTCGCTCGGTTCTTCAGGGCCTTGGAGTACCACGACCTTGTTAAAGAATTCGGAGATGTGCCATATTACGACCAGGTGCTAGAAGAAACAGACCAAGCCAATTTGTATAAACCCCGGGACTCCCGTGGTTTTGTAATGGACCAGGTCTTGGCCGATCTGCAATATGCTGCCGAGAACGTGCGCGTCGACGATGGAGAAAAAGGTCTGGTGGTCAACAGATCGGTGGTGCAGGCCTTTATGTCGCGTATCATGCTTTATGAAGGAACCTACCAAAAGTACCACGGTCTCGACCAAGCACGGTCGAACACCTATTTGGAAGCGGCGCGTTGGGCCGCCAATCAGGTCATTGAGTCGGGAAGGTACAGCACTTTAGATCCTTACCGTGCCTTGTTCACTTCGCTTAGCCTGGCCAGTTCCAAAGGGGTTATCTTATATCGGAAATATGAGACCGGCCAGCTGACCCATAGCCTAAATAGCTATAATAATAAGGAGCCACAGTCGGGGCCCTCTAAGAACGCCATAGAGAGTTATCTGAGCAAAGATGGAAAACCCATTGGGATTTCGCCGTTGTATGCAGGAGATAAGTCGATCCAGGCGGTAATGACCGATCGGGACCCTAGGATCAAAGCCACCTTCGTAGACGTTCTCCGGGTTAGCAAATATGCGCCCAATGCCTCGTCGAGCGGGTATGCTACCCATAAGTTTCTGAATGAGGACACCAAAGAATTGCCCGAAGGCAGTGGTTCCTTAAACCAGACCGATGGGCCCGTCATTCGCTATGCCGAGGTGTTGCTCAATTATGCCGAGGCCGTGGCGGAGCTTGGCTTATTAACTCAGGCCGATTTGGATAAGTCGATCAATAAAATCAGGAGCCGCCCGGGAGTGGCCATGCCTGCCCTAGAAGTGATAGGCGGTGCGCCGGCGGTCAATGGGGTGGTGTATGACGATCCGTCCCGTGACCCTTCGGTTCCGGCCATGCTCTGGGAGATCCGTCGCGAAAGACGGGTAGAGTTGATGATGGAAGGCTTTAGACTTAATGACCTGATCCGTTGGAAAAAGTTGGATTATACCGACACCAAAGCCAATGCTGACATTAATAGAGGCGCCTGGATCAAGAAGTCGGACTATCCTAATACCGATGCCATTATAGAAGGTGGAGCCGCCGAGGGGTATATCATTCCCGCTTCTAAGCCAGAGTCTCAAAGGTTGTTTTTGGACCCTAAGGTATATCTTTCGCCCCTACCACTGGATCAGATTAAGCTTTACCAAGAAGCAGGCGTTGAACTCAAGCAAAATCCCGGTTGGGAGTAAGCCTTGTAATAGTTAGTTTTATTTGAATTGAATGGACCCCGTCCCCAGTGTATCGGTACTCTGGAGACGGGGTTTTTATTTGCACACGTAGGGTATTTTAGGCTAAAATGATAAGCTTTCCATTTCTAAGACGAAGGCTATTGAAATGTTTTGTTCAGCAGCCCGGTCAATTCCCGATGAATTACGTCTGTCGAAGTGGGTGATTTTTCTACCGGGGTGCTGCGACGGTAATAGACCACTTTATTCTCTTGTGCATCTATTACCAGCGTAAAGAGTGAAAGATTGGATTTGACAGGGACGGGAGCGTACATGCCTAGGGTGAGGATTCCTATGCCAACACCTTTGGCGAGCTGGCCGCGAAAATTCCCCTTTACCCGGCCGAAACCCGCACCAATGACCGCCATGGCGTACCGTTGATCCCTAGCTTCCATAAGCGAATCTAAGGTCGGTGGCAGGGGTATGGCATTTAGGTTGCGCTTGGCACGTACCATTTGTATGAGTTGGTTGATCTCTATTTCCGTTTTCATTTTGATGAAGCCGTCAGCAGGCCAAATGGACTCGGACAAATGATAGGTGCTGCTATGGCTGCCCAGAAGGGAGTCGAGCTTATAAGCGGTAATGGACGATAATGAATCGTTAAACTGAGCTTGGTTGCCCTTTTCGATATGCTGGATATACGCTAGGGAGGGGAAGTAGGCGAGTTGCGGAATATCCTTCACCGACTGGCTGGTGGTGAGTACCGCCGGGTTCATACAAGAGCCCAGTAGCAGCATCGAGAGCAGACCGCTTAGGATGGCCACATAGCTGAATGTAGCCGGACCGATTGAGGCGCAATGGCCTGGACCTCTGCTTGTGAATTTCATATAGGACCGTTTAGTTAGTCTGGAAATTACAATAAGAATTAGCTGATTTCCTATCATTTTTTTTTCATCTCCGGATGCCGCCTTACCTTTTTGGTCTCAAAAATAGGAAGACCCCTATTTCTGTTGGATAGGCCCTATCTCTATCCGAAGACACTGTATTGGCCGAGTTGAGGACTTATAGGGTTAATATGGTGCACTGAAGGGGGTAGTTTCTGGCACGATGATGCTTTTGACGCGGGGGGGATAGTACCTATCTATTCGTCTTATAAAAATAAACCCGCTCACTTGAATAGAGTAAAGTAACTCTTGAATTTTTTTTATTAACAAAGATTCATAAGCCTTTTCTAAAATAAGGATCTGGGCTGTGTTGCCATGGGATACAGTGGTTGAAGTATAACCGTCGATCCCAGTAGTATCAGCCGATCCTTTAAATTCCTGCGAAGTTTCCTTCTAAAACTGGTAGGGTGATTGACGTTCCTATACCTTAAAAATAATGATGATGAAGTACCTTTCCTTAAGATTAACAATTCTCATTTTACTAGCACTCCCCCTGTTACGCTCGTCGGGCGTCCAGGCACAAATCTCCAGGGAGAAACCCAACAAAAAACTCATTAAGCGCATTCAAGCCACTAAAGGTTTCCTTGCATTATGGAAGTTTGACGAGCTGCCCGGTCAGGACAGAAAGGCAATAGGAGCGGGCAACTTTCCCTTAAAAGAAATGGCCGGAGAAATACCAAGAAGCAATGAAGGGCCGCTGTCAGGGTTTTCCTTGCAGCTGGATGGGGACAAGTTCCTAAGCCTGACCAATGCCCAAACCAAGGAATTGAACCTTTATGGCCCCCAACAAGGGGTTACGGTATTGGCTTGGGTGAAATGGTCGGGCCAGCATAATGCCTTCGTAGGCGGTATGTGGAATGAATATCAAGATGGGGGAAAACGCCAGTATGGCTTATTCGTGTCGTTACCCTATTATAACGGGATGAGCCGGGTGTGTGGGCATATTTCAAATACCGGTAGGCCAACCCCTCCGTTCCCATATAGTATCGATTATTCGACAAGCAAGCAGGAGGTTCCTAAAGAGGTATGGACTTGTGTGGCCATGACCTATGATGGTCAACGGATCAAATCGTTTGTGAATGGGGTTTTCCTTTCTAGCGAACCCGAGCTGATAGACCATACTAAGGGCTTTGAGGGCTATCCCGATGGCTTGGTACAGCAGAAAAACCCCTATGCCTTCCCCGATGGTATGGGCAATAATGGTTCTGATTTTACGGTGGGGGCCGTTTTACTTAAAAGAGGAATGGGTAATTTCTTTAAAGGACTTATTGGGGGGCTCGCGGTATATGACCGGGCCCTGACCGACTCTGAAATCGAAGCCTTATCGCTGCGATGATCCTTATCCTTCTCGAAGTTTGTGGGCCTAATTAGGGTAAATACCTACGGCCCTGCTGCAGGTGGACCATAGATGAAATTAGCAATAGTAGAGTAATAGTAGAGTAATAGTTACAATCATATTCCCTATATGATGATTCGTATAGCGAATTTGACTTATAAATATATCCAGTTATATTTATACAAAATATATAAATATGCAGTATTTCCTTAACGAAAAAGCGGTAAGCGATCAGGATCAGGCGCTGTGGAGCAGCATCATCGATGATGATAAAAGTGCGTTAAGTGCCATCTTTGATATTTATGCCAAGGAGCTTATTACGTATGGCTATGGTATTACAGGAAATTTAGAGCTCATTGAAGACGCCATTCAGGACGTTTTTGTGGATGTATGGCAATACCGTAAGAACTTATCGCGGAAGGTACAGGTGAAGTTTTACCTTTACAGCTGCCTGCGCAGGGCCATCATGAAGCAGATGCCTCATCGGGGTACCGTGCAAACGGAGGCTTCCGAAATGGAATGGTTGATGAATCCTCAGGACTCTATAGAGCAGCAATGGGTGTCGACCGAAACCGAGCAGCAGCAGAAAAGGAGTATTTCGGAATCCCTTAATACCTTGTCGGACAGGGAGCGTGAGGTCGTAACCCTCAAATATTACTCGAATATGAAAATTAGGGAAATTGCCCTTTTGCTCGACCTCAAAGATCAGACAATCGCTAACACCCTACAGAATGCCCTGACCAAGCTCAGGAAGAATTTAGTCTATATGTTTTTAATGCTTCAGGTGATGTTTGAAAAAATATTATAAAAAAAACACATTTCTTTGGTAGTAAAATGAAAATAGTCGCTCTATGTAGTATAAGAGCAATATTTTCTCAGTAAAATACCAATGAAGGACTATTTGAATTATAATGTTGAAGATTTAGCCCAAGATGATTTTTTCATTTTATGGGTTCTTTCGACCAATATATCCGCAGAAACTTTTTGGCAAAATTGGCTTGAGCGCCATCCCTACAAAAGAAATGACCTAGAGGCGGCCAGGAAACTGGTGCTGAAGGCCACAGACCTCCCCACTCCCGACCTATCCGAGGAGCGGATTCATTCTATCAAGGAATCTGTTTTTAGTAGAATTGAACGATTAGAGAATCCATCGGGGCCTCGCCTGTCTTGGGGTTTTCGGTCCTATTGGTCTATGGCCGCTGCTGTAGCGGGTATTTTGTTGGTGGCAGGTTGGTATATGCAGAAAGAGCAGGCATTGTCGCCTATGGAGCTCAGTCCTTTTGCCACAGCAGTCGTAGAGGAGATTACGACCAAGGAAGTTAATAATGAGTCGCAAAGGGCCATGCTGGTGAACTTGCCCGACGGCAGCTCGGTAACCCTCAGTAAAGGGAGTAGGCTTACCTATCCCAGTCAGTTTGGGGCCGATAGCCGAGAGATCACCTTGAGTGGGGAGGCCTTTTTTGAAGTGGCCAAGGATCCACAGAAACCCTTTTATGTATTTGCCCAGCGGCTTACAACGAAGGTATTAGGGACTAGCTTTAATGTGAGGGCCTATCAGGACGACGATGAAGTGAGTGTGTCGGTCAAAACCGGACGCGTATCGGTATTTCAGGCGGAGGGGACCGAAGCCCAGAAGCCTAAGGGTGGCACTGAGCTAGAAGGCTTGGTCCTGCACCCCGATCAAGAAGCGCGCTTTGTCAATAAGGAAATTAAGTTAGTAGCGCTGCCCGCAAAACGGGAGCCAAAGGCGGTAGATATACCAGAAGAGCTTAGGCAGATGGACTTCGACTATGTGGAAACGCCCATTACCGAGATTTTTAAAGAACTTGAAAAGGCGTACCAAGTGCGTTTCGTATATGACTATACCGTTATGTCTAAATGTCCCATCACTGCGCAGCTGACGGGGGAGCCTTTCCAAAAAAAGCTGCACCTACTTTGCAAGGCTGTAGGAGCTAAATATTCGGAGCAAAACGGAATTATAACCATCACTGGCGATGGTTGTGAATGATTTTATACCTAAACCTAAACCCTTTAACCTTTTACCAAACCATCCCATGAAATAGAACCTAAATCAATTTATTACACCAAAAAAAGAGGCTGGTAAAGTTCGCGCTTCACCAGCCCCCCGATCCGAAATCATCTTGGCGGATGACCGGATTGTCGTGTCAAAATCACCAAATTTTAACGCACAAAATTATGCAAAAAACACAAAGATTACAACAACTGTTGTGGACTATGATGAAGCTCACCTATTATCAACTCGTGCTCAGCGTCGTGTTTGTCGGCATGGTGTCGGCCACAACCATACGGGCACAGGACGTTTTGAATCAAACCATTACGATCCGGATAACCAACCAGAAGATTAAGGATGCCCTTGTCATTCTGGAGAAGAATTCGGACATTAAGTTTGTATACAGCTCCAAAATGATAGATGCCGACCGCCGGGTCAACCTCAATGTATCCAAATCGTCCTTGAAAGAGGTTTTGGAAAAGGTATTGGTGCCTTTACAACTGCAATATGAGGTTTCTGGTCGGCAGATCGTCCTAGAAAAGGCCGAGAAACCCAAGGGAACCGAAAGGATAGACCCTGCTCCTGAGCAACAGACTAGATCCATAAAAGGGAAGGTTACCGAAGAGGACGGCGGAGTGCTACCTGGTGTAAGCGTGGTGTTGAAAGGAACCCAACAAGGAACCATTACCGATACCAAAGGGAATTTTCAACTCGATGTTCCCGATAGCGATGCGGTGCTGGTATTTTCATTCGTAGGGTATATCTCTCAAGAAATTGCCTTGGGGAGCCAAACTACGGTAAATGTCAAGCTAAAGATCGATGATAAGTCGCTGGAAGAAGTGGTGGTAATCGGATACGGAACCGTGAACCGCAAGGACCTGACGGGCTCGGTGGGCCAGGCAAACGTAAAGGATATGCAGAAAGCGGCAGTGAAGTCCTTCGACGACGCTCTAGCCGGGCGCGTGGCTGGGGTGAATGTCTCTTCCAGCGATGGCCAGCCGGGATCCTTGCCCAATATCGTCATTAGAGGGTCCAACTCCCTTACTCAGGATAACTCACCCCTTTACGTAGTGGATGGTTTTCCCCTAGAGAGCAACGATAATAATACCATCAACCCGGCGGAGATTGAAAGTATCGATATATTAAAAGACGCTTCCTCGACGGCCATTTATGGAGCACGGGGCGCCAATGGGGTGATCATGATCACCACCAAAAAAGGAAAGGCAGGAGCCCCAGTGGTAAGCTACGATGGCTATGTGGGCATTCAGAGGGATATCAAGCGTATTCCTTCTATGAGCCCTTATGAGTTCGTAAAGCTACAGCTGGAGCGGGCACCCACGGAGTCCAATGACCGGTATCTGATCGACCCGGAGATGACCCTAGAAGATTATAGAAATGTAGAAAAGGTAGATTGGTACGAAAAATCCCTGCAGGCGGCCCCCATGCAAAACCATAGCATTTCGGTGCGGGGGGGAAATCCTAACAGCAAGTACTCCGTTTCCACCTCTTATTTTGACCAAAAAGGTATATTTATCAATACCGGTTTCAGAAGATGGCAGGGGCGGTTTACATTGGATCAGCAGATCAACAACCGCTTGTCATTTGGTATCAATACCAATTATAGTGATACCAAAAGTTATGGACTGGTAGCGGCGCAGGGAGGTGGCTCTGCGGGTATTATTTATAGTATCTGGTCCTATAGACCCGTATTCCCCGAGCCCAACGTCAACCTTGATGTCGACGTGCTCGATCCGGCCGTTAATCCGGCTCAAGATTATCGGATTAACCCCTATATCCAGCTGACCAATACCCATAGAGAGAATTTTTCCAATAGTCTGATGAGCAGCGGGTATATGTCTTATACCCTCGCCGCCGGCCTTAAGCTGCGGGTTACCGGAGGGCTGAACCGTGCGACCTACCGATACGATAACTTCTATAATTCGAATACAGCGACAGGTAATATCGCCTCTCCTTCCTATAAGGGGATTAACGGAAATCAGTCGATGACGACCTCTACCAGCCTTTCCAATGAAAATACGCTTACCTGGACCAAAAAATTCAATAAAAACCATAACCTGAATGTAGTGGGTGGTTTTACCCAACAAATGGGTAAATACGAAAGGTTTGGCGCTACCGTGGTGATGATCACCAATGAGGATTTGGGAATGAATGCCTTAGACGAAGGAGCTCCTACCCGGGTAGATGCGAGTAGTTCCCTATGGAGACTTAATTCCTTTTTGGGAAGGGTCAATTATACCTTTAAGTCGCGGTACTTGCTGACGGCCTCCATGCGGGCCGATGGATCCTCGAAGTTGGCACCCGAAAACCGTTGGGGCTACTTCCCTTCGGCAGCCTTCGCCTATCGCCTCAGTGATGAGCCTTTTATGAAAAAAATAGGGCTTGTCAATGATGCCAAAGTGAGGCTCAGTTATGGTGCCACGGGGAATAACCGG
This sequence comes from Dyadobacter jejuensis, assembly GCF_003149085.1. Lineage (GTDB taxonomy): Bacteria > Bacteroidota > Bacteroidia > Cytophagales > Spirosomataceae > Dyadobacter > Dyadobacter jejuensis. The sequence continues at coordinate 260,867 of NZ_QGDT01000006.1, read as the reverse complement.
GTGAGTGACTTTGCTTATATGTCGTCGATCTCCTCGTCTTATAACGATTACTCCTTCGGAAATGCTACGCCATCGGCAGGCTCCAGAGCGACTGCCTTAGGCAATGCGGCATTGAAATGGGAGACGACCAACCAGTTCAATGCCGGGATAGACCTTGCTATACTGAAGAACAGGATCTCTTTTACTGGAGACATATACCACAAAAAGACGAAAGACTTGCTCTTAAATGCTCAAATTCCCTATACGTCGGGATATACCGCTACCTATAAAAATATAGGTTCCGTATCGAATAGTGGATTGGAATTGACCTTAAATACGACCAATATACAGTCGGAGAAATTTACCTGGAACTCCAGCTTCAATATCTCTTTTAACAGAAATAAGGTACTGGCGTTGACCGACAACCAGGAGTCGATGACTTCGGTGATTGGGAGCACCGCTTCGGGCTATAGTGTAACGCCGATCTACATCGCTAAAATCGGACAACCTATCGCCATGCTTTACGGTCTGTTGAGCGATGGGCTTTATGGCTACGACGACTTCAACCAGCTGACCAACGGGAACTATATCTTAAAGGATGATGTGCCTACCAATGGCAATGCCCGGGCGTCTATTAAGCCGGGAGATGCCAAGTTCCGGGATCTTAACGGTGACTTAGAGGTAAACAGTGCCGACCTGACCATTATCGGAAACCCGAACCCCGACTTTATTGGAGGCTTCAACAATAATTTTATGTATCATAATTTTGATTTGAACGTATTCTTCCAGTTTTCAGTCGGCAACGATGCCTTTAATGCCAACAGAAACCAGTTTGAAGGCGGGGCCTATACGGTTGGAAATACCAATTATTATGCCACCTATGCCAACCGTTGGACGGAAGAGAACCCGGATGGCATTTATCCACGGATCAATGGGCAAGGTACTACGGCGGGCTACGGCAGCCGCTATGTAGAGGACGCTTCTTATCTTCGTTTTAAGACGGTTTCCTTGGGCTATAACTTCCCAACGAGTAGACTGGCAGCCCGCAAAATTAAGTCCCTAAGGTTGTATTGTACGGCTCAAAATCTATTTACCTGGACCCGCTATACTGGCATGGACCCAGAGGTTTCTACCCGTAATTCGGCCCTTACTCCCGGATTCGACTATTCCCCATATCCGCGGGCTAAGAGCATTGTTTTAGGGCTAAATGTTTCATTTTAAAACTAATTTGATATGAAAAAAATAATATCAATCTTCATCATCTACTGTGGCTTATTCGTCAGCTCTTGTACTTTGGATACGGTTCCGGTAGACTTTATAGCGTCCGAATACTATTTCAGCAATGAAGAGCAGTGTACCCTAGCCCTTACGGGGGTGTACGATAGGATGGACTATAATTATGCCACGAACTTGTGTACCCTATTCGATACCGCCGACGAGATGTGGGCATTCGGCACCATAGGGCCTTGGGTGAACTCCTTTTATTCTAGTGATACCCGTATCAGCTCTTTTTGGAAACAAATGTATGAGGGCATCGAACGCGCCAATATGCTCCTAGACAAGATAGACGATGCCGACATGGACGACTCCAGAAGGATGGTGATCAAGGGGGAAGCCAAGTTTTTACGCGCCTACTACTACTTTATGTTGGTGCAGAATTTCGGGGATGTGCCCTTCAAAACGACCGCTACCGCTTCGGCTTCCGACCTGTTCTATCCCCGGGTTTCTTCCGACGAGATCTATGACTTTATTTATGATGAAATGGTAGAGGCCGAAGCCATGGTGGCCCCTATCACCAGCTACGACTATGCCGAACATGCCAGTAAATCGGCTGTTCAGGGAATGCTCGCCAGGGTGAGTCTCTATATGGCAGGCTTCCCCAACAACCGGACCGAGAAGTATGCAGACGCCCTAAAATGGTCGGAAAAGGTAATTCAGCAAGGTTTTCATACTTTAAATCCAGACTATTCTCAGGTTTTTATCAATCTGATTCAAGACAAATACGACACCAAAGAAAGCATTTGGGAAATTGGGTTTAGGACTACGGGTGCTAGTGACTCCTATTATGAATTTGGAGAAATGGGTAATACCAATGGGATTTATCAGAATATTCTGGAATATGGAGCGGCAACGGGTACCTTTAAGGTATACGGTGCGCTATGGAATAAATACGATACCTTGGATACCCGGCGCGACTGGGCCATAGCTCCTTACGATTTTGTATATAATTCCAATCCTCCTGAGAAAAGATACTTCGACAGCACGAAAGCGACCAACAGCCGCTATATAGGTAAGTATCGTCGGGAGTACGAGCTTAGTGCCAACAAGCAAAAAAGGGCCAATGGGACCAACTATCCACTATTGCGCTATGCCGACGTATTGCTGATGGCGGCAGAAGCCGAAAATGAAGTGAATGGTCCTTCTCTAAAGGCTTTGGGCTATTTGAACCAGGTACGGGAAAGGGCGCAGGCTCCGTTGATCAGCGACGTAGCATCGAAGGATACCTTCAGAAAAATATTGCAAGATGAAAGAAGCCTCGAGTTGTGTTTTGAAGGGTTGAGGAAACAGGATCTTAAACGTTGGGGGATCTTGATCCCTACCATGAAAGACCTGGCTAAGTATATCAGGGATACAGAAACCAATGCCACCATCGTGACCAGGGCTACTTTGCCGTTAGACAACGTGACCGAGCAACATTATTACTACCCTATTCCTTTGAGGGAGATGAATTTGAATAAGTTATTAACTCAAAACCCTGGCTGGTAAACAATCGTCTTATGAAAAATATACTCAAGATCACCATGGCGGTGGCTTCCTTAACAGTAGGGGCTTGCAGCGTCGATAAAGTGGCCTTGCCCGAACTACAAGTGACTACCGAAAAGGTAAGTTATAAAGTGGGAGAGGTCGTTAATTTCAATTTTGAGGGCAACCCCGATCGTATTTATTTCTTTTCGGGCGAGCTCGGCAAAAGACATGAATTTGCAGGAAGGGCTACCGCCGATGGAACTCCTCAGCTACAGTTTAGTACCCTAAGGGAGAATGGCAAACAGGAAGGGTCCTTAAGACTGATGTTGTCTACTGATTTTCCTGGGATAACCGTCGGGGATTATGAAGCCACCCAAAAGAGCATTACGGAGGCTAGCTGGACCGACATTACGGGCCCAGCCACGCTGTCGACTGGCACCAAAGTGTCCTCTGGTGCACTGGACCTCTCCGAATATGCCCAGGAAGGTCAACCCGTTTTTATTGGATTTAAATACCTGGCAACGCCAGGGTCCATCCAGAATAAATGGACGATATCGGATTTGACATTGAAGAATGTGCTGTCGGACGGTACCAGCTATACCTTGGCCAATATGACCAATACGGCCATATCTAATTATGGCGTGTCCACCAATTATAGTCCCGGTTGGGCGTCTTATTGGATCAGTAGCGGCTACACATGGGGGCTAAGTAGCAACAGGTTGATCATTACAGGGGCTACTTCGGCTGCCAATGCCACGCTCCCTGCCGAATCCTGGACCCTCATGGGCCCAGTCGACTTAACAAAAGTCACCCCCGACGTAGGTCAGCACCTTAAAGGCCTGGACACTAGGTTGGAGAACTACGAATACAGCTATTCGGCCCCTGGTACGTATAATGCTACTTTCGTGGCCGCCTCTACCAATGTTTATGGCGATAGAGAGGTCGTACGAACCGTTCAGATTACAATAACCGAATAGGTAAAAAGACCATAGGAAGGCTAGGTCGAAAGGCTCGGCCTTCCTATTTCTTGTCATTAAAAGGTTATATGTTCGCTAATAGGCCCTTTCTATGGATAGCCTCTCAGAGGTAAGGCTTGTCTGCTTATATGCCGACAATATTCTGCCCTGCGGCGAAGCGACAGGCGGCAATGGTTTTGTGAATTTCCAAAATATATTGCCCCAATGGAGCAGTGGAGCAATAATCATAGCATAGTCAAGGACGCTCAAAATAAGTTTGGCCACTGTCTCCAATTTAATTGCCATCATTTAAGTTAACCATATGAAATACATTTTTAAGAGGACTTTATTCAGAATTGCCGTTTTACTTTTTTTAGTACCAGTTCAGGTATTCTCTCAGAACAAAACAGAACCTATTTTTAAAGATGGCGATACGGTATGCTTTGTAGGCAATAGTATTACCAATAATGCGCTGTTCTACAATTATATCAATTTGTTTTATGCTACCCGCTATCCAGAGCGTAAGGTGAAGTTTGTGAACTGTGGCATATCGGGTGATGTAACGCAGGGTATTCTGAACCGGATGGACAGCGATATACTGGTACATAACCCCTCTTGGTCGGTGTTGATGATCGGGATGAATGACGTCAGCAGGAGTCTGTATGCGAAGTCGCGCCAAAACGAGCCGGGGATAAAAGAAAAGCAAGCCCAGGCGTTGGATAAATATCGTAAGAATCTGGAATTGGTGGTAGCACGGCTATTAGAAAATGGGCGTAAGGTGATCATCGAGAACCCCACCATATACGATCAGACGGGCGACCTACCTACCGAGAATTTTTTCGGGGTGAATGAAGCCTTAAGGAAATGTGCGGATTATGGTGAAGAGCTGGCCAAAAAGTACCAGTTGCCAACCGTCGACTATTGGACGACGCTTTTGGAGGTCAATAAAAAAGTACAAGAAAAGGATAAAACGGCCACTATTATTGGCAATGACAGGGTACATCCTGGAAGTCCGGGGCATTTGATAATGGCTTATGAATTTTTGAAATCGACAGGTGCCAGTCCTTATGTCTCTAAAATGGTGGTCCATAAAAAAGCCGCCAAAAGAAATTCAAATAGCCTGAACTGCACCATTGAAAACGTAGCCTATAGTAAAAATGGCCTTCAGTTTGAGGCCAAGGAAGAGGCGCTGCCTTTCCCAGTTGGCCAGGATGCGCTGGCTGCCTTGTCGCTCGTACCTTTTACCGACCGGCTCAATCAGGAAATTTTGCAGGTAGAAGACCTTGCCACGGGGGAGTATGACCTCCTGATAGACCAGGTGCTCGTGGGTACTTATCCTTCTCAGGAGTTGAAGAAGGGGGTCAATCTAGCCCTAGAAAATAAGACTCCTCAGTATCAGAGAGCAGCCAAAATCCGGGATCTCTATGCGGAGTACAGGCGTAACCAGCTGAAATACCGAAATATCGTGAGCATAGAAATACATCATTTGACCGATTCACTTAAGACGGCCCCCATGGACCAGCGGGAGGCGGCCTTAACGAAGCGGTTAAATGACAAGTATGAGGAGGGAACGGGTACTTATCAATATCATAAGTCACAGTATAAGTCGTATCTGGAAAATAAGTTAAATGAAAGCACTATCAAGGCGGCACTCACCGATCTGGTTACGGAGGTATATGCATCCAACAAGCCTGTGACGCATACCTATGAGTTGGTTCGGAAATAAGGTCCTGTTTTTATACCCAGCACACTACATTTTAATAAAGATTTTTTTCTTGTATAATAAATAGGCAGGGATAAAGTTGAGTCCCACAAATGCCAAGGCATAACAGAAACTCGCGAAGGGAGGAGCAAGGCCGATACCAATGGCCCAGTCTACAACATGCGCATTGATGGTTTTATCGCCTATAGGTAGGAGGTAAAAAATTAAAGCCCATAGGTCGGCCAACACATAGACGGCTATGGCATTGGCACCAAAAATAACGCCGGGCCTTGTTCCTTTCTTTCTGTTAAGAATATCCACTACAAAATATACCGCTCCCAGCAGCAAAGTAGCGAAGCCGCTGGTGAGTACTACAAAGGAGCTCGACCATAAGTTTTCGTTAATCGGAAAACTCAGGCTCCATACATAGCCTCCCACTATGCCAGCCAAGCCGAGGGCCATCAGCCGATTGGCGATCAGGCTCGGACTTTCTTTTTTTAGTAAAAGTCGCCCCACCACCATCCCCGAGATACAGGTCGCTATAGAAGGGAAGGTACTCAATATCCCTTCTGGATCCCAATTGCCCTGCCACATGGTGCCAGGAAGATACTGTTGGTCTATCCATGCCGCTAAGTTACGGCCAGGCTCCAGCAATACCTGTCCCGTGCCTGGGGTAGGGATATAGTTCATCGCCAGGTGATAGCCCACCAGTATCGACAAAGCCACGGCAACCTGCTGGCGCCAGTTGCTGTTGAGGAATAAGATGGCACTCACCATAAATACGATGGCGATTCGGTGTAAGGTGCCTGTGTACCGCAGCTCTGCAACATTAAAGTCGGGCAGCAGGTTGAGGAACATCCCCACAGCGAATATTTTCAAGGAGCGTATTACTATTTTCTGGTAGATAGGTCCTTTGGAGGTTTAGCTTAGGAGTATAAGCTAAGGCAATAGATACACCTACTATGAACAGAAAGGTGGGGGCAATCAGGTCGGTGAAAGTCAGGCCATTCCAATGCGAATGCTGAAAGGGGTGGTATACGAAACTCTCGCTGCCAGGGAAGTTGACCAGTATCATGGCCGCAATGGTATAGCCACGGAGGGTATCTAGCGAGAGGAGTCGGGTGCTTTTTGTGATTTGAGACATGTAGGGAGGTTTTAAAGAGTACCGATTAGCCATAGGAATGGACTATTCCCTAAGCGGGCTGAAACCAAGTGTTGCTCATTTTTTAACAGAATTCCCAAATTATCATTCTACAATAGTATCATTGTCTTATTTCAAAGTACTATTGATATTCGGATGTATCCGATGGGAGTACCCTACTGACATCTTACTTTTAGTACTACAACTTATGAAGAAAATAAACCTTTTACTCGTATTATTCTTGGCTGTTTTAGGCAGCTGTTCCAAGTCGGGCACCGGCACGGAGGGACGAAATATCGGGGTATCATGGAAGGTGTTGAGCAATTTCATTGAACCTGAAGGCAGTTTTAAGGCTAGGTTCACACTCACCAATCATAGTGACTTTGCTCTCGACGATAAAAATTGGGCTTTATTTTTTAATATGTCACCTAGGCCTATCCATCCTAACCAGGAGCCTGAGGCCGCCAATGTGGAGCATATCAATGGAGACTGGTACAAGCTAGTACCCAATGCGGGCTTTACGCTCCAGCCAGGCGACTCTATTCAGATCGGCTATTGGGGCACCGAAGGCATTATTAAAGAGTCCGACGCTCCGATGGGCCTCTATTTTGTGTATTACGATGAGGCAGGCAAAGAGGAGGAAATTGTACAAGTGGCCGATTTTAGGGTAGAGCCTTTTACCGACAAAGAGCAGATTCTTCGGGGAGCCATGGACCTAAAGTCCTTACCTACAGCCGAGAACCGCTTCGAAGAAAATTCATATCTTTCTACCCTCACTGCGCAGGAATTGCTGCCTATCATCCCCTCCCCTGTCAAGATGAGTCGGGGTCAGGGGGCCTATACCCTTCTAAGTTCGGCCAAGATATACTTTGAGGTGGGATTGGAAAAAGAGGCGGCTTATCTGGCGGCCAAGCTCAAAGAGGCTTCAGGTACGAATTTTACAACCGAGAAAAGCTCGGCTGATGCCCAAGGCGGCGTGCAGCTGAAGCTAGCGCCAGGGAAGATCAAGGGCAAGGAAGCTTATCAGCTGACTGTCGACACCAACGGAATCCGAATTGCTGGGAACGACCCTGCCGGGGTGTTTTACGGAATACAGAGCTTGGCACAGCTGATCCCACTGGACGTTTATCAGAAAAAATCCAAGGAGCTGTTGATCCCAGCAGTTTCGGTAGAAGATGCACCAAGGTTTCCATTTCGAAGCATGCACTTAGACGTAGCCCGTAACTTCCAAACCAAGGAGTCGGTGATGCGGATTTTAGACCTACTGTCCAGCTATAAAGTGAACCATATGCTCCTATATACCACCGAAGATGAAGGGTGGAGAGTGGAGATAGACGGACTCCCTGAACTGACAGAGGTGGGTGGTCAGCGGCAACATGTGGCGGGTATGAATGCCTCTGCGCTGCAGCCAGGCTATGGCTCTGGCCCGGTAGCCTACGACGAAGGCAAGCATGGCAGTGGGTTTTATACCAAGGCCGACTTTATAGAAATACTTAAATACGCCCACGAGCGTCATATCAAGATTATACCCGAACTCAACTTTCCGGGCCATGCTTTGGCGGCTATTAAAGCCATGGAAGCGCGCTATGAGCGGTTGATGAAAGAGGGTAAAGAGAAGGAAGCTAACGAATTTCGCCTGATAGACCCAGACGATAAGTCAGAGTATTTGTCGGCCCAGGCCTACAAAAATAATGTAGTGAATGTGGCTCGGGAATCGAGCTACCATTTCTTTGAGAAGGTGGTCGATGAGATGGCCAAGCTTTATGAGCAAGCTGGGCTCACGATGGATACCTTCCATACCGGTGGAGATGAGGTGGCCGAAGGGGCTTGGAGTAAGTCGCCGATGGTAGCGAAGCTTCTTAAAGAACATCCAGAGATAGGTGGGGTCAAGAAATTACAGGCTTATTTCTTTTCGAGGCTTTTGCCGAGATTAGAAAAAAGAAACCTAAAGGTGCATGGCTGGGAGGAAGTGGCCCTCAACAAGCAACCCGATGGAACGTATGAGGTCAACCCGGCCTTTGTAGGGCATCAGGTGGTCCCTTATGTATGGAATAATGTTTATGATGTCGATTTGGGTAACCGGCTTGCCAATGCAGGATATGATGTCGTGTTGTGCAATGTTACCAACTTCTATTTCGACATGTCCTATAGCAACGATCCTAAGGAACCAGGCTTGTACTGGGCCGGCTTCGTTAACTCCAGGGATAACTGGTTGTTTGCACCCTTCAATATGTTCCGCACCACCGAAGAGACGGCCATGGGTAAGCCTATGAAAGAGGAGTTCGTAGGCAAGGAGCTGCTGAAGTCGAGTGCCAGAAAGCATATCATTGGCGTAGAGTCGCAGCTATGGAGCGAAACGATAAAAGGACGTGATATGATGGAATATGCTACCCTTCCCAAATTACTCGGCTTTGCCGAAAGCAGCTGGGCGGCAGAGCGTCCCTGGGAGTCGGTGGCCAACGATGCTCAAAGACAAAAGATGACCCAGGCAGGGTGGAATATTTTTGCCAATTCTATGGCTCAGATACATATGCCTCGGTTGAGCTACCTCAATGGGGGATACCACTATCGTGTGCCAACTCCCGGAGCCAAAATAGAAGGTGAGATGCTTCATGCTAACATAGCCCTTCCCGGCCTTGCCATACGCTATACCACCGATGGGACCGAGCCCACCGTTTCCTCGGCGTTGTACACCGAGCCCGTTGCCGTATCGGGTAAGGTGAAGCTTAGGGCCTTCGACCGCAGTGGAAAAGGAGGCATGGTTTGTGAATTAGAAACAAAATAAGGAGTTCAAGTAATAGGTACCGTAGCTTTTTTTATTCCTTAACCTGTATGGTTATGGGTAGGGAGTTGTATGGCATAAAATGGTTAATAAAGATTCGATGAAGATAGGTGTAGACATAGGAGGAACCAATATTCGTGCTGGGCTGGTGCAAAACGGGGTTATAATGGTTCAGCGACAGCTGTTGTTGGAGCAGAAAGATAGCTTGGATGCAACGCTAGCCCAGCTCATTGGTCTCATCCGTCCTTTGATTCAGGACGGAGTAGACGGCATAGGTATTGGGGTGCCCTCGGTGGTGGATGTAGCACAAGGGATTGTATATCATGTCATGAATATTCCCTCCTGGGAGGAAGTGGCGCTACGGGAAATATTGGAGGAGGAGTTTCACATTCCCGTGGCCATCAATAACGACGTCAATTGCTTCGCCTTAGGAGAGCATCGCTACGGACAGATGCAAGGCTTTAGCTCCCTGATCGGCCTGGCCATTGGCACAGGGCTAGGCTCTGGGATTATTACTAACAACCGCCTCTATTCGGGGCATAACTGTGGAGCCGGTGAAATTGGGATGCTGCCTTATCATGACTCCATTTTGGAAGAATATGCCAGCAATCGGTTTTTTGAAAGAGAGATGGGGATGGGTGCATTTTTGGCTCATTCTCGGGCCTTGGAGGGCGACCGGCAGGCCATAGAAGCATGGAAAGCCTTTGGGGGGCACTTGGCTTCTGCTATCAAAGTGCTTTTGTATGCCTTCGATCCCGAGGCTATTGTAATCGGGGGCTCCTTGGCCAAGGCACAGGCCTTGTTTCAATCCAGTATGTTGGAGAGCCTACAAAGCTTTGCTTATCCTAATACCCTGGAAAGGCTCCATATTAAAATGTCGAGAAACGAAAATATTGCCTTGCTTGGTGCGGTAGCCCTGCTCGACGATATATCTACCACAAAGGTGAAATCTGGTATTTTATGAGGCTTTTTGTAATTTGACCCATTGGGCAGGCTGCGAACTACCCAACCTATGCCATATGTATTCTTTTTAGCCCTAATCTTAACCCACCATGATGCAACGAAATACCTTTATTGTTGTTCTTATCTTTCTTATTTTTTTCGTTATCTCTTTCCTGACTAATATTCTGGGGCCCATTATACCGGATATCGTTCAGAGCTTCGACTTGAGTATTGGTTTGGCGGGATTCTTGCCTTTCTCTTTTTTTGTTGCCTACGGTATCATGTCTATTCCGGCGGGTTTGTTGGTAGAAAAGTATGGGGAGAAGGTCATCTTATTAAGCGCATTTCTCTTGGCATTTATTGGGGCCTTCCTGTTTGCCATTGTGCCGAGTTTTACCGTAGCCTTATTGTCTTTATTTATTATTGGTATTGGGATGGCCATGTTGCAGGTGGTCATCAACCCACTTTTGCGGGTATCGGGAGGGGAGTCTCGCTTCGCTTTCAATTCGGTGTTGGGGCAATTGTTCTTTGGAGGAGCCTCTTTCCTAAGCCCTATGCTGTATAGTTATTTGGTATTAAATGTTCATACAGGAAGTGCCGATTTTCCTTTTACCTTATTAGACGGCCTAGTGCCATCCGACCTCAAGTGGGTTTCGCTGTATTGGGTCTTTGCTGTGATAGCCCTGCTGATGGTGCTGGTGATCGCCTTTGTTCGCTTCCCTAAGGTGGAGCTTCAGGACGACGAACGGATGGATGTAGGGAAGTCCTTTACCGAGCTTTCTTCCAATAAATATGTGTGGTTGTTTTTCTTGGGGATTTTTGCCTACGTGGGTACCGAGCAAGGGATCGCAAACTGGATATCACAGTTTTTACAAATGTATCACGGCGTCGATCCGGCCACCCAAGGGGCCTCCGTTATATCCTCGTTTTGGGGGTTGCTCACGGTAGGGTGCTTCCTAGGCTTGGTGCTATTGCGTATATTCGATAGTCGGCAGGTATTGGTATTCTTTACCACAGGAGCCACTCTATCTCTTTTGGCGGCTTTATATGGGTCGGTAGAGGTAGCCCTCTATGCCTTTCCTATGACGGGCTTCTTCGCTTCTGTCATGTATTCGGTTATCTTTTCATTGGCTCTCAATTCGGTGCCGCAGCACCACGGTACCTTTTCGGGGATCCTATGTGCGGGGATTGCTGGAGGAGCGGTAGTGCCGCTTATTATTGGAGGACTAGCCGAACTGGTGGGCCTGCAAACGGCCATGCTGTTCCTGCTGGTTACCCTTGGGTATATCCTGAGTATAGGGATCTGGGCGAGGCCTCTAGTGAAAAACGATACGGTCAAAAGCCTTAAAGACCTCTTTTAGGAAGGCGCCTACTGGATAAGCCAATGCATGGGCTATCTTTGTCTGAAATTAGTGTGGGGAGGGCCTATTGCCTTATGTAGTGGGGTCTTTCCATCAAAAAAAGAGGATCAGTTATGTACAAAATCATTCTTTTGCTCGACTTTGCCGAGGCCTATAGCAAAAACCTGATGAAGGGGATCAATGCCTATTCCAAAGAGCATGGCCCATGGATTTTCTGTAGGATGCCTCTATTTCATCGGGAGACGGTCGGAATGGATGGTATACTCAAATGGGCCCTGGAGTGGGGTGCCGACGGTATCATCGGTCAGCTGTATAATGACCATGATATTCAAAAAATTGTGGATGCTGGAATACCCGTTATCGCTCAGGATTTTAAGGAGCGGTTTTCGGAAATACCCAATATTACGGGAGATTACCAAAACACCGGGGCCTTGGGGGCCGAGTATTTCCTAAAAAAAGGGTTTACTAATTTTGCCTTCTACGGCTTTGGTGACATTGTATGGTCCAGGGAACGCGCCGAAGGCTTCGAAGATCGATTGGTTTCCTCGGGGCATGAAGTACATTATTTTGAACATAAGAAAGCCCGCTCTACCGAGCTGTGGTACTATAAGCCAAGCTCTTTGAGCCGCTGGCTCATGTCTTTGCCCAAGCCCATCGGCCTCATGACCTGCGACGACAACCAGGGACAACATATTACCGAGGCCTGCCGCCATGTGGGAATCCGCATTCCGGAGGAAGTGGCCGTGCTGGGCGTCGACAACGACGAAATGATCTGTGACCTCTCCGACCCCCCCTTGTCGAGTATAGCCCTAGACACCGAGAAAGGGGGCTATGAAGCGGGAAAGCTGATGGACCAGATGATTCGGAATGGGGCTCAGTCCTATTATGATATCGTGGTTGCTCCTTTGCAGGTCATCACCAGGCACTCTACCGATATCTATGCCACCAACGACCGCCATATAGCCTCTTCCTTGAAATATATTCACCAGAATATCGATAAAAACCTGAATGTAGAGGAGGTGGTCAAGCAGGTACCGCTGTCGCGCAGGGCCTTGGAGAAGCGGTTCTTAGAGATCACCGGTTTCCCCATCTATAAGTATATTTTTAACTTACGTATCGAGAAGTTTACTCAGAAACTCCTCGATACGGATATGTCGGTATTTGAGATAGCGATGGACATGGGCCTTACCGATAGCAAGAACATCGCCCGGCAGTTTCGGCAGGTAAAAGGCTGTAGTCCTAGCGAATTTCGTAATAAGTACAGCCCGGCTAAGGGGTAGGTGTGGAGAGGAGCCTAGTGGCACCCCTCCATAGTTATTTCCTTGTTTTAACTACCAAATCACGATTCTGGCGCTATCGGGAAGCGAAAGTTTACTTCCTGGAGCACAGTCCCATGCTTCTTGGAATTCTTTCAGGTGGGGTAGGGGGGCGTTGATACGCGCCGTAGCCGGTGAGTGTGGGTCGGTCTGTATCTGGTTGCGTAGGGCGGCTTCGGTGGTGTTCATATGCCATACTTGTGCCCAGCCTAGGAAGAAGCGTTGCTTCCAATTGAACCCGTCGATGAGTTCTGGCTCAGGCTTACCCTTAAGCGACTTTTCTAAGGCATGGTAGGCGAGGGTCATCCCCCCAAGGTCAGCTACGTTCTCTCCGATGGTCAGGGCGCCATTGATCTTGAAACCTGGTAAGGCTTCTATGCCATTGAAATATTCGATATATTTCTTAGTTAGCTTGTCGAAGTTCTCTCTGTCGGAGGCGCTCCACCAGTTTTTCAGGTTGCCTTCGTCGTCGAATTGTGAGCCTTGGTCGTCGAAGCCATGGGTGAACTCGTGGCCAATCACGGCGATAATGCCTCCGTAGTTGATGGCGTCGTCGGCATTGCGGTTATAAAACGGAGGTTGTAGGATTCCGGCTGGGAACACCACCTCGTTGTTCAAAGGGTTGTAATAGGCATTTACCGTTTGGGGAGTCATATGCCATTCAGATTTGTCCACTTCTTTGCCGATCTTCTCTACGGCCTCTTTGTTACTGAACAAGGATGCCGAAATTACATTTTCAAAGAGCTTGTCGGGACTCACTTCAATGGTCGAATAGTCTTTCCATTTGTCGGGGTAGCCTATTTTATAAGTAAATGCCTTTAGCTTCTTATGGGCCTTTGCCTTCGTAGAATCGCTCATCCAAGTAAGCTTGTCGATTCTTTCTCCATATACCGAACGAACATTTTCGATCATTTCAGATACTTTTTTCTTGTCGTCTTCAGGGAAATACTTCGCGCTAAAGAGTTTTCCTAATGGCATACCTAGGAGGCGATCGGTAGAGCGTATAGCCCTTTCGGTACGTCCCTTTTGTTCTTTGGTACCACGCATTACGGTGCTAAAGAATCGGAAGTCCTCCTGGTCAAACTTCTGAGGCAGGTATCCTGCAAAGGTCGACAACAACTGCCACTTGGAGTAGGATTTCAGCGTTTCTATAGGAGTAGCCTTTAGGAGTTTATTAAGGTTCTGCAGATAGGCCTTATTTTGGATGATTACCGTGTCAGTTTTGATATCCTGTTGGGTCGCCAGGGTGATCAGGTCAAAGTCGGGCATTAACTTGTTGGCATCGGCAAAGGACATTTTGTTGTAGGTCTTTACCGGGTCGCGAAGCTCCACATTGGTAAGCTGTAATTTGGCGAGTTTGGTTTCGAAGGCCAGGAGGGTCTTGCCTGGGTTGCTTTCGGTAAAGCCGGCCATGGTGAACATTTTATCGACATGGCCTACAAACTCCTCACGTACTTTGACGGTGCTGGAGTCCTGGCGATCGTAGTAGCTCCTTTCCCCTAGGCTCAGGCCATCTTGTCCTTCATATAGTATGTTGATCTTACTATTGCGGAGGTCACCTTCTACACCATAGCCTACCACACTAGAAACTCCTATTTTCTGTAGACTACCAGCTACTTTGGCATAGTCGGCTAGGCTTTTTATGCTGGCAATTTGATCCAGATAGGGTTTTAAAGGCTCGAGCCCACGTTTTTCTATGGTGGCGGTGTCGAGGAAGGACTGGTAATAGTCGGCGATCTGCTGCTCTTCGCTCCCTTTTTTACGATCGGTTTTTTGGGTTATTTCTTCTATAATCCCTTTGAGCCGTACCTCTTTGTTTTCTTTGTCCAATATCCCAAAGGCTCCCCAGCGACTTTCGGTGCCAGGTATCGGATTGTTTTTCTTCCAGCCTCCGTTGGCAAAGCCGTCGAAGTCGTTACAAGCCAGATAGGAGGAGTCCAAGGAGGTGATGTCAAAGCCAGGCACCGCATTGGCATCGGCTTGGTCCTTGTTTTGGTTACAGGCCGACACCAAAACGGTGGTCGCTAGTATTCCGTAGTGTAATTTTTTGAAATTCATTTGATCTCCATTTTTTGTGACGATGATTAACAAATATAATTATTTAGTAATAAGATTGCGGAACCTGGATACGACTCAAATGATAAAAGGTGAAATTGGCTGATAAAGGTCCAAGTCATGTGCCTGGACCCCGTAAGGAGTGTCTTATCGGTGGTCGATGGGGGTATGGGTGGTGTTCAGCTGCTGCTTGATTTCCTCCAGCTGCTGGGTGCTGGGTAGCGCATATACCCCATGTCGATCGGCCCAAAGGAGCATATCCCCAAATCGTCGCAGGGGCAGGTGGGGCATGATATAATCCACCTTACCCGCTTCCCAAGCCGACACTTGCTCTACGAGCGCAATTTGAGCAGGCCGTATTTGCGGATATATAAAAATTGCCGATAAGGCCCATACGACGCCTACGGTGGCGGTGCACCATTGGTAAAATCGTCGGGGTAACTGAAAGGCATCTCCTGCGATAATCAGGGCCCATAACCAGATACATTTGGCAAAAAAGCTATAACGAGGTGTTATGGCTCCCGCTATCTTGTAGCTGGAGCGCGAAAGGGCTAAGAGCACTGCCGCCAGTATATAAAAGGTGAGCAAGCTATAGAGCAAAGGTCTGCGACGGGCATAGCCATTCCAAAGCAGGTACAGCCACATGGCCAGGATACAAGGTCCTAGCAGTAGTTGAAAGGCAATGTTGAATTGACTCCATAGTAATGTGGGCGGAGAAGTATAGAGGCCAATCCCCAGATAAGCGAATAGGAACTTAAAAAAGGAGAGCAGGTTGAATTCCCCTCGTTCATTCTGCCCAAAATTGAGCTGGTAAAGGTAGAGTAGGATCAACAGGACGGTCATCATAAGCCATAAGAGGGCGAAGCCTCTCTTATTCTTTAGCCATAAAAGGAATACTCCGACGGGCATCACGATGAGGCCGTTTCCAAAGGAGAAGGAGGCCAAAAAACCAAATAATAAGGCCATGGCCAGGTTTCTTCTGGGCTGGTGGTCTATTTGGTCCAGAAAATATAAGGTAATAAAAGCGAATATAAAGCTGGCAAAATGCTGTATGCCACCAGAAAAATAAAGGTTGCTATGCCAGCCTACCATACTGAATAGGGTGCCGCTCACTATAGGGATTATCCAGGGGTTCCCGGGCAAAGTGCGCCGTCCGATATGGACTATATAGAAAAAAACTAAAAAGAGTAAGCCATTTTGGAGGTAGACCAGATGGGCAAAGTTGATATGTCCAAACAAATGATAATAGAGTAAGGTGGCCAGTCGGGAAAGCAGGATCCTATGTTCATTATGTTGCTGAATCAGGTAGGTGAACGTCGACTGCCCCGCGGTCCATTGGTCAAAATAGAATTGTTTGATAAATGCCAACGTGGTGTCATAGTCGTCGTAAGTGGGGAGGTTCAGGGCGGAGCCTGTTAGGACAATAAGAAAAACCACGACGGGAAGGCAGCCCAACAGGTAAATCCCAATTTTGGCTACTTGGCCAGAACGTGGTAGGTTCGATAGCATGGTGTGTGCAAGTAAGAGTAGAAGCTGGTAGGATTTTCAATGAGACCATAAAAGCGGTAACCTCTCCTTCAGAAGAAAAGAAGAGGTTACATATACTTAATTGAGGTATGGTATTATTTAATACCGCCCATCCAGTTTTTAACTGGCTTGTAGAAGATCAGCAATAAAAGGCCAAATCCTACGGAGAAAAGGGCTACCTGATTAAATAGCGCGGGCATTTGGTCTACATTATTTTCATCGAAATTCCCGGCGAATAGGCCAGCAATGAGATTGCCCAAGGAAGCCGCTACAAACCAGATCCCCATGAGTTGGCTCAGATACCGCTTGGGGGCTAGCTTGGTGTAGGAACTCAACCCTACGGGGCTAAGGCATAGCTCGCCGATGGTATGGAATAGGTAGGTCAGAGTTAGGAACATCGGCGATACCAGCTGGCCCGTTACGGCCTGGCTTGCTGCGAGCTCCATGATAAAGAACCCACCTCCCAAAAGAAGCAGTCCTAAGGCGAATTTAACGGGTGTCGAAGGATTGAGTCCCCTCGTCGAAAGGTAGATCCACAGACTAGCCATGACGGGTGCAAAGAGCAGGATAAATGCGCCGTTGAAGTTTTGGAACCAGCTAGAAGGCATCTCCCATGTGCCTATGGTGCGTTGGGTATGGCGCTCAGCGAAAATCTGCAGGGAAGATCCCGCTTGTTCAAAACCCGACCAGAACAAGGCCGCAGCAATAAAGAATACGATCAGGACGAGTACGCGCTTCTTTTCTATGGCTGTGAGCCCTCCTGCAAACAATATAAAGAGGAAGTAGAAAAGCGAAACGGTTACGATGATGACGCCCGCACCTTGAGCCAACCCTTGGGCCGTACTCATATCGATAGTGCCAGTAAGCTGAAGGACCGCTAGGAAAACGACCAATGCAGCCGCCAAGAGATACCCTTTTTTTCGATCTGCTCCCGATTTGGCTTCCGACTCGGCCGTGATCACCTTTTTGGCCGGAACCTCCCCATAGCCGGATAAGTACTTAGCACTTCCAAACTTAAAGACTACAAGGCCCAAAAGCATACCGATGGCGGCGGCACCGAAGCCCATATGCCAGTTAACTTTTTGGCCTAGGTAGCCCACTATGGTAATCCCCAAAACGGATCCGAGGTTGATACCCATATAAAATATGGAGAAGGCCGCATCGCGCCGGGCTCCACCTTCGGGATACAGCTCACCCACAATGGAGCTAATATTGGGCTTTAGCAACCCTGTGCCGAGGGCCACCGTTACAAGGCCCAAAAAGAATATTCCAGATCCTGCAGGAATTGCCAGGATGATATGCCCCAGCATAATGATAATCCCGCCATACCAGATGGCCTTCTTTTGACCTAATATATTATCGGCCATCCAACCTCCAGGAAGGGTAAGCAAATAGACGGAGGCCGTATATAGTCCATATACTGCCGCCCCTTCGACGGCATCGAGGCCCATTCCTCCATTAATATTGTCAATTAAAAATAACAAGAGTATGGCACGCATACCATAATAGCTGAAACGCTCCCACATTTCGGCAAAAAACAATACATATAGACCCCTAGGGTGCTTGGCTGATACTGAAGCAGACATTTAAAAAATTAGGATTTAGTTAGGTAATCGGCTATTTGGCAGGTATTCTGTTCTGCAAGATATAAATTATCGTCGTATATTTTCGAAATTTGGCAATAACAGTCCCCTAGCTAGTATAGGCGGTTCTTGTATACTGCCTCGGACTGGGCCTACTGTCAGAACAGACTTTTACCTATAAAAAAGCTCTTAAGAAGGTTTTTACCCGACTTAAGAGCTTGTAAAACTTTTAGAAAAAACTGTATTATTAGGAGTCTTATTGGCCTGGCGAATTAGTAATCGCCACCGGCTCCTCCACCTCCGAAGCTACCGCCCCCGAAGCCACCGAAGCCTCCTCCACCACCAAAGCCACCACCTCCCCAGTTTCCTGACGAGCTTCCTCTACTCGAATGCGTTGAATACGGCCAAAGAATAGGTCCGGCTGCATTGCGATAGCCCCCTCCTCGGCCTCCATTATTGCCTTTATTACGCATCATAATGAATATGAATATGGCGATGAGGATTAATAGAGGGATTAAGCGAGAAAAGTCATTCCCTTCCGACTCTTGCGCCTTAGGGTCGGCTTTGTACTCGCCGGTAGCATATTTGAATATGGTGTCTACGCCCCGGTCGAGCCCCCGGTAAAACATCCCATTCTTGAATTCGGGGGTGATCACCTGCGTGATGATCCGCTTGGCAATGGCATCGGGAATGGCTCCTTCCATACCGTAACCGGTGCTGATATATATTTTCCTGTCGGTAGAGGCCCATAGCAGTACGATCCCATTATCCTTGTCTTTCTGACCCACCCCCCATTCTCTTCCGATTTTGAAGGCATAGTCGGCTATGGGGTACTCGCCCGTTGTAGGTACCACTACGATGACGATTTGTGAAGAGGTGGAGTCGTTATAGGCCACCAGTTTCTTTTCTAGGGCCGCAACCTCCGTCGGGTTTAGTTGATTGGCGAAGTCGTTCACCAATTTGGGAGGGTCGGGGCGAGAAGGGATATCCTGGGCCTGAACTCCAAAAATTAGTAATAAGAAAAATAAGCTAAAGGCAATAAGTTTCTTCATAATGTAGATTAGCCAAACGAGATATCGTCGGGCAGTTCGTTGATGTCATCCGATTGGTACGGAAAATGTTTTTTTAGTTGCAAGCCCGCTTCGGTGATGGCGGCACAGAGGCCCTGGGCATAGTCGTTTTTAGCGAAATGCTGGCGTAGGAGGTCCTTGGTACTGTTCCAAAAAAGATCGGTGACTTTTTCATGGATGCCACTATCGCCCAGTACGGCAAATTTCCGGTCGCCATAAGCGAGGTAGAACAACACGCCATTGCGCTGCTCGGTTTGGTGCATATTGAGCATACCAAATACCTCAATGGCCCTTTCCATGGATTGCTCCGTAGGGCATTTTTCTTCTATATGTACCTTGATCTCACCGGAGGTTTGCATTTCCGCAGCTTTGATAGCTGCAATAATTGCTTGTTGATCGGCTTCTGATAAAAAATCGGGTTGGTCGGTCATAGCAAATAGTTGGGGATGGTTCAAAACAGGGCCCTCCACCTGGTAGCTGAGGGCCCGTTTTATGGATTAAAACTGTACGCTAGGGGCCTTGTCTGAGCCTGCAGCGGCCTGGAAGTAACCCTTCTGGGCGAATCCAAACACCCCGGCAAATAAGTTGGTAGGAAAGGTACGAACCTCCTGGTTGTAATCTTTTACGACCGTATTAAAGTCGTTGCGTGCTACCGTGATTCTATTTTCGGTGCCTTCCAGTTGAGCCTGTAGCTCTAGGAAATTCTGGTTGGCTTTTAGCTCCGGATACCGTTCCACACTCACCAAAAGGCGCGACAGCGCTCCGCTGAGCTGATCCTGAGCTCCTTGGAATTTGGCGATGTTTTCAGGGGTGAGGGCATCGGCCGATATGGTCGTTTGAGTAGCCTTCGCTCTGGCTTCTATGACTCCTGTAAGGGTGCTTTTCTCGAATTCGGCGGCGCCTTTTACGGTGCTCACTAAGTTGGGGATAAGGTCGGCCCTACGTTGGTACTGGCTCTCCACTCTGGCCCATGACTCTTTTACGACCTCATCTTTGGCCACCATTCCGTTATATTTTCCGCATCCTACAAAGCCCAGTATGAGTACTACGGCGATGACAGCAATTAGACCTTTTGACATTTCTTGATTTGATTTAGAGTTAATGATTTAATTCAAAGATGTTCAAAGCTAATGAATTCTAAAGGAAATTATACACAATCGGTCAGGCAGTGCTTATAAATCTATAAATAGCCTGATGAGAGGGTGCACACTTATCCTTTGGCCGAAATTCCTACTTCGGCTATGTTATTCCACCTTCCCCAGCTAATGGCCACGTCGTAGTCGAGGAGCATACTTTCGAAGTAAGTAGCGCCCCAAGTCCAGTTAATGGCGAGCTCATTGACCAGGTATTGAGCCGCTAAGTTGCGTTCTTCTCCTGAGAGGTTGCCAGTGGCAGCGAGCTTTTGCATCACCGCATTGATGTCCTGGCGGTCGGTGGCACCTGCTATCCAATTTTGGAAACTCTCTTTATCGTTTTGCCACATCTTCTCAAACTCGTGCTTGATACCCGTGGGCTTAAAGAGCCTTGGTCCATATTTGAGCAGGGTGTAGTGGGCATAGTCTCTTTTATGAAGCCCCCGAACGATGAGCGCCTTCTGAGGGGCAGGGAGTTCTTCGATGGCCCAATAAATTTGCCGTGGCGACAAGCAACCCAAAGAGAGCCATATCGATAACTGCGCATCGGTGATGGGGTCTATCGATTGGGTGTACTGACCCGCCAAAGAATCGGCTACAAATTGCTTTAAAACCTGTTGGGCATGCGCCTCGCCAATGTCGGACGGCAGCGCGCAAGTAGTTTGCTGAGGGTCTAGGCCCATTTGGGCGAGGGAAGGGATGGTTCCCGACTCTATCACCAAGTCGGAGGAGAGGGCCAGTGAATCGGGTATTGGGAGTACTGGCTGTATGGGCGTTACGTTTTGGATCGCCTCCAAATATTGTTCGAACCGATGGGGTAGTCGGGCAATACTAAATGGCAGGGAGGTAGCCGGTAGGAGGGTGTCGATCCAAGGAAGTTTGATATCGATATTGCTCGACTTAAGGTTTTTGCTCAACGAAGACTCTACCTTGGTTTCCTTAGGCCCTATTTTCTTGCTGGTAAATACATAGCTGGCTTGGTAGTGGTCGGCCATTTGGGCTACGATGGTCTCTGGGGTGCCTATCCTTATCAGTAGTTCACTACCCCGTTCCCGAAGTTCCTTCCTTAAAGAAGCTACGGCCTGTAGGAGGTATTGCCCCCGTAGGATGCCGGTACGGTTAAAGCCTAATGTGGTGGGCTCAAAAAGCCGTGGGTCGAAGACGTACACTGGAATAACCTGTTGAGCATGTTGGGCCGCCAGAAAGAAAGCCTCGTTATCCTGTAGGCGCAGGTCGTTCCTGAACCAGTAGATAATACGATGAGTCATTGTAAACGCGAAATTGAGAGAGAAATGAAATAAGCCGCAAAGATAGAAATAAACGGCGCCCAAAAACAGCAAACCCGCCATAGCTTTTCTGCTGGCGGGTTTGTTGCTTGGATGAAGGGGCGTACCTAGTAGCTAAGAATGGTGAATTCCGTTCTTCTGTTTTTCTGGTGTTCTTCCTCAGTTTTGGCATTTTCGATGAGCAACTCCCGTTCACCATAGCCTTGGGCTACCATCCTGTCGGCATCTATCCCTTTGGAGTTGAGATAGTTGACGGCCGACTCTGCCCTGTTTTGCGATAGGGTCAAGTTATAAGAATCGGTCGCTCGCGCATCGGTATGCGAACTAAGCTCGATGGTCATGGTGGGGTTGTCGTTCAGGATTTGAACCAGCTTGTCGAGCTCCACGGCGGCATCGGGCCTGATATTGTATTTGTTAAGATCGTAATAAATATTGTCCAGGACAAAAGTCTTGTTGAGTTCGAGCTTGTCGAGGCGGACCGTTACCGAATAGGTGGTATCGGTAAGTTCCTTGTTGAGGAAGATAGGTGGTATCGACTTGCCATCCATGGTAAAGGGCTCTCTTTTGCTAATGTATCCTTTTCTGCTGACTAGCAATACGTAGGAGCGGCCTTCTTCTACCGGCTGTGTGCCAAATTTGCCATAGGCGTCGGTGGGTAATTCGGCGATCTGAACATCAGAAGTATCGGGAAGGATATGCACGATCGCTGAGTCGATAGGCGTGGCCTCTGGGCTGTTGGTGACCACCTCTCCAGCCAAGAAGTACCGTACCACCTTAGGCTTGCCATTGATATAGTTGACATTATTGGGGCTCATAGGATCGGTAGGGTCGTCGACCTTGGCAATGATACTGCTGTCGGCGACTTGGGGCGTATAGAAGTAGTACAGGTCATCGTCTCCTTTGCCGCCTGTCCTATTGGAGGAAAGGAAGCCGGCGTTCAGGTCGGGGTAGAAACTCAGGGCAAAGTCGTCCTGGGGGCTGTTATAGGGTAGCCCAAGGTTTTTTACCGTAATAATACCTTGAGAGCGGGTAGCTACGAACAAGTCGAGCCCTCCTAGGCCCGGATGGCCGTCGGAAGCGAAATATAGTTTGGCGTCTTCCGACACGTAGGGGAACATTTCGTCTCCCGCCGTATTGATATCTTTACCCATGTTGACGGGTTTGCTAAAACGGCCCGAAGCATCCATATTGGTACGGTAGAGGTCTATGCCTCCCGAGCCCCCTGGCCGGTTAGAAGCGAAGTAGAGGGTTTTGCCATCGGAAGAAAATGCCGGTGAACCATCCCACGATAAGGAGTCGTTGATGGGAAGATAGGCAGGCGGGGTCCAGTCGCCATCGATATTTTTGCTCATAAACAAATGTACGTCGGCCGTACCTTTCTTTTTGCCGGTATTGCCCCGGGCGAAGATGAGCGTCTTGCCATCGGGCGAAAATGCCGGTGAACCTTCGTTAGCTTCCTCTTCAAAAATATTTTTGCTCAGAAGCGTGGCGGGCCCTTGTATGTTTTCGGGGTCGCTGGTGAGAGCAGCCTTGTATAGGCCTAGCATGGCTTGGCCATTGTTTTTATATACTTTTTCCTTTTTGGAGGACGAAAACACCAGTTCCTGCCCACGAACCAAAGCGGAGAATTCGGCACCAGCCGTGTTAATGGGCAAATTGGTGATTTCTACCTCGGGGGCCGTCGTCTTGAGTCGATCTATAATTTTAAGGATCTCAATCTCCCTAAGGGCGCGCTCTTGTAGAGGCTTAGAAACATCTTTCTTAGCGGCGAATGCTTGAAACTGTTCTTTAGCTTCGGCGTAGGCACCCGTGCTTTTGAGGGCATAGGCATAGTGAAACTGGGCCTCGGGTCGCTCCAAGTCGGTCCCTACCGCCTCTTTGTAATAGGGGATGGACTCGGCCGGTCGGTTAGAGAGGCGGTAGCCTTCGGCAATGAGGTAGTTGGACTGGTTGGCTTCGTAGCCAGCTTCCTTGGCTTTCTGAAGCCCCTTAATGGCCAGGTCATATTCCCCATTGTCAAATTTCTTGAGGCTGTCTTTATAGACTTGCATGGGGGAGTTGCAACTGGCTAGCAGTAGGGCCGTCAGGATCAGGCAGGAGAGTGGGTATAGAGCACTTCGCAATAATCTCATAGATAAAGTAAATAGTCTGGTGGTATTAGGAGTCGGGCTTCTAATGCCCGCTTTGGCACAACAATACTAATAAACAACGATTGTAAATAAAAAAATGGATATGCAGTCCTTTTTTTTTATAAACTTAATTCTTTTTGCTTAGAGCCTGTTTGAATTTTAATGATTGAATTGTTTATCACGTATTTTTTTGTGCGAAACAAGGCAAATTTTGCAGGGATAGCATAAGTTATCCTGCGACGAACCGTCACAAAAAATTTAACGAAGCGGCCGATGCTCGGTTGTAGCCACAAAATAGCATAAACAAACCATTGGTTAATTTTTAAACAGGCTCTTAATACCTAGGCATGGTAGCTGCGGCTTTTGTAATATTTGGTAATATACGGTGCTGAACAAGAAAAAGCTAGTAGGGGAAAGGAATTAAAGATTGTGGGTAGGTTAGGCGTCCTGGGCTATTTTGCGCTAGGAAAAAACAAAAAAGGCAGCAGACCCTTTGTATATCAGAAGTAAAGTTATAATTTTGCAGTCCGATTTTTCGGGAAAAGTGTTTTTAAACAAACGACTGGTAAAGTAACCAGATCAAAATCAATTTGTTAAATGCCAACTATTTCACAATTAGTACGTAAAGGTAGAGAGACCATTACTTGGAAATCAAAGTCGCCGGCTTTGGATTCCTGCCCTCAGCGTAGGGGTGTGTGTACCCGTGTGTACACCACAACGCCAAAGAAACCTAACTCCGCACTTCGTAAAGTAGCGCGTGTACGCCTTTCTAACAACAAGGAGGTTAACGCATACATCCCAGGTGAGGGTCACAACTTGCAAGAGCACTCGATCGTCTTGATTCGTGGTGGTCGTGTGAAGGATTTGCCAGGGGTTCGTTATCACATTATTCGTGGAGCCTTGGATACTGCCGGAGTAAACGGCCGTAAGCAACGTCGTTCTAAGTATGGTGCTAAGCGTCCTAAGCCAGGTCAAGCTGCAGCGGCACCTGCAAAAGGAAAGAAAAAATAATATAAAGTAACTCTCTCTGCTTTTATTAAGTATTTATAATCTAAATAAAAGGGAAGTAATCCCGAAGTCCTTCGGGGTGAATAAGTTGCAAAACGAAACCTCGTTAAACATTAAGTATCGAAATGAGAAAGTCAAAACCAAAGAAAAGATATATCCTGCCTGATCCTAAGTTTAGGGATGTTCAGGTTACAAAATTTGTAAACAACCTGATGTTGGGTGGCAAGAAAAGCATCGCTTTTACTATTTTTTACGATGCCTTGGAGTTGGTAGAGAAAAAAACCAGCGAAAATGGCTTGGAGACTTGGAAAAAAGCATTGAACAATGTTACTCCTGCTGTAGAGGTAAAGAGCCGCCGTGTGGGTGGTGCTACCTTCCAGGTGCCTACAGAAGTTCGTCCCGAGCGTAAGCAATCCTTGGGTATGAAATGGTTGATCAGTTATGCACGTAAGCGTGGTGAGAAAACCATGATGGATCGTTTGGCAGGTGAGATTATCGCCGCTGCCAAGGGGGAAGGTGCTGCTGTTAAGAAGAAAGACGATACGCACCGTATGGCGGATGCGAACAAGGCATTCTCACACTTCAGGTTCTAATCCGGTTGAAGTCAGAAGCTTATACGAAGGGGGGAGCATTTCATGCTTTCCCCTTTCTTTTTTTGGGCTGAGTACAAAAAAAAACTTTTCAATATTGTTTTTATACTCAACAATTTATACTTTTGCGCTCTGATTTTTTGAAAGTCCTTGGTTAGGCAAGATGAAAATCAGCTTTTTACATTTGCAAATTGTTTGCACATCGAAATATAATATAACACATCACCATTTATCATGGCACGTGATCTAAGATTAACAAGAAACATTGGTATTGCTGCGCACATTGATGCCGGTAAGACGACAACAACGGAGCGTATTCTGTACTACGCAGGGGTTAGCCACAAAATTGGAGAAGTACACGATGGTGCGGCTACCATGGACTGGATGGAGCAGGAGCAGGAGCGTGGTATCACCATTACTTCGGCCGCGACTACCGTAAACTGGACTTACCGCGATCAGAAATACCATATCAACATCATCGATACCCCGGGCCACGTGGATTTTACCGTAGAGGTAAACCGCTCACTAAGGGTTTTGGATGGTCTTGTTTTCCTTTTTAGTGCGGTTGATGGTGTTGAGCCTCAGTCAGAAACTAACTGGCGCCTGGCCGATAACTACAAAGTAGCACGTATCGGTTTCGTCAACAAAATGGACCGTTCTGGCGCCGACTTCCTAAAAGTATGTGCGCAAGTGAAAGAGATGCTGGGTAGCTACGCAGTTCCTCTTCAGTTGCCTATCGGTTCGGAAGATACCTTTAGAGGGGTGGTCGACTTGATCAACTTCCGTGGAATCGAATGGAATACCGAAGATAAAGGGATGACCTTTACAGAGGTGCCAATTCCTGAGGATATGGTAGAAGAAGCTACTGAATGGCGTGAGAAATTGCTCGAAGCCGTAGCTGAATTCGATGATTCCTTGATGGAAAAATACTTTGAGGACCCAATGTCCATCACCGAAGACGAGATTCTTGCCGCCTTGCGTGCAGCAACGATCAGCATGAAAATCGTTCCGATGGTATGTGGTTCTTCCTTTAAGAACAAAGGTGTTCAGACGATGTTGGACTATGTGATGGCGATTTTGCCTTCTCCAATGGACCGCGAAAGCATCAAAGGAACCGATCCTCGCACTGGCGAAGAGATCTCTCGCAAGCCTTCTGAAGACGAGCCATTTGCCGCTCTTGCCTTTAAAATCGCAACGGATCCTTATGTAGGTCGTTTGTGCTTTATCCGTTCTTATTCAGGTATTTTGGATTCGGGTTCTTATGTACTCAACAACCGTTCGGGTAATAAGGAGCGTATCTCTCGTATCTTCCAAATGCACGCCAACAAGCAAAACCAAATCGATCGACTAGAAGCAGGAGATATTGGTGCGGTAGTAGGTTTCAAAGATATCAAAACAGGAGATACCCTTTCGGAAGAGAAATCGCCGATCGTGTTGGAATCTATGGTATTCCCTGAGCCCGTAATTGGGTACGCCATCGAGCCTAAGAAGGCTGCCGATAGCGATAACTTCTCTAAAGCGATTACTAAGCTTATCGAAGAAGATCCTACCCTTCAGGTAGAAAGTAATGAAGAAACAGGCCAGACCATCATCAAAGGGATGGGAGAGCTTCACTTAGATATTATTATCGACCGTATGCGTCGGGAGTTTAAGGTAGAGGTAAACCAAGGAGCGCCACAGGTGGCTTACAAGGAGATCCTTACCAAGAGCTGCGAGCACCGCGAGGTCTATAAGAAACAAACGGGTGGTCGTGGTAAATTTGCCGATATCGTATTCGAAATCGGACCACGCGACGACGCCGAGCCAGGCAAAGAGCCACAACCAGGTCTTCAGTTCGTTAACGAAATTGTGGGTGGAGTCATTCCTCGTGAATTTATCCAGCCCGTTCAAAAAGGATTTGAAGCAGCCATGGCCAATGGTGCCTTGGCAGGATATCCTTTGGATTCGATGAAAGTTCGTCTATTCCACGGATCCTTCCACGATGTCGATTCAGATTCACTATCCTTTGAATTGGCTGCTAAGATCGGTTTCAGAGAGTCAGCAAGAGCCGCCGGTTCTAAGTTGATGGAGCCTATCATGGCCGTAGAAGTATTGACTCCTGACGAGTATACTGGACCTATCACTGGTGACCTTAACCGTCGTCGTGGGATCATGAAAGGGATGGACTCAAGAAACAACGCCCAGGTGATCAAAGCCGACGTACCTCTTTCTGAGTTGTTCGGTTATGTTACCGACCTACGTACCATGTCTTCGGGACGTGCTACGGCGTCATTGACCTTCTCTCACTACGAGATCGTGCCTAACAACATTGCCGAAGCGGTAATTGAAAAGACGAAAGGTTTGGCAAAAGCCTAATCATATGAATAGGACGCCGGTGTAAACGGGCCGGCGTCCCTATCATTTTAAGATAAGTTGACGAAGTAAATGGTTCTTTCGTCAGTGTAGTCCGGCAGCATGCTGGACTTAATATTCAGAACCGAAACAAAAAAATAAAATGAATCAAAAAATTCGTATCAAACTCCGGTCTTTCGATCACAACTTGGTAGACAAGTCGGCAGAGAAGATTGTGAAAGCCGTAAAGGCTACCGGTGCCGTAGTGAGTGGG
Organism: Dyadobacter jejuensis; assembly: GCF_003149085.1. Lineage (GTDB taxonomy): Bacteria > Bacteroidota > Bacteroidia > Cytophagales > Spirosomataceae > Dyadobacter > Dyadobacter jejuensis. The sequence continues at coordinate 232,957 of NZ_QGDT01000006.1, read as the reverse complement.
CCTATCCCCCTACCTACAAAAAAGGAGAAATTCACTGTATTGCGCTCTCCACACGTAAATAAAAAATCACGTGAACAATTTCAGCTTTGTACCTATAAGCGTCTGGTAGACATTTTCTCTACGAGCGCCAAAACGGTAGATGCACTTATGAAATTGGAACTTCCTAGCGGAGTTGACGTTGAGATTAAGGTGTAGTTAACGATCCACCGAGTAGGCCTCCTGGAGGACCAAAAAGTGGGTTAGCAAACTGATTTAGGGCTTTTAAGTCCAGAGTTTAAATCAGAAGACATAATTGGATGAAGGTCCGGCATACGGAAACCACATCTGAACTCAGATCAGAAAAGGCAGATTTTGCGATGCAAAAGTGCCATTTTATACGATCGACAGACGAGGTCAGATGTGTAGTACATCTGACCTTTTTTGCTGATTATCAGTGAGAAATAATAAAGGGCTACTTGGAAAGTATAATTCATTTTTCTACCTTTGCAGTCCGTTTTAAAGAATAAGGTTTATACCTGCTAAATTTTTAATTTCACAACATGTCTGGTTTAATTGGTAAAAAAATCGGAATGACTAGTTTGTACAATGCTGACGGGCAGGCTCTGGCATGTACTGTAATTCAAGCTGGTCCTTGTGTAGTAACACAAGTTAGGTCCGAAGAGAAGGATGGCTATAAGGCTATCCAGTTAGGTTATGGCGAGAAAAAGGAGAAGAACTCCACTCAGCCGTTAATCGGGCACTTCAAAAAGGCAAACACAACGCCTAAGCAAAAGGTAGTTGAGTTTAAGTACTTTGAAGTGGAACATGAACTTGGAACTTCACTTTCCGTTCAAGATGTATTTGAAGAAGGTGAATTCGTTGATGTGGTAGGTTCTGCCAAGGGTCGTGGATTTCAAGGCGTTGTAAAGCGTCATGGATTCGGCGGAGTAGGAGGCCAAACACACGGTCAGCATAACCGTGCACGTCACCCAGGTTCGATTGGTGCTTGTTCATTCCCCTCACGTGTATTTAAAGGTATTCGTATGGGTGGACGCATGGGTAACAATCGTGTAAAGATTCAAAACCTTCGTGTTTTGAAAGTGATACCTGAGCAAAATTTACTGGTAGTAAGTGGCTCAGTACCGGGAGCAAAGAATTCATTTCTAATCATTGAGAAGTAAGACCAATGGAACTGTCCGTATTAAATATAAAAGGAGAAGATACCGGCAAGAAGGTGGTAATGCCAGAGAGTATTTTTGGTATAGAGCCTAACACGCATGCGATCTATCTCGATGTAAAATTGTACTTGGCCAATCAGCGCCAAGGAACGCACAAGTCTAAGGAGCGCGCAGAGATTAATCACTCTACCCGCAAGATCAAGCGCCAGAAAGGAACTGGTGGGGCACGTGCAGGGAGTATTAAGTCTCCAGTATTTGTAGGTGGTGGCCGTATATTCGGACCAAGACCCCGCAACTACAGCTTCAAGATTAATAAGAAAGTGAAGTCCTTGGCCCGCAACTCTGCCTTTGCAGTGAAAGCGAAAGCCGATGCGATTTCAGTGTTGGAAGCCTTCAGTTTTGATGCGCCGAAGACCAAAACTTACTTGAACGTGTTGAACGCATTGTCTTTGTCTAACACCAAGACTTTGTTGATTCTTCCGGCTGTCGATAGCAATATCTATCTATCGAGCCGTAACGTACCAAAGGCCAAAGTTACCACTGTTGATTCGGTGAATACTTATGACCTGATGAATGCAGACCGTCTATTGATAAGTGAATCTGCGCTATCTATTTTGGAAACCCAAACGAACAAATAACAATGAGTGTACTGAAACGTCCGATCATAACCGAAAAGGTAACGGCTCAGGGTGGTCAAGGAAAATATGCATTTGAAGTTTCCCTTACGACTAATAAGGTAGAAATTAAAAAGGCTATTGAGAAGCTGTTCGGGGTGACTGTAGAAAGCGTTCACACTATGCGTTGCATAGGTAAAAGCAAATCCCGGACTTCGGGAGGTAAATTTGTAAGTGGAAAAACGTCAACTATCAAGAAGGCTATCGTAACGGTAGCAGAAGGTGAAATCATCGATATCTACGGTGAAGCATAAAATAGTTGATTGATTCAAATCTTTGACGAGTTAAAAGCAAATGGCAGTTAAAAAATTAAAACCGACAAGTGCTGGTCAGCGTTTCCGCTCGGCTCCTGCTTTTGAGGAGATTACCGCGGCGAAGCCTGAGAAGAGTCTACTGGAAACCATCAAGAGAACGGGTGGTCGTAACAGCCAGGGACATCGTACCATGCGCCATATAGGAGGTGGGCACAAAAGAAGGTATCGTGTGATCGACTTCAAGAGAAATCGCTTCGATGCTCCCGCCACCGTACTTACTATAGAATACGATCCGAACCGTTCAGCTCGTATCGCCTTGGTTCAGTATGAAGACCAAGAAAAAAGATATGTGATCGCCCCCAATGGCCTCAAAGTAGGACAGGTGATCGTATCGGGTAACTCAGTCGCACCTGAAGTAGGCAATGCCTTACCTTTGGGATCTATGCCGATTGGTACCATTGTGCACAATATCGAACTTACTCCTGGTAAAGGAGGTCAGTTGGCTAGAAGTGCAGGAGCTTACGCTCAGTTGGTGGCTCGGGAAGGCAAATATGCCGTTCTTAAGATGCCATCTGGCGAGATGAGAATGATCCTTTCTACCTGTATCGCTACAGTAGGAACGGTATCCAACTCTAGCCATATGAATGTTTCTTTGGGTAAAGCAGGTCGTAGACGCTGGTTGGGACGTCGTCCCCGCGTTCGTGGTGTAGCCATGAACCCCGTCGATCACCCAATGGGTGGTGGTGAAGGGCGCTCGTCTGGAGGCCAGCCTCGTTCAAGAAACGGACAGTTTGCGAAAGGTCTTAAGACTCGTGACCGCAACAAGCATTCTGAGAAATTGATTATAAGCCGTCGTAAAAAATAACATAGAAACATGGCACGCTCATTAAAAAAAGGACCATACATAGATTTTCGTCTGGAGAATAAAGTGGAGGCTATGAACAACGCGTCTCGTAAATCAGTTATCAAAACCTGGTCACGCCGTTCAATGATCTCTCCTGATTTCATAGGACACACTTTTGCGGTTCATAACGGGAATAAGTTTATCCCTGTATATGTTACGGAGAACATGGTAGGACACAAGTTGGGTGAATTTTCACCTACTCGTAACTTCCGCGGTCACACTGCAAAGAAAGATAAAGGTAGAAAATAAATAGTCGACGATAGCTGGTTGGTCATCCTGAGCAACGAGCCTATATCTGAAAGAACATGGAAGCAAGAGCTATATTAAGAAATGTGCCTACTTCTCCTCGCAAGATGAGACTAGTAGCCGACATGATTCGCGGACAGAAGGTCAGCAAAGCGTTGGCGTTATTAAAATTTCAGCCAAGAGCTTCTTCACCTGTTTTGCATAAAGTTTTACTTTCGGCCGTTGCCAACTGGCAGCAAATGAATGAAGACGCAAAATTAGAAGATGCGGATCTAGTTGTTAAAACCGTATTTATTGACGGTGGACGTATGTTGAAGCGTTTGCGCCCTGCGCCCCAAGGACGGGCTCACAGAATCCGTAAGCGGTCCAATCATATCACCATAGTGATTGATAACGAGGCAGCAGAAGCAGACGTATTAAATACAGTAATCACCGAATCATAAGTAAACGATCTATTTCGAATGGGACAAAAGGTTAATCCTATAGGTCTAAGACTAGGAATTGTTAGAGGCTGGGAGTCTAGCTGGTACGGAGGTAAAGACTTCTCGGACAAACTGGTTGAAGACGAAAAAATACGTAACTATATCAAAGCGAGGATCCCTAAAGGATCGATCTCCAAAGTAGTTATCGAACGTACATTGAAGCGCATCACCCTAACGATTCACACGGCACGTCCGGGTATCGTAATCGGTAAAGGTGGTAGCGAAGTCGATAAAATTAAGGAAGAGCTCAAAAAGATTACAGGCAAAGATGTACAGATTAACATCTATGAGATCAAACGTCCTGAAATCGATGCGAAGCTGGTAGGTGAAGCCATCGCTCAGCAGTTGCAAGCACGTATCTCTTACCGTCGCGCCATGAAGCAATCTATCGCTTCGGCCATGCGAGTAGGAACACAAGGAATCAAAATCCGCCTGGGTGGCCGATTGGGAGGTGCCGAAATGGCCCGTACCGAGGAGTACAAGGAAGGACGGATTCCATTGCATACTTTGAGAGCCGATATCGACTATGCGATCTCTGAAGCTCAGACGATCTACGGTAAAATCGGTATCAAAGTATGGATCTTCAAAGGCGAGCTGTATGGCAAGCGGGATCTTACTCCAAGTGCAGCTACTGCGGCTTCTGACAGAGCGGATCGTGCAAGCGGTGACCGTGGCGGAAGAGGCGACAGAAGAGGCGGACGCGGCAACGACCGAGGTGAAGGTGGTGGCGATGCAGATCGTCGCAAAAGAGCAAAAAATAAGAAGAAGTAATCAGACATTTCCCGGTTTAAGAGATCGGTTCAAATAGATTAGAATCATGTTACAGCCGAAAAGAACAAAATTTCGCAAGCAACAAAAGCTGAAGGGTTCACATAACGGTCTGGCAACTCGGGGGCATCAAATATCGTTTGGTGCATTCGCCATCAAGGCCTTGGAGCCAGGATGGATCACCGCTCGCCAGATTGAAGCAGCTCGTATCTCCGTTACACGTGCTATGAAGCGTGAAGGCCAGGTATGGATCAGAATTTTCCCTGATAAGCCTATCACCAAAAAGCCCGCAGAGGTACGTATGGGTAAGGGTAAGGGTGCTCCAGAATATTGGGTAGCTCCTGTGAAGCCTGGAACCATCCTTTTTGAAGCCGGTGGGGTTACCCTAGATACCGCTAATGAAGCATTGCGTTTGGCTGCTCAAAAGTTGCCAATAAAGACAAAGTTTGTGGTGCGTCGGGATTACCAAGAATAGACTAACTCCGAACGATTTTAAACCGCTAATTATTAACAGCAATGACTAGTAAAGAAATAAAAGAACTGTCAAAGGATCAGCTCGTAGAGCAGGTTGCACAGGAAAGAGAGCGCTTATTGCGATTGAAATTTGCTCATGCTATTTCTCCCATCGAGAACCCTATGCGTATTCGCGCCTCACGTAAGGAAATTGCAAAACTCTTAACCGAACTGTCGGCTAAAAGTAACCAACAGTAAATCAGTTTAGACTATTATGGAGGCATCAGAAAGAAAGTTACGTAAAGAAAGAGTTGGAAAAGTAGTGAGCAACAAGATGGACAAGTCTTGTGTGATCACTGTAGAGCGTAAAGTTAAGCACGCCAAATACGGTAAGTTCATGACCAAGACATCCAAATTGATGGTTCATGACGAAACCAACCAGGTGGGAATCGGTGATACGATTTCGGTAATGGAAACACGTCCGCTTAGTAAGAACAAGCGTTGGAGATTAGTAGAAATCCTTGAAAGAGCTAAGTAATCATGGTACAGCAAGAATCAAGACTGTCGGTAGCAGATAACAGTGGAGCCAAAGAAGTACTCGTGATACGGGTACTTGGCGGAACTGGCAAACGCTATGCTTCAGTAGGCGACAAAATTGTCGTTACAGTAAAATCGGCTCTGTCTTCGAGCAATATGAAAAAAGGAACGGTATCAAAAGCCGTTGTGGTACGTACTAAAAAAGAAGTACGCCGCAAAGATGGAACGTATATTCGTTTTGAGGATAATGCTGCTGTTTTATTGAACAACAACGACGAGCCTAGAGGCTCCCGGATCTTTGGGCCAGTAGCCCGTGAATTGCGCGAGCGTCAATTCATGAAGATTGTGTCTCTAGCACCAGAGGTGTTGTAAGAAATCAATAATTGAAGTATTTCTTTAAACCGTTATAAGAGAAGATCTCAAATGGAAAGTAAAAATAAAAAAGCACCGGCGAAACTACATATCCGTACTGGAGATACCGTAAAGGTGATCTCAGGCAATGCGAAGGGTGAAACCGGCGTAGTGAAAAAGGTATTGATTGACAAGTCCCGTGCGACCGTGGAAGGTGTAAATATGATCACCAAACACGTGAAACCAAATGCTCAAAATCCCCAGGGAAGTATTGAGAAAATGGAGGGTACTATTCACATCAGTAATCTGAAAGTGGTAGATCCCAAAACGGGAGAAGCCACTAGAATTGGACGCAAAGCGAACGATAAAGGGAAGCTGCAGCGTTTCGCCAAAAAATCAGGGAATTTCATCTAATTCCCCGAATTTTTTTAATCATTTATTATTTGTGGGTCGGTAATCTACAATTAACTATTACAGTAAAAATGGCAAAGCCAAGATTAAAAGAAAAGTATGTGGAAGAGATCGTGGACCAACTGAAAGATAAGTTTCAGTTTAAGTCGATCATGCAAGTGCCACGTCTTCAGAAAATTGTGATCAATAAGGGTATCGGAGCTGCCGTAGCTGACAAGAAGCTGGTCGATACAGGTGTAGAAGAATTGGGCCTTATCACCGGTCAGAAAGCAGTGGCTACAATCTCCAAAAAAGCGGTTTCTAACTTTAAGCTAAGAGAAAACATGCCCATCGGAGCGAAGGTAACCCTTCGTGGTGATGTGATGTATGAATTTCTTGATCGTCTTACTTCGATTGCGATGCCTCGTGTACGTGACTTTAAGGGAATTAGCGATAAAGGATTTGATGGACGTGGAAACTATACATTTGGCGTAAAAGAACAAATTATATTCCCTGAAATCAGTATTGAAAAGGTGAATAAAATCACTGGGATGGATATCACTTTCGTAACTTCTACCAATTCGGATGAAGAAGGATACGAACTGTTGAAGGCCCTAGGGATGCCTTTCATTAATGCGAATAAACAAGGATAATTCTTAAGATATAAGATATATACCGAAATGGCAAAAGAATCAGTAAAAGCACGGGATAGAAAGAAACAAGCACTCGTTGCAAGGTATGCTGAAAAGCGTAAGCAATTGAAAGAAGCTGGTGACTGGGTAGGTTTGGATAAACTGCCTCGTAATTCATCTCCCGTTAGGCTGCACAACCGTTGTAAAATTACGGGTAGACCACGGGGATACATGAGAAAATTCGGAATATCACGGGTTTTGTTTAGGGAAATGGCTTCTGATGGCAAGATCCCTGGAGTGACAAAATCTAGTTGGTAAGAATATTTTCAATTCTGATTTCAATTACTTAACTTTGCACTCCCTTTTCAGGGGGAGGGTTTAAACTAAGAATAAAGATGTTAACGGATCCCATAGCAGATTATCTAACCAGACTCAGAAACGCCATTAAGGCGAAGCATCGGGTTGTAGAGATACCTGCGTCCAACATAAAGAAAGAAATGACGAAGGTACTCTTCGATAAAGGGTACATTCAGAGTTATAAATTTGATGAAACCGGTCCTCAGGGTACAATTAAAATAGCCTTGAAGTATAACCCTGTTACCAAACAATCTGCTATCGTAAAGTTGCAGCGCGTTAGTAAGCCAGGACTTCGGAAGTATGCGGGTTCATCTACGCTCCCACGAGTATTGGGAGGCCTTGGTACGGCGATCATCTCCACCTCTAAAGGGGTGATGACCGACAAAGAAGCTAAGACCTTGAATGTAGGTGGTGAAGTGTTATGTTTCGTGTATTAATATTTTAAAGTATTCCAGGAAATGTCACGCATAGGAAATAAAGTAATAGTTTTACCGGCTGGTGTATCTGCAAGTGTTGCAGCTGACAATGTAGTATCGGTAAAAGGCCCAAAGGGCACGCTGACGCAAGCGGTGGATTCGGACATGATTGTGGAAGTAGCGGGTACTGAGCTTTCAGTAAAGCGCCCTACCGAGCAAAAACGTCATAAAGCATTGCACGGTCTGTATCGTTCTTTGATCAACAACATGGTGATCGGAGTAGAACAGGGATATAAAAAGGAATTGGAACTCGTAGGGGTAGGTTACAAAGCTACTTCAGCCAATAATGTGCTGGAATTGCAATTGGGTTACTCTCACAATATTTTCATGGCGATACCGGCAGAAATTAAGGTTTCTACCACCATGGAAAAGGGCCAAAACCCTAAGGTTATTCTTGAAGGAATCGATAAAGAATTGATCGGTTCTGTAGCTGCTAAGATTAAGTCTCTACGTAAAGTGGAACCCTACAAAGGAAAAGGTATTCGCTTTGTTGGAGAAGTGGTTCGTAGGAAGGCTGGTAAGTCCGCCGCTAAGAAATAGTGCGTAGCCACGGAGTTTAGTTAATAACAGAGTTAAGAAAAAGCAAAAAATGGCTACGACAAAATTAGATAGAAGACAACGCCTCAAACTTCATATCCGCAAGCGGGTGAAGGGGAGCGTAGAACGTCCTAGATTATCGGTGTTTCGTTCTAATACCGCGATCTACGCACAAATTATAGACGATGTAAAAGGGGTAACCCTTGTAAGTGCATCTTCTCATGACCTCGGAGAAAAAAGAGCCAACACCAATCTTGGTGTGGCCCTTGAGGTGGGAAAGAAGATCGCCCAGAAGGCGCAAGAAGCAGGTATCTCTGCGGTGGTTTTTGACCGTAACGGATATTTGTATCATGGTAAAGTAAAAGCATTGGCCGAAGGAGCTCGTGAGGGTGGCCTGAAATTCTAAGAATAACCAATTCTATGTCTACAAATACAAAACCTTCAAAGGTTAACGAATCAGAACTGAAAGAACGCGTAGTAGCGATCAATCGGGTTGCAAAAGTGGTAAAAGGTGGTCGTCGTTTTAGCTTTTCTGCCATTGTGGTAGTGGGTGATGGCCACGGCGTAGTGGGCTATGGCTTAGGAAAGGCCAATGAGGTTACAGATGCCATTGCAAAGGGTATCGACGATGCTAAAAAGAATCTTATCCAAATTCCAATGCTTAAGAATACCGTTCCTCATGCGATGGAAGGTAAGTACAGCGGTGGTTTTGTATTGATCAAGCCAGCGGCTCCTGGTACTGGAGTACTAGCGGGTGGCCCTATGCGGGCCGTGTTGGAGAGTGCAGGGATTAAGGACGTATTGGCTAAGTCAAAAGGTTCTTCTAACCCCCACAATGTAATAAAGGCTACCATTGATGCCCTCTTAAAAATGAGAGCTCCGCATCAAGTTGCTTTTCAGCGTGGTGTTAAACTGGATAAAGTGTTTAATGGTTAATCCGTTACGGACAACCAATATCTGAAAGTAACTATGTCAAAAGTACGTATTACCTTAGTTAAAAGTGCGATCGATCGCCCCGAAAGACAAAAACTTACCGTAAAGGCCCTAGGCCTTGGTAAGCTAAACCGTTCGGTTGAAAAGGAAAATAGCGAATCCATTGCGGGCATGATCCGCAAGGTGAGCCATTTGGTTAAAGTGGAAGCAATTTAATAGAAACTAATAATATGAATCTTAGTTCATTAAAACCTGCTGCGGGATCTGTAAAAGTCGGAAAACGTGTAGGTCGTGGTCAGGGATCCGGAAAAGGCGGAACTGCTGCTCGCGGTCATAAAGGAGCTCAATCTCGCTCGGGTTATAGCCGGAAGTTGGGCTTCGAAGGAGGGCAAATGCCGCTTCAGAGACGTCTACCAAAATTTGGTTTTAACAACATCAACCGGGTGGAGTACAAAGGCTTGAACTTGGATGCTATCCAGGCCCTAGCCGATAAGCTTAACGCTTCGGTTATTACCGTAGATTTGATCCGTGAAAACGGATTAGCGGCCAAAAAAGATCTGGTTAAGATCCTTGGTCGTGGTGAAATTTCCCTTTCTGTAGAAGTTCAGGCACACGGCTTTTCAGCTACTGCCGTTGAAGCAATAGAGAAAGCGGGTGGTAAAGCGGTTAAACTATAACATATTCGAGTAAGCCAACTTCGGTTGGCTTTCGAAAGGCAAATGTAAGCCCCAGAACATGAAAAGATTTTTTGAAACAATACAACATATATTTTCAATAGAGGAGTTGAGAACTCGTATTCTCAACACTCTATTGTTTATAACAATCTTCAGATTAGGGTCTTACGTTGCATTACCTGGTGTTGAGCCCGATCAATTGAACGTGTCCACCCAAGGTTTGTTGGGCTTGTTAGATACTTTTCTTGGTGGAGCCTTTAGTAAGGCTTCCATTTTTGCGTTGGGTATCATGCCTTACATTTCGGCTTCTATTGCCATTCAGCTGTTAACTATGGCCCTGCCATATTTCCAGAAGATGCAAAAAGAAGGGGAGTCGGGTAGGAAGAAACTGAACCAAATTACCAGAATACTCACCATTATCGTGACCCTGGTACAAGGTACAGCCTATTTGAATACTACTGTTCCCGACGAAGCCTTATTGGTTTCTAGGAGCTTGTTCTCGATTTCTTCGGTGTTCGTTCTTACGGCCGGTACCATGTTTTGTATGTGGCTAGGGGAGCGTATTACCGACAAAGGAATAGGAAATGGTATTTCCATGTTGATTATGATCGGAATCGTTTCACGTTTTCCTGGTGCGATTTACAAGGAGGTTGTTTCAAGAGGTAGCGGTCAAATCCTGCTTACCGTATTGGAAATGGTAGCCTTGTACTTTGTCATTATGGGGGCTGTGATGCTCACCCAGGCGGTTCGTCGTATTCCCATACAATATGCCAAACAGGTGGTGGGCAACCGGGTGATGGGTGGTCAGCGCCAGTATTTGCCTCTAAAGCTGAATGCTGCCGGTGTAATGCCTATTATATTCGCACAAGCCTTGATGTTTATCCCTTCATTGGGGGCATCGTACTTCGCCGATAAAAGCGACTTTGCGAGTAACGTAGCGACCATCTTCGCCAACTATACCACTTGGCAGTACAACTTGCTATTTGCGGTATTGATTATCGTGTTTACTTTCTTCTATACCGCTATCTCGGTCAATCCACAACAAATTGCCGATGATATGAAACGTGGAGGTGGGTTTATACCCGGTATCAAGCCTGGCCAGCAGACTTCGGAATACATCAGTTCCATCTTGGATCGGATTACCTTCCCAGGATCTATCATGCTGGCTTTAGTAGCGATTTTACCGGCCTTTGCCAGCTTATTAGGCGTGTCTAGCGACTTCTCCCAGTTCTTTGGTGGAACTTCCCTGCTCATTATGGTAGGGGTGGTGTTGGATACCCTGCAGCAAATCGAGAGCCATCTGTTAATGCGGCGGTATGAAGGCCTGATGAAGTCGGGTCGAGTGAAAGGAAGAACGGAAAGTCTAGCAATATAATAATGATTTATCTCAAGACAGAGCAGGAGATAGACCTGATTAAGCAAAGCGCACAAGTATTGGGTAAGGCACATGCCGAAGTAGCCAAATGGGTAAAACCGGGGGTTACCACCAAAAAACTAGACGAAATCGCAGAAGCTTACATTAGGGATAACGGTGGAGTACCTTCCTTTAAAGGTTTCAATGGTTTCCCCGCCTCTCTTTGCATCTCTCTAAACGAAGTGGTCGTACATGGTTTTCCTAGCAACTACGAGTTAAGAGATGGAGATATACTCTCAGTCGATTGCGGTGTTTTGTTGAACGGTTTTCATAGCGACAGCGCATATACTTACCCAGTAGGGGAAGTAAGCCAAGAAGTGAGAGAACTGTTGGTAGCCACCAAAAAGTCCCTTTATGAGGGAATAGCTATAGTAGCCGACGGCATGCGCATGGGAGATGTAGGTTTTGCTATTCAAAATTTCGTTGAACAAAGAGGTTACAGTGTAGTGAGAGAGCTGGTAGGCCACGGAATTGGTAGAAGCTTACACGAAAGTCCCGAAGTACCTAATTATGGTAAACGGGGCAAGGGTATCAAACTGAAGGAAGGGATGGTCTTGGCCATAGAGCCGATGATTAATCTTGGTACCAAAGGAGTAGTACAAGAAAGGGATGGTTGGACCATCCGCACGGCAGATCGCAAATGCTCGGCTCATTTTGAACATACAGTAGTAGTACGGAAGGGCCAAGCGGAGATACTCACAACATTTGACTACATAGAACAAGTAACGGCCAACACCAGCCTAGCGGTTGTTGTGAACCAATAAATTAACGAATGGCAAAACAAGCATCAATCGAACAAGACGGAGTAATCATTGAAGCTCTGTCGAACGCAATGTTTCGGGTGGAATTAGAAAACAAGCACGAAGTCATTGCACATATATCTGGTAAAATGAGGATGCACTACATCAAAATCTTACCAGGGGATAGAGTTAAATTGGAAATGTCGCCTTATGACCTATCGAAAGCAAGAATTGTGTATCGGTACAAATAGGGCTTAGTCTAGTGAACAACACATAAGGTCAATAAAGATGAAAGTTAAAGCATCAGTTAAAAAACGCAGTGTAGACTGCAAGGTAATTCGCCGAAAGGGAAAGATTTATGTGATAAACAAAAAGAATCCTCGGTATAAACAAAGACAAGGTTAATAATTATGGCACGTATTTCTGGAGTTGATATTCCCGACCGCAAAAGGGGTGAGATCTCGCTAACTTATATTTATGGAATTGGCCGTAGTTCGGCCAAGAAAATCCTGGACAAAGCTGGCGTTGACGTTAATAAGAAAGTGATTGATTGGTCAGACGATGAGTCTGGAGCCGTCCGCTCGGTAATCGCAGGTGAATTTAAGGTAGAAGGTGCGCTTAAGTCGGAGGTACAGCTTAGTATTAAGCGCCTAATGGACATTGCATGCTATCGTGGTCTTCGTCATCGTAAGGGATTGCCATTGCGTGGTCAGCGTACCAAGAATAACTCTCGTACTCGTAAGGGTAAACGCAAAACAATCGCGAACAAGAAAAAGGCTACTAAATAACAAATGAGCGGTGTCGTTAAAGGCACACTTATTACATAAGCAATGGCACAAAATAAAAGAAAAGACAAAGCGAAGAAAAGAGTTGTTGTAGTAGAGCCGGTGGGACAAGTTCACATCAAGGCCTCTTTTAACAATATCATCATTTCTATCACCAATTTGAACGGTCAGGTGATTTCCTGGGGTTCTGCTGGTAAAATGGGTTTCCGCGGTTCTAAAAAGAACACGCCGTATGCTGCTCAAACAGCGGCATCTAGTGCAGCACAAGTCGCTTTCGACTTGGGTATGCGCAAGGCTGAAGTGTTCGTAAAAGGACCAGGATCGGGCCGTGAGTCGGCTATCCGTACCATCCAGAATTCTGGTATCGAGGTTACCATCATTCGTGATATTACTCCACTTCCGCACAACGGTTGTCGTCCTCCAAAACGTCGGAGAGTATAAATTATATCGCTCTCGGGCGGTATCCATTCGTAATTTGGACACTGGGGTTACAGAATGGTTTTTTTTAATTAAGTTAACACAAGTTTTTTAATGGCACGTTACACAGGTCCCAAATCGAAGATTGCAAGACGTTACGGAGAACCCATCATGGGTCCCAGCAAGGCGCTTGCAAAGAAAAATTATCCTCCAGGCGTTCATGGGAAAGGCCGCAGACCTAAGAAGTCGGAGTATGCTTTACAGTTGATGGAAAAGCAAAAAGTGAAATTTATTTACGGTATTCTTGAAAGACAATTCCGTAACCTATTCGAAAAAGCTTCAGTTAAAGACGGTATTACAGGTGAAAACCTTTTGAAATATTGCGAAGCTCGCTTGGATAACACCGTATACCGCTTGGGTATCGCTCCAACCCGTCGTGCTGCACGCCAGTTGGTATCTCACAAGCATATCTTGGTAGACGGAGAGATCGTTAATATCCCTTCTTATTCCTTACGTCCTGGTCAAGTGGTGACCGTTCGTGAAAAGTCGAAATCTTTGGAAGCCGTTTCAGATAGCCTTTCTGGACATAGCGCAAGAGGATTCAACTGGTTGGAATGGGATGGTTCGCAATTGAGCGGTAAATTTGTTACGTTCCCTGAGCGTGACCAAATACCAGAGAACATCAACGAACAATTGATCGTTGAATTGTACTCTAAATAACAATCTTCATTACAATAGCACGTTACTCTTCGGTAACGTGCTATTGGCCGGTAACGGTTATTTTGCGATCGCAAAGGTAACGGTAGCGTGATCAACTATCATTTACTACTATAAAAGGAGCAAAGACTATGTCAATATTAGCTTTCCAAATGCCTGATAAGGTCGTCATGGAAAAAGCAGACGACTTTCATGGGTTGTTTGAGTTTAAGCCTTTAGAGAAAGGATACGGCGTAACGATAGGAAATGCGTTGCGTAGAATACTACTTTCATCTTTAGAGGGCTACGCCATAACGAGTGTGAAGTTCCCTGGTGTGCTTCATGAGTTTTCTTCAATTGAAGGTATTGTAGAGGATGTTACGGAAATCATCCTGAACCTGAAACAGGTTCGTTTTAAAAAAGTTTCAGATTTGAACGAAAGCCGTATCGTGGTGAACCTTAAGAATGTCTCTGTCATTACGGCTGGCGATATTGGTAAGTTTACCAACACATACGAAGTTTTGAATCCTGATCTTGTAATTTGCCATATCGACGACAACAAAGAGTTCGAAATGGAACTTTTGTTGGACAAAGGTAGAGGTTATATACCTGCCGATGAACCTAGAGCGAACGAACTTCCCTTTGGTTTCATAGCAGTAGATTCGATCTATACTCCGATCAAAAATGTAAAATACAGTGTTGAAAATACACGTGTAGAACAAAGGACCGATTATGAGCGCTTGCTGATCGACATCCAAACCGATGGTTCTATCCATCCGGAGGATGCCCTTAAAGGAGCCGCCAATATATTGATCCAACACTTTATGCTCTTCTCGGATCAGACAATGACCTTCGAAAAGCAAAAAGCGGAAGAAGATAATCAAGTAGATGAAGAGATGTTGCGCATGCGGAAACTGTTGAAAACTTCCTTGTCGGAGTTGGATCTTTCTGTTCGTGCTTACAACTGTCTTAAATCGGCGGATGTTAAGTCCCTTGGGGATTTGGTACGGCTTGAAATTTCGGACATGATGAAGTTCCGTAATTTTGGTAAAAAGTCGCTTACTGAGTTGGAGCAGCTCGTTGCTGACAAACAACTCACATTTGGAATGGACGTCGCCAAATATCGGTTAGACGAAGAGTAAAAAAGTAATTCCATAATCAGTATGTATTCTGAAGCGCGTAGGTACGCTGCTCGAAGCAACTAAACAATAAACAAAATGAGACACGGTAAGAAAGATAATCACTTAGGAAGAACGGCATCTCACCGCAAGGCGATGTTATCGAACATGGCTTCTTCTTTGATTATCCACAAAAGAATTGAAACTACTTTGGCTAAGGCCAAAGAATTGAGAGGTTATGTTGAGCCTCTTCTTACGAAGGCCAAAGAAGATACCACCCACAATAGAAGGGTTGTATTCTCTTACCTGAACGATAAGGAGTCGGTAAAAGAACTTTTCGGTAACGTTTCTGATAAAATTGCCAACCGTCCTGGTGGCTACACGCGTATTATCAAATTGGGTAACCGATTGGGTGATGCTGCAGAGGTGGCTATGATCGAATTGGTTGACTTTAACGATGCTCTTCTTCTGGCTAATGCCGACAAACCTGCCAAAACACGTCGTAGCCGTCGTGGTGGTAAGAAAGCCGCTGCTCCAGCTGCCGAGGTCGTAGCCGAAGGCGATGACTTGAAGAAAATAGAAGGGGTAGGTCCTAAGATCGCTGATATCTTGACGGAAGGTGGTATCGCCACTTTCGCTCAACTAGCAGCATCGACTCCAGAAGCGATTCAGGAGTTGTTGGAAAAAGCCGGCCCTCAATACAACGCACATAGCCCTGCTACTTGGCCTGCTCAGGCTCAACTGGCTGCCGATGGCAAATGGGACGAGTTGAAAAAATTGCAAGATGAACTTGATGGTGGACGTGAAACCGATACTGCAAGTGAATAAGCATATTGCAATATGAAATTTGTTTAGTAAAAAGGGGTTAGGCGTTGTCGTTTAACCCCTTTTTATGGCTAATTTTTTAATTTTGCATAGGGAATCAAACCGAAACAGCCGATAGATGGTTATGATATCGGCACAAATTAACCAATAGTATAAATATAGAATCAAATATGGGTCACAAGAAAGAGGCATTGCTTTTGTTGGAAGATGGAACCGCTTACAGAGGGTTAGCCCTGGGCATTGACGGCACCACCGGTGGTGAGCTTTGCTTCAATACCGGCATGACTGGCTACCAGGAGATCTATACCGATCCGTCGTACTATGGCCAGATCATCGTCAATACCAATTCGCATATAGGCAACTATGGCGTGCAGCTGGAAGATGAGGAAGAGTCTGGGTCTGTAAAAATCAAAGGAATGGTATGTAACACCTTCTCTCAGGTGTATTCGCGCCATACCGCCGACTTCTCCCTTCAAGAGTATTTTGAAAGGGCTAAGATCGTAGGAATAAGCAATGTCGATACCCGCCATATCGTACGCCATGTACGCGAAAAGGGGGTGATGAATGCCATTATTTCTTCCGAAATACTCGACGAAGTGGCCCTGATGGAAGAACTCAAAAAAGTACCTTCTATGGATGGTCTGGAGCTTTCGTCGGAAGTAACCACCTCTGAGCCTTATTTTATGGGCAACGAAGGCCATAGCAAATGGCGCGTGGCCGTGATGGACTACGGGATCAAAAAGAGCATCTTAGATAACCTCACCCAGAGGGGCTGTTATTGCAAAGTGTTCCCCGCTCGTACTCCTTATGAAGAGGTGATGCAATGGAACCCCGACGGTTTCTTTATCTCTAACGGACCGGGCGATCCGGCATCGATGGGCTATGCCGTAGAAAATGTTACCAAAATGGTGGCTAGCAATAAGCCCGTGTTTGGCATATGCCTAGGGCACCAGTTATTGGCGCTTTCCAGCGGTATTAGCACCTATAAAATGCACCATGGACACCGTGGCCTTAACCACCCCGTTAAGAACCTACTAACAGGCTTATGTGAGATAAGTAGCCAAAACCACGGCTTTGCAGTCAATCCTGAGGAGATCAGTAACCACCCCAACGTGGAGATCACCCATGTGAACCTGAATGATAAGACTATAGAAGGGATACGCCGTACAGACCACCCGGCCTTTTCGGTGCAGTATCACCCCGAGGCATCGCCCGGGCCACACGACTCCCGCTATCTGTTCGATCAGTTTACCGCGCTTCTTAACGCTTAATACTTTCCTATCCCTGCCGAGTTCGGCAGGGATTTTTTTTGATATGTTCTTCGATGTTCGTCATCATGCTATGCCGCACCTACGTCGCTATGGAGTTGGTAGGCATGCAGGATGTTATTGATAAACGCACCTACAGCACTTAGTTTCGGCGATCGGCCATTCGCCCTGGGTTATCGATTAGTGTCTATTTCCCCTGGGGTTGTAGCCTGTTTTATGGCCTTAGTCCTAAAACCTAAAGCCGATTTACGTACCTGTAATAATAATTGCTTATTAAATTGGTTGTATTTACTCGTATAGGTTGAGTTGTATGTTAATTTTTAGTCTTTAAAATATTAATTCTAATTATTCAAATTAGTTTATATATTTACAAAATGCAGGCCCTGATTGCATGGCTGATGTAGGCTACTGATATAGGTGGCAGTCGATGATTTTAATGTATAAAAATTACTTTTCCAATAAACCAGTCCAGAAGAATATTTTTAGTATGGGGCATTTTGGGCGCTATTGCCTTGTTTGTCATCAGCTTTATAGAGAACGATTATCCAGCTTACAGGCAGTACTTTGAATTCGTTCATTATTTCTTGATGGCATTTGTAGTGGTATTCATTCGGCTGTTTAGCAAGAGGAAGTTTTCAATGCGGGATCTTTTTTTGTCCTACCTCATTGGCCTAGTGATGTTTGGATATTCTGAAACGCTATTCAATGATATCGGAAATTATAATATAGTGCCCGCCCTTGCCTTCACCGTTGGGTTCGTGTTTACTATGCTGATAGGGAATCGTATGGATAAGGGTTATGGGACTCAGGGGTGATTTCTGAGCTTGTGATTTTTGATTTTGTTTACCGGTTTTTGAAGCATGAAGTCATTAGTTCAAGACAATAGAACATATTTTAATAAAATATGCAGTTAATTTAAGTAGCTTTAAATTAACTATTGAGGTCGATTTTTTTATATTGGTATACCCAAAGTCTTTTTAATGGAGAAATTTATAAATGGTCTTGCTGAATTTGCTGGTATAGCTCCAGAGAATTTTGAAGCGGCTATTCCGTTTTTTACAAAGGTAAATGTCCCAGCCGGGAAACTATTGTTATCCGCAGGGGATATCGCCAGTAATCTTTGGTTTGTTGATGTGGGAATACTTCGAGCTTATTATTTAGAGCAGGATTTGACTTTGATCAAAGTGTTAGAACAGAACGCCCAGCCTGCCGAAATTACCACCTGGATTATTCCTGCTTTTGGTTTTTTGACCGATATTAGTAGCTTTTTGTATCAGAAGCCGGGCCATTACTATATCGAAACATTGGAACCCTCTACCCTCTACCAACTATCCTATCAGAACTATAAAGCCTTATCAGAATTATATCCTGAAATGGGGCACCTTACCCATGAAAGCACTTTTGAACTAATGGACATGCGTGTAAGGATGTGCGGATTACGTTCGGCGGCCGATCGGTTGGCATTTTTTGAAAAACAGTATCCAGGAATTACCGGCAGAATATCCGTTAATATTCAAGCCTCCTACCTCAATATTACCCCGAGTACCTTAAGCAGAATACGTAATCAGAGGAAGTGATTTTCTGACTTATGTGGATTCACTTTCTGACATATGTCAGAAGGGGATAGGTGAATTTATTATAGATTTGTAAAACAAAACCCCACCATAGTTTACTAGACCGAAGGCGGGGCATTTGTTAGTTATAATTATTCTCACAATCAAAACTTTTGTAAAAGTATGAAAAAGTGATTACTTATTTTAAGCGTATTTGTGTTATCTTGAAAAGGAAAGTCCATCTGTTGAGCCAAATAATGAATTGCTATCTACCACTCTAGTTGTAGAAGGGGATGGTTTTAAGGTTGTTAAAGCAGACAAAATTTCTAATAGAGAAAAATTGTACAATATCTTTTCTTTGCATGAAGAATTATTAGAGGCCATTAGCCTTGAAAGATATGGCATTAGACTGGGAGTCAATGATTTTGATTTTGACCAGTTAGATATTTCATCAACTGAATGGTCAGCAAATAAAGCATTTTCATTCCGTTGCAAAAATGATTTGTCAGATATGAATCTTCAATTAATACTTACAATATTTGTGGATGATTCCGGAGATTTGTTCAATGCTTCGTTGGTGGAGGTAATTGATAGGCGCCAACTTAGTCTGCTATCTCTTGCTAGTGGTGATGAAAGTAACTTTATTTTTTCAAACGATAAAGTTGCAGGTAAATTTTCTAGTATAATTGCCAAGGATTCAAAAGCTAGGATTAGTGGATGCGGTCAGGAAACAATGAATTGTATTTCTGATGTTTATTCTAACCATGGGTGGTGGTCCGTTGCTGTATCAGTTGAAACAGCATTTTTCCCACAGACGATGGTGGCTTTTGCGGCGGTTTGTGCCGCGAAGAACTGTTAAAAAATATAAACCACATATAATATGAAAAGGAACTATTTGTTGGTGTTTTTAATGATGATTGCTTGGCCAATGATGACATTGGTTTTAATGGTACGCATGGGCTTAATAAATTCAACCATCTTTACTTTGGGCCTGGTAATTTATGCCTTCTTGTATCACCCCTATATTTCAGCCAAGCGGCTTGTTAAACTTGGAGTCATCGAAAGCAAAGATCTATGGAAGTCTTTTATCCCATTTTGGAATATGAAGTACTTCGATTTGCTCTATACTCGGAACTGAAAACCAGGAATGGGATGCATAATCCAATCTATGAAGTATTCCACAAAAAAAGCGTACGGCGAGGAACAACCTGGCCGTACGCTTTTTTTGATAGGAATTGCGTATTATAACTGGGCGTCCAACCAAGTCCGGAATTCTTTTTCTTCGATCAGCCCATTTTTGCGTTCTACCAACTTCCCATTTTTATACATCAAAAAGGCTGGTATTTCATCGATGCCTAAATCTTTAGCCAGGGATTTGTTTTCGTCGTAATTGATGGCTACTACCTTCGCTTTGCCAGCATATTCTTTTTCTAACTGGTGGATGATGGGAAGCATTTTAACGCAGGGCGCACACCAGGGGGCGTTAAAGTCGATCATCACGACCGGCTCCGCCTGTACCATTTGCTGAAAGTCGTCGGCCGACATTCCTTTTGGCTTAGCTCCTGCCTGGGCCGGTTCATCGATTGGATTTCCTGCGGAGGTCCATTTCAGATACCCTCCCTTGAGGTCGTAAATTTTCTTAAACCCGTTTTCTGACAATATCTTGGCGGCGCCTGCACTACGCGACCCAGCTAGGCAATACACAAATACGGGCTTGTCCTTGTCTAGAGCCTTGATTTGGTCGGTAAAGGCCTCGTTTTTATAATCAACGTTCAGGGCCTGGTGCAAGTGCCCATCCTGGTATTCGGCCGGGGTACGTACGTCCAACAATTGAGCGTCGGGGGTGCTAGCCAATTTCTCCTCGAATTCCTTGGCGTTAAGTTGGTCCTGGGATTGATTTTGAGATTGGCACGAAATGGTGGCGAGACATAGTAATATTAAAAGTGCTCTGGCTGCTTTCATAGCTATAGATTAATTAGATAGTTTTGTAAATTTACGCTAAAATAACGCAAGCTGTAATCCTAACGATTTTTTTGTGTTATTTTTACCCATATTTTATCCATTTACAATCAAAACCCAAGCTGCAAATGAGTACGATTCAGTCAGTACATGCAAGACAAATTCTTGATTCAAGAGGCAACCCAACAGTAGAAGTAGATATACGTACCGAAAATGGTTATCTAGGACGTGCTGCCGTTCCTTCTGGAGCTTCTACCGGTAAACACGAAGCCGTAGAACTACGGGACGACGACAAGCAAGTATATGTGGGTAAAGGGGTTTTAAAGGCGGTAGAAAATGTAAACGAAATCATCTATCCTGAACTAATAGGCCACTCTGTATTCGAGCAAAACCTGATCGACAAGATCATGTTGGAATTGGACGGAACTCCTAACAAGAGCAAATTGGGTGCTAACGCCATCCTTGGGGTTTCTTTGGCGGCTGCCAAAGCGGCTGCACAAGAAGCAGGCCTACCCTTGTACCGCTACGTAGGAGGTACCAACGCCAACACCCTGCCCGTTCCGATGATGAACATCCTTAACGGAGGTAGCCATGCCGATAACTCCATCGATTTCCAAGAGTTTATGATTATGCCTGCCAAGGCCGACACCTTCTCGGAGTCATTGCGCATGGGGGTTGAGGTATTCCATACCTTGAAGACCGTATTGAAAAGCAAAGGATACTCTACCAACGTAGGAGATGAAGGTGGATTTGCCCCTAACATCAAGTCCAACGAAGAGGCTATCGAAGTGGTATTGCAAGCGATCGAAAAAGCAGGCTATAAGCCAGGTGAAGATATATTTATCGCGATGGATGCGGCGGTATCTGAGTTCTATGAAGATGGATTGTACCACTTCAAAAAATCGGATGGTCGCAAGCTTACCTCTGCCGAAATGTCGGACTACTGGGCTCAGTGGGTGGCTAAGTACCCCATCATCTCTATTGAAGACGGTATGGACGAAGACGACTGGGATGGCTGGAAGGCCCTTACCGAAGCCGTTGGTAGCAAATGCCAGCTGGTAGGTGACGATTTGTTCGTAACCAACGTAAACCGTCTGACTCAAGGTATCGACTCTTCTATCGCCAATGCGATCCTGATCAAAGTGAATCAGATTGGTTCTTTGACTGAGACTTACGATGCTGTAAACCTTGCGAAGCGTAACAAATATAAGAGCATTATGTCGCACCGCTCCGGTGAAACGGAAGATGCTACCATCGCTGACTTAGCCGTAGCGATGAACACGGGTCAAATCAAAACTGGATCGGCTTCCCGTTCCGACCGTATGGCCAAGTACAATCAGCTATTGCGCATCGAAGAGGAGCTAGGCGAAAACGCATACTTCCCTGGATTGAAGTTCTAATAGACCAATATATTAAAACCGGGGTGTTGAGCCCCGGTTTTTCTTCATGATACCATGTCCCATTCGAACCCGAAAACCTTCACCTGGCCTCGCTTGCTGAGAAGCTTTTACCCTGCCACGTTCGTGTTTTGGTTGGCTTGGATATTTTTCCTCGACAATAATAACATATCGGTGGTGCTCTCCAACAAAGTTAAAATGATGGAGCTAGAAAAGGAGCGTGCGATTTTACAGGAAAAAATCAAGCAAGTGAAGCGGGAAAGAAACGAGGTGTTTGGGAATCCTAAGATGTTGGAAAAATGGGCCCGCGAAAAATTTATGATGCGTAAGCCCAATGAGGATGTGTACGTGATAGTGGATGAAAATAATCAGCCCCTAGAAAGTACCACCAGCGAGTAGCAGCGAGGCCTGCTGCATTCCGATGGAGCCGGCTAGGCTGCCGTAATCACTTTAAAGAATTTTCGCCTTGATACGAGTCTTATTCGTTTGCCTCGGTAATATTTGTCGCTCTCCCATCGCTGAGGGCGTTTTCAGTACCCTCATCCACGATAAAGGTCTTCAAGAACGTGTAAGCTGCGATTCGGCCGGCACGGCAGGTTATCATCAGGGAAGCCTCCCCGATACCCGCATGCGCCTTATTGCACAAAGACATGGAATTACCCTCAACCACCAGGCACGCCAAATCCAAACCAGCGATTTTTCCGATTTTGACTATATTATAGCCATGGATGCCAGTAATAAGGTCAATATTAGGCAATTTTGTCGGGAACGTACCGGTGCCGTTCTGCCAGAGTCTCAGGTGCTATTATTTCGGACTTTCGATCCTAAGCATCCAGAACTAACCGACGTGCCCGATCCATACTACAGTGGGCAGGAGGCCTTTGAGGAGGTCTATAGGATCGTGTCGCGCTGTGCCCTTTCCTTTATGGAGCATTTGTTGGCCCAACACCCCTCCCTGATCGCCTAGGAGCGGGTACATAGGGTAATTATACTTAAGATATCATCATTTAAAACCTTGGAAAAAGTGAGCAAGAAAGTCATTTTAATTATCATGGACGGTTGGGGAATTGCCAAAAATGGCGAGGAAAACCGTTCGGCGGTAGTAGCCGCCAATACCCCTTTTTATGATAGCATCCTTACCACCTATCCCCATAGCAAGCTTGCCGCGAGCGGATTGGCCGTTGGCTTACCCGATGGACAAATGGGGAACTCAGAAGTGGGACATACCAATTTGGGTGCCGGTAGGGTAGTGTACCAGGACCTGGTGAAGATCAACCTGGCCGTTGAAGAGGGTACCCTGGGGCAAGAGAAAGTCCTAAAGGATGCCTTTGCCTATGCCAAAGACCAAAATAAAAAGGTACATTTTATTGGCCTAGTCTCCGATGGAGGCGTACATTCCCATATCGATCATGTGAAGGGACTCTGTAAGTTTGCCGCTGAGGCACAGCTCAAGGATGTGTTCGTACATGCCTTTACCGATGGCCGCGACTGCGACCCTAAGAGTGGCCTCGGCTTCCTGAAAGACTTGCAAACGTCTATGGAGGCTACCACAGGACAAATCGCCAGCGTAACAGGGCGCTACTATGCCATGGACCGCGACAAACGCTGGGAAAGGGTAAAACTGGCCTACGACGCCATGGTGCTTGCCGAAGGACAACAGGTACCCAAAGCCGAGCTCCTGGACGCCATACAGGCATCCTATGAGGCGGGCGTAACCGACGAGTTTATCAAGCCTATTATCGCTACCAATCCCGACGGCTCCCCTGTGGCGGTGATCGAAGAAGGCGATGTGGTGCTATGCTTCAACTTCCGTACCGACCGTGGCCGGGAGATTACCGAAGTACTTACCCAGCAGGACTTCCACGAACAGAATATGCACAAGCTTAACTTGCGCTATATCACCATGACCAATTATGATGACACCTACCAAGGCGTAGAGGTGATCTTCGATAAGGATAACCTCAATAATACCCTTGGTGAGGTATTGGAAAAGGCAGGGAAAAAACAAATTCGGATCGCCGAAACAGAAAAATACCCCCACGTGACATTCTTCTTTTCGGGGGGGCGTGAAAAGCTTTTCGAAGGCGAAAGTAGGCTTATGTGTCCTTCCCCTAAGGTTGCCACTTACGACTTGCAACCCGAAATGTCGGCCTTCGACCTGAGGGATGCGATCGTTCCCGAGCTGAAGAAGGAAGAGGTCGATTTTGTATGTCTGAACTTCGCAAACCCCGATATGGTAGGACATACTGGTGTGTTTGAAGCGGCGGTAAAAGCCTGTGAAACGGTGGATAGCTGCGTCAAAGAGGTAGTCACCACGGGGCTGGAGCATGGCTATTCGGCTATTATTATCGCCGACCATGGCAATTCCGACTATATGTCTAACGACGACGGTACCCCTAATACCGCCCATTCTCTGAACCTTGTTCCTTGTATATTGGTTGATGCAACGTACCGCCAGCCGATTCAGGACGGCAAGCTGGCCGATGTGGCCCCTACTATTCTGGACTTGATGGGCATAGCCAAACCCCAAGACATGACGGGTACTAGTTTGTTGTAAATCATCAGCTTGTAGAGTCGGTAGGCGGTAGAACCTCCTACCGACTCTCTTTATTATTATAGCCTATCTGTATATCATGGGATTCGTATCCACTCGTTTAAAAGCTTGTCACTGGCCCCTACTGGGCTTGGTTTTGATCGTATTGTATGGCTGCCAGGGACAGCAGGATGCCAGCAATACCGAAAAAATATACTTCGACTTGGCAGGTTTCTTAAAAGATGAAATAGCATATTTAGACCTCCATAAGCCCACTATCGAAAAAAAGAATAGCCTCGATGGACAGGTGGAGGCGCTCACTACCACCGAGGTGAACTGGGCTCGGGAACTAGGCTTGTTTGAAAAAGCCGATATCAACAAACCAGCCTATAAAAATAGTTACCAGACCGATAGACCCGATTCTTTAACACTCGTCTATTCCCTAAAACCCTCCGAAAGCCTGCTGGTACAAAGGCTTCAGGTCCGCTTCGACTCGCTGAATCATAAACCAATTGAAATTACCGGAGCGATACGTTCTACGAATAAATTGTATGATTCTGTCAGAGATTTCTCTATAAACATTCATGAAGGGCATATCACCTCCTATTCGGTGGAAGGTTATCAGCGCCTGGCCTGGATGGATAAGCGACCATTTACAGTAGCTGTTGTTATAAAAGAATAGAGTTCGATGGCTCTTTTTTATAAGTTCCTAACCAGTTTTGTCTTAGGGTTCTAGGGTGAAAACCTGCTTCTAAATACCATAAATTGGGTAATGATTACCCAATTTTTAAAGGACATTTTCAGCTCTCTACTAGCGGTACCCCAGGGGTAAGCCAGGAGGTAAGGTTATCCGAATAGCTCCAAATTTATTCTATTGAGGCTTTTTTCTCTTTTTGTCGAAATAATCGTATTCGATCCGGCTGCCGTTCTATTTGGTGGCACAGGGTTGGGAACGGTATTATTATAACTATGGTAGGTGTCGGTTCCAATTACATAGCCTGGCACACCGACTTAGCGATTAAACTAAATCATAGTAGACTTAAATTTTCAACAAAATGCAGCAAGAACAAAAGAGTAAACAAAGTTTGGCTTGGGGGTTGGTAGTGGTTCTCGGGATTGCTACAGCCATGTTTGGGTATCTGTTTACCACCCAAAAACAACAGTTAAGCCAACAGGAA
This sequence comes from Dyadobacter jejuensis, assembly GCF_003149085.1. Classification (GTDB taxonomy): domain Bacteria; phylum Bacteroidota; class Bacteroidia; order Cytophagales; family Spirosomataceae; genus Dyadobacter; species Dyadobacter jejuensis. The sequence continues at coordinate 207,249 of NZ_QGDT01000006.1, read as the reverse complement.
ACCTTAGTGGTAGAGAAGGCACGTGAATTGGCTTCTACAAAAACCAAATTGGATTCGATTTCTACGGTTCTCGACAGTAAGATGGCCGAGATAGAGCGATTAGGAGGAGATTTGACGGAATTGACCAAGGTAAAAGAGCAACTGGAGGCAGATAAAAAAGCCTTTAGCCGTAGCAATCGAGTAGATACGAATAAGTATTTGGCCAAAATTAAGGAATACGAAAAGTTCTTGGCTGAGAAGGATGAGACGATCGCTCAATTAAGAGCCGAAAATGAACATTTGGTAGCTACCAACGACTCCTTGGGGACTCATGTAGCCAGCCTCTCTAGTGAAAGAGAAAGATTGGTACAAAGACAAACCGAGCTTACCGATTCGGTGGTGACGTTTACAGCCGAAAATAAGGTATTGGCCGAGAAAGTGAGCCTAGCCGCCGCCCTGAAGGCTCAGAACATGAAGGTATTGACGGTCAAATCGAACGGAAAGGTAAAAGACAAGGACGCCTACAGGGCCAATCAGGTCGATAAAATTAAGCTGATCTTTAATCTGCCAGAAAATGCACTCACCGTACAAGAGCCTAAGGATATATATATGCGGTTGTTAGACCCTAGCGGAGCGGTAGTAGCCGACGATGCAACGGGATCGGGAGAGTTTGAAGTAAATGGCAAAGAGGCCAAATTTACCGCCAGAGAGTCCATTGCTTATCAGAACAACAATCAGAAGGTAGAAATGCTCTACGACAATACCGGCAAATTTAAGCCTGGTAAGTACAATGTAGAACTTTACGCCGAAGGATATAAGATAGGGGGAGGCAACTTTGTAATTAAGTAATCCCATCCCAGTATTAGTGGAATCCCAAAGCAGGCGGTCGTGTATTCACGGTCGCCTGCTTTTTTTGGGATATTATCGGGTTTTAATCCTTGTTTTGGTCCTCGATGATCTTGATAAACCGTCGGAGTTCCTCTGAGCGCTGCTCGTTGACCTCCGGATATTGCATTTTTAAGCTTTTGAGCTCTTCTGTAATGATCTTGGCTACCGTTAGTCGCATATTCTTTTTATCGTCGGCAGGCACTACATACCAGGGGGCCTTTTCGGAGGCCGTCGCATTGATGCAGTCCTCATAAGCCTCCATATATTCATCCCATTTTTGGCGCACCATCACATCTTGCTCTTCAAACTTCCAGTTTTTGCATGGGTCTTTGATACGTTCTATGAGCCTTTCACCTTGCTCTTTTTTTGATACGTTCAAGAAGAACTTCACGACTCTGATCCCATTCCTATGAAGGTATTTCTCTAGATTGCGGATATCCTTGTAGCGGTGCTTAAACAGCTGTTTCCTGTCCTCGGTAAGCTCCTTGGGAATGCGCTGGCTGTTGTTGACGATGGCCTCTTCTATCTTTACCACTAGCACCTCTTCATAGTAGCTACGGTTAAATATGCCGATGGTACCTCGTTGGGGTAATACCATATTGGAACGCCATAGGAAATCGTGTTCCAGCTCGTTATCGGAGGGCCTTTTGAAGCTATGTATAAATACGCCAGCGGGGTTTACGCCCGAAATAACGTGCTTGATGGTGCCGTCCTTACCGGCGGCATCCATGGCCTGAAATACGAGCAGGAGCCCATAGCGATTATGGGCGTACATCATGGATTGTAGCTCGTCGAGCTCTTGGGCCGCTTCGGCCTGCATCGCTTCGTACTCTTCGTTGGAGTCGTAAATATCCTTAAAACGGGTCTTTGCCTTTTTAATTTCGAAAGGCTCCTTGCCGTCTACCCGGTATTCTTCTAGTTTGAAACTGGACATAGTAGTATGTTTAACGGTACTAATTTTTTTAATGGCCCCAAACCGTCCCCGCCCCGCGACTTACTTGGCTTGCTGCAAGTATGCATTCAACTGGGCAAAGGCTCTCGCCCTATGGCTGAGGTTGTTTTTTTCGGCCATGGTCATTTCTGCAAAGGTTTTGGTTTGGCCCTCAGCCCTAAAAATAGGGTCGTAACCAAAGCCTTGGCTCCCTCTTTTTTCGGTTATTATTTCCCCTTCTACACTCCCTTCAAACTGCTGATACACGCCGTCGATCACCAGCGTAATAATGGTAACGAATCGTGCGGAGCGGTTGGCATGGCCTTGTAAGTTGGTCAGAAGCAGGTCCATGTTGTCGTGGGCGTCGCGCTGAGGCCCAGCATAACGTGCCGAAAGTACGCCTGGGGCGCGCTCTAGGGCATATACTTCGAGCCCGGTGTCGTCGGCAAAGCAGTTGACCCCAAACTGTTCCCATACATAACGGGCTTTTCCTAGGGAGTTTTCGGCGATGGTAGCATAGGGCTCCGGTATATCGGTATGGCAGCCGATAGCCTCCAGGGAGGATAGGCTAAAGTGAGGACCTAATAAGGCTGAAATTTCCTGGATTTTATGCTGGTTATTGGTAGCAAAACAAAGTTTCATGGTAAGTGGAAAATAGGTTTTAGATGCAGTTTAGCGAAAAATGTGCATACAAAAAAGCGGCTACTTCCAGAGAAGCAGCCGCTTTTTTGTATGGGTTATCTTTATTTGGAGGCCGGAGCCGGTAGCTTAGCACCTTTGCTGAAGTCTACCAATTCGAGCTCGAATTGCAATACAGAGTTGCCAGGGATAGGACCATAAGTCTCTGGGCCATAAGCAAGCCCCGAAGGGATGATCAACAAGCCTTTCTCTCCCTTTTTCATCAACATAATGCCTTCTTCCCATCCTGGGATCACCATGCCGGCGCCTACTTGCAAGTCCAAAGGGGTTCCTTTAGAGCTGTCAAATTCTTTTCCGTCTAGGAACTTGCCTACATAGTTTACCTGTACCTTGTCGCCAGCGGCAGGCGACTTTCCTGACCCCGCCTTTTCTACGATGTATACCAGTCCCGATTCGGTTTTGGTTCCTTTGCCAGTCAGGTTATTTTTGGCCATATAGTCGGCAATCACTTTGGCATCTACTTCTTTTTGCTTAGCTGCGGCCTCTGTCTGTCCTTTTTGGAACTCTTCAGAAGTTTGTACGTCCAATATTTTTACGGTAAAGCTGATATCGCTTCCCTTGGCGATCATTGGAGGCAAGGGTTGTTGCATCTTGGCGAATAGGGTATCGGCATTTACCAAGAAACGGGCGCTGTCGCCGGCGGCCAACAGGGTAAGTCCCTCTTCGAAGCTGCCTTTGAAAGGAGGCTCTTGCAATACCATCTTCATAGGAGATCCTTCTTTATAAGTGTCTCTTAACGTCGAATCAGCACCATTTTTTAGTACCAAATGAAAGGACATAATGTCGCCCAATTTGGCTTTACGTGCGTCGTCGTTATGATCGAAGATTTGGTATTTCAGACCGCTATCGGTGACCTGCGTGCGGTAGTTGTTGCAAGCGGCTGCAAGGATAGTTATGCCCATCGCATAACCGACTGTTTTAAGATTCATCAGACTAAGTTTAAAATGGTATTGTTTATAATGTGAAATTAAATTCTTGGTTATTCTACACTTAAAAGTTGTTCCTGGTATTCGGGCAATATGCTCAAAAATTGGTCGACGGTATTGGTAACGGGACCGTCGGTTTTACCTCCAGAGGCATTCTTATGCCCACCTCCATTAAAATAGGTGCTGGCTACATCCCGTACGGAGAAGGTGCCCACCGAGCGGAAAGATATTTTTACCTCGCCCTTGCGTTCGATAAACAAGGCCGACATCACGACATTCTCTACTTGAAGGCCATAGTTGACGATCCCCTCGGTTTCGCCCGTGCTGGAGTTGAACTTGTTGAGTTCATCTTCGGTCAGTACCATATAGGCGGTGCGGTATTCGGGTAAAACGACCAGTTTCTGTGACAGCACATAACCCAAAAACTGCAAACGTGAGAGGGGAGCACTGTCGTAGATCAGCCGATGTACCCGGCTGGTGTCGAGGCCCGTGCGCATGAGGTCGGCAACGGCCAAATGCACCTGAGGGGTAACGTTGGAATGACGGAAAGAGCCTGTGTCGGTCATGATACCGGCATATAGACAGGCAGCCATATCCAAATCGAAGATTTCGGTGGTGTCCTTGCCTACTTCTATGGTCTTAATGGTTTCGTAAACCAGCTGAGCCGTGGCCGCTGCTACGGTATCCCATATCATCCATTTGGCAAAATCTTCCGGTCCTAAGTGGTGGTCGATCACCATTTTAATGGCCTCGGCTTGCTCTACCACCTTGCCCAGGTCCTTTAGCCGAGAGAGGGCCGAGAAGTCCAAGCAGCAGATTAGTGTAGCTTCTTTAATCTTTTTTTTGCTTAAAGAATTTTGTCCCGGTTTTTCGAATACAAGCACCTGGTCCATTCCAGGGAGCCATTTTAAGTTGGCACTGTAGTCGGTAGGGCTGATCACTGTTACTTCATGACCTTTTCCTGAAAGGTAGCGCGCCCAGCCTAGGGAAGAGCCCAGTGCGTCGGCATCTGGATCCCTATGCATCGTGACGATGATCTTTTGAGGGGAGGTAAGAAAAGCGAGAAGCTCTTCAATTGTTTGATTCACAGTAGACTATTCAAATGGGAAAATGCAAAAAATTAGCTTTAAGCGCACAAAATTACGAAAAGTGTTGAGAATTGTTTTAAAATGATAGATAATCCCTGACTTTATGCCAAGTTTTTATTTTTAGCCCTTCCAATTCCTGCGTCAGCTTCCAATTATGGCATAAAAGTGTACTTTTGTTTCAAATTAATAATCAGCAATATGACTACCAATAGAACTTTTACAATGATTAAGCCCGATGCCGTTGCCGACGGACATACGGGAGCTATTATTCAACTGATCGAAGCGGCCGGATTTAGAATTGTGGCTATCAAGAAAACCCAACTATCTGCCGATAGGGCGGGGCAGTTTTATGCGGTGCATCAGGAGCGCCCTTTTTATGGGGATCTATGTCAATATATGTCTTCGGGAGCTATCGTTCCCATGATCCTTGAAAAGGAGAATGCTGTGGCCGACTTTAGGGCTTTGATAGGGGCTACCAATCCTGAGCAAGCGGCCGAAGGTACCATCCGCAAAAAATTTGCCAAGTCGGTGCAGGCGAATGCTATTCATGGTTCCGACTCCGATGAAAATGCGGCGATCGAAGGTTCCTTTTTCTTTGCCGATCTAGAGAAATTCTAATGCCTGCTGAGACAACATTTTAAGGCTTGACCATTCTTGTGGTCAAGCCTTTGTTTTTTTATGGAGGTGGCTATTTGTCGGTCAGCACGCGGTCTATCACATGAACGATGCCATTGGCAGCGTTGACGTTCTTAAGGCTTACGTCGGCTTTATTGAGGATGACGATCGTATCCTGCTTGGTGACGCGGATGTTGTAACCATTAAGAGCCTTCAGGTTGCCAGATGGGATATCGGCATATTCATAACGCTTATTGACGAGGTGATAATTGATAAAGGAAACCACAGAATCGGCCGACAGCGCCGTGATAACGCTGGCGCTGGGAATGCCAGAGGCCCTAAAGGCGGCATCGTTGGGTGCAAATAGGGTAAGGTTCTCTGTGCGTAAAGCGTCACCCATTTTACCACTGGCGATTATCTCTTGTAAGAAGGTAAAGTCGTTGCTCTGGTTGATGATTTCTGCTATGGTTTTGGGTTTTACGACGTCCGAATCGCTTTCCTGGCAGGCAGAAATAGACAACAAGAAGGTAAAGGCCCCTAAATAAAACAGAACCTTAAGGGTTTTTGCACGGCTTTTTTTCATAGTTTTCGAATTGGTTTAATACTGTATTGCTAACGGAATAATAGTAAGCAGATTTTCCAAAGTTTAATTTTTTTAATCCTAAATCCTAAAATTATGTTTCTGAGAAACCAGGTTGCGAAGTTGATGGCTTTGGTTCTGCTCCTAGGAGCCTCCGCCTTTACCGCATTTGAGGGGCAGCCAGAAGTTGCCAAAAAGCCCATTAAACTGTTTAATGGGAAGAATTTGAAAGGGTGGAAGGTTCATGGAACCGAAAAATGGTATGTAGAAGATGGCCTGTTGGTATGCGAGAGTGGACCCGACAAACAATATGGCTATTTGAAGACGGAGAAAACTTTTAAAAATTTCGATCTATCGGTGCAGTTTCTTCAAGAGGCCAACGGCAATAGTGGGGTGTTCTTCCGTTCGTCGGTAGAGGGCACCAAGGTGTCGGGCTGGCAGGTAGAGGTAGCTCCCCCCAATCATGATACCGGCGGAGTATACGAATCGTACGGTAGAGGATGGCTGGTGCAGATCGACGAGGCGGAAGAGGGCCATCTTAAAATGGGAGAATGGAATACCTTGCGCATCAAGGTGGTCGACGATCATGTACAGACCTGGCTCAATGGCCATGCCATGGTCGATTTTAAGGATGCCAAGATTGGTGCTGCCGACGGGTCTATAGCCTTACAAATCCATGACGGAGGAGGTATTAAGGTAAAATGGAAAAATCTGTTGCTAACTCAGCTGTAGGACAAAATCGTTGGATAACAAAAAAGGAGCCATAAGGCTCCTTTTTTGTTATTATATAGGATTGATAGCTTAAGCCATTTCCATTTTGTTGGCGTTACGTTTTCTATCGTTTTCTTCTAGATAGATCTTCCGCATACGCATGCTGTTCGGCGTAACCTCCAGGTATTCATCCTTCTGGATATATTCCATCGATTCTTCCAAAGAGAAGTTGATCTTAGGAACGATACGAAGGCCGTCATCCGATCCTGACGCACGCATGTTGGTCAATTTCTTGGCTTCTTGCAAGTTTACTACGATATCGTTGGGGCGGTTATGCTCTCCAATTACCTGTCCACCGTAGATCTCCTCACCGGGCTCTACGAAGAAACGGCCACGATCCTGAAGTTTGTCGATGGTATAACCGGTGGCCATACCCGTTCCTTTAGAGATAATCGATCCATTCTGACGACCTGGGATAGGTCCACGGAAAGGCTCAAATGACTTGAAACGGTGGGTCATTACGGCTTCACCTTGAGTGGCGGTCAATACGTTCGAACGAAGACCGATCAATCCACGGGAAGGGATAAGGAATTCTAGGTGTTGAAGGTCGCCTTTTGGCTCCATTACCAACAATTCTCCTTTACGCTGTGTAGCTAGTTCGATAACCTTACCGGCAGTCGTTTCGGGAACATCCACTACCAATGTTTCGATAGGCTCTAGGCGTTGGCCATTGGCATCTTCCTTATACAATACCTGTGGTTGTCCTAGTTGAAGCTCGTATCCTTCGCGACGCATGGTCTCGATCAATACCGACAAGTGGAGGATACCACGGCCATATACCAAGAATTTGTCCTCCGTATCGGTGGGCTCTACCCGAAGGGCAAGGTTTTTCTCTGTTTCCTTCATCAGACGATCGCGAAGGTGGCGAGAAGTTACGAACTTACCCTCTTTTCCAAAGAAAGGAGAGTTGTTGATCGTAAACAACATGTTCATCGTAGGCTCATCTACAGCGATACGTGCCAATGGTTCAGGATTGTCGGCGTCGGCAAGGGTGTCACCAATTTCGAAATCTTCAATACCCGTTACGGCGCAGATATCTCCAGCAGCTACCTCAGATACTTTCACACGTCCCAGACCTTCAAAAATCTGAAGCTCTTTGATTTTTACTTTTTTGTTAACTCCGTCGGCTTTGCAAAGGGTCATAGTAGCACCTTCTTTTAGCCCGCCACGACGCACCCGGCCAATAGCGATACGGCCTACGAATGCATTATAGTCCAAAGAGGTGATCTGCATTTGGGTAGTACCCTCGTCAATCACCGGAGCAGGGATCTGCTCAATAATGGTATCCAGTAGGAAGGTGATGTCTTCCGTTGGTTTACTATAGTCAGGGCCCATCCATCCTTGTTTGGACGAACCGTATACTGTTACAAAGTCTAGTTGGTCTTCGGTAGCGCCTAAGTTGAACATCAAATCGAAAACGTTTTCCTGAACTTCTTCAGGGCGACAATTCTCCTTGTCCACCTTGTTAACTACAACGATAGGCTTCAAGCCACGCTCGATGGCCTTGCCCAATACGAAACGCGTTTGGGGCATAGGACCCTCAAAAGCATCGACCAAAAGCAATACACCGTCGGCCAACTTCAAAACCCGCTCAACTTCTCCACCAAAGTCGGCGTGACCTGGGGTGTCAATTACGTTGATTTTAATGTCCTTATATCTAACCGATACGTTCTTGGATACAATGGTAATTCCACGTTCTCTCTCTAAGTCGTTATTGTCGAGTATGAGGTCGTCAAATTCCTGGTTGTCCCGGAATAACTTTGAAGCGTGGATAATTTTGTCAACCAATGTGGTTTTTCCGTGGTCAACGTGCGCAATAATTGCGATGTTACGAATGGCTTGCATTGTTTTATATATCAATTGTTTATGACCACAAAAAGGAAAGCGAGCCCTCCAGTCCAATGTCCTGGATCAGAATCACTTATTTTCTGTGCCAAATAGAGTGCAAATGTACGCACTTTTTCGCTGAATTAGAGTATTTTACAATTTTTTTTATCTGAAGTAACAGAATCATAATCTGGATCGCCCAGTCAGAATAATACCCAGACAGGCTATACTACTGGCAGACAATAAGTAGGCGGGGCCTATTCAGCCCCTCATCATTAGAAGTGGCCAGAATAGGACATTAATGTGAAATGGTAGTGCCCGAACGCTACTTGATGGCCCCTTTTGGGCTAGGAGTCGGGTATTGTCTCGAAAGTCATACTTTAAGGACCGTTGGCTGAGTTCTCCCTAGTGAGTGGAATAGTGAACGTGTTTCCAGGATATTCTTCACCCATCTTTGGGGTCATTCTAACAGGCTCTAAGAATATGATTATTTAATCCCAAAATAAGGTAGGGACACATTCAGTTGAAAAATTATGGTTTGATTACAATGAAATGTTTTGTAGCCCCTTTTTTTTTACCAGATTGCGATCCAGTATGTAACTGTTATCCTATTTCCCTTGGTGGAAATTCAAGAGGATATCCATCTTTTGAATGGGAATTATAGTCGGATAGCAAAAAGGGAAACATGATTAGGAGACATGAAATCGAGTATGCAGGATCATGGCGGATTGGTAAGGATTACAGTCCAAAGAAAATAGACGGAAAACCTCTTACTGCTTAAATGGATCTAATATAAACATTTATGAACACAGCGGAAGTTAATCGATGAAGTACTTAGGATTGCGACTATGGATGTTGGGTGTATGCCTACTGGCCAGTGTATCTGCATGGGCACAGCAAACGGTAATTATTAGCGGTTATGTGCAGGAAAAGCACAGTAAAGAAGCCATTTCGGGTGTTTCGGTTACCGTTGTGGGTAGTAATACCGGGACGGTTTCTAATACTTATGGATTTTATTCATTAGAAATCCCCATTCATAAAACGGCGATACTTCAATTTTCAGCCGTTGGTTATGCTTCGGTAGATGAATCGATACTGGCCGATTCGGACCAAACGATTCCTGTTTTCTTGGCCGAACAAGCCTATCAATTAGCGGAATTTACGGTGAAGACCAAAGCCGTTTCCGTGGCAAGCCCTATAGAAATACCCGTTGCCGTTATTAAAGATATCCCATCCTTGCTGGGAGAGCGGGATATTATAAAGACCCTGCAATTACTCCCTGGGGTGAAAATGGGTACCGAAGGCTTCGCCTCTTATTTTGTGCGTGGGGGTGGGGCCGATCAAAACCTGATCCTATTGGATGAAGCTCCTGTGTACAATCCCAATCATGTTTTTGGGTTGTTCTCTGCCTTTAATGTAGATGCCATAAAATCCGTCACTTTCTACAAGGATCGTTTTCCGGCACGCTATGGAGGGCGGCTGTCCTCGGTTTTGGACCTACAAATGAAAGAGGGGGCCACCGATAAAATACATGTGGAAGGGGGGATCGGACTTACTTCTTCGCGCTTGTCGGTCAATGGGCCCATCGTGAAAGACAAGGCTTCGTTTATGGTCTCGGGTAGGAGGTCGTATCTGGACCTGGTGACCAAGCCGTTTACGAAAGGCAACTATAAGCCAGGATATTATTTTCAGGATTTGAATGCCAAGCTAAATTGGAAGCTCAATGACCGAAACAAGCTATATGCCAGTGCTTATTTTGGAAAGGATCATTTATCGTTGAAGGAAACCGTGAACCGTTCGACTTCACAGCGTAAAATTGATCAAAATTTAGGATGGGGGAATTTTACGACTTCTTTACGTTGGAATCATCAATTCAGTCAAAAACTATTTGCCAACACCACCGCATATTATACACAATACCGGTTTTTTACGAAGGAAGGTAATTACTATTTAAAGACGGACGATCTTACCCAGAACTTAGCCAGCTTCTCGTCCAGTTTGAACGATTATAGTCTAAAGTCTGACTTTGATTATTACCTATCCAATAAGCACCAGTTTCAGGCAGGGATTCAGCTGACGCGGCATGCCTTCCGTCCAAGGGATTATTCCTACCGTGATGAGGTCAATAATACGGGTTATGCTGCTCCCGAATCGTATGTCAATCATGATGCCAGTATTTATTTGGAAGATCAGATTCAATGGTCGCCAAAACTAAAAACCAATGTCGGAGTCCGCCTGTCGGGATTGGCCACGGCCCAAAAATCCTTTTTATTTGCCGAGCCGCGGCTTTCTCTGCAATACCAGGGACCAAAGCGGTGGTTTGCTACGCTTTCTTATAACCGCAACAACCAGTTCATCCATTTGTTGTCCAATACCGGTTTGGGCTTGTCGACCGATTTGTATGTTCCCGTAACCGACCAAAGTCCGGCCCAGCAGTCCGATCAAATATCTTTTGGAATTCAAAAACGATTTGAAGAATCGGGATTGACATTAAATGTAGACACGTATAGAAAGTGGATGCGCAATATTGTGGCCTATAAAGAAGGGACTTCCTTTATCTCCTTCGACGACGGTCCACAGGATTTGCCCTGGACCGACAACATCACCGTGGGTAAAGGCTGGTCCTATGGTACCGAGTTTTTACTCAAAAAAGAGCAGGGAAAACTTACTGGATGGGTGGGGTACACCCTTTCCTGGACCATCCATCAGTTTGAGGAAATCAATAGTGGGAAACGCTTCTTCCCTACCTTCGACCGCCGTCATGATCTCAGTGTGGTATCCAGTTATGCCCTTTCTGAAAGAGTAAAGCTGTCGGCCAACTGGGTATTTCTTTCGGGCAATCGCCTTACCGTACCTCAGAGCTATTCCTATGGATATAACGGGCAGCCCGATCGCTTCCATATGGGGAATGACCTACAGTTGACAGAATATTTTGGTTCCCGCAACAGCTATCAAGCAGAAGCCTACCATCGGCTCGATCTGGGAATTCAACTTCATAAAAAGAAAAAATGGGGGGAGCAGTACTGGGAGTTTGGCCTGTATAATGCCTATTTTCGAAAGAATCCGACCTATTATTATTTAAGCTACAGCACGGTTAGGTTCGATGGCGAAAATGGAGAGTTGGGTAAGGTGACCAAGAAATCGCTGTTCCCCGTAGTGCCTTCGGTAAGCTATAATTTTAAATTTTGAGTCCATGAGTCGTCTGGCATCTTTTTTATACCTGTTGATGATAGCCCTTGGATTGGCTTCTTGCGATCCTGGCGTTTCCATTGAAAATATTGATGCCGAAAATCTGCTCTGTGTCACGAGCTTTATTTCCCCTCAGGACTCCACCCTAACGGCCTATGTGTATCGTGCCCGGTCGAACGGGGATGTGGCTGGGCGGGTGTCGGTACTAGAAAAAAATGCTACGGTCGTTATATCCGACGGTAAAAAGGAAGTATTCTTAATCTTTGACCCCATTCTTCGAACCTATAAGGCCTTGAACCCTTTTGGGGCGGCCACAGACGGTACTGTTTTTCAACTTCGGGTATCCACTCCCGATGGAGTGGCAGTAAGTGCCCAATCCGTTTTACCCCCCAAGCCCCAAAAACCTGTAGTAACTAGTCAGGTGAAAGATGGTTGGAATGTATTTAAAATGGTGTGGCAAAATGATATCGACTATCCCTATTATGATGTAGAAGGGGTATGGTCGAGCGATATTGGAGATTCTATATACAACTATTTTGGGCCTGATATTAGTGTGAATTTTGAAAGAGACCCCTATGACTATATACCTTCGGATAAGCAATTGAATGGGGCAAATAGCATCAGCTTTCTTACAAGCACTGATTTAGACTTTCCAGGCTCTCTGCAGGCTTCGCTCAGGGTTATCAACGTGGAGGAGTCAAATTTTAAGTATTGGAAAACCTACAGGGAATACAGGAATTGGGGCTTCAATGTAGATGGTGGTATCATCCCTAATTTCCAGAGTCCGGTGCGTGTTTATTCCAATATTGATGGAGGCTTTGGGGTTTTTACCTCCCAAAATGCCAGTGAACCCGTTGAAGTCGTGTTAAAATAGCCTATAGTTTCAGTTAGGTCTTTTCCTTGTGATTTTGCCAATCACTTTCCGTTTCGTTTCTTTGTGTCACTATTGGAATCAACGAAACTTTCAAAAATGAACAAACACCTATTGGCCGGACTCCTGCTAACGGTCGGAACGATTGCTATGGGCCAGGACCAGGCAACAAAATATGCCGAAACCATCAGCCCCTCCGACCTTAAAAAACACCTGACCATTATCGCCTCCGATAGCTTGGAAGGTAGAGATACTGGCTCACCAGGCCAGAAAAAGGCCGCTGAATATGTGGTGAAGTACTATAAGGAGTATGGCCTGGAGCCAATAGCCGTCGATGCAAACGGCCAAAAATCCTTTTATCAGAAATATCAATTATACAAGCGTAGCTGGGGCGAGGTATCCCTCACAGCAGCAGGCCAGCGCTATGAAATGGGGCAGGATTTCTTTGTGAATGGCTTGGCTAACATCCCAGAGGAAATCACCGTTCCGGTAGTTTTTGCCGGATATGGCATCGCCGACGAACGATATAGTGACTATGCCGACTTGGACGTGAAAGGGAAGGCTGTAGTCGTCTTTGAAGGAGAGCCTCAAGATAAGCTAGGGAAATACCTGGTGACGGGCACCGACGAAAAAAGCAAATGGAGTAGCAATATTGCCTGGCAGCATAAGGTAAGAATAGCCCGGTCTAATGGAGCGAAATATGTGTTGATCGTGACCGATAAAACCGGTGACGATGTTCAAAAGGAAATCAGGCAAAGGGCCGTCATGGCACGCCGCTTTGGAGCTCCTACTTTGAAGCCCGTAGTGGAGGCCGACGATGCGCTGTCGGCATGGGTCATTTCCGATGCCATTGCCGCTAAGGTACTGCATACTTCTATCAAAAAGCTGAACGCCAACAAGAAGGCCATAACCAAGGCGGGAAAATCGACCTTGCGGAGTTTAAAAGGAGAAATAGCCCTCAAGGCAGAGCGTATTAACGAAACCATCGATACCGAAAATGTAGCGGCCTATTTGGAAGGTAGCGACAAAAAGGACGAGGTATTGGTGATCAGTGCCCATATCGATCATATTGGGATATCGCCTAATGGTGAGATCAACAACGGAGCCGATGACGACGGCTCTGGGACGGTATCTTTAATGGAGCTCGCTCAGGCTTTTGCCAAGGCTAAGGCCGAAGGACACGGTCCCCGCAGGAGTATCTTGTTTTTGAATGTGACGGGTGAGGAAAAAGGCCTGTTTGGGTCGGAGTACTATTCTAAGAACCCTTTACTGCCACTGGAGAATACCATCGCCAACCTGAACATCGACATGATAGGCCGGGTGGATGCGGCTCATGAAAATAATCATGAATATGTATACCTAATCGGCTCCGATAAGCTGTCTTCGGAATTGCATGCCGTAAGTGAGGAAGCCAATAAGAAATATGTCAACTTCGATCTGGATTATACCTTTAATGATCCCAACGATCCCAATCGTTTTTATTACCGCTCCGACCATTACAATTTTGCTAAGAACAATGTCCCGGTCATCTTTTATTTTACGGGGGTTCATGAGGACTATCACCGCCCGGGTGACGACGTAGAAAAAATCCTTTTCGATAAACAGTCGAAAATCGTAAAGCTGGTATTTTATACCGCCTGGGAGCTCGTAAACAGGGAAGGGCGTATTGTGGTCGATAGTAATAAAAAATAATTACAGCGCTTCACAAAGCATCAGATATTATCCGAAGATCCGGCATGTGCTACATGGCCGGATCTTTGGGTTTGTGGGGGTAGTAGGAGTGGCTCAAGCGAAAACAGGGTGGGGGCATGCAGAATATTTTTGTTTTATAGTTGGTTTTAGCCCAGACCGTCCCATTTATATTTATCTTCAGGGCCTCATTCAAGCTACTTACCATGATGGATACCCGGAAATTTGCCGTATTGATACTATCTCTCTGTGCCCTGTTGGCCCAGGCCCAGGTCCCCAAAGACAAAACCCTTTTATGGTCTATCTCGGGCCAGGGGCTCCCGCAAACATCCTATTTGTTTGGGACCATGCATTTGGTCTGCGAAAATGATTTCGAATTGGACCAGTCCGTGCAGGACAAGCTTCGCCAAAGCCAACAGCTGGTGCTGGAGGTGGACATGGACGATCCGGAGATGGCCTCAAAAATGATGCAGGCCATGTTTATGAAGGACGGTAGCACCCTACAGGATTTGATGGCTCCTGCCACTTATCAACATTTAGAGGGTTATTTTAAGGATTCGCTGGGGTACGACCTGGCCTTATTTCAAAATACCCTGCCTTTTTTATTATTAGGTCCCATGTTTAACGGCCTATTGGATTGTGAGCCCAAATCCTTTGAAAACGAGCTGATGACCATCGCTATGGAGCAAAAATTGGAAGTGGTGGGCCTTGAAAGCATAGAAGAGCAAATGGCAGTACTGGGTAAGATCCCCTATGCCAAGCAGGCCGAAATGGTGACGGCCTTGGTAGCGAATCTGCCAAAAGCCAAAGAAGAGTTTCGTTCCTTGGTGGCGACCTATCAAACGCAGGACATCGATCGGCTGTACCGCTTATCTGAAAATAGCGAATTTGACATGCAGACTTATGACAAGGAGCTCCTAGCGGACCGCAACCAGGCGTGGATAGGGCGAATGGCCGAGGGGATGAAGGTCAAGTCCAGCTTCTTTGCCGTAGGCGCCGCACATCTGGGAGGTGAGGAAGGGTTGATCAGCCTATTAAGGGATGCGGGTTATGAAGTGCTGCCTGTTTTTAAATAATCGCATAGGGTCCCTTAAAAGGAGGATATCCAGTTCATGAGCCATTCGGGTTTGACGAACAGGGCCAACACGATTGCCGTAAGCCCTGCGGCTATCCACCTGCCAGCCCGTGAGCTGCTGGGCGTCAGGCCTATTTTGCTATCTTTAAAAAACAACAAATAGGGGAGCTTAAGATAATAGGCCAGGGCGATGGCGGCATTGAGTATTCCTCCTAGCAGTAGCCAGAGCATCCAGCCCGATTGCTGCTGCTGGAAAGCGTCCCATAGGGCCGAAAATACCAATAGTTTGGCCGTAAAGCCCACTGTAGGCGGCAGGCCTGCCAAGGCTATGAGTGCTACGGTGAGGGCTGAAGCCTCCAACACTTTCGTTTTTCCAAGGCCTTCGAAGGCCACCAAAGGAGCATCGGAGCGGGGTTGTAGCAGGTCGACCAGGAAAAATACTGCTAAGTTGACGATCAGGAAGGTGGCTACATAAAACACCGCCGACTCGAACCCCAGCCTGCTAAAGGCGGTAACTCCTACGATCAGATAACCCGCCTGGGCTATGGAGCTGTAAGCGAGTAAGCGCCGGGCGTTGGTTTGCCAAAGAGCGGCTACATTGCCCATGGTGATGCTTACCAATGCGACACCCCCTAATATCGGGAAATAGATGTCAGGAAGGGCGGTGGTCAGGCGGATCACCACCAGCAATACCGCCGCCTTGGGCGCTACCGACAGAAAGGATACCAAAGGTGTAGGGGTAGCTTCATAGACGTCGGGCGTCCAGACGTGGAAGGGGATCAAGGAGAGCTTGAAGAGCAATCCTGCCAGCAGGAGTACGATGGTGGTGGTGCTTACCAAGGGCATATTGGCCGCCAATCCAGCATATAAGGCAGGATCGGTGATGCTCATGGTGCCGGTGAGTCCGTAAATCAGCGAGATACCATAGAGCATAATGGCCGAGCTAGTGGCTCCAAATAAGAGGTATTTGATGCCTCCTTCCGCCGCCTTTCGGTTGCCCTGAAGCGAGACTAACAGGTAAGAGCAAATGGAGATAAGCTCGATGCACAGGTAGATGGTCAGCAGGTGGGTGGCCATCGTCAGCAGATGTAGCCCCGCTACCATAGCGATTAATATCGCGTTGAATTCGGGAGGGAATTGGTATTTGAGTATTCTAATATGCAGCAAGGTAAAGAGCCAGGCTACGAGGATGAGCATCTTGAAAAAAATGGCCTGATGATCGAGAAAAAGCAGGGGGTAAAAGCGAAAGGCTGCTTCGGTGTTCCATTGGTTTATAACCAAATAGCCCGTAAACAAAGCCCCTATGACGCTAATTCCCTGGAGGATATTAGCGACTTTTTCTTTGTTGGTGTCTTTGATGAATATTAACTCAGCCAGCAATATTACACAGAATACCACCAATAGGAAGATCTCCGGAGAGATACCCATCAAGCTTTGACGTATGTGCAGGAGTTGTTCGTTTAAATCCAAAGGAGCAGGTACAATTTTTTTGGCAAAAGTACATAAAGATGATAGGGAAACCAGCTTTAAATACTAAACTAATTGATTTATGAAAACATTCCGATATTTGATAGGGGCAATTTTTATGCTAGGAGCTAGCCTGACCCATGGTCAAGATTTAGCTGTTCTGGATGCGAAGCCCATTTTACAAGAACAGCAGGGGGGGAACTTCCTCTTTGATACCTACTATACCGGCTCCGTAACGGGGAAGTACGGACAGGTAGTAGAAGGGCTGTCCTTCAGGTTCGATATGGCCGGCAATAGGCTGGAGATCCAACATAACGACTCCCTTTTCGTGACAGGAGACGCTGTTACGGGTTTTACCTTGCCTACGGGGACGGCCCTGTATTATTTTGAAAGAGGCTTCCCCTCCGCGCAGGGTGCTACGGCAAAGACCTTCTATCAGGTACTTTATGATGGTAACCTAAGGCTATTAAAGCATTTTGTAGTCCCCATTAAGGACCAAGAGGAGGCAGGAGCCGGGCAGCTGTTTATTCTTAAAGATGGGAAAATGCATCCCGTAAGCCTTTCTAACAAGGAAAGCTTTTTAAAAGTACTGGCCGATGAAAGGAATAAAATGAACTATATCATCAAGGAGTCGCAATTTGACTTTGATCAGGAGGAGGATCTGGCGATCCTCCTCCAGGAGTACGACGCCTATAAGGCGGGTCGTGGGGGGAACTAGGGTTATTTTACTATCCACCGGTTCAGGCTGTTGTGCGCTCCCTCTAGGACGATCTTAAAGAAATCGGAGTCATACTGCGATATGTCGATTTGTAGCTTCTGCTGGCCTGCAGGTACCTGGTCGACCAGATGGTATAAATCCCGCCCACCGTCTTTGAATTGATTGGTGGTGGTAAGCCATACCTTTACGGTGCTCTTAGGCTCGTAGGCCTTCCAGCTTACTGCTATCTGTTTTTCGGACCTTACGGCCTGGGCATCGTCGATGGATATAGACCCTACTAGCGGCACGCCGTCTAGCTCGAAGGCCTGCTCTTTAGGGAAGTGCACGCCCATATGTCCTGCGAGGGTAGGCATAATATCGACTATGCCAGGGCGATCCTTAAAAGCCTGGTTGAGGTCTTTGGCATTGGTAACCATCCAGGTGCTTCGTTCCCGGTCCGACTGGCCTCCGTGGCCACTCCCATTTTTAGGATCGCGGCCGTGGTCGGTGGTGACGAAGAGCATCCAATCTTCCTGGAAGTTTTTTTGACGGTATTGTATCGCTTCCCAGATACGGCCTATCTGTTGGTCCATGGTTCGGATGGCATCATGGAACTGCGGGCTGTCGCCATACCCGTGGCCCATATCGTCGGTGTATTCCAGATATACCCAGGCCAAGTCGGGGGCTTGAGCCCGTACGTATTGAGCGGCTTCGTCGGTCACCTTTTCGTCGATCAGGTGAATGTAGTTCCTTAGCTTATCGTGAGGAAAATGGATGGTATCCAGCTCGAAGCCATCGAAAGGGTAATCGATGCGAAGGTGGTTGGTTTGGGGTAAGCCTTCACCGATCAGCTTGGTACGGTTGTCGAGCCAAGTAGAGAAAACGGCCGTTTTTTTCTGTGGGAATTGTTCCTTAAAGAAGCGAAATATGCTCCAATATTGGTAATTAGGGTCTTTTATTCCGTTACCCCACACATTATGCTTGTTGACCCAGGTGCCCGTCAATAGGCTATTATAGCCTACGGCAGAGATGGTAGGTGTTTGGCTGTAGCCGTCTTTTTCACCCCCTACATAGGCTTGGGTGTAGCCGCCCACTTTGGCTACAGCGTCCAGATGTGGCGTTTCTATTTTTTCAATCACATCGCTCGAAATACCATCGACGATTACGAAAAGGGCTTTCGGAGTTTTTGCTTGGGCCCATAGCAGGTGGCTGCTCGATAGGATGGCCAGTAAGGCCAAGATAAGGCGTTTATTTTTCATCGGTTGCGATCGTTTAAAAATGATGTGGGTAATATTTGTTTTCTACTCGTCCATCGGCATAGCAGGTGATGATACTATAGCCAGGGGGAGTTTCCTGATAGTAATAGTCTCCAGCCGACTCTTTGTCCCCTTTTCCCCACCAAAACCCACTCATGGATCCATTGCAGCAGTATTGCACCCCATTATAGACCGTATGGTCGAGCAAATGCTGGTGACCACTGAGGCATAGCTTCACCTTGTCCTGA
The DNA here is from genome assembly GCF_003149085.1 of Dyadobacter jejuensis. Classification (GTDB taxonomy): domain Bacteria; phylum Bacteroidota; class Bacteroidia; order Cytophagales; family Spirosomataceae; genus Dyadobacter; species Dyadobacter jejuensis. The sequence continues at coordinate 188,453 of NZ_QGDT01000006.1, read as the reverse complement.
TGTTGATAAAACAGATTTTTTAGGGCCTTGAAGTCGGAGTGCCCTCCTCCGACCAAAATGGGCGTAGTGCCCAGAATGGGGTAATGCGACATCACCATAGCAGGGCTATGTTTGGGAAGGGCCTTTAAGCTTGTTTCTAGCCATTCGAACTGCTCTTGGTCCAGGGCTATGCCCGGTTGGTTGCCATCGAGTACGAAAAAATGCCAGCCTTTCTTGACGAAGGAATAATAGCGATTCGGGATTTTGAGGCGTTGTACCACATAGTACTTGCCGTACATGGGGTCCTGCTTCGAGGGAGCAGCCCACCAAGTATCATGGTTGCCAATGCAGCTGTATACCTCATAGTCGGCTATGGTTTGCAAGCATTGGTCCCAAATGGTCCAATATTCCAAGGTTTTCTCTCTGGTGACATGGTCGTAATCGGCCGCCATAATGGAGTCCCCCCCATTAAGGAAGAAGTCGATCTTATGTTTTTTTATTTCTTCCAGACAATTCGTGAATCGGGAAGGGGCTCCTTCTTCAGCCCGGATGTGCACGTCGGTGATGTGCGCAATGGTGAGTACAGGTCTGTTGGAAATGTTCTCTAAAAGCATATTGGGGGAAGCAACCGCGGTTGCTCCTCCCATTATGCTGGTTTTTTTTAACCAGTTTCTTCTATTCATCATGCTCAATTAATGGCTGGAACCTACCAACCGAATATTTGTTTCAGGTTAGGATTAAGGATCACTTGTTGCTGAGGCACTGGACGGTAATAAAACTTTGGCTCCTGGAAGGTACGAGGGGTGGTTTCGGTTACCGTCGTACCTCCTTGTGCTCCATTTTTCAAATATACCGTAACATCCTCGCCTATCACACCTGTTTTGTAATAGATTAGGGAGAGACCCAAGCTGTTTTTCTCTTTATCGGCTTCTTCTGGAATGGTAACCTCTTTGCCCACCAGAATAATATCCGGTATGCCATCGCCACTCATGTCGTACTTGCCTAGGCCAGGAAAGTAAAGTCCTTCGGGAATATTGGTCAGCAGAGTTCCTACTTTCCAGCGCATCAGGTCGTCGAAGCGTTTTCCTTCAAAGGCAAATTCTACCCTTCTTTCTCTCCTGATTTCTAGCAATACCCCTAGGTTGGCACCCGTTACGTTGGGGTATTTCTTAGTGAGGAAAGGGTCGGGCAGGGCGTTGGCTGTGGCCATGGACAGCTGGGGAAGCCCCACCCGGCTCCGCAGCAGGTTAACGGTGCCATCTAAGTCGGTCTGAGTAAGGGTATTCAGCTCGGCCTTTGCCTCAGCCAGTATCAATAGTACTTCGGCATAGCGGTACACGGGAAAGTCGATACCGTTATTAATAGCCGCCTCTGTCGTATTGGCATAGCCCTTTAACTGATGATAGCCGGTGAAATTCTTGTTAAGCCTCAGTATATACGGGCTGGTGTTCGGTTGGCGGATCCAGCCGGGGTACACCAGGGTTTGGGATAGCCGGGGGTCGCGCTTTTCGAACTCCTGAATAAAGCCAAAGGTTTTGTAGCCGGGTTGATCGGTAAATCTACTCCCGTCGGCCATCAGGTAGGTCTGTACCAGATCCCTCGCCGGCGACTGTTCATATTCGCCAAAAACCACGGAGTTGATATCTTGTGATCTGTTTTTGTTTTGGTCAAAGGCATTGGCAAGGATTACTTCCTTGTTAGTGAGCAAATCTTGGGCATTGAATAGGCTGGCGTAATCTTGATGGGGGTTTCCGGAACTAAAAATATCAAATTTTCCAGATGTGATGATCTCCTGGGATACTTTAGCAGCCCTTTCGAGGAAAGCTTGTGCAGTCCCTTGCAGGTTCAATTCGTCATGGTATTTTCTGTAAGTGCCTTCATAAAGTGCTATTCGTGCTTCTTCCGTTTTAACGGCCCATTTATTAGGTGTTCCGGAGGGAACCGCCTCCCGAACGTGGGCACTAGCGAAAGCCAGATCGGCCATTACGCTGTCCATCACTACCGCACGAGGGTCTTGGGTCTTGTACAAAGTTTCGTCGTCCGGATTTATAGCGGTGCTGTACCAGGGTACATCAGAATAGCGTTTCACCATGTCCATATAGAACCTAGCCCGATAATAGCGCGCTAGTCCGGCAAAATGATCCTTCACTTCCTGGCTACTATTGGCCTTTTGGTAGTTGTCGAGGAAATAGTTGATATTACGCAGACGTGACCAGTTCCATCCCGAGGTAATATTTTGGGCGGTAGGGCTGGCTGTCATGATGGTTTTCATTTCTACAGCCCCAGTCGTAGCGGCGTTGTCGGTATTTTGCTCGCTCAGGTAAGTGTAGCGGTCGGGCATAGACAGGAGCCCATTGATATATAGGGCCAGATCTTCTTCGTTATTGAAAAACGCCTCTGGGGCTATCTCTGTTTGTGGGTAGCGGTTCAGGAAGTCCTCGTCGCAGGCCATCAGGCCAGTAAGTAGGACGATCAGGACGATATAGCTATGTTTTTTCATTGGGTAGTCGAGTAAGGAGTTTAAAATTCAACATTCAGGCCGAAGGCTAGCTTTCTTTGGAAAGGATAAGCCCGAGCACTGGGGCCTTGATTGATGGATTCGGGGTCCACGAACTTTTTGATTTTAGAAAATTCAAATATATTTTCCGCCGTGGCAAAAAGCCGTACCCTTTGCAGGCTGATTTTGCGTAATATTGGCTGAGGTAGGGAATATCCAAGGGTTACATTTTTTACCCGGAGATAAGCGGCACTCAACAAGTATTTGGTCTGTGGGATATCGAGGCCACTGCCGTAATTATTGTCGGCCAACCACGACTGCATGACCGGATACTGAGGGTTGGTATTGGCGTCGGCTAAGCCGGCGGCTATATAGGAAGCGGAGTGTTTAGCACGCTGAGCATCCGAATCGGCCGTTCCCCGGTAGTAGTCCAGGTGCCATGGATATACGTTCCCGTAGGGCTGCTGGTAGGGCCCCCAGAAAAGGTAATGCCTCGGGTAGAAATCGCCCTTTAACACGCCTTGTAAAAATAGGGAGGCGTCGAAACCATTCCAGTCCGCACTTAAGTTAAACCCTACTCTATAGCGCTGGGTGCTGTTCCCGATGATCTTGAGGTCCTTAGGGTCCTGGGCGGTAAGGCCAGTCTCAATTTTCCCGTCTCCATTCAGGTCCTTATACTTGGGCCATCCCGGTATCACCTCTAAGGCTCCCCAGGGTACGATAGCCGACTGGTCGAGGGCATCTATTTCCGTTTCGTTTTTAAAGAACCCATCGCTTTCTAGTCCCCAAATTTCGCCCAGGCTTTGGCCTTCTCGATACTTGCTAAAGAGCTGTTGGTCATTTTTGAATTTGGTAATCTGGGATTTTGAATCAGAAAGTACCAATTTGGCGGAGTAAGAAAGGGGCTTGGAGGCCAAGTTCACGTCGCCCTGGTAGGCCAGGGATAGTTCCCAACCTTGGTTGCGCATATCGGCGGCATTCTGGCTAGGTGCCGAGGTGCCCAATACCCCAGGAAGTTCTTCGCCAGCCGTAAGCATCCCAGTGGTGTTTCTTATGAAATAATCGTAACTCAGAAGGAGTTTGTTTTTCCACAGACCTAAGTCTCCACCAAAATTTTGGGTAGCCACTCGTTCCCAGGTATAGTTGGTAGGGTCGATGTAAAGCGACGGGGCACTAGAGATGATCATACGCTGGGCGCCATCGATCAAATAGCTTGACAATTGGGCCGGAAGCGTCTGCAAGTAACTAAAATAGCCTACCGATTGGTTGCCCAAGGCGCCATAAGAAGTACGCAGTTTTAGTGTAGATACCGCTGGCTTACTCCATTGCATAAAGGACTCGGAACTGGCGATCCAGGCTCCGGATACCGATGGAAAGAAGCCCCAACGGCGTTGGGTAGGGAAGCGGGACGACCCATCCATACGGCCATTAAACTCTAGGATGTAGCGGTCGTTGAGGGTATAGTTGAGCCGGCTAAAATAGCTGCGGGTGGCGTAGGCCTCATATCTGCTGGTCAGTATGGCTGCACCCGTGGTAAGGCCTATAAAAGGAAGGGACGAAGATATGAGCTGGTCACGTTGGGAGGTGAGCTTGTCATACACGTAACTTTCTTGATTGTAGCCCACAAGGAAATTGAGGCCATGAATACCCAAGTCTTTCCGGTAATTGGCATACATATTGATGGCGTTATTTTGGATGTTGCCGTTAGCGGCCTGAACGTACCCGTTGCCCCCTTCTTGCCTTACGTCGCCAGGGCCAAACCCAATATTGTATTTTTTGGCATCTAAGTCATACTTCCAGTCTTCCTTTTTGAAGCTAAAATCGGCATTAACTTGTAAGTCTCCCTTCAAAAAGGTACCTATGACGCTGGTGATATTCTGAAAACCAAACATGTTTTCCTGGTTTCGCCCACCATCTATTAGCTGGGCTGCCAGGCGGCCGGCTGTGGTGTTGGCCCAGGTCCCATCGGGGTTCTGTGCCACATCGGTAGGTTGAAGGGTGTACAAATCGGTGATACTCGTTCGGGGTAATTCTTTTTTGGTCTGATAGATCGATAGGTTGTTGTCGATCTTAAGCCATTTTAGGGGCGAGAAGTTGGTGCGGGCTTTTAGTCCGTAACGATCCCAGTAGTCGGCTGCCAGTTTATTCAGACCGTTTTCCTTGGTATAATCCGCCGAAAGATAGTAGGCAATCGGCATTTGGTTGATTTGTGCGCCTCCGCTAAAAGATAACCCCTGCTTGTGCGAGAAAGAGGAGTTGTTGAAAAAATAGTCGTACCAGTCGTTATTTCCCATATAGGCCCATTTGGTAGGGTCTTGTGGGTTGAGGCGGGTGTCGGGCAAAGATGGGTCGTCGGAGCGCTGTTTGGCCCAGGCATAATATTCGTCCGAATAGTTGACGTAGTCCCAAGGTGTGTTGTCGGTAGAAGTCTCCAATACCCTGGAGAAAATATAAGGGTCGGTAATGGGACGTGGCAATACGCTGGGCTTGCTCCACGAAAAGTAGGAGTTATAGCTGATCGTTTGGCGTCCACCTCCTTGTTTGGTGGTGATCAGTATAACGCCAAAGGCGGCCCGTGCCCCGTAGATAGCGGCAGAGGCTGCGTCGCGCAGTACGGTAAAAGAGGCGATGTCGGAAGGGTTAAGCCTCAAAAGGTCGTAGCCATCGGCGGCCGGTATCCCGTCGATCACGATCAAGGGCGTGCCTCCATTGATAGAGGAGGTACCCCGAATATTGAAATTGGGAACCGAGCCGGGGCTACCCCCGCTATAGGTAATGTTCAGCCCCGGGCTTATACCTTGTAGCCCTTGCATCACATTGGCCACTGGCCGCGCCTCCAGCTGCTTGCCGGCAATCTGATCGACGGCCCCGGCTAAGTTGATTTTCTTCTGAGTACCAAAGCCTATGACCACCGTCTCTTCTAAATTGTTAATATCCTCTTCCAAATAAATAGTGAGCGGGTTGGAATCCTTTATTTGTATTTCTTTCTTCTGAAATCCGATATAGGAGAATATCAGGGTTGCGTTAGCCGGCAGATCGGCGATCGTAAATTTACCCGTTTCGTCGGTTAGTACTCCTTTCGTACTCCCTACTATACGTATGCTCACCCCAGGGATGCTCTCCTTCAGGTGGGCGTCTAGGACTGTACCCTCAACGGTAATCCCTTGTCCATAAGACATCGTAGGGCAGGCCATCAGCACCAGGCCGATGAACAACCCGGTTAGAAATAGACATCTTTGCCTTAATGCTGGTAAAAGTTTTTTATTCATTACAAGTTGGGTTAATCATGATTGGAATCTGTTATAAAGGCAAAAGTGTGAATATTTAAGCGGCTGTAGGTTAAGCCATTGTTACTGAATTGTGAATTTAAATTAATTGAACATTCATTCAATTTAAATAGCCAATAGGGCACTATCGATTAAAAAATAAAGTGCTAAATTGGCTGGTCTAAATAACTGTACAGGGAAAATGGGACGGAAAAGTCTTAAAGAGGATCGTCAGCGGGAAATTATCAAGGTATATTACAAACTGGCCAAAAAGGAGGGGATCGATAATACCTCTATCGCCAAGATCGCCAAGGCGATGGATATCAACCCTAGCCTGATTATTCATTATTTTAGAACTCGGGAAGATCTTACTTACGGCCTGATCGACTATATACTCGATAAGTATTTACTCATTTACAAGGTGAGTCCGAGCAGGTCTCAATCATCGTCGGAGGTTCTACTAAAAATGATAGACAATTTGTTTTCAAAAAAATGGAACACCCTCATTGACGATGGCCTATTCTATAGCTGCTATTCCCTGACATTTCGTAATAAAAGGATTCGGGGCTTGTATAAGGACATGCTCGACCGGCTGCGGGCGGAGTTAAGCCAGCAAATATCGCTTTGTAAGGAAGATGGGGTATTGGATGTGGAAGAACCCGAGGAGGTGGCCGATGCCATTTTTGTATTGGTAGACGGGGCCTATTATTACCTGAGCCTGGTCGATAATAAGGAAGAATATGAGTGGAAGGCGGCACGCTATAAATCCCAGGCCCTATCGAAGTTACGCTTTAGGATGGAAGAAGGCTAAGGGCGACGTACGGACAGGTAGCGGGAGGCAATGGCCGCGCTGCCTATCAGGAGCCAGATACAATTAACAACCAGATTGGGGAGGTCGTGGTGTGCCGAGGCATCGATAATGAGGCCTATGGCGCCCAGGATATTCAAAAAATGAAAATTGTATTGGCGGGCATCTAGCCTCCCTATCGATAACAAAAAATAGGCCAAAACATAAAATCCTACTCCAGCCCAACCTGCTAAGGCTACTATTATAGGGTCCATATTTATTGTGAAGTAAAATTCGAATGGTGAGGGCTAGGCACTCTGGAAGCGTTATTCTTAAAAGAATCGCCCGATTCAAAGAAGAATCGGGCGAAGGGGGTAGTTATCGTTTCAAGGCCTTGCTGAGTTTTCCCGCGGCCTGCATGGTATTCATTTTTTTCATCATCTTCCGCATCTCCTCAAACTGCTTGATGAGGTTATTGACTTGCAAGATACTGGTACCACTTCCGTTTGCAATTCTTTTTTTACGACTGCCATCGATAATATCCGGATTGGCCCTTTCCTTTTTGGTCATCGACTGTATAATCGCCTCAATGGGTTTGAACGAGTCGTTGTCTACATCGACGTCCTTCATGGCATTGCCCATTCCGGGGATCATGCCGATGAGGTCTTTGACGTTACCCATCTTTTTAATCTGCTGCAGCTGACCAAGGAAATCGTCAAAATCGAATTTGTTCTGACGCATTTTTGCGTTGATACGCTTGGCTTCGTCTTCATCAAAGGCTTGTTGAGCACGCTCAACAAGGGATATAACATCCCCCATGCCCAAAATCCGGCTGGCCATACGATCGGGGTAGAAGGCATCGAGGGCCTCCATCTTTTCGCCCGTACTGATAAACTTAATGGGCTTCTCTACCACCTGCCTGATCGACAGGGCGGCTCCACCGCGGGCGTCGCCATCGAGCTTGGTAAGGACTACGCCGTCGAAATTGAGGCGCTCATTAAATGTTTTGGCGGTATTGACGGCATCTTGACCCGTCATGGAGTCCACCACAAAAAGAATTTCGGTAGGTTGAATGGTCGATTTGATGTCGGCCACTTCATTCATCATCACTTCATCTACCGCCAAGCGACCCGCGGTATCGACGATGACGATCTTTTTGCCCGACTTACGGGCGTAGGCTACGGCATTTTCAGCGATGCTGACCGCATTTTTATTTTCGGGTTCCGCATATACTTCTACACCAATCTGCTCGCCAAGTACCTTCAGCTGGTCTATGGCCGCAGGACGGTACACATCACAGGCCGTCAGGAGCACCTGGCGTCCCTGCTTCTTGAGATGCTGCGCCAGCTTACCCGAAAAGGTGGTCTTACCCGACCCTTGCAAACCGGCTATCAGGATCACTGCGGGATCCCCTTTTATATTGATGCCTTCCGCCTTTCCACCCATCAACTCGGTAAGCTCCTCCTGGACGATCTTAACGAACATCTGACCAGGCTCTACCGAAATTAAAATTTTACGATCCAGAGCCGTTTCTTTGATCCGGTCGGTGATTTCTTTGGCGATCTTGAAGTTAACATCGGCATCGACCAACGCTTTTCTTACCTCTTTGGTGGTGGCCGCCACATTTATATCTGAAATCCGATCCTTCCCTTTAAGGGTCCTAAAGGCGGTATTTAGCTTATCTTGTAAGTTTTCAAACATGGAACTATATGAATGATTCTATTCCTGAATTAAAATATTCGCAAATGTACGAATAAAATAGGGAGTAGTGGAACCCCCTATCGCACTGTGCCTATATAAATTGGTGCTAATAACCTATAAAAGCCACACGGAAAGGTATGGCTTTTATAGGTGATTAGGTATTTTGGACATGACTAGTCCTATTTTATTGGATGGGAGCATGGTACTGCCCGCTGACGCCCTACTTAAACTTGGCGGCAATCCATCGGAACATTTTCTTTTCTTTTTCCCAAAAGAAGGAAAACTGGCCTAAAAGAAATCCGTAGATCAACAATAAGGATTGGTAGGTGGGGAATATAAAGAGGATATATGTAATGGTCTTTAGCCAAAGGGGGGTAGCATCGTCGTAGCCAAGCAAATGAAATAGACCTTTCCGTAACCAAACTACTGAGGAACCCGAAAGACTAAAAACGGCTAAGATTACCAATACTTGACGGGTCGTTTCCAAACCCCATTTTTCCTGCATTTTACCCAACCAGGGTTGCGCATTTTTCTCCATTTCCGCCTTCGTTTCTTAATTAATAATCGCACAAGTAAGCCATTCTTATTTAAGGAATAGCCATCATCGACCGCAAAGTTAACGGATAATCTGTCGGGGTCATAATCCAAAACTCCGGGAGAGCGAAATTTTAATGCGCTATTAATTTCTGGATGACTGGACTATTTCCTTTCTCCCAGAAAATCTTGAGCTTCCAGAATGGCTTGCTCCATGACCCGTTTTACATCGACGATTTTTACCTTCTGTTGGTCAATATAGTCGGCTGCGGCCTTTTCGTCGAGCTGGTTCAGGGTGTCAGCATTGTACTGGTGCATCCAGCCCATCATTTTCTGGTCGGCTTCTTCTAGTTTTTTAACGAGGTCGTCGGAGGTCGATTTTTTCTTCTTTAATGCTGGGCTGGGGGCGGATAGGCTATCCAATTCGTTGGACACCCGTTGAACCCGTGCCTTCAGGGTCATGATGTCCTCCATGCGGGGCATGATACTGTCGTGAATGGCCATCACTTCGGCGGCGCGAGGGTCGCCCTCTACGTGTTCGCTCGAATGCGCATGGTGACCTTCAACGTCTATTTGGTCGGTTTGTGAGGTTTTGGGCTGGCAAGCGAAAATTCCACCAATCATTAGCAATATCAATAGGGTATGTTTCATCAGATAATAGTATTGAGAAGGCTCCTGCGCCTTCATGTATATTTTTGAATCGAAAATTTGGAAGATCTTAGAACATCCAGCCTAGCTGAATCATTCCCCGGGGTTTGGCCAAAACAAAACCATCGGAAAGATTTTGAGCGAGGGGCTTTTGGGCAGTAACCCCCAGCGTCCATCGGTTGGCAAACAGGGTTATGCCCATGGTACCGTTCACCAGCGTCCCGCCCGTTTCGTTGATGGCTATGCCATCCCGCTTGCCCAAGGCCGATTTTTCGGCATACACCCCAACACTTGGCGTTATTTTGATCGTGCTGAGGTCAAAGGATTTGAACAGGTCGATGGTCCCGTAAAGCTGGTTGCCAAACCGATAATGATCCTTGTTGGTCGTGTTGAACTTCCTAGTAAGATTGGCCGCCAGCCCCCAAGACTTATAGTTGAGGGTATAGAAGGCGTTGATCATAAAATCGGTGCTCCCCGTTCCCAACTGGAAGTTTGGGTTGGCGACATCGGCGGTATTGCCTTCCTCATACTTAAAACGGCCGGTAGGGAGCTTAAGCCCCCCACCAACCAGTAGCGTGTGTGTAAATGCGGACATCCTTTCGGGGTCCATGGTAGGCTTTAGTAGGTTATAATTGATCAGAACGCTGGCATCACCCAATCCGTTTTGCGTTTTAGTTTCGGAGGTCGTCGTTTGGCTAGAAAATCGATAGGGTAGGAAGGCCATTACCTGAACCCTGTTGATGGGCGAGAATCGGGTATAAAGCTCCCCTACATGGAAGGCCTCGTCGGTAACCAATACGCGACTGTCGGGGTGCGATTTAAAATGCAATTGCTGGTAGCGTACACCAACGAGCGTTTTGTTGGACTGCGGCATGAGTCCAAAGTAAGAGCCGCTGTTGGCACAGCCGCAGGCATCGCAGGCATGAGCGGCCGGGCTGAGCAGCACGAGTAGGCTGCCTATAAAAAGAATTACTCTCATATTATTTTTCATATTAAAACGCATTTCCTATACCAGGATCTGCGAAGCGAATATCTTTGGTGAACTGCTCGTCGGTTAGCGAAGTTAAAAAGGCTAGCAATGCAGCCTTTTCCGTACTGGAGATTCGGATTCCCGCTCTTGCCGGGTCGAGTTTTAATAGTGAATCTAAGGTAGGAGATAGCTCTACCACCGCCAATTTGCTACTTTTCTGGTTGTTATCGTAATAATCCAGCACCTCTTCGAGGGTGGAAAACCGGCCGTCGTGCATATAGGGTCCGGTAAGGGCTACGTTGCGTAAACTGGGTACCTTAAATTTGTACTTATCCTCGTCGAGCAGGGTAATGTCTGCCCGGCCGATATCGTTAATCTTATTGGGTGGCAGCCCGTTATTTCGAAAGCTATAGTCGGTAAGCAAGGTGCCACTATGGCAGCCAGCACATTTTTGTTTGAAAATACTCAACCCTTCCTTTTGTAGGCTGTTTAAAGCCGCTTGATCCCCTTGCAAATAATAGTCGTAGGGGGATGTGGCCGACACCATCGAGACCATAAACTGAGACATGGCCTTCAGCATTCGTTCAGAGGTTATCTCCTTCGTACCAAAGGCCTTTTCGAACATCTGGGGGTAATTGACCCGGCTGGTGGTACCTGCTTTGTCCGTATCCCGGAGTTTCTGCAGTACATTATCGAAGGTCTCGTCCATTTCTACCGGGTTCTGAATGGGGGCCGGTGGAAACAGATCGAGGTTGTGAACACCTCCATCCCAAAAGAAGGAGGTGTTCCAGGCCATATTTTGAATGGGAAGTGCATTGCGAACCCCGATACGATCATCGATACCATGGCTTAACTCATGCCCGTGATGGGTGAATGCCGCCGCCTGCTGGTGGCAAGTGCCACATCCAATAAGGCCATTTCTGGACAAAATGCCATCATAAAATAGGAATCGGCCTAGCTCTACACCTTCCTCGGTAAGCGGATTTTTGGAAATATCGTATACCGGATCGGGAAAATGTGCTGGCTTGGTCCAATCTATGGGCGTTGGTCCCGAAGCGATGGGCTCAGGGGTGTCAGTGCTCCCCGATTTACAGGAAAACAACAGGCTCGAAAGGGCGAAACCCCATAGGATCGTATGGTTCAATAACTTCATTCGTCCTCGCTTTTAGTCCGCATGGATATGGTCCAGGCTGAACATGCTGGTATAATTGGCCGCAATATTTTTGCTGTAGTCCGAGGTCATTACCACGGGCGTTGCGGCAAGACTTACGGTAGTGCTTCCACTAAATATCTTTTCTACATCGGTTAGCAAATGAATTTGTGGGCTCAGCTCCCCTGTAACAGAGGCTTTGTGTTCTCCAAAATCGACCTTTACCGTTTTTAGGTTATTAAGGGTCTTGGTTTCGTAACCTCCAAATAGTCCGATATGGAAATTGTATTTGCCATTGGGCGTGTCGATTACATCAGACTCTCCCTCTAGCTTCATAAAAATGTAACCGGAGTTCCAGGCCCAATACATCACCTCGCTATAGGCCGGGTCCAAAACGCCAATACGCTTAGAAACATCGGAAACGCTACGCAGGCTGTCTACTCCTACCATAAACTCGACGGCTGTATAGTCGCCTACAGGAACATTTTTGAAGGTGATTTCCTGAGAACTTGGGTCAGACTCACGAATAAGAAAGTAGCTGGAATCTTGAGGCACTACATAGCTGCTACCATCGGCCTTATAAAATTTGATATTCGATACGTAATAGTTGAAGGTGGAAACGGTAAAAGGCTCGTTGGCAGCATTGGTATACGTATCCGTGTCGAGAGCGAGGTCTCTGTTGCCCACTACATTGTCGTATTCCAGGGTTAGTTCTCCATGAGTAGCCCCTACAGGCTCCATGGTGTTGTCGTCGTCGTTACAAGACACGAGGGAAATAGCCATAACGGCCATTAAAGAGGCAAGATATATACGAATTGAATGCTTCATTCTTGGGTATAAATAATGATATGAACTTGATGAGATCTGTGGATTGGCCACAGAAGGAGATGCTTATGCCGCTAGCCGCTGCATCATGGAGTGTATGATTAGCCTAATGGGTATAAACTGCCTAACCGTAGCTCATGCGACATGGCTTCGGGAAGGGGGGCCTACCAGTTACACTCCTAAAAGAAAATTAGGCGGCAATGGGGGGATGAAAGATAGTGGCATAGGTCTCCCTGGCTTTAAAGGGGGAGCGGTACTCATAAAGCTGTGCCTTCGACCTAAGGTTCCTAGATGTGAAAGACTTAAATTGGAAAGGTTCGGAAATACGGGCTACCACATCGATCAATTTGACGACGTAGGAATGCTCCGCTTCCTTTCTTTCCTGCTCACGAATGCTTTTGATTTTTTTGGCTAAGTAGCACTTTCCGTTGCAATTGAGTTCGGGGCGATTCCGATTCTCACATAGATTGGCGACGATATAGTCGCGGCGAATCTCATAGTCTAGATACAACAAAGGTATCACCCATGCTTTAAGAAGCATCAGGCCGAGAAGGCTTAGGGAGATAATTTGGTTAGACTTTCTTTTCACTTTGATGATATCCGTAGTATGGATAGGCTATTTCTGCAAATATAAGCAAGGATGATTTAAGATACATTAAAATTAGTATTTTATCCATTTTTGATGGCTCGGTTAAAGAACCCACCCATGTAGCTACCCACTAAGGGCAATGAGCAGCCCAAATAGACCGCAAAGCGTGCTATATCTCCTCGCTGAGGAAGGAGAATCTCCGTACTGGTAAGTATAAAAAAGCTAATTAAAGTGCTAGCTCCCATGGCTAGCGCCAGTATCCAGCCCTTGCGAGGCTCCAGCCACCCCAGGCTTATGCTCAGGACAAGGTTAATCATAAAGGGCAAATGGATGCCTTCGCTGTAAAAGCTGATCAGCGTATTGACGGCGCCAAATAGGATGGCTATGGGGAGGTGACGAATGAGCGTGGAAGATCTGGTATTATTCATATTTTAGGATTTAGCTTTTAGATATTAGTAGTTGGGGATAGGGGTAAGCGAGGGGTTAAAAGCGGTCCATCGCGCGGTTAAATGTTATAGGTAGCGCAAGCCGATTTCCTACTGCCAACCTCCGATTGGCACCGCCAAAAACCCCGAAGGGGTGCCATATTAATAGAACCTAACCAGTCCCATGTATTCTGGGGTAAAATCGATGACGAATTTACCCCAGAATACATTAAAGGTTTGCAAAGTTACAAGCTAAAATGCAAACTGACCGATAACAGTCTGGAATTTTGAAGCATCATCTACAATTTTTTTGTCCCAAACTAGGCTACAAACTGGGACAGTGCCACAAGCTGGTAAGCGTTTCACCAAACTTGTTGCTTCAATTTAAAACCAAGTCCTTTGAGTAGCATTTTTTTTGATCGATCGTAATTTTCTGACATATGTCAGAAAGTAATGGCTGGGCTGTTTCTTACCTTTGCAAAACAACACCCCGCCAAAGTTTACGAGACCGAGGGCGGGGCGATTTAATGCCTTCATGAAATATATATGTATTTTACTACTGCTGATGGTGTCGGGGTGCAAGGAGTCCAGCCTAGATCTGGATATTCCTTATGCAGGCGACAAGCTGGTTTTATGGGGGAAACTTAAAGCGGGAGCTCCCATAAGAATACAGGTTACCAGAACCTTCAATCCCGTTGGCTATATTCCGGAAGATGTAACCGTTTCAGATGCAAAGGTAAAAATAATACGGGATGGTAAAGAATCTATTGAACTAACTCCACATGCTAGTGAAAAGGGTGTTTACGTATCCGATCGCCAGATACAGACAGGGGCGACTTATATTGTAATAGCTTCTGCTCCCATGCTGCCCACTGCCGAATCGGAGCCGGTATTGGTGCCGTTGGATCTGCCGGATGTAACCGTTGAAAGGGACCGAAATGTTCCTGGTGAAATCAACCATCAGACACCTCAGGACCTGGTAAGCCTATACTTCCCAGAAAAGCGTTCGGAGGTCGAGAAATATTATACCCTTACATTTTTATCTTACTACAAGAAAGATACGGTTTCATCTGCTCCGTATGGTGCCACCGACAATATACCAGCCCAGGAAGAAGATTGTCATACTTGGGCAAAGGAAAAAATAGGGACCTATTATAGTGAAACGGCAGGAATTACCTATGATCGTCTCGTTACCGTATTTTTAATGAAGAGTAAGTGCCTGCCAGATCCACGAGACCCCATAAAATTTTATATCATAGCGGGTAATGATAGAGAGTCGGCATATCAGGTTACCATGCGCATTGGGAGCGTTACAAAAGAGGCTTTTGAATATGCCAAAATTGAGTATGACCAACCCGAGGGCGTGGACCTTCTGGTGCTTCCCCCACAAAGAGCATTGACCAATATTAAGAATGGCTATGGGCTCATTTCTGCTTCCAACGAAAAGACAATAGAAATACCATGACAAAATATTTTTTAATGGCTTTTCTTTTCCTCGCTGGTATGGAGGTCACCTTTTCTCAGAAGTTGATTATAAGTGGAACGGTGCGTGATGAGGCCACCGGGGAACTTCTGGTAGGCGCCACCGTAAAAGATAGTCTGTCACAAACGGGCGTGCAGACCAACGCTTATGGCTTTTTTAGTCTGGAAATTCCTTCGGGTGACCACCCACTTACAGTGAGCTTTGTTGGCTATTCGCCCTGTTACATCGCAGATTTTACCTCACTCAAATACCCCTTAGAGGTCAGACTTAAACAAGCTAATCTGCTACAGGAGGTTACGGTGAAGGAAGATAAGATGAAGACTATGCCCATTGGAGGGTTATCGATATCGATGGATAAAATAAAATCGATGCCTGCGTTGCTGGGTGAAGTGGATGTGCTGAAGGCCTTAAGCTTTACACCAGGCGTTTCGACTGGTACGGAGGGCAGTGCTGGCTTGTATATCCGTGGAGGAACACCCGATCAAAATTTAATATTACTGGACGAAGTCCCTGTTTATAACGTAACCCATCTGGGTGGATTCTTTTCGGTTTTCAATCCTAGTTCTTTAAAATCGGTTGAATTATTCAAAGGAGCGTTCCCTGCCCGCTATGGCGGCAGGCTGGCCTCGGTGATAGACCTCACCATGAAAGACGGGAACAATCAGAAATTCGGCGGAGAAGTGGGCATCGGTATTCTCAATCAAAATCTGACATTGGAAGGGCCCATCATTGGTAATAAAGCTTCATTTATTGTGTCGGGTCGGATCTCTACCTTAGGCCTATCTCCCTTGTTGCAGCCGAAGAAGTCGAGCGGATATGGTGAAACACGGGAGTATCGCTTCTACGATCTCAATGCAAAATTCAACTACCAGATCAATAAAACAGACCAGATCTACCTCAGTGTGTACAATGGTTTTGACCACTTTACCTACAGTGAATGGAGTGCTAACGGCGGGAGGGAAACGGAAGCGGCCCTAGGGAACAACTGGGGTAACACCACGGCAACGATCCGGTATAGTAAGGTTTTTTCTCAAAAACTCTTTGCCCGATTCGCTCTACTCTATTCGAAGTATACCAGTGAGATGACCAATCGTTTTGACGATATAAAGTGGAATGTTGATCCCGTAAAATTGTTTCGAAACACAAATGCCGGCGTAGTGGACTTAGGCGGTAAGGCCCAGTTCGATTATTTCCTGAACAACCGTGCAACTCTGAAGTTTGGATTGGACGTCACCAGACACTCCTTTAGCCCATTTGTTACCGAAAGCAATTATAATGACGCACCCAACGATACAAAAAAAGACAAGCTTCCGGGAACGCAGCTAGACCTCTACGTTGATGCTGCTATCGCCATCACGCCGACATTACGCTTTGATCCAGGTCTACGCTATAGTACCTATCAGGTTGAAAATCGTACGTTTTTGAATCCAGAGCCCCGCTTGGGGTTGAGCTGGTCGCTTCCAGCCAACTGGACTCTCAAAGGTGGGTACACGATGATGAATCAATATGTTCATCTGCTCACCAATAATGGCTTTGGATTTGGCTATGATGCCTGGCTTCCGTCTACCGCCAAGGTTGTGCCATCCAGAAGCAATCAAATCTCAGTTGGGGTGTACAAAACTTTTCATCGCCCTGGTCTGGATCTGTCTGTTGAAGTTTATACAACGCAGATGAAAAATCTGATAGACTATCCGGATGGTACCAATTTTACCGGACTACTGGCCGAGTCCTGGGATGATATTGTTATAAAAAACGGAAAGGGGCGTGTAAAAGGAATTGAGTTTATGCTGAGTAAAAAGACGGGCAAATTCAATGGCTGGTTTTCCTATACCTGGTCAAAATCGGAAAGGAGATTTTCGGAAATAAATGACGCTGCCTGGTTCCCGATGAAATATGACCGACGCCATAATCTATCCATCACAGCAAGCTATGTCCTAGGTAAAAAATGGAAATTAAATACCAATTTTATTTATCAGACCGGGCATGCCGTTACATTGCCCGAGAGTGCTTTTGTTACTGACGACAGTGGCGGTCCCCGATTTATATTCGATAAAAGAAACAACGGAAGAATGCCTGCGTTTCACCGGCTAGACTTAGGTGCTAGCAAATCGTTGGTAACGCCTCACAAGCGAAAAGCTGAGTTGCGACTCGGCCTCTATAATGCTTATAATAGGAGCAATCCGCTATATCTGGATCTGAAGACAGAGCAAAACCTTAATGCCCCCACCCGGATTGTTATCAAGCAAGTTTCCTTCCTACCCATCTTGCCTTATATAGGCTATACATTGAAATTTTAAACAAAAATATTCAAAATTGACCATGACAAAAGCATCCATTTTCTTTCTGGCCTGTCTCCTCATTGCGGGGTATTCATTTGCACAACAGGGTGTTGATTCTAATCATGCAGATAGGTCAATAGAGCGTCCCACCTATCAGGACTTACAAAAAAGAGCCCTTACTATTACATTGAATGGCTCAGCGAATAATAGTGAACAAAAAGCAGGTTGGTCATTGACGCCCCAGGCCGGTTATCTGGTGGCGGATCGATGGGTGGTTGGGCTTCAGTTGTCTATGGCAAACCGTTTTTCGAAGCAGGGAAACGGCTGGGCAAGTCTGAAACGGGGTGGGCTAAAGGAATATGCCTTTACACCTGAAGTATACACCCGTTATTATGTCCTACCCTTCCGGCTAACGCCCTTTGTACAGTTATCATCAGGTTATAATTTTGGGAAATTGACAGGAGCCTCGACGATTGCAGGAGAAGAAATCACGATGAATACCAATCATTACGTCATGTTTGGGGCCGTTGGCTTGAGTTTGCGGATCGGTAAGAATATGGGATTGCAGACTCAGTATAATTTGCCTTTAGTTGTAGACTCGAATACGAATGATATGATCAGAGGGAACCGTATTCGGCTGGGGTTATGTAATAGAGTTTATCCCATGCTTTCCATTACTACTGGGCTCCATGGCTAAAGTCTAGTATAGAGCGGTGAATACTTCGGTATTAATTAAAAAAAAGTATTGCAACGTAATGGTTATCTGCGTTAGTCAATTTCCATTGCTTGGCGTGGAAACTTCATCAAGCCCACATTAAATAACATTCATGCGCACAAAGAGCAGTACCTACATAGAGTAATTTTTCTATATTTGCCCTTTAAACAATATGGTGTCTTTTCAACCGTTTAAGTTCAAAGTCATTCTGAGGGCTACTGGCCTCAATTTTAACGCATAATCAATCATTTTATCATTACATATGATGCTGCTGCAAGCACTTTCTGATTCAACTATGGCGGCTCCGATGGCCGACCAAGGACTGTCTATTTTCGATCTGTTGGCCAAAGGAGGCTGGGTAATGTTACCACTTGGCCTATTGTTCCTAACGACTCTCTTCTTGATTTTTGAACGATTTCTCGGGATTAAGGCGAATGCGGCTATAGAACCGCAGTTTGTCGATAATGTCAAGGATTTTATCCAACAAGGAAATCTAAAATCTGCTGAATCGACCTGTCGCAACCAAAGAAATGCCGCTGGTCGGATCCTGGAACGTGCCATTGGCCGCATCGGTTATCCGATCAAAGACATTGAAACGACGATAGAGAATGCCAGCCAAATCGAAATTCAGCGTATGGAAGGGAACTTGCCTTATCTAGGGGTAATCGCCGGTATTGCGCCCATGCTTGGGTTTGTGGGTACCATTTCGGGTATTATCCGTATTTTCTACGATATCTCTATTTCCAACGATTTTAACATCAGTACCATTGCTGGGGGGATGTACGAAAAAATGATTACGTCGGGTTCGGGTCTGATCATTGGGTTGATCGCCTATGCAGGCTACCATATGTTAAATATGAAGATCGACCGATTTGCCCTTAGGTTGCAAATGGCCGCATCCGACTTTTTGGATGTCCTGCAAAAGCCGGTCGCTTCTAAGTAGTTATCACCCTATTATTACATATGACTTAGGTCCTCACTTGCGGGTTTAAGTCCGTTCACAGGCCCTGAGGGATATTTCCGACGGGATTTAGCTTATTATAAAATACTATGAAAATACGTCGAAAGGCCAGGTTTGCACCGGAGGTGTTTACGCATTCGCTCAACGATATTATGTTCTTCTTGCTCCTGTTCTTTTTGATCATCTCTACGATGTCCAATCCGAACGTGATCAAACTGATGCTGCCTAAGGCTTCAGCTTCGCAACAAATGTACAAGAAGCAGATCACCCTTTCTATCGATGAAAACAAGGTATACTATATCGATAAAGAGGCAATCCCGGCCGATATGCTGGAGGCTACCTTGGTGAGCATTTTCGAAGGGGTAGAGGAGAGGACTATCGTGCTACGGGTCGACAAGAATTTGGCCGTTCAGGACCTGGTAGATGTGCTGGAGTTGGGAGCCAAGAATGATATAAAAATGGTGATGGCCACGGCCAAATAGTCCGTCAATATAAGTTAAGAAATCGAGGGTCCTGAGCATTCATTTGTTCAGGACCCTTTTTTGTGGGACTAGTTTTCCTGAGCACTGGCATAGATTTTCTCTAAGATGGACTGTAGCAGCGCCCCTTGCTGTCCATTACAGATATTGCTGGGAAGACCCTCACAAGCATCCAGGAAGGCTCGGGTATTTTCTAGTTGATGGTCGGGTTCGGTCAGGTGGGGGAACTGAAGATTCATATGCTCACCTGCCGACTCGGTAAATATTTCCAATGGGTAGAGGGTTGCCCCCGCTTTAGTCCCGAATATCTGGAGCTGTACCGTCTCGGCTTCTTTGCGGTGGAGGGCAAAAGAGCTCGATAAGGTCACGCTCGCACGGCTGGGGAAGTTGATATGGGCAAAGCAAGCATCCTCCACCTCGAAGTGGGACCCATCCCAGCTGCCTCTTAACCCCTTTCCGCCCCGCTTGCCAATATGGTCATAGGTATTGGCGAGTACCGCCTTAGGAGGCTCGTAACCTATGAGGCCCAGGGCCAGGTCGAGCAGGTGAACGCCCAAATCGATGAGGGCCCCTCCTCCTTGGATGGTCTTGTTGGTGAAGTTCCCCCAGCCTGGTATCCCGCTCCGGCGGAGGTAGTCGGCCTTGATATGGTAGATCTCCCCGAAGGTGCCCTCGACTATTTGTTTTTGGAGCAGCCTATAGGCGGCCGACTGACGCCGTTGAAAGTTATATCCTAAGAAAACCCCTTGATGAGTGGCCAAATCTGCCATTTCCTGGGCTTCTTTGGCCCATATAGCGGGTGGTTTTTCACAAAATACATGGCATCCCTTTTTCAAAGCTTCCATTGTAAAGGGGTAGTGTAAGTTATTGGCCGTGCAGTTGACGAGAATGTCGGGCTGGGCATCTGCCAACATCGATTCTAAGGAAGTGAAAGCAGCCGGAATATTTTGTTCCTGGGCGAAGTGGTGGGTGCGGGTGGCCTCTCGGCCGCAAATGGCCACTACCTCGGCTCGGTCTGCGAGGGCCCTGAGGGCGGGAAGATGGTTTTGTTTTGCTATATGGCCAGCCCCAATCAGGGCCACACGGAAATGCTTTTTGGTAGTCAAAACGTTGGTATTTTAGATGGGTAAGCAATAGCCTACAAGTTATCTAAAATATTTGTAGGCCATGTGCAAGTCGGCGAATTTCTGCCAATACCACTCAGGTACTGAGCTTAGGCCCCTGCATGTATCGCTACCCGATTGCCTTCCGTATCGGCGAAGAAGGCCATATAGCCGATATCGTCGCTGATTTTGGTTTTGGGCATGATGATGCTTCCCCCGGCGGGTTCTATTCGGTCGATTACCGTCTGAATCGTTGGGTTGGCATTGAGGTAGATAATGGAACCATCGGCGCTGGGTTTATGGAAGTCACTTTTTACGAGTGCTCCCGAGACCCGGCCATTTTGAACCTCCATGTCCGATGGGAAAAAGGTCATTTCCATATTGAGCATATCTTGGGTGCTCATCTGCACATCGAAGACCGCCTCATAAAAGGCTTTGGCCCGTGCCGTATCGGTAACGGGGATTTCGAACCAATTAAGGCTGTTGGTGTTGGGACTCATTTTTTCCATAATTCCTTGGCGTTAGTGGTGAATAGAATGAAGCAGGATGCAATGATAGCCGGATGTAATGGACTGAATGGATTGATGTTATGGTTAAAGATACGAAATAAGTTAAAAATATAGCCAATTAAGTGACATCAATTTTGGGAATGCCTACAAAAAAACCGACTTGTGTTACAAGCCGGTGGTGGGGGGGATGGGGGTTGTCTTATTCCGCCTTCGTCTTAATCTCTATGACTCCGTTGGCCCCTTCGGCTCCATATGCCTCCTGTGCCTTGGGGCCTTTTAGTACATTGATGCTGGCAATGCGGGATGGAGGAAGGGTTTTAATGGGGTCAGGACCCGTTGGGTCTTGCTTTTGGCCATCAATGACGACCATAGGACGCTTGTCGGCGGGCAGGTTTTCAATCGCCTGAGGCTGTGTGGTGGTTTTATGGGAAGTATTGAGTTGGAAGTTGATGGGTAATACATATCGTACGTTGATCGCTTGTCCATCTTGAGCTCCTGGGGTCCATTTTGGAAATGCCTTTACAACTCTCAAGGCCTCCTCATCGCAGCCATGACCGATTCCTTTCTGGACCTTAGCCTGGCCAATTTCTCCCGTTTCGGTGACTACGAATGATACGACTACCTTTCCCTCTATATTGGCCCTGGTGGCTTCTTCTGGATATTTTAGGTTGTCGCCTAAGAATTGGAATAGTTTTTCCTGTCCTCCTGGGAATTCCGGTTGTTGTTCCACTACTGCGAATATCTTTTTTCCTTCCAGGCTTGCATCGATGCGCTCCTGGTCGCCCTCCACTTTTATCGATTCCGGTAGGGTAGCCTCCTTTTGATCGCTGGTTTGCTGGCAACCGGCCACCGTAAGGGCCACGGAGCCTAGGCCGAGCATGACTACGACGTAGCTACTCAACATCCAGGCAGAAGTTGGTTTTTTGTAAAGCATGGTGATTCTTGTTTTGATTTGAGATGATTGAAAAAAGGTATTCGTCAGTCCGGTAACTCTCTGTCCTGCAACATACGACAGCAGGAAATGGGCATAATGCTGACGGTTTTGGGCATCTTTATCGGCCAGGAACTCATGTACGATCTGTAGTTCCCGCTTGTAGAGGAGTAAGATAGGGTTGAACCAAAAAACGATGCGCAGGGCCTCTACCAATAGTATGTCCAGGCTATGCCTTTGCTGGAGGTGTACCGTTTCATGGCGAAGTATGGGCTCGAAATGATGGACGTAGTCGTTCTGGTTGATAACGATGCTGTTCAAAAATGAAAAGGAACCGATATGAGAGTGATTGAGTAGGATGAGATTTCCTTGGTCCAGTTCTATTTTCTCCCCTTGTCCCATGATTTGGCCAATTTTTTGCCATTGTCGTCCCAAGCGGATGGCCGCCCGTGCGGCCCCACATGCATAAAGCGTCCATATAAGTAGCGTCCAAGGTGATATTCCTGGAGGGCTGGGGGGAAGCTGGGTGACTTCGAAGGTGGGCAGGGTGCTCAGATATACTTCCGGGAGCCCTGGCACCTGCTGGGGATATTGGATAAAGGGTAAGAGTAAGGCTCCTAGCAGGGATAGGAGTAGGTAGGCCCTGTTCCAGACAAAAAATGTATGTCGACTAAGGAGTAGCCTATAGAGCCCCCAGGATACGATCCAGTAGAGACTCACTTTTCCAAGATAGAGTAGTAGTTCCATTAGGAGTTGGATTCAGGGCTGTCTATGATCTTTAGGATGTATTTAAGCTCTTCTTCCTTAATCACCTTCTCGTTGGCGAAGTACGAAAGTAGGTTGGGGAGTGAATTGCCAAAATAGTTTTGCATCAAATTCTGCACTTCGTGGCGCTTGTAGGTATCTTCATCGATCAGGGGGTAGTACTCATGGGTCTTTCCATAAGCCTGGTAGCCCACCACTTCTTTTTTCTCTAGGATTCTGATAATGGTCGATACCGTGTTATAGGCCGGCTTGGGTTCGGGCATTTCGGCCAATATATCCTTTACAAAGGCTTTCTTTAGGCGCCACAAGATGCGCATCACCTCTTCTTCGGCTCGGGTAAGGGTTTTTATTTCCATAGTCTATTGCTTTTAGGTATGGACAAATATAGAACTAAACATTTAGTTGTGAAACTATAATTTTAGTTTTATTTAAAATGGCACAAAAAAAGGTACCCGGAAGATGCCGGGTACCTGGTGTTTTTTTATAAAACGGAGGTTATTCTACCACGCTAATTTTAACGGTATTGGTTTTGCGTTTTTTAGAAAGTGGCATGCTTAAGCAATTGATAAACACATCTCCTTTTTCAAGTTCCTTTTTTTCGATCAAAAAGCTTTTGATATCTTCTACTAGTTTGTCGGTAGATATTTGTTCTTCTTTATCGTAATAGAACACCTTAGTACCCCAGTAAAGGGCCAGTTGGTTCATCAGCATCTTATTAGAAGTGAAGAGGATCAACTTGGCTTTAGGACGGTGGTGCGACAGGCGGAACGAGGTATATCCCGAGCTAGTGATCCCGATAATAGCGGCGGCTTGGGTATCCCTAGCCAAGCGGCAGGCACTCATCACCACGTTATCGTTTAGTTTGTTGACGCCTTCATGCTCGTTGACGTATGCGTGGTATTTGAAGTACACGGCGTTGGTGTTGCTTTCAACCCTTTCTATGGTGCGGGTCATGCTTTCAACGGCTAGCAAGGGGTATTTACCCGAAGCCGTTTCGGCACTTAGCATGACGGCATCGGCGCCGTCGAGTACGGAGTTGGCCACGTCGTTAAGCTCGGCACGGGTAGCGCGGGGGCTGTCGATCATACTTTCGAGCATCTGAGTAGCCACAATAACGGGCTTGCCCGCCTTGTTACATTTCTCCACGATCATTTTTTGGATCATAGGTACTTCTTCAGCAGGAAGTTCCACGCCCAAGTCTCCTCTGGCAACCATTATAGCATCGGTAGCGGCGATAATCTCGTCGATATTCTCGATGGCTTCGGGTTTTTCTATTTTGGCTACTACCTTCGAGAGCTTGCCTTTGCTTTGGATATATTCCTTCACTTTAATGATCTCAGCGGCCGTTCTTACGAAAGACAAGGCGATCCATTCGGCGTTATGTTCCAAGCCGAACTCTAGATCTTCGTAATCTTTGGCGGTTACCGAAGGCATAGATACCCTGGTGTTGGGTAGGTTCACTCCTTTTTTGGATTTGAGCAGCCCGCCGTAGACGACCTCAGTCACTACATCGGTGCCTTCAATACCTGTAACGAGTACCTCTAGCTTGCCGTCGTCCATCAGGATACGGTCGCCAATTTTTACGTCGTTATACATTCCATCGTAAGGAGTGCTCACTTTTTGGGCGGTGCCCAGTACTTCGGTATTGGAAAGAATCAATTTATTACCAGCTTCAATCAGAACACCATCCTTATCCTCTACCAATCCAATTCTAATTTTTGGGCCTTGAAGATCCTGTAAGATGGCGAGGTTCATTCCATGCTCCTCGTTGATTTGGCGGATGGTGGTAAGTCGGGCCAGGTGATCGGCATGGGTACCGTGCGAAAAGTTTAGTCTGAATACGTTGACTCCTGCTTGGGCTAAGGAAAGTAGCATTTCCTTGGTTTCTGAAGTGGGGCCTACGGTGGCTACAATTCTGGTTTTTTTGGATGACATAGGTTACTGTGCAGTAAATTATTGTTTTATATGGAATCTACATCGATTACAATGTGGATGCTTTTTAAGGTCTTGTCTGTCAAGACATCGAGTACTTTTTCTTGTATAAAGGTTTTTGCCGCCTTAAAATTAATCTTTTCTCTTTCAAGTTTTATTAGAATATCAAACAAATACTGATTTCTTACCCGGTCGACCAAGGGTGGCTCTGGGCCCAGTACTCTGCTTTTACCTAATTCCACATGAAGTTTCTCGGCCAGAATGGTGGCGGCTCTCCGGCTCGTGTTAGCGTCTATATGCTTTACAGTCAGCTTGATAAGGCGCGTGAATGGAGGGTATTGGAATTTGTTTCTTTCCTCTATTTCAGCAGCATACATGCCCTTATAATCGTGCTGTATTATTTTTTCCAACAGCGGCTGTGCCGGGTTGGCAGTTTGGATCAGAACGGACCCTGGCTTGTCGGCCCGGCGTCCTGCGCGGCCACTCACCTGAGTGACCATCTGAAAGGCCCTTTCCGATGCTCTAAACTCGGGGAAATGGATCATTCTATCGACGTCAAAGATACCGACCATACTGACATTGTCAAAATCTAGGCCTTTGCTCACCATTTGGGTGCCGACCAGAATGTCGATCTGTCCCTGTTCGAACTCCTGGATAATTTGTTGATAAGCGTTTTTGGCCCTCGTAGTATCCAAATCCATCCTTTGAACCCTGGCTTGGGGGAAAAGTATGGATAACTCATCTTCGATTTTTTCAGTTCCATACCCCATGGTTTTTACCTTCGGAGAGCCACAAGTGGGACAGGTGCGCGGTACCTGTTCCTTATGGCCACAGTAATGGCAGCGTAGTTCACCCACTTTCATATGGTAGGTTAGGCTTACGTCGCAGTTATTACATTCGGCTATCCAGCTACATTCTTCACATTGTAGATAGGGGGAGTACCCCCGTCGATTTTGAAAGAGAATGGTCTGGTGATTTTGTACCAAATTTTTCTCGATATGGGCTAGTAAAACGGAAGAAAACTCATTTTTCATTTTCTTCTGTCGCTTTTCAAGCTTGGTATTAATCAGCTCAAATTGAGGCAAGGAGGCATTGCCATAGCGTATATTCATTTCTACATGGCCATACCGGCCATTTTGGGCATGGTAGTAGCTCTCCAAAGAGGGAGTGGCCGATCCCAAGAGGGTTTTGCCCTTATGGAGGTAGGCCATCATAACGGCCACATCCCTGGCATGGTAGCGTGGAGCCGGGTCGAACTGCTTATAGGAGGTCTCATGCTCCTCGTCTACGATGATAAGGCCAAGGTTGTCGAAGGGAAGAAATATGGCGGAACGTACCCCCACGACGAACTGAAATTTTCCGTCCAGGATTCCTTTCCAAACTTCTACCCGTTCATTATCGGAGAACTTGGAATGGTAAATCCCCATTTTATCCCCGAAGACCTTGCGCAAGCGTACCACGATTTGCGTGGTAAGGGCTATTTCGGGCAGCAAGAATAGGACTTGTGTGCCTCCCGATAAGGCCGCCTTAATGAGTTCGATATATACTTCCGTCTTCCCACTGCCCGTGATACCATGAAGGAGCACTACCTCTTTTTCCTGAAACTGCCTTTGAATGTCAGTAAAAGCGATGCGCTGAGGCTCACTAAGGTGGATCTCTACGGGCTTACCCATCGGGATATCGTCGAATCGGGAAATAAAAACTTCAAAGGACTCGAAGATACCCTTTTTGATCAGGGTTTGTAAGGCGGAGTCGGAAAGGCTGTCGTCCTGGCTGAAAACAGACTTGTCTAAGCCCTTCTGGTTGAGCTCGGCATGGTTGTATACGGGTACATGGCTTAGGTAGCGTAATAGGATTTCTTGTTGCTTGGCCGACTTTTCCAGGGAATTGGTCAGCGCTACCAAGGCGTCGTCGGTCAGGTAGGCCGCGGTCAGTCGTATTTTACGTAGAACCTTAGGCTTGTATTTTTCCTTGACTTCTTCAAATAGTATCACCGCCCTTTTTCCCACCAACGACTTGATGATGGTGGTAATCTTGGTTTTTTGTACCAATCTTTCCACTTCTTCGTAGGTCAAGGCGTCCTGCTTTTTGATCGCCTCTACGATGATAGTCTCCAGGTCGGTGAGTAGGTGGTCGTCTTCGAACTCCGGATTGAATTGGATTTTGCTTTGGCTGGTGATTTTGAGCCCTGCTGGAAGTGCTACATTCATGACCTCGCCAATATTACAGAGGTAGTATTCGGCCACCCATTTAAATAGTCCAAGCTGCTGTGCCGTGACGATAGGCTGGTCGTCGAGCAATTCCAGAATATACTTGGCTTGGTACTTAACGGGTGGCGTGGTGTGCAATTGAGCCACCACACCGGTTATCACCCTTTTGGACCCAAACTGTACGATCACCCGCGCCCCTACCTGAATCATGGAGGCCATATCCCTGGGCACCCGGTAGGTAAACAGCGAGGGGATAGGCACCGGCAGAATCAAGTCGGCAAAGTAGGTAGTCTCGTCTTCGAATAAGTTGGGTTGCGATGCTGGGTGCAAGTCTAATATTCTCTTTAATGGAGGTGCAATTTACAGTATTGTTCTCTTTTTTGATGTCTTATTGCTCAAAAATGGAAGGAGATCGTATTAGATTCGTCCAATATTGTATTACTTCTGCCGATAATCATATTTCGGTGTGGATTATACAACGGATTGCAAGGGTATCGTAGGCGCATGTTCCCAATCATTGAGCGCATTGATGATCCTCAACAGAGGATAGGATTGGATCTGTTCCTCTCGGATGATTTGCGGGGTTATGACGCCCTGATCTATCAAATAAGCCCTTTGTGTCCCTGGTAAAAGGCAATTGGCGGGGGTATGCCAGGTGGTACCATCGCCCAGTACCAGGTTGCCATAAAAGCTGTCGGTAAGCAAGCCATCCTGTACGATAATGATTTCGTCGGCCTGTTCGCGCAGGGCAAATAGGGCCTCCAAGCCGCGGCGATCCTCATATTTGTAGCGGTAGTCGATTCCCTGAGCGTACACCTTTTTTACCTGGCCGATCGGCCGGGGGTGATGTAGCTGCCAGGTGATCTGTTGTATATGCTGGTCATAACTGATCCTTAATTTGTGACGCTCTTTGGTGATATGGTCGGGGATGGTTATTTGGCCCAAGTCTATGGTTTTAATGCCTCCCCATAGGGCCTGCTGGGTGCGGTTTATCCTCGCCTGGTGATAGGATTGATTGCGAATCTGCCGGTTTTCCACACAGATGGTTTCAAAGCAAAAATTATACAATGCTGGGTTGGACATTTTCGAAGGGGAAATATACTTTGTCGATCATTTCTTGGTATTCACTTTCGGCAACACTTTGGGCCGTTATCCCGCCACCGCTTTTAAAGAGCAGGCCGTCGGGCCCTTTCTCGATGAAGCGGATCATGACGGCACTTTCGAACTGCACCCCATCATAATAGCCCATCACCCCGGTATAATACCCCCTTTGGTACCCTTCTGCCTCTTCGATGATGGCCATGGTACTTGGCTTAGGGGCGCCAGTAATGGAGCCAGCAGGCAGGAGTTCCCAGAGCAAGTCTCCGAATCTGTTTTGGAAAGTGGGAGCTAGCGTCCCTCTGACTTCGGAACTTACCTGTAACAAGGTTTTCTGGTGGGTCTGTACGGGCTCCAAATAGCGGTATCTTTCCACCCACACCTTATTGCAGACCATACTCAGGTCGTTGCGGATCAGATCGACGATCGTAGCATGCTCGGCAGACTCCTTTGGGTCGTTCAGGATCTTTTCTGCCGCATTTGGAATGGCGGCATCGATAGTCCCTTTCATCGGGTAGGACCCTATTTCATGGTCCTTTATTCGAACGAAAATCTCTGGAGAGAAGCATACCCATTCGTCTTTGTAGCGAAGCCGATAGGGGGCATGAGCCCTTTCGAAGATATCGTGTAAAGTAAGATTGGTGTCGATAGGAGTAGGGACCGACAGATTGACCAGAAAGGAGTTGCCGGCATTGAGGTGGCGCATCACCAGGTCGAATTTCTGCTTATATTGCTCAAAGGAAATTGGCGCCTTATGGAAACTAAACTTTTCGAATATATGTCTTTTTGGGAGTATAGATCCATTGCTATAGCCATTGAAATCGAATGCTATGGTGGGTGCATCCAAGGCTTCGGTCGTCCAGGCCATGGGTTGAGACTTGGCATAGTCGATCATAAAGACGAATGGAATGCCCGCGTCTCCCCACTCGTTGAGTCGATTTCTGAATTCTTGAGCCGAAGTGAACAATGATTTGTAAACGATTATGAATTGATACTTGCCCGGTAAACCACTAAAAGGGGAGGCAAAGTTCAGTAAAAATATTGAAAAACAACATATAGCAGTCCAATGACTCTATTTTAAGTAAATCAAAACGCGCACGTCTAAGTGCCCTTTAAAAACAGCATATGCATCAGTACGATTTGATTATTATAGGTGGTGGCCCTTGTGGGTTGGCTATGGCCATAGAGGCCTCCCGCAATGGGCTGGATTATTTAATCCTCGAAAAAGGGAATTTGACCGAATCGATTCGGAAATATCCCAGGAGAATGCGCTTTTTTTCGACTGCCGAAAATATTGAAATAGGCGGAATCCCTTTCGCAATTTCCGAAGTGAAGGCCAATCGTAACGAGGCTTTGCAATATTACAGGAAGGTGGCGGGGTATTATGATCTCCAGTTTAAGCTCTTTGTAACGGTAGACAAGGTGGAAAAGCAGCCGGATGGAGGGTTTATTACTTATGCGGCCGATGGGACTACCTTTCGCTCTTCTAAGGTAGTATTGGCTACGGGCTATTTCGATGTACCTCGTAAATTGGACATTCCAGGGGAGCGTCTGCCCCATGTATCTCATTATTATGACGAACCTTTCAAGTATTCCTTTACCGACGTAGTGTTGGTAGGTGGGTCCAACTCGGCGGTGGAAGCTGCCTTGGAGCTGTACCGTCACGACGCCCGCGTAACGATCGTTCATAAAGGGGCCGATTTTCGTACGAAAGTCAAGTATTGGCTGGTACCAGATATAAAAAATAGGGTAAAAGAGGGTAAAATCAATACCCGATTCGACTCGGTGGTGCAGGCCATAGAGCCAGGCCGCATGCAGATCGCCAACACGCACTCGGGTGAGATGGAGTGGATAAAGGCCGATTTTGTATTCTTACTGGTGGGGTATCTGCCCGACGAGCACCTGTTGGCTCGCTGTGGGGTTGAGCTCGACCCGGTCTCTAAAGTGCCGACCTACGATACCGATACCTTCGAGACCAATGTGCCAGGACTGTACCTCTGTGGTACCGTGCTCGCTGGCGTGCATACCGAAAAGGTGTTTATTGAGAATGGACGCGACCACGCCGCCGCTATTGCGGATCATTTGGCTGGTAAAAAAGTGAGAAAGGTCAAGGAATTGATCGACCGGATTTAGCATTAGGGGCTGTATACGGAATCGCTAATTATATTGGTTTGGCAGCCTGACTTCGCCGTCTCCATGAGCCCCTATATCCGATTGGAGAATGGGTTTAATGGCTGTAAGTCCGAAGAAGGCTGAGGTGTAGTTTCATCGTCAGGTTGTTTCTTTAAAGAGCTGGGGGGAAAAGAGGGGTAGTTTAGGGATAGAATTCAAATATTGCTGACTTGGATAGTGGCTGAAGATAGCAAATGCATTAATTTTGATATCAATTAAAGACCTATTCAAGCGCCAACAAATTATTTTATGAAAATTATTAACAGGGAGTTAACGGAGGCCGATTATGCCGATTTGAAGGCGGCCATGATAGAGGCCTATGAAGGAATAGGAGGGGAATATTGGCGACGGGAAAAGATCGATATGCTATTGAAGAAATTTCCGGAAGGCCAGCTATGTGTGGAGGTCGACGAAAAGGTGGTAGCCGTAGCCTTGTCTATTATCATTAAGTACGACAAATATGGTGACGAGCATACCTATGCGGAAGTTACTGGCGACTATACCTTTAGCACCCACGACCCCAAAGGGGATGTGCTGTACGGCATCGAGGTGTTTGTGCATCCCGAATACCGCAACTTACGGCTGGGGCGACGGTTGTACGACGCTCGCAAGGAATTGTGTGAGCGACTTAATCTACGCAGTATCGTGGCTGGGGGGCGTATCCCCAATTATAACACCTATGCCAAGGAATTTACACCGAAGGAGTACATCGAGAAGGTGAAGAGCCGGGAGTTGTTCGATCCTACCCTCACCTTTCAGTTGGCCAACGACTTTCACGTAAGGAAGGTGCTCAATAATTATTTGCCCGGAGATACCCAGTCGAAGGATTACGCCACCTTGCTCGAATGGAATAATATATATTTCCAGCCTGGCAAAAAACGCACCAATCCCTCCGACTCCATCATCAGGATTGGGGTGGTACAATGGCAGATGCGGTTGTTCAAAGATGTGGACGCCTTTTTCGACCAGGTTGAGTTCTTTGTAGATACGGTAAGTTCGTATAAATCGGACTTTATTCTCTTCCCAGAGTTCTTCAATATGCCCTTATTGGCTCAGTTTAACGAGATGCCAGAGCCACAGGCGGTACGGAAGTTAGCCGATTTTACGGCTCAGGTACGTAAGAAAATGGAGGAGTTTGCTATTTCCTATAATGTCAATATTGTAGGGGGGAGTATGCCCTTGGTAGAAGATGAACTCTTGTATAATGCCGCTTATCTATATCGCCGCGATGGTACCAGTGAGGAGTATCGGAAAATCCATATTACTCCCAACGAAGTGCGCCATTATGGAATGGTAGGGGGGAATGAAGTAGCGGTTTTTGACACCGACTGTGGTAGAATCGGGATCAACATTTGCTATGATGTGGAGTTTCCAGAACTAAGCCGCTTGCTGGGGAGTCAAGGGATGGATATACTATTTGTTCCCTTCCTCACCGATACTCAAAACGCCTATATGCGGGTTCGGAACTGTTCTATGGCTCGGGCTATAGAAAACGAATGTTATGTGGCTATTTCAGGCTGTGTGGGTAACCTGCCAGGGGTTGAAAACATGGACATACATTATGCCCAGTCGGCGGTATTTACCCCTGCCGACTTCCAGTTTCCTACCAATGGGGTGAAGGCCGAAACGACCCCCAACACCGAGATGATGCTGATCGCCGATGTAGACCTGCTTCAGCTTAAAGAGCTTCACGAGCATGGTTCTGTGCAGGTGTTGAAGGACCGACGCACCGATCTATATGATGTTACCCGTAAAAGGAAAACGAAGGTGAGCGTAAAAACCGAGCTAATCGACTAAAAGGGGCTAACAAAAAAAAGCCTGGACCGACATGCGGTCCAGGCTTTTTTTTGTTGTTTCTATCCTTATTGAGGATTTTGTTCGATCAGGCCGTTCGAGTTATTGATTTCGTCCTGATGGATTAAGAACTGCCATCTTTTATCGCCAGCAGGCACATCCAGTACACCATTGGTATAAGTGGCACTGTGGTTGCCACCATTCCTATTCAGGGCACTGTTGGTACGTTTTAGGTCATAAAAACGGAAGCCTTCTCCCCATAGTTCAACACGACGTTGAATCATGATCTCTTCGATCAAAGCCGCACCCGTATTGGTCGACTTCACGTAGCTAGGGTTCCTGTTCACTGCCAAAGGATACAAGGCGGTAGCGGCATCGGCATCCTTACCCTGACGGGCCAGGGCTTCTGCTTCGATCAGGTACATTTCTGCTGCACGCATATAGGGAACATCTCCGATGCTCAAAGACTGGTCGGCCACTCTAAACTTCCTAGAATGATACTTAAACCGCTGGAAGGTAGAAGCAGGAAGGGGGAAATCGACCGTGTTCGTACCGGTAGGGTCCCAAAGCTTTTTACGAATATCACCTTCTGCTATTTTGTCATAAAGGACGGAGAATATCACCTTAGGGGTGGTACGAATAACCGATGCGCTAAAGTTGTTAGACATATAGGCGAAGAAAGAATAGAAATAGTTAGTTTGGTCCGAAACGATCCGTGATGACCACATCCATTCTTTATTATCGTAGTTGTTGAAACCACCTAGGTAGTCTTCGTTGCTCATTAGGGTGTAACCCGTGCGTGCCTCTTTGGCCATGGTAACCGCCGTGGCATAATCTTGCTGAGTAAGAGCCACCCTTGCTTTTATACCTTTAGCTACGGTTAGGTCGAAGTGCGACTTGTTGTTTCTAGTATATCCAGCAAAAAGGCCAATGGCATCGTCAAGGTCGGTGTTGATCTGAGCATATACTTCGGCAACTGTATTTCTAGGACTCGGGGTAATGGTAGGTTCCAATACCAAAGGAACTCCCAAGCCGTTATTGGCCGAGCTAGCATCGAAACGCTCTCCAAACATCTGCACCAAGTTAAAATGTGCCCAAGCCCGGTAAGTCAACGCTTCCGCTTTGATGGCCTTAATGTCGGACTGTGGGCCCTCGGCCTGGTCGATATTACTAATGACCATATTGGCATTAGCAATGATCATATAGTAAAAGGCGTAATTGTAATAAACGGAACTAGCGGAGGTGCTTCTATGCGAGATCCACTGGTACTCATTTCGTAGCCAGCTGCTGGAAGAAGTGGGGAAAACCAAATCTTCACCCATGATGTCCATATAGAGCATATTCCCCGACTGGCCTCCTTGGGCCTGTACCGAATAGATTTGGGAATACATAATCCTGTGGATACCATTTAAGGCCGCCCAGGCGTTGGTGGTAGTTTTGAAGGCGTCGGCTGCCGATACTTGGTCGGTGGGTACGGTCTCCAAATAGTCCTCCTCACAGGCTGTGTTTACCACGAGCAGGGAAGAGGCAAGAAGTATTGTTAATAACTTTTTCATATGGTTATACTAGATAAAGTCTGATGAATTAGAATTTCAATTTGGCTCCTATAGAAAATACCTTGTTGAAGGTATAGGTGTTAGAAACGGTACCGTTAAAGGTTCCCACCACGTTCATACCCTTGCGAGCAGAAAGTAATCCTAAATTCTCTCCTGTTACATAGATACTGGCTTCGCTGGCACCAATTTTGGCTGCAAGGTCCACGGGTACCCGGTAATTTAGACTTATATTATTGAGTTGAAGGTAAGAAGCATCGGTAAGGAAGCGGTCGCTGGTTCCGGCTTGGTTGGTCACATCACCGGCGTCGAGGCGAGGTACATCGGAAATGTCCCCAGGTTGCTGCCATCTGTTAAGGGCATCCACATGCAAGGCCGTTCCGTAGCTTCCTCCGTGCATCAATCCTGCATAGCCACCATCGTATATCTGGCCTCCTACACGGTAGGTCAACAAGAAGGATAGCGAGAAGTTGCGGTAGCTAAAGTTGTGGAGCATAGACCCGTAAATTTTAGGAATAGCCGACTTGCCGATATACCGATAGTTGGCCTCTGAGATCAACGGAGTCAGTGTATCCGATCCCATAATGGTGGTGCTATCTGTAATAATATTGGTCCGGTAAAGTGCTTTACCCGTTTCGCTATTTACTCCGTAAAAATCGCGCATGTAAAAGTCATAAATCGAATGTCCTACACTATAGGCCTTGGTTCCGTTAACGATCAATTCCTGATTGTCGGGCATTTTGGTGATCCTGTTCTTGATGGTCGATAGGTTCAAGGTGGTGCTATAGGTAAAGTCGCCAGACCGAACGATATCGCCCGTAATTTGGAACTCCAGTCCTTTGTTATAAAGGTTACCGATGTTTCTGTTTACTTCAAACCCTCCACTCAAGGTACCTCCGTTGTTCAAGGCCAAAGGCACGCTGAAGATCAGACCATCGGTTTTGCGGTGGTAGTATTCTACCGAACCGGACAATCTGCCTTTGAAAGCGCTGAAATCAACGCCAATGTCGAAATTCTTGGCCGTTTCCCAAGTCAACTCATTATTGGCAATCGAATATTGAGTAAAACCGGGCTCAGCGTCGTTATTACGTCCCAAATTGTATAGGGCTTGGTAAGGATAATACAAGCTATAACCATCGGGGTCGAGGATACCATCGCTACCAACTACCCCATATGAGGCCCGAAGCTTAAGTAGGTCTACCCAGCGAACATTGAAGAAATCTTCGCGCTCGATGTTATAAGCACCACCGACCGACCAGAAATTAGCCCATCTCACGTCCTTGTAGAAGCGGGAGTTACCATCTTTACGTAAGGAAGCGCTAATGATGTATTTCTTATCGAAATCGTAGCTAGCCCTGCTGAAATAACTTTCGATGGTATGGTTGTCTTCTCCCGAAGTAAGGGTAAGTACCGTGGCGAAGTTGGGGAGTTCCGTGATACCGTCCACGATAAAGCCCGAGCGACCACCCGATAGGGTGTTGTATTTGTAAGAATAATTTTCGTGACCTCCCAATACATTGACATGGTGCTTTCCGAAGGATTTGTCGTATTCTAGGAGCTGGTTCCAGGTATAGCTGGTAGTACGGTAAAGGTAATGGTACGCTCTACCGGCGGGCGATCCATCTCCAATGATCGGGTTGTCATAGCGACGCAAGTGGGTATCCTGAATATCAAAGCTTAGGTTGGTAGTGGCCTTCAAAGAAGGAAGGATATTTACTGTTGCGAAGGTTCTGGCTCCCAAGGTAGTACGCACCTGATAGCGTGTATTGAGCTCATTCTCCCAGATGGTATGGCGACCACCATAAGAAGGGCGCTTATCACCCATGTCGTAGATACGGTTGCCATTCTCGTCGAGTGTATAGGCGCCATCGGCCTCATGTGCATATACAGGATAGATTGGACCCATATAACGTGACACGAGGAATGGGTTGACGATAGAGCTACTTCCGCCAGCATTATCTTGGTTGCTTAGGCTATAGGATCCATTGATGTTAAGGCCCGTTTTTAGCCATTTTGTAGCTTGGGTGCTTACGTTAACACGGCCAGTAAAGCGACGGAAATCCGATTTTAATAGATATCCCTTTTCGTTGGTATACCCCAAAGAGGCGAAGAAATTGGATTTGTTGGTCCCACCGTCGAAAGACATCAGGTAGTTTTGGCGGCTTTTACCACCTTTTTGAAGGGCACTAGCCCAGTCTAGGTCGTCTGGATAAAGCAATTGGGCATTGGGGTTAAGCGTTCCGTCTACGCCCACTACTTGGTTGTTGGCTACGTTGAAAGGGTTGTATACGAGTAGGTCGGCGATACCGGTGTAGTTTTTACCACCATAAGAGGTTGTAAGGCCAGAAGCAACACTGTTGGCAACTTCGCGAGGAAGTTTCGATGAGCCATATACGAGGTTGTTGCGATAGGCTTCCCACATGAGTGGATAGTACTGTTGGGCATCTACCCTTTCGTATTCGGGCAATCCGCGAGAAATTACACCGCCCGAAGCGTTGAAAGAAAAGCTTCCCTTTCCTGCTTTACCTGATTTGGTAGTGACCATTATCACCCCATTAGCCCCCCTAGAGCCATAAATAGCCGTTGTAGAAGCGTCTTTTAATACCGAAATCGATTCGATATCACTTGGATTTAAGTTAGAAATGTCGCCACTGTAAGGAACCCCATCTACCACGTAAAGTGCGGTGTTGGAGTTGGAGATAGAGCCATATCCTCTAATCCGGATAGAAGGGGTGGATCCAGGGGCTCCGTCGGGTAGGGTAGTCTGAATACCAGGGGCCGCACCTATTAAGCTGTTGAAGGCATTGGAGGTAGGACGTTTCTCGATATCCAGCGAACCTATCTGACTAGACGAGCCCACGTGTGTCGTCTTGTTTACTGATCCGTAGCCCACTACGAGGACCTCATTCATCATCTTGATGTCCTGTTCGAGACCTACATTAATAATGCTGCGTTTGTCGATTTGAACCTCTTTACTAACAAAACCTACGAAGCTAATTACGAGGCTGTTATTGTTGTCGGTCACCTTAATGGTGTATTTGCCGTTCATGTCGGAGGTTGTTCCGTTACCAGTACCTTTTTCAAGGATACTTACCCCGGGCAGTGGGGATCCGTCTTCACTAGAGGTGATTACACCTTCTACGTTTTTTTGCGCATAGAGGGCCCCTCCGCTCAAAAAAAGCGATAAAAAAATGAATAGAATTTTTTGCATGTTAAATTAGCTAGTTTTGTTAATTGTTGCAATGCTAACGATTAGCAGCCTAAAGGTAGAAAAAAATCAAAATTAATTTTAAAAAAAACGAAAAAAACGCAGAAGAAAAATCAACAAATACAACTAAAATACAATATGATTATATTAAGTATCGCCCAGTTGACATAATATTAGTATCGTATTGCTGCTAATCCAACCTTAGGCGACGTCTAGTTTTTTTGACGGGCGACAAGCGTGTGATCTTCCCTACGCGGCCCGCGGCCCCTACGGCGAACCCTATAGAACCGGCAAAACTAGCCGAGTGAAAGGGTTGTTGGTCCAGTTCTTTCCAGCTATAGCCTTTGTCGAAAGAGAGGCTGGTGCCCGAGGGGCCTACGGCAACCAAAATTTTATTATCCTTACGGATTTGAGTCTGGCCATTCCAGGTCTTATTGGTCATTTTGTATTGGGCTACACACTCTTTTAGTCCAGCGGGAACGGTAGCCTTTTGTAGGCTCCAAGTGGCGCCTCCATCGCTGGTGGTAAGTACATTTGGGGCCTCTTCGTCCGTTTGCTTGTAATCGCCCCCCACGGCGATGCCCTGTTTGGCACTACTGAAATGTAGGCCGAACACCCCACTCGAAGGCCCTGCCGGTAGGGCCGTGGTGATGGCCTCCCAGCTAGTACCATAATCCAACGACCGCATGATGCGTGCTTGCTTGGCGCCACCGGTCCCAAAGAAGGCCATTCCCTTTCCGTAGGTGATTAGGGAAGTGCCGCTGGCAGCAAAGCAGGCTTCGTGGTCCTGAGCCACAGGGCGGCTTGCCTCGGGTAGTTCGGTCCAGGTCTTGCCACCGTCCTGAGTAAGCAGTATAAAGAACCGGCCATTTACTGGATCGCCTTGGCATATTCCCCTCTTTTTATTCCAAAAGGAGAGGCCATCCAAAAACACGTCGGGTTGGGTGGTGCTATAAACAAGCTCCCAATGCTGGCCGCCGTCTTCGGTTCTGTAGATTCGCGCCTTCCCGTCTTGGGATAGTCCTGCACTCATGGCCAGGGCCACCTCACTGCTAAAGGCATGGATGTCGCGGAAGTCCAGGGAGTCGCTGTCCGGCAAATGGTAGGTGGTCCAGGTTTTTCCCCCATCCTTTGTCTTGAGTATATTGCCCCCAGAGCTGCCAATCCAGCAAAGGGTGGGCGTTAGGGTATGAACCGCGCGCATAGGAGCCTTGGACTGTATATCGATCATTTCCCACTGGGCCCGAACGCTACTTACTCCAGAGAGTACAAATGCTATGCTCAAAAGGAGTACGGTGTATTTATTATTAAATTGAGACCTTATTAGTTGACTTGGCACGATATTTTGTTTAATTTTAGGTATTACAAGTAAATCATCACACAAAATAAGAAATTCACATGAATAAGAACGAGAAATTTTTGATTGGAGCCGTTGGTGCGTTATTGACTGGAATCGCTATAGGCCTATTGGTAGCACCTAAAGATGGCAAGCAAACTCGTAAGCTTATCAAAAACAAAGCCAATGACTTTGGTGGGAAAACCAAAGACAAGTTCGAGAAGAGTGTTGACGAATTGGCACAACTGTCTGAAAAATTGAAAGCGGGAATCTCAGAAAAGTATGAGAATGTAAAACATAAGGCTACCGACATGGCTGGGACTGTGAGTGAAAAAGTAAAAGGTACTGTGAATAGCTAATAAGCTACTCAGAAATAGCTCAGTAGATGGTTGGCCCTTGTGTCAGCCATTTTTTTTGGGCCTAGCCCCTCACGAGAAACGGCGCCAATCATGGTTTTATCCATTTTGGCGCCGTTTTTAATGGTAATAAATAAGGGGCTTATTTCTTGCTACACTGGTCGATAATCGACTGGTTGTTGATTACATAGGCTTGGTCTCCGGCTTCTTTGGCCATGGCCAGGCCGGCCTTAGCATGCACAATGGCTTCTTCACATTTGCCATTCAATGCTGCCGCTCTGGCGAAGTAATAATGCGTCCAGAATTTTGGGTCTAGGTCTACCGCTTTTTTTGCCCAATCATATACCGCTTGTTGGTCCGATTTGGTATCGAAGTAGTAGTTGGAGGCTGCAAGGTAAGTGCTCGCTTTTACATCAGCTTTGGCCAGTTCATCCTTTATCTGCGCCATAATTCGGGCATGAGGATCTTGACTAATGGCAAATTTGACCGCTGTATTTTCCCAACGTATACTCAGGTGAGCCTTGGTAGGGCTGAAGTCCGTAAAATCTATGGTGAAATGCTCTTCTTTTTTCGCTAGCTTTTCCGGTTTAACCTTGAAACGCAACACATCATCTTTCTGGTCGTAGGTGTAAGAACCCCACTGATTGGCCCCGTTATTGAGGATAATGGTCCATTCGGTAGCCGTAGGAATCGTAAATAGGGCATAAGTACCTGCGGCCAGTTTATGGCCGGCCACTTCCATATCTTCTGAAAGCGTGAGGTTGGTGATCTTATTGGCGCCGGTTCTCCATACGCTGCCATAGGGGACTTGATGGTTGAACATTTTACGACCTTTCAAGCTGGGCCTGGAGTAGGAGATGGTAGCAGTGCCGAGGCCA
The DNA here is from genome assembly GCF_003149085.1 of Dyadobacter jejuensis. GTDB lineage: Bacteria > Bacteroidota > Bacteroidia > Cytophagales > Spirosomataceae > Dyadobacter > Dyadobacter jejuensis. The sequence goes on along the minus strand of NZ_QGDT01000006.1, from coordinate 149,320 downwards.
ATAGCCTGGGAAACGGTAGCCGAAGGGCTAGGCTCAGGGGTGCGAATCTGGGCATTGGCCGTACCAAAGCCTAGTGTCAGTGCGAGTAATAGGGTAGATACTTGAACTTTCATGGATAACTAGATATATAATAAAACATAATTAAAGCGTATGATCAGCCGATTACCCGGCCAAGTTCTTTGGCGGCAGCCATACTGATGCCTTTATAAAACATAAATTCGTTCATCAAAGCGATTTCCTCCTCTTGATCGGGTTTTTGAAGTAGTCGCTGCATACAGGACTTCATTTTACCTTCTACGAAGGCCTTTTTTAGTCTTAAAATATTTATAAAGGCCGTTTTGTCGAGGACATCCGTTTCGAAGGGAACGAAGATTTCGAACTTGTCTTTCCATAAATTACTCAGTTCATATTTCTCCGTCACCCACTCCATGGCCAAATGACGAATATCGGTATCGCGGTGGTGAACGAAATAATCGGTGTCAAGGACGAGTTGACGGCTGTGATTCTCTCGAAAAAGTAAAAGTAACTGTGCAAAGATAGGCTCTTCGAACTCTATGCCATCTATTTCGCCCAGTACATAGCTGCACACCGTAATGTCGGGCTCGAGCTCTCGGGCACCGTGAAGCACGAGCAACCTTATAAAAGCCTCTTCCTGATAATATAACTGGGTACGCTGCTTGGTGGGCTGCTCGGGTTCTTGGGGTTCAAAAAGGTCTGGTGGGGGTGCCTGGTCGAAAGGGCCACTGCCCGCTCCAGCGTCGCGCAGGTCCTGCTGAAAGCCTCTATCGCGGAAATTGGTCCGATCGGGGGCTTTCTGTTGTTTTCGGATAACCTTGTTACCTTCCGATATCAGCATCTGTTCGTCCACTTGCATCATCTCGGCGGTTCTCTGGAAGAACACCTGCCGCTTAATGGCGTCTGGTATTTTGACGATGCTTTGTACCATCTCGCTGATTACCTCAGCCCTTTTGAAGGGGTCGGTACCGGCTTCCTGCAGGAGGGTCTTGGTTTTGAAAGCGATAAAATCTTGGGAAGCATTCTGTATATAGGTCTTGAATGCCTCTGCCCCCACTTTACGAACATAGCTATCGGGGTCGTCACCGTCGGGGAATAGGACTACATTTACGTTAAGTCCCTCTTCCAGTACCAGGTCGAGGCCTCGTAAAGCGGCCTTAACCCCCGCAATATCTCCATCGTAAAGGATGGTAATATTGGAAGTAAAACGGGCAATTAGCTTGATTTGCTCCACCGTAAGGGCGGTGCCCGACGAAGCGACTACGTTTTCGATGCCCGCTTGATGTAGCGAAAGTACATCGGTATAGCCTTCTACCAGATAACAGGCGTCCTGTTGACGAATGGTATTTTTGGCCTGAAAAACACCGTAGAGTACGTCCCCTTTATGGTATACCTCCGTTTCTGGTGAGTTAAGGTATTTGGGTTGGGACTTGTCGGCCTTTAAAATCCGCGCCCCAAAGGCGATGACCTTGCCTGCTACCGAGTGAATCGGGAATATGACCCTACCTCGGAACCGGTCATACCCGGCTGTTCGGCTTCCTTCCTTGTGAATGAGAAGTCCAGCTTTTTCGATGATATCGGCCGAATAGCCTTTCGCTAGGGCCGATTTGGTGAAGCCATCCCATTGTTCAAGGCTATATCCAAGCTCGAATTTGTCGAGAATATTTTTAGAAAAACCTCTCTCTTTAAAATAGCTAAGCCCAATGGCTTGCCCTTCCTCGTGTTGCTGTAGTTGTTGTTGAAAATAATTTTTGGCGTAGTTGAGGATGATATACAGGCTATCGCGGGCATTTTGCCTGGCAGTCTCTTCATCAGTAAGTTCCTCCTCCTCTATCTCGATCTGGTACTTGTCGGCTAGGTAACGTAGGGCTTCCCCATAGCCCACTCCATCGATATCCATAATGAACTTGATAGAGTCGCCTGCGGCACCGCAACCGAAGCATTTATAGATCTGCCGAACCGGGTTTACGTTGAACGATGGGGTTTTTTCATTATGAAAAGGACAACAAGCCGAATAGTTGGCGCCCTTTTTTTTCAAAGAAACAAAGTCTCCCACTACTTCCACGATGTCCGCAGACTGCTTTATTCTGTCGACCGTTTCCGGATTGATGCGCATGTTTTAGTTTTTCTGATTGGTAAATCGACCCTGTCGATACTTCTCCTTGGTTTTTCAGGATCCTATGTATGTTTGTCGGGCCTGTCCTCTATCGGTAGGGCCACCTAGGTTAGCCCCTACAAATTAGGCGTATCCTGATGGAATTTCATAATGCAACGATTCGCTCGGCAACAAAGTGCCAATCTTACCTAAAAATTAAGTGCTCTCAGATTTCAAGAAAGTGGGTACCATAGGGAATAGAACTTTTGCTAGTGTAGGCTATTTTTTATTACGAGCCTATCTCTATTTAGTCTCAGGGGTATAGGCCCAAGCGACTCCACGTACCGGAAAGGGTGGTGTATGTTAGATCAGGATGGGTTCCAAAGGCTTCCCTTATCCCTGCTGGAGAGTTGTTGGCATAATTCTCCTTCTTTAACATTAACTCCGTCGTCCAATCGGGTAGTCAGTCAAACCCATTTTTGGCCCGATTTAGAAGGGTTTTTATTTCAAATTCGCTGAGGTTACGCACATGTGGGACATTTACTTTGTCAAATTAATAGCATACCTGCAACTATTAGAATAAAATTAATGTTATAGATTCCAAATACGATTTCCCTTAGTGTAAGCGTTAGTAAACTTACTAGGATGTATATAATTAGTAATGATTCCAATTTAGGCTAATGGAGTTAATAAATAATTGTTAAAAAAGGTTTGATTTTCTGTCTAGTATTTCGTTGATTTGTAAAATAGTATTCTAGCTGGAATTGAATCCTTGGGAAACAAAAATTTAATTTTTAAAATTAAAAAGTTTTTTTTGACGCCAGAATTCATTTATTTTGTAAAGGAATACTGAAGAATCTACGAAAAATATAGAAAAATATTAAAAATATAGTGTGTGTATAGTGTGAAACAGGGCATGGAAAATTTTCTATGCCTTCGTTTTTTATATACAGGCTATATTTTTTTGCGTTTTGTAAGATAGAGATAATAGAATATGGTACCAAAGAGCGGGAAGGCGAGAAATTGACCAGCGCCCATTTGGTGATCGAAACAGGAGATAATGAAAGGGTGTAGGGGAAAGCAAAGGCATTTTGCATCGATCCTTAGGTAGTTCCATAAGGGAAGGATCACGAATAGGGATATAAACCATAGGAAACATAAGGCACCTCCTTCCCATAAAACCATCAGAAAAGTATTGTGCGGATGGGCCAGTGGCTCAGGACGGATCCCTTTGGCGGGGCGAGGCATCCAAGCGTGAATATGGCCGTAGCCTACACCAAAAAGCAACATTTGAGGCTTGTTTACCATTTTTTTTGTAAGGCTCGTCCATAATGGAAAACGGGCTTCTTTCGACGCTCGATCCATCATCCCAACGCCCCCTTTCCGGTTTAAAGCCAGCTCCTGACCATTGGCCAGCAGTAAGTAGACTAGTAGGCCCCCCGTTAGCAGCAGCAGGTGCATCGGGATGGAACGGCTGCGGCTGTTAATTAGCCAAACCGTGAGGCAGACCGTCACCGCGAGCACTGCACTTCGGCTACCACTGATGAGGACCAAATAGGCGGCCAATGGTAGGGACAATATATCCAAGAAGGAATACAAGCGGTTGTATGGGAAGTTTTGGAGCCTGTCTATGGTTAGTAAAAAATAAAAGGAAGCCGCCCAGCCAAAATTATTGGAAGCTAGCCCTAAGTCGGTTTGGCCGTAAATGTTATGGTTGAGCAGGCCGGGGCGCTGGAAAAAGTATAGGGCCACCGGTAGGAAATAGCAAAATCTAAAAATTTCTAGAAGGATATAGCAATTTTGTCGATCGGTATGCCGGCTGGCCATGTGCCTAAAAAACAAATGAAGATAGTATAAAAAATAGGCAAGGCTCACCAACCCTGTGAACCCCTGTGTGGGGTCCTGACTCAGTAGGGTGGAGGGGACGTATAAAAGAAGCCAAACAATAAGTGGGAGTAGGTAGGACGGCGAGGACCCCGGAAGGCCGATGAGCCTTAACCGGACGATCGACAGGGTTAAAAGAACGATGCGACTCCATTTTAGAAATACAAAAAATGACGGATCCAGATGTGCCATCCAATAACCTATTACTACCAAAAGGGTATTAACCAGAAATAGCGCCCAATCGAGGTCGAATTTTAGTAAAAATTTCCAGAAAAATATGGGTCTATAATACATCCCTTACTAGTGGTTTGAGTTGTGCGGATAATGAGCCATTACCTTGGCGGCTAGTCGATCCCATCCATGATGCTGAAGTATATATTGTTGCGCCTTTATGCCCATACTTCGGCGGTACTCCGAGTTCTGAACGACTAAAAGTAGTCGCTCAACGATATCTTGAATATCCCCATTTTTACAGGCCAGCAAGGCATGGTGAGTGGCGGCTTGGTGCATGGAACAGCCTTCACTTACCACACAGCACAGTCCGACGCTCATCGCCTCCAGGATCGATAAGGACGTACCCTCGCTCTCAGAAAACTGGCAGTAGATATCCGCATTGCATAATTGCTCATATTTTTGAGGCTCGTTTAGATGCCCTAAAAACTTAATTTTATCGGTTAGTCCCCAGGCTCGTATGCGCTCCTGGAGGCGATGGGTATAGGCCCTGTCTTGTTGGAAGTCGCCTATAATTTTCAAGCAAAGGTGGTCTTGTGGGAGCTTATGGAGTGCCTCTATGAGATAATGGAGCCCCTTACAGGGATGGATACGGCTCAGAGTAACCAGTACGATGGGGCCGCTGGTTTTCGAGCACTGTCGTGGAGGGGGAGCCACGCCATTGGCTAGTTCATAGACCGTGGCCTGAGGAATCCTTTTTTTTATTTCTTGCTGCTCCGCTTCGGTGTTTACAAATATCCCGGTGGCACGTCGCAGTCCGGGGTATTCCCATAGCTGAAGATAAAGCCGTTTTTTGATAGCCTTCCAAAAGCCCTGATGGAGGGAGATGGGGTTAAAACAGCCATGGGTATGATAAAAAAGGGGTATAGCTTGCCGCGCTGCCGTTTGTCGGGCATATTGATTGAGTGGGTGGTAGGTATTATGGGTATGGATGGCGTCGAAGGTGGCTCCATATTGATGGAGGTAATGACGGAGAGAATTCGAAAAAAACACCCCGTATTTTTGGGCAGGAAAATAATATACTTCGATGGGACCAAAATGAACACGGAGGGGTGTGCTGGGTAGGGGGAAGTGGTGGGGGCCGTTGATATTGGTTGTATAGATGGATACCCGATGCCCGAGCCGGGCTTGGGCACATGCCAGCTCAAAGGCCATTTTGGGGACACCTCCGAAGTATTGCCCCGGAACGAGGCTATAGACGATATGAAGTATATGCATCATGATGAACGGTTAAGGGTCCGCTGTATGGCCGCTTCGAATTCCGCTACCATTTGTAGCTGGGTGCGGTGGGCCCAATAATAATGAAAGGCGATGGTCGACATTCGTTCCATGTCCTGAGGGTTAATGAGGCATTGCCTCAGACAGTGGGTCAGGTCTTGGTCATAGAAGTGGCCAGTGGCTCCGTCGATGATATTGAAGCGCTCGCCTCCGGTAATGGCCCCCCTGCTGGTGATGAAAGGCACCCCAAAAGAAAAACTCTTTAGGACGGCTAATCCTGCCTGGCCGGGGGAGATACAAGCACTGGCCTCCATAAAAATGGAGCTCAACGAATGGTCGTCCTCCAGCTGGCCATGGCAATACATACGACTGCTAAACTCCGATTCTTCAATAAGTGATGTTAACTGGGTTTTCCATGGCCCATCTCCTATGAAGTGGAGCTCTAGTTTTGGGAACTCTGTGGCCAATAGCTCAAAGCTCTTGATCAGGGTATCTATGCCTTTGCGTGGAGCCATGGTGCCAATAAAGACGAGCTTATTTTTTACACCTTCTCTCCTCCTTTGCCAATAATGAGAAGGTAGCTTGGTGGCAATGGTATTTGGGGCTACCGTCACCTGAGTGGGAGGGAGGCCCCAGTTTAGATACTGTTTTTGAGCCACTTCGGAATAGAGTAAAACGGCATCTGCTTTCCGGGCTATCAGGCTACGTAGCCAGTCGAAATGCTTGTATCGTTGAAACCCTGCTGAGGTAGACAGCCCTGCGCCCCAGAGGATCAGCCGGAATGGTCTGGGATGGAAGGCCAGCGCGATGCAGGACAACCAATGGAGGTCGAACATGCAAATGACGATCTGAAAATTCTGACAGTAAGTGGCTAGACCTTTCAGTATCACTAGGCTTCCTAGTCGGGTAGGGGTTAGCCGGGTTTGTTGGAAAGAAACCCTGTCCAGAGCCGCTCCATCGGTATAGGCCACCGTTAGGGTGTAGCGGGCCGACAAGGCTTCAAAGAGGGGAATCCGAAAAGTAGGTAGGCGTTTCTGGAGAATCAGTAAACGTATACCGGTGTGGCGGTGGTTCATGATCTGGCGGGTTGGTGCGCTTATCTAGTTACTTATCGGGAGGGTCTGTGCTAATGTTGTCTTTTATGCGGGGACCGCCGGCTAAGCCAGCGTATGTACCAAGGCGGAGGGGTAGTGGCTGCATAATAGCCGCTGTTGTCGGATTGGCTCATGACGTAGGTGGCCATCCTTTGCTCTATTTCACGATGACCGGTAATCGGTTCAAACAGGCCATCTTGGTAAAAATCGGTAAGCACCAATTTCATATTAGAGCCTGGGTATTGGAGGGCTGCCTGCCGGGCAAAGCGGAGCACGTCCCGGTCCGATCGTAGCCAACGAGCCATAAATAAGGTGTAATCGCTGCTTTGAAGCAAGGGTAGGCTGTCGGAAACCAGGGCCAGGGGGGCGGAGTCGAGGAGGATATATTGATATTGCGACTTACAATAGGCGAGCAAGCGGCGGAAGGTCTCGGCTTGTAGCAGTTCGGCAGGGCGCTCTGGACCCAACTGCGTGCCGATAAAATGAAGGTTTGGGGCCTCCGTTGCCCGTATAAGCGCGGGGAAGTCGCTGCGTTGAGCCTCTAAAAACGACCCCAGTCCCACCAGATTCGTTTCGGATAAGTAGTACGATAGCTGTGGCTTCCGAAGGTCGGCATCGATGATCAGGACCCGTTTGCCGAGTTTGGACAAGGATAGGGCCAAATGGATGGTAAAAAAACTCTTGCCTTCTCCGGCAGTTTGGGAGGTGATCAGGATTTGAGTGCCCTCCGCTGACTCCTTATGGTTTCCTAGTGTTAGTCGGCTTCGTACGAGGTTGACCGATTCGGTAAACAGCGACCTATCAGAAAGTATATGGGCCCAGTCTATGGGGTAGCGCATGCCCTGATGGTGGTATATGATGCCCCAAAAAGCAAGCTTGGGGGCGTCTCTGAGGTGGTGAAGCGCGTGTAATTTCGAGTTGCTGATACGCGCCCCGGCGATACTGCCTATGCCTAGCAGGAGGCCCAGCACCACAGCCAGGGCACCGATAGCCCAGGGACGCGGGGCCACTTGCTCTACGTCTAGGCCCGATATCACCGTAAAGGTAGGGAGTATGCCAGCCCTAAGGATGGATGCTTCTAGGTCCTTATCTCTCAGCATGGCGTATATTCTTTGATTGACGTCGTAATTACTTTGAAGGTATAGCTGAGTTCTTTCTAGGACTGGCCACGTGAGCAGTTGGCTTTGAAGCTTTATTCTCTGGCTCGTTAGCAGGTTGGCGGTGACCTGGTTTTTTTTCTCTAGGAGCGCCATCTGATTGATGATCTGTTGTTGCAGGGACTCCACTCGCTGGGTTGCTAGCACCAGGGGTGGGGCATTGAGGGAGAACTGCAAGAGCATTTCTTTTCGCTTGTAAAGGGCTTGGTGGTATTGGCTGAGCAGGTTCGTAAACAGTGCCTCGGAGGGGGCATCTAGGCCCATAGATAGCCATGGAGTTGGTTCGAGCCCTAGGGTAAGGTTCTGTTCGAGTAGTTTTAAATAAGAATTTTGGACGAGTAGTTTTTGCTTCTCAGCGTCAATTGCTTCGAGCCGAGAGGCCGTAACTTCTGCGGCTTGCCGAAGATCGAGGGTCTTATTATTCTGTTTGAAATCTTCAAGTTGCTGAGCAGCCTGTTTCAAGGAGTCAGAAAAAATCTGGAGCTGTTGACGAATAAAGGCGATGGTAAGATCGGAGGACTTGCGTTTTTTCAATAAATCGAAAGCGCCATAGGATTGAATCAGGCTCTTGGTGAAGTCGTGGGTATAGGCTTCGCTTTGGTGCTCAAAGCTCAGGTGCATGATGGGCATCGCCTCCTCTACCTCTTTCATCTCTATCTGTTCGGCAAGGCGCTTGGCCAGCTTGGTAGGGTCATTATAATGGAAGCGGTACCGATAGCCCGGTTGGGTGAGCAGGCTGTCGACTCGGAGCGTGAGGCCAGGGAGGTGGATGGGCTGCAGAAGCGGGTCGGCCCAGTGGAGGGTACTACCAGGGGAAGTATAGGTGAGCCCGAGCCGCTCGTCTAGTATAAAAGTACCATTTTCAAATTCCTCAGGACGGTAGTCGAGGATGCTAATTCGCAGCGGTCGGTAAGGATACACATCCACCTGGCGTAAGGCCTTGGTCCGATAAAAAGTAAAAGGACTGTTCAACACTGCCAAGGCTTCCTCCACAACCCCCTGCGATCGGATGATAAACGCTTCGGTTAAGTAGTCGGCCGGGCTATTGTCAAAAAAGTACCCCGAGTAGGTGTTGGTGAGCTCATCCAGTTGGGAAGCCTTTTGGTGGTACTTAAAAGTAACTTTAGAAGCGTATCGTGGGGTAGCCCATTTATAATAGAACAGGCCAAGTAGGGCAGCCAAGGCGAGAGCGGACAGCATCCAGTGCCATCGACTCAGGATCACCCGCAGTAATGCCATCGTATCGACTCGGTCGTTAGGGCTCGTGAGCCGCTCGAAAAAGTCCTGATCTCGCCCGTTGTCGGTCATGATTTCTATCCAAGCTCGTTTCTATTTAAAAGTGGCAATTCTATTAACTGGTCATAATAGGGATTCTGCGTGGCCCGGTGCAGATCGTCATACTGGCTAATGCGGTGCAGGTCGCTGCCGATGGCCTTTATCTTTTGCTTTTCTATCAATGTTTCAGCTACTTCTTGCTGCTTGGGCCCATACTTTCCGGCTAAGGAGAGCAGGTTGACCTGGAATATCACTTCCATCTCATACACCTCGTCGTAGATGGTTTTATGGTCCCACCAGGGACGGTACCTTTCTGGATGTGCCAACACGGGCTTCCAGCGTTTGTCGATCATGCGCCGGAGTATGCTGGTAAAAAGCGGCTGTTCCAGGCGCATGGAGGTCTCTACGAGTACATAAGGACCAAATAACGGGAGGATTTCGTCTCGGTCGAGGAGTTCTACAAAATGGTCGTCGGCATAGTATTCTGCCGCAAACGAGAGTTCCAGTTCTGGCCATTCTATGGCGCTATCTTTGGCGAGGGTGTCGAAGGCAGCCTGGATGCTGGCTTTGTTATTCAAAAATAAATCGGAACGGATATGAGGCGTGGTAATGATGCGCCGCATACCTGACTGGTAATGTTTTGTAATAATGGCCTTGCTCTCTTCTATGTTTCTTGAACCGTCGTCTATACCCGGCAAGGCGTGGATGTGCAGATCGGTTCCAATGGTTTCTAGCATATTAAGGATGAAAATAGGATACTGCTTATGTTAATTTAACGAATAAAATTCAAAAATCATCCATTTTTCTTTGGAACCGACCTCGGCGGGGAGGTGGAGACTATAAAAAAATACCCGGCTCCCCAGTCTACGCTGGGAAGCCGGGTGGAAGCCTATTGGCTAGGGCTTAGTCTTGAAGCACTCCTTCAAAATGTACCTTCACTTTTTTGAGCGCCGAGCCGATCACCTGGTGCATGTCATAATAGCGGTATTCGGCCAATCGGCCACCAAATATAACCTGAGACTCCTGTTGGGCCAGGGCCTTATATTGATTGAAAATAGCGGTATTCTTATCGTTATTGACCGGGTAATAAGGCTCCGCACCTTTCACCCATTCCTGGGGGTATTCGTGGGTTACGACGGTTTTGGGTTGCGTGCCAAATTCGAAGTGCTTGTGCTCGATAATGCGGGTAAACTTAGTTTCGGAATCGGTATAGTTAACTACCGCATTGCCTTGATAATTCTCTTGGTCGAGCAGCTGATTTTCGAAACGGAGGCTTCGGTATTCTAGCTGGCCATGGGCATATCCAAAATACTCGTCGATGGGCCCAGTGTACACGATGGTATCGGCTAGAGCGCTAAGCGCCTCCCGGTCTTTAAAAAAGTCGACCCCGAGGCGCGTCTCTACGCCTTGCAGGAGTCCTTCGGTAAGCTTGTTATAGCCCCCGTTAGGGATTCCCTGGTAGCGGTCGTTGAAATAATTATTGTCGAAGGTAAACCTTACGGGGAGCCGCTTGATGATAAAGGCGGGCAGCTCGGTTGCCGGGCGTCCCCATTGCTTTTCGGTATAGGATTTTATCAGCTTTTCGTAGATGTCCGTCCCTACGAGCGAGATCGCCTGCTCCTCCAGATTCTTAGGATTGGTGATTCCGGCTTCCTTCACCTGCTCGGCGATTTTCGCTTTTGCCTCTTCAGGCGTCTTTACCTTCCATAGCTGGTAGAACGTGTTCATATTGAACGGAAGATTATAGAGCTCTCCATAATAATTGGCTACTGGAGAGTTGGTATACCTGTTGAACTCCACGAAGGAGTTAACATAATCCCAGATCTCTTTATCGTTGGTATGGAAGATATGAGCCCCATATTTATGGACGTTGATGCCCTCCACATCCTCACAATAGATATTTCCTCCTGTATGCGTACGGCGGTCGATGACCAGGCATTTTTTTCCCCTTTTGGTGGCCTCGTGTGCGAAAACAGAACCCCAAAGGCCCGCACCAACAATAAGATAATCGTAATTTTTCATGAGATAAGGTTAGTAGTAATGTGCTTAGACAGACAAATTTAGAGAATAGATATGAGAAAGGCTCCCATGGGGAGCCTTTCTCATATCTATAATTCGCTTTTCCTGATTATTAATTAGGGAAGAAGCTTCAATTCTACGCGACGGTTTTTAACCAATCCTTGGCGTGTCGAGCTATCCGCTATTGGTTTGAAAGAACCGAAGTAGTCAACGATTACTTTGCTTGGGTCTTTCAATCCACCTTCGTTGATCAAGAAGTTTTTAACGGCTTCTACACGGCGACGTGAAAGGGCCATATTATAACGATCGGTTGCACGACGGTCGGCATGGCCAGCCAGTTGCAGGCGACATCCGTTTTTGTTCATCAATGCAGCTACGTTTTTCAACATTTCTTGGAACTCAGGTTGGATCACGTTTTTGTCGGTATCAAACTGTACGTTGGCGAAGATCTCGCTACATGCAGCACCAGTTGCCAAGGCATTTTTAACATAAGAGTCGAAATCCAACACGCGACCAGCTCCATCTACGATGCTTCCTGCAGGAGAGTTAGGCTCTTTATCGAAGAAGTCGGAAACACCATCACCGTCGGTATCTAGCAACAAGCGTGGGTCGATATCCTCAGGACGGTTGGCCTTAGCCACAGAGTCCATTTCTTCCAGTGTAAGGATTTTTGGTGCCTTCACCAATACCCGTGGGTCGGTGTAACGAAGGTTGTAGAATCCACCATCTTCTGGTTTGTAATCCCACTTGCCATCTACTTTCTGAACTTTAAGTGGGTTTTTACCTAGTTTGAAGGTCAATTGGATGGCACCGAAACCATACTTATCCAATTCCGAATTTCCTTTATGGGAAGTTTTTTGATCGGCAATGATAAAGCTGTTTTTCGTTCTGTCATAGTCACCACCATAGGTAGCGTCCAAATAGTCCGAATTGGTGTGTGTAAGACGGAAGTCTAAGCCAAGGTCCAGGCGCTTGGTAAGCTCATAGGACACGTTCAATCCAGTTGGTACGATCCAGTCATTTTTCTTTCCAGTGGTACGAAGGTCGATGCCACCTGTAAGGTCATAGGCTGTAGCGTCGTAGAAAATCTGTCCGAAACCAGCATATAGATCTACTTTCCAACGCTTCATTTTGTTAGGTCCCATCAAAAGGCCTTTCAAATTTACCGTTCCCGAAAGACTCACATCTCCATAATTTCCTTCGAAATAACGGTTGTAGTTACGGCGTTTCATCCCTCTTAGATTTCCGATAGAACCGTCCAGACGGGCTCCAAAAAAATAAGAAAGTTGCTTGTTGATGGTGATACCACCCTGAATAGTTCCCGATTCTTTATGGCTATCGGAGGTTGTCTTAGTAACAGGCCAAAAGTCGTATTCCCTCAAATCCCCAAAAAACATAGAAGGTCCGAAGTGTGCGGAAATAGACCATGTGTTTAGCTTGTATGGGCCGTCATAAGATGCCTTTGGGTTGTAGTCAGGAGCATTTGGCTGCACAAGAGGCTGTGCTAGAGTGGGTATAGCCAACAAGGTTCCCAAAGCAAGTGAACTGATTAACTGGGATACTTTTTTCATACTAATCAAATTATCGTTTTTTAGTTTAACTAGGTTTTGATTGTTATCAACCAAATTGATAAATTAACATTCATGGCCAAAGGGCAATTTACCTTACTCCTAGTGGGCACAAAAATAGACTAACAAAATCATTAAATCAACCAAGATTTTACAATTGTCTATTTTTTTAATTGAATTAATGTAAACACACTGGCTGGTAATGCGCGAGGCGAAAATTCTACAAGCGTTGCATTAACTTATTGGTCATTTGATTTTTCCAAGGCAGGAACTCCCCAGATTTTATTTTTTCTCGAGCCGTATTCACTAGCCATAGGTAAAAAGTCAGGTTTTGAATGCTGGCAATTTGTGCGCCCAACATCTCGCCCGATTTAATCAAATGGCGCAAATAGGCCTTGCTATAATTCCCACTCACATACCCACCCAAGGAGGGATCGAGAGGGGAGAGATCGTCTTTCCATTTTTCGTTCTTAATATTAATGATACCTTCCGTTGTAAAAATCATGCCATTTCTTGCATTACGTGTCGGCATCACACAGTCGAACATGTCTACCCCCAAGGCAATACATTCTAAAATGTTGGCTGGAGTGCCCACACCCATCAGGTAGCGGGGCTTGTCGCTGGGCAGAATGTCGCAGACTACCTCAGTGAGTTCGTACATGATCTCGGCGGGTTCGCCTACCGAAAGGCCGCCTATGGCGTTTCCTTCCCGGTCTTGAGCGGCAATAAACTCGGCCGACTGTACCCTAAGATCCTTGTACACACTCCCTTGAACAATGGGGAAGAGGGTTTGCTGATAATCGTAATGGGGACTGGTGCTGTCGAAGCGCTGGCAGCAGCGCTTCAGCCAGCGGTGGGTCATCTCCATAGACTTCCGCGCATAGGTGAACTCGCAGGGGTAGGGGGTACATTCGTCGAAAGCCATGATGATGTCGGCCCCGATGCTCCGCTGTATGTCCATGACGCCCTCGGGCGTAAAAGTGTGGATACTGCCGTCAATATGGGACTTAAATACTACACCTTCCTCATTGATCTTACGGCCTGTTCCTGCTAGGGAGTATACCTGATAGCCCCCGCTGTCGGTCAATATGGGCTTGTCCCAGCCATTGAAACGGTGCAATCCGCCTGCCTTTTGAATGACGGGCAGCTCGGGCCGCAGGTACAAATGGTAGGTGTTGCCCAAAATAATTTGGGCTTTTATGTCTTCTTTAAGTTCGCGTTGATGAACGGCTTTTACCGTGCCGGCCGTGCCTACCGGCATAAAAATGGGCGTTTCTATGGTCCCATGATCGGTTTCTACGCTTCCAGCCCTCGCTTTCGATGCCTTATCCTGGGCCTCTAAGGTAAACTTCATGTATGCTTTATCAGGTTGTTTCCGCAAAAATAGGCACTCCCCTTCGAAGAATGCTGACAATGCCCGTATATTTGTATTGAAATAGCTAAATAATACAACTCTTCTATAGTGACTGCATTCATTCTTTACTTACTGATGGCTTTCGTGGCCATTCAGTTGGTTTACTATTTGCTTTTTTTTGCCAGACTGGCCTTTTATTCCCCACCCTCTCGGGAGGAGGCCGATAGGCCTGGGGTGTCCGTGTTGGTCTGTGCCTGGAACGAACTCGAAAATTTAGAGGAACTACTGCCCCTGCTCGACGCTCAGGAATATCCACAGTTTGAGGTAATTTTACTCGACGACCGTTCCGACGACGGCAGCGAGGAGTATATCAGAAGCCAAATAGGTAGCTGGAAGCATGTCAAATACATTAGGATCAACGAGAGTTTTGAACATATAACGCCCAAGAAATACGCCCTGACCGTAGGGATGAAACAGGCCCAATACCCCCTGGCGCTTATGACCGACGCCGACTGTCGCCCACAGTCTACCGACTGGATCACCGCCATGGTGTCGTCCCTAGGCGGCAGCCAGGAAATTGTACTCGGCTTTTCTCCTTACTACCGTTTCCCAGGGGTGCTCAACTGGTTTATCCGTTGCGAAACCTTCTATACTGCCGTTCAATACCTGTCGTTTGCCCTAGGAGGCTTTACCTATATGGGGGTAGGGCGGAATATCATGTACAAGCGTTCGCTATTTTTCGCCAATAAGGGGTTTTATAGGCATAGCAAGATCTATGGAGGCGACGACGATATTTTCCTCAATGAGGTAGCCACCAGCGATAATACGGGCATATGCCTGGATTCCGATGCGTTCGCCTATTCCTATCCTAAGATGAGCTGGCGGGACTGGTACCGCCAAAAGACCCGCCATCTGTCGGTCAGTCATTATTACCGCACCCGCAACAAAATATTGTTGGCCCTGCTGTCGGGGGCGCATGTAGCCGTATGGACCCTGGCGCTGGGGCTGTTGGCCTATGGCTGCTGGCAGCACGACAGAGCCCTGCTGGAGACCCTCGGGATCGTGTGGGGGATACGGTGGCTGATGCAACTGATCTTATTGGTGCCTATCAACAACAAACTGGACAGAACCCTGGAATGGTATAGCTTCCTGCCCATGGATTTTGCCTTATATCTTTATTATATCGTGTTTGGGTGGATCAGCTTCACCCGTAAGAAACCAAGAACCTCATGGAATTAATACAAAAATACTTTCCTGACCTTACTGACCAGCAAAAAGATCAGTTTGAGCGTATGGGAGCCTTATATCAAGACTGGAATGCCAAGGTGAACGTGATATCCCGTCAGGACATCGACACCCTCTACGAGCGGCATGTGTTGCATTCGCTGGGGATTGCCAAGGTGATGGCCTTTAAGCCGGGCACTGCCGTGCTCGACGTGGGCACGGGAGGAGGCTTTCCTGGAATCCCCCTGGCGGTGATGAACCCCGACAGCCAGTTTCACCTCGTCGACAGCATCGGGAAGAAAATCAGGGTGGTGCAGGCCATAGCCGAGGAGCTGGGCCTTACCAATGTGCATGCCGAGCAGATACGCGCCGAGAAACTTACAGACACCTACGAATTCGTGGTGAGCCGGGCCGTGACCCGCATGGGGCCGTTTGTGGGCTGGGTGCGTAACAAAATCAGCCGTAACTCTTTTCATGAACTTAGGAACGGTATTTTGTACCTCAAAGGGGGGGATTTGACCGAAGAAATTGCGGAAGCGGGGGTGAAATCGAAAATATTCGAATTATCCAATTATTTTGAGGAAGATTTTTTTGAAACAAAGAAGGTAGTATACGTACCTTTATAGTAAAATTTACAGCAGCCAGCATAACCTAAAATACGATGAACGAACGTTTCAGTGCCAGCGGATTAATGAATCCATTTTTTCCTGACGAGGTATCCTTTGGAGATAAGGGAGTGACCTTTAAAGTACGCAAGCTCTTTAAGAGCAACGATAATTTTGTTTTTTACACCGATATCTCTGGGGTAGAAATCGAGAGTGGGATCTTTTTTTCGACCATCCGGATCATTCCACGGATGCGTCCCGAAATTATTATTAATAATTTTACGAAGGGAGATGCTAAGAAAGTCAAGCAGTTAATCCTCGACAAGGTTCAAGCCTAAAATTTTTTTTGTTTGATTGCTTGCGTCGTATTTAAGATTGGTATACATTTGCACCACAATTCAGATGAACGGTCTGAAAATATGAATTCCCGAATAGCTCAGTCGGTTAGAGCATCTGACTGTTAATCAGAGGGTCGCTGGTTCGAGCCCAGCTTCGGGAGCCCTAATACTTAAGCACTTATCATTTATTTGGTAGGTGCTTTTTTTGTTGGTTGCATATAAAATTGTGTTCTTTACTCCTAAAATCCTTCTACCAGTTTATAGCCTAAACAAGGACAAATGTATGGATCAAGAATATACGAGAGAGCTCCAATGGCGGATGGTTACAATCTAAAACAAAGCGCTAGGATAATCAACGCTTGAAAACAGCGTTTAAAAAAAACGACCCGCTGGAGGGGGAGAAGGACGTAGTGGCTCCCAAAGTAAGGAAATCCGACAAACAGAAATTACATTTTAAAACTTATGAGCATCCTGAGGTTAAAAAGATTGCTTACCGAACAAGAGAGCATCCATCTTGAATTCAAAGAGGCTAGATTTGCTTTGCCCGGCAATCTGTTTGAGACCATTTCACGCCGTTTCCCAAAAATCCGGCCATTGCCAAATTTTTCATACAACTTGGTCGTGTAGACGAGCTAGGCTCCGGCGTCTTGAACGTAACACGCCTAACTACACAGTATTCGGGGAAACGGAAATCAGAGTTTGTGGAAGGTAGTGTTTTCAAGATGATAATTCCGGTGCCGGTAACTGTGGATGGCGGATTAAACTCAGTTTTGGATATAATCGATCAATTTCCGGGGATTCAGACAAAAGAAATTGCTATCAAACTGAACAACAGATCCATCAGTACGATTGAGAAACAAATTAGAAAATTAATTGAATATCAATTAATTGAGAGAAAAGGGAGTAGGAAAATAGGAGGGTATTTTGTGATTGATTAGACAGATTAAGAAGCTAACTAGTTGCGTACCACATTTCACCTTATTGGGATCATTCTGCAAATAGATTTAAGATTGAATGTGCAAATGGGGGGGAGAGTACGGAGAAAAATGGAGGTAACCTGCACTGTATGCGGCACCACATAATACCATGAACTTTGCCGGCCTAGTTTGCTGTTTGCGTGGATATTCTGGAGCATGTTGACCCCTTTGGGATTGGGATTCTTAAGATTTTTGATGTCGTTTATAAATGGTAATGGAACTTTAGCGAAGATATTTTTAGCACTAACCATACTCTAATCACTGTAAACCCAGGCTCAATTCGCAAAGAAAGGGTGTAAAAAATAAACTATGTCTGGGGTTAAATATCCATTCAAATTTATTATTCATTTTTCAAGTGCTTCGTAAATAGCCCGACTGGATATGTCATGGGCGAGCGAGGTCGACCGAAGGCGATGGTTAGGAGTAATTAGGACTATCCACCACTTTTAGGTTTAACTTACCTTGTTCTATTTGGATGGGGCTTGCTCCCTAAGGATACTCGGATAAATATGCTCTTTCCGCTTAAAAACTAAATATTTCGTTAGTCTAAATATTTGGTCAAAAACTAAACTACTTTCTAAATTTAGGTTGGCGTAAAACAATGCTCAGATTTCAGAAAGATCAGGTTGGACCCTCCCCCTCCTTAGCCCTTCTCTTAGGAAAATGAACTTCGGGGTAGTCCTCAAGCGCACAGAGCCCCAGCAGGGCGGCATCATAAGTTTAGGGCCGTTGACTAAAGGCAAGTCTAATAAAACGGTAAAATATTAGTTTTTTAATTGAGCAAATTTTGCTTCAATCCCATTCAGCCATTTTGCTCTTTTCTGATGGGGCACCTGTTTTACTGAATTCAAGCTCATCCATTTCAGGTTTCTATAACCAGTTTTCCATAAGGTGCCCAGTATCACGGCTTTCTTGATGGCGTTACCAAATATGGCCCAGTACAATGCCTTAGGGGTATTCATGGTCGTTAGCATGGTGACGCCTTTTATTTGGGTCCAAAGCGGTTTCATTCGGGTATTGGCCCGATTGGTATAGCCATAAGCCACGCCCGGAAAGATAACCTTATCAATAAAACCCTTGGTCATGGCAGGCATTAATTCCCACCATATCGGGAAAATAAAAACGAGGTGATCGGCTCGTTCTATTCTCGCTTGGTAATTGATAACTTGGGGGTCAATGGGTTTCTGGTCTCTAAATGCTTTTAGGTCATGGGCGGTCATTACGGGATTGAAGTTGTCCCGATCCAGATGGATTAAGTCTATTTGGTGGTTCCCTTTTTTAAGTCCATTGCTTACGGCCTGTAAGATGGCATTACAAAAACTCCCCTCATAAGGGTGATTAAACACGATGACTACTTTCATTTTATACTGTTTGTTTACAGTACAAAAGTCAGGCTTGGGTATTCGTCAGACGATAACAATTGTTAAGAAATCACAACTTTCTATTTCTAATGCGACTTAATGACACGGGTGTAATTCCTAAAAATGAAGCGATATAATGCTGTGGTACGCGCAATACTATTTCTGGGTTGGATTCGATCAGGTCGAGGTACCTTTTTTCTGGCTTGTCCTTGATTCTTGAAAGAAAGAGTTTTTGGTACGTGTACAATCGTTCGAAGGTTAGTCTCTCCACTTGTTGTTCTATTTCGGGCGACTGGTCCAATATGGATTGAAAATGGCTTTTGGTAATAGAATGAACGACGGAAGGCTCTATGGTTTCTATATTAAACAGACTCGGTTGGCTTGTTTTAAAGCTTTCTATCGATGAAACGAACTGTCCTTCCATAAAGAACTGAAAAGTAATGTCTGTACCCTGGTGATTGAACCAAGACCTTAAACAACCCTTTTCAATAAAATATGCATTTTTAGAAATTTCGCCTTCATGTAGTAGGATGGTCTTGGCAGGGACGGTCTCTTTCTTAAATAGATGCTGAAATTCTTGCCACTCGATTTTCCCTATTTCCATTGTTTCTTTCACTGAAGATTGATTTCGATTCATACGCTGGTATAAGCCTGGGATGAGCGTCTAACTCCTGTCTTGTCCGATCCCATTTTCGACCAAAGTACAATCGAGCCCTACCTAAGGAGCCTCGAATGTCTATAGTTATATTACTATACAAATATATTCAAAAAATAACGGTGGTACGTAGGGAGATGTTCTTGGGACGGAATAACGGGAATTGTAGTAGAACGATGAACTTTTGAGGTGTTTAAGCGCCATTTCGGTGGGGGAGTCGTTCCTTGCTTCGTTCTGTTGGTCTTGGAATGTTTGGCTAACATGCAGTTAATGAGTGGTTAACTCCCGGGGTCCTAGAGGATGCCTCCGCTCTTATTCTTTGTTTTGGGGTATGCATGCTCTGCTCTATGTATTTGGAGCCTACCCTAATTTGCCTTAGTGTTAAGAAGTATATCTAGAATAGATACTACAAAACTAACAAAATTCATCGTAATTTCAACTATTTTACTAATGTACATCATTTTTATTTATTAAAAAAATGGCTACTTACTACACTATAAATAGTCCTCTTGTAAAGTACTTCTAAATTTCACAAACTAATTACTTTTAGATTATTATTATTAATTAATTTTATACTGATTAAATTAGTTTATAGATCAATATATTTGATTAAAATTTATAATTTCTAGAATAGGTTCTTCGTATATTTTCTATATGTTTACATTTAATTTTGTCCCAAATAGAAGTATATTTCTTGTTATTAATTTTAATCTATAATAATCATGCTATTTTATCTACAAAAAAACACATTCTTGAAAAAAGTAAAGTATAGTTGTGTAGTTTTAGTGGTATTGGCCTCGATCGGTTTCACCCCTTCGGGATACGCACAAACATTCCCGGTATTGCCGAGTCCAAACTATGATGTAAACCATGCAGCGTTGGTCAAAGGAACGGTAAGCCAGGATGGAGGTAGCGGAATTGCTGGAATCCTCGTCAAATTAAAGAACTCCAGTGGCCGGGTGATTAGCAATACATTAACGGACGACCTAGGCCAGTATGAGCTGACAGCCAAGGCGGAGGCCGATAATTACAGCTTAGAAATAGAATATCCCGTAGATGGATTCTCGATATTGACCGCACCAGCGGCTTTCGCATTGTCGGGTAGCCAGATGGTAAACGGCAAGGACTTTACGCTTGTTAGAAATCCAAACACCTTAACCGTTTGTGACGTATATGAGCCAACCTTGGCGCCATGGGGCTTAAGTTCGGCAGTATACTTGAACCTAAAAAAGCCAGAGATCTCTACGGCCTATAATTCTGTGAAGTTATTTACATCGGCAACGACCCGTGAAGAAGAACTACAGGTTATCAACTCCAATGGCGGCGAAGATGCCAGAGTGCCCCGTTTGGAAGTTGGTGCCACCGTCTACCATGAGGCTCCTGGTTCATCGAGTAGTATTAACTCCTATATGGAGTTTGCAAAGAGTAATATTGGGGGGAGTCAAAACCTTGTAGTTCCCGCCTCTACTACCTACACCTATTACGATATTTCATCGGGCAATACCTGGACAAGCGGCAACCTGTCGGATGCCAATTATGCTACAAATGGAAATAATGTTCAATTACAAATCGCAGCCGAAGCTACGATCACCTCAACCATCAATGGGGGGAATGTTGCATTCAGTGTAGCGAGTAATTCCAATGCCGGAGCTTGTTTGGTATACACCTATTCATCAGACCCACTTCCGGTACGTCTGGTATCGTTTGAGGCTACCAAACAAAAAAACGAGCCAACCTTCTTAGAATGGACAACGGCAGAAGAAGAGCTTAGCAAAGAGTTTCAGATAGAAAGAAGTAGTAATGCTACCGACTGGTCGACCATCGGAGTGGTCCCTACCACCAATCAAGGCGTATCGTTGGCAGAATATCAGTACTACGACTATGAAAATGTGGGAGGAACTACGTATTACCGACTTAAAATACTGGATATAGATGGTAGCTATGCATACAGCCGAATCCGTAGTGTTACAGATGGCCCGTCTGTTAATAAGCTGACGCTTTTCCCAAATCCTATTTCCTCGTCTCAACAAAAACTTCAGTTCGACAATCTACCTTCTGAACTCCAAAAAATAGAGCTTGTTTCTATTACCGGAATGGTAGCCTATAGCATCGAAAAACCGAGTGCGGAGGGAATCAGCATGGATGGAATCTCTAAAGGATTTTATATCGTTAACGCCGTTCTTCAAAACGGACAAGTATTATCTTCCCGCTTGTTGATTAACTAAGGCTTCGCTTACCCAACCCATAAAATGGCCCTTGAGAACCGATCTCAAGGGCCATTTTCGTAAATCAGGCTGAAACTTAAGAAGGGGAAAGGGGGGGGATGGTTTGGTACTCCTGGAACAACGTTTTATTCGGTAATTAACTTCAAACAGGGAGGGCAATAAGGGTAGAACGTGTCCACTGGCTAGGGAAGCCTGGGTCAGAGCGGGCATGGGACCTGAAAGCTATCGAGATCACTTTGGTTGTTATTGTATCGTTACACCAAAAAATACCCCATGATATTTGGACTCAAAAAAACACCAACGGGGAAATATTTTATATATTTTAAGCCATTTGACGAAATTTTTTTTAAAGTATTTAAAAATTTTAATAATATTGTTCATTGCTTTTTAATTCCTTTAAGACAATTGGCAGATAGGGAGGTCATGGTTTATGACAATAGTAAGTTGGATATATTCAAGATACTCCCATCGACCATTAGAAGGGTTCCCATCTTACTCCTGATGACCCAACACATTTTTAGAGATTGATTTCATAATAGGCCAAATTATAATTTTATCAGTGTTGAATAGTGGAAAAGGTTGTGAAAATACCTGCAAAACATGAAGATACCTGGTTGCGGTTCAAAAACGGCGATCAGGAAGCCTTTACTATGCTCTATAACCTACATGTGGATAGCCTATTCAACTATGGCATAAAAATATGCACGGACAGCGATACCGTAAAAGAGGCCATTCAAGAAGTCTTTGTGGACTTGTATCTCAAAAGAGAGCATAATAATAGCTGCTTCGAAAACCTTAAGTTTTACCTTTTTTTAGGTCTGAAAAGGAATTTGATCAAAAAACTCAAACAACGTCGACGTTTTGATCCTTGGAACGATTATAGTGAGATCGAATTGGGTATGGAGTTTAGCATTGAGTATAAGTTTATTGAGTATGAGACCAACGAAGAAGTGACAAGAAGGGTACAGGCGGTGTTGGACAACTTACCTCCCAAACAGAAAGAGTCGATTTATCTGAGATTTAATGAATCGTTAGAGTATCCCGAGATAGCCACGATCATGGGGATCAGTATTGAATCGGTGCGAAAGCAATTTTACCGGGGGATCAAAACAATCAGAGAAAGTTTGGGCGTTTAGGATGAAATAGGATGCGTTTATAGTGGTACGTTCGCATGTGACAGCTAGGCACATTTCTTTCAATTTAGCCTACCCGATCCGGTGCTAGGCAGGGGGAGCGGGCATAGGGCGCAGCGGATGCCATGCCTCCGGTTGGCAGAAGTTTCTTCGGGGCTTTGGGGTTAAATCGGAAGGATCTTTATCCGAGTCTATTTGAATAGAAAATTTCGTAAATATTAATTTTTTGTAAAAAATATTAAAAATACTGTCCATGTTTATAAAGTTTCGAGCCTTTAAGGGCGTACAACGAAACTAATATGAAAGGCATCGATCAATATCTCAACGACAGCGATTTTATTACCTGGGTTTTAAATCCTAATCCGGACCTCAACGCCTATTGGGAGGATTATATGGTCGAGAACCCCGATGAGATGGCCAATATCGATCAGGCCCGGAAAATAGCCTCCAAGTTTAGCACGGAGGCTCATTTGCTCCACCGAGAGGAAAAGCAGGAGCTATTGGCAGGGATTATTTCCGAAATAGATAGTCACCAAGGTACTAGCCATAGGAGCTTTTATCTGATAGGCTTAAAATACGCTGCTATCCTATTGGGTTTCATTTCGATAGGGCTATATGTAACATCCAGATATAACCAAAATGATAGTGATTTTGATGTTTTCGTCGCCCAACAAGTCGACTTTGGCAAGGAATCGAAACTGGTAAGAATGGACGGGGAAACCATTATTTTAAAAGAGGACCACTCCCGACTGGAATACTCCGACAAGGGCCAACTCCGTATCGATAAGGATCAAGAAGGGAATGTTTCGGTGGCTCCTCATCAAAGGACCTTGAATCAATTGCTCGTACCTTATGGTAAGACGGCCGAGGTTTTGCTTGCCGACGGTACCAAAGTATACCTCAATGCGGGTAGTCGTTTGGCCTATCCATCGGTTTTTACGGGTGATTCCAGGGAGGTTTTTCTAACTGGAGAAGCCTATTTTGAAGTAACTCATGATGAAAGCCAGCCATTCACGGTACGGATTAAGGATTTGTTGGTAAAGGACTTAGGTACGAAATTCAATGTGAGTGCATATGATCACGACCTAAGGATAGAAACCACGCTCATAGAGGGTAAGGTGGCTGTCCAGAAGACGAAATCTACCGTATTTACGAAGGATACCGAGCTGAGACCCGGGCAGATGTATGCCTATCGGAAGGACACGCAAGAAGCCGAGCTGTCGGAGGTGGCAGCGTTAGACTATATTCTATGGGTTAAGGGGGTGATGAAATTTGAGTCGGAAGCGCTGGGGACCGTGCTTAATAAGCTAGAAAGGTATTATAATATCAAGTTCCGATTAGGTGAGCAGCAGTATAGGGGCATACGCATATCGGGAAAGCTACAATTGAAGGAGGATGTGAATGAGGTGGTAGAGCTGGTAGCCAGGACGGCCGCCATGCGGGTGGAGCATACGGGAGGTAATCGATATACTATTTATAAATAATCAATAAGCGTACCTATAATCATTAAAACAGCAAAAACATGAATGTTCATCCTAATTGTCTAGAATTATGCTAAGAAGATTACTCAAATTTCTGGCTCCCAGTTATCGCAAAAGAATACCATTCAAGAGGGTTCAATTTGTAATGGTTTTCGTTTTAATATCGATAATAAGCTTTGGGAATAGCTTCTCACAAGTCAAGCTGACCGTACGATTTAAGAATGCAAGTCTCAAGGAGGTTTTGAATGCCATAGAGGCAAAAACGGGGTATATGTTTTTGTATCAAGATGAGTTGTTAAAAGGACCGAAAAAAATAAATGGAAATTTTAATAATACCGATCTTGGCAACATATTAAAAAGTGTGTCTAAGCAAACGGACGTAGAGTTCGAGCTGAAAGACAAGCAAATTATACTAAGTCCTAAGAAAGCCTCGCTGTCGGCGCCCATTAAGATTCCTCAAACCATTGAGGTGAATGCGGACATAGAACTGTCGGGTACGGTAACCGATAAGGATGGGGTTACCCTACCTGGGGTGGGCGTAACGGCCGTTGGTTCTACCCGAGCCACGATAACCGACGTGAATGGTAAGTTCAAGTTGAGTGTGCCGGAGACGGTCACCAAGTTGGCTTTCAGTTTTGTGGGTATGAAAACCCAGGAAGTAACCATCGGAAGAAATGTGGTATTTAATATCAAGTTAGAAGAAGATACCCAAGGCCTTGGCGAGGTGGTCGTGGTAGGATATGGAGTTCAGAAAAAAGCACATGTAACGGCTTCCGTATCCCAAGTGGGAGAAGAGGTTTTTGAGAATAGGCCGGTTTCTAACGCCGTACAGGCCTTGCAGGGGGCTGTGCCCAACTTGCAGATCTCCAATTCGAGCTTTGGTGGAGAGCCAGGAGCCTCTCCCAGCATCAATGTTAGGGGCTTTATCACCAGCTCGGGTGGGAGCATCGGTGAGGCAAGTCCACTGGTGCTGATAGACGGTGTAGAGATGAGCCTGGCCGATATCGATCCCGACGATATCGCTTCCGTTTCGGTATTGAAGGATGCTGCCGCTGCTGCCGTTTATGGCGCAAGGGCCGCTGGGGGGGCCTTATTGGTAACCACCAAGAACGGGAAGAGCATGAATGGAGGGATGAAAATTTCCTATTCCAATAACTTTGCGATATCCCAACCTACCCTGTGGCCCGAACAGGTGGATGCCCTCACCTTTGCCTATGTCATGAATGATGCCACGAAGAACTCCGGTTCCACCGTTCCTTATTACTCCGATCAGCAACTGGAGTACATCCAGCAAAATATGTTGAATCCGGGTAGTGCACCTACCTTGGTAGCCAACTCGGCAGGTACGGCCTGGGATCAGAATAACTTTGGCTTAGGAGCCACAGGCTCTACCCAATGGAAAGATTTTCTATTTAAGAAATGGGCCAGCCGGAGCAAAAATAATATCAGCTTTACAGGTGGTAATGAAAAGCTGAATTATTATTTGTCGACTGGTTATTATAATGAAGGCGGCTTATTGAAAGTGGGCGGAGAGTCGTTCCAAAGGTTTAATATGGATGCCAAAATTGCCGCCAAACCATTGAAATGGTTAAGTTTTGAACTTCTTACCAAAATGTTGAGGAGCCAGGACGAGTTTCCTTGGGATTATAGCCAAGGAACGACCAATGGTCGAGGACGGGTTTTCGATATCATATCTAAGCTAAAACCCACCTTGCCCACCGTCGATCCTCTATATGGCGAACCGTTAATTCAGGCGCAATATCCATTATGGAGCACCCAGCGAGAGAAAAACCTGGACAATCAAATATCTATCCTACCCCGGGTGATGATAGAACCCCTGAAAGATTGGCAGATCAACCTACAATATAACTATAGAAGGAATAACGACAGGCAAATATATACAGCCTTGCCCTATACCTCTAAGCTCCCGAATGGTACTGTCGTAACCACACCCAACTTAGCGTCGACTCAGGTGAATCCAAGACTTTATACCAACGAGTACTTTTCACCGAACTTATTTACTACTTATACGAAGTCCATAAACCAACATTTTTTTAAGATTCTATTAGGGTATCAGAACGAGCTTTATGAGTCTTATAACTTATACGCCTCCGCATTAAATTTGTTATCGGAAAGTGTACCTTCTATATCTACTGCCGTCGGTAATAAGGTGATTACCGATGGTATTACCCATTGGGCGACAAGAAGTGTTTTTAGCAGGTTAAACTATAACTATAAAGAAAAGTACTTCTTAGAAGTTAGCTATAGAAAAGATGGTTCGTCTAAGTTTGAGCCCGGAAAGAGGACCTTAGGCTTTCCTTCTTTTTCGGCTGGGTATGACTTAGCCAATGAGGCATATTGGCCCTTGAAGGATAAAATACAAACCTTTAAACTTCGTGGTTCTTATGGTACCCTAGGAAACCAGAACGTGGAGAATTACTTATATGTGCCCACTTTATCCCCTTCACAGGGTACCTATCTTTTTAATGGAAGTTACCGATTTTTTGTAAATCCTCCTTCTTTAACGAGCGTGAATTTAACTTGGGAAACCGTTCAAACGACGGATTTTGGTGTCGATTTGGCAGCCTTTAAAAATCGTTTGAATATCAATTTTGATTGGTATCGAAGCGATATTGATGGCATGGCAGCACCCGGACAGACCCTCCCCGCCGTACTGGGTACGGACGCGCCGAGAACCAACGTGGGCCGCTCACGGGTACAGGGCTGGGAAACCGAAGTGGCCTGGCAAGATGCCATTGGTGAATTCAAATATAATGTCAAAGCCGTCCTCTCCGATTATAAGCGCAGTATCGTCAGCTATCCCAATGCTACCAACCTATTGTCGGACTATTATGCCGGCCAGGACTTGGGAGATGTATACGGTTTCAGATGGGCCGGATGGTTCCAATCCGCCGACGATGTGAGTAGCTATGCGATCGACCAATCCAGTATAGCCAATAGCTTTAATCCTGGAGACACTAAATTTGTCGACATTAATAATGACGGTAAAATAGATCGGGGAACCAATACCCTAGGGGACTCTGGCGACTTAACGGTGGTCGCTAACACCACACCTCGCTACCAATACTCCTTTACCATTGGAGGTAGTTGGAAGGGTTTCGATTTGAGCATGTATATTCAAGGAGTCGGTAAAAGGGATGTGCTGGTGTCGAACCATCAAAGATTCCGTGGCCCCGCCCAGGGTCCCTTGCACGCCAATGTATTAGCCGAGCATTTGGACTATTGGAGAGACGAAACGAGCCCTTTGGGCGCCAATTATGATGCCTATTTCCCCAAGCCTTATGCCGAAAACCCAGGACGGAATGTTCGTAACTATCCTAATAACGCCGCCGTGGATCGTTACATCCAGGATGGTTCGTACATCAGGCTGAAAAATCTTCAAATAGGCTACACCCTGCCTACTTCACTGACCAAAAGGTTCAAAGTGAACAGATTAAGGGTGTTTGTGTCTGGCGAAAACTTATTGACCTCCACGGACTATATGTTTTACGATCCTGAAACTACTCCCGGAAATTTTGGAAGTGCTTATTCTTATCCTTTGGCAAAGGTCCTATCTACCGGTCTAAATGTTTCATTCTAAAAATTTTAAATGATTCATTTTTTATAAAATATGAAGAACATGAAAAAGTCGAAATATATATTTCTATTATTTAGCTTGCTAGCCATTGCTGGGTGCAAAGAAGATTTTCTAGATAGAAACCCCTTAGATGAAATCTCGGAACCCGAATTCTGGAAAACGACAGGCGACCTGGAGTTGTATGCCAACGCTTTCTATCAGAATTTGCCAGGATGGGCCGGGGTTGGAAACGGCTTTTCGCCCATGCCCGACAATGGCACCGATCTAAGCTTATCATCGACGGAGGCATCTACTCGCTTGTTGGGAAACGTGACCATCCCTACTACTTCCAGTACTTCTGTCTGGAATTGGAGTAACGTCAGGAAGGCCAATTACTTTTTGGCTAATGTTGATAAAGCCACAGGTGCTGAGGCCGACATTAATCAGTACAAGGGGGAGGGGCTATTCTTTAGAGCGTATTATTATTTTAGTCTTTTAAAATCTTATGGCGACCTGCCCATTATTGATAAATACATAGAAAATACCGATGTGGATTACCTCTATAAAGGCCGTGATCCTAGAAACAAAGTAGTGGATTTTATGCTCTCTGATTTGGATCAGGCTATTTCTCTTTTGAAAACAAAATCGGAATTGACTGCCAGCAATCCACGTATAAATAAGGAAGCTGCGCTATTGCTGAAGGCCACAGTGGCTCTCTATGAGGGAACCTGGGAGAAATACCACCAGGGAACGGCCTATGGAGTGGAAGGATCAACCGGTGCCACCTATCTACAGCAAGCTGCCGAATCGGCTAAAAAGCTGATCGATGATAATACCCTTAGCCTCCATAACAGCTATGCTAAGTTGTTCAATCAAACTTCGCTCAGTGCCAATTCGGAGGTGATACTATGGAAAGAATACAATTTTACCTTTGGCAATAGTTATGGTAATGACCTACAGATATCGTGGCCTAACCGCAGTTCTTATTCGCGCTTTGCAGTACGCAGCTACTTATGTAAAGATGGGTTGCCGTATGCCCTAAGCCCCTTGTACCAGGGCGATCAACTCCTGTCGAAGATAGAAGTAAACCGGGATCCGCGTCTGGCAGCCACCATCATGGTGCCAGGAGATACCGTGGCCATCGCCGTGAACGGGACCATCACCCCTTTTACAGTTCCGAAGCTAACGACCAATAATGCGGCTGTAGGGGGATATGAGTCCCAAAAATATCGTATCCCTAATATTGATCCTTTAACAGGGACTTTTACCAGGAGTACGGCGAAGATTATTATGAGATATGCGGAGGCCCTGTTGATATACGCAGAGGCAAAAGCCGAACTGGGCACCATAACCCAAGCCGATTTGGATATTTCGATCAACAAACTGCGCAAAAGATCGGGAGTGGGTATGCCCGACCTGGTGATGTCGTCCATCGTAACGGATCCTAACTGGCCCAATTATGGCTATTCGCTCACGCCGGTATTGTATGAGATCAGAAGAGAGCGGACGGTCGAATTGATGAACGAAGGCTTCCGGTTCGACGATATGATGCGTTGGAGAGCCCATGCCTTGTTCCTAGGCCAGAGACCTCGGGGAGCTTACTACGAGCAGATTCTGAAAAGTGCAGCCTCCAACTTAAAGGTTGACAGTGAAAATTACCTGGATCCTTACATAACCTTTGTGGGTACGGCTGGATATGCCTTTAAGCCGGAACGTGATTATTTGAGTCCGATTCCAACTGACGAGATTACGATAAATCCAAACCTTAAACCCAATAATCCGGGTTGGTAAAGGAGTGAAACAAGATAGCATATCCCTATCGAAAACTCTAATTGCTCAAGGTACCATTGAGGAGTCTTGGGTATTGGATGGGACTTCTTTATGGTAAAACGGATATGATATGAAGCGTTTGGTATGTCAACCGGCTGTCCAATTCATCCATCAATCGGCCTGAAGACCGATTGATGGCTTCTTTTTCGATAACGACAGATTCACCATCTTAACCAGTGTATGCCAACCGTCTCATATTTTAGTGCTCCTAAACCCTTTAAAACCATTTTTATAATTTATTGGGATACCAACTTTTGACCAGTTGAAGGGATTTGAAAGCAAACTTTCCTTTCTGATTACGGCACTAAAAAGGGCGGATGTACCGTCCTTTTATTTCAATAGATAGACGTACTTCCCTTTAACACCGATTTTCGAGAAAGACCAAAGGGTAATATGGGCCCTGCATTAGTTAAAGAAAATGTAGATAACTTAGTGAAATACGAACATAATAGACCTATAAAGGAGGTTTATGATGATATTGATCAGAAATTTATTCAACTTTCTGCCAAGAAATAAAATAATTAGAAGTATAGTAGACTGTATGATCCTTGATAAACTATGACCATCTTATGTTTCGGCCTATATCCATCTGCAACAGACTAGATAATCTTCTCAGGAAAAAGATGAATCACCTAAAACATGCTGGCATACGAAGTCGTTCTGCTATAGTTTAAAACTTAATTTTTATAATAGAATAATGCTTAAAAAAATCCAATTTCCTATTCTCGCTTTGGCCTTGTGTGTATTATGTGCTTTTAAAGCTCCTGAAAAACCGAAAAAGCCCAATATATTATTTATCATGGCCGATGACCATACCGCTCAATCCTGGGGGATATATGGGGGCTTTTTGAAGGACTATGTAAAGGTGGACAATATTACCCGATTGGCCAACGAGGGTTGTGTATTAGAAAATTGCCTGGTATCCAACTCTATATGTGTACCTAGTCGAGCTTCTATCGTGACGGGGCAGTACAGTCATGTCAACGGGGTTAAGACCTTGGGGGGAGCATTGAGCCCAGAGGTCGATAATATTCAAAAACAGTTACAGAAAGGCGGGTATCAGACCTCGCTGATAGGGAAATGGCATTTGAAAAAAGAGCCTTCTGGCTTTGATTATTACAGTGTCTTTCCTGGACAGGGCGTATATTTCGATCCTTTGATGATCTCCAAGGGCGACTGGTTGCCCAATGAAGGAGGGGGTAAGGTACATAAAGGCTTTAGTACCGATATTGTTACCGATATGACGATCGACTGGATTGAAAATCGGGATCAGTCCAAGCCCTTTATGATGATGTGCCATTTCAAGGCTACCCACGAACCGTTCGATTATCCCGAGCGATTCAAAGATTTGTATAAGGATATTGATATTCCCGTTCCACCCACATTTTGGGACAGCAGCGCCGCCACGACCAATAGGCCATTTACGGGGCAGTCTATCGACGAACTTCAGCGCCGTATGTTGTATGCCAGTGAGGATCCCTCGCATTGGGTGCATCATATGATGTACCCCGAGCTGCCCTTTACGGTAGCGGGCCTTACCCGCGAGGCGGCCCGTATGAAGACCTATCAAAAGTTCATAAAGGACTATATGCGCTGTGCCGCAGCGATAGACGATAATATCGGGAGGCTGCTGGATTATCTAGACAAGAATGGATTGGCCGAGAATACCATCGTGATTTATACCTCCGATCAAGGCTATTTTTTAGGAGAGCATGGCTGGTTTGACAAAAGGCTCATTTACGAAGAATCGGTTCATATGCCATTCGTCATACGCTACCCCAAGGAAATACCCGCTAATACCCGTAATTCCGATCTGATTGAGAACGTGGACTTCTCGGCCCTCTTTGCCGACTACGCAGGGATAAAATATCCTTCCTCTATGCAAGGGGTGAGCTTCCGGGAGAACCTCAAGGGAAAAACGCCAAAAAACTGGCGTAAATACGGATACTACCGCTACTGGGAAAGTTCCAAAGACCGTCCAGGCCATTTTGGTATTCGCGGAAGCAGGTATAAGCTGGCTTTCTATTATGGTAATGGCTTAAAAGAGAATAATTATAAACCGGGAGAAGAACCAACGCTGTATTGGGATTTCCACGATTTGCAGGAAGATCCGCTAGAGGTTCGGAATGGCTATAAGGAGCCAAAGTATCAGGATATTATCGCTAATATGAAAAAGGAAATAATTAGTCAGCGTCAGTTATTGGGGGATACCGATCAAGGAAACGAAGAAATACTGGCCATTATAGCCAAGCATTGGAACGATTAATAGAAACGAATATAGCATGATGAAAAAAGTATTTAGTTTAATGGGGCTTTTGCTAGGCCTTACACTTTCGAGTCAGGCCCAGCAAAAGCAGCAGCTAGTTTATACGGAACCCGCCAAAAAATGGACAGAGGCCTTGCCCGTTGGAAACGGTAGTATGGGGGCGATGGTGTTTGCTGGGGTTTCTCAAGAGCATATTCAGTTTAATCACGAAACCCTATGGAGGGGTGCTCCACATGATTACGCCCATTCAGGAGCCAAGGATTATTTAGCCGAAATTAGGCAATTACTGGCCGATGGGAAGCAGGTAGCGGCTCAAAACCTGGCGGGTGAAAAGTTTATGAGCGTTCCTTTAAGTCAAATGGCTTATCAACCTTTTGGCGATTTGTATATCGATTTCAAAGGTCATGAAAGTTTCCGTGACTATAGCAGGGTGTTGGATCTCGAAAAGGCCCTCTGTACGACCAGCTATAGAGTTGGGGAGGTGAAATATGATAGAGAGGTTTTGGCCAGTCACCCCGACCAAGCCATAGCGATTAACCTAACGGCGAGCCAAGCCAAAGCATTGAATTTTGAACTATGGCTAGACGCCCTTCACGAGGAAAAATCGGTTAGTAGTTCGAAAAACACCCAAACCTTGACCGTTAAGGTGAAGGATGGGGTGTTGAACGGTGTGGCTATATTGACGGTAAACACCAATGGTAAAATAAAAACTGTTGGGGGCAAGTTGCTAATTAGCGATGCCTCCCAAGCGTCCATCTATCTTTGTGCAGCTACCAATTATAAAAATTTCAAGGATGTAAGTGGTAACGCTGAGGCATTAGCAAAAGGACAAATTAACAAAATTAAGAATAAGGATTTTGCTCGACTAAAAGCCGCTCACCAAGCAGACTACCAGGCACTTTATAATCGTTTTCAAATTAGTTTTGGGGAAAACGAAAGGTCTGGACTACCTACCGACCAGCGCTTGGTTGCCTTTGCCGAAGCACCTAATGATCCCCAGTTGATTGCCCTGTATATGCAGTTTAGCCGCTATTTGACCATAGCCTCCAGCAGGTCGGGAACCAACCCTGGTACCTTACAGGGTATATGGAACGATAAGCTGACCCCGCCCTGGTTTAGCAGCTATACTACCAATATCAACACCGAAATGAATTATTGGGCCGTAGAAAGTACCAATCTCTCCGAATGCCATGACCCCCTGTTCAAATTGATTGAAGAGTGTGCTGAAACCGGGAGGGTAGTAGCTCAGGAGCATTATGGCGCCAAAGGATGGGTATTACACCATAATACCGATATTTGGCGAGGAGCAGCCCCCGTCAACCATTCCAACCATGGTATTTGGGTGACTGGCGCGGCTTGGCTAAGCACCCACATCTGGGAGCGTTATTTGTATACGCAAGATCAAGCTTTCCTAAAGGAGAAATATCCTTTAATGCGGGATGCTGCCCTTTTCTTTACCGATTTCCTTATCAAAGATCCTAAAACGGGCTATTTGATCAGTACGCCCTCCACCTCTCCCGAAATAGGCGGGCTCGTGGCTGGCCCTACTATGGACCATGAAATTATCAGAGCCTTATTCCGGATCGTTATCGAAGCTTCGGAAACCCTAAAAACCGATGTGGAGTTTGCTCAGAAACTAAAGGAAATGATTCCTCAAATACTACCTTACCAAATTGGAAAACATGGCCAGCTGCAGGAATGGAAGGAAGATCAAGACGACCCCAACGAGCATCACCGCCATGTATCGCACCTATGGGCCGTATATCCAGGCAACGAACTCAACCCGGTAGAGACCCCCAAGTTTTTTGATGCAGCCAAACAATCTCTGATGTACCGTGGCGACAACGGGACAGGCTGGAGTTTGGCATGGAAAATCAATTATTGGGCCCGGTTTCTAGACGGTAATAGGGCCTATACCCTGGTGCATAAATTGCTAAGCCCGGCAGAGGTTCCTGGTAAACCCGCTCGTGGCGGAACCTATCCTAATCTTTTTGATGCGCATCCGCCATTTCAAATTGACGGTAATTTTGGAGGGACATCGGGCGTGATAGAGATGCTGATGCAGAGCCACTTAGGTTCTATTAGCGTGTTGCCCGCCTTGCCAGATGCACTCCCCCAGGGACAGATTAGCGGCTTACGCGCCAGAGGGGGCTTTGAACTGTCCTTTAAATGGCAGGACGGGGTGCTGAGCCAGATAGAAGTACTTTCGACGGCTGGTAAAACGTGTACCCTAACCTATAAAAACCATAGCATTACTTTTGATACTGAAAAGGGTAAGAAATATATGCTTAACGGAGAGCTGAATAAATTATAATTAGCTGTTCAGCCAAAGCGCTATCGAATCACGAAAAAAAGGGCCTTCGACGAGCCCTGTCACGCTCTGCGTGATCAGGCTGACATCGGTAAATTTCGAAGCACTGCTTGAGCGCTGCTAAAGCATTGTCATGCTGAGCCTGTCGAAGCACAATTGAAGCGCTATCGAAGCACAATCGAAGCGCTGCTTAGGTAAAATCGAAGCACTGGTATTTTTTAAACGGCTCTAATAGCCTCCGTTTACCCTTTTAAGGGCCGAGATAATTAATAATATTTTCAAAGAATCACATCGAAGACCCCATGTACCCATTAACCAAATCTGCCGACAGAATGAAGAGGAAGTTTAAGATCCTGATGTTGCCTCTTTTGGTCGGTCTATTCGCTTATCTTCCAGGCAAATCTTTGGACCTTATTCCCCAGCCCCAACAGGTGAAAATGGGGACGGGTTACTTTGAGTTGACTGAGAAAACAAAGGTTATTGTACCTAAAGAATATGCTAAGGACCTTAGCGCCTATCTACCAACGAAGGTGTTGGCCGATGTGGGGATCAAGATTCAAGTAGTTTCCGGACAAGGCTCCGTGGCAGGGAAGGGGATCTTTTTTGAAAAAACAAAAGACCCCGCCATGGCCCCTGAAGCCTATGAACTGTCGGTATCTCAGGATAGAATCCATGTTAAAGCGAGGGATTATGCGGGCATGTTCAATGCCTTCCAAACCATCAGGCAGCTTATGCCCGTTGGGAAGGTGGCCGTAGTGAATATTCCAAGTGTGACCATCACCGATCAGCCACGCTTTGGATGGAGAGGGATGATGCTCGATGTTTCGAGGCATTTTAGAACGAAGGAATTCGTTCTAAAACAGATCGACCAGCTGTCGGCTTATAAAATCAATAAATTTCATTGGCATTTGACCGACGATCAGGGTTGGCGAATAGAGATCAAGAAATATCCTAAGCTTACCCAAAAAGGCGCCTGGCGGGCCGATAGAACGGGGATCGCCTGGTGGGAACGCAAAGCGGCTACGGCCGAAGAGCCCAAAACCGTAGGGGGCTTTTATACCCAAGACGACGTTAAAGAAGTAATAGAATATGCCAGAGTGAGGAATGTGGAGGTGATTCCAGAGATCGATGTCCCTGCTCATAGCAAAGCCTTAATAGCCGCTTATCCTGAGCTTTTTTGCTTGGATAGTGCCAATTTTGAAGTAGCAGTGGGCGGCAAGGCACCAGATAATGCCCTATGTGCTGGGAAAGAATCCACCTATGCGTTTATGGAAAATGTAATAGCGGAGGTGGCGGCTTTATTCCCGACTCCGTATTTTCATATCGGGGGCGATGAGTGTGACAAGAGGAACTGGCTAAAATGCCCCCATTGTCAAAAAACGATTCGGGACCATCAGCTGAAGGATGTAGAAGAGCTACAAAGTCATTTTATACAAAAAATGAATGCTATGATCGTCAAAAACGGGAAGGTGATGATAGGTTGGGATGAGATATTGAGTGGAAAAGGCGCCAAAGGGGCCACCATTATGGCCTGGCGACGCGGTAGGCACAGCCCCGAGATAGACGCACCAAAGGATGGATACCCCACTATCATGGCGTCTTATCAGCAATCCTATATCAGCCAGGTACAAGGCCCCAATGAGCTCGAGCCAGAGGGTCCCAAAGGCATTGTGGCCTTATCGGGAGTATATGGCTACGAGCCTATCCCTCAGGAACTGACAGCAGCGGAAGCCAAGCTGGTGATAGGGACAGAAGCTTGTTTGTGGGGGGAGTTTACTCCTACGCCTCAGCATACCGAATATATGCTTTATCCCAGAGCCCTGGCCAATGCAGAAGTAGCCTGGAGTAATCCGGAGGTCAAAAGTTGGCCGAGGTTTCAAGCGGCCATTGAATCCCATTTTGATAGGATGAGACGGGATGAGGTCAACTTCTCTACGAGTATGTACAGCATCTATGGTTCCTACGCTCTGGATAAATTGAATAAACAGGCTATGGTGTATTTGCTTACAGAGACCGAAGGGTATCAGATTTACTACACGATCGATGGGTCCAACCCAACCATGAACGCCATCAAATACGAGGGGGTAGCGGTACATCAACCGGGCATAACCCTAAAAGCCGGGCTATTTGATAGGGACGGAAAGCTACTAAGTCCTAAAATCACAGAATTAAAACTGAAATAGAAATATGCGTTTATCGAAACTTATTCTCTTTTGCTGGTCTATATCCCTGGCAACGGCCTATGCTCAGAAATCCCCGAATGTCGTCTATATATTATGTGACGACCTGGGCTATGGTGATGTGCAGTTTCTAAATAAAGAGAGGGGTAAAATTCCCACCCCCCATATAGATCAGCTGGCTCAACAGTCTATGACTTTTACCGACGCTCATTCGGGCTCGTCGGTATGTACGCCCACACGCTATGGGGTGTTGACAGGCCGATATGCCTGGCGCTCCGAACTGCAAGCGGGCGTATTGCTCGGGGGGAAGGAGTTTAGCCCCTTAATCGACCAAGACCGGTTAACGGTTCCTAGTCTGTTAGCCCGAGCCAACTACCATTCGGCGGCTATAGGGAAATGGCATTTGGGGTTTCACTTCGTGGATGAAAATGGGGATAGCCTATCGGTTAAAAACAAAAACTTTTCGTCGGGTGTGCCTATGGGCACCCGGGTACCCGATGGTCCTATCACCCGGGGCTTCGATTATTACTATGGCTTTCACCATGCGGCGTCTATGTCGACGCTGATAGAAAATGACAAGGTGGTCGCCGAAGTCGCACCGGTAGAGATGTTGGATCTATTAAGCAAGAGGGCCTGTACGTACATCACCGAACGAGCCCAAAGTACCGAACCCTTTTTCTTATACCTAGCCTTAAACTCCCCCCATTCCCCCATCGTGCCGTCGGCCAAGTGGCAAGGGAAAAGTGGGGTAGGTAGCTATGGCGACTATGTGATGCAAACCGACGATGTGTTAGGGCAGGTGATGGACGCACTCGCAAAAAATGGATTGGATGAAAACACTTTGGTGATTTTTACCAGCGATAACGGCTGCTCTTATCCGGCGGCCAACGGGAAGAAGCTGGTAAATGAGTACGGACATTATCCCAGTGCACAATTCCGCGGCTACAAATCCGACATTTGGGAAGGGGGGCATCGAGTTCCCTTTATCGTGCGCTGGACAGGTACGATAAAGGCTGGGACGGTGAACACCCAAACCATCTGCGCTACCAACCTGATGGCGACCTGTGCAGAAATAACCGGGCTGAAAATCCCCGACGATGCCGGCGAAGACTCTTATAGCATGTGGCCTTTATTGATTGGTAAAAAGGTGAAATCTACAGCCCCGATCGTCAGCCATTCTATCAACGGTATGTTCTCGATCCGGGACGGCAAATGGAAATTGGAGTTATGCCCGGGCTCGGGTGGATGGTCTAACCCTACCGATGCGGCGGCCCAAAAGAAAGACCTGCCCGAAATACAGCTCTACAATATCCTAGCCGATGAAGGGGAGCAACATAACGTCTATCAAGAAAACCCCGCTGTAGTGGCGAAACTCACTAAAAAGTTGATGAAAATTATCGATGACGGTCGAAGTACCCCCGGTAGCAGAAGGAGTAACGATGTTCCTATAGACGTTTACAAGAAGGGGCTAACTGAAAACACGACCGAGAAACATTGACCAATAGATAATACCTATAGCATGACTCCAAACAAAATAAAGGGTTTCAGTATAGCCGCCTTCTTGGTGGTACTGGTCGGCCAGATGGGCTATGGCTTTCAAGATAAGGAGCCCGTAGACCATATTAACCCTATGATTGGTGCGGTAACGTACGGGAAGCAGTCTAAAGATGCCCATGGGTTTGGCAAAACTTTCCCTGGGGCGGCCACACCCTTTGGTTTGGTACAGCTAAGTCCCGACACCTTTACGGGTGGTGACAATGGCTCGGGCTATTCCTATGAGCATCCTACCTTGGAGGGGTTTAGCTTTACGCATATGAGCGGGGTAGGCTGGTTTGGCGACCTGGGTAATTTCCTGGTAACTCCCACTACAGGGCCTCTCAAAACCAACCGTGGCGTTCCGGACCATCCGGAGGGGGGCTATCGCTCTCGTTTTTCCCATGACACGGAAACGGCCAAGGCAGGCTATTATAGCGTAACACTCGACGACTATAAGGTGAAGGCCGAGCTCACTGCTGCGCCAAGAGCGGGGATCATCCGGTTTACCTATCCCCAAAATAAAGAATCCAGAATCCAGATCGATTTATCGCGCCGGGTAGGGGGGACTTCTACGGAGCAGTACATCAAGATAGTGGATGACCATACGATATCGGGCTGGATGAAATGTACCCCCGAAGGAGGGGGCTGGGGGGCCGGGGCCGGAAACGCCAACTACACCATCTATTTCTATTGCCAGTTTAGCAAGCCTTTAAAAGACTATGGTATTTGGAGTGCGGAGATCCCTGATGGTCCCAGAAAAATGAGGCAGATAGGCACAGAAGCCTATCAGCTAGCCGTTGCCAACGCCAAGATATACAAGAATAAAAGAGAGTTTCAAGGCAAGCATTTGGGCTTCTACTCCAATTTCGCTACCACCGAAGGAGAAGAGGTCATGGTGAAAAGTGGGATCTCTTTCGTGAATTTGCAAGGCGCCAAAGAAAACCTGGAACATGACATCAAGGGTTGGGATTTCGATCAGGTATACCAGGAGGCCCGAGGCTTATGGGCTAAAGCGCTAGAGAATACCCAGGTGACTGGTGGTACCGAGGATGAAAAAACAATTTTTTATACCGCACTATACCATACCATGATCGACCCTAGAGCCTTTTCCGATAGCAATGGAAACTACATAGGAGCCGATAACAAGGTCCATAAGACCGATGGCTTTACCTATAGAAGCATTTTTAGTGGTTGGGATGTTTTTCGCTCGCAGTTTCCCCTGCAAAGTATTATTAACCCTGCCTTGGTCAATGATGAAGTCAATTCTTTGATTCAGATGGCCGAGCTGAGTGGTAAAAATTACCTGCCACGCTGGGAAATGCTTAATTCGTACTCCAACTGCATGCTGGGCAACCCGGCAGTGTCGGTGATTGTGGATGCCTATCAGAAGGGTATCCGTAATTATGATATCGCTAAGGCCTTTGAGTACAGTAAAAATACCGTGGATACTTTTGCGAATAATGCCGAGGGTTTTACGGCCAATCAGGTGTCCAAAACCCTGGAATATGCCTATACCGATTGGTGCTTGGGCACCTTTGCCCAGTCTTTAAATAAAACCAGCCTAGCTCAGACCTATTTCGAAAAGAGTAAGTCTTATGCCTCCATTTGGGATAAGGAGGTCAATTGGTTCCATGCCAGGGATAGCTCAGGAAAGTGGAC
Source organism: Dyadobacter jejuensis (assembly GCF_003149085.1). Classification (GTDB taxonomy): domain Bacteria; phylum Bacteroidota; class Bacteroidia; order Cytophagales; family Spirosomataceae; genus Dyadobacter; species Dyadobacter jejuensis. The sequence goes on along the minus strand of NZ_QGDT01000006.1, from coordinate 110,052 downwards.
GGAGTGGAAAGGAAAAACAGTACATGGGCAGGGTTGTATAGAGAGTAATCCATTTCAGCAGGGCTGGTTTGTGCCTCATGATGTGGACGGATTGAAGCAATTGATGGGTGGAGAGGCGGCTTTTAAAGCGGAGCTCACCTCATTCTTCGACCAAACCCCCGATCATTTTCTATGGAACAATTACTATAACCACGCCAATGAACCCGTGCATCATGTCCCCTTTTTATTTAATACGGCGGGGGTACCTCATCTAACTCAAAAATGGACCAGAAAAATTTGTAGTGCAGCCTATGGCATAGACCCTTATGGGCTTTGTGGCAACGAAGATGTGGGACAAATGTCGGCCTGGTATGTTTTGGCGGCCATAGGGATTCATCCTATTTGTCCTGGCGATAATAAATACCAGATTACAAGTCCGGTATTCAACAGAATTGATATCAATTTGGATGCTCAATATTATAGCGGGAAAAAGTTCTCCATCATAGCCCGTCATAATTCCCCAGAAAACATCTATATCCAAAGCCTCCAATTAAATGGTAAACCCTTGGACAGGTATTGGATTAGTCATCAGGAAATTACGGATGGAGGGGTGCTGGAAATGGAAATGGGTCCGGAGCCGTTGGTCATGAATAAATAAATTTTATAGGTTAGAAAAAATGTTAAAAAGTGCCGTTTTGAAAATTTCCAAGACTTTCGTTTTAAGTAGTCTTTATTGGGTCGGGTTCCTCCTACAGGCAGAAGCGCAGCCTACCCAAAGCACCAACAAACCCAATGTGCTGTTCATATTTGCCGATGACCAACGCGCCGATGCACTAGGCATCGCAGGCAATGGCTACATACAGACCCCTCATATCGACCGATTAGCGAAGACGGGGGTTAGGTTCGAAAATGCCTATGTGATGGGTGGTACCCAAGCGGCGATCTGTGCCCCCAGCCGGGCCATGTTAATGAGTGGTAAAAGCCTGTTTCATGTCTATGATAAACTTAATGGCGTTTATACCATGCCCATGCACTTTTCCAAAAATGGTTACGAAACTTTTGGGACGGGCAAATGGCATAATGGTGGGGCAACATTCGAAGCCTCGTTTATGAAGGGTAAAAACATCATGTTGGCCGGTATGAGTAGTCATTATGAAGTGCCTTGCCGGGACTTGGGGGCCGATGGGAAATTGGGGAAGCCTACTATAAAAGGCTTTTCTACCGACATATTCGCCGAATCGGCCATAGAGTACCTAAACGACTATGCCTCTTCTGATAAGCAGAACCCATTCTTCTGTTATGTGGCCTTTACCGCCCCACACGACCCGAGGTCGCCACGTGACGACTATAAGACCATGTACACTCCAGAGTCTATGCCTCTGCCCGGAAATTTCAAAGCCCTGCATCCCTTCGAATTCGACGACCTCAACATCAGAGATGAAACCCTGGCGCCATGGCCTCGAACACCAGAAATTATTCAGGAGTCCCTGGCCGATTACTACGCACTAATTTCGCATATGGATCATCGTATCGGTGATATCATCCATACGCTCAAGAAAAACGGTCTCTTCGACAATACCATTATCGTATATGCCGCCGATAATGGCCTGGCCATGGGAAGTCATGGTTTGTTGGGGAAGCAAGATATGTACGAGCATAGTACCAAAGTGCCGTTAATTATCAGCGGACCCCATATCCCTAACGATAAGATCAGTGAAGCCCTGGTTTATTTGTATGATCTATTTCCTACCCTGAGCGATCTGTGTCAGTTGCCGGCTACCGAAGGGATAGATGGAAAATCCCTCATGCCTATTATGAATGAAGAGGAATTGGAGGTCAGAAAAACGCTTTATACCGTTTACCGTGGTACCGCCAGGGCTATCCGTAATCAGAGCTGGAAACTGATTTACTACCCAGAGCGTAACTTTATCCAGCTTTTTAATCTAAAATCCGACCCTTTAGAGATCAACAATTTGGCCGCCATACCGGAATTTGCCGATAAGAAAAAGGAGTTGATGGAGCTATTGACGCAGGCACATCAAGAGTATGAAGATACGGCTGAGCTACATCCAGCAAAAATATTGCCTCTGGAATACGATTATAAAAAACTCAAGCAAAACCCCGATAACCTCCAGCCTCCTTATGTCCTGGAAAAATATTTTAAAGGGGTGAATCTGGACCGGGTCAAAAAAAGCAATCATCAATAAGTTTCGTAACATCAAAAAAATACAATATCGAGTTAGGTATGAAAAAAGTAGTTTTAGTAGGTATATTGAGTTTCCTTTCACTATGTACCTTTGCGCAACAGTATCCCTATCCCATGCCCAAGTATACTCCATCAGCAGAGAACTTGGCCCAGCGTAAGGAATTCCAGGATATGAAATTTGGACTGTTTATTCACTGGGGAATCTATAGCATATTAGGAGATGGTGAATGGGTGATGTTGAATCAAAAAATTCCATACGATAGCTATAAGCGATTGGCCAGCTTTTTTAACCCTCAGGCCTATAGTGCCAAGGAATGGGTACAGGTGGCTAAGGCAGCAGGAATGAAATATATCACTGTTACGACCCGCCATCACGATAGCTTTAGCATGTTTAAGACCAGTGCCTCTCCCTACAATATTGTGGACGCTACCCCTTATGGGAAGGACCCCCTAAAAGAGTTGGCTGAGGAGTGTCAAAAGGAAGGAATTAAGCTAAACTTTTACTACTCCCTGTTAGACTGGGCCCGGGAAGATTATGGATTTACCAAGAAAATAGTGAATGGCGCTCCAGTAGACACCAATTGGGATCAGTATATCGAATTTATGAAGGCCCAGTTGACCGAGTTGTTAACCAACTACGGAGAGATAGGGGCTATATGGTTTGATGGCCATTGGCAACGGAAAACGGCCAACTGGCATTATGATGAAATTTATTCCCTTATCCATGAATTAAGTCCAGGTACCTTGGTTGGCAATAACCATCACCTGACTCCCATAGCTGGTGAAGATTTCCAAATGTTTGAAAGGGACTTACCCGGAGAGAATAAAGGGGGCTTTAATGATGAATCGACCGTGAGTCAGCTGCCTTTAGAGTCCTGTGAAACGATGAATAAAACCTGGGGCTTTAATATCCTCGACAGGGCTTACAAATCGCCCAAGCAGGTCATTCATTATTTGGTGAATGCAGCCGGTAGGAATGCAAATTTACTGTTGAACGTTGGACCCATGCCCAATGGGGAAATTCAGCCTGAGTTTATCGATACCCTTAAAAAAACCGGAGAATGGTTGGCCAAATATGGCGAGACCATTTATGGAAGCAGAGGGGCAGGGATGGACCCTCAGGATTGGGGGGTGGTCACCCGGAAAGACAATACCTTATATGTTCATATCTTAAAGCCCACCTCGGCCGATTATATTTTTATACCAAACTTCCGTCCTAAGATAGTGCGGGCAGTATCGTATGAAAACGGAAGTAAGGTCGACTTTAAACAGCAAAACGAAGGGGTATTTATTTATACCAAAGATATTCCTCACAACGAAGTGAATCAAATTGTGACATTAACGATCAAATAATAGCTCCTCATGATGATTTCGATCGTCCTTAACCCCGAAAAGTTTAAAATAGCTTTTCGGGGTTTTTGGTATAGGACTACCTCCAGAGGTAGATTTCTGGTTTTAAAGATGGTGAAACAGGTTATGGCTGCGGGTTGGCCCAAACTTTACGCACTATTTTTTTTGCTCTTTGGATTCTGGATTTGCAGCACCCGAACGCTTAATAGGCCAGCTGCTCATATTGATCTGGCTCATCTTACTGGCCGAAATATCTATTTTGGAACTGTCCTTGGTTCTAACCCTTTGAGAGTAATATTTAGATCCATCCCGAACGGTCACAGTATAAGCGGTATCGGTCATTGGTATCTGTACGCTTAATTTTCCCTTGTCTCTCGTAAAGGGAAGGGTTTTATTGTCAATTTTGACTACTGGGTTTTTAAAATTTCCATTCGATATGTCCAGTTGGAAATCGTCGGATTTCTTGCTGTATACCACCATGGATATGATACTTAAGAAAACCTTTTCCCCATCGTTCATGCCGACCTCTGCAAGGGTTTGTTGCTCATTATCTAGGATATTGCTCATCGATCTATAGGCCAGTCCTACCCGATCCATGTACTTCAATTCACCCTGGGGTATATATTTCGTAATCAGCACTTCTTTTAATTCTTGAATCGTTTTGTCTTTCTGGAAATTAACGGGTACCGCCGACTGTTTTTTGTTGTTATAGTAAAGCAGCCTGATATTATTAGAAGTTCCGGCCAACGGATTGGAGGTTGTTTTGGGGATTTTCCTGACGGGGATTTCTATGGTGTCGTTAGGAGCAATGCCGTCTAGCAACGGATCTTCCAATACGTAGGTATAAGCCGTGGTGTCAATATTCTTAAGGCGCACCAGAATCGGCGTTTTTCTATGCAATAGCCAGTTTTCGACCGGGTCGAACCGTACTATTCCGTATTTGCCTATGCTTTTGGCTACGAGATGATCGGCGCTGTCGCTCAGCAATACCCGCCCTTGATCGTCAAAAGGGCGCATTTCTCTATTCCCCAATTCATGAAATATAAGCGTGAGGGTGCTTTTTGTAGGAGGGGAGGGCGGATCTTGTGTGGGGGAAGAGGTATTTTTAAAATATAGACTCGCTATATATACCACCACCACCGATACGATCAGCGTGATCAGTAGCTTGACCCCCAGATCTTCACCGATAGGCTTTATGATCTTAGAGGATAACAACAAAATAACCATTACCCCTAGTACCCCAAGGACCCAAGCCAAAGGTTCATTCTTATTGAAAAGTTCATTGATCGAGAAGTCCATAATAGCAGTATGAATGGTTAAACGCCTATATATGCATGGGGTATTTGACGGGGTGTTTTAAGTTGTATTTTTTTTGAGATAATCTGTTTGTTATCTGTAATTTAAGTTAATTTTTAAAGGGTTCCAATTGGAGTTATTAAGCGGCTGTAAGCTAAAAGGCTGTAAGCAATATGCAATAAGCAATATGCTTGCGTGGCATTTAACCGCGCTGCGGCCGCCTTTAAACTTTATTCTTTCCCCACCCCACCGTCACTTTCCCCCCTAATCCCTAAAAGGCTGTAATCTGTAGGCCTTCGACGGGCTCTGGCTGACATAGCTATAGGCATTCGCTGCTTTTAACCGCGCTGCGGCCGCCTTTAACCGCGCGGCGGACCGCCTTTAACAAATTGAAGAGGCTGTAAGCAATAGGCCATATGCAATAGGCTTGCGCTGCTTTTAACCTCGAGGCGGACCGTATTTAATTGCGCTGCCTTTAACCTTTAACATTTAACCTTTAACCGGGCGGCGGACCGCCTTTAACCTTTGACCTTTAACATTTAACATTTAAACTTTAACCGGGCGGCGGCCGCCTTTAACCGCGCGGCGGCCGCCTTTGACCTTTAACAATTAATCTTCCCCCCTAACCCCTAACCCCTATAACCTTCCCCCAAAACAAACCCTCATGGGGGCCTGCTTTTGTTTCAAATAGGGTACACATTCGGTTCAATTCATATATATAGAGACACCTGCACTTTTTGGAAAGGTTTATAATCACGTACTTGAACAAAATAATAAAACTGTAAAGATGAGATTACCATACGCATTATTCCTTTCCTTACTCCTTGGATGCAGCAGCAAGAGCCAGCAATCTACTGATGACAGCAGCAGTGAGGGCCAGCCTAATGAGGGCAAACCAAATATTGTATATATACTCGCCGATGACCTGGGTTATGGCGACTTAGGTTGCTACGGACAGCAGACCATCAAAACGCCGAATATCGATCAACTTGCGGCGGATGGAATGTTGTTTACCAACCATTACTCCGGGAGTTCGGTTTGTGCACCTTCGAGGGCCTCTCTGATGACCGGCAAGCACACCGGCAACGGCTATGTACGCGGCAATTATGAAACGGGTCCGTTGGGTTTTGGGGCTTGTCTAGAACTTCGTGATGAGGACGTCACCGTCGGAGAGATACTCAAGCAAGCGCAGTATGAAACTGCCGTGGTAGGCAAATGGGGCATGGGAATGGATGGAACCACTGGCGAACCCAAAAAACAAGGGTTTGATTACAGCTATGGGTACCTCAACCAGGGGCATGCCCATAACCAGTTTCCTGCTTACCTATTTAGGAATGGCGAAAAAATACAAATTCCTGAGAATCAGAATTTACAGCAGGGAGCATTTTCTAACGATCTATTTACCAAAGAGGCATTACAATTTATCTCTAAAGAGCGAGAAACGCCATTTTTCCTCTATTTGGCATACACCACCCCTCATGCCGAAATGACCATACCGGAGTCGGCGCAGTACGAGGAGTATAAAAAGATTGTAAAAGATAAGCCCTTCAAAAACAAGGCGAGCAAGGTCGATGGCAACGAATGGGCCTACCGCTCCACCGACAATCCTGCCGCCGCCTATGCCGCTCAGGTGTCGCATCTGGACGCTTGCGTAGGGAAAGTAGTAGCCGAGCTAAAGGCTAAAGGAATGGATAAAAATACCATTATTATTTTTAGCTCCGACAACGGCCCACATAAAGAGGGAGGCGCTAACCCTGCCTATTTCAACAGTTCGGGAGGTTATAAAGGGATGAAGCGTGATTTGTATGAAGGGGGGATCCACGTACCGATGATCGTAAAATGGCCTGCTAAAGTGAAGCAGGGCGGCAAATCTGATCTTATTTCGGCCTTCTGGGACTTCTTACCTACCGTGGCCGATATTACGGGGCAAACGGTGGATCCGGCAGAAACCAACGGAATCTCTTTCCTACCCACTTTGCTGGGCCAAGAGCAACCTCAGCATGAATATTTGTACTGGGAGTTCCATGAAAACCCGACCACGGACCAGGCCATCAGAAAAGGAGATTATAAGGCGGTTCGCCACGACCCTAAGGGGGAAATCGAGCTGTACAACCTAACGACCGACCGTAAGGAGGAGAAAAACATTGCCGCCGAAAATCCCGAAATTGTCAAAGAGATGCAGATTATATTTGATAAGGCCAGAACTCCTAGCGAATTTTGGAAGTTAAGGTCTAGTAAGTAATCAATTTAAAATTTGACTATTCAGAAATTTATAACTGGTATCGTAGCCGTCATTCTATGGATGAATAGTATGGCGTTTGGGCAATCTGTGGACCTGTCGAACCTGATTATGTCCGAGGAAAACTGGTTGCCCAGGCGCTCCATCAATTGTATTTATCAAGATTCTAGGGGCTTATTATGGATAGGGGCGGTGTCTGGTTTATACCGGTACGACGGTTACGAGGTGCTTCATTTTACCACCCAGCCCAATAATGAGCACGCCATTTTTACCAATACCGTAACGAGTATTGCCGAATTAAGGAATGGCGATATGGTGATCGGTACCGAAAGTGGGTTGAGTATTTTCGATAAGAAGACCCATTATTTCGAGACCGTTTCCGAAAATATCGAATCGTATAATGCCCTGACCCAAGACAATAAAGGCAATACTTGGCTCACAGTAGGCAATAACAAACTGCTTTACAGGCTTGACTATAATTATAAAATAGGAGATAAGCTGAAGCCGGCAATCGGATCATTTGCTAAGGTTTTTGACCAAATTCAAGCCATCAATGCCATTTGCTCCCTTGCTCCAGACTTACTACTCGTAGGGACACCAAAAGGGCTTTTTACCCTTACCACCAAGGGGGTCGTAAAGGCTACGACGATTACCGACCCCGTCAATGTCATTCAAAAATCCAAAGAGGGGGAGATAATGGTGGGAACAGCCACCAACGGCCTGTTTGAGCTCACTTTCGATAATAATACTATCCACACAGAAAATCATTACCATTTTGGCCAAAAAGGGCAGGCCGGTTACGATAACGTCAATTCAGTAAGCTTTGGGAAGAATGGCGAATGTGTGGCTTCTACCCTGAGGATGATCTATTTATCGAATAAAAATAGGGGAGTACGCCAGTTTGTAGCCTATCAACATGAGCCTTATCTGCTGGAGGATAATAATATACTGACGACCTATATCGACGATTCGGGTATTGTATGGTTGGGGACGCTGAAGGGCCTGTTGAAGATTAGGCCCAAGGCCATTAAGGTAGAAAGATTGCGGATTACAGCGCCCAATTATTCGCCTATCAACCAGTCGGTACATTATCTACACAAGGATTTTACGAATAAACTCTGGCTTAAAACCCGAAATGACGGCATTTTTATATTTGATCCCGCCACCAAAAAGTTCACTAAGACCGACTTCCCTTCCAATATCAATACCATTTATCAGTCCATTGGGGGGACTGCCTATTATGCCACTCCGGAAGGGTTGTTTCAAAAGGATGGCCAAAATTATACCCAAGTTTATAAAGGCAAATCGGATATCACCTGTGCCATAGAAATCGAAAAAGGCGAATGGATATTAGGCTGTCAAAAAAATGGGCTAGAATATTACTCCAGCAACGACTCTAAGCTGTATTCAAACTTGATTGCCAAAGCCAATAGATTGTTTAACCTCGATTCTTTCGTTTTTGTGATGATGAAGGACCATTCTCAAAATGTGTGGATTGGGTCGAGAGGGGATGGGTTAATGCGCATGAACCTTACGACCGGGGAGGTTAAAAAGTACTCTGGAATTAACCTAAAGGAAGGGGTGATTTCTAGAAGGATTTTGAGCCTTTATGAAGATAGCAAGGGGCGTATTTGGATAGGAACTCGGACGGGGGGCTTGTACCGGTATATTCCGGAAACGGATGGTTTTAAACAGTTTACCACAGCACATGGCTTACCGTCAGATGTGATTTGCGGAATCGTAGAAGATCGTAATAATGAATTAATTATCAGTACCAATAACGGGCTGGCGGTGCATATTCCCAACGAACCTATCCCTTTTCAAAGCTTTGGTGTGGAGGATGGGATCGACTTTACCGATTTTACCTTTAACGCCGTTTCCAAAGGAGCCAATGGAGATGTGTATTTCGGTAATACCAACGGGCTTTATAGGGTAGGCCCTATCCCAAAAATTAAGCGGGGGAAAACCAATTTCTTTTGGAACTCCGTACAAGTACTAGGTGCCGAAAGCACCGAGCGACACCGAATAGGCGAGGATCAAAAAATATCACTGCCCTTCAAGGACAATAGCTTCGAAGTAAAGTTCTCCTATACCGACCTCAGCAACCCTAGCAAAAACCGCTTTGCCTATCGACTCAATGGCTTGAATGGAGAGGACTGGGTGTATAATAATACCAATGTCCAGAAAATTCAATTATTATCGGTACCTCCTGGGGAGTATCAGCTAGAGGTGAAAACCGCCAACAGTTATGGCCAGTGGAACGACGAGGTGGTGACGCTCGCCATTACCATAGCGCCACCTTTCTACCGCTCGCAGCTAGCCTTTATCTTTTATGGCTTGCTATTACTGCTGCTCATCTATACTGCCTTGTTAGCCTATAAGAGATGGGAGGCCTTAAACCGGAAACTAAAAGAAGAACAAGAATATGCGGCCATAAAGGACCAGCAGATGGTCTATTTCTCCGACCTCTCCCATGAGCTCAAGAACAGGCTCACCATGATCCTGGGACCTTTGGAGAATGCCCTTTCGGGGAAGAAGGTGAACCAGGCCGTACTCGGTAATTTGTACGAACAGGCACAAAGACTTAAGAGAATTACGGATCAGATTATGAATATCCGTAAGAGTGAGGCCGGAGAGTTCCTTTTGAAGGTTTCGGTAGGAGATTTGTCTCAAAAAATGACAGCGATCTGTCGCGATACCGAGCCCCTGGCGTTGATCACCGATATCAAGTTGGATTACTCTTTCGACGAGGACCTATCCGACGCCTGGTTTGACGAGGAGCTAGTGGAAATTATGCTCTTGAACCTGCTTAATAATGCCATCAAATACAATTCGCCTGGAGGGACGGTGCAGGTGCGTGGTGGCTTAGTCGTGCTCGACAACTCCGACCTCCCCGATACGGCGCCTTTACCTGGGAGCTATCTGCGATGTGTGGTAGAAGATACCGGTCTAGGGATTCCCGAAAACGAAGTGAAGCACCTTTTCGAACGTTTTTACAGGGCGAGTAATTCTTCACAACTCAAAGAAGGCACTGGGATAGGGTTGGAACTGGTTACCCGCTTAATCCAAAAACATAAGGGCTTTATGGATATCAAAAGTGAACTCAATAAGGGCACTAATGTCACTTTTTATATCCCGATCGAGAAGCATCATTTCCAAATCAATGAAATGAAACTCTCTGTCAATATCATGCCCATAATAGAGGAGAGTCCCGAACCCAAGCGGGTCGATGTGCTTAATAAGCCTGCTGTGCTGATTGTCGATGACGATCCGGATATCCTTAGCCTGTTGTACCAAACCCTTTATGAAGATTTCAACATAACCCAGGCAGTGAACGGTCAGGAGGCACTGGACCTTATTTCTAAAAATGACTTTGAGCTGGTGATTAGCGACTTGTCTATGCCCAAGCTGGATGGCTTGGCTTTACTCCGTAACCTAAAGGAAAACCAACAGTGGAATCATATTCCGTTTATCATACTTACGGGTAAAAATTCGGAATTTCATAAGCTAGTCTGTATTCAAAGTGGGGTCGACGATTTTATTGACAAACCTTTTAGTCCGAAGCTGATTAAATGGAGGGCTAAAAGTTTGATTGAGAACCGCCAACTATTGGAAACCAAGTTCTCTAAAAAGCTAAATCTAAACCCTGAAGAAGGGCTCATCAAATCGCCGGAAGAGGAGTTCTTGCAAAAGGTAGTATCCCTCATTGAAGAGCATATTACCGATCAGAAACTGAATATCGAGTTCCTGGCAGAGGAATGTAGTATGAGCCGGGCGACATTCTATAGGAAAATGGAGAATATGATCGGGGAGTCTCCCTCCGATTTTATCCGTACCTATCGCCTTAAAAAGGCCACTCAATTGTTGAAAAACACCAATTTATATATTTCTGAAGTCGCCTACCAAACGGGCTTTAAAAACCCGAAGTATTTTACCCGAATCTTTCAAAAGGAATTTGGGGTCACTCCTTCAGAATATTTGAACAATCTAAAAAATGATGAAGACTAAGTTTTCATCGCTTAAACCTACCCCTATGAATAATGATCCCTATCGCTTTTTTGGCGTGTTAAGTGCTTTGCTTAGCTTATTCGTCTTCCATGCTCAGGCCGGAACCAATTTTCAGGATTCTTTCGAATTTCATCACCAGCAGGCTTCCGCAAGTTTTGCGCAAAACCGACTGGTTCTCTCTACTGGCCTGGTACAGCGTACCTGGAGCTGGACGGGCGAAGGATTGGTGACTACGAGCCTCGAAAATGTAAAGACAAAAAAACAATGGGTCAATACCAAGCCCAATGTTACGGCCGATTGGGCCTATTATGGGCTTATCGATGGCACACAGGGCGAACTGTTGTCGATAAAACCCTCGGTAGGGAACGACGAAGGCTTTACCTCCGAATACTTACAGATAGAGGCCATTGTGTATTATAAAGCCGTGGATACCTATGTAAAGTACCAGGCCTGGGCTTATCCCAATGCCCCAGGAATACGGACCCAGGTGTTTTTTAAAGGGCCCGCTGAGCAGTACTATAAAGGAACCGCCGACAATCAGAACAATCGGGTACGGATCGAGCAGGTGAATGGTAAAAACGAAAATCCTTACGAGTCGCAGGCCTTGGCTTTCCGAACCGTCGCTAGTCAGTCGGTAGATACTAATAGCCTCCAATTTCATATCAAGGGGCTCAATCCCGACACCGAATATCAGTTGGGGGTATTATGCTGGGATTGGGACAGAAAGGGTCGGAAATACCGGGTGAAGATGACCTCCGTAGACGGGGAAATAGGCAAGGAAGTGTTGAAGGCCAGGGCGATGGACCATAAGCCAGCGATGGTGTTTATGCCCCTGCCCGTCAAACAACTGGCTACCGATGGAAGCATACGGGTATATTTAGAAAATATGGGCAGCGCCGACGTTCGGGTGTCGGAGGTGGTGGTTTTAGAGAAATCGACCCAGGGCCCGGTACCCAAATCGGTAGATATGGAGCGGTATAGAAGCTTGGAGCAGGAGTGGCCCCAGGGGTATAGACTGGCCGAATACTTAGATGCTGGCGTACATAAGTCTAACGATAAAATGCTCCCTACAGGACGGGTGGATTATCTGCCTATCAATTTCTTGAATAGGCAGGCCACCTTAACGGGGTATTTTAACGATACCCAGCACCGAAACACGGAAGCTACGCCGATCATGAAGCAGGAAGTGCTTCAAGTAAATGGCCCCGTCGATTATAACTGGGCCAATTTAATCGATTTTAAGGACGGACAAGATGGCCTGGTAATGCTAAAGGAATCGCATAAATGTGTGAATCAGTATGGGGTCGACACGGGGGAGTTCACCCTCACTGCTCATGGACTGAGCAATACGGGTACGAGTCTGTACCCTGCAGATATCGATGCAAAGGGTTATCACTGGAGCTGGGCCTCCTGGCTGATCTTGTACGATGGGGAGGAGGGCGACAAGCAATTGGCCATTAAGGAATTCGATCGGCTACGCTATCCTACTATTCCAGAAAGGGATATGTACACGATGATATGTACCTGGGGGATGAGCAAGGATAAAAGTGACGGGCAGGATGCCGCCAGTGAAGCCTCTGTCCTGAAGCTTTTGAAAGAGAGTAAGGAACTGGGGGTCGATCTGCTGCTTATAGACGATGGATGGCAGGTAGGAAAGAAACATGATGGCTCCTCGTTTTCCAAGGGAAATGGCTGGAATCCTCACCCCGAAGTATACCCGACGGGATGGGGCAATGTGGTACGGAAAGCTCAGCAGTTGGATATGAAGCTGGGGCTGTGGGGCATAGCCCGAGGCATGGAAACTGAGGATATGATCCGCAATTGGGATGAGCTCCGAATGACCCAACTCAAGCTCGATTTCGCCAGCTTTCCCGATAATGGTGCTCTGGAAAACATGATGAGTAAGGTGAGGAAGTTTATTCAATACACCGATTTTCAATCTAGTATCAGTTGGGATCTCACCGAAAATGCCCCTCGATATGGGTATTATTGGGCGCGGGAATATGGCAACGTACACGTGATGAATCGCAAGAATGGAGCACCTGCTAACGTTACCTATAACCCATCCTTGGCCTTGCGCGACTTTTGGTATATCTCCCATTATACCAACCTCAATAAGTTTCAGTTGACCATCCATAATCCCGAGATCGTCGACAGGAGCCTATCCGATGCCTACCTCTATTCACCGGCCTATTGTGTCGCTACCACCTTGTTTGGCACCCCGCAGTTCTTCTCGTTTCCGAGTACCTACTCCGCACCCGCTAAGAGGGCCATCCAAGAACTTCTGGCGGCTCATAAGCGATACCAAAAAGAGATATGGACCTCACAGGTATTCCCTATAGGTGCCGTTCCTGACAATCGAAGTTATACCGGTTTTCAGGCGGTAGGAGCGGAGGGGCAAAGTGGATTTCTTTTGCTGTTCCGTGAGTATTATAACGAGGATCCGGTAGGGCATTTTAAGTTAAATTTTCTAGAAAGTAAAAAGGTAGAACTAGAAGATCTGTTGACAGGAAAAACGGTCAGGAAAACCCTGGGTCCCGATGGTCAGATCGATTTTTCACTGTCGGATCCGGCGGAATTTCAGTTGCTTAAGTACACCGTTGTTAATTAATATGCTTGGTCTTTTCTTACAATTTATTAGTTTAAAAGTGCTGAAATATAGCCTTAGGAGCCTCTATACGGGGATTGCAACGATTTGAACCCTACTTTGAGACGCTATTCTTATTAATTTGTCGGATGTTTGTATCATTAATTTATCAAAAAATACAAACATGATGAAACTAATACGTGTCAATGCTTATGTATTGCTCATCTTGACGCTTATTTGCACGACAGCTTTGGCTCAATCCAAAATTAGCGGTAAGATAGTAGATCAAAATAAGGAGGCCCTGATCGGGGTGTCCATTAGTATTAAGGGGACTACGACGGGGACCATTTCGGATGTAGAAGGGAAGTACACTCTGGAAGCTGCTCCTAGCCAGGAGTTGGTATTTTCTTACATCGGCTACACGAGCCAAACCATCGCCGTGGGCAACCAGTCGGTGATCGATGTAACACTTCAGGAAGACAATAAAAACTTAGAGGAACTGGTAGTCGTTGGGTACGGTGTGACTCGGAAGAGTGACTTGACCGGTGCGGTTGGAACGGTGAACTCCAAGCAGTTGCAGGACACCCCTTCTTCACGTTTAGATCAGGTATTACAAGGTAGAGCCTCAGGTGTGATGGTTACCGCCGCAAACGGATCGCCAGGTGCGCGTTCGAGTATTCGGATTAGGGGGGGGAACTCCATCAGCGCCGACAACGAACCACTTTATGTGATCGACGGCTTTATTGTAGGAACCGATTTTAACCTCAACAACATCAACACCAACGATATTGAGTCAATCGAAGTATTGAAAGATGCTACAGCGATATCGATCTATGGTACCCGCGGTGCCAACGGGGTGATTATGGTTACCACCAAGGGTGGTGCTGGTTTTAAAGGAGGCAAACCTAATATATCCGTCAATGTGTATCGCGGAGTACAAACATTGGCCAGAAAAATAGAATACCTCAATGGCTTCGAAAGGGCCGATTATGGTACTGAATTTGCGGCCAATTCTAACAGTGCCGATCCATTTGCTGATAAGAGTGAGGTAGCCGATTCTGACTGGCAAGATCTGATTACCCAGAATGCAGCCATTACCAACCTCGACTTTTCAGTTGGAGGTAATACCCCAGATCTAAACTATTATGTTTCGACCAACTACTTCAAACAAGATGGTATCGTAAAAGGTACGGGATTGGAACGTTATATATTACGTGCCAATTTGGACTTTAAACTCAACAAAAAATTAAAGGCTGGTATCCGTTTTAACGGAGCATTCACGAGGAACGAGAACGATAAAGTCGACTTGTCGGGCGTGCTTCAAAATGCGTTGACCAGTTTTCCTACTTATTATCCGGACGGGGTGACCTATTGGGATCAAAATATTGTTACTGGAGGTACCTTACGGAATCCTTTGGCCGATTTAGCACTTATGACAGATTTTACTTATGGTGCTAATTTGCTTACTACTGCTTATGTGGAATACAATCCTTGGAAAAATATTACCTTCCGTTCTACAATAGGACCAAAAATTAATTGGACTAAAACCAATCAGTTTCTTCCTGGAGATCTGCCCGTAAGAGCTGCCGCTCAACAAGGCGGATTTGCTAAGGTTAGTAATACCTTCGAATTTGATATACTTCAGGAGAACACGGTTACCTTCGATAAGGAGATCAACGAAAATAATCGTTTAAATATCCTAGCTGGTTTTACCTGGCAGAAAGGATTAAAGGAAACTGCCTATGCCCAAACTCAGGGACTGTCTGTGAATGCCATAAGTTATGACAACCTTAGCATTGGTGATCCTTTGACCTATAGGGTAGGGTCTGACCTTACGGGGTCACGTCAGTTGGTATCCTGGTTAGCTCGTGCCAATTATACCTTCAAAAACCGATATATCTTTACCGGGGTAGCCAGGGTTGATGGTGCTTCTGTATATTCAGGATCTAATAATGCCTATGCTTTCTTCCCTTCAGCGGCTTTTGCTTGGCGGATCATCGACGAGCCCTTCATGCAGAATCAAAGGGTCTTCTCAAACTTAAAACTCAGATCGAGTTTTGGTAGTGCCGGTAAAGAATCTGTAGACCCATATAGTACGTTAGCAGTATTAACCAACAATATACTGGTGTTTAACGATATCCAAACGATCGGAATTCAGCGCGGAAGACCCGCCAACCCAGAGTTGAAATGGGAAACCACCGATCAGCTCGACATAGGTCTTGAGTTTGGATTCCTTAATAACCGAATTACAGGGGAAATCGACTTCTACTATAAGAAAACCAAAGACTTGCTATTGGCTCGTCAGCTTCCTAAAGTGACTGGGTTTGATACCAAATTAGAGAATGTAGGTTCTATTCGTAACCAAGGACTAGAGTTTATGATCAATACCATCAATGTAGACAAAAAGGACTTCGGGTGGAAGTCTACATTGACTTTATCGGGTAACCGTTCTAAAATTTTGAACCTGGCTGGTGTGGATGAGATTATCATTTTTACCATGGAACAAGGTGGCCCTGGTGCTAAACTTATCAATGGGCGTCCCGTGGGTGTATTTACTGGGGTACAGTATTTGGGTACCTACAAGTCGCAAGAAGAAATTGATGCCGATGGTAACCTAGGTATCCGCCAGGTAGTGGGTGGCCCTCGTTTCAAGGATGAGAATGGCGATGGTAAAATCAATAACGACGATCATATCGAAATGGGAAATCCAGAGCCCAAAATCTTTGGTGGTTTGAATAACTCGTTCCGTTATAAAAACTTTACATTGGACGTGTTCTTCCAAGGTACATTGGGTAACGATGTTTATAACGAGTATAATCAACAAGGCTTCTTTGGACTAAGTGAAGTGAATATTTATGCCGAGAACCGGGACCGTTGGTCTCCTGAAAATCCAACTTCGGATATTCCTAAGGCTGGTGGTATTGCGAGTCTTTCGGATGTAGTATCCAACTCCGCTATGTTGGAAGACGGTTCTCACCTTCGTCTTAAGACCCTTAAGCTAGAGTACACCCTGCCGATCAACAGCAAAGTCGTAAAAGGCCTGTCGGTATATGGGGTTGGTAGCAATGTGTTTTTGATCTCGAAGTTTAGAGGTTACGACCCTGAAGCGACGCGATTCGGTACCAATTCTACAGTAAGAGGGATCATCAAAAACCAGTATCCCAATGCCAAGACTTTCACTTTAGGCCTAAAAGCTAATTTTTAAAGAAAACAGACATGAAAAAAATATATTTAGTATTAGTGATATTTTTTCTCGGAAGCTGTAGCAGCTTTTTGGAAGAGAATGTTCGGGGGGTAATTTCTCCAAGTAACTTTTACAACTCCGACCAGGAGGCCATTCAGGCTGCTAACGGTTTGTACCTCGATTTCCGGACAGGTAACCTTTATAAAGGCTGGCAAGGAATTACTTCTTGGACCTTCTTTGGTTCCGACGAGATGATGTCGAGTCGTATTTTCGGTGGCCTGGCTCCAATCTTGGATTATAACCTCACCGAAACCAATTATGGTAATGCCTATGGCTTGTGGCGGGATTTGTATAGTGCAGTAGGCGATGCCAACTCCGTATTGGTCAATGTGGAAGACAACGAGAAAATCTCGGCAGCTACCCGCGACCTAGTGATAGGAGAAGCCTTGTTTTTGCGTGCCTTGGCCTATTACCATTTGACAGCCCTATGGGGAGACGTTCCTTATTTCTTAGAAGACCTGCCCTTGGATGAGGTGGCGGTGCTAGGCCGTTCGGATATGGTGCAAATTCGCCAGCAGATGGTACAGGATCTTATACAGTCCGAAAGCCTGTTGCCATCGACCAACACGGGTGCCAATGTGGGCCGCGCTACCAAATGGTCCGCTAAGTTTTTAAGAACTCGTTTTTACCTATGGCAAAAAGATTGGGCAGGTGCTCTGGAGGCGAGCCAAGATATTATCAACAATTCGCCACATCAATTGATGCCTACTTATGGGGAAGTGTTTAACTTAAACAATCAGTTTAATGCCGAGGCGATATTCGGTTTCGATTATACCAAAGATGCTCCCAATAATACCCAGGATATCACCGATAGCTTTAACCCACGTCTTCGGGATGAACCCAAAAATGCGGCCTTGCGTAATGAGTTTTCTGCGAAGCTGGCAGCCATAGGCGAAGAATTTAACGGTTATGGCTTGAATGTTCCCTTGAACGACCTGATCGACAAATTCCCTAAAGACGATCTTAGACGTCCTTATACCTTGCTTCAAAGCTATTTGGGCTACGATCTTAACTTTACGTATTTGACCAAAAGGACCAATTTCGATTTTGTAAACTCTCCCCGTGGAAATCATGGAGAAGCGTGGATCACCATGCGTTTGGCTCAGGTATATTTGATGGCCGCAGAAGCTGCCAATGAACTAGGGAAAACAACCGAATCGCTAGCCTATCTAAACCGTATTCGCGAAAGGGCCTATTCGCCTGCTCAGCCGGTAACCACCACCGATCAGTCGGCCCTAAGAAAGGCCATTCAGGATGAATACAAATGGGAACTTGCCGGAGAGTCGGAGCGTCGTTATGACCTGATCCGCTGGGGAATCTTAGTAGAGACCGTACAAAATGCCAATTATGGTATTTTTAAAGGGAACGAAAATATTCAACCCCATATGGTGAAGTTGCCTATTCCCCAACAAGAAATAGACCTAAACCCTGCATTGTTAGAGTCTGACCCGACCAACAACGGTTACAGATAATAACAAAAAGAACACCGGTGCCCTTGCCGGTGTTCTTGACCTGGTTTTTGTCAGGATTTAAGTGATACCTATAGGGTCCGCAGCCAATTCGATGGTCGCGGACCCTATTGCTTTTAAAGGCCAGGCCTATTACTTCACGACCGTAGCCTCTAGTTCGACGGTCAACGGGCCAAAAAGCCCTTGAACCTCGAGCAAGGTAGTGGCTTGTTTGATGCCATGGGTGGCTATCCAACCGGCATAAACCTCCATACAGGTAGAGAAAAATTCTTGAGTAGATAGGGTGTAGACATTGAGCCGGACGATGCCACTGCATGCGTAGCCCGCCTCGGCAATAAGCTGCTCTAGGTTTTGTAGGGCCAGGCTTAGCTGGGTTTTCATGTCGGCAGCACTGGGCACCCCGTTGGCATCGATGGCCACCTGTCCCGAACAGTAGAGGGTCCCTGCTGGTTGTTTAATTTCGACGGCCTGTACCGAATTGGTAAATTCTCCCCATTTCCAGGGATCGATGGTGCGCTTTTCCATTTGCTTAATTTTTGTGATGAGAAGAAGTTGTTGTCACTCGACACCACAAAAGTCGGAGCTCCCTGCGACAGCCTTATGTCATACCCTCAGCTAGGGGGGAGTTTTTTTTCTATTCTCCCCCCCCCCTGACATAGGGTTGTCAGTAGCTTGGCTTTTCTTTGTATCATTCAAGTAATATAAACCATCCACGGCCTTTTAATGATGCTGTTCGATCATTATCGCCGTCCAAAACCCAACGATTATGCCCAACAAAGAGGTAAAGACTTTTTGTCCTTTCAACGCCGGAGAATGGAGAGCCTGGTTACAGGAAAACCATTCCAAGGAAAAGTCCGTTTGGCTGGTTTTTTACAAGAACAAATCCAAGATCAAGGGGGTCAGCTGGAGTGAGGCGGTGGACGAAGCCCTATGCTATGGCTGGATCGACAGCCTCGTGAAGCCCATCGATGAGGAAAAGTTTATGCGTTTTTTTTGTAGGAGAAAACCCAAGAGCATCTGGTCGGCCATTAACAAGGACAAGGTGAAGCAATTGATTGAAACGAAACGGATGACTCCAGCCGGTATGGAATGTGTGGATCGGGCCATGGAGGACGGCTCCTGGTCTTTGTTGGACTCAGCGGAGGCTTTAACCATTCCACAGGATTTGGAGCAGGAATTAGACAAATGGCCCATTGCCAAAGACTTTTTTCTTAGCCTAAGTAGGTCGAACCAAAAGGGCCTCCTACAGTGGTTGTTAATGGCGAAAAGGGCCGAGACTCGCCAGAAACGAATCGACGAAATCGTTGCCTCTACCCGTCAATCTATAAAACCGAAATTTATACGGTAGACCATATAGGGGATGGCGTACGCGCCAATAGGAGGAAGTAAAGCATGATGATAGATTCTGAAGTATCCCGACTGTCCCGACTGGTAGCCCTGCTTACCCTGCTTCAGACGAAGCGGGTGATGTCGGCTACCGAACTGGCCAAGCGTTTTTCGGTGAGCACCCGCACCATCTACAGGGACATACGTACCTTGGAGGCTGCGGGCATCCCCATTACCACGCAGGAGGGGAAGGGCTACGCCATGCTGGACGGATACAGGTTGCCCCCCGTCATGTTTACAAGGGAGGAAGTTACGGCTTTGCTCACCGCCGAAAAGTTGGCCGCTCAACTCACCGACCCCATAACGGCTCAATATTGTGCCGGGGCTATGGACAAGCTTCGTGCCGCCCTACGCTATCAGGAAAGGGATCATTTGGAAGCTTTAGATCCCCATATACAAGTGCTGGAGCCTGCTGGGCCGGCCACCACTCCCAATACCTATCAGCAAATGGTAGCGGCCATAACTTCTCATAGACTCGTATATATCGAATATGCCGGAGCCGAAACGGGCCATCCGCTCGGACGAGAGCTAGAGCCAATCGGGCTTTATAGGAGTACATATTGGCATGTGGTCGCCTATTGCCGGTTACGGAACGATTTTCGTAATTTTCGGCTCGACCGCATCAAGCATCTTGTCCTCAGGGAGGAGGTGTTTTCTCCCCGCCCCGAAACCTTGAGGCAATATTGGGCCGACCAGGCTCAAAGAGAGGGGAAGCGTAAAGTCGTTATCCATGTCCATCCTACGGCCATGTCCCCGAGTTTGTGGTATCATTTGCAGGATACCAGACAACAATATGGCTGGACCCACCAGACGCCCCTGTCCGACGACTGCATGGAAATGGTATTTTTAGTAGCCTCACTTCCCTATATGGCCACCTGGCTGCTTCCTTATGCCGGGGCTATTCGGGTGGTGGAGCCGCCTGACCTACGTGAAGAGCTTGCAGCGTTGGCCAGGCGGACGTATGATTGGTTTGGTGTTGAATAGCGATGCTTTCCTACCTATAGCTTAGAATGGTTAAAGTGCTAAGTATTTGATGTATGTTCTATAATACTCGAATTCCATTTGTGAATGCCTTTAAGGGTTAGGAGATTTTGATTATGCCGTTCTTAAAATTTTTTCCATTTTTCTGCCTTTGGCCAATTCGTCCACCAGCTTGTCGAGATACCTTACCTGCCGAGTGGTAGGGTTATCGATTTCCTCGATCCTGTACCCACAGATTAGGCCAGTAATCAGATGGGCATTCGGGTTTAAATGAGCCCTTTCGAAAAAGGTTTGAAAGGTTATTTTTTGTTCAATACAATCCTGGATTTTATTCTGATCGAATCCGGTGAGCCATTCTATGACCTGGTGCAACTCTTCCTTAGTACGTCCTTTTCTTTCGACTTTGGTAACGTAGTGCGGATATACGGAGGCAAAGGTCATTTTTGCCATTTTTTCATGATGTGTTGGAGATATTTCCATGGTTGTTCGGTTTGATGCTTGGCCTTAATTTATTAAAAATAAATGAGAGAGCATCACGTTTTTTAGTCAGACGGTCGACCCTAACCCCTATTTTAAAATTCTACCTACCCAATATCCATATCCCTCGAGTTCTAAGCCATTTTGGATGCTACCACTGGAAACGCCATTTTCGATGCGTGTGCTCGTTCCTTTCCGAAGGGCTGGCTGTACCTTGATTTTTCTGTTTTTTAAATTGATTACCGTAAGAATCTGGTCTCCTTTCCATTCTCGGAAAAATAACACTTTTCATTCTATCAGGCTATTGGAGAACTAAATTCCAACTTAACTGTCGGATACATAAGGAAGGGCGAATAGGGCCACATATACTTAAAAAAAGTATGTGGTTGATTTTTCGGTACTGTCTAGGGGATTGCTAGACCTGTATGGAAGGCCTTCGGTGGTGAACCAATAGAACTTTATGGATGGGATGAAATGAGCCATCATGTAGAGTAGGACATAAGTGCCTCAATACCATTTTATTTGGATTTTATAGCTTATAAGTAATTCAAAAACTTTACATTGAAGTCCTTAAAAACCGAAAAGAAACTCAATAAGTTGAAATATGAAAAATAGATTTCTTGCATGGGGGATATATTGTCTTTTGGGGTTCTCTGGCCTTGCCGCCGCTCAGCAGCCCGTGCGGTTGGTGGTGATGACCGACATAGGGGGTGATCCCGACGACCAGCAAAGTCTGGTGCGGCTGCTGCTGCATTCCGACCAGGTCCAGTTGGAGGGGCTGCTGACGAGTAGCCGTCTGGAACACGGGCAGGATACCCGACCCGACCTCATCCATGAACAGTTGGATGCCTACGAAAAAGTGTATCCCAATCTGCTGAAACATTCCAAAAATTTCCCTACCCCCATGTCGCTACGGACCATGGTGAAGCCTGGGCAAGGCGATCAGCAGGCGTTTGGAGTGGGGCATGATACCCCTGCCTCCGATTGGCTGATACAGGTAGTAGACCAACCCGATACGAGGCCCGTCTGGGTGGCCGTGTGGGGAGGGCAACGTGAACTGGCCCAGGCACTCTCTAAGGTTAAAGCGACCCGCAGCCCCGAAGCGGTGCAAGCCTTCGTACGAAAACTGCGGGTGTACGTCATCGAGAATCAGGATGGTCATGAGCGGTGGATTTTAAAGAATTTTCCTGGCCTATTCCTTATTAGCGCTGGCTATGTCAATCTAGGGTACCCGCTATTCCCAAAAGTTAGGGAATACTCGGCGCTGCGTGGGATGTATATGACCGGCGACGAATCGTTGACGAGCAGAGCCTGGGTTCAGGAGCATATCAGAGGAGAAGAGAATCCTATGGCCGCCGTCTACCCCTTAGACGGAGGGGGCGTCGTTGGCTTAAAAGAGGGGGACACCCCTTCCTATATCGGGTTGCTTCCCAACGGACTTAATATCTCCGAAAGGCCAGACTGGGGTGGTTTTGGTGGGCGCTTCCGAAAGTTGAAAAATCAATTATATACCGACATGGTCGATTTTCAAAACGGGGTTTGGAACGAGCGCCACACCGTCTCGCGCTGGCG
The DNA here is from genome assembly GCF_003149085.1 of Dyadobacter jejuensis. Lineage (GTDB taxonomy): Bacteria > Bacteroidota > Bacteroidia > Cytophagales > Spirosomataceae > Dyadobacter > Dyadobacter jejuensis. The sequence continues at coordinate 87,258 of NZ_QGDT01000006.1, read as the reverse complement.
TCCCTACTTCCAAAATGACTTTATAGCGCGCTTAGACTGGTGCGTAAGGAGCTATGCCGAGGCCAACCATCACCCGGTGGCGGTACTGAACAAGCAGGCAGGAGCCGATGTGGTGACGATCGCCGCCCAAGCGGGAGGAGCGGTAAAGCTTTCGGCTTTCGGCTCCACCGACCCCGACAACCATCCCTTACACTACAAATGGTGGAACTATTGGGAGGCAGGGTCTTATTCGGGCAATGTCCATCCTATAAACCCTGAAAAAATAGAATGTACCTTTCCCATACCCCCCGACGCCCCTAAGGGCACCGTTTTCCATGTCATCCTGGAAGTTACCGACAGCGGCTCGCCAGCACTTACGTCCTTCCGACGGGCGGTTATTACGGTGGAGTAGGGATGCCAATAGGAGCGCCTACTAGGGTGCGTATGACGCAAGGGCCTATTGCAAAGTAGGTGGGAAGGAGTAATGATTGGAAGCCAGCCTCCGATTTCATTAAAGAGATCTCCATGGTTCCTTCTTTCTTGCCCATTTTTGGTGCTTTTTTTAATTGAAAGTTGCTCTGGGTATAGGGTAGACTTTCGGTTATTAGGCACCCTGCTTTTTTTTGGGGGGGGGGGAATAGGGTGGGGCCAGAACGAAGTAAGGGATTTGACCAGGTACTGGTAAACACGTATAGGGTTTAGCGTATTTAGTAATAGCGTTGCGAATATTTTATTATTGAATATAGAATAAGTAACCAAGAATACAGCGCTAAAGAGCAATTGCATAAAGCCTCATCCGTTTAGATAATTGCGCTAGAAAACCATGTTTGTTATTTAAAAAGGAAGTATAATAGGTCTGATTATTAGCATAATACGGTGATAAATGCCATGGCAGTGGACTATAAATAGCTTTTAGATCAGCGACGAGGATATTTTAAAAGCTAAGCTCCTCTATTTACCATATTGGTGATAAATTAATTCAACTTTTTTTGACATCCATACGGGTAGATTCGATATGTAATATTGTTTTAATCAAAATCTTTATACCTGGGTATTATAAAAGGAGGAGTGCTAATATTTTCATTATATATGAAATATTTCGGTGGGAATTGCGGTGTAAATGCTTGAGAGACAATATATTCCCTGCGGAATGGCTTAGAGACGGGTCCGGCCTGTCGGCTTGTATTACAAAAAGGGCTTAATTTGAGGATAATTCAAAAAATGCTAGGACATAGAAGCAGTAAAACCAGTGAAGTTTACACCCACGTACTGTCAGTAAATAATAAAGTTGTAAAGAGTCCGGTTGATTATTTAGATATTTCAAGAAAAAATAGGTATTCACAATAACGATATATATGACATAGGGTATATTTTGGGGAGTTTATACTAATGTTGGTGTCAAGCTAAAAAAATGACAAATATGAGAATACTGTTTATTTTTCTGACATTATTGATGACGTTGCAATCCTTTGCACAGGTAAAAGTTAAAGGATATTACCGAAAAGACGGAACTTACGTTAAACCACATTACAGGTCTAATCCAGACGGGAATCCATATAATAATTGGAGTTACCCTGGAAATACTAATCCATATACAGGAAAGACAGCGACAGGAAATCCTGATACTTATTTAAATAATTATTATAATCGCTCTTCAAGTAGTTCTAATTCTTCAACTTACAACTATCCATCAACGACATATTCAACACCATCCAATAGCAGTTATAATAATTCAAGCTCATCCTACTATTCAAATTACTACGTGACGGCAAGTTCTTTAAATGTGCGTTCAGGACCTTCTTCTAGCTACACAGTAGTTGGCTCTCTTTCTAAGTCTGACAATGTAAAAGTTATTGAATCTTATTCAAACGGATGGAAAAAGGTTCAATACAGCTATTACGATTTTGACTCCTATTCTTATCGGACTATGACAGGCTATGTATCGGGCAGTTATTTAAGTACTTCAAAACCATACTTCAATGACAGCTATTCCAACTATAATTATTCGTACAATAATAACACGTATTCTAGCCTTAATTCGACTACAGCGCCATACGGATATGGAAATGGAAGAATTACAATTTGGACTAATTGTGGGACTGATGGAGAAATTAAAATCTATTTAGATGGTAAATACATTGGAAAACTATCTCAATACTTCACAGATGGCACTCCAGATTGTGGTGAATCGGGAACTTTATCTGTAAATAAACCAGTAGGTACCTATAAAATTGAAGCGAAAGGAAATCAGAATGTATGGAGCGGAACAATAACAATAACTAAAGATAGATGCTTAATTCAAGGACTGGAAAAATAAAGCCAGCCACCAACATTGGCTATACGTAATGCGGGAGAAAGTGCTGATATGAAAGCAATTACAATAAATAAACTTACTGCTAAGCGGAAAGTGAATTGCCTTGAAATCCCGCACTACGCATAGCCGAGACCGTTATGCAACCCCCAAAAAGAACATTGCGGATAAATTGAAGGGTATTATTCAAAAAAACTTATTAGAAATCTATAAAGACTGAATTGAGAAGAATATCCCATAAATGGCAATTGTAAATAATTTATTTGACCGCTCCGTTTAGGGCAAAAACAGCCAATAAAAGCAAAAATAATCCGAAAAGAAAAAATTAAATATAACCAGACATAGTTAATAGAACTATCCTTGAATGAAATTACAAATAAAAAACTACCTAAACCGAATAGACTCCGAAGTACAGGAATGTTACTCGGACGAAATCAATCTGCGAGTGACTGATTTTGAAAAGTACAGCACATTTGACTTTGTAAACTTCCACCTAATTTACCAATATATTCTAACCGACGAGTCGATCAAAAATGACCTTTTCATAAGCATCCCCGAAGACGAATACCGAGAAAATTTTTTTGCTTCAATTTTTAATTCAATAGTTCTAATAAAACTTTATCAAAATTTTTTCAAGCTCGAGAAGGAGAATCCTCCGCTTGAAATAGGAGATTTAATATATTCTGAAACAAAAAAACGTGTATTTAGAGTAATTGGTAAGACTGTTAAAGGATTATCCCTGAATTACCAATTTCCAAAAAGAAATGAAATAGGAGCGCAAATTTCAATTAGCGGTCATAAGTTTTACAAAATAAATCCTAATCTATTCAATGGTCGAAATACAGCCAAAAACATTGACAACTATGTAAACTATTTAAAAAACGTTTTTGGAAAAAAATTCCCATTCATAACAGATTTTAAGAATAATACTTTGGTAATAGCAGACCGAAGATTTTTCAAAGAAAGTAAGCATTTGCCAATTAGATATACAAATAGAAATGGCAAATTAAAGAATGACTTACCTTTTTTCAATTATATGGTAGAATGCTGTAATAATTTTGAAACCGCTCAAAATTATTTATTAAATAAAAACCAAACGTTTGACGAGATAATAATTATTGGGGATTCCAAGTATCGTGATAATTTTGATTTCATTCTGCAAGATAAATATCGAGGAAAGTACAAAAACATCATCATAATAGGTACAGAAAAGCCGAGTTCAGAAAATCTGTTTTTAGATTGGTGGTGGTCTAATGACGAAGTAAAAATCGCTAACGATGAATTACCAAACAACACGCAAAAAGTTTGTTTGCAAAACAACACTCTTTATTCCCTTTTCATAGAATTAAAAGAAGAAATTCAAAAAATAAAAGATGAAAGCATGGTAAACCTTGCCTACATCTTAAAGTACACGAATTTTTTCTTAAGGATGATTTTGGTCAAGACTAATTTGTCAAAAGGAATTTATCAAGAGTATTTAGACCGCCTAAATCATTATTTTCAAAGCGAAGCATTTTCAGAAGAATTAAACAATCTCTTTTACGAAAAAGACATTTACAATCCAGACACAATCAAGGGCTACACAAATAGAATTTATATTTTGTTTTCCAAAATTTCTAGCACATTAGAAAACGAAAATTTGAAGTGGAATTACATCAAGTCAAAAGCACAAGAAATACACAAACCAATTTACGTAGTTGTAGAAAAGAAAAACTTTGATTCAGTTTCAGCTCAAATTAAAAACGAAAAAATCAGTAACATTAAATTGATAAGCGACAAAAGAATTGACAATTCCAAATTCTATTTGGATAAGTGGTTAAATGACAATGTAAACTCGCAAAACAAACTGGTTATTGTTCCCTATTTAAACAATATGGAACTATATATAAAAATCAAGGCATTAAAAGGAGATTGCGAGGTTCTTTGCTATGAGAATTTGGATGAAATTTCATTTGAAAATGTTGAACAAGCCTATCAAAATCAAGAAAAGGCGAAGCTAAATCATAAAGACAGATTAGAATTTTTCAAAACTAATTTCACTCATTCAACAGAATTGAAGAAAAGAGATTTAGATGATATTTTTTCATTTGATTTTAATAATGAAAACTTTAAAAACAATCCTTACGAAACTCTTGATTTGCCGAAAGAAAATGCTGTTTATGAAATTCAGTTTAGTGACGGAACCATAGACAAATTTGACTCGTCAAAAGGTGTTTTCCTAATTGAAAATGGCGAACAAATAAATACAACTATTGGAGAACTATACTGTAACGCAACTATTCGATTTTATCAAAATAACAGTAGAGAGGAGTTTAGAAAAATCCTGAAAATCTTCGATGCAGACAATTTATTGGATTCATTTGACAAGTATTCCGACAGTTGGAAACAGACTTTAAAGGACTTATCCGTGCAATTTGGAAGTGCAGAAAAACTGTACGACTCCCTTTTCCAATCATACAAAATCCATTATAACACATTCCGAAATTATTTGGATACTGATTGTGAAACTCGATTTCCAAGGTTGAAAACAATGGAGGTTATTCGAGATTTTTGTGTAAAAAACAATCGTTCAGATGACTTAATTGTTATTGAATTTGACAAATTCAAGGTGTATTCAAAAAAAGACCATTCTATAAGGCAACAAGCAGGGAAAATTTTAGGTAGCGATTTGTTGGATTATATCGCTTCTAATAAAGAAGAAAGAAGCGATTCATTAAATAAATTGCCCGAAGATATTTTAGAAAAACTGACGGCAACAATTCAAGAGAAAACTTTAATTAAAAAAACTTTAGTTGATGAGTAATTACCTTAACGAGCCAAGATTATTATTTCGTGATACCATTCAACAAAATTTGATTGGTCCAGGTTCGGATGTTTTGATTTCGGATTCAGATAACGAAATTATCTCTGATTACCCTTTGAGTCGGTATTTTTCAGGAATTTTGTTTCCTGAACGTGATATTGATGATCCCAAAAAGGACGGTATTGGGAAAAATGCTGATGCGAATGCAAACGCTGAAATTGAAGATGATAATCTTGACACAGATTTGAATCAAACCAATGATAGTGAAAATGATTTTGACGAAGATGTTGATAAAAGCAAAAATGTAGAACCTGAAAAAGAATACTCAGAAGCTAATCAATATTTCCCAACAAATTTTGGTTTAACTTTTTGCGTTCCAAAAAATGCAGAAAGCTTGACCGTAACCTTCAATTACGCAAAGTACATTCAAATAAACCCAACAGATGCTGTAATTGAAATATCAGAAGCAGATTTCAGAAAGTTTTCCGAAAACCCATATAATTCTGTCAGCAAATATTTTAACTATGAAAATGGACTAATGTCCTTAAATAAAGAAGAATTTGACAAAGGAGGTTTGTCCGTTCGAAATTACAGAAGCAGATTTAAGGAAAACGAACAGCAACAAGAATTAATTGACAGTACTGGATACAAAAAAGGTGAGCTTATATTAGGACAACGTCTTTGGAAAAGAGTAAAGAGAGAGCCTGTAATTGTACCTTTAAACCTAATGGGAATTAATGCTGATGAATCAAAAGAATATCCGTTAGACCAACACCAAGAGGACAATTCAATTATTACTTGCTACTACAAGAAAATTTATGAAACACAATTCGGCAAATTCATAAAAATTCTATTGGCAAACAGATTGAACCACCCGAAAAATAAATTTTCGTTTGGTAATGAACTTTTAAACACGAAAGCAATTTTTCAGGGCGAAATTGCCGTTTCGGATGTTACATTTTTGCCATACAAGCAAATTTCTGAGACAAATCCGTTTGACGAAGAACTAAACCTAATCAATTTTCAATACAGAAATGAACGCTCTTTTGCCATTGGACACGGTTGTGCGGTTACTTGGAATAACGACAAAAATCCAACGGAATTAAAAACCACTTTTTTACCCGAAGTTGATATTAAAAATTACAGTAACGCTTTTAAAGACACTTTCCCCGCAAATTTGAAAGATATAACCGAGTTGAAAAAACTTTCAATTTGGACTGATTTCGACAAACCAACCATAATTCAAAAGTTAAAACTATTTGCCAAAGAGTACAAGAATTGGATAACTGAACAAGAAAAAACAACTGCGGAAGATAATTGCAAAAAACCGCTATGCACCATTTTAGAAAAGCAAAATAAAGCATACGAAAGACTAATCAAAAACATTGAATTTCTAAATGACAACGAAATAGCTTTTAAAGCTTTTTTGTTGGCAAACACGGCAATGTATATTCAAATGCTAATCTCTAACAAAGATTTGTTTGGAAAAAAAGGAATTGAGCTATCTGAAATTGACAAAAATATCAATTACAATGATTTAGACTTTTTCAAAAATCATTCTTTCAAGCCAAATTACAGACCGTTTCAATTGGCATTCTTTCTTTTGAATATTGAATCAATAATCAAAGAAGATTCAGATGACAGATATAATGTTGTTGATTTACTTTGGTTTCCGACAGGTGGCGGAAAAACAGAAGCGTATTTGGCAATTACAGCTTTCACAATAATTAGTAGAAGAATTACATACGGTAAATATGCTGACGGGGTTTCCGTAATAATGCGATATACTTTACGATTGTTGACAGCTCAACAATTTGAACGAGCAACAAAACTGATTCTTTCGTTGGATTTTTTGAGAAGGAATTTTCATTCAGGCGATAATTACTTTTTTGGTAATGATAAAGTTTCAATTGGAATGTGGGTTGGAGCATCTACAACGCCAAACTCATATTCGGACGCTCGGACAATTTTTAAAAAAGTATTTGATGAAATTACCAAGCTAAATAACAGAAGAACAGGAGATTATCGTAAAGCAAATTCATTCCCAATTACCAACTGTTCTTGGTGTGGCTGTAATTTAGTTTCCCAAAATCAATCGGGTAAATTTGATTTAGGTTACAGAGCAACCGACAAAACATTTTCAACCAACTGCTTAAATCCTATTTGTGCATTTAGTGAAGAATTGCCCATTTATTTTATTGATGGTAAAATTTATGATTTCCCACCTACATTGCTGTTTGCTACGGTTGATAAATTCGCAATGCTTTCGCATAGGAAAGAAGGACATCGCCTTTTTAATTCATTGGAAGAAAACAAACAGCCACCTGATTTGATTATTCAAGATGAGTTGCACTTGTTGAGTGGTCCTTTGGGCTCAATTACTGGTTTATATGAATCAATTGTTGAAATGCTTTCAACGAAAGGAAAAAGAAAACCCAAAATCATTACTTCAACAGCAACAACCCGAAATACGGAACAACAAGTTGCAATGCTTTACGGGAATAGAGCCTTAAACATATTTCCACCAATGGGCGTAACTTATGATGACAACTTCTTTTCTTACGTTTCAACTGAAAGTAAGAGGAAGCATATCGGTTTTATGCCAACAGGGAAAACAGCTTTAAATTCTCAAATACGGATTTTGGGAAATTTGCTTTTGGCTCGTATTGAGTTGTTCAAATATTACAGAGTAAAGGAGAATTTATCGCAAGAAGAGGCAATAAGTCGAGAAAATAATTTTTGGACTATTGTTTCTTTTTACAACAGTTTGCGTGATGTTGGAAAGGTTTATAACAAGGTGCCTGCGGAAATTTCAGATTTTTTAAAACTCTTACATAATCGTTATCAGCTTAATAAACAGATTTATGGCTTTAACTATTTTGGACTTGCAGGAAGAACAAAAGAACTGACAAGTAGAATAGAAAGTAATTCTATCAAGAAGCTATTGGACGAACTCGAAATGAAGTTTAGCCTAATTGCCAAAGATGGATGGTGTTTTGTTCAAAACACGGTCGATTTGGTTTTGGCATCCAATATGTTTTCGGTTGGTATTGATATTGATCGACTGAATGTAATGTTGATGAATGGACAACCTAAAAATGTTGCCGAATACATTCAGGCATCAAGCCGTGTTGGTAGAAAGGATAAAGGAATTGTTATCAATTTATTGGATGCTAACCGTTCACGAGACAAATCGTATTTTGAAAATTACGTTCCTTTCAATAACGCATATTACAAATACGTAGAGCCATTAAGTGTCACACCTTTTACAGAAATTGCTTTAGATAAAGTTTTGGCGAGCTTGTTGGTTTGTTTTGTCCGACACAAACAAGGTTTATATCTTGACAACAGAGCCAAAGATTTCACAGGCAATTATGAGGAACTAAAAACTTTCATTTCCGCAAGAATCAAAAATAAAAAGCAATTGGATTATGCGTTGGACAAGTTGAAGGTTTTAGCCGAAAAATGGACGACAAAAGAGGGCGATTTGACCTATAAAATTTTGATTAAAAAAATGTCCGACTTGGACGATTGGAGTTTGATGATGTCAATGAGAGAAATAGATACGAATAGTATTGTGAAAATAATAAACAAATAATGGGACAATTTGAGCAAATACAAACAAGAAAAGCCATTAGTTCGTATGGTGGTGTTGGTTCTATTCTAGAAACAAGAGATGGTTCAATATTGATTGACAACTTTAACGAATGGCCTTTTTTTCAAACTATAAATGGACAATTTGAAGAACACAATTTTGTCATTGACAAAAGATTCAAAAACCGATTGAGTAAGTATTTTTACGAGTTAGAACATTTAATAAAAATCCCCGTTAACGATTTAAAACAAGGTTTTAAGCCCGAAAATCAATTTGCTTTTATATCTGCAAAATACTTCCCTGAGTGGTTTTACTGCAACAACTGTAATCGTTTTGATAGAATTGACAAGTGGAAAATCAATTGGGAAAATAATGTTGATTCATACCATAAAGACAATTTTTACCCACCCAAGTGTTACAGTTGCTACGTGAGAAACAGAGATAAAAAAAGAAAGTTCTATGATTTGGAACAAGTTCGTTTTGTTCTAACATCTCCAAATGGAGAAATTGCCGATATACCTTGGGATAAATGGTCATTACTCAGATACAGAAAAAAAGAGGAAAGTACAGAATCAATCCATACCCCAAGTGAAGAAGAAATTATCACGCTCGCAAATATTCAAGTTCCAGATGATGTTATTTTTGAGTACAAAACATCCGATAAAATGGACGATTTGAAAGGTATTTGGATAATTGCAAAAAGAAAAAACGGAGAGCAAATAAACTTTACAACACTTTCGGGTTTGTTCAATCTAAGGGTAAAAATTCAAGATTTAATTCCTAACTCAAAGGATACCGACATTTTATTTAAACCTGTTATTCGTTCAAGTAATAGCGTTTATTACCCAAATATTTTGTCGAGTATTTTTATTCCTGCCAATGATGAATTAAACGAGTTTTCAATCAACTTGGTTAAGGAAGAATACAATGACGGAAGTAATGCCCAAACAATTTCAAGAAATCTAAAACGCTATAAAAACATTGATATAGATTCCGAAACCATTCAGAAACTGATTGATAATAATTTCAGCGAAAGGAATCTTGAAATTGCAAAAACTGAAAACCAATACAGATTTGATGAATACAAATTCATCACTGAAAAAGATAGTGAGATAATTGAAGATAAATTAATTTTCGACAAAATAGACAATTCTTTTTTTCAGAGTGATTTGATAAAATCCATTTTTAAAATGGATAAAATAAAAATTGCATCTGTTCAGACTTCGTATACGAGACAAGAACCAATTGCATCAAATGCAATTTTAGAAGATGAAGACCCTGAAAAAACCACAATTGAAAGCATTGTCAAAAAATTCACTTCTACTTATGGGAAAACAACAACATATTTACCAGCGATTGAAAGTTTTGGAGAAGGTGTGTTTTTTGAATTTGACAATAAAACTTTAGATGAATGGATTGGAAACAATCCTAAAATACAAGAACGAATTTCAGTTTTAATCGGGAACAAACAACAGTTTGAATCTACCTTTAATGAGGACTTTGACTTAAACCCAAAATATGTTCTCATTCATACATTTTCGCATTTAATTATTAAGGAGTTGGAGTATTTGTGTGGTTATCCATCAACTTCAATTCAAGAGCGACTATACATTGACGAAAACCCTGAAATGAATGGAGTTTTAATTTACACAATTGCAGGTTCTGAGGGAAGTTACGGTGGAATAACATCAATTTGTGATGACGACAGAATAGGTAAACTAATTGAATCTGCAATGATTCGAGCAATTGACTGTGCGACAGACCCCATTTGCTACCATACACACGGACAAGGTGTGGCAAACTTGAATCTTTCCGCTTGTTTCAGTTGTACATTATTGCCCGAAACTTCTTGCGAAAAATTCAATTGCTATCTTGACAGACGAATTTTAGTTGACAAAGATTATGGATACTTTAAGGGTTTGATAAACAGAACGTTAAAGGGAGAGTGTATAACATCGGCTATACACCATGGGGGGGAGTTCCAGCCCGAAAGTTCGGGATTTTAACTAACTTTGGTGCTTAACCGTATCCGCCGAAGCAAGTTCATATTTTTCATTCGATGACCAGGATGTAGTTTTGAAATTAAGACCTAAAAGATGGAAAGCGATGTCAAAACAAGACTCAAAGAGTATAGAAATGTTCAAGTTGGTTGAAGAATCAAAATCAAACGGGTACGATTGGTGTCTAAAATGGAAGTCATTGGGCTAGGGAATACCGTGATACTGGGCTAATCAAAACGGAAATCGTGGAGCCAAAAGAGTGGTTGAAATTACATAATCAGTCGCCCCCCCCTTATGCCATATAATTAACAGGATTTAGGATGTTTTTCACCTATGCGGAAGCAGGTCGGAGAACTTACCATCGTAATTGATATCGTTGAGTTTGCGTAGCAGGTCCAGTAGCCAGTCGTTTGGATTCAGCTTGTGTTTTTTGCAGGTAGCGCACAAGGAATAGATCATGGTCGCATTTTGGGCTGTTTGGATATTACGGTTCGTTTTGTGCCACTTTAAAAGATCAAGAAATTACCTTGCCGCTTAAAACATCACTATGCGACAAGGCCAACTTACTTGATCCTTTGGGCTGGATTCGGTAAAAAAACTGCAGGGCTTCCCGAGGGCTTCCCGAGGATCTTCCCGCTGGATGACATTTTATAGATAGGCCGAGCGAGTTAAAACCTTGAAAGGGGGTCATTGTTTTTTGGTGGTATTGATTCGGGGTCTCTTGGTTAATTCGGGTCGGTGAGGAATCCTGGCTTTGGGCGGACGATGTAAATACGGCTGCTTACCTGGATGAATAGCCCCAAAGCCCGCTTGGTATTTTTGAAAATTTCGATATTATTGTAAAGAATCCTACTGACTAATTCGAAATAGACGCAAATGGTTTCGTGAATAACGGTGTTGGCGGTAGTTTTAATTAACACGTCTCAATGACAATAAAAACGACAATTTTAATAGGTTTTATTGGCCTTAAATTCTTGCTGCAATTTTTACTATTAAGTAGTGAGTATGACTTGCAACGAGACGAGTATTTGCATCTTGACCAAGCAAATCATTTGGCTTGGGGTTATCTTTCAGTTCCACCTTTTACCTCTTGGACATCATACATTGTTCAAGTATTGGGCAATTCAATTTTTTGGGTTAAATTCTTCCCTGCCCTGTATGGAGCTTTGACAATCTTTGTGGTTTGGAAAGCAATAGAAGAATTAGGAGGAAACCTTTTTGCATTAATTTTAGGTGCAACTTGTGTTTTATTTTCCGCACTATTGCGACTAAATACATTGTATCAACCCAATTCCTTTGATGTCTTAAGTTGGACAGTTTTATACTTTATTCTACTAAAATATATCAAAACGGATGATTCAAAATGGCTTTATATAGGAGCGACAGTATTTGCAATTGGCTTTCTAAATAAATACAATATAGTTTTTCTCTTAATTGGACTTTTGCCATCTTTATTGCTTACAGAACATAGAAAAATATTTTTAAGACCTACTTTGTATTTTGCCATTTTATTAGGGTTGGTTCTAATTTTACCTAATCTTGTATGGCAATACAATAACAATTTTCCAGTCTTTCTCCACTTAAAACAATTGGCAGAAACTCAATTAGTGAATGTGAATAGATTAGACTTTTTGAAGAATCAATTACTCTTTTTCTTTGGTTCATTATTAGTACTCTTTTCCTCGTTTTATGCTTTGCTATTCTATAAGCCTTTCAGTAAGTATAAACTTTTCTTTTTCTCTATCATATTTACTTTAACAGCCTTTATTTACTTTAAGGCAAAAGATTATTATGCCATTGGTATCTACCCGATTTATATTGCTTTTGGTTCTGTTTATCTTGCAGATATTTTAATAGATGGTTGGAAAAAATATTTACAAATAGTTGCGATTGCAGTTCCGTTAATTTTATTTATTCCAATTTTTAATGTTGGATTCCCCAATAAAAGCCCTGAATACATAATTCAGCATTCAGAAAATTATAAAAAATTGGGTATGCTTCGTTGGGAAGACGGTAAAGACCACGAACTACCACAAGACTTTGCTGATATGTTGGGGTGGAAAGAGTTGACCGTAAAAGTTGATAGTATTTACTCAAAATTACCAAATAAAGAAAGGACTTTAATTCTGTGCGACAACTATGGACAAGCAGGAGCTATAAATTTTTATTCAAGCCAAAAATTACGAGCAGTTTCATTCAATGCTGACTACATAGAGTGGTTTGATTTAACTAAAAAATATGAAAACTTAATTAGAGTTAAAGAAGCCGAAGAAGTAAATGTAGAATTACACGAAACATCGCCATTTTTTGAAACTTCATTAATTGTAGGCTCTATTACAAACAAATATTCAAGAGAATTTGGGACAGGAATATTTGTATTCACAGGTGCAAAAATTGACATTAGACAAAGAATTAAAAATGAAATTGCCGAAAAGAAAAACTACCACTAACAATGTATATACAAAATAGGCGTGATTGTAGTAATTCCTGGTTATTTCGGAGGGACCATGCCAGTGAATTTGGTCAAACCGAATTTTCCATTGAATATTTTTCAGCCACAGAATCACCCCAATTGGCAATAGATTGGATTAGTGGAATTAATGTTTTTCCGAAATCAGTTAAACAATACTCGACTTTCAAAGGAGGTTTTGAAGCAAAAACTTTTCTTTTGATCAGACCATCTTCTTCTAAAGCTTTTAGCTGTAGGCTCAAGGTTCTTTCGGTAACCGTAGGCATTGATTTTCTCAATTCATTATACCTTAGTTTTTCGTTTATCAAATGAAAAAGGATCACTGTTTTCCATTTTCCACCAATAATCCCCATTGTTAAACTTGCACAACACGGATATTCATTACCTCTAAAATTGAGCATTTTCACTTCTGTTGTTTTCATATCTTTTAAACGATCCTTTTTGACCGTTATAGCAAAAGTAATAGGCTATACTTAGTTTTGCAACTATAAATTTTATAGTATAAAAAAGCAGAATAAGATGATAGCAATGACAAAGAGTTTTCTGGTCCATACTGACCCCTCTATAAATAGTTTTGGAGCGTAGACTCCAGTGGACCTACAATCTTACTGTTTTTCTGTATCCACCCAAGCAAGTATTAAGGGGTATTGAAGATTCGTATCCATGGGCTCTCGTAAACCCCGGTCGGGTCAAGACACCGACCGGGGCCATTTTAGGGGCAATGAGGTAAAGATCACCGGTTATGGCCCTGAAAATTAGGGCCTGGGCGTCATATATTCCCAGTTGACCGCATGATAGTGAAACAGGTTGCCAGGCGAAGCTTTTACGGTTCCCTCGAGGCTTCCGTCGGCTTTCTTGTTTACTGCAAGTTTTGTCCAGCTATGCGCACCTCCTTCGAAGTCGAAGGTTTCACCGTCATCATCGTACAAGTCCCAGCTGTTTGCTATAGAACCGTAGTGTCGAACTGTCAATGGGAGCACTTGATCTTTTAAAGGAGCGTGCAACATCGGTGGGATCATAGGGATAATGCCTCCGTCTTTTACAAAAAGAGGAATTCTACCAGGCTCTGGCTGTGATACGACAATCGTTTCACCTTCCCCTGCTATTTTTCCCGTGTAGAAATCATACCATTTGCCTTGGGGTAGCACTACTTTTCTGCTGGTTTCCCCAGCAAAGAAGGGGGCAACGAGTAAATAATCGCCGAACATATATTGATCCTTGATGTCGCTACGGGTAGCCTGTGCATATGGATTGTCGGTAGAGCTCAGCACGGCTCCATTTGTTTTTACTTCGAAAGTAAATCCATCGATTAGATTCATGGCGCGCACTGGAGGCTTGCCCTCGTAATGGTATTGTGCGAAGGTCGTGTATAAGTAAGGAAGCAACTGCATCCGGAGCTGCATCACTTCTTTTACCTGGTCGGCCACCTCAGGGAATGTCCATGGCTTTGTTCCGTCTGCCCAAGCGTTCAGCATGGCCATTGGCGAAAAGCAAACCGATTGAAACCGTCGAAGCCACTCTTCGGAGGTCTTTGATGAACGAGCCTCTGGGGTCCATAGCACGCCAATAAAGCTACTGTTACATAGCGCAGTTATAAAGTCCTTGTGATTATAGTAGTCGTTATAGAGTACATACGGAAGTGCTGACGCACCGGCATTGGAGGCCCTTACCAAGCCGTAAGTTCTCGTATTTTTTTCACGAAACCAGTCTGAGGATATTTTTTGGAACTGCAACCCGTAGGTTTGTCGGACCTGCTCTGCGCTAAAGCCTGATGGGAATTGTGCCACGTCGGGCCACAGCCACTGGTCATATCCATCGGTTTCATCTACTTTATAGCCCGATACACCCTTGTTGATATGCTGTTCGGTAAACAGACCTTTAAATAGATCCCTGGCGGGCTTCGTATTAAAGTCAGGCACTTCCCCCACCCAGACCGTGTGAGAAGCGGTGTAAGGCTGGATACTTTTAAAAATAGGCGAACGAGATGAAACGTAAGGGTTGATCCACAGGTTGACTCGGATATTTTTGGTTAATAAATTGTCAAGAAATTGCTTGGGATTCGGAAATCGAGTGGGGTCCCATACAAAACTATTGGGATAAGAATGGGATTGCCAGCCTGGTTCCAGGCCTACAAAACTCAGGGGGTAACCTTTCTTTTCGAACTCCGCCACTTCTCTGATGATCTGTTGGTCTGAAAACAAAGTCGGCGTTCGATACGTAAATCCTAGTCCCCACTTAGGAGGGAGCGTGCCGCCTCCGCAATACAGATTATAGCGCTGAACTACCTCCATGGCTGTTTTCCCGGCAAACACATAGATTTCCGTGCCAGGTGCGGGAATAAGAACTTCGACGGCATCGGAGTAAGGATTGGGATTCCAGTTGCGCTGACTGTTCCGATCCATTTCTGGCGGAGGGTTTTTGCTGTCCTTTCTCACGGTAGTACCAGCATATATCTTGATGTAACGGGCCGAATTGATAAGCACTCCGTAACCCTTATCCGAAACGTAAAACGGAACGGGCGCATGCGTTCTACCATTATCTTTTCCAGCGTAATGATCGACCTGGAGGGTTTTGATCGTTCCTCTTTGCTGCACAGATTTAAAATTCAGCCCCAGGCCAAAAAGTTGTTCATGACGCTCCAAAGGAAAGCGCAGGTAAACTTTCCCGTCGGTGAGTCCATTTTTGCTTTCTTTTAACAGACTGGGAAAGGCAGGGGAACCAAGCTTGCCAAGAGCCTCCGTCATGGGTTTTATTCCCGCCACTCCTAGTGGTGATATCGTTTCTGGTGCTCCCACTACGGCTTTCCATACGCCGGGGGCTACCTGTTTCCATTGAAAATCATCGGTTTGAGCCCGTATTCGGTTTAAAAAGCTAATACTAAAAATAAGGAATAGGAATAGTCGTTTCATGATTTTTCTTACTGTTTTACTGGGTTTAAGAATAGGTATTAATTTTTGTTCAAGGTTTTCCATGCGAGTCCGTCCATGCTCTAAGTCGACTGATAGTTGATAAACTTATTCTCGCTCAAGCCATTATCTCAATAGACGCCGATAGCGTATCCGCTGTTTTGCGCTTTTTATGAAATGATTTTGACTTGTTCATTATTAGTGGCTGCTTCCGAACAACCTTTATTAGACAATGATATTTACTCCCTTAGGCCCCAAAGGCATTCTATAGGCATTAATCTACTTATAGGGCGGCTTGTCGGCGATCGGCCGTCGGCATTCGGCGGCATCAGTTCAAGACGGAGCACAGTCTTTAAAAAATGGAACAGACAAAATTGGACTTGATTCGATTTGACTACCGACCTAAATCCTGCAAGGATGGTTGTCGGCGATCGGCCATGGGCTTTCGGCGGCATCAGTTCTACACGGAGCACAGTCTTTAACCATGAAACAGTCAATAATCGACTTGATTCAATTTAAAAACTGACGTAAATCCCGAAAAGATGCCATCGGATCTTACGTTTGTAGCAGAATAAAAAAACCGATGAATCTCCGACTGTAGAGCAGTCGAACTGTCGGCCTTGGGCTGTCGGCATTCGGCTGTCGGCCGTCGGCATTCGGCGGCATCAGTTCAAGACGGAGCACAGTCTTTAAAAAATGGAACAGACAAAATTGGACTTGATTCGATTTGACTACCGACCTAAATCCTGCAAGGATGGTTGTCGGCGATCGGCCATGGGCTTTCGGCGGCATCAGTTCTACACGGAGCACAGTCTTTAACCATGGAACAGTCAATAATCGACTTGATTCAATTTAAAAACCGACGTAAATCCCGAAAAGATGCCATCGGCATCTAACGTTTGTAGCAGAACAAAAAAACCGATGAATCTCCGACTGCAGAGCAGTCGAACTGTCGGCCTTGGGCTGTCGGCATTCGGCTGTCGGCCGTCGGCTTTCGGCGGCATCAGTTCAAGACGGAGCACAGTCTTTAACCATGGAACAGACAAAATTGGACTTGATTCTATTTGACTACCGACCTAGATCCTGCAAGGATGGTTGTCGGCCTTGGGCTTTCGGCCGTCGGCGATCGGCTGTCGGCGGCATCAGTTCTACACGGAGCACAGTCTTTAAAAAATGGAACAGACAAGATTGGACTTGATTCGATTTGACTACCGACCTAAACCCTGCAAGGATGGTTGTCGGCGATCGGCCATGGGCTTTCGGCGGCATCAGTTCTACACGGAGCACAGTCTTTAACCATGGAACAGTCAATAATCGACTTGATTCAATTTAAAAACCGACGTAAATCCCGAAAAGATGCCATCGGCATCTAACGTTTGTAGCAGAACAAAAAAACCGATGAATCTCCGACTGCAGAGCAGTCGAACTGTCGGCCTTGGGCTGTCGGCATTCGGCTGTCGGCCGTCGGCTTTCGGCGGCATCAGTTCAAGACGGAGCACAGTCTTTAACCATGGAACAGACAAAATTGGACTTGATTCTATTTGACTACCGACCTAGATCCTGCAAGGATGGTTGTCGGCCTTGGGCCTTGGGCTGTCGGCCGTCGGCGGCATAAGTTCAAGAGACAATACAGTCTTTAACCATGGAACAGTCAATAATCGACTTGATTCGATTTGAAAACCGACGTAAATCCCGAAAAGATTCCATCGGCATCTAACGTGTGTAGCAGAACAAAAAAACCGATGAATCTCCGACTGCAGAGCAGTCGAACTGTCGGCCTTGGGCTGTCGGCATTCGGCCGTCGGCGGCATCAGTTCAAGACGGAGCACAGTTTTTAAACCTGGAACAGACCAAATTGGACTTGATTCTATTTGACTACCGACCTAAATCCTGCAACGATGGTTGTCGGCCTTGGGCTTTTGGCCGTCGGCGATCGGCTGTCGGCGGCATCAGTTCAAGACGGAGCACAGTCTTTAACCATGGAACAGACCAAATTGGACTTGATTCTATTTGACTACCGACCTAAACCCTGCAAGGATGGTTGTTGGCCTTGGGCCTTGGGCTGTCGGCTGTCGGCGGCATAGGTTCAAGACAAAAAGAAAACCGACGTAAAACCCGTAGATATGACATATTTATAAACCATAAAAAAACGCCTCACATTTCTGTAAGGCGTTGATTTTTGTGGTCTCGTAGGGATTCGAAGCCGCACGCGTCCCCGGCCCAAATCTCCTGATCCGTGGTCAGGTGCTCTATTGAAAATCATAAAAAAAGGACTTAGAAATGAATCTAAGTCCTTTTGTGGTCTCGTAGGGATTCGAACCCCAAACCTCCTGATCCGTAGTCAGGTGCTCTATCCAATTGAGCTACGAAACCGTTCCTGAATTGGACTGCAAAGATAGAGTATGTGTTTTAATGATCCAATAGTTGGGTCTTAAAAATATCGAAAAAATATAAAGAATTTTTTATTTGCCCTGATAGTCAGGCTTTTTCTTTTGTAAAAAAGAGTTGAGGCCTTCTTTGAAATCGGCAGTTTCGCTCAATTTTTGTTGATAGTGTCGTTCCAGGTCGAGCATTTGTGGTAGATCGCTGCTCAAGGACTGGTTCATTACCAGCTTCATGGCTCCTATGGCTTGGGTGGGGGCGTGGAGGTAATATTGCAGCTGTCTTTCTACGGTGCTGTCGAGTAGCTCGGCGGAAACACACTGGGCAATCATCCCCATTTGCTGGGCTTCGGAGGCGGGCACTTTGCGGCCCGTGCTGGCCAGCTCAAATGCCCTTGCGGCTCCTACTAGGCGGGGAAGGATGAAGCTAGCGCCCGCGTCGGGCATAAGGCCTATTTGGACGAACATCTGAGAGAGGTAGGCTTGTTCGCTGGCTATTACCAGGTCGCAGCTGAGGGCTAGAGAGGCTCCGGCACCTACTGCCAGGCCATTGAGTCGGCATACTACCGGCTTGGGGATATTGCGTATCGCCATAATCATGGGGTTATAATAGTCCCGAAGGGTATGGTCGACATTGAGCTTACTCAGAAAAGCGTCTTTCAGGTCGGCGCCAGAGCAAAAAGCAGTATCGCCTTCAGCGGTAAGCAACACCACCCTTACCTGCTCGTCGGCCTGGGCCAGGCCAATGGCTTGGGTGATCTCCGCGATAAGCACTTTGTTAAGGGCGTGGAATACTTCTGGGCGGTTGAGGCTAATCCTTACGATGCCTCCATGGTTTTGGAATTTAAGATATTGAAACATAAGCCTTCAAACTTAGGGTGGATCCACTGTCTCCTAAGTTAGCCAATGTATAGGTATTCCCCTAGCGTTTAGGGGGTGGAATTAGAAAAATTCGTAGATCGTCACCATGGCAATCAGTAATCCGGTAGCGAAGCCGGCGAGGGTTTGTGGAGGGGTATGGGCGTTGAGTTTAAGTCGGGCACTTACCAAGGCGCCTGCTAGGATAATGGTGACCAACAAATAGGGGAGTAGGGCTTGGTCCTGGAAGCGTAGGAATAGTGAGCCCAAAATTCCCACAGCACCGCCCATTCCGGTGGCGTGGGCGCTGATTTTCCAGTTGAGGCTAACGACGGCTACCACCATCAGCGAGAGGGTAACACTGCCGAGCAGCAAGCCTATCTGAGGGGCCAGGTTGGCGATAGGCTGCAGGTACCAGCCAAAAAAGAAGGTCGTCGCCGCATAGATCAGGATGGTGGATAGGTAGGGCCACCGCCGTTCGGGAAGGTGGTCGATATGTAAGGAGCTTATCAGCCCGAACCGATGCATATAAAACACGATAATGGAGGGGGCCACGAATGTATTCATAAATAGCAGCAGCAGGATGCTTCCTAGCGTAGCTGGTTCGAGGGCACTGACTCCTACCAGGTCGGGTGACTGGTAGAAGAGTATTCCGAATACATAGGTGGTGATCAGCAAGGGGTGGAATACGACAGAAAGATATAGGGCTAGACGGCTATTCAAATCGAAATATGGGTTAATAATGGCAGACAAATGTATGTTAATTGAGGCTTTTGCGCAATGGATTGGCGCGCTATACAAAAAACAGGCGGGAAAGGAAATAGGTTTTCGAGGGGTATTTTGTAGTTTTGCGGCGAAATTTATGTTGTACAATCTTAGCGAATTGCTGGTGGAATAACTTAAGTTATGACCAAAAACTGAAAAAGAATGGGACCGTTGCAAATTAAAGAACTATTACAAAAGGCACCTGAAGGCCAGGCCGTGACACTCAAAGGTTGGGTGAGAACGAAACGTGAAAGCAAGAATGCCATTTTTATTGCATTAAATGACGGGTCTACCATTCATAATATTCAGGCGGTGGCTGAGCCCGGCCAGTTTGCCGAAACAATAATTCAACAGGTTACAACGGGGGCTTGCCTGCGTATTGAGGGTAGCTTGGTTGCTTCCCTGGGAGCGGGGCAGTCGGTAGAAGTGAAAATTACCGAATTGGAGGTCTATGGAACGGCCGATCCAGAGAAATATCCCTTGCAGCCCAAAAAACATTCCTTAGAGTTCTTAAGGGAGATAGCCCATCTTCGCCCCCGTACCAACACCTTTGGGGCGGTACTGAGGGTGCGTCATGCGTTGGCTTTTGCCGTGCATCAATATTTTAACGACAAGGGCTTCTTCTACCTGCATACCCCTATTATTACGGCTTCCGATGCCGAAGGCGCCGGAGAAATGTTCCAAGTGACGACCTTGGACCTGGACAAGCCGCCGAGAGACGAGCAAGGAGCCATCGATTATAAGGAGGATTTCTTCGGCAGAGAAGCCAATCTTACCGTTTCGGGACAGCTGGAAGGAGAGCTAGGAGCCATGGCCCTTTCTAAGATATATACCTTTGGACCTACCTTTAGGGCCGAAAACTCCAATACGACCCGGCACCTAGCGGAGTTCTGGATGATAGAGCCCGAAATGGCCTTCTTCGAGCTTAAAGATAATATGGATTTGGCCGAAGACTTCGTTAAAACCGTTATCGGGTATGCCATGGAGCATTGTAAGGACGATTTGGCGTTCTTGCAGAAGCGCCTGGAAGAAGAGGAGAAATCTAAGCCTCAAAAAGATCGTTCGCTGCCATTGTTAGAGAAGCTGAGCTTCGTGGTCGACAATCCTTTCGAACGATTGACTTATACCGAGGCCATCGATATTCTATTAAATTCTAAGCCTCATAAAGAAAAGAAATTCCAGTATCCTGTGGGTTGGGGGATAGACCTTTCCAGTGAGCATGAGCGGTATTTGGTAGAGAAGCACTTTAAAAAACCGGTGATATTGACCAATTATCCCCGGGAGATCAAGTCTTTCTATATGAAGCTCGACGAGGATGGAAAAACCGTACGGGCCATGGATGTATTGTTTCCGGGAATCGGGGAGATTATCGGTGGTAGCCAACGGGAGGAGAACTACGACAAGTTGCTGGAGCGGGTAAAAGAAATAGGGATTGACCCACAGAATGTATGGTGGTACCTAGAAACGCGCCAATTTGGAACCGCTCCTCACTCCGGTTTTGGGTTAGGTTTCGAGCGTCTCGTACTGTTTGTAACAGGAATGGGCAATATCCGGGATGTGATCCCCTTCCCTCGTTTCCCCAAAAGCGCTGAATTTTAATATTTTTTGATTTCGACGAAAATGGCTTCCGCTTTACTAAGATGGAAGCCATTTTTATTTAATAATTAGGACATACCACATCGAAACAAGCGTCGTTCTGTGATAATAAGAAGATATTATTAGAGATACCATATATTCTGTACAGGCAAAAGGGTAAGGATAGGTAGTTTCGATCGGATATCGTTAGATTTGAGTATTGAAAAACTGAAAATGGCCATAGTATAAACTATGATGAGAAACGTGCAGCCGAAGGTGTGGTGGGGCTTGGCCGCCTTGAGTGTGATATTGGTAACTTCTTGGGGATTGACCTGGAAGGAAGTAGGGGCAGCGGATAGGGAGACTGTCTATAGCAAAGCAGAGGAACGAACCCTGGATCCTAAGCCTGTCCTGGCTACGAACCCCGAAATGGCCCGAAAGATCTCCGAAATAGAAGCGATTTTCCAGCGTAAGCGCCGTGGTGGGTTTAATGGAAATGTTTTGGTAGTACAAAATGATACCCTGCTCTACAGCCAATCGTTTGGCTATGGGCATCTGAAGGACAAAGATTCCTTAAATAAAGACTCGCGTTTCCAGCTGGCTTCCTTGTCCAAACCCATTACCGCCGTAGCCATGTTAAAATTGGTACAAGAGGGGCGGGTAAGTCTCAGTGATTCCGTTCAACGTTTCTTTCCAGACTTCCCCTATCCAGGGGTTAAAATTGACCTTTTGTTGAGCCACCGGAGTGGCCTTCCCAATTATATCTATTCTTTTCCCGACAGCGTGCGCCATGGGCAGGGCTATCCCAGCAATCAGGATATCATGCACTGGTACGCCACGGTGAAGCCTACCCCTCAGCGTTATAACCTTCCCGATCGCTCCTTCGTGTATTGCAATACCAATTATTGTGTGTTGGCGGCTATTATTGAAAAAGTTACCGGCCAGACTTTTGGGCAGTACCTACAAGAGTCTATTTTTAGTCCCCTGGGTATGGATCAAACCTTTTTGGTGACGGATACTACGGCGGCTGCCATGGCCAATCGGACGGTAGGCCATCAATATGGACGGCGCATCGCCAAGGACTATTACGATGGTGTGGTGGGCGACAAAGGTCTTTACTCGACTACAGGTGATATATACAAATTTTACAACGGGTTGTCCAAGGGGTTGATCTTGTCGGATAGCCTGAGGAACGAAGCTTTTACGCCACGTAGTTTCGAGAAACGTGGGATACGTAATTATGGCTATGGGTTCCGAATGCATACCAACCCCGATCGCACCCCGCTTTATATTTATCATGGCGGATGGTGGAAGGGCTACAACACCATACTATGGGTAAGCCCACAGTCCAAGTCGGTGATTGTGGTGTTGAGCAATTCCTATAATCGTGCTACTTACGATATAAAAGGCGTCTTGGCGGTATTGGAAGGAGGCGATGGGCCTGTGGATATCGAGAAAGAGCTTTAAGGTTGTTTGAATTCGGGCTTTTATTCGAGATATTTGCCGAATGAATCGATTTATTACCTTTTATGCCTGAGACCTCCGGTTTGTTACCTGTCTATTCTTTACTGATATTTCCTTTTGCAGCATTCCTTTTGCTGTGGTTGTCTGGTAGGCGTTTCAATGCGGTGGCTGGCTGGGTAGGTGCTTCCATAACCCTAGTAGGTTTGCTCCTGCTCCTGTTACAGCCTAGTCCTGAGGTGGTTCAGGTATTGGACTACCCTTGGCTGCGAATCGGCGATCGGGTTATAGCCTTAACCCTTCGATTCGACTCCTTAGGCTATCTGATGCTGGTGGTCGTTCATTTTGTGGCTTTGCTGGTACAAGTGTATTCTACGTCTTATTTAAAGCAGGACCCTCATTTACACCGTTATTTCGCTTTTATTCAACTCTTTCTCTTCTCGATGCTCGGGATAGTCCTGTCCGGGAATCTGTTGTTGATGTATATTTTTTGGGAGTTGGTAGGGCTGTCGTCCTATTTGCTCATCGGTTTTTGGTATCAAAAACCGAAGCCAGTATGGGCTGCTCAGAAGGCCTTCGTGCTGAACCGTATCGGGGATGCAGCCTTTCTGACGGGTATTTTGTTGTTGATTTACTATACTGGATCTACCGACTTAGATTCCTTAACCTATTCGGTAGCCACCATTCCTCCGGCTATGATGACGGTGATAGGCATTTGCCTCTTTGGAGGCTGTATGGGTAAGTCGGCACAGTTCCCGCTTTCGGGCTGGCTGCCCGACGCCATGGAGGGGCCTACACCCGTTTCGGCGTTGATACATGCGGCTACGATGGTGGCAGCGGGGATTTTCCTGTTGGCCCGCATCGTCTTCCTGCTCACTCCCGATGCGCAGCTTTTTATTGTCATTATTGGTAGCATTACCATGGTGATAGGAGCCGTTCAGGCTATGTTTGCTTGGGATATCAAAAGGGTGTTGGCCTTCTCCACCATGTCGCAGCTGGGGCTGATGGTGGCCGCTGTGGGGTTAGGAAGCTGGCAGATGGCCATTTTTCATTTGGTGACCCATGCCTTCTTTAAAGCGGGGTTGTTTTTGTCGGCTGGGTCGGTGATTCACGCCATGCATGCCGACGCCCCCTTCGACCCGCAGGATATGCGCAATATGGGGGGGCTTCGACGAAAGCTTCCCATTACTTTTATTTGTTATACGCTATGTGCCGCTTCATTGGCTGGTTTGCCATTTTTCTCGGGCTTCCTGTCCAAAGACGCCATTATTACGGAGGGGTTTTTAAATGCCTCTAATTTGGGGCAAATCGGTATCCTATTTCCGGTATTGATCCTGATGGCAGCGGGACTCACCGCCTTTTATATGTTCCGTCAGGTATGGCTGGTATTCTTTGGGAAGCCTAGGTATGAGGCCTCGGCACATCCTCATGAGTCGTCCATGGCCATGTGGCTCCCGATGGTACTCTTGACGGTACTGTCTTTCTTTTGGTGGTTTTCACTCCACCCATTCGATGCGGGACACGGCTGGTTTTTAAAATACCTGGGACTAACCGATAGTGTCCACCTGGCGTGGGTGCCCTGGGTGGCCAGTTCGGTGAGTGCCCTGGCCCTGTTGATGGGCTATCTGCAAACGGTCAAAACCAATCCTTTTGGCCTTCGTCACAAGGACGACAAGGGGCTTCAGTGGCCCTCTTGGCTTAGGGACTATTCGGAAACAGCCTATTTTATCAAACCTTTTGAGACCGTTTTTATAATGGCTGCTGCTTGCGAAAGGCGCATCATCGATGGGTTAGTCAACCTATTGTCCAAGGCCACCGTGGTAGGGGCTCATCTCATCGCATGGTGGGACCGGCTTATCGTCGACGGGCTGGTGCATATGCTAGCTGGGGGGCTTCGCCAGCTGGGTAATGGAGTTCGGAGTTTGCAGAATGGCAAAATCCAGTCCTACTTTTTGGTGACTGCTACGGGCATGGTATTGCTGTTGCTCTGGCTCTTTTTAGTGTTATAAATCATTGAATCAAATATAGATGCTTGCTCATATACTTACCTTGCTGATCGTCATCCCTTTGCTGGGAGCTTTGGGTATCACTTTTTGGCCACAGGGCGATCAAAAGTTTTTCCGAAGCATTGCGTTGGCCGTCCTATTGCTGGATTTGCTGTTGTTAATTCCCTTGACTATGCAGTTCGATACCAGCTTTGCCGGCTTGCAGTTTGTAGAAACCGTCGACTGGATAACCCTGCCCCTGGGGTCGCTGGGGGTGGTGTCTATCGATTATGCCTTGGCCGTGGACGGGATCAGTTTGCCTTTAGTACTCTTGGGGGTTCTGGTGTTGCTGGCAGGGGTGGTGAGCTCCTGGAATATCAAAGATAAGGCGAGGGCTTATTTTGCGCTATACTTGGTGCTCTCGGCCAGTATTTTGGGGTGTTTTATGGCTCAAGACTTCTTTTTGTTCTACTTGTTCTTTGAGTTTATGTTATTGCCCATGTACTTTTTGATAGGCCTCTGGGGAGGTCCTCGCAGGGAGTATGCGGCACTCAAGTTTTTTATTTATACGTTTTTTGGTTCCTTGCTGATTCTTATCGTCATGATCGGCCTGTACCTATCGGTAATAGATCCCCTGGAAACCGCCCGGTATGTGGGGCTGCAATTGCCGCCACAGGCGGGTCCGACGGAAGCTATGGCCCTTATACAGCAATACCTGGCCAACGGTAGCCTGTCGCCAGCCCAGCTCGTCCATACCTTCCGCTTCGAATACCTGGCCAATCTGGCCAACTACATTCCGGGGTCTATCCTGAATATTGACTCTGGCTTATATATATGGAATATGCCGGTTCGTATGCTAGCGTTTTGGCTGATATTTATCGGTTTTGGGGTCAAGCTTCCCGTAGTGCCCTTCCATACCTGGCTTCCCGACGCCCACGTGGAGGCACCGACACCTATCTCTGTCGTTTTGGCGGGTATCCTATTGAAAATCGGAGGCTATGGGTTTATCAGGATTGTCGATGGGTTTTTCCCTTATGAGGCCGAGTACAGCATGGTTCCGTTGGGGATATTGGCGTTAATATCGATCGTTTATGGCGGTTTCAACGCTTTAGGGCAGAAAGACCTCAAGAAAATGATCGCTTATTCGTCGGTCTCCCATATGGGGTTCGTTTTATTGGGTATTGCCGCTTTTACGGCCGAAGGTCTCAATGGCGCCATATACCAGATGGTGAGTCATGGCGTGTTGTCGTCCATGCTTTTCTTGCTAACAGGGGTGCTTTACGATCGCACACATGACCGTCAGATAGAACATTACAGGGGACTTATACGGGTCATGCCTCAGTTTACCATTTTGACCGGCATCGCCTATTTCGCTTCTTTGGGTCTGCCTGGGTTCTCTGGGTTTGTAGGGGAGTTGTTTACGCTGATGGGGGCCTTTCAGGCCGACGCCATGCCGGTATGGATTCCTGCCTTGTCTACCTTGGGGATCGTGCTAGCCGCCGCCTATTTCCTGTGGACCTATCAGCGCATGTTCTTTGGAGAGTTTTATTACAAATCGGCGGAGACACCCTTTGCAGACTTGACAAAACGCGAATACCTTCTGCTCATTCCTCTGGCCATATTGGCCATGCTATTGGGCTTGATGCCGGGATTGATTTTCGAATGGACAGGGGCTAGTGTTTCCAGTTTTATAAAATAAGCGTAGTAATAATTCCTCCTTTCACACCATGATACTCGAAGACTTTTATCAACGGTTTTTAGCTAGGTTAGAGCATTTCCTGTCCTCTGAATACTGGTTGTTGAAATTAGTAGCATGCTGTGTGGCCCTGTCGTTATTCCTGGCATTTCCGCCCTATACCCTGCTACTCGACCATTTCAGTGCCTCGGGTGCTAAGCTGGATGCCTGGTTGTTTATTCACAATCAAGCCCAGGACCTGCTACATCCTGCCGACTATACCCTGGGCGTACGTCGCGAGGCCATGGTGTTTAGGTGGGTGCTTCCGGCCTTGTACTATCTGACAGGAGGTAAGCTGCTGGTGATACTGGGGGTTCAATTTGCCCTGGCCGTAGGTTTTATTTACCTCTTAGGGCGTTTCTGTTACCAGCTTTTTCAGAATAAGGTGCTTACGGCCCTCGTGTTGCTGGCCGTTTCCAATATCTTCGTGAGTGTATGGTCCTTTGCCGATGTGCATGGATACGGAGATGGGATCGCTTATTTTTTTATTTTGCTGGCATTGACCTCGCAGAAAAAATGGGTGGTTGGCTTGGCTATGTTGGTGGCTTATTTTACAGACGAAAGGGCCGTGGTGGCTGGCGGCTATGTGCTGATATTTTGGGCTATCATTCAGGCCGATCGAGATGGGAAAGCAGATTTTTGGTCCATTCTAAAATCCATGTTTACCGGACGCAGCCTGATGGTCTGGCTGGCTTGGGTCCTCTATCTGTCCATTCGGATGTATGTGAAATATACATATTTTCAAGCACATCATTATTCGGCCGTGGGGCTACCGGTGATGTTCGAAAACCAACACCGCAATGGTATTGGAAGTAGCCTATGGACGGCCTTCGAAGGTACCTGGCTGCTGCTACTAGCTGGAGCGCTTATCTTAAAACTACAAAAGAGAAATTGGCTTTTACTCCTCTTTGTATTGGGCTTTTTGGTATTGATCACCACCGGTATCTACGTTCATGACATCGACAGAGCCTTCGGCTATGGCTTTCCCTTTATATTGTTGAGCGTTGCTATTTTAAAACGACATACGTCTACTCCAGTACTTACCCTCTTGCTATTTATCGCCATGGTATTATGTGTGCTAGAGCCTCAAGTATTTACGATGGGTTATAATAAAATTGTATGGTTGGAGCCTTTGCCGGTCAAAGGTCTGATGGTGCTGAGTAGGTATTTCGGCTGGGGGATATTTATGTGAACCGTACGCTATCCCAATTTAAGTCGACTGATTGTCAGGGTGATCTGTCCAATGATAGGGAGATATTTCGTATATTTTGCTAGTCAAATGCCCCAATGTAGGTACTACATGGGTTACTCTAGGAGGCTCAATATACCCCGTCATGATCCCTTTCCTCGATCTTAACCGAATCAATGCACCCTACCAGTCCGCGATGGAGGAGGCGATATTGCGCGTGGCACGGTCGGGTCGGTACCTGCTAGGGAAGGAGTTAGAGGCTTTTGAGCAGGCTTTTGCCACTTATTGTGGGGCCCAGTTTGCGGTAGGAGTGGGGAGTGGGTTGGATGCGCTACTCTTGATCTTGAAAGCATACGATTTTCGGGCAGGGAGTGAGGTGATCGTCCCGGCCAATACCTATATAGCCTCCGTACTTCCCGTATCTTTATTGAACCTAACGCCCGTATTGGTGGAGCCTGATGATGGCACCATGTTGCTCGATCCCCGAATGATAGAGCGTCACCTCACCCGGAAGACGAGGGCCATTTTAGCGGTAGATTTATACGGTAAAAGTTGCGAGATGGACGCCCTAAGCGATATAGCCAATCGGCACGGGCTCAAGCTGATCACCGATGCGGCACAGGCGCATGGGGCCACGTTTTTAGGCCAAAAGGTGGGGAGCATAGCCGATGCTACCGCTTTTAGTTTTTATCCTACCAAAAATTTGGGAGCCCTTGGCGATGCTGGGGCCGTTACCACCAACGATGCGCTATTGGCCAATAAGGTAAGGGCGTTGCGTAATTACGGCGCCACGATACGGTACAGCAACGAATACCAAGGGTACAACAGCCGGATGGATGAGCTGCAAGCGGCGGTGTTAGGGGTAAAATTGATGGATTTGGATCGTTGTAATAGGCGCAGAAGGCATATCGCTCACAGCTATCTAGAAGGTATCACAGCCCCATGGGTACAGCTGCCACCGGCGGGCACCCTATGGGAAGATGCCTGGCATTTGTTTGTAATACGGCATCCGGCTCGAGAGCGGTTGCTGGAATATTTGAGCGTTCGGGGCATAGAGGCACAGGTGCATTATCCTACTCCCATTCACCAGCAAAAGGCCTATGGGTACCTTCATTCCTGCCGCTTGCCCCTTACTGAAAAGATACATCGGGAGGTTATTAGCTTGCCTTTGCATGCTGAGTTGTCAGCGGAGGAGGTGCAACGGGTCATTGGGGCCGTAAATGAAGCCGGTGTCGCATTAAGCCCTCTATAAGATCTTTTGGAAAGGCTGGTCAAACAAGGAAGGCTCCGGGCAGAAGGAGGGTGAATAAAGTATTGATGATTGGGTGTATAGTCGGTTTCGAAAGGGGCCTGGAACCTTTCCAATATTAAGCTTTATTAAAATTAATTAAGATTGTCCTATTTTGTAAAAATTATGTAAGTAATTTAGGTAAAATTCCGATAATACTTACTTTTGTTAATTTACTAATACGTTTTAGGATGAATTTAAGAGGGTTGGATCTGGTGTATTGGAATAATTTTGTCGAGACCGGCTCGTGCTCGGCCTTTCAACGACTGTATGATGCCTACTCCGACGTACTGTATGATTTTGGTATGCGCTATACCGACGACTCCGATTTGGTAAAAGATAGCATCCACGACCTATTCATCGATTTACACGCCTACCACAAAAACCTGGCTAAGGAAGTCAACGTTCACTATTATCTGTTAAAATCCTTCAAAAGGAAGCTTTTGGTAGTGAAACGCAAGTCGGAGCGGTTTCGGTTTCAAAGCAGTTCCGATCCTTCTTTTTCTATTCGTAGCTTCGACTACAGCACCGAAGACCTGATGATTCAGGATGAGGAGCAAAAACGTTTGATGGCCTCTCTGGCCGACGAGATCAACCGCCTTCCCGAGCGTCAACGCGAAATCTTGTATCTGCGCTATACACACGATCTGGACTATGAACAGATCGCCCAGATGATGCAAATTTCGGTTCCTACCTGTCGAACCTTCGTATATCGTGCGCTTAAGGTGCTTCGAGATAATTTAGAGCCAAGTGCTATCTTGTTCTTAACGAGCCAGTTAAGTTTTATTTTACAGGAATAATTAATTTTTTTTAATTTGTGAGTCTATATTCCGTACGTTTCTTTCTCTTATAAGAAGGCACAAAGAGTTATGGTCCAAAATCAGGATTCTTTTGTCATAGGAGATATAAAACTAGGAAATGAAAGCGAACGAGGACTGGCAAATATTGCTTCGATTTTTTAAGACAGGGATTCGACCTACCACGTTTTCTGCGTCTGATAAGGATATGTTATGGGAGGAGATCGTGGAGAGTTTAGAATCCCAGAATAGGACACGTTATCGATTTCGTTGGGGATTGGCTGCAGCTTCTGTTCTCGTATTCTTGTTTGCGGGCATGTATTTCCTGTCCCTTCCGAGCAACGAGCTAGGGACTATGAAGCGGTTGGCTGCAGAAATGGTAGCCGATACGGGACGGTCCGCTTTAATATTATCCGACAGTCGTGTGGTGACCCTAGAAGACCAACATTCAGAAATCGTTCATAAGGACGATAAGAGTATTGGGATCAACGATAGTGAGATTGTGATGACTCCCAAGGTAGGGTTGGGGTATAATAAGTTGATAGTGCCCTACGGAAAGCGGTCGGTGATCACCCTGGAGGACGGCACTAAAATATGGCTCAATTCGGGCTCTAAGCTGGTCTACCCCGTACGCTTCGAAGAGGATCATAGGGAAGTTTATCTAGAGGGGCAGGCTTATTTTGAGGTCAGCCATAGAGAGAGTCAACCTTTTTATGTTCAAACCAAAGATCTTAAAGTAAAAGTGTTAGGGACGGGATTCGACGTAAGTGCCTATGCCGACGACGCACTCACCCAAACGACCCTGGTTCATGGAAGCATCGAAGTCTCCCTTCAAAGCATCGATCTGTTGCGCCAGAATACGAGAAAGTTGACACCAGGCACACAGCTACGATATAACGTCAATAGCCAAAAAATTAACCATTACACGGTAAATGTGGCCGAGTATGTATCCTGGAAGGACGGCTACTTGATCCTTCATCAGGCTCCGTTACAAGAGATATTAAAAAAACTCAATAGGTATTATAAGCTACCTATTGAATTAAACGATCCCAAGCTAGCCAAAGAAACTTTTTCGGGTACTTTGGATCTGGCTGATACCGTCGAGCAAGCCCTCGGCGCCATATCGGTAACAACGGGTATGTCTTACCATTTAACGGAAAGGGGGTATTTGATAGAGAGATAGAATTACGATAAAAAAAACTGGTAGACGTTGGCGCGCCTACCAGTGCACTTCCCACCTGAAGGGCGTGGAAGTTAATTTATTCTTAACAATGTAAATGCAAATTTATGAAAAAATTTGACCAAAATAACTATGGTCAGTTGGGATTAGTATATCCTTACAAACTACTTAGGATTATGAAAATAACGCTACTTCTCATTTTAATGGGGGTGATGGGCGTTCAGGCCAATAGTTTTTCCCAAAAGACGCGGATCGACGTCCAGCTAAAAAGGGGGAATATGATTCAGCTATTCGATTTAATTCAAAAGAAAAGTGATTATAGGGTTATTTATAATGATGACATTCTGGCCGAATTAAAGCAAACAGCCGTAGATCTGAATTTACAGCAGGTTGAAGTGCCCACTCTGCTCAATAAAGCTTTTAGAAAGAGTCCATTTACTTATAGACTGATAGGTAACCAAATAGCAGTATTCGAAGAGCGTGCTGGTGGCAAGGATGTCACTCAGCCGGCAAAGAATGAACTGCTTCCAGAAGTAGTGGACAAACTATCTGGAATTGTAAAGGATAGCAAAGGCCAGGTCTTACCTGGCGCCACGGTGATCGTGAGAGGAACCGAAAAAGGAACTTCTACGAGCACTTCTGGTGAATTTAAGATTGAGGCCGACCCCGGCGATGTAATTGTGGTGTCGTATATTGGCTTTCGTACCCAGGAGTTGACAGTTGGGAATCAAACCCGCCTAGAGTTTGTCCTCGAGGAAGATCTGGCAGGGCTCGAAGAAGTCGTGATTGTGGGTTTTGGTACCCAACGTAAGGCTACGGTGACGGGATCTATCGCCACCATCACCACGGCCGATTTGGAGCAGAGCCCTACGGCGAGTATTACCAACTCTTTGGCAGGTCGCTTGCCGGGTCTATTGGCCAACCAGTTTAGCGGTGGTGAGCCAGGGGTGGATCGCAGCGATCTTTTTATTAGAGGAATGGCTACCTACGGAAACACGGCTCCTATTGTCATTATAGATGGTCTGGAAAGAAGTATGGATTACCTGTCTCCGGCCGAAATTGAAACCTTTTCGATACTTAAAGATGCCTCAGCAACCGCTCCCTATGGTGTAAGAGGGGCCAATGGGGTAATCCTGATCACCACCAAAAGGGGAAAGGTGCAGGATAAAGCCACTGTAAACTTTAAGGCGGCATATGGTATTAACCAACCGGTACAGTTTCCTAAGTATTTGGGCTCTGCCGACTATGCCATGCTGTACAACGAGGCGCGGCTAAACGATAGCAATGGAGCCGATCCCTCTACCTTGAATCTGTTTTCTGAGGAGGCGATTGCGAACTTTAGAAAAGCCAAAGGCGACAACTCCGATGGCTTGGGCTACGACTGGGATTATTTTGACTATGCCTTTAAAAACGGTAAACAGTCCGATTATAACCTCTCTATCAGTGGCGGGTCGCAGCGGGCCAGGTACTTCGTGCTGGCCAACTATTTTCAGCAAGATGGTAACTACAAGCACGACAATTTGAATGGTGCTTATAGTACTCAGGCCGTATTCAAAAGATATAATTTTAGATCGAATATTGACATCGATATTACCGACAATTTTTATGCGAAGCTAGATATTGGTGCCAGGATTACCGATCGAAACGCCCCGGGTACCACGGCCTCTAAGCTCGTGGAAATTGCCAACACTCAGCCCTCCTATTTGCCTATTGTTCTTGAAAATAACGGGAATGAAGCCAATGCTACTTTTGTGGCCAATAACCCACTAGGAATGTTGTATGGCGATCAGATATACCGCTTAAATATCCTAGGAGAATTGAGCAGAACGGGTTATCTGAACGAAAGAAATACTTATCTGAACGGTTCGTTTTCTTTAGGACATAAGTTGAATTTTATTACGGAGGGGCTCTCAATCGACGGGGTGTTTTCATATGACTCCCAGGAAGGAAGGTGGATTCAGCGGAATGTCCCCACTTATGCCGAAGGTTACAAAGAGTATCCTGGGTATGCCACTTTCGTTCCTACCGAAGGTTCGGATGTATACCGGACGCCTGGTCACTATTTAGGGGCTTATAAGTCTGGTAATAAATACCAAATCGATCAGACCATCGGCAATGGTTTTAGCTTTAACGACAATAACAACCGGGCCTATGTACAGGTGAAGCTCGACTATATGCGCAATTTTGCGAAGCATCAAGTGACGGGTATGGTATTGGTCAATAGATCTAACCGGGTGATTAATAACCAAGTGCCTTTTAGGTATCAGGGCATTACGGGTAGAGCCACTTATGGTTTCGATGACCGCTATTTGTTCGAATTTAATGCTGCCTATAACGGATCGGAAAACTTTGCCAAAGGGACTCGTTATGGATTCTTTCCTTCGGCATCGGCCGGCTGGGTAGTGAGTAAGGAGAAATTTTTGGAAGGAAGCAGCAATTGGCTGAATAACCTTAAAATCCGTGCTTCTTATGGTTTGGTGGGTAGCGACCGCCTGCCCAACGATAAGCGTTTCTTGTATCTACAGTATTTTGTTGGAGGGAGTAATTATAACTTCGGTACCGACAATTTCGGCTCTAGTGCCGGCGGGGGACTTCAAGAAGGAGACCTGTCGAACCCTAAGCTGACCTGGGAAAAAGCGAAGAAGACCAATATAGGGATCGATATGACTTTATTCAGACAGCTTTCCCTGACATTGGACTTATTCCAGGAGAACCGTTACGATATCATTACGGACTTAGGCGGTGGTGATAAACTAGGCTATTCCGATATCGTAGGTAAGAACGCCCCTTATGTCAACTCGGGTAGGGTCGAAAATAAAGGTTTCGATATGGAGCTAGGTTGGAATGGCTCAATAGGCAAAAACTTCACCTATTACGTGAGACCTAACTTTACTTTTGCCAGGAACAAAATCCTGTTTATGAACGAAATTGCCTATGACTATGCCGGTAGAGCCAACACAGGAAGAAGGATTGGGGAACATTTTAATTATGTATTCGATCATTTTGTAGCCAATGCTGAGGAAGCTAAGCAACTCAATGAGATGAACAATGGAGCGGGCTTCCAGCCCTGGGGACAGCTGATTCCTGGAGATGTGGTCTACAAGGACATGAATGGAGATGGTAGAATCGATGACCTGGGCGACAGAACGGCTACTGGCAACCCTAGCAACCCTGAAATTATGTTTGGACTTCCAGTAGGAGCTAAATACAAGGCCTTCGATTTTAGTTTGCTTTTCCAGGGAGCTGCTAGCGGATCTATGCAGCTGAATGGAGCCGCCGCGTACGATTTCCCGCTGTTCTCTCAAGACAAATATGGCAAGGTGAAGCCCATGCACTTAAACCGTTGGACACCAGAAACGGCGGCAACGGCCACCTATCCAGCCTTGCACTTTGGGGTCAATAATAATAATAAGAACAATAACAGTAGCTTGTTCTTGTACGACCGGAACTATGTGCGTTTGAAGACCGTGGAAATAGGATTTAGCCTACCGAAGCCTATGCTGGAAAGGTTGAAAATTAGCAAGCTAAGGCTGTATGCTCAAGGAATGAATTTGCTTACTTGGGATAGCCTGTCTAAGGTAGGAATGGATCCTGAAACGCGCGAAGGATCGGGGGACTGGTATCCGGTGCAACGGGTGTTCAATTTCGGACTCGATCTTTCTTTCTAACCTCTAAAATATTTTTGAAATGAAATTCATTCAGAATTTGAAATATATAGCACTCATCTTGATGCTGGTAGTGTCGAGTAGTTGTGATGAAGATTTTCTTGATAGAAAACCCGATGATCAAATTGATGCCGAACAGGTCTTTTTAAGGTATAACAAGGCCAATCAGTTGGTGACGGACCTGTATGCCAATATCAAGTCGGCCAATAAGCCGTTGGTATTCTTTAACCATTTCTCTACCGCTTCGGCTACAGACGAAAACGAAGGCTCGAACGTGGAGGCCGGCATTACCAATAAGTTTAATAGCGGCGACTGGAGCGCCAATGGGATGCCCGATAGGAGCGATACCGGTCAATATTGGTGGTCGCTATACAGCAAAATCAGGAAAGCCAATGTTTTCTTAGAAGGCGTCAAAACCTATAATACGCCCGACAACCCACTGCAGGCCGGCGATTTGGAAAAAAGAAAAGGCGAGGTCTACTTTATGAGGGCTTATCTGCACTATTTACTTATCCGGATGTATGGTGAGGCGGTCTATATGGACCGAACCTGGGAAGTGGGCAGCGATATTGAGTTTAAGAAGGAGTCCTACCATGCCTTAGTAGAAAAGATTGCTATGGATTGCGACTCGGCCTTGGCCAGGGTGCCAGACGTATGGAGAGGGGCCGATTTTGGCCGGATAGACAAAGGCGCTTGTTTGGGCCTGAAGGCCATTGTGCGCTGGATGGCGGCTACTCCCATGTGGAATGGAGGGAATTTTCCTAACGACACTCGGGTATTTGCCTCCGAATATGGGTATAACCAAAGCCGTTGGGAAGCCGCCAAAATAGCCGCTAAAGCCGTAATGGACTTTAAGGTAGAAGGTAAGCCCCGGTATAGCTTGTACAAGGGCCACTCTGAAACGGACTTCAACGATGATGCCGGCCAGAACAAGAATAACTCAAAAGTTTATGCCCGTCTGTGGGATCTGTTGTTCAATATGGATGCATTCGAAACGGAAGCCGTATTTTTCGTTACCAAAGATAAAAACCATGCGTGGCAGGGCGATGTTTACCCTCCCTCATGGAATGGTAGTACGCGCCAAGCACCCGTTCAGGAGCAGGTAGACGAGTATGAATATATTGGTCCCGATGGCTATGGGTATCCTATCTATGGTTCCAAAGCGGCGGAGCATGGCTACGACGACGAGAACCCTTATGAAGGGATTGCCCGTGACCCCCGTTTTTATAGAGATGTAACCTATCATGGTTCTACTTTTAAGGGAACGGTGATTAATACCGCCACCGGCCCCGATAAGATTGGCGCCACTAACTCTACCACTACGGGTTATTTTCAGCGTAAAGTGATTCGTGAAAGTTGGAATCGGGATAAAAGCTTCGATATCAATGGCCCAGCCATCTGGCGCCTGCCCGAGTTTATATACATCTATTGCGAGGCGGTCAATGAAACGACTGGTCCCAATGCCGAAATCTATGACCTACTCAACATGGTACGGGAAAGGTCCTTTATGGTTCCTATTCCTCCAGCGGCGCTTTCTGATAAAGCGTTGATGAACGAGTATATTCAGCGGGAACGTCGGGTAGAGCTGTATTATGAAAACAACAGGTTTTGGGCTACTAGGCTCTATCTGGACGCCAGCAACCCTATGGAGCTAGAGAAGGAGGCGCAATGGGAAGCCGCTGGTAGCACCAACGACGAGAGGTCTCAAAATGCCTGGCCTTATCCTAAAACGCAACATATGATCAACGGGATGAAACCGATTGAAGATCCGGAGGGTAAAATCGTAATAGGCAATAAACGCTACAAAATGAGACGTTTTTATGTAGAAAATAGGGTGTTTATCGCTCCTCGCCATTACCTGTTCCCGATCATGCAGAATGAATTGGTAAAAACTCCTGGGCTACAACAAAACCCTGGCTGGTAATACTTACCCCTATTCCTAATTCTTAACGATGGCTGCCCCTGCAAAGGGGTGGCCTTTGTTGCTATGAGGCATTTATTGTCTCTTCTGGTTCGCAATTGTAAAAGAGTAGACTTATTTTTGGCTCGTTGGAGTTTTCCTTCCACTTTTATATTCATATCAATTAGACTTATATATTCATGCGAACCATTAACACTGCCTTGCTTTCCTATGGGATGTCAGGGAAAATATTCCATGCACCCTTCCTTCAGCTTCATCCTGGGTTCAACCTGTTGGGTTCTTGGGAGCGTAGCAAGAAGCTTATCCAGCAAGACTACCCCGAGGCCATTTCCTATCCAAGCCTGGCGTCAATTTTAGAAGACGATAACATCGAACTCGTGATCGTCAATACGCCGATCAACTCGCATTATGAGTACACCAAGGCCGTGCTATTGGCCGGTAAGCATGCGGTGGTAGAAAAGGCCTTTACCGTAACGGCCGCCGAAGCCATAGAGCTCGAAGCCATAGCCCGTGAAAAAAGATTGAAGTTGTCGGTATTTCAAAATCGTCGGTGGGACAGCGACTTTAAAACCGTTAAAAAAATAGTGGATCAGGGAGTATTGGGGGATTTGGTCGAAGTGACTTTCGCCTATGAGCAACATCTGCCCGACCTGAATGCCAAGGCTCACTTAGAAACACCTTCTCCGGGGGCTGGCTTGCTCCGCGATAGAGGGTCGCACGTGACCGACCAAGCCTTGTCCCTTTTCGGAATGCCCGATGCCGTCTTTGGAGACTTACGCATCGTCCGTAAGGACTCGCAGGTCAACGACTACTTCGATATGCTGCTCTATTACCCCGATTTGCGCGTGCGAGTAAAGGGTAGTTTTATTTGTCGTGAAATGGCCCCCGCTTATATTTTACATGGACAACTGGGATCTTTCCTCAAGCATCGCGGAGATAAGCAGGAAGATAGGCTCGTGGCAGGTGATAAACCCGACTTCGATACCTGGTGTACCGAGCCAGAAGGCTTGGAGGGAACCCTGCATACCCTTCGAAATGGAGAGGTGATCAGGGAATCGGTGTCTACTGAACGAGGCAATTATGTGGAGTATTTCGAAGGCGTATATCAGTCCATTGTCAATGGTGCCGATGAGCCCGTGACAGGCCGCGATGGGGTGAACACCATGCGGGTGTTGGAAGCCGCTATCAAAAGCAATGAAGAAGGCCGTGTAGTACCTATTTTCTAAAGCTTTTCACAGTTATATTTTAAAAGCCCGGATCCTATACAAGATTCGGGCTTTTGGCTTATACACACCTTAGTTGGATAGTTATCCACATAACTGATATGGATATCAACAATTTAATTAGCTAATAATGAGTATATTAACAACTTATCCACAGTTGTCCACATAGGATGTGTGTATTGCTGTGGATAAGTGTGGATAGGTACTTAAGCCTCTACATCGTAAATGACCACCTTCTCCCATAGATGGGCGCAGTCTTCTACAAATTTGGTATGTATCGGATGAATTTGGTACACGTCGTGGGCCGCTTCGTCTTCGAAAACAAGGATTTCGGCAAAGTCATAGGAGGCATCGATTACCGGGCGATTGGTGCCCGCAGGTGTTCCTACATAAGCGGTATGAACGGACTCGATAGACTTCAGGCTTTCAATTCCTTTTAGGAGGGCCGCTCTATCGGCATCGTTGGACTTGTCTTTTAACCAAAAAAATACGTTATGAATAAACATAGTCAATTAGGGATTTATATAAATAGTAAACTAACTTGGATTCTCTGTGGCGTGGGCATCGCTTAGGGGTTGCGTTGAGGCCTTTTCCAGCTTAAAGGAGAAGGTAGTGCCTTTATCGGGTTTGGACATGACGGCGATCTTGGTGTCGTGGGCATTGATGATATGCTTAACGATGGCCAGGCCTAGGCCAGTTCCTCCTCGATCCTTAGAACGGCTTTTGTCAACCCGATAGAAACGTTCAAAAATTCTGACGAGGTGTTCCTGGGGGATTCCCGGGCCATTGTCGCGCACCGATATCTCGATACTCTTTTTGTTTTCGCTAAAATGAACGATGACTTTCCCGTTGTCATGTCCATATTTGATGGCGTTTTCAATGAGGTTGAGCAGCACCTGTTCAATGCGGTCTTGGTCGGCCATGGCCCATACGGCCTCTAGGTTGTCGGGTTTTACCTTTAGGCTCGTATTTCGAGAGCCGGCGATATGTTCCAAACGTCCAAAAATATTAAAGGTGAGTTGGAGTAAATCTACTGGGGCCATGTTCATTTTGATGTCACCAGTTTCCATTTGCGACAATACCAGCAGATCTTTTACGAGCACATCGAGGCTGTCGAGGTTTTTGGCTGCTTTGCGCAAGAAACGCTCCCGGACCTGTTCGTCGTCCATGGCGCCGTCGAGCAGGGTATGGATAAACCCCTGAGCGGCAAAAATGGGTGTTTTGAATTCATGGGAAACATCGGCTAGAAATTCTCTTCTGAATAATTCCAGTTTTTTTAGCTCATCAATTTCCTTTTGCTTTTTTGTTACAAATACAAATATTTCATCATTGATGGTCTTCAATGGGTTGGATTCTTTAAACAGCCGTTTTCGCGGCGTGATATTAAAATCCTTCATTTTTAATTTGTGTATGGTGCGATACATTTTATTTACCTCCCTAAAAACAAGAATATCGACGGCATACAGAACGAGGAAAAAGGAGCTCAAGGAACTTGCGACGAAGGCCACAAACTGCATGCTGCGGGTCACGCCAACTACGAAGGAAAGGAAGGCGGTCGTGATCAGGGAGATTAATAGGGCCAGTATAAAGGCTATGAATCGGGGACTTAAAGACATGGGGTCGGGATGACTTTGTGGCTGGCGTAGTACGGACAGCATTTCTATATACAAAAGTATAAATATCCCATAAAGTTAGTCAGTGTGCGGCAAGAAAAGTAAAAGATAACAGTTTATTAATGTATCCCAACCACCCAGCTGGAGCTCCCAACTGGGTGGGCATGCCCTATTTAAAGAGGGAAGCCCTCCCAACTGAGGACTTCCCTGGTCGTTATTTTAGAAGCCACCTCTGTAGGTATAAGTGCTCGATACCTTTTCGATGGCGACAATATAGGCCGCTATTCGTAGAGAAACCTTGTACTTGATGGAGGTTTGGTACACCTTGTCGAAGGAGTCTTTCATGATTCGATCCGTACGGCGATTGACGCGCTCCAGGGTCCATTTATATCCAATTCGATTCTGTACCCATTCGAAATAGGAGACGGTAACTCCACCGGCATTGGCCAGGATATCGGGGACTACCATGATGCCTTTGTCGTGGATGATGTCGTCGGCTTTAGAAGAGGTAGGTCCATTGGCTCCCTCTACGATCATCCGGGCTTTTATCTCCGAAGCATTCTTTTTGGTGATCACATCCTCCTTAGCGGCCGGCACCAGTACATCGACGGGCATGGTAAATAGGTCGTCGGGAGCGATGAGCTCGGCCCCGGTAAAGCCTTCCAGTGACCCCCTGTTTTTATCCCGATAGGCCATTGCCGCGTCTATGTCTATGCCGGAGTCGTTATAATACGCCCCCGAGATGTCGCTGATGGCGTGCACGGCCACCCCTCTTTCGCGCAGAAGCCGGGCGGCATGGCTTCCTACGTTGCCAAAGCCCTGAACCACCGCCGTAGCCCGGTAGGGGTTGATGCGCAGCTTTTCCATGCCGGCCAATGCCGATACCATTACTCCACGTCCTGTGGCTTCGGTGCGGCCTAAAGACCCACCCAGGACGAGGGGCTTTCCGGTAACCACCGCCGGAATCGTCATCCCTTTGGATTTGCTATATTCATCCATCAGCCAGGCCATTTCTCTGGGGCCCGTGCCCATATCGGGAGCGGGGATGTCCTGGTCGGGGCCAAAAACGTCGAGCATCGCAGTGGTATACGCGCGCATGAGTCGCTCCATCTCTCCGGCCGACATTTCGCGGGGGTTGCAGGCCACGCCACCTTTGGCTCCTCCATAGGGGATATCTACCACGGCGCATTTCCAGGTCATCCAAGCTGCCAGCGCCCTTACCTCATCCAGGTTGACGTCGGGGTCGAAGCGGATCCCGCCCTTGCTAGGGCCTAGTATGGTAGAGTGAATAACCCGGTATCCTTCGAAGGTGCGGATCTCTCCGGAGTCCATCGTAACCGGTAGTCCCACGATAACCTGCTTGCGGGGTACTTTTAGTATTTGATACATTTCGTCGGTGATACCCAGAAGTTCTACGGCCTTGTCGAAACGTTGCATCATGGACTCCAATGGGTTCTCTTTATCCGTGATTGGTGCCGGTTCAATATATGACATGTTATTTGAATTTAAATTGTTGATTTTTAATCTGTTATGAATGTATAAAAATACGATGATACAAACTTACTAGAATTAATTGTCTAATTTTAAAAAACTATAATTTCATAAAATTATCCAATTGGTGGGGAGGCATAGATTCTTTTTAGTTTGGCCAAAACTTGAAATGTTATAAGGTTCCCATAGATGGATGCCAAATAAATCATAGGCTTTTTGAGAGAATATAATAAGGCTAAAAATGCTAAATTCTGAGAAAAAAAATTCTGTATGGCCTGTACAATATTTTGGAAAACGACGGTCGATAGCTAGGGAATTGCAAGCTGGTAATGGGGCCTATCGGGCATCTTGTTGATAATTAATCCTCTGGCATTCAAATCTGGTAATGAAATAATGATTTTGTAGACCCCTTACTTATTCCTAAATTGCGACCTTGTTCAGATTAGGAATAGTATAAGTAAATTTATATTGCTGTATTTCAACTAGTTTGTGGAGTCAGTAAGGCTAATTGCATTAATTTTGAGGTAGATTTTCACAAATGGTGCGTTTTCTGCGTACCTCAGGTTGAGATTCTTACCATTTAGTCTGAAGAGTGTCTGCTAAAGGCAATATAAAATAGGATACGGAAAATCATAAGGCGTGATTTTGCAATTTATTAAATGGTTAAAAGGGTTCGGTTACAATGAAGGAACTCATAGAAATGAGTAATATACCCCAACATATTGCGGTTATTATGGACGGCAATGGGCGTTGGGCACAAAAACAAGGTGCAGCACGTATCTTCGGGCACCGGAATGCCATTAAGGCGGTACGGGAAGTGACAGAGGGATGTGTGGAAGTAGGAGTTTCCTATCTGACACTCTATGCTTTTTCTACCGAAAATTGGGGAAGGCCGGAGTATGAAGTGCGGGCATTGATGGAGTTGTTGGTTCAGTCGATCGGGAACGAACTGCCTACCATGATGAAGAACAATGTTCGTTTGAGTACGATCGGTGATTCGCAAAGCCTGCCTTCTAGTTGTCAGAAAACCCTTGCTGAGGCGATAGATGCCACAAGCGGTAACACCGGGTTGAACCTTATTTTGGCCTTAGGGTATAGTGGAAAATGGGATCTGTTGCAAGCCACTCGTAGGCTGGCACAGGAGGTGAAAGAGGGTCGTTTGGAGCCCTCGGAGATCGATGAAAATAGTATTCGGTCCTATTTGTCGACCGAGCAACGTCCCGACGTGGATTTGATGTTAAGAACCGGCGGGGATCATCGTATTAGCAATTTCTTGCTTTGGCAATTGGCCTATTCCGAGCTATATTTTTACGAAGATCTTTTCTGGCCCGACTTCCGGCGAGAACATTTATTTGAAGCCATCGTTTCTTTCCAAAAAAGAGAAAGAAGGTTTGGGAAAACAGGTGATCAGATAAAAGAAAACAGTGCTAAGTAAAATTTTATGAACCTAGTGAAAAACTTGAGTAAGCCATTGGCACATTTTAGAGGGGTGTTGCTGTTAATAATGATTTGTAGCGTAGCCGTAAAGGCCCAACGCGTTGGCTTGGGGGCTACTTCCAAACCAGCCGCTCCGGTTGCCAATATGGGTATTGACCCCGCTAATCCAAAGGAATATACCATCGCTGAGGTAACCGTATCAGGGACGCAGTTCCTGGACCCCAACTCTATGGTTTCCATCTCCGGACTGAAGCCTGGAGACAAAATACGGGTCCCAGGACCGGCGGTGACCTCTTCTATTAAAAAAATGATGGACTTCGGTACGCTGGATGATGTCGAGATTCTGGCCACCAAGGTCGAAGGAGAGAAAATCTGGTTAAATATTCATATTAAAGAGCGTCCTCGCTTGTATAGCGCTACTTTTTCGGGTATCAGAAAAGGAGAGCGAGAAACGATGAACGATAAGGTGAAGCTGATTAAAGGTAGGGTGATCACCCCCACCATGATCAAAAATACCCAGCTGATCATCAAGAAATATTATATGGATAAGGGGTTCTACAATACCAAAGTCAAGGTGTTGCAGATTCCGGATTCCTCTCGTGGGCAGGCTACCCTGAACTTCACGATCAACAAAGGGAAAAAAGTAAAAATCGAGAAAATAGATATTGAGGGTAACACCGAAATTAGTGATCGTACCCTGAAGAGAAAATTGAAGGGTACAAAGCAAAAAATGTTGGGGCGCCTGTTTAACCCTTCGAAGTATATTCCTAAAAAATACGACGAAGATAAAGAGAAGCTGATCGCCTATTACCGCAAGAACGGGTACCGCGATGCTACCATAGAATACGATACCGTTAAAAATAACGGCGAGACCATCAGCATTAAAATGAAGGTGGATGAAGGTAAGAAATACTATTATCGGAACATTACCTGGACGGGTAACTACCTCTATACCTCCAAGTATTTGGGGGAGCGCCTAGGTGTTAAAAAGGGGGATG
This sequence comes from Dyadobacter jejuensis, assembly GCF_003149085.1. Lineage (GTDB taxonomy): Bacteria > Bacteroidota > Bacteroidia > Cytophagales > Spirosomataceae > Dyadobacter > Dyadobacter jejuensis. The sequence goes on along the minus strand of NZ_QGDT01000006.1, from coordinate 43,632 downwards.
TCTACGATCCTGAAGAGCTCGATAAGAAAATTCAGGGGATACCCGGTGGGGATGTAAGCTCCATATATATGGACGACGGTTATCTTTATTTCCGTATCGACCCTACGGAAAAGGCCGTAGTGGGGGACTCGATCGATATAGAAATGCGCATGTTTGAAGGAAAACAAGCCACTATTAACAGGATTTTGCTGAACGGAAACACGAAGACCAGCGATAGGGTGGTATTGCGAGAGCTATTCACCTTGCCTGGACAGAAATTTAGCAAAACGGAGATTATCAATACCCAGCGCCAATTGTCGCAAATGGGTTATTTCGACCCAGAGAAAATTCAGATACAGCCGATCCCCAATCAAAATGACGGAACGGTGGATATCGAATACACCGTGGAAGAGAAGCCTTCTGACCAAATAGAGCTCTCCGGTGGATGGGGTGGTTATATAGGCTTTGTGGGTACCCTTGGATTGGTGTTCAATAACTTCTCTATCAAAAATATCCCGAACCGAGAAACCTGGAAGCCGCTTCCTTCAGGGGACGGGCAGAAATTGTCGGTTCGTTTCCAGGCCAATGGTAAGCAGTACCAAACCTACTCTCTAGGCTTTAGCGAACCTTGGCTAGGGGGTAAAAAACCGATTAACTTTGGGGTTTCCTTCCAGAGAACAGTATATCGCCAGACGGACTATAACTCTTTATATGGCTATGGTACTGGTGGCTCTTCATCAGGGATCCAGTATCGGGGCGGGTATTTCAATAATGGTGTGACCGTTTCCTTGGGCCGCAGGCTTAAAGAGCCAGATCGCTACTTGGTATTGACGCATTCGCTTTCTTATAACCGCTACCGCCTCGACTCCATCAATATTTTTGGAGGAGCCTATAACACAGGGGTCTCAAATAACGTATCGTTCAATACCACCATATCGAGGAATACGCTAAGTGATAACCAATTCCCAAGAAGTGGAAGTAATATTTCGTTGAGTGCCACTTTCACTCCTCCATATTCGGCCTTTAGGAAGTCGGACTATAGCGATGCTGCCGAAAAGTATCGGTGGGTAGAATACCATAAATATATGTTCGATGCCAGCTATTATGCTACCATTACGGGTAAACTGGTGCTATCCGCCAGGACGCACATGGGGTATCTGGGAAGTTATAGCAATAAGGCCGGATTTAGTCCCTTTGGTCGATTCGTATTGGGGGGCTCGGGGCTAGCAGGACAGGGCGCCTTCTCGCTGGCCGACCAGGACATTATAGGACTTAGGGGTTATCAGGATCAGCAAGTAGGGCCGCTACTCAATGGCCGACCGGCCGATGGGGGTGGGATCGCCTATAACAAATATGTAATGGAGCTACGGTACCCCGTATCGCTCAACCCGCAAGCGACGATCTTTATTTTAGGCTTTGCCGAAGGAGGAAATAACTGGGGGACGTATCAAAAGTTCAACCCTTTCGACTTGAAACGATCGGCAGGGGTAGGAGCCAGGATCTTTATGCCGGCCTTTGGACTCTTGGGGATTGACTGGGCATATGGATTTGACGCCCTCGACGGACAAACCCAGCGCTCTGGCCCACAGTTCCATTTTACCATCGGACAGCAGATTAGATAATATTAAAACTACGATTTCGTTAGAAGAGTGCATTTTATTCTAGTTAGGGCATGAAGAAGATTTTTATTTTACTAGTTTTGTCTGTAATATCGGCTTCTGTAGCCTCGGCCCAAAAGCTGGGCTACACCGATATGGAGTATATTACCAGTAAAATGCCTGAATATCAGCTGGCACAAGCCGAAATGAAGAAGTTTTCGGTGAAATGGGGCAAGGAGATTCAGGATAAGTTCGGGGAAGTAGATAGGCTTCAAAGGGCTTATATGGCCGAAGAGGTGCTGTTGACGGACGACCTGAAGCGGAAACGCCAAGCCGAAATAAAAAGTAAGGAAACCGAAGCCCAAGAGTATAATAGTAAAATATTCGGTATGGAGGGTTTGATGTTTCAAAAGAAAAAAGAACTCATGAAGCCCGTCCTGGAAAGGGTCCAACAGGCGGTAAATAAAGTGTGTAGCCAGCGTAGAATCGATATTATGTTCGATAAGTCCAGTGATATTGGGATGCTTTATACCAATCCACGCCACGACTACACCGACTATATTATAGAAGAGCTGGGATTGAATGAAAAAGCAGATAGCGATAAAAACAAGGCAGTAGGAAGTGCCCCCCAGGCTCAAGTGGGCAGTGCCGCAGAAAGTAGTAACCCCAAACAAAAAAGTACAACCAATAAACGTAAATAAGTAACAACGCAATGAAACAAAAATTAATGGCTTTTATGGTCGTAATGACCGTTTTCAGTACTACGCTAGTAGCACAGACGCCTCTTACCAAGATAGGGTATACCAACGTGGATTTTATCATTGGTAAGCTCCCTGAAGCTAAAAAAATGCAGAATGAACTGGAAATCACTAAAGCCCAACTCGATAAAGCCATAGGTGAAACCTATAAGGAGTTTCAAGAAAAATATGAAGCTTACCAGAAGAATGGGGCTAATATGACCGATGTAATTCGTGCCGACAAGGAAAAGGAATTGCAAAGCCTTCAGACCCGCGTTCAAGAAATGCAAAATAATGCCCAAACTTCTCTACAGAACAAGCAGCAGCAGTTGTTAGAGCCTATTTTGACAAAAGTTAACGACGCTATTCAGGCCGTTGGTAAGGAAAATGGCTTCCTGTATATATTGAATATGGATGGTGGTGCAGGTACTACCCCTATTATTCTTTTTGCCGCTTCTGAAGAGCATAACGCCACCAACCTTATCCTTAAAAAATTGGGCGTGGATCCTGACAAACTTGAAGAAGAAGCTGCAGCACCAGCACCTGCCGCTCCTGCCAAGCCAGCTACAGCTCCTAAGAAATAAAATTATTTCTTAGGTACAGGTAAATACCGGGGAATAGTCCGAAACAGACTATTTTCCGGTATTTATGTTTTCGGAGACAAGGGTTTCGAAAGCGCTATTATTGACCAATTGGGTATAAGATTAATGATATATCTGCAATTTGTCAGACCTGTGCTCAGCTGGAATAGTTTTTGTGATTCTCTTATTTTTTGCTTGTTCATTGTATAGTTATTGCGAAATTTGCGTTTAAAATTAAAATTACTGCTTCATAAGATAATCCATTTTCTCACCCTATGATTTTCAGAAATGTGTCTAGAATAATACTGTTGGTGCTCCTGAGTATGTCCTGTTCCCTTGCCTGGGCACAGGAACCGATAGTGTCACCTTTTCAGTTGGTCTTCCCCAATGATGCCGATTGGAACGTGATTCAAGAAGGGAAAGAGATCAACTTTCATCTGCAATCGCGTGGTGCCAAGGGCGACAGCATCGTCTATAATATTACGAGTGGTCTCCGCAAAGAGATGTATTTCGATTCGCTGGGGCACTTCGTATGGACTCCGGGCTTCGATGCCGCCGATCGGATCAATACAGTCAAAACGTTTTCAGTGGTCTTCGAGGCCATGTCCAGCCTTGGAGAATCGGTATCCAAGGAGGTACTCTTTAAGGTGGTTCATGTCAATAGACCCCCTATAGTCGACGAGCTCAAGCCTTTTTATGTCCAATATAAAACCCAAAATACCTATCAAATCGATATGAATTCGGTTCGGGATCCTGACGGTGATCCAGTGGTTTTTATTCCCATATTGGACGGGGGCATGCCCGAAGGGATGCGACTTACCGCTAGCGGGGAGGTGATTTGGGAACCCTCTATTAAGCAATTTAATATACTGAGAGAGGCACCACGCTACATGGAGTTTTATGTAGAGGACCAGCCGTCCAAGGTACGTACTAAGGGAAAGCTACGATTAGAAATAACCCAAATGGATTTGGCCCCCGATCTGACGGTAATACCTCAGACCACCGTGGTGAAAAGTTTGGAAAATAACCGTATCAATCTGAGGTTTAGCCTGTCGGATCCCAATGGGGAGGACGATATCGCCGCCTTTAATTTTATTTCGGATAATAAAAATGTGCCTCAGTCGGCTCTAATAAAGAACACGGCGACCAGTTATGAGTTTATTTGGGAGCCCGGTTATGATTTTGTAAAGGATCCTTTCGATACCTTGTCTTTCGATGTGATATTCTATGTGCTCGATAAGGCCCATAATAAGCGCGAGCGCAGCATCCATTTCGTTATTAAGAATACAGTGGATGAGAGCGTGCGTGACACGTACTTGTTTAACCTCTACAGAGGAGCCTTGGTGAATGCCTGGGGCTTGCTCGAGCAGATGAAAGAAAAGGAAGGACAATTGAAAAAGGCCTATGCCAAGGCCAAGAAAGGCAAGAAGAGTCGTTCGTTGCTTAACGCATCCCTGGGGGTTACCACGGGTCTGTCGTCGGTAATAGCCAAGTCGGACCCCAATGTACGCAGCTATATTACCACCATTGGAGGTACTACGGTAGCTACGGTGGGTACCTTAGAGGCTACCGAGGTGATCGGTAAGTCGGTCAATGGCCTCTTAGATCGCTTTAACTATGTAATGCAAAAAAAGAACGAACTCCAAAATAAAGGAGACGTCTTCGCTAGGGAGTACGCCCAGAAATCGGCTCGGCGTCAGAATGATTTCATTAAGAAACTCGATGAATTTAAGGCCTTGATGAACCTAAGCGGGTTAGTAGCCCTAGAGCTGGATGCCAATTGGGAAAATAAGAAAGAGGCTACCGATGTAGCCATCAAGAAAACCTTTAAGGACTTTTTACCGCTGGACAAGGATAATCAGTAAGTAATAAGCCCATCAGGAGCTTACGCCCAGGCAGGATTATGATTCCTGCCTGGGCGTTTCGTTGGTAGGCCCATCTTTCTGATCTGGCTCAGTAGTATCGGGAGCTTCGGTGGTAGGCTGGTCCATGGACTCGTCCGAGGACGGGTCCTGTGCTGGAGCCTCGGTAGGGCTTTCAGCAGGCTTTTGGCCTTGCATCTGGTTTTGAAAGATCAGGATACTGCATACTCCTAGGAATATGCAGGAGTCGGCAATATTGAATATTGGCGTGGAGTAATATTGTCCACCCCATAGCGGTACCCAGTCGGGGATAAACCCTTCCCAAAAGTCTACAAAAATCATATCGATCACCTGGCCATGAAACCAAGGGGTGGGAGAGCCATAAGGGGCGTTGTCCAACAAAACTCCATAGAAGGTGCTGTCGATGACATTTCCTACAGCGCCTGCCAATATCATAGACAGCGCCCAAAGCAGGCCCTTGGGGGCTTCTGTGCGGGCCAAATGGACCAGGTACCACCCGATGCCCACCATGGCGACTAATCGGAAGAGCGTTAGGAATAACTTGCCGTATTCATGCCCCAGCTGCATGCCAAAGGCCATTCCAGGATTGAGTACGTAATGGAGCTTAAGCCAATCACCTATCAAGGGAATCTGTCCAGAAAAACCGGGTTCCATATAATGATGTACTAGCATTTTGGAAGCCTGATCGATCACGATCAGTAATACGCTAAGTAGTAAGTAAGGGGTAGGATTCTTAGAATTATTCATTCGGTATGCGACCTTGAATCATTTAATTAGGATGCTAAATTAAGGAAGAATAGTTACAAACTACTGATTCCTCGCCTTTCCATTTCATTTTTTGTTAGTAAGTATTCTCTGCTGCTTTGTCCAGTCATGGCGGTGTTTTCCCTTGCTCGGCGTATCAAATAAGGCATCACGGAGGCTATGGGCCCATAGGGGACATATTTGGCCGTATTGTAGCCCGCTTGGGCCAGGTTGTAGGTAATGTTGTCGCTCATGCCGAGCAATTGAGCGAACCAAATGCGCTCATCGTCAAGTTCGAGGCCAATTTTCTTCATTCGGCTGATGCAGTACTGGCAGCTGTATTCGTTATGGGTGCCCATGCATATGGCCATAAACTGCAAATGCTCGAGGCAGAATTCTATGGCCGCGTTATAATCGATATCCGTAGCCTCTTTGGTGGCATGAATAGGACTCGAGTAATTATTTTCCCTCGCTCTTAGGCGCTCCTTCTCCATGTAGGCTCCACGTACGAGTTTGGCCCCTATATGGTAGCCCTGTTCCCTTCCTGCTAGGTAGGCCGATTTGAGTCCTTGCAGGGATTCGGACCGGTACATTTGATAGGTATTGAATACGACGGCTTTCTTGCGGTTATATTGGGCCATCATACGGCTGGCCAGCTGGTCGATAGTTCCCTGTATCCAGCTTTCTTCGGCATCTATAAACAATCGCACATCATGATGATATGCGTACGAACATAGGGTGTCGAGCCGGCTAACGACCTTGTCGAAGGCGGCTTGGTCGGCAGTATTCAGGGATTCTTCGCGCTGGTAGGCCTCCAAAAGTTCGGTGGGGGCGATACCACTGAGTTTAAAAACGGCAAATGGAACATGAGGGGTATGTGCCGCTTTTTCGATGGTCAGTATTATTTGTTGAAGGGTGAGGTCATAGCAGCTTTCTGTTTCTTCGCCTTCTACGGAGTAGTCGAGGATGGTGCCGATGCCGGCCTGTCCTAAGTGGGTAATCGTCTGTTCGCAGTCACTAATGGTCTCACCTCCACAGAATTGTTCAAAAATAGTGCTTCGAATAAGATTTTTTATAGGTAAGTTTAGTTTTAGTGCAAGCTTTAGGAAAAAAGTGCCTAAATTTACTGCCCTACTCTTATTCATGATTTTGAAAAGCCAGTAGGTTTTACGAAGTTGTTGGTCTGATTTTGAGGCAAATGCGACGGCAATGTCTTCAAATGAAACGGAATTAAGGTCTTTTTGAGTGGGAAGAGCCATCTTTTAAATGTTAGTTTTCAAATGGTTGAAATCCGGAATCAAATAGGTTGAATGAGTAAAGTAGTTCGTCATAGAGGAAGAGGGCTGTTTGTAGAGCCAAATGTACGCCAATCTCCGAAATGCACATAATGAAGAATCGATAAATTACAATTTTCTATTTTTACTAAGGACAAGTTTTTGAATATGAATGCTTCTTTAGATATCCTACCGCTAAGCAGTTGGATTAATACCGAGGGTAAACCTTTGGTGATTGCCGGGCCTTGCAGTGCAGAGACCGAGGAACAAATGTTAGAAACCGCAAGCCAGATCAAGCAAGAAGGATTTGCGCACGTGATACGTGCAGGAGTTTGGAAGCCACGGACCCGTCCCGGTAGCTTTGAAGGAATGGGGGAAGCCGCATTGCCTTGGTTGCAGAAAGTGAAGAAAGAAACAGGTTTGCCTGTGGCAGTAGAAGTAGCCACTCCGCAGCATATCGAGCTTGCCCTGAAATACGATGTGGATATCCTATGGGTAGGAGCTCGTACCACCGTTAACCCCTTTAACGTTCAGGAACTAGCCGATGCCTTGAAAGGTGTAGACGTCCCTGTATTGGTGAAAAACCCTGTTAACCCCGATCTTCAACTGTGGGTAGGTGCCCTTGAGCGCCTTAACCAGGCTGGTGTTAAAAAAATTGGAGCCATCCACCGTGGATTCTCCAACGCGCAAGAGACTAAGTTTAGAAACTCACCGATGTGGAATATCGCTATCGAGCTCAAAACTTTGTTCCCTGAGCTTCCAGTGATCGGCGATCCTAGCCATATGGCAGGAAAGCGTGCGTATTTGTTCGAATTGGCTCAGCGTGCTATGGACCTTTCGTACGATGGTCTTATTATTGAGTCGCACCGGGAGCCCGAAAAGGCTTGGTCCGATGCCGCCCAGCAGTTGACTCCAGCCGCCTTAGGTGAAATGCTTCATGAGCTTCACGTAAGAAAAGGCTCTTACGGTAGCGATTACCAAACACAACTTGAAGTGGTGCGTGGCAAAATAGATCACCTAGACCGTGAGCTTCTAGAAAACCTAGCTGCACGTATGGCTTTGGTAGAAAAGCTTGCCGAATACAAGCGTGATAATAATGTGGCGGCCTATCAGGTAGACCGTTTCCGCGAAGTATTGGAAACTCGTGCTGGTTGGGGTAAAAGTATGAACCTTTATCCAAACTTGGTTGATGAGCTTTTCAAACTCGTTCATATGGAATCTATTCGTAAGCAAACTGAGGTGATGAACCAAGTGAATGCTTAATTAAGATAGAACCAATCAAAAAGGGCCGTTTTCGAAAGAAGACGGCCTTTTTGATTTTAATTTGGGACGGGGGATTTTGTTGGTTGGTGGGGACACCGACCATTGGCAATTTTTTATTATAGCTTATTCTGGTGCAAGACTTCCCGAATTTCTGCCGCCCATAGCCGATAAGCACGCTCATTCAGATGCGTTTTGTCGACGGCATAGGCTGCCTTAAGCCCGGTACTATCCGAAAGGTACTCGTTCGGGTTGAGATACTGGATCCCCTCTTGCTGGCAATAGGAAATTAAAAATTGATTTAATAAGTCTACTTGCCGTTTGCTATTTGCATCGTTTTGCTCGTATAAGGTCAACGAAACGATGGGCGTAATACCCGCCCGCATCAAAGCCTCTAGCAGTTCTTTATAATTCTTTTGAAGGTTCTGAGGGGACACACCAATGGTAATGTCGTTGATACCGCCCATTACAAAACATATTTTGGGTTTTTTATCGATGACCCGTTCTTGTACGGCCTGCAAGAAATGATAGGTCGTCTGGCCGGGAAGGCTGGCATTCAGTACGTCGGTTCGGGCCAGGAGCTCTACCCACTTGCCCTGAGCCGTTATCGAGTTCCCATACATCACGATCTGGTGTTGCCCTCCTTCACGAACCACGTATTGGTAGAGTTTGTCGCGGTAGATAAAACCCATCAGCAAGTTAAAGCCCAACAGCAGGACGTTGAGTCCAATAGAGAGATGATATCGGAAAGGATACTTCATAGCAGCATTAAAAGCGCCGCATTAGAGCCACTTACTCAGAAACTGCGAGAAAGCTTCTTTATATTGTTCGCTGACCGGGATGGTCTGCCCCTGGATTTGTATGCTGTTCTTAGTGATGGCGTTGATCTGGTCCAGATTGACGATATAGGAGCGGTGGATACGCATAAACTTACTTTCGGGGAGCTTATCCTCTAGCGATTTGAGGCTGGTGAGTGAGAGCAAGGGTTTGGGCTCATTTTTTAAATGAACTTTCACATAATCCTTCAAACCTTCCATATACAAAATATCGTCATACAAGATCCTGTACATCTGGTATTCCACTTTTAAATAGAGGTATTCCTCTGTGGGCGCCTGAGGGCTGGGCGGAGCTGCAGCCCGGTGCACCAGCTCCATATAGGCCTGGGCCTTGGTGGCCGCTCTTAGGAACTCCTCATAATTGAAGGGTTTTAATAGGTAGTCCAAAGCGTCTACCTTATAGCCTTCAAGGGCAAAATGGTTGAAAGCAGTGGTGAAGATGAGCTTAGGTGTTTTCCCTTCTTTTTTATCGATCACCCGGGCCAGTTCGATCCCCGTGAGATCGGGCATTTGGATATCTAAAAAAATGAGGTCGATCGGCTGGGAATGGATGGCCTCCAGGGCTTCAACTGCACTGGAGTATCTTCCAACTAATTTTAAGAAAGGGGTTTTTTCTATAAACGAGCAGACTAACCCTAAGGCTAGCGGTTCGTCGTCGACGGCAATGCAAGAAACGAGTGTCATATAGTTTGTAATGAAAGTCTTACTTCATAGGCTTTGTTAGCAATGTCTTCTTTTACCTCTAGTTGATATCGGTCCGGATACAGCAGGTCCAGCCTGCGTTGGGTGTTGGTGAGGCCTATCCCGTTACTTCCGTCCAGGGAAACCGACTTCTTTATAAAAAGCGTATTGATCACCTCCACATGCAAGGTGTTTTGCTCTTGTGATATCGTTATTTCGATTTCGCTAGGGTCTGTAGCGCTCACACCGTGCTTAAAGGCGTTTTCTATAAAGGGAAGGAAGAGCATAGGCGCTATAGGTACATCTACCAGCTCGCTTGGGGGCGTTAGCGTTACCCGCACCTTGTCGGTGAGCCTGAGCTGCATCAGCTGAATATAATCCTGGGCAAAGGCGATCTCCTCACTAAGGCGTACGGTTTCCCTTTGGGTTTCATAAAGAACATAGCGCATCAGTCGCGATAACTTGTGTAGGGCTTTTTGAGCCGCTTCTACATCAATTAAAGTGAGGGCATAAATATTGTTGAGCGTATTAAAAAAGAAGTGCGGGTTGATTTGGGCCTTTAGGAAACTCAATTCCGACTTTATCTTTTGCTGCTCTAATTCCTGACGGAACTCTCGGTCCAACTGGGCGTTTCTGACGGCCGCAATGCTGGTGCTTACTCCTATGATGATCAGGGCGGTTAACAAAGCGAAAGTGTCGATTTTGTCCTTGGGCTTTTTAGGTCCTGGAGATTCCCGAGCGGCCTGGAAGGCGCGCTCCATATAATCGCCATGGTTGATCAAGATCTTGACTTGCTCGATGGCATAGGCCAGAACCACCACTGCCAGGACATTCAATACTATAAAGTACAGGACCTTATTTTTGGCAAGGAACTTCGGGTAGAACAGATAGTAGTTGAGGTAAAACAGCACGATAAGCAGGCAAAACTGCGCCACGCCTTTGATCCAGAAGGTGTGAGGGAGCTCTATCTGCCAGCTTAGAGGCTGCCAAGTCATTAGAAAAGCTAAGAATATCCAACCCAAAATATGAAGTAAAAAGGCGGGATATTTCTTGGATGGGCTTGTTTCAGTCATTCGTTTGGGTATTGAACTTAATGATACAATTTTAACGTAAAAAGTGCAATTAATGTCTAAGAATCGATCGGGATAGCGGTATACTCGACAGTCTAGTGGTATTTGCCTATACCTTGTTCTGGTCTATCTCTTAGCATGGCTGATAGATGTCATTTAGGTTTCGTCGGTTCAAACGCCAAATTGATCTATTCTGTGGGTAGCTATATCTATTTAGCAAAAAATTACGCCAGTAATCTATTTACTTTGAAATTGTAATTATGTCCTTTATCTAAAGCCATTATGAAAAAATCAAAACTATTAGCCGCCATCATTACACTCACATTGATATGCTTTAACGCATGGTCGCAACCCCCAGGAGGTGGAGGAAGAGGAGGCAGTGGAGGTGGAGGCAACGACAGCCGCTTGAGGAATCGGGAAACGGTAATCCCGGGAACGACAGAAGATAGCCCAAAGGGTAACGGGAAAATAAAAGGAGTACTAAAGGATTCCGTGAGTAATAATCCTGTAGAATTTGCAGCTTTATCCTTAATCGACCTAAAGTCCAACCGCCCTATAGATGGTACTACCACCGATGAAAAAGGGGAGTTTACTATGACCAAGGTTGCAAGTGGGGATTTTAAAATTCTTATTTCTTTTATCGGCTATAAAAATAAGACGATTAACAAGGTTCATATCGACAAAAAGACCGATTTGGATCTAGGTACTATCCTGATGGCCCCCGACGTGGTTCAGCTCAATGAGGTTGAGGTAGTGGGTATGGCCCAAATGATCGAAGAAAAAGTAGATCGATTGGTTTATAACGCCGAAAAAGATATTACCAGCAAGGGCGGAGATGCCAGCGATGTCATGAAAAAAGTGCCGATGCTTACGGTAGACTTGGACGGGAATGTGTCTCTTCGCGGGAATTCTAACGTTAGGGTCCTGATCAACAATAAGCCCTCTACCATTATCGCCACCAGTGTATCCGATGCCTTGAAGCAAATTCCGGCCGATATGATTAAGTCGGTAGAAGTGATCACTTCTCCATCGGCGCGTTATGACGCTGAAGGATCCGCGGGGATCATCAATATCGTTACTAAGAAAAGTAGAATTCAAGGCGGTACCCTCGACTTTAATACCGGGGTAGGAAACCGTGGGACGAATGTAGGCCTTCGCGGCAACTACCGTTCAGGAAATATGGGCTTTAGCCTTGGAGGCTTTGGGAGGTTTATGTACAATATGCCTGGCAAATCCGAAAATGTGCAGACCGGTAAAGAATCTGACTTTACTATCTCTCAGATGAGCGATACCAAAAACAAAATTACTTTTGGATCGTATAACTTGGGTTGGGATTACGACCTAGACGCTAAGACAACCTTGTCGGCCAATGTACGGTACGGGGTTCGTAACTTCAATAATACCCAAGATCTGACAACCTTGACGCGAATAGGTACCACCACTACCACCGACTATCGCGATGTGAATGTGATAGATGAGTCGGGGACTTGGGATATTAACCTAGACTATTACAAGACCCTGTCTAAGCCACAGCAAGAGTTTAGCATATCGGGTCAGTTTAGCCGGAACAATAGGACCAACGATTATGATGCAGACCTGTATAGCCTCAACAACTCCCAGCTTAAAGAATTTCTAGGTGCTCAGGGTAATAATAACGCCAGCTTTAACCAAGAAAGCACCCTTCAAGTAGACTACCAAACGCCTATTAAGGATAATCAAATGATAGAAGTAGGTGGTAAGGGAATCTTCCGCCAGGTAGTGAGTGATTATGATTATTATAATACCATCGGTACGGCAGAGTCACCGAGTAGCCTAAATTACGACCAGAATGTAGCGGCGGGGTATTTGTCCTATACCCTGACGACCAAGAGCAAGTTCTCTTTAAAAGCGGGAGCGCGTTATGAATATACGGGCATCAATGCTACTCAGGGTGAAATTGGTAAACTAGACATTCCGGCCTATGCCAACCTAGTTCCTAGTATCAATATCTCTCAAACGGTAGGGAAGGGACAGACCATCAAGTTGGGCTATAACCGTCGTTTGCAACGTCCCGGTATTCAATTCTTGAACCCGAACGTAAATACCTCCAATCCTAACAATATAAGCTTTGGTAATCCTGAGCTTGATCCTGAGTTGACCGATCAGGTGGAATTGAGCACCAGTTTCTTTAAAAACTCCTTGTACGTCAATGTGTCAACCTTCGCTAGGTTTACCAACAATTCTATTGAGAAAATCCGTACGACGAGTGACGAAGGGGTGGTTACCACAACTTATGGCAATATTGGTAATAAGAAAAACTATGGTGTCAATATCTTTGGTAACATCACCTTTTTCAAGCGACTGCAGATCAGCGGGGGCTTTGATACCTACTATTCCGACTTGTCTAATAATAGCCCCGATCCGGCGCTTGCATCTAGCAACTCAGGTTTCGTAACCAGCGGCCGGTTGCGGGCCAGTGTATCGCTCAACAAAGGCTGGGGAATCCAGGCTGGGGCCTTTAGCCGCGGAAGAGACGTACAGCTTCAGGGATATGAAACTGGATTTAGAATGTACGACTTAGGAGTTAAGAAGGACTTTGCTAACAAGCGTGGAAGTATCGGTCTGGCCATGGAGAATTTCCTGGCGCCTAGCTTCAATATGAAGACGAGCATAGAGTCGAGTACCTTTACCCAGGTGAATAACAACTTTTTGTATAACCGAGGTATTCGCGTGAACTTCTCGTATCGTTTAGGTAAAATGAATTTTGTGGAGCAAAAAACGCGTCGGAAAAAATCGATTAATAACGACGATCAGAAGAGTGAAGGTGGAAGTATGAGTGCCGGCAATACGGAGTCTACCCCCACACCTAGTACTACCACTAGAAGCAAAGTAGCCACTACTTCCGATACCAAAACGGACAAAACTCCAGCGACTACCAAAACCAATTGAGTCGTAGTCATTTGAACTAAAAAAGCCCTAGACTGTATAGCACGGTCTAGGGCTTTTTTTTATGAGGGTGGAGTCGTGGATTCTTATCCGCTGCTGGAGGTAGGTTATGGCTGAGCAGGCCTTTATGCAATAGGCCTAGCATCGTGCAAGCAGGGGGTAAGGTGTTTATAGCTGGCCTTTGATCTCCTTCAATATGGCCTCAGCCCCGGCCTCCAGCAATTCCTCGGCCATGGCCAAGCCCAAGGCCTCTGGGGCATCCATAGGGCCTTGGCGCTCTATTCTGATAGACTTCCTGCCCGACAAATTGATGATGCCGGCACGGAAATGAATCTGGTTTCCGGATAGGGTTGCCAAGCCAAATACCGGAATGCTACAACCTCCCTCCAGTTTTTTGAGGAAGGCACGTTCGGTTTTTAGGCAGGTCTCGGTAGCGGGGTCATTGAGTGCTTCTTTGATCTTGGTTTTTCTTTCTTTTTCGAGGGCTACGGCACATTCTATAGCGATGGTTCCCTGGCCTACGGCTGGTGTGAAGGTGTCCAAGCTCAATACCTGTGCAATCTGATCATCGTATTCCATCCGATGTACCCCGGCATAGGCCAGTAGTAAAGCATCGCATTGGCCATCCTGCATTTTTTTGATTCTCGTTTGCAGGTTGCCACGCATATCTACGGTTTTTATATGCGGGTATAGGCTCTTTAACGTGGCGATCCGCCTGGTGGAGGAGGTTCCTATCACGAAGGGCACTCCCGATTCGAGACTGAGCGCTTTATTGCTGCTTAGTAATACGTCGTTGGTCTTTTCGCGAGGGGTAAAAGCAATGAGTTCGAAAGCCTCGTCTAGTGACGACTGCATGTCTTTGGCGCTATGCACGGCCAAGTCGATGTCCCCGTTGCCTAGCTTCACCTCTAGCTCTTCGGTAAATACCCCCTTACTGCCTATTTTGGACAGGGATCGATCCAGTATTTGATCACCTTTGGTATCGATAATCACAATTTCAGATTCCATACCATGGGCTTGTAGCCGATCCTGAACATAGTATGCCTGCCACAAGGCTAGTTTGCTCCCTCTCGTTCCTATTCTTATTTGCTTCATAAATATCGTTACTTACACCCCAACCGTATCGCCTTCGTCGGTTATGATTTTATCTTCTATATACTGCACGATTAAAGAGGCTACATCGATATTCGATATCCCCTCTATTCCTTTTAGGCCAGGAGAGGAGTTGACCTCCATCACCAGGGGTCCCCTTGCCGACTGCAGCAAGTCGACACCGGCTATTTTAATACCCAAGGCCCTGGCTGCCGATACGGCCGCCTCCTCTTCCTCGGGGCTCAGTGTAATGGCTAAGCCTTCGCCACCTCTGTGCAAGTTGGAACGGAAATCGCCTTCGTGTCCTTGCCGCTTCATGGCCGCCACTACCCGGTTGCCTATGACTAGTGCCCGGATGTCGGCTCCTTTCGACTCGGCAATAAATTCCTGGATCAAAAAGTTAGCCTTTAAGCCATAGAATGCCTCAATAGTGGACTTGGCTGCTTTGGTACTTTCTGCCAAAACCACCCCAACACCTTGGGTGCCTTCTAGGAGCTTGATAATCACCGGGGGGCCTCCCACCTGTTTGATAAGCTCGTTAACTTGCGAAGGATTTTTAGCAAATACCGTCTTGGGTACGTCGATTCCGGCCTTTGCCAGTACCTGCATGCTCCGTAGCTTATCTCTGGACCGTAAGATGGCCTGAGACTTGACGGTCGAAAAGACTTTCATTAGTTCAAATTGTCGTACGACCGCGCACCCGAAGGCATTTACGGAAGTCCCGATTCGAGGAATGATAGCGTCGAGGTGTTCCACCGGCTCGCCTTTGTAGATGATGGTAGGGTTGCCCCCTTCTATCATCACAAAGCACTTAAGGTGGTCTATCACTACGGCTTCATGCCCTCTTTGTTTTATTGCCTCTACCAATCTCCTCGTTGAGTAAAGTTCTGGGTTGGTAGATAATACGGCGATTTTCATCTTTTTAGTCTATTTTAAGGATGGCGGCAAAGATTCACTTGGCTTGTCGTGGAGCGTTTGCTGCTCAGGATTTTGATTGATTACTTTTTTCTTGACCGACAGATCCTTCTGGGCGACATCGATTATAAATCGACCTTTCAATAATTTCCGACCCAAAAGTATAGGATAGCGCATCTTTTTACGGTTGGCCAAAGAAAATTCTGTTCTGATCTTTCGGCCAAACAGCTCGATCACCGTTTTGATAACATAACGTTTTTCTGCAAGGCCCGAAGAGTTCTTGACGACGGTCTCCTTGAAATTGCTCGTTGTAAAGCAATGCTCCGGTGCTCCCCGTTTTGAGTCTAGCTTCACTTTTAACACGGGAGTCTCCCCCTCTTGTATCAGTTTGACACTCGAGCAATGGATAGAAGAGCTGGTAGCGCCAGAGTCGATCCGCGCCGAAGCATAGTACCATCCTAGCTCAGGAAGGTCTACATAGTCGGTAGCACCTATAACTTCTAATGGATTAGCAGGTTTCATTTCGTTTTGAAATAGGGGGCAACGGTCAGGGAAAGGTCCAAAAATACCATTTTAGCCCTTACGTTGCGTTCAATATGCAAATATGCCTTATTTATTTCATCTATCATTTTTCCGAGCCCATCAAATGAAACGGCTTTGGAGAAGTTTTTTACAAAAGTGAGTTCCTTTTCTGGCACACGTAATAGTTCCCCGGCCCCTTGGGCCCATAGCAACATATCGCGGTAGAGGCGCAAAGCATATTCTAGCATGGCTTTTTGTTGCTCTTTGTTCATCGTATCGAACTGGTCGGCTCGTTTTACCAAATCCTCTAGGTCGTAGCGGTAACAGGCCCTCATCCAGTCGGCAAACCAATTGCTGGTGTCGTCTTGCTGTTCGTTTACCTGCTTAATGGCCTGCGAAAGATTGCCATCGCTAAGGAAGGTGATCTGATGGGCCAAGTTTTTGGCCACTCCACGCCCTTCTAGGTAGCCTTCTATCTCGCTATCGGCAAAGGCAGGAATGTAGATGCGCTGAGTACGGGAGATAATCGTGGTTATCAGGCGATCGGATTGGTCGCTAATGAGTATAAAAAGGGTTTTTGCAGGAGGCTCTTCCAGAATTTTTAGCAAAGCATTGGCCGAGGAGGCATTCATAATATCGGCCTTCCATATCAAGAGTATCTTGTACTCCCCTTCATAGGATTTGACAGAAAGTTTACGGAGCACGCCTCGGGCCTCTTCTACCGATATATTGCCCTGCTTATTGTCTGCACCAATATGATCGAGCCATTCGGGGAGGGTCCGGTAGGGGTTCTCACTCAAAAACGACCGCCATAAGGGCAAAAACGATTCACTGTTATTACCCGAGCTTTTTTTTGCGCCAGCCACTGGGAATATAAAATGGAAGTCGGGATGGATGAGTTTACTCATCTTGATACAGGATGCGCATACCCCACAGGCATCTTCCGAAGTCCTATTCTCACAATTGATATAAGTGGCAAATGCCAGTCCCATGGCCAGCCCAGCGCCTCCAACGGTACTGTCGAACAGCAGGGCATGAGCCAAATGGCTGGTTTCTACCGACCTTTTAAGCGTTTTTTTAATGTTTTCAAGTCCTGGGATCTCTTTAAATAACACTGGGAGTCTTGGTTACTAGGTGTTCACTGATTGGGTACTCTGCTGCTGGGAAAGGGCAAAGATACGGGTTAATATTTGTTCCTCCTCGTCTCCAAAACTAACCTGACGTCGGCTACAGGTATCGATAGCCACGGCTAGGGCCTTGGGAAGCCGGTAGGGGGTAAAGCCTTCGGCCCCACCACCCCAGCTAAAAGAGGGGATGTGCTTGGGTTGAAACCCCGCACCATAGACATTGACATTGACGCCTACCACGGTTCCGGTATTGAACATGGTAGATATGCCCGACTTCGAATAGTCGCCCATGATAAGCCCACAGTTGACGATGCCGGTATCTTCCAGTGCCATGGTTCTGTAGCTATAGAGCTTTACAGGGCTATGGTCATTTTTTAAATTTGAATTATTGGTATTCGCTCCTAGGTTACACCATTCGCCCAAAACAGAATTGCCCAAATAGCCGTCGTGCCCCTTGTTGCTATAACCAATAATAACCGAATTGCTGACCTCTCCGCCCACTTTAGAATAGGGGCCTATACTGGTGTTCGGTCTTATTTTGGTGCCTTGAGCAAGGCTGCTGCCTTTGCCTATGGCAAATGGCCCTTGTATGGTCGATCCCTCCTGAATCAGCGCATCCTTGCCGATGTATATAGGTCCAGTTTCGGCATTCAATATTACGGCTTTAATTACGGCGCCCTCTTCAATAAAAATGTTTTCGGGGTTATAACAATGCGTAAAAGGGTCGGAAATGATGCTGCTCTTACGGCCTTCCGTTACTTTGCGAAAGTCCAGGGCGATTTGAGCCCCGTTTTGCAAAAAGACGTCCCATGGGTTACGTACTACCGTTACAGGTGCCTCAAAAACCACCGCATCCTGCCGGACTTCTAGGCGCTCATAGCCCTTGGCTGAGGCGGTTCTATAGGCTAGGAGGGTGCCATCGGCCGCTACCAGTTGTTGCTCCATTTTTAGGGCTCCAAGGGCCTGGGTTAGGGCATCGTCGGGACAGAGTGCCCCGTTGATTAGCAGTAGATCGTCGCTGTCAGCACTGGGATACTTGGTTTGTAGGTAGGCTTCTGTTAGGTAAAATACAGGCTTCTGAAGCCATAATTGCCACTTTTCGCTCAGGGTAAGGATCCCACAACGGAGTTGGGCGATGGGTCGGGTAAGTGTAAGAGGGCTTAATTGTAATCGAAGGATTGGGTCGTCGAATAAGATTAATGTTGGCATGTGTAGAAGTGAAAATGTATAGCCAAAGTTCGTTTATTTTTTTTACGACACAAATAAGAAGGCAGTCTCTTTTGGTGAACACCTGAGAGACTGCCTATATCTTCTAACAAAAAATAGAGGATTCTATTATTTGTTGTAACGTTTTCTGAATTTATCCACACGACCTGCTGTGTCTACCAGTACATTTTTACCAGTATAGAAAGGGTGTGATTTCGAAGAAACTTCGACCTTGTATACAGGGTAAGTTTTTCCATCTTCCCAGGCCAAGGTTTCGTCAGTCTCGATCGTAGAGCGAGTGATGAATTTAAAGTCGCTTGATAAGTCCCAGAAGATCACTTCTCTATAGTTGGGATGAATATCTTTTTTCATTGTTATATGGTATTTTGTGTTCTATACATTTCTCAAAAAGGAATGCAAAAGTAAAAATTAAAATTTGACTCCGCAAATATTACCTGCTTATATTTTAATAAATTGAGCGTCAGTTATTTTTATACTTCGTTTATCTGCTTTTGAAGCTCGGCAATTCCGGTTCTGATTTGGTTGGAAAAGTCGTCGTAATGGAAGCATTCTATCGAAAGCCCTCCTCGGTATCCTGTTTGCTTTAAGGCACTTAGATAGGGCCGGAAGTCGTCGCCCATTACACCGGGTGGGGTGCGTTCCGCTTTTTCGGCAATATGGCAATGTACAATATGTTTCCCATATTTAGTTATTTCGCTGGCGGGTTCGTCTTCCTTGAGCATATGATAGATATCGCAAAGAAGCTTGACCCTTGGGCTTTTTACGGCTTCCACTATTTCTACGCCTTCTGCGAGGCTGTTAATAAAATTGGTTTCACCTCGGTTGAGTGGTTCAATGGCGATGGTGATGCCGTATTTTTCGGCCATGGGGGCCATTTGGCGGCATAGAGCAATATGTTGGGCCTTGGCCTCGTGGCGGTTGAAGTCCTCGGGGATGTTCCGGGCCCCGCCACTCCCAAATACAATATAAGAAGATCCACATTCCTTGGCACGCCGAAGGGCTAGTTGGGTACGTGCCAGGGCCTCTTGGTGTTGGGCTTGGGGACCCACCGTTTTTATGGCCGAAGGTAAAAGCACAACATAGGACTTTATCGGGAATCCCTCCTGCTGGAGCACGTCCCGATTTTCATAGTATGGGGCCTCTGTTTCGGAGGGAAGTAGGAATCGGCCTACCGC
Organism: Dyadobacter jejuensis; assembly: GCF_003149085.1. GTDB lineage: Bacteria > Bacteroidota > Bacteroidia > Cytophagales > Spirosomataceae > Dyadobacter > Dyadobacter jejuensis. Next base: position 24,006 of record NZ_QGDT01000006.1, on the reverse strand, counting down.
CTCTTCGATATAGCCGAAGCCCAAGGATTGCAGATAGGCAGCATGCTGGTAGGCCGCAAACACCCCCAGGGTGATGGAAGGGCTAGATCCCCGCGCCCAAGCGGAAGAGCCTGCTAGGCTGGGGAGGGCAGCTAAGGTTGCCGCAGTAGCGATAAAGTCTCTTCTGGAAATAAGGGAGTTGTCCATAGATCGTTGGTTTTAGTGGAAATAACTGCGGTTTTGCCTGTTTTTGTTAGGTTAGCTCGATGTTATGTCAAATAAAATGTTGTATGTAGAATATTTTTAGTATAAAAAAGTTGTCAGAAAAAAATATTAAATAATTGTTTGTCAGTACTTAATGAATTTTCAATACAAAAAAAGTTTCCCATTTTGTAAGCTTTTTTTATTTTCTACTCATTTAAATAATTTTTTATTTTTTTTTTTCGAACGGCCGGTTTGCTTGGTGCCGGAGGTAACCCACTTGAAATAAGATTTTTAACAATTTGATAACGTAGGTTTTTCAATTTGTACCGATTTGCTGGTCTGTGGAACGATTGTTTTTTACCTTAATTTGATGTTATTTCAAATGTTTTTTAACGACTACGAGATACCTCCCCTAGGAATTTTTAAAATACTAACTTCTTATAAAACAATATATTAACATGTCAATGTACGTCATTAAGCGGGATGGCCGCCGGGAATCTGTCAAATTTGATAAGGTGACGGCTCGGATCGAAAAACTGAGCTATGGCCTAGACCCTCATTTCGTTCAACCTGTCGAAGTAGCCAAAAAGGTGGTTTCGGGGATATACGATGGTGTTACCACTGCTGAGCTGGATAATTTGGCGGCAGAAACGGCGGCTTCTATGACTACCAAGCATCCCGATTATGCGATATTGGCTGCTAGAATTGCGATTTCTAATTTACATAAAAACACCCTGAAATCCTTTTCTGCGACCATGAAAAGGCTCTATACTTATATAGACGAGAAAACCGGGGAGAATGCCTCTTTAATTTCTAAAGAAGTTTACGAGGTCATTCGTCAGAATGCATCCTTATTGGACTCTACCATCATTTATGATCGGGATTATGGATATGATTATTTTGGGTATAAAACTCTAGAAAAGTCTTATCTACTCAAAGTAGAGGGTCGCATTGTGGAGCGTCCACAACATATGCTCATGCGTGTAGCGGTGGGGATTCACCAAACCGATATTGCTGCGGCTATTGAGACTTACCACCTGCTATCGGAAAAATGGTTTACCCATGCTACTCCTACCTTGTTCAATGCGGGCACCCCGAAGCCTCAGATGTCGTCGTGCTTTTTGCTGACGATGAAAGAAGATAGTATCAGTGGTATCTACGATACGCTCAAAAACTGTGCGATGATCTCCCAGTCGGCGGGGGGCATAGGCCTGAGCATCCACGATGTACGGGCCACTGGGTCGTATATCAAGGGTACTAATGGCGTGTCGAATGGTATTGTCCCTATGCTAAGGGTCTTTAACGACACGGCCCGTTATGTGGATCAGGGAGGAGGCAAGCGCAAGGGCTCTTTCGCCATTTATATGGAACCCTGGCATGCCGATATTTTTGATTTCCTCGATCTCAAAAAGAATCATGGTAAGGAGGAACAGCGTGCACGCGATTTGTTCTATGCGCTCTGGATCCCCGATTTGTTTATGAAAAGAGTGGAAAGCAACGATACCTGGTCGCTTTTCGATCCCCACGAATGCCCTGGCCTATCCGATACGCACAGTGCCGAATTTGAGAAACTCTACCAGAAATACGAATTAGAAGGCAGGGCCCGAAAAACCATCAAAGCACAGGATCTGTGGTTTGCTATTATGGAGTCTCAAATAGAGACGGGGACGCCGTATATGCTGTATAAGGACCATGCCAATAGCAAGTCCAACCAAAAAAACTTGGGCACCATTAAGTCCTCGAACTTATGTACAGAAATTATTGAATACACGGCCCCCGACGAGGCCGCAGTATGTAACTTGGCTTCGATAGCCCTGCCCAAATTTGTAGAAGAGGGGCCTGATGGATATATGCACTTCGACCATCAGAAGTTGTACGAAATCACGAAGGTGATTACCAAAAACTTAAACCGAATCATCGATCTTAATTATTATCCTATCGTAGAGGCAGAGCGCAGCAACAAACGTCACCGTCCTATCGGGATAGGCGTACAAGGCTTGGCCGATTCGTTTTGTCTGTTGCGCATGCCCTTCGATTCCGAAGAGGCGCGCAAGCTGAACAAGGATATTTTTGAAACCATCTATTTTGGTGCCATGGAGGCCTCTATGGAGCTCGCCAAAGTGGAAGGTACCTACGAATCCTGGGAGGGAAGCCCCATTTCACAAGGGATATTCCAGTTCGATATGTGGGGTGTAAGCCCTGAGAATGGACGTTGGGATTGGGAAAAGCTCCGTAAGGAGGTCATACAGAATGGGGTGCGTAACTCCCTTTTGTTGGCGCCTATGCCTACCGCCTCTACCAGCCAAATACTTGGAAATAATGAGTGCTTCGAGCCATTTACTTCCAATATATATGTAAGAAGGGTGTTGTCAGGGGAGTTTGTGGTCGTGAATAAGTATTTACTTAAAGACTTGGTGAAATTGGGATTGTGGAATGAGGAGATGAAAAACAACCTAGTCCGCACTAGTGGGTCCGTGCAAGCGATACCTAATATTCCACAGCATATTAAAGACTTGTATAAAACCGCTTGGGAGATAAAGCAACGGAGCTTGTTGGATATGTCGGCCGATAGGGGGGCATTTATCTGCCAATCGCAGTCGCTGAATATCTTTATGGAAGAGGCCAATTTTGGAAAGCTAACTTCCATGCATTTCTATGCCTGGAAAAAAGGATTGAAAACAGGAATGTACTACCTCCGGACCCGGGCGGCGTCGGATCCGGTACAGTTTACAGTCAGCAAGCAAGGAGAGCGGCAAATAGAGCCCGCCACGGCGGCCATTGCCGAAAAGGAGCTCAACTATGCGCAATACGCCCAGGAGCATACCAAACCGGCTCCCGTGCGCGATCAAAGAGCCGACATGCAATGTTCGCTCGACGACCCCGAAGGTTGCGAAGCCTGTGGGTCCTAAGTTGCGATCCCTTAGAAACCTAAAAAAACTCCTCCAGAAGCATTTGGAGGAGTTTTTTTAGGTTTAAGATACTAGGCCTTCAGGCTAGCCAATAAGGGAGATTCTTTACTGAAAGCTGTGAGGCTTGAAGGCATGGATCACCCTGTGTTCAGAATTGTTTCAAGGAAGTTTCTGGACAATTTAACTAGTTGGTTATATGATGTTGTATAAATAAAGAATGGAATAATGCTGCAAGCGGTATAGAAATAGAAAAAGCTTGAGCATTTCAAAAGCCCAGTGGTTAGTAAATCAGTGATGTTATGAACAAAAGAGCCCTTCAAAATCGTTGCTCTTGCATAGAGCACCTTTGAAGCCTAAGGTAAAGGCCTGTCAGAAGTATGGTAATCATGAAACCACAGCATATAGTTTTTTACGATGGAGATTGTGCCCTGTGCAATCGCTTCGTGCTACAGTTATTGAAATGGGACCGAAGGGAGAAACTTTATTTTTGTTCCTTGCAGTCGGACTATGGCCAACAGACCTTACGCGAGCATGGGCGTTCCTTGAGCGACTTCGATACCTTTCTTTATCTGCATGAAGGTAGGCTTACCGAAAAATCGACGGGGGTGCTGGACCTCTTGTACGATTTGGGGGGGCGCTGGCGCTGGGTTTCAGGAATGCGTATTTTGCCGAAAGTCCTTCGAGATTTGGTGTATGACTGGGTAGCTCGCAACCGACATCACGTCATAGGGTCAAACAATAGTTGTAAGCTGCCAAAACCAGAATGGAAGAGGCGATTTATTTAAGAATTGGCTACCTCTTGGGAAAAGTGACAAAGGGCTAATTCGCAAATGCTGCTATAAAATGAAGGGAAATTCGGGTTGTGGTCTTACCTTCGTGGTCTCATTGGCCTATGAAGGCTTTTGACTCTTTATTACAAATTAACAGTTCTTAGTTACGTGCATTTTACTTTCTTTAAAACCCACCGATTTTTAGCAGTATTCGTATTTATCATTTTTGTAGGAGGCTCGAGCCCTGTAGTGGCTCAGGCGATACCCAAGACCGACAAGGTGCCCAACCCTTTAAAGGCCGAGGTGATTGCGATACAAGACGGAGACACCATCGAGCTTAAGTTGATATACACCGGAAAAGGGGCCGGACAGCGCACCGGAAAGCCTATCCGGATCCGATTTTTACATATCAACTGTCCAGAACGAGGCCGTCCGTACTATAACGTGGCCAAACAATTGGTAGCCGACCGTTGTTTTCGCCAAACGGTAGAAATACGTCATAAGGGGGAGTTTGACCGTTATGGTCGATTATTGGGAGAGGTAGTCTTGAAAAATGGCGAAGTGCTCAATAAGACGCTCGTTGAAAATGGTCTGGCCGTGCATTTCAAAAAGTATTCTTCCGATCAGGAATATGCCGCATTAGAGAAGAAGGCTCAACAGCAAAAAATTGGGATTTGGAATCCCTCGACAGTAAATTTGGGGAAATAATTAAGCCAGTATCATGGAACCGTCTATCAATCTATATCATATTTTGTACGAAAACGACACCCTCTTCCGCCTAGAGGATGGGAGTACTTCGTATAAAGTGGATCCAAAGGCGAGTTCAGCTCCGCAGCTACCCAAAGCCGAGGAGCCGAAGCCCAAAGCGGCTACGGCGGCTCAGCCTACCCCCGTAGCCCCGGCTATGGTTGCTGACCACCCATTCCCTACTCTAAAGCACCCGTTACTCGTACTTACCGATAGCTCCCTCCAAGAAGCTATTCCCCAAGAAGAAGCCACCTTACTCAATAACATCTTGAAGGCAGTAGGGCACTCGATGACCCAGGCCGATGTGATCAACTATAGCTATCTGCAAAGCAAAGATGCGAACGGTGCCTTGGCAGCTAAAAAAGTACAATATCTACTTAGTTTTGGGGTGCCCCTTATTCGCCTTCAGGTCGACCTGGTGCTGGTGCCCTATACCCCCAAATTCGTCGATGGAGTGTGGTTTTTGCTCGCTGAGCCCTTGGCTACCATTGCCAACGATGTAGAAAAAAAGAAAGCACTTTGGGAAGCGCTAAAACGAATATTCCTGAAGTAACTCCCTCACTGGGGTAGTTTTATTACCGACCATCACAATATTATGGCTTCTTAACTTGTTTTGAAGGATAATAGTACCTCAACTCATGAAATTCCTATGGCAACCATAAAAAACAGACTATTAAACTGGCTTCGATCGGGGGATTCCGAGGAGGAGTACTATACGCCCAAAGCCTTGCCCAAGGTACCCTCGGAAGAGGTTGCCGCAACGGAGGTTGCCCCAACGGGAGTTGCCCCAACGGAGGTTGCCCCAACGGTAGTTGCCGAACCGGCTCCGACTTTAGCTGGAAATGAAGAGGTAGAACCCGGAGCCTTCGATAGGTCGGTATTGAAAGGGGAGCAAGGGTGGTCCCACGACATCGCTCCACCGCCCCTTTGGCTGAGAGACGAGGACATCCTTCGCGACGAAGGGGTGTTATTTGGGTTATCAGAGTCGGATCCTACCGAAAAAACGGATATTATCCATCAATATTTCTCCCAACTGTCGGCCGGTTTTGGTGCCGACATTGAGCGGAAAAATGAGGAGATTCAAGAGTATAATTTATTTATAGGGCAAAAGACACAGCGGGTTTCTGAGCTTACTAGAAGTATGCAGGAACGATCTACTATTCCGGCAGACCACCACCATTTCCTGCCACGGACCATTATAGGGCTTGTGCTGAGTTTGGTAGTCTGCGTGAGTAACTTTTTTCTAATCGAAGAAACGCTCCTGCCCGATTACCCGCATACCCCATGGGTGGCTTTGGGGGTGTTTTGTGCGGGGATGTTCAACTTATTTGGGCATATTTCATTTTTTCACCAAGGCGACGCTAGAGCCAATTGGCGTACCGTCTTGGAAGAGACCGGCCTGCCTGTAGCTGCGGCGTTGTTCGTCCTGGTGCATGCGTGGCAGCATCAAACCCCTTGGCATGCCTTAGGCGTATTTGTATTCGTACTGTTCCTATTTTTGTTTTCGGGCAAATTGCTGTTGAGTAACGTCACCGTCCTAAGGAAAGACCTTCAGTCGTGGCTAAGCCTACGTCGGCGGCAGCGGCTGGCCGAAGAGGAACTTGCGGCTTGGGGAACCGAGCTGAGGGAATTGGAGGGGGAGATAAGTGAAATTCGGGTGCAAAAATGGCAGGCCGTTAGAGAACAAGCTACCGCCGAGACCGAGCGCGAAAAGATTATTGCGAAAAGAAATATGCTGATCAAGATATTTGAAAGCGAATATCATTTGGCAAGAAGCATGAAGGAGCGCTTGACGGGTAAGGAACTGAAATATATTAGTGATCAAGGGAAGTAGCCTGACGATAGGCACCACGACATTTCTGTATCAGCATCAATTTTAAATTTCTTAGCAATGGAACCATATACAGGGCAACATTCCGACGAGTATCAGCACGGTTATACCAATGGCCTAGAAGGACTCGATAGGCAAAGTTATGAGGCCTATCTGAAAAGTAAGGCCGATTACGACTGGCTGACTGGACGAATATCCGAAAAAAAGGAGAGGCTCAAAGAGATTCAAGAGCGTATGGGAGCCAATACCCATAAACAAAAAAGTGCCTTCGATAGGCTGCAAGTGGAGCAAACCGCCCTACAGACCCACAAAACCCTGTTAAACGAAGTGGAGCAGGAATTGGTGGAAGGGCAGCAGGAAAAGGAGCTTTTGCAGGAAAAAAGAGCCAATAAAGCCCCGTATTATTCCTTATTAGCGGGGTTGATCTTCCTTTTTGCTGGAGTGGCATTTATTGCTGGCGACCTGATCATCTCCCACGAGATCGTGGCCTATGCCCTCAATATCCGGAATTCCAACGAAGCCTGGGCCTTTGCCATTGGCCTTGCCATGTTGTCGGTTCTGTTAAAACCTGCCTACGATCGGTTGATAGAGGGGCCTTATCATGCTTCCGATGCGGAACCGGCCAAGAAGCGATATGCACGGTTCAAGTTAATTCTTTCCCTCTTTGCTATAGCCACGCTGACAGTCTTGGGATGGTTTAGGTATGAAGCCTACCGTACCGACATGATGAAGTCGGCGATCAATAAGTCGGTAAAAAACCTGCAGCTCAATGCGGTAGACCCACTGACTGGGCTACCTATCGATAGCCCAGAGTTGACCAATAAAATTGAACAGGCTTTACGAGAATCGGACCAGCTGAATCTGAACCTAGTCAACAGCCCCTGGGCCTTACTTTCTTTTGTGCTTAGTGGGGTGATGTTTGCCATCGCTGGGGCCGTGTCGCTAGGAATGGCGCTTCCTGTTTTGCAGGCCTTTTGGCTGCGTTGGCTACAGATAGATCCCCGACTATGGCGCTTGAAAAGACGAAGGAAGAAGCTTTTAAAAATGGCGGCTCCCTTACGGGTAGCCATAGGTAGGCATACTTCGGAGAAGAATATCTGCGAAAATGAGCTTAAAATGTTAGAGCCACTTTGGGATATCCGTACCGAGGAAATAGACCTTAAGAAAGAATTGGAACATCTGGAATCGGAACAACGGATAGCCTTAAGCGATAGCCAAAACAATAGCTATGCCGATGGCTATGCTAGAGGACAGGTAGCCAAGGACGTGATGACCGAGGAGGAGTACAGGCTCTGGCGAAGTCAGCACCTGTCCACGAGCAACCTCGCCATAAGGGCTAAGACCAACGCCGAAAGAGGGCAAGCTATGGCAAAGAACCCTCCCTTGCGCCCCCATCAAGCGATAAGAAAGGTCATTTCCGACCGATTCGACTCGGGGAGCGAAACAGGGGAATGAGCATTACAATAACAAACGTATGATTGAAACACCAAGATTAAGACTCGTCCCCTGCGACGATACCCTGTTTGATGCTATCAAAATGGGCAATAATGTACTGGGTAGAGTGATGGGCCTCAATGTCCCTAAGAAATGGACCGAATTTAGAGACACCTTCGCCCCTTCCTATGAACGCTGGAAACAACACCCTCCCTTGAGAGAATGGTGGGTGTATTTGACCATCCATAAGGAGCGAAATCAACTCATTGGCAGCTGTGGCTATAAGGGGGAGCCCGATTCGAGTGGAATCGTAGAAATAGGCTATGAAATTATGCCCGATATGCGGGCCCAAGGTCTGGCTACCGAAACCGCAAAGGGGCTGGTCGAACATGCATTTGCCAGCAATGGAGTGCATAAGGTGATAGCCCATACCATGTCGGAAGAGAATGCTTCTACACAGCTATTGCAAAACCTGGGGTTCGTATATACATCCGATGTCCAGGACTCCGATGAAGGGGCGTTATGGCTTTGGGAGTTGGCACGTAAAACTTGGAAAGAGGGTCAAAATAAATGAATATGGCCCATTTTAGCTCAACGGCTTCTAAATATTTAAATGAGAATATTCAATAAAATCATTTAAATTGTTAAATTAAAGCTTGAATTTGTGATCACGCAAACGTTGAACCAATGATTGAAGATAAAACCATGGGACATCCTTGGTATAAATTTTATGCCCCCAGTGTCCCACACGAAATAAACCCTGACGCTTATCCTTCGCTTATCGAGCTGATGGAGCGTAGTTTTGTGCATAATAAGGACCTAAAGGCCTATACGAATATGGACAAAAGTCTCACTTTTGGAGAATTAGATAGGCTAAGTCAGTATTTTGCCGCTTACCTTCAATCCATAGGTTTGGTAGCCGGCGACCGTATTGCCATTCAGATGCCCAACTTATTGCAGTTTCCTGTAGCCATGTTTGGAGCAATAAGGGCGGGGCTGGTGATCGTCAATACCAACCCTCTGTATACGAGTCGGGAAATGCTACATCAGTTCAAAGACTCGGGGGCCAAGGCCATTGTGATCCTAGCGAACTTCGCGGTGAATCTGGAAAAAATAGTGGATCAGACCGATATCAAACATGTGATCGTGACCGAGATTGGCGATATGTTGGGATTCCCTAAACGGATATTGGTCAATGCAGTCGTGAAATATGTGAAGAAGATGGTGCCTAGCTATACCCTCGACAAGAAAGTTTCCTTTCTTTCGACATTGGCTAAGGGGGAGCATTTGCCTTATCAACGGCCGCAGCGTAAAGGCAACGACCTGGCTTTTATTCAATATACAGGCGGTACTACTGGCGTTTCCAAGGGAGCCTGCCTGACGCATCGCAACCTGCTGGCCAATGTGGAAGCGGTGAATGAATGGCTGATGTCTAGTTTTAGAACGAATCAATTTTCGGGCCAGATCACATTGGTAGCACCGTTACCCTTGTACCATGTGTTTGCCATGACCGTCAATGCCTTATGTGCTTTGAAATGGGGAGGGCATAATGTGCTGATCACCAACCCTAGAGATCTTCCTGCCTTTATAAAAGAATGGAAGAAGTATGATATTCATATTTTCCCAGGGCTTAATACGCTCTTCAATAGCATGCTCAATAATGCTGCGTTTAGGGCGTTGGACTTCAGTTCATTAAAAATCACCATAGCCGGTGGTATGGCCCTTCAGCAGGTGGTGGCCGAAAACTGGTATAAAGTGACAGGCTGTCATTTGGTAGAAGGTTATGGCCTATCTGAAACCTCACCGGTATTGTCGGTGAACCCGCTGAATGGAAAACAACGGGTAGGTACCATAGGGGTGCCTATTCCTAGTACGGAGCTAAGGGTGCTGAAGGATGACGAAACCTGGGCGGCCATTGGAGAAAGGGGAGAGATATGTGCCCAGGGCCCACAGGTAATGGAAGGCTATTTTAACCGACCAGAAGAAACAAAAAAAGTGTTCTTTGAAGATGAGTCTGGGAAATGGTTCAGAACCGGAGATATAGGCGTGAAGGATGAAGACGGTTTCTTTAAAATTGTGGATCGTAAAAAGGACATGATTTTAGTGTCGGGCTTTAACGTTTATCCGAACGAGATCGAAGACGTAATGGCCAAATGTCCCGGTGTGCTTGAGGTAGCCTGCGTAGGCGTGCCCGACGAGCACTCAGGAGAGGCAGTGCGGTTATTTATTGTCAAAAGTGATCCATCGCTGACCGAAGAAGGAGTGGTGGCCTACTGCAAGGAGAATTTTACGGGTTATAAAAGGCCTAAGAGTATCATTTTTAAAACGGAATTACCGAAGAGTAACGTCGGAAAGATTCTGCGTAGAACCCTTCGGGAAGAATCCCTGCAACATCCGGCCTAGGCCGGTGGACGTCGGGGCGAATACTACCTGGGTTTGATAGGTCATTCCCCCAAATGAATACAATTTTGAATCAAAAGGGCCCCTTTTAATCTTTGATAAGGGGCCTTTTATGTATATTTATTGGAAATATAACTCAACTGCAAATTACTTTCATATGATTTTTCAACGTAAAACCTTGGTTCTTTTGCATGGTCATGGCATGGACGATACTATTTGGGACCAGCTCGATGCCATTCTGAACGATAGTTTTACCATCGTTAGGCCTAATATTTCCTTGTTTACAGCGTGCCAGACCGTCGAAGCATATGCCGATGAGCTATATCGTTTTCTTACCAGTGCCAACATTCAGAAGTGTACGTTGATTGGTCACTCGATGGGCGGTTATATCGCTTTGGAGTTTGCTAAGAAATATCCTGACATGCTCGTAGGCTTTGGTTTGTTTCACTCCACCGCCTTGGCCGACGACGAATCCAAAAAACACCAACGCAACCAAACCATCACCCTAATTAGGAACTATGGGACTCCTTCATTTTTGAAAAATACGGCACCCAATTTATTTGGCCAAAGATATAAAGCATCCCATCCGCAAAAGCTTCAAGAGCATATAGATTTCTTTGCCAAACTGCCCGAAGCGGCACTTATTGCAGGTATTAACGCCATGCGCGACAGGGCCGACAATACCGAAGTACTAAAAGAAATGAAGGTTCCCGTATTGCTTATTTTGGGGATGGAGGATGCTTTCGTTTCTTTTGAGAGTGGTATGGAGCTATCGACACTTCCCGAAAGGTGCTATCCCTTTATATTGGCCGAGGCAGGACATATGGGAATGATAGAGCGTCCCGACGCCACAGCCCGGATGATACGTTGGTTTATGGGTAAGTTATAAGGAGAATAAGAGTCCATTGAATTATTTCGGGTAAAGTCCGGTTTCAATTACAGTCTATTAGTAGCACTGTTAAAAATAGAATCTCTTATGATTAAAGCACAGGTATTGAGAACCCCCTTTTTTCTAAAACCGTTTCAGTGGCTGGCACTTTCGCTTATTGTGTTTTTTGCTTCCTGCAGTAAGAAAGACGATACGGTCGATCCTGTTGACGATCCCAGCGTACTGGTCAGCAGTACGCAGCTTGCTACGCTCACCAAGGCGGAACTTACCGCAGAAGCCGTAAAGATCTCCCCTCTTTTAGCGGCGTATGTCAAAAACGGAGTCATTGTCTATAAGCTTACCTACCAGACAAAGAATACCGATGGGCAAACCATAACCGCCACTGGGGCGGTGATAGTGCCCGATACCAATGAAGAAGTTCCCTTGCTTAGCGTGCAGCATGGTACCATAGAGTCGGACGCTTCGGCACCTTCCAATTTTCAACCCGACTCGGAGGCGGCTACCTTTGGGGCCCTTTTTGGAGCACAGGGGTATATCATTTCCTATCCCGACTATATCGGCTACGGAGCATCCAAAGATTTTCAACACCCTTATGAGCATAGGGCCAGCTTGGCCTCGGCTTCGTTGGATATGTTGAGGGCAGTAAAAGAGTTTATTGCCAAAGAAAATACTACCAAATGGAACAATAAGCTGTTTTTAGCGGGCTATTCGGAGGGAGGGTATGCCACCATGTCGTTGCAAAAAAAAATAGAGGAAGAGGCTTCCAGCGAGTTTAACCTAGTCGCTTCTAGCTGTGGTGCGGGAGCCTATGATAAAACGGCCTTTATGAAGTATATCGTCAACGCTCCTACTCATGGAATCGCTTCCTATAATAAGCTATATCTGTGGGTATTGCTGACCTACGATCGGGTATATGGTCTCAATCGTCCGGCAAGCTATTATTTTAAGGAGCCTTATGCCAGTGGTATTCAGTCCTCAGGGTTAGACTACCCCATCGATGTGAGTTTTAATAGCATCTTGACCGATTCGTTCCGCAAGGCGGTGGCTGATGGAACCGATACAGCCCTAGCAGAGGCCATTGCCGATAATGATGTTTACAACTGGAAACCCACTACTCCTACACGTTTGTATCATGGAACCGACGACCAGCTGGTGTTCTTTTTCAATTCCCAAAATGCCTATGATGCCATGACCAAGCTAGGAGCTCCCGACCTGCAACTCATCCCGGTCTCAAAAGGCACGCACAGTACTTCTATTGACGATTTCTTACTAGGTACCTTGTTGTTTTTTACGGGTAAATAAGGGGGAGATCCCGGCCTAGATTTTTTTATTTTATTATTGTTATTTCAATTATGTCATCTCTTCTTCATTTAGTAGGCAATACGCCTTTGGTCGATTTAGATCATATTAACCCCAATCCCAACGTTAAGATTTATGGCAAATTGGAAGGGAATAACCCGGGAGGAAGCGTAAAAGACCGGGCGGCTTATGCCATGATCAAAGGGGCCATGGAACGGGGCGAGCTTCAGCCAGGGGTTAAGTTGGTGGAGGCTACCAGTGGTAATACCGGAATAGCCCTGGCTATGATCGCCAGCTTGTTTAGGATAGAGATAGAGCTGGTGATGCCCGAGAACTCCACCAGAGAGCGAGTGCTGACTATGGAGGCCTTTGGCGCTAAGGTGATCCTGAAGGAATCCATAGAGGCTTCTCGCGACTATGCCGATCAGAAGGCCTCAGAACCTGGGTATTTTATGTTAAATCAGTTTGCGAATGAGGATAATTGGAAAGCGCATTACCGTACTACAGGTCCGGAGATCTGGAAGGATACTTCGGGGAAAATCACCCATTTCGTTTCATCCATGGGGACCACCGGGACCATAATGGGGGTGTCGCGGTATTTGAAAGAGCAGGATTCTTCGGTGCAGATTGTAGGCTGCCAACCCACCGATGGTTCCAGTATTCCGGGTATCAGAAAATGGCCTGAGGCCTATCTGCCCAAAATTTTTGATGCAAAAAGGGTGGATAAGGTGATAGAGGTGAGCCAACAGGATGCTGCTAGTATGACCAGACGATTGGCTAGGGAAGAGGCCGTATTTGCAGGGATGAGTAGTGGAGGAGCCGCATGGGCTGCCGTAAAACTGGCCTCCGAAATAGAATCAGGGGTGATCGTTACCATCATCTGCGACCGGGGCGACCGTTACCTATCCAGCGACCTGTTTGGTTGAAAAATTGTGGGAGCTACCCTCCGTCACCTGTGCGGGAAGGGTAGCTCCACGTATGTTTTAGAACCAGCCCGCTCCAAGGTTTCTAAAAGGCCAAGGGATGGCTACCAAGATCATAATCAGGCCAAGGGAATAGAAATACAGAACCGTCCTATGCTTGTCCGCTCCAGTAAGTTTTTTGGCTCTTACCCTGCCCATGGTGATCAATACCAGGGCGATCAACATCATGATCGTATGCTCGACAGTGAAAAACCGATAAAGGGCATTTCCCATCATGCTAAAATCGACCTTAGGGCTCATACTGAAAAGGATCAGTCCTATTAACAACTGAGTATGGGCCGCGATCATCGCAAAAAGGTACAGCTTGCTATCGCCTTGGTCGTTACTTTGCCACTTAGAGTAAGCTACAAATACTGAGGCGATCAGCAACCCTAATACCACATAACGTAGGCCCGAGTGGGCATGAATGAGCATGTTCATCTGATTCGATAGGATTTTAGTGAATATTGTAAGGGCACAAAGGTAATCGCCCGGTATAGTACTCCCAAATTATCGGCTATCTATCTTCCCCCTGCTTCATTAGGTCACCTTCAGAATTAATCGGATATTTGTAGCTTTTAACAATTATTGCTCCCTATGATTATCTATAACATTACAGTCAATGTAAATTTGCCGGCCGAAAAACAATGGCTGGACTATATGAAAACGACCTATCTTCCCGCCATACATGCTACAGGGTTGCCGGCAGAGTGCAAGCTACTTCGTTTGTTAACTGAAATTGAAAATGAAGGAGTCACTTATACTACTCAGTTCCGTTTCCATAGTATGGAGGATTTTTTGGCCTATCAAACTGAATTTCAGCCTGCTCTGGCCGATGCGCATCACCAGAAGTTTAATGGTCATTATGTCTCTTTTAAAACCCTTTTGGAAGAAGCTTGAGGGAGCCGGTATGCGCCCAATTAGGCACAACGATATTTGATAAAATAAGCCTTGGTTTACTTGACATTTAGCATTTAATTTCATTTATTCACTCTACCATTATTCTAGGCAGAAGCGAAAGAGGAAATGGGAGGGGATTTGCCAATAGGTACCTAATGATGATGCAATTCAATTGGGTATTCCCGTAATGAATAAGTGTTGTTTTACCTTAAACCAATGTGCTTATGAGACTGCAGATGCAAGCAATTCACTTCGATGCTGATCCAAAATTGTTTCAGTTTATCCAACAAAAAATGGATAAGTTAGATACCTTTTACGATCGGATCACGAGTGGTGAGGTATTCTTGAAACTGGATAAGAGCGAAAATGCGAAATTGCATACCAAATTGCTAGAAGTGAAACTGTATGTTCCGGGAGGAACGGTGTTTGTGCGAGAACAAGGTACTACCTTCGAAGAAGCCACCGATCTGGCCTTAGATACGTTAAAAATGAGGGTGGTGAAATTTAAAGATAAAAAGAATAAAGCCAGAGCACCTAAGTTAGCCTCCACGCTGGTCACTATGGACGATGAGTCCTTGATAGAAGAGGATATAGAAGACTGAAAGTTCGTATAAATCATTTTTTCTGAGCCGCTAGGGATAGCGGCTCTTTTTTTGCCCGCAGAGGGGTGACCTACCCAAAATACCTTGTTTGAAAGCGCAAATGTTGTAACTTCACTATTTTACTTCTCATCACCAATAACAGGAATATAAAATGATAAAAGCAGAGATTGGGGCATCCTTCGAGCATTCTTTCCGTTTTACCCAGGAACAAGTAGTTCGTTTCGCCGAACTGACTGGCGACGATAATCCGCTGCATTTAGATGCGGAATATGCGGCTACGACCCTATTCAAACGCCCCATCATTCATGGAATGCTAGGTGCTACCGTATTTACCAAAATTCTGGGCACCCAGTATCCTGGTCACGGATCTATTTACCTCAATCAAACTTTGGATTTCCTTCGTCCCATGTTTGTAGATACCGACTATGTCGCCGTCTTTACCATTAAGACGCTCAACCCCGATAAACATGTCGCTGAGATAACCACCGAAATCAAAGATGCCGAAACTAAGAAGGTAGTAACGCGTGGCGTGGCCACGATGATTAATAAGGAGAAGTTTTAAAAAAAAATAAAGCCCGGCTCGTAGGAGTCGGGCTCAGTGTTGTCGTGTGCTTTAAATATTATTCTGCAGCGTTTTTCTTATTTTGAACTTCGGTACGGATGTCTTGTGCCAGGGTCTTAAGATCCTGCATGCCTTTACGAACACGCGTTCCAGCGGCTTGGTTCTCTTTGCTGTAGAATTTATCGAAATCACCTTCCAGAGATAAAATCAAATTTTTAACTTCCTCAAATCGTGTCATGATGGTTTGGTTTTATAGTTAAATTATGCCTTAATTGGCCTATACGGCCTGTTTTGACCGAAATTTAGTAATTAAAAACTTTAACGCAACTCAAATAATAAAAAAAAACAAGTGTATAATGCAATTGACTATCAGTAGTTTATATAATGGATTGATAATCAGTTATTTAAGTATATATTAAAAAGTTGCTTTAAATTCCAATAAAAAAGGCCCTTTTTCTAAAAAGGGCCTTTTTGGGGCAAATTTACTGTTTTATGCTTTTTGTTATTCACTCACCTCTTCCAGCTGATAAACTCGATTTTTGAGCTTGTCGGCTAAGGTTGTAAAGGCATTGAGGGTATACTCTACCTCTTCGAGGGTATGCGCAGAAGTAGGAATAATACGAAGCATGATCTGTCCTTTTGGTACCACTGGATATACTACAATAGAGCAGAATACGCCCATGTTCTCTCTCAAGTCGCGAACCATGCGAGTTACCTCTGGTACTCCCCCCTCGCTATGTAGGAATACGGGGGTCACCGGCGATTCGGTTTCTCCTATGTTGAAGCCCCGGGCACGGAGTCCGTTCTGCATAGCGCGTACGTTCTCCCAGAGTTTGCTGCGCAACTCGGGCATCGTCTTGATCATTTCTAACCGCTTTAGGCCACCTTCTACATAAGGCATTGGTAAGGCTTTCGCGTAGGTTTGCGAACGCATATTGTACTTCAAATACATGATAATCTCGGGGTCGTCGGAGGCAATAAATGCTCCGATAGCGGCCATAGACTTGGCGAAGGTCGAGAAGTAAAGATCTACATCTTTCTGAACGCCTAACATTTCGCCCACTCCAGCACCCGTTTCACCCATGGTTCCAAAGCCGTGTGCGTCGTCGACCAAAAGGCGGAATTCGTATTTCTCTTTAAGGGCTACGATGGCTTTTAAGTCACCTACCTTACCCGACATTCCAAATACACCCTCGGTGATCACCAACACGCCGCCTCCCTTTTCGTTGGCCATTTTGGTGGCTCTTTTAAGGTTTTTTTCGAGACTCTCCATGTCATTATGGTTGAACTTATAGTAAGTTCCCATTTTGGCTTTGTGCAGACGGATACCGTCGATTAGGCAAGCATGCGATTCGGCGTCGTATACGATTACATCGCGGTGGTCGCATAGGCACTCAATCGCCGACATCACTCCCTGGTAGCCGTAGTTCAGCAAGAAAGCGTCTTTCTTCCCTACGAAAGTGGCGAGTTCTTTTTCGAAATGCTCATGTAAAGTAGAGTTTCCCGACATCATCCGGGCTCCCATCGGGTAGGCTAGTCCCCATTTTGCTGCAGCATCGGCGTCCGCTTTTCTTACTTCAGGATGATTGGCTAGGCCTAAGTAATTATTAAGGCTCCAGTTAAGCACCTCGCGGCCCATAAATTTCATTTTGGGGCCCAAGTCGCCTTCCAGCATAGGGAAAGAAAAGTAATGGTGACTATTCAGCATTTTAGCTGGGGTGCCTATGGGGCCTGAGTTATTGTGTAGTTTCTCAAAAATATCCACTTTCGTCTTATTTATGTGGGTAATTAAATATTACATATGTTAGATAAATGCAAATTTAAAAAAAAATGGTAAAGAATAATACCATCCTATACTACAGGAACTTGTAAGTTAAGGAAATAATAATGTGTTACATTTACAATACATGCATTTATTTAGTGCATTCGACCTTTTAGCAAGAAAGCGCATGAAAGAAATAAAAAAAATTCTTGTGGCCAATCGGGGTGAAATTGCCATGAGAATCTTACGAACGGCCAAAGAAATGGACATCGCCACGGTAGCGGTGTTTAGTGAGGCCGACCGTACGTCCCCCCATGTACGCTTCGCCGACCAGGCCGTGTGCCTAGGGCCGCCGGAGGCAAGTCAATCCTATTTGGACCAAAACAAATTGATAGAAATAAGCAAAGAGCTGGGGGTCGATGCCATTCACCCTGGCTATGGCTTTCTTTCCGAAAACGCAGGGTTTGCCCGACGGGTGAGGTCGGAGGGGTTGATATTTATTGGTCCCTCCTCGGAGGCCATCGAAACGATGGGTAGTAAGCTCGCCGCCAAGACGGCCGCCGCAGCTTATGATATACCCATGGTGCCGGGAACTGCAGAGGCTATTACCGACCGTACGGTGGCCAAGCAAGTAGCCGCCACTATTGGGTATCCAATTCTGATAAAGGCTAGTGCTGGGGGCGGGGGTAAGGGTATGCGCATTGTCGACTCCGAGGCCGATTTTGATCACCAGATGGACCGGGCCGTCAGTGAGGCTGAAGCGGCTTTTGGCGATGGCTCCGTTTTTATTGAGAAGTACATAACCTCTCCCAAGCATATTGAAATACAGGTGTTAGGCGACCAACATGGGAAGATCGTACACCTTTTCGATAGGGAGTGCTCCATACAAAGGAGGCACCAAAAGGTCATGGAAGAGGCGCCGTCGGTGTCTATCGATGACGCCACTAGGGCCGCCATGGGCCGTTGTGCAATCGACGTGGCAAGGTCCTGTGGATATTATGGGGCCGGTACTGTGGAGTTTATCCTGGACGAGGACAAACGGTTCTATTTCTTAGAAATGAACACCAGACTGCAAGTGGAGCATCCTGTTACCGAGCTTATTACCGGGATTGACCTGGTGAAACAGATGATCTATATCGCCGAAGGGAGGCGCCTTCCTTTCGAGCAATCGGAAATAGGGATACGAGGCCACGCCATAGAGTGTCGGGTATATGCTGAGGACGCCCGAAACAATTTTCTCCCCGATGTTGGTCAATTACGGGCCTATTCACCTCCTTTAGGGAATGGAGTGCGCGTCGACGATGGCGTCGAATCAGGTATGACAATCCCCATTTATTATGACCCTCTGCTGGCCAAACTCATCACTTATGGGCAGGATCGACCGGAAGCCATTGCCAAAATGACTAGGGCGATAGAGGAATTTGTAATCCTCGGCGTTCAAACTACCCTAGATTTTTGTCGGTTTGTTTGTCAACACCCTGTCTTTTTAGATGCTAGCTTCGATACTAATTTTGTCCAGCAGCACTTTACACCCGACCTGTTGTCGGGGCAATCGACTCAGGATCAGCGGGTCGTTGCGGTGCTTATGACCCAACAACTCAAAAAATCGGTGGATGCCGAACACTTGCCTGCAAATGGGGGGAATGAAAATAAAGTTTCAAAATGGAAACAGCAGCGCCGGAATCCCTAGCGACATAAAAAGTGCTAGTATATTTGGGAATAAATAGGTACTTTTGCGGTCTTAATTTTAGTGCTGAAGGGAAGTGACAAATTTTTCATAAAGCGCACTAAGACAGTAAAGAGCCACGGTTTTGCGCTTATTAAGAATAGAGGCCGTTGCAGATTTTTAGTGAATGCAAGAGGCTCCAGGCCGACATATAACAATACACTCTGAAAAACCAGCTATGAAGCTATCCGAATTTAAATTTGATCTCCCACAAAGTTTAATTGCCTTGCACCCTGCCGACCGTGGTGAGTCACGCTTGATGGTGGTACACCGCAAAACAGGAGAGATAGAGCATAAAACTTTCGCAGATTTAATCAATTATTTTGATGACGGCGACGTCATGGCCATTAACGATACTAAAGTCTTTCCGGCAAGGTTGTTTGGCCAAAAAGAGAAGACGGGTGCCAAAATCGAGGTGTTTCTGTTGAGAGAGCTCAACAGAGAAATGCGCCTTTGGGATGTACTGGTGGATCCGGCACGTAAAATCAGGGTAGGCAATAAGCTGTACTTTGGGGATAGCGATTTGGTAGCCGAGGTAATCGACAACACCACTTCCAGAGGTCGTACGATACGATTTTTGTACGATGGCGACAACGACGCCTTTATGAAGCTGGTCGACGAACTGGGTGAGACGCCCCTGCCACCTGAGATTATCTCCAGAAGGAAGGTAGAAACTGCCGACCGGGAACGATTCCAGACCATTTTTGCCGAGCATACGGGTGCCGTTGCGGCTCCAACAGCTGGTATGCACTTCACCAAAGCTATGATGAAGCGTTTGGAAATAAAAGGAGTAGGATTTGCTCCCGTTACTTTGCATGTTGGATTAGGAACCTTCCGTAATGTAGATGTTGAGGACTTGACCAAGCATAAAACAGACTCAGAAAATTATAGGATATCCCCAGAGAGTGCCGCGATCGTCAATAAGGCCATCGACCAAGGAAAGCGGGTGTGTGCCGTAGGTACCACCTCCTTGAAAGCCATTGAGTCGTCGGTGTCGGCTAGTGGGCATTTGAAAGAGGTAGAAGGATGGACCGATCGTTTCGTGTTTCCTCCCTACGATTTCAAAATTGCCAATGCTATGATCTCCAATTTCCAGCTGCCAGAATCTATCCTATTGATGTCGGCCTGTGCCTTCGGAGGGTACGATTTGGTGATGAAAGCCTATGAATTAGCGATCAAAGAGAAATATAAATTCTTTACCTATGGGGACGCTATGTTAATCATATAAGTATTCCTTTGTTTGCATAAGGGTCATTTAAGTAGGTATAGGCCAGGTGCCGACTCTTAAATGACCCTTCCTTATGGTCCGATTATGAAAGAGTTTGCAATAATAGTAGCCGGAGGTAGCGGTAGCCGTATGAAGAGCGACCTACCTAAGCAATTTATAGAGGTCAACGGTTTGCCTATTCTCATGCATACCTTACGCGCCTTTAGGGCTTATTCGCCATCTCTGCAGATTATCGTCGTATTGCCTGCCAGCCAAATGCTTTATTGGAAATCCCTTTGCCTGAGCCATGGTTTTATAATCGAACATTCCCTTGTTGAAGGTGGAGATACCCGCTTTCATTCGGTCCAAAACGGATTGAATTCCATTACAGATACTGCTGGGCTAGTAACGGTTCATGATGGAGTAAGACCCGTTATCGATCCGCAAATTATTGCTCTGGGTTTCCGTGAAGCCCTGTCTCAGGGCAGCGCCGTGACTAGCGTCCCGCTCAAAGATTCTATTCGGCACGTGGATCCAGATGGCAATCAAGCCTTGGATCGAACGGCTTTTCGCCTCGTTCAAACCCCGCAAACATTTCATCTCGAAAGGATGCGGCATGCCTTCACCATGGGGTATCAACCCCAATTTACCGACTGTGCCAGCGTACTCGAACAGGCTGGTTTTACCATTCATCTCATCGAAGGATCCTATCAAAATATCAAAATTACGACTCCTGAAGATCTTGAATGGGCCAAAGTTTATTTGAATCCGTAGTATATGTTTATTTAGAACATTATACATTGTTCTCTTTTTGTACAGTTATTGGACTGGGGTGACTAGATTTTTCTCTTTTAACTAGAGGTTTATATCTTCATGCAATAGAGATAGTTTTTTTTTGTATCGTATAATATTTAAAGTTCTATTGGTGTAAGTTTTGTTGACATTAGTTGAAGTTTTGTTTGCTAGAAATAGTTCTTATAAAAACTGTTTGTCCTTGGTTTGTTATTAAGGAGATATCAATTTTTTTCTGATAAGATTCTATTTATAGCTACGATTCCTATTCTCTTCAATTTTACCCTTCCCTTACTATAAATCAGCCCCAGTATACCATAATAGGTTAAGTTTACATATTGAATTTATTTAAGTAAGAGTCCTGGTCGTAATTATTTTCTTAGGTCGTTTAGTGCCTGTCATTCTCCTATTCATTCTCCAATTTATCACCCTTTCTCCTTCTTTGGCTTAAAAAGTCTAGTTAACACTCTCGATCGGCAAATTGTACTTTGCTTGGTTTGGACTTTTACTAAAAGATCTTAGCCCCTAAAATTTTATGAGATTATTGTATTCTTTTTGATTTAGTTGTTTTGGCAGAATTCCTTGAATTGGGCATATTAAGTTGTATTTAGGTCTTGATAAAAATGTAATCAATTATCTAATAAGTAGTATATTTAAGTATAGATATATGTGACTAGTGTTATCATATAATGTGGTAAAAATCTAGCAATAGAAATATATTCTATCGAGTAAAATTTATTCTATTATTTCATCAATCATTAAATTAAGAGCGGATGCAACACACTACCACAAACTGGCGAAAAGCCAAAAAATGGCCTTTCATGGTCTTACTCTTTTTTCTGTGTCTGGGCCTCAGGCCTGTAGCCCAGGCACAGGTTCGGATAGATATGGCCCGAATTTTAGGGTCTAAAAGTGCCAACGGTCATTATGAGTTTTATTATTCCAAGGTGATCCAAGGAAAAACTTATTTAGTTGGAGGAATTACTTATGACGTATCCATTCCTGTGACCAATGGAGTTTCCTATAAAGGGTCTTATGACATCGTTATTGGGGTCATAGATGAAAATGGGGACACTCAATTTCTTACCTTATTTGGGGGGGAAGGAGATGATAGGCCCAGTGGATTAGATGTTGCTAACGGAAAAGTATTTGTAAGCTTTAACTCAAATTCTAAGGATTTGCCTGTAACGAATGGGTCCAGCAATGAGCTTAGGAATTATAAATCCGGCTTTGTAATTATGGATGAGCATACCGGAGCTGTCGAATTTGCGACTTATATAGGCGGGGAAAATGGGGATACTGGTTTTTATGAATATACTAGTTCTATTCGAACAATCGGCAATGAAGTTCTTGTGACCGGTCAAACAGAAGCCTCAGATTTTTATACTACGGACGGTACTAGCCATAAAGGATCTAGTGATGTTTTTGTACGTCGCTATTCGAGCACAGGGGCCTTGCTCTATTCTACTTTGATAGGCGGAGCCAATAATGAAGACGGACCCAACTATGAATATGCTAATGGGGTCATTTATTTTACTGCTTCGACAAAGTCGTCTGATTACCCTGTAACCGATGGGAGTGTTTATAATCCCAGCGTAGCGAATGCGGCTACTTCTGTAGTGACGGCCCTAAATGCGAATACAGGGGCAATTTTATGGAGTAAATATATTTCTAGGATTGGTATATCTGGACGTGTATATGCCGATGCCTCTGGTGTATTCTTGGTAGGTAAAACCTCTGTAGCAACCGCTGTGCCCATCACCACGGGGTCCAGTCATGGGGGAGGCAACGATGTGGTGGTGATGAAATTCAGCCCCTCTGGGTTTATGCAGTTTGCCAGATATATCGGGGGGAGCGGCAATGAAGAGATGTATGGAGCCGAGCTTTATAATGGGGAATTGTATGTGACGGGTAAGTCAAGGTCGCCTAATTACCCGGTGGTGAATGGACTCCCCTACGTTGGGGGGGACGATGTTTTTCTAACCAAAATTGACGCCGGGGGGCAAATTGCCTATTCCACCCTCATTGGAGGGACCGGGCATGAAGGCTATCCATCCATGGGAATGGCCAATGGAGAGGTCTATTTGGGTTTCAAATGTACCGTTAATACACCCTCTACCGATGGGAGTAGCTATAACAATAGTTATCCCGAAAGCTATGCCATTACCAAGTTTGATGCCAATGGACAATTATGCTTCTCCTCTATTCAGGAGGATGGTTATTCCGATTCATTTACCGCTCAGAACTTTTATAGAAAGTTGTATGTAGAGGGTAATTTTATTTATTTTCAAAGTTATTTCTCTGGTAATAATGTAACGTCGGCGCCTTTTTCTGGAATTATTTATAACCCTGGGACAATTAAATATAAAATATGTCCTACTTTGCCGGCTCCCGTTGCTGATCCCTTGTCTCCAGCCTCTCAAACCGTATGCGCCAATGGATTGGTACAGCAGTTAATAGGAGGTGAAATGGTGATACCGGGCAGTAACTTCCCTCAGATGTTCAATTATATGGGTATCCCTTTTAATCAAGCTCCGCTCAATTTGGACTATCAGTGGCAAGTGGCCGATACTCCCAGTGGGCCTTGGACGAATCTGGTAGGGGCCACAGACAAAAATTATTCGCCCTTCCCGACTACCGTTGCAAAGTACTTTAGAAGGCTGACCATGGGTGGGGCCTGTTGTGGCGGGGAACTGTACAGTACCAGCGAGGTGGCCGCTGTGCTGGTAGGGCCCAACGCTGCTCCTACTGTAGATGCTGGTGGGGGAGTTACAGGAATCATGCAGACCTGCTCGGGGGTGTCTCAAAATTTGGGTGGAAGTCCCTCGGCAACGGGAGGTAAAAGTCCCTATACGTACCTTTGGAGCACGGGAGCTACATCGGCCAACCCATCTGTAAGTAGTACCGAAAATACCATTTATACCCTTACAGTTACCGATGCCAATGGATGCCAGCAATCGGACCAGGTGATTTTGAATACCTATAAGGCTGATGCTGGGCCCGATAAAGGCAATTGTGCCGGAGCGGGGGT
>NZ_QGDT01000005.1 GCF_003149085.1 Dyadobacter jejuensis | reverse complement strand
GGAGCCAAACTATGGACTTGATCTAAGAACAAATGGTCGTGGCTTGCGGCTGCGCTGAAACGAACCAAACAAGGAACATTCTCATTGGCTTTAATAATAGTATGTACTTTAATACCTCCCTTTCTTTTGCCAGTTTTGGGATTGCGGCCAACTCCTTTTATATGCTTAGACAGTTTTTCTCCCAGAATGGCTATTTTACCATTTTTCTCATTTCCCTCCTTTTCTTTACAGGATGTAAAAAGGATTCTTTTGACGAACCGGCCAACGTAAATCAAATAATTGATTCAAATTTTGTAGACGTAGATCTGGCCACTAAAATTGCTAACACACAAGCACCAAAAGATAATCGGCCTAATGCTAGAAGCAACAATGCATTGAAGCGAGTAAAGAGTACGTTTAGTGTCAAGCCAGACGGAACTAATCCTTCAATGTATATCGTCAATTACGAAAATGGTGGGTTTGCCATAATCGCGGGTGACAACCGCATCGATCCCATACTAGATACTCCGATGAAAACCCATTTATTACAGATGCAGAATATTACCCCAGCGGCCTAGTTACCTGGCTACAACAGATGGATGGGACAATAAAAAAGATCCGCGCTGAAAACTCTAAGCAAAGTCCTTATATGAAGAAGATGTGGGATACATACCTAAGTGTTAACGCATCAGCTGACTCAAAAACAGCAAGAACATTTGGCCCAGATGATTGCACGTATAATGGTCAAATCTTTATTGAGATCGTAACAAAAAATCTGAACACCGCGAGATGGCGGCAATCGGGTGCTGGCTTTAATGACCTTGTTCCTGTACTTTGTAGCAGTAGAGCTAGTGGCAAAGCACCTACCGGTTGTGTTGCTACCGCAGTCGGCGAAGTAAAGAAATACCATCAATATCCCGCAGCCTACGCATGGTCATCTATGGATGATGTTCTCGGAAGTACCGCAACCGCTACGTTGATGAGAGATCTAGGTATCAATCATAACCTAGATAATAGTTATGGCTGCGATGGAACAGGTGCACAAAATAAAGATATCCCCCGTACATTTGCAAATATGGGGTATCCAACCCCTTCTAGAGGTGATTACATCTTTTCTACTGTCCATAACGAACTCTATAATAACAGACCTGTCATACTAGCCGGCGGAAAGGAAAGTGGCTGGTGGATCTTTAATATATATTCAAATGGACACTGCTGGGTAACTGACGCCTATAGAGATACTAATTACTGGGAGTGTCATCAAAATCCTTGGAACCCAAGTCAATATGAGAAATATTTATCTACATCGACTGGTCAATTATGGATGAATTGGGGCTGGGGTGCTACCGACAATTGATGGTATATGAATAATAACTTTAACCCAGGGACAGATACCTACAACTATAAAGTACAAATGATCACAAATATCAGAAAACCTTAATTATCTTACTATGAAAACATTACTCGCATTATTGGTTGGAATTGCAGTCTTAACATCTTGTAAAGATGACAGTGACGATCCGACCGCAGTAGAAGTAGACACTAGCGTTGACTTTGTTAGGGTTGATAAAAATGGCATTAATGTATTTTCAAACGCAAGCGCTAACTATATCGACCCTTCAAATGTGGAGACTTTTTATCTAAAAAATGGTGACAAGGTTGAAGTTAATAACCCTGATTTGGCAGCCTCAAAAGGAGTAATTTTAAATGAGATCAACGGAAACAAGTATCTACGAATGTTTGTGTACCCCGGAGAAGTTGACCAAGAAGAGACAATAACCTATCTTCAATGGAAGGAAAATGATACAGACACCATTAAATCCTTAATGTCAAGGTCCCCAGGGGCGGTATTCATTTCAAAGTTATGGATAAATAATAGTTTGATTTATGAGGCCGGAAAATCCAAAGGTATTACTTGGAATGGAGGGCTTTTTGAACGTCTAATTACAATTCAGGATAAATAATTGGTAATTTAAATCATTGCCTTCAAAATGCCCCGTTTTTGTAACGGGGCATTTTTACATCCCCAAACTCATCCTCCTGTCCTTCCCAGTATCCAGCCCCTGTTTACGCAGCTGCTGCCGGTACCCGGCCAGCTCCATGGCATTTTTCGCCGTGTCCCTTTCAAGCCATTTCCGGGCGAGATCCGCGCCAACCGGGCCGCTGTCCTGGGCCACGCTCCGACAGATCAGCCCAATATCATCTTCCCCCAAGCATTTCAGCTACGTTGACACCTGTGGGGCGCTGCCTTTAAAATTGACGAAGATTCCGGCCATGATCCGCTCATAGCTCTGCTGGCTGCGTTGCTCAACCTGGGCTTAAATTAAAAGAACGGACAAAAACAGTCACGACTTTGGTGTAGGACAATTGTTTGGTCTTCAACCTTGTATATTAAGACCTAATAGCTTTAAAATGAAGCGGAATCAATCAACTGTACTTTTTCCGCTTATCTTAACTCCTCTATGTCTCAAATATTTGTACAGTGTCATTTTTGAAATTTTCAAATCAGTTGCAATTTCGTTAACCCCTAACTTTCGCTCGTTGTAAAGGGTCTGTGCGAGCATAGCCGTTTTTTCGGCCTCCTTGAATAATCCCCGGCTCCTGCCGCCTTTTCGTCCCCTGCCCCTTGCTCCCTCTAATCCAGATCTTGTCCTTTCACGGATCAGGTCTCTTCAAATTCTGCTAATGATGCGAAGATGTTAAAAATGAACCTTCCCTGGGCAGTGGTAATATCGATATGATCATTGATCGATACAAGGCCAATCCCCCGCTTTTCAAAATCGGAGGTCATTTCAAGTAAATGTTTTAAAGACCGTCCCAACCGGTCCAGCTTGTAAATGTAAATCACATCACCTTCACGAAGGATCTGCTGCATGGCAGCAAGCTGTGGCCGATCCGATTTCATTCCGGAAGCCTTTCCTGAAATACCTTTTCACAGCCTGCCTTTTGTAGTGCATCCAGCTGCATTTCCAAATTCTGGTTCTGGGTCGATTCCCGCGCGTATCCTATTTTCACTTTTGGATACTTTAATTCATCTGTTCAATCAAATTTAATGTACTTAGATTGAGGTACAAGTTTATTTTACTAAATTAGGTTAGTATGTCTGCTTTCCGATTATTTTTTAGGCTCCAACAAGCCTGGCAGGTTTGTACATTCTGAGCGGCGTTTTTTTATACACACATTTATTCATCCTCAGTATCGTCTACCTAGAAAAGATTATCTGAACTCAGAAGCCCGCCAAAAATTTGATTACCCCCCTGTGCTGACTCCGGAACAAAAACTGATTTATCTAAAGACTCCTGAGTGGGCTACCGAATATGTTAAGAATTTACAGACACCTTCCAATAAAGTGGGCTTTCTTTTGCAGGTTGGATATTTCCGTATTGTCGGCCGCTTCTTTGTATCAAGCCGTTTTCATCAAAGTGACGTAGATTTTGTTTCGGAAAGAATTTCCCTTGATGTAAATGCGGTACAAATGAGTGAATATGAAGGCCGGACTACGCTCAGGCATCGGGAAGACATGCTTGGGTACTTTGGATTTGCTCCATTTGAAAAGTCATCAGAACAGGTTTTGATTGAAGAAACACACAGGCTTGCATATGTACAAACCAGGCCATACTTAATTTTTGAGGGTATGGTCGCTTTTCTTCAGGAGCAACGTATTGAAATTCCTACATACCAGACTTTAAAAACGATACTGGATAAAGCCCTTTCAAATTTTGAGTGGGAATTGGAATCCATCTTGACCAGGCACTTAACATCCGAAGATATTTTACTATTGGACCAGCTTCTTATAGAACATAATTCTTATCAGGAGGATTCCAGACGGCATTTAACAGTTAAACGGTACGAAATCACCTTTTTTAAGCCCATCTCACAGTCGATGGAGACAAAGCAAATCCGGAAACGTGTCCATAACTTTCAGCATTTAAAACGGATGTATCTGCAATTATTACCTGTTGCCAAACGCTTAAAACTCTCAGACGCTACGATTCCATTTTATGCCGAATACGTCATTAACAACTAGGTACCTCAGATAGCTACCCGCAATATGATCCGGTACCTGCTTTTGATTTCCTTTATCATTCATCAATACTATTTGTTGGGCGATGCACTTATCCTGACCTTAAATAGTGCGGTCCCTAATTATGTCAATGGTTGTGAGAATCTGGTAAAACAAGAGCTGTATCAAAACAGGATGCAGACTGCGCAGCTGGTCAGCAGCGTTGCCTATCGGAGCAGCACTCACATTGATGTTTCGGGCACCATCGAAATAATTATTGCTGATACTACTATAGAACCGTTGGCCAAAGTAACATTGATCGAGCAGCTTTTCAAAAACAAACGGTTATCACAAAAGCTGTTAAAAGACGACGAGCAGCGTCTTAAAACCCTGCGGGAGGCAAATCAGGAAATAAATAACCGGGAAGATTTTTACATGGCTATTGAAAAGGGTTCTTCCAGGATCACAGGAAAGTTCAGTGAAATTATAAAAGCTTTGGTGGCCAGTACAACTTCATCGGGAAAAGACATCTTGAAAGCTTTCCTTTATTTTCAGGAAAAGGACGGCTCTATCTTGGCCAGGGGACCGGTTCCAACTGATTTTTTAAACATGGAGCAGCAGCAGCGCGTGCTGACTTCTGAAGGAAAGTTGCGGGTAGGATTGTACAAAGTATTTTTATTCGAACAGATACGGGATAACATCAAGTCCGGGGCGCTTCCTATTGATTCATCTTACGACTATCGTAGTTTTGAAGAATATGAAATCCCTGGGAGTGTATGGAATAAAGAAAAGGATAAGCTCATCCAGCAGGCCGGATTAACGGTGTATAGAGACTCACGTATAACGCTGCTACGGCTAAATGAAGAGCTCAACACTCAAATAAAAAAAACCAATGAGCACATAGACACCGGACAAAACAAGAAGGTTTATTTTGATGCAGACGGCAATTGGCATCTAATGAAAGACAAGTCCGAAGAAGATGCTGTGGAATCAGAATCTCTTTTTTCCCAGGAATACGTCATTCCCTTACTGGAAGTCCTTCAAACAGTACAAATGCGAGCAATTTTGTTTCTGTATTCAAACATGCCGGCATTGACCATACACCGAAACGGCCCGAAGAAAAGCTGTTTTTTGCAGCAATCCTTGGCTACGGATGTAATATTGGCATCCGTAAGTTCTCTTTTATGTCCAAAGGAATCCGTACAAGTTCATTGGAAACAACAGCTTTACATTATTTTTCTCCGGACTTGTTGGTTCAGGCCAATGACAAAGTCCTCGCTTTTAGTAATGCATTACCGCTCACTGAACATTTCAAAAAAGACACCGGCTTTATCCATACATCCAGTGACGGACAGAAATTTGATGTCTCGGTTGCATCCCTGATTGCATATGCTTCCTTCAAATACTTTGGAAATGGCAGGGGCGTTACATTGTATTCCTTTCTGGATGAATCAGGACAACTTTTTTATTCGACTATATTTAGTGCAGCGGATCCTGAATTACATTATGTAAACGACGGGCTGACACATAATGTAGTAATCCTGCCCTATGCCCATTCCACAGATACCCACGGATTTAGTGAACCGGTTTTTGCTGTAACCGGGCTCCTTGGAATAAAATTTCGCCCCAGGTTTGCCAGGTTTCATCATCAACAGCTGTACACTATTGATGAAGTGCGTACATACCGTGAACAGAACTATAAAATTATTCCGGACGCAAAAATCAATCTGGCACTTCTCGAAGAGCATTGGGACGAAATACTAAGGCTGGTTTGTACCATTAAACTGGGTTATGCCAAGGCATCCACCTTATTCAGGCGGCTGAACTCTTATTCAAAACAGCACCCGTTATATAAAGCGTTGAAGGATCTGCGGTGGCTTTACAAGACTATTTACATCTACGAATACATCGATGATGAAGTAATCCGAAAATCGGTTTCGGGCTCTCTATCCAAAGTTGAAAGCAGCAACAAATTTTCAAAAGCCATAACGGTTGGCAATAATCAGGAGCTCCTATGGGCAACCAGAAAAGAACTGTTAACAGTCCAAGGGTGTAAGCGACTAATAGCCAATTCTATAAATGCCTATTACCTGATGTTGTTATCAGAAAACTAGTTGCAGCTGGCTCACAACAGGACAAACAGATTCTCTTGAAGAAAATAATCAGTACTTCTACCCAAAGCTGGGCACACATCAATTTAGTAGGCGAGTATGACTTCTCAGACGGTAAAGACTACAAAACATTTGATTTGGGTGCACTGATGGACCTAGATCTAAGGCCTGAGAATTAAATATTCCGGTCTTAGGTTAAAGAAAAATCATACACGAAAGTCGTGACGGTTTCTCTCCCTTTCTTTAATTTAACCCTAAATAGAAAAAATTTTATTACCGATAACTAAGTTATAGAACACTTTATGTGTATATATTCATATATTTATTGAACAAATACGTCTAGGTAGCACAGGCTCCTTTTCTAAAAATAATCCCACACATACTCTATAACCCAAGCCGCATCAGTATCAGGCGAAAAGTAGGTGCCTGAATCAAACAGAGAAATTTCCTCGTGTATTCTTTTAAATTTTCATATAAACACCTTTCTCTTATGGCCGAACCCTTTTTATCAGAAATCAGAATGGTCAGCTTTACCTTTCCACCTAAGGGTTGGGCTTTGGCCAATGGACAGCTACTACCGATCAACCAAAACCAAGCCTTATATTCACTTTTGGGTACCACCTTTGGTGGTGATGGTCGTGTAAATTTTGCCTTGCCAGACTACCAAGGCAGGGTTCCCATGCACGTAAGCCAAGGCCACCGGCTCGGCGAAAAAGGAGGGGAGCAATCTCATACCTTATCCGTTTCGGAGCTCCCTAGCCACACCCATCTGATGAGTGCGATAGATCCCGGATCTTCGGACAATAACATCAATAATCCTTCAAATAGCCTGTTTTCCAACTCAAAACCTGCGGATCTCTACCAGAATACTCTGGCTAATCTTACCGCCCTTTCTCCGAATACCATTGGAGGTGGAGGAGGAAACCAGTCTCATATAAACATGCAGCCTTTTCTGACCATCAGTTTCTGTATTGCTTTGCAGGGAGTTTTCCCGACTCGCAATTAGTTTACAATTCTTGCTATTTAAATCCATTATTAATACCTATAAATTATGGCACAGCCTTATATTGGAGAAATAAGAATGTTTGGAGGAAACTTTGCTCCCGCAGGATGGATGTTTTGTGAAGGGCAGCTTCTTGCCATTTCCGAAAACGAAACACTCTTTCAGTTAATTGGAACGACTTATGGTGGAAACGGACAGACTACATTTTCACTTCCAGATTTGAGAGGGCGACTGCCCTTGCATCAAGGCAATGGATTCACCATTGGCCAATTAGGCGGGGCGGAACAAATCACGCTCGACAATACTCAAATCCCGTCGCATTCCCATGCTATGATGGCTTCCAAAGATGGAGCGAATACGGCACAACCTAAAAATGCTATCCTGGGCACCTCGTCTACAGTGAAAATGTTTATGGGTGATCCTCCCTCTGGAGCAACCATGAGTCCAGAAGCTATTGCTCCGACAGGAGGCTCACGGCCACATAACAATATCCAGCCTTTCTTGTGTGTGAGTTTCATCATTTCACTATTCGGAATTTTTCCTTCTCCGTCCTAATGTTAAAATCCCTTCATTTTTAATTTAAACTTAACGTCAACTTATGGATCCTTTTGTAGCAGAAATAAGAATATTCCCATTCAATTTTCCACCCAGAGGCTGGTCTTGGTGCAACGGTCAGTTGTTACCGTTGTCTCAAAATACGGCCTTATTTTCCCTGTTGGGTACCACCTATGGAGGCGACGGCCGAACTACTTTTGCACTGCCTGATCTTCAGGGGAGGGCTCCCATGCATTCGGGACGGGGCCCAGGGCTGACCCTACGCCGCCTAGGAGAAAAAGGCGGCACCGAAAAGGTTACCTTGCTAGAATCCGAAATCCCAGCACACAGTCATACCGTTGGACTGACGCCCCAGCCCGGTGAAATTGCGGATCCCTCGGCACACACCATTGCCAGATCCAGCAACGGAGCCGTGTTTAAGGCGGGTAACCCTACCGTAAATATGTCTGCAAGTTCAATAGCATCCTCAGGTGGTGGTCAACCCCATAATAATCTGCAGCCCTATCTGACTACGTACTTTTGCATCGCCCTTCAAGGGGTTTATCCGCAGCGTGGGTAATACCAATTAGGACGTTGATTGAACCAGAATTTGCCACTGACTCCTATTTTAAGAAACATGCAGTTCAAACCAGCCCATCCGGAAATTACTTTACGCAGCATTGAGCCCCAAGACATGCCCTCCTTACTGGCCATGTACGGAAGTACCAGAAAACAGGAAATGGACCAGTTGCCAGAGTGGACCAGCGCAATGAAATTAGCATTTATCACTAGCCAATTTGAAGCCCAGCACAACCATTATCAAAAAAATTATATAGGAGCAGATTTTTGGGTAATATGCCAGAACAATGTAGCTATAGGAAGGTTATACTTTCATGAAAACTTCCAAGGACGAGGAATGCGTATCATCGACATCACGCTACTGCCCCCCTACCGGAATCGAGGAATAGGAAGCGGCATAATAAATGACCTGATAAAACTTGCCGACCAGCGGGAACGGGGGCTGAGTATTCATGTGGAGTCTTTCAATCCAGCCAAAGACCTTTACACCCGTTTAGGATTTAAAAAAATAAGTGAAACTAACGGTGTATATCACCTAATGGAATGGAAAAATACGATTTAAGCAAGGTAACCGAGCAGGATTTCAGGGATCATCTTGGCCAGAAACTCTACATTGAATTTACTTTGGACCAAGCTGAGCCTGTGATTGTAACCAAAATAACGCCTCTCGAAACTTACTCGCCTATTAAAAGAGGCGCCTTTTCGGTCGTCTTACAAACGGAGGGAGTAAACGATCATTGGCCACAAGGAATCTACCGGCTTTTACATCCATCGACCGGTTTATTTGAAGTTTTTCTTGTTCCCATCGGTGCTGATCAGAATGGCATGCAATACGAAGTCATATTTTCTTGATAGTAAGGGGCATCGCCTCATTCTGACGCTCCCCGCGGTCCACTCAAACTCGACAAATAATGAAAAACTTCATCGTCTTCCTTGCTGCGGCAGCCCTATTGGCCTCCGGATTGTCGATCCAAAATAGCACCAAAATCGGCTCGACTTCAGTAATACAACGATCAGACGGAGAAAACCCGGAGAACAACCGACTTCCCAATCCACCATTTAATCGAAAAACTTCAAAGCAGTCCACACTGCTAATACCGACCATTACTGCGACTAATACCTACCTATTAACGAATGACATTGGCTTGCCGGGTGCATCGGCCGGAGATGAACTCGAATATACTGTAACGATCACCAATAGCGGAACGGATGCCAATGGAGTCTCCTTTACCGATCAGATTGATGCCAATACCACACTCGTGGCCGGATCAGTTAAAGTAAGTCCCATCGCGCAAAATGACACCTATACTACCATAGGAAATGTAGGACTCGACGTATCTGCCGGAAGCGGGCTGCTAGCGAACGACATAAGCCCCGATGCGGCTACATTGAGTATATCCGGTGCGGGAGCCATAGCCACCAGCCAAGGTGGCGTTATTAACTTAAACTACACGACTGGCGCCTTTAGCTATGTTCCCCCAGCAGGATTTACGGGCAATGATACTTTTACATATACCCTTCAAAACGGTTCGGGATTCACCTCCATCGCTACCGCCACAATCACCTCTGCCGGTGCCATATGGTTTGTAAATTCCGGAGCCAGCTCCTCGGGGGAAAACGGGACTTTGGCTAAACCTTTTACGTCAATAGCGAGTCTTCAGGCTATTAACGACGGCGGGGCATTACACCCTAAAACGGGTCATACCATCTTTATTTATCAGGGCAATTATAGTGGACCACTCACCTTGCTCGATCAACAAAAACTAGTAGGCCAGGGTGCCGCCGCTTCACTCTTGTCGATTTCGGGCTATGGGGTGCCAAATGGGAACAGTATATTGCCTACTACTGGTGGCACCCGTCCGACTCTAACGAGTTCGGGCGCCTTCAATGTCATCAATACGGCTGCCACCAATACCATCCGTGGCTTGAATATTGGTGCTTCGGGCGGGGCGAAATTAGCTGGGTCTACAGCAGGAACGGTTACAATAAGTGAAGTAGGGCTATCGGGTAGCGGCAGGGCCCTCAATATGTCTAACGTAACTTTTGCTGCAGAGTTCTCAGAAGTATCATCGACGGTGGCTTCGGGATCAGTAAGCCCAATAAACATTTCGAATAGTGGGGGATCTCTGAGAATAAACTCAGGCTCCATCTCCTCCACGGGTGTCACTGCCATTCAGATTGCGGGTAGTTCGTTGGCACTGAACGTGACGCTTGTTTCGGTGTCCTGCAATAGCGCAGCAAAAGGAATTTCTGTTTCTGGAACAACAGGCACATTCCGGATTACGGGCGTAGGCACTACACAGGGCTCAGGAGGTACCATCCAGAATATTACAGGACGAGGTATAGATTTTAGCACTGCGGCTGGTGTTACCCTCAGCAATATCAACCTTACCAATGCCAATACACAGGACGCAGCGTCCTGTGGCACAACGGATAACGCTGCTTGTAACGCCGCCGTTTATGCCAACGTGGTCGACGGATTTAAACTAGAAAAAGTAATTATATCGGGCACCGTAGTGCAGCATGGCATCAACCTAAAAAGCGTCAACAACCTGGTAATCAGCAACAGCTCGGTAGCCAACGCTGGCGATGAGGTCAACGAAGGGGCCCTATTTGCCATCAATACAACGGGAACGAGCTCCATCACAAATTCTACGTTTGCAAATACTACCGTGACCAATGCACCATCTGGAAGGGTGGCATATTTTGGAAATACCAATACGAATTTGACCCTTTTAACAGTTGACAACTCTATTTTTAAGGATGCACCAAACAATGGCGGGATACTGATGGAAGGATATGGCACTTCCCAAATGAAGATGAAAATCACCGGGGGAAGCCAGTTTCTAAGATGCCAAACCCAAGGTATCAAAATGATTGCCAATAATTCCTCTCAACTGGTTGGAGATATTCGAAATGCTATCGTCAATAATGTTGCCTTAGACGGAACCACCAAATTAACCTCTATCGGGATCGATTTACACTCTCTGGGCACCTCATCACTGAAATACAATGTAATTAGCAACAATTTTAAATGTAAAAATGGTCCAGGAATAAACTTAAAAATGAGCGATAATTCATTTCAGGAAGGTACTGTGGATGGAAATGTAGTAACTAGCGACGGGGGTGGTGGATTCGGAATTTTTTTTGATACCGAAGGGGCCTCCGCTAAAGGAGTCGTCAAAATAAGCAATAACACCATTTCGGGAATTCTATTTGACTCCGGGATTGGAGTATGGGGTTACTCGCCAAATAATACCACTAAAAGCGATGTAACGGTTAGCGGAAATAATATCAGCACCGGGGCTGGAGCATTTTATGATATTGACGTCAACCTTACCGGAACGCTGACAGACAACAAAGCCAAGCTTTGTGTAAATATCAGCAATAATACCGTCGCTGTAGCCACCGGAACCGCCCTGCGCTTACGTCCGGGTGCTGTAGGTAACGAGGTGATCCTACAAGGCACTGGCAATACCCTCGCTACCGTGTGGAGTGCCAACGCCAACACCCCGCCCAACGCCAGCGTGTTCCAGGCTGGATCGGGTTTGACCAGCTATAACACCGGTCAAACTTGTGCTGTACCCAATGTTACTTCCTTGAGAGTCGCCGTAATGGAGGAGGCCACATCCTTACAGCAAATTCCCGTAGGGATAGAGCCTTCCGGATCAACCGAAGCAAAAACCAATGAAACGACATTCCCGACGATTGCCACTGAGCTTAAAAGTTCAGAACCGTCCAACATCACTGGGAACATGACCAGTGCTAGAACGACAGCCACCATGTCGGGTGAAACGGTTTCCGTTAATGGAAGTGGAAGTGGTTTCAGTCTTCCTGCAGCCAAGAATGTTATCGTCAAATTTAAGGCCACCATCAACAATAGTATACCGGCCTCCACCTGCCAGGTCACCAATCAAGGGACGGTGAGTGGTAGTGGATTTAGCAACGTACTAACGGACGATCCTACAGTCACAGGCCCAAGCAACCCAACGGTAACGGCCCTTATATCGGCACCCACCATTAGCACTTGCCCTAGCAGCCAGGTGGTGAATCCAGATAACGGTACCTGTACAGCCACTTTATCTTTACCTGCCACCGCCGAAGGATGCCCAACACCAGCGACTGTTTATAGCGTGGCTGGAAACCCTATAACTTTTCCCTATACCTTCCCTACGGGATTGACAACAGTCCTTGTAACGGCTACTAACGGTATAGGTTCCAGTGCAACCTGCTCCTATACGGTAACGGTTACCCCTACGCCAGCACCCAATATTTCTCAAAACCCCATAGATCAGGAGAAATGTGCGGGAGAAAACGTCTCTTTTTCAGTAGCGGCAACGGGTACTATTAACGACTACCAATGGCAAAAAAAGCCGTTTGGTGGTGCTTTTACAAATATAACCTCGGCTAGCAACCCCACAGCAATCACCTCTACACTCACACTAATGGGTATTCAGGAGACGGACGACAACTCGGAATATCAGTGTGTCGTTTCTAATCCCTGCGCCAGCAGCACCTCCACGGCCGCCGTATTAACGGTCAATAAACTCGCCACCTCCACGCTATCGGGCACCGTTACGGTAAATCAAGGTGTAGCGCCCCCCACGGTCACTTTCAGTGCGACTGGAGGCACACTGCCCTACACATTTAGCTACAGCATAAATACTGGAATGGCCTCTACCTTAACCACCACGGGCCTAGCGACTTCGGTGGGTATTACCCAACCCACCGAAGTCGTTGGTGTCTTTACCTATGAATTACTCAGCGTAACCGATGCCTTGGGCTGCATGCTCACCCCTGCCACTCCGCAGACGGTCGCCGTCACCATCGGCAACAATCTTACGGCTACCATTTCGGCCGCGACGACAGGCTGCGTGGGAGAACCTTCCCCGCAAGTTACTTTTACCGCCCAAAACGGCATTCCACCATACACTTTTACTTACAAAATGAATGGTGGAGCCGATACACCACTGAATGCAATAGGGTCCGCTACAACGGCCAGTGTCTCCGTCCCTACCACGTCCTCCGGCAATTTTACTTATGAGCTCATCAGTGTCAGCGGCTCTGGAGGAGCGAATAGTCCTGTGACAGGCCAAAGTAATACGGTGGGTATAAGTGATGTTCCATCCATTGTACTGAGTGGGGCCGAGTATAGTTGCTCCATTGACTTTATCACCTATTCGGTCTACTTTACGGCTACAGATGGAGCTACAGTTACTACGGACACAGGGACGGTTTCAGGCAATAGTGTAATTGATATTCCTTCTAACCAAACCGCTACAATTACGGCCACCAAAAATGGCTGTTCTAGTTCTTTATCCGTTTTTCGAAATTGCGCACTTCCGGTAACACTTATAGACTTTTCAGCTACCGAGCAGGAGAATTCGGTAATATTAAAATGGAGAACCAGCTCGGAAACCAACAGCGAAAGATTTGATATAGAACACAGTATCGACGGCAAGCAATGGAGGACGATCGGAACGAAAAAAGCGGCTAGCGAAAGCTCCGAAATCCGTTTGTACACTTTCACAGACCCTACCCCCGACATGGGCGATAATTTTTACCGACTGAAAATGATCGACCGCGGCGCAGACAGCCATGCGCAGACATTTTCCTATAGCCGAATCGTATTTGTAGGAATGAGTGGACCAGCTATACTGGAAATCTTCCCGAATCCAGTAGCAGATTTTCTAACCATAAAGTCCCAACCGTCTACCAAAATCGAGTCGATCGAGCTATACAACCTCAGAGGCGCCCTTGTTTACAAGTCAGGTAGAAACATAGCCAATACGATACCGGTTCACACCTTGCCTGTCGGCCTTTACATGCTCACTATCCAACAAAAAAGTGGCGTAATAAGTCATCAAAAAATACTTGTGGATCGATAAAGAACCTGATTAAACTGGACAATCCGCTCCAATAAATCACTGATGGCTAAAACTTGGTTCATGTTCTGGAGGATGGGGGGGCCTCACTCCTACCATATTTTCCATGGGCTCCTTATTACGATCGCTCGGTCGCCATGCCTAGGCCTAAGTCGCGGAGTGTCCCGT
The DNA here is from genome assembly GCF_003149085.1 of Dyadobacter jejuensis. GTDB lineage: Bacteria > Bacteroidota > Bacteroidia > Cytophagales > Spirosomataceae > Dyadobacter > Dyadobacter jejuensis. Next base: position 327,024 of record NZ_QGDT01000005.1, on the reverse strand, counting down.
GGCACAGCCATATAAACCCATTCATAAGCTCGGTATAGGACCCTTCGTACGGTTCTAAAGTAAATGCTCCTATTTCTGTAATTCTACGAATCCGCAACTTTTCAGGTCGGTATCTATTGGTCTCTTAATAGTACCTTTACTCCACTATAGGTAACCCATTGACTGTAAATAAATTAACAAAAAAAGAAAAGAATATTTAAAATTATTCAGAAAAAAATGGATTAAAAAGCCTCATTCTTGGGATATAGTTAATATAAAGCAATAAAAACTTTACTAAATATCATTTTTATATTTACAACCCACGATTTTAATGATAGGTGTTAACCATGCTGACTGATAATTCAAACATGCTGGATATAGCATTATGGAATGCTTTTAGAAAGGGTGATTATCACGCTTTCAACAAAATCTATGAGCGCTATTCCAAGGATTTGCTGTCGTATGGGCTAAAAATCACGAACGATATACAACTAACAGAAGATAGCCTTCACGATCTGTTTATAGATTTATGGACGAGTCGAAAGAATCTCAGCGATACCAATTCCATCAAATTCTATCTTTTCAAGGCCTTAAGAAACAAGATATCTAACGCAAAAACCAGGGATCATTTCTATCAAATGAAAGACCTGTCGACGGAGACGGCCAATGCCGACGAATTCGTGATTGAAACGTATCTGATTGATACCGAAACTCAGAACCATCTGGAATATCAATTGAAGAAAAACTTTCAACAATTAAGTCCGCGCCAGCAGCAGGCCTTAAACCTACGGTTTTACCACCATTTTAAGAACGAAGAAATTGCCGAAATAATGGGCGTTAATTATCAATCAGCCTGCAAGTTTATCTATTCAGGGATTAAAGCCTTAAAGGAGGCTGTAAGAATTCTCTCGATTTTTCTCCTCGCTAATTTCTGATTTACAGCTTTCTACACTTCCCCCTCAAATATTAACCTATATACTGAAAAGCCAACCTTATGAACTATTACGAATATGACGTGGAGGACTTTCTGGCTGATGACTACTTTAAAAACTGGGTCATTTTCCCCGATGAAGAAAATGAAGCCTTTTGGCGACATTTCCTTTCCGAATTCCCTGAAAAGTACCATACGATTGAAACCAGCAGAACATTAGTCACCGAGCTCTACCACCTCAACGAAAAAGAAATACCACAGGAAAGCTCCGATGCAGTATGGCAAAGAATTGACGCTACGCTTCAAGAAAACAAACGTAGTTTTAGGATTCCACTATGGTTCAATCCCCAAACTGCTGCCGCTTCTATTGGAATCACCTTGGCTGTCGGCTTGCTATGGATGCTGTATACACACCATTGGATCCCCCCCCTTATGCTGTCGAATGATTCGAAACTGGAATGGGTACAAATTGTAAATAAAAACAAACCAGGCATAGACATAAAATTGGCCGATGGTAGCCAGGTTTACCTTCATCAAAATAGCACCTTAAAATATCCTAAAAACTTTGCTGAAGCGCCTCTCCGGCAAGTAACGCTAGAAGGTATGGCCCGTTTTGACATCCATAAGGATCCTTCAAGACCCTTCTTAGTGTATGCTCAGGGGCTGGTAACCAAAGTTTTAGGAACGAGTTTCATTGTAAAGGCTCCCAAAGGGGATACTAAAGTTACTGTCTCTGTCAATTCTGGAAAAGTTTCTCTGTATTCCAAAAGAGAGGAATCGAAGGCCGCAGAAAATGGGATCGTGCTCACCCCTAATCAGCAAGCTGTATTTGAAACTAAGACTACCACCTTTGCTAAATCGGTGGTAGACCACCCGGAGGTCCTCGATAAGGTGGCTCCTCCCTCTTTCTACTTCAATAATGAATCGGCCGTCAACATCTTCAAAAGTATTGAGCAAGCTTATGGTATAGACATCCTGTACGATGAAGAGCTGATGAGCCGTTGCAAACTCAATTTGGATATATCTCAAGAAGACCTTTATCAAAAATTGAACATCGTCTGTAAAGTACTTAACGCACGTTTTGAAATGATCGACGCCAAAATTATTATTTATAGCCCGGGCTGCTAAGGGACCAGGGCGCCAGCATCTTCACCAAAAAATCTAAACCCATCGAATACCAACCATCTCCAATTACATATATGAAAAAACATTTCAATTCCTACAAAAAAAGGATGCCGATACTGACCCTATCGCTCCTCCAATTTTTGGCTATCTTAACTTTTCCGAATCTTTCTTCGGCAAATAGTGCCATGGGCCAAGAACTACTTTCTCAAACCGTCAAATTCAACTTCATTAATAGCAAAATTGAATTTGTATTGGGCAAAATAGAAAAACAAACCAGTGTAAAATTTGCCTATAAGGCCGATTTAATACCAGCTGACACCAGAATTACCATTACCGCCGACCGGGAGCCCCTCTCTCAAGTTTTGGACAAACTTTCCGAATCTCTTCATTTGAACTATGAAGTGGTCGGAAAGCAAATCATCCTAACCAAAACTGAAAACAAAAAGACGATTCGGTACAAACCGATCCAGGCCCGTTCGGAGCTTATCAATGAAGCCCAAAATGCCGATATCACCATTACTGGAAAAGTTACCGATGCGCAAGGACAAGAACTACCGGGGGTGAGCATCCTCATTAAAAACTCCAGCACCGGAACCACCACCCAGGCCGATGGGAGCTATCGAATAGTCGTACCCCAAGAGGGAGCCACCTTGGTCTTTAGCTACCTAGGCTATACCAGTGTAGAAAAGATTGTGGGAGCGTTATCGGTTCTTAATGTGGTGATGACTGAGGATAGCAAGTCACTTTCAGAAGTAGTAGTGGTGGGTTATGGTACTCAAAAAAGAGCAAGCGTAACGGCGGCTATTGCCTCTGTACCCATGGAAGAAATTAAGGATATGCCGGTTTCTAACGTGGCAACCGCCTTACAAGGAAAGATTGCAGGGGTAGTTGTTCAACAAAATAACGGTACACCAGGAAGTAGTCCAGCCATCAAGGTAAGGGGATTTGGCTCTATTAGTGCAGGAAACTCCCCATTAATCGTGGTGGACGGGAACATCGTTGACCCTACTATATTTGGAACCCTCAACCCCAACGACATAGAAAGTATGGACGTCCTTAAGGATGCCTCCTCTACCGCTATATATGGCTCGAAAGGCTCGAATGGGGTGATCCTGATCACCACCAAAAAGGGTAAAAATGGCAAGAACCAACTGAGCCTCGATATGTATACGGGGGTACAGGAAGTAGCCAAAAAACTAGACCTACTGGACTCCCAACAGTTTGCCGAGTTTGGCAAAGAAGCCTCCAACAACGCCTACCTCGACAATATAGTGGGTGCGAACGTGACGGACCCAAACAGCGTAAGGCCCACCGACTACCTCCGATACAGATATCCTAGAGGCGAAGTTTTCGACTGGTTGGACTTTGATGACCCTACCAAGGTAGCTAACTTACCCAACTACGATTATCAAGATTTGATTTTCCAAAAAGCTAAAATGTCTAATATTCAACTGACGGCCTCAGGTGGCTCCGACAAGGGAAAATACCTGATCAGCGGAGGCTTCCTCAACCAAGAGGGGATTATCAAACGTTCCGACTTAAAACGCTACACCTTTAGGGCCAATGCCGAACTAAATCTTTTGCCCAAACTAAAGATCGGCATGAACTTGAATCCAACCTTCAAAGTAGAGCAAGAAGTGAGCGACGCAGGCCATTGGGCTAGCAATGGGATTATCAACGCCGCCCTATCGGTATTGCCGATGATCCCTATTTACGACGAAGCGGGTGGCTATACCTCCATGGCCGGGTTTGCAGCCCCATATAACTATCCGGGCATCACCAATCCAGTAGCGAATATTACTGAACTGAACCGTCAAAACACATCTATCAATTTTTTAGGTAACACCTATGCTCAATACGATTTCTTAAAGCATTTCACCTATAGGGCCACGGCCAATGTGAACTTAAAGGGTAACCGTGTTAATTCTTATCGGACGTCGAAGATGCCTTTGAACCAGCAATTGCCCCCGACGGTAGCCACCGGATACGCCAACTCATACCAGACTTTAAGCTGGTTGTTCAACCAAACGGTTAATTTCAATAAGACCTTCAACGATGTACACGAAGTGGATGTTCTGGTCGGGATGGAGTCTACCAGGTTACAATATGAGGAGAGCCTTACTGGAGGTAGCTCGTACCCCAACGATGTTGTCGAGACCTTGAACGCCAGTGCTAATGGTTCTACCACGACTGGCTCCTCTTTTAAAACAGCCAATGCGTCGGCGTCTTATTTTGCCAGAATCAATTACAATTATAATGGCAAATACCTGTTAAACTTTTCGGTCCGTCGGGACGGATCCTCTATTTTCGGAACCGAAAATCGCTGGGGTACTTTCCCGGCAGCCTCTATAGGCTGGAGGATAAGCGAGGAATCATTTATGAAGGGCATTTCGGCGATTTCGGAAACGAAATTGCGCATGAGCTACGGCTTAGCCGGCAATAATGCCTTCAACAATTATTATCCTTATGTGGCCAGTCTGGTATACGACAACTACAGTTTTGGCAACACGCTCGTCTCGGGGCTAGCACCTGGTTCATTGGCCAATAATAAGCTCGGCTGGGAAAGGAGCCAGCAATTGGACGTCGGAATCGACATGGGTCTATTTAACAACCGCATTCAGGTCATAGTAGATTACTATAAACGTACCACCAAAGATTTGCTCCTCTCGGTTAACGTACCTACCCTCACTGGTTTTGGATCGGTAGTGAAGAATATCGGTAAAATGGAAAATAAAGGATGGGAGTTTTCTTTAAATACCCGTAACCTGGTTCAGGAATTCACCTGGAGTACTGGGATCAACCTATCCCTCAATAGAAATAAAGTATTGGCCTTAGGACCTAACGGCGACGATATCGTCAGCGGTAGCGGAATTGGCCAGACCAATATCACCCGGGTGGGCTCCCCTATTGGAAGCTTCTATGGCTATAAGCAACTGGGCGTATTTGTAGATCAGGCCGACTTGGACGCCAACCCTCATGACGCCACTTCGCGCCCAGGAGATGTAAAATATGCCGATATCAACAACGATGGTAAAATTGATGCCAACGATAGGACCATTATTGGCAACAATCAACCCGACTTTATATATGGGATATCCAACACCTTAGCCTATCGAGGCTGGGACTTAGGAATTTCCATTCAAGGTTCTCAAGGCAACGAGGTGTTGAACCTGAGCCGTCGCTTCTTTGAAAACCTCGAAGGCAGCGCCAACCAGATCACCACGGTTCTTGACCGATGGAGGTCCCCACAGGACCCAGGCGATGGCATCACTCCTCGTGCCAATGCACGTACCACCGGGAATAATAATGCAGTTTCGACCCGTTGGATTGAGGACGCCTCCTATCTTCGCATACAGAATATAAGTCTAGGCTATTCACTCCCCGAATCGGTACTATCCAAAATTAAAGTTTCCAGGGTACGCATTTATGGATCCGCTCAGAACTTGTTCACTTTCACCAAATACCTTAACTACAATCCAGAGGTAAGTAATTATGAAGGCCCACTTACTGGGGGTGTCGACTACGGAGTGTTCCCCTTGGCCAAGACCTTCACCATAGGACTAAATTTAAGCTTGTAAGGTATTTAATAAGAGAATTAATCAAGGAAATTATGGAAAATATAAAATCAAATTTTTGGTCCCTTTTGGTAGTGCTAACCCTTAGTGCATGCAGCCAAGATTTTCTAGACCTTAAACCTATTTCATCGGCCACCACCGATAATTTTTACCAATCGGCCGACGACATTAAAATTGCCGTCAACGGGGCCTATGCGGGCTTGCAGGCCAGCGGCGTTTCTACCAATAACTACATTTTCGGGGAAATCACCTCCGACAATACCATCCCTGTGGCCTCCGGCTCGGTAACCGATCAGGATGAGTTCGACCGCTTTTACATCCGAACTACCAATCCTTACATTCTGGCTCGATGGAATGATAGCTACACGGCCATTGCTCGGTTCAACACCATTTTGGACAAAATAGAGGCTATCTCTATGGACGCAGCCCTCAAAAGCCGCTACATAGGAGAAGTTAAGTTCTTAAGGGCTTTCGTCTATTTTAACCTAGTGCGCAGCTTTGGAGACGTACCCTTAGTGACCAAGTCCATTACCAATGCCGACGAAGGGTATGACTACAGCCGCAGCCCAGCATCCGAGATCTATACTCAGATACAACAGGACCTTACCGATGCCGAAGCCGCCTTACCGCTTAGCTATAGCGGCAATGATATTGGACGGGCCACCAAAGGAGCCGCTAAGGCCTTATTGGGCAAGGTATACCTGACCCTTAAAAATTATGCTCAGGCAAACACAAAGCTCAAAGAAGTCATTGACTCAGGCGTATATGAAATACTGCCTAACTACGCCGATGTGTTTACGGTAAGCAATAAAAACCATAAGGAAAGTGTCTTTGATATTCAATTCAAATCGGGAGGAAGTGGAGAAGGAAACCCCTGGCCCAATACCTTTGCCCCTCAAAACTCGGGAAATGCCGTGATTAATTTTGGGGGAGGTGGCAACAACCAACCTACCCTCGACCTTATTAATGCCTATGAAGAGGGCGATTTACGTAAAGATATCTCCTTGGCTACTTCCTATACCAACGCCAGCGGACAAGTGATTCCGGATCGGTATGTAAAGAAATATTTTGATGTTCCCGCTACTTCTGGAGACAACGGCAATAATATCCCGGTGATCCGCTATGCCGACGTCCTGCTGATGTATGCAGAAGCCTTAAATGAACTCGCATATCAAGCCAACGGACCCGCCTTCGATTATCTAAACCAGGTCAGAACTAGAGCAGGGCTCCAAGGCCGAAGCGCTGCTGATACGCCTAGCCAGGAGGCCTTCCGATTGGCTATTGAACAGGAGCGACGCGTAGAACTTGCGTTTGAAGGACACCGGTGGTATGACCTGGTTCGTACCGACCGGGCCATACCGGTCCTTAACGGAAAAAAGGACCAGATCAACTTAGTCACTACCCTGACTCAAAACCATTTGGTGTTCCCGATCCCCCAAAGCCAGATTGATATCAATAAGGAAAAGATTCAGCAAAACCCAGGTTATTAAATTTCGGTCTTCACCCGATAAACAGAAAACGCACGCCAGTCAATAGGCGTGCGTTTTCTGCTTTTTTAACTGGTATCCCCAGCAATCCATTCGAATAGGCTTCACTATCGCCCCCCGCCGGCTGGTGCAAGTACTCCTTCTAGCTCATTAAGTTGGCCATCAATTGCTGCTGGAATAGGCAATCCCAGTATTTTACACATAAGGGGATAGAGGTGAATATTTTTTACAGAACCAGTGGTATAGCCTTTTTTAAAGGCTGGGCCCTGCGCATAAAATATCCCCTGCATATCCTTAAAGGTGGGGTCATAGCCATGCACCCCAAAGACCTCAATGCCGTTTCGTACTTTACTGTCTATTCCTTGTCGGGAACTGAAATAATACCCCTTATCGGGTATGATTTGTAGCGCTCCCCAGTCTTTGCTTTTGGGAGTATATTCGAAGCCGGGGGTGTCTTCCGTTTTATATACCTTAAAATGACTTTCCTTTTGTTGTAAATACGACAATACCCCATCAATAGAAACGCCCTCCTGGGGGTGAATGTTCATGATCGCCCCATTGTCCATAACCGTATACAGGCTGTCGTTCTTTATCGACTCCGTAGGGATCAGGTGAGTCGTTTCGACGGGCGTCATTCCATGGTCCGATACCACCATTACATTGACGGGAAGGCCCGAAGCCGCTACCCCTTTAAAGAGCTCTCCAAGGTTTTTATCTAATTGGAATAAGGCAGTTTTAATCTTCTCCTGATTGTCGGGCCCATAGCGGTGGCCAAAGTCGTCCATGTCGGAGAAGTACAGGGTGATCAGATGGGGTCGTGTTTTGGCGGGTAACGTCAACCATTTCAAAGCCTGGGCCACTCGGTCTTCATTTTTTACATTACCGTCATATTTGTAATAATAGGTCGGCTTCACACCTTGAATATTGGCTTCGGAGCCCACAAAAAAATAACTGGCCGTCACCATTTGCGCTTTATCGGCCTGGACCCAAATGGGCGTGCCTCCATAAAAACTTCCATCCTCAACCATATCCCGATTCCCGATTTTATAAGTGACATCCTTTTTGTAATTAAAAAAGGTGTTCCCAATAATCCCGTGCCCCTCCGGGTAGAGCCCGGTAGCAATGGTATAATGGTTGGGGAAAGTCTTGGAAGGGAATGCGGGAATTAAAGATTCGGCTTGTACGCCATTCTGGATAAAGCTACTTAAGAATGGTGGCTTATACTGGTTCACATAATCCCACCGAAAACCATCTAAAGAGATCAGTATAAGATAGGGCTTCTTGAGGGAGGCCTTAGAATTGACCGTGGAAGTGGTATGATTTAAATTTTTTCCCGATTGACAAGCGGACAGGACGGCCAAACTTATCATTAAAACCAGTCCGAATATAATATTTCTAAAGCGCATTTTAAGGTTTATTCTTTTAGCTAGTTACGGCGGCCAAGTTAGAGAAAAAAGCGATGGCTACGACCTTTTACGTCGAGGGATATAAGATTCTAGTTCGAAAACGACAATGCCATAAATCGCATTTAAAAGCTAGGAGCTACTATTCGGATAAGACCAACGTCCATATTCTTAGTATTTCACCAGCTACATACCCATAAATGTTATCATAAAACATTTTGATGGAAATCAACCTTGGATAAAGAAACATAATCCCCAATCATTCGTTTCAGACAACAGGCATATATAAAATTAGCTCATTCGGCAGTAAATTGGATAGCGCCAATATTTTAAGGAGACCTATACCATCATAAAGAAATCACAAAACACCTATGCTTAAAATTCAAGACATCGAGAAGGCCCATAGTCGGATAGAACGATACGTCACAGAAACACCCATACTATCCTCTACATTATTGAATACCTGGCTGGGTCATGAAATCTTTTTCAAGGCCGAGTGTATGCAAAAAATTGGTGCTTTTAAAGCGAGGGGGGCCTGTAACGTCATTTCATGGCTAGCTGAAAATGGTGTAAAACCTATAAGGGTCATCGCCAACAGTTCGGGCAACCACGCCCAGGCAGTAGCCTGGGCCGCGGCTCAGTTTGATATCCCCGCCACAATCTATATGCCTGCCTACTCCTCAAAAATCAAGATTCAAGCCACTGCCTCTTATGGGGCGCAAATTGAATTGGGAGCGGATCGCAATAAGACCGATGCAAGCGTAAAGAAGGCTTCCGAAGAAATGGGGGTCTATTGGATTCCTCCATTCAACCATCATCAGGTAATAGCAGGACAAGGAACGGCCATTTATGAAGCACTGAGACGGGTGGATCGTCTAGACGCCGTAGCTGCCCCCTGTGGGGGTGGAGGCCTATTGTCTGGCACGCTAGTCGCCACCCATGCACTTTCTCCAGGCACTAAGGTGCTAGGGGTCGAACCCTTAAATGCCAATGATGCCGCCCAATCTTTACGAATGAATGTGATTCAAAAACTTGCAGCCGTACCCGATACCCTAGCCGACGGTGCCATGACCATGGCCGTAGGGGATATCACCGTCGAATATTTAAAACTACTCGACGAGCTATATGAGGTAGAAGAATCCAAAATTATCTATTGGACACAATGGTTGACTCATCTTTTAAAACTTCATATTGAGCCCACCAGTGCCATGTCCATGGATGGCGTTTGTAGATGGTTAAAGGGACAGAAAACTAAAAAACGGGTATTGGTCATTCTTTCAGGAGGGAATATTGACCAAGAAAACCAATTAAAACTGTGGCATGAAAATTGTCTGGATCATATACCAAGGCTGTAGCAATTTGTAACGATGCCAATTTTTTATTCATATAGAGTATCCTTTTTGTCAGATCTCAGTCTATAATATGAACCAAAAACAACGAAACTATGAATACTTGTCAATGTGAAGAATGTCAATGTGACCAGTGCGATTGTGTGAATTGCGCGACCAACGAATGTCCTTGTGAAAGCTGCAATTGCGATCAGTGCGACTGTTGCTAATACCACCAAAGGTTGACTCCATCCAAAAAGTCAACCTTTTATTACTTACAACTTATGAATACGGCACATATTTGGCAACAATATCACTCGGAGCTCTATTCTTTTGTCCTACAAAAGGTTAAACACCCAGATACAGCCCAAGATATACTGCAGACATCTTTTATAAAAATACATCAAAAAATAGGGCAACTAAAAGACCCTGAGAAACTCAAAAGTTGGATATTCCAAATCGTCAGGAATGAAGTGTACGATCATTTCAAGACCAGACAACCAGATATTATAACCGACAACGTCCCTACTCCATCGAACGACGATGTCGTACCAATATGCTGTTTGGATCGATTTATCAATCAACTTCCTGAACTTTACCAAGCCCCTATGCAATTGGTATATCAGGAAGGAAAGTCCCAGGCTGAAGCCGCTCAAATCATCGACATTAGCCTCGCCAATCTCAAAGCTCGGATTCGCAGAGCCAAAGCCATTTTAATCGATCAGTTTACGGTTTGCTGTAAATTCGAAATGAATAAGGATGGAAAACTAATAGGCGAGCCCGATTGCGCCATTTGTGATCGGTAATCTGGCCCGTATAAACGACTAATCTAACTGAGCTATTCGACGGTATCAACGACTGATATTCCAATTACAAGTAGGTCCGTCTTGGGTATTTCCAATATATTTAGATATTTGTCTAAATATCTAAATATGAACGAGATTTTTAAGGCATTGAATGACAAAACCCGGCTAGAGATACTAGTTCACCTAAAAGCTGGGGATATGTCGGCAGGTGATATTGCCCAGCTTTTCAATATTTCAAAGCCCAGTATCTCGCAACATCTGTACATTCTTAAAAAGGCTGAGCTGGTTCAGAGCGAAAAAAAGGGAAGTTTGTGATTTATTCTCTCAATACGACGGTTATAGATGATCTTTTACAATGGATTTTAAGATTTAAGTAGGGCCTATTCTTAAGCCACGCCCGTAGCATCATAGTCCTATTGGTAGTAACAGCCGTGATTTCCATTATCCCGATCACATTTTCCTACTTGGAATATCAGAGGGTGCAGAAATCCGACCCGCCGGTTTAAAGCGCTTGCTCCGGCTGGAAATATAAGGTCTTCAAATTAACCCCTTTTCCTCCAACTCCCTCTTTAGGCGATAATATTCTTCAACCCGCTGGGCATTCCTGTTTTCAAGATTATGTTTCCCTACTTTTATGGGAGGCGAAACGTCCTGAATTTCCTTGACCTTTATTATGATCTCATCTCCAATCGCTAGGCTCGACTGATACCACGCAAGCGTTTCATAATTTTCCGTATCAGCCGTATTCAATCCCGTAAAATCTAGTTCTATAGTGTCCAAATCCTTATTGGCCATCTTGGTCAAAATAATAGAAAATACACCATCCCTTAGGGCACCCGTAACCTTTTCACCTCTTACTGTTAATTCAAAACCAATCATAATCAGGATTTTTATATTGACACTTCCATACCCATTAACTACAAAATACGCAAACAGACCGAGGCCATTTATTTACGCTCTGAGTTATAGAGAGCAAGATAGACGTACCCCACCAATAACTATCCTTTAAAGTAAAATACACTTTCTGCCTACTTAGCCCAGTTATTAAGGGTATATTAAATGATCCACCCTACCTATTTTTCATAAATCCCCTAGTTATTCCGATGTCTTATGCAAAATGTCCTGTGTCTTAAATATTATAATCTACTTTTCTGACATCCTTTTTAAAGGCCTCCTCCTCGTATAGCGTGACCATATTTCGGTCAGGCTCTACCTCAAATCAGCACACTAGAGGCCTCTGGCTACAAGAATTCAATGTTGTATGCCACCTAGAACATTGAATCCATCGCAAAATAAACCAGAATCATTTGAAAAAAGTGATGATTCTGTTAAATTTGGCCAAGGCGCAAATTATATAAACACCTACTGTACAGAGTCATACAAACACCAACAAGCGCGGATTAGATAAAAACGATCGGCTACTTAACCTCAGAAAAAAATGAGTCACTATACCCATGCAACTGTTGAAGCAGGAATGAGTTTTTATCAAAACTTTAACGGCAAAGGAGAAATAGTCATGCTAAACCTACTCAAATATAGGTCAGTGGCCAACTATGCCGACTTCGAAACACTACAACCAGCCAAGGAGATCAGTGGAGAAGATGCATACCAGTTGTATTTGCAACATACCATACCTCTTTTTGAAAAGGCAGGAAGTAAAATTCTCTATTACGGAAAGTGTAAAGACTTTCTAATTGGCCCCCAGACCGAGCAATGGGATGCTATGCTGTTAGTCAAACACCATTCGGTAGCTAAATTCATTGAATTTGCCCAAAGCAAGGATTACATTAAAATTGAGGGCCACCGAACAGCTGCCTTAGAGGATGCTAGGCTACTGCCGTCCTTTGAAACAGACATTACACCGTAAGCACTCCCTTTTTAGTCCTTAAACTCACTTTTCAAAATCCTTTTCACACCCTTTTCTTGAACCAAAATTTGAAGATGATTGAAGTCTTGCCCCGGTCGATTCAGGAGTTCCACTTTTATCTGTGGAATATCCTTTTCGTAGGGAGCAACCAAGGTCACAAACCGCAGGACGGACTCCTCGCTTGATTTTTTTAATCGGTAACGAAAGGCGGGTCTCGTTTCCGCTTTGGTGTATTCCAAAAGACACCCTCCCCTCTTCTTCATGGAGTTCAAGTCCTTTCTGCTGATTAGAAGCCACAAAAATATTCCATCCTTCTTTATAATCGGACCGAAAAGAACCCTGATCGCCGTTGACTACGGCCTTGCCTGGGGCCAATTGAAAATGAATATCCACATCACCAATACCCGCTCCAATGGCTTCGTCTACAATATCGAAATACCTTTTATCTACAAAGAATACGGAACGGCGGTGGGTAAGATCGGGATACCCGGCATTTTCAACTACCAAAACATCCAGATGGGCTCCGGGTTTCCAGTTAAGTAGCTTAGGGGCATATTTTGTATTTTTTCCATTCAGCGTTAGGGTCTGATGCACCTTCGTTTGACGGAACCATTTCCGGCCTTCTGGGTCGCCATGGTAAATATAACTTCCCGCATCGGGCATCAAAGTTCGCCCTCCTGCAGCCAGGGTAAAGGTTCCATTATCAGGCTGACAGTGCCCTCCCCCATTTGGGCCACATTTTAAAACCATACCGATAGCATCTTTACCCCAGTCACTCCGTAGGGAGTAGATTCCACTATTATTTAATGCATAGGCGGTTTGATCGGGCCTATGACCTTGTTCGCCGTTGGTGGCCATAAAAAGAAAATCTTCCCTATTAAATAGTTCCGACCATTTCTTGAACAAATTGGCATGCTGCCCAGGAACTCCAGCCCAATCATCGCCAAACTGTGCATGCGTACCATCGGGCAAACCTATTTTCATAGGGACCTCACACATTTTCTCTATCTTTTTATGAAATGAATCCGGGAAAGCGTCTCCTAATCCATTCATTTGGGCTAGCTCATAAGTTCTGTAAAACCAGTGAATACAACCCAAATGATACCCCATGGCCAATTCGCGCTGATGCCCATCGGCATATACCTGGTGGTCTATTTCAATATTAAGTCGGCGTATGGCCTCCGTTTTCCACTTTTCTGAATTTTTAAATTCTGGAAAGGTAATGGCAATAAAAGCAAGGCCCTCGGCCTCCATAAGACTCCAATTACTGCCTGAAGTATATTTGGTCATTAAAAATTCGGCATGGTCATAGCAACTGTTCATCAAAGAAACCAGCACCTCCGATGTAAAATGTTCCGATTTGAGAAATTGGTAGTAAAGGCCGGTCCATTTATACCCTCTTATTCCTGCCTCAATAGACCTCCAAGCATAGTCATGGGCTTTGTCGCGTGGATTCTTGTCGGTCCAGTCTACCAACTGACTACACCATTCTTTGGCATAGCGCTCATCCCCAGTTTTGGCATATACCTTTCCCATCGCATCCCAGAAATACATGCGATTGAGTTGCCACACCCATTCATTATCGGGGACGGGTCGAGAATTCCAGTTGATATCATCTCCGCAAAAATGAGGTGGATAACTAGGCTGTCCCACAAATATATGCGCGAGTGCATCATTTGCATATTTCAATTCCTTTTCAGCAATCATCCCCCGGTCCGATCCACTATTGATAGGATGCTTGATATGCTTTCTATTTTTGTAATATTCGAGGAGTTGCTCCGCCTTGGACGTATTTTGATTTGTAACTATAGACTTCACAGCACTAGGTTCCAGCCGATTCAAAAGCGTTTGCGTATTTTTTTCCAAATTAATAGGCTGTGAATAGGCCACCATCGAGCATAAACCAGGTATTATTAATAGGAGTGTTATTCTTATTCTATTCAAAAAATTCATTTGTTTGATCAATTTTTGTAAGGGCTTGATTGGTCCAACCGTTTAAAAGAAACCAAAGCAAGTTTGTTTCAATTATTACCCGATTACAATTCAATGTTTGGCCCTTATTGCTTGTTGGGCACCACATCGATTAAAACATTCCCTGTTTTCAGCCCTTGCCGCACATATTCGTAAGCCTGGCCTATATCCTCAAGTACATAGCTTCGATCTATTACTGGCTTGAACTTTCCAGACTTCAAAAGATTTCTGATATAAGGAATCGTTTCCCGCACAGGATAAGGAATCGGGAAAATCACCTTTTTACCGGAGAAGGATGTCAAAAGTGGATAAAAAACATTTTGAGAGTAAGGCCCTAGCTCTGAGGATATATAAATTCCATTTTCTTTTAATAGTGATTTGCACTTTCCAAAGGTACTTTTACCCACAGTATCGAATATAAAGTCGTAGGTATCCCCCCCTTTCGTAAAGTCTTCTTGGGTATAATCGCATATTTTATCGGCTCCCAACGATCGCACCAGCTCGATATTTTTGGTATTACAGGTGGCGGTAATTTCAACATCAAATTGTCTTACAAATTGCAGGAGCGCCGAGCCAATCCCGCCAGTTGCCCCATTGATCAGTACTTTCTGACCAGATTGGATATTTACTTTATGAATAAAAGTGTAGGCATAATGAGCTCCTTCCAGACTTGCTGCGGCTTGATGATAACCTACCTCTTCGGGAATGGGGAATAAATTATCGATCGTTGTCAAAGTATATTCAGCCTGTGACCCAAGGCCCGAGTCATTAAAACCATAAACCCCATCCCCCATGCTAAAAGACCTGACATTCGCACCTACTGAAACTACTTCACCGGCAAAGTCGGTCCCCAATATTATTTTCCTGGGTCGCAACAATCCCAAAAGAAAGCGCATAATAAAGGGTTTTGCACTAAGTATGGCGCAATCTGTCCGATTGACGGTACATGCATGAACCTTTATTAAGAGTTGATTTTCATTGGGGATGGGTTTTTCTATATCCTCAATTCTAATTGCATCTGGGGAACCATAACTTCTACGTATTGCCGCTTTCATGTTTTGAGTATTTATTTTTTCAATCTGTAACCTGGCAAGGGACAGAGGGCCTACCGTTTTACGATTTAGTATCGGACTTGTTATGACCTATTGGTCCAAATCCCTGAAGTAAATATTAAACAATAAATATAACATAAACCGACCTGTCTTTAAACAAAATAGCTGATAAAGTGGGCAACAGCGAATCGCAGTTGCTATTTATATAGCGAAGGCTCGATTATTTCTAGTCGAACTTGTAGCCCAGAAAACCCCAACGAACCGCCGTATACGAGACCAAAAATCATTCTATAATATCCCGTATAGGACTACGGAAACACCTAACGCTCAGGCTTGGTGGCCGAACGGATGAGAGCGATCAATTTGATAAATCTTTGGACGTCGCTAAGGCAATCACCCTACCGCTTTCACCCACGGCGTTGTAAAAGTGATAAACGACACCATTCCACTGGATTACCCAAGGCTTATGGGCATAGGTTTTGTCATAAGCCTCGGACGGAGCGATCAAGTCCGCTCCGTCCCAGTCTGTCCAATTGATTAAGTCATACGAGCAGGCAAAGCGCTCGAAAGCGCCGGGTTTCCAGAATGCCCCAAAATAGAACATCACATAAATATCACCGATTTTCGCAATCTGCGCATCGCCACAAATACCTTTCCCCTTCGTGATTATAGGATGTTCTCCATACCTCTTCCAGGTGAGCATATCGTCGGATACGGCCATGGCAATACTTTCATACTTAGCCGTGTCGCCTTTTGCATTATAATACATCACAAAGGGATGCCCAGTATGTTGGAGCTTATCATGAATGACCAGACTTTTATAAATGGTTTTATTCTCAAACCAACGAACATCCTCATCTTCGGGCGACAATAGTGGCGCATGAGTGGTATTCCATTCTACGGCCTCCGTCAAAGTCGTAGCGTTTGCCAAACCTATCTTTAAAGTGCCGGATTCGTATCCGGCCGTATTTCCACCCAAATAGGTCATCCAGTATTTGTCTTTATAATTTTCTGCGGAATAATCACCTCCCCACTCGGTATTAACGAGAGAAACATAGCCGGCTTTCTGGTTAGCATCCCAAGTCCCATCTGTAAACGACAATATTTTTCCTTTCGATTTCCAGTGAAGCAAATCATCACTTTCCGACAACCAAGTCTCATATCCATGACCATCGAAAACAATATATGTCATATACCAAACATCGTTTTTGCGAAAGATGGTAGGACTATCCACCATCTTGGTAGTATCTGGATGTTGTAGCACAACACCATATTTGTATGGCGTTTTGATTTCATCAAAAATACGTTCCATTTCCTCCCGAGGTACTAGCCGATTTAAGGGGTTATCTACCTGACCATAAACAACTAACGCCATAAATACTGCCGCCACAAACCCTACGCTTACCTTCCTGATGAATCTACTCATTTTCTACTCAATAATGGTTCAATATCCTTAGAGGGGATAGGAAAAATAGATTAAATCTTCTCTTTACAGTCTGCCACCCATTCGGAAAGCCAGTTCATATTCCTGATCGATTGATCATTCTAGCTTTGTGCCGTTCATTCAAAAGCGTTTTCCATAGAGGAAATGTACTTTTCTGCTTGTAATTCACCATTTTTTTAAACCTATACAATTATGAATAAAGTCTTCTTCCGCCTGACGGGTGAGCGAATAGGTCCTTTGGTTTATTTACAGGAATCCTTTGTCTGGCAATTGCCATAGGTATTAATGCTGTAATATTACATCTATTGAATCTAATTATCAAGGTGAACACAGCGGGATGCATGGGTTTAAATATACCGCCCCCCCCCGGTTTCAACAGCACATGGATGGAGCACGATTAGCCCAGTATGCCTTTAAGGACTGATAAAAATTTGGACAGACTCTTTCTTTGTAGCGCCCACTCCTCAGCCGATTTTAAACTATTTAACTCAAACACAATAAGATATAGAGCTAATTCTATGCAATAAACTTCATATTCAATAAAATAAATTGTAGATTTAATCAAATGATACATGGATTCGCTATTCAAAGTAATCCCATAAAATCATATGATGGCATGAAAAACTACCTCCTCTCTGGTATGTTGGCATTATTGGCCACCATACCAATTCAAGCACAGTTTGTCGTTGGGACCGAAGGCGTGACCATTCTCAGCAACACCTCCACGGCGATTAACGGCCTTACCGTCACCCCCACAGCCGATATGACGATCAGCGACAATGCCCTTACCATTTCATCTACTGAAATACTGGGCTCCCCTAGCAGTATTTCAAGAGTTTATGAATTCGCCACCCCCATTCTATTTGAGGGCGAACTGGGTCTATACTATTTAGATCCATCAGAACTGAATGGAAACATCGAAAGTAACCTTCAAGTGGCCTATATCAGCAACGACGTACCCATCACGAGTATGGGTAGTACCGTAAACAGTGACGACAATTATGTTTACAACAGTATCACACCCGAGGTATCTATCAGCAAAATCACTGCTGCTACCTTAGGAGCTTTACCGGTAACCTTGGTTGAATTTGGTGGTAAGCAAGAGGAGAATCGAATCGTACTTAACTGGAAAACCACCGAGGAAACGAATAGCGATTTCTTCGAGATCCAAAAACGCCTTAATAACAAAACTTGGATGGCATTAGGACGAGTAACGTCTACTACTAATAGTTCCGAACCGAAAGCCTATTCATTTTTCGACAATAATCCATGGTTGGGCAACAATCTTTACCGGCTCAAAATGGTGGACCTGGACGGGACATTTGCATTTAGTAAAATCATTAACGTAACGAATGACGAAGAATTTACGGTGGTAGTATATCCAAACCCGGTGGGGGATCGGATCGTTATCCATCCAAAATACAGGCAAGACATCGCCTCACTGCGGCTTCTTAATACTCAAGGACAGGAGCTCCTGAGGTCCTACGACCATCTGCCGATAGACATCAAAAGCCTCCCTGCTGGAATATACTTGCTCCAATTACAAAATGCCAGTGGCACCATACATTCCTATAAAATCGTAAAACCCTAACCTGTTAACACCCTCCTGATTATGAAAAGCACCATGATTTATATACCCAACTTGCCACGTCTAACGTTCTTATCCGTTCTCTTCGCTATATTTTCAGTGGTTCTTTCTTTCAAGACATGGGCACAAGTAGGCATTGGTACTACCACACCACATGCCAGTGCCCAGCTTGAGGTACAATCGGCAGACAAAGGCCTGCTCATACCAAGAATGGACCAAAGCACAAGGGACGGAATCGATTCTCCGGCAAATGGCCTAATCATCTATCAAACCGATAATACGCCTGGTTTGTATTATTTTGACGGAAGCTGGAAACCCGTAACACCTCCTTCCAACAATCCTCCTTCCACCATCATTCCTTACGCTTCTGGTACACCCATCACAATGAATACTACTGTAGGAGGCTTAACTGATAATGCTTCAGTAATTGGATTTGGCAGTTCAACCTCTGGGATCTCCCTCGTTGGCGGCAACATTAGTGCTGCATTTATTCCTAATATGGCTTTTTCTATGCCTCGGGATGGCACCATTACATCCATAAGTGCCTATTTTAGTAATACAGTTGCTATAACATTAGTGGGTTCTACCGTCACCATATCCGCTCAACTATACCAATCCACTACTCTCAATGACCTTTTTACTCCGGTCCCTGGTGCTATAGTTACACTAGCACCTTCGCTTACCGGAATAGTAGCAATTGGCTCGATAAGCAATGGTATTACCTCCGGACTTAATATACCAATTACCGCTCAAACGAGGTTAATGCTGGTTTTTAATATCTCTGCGGATGGGATGAGTCATATCCATGTAGTTACCGGCTACGCCAGTGCGGGGGTGGGCATAAACTAATCATGCTCTTGAATCCTAGAACCAGTAGGGAAACTATACAAATACAAAATGACGGCTTAATTGACACCCAGCGACCCGGCCCAAACCTAGGCAAGTGTAATACTAGGCGGCACCTGGTCCATCAGATTTCTGTACCCTGCTATTTTTTTCCATTGGCTATTATGATCATGGAATGCCTGGATAAACTTCACTTTGACTATTGACGCTTCGGTTCGTAATAAAGCACAATTGCTCCTGACATGAAGATTTTTGTATTTACAAGGCTGAAAATTTTCTGGTCTTTGATTTTGTCAAACAAGGCCCGACCTTTTCCTTCAAGCATTGGGTAAATGCAAACCTGAAACTCATCTATCAAATTCAGGTTTAGTAACTGAATAATTCACCTCCGACTGCCGACCAGGATATCTTTATTTTCCCCATTGGGAGATTGTTTGAGTTCTGAAATCATTTCCTCAAGGGGGCGATTGGACAATTCTGCACTTTCCCATTCGGTGTTTTTTAAGGTCCGTGAAAAAACAATTTTTGGTATTTTGTCCATTGCCAAAGCAAAATCGTCCATAGCTTTCTGGCCTGAAGGATTTTTTAGCAGTGTTTGCCAATATTGCATGAGCTGGTAGGTCGTCCTTCCATATAAAATTACTCCAGCATGGCCTATTAGGCTGGCATAATGTAGATGTAAATCATCATCGGGCATGCCTGCTGTATGGTCGCAAATCCCGTCAAGCGTCATGTTTATGGCCGCAATAACATTTCTCATATTTTATGGTTTAGTATAAGTGAGCAATACCACGCCACTCTTGAATATCCTGGAATCCGTGAGTTTCAAATCGAGCTTACTTTTTATTCCTTCAAAAAGAGGAGTACCACTTGGCAATGCCACGGGATCGATCATGATTTGATAAATATCAATCAATCCCGCATTAGAAAACTGTGAAACAATACTTCCACTCCCTAAAATAGTCAGGTCAGGCCCTTCGCTTGATTTTAGCTTGCGTATTCGGCCCACAATATCACCATTCAGAATGGTGGTGTTACTCCAATCCGGAATTTTTAAAGTATTTGAGAATACAATTTTCTCGGCGTTATTCATGCCAGCCGCTACTACCGGAAACATTTCTGCGGCCATTGGCGTCGGCCAAAAATTGGACATCATCTCATAGGTGATTCTACCAAAGAGAAGGGCGTTGTCCGCACTAAGAGATTGTTCGGAGTATTTTCCTTCTTCTTCACCATGGCGATGCCAGCTCGTATCGTCGTTCTCTCCCTTGTAATAGCCATTGAGGGATAGGAAAGTAAAAGAGGTAAGTTTACGCATCATTATAGAGTATAATTTCAGAATTATATTTACGAATCTCATCTTTACTCAGCCCGCTGCCTGACGGGCCAAAACCTCACTCATTCCAAAATTTCGATTGTATAGTTGAGGTGTTCTACCGCCTTTATTATTTCCTGCGATTCTATGCCCCCCCTCACCGACTCTACCCGAAGGATGTTGTCACAATCTTCGAGATCGAAATTGATTTTGTGCTTTGGGAAGAACACATTTAACCTTCGGATTATTTTTTCGGCCTGCTTGCCATCCATCACATTCGTTTTGAAAACTTCAATGATTGAATAGCTGGTATCCTCTTGTGAAACTTGCTTTTTATTGCTCTGCCTCATTTTTCTCCCCACAATTAAACATCCACTGCACCCCAAACCTGTCGATACAACTTCCATAATAATCACCCCAAAACATATCTTGGAGCTCCTGGGTTACTTCTCCCCCTTCGGACAGGGCATCGAATAGCTGCTTGGTTTCCACACGCGTATCGGGCTGGAGGTTGATATACGCATTGTTACCAAAGTTCAACCTGAAGCCCATCGACTCAGGAGCATCGGTCCCCATAAGATTGTGGCAGTCCAATATTTTTAATTCGATATGCATGATAAGGTTTTTATCCTCTTCGGCAATGGAAGGCATACCTTCTTGCGGGGGAATATCGCCAAACCTCATGGGGCCATTTCCAAAGAAATCGCCTCCAAAAACGGACCTGTAAAAAATGAATGCTTCTTCTGTATTTCTTGAAAAGTTGAGATAAGTACTTACTGCTGCCATGATTCCCTAATATTTTATGATCTATTTAAAATTTAAAAACGACTTAGTTATTGGTTTCAATCACGTATGAATGCATTTCTTTGATAATAGAACTTCCTGCACTTGCAAAGCGGTACACATCACAAAAAACGTAGGTTTTATCCCCCATCTTCATCTCCCCATTGAGCGACGCTTCTTTGCCATGGGTAATGATCGTATGAATGACTACTTCGTCTGCTACATAGCTTTTCATGAGGTTAATCTCTTTAGCAAACTGTTCCTTTCCCTGGATGGTTTTGTCACCGTATATTTCCCAACATATATCATCGCTGACATGATCGATGATAAAATCAGCATCGCCAGTTGCAAATGCTATGTTAAAGTCTTTGAGAAAGACCTTCTTCGGTGCGTTTCCACAATCTGGAGTAACGGTTATTTTAGTCATAGTTACAGTGTGCTTTAAAAATGGACCTACAAGATATTGAAGTTAATAAATAATTCATACTACCCTTTATACTTATCCATATATAACAGATTCCATCGGTGTCCATCTAAATCTGTAAAGGCACATCCGAACATCCATCCTTGAATATCCGCTGGCGGAGAAAACACTTTTCCCCCAGCAGCTTCTACTTTAAGGGCCCTATCTTCTACATATTTCCTATGAGGAGCCCCTACCGAAATGAGTACTTCGGCACTCTTGCTGGTGTCCGTGATGGTATGTGCATGGCATATTTCCCGAACTGCTCCTCAGTCACCATCATCACTGGAACACTGCCGATTCTAAACCCTATCATTTCTTCCGGACCTTCGTGCAAGACTTCAAAACCTAACTCAGTGAAAAATACCCTTGTTTTTTTAAGATCCTTTACGGGGAGATTGAGCCATAATTCTTGTTTCTTCTTTTTATAGGTTTATATTCCTACCAAAATTCTAAAAAATATATGGCAATTACTTGGTGCAAATACGACAATATAAGGGGTTGATTACGTCAAGGTTAGTTTGTAGCTTTCCATTATGAAACACATCTCTATACTTGTACCCGAAGGTGATACTAGCCTGAGCAATCTAGAGGCGACTTACAAAATGTTTACAATGGCCAATAGCCATTTGGAACGCTCTGGCCAATTGCATCTCTTCGATGTTCACCTGGTCGGTCATTCCAAAGAAAGCCAGTTGAGCAACGGTATCTTCAGTATAAAGCCCGACACCACAATTGACCAAGTGGGCAAGACTGACCTCATCATTATTCCCGCCATTCATGGAGATATACAAACTATTTTAAAACTCAATCATGCCTTTATTCCATGGATCATTGGTCAATATAAAAAAGGTTCGGAAGTGGCTAGCCTGTGCATTGGTGCCTTTTTACTCGCTAAAACAGGGCTGCTAGACGGAAAAAACTGTGCTACGCACTGGCTGATGACCAAAGAATTCCGTGAAATGTACCCGGAAGTCAATCTTGTAAATGATAAAATCATCACCGACGAGGGTGGTGTTTACACGAGTGGAGGGGCCTATTCGTCCTTGAACCTAAACCTGTACCTCATCGAAAAATTTGTTGGCAGAAAAATGGCTGTACTTTCTTCAAAAATATTTGAAATTGACATCAACCGCCACAGTCAATCTCCCTTTATCATTTTTAGTGGTCAAAAGGACCATGATGATAAGGCGGTAGTACAAGCTCAAGAGTTTATAGAGACTCACTTTTCTGAAAAAATCAGTGTCGATGAACTATGTGATCACTTTTCAGTCGCTCGAAGGACCTTCGAACGGAGGTTTAAAAGGGCCACTTCCAATACGATTATCGAATATATTCAGCGCGTTAGGGTTGAAGCGGCAAAAAAAATGTTAGAATCAGATAGAGCTGGCATCAATACCGTGATGTATGACGTAGGCTATACCGACCCTAAGGCGTTTAGAGAGCTATTCAAAAAGATTTCCGGCATGTCACCTATAGAATATCGTAATCGGTATTATAAGGAGGTAGGAAAGATACCTACGCAGGTAACAACGACCGAATGATAGTCCTTTTACTTCATAACCCAAACACTTTTCGAAAGCGATTATAAGGTTATTTCAAATTCAGCAAAGACGGGTAAATGATCCGATGCATATTGCTCGTCAATCACCTGATGGCTCCGTACTTTTATCGGCTTTGCCGATTTATAGAAAATATAATCAATGGTGCTTTTTGGGTTGATCACAGGAATTGTATATTGGCAGTTGACCGTACAGCTTCTTGTAAAATATTGATCCATTTTGGCGATAACCGGACTTTCGGGGTAGGCATTGAAATCACCCGCAATCACCGTTGGGGTATCCAAGGTAGTTAAATTGGCAATGATTTTATCGACCTGAATCAGCCTATTGGGTTCGCGAAGACCCAGATGGGTACTGGCAAAGACAAAATTCCTTTTTTTGGATAAAGCCACGGTGATCGCAGCTACGGCACGCAGTTCTTCGGGTTGATCTGGCAAGATAGGCAATGCAATGCGCATGGAATCAATAATGGGGTATCGCGACAACACCGCAACGCCATAATCGCCACCTTGGTGGTCAATGGCCTTAGAAAAAAAGTAGAACATGCCTGTTAGCTGGGCAAGTTCCTGCGCCTGATTCCGACCCTTCCCTGAACGAATGGTATTGACATCAATTTCTTGGAGCGCCACAAAGTCTGGCTTGTGGTCATTAATCACTCTGGCTATCGCCCCTACATCAATGAGCTCACCAGCCGTTGGAGGGTTACAATGATGCACGTTATAGGCCATCGCTTTTATGCGCTTCTTGGGTTTCGCATTTGCCAAAACAAAGAGGTTTCCGGCAAAGAACAGAAACAAAAAGATAATGGGAATGACCTTTTTCATATTCAACTGTTTTCTATTGGATTGTTGTAAAATTCACTTTTCTCTTTTCAAAGGCTGCCATTACAAAAGAATACTACCTTTTCAATAGAAAAACTGTTCTGCTATCATTTTGGATTTATAAACAAATCTAAAACTTAGTAAATTCTGTTTCTACCAGTTTTTCGAACACATAAACTTCAGGCTTAAAGCGCTGCTATACCAAAGCAAATAAAATGCAGGCACTTGATCCTCTAAAGTGGCAAATTCCCTTCTAAAGTGAGGCCCCGGAGGGTGGTAGGTTGATTTTGGGGTGAACTAATGGTGTTATAATTGAAAAACATTTAATAAAAATAGCTGGAAACAGCGGCAACTACCGAAGATTGCTCGGTAGTTCAAAAGGAATAATTGACTTCTACCATATAAATTAGAGTACTGAATTTGAATCACTTAATCCCAGTTGTTGCTTAATTTGCGACAACTAGGTATTCCTGTCCAAGGAGGCCACTTTGGCGTGTTTGACTTTTATCCATTCATTGAGGAAAAGGCCGCTACCCTACTCTATCCGATCATCAAAATTATTCATTTGTTGATGGCAATAAACGAATTTCAGCTGCTGGTTTTTTGCTTTTCTTCGAAGTAAATGGATTGCTGAAATCGAAAGAAGGAAATCTACTAATTAGCAATGAGGCACTTGCTAGCTTTACGCTTTTTGCAGCTGCTAGCAAGCCGGAGGAGATGGAGACTGTGAATAAGTTAATTATTAGTGTGCTGAATAGGAATCAGGGAATTGGCATCTGAAAGGATTTTGCAAGACGATCAACACCAGCGTGGTTTTTCTTAAAATTGAGTGTAGGAACCTAATTTATCAAGAATTGGGTTCCTACTTAAATAGTGGTATAGAAATGTTAGCTACAAAACACCTATCATTCGCTCAAATTAATCCTCGTAATTTTCTTTCAGCATTTTTCAGAATCTGCCCGTCAAACAAAGTTTGAAATTCATTATCCGTCAATATCAAATACTCTAATGTAAGTTGGTAATGACCTCGTTCAATTAGCGTGATAAAACCTTCAGAAAGTTTTTCAGCAGTAAGCAATTTGAATGCAGCATTCAAACCGCCGTTTTCTCTAATCATGTTTTTATAATAACTAGGATTATATCCTATTACGAGTTCTTTAATCTTTTCGCACTGATCATACATTTCATTTTCCAGTCTTTGGGCAATTGTAGTAGTTTCCATAATAACTTGTTTTTTTATATTGTTAAATTCTTCCAATTCGATGTTTCGCATTGTTCAGCAAAGTTTCTGCAAACAATGGATGATACT
Organism: Dyadobacter jejuensis; assembly: GCF_003149085.1. Taxonomy (GTDB): domain Bacteria; phylum Bacteroidota; class Bacteroidia; order Cytophagales; family Spirosomataceae; genus Dyadobacter; species Dyadobacter jejuensis. The sequence goes on along the minus strand of NZ_QGDT01000005.1, from coordinate 301,369 downwards.
TGGGGCTGTTTACGATAAAAAATTCTAAAGTCAGATCAAGTCGCCCCATCAATAATAAAATCGTAAATCCGTCTGTTGGCTCTGTGGAACTGAGTATTTCGTTCGCAGTAACCAATGCACCATTTTCTTTCAACATTATCGAGAAATACTTCGGTGTATTTGTTTTAATTTCGTTCCGTATCTTTTCGTAAAGACTTTCAAGATCTATTTCAAGCTCCTTTTCTAGTGGGGTGTTATTCAACCCATTCTCAGCAAATACATCTTTTTTTACGAATTGAAAGGACACAGTGCCCTCCGAAGGAACTGGATCAGTGTCCAATCTTTGAGAATTAACAACACCAGTTGTATTGGCTACAACAAAACCTTGACTAAGCCAAGCTGTTTTCCAAACGTGCGTTTTGGATGCAAAGTCATTGCCCCAAAACACATTATATTTATATGCTACTTCTGGAAGCTTGCCTTTGCCAATTTTCTCAATTTGCTGATTAAGCTCACCTATGGTGGCGGTAACCGTTGTTAACCCTTCGGATAAAGCATTGGCCAGTAGCTTTTGTATAGGGTAGTATTTTTGTTTCGGAGATAATCCATTAACCTTTTGCATCTGATGATTTTTTAATTTACCACGCAATTTTGGTTTCAGATTATCCAGCTTTCCATTCATGGCTCGAAAAGGAATTTCAATTTTCGAAAAAAGAAGCATCTCAGTGCGGTAGGGCTCATCGATATGACCAGGATACAGTAAGGCATTTAAAGCATTAATCAAATCACAATATATGTAATAAGCAGTCTCTTCAGGATAAAATGCACTTCTGTTGTACTTACCTATTAAAATCTCAATCGGCTTTTCAGTAACCATTTTATTTCGGGAACCACCTTTTATAGGAAAATATTTTAGTCCAGCACCTTTCTCATTTGCCTTATAAATTATATAATTTAAAGTATAAATCGCTCTATTGTCGTAGATAACATAGTTTTCTGGATCCCAAAAACTAGACAATTTTGATAATGATGGGATAATCTTAAAAAGATCGGTCGCTAGTGGAGCACGTTCCTCAAGGCTTTCAAAAAAACTTTCAATTCTTGTTTGATTCTTCTTATTATCAGCAGGGTTTTTAAAGGCAGATATCCCACCCCAATCTTTTATAATCCAGTGCAGTAATTCATAGTTCAGCTTGTTATTAGATAATCTCTGACTGACAATCTTTTTTAACAATCGATTTTGACTGAAAGCAGATGTCGCATCTTTAACATCAAGAATTTCTTGACGACTTAAACTCAGGACATTGGATTCATCAATAAGAAGCTTAGAAATATCCCACGCGTAGTTCTGCTCCAAAGTCTGCGGTTCCAGATAGTCGGTAATAATTTGTGCAAGCAGTTCCTCTTTTTTCATGATGTAGTCAGTCTGATAGTTTCATTATGCAAACCTACAACAATTTTTTGCTATAAAACCTTTTTTATCAATATTTTTTTTATTTATCAATAATATCAACACCATAAGGCGCTTAAAACGCCCTTTTACATTGCATATTTTCAAAAAACAGATTTTACATTTATTTCAATATACTGGATTACAGCTGTAATTCATCACCAGTATACAGCAAGTAAACGCCCCCGGCCACTTCCACATCATACCTCCTATAAATCCCCAAAATTTGCCAATTTCACGCAATCCCCCTATCTTACTAACCATCAAACTTTAATTTTTATTAAAGCCGGTATGTTAAAAGAACTCATTAAAGTGTAAGCAGTCGACGGTCCCCCTATTGCTACTTAATTAATAGGGTTTAGGATGTTTTCCACCTATGCGGAAGCAGGTCGGAGAACTTACCATCGTAATTGATATCGTTGAGTTTGCGTAGTACGTCCAGTAGCCAGTCGTTTGGATTCACGTTGTGTTTTTTGCAGGTAGCAAACAAGGAATAGATCATGGCCACATTTTGGGCTGTTTCATGTGTACCAGCGAATAGGAACGGTGCGACGTTTCGCTTTTTCCGGCCTAAGGCCACAGGCCTGATGGCATTTTCGATCAGGTTGTTATCCAGTTGCAGATCCCCATGTAATGTATAGTACTTCATGCGGTCCGCCGCTGCGGTTGTCCATCAGGGGCAATGCATAGGCGATGGCCTTTCCGATCGGGCTGGATGGGAGTACTTTGGGATACTCCTGTAGCATCCATTCTTTTAGCTCATTCAGTATCGGTGAAGCCTCTGTCATGCGCTTCTCCACAATCTGGCTTTCGGTCAGTAGTGTTTCTGCCTCTCTGATTTCTTTCTCTATCTTATAAAGCTTAGCAATGGTATCTACCGCCCAGGTAGCTCTTCCCTTATCGTATTTGACTGCTTCGTCAAATTTTCGACGAATATGGGCCATACAATAATAGTGTTCAATGCCATTATTAGTAGCAAACAGGCTTTGATAAGCCTGATAAGCATCAGTCTGGATCACGCCAGAGTAATCCTTCAATATGTCCTTTGGCCCAGATTGATCCCTTCCTGTTCGGTAGTCAAAAAAGACTAATCCATCCACTGGAGCATGGTAAGCCCATAGGTATCCTCTGTGAGAAGGGCCCTTCTTGCCGCCTTCAAGCACTTGCAATCTGTCGAGTAGGTAAGGGGAATTTCACCCCAAACCTCTCACAGCACCGTGCGTGACAGTCTCCCGTCACACGGCGCTTCCAGATTAGCAAAACAGGTTAATAGGGTCGCACATTAGGCCAGTGCTCAAAAAGACGTGGGTTGGTTTTGTAAACATTGACAAGCCACCGATACGCCCTGCCCTTTCCCATGCGTCTAGTATTCATGATCCATCTTACCATCTTGGTGTTCAACCAATACCATACATCTCGGGTTGTCCAATGAGAGTAGTGGCAGTAATAACGGTACCAACCTCGGATATTGGGATTTAAGACCTTTGCAAGATCCTGTATGGACCCTTTGTAGCCACGACCAACTACTTTTCGAAGTTTTTGTCTGACATCATTCTTTGAGCTTTTACTCATGCAAGGAAAATATGTCAGACGCCAGCCATTTTTGGTTGGTCTGCGTAACGGCCTAAAGGTGTAACCAAGAAAATCAAAGCTTACACTCTTATGAGACTCGGTATGGGTCATATTCTTGCAATACACCACATGAGTCTTCTCTTGGTTCAGTTCCAGGTAGCATTCCTTCATCCTTTTAGCTACGGCATCTCGAATAAAAAGAGCCTGCTTTTCAGTCGTACAGTGGATGATTGCATCGTCACAGTAGCGTTCAAAAGGCATATTAGAATGATATTTCTCCATCCATTTGTCAAAGGCAAAGTGCAGGAATATGTTGCTCAGCAAGGGCGAAATTACTCCTCCCTGAGGAGTTCCTCTTTCCCGCTTCTCAACAACTCCACCTTTTGAAACACCGGCTTTAAGCCAGCGCTCAATATAAATAAGTATCCACTTCTCCCCTGTGTACCTCTTGACTGCAACCATTAACAGATCGTGATCCAGATTGTCGAAGAACCCTTTGATTTCTAAATCCACTACCCAGCTGTAGTAACCGCAATTAGTGACCGCTTTGGCCAGCGCCTGATGAGCACTCTTACCCGAACGATAACCGTAACTGTCAGCATGAAAGCTGGTGTCTACCTTTGGCTCCAGATAGCTCTTCACTACCTGTTGGGCAATACGATCCGAGATAATTGGGATGCCCAGGTTTCGAACACCCCCGGATTTCTTCGGTATCTCCACCTGCTTTACAACCGGTGGATGATAACTACCAGAAGTCATCCGGTTCCAAATCCGGTAAAGATGACCCGATGCATTTTGTTCAAAATCTGTCAGGCTCTGCTCATCAATACCTGCACTACCTTTGTTTGCCTTCACCTTCCTTTAAGCCTCCAGTACCATCTTCTTGGTAACGGGATGCTGCTTTGTTTCATAATAATCAATCATCCCTTTCTACAGTTGTTGTTTGTTATAAAACCAATCTGGTCAGACCCTTCCCTCTTCCACCATTACAGTGTCTTCATCAGTACTACGATCTGATCCGTCTCTGTACAGATCATCGGTTTACCGCCTCCCGGGTGATCCGGTTGTACGTTTCCCTTATCATTTCTGCACAAATTCCCTTGTTCCAACAGATCGCCTGTCACAGTGTCTTGCTGCCTATGTACCGCCTGCCGATTAGTCAACACCAGGTTGCTGCCACTAAACTTTGTCCCGGCCACGAAACTATTGTCCGGTTATAACAGAATATGGTGATATCGATACTTTACCATGACAGTTCACTTTCGTTCAACTCACTGGAACTCACCTGACAGATCCAGTCTGCCTTTTCCTTGTCGCTCAGCACCTTGTACTTTCGTAGCAAAGCACCACAAGGTGGTTTGCAGGATATGCCTGTCATCTCCTGCGATGGGCCCACCATCATCAATCTGTTAGCATATGGCAACTCGCCATTTCACGGCACACCGTCTCGTCAACTTGTAAATACAAGTTAGCGAGTGCCTCTCGTTTCAGGGCATTGTAAAGTGGTTCTAGTGCTTTGCAGGCTGCATTGGTATTATCGGTCAGCGTTGAAGGAGGTATCTTCATGCCTAGGCGCTCGAAGATCTGTTTTTGCCGGTACAGCGGTAAATGGTCTACAAACTTACTGGTTAGCAGGTGTGCCAGCACCGACTCGTCAAAAAGCCCCTTTTAATGGTTCTGGAAGGTATCGGAGCAATCAGTACACCTTTATTATCTGACTTTGCTGGATTTTTAAGTGCCCATTTGCGGCGGATAATTCGTTTGACCCTAAACGAGGCAGGTATCATGACTAGCACTTCGGTAACTTCTTCACCGATCACTTTATATTCGCTCAAATCACCTTCGGGATCCAATATAATTTCCTCTCTTTCCAGATTTTCAGGTAGCGCCATACGTACACGCGCCACTTTTCTTCTTTTTTCGGCTTGTTTATCCTGCTGTTGGCTAATATTTTGAGCTTCGTTTCCTATGTTACTCAAAGGACTACATCATTACCTTATATTCATTTGGTACATGCTTGGGTTAAGTTGTTTCAGTCCCTAAAATGCACCATTCCGCTTTTCCTACTAATAGCCCAACTTACAATCGCTTATTTTGTGCTCTTTGCAGAATGCTCTACGGTTCATCCATTCAACTGCAATTCCACAATCAATGCACAAATTCTCTCTGACTTGGATTGATTAATAGCCTATCATTTTTGATCACGGAATAAAGCGACGGCTTACCGGAAAATATACACCGACGTCTTATATGCACTATTTGACTTTAACTTATTTCAACGAGATTCAATTTCTCGATGAACTTTTCAGCAACAACGTATGGTTGACCGAGATTATAAATATCCGGGCTTATGTCTGGGTTTCCAAAAAGCAAAACAGAAAGCTTTCTGTCTCCATTCATTATACCTTCAGATATACCCTTATTTGAATAGATTAGTTTGTGTTTGACAAACATAGGCTGGTAAATATTCAAGAGTCGCCAAGGAACAGCAACTATGGCTCCACCATCGGCATTCAATACCTTAGGAAGTTGAAAAAATATTGAATGGAAGTCTACCCAATTACCGCATGCCAGATCATGAACGATAAACAAATCTCCCATTAGCTCGGGTATATTCACCTAACGTCCTTTCAGAGCGAGGTGTTGGAAATTCTCATAGTTCCAAAGAACAGGATGGTCGTGATACAGATTGAGACGATTGTATGGTCTTTTGTATTCATGCAATCTGTTTGAAGTTGTATAGGCGATATCTTTGCAAGAGACTTCACAATTGTATACAACAGCTTCGCAATCTTGGATCTCAAAAGTGATTTTTAATTCAGATATTCTTTGCGTTGCAACAACTTCTTTAATAACGAGATCTCCATTTAAAAGAAAGGCTTTGGAATTAGTAATTTCCACTAATTTATCTAACATTTTCAGTTTGTTGGTTGAATTTAATAAAGTATTTATAGTCTTAACGTCAATGGTTTACTTCGAAATTCAGCTATTTGTAATGAAAATCGCAATAGTAATGTTAATTAAAAAAAGTCCGATCTTGATTGCCATCCGAATTCCTGCAGGTTTTGTGTAACGAAAAATGATCAGAACTCTGTATGGCCGACCTAATTCTCGGCGCCAACTTTGAAGGATATTAGGATTACTACATGCCAAATAAAACAATTTACAAATTTCGATCATTGCAGTTAGCTAATTTTTTCATAAAATCTAAACTACTCATAAAATATCGTATTATAAGCAGATAAAATAAAAACTTTTGGCAAATCACTTTTACAGAAATCAGGAATATTTCGTCTCAACACACACCGAATGGACTCTTTGAATTTCCTTTCAACTTCAGATATCTATATTCAAAGTGTTCTTAACTGCTTGAATCCTTGGGCCAGTTTGTAGCTTAAACAAGCACAAAATGATGGTAGATGAATAGATCAAGAATATTCGAAGTATTCGGTTTTATTATATTGGTCGTTATTAATGTTCAGCAAAACAAAAAGCCCTCAATGAAAGTTTGAAGCTTAGAGATTTAAAAAAGAATGTCAAGAACACGAGAGAATAATTTTAAAACTAGCAGAAGGAAAGCGGTTAAAGGAAAAGGTGGCTATTCTGGAGCATCGTGCCCCCTGAACCCGGGATCAATATACTCCAGATTATCCAGTATTGTCATCTATGTATTAGCGCCAAGTGATTACCGGTAATGGAGAAGGAATAATGGCGTCGCGGTGTATTTGTTATGTCTATCCTCAATAATTTGAGCAAGTCTTGCTTGGGTTTCCTAAAGAGCCCCCTTGGTCTTTTCAATGGCAATCGAATCGTGATGATAAGCACGATCATTATTCTTAGCACCTTTAGGGCGGATCGACACCTTGGCCGTATATACCCCATGGGCCAATGGTTGACGGATCGTCACGGCCATCTGACCATAGCCTGCATATACGGGTAATATTTGTTCCTCGATACTTTCCCCCTGTTCATTCGAAACCACTAGGCACAGCTCCCTGTCCTTACTGGCCATATAGTTCAGGGCTAGTTCGTGGCCTATCTGGGCGGGGCCTGTAGTCTTTATAAAAGTAACCTTTTCCTGAAACATAGGCCAATCTGGCGATTCAGGAAGCAAACCCATATTTTTACGATTGCCTTTTTTCAAGGGCTCCGCCACATCTACCAAATAATAAGAACGAACCCAGTCGTAATAGCATACATTTTTGGTCGAATCGGCCAGCTCTTCATCTGTAGGAAGTGATATCCATGGCGTTGGGTAGGTCTCTGAGGCCAAGCGCATGGTCATAGGCATATCAAAGGGTTTGGACTTTACTTTATCGTAAAAATGCATATCCTTGGGCTCTCCTCGATTATAATAGAAACTAGCGCCGCTTTCGTCGCGCCACCACCCGCCGTAGGTGTTAAATGCAGCCGACTCTAATGCATCGGACGGGAAGCGAACTTCGGGAGAACGATAATCGTGCCGTTTGCCTTCACAATCGGTATACCAGAAATGCCCATTCGAATGCATTCCTTTGGCAAACCATTTGCCATCGAACTCGCCCTCCCTACCAATACATTCCTGAATGTCCAGTTCTAGCCCATATTTATCCTTGCAGGGCTCTGGCCCTTCCGACACCGTGCTGGTAGACAACCAAAAAGTAGAGGACATGGTCGTTTTAGCGGCTTTAAAACGACATTCATAGTACCCAAAATAGGCATCGTTAGCCTTAGATATTACAATACCACTGGCCACATTGAAGACCATAGGTTCGCCAGCCGAATTATAAATAATGGAATCTTTGGCCATTTTTCCTCCTTTCAATTGCAAGTATCCGTCCTTAACCGACACTTGGGAAGGCAAAAACAAGCCCGGTGGCCTGCCTTTCCATGTGGGGTGGTAGTTGAGCCATTTGGTGGTATCGAGTTCGGTACCGTTAAATTCGTCGGAGAAGGCTTCATTCAATACCCAACGCTTGCCCGGGGGAGGTTCAGGGGGCTGCGCCATGATAGTGGCGCTACTAAAAAAGAGGACGAGTAATAAATATTGCATTTTCATGATCAACTCAGGTTTAATTGCTAGCCTTAGGCCCCTATTTGGTAAGGAACCTAAGGCCCAGCTTATTACTATTTCTTTTCTATATATACGTAATAAGCACCATATACCTTACCAACGTCGTCGACCATATAGGAATAAAGGTCGAGATCCCCCTCTTCCAAATTCACATCAAAGACACAGCCCAATTGATCGTCCTTCAATTCTTTTTCTAAGGTCCTTTCTCCAAATTTGATTTTCATTTTCTGGATCGCCAATGCCTTCCCTGGCAAGTAGGCATCGCCTCCGGGAACTTCTTCACCTTTAGGCGCAACGGCCCTCACTTTCAGCTTACTTTCGCGGGGATAGCGCCTCAATTCTATCCGATACTTCCCCTTTTTAAGGGCCTTGAGCGCCCAAAAGCCATGGCCACCCACCCCCGCACGAACCTGCATCTGATTCCATGCCGGACCTTCGCCTTCTTCAATATGCTGGTCATGGGACGTGAGTACCGTCACCTTTTCCTGAGGCGAACCAATAATTACCCTACTATATTCCTCGGCTCTTTTGGAGTTAATTTCCCACCACTTTTCATATTCGTTTTTAAGGACTTGCACCCTCTCGGGGTATTGGGCGGCCAAATTTTTGTTCTGACCCGGATCCTCCTTGATTTTGTAGAGTTCCGTTCCGTTCACCAAGCGCCAGTCGGTGGTCATAACCGAATATTGCTTGTACTTTACGAGGTGTTCTTCCCGTTGCACATCCACCACAAGGGTACGCTCCGGCCAATCTACGGGCGTTGCCTGAGTAAGAGGAACGAGACTTCGGCCATCAATCCCAAGATCATCAGGAAGCGGTATCTTGCACAAATCCAACATGGTAGGCAGAAAATCGGTATAAGAAGTTAACTGGTTGATATCACGACCTTGCGACAGTCCGGCCTTTTCATAATTCAAATAGAACGGAACCCGGTGACCTCCCTCGTAAGGAGAACCTTTTGTGCCACGCATACCGGCATTAAAACCCTTCGCTACTTGGTTATCCTTGCCAAACTTGACTCCTGCAGCCGTCCCATTATCGGTCATAAAAACAAAAATGGTGTTCTCATAGAGTCCTTCCTTTTTGAGGCGATCTATTAGCCTTCCTACCTGCATATCGATATTGGCGATCATCCCATAGAAGTTAGGATTGGGAATTCCTTCAATACCTTTATAAGGGTTGCTATACTCGTCCATAATACGATAAGGTCCATGGGGCGAATTGGTAGGAATATAGCAGAAGAAGGGCTTCTTTTTATTTTTAAGGATAAACTTTGTGGCTTCCGAAAACCAGATATCATTACAATAACCCTCGTATTTCTTAGGCTTTCCATTATGAAGATATACGTCGTCAAAATAGTCGTTATTCCAATAATCGGGAGCTTGGGTAATCCCCCCACCTCCGTGGATAAGGGTTTCGTCGAACCCCCTGTCTTGGGGCCTAAACGGATAACTATCCCCTAGGTGCCACTTGCCAAAAATGGCCGTTTTGTATCCCGCATTTTTAAACAACTGGGCAATTGTCGTCTCTTCAGCCGCCAACATTTGCCGACCCATTATGGTATGCCAGGCCCCTACCTCATTACAATACTTACCCGACAACAGCCCCGACCGTGACGGAGCACAGGTAGTAGCGACATGATAGTCGGTAAAGCGGATACTATTATGATACAGCTCATCCAAATGAGGTGTTTTAATATACGGATTCCCATGGGCCGCAATATCGCCATACCCTTGGTCGTCGGTAAGGACAAACACTACATTGGGTTGCTGGGCACTAGCGGCAAGGCCTTTTACCAGAACCATCAACACTGCAATGGCCAGAATTCTTATTGATCTCATATCCAATTATTTTGTTTGAATGACGATTTCAGCGCCCTTCAGTTTTTTAGAAGTAGCTTTTAGGGTCATCTGACCACTGTGCTCCGAAGCCCTAAGTATGGCCAGGCACTGGCCACTGAAGGCCTTGCGATAAGAGGCCTGAAAGGACTCTACGGTGGCGGCGTTGCCGTTGTCGACGGCAACGAGCTCTCCCGCTCCTTGCAAGTCGAAATCGACCAGATTGTCGGCCTCAGGGCATAAATTCCCATCCTTGTCCTCAATACGAATGGTAACATAGGCCAGGTCTCTACCGTCAGCATCTATTTCAGGGCGATCTACCGAAAGGCTTATTTTTGCGGGTTTGCCGGCGGTTACCATGGTCTGTTCTAACGCCACCTTCCCTGCCTTATAGCCTACCACTTTGAGCGTGCCTGGTTGGTATGGAACGTCCCAAGACAGTCGGTATTTGGATTGGAAGGTTTTGGGTTCATACCTTGAAAAATCGATCAATATCTCCGTCAAATCCTTCCCTTTCACTTTTCTCCCTAAGGACTTGCCATTCAAAAACAACTCCGCTTCATCACAATTGGTATAGCAGTAAACCGGAATGTTTTTTCCTTCCATACCTTTCCAATTCCAATGGGGCAATAAGTGGATCATCGGCTTGGTGGTCCACTGACTTTGATAGAGGTAAAACCGATCTTTTGGAAAACCACAAAGATCTACGGCTCCAAAATACGAGCTTCGAGCAGGCCAGTCGGCATTCCAATATCCGTTGGTCGAATTGTCTTTACCTCCATAGGGAGTGGGCTCACCCAGGTAGTCGAATCCGGTCCACACGAATTCGCCCATCACCTTAGGGTTCAACTCCTGAAAATGGAACTCAATGTCGGGAGGGTAGGCCCAAGGAGGCCCAATGATGTCGTAGCTGGTAACCTGCTTGGACTCGTGGGTTTTGTATTTTTCTATGGGCAAATGATACACGCCACGACTGCTGGTGACGCTAGAAGTCTCTGAACCATAAATAGGCAGGCCAGGGTAATTCTCGATTTCTTCCGAGTATTTTGAGGGCTTATAGTTCATGCCAGCGATGTCGACCTGTTGCGCCATATTAAAGTCGAAAGGACCTGGATAGTTGTTAAAGCCAGCGGAGCTCGGCCGGGTAAGGTCCATTTGCTTCACATATTCGTTAAGCATTTGGGCCTTCTTCCAGCCATTTTTTTTGTCGGCTTGCTCCAATATTTCGTTTCCTATGCTCCACATCACAATGGAAGGGTGGTTGCGATCGCGACGGATCATATCTTTAAGGTCCCTTTCTGCCCACTCTTCGAAGAACAGATTATAGCCATTGGGTACTTTGGGGATTTTCCATACATCGAAGGCCTCGTCTAACACCATTAGGCCCATTTCGTCGCATAGTTCCAGCAACTCGCGTGAGGGTGGGTTGTGGCTGGTACGTATGGCATTAACACCCATGTCCTTCATGATCTGCAGCTTGCGTTCGTCGGCACGGCGGTATACGGCGGCTCCTAAGGCACCATTGTCGTGGTGCAAACATACCCCGTTAAAACGGACGAGACGGTCGTTTAGATAAAACCCCTCAGTGGTATAGCGTATGGTCCGAATACCGAAGCGAGTTTCATATCGATCGATCTCCTTGCCGTCTTTCAGGATGGTCGTAACGGCCTTATATAAACTCGGAGTTTCCAAATCCCACCGCAGGGGCTTCTGAATATTGGCATACAATCCGGAGACAGCCGAAGTACCTGCCGGCAAGGTAAGCGATTCTTCTACCTCCCCAACTGGCTCATTACTGGGGGAGAAAAACGCTTGCCTTACCACTACTTCGGCCGATTGGGAGCTGCTGTTTTGAACAGTAGTTTCCACCTGCACAACGGCCTTAGCGTCGGAAACCGTAGGGGTGGTCACGTTGGTACCCCAATGAGCCACATGAATGGGAGCATCTATTTTTAACCAAACCGACCGATAGAGCCCCGCTCCTGGATACCACCGGCTCGACAGGTCTTCGGGTGTCAGCCGCACCGCCACCACATTGTCGGTTCCATCGAAGTGTAGTTTGTCGGTAATATCATATTCAAATCCTATATAACCGAAGGGCCTATTGCCTACAAACTGCCCGTTGACCCATACATGGGCGTTGTACATGGCACCTTCAAATTCGATGCGCACCTTTTGGCCCGTGGCCGAAGCTGGAACTTTAAAGGTCTTTCGGTACCAACCGGTACCATGAAAAGGAAGACCACCACTGCGGGCATTATACTTCACATCGAAGGGACCTTCTATCGCCCAGTCGTGAGGGAGGTCCAGCGCTCGCCATTGGGAATCGTCGAAGTCGGGCTTTTCAGCCCCTTCGGCTTTGGCGTTATAGAATCGCCATCCTTTATTAAAATTCAGGTCTTGCGCCTGAGCCCATGTAGGAAAGTACAGGGCATACAGCATTAAAAAAGCCAATCGGCTTAAGGTACTTTTAAACATAACTATATTTTCATGGTAAATTCTCTATTGAACAAGAGCCTCTAGTCGGTGCGATTTTGCGCAAAGAATCACTCCCCTTTCACGGTTTTCACATCCTCCAAAACCCTTTCCTTTCGCCGATCCGGTTGGATGGAGTTGACTACTATTTTTTTCAATGACAAGGTCTCTACATGCCGGGCCATGAGGCCATAGGATTGGCACTCCCTACCAGCTTGGCTCCTTTTTCTATTTTGAGGTATACCTTACTCTTTAAAAATAGGGTACCCGAAATATATACGCCATGACTGACGAGCACCACGCCCCCACCCCCGTCATGGCAAGCATCTATGGCCCGCTGAATGGCCTCGGTATTTAGGAATAAACTATCCCCTTTGGCACCATATTCCTTTATATCCCATACTTTCCCGGCTTGCACCGTAAGCAAGCCCGTGAGCAACAAGAGACCCAGGGTGATAAAATTTCGTTTTTTTATTCGCATGGTTTCGTTAATTCGTAGAAGTCCCAAAAATTATAAGGATAGCCGATCAGCTTATTGTCATCATGATTTTCGATGGCAGCTTGTTTTAAGCCAGCTTGCATCTCATGGAGGCGCTCAAAATGCTCCGGAAAGATGGATAGATTCAGGGTCTCCCAAGGGTCCTTCTTAATATTGAACAACTGGGTCACCCTGGAGCCTTTCAAAGACACTTCCTTGGTTTTAGGGTCTATCTCGGGAGCTTTCACATATTCTATGAGTTTATAGTCGCCTTTTCTATACGCTCTTTGGAACTGTTTGTAGGCATGATAGGTATAGCCACGTACTGGAGTGACCCCTTCACCGGCAGCTGGCCATAGGCTTTTGCCGGTCACGGAACTGGGAATGGGTATCCCGGCATAGTCGCAGACGGTGGGGAAAATGTCGTGAATATAACCGAAACTGTCCACCCTACGTCCCTTGTCTTTGACCAGGGCCCCCGACACAATAAAAGGCACATGAATACCATCTTCATCATAGATATTCTGCTTACCTAATAAGCCATGGTTCCCGACGGCCAAACCGCTGTCGCCGGCCAAAACAATAAGGGTGTTCTCATATTGACCATTCGCCTTTAGCGCAGCCACTACTTTACCTATTTGAGCGTCAAGATGGGTGATGATGGCATAATAATCCGCCAGTTCTTGCCGGGCCACCTCGGGCGTGCGGGGCCAAGGGGCTAGCTCCTCGTCTCTGAGAAACATGTCCCCGTTGTCAAAAGGGTGCTCAGAACTGTAGGAAGGCATCAGCTTCATTTTATCGACCGGGTACCTATCCCTGTATTTTTGGGGTGCCTGCCGTGGATCATGAGGGGCTTGAAACGCCAGATACATAAAAAATGGATCTTTTTTCTTATAGTTTTCAAAGAACTTAACCGCCTCGTTGGCAAATAATTCGGAAGTATGCGGCCCCGTATTTTCAGTCCCAAAAGGACCCCTTTTCAACTTGGGATCGAAAGGAACCCGTACGGTATCACCTTTCACGTATTTTAGCAGATAAGCATTTGACTTGTCCAGACCTTTTGCCGACTGATAATCCCATAATGGCATCCGGTAATGATCGGTAAGGTATAGGCCAAGCCCCATGATTTTGGTTCCTGCATTAAAAGTACGTCTCAACGACTCCTGATCCTGATGCCACTTGCCTATGATATACGAATAGTATCCCTGATCCCGAAAGGCTTCGCCCATGGTGGTATGGGTGGTTGGAATGGAATGACCGAGGTTCCCCAATTCGAAAAGATTGCGACCCGTCATGAGCATGGCCCGGCTAGGCATACAAGTAGCACCGTGAAAGGCTCCCATTAGATAGGTTTGGCTGTAGGCCACCCCGTTGTTTACCAATGCATCGATATTTGGGGTGTCCACATCTTGATATCCTAAGGCCCTAATGCCCGTAAATCGATGATCGTCGGTGTAAATCACCAACACGTTAGGTTTGGTTTGGGCAGCAGACCGCCAGGCCGATAATACGCAAACTAAGAAGAGTATTGGACTAAGAATTTGTCTTACATGGATCATCATTATTTATTAATTATTTTGGGGGTAATAGGCCTTCCATTGGCGTAGGAGTTACTAAAAGTAGCCATCGATACATCGTCTAACACCACTGCCATCCGTCGATCGGCCGCAATGGTCTGCACCTGAATATCGCTGGCATATAGTCCCTTAACATGCCTGGCATAAATCCCGAAGGCTGGCAGGGTTCCGAGCAACTTAAATTCGGGCCACCAATTGCCTAATACAGGTAAGGTTAGTTCATTGATCTCAGCTCGGTTGGCCTCCTCCTCAGTACCGCCACCAGCCACAACAAACTGTATATTGCTCAGCGTGATGTGGTCGATGGTATGTCCTGGCATACCGGTAAATACAAAACCGGCATTCTGGTCCAACTCGCGATTGTCGACTATAAAATTATTAAAGTTAAAATGATGCATCGCCTTCATCGGGGGCATTTCGACGGGAGCATCCACATAGGCCCTTTGCTGGCAGAAAGTCATAAACACCGGCCTAGGAACATTTTTCATGATCAAATTTGAAAAGATCATGTTTTTCATTTCTCCTCCTTCGTTCATTTGTATTTTTAAGCCCGAATCCGATATATCGGTAAAGGTACAGTTGCTGACGGCTACCGACTCAAAATCACCCCGAGACAGAAGACCTATCCTAATACCTGCCCATTTACTCGTAAACGTGCAGTTGCTGATGACAATATTACGACAAGGCTTATCAGGCTGAGAGGTTTGCAAACAAATAGAATCGTCGCTGGTGTCGAATGAACTATTGGTCACCCTCACATCGGAACAGCCATCGAAATCGAGGCCATCCCCATTATTATTAACGCGGCTCACAATTTTAATACCCGATACTGTAATCCGGTTACAGTACAACCAGGATGAAGTCCATGAAGCGGGGTTTATCAGGGTTATATCGTTGACACGTATATCCTCACAAGCCAAAAACCGTATTAACATCGGCCGGCCGGTTTTGGCCGTAAAGTTCTTAAAAAACCCATTTCCGTCTATGGTACCATTTCCTTTGATGGCTATGTGCTTGGCCGATTGAGCAAAAATAAGACATCGATTCATATGGGGCTCGTCTTTGTACATGGTTTTATGGGTGTCGGTAGCATAGTCGGCTATGTTATTACTTCCCAGTAATACCCCGCCCATTTCAACCCGGAGCGCCACGAAGTCTTTTAAATATATGGTTCCTATCAGTACGGTATGGCCTGCGGGGACGATGACCGTACCTCCCCCGTCGCCATGGCAACGATCTATAGCGGCCTGAACCGCCTTGGTGTCCAAGGTCAGCCCATCGGCCTTCGCCCCGTAGTCGGTCACCAGATAATCCCGGCCATAGCCTGCCTGCGGCACGGCTATGCAGCAACCCAATAGAAATATAGTCCATGCTATTGAGCAGCCCAATTTCCTAGAATAAGCATTAAGCATCCGTCGCATCATCAATGATCATCCTTAATAAGCGCCTTCTCCTTATATTGCTTTTTGGCCAACTTCATGTTGTGTTCCGCAACACTGTCTACCGTGTACCGAAGTACCCTAGGCGCTTCGGTACCCCGAGCATATCGGACCATCTCGTCACATACTTTGCGAAGCTCATTCATTCTGGCGGCCTGTTGGGTATCCTTGGCCCTATTCACCAGCTCATCAGGGTCCTTACTCAACTGGTACAGCTCCTCGTATACAGGCTTCTCCCCTTGGAAAGGAGCCTCTACATAACTTCGATATACGGCAATATCAGGATCGTGCACCCCGTATAGCATCGTATTGATATTGATATTGAGTTGCTTGGCTACTTCTATTCTTTGAGTTGCCGAAGGGTTGTTATTCTTGTAATAGCGGATATATTTCCATTCTTTATTTTGAACGGCCTCAATCCGAGGATTCCCAAAGGCCGTCGACCATAGATTTTCTGTGAACACATAGTCTCGTACTTCAGACTTTGCCCCTAGGAGTAACGGGCCAATGTCATACCCTTGATAGCCTTTTGGCGGCGCTATACCAGCCCATTTTAACATGGTAGGTGCCAAATCGATAGACTGCACCAGGGCGTCCGATTTAATTCCCCTTCTCGATTTCGGTAAGGTCGGATTATAAATTAGGAGGGGGACATGGGTAACCACTTCATAGTTGAGGGCCTTCCCTCCCAATCCATACTGTCCAGAAAACAAGCCATGATCGGAGGTAAAAATAATGATGGTATTTTTATCTAAGTTTAGTTCGGCGAGTCGTTGACGCAGATTCCCTATCAACCCATCGATACCCGTCATAACCTCCATTTTACGAATGGTACGTTCCCTAAAATCTTCGGGGTTATCAACCCAATTATATCCTTCCTGCCGATCCTGAGCATGAAGGAGTTCGGCAGGGAGCTTAGGGTTTTTGATGTCGGCCCTAGCCACATAGTTTTTTGGCAAAGGGATGTCGAGGTCTCTGTATAAGGTACGGTAAATAGAAGAATCGCCGGGCAGCAGCTCCATGCTCCGTGTGCCGGCGTCATGAGGCAAGTTGAACGCTACAGTAAGGGCGAAAGGCTGGTCGTTGGGCCGTTTCTCCAAAAAATGGAGGGCCCCTTTCAAATTATAGGTATTGTCGGCAAAGAAATCCTGTATGCCCTCATCCAATATTTCTACCTGGGTATCGTGCTGGGCATACTTAAAGATAGGATGCCGCTTTTTGGGATAAAACCCTAGATGTTCATGGCCAGCATACCAATAGTCGAAGCTCTGCTCCATATGTCCGCTCTCATAGCCCCCATCCCCAATAGGCATATGGTTCTTGCCAATGTAGCCCGTAAAATATCCATTGCTTCGTAATACGGAACTATAGGAGTCCTGCCAGGCTTGAGGAGAAACGCTGGTTCCTGAGTTGAAATTCACCCCATGCTTGCGTTCATACTCTCCTAAAAACATAGACACCCGACTGGGCGTACATATCGCGCTAGTAATATGATAATTGGTAAATAAGACCCCTTCAGAGGTCATCTTGTCGATATGCGGCGTCTTGGTGAGCGGATCGCCCACGCAGCCCATCAGGCCATAGGGCTGGTCGTCGGTAAGGATAAAAATAATATTGGGCTTGGCCGACTGGGCCAGGGCTTGCTGCCCTAAAAGCAAAGATATGCTGAGCACGAGCAAGGATAGGGAAGATATTCGAAATTGCATCTTGACTGGTCAGTTTAAGAATAAGCATAGAACCTATCCAATACCAATGGATTAAATTCTAATCTATGGCAAAATTATCCAATATGCTACTAAACTTTAAACCAGTATTTTGGCCAAATGCAATACTAAATTGGCAAGGGAAAAGCCTTTAAATAATTTGTCGATGCATTTCTACTTAAAGCCTTTGGTGGATCTTGCCACCGACTGGTGACCTGGAGGGTTTTCTTTGCCTACACATTTTACGTATTAACTTAATAATAGCCGTTAAGAATTATTTTAACGTTTTTCTCTATGGAAACAAATTAAGTCCACATCCTGGCTGGGCAACCAGCTACAACACCGTAGATACTTAGGTGCGTCATAGTAATGATAAGTACCACTTAGATGCTTAGGTATGCACCACCCACCAGTCCTTTTCAATGGCCATACCAGGAAGAAATTTTTTGAAGTCCAAAATTAACCCAAGTATATTTGTAAAAGTGGTGCACTGCTCTTTCCAATTTAGTACATTGTTAGTTGTCGCTTACAGCTGGAAAACAAAACTGAAATGCCCTGCTTTTGGCGGCCATAAAAACGGCCATGACGCTGGCAATTAATGACGACCTCCAAAAGGGGAATGGTCCCCTGTCTGTTCCTTTTGGTTGTACGAGTGGAAAGCATCGTTCCGTGTATGTGGCACAGAAAAATGGGCACTTGCCGGATTTAATGGCGAGGTATCGGTCATAAAAATTATCGGGAGCTTATATCTTAAAAAGGTGTGGCCCATCTCCAAAATACTACATCAAGGGCTATTTTTATACTAATAAAACTGGATTGATGACAGATTATATTGTGCTCCTGGAGCGGTTAAAAAACGAAATAAGGCAGGCCCGTTTACAGGCAACTGTATCGGCCAATACTGAAATGTTGTCCCTATATTGGCGAATCGGTAGCATCATCCTTGAACAGGAAAAACAACAAGGTTGGGGACAAAAAGTGGTCATGCGCTTGGTATCAGATTTAAAGCAGGAATTCCCCAATATGAAAGGTATATCCCCGCGAAACCTGCGGTATATGAAGTCATTTGCTGCTGCTTACCCCGATGTGTCAATTTTGCAAGAGGCACTTGCAAAATTGACTTGGTACCATCATATTACCCTGTTAAGCAAAGTCAAAGACCCACAAGAACGTTTTTTTACATCAATGAAACCGCTGGTAAGGGTTGGTCACGTGATTTAATGGTTCGGCAAATTGAATCAGGCTACCTTCACCGGCACGGTAAAACCGTTTCCAATTTCAGCCGGGCATTGCCAGACCCTTTATCAGACCTTGCCCAACAATCCATAAAAGATCTCCTTACTTGTTCGACTTTTTGACCTTGGCCGATAATTATCGGGAACGCGACCTAGAAATTGGCTTGGTTGAACATATTACCAGTTTTTTATTGGAGTTGGGTAAAGGTTTTGCTTTTGTTGGCCGCCAATATCCGATTGAGGTTTCAGGCAGAGAATTCGCCCTGGATTTGCTGTTTTACCACCTTAAACTACGTGCTTACCTGGTAATTGATTTAAAAGTGGTAGAATTTGAACCGGAATTTATTGGCAAACTGAATTTCTATTTATCTGCGGTCGATGACCAGCTACGGACAGAGCTTGATAATCCAACAATCGGATTGCTGATTTGTCGCAAACGTGATAAATTGATGGCCGAATATGCGCTGCGCGATGTAAACAAACCGATTGGCATTTCAGAATACCGGTTAACGGAAAATCTTCCGGAAAATCTGAAAAGCACTTTGCCGACAATTGAAGAAATAGAAGAACGCCTACACCAGGAAACATCCAAAGGGACCAAGCAGTGAATGATACCAGTTGTGCTGCGCACTAACAAAATAGACAAATGAAGGACCAGGAAATTATGAATAATGTAAACACGGCCTATATGGCGGCCAGAGCAGAGAACCTAACCCTCCTGGGTTACAATCCTTATAAGGATAGCCCATGTAAGGAAAAGGCTCACTTTATCGACGTGAAAGCCGACGAATCCGAAACCCTGGCCGCATATGATATAACACCCATGCATTTGAAAAAATACCTTAGGCCAAGCCATTGCCAAGGGCGATAATCACCACCCCGATAATCATAAAGGCCAAGCCGGCATACAAGAATTTTTTTGCACCAGCACCGGCCCTATTCCATTCCCCAGTAAAAATCCCGCTTAGAATGGCTACTGCCACACAAACGGTATTGAAAATAGCGTACCCAACTGTATTGCCACTGCTGCCCAGTTTAAAAGCTGCGAAGGCAAAGAGTATAGAGGCCGCAAAATTGAAGACCGCCATGATGGATATCAACAACACATTGGGGCCTAGATGACTGGTTCGGAAGGAAGTCCACTGCTTATTCTTACTCAGTTGGTATAAAAAATAAATGGTGATAGGGATCCCTCCACATACATAAATGACGCACATCACCGCCAGGGCAGTTACCCACTCGGCATTGCCCGCCATCTGACTCGCATGGTGAATAATAGGCCTGCCTACTGCATTGGCATAGCTAAAGCCTGTCGCTAAAACGCCTCCACCAACGGCAATAAAAATACCCGTCAGCATAGAACTACCTTCCAAGGATTCCTGACCGGCCTTTTCGTCTTTCTGGCGCAGCAGTCCAGCCTTCCCATTGGCCATTACGCCTATAAGTACGACCAAAATCCCTACCAGAATGGTCATAAACACATTGGAAGGGGGCAACCCTTCTACCATAAACGGCAGCAAGGAACCTATTAGAATAACGGTCCCGATAAACAAGGAAAAGCCCAATGACAGACCGATATAATTGATGGCTTTCCCCCATAACATAACGCCAATTCCCCACAGCACACTAGCAAAGGCCATCTTCAGGAGCACATCCGAGGGAACGGCTGCGAGTATTTCGCTGGGCCCGTTCATCAACATAGCCATGGCTATAAAAGGCACAATGAGCATATTGATGAGAAAAAACAAACCCCAAGTGTTTTCAAATTTGAAACCCTTCGTAAACTTTTCCGGCAGGGCATACAACCCCAATAAAACGCCGGCGAGTACCGCTAACAAGACCCCTTCTAACATATTTTCGTATGGTTAAATATCAATATAATACAATTTTATTTTAACAGCATTTCACGCTATAGCGGGTGCTCAAGAGTTAAAAAATTTAATATACTAGCTTATTTTACGATCATGTTCCTTACCATGAAAACCTAAATATCGTCTCACTGCTATAGACCTCGGCGGGCTTAGTAGTAGAACCTGGTGCATCCGCAATATTAGGACCATTGGGGTAGCGGCTTGTTTCACAACAAAAAGCCTTGAACCTACCAAATTGAGGACCACCTTCATTTCTTTTCAAACTATCGGCCGTATAATACCCCGTGTAGAACAACATTCCTGGCTCGGTGGTACTCACTTCTAAGGTACGCCCCGAGATGGGGTCAGCGAACCGGGCCACGGGACTGA
The DNA here is from genome assembly GCF_003149085.1 of Dyadobacter jejuensis. GTDB lineage: Bacteria > Bacteroidota > Bacteroidia > Cytophagales > Spirosomataceae > Dyadobacter > Dyadobacter jejuensis. The sequence continues at coordinate 280,330 of NZ_QGDT01000005.1, read as the reverse complement.
GTACGCCAAGCCGATGTCTAAAGACATAATAATGCTCAAAACCAGTAGGCATATCGACAAAGCACGTACCCAAGGCCACTCCATTTCTTAAGTCGGCGGGGGTCCCTTCCACACTGGCCCTTTCTCCTACGGGCACATTGGTGGCGTCGGGCAATAAGTAATATTCCGAATCAACCTGAGCGACATGGCCCGTAATGTCGGCCTCAAAACCGGAAAGGTTAAAATAACTATGGTTGGTCAACGAAAGGGGCGTCTCCCGATCGGTGGTGCCCTGATACCGAATCTTGAGTTGATTGTCCTGGGTTAAGGTAAAGGTAACGGTGATGTCGACCTCTCCCGGATAGCCTTCCTCACCGGCCGGGCTCGACAGTCGCATCTCTACCCCAGTGCCGGAATCGACAAGCTTTGGCTCCCAAACTTTTTTATCGAAGCCTAGCTTACCCCCATGGAGGTGGTTGCTACCGTTGTTTTGGCAGCCTTTGTAGACTTGACCGTTAATAGTATATTCACCGTCTTTGATTCGACCGGCATACCGGCCTACCGTACACCCGAAATAAGGGGCATTATTCAGATAGTCTTCAGAAAAATAGTCTTCAAGTTTGTCAAAACCACAAACCACATCGGCCAATTGGCCTGTGGCATCGGGAACGACCAAAGAGGTAATAGTGGCTCCATAATTTGTTATGGAGACCACCATACCCTGGTCATTTTGCAACTTAAAAATACTTATCGTCTGTCCATCTACTTCACCAAAACTTGAGGATGATACCTTCATCTGAAATAGGGATTAAGTTCGATAAACCTTAAACTATGCGATGTGGACTCAACTTGTCCCAGTCAAAAACGACTCCCGTACCGGGCTCATCCGAGGCTACGGCTCTAAAATCCTGAACTACTAGTGGACGAGTCGTATACTGATCGATGGGGAAGCTATGCACCTCCAGCCAGCCCCCATTGGGTTGAGAAGACACCAGGCTTACATGGAGCTCCTGCATTCCATGCGAGCAAACCGGTATCTGATAATCCTGCGACAGCTTGGCCGCCCTCAACCACCCCGTTACCCCTCCACAGTTGGAGGCGTCGGGCTGAATAAAGGAAAGCTTTGCTTGATCGAAGGCATATTCGAATTCATGAATGGTATGTAAATTTTCGCCCATGGCCAAAGGCATACCAGTAGCATTAGCGATATGCGCGAAGCCTTTGTAATCGTCCGGAATAGTGGGCTCTTCGAACCAATAAATATTATAGGGTTCAAAGCGCTTAGCGGCTTCAATGGCTTTCTCTACACTCATCGAATAATTGGCATCCACCATAAAGGTAATATCGGGACCGATCAACTCCCTTACGGCTTTGATGCGTGCTATATCCTCCTCTAAATTGGCCCTACCAATCTTTATCTTAACGGCATTAAAACCAGCATCCAGATATCCTTGGATATTTTTGAGGAGCTTTTCCAGTGGAAATTGCAGGTCGATCCCCCCACAATAAGCTTTGCAGGTATTATTAGCCCCTCCAGCCATTTTCCATAAGGGAAGTCCTGCTTTCTTACATTTGATATCCCATAGAGCAATATCGATCACCGACATGGCAAATGCAGCAATACCCCCGCGGCCTACATAATGAATATGCCATTCTAAGAAGTCATAAATCTCCTCGATCTGGGTTCCATCTTTACCGATCAAAACCCCAACCATATCATGCTCCAACATGGCTTTGATGGCATACCCTCCTTTTCCACCGGTATAGGTATAGCCGGTTCCCGAGGTTCCATCTGCGAGCGTAACGGTCGCCGTCACGAGTTCGAAATGCGTATGATCCCCATGTTTGGCGTCATTCAACACCTCGGGTAGCGGAACCTTAAAGAGCTGAACGTCTATTTTTTGAATACTCGTAAGCATATCAGGCATTATAGTTCATATAAAAAGTTTTCTTCTCCAAGTATTGCTCAAGGCCGTATTTTCCATCTTCTCCCCCTGCTCCACTTAGTTTGTAGCCATTATGGAAACCTTGATGCTGCTCACCATGACCCCGGTTCACGTAGATTTCCCCGAACTCCAGTTCATTGTTACAACGCATGATCTTCCGCATATCGTTGGTAAAGATCATAGCAGCCAGCCCGTATTCCGAGTCGTTGGCGTAGCCTATTACCTCATCGAATGAACTAAACTTCACCACCGGAAGTATAGGCCCAAAGGCTTCTTCATGTACGATGGTCATGTTCTGAGTAACGTCGGTAAGGATGGTAGGCTCAAACCAAAATCCTTTTTCAAAACCAGCACCCGTGGGCCTCTTACCTCCATGGGCAAGGGTGGCACCTTCGGATAGGGATATAGCCACGAGCTTTTCCATATTGGCCAGTTCCGAAGCATTGACCTTTGGCCCCATGGTCGTAGTTGGATCCATCGGGTCGCCTACCTTGATGGCCCTTACCTTGGCCATAAACTTGTCCATAAAGGCCTCGTAAATAGCTTCGTGTACATACAGGCGCTCATTGCAAGTACAAACTTGTCCGCAATTGTCGAAACGCGAATGAAAAGAGGCATCGACGGCCTTATCCAAGTCGGCATCTTCGAACACGATGCTAGGCGCTTTACCTCCTAACTCCAGCTGAACGTGGATCAGATTCTCAGCAGCGTTTTTGAATATTTGTTGGCCTGCCCGCGTACTTCCGGTCATCGTCACCATTTTGGTGATCGGATTGGCCACCAATGCCGCCCCTAACACCCGTCCCATCCCGGTAACCACGTTGAGAAGCCCTTTTGGCAAACCTACCTTATTGGCAATATTCCCTAGCTCCAGGGTAGCCAATGGCGTTTCTTCCGTTGGCTTAATCACAATACTATTGCCAGCAACCAAAGCCGGACCTAACTTCCGTCCTGCCAAGGCCAAAGGGAAATTCCAAGCCGTAATGGCCACTATTACTCCACGAGGAATCTTATTAATCCAGATTTGCTCGTTAGGGTTGTCGGAAGGTACGATATCACCTTCTATAGAACGGGCGCCATCGCAAGCATATTCGATAAACGTTGCCGTAACTTCCACTTCCATTTCGGCCACCCCTATCAGCTTCCCCTGCTCCTGCACGAGCAGCTTGGACAACATTGGCTTTTGAGCACGTATTTCGGCGGCAAATTTTCTTAATAAATCTGCTCTTTGCTTAGCTGGTACCTTCTTCCATTCTTTCTGAGCCGCTTCGGCAGCTTCCAGAGCCACTTGGGCATCCGCTTCTACCCCTCTTTGAACGATCCCAACTACCGACTCGTCGGTAGGGCTGAGCACCTCGTTGGTCTCTCCGGTGCTGGAGTTCACCCATTCCCCATTAATAAACAACTGATATTTCTTTATCTCTGACATTGGAATTGTATCTTAAATGAACAAGACTATTGAATCTGACGGTAGCTAGGCTTATCGGCCCATCCACCCACCATCGACTAACATGACGGTACCATGCATATAGGATGCCGCTTCGGAGCAGAGGAATACTACTGGCCCGGAGAAGTCCTCGGGTAAGCCCCAGCGGCCCGCCGGAATGCGCGACAAAATGGAGGCGGCACGTTCCGGGTTATTCCGAAGCGCTTCCGTGTTGTCGGTATCGATATACCCTGGCGCTAAGGCATTGACGTTAACCCCTAAGGATGCCCACTCGTTGGCAAAGGCCATAGTCAACTGACCAATGGCTCCCTTACTAGCGGCATATCCCGGTACGGTAACCCCTCCTTGGAAGGTTAGCAATGAAGCAGTGAAAACGATTTTCCCTGACCCTCTGGCCACCATTTCCTTACCTATTTCGCGGGTAAGGATAAATTGTGCATTCTGGTTCACTTCTACCACCTTATCCCACAGCTCGTCGGTATGCTCGACAGCCGGTGCCCTCAGGATAGTTCCAGCGTTATTGATCAATATATCGATCACCGGGAAATCTGCCTTCACGCGCTCTATAAAGGCATAAAGGGCCTTACGATCTGAAAAATCGCAACTATACCCTTTAAAGTTCTTGCCCAAGGCTTTCACGGCCATTTCTACCTCACTACCTTCAGAAGCAAGGGAGGCACTTACCCCAATGATATCGGCACCGGCTTCGGCTAGGGCGATAGCCATTGCTTTTCCTATGCCACGTTTGCAGCCCGTTACTAAGGCGACTTTTCCTTTTAAACTAAATTTATCTAATACACTCATTTTGTTTCGATTATTGGCAGTCTAATAATGTTTTTATCCCGGCAGGGTTATTGTCAATGGCTTCGAAAGCCTCCTGAATCGCCGACAAGGGTCTTACTTCTGAAATCAGTTTTTCAAAACCTAGGGTATTGGAGGTAATAAGGCTAATGGCCTCTTCGTAATCCTCTTTTTCGTAAACACGAGCCCCGATGAGCTTAAGCTCTTTCCAGAAGAAGTCGAAAAGATTGACAGATTTGGGTTGGGCATGAATAGCCACCATCACCACGCGACTCCGTATCCCGGCCAATTTGGTCATGACGTCTACAGAAGGTTGTACTCCAGCAACTTCGAAGACTACATCGGCCTTTCTACCCGCCGTAACCTCCTGAACGTAGGCAATAATATCCTCCTGAGCAGGATTCACTACCGTAAAGCCAAACTCACGAGCAATAGCCACACGTGCTTCATTGACCTCCGATATAATAACCTGTGCCCCCTTTAGGGTAGCTACCATGGCGATTAGCAAGCCTATAGGGCCGCCTCCCAACACCACAGCCGTCTCCCCTTTCTTAAGCTCACTCATGCGCACATCATGACAGGCTACTGCCAAAGGCTCGGTCATAGCGGCCAATTTCAAGTCGGTTTCTGCCTTTAGCTTGTGGATGGTGAAAGCGGGCACATTCCAGTATTGCTGCATGGCTCCAGGAGTATCTACACCGATAAATTTTAATTTTTCACAGATATGGCTGATCCCTTTGTCGGACTCCTGCTGCAGGCGATCGTCCAAAGGACGAACCACTACTTTATCGCCAACAGCGATATCCTTCACTTCAGCTCCGACGGCATCGATCACCCCCGACATTTCGTGACCTATGGTTTGAGGAATCTGAACCCTCTTATCCATATTTCCGTGGTAAACGTGAACATCTGTACCACAAATACCCACAAAGGCTACCTTGATACGTACTTCCCCTGCTGCAGGTTCTTCTATAGATTTTTCAATAACGGAGAATGTTTTATTCCCCTCATATACGGTTGCTTTCATTGGTATTATTTTGTTTTTCCGTTTTCACCCTTGGCCACATGCTTCACAACTCTATGTGATGTAAAACGCATGATGCTTTGGTAATTGGCATTATTATAAATATGGGTCAATCCCCATCGTAAAATTTCAGTAGGTTCTTTTTCTGTATCAGCCGATCTATTGAGGCCAATCGCATGAGGAGCATCTTTAATAGATGCTTTAATTTCGAAATTGATGCCATCGGGGGCCCATTGAATGGTGTTTTTCTCGGGGCCATCGGTTGTAATCAAAGCCGCAATGCCTCCGCCATATGGCCATACACATATTTCATGACCGCTGTTGCTGATGGGGTTATAAGGAGACTTTACGTAAGGCCCTAGGGGGTTGTCGGCTATGGCCACGCCATGTCTGATTTGCCGACCACCAAATGTGATTTGCTCGCCCATTTGCTCGCCTTTGTAGTACAAGTAAAACTTACCCTTATAAGGAATAATGCAAGGATCATGCACTTTATGACTGTCGAAATCGCCTTTTTTAACTACGTTGAAGCGGTTATCCTCCTCCCCTTTCCATATTCCGTTGTCGGCGGGGCTTAGGATAGGCTCCTTACTCTTGGTCCAGGGACCATTTGGGGAGTCGGACCAGGCCAGGCCTATTTGGTTTTTAACCCGTACTAAGTAGGGCGACTTGACGGTCTGATAGCAGAGGTAGTATTTCCCTTCATGTTGCATAATCTCAACGGTAAACACCGAACGATCGTCGTAAGCTCCTTTTTCACCTCTAGCGACGGCCTTACCCTCTTCTTTCCAGGTGATCCCATCTTTGGAGGTAGCATACCAGATATCACAACGATCCCAAGGAAACACCTTTTCGTTTTCGATGTCTCCAGCAAAGCCTTGCGTGGGACCTACACTTTTGCTATACCATACATAGTACAAATCACCTACCTTAATTACCGCACTAGGGTCGCGCCTCACCACGCCCTCTTCGTAGGCCAAGTCGCCCTTCAGCGGCATGGGCTGGCTAAATTCTAAAAACCATTCATTGCCGATCTTCGGCCATTTCAGGGCCCTCAAAGAGGCCGCACTCAAATGCTCCCTATCGGTAATACCCAGATAGTCCATTTCCTCGTCGGAGATGGTTACTTTAGAATCCTTCTCCGATTGTTTCGAAGGTCCTTGGCTGCAGGATGCAACCAATAAAGGAGCACAAATCGCCATAAGGCCGTATAATGTTTTTTTCATTTTAAGGTTTATATTAGTTATTTCAAGATCCTTCATCACTTCATATCGAGTTCCCTCTACCATTACAGGCCATGGAAACGATCCTATTTTGCATTGATCAAATAACGGCAAGTATCCCAGACATTAATCATAAAGCGACTAGACAAAAACTGAACACCGTTCTAAATATATGATTTTCAGGCTAAAATACTGTCAATTTCGAACATGGGCAGTATGCCTTACTCGCCCATCCGAGGGAATCTTTTAGACTAAAATACCCCCCAGCGTTTAGGACGGGCCGTATTTAACAATCAATATCGTATCGGCCTGGCCACGCCACGGTGATATTTCGGCCTTAGCTCTCACAAAGGGTTCCTCTGGAGTAAAGGCACCCGTGAGGGTATTGAACCATTGCATCGTATGCCCGGGCGCCTCCTTCAAATCCAAAAATAAAAGCATCACCGAATGGTTCTCCTTAGGCATATACATCATCGTAATCCCATTCTTAGGGTCTGTCAAGTTATACCCACTGCTATTTTTGCCCAAATTGGCTTGAAAATTGGCGAAAGGGTAGCGTTTAAACAGGGCGCTCATATGCGCAAAGTATTCGAACTTTGGCTTGGGGAAGGACGCTGGTTGTTCGAAAGGATTGTGAATAATAGCATTCCAAGAAGCACCTTGCCAATAATAAGTAGTGTAACTTCCTGCAAACAGACACATATAGTTCCGCCTTAAACACACTTCCGCATCGGTATAATCGCCCGTAAAAACCTCGTACGGCGACGCTTCATAACCCCCATGTTCAATATTAAAAATGGGTTTATTTGGAAATCGTTTGCCGGCATCCAGCATCTTCTGATACAGGGGGTGCGACCAGTCCTGAGAAGAAATAAAATCGACCTCGTCAGGGTGTTTGCTACAAAAACTATAGGAATGCACGGATATTAACCGGTTATATGCATCCAATTTCCGAGCGCGCTGGATACGTTCTGAAATATACTCTGCCGTGGCACGGCCATAATACAGGGCCTCTTTGGAAACATCCCACATGATATTCGGATAAGCCTGGTACCGTTTGATCACGTAGTCGTAATAGAGGTTGTCGGCATGCGTATCCATGTCGGGCCAGTTCACCATTTTGTTCCAAACATATATCATCAAATGGCTCACCAGCTCCTTGTCATGCAAACTCGCCATCGTACGGTCCAAATGTTGAAAAAAAGCGACATTCAACGCTGAAAAATCTGGGTTTTTATTCGATCCTAAGAAAGGAAAGATATCCTCTCTACCTCCATATTCATGTTCGGGATGCTGAGCCAACAAAGAGTCCTTCTTCCAGCTTACATCGTAGGAATAGACGTTCATTACCACCTGCTTAAAACCGTTTTGTGCCACCGTCGACAGAAGCTGGTCAGTTTTGGAGAGTTTCTTCTGGCCATGGTCTAGGGCAAATAACCAGTCACACTCGAAAGCCAAATTGAAATAAGGGGTACCATCCTCATAATAAAAATGCTTAGGATCCTCTTTTTTCACTACCACACCCCCATGTCGGTCGGCCTTGGTATTTTTTGTCACTTCAAAACTCCCCTTTCTACCCCTGAGCTCGGGGAGGTCGCCGGACAGGGTATAGCCATATGTACCTGGTTCCTTACCCGAAAAACGCAGTATCCATTCCTTCCCGCCATTATAAAATAGTGGAATCTGCAAGGTGTCGGCTCCATGTATGGTGGTGGCCGTCACGTTTTTGTCGAAGGGGTTTGTGGGCATCTTCTTTAACGTGTATACCACATCGTGTACCGTCCATTGCTCTACTTGTATCCCTTGCCGCTGGGAAGAGGCCTCCCAGCGGGTTTGGCCCAGTAAGCTCTGGGAGATAGTCAATAATAATACAATGAGTTTAAAATACTTCATTCCAATTAGAAGGTTATTGATAATGGGTGCGCTATAACTTTAGGGGGCTGGTCGTTCCGAGATGATGATGATACTGTAATCGGCATACCGACCGTCGGAGCTAGTGACCCATACTTTTGCCTGCCCCCGGCTTTTGGCCGTCAGTTTGCCTGCTTGGTCGACGGTAACCACCGAAGGATTGTCCGATTTCCAAACCAGCCGATTCTTCTTATCTGATTCCTTGCTCCATTTTGCTGTCAGGCGATCTCCTGTACGATATTCCACTACCTGCGGTGTCACTTCGATGCGTTGGCTAGAAACGCTATTTTTAAGCTCACCCTTATAGAATCCCGTACCCAGGGTGGCCAGCCATACCTGTCCGGGATGATGGATATCGAATTTTATATCTTCAATTTTATTGGGATTCGCCAGATTCTGATTGCTTTTGTGCCAGCTAACCCCTCTATCCTTACTAAAATAGACCCCAGGATTTTTGGACAGATACCCTACCGTAACAACCAGCATATGATGATCGGACGATGATACGTCGATACATTCCGTTGAAGGGTATTTGAAAATTTGGTTCCAAGTAGTCCCAAAGTCGTCGGTATACCAGAGGCCATCTCCCCCTCCCCGGTATCCCGTAGTGATATAGAGACGGTTGGTATGGTCCAGCGCCAGGTGGTTAACTCCCTTAACAGTAGGCGGCGTCTTGACTCTTTCCCAATGTAAGCCCCGATCTTTGCTATGATAGAGGCCTCCCTGAGCCTGCGGGTATTGGGCAGAGAAGTCGTTGTACTCAGCCGCTACGAAAAGGGATTTCCTAGAAGGATCCCGAGGATCGAAGACAATATCCCGGATGCGAGCCGGTGTTGGCAAACCCTGATTCCTAGCGGAAAAAGTTTTACCGTGGTCATCGGAAAAATAAAACCCTCCCTGATCGGCCTTTTTAGGATCGACGATCTGGGTAATACCGAAATAAAAATACGATGGATCAATGGGGTCGATCGTCAAGGCATTCGTATAAAAATCGTCTTTCCAGGCATTGGTGGCGGGTGTAGCCACTCCATGCTTGGACCAGGATTCTCCTCGGTCGGTGCTCCTGAAAATATACTGCTTTAAGGCCTGGCGGTTAGAGATAGCATAAACGGTATCGACCCCGTAAGGGTCGAAGGCCATACTTGAGACGGTTTCTTGGGCACTTGGGCTAAACTTTACGGCCAGCCTTTGGTCGGGACTATCGTCGGTAGGGATCCATACCCGATGCTCCCCAGAGCCCAATAAGGTGGTGTTCTTGCGCTTATCCATCGCTATGGCCAGGGCGGGCAGGTTGCTATCCCCCCTACCTAATATGGCTCCCGATGCCGTATAATCCTCATCGACCTGTTGCCAACTGGCACCATGGTCGGTGCTGAGCATGGTACTATGGTCCGAAATGATCATGACGCTGCCGTCTACCCCTACACCCAGCCCACGGGTAGATCGCAGGGCGTAATTGTTGCCGCTTTGATGGTGTGGCGACTCATGCCCCACTTTCATATTGGCATGATATGGATTGCCTCGCTCCTCCCAATACTCCTTATCGGCCGTCCAAATATGTTCGTATAAACGTGCCGTATTGATCCATTTCTTTCCATCGTCGGTAGTGGTCCATACCCGTCCTGGGGTGATCGAATTTCCGATCTGTGGATCGGCAAACCCAATGTACAAGGCATGTTCCCTACTAGGATCCACGCTGAGCATGCTAAAGTATTGGAGGGCCGACTTTGGCAGATCGGGGTAGGATGATTTTGCTTGGGGCTGAGAAATCCCAAACCATTTGGCAATAAACTTATAGTAGCTATCGGCAACACCCCCACTTAACCTGTGGAGGTCCAAGCCCAAATCCCCATTAATCTTAACCCAGGTATCCCCTTCGTCGCTCGATTTGAAAATCCCGCCCTGACAGGTGGTCGTAGAGCCCTTGGGGCTATATTGTACCTGGTCGATCACGTAAATACTAAACCGCTTCCGCTCTGAATCATAGTAAAAGTCCATGTCCATCACGATATCACTTTCCAACTTACCCTTCGAGATTTGCTTCCAGGTACTGCCACCGTCCATCGAACGATAAATCCCATAATTAGACGCGGCAAATACCTGCTTGGAATTCATTGGATTGACAATGATGCGCCCAACTTGGGCCTTGGGATCCAAGCCCCTGTTGACCAAGACCCAGCTTTTTCCAGCATCTTGAGTCCTCCACAACTTGCCCTCAAAATCGGCGGTGCTCCCATGAGGTGATTTTAAGGTGGCATCATGATAGCTCGACAGCCATTCTTGCTGCCTCACATTGGCTCCTCCTCCCACAAACCAAATATTTTTATTATTCGGGTCCAGTGCCAGAGCGGCTACCTTTTTTCTCCAACCTTCCATCTCTATCCCTTCAGCATCGGCCTTGTACCAGGGGCAATTTGGAATCTGCGTCCAACTTCTGCCCAGATCATCGGTCTTCCAGAGTCTGGACGATTCCAGGGCGAGGCCAAAGTGGACTTCTGTAGGGGAATAACATAGTTCACGCAGATGATAAAAATCGCCATTTCCATCATAATCCTTTATACTATGCCACTGTTGACCATTATTAGCGGACTGATAGATATTCCACATATCGGGACATACCGTTACCAAACCCGGAATACTCGGATGATAGCGTACCAGATTGGCGAAGCCTGCATTGCCAGGGCCTACTTGTGGTCCCCACACCAGAGCATCTTCAGACTCTACCCGCTGCTTCTCCAAAATCTGAGAATACTCTTTCATGCCTATTTGCTGAGCATGCGAAAGGCCAGGCAGGACGAGCATGGCTGCTATCGGGAGCAATGGCAGGATATACCTATACAAAGACCAGGAATCAGCATGTTGCCCCCGGGCTTTTGGAGGATACCCGTATGTAACGGAAGGGGTCATTTGGATTGATATTTGGTATGTTGAAGCATCATGAAAGACAATGGTACTATTTTTTGGGATTCGCTTTCTGAATACGTTCCAATTGCGCCTTACTCAATCCATGTTGGAAAAAGAAATCCGGATCTGCTTCCAGACGGGTCTCCTTCATATGAGGGTCATGCACATCCAAGCTCAAATCACAATCGAAACGACCCAGAATAGAATGTTGTTTTCCTTTACTCCCTGCATTGGTAAAATGTGAGATCCCCCAAGTGATTCCTCTACCATTTCCCTCGCTGTTGTAAGCGTCGGGCACATAGGGCCCTCCCGCTATGGGCATCAAACTAGTGATAGCTGCTATATTAAAATTGGCGCCATCGGAAGCATATTGGATGGTATTATGCTCATTACCATCCTTAATGACCAATGCGGCAATCCCCTCTTTAAAGGGGAAAAGGGTGGTTTCATGGCCCGAGTTAATGACAGGATTCAAAGGGTATTTAGTAAAGGGCCCTAAGGGATTGTCGGCCGTAGCCAAGCCAGTAGATCGGATTAGGTTAGGTTGGCCATTATAATCGGACTTATAATACAAGTAAATTTTGTCTTTATAAACCAATGGATAGGGATCATGAATCGAGAATTGATCCCAGGAATCATTACCGCCATTGGGAATAATAATTTCATTGCAGGGCGTCCATGGGCCATTTGGCGAGTCGGCATAGGAAGCGGTAACGGGGCAGTCGTCGCCTCGCTTTCCGCTAATCTCCATAAATCCTTGATAATACAAATAATATTTCCCTTTGAATACCAGGATGTCGGAGGTCGACACTGAGCGCCATCCTACCTGGGGCTTAGGAGGCCGCGGAATGGCTACCCCCTGCTCTTCCCAGGTAAACCCATCGTCGCTGGTCGCATACCATATTTCCGACAAGTCCCAATCGGTAGAAGGAATGGTGTCATTGGCTTTTGCGGCGCCTTGTGGAGGCACAGGCGTATGCCGATAGGTGTACCACACGTAATACTTACCATCCACAAAAATAACCTTAGAAGGGTCCCTCCTCGAAATAGTACCATCGCCGTTATTATAATCGAAGCCTTTGAGCCTGGTATATTTAAACTCGGTATACAACTCGTTAGTCTGAGGGGTAGGGCTCATATAATCGGTATACAAGCGTTCCATGGCGGTACTCAGCTTTTGGTCGGGCTTTTCCATCGGCAACTTAAACGGAAAGGGCTTTACGTCTTGAGCCTGTAGGCTCTGAGTAGTAGCGGCTAGGAGTGCGAGTGCTATTAATTTTTTCATATTAAAGATTAGTAATTACAAAGATGGATGCCTGGACGAGTCGTTAACGAATTAATGTGACAACATCACCCATTCATTAGGGAATTAGGGTTCTATCCAGCAACTGGGAGAGACCGGGTTTTAAAGCCAAATAAATACCGTTTACAGGACGAAATTTAGGTAACTTTTCTAATAATAAATTTAAATCATTCCTCAAATAGTAAGCACTAATAATATGTTGGCAACATTTGTCGAGAGCAGACTCTATATAATATTAGGTATTCCTTCTCACGGATGTTTTCATGGTTTCAAAGTGACCTAAAAATAAAAAATCCGCTCAGAATAAAGACAAAGCCAATGCGCCACCGATTTATGGCGCATTGGCTTATGGCAATTAATTATACCCAGGATTTTGAACCAACACCCCGTCCGAAAGGATAATATCGGCAATTGGCAAAGGAAATACTTCATTGAGCCCTTTTTTGAATCCAAGCGGCCCCAATACCTTTTCTGCTCGCCCGGTTCTGATCAAGTCCCAGTACCGAAGACCTTCCCCAGCCAGCTCTACCCTTCTTTCATGATAGATGGCATCGATCAGGTCTTGGCCGCTTACAGAAGCCGCCAAGTTCGGCAGCACCGAAGCGGGCTGATCTCCCCTGGCACGGGTACGTACCTTATTGACGTACTCTCTAGCCACGGTTTCATTGCCTAGGGCATACTGGGCTTCTGCATACATCAGGTATACATCGGCAAGCCTCAATATCCGATAGTTATGCGGACCATTGGTAGGGATTGAGCCTACCTTGGCATACTCATACTTGCTGTAGGGAGTGTATGAATATTTACGGTTAAAGATTCCCGTTCCATAAGCCTGGCCACCTACCAGATAAGTAGAGGCTTCTTTACGGGGATCGCCAGTTTCAAACTCGTCTAACAGATCCTGCTTCAGCTGCCCGAAGCCCCAGCCCCCGATGGTACGTGGCCCAGCCGCTGTGGCGGTAAGATTACCTTGGCCCTGCAACCAACCCGGATCATTGGAAGGATAATAGTTGATTTCAAAGATTGAGCCCGGACCCCACTCTCCGGTAGGCTGATAGATGGCCCCAAAGTCAGGGTCTAGCGAATATTCATTGAGGGCAAAGAGCTCCTCTGCATATTGCCGCACCTTATCCATTTTGTTCAGATAGGCACTCACCCTGACCATCATGCCAATGGCTGCACCTTTGTCGGCACGACCTTTATTGACCCCCACATTTTTACTTTTAAGGGGTAGGTTTTCCTTTGCTAAATTAAACTCTGCTTCAACGAATGCATAGATCTCCTCTTTAGAAGCCTTGGCAAATTTCCCATCAATGGGCAATATCTTATCGCCTAGAGGTACTCCACCATATAACTTGACGAGGTCGAAATGATAAAAAGCCCTTAGGAAATGCGCTTCTCCAAGTATTCTTTTCTTAAGGTCCTCGGACATATCTATACTTGGAACCTTATCCAACACGATATTGGCATAATAGATCCCTTGATAATTGGCCTTCCAGCGTAAGGCCAAAGTCGCGTTGGCGGAGGTCAGTCTATAAGTTTCCTTTTCCAGGAGTCCCCCATTATCTTCTACGTTCACGCCTCCTTTTATAGCGTCGTCGGTCCCTATATCGCCTACGACCAGGTCGTTGCGCCATCCTTGCCCTATTTCTCTGAGTGGGTAATAGGCGGCATTAATGGCCTGTATAGCGTCTTGCTCCGTTTTGTAAAAAGTTTGCTCAACGGGCTGTCCATAGGGCGTAAGGTCGAGCTTTTCTTCGCAAGCGACCATGGTCAAAAAGGTGGCCCCCAAAAGCCATGACTTCCAAATTATTCTAGAATATTTTTGATTAACTTTCATAATTTTTATTTCAGAATGTTACGTTTAAACCAACAAGAAACGCCCGAGCCTGAGGATAGGTCCCTCTGTCCATACCCAAATCTAGCGGGGAATTGGCATTAGGGTCATTCCCAATTTCAGGATCCAGCCCCAAGTACTTGGTCCAGGTCAACAGATTTTGGGCACCAAGATAAAGACGTAATTTCTCGATATGGATCGCTTGAAGCAGTTCAGGCTTGAAGTTATAACCCAGCTGTAGGTTTTTGAGGCGTAAGTAAGATCCGTCGTGAACGAAGCGTGAAGAAGGCATTACGTTTTGTCCATTATAAATCCGGGTAAGCCGGGGGATGGAGTTCGATGTTCCTGGGCCCGTCCAACGGTTCAAAATAGCCGTCGTAGAATTGGTGGTTACGTTTCCATCCATGGCATAGTCGACCAAGCTGTAGATTTGGTTGCCTTGAGATCCTTGGAAAAGAGCACTCAAATCGAAGTTTTTAAACTCTAAACCCAGGTTAATACCATAAGTAGCCTTGGGTAGCGGGGAGCCAATGATGGTCCGGTCGCTACCATCTATTTGGCCATCTTTATTGATATCTACATATTTGACATCTCCAGGCTTGGCTGTCGGCTGACTGCTGGCATCGACCTCCGCTTGCGTTTGCAACAAGCCATCGGCCCGATACCCAATAAATGATCCTACAGACCCTCCTACTTGGGTAATACCTATCGGTGCGTAGTTGATCAGTCCTTTCACTTGAATACTGTTCCCGGCAGGCCCTAGGTTCATCACCTTATTGCGAATAAAGGAGATATTCCCACCGACATCTAGCTTAAGCCCACCGAAGTCTTTACGGTAATTGGCCGACAACTCTACACCGCTATTTTTCATTTTACCCGCATTTTGGTAAGGCGGCGTTACCAACCCTACGATGTCGACTACAGGTAGGCGCAAGATCATATCGGAGGTATATTTGACAAAATAATCGGCCGTCACATTCAGCTGATTTCTAAACAAACCGATGTCTACACCTATATTGGTCGACTTGGCCGTTTCCCACTTCAGATTAGGATTCCCTTGAGACTGAGGAGCAAGGCCTGGATTCAAAATTTCGGGCGAACCAAAAGTCACGTTACTTCCCGTGGAGATGGTCTGAAAATAGGCGTAGTCGGCGAAATTCTGATTACCAATTTCTCCATATCCCCCTCTCAATTTTAGGAGGTTGATCAGGTTAGAGTGGAAAAACTTTTCGTTGGTGATATCCCATCCTGCAGCAAAGGACGGGAAAAGTCCCCATTTGTTGCTAGGCCCAAACCGCGAAGAACCATCACGTCTTAAATTGGCCGTCACGTAGTACCGGTTATCGAAACTATAATTGACCCGTCCAAAAAAGGAGATCAATTGCGAAGCCGACTGTGTACCGCCGTTACTAGCCGACCCAATATTCCCGGATCCTAAGGTAGGATTGGTAATACTGGTTGGTATGTCGTTGCGTGAGGCAGTTATAAAATTGTACTTGGTAGCCTGGGTTTCATACCCTAGCATGGCGTCCAGATGATGGCTGTTAAAATCTTTTGCGTAATTTAACGTACTAGTCCATACGTTGTACGTAGTCGTGGCCCGATTGGAGCTATAGGTATTCACTTTGCGGCTTTGATACCCGGAGGCAAAATAGGCAGGCAAAAAGTTGTCACCAAAGTTATCGCCCTTAGTTACCGCATAATTAGACCTTAAAAATAGCCCTTCGGCCAGGTCTATCTTTATAAAACCATTGGCATATAGATAATTTTCATAAGCCTTGGTCTTATTATAATTCATCTGTACCAATGGAGAGATCGAGTTGGTGCGGTAAGGACTGGTATTCTCACTTCCATCCGCTTTATAAATGGCCGTTACCGGATCCATCACATAACCTTGATAAGCCAGGCGATTATCTATTTCGATACCAGCCTCTCCCCCAGAGCTCGTCCGGGTAGAATGAGAATACGACAGGCTGCTCCCCACCTCTATGCGATCGGTTAGCTTATAGCTGTTGTTGCTCCTAAGGCTTAAGCGCTCATAACCTGTGGTTTTGATAATACCATCTTGCTTGAGGTTATTGATAGAGAGATAGTACTTCCCTTTATCGGACCCTCCGGCTACCGAAAGCTGGTGATTCTGGATCACTCCATTTTGATACGCCAACTTGGTCCAGTCGTAGCTGGGCAAGGAGGCTGGATCGGTAAGCTCTGGATTAATAGGCAAACCATCGTTTACACTGGCTTCGTTATACAAAGTGGCCCATTGCTGCGCATTTAATACATCGAGCTTCTTCCAGCTACTTTGAACGCCGATGCTCCCACTATAGCTAATTTGTGTTTTTCCCGATGTCCCCTGCTTGGTAGTGATCAGTACGACTCCGTTGGCCGCACGAGAACCATAAATAGCTGAAGCTGAAGCATCTTTTAGGATATTGATACTTTCTACATCCTGCATATTAAGACTTAGGATGCTACTCAAAGGCACGCCGTCGACCACATATAATGGCGAAGAGTTGCCCACCGTACCGACCCCACGTACCTTGACCGTCACTGCACTACCGGGGCTACCAGAATTGGCCGTTACCGTTACGCCAGCAACTCTTCCTTGAAGTGCCTGGTCAACTCCGGCAGCGGTAGTTTTCACTACATCCTTTCCGGAAACCGTAGCGACAGAACCCGTCACGTCCGATTTCTTTTGGGTACCATACCCGATCACCACCACATCGTCGAGTGTTTGGGTATCGGGCTCCAAGGCCACGTCGAAACTGGTGGCCGTCCGAATATCCAATTCTAAGGGCAAGTACCCCAAGAAGGAGAAGGCAATTACATGCTTATCCTCAGGCACTTCCAGCTTGTAGCTTCCATCTACGTTAGAGATAGTACCAATCTGGGTTCCCTTCACTACGATACTCACGCCGGGGAGCCCCTCGCCTTTCTCGTCCTTTACCGTCCCCGAAATACCTTTTACAGCCCGAATACTGGCCGAATTGGCCGTTCCCGCCTTCGGCTGGCTGGCTGGTACTGGTTTGATTTCCTTCTGAAGGATAATTTGATTCCCTGAAACTAAGTACTTGACGTTAAGGGGCAATAACAAATCGTCCAATAAGTCGCCTAAGCGTTTGTTGTTGGCCTTTACAGAAACAATTTTCTTAATAGGGACTATTTGAGGGCTGTAAGAGAATCGGACATCGGCCTGCTTCTCGATGATTTGTAAAACCGATTTTACATTTTGATCCCGAATCTCCAACGATACACGAATATTCAATAACTCCTGGTGATTATTGGCTGCGGCCATGGTTGTTGATGGCAATAGCAAGGCAACCAGTAATGGTAAGCATAAAATTTTGCCCCATAGTTTTAGGTATGAAAAGACCTTTTCCATATTTTTGGTTTAATGTTTAAGAAAAAAACTGTGAACATTTGATCCAGATTCAACCTGGCGAGGTTGAAATCATCGTGGATTCTTAAACCAATGGTGCTGCAATCACCATTGGTTTCTTTGGTACTAACTCATTTGTGTTTACATACGGCATCGAATTATATAAAATCATTGACAAAATCCGCCTTGGATGATTATCTGGCCATCTATTTTATGGAAGGTAGCATTGATGGTTTTACAAATAATATCCAACTTTTGGTCGAAGGATTCTCGGTTTAAAGAGGCGCTAATGCCACAAGCCGAAAGGCTTTCCCTGTCGAATTGGATCAGGATCCCATAGGCACTTTCTAGCTGTTGGAATACAGAAGCCACTTTTACGTCGTCGTAGGTAAAGTCATAGTTCTTCTGTTCTGCTATATCCTCCAACAGGACTGGGTTTTCTACTAGCGTTTTATTAAACTTCTCCTGCTGCTTGTAAAATACCGCCTGTTGATTGGGCGTCAATATTACCCCATTCGTGGCTCCTACTTCGGGAGTACCCTTCACGGGCTGATTGGCCGATACCGACACCTGCCCAGACCGTACCATCACCCGCACCTCTTGGTCCTGCGCTACGGCACGCACCAAAAACCTCGTTCCAAGTACCTTGGTAACTACTTTATTGGCAAAAACATAAAAAGGCCTTTTCGCATCCTTAGCCACATCAAATTCGGCTTCCCCCGTTAAGATCACCTTCCGGGACTTATCGTTAAAGGTAGCGTCGTAACTCAACTTACTATGGGGTGATAGCACAATATGCGTACTGTCGGGCAAGTGGTAGTGCCGTTCGGTAGCGGCCTCATTGACTAGCTCGGTGTACCCCTTCTCCAACTCAGCAACCTGAGTGCCATAATCGGACGGCAAGCCTTTGTTAAGCCAGTAGCCAAGACCAACCAACATCAACAGCCCCAAGGAGGCCGCCACCAGCCAAGCCCTATTGCCCCAAGGCAAAGCCTTGGTATCCTCGGAAGACGCTATGCCATTGGCCTCCTGAATTCTAATCAATAAGGATGCTATCTTATCGTCGGACAAATATTTAGAGGCATACTCCATGAGGCCACGTTGCACCAATTCGAACAACTGTACCGCCAAGGCCCATTCCGCTTCGTTGATGCCGCCTATGGAGCGCTGTGCATCCCAATACGATTCTGACTTAGCCGTTGGTCGTAACATATGTCCAACGAATAGGTCGTTGGTAAGAAAATCCGCAGCGCTAAAGGCGCTAAAATCTGGTTCCACGTCAATATAGAATTAAGTGACACTTATATATGACGAAACCTTAAAAACGTACTCACCATGAGCCAGAAATAATTAAATAAAACAAGTATTTTATTCTATAACCCCGCTACTCCGGCTCATATAGCCCGCCAAAACCCTTACTGTCAGCCCATTAAAAACTCAAGATAAAAATAGAATTTAATTGAACTATAGCTGTAGGTACCATAAAAAATTCAAGCCGAGATAGAACACCTCGGCTTGAATATGCAATAGCCATTAACTATTTTTTATTTTCAAATCCTCTGGCCCTAGGTGTGTCCATATCACTATCCATTTTTTGCTCACCTTCTCCATTGACATCAGGAAAATATTCGAAATAATTCCCAGCGCCATAAGTGGCAATTTTCTGCTTCATTTCCTTACCCATCTGTTTGAATTTTTTGGAAGCCTCTTGTTGGTCTCCTATCAAGAATAGATAATCGTTATGCGACAACGCTTGGTCCTTGTCACCGATCAGCTTGAGGGTAACGTAAAATTGCTTTTCCACTTTACCAAGGACCTTTTCCTCTAAGCTAAACATTTTTTTAGCGCTATTGCCTTCAATGGCGCCTACAGGCTTAGTCTCGGAATAAATCACCTCCTGGCGGTCGTTCTTTATTTCTAGCTTCACCTTGGCACCTGGAAAATCCTTATACAGATCGTTGACAACCCATACTTCTCCTTTAAAGGATTCTGAGGTCTTCCAGCGTCGTTTTTCGAAGTTCAAGTTGACCAATAGAGGTTGGTAGGCCGTTTGAACATAATCGAAGGAACGCTTCGGTTCTTGGTAATTGTCTACGATACCCCATTTCATATCGGGCCAATAGGTGATAAAATGGCATAATGCTATGCCGCTCAATCGGGGCTTGTTTCTTCTGAAATGCTCTACCGACAATTGGAAAATGATTCCTTGCGAATCTTGGGTGGCATTTACAAATTCTTCGAGTGATCCCGTTTTTTCGTCATTAAAAGCATCGTAGTTTTGCATGCGAAGCTTATCAAGATCGGCCCAGTGGTACCCCCAACTAAGCCCTGGAGGCCACATTTCGTTTTCAGGAATAAACTTCTTCAAACTTTTTACGGACGGCACCGACGTGATGGCCAACTCTGGAACGATAGGATAATCCAAGGATTTGTACCAGTCTTCCAACAACCAATTTCCCATATTGTAAAAGTATCCCAAGGCATGAACCGCTTCCTTAGGCTTGAAGCCAGCCTCCATAGAAGCCTCATCGGTAAGCGGTGAGTCGGGAACGTAGGGTAGATCCACATATTGCTGGAGGCTATCGCCAAATTGCTCCAGGAAGCGCCGGGTAAATTTGGGATCGCGTGTCCTTAGCATCATTTCTTCGCCCCCTTCCATCATGATAAGGGAAGGATGGTTGCGCCTTTCTTTAATGACCGCTATCCCTTCCTGGATGGCCTTATTGAGGAAAACCTCATCTTGGGGTATATTTCCGGTACCAAAGGGGATCACATCTTGCCATACCGTGAGTCCGGCTCTATCGCAGAGCTCATAGAACTCAGGGATTTCTGGAGGATGCCAGCCAAAAATTCTAATATTATTCATATTGGCCTTTTTGGCCAAATCAATCAATGTTTTGTACTCAGCCACCGAGGTACGCCCTACAAAAATATCGGGTGGCCCTCCCCAACAAGCCGAACGGATAAAATGGAACTTCCCGTTAATGGTCGTAGTGCGTGGAAAACTTACCTCTTCCCTCGTAAAGCCAGGATTCCATTCCATTTTCACTACCCTAATGCCGAAGACCTCCTCCACAAAATCCTGATTGACGCCATTCTGACCTATCGATATTTTAGCTTTATACAGGTTCTGCTCGCCTAGGTCCCAGGGCCACCACAGCTTAGGCTTGGGTATGTCATAGCTATGAACCACCTTGTTAATCCCAGGTTTCAGATTGATCTTTGAGCTTCTTTTGATGATTTCTGAACTGAAGTTCTCGCCCGTAATCTCGCTTAAAGCACTTAAAGTTAGGGTCTTACCACTAAAATTCTCGATTTCTAACTGAAGATCCACCTTCGCAGACCCATCCTTGAGCAGGGTCGTTTTGGCATAAACATCCTTGATGCTACTGGCACCCGTAGTGAAGAGCTTAACTGGGCGGGTAATACCAAAGGGTATTACATCTCTCCAGTAGTCACCAAACCAAGGTGTTTTCCGGCCTGCCACTAGGGCATTGACCTTTGGAGGAGGATTGAGCCGAATCATCAACATATTACTGCTCTCCCTGGTCTTTTTTGAAGAACGGAGGTATTTTGTAACATCATAGGAAAAAGAAGAGAACGCCCCCTCATGCTTGCCCATATAATGTCCATTCAGCCAAATGTCACAGCTGTAATCCACTCCTTCAAACTTGAGCTCAGTCATCTTATTGGCCAGATCGTCCGTGACGTTGAACTGCGTAGCATACCACCATTCGTACTGACTGACCCACTGGGCTTTGGAGGCGTTGCGGCCAAAATAAGGATCTTCGATAACCCCATTCTTCCAAAGATCGGTATAAACGTCGCCAGGAACCTGGGCAATGTTCCATACCAAGGTTTCTATATCCTCGGGTGGAAGCTTGTCCAAGCCTGCTTTTTCTCCTTCCCCGGGAAGCATCATCTTCATTTTCCACCTAAAGCCCGAAAGGTCTCTTACCTGTTGGGTGTCCCCTTCCTTGAAACTGCTGGTTTGGGGCTGAGCCCAAGCCGCTAGCTGGGTAGCCAGCAAGCATATTATAAAAATACAAATCCGCATGATTAACTGATTAGTGACGAATTATTTTGAAAACTTTAAAATCTCTGATTTCTCATCAGGCCGGGATAATCCTAAAACCTATGCGCTTAATCTTCGTAATCCAGATAAACGGTCTTTTTCTGCAGGAAACCTTCAATCCCAAATACGCCATCCTCGCCTCCTATACCGGAGGTCTTATGGCCTGAATGATAACCCTGAATATACCCTACGATCCCGCGGTTTATAAATATGGTACCCACTTGCAAAGTGTCGATGGCTCGGAGGTGTCTTTTATAATCGTTGGTAAAAAGGTATGCCGACAGCCCCTCGGCCCTGGCGTTCGAAATACTAACCGCCTCTTCGAATCCTGATACGGTCATTACCGGCAATACAGGGCCAAATAGCTCTTCCTGTACCGTGGTTTGATCGGGCCTTACCCGCGTTAGGACGGTAGGTTCATACCAATTCCCTCTCTCGAAGTAGGCCCCCTCGGGACGATTACCCCCAAGGACCAGTTCGGCACCTTGGCCAATATTCTCCTGAACGAGCCGGTGGATTCTTTCCAATCCCTGTCTACTCACCGAAGGCCCCATGTCGATATGGGAGGCCATGGGATTGCCGACCTTGATCTCCCGTACTCGTCGGATCAGCTTATCGGTAAATTCATCTACAATTTTTTCATGAACCATAATCATTTCATTGCAGATACAGACCTGCCCACAGTTGGCAAAACGGGAAACCACGGCGGCCTCGACGGCCTTATCGATCTGGGCATCCTCACAGACAATAAAGGGGGCCTTCCCGCCTAATTCTAAGGTCAAAGCGGTTATATTTTCGGCCGCGGCATGGTACATAGCCCTTCCCGCTCTGGTACTACCGGTAAGGCTTACCAATTTGGTAATGGGACTCTCTACGAGCAAAGCAGCGGCGGCGGCGCTTTTGGTAGCCACCATATTGATAACCCCCTTGGGCAGCCCCACTTCCTCCACCAATTTGCAGAATTCGGCGGCCGTGACTGGCGTAAGCTCATGGGGCTTAATGATCATGGTGTTGCCCGTTACCAAGGCTGGCCCCACCTTACGGCCTATCAACGCCAAAGGATAGTTAAAGGCACATAGCCCCACCGTTACCCCATAAGGAACCTTATGGATGGTCAATTGCTCGTTGGCCTTTTCAGAAGGGAAAATGGCTCCTTGAATCCTTCGACCCGCTTCGGCCGAATACGTGATGTAGCGAATGGTATCGTCTACCTCCCCGTAAGCTTCCGCCAGGGTCTTGCC
Source organism: Dyadobacter jejuensis (assembly GCF_003149085.1). Taxonomy (GTDB): domain Bacteria; phylum Bacteroidota; class Bacteroidia; order Cytophagales; family Spirosomataceae; genus Dyadobacter; species Dyadobacter jejuensis. The sequence goes on along the minus strand of NZ_QGDT01000005.1, from coordinate 257,260 downwards.
CTGCTCTCTAACCAACAACTGGGCAAAATGATCCTTCTTTAGCTTCAACTTTTCGGCGATCGCAAACAGGTAGCCTGCCCGCGTAGCCGCTGGGGTGAGTTGCCAACTCCGTTGCGCCCTTTCGGAGCTCTCGAGGGCCTCCACAATTTCGGTTTCGGTAAGCGCCGTTACACGAGCAAACACTTCATTGCTTGCCGGGTCCTCCACCTCTATGGTTCCCCCGGTACCCGAGGTGATCCACGCGCCGTCAATGTAGCAATAATAGTCTTTTATTCCTTGGTCCATACCCATCTGTGTTCCAATCAGTTTACTTATAATTTGGATTTCTTTTTTCAATAAATGCCTTAAAGCCTTCCACAGCATCTTCGGTGTCATAAAGCCTATCCACACATTCTTTCTCTAAGGCCAACCCCTGCTGCTGGTCCAGCCCCATCGATAGCCTGGAGAAGCGCTTGATAGCGGCCATGGCTTGGCCAGCTCCCAGTGCTAGTGTCGCAAGATACTGCTCGACCTCCTGACCAAAAGTCGCTTCAGGATACAGCTTTGTAAACAGTCCATATGCATAAGCTTGCTGCGGACTTATGGAATCGCCTGTCAATAATAGCTCCAGGGCTCTACTTTTCCCTATAAGGTCTATCAGCCGTACCGCCCCGCCATTGCCTGGCATAAGGCCTAACTTCACTTCGGGGAGGCCTATGGCATATGTCCCTTCGGCAGCTAGCCGTATATCACAAGCCATGGCCAGCTCCAGTCCACCTCCTAATGCATGCCCCTGAATAGCGGCCACATATATTTTGCTGCTATGCTGTATTAGATCACTAGCACGCCTAGCCGCTACCACCATAGCCGTATTTTGTTCGGTGGTATTGGAGCCAAAAACCTTGATATCGGCTCCTGCCGAAAAAAAACGAGCATTACTACTCCGCACCTGCACCACCTTCACCTGCAGATCGGCCTCTATCTCGGTGATATAGGTGGCCAATAGAGTTAACATGTCAATATCGTAACCGTTGGCGGGTGGTTTTTGCAGCGTGAGAATGGCTAATGCGTCTCTTTTAGTGTATTCAATAGTCAAATCCATGGAATAATGTCTAAAAATCGAACGATTCGAATCGATTGTTATATTTGTATGTAAATCTATTCATTTATATATAAATTATAAAATAAAAATTGATTTATTCTATCTTCGCTTTTACATCGTTCTCGGGCCAGGACGAAGCGGTCAGAAATTAGCCCTTGCTAGAGAATAGATGAAACAAATAAAGTTGTAATATTGCCCTTACATTCCAATACCATGAGCATGAATAAGTACCACGCACCAGCGCTAGATAAAGGATTAGACATTTTAGAATATTTATCATCCGAGGCCAAGCCCCAGTCCCAGTCCGAAATCGCCCAGGGTATTCAGAAGAGTCCCAATGAAATATACCGAATGCTGGTATGTCTCGAGCAACGCGGCTACCTAATGAAAGAGGCCAATAGTGGTAATTATTCATTATCTTTAAAGCTGTTTCATATTTCGCACCGTCACTCTCCTATCGAGGAGCTTATCAAGTATTCGAAACCGGCCATGGAGCGGCTATCTCGTGACACCCAGCAGTCGTGCCATCTGGGTGTGCTCTATAATGGCCAGCTACTGATTGTCTCCCAAAACCGATCTCCAGGGTTAGTATCTCTATCTATAGAAGAAGGAGGCCTCTTCCCACTGGTCAAGACGACTTCGGGCCGGGTCGTACTGGCTTTCTTAAGCGATGAGCAAAGGGAATTTCAATTAGACCAAAACAAGGAATTCCTAGAACTGAGCACTAAAGAAAAAAAGTCATTTTTATCGTACCTGGAAGGCATTCGGGAAAGGGGCTACGAGATCAAGGAGAGTGAAATCACCCTAGGAGTCACCGACCTTGCCGTCCCTATTGGAAGTATGAAAAGTGGCGTTTTCGGAGTTCTAGCCATCTCATGTCTTACGTCTATTTCTCAATCCAACCATTCCTTTGAGGTCATGATACCCCAGCTCGTTTCGGCTGCCGAACAGATCAACCATTCCTTAGGATTTATGACCAGTCAGTTTCCAATCGAAAGATAGACTTCCCTTATAACCCAAACTCTTTTTCAATAGATGCGTTATGTTCCCCTAGTTTTGGCGAACCTATGGCCGATCGTAATAGCCGATCGTCGATCTGAATCGGGCAACGCGAAGTCTTATATTCAAATCCATCCCCCATCTGAACCGTTTGAATCATTTCGAGAACCTGAAAGGCGTCTGTTTTAAACAGTCGTTCCCAGTCCAACACGTCGGCACACCAGTAATCGGCCGGTTCCAGTAAACTTAGCCAAAACTGTGTCGATTCCTTTTGCAGATGCTCGGCCAATATAGCCTTGATCTCGTCGCGTTTGTCGAACCAACTCTCATAAGTAACATACTCCTTGAGAGGTTCACAGCGCAGTAAATAACCCAAATCGACTATGGAGCCCATGGCTAATGCCAAAAATCCATCTTTGGTTTGATAGATCCCATAAGGAGCTCCTAAGTATGCATGGGCATTATTCTGCTTAGTCCTGATGGTAGGAGCCCCCCCGTCCCTAAAATAGGTGGTGATCGACTCAAATTGAAATTCCAGGATGGACTCCAACATACTTACTTCTACCAGTCCCCCAAGGCCTGTAACCGCTCTACGGACCAGGCAGGCCAGTACCCCCTGTACCAAATGACTTCCTGCTAGAATATCGACAATGGGTAGGCCCATCGCTACAGGCCCCATCCCATCATTCCCACTCAGGGTGGTCAATCCCGAAATAGCTTGTACCAATAAGTCTTGTCCCGGCTTATCCTTCCAAGGCCCAGCCTTCCCGTAGCCTGAAATCTCCCCATAGACGATCCTCGGATTGATTTGTCGCACCACATCGTAAGCGAATCCCAGATGATCGATCACACCGGGTCTGAAGTTGTGAATGAGCACGTCGGCGCTCTGGATCAGCTTAGTAAGCTTCCGTTTTCCATCTTCCTGTTTCAGATCCAAAACCAGGCTCTCCTTATTGCGGTTAATGGCATGAAATACCGACGACACCCCATTCAACACCACGTTCGAATTGTACAGATGCCGACAAATATCTCCCTCTATAGGTTTTTCTATTTTTATTACCCGTGCTCCCAAATCCGCTAGCTTTAGGCTGGCGGATGGGCCCGATAGAAACTGGCTTAAATCGAGTACGACGATGTCTTGTAATGGCTTTTCCAAAGAAACCTGCTTCATGACCGTATTTACTAAAAGTGCTCTTACCTTAATTGATATGATTAAAGATCAAATTCGCGACGTATCACCGCGCTATCTTCCCCGACCTCCGGTGCTGACTTCGAAGAGAACAACCGCTCTCCATCGATCCGGATAGGACAGCGTGTGGTTTTGAGAACCTCTCCCCGCTTCGTCACTACCTCCTGGTCCATTCTTAAAACCCGGTAGGCCTCCTGCTCCAAGAGCTCTTTGTAGTCCAGCACAGGCATACACCATAGATCCTGCCTGTCAAATATTTCTACCCAATGGTCGCTGGTATTTTTTATAAAATAACTGGCCAGTAACCGCATAATAGCGTCCCGTTGGTCGAACCACGTGGTTGGTTCCCTATATTCGGCAGGCAATGGAACCTCCATGGCCTCCGTCAGCCGAGCCAGTGGCACCATCGCCACGGCCATATAACCGTCGGAAGTCTGGTAGATCCCATAGGGGGCGCCTAGAAATGCATTGGCATTGCCTTGCTCCGCACGTATGGGTGCTTGCATTCCACTGTTCAAATAGGTAGTCAAACCTTCAAATTGAAAGTCTAACGTCGATTCTAGCAGACTCACGCTAACCTTAGCCCCCTGGCCAGTCCTGCCTCGTTGGATCATCGCTGCCAAAATGCCCTGTACCAGATGAGCGCCCGTCAGCATATCCGACACTGCGATCCCCATAGGGGTCGGCGCATCGGCCCGGTTGCCACTTAGATAGGCCAATCCAGACACCGACTGCACCAGCAAATCTTGCCCCGGCTTCTTGGTCCATGGTCCTTCTTTACCATATCCGGTTATCTCCCCATATATCATGGTGGGACACAAGCGCTTCACCGAATCATAGTCTAGTCCGATCTTTTCCATCACACCAGGCCTGAAATTATGAAGGAGGATATCGGCTCGTAAGAGAAGCTTGCGGATCATAGCCAAATCTTTCTCATCCTTCAAATTGGCCTCTATGGATTCTTTATTTCGGTTTATGGTATGAAACACCAAACTGTCGTCTCCGATAAAAAGATTTTTGATGGCGATCTTCCTACCCGACTCCCCTGCTCCGGGTCGCTCTATTTTGATGACACGCGCTCCTAGATCCGCCAATTTTAACCCAGCCGACGGCCCCGCCATAAACTGCGCAAACTCCAAAACTACAACCCCTTCAAGTGGCAATATCATTTTTTACGATCGATTAACATTATCAAAGATAGACTTAACGTGGCTGCAAGGAATCAAGGTACAATTTATTCAAAGTAGCCAAAACCGCCTTGGCGTCCCCTCCGAACTGCATATACTGCTGAATGGGCCTTCCGGCATGGTCTTGGAACTGCATATGTCCATGATACCTTGGTCTTAAAAATGACCGATCCAATGCGGGCAAAGTATCCTTAAAGTAGTCAAGACACTGGCTATTGACTCCTTTACTGAGCCATGCCTTCCGATGCCCTGGTTGTCCGCCCGATTCGAAATATAGGCCGCTTTGGGTGAATTCACAACCAGCAAAACGGAGAAATTGAGCGGCAATTTCTGGATATTGGCAGGAGGCGGAAATGGATAAGCCCGTCCCTCCCAAAGTCGTGATCAGTTTTTGCCCTGCTATGGCTACTAAGTCATGAAATTTCAATAATTCGGAAGCGTATCCCTTTTTCGAATAATTGGAATACCCATAGGCGAAAGGCGAATAGGCATATCGGTCACTGGTGGTCATGGCCTCGTATACCTTTATGGGGTTCATATCGAAACAGATAGGGTCTATGTAGGCCCCTAGTTCTCGTAACCTATTTAAGGCCTGCAAACCAACCTCCTCACTCACTACCCGCTCCTCGCCTGTACATACATCTTCCCCAAGGGTCGAACAGACCATATAAAAACTCATTAACGTATCCTGAGGAATCCCCGGAATGGCGACAAGGCCTTTCTGGGCCAATCCTGTCAACTGCTCCCAGGTTTGCGGCAATTCGAGGTTGCTTTTGGCCAACAAATCGGGCCGGCTTGCGGCTACTGGTGTGGCGGCATCGATGGCCAACGCCCATTGACGGCCATCATAACTATAACTTTCATGGGATTTCCCTACCGAATGGGTGGCTTGATCGTCCAAAAATTCGCTGGATAGCAAAGAATTTAAGGAAAAGATTACGCCGGTTCGGGCGTCATAGCCCGTCCATGGATGATCGATTATTAGTAAGTCATACCTACTCGCCAGTTGGTCTATGGGCTCATCGGCAAAGGCCTGCAGCGACCTTTTCTCCCATACAATTTCAACCTGAGGATTTAACTCATGAAAACGCTGAGCGACCGCTACTATAGAAGTGTACCCCCGGCTATGATCCCAAGTGATGCCTTTTAGCCGAATTTTTTGTTGATCCATACGATACATTTTGATTTATATACAAATACTCTTTTCATATATAAATCAAATGTCTGTATAATTCTGGAAACATCCAACATACGGAGGGTGGATTTTAGCCAAAATTTATCGAATCCATTTTCGGGCAAGGGACCGCCAGGCTGGAAGCCATCGTTACCTCCCCCTGCCCTATGCCTATCCCAGGCCATTGAGTCCACTTTCAAGCAATAAACTCGACTTAGGCCATTTTTAGGCGAGAGGAACGTCAGTAGGCACGTCCAATTGTGGAAGAATAAGTAGGACTTATACGCCTGTAAAAACCACGTGTATACCTCAGGAGACATGATTTTTAAATCGAATTTTAATCTTAACTATAAGTAGTCTAAATAATATTAAATTATCTTTGCACCTATATTCAAAATGCATAAACGACAATTTTCAATGAAAAAACTATTTATAGCACTCCTTTCCTTATCCATATTAAATGCATGTAAATCCAACGATTCCGATCCTGTAGATCCGGAAATCACGGATGCCAAAAAACAAGAGGTCGTAGACAATTATGCCAATATCGTTTTGGCCAATTATGAAGATGCAATCACCACGGCAGAGGCTTTACAAACGGCCATACATGAGTTTGTAGCCAACCCAACGGCAGCAGGCCTGGAGGCTTGCAAGACGGCTTGGCTCGAAAGCCGCAACCCATATTTACAAACCGAAGCATTCCGTTTTTACGATGGACCTATAGATGGCACCGACGAAAATTTTGAGGGGCTAATCAATGCTTGGCCACTGGATGAAGCCTATATCGACTATGTAGAAGGAGACACTACCGCAGGGGTCATCAATAATACTGCAGACTACCCCACCATTAGTGAAGCGGTATTATTGGCTGACAATGAAAAAAATGGAGAAACAGACGTTAAAGTAGGCTACCATGCCATAGAGTTCTTGCTATGGGGACAAGATCTGTATGCCGATAGCCCAGGTAAAAGACCTTATACCGATTACCTTGAAGGAGGTACCGCAGCTAACCCTGTACGACGAGGACAATACCTAACGATAGTCGCCGACCTTTTGGTAAAAGACCTTAAGTCTGTTAAATCACAATGGGAAAGCAATGGTGCCTACCGTACCGAGTTTGTTAAGGCGACCAACCTCGATCAGTCTATCCTAAACATCTTAAATGGAATGGGTAAGCTTTCGAAAGGAGAGCTATCAGGGGAGCGAATGGCGGTAATATTGGCTTCAAAAGACCAGGAAGACGAACACTCTTGTTTTTCTGACAATACCCATAACGATTATCTATTCGATGAAATAGGGATATATAATGTTTACCTAGGAAAATATACCCGGATAGATGGCACCGTGGTGGAAGGTACTGGTTTTGACGACCTTTTGATGGAGAATCATGCAGCCGTTAATACCGCTATGATTGCGAAATTGGATGCAGCTGTGGCCGCTATCAAAGCCCTACCCGATCCTATCGACACGGGTTTAACTACCAACGAAGAGGCTTTCAAAACGGCAATTACGGCCATACGTGCCCAAGCCGACCAGCTGGTAGAGGTAGCCACCGCATTGGGCATGAACTTCAATATCCCGGAAAGTAATGGTTGAGCCTAAAAATTCCATTTGCTGATAATTTATGATGTTTAAACATTTGAAACACTTCTTATTTTTAATTGTCGCTTTCCTATTATTTCAGTGTAAGTCACAGTCGGAGCAAACCAGTCCGGCTGTCGACTTATATGAAGAGTACTCTGGTGGGCAGGAAGGCACCGTATTCGACGCAGGCGTCAATGCCTTTGGGAATTCGCTCATCAACCTCAACTCCGACGAGGTAACTCGTTTTGTGATCGGCAACTCCTTCAATAGGAACAATTGGGTGACGGCCCCCTCTTCCACGAGTGCCAGAGACGGGTTAGGGCCCTTGTTCAATGCCACTTCTTGCTCCTCTTGCCATTTGTTAGATGGTCGTGGAAAACCCACCGACGACAATGGGGCTATCAATCAGGCCCTTCTATTTCGACTTTCTGTTCCTGGGGTTGGTCCTCATGGTGGTCCCATGCCCCATCCTATTTATGGAGATCAGTTTAGCCCACGAGCCATAGCCGGGGTTCTGGCGGAAGGAGATGTAACCGTTACCTATACCAATATTACAGGAAGCTATCCCGACGGCACTCCTTATAGCCTTCAAAAACCTACTTATAGTTTCAAAAACCTCAACTACGGGGATATATCCGACGCCATGGTATCACCCCGAATCGCCCCAGTGATGGCCGGTGTGGGACTGCTGGAGGCGGTGTCGGATGCAGATATTCTGTCTAGGGTAGACGAAAACGACACGAATGCTGACGGCATTTCCGGAAAGGCTAACTACGTCTGGGATGCTCAATTGCAACGGAAAGTTCTCGGAAAATTTGGCTGGAAGGCCAATCAACCGACTGTAGCGCAACAAGTGGGCGGGGCATTCTCTGGCGACATGGGCATAACCTCTTCCATGTTCCCGACCGAAAACATTTCGCCTAATCAGCTGGGAAGACTTGGGGCCTTACCTAACGGAGGCGAACCAGAAATAGAAGATGCCATCTTCGACGACGTAGTATTTTATATCAAGACTCTGGCCGTCCCTGCGCGGCGAGACTGGAAAAACGAGACGATAGTAGAGGGGAAAAAACTATTTATGACGGCGCAATGCAATGGCTGCCATGTGGCTTCCTTAACTACCGGTAGCTCATCGGATATGACCCTACTGAATAAGCAAGCTATCAAACCCTATACCGACCTTCTGCTACACGACATGGGCGATGGACTCGCCGATGGACGTCCCGACTTCGATGCCACTGGAAGCGAATGGAGAACGGCCCCCTTATGGGGTATAGGGCTCGTTCAGGCCGTCAACAAGCACACCCAGTTTTTGCATGACGGTAGAGCCCGTAACATCGAGGAGGCCATACTTTGGCATGGGGGTGAAGCAGAAAAGTCCAAAACTGCTTTTATGAATCTTAATAAAACGCAAAGAGCATCGGTAATTGCGTTTATCAATTCTCTATAGTCCCTATTGATCTCTTGGAGGAAATGATCTATTACTTACACAGAACGATAAAAGAAGCAGTGATATGTATAAAAAATTAATAGCAATGACCCTGGTACTCGCTGCATGCTCATGCAGTAAGTCGGAGGATGCCGACCCTGAGGTAGAGTCTACCAGGGCCGAGGTAATAGCGAGCGTAGGCACCCAGGTTATCCTTCCCACGATACAAGTTTTTGCTAGCGAATCTCAAAAATTAAACACCCTAGCCGAAAGTGTTGCTACTGATAGGCTCGAACAAGCGAATCTGGAAGAATTACAACAGAACTGGCTACAACTAGCTACGGCTTGGAAGAAGGTATCCCTCTATTCGATGGGACCTATCGATGACGACTTTCTTGAGTCTGGCATTTACTATACATCCGTCAACACGTCGGGAATAGAGTCCTATATTGCCAAGAGTACTCCTGTCGATGCCGCTCTGATAGGGTCGCTTGGTGCTGCCTACAAGGGTATTCCGGCCATTGAGTACCTTTTATTTGGCAACAATGAATCGGTGGAGGTTCAACTAGAAAAATACCAAGGAGCCACAGCCAGTCAACGAATTCAATATTTGAAAGCTCTATGCGCCGATTTGAAAATCAAGGCGGCTGACCTTGAAAGTAAATGGAATAGTAGTGGTGGCAATTATATCAAAACCTTTACAGATGCTAGTGGCCGAGACATCAATTCATCTTTGGGCAAATTGAGCAATAAAATGATCAATATGATCTATACCATCAAAGATGAACGAATAGGCGCCCCGAACGGCACTCGAAATAACGGCACGCCACAGCCAGCATTGGTCGACGCCCCTTATAGCGATGAATCATTGGCCCTTTTGAAGGCCGAAATTGAAGGTATTCAGGGAGCGTTTACGGGAGACCTTGCCGGTGGTACTAGCGGCCTTGGCCTCGACGACCTACTGAACCAGGTAGGAGCGCAGTCGGAAACGGGATTATTAAGCACCAAAATCAACAGCCAGTTTGACGCTGTTTATACCAAAATTGATATGATCCAGGTGCCATTGAGCCGTGCCGTAACCGAGCAGTCTCAATTGGTAACCGATTTGTACACCGAGGTAAAAAAATTGCAGGTATTATTGGAAGTCGACATGATAAACAATCTAGGCGTGTTGCTGACCTTCAGCGATAATGATGGCGACTAATTGGCGGGGAGCCATTGACTAGCTCCCCAAATATCACCCCTATAAGCTGAGTCTGTTTACCATTTTTCTGATCACCTCTCATGACCATCCAAAATATTTTACAAAAAGGCCAAAAACTAGTCTCTTCTAGTTCACTGGCCTTTTTTAGGATCATTTTCGGCTTGCTCATGCTGGCATCCCTGCTCCGGTTCCTATCGCGAGGTTGGCTGGAGAAATTCTACATTCAACCCGAATTCTACTTTAGCTTTTATGGATTCGAATGGATAAAGCCACTCCCCGACCCTTATATTTATTGGGTATTTTATGCCCTGATTATCGCGGCAGTCACCATTACCCTCGGTCTATTTTACCGCTTTTCCATCATCGTCTTTTTCCTGCTATTTACCTATGTAGAGCTTCTGGATAAAAGTGTATACCTCAACCATTACTATCAGGTGAGCCTATTGGCCTGGCTTATGTGTTGGCTACCCATGAACGGCACGTGCTCGGTGGATCAATACCTCTTCAAAAAAACGAGGAGGCCCCTCACTCCACTCTGGATGGTATGGGTCTTGCGCCTACAGGTGGGCAGTGTTTATTTTTTTGGAGGGCTGGCAAAGCTACGCTACGACTGGCTTTTCGAAGCACAGCCTTTAAAAATTTGGTTAGCGGCCAATTCCCATATTCCTGTCCTTGGCGATTTTCTGGGTTACACTTGGCTGGCCTTTGTTTTGAGTTGGTTCGCCCTATTTTTCGATCTTACGGCGGCTTTTTTATTAAGCAACAAAAGTACTCGAATGTATGCCTATGTGCTTATCGTCCTATTCCATGTACTCACCCATATTTTATTTCAAATAGGAATGTTCCCTTGGATGATGATCGTGACGGCACTCGTTTTTTTTCCGACTCATTGGCATCAAAAAATATTAGCTATTTTCGAGAGAAACAGGACCATTCACCTTTCATCATCTTCCGTACCGAGCAACCACTCCCTTACGATTGGGGTATTGGCCTTGTTCTTCCTGTTCCAACTTATGATGCCCTTTAGGAGCTATGCTTATCCTGGCAATGTGCTATGGCACGAACAGGGGTTTCGTTTTTCCTGGAATATCATGTTAATGGAAAAAAATGCCTCCTTAGAATATGAGGTCATTTTTAAGAATAATGGAAAAAAGATATACGTCCGTCCCGAGAAGCATTTGAATACCATCCAGGCCAAGCAGTGTAGTTTTCAGCCCGACATGATTCTGCAGTTTGCGCATTATCTGAATCAATACTATAAAGACCAGGGCTTAGGCAACACCGAGGTCTATGCTATATGCTATGCCTCTGTCAATGGCCATGCAAGCCGATTGCTAATAGACCCGGAGGTGGACCTGGTGACTCAGAAAGATGGATTTGCCGATAAAAAATGGATATTAAGATATAGAGATTAATCAAATAAAACTTAGTAAAAAGAATGTCTGCACGAATTTTCGTTTGCCTATTACTGCTGGCCAATTTAATAACCACCCACTCCTTTGCTCAAAATATCAAAGTAAAAGGAATGGTCAAGGATATTTCTGGAATGGCCGTGCCATCGGCAAATGTTCACCTGATCGAAAGCGATAGCTGGCTAACGACCAATAAGGATGGAGTGGTACAATTTGTGGGAAGGGCTGGGGAGCGTATTCAAGTTCATATTAGCTCCTTAAACTTTGAAGCCTTCGACCAAACCATTACCCTACCACAGCAAGGAGAGAGCTGGGAGGTCCTGTTTGAACTAACGCCAAAGGTCAACGATTTGGAAGAGGTTCGTATCCGTGAAAAGAAAAATGACGAAAACGGCTTACGTAGACTCTCTGACGTCGAAAACATGGCGATATATGCAGGCAAAAAAAACGAGGTAGTGGTAGTCGATGGGCTCAACGCTAACTTGGCCACCAATAATGCTCGGCAGATATATGCCAAGGTCCCTGGCATCAATATCATAGAAAACGATGCATACGGGGTCCAATTGGGCGTGGCCACCCGAGGGCTCAACCCTAATAGAACGACAGAATTCAACTCCCGGCAAAATGGATACGATATCTCTGCCGATCCCATCGGATACCCTGAAAGCTACTATACGCCACCTACCGAGGCCATTGAAAGCATAGAAATTGTAAGAGGGGCCGCTTCCTTACAATACGGAACCCAATTTGGTGGACTATTGAATTTTAGGTTTAAAAATGGCAATCCTGATAAAAAAATAGAGCTACTCACCCGCCAGACCGTCGGAAGTTATGGACTCTTCAATTCCTTTACCTCCTTGGGTGGAAAGGTAGGCAAGATGCAGTACTACACATTTTACCAACACAAACAAGGACAAGGCTGGCGTCAAAACTCCGGATTACGACTCAATGCTGGTTTCGGAAAGATGAGCTATGCGATTAACTCGAAACTTAAAGTCAGTTTTGAACTTACTTTGATGGACTATCAAATGCAACAGCCAGGTGGGCTAACCGACCAACAGTTCCAGGAAGACCCACAGGCCAGCTACCGAGACCGAAATTGGTTCAAAGCCCAATGGCGCATCCCTGCCTTTACGGCCGACTATCGGCTCAACGACCGTACCCAGCTGAATTTGAGAACATATGGCCTCTTAGCAGAACGGGGTTCCATTGGCAATATCATCAATCCACTACGCGATAAAACCGACACCACTTCTCGCCGACAGCTCACTTATGACCATTATCAAAACTTTGGTTCAGAACTACGCCTGTTGCATCGCTACACCGTGGCGGGCAAGGTATCGTCGGCAGTAGTAGGCATTAGGTACTTCCATGGAAACACCCAACGAACCCAAGGAACGGGCTTTGAAGGGAACGATGCCAATTTCAATTTCCCCAATGAGGATCGTGTCGACGAATTCGACTACCGCTTCCCTTCAACGAATGCTGCCCTGTTTTTAGAAAATGTATTTTGGCTATCCGATAAGTGGACGGTGACCCCTGGGGTACGGATGGAATACATCAGCTCCAACTCCAAGGGCTATGCAATAGAGCCGGTTACGGGTGAAGTCGTCTATGGTCAACAACATAAGAAACGCCATTTCCCTTTGTTTGGCATCGGAATTAACCGAATCGTTGCCAGCGGCACTCCGGGTAGTACTACAGGAAGCTCTGAGTTCTATTTTAATATCTCCCAGAATTATAGTCCTGTCAACTTTTCGGATATCATCGTGCGCACCCCAAATTTCCAAGTCGACCCAGACCTTAAGGATGTAACGGGTTTTAATGCCGATTTAGGATTCAGAGGACATTTTAAAAATTGGTTAAATTTCGACGCCAGCTTATACTATATGGATTATAACAACCGCATCGGTATCATCAGGAAAGCCAGTGACGACGGTCTGGAGGTGATCCGTTACCGGACCAATATAGGCCGTTCGCGAAGCCTGGGAACGGAGATATTCGGTGAAATAAATATGACCAAACTAACGGGTCTAAAACCTGCAGCTGGTGAAATTTCAGTATTTGGAAGTTTAGGCTATACCAACGCCAGTTATATATCGGCAATTAACCCGCTGTTGAACACGCTTATCGTAGGCAACCAAGTGGAGTATGCTCCGAAATATGTGGTCAGGACGGGGTTGACCTATAAAATTCAAAACCTCTCGGTCACCATGCAGTATGCCTTTACCAGCCAACAATATACCGATGCCTATAATTCCTCGCATACTGCCGACGGGCTAGTGGGCGAGATTCCGGCCTACCAGCTCCTAGACCTTACGGCCAATTACCAAATGGGCAAATTTCAAATTAGCGGCAGTGTCAATAACCTGCTCAACGAGCGGTATTTCACCCGTCGCGCCTTGGGATTCCCTGGGCCAGGTATCATTCCAAACGATGCGAGGACGGCTACCTTGTCGGTAGCATTTAAACTTTAAAGCGAAAACCTAGTGGGGTGACGCAGTCGGTCATGGGCAAAAGCTACTAGAGTACCATCCTTCTTAATTTTTCGATGGCTCGAAAGACTAAGTTCTTGGCCGACTGGGTATTTACCTGTAGCATTCCGCCAATCTGTTCGTAATTCAAATTCTCGACGAACCGTAGTTTTAGCGCCTCCTGCTGTCGGTTGGGTAGTTGACGGATAAATATTTCCAGTTTTTCTTGCTGGTCCCTAGCCGTCTCCAGCTCTTCGGCGATTTCGGTTTCATTGAGTTCAAAAAGTTCCAAATCGATATCCGCCAAGGGACGATAGGCTTTCTCCTTTCTCTCCAACAAATGAATTATACGGGTTTTAAGGGCCTTTAACAAGTAATATTTGACATTCACAGGAATGGAAAGGCGCTCCCTTTTGCTCCATAACTCTGTAAATACATCCTGAATACAGTCCAATACGAACGATTCGGAAGTGGTCACTAGGCTCGAACCATACCGATACATATCGCGGATATAGCGATGATAGATTTCCGTATAAGCCTGTGGATCCCCTTCTTGAAAAGCGATCCACAGTTTACTTTCATCTTTTGGTATCAAAATATTATCAGGAAAGTATTTATGATTAACAAAAAAGGAATGCATCTACAGGCCGCCCCATGGAGGCTAATTGGCCCCGACAAAGGATAATGAACCAATAGACTGGAGAAGCACCTGGTGCTAAAAAGGTTCTGAATAAATGTCAAGTTCAAACCACAAAAATTGAAGGTTGTCTATTTTTTATCGTCTGGAGCCAAAGTATAGCTTCTTACCCAATCGTAATAGGTGACATTTTTAGTCTTGTCGGCCAGTTCTTCCTTAGTTGGTGGTACTTCCCAGCTATAGGTTTCCGTTACCAGATGCATATACATAGGCCTATCGAAGGGTGTTTTACGCTCGGTAGTATCTGGATGGATGGTAAAAGCATAATCCCCATTATAATAAAATTCGAGGGTATTGGCATCTTTCCACCAACATCCAAAAACATGATAAACGCTATCGACTGCCGCGACCAGGTTGGTCTCTCCTGGGGTAGAAGAGGTCGGCTGCTTATTTCCATCACAATCGGTAACGAAGAGATGGGCATTAGACTTCATCTTATACTTGAAGGCTGCAAACTTTTTAGCCCCCCCTATCGCCTCTACAATATCGAGTTCCGATTTATACGTCTTACAGCCTTCTTTATAAGTGGGCGTTTTGAGCCAGAAGGTGGACGACATCGAAACCCCAGAGGCTTTCATCCGTACCTCATAATAACCATAGGATGCTTCCGCACTTTTGGATGCGACGGCCCCACCCGTAAGGTTATAAACCCCCTCTGCAGGATCGAGAACCTCGTTTTTAATTTGAAGATTCCCATCCTTTACCGACACATTGCTAGCCCGAAAATCGGCAGGAGGCCGTCCATTCTTCCAATAAGGAGACCGATCGAACCATTTGCTGCTGTCCAACACATCCCCATCAAATTCATCCGAAAAAGCCCCATTCTTCACCCAATGATATCCTTTGGGAGCCGCAGGTTGGGCGAAGCCCCAACCCAGACTTCCTACAAAAAGAATACTCCAAATAACAGCGTTTCGCATTCTTGGTTAAATTAAATTTATAAACAAAAATATTCCATCCCCCCTTAATAAAAGGCAAAAAACTTAGCCAAACCTAATATCATATTGGCATATCCGACCATTTACCCCCATGCTTGTTCTCTATCGGCTATTTCAGTTTAAATTGGGCATGCTCCCCGTTATTATTAACGATGATAACACGTGGCAAAGGTTTTTGAAGCATCAGCAAATTACGAGTATCGGCTTTGGCTGAAAATCCCGAGCCTTTCACGGCAACAAACTGTCCTTTGGCTGTTCCCTTCATGAATACTCCATTGCCCGCATCGGCACGGGTGGTTTCGATTTCGGACATCAGGTTGTTGCCCGCCAAAAGCAAATCCTTAAGCCCGTCCCGATCGAAGTCTTCGTATAATATCCCGTTTACAGGAGATACCTGTGCCTGGTTTTCGAAGGCATTAAAACTATATTGCCCTGCCCCCTCGTTGACAAAGATCCCTGACCTGAACTCCGTGGCATTCAGATGAAGGGCATTCTTTAGTTCGGGGCCTATCAAACCTTCCAGGTCTTTACTAGCAAAATCTTGATAGGTATGTATCTTGGAGGCTAGCACGGGCATCTGCTGGGCGGTACAACTTTTCCCTCTTACGGGAACCTCGGTTCCTTTATAATGCTTGGCGAGCAGGACATCGGTGGTACCGTTGGCATCGAAGTCACCAGCATATACCATAAACGGCTTAGCTTCGCTGGCATGAAACTTATAATTCAGACCCAAATTCCCAGCAATGATGTCGATATCTCCGTCGGCGTCTACGTCGGCAAATATCACTTTATTCCACCACCCTTTGGCATCTCTCAACGAGGTGTATTCCTTACTGGGAGTAAGTTTTCCCTTAGTATTCTCAAAAACTTCTATCCCCATCCATTCGCCGGTAACGACCAGGTCCAAGTCCTGATCCTGGTCTATATCCAACCAAGCGGCATCGGTAACCATACCAATTGTGCGTAGTTCAGGAGCGAGCTGAGCGGTAACGATCTGAAGCTTTCCCCCTTCATTTTTCATTAAGAAAGAAGCCGGGGCGAAAGGATAACTTCCTGGAATAACCCGGCCACCCACAAACAGATCGAGATCTCCATCCCCATCATAATCGGCTGCGGTAACGACCGATCCTGCAGCCGGAACTTCAGGAACAATACCCGACGACCGTGAAAAATGCCCCTTTCCGTCGTTCAAATAGAGCCTATCGATCAGCAATGGAGCATGCAAGTCAAATTCATAACTACCACTCACTACATACAAATCCAAGTCCCCGTCTCCATCGAAGTCGAAAAAACAGGCACCTGTATCTTCATGAGCCCGATCTGCCCAAAAGTCGGGAATGTTGGCAATCTGAAATTCTCCCGTCGCACTGCCCAGCAGCAACTGACCCGCTTGTGTATGTCCACCACCAAGGTATAGGTCATCGAAGCCGTCGCCATTAACATCGCCAGTTACCGCTGCGGGCCCAGTTTGCGAGAGCTTATGGGGTAATAATAACTGTTTTCGGTAATCATCGTAGAGGGGATCCTCATGCTTAAAGGGGAAATTTACCATTTCAAAAAGTAGCGCTTTGCCTGAATCCCCTTCCTCTCCCTTTGTTTCGGCCTGTTCGTAGGAGAGCGTCAGCAACTGGTTAACCGGGATATCCCTCTTTAGTACCTGCTTTTTCTGGTCAGGCCATATCACTTCAATGCGGTCGATGGCAGGACTGGCCCCAAGGCCAAAGTGCAAATTGCCCAGCATACTGGATAAAAACCCACGAGAGCTTATCATTTGCCGGGTCTGAATGGTGCCGTCGGTATTAAAAATAGTCACTACCGTCCCTATCCCAAACGGATTGCCCTGAGGGCCCAGCAGCTTTACATGTAGAAAAGACTTTTCTTTAGAATCGGCTGCGGTATTTTTGAGGATCATGGCTGGGTCGTTGATATTACTCACCACCATATCCAAGTCCCCATCATTGTCGAGGTCGGAATATACGGCCCCATTGGAAAAGGTACCTACCGAGTCGGCCCAAATGGCCGACATGTTCTCAAAAGTAAGGTCTCCTTTGTTCCGATATATATAATTCCCTAGTTTCTGTTGGGGAAGCATTTTGGCATATTCCAAAAACTCTTCTGGCGTAGGCTTATGTCCCTTTTCCTTAATAAGGTCCAGGATTTTATTGTTCATGTCCCGGTCTATCACATCGCGAAACACCCCATTGGTCACATAGATATCGTTATATCCATCTAGGTCGAAATCGGCCATCAGACTGGCCCAACTCCAATCGGTATTGGCCACTCCGGCCATGTTGGCTATCTCGCTGAAGGTCCCATCCCCGGTGTTGATCTGTAGCATATTATGCATATACTGATGATGGTAGTTTTTCCGAATCATGGCATCGAACATTTCCGGTGAGGTCATCCCCATCGTTGTTTTGGAGCGCACATAGTCCTCAGGGTTCATGTCTAAGGTGTACAAGTCCAACAACCCATCGTTATTAATATCGGCCATATCGCCCCCCATACTGTTAAAGGACATATGGCGAACGAGCTCATTTCGTCCCTCTCGGAATGTACCGTCACCATTATTGAGATAGGCAAAATCGGGCACTCTGAAATCGTTACAAACATACACATCGAGCCAGCCGTCCTGATTGAGATCCCCTACTTGTGGGTTTAGTCCAAAGCCCAAGTCGGGCAATATTCCGGCGCGAACGGAAACATTGGTAAAATGTCCCTGTCCGTCGTTTTGGTAAAGTTGGTCACTCCCTTTTCTGGTTATTGTCTGCGGGTCCTGCCCAATCATTTCTAAGTCCAACACCTCCGTTCCCTTATCTACGAAGTCGGGAGCATTGGCTATGTAAAGGTCCAGGTCCCCATCCCGATCATAGTCAAAAAAGGTAGATTGTATTCCCCGATTCGCATCATCTAACCCATACTCTGCGGCCTTTTCGGTAAAAGTCACCAAAGGCGATCCGTCAGAAGCCTTGCTAGGCCCATTATTGATGTACAACCTATTTGCGAACTTCCCATCGCTATCGTCCCATCCACCCCGGGTGATGTATATATCGGGCAGACCATCGGCATTGACATCGGCCACGGCAACGCCGGCATCGAAGCCCCCCTGTTGTATAATTCCCGCCTGCTGAGAAATATCCTTGAATTTTAAATCTCCTGTATTCAGGTACAGTTTATTATCCTTAGAATTAGATATAAAGAAAAGGTCATCGAGTCCATCTTTATCGAAATCGGCGGCGGCGACCCCTGCCCCTATATAGGTATACATATACCTGTAGTAATTGTGGTCGACGGTCTCGACTAGCTCATTAACGAAACCAACCCCAGAATCCTGTGGCCTCACATTCTCAAACAATCGACTATCGGTGTCGGTATTGCTGTTACAAGACCCAAGACTCGCCACGGCCAACAGGCAGGCCAAACGCTTCAGTAAATTTTTCTTCATGGTACAAACATTCTAATTCAAGCTAAAAAGGTCCTCGCTGATACGTTAAGCACTGATGAGTTGGGACCTTGAAGGTTAGAAACATAAAAATGAGATGGAATAAGAATACTCCATCTCATCACTCCTATAAGGGGATATTAATTCCCGAGATTAGGATTCAAGTTCACTTCATTTTGGGGAATAGGCGCAAAGTAATTGTCCTTTTCCAAAGAGCCGATAATAGGATTGGAAACTTTCAACAACTCACCTGCTTTATTTTTGGAGGTCCGTGGATTCCTTTGACTAAGCGCTTCTTTTACCCTTTCCATGCGTACTAAGTCGTTCCAGCGTAGGTATTCCCCTGCAAATTCCCATTTCCTTTCGGTAAAGGCTAGCTCTGCAATGTCGCCTGAGGTAAGGTCTACACTTGGATCGGGAGTGGCAAAGGGCTTTCCTGCTGCACGTCGTCTGATCTGATTCAGTGCTTCCCAAGCCGCTGGAGTAACATTGCCCGAGCGCCCCGAAGCCTCTGCAAAAATCAAGTTTACTTCCGCCAAACGCATATAATAATCGTTGCGATCGGTATCGAAACTGGTCAATGGTATATCTCCTTTCGGGCCTACGATTTTTTTGAAAACTGGGTTGGTTTGATCCGTAAAGTTTTCCCAGTCATAATCTAACCGATAGGTGGCGGCTTTACGAGGACCTGCGGGGAAGTCTTCGAAGAAACGGATTTCACCGAAAGTCTCCTGCCATCCTTTGAGGTCGGAGGGGTGACCCAGCATACCATACTTACGGTTACCTACCCCCAAGGGCTGGTTATAAACGATGGTAAAGATACTCTCCGAGTTGAAACGGTTGGCAATAGTCCAAAGGCTCTCAAGGTCGGTCACCAGGCTGAAACCGTAAGATTTCTGATTATCAATAACCTCCTTGGCCTTGGCCGCTGCTAAGGCATATTTGCTTTGATCTTTTGCGGGGTATCCAGCCCAGTCCAAATAAAGCCTGGCCAAAATAGCCTTTGCCGAGCCTTGGTTGGGCCGCGGTGCTCCTGCACTCACGTTAGGATATATAAGCGGCAACATGGCTTCGGCTTGCTTCAAGTCCGATTCTATTTGCTTATACACCTCCTCTTGGCTAGCCAAAGGAAGGTCTACAATAGGCTCCGGTTGTAGCTGAAGGGGAATCCGTCCGTGGATGCGGGTAAGGTGCATATAGACCAGCGCTCTCATAAAATAGGTTTCGCCCATCAATCTGTTCTGGGCATTTTGGTCCGACAACTTTAAGTCTTTCGCATTGGCAATTACGTTATTGGCCGCCCTTACCACCGAGTATATACTGGCCCAGTTGGTAGCCGAACGGGCATTTAAAGCGGAAACCGACCGTTGGTCGTATTCCCTAAAATCGGCTTTATTACTTACCTTATGGGTGGTAATATCATCTCCTCCCCAGCCCGATACCATGAAGGTGGTCATGCGAGCCATGGCTTCCAGCTGTACATAAAGGCCAGTCACACCCAGCTCTAGCTCGGCCTGGTTGCTATAGCTTCCTGGCGCCAACCTCGACTTCGCCGGGTCCTCGTCCAAATCCAAGCAGGAGCTCACAGCGAAGGCCAGGGTCATTAAGAGGACCCCGATGCCCAGTAAATTTGATATTTTATATTTTCTCATCATTCAAGTCCTTTTAAAATTTTAGAATACGATCAAAGTCCAATTTTAATACCGAAAGTCACGGTGCGGGGGTTGGGATAGGCTCCCACATTGACACCTGCCGCCGTATCGTCATTGCCACCGTCGTAGTTACGATCGCTACCTTCGGGGTCATAGCCCGAAAATCCGGTAATCAGAACGAGGTTTTGCCCACTGGCATATACTTTGAGCGACTCAATACCCTTGATTTTTTTGAAAGTATAAGACAAAGAAACGTTGTTCAACCTAGCAAAGGCCCCATTTTCAACATAACGTGAAGAAGCCGTTCTGTTTTGTCCTCCCACCGGTATATCCGTTTCATTGGTCGGTGTCCATTGGTTAAGCTGAGTAGGCGACAAAAATCCTCTTTGATTACCAGTAGCCCCCACCACAAGGCCTTGTGTTACGTTAAGGATCTGAAAATTGCTCATTCCATTGATAAACATATTTAAATCCCAGTTTTTATAGGCGATGGTATTGTTAAAGCCCCAACTGAACTTGGGCATACCGTTGCCAATCGCCTGCAACACCGTGACACCATTTTCGTCTGTCAAGTATTTAGAATCTCCTGGCTTGGCTCCCACCTTAAGGGCCTCATCGGCTTCCGCGGTTTTCCAGGTACCCAGAAATGTTTCCCCATAAAACTGACCTAGTGGTTGACCGACCTGAATGACGTTTAGCGCCCGGCCACTACCATCTATATTGAGAAAACTCCCTTGAATTTCAGAACGTCCATCCAACTTTACCACTTTATTGGCAATTTTAGACATGGTCATTGTGGCATCCCAGCGAAAATTCTGTTTGTTAATGACGGCACCAGACAAGGACAGATCTATTCCTTTGTTTTCAACTTCCCCCACATTTCTGAGTACGGCACCCCCACCAGCAAAAGCCGGAACCGGTACATTTAACAACAGATCGGTTGTTTTTTTCTGGTAGGCATCTACCGATACATTGATCCGATTTTGGAACAGTCCTAAGTCGACCCCAAGGTTATATTGAGTAGTGGTTTCCCAGGTAAGGTCCGCATTGCCGTAACCATCGGGACGTGATCCTGGTGTTAAGGACTTGCCGTCAAAAGGATACCCCCCATTAATATTCACACTAGGATAAGTAGAATAAGGCGCGATGTTCTGATTCCCTACCTGACCCCAGCCAGCGCGAAGCTTAAGATTGGTGATTGATTCCACGGCCGCTAGCATAGGAAGCGAACTCAGGTTATAAGCCAGGGCCACTGAAGGGAAAATCCCGACGTTTTTGTCCTTACGGAATCGAGACGACTTATCGCGTCGTACCGTACCTGTCAAAAACAAGCGATCGTTAAAAATATACTCTGCCCGTCCCATCAAGGACTCTATGCCATTCTTATTGTAATCGTTGGATAGGTTTTTACCTGCGGCCAATTCGGCCAAATAGAAACCGCTAGGCACGAGATAATTGGTTGCAGAATATCCATTACCACTATAGGTATTCTGTTGAAACTCATAAACCCCAGTGACCTTTAAATTGTGCTTACCAAAAACCTGCTCGTAAGCCATAATATTACTCATCTGTAATAAGGAAGTTTGACCATTATTAAAGAAGGCTGCAGGGAATGGTGGTGTAGTGAGGTACTTACTGTTAGTAGAATTGGAAGAGCCAAGCCCCCCAACAGCCGTATAGGAGAAGTGGTCGTTGAACCTATAATTCACGTTGATATTGGCATTAAACCGGTCGGTGATCAGGTTGAGGTCCCTGGTACTCATGTCGGCAATGGGGTTATAACCCAAATGCGCCAAGGAACGTAGCGAGTAATTATTAAACACCCCTTGATCGTTGCGTATAGGCGTGGTAGGATCCCAGGTTAGTGCCCGCAATATCATACTACCTTGGTATTCCCGCTGATCGTCCAGATTGTTATGGTTGTTTTCGCGAGTGGCAAACAAGTTAACTCCCACACGCAATTTGTCGGTAATATCGCTCGATACATTCACCCTCCCCGACAAGCGACTGTAGCGGGTGGTCATCACGATACCATCTTGTTTCATATAATTACCTGAGACAAAATAGTTGATTTTCCCACTCCTTCCACTCGTCGACAGCTGCACGTTATTGGTACGACCCGTCTGAAAAAGTTCTCTCTGGTAGTCGACTCCCCCATTGGCCTGAAAACCGGCAAGCTCTTGATCAGTAAATACGGCGTTCCCCCCGTTATTGATCCTCCTACTATTTTCAATTCGGGCAAAATCGTAAGCGCCTAGCACATCGATAAACTTGGGAACATATGAAAAGCCCGTAAATACATCAACATCAAGCCTGGGCTTAGAACTTCCTTTTTTTGTAGAAACCAAGATAACCCCATTAGAACCTCTGGATCCATATATAGCCGTTGCAGAAGCATCCTTTAAAACTTCCATACTTTCAATATCATTCGGATTAATGGAGTTAAGCGCTAGTCCAATCACCCCATCCACCACCACTAGCGGGTCGTTATTTCCGGTAATTGAGTTCACTCCGCGTACCCGAACCTTAATGGCACCACCCGGATTACCCGAACTACGGGAGACCATCACCCCGGAAGCCCTGCCCTGCAGCGCCTCCTCTACCCTCGTGACGGGCTGATCTTTAAAATCTTTGGTACCTACTTGAGCTACGGATCCTGTAACATCGCTTTTCTTTCGAGTTCCGTAGCCTACCACTACTATTTCACTCAGCAACTTGGACGAAGCCTCTAGGCGTACCTCTACTTTACTCCCTTTTTTAACGGGTATTTCTTGGGTGGTGTAGCCCGTAAAGGAGATCACCAATATTGCATCGTTTTGAGTGAGATTTAATGTAAAATTACCATCTACATCTGTAGAGGTACCCGTGGTGGTACCCTTTACCAGTACATTGGCTCCTGGTATGCCAGTATCGTCTGAGGCGTCATACACTTTACCTGTTACTTGGGCTTGCCCAAAGGCCGTCCCGAAGCACAGTAGTAAAAATAAAACACCCAGATACTTTCCGAGTTTTATAGACATTTCAAGCATAAACGATCATTTTAAGATTAAATAAAAAAACGAACAGAAACCCGATCTACCCCATCGATATTAAAGTCAGCGAACGAATATTAAATTTTATGGTGATTTTATTATACAATTGCAACTAGACATAAACTGAACAACTAAAAAATACTATTATAACACATTGATTAATAGTATATTAATGAATCTATCAGGGTTAATACAATTATAAATTTTAGGTACGCCAAGTATTGGTTTTTATTCTAATCTGAACAAAAACAAAGTAAAAAACGGGGTACAAATCATAGGATTATATAATAATATGACAAATTTCTACAATAAAAATCAATTTGAGTAAGTAGATATTACCCCATTATCATATTATTTTATCTTCTTTTATTGCAATAAATAAAAGATAGCAAGGGAATAAATAGTAGCAGGCCTTAGGGCTAATAGACTTCTATATAAGGCTCAAGGGAGAAGGAGTATTCATTTCAAAAAGAACTTGTAACCGATATTTATATACGCATAAATAGGTCTATCAAAACGAATATAGAGGGATAAGTTGTGGCCTCTAGACCTGGCTTGCTTGGTCGCGGTATTGGCCTACCGACTTACCCGTATATCTTTTAAAGATTTTGGCGAAATAAGGACGGTTAGAAAACCCTACCAAATCGGCCACTTCATCTTGGGTAGCATCTGAAAAAAGCAGGTGGTATTGGGCCTTCTGAACCCGCAATTGATGGACATAGGAGATAGGCCGTTGGCCAATGAGCTCTTGAAATATTCTACTAAAATAATCGGGATTCAGGTTGGCCTGAGAGGCCAAAGGGCCTACACTCAAGTCCTCACTGAGGTGCGCATGAATATATTGAAGGGTTTTGGATATACGAAAGTAATTGCCATTGGCTGGGGCTGCCGAAAGCAACGAAGCCGATAAGAAGCGAGAAACGAGTTGAAATAAGATACCTTGCGTTTCCATTACCCTCATATGATAATCTTCCTTAGGCCCTAACTGAACCTTGGAAAGACTGGTAGGCCTTTCGAATGGAAGTTTGCTGTTGGGGTTGATCAACAATAACCTTTTAATGAGGGCAATATCGAGGTCGGTGGCTTCTATCTCATATTGTAGGTTATATATCGTTTTTATAGAAACACCTTGTTCCATTTGTTCCTCAAAATGAACATAGAACTGATGACATGAATGCGTGCATTGATAATTGGACAATTGGAAATCAGGGATTAGATAAAGGTGACCCGGTTTTAGAGACAATTCGGCCCCAGCAAAACTGACCATCCCTCCCCCGCCTTCTATATAATATAGTCTGTAAAAGGGGCTCAAAACGTTGGTATAATCCCAAGTTTTATCCAGCATTACCTCGGCAGTATTCAGTAATTGGAAACGGTTCAGAGCGATTAAATGATGCATAAACGGTTGGCAAATAAGGAGCTATAGGGAATCAAGGTCCTCGTAAAGGAAATAACAAAGTAGGGTATGTATACAAATCTACCTTAAATGAATAATTTTAACAATTTATTGATATTTAATTTTGGCGATAATTTTTAGCATCCATTAGTCCCCTTCAATCTTATAGAAGCACCTATGAATCCCCGACGCAAATTTCTCAAAAATGCCAGTGCAATGGCTGGCTTAGCGATAGCGGCACCTCAGCCATTCTACATTCACAAAAACCTTGCTCCCGATGAAACGATTATAGGACATGGAGACTTTAAGTATAAGGTCGACAAAAATTGGGGCAAAATCAGTCCGCAGAACAACCCCCTGCTGAATTGCCATGAAATGATCCAAGACAGCCAGGGAAGGCTCGTAATGCTTGGCGACCATACCCAAAATAACATTCTGATTTTCGACAAGTCGGGGAAGCTGCTCGACTCCTGGGGGCATGCCTACCCAGGGGGCCATGGGCTTTCCCTAGGAATAGAACAGGATGGCTCCGACTTTCTGCTAATAACAGATTGTGGTTGGTTTCAGAACCGTACCGGACAGTGGGAAAAGCAACAGGGACAGGTGGTAAAGACCACCGTCGATGGAAGGCTACGTTTCACCTTAGGACATCCCCGAACCATTGGAATCTATAAGGACGACGAGCCCTTTATGCCCACAGAAACTGCCCTAGCACCCAATGGAGACATCTATGTGGCCGACGGATATGGAAGCGATTATATTATCCAATACGACCAATTCGGGCAATATATACGCCATTTTGGGGGGCATCATAATGCCAATAAGGAGCATAATCTGCATAATGCCCATGGGGTTGCCGTCGATTTGCGCAACCCCAACAGTCCCCGACTTATATGTACCTCAAGGGCCGAAAATTGCTTCAAGGTGTTTAGCATGGAAGGCAAGTTCCTTCATAGAATTGACCTCCCTGGCATGCATGTATGCCGGGCGGTTTTAAAAGAAAACACCCTTTATGCGGGAGTATGCTGGAGTAAAGACGCCTCGGGCAAAACCGATTATGGGGATTCGGGGTTCGTAACCATTCTCGACGACAAGGATAAGGTGGTGAGTAGCCCAGGCGGCACGGCTCCACATTATCAAAATGGCCGATTACTCCCTAGCCAACAGGACCAAGCGGCCACCTTCCAGCATGGCCATGATGTATGTGTAGACGAAGACCATAACCTTTATATCTGTCAATGGAAGGCCCATTTCACCCCACCCGTTAAGCTGACTCGCGTTTAACCCTATTGCAAGAAACAAACCTAAATGCTATATCCAAATTTTCACCATCATATGCATCACTCCATGCGTCCATTTAAATTAACTTGTATTATTTTGTTATTGGCCACTATGCCACTTTTGGCCCAACCGTCCGACAACGCGTCTCCTAAAAACGCTGCTCTAAAAATAGAGGATGGAGCCCAACGCTTGACCAAAGCACAGATCCAAAAATGGGAGGCGCTCGGCTATGGCATATTTATACATTTCGGGATGAGCACTTACGATGGCATCGAAATGTCGCCTGGAGCCCTTCCAGCAACGGCCTTTAACCCCACCAAACTCGACGTAGAACAGTGGATAAGAACCGCGGCGGAGGCCGGAATGAAATACGCAGTACTGACTACCAAGCATGTAAGTGGCTTCTGCCTCTGGCCTACCAAGTATAACGACTACCATGTAATGAACAGCAGCGTAAAGGTTGACATCGTCGGTGAATTCGTGAAGCAATGTCGGAAATATGGACTTATGCCTGGGCTATATTATTGCTCATGGGACAACAAAAATCTATTTGGCAGTAAAACACCCCCGGCACATACAGGTTTCGGCACCGCTTTTACCACCGAAGAATACAGGAAATTTCAGTGGAATCAACTAGAAGAACTTTGTACCCAATATGGAGCTATAGGGGAAGTATGGATCGATATTCCTAGCTTTTTACCTAGAGATTATCGTGACAAGCTTTATGCCCAAATAGTAAAATGGCAACCCGAAGCAGTTATCACCTTCAACAACGGCCATGGAGATGGTACCACTATGAAGCAGCAAAGCACCTGGCCTACCGATTTACTAGAAATGGAACGACAGCTGCCCGACGGGTCCTTTATGTCCAAGAAATCTAAATATGAACCCTGGAAGACCGTGGATGGTAAAAAATACTATTTACCCGGGGAGATGAACCTGCCTATCGGAAACGAATGGTTCTTTGTTGAAGGCGATTTGCCCAAGTCCGACGAAGAGCTCCTCGGCATGTACCTGATCAACCGGTCGAGGGGGGCCAACTTCCTGCTGAATGTACCCCCTAATCAGGAGGGATTATTGCCCGACATGTATGTAAAAGCACTCATGAGGCTAAAAGAGAACCTTATTAAGTTAAATATAAAGTAAAACCCTGGCCATTACGTATAGGGTACTCCCCTATTGACTTACCCTAAACGCAATGGCCTACTCAGAACACCAAGCCCCAAGGCTGACCGATGGTCCGTCTTGGGGCCTTTTTGTTATCTCTACCACAAGTACCCGGATAGACACATTGTATTATCTTATTAATAATCCGCATTCAACCCCCTCGTTTATCCCGCTTTGCAAGCACTCCTCATTAAAATTAGGTTAACCTCATTTTTTGACAAAAATTCAAATTATTGATTTACAGTACTATACGCTAGGCAAGTCTCTAATCCTAATTTTAACGGATTTTTAATAGAACCAAAAAGGAAGTCACCATTAGCTCCTCAATGATAAACCAATTGATTCGATTTAGGATAAATTCTATACATATAAGCCAATAGATATACATATAATCCAACATTATAACCTTATATACATACCAATGCCAAGTTAATATTATCTTTTGCCAATCGAGTGAAAGTTAGGCGAAGATTTAAGCACCACTTTTGTAAAGTTGATATATGTATCCAAAGAGGAAGATCTTGGACATAACCAACAACTACCCCCTACCCAATCGAAAAGTACCAGTAAAACAAGTATGTACAATTGCGTCATTTTATGCCGGGCCCATTAATCTTCCCGGAACGGAATTGTAAATTTTAAACAATAAACAGTCTTTTTACCATGATCTAATTTCAGCAGTGCCCGAATTAACCATTCATTTTTGGTGAACAAAATAATAACTAAAGGATTCAATCAACTAATCAATTCATGAAGTACAATAAACCGATGTTCATATGACCAAGACAATTACAAAAACCCACCAACTGCTAGTAGCTGGTACTTTTCTGATGTTACTTTCCTTGGCCAGCAGCTATGCTCAGGGAATCGACATTAGTGGCAAAGTAACCGGCGAAGACGGTGAGACAATCCCTGGAGCGACAGTAATCGTAAAGGGAACTCAAAACGGTACGACCACCGACGCCCAAGGTCAATACAAGATTAAAGCCCCGGCAAAAGGAACACTGATGATCTCCTTTGTAGGTTATCTGACTACCGGCATCGCCATCGATGGGAAGTCCAAGATCGATGTAATCCTGAAGGAGGATGCCATAGAGCTTCAGGAGGTGATTACGGTGGGGTATGGTACCCAGAAAAAGAAAGAAGTGACCGGTGCGGTGGTTCAGGTAGACAATGAAGTGCTATCCAAATCATCGACAGCCGACTTAGGAACCGCCCTTCAGGGGCAGATCGCCGGGGTGTCGGTTCAGGCCAGCTCGGGTTCTCCTGGGGCCAGTTCCAATATTCAGATAAGGGGTATCAGTTCCGTGACGGGCGTCAACGAACCACTTTATGTAGTAGACGGTATTCCTTATAGTGGTGATCCGAAGTTAAGTATTTCGGAGATCGAGACCATCGACGTTCTGAAGGATGCCGCATCGGCGTCGATATACGGGACCCGTGGTGCCGGTGGGGTGATCCTGATCACCACCAAGCAGGGCAAGGCCGGATCTATGAAGGTGAGTCTGGATGGATATTACGGCGTTCAAAGCATCACTTCGGGAGTGCCACTTACCAACTTCGAAGAACAAATGTATGTGGAGTTCCTGCTCAAGAAAAACCTGAATGGCACTGACTATGGTAACACATGGACCTCCTTGGAGTCGAATCGTTATGGATTTACCAATAACACCGATCTGAGCGATGTGCTTCAGAACGACAATGCCTCCATTCAAAACTATAGTCTGAATGTTTCGGGTGGCAAGAATGATCTTTCATACAGCATCAACGCCAACTATTTTGGGCAAGAAGGGATGATCATCAATTCGGGGTACAACCGATTCAATGTGAGAGCCAACACCAACTATACCAAAAACAAATGGACCATTAGGACGAGCTTGGGTATTCGTACCGAAGACCAACAGTACGAACCATGGGGGATGCTCGCCGAGGTGTATCGCTACAAGCCCTATCAGCAGGTTATTGACCCTAACGTGAGCACCATTCAAGATGCCGGAAACAATGGAAGTAACGAGGCGGTGAACCTTGGCTTTTTAACGGCACGTATCAAGCAAAAAGATCGCCGTAAAGGAGGTCAGTTCAATGGTAATATTCAAGCAGAATATAAGATCACCAATAGCTTGAAATTCATGAGTCGGTTTGGAGGTTCCAATACTTTTAACACCCGGGTGCGCATTAACCCCCTATTCGTTACCTACGACAACCTAGGTGTAAGACAACCCGAGCAGGTACGTTCCGGCGTAAGGAATACCAGCGACAAAGGCTCTAGCATGGTATTTGAGAATACCTTAAACTTCAACAAATCCTTCGGATCACATAGCCTTTCGGCATTCGCAGGACTAACCATGGAGACCTACAACTACAGCTCTTTCTTCGCCGAAAAATTTGACCTTGCTAGCAACGACATCACGGTGATTAACGGAGGAACCCTCGACCCTAATGCAGGATCGGGCACGGGATGGAACCAAGACCGCACCAATTCATTGATTGGGATGCTGGGAAGGGTTCAATATAGCTATAAAGGCAAATACATGCTTAGCGTGAGCGCTCGTCGGGATGGGTCGTCTCGCTTTTCAGAAAAATATCGTTGGGGTGTTTTCCCTTCCATATCTGCCGGCTGGAACGTGTCGGACGAAGAGTTTTTTAAGCCCTTATCCAATACCATCAATAACTTAAGGATTCGTGCTAGCCAAGGAACTACCGGGAACCAAAATTTCTTAGACTATAGCAA
This sequence comes from Dyadobacter jejuensis, assembly GCF_003149085.1. Taxonomy (GTDB): domain Bacteria; phylum Bacteroidota; class Bacteroidia; order Cytophagales; family Spirosomataceae; genus Dyadobacter; species Dyadobacter jejuensis. The sequence goes on along the minus strand of NZ_QGDT01000005.1, from coordinate 227,191 downwards.
TGCCGCCACCATTACCCTTTCCAAAGACTATGCCTTCGGGACCGATGGCAATGAGGTATTAGGGCTTGGGGCCATTCAAACTAGCTTTGCTAACAAAAATGTTAAATGGGAGACTACCGTGCAGAGCAATATAGGGATAGACATGGCCTTCTTGAATAACAAATTGACTTTTACGGCCGATTTGTACAATACCAACAAAAAGGACATGCTTTTCCCCCTTTTGGTACCACCGTCTACCGGTGCGGGAGCGGGCTCCACAGTAATTTTGAACGTGGGCGACATGAACAACAAAGGGATAGAGCTAGCGGCCGGATACCGCCACAGTGGTAAATTCTCTTGGTCGACGAACGCTACCTTTTCTAAAAACGTAAATACAATCACCAAAATGGCCGGATCCAACAAGGTCAATTATCTGACGGGTGGAACGGTAGACAATAAGGACCGGGTTACGGTGATCAAAGAAGGGCTAATCGCCGGGGCATTTTTGGTAATGCCTACCGATGGTATCATCAGGACCGAAGAGGAACTGGATGCCTATAAATCGTTGGTACCGACAGCCAAAATTGGTGACCTAAAATATGTAGATGCTCTTACCGTAGATACCAATGGGGATGGCATCCCCGATGCTGGCGACAATATTTTGAATGAAAACGACCGGGTATTCGCTGGTAGCGGAACTCCAGACTTCGAAATAGGACTCAACTTAAACGCCAGCTACAAAAACTTCGACCTTTCTATGCAGTGGTTTGGAGCCTTTGGTTCGGAGATCATCAATGGAAGTAAACTTCAGGCGTATAACTATGGTACCCATAGAGACCTGATTTACCAATATTCTTCTCAAAACTTAGAATCTAATATCCCCGTATATCGTGGAGGAAGCCATATCAACGCGCGCGGCTGGTCCGATTACTGGATTGAAGACGGCACCTATGTGAGGTTACGGAATGTTAGCCTTGGTTATACCCTCCCCAAAAAGGCATTGAAGGGCATAGGACTCAATAGTCTGCGGGTATATGTGGCCTCTCAGAACCCTTTGACGCTTACCAAATACACCGGCTTCGACCCTGAAGTAGGGGGAGATGGACTGCAATCGCGGGGTATTGACCGCGGCAGCTACCCCGTTAGCTCCCAGTACCGTGTAGGCTTTCAATTAGACTTCTAAGAATAAACGACTTTATACAATGAAAAAATCGATCATAAAATATATAGCCATAGGAGTACTTACCCTAGGGCAAGTGGGATGCCAGGGATTTCTGGAAGAAGTGAATCCCAATGAAATGTCGACGGATAGTTTCTGGAAGAACCTGGACGATGCCGATGCTGGTCTGATCACCGTATACAATGCATTTAAAAACAATAATGTGTTGGCTATAGGAGATGAGAATAACCGCAGCGACATGACGTACCCAGGCTGGGGCCGCCCTAACACTGCCAATGAGTATTATTTACAGAATTTCAATAATGGCTCCAACACACCCAACAACAAATGGGATGCCCTCAACAAAGGGATTTTCAGGGCTAACCAGGTAATAGCTGCCGTAGACGGCCTGCTACCTACCTATAGCGATGCCGCATCTATAGAGCGTGCTACTATTATCAAAGCGCAAGCTCATTTCTTTAGGGGATTGTTTTACTCCTACCTACATAGTTCGTTTAACGAAGGCAATGTCCCTATCTACGATTTTGTGCCTCAGGACGAAAGTGAGTTTTATCAGCCCATACAGCCGGCTCAAAAGGTGAAGGAGTTTTTCCGTCAGGATTTGGAATATGCGCTTGCTAACCTTCCCTACAAATGGACGGCCAATAAGGACTTAGGTCGTGTAACGGCTGGAGCGGCTGCAGCGGTTTTAGGTCAAAGCTACCTTTATGAAAACGACTATGCTAAGGCAGCGGACTATTTCAAAGATGTGATAGAAAACCCAAACTATGGCTATGCTTTGGCCCCTAGTATCGGAGACAATTTCACTTCCAAAAATGAATTTAACCGGGAGTCTATTCTAGAAATCAGCTATACCCTGGCATTTAAGTCGGAAATTAACCCAGGTGCCGAGGAGCAGGTGTCCAGCAACCTAAACTTTATGGTTAGCCCTGTTGGAGGATATCGGTCGGTATACCCCAGCTGCTGGCTCATTATGGCTTATAAGAAAGAAGAGATGGACTTGAACGATGAGCGTAACTATGTGATTGATGCCACTACCGGCACCAGAAGGCTCCGGTCCTACTCCTTAAGAACCTCTTATTCCATAGCCCTCCCCGACGACCTGGACACGCCCTACTACCAACTGACGACCGCCCAAGCTACCGCATTCAATAATGGAGAGACTTCCTACTTCAGAAAGTACTCTAACTGGGATATCGTTAAGAATGAAAAGGACATACAACCAACACAGCGCTCGGCTGTGAATGTAAGGGTCATTCGCCTGGCCGATATCTATTTGATGTACGCCGAATGTCTGATCAAAGGTGGGAGCGACGAAGCTGGCGTAGCCCAAGCCATTAAGTACATCAACAAGGTTAGGCATCGCTCTGCTTTGAAACTAATAGGCTTAGCAGCGGGCAGCGAATTCCCTGCTGCCACTCATGATGGCATTACCTACAACGCCACCAAACTAATGGATCACTTGATGTATATCGAAAGGCCCTTAGAGTTGTCGCTAGAAGGGCATGCTACCCGAGTAATCGACATGCGTAGATGGGGCATCACCAAGCAACGTTTCGCCGACTTGGCCACCAAAGTATACTATGGGGAGCATTTCCCATTCAAGGATGTGGCTGGTAAAGATGTAACCCGGTGGGCCAGTGTCCTTACCGAAGGCAAGAAAGCTACTTATAAAGAAATGACCGACTATACCCAAGCGGCTCAAAATTTTGTAGAATCGGCTCATTCCTACTGGCCCTTGCCCAATTCGGAGCTTATTACCAACCCAGCGGTAAACCAGTAAAAAGAAAACTGTGTCTTGATAAAAAATTGAACGATGAAAAAATATAAAATACTACTAATTATAGCCGTGGCGGCATTTATGTCGGCCTGCTCTAAGGAATATGTGGAGCCGACAAGTTTTTCGGATGTAGGCTGGTACACCAGCAATTTCCGGGAAGTGAACTATCGTACCAACATTAATGACTTTATGTCCTTTTCCGATTTGTCGCAAAACACCCTCACTCACAAGTGGGAAATTAGCGAAGGAAACTACTTTTTGGAGGGCGTGATCACGCGTAAAGATTCACTACTAGAGCAGTTTATCAAAAAAGATGCTGGATTAGAGACCTCTGACGCTACGGTACATGTTTACTTTAAGAAAAGCGGTATGCAGACGGTCCGTTTGAGAAACACCTTTCGCGATTCGGTTAGCTTTTTTGGTCTCGACACCATGTATTCCGTACGGGAAGGCGACCATTGGGTTATTGACAAAACCTTCAATGTCGAAGTCTTTGACACCATCGTTCCACAAATCGAAATACGGACTTTGGCGGGTGTTGTTATTCCCTTGTCCAAAGATACGATTTACGTAGAAGCGGGTAGCAAGCTCAATTTTGTGGACCTTACCACCATCGGTAAGCCCGACACCCGCAAGTGGACCATAGGCAACAAAACCAGCACCGATTCCGTTGCCACCATTTCATTTAATACCCTAGGCGTTGTCTCAGCTTCGTTTACCTCTAGCAGGGCGGCGCTAAACTTCCCGACCGACTTCGAATTCCTCAGAATTCCTAATCCGATAAAGGTCGTTAAGTCTAGCCAACCATTCGTACTGACGGGAACGATCAAGGAGTTGGAAAACGAAACTATTCAGATTCCATTTAATGGAGAGTTCGCCCCTTTTACCGGCAAGACTGACTTTTTCGAAGTACTTGTTAATGGCAAAAAAGCGAAGGTGAGCTCGGTAGCTCCCAATACGGCCGATGCTACCATGCTTGATGTGAAACTAGGTGAACGCATTTACCGTCCCGACGTCATCACCGTGAGCTTGCTGGAGGGCAGTGGCTTACTATCGGCCGATCAAAGAGCGGTAACGAGCTTCAGCAAGCAGCCAGTTGTCATGCACGACGTCAACCTGTTGCCTGCTGCCACCTACGGCTTTGAAGCAGGAGGAACCGGCTGGGTGCCCTATAGCACCAATACTGCGGCCTACGAGTTTACGACCACCAAAGCCGCTTCGGGCAATTATAGCCTCAAGGTAGAACTAACCAATGGCGTGGGTGGCTTTACCAGCGATAAGGCACCGTTTAGTCTAAAAAATGGAACTACCTATATCTATAGCTACAAGGTATGGATAGACCCAACAAGCCCTGCCAAGTCGCTAAACACCTGGATATTGCCCAACTGGCAACAGTTTTGGACTAGTGTGGCGACCATCAAAACCGGCCAATGGGAAACGGTAACCAGGGAGGTAAAATACGAAGGAGACCCTAATGGACGCTACTTGTACATCCATTTACCTGAACTAGGAACCTACTACTTCGATGACTTCTATTTGGTAGAAAAAGAGGTAAGGCCTTAAATAGACATAAAGCAAAAAAGAATCGGGGAAGTTGATCATGTTATCAACTTCCCCGATTCTTTTTTATTGATTAAGACCAATAATCCGAATATACTTGCCTAGCCAATCAAGGCCGGCTGTTCGATGATCTCCTGAAGATTTTGAGATACCGTTTCAGCAAAACCTGGTAAAGCTAAAAGATCTACACCCCATAACGATTCATTTTTGAGGATGGTATCTACCCTTTCGGTGGTCGTCAACTCATTATCGGCCCAGATGGTAGCAAAATAGGCTGCCTCGGTATCGTTTATAGGGTAAAATGCCCCATTAACCGCACCATAATAGACCTCTCCTTCCTGCTTCACCACTTTCATAAACCTTAAATAAGCTGCAAAAGCATAGGCCATATGTTGTGGTACGCTTTGGTGCTTCGCATACCAGGCCTCCAATAGGCCTACGCATCGCATCCTGACTTTGGTGGTGTAATTCATGCTAATCGACAACCACTTATGCTCCAGACTTTCGTTGCGAAAACGGTCCAGAACTGTAGCTGCAAAGGTCGTAATCGTCTCGGCAGGAATAGCATCGGGCAAGCACTGGCTAATCTCTTCGGTCATCAAAGTCGACATAAAGTCCACGAAGTTGGCATTTTTCATGGCCTCCTTTACCGTCTCAAAACCACGGAGATGGGCTATAGAGCAACAAAAGGTATGAGGGGCATTGAGCAAGCGAAGTTTTAGTTCTTTAAACTCGGCAATAGAGGGTACCACCTTCACCCCAGAATCGACCTGGCAAAAGGAAAGTTTTTCCTTTACTGTATGGTCTCCTTCAATAGCCCATAGCCTATACGGCTCCGCCATAATCATCAGGTCATCCACGTAGCCAAATTGACGCTCCAACTCCTCCTTAAAGGCACCTTTAATTTCCCCTGGAACGATGCGATCCACCAAGGAATTACAGAAGAAGTTTGCGTCGTTAAGCCAAGCTATAAAAGCCTCATCCAGCTCGTTATATGCTGCTAATTGGTTCAATATGGTCCTTAATTTTTGTCCATTTTCCGAAATGAGCTCGGTAGGCACTATCACCAACCCCTTGTCGTTGTCCCCCTCAAAGGCCTTATAACGTGCCAAAAGAATGGCCAGCAGCTTAGCGGGAAAGGACTCAGGGCTATCTGTCCCTATACGCTCAGGCTGGTAGGCAATCCCGACTTCGGTGGTATTGGACACTACTAAGGTAAGGTCAGGGCTGGAGCCTATCGCCACAATTCTATCCCAATCGGAAGCGGCGGTAAACACCCTTGATATGGCACAATTCACGATATTCTCCTCTACAGCGGCACCGGCTTCAATACCGCGTACTACGGTCGTAAAGCAATTATCTTGCCGTTCGTATCGGCTAATGTCGCCATGGGCAGTAGACTTTACGACCACTACCCTACCCTGGAATACTGCTTGTTTATTGGCTTTATCTATAAAATATAGGGGCAGGCCTCTTAGGAGCACTCCTGTTCCGAAGAACATCACTTTTTCGGGGTAATCCAACCAAGCCGGTTGGATTACCTCATTTTTACTCAAGTATTTCATTTTGGCAATTGATATATTTGTTCCATCAGCACCCATTTCTCTCCAGGCTTGGCCCCTGGTACGGGCTGTTGGAAGCCCCACATGAGGTCTTCCCATTCTACGGATTTGGGGTTTTTATTAATCTCCTCCATTCTTTCGAAAGAGAAGGTTTCATTCACTTCCATAATCATAAACAGGCGATTGCCAAACAAATAAATATCCATTTCCTCTACTCCCGCCTTTCGAATAGAAGCGTTGATTTCGGGCCATTGATTTTCGGCTGCGTGATGCCATTTGTACTTTTCTATCGACTTGGCATCATCTACGAGGTCCAAGGCCAGGCAATATCTTTTCGTATTCATAATATCTTCTTAAAAATTCATTTTAATCGTTCCAGTGGTTATCGATCACCTTCTGAATATTAGGATATTTTTCATCGGTTTCCTTGTATTTTGTTCGTTGAGCCTTCAATTCCGTTTTCATATCGGCAATGATGGTCTGGAATTCAGGGTCCTTATATCGGTTAATGAGCTCCTGTGGATCCTGAGTCAAATCGTAAAACTCCCAGGCCGCTGGCGTGGGTGAAAAAGTGAAGGAATCGTTATTATCCTTTTTCCAGGCCATGGTCTTTTTACCATAAAGTTCGGGTAGATAATGCTCTCCATAATAGAATATCAATTTATATTTTTCGGTCCGCAACCCAAAGTTAGCCGGTACATCGTGGTGCGTCAGGTGCATCCAATAGCGGTAATAGGTAGCTTTATGGAAGCTTTCCTTGGGATTCTGAACCACCTTTTTAAAACTCTCCCCTTGCATATATGCGGGCACTTTACCGCCTGCCAGCTCTATCATAGTTGGAGCATAATCGGTATTGTTTACGAGTGCCTTGGTATGGGTATTGGCATTGGTTGATTTTACATTTTTGATGATAAAAGGCATTCTCATCGACTCTTCATACATCCATCGCTTGTCCATATAATCGTGCTCTCCCAGCATCATACCTTGGTCGGAGGTATAGATAATAATGGTGTTATCCCACAAATTATTCTTTTTAAGGTAGTCGAACAAACGACCCAAATTATCGTCCACACCTTTTACACATCGCAAATATTTTTTCAGATACATCTGATATGCGGCCGAAGTACCTTGGGCCTCGTTCCGGATGGTATCAAGCCCATATTGGGTCAGGTAGCTTCGGTAAGGGTGACGCCCCGAAACGGAAGTACCGATTCGGTGTTTAAGGGAACCATTACGACCCAAAGTACCTTCAGAGCCAAAAAATGGCTGAGCATACATCGATGCTGGTTCAGGGATAAACGTATCGGCCAGGTAACTCTCATAACGCTCCGGATATTCGAAATCGTCGTGTGGAGCCTTGTGATGGTGCATCAAAAAGAATGGCTTCGTTTTGTCGATATGATCAAGGTAGTCGATGGTAATATCGGTAATCACGTCTGAAACATAGCCTTTATAATTTGTAAAATTATTAGGCCATTTTCCATTGTTAATGTCTTTGAACTTAGGGTTAAAATACTCCCCTTGGCTATGCAACACCTTATAGAAATCGAAGGCTGCAGGCTCTTCTTTTAAGTGCCATTTTCCGATCATGGCGGTCTGATAGCCTAGTTTTTTCATTTCCATGGGCAAAAACTGGCGGTCGGGTGCCAAATGGCCATCCAAATCGAGCACCCCATTGGTTTGGCTATATTGACCCGTTAATATATTGGCCCTACTAGGTGTACAGATGGAATTGGTACAAAAGGCATTTTCAAAAAGCATCCCTTCGGCTGCCAGTTTATCGATATTAGGGGTTGGATTCAGGCCGGCCAATCGTCCCCCATAAGCTCCAATGGCTTGGGAGGTATGATCGTCGGACATAATATAAATAATATTAGGCTTCTTTTGGGCTAAAGCTTCTTTGCCTAAGAAAAGTAGGATCCCTACTAGGACGAAGGCTACTCTGGGCCAATAAGACCTCTGTCTATTTTTTCTCATCATTTCCATTTTGTGTTTAATCGCTTGATAGTAAAGATTTGGTTTATGGTTTTCTAATGGTAGAAGTTTCTAGGACGACTGAACTTACACGTCCCCCGTCGGCGTCGTCGAACTGTATCTCCACTTCGTTCTGCTTCTTTATGAGGCTACCATCTACTTCGAGGTAGAGCGTTCCGAAATAATCGTGGCGACCTGCCTGGTCATAGCCCGCCCAATCCTCGGGAACCTGCAGGCGGGCTCCATTGAATTTTACAGTGGGCTTCAAGGACGCCCCCGGTTTTCTACTCAGGGAAAGCCTTAGGGTAGCCACTTCGGCCCGGTCTGCTACCTGATTGATATTAAAGAGAACTGGGGTACTTTTAGCAATCGGCAATATATATTGATCGGCATAAAACTTCCTATGCTCCATGGTCTTGGCCACTACAGCCGACGGCTTGCCCGAATACTGTATTTCGAAAATCATTGCCCCTTCCTTAGGCATGGTTAGGCTTGTGGGCAATTTTTTCAATTTTTCAGTACGATATACGACGCTACTATCTGGATTAATATACCAGGTTTTTTGGACGATTCCTTTGATTTTCATCTTTCCCAACTGCGTGGACAACTCAATTTCCGTGGCCTCCTCTTCAAGGTTTTTGAGTACCAAAAAGCCCTGCCCATCGGCGATAAAGGCCTGAACGGCTATGTCGGGATCGGAACTTTGCACTTCGACCCTATCTCCCTGAACATTTTTCCAAAAATCATAAAATTGGGTTAGCGAGGTAAATTCCCAGCCCGAGGCGTCGGTTTGGGACGGCCTGGAGATACACCATTGATAGGGCGTTTTATTCCCCCCCGAGAGGCGCCATTTGGACTTTCCTGTTATAAAAGGGATGGAAAGTTTTATAACGTCGGGCCGATCGATGAATCCCATGACCAAGTTGTGCATAGAATTCACCGTGAGGGGATTGCGCGTCTCCATATAACGGTCGCTCCAACCCTTACCGGTAATACCAAACTCCGAAATTAACATGGGCTTGACCTTCCCCCATTTGAGTTGCGAATAAGTTTCGATCAGATCCAGGATGGCCTCCGAGTTACTCCCCGACCTTTTGGCTATGTCTCCTTCCAGATTCATGCCATCGTAAAGATGAATAGAAAGGTAGTCCATATCCTGACCCGCGATGTCCATAAACTTTTTCATCCTGCTCTCCCAGATGCCAAAGTCATTGAGGTCATATTCGGGCCAGGCCGATGAATACCCCACCACCTTTAGGCCTGGAACCTGCTGATGCAGTTTTTTCGCCAATAAGGCATGGTACTCACTCATCCGCTCGATCACCGCGTCATTGTCCTTATCAAATTCCCGGGCATGAACGAAAGGTTCGTTCATAGGCTCGTAGTATTGCGGCAAAGGTTTTTCCCCTCCATAATAATACTTAAAATAGTGGGTGGTATAGTCTGTAAGCTTCTCCAGGTCCACCTTGGTCGAAAATACCAACTTGGGGTGCTCCGTTGCAATTAGCTGGTACGGTTGCGTAGGTATCTGGCTTGAATTAAACTTGGCTATTTGCAAAGCGCCAGCCTTTTTCATCGTTTTCTCATCGGGTAGCTGCTTCAAGTCAGCCCCTAATCCGCCAACCCCACTAAAAGAACGACCACCAAGTCCTATTTTTAGTTCTTTGGTCAGGTAGTTCCACTCAGCATCTGTAAATTCCGAGTTAGGAATCCCTTGATGCAAATTGAAATAGGCGTTTCTGTCCAAGGAACTGATGCCTCCGATACTTTTTTGGGTTGTAAAATCGGCCTTTACGACGGCCTGCCCAAAGCAGAACGCCGAATTTAATAATCCTAGAGTAACCATACTGGCACTCAATTTTAGGAAGTTGGGTTTGGGATACTTCACGATAATTTAAAGGCGTTAAAATTGTACTAATCCATACACAGACAAGGATGTCTGCAGCGATTCTAGCAGACAATACTATAATAATAGTATTATCTAAAGACACTATCGTACAAATTTATACAGGATGGCTAGCATGCTATTAAACTACTTTAGCAAACTATAATATCATATTGGCAAACCATCCCATAATTGGACTTATGTATTAATTATAAGCATTATTTTTATTTTTATTTACCGAATGTTTTAAATCAGTGTCATTGCCTGCAAACGACCCTTGGACCATCAAAATCATGAAAAGAGCTAAGTATAATTACTCCTTCAAATCATTAACCTGTATCGCATTACTGGCCCTAATTGGACTAACCTCTGCCTGCCAAACGGAGAAAAAAGCCAACAAAAAACCCAATATTGTCTATCTCTTTACCGATGACCTTACCTATAGGGCCATCCATAGCCTGGGCAACAAACAAGTAAAAACTCCCAATATCGACCAACTTGCCTCCAGTGGTGCTATATTCTCCCATGCCTATAATATGGGCTCTTGGAGTGGCGCCGTTTGTACTGCCTCACGTTCCATGCTCATTTCGGGCATGTCGGTATGGCGCACCAATGAGCATAGGAAACTCTGGCATAAAAATGACCCTCAGGCCCGGGATAATACCTGGCCAAAACTAATGGAAAAAGCCGGGTACGATACCTATATGACGGGCAAGTGGCATGTAGACATTCCTGCCGACAGCGTGTTTATGAAAACCAAACACATCCGACATGGAATGCCCGCCGACGCCTACGACCACGCTAAAATGGCCAACTTGTATGAGACGGAGGTAAAAACAGGCAAAAAAACCTTTAATGAGATTATGCCTAATGGATACAACCGGCCCCTCTCCCGTTCGGACGAGTCTTGGTCTGCATCCGATAGCTCCAAAGGGGGCTTTTGGGAAGGAGGCAAGCATTGGAGTGAGGTCGTTACCGACGATGCCCTGGGCTTTATAGACGAAGCGAGTAAGAAAGACAAGCCATTCTTTATGTACTTGGCCTTCAATGCGGCCCACGACCCCCGCCAAGCCCCTCAAGCCTATCTGGATATGTACCCTGTCGATAGCATTGAGATTCCAGAAAGTTTTCAACCCGACTACCCGTACCACGACGAAATTGGCGTGGGCCCCCGCCTTCGCGACGAAGCCTTAGCTCCATTTCCACGAACAGAATTTGCTATTAAAACGCATCTAAAAGAATACTACGCCATCATCACGCATTTGGATGCTCAGATTGGACTCATTATTGACGACCTCAAAGCCAAAGGATTGATGCAGAACACCTACATTATTCTTACCGCCGATCATGGCTTGGCCGTTGGCCGTCATGGCCTCCTTGGCAAACAAAATATGTATGACCACAGCATGCGTCCCCCACTGATGATGAGCGGCCCCGCCGTAAAACCTGGAACGGTGATCGATACAGACGTGTACTACCAAGACCTTATGGCCACCGCCTTGGACTTAGCTGGAATAGAAAAACCTAGTTTTGTAGCGTTCAATAGCCTGTTGCCCCTGCTGGACGATACGCAAAGCACATCGTCTTACGACGGAATTTATGGATGCTACCTGAACCTTCAACGAATGATCAGGAAGGATGGCTACAAACTTATTGTTTACCCCAAAGCCAACAAGGTATTATTGTTCGACCTAAATAAAGACCCTGAAGAGATGCAGAATATAGCCGACAAGCCTGAAAATGCAGCATTAAAAGCCCGCCTTTTCAACGACCTGCTTGAGCTGCAAAAGCATTATGACGACACTTTGGACCTCTCGGGGGTTAAAATACAAAGTTGATTAGATTTAATTAAAAAGGAATTTATGCGTTGAATGTTAATCATTGCAATACAAACATACTTCCCTAAATTTCAGAAAATAATGGAGGTGATTAGAGGGATTTGATGATCCATCAAATCCCTCTGTCAAAAATCAATTAAACATTTTATCTCTTTTTATGATTTCCTTAATAGGCAAATAAAAATAATAGGATCCACCCTAAAATTAAAAATCACTCATTTTTATAAAGTCTATTTTCTACTGCAATTATTAAAAATTATATACCAAATGCTAATGCCCACAATAGTCCGGTAAAGATATTTATTAATCCTAATTGTATGACATGCTGATTATCTTCATTAGTCCAGCATTAGATGCGCCAACAAATCCTACACGTGAACTTACTAGACCAGTTTTTGTACCGAATGTTAGAACATTTATAGCTCTAACATTCGGTACAATATCATGACGAACGTTGATCCAATCCATTGATATACTTGTTTATGTACATACAAATGGGTATTTTCGTATAAAAATAATGATGTTATGAGAACGATAACTGTTAGTGAATTTCGAAAAAATATCAAAAAATATGCTGTTTTAGCGAATACGGAAAAGGTTATAGTTAATCGGGGCAATGGGAAAGCGTTTGAAATAGTACCTATCGAAACTCTTGAAGATGAAGGATACAACCCCGCATTTGTAAAAAAAATCCAAGAGGCGCGCAACAACTCTGATAATGGTGAAACCATAACTATAAAAGATCCTGATAATATATGGGAAACTATACTATCAGAGTAGAGAAAACGGCAGCGCAGGATTTAAAACAAATATACAAATCGGGCAAAAAGGCGGATATTGCAAGAGTTGAGTGAATTTTTAAAGAATTGACAGTAACGCCTCAAACAGGCATAGGAGAGCCCAAAAAATTAAAAAATGAATTATCGGGCTTATGGTCCAGAAGAATCAACAAGAAAGACAGGCTGGTCTATGAAATCGTTGAATCTGAGGCAATTGTTATCATTTTGTCTGCATTGGGCCATTATTCAGATAAATAATAAACTGCTTCATAAAATCGGTTTTTCAGGTGCTATTAAAAATCACCATTGGATTTGTCAAGGTGGGCGAACCAAGAGGTCATTTATATACCCTTGAGGAATTCAATCGTTTTAAGCCTTGAAGGTGCATATTGAAAATGGATTTCAATGAGTTACCAATCTGATAGATTGTACTTATTCCGGTCCATACCTACCCCATGTTATTAAAAAAAACAATCCTATGTTCTTTGATTGGTTGTCGGCTTATTGTTATCTGAAATGGTAATATATGACGCAGCTACCTAGATAGCTGCGTCTACTGATCCAAGAGAACTCTTTTCAAGAGACCCAAGCCAAGTATGTAAGCGCGTATGGTATTCCCTCAGGATCACTTATTTATTCCTGTTTTAAATTCTCCTCAACTACCTTATCGAAGTCTTCTAGGATGGACGGGGGTAGTTTGGACTTCCCTAACCAATCGGCACTTCCATAAACTCCCGCTTTTGACACATCGAAGGGCTTGAAGTCAATTTTGCCTATGGTTTTTTTGTTCTTAAAAGTAAAGTCATAATTAGGGGCGTCTCTAAAATTTGGATCGGCTATCAAGCTGTTCGTGTCATGACCCGTTTGTTGCCATTCCTTAAATGATTTACCAGAAAAATCGTAGGTATCCCCCCCAGTATTCCAGTATAGATTTTTGTCCATGTAAATATCAATTTTATTCCAAGCACCATTAAGAACGGCTCCTTTATCGAAGATGACGACATTATTGGTAAAATTAAAGGATCGATGGGCTTCGACCCTGGTACATTGCGCCTGATACATTTTGGCATAGGCAAAAATATTGTTTCTTACGGTATTATTCTCTCCATAATGCTGGTGGAACCCACCCGTTTTGGTACTATAGACGAGGTTGTTTTCCATGATAATATCAGATGTCCCCTCGTCGGGATATAGTCCCCAGCCACCATAAGAAAATGCATGGACATGGTGTATCACATTATTGCTTACAACGGTTCCTTCCGATTTGCCCAAGGTATAAACCGCAGCCATGTCACTTAATAAATCCCAACCGATATGGTGTATATGGTTGTGGGTAATTATATTTCTTTTGGCATTGCTAGGCTTGTACCCCCAAATCCACCCCACTGAAATACCTGTATAGTAAAAGTTCCCAATGTCGTTATGCGTAATTTCATTGTCGGAGCTATGACCTACCCATACCCCAACGGCGGGGGGATACTCCTGTCCACCCGATTGTATGATATTGTTCTCCAAGGTAATATGGCTGGTATGCGCAATCCCCTCCTGAGGGGCGCTATCGCCTATGTAAACACCCCCACCTCCAAGGTTATGAAGATAAGAATGACGTAGAGCAGATTGGCTACATCCCTTACCAAACCATAAGGCATGCTGGCCGACTTCGGCGATCTCACAATTGGTAAAAGTGATATTCTTTGCTCCCTCCAGCATGATGGCCGCTGGAATTACCGTGGCAGCCTGATTCGGCTCAAACCCACTTGAGGGGATGTTGGAATGGCTATGCTTAAAAGCGATACCCTCAAAAGTAACATGCGCTACCAAGTTGTTATTAGCAAAATCCCCTCTTACCGAAATCAGATTCTCTAAGACGGGCGCAATCACCTCTGTATTTTCAGGCGTTTGCCCGGGAAGAGGAATATAGGTCAATGTCCCTTCTTTGTTAAGGAACCATTCCCCAGCAGTATCCAAGGCGGCTTCGTAGTTTTCTAATATCAAACGATCCCCTTTTTTGATAGCATTCCATGGTTTCATCCCTTTTCCAGAAGTGTATAAGGCCATAGTCCGATCGTCTACCTTATCGACGTGTCGTATGGTGAAGTCCCATTTGTGGTAAGCCCGAAAACGAACCAATTCCCTATCGGCAGCACTAAGGTTGTGCAAGGACTTAAAAACATCCTCCTTAAATCTTAATATTTGTTGTGCCCTTTCTGGTGAGCGTCCCTCTCCCTTTGTCCAAACGTTCTCTTCAATACCCTCAATTTTTATAAAACCTTTATTGGGCGTACGAGCGAGCACTGCCCTTTTATCATTAATATACAGTTGATCGAACCGCCACTTATAGTACTTACTCTCAGGAATCTTCGCCTCCCATACGCCATTTTCCAGAACTTTAAATCCACTAATCTTTTTACCGCCACTAAATACCGGCTTGGCTCCTTTTTCTGCAACATAGGCAATGGGATGCTCCGCAGTTCCTCCATCTTCGGTGGTTAAGACGAAGGGCTCTTGCATGGTATAGACTCCGTCGGCAATACTAACGGTAAAGGAAACGGACTTGCCCTGACTCTTTTTGTATTCACGAATCGCATCGCGGGCCCCTGTCAGCGAAGCCAATGGCCGCTCTTTCGTGCCTTCGTTGGCGTCACTGCCCGTGGGGGAAATATAAATCACTTTTTGAGCATTGGCATACAGACTAAAAAAGGACAACAGAATAAATAGGCAAGTATTTTTTTTCATTTTTACTTTAATCGAAAACTTAGTTTTTATTTACAATCGTTGAGATAATTTGAGGTTCCACACGTCAATGCAATGGAAATAAAGGTCAATAAGGCCTCAGTTACCCTGTCACAAGCATACCACAGGGCGACTGTCGAGCCCTTTAATATACCGATAAGAACCAACATAGACCAGGTACCCTTTTTCCTCAACACCAAATCACCGAAATTCCGGGTAAACGCCCTCCTTCATAAAACAAAGAGCATATTGACTCAAAACTACCCAAATAAGAACCTGGAGGCACAAAATATCCATCACATAGTAGCAGTCAATCCAGGGTCTGACGGAACCCCTATCCCTAATCGGCACTACCGTTGGACACGGTCATTATCACGTTGAAACCTGCCTGTTTATAGCCCGTCTTGCACAGTTGATCGTATTGGATATAAGTTATTGTTTAAAATCATGCGTTCCTGAATCCATATAATGAGCAAAAATCAAACGAAGACAACCTATATCCTATTCCCTGGCATAGCCATGCTACTAGGCTGGGGCTTGCGCGGGTATATTGGTGGTGGGCCATTTGGGGCGATGATCCCCGGTGCACTGATCGGCCTGGTGATGAGTATGATGCTCAACTTATCGCCACGACATTCGGCCCTGGTGACGGTGTTTGCCGTAGTCGGAATAGGTTTGGGAGGCGAAATGACCTACGGGCAAACCTTACGTTATATTCGTCATGTCGACACGCTCTGGTTTGGAACGGTGGGCACGACGGTCAAAGGTGCCGTATGGGGGCTATCGGGAGGGTTATTTTTGGCTATAGGGTTACTCAACAGGCATATTGAGAAACGTACCTTGGGTGTAGGGATGCTCTTGTTTTTTATAGGCATGCTACTAGGCTTCAAGCTAATCAACGACCCAAAATTAATTTACTTTTCAGATCCCATCCATAAGCCACGATCCGAGTCATGGGCCGCCATTGGCATAGGCGCCGTCGCCTTATTAATTTGGTTAAAGATCAAATTAGTCGCACGCGATTTTAAAGTTGTATTAAGCTTTGTCCTCTGGGGCACTTTGGGAGGCGGTCTGGGTTTTGGACTGGGTGGATTATGGCTATTTCTGGGCGCTCAATTAAAACTGGTTTGGTTTAATAACTGGTGGAAAATGATGGAATTTTCATTTGGGTTAATTTTCGGCATGGCTCTAGGTTGGGCCACCTGGCTCAATAGGGCCTACTTACAAGACATTACCGAAGCTACTGAAAAGAATGATCACAGACCACTCTGGACTGAACTGGCCGTCGTGGCCGTCATGGCCTTGGTTATTTTCTGGCTATACCCCCTTATAATTGAACCCCTTGCGGCATCGACCGGTTATGCACAAGGGCTCATCAGTGGCATGGCTCATGACTTACTTAGGCTAATGTCCAATTATGCATTTATAGGTCTTCTATTGCTCGTGGTAGCATATTGGGACCATGGTTTCGCCTGGCAAATGGCCATTACACTCACCTTCTGCCATACCGTAATCGACCTGATGGTGGATCTGGAAGGCGAAACTCAGATTGCAACCAGCCTGACATCCCAAATAGTCTTTACCATCGTCACGACCCTGTCCGTGGCCATTTTAGTGGCTAGGTTTGCCAAGCGAAACAATCCTTTGAAGCAATTGATGCAACTGCTGATTTGGTCTACGATGTTGGTGGCCTTGCTCAAGTTATGCACCCAAGTTGCTTGGGGGCAAATCACCACGACGCCCCCCACCTTACTCGTCAGCAAGGTATTCTTTGTTTACCTGGTGTTCTTGGCCGCCTCGATTTATTGCGCTTGGTTTACGATCAAAAAGATAGACTAAATCAGTACGAAAAAGTGAATAGATTTATGTACAAGGAAAATCTGAAACCAATCAAGGGTCAACGCACCTTACTAGTTCAATAATTATTAAAAAGTAATATACCTAAGGCATCCGACACCTCGGTAGTAGGGCGTTTACAAATCTTATTTTTGCAAACATAGATCACCGTTTGCCCCTTATGGTACTTGCTTTCAAGGAGGGGCAGGTTCTCCGTGGCTCCACCAGCAAAGATCGCAGTGGGTAAATAATGTCGCTGAAGCTGGCCTTGGAGTACAGGGGCATCGTCCCCCACAATGGCGACGGCATGGAGGCCACGATACTGCATATTAGCCAGATAGGCCCAAGAGCTATAAAAAGATCCCCCTTGCTGCATTCTAGGAATCATTGCCTTCATCATTTCAGCGGCCTCCAATATATAGTTTTCCTTATAGAGTAGCTCCCCTAGCTGATGCTTGACCCGCGCCACCACGGCATTGGGCGAGGGCAACACTTGGTCGGCCAGAGGGACACTCTCTACCAAGGAGGTCTTTTGTACTGGAGCAAAACGGTAGAATGGTGAGGCGTCATCGGCAAAGTAGGCATCGAGCTGCTCCACCAAAGCCTCCGCTTTATGCAGCCATTGAATATCGAAAGTAGCCTGGTAAAGTGATAGATAGGCATCGGCAAGATAGGCATAGTCGTCAAGGAATCCCTGATGTCCGGCTTTCCCTTTTCGATAATTTCGGTACAGTCCGCCACCCGTCGTACGCATGTTTTTCTCAATAAATTCAGCATTTTTCAAGGCAGCATCCAAGTAAGCCCGGGTACCCATAGCCATATAAGCATCTATATAGCCTTTCATCATCAGCGCATTCCAGGAGGTCAGTATCTTATCGTCGGTGGAAGGGTGTATACGCTTCGATCGGAGGTTGAATAATTTGGTTTTCGCCGATTCTACCAGGGTATTCCCTTCCAACCTACCTGGTTTTACCGCTTTCTTTTTTGCCAAAATAATTCTTCCATGCTCGCCTTTTCCGGGGATTTGCAGATCGTAGTATTGCGAAAGCACTGCATATTCTTCAGCAGTCAACGCTTCCTCAATGGCCTTTCTGTCCCAAACATAGAACTTACCCTCTTCTCCTTCGCTGTCTGCGTTTTTGGACGAATAAAACCCTCCCTCTGCATGGGTCATTTCTCTGGCCACCCATCTAAGAGTCTCCTCCAGAACCTGCCGATACGATTCCATTTGAGAATATTGAAATGCGTGGGCATAAAGACTCACCAGCATCCCATTATCATAAAGCATCTTTTCAAAATGAGGGACATCCCATGCCCGATCGGTAGCATAGCGACAAAAACCGCCCCCAAGCTGATCGTATATCCCCGCTGCGGCCATCTGGTCGAGGGTGTGCTCCACGGCCGATGCCACCTGCTTGTCCTTATCCAAATATGCTTGCTGAAGTAAAAATTCCCAATGAAGGGGCATAGGGAACTTTGGAGCCCCTTTTACCCCCCCAAACTGCCTATCGTACCCCTGTATCAAGGAGTCTTTGAGGCCTTCCAATAAGTCTTTTTGGTGCACTTGTCCTTCCAAATTTTCTTGAGTCCCCGACTGAATCTTTACAATTTCGGCCGTTAGATTTTCAGATTGTTGTCTGATTTTCTCAAAGTCGTTTTGATAGGCATCATGAATGTTTTGGAGCATCCCCAGCCACTGTTTCGTTGTAAAATAAGTCCCGGCATAGAAAGGCTTCCCCGAGGGCAAAGCGAAGGCATTCAACGGCCAACCGCCCTCACCATTTATCAATTGAGCGGCATTAAGGTATATCTCATCCAAGTCGGGTCGTTCCTCACGGTCTACTTTTATCGATACAAAATGTTCGTTCATATACCGGGCAACGGCCGTATCCATAAAGGTCTCCTCTTCCATGACATGGCACCAGTGGCAGGAAGCATATCCGATACTGATAATCAAGGGTTTATTTTCTTTTCGAGCCTTTTCCAAAGCCTCTTCTCCCCATTCATACCAATCTACGGGGTTATCGGCATGCCCTATCAAATAGGGGCTAGTGGCATCTTTCAACCTATTAGACCCGTCCCCACTCGTTTTTTCAGATGAACTACAGGCATAAAGTGCCACGATCAGCAACAGATTTAATAACGTATATCGAATGTTGGACGTCATGGTAATATGGTTCAAAAAAAACGAGTCTAATAAATACCCCTAAAGGTCTGTTTTAGTACGGAATAAAAAAAAGAAACCATCGGGAAACCCGATGGAATACTCACTACTTCTTAACCAAATCTAATAACAATAATCTTAATATACATTTTCAACGATCTCATTGAACAGCGCTTCGGGAAGGACTCCAGCCTTCCAGTCATCGAGGGTAGACCTGATCTGTTCATTTTTACGAGCTCCCATCACCACCCTACTGGCTTCTTTGGTAGAAAACAAGAAACGCTGGGCCAGAGAAGATAACTTCATGCCTTCTCGATCGGCTATAGCTTTTACTCTTTTGGCATTTTCAATATCCTTTTCACTTATCCAACCGTCGTTTGGCGGGGTATTAACAAATTGATCGTAGCGATTGCCTAGTAGCGAAAAATGCAAGGCTGACGCCGCATAATAGGCGACTCCTTCCTGCTGAGCGTGAGGCAAATCCTTGTCAAAGGCAGAAAAATTGCAGGCATCAAGCTTCAAAAAGCCAGAAATCACCTGAAAGTTCTCATACGTAATAAATGGTCTAAAACCATCGGTAGGGTTCCCTCCCACGCCGATCAGCCGGGTATACCCCGCATCTACAAAACTTTTTAGGGTGTCTAGCACCTCCTCCATTCGCTCAAGAGGTACCAAGTAAGGTTCATGTAAAAAAAGCAAATCGACATGGTCTACGCCTAGCGTTTCCAAACTCTCTTGTAGGCTTCTATGCATCCGTTCGCGGCTGTAGTCTACTACGGTGTGATAGGCATTTTCACTCTTCAAACGACCCACTTTGGTGCTTATAAACGGCCTGGGACCCTTCCATTGGGCTAAAGCCCGGCCTACCACCGTTTCAGAATGATTGTAGGACGGGGAAGTATCCAAGGAGGTAATGCCATTTTCAAAAGCATAAAGAAGGCAATCGACAGATTCGTCGTAATTGGTTTCCCCCCAAACGCCCCCTAATCCAGAACAGCCATACACCAGCCTACTTCCATGAGAAAAGTCGTAGTCTGAATGATGGATATCCGATAAATATGTTGGTTTCATGATCCGATAGATACAGTAATTAAGATGTTCCATGTAGGCTTGCCTACCATGGCCACCTAGGAAGATAATTAATTCGGAAAGAGCCCCTGCCTCGCAAATACACTGGCGTTGCCTTCCCTTTTAATGCCTGCAAAACTAACACCCATAACTCGGTAAGGTAAAATCCTATATTGGCAACAACTGATATCATATTGGTATCATAATTCAAGGAACAACTTGGACGGCTCAACTATAACCCCTTTCCATCAAACCAAAACACCCTAAGCAGCAAGGATTATAAATTTTACAGAAGCCACAATCATACCATCAAATAACGGTTTCCTATTGGCTCCAAAACCTCCGCTGCCTTTAAACGATAGAACCCTATTTGGCATCGTACACGTATTGCGAGGGAGTCTTACCGGCAATTTTCTTAAAATATCGGTTAAAATTTGAAAGGTTATTAAAACCACTTTCAAAGCAGATTTGAGAGATATTAAGATCGGTTTCTATCAATAATTTACAGGCATGTCCCACCCGAACCTCCAGTAGAAAGTTAGAAAAGGTTTTATTGGTTTTGGTCTTAAAATAGCGGCAAAAGGAATTAACACTTAAATTGGCCACGTTAGAAATTTCTTGAAGCGTAATTTCTTTTTCAAAATTACCCAATACATAATGATATATATTATTGAGCCTTTCGCTATCGACGGCGTCGTAGTTGTTGAAATACCCAAAGGAAGCCAGCTTAGTCTCCGACTTGGCATTACATAGCTCCGCAAATACCTTTAGGAGGTTAATAAGCCTAAAAACCCCACTGGAATCGTGCAGGTCTGACATTATCCCGCCAAACTTATCGGACGATTCCTGCTTAATATGAATACCTTGCTGGGCTTTGGCAATAAACTCCCGCACGACTTTCATCTCGGGAACTTTAAAAAACTCTTCGGACAAAAAGTTGGGCAAAAAATGAATCACATAAGCGTCCGATAGGATCTCCTCATTATGGTGATCGTAGCGAAATAAGTGCGGCAGGTTGGCCCCTAGCACGAAAAGGTCGTCTTCCTCAAAGGACGAAATGCTATCCCCGATGATGTAGGTACCCTTTCCTTTGCGAATATGGACTATTTCAATTTCGGGATGATAGTGCCAGCGGTTATGGTACACCGGTATAATATCGTGACGGATACTAAAAGATTGTTCAATCTTATTAGAAATTTTTAAAAGCTGCGCTTTCATACAAATAAATTGCTGATAAATAACAAATGCCAGTATTGTATTGATTTATGCCAATGGTAGTGATGCTATCGGCCTTTCAAATCACTTATTTTGCTTATAATTCTTGACATAAGACTAAATTTGATAAAATAAACCAAATAATCGACTCTCAAATAATATTCAAACATACAAAGTTTAATACTATTTATACAATTAATAAGCAAAATTTAGCCTAAATAGACCTGGCATCACTTACAAAATAACGAAGCCCCTTGAAAACGATCATCCTAAATAACCCTGGTGAACTTCAGATCATTAACCGAAGCGAACTGGAAGCACCACTGGAAGGTGAGGCCATCATCAAAATACGAAGAATAGGTATCTGTGGTACGGACTACCACGCCTTTAGAGGCAAGCAGCCGTTTTTCTCCTATCCAAGAGTCCTTGGCCACGAAATCGGGGCAGAAATAACCGCCATTGGTGGGAGCGGGAAGTATTTGGACCTCAAAGTCGGTGATAAAGTAGCGCTGGAACCCTATATCAACTGCAATGATTGCCAAGCCTGCCGGGATGGCCATATCAACTGCTGCGAAAAGATTCAGGTAATGGGCGTTCATGCCGACGGTGGAATGACCGAATACCTAAAAGTTCCGGTACGAAAATTACACGCCTCTAACCTACTCTCCTTCGATCAGCTGGCCTTAGTCGAAACCTTGGGAATCGGACTTCATGCCGTCAATAGAGCATCCTTATCGACTACCGACAAGGTCCTAATCATTGGCGCTGGCCCCATCGGCCTGTCGGTGGCTCAGTTTGCCAAGCTAAAGGGCGGTCGTATTGCCATGGCCGACCGATCGAAGAGCCGTTTAAAATTCGTCGAAGACCATCAAATGACCGACACCACGATCCCGGTCGAAGACACCCTGACTAGCGACTATATAAGGACCTTCTTCGATGGAGACCTCCCCAACGTCATCATTGATGCTTCTGGAAACCAAGCCTCCATGCTCAATACTTTTAACATAGCCGCTCATGGAGCCAAAATTGTATTCGTTGGGTTATTCCAAGGTGATGTCGTATTTCATGATCCCAATTTCCACAAACGAGAGTTGACCCTTCTGGCCAGCCGAAACGCCATGCCAGAAGACTTTAAGACGATCATCTCATTGATAGAATCCAAGCAGATCGACACCTTGCCCTGGTTATCACATCGTACCACCTTCGAACAACTTCCTACGTCTTTCCTAAGTTTTTTGGAACCCGACCAAGAAGTGATAAAAGCAATCATTGACCTATAATACCTACCAATCGTAAAACAAACTGCTCTACCGGAAATAACCCGGATTAACTTAAAAAAGAATGAAAAAATTATTTATCCTAGTTGCCTTATTAAGCACCTACAGTAATTTGATGGCTCAACAAAAGATCCAGGAAAATTGGGAGTCTATCAAAGAAAACTATACTTACCCTGAATGGTTTAAAGACGCCAAGCTTGGGATATTTATCCATTGGGGCGTGTATGCGGTTCCTGCATATGGATCGGAATGGTACCCGCGCAATATGTACCAGGACTCCATCATATTGGGAGGCCATGGGGAGGTGCTCAAAAAACAGGCCTCACCCGTGTACAAATATCATATTGAAAAATATGGCCCTCTAGACAAGTTTGGTTACAAGGATTTTATCAAAGATTTCAAAGCTGAAAAATTCGATGCCTCCGAATGGATTAGCCTCTTTAAAGAAGCCGGTGCTAAGTACATCGTCCCGGTGGCCGAGCATCACGATGCCTTCGCCATGTACAACTCTTCCTATACCATCTGGAACTCGGTAGATATGGGCCCGCATCGGGACATTCTTAAGGAGTTGCGGGAAGAGACCCTAAAGCAAGGACTTAAGTTTGGTGCCTCTTCACACTTGGCTTTTAACTGGGACTACTTCAACAAAAAGCCATCATTCAACAATATGGCTTCAAAATATGAACTCCTGTATGGCCCTAACCACAAGCCTTACTCCCCGGCCAGCGCCGATTTTCGGAACATGTGGTGGAACAGAACCAAAGAAATTATAGACAACTATCAGCCCGATGTGTTATGGTTCGACTTCGGTTTTGACCGCCCAGAGTACGCTCCACAACACATAAAACTAGCCTCTTACTACTATAATAAGGGACTTGAGTGGAATAAGGGGGTCGTACTTCAGACCAAAAACCTAAAGTATAACTCTTTCCCTGAAGGCACTCATATGTTGGATATTGAAAGAAGTAAATTGGCCAATATCCGCAAAGATCCATGGCAAACAGATACTTCTGTAGGCGCCAACTCTTGGGGATATGTAGAAGGATGGATCTCAAAGAGTCCCGACACTATTGTAGACGACCTGGTGGACATTGTCAGCAAAAATGGCTGCCTGCTCCTCAATGTTGGACCTAAAGCCGACGGCACCATCCCCGACGACCAAAGGCAAGTTTTACGTGAGTTGGGAGCATGGCTTAAAATTAACGGTGAGGCCATCTATGGCAGCAGACCCTTCACTATATACGGTGAAGGACCTACCGAGATTGTAGAAGGTCATATTTCAGAGCAAAAAAATAAAGCCCTAGGCGAGCACGATGTACGCTATACCGTAAAAGGCGATCAGCTTTATGCTACCATTATGGCATGGCCAGCCAATGGAAAGGCAACCATCCACACCTTGGCAAAAGGCAATAAACTGATGACCAAAAAAGTATCTAAAGTGGCTCTGCTTGGAAACGAAGGAAACCTTAAATTTAAACAATCTAAAGATGGCTTGACCATCGAGATGCCATCGAAAGAAGTAGGTAAATACGCCTACGTCTTTAAAATTAACTAACCTTCATTTAAATAACGCCTTAGCACCATCGACAATCCGTCGGTGGTGCATTTTTTTAGATTTCACTGTACCATCCAAAAGTGAAATGATGCCTGGTGTCAATAGTCTAGGCCAGCCTCGCTTTACTTAGAAGTGTACTATCTTTTTATAAATATAACTTTTTTAAGTTAAGATATAAACAATCAAAATCGCATGAAATACTTCATGGCCTCCATCCAGGCGCTTTTACTACTGTGCGTAGCGAAGCATAGCTGGGGGCAAACGACCGACTTCGAGGCCAATTGGCCCTCACTAGAAAAGCATAAGGCCGTACCTGAGTGGTTTGCCGATGCAAAATTTGGTATCTATTTTCATTATGGGGTATATTCGGTGCCAGGCTGGGGTGGAGAATGGTACCCCCGGTGGATGTACGTTAACAACAGAGTGGGATGGGGAGAAAAAATATACCAATACCACCAGGATACCTACGGAAAAAACTTCCAGTACCACGACTTTATCCCGATGTGGAAAGCCGACAAATTTGACGCTGCCAGCTGGGTAGACCTTTTTGCCGACTCCGGAGCTAAAATCATAGGCTCCATTGCCGAACATCATGATGGATTTTCTTTATGGGAAAGCAAAGCCAATCCGTGGAACGCTAAAGATATGGGACCTAAAATCGATATCGTAAGAGCCATCCAACAAGAAACTAAAAAGAAAGGACTCAAATTTATGACGACTTTTCACCATGGCTTTCATATGAATTTCTACCCCCATAAAACCGCTTCAGTAGACAGGCCCGACCGGGAGCTGCTACTCGAAAACGACACGATATTTCCTTCCCAAGACCCAGAGTACCGACTCCTCTATGGTAATATAGGCTATGCCGAGGCGAATAACCTTTGGATAAACAAACTCAATGAGGTGATCGATGGTTATTCCCCCGACTTTATTTGGATGGATTTCGGACAACGCTATATCAAAGAAACTTACCGGCAGCAATTCCTGGCCAATTATTTCAATCATGCCCAAAGGCAAGGCAAGGAGGTGCTGGTAAATACCAAAGGTGATTTTTTTCCTAAAAGCCTGGCTATCGTGAACGTGGAACGCGCTACCATGCAGGACATCACCCCCAACGTATGGATCACCGACTTCATATTGGGGGGGCGCATGGAGCTATGATAAGGAGCGCCGCATCGCCATAAAACCCGAAAAAGCCATTAGAATGTTGGTAGAGGTTGTTAGTAAAAATGGGGTGATGCTGCTCTCTGCCGGCCCCATGCCCGATGGCACCATTCCGACCGAACAGGTGGAAGCCCTTCATGGAATTGGCGCATGGCTCAAGAAATACGGAGAGGCTGTCTATGGTACTCGACCGTTCGTATCTTTTGGAGAAGGACCTACCAGGCTCACTGTCGATACCAGTGACGAATGGAACGAGTACGGGGCCGTAAAAAAAGGACTGGACCTGCTCAACTTTAAGGACATCAGGTACACACAAAAAGGAAGGGTGATCTACTGCACTCAACTAGGATGGAACGACCAAGTTACCAGCATTTTGCTCACTACGTTCGGTGACAAAGCCAAAAAATTCAAAGTACAAAAGGTATCGATGCTGGGCAGCTCCGAAAAAATAACCTGGACAAGACAGGCCGATGGACTAAAGATTAATCTGCCTAAGAAAAAGCCGGAATTAGGCGAAATGGCTACCGTATTTAAAATAGAAGTAGAATAAGCCACCAATAGGCTTTATCAACTTTCTTTGATTTGACAAGACTATTCCAACCTTCTCTAATAAAACCAACATCTCAGTGAAACCTACCCGTAAGCGTTACCATATTCTAGCCATGATATTTGGCTCGGTAGTCATCAACTATTTGGATAGAAGCAATATTTCCATTGCAGCGGCTGCCCTAAAAACAGACCTGGGCTTCGATACCATTCAGATGGGCTATATATTCTCGGCCTTCTCACTGACTTATGCGCTATTGCAAATTCCGGGAGGTATAGTAGTAGACAGGGCCAACCCGCGCAAGCTCTATCCTATATTGTTGGTTTGCTGGTCATTTGCCACCCTCGTTCAGGGCTACCTACAAACCTTTGTAGCCTTTATAGTGGCTAGGGCTACTATCGGGGTTTTTGAGGCGCCCTCCTACCCCATGAACAATCGGATCGTTTCTTCGTGGTTTCCCGAAAAAGAAAGAGCCTCGGCCATTGCCATCTATACCTCAGGGCAGTTCATAGGGCTGGCATTCCTAACGCCCGTTTTGATATACGTCCAGGCGCATTTAGGCTGGCAAGGGCTGTTTGTTTCGTCGGGGATTGTGGGCCTCGTTTGGGCCGTCATTTGGTACTATGTATACCGCTCGCCCAAGACGCACCCCACGGTCAACGAGGCCGAGTTATCACTAATCGAAAACGATGGGGGCATCGTCAACGAACAAGACACCGATACCCCAAGGAAGGCAATCACTTGGTCAGAATTCAAAGAGCCATTTTTATATAGGAAGTTATGGGGACTTTATATTGGTCAATTTTGTTTGGGCACCCTTTTTATCTTCTTCCTTACTTGGTTTCCCACTTATTTGGTCGAGTATAGAGGCCTCGATTTCATGAAAAAAGGCTGGCTGGCATCTATCCCCTTCCTAGCCGCTTTCTTTGGCGTTATCTTGTCGGGGTTCCTTTCGGACTATTTGGTTAAGAAAAAATACTCCCCCGAGTTAGCCCGAAAAGCCCCCATCCTGATAGGCATGTTCCTGTCTACGTCTATCATTTTCGCTAATTATAGCGATAGTACCTTTCTTGTAATCGCCTTTTTATCACTGGCCTTTTTCGGAAATGGATTGGCGTCTATCACTTGGGTATTTGTATCGCTCATGGCGCCGAAACAGATGATAGGGCTCGTAGGTGGGGTTTTTAACTTAATAGGGGGCTTGGCAGCAGTAGTTACTCCCATAGCCATAGGATACTTAGTAGATGGTGGGGACTTCAAGCCTGCCCTTTTCTATATTGGATCGGTGGCAATGCTGGGCTTCTTCAGTTATGTACTCTTGGTAGGGAAGGTCGAAAGAATCATAATAAAATCATAATCCAATGAAAATCACAGACATCAAAACATACCCTTTTTGGTTGGGTCATCGTAACATCTGCCTCGTAAAAGTAGAGACAGACGCAGGCATTTACGGCTGGGGAGAATCGGGGCTTTCGGGACGGGAGCTTGCCGTAGCCGGGGCAGTGCAGCATTATAGAGAATTTTTAATAGGGAAAAACCCATTTAATATTGCAGCCCTTTGGCAGGAAATGTACCGTAGCCAGTATTTTGAAGGGGGGCGGGTACTTACAGCCGCCATTTCGGCTATCGACATAGCCTTACACGACTTAAAAGGGAAGGCGCTGGGCGTCCCTGTTTATGAGCTTTTGGGAGGCAAACAGCGAAACCACGTGCCCTGCTTTATTACCAGCTCCAAACCCATGGGTGAAGGGCTTATTACAGATGCAAAAAAACTGGCTGACGAAGGATGGACGGTCATCCGCACTACCACGGGTATCAACGGGGATGCCACACAGCCCACCCATTTCGATATTCGTAAATCCATCGCCGAAACCAGTGCGTGCCTGACGACCCTACGACAAGAATTGGGCCCTGCCATCACCTTAGGCATCGACTATCACCACCGGTTATCTGTAGCGGAAACGGCCTCCTTCTGTAATAAACTACCAGCGGGGACCCTTGATTTCATAGAAGAACCAATCCGTGACCAAGTACCTGGGGCCTATCAGGCTTTGCGCCAAATGGTAGATGTCCCCTTCGCTATCGGGGAGGAGTTTTCCAGCAAATGGGACTTTATGCCTTATATAGAGGGACATATCACAGATTTTGCACGTATTGACGTATGCAATGTTGGTGGCCTTACCGAAGCTATGAAGGTGGCCTCCATGGCCGAAACCCATTATATCGACGTCATGCCCCACGATCCACTTGGCCCCATATGCACGGCAGCTACCATCCATATGGCCGCTGCCATTCCCAATTTTGCCTGGCTAGAGGTACCCCCTTACGACACGGACATGTCGGGCCAGGATGCATTCTTTATAGACCATCCCATCGTTGAAAACACCGTTTATGCCATTCCAGATGCACCTGGACTAGGCATGGATGTGATAGAGGAAAAACTAAAAGAGAACCCCTTTCGTTTTTGGGAGGCTCCACGGCTGCACAAAGCCGATGGGTCCTTTACCAACTGGTAGCGACCTCCTATCAAACGGAAAGCCCCTATTGATCGTCAAACCAATAGGGGCTTATTTTCAATGCCTATCAAAACAAAGTGAATATCATTCCTCTAACCAACACTTTACTGCTCGGGTACCGTTTCGACATCAGTTGGGTTCACCCACTTAGCCTCCATCTTTTCACCCTTCATCATCCGGTCATAGAAATTCCTAGTTTTGGCTTCTGAATAAGGATAACTATCGAAAATAGCCCCTTTACCTTCCATCCTAGGGTCTTTTTGTTCTTTCAATTCCTTCTCCATTTGTTGGACCAGGCGCTGCTTAATATCCGCGTATTTAGGATCATTAGCCAGATTGTTCATATTGTCAAAGTCTTGATCGAACCGATATAGCTCTTCTGGGCCCTTTTTGCCAAAGGAAATTTCCCATCTTCTCACGTCTGTACCATTCCTTCTTCCATTTAGGATTTCAGTCTTTGTAGGGCTGCCATCGGTATCGAGATATCCCGTTTCAGGATTCCCCGCTGGCCATCTGCTAGGCTCATAGTTTTTGGTATATATAAAATGATCCTTGATAATGCCCCGTACAGGGTAGCCTTGGTCGTGTGGGCGACCCACATCGGTACGTTCCTTGCCGATCAACACATGGTCTCTTTTGGGTTCCACAATACCTTGTTTATCCGACTTCAGAATAGACAAAAAAGATTCTCCTTGAATGTCGTTCATGATTTGCTTATCTCGCTTCACCCCTGCTGCCTCTAGGATGGTAGGCGCCAAATCGATAAAACTAATAAAATCCTCTATCTTTCTTTTTGGATGAGCGATCCCTTCCTTCCACATTACCGCCAAGGGCAAATGATTGTCATATTCATAAACATGCCCCTTTATTCTAGGAAAAGGCATCCCGTTATCGGAAGTAACGATGATAATGGTATTGTCCAGCTCCCCTTTTTTCTCCAATATATCGAGTATTTTGCCCAGATTCTGATCGAAATATTCTACTTCAAAAGCATAGTCTAACATATCATTTCTGACCACCTCATTGTCGGGCCAAAAGGCTGGCACCCGATCGATATCCGATAACTTTTTGTTTCCTTTGGCCAATCCCGAGCCATACTCATAAGTACGGTGGGGCTCGTGCCCGCCATACCAAAACGAGAAGGGCTCCTCAGGATTACGCTGATTCATAAAGTCCTCGAAATTCCCAGCGTAGTCCGTCGTGGAAATCGAAGAGGTAGGCGCCTTTAGTTTTTTGGTCATAAAAGGTTTCCCCGTCAGCTGTCGTGGTTTCCCATCGAGGCTACCGGGTTTTCCTGGAGCCCAGCCCTTGCCGGTAAAGCCTGTCTGGTACCCTTGATGTGCTAGTTCCTCCATCCAGGTTCTAAACTTGGCGGGAAAGAATGGTACATGATTGGCTGCTTCTTCCAACTGCCATGGATTACGCCCGGTTAGGATACAGGATCGCGAAGGGGCACATTTAGCATTGGGTGTATAGGCATTCATAAATAATACGCCCTCATTGGCCACCCGGTTAAAATTGGGTGTATTCACCCACTTGGTAAGGCCATAAGCTCCCATATGCTGGAAAGATGCATCGTCGGCAATGCAAAACAAAATATTGGGTCGCTTAGGTTTGTCCTCACTGGCCTGGGACTGGCCCGAAGCCAACAGCCCCACCGCTATCAACAGGGGCACAAAGTATTTTTTGGAGTCTATCATCAGGGTACTATTGATTAACTATTTGGTGCAAGGTTGATACTAATTTTGATATGATTCAACAAACTATTCTCCCAAACTAGCCACAAATCGCACGGCAATGGACAGAGTCTGTTTTTATTCACTACTCGGACTTTTTCCTCTTAAGAGCCTTAAAGTCTTTAGATAAATGCTGGAATCCTATTTCCTTTCCTTCCAACATCTGCTGATAAAGCTCGGGCTTATCCTTCTTTATCCAGGCCAATACCTTCACAGCATCGGCAGTTACCGGCTCAAAAACATTAGAAACAGGAGCCATTTGTAGGTCAAACTGCTTGGTCTCAGCCCTGAATTCTTCTAGAAGCTTTTTATAACTGCTATTGTCGGCCAGGTTGACCATCTCATCTGGATCCTTAGAAAGGTCATAAAGCTCCTCCTTCGGTTTCGTTTTGGAGAAATATTGTTTTTCTGTTTCCGTCAACTTCCCCTCTTTATACAATTGGCGCATGACATGTAAGGCAGGCCTGTAAAATTCAAGATAGGCCTGGTGTGCATCCCATGGAAGTTCCGGAATATCATTCCTGATGTATTTCCAGTTATTGGTGGTGACGGCCCTAGACTTTTCCTGAATTTCATCCCACAAATCGCGGGTGGCATATACCGACTCCCTCTTAAAGTCCTTGGCAAAAACAGGATGTCCAGTCATGTAGTCGGGGATTTTCACGCTGGCAAAATCGAGGATCGTGGCCGTAATATCCGTAGAAGAAACCACGTCCTTGCGCACCTGCCCGCCTTTAAGCACCTTGGGGTAGTATACAATAAACGGAATGCGCAGGCCTGCATCGTGCAGATACCCTTTGCCCTTCAGGTTGCAACGCCCGTTGTCGCCAATAAATATAACAATGGTGTTGTCGGCCATTCCTTTGGCTTCCAACTCCTTAAATATCATCCCCACCTCGTTGTCGATAAACTCCACTTGGTCGAGGTACTTGGCCCAGTCCATACGAATGACGGGATGATCGGCCAAATATTTGGGCATCACCACGGATTGAGGATCGACCGGGTGCTTGGACTGGCTACGGACCTCATCCCACCAGTCGCCACGATGTGTGGCTAGCAGCTGAATCTGGGCGAAAAAAGGCTGGTCGGCCTTTTCAAAAGTATCATACTTATCGAAGAGTCCAAACTGGGTCTTACCATCCCAAGGTCCCAGATCAGCATGTTTAAAATTGGCATCGACCTTACGTCCCTGTCTCATTACTCCATGATGACCCAGTATGCAGGTGTAGCCAGCCTCTCGTAACCAATAGGTAAAAGGCTTAAAATGCGCATCGAGAGGCACATTGCGATTGCTCCGATGGTTTTGGGCGTTGATCTTGAGCTGGTGTGTCCCTACTAACATAGCCGACCTACTGGGCGAGCAGATGGAGTTAGTAACAAAACAGGCGTCGAAACGAACTCCATTCTCGGCCATTTTATTCAAATTGGGGGTTTTTACCGCTGGCATTCCATAGCACTCCAAGTCTAAGCTCATATCCTCAGCCATCAGCCAGATGATATTCGGCTGAGTAGGCTTATTTTGCTGTGCCCAAGCCGCCCCACAACAGGCCATTAATAACACTATTAAGGTGTTTCTCATAGTTTATATATTTTAAGATTAGCCATTACCCCTGAACCAGTCATAGGTATTTGCTCATTGAACTACCACCGATTTTTCCCAATTGGCCAATTCCGATTTTAGCTTGCTTTCTTCTTTTTGATTCGTACCATACAGATTATTCTTTTCCGAAATATCCTTGGCGATGTTAAACAGGTCGTATCGTCCACTATGATACTTGACCAACTTCCAGTCGCCACTGATAACGGCGGCATATTGATCCTCATAACTCCTGAAAAAGTATAGATTTCGACTCTTCAGTTTTTTGCCCTTCACCAGGGGCATTAAGCTAACTCCATTAATCTGCTTGTCCTCACATTTTTTCCCAGAGGCAATTTCTATCAGGGTAGGATACAAATCGATAGACTGAACGGGAACCGAAGTTTCGGAATTTGGCTTGGTCACGCCTGGATAATACATCAGCAAGGGTACGCGCGCCCCTCCCTCGCCGAGGGTATTCCCCCCGGTTTTACCCCCACTTAAGGGACTATTGGTAAAATATCCGCCTTGATCCGACAAAAATAAGATGACGGTATTATCGGCAATACCTTTATCGACTAAGGATTGCCGGATCTTTCCGATGGACTCATCCATCGCCGCTACCATCGCCGCATATTCAGCATATTTACCTTCTAACCCCCTGGCCTTAAATTTCTCGACCAGGTCCTTCCGCCCTATATGAGGCCCATGTACGGTATAATACCATAATGTGAGCATAAAGGGCTTAGACTCCTTGTAATCGGCGATAAAATCTTGTGTCTTTTCGGTAAGTACATCCGTCAGGTAGGAACCATCGGAACTATCAGCCAGTGGATTGTTTTGCTTAAAAAAGGGCTGATAGTAGCTTTTGGGATGCCCAAAGTTACTAGCGCCAATCTGGGCGTCGAAGCCTTGCTTGATGGGATGATACGCTTCGCTGCCCAGATGCCACTTACCTATAAACATATTATAGTATCCGTATTGTTTTAACCTTTCGGCATAAGTGATTTCTGAAAGCGGCAACCAGTTTCGAGATGGCATCTGTACCGGATCCTTCTCCCATAGGTGAAATTCCTCTTGGGTTCGTCCATTCTCATCAAAATTATAGGCTTTACCTTCCGGAATATGACGTACCATTTGAAACCGTACCGGTTCCTTACCCGTCAGCAGAGAGGCTCTGCTTGGGCTACATGTAGGGGTAGATATATAGGCTCTTTCAAAACTCATTCCCTCCTTCTTGAGCTTGTCGATATTGGGAGTTTCAAAAACAGGGTTCCTAAAGCCTAGATCCGCCCAGCCCATGTCATCCACAAAAAACAATACAATATTAGGTTTTTGCTGGGCCATACCCTTTAGGCTTCCCATCAAGCAAACAACTAGAAGACTTAACTTCCAATATTTCATACAGCGTATTCCGGTCATTTTTATAGATCTATTAATATTTCAAGGCAGCATTAGGAGGTAAGGGCACGGCATTGCTTTGCCTCCAGTGGACCAGATCGGCCAATAACCGTTTGGTAAGCAAAGGCTCTTTCGTTACCAAATTGTCCGATTCCAGAGGGTCCTGAGCCAAATCGTAGAGCTCTAGCTCCCCACTGGCCAAAAACTGAATAAGCTTATAGGGGCCACTTCGTATTACCGAGCAGGTGCCATGTTTATATTGACTGGCCAAGTGCCAATAAATATTTCTTTTTTGTAGTTTACGATCATCCTTTTTAAACAAGGAGGTTAAGGAATGACCATCCAGCTGGCCAGTATAATTGTCAACACCGGCTAGGTCCAGGAATGTAGGGTAATAATCGAACACTGTGATAGGCACTTGGCTCCTACGAGGCTCCACTTGCCCTGGCCAGTTAATCAGCGCCGGAACCCGAATGCCTCCTTCGTAAATATACCCCTTCGAGCCGCGCATCAAATCGTTGCTACTCTGACCACCGTTATAGCCATTATCGGAAGTGAGAATGATGACGCTATTCTGGCGGAGGCCTTCGGCGTCAAGAAAATCGAGGATCCGTTGTAAGTTTTGATCTACCGATTCGACCATCGTAGCGTAAGCGGCCATTTCCTTGCGCCGTGGGCCCAGTCCTTGTCCGGTCACGGCATCCCCCTCTTTTCCCATATACTTATCCATCAGCGTTTGGCTACGGCTGGTAATAGGTCTGTGAACGGCATAATAATGCAGGTTGACGAAGAAAGAGGAATCTTTATACTGTTCCATAAATTCCAAGGCTTCGTCGGTCAGCCGATCGGTTAGCCAGGAATCGGTGGGCTTAGGCTCGATAAATGGATTGCTAAAGGGGGCGTGGTAGCCCATGGTTTCACTCTTATAGCCACCGGCTTCTAGGGCAGGATCACCCCGATAGGTTCCCCCTACGTTCTTCACAAATCCCCGACCTTGAGGATAATATTCCTGAATGGCCTTGGACTTATGGGCAGCCACCCAGCTAAAATCGCCAGGTTGAGGTTGTGTTAGCTTTTCCTTAAGAGGGAACTCCAACTGTAACTCATGAAGTGGGTCGGGGCCCACAATATGCCACTTGCCCAGATGAATGGCCTGGTAGCCAGCCTCGGCCAAAGGCACCGAAAAAAGAGTATGCTTCTTTTCGACCGTCCAGCGAGAAAAAATATTCTCTTGGTCGGTTCCAGTTTCTAAGACGGGTACCGTATACACACCGGTCCTAAAGGATTGCTTACCCGTAAAGAAGGCCGTTCGAGAGGGAGAGCAAGTAGGATACATATAGGCATTATCCAGCACCAGGCTTTGCCTGGCGAGGGCATCCATCGCCGGAGTTTCGAACCATTTGGAACCGTTAAAACCCACGTCGGCATATCCTAGATCATCGACTAGTATAAAAATTATGTTAGGCTTCTTGGGCCTTTTTTCCGCATGTATAAAAGCAGGGCAGCTTACGATGAACAGCCCAACTAAAAGACTTTTAAGATGGATTAGTTTCATTCTCACTAAAAAATTCATATCTAAAAAAGAACACGCACATTACTTTAGTTTAATATTATATTTCAATACTCCTATACTTCCTATTTGGATAGCGACATTAAAGGTAAAGCCAAGGCCTTTCATATTTGTACCCCTACGTACTTCCTTTGTATTCCTCAGTAAACTTCCCTGTAAATGAGTCAAATCTGAATTTCTACTCCCCTATTTCAAGCCCAGCAAAGATAGTTTACTACCGAGAACCCATCAATTTTTATAGAATAAATACGCAAAACAACATTTTAAGGACAACAGAATACGCTAGACACCTATTTTCTTTAGAGTTTTGTAGCCATACATATTTCATAAGCCATACGATGCCAATTCCGATAAGCATCGATGGCGAGGAATACCCAAGTGCATGGCCTATAGCAAAAATAGGCCTTCAAATTCAGTAAAACAGCGTCATTCTTAACTACCCATGCACCATTTTAATCCAATTTTCAGAGTTTTTCATTTGTTAACCGTGCTGGCTTTAGTCAACATAGGTGCACAAGCCCAGTCCAATCAGAAACCCAATATCATCTATATATTAGCCGACGATCTCGGTTATGGTGATTTGAGCTGTTATGGACAACAAAAATTCAGCACCCCCAACATCGACAAGCTGGCGAAGCAAGGTATCCGATTTACCCAACACTATAGCGGGTCCTCTGTATGTGCCCCTTCCCGGTCGTCGCTGATGACGGGCCAACATACGGGTCATACGCCCATAAGGGGCAACAAGGAGGCCAAGCCTGAAGGCCAGGTCCCCTTGCCCGGAAAGGCGGAAACCATAGCAGAGGTACTTCAGCGAGCAGGGTATGCCACAGGCGCATTTGGAAAGTGGGGCCTAGGGTTTATAGGCACCGAAGGAGACCCCAATCAGCAAGGCTTCGACGAGTTCTATGGCTACAACTGCCAAAGACAAGCCCATCGTTATTTCCCGACCTACCTATGGCATAACCAGGAAAAGGATTTTCTAAAAGGTAACGACTATACCAATAAGGTTACCTATGCTCCAGACATGATCCAGGAGGCCACGCTTCAGTTTATTACCAACCATAAGGATAAACCCTTCTTCGCCTACGTACCGTTCGTGCTTCCTCATGCCGAAATCATCTCACCCAACGATTCTGTTTATCAAAAATACAAAGGCCAATTTAAGGAGGACAAACCGTTTGTGATGCCAGAAAGTTACCTATCGGACTATGGCCCCGACATCCAGTTGGAGAAATATGCCTCCCAGACCGAACCACACGCCGTATATGCCACCATGGTGAGCCGTCTGGACCTTTATGTGGGGCAAATCATGGATAAACTGAACGAATTAGGGATCGCAGACAATACTCTGGTGATATTCACCAGCGACAACGGACCAGCCCAAGAAGGGGGCAGCGATCCCGAATTCTTTAACGGAGCGGGAGGGCTGAGAGGCGTGAAAAGAGACCTCTACGAAGGGGGTATTCGCTGCCCGTTTATTGCGGTATGGCCCAACCAAATTAAACCCAATACGGTTTCGGACCATATCTCGGCCTTCTGGGATATGAAGCCCACTTTCGCCGATATGGCAGGAGTTAAAAAAGTAAGTACCGATGGCCTATCCATTTTACCTACCCTGACGGGGAAGGGAAGGCAAAAAAAGCACGATCACCTCTACTGGGAATTCCCGGCCAATGGGGGTAGAAAAGCCGTAAGGATGGGCCAATGGAAAGGGGTGGTTTATGATTATGATAAAACTGGTGACACAAAACTCGAATTGTACAACTTGTCGGTAGACGAAGCCGAGAAGAATAATATTGCCAGTGCACACCCCGATATCGTCAAGAAAGTAAAAGAAATCATGCGTAACGAGCACCAACACTCCACGCTGTTCCCAATGCCTTAATAGCTCCTTTAACTCAATTATTTGTTATTATCATCCATTCCTATGCCTAACCAATCGATTAAATTACTGATGGTCCTATTCTTAGCGCTTTTCGGCCTTGGCCTCAAAGGATTCGCTACTGTCGCGGACAGGGTCTACTTCACGACCGACATTGGAGACGACGCCACTCCCGAAGTGTTAAAAAGCATATTGTCTGCAAAAAAAGGCTCTATACGGGAGATTAAATTCCAAAAGGGTACTTATCATTTCTACCCCGACAAGGGCTATGAATCCTTTGTCTTTATTTCTAATCATGATAATGTACTGACTAGAACGGCTTTTCCCATCGATCGTCAGGAAAACCTTACCATCGACGGGCAGGGTTCTACATTTATTTTCCATGGGCTAATGGTTCCTTTTTTGATTACCGACAGCAAAAATATCAGCATCAAAAACCTCAGTATAGACTGGCAGACACCCTTTAATAGTGAAGCCCTAGTAGTGGCACAAGATGTTGCTAACAAGACTTTTGATATCAAGATAGGCACGGAATACCCCTATGCCATACGCAACGATCAATTGATATTCCTAAAAGAATATTATGAGCACAGCATAGGGCAGTCCATCCTTTATGACCCAAAACGCAAGGCCATAGCATTCGATACAGAGGACTATACTCCCCTTACCAACCTATCCAAATCGGCCATAACCAGAAATACACAGTCCCTGAAATACAAATACTCACAGGATTTTAAGAGTGAAAAAACCCATCCTTATGGTACCCAAGAGCGGTTGATAGCCAAAGAACTAGAGCCAGGGCTGGTAAGGATATTCAACCATGCCAAGAAACTCCCTCCTATAGGCATGATATTGGTAGGCAAGGGGGATCAGGCCAGCAACCGGGTGGCTCCTGCTTTCCGTGTCCTGAACTGCGAAACTTTCAATGCCACAAACGTAACGGTACATCATGCAGGGGGTATGGGGCTGATCGCCGAAAACTCCAGTGACCTTACTTTAGACGCTTTCAATGTGCGCCCATCTGGCAACCGGATGGTTTCTACCACCGCCGACGCCACCCATTTTGTAGGCTGTAGGGGCAAAATTTCGATCCGAAATTGTGTGTTTAACAATC
This sequence comes from Dyadobacter jejuensis, assembly GCF_003149085.1. Lineage (GTDB taxonomy): Bacteria > Bacteroidota > Bacteroidia > Cytophagales > Spirosomataceae > Dyadobacter > Dyadobacter jejuensis. Next base: position 189,297 of record NZ_QGDT01000005.1, on the reverse strand, counting down.
AGCTCGACGACGCCAGTAACATCCATGGCACCTACGAAGAGGTGGTTGAGCAACTGGACCCGTATACCTTAGGCGTGCGGATAGGACATTTCCAACAACAAAACTTTGTTCTTGGAAAACCGGGAGACAGCATAGGCCTGATACGGCTCAACGAATCTTTTGATGCCTATGCCAAAAATACGGTGGAGTCGGTACAAAAAATAAACGGGCGCTATCATATTATCAAGTTCAAAGATAAATTAGACACGCGCATTCAACCTGGGGACTTATTAGAGAACCTCGATGCCTATCCGGAGGTTTTGGTACAGAACTGCACCATCAGCAATAACCGGGCTCGTGGACTGCTACTTTCTACACCGAAGAAGACGGTGGTAGAGGGGAATTTTTTCAGCACCGAAATGGAGGCCATTCTTATCCCCGTGGAGAGTGGGAGCTGGTTTGAGTCAGGCAGCGGCGCTAATATCAGCATCACCAACAATACCTTTAAGGATTGTCAACACAGTGGGTTTAACCGAGGGGTGATCCGGCTGGTGACCGACGACGAATCGGAGCATATCGCCTTCCGAAATATTGATATTCACGGCAATACTTTCGAACAGTTTGACAACCTTATTCTCGAAGTTTCCAATACTGAAAATTTGAGGTTTGAAAAAAATAAGATTACAAACTCTGGGACCTTCCCTCAGAAATTCCCGGAGAACCCGGCCGTGGTTGTTAAAACCTCTAAAGAGGTGCTTTTCAAGGACAATACTTATACCGGTAAAGCGACTCAAATACTCTCTAGCGACGATCCCTCCATACAGGCACCCTTATTTAACTAAACCCTTAGCTATCTCAAGGCGACATTTTTAATATACTAATAGTCAATTGATTACAAATTAGGTCAATGGTAGCTACATAGAAAACCACAGTGATGCAATACATTAATAGAAAATGATTCTAGCAGCCCAGAAAACCGATATCGCCCTAAGAGACGGGCATAAGGCGAGTGGAGAAATGAAGGGTCGAGGATTGGTCGAAAAAATATTATTTCGTTCCTATCGAGCCGCTATGCAAGCCACAGCGTGGCGACATATGAATAGAAATTATTTTTCAATTGCATATTTCAGCTCCTTAGGAGCGGCATATTAAATGATGAATATCGCCGCTCCTCCAGTGGGGTAATTTTATTTCATAAAAAAACAATTTAATTGACGTTTAAAGTAGCGTGTCACATTGATCACTCAGAGCGTGATAGGACCTTTCGAAATGTATTTTTTTATTGTAAGCTACTGACAATCCATTGTTTAAAAAATACACGTAGACCGAAATCCTTCGACAGGCTTTAAAATTGATTCATTTTGACAGCAAAAAGGCTCAACTCATTTAGATATTTATTCCGAAGTAGGTTGAGCCTTTGCATATTTCCCCGGCGAGGTGCCAAAAGCCTCCTTAAAGGCCTTGCTAAAATGCGTCCTACTTTTAAAACCAGTCATCAGATACACATCATTAACAGAATATTCCCCTTGCAAAAGGTATTGGGCGGCCTTATTGAGCCTGTAAGTCTTCAAAAGGTCAAATGGTGTTTGGTTGGTAATTGCCTTAACTTTTTGATACAAATGCGTACGGCTAAGGTAAAGTTCTTTAGTAAAATCACTGATATCCAGATTCTCGTTATCGAGGTTGCTCTCCATAAGACGGTATAGTTTTTCCATAAAGACTTGGTCTTTGGCATTGGTATTCTGCAATTGTAAAGGAAGCCCCAAATCGAACCTTTCGCGTATTTGCTTGCGGGTACGCAATACCGAATCGGTGGTAGAAATAAGCTGCTGAATATCGAAAGGTTTTTTGATGTAGCCATCCGCCCCCTGATTCAGCCCGGTTATCTGGTCGTCCACCGATATGCAAGCAGTGAGCAGTATAACGGGAATATGGCTCGTAGACACATCGGCCTTGACGCGCTTACAAAGCTCAAAACCATTCAAGACCGGCATAAGTACATCACTGATGATCACATCGGGCCACTCTTCCTCCAAAGCATCCAGACATTCCTGGCCATTCCCAAAGCTCTTGACCTGATAAAAATCTCCGAGCACTTCCGCTACAAAGGTGCGCATGTCGGGGTTATCCTCTGCTAAGAACACCGTCGCTCCAGCAAAGCTGCTATCGGCAACCACCTGCTGCCGGTCATACGGTGCCATAGCCATGGTAGAAGGCTGGTATGCTGCTTCATTTTTCAAAAGGATAGTCTCTTCTTCCCGCTCCCGACTGTCTACTGGCTCAGCCACCACCGGCAGGCGAAGCATAACGGACGTTCCGACACCTAAAGTACTATCGATGTCTATTTGCCCATAGTGCATTTCTACCAGCACTTTGGTAAAGGCTAACCCAATCCCTGACCCTCCTACGTATTCTTGCTGGTGGTATTTGGACTGATAGAATCGCTCTAAAATATGGGGAAGATCCTTGGGGTGAATCCCCTTCCCATTGTCGTGGACGGTTATTAAAAGTTGTTGTTGATCTGTTCGGTATAGGACCCGAATTACGGCTCCTGTACTGGTATGTTTAAAGGCATTACTTAATAAATTATTTAAAATTTTCTCCATTTTATCGGGATCGGCCCGAACAAAAATTTCAGCACTATCCTCAGCAATCACCTCTATGGTTTTCTGCTCGGCCAAAGCCATTACCTGATAATCGCCCACCAATTCGGCTACGAAGGCATCGAAGCTAAAGGTGTCTGGATGCATACGTAAGAGGTTGGTATCGGCCCGTTGAAAATCCTGCACCTGGTCGATCAGCTGAGAGATCTTTTTGGACTGCCTTAACACCAAATTAAGCTTTTCCCGAACGCCTACTCCGGCATTCATCTGTTTGCTCAACAGCTCGATCGTCCCTAGTATTAGGGTTACCGGGGTTTTGATTTCATGGGATATATTCGAGAAAAAAGTTAGCTTCGCTTCACTAATTCTTTGTCCTGTTTCTAGCTCCAGCTGTTCTAATGCGACTTTGTGTTGTAATCCTTGAATTCGAAGAAAAACTTGAATCACGACATAAATGCCAACCGCTATCAGAACCAAATAAAGTAGATAGGCCCAAAACGTTCTCCAGAACGGAGGACTAATCACGATGTTCAGCTGCTGCGGAGCCGACCATTCGTTTAAGGCATTCGATACCGCCACTTCCAGTGTATATTCCCCGGGCTTCAACCCCGCATAGTTAATAAACTTCTGATTGGAGGGCCTTTTAATCCATTCCTGATTTTCGGGCAAAAGGCGATATCTAATAAAATGATTGACGGAACTGGAAAAATGCAAGGAGTTAACCTCAATGGAGAAAACATCCTCCGAATATTTGAGCTCTACTTGTCCTCCGTCGCGCAACCTTTGGTGTAGCACAACCCGGCCATTAAGCGTATCGGATGGTGCTACCATTTTATTCTTGACCAATAAACTCCCAAATTGCAGCTTAGGGATGGCCTCATGCCGATCAATAGCCTCCGCCTTAAAATAGGTGATACCATCGAGCCCAGTGAAGACAAAATTCCCATTATTGAGCCGGACCGCCGAATAATTAAAATCTTCGAAAGGTAGCCCGTCATTCGCCGTTAGGTTCCTGAAAGTTTTAGTGGTGGTATTAAAATAATTCAGCCCGATATTGGTGCTAATCCAAAGGTTGTTGTCAGAGGTAGGGAGTATGGCCTTGACCACATTATTAGAAAGCCCATTCTTTTCGGTAAAGGCTAAGAATCGTGGTTCCGTATCGCTCTGAAGCACCTGACAAATCCCTCCTCGCTCGGTCCCAATCCAGAGCTCGTGGTTGGGCAACCTCAGTATACTCGACACAAAGTTGCTGGAAATACTTCCTGGCTTCCTCCTATCAAAAACATAATGATCGACAGGCGCGAGGGCAGGATCCTGTTGGTCGGTAATCTTTATTCGGAATAAGCCCTGGGCGTCGGTACCTAGCCACATAAAATCGTACTCTGGGTCGGCATATAGTGCCCGAACCAACGACAAATCCATTTGTTTGAAATAAGGAAGATTATTCAAGGAAAACACTTCCCCAATACTCCCATCTTTGTTGACCGTAATTTTATAGGCCCCTTCTACCCCACCAATCCAGATATTGCCAAATCGATCTTCGGACATCGACTGTATAGTTAAGCTTAAGGGCGCACCTCTAAAAGTGATGAGCTCAGTGGTTGCCTCCTCCAAGCCAATCCGATACAACCGACCTAAGGCGTTATAATTAACCCAAAGGTGATGCTTCGAATCTTGCATAAACCTACCCACTATCTTATCTCCCCCTAAAGGAAGCTTATAAGGGAAGTGCCTTATGGTATGGTTTTCTGTATTCAGTAAGTTAAGCCCCCCTGTCCTGTTCGAAAGGAGAACCTCCTTGTCGTTAAAGGCAGACAGATGCCCTATTATTTTCTGAACTCCCGTTTCTCTGGTCTTTCCTTGGGTAAAATCAAAAAAAGAGAAGGGATTTGGTTTTAAATTATAATTATAAAGCCCCTTATTAAACGTCCCCACCCAACATCCCGAAGTAGGTGAAAGGAGTATACTACTTACCCGGACAAAATCGGTAGGTTCCAGGGGCTTAAGCCCACGTTGGTCGGCGGATAGAAGTTGTGCCATAGAATTGACCCGTATAGTACCATCATTTAAGGTCCCCAGCCACAGTCGCCCTTCCATATCGCCTCTTACAATTTTAAATCGCTGGGAGGACAAACTATGGCTTAGCCACTTATAACGGACTCCTTGGCTCGATTTAGTAAATTTCAGGATATCAACCCCGTCCTGGCCTGCCACAATGAGGTGGCTGTCGGGGGTACGGGTTACTGACACACAAGATGGTAATTTCTCGCCATACACCCTTCTAAAATGACCTTTATTGGAGTCAAATTGCAACAAACCTGCCGATGTAGCATACACATAAATGCCTTCTCCTATCTCGACCCCTTCCTGAAATAATACGCCCAAGCTACCTGGACCTAAGGAAGGAATATAATGAGCCTTCAGCTGGTAATCGGTGTTAAAAATCAACAACCCGTCCAGCTCTGTTGCACAGATCATCCACCCCTTGTCTTTTTGAACAATAATGGATCGGATGATAGGGCCATTCAATCCCTTGCCGGTCAACTTATTGGAGTAGATGGTTTTAAATTGTTGCGACTCATAGTCATAGATGGTAATACCATCGTCGGTACCTATCCACAGATTCCCAAGAGGATCCTGAGCCAGGCTTCTAACCCTGTTACTAGCGATAAGTTCGGTATCTGGGGTGTTTTTATAGGTGACAAATTTGAATCCATCATATTGGTTTAATCCGTCGTAAGTACCAACCCAAAGATATCCTTGACTGTCTTCCAACAAGCTGGTGACCCCATTATGCGCCAATCCATCGGAGATCGATAAATTTTTGGGTGAACCAAAGGGCTTGGCTTGAGCCAAACCCATATGAGTCTGGCAACAAAGAAGAATAAAATATAAGGGGAATAAATTTAATCTAAGTAGCCGAAGCAGCATTTTAGTACAATATCAATATTATAAAGAACCTAAATTAGTCAATTTCTTCTAAAAATTGATAATCCTCCTATTTTTGACTTTCATTCGAATACTCAGTTCAGAGCCTCAGCATGGTTTTGTTCAAACATTTTTAACTTCAACTGCTGCTCTGGCGTCAATGGTTTATCTACTAGAAACCAATAAACGGCTCTAGAAACCATAAGATCATCCTCTAACAGAGCTAGGAGAGATTGATAGACTTCGGGAGAATCGATAGACTTGGCTTTTAGAATATCTAGAAGCAGCACCACCTCCGGATACGGTGCCTTGGAGTTCCAGGCCGCTACTATGCCCTGATAAAACCCGCTTGGTGCCGTCTCCGGTTTGTTTTGAATGGATTTCAGGTAGCGCATTCTGTAGGCAGTTGGGGAACGCTGGAATAGCAAGGGGATAGCTCTTTCATATACAACCAGGGCGCCTTTTCAAAATAACATAGACTCGCCGAAAATAGCGATTCTGTTTTTAGGGCAATTTGCTCTACAGCATTTATCTCGGAATCCCCATAGGCTTTTCTTTTGGTGAGCTGCTCCAAGGCCAACACCTGATAGGGGCTATCCCGCTCGGAAAGCCATACCAGTAATTCCTCGACGGCATACGCACGTCCCGTATGATCTCTAATATAAGCCACCACGGGCCCATGCGCCCAATGCCACAGGGTATAGCAAGTCCAAACGGCCCCTTTTACGATGGCCGTCTGATCGATGGTAACCGTTGCTCCCGACAATGCATCGATGGCGTTATAGTCACTCGCGGGATCCACCAGATCCTCCTTATATACGTCCTGCAGGGGCGAGAATGGATTGGCAAGGATTTGTTGAAGTTTGTCATAATCTGCCTGGGTAAAGGCCTCTCCTTCTTCCTTTTCTAGGGCCATACCTGCCGGCATATCGAAATGGGTATATCTTCCCAATTCGTCCCAGAAAAGCCGAACGGTTACGACCTTGCAAACTTTACTCCCGCAAATAACGGATTCCACATCCATATAATAACGAGATTGGCCAGCTCCACTCTTCTGTTCTATCAGGCAGTATTCCTTTGGGGTCCCCTCCACGCTCCCAGGGTGTACCAAGTAAACCGGATGCTGGGTGAGGCTGGGCTGGGCCATAGCCACCCCACCCAGCATACTCCACAGCAGCACCATTAGTAATATTTTGAGCCAAGGCTTTCTGACCATCATAAGCTTACGAATAACACCTTACTTCGAATAATTTGACATGATCGGCTCCATAGGTTTCGGTCATATTTATCCGGACAGCGGTAGTTTTTTGGCTTTGAAAATGCGCCTTCACCAATCGGGTTATATTATTTTTAACCTGCCCTACCTTTACCCATTGCCCTTTAATTCGTACCTCAAAATCTACCGTTTTGAGTAGTTCGGGAGGGATTTCGGTACCAAAATTCTGGTTTACCTTATGGTCCTTACGCATCATGATATTTCGTTGTAGATTACTGTCGCACTTAATTTCGATGGCTGACAAGTCTACGGGTTTTTCCCACTCCAACTGTACATAGGCGGGTAACCCGTCCGACTGCCAGTGATGCACCTGATCGTCGATATCGCGCGACATACCATCTGTCAATAAGGAAGCTTGGCCCGTGGTAGTGGAAGAGCCAAAGATCGAGCTCGCTTTTGTGGCCAGGTCGTTAGGGTCCTGGGCGGGACGTAACGGAATAAAAACGTCGTCGCGCAGTAATTGTTCCTGTAGGGCCGCCATATGTTTTTGGGCAATATCCCTAGGCAACACGCCTAGTTTAACACATAAAGTAGCTGCGGTGCCCGTGGCCTGGCCCATCAATGCACAAGTAGCTTGAATCCGAGTGGAGGATAAGGCAATATGCGTCTGGCTTACGTTCCTTCCTGAAAACATGAGATTAGCAATATTCTTGGAATACAAGCAACGGAAAGGCACCTCGTAAACTTTGGCAAATTTTTCATGAAAAAAACTAGGAGGCAAATCGAGTCTCTCAATCCCCCCCGGGTTATGTTCATCCAAAGACCAGCCGCCAAAGCCGATGGCATCCGGGTAATGACGATGCCCGGTGAGGTCCTTTTCCGACTATATAAAATCCCCAATAAACCGCCTAGACTCTCTCCTTCCTGGTAGGGCGCCCACCCAATCCAAGGCAAAATTTTCGGACTCAGGGAATTCACCAGAATTTTTTACATAATCCCATACCCCATGCAAATAACCCATAAGCTTATGACGATTGTCTTCTTGCTCATCGATAATATCGAACTCACTACCTAGCTCTACCCACCAAAAACCATCGATAAACTGATTGATGGCTCTATCATGGGCCTTTTCAGCATCATATTTGATCACAAAAGCGGGAGGAGTGTAAGGCATGGGGCGGCCCATATCTTTGGCTTGCATCAGGATAGATGCTCCCATCTGCCACCCATCTGCCTCTTTGGGGGCATATTTCTCATCGAACTCCGACGCCGCCTCCCTACCGGTACGAAATATGGCACCGGCCTTTGCCGCCAGCAGCCCATCCCCCGAACAATCGATAAACACCTGGCCCTGCACCATAAACTCGGTTTCGGTAGTGAGTTGCCAACACCTTGCCGCCGTAATCCGGTCGCCTTTCATGACGGCATCCATGGCTTGTGTGTTGAGCATTAGCGTAAGATTGGACTCTCTCGTTACGAAATCGTATAGTACATGATCCCATACCGGATAGGACTCTTGCGGATTCCTTGCCCGGTTTTCTATCAATATCTCTTCAATAATCCCCGTCTCTCTTTCTGGTAGGCCTTTGGGCTTTAAATGCGCCACCCCGTTGACAGTCACGCGGATCTCACTCGAAGCATTCCCTCCTAGTACGGGACGGTCATTGATAAGTACTGTTTTGGCCCCATTACGAGCGGAAGCAACGGCCGCACAAATACCTGCCATTCCCGCACCAACCACCACTACGTCGTACGATACCGTTTTTTTCCTATCGGGCATAGCCTGAAAGCCGTTGCCCATCACTTCCCATTGCTTGCGGTCGAACTTAAAGGATTCTATTGGTTTTTCGGTCCCTGCTTCCCCGTTCGGAGTTAATTGTGTAACCATCGCTATACCAGCGGCGTTTTTGAAAAAATTTCTACGTTTCATATTTTTTAAGACGAATAGAATATATCACTACTGGTGGGTACTGCTGGGGCAGCCAACTATTGGCGATCCGCGTTTTCTAAAATCGATGAGCCGGCCTATTGCTGGTGGATCATTGCCGATAGTAAAAATACTCCTACCTTATCCATCGTGATAAGTCTAATATTGAATAATAGGCTAAGGATATCTTAGCGGCTAGTGCTAAGACCAAAAGTCAGACACGATCTTTCTGGCTCCTTTATGATATTCCCACAAAAAGTCACCGGTGCGATCGACCACCTTGCTTCCAAAGTGACTAGGCAATACCGACACCATCGGATAGCCGATTTTGGATTTGTACATATCTAAATGCTTTAAAAACTTAGCTTCGGTAATGGCCCCGGTGTCATTGCCTCCCACATGGTCGAGATTTATTGCCCTTCCCGGCGACGACTTATAGGTAATTTCATAATGCGTTTTTACCCTGGCCGGCCAGTCATACTGGTCGTTTAACCAAACATCATTGGTGCGCGTCACGTCGGTATAGCGGGTAAAGAAAATATCTGGAACATGAAATTCCATTTCTATTTTCGGGTCAATATCCTTAGCCGCATGATAGAGTTATTTATGGATAGGCAACATATCGGCCTTGGTATTATAGGACATGTCGATCTTAAATTTCATGACCCCCATCTTATAAAACCGATGAATCACCTCGGAAGCATAACTATAAATGTCGGCTTTAGGGTTTAAATAGCGCATGTCCTTAGGCTTTCGTTGGGCATTATTGGCCTCCCAGCTCCCTAGTAAGTCGGGATACTGCTGGGCTATCATACTCTGCGCATGTATTTTGGGAAAGCCTATCCATAGCCCTGGGGTAAACCCCTTATTTACGATCAGATCCATTGTCTTTCGAAAATCGGGAAACTTCTTAGGGTCGGGAACCCACGATCCAAAACCGGAGTCGATGGTACCATCGGGGAAGGTCCCCCAGCCATGATCCAAGGTCAACTTACCTTTAGGATAGCCCAAGGCGATTAACTCGTCGAGGTATTTTTTGATAAAGTCGTGGTTGAGCAGGTTGAAATGCTCCTGTTTTTTGGTAGATAAAAACTTCTGCTCTACCCATGTACAATATTCCACGTCGGACCAAAATGTAGGAGAGCTGGTCAACGGACTGATGTTAAGGCGTTTCATCATCAAGGTATTATAATCCTTCCAAGCTTTTTCTCCATCGCCATGCTCATCCACAAAGAGCTCCTGCCCCGGAGGGACTTGTACTTTTAGGGTATCTTTACCATCGAAAGAGAAGGTCGAATCTTCATAGCCCTGGCTACTGGTAAAGCCCACCATTTTACCATGGGCATCGATGACTACCGGCGAGCCCGACATTCCTGAGGCCGGCGTAGTAAAGGGGTTATCAACAAAGGCATCCCGTTTATAGTAATAGGCATTCCCTCCTTTTTGGTCGGCACGGCCGCTGCTATAATAAGGACAAAATAAGGGCGGAGTCACTTTGAACTCCATCACAGGCGATCCAGATACCAGTTTGTTCGTTAAAGCTTGAGCCCCGAGTGATGTAGTATCTGTAAGTGATGCCAAAGCTAAGCCGGCACCGGTACTTTTAAAAAACTCCCTTCTAGTTGTCATTTCTTAGATATTCAGGGTTTAACATAGCGGTGCTACCCGACCTATAGCCGGACTAGCACCGCTAAAAAAATAATCAATATATAGTCCGTCGCAGCTTACAGCCTACTACTTTTTACAATCCACTCAGGGTTAGCTTCCATACTTTTTTGGTTTGCCCATCGGCAGCAACCACCTCGTACTGTAAATTATCTTTACTAAAATCGCCTGGCTTGCCCAATACCGGGGCATCCCCGATAGGATGCATGCTAGCGGCCGTAGATAGGTCGGCATACCCTACTACGTTTTGTAGAGACACTTTGCTACGCTCCGATTCGGGAAAGCTCGCACTGGCGGCAGGCAAGGTAATAACCGAAATAATGGTGTTGGTCTCCGAATCGATGGTGTTCTTGGTAGGGAGCTGTACCACATGCAACTTCCCATAGGCTTCTTCGCCTTCCACCCAACGGTATTCGAGTCGAAAATTGGTGATCTCGGCATCTGAAAAAACCGGTAACACCTCTAGATTTGCTTTTAAGCATGAACTCATCAATACAGTTATGAAGAGTAAAGGCCCATATTTAAATAGATTTTTCATCGTATTAACGCTTAAGTTTTATAATTACCATCCTGGATTTTGATCCAAATTTTCATTTTGCTGTCTTTCTTTCTCAGGCACTGGAAATAGATACCGTTTGACGGTAAACTTCTTTTCATTAAGCGACTTATATTGAAAAAGTTCTTTTAACTGAAAGCTCCTGCCGTCACTGCTTATCTCCATGAATTGATGCTGGGTATCGTTGATTTCAGGAATAACGTTGCCCCCATTTTCCATTCCCCAGCGCAGCAAGGACCAATAGCGGTCGTTCTCAAAGAAAAGCTCTACCCTTCTTTCTATCTTATACCATTTCCAAGCTTCTGAAGCCGACAAGCCCGTAGGCAGTTCGGGTAGGCCTCCATGGGCGACCCTGGTTTTATTGATATAGTTAATGGCCTCGGAGGTGTTTCCCAGCCTCAATAACACTTCGGCATAGTTTAGATAGGCACGGCCTAACCTTGTGATAAATTGATGGTAGGAAGTATTGAGGTTCGATTGAAATCTTATTTTCTCATAAATTCCCTTACGCATATAATACCCAGATGGCGTCATATACTGAAAGCCCTTAGTACTGGACAAATAATGCATATTCCCCCCCACACGTGTGGTGACCAAATTATTGAAAAATTTGGTAGAATCTTGAACGATCGAAGCATAAAAACGCTTGTCACGGTGTTTATATATCGCTTCGGACACGTACCCTCCTTGGGCCTTAAAAGTCTTATAATAGCTAGTCTGATCCCATTTCTTAGCCTCTCCATCGGCATCCACCACCAGATAATCGTCCACAAGGCTGACCGAGGGCCATATCTCCGTCCATCCTACAAACTGCTCCACCAAGGCTGGGCTTCCTTTGGTTGCCGACGGCTCCATATTGGGCACCAGTCCCTGCATCATCGTTTGTTGCCCCACCGTTACATTAATATGCTTATAGAGCCCCAGTATCCCCTCGGGAGTACTCAACCCATGATCATAATCGTTAAACATAGCTTCATAGTCGGTATCCAAGGTATACCCTAAGGCTATTAAATCTTCACTGGCCTTTTTGGAAATCTGGTAATATTCTGTTTTTCCTGACTCTATGTAAGCAGCGCCGTGTAAGGAGATTTCAGCCAGCATGGCCAAGGCTGCCCCTTTGGTGAGTTGGCCGGCTGCCACCGCACCCTTGTCGGGCAAAGCCAAAGAGGCTTCTTGCAAGTCCTTAACTATAAAATCGTAGGTCTCTTTGATGGTGTTGGTACGTGGCAGCTTAAAGTCATCTTCTTCACTAAGCACATGATCCACAATCACATATTTACCAAACAAACGTGCTTTTGAGTAATACATTAAGGCACGTAACATTTTGCCCTGGGCTATTAACCCTGCTTTCTCACTTTCTTTGATGCCCGTAGAAGCTGCCACTTTTTCGATGATCAGGTTACAGTCTCGGATAGCTTCAAACGAGTTCTGCTTCGTTGGGCTTATGCTTTTCCACCAATAGTAGGCATTGCTCTTGGCCCATCCAGCATCGAAGAACTTATCCATGAGGTCGCGTACGACAACATTCGACCGTTTGATCAAGACATTATCGGTGTAGTCGTCGTTGCCCACTCCACCAAATCGCGACTGAGGATCAGCCGGGTTGACATATAACTCGGGGATAACCGACATATAGGTGTTATAAATAAACCCTTGTGCTAGATTAATATCATTCCATACGGCCTCTTCAGAAAACTTGTCCAGGGGCTTGGTATTCAGCAAATCGTCGTTGCAAGAGATACCGACAAAGCTTAAGGCCGCAATCAGTATCAATAATTTTATATTTTTCATCTCGTTTTTCAATTAAAATGCGACATTAACACCCAAAGAATAGGTCCTTTGAACTGGATAGCCATAGCTCTGTTCTCCAGCACCAGCTAACTCAGACTGTTCTGGATCAAAGTATTTTTTGATGCCTGAGGCCGTCAGCAAGTTGGTACCGTTGATATACATACGACAGGTCGACAAGAACTTTACGTTCTTCAAAAGGGAATACTTTAAGTCATACCCAATCTGAAAGTTCTTAAGTCGCAGGTAGCGGGCGTTTTTTAAATAATAATCAGAATCTACTACGTTATTTCCTCCATTGACCGCAGAGGTATGCGACGGCCGAGAAAATTCACCATTAGGATTCTGAGGTGACCAAAAGTTTTGTTGATACTCATACACATATTTCCGAGCCTCTCCAGCTACGATCCAATTGTGAAAACCGATGTAGCGACTACCCGTTCCTTGTACCAATCCACTCATAGACCAGCCCTGATAACGAAGGTTAAAATCTACTCCAAAGTTGGTATGAGGCATCGAAGGCAGGCCGACCCTTCTTTGATCCTGGGCATCGATTTTCCCATCCCCGTTGATGTCGGTATACTTAATGTCCCCGGCTTGAGTTTCGGTAGAGGCCAGCAAACGAGGAGCGTTTAGTATTTCAGCACCATTCTGATACAGTCCATCGGAAACGTACACCGAGCCTCCCGCCCAATAGTCGGTGCGGTGCGTCTGACGGGTATATGGGTTCTTAAGTGTCGCCTCATTTTCAGTATCTAGTTGTTCCCATAATTGGTTGAAATACGAGACGTTTCCACCTATTTCATATTGAAGCTTGCCTATATTATTTTTATAACGAAGCACCATATCGAAACCGGCTCTTCTTTGAGCGGAATTGGAGGCAATTTGCGGCAAGTTCTTACCCAATGGGGTGGTATAACGGTCCTTGGGGCTTACGAGATACCCCGTAGTACGGTAGTAAAAGTAATCGAAAGATCCAGTCAGTTTATTGCCAAGACTGGCAAAATCGACCCCATAATTTAAGGAGTTCCTAGTATACCAGGTAAGCTCATTGGGATTAACCAAGTTACCCTCCGAAAATCCGGTTACGAGGCTATTGCCTATGTTATATGCATTGGCTTCTAGGTTATATACCGGTATATATCCAAAACGCTGAACCCCATCAGAAATCCCCGTTTTACCATAGGAAACACGTAGCTTTAGATCATTGATGATGTTTTTACTAATAAGTGGCTCCATAAATCCTTCATCGGCAACATTCCAGCCCACCGATACCGCAGGAAAAAAACCCCATCTTTTGGCAGGAGCAAAGTTGTCGTTACCGTCGTAACGGCCACTAAACTCGATGATATACTTTCCGGCATAGTCGTATTTTAACCTTCCCACATACCCAGCAATGGCTCCTTTAGTCTGATTTCCGTCGTTATCCTTGCCTTCGGCTGGCCCTGCAAATAACTGATCGACCGCACTCGACAGGTAATTTCTTCTGGAAGCTTGTAAGGTTTCACCGTTGGTGGTCGTTTGAGTATATACGGCAGTAGCATCGATGCCATGTTTCCCAAAAGTCTTAGCATAGGAAACACTCGATTCATAATACAAACGATTGGTATAATAAGAAGATACAGACATCGTAGGTGGATTGGCTTTCATCAGCGTTCCATCGCTTAGGTATTGTGGTGCATTATGATTCCAAGTCCGGCTCCAGCCGTCGCCATCGCGATAGTTGGCCATAACCCCAAACGACAATCCATCTACTGACGGCACATGCCACTTGATGTAGGCTTGGCTGTTTAAAAACTTATCTCTATCTTTTTTGTATCCGGCATCCTCGTTGCTAATAGCCAAGGGATGATCTCCTGCCGCTCCTCCTGCCAAGGTTCCATCGGTATTGAAGGCCCGGTAATTGGGGGGTGTATTATTGGTAATCACCTGCCAGATCGACCACATGCCCGCAGAGGGTTCTCTGTATCTTTCAAGACTGGCATTCACGTTGATTCCGAATTCTAAGCCCAATTTCTCCACATGAGAAGTAATATTACTCCGCAAGTTGAAACGGCTAAAATCAACCACATCGGCTTTTAGAATCCCTCCTTGGTCCATATACCCCAAGGACACGAAATAATTGGTGCGCTGATCTCCTCCCCGAATAGAAAGATTATGCTTACTTTCGTTAGCAAACTTTTTAAGGGCCAAGTCAGGCCAGTTATTGTCGGGATATGCTTCTAGGTCACTATGGGTACGGATGATTTCCAGCTGCTCGGGAGTATAGGTAGGTACCGTTCCATCATATGCAGAAGCTTGATTCTGAATCAGCGCATAGTCATAGGAATTAAGCATCTTAGGAAGCACGGTAGGCTGGCTGATCTGATGGTTATAAGAATAGTTGACGTTAATCTTCCCACTCTCTCCTTTTTTGGTGTTCACCAAAACGATACCATTCCCCGCTTTAGAACCATATACGGCCGTTGCTGAGGCGTCTTTCAAAAAGCTGATAGACTGGACATCATTGGGATTCAGCGCATTAAAATCCTCTACACTAGTCACTACTCCATCGATTACATATAATGGGGCCCCTCCCCCCCGTATAGAAACAGAAGGCTTACTTCCAGGTCCGCCTCCATTATTCTGGATCACTAGGCCAGCCACCTGCCCCTGTAGTGCCTGGCCTACATTTGGAAAGGGAGTTTGCTCCAATTTTTTGGCGTCCATGGTGGAAATTGCCCCCGTCATTTTCTTTTTAGACGTAGTACCAAATCCGATTACGACCACTTCCTCCAAGGATTTCTGATCGTTGTCCAAGGCGATATTAATGATGGATCGGCCATTGATGGATTCCTCCTTGGCGGCAAAACCAATATAGGATATCACCAATATTTTGGAATCTTCTGGAGCATCTAAGGTAAAATTCCCGTCTACATCGGTGACCACCCCTATGGTGGTATCTTTAACTTTAATGTTCGCGCCAGGAAGTGGCTGCTGGTCCTCGGCAGAGGTTACCTTTCCCTTAATAATTTGTTGCGCATTCACCTTTTCACCCGATGCCAACAGGCATAAGCAGAAAGCAAACGCCCAAAAACTAAAAGTTTTGAGTTGTAGTAATTTCATAAAGTTTAGAGAAATTGATTAAGTAATTTTTTGAACATATCTTATATTTAATTTGAAATTTTCGATATGATGCAAAATTAGAACTGCCTCAAAACTTTATGTATTTTTCCATTTTATTTTTGTATTCTATAATTCAAACCAATCACTATCTGCCATTTACAAGCATTTTGACATTAACCTGAAACGACTTTTCTTGTTAAGTAATTGATTTTTATTTCAGTCGAGTTCCTGTAAAAGCCCTATACCGCATGGGTAATAGTCCAAGGGCTACTGGTTCCTATCTACCTACAATGGTTGAAGCTGCGGATTTATAATGCGCATCCCTGGCGGCAACATCATAGCCATGTCTGCGTGTGCTCCTTGCAGTACTGACTAATCACCAAGGGCGCAACAGGATTTGTAAAAGTCCCCCCACTCGCTTCTTAGGGTAAGGCAAAGGCTACATACTGATTACCCTTAGGGGTACCCAGCTTAGTACCTCCACAGGCAATCACGACATATTGTTTCCCGGCGATGGCGTAGGTGGCAGGTGTTGCAAAACCAGGAGCTGGCAGAGGAATTTCGAACAATAATGTACCCGAATGCTTGTCATACACCCTAAACTTACCATCCTTTGAGGCAGCTATAAACAAGAGCCCGCTGGCGGTAACAACGGGCCCACCATAACTTTCCAGTCCAGTCGGCTCCTTAGCGATGCCTTTTAAGGATTCTTCATTACCAAATGGAATACGCCATAGATACTCGCCCGTATTTAAATCGATGGCATTGAGCGTTCCCCAAGGTGGTGTAATGGCTGGAAGACCATTTTCGTCTAGAAATTTATTATAACCTGTTGTCGTATAGGGTAGCTGATACTTTCCTTCGGTAGGTTCTGCGCTGGGAGCCTCTATTTTCTCGTCATTAAACAGAAAAGCAATTAAAGCCTGTTTTTCTTCCGTTTTTAACATCGGGAATCCGGGCATCATGCCTTTACCTGTTTTCACCAAGGAAGACACATAAGCCTTATTGTGTCGTTTATTAATGCCAATAAGAGAAGGAAATCCACTAACTGAGTTCCCAGCGAGGGCTTCACCATGACAGCCCATGCAATATTGAGTATAGACTTTCTTACCAGGTGTCATTCCTGCCAACTTTTCCTTTTTGGGGCGGTCGATAATGGTCAGAATCCAGGGCATTTCATTGCTATTGACATACAGGATACCTTCCTTAGGATCGGCGGCGGCTCCCCCCCATTCGGCACCTCCATCGAAACCTGGCAGTATTAAGGTCCCTTCCCTACTCGGAGCAGCCATGAAGCCCTTTCTATAACTCCGAAACCGAACGAGTAAAGAGTCTCTATTAGCCGCATAAGGATTGATATCTGCCTCTGTTAGCGTATGAGAATGTCGGGCAAAAGGCTTAGGCTTGGTAGGTACGGGCTGGGTGGGCCATGATTCCTCCCCAGGGATATCTGAAACTGGGGCCTTTACCTCTTCTATAGGAAACAGTGGGTCCCCAGTTTCTCTATCAAATAAAAACACATAACCTTGCTTGCTGACTTGTGCGACGGCATCGATTCTCTTACCCTGATGCGTGACAGTAATCAGATTGGGTGGGGCGGGCAGGTCCCGATCCCACATATCGTGATGGATGGTTTGAAAATGCCATATTCGTTTGCCTGTCTTCGCATCTAGGGCGATCAAACAGTTGGCAAACAGATTTTTCCCCTTTCGATTGCCCCCATAAAAATCAAACCCTGCCGACCCAGTCGGCACATAAAGGATTCCCCGCTCCTTGTCAACAGCCATACCCGCCCAATTATTGGCTCCTCCCGTATAATTATTCTTATAGGCATCGGCAGGAAATGTTTCATAACCATATTCCCCAGGATAAGGTATGGTATGAAAAGTCCAGACTAATTCGCCCGTCTTCACGTTAAAGGCTCTAATATCCCCAGGGGCAGCGTCGGACCCTTCCGATACCCGAACCGGCACGACAATCAGGTCATCAAAGATGGTCCCCGGTGTATTAGAAACGAGGTATTTGTTTTGAGCCACCATAGGAAGTCCCAGGTGTAAATCTATTTTGCCATTATTGCCAAATGTAGCTATAGGTCTTCCTGTTTGAGGGTCTAGGGCATATAAATAAGCGCCCATAGCGTGTAAGATTCGTTCGTCTTGACCATCCGTCCAATAGGCCAGCCCACGATTGGTATTAGAAACTTTATTACTATCGTCCTCAAAAATCCATTTTTGTTTTCCAGTCGCCCCATCCAAAGCAAAAGCCTGCCCTCCCGCTGCAACGCCAAAGAGTACCCCGTCTATCACTATCGGACTCGCTTGGGTCTGTCCTGAATCGGGCATGGTATAGGTCCAAGCTACTTGTAGTTTAGCTACGTTTTCAGGATTGATCTGAGTCAAATCGGAATAATGGTTCCTGTCAGGACCTCCCAAATATTCGGGCCAATCCAGCTCCATTATCGCCTTCCGCTCGCCTTCAACATGACAAGTCAATAACATACAAGAGGTCACAACAAGCAATAACTTATTCATAGGAGTTTTATGGGTCTGTTTTATGATTGATCACCAAGGGTTGGCACCTGTCCTGAACTTGAGGGAAAGGTTAAAAGGTAAAGTCACTATCAGGGCCATTCTACCTCAAAAAATGTTAGCATTTTGAAGCGATGACCCAATTAACTAATGCATCACCCACAGCATGTTACGAATAGGAGAAAATATATCCAGACCCGTTTATCATTAAAAATGCCATCCCGCGACCAATAGCAAGCCAAGAAATGAAATGAGCACCCAAAGAAGAAGCCCTTGGAGGAAAGGCCCCAGCCCCACCGTCTTCCAAACGGATCTGGTGAGCCCCGTTCCAATCAGAAACAAGGATATTTTAAGGCCAATATGTGCCAGTGCGCCCAAAAGGTATGACATATTAGCCACAGCTGGTATAAAGTTATTAGCCAATACAGCTACTAAAAACAGTCCAATAAAATAAGGAATACGAATCCGACGAATGGCTCCATGGCTGTAGAAAGTGGAAATACAAGAGATAGGGATAATCCATAATGCCCTGGCCAATTTTACGGTGGTTGCGAGCTCCAATGACTCTACTCCATATACGCCTGCCGCACCAACCACGGAGCTTGTATCATGAATGGCCAAAGCGCACCATAGGCCAAACTGACGCTGTGAAAGGCCAAAGTAATGACCCAACCACGGAAAAACCAATAGAGCTAATGCATTTAGAATGAATATACAGGCCAAAGCCAGGGATACCTGTCGTTCTTTGGCGCGGATAACCGGCGAAAGTGCTGCTATAGCACTGCCACCACAAATAGCTGTACCTGCTGAAATCAGAAAGGAGACCTTAGGATCGACCCTAAAAGCCTTTCCTAGACCATATCCCAATGCTAAAGTGCAGACGATCGAAAACATGGTCAACAAAACACCCCGAGCCCCTACCTGAATTACTCGTTGCAAGTCCATCCCAAAACCTAAACCGACCACCGATGCTTGTAAGAGCCACTGAACAACCTTATGATTATACTCCAAATAGGGATGACCTAGCACGAGTGCGAATGCTACACCCATTACCAGCCCCCCTACCGCTCCTACAAAAGGAGTTGCACAAATTGTCAGCACCAAAACAAAGGCTCCAATTCGCGTTTTTTGGTGAACCCCTATAGGAAACTCTTTTTTAAAAATACTCTCGCGAAAATCCATGGCTTAGCTACTAGTTTAGGCCACAAATATCCACATTAGACGAAGCTAGCAAAAATGATAAAAGGTAATAGATCATAACAAAATGTTATAGTCGTATCCCTTTGAAAAATTAAACATTTACTCAAGGACAAGTAGAAAACCTCTCTTGGCACTAGCCTTATATCCCCATATCCATCTCCTTTCGTATATTAACCACATATTCTACAGATACCTCAAGGGCGGATGCAATTTGTGCGTTGGTAAGAATGGAGGACTTTACCAAATTTCGGGCAGTTTTCTCAATGCCCTTTTCGATACCTTTTGCGATACCTTCCTCGATACCTTGTTCAAGACCCTTTTCAATACCTTGTTCAAGACCCTTTTCGATACCTATCTTTTCGGCATGATCTAATACTAATTCCCTGATTCCCATCGATCTGTCATTTTTAGTGATTTCATTTATTTCTTGCTCAAACTGTCTAGCATAATCCTGATCCTTAAACTGAACATAAACTTGCAAAAAAATAATCAGTTTGTCAATTTTTGACGCCGAAACCCTGTGGTGCAGTAAGTTACGTAATAAACCACGTTTCATCTCAAATAGTTCTTGATCTGACAGTTCCTTCTTTCTTAAAGTCATCAGAACCGTCAGAATGACGGCGGCAAAAGGGTTACTATCATTTCTTAGCGTCTCCTCATCCTGATCGAGCACTTTATACGTATTGAACCGAAATATCAAGCTAGTACCCAGAAAGTCGTATTTATAAAATTCTGGACGGTATTTCCGATCCCGATCAGTAAAAATGGCTATAGCCGTCACCGATTGACGATACCGATCGAGTATCCGATAAAAATAGGTATGCATACGTGATGGAAAGCTGTTGTCTCTATAACCCTGAATCTCCACATGAACCAATACCCACTTTTCCTCGGAAGAACTTTCTTCAGTTGCCTTGGTAAATACTTTAATGAGCTTATCAACGAATTTAGGAGATAGGGCTTCCTCATCTGGAAACAGATCTGCCAATTCCTTATCTAGGAAAGCAAAACCTCTATCCAGATCAAACAAACTGTCCGCATCTCTAAAAAAGAAGCGTAAAAAATCGTCGGCGACATTTTCCAAAATCCCCTTCCACAAATAGTCGTTGCGGTTCATAGGTCTAAAGTTAGCAAATTGCGTACATCTATGCCCACCAATTGGTTCTTTGTTTTTTTCGGTGTTTGTACAACAATCTCCTTAGGAGAGGAGAGAATTAAATCACATTCCAACAAAACCTAATTCCCTGCATCCAATTCTATGGATGAGTTAACCGATTATCTGGCCTCGTACCTAGGTTTTAAGGCAAACCGTTGGAGGATTTAGAAAAAACGATCTGATTTAGCATCGCTTAATCCATCGAGTAGTAATACACTTTCCTAATGTGCGAGTTTGTATATATCCTAAATTTAATAGATTTTTTTATAAATTTTAAGTCCACCTAAAATACTATTTCTACAAAACTATCCTGTACTGTCGGACGCTCGTGCAAATTTTAGTAGAAAAACAACATCCAGTCTGAAAAAATCTAGCTAGCGGATCAAAAATTCGGCCTTCTAGAGATTAGTAGCAATATACAATATACCTAAAGTACTATTTTATATAACTTATTACATACTAAAAACACAGACCACTGTTGCTACATAACGTTAGAATCACAAATCTATTTACTTTATTTATATAAATTTTAGTACTTTATATTCAACTTAACCAAGCAGTTGCCTATGCAATAAACACTGATTTCCATATTTTACTCACCATTCCAAATTCAATTCATGTATGAAAAAGCATTTACCACTAAACAGCCATGTGGTTAGCATAGCTCGTGCCTATCTGGTACAGTCCATGCTAATTTTAAGCTTGGTAATTTTCAATAGCCAGCATGCCAGAGCCAGCTATGAAGCTACCGAAAAGACGGTTAAGGGACGAGTCGTTGACCCCGAAGATCAATCCGGAATTCCCGGTGTTACCGTTTTAGTGAAAGGAACGACGGTCGGAGTGAATACCGACGCCGACGGAAAATACAGCATAACTGTCCCTAGCAATAAGGATATTCTCTCCTTTTCTGCTGTGGGGTTTGTAACACAAGAGATTACCGTCGGCAATAAATCTATCATCGACGTCACCTTACAAACTGATGAGAAAGCGCTCGATGAAGTCGTAGTAGTAGGTTTTGGGACTATTAAAAAGGATGCAGTTGTAGGGGCGATGACGTCCGTAAAGCCGGGAGAGTTAAAAGTCCCGGCTAGCAACCTTACCACCGCACTTGCAGGAAGAGTTTCGGGGCTTATATCTTACCAAACTTCCGGTGAGCCAGGTGCCAATAACGCTCAATTCTTTGTAAGAGGGGTAGCCTCCTTCAATAATCAGAATGGCCCCCTGATACTCATCGACAACGTTGAGCTTACCGTCGACGACTTGGCCAGGCTACAACCCGACGACATCGAGAGTTTTTCCGTATTAAAAGATCCTACAACAACGGCCATTTATGGGGCTAGGGGCGCCAATGGAGTAATATTGGTTACCACCAAGTCGGGTAATAATGGACCTGCCGTGGTGAGTATACGGGTAGAAAACTCGATAAGCACACCCGTTTCTCTGATAAAAATGGCCGACCCAATCACCTATATGCGACTGCAAAACGAAGCAGAAAGGACTAGGGGTCGATTTGCCACTTATACCGAAGAGAAGATAAAAGGTACTGAAAGAGGCTTAAATCCGAATGCCTACCCTGCAGTCGACTGGTATGATATGCTCTTTAGAGATAACACCAACCAACAAAGGTTCAATTTGAATGTACGAGGTGGAGGAGTAAAAGCGCGTTATTACGTGGCTGGCTCATACACCCACGACAACGGGTTGATCAAATCAGACCCCAGCAATCCGTTTCAAAGTAATATTAACCTAGACAGGTTCTTACTTAGGGCCAATGTCAATATTGACCTTAGCCCTAAAACTGAAATGGTCGTACGGCTGCATTCAACTTTGGACAACCTAAAAGGGCCTTTGCAAGGAGGTAACGCCATGTACAATGCCGCTATTCGAACCAGTCCCGTGCGGTTTGCCCCAATCATAGAGCCTACTGGAAACCTGGTGGGAGTTCCTCATATCACTTTTGGTAACGACTATGGCCCTAGAGGATCGACTACTTCAGGAAACGAGGCCGCATGGTTTAATCCTTATGCCGAACTACAGCGAGGCTATAGAGATACCCGTAGGCAGCTGTCCCTGGTACAACTAGAGCTTAACCAAAAACTCGATGTCATCACCCAAGGCTTAAGTCTTCGGTTTTTGGGAAATGCCAATACCAGCTCTTATTTTGAAAATAGAAGGGCCTACTCCCCTTATTTCTATAGAATTCAAAGTTATGACCAACTCAACGATACGTATAGTATGGTCCGTACTAAGGCTGGCTTAGAAGCCCTCCAACTAGAGCCTGGCAGCAGAACCAACTCTTCGGTGTTCTATGCCCAAACGGCTATCGATTACGTTCGGTCTTTTAATAAACACAATACCCAAGGTTTAGTGGTGGCCCTCGCTCAGGAGTTTTTGGATGCCAACGCTTATACTGTCGCTGCGTCACTTCCTAGCCGAAATCTAGGAATCTCTGGACGCTTTAATTATGACTACGACAATCGATATTTCGCTGAAGTAAACTTTGGCTATAACGGGTCAGAACGGTTTGCCACGGATAACCGTTGGGGATTCTTCCCATCGTTTGGAGTGGGCTGGCTTGTTTCTAACGAAAAATTCTTTGCTCCTTTGAGTAATACCATTAGTCGACTTAAGTTCCGCACCTCATTTGGTTGGGTCGGCAACGACAAAATCGGTAGTTCTAATGCCAGTGACCGGTTTTTCTATCTGTCAGAAGTGAATCTTGCCTCCGGTCAAGCTGGGTCTACTTACGGTAAACGTTTCGATAAAGTGGTAAATGGGGTTTCCATTTCACGCTATGCAAATGCCCGCGTCACCTGGGAACGTGCCAGAAAGATGAATATCGGTATGGATCTGAATTTGCATCAGGACGCTATTCAGCTAAGAGTAGACTATTTTACTGAAACCCGATCCAGTATCCTCCAGACCCGGTCCGACATTCCCTCTACCCTCGGCTTACAAGCTCCCTTAAAGAGCAATGTAGGCGCTGTAGAGGCTTGGGGAGTTGACGGATCTTTGGATATTAACCACAGTTTTGCGAACCAGCTATGGGTCACCGCTCGAGGAACCTATACGTTCTCCGACAACCGGTATAAGGTATACGAAGAACCCAATTATGCCGCTATCGGTGCTCCTTGGGTGTCCAATATTGGCAATAACGTCAATGTCAGCAAGGGACTTATCGCAGAAAGGTTATTTGTAGATGATGAAGAGGCCAGGAACTCACCACAGCAATTCGGTACTCCAGGACTCGACTATGGTGGTGGAGACCTGAAATACAAGGACCTAAATAAAGATGGAGTGATTACGGCCCTTGACTTAGTACCGATAGGAAAACCAACGGTACCAAAGGTCACCTATGGTTTTGGTGCTTCTATGGGTTATAAAAAAATTGACTTCAATGTCTTTTTCCAAGGCCTGGCAGAAACCTCCTTCTCCATTGACCCCGTACGTACGGGTCCGTTTGTCAATAGTATTACGGGAACTCTTTCCAATGACCCCCTTACACTTTCCTCTGCCAACGGCATACTTTCTGAGAATGGACTCATTCAAGCCTATGCCGATAATCATTGGTCAGAAGAAAACCCGGATGTATATGCATTATGGCCTCGCCTATCGACGACCATCAACGCCAATAATACGCCCAATAGCACTTGGTGGATCAGAGATGGGTCATTTGTAAGGCTCAAACAGCTTGAAGTAGGCTACACCGCCATCAAGAACACCAAAAAGTGGGGGATGTCGAACCTGCGGGTATATGTTACCGGAACCAACTTATTCACTTGGTCCGCATTCAAGATGTGGGATCCCGAACTGGGAGGGAATGGATTCAATTATCCTCTACAAAAAGTGTTCAATTTAGGTATTCAAGTGGGCTTTTAATTGTAACGATACTATGAAAAATAAATATATAACCCTGCTCTTCACACTGGCGATCAGTTTGCTGAGCGGATCCTGTGGTAAATTTCTGGATGTAGTCCCAAGCAATATTGCCGTCATAGAGGAGGCCTTCGAAACGCGCGATAATGCCGAACGCTTCCTGGCTACCCTGTATAACTATTTGCCTGCCTATGTCTCCGACAACAACCCGGCCATGACGGCAGGTGATGAAATCGCTGTCAATGAAAATGTTTCCCGAACTTGGGCCGGACATATCCTATCTAGAGGTGGACAGAATAAAGTGGGGCCGCTATTGGGGTATTGGGGCAATACAGGCTCTGTACGGAATTTATTTATAGCCCTGCGCGACTGCAATATTTTCCTAGAAAACGTAGACAAACCCTTCGATATCCTACCCAATGAGATGGAGAGATGGACGGCCGAAGCCAAGATTCTGAAGGCTTATTTTCATTTTTACCTGTTAAGGATGTACGGTCCCATACCCCTTGTCCGCCAAAACATAGAGGTTAGTGAAGGACTCGATGCGGTAAGGGTTTCCAGAGATCCGGTCGACGAAGTAAACGAATATATTGTTGAACTCCTAGATGAGGCCATTGCCAACCCAGAACTCCCATTGACGATCACCGACGTAGGAACCGAGCTTGGTCGGCTCACCAAAGTAGCCGCCTATGCCCTAAAAGCTAAAGTGCTCGTTACGGCGGCCAGCCCTTTATTCAATGGAAACAGTGACTATGCGAGCTTTACCAATAAAGATGGGACTCCACTTTTTGCCACTAGTTACGACGAAAACAAATGGATTGATGCCGTTCAGGCCTGTAAGGAGGCCATAGAAGTGGCTGAAATGAACGGGCATAACCTGTTTACATTTAACAAGAATGAGCTCCCAAATTCTAGCGATTCCACCTATACCAAGCTCACAGTGAGAGGAGCAATGACCGAGCCCTGGAATAACGAATTACTCTGGGGTGGTTCTAACAGTACTTTTACTGCCGGTTTCCAGGCAAGGGCTCAAGCCAAAATCAATCCGCTGTTAACAGCCGAAAGCCGGGAAAGCACCAGTTCGTTTTGGTCCCCTCCTCTTCGCATTGCCGAATTGTTTTATTCTAGCAATGGGGTACCTATCACCGAAGACAAAAACTACGACTACGCCAACCGGTATGCCACAGCCACAGCCACGGCAGATTACCGATATTATATTAAGGAAGGGAAAGTTACGGCCAAGCTTAATTTCGACAGAGAACCGCGCTTTTATGGGTTTCTGGGTTTCGACACCGGCATATGGGAAGGACATGGCCAGCTCGACAAAGCCTCCTATTTTGTAGAAGCCAAAAGAGGACAAAGAGCGGGAATCCTCGACGCAACCCGCTATTCCCTTTCTGGATACTTCGCCAAAAAGATAGTCCATTATGAAGCGGTGCAAAGTGCCCCCAACAGTGGTTATTCTGCAGAAAGGTATCCCTTTCCCATTATTCGGCTCGCCGATTTATACTTACTGTATGCAGAGTCCTTAAATGAAGTCGGTAGAACGGCCGAAGCATATCCCTGGATAGATAAAATCCGAGAAAGAGCAGGACTTAAGGGCGTAGTAGAATCCTGGAGAGAGCATTCCCAATTTCCTGACAAACCCTTGAACAAGGAAGGATTTCGCGATATTATCCAGCAAGAAAGGCTTATTGAACTAAGCTTCGAAGGACACCGTCTTTGGGACTTAAGGAGATGGAAAAAAGCAGAAATATACATGAACGCCCCCATTAGGGGATGGAATATTCAAGGAGAAGATACCGAAAGTTATTATAACATTCTGGTATATGGCCGGTATCAATTCTCGAGCCGCGATTACTTCTGGCCTATTTCGGAAACGGACATTTTGGCCAATCCTAATTTAGTTCAAAACCCTGGATGGTAACTCCTTAAATGACAATCATTATGAAATCATATGCACAAATAAAATGCCTATTTTTTTCCACTTTGATGGCTCTGTTATTTTCTTGTGGGGATGACAACTTTCATGGCCCCATCGAAAAGGACAACACGCCCCCTGCTCCGGTAACGGAAGTACAGGTAAAAAATACGGCCGGTGGAGCGGAGTTGGTTTATCAACTACCCTCCGACCCTGACCTGCTCAGGATAGAAGCCACCTTTTCGAGAGGAACCGAAATCATCACTAAGACTTCCTCCGTCTTCAAGAATGTAATCACTCTCGATGGCTTGAAGTCGGGCCAGGAAATTGATGTAACACTTACTTCCGTAGACAGAAGCAATAACCATTCGACCCCCGTGGTTGTGAAGGTTACCCCACTTAGGGCCCCTATCGACGACCTCTTCGACAGCTTTAGTCTTAAAGAAGATTTTGGTGGAGTACGCCTATCCTACGATAATAAGAGTGAGGTGCAGGTAGAAATACAAATCCTGAAAAAAAATAAGGAGAGTGGTCTTTACCAATACCAATCCTCTGCGTTTATTTCGAACAACCAACGTACTGGATACAGCTTTAGAGGATTTGAACCCGAACAAGCCGACTTTGCTGCCGTGGCCATAGACCGATGGAATAATATTAGCGACACTATATTCGCTAATATCACCCCGATACAGGAACAACTCTTGGATATTCAGAAGTTTAAAAAGATAGCCCCAGCCATCCCTAACGACTCCAAAGATGCCTTTGGCTGGATTATTGAAAACTTATGGAATAATAATATCAATGGCAGTGGATTCCATACGAGCCAAACGGATGGAGGGGCCCTAATTGCCCCTTATACCGAGCCGTATCCGGTATTTTCCTTCGATTTGGGGGTTACCGCCAATATTAGTCGAATCAAATTTTGGCAACGCCAAGGCACTTGGATCTTCGCTCATGGAAACCCTCGAAATTTCGAGATTTGGGGGATAGACAAGATCCCGGCTAATTATGATGGGACCTCCATGGAAGGATGGACACGACTGGTCGAAGAAGGGGAAGTGAAGAAGCCGTCGGGAGCGGCCCTCGGCCAAAACAGTGCCGACGACGTAGCCCAAGCAGCCTCTGGCGAGGAGTTCGAATCTGTAGATCCGTCCAAGCCCATCCGCTACATTCGTTTCGTCAATAAGAAAAATTGGTCGGGTGCCAACTTCATTCACATCATGGAAATAAACCTATGGGGTAAGGTGTTGGAATAAGGACCAATTAGGATTTTTTGATCAACTATTAAAAATGATCTCATGAGCATATACAATCAATATAAAAAATGGTCTTTGCCCATTTTCCTGTTACTACTTATGGCCGCGTGTACTTCATTGGAAGACACCTTCAGCGAATTCAGCAAAGTCCCTGAGTCGACCTATGTCGGTACGGCCGATACCATCATCACCCAATCGGGATTCGAAAAAGTACGCTTTGCGATCGTCTATAATGCCGATCCAAAAATAACGAAGGGAGAATTAAAAATCCTGAATGATACCCTGACCCACCGTTTTACGATCAACAGGAAACATAATGGCACCGATACGGCTTTCGTAGACTTGGCCATTCACGAGGGTACCTATAGATTTGTAGCCACGTTGATGGACGACTCTGGAAACAAATCGCTGGAGAAATCGATACTCGTCAATGTGTTGGGAGAAAGTTTTGTAAAAACTTTACTGCCCAAGGAAATTACGGGGGTGAAGTTTCAAAAGTCTAACCTACCGGCTAGCAATGGTGCTTTGGTAAGTTTTGGAAAAAACCATGAAGGGCTTAAAAATGTACGTCTTCTTTATCAAGATGCTGCCGGAAACCCACAAGAAGTATGGCTCGGAAAGTTCAACACTACCATTCTACTGAACGATTTCAAGCCTGCCAGTAAGCTGATAGCACAGACGATCTACGAGCCTACTAATCCCTTCAATGAATTTATGCCAGAGACGGTGACGGAAGTACTTTTACCCAAATGCAATGGTTTGTCCACCGTAAGTAGTTCCACGGAGCGACTTACCTTCCCGACCACGCAAACCAAGACCACTTCCCAGGCCCAGTTCCTGCTATCGTCCACACAGTGCATCATTGATAAGCTCAGCGTTACCGCCACGGCTCCATTTCAGGTTAGCCTTGCTCAGAACGGTCCGTTTACCGCCAGTGTTACGATAGACAGTAATGTAGTAAACAAGCCAATTTACGTATCATTTAAGCCGGTGTCAGCCAAGGACTCCACCTTTACTGGAGGCATCAAAGTGAGTGCCACCAACGTTAAGGACTCTACCCTGGTGGTTCTATCGGGTTACGAAAAAAGTATATAATTAGAACCTGAAATAAATAAACTAGCCTATTCCACCACGCGGAGGAATAGGCTAGTTTGTTTTTTGCTGAAGCTATACTTTATCATGACCGCCATCGTGGTAAACGAGCCTTCGACAGCCTCTACCGTTAGTTAATGGTCGTAGGAGATGTCCTAGTCCTGTACTTTAACGGGAGTGATCATGTCTTCTGTAGCATGGCGAGGCAACTGAAATACATCCCCTTGGCGGTTGGTAAAGTAGAGGTAGGACTCAGAGGGTTTCCGACCGTGGCCATCGGCCCAGATACCGTAAAAGTCGGGATGGGCGTGGTGCGGTTTGCGCACATAAGTATGGTTCATGGCACTATTCTTAGTCATTTGCTTAGCCAGTGCCCAACTTTTCCCGCCATTTTTACTTTCCCACATGGCCACTTCGCCACCAGGATTATAGGCTTGGGGGCCATCGATGGTGGGCCCTATCACTTTAATCCGATTTTTAGATTCTATAAATATAGATCCCATATCATAATTACTATCGGAAGTAGTGACCACACTGGACTTCCACTCATTTTTGGGAGCCCGATAAAACGTCCAGTTGCGAGGATTGTTTCCTGGCCCAGCCTCAAACCCCTTGCTAGATATGACCAGAATGGCAGGCTTTTGTTTTTGATCGAATGCGATATCTAATAGATAGCAGTTGAGCTTTTCGCTGGCATAGTCATGTACCACCGCCAGGTTTTCGGCATTCGTCAAAGGCAGTGTAGCACGCTGCCCCTGAATATTTTGCCATGTTTCACCAAAATCGGCAGTCTCCAAATATTGTAAATTAGTACGATAATTGAGTCCCTTTCCATCAGGATGGTAGTCGAAGGCCACCCCTACTTTGCCATTCGACTCGGCACTTACCTGATAATGCCCCGTCTGAATATGTGCCAACACTTTCCATTCGTTCCACTTTACACCATCTTTACTCGTATTAAACCCGATAACCCTATTCCCTTTCTTGTTGTATTTAGTAAACAAGGCAATAAAGCCCTTTCCCTTGATGGGGTACACCTGAAAGTAAGAGAAATTATTGAAAGGCTTCTCTTCCCCATTCACCATTTCGGTGGCAGCGATTGTTTCAAAGTCTTCGATATCATAGGGCTTCTTACTTTTATGGATATAAGATGGCCGTGTGGTACCATGAGAAGTAGAGAATATCCATATATACCCCTCATTGTCAATAGAAATAACGGGATTATCGTGGGCATCTGTGGTTTTCTTGTCCAGCAACGTTACAGGGTTGGCCACCTTACCCGTTCGATGATCAAAATAAGAAACATTATGCAATAAAGTCGAATTTTTATCGTCTGTTCCTCCAAAGCAAAAAAAGGTTTTGTTTACCTTGGGGGCATACATGGCAAAGGGCCTGTGGTTAGCAGGGTATACGGCTAAGCCCCCACTGTATTTGTACACATATTCATCGTTGGAGGGTTGGTTCATATACCAAATCCCCTTAAAGCCATTGGCTTTTTTCTGAATCAACTCTGCTTCGGCATACTTGTTATCAGGATGCACTTTTTTGGCTTGGCCCCAGGAGGGCGTTGTCAACAGCACCGTACCTACCATGCTGTACAAAACATTACGAAAAGAACTCATTGAAAATATCACTTCTGTTTAAGGGTTAGATAAGGCAACCACCTAGGTATCTGAGCGGCTACTTTACTTCATTAGAACTACCCAATCAGAGGATCATTAGGCTATATTCTACTGATAATTTTTTGGATTCAACCTACATGACGCCATACACTCAGTCGGCTTACGGTCCTAATAGCAAGCCAAGTTCTTAATCATCGGACTGCCAGCCGACTTCTCAATCACCAGTTTGATGGCGTCAAAATCGCCTTCCTGAAGCGATTCGATTCTTTTATGGCCAATGCTACTCCCCTCGGCTATCCGTTGCCAGTCCCCTTTTCTTTGACCATATAGTGCATATTCGCGTACCCTTTGGCCCAATGCAATATCTTCCTGAATAATGACATCTCTAATATTTTGAGGCTTGGCAAATTGGACGGTTAATGTATTTAGACCTTTTCCAGAAGTGCTCCCTAATAACTTTGAAAATCTTTTGTCTACCTGATCTCCAAATTCCTTTAGCCGATTTACATCGGCATCGGGAACTAGCCCTCGGTCATCTACTACCACGCCGAGTAGCATGTTGGTATTCCTTCCGACGGTTTCATTGTATCTGGATTTAAGATCCTCCAAGGAGCGAATTTTATCTTCTTCCCCTTCCTTCCAAAACCACCCGCCTAGGAAGGCATGTTTGCGCAAGGGAAAATCAGCCTCGCCGGGGCACCAAAAGGCACCGTCAGGACTACCATTCAGACCTTTTATTTGGATAAGACCAGTGGCCGAAGTCGTGGAGTCGGCTTGCGACCAACAGGGGTAAGGAGCTACTCCGTTTTCGTTGCCCACCCATCGTATATTGTTTTCATAGCCATAGGGGCCTTGAAAGGCTGCTGCCTTGGGTTGGTATTTTTTCAGCAGAGATAGCATCTCAATTCCTCCTTTGTCGGGGGGCAGCACACCCCCATCGAACCAAATCTCGAACAATTCTCCATATTGTGTCCACAGTTCCGTCAACTGAGTTCTTACAATTTGTTTATACTTTTCTTGGTCCTCTTGGTTTCCTGAAAGTACCCTACCCGGATTATTAACCTGAAAGTAGGCATTTACCGAGGCACTGGCGTAGAGACCCGGCTTAATCCCGTATTTTTTGCAGGAAGCTATGAAGTCTTTTACAATATCGCCTTTGCCGTTTTTCCAGGGTACGTTTTTTACGCTATAGTCATGGGCACTCGTTGGCCAAAGGCTAAATCCGCTGCAATGTTTGGCGACTAACACCGCGTATTTAGCTCCAGCGGCCTTGGCCGACTTAAGCCATTGATCGGTATCCAGCTCGGTGGGGTTAAATTTGGAGACATCGGGCTGGTAATTCCAATCCTCCCTAAACAAATAAGTAGGCTCAAATACCTGCATATCCAGATGGTACATGACGCCAATCTCTGCCTCCGACCATTCTATTTGTGGCTTGGTAGGCAATATATGTTTAACGTTCTGGCTCCTAACCGTCACTGAACTAGTCCATAATACTAGTAGGAGAAAGATTTTTTTCATTGCTTGGTGATATTTAGGTTTAGGTAAGGCTTAGGAATAGTGTCTTTGGGGCCTTTGTTGAAGGAGGCCGTTACTGCTTAGTTGCCCTAGTTTAAGTGAATCATACGGATATTGATTGAACCGACAGACCGCGCTGGCTTCGACCGAACCCTAGCTTTAAAAATGACGGGCTGTGTGGTTTCTTTGGTGGTATGCTGGGAATAATTAATCATAAAAGTATTAGGTCCTGTAGCTTGAATATCGGCTGGGCGATCCGCTCCATACATCTGAATGGTGACGTCCTCAAACTCCAGACCATGCCCCTTGCTTTCTCTATCGTGACTGATAAGCTGAAACCTAAGTTCAAATTGCCCCACCTTATCGATGAACTGAGGAGTTAAATCCAACTGAAAATCTTCCCATTCCGAGTTAAAAGTTTGTCTATCCCATCCTCCTACCTGAACGGGTTGCTGTTCCACTTTCGAAGCCATGGATGAGGGCCTAATTTTTATATGGTAAAAAGCCAATTTCTGTATGGCTGGCTCAGCCACAGATTCAGTAATATGCAAACGCACCTTCCTGAATTTACTTTCCTGAAAAGCATCTATACGCTTACTACCGACGGACGAGCCTTCCGAAATTTTGACCCATTTATTATCTTCTAATCCTTCGATTACATATTTCCTTACGCGTTGCCCTTTTGCCAAGTCTTCTTCAATCACGGCATGGTTAATCGTTGTTGGCCTACCAAAGTCGACCTCCAGGGTATTACCTTTCCCAGAAACGGCACGAATCGGTTTCTTAAACCGACGTTCTATCTCCCGTCCAAATTCAGCATATCGTTTTACGTGAGAGGCCGGGATAACTCCTGTAGTATCTGGTGTGGCATTTAATAATAACACACTCCCTCGGCCTACCGAACTATAATATATTTCCATAAGTTTGGGCAGGGTCAATAACTGACTATCTGTATCTGGAGCCCAAAACCACTTATGGTGTTTATCGGTCATCAAAAAAGGCACATCGACCTCAAGAGGCGCATAGGCGTCCCCATCCGGATCGGAATGAAGGGCATGAGCGGTCCCTGTAGCTAAATCTTCTTTTTTGAGGGTATACCAATTAGGATAAGGAGCTATTCCTCGCTCATTCCCCACCCAACGGATTGTAGCCGATGGCCCCTGAAAAATAACGGCATCATCCGCATATTTAGCGAGTATATCCGAAATATCAATCACACAACTACCATCGAACCAGACCTCCTTTACCTTTTTATAATTAGACAATACCTCTGTAAGTTGCTGTCTAAAAACCTTATTATAGGCCTCTTGTTTGGTAGGATCGTCGGTCTTTCCTCCACTGCCCAGCCCGGCTCCCCAAGTCTTGTCGCCTGGGTAGATGTATACCCCTAAGTCCAAGCCATATTTATCGCAAGATTTAGAAATATCGGCCATTAGGTCGCCCTTCCCCTCTCTCCATGGAATATTCCTTACACCATAATCCGTTGTATTGGTTTGCCACCAGCAAAACCCGCCAGAGTGTTTGGCGACAAAAACGATCATTTCGGCTCCCCATAATTTTGCCGTTTGACACCACTGATCGGTATCGAGTTCTGTAGGGTTAATTCGATTCAATGGCAGCGAATTATCATCTTGTGACAGGCCCGTCCAGGTATTCGGTGCAAAATGGATAAACATGATCCTTTCTTTTTTTTGCCAATACAGTTGGGGAGCCGTGGGCGTGGGTATTTGTGCTCTAGAATCGGGAATGAGTATCAAAAACAGTATTGCTATAAGACCTAGTGGCTTACTATAACAAATTAATTTGCGGAACATAAAGCGATAAGAATAAGTGTCAAAAAGGATTAAAACCGGGTATATTGATCTTTGAATTCAGAGGACATTGCTGCCCTCTGAATTTTCAGAATTACCAACCCGCATTTTGTGGGGCAAGTTTTGGATTTAAAGAAAGCTCCTGGGTGGGAATAGGATAATGATACATTTTATCATCCCAAACTCGACTATCGATATTGCTATAAATA
Organism: Dyadobacter jejuensis; assembly: GCF_003149085.1. GTDB lineage: Bacteria > Bacteroidota > Bacteroidia > Cytophagales > Spirosomataceae > Dyadobacter > Dyadobacter jejuensis. Next base: position 155,341 of record NZ_QGDT01000005.1, on the reverse strand, counting down.
CGAATCAGATCGTTCTCATCGACGACGATACCACTAATTTGGCTTGCCGGAAATTGAGTTTTGTAAGCGGCATTCAATTTTAACCCTAAGATTGTCTCTGGTTTTTCTATCTGTTCCCCTGCTTTCCACCGCAACAGATCGTCGAAGCGAAAGCCTTCGGCAGCGAGCTCAACCCTTCTTTCACGACGTATTTCGTCTATCAAAGCGGAAAGGGAAGGGAAATCGGACTGTGGGTCTTTGGGCACCTCTGTAGTCATATGGGGCATGGCGACACGGTCCCTGATCTTGTTAATGGACCTGTCCAACACCGATTGATCGGCCTCCCCTAGCTCGGCTTTTGCCTCTGCATAATTCAGTAAGGTCTCGGCATATCGAAATATAAACAGATCTAAGGTAGACTGAAGGGCATTCCATTGCTCCAGATCCGACGACCTCCCCTTTATGAGCTGGTAACCAGTCGGAGCGGCATTGGACCCTATCCTTGGAAGGGTGATCAAATCCTGAGCGCCAGAGGCACTTATTTGAAAAACAAAACCATTCGTTCCAATCAACTGCTTGAACCGTGGATCGCGTGCAGTGGCTTCCTCTTCCAGCGTGTTGTCTCCTTTATACAAGGGGCTAAGACTGGTAGGCAGGCCATCGGAACTGAGAAAAGAACGGACAAAATTTTTGCTAAAACCAGTACCTGATTCACCTAATGATCTGGTGAGTCCGTGCATCACAATATTTTTCAGATACCGCATCGGTAATATCGCCTCCACATTGGAGCTCAACTCTTCTTGTATAAAAAGGTCGTAATAGTCAGTAGATGGGTTGCCCGTACTATAGATATCATAAAGCCCGGAATTCATGACCATTTCTGAGGCGTCAACCGCTTCCTGCAAGAACTTTTGCTCGTCGCCAAGCCCATGATATTTCCTATAAGTACCTTCCCAAAGGCATATCCGGGACTTCAAGGCAGCCGCAGCATACTTATGGAGCCTGCCCAATTCTGTATCCTTGGGCAAGGGCAAGTGAGCGATGGCGAAATTCAAGTCGGTCAATACCGAATCCATCACTTGTTTTTGGGGAAGCTTCGGATCGTATAGTTCAGGTGACAAATCGTTCAAATCTGCATTCAACCAGGGTACATCTCCAAATTGGACCACTTTTCTCCAATAGAAATATGCCCTAAACAACCGAACTTCTCCCGCATATTTGTTTTTGAGGACGTCGCTTATATCGGCTCGTTGGTAGCGTTGCAAGAAATAATTGACATTCCGCTCATTGGTCCAGCTCCATCCTCCTCCAGATACCGGCACCACATAGGTTCCAGCTAAAAAACTGTTTCGATTGCTAGGCACAAAATCATCGGAATTATTGTCGGACAGACTGGGCTGCACCGGCAGTGATGGGTAGAACTGATTGGCATAGAGCTTCAGATCATTTTCATTTTTAAAGAAGGTCTGCTCCGTAATCGCATCCTTGGGGTAAAGATCCAGGAAATCTTCGTTCCGGCAGGACATGGTTAAGATCAATAAGAATAAATATATTTTAGCTTTCATAATTGAATTCGTTTTTAAGGTTTATAAACCAATTTGCACACCTACAGAAATGGACCGGTTCAAAGGATAAGTATTTTGAAAGACGGTTTCAGGATCCTGTGATTTGTAAAACTTGGTAAACTCAAAGAGGTTTTGAGCAGTGGCATAAACCCGAATATTGTTAATGTGGATACGGTTAGTAATAGCATGTGGCACCACATACCCTAGCGACAAATTTTTCATTCGCATATAAGCAGCATTTTGCAAATACTTTGTCTGAGTTTGGAAGTTTCCACCTCCCCCTAGCCTCAGCCGCGGGAAATAAGCATTAGGATTCTCTTCGGTCCAATAGTCTAGGTTGTGTTTTAAGGGAACTTGCCATTCGTTGGTAAACCCCCAAAATTCCTGACCACCTACAGCCACTTGTCTACTGCCAACCCCTTGAAATAAGAAGGTAAAATCAAAGTTTTTGTATTGAGTAGAAAAGTTAAAACCAAATTGATATCTAGGGGTACTATTCCCAATAATTCTACGATCGCCTGGGTTCTGCACAGTATTGGTTCCACGGGTAATCTTACCGTCGCCATCCAAATCCGCATATCGAATATCTCCAGCCAAATAAGTTCCTCCCCACAATTGCTTTTGGTCAAAATTGGCCGCTTCATCGTCGGTCAGGAAAAATCCATCCGTCTCATAGCCCCAAATCTCCCCCAACGTCTCCCCTTCATAACGGCTCCCAATGGTCATTGTCTCGTTAAGATCATATTTGGTAATTTTCGAAGTATAATCAGACAATGCCAACGTGATATTATAGCTCCAATCCGCATTTATTTTGTCCTTCCAAGTGGTAGACAATTCCCATCCTACCGTTTTCATATCGGCGGCGTTTCTTCGGGGAGGGCTAGTACCCAATACAGAAGGAAGCGGGAATGCGCCCACAATCATATCCCTTGTTTCGCGGATATACCAGTCAAAGCTCGTAGTGAGTCGATTTTGAAAAAGGTCAAAATCAAGCCCGATATCCGTACTAGTTACTTTTTCCCATGTAAAATTAGGGCTGATCAATCCAGGAGCTCCTACCGCAGTACCTTGTTGGCTGCCAAACACATAGGCTATATTACCCGTTGGCATGGTGGTAAGGTATGGATAATTGCCAAGCTGGTCGCCCGCCTGATTCCCTAGCTTACCGTAGGAGGCACGTATTTTCAAATCATTGACCACGTGGTTCAGCGGAGCAAAGAATGACTCCTCAGACACTCTCCACCCGGCAGAGATAGAGGGCAAAAAGACGTAACGGTTGCCTCTTGGAAAACGAGAGGTCCCATCATACCGGCCATTTACTTCCAATAGGTATTTCTTGGCAAAATCATAGTTTAATCTGAAAAACGTACCACTCACGGCCCAGTCTCCCTGGCTACCCGCTACAATTGGCCGATCATCATTATTTAGATTGATGGCTGGCAAGGTAGGGTCAATCAGGTTTTTGACAGAAGTCGAGACAAATTTTGTAGTTTTTAATTCCTGGTTATACCCTACCATGGCTTTCAGATAGTGTTTATTACCCGTATTAAACTCATAATCCGCATAGGAATTAACAACCGTATAGTAATCGTTATTATTACGTTCTATCACCCTGGTAGGCTTCGTCCATGGAAAACTCCCAAGCAAAATCCCATCCACACCATATTCATAATATTCTTTCTGATGCTCTTGTTCATTTCTCTGGTAATTATTCCAGGTAAAATTTGAGACAACCCTGAGCCCCTTTAAAGGCTTTAATACAAAACCACCGGTAAGCCATAGATCGTTGGCTTGGGTCTTCATTCTACCATTGAGCTGTGCTAATGCGATGGGGTTGGTCCAGTTACCCTGGCCCGAAAAGTTCCCATCGGGATGGTACACCGGCATGTTTGGCCTCAGGTCCCCACCTATCCTACTCTCAGCCATTCCCGTTCTATTTCTATCACTAGCGGTATTATTTTCAGTTCGATTCAGACTCATTTTAAAATTCAAATCCAACCATTTAGTTACCTCGGTATTCAGTTTTAAGCTGGCATTGTATCTTTTAAATCGTTGATCGGTAATTTTTAGAATTCCTTTCTGGCTCAGAAGCCCCAAGGATGCTACAAAAGAGGTTTTGTTTTCTCCACCAGAAAGCGACAAATTATGGTCCATCATGGGAGCACTACCACTATAAAGCTCCTTAATCCAATCGGTATTACCCACATACCGGTAAACCGATGGATTTCCTGGATCCACATATACTGGTAAATTGTTAATGGGATCATTAAAATACTTCTGGGCATTTTCGAAATCCAAATCTGTAAACTTATTACTGGCCTGGGTTCCACCCGTTCGCCCGCCGGTTGCGTCGGCTTCCCTATTCATCGCGATATAGTCGACAGAGTTAACATAGTCGGGTAGGCGAGTTGGTCGTGAAGAGGTAAACGAGGAGGAATAATTTACCCTTAAAGGATTGTTTTTATTAGGAGTTTTGGTTGTGATCAGGATCACCCCATAAGCCCCCCTCACGCCATAAATGGCGGCAGATGCTGCATCCTTCAAAACCGTCACGCTGGCCACGTCGGCAGGGTTGATCAGGTTGGGGTCCATCTGAACGCCATCTACCAGAATCAATGGTCCTCCCCCGTTGATGGAGGTATTCCCCCTGATGTTATAGGTAGCACCTCGGCCAGGAGCTCCACTATTGAGGTTAATATTGAGGTTAGGAACTAGCCCTTGTAGCCCCTGAGCAATATTGACCAAAGGCCTACTTTCCAAAACATCGCCACTAATAGAGGAGACTGCCCCGGTAAGGTTAGCCTTGGTTTGGGTACCATAGCCCACTACCACCACTTCTTCTAAAGATTTGTTATCATGTTTTAGGGACACCTCGATCGTGGACCGTTTCCCAATGGCAATCTCCTGACTAACGTAGCCCACATACGAAAATATCAATAAGGCGGCTGGATCCTCGACCGAAAGCTCGAAGGAGCCCTCCACATCGGTGGTCGTACCTTGCTGGGAGCCTTTTACCAGGATACTTACCCCAGGCAGGCCCACCCCCGCTTCGTCGGTGACTCGTCCGGAGATTTTTCGAAAATTAATGAGGCTTTCATCGTCCCTCTTCAAAGCCGAGGAAGCCTTGACGGGCTCCACCTTTTTAGTTAATATAATATACTTCCCAGAGACCTTATATTGAACCTTCAAAGGGATAAGCAACCTATCCAGCACACTGGATAATGGCTCCGCTTTGGCCACTATATTCACCTTTTTCTGATCAGATAATACGATGGGTTCATAGCTAAATTTGACCTTCGCAGCTTTTTCTATCTTACTCAATACCAGCTGTAGATCCTGATCTTCCATTTCGAAAGTCACAGAGCGAGAAAGTAATTCCTGGGCACGGCTGTCCTTGGCTATGCTCATTCCGAAGCTCAGCATTATCCATAACAGATGGAAACCCGAAAATTTAAGCATGGACACAATAATTTTAAGAGGTAATCGATGTTTTTGCATACCTTTGGTTGTTTTGTAAAGTTCTACTAAATGTGAATGGACAAGACAAATCCCCATTTTCTTTCCACGGATACTTGGGGGTTGCTCATTGAAGTCAGTAATGCGGAAACATTACTGACTTCTTTCGTTTCAAGCTTTCTTTCATTTTTTGGGGTTTAGGTTTAGTTCAAATTCTTTCTTTCAATAATGATTTTGGCGTCTACAATCTGATATTGCATCCCCATGGTATTGCAAATCACCGTCAGCTTCTCATACAAGGACTCTTCGCCAAAGTGTACCTTTAAGGATCGATTCAATACCAGCTCAGCATCGTACAGAATCTCTACTCCATAGGCCTTTTCCAATGCCTCAAAAACCAATTTTAAGGGTGTATTGTCGAAATTAAAAGTTGGGTTCTCTTGCGTTATTATTATATCAGGATTCTCCACTAGGGTCTTATTGAACTGCTGCTGATCTCTGGTAAACTCGGCCCGTTGATTGGCCGTCAACACCACGCCTGCGGCATTCTGATGCTGGGCACTTCGGTGGTAGCCCTCCTTAGAAAAGACCGACACCTTGCCTGTTGCTACGGAAACGATCACTTTGGAGGCATCTTGAAAGGCGACAATCCGGAAACTGGTCCCCAATACTTTGGTAACCGTTTCGTTAGCATAAATTAAAAACGGGCTTTCAGGGTTCTTTTGGACTTCAAAAAATGCCTCCCCTTCCAATTGGACTACGCGTTGATTATTGGCAAAGCTCTTAGGATATTTTAACCGACTATTTTTGGCCAACTCTACGACGCTGCCATCGCTCAGGTGAACCAGAAGAGTACTGTTGGTTCTGTTTACCTCTTCAATCAACTCCGACTCGGCGGGCTGAAAGGTAATCACCTGCTCCATTTGCTGATGAAGCTGGGGCTGGCTCGACAGATACCATGCTCCAAGTCCTAGTATGACCAATACCACCGACGCGGCGATGTTCCAAAAGGTAAAAATAGGTCTTACCACCTTTCCCGATGGCTCAATATGCTCCTGAAGTGTCGACCATACTTCCCGCCGCATTGCATGAAACGACAATGCGGGGTCATCGGCCTTTAGTTGCTTGACCAGTTCCCTAGCCGCTAACAGTTTGTCGGTTTGGTGCGGATAAATATGCAAATAACGCTCCCAAAAACGATGCTCTGGAGACGGTATTCCACTGGCCCATTTTTGAAACGATTCGTCAAAAACGAAATCTTCAATCTCAAATTTCGAAAAATCCCGCTGCATTGGATACTTTTTTTGATTTACCTATCCAAGTGCAAAACACTTCCCATTTTAATCCATTTTATTATGATTTTTTTCAAATAAAAAACCATAAAGTGGGAATTAGGCTAGATAGCCGCATTATATTTCGGAGCGATTTGAGGGCGGTATATATAAATTTGCAGGCCGATTGATAATTCACGCCCATCAATCGGGCTACATCCTCATTGCTTAGCCCTTGAAAATACCTGAGGTGCAAGGCCTCGCGTTGCCGCTTGGGAAGCTGATCCATAGCCAACCCCAGCTGTCGTAAATAACCACTACGGGTTTCCTGTAGCAGGATGTTATGCTCAACACTATCTTCAATAACGGCAGCATAACCATTTTCGAGGCTTTCTGTATTAGAGTTCTGCAGCTGTCTTATTATTTTGTAACGTAATGATTTTAGCAAGTAAAATCGGATTGAATTTGGAATGGTCAGTTGTTGCCGACTATCCCAGAGTTCAATAAATAAATCCTGAATACAATCTTGAATCAAATCTTGGTCTTGTGAAATTTTAAGTCCATAGCGCACCAATGAACCAAAATGCGCCTGATAAATATTTTCAAAAGCGACTCGATCTCCCCGCCTAAAGGATTCCCAAAGAATCAAATCATTTGGCCGTTTCTGCAGAGTGGTCGATTCATTTTCCATTGAGCATTTCTTTCAGTGAATAATCAAAAGCACTTTGATTGAATAATCTAATGAATAATTATAACCAAAAGGTTCGCCTCCAAGCCCGGCCGGCTACTTAGGCCTGTATCCGACAGATAGCCATAAGCCTCTCTATAAAAACTTATCAAAAACCAGTATCTTGGTTCGATATTATCCAAAAGCACCGCCATGACTCAGCCCCATTTTTTGACCCAAATTTTTAAAGAAACTGATTTTACCATTCCAGAATTAGAAACGATCCTCCCCAAATTCCAGCGCTTGGAACTGGCTAAAGGCGCATATATGCTCCAAGAAGGAGATTTAGAAAACCATTATTGGTTTTTAGAGCGTGGATACGCCCGGTCCTATGTAATTGATCCGGAAGGAAAAGACATATCGACCAACTTTTACGCAGCCGGCGACATCGTGATTGACTGGACCTCCTTTTTCTTAAGAAATCCAACCCGCGAAAATATCCAAACACTTTCTGCTTGTGTGCTTTGGCAGCTCGACTTCAACAGTTTTCAAGACCTGTTTCATAACATAAAAAGTTTCAGGGAACAGGGCCGAACCACCTTGGTAGGCAGCTATTTCGAATTAAAAAAACATAGTGTTTCCATTATTGCCGACCAGGCAAAAGACCGATACCTCAAACTGATGAAGGAAAAACCGGATCTTATCCAAAACATTTCACTCAAGCATATTGCCACTTATTTGGGGGTGACCGACACCTCATTGAGCAGGATTCGGAAAGAAATTTCCGAGTAATTCCATTTCTTGTCATAGGGCAATAATATTGTTGACTCGGGACCCTAGTTTTGTTGAAGATAAAGTCTTAGCACCAAAAGCTCAATAATGGAACCACTCACCGACTCCCCCCAACGTATGAAAACAATATTCGACGCCACCACCAGACGAGAAATCCGAACACGGATAGAGCAGCTACAACCCGACAGCCCTAGGCTTTGGGGAAAAATGGACCCCTATCAAATGGTTAGACATTGCTACCTGTCCGACGAAATGACCCATGGACTCAAATCCTATAAACGGCTTTTCATAGGCCGCCTATTTGGCCCTATGACGCTTAAACAGATTTTAAAGAACGAAGACCCGATTAAAAAGAATCAACCGACTCATCCCGATATGAAGATCACCCACCAGGGCGACTTCCATGCCGAACGCGAAAAATGGATCTTATTAATGGAGCGGTATGCCTATTTCGACCTACTGGAATCGACCCATCCCTTTTTTGGTAAGATGACCCAGGAGCAGGTTGGCCAATACGTCTACAAGCACACGGACCATCATCTTCGACAGTTCGGAAAATAGAGATACATATGTTGCCCTTCGTATTTATGACCATTACCTTTTTGTCAGCATTCTTCTTCTTTCGGGGAACAGGAAGCGACAAAAGGGTGCTCGGTGGAAGCCTGCTTTGGATACTGATTATTGGCGGCCCGGCCTATTATGGTATCTTTCAGGACACCATCACGATGCCCCCACCCTTCCTTTGGATCCTGATCGCTGTTCCATTATTAGGTTATTCGGCCTATCGATTTCTGCGCCTAACCCAAACCAACTTTACTTATTTATTGGGACTACATGGCCTACGCTTACCGATCGAACTCGTCCTTTTCCAGCTCTTTCTACAAGGACATATCCCCCAATTAATGACCTTTGAGGGTTGGAATTACGACATTTTTATGGGGGTCACGGCCATGATATTGCTAGGATATGCGCGAGTGTTAAAGCGGCCAACCCCACCACTGTTACTCCTCATATGGAATACTTTCGGAATAGTATTCCTAACTATCATTGTGATCATAGCCATCCTTTCGTCCCCGCTACCCTTTCAGCAGCTGGCTTTCGACCAACCCAATGTTGCTCTTAGCCAGTTCCCTTATATCTATCTCCCTGCCTACATCGTACCATTGGTCTATCTGGCACATTTACTGGAAATACGAAGACTTTGGGTAGCAAGAAAAACCAACAAGTAGCTACCCCGTTTGCATTTAACAGTTTATGATGAATTTCGTCTCCAACCCCTTCAATACCATACGGTTCTCGATAACCGGGTAAGGGCCAGGACCATCACTTCCTGCTACAGCTCTAACCTTCCCTTCCCATTATATGGTATAAAACCAAGATTTTTATCCAAAATATCAATTTATCATATAAACATTTAAATATGTTATAAAACTATTTGCGGCAAATTTGCGGGACAAGTGACTATACCATACACGACGACGTAAACGGTATCAGATTATTAGATGAAGGAAAATAAGAAAAAGGGGTTTTTAGAGGTACTCCAAAATTATATCAACAACAGCCTGTCTGGGTCCGACAAAAAGGCCATGGATATTTGGTATGACTCCTTGGGAAACCCTGAGGAGGAATCCCTGCAGGCCTCCCAAAAACAGCAACTTGAGCAAAAATTATGGAATAAGATCGAGCAAGCCAAGTCCAGTGAATCTCTTTCGGAAAGCGTAATTCCATTTTGGCATCAAAGTTTCTTTAAGATCGCCACGGCCGCGTCTGTGCTCTTGGTCTTAGGCTTCCTATATCTGATATCAGATTATAGAAAAGTCCATAACTTCCCCGTTAAAGGTGTAGCCCAGGAGGAGATTATTTCCCTTAATAAAGTAACCAACACCCATCATACCCCCAAGAAAATCAACCTAGAAGATGGTAGCCTAGTCGAATTGGAGGAGGGTGCGAGCCTATACTACCCCAAAAGCTTCGATGCTTCCACACGCATGGTTTATTTGGAAGGAGATGGCTTCTTCGACATTTCCAAAGATCCGCAGAGGCCTTTTATCGTCTATAGCGGCGATATCGTAACCAAAGTATTAGGAACGAGCTTTACCATCAAAAAAGACAAGAACTCAGGAAAAATGGAGGTAGCCGTCATAACGGGTAAGGTCATCGTAGAGCCCTCCGACAGAACCAGTAGGGACTTTAAAGCTCAGGCTGGGGGGGTAGTCCTAACTCCTAATGAGCGCGTGACGATACTTCCCGACCGGGCAGAATACATTGCCGGCTTGGTAGAAAAGCCCGCCTTGCTCGACCAAAACGAACCCTCGCTACGGAGTGTCGATGCTTTCGTGTTTGCCGAAGCCACCCTTTCCGATATTGTAGCTAAGCTAGAAAACGCCTACGGCGTTGAGATAAAGGTCGAAAATGCAGCGATATTAAACTGTACCATCACGGCCGACCTGACGACAGAATCGTTATTTACAAAACTTGATATACTCAATGCCCTACTCAATTCAGACTCTAAAATAAAAGGTAAAACGATTGTGATCTCAGGGGGAGAGTGCAAACCATTTCAGCCTAAAAAATAAATTGCCTATGTAAATAAAATTATGCTCAAATAAAAAAACCGAAGATGTGCCAGCATCTCCGGTTCAGTTTTAAAGCCCAAACTTGTGGAACAAGCGTAGTTCATTTCTAAAAATGAGCCTGGGCTCCTATTGTTGAACCATTCCAAATCCAACTACAACAAAGCAATGAAAAAAACAAGACAATTCATAGCACCAATAGGTACTATTATGAAACTCTCATTTATACAAATACTGCTTGCGGCCATTGCAGGGACCTACTCTTATGGGAATGAGGTCAACGCACAGGAGCTATTGAATCAAAAAGTAACCTTGTCGGTCGAGCAGAAGGAAATAAAAACGGTGCTGACAATGCTCGAAGCGAAGTCGGGCGTCAAGTTCGTATACAGCCCCAAGTCGCTACCAGTAGAGCGCCTGGTATCGCTTTCGTTGCAGAACAAAACGGTATCGGAAGTATTGGCCGAGTTGTTCAAACCCGACCGCATCTCCACCAAACTCATCAAGGATCGGATAGTCCTAAAAATTGGATCGGACGCAGCCTCCACAGAAATAAACGCTCCACAGGCTTCCTATCAGTGGACAGTTACCGGGACAGTTACCGACGAGAGCAACCTTCCCTTGCCAGGGGTGAGCATTGCTATCAAAGGCACAGCCAAGGGAACTACCACGGGGGTAGATGGGACCTACAGCCTGCAACTGCCCGAGCAAGCAGCCGTTTTAGTCTTTTCGTATGTAGGATTTTTACCATCGGAGGTTAGCGTTACCAAGTCAGGGACGGTCAATGTTTCCCTAAAAGTAGATACTAAGTCACTGGAAGAGGTGGTGGTTGTAGGATATGGGACACAAAAGAAATCGACACTTTCTGGAGCTGTATTTCAGGTAAGTGGAGATGAAGCGCTGCAAGGCCGAGCCACTACCAATGCTGCCGCGGCCCTTCAAGGCCAGGTACCAGGCCTCACCATCACCCGTAGTTCGTCAAGACCTGGCAACGAAGGCACGAGCATTTCACTTCGGGGGGGCATATCGGTGAACGCAGTAAGCCCTATGATCGTCATCGACGGAATCGCCTCTTATCAATGGGAGCTATCGCAAATCAACCCCAACGATATTGAAAGCATCTCGGTATTGAAGGATGCTGCGGCCTCCATTTATGGTACTCGAGCGGCCGGTGGAGTTATACTCGTGACCACCAAAAGAGGGGAAACAGGCAAGGTGAAGGTAAAATACACAGGCAGCGCACACCTCAATTACATTGGAAAAAGATTCCCTGTAGCATCAGGCCAAGAGTGGGCGCAGATGAATATCATTGCCAACACCAATGATGCAGTAGCCTCAGGATCAGAAAACAACTGGTGGCTCTTTACAGGAGAAGAATATCAGCGCTTGGCCAATAATGAAGCCTTTTGGAGAAGCGATGGCAAGCTAAGGTTAGACCCTACCGCCAATCAGTTTGATGCCGTTTATGGCAACACCTGGGGGCAGAACCATAACGTAAGCTTCTCTGGAGGTACTGACAAAATCAGAACTTTCACCTCTCTAGGCTTCGCCAATGACCGTTCCTTGGTCGATGTGGTATACGACGGCACTAAGAAATACAACTTCAGAACCAACCTCGACTACTCCGTCAATAAATGGATCAAAACAGAGGCCAATCTATCATATGACAAAAGATTAATTAGCACCCCCACGCGGGGAGTCGGAGAAGGAATTCAGGACATGTTTATCTTCCCGCTCTACAACCCAGCTGGCAACTTTTATGACGCCTTTGGCTCTAACAACCTGTTGGCTAAGCTTATAGAAGGCGGTAGGATTAACAATACCGAAACATTTTTCCGATTGGCGGGAAAGGCCACCATCGATATGGGATTTATACGCCCCTTGGCAGGACTTTCCCTTACCGCCAATGCCAATATTAAGGAGCGCAATGGAATAGAAATAGAACGCGGTAACCAGGTAACGATGTACGACTGGGAAGGAGAACTTGGCAAACCAGATAATATCTTTTTCCAAACTAAGCCCAACGACCTTTACGTAACGAATACCAACACCAGGAACCTGTATAACAGCTACGGAGGCTTTTTGAATTATAACAAATCTTTAAGTGGACATAACTTATCCTTTTTGGCTGGTATAACGAGTGAAATGGAACAAGGAGACGACCTCTATGCCAAAAGGAGCTATATGGCCTCCAACGACCTAGACGCCATCAATACCGGGGATGCCACCTACGACGACAATTCGGGCAATTCCAACGCCTGGGCACTGGTATCTTATTTGAGTAGGTTAAATTATGACTTTAAAGAGACCCTCCTATTACAAGTACAGTACCGTCGTGATGGGTCCTCTAAGCTCGCTCCAGAAAACCGTTGGGCCGATTTCGTAGGCGCCGAGGCGGGTTTGAGGCTTACCCAGTTCAAATTCATGCAAAATCAGCGGCTAATCGATAACCTGAAGCTGCGCGCATCATATGGTGAACTTGGGTCCCTGTCGGGTATTGGCAATTATGACTACGTTTCGGGAATTGGCACTGGTACCACCATATTTGGCACCACCCCCACCCAAACGCAAACAGCCTGGGTGAGTGGCCTATCGGTACGTGACAGGTCATGGGAACGAGTAGCCTCTACCAACCTTGCGGTAGACTTTACCCTATTGCAAAATCGGTTAAGCGGGTCCTTCGATTACTTTATCCGTAAAAATAAGGGTATGCTAGTCAAGCTGGTTTACCCATCGACATTGGGAACGGGCTCGCCCTTTACCAACGATGGTCATTTCGTGGCCAAGGGATTCGAGACCATGCTTGCCTGGCAGGATAGGATCGGTAAGGACTTGCGGTATAACGTAGGAGTAACCTTATCGGATGCAAAAACCGAAGTTACTAAGTACAATGGATCAGTGGCTATCAATGCCGGAACCAATAGCGTAGTGGAGGGAAAGCCTCTCAACTCTATCTATGTATACCGCACCAATGGATTCCTTCAAAGCGAAGAAGAAGTAACCAATTATTATAATGCCCATAGCGGCAGCGGATCCTTTATTCCGGTCAATGGCACTACCAATCGACTGACTCCCGGTAGCGCAGCCAAGGTCGACATGAATAAGGATGGAGCCATTACCACCGACGACCTCGACTATTATGGGGATGCTAATCCGCACTACACCTTCGGAATTAACCTAGGATTGTCCTACAAGGGTTTCGATTTCACGAGTTTTTTCCAAGGAGTAGGCCAGCAATACCTGGTACGAACCGATAAAATGTCGGCACCTTTCCGCTGGAGCTGGACCAACCAAAATCGGATATTCTTAGGACAGACCTGGAGCCCCGATCATACCGACGCTCCCTTCCCTGTACTGACCAGAAACGGCAGTAGAAATGACTGGAACTATACCAAAGTGAATGACTATAACGTGCAGAACATCTCCTATATGCGATGCAAATCGATGATCCTAGGCTACACCCTACCAAGTCCGATCATCAAGAAACTAGGCTTGGACCGACTAAGACTATGGGTATCGGGCGACAATTTATTCGAGTTTCATAACGTAAAAGATGGTTTTGACCCCGAGAGTCAGGCCGCTTCGGGACAAGGAAAGGTCGATGTGTATTCCCGTACCGTTTCATTCGGCATCGATCTAGGATTTTAATTAACCATTAGAAATAACGAATATGAAAATCATAAATAAAAATATTGTTGCCGCCATCATGTTGCTAGCTTCCGCAACGAGCTGTACGGATATACTCGACCAAAACCCGCAGGCTTCCGTCACCGAAGCGGCGTATTTCAAGACTGTAGCGGAAATAAAGGCTGGCGCCGACAACCTGCATACCAATGTATATGCGTGGAACGGTAATACCACCTATGCCATCAATTTCGATAATGGATCGGACATGAGCTCGGCACCCACCGCCGACGGTAGCGGCACCAATACCGCCACCACGACCGACGAATACTGGGACAAAGCCTATGCATGGTTGCGGACGGTCAACGTTTTCCTTTCCAAAACCGACGCTTATCCCAATAAGGACGAAATAGCCGGTTACACCGGTCAGGCCTACTTTTTCAGGGCTTGGCATCATTTCTTCCTGCTAAAACGCTTTGGTGGAGTACCCATTGCCACAGAAGTGACCGACCCAAGTTCTGAAATTGTATTTGGCCCCAGGGCGTCGCGCTATCAGGTAATGGCCCAAATCATGAAGGATCTGGATGCGGCTATCGAAAACCTTACCAAAGGGGCCGTCACTAAGGCGAGCACCGCTAACGATGGCCATGTGACTGTTGAAGCCGCCAAAGCCTTAAAGGCCCGCATAGCCCTATATGAAGGTACCTGGGAAAAATATGTAAAGACAGCCACCGATGGAGATGGCACCAGCGCTGGAGCCGGTTCGGCGGGCTACGATGCCAACAAATACAAAGAATACCTGACCATAGCCAAGACCCTCTCCAAAGAGCTCATCGACGGGGGGCAGTTCTCGCTCTGGAAAGGAATGGAGTCGGTTACGGCTGGTGGAGTGGCTAACCCAGAAATGTATGCCCATACGAGCTATTACTATCTCTTCAATTTGGAAGATGCCGGCTCCAACCCCAATGGGTTGACCAAGGCGTCTAATCATGAAGCTATATTTAGGAGTGTATACGACTTTAATTTGCGACGGGGAGGCACCAACCTCACCCACTCCAAACCCGCTAAGCCAAGTCGTAAATATATGGACATGGCCCTGTGTACCGACGGCTTGCCAGTTCAGCACTCTCCCCTATTCCAAGGATATAAGACCATGACCTCCGAATACGAGAATCGCGACTACCGGCTTACCTCCACCATACAGAAGCCTATGGACTGGTACTGGGGATGGGGCTCTAACAATGCCGGCTCTAACTACGCCATCGATATCACTACCTTAGCCTCTACTACCTACCAATATATCCCTAATCTGAATGGATCGTGGGGATACAATAGCCGCAAATTTGGGACGGAAAGCAACGACCGGGTTACCAACCAAGAGTCAGCCGACTACCTCCATATCCGAATGGCCGAAATTTATTTGATCTATGCGGAAGCCACTGCAGAGCTAGGTAACGGAGAGATTTCGGATGCCGACCTCAATTACTCTATCAACGTGGTTAGAGATCGGGCCGGAGTAGCTCCCCTCACCCATGCCCTGATCGCCCCATATAGTGACCTAACCTTATTAGGAGAAATACGGAGAGAAAGAGCCATAGAATTACATGGCGAAGGACAGCGCATCACAGATTTATGCCGGTGGGGAATCGCACAAGATGAAATGGCAGGACAGCCGATTTGTGGTATTTATATCAAATATAATGGGGAAGAAACGGAGTACTCTACGGCCATTAACCCCAATACAGGCAACCCTATTCTGAATAAAGCGTCTTATGGGGAGGCCAATATTCTGCAGTCGGAAATCACAGTTTCAACCTACCCAGGTATAGCAACCACCAAGCCGGGTGCCATCATTTCGGAACTGGCCTCCAACCGCCGATTTGCCATTAAAAATTACCTTCAACCCATTTCCACAACACAAATAAACCTAAACCCTAACCTTGTTCAAAATCCAGGATGGTAAGCTGACCCCTGTCAATTAACTTTCTTTTCCTGGAATTTGAGCATTTAAGACTCCCCGTGTGCATATGCGCCGGGGAGTTTTTCTTTAGGCAGGACGTACCAACTGGCTATCCCTGAATGTCTTTGAAAAAAACACAGAAGACAGTAGTGAAAATAGTCCAATTTCCCGCTTCATTTCCGAGTATATCTAGAAAATCTTCTCGATCTTGCCCCATTAAATATTAACAGCATGAATTGGATTATCTTAATTATCGCCGGACTTTTTGAAGTAGCCTTCGCCTCTTGTTTGGGAAAGGCTAAGGAAACCACTGGCACAGAGGCCACCAGGTGGTATATTGGCTTTTTATTATCACTGTCTATTAGTATGGCCTTGCTGATCAGGGCCACACAATCACTGCCCATTGGCACGGCCTATGCGGTGTGGACCGGCATAGGTGCAGTAGGAACCGTATTAATGGGGATTTTCGTATTTAAAGACCCCGCCAGTTTTTGGCGTATATTCTTTATCATCACCCTGATCGGCTCTATCATAGGGCTCAAAGCGGTATCGCATTGAGAAAAACCTTGAGGTATTGGCGCCTATTAAAGCACCGATACCTCGAGAATAACCAAATGGGACCATGACAAACGGAATGGAAATGGCCGTCTAAGGCTTCTCAGGCAGTGTTGTGATATATGTATAATACACGCCATATCTATTTTTACCTTCAATAAAATCGCTTACTAAAAAAGTTTTCCCTTTTTCGAGGTATACCTCAAAAGCTATCTCTTCATCAGTGGGGCCAATGTTTTTTTCCAACATCTGATTGGCCACTTGAATCCTGACCTTGTCGGGGGTAATAGCCTTATAGGAGAACCAATTTTTAGGATTTTTGGAGGGAATTCCTAATATTGGCCCTGAGCATTCCTTGGGCCATCTCCTGCAAGCAATGCGGTACATCCCTTCTTTCTCCACTTTAATAGCATGGGTATTATTGCCACATTTTAATCCTTCTGCCACTTGCTCGCTCTTCCAAAAGCCCGGATTTTCCCCGATGGCATGTTGGATAGTAAGTTTGATTTCAGTTTGGCTTGGGTTACCTAATACAGCCACTGGAAACTCTGTATATTCGGTAGTAGTTTTGGCGGATCTAACAAAACCCGCATTCTCGTCCCTCATCCTTTGGGCCAATTCAGGATACTTGGCAGCTACATTTTCCAATTGCATTCTGTCCTTCGACAGGTCATAGAGTTCGTTGCCATTGACTAATCGCCACTGGTTCATGATCACACAAGTATTGTCTATGTCCGTGGGAGGTCGCCAATCCTGTCGATAATGGATAAATAGATTTCTCTCCTCGATCCTAGCCCCCTTGTGTTGCATCAGTGCCGATAGGTTCACACCATCCAATAATAAATCACTAGGAAGATCGATCTGGCACAAATTAGCGAGGGTAGGCAGCAAGTCTACATGAGCCGCCGCTTGCTCTATGTCCCAGCCGCCATGGATATTCCCTTCTATCCATTGTATAAAAAACGGGACTCTATGGCCTCCATCGATCTGGTCCCCCTTTCGGCCTCGCAAACCCATATTATATCCTACTGTACCATCCTGACTTATCCCATTGGCCGTACCATTATCTGTCATAAAAATAAGAATAGTATTATCAGCTAAGTTATTTTCCTTTAAGAAGGCCTCTAATTTTCCAAAATTTTCGTCAAGATTAGCTAACATTCCATAATAATCGGCACTCACAATTTTATGCTCCTTTTCTAGCGCTTGATAAGGCTTCGCATATTTCTGATCGACGTACAAAGGAGTGTGCGGGGCGTTGGTAGGCAAATAAACGAAAAATGGGGCATCCTTCTTTGATTTCATAAATCTCATAGCCTGATCGAACCAGACATCGGTGCAGTACCCTTTAAATTGTACCGGCTTATTATTCATAAAATATACGTCATCGAAGTAATTATTCCCCCAATAGTCCGACAGTTCCCCTACACCGCCTGCCAGATGGTGTAGGGCGACATCAAATCCAGAATCCGTAGGCCTCACAGGGTAATTATCTCCCAGATGCCATTTTCCAAACAACCCGGTTGCGTAACCATTTCTCTGGAATAAATCGGCCATGGTATAAGCCCGTTCCGACAAAGCATCCCTGCCTTTATAGGTAGCCCAAGCTCCATTATGGATGGGGTATCGGCCGGTCATTAAGGCCCCACGGGTTGGGGTACACATCGGACTCACATGAAAATTAGTAAACCGAACTGCATGCTCATAAAAAGAATCGATGTTAGGCGTCTTTAACCATGGATTTCCATGACAACCTAAGTCACCAATGCCTTGGTCGTCGGTCAGAATCAGTATCACATTTGGCCTCCTGCTTACACTTTGCTGCCCATAGAGCAGGGAATGAACGGCCAGGAATAGGCTTAAAGCAAAGGCCATTTTGATAATATAATATTTACTCCTCATATTTTAGATTACTCATAAGTTTTACATATCGCAATATCAATTGATGTTCTTTTGTAAACCCTAAAAGTTTGCCGGTAAAATCCTTTTCAGTAAGCCCATGGCCCTCTTTACCAAAAACAACTAACAAATCTTTTCCCCGTTTTTTAGCCTTAACCATCACCATTCCATTACCAAAATCTACCTCTTCAGATGCTCCAAAACGTAAGCTGTTTAAGTCTATATCATTCTGGGCATCAAATCCCTTTTCAGATTTAATCAGCAGTTTTATGTTGATCTTTTTATTGATAGGTTCCTTAGTAAGAAGCCTAATCTGCTTGGGTACGGTCAGCGGGATTACGATATTTTTCGAGCTATGGTTATCCCTTGCCAAATCGTCGGCCTTGGGTACGTCTATGACCGCTAAGGATAAATGCGTGGCTCTGCCCAATCCATCCTGTAACACGTGAGGACGCTCTAGCTTATACCAATGCGTTTGGGTGCCATCCTGATAGCGGGTATTATTGGGGGTATAGGCAGTGCCAGGGTTGAACTTCCAATGGATTCCATCGGGTGAGCGGAGATAGATGGCCCTATAATCCAAAAAGGCATTGATAATCATATGAAATTGAACATCATCTTTCCATATTACTGGATCTTCATAATTAGAGTTTCTATATTTTTCTGGAATGACCCAACTCCCTTCCAGCGCCTTGGTAAGCACACGATAAGGCCCCAAAGGATCGACCCCTTGGCTAATCATCATCGCCCCCGCCTTGGTGACAAAGAGGAACCTTCCATCGTCGAGATGCACCCCCGACAAATTTCTCTGGTACCGATAAAATAAACTGGGGTTATCCCTAAGATTGAGGGTATCGATGGTGATCACTCCAAGGCGACTCCACGGCCCATTCATGCTTTTTGAAGTAAATAAAGTGGGCTCCCAATTTATTAAAGAATAAAGCATAAAAGTCCCATCATTGAGCAGTATAATATCTGGATTGTGGCCATAGCCCTGGTGGGCTTCATAGGCCAACGTATCCTTGACTAGGTAGGGCCCGGTGGGCTTTTTTGCTACGGCGTGCGCCACAGTCGAATTGGGCCACTCCCAATGCCCCTTGGTAGCATTAGCTGGCCACCTAGTCACCAACATATGGTACTGACCATCGGGATCTTCAACGGGTCGCCCTCCCCAATAGGACCAATCCTTGTCCTCAATGCCATTGTCGGGGTCCCTCGGTACTACGCCAGGAGCACCCCATACATCGGAACGCAGCCCTTTATGAATGGGCATTGGCAATATAAGGTCACTAAAGGAAGCCCCAAACACCGCCTTCACCTTGGACTTAATCGACGGTGAAGCCGCACTTTTATTTCCGCTATAGTCATAAGCATATACCGTGTATATGTTCTCAACACCTTTTTCCGGAGTAAAATCCAAATAGGAATTATGCTTCAAATGATGAGCTATCTCAACGGCATTACCACCTCGGGCATCGGTTCGGTACACCGCATAATGAGAGACATCCTTGTCGACAGACTTCGACCACATCAGTTTTATTTCAGTATCGTAGACCTGTACCGCCAAATCCTGCGGAGGGGCAGGCGCATCCCGGTCGAGTCTCCGAATGTTGACCTTATTGGACCTCGAGGATTCCCTTGCCGACTTGGTAAGCACATAGGTGTAATTGATACCATTCACAATGGTAGTATCAAGAAACGACTGAGCCGCGCAAGCTCCAATTTTTTGATAACCCTCCCTCTCCGAGGTAGACCTGTAAATGGCATAGCTTGTTGCTGTAGCGGCCAGGTTATCCTCCCATTGGAGCAGAACCCCCTCCTTGCTGGCCTCCCCCCTTAGCACCGGAGCGGGCAATTCAGGAGTAGCAACATTGATGTTGACATAATCTAAAAAAACTTTGATACCCTCCCCCGAATAGAAAGTAGCTCTAACAAAGGGAAAGCCCATTTTTACGTCCTGGGCAGTGAGGGTATAAGTTCCCGAAAAATGTTCTATGACTTTATCGGAACCATGAAGGGCAACTTTCTCTGCCAAGAGTTGCTCATGATCAGCAAAAACCAAACTGAGTGAAATCGTCCCCTTACTGATATACTCCAAGTCGGCACCAAAACTCCAATTCCAAACATCCCCTACCCTAGGCTCAGGATAATCGGCAGTACCGCTTAGCCTCATAGACTCGGCAACTCCCAGCTCATTCATACTAAACAAGGCTCCTTCATGGACTCCCATGGGTTCGTTGCCTTTAACTACCCTGGTGGTCCAATAGGGTGACTGCTTAGCGGCTCTCCAACTCGCCCAGACGGCATTAAAATCACCATCAAGTTTATTAGCGAATGGAGCATTATCGCCTAATAGGGCAATCTGACTGAACCCATTCTTGTGGAACACAAAAATGACCAGCATCAATAGGTAAAACGACTTAGGGCTAAAATGTTTCATTCATCTGATACTTTCTTAAGTTCTAAGTTCTATGGCCTTACGTCGACAATCATCATTAGGAAGGTATCAGCTGGGCCACGGAGACCCATCTGATATCTACTTCCAGCAATAACCACACACAAACTTAAATTTATTAAGAAACACTAAATGGTATCATATCAGTATCTTATTAAACAATTCTAGCATTACCGGCTCTAAGCATGGCCCACTAGCGCTTTTCGGGAGCGTGATCGTGGTTGATTCCTTGTTGGAAATACACTTCGGGTTTATGCCATACGCCAGTATCTTTGAATCGGGGATCGTTATTGTCCAAACTTAGGTCACAGTCGAAGCGAGCAATAATAGAATACCCCTTTTTAGGGGCACCAGCATTCACAAAGTGACATAGCCCCCAGGTAATACCGCGCCCGTCGGAGGTGTTGGTAAACATATCGGCGGCATAAGGCGCAGCAGCGGTGGGAGTCAAGGACACCACCGATGCAATATGAAAGTTGACACCGTCCTCGGAGTATTGAATGGTTTCCCTTTCGTTCCCATCTTTAATGGCTAACGCAGCAACACCTCCTTTGAAGGGGAAATAGGTGGTTTCATGGCCCGAATTAAGCACTGGATTGAGGGGGTGCTTAGTGAATGGCCCTAGTGGATCGGTGGCCGTAACCAAGCCATGGGCTACAGCATAATGCTTGCGATCGTCGGGCCATTTGTTATAGGCCGCTTTATAATACAGATAAATTTTCCCTTTGTATACGATAGGAAATGGATCGTGGGTAGCATCCTGATCCCACTCCCCTTTTTTGCCAAAGGGAATTACCTCGTCGCCTCCATGGGTCCAGGGACCATTGGGGGAGTCGGCATAGGACACAGACACTGGGCACCAATCTCCTTTTAGCCCACTGGGCTCATTGAAAGCTTGATAGTATAAATAGTACTTTCCTTTCCATACCAGTATGTCGGGGGTACATACCGAGCGCCACCCCGGGCTAGGCTTTGGTGGCCTAGCAACGGCTACGCCTTGCTCGGCCCAGGTAATACCGTCCTTACTGGTGGCATACCAAATATCGCAAAGGTCCCAATCGGTCGATGGGATCTCGTCGGTCACTTCGGCAGCCTTATCCCAGCCTATAGGAGGCACCTTGGTATCTCTTTTGGTGTACCAAATGTAATAGGTCCCGTTCACCAATATCGGACGGGAAGGATCGCGCCTCGATACGGTCCCATCGCCTCCATGGTAATCAAACCCCTCTAGTCGGGTGTATTTAAACTGACTAAAAAGTTCATTATCGTGGACCCTAGGAGCAGGGTAGTCGAACATGCGTTCCATGGCCGCACTCATCGGAAAGTCGGGCTTCTCGGTAGGCATCTTATGCGGAAAGACCTTAGCCACAGAAGCATCGGCCGCCTGGCTTGTAAGCTTGGGGCTAGCCTTTTGGGAGCAAGAGCTAGCTCCACAAATCAATAAAAGGCCCATCCAAGCCCATGTAGGTTTAAATTGTTTTTTCATCTTTTTCATGAATTAAAATGAAGCAAACCAGGCCGTTTGAATCGTGACTAGCTTGTAATTCCTAACCGTTATAAATTTGAAGATTTTACTTACGAATCAAAGGAATTTGAAGATTAAAGGACTGTCGCACGCCGTTGGCGTCTAGAAAGTCGGCTGCGCAGAGCAATACAGTAGGACGGCCATCTTCAAAGAACACTTGCGGGCGTTCTAGGTGCACCAACCGCTCCGAATGGCCATTTTCCCAGGTAATGGTCCGATCCGAAATTAGGTAATCCTCCGCTAGCTTCCTGTCGAAACCATCGGCCGACTCATATAAAACCAATGAAAAACCTCGAATCATCTTACCAGTAACAGGGTCCTTTGCATTGCTAATTTTCTTAACAATAGCCCTATACCTATTCTCTTCATACCAGATATAGGGATCCTCAGCCGGAAACCGCTCTCCTTTTACTTCGAAGATGGGCACATCGTATTTTTTTATTGGGCCTACAGGACTATCGGAAGTAGCCACACAATGGAGTACCGGTCCTCCCCCAGGCAGGGGGTAATGCATACCAACCCCCTTATAAATAAACAAATACGTACCATCCGGTCTTTGCGTCATGGAGGGATTTGATGTCATTAAAGCATCGATGGCGAGACTATCCGAACTGTTATCGATAAGCGGTTGATCATACCTTTCCCATGGACCATTGGGATTATCGGCAACCGCAACGCCAATACGCTGGTTGTTTCTATGCGTCCAGTTCAGAGCTTCCTTACCTGGAGTACCAGTCACCACTCCATCGCCAGTATTGCCCATATAGTACAAATAGTATTTACCACCAAATCGGTGAATGGTCGGGTTATGGGTACAAAGGCCATCCCAATACTCGTCCCCACGCTTAGGTAGGAACACATCTTGAAATGTAAATGGACCGAAAGGACTTTTGGATACGGCATGCGCTATTTCGGAGTCGGTCACCCATGCCCACCCCAAACTCTTTTTCCACTGAGAATAATAGAGGTGATATAGGCCATCGCCGCCTTTGATCAGAGAGGCGCCCCAAATACTCATGGTGTCATTGACAAACTTGGCCGACATAGGCACCTTGCCCAGCTTTAAAGCATAGCCCTTCTGCTGGGATTGGGCCAAACTGATATCCACGGAACCAACCAAGGCCAGTATCAGCATTCCACAGATGGTTTTGATCAATTTCATCATTTACAGCTTCTGAATCATCGATATATTTAACTTTAACTGCTCATTGACCTGCTGTAAGGCTTGGAAGTTTTCTTCGGAAACACCCACGCCTGTGGCTTGCAACTGGCCCACCAAAAGACCAAACTCCTCTGGACCAATGTTTTGTAGTACAAGACCGATAAGCTTTTGATTTTGAAAACTATTTTTCGGATCTATATGTCCAAT
The DNA here is from genome assembly GCF_003149085.1 of Dyadobacter jejuensis. Taxonomy (GTDB): domain Bacteria; phylum Bacteroidota; class Bacteroidia; order Cytophagales; family Spirosomataceae; genus Dyadobacter; species Dyadobacter jejuensis. The sequence goes on along the minus strand of NZ_QGDT01000005.1, from coordinate 131,654 downwards.
AAAAAACTGCTTAAGGCTACCGCTTTGTCGTTGATTATCGAGCTTCTTAAGAATAGCCAGCTGGGTGTAATAGTCGAGCTCCTGATAGTTAGCTACAATAAAGTCCTGTAACGGTTCGGTACTGAAAAGTGTTTTAGGGATCTTCTCTATGGTATTCTTACTAAAATACCCCTTACTACTGGTCATCAGACCGAGTATTTCGGGCAAATTTTCGGCAAACTGACTCGAATTGAGGTTATTGATCAGAAAATAATGTGCCGTCTGATTGTCTTGAGCTATGATTTTCCTAATCAACTCCTTACTAAACGCATTTTTGGTATGACTCTTTATAGACTCAACCACCGTACCATTTGCAATATGCCAAAGGGTATAACAGGTGTACAAGGCCCCTTCAATCACTTCCTTCTTTACGGTCAACTTGGTAGCGCCCGTGTAACCATCCACCTCCGAGCTATCCGATTTTGTCACCAATTCGTCCTTCGGTATATTCACGAAGCTCAGGTCCTGACTGGTCAGGATGCTTTGTAATTTCTTATAATCCTCGGGCAAAAATGGTTCATGATCCATTTTGGTAAGAGGGTCATGGGGCAATACCTCGTAGCGTAGAAATTCGCCATTAAGGTTCCAATAAAAAATCACATTAACATCATAACAAAGCCGGTCTTCGCATACGGGAGCTTTGATATGAGCCCTATAACCATCCAATAAGCCATTTCCATCTTTTAAGGCATATACATCAAAACGACCCCCATCCTCCAATTTTATGCTAAAGGAGGGCTCCTCCAGATGATCTCTCATCTGGAAGGAGCCCAAGGTCAACAGGAGTAGTATTTGTGCAAGCAACCACCTCATTTCTTTTTGATTTCCATTAAGGTTCCACCATTATTATACCCTTGGATATAAGGCAAAGTGGGGTCGCCTACCCCTTTCAACATCAAGGCTTCTAGCTGATCGAAATGTTTCTGATAAAGCCCTCTCGGTGTAGTATTTTCCTTTTTACAAACCGAAGCCGCCATACCCACTACTTCGCCCATCATTCCGGTGGTACGCATGACTCTTACCGTTCCCAAGGCCACATGCGACACGCTGATGTCGCGACCAGCCATCATGAGATTGTTAATATTCTTGGAGTAAAGGCAACGGAAAGGAATAGGATAGGGATAAATCTTGGTGTGCTTGGCAATAGACTTAAACGCCGCTCCAGGGAAAAGTTTGGAGTTTTCAGGGTCTGGATAATGCAAATCGATCGTCCACGATGTAGGGGCGGTACCATCGGGATACACCCGTGGGATCGTTAAGTCCTGCTCTATTAATACATAATCACCCTTCAGCCTTACCGACTCTCTCTTACCGGCTATAAATGCCACCCAACGTAGACTTTCCTTGGCAAACTTTTCCTTATTTTTCGAATGGTTCTTCAAGTAATTCCAGTTAGAATAAACGGCCAGCATACCATAATCACGAATTTGTTCGAAATCCAGTTTCATATCCAAGCCCATACCAGTCTCCCATTCCCAATCACCCTTGGTAATCTCTTCCGATTTTTCTTCGTCCCAAGGTAGCGCCCATTGAATATCTGGAAAAGTTGCCGGAGTGTCCTTGGTCTCGGAGAACCACTGTACGGAGGCTCCCATGGTTAGGTTATCGGCTACCTCTGGTGCTGTAGGTTCGCCATACACCGATTGGCTTTCCCGACCTATCATATACTCTGCCCCTGCTAGGATCCCGATGGTACCATCGCCAGTACAATCGGCGAAGAGAGCCCCTTTAAAAATCACCCTTTCACCCGTTTCTATATTCGTCGCAGTAACACTTTCGATGGTACCATTATTGGTCTCTACCGAATTGGCATGATGATTTAAGAATAAAGAGATATTAGGTTCATTGAGAACGGCATTCATTTTTTTATCATCCTCATAGTAATCCTTAGGCTGGGCATTCCCTCCTTCTTTGGGCCCAATTTCATTGACCAAGTTCCCCAATGCAGGATAGGGCTCTAGGTTAATGCGCCCCCCAAGGTGTACCCGAACCTCCGAACTATTATTACCTCCAAGTACGGGTCGGTTTTGGATTAAAGCCACTTTAACCCCATTACGCGCAGCAGCAATAGCCGCACAGGTGCCGGCCATTCCTCCCCCCACTACCACAAAGTCGAAGTCTCCGGCAAGTTTGGGATTACGGTCAAAACCGAAGTAATCATTCCTAAAGTCACTTAGCGCTTTTACGTCATTGGTAGGCTTAAAGGCTGGATCGTTAGTGAAAATGATAGCGTCGACACGGCCATTGAAACCCGTAAGGTCTTTAAGAGATAGGATTACCTCCTTTTTCGAAATCTTCACCGTTCCGCCTTCCGACCAGGCCCATTCGGCATGGTCTTTTCCAAATGTTTTGGGGAGGGTTTTACCATCGACCGATAGCAGAAACTGCCCTGCTGCCTCCTTCTTCGACCATTGGGACGACCAGTTACGGGTACGCACATATACTTTGTACTTTCCTTTGCTGGGAAAACTTACCGTTGTGCTGGCATCTGCTACCGGCTTACCCATTCCATGGGCCATCAAAAACGAGGACCCCATCACATCCATAAACTGTTGGTCTACTACCCAGCCTCCTTTGTTTTTGAAACTTTCAGCTTCCACCATCACGGTAGTCGGCTTTTGAGCATAAGCTCCGCAAATGCTCAGCAAAAATAATAAGGTTAATTTTTTCATGGTTATTTCATTAAAATAGTACTGCGTTAATCAAAGGTTGTATTAAAAATTTTTACAAAATCACAATCCGAAATTTCCAAACTCGATCCTAGAGCTACCCCCACGGCGGTCCCGACGACAACACTAAAGCCAACAAAGCCTAAAAATACTGTTGTAGTTCATAGAAAATCAATTAGTAGCAACGGACTTCAAATAATGCATTGGGAACATCCTCTGCCGTATTCTCTACTACTATTTTCAACTCGTGCAGCCTTTGTGGGCTATCAAATTCTACGGTTCTCCTACTCAAATAATTGTCAGTAATTATAGCCAGCACCTGATCTTTTTCATTTAACAGGGTGATGTTGTCGGCACAGAAAGGCATTCGGGTCTCTGGATTTTTCATGAGTACCGTTTCCAAAGGATGATCATAATCACCATCCAGAAAAAGCTCCACCCGCCCAACGGTCTGGGACTCCTCCCAGGCAAGGACAATCTGCGACACGCCTTCGTCATAGGCTCCTACCCAGGCATTGGTACTAGATACCGGACGCTGTATTCCATTGGTGAGGTTCTCCACCGAAAATACTTCTAAAGGAGGGTCGAGTTGGAGGGCAATATTTTTGCCTTCGGGCCTTCGAAGAGGACACCAAAATTCGAATGCCTCTACTCCTACATCCTCGACGGGCTCTTGTTTGCCATAATTGGATACAGCAGGATTGGTGGTATTAAATACCGACAAGATCCCCGTTATTCTCTTGTTGCTATAGGCCAAACTCACCCTTTCATTTTTCATAAAACATACAAAAGCATAGCAGGGCTCCTCGAAAAAGTAGTCAAAGTCGACCTGGTAGCTGTCCTGCCCTGGTACCACCTCTAGGGTGCGCACCTCTAGGGTAACATCTGGCGTATGGTTGAAAGGCTTGCTGCTTTTTCTTAACTGAAGCTCTAGCACCGTAGGCTCCTGAACCCGCACTTTAAAAGTAATAGCAGGCATCTGACGCTTAGCCAAGGGGAGCATTTGAGCCGCCGAAAAATGCAAAGGCTCCCAAGCACCGTTATGGGGCAACTCCTGGAGCACCAAAGTCGACGACGCCGTCAAAGTACTGGCCTGTTGCGCAAGATCTGTTGGATCTTCAACCTTTAGATGCGGAATGTATTGTCCCGTTTTCAGAAGATCCTGCTGCAATTCATGTATATGATTTTTACCTATTTCACGAGGTAGCATATTGTACTTCAGTCCTAGTGCGGCGGCTAGACCAATGGCCTGCCCCCCATGGGCAGCTGTGGCCATCACTCGGCTTGAGCCAAAGGCCACATGGCTGGCACTGATAATACGCCCCGCCACAAAAAGATTGTCGACGTTGCGACTATAAAGGCACCGATAAGGAATGCCATAAATCCCTTTAGAATGCCACTGGTTACAGCCAGGTTTTTCACTAAAAACGCCATCGGCCGGATGCAGATCGATGCTCCACCCACCAAAAGCCACCGCATCGTCAAATGTTTTTTGTTCGATCAGGTCTTGTTGCTTCAGCATATAGTCGCCTTCAAACCTCCGGCTTTCCCTTTTACCGGGAATAGTCCCCACCCATTCTAGCGTTAAGTTCTCGGCTTCGGGAAATTCCCCTGAATTTTTAATATGGTTCCAAACGCCATAAATCACCTTCCATAGCTCCCATTTAATGGTTTCGGTGTCGTGCACGGTATCCAGGCGTCCACCGTATTCTACCCACCACAGCCTACAGCCAAAATCGCTAGACTTAAAACTCCTGAAACGGGGAATCTTGCTGATGTCCGATAAGGCATAGGCTGGTGCTACATAGCGCACCGGAGCCCCGGTGTCTTTCGAGTAGAAATAAAGAGAATGCCCCAGCAGTTCACCGTATTCCTGGGACGGGGCAAACTTCTCACCAAATTCTTCCATCGCTTCTGCCCCCATCCTAAATGCTGCTCCGGCCATAAAACCGACAATACCATCGCCTGAGGCATCGCAAAACAAAGGAGCGGAAAGCTCATATTGGGTGGCATTTTGGCTACAAAAGGCCATTAATGTGGCAATACGTCCGTCCTCATGCTTGGTCAAATCATATACTGCCGTATTGAGCAGTAAGGTGATATTCTCCTCCAGATATACTTTTTCTAATAAAATGGTATCCAGTATATTAGGATTGCCCTCTGGGTTTCTATAGGCATTTTCTAATAATAGCTCGTCGATAAGGCCCCCTTCCCTAGCCCATCGATTGTTATTACCCATATGTGAGGTGGCTCCCAACACCCATAACCTTACCTCGCTGGAAGCATTGCCTCCCAAAACGGGCCGATCTTGCACCAAGGCTACTTTCACCCCAGCTCGCGCTGCGGTAATGGCCGTACATACCCCTGACAGTCCTCCGCCAGTAACGACCAGTTGGTGGGTTAGGTGTATTCTTTTTGTCTCTCGTTTAGCTTTAGGTTCTTCTATTAGCATAATAATGGGTTCACTAGCACCCGGTATCGACCCCTCCATGGGACCAGATCCAAGACTAACTATTTATGATTTGGTTAAGGATATTCGAGGGCTTATCACCAAGGCCGAAACGATAATGGCTCCACCTACCAGGGTAACCAGTAGAACGGAATCGGAATTGTACCAACCTATGGCCACTATCAGCAGGCCGATCAGCAAGAGGGTATTGGCCAGCACATTAAGACCATACCGATTTTGACTACTCTCGGACTGAACAGCGGGGGTATTATCATCCAACTGCTTTCTTTGGTCTATCAGGAACTTGTAATGAACATAATCGCTACTTTCTTTTAGCGACCGTGAAAGCATAAACTCATATACCCCTAATAGTATAAAAGGCACCAAAGCACCAAAAAGCATCTCCTGAGCCCTACTGAATGAGAAGCTTAGTAACACAGGGGAGGCAAACTTCATAAATAGATTGACCCCCAAGCTTAGGATCGTAATGGTCATGATGGACCTTCCCGACTGCCGTTTCGAAAAAAGTGCCCATATAGGAGGTCCATATAAGGAACAGCCCGTTACAGCCCCCACGGTAAGGACTACTTCCACAATACCTCCCGCAGCCGGAACGAGCAGCGCCACACAGATGGTCGCAAGCCCAAAAAATAAGGTTGCCAACTTAGCGAACCGCATCAAATCCTGCTCTGTAGCACCTGGACGCATGGGCTTAAAAACATCGTTGGTAAGTATTGCTGCCGCCATATTGAGGGTCGTATTGACCGAGCTCGCCGTAGCAAAGATCATACCGCCCAGCATCAGTCCTAGCATCCCCACTGGAAGCACTTCCTTACAGGCCAATAAATAGGCTCCTTCATTCTCTAACCCACTTAATCCGGGGTTGGTAATGCGGTAGATCATCGGAGGTAACATCCATATAAACGGACTAACCAGATACAACATACCGAATAAATACCCCACCTTTCTGGACGATTTTTCGTCCTTTACCGATGTATAACGCTGAACATAGGCCCAGTTTCCTCCAATAAAAATCAGATTATAGATCATAAAACCCAGAATAAAGGTCATGGAGTACTCCCCGGCGGTTGGACTAAAAAAATGCTCTGGCGCCGACGCTAAGAATGCATCGACGGGCCCAATATCCTTCAATGACAAAAAAACTACAATCAAAACCGCCGCTGTAAGTATCACAAATTGCAGCACGTCGGTGATAATAACCGCCCAAAGCCCTCCTACTACCGTATAGGCGATCACTAGCAAGCCTAAAACGATGATCGATAAATGGATTGAAATATCCGTGGAAACATGCACCAATTTGGCCACAGGATATAAGAAGGCTCCTGTATATGCCAGCGACAAGAATAGAATGATGTAGGTATAAAATTGCTGAGCCTTAGCCCCCAGTCTCTCCTTAATAAACTGCGCCGCCGTAAGCGCTCCGGACCGCTTCCATCGACCCGCTATAAAGGCGCCTACCAGCAAGCCCGCCACACACATGGTGAGCTGGATGCTAATAGCCACCACGCCTAACTGATAGGCAATAGAGCCCCATACCACAAAAGTACCCGCCGAAAAAAAACTCATAAACAGGGATAGACTGCTAATCGGCCATGGCACCTCACCTCCCGCGGCAAAGTACGATTTCATGTCCGTCCCGCTGTTTTTGAACGATAAGCCCGAAACCAAAATAATCACCGAAAAAATAACAATAACGAGGTAGTCTAAGGGGCTCATGAATTAATATATTTTTGGCCATTTGACAGGCCATATTTCTCGATAGACCAACCAGCCTCTAGGCGGATAGCTTCTGAATGAAATACCACAGGGTATTTTATTCAAAAAATCCAATTAGGGCCAACATCTTCCTCTTAGGCCCATCATTTTGGCCTTCGACCTAGGAGTTATCTCTGTGAAGCTATAGCCAGAAAATAGAATAATAGATAGCCAAAATGTAAAATTTTGTCAACGGACAGTTCTATTTCTATCACAAACGTTTGCGGTACGAGTTGCGATAGGTTTTAATTTTACCTATCTTGAATCGTAATTGATTTTAGGGTCAACAGCCCTGAGCAACTCTAAATATCTCCGACTTAAAACAACCCGAAATATTCCAATTTATCGCCATGCTATGGAACCTTTACTTTTAGGCCCCCTAGCCTATATGCGGAAGCGAAAAGAGACTCACGAACTCTTAAATTTGTAGAGAGCCAAAAGCCATGATCAAATGTTTAAAATGTAATCGCGTAGAGGCCATCCTTAAGGCTGGATTTTTACGAGGACAGCAAAGATACTATTGTAAGGATTGCTCTTTCCATTTCACCTTGGGAGGCACTTTAAAGCCATCGCCGACGAGCAGGAAGAGCCGCCCTACCACCATCAAAGACATTGCTAGGGCGCTAGGAGTGGCCAATTCAACCGTTTCCAGGGCACTTCACGACCATCCCGACGTAAATGAGGACACCAAAAAAGCCATTATTCAAATGGCACAGCAAATGGACTACCAACCCAACCAGGTAGCCTATGACCTTGTCAAGAGTCAAAGCCGCATCATCGGCATGCTCGTACCAGAATTCAATCATGTATTTTTCCCGACGGTCATCATCGGTGCTCAAGAAATACTCACCAAAGCCGGCTATAGGATGATTATTATGCAGTCCAATGAATCGTACGCTGATGAAATCTCCAATACCGCCACCCTATTGGCCAGTCGCATCGATGGCCTCATCGTTTCGATGACCAAGGAAACCAATCATTACGAGCATTTTAAGGCCTTTGAGAAAAGAGAAATCCCTATGGTATTTTTCAATCGCTATGCCGAAGAAATCATGGCACAAAGAATAGTAATCGACGACTACCAAGGAGCAGTTGCAGCGGTAGAGCACCTTATAGGCCAAGGATATCGGCGGATTGCACATATGGCTGGCCCCCGAAACTTAACCCTGAGCCAAGAGCGGTTACGAGGATATATCGACGCCCTCTCCAGGAACGGCTTGCCCGTGCTGAACGAATTGATCCTGCATACCGACCTCAGTGATGAAACGGCCAAAATATATGCACAACATTTTTTGGATATGGCCGAGCCTCCTGATGCCATATTTGCCATCAACGACCCGTCGGCCATTCAAATTATCCTGGCGGCGAGAGCCAAAGGAATCAGGGTTCCAGCAGAACTAGGGGTCGTAGGATATAGTAATGACCCCAGATCGGCCTATATAGAGCCGGGCCTTACGACGGTAGCACAGCCTACCAAAGAAATAGGGAGATTGGCGGCAAAAAAAATCCTTGCCCTATTGGCGAATGAAGCATCGGGCCCTACCGACCAGTTCGTAAAACTTGACACCGAGCTAATCGTTAGGGCCTCCTCCCTAAGGGCTCAAGCCCCTAGGTGATGACGGGTAAACTTCAAGGCGGGTCGATGCTGCTGTAACCATATTAATACCTGTTGTCGTTTTGGGTCGTAGCGTTAACTCCCTACCACCCAAAACGACCTTTGCCCGTCCCTGCACCACTTATTGGTTCAGGCCTTGAAGTCTTTCTTTCAAATCAACCAATAATGCGGAGTCGCTGTTAGAGGATGTAAGAATGGTATGGGCGTCGGAAGTAGTACCATAAAATGCTTCATCCGCTTTGGCATCTACTGCCAGCACGGCACCATTTAGCGTAATCCCCGCAAACAAACCTTTGCTTCGGGAATAAGAATACACTTCCGCTTCCAATTTATAGTCGGTTTGGGCCGAAGAGCTACGCCCCACCGGACCGGCCGCTACCGACAGGTCACCCCCTAGAGTAAAACTGCCCTTTCCGATCTCTCTTAAAGTTTTGCTATTCTTAAATACCAGAATAAGATCGGTAGCTTGAACCCCAATTTGAGCTCCTACGCTACCGCCAGTGATGGTAACAAATATGGGATCACTCCAGCTACCATCCTCATTTTTGATCATAGCAATGCCCTTACCCCGTTTTCCACCGATCATCAGACCGGCATTGATCATCTTGGGCACGATGATAATCCCCTGCGAAATGGACAATAATTGAGAAGGAATATTCTCCTCCATCTCACCAAAACTATCCAATACTTCAATGGAAGCTTTGATTTTTTCATTCTCCTTGTCTTGAGCCATGGCAGCCTGGCTTATAAAGACAGACAGAGCCATAAACATGAAACCGATTCCTGATTTTTTAATCCACATAAGCTAGTTTATCGATGATTTTAAGTTTCCTATAGTCGCCATCTTCGTTCGATAGACCACCACGGAGTTGGAGAAAAATTATTATGCCAGAGTAACGAATTGGCGTATTGAAACGTATTTATTTCGGCTTTAATGTAGCGAGAACCAATTGCCTCAATTACGCTGCCCATCCCCTATTTCATAATACAACTCAAGCCCTCTCAACCCCTATCGGAAATAATAAAACAATCGAGATAGGTCCTTTTCCGCAGGTAAAATAGCAGGTCGTTATGGGGAAAAACAGGGTTTCAACACTATGCCTGTAAGGGACTAATGCGCCATCATAAGTCGCCGAAAGTTAGGTCCAATTTTCCACTACCCACATTTATTGAGTATTTTTGGGGTTTAGAAAAGAAAACAACATAACATACCCTTGAATTTTAGATCGATAGTAAGAAATTGGATCCAACAGACCATACAAGATGCCAAATGGCTGGTCCTGCTTGGTTGTTTTATGGCAGTTGCGTCTTTTATTTTGTGGATGCTTCCACAATTATTTTATCAGGGTATGGCCTTACCTATGGCTCTACTATCCCTTATCCTATTGTTTTACGGGGGTTTTACCATAAAAAATCGGCCACAGCTAGAACAGCAACTATTAGCGGCCTATCAAAAAGCCAGTGGGGAGACCCTCAAGAGGGAAAAGCAAAGGATGCTTGCCGAAAAGAACAATCATACCAAAATTCAACTAACGTGGGGGCTAGTTTTACTGGCCGGAGTCGCTTCTCGGTTAGTGCTAGCGGCACCGTATTCCAAGGGTATTGCCACAGGTTTCGCCTTGATGGGCTTATTTCTATTATTGACCGATCTGTGGGCCCTCCGGCGAATGAACCAGTATAAAATCTCTATCCAAACGCTGTAAACTACTTCTATTTAGCGGTCTACCGATCTATCCTAGAATGAGCGATGAATGGCTTGAGGAAGGTCCCAAGCCATTCATCGCCCCCATGGTTTTACCCAAAATCTTCAGCTGGGCTCTTACCATTTATTAGTATCGTCGAAGAAAAATTTAAATCGATTTGGAAAGCAGGCCGGTGCTTTTCACCTGATTTTTAAATGGGACAAAGGTCCTCAGGTTTTCATTTTGCAGATTTACAAAACGTAAATCAATATCGCATCCACCATTATTCACCACTTTGGTGGTTTGATGAAAACCGGTGTCATCCGTCTTAAGGGCGATTTCAAAACGGTCGACTCTCCGATATTCTGTATCATCTGCAAAAGTGAAAGTCATATCCCCTTTCAGTATATTTTTCTCTGAGTCATACACCCCTTCTATGGATAAGCTATAGGGGGTCCCATCATAATCAAGCCCCTGGCTTGAAACCGTATATTTAATGTCCGTATCATTTTGATTCAAATCAGACTTAATCACGATATTAAAATCTATGGCATCATAGGAGCTTCCTGTGCAGCGCCCGAGGATCTTCCAATTGCCTTCAATTCGGGTGGTTATTCTCAGTATTCTGTAATTTTTCCCAAACCAAGAATTACTCTGTGCATCGGTAATGGGCACGATTCGGGGACCTCTCCCTAAGCCCCTATTCTTTTCCTGCTCTTTTCTGATGCAGTTATAATCGGGAACCCCCGAATTAGGGTCTAGGCAAGAGAGTGCCGCCGATCCATTGGAATTCAACACGAATGACCCCGCACCACTGCCTCCTATCATCCCGATATGCCCATTCCAAACGATGATATCGCCGGTTTGTAAATCCTTAATAGCTAGGTGACCGAAGTCCTTCATCTTTAAGTCCTTGTATTTTTCATCTTTTTCGAACATCGCATTCCACGTCGCCTCCGAACCTTGTATATCGCTGGTTCCACTTGGGAACGCAGTAAGTCCGGCATTGAAAACGAGTTGTTGGAGGTAGCCCGAACAATCCAGTCCATACACCTCTTCGAAACATGGACCCGCCGGATTTACCCTTTTGCTGTAGTCTTTATTCCCGTAGCCATAAGCAATTCCGTTAGGCTGAGCCGGCCGATAAGGATTACTACTCGTCGATTCGTCGGGCTTCACGAAGCTACTTCTCGTATTCAGTTCATACCCCTTCAACAACATATCCATGATAATTTTGTTCTTGATCAATTGCGGGCCATTTTCTGCTTGTACTCTGTTATTGGTTCGTTTGTTGTTTTCCATATATTCCCTAAATTCTTTTATGGTCATCCCATTGGGCAATAGCATGCTGTCCAACAGCACGGTTGCCGATTGAAGGCTATCCAAATACTCGATGTGCTTGGTGGAAAGCGTATCGGTAAGCAGCTCTGTAGAGTTAGGATCGTCAATGGTTTCGATTACCGGATTTCTATCCTTTTTACAAGCCATTATTATACTCATTAGAAACAGGAGGTAAACAACATTTTTCATAGTGCTGAGACATTTAAGGTGAGGTTTTATACAGAATGGATTTTACAAATAGGGCCCAATGGTCCCGCTGAAATCAGTCGTAAAGGTAAATCGGCTCAAGCAATGCTATGGAGGGTGTTTTCCACGTTTTAACCCCCAATTTTGCGGGGATTTCACCCTGGCAGAATCCCCACCCATCCCGTATTAACCAAGGCTGGAATAGCCCCTGGGATAGGGCTACGCGCTAAAAATTTTAAAAAAGGGAGAAAACTTTCTTTTCAATGGTATATTTTGTATTTTTCATATCACTAAAATGATTCTTATTATGAAAACATTCATCGTACTATACCACGCTCCGGCCGACACTTGGAAGCAAAATGCCCATATGACCAAAGAGCAAATGGCCGAAGGAATGAAAGCATGGATGGATTGGGGACAGGTAACCTCATCAACATCATGAACCGAAGCTTATTTTTCACCTATTTCTTATCCTCCCTTGCTTCCCCATTTTTGGGTTTCTCGCGGGTATCAAGAAATGACTTTACTGAAGGTAAAGGATTCAAAATCTCCAATGGGGAAGGGAGGATACACGGACACATCCAACTGAAGGGGGTCAATGCCAATATCCTCGATGTGAAAGTATCGGGCTCCGACACCAATGGGGAGTTGGCCATTTTTGAACAAACCTCCCTATCACCTGGTAAAGGAACACCATTACATATTCACCATACCCAGGACGAAATCTTTTATGTGTTAGAAGGTTCCTATAAGTTTAAAGTAGGTGAAGATACCTACCACCTATCGACGGGCGACAGTATATTCTTACCCCGGCAAGTACCCCATGCCTGGACCCAGGTATCGGCCAAAGGAAAAATGAACGTTATCATGCAGCCAGCAGGGAAGCTGGAGAATTTTTTCGTCACCATGGCTGCCTTGGATCATATCCCTGGCCCCGAAGAAATAGCAGCGATTTTTTCTGAGAATGACATGCAAGTGGTGGGACCACCTTTACCAATCGATGAATAAATTGATTGAATTGACCCAGTTTTAGAAGATTATACCTTACATTATTCCTATTCTTAGGTATAGGATATAAACACTTTTTACACGAATGACACATCCTCTTTCCCCCTGCTTATGGTTTGACGGACAGGCCAAGGCGGCAGCAGCGCATTATTGCGCCATTTTTGAAAATTCCCGAATCATTGCTGAAAACCCTATGGTGGTTATTTTTGAGCTGAACGGAACCAGGTTTATGGCCCTCAATGGGGGCCCTCAGTATAAGTTCTCTCCCGCCAATTCCTATGTTGTCACCTGCGACACCCAGGAAGAAATTGACCATTATTGGGAAAGACTGGGAGAAGGAGGAAAATACAACGCCTGCGGCTGGCTCGACGACCAATATGGGGTCTCCTGGCAAGTCGTCCCCAGTATCTTAGCAGAGCTAATGAACGATCCAGAAAAGGCCCCAAAGGCACTGGATGCTATGATGCAAATGAGCAAATTCGAAATAAATGCTTTATTGAACGCTTAAACATTTCAAATATGGCCCTTATTAATCCATACCTCAATTTCAACGGCAATGCCGAAGAGGCTTTCGAATTCTATAAATCGGTATTCGGGGGTGAACTGGCAACCGTGGTCCGATTTGGCGACATGCCCGATCCACAGCACCCACTATCCGAAAGCGACGCCAATAAAATCATGCACATTGCCCTACCCATTGGCCCAGCCAATGTGCTTATGGCGACCGATTTTTTGGAAAGCCAGGGACAAAAAACACGAGAGGGTAATCGATATACCGTCTCTATAAGTGCCGAAAGTAAAGCAGAAGCCGACCAGCTCTTTACGGGCCTGTCGGCGGGAGGAGAAGTAGAAGTGCCCATATCCGACAGTCCATGGGGTTCCTATTTTGGACTATTCAAGGACAAATTCGGAATACAATGGATGGTCGATTTCGACCCCAAGTTCACCGGAAAGGCATAAAGGCAGATGACGCGCAGAGGCCGCATCGGCTAAGCCTATACCAACAAGAGGTAGGCCGAAGAAATACGACCTACCTCATCAATATTAAAAAGGAAACGTTAATCGGTTATAAATCCGTAATGCTTGTAAATGGCCTTGGCCTCATGACTCACTAAAAAGTCCATAAAGTCATGCGCAGCTTGAGGGTGCGGGGCATCTTTTAGCTGTCCGGCCATATACTCCGCTCCTATATTCTCCTGCTCACTAAGCTTCACCATTTCGACGGGATGGTGCAGCATTTGCTGATAATAAGCCTCCGTATACCATACTGGCCCGGCCTCCGATGCTCCATACAATAGGCGCATGGGGGTCTGCCGATGGTGGATCGTAGTTAGAAAGGTAGTATGGTCATCCACTTTTTCTTCCATGATCTTTTTTCGAAGGGCTCCCCCCCCTACCTTTCGATAGGCATCTTCTATTTTCTTACCTATGCCTTCCCACTCTGGATTGGGCATGGTCACCAACACATCGTTGCGACTCAGATCGGCCAGCCCTTTAATATTCTTTGGGTTACCCTTTCGTACCATGATTGCAAGCTGATTTTTGGCGTATACCTCTCGCCGGCTAAAGCGCTTTTCCTGCTCCAAAATTCTGGCCTTCCCCGCCGTGTAGACGTCGGGAGTTAGGGTAATGCGCATATTCCCCATGGTAAGGGCCCCATGATCTATTTGCTGTGCCAATATACCGGGGGGTAAGGTTTCGGCGAAGATTCGGGTATAACTAGGATAAGCCTTTTTGAATGCCACCAGCAGATCGTCGATAACCATAAACTGATTTCCGGCAAAAAAGACCACCAATTCGGGATCGGATATATCTCCGTAGAGGTCCGGAACATTATCGACCCCCGCAACCGTAAAGGAAAGTCCATCGTTCCAAGGCTTGTTCCATGGTGGGTCGAAGGCATGAGGGTCGTTTTGTGCCCCTGCCGTATGTAATAAACTAAACAAAAGTACCAGACTAAGAATTATATTTTTCATGATATGTTGCTATTTAAAACCTTGAATTATGGATGGACAATCGCCCAGCCTTGTTGTTGACGAATGATAATCTCCCCATTGCCACTGGGCACATAAGAGATAAAATCGAATAGCTGATCTTTACTTATATTTTTTTCGCGGATCGTATTTTCACATTCGGCCAGTATCACCCCTTTGGCTTGTAAGGCCTTCAGTTGAGCCTCATAGGGATGGTCCTTCCTAAATACCACCACTCCGCCACTATGCACCACCAGTTCGACCTGGAGCTTCCCTTTGAGCCGCGGATCCTCTAAAGAATTTAAAATATTCCGCATCGTTCCTTTGATCACTTTATCGTCGCCACTGTTCAGTTGAAAGACCACCTTATAACTATCGAGCTCGGCAACGGCTCCATGGAAGTCTGTCGTTTGATGCTGCGCCAGCGCATCTAACGAAACAAACAAGGAAATAAGCAACAGGGCTATTTTTGACATTTTAATACGATATTTCATACGATATTTCATAGGATAATAATTAATTGTTAAAAGATTGAATGACAACTATTTTCCATGGACCTTGGCAATTTCAGCAAAGGGTCCAAACTTATGCTGCTGCTCCGTAAAGGAATCCGTATAAGGGGCAAAAGGAAAGTCTATTGGCTTCTTAGATGGATCTACCCAATCGGCAGTTTGGTCCTTATGGGGCCGGGGCTGAGCATTTACATAGGCAGCCAGGTCCCATGCCTCCTCCTCGGTGAGCATTCGAGACTTATAGCTTGCCCCAAAGGGCATGTTATTGACCACATAGCCGGCAAACGAGGAGAGCTTATACAGTCCAGCGCCGTCGTTATAGCTATGCTTACCCCACAGGGGAGGGAACTGATAGGCCGTTTTATTAGCATTAAAAACTCCTTCCCCGTTCGCACCATGACAACTGGCACATTTCAGGGCATAAATCTCCTCTCCAGCCTTGGGGTCGGCCGCCCGATCGAGATAGGCTAACTTTACCAATCCCGTGCCCTCTGGCCGCACCCCTTTCGGCGTATTTTGGCCCACCCACTTCATGTAGGCGACCATGGCTTGCATCTCCCGGCTACTACTATCGGGCTTGACACCATTGAGGCTTCTTTCAAAACAATCGGAGATCCGCTTGATCACCGACTCTGTCAATCCAGAACGCGACCTAAACTTAGGATAGGTACTGTACACGGCAGCAAAATTATTGCCCAAGATCTTCGACCCAGCTTCCAAATGGCAGTTCTGACAATTCATTCCATTACTGAGCGCCTTCACGCTACCATTGGGACCTAGGTACTCGGAGGTATGGACGATCAACTCTCGCCCATAGCGGATCCTATCGCCCTGCTCAGTCTTAGGAATGGTGGCAGTATCTGGAGCCGTCCAGGGTTCCTTCGCTACTTGGGCCTGAGGCGGTTTGTATAAGGGAGTGACCGCCGCCGTAGCCCGGTTGGTCCGCTCACTAAGGCTCGGAAAAATCATGAGGCTGATCACCAGCAAAAACGTACAGGCCAGGGCTACCAAAAGGCCTATGAGGGTATTCTTCATCAAACGGATGATTCCGATAGGATTCTTCATAAAGATGGGCTTCTAAGGGTTTCAATAATACAAATTCTACTTCGGTCCATACCCTTGGAGGACCTGCCCGAATGTTGGCTTGGATGGCAAGTATCATATACCAATTGTTGTTAAGGATTACAGCTTATTGCTGATGCAAAGTTGCCTCCTCGACGCTTGCCCAAAAAATCATTATAAGTTATGAACTATAACAAAATATTATACTTTAGGTCGGGCAATAACTATATCACCAAACGTCCTTAAAACGGTTACAATGGCCATTTTTAAGTAAATATCGTGTTTTGTATATACACGGTTACATTAATTTAATGCAATATACAATACCCCTTCGGATAAAGGGTCTTTTAGAAGAATGGAAATTGGAATAGAACTTAATGGAAGCGATGCTAGACTTACTTTAACTGTACCTCGAACACCTGATTTTCATAAGCATATACAGTTTTTACGGATACCTTTTGGCCCGCATATTTTTTTAGAGCCGCCTCGAAGTCATCGGTACTTATTATCGACTCCGTGCCCATGCCTTGTACAATCATATGAGGTCTTAGGCCCGCTTTGCGCCAGTGTTCCCCGCCCAGTGTATCGATAGAGGCCACAAAACACCCCGTGGCATACCCTCCAGAGGCATCTATCAGGTCGGGAACTTCCTGGATATTGATTAGCTCTAGGCCATCGATATGTTTATTGGTTTGGGGGAATTTATAGCTTTCAAAATCCCAGTCGGTTTTCCCAGACAAGAGGGTCTGATACCAAGAAGGATATTTGACCCGATCGACTTTGGTGTAGAATTCAGCTTGAATAGGCCCTACCCTCTTCCCTTGTGAATCGACCGTCGCAGCCTTAATGAGGCTACTTTCATGGATGGTAAAGGGCTGAGTATATAACTGAGAGCCGGTAGAGGGTTGGCTTCCGTCGGTAGTATAATAGACTTTCTCCCCTCGCTTATCGGCCGTGAGGCTAATCTGCAGCGTCCCCGTAAACTCCTTCCAGAAAGGGCCAATTTTGGTCATGGTATGGCCAAATTGGTCCATAGGAAAATTTTTAAAACCCAAACCAATGGCTGGAGAATGCTCCTGTACTCTAAAATCCATTTTTCCAGGATTTACAAAAGAGGGATTAGCGAGTTTGGAATGCTGATCATACCCTTGGGACTGCCAGTTTTCAAAGGTAACATCCCCATATACCAGTGCCTTATCGGTATTGGCATTCCAATAGACATTCTGATCGTGAATATCTCCCCATCGACCTTCCTGGGGCATACGGGCGGGACCAATAAAATGTTGGGTAGGCACTTCCTTACCGGGTACTTTCCCAGCTATTACCACGATATTATTGGTAAAGCGATCGCCCGATTCTTCGGGCCACACATGCCAGCCTAATGGCACAGGGCTCACCATAATGTTATTATATGCTTTACGAAAATAGCCATCCCTCATCTTAAGGGTAGACCCTAGGCTCAAGTTATTATAAATCTCATAATTGCTCGATCCATCATCCAGGTCGATGGTCCAGTTTCCGGCACTGATGGTCTTTCTGAAATTGGAAATTCGGTTATTTCTAATAATTACAGGATCGATGGCGTCGAGCAGGACATAGTCTTTGATCATACCTCCGGAACCTTGTTTCCATTGACGTTCTCGGCCCCAAGAGTTGAAAGGACCATGCTCGCCGGTTTCTTTGACCGTCTCCCAGATATCGCAATGTTCTATAATATGGCCGCCCCAGGTACCATCGTTAATGCATATTCCTGCACGAGGGGTATTATAAATGCTGACATGGCTGGCCCGTATGTGATGACTCATGGAGATAAACACCCCGGCGGTTTGTTTTCCTAACAAACCAATATCATGGATGATAGCATTTTCTACCACACAATTTTCGGGATAGTCGGGCGACTTAGGACCCCTTCCCAGATCCATCCCCTGTCTCATCTTTTCCCAGTCCTTATGATGAATCTCTGCATCATCCCAAGTTTGGTAAAAACGCACGGCGGAGGGCTTACCAACGAAACAAACGGCACTCTCGCCCAGGTTTGAAAACTGGGCGTTTCTGACCATATTATTCCGATTATAACCACTCATAAATACGGCGTTACCCCCCAAATCGTCAAAATCACAGGCATCGATCACACAGTCTTCTGCTCCTTCCATAAAGATAGCCCCTCCACGATGAATGGACCAGTCGCCTCTGGCGAGCGGTTCGTAAGCATCCATAAACGTGGTTTTTGCTTGCGTAAAACGGATGTTTTTTAGGTGAATATTCTTCACTGGCTGCTCGGGAGTGCCCTTTATTTGAATGATATCCTTCACAACGGGCACTTCCACCAGCGCATCGTGTAGGTCGAGGCCGGCAGGGGGCCAATAGTATAATAAATGTTGCCGCTCGTCGTAGAACCACTCCCCGGGGGCATCTAACTCTTCGAATATGTTCTCAATAAAAAAAGGAGTTCCCTTTCCTATTCCATACATCCGCTGCAGTTGCCAACCCCCATCTCCGAGTTTTAGTTGGTGTTTGGTCCGATCCCTACTTAGGATCTTATATTGCATATTGCCCCAGTTGTGGCTCTGAAAGGCATGAACAATTCCTGTTTCGGGGTTTTCCCATACTTTTTGCGAAAATACTGTAGAATCTACGCCCATCCAGCTGTCGTAGCGCCTATCCCCTCCATCGCTGGCCAGTTGGTAGCCAAGGCCGCCCCGCCATGGATTGGCATAGTCGTAGTTCGGGAACCTAGCCTTTACCTGCAGGGCCTCATTGACAAATAATTGATCGAAACGAAGGTCTGAAGGGATAGCTGCCACCTTAACTTCCCCCCTATAAGTGCGCCAGACAAGGTTTTTCAATAATGCCGAGCCTTTTACAACTACATTTTCGCCTATACCCTCAATCACCAGCTGATGCCCACTTCCCGAAGCATAGGCCCGATCCAACACTAGCGCCTCACTAACATAATGACTCCCAGGCATTAAGTAAATATGTACACTTTCTGTAGCTAAGACCCCCTTACTCCGTTCCAAGGCTTGGGCCAAGGAGGCTAAGGGATTATCGGAAGTGGTACCTGCATGGGTATCTTTACCTTGCGGGGAGACGTAAAAATCTTTAGCAATCGAAAAATGAGAAAGTAGGAGCAGGAAAAATGCGATGGATTTCATATAATAAATGGCAAACATATTGAGGATATTACCAATATAGACTCGATTTCCGTTATTATCCCCTAGTAATGGCTATTAATTAGGAGAATGGGGCGGGATGCAATCATATATATATCGAAATGGGCCTAGCATACTTGCAAAAACTGGATAAAGTTTTCATGATTTACAACCCTTCCTCTAGACATTTGGAATGGGTTTCCCGACCGGCTGGAGGCTCGTACGGTGGCGTAAAACCACTCCTAAACAGCGGGCAAAAGGGCTTTGGGCCACTATTTTTTGGCTGCGACGATCAACCCTGACGACCAATTAAGCTTCGTAAGAACCAAATCTTCTCGTCTTTCAAGATATTTCACCAAATTGGTAGCTTTTTCTAAATGCCCTTCGGGCCAGTTGGACTGTGGCAACATGTCATCTACGAGGTAGAGTCCCCCCGGCCGAAGCATTTGGAGCACCTCATCCAAAAGTAAATATTTCCCATGCCAAGTATCGGCAAATATAAAGTCAAACTCAAGATTAGGATGTGTCTTGATCCATTCCTCTCCGTCGGCAAGGGTCAGTGTTAACCGGCTGTCGTTCCCTAGAAATTTGTTGGCAATACTGAGTAATTCTCCGTCATAATCCACGGAGATCATCGTCGAATGCTCGTCCATTCCGTCGAGGATCCAAGAGGTGGACAGTCCTGATCCCGTACCCAACTCCAGAAACGATCCTCCAGGCTTAGTAGCGGCCATGGTTCTTAAAAAAGAGCAGGCCATCGTATCGGATGCCATGGTGAAGCCCGATTTTTGGGTTTCTTTTTCTATGGCCGCATAGGCTTTGGGTAGGGAATGATTGATGATTGTGTTCATACTATAACGATTTATCAAATTAAATTGGGCATTTTCTAAGGCCAATTGCTAGAGCCATTTCTATAAAGTTAATCTTTCCTACCGCATAAATCGCATGCCAATTAGGTAAGTTTAAACTCCACTTAGGGCCTCGCATATCCCAATTGGGCTAATATTCCATTTTAGGTCTAACATAAAGTAGCTAACTTGGGCAGCTTTACCTTTGAAAAGAGCCGATGGCAAAAACAATATATCCATTCAAAAGAAAACCGATATGGTGCAATTTATTGACAAGCACAGTTGGGATTCTATTGCTGTTTTCTTCTAGTTTCGCATGGGGTCATTCCTTTCAAGGTCTCATATACGGCACCATAACCCTAAAGGACGGGGGTACCAAAACCGGAATTATTCAATGGCAAAATAGGCAATTATTTTGGGAAGACATTTTTGTATCCATTCGTAAAGACAACCCTTCTTTGACCTTCCTCAAAAGCAGTGAGATAAAAAAGCTCAGTGATGATGAAAAAAAGGAGAAAATAGAATGGGGTTTTATGCAAATCTGGGAGAACAAGTATCCCTCCCGCACCAACCGGTTTAGTTGTAGATTTGGAGATATCGCAACTATTACCACCAAAGAGGGTAAGAAAGCCGAGTTAAGACTTAAAAATGGGAGTTCCATTGCGGTGGAGGGCAGCGACAAATTCAGGGATATTGGGAGCAACTTGCACCTGGCCGACCCTTCCGGAAAATGGCAAAGGATAGGATGGTCCAAGGTTAGTAAAATCGAGTTTACTGCCACCCCAAGCCATGCTTTAAGCACGGCAGTACGGCCCTTATTTGGCACTGTAAAATCCAAATATGGCACGCTAACTGGCTACATAAAATGGGACCAAGACGAAACGATGACCTCCACAAAGCTAGATGGCAAGGATCAGGAGAAAACCCATAAGATCCCCTTTTGGCAGATAAATCATATCCTAAAAAAGGATGACAACAGCTCGGAAGTCACCCTTCGGTCAGGATCAAAGCTGCTGTTGTGGGGTACCGACGACGTAGGTTCCAGCAACCATGGCCTTACCATTTTCTCTCGAAATATGGGCGCGATAAAAGTAAAATGGAAGGACTTCATTGAATTAGAATTAAGCCACAAGGCCTATACAAGCCAACTGTACGGATATCGGGATTTCAGGCCTAGCACCAAGCTAATGGCCACCGTAACCACCCTTACAGGCTCGAGGTATCAAGGCCGTATCGTTTACGACCTCGACGAGCAGTGGAATAGCGACATTTTGGAGGGGTACAAGAATGGCCTTAACTACCTCATCCCTTTTGGAAACATCCGTACCGTGGAACGTAAAAACGAAAAACAATCATTAATTTCCTTAAGAAATGGGGCAAAGGTACTGCTAGGCGGACAGAACGACGTGAATGATAAGAATTGGGGACTATTGATATGGAATGACCAAGAAAAACCAAAATATGTCCCTTGGAATCAGGTAAAAACAGTTCAGTTTAAATAAGCTCCAATTCGACTCTCACCCACTTAGGCTGTCATTAATATTGAAAAAGATCCGCAACCTTCTGATCCTCATTGCCACTTTGATTTTCATCTTGTTGGTAGTGCTAACGGCCACAGCCACAGTACCCACCCTCTATTTGGTAGGGTTATTTTGGATCATTGGGGTGATATTACTACTCTGGCTAGGCAACCGCTTTATTTCAATTTGGCTCAATAGGCATTACCCTTGGGCCGACTATGATACCCGACGGTTCTATATCCAGATTTTCCTGAGTACGATTTACTCCTTGCTATGTGTCAATTTGAGCTATTATATCATTAAAAACCAGGTTCTAGGCTTCCCACCCGACCAGCAGCAGCTTATTGTACTCAATGTATATGGACTGATTCTGATTATCCCGATACTTTCTATCCAGTTTGGCATATACTTTATGATGCGTTGGAAAAAAAACTTCAGCTATTCCAAGGAGCTACAAAGCCAAAATATCAAGGCCCAGTTTGAGTCATTAAAGAGCCATGTTTCTCCCCACTTCCTTTTCAACAACCTTAACGTATTATCCTCACTAATCGATAAAAACCCTGACCTAGCTCAAAAATTTCTAGAAAGCTTTTCCGACGTCTATCGTTACGTCCTCAGTACCAACAATCAGGAGCTTATTGAACTGGCCACAGAAATGGAGTTTATCGACTCCTATATATTTATGCTCAAAATCCGATTTGTGGACCAGCTACAAATCCAGATGGATATCAAGACCGAATTCCACAGCCATCTTATCCCTCCCCTAGCCTTACAAACCTTAGTAGAAAATGCAATGAAACATAATAAGGCCACGGAGGCGGCCCCATTAATCGTACAGATATTCACGGATAAGGAGGGGAAATTGACCGTAACGAATAACCTTCAGCTCCGAAAAAAAGGGATATATAGTGCCGAATCAGGCCTTAAGAATCTAGCCAAACGTTACGAGTTATTGGCCAACCTCCCCATAGAAATTTTGGAGGACAGCCAATATTTTACAGTAAAACTACCCCTCATCACACCTTCCTAGTACATGACCATCATTATCATAGAGGATGAAGCCCTAGCTGCCGATCGCTTACAGGGCTTGATAGAACAGTTTGACGCGTCACTTGAAATATTGGCGCGGTTGTCGTCCGTAGAACAGGCCATCGTGTGGTTTAATCACCATCCCATGCCCGACCTCGCCTTTGTAGACATCCAGCTATCGGATGGGCTCTGCTTCGAAATATTTGAAGCTGTGGTGGTAAGCTGTCCTATTATTTTCACCACCTCTCATGAGCAATATGCTCTGGAGGCTTTTGGAGTCAGTAGCGTCGCCTATTTGCTCAAGCCGGTAAAGTATGGACAGTTAGTAAAAAGTTTTCAGAAACTCGAGGAGATGCAGCAGACCTTCCTACGTCAGGCAAGTTCGCTGAGTACCCCTCCGACAAACTTCAAATCTCGTTTCTTGGTCAAGAATGGGCTTCAAATTAAGACTGTCAAAGCACAGGAAGTCGCCTACTTTTTCTCTGAAGAAAAAATTAGTTTTCTGGTTTGTGCGGATCAGTCCAAATTCCCCATCGATTTCTCTTTGGAAGAGATCGAGACAAGCTTGGATCCTGATATCTTTTTTAGAATTAGTCGCAAGTATATCGTTCATATCGATGCCATCAAGGACATACGTCCTTACTTCAAGGGAAGGCTGAAAGTAGCATTAAACCCACCCAGTGGGGAGGATATAGTAGTGAGTGGGGAGCGCACACCGGCTTTTAAAGCTTGGCTCGACCATTAGCACCCTACCAGTTGGGTTGGAGAAAATCGGCCTAGAGAGCGAAATTGTTCCGGTTCGTCGTCATTCTATTTCAGGGCCGGACAGGTACTGTTATATTTATATGAAACGTTACCGATCCCCCTAACAGTCTTCCCGACGGGAAGCTCCTAAATATAGTCGCAGCATAAATATGGCAAAAACCTATACCCCCGCAATTGTCATTGTATTCGTTTTTATGTCTCTATGGGGACATTCACAAGGTATTATCCTCGAAGGGGTGGTACACAATGCAAGCGATACCACAGCCTTGCCCGGGGCCATCATCACCTTGCAGAAGGAAGCCGTAGAGAATATAGATCAAGGCACCATGGCCAATGAGGCGGGCAAATATAGGATAGGACAAATCCCCGCAGGCGCTTATACATTAAAAGCTAGTTTTATAGGTTTCAAAACGATCACTAAAGATTTGCTTCTGATCAATGGCCAAAATCAGGTATTGGACCTTTTCTTGGAGGAGGAATCCAATGAGTTGGCGGAGGTAAAGATAGTAGGCCAGGTGTCGGCAGGAGCTCAAAATGGGGACACCACAGCGTATAATGCCGATGCGTTTAAGACCACCGCCGACGCCTCCGCTCAGGAGCTAATCGAAAAACTCCCGGGCATCACCATGGAAAATGGTAAAGTGCAAGCTCAGGGCGAAGACATACAGCAAATATTAGTCGATGGCAAACAATACTTCGGGGCCGATGTGGCCAAGGCCCTTCAGAACCTTCCGGCCGAAGTAATCGCAAGCATTGAACTTTACGACAAGCAAAGTGATAAATCGGAGATGAGTGGATTCGACGATGGTCAGCGACAGAAAACCATCAATATCGTTACGAAGCCCAACCGCCGAAATGGCCAATTTGGAAAAGCATCCGCTGGCTATGGCTCCAACCAAAGGTATGCCGCAGGGGCCAGTGTCAATGTATTCGATAACGACCTCCGACTAACCTTTACGGGACTTACCAATAACGTCAATACCACCACCTATCAAACGGGCCAAAGTAGCCAAGGCGACGACAAGCCCAATACCGGCGTAATGACGACGAATTCCTTCGGGGTCAACTATTCTGGAAAATGGTCAGAAAAAATAGAAGCCAGCGGTAGCTACACTTACACACAAAGGCATAATACTGCCCTACAAACCAAGTTTCGGAATTTTGTAAACCCAGCCGATTCCGGCAGGACCTATCAGGAGCAAAGCACCCGGATCGACAAAGACCGAATACACCAGGCCAATATGCGCATCGATTTTAAGATCAATGAAAGAAACAGAATACTTTTTCGCCCCAATTTGAATTTCACTAATAACGACGACTACTCGTATTTTACAGGACAAACCAATAACCTAAACTCCGCGCTCAACGAAACGGAAAACAAATCGATTGGCAATGGAAATAACGTCAGCATCAGCAACTCGGTAATTTATAGTCATCGATTTTCGAAGCCAGGAAGAAGCCTTTCTTTCCGCATGACCAATGCCTACCGCATCAACGACTACCAGGGTACGCGTGAGTCGGACAATGTATACTTCAGAACACCCGACAAGAACAAAACGCTGAACCAGCTTACCAAATTCGACAAATCAGGCTACTCCTGGGAAGTGGATTTGTCGTATTCAGAGCCCATAGGGAGCAATGGACGCATGCAGCTGAGCCACGAAAGGGGCAACCGGGTCGACGACTCCGACAAACGCCTGCTCGACTACCAAGAAGTAGACCAGGAGTATACCATCCTTAATACCGGACTAAGCAATACTTTTAAGAGCGAGTACTTGACCCAAAAGACCGAATGGTCGTATCAGTATCGCAAGGAAAAACTAAGAATACAGGTAGCAGGGCAATACCAAAGTGCCAAGCTGGTCAACAACCAAATTTTCCCTACCGATTACGCATTAAGCCGGACTTTTGACAACGTACTACCCTCCGCCAAGATAGAATACAGATTCTCCAAAACCCGAAACCTACAGCTCGACTACCGAACCTCTACCGACGCCCCGTCTATCAATGAGCTGCAGCAGGTCTATAATATTTATAACCCTTTGTACGTAAGAACCGGAAACCCCAATTTGGTACAGTCGACCAACAACAAAATACAGGCCAAGTACAAGACTCAAAATCCGGATAAGAACAGCACCTTTTTTGCCATGATCCAGTCGTCTATAATCCCAAATTATCAGACGAACAGCACCTTTACGGCCCGAAGCCCAATTGCCTTAACGGAGACGGACACCTTGCAGACGGGCTCGCAACTCTCCATGCCCGTCAACCTCAACGGGTATTGGAACATTAGCACCTACGTCAATTACGGGCAGCCTATCAACTGGATCAAATCCAAGGTAAGCTTCAACACTTCGGTAAGCCACAGCCAACTCCCCAGCCTGATCGACTCCATACGGAATATGACCTACACCTCTAACTTTAGGCTTGGTACGAGTGTGAGTAGCAACATTAGCGAGTTTGTCGACTTTCAGGTGTCGACCCGTTCGGGGTATAGCATGGTTAAAAGGTCGTTGCGCAATACCCATAACAACTCTTTTAATCAGAATACCCGACTCCGCCTCACGTGGATCCTCTGGAAAGGCTTGGTGTATCGTACCGATCTCATCCATACCATCAATACCGGATTGTCGGCTGGGTATAATACCAATTATATGATTTGGAATATGACATTGGGCAAAAAACTCTTTGCCAACAGAAGGGGAGAGATTAGCCTCAACGTATTTGACCTGCTAAAACAAAACGTGAGCATCAAACGAAACATAGCCGACACCTACGTCCAAGACACGCAGTCCAACGTTCTTCAACGCTATTTTCTGCTCACGTTCACTTATAATATTCGTCGCTTTCCTGACTCTACCAAAGGCCAACTTAGCCGGTAAGCCTGCCTTTGGTAGAATTAGGTTTTACTCCAATTTATTTCCAGTCGGCTAGGCTAGCCTTTGTGGTTTTTACTATTTTTTCACTCAATACGGCAGAGACCTGGAGGGTGGACTGAGCCGGTACGGTAGTTGTAAACCCTACGAATATGGTCCCAGGATTTTCAGCATCATAGCTATGGGTCGGTTTGGTACTCCAGGTTTGCAGTTCTATAGGATGGTTGGCATCGAACCGCAAGAACATTTTCTTGCCGTTCTGAGTCAATTCTATAGTATGATTGTTTACTATTTTGGCTTCGGCTGCCGTCAGCATATTCCAGCGCAAGCCTGCCGCTTTGGCACCCGTGGTGATTTCATCCTGAATTTTCACCGCTTTCTTATTTACGATAGCGACTCCTCTTTTGGCCGATTGCACCTGTCCAGTATATAAGTCTGACAGATCGGAAATGGCAAATAAATTGCTTGCTTTAGATGATACCCCATCTATTTTGGCATACCCTTTTACCCGTTGCAGGGAATCGTTAAAAGTGAGGGTGTTATGAGCCATATTATTATATCGGAACACCTCCCAGCGTTGCGAGTTTTGACTCCTGTTCCATAAATCTACCCCTTTGGACTCTAAAGAGTTGTAACCTTGGCTTCCAAAATCCATCGCCCAGCGTTCGCCCTGTGCATCCACCACAAAGGATCCTACATCCATATGGGCATGATTGACTGAAGGAGAGCCGGTTTTAAAACCTACGAAAATGGCATCGGGGTCGGTCCAGGACGTCCGCATATAGGCTACAGGACTTGGCCCCTGCCCTGTCCAGAGCAATTCCTTAGGGGCCTTTACCTTACTAGACTGATAATGTGCTCCCCAAATAAGGGCGGCTGGCAAGATGCGGTTACTTACTAAGCGCGAAGAGGCGTTCTCCAAATGTTCCATCTGGCTCCATAACAAGGTAGGGTCGTCGGTCTTGGAAGCAAACCAGAACATGGCGGGAGTAAGCCCTTCCTTGAGTCCGCTATCTCCCCAGTTATAAGCCAGGCCTGTCGGTCCTACGATATGTTGCATAAACCCGGCAGTTTTTAAATAGCCCGGCAGCTCCGACAGTCCAAAATCGGTCCCTATGGCCTTTTCCATCGCACTATTAAATAGGACATTGAAACTTGTTCCATAGCCCCAATAGCTAAATCCTTCGGGATAAGCTCCATCGGGCTTATAGGAATGATCGATCGCCAATGGAATAGACTTTACTGACCGTTGGATCACTTTTTCGGCCAAGGCTGGTTCATCTTCTGCAATGGCCAATGCACCGAAGGTCATTCCGGCATTGCATACCTGGTTCCAATTATGTTGCGCCTTTAAAAACCCATTGTATTTATTTTCAAAGGAAGGCTCAATACCTTTTTCGATGATGGCCCTTTTGATAAGCGACTTACTCTCAGCCGAAAGCGGATCATACAGCCAGTCGTATCCTATGGCCAGCGCCATGGTCATTTCGGCCACGTCCAAAAAATGGCTAGGATTCCAATCCTC
The DNA here is from genome assembly GCF_003149085.1 of Dyadobacter jejuensis. Lineage (GTDB taxonomy): Bacteria > Bacteroidota > Bacteroidia > Cytophagales > Spirosomataceae > Dyadobacter > Dyadobacter jejuensis. Next base: position 103,627 of record NZ_QGDT01000005.1, on the reverse strand, counting down.
AAAGGCCGAAATCGCCAACATTTCCTTTTCGGCACGTTTAAAATACTGAACCTTTCCAGTAGTACGGTAGGCATAGGACAACTGAAAGATACGGCGTAAGGCCTCCCGTGATTTGTCGAGTAGTCTTTTTCCTATTTGAATACGCTCTACGGGCGGCTGGTCTAAGAGTTGGTCGCACTCGGTCAGTATGGCCAGATGCAGCTTATTCCAGCCTGGGTTCTTTTCAATATTCTGGAGCAGCTGCTTCTCTTCACCCTTCAATAATAGTAATCGAGGGTGTGTCTGCTCCATAGTAGAAAGCACTTGAGTCTGCGCTGCGGATTCAAAGGCTACTGCGGCAAGTAAACCAATAAAAGTTAAGGTTAGGAATAGTTTATTTTTCATAGAATAAATTTTGCCTCCGCCGGGGAGTCCCTCGCGTCGGATTGGGGTTAGTGAATAGATTTTGCCATCAACTATATTATACATCGTGTTGCCCTACCATTTCATTACAAACAAATGAAGTCCTTCGCATAGCCTTTTACCTTCTTAGCCCGAGGGAATTTTATTATTATCGGTGTGGCCATACCCCCATGCGCAGACTCAGGCCCATCTGGCTGATCTGACGGCCAGAGAGCAACATCGAGTACAATATCGAGATGAAATATAAAAATAGATCGAAAACCTTGAATAATATGTGACTTTTACGGTCATTAATGGTACTTTTCAGGCTTTTCTAGTATAAAAGTACCGGTAACCCCAATGATCGAAATCCTCGATTAATCATTTTAAGCTTTCCCTACTTTTATAAACCTATGGCTCCATATACTTAAATATGCCAAATTGATACCACTCTTTGCTGAAACACTAATAATACTATTTCAATTAAAAATTGAGCTTTGTTGTGAACAATTTCTCACCATCTATCATGATCAAACTCGAATATTCACTCATAGCACTTCTGCTATTTTCGTGCGCCAGCAAAGAGGCCGTACAAGCTCAGCAGCCCTACTTTATAGCCAATAACGACCCCAAACCGGCCGATAAGACATGGAGTCCGGTAGCATCCCTTTCCGACGAATTTGACGGCTCGGAGCTCAACTTACAGAAATGGCAGAGTGAGCCTATAGGCAATGGATGGACCTGGGATGGACGTCCTCCTGGACTTTTTAAGGACAGCAATGTGGTAGTAAAAGATGGAAAACTTAACGTCACCGTGGGCAAACTGGACCAAGAGGTGATGAAGAATGGCAAGAAATTCACTCACCAGGGGGGCATTGTAAGGGCCCTCAATGCCGGACAGGTAGGTTGGTATTACGAATGTAAAATGAAGGCCAACAGCACCGTCATGTCCTCCACTTTTTGGCTTATGTCCAAATACGACTGCGACAAAAAGCTCGAACTCGACATTCAGGAATGTGTGGGACGAACTACAGAAAAGACGGATTCCTGGGCGAAAAACTGGGACCAGATCTTCCATGCCAATGCCATTCACCGCGAAACGACCTGCCACCCTAAAAGTGAAAGGGTTCAGGACATGATCGTTCCTGAAACAAAAAACCATGAAAGGTTTTATGTATATGGTGCTTGGTGGAAATCGCCTGAAGAAATTCGCTTTTACTTGGATGGGAAATATGCCTATTCTTTAAACCCTACCGTGTCCTGGGATATGCCCGCTTACTTGCATATGGCCATAGAAACTTACGACTGGAACCCCATCCCTGCCGATGGCGGCTTAGTGGAAAGTGGTAGCTGGGAGCAACGTACCACTCAGTACGAATGGGTAAGAACCTGGAAGTTAGAATAGACGCCCTGCTAAAAAACAGGGCGTCTATGGGACCTCATCCCCTATTATAGGGTATATCTCTTAATACTGATGGTCGCACTTTTTCCGGTATTATTGACCGAGTTGATATAGATATAAGCCCGGTACTTCCCATCGGCGGTTTCTACCCATACTCCCGACTCGGCTTTAAGGTTAATGGCATAGTCGGGGGCGGTATTGATATCGAGGGTTTGGAAATCCAAATCGTCGATATAAATACCATATTGTAACCTGGCCAGGTGCAAATCTCTTAGGGCCCATACCTTATTGACTTTGGCCGAGCGATTGACCCCTGCCGGCAGGGTAATATTGGGCAAGTAAGTCGTACTAGACGGAGCTACCAAACCATGGCCAAACACCACGTTAGGAATAGACCGATATAAATATACCAGGTCGATTTTACTGGCGTTGGTAGCCGCCTGGGCGGGACCATATACGGCCATGTCTTCAATGGATATATAAGCGGCCGAACTATCCTTTACGGGCAAATCGAGCACCATATCCATAGTAGCAACTTTATATGGCCCCATGTTATAAGAGACGGTGGTGCCGTTGCTAGCTGTGGCTGAGAATACGAACGATATCTCCTTACCCTTAGCACTCGCAGGTATTCTATAAAAATACCGCAAGGTGGCTGCCGTAGTATCGGTTGTAAAAGTCACGGAAGTTTTCCCGTCCGCATTTACCGACTTATTTCCGATGGTAATACCAATATCCTGTCCACTTCCATTGGTATAGTAGGACTTGTTTTCGAGATAGGTTGCCTCAGCACCGGCCACGCTAGCCACTACTTCTGCCGACACGATTTTCCCCAAGCTCTTGGGAATGGCCATTGCATAGGCGAATTCTATGTCCAAGCCTACTACGTTAGGCCCCAGACTCCTTTTGATACAGTCGTTTTGGAACTCATTTTTAGGAACCACCGTCAGGCCATCCTCTTCCTTACAACTCCATACCATCGTCAGTAAGGGAATGAGCAAGGCTGCTAAATATTTATATTTTAGATTCATCATTTCAAGTTTTAAGGTTTTTGAACCGTTATTTTAACCGTATAGTCTTTCCGGATTTGCCGGTTACCGGACACCACTGTATATACCTTTGGTTTGGTCAAATCCGAAAAATCGACCTTGCCGGTAATTTTAGGATCTAGCTTTGCATCGGTGACCAGCGAGAACTGTGGATATAGGTTTTTGAGGTCGGTACCATAAAACACTTCCACGTCGATGGTCTGGGCGATGGTATCGATAGCCGGATTCTTAGTCCGCACCGTTTGAAAATCGGAACCCAAAAGTTCAAAGTTACTCACATAACAATCTGTTCGAGTGGTGATGAGCAGGCCATCTTCATCGACGGGATAGTCTTCCTTACACCCCAAAAACAGGAGCGACAGCAGGAAAAAGGAACTAATAATGTTGGTTATATTTTTCATCTTGATATTATTTTGCTCTAAAAAGTCGACTTATCTTACAACCAAGGAGTATTTTGGGTAAGGTTAGGATTTCTATCCCGTTCCCCTGGGGGAATTCGGAAAATATAATTTTGCTGATATTCTCTTTCTGAGGCGTTTTGATAATACCTACTAATATTAGCCCCATGCGAGTCTATACGCCATACCCCTTCGGAATAGGGGGCACCCCACACTCGCTCCAGCGCTCTCCACCGCCGCAAGTCGAAGCCCCTTTGTCCCTCTCCCAGAAGCTCAATAATACGTTCTTGTTCGATGGCATTAAAAAAAGCGGTCGCATTGGCTGTTTTGTCTGAAGATAGAGCCGGCAGATTGCCTCTATGCCGCACCCGATTCACCAAAGCAATGGCGTCGGCCTGCGGACCATTTACGGCATTGGTCGCTTCAGCATACATCAGGAACACGTCGGCTAGGCGCATTACCGGATAAGTATAGTCTCCATCACTACGTCCTTGCCCGGCGTAGTTCCTCAAAAACTTCCGGAAAACGTAACCGGAATTGCTTCCATCGGTATTATAGGTGGTATATTTCACTCCATTGATCGTAATGGGCTGGTTCCATGTTTTATAAACGAAAGGCACCCATCCGGTCGATTTAAGAGAGATCATCCCTACACTCATTTCATAGTCCCACATTATGGAAGATTTCATCCGATAGTCGCGGTTCTTATAGCTTGCCGGGTTCAAGGCCGAATTGGCCGCCGTACGTGCACCAGCAGTGGCCGGATTCATAGGAATCAATTTTGGGGCAAAGTCTCCGGTTAGGGTCGATTGGTACCGATCGGCGATTTCATACCGAGGAGAAACCCAGCATTGAGACCCCTCATGGGACCTTCCCGCTACATCACGCATTAGTTCTTCTCCCTGTCCCGTACCGGTACCACCATGGGTAAAGCCCATGATAATTTCGGGATCCCCGTTGGCCAAAGGTGTAAACAGATAATAATAATTTGGAAGCTTATCGGCCTGCCCTACGGAGTCGATCTCTCCGGGCTCACCATTTTTGTACAAGTTAAGGCCATACTCGGTAATCACCTTGTTAAAATCGTCAGCAGCGGCCTTATAGGCCTTGGTAGCTTCATTAGCATCGGGCTTAAAAGTATCCAACTCAGGCCATCCAAACTTGTTCCAACTCGCCCAGTAGAGTTGCAATTTCCCTCTAAAGGCCAAGGCTGCGGGCTTTGCCGCTCTACCTGCCACCGTCGACTTCACAGGAAGTTTTTCGAAGGCATAATCGAAATCGGCCATGATAGAGTCTTTTACCTGCGCTATCGGCATACGCGCCAGGCTGGCTACCTCTGAGTTGTCGTTGACGACTTGGTAAATATAAGGCACATCACCCCACATAGAGATCAGCCTGAAGTATACCATCCCACGGAGTAACTTGGCCTCTCCCAATATAGTCTCCAGATTGGCCACCGAACCAGGAGCTGCAGTTGCCAACATCCTATTCACGTTTTCGATGACATAATTGGTACGGTTCACCCCTCCGTATAGATACCGGAACATTTTATCGAAATTATCACCATAACCTGTTGGGTTGTAGTCACCACCATGGTAAGCATCGCCCTTAGAAAGGTTCCCATTAGTGGCGCTGGTACCGCGAGCCCGGACATACTCTCCATGACCTTCAAGATAATAATCCCGGTCAAATAACGGCCGGATAGAGGCATAGGCCCCTTGTAAGGCGAAACTGGCGTCGGCTTCTGTTTTCCAAAAGGCATTGGCTCCCAGTTCGGTGGTGGGTTGCTGCTCTAGCAGATCGCTCGTACAGGCGTTGAGCCCCAACAGCATCGCTACCAAAACGAGTGACCCTAAAATCTTAATACTGATATTTTTCATTTTCATTTCAAGTTAAAGGCCAATATTGATCCCCAGGGAATATGTCTTATTCAAAGGATAGGCATCGCTCCTATTCCCTCCTTTTTCGGGATCTAAGCCACGGTATTTGGTGAAAGTGGCTAGGTTTTCCGAAGAAGCATATATCCTAAAATTACTTAACCCTATGGCTTTCATCCAGGCCGACGGAAGGTTATATCCTATCTGAATGTTTTTTAGCCTTAGATAAGATAGGTCATCGAGATAGAAAGTCGTTTCTTCCTGATTGGCATTGCCACCCAACCGAGGTAAAAGGGCATCCCGATTCTCCACCGTCCAGGTATTGTTCCAGTGAATTTCCGAAGAAGCGTAGCGCTGGGTAGGGATATTGACCTTATTGTAATTATTTAACCAATAATCCTTCCTTCCCGCGGCGCCAGCCATCAGCACGTTCAAATCGAAACCCCTCCATGACATATTCCCGATCAAAGAAAAATTGGTAGTGGGCCGGTCACGCTGGATATTAGGATCGGCGACCTTGTCGTTGCTATCGATCTTTCCATCACCATTCACGTCCTTGCGAAGGATATCCCCCGGACTAGCCCCCTGAGGAGTCGCATTATATACGTCATCCCATGTTTGAGCAATTCCCGCATCCTGGTAGGTATACAGGAAGTGATAAGGCATATTTACAAAAGTATAGCCCTTATTTAAAAACTCATTCCAGGACTCCAGTTTAGTTTTATTATAGGACGCATTCAGCACGAAGCCATAATTAACCTGACGATAACGATCTCTCCACGACAAAGTCATTTCAACCCCTTTATTGCGCATATTCCCTATATTTTTCCTTGGTGCTTCATAAGCTCCTGTCAAGAGCAACGACATGTCCGAGGGGCGGTTCATGCCCTTGGTTAGCCGGTCGTAATAGTCCATCTCAGCAGTGAGTCGATTGTTTAAAAACCCTAAATCGACCCCTAAATTAAATACATTGGTCGTTTCCCATGACAAGGATTGGTTCACCAGCTTACTATTGACGAAACCCTTCACGATGGTACCTCCCAACATATAATTTTGAGCCCCTAGCGTTTCCTGTTGCTCGTATCGGTTGACCCCCGAGTTGTTCCCAAGGCCCCCATAGGAAGCCCTAATTTTACCATTGGTCAGGAAGTTCCCGGTAAACTGCGATATAAATTTTTCCTCAGTAAACCTCCAACCCAGAGCCGCTGAGGGGAAAAAACCAAACTGACTCCCTGTCGAAAACTTGGAAGAACCATCGGAACGGAAATTCAGCTCCACCAAATACTTATCGAAAGCGGCATAATTGAGCCTACCAATATATGATCTTAGTCCTTCGGCAGAGGAATTCCCACCGGTAGTCTGTATGTCGGTCAAGGCCGCATCGATCTCCGATAGCGTTGGGTAAAGGCGGTCGTTTCTACTCGAGGCCTGGTAACGATCGTACCAATACTCTTCACTATATACGAAGAGAGCATTGAAGTGATGATTCGTACCCAAAGTTTTGGTATAATTCAACCGGGCATTTAGCATGGTCTTATAACCTGTATCCGTAAAATTGCTGATGCCCGCATTGGTCCCAACATATACCCGGCTCCCATCGGTCATGGTCTGGAAGTTATAGGCTTGGTTGGGGGTGTCGGCTCTATACCGGAACTGATTGTAGTAATTCAAGGCATAGTCGACTCTGGCCACTAGCCCATTTACAGGCTCCCAGTCCAGGTACATGCTGGTATTGGCCTCCTGCCGATTTTGACGATTAAGGTTATTGATATATACGGTATAAGGATTATAGGCTTGCAAGTCCTCATTATAGGCCATCACCCCTCCAAACCTACCCGATATCGGATCGTATGGGGTAATCCCTGCTATAGCGGCTTGCATATCAAAACCAGCCGTGTTGAGGGGGTCGTCGTCGGTAAAGCCATCTTCCAGAGCATACGTAAATTTGGACCAGTTACCGTTGAACTTGATTCCGGTGTTGATATTTTTACGGATTTTATAGTCGTAATTGAAACGGGCATTATACCGCTTAAAATCGTTATTGATTTGGATTCCTTTTTCATTCATCATGCCGATCGACAAGAAGAAGTTCGACTTGTCGCTCCCACCGGATGCCGAAAGATTGTAATTCTGCAGGGACCCCGTGCGGGTAATGATATCCCACCAGTTGGTGTTGGGATAGGCCAAAGGGTCTAACATGCCCAGGGCCATCCACTGATCTATGGTTCCATTCTTAAACAAGTAATTGGACGGCAAGGTGTTCACTGCAGCAGCGCGCTGATGTATCGTGAGTGCCCTGGGATAATCGGCCAGGAACGAAAACCCTTTGGTAGGAACCTGGGCGGCATAGTTGGCCGAGAAATTGATGGTGGCCTTTTCCTGCCCCCTCCCCGATTTGGTGGTAATGAGGATGACCCCATTGGCGGCTCTAGAACCGTACACCGATGAAGATGTGGCATCTTTAAGCACGGACACACTCTCTATATCGTTCATATTTAAACGATTGATATCTACATCGGGCATCCCATCTACCACCACCAAGGGGCCTGCATCGTTGACGGTGCCTAGCCCTCTAATCACCAAGGAAGCTCCATTTCGGCCGGCCATGCCGGTGTTTTGGCTCACGGCCAATCCAGGAACTAAGCCCGAAAGACCCGAGGATACATTGGACAAAGAACGGCTCGTTATCTTATCGTCGATCTTTACCGACGACACGGCCCCGGTCATATTCACTTTTTTCTGCGTACCGTACCCGATCACCACAAGCTCCTCCAAGGATTTGTCCTCTGGCAACATTTTTACCATCAGGCTAGTTTGGCTGCCAATCGTCACTTCCTGGGATACGTAACCAATAAAACTTAGGGAAAGAACGGAAGCTTCACCAGCCACCTTCATGCTAAATTCTCCTTCGACGTTGGTGGTGGTACCATTAGGTGTACCCTTTTCAACGATACTCACTCCTGGCAACCCATCTCCTTTTTCGTCGGTGACCTTCCCCGTCACCTGAATGTCGACATTGGTAGCCGAAAGGTTCCTTGCGCTATTTGTTGAATGGGTAATAGGCCTACGACTGGCCTTATCGCCAGTTTCTATTGGACTATTCGCTTTGACCTGCTTCGTCCGAGAACTTTCAATATTGGCAAATCGATTTTCAATACTTTCGGCTCTGGCCCTGCCGTCGTCTGCCGACAACAGGCCTATGAACATGCCCTGTAACAAGGTACCCAGCATCAGTTGTCGGGACAAAGTCCCGATAAGTTGTGGTAGTTTTTTTTGCATCATTATTCATTGGTGAGTATGGATTTATTATTTTTTTGGCACATACCATCCCTGACCATCATCCTAGATGGTGATATGACTACGGAAATAATTTCCGTTAAACTAGACTGGCTCCCAATTGGTCAACTCAAATCGACAAGCCACAGGTAATCCTTCATGCAACAGCCTACATTATGTATTCTTACTATACCTTAAAACTAAAAAACCTGCTGCTACCAATTTTCACCAAAAAACCACCTCCACCATACTATGGTAACGTTACCGTAAATGCGAAATCGAAACTAAAGCCTAAGCTAGATACTTTAAAAATAAATAATTTTGGTAAAATTCTACTACTTCACGCTATGCATAAGGGCCCTTCTCGGCTTGATCTGCTAGGCGCTTACTTCCTATAATTGCCTTGGTCCCATCCGCCTCATTCCAGAAAATATTCATACAGATTACACCTTCCTCCAACCACGCTAAATCGAAAATAAAGGCCCAGCCAAATCGACGAGGGTACTCAGGCAATATATCATCACCATTAAAGTTACAATAATAATCAAATGATTTTCTATTTTGGGTTATTTCCCTAAAAATTTTAATTAAATTCTAAATAATTTCCTAATAACCTGATTATAAACACCTTATACCGATGAAAAAATTAAACAAATAATAAGATAAGATTATATAATTTCCAGAAACTATAGTTTAACCAGGCCCTATCGGTATCATCTTACCATGCATAGGCCATAACTTCTAAACAACCACTTTATCGAGGGCTATGGGACCTATAGCATAGGAGCGGTATGGTTATTCGTATAGACGATTCCTAACCATACCGCTCGAAGCACAGTCGGGGTTCCAAAACACGGCATGCTGAGTCAGTAATGCCCCTATGGCTTCACAGGCACTTCAACGTTAGGACTCAGAGCACTCTTGTGCTTATTCGGGCAAATTGGCCTTCCAACCGTCCCACTGGCTTAACAGGCTAGAAACCACACTGGGCTTGCTTTTAGCCCTATTTTTCTTTTCAAATGGATCGGTTGTGAGGTCATAGAGTTCAATTCTGGTCCTATTTTTATTGGCCAACAGTTTCCAGCTCCCAGCTCTGACGGCCAAAGTAGCCCAGCTATCCTGCCGATACGGGTCACTCCCAAGATATGGGAAGCGCCATTCCCAAAACAACGGTTTCGTCCTTGTAAATGGCCTTTTATCAAACAGACCGGCGAAGGTTTCTCCATCGGGCTCATAGCCTGCAGGGAGTGTTCCTCCGGCTAGTTCCACGAAGGTAGGTAATAAGTCGACAGTCGAAAGCACGGTTTGACTGTCGACCACGGCTTTGGCAATATGCCCAGGCCAGCGCATCATCAAAGGCACGTTCACTCCCCCCTCAAAGATATCGGCTTTCCGTCCCTTCAAGCCGGCCGTAGACCCTGCTAGACGAGCCGGGGCATAATTGGCCGGGCCATTGTCACTACTAAATATCACGAGGGTATTGTCGTCCAGGCCCATAGCGGTGAGGGCCTCCATCAGTCGACCTATATGATGGTCGGCATCGGTCAATACGGCGTAATAAGTCTCCTTATCGGGTTCCAGCCCTTTATACGGCTTACGCTGCTCATCGGTGGGGGCCAATGGAGTATGTGGGTCTTTCAGCCATAAATTCACAAACATCGGTGATTTCCCTTTATGTCGGTCCAAAAAGTCGATGGTAGCATCCACCGCTATTCGGCTCGAATTTTGGATCCATACGGTATCATCGTCCATGTACCGGGTGGTGGGCCAAAGCTGATCGCCCTTCCAAGTGGGGCCGTTACCGTTCCAGACTCTGGTCTCGTGGTAACCATACACCTTAGGTTCTGGAGCCGTGGGGTCTCCATGAGGCTTTCCCCCTCCCCCTAGGTGCCATTTGCCAATATGGGCAGTCGTATATCCCGCTTGCTGCATCTGCCTAGGCAGGTACACGGGCAAGGTCTCATCGAGCCAATTGGGCATATTACGCCGGGCGTTCACGGCATTTCCTGCAAAATGACCATGGATATGATGTTGGGCCGGAAAATGGCCCGTCAGAACCGAACTCCTGCTGGGAGAGCATACCCCACTCGTTACATGAAACTGTGTATACCTGGTTCCTTGAGAGGCGAGACGGTCCAGATTGGGCGTAGCCACCTCCTGGTTACCATAGCATCCCAAATCGCCATAGCCCCAGTCATCGGCAAAAATAAAGATGATATTCGGTTGTTGAGCGAAGGCGTAGTGCCCCCCAACCATCCAGAGAAAGAAAAATAAAAGCGAAAATGTTCGTCTTAAATTCATTAGGTTTTCCCGTTTTATACTGACTTATATTTTGCTTAAGTATGCCGTTAGGTCCAGCTTATCATTCATTTCCTTTTGTTGCTGAATCAACTTGGCTTTCATCGATTTTAGTATCGCCTTATTAGCCGGATCCCCCGCAATATCATGAAGCTCTTCGGGGTCCTTTACCATATCAAAAAGCAATATCTTGTTGGCCTTCGGGTAAACGATCATTTTGTATTTGGGTGTTCTTACCATGCGTTGTTCCATGGTATAGCACCCATAAATACTCTTATAGCTACTCGGCTTATTTTTGTCTTTAACCATGGGCAAAAGGCTGTTAAAATAAACGTGTTCCGGTTTTTTGATTCCGGCCAGTTCATAGGCCGAAGCCATAATGTCCTGTAAATAAACATCCTGACTGCGCTTTTCCCCTTTGGGGATGTCAGGACCGGCCACGATCAGAGGTGGACGCATGCTGTGATCGAACATACTTTGCTTGCCCATCAGGCCATGATGCCCTACGGCTAAGCCGTGGTCGGCGGTGAAGAAAATATAGGTGTTATCCATTTTTCCACTTTTTTTAAGAGCTTCCAAGATCCTACCAATTTGTTCGTCGGTATAGGAGATACTGGCATAATATTCTTGGATATTTTTCTTTACGGAGTAAGGGGTTCTAGGAAAAGGTGCCAATTTTTCATCTCTTAACCCTTTGCCTGCGCCCATCTCTTCTTTAAATGGATATTCATCGAGGTAGCTAGTTGGCAATTCGATATCTTGAACAGGGTAACGGTCCACCCAGCGCTTAGGAGCCTGGCGGGGATCATGGGGGGAATTGAAGGCTAGATACATAAAAAACGGCTCGTCCTTTTTGGAAGCCTGATCGATATATCCCACCGCGTCGTCGGCCACCACCTGAGTCCAGTGTGTGCCTCCTTTCCAAAAGCCCTCGTACTGCTGGTCCCATGGCTGCCAAGTGGTATCGGCTGGCGAAAGCGGCCTATTATACCCCTGAGGAGTTTGGTTGGGCATTCCAGGGCGCACATGTTCCACCCGATCGAATATATCTTTAGGGTTCTGTTTGATATGCCACTTACCGGTCATATACGTATCGTAGCCAGCTAGTTTCATTTGTTGGGGCCAAAACCCTTTCTTTCCCAGTAGACTCGAATAATCCTTTTCCTCCTCCTGGACATCCCATACCGACATGCCGGTGATCAGCATCGCACGACTGGTAACACATACTGCACCTCCCCAGGCGCCCATATTATAAGCATGCGTAAAGGTGGTTCCGTTATTGACCAATCCGTCCAAATGAGGGGTAATCACCTGACTTCCCCCAAGGGCATGAATGGTATTGTACCGCTGATCGTCTGTAAAAATAAAAATGATATTGGGTTTACCTTTCTTGGGTTGGTCGCCCTGCTCAGCTGCCATGGCCAACGTACCGGTCAAAAAGGATAGGGCCACTACCCATCTTAAAATCATCGTTTTTTTGTAATTCATATCTGTTTACTATAAAAATTGCAGCTAGTACTTCTGTTGATGGTTATCAACAGAAGTACCTTGCAGGTGAAAATTATTTTTCAAATCACGAATAAAAGACCTTCATAATGACCTTATTAGCTGGTCGTCTCCAAGTAAAAAGACGGTTAATATTCGCTACCACCCAGGGTTTTGTTCCAGATTAGGATTCAAAGCCAGCTCATCCAAAGGCAGGGGCAACAAATAGTTCTTATTCTCATCGTAAGACCTTCCGGAGGGCAGCGACTTGCCATATGGTAGAATAAAGCCCTGGTCATTAACAAATATACTGTTTCCCACCACGGCTTTCGGATATACCGACTGGATAAACTTCATCCCCAACACCGGTTTATTGAGTAATGAACCCGCCTTCCAGCGTACCAAGTCATCGTATCGCAAGGCCTCTATGGCCAGTTCTACCCGTCTTTCGCGTCGGATCTCATCGAGCAATACGCCAAGCCCAGGAAAGTCGGATTGAGCATCTTTTATCAATTCCGACACCACCATATGGGGCATTCCGGCCCTGTTTCTAAGCAAATTGATGGTCTTATCGATGATAGACTGAGTGGCAGTCCCGAGTTCGGCATACGCCTCGGCATGTATAAGCAGCACCTCGGCATATCGATAGGTGGGTGCATCCAGAATACCATTTTGTATCCTTACATACTCCTGCTGATCTTCTACCCAGTACTTTTGGATCTGGTAACCAGTAGGAACAATACCTACCCCGCTAATCCCCGATCCAGAAATGGCAGGAATCTTTGATGATTCTTGAATCCCAGTCCCAGGATAAGTGATGGTCTGTTTTAAGCGTGGATCCCGGTTGGCCATTTCATCTAGTATAGAATCGTCGCCTTTATAAAGCTCACTCTGAGAAATAGGCTTCCCGTCGGCACACAAATAGGACTCTACCAAGGACTTGGAAGCACTCGTGTTGAAGTTATTATTCTGTAAGTTCCATACTGTGGCCGTCCCTAGTAAGCCCGTAATATAGGCTTTGTATAGGATCATCTCCTTATTACCACTCAGATCGAGGGAATTAAAAAGAGATGCATAGTCTTCGTCAGGATTGCCAGTATTGTGAATTTGGTAGTGCCCTTCCGAAATCAGCCTTCCTGAGGCACTAGCGGCCTCTGTCAAGAACTTCTGGCTACCTTCTATATTACGATACTTACGATAAGTGCCTTCGTACAAACAGATACGGGATTTTAACATCAATGCGATATCCTTATTAATACGACCTGGCTCAGCGGTGGCCTTATCGGGCAGGGTCAGAATGGCGGCATCGATATTGGCCAACACGGAGTCCATCACCAACACCCTGCTATCCCTAGGAGCATAGAGCTCTTCCGAATCCAAATCCAGATCCTTGGAAAGCCAGGGAACATCGCCAAAATCCTTCACTTTTTCAAAGTAATCCAACACCTTAAAAAAACGAACTTCTCCTGCATATTTATCTTTCAATTCTTTGCTGATAGGCGTTTGATTATAGCGTTGCAAAAAATAATTGCAGGACCGGATCACGGTCCAGCTCCACCCTCCTCCCGAGGTGGGAACGATATTCTTACCAGCTGCTACCAGATTAAAGTCAAGTGGCACCATATTGTCGCTTTGGTTGTCGCCGGTGATGATCGGGCTCCAGCCTGTGGCGGTACCATGCCCAGTATATACCCGATAGAAATCGTTGGCATATTGTTTTAGCTCATTTTCATTATGCCAAAAATTCTCTTCATTGAGTGAATCGGTTGGATAACGATTCAAAAAATCGTCGGAACAAGCCGCCGTAAATAAGATCGACGCAACTAACGAGACTTTTATTATTTTACTATTCATAGTTGTTGTCTAATTAAAAAGTTAATTGGATACCAAACGACACCACTCTTTGCAAGGGATAGAAGATCCCCAATCCTCCATTGCCAATGACCTCGGGGTCAAAATTTCCCTTTAGCTGGGTAAATTCCCATAGATTTTGACCCGAAAAGTAGACTCTGGCTTTATTCAATCCGATGGGGGTCGTCAACTTCGTTGGAAAGGAATACCCCAAGGCGATATTCTTGAGCCTGATATAGGCCGAATTCTGCATATACCTCGTTTGGGCTTGGATATTATAGCCGGACCCCGACTTGTAGATGGGATAATAGGCATCGGGTCGTTCGGGGGTCCACGAATTCCGATATACCTCCTTAGTTCCTACGGCCCCTCCGTTATTAATAGCCCCCCAGAAGTAATTTCCAGTAGGTATATAATCCCGCTTTCCTACTCCCTGCAATAACAGGGCAAGGTCGACACCTTTCCACTCCAGGTTACCCGTAATACCAAATTGGTATTGAGGCGTTGCATTCCCTATTATTTTTTGGTCGCCGGGATCGGTAACGGTATTGGCCCCTCGGGAAATGACATTGTCTCCGTTCAAATCTTTATACTGAATATCTCCAGCCCCCCACTTGCCCGAATTACCCAGTTGATCTTGGTTAGCAGCACTGGCCACGTCGCTGGACTGTTGGAAAATCCCTACCGTTTCGAAGCCCCAGATTTCATTTACGTCTCTACCTACATAGTTGTTTCCAATCAATAGATTGGGATTATTATCAAACCTGGTGATGATGGCTTTGTAATTGGACAATACCACCCCTACATCATACCTCAGATTATTTTTAAGCTGGTCCGACCATTTTATACTAAATTCAAAACCAGTAGTTTCCAGCTCGGCCCCATTTCTCTGTGGGACATCGGTACCCAAAACGGCAGGCAGTTTATCGCCTGCGACCAGCATTCCTGAAGTGGTTCGTTTATACCAGTCAAAACCTAGATTGAGCTTCCCTAGTAAATTGGCATCGGCCCCGAAGTCGAGGGTAGACACTTTTTCCCAGGTAAGGCCCGGGCTAACTAGACCAGGCGCCGTAATTCCTAAGGGCAGGGCATCGCCTAGGATATAGGGTACCTGGTTGTTGATACCAAACAAAGAAATATAGGGAAAATTGCTCGATACCAGTTGGTTTCCTAAACTACCATAAGAAGCCCGTAGCTTCAACTCTGGTAAAATCTTTTGCAAAGGTTCCATAAACCGCTCCTTGCTGACGCGCCACCCGGCCGAAACCGATGGAAAATACCCAAATCGACGGCCCTGAGGGAAACGAGAAGTCCCATCGTAACGACTATTGAACTCAATCAGGTATTTGCCCATATAGTCGTAATTGAGACGGGCAAACACTCCTCTGATCGCCCAGGAGGTTTCACTGTCGTCGGTGGTGAGCAGGCCCGTCGCCAAGTTGAGCACGGGCACCCCACTACTTATCAAATCCTGTTTTTTAACTACCGTACCCAGGCCATTAAACCATTCCTGGTTATAACCCACCAAGGCCGAGAAGGTATGCTTATTATTAATTACATGGCCATAGTCCGCATAAATATTTCCGGCAAAATAATCCGAGGAATTAAAATTTCTTTGGACGAAGGAAGGAGAAGTTCCCGATATTTGAGGAATCCAAGTGTCTCTAATGTAGGGGAAGGCCACTTGATTTTCCTTGATGTTCTGTCTTTTGGAGGTATACGAAAAGTTAGCATTTACCTTGAGTCCCTTCAATGGAAACACTTCCGCATCCACACTATAAATGCCCGTGGTCGCATTATCGATCTTTCTAGACCCACTCTGCAAGAAATTCGCAAAATTTTCGGTTGCAATACCTGCTCCTACTGGGGAGTCGGCGGGGGTAAACTGCGGGAAAAGCACCTGGGGCTCCCCTCGGGTCATTTGCTCCCACCAGTCCGAACCTTTGTTAGGGTATTTATGAGGTTCGTCGTAGCCGGTAGCAGCATAGTTCACCTTAGCTCCTAACTTAAACCAATCGGTTATTTGCGAACTGACATTGCTGGTGAAGTTATACCGTTTAAAAACATCCGTAGAAGTTTTGAAGAGCCCATCCTGCTTGAGGAAGGCCCCAGAGAAATAGTAGGATGTTTTTGCATTTCCACCCGTCACATTGACCGTATGGTTATGTCCTGGCGCCCAGGGCTGTACCATATTTTCGATTACATTATTGGGGTAATTCCAAAATATCTTCCCATTAGGCAGAATATGGTAACTGGGGTTATTGATAGGGTCGTCTATATAATCCTGCACCCATTTGATCTGATCATCACTGTATTTCTGACCGCCATTGACATTAAACTGCGCCACATTCTGAGACTCCAAAAATTCGGTTGTACTCAATAAGTCGGGCAGATAAGTGGGCTTATTGAACTGAATACTGCCCGAATAACTGATTTGGGCCTTCTTATTCACCGAGCCTTTTTTGGTAGTAACCAATATTACTCCAAATGCCCCCCTAGCACCATAGATGGCCGCCGAGGCCGCATCTTTCAACACTGTAATACTTTCAATATCAGCAGGGTTCAGCAAATTCATGTCCATTTGGATACCGTCGACCAACACCAAGGCACTTCCTCCACTCAGTGAGGTGGTACCACGGACATTAAAAGTAGGATTGGCATTGGGATTTCCGTCTGGATTGGTCACATTCAAGTTAGGTATAAGGCCTTGCAGGGCTTGCCCTACTTTGGTGACAGGACGGCTGGTTAGGGCCTCTCCACTTACTTGCGCTATGGCACCGGTCACTTCTTCCTTCTTTTTGGTGCCGTAGCCTACCACAATGATCTCGTCCAGAACACTCAGGTTGGGTTCAAGCACGACCGACAATTGTGTTCGTGAACCCACCGTAACTTCCTGGGACTTAAAACCCACGAACGAAAAGCTGATTACCTCGCCAGGATTACTAACCTCAATACTAAAACGCCCGTCCGAATCGGTGGTCGTTCCGATAGTCGTTCCCTTAAGCACCACGCTAACTCCCGGCAAGGGTAGATTTTCCTCATCCAACACCTGACCCGTAATCGTTTGAAGTACCTTATCGGGTACTGGTGGCGATGGGTTTCCCCCTTGTAGGCCCGTTGCTGGGGCTTCAGCTCTTTTGCTCTTCTGACTTTGCCCCTTAATAATGATATAGGAATGATCATTAATCTTCTTAAAATTCAACCCCAACGGCCATAAAGCAGCCTTCAGGTTGCTTTCCAGGTCTTGCTTCTTGTTGATACCAGCACTATTGGAATATATCCCTTCGACGGTTTTGGCTTCAAAAAGAATTTCTACTTTATAATACTCTTTCAGCTGTTCCAGCAGTCCAATGAGCGGTTTTCTGACCGTAGCAGGCTGTTCCTTGTTTACTTGCTGGGAAAAAGCCAAAATTTGCGCCTTCGAATCCCAAGGGATCAGGCATAAAACGAGCATGAGCACCCATAATGGGGCAGTCCATAAATGTCTCTTCATCATACAATATTTAAGTGATCAAAACCAGTTAATCATTACTTGTACCAATTTTCCAATAATTGCTCAATAAGTCAGTACCGTTTGCAACCGGCACATCCATATTAAAGTCCTCTTAGAAAGGGTTAGATTTCCAAAAGCCTAGGATAACCTATCAAGACTCAAACCAAGTGAAACACCCTGAGTCACTTTGTAAATATTCTTAAATAAAATTGGGTTTAAGTAGTACTGCATATTGGTGCGCTCATAGGTCACCGAGCAAACCTAGCCCAGATTTTAATTTCACCTTGTAGCCAATCCAGTGACTGTTTATAATAAAAGGAAGCTTATCACCTTTACCAACTTATTAGACCAACCGATCCATTTCAACCCTTTCGTTTTTAGTAGAACCTTCTTACTGTGGGCACTTCTGGGGATCATAGGGGGAGCTATTACAAGTACCTATTGGATCGTTCTCGAGTTTTTTGTTTATATGTTGGCTGGCAAGTCATCCCGTTAATGGCCCTAAAGCGGACTATTGGCTGGCCTGGCGATCCACTTCATAGGCGAGATTCACCTCATGGTCAATACTATTCACTTCTCTAAGGGGAAGCTAGAGCCCAAAAACTACACATCGATGATACGCTCCTCCCTTCTCTGTGTCGCCTCGGGTGGGAGCCCAGGACCAGAAGCCCCGCTGGTACAGGTTATGGGATCAACCGGCACCTGGTTTGGCCGGATATTACGTCTAAAGGGGGAAGAAATGAGATCGATGACTATGGCCGGAATGGCCTCAGGGTTTACGGCCCTGTTTGGGGCTCTCTGGGGGGAAGTCTGTTTGCACTAGAGATTCTTCATCACAAACATGCGGTAGAATATTATAGAGCCATTATTCCTGCCTTGGTAGTTAGCAGTTTTAGTTATGTAGTTTTCGCGCTGATTATCCACCTTGGAGTGGGGTCGGTATGGGATCTGTCGGGCTATGAGTATGCTGGGGCCACATGCCACGGTGAATCCCCCCCTTCCCCTCCTACTGCTGATACCTTTCTCTAAAATGCTCGGCAAACTTCTCCCCGATCGGGATTTCTACCGAACCTAGGAATAGCTTGGACCGTAAGGAGCTTGTGATTTTCTCTAAGGGGACCACAAAGGAATTATGAACCCGACAAAACCGCTCTGGGGACAACAGGGACTCCATCTTTTTTAAGTTCATACGGGTGAGTATAGGCTCCGACTGGTTCTCGATATATATCTTGACATAGTCTTTCATACCTTCAACATAGCTGATATCCTCTTGAGCGATCTTTACTTTTTGGTATTGGGTATTCACATAGATGGGTGGAAGTGGCTGCTGAGTACTGGCCAGCTTGTTCAATTGAAACAGATTTAAAGCCCGTTCGGCAGCTTGCTGAAAACGAGTAAAAGGAATGGGTTTTACGAGATAGTCCACTACATTGAGCTCGAAACCATCTAGTGCATATTGCTCGTAAGCGGTCGTCAGAATGACCATGGGATGAACAGGCGTCGACTTCAAGAACTCTATTCCGGTGATGGTGGGCATCTGAATATCGAGGAAGATAAGGTCGACCTCCCCTTCTTTGAGCAGGTTGCCGGCGGCATCGGGCCCCGGAAAGGAACCCACAAGTTCAAGAAAATCTAATCGCTGAATATCTTCACTTATCAATTCGAGAGCGAAGGGCTCGTCGTCAATAGCAATGCATTTTATTTTATCCATGGGTCAATTGAAGGGTAAGGTCTACACCATACTTCCCATCGAGCTCGCTAAGGCTAAGCCGATGCCGATGGGGGTAGTAAAGTTGAAGTCTTTTTTTAACATTCGCAATTCCCACACCGGAAGCTCCTAATTCGGGCAGTACCGCACCTCCAAATGTGCTATTCTCACAAAGAAAATGTAGTTCCGTATCGCTCACCGTGAGCTCTATGGTGATGTTTGAGGCTTCATGGGCATGAACGCCATATTTAAAGGCATTTTCGACGAAGGGGATAAATAGCAAAGGCTCGATACTATGACGTTCGGCGTTTCCAGCAAACTTAAAATGCACCTGGGTATGAGCTTGGAGCCGCATTTGCTGCAATTTTATATAACGTTGCAAATACTCTATTTCCTTTGATAAAGGTACCCGATCGTCGTTGACTTGGTAAATCATATAGCGGAGCAACTGCGCCAGTTCCACCACGGCTTCTTCGGTTTTATCGGATTTTCTCCTAGCCAAATACCGGATGTTATTGAGGGTGTTAAACAAAAAATGTGGGCTTATTTGCAACTTCAGAACCGAGAGTTCTGCTTTTACTTTTTCATATAGAATCTGTTTTCTTAAATCCTCTTCGCGCAACCTTTCCCTGAGCAGAACAAGGATAGAACTCGACAACACGATGACTAGGAATAGAATAAGGTTGCCGATCAGTTGCGGAAAGTTAACCAGTCCTCCCCATATACCCCCGTCGGGCCTAGGCCGGGGTGGGCGTGGCTCTCCAATAGGTCCATTGCCTAGCCCAGGGCCAGGAAATGGACTTTGCACCTGGCGCATCAAAAAAGTGTCGACAACTAAAAAGCAGACGAGCAAAGCCAGTAATACGAAGGCAAATTCTACCGCACGCTTATTGTCTAACAAGCGTGGAGTCAAAACCTTGAGGTTAAAAATAAAGACTCCTATAAGGAGTACATTGATGACTATTTTGGCCAAAAGCACATTTTGGTATTGTGGGTATTGGAAGGCTTCAAAGACTGAAAAAGGGGAAAGAAGGAATGGAGATAGCAGGAAAACCAACATCCCTAATAGCAGCAGATAACGTTCGAAATATTTCATATATGCTTATTTTTTAAACCAAAAGTATCGCATTTCCATCCTATTTCTGCAAAGTGTATATATTCATAGGGAATGTGTAGAGGGATAGTCAATTTTACCAAAAAGTGGCTTTTTGGCTCCCTGGAGCCATTTTAGCTATTCATCTACACAATTGGCCCCAGTGTCTACAGGTGCTAGATGTCCCCAAAATAATCGTATACCTTGGCCACCAGATTCACCAAGATACGTTTAAGATGTCTAAAAAAACAAAACTCCTACTATCGGCTACACTACTGGTGTTAAGTTCACTGGTTATGGGCCAAATCGATCATTCGGAACAAGAAGTGCTTGAGCCCCCTCAATATAGTCTCGTATTTAACGATGAAAAGATCAATACGCTGCATATCAAGGTCGACCAATCCAATTGGGATGCCATCAACGACAATATGCAGGAAAAATTTGGCACCTTCGGAGCTAGGTCGGCCCAGCAAGGCTCCAACGTAAGCCCTGTGCCCGGTGGCAACCGGCAGGGGCCTCCGCCGGGAGGTCCTCAGGGAATGCTGCCAGGTGGGGGGCCTTCAGGAGCCATGGCTGAAGACCCGATCTATGTACCTGTCGACATAGATTTTAATGGACTATCGTTAAACCAAGTAGGATTCCGCTTAAAAGGAAATTCGAGCCTGATGACTTCTTGGGCAAGGGGTATTTACAAATTACCCTTTAGGCTCAATTTTAAGAAATACGACAAACAATCCCTTCATGGTTTTCAGGAACTGTCTTTGTCGCCAGCTTTTAATGACCCTTCCCTGATCCGCGAAAAGGTGGCTTCCGATTTATTTAGAGCCGCCGGTGTACCTGCTGCTCAAACATCTTTTTGTAAAGTATACATCGACTTCGGAGATGACACTCAATACTGTGGAGTTTATACGATTGTGGAGGTGGTCGATGACACCATGATAAAAAATCAATTTGGAGAGGACGACGGTAATATTTACAAACCAGAGTCCACTTTTGCTTCCTTCACCGCTTCCCAATTTGAAAAGAAAAATAATAAAAAGAAGGCCGACTTCTCCGATGTGGAGCAATTCATCACGTTCCTGAATGCGCCTTACCGCACCACAGAACCCGTAAGATGGCGCCAAGAAATGGAACAAGCCTTAAATGTAGATGGCTTTTTAAAATGGCTGGCTATGAACACCCTAATGGTCTCTTGGGATTCTTATGGTGCCATGGCACACAACTATTATTTATATCAGGCACAAAATGGACAACTCAACTGGATTCCTTGGGATCAAAACGAGGCGATGAGCACCCAAAAAGAAGGCATGGCCCCTCCCACCCAAGGCCAACCCAATAGGCCAGGACCTCCAGGACCACGACCAGCCATGGCTGGAACGGCCGGAACAAGACCTGGTGCAGCCGGAATGGCTAACGCCCCAGGACGGGGTAAGCAGGGGGTAGACCTTGAATTGAAAACGGTGGGAACTCAATGGCCCCTCATTAGGCATATGGCCGAAGATCCAACCTACTACGCCCGATATAGGGCCTATGTTACCGAATTTGCCCAGACCCTGTTTACTCCTGAACGCATGAGCACCATCTTCGACCGTTATTATCGGCTCTTAGACAGTGCGGCCAAAGAAGAAAAAAGCCCCTATAGCCAGATGACTGGCTATAAAGAATTCAAAGCAGAACTTAAGGAGCTAAAGCAACATGTAAAGACGAGGCAGAAAGAGGCCTTGAAAACATTTATGCAATAACGGACCGCTGACGAACTCCTTTAAAATGGGGTTTTTATCGACAGATTCTATTAATTTATCGACACACTGTAACAAATAGCTCAAATTCAGCGAAATACTCTATAG
The DNA here is from genome assembly GCF_003149085.1 of Dyadobacter jejuensis. Taxonomy (GTDB): domain Bacteria; phylum Bacteroidota; class Bacteroidia; order Cytophagales; family Spirosomataceae; genus Dyadobacter; species Dyadobacter jejuensis. Next base: position 81,469 of record NZ_QGDT01000005.1, on the reverse strand, counting down.
AAGCAATTAACCCATGCTTTCAGACACCAATAACTATAAATTTTCTAATTATGAAAGCTCCAATTTCCTTTTTACAGCTTTTTATCGCAATTACCATTGCCCTAACTTCCTGCAAAGTGTCGCCTTCGACCGACGTGGTGGTAGATGATCCCATTGAAGACAACGCTGACTGGACCACCGAAACGCATAGCAACGAGGTGGAGCCCAACTATGAAGTCATATTTCCTCAAGAATCGGTCAATACTCTGGAAATCACCATGACGTCGGGCGACTGGTCGGCCATACAAGCCAATATGGTCTCGATCGGAATGGGATCTTTTGGGAGTTCAGGAGGGGCCCCTGGAGGAACTACCAGCACCGATGAGGATCCTGGATACGTGGCCACGACGGTAACCTTCAACGGCAAGGTCTGGAATCATGTCGGCTTTCGCCTAAAGGGAAATTCCAGTCTTTCTTCCATTTGGAAATCGGGGATATACAAGCTCCCCTTTAGGCTACATATGGATAAATATGAAGACGACTATCCAGCCATCAAAAATCAGCGGCTGTATGGGTTCAAAGAACTGTCGATGTCCCCTGCCTATAACGACAATTCGCTGATCAGAGAGAAAGCGGCCTCAGATATTTTCAGGGCAGCCGGTGTACCAGCAGCTAGGACGGCCTTTTACAAGGTTTATATCAATTTTGGCTCCGGGAGCAAATACTGTGGGGTTTATACCATGGTAGAGGTAATAGACGACTCAATGGTAGCCGATCAGTTTGGAGAAGACGATGGGAATATCTATAAGCCTGAATCATATTTTAGGACCTTCACCCAATCGGAATTTGAGAAGAAAAACAACGAAACAGAATCTGACTATAGCGATGTACAAGCCTTTATTACGGCCCTTAACGCATCTAACCGGACCTCCAATGCAGCAGAATGGCGGGCCAATTTGGAAAGCACCTTCAATGTAGACCATTTCCTGAAGTACCTAGCCGTCAACAACACCATCGTAAACTGGGATGTATATGGTGCCATGGCGCATAATCACTACCTGTACAATGCCCCCGTCAATAAGCTAACCTGGATCCCTTGGGATTTCAACGAATCGATGACGGTTACCACCACAAGCCAAGCTCCAACCGGACCCGGCGGAGGGGGTAACGCAGGAAGTGGTCGGTCGGCGGTATCATTGAGCATGACCGAAGTGACATCTACCTGGCCCCTACTCCGTTATATAGCCGACGACGCCGTGTACTACAGCCAATACAAAACGTATGTCCAAGAATTTAAGGAGAATGTTTTTGTCCCTGCCACTATGAGCGCATTATTCGACAAATACCATAACCTAATTCAACCTTATGTGACAGGAAGCGAGCCTGAACAAAGTAGATATTCTAACCTAAGTAGTGCCGCCGCCTTTGAGACGGAACTAAGTAACTTAAAAACCCATGTAGTGACTAGAAATACCGCAGTAGAAACCTTTTTAAAATAAGCGCCATGCTAACCTCAAAAGTATATTCCAATATTGTCGAGCAGCTGTCTGGTTTCTACCCCATTTCACTAGCTGAAATGGAGTCGGTAAAACTAATGGATCGGGCAGAGATAAAGTTCACTATGCCCGTGGAAAACCTTCTCGACATCTTCGAGCGTGTCCAAAATGACTATAGGGTCCTAACGATGAAGGGCTTAACCATATTCGATTATGAAACCTTGTATTTTGACACGCCCAATATGGACCTTTATCATAGCCACCATTCGGGACGTCTGAATCGCTGTAAATTACGGTACCGGAATTATGTGGACACGAACACCTCCTTTTTCGAGATTAAGGTCAAGAATAACAAGGGGCGTACCGTCAAGACTCGGGTAACCGAGCCCATCAGCCAAACGGAAGAAATTGGGCCTAAAGGGCAATCCTTTTTAAAATCGAGTACGACCCTCGATCCGTCCGACTTTAAACCCTGCCTCTGGGTGTATTACTCCCGGTTGACCTTGGTTAGCAAGCATTCCGCTGAAAGAATTACCATCGACCTCGATCTCAAGTTCAAGTCGGGAAACCGACAAAAAAGTTATGACCACTTGGCCATTATAGAGGTGAAGCAAGAGAAGAAGAAATCGGTATCCCCTTTCCTGGAACTCATGCACCAGATGCGGTACAAAAGTGGTGGCCTCAGTAAGTATTGCTTAGGGGTCGTCAGCATCAAAGACCAGGTAAAAACCAACCGCTTCAAGTCTAAAGTTAATTTCCTCAACAAAATAAATACCAATATTCATGTCCCTATTCCATCTCACCGACGCCCTCAGTTCATTTGACTTACTGGATAAAATATCCCTAAAGTTTATACTTCGCATGAGTATTAACTTCGCCTCTGTATTTATCCTGGTACGCTTTATATATTATAAAAATTATAAGCGAACCGATCTGTTCATCACCTTCTTCGTCTTCAACATGGTGATATTTATGATCACCTATTTGTTAAACAAAGTGGAGATGTCGATGGGTGCCGCCTTTGGTCTGTTTGCCGTATTCTCCATGCTCCGGTACCGTACAGAAGGAATTTCGGCCAAGGATATGACTTACCTGTTTTTGGTAATCGCTATTGGGCTTATCTCAGCCATTAGCAAAGGAGGCTGGGACGAGCTTAGCTTTTTCTGTGCCATTATCTTGGTGGTAACCCACCTTCTGGAGGGCAATTGGCTCATGAAAAAAGAAAGAGGAAAGTCCATTATCTATGAGAACATCCATCTGATCCGCCCCCAGCAGCGTGAGGCCCTGATACAGGACCTTAGGGAACGTACCGGACTGGAGGTACATCGGGTAGAGATTGAGGATATCGATTTCCTGAAGGACGCCACCAAAATGACCATTTACTATTATCCTACCCAGTCGCAGGCCATAGACGAAGAAGTTCATTCATACAAAACCACTGTCCTATGAAACATTATAAGCTTCTAATTTTGCTGTTGATCACCGGTATGGTGCATGGGCAAGGCGTGGGCCTATGGACTGGCGCCACAGTTGAAAAAAAATTAAATTCCAGATTTTCTATTTCGGCTAGTGGGCAGACCCGCTTCAGCGACAACGTGAGTGTATTGCAGTCCTATTTGGGAGAGGCAGGCCTAGAGTATAAGTTCACCAAATACCTGGAAGCCAGTGTCAATTACCGTTATTTTGGCAAGAGGAAGCTCAATGATTCCGATACCGATTATTACTACCGATCCTACCACCGATTCTACGGGAATGTTAAATTCGACCATAAAATCACCGACTGGTTAAAATTCGATTACCGCTTCCGCTATCAGCATCAGTTTAAAGACGATGAATCAGGGCTGACTACCACTGGTAGTTATTTTAGGCATAAATTCGAGTTTAGCTACAAAAATAAAAGTAGTTTCTCCCCCTATGTCTCTGCCGATGTCTTCTATTTAATTGGGACAGGGTTCGATCAGGTACGATACAAAACGGGTGTGGATATATCTTTAACCAAAAGGAATTCTATCGACTTATCGGTATTCCAGGATCGAGCCATTGGAGGAACAGGCGAAAGCGATCCTTTAGTTTTTAATATTGGGTATAAGTTAAAACTCAAAGAGAACAAATCGAAAAAACATTGATCAGCGAAAGCCTAAAAATCTTGAATCATAATAAAGTCTGACAACGCTTAGCTAGTCGAGCCACTCAGGAGCCATTGAGAAAACCCCAAAAGGTTTTTTCAATGGCTCTTTTTATTGGATACCAGCTCCGCTATCGGCTGTAGGCTATCTCTCTTCAGATGGATGGTTCACCAAGCTGCGACACAATACTGGCCCCATTTTGAGATAAATAAAACCCGCAAATCCCGTAGTTTTGTAAAGTACAATGAGCCATTTCCATTTCATGGCTTCTGCCATTCCCTACGTCTTTAAAGTTTCAAGGCGATTTTACACGAAACTATTACACTACGATAATTCAACCATACGGTATGCAAAAAATATTTATCATAATTGGATTTATTATTGGAAGCTTATCCAACGTTATGGCTCAAGGCTCAAGGGCCAGCCAACCCAATATCGTTCTCATCTTAGCCGACGATTTGGGCTATGCGGATGTTGGCTATCTGGGGAAAAAGCCGGGGATATCCACTCCTAACATAGATCTATTAGCCAAAAATGGAATGGCCTTTACCAATGCCTATGCGGCGGCCCCAGTATGTTCCCCCACCAGGGCCAGTCTGCTAACGGGCAAATCGCCGGCAGCCTTAAAACTTACTTGCCATATTCCCGGCATGGGCATGCAGACCTATTTGGACAAATTCAACAAAGGGCAGAAACTTAAGGAAGCTTATTTTGTGGATCGGCTGGATTCCCAAGAGACGACCATCGCCCAGCTGCTTCAAAGGAATGGCTATGCTACAGGCTTTATAGGAAAATGGCATTTGGCAGGTGATGGATCGGCACAAAGCAACGACGGGATAATCAACCCCGACCTACTTCCCGACAAGTATGGTTTTGACAGCAATATAGGGGGCTGTGCCTATGGCCAACCGGCAAGTTACTTTTCGCCCTACAAAAACGGTACCCTCCCCGATGGCCCTGCTGGCGAATACCTCACCGATCGCCTTGGTGATGAGGCCGTCCGTTTTATAGTCCGACACAAAGACCGCCCCTTCTTCCTAGATCTATCCACCTACACGGTTCACACCCCTATGCAAGCCCCGGAAGCCACCGTAGCCAAATATAAGGGTAATAAATATTATGCGATGATCGAAAAGCTAGACCAAGCCGTTGGGAAAGTCGTAGGAAAATTGAAAGAACTGAAATTAATGGACGACACCATCATCATTTTTTATTCTGACAATGGGGGTCTTCAAGAAAACCCACCCCTTCGAGAGCGAAAAGGATCTCTATACGAGGGAGGGATTAGGGTTCCGTTGATCATTTCCTGGACCAACCATATTTCCGCGGAACAAATAAGTCATGAGCCCGTTACCACCGTCGATTTTTTCCCGACCTTATTAGAGGCAGCCCAAATACCCCTACCCAAAGAAGGGCAATTGGAGGGCCAAAGTCTATGGCCCATCCTTAGTGGAGAGCGTACCACGGCCCGCCAACCGTTGTACTGGCACTTCCCCCATCACCGCAGCGGCACAGAGCTGGCCATGGCCGCTGCGATTCGCGAAGGCGACTGGAAGCTAATCAAAGATTTCGAGTCTGAGGAATTATACTTATTCAACCTTAAAGAAGATGTAGGCGAAACCAAAAACCTCCAGGCAACCGAAACAAATAAGACCAAAGACCTGCTGCTGAAGCTCGAAGCCTGGCAGGCCCGGGTTAAAGCAGAAATGCCGGAGCCCAACACGGCCAATTAGCGGACGAAAAGCATTCTAAAATCGTCAACGGAACCTTGCAGAAAGTGAAAATACACCTCAATTTTATTCCTCAGACGATCTACTACATTTAAGAAATATTCATGAAAATAAGAATTCAAAATAAAGCAATCGCAAGGTTTGGATGGTGTATAGCTCTTCTGGTTTTTTCTTGTCAGTCCTCCAAAAACAGCATTTCGAGCCCTAGCCGTCGGATGGTTCAATTCGAGTATCAAGACATTAACGGGATCGGAATGGACTCCACCTATAACCGACGCGATAATAGTGATATCATCAAGGTGGGAAACAAATACTATATCTGGTATACTCGTATGGATACCCCGGTAACCTCGGGCTATTGGGGTACCATCTGGTATGCCACTTCCGAAGACGAAGGCCACACCTGGACCGAACAGGGAATGGCTCTAGGCCTGGGTGAGGAGGGAGCGTTCGACAGCCACTCCGTATTCACACCCAATATATTGGCCTATAAGGGGCGGTACTATTTGTATTATACTGGAGTGAAACCAACGCCAGGAAATACCATGAAGGAGTTTGAGAACAATTCCATAAATGACTTTACCGCCATAGGTGTGGCTGTGGCTGATAGGCCCGACGGCCCCTTTGTAAGGGCTAGTGAAAACCCGGTATTGAGGATCTCCAGTGAAGCAGAAAACTTTGACAGCTACCGGATCGACGACGCCAGCTTACTCGTTGAGAATGATAAAATATGGCTATACTATAAAGGTCGGTCGATCGTAGATGGCACCCAAGGCCCGGCACGCACCAAAATGGGCGTCGCCTTTGCCAATAGGCCGACAGGTCCTTTTATCAAGAACCCTTCGCCTATATTAGATAATAGCCATGAGGTGTTGGTCTGGAAGGAGCAAAAAGGAATTTCGTCCTTAGCCTCTATTGACGCTACCATTAACCATGCATCAGATGGGCTCCATTTTAGGAGCCTTCACCACGACCTAAAGGATATCCCTAAGGCTCCAGGACTCTACCGGCCCCATTTAGAAAGCGGCAATAAGGCTCAGTCGGTACCGGGATGGGGTATATCGATGACAGTAAGAAAGGGAGTAGCTTATCTAAGACGTTTTGAAATGAAATAACCGCTTCAACCACCATTTGGCTCCTAATTTTGTAATATCACAAGCCTGCCAATAGCTGCCTCAGATGGCCTGGCCATTTAATGACGATTAGGAAAATAAGAAGATAAGCCCCTTCTTTTACCGAAAAACAGTTAAAAAACTTGGATTACAAAAGCATGCAAACCTAATTACCTTTTCAATTACCGTATTCACTGGTTTTTTTTGCAATAATGAACCCCGTATCAAATTTGCCCCTATTCATTTCCTTGGTAGAAGGGGCCGATGAACAAACCAAGCAGAGAATTAACAAAAGAGCAGTGATGATTGCATTTATCATTGTCTGCACCTTTGTAGTGCTAGGCAAGTTCATTTTCCAATTATTTGGCATCACGATCCCTGCTTTCAAGATAACCGGAGGACTGCTCATTTTTTATGTGGGCTTTGAAAAGCTTCAATCCAAAGAGTCGTATGTCAAACACTCAAAAACCACCAATTTTGATGAAAACATTGCCGTGTCCCCTTTAGCGATCCCCATACTGGCAGGGCCGGGCACCATCGTAACGGCTATGAATTTCGTACCCGACAGCAGTTATATTCATATTGGAATAGTCATGCTCATTATCGGACTGATGTGCCTATTGACATATATCACCTTAAGCCTAAGTGAAATTATCGTAGAAAAAATTGGTGAGAACGTAATTTCGGTCATAGGGAAAATCATGGGTCTTATTATCGCCATAATTGGGACAAGCATGATCATAGAAGGAATTAAGATATCATTCCCCTAAGCCCACAGCCTCCCCTATTGGTCTTATAAAGGAGGCATCAGCCATTAGGTGAGCGCCGCTGATAGATACACGACCTGGCCATGTACTACATAAATCCATACCCCTCGGCGGGGGAGACGGACTAGCTTTGCCCATAAATAGGCATATATGGCTACCTATTGCCTCATGTCCCAGCAGTCCACTATGCAGATTTTTATATTTATTTAAAATAAAATACAAAACGCGTAAGTGAAAAACAGTTCGATGGGGTCTTAACTGTAATGAGGTGTAAATAATACTAGAACGAAGTGATATAGCATGGGCCAGACAACCGACAGAATTCCTTATGAAAACCCCAGTAAAGGCCTTGGCCGTACTGCGCCAGAGGCACGGAATAGGGCGACGATGGGCGAATTCCATGATGAGCTCTTCATTAAAAATGTATTTGAGACCAATCCTGAAAAAGGGGTAGAGCTCCTCTACCGCCGTTATTTTCAACCCTTATGCAGCCATGCCATCAAGTATGTAGGGTCCAAAGTGATAGCCGAAGACTTGGTATCCGAAATATTTTTTGAGTTCTATAAGGGGAAAATATACGAACGCATTACCAACTCCTACCGATTCTACCTCTATCGTTCCGTAAGAAACAATTGCTATAGTCACCTTAAAACAGAAATGCGCCGTAGTGAGTCGATCTATGAACCAGCACCGGCCCATATGGAGCACTCGGAGATAGAAACACCTGAAAGTATCAGTCAGTTTGAGGAACTGTACCAAGACGTTCAAAACGCCGTGAGTACCTTGCCGATCAACCGACGAAGGATATACCTGATGAACCGCTTCGAAGGCATGCGTTATCAAGAAATTGCAGATGAGCTCAACCTTTCGGTTAAGACCGTGGAGGTACAGCTATACCGGGCGAATAAGTTAATACGAGCCTTGTTAAAAGAAAAATGGTTTCTGCTTTTGGTTCTTTCCGTTTCGTAATAGAACGTCCACCGATTCAAAAGCTCCCCATTGACCAACCTATCGACCATCCCCATGCAGACCAATATAACTAAGGAATTAATTTTCAAGCACTTTTCTGGTAGGACTTCCTTCCTCCAGAAACAGATGATAGACGAATGGGCCACGGACCTAAACAACCAAGAATTATTTTATACTTGGCTAGATGAATACGAACAGCTGTATCCGGAATACACGGCAGGCCTCGATGCCGCAGTAGAAAAGTACTATGCGCGCATCCATTCCGCCCCTGCTTCGTTCCATGAGGATACTCCCGTACAGCCTAACCATTCCGCTGCAATATGGCAGCGCCACAGTTTCGCTACCTGGCTGGTGGCAGCGTCGACGGTTCTTCTGCTTGGGTTCCTGGCCTTCCAAACAACCTCTTTTTGGCTTTACAAGACCTACCAAACGACGGCAGGAGAAATAAAGTCACTTACTCTTTCCGACGGTAGCCAGGTTACCTTGAATGGTAACTCTCTGCTTCGAGTTCCGCGATGGGGCTTTGGGGAACATTCGCGAAAGGTATTTCTGATGGGTGAGGCCGATTTTTCGGTGACACATACTCAATCCAACCAAAAGTTTATTGTAGAAACATCCAAACAGTTCGATGTAGAGGTTCTAGGAACCGAGTTTACCGTTTTTGCTCGAGAAAGAGGATCTAAGGTCGTCTTGAATAAGGGGATGGTTCGGATGAATGTTGAAAAAGAAAACACAAAAAAAACCATCACCCTAAAACCAGGGGACAAAGTAACCTTGGATAATGCCAATAACGAGGCCATTCAACATTTAGCCCACCCTGAAGTCCATTCTAAATGGAAGGACCACCGCTTTATTTTTGAAAAAACTACCTTGCTAGAACTTAGCTATATACTAGAAGACAATTATGGAATAGACACCAAGATTGACAACAAAGACCTTTTAGACCTTACCATCTCAGGAGCATTTACAGCCCATAGCGACGATGAACTCCTGGACCTCATCAGTAACTTACTGGATCTCAATATCATAAAAAAAGACAAGCAGATTATTATATCTAAACGAAACCTTTAATTTCTAAACCTTTTGTCATATGAAAATTCAACTGTGTACGAGTTGGCGTGCGATAGCTGTGTCCGTGCTCTTGGCCTCTATGAGCCAGATGGGATACGCTCAGCAGTCTATTTCTATGGTGGCTTACCCCACCCAGCAAAGTCCCAAACCGCAACCGGCTACCATAGCCTTACAGGAAGCGCTGATGGTGCTTAGTGAGCATTTTAATACCGATTTACTATTTGCAGATAAAAATTTGGAGAAAGTTTTTATTAAAACAGACCTAATTGATTACAAAAAATCAATTGAGGAAAATCTTCAAAGTATCCTGAGCACTACCAATCTTACCTTTAAGAAACTAAAAAAGAACACCTACCTCATCGTTACGAAGGCACCAAATGTGCCGAAAATGAAGTCTCCTCAAGGCACAGTAACAGAGCATGTTTCCATGACTGCCCAACCAGTGATAGAGATTCAGGATATCGAGATTAAAGGCACCGTTACCGACGATCAGGGAGAAGGACTACCTGGTGTCAACATTGCCCTTAAAGGCACCACCCAAGGCGTCATATCCCAGGCAAACGGCGCATTTACCATTCAGGTGCCCAATACGGAAGCCATCTTGGTGTTTTCCTATGTTGGTTTTCTATCGAAAGAAATAGTGGTAGGCAACCGAACTACCTTAGCAATTACCCTTCTGCCAGACGACAAATCGCTGGAAGAGCTGGTAGTGGTTGGATACGGAACACAGAAAAAGAGTGACGTAACCGGGGCCGTATCTTCTATATCGGAGGAGAAAATTCAAAGCCGGCCGGTTACAGGATTTAACGACGCCCTTCAGGGCCGATCGGGCGGCGTACAGGTACGGCAGTCGGGGGGCGATTTGAGTGGGAAGTTTAATATTTCCATTCGTGGTACCGGGTCGGTTACCGGAAATAACGACCCGCTCATCGTAGTGGACGGCGTCCCCTTATTCAGCACCAATTTTTCGACCATCAATCCGCAGGATATCGCTTCCATGGACATCCTTAAAGATGCGTCGGCAACGGCCATTTACGGCGCCCGGGCGGCCAATGGGGTGATCATCATCACCACCAAACAGGGGAAAGCAGGCAAGACCCGCTTTTCGTTTAATACCGATCTCGGATTTGAAGAAATCACCAAGCGCTATGACGTCATGTCCACAGAGGAGCAACGACTCCTGTTTTTGGAAGGATTTAAAAATGCCAATAGAGACCTTAGCGTATACAACGACCCCACCAATCCGGTATGGCAAACCGATACCGACTGGCAAAAACTAGGTACCAGAACGGGATTTAGACAAAACTATAACCTGGGATTCAGCGGGGGTAGTGAGAAAAATATTTATTCCGGCTCGGTTTCTTACCTAAACAGAAAGGGTGTTTTGGCCAAAACTGACCTGCAATCCTGGTCGCTGCGCCTTAATCTGCAGAGTAAAGTCAATGATTGGCTGACGATTACCTCCAATTTGTCGGGTAGTTACCAGGACCAGAACATCCAGAACAACGACAGCTGGGGAGCCGCAGGCTATAGAGGCCTCGTATACCAACATTCTTATACCGTCCCTTACGACGAATTTGGCAATCTATCGGCCACCAACACCACTTCTGCCCCATTTTTTGGAGCCAACGAAAATCCACTGGTAGACTTGCTCCTGCCCACCCGCGAAAGCAACGTGACACGGCTATTGGGGAATGTAAAATTCGATTTCCAACTGGCACCAAGCTTAAAGCTATCGGCCAATGCAGGAGCCGATGTGGTCAATGGGGCCGACTTTACCTATTTGCCCGTGTATCAGGTAGGGATCTATAACCGTCCGGAGGGTATCACCACCGAGGGTAGCGATAAACAAATCAACTGGGTAACCGACGCTTTCTTGACCTATAACAAGAATATTAACGAACACGCTATCAATGCCGTTGGGGGAGTTTCCCTTCAACAGTTTTATAACAAATCGAATAGTATTACCGGAAGGGGTACCATCGACAATGCCTTGAATCAACTGTCGAACCAGACAAGCTTTATAGGCACCGGTACGACCATCGTACCAGGCTTGGCCTCTGGATTCTTACGTGTGAACTATGGTTATAAGGGCAAATATTTGGTGACGGCTACGGTACGCCGCGATGGCTCGTCGCGTTTTGGTCCTGAAAACAAGTTCGGTACATTCCCATCGGCCTCCTTTGCATGGAGACTATCTGAAGAGGATTTTATGAAAAATTCCCGACTTTTCCACGATGTAAAACTTAGAGCATCATATGGTCTTACTGGGAATCAGAACATTGGAAACTTCGCATTTATTACTCGGGCCGTTGCCGCCACCTATGTGTCGGGCAATACCCTGACCATCGGAAATGCGCCTCAAAATATTGGCAACCCCAATCTGAAATGGGAAACGGCCAAACAACTAGATTTTGGTGTGGACTTCTCCATGTTTGGAGGGCGGATCAATTCAACCATCGATTTTTATGACAAACGATCGCAAGACCTGCTCGTAGCAACGCCAATAGCCCTTACAGCCGGAGTTGACGTAAACCCAATCCTCAACATCGGTTCTTTGAAAAATACGGGAGTAGAATTTGCCATCACGACTCGGAATGTCCGTAGAAAGAATTTCAGCTGGGATACCGATTTTAACATTACCTATAACAAAAACAAGGTACTCGACATAGGGACCAACTCCATTGGCAACCCCCTCACCATCCCAGGCGAACTAATCCCCCTTTCCAATCAGCCCACCAACCTGACCCGTTCAGGACATCCGGTAGGTGCTTTCTATATGTATGAGTTTGCGGGCATATGGCAGTTAGGAGAAGAGGAAGAGGCCAAAAAATGGGCCAATGCCGTGCCAGGTGACCCCAAATACACCGACACCAATGGCAATGGGATCTTCGACGAAGGCGACAAAATTGACGTGGGCAACCCACATCCAAAACTCTTCGGTGGTATTGACAATACCCTTTCCTATGGTCCCTTTAGCCTTTCGGTTTTCTTGAACTATTCGGTTGGAAACAAACTCTACAATACCGCCCGTAACTTGTTCTCCCGATCTGTTCCATTCGTCCAAAATTTTGCCGAAGTCAATGACTTTTGGACTGTGGACAACCCTAGCAATTCGGTACCCCGCCCTTCGCAAGGAGGTAATACCACTACGTTGGCGACTTTAGTGTCTACAAGGTTCCTGGAGAATGCTGATTTTCTTCGGGTAAAAAATGTAAGCATTACTTATAAGTTGCCATCCACATGGCTCAATGGGGTAGCCCTCGAAGGAGCGCAAATAGCCCTATCGGGAACCAACCTGCTTACTTTCACGAAGTATACCGGTCTGGACCCGGAGGCATCTAGCCGCACTAGCCTACTATCTGCTGGTATCGATTATACCCCTTACCCCCTTACCCGATTGTTTTCAATGAGTATTAAAGCCAACTTCTAAATCGCATCATCATGAAAAAATATATTTATAGCCTTATAATGGTAGGTATGTTAGGGAGCTGCGACAGCATCCTGTCTCCAGACCCTCAAGGGCAAATAGCCTTAGACCAACTTTTTTCGAATGAAAATGGCATTATTACCGCCGTCAATGGTGCCTACCAGCCCCTTCAGGGCATCTACAAAGGAGAGCTACTACGAGTTGCCGACCTGGGCAGTGACGATGGCTGGATCTGGCGTAAGGAAGTGGAACCCGATATTTTTATTATTGACAAAACCCATGGCGGTATTCAAACCATATGGGCCGATCATTATTCAGGTATTACCCGAACCAATACCATCCTGAATAGAATAGAAAGTTTTGACAACTTTACCAGTGACGCCTTAAAAAACAGCCTTATTGGCCAGGCCAAATTCTTACGTGCGTTTTACTATTTCAATCTGGTACGTTTATATGGGGGAGTTCCTCTTATCCTCTCCGAAATTGTGAGCAGGGAGGATTCTGAGAAACCAAGGGCCAGCATACAACAGGTATATGAGCAGATCAATACCGACTTGACCGATGCCATACAGTTGCTACCTGCCGACAACACCATCAAAAACGGAAATCAGGCGGGTATGGCCAATTCGCATACCGCAAAAGCGCTGATGGTTTTGGTGGCTCTGGAATTAGAAAACTGGGATTCCGTAATCACCCATTCAGCCGATCTGATGGGTACTGGAGTGCTTTTGAGCAACTATGCCGACAATTTCAATGGCAGTCAGGAAAATGGAAAACAGGTGTATTTCGAAGTACAATATGGAGGAGTGGCCGCTGCCACCACCACCGGTCTTAGCAATACCAACTCCCCTCCAGACTTCGGTGGCTTGGCGGCCATCATGCCTACCGACGATAACCTGGACGGAAAAGGAGGTAGTCTTTCCTCAGGAAATGGATTTATGCAGGTGTTCGAAGCGAATGATTCGAGAAAGGCTACCTTGGTTCAAAATTATGGTCTGACCAATTTTATAGACCCCTCTAAGCCAAAAGGAAGCCTTTATTTCGTCAATAAATACTATAACACCAGCGACCCCCGTGGACTTAGTACCTGGAATTACCCCTTGATTAGGTTTGCAGAAATCGTGCTTTCCAGGGCCGAAGCCTTAAATGAGGTGGGCTATGAGGCCGATGGGGAGGCATTCGACCTGCTCAACAAAACACGTGTCAACGCCGGATTAACCGCTCTGACAGCGGCCGACCTACCCGACCAAGCGGCGTTCCGTGACGCACTCAGAAAAGAACGCCGTATTGAATTAGCCTTTGAAGCCAAGCGATATTTTGACCTAAACCGTTGGGGCATCTTGGAGCCAGCCGTCCAAATTCAAATGGATTATATAGGGTTAACCTTCCCTAATCATAAAGTAATCACGCACCCCATTACTCAAAAACCCTATTATTTGAACCCCATCCCATCAATTGAATTCGTAAATAATGCTAACTTGGGTGAACAAAATTCAGGGTATTAATTTTTTAACAAAATGATGAACAAAGCAAATTTTTTCATTTGCATGCTACTCTTAGCGAGTCGTGGCCTCGCCTTAGCGGACAGTAAAGCCGACTCTAAACCTAATATTATCGTGATCATGGCCGACGACCTCGGCTATGGTGACTTGGCCTGCTATGGCAGTACAACTCACCTCACGCCAAATATTGATAAGCTCGCCAAACAGGGAATACAGTTTATGGATTTCCACTCCAATGGGGTCGTTTGCAGCCCTACCAGGGCCTCCTTACTCACCGGAAAGTACCCCCAAACAACGGGTATCTCTGGGGTGATCACCGCCAAAGACCACCGGGATGTCGGCTTAGACCTTAAAGAACTATTGATTTCAGAGCTATTAAAAAAACAGGATTATAGAACGGGCATCGTGGGCAAGTGGCATTTGGGATATGATACCACCTACTCTCCCGTCAATCAAGGATTCGATATATTCAGGGGGTTTACCAGTGGAAATGTCGACTATCTAACGCATTATGACCAGGAAAACTATTTCGACTGGTGGCTCAATACCGAGAAAATGGATGAGAAGGGATATAGCACCGACCTGATCACCCACCATTCCTTGGATTTTATTAGAGAAAATAAGGATCATCCTTTCTTCTTATATGTGGCTCATGAAGCTCCTCATGGCCCCTATCAAATAAGGGATTCGAGACCCGAACGCACCGGAGACCCGTCCTACAAGCCGGAGCCCATCTCCGACAAAAAGAAAGTGTACGGTGAAATGATCCGTATTATGGATGAGGGTATTGGCAAAATAATAGAGTCCTTAGAGCAACATGGTCTGGCCGAAAACACCCTCGTTCTGTTCCTCTCCGACAACGGTGCCAATCAAACGGGCTCCAATTCCCCCTATAAAGGATATAAAGGACAAGTATGGGAAGGTGGACATAGGATCCCGGCCATAGCCTATTGGAAAGGGGTAATTCAGAGCCAAATGAGCCAAGAATTGCTCCTCACCATGGACATTTACCCAACCCTGGCGGCCTTAACGAATACCAAGATACCGAAAGAAGTGAAGCTGGAAGGCCGAGATTTCAGTAGTGTGCTTCGGGGCAAAACAAATATATTTAAACCCCGGCCCGTTTTTTGGGCCTACAGCAACGCTGCCGCCATTAGAGAGGGTAAATGGAAACTAGTTAGGGTAAAAAATCAATACCAACTTTTTGACCTCAGCATCGACCCGTCGGAGAAGAATAACTTATTCGATAAATTCCCTAAAGAATCCAAAAAGCTCTCGGAACAACTGGCTACCTGGGAGAAAGAGAAGTCGGCCATACCAATGAAATCCTAATTTAAAATTTGAATAAGTACCTATGAAATCCAAGAATTTTTTACTTGCGGTTTGTCTATTCTCGATGCAACTAACCGCATTTGCGCAAAACAACAAAGCCCCGAATATTATTTATATTTTGGCCGACGACCTGGGAATAGGCGATGTGTCAGCCTTTAATGCGCAGTCGAAACTAAACACGGTTCATATCGATAAGCTGAGCCAAGACGGGATGATTTTTACCGATGCCCATACCAGTTCTGCCGTATGCACCCCTACCCGCTACAGCATACTGACGGGCCGGTACAATTGGCGAACGCATCTTAAAAATGGCGTATTGAGTGGTTTTTCAAAGTCGCTGATCACCCCCGAAAGGACCACCGTCGCCAAGGTGCTCCACGATAAAGGATACACTACCGCATTTGTAGGCAAATGGCACCTAGGCTGGGACTGGGCCCTAAAGCCCTTTAAAAAGAATTTGGACGACCTGAATGCACATCCAGAAGTAGACTATTCCCAAGCACTTACCTCTGGCCCCAACGACATAGGTTTCGACTATTCCTATGGCTTTTCAGGATCGCTCGACATGGCCCCTTATGTATATGTAGAAAATGGAAAGGCTACGGCACTACCCACCGACACCACCATATCCGTTGAAGATAAGGGTTTCTGGAGGAAGGGAGTGACAAGCCCCGACTTTGTACATGCCGAGGTATTGCAACATGTTACCGACAAATCCATCGCGTTTATCAATAAAAACGCAAGCAATGAAAAGCCCTTCTTCCTCTACTTTGCCTTGCCAGCCCCCCATACCCCTATTTTGCCGACTACCGAGTTTCTCGGTAAGAGCAATACCAACTTTTATGGCGACTTCGTGTTACAGGTAGACGACGTGGTGGGGCAGATCGAAGCGGTATTGAAAGAAAAGGGCATCAGCGACAATACCCTCATCATTTTTACTAGCGACAACGGATGCTCCCCAAAGGCTAATTTCAATGAACTAGCCAGGGTTTCTCATGATCCTAGCTATATCTACAGAGGGCATAAGGCCGATATCTATGAAGGAGGCCACCGGGTGCCCTTCGTGGTCAAATGGCCTAAGCAAGTACCTGCAGGAACAAAATCGACCCAGACGATCTGCACCACCGACTTCTTCGCCACGGCGGCCGAAATAACTGGCTATAAAATGGACGATACCATGGGTGAAGACAGTTATAGTTTTTTGAATATATTGAAGGACCCCAAAAATGCAAAGGCCTCCAGAGAAGCCACCGTGCACCATTCTATAGACGGTCGCTTCGCAATACGGAAAGACCAGTGGAAGCTAGTACTATGGCCAGGCTCGGGTGGGTGGACCTCCCCCAAGTCAGCCAAGGAATTGGACGGACTCCCCCCCTATCAACTATTTGACCTCGATAAGGATCCAGCAGAAGAGAATAACCTCTATGCCAGCAACCCCGCCAAGGTAAAGGAACTGGAAGCCTTAATGAAAAAATACATTAACGAAGGCCGTAGCACCCCCGGTAAAATCCAGAAAAATGACGAAGTAAAGGAATGGAAGCAGCTAGAATGGATGACCAAGACCGGTCGTTAAGCGCTCCAGAAGTACTTGAGGTAATACCTGCTGTCAAAAGGCTCATATAACCATCGGTTCCTGTCCTAGGATTATGCTCCTCGGACAGGAACCGAATAATTTTATAAAAAGACCCTACATAGAACATCCAGAACGGGCAACAAAGGTGGAGTGGATACAGAGGCGCATCGTAGGCTTTACTGACAGGGGATGTCTACTCGATTAGTGCTGTGATATTTCACTGCCAGCTGTTGATCTTATTTGTAGTTGTCCTCCAATTGCTTTCAGTACTTTCATAATTGTTCCAAATTGAGGTTTCGCTTCAGCAGATAAAGCTTTGTACAAACTAGGTCTGCTTAAACCCGTTTCTTCCGCAATCTTTGTCATTCCGATAGCTTTAGCTATATGTCCGATGGCATTAATTATATCTGAATGATTGCCTTCTTCCAAAACAGTATTGAGATATTCCGCAATCATTTCCTTATCATCCAAATAATCTGCTATCTCGAATCTTGAAGTTCCCATTTTTTATTTGTTTAAATTTTTCCAAATCTGTTTCGCTTTCAGAATGTCCTTTTGTTGAGTTGATTTGTCTCCCCCTACTAAAAGCACTATAACTTTCCCCTCCTTTTCCTTGATGTAAACCCTATAACCTTTCGCAAAATTTATTCGTATTTCCAGAATTCCGTCGCCAACTGTTTTACAATCGCCAAAATGATCGTCAGTTTCTATTTTTTGAATTCTGAACAATATTTTCGCTTTGGCTTTAAAGTCTTTTAACTTTTTTAGCCATTTGTCAAATTCAATGGTTTTCTCAATGAAGTACATAAAACCTGTATCTACTTGGATACGAATTTAAGCAAATCTTTGGATTGTTCATAGGGGAAAAAAAATGATAAAATTACCAAATTGGGAAGCCACTGATGATTTTAAAATTAAGACTTATCAAATATATGGCGAAGTAGCAAAGCCAGCATCCCTGCCAAGGTAAAAGAACTGACAGCCGACTATAAGCCTTAATGAAAAAATACATGAACGAAGGCCGTAGCCCCCCCGGTAAAATCCAGAAAAATGACGAAGTAAAGGAATGGAAGCAGCTAGAATGGATGACCAAGACCGGTCGTTAAGCGCACTAGGAGTACTTGAGGTGGTGCCAACCGCCAAAAGGCCTGTTTGGCACCGGGTTACTATTCGGCCACCATACCGTAAAAGGGACGTCTCCATCGTGTGGAAGCGTCCCTTTTAATTTTACAGCATCCGCCCCATCAACGGATCGGTGAAGCTTTCTTTGGCATGTTCCACATGGCCTGCAAACTGTTGGCTATAGTCCGCATAACCTTCGACGGTCAGCGTAAGATCGTACCAACTATGGCTCGCCTTAAGATCGACAGGGATCATCAATTCGCCTTCGTTCTTAGCCAATATCTTCTTAACTGGCTTTTGACCATAGGAGTTATCCCTTATCAGCACTTCCATAGCATCGTTACTGGAGGTACGTAGGACCCTTAATTTAGCGTCCCCTTTCTGGCCATACAGGAGCTCTACCCGTATACCCGGATCTTGGGCATTGCCCCGATAATGCCTAAAGAAACCATTAGCACTATGCACCTTAAGGTCGTACTGCCCGTTGGCGAAGTTGGCCAAGGGCCACTGATAGTTAATGGTGTCGCCGGCAGCCGCAGTGAACGTCCAGGTTTTACCTTCGGGCGCATATACATAATACCCTATTCCACTCGAGGCCTCTCCGAATACTTGTTTACCCGCAGTAAAATTCAGTGCGAATGCCTGTCCCTGATCCAGTGAGCCATGGGCATAGGCTTCATAGGGAATGGTATTGGCGGCCTTGATCCCTTTTTCCTGCTGAGGTAGGTATTGATCGACCTTGGCGATCATCTGCTGGTCGAACTGGATAAAATCGTCGGCGACTCTTGCAAATTGGGCCTTATGAATCCCTTCTATAAACGGGATGCGGTCTATGGCTGTGGGCAGTGGGGTAGGTTCCCCGTTATAGGGGCGAAATACCGATGTCAGGTCCCCACAGATACTCCTACGCCAGGAAGAAATATTATCTTCATAAATTTTCTCACCCGTTTTATGGCTTAAGAAATGCTCCAGAAACTGGATGGAAGAGGTATGGTCGAATACCTGTGAATTAACATATCCTCCCCGCGACCAAGGCGACACCACCATCATCGGAACTCGGAAGCCCAATCCAATACTGTTTTCGCGGGAGGTCAGCCCCTTCTTTACATATTCGGCCGAAATATCCAGAGATTCCGAAACCAGCCCCGTAGCGGGATCCTTGGGATTAGGGGTTCCTACGGGTGGAATATGGTCGAAATACCCATCGTTTTCGTCGTAAGTAAGGATAAAAATGGTCTTTTTCCATACCTCAGGATTCTTGGTTAAAATATCGATGGCCTCTGAAAGAAACCATGCGCCGTACCAAGGGGTCCCTGCATGATCCGAAAAGTTACAAGGCGGCACCAGCCAGGACACGGTAGGCAGCTTATCGGCATTCACATCCTCACGAAACTGATGCAAAACATCGCCTTTAGGGACGGCAGCCGTCCTTTCTATGCCGTTGTCGTTGTAGGTGATCGTTTCCAGAGAATGGTAATCGGGGTCATTGCGGTTGATGGTAAAGGCGCGTTGGTGCAAGTCGCGTTGTTCGGGCGTCAAGGTATCCAACGTGTTTGTTTCGAGGAAAGCTATTTCTTTTAGGGTATAATCGAGCTTTTCCTGGAGCTTAGCATTGGGCTTTTCTTTCAGTTTCTTTTCGAGGGAGGCCTTTTCTTTATACAGGTGCGGAAGATGCTCCGGATGGCGCTTAACATGGTATTGCTTAAAAAACTCTAGGTCATTATCTGTAAAATTGGCCAACCAACGCCCTTCTTCCCCCTCAAAGCCGACACCCACACTCAGTTCGTTCTGATAGATGCGCCAGTCCACTCCGTGGCTGGAAAGCCGCTCGGGAAAAGTATTCCAGAATACACGCTCCGCCCCATCGATATCCGAATTGGAAATATGGGGTTTTGCATCTTCATGCTGCTCCTCCCTGATTGTCCCCGTCCAAAAAAAACACCTGTTGGGGCTGGTGCCCGTTAGGGAAGAGCAAAAGTTATGATCGCAAACGGTAAAACTATCGGCGAGGTTATAATAAAACGGAATATCTTCTCTTGTATAATAGCCCATCGTCAAGGGCATGTCGGAATAGTCCTTGATATGCGATCTTTTGGCCTCTAACCATCCATCCATATTGCCCTTATTGAGACTATCGACCTGATCGTTCCAGCCATGGGGCAAATCCTTCATCCAGGTGGCTTTTGTTTCCTTGATGTCAAAACGGAAAGGCCCATACGTTTCCCCTTTTTTATTACTTTGCAACCAAACTGGGTTTTTGTTAGGAAGGGTGATGGCCCGTGGATCGTTATAGCCTCGCACGCCCTTTAGTGTTCCCAGGGCGTGGTCGAAGGACCGGTTTTCCTGCATCAAAAATACCACATGTTCGGCATCCAGATAGGTGGTTCCTGGGGCGGGATTGATGGCCATGGCCCTCTGAATAGATTCGGGGATCATCCCGGAAAGGCCTAATGCCCCTGAAAAAATGGATGCTTTCTTAAGAAAATCTCTTCTACTTTCCATGAAAATAAATGGGTTATACTCCTAGCGATAATTGGTTAAATGGCTGTACTGATAGGTTAAAGTTAGAAAAACCAGTTGGCTTTTCATATTAAGAAATTAATACGGTGCATGCTATACGCCCATTAGCGATACTGTTGCGAGGTAGGAACCGTACTACTCGTAGCGGATAAATATTTATTTGCTTAAGCGGCATATGGAATATTCCTTTCTAGCCCTTTTCTTTCGGACTCATTTTGGTATTGGTTGTTTTTGACTATTCCTCTCTCACCTTTTAGGCCTCTGATCCACCCAATTATCGATGAAGAGGTCGGTAAGGCGATCCAGTGGAAGTCGTTTCGACCACGTCATAGTTTAAAACATTAAATTCAGCAGCCAATACACCTAATGTTACCGTGAGAGTACTCTCATAAGATTCATAAATAAGGTTATCCAAATTGTCCGAATTTAGCATCTGAGAATTATTATTGGATGCATGGTAAAGTTCGAAATAGGCCTGTTTCCAATGCCCAGCATGGGAGTTCTCAGCAGACTGAAATAATTCCAAATGTGCATTCTTAAAAACCCTATCATAAAGTATACCCTTCGTTATTTTTGTCTGGTCAAGATCACGAAATGCATATTGCGTAGCTTCCTCACACGTATTAAATATCGGCAAACTAGTATTCGACTGGGCCAATACACTACCAAAAGAGCATAGTATAGCCATGCCTAAAAATAGGCTAGAAATATTTTTCATAATTCTATTCGTTAAATGATTAGTAAAACCTTACAGGGGTGATTTTACATCAAACCTCCCATCCGTTATTCTGACAAGGTTTCCCTTGGTGTCAGCAGCCGTAAACTCAAATGTGCCAGCAATGATTCCCGAAAGGGTATCTACCTGTGTAAGTGAAACGTAACCAGTATTAAGGGAAGAAGTGATATACTTTATCATTTCAGAATTTTGGTATAAACAATAATTTTCCGGATTAAGTGACACCTCAACAGGAGTCGTATTTTTGAATAACAAGTGTTTTTGTAAATTAATATCTTTTAAATAAATATCCATTCTCTCCTCATTGCTGGTATACGTTCTAATCCAGATTGCTTTTTTTTCGGTTATTGAATTTATAAAGAACCCGCCATTTATCGGTTTTAATGTGGCGAAGAATTCAATTTTGCCAGTCGGCACCCACACCTTCCCATTCACTTTACAAGAAAAGGTATTCTTTCCTTCTTGGGTGATGGGCGTAAGGTGAGGGCCCTTGTCGCAGCTAATAGTCGTTAGCCATAGGACTATCGTAATTACATATAGGGATGTGTTTTTTTGATTTTTCATCGCATTAGCTGTGTCTAGATTTTGAAACCAACATCCGAAACAGGAGCCGACCTAGGTACTATCTATTTTAAGGTGTTTTCATAGGCGATATAGCTTTAATGGTAGAATTGAATTCTTATATAAAAGTTACGAATATATTTCAATAATAGCTAGGTTATTTAGTATTATTATTACTTGATTCATGGCAAATAAAACCAATTAAGTACCTATTCTTTAAGCAGTTGCACAATCCAGTAAAATATATGGGTGGATTCCAGTGATCAAGGCATTAAAGATTAAAAATAAAGAATGAAAGACCCCCAAATGTTCATTCTTGCATGCCCGATCATACCAGATACCGGTAGTTATTTTTGAATGGTCAAGGTTGCTACATCCATAATTGGTCGCTTCTCGATACGAATCAAAGTTCGGACTATTAGCTGTGCCTGTCACCGAATTCTGTGCAGGGAATAGGGCATTACAATCCCATACCTATTATAAACTTAAAAATTTTCTCATATTTTTATTTATTTAAATGCTGATTAGGAAGTTATAGAGGCGATTTGATATCAAACCTCCCTTCCGTTATTTTTACAAGGTTACCTTTTGGATCGGCTGCAGTCAATTCAAAAGTACCTGCAATAATACCACTGATTGTATCGGCTTTGGTTATAGAAACAATACCCGTATTATTAGCCGAAGTCAAAAAAATATTTTTCAATTCCGTACTAAAAAGTCCATAGCTCGCCGGAGCAAAATTTGTATAACTTGTATTTTGATTCAATACATATAGTCCTTCCTCGCTTTTATTTAAGTATATTGCCAAATCTTCTCCGCTACCTGCAAATGTGTCTATAAATATCCCAATAGAGTCAGTTCCGGAAAGCCGAATAAATCCGCCAGTAATTGGAGGAATATTTACAAAAATATCTCCCCTTCCCGTCGGCACCCACACCTTCCCATTCACTTTACAGGAAAAGGTATTCTTTCCTTCTTGGGTGATGGGTGTAAGGTGAGGGCCCTTGTCGCAGCCTATCATCGTTAGCCATATCACTAACGTAAAGGCATATAGGTAATTACTTTTTCTATTTTTCATCGTTTTAGCTGAGTCTAGATTTTTGAAAAAAACATCCGAAACAGGAACCGACCTAGGTACTATCTATTTTTAGGTGTTTTCATAGGCGATATAGCTTTAATGGTGGAATTGAATTCTTATATAAAAGTTACGAATATAATTCAATAATAGTTAGGTTATTTAGTATTATTTTTACTTGATTCATGGCAAATAAAACCGATTATGTACTTATTTTTCAAGTAGTTGCACAATCCAGTAAAATATATGGGCGGATTCCAGTGATCAAGGCATTAAAGATTAAAAATAAAGAAGGAAAGACCCCCAAATGCTCATTCTTGCATGCCCGATCATACCAGATACCGGTAGTTATTTTTGAATGGTCAAGGTTGCTACATCAATAATTGGTCGCTTCCTCATACGACTCAAAAGTCGGAGAATTGGCTGTACCTGTCTCCAAATTCTAGGCAAGGATTAGGCCCTTAGGGCAAAACGACTCCATGCCTAGAAATAGTCGATAAAAATTTTTAGTGATTTTAGTTGTTTAAAGATTATAGCGTTTTTCTGTTTACGTCAAAACGTCCATCACTTATTGATATCTTATTTCCATTTGAATCGGCTACAGTGAATTCAAAAGTTCCTGCAATTATTCCAGATAAAGTATCCGCATGAGTTAGGAATACATAACCAGTTTGTGAAGAAGAGGTTATATATTCCACATTTTCAGCACCTCTATACAAACCATAATTCTCTGGATTAAATGAAATATACTGAGGGTAAGTATCCTTAAATAATTTATGCTTGCCAATTTCTAAAGTTCTTAAGAAAATATGAATTTCTTCTCCATTAGCAGCGTACGTGTCGATTGATACGCCCAGAGAATCAGTTACATGATTACGAGGAAATCCGGCATAAATCGGTTTTATTATTACAAATATATCTCCCCTTCCCTTCGGCACCCACACCTTCCCATTCACTTTACAAGAAAAGGTATTCTTTCCTTCTTGGGTGATGGGCGTAAGGTAAGGGCCCTTGTCGCAGCCTATCATCGTTAGCCATATCACTAACGTAAAGGCATATAGGGATGTGTTTTTTTGATTTTTCATCATTTTAGCTGAGTCTAGATTTTTGAAAAAAACATCCGAAACAGGAACCGACCTAGGTACTATCTATTTTTAGGTGTTTTCATAGGCGATATAGCTTTAATGGTGGAATTGAATTCTTATATAAAAGTTACGAATATAATTCAATAATAGCTAGGTTATTTAGTATTATTTTTACTTGATTCATGGCAAATAAAACCGATTATGTACTTATTTTTCAAGTAGTTGCACAATCCAGTAAAATATATGGGCGGATTCCAGTGATCAAGGCATTAAAGATTAAAAATAAAGAAGGAAAGACCCCCAAATGCTCATTCTTGCATTCCCGATCATACCAGATACCGGTAGTTATTTTCGGATAGTCAAGGTTGCTACATCCATAATTGGTCGCTTCATGATACGAATCAAAGGTCGGAGTATTAGCTGTACCTGTCACCGAATTCTGTGCAGGGATTAGGGAATTACAATCCTATACCTATTATTATACTTAAAAATTTTCTCATATTTTTATTTATTTAAATGCTGATTAGGAAGTTATAGAGGCGATTTGATATCAAAACGCCCTTCCGTTATTTTTACAAGGTTACCTTTTGGATCGGCTGCCGTAAATTCAAAAGTACCTGCAATAATACCTGACTTAATGTCTGCCACAGTTAGATTCACATGGCCAGTATTTATGCTTGAAGTTATATACTCCTCAAACGCCGATTTTCGATACAGTCCGTAGTTGTCGGGTTCTAATGATGGTCCACTTGGTGCTGTTTTTAAATTCAAGTCTTTTATTCCAATATCTCTTGAACTTAAAAATAGGTGCACTTCTTTTCTGCTATCTGAATACGCCCTTATATAAATCCCAATAGAGTCCGTAATGGCATTTTGAAAGAACCCGCCATTTATCGGTTTTAATGTGGCGAAGAAATCAATTTTTCCGGTAGGCACCCACACCTTCCCATTCACTTTACAGGAAAAGGTATTCTTTCCTTCTTGGGTGATGGGCGTAAGGTGAGGGCCTTTGTCGCAGCTAATAGTCGTTAGCCATATCGCTAAAGTAAAGGCATATAGGGATGTGTTTTTTAGATTTCTCATCGTTTTGCTGTGTCTAGATTTTTAAAATAAACATCCGAAACAGGAGCCGACCTAGGTGCTATCTATTTTTAGGTGTTTTCATAGGCGATATAGCTTTAATGGTGTAATTGAATTCTTATATAAAAGTTACGAATATATTTCAAAATAAGCTAGGTTATTTAGTATTGTTTTCACTTGATTTATGGTACATCAATTCGATCAAATATTTATTATTCAAACAGTTGAATTACTCAGCGAAACATATAGGAAAGGCATGGGTGATCTAGGTATTAAAAAAACTAAGGAAACACATCCAATTGAATATTCTTTATGACCTATCACGAAGTAGACCTGTGGTAATTTTTGTCAGGTCAAGATCACGACTAGCATTTTGAGTAGCTGACTCTAAGGTATTAAATATCGATACCCTGGCAATTATAATGGGTAGCTGACCGTACACAACCAAAAGTGGCCAGATCAAAAAATAAGTTCACTGATACATTTCCGTTCGAAAATAAACACGCCTAACACTACCAATACCTCAACGCCCCCCACTCCTTCTCCAATAAAAGGTCAGGATCTCCCGAAGCTCAAGGTTCTTACTGCCCATTTCTAGGAGGTCGGGCAAGGTAAGCCTATAAAAAAACACCCTCCACCCTGGCCTGTTTGGGCTCTGGTGGAGGGTGTATCTGAGAAAAACTACTTATTTGACAGTGATGGCCTTGATAATGATATGGTTATCACCTGGCACTAAACGTATTGACCCAAATAAGGGATTAATTGGCGTATCATTATGTACCAGTTCGGAAGCATGAGCACGATCCATCATAAATTCCCCGACCATGTTGGCGGGCAGGTGGATATGGTATTCGCTCAGCTGGCTATTATGCCTTTTATAGTCGGCCTGAATAGGGCCCCTTATCGTCGGAAAGGTAAGACTACTATTGGCCAACCGGCTCATCTGTGGTTTTACGACCACTTCCCCGAAGCCCGGTGTTTTAGGATTGATCCCCCACATGCCCCGGGGGATGATATTACCCGGTGTGGCCCCCCAGGCGTGGTTCCAATCGGCATTCACCTTATACTTCATATCCCAAGCTTCCAAGGTCATGGTAGAGCCTATTTTGATCATATTGTACCAGCTTCTATCGTGGGTAGCCGCCATCAGCTCCAAGGCATAATCGGCCTCTCCCGCCTTGTAAAGAGCCTCCATTAGGTATTGTGAGGCATAGACACTGCAAGCCATGCCTCGCGATTTTACAAAATCGACTACCGACTGTACTCGGTCCTGAGGCACTAGGTCGAAGGCTAGTAATATCATATTGGAATGAATGGAGGCATGGCCCGTCCCTATTCCATCCATATAATAGCCCTTTTCCTTATTAAAAAGTTTTTCGTTGATAGACTTCTTGACTTTCGTGGCCCTAAGGGAGAAATCTAAGGCTTCGTCAGGTTTATTCAGTATCGAGGCGAACTGGGCCATGATCATCATATTATGGTAGTAAAATCCATTCACCACCGTGTTGATGCGCTTAAAGACAAACCCATCTTGTTCTCCTTGTTGAGGCTTATTGAAGCCCCCAAAATTTTTGGATGGCGGTGGCCAGTCAACGATATCCTTGAGCCTTTGTGTGGAGTCGGGAAAACCCAAGCTAGCCATAAAGGCTCCATCATGATTGGGCGATTGGATGCTAATAAAACCATCTTCTACTTCCAAGGCCATCAATGTTTTGGCCTTAAGCCGCTCATAGTATTTTTCTATGATTTCGGTATTACCGGTAAACAGATAATCCTGGTACATCATCATGGCCACATGCAGCTGCCATTCGGTGGGCCAGGTAGGTTTGCTTACAAAGAAATATTCAATGGTTTTCCGGGCTATGGCGTACTCATTGTCCATGGCATAATGAGTCAGCTGATTGAGGTAAGAGTCTGCCTCGTAGGGAATGCGTTCCCGATCGCCATCCACATAATACCCAGCGAAGGTGGTGGCCTTCATGGTGTACTTACATAGGTCCCAAACCCGATTCAGTACCGTATCGGAACTAGAAAATGCACTGGTCGTATAATCGAAATAATTGAAATAAGCGATCTGCTCTTGTCTGGAGGGATCGAAAGTGGTGCCTACTCCTTCAATTTCTGCATATCGAAATGGTAAGATAACGGGGAAGGAATCGGGCATGGCCACGGCCATATGGTTGGTATTCCGTTTGTCGGGGACCAAACTAATGGTATAGCTGTCTTGACTGGGAGTTACCACCATTTGCAGTTCTTGGTAACGGATGGTCCCACCGGGCTTTCTGTCGATTTGTCCATCTAGCAACTTCTCTCCTACTCTAATGGTCAAGGTTTCCTTCTTTTTGGGCTTATAATGAAGCTTCAAAGTAGCAAAGGCGGCCTTGCCAAAGTCTAGAAAAAATCCTCCCCCCGCCATTTTATGGTGACTACTGGGTTTGATGTTTTCTATTTGTGCGATATTGGAGGTCGTAATATGGTCGGTATAGACCCCTGTCCTGAAAAGTTGCGTATCGGACCATGGAGAGGCTTGGCCATCGGAACCATAACAACGCACCTTCCAGTAATAGGCCCTACGTTCCTGAAGGGCATTCCCTTGAAAGGCCACATTGATTGATGATGCACTTTCGACAAAGCCGCTATCCCATACATCACCCATTCCGTCGTCTAGCGATGACCTACTACTCGCCACCAAAATCTGATATCCGGTTTGATAAGGCATGTCTGGGGGCAGTAACCACCCGAATTCTGGGTGGGGGTCTATCACCGCGGTATGCTCGGGATGCCGTATAAACTCGACGGTAAGACCGGTGGGTGTCCCTTGAGAAACCACTGAAGTACCAACAGGCCGCAGGTGCTTGTGAGTAGGCATGGCCGCCGCCTCCAGCAAGACCATTGAACACACTACTGCTCCAGTAAGTAAAATTTTAAGTACGTTTTTATTCATTTTCAATTAATCACGATATAGGCACAAATATAATTTTCTACAGGCACTATCCTATCGACCTCCAACGATAATCACCCTAGACCAATTGCCTAGGCAGGATGATCAAAACCGTTTTTAGGCTATTCAGGCACCGCTATTACCACTATTCGCTGCCCATCATCCACATTAAACAAGCTCTTTTGTTAACACGGATAGGAGTCCCTGTTCTACGGTCAATATTAATTCGTAAAATATTACTATCTATCCTGTAGTATCCTACCTATTCTACGCATGAGCCTTGTTAACATCCTGCTATCGATGTACCATCCTGGTAAGCTTATGAGCTTAATAATAAAAAGAACGGTGGACCTAACCAGCGAATCAATACAAAAAAGGAGCAACAAAAATTGTTGCTCCTTTTAGATATTACTACTTCAAACACTATTAATCAATTGTTTATGAATTGCTAAATTCATCTCATTTTTTTTCTTTTCATGGACTATAAGAATAGAAACTTCTGGACTAGGCGATCATTCACCTCACGGATGATGTTGAATTGATTCTAGATCTATAAAATATAAAACCGCTTGGGCTCAACGGCCATAGGGATATAGGTCTCGTTCATCATTTGTTTCAAATCCCTTTCAATGTTTCGGGATATGGCCAATACGGGTGTATCGGTAGGCTTATTCTCGAAGGGGTCTTGCAAATGAATGGCCATTTTTTCGATCAATAAAAAGCATGCGGATAAAATGACCAATACCGGGACCATCAAAAAGCCGAAAAGATCTAAGAGGCCAAAAGGCAACAAAAGTATAAAAAACATTAGCGCCAAATGGATATAAAGGCTGTAGGTCGACGGGAAGACGGTGTTTTTGATTCGCTCACATTTCCCCATGGAGTCGCAAAGCCTGGTCAATGTTTTGTCTATCTCGATTTGCTGATAGGGGTTCACCCAACCTTGCTTCAACGCGTTATTGAGGTCTCTGGCATGCAACTGCAATAGCCCTACATGTTTATTAGAATATTCCCCTACCAAATGCGCCTCTTCTTCGCTAATCATATTTTGAATATTTGGCATAGGGTCGATGTTCCGCAGACCATGCCCCAAGGCATAGCACCAGGCGATCTGCCGGGTGATCATCCTGTTTTTGAACGGTAGCAGATCGTCCTCCCCAAAAGGGCCTTCCATAAGGTTCAGTACCTGACGGGCAAATGTACGCGAATCGTTGACAATGGCTCCCCAGATAATGCGTGCCTCCCACCAGCGGTCGTAGGCTTGGTTGGAACGAAAGGCTAATAATAACGAGATGATCGTTCCCAATACCGTCGACACGGTCATAGGGATGCTAATGCTGGTGATATGGTAGTTTTGATACAACACCTCTATAGCAATCCCATAGAGGGCTACAAACATGATTTCATATTTTATTTTCCCGAAAACATATTTGATGGGAATATTTTTCTTCAATAGCATAAGCCTAATATTTAGTTAATTATGGACGCCACTAATCAAAACTTATCTACTAATACATTCTTCTCGGCGCCTACCACCTCGTATAACGGAAGCCCCGCCTTTTGAACCACTTTGATGGCATCCAAACTGCTTTTACACAAGGCCGGCACCCCGTAGTCGACAGAATAGGCGATCCCATCGGCTCCATGATAATCCAGAAAGTTTTTAAAAGGAGCGAGTCGATTACCGTAAAAAAAGTCTATTTCATAGCTATGAAACCTACGACCAAAAAGATCCTGAAGGATGTCGCATTGTTGGCGAAATGCTTCGGAAACATATTCATATTCTTTTTTTCTGTACGTAGAAAATAGCATTTCCTGAATTCCATCACCAGTACGGAATAAATGAGTAAATATGATTTTTACCGATTCGTCGGAATTGCGGATTACCGTCTCGGCTACGTCTACAGAGTTTTGGCTAAAATCGCTGGGGATAACAATCGTCTTCATTTGCGCTATAGGAGTTTTCGTTTGCATTAAAATTTATAATGCAAGAATACTGTAGAGAGCTTAGACCGATTTAAGAATGGAATTAACATTCAATAAACGGCTTATTAGAATATGATAAGATTATTAGATTGAGATTAGAACGCCCTAGGAAGACAAGGGCAAGGAGACCATAAAGGTGGTTCCTCTACCTACCTTTGTATCGACGACGATGGTGCCTTCATGCATTTTGATGATGTTATTGGACAGGGGTAAGCCAATGCCATAGCCTTTGAACCGACGGGTGTTGGAGGCACGAAAGAAGGGAACGTAAATCTGACCAAGTTCCTCATCGGGTATACCAATCCCCTCGTCTATAATGGTAATAAACACCTGCTTTTCGCTGGTTTTGATGATGACCTGCACGGGCTTATTATCGGAATATTTACATCCATTCAATACAATATTTGAAAATGCGGCCTTTAGCAGCGTCTCATTCCCCAGAATGACAAGCTTGCTGGCCTCGTCGGGCAAATAATCGAAATTGATATGAATCTTATTATCCGGAATGATCTGGTCGATAGTGGCTTTTACCATCAACATGAGTTCATCGATTCTGATCAGCCCTTTTTGGTCCCTTTTCCCATCGAAGCCTGTTTGCGCCAAGCTAAGCATACTTTTAGTTAATAACTCCAGCTTCTCCGATTCGTGTAGGATCGTTCGAAAAGAATCTTGAAACTGGGCCGGGGTTTCGGGATTGGCCAAGGCGAGTTCGGCCTCCCCACTAATCACCGTAAGTGGGGTTCTAAACTCGTGGGAGGCATTACTAACGAAGTTATTTTGCATGTCGAAAGTGATTTCAAGCCGATTTAACATATCGTTAAAAGTCCTGGACAAGTCCGATATTTCATCCTTGCTATCCGCTTCGCTGAGGCGCTGGTCGAGGTTAAGCGCACTGATCCCCTGAACATTTGTGATGATTTTACGAATCGGCAGAAAGATCTGTTTAGAGAATAGGATACCGGTTGTAAAAACAAAAAAGAGCGATATCATAAATCCTATAAAGAGCAGTCTCTTCAAATTATCGAGCTCTTCTAGCCCATATAAGTCCACTGCCGAAGAAATGACGATAATGTCCTCCCCGGGCTGGTGTATTCGCAAGCCTACATAGGAGGTGTCCTTGTGCATAAATCGAGCGGGCTCCTTCCTAATAATCTGGTCGTAGAAGGTAGGCGGCAAGGGAAGGGAATTCTTCATTTTCATGACACTATCCGCATCTTGATTCTTTAAAAATCGATGCTGCTCCTCTGGCAAATCGCCCAGGTGCCGCTCTTTAATGTCATGGTAAATGGAAGTCTGAAGTTTATTCTCATGGAGAGCTGCATGTCCTACAATATCGGCACGCACCTCCAGGCGATGAAAAAAGCTACTATGGGTATTCTCTACGGCAAAGATGTAGATAAACACACTAAGCGCAATGATGATTCCGGCGGTAAGCACGGTAAATATGAGGGTGATTCTACTTTGGATCTTCATCGGCGAGTCGCATTACATACCCCATCCCAAATACGGTATGTATAAGCCGTTTACCATGGTTTTTATCGAGTTTTTTCCGAAGGTAATTGATATATACATCTACCACATTGGTACCTAAGTTGAAATTGATATCCCAAACATGCTCCAGAATCTCGACCCGATTGAGTACTCTTCCTTGATTCTGGAGTAGGAACTCGAGCAATCGAAACTCCGTAGCGGTGAGCTCAACGGCCTTCCCACTTCTATACACCAACTTCGACGATTTATACAAAACTAAATCGTCAATGGCCCAAGAATCTTCGCTGGGTTTGGTCTCGGACTCCTTATTCCTTCGCACCAAAGTCCGAATACGGGCTTCAAGTTCGGCTAATTTAAAAGGTTTTGTCAGATAATCATCGGCCCCAGCGTCGAGCCCCGACACGATATTTTCAGTGGTACCTAAGGCCGTTAGCATGATAATAGGGACCTTGTTAAGGCTTTGACGAATATTCCTGCATACCTCCATGCCATTCATCACCGGGAGCATCAGGTCCAATATCATCAGATCGAACTGGTGATCTAGGGCAATTTGCAAGCCCGATTTGCCGTCCATGGCTATGGTAACTTCATGTCCCGTGGCAGAAAGGCTACGCTGTATTACTGAAATCACATTCGGTTCGTCTTCTACCAATAAAATTTTCATAAACTGCGTATCGAGGAGATTATAGATTTTTCCTGTGAAGGAGTACCCTGACGAAAGCCTAGTTCAGCACCGAGTCCGCCAAAATGATCCATGAATTTTAAAATAGATCAGAACCTCTACGGCACTTCCATCGCAACGTCGTTGGCATCATCATGACCAAGGCAACCTTTACAGGTGAAACAAAAGTAGTACTGATCCGAATAATAGACAAATTTGGATGTTTCTGTTCTATTTATTTCAATAGTAAAAATCTATATCAATAAGATCATTAGAAGAAGTACTATACATATTCCAATAGGCATTTTACTCCTCAAACGATAGGACTCCGGGAGGGGAAACCCTCCATTCAGGGAGAGGCAAACACCATTCCAACCACCACCATATTCTTGCCTAGTTCGGCCAGCAAGGCCCCATTTAGGATCATTACTCTTTAAGCAGCTTAACTATTAATGGATATAGAGGAGAGCCCAGTTTTTTCGGATCGGGCTCTCCGTCCTTGTCCAGGCCCCTGGCCCTTTCGATGGCCGTTTCGCTCCGTGGAAAATATATTTCTCCCTTAGGTTTCTTATTATAAGTATTATCTCGTATCGCAGCCAATTGCTTATCAATGAAATTTTTTTGCTTATTGATGCATTTTCAAGAATTTCATTCTGCTCTTCTTCACTCTACTCCAAAATATCCTTTAAGTAAAGTTTTCAATCGGCTCCCAGCCCCCCTTATTCTAAACTCGAGAGCGGGGTAAGCTTGATCTCCTTTAGACTGGCATTTTCAATAGCTCCATCCTTCACTTCTACTGAGATGGTATGCTTACCGGCAGTCTTAAAATTGAGGAGGCCCATTTCATAGTAGTTATAAACCGAAGAAGCATTCTGCTCATTTTGAACGAACGTCCCATCTGCTAGGCTCACCCTCCATACTAGCCGGCTTGAACCCGCATAATTCAAGTCGACCTGATAATGCCCAGGCTCCATAATATCTACCTCCCAGTATACTTTTCCACCCACTCCCCAGTCTTGGGCTTGAGAAATATGTTTCCATTCACCAAATTTTTCCATCCATTTTTTATCCAATATGGAAGCTCCGGCGGCTTTGGCAAAGGCTACAGGAAGTTTGGTGGGATAAATCGGGTCGATGCTCAATGATTTATCGATAGCCAAGGGACCGTCTACTGCCAGCTCCACCACCGAAATAAGCTTCTCGGGTCGGTTGGCGGGCAACATAATGGTGGTCCAGTTTTCCTTTTTGGTCACTTTTAGGGACTTAGCTTTACCATCTACCCACAGATGGGCCGACTTTATATTCTTTTTTAGTCCCGGTAAAACTATGGCTCCATCGTGAGGCCAGTCATAAATAGCCAGACTCAGCTTGTCCCCCTGTACTGTCGCATCTCCCCAAGGGAGCTCACGCCCCCAAGGCGACGGATCGGCACTATAAACCAACTGCGGATACTTGTCGATCCATGCTCCGGCCTCTCTTAAGGCATATTGGGCCTCCTCTGGTATGCTCCCGTCGGGTTTGGGGCCAACATTAAGCATGTACGTACCTCCCCTGGCCACGGTAGAGATCACCGACTTCAAGATCCTTTTGGGACTCTTCCAGTTCTGGTCGTACCAGGCATAGCCCCAGGAGTCGTTGGTAACGTCGACTGTCTCCCAAAGTCCTTCCACATTGCGCACCGGGATATTCATATCGCCAAGGGACAGATAGTCGCCCAGATTATGACCTGCACGGCCCGAGATCATGGCATTGGGTTGGTTTTTACGTACCACGGCCACCAACTCCTCCACATACTTTTTCTCCATCTCCCCAGGGGTATCGAACCACACCATGGCTATATCTCCATATTGTGTGGTAATCTCCTTGACCTGTGGAAGGCATTTTTCTTTGAAATAATAATCGAAACCTACCTTTTTACCATCGGCTGTAGTACCAGGTCCGCCATTCCCCCCTGGAAAGGTCCAGTCCTGGTTATGGGAATAATAAAAGCCAAAGCCCAGGCCTAGTTCCTTACAGGCTCGTGCCAGTTCTTTCATGGGATCCCGGGCAAAAGGCGTGGCTTTTACAATATTGAAATCGTTGCTTTTGGAATCGTACATTGCAAACCCATCGTGATGCTTGCTGGTAACGACGATGTATTTCATGCCAGCATCTTTGGCCAGTCTGGCGATGGCCTTGGCGTCAAAATTGACTGGGTTGAAGTTTTTTGCCTCTGCCCTATATTCCTCTGCCGGAATACCCGCCCTTCTGGGGTGCATAATCCACTCACTGATGCCATAATAGGTACTGTCTTTCCATTGATTGGCAATATTGGAATAGAGGCCCCAGTGAATAAACATCGCATAATTCCCATCATCGAACAGGGCCGCTTTGGCGCCTACGTCCACTCGGCTCATCATTTTCTGATCCCCCCACATCTCATCCATTCCTTTGGACTCCTTATCCTGTGCCGACACACTTAAAGTCAACAGAATACCTAATACGGTCAGGCTGCTTTTCATTATGTTTTGTACCTTACTTTTCATTATTTGAATCTCGTTTTTACTTATCCTTTTTTGACTGACTCATTAAAGTCTTGAGCCGCTTATAGGCCACCTCCACGCTGTCTCTTAATTTTTCGTTATCCATATCTTCGATATAGGTGGGGGGTAATTCAGCATCGCCCTTCGCCTCTGTTAATAATAATGCACAACGCTTTCGAAGACTTTCTAAGATAGTCTGGTTGGCTGGCTGCCCTGCAACATTATTCCGCTCATAAGGATCCGTTTTCAAATGGTACAACTCCTCATAGATGGGCTCTTCACCCAATATGGGTGCAATGAGTGAGAGGACATGATGTTGGTCCTTCGCCTTGTCGAAATAGCGGATATACTTCCAATCCTTGGTCCGGACGGCCTCTGTTCGTGGGTAATTTTGTTGCATAAACATATTTTCACTAAAAAAGTCCTTTCTCCATTTCTTATCGGTCTTTTGAAGAAGTGGCTTCAAGCTACGGCCTTGCATCCCTTCTGGAATAGCTATTCCAGCAAAATCGAGCAAGGTGGGTGCTATATCGATATTCAGGCAAAGTTCCTCCACGACCTTCCGCTTACTGATACCCGGAGCATAAATGATCAATGGTACTTTTAAATCGATATCATAAAGGAAGGTCTTACCACCGAGCCCATACTCTCCATGAAACAGGCCATGGTCGGAGGTAAATACAATAATCGTATTATCGAAAACTCCCTGTTTCTTAAGCTCCTCTACCAAGTTTCCTACCACCAGGTCCATACCGGTTACGGTTTGTAAGGTCCTAATCTGATTCTCTTTCAGTGCTTCTTCCGTTTTCACCCATGCATAGCTATTCAAATACTCCCCATTATAAACCCGCTTGGGGAGCTTGGGGGTTTTTATACCCTCGTAAGGGATATAATCCGCAGGCGGCTCGAGCTGGGCCATCTGATCCCGATAAGCAGACCGATAGAGCTCGGGGTCATCCGAAAGCTGTTTCATACTGTTGGTACTGCTGCTATGCGGAACGTTGAAGTTGACCATCAAGCAAAAGGGTTGGTCTTTGGGACGGGTATGAAGGAACCGATGTGCCGTTTGCTCCGCTACATCGGCATTCATAAATCCATCTATCGTTTCTTGAATGATGTCTATTTGATTATTGGCTTCGGCATTTTTAAATATCGAATGGTTTTTCTTAGGATAAAAAGTAAGATGGCCATGCCCTGCCTGCCAGTAGTCGAAAGAGGCATCCATCACCCCACTTTTGTACCCTACTCCTTTTTCAGTTTTACCTATGGGCGTATGGTTTTTCCCTACCCATCCCGTGTAATAACCGTTCTTTCGAAGGAGCATCGGATAAGTATTGGCGAAGGCTTCCTCGGTCATTACCGATTTGGAGCCAAAAGTAACCCCATGCTTTCGTTCGTA
The DNA here is from genome assembly GCF_003149085.1 of Dyadobacter jejuensis. Taxonomy (GTDB): domain Bacteria; phylum Bacteroidota; class Bacteroidia; order Cytophagales; family Spirosomataceae; genus Dyadobacter; species Dyadobacter jejuensis. Next base: position 45,203 of record NZ_QGDT01000005.1, on the reverse strand, counting down.
CATGCCCGTTAATATGGAAGTTCTACTGGGCGTGCAAATGGCCGAAGTGACAAAGGCATTGCTAAAAAGCGTCCCCTCGGCGGCTAGTGCATCCAGATTCGGCGTTTTTACGAGGTTGTTGGCCTTCATTGCGGCCAGGTAATCCCAGCGCATATCATCGGCCAGCACCATCACGATATTGGGTCTTTCGAGTGTCTGTGCTATAACGGCACCCTGTGTCAAACACAACACCACCCCCACCATTAAGGAAAGGATGCCAGTCGAATTATATTTTTGAGTTTTTATCATATAAGATTCACAATGTTACACGCTATTTTAAACCTCAATTATACTGTTTATTTGTGAAATAAAATCAACCCTCAGAAGGCAGTACTGGTCTTTTAAACCTTTAACTATTTAAAACCCCCGTCGAACGGCTTAACATTGTTTAACATTGCACTGTATGGACTATGCTTCGACGGGCTCTGCATGACATTGTTTTGGCGTTGTTTCAAAAATTCACCACTGTCACCCTGAGCCCGTCGAAGGGCCCGTCGAAGGGCCAAACCTTGCTTAACATTGTACTGTATGGACTATGCTTCGACGGACTCTGCATGACATTGCTTTGGCGTTGTTTCAAAAATTCACCACTGTCACCCAGGGCCCGTCGAAGGGCCCGTCGAAGGGCCAAACCTTGCTTAACATTAGCTTGTATGGACTATGCTTCGACAGGCTCTGCATGACATTGTTGTGGCAACGCTTTAAAAATCACAACTGTCACCCAGGGCCCGTCGAAGGGCTTAACATTGCTTAACATTAGCTTGTATGGACTATGCTTCGACGGGCTCTGCATGACATTGTTTTGGCAATGCTTTGAAAATCATAACTGTCACCCAGGGCCCGTCGAAGGGCTTAACATTGCTTAACATTAGCTTGTATGGACTATGCTTCGACGGGCTCTGCATGACATTGCTTTGCCAACGTTTTGAAAAGTCCCATCACGTTCTGTACGATCAATACCACACACTACTTTAAATATCAATTATACTATATTTTTATAAAATACAAACATCCTTCGATTCGACTAAAGCTTCACACTAATGAATGTCCCCCTTACCATAGACCTAAAAAGCAAGAAAATCCCTTAGTGCTTCTCCTATCGTCGAATCATACTAATTGACATTACTTTAAAACGAAAGGAAGGATACCCTACATCGGCCTAAACATGTGTAAGAAGGTAGCATGAGAAAGGCCCCAATCATGAGGGTGTCTTCGAACTACGAAGGTACTCACAAATGGGGCCTCGCTTCATTAGATAGACGCTTAGACCCTATTTAAAAATTAACCAATCGATTATTTATGCTATTTTTTGGCTACAAACGAGCGCCGGCCGCTGCGTTAAATTTTTTGTAACGATTCGTCGCTCGATAACTTAAGATATCCCTGCAAAATTTGCCCTGTTGCGCACAAAAAATAGGCCACAAACAATTTCTATCTTTAAAATTTAAGCCTGTATGTTTATAATAAGAATACGCCCCGAGGTTTTTTAAATTTGATTTCTGAAAGATATTATGTCACGGTCTTATGGCCACACAACCTCGCGACTTTTGGAAAGTCAAGTGACCAAAAATCAGACCGATCTGGCGGATTTTACCGGTGATCGACTTTATGTTGGGATCGATGTTCATAAAAAACACGCTTTGCTGGCATTTTAACCTAGAAACAGGCTCTAAAGCTCATTAGGAAAAATTAAAGAATTCGATAATAGATAAGTTGCCGACAATCTATTTCAGAAAATTAGATAATTTGATTGCAACAGCGAAAAGTCATAAGGCAGCAGTTTGTTTAGGCTTTCAGGAATTCTTGGCTATTAACGAGGGCCTAGGGCGACAAAGAGAGTAAGGTAATTCCGTATAAGGTGCGTAATATTATCAGTGGGCAAGTGGCTGGAGAAACTGCAAAAAGCCTTTCGGAACGTTTTGGGAAAGTAGTGCAGAAATGCCAAAGTTTGACGCTTATTCGCAATGTTAAATCTACTTTTAAATACACAGCTCTATAGCCTAATTCCGGCTTCGTAAATTTCAGCGCTTACACAGGGTATATTTGTCGGTTCTTTATCGGACAACTTTGATGAGCGTATCGATTAGCTAATCTTTCACGTTGAAATTGTGGTGGATAATCAAAAGGTAGCAGTAAAAAGCAAAGCCTATCTACAAATACCTCATATTTTATCTTTTGTAAATGAACCGGGCGAGGATAAAAGGAAGCAGCAAATTGAAAGCACTTATCGTCAGATTAAACTGAATATAATTCAGGTTATGAAAACGGAAATGGAGCATCTTAAGAATGACCCGAACCTATCGCATTTAATATCTAACTGATAAGAATTTAAATGATTGAGCGTGTTAATGTATTGATACAGCAAAATGCAATAATTTTAAATAAAATTCCCCTATTTCATTTTGTTGTTTAAGTATAATCCTAAAATAAAAGTCCGCTATTATTAAAATGGACTTTTTTACAAAGTAAAAATGAGCTTTTTAACAAAGCTAATCGTTGTTTTCTGTTCTAATTTTGTAATATAAATTTTTAGAAATGAGAACAGTAGACAAAATTTACATCAATGGCGAATTTGTAACGCCACACGGAAAGGAAACATTAGACATCATTAATCCGTCTAATAACCAAAAAATAGGAGAAATAACTCTTGCCGACGAAGTTGATACCCGAAATGCCATCGCAGCAGCAAGAGCGGCTTTTAAAACTTTTTCGAAAACTACGGTTGAGGAACGAATTTCCCACCTAGAAAAACTAAAATTGGAAGTCGAAAAAAGAAAAAAAGAGTTTACTGATCTGATGGTGGAAGAATATGGTGGTACTTTTAAATTCTCTTCGATGAGCAACGAATTTACAGGTCAGTGGTTTGATTCGATGATTGACTCCATTAAAGATTTTAGTTTCGAAGAGACTATCAATTCATCAAAAGTGTTTTTACAACCCGTTGGTGTTGTGGGGATTATCACACCTTGGAACGCCAGCAACGCATCGGTTTGCAGTAAGGTGGCTACAGCAATTTCGGCAGGTTGTACAGTGGTCATCAAACCAAGTGAAATGAGCGCACTTCAAACTCAGATGCTGATGGAAGCTTTTCACGAAGCCAAGTTACCAAAAGGAGTCATTAATTTTGTAACCGGATTGGGGAACGTCGTTGGTACCGAATTGACCATTAATCCTAGTGTAGCCAAAATTTCCTTCACAGGGTCGACAGTGGTGGGAAAATTAATTGCTAAAACAGCGGTGGATACCATGAAACGTGTAACGCTGGAACTCGGCGGAAAATCCCCAAATATCATTTTAGACGATGCCAATCTAGAAGAAGTTATCCCGATAGCGGTGTTCGGTGCCTATATGAATAGCGGACAAGCCTGTATTGCGCCAACAAGGCTTTTGGTTCCTGAAAGCCAATTGGAAAAAATAAATGAAATTGCCAGAGCAACTGCAGAACAGGTCGTAGTGGGGTTTCCTCAAAATGAATACACCAATGTTGGCCCAATGGTAAGTGTAAAACAATTTGAAAAGGTTCAAAACTATATCAAAATTGGATTGGAAGAAGGCGCCACTTTACTGGTTGGCGGAGCAGGAAAACCTGATAGACTAGAAGATGGAAACTTTGTAAAAGCGACTATTTTTACCAATGTAAAAAATGATATGACGATTGCGCAGGAAGAAATTTTTGGCCCGGTTTTATCCATTATTCCTTACAAAACAGAAGAGGAAGCAATAGAAATTGCCAACGATACACCTTATGGGTTGGCGGCATATGTCAGTTCTTCTGATGTGAAAAGAGCTCAAAAAGTAGCTTCACAGATTGATGCTGGAAGAGTTTGTATCAATGGATTTAGCCACGATCCAATGGTTCCGTTTGGAGGATTTAAACAGTCTGGCATTGGCCGTGAATATGGCGTGTATGGATTGGAAGCTTACTTGGAACCGAAAGCTGTTCTGCAATAATACTTACATTTTTTTAAAGCGTTGTTCAATAATGACGCTTTATCTGTTAACAATACATTGAAATGGAAAAATCAGACATTGTCTATTCTTGCTATCAAGAGCTGAGTCGAAAAGGTGAAAATTTCGTACCTCAACACGTCTTGACTTTTCAGATTTCAGGAAGTTTTGACCTATCTGACGGGCATAGAAAATGGATTGCCAAAGAAGGTGATTTTCATTTACTGCGAAAAAATCAGTTGGTAAAATTCACAAAACGACCTGCTGAAAATAAGATATACGAAAGCCTGAATATTTTTCTACGGGATGACATTCTGAGAACGATGGCGAAGGAATATCATTTATCATCCGTTCGATCCGAAATCTCTTTGCCAATAATCGCCATTGAAGTCAACGACGTGCTTCAAAATTATATCACATCATTAAAGACCATTCTTGAAAATCAGAAACTATTGACCCAAGATTTCATTGCCCTAAAAATTAAGGAGCTGCTATTTATCTTAATAAATATGCAGCCTAGACTCAAAAATATTCTCTTCGATTTTTTTGAGCCGTTTAAAATTGATTTGGAATCTTTTATGATTAAAAATTATATGCACAACGTCAATCTAGAGCGTTTTGCATATCTCACCGGGAGAAGTTTAACGACATTTAAACGTGATTTTGAGAAGGTTTTTCATACGTCGCCCCATAAATGGATTTTGCAAAAACGTCTGGAAGAAGCTCATTATCTGCTAAGGGAACAAAAGAAGTCGCCTTCGGAAATTTATATTGATTTAGGCTTTGAGGATTTATCTCATTTCTCTTATGCTTTTAAAAGGCATTATGGATACAATCCAAATAATATTATTGCAAGCATTTAACGGATCGTCACAATTTAAAGAATGCACAAAATACAATAAATCCTGACCAAAATAATTGGTAGGATTTATTGTAAAACTGAATATAGAATTATTTTCCAAATAACGATCCTCTCAATGCAGCCGCCGCATCCAAAACAGACTTTTGCACGGCAGGGATATGAGCTAGCGGATTTAGCATTCCATAATCGTGTATGAAACCTTTGTATTCCGTGATAGTAGTCGGAACGCCTGCATCGTCTAATTTTCTTCCGTAAGCTAGGCCTTCATCGTGTAAAATATCATTCTCTGCAACCTGAACCAATGCCGGCGGTAAACCTTTCAATTCTTCCAAAGATGCTTTTAACGGAGAAGCGTATTTATTGTTTCTTTCTTGTAAATCAGGAAGATAATTATCCCACATCCATTTCATTAATGGTGTTGTTAAGAATCTTTCCTGAGCATATTTAGTGTAAGAACCTCTGCTGAAGTCTGAGTCTGTAACCGGCCACAAAAGCACTTGTTGTTTTAGTTTAGGTCCGTTTTGGTCTTTCGCCATCAATGCTACAACGGCTGCCATATTTCCACCTACACTGTTTCCTGCAACGGCAAGTCTGCTGCTGTCAACACCAATTTCTTTTCCGTGTTCTGAAACCCATTTTGTAGCTGCATACGCTTGATAGATGGCAACCGGAAATCTCGCTTCTGGAGATGGTGTGTAATCCGGGAAAACTGCTACAGCTCCACTGTTTACAACCAAATCACGGACCAGTCTTTTATGAGTAGGATAGTCTCCTAAAACCCAACCACCTCCGTGAAAGAACATGAACACAGGAAGTGCCTCTTTTGCCCCTTTTGGTTTAATAATATGGATTTTTACGGTTTGTCCGTCTTGGATAATAGTTTTTTCAGATTCTTCGATATTGGTATAGTCGAAGTGTACGGATTTTTGAGCATTTATCAAAACCAATCTTGCGTCTTTTGGAGCTAAGGTTTCCAATGGTTTTCCGTCGCCACTATTTAATACTTTTAAGAATTCTCTTGTTTCTCTGCCGATATTTGGGTCTTGAGATGCTGGATTAGACTGCGCCATCATGTTAGAATTGAAGTTAACGAATAAAACTAATGTTACTGCTTTTAAAAAGATATTTTTCATGGTAGTTATTTTTGAAGATTGATATTTAAGATGATTTCGAAGTTGAAACCTGAACTTACAGGACAGTTTTTTTCTGCTTCTCTAGCGAATTTTTCAAATTCTTCCGTTGAGATTTCGTCCACTTTTGCGTTCAAGGTCAATTCCGATTTTGTGATTTTTCCGTTGTCAAGGGTAATGACAGATTTTGTTTCCAGATTTTCTGGTTGGTAACCGGCTTGTGTCAAATCTAGACTCAGTTTCATTGTAAAACATCCTGCGTGAGCGGCTGCCAGAAGTTCTTCTGGGTTAGTCCCAATTCCGTTTGCAAAACGACTGTTGAATGAATATGGTGTTTGATTTAAAACAGAACTTTGAGTAGTTAAGTGACCATTTCCTTCTTTGATGGTGCCGTTCCAAACGGCAGTTGCATTACGTTTCATAGTATATATTTTGTTTGTTGTTTTTTGATGGGACAAAGGTATGGCGCCTGAGTATTGTGAAGAAAGACTAAAAAGTCGATAACAATTGTACTTTTTTCCCCTTGATGTGTTCTTTTGTTAAGTTCAAGCTTAATTTTTAACAAAAATCAGCCTTCTTAAAAAGCTTAATTTTGAGAGGTATAAAATGGATCTGCTGAATTAAAAAAATGCTCCGTTAGGAGCAACATCTGTGTAGTAAAAAGCAAATCGGACTCCGTAGGAATTCAATTTTAAGAAAATATGAGAATGTCAATAAGATAGCTATGAGAGCTAAATCAAGCCTTAATTTCTTTCCTGAAAACCGCTGGCGTTTTTCCCGTTTTTTGGGCAAACATTCGATTAAAATAAGCTGGGTCTTCATAACCCAATTGGTATGAAATTTCTTTAATACTCAATTCGGTGTAGAGCAATAATCGTTTGGCTTCCAGAATGATTCTGTTCTTAATCATCTCATTCGGATTTTCAAGATTGAGTTTATGAAATTTATTGGAAAGCGTTTTGGGAGCCAGATTCAGAAGGTCTGCATAATCGGCGACGCTGTGTTTTTCCTTGTAATGAATATCTACCAAACGGCTGAAATTTCGGAAAAAATCCTGTTCAGCACTGATGAGATTGAGCCTTTCAGTTTGCAGATTTTGCCTTTTCCACTGTCTTGTAGCACGAATAATGATTTGCTTTAGATACGTTCTAATCATTTCCTCAGACGAACGGTCTTGAAAATTAAGCTCATCATTAATTTGATTAAATAATTGTGATATCGTTTTCGGTTCGTCTTCTAACAGATCTACCTTTGGAATTTCAAATATATTATTGAATAAAAGTCCGTCACAGGCCACTTCTTCATCGTGAATCTGAATGCAGTAAAAATCCCTATTATAGTAAATCAAAAAAGCATCATCATTACTTCCAGACTGAATATCAAGATGTTGATTGGTATTAATGAAGAACAGAGTCGGCTTTTCAGTTTCATAAACATTGAAATCTACCGTCAAAATATAACGAGCTGGCACAAATAAAACTTTGATATAATGACGATAGGCCTCCCCATTCACAACATCTAGCGTGCCGGAATTGAAAGATTGTAACCCTAATTTTTTGTGATGCGATTCGAAAACGGAAATAATGCTCATTCTTTACCTTTTATGGCTACAAATTTAAAATTAAATTCCAATACGTAATTCTGTGCTATTCTTCCTCTGAAATGGATTACAAGCTTGGCACTGCTGTCAAATACCTTTGTCTTATTAAAATTTAAAAACATTACATTTAAATATCAAGAAAATGAATAAGACAATTTTTATCACAGGTGCATCAAGAGGATTTGGAAAACTTTGGACAGAAGCATTCCTTAAAAGAGGCGACAGAGTAGCCGCTACATCAAGAAATATTGAAGCTTATAAAGACTTGGCAACTCAATATCCCGAAACTTTTCTTCCAATCTCTTTAGATATTACTGATAGAACGGCAGTTTTTGAAGCGGTAAATAAAGCTAATAACCAATTCGGAAGTCTGGATGTAGTGATTAATAATGCGGGTTATGGCGTTTTCGGAGCGGTAGAAGAAGTGGGTGAAAAAGTAACTAAAGATGTTTTTGAAGCCAATGTTTACGGAACGCTTTGGGTAACTCAGGCAGCTTTGCCAATATTTAGAGCGCAGCAAAGCGGTCACATAATTCAGTTATCAAGTGTTTTAGGGGTTTGGAGTTTGCCAACTTTAGGAATTTACAATGCTACTAAATTTGCTGTGGAAGGTTTCAGTGAAGCTTTGGCCATGGAAGTAAAAGAGTTTGGAATTAATGTTACATTGATTGAGCCCAATGGCTACACTACAGATTTTGGAGGTAGTTCTGCAGTTCACGGAGATCCAATCGCCGCTTATGATGGTTTAAAATCGAGCTTAGGACAAGCAGAAGGTTTACTTCCGGAAGACTACGGAAAACCTGAAGCCACAGTTCCTGCGATTATAAAGTTAATCGACAGCGAAAATCCTCCACTTCGCCTATTCTTAGGAAAAGTTGGATTGAAAAAAACCGAACGAATTTATGCCGAAAAAATAAAAACCTGGAACGACTGGAAAGAAGTTTCTGAAGCAGCACACGGTCATTAATTTTTTCAAGCCTTGCTTATAAAAAAGAGCAAGGCATTCTTTTTTAAAATCCTTTCAATATGAAATTCCAAGACGAAAAATATTTATATATCAGTACATTACTGGCTTTTATACTCATCCCGCTGGGAGGCTTAACTACGGATATTTACATTCCCTCACTTCCGGCAATGGCAGAAGATTTAAGTGTTCCAGTTGAAAAAGTACAGATTTCACTGCTTTTATTTATGGTAAGTTCTGGATTCAGCCAACTTTTTATCGGAATTATACTCGATAGTTTTGGCAGATACAGAATCAGTATTTTTGCATTAATTACCTTTTCTTTGGCAAGTTTCACTATTGCCCTAGCTCCACAGATTGATGTAATCTATTTGATGAGAATTGTCCAGGGAATCTCTGTTTCACTAATTATCGTCGGGAAAAGAGCTTTTTTCGTCGATATGTTTAAAGGCGAAAAGCTGAAACATTATACCAGCCTTTTTTCGATTGTTTGGGCGACTGCACCCATTGTTGCACCGCTTATCGGCGGCTATTTACAGGTAATATTAGGATGGCAGTCCAATTTTTATCTGTTAGGGATACTAGCCATCATTATTTTGATTTTCGAACTCCAGTTTACTGGAGAATCTCTACGCAATTTTCAGGTATTTAAAAGAAATGAAATTCTAGCAATTTACAGAAAGATGCTGGGTACCCCTGATTTTTATTTGGGCTTAATCATCATCGGTTTAAGCTATTCACTTTTGGTAATCTATGGAATGATAAGTCCATTCATCATTGAAAAAGTGTATGGGTTTTCACCAGTTGTAACAGGATACAGTTCACTAGGTTCGGGAATCGCTTTAATGAGTGGAGGAATTATTTCGAAATTATTAATTAGAAAAGGGCTTTTTACTAAAATAGTAACTACGATTATTTTAATGTTGATTATTGTTTTAATAATGTTGGCTATAACTTCTAAATTTGATGGAGTATTGTATCTATTAGGCTTTACATTAACATTACATCTCATTTCAGGATTCATTTTCAACAATGTTTACGTCTACAATTTACAACGATTTACGACGAATGCAGGTGTCGCAAGTGGTTTGACGGGCGGTGGCGTGTATGTGGTCAGCTCAATTGTTGGTTATGGATTAATTAATCTTTTTGAAATTAAAGATATTCAGACATTGACTTCAGTAAATGCTTTAATAATATCGCTACTCTTCATTGCTATCTTGTTTTTTAGGAAAGCAGTTATTAAATTATCCAGGATTACAGATCATGCATTAAATCAGCAGGCATCATTTTCGTAAATCTCTTTGTCTGCGAAAATGTAAAGGAGAAACTCCGGTCTTGGTCTTGAAAACTTTTGTAAAATGAGAAGGATGTTCAAAACCGAGATCGTAAGCAATTTCACTCACCGATTTTGTGGTTCCCAAAAGGATATTTTTTGCTTTGTCGATCAATTTCAGATGAATGTGTTCTATAGTTGATTTACCGGTGAATTTAGCAAGCAGATCCGATAAATAGTTTGAGGATAGATTAAGTTTTAATGCAAAATATTTTACTTCGGGAATTCCCTTTTCTATTAACTCTTCATCGTTGAAGTAATCATTCAATAGCGTTTCAAATCGATGCGTAATGTCATTTCCAGGTTTGTTTCGGGTAAAAAATTGCCGATCATAAAATCGGTCAGCATAGTTTAGTAGCATTTCAATCTGGTTTAAAATCAAGCCTTGGGTGTGGCGGTCGATATTCTGAGAATATTCTTTTTTAATTCTTACTATGACCTCATCAAGCATTTCTTTTTCATCTTCAGAAATGTGAAGCGCCTCATTGCTTTCATATAGAAAGAAGTTGTAATTATGAATTTTTTTACCTAAATCTGAACCGAAAATAAAATCGGGTTGAAATGCCAGAAACCAACCTTCCTCAATCACTGTATCTGCGCTCGGACTCATAACCTGGTTCGGAGCCGTAAACATCAGAGTTCCTTCCTGAAAATCATAACCTGAACGTCCATATTTTAAACTTCCTTTAAATTTTTTGTAAACAATGGTGTACAAATCAAGACTGTAGAGATAGTCTGCAAAATTTACTTCGCAACGGCTAACATTTTTCAAATCAATCACCGTAATCAAAGGGTGTTTCGGACTTCCGTAATTGTAAAATCGATGAAGGTCTGCAACAGATCTGATAGAAATAAAAGTTTCTGGCATTTTTCGGATTTTTAGAATTATAAGTTTCTGCTAATTATTCTAGCATTAGTCTTAGAAAATCTTCTTCAGAATTTTTGTTTTTCAAATCGATATATAAATGAGCGTCTTCGCCAATCACATATCTTAATTTGGAAAATTGATCCGTTGCAGCGACCAAAATGGTTTCTGCAACTTGTTCCGCGTTCGCTTTTGGCAGATGCTCTGTACGTTTGGTAAATTTTGGAATGAAAGCCGATAGCGCTACGTTATAATCTTCAATCTCATTTTTTATCATTTCAAGGCTATTCCTGAAATTGGTTGCAATACTTCCGGGTTCAACAATTTTCACATTAATACCAAACACAGAAACTTCAAAATGTAAAGCTTCTGAAAATCCTTCTACCGCAAATTTCGAGCTGTTGTATAAACTAGCAAATGGACCTGCTGTAACTCCTCCAAACGAAGAGATATTAATGATTGTTCCTTTTTTCTGAGCTCTCATTATCGGTAAAACAGCTTTTGTCACATTCATCAAACCAAAAACATTAACGTCAAACTGTTTCTGAATCTGTTCTGGGCTTGAAGATTCAAAAACACCCATCAATCCGTAGCCTGCGCTATTAATTAGAACATCAAGCGAACCGAATTTTTCTGTCCCTTTCGCAATCGCCTCCTTAATTTGCAATGGATTAGTCACATCAAGTTGAACCAATAGCACATTTTCAAGAAGATAGAGTTCTGTTTCGTTTTCCGGTGCACGCATTGCAGCGATTATATTCCATCCGTTTTGCTGAAATAATTTTGCGGTTGCTTTTCCCAATCCGGATGAAGCACCGGTGATGAATACTGTATTTTTCATAATAAACATATTTAAAATTTCTAATGCAAAAATCCGATAAGCTAAGAGAACCTAGTTTTCGATTTTAGGGAATGTCTTATACATTTCTCTGATTATGTGAATTACTGGCGGTTGTATTGTTTACGCCCTTATGGTCGTTTTATCTTCCAAAGCCCTTCTTGTAATCTCGTCTCTACGCTTAAAACTTACGCTGTCATGCTTCTTCATATAAGTAAACATCTTTTATGGAGCATATACTATTGTTCTTAACTGCTTGGAGCTGTTTGTAGTTTTAACAAGCACAAAATGATATTAATTGAATTGATCAAGAATATTCGGGTAAGCGCCAAATGGCAGAAAGCTACTTTCGAGTCATGAAAAGGCAGGTATTTCACCCCACAATGAACAAATTATCCAATAGTTAATCAACACCATAATTAGTTACGCTGCCCGCAACCTTACCTTGCAGGAAATGGACGTTTTCAATGGTAAATTTCGGGTGTGGTACTAGCTTGACAAATAGCTGGACACAAAATTAAAAGTCAATCAATTATCGGAGCAGTTTCAACTTTCTTCTAAATATAGGAGAGCATATTTTAAAAAACACTCTGGAGAAAGCCTGCAATAATACATAATACTTTACAAGTTAAAACTCATTGAAAGCCGATTAATGCTCACTGATATGGTATTAATAAAACTGCTTTGGAATTTGGGTTTTACGGACCAAAGCCATCTAAACCACATTTTTAAAAAATATAAAGGCAAAACTCCTTCTTCCTACAGAAAGGAAAACATATAAAGACCTACGTATTTCTGTGCTATTCTTACGCTGAAATGAGCTATACTTTAAGCCAAAAGCCCATTTAACTTTGTATCAACAGAATGAAACAATCTTACATCCTATAAAATGAAAACAATTATAGTACCTGAAAAAGGAAAATTAAGTGTTGCTACACAGAACATCTTACAGGCCGTAGAGAAAAAAATGGGAAAAATCCCCAACTTGTATGCAACCATAGGCTATTCATCATCCGCCTTACAATCGATGTTGGAAACCGAGGCAACTTTGGGGCGCGACTCATCCTTCACGGCAAAAGAAAGAGAAGCCATCAATCTTATCGTTTCGCAAGTCAATGAATGTGATTACTGTTTGGCAGCGCATACAACTTTAGCACAAATGAGAGGTTTTACAGAAGAAGAAACGCTGGAAATCAGAAAAGGAAGTTTTTCGGAGGTAAAATTAGACGCTGCGATTAAATTAGCTCATTCTATCGCAGACCATAAAGGAAATGCAGGAAACGTAGCTTTAGCTAATTTCTATAAGGCTGGATATGACGAAAAGGCTTTGATTGAGTTGACGGCTTTGGTGGCGTTAAGGAGCTTTACCAACTATGTATTTGCCAACACTCAGATTCCAATTGATTTCCCTTTGGCCCAGGCTATTTAGGAAGATTTTTAATTACGAGTATGTAGGTAAAGTGAAAGCCTCTCGGATGTATTTTTGGGAGGTTTTTTATTAGAACTTTTTCCGAAACGTATTTATGTGCTATTTTTTAGCTAAAATGAGCTACCTGTTCCATGGGGTTTGATAATAACTTTGCTTCAATAAATCACACAAAAAAGATTAAAACAATGAACAAAATAGTTTTTATCACAGGAGCATCAAAAGGATTTGGAAGATTATGGGCTGAAGCACTTTTGAAAAGAGGAGACAAAGTAGCGGCAACAGCACGAAATATTGCTGCTTTGGAGAATTTGAAAGATAAATACGGTGACCAAATTCTTCCCATAATATTAGATGTCAACAACCGTGCAGAAGTTTTTGAAGTAACCCAACAAATAGTAAAGCATTTCGGAAGAATTGATGTCTTGATTAATAATGCAGGTTATGGTTTATTCGGAACAACCGAAGAAACAACCGAGCAACAGGCAAGGGAACAGATGGAAACCAATTTCTTCGGTTCGCTTTGGGTGGCACAGGCCGTTTTACCTGTGATGAGAAAACAAGGAAGTGGACATATTATTCAAATTTCGAGCTTTTTGGGATTAACAACCCTACCACTTTTAGGATTGTATAACGCTTCAAAATTTGCGGTGGAAGGTTTAATTGAAACCATCGGTTCTGAAACAGCGCATTTAGGAATTAAAACTTCTTTAATCGAGCCTAATGGATTTGCAACCGACTGGGCAGGAGCTTCAGCCGTGCAGACAACATCTGATATTGAAGACTACAACCCTGTTCGTGCTGCCTTTAATGAAAGTGGAGAAAATCCAGACACTTGGGGAAAACCGGAAGCAACTGTAAAACCTATTTTGGAATTAATCGATAATCAAAATCCTCCGCAAAGGTTATTGTTGGGAAAGATAGCCTATCACACCATCAATGAGGCTTACCTCAAAAGATTAACTGATATTCAAGAGTGGAAAGAAGTGAGTATTTCGGCTCATGGTCATTAAAAACCAGTAAATTAGTAATTCAAATTTAATAGTGATGATACATTATAAAACCCTTACCGAACTGCATTTAGGGAATCATTGGAATGCTCCTGAACATCCGCTTTTCAGTATGATAGGATGCCAGTCGGCCTGTACTTTGGGTAACCGTGAGTTCACAACAGATTGTTATGTAATAGCTTTCAAAAAAATAAAATCGGGTGTTTTTATGTATGGTCGTACGCAATACGACCACGACAATGGTTGTTTGTTTTTTGCAAAACCACGTCAAATTATAGAACTGAAAGACCTTCAGTTCGAAGAAAAAGGGTATATGCTGTTGATCCACGAAGATTACTTGAACGGTCACGGGCTTTTCAAGGATATTGAAAAATACAGTTTCTTCGATTATGACGTGACGGAAGCTTTGCATCTTTCTCCAAAAGAAGAACAGATTATCCTAGAACTTCACTCGAAAATTCAGGAAGAATATTTTAATAATCCTGATGAATACAGTCGTGAGATTATCTTAAGCCATATTTCATCGATTTTAAAATATGCACAGCGATATTACAGAAGACAGTTTATCGAAAGAGCGCAAGTGACCGGAAAGACAGCTTCAAAATTCAATGACGCGTTGAAAAAATATTTGGATGAGGGCTTTTTGGAGAAAAATGGACTCCCGAATGTTGCTTTTTTAGCCGATCAACTTTTTGTTTCCCCAAGATACCTAAGTGACTTATTAAAACAGGAAACAGGAAAAACCGCAATGGAACTCATTCATATTTTTATGATTTCTGAAGCGAAAAATCTGTTAAGATTGGGTCAAAAAGGAGTTGCTGAAATCGCGTACGAATTAGGATTTGAAAACGCATCTTACTTCACAAGATTATTTAAGAAACAAACAGGAATGAAACCTATGGAATTCAGGAAATTGCCTATGAATTGAAATTAAAACAGCAGGACAATTTTCAAAATCATACTAAGGATTAACTTGCTATGACTTTTTTCCTGTGTTCCAGCCCCCAATCCTTCATCGCCATAATGACTTTTTCCAGAGACAAGCCGTGTTCTGTAATTTCGTATTCTACTGTTGGTGGAAATGTGTCATGCACGGTTCTGGTAATCAGAAAATTGATTTCCAGTTCTTTTAATTCCTTGGATAAAACACGGTCGGTAATTCCAGAGATTTCTCTCGAAATTTCTTTAAATCTTTTACTTCCAAAAGATAAAGAAACGATAATCGGAAGTTTCCATTTCCCTTTCAGAATTTCCAGTGCATCCTGGATCGGAAGCATAATTTCCTGACAGTCTTTTTTCTCAATATTTCCAGAAACCTTAGCCATATTATTTTATTTAATATCCTAAATAATAGCGCTATCAAAAAAGATAGTAATATATTTTGGATAGTTACTTACTTTAATTTTGTTCTAACAAAATTATCAAAAAATGAATACAATTAACAACATTAAAAATTCAGGATACTTTACGTTTCCACTAGGGAGATTACAGGTTTTTGTTTTTACAGATGGAGAGTCTGTGATAGAAAATATCCAGCCGATGTTTGCTCCGAATATCAACTCATCAGACATTGAAAATTTTCTGAGCCAACATTTTCTTGCTCCCGACAAACTGACTTTAGCAGGAAATGTTCTTGTTATAATAACAGAAGATAAAACTATTTTAGTTGATACCGGATGCGGACAAAAACTCGGCCCCAACAGTGGAAAATTAGTAGAAAATCTGATTTCGGCCGGAATTCAACCTGAAGACATTACAGACATTGTACTTACTCACGCTCATCCCGATCACATTGGCGGAATTGTAAACGAAGATGATTCATTAGCATTTTCCAATGCAAAAATTTTTCTTTCAAAAAAAGAAAATGATTTCTGGACAACGGAAAAGCCTGATTTTTCCAAGGGGACACAAGATGCAACAGCCGATTTTGAAATTCAGTTTGCCAAACACCATCTTTCATTAATTGATTCTGATATTCAGTTTTACGGTGATGACGCGGAATTATTTGGGTTTTTGAAATTGGAAAATGCGCCAGGACACACGCCAGGTCATTCAATTATTACCATTTCATCAGAGGGAGAAGAGTTAGTACATATAGCGGATACGTTTCAGCATATATTATTGGTCGAGCATCCTGAATGGGGTAATCAAATCGATTCTGATTTAGAATTAGGTATTAAAACCCGTAAAGATCTTCTTGAAAAATTAGCATCGACGAAGCAACTTCTTTTTGGAAACCATTTACCCTTTCCCGGTTTAGGTTTCATCGAAAAGGATGAAAAAGGTTATCGTTATATCCCGAAAGCTTTCTATACCGTTTAAAGCTAAATCCTCCCAAGTGGAGGATTTTTTTCATCTCTGTAAATATGTTCTATTTATTTCGTGATATGTACTATTTATCAGGGTATGCTTGAAGGTAATTTTGTGGAATCAAATAAAGTTAAAAATTACATTAAGCCTATTATCACTGCTCCTTATCGGCGGTTTTATCAAGGCACAATTGCAGCAGATAGCAACTTCAAATTTGGTTTGGAATGGTGTAACCACAAGTACTGACGGTAGAATATTCGTCATCTTCCCAAAAATAAAAGTTCGTAAAGGAATAAGTGTGAGCCAAGTTTTAAAAGACCGAAGTATTATTCCCTACCCGACTGAAGATTGGAACAATTGGCAACCTAGTGTAGCGATAAACGAAAAAAATTGTTCGGACGAATTCCAAAAGCATCGTAAATGGTCTGCTTTGTAATGGGGATACTAGAACTCCTGCGATGGGGCAAAACCCAATATCAGGAAATATATTAAAACTGGTTTCCATTGATATTAAAACCAATACCATTCAACATAAAATTCCAATTTCGGGAATTACACAACCTTCCATTTTTATGGATGAATTAAGAATTTCGGGAAATACCATTTATCTGACTGATGCGCATGAACCAGCATTAATTATTCTGGATAAAACTACAGACAAAAGGAGGAAAGTTTTTAGAAATTGATCCTTCAACGACCTATAAAACCACTAGGTAAAATTAGGAAAGATAAAAAAGAGAATAAAGTGAGAATCCACACAGGCCAATTGGAGATTTCTCCCGATGGAAAATGGCTGTATTTCCAGTCTGAAAGTGGACCGACTTGGAGAGTAGAAACAAAATACCAGACTGACGAAAATGTAACTGAAAAGATTTGACATCGAAAGTGGAGTTATTCTACAAAACCCCATTAACAGGAGCAACGGCAATTGACACTGACGGAAATACCTATGTAAGCGATGTCAATAATAGTAAAATCATCAAAATATCACCAACAGATAAGGAAAGCCTGGTCATTAAAGACAAAAGATTGCTGTGGGCTGACGCTTTATAGATTGACGACAGTGGACATCTGTGGACACCGACAGGTCAATCAAATCGTATGGTCGCATTTCAGAAGGGAAAAAGTAAAGTTGCCAGTAGCGGTTTACAAAATGAAAATCACCGCTATAGCGGCAAATAACTAAGGAAAAATTTAAACAAATAAATGACATGTAAAAATAAGATTATGAAAGTGATCATATTAAAAGAAGCCGGAAACGTAGAAAATTTGGAATACGTAGAATTGGCAAAATCAACTATTGAGGAAGGGGAAGTTTTAATAAAAGTAAAAGCCATCAGTATCAATCCTGTAGATACTAAAAGCCGCTCTGGAAAAGGCGTTTACGGAAGAATCAAAACTGAGAATCCACTGATTTTGGGATGGGATATTTCAGGAATTGTGGAAGAAACAAAATGCTCAGATTTTAAAGTGGGAGATGAGGTTTTCGGAATGGTGAATTTTCCCGGGCACGGAAAAGCATACGCAGAATATATCGCAGCTCCGGCCGATCAACTAACATTAAAACCGAAAAATATTTCTTTTATAGATGCTGCTGCCACCACTCTGGTTGCACTTGTAGCCTATCAGGCTTTGGTTCACAATGCGAATATTCAAGCCGGGCAAAATGTTTTGGTTCACGCCGCCTCAGGTGGTGTAGGACATATTGCGGTACAGATTGCCAAATACTTGGGAGCGAAGGTGACGGGAACATCTTCTCTGAAAAATAAAGATTTTGTATTGGGATTGGGTGCCGACGCACATATTGACTATCAAGGTGTCGACTGGACAAATGCCCGACAAAAATTCGATTTTGTTTTGGATACGATTGGTGGAGACAATATCGATCATTCCCTAGAAGTGACAAAAGAAGGCGGTTGCATCATCAGTATTCCGACAGGTTTAAATGAAGTAGTGACATCAAAGGCAAAATCTAAAGGTATGAAAGCTTATTTCATTCTGGTACAATCCAGTGGTGAAGACATGAAACAGATTGCTTCTTTATTGCAAAGTGGTGCTGTAAAGCCTCACGTTTCAAAAACATTTCCCTTCGGACAAATGAGGGAAGCACACCTGGAACAAGAAACAGGTAGAACGGTGGGTAAAATAGTAATAACGCTTTAAATCAAAATAAAAAATTATGAAATCAACTTATTTAATGGCTATTGCAATTTCCAGCGCAATGTTATCAGCCTGTAACAATGGTTCGTCAACCAAACTCAAGGAGACAGTGAGGGCAGTAGAGATTGCTGCTGGCCAAACACCACAGTTAGAAGAAGTTTTTGCAGACAGCACTTATCAATTAACGGGTGTTGCTGTGGCAGAAGGCAACCGAATATTTGTTAATTATCCTTATTGGCTGGACACACATTCTTATTCTGTGGTTGAAGTGAAAAACGGAAAATCGGTTCCTTATCCCGATGCAAAGTGGAACAGCTTTAAAAAAGGTGAAGACGGACAAAATAAATTTGTATGCGTTCAAGCCGTGGTGACCGATGAAAAAGGATTTCTTTGGGTGGTGGATGCCGCTGGAATCGGACTTGGGAAAGTGTATCAAAACAGCAGTAAAGTGCTGAAAATCAATTTATCCAATAATGAAATTGAAAAAGTTTACCGATTTCCTGAAAATGTGGTAAATGAAGATGTTTATATCAACGATATCCGGGTTGACAATGATAATGGCTTTGCTTACCTCACTAATTCCAATACCGGTGGTATCGTGGTTTTGAATATCAATTCAGGAACTTCACGATTGGTTTTAGGTAATGCTACTTCCGTAAAAGCTGACCCAAATTATCACTTTTCTCCTTTGGGAACGGAACTTAAAAAAGGCGATGGTTCATTGCTGAAAGTAAATTCAGATGGTATTGCACTGACGCCGGATAATCAATATCTATATTACAAACCACTTACAGATAACCGTTTGTACAGAATTAAAACCGATTTGTTGCGAGATTTTAAGACAACTGAAACTATTTTAAACAAAAGTGTAGAAGATTTAGGAAAATTCATCACTACAGATGGAATGATTTTCGATAACAAAGGAAACCTCTATTTGGGCGATTTAGAGCACAATTCAATTGTGAAAATCACTCCGGATTTGAAAATGCAAACGATTGTAAAGGACGATGAACAACTGATATGGCCAGACAGTTACAGTATTTCTGAAGATGGATATCTATATATTTCAAATTCACAAATTCAGTTAATGCCTTGGTTTCACGAGGGTAAAGAAAAGTTTAGAAAGCCGTTTAAGATATTAAGAATTAAAATTTAAACAATGAATAATCTTATCCAAATTCTAGCCGACAGCCAAAGAGTATTTATCAACCTCGTTAGAATTGCCATCTTCATCGTGATGACTTGGATTGGTGGCTTAAAAGCCTTTCAATACGAAGCGGACGGAATCGTTCCGTTTGTGGCAAATAGCCCTGTAATGCGTTTTTTCTATAGCCATCCTGAAGAATACAAAGGGCATATAAATAAAGAAGGCGATGTGGTTCCCGGAAATATCAGATGGCATAAAGAAAATGGAACATACACTTTTGCCTACGGATTGGGCATCGCAATTGTTGCCATCGGTTTACTGACATTACTCGGAATCTGGGTCCCAAAAATAGGTTTGGCAGGCGGTATTCTCACTTTTGGGATGTCTCTCGTCACACTTTCTTTTCTCATTACAACACCAGAAGCGTATGTACCTGATTTGGGAGGTATGGAACACGGATTTCCTTATTTGTCGGGTGCAGGAAGATTGGTCCTCAAAGATATTATTATGCTTACCGGCGGGTTGCTTGTTGCATCAGATTCGGCGAAGCGCATTTTAAAAAATCTGGACGTATACAATCGAATTTAAACTGCTTATTCCTTTTTATCATCGCAACCTACTTGCTTGTTGTTAGCAAGAAGGATTTGCTGTATGGAAGTATTGATGGCTGGCAAATGGGTGGTGCATATTCTGGCCTAAACATGTGTAAGAAGGTAGCATGAGAAAGGCCCCAATCATGAGGGTGTCTTCGAACTACGAAGATACTCACAAATGGGGCCTCGCTTCATTAGATAGACGCTTAGACCAGCAATTCTTAAAGTGCTTTTCTATTTTCTGAGCGCTTAGCATATATTGCTACTACCAGCATACATAGCAGGGGCAAGACAAAAGAAAACCGAATCTCTGGAATAAAACCAAAATAGCTAATATCGTTAAGACCCGTTCCTCCCAGGTCAATAATTCTTGCCTGCAAGGGAGGCATCAGCGCCCCCCCAACGATAGCCAATATAAGTCCTGCTGAACCAATTTTGGCCTCATCGCCCATACCCGACAGGGCAATACCATAAATGGTAGGAAACATCAGGGACATGGCGAAAGAAACGCCTACCAAGCAATATAATCCAACCATTCCATCTATTACTATGGCCCCAATCAAAAATAATATACCCAGCAAGGCAAAGTAGTACATTAGCTTTGAGGACGAGATATAGCGAATCATAAAGGTACATACCCACCGTGCGAGCAAAAAGCAGACCGTCGAGGCCACTACATAGGCCATGGCATTCAATTGGTCGTCGGCCGGTCTATCGGCATTGATCGCCGTAACATACTGGTAAATAAATGTCCAAACCATGATTTGGCAAGCCACATAAAAGAACTGCGCGATGACCCCTTCATAGTAATTTTTGTTATTGAACAGATAGTTCATCGTAGTCTTTAGATCGAGGCTAACGTCGGTCGATTTTTTAATCTTAATATCTGTCATTAAAAACGTCACTAAAACGACCAAAACGACACCCCCTAGAATAAGATAGGGCGCACTCACTACATTTAAATCATGGGCAATGATCGCCTGCTTGTCTACCATATCCATGGCCGTAGTAGCCCCAGCCCCTATCTCCGTTTCGAGACGGTCCACTACAAACACACGTGCCACTACTTGTCCCGCCAAGGCTCCGATAGGGTTAAATGCTTGGGCGAGATTGAGCCGCTGAGTGGCCGTAGATGGATCGCCCATCGCCAGGATCATAGGATTGGCGGTCGTCTCCAAAAATGCCAACCCGAAGGTTAGGACATAAAAAGAGATCAAAAATAGGTCGTAGCTGATCAATTGGGCCGCAGGAAACATCATAAAGGAGCCAATAGCGAAAAGGAAAAGCCCGAGCACAATTCCCGACTTATAACTGTATTTTCGGATATACAAGGCGGCTGGGATAGCCATCGTCCCATACCCACCATAAAAAGCCAACTGTACATAGGAGGCTTTTACATTAGAAATATCGAGTACATTCTTGAAGACCTCCACCATCGGATTGGTAAGGTCATTGGGGAAACCCCATAGAAAAAAAAGGGAGGTAGTCAGGATAAAAGCGAGGGTGAGGGACTTTGGAATGACTGGTACTGAGTTCATTTCTGGGTAATTTTAATGTAAGTGATCGGTCTAAATGTTCATATCCACCATCGATATAGCCCTTGGCATATGGTGAGGGAGCTACGCCCTGATGCTAGAAAGACCGCCATGGCAACAATCTCCTTAGGGGACTATTCGAATTTTCGATTGATTTTTTAACTTTTCTTCCAGGATAACCTAACCCCTGCGCCTACCAACTCCAGCAGCGATAGACACGCCGATAGAATAAAGCCTGCTCATCAACTCGGAGTCCTTCAATCTGAATAAGAAAATTAATAGTGTATTTTCACATTTCTTCTTATATTATTAAATATTTCGAAAGCTCCTACCTCGCCAAACCGATCTAAAACTAGCCACAAAGACCTATGAATGAGAAACATGCAAAAAGTGCTTTAACCTATTTATCTGCCTTGATGATGGTATCTACGCTGATGTGCAGCAGTACCAACAACTATAACTCAGATTCGGAGGACCAGATTATACCTGTCAATCCAGAGTACTTTATAGAAGAAGGCCTTCTGGAACCGATCACTAAAGTGGAGTATCAACTTTCTGACGGGACTACGGCCCTGTGTTACAAAATAGTGACTAACTCCACCCCTACCGACCATCAAATGGGCCCATGGTGCCCCACACACCTAGACGATGGTGCTGACAAGGGTGGGATATGGATGGAAGGTGGTAAAATTTACGATGTCGATGGGGCCTTCATTAAAAACCTTTCTACATTTTATAAAGATGCCAAATGGAAGTTATATCAGGAAGACGGTACCATTAATATTACGGATAGCAAAGAGGCCTGTGAGGCCGCAGCTCGCCCTGATGTGGATCCGGCTTACTATAATTATTGCGTGCAGTGTCTGCCTTCCTATACCGAAAGCATCAAACAAGTTTTTTATATACCCATCACCCCCATGGCGGCTCCCCCTCCAACCGACCAAAATAATCATCGGCCTTCAGCTGCTCACGCAGTAAGAGGCGATCGGCCGAGGCGGGGCCAGGGAGGACCTCCTGGAGGCGGAGGCGGAGCCTCCATCATAGGAATCGCTTTCAACGGTGTCAATTTTGACCCGCCCGCGCCTACAGCCGACATATTGAAACATTATACCCTTGCTCCTCTCGACGACAGCGGCGGTCATATCAACCCGCATGCCGGCTATCACTATCATGCCGCAACGGGTAACACCAAAAAAATAAAACAAAAGGATGTACACGCTGCCATGATCGGGTATGCCATGGACGGGTATGGTCTATTTGAACTACTAGACGAGAAGGACCAAGAACCGGTTGGCTTAGATGAGCTAAGAGGACATTATGATAAAGTCCGCGGTTATCACTATCATGTAGGCCCGGCTGGAGGAAATAAATTTATAAATGGATTCAAAGGCAAGACAGGCGGATATACGGCCACTTTCCAATAAAACCTAAAACAAGCTGGCTGCCTGAGCGTAAAAACGACAGCACTCCCTGTATCATTTAACCTCCCATTTCATGAGTCTGATAAGTTTGACAGAAAGGAAATGGGAGGTTAGAAATCGACTCTACTTACCGTTAATCGCCAAACACGCTTATCGATATCACTAGCCCCTTATGGAGGGTGCAAAAAAGCACAAACCGGGAAATTAGGCTTTTTCCTCTTTAACTTTTACGAAAACCTTTTTGTATAAAGTGATCACCCCAACCACGATCAATCCAGCAACCAGACCAATCGCCGACTCTTTTAACACAGAAGGGACCTCTGGTAAAATATGATGGAAATAATCGATATTATGTGCAAATATACCGCCCGAAACCAAAACCAGGGCAATAGTACCCACGAATCCTAGCACCTTAATAATGATGGGCAAAGCCTTCACGAGTACATTCCCGATGCCCCCCATGAATCCGGTGTCCCCATACCGTTTGATGAGCTTGAAGCCTGTATCATCCATTCGGACGATAAGGGCGACTATTCCGTAGACCCCAATCGTAGCCAATAGAGCCACAACCGACACCGTGGCAATCTGAATCTGCAGACTTTGGTCCAGCACAGTTCCCAAAGCAATAATGACGATCTCTACGGACAATATAAAATCGGTGGTAATAGCCGATTTGATTTTTACTCTTTCGGCCTCACCCTGATCCTGAATCGTCTCCTCGATTACCTCATGCCCCTTTTTGTTCCGGTGAAACAAATACTCTATGATTTTCTCAACCCCCTCGTAGGCCAGATAAAACCCACCCAGGATCAGAATAAATTTGATAGCCACCGGAAAAAAGGTGTTCAGAGCCAGGGCTACGGGCAGGATGATCAGCTTGTTGATCAGCGATCCCTTGGTGATAGACCATAACACGGGAATCTCCCGAGAGGAAAGAAAACCTGTCGCTTTCTCTGCATTAACAGCCAGGTCGTCGCCCAGGATACCTGCTGTTTTTTGAGTAGCAATCTTACTCGCCACCGCGACGTCGTCCATCAAAGCGGCTATATCATCTAAAATTGCAAAAATACCGGATGCCATATATCAATTAAATCGTACGTCCGTAAAAATAGAAAAAACTGTTTGATAATTGTAGATCCCGGCATATTAAACAATTTCTGGTCTACTACCTTTCTGGGCGCTCATGCAGTTTTTGCAGGTTAAATGCCCTAGGCCTTGGTAAGAGGGGCCACCGACTGTCCATCGTGGCTCCTCTCCCCCCTTATCTACCGATAGCTGCCGAATAGTTCGGGACCACATTTACTTCGCCAATTGGAGGTCTGCTATACTCTTAATTCGATTACGCTCCAAAAAGGCATCAATAGTTTCAAAATGCTCGATGACGCGTTTGTCTTTGAATTCAAAGACTTTTTGCGAAAGTCCTTGTAAAAAATCGCGATCATGAGATACCAGCACCAAGGTACCGTCAAAATTCTTAAGCGCCTCTTTCAACACGTCCTTGGACCTCAAATCTAGGTGGTTGGTAGGTTCATCAAGAATTAATAGGTTGACAGGTTCCAGGAGCAACTTCACCATGGCAAGGCGCGTTTTTTCACCACCCGACAATACACTTACTTTTTTGTCGATGTCTTCCCCTTGAAACATAAAGGCTCCCAATATATTTTTTATTTGGGTCCTTACATCCCCCTCAGCCACCTCGTCGACGGTCTGGAAAATCGTCAGATTGGGATCCAATAGTGATGCTTGGTTTTGGGCAAAATACCCCACCTTGCTATTATGCCCTAATTGGCAGGTACCTTCCACGTCTATTTGGCCCATGATCGCCTTGATCATCGTAGATTTCCCCTCCCCATTTCGACCTACAAAAGACACCTTTTCTCCTCTAGAAATGGACATACTGGCATTTTTAAACACCACCTGATCTCCATAGGATTTCGACACATCTTTCACCGTAACGGGATAGTCGCCAGACCGAGGTGAAGGAGGGAACCGAAGTTTTAGGGAAGAGTTATCAATTTCATCAATTTCGATAATCTCCAGTTTCTCCAACATTCGCTCACGGGAAGAAACCTGATTGGTCTTGGAATAGGTACCGCGGAAGCGCTCAATAAATTGCATATTATCGGCAATCAATTTCTGCTGCTCCTGATAGGCCTTCACCTGATGGGCCCGGCGTTCCTCTCGCAATTGCAGATAATGGGAATAGTTGGCTTTATAGTCATAAATCCGTCCCATGGTTACTTCTATCGTCCGGTTGGTAATATTATCGATGAAGGCCCGGTCGTGGGAAATCACCATCACCGCATTGGCTTTATTCACCAAAAAGTCCTCCAACCACATCACCGATTCAATATCTATATGGTTGGTAGGCTCATCGAGCAAAATTAGGTCAGGCTTTTGCAATAATATCTTGGCAAGCTCAATACGCATACGCCAGCCACCACTGAACTCCTTGGTTTGCCTCTGAAAATCTTCGGGCCTAAAACCCAATCCCTTGAGGGCTTTCTCTACCTCCGCGTCATAATTGACCTCTTCGAGTTGATAATATTTTTCTCCTAGCTCGGTAACCGTTTCGATGATGGCCATGTATTCATCACTATCGTAATCGGTACGGGTTTCGAGGGCTAGGTTTAGCTTCTCCATTTCGGAACGCATTTCAAAAACCTGCTTGAAAGCTTTGGCCGCCTCTTCAAAAACGGTACAGTTATCCTCAGTGAGTAAGTGTTGCGGCAAATAGGCAATAACGGCGTCCTTCGGCGCTCTTACATGGCCACGATTGGCTTTCTGTTCACCAGCGATGATTTTCATCATGGTGGACTTCCCCGCTCCGTTTTTACCCATCAGGGCAATTTTGTCGGTCGGATTAATAACAAAGGATACGTCGCTAAACAGGACAGAACCGCTAAATTCAACGGCCAAATTTTCAATTGTAATCATCTTCTCATTTTTTGAAACCGCAAAGCTACGATTATACGATTGAAAGAGATGAAAAAAGTATTTTTTTGGCCAAGCACACCTCAAGCCTTTTACGACTTACCCTTTTGGCATATCCGAATCTGGTCGAACATGCCGCAAGCCCCATTTGCTCATTTCGTTAATAATGGGTTGTAGGCTGAACCCAAGTTCGGTGAGCTGATATTCTACCTTCGGAGGGATTTGCGGAAAGACCTTGCGCTCCAGAATCCCATCGGCCTCCAATTCCCTAAGCTGGTTGGTCAACGTCTGCCGGCTAATATCAGGGATTACCTTTTGAAGCGTGCTGTACCGGTTATGACCTTGTTTGATATAATGTATGACCAACAGCTTCCACCTATTGCCAATTTTATTGAGGGAGTAAACGACCGGACAGTTTCCAGGGTTGTAGTCTTTAAGTTTCCTCATTCCTTTATTTCCCATAAGTCTAAATAATTTGCCTATGCCCAAAATTTAAGATTACCCTATTATCAAGGCAAATATAAATAAATTCGTTAAACGAAATTGATCAAAATATGAAAGCAATCCAGATTAAACAGTACGGCGACAATTCCGTATTAGAGCAGGTCGACATAGCCATTCCAAAGGCTCAACCCCATCAAGTTGTGGTACAAATAAAGGCCTCGTCGGTCAATCCTGTAGACTACAAAATCCGCTCCGGCTTTTTGGCCGGACAACTGACCAAGACCTTCCCTTTTACCCTTGGCTGGGAGGGCGCCGGTATTGTCACGGAGGTAGGCGAGGCGGTAACCCTTTATAAACCCGGAGATGAAGTAATGCTCATGCCCAATTTTATGCAAGGCGGAACCTATGCGGCCTATGTGGCGGTAAATGAAAATGAAGTAACGCCCAAACCCAAGTCGATCAGCTTTACAGACGCTTCCATTATCCCCTTTTCTCTGGGCACGGCCTATACGGCGCTGGTCGAAGACGCTGCTATCAAAAACGGTCAGAAAATATTGATTCATGGCGCTGGTGGAGCGGTGGGCCAGATGGCCGTTCAAATCGCCAAGAACTCGGGGCTTTCCGTAATAGGAACTGCTACTGGAGAAAACCTCCAGGAACTATTAGCCTTGGGAATAGACCAAGTAATAGACTATACCAAAGCCGACTTCTCTTCGGTTCTACACGATTTAGATGTCGTTTTGGATTTGGTAGGAGGTGAAACCCTTGCCAAATCGTATTCCATCGTCAAAAAAGGGGGAGTAATCGTCTCCACGACCCAACCACCTAATCCTTCGGCTTTAGAAAAATATGGTCTTACTGGAAAAATGACCCTCACCAGAATGGAGCCTAATAAATTCAGTGAGGTAATCGGATGGCTGGAACAAGGCAAGATAAAGGTCAAAAAACCATGGATATATGATCTATCACGGGCCCAGGAAGCCTTGTCGATGGTCGAATCTAGGAAAGCAAAATCTAAGATCGTATTTGAATTTTAGTGCCCTCCCACCATTCATAAAACATATCGCAATATATGAAATCGATAGTAACCCTAGGCCCCAATGACGGACAGAAACTTTCTATGGCAGGCGGCAATTACCGAATTGTAGTTTCAGGAAAACAAACTTCCGGAGAATTTGCCGTTATAGAAATGACGGTCCCTTCAGGTGCAGGGGCAAATCCGCATGCACACGAAAACATCGTCGAATCCTTTTATGTTTTAGAAGGCGAAATTACATTTCAATCCGATGCAGGGAGTTATATTGCCCAAAAGGGCGCTCTGGTTAATATTCCAAAAGGGGGGCTAGTGCATTGTTTTAAAAACAAAACCGATGTACCGGCTAAACTATTATGTACGGTGATGCCCGCTGGTTTAGACGATTGCTTTTTGGAAGCATCCGATTATTTAACCAAAAACATCGATGATTCCGCAGTGACCAAAAAGGCTACTTTAGGTGCAATTGCTGAAAAATATGGAAATAAACTATACCCAGAAAATTATTTCGAATCCTAGGAGCACGCGCCCAATTCACGGTTATAAATTTAAGCTGGAGAGCCCGAAAATATTTTTGAATTAAAAAAATGGCCGTTCCATATCCCTGAAACGGCCATTTTTTACAATATATTTTCGATTAACTATTGATATCCTTCATTTTGGGCAAATTCCACCCGATTTGTCACGGCATCGAGCTGGGCCCTCGGAATGGGTCGTAGCACATGGAAGGGCTGAATATCTGTGGCATTGGGGTTATGCGCCTTTACTCTTTCCACGAGTTTTCCTGTTCGTTTCAAATCGAACCAACGCATTTGCTCACCAGCAAATTCCCTGGCTCGTTCGTCCAAGATAAAGTCCACCGTCACCTGACTTGGCGTTATAAGCATATTGGCCACTTTACCAGGTTTTGCCGCTCCATTCCGAACTATATTGATATTGACAGCGGCCGAGTCGAGTTTCCCGAGTTTCAATTGTGCTTCCGCTGCTATCAGATAAACTTCTGCCAATCGAATCACATAGGCATCCCTAGCGCTCTGGGCTTCGTTGGCACTCGACCGGGTATTGTCCATATGTTTGGTTAAGGTGGGGTACACCAAGGTATTCTTGGTAGTCCCGTCCTCATTATAAATGGCTTTCCGATCGACCAGCGTATATAGTGCTCCTGCGGGCTTTGCCACTGTCTTTCTGGTCGCAATCACGGCCGTGTCCCCGAGTTTCATTCCTGTAGGTCTGGTGCCTGAGTTAGCCAACCATACCTCCATAAACGACCCTTCGTAGCGTGCATCCGTCTCACTATAAAGGTCTAGCAGGAAACGAGTGGGCATATAGCGATTAAAGGGCCGTATCTCTTAGCATCCCGGGTAGGTTATCATACTTCATCAAGAAGTGTAAATGACCATTATTACTCCCTCTACCATGGCCCGTTACGTTGGTGGTGGAATTGTATAGATCGTTTAAAGTAAGATTTGCCGAATAGTTAACCGCATACAGTATCTCCTTGTTTTGGTTATTACTCATTTTCCAAAGATCTGCATAATTGGCTTCAAGTTGGTAGCCAAAGTTGCCATTCAATACCGCGTTAGCCATATTGTTCGCTTCTGCATACATCCCTCTGGTCAGGTACTTCCTGGCCAAAAACGCCATAGCAGCCGGCCGCGTTACCCGCTCATAATTGGTGGTCGTATTTGCGAGGTTCTTGGTTGCAAATTGCAAATCTGCGAATATCTGCTTATAAAAGGTCTCCACCGGAGTCTTGTTGGCCGTTGTTGAAATCCCCTTGGTCTCTTCCAGAGTAAAATGTACCCCACCCCAGGTTTCAACAATATGCCAATAATAAAACGCACGTAAGAAACGAAGCTCTGCTTCCCTTTGTGCCCTCAGGGCCGGAGTAAAGTTTACACTGGCTATTTGATTGATACCCGCGTTGCATAAATTGACGCCGCCATATAGGGCCGTCAACCAACTCGGATTGTACTCGGTAATCGAATCCTTACAGGACGTAACGACCACGGCCAGAAATATGATAAATAATGCTATCTTTTTCATCTTACTAATCTTTAATATGATTAAAATCCAAGGTTAAGACCGACCACTACATTTTTCAGCATGGGGCTACTCTCTCCTCCCCCTCTTTCGGGGTCCTATTCCTTCAACTTAGAACTTTTGGTCCAGGTCCAAAGATTAGACCCTGTCGCGTAAAACCGAATATTGCTAAAATAAGACTTCTTCATGTTCGGGAAAGTATAACCCAGGGAAAGGTTCCTAACGCGCAGATAAGAGCCGTCCACATAACCCAAGGTGCTCCAATACAGCGTGGATGCTCCCGAAATATTGGCATTAGGTCGTGGGTATTCGTTCGTAGGATTTTATGGATATAGCTGGTATACTTCCCGGCCTGCCGGGGCATTGCAAGCCTTTCCTGAATGGCAAAAGAAACACCTTTGATTATATATCTAGTTAAAATATCCTTTAAAATGAGAAAGAAACCATTCACCTTTACCAACACCGTACTCGCTATCCTGTTCGCCAACGTGCTTGTGGCCCAGCCCAACGCTAAGTCCAAGCTGTACCCGGGAATAGAATTTCAAATGGACCGGGTCAAAGAACCCATCATCCCTAACAACACGGTGAATATTAAAGATTTTGGAGCGAAAAGTGGCGGAGATTTTTTGAACACCAAGGCCATAGCCGATGCCATAGATGCGGTATCTAAAAAAGGCGGGGGAAAGGTCATTATCCCTGCCGGCATTTGGCTCAGGGGCCCTATTATACTAAAAAGCAATATCGAAATGTATGCCTCAGCAGGTAACCTGATCCGTTTTTCTGCCGATAAAGACCTTTACCCTATTATTGAGACGAGCTTTGAAGGACTTAATATTTGGCGCTGTATTTCTCCGATTTATGGTAAAGACCTCGAAAATATCGCCTTTACGGCTTCGGGTCTATGGGATGGCTCTGGCGACGCGTGGAGAATGGTAAAAAAGAGCAAGCTTACGGATCATGAATGGAAAAAACTCGTGGCCTCGGGCGGCGTTGTAGATGAGAAAAACGGAAACTGGTTCCCCTCTCAACAGTATAAGGATGGAGCGAATGTCGCTGACCAAAATGTGCGACTGGAATTAAAAACCAAAGCGGAGTTCTTAGCGATACGAGATTTCCTTCGGCCCGCGATGGTGAGCATCCAAAACTCCAAAAGAGTGAAGTTTGGTGGCCCCGTTTTCCAAAATTCCCCAGCTTGGTGTCTACATCCATTAATGGTCGAAGAGCTTATCGTCAGGAACATCATCGTTAGAAACCCCTGGTATTCGCTAAATGGCGATGGGCTGGATGTGGAGTCCTGTAAGAATGTGATCATTGAAAACTCGAGCTTCGATGTGGGCGACGATGCCATTTGTATAAAATCGGGCAAAGACCAGGGCAGAAGAGACCGGGGAGTACCTTGCGAAAACCTAATCATTAGAAATAACATCGTATACCATGGCCATGGTGGCGTTACGATGGGAAGTGAAATGTCAGGGGGAGTCGGGAATATGCACGTCTCTAGTAATACCTTTATGGGCACCGATGTAGGTCTACGATTCAAAAGCACCCGTGGACGCGGCGGTATGGTAGAGAATATATATATATCCAATATTTAAATGGTCAATATCCCTTCACAAGCCATCTCCTTCATTTTGTATTACGGAGGAAAGTCTGCCGCCGAAACCTTGGCCAAGGGAAATACTACAGCGGTATCGAAGCTTGAGCCGGTGACTGAAGAAACCCCACAATTCAAGAATATATCTATCAAGCCCATCGAGATTAAAGGGGCGCATGAAGCGGTTTTTCTCCAGGGTTTGCCGGAAATGAACCTTAAAAATATTGAATTGGACAACCTACTGATCGAAGCAGACCAGGGCTTTACGATCATAGATGCCACGGGGGTAAGTATCAAAGATGTTAAGATGGCCACCAAAAAGGCACCAGCCATGGATATTTATAACGGCAAAAAACTTAAAATAAAGGACGTCACCATCGACTCCACCACCTTAGGGACCATCGCCGTAGGGGGTAGTGAATCCGGTAAAATTAAAATTGATGCTGGCCTGAAAATACAAACAGAAATTGGCAAGGAAGTTAGCGTGACCGCCGTAATTTTCAAATAAGAATTCATGTATCCTGTCCATTTAAATCGGCATTCATGACGTTGACCAACTAGGGGCTAAATAACATAGTAACATGATACTTAAAAATGTAAATCAATGAAAATTAAACAGAACATTTGCATCCTTTTCCTGGTCCTGCAAGGGGCATTTTTGAACGCTCAACATACCGATACCAAGCCAAGGGTGATCGTATTGACCGACATTGAAAACGAACCCGACGACGCCATGTCTTTGGTCCGTTTCTTGACCTATGCCAACCATTTCGACATAGAAGGATTGATAGCCACGACCTCCGTGCATCAAAAAAAAGAATTAGCAACCTGGCGAATTAAAGAAATCGTGGAGACTTATGGACAGGTGCAACCCAATCTTGAAAAACACGAAATAGGCTATCCCACCGTCGACAAACTAATACCGCTGATCAAAGAAGGAAAGGCCGACTACGGCATGCATGCCGTAGGGAAAGGCATGGACTCTGAGGGTTCCGAACAGATCATCAAATCGGTAGACCGTTCCGACAACCGCCCGGTATGGGTGTTGGCCTGGGGAGGCCCCAACTGTCTGGCACAGGCGCTATGGAAGGTAAAGGCCACCCGCAGCAGTAATGAATTACAAAAGTTCGTTTCCAAACTACGGGTCTATACCATCTCCGATCAAGACGACTCCGGCCCGTGGATTCGTAAGACCTTTAAGGATCTGTTTTATATCGCCAGTCCGGGATTTCACACTTTGGATGGCTACCACCATGCCACTTGGACGGGTATTAGTGGCGACCGCTTTCATGGGCGATTTGCTGGTGGCAACTTCCCCATTGTCGACAACCCATGGCTGGATTCCCATATCCGCAACAAAGGCCCACTCGGGGCGCAGTATCCCTGGATGAAGTTCTTGATGGAAGGCGACTCGCCCAGCTTTATGTATTTGATCAATAATGGACTGGGCAATTCCGAGCACCCCAACTGGGGCAGCTGGGGAGGGCGCTATGAACTGTACCAACCCCGTACCGAAAAATGGTTTTTAGAACCAGAAACACGTCCATTATGGACTAATGCCCAGGACGAAGTATTTGGGATGGACAGCAGCTGGCATACCGGAAACCAGGAAACGATTTGGCGCTGGAGAGAGGCCTACCAAAATGACTTTGAAGCCCGTATGGACTGGACTATCAAGCCCTATGAAGCCGCCAACCACCCACCCGTGGTCAGCCTCGTGTCGCCGGCCTATATCAAGGCCAAAGCGGGGGACAAAATCACCCTCAATGCCGAAGGTTCCACCGATCCGGACGGAGACGCTCTGAGTTACCAATGGATGTATTATGGAGAGGTAGGCACCCTCACCCTTTCTACCACCCTTACCGGCAACCCCTTAGAAATAGAAAATGCCGACCAAGCCAAGGCTTCGTTCCTGGCCCCAAAAAAGGGACAACAAGGAACCATGCATTTTATAGTCGCCGTAACCGATAGCGGCCAACCGGCACTCACCCGTTATAAACGGGTGATCGTGGAGGTGCAGCCCTAAGGGTCGCGGCCTCCCCTATTGAACGAGGAAGTTCCGTTAAGGAGCTTCCTCGCTAAATTTTTACAAAGAAATTGATATCATTCGGTATCCTATTTTACAAGGACTTTGGGGGTCTTAAATATTAATGCCATAAAACGGGGTATACATTCGGAAACATTTTCGAACGGTGAAAAACGAAAACTCCGAATGGTGGTTTCCTGTAAGAGCTACTTCAGGGATATTTTGGTAAACCAGCAAATCCGCTCCAACCACCCCGCATATCTTTTAGCAACCACGTCATTAGCCATATCAGGAACAATGACACTCGTTTTCTGAGCATTTAGCTGCTTTATTTGGTCAATACTTCTAAGGACTCCGCTTTCTAAACCGGAGAGATAAGCGGCTCCTAAGGCCGAAATGTCTGGGTTTTCTAGCTTTTTAAGGGTTAAACCTAGTAAATCGACTAAGAATCGGATGACGAATCCATTTTTGGTGAGGCCTCCATTCACGGATATCCCCTTTAGGTCAGCATCAATATCCTGGCACATGGCCTCTATCACCTCCTTGATTTGGTAGGGAATACTTTCAAGGGCAGCCCATACAATATGATTTTGCGTGGTACCAAAGATCATGCCTTCAATAGAAGCCCTACGCTCCATCTGCCACCAGGTTTTGTTCGGCAATACCCATTTCAACAATCTGATCGGGAAAATTCTCTCCCAAGGGCACCAGTTTTCCCGACCCACACGAATCGCTGGTAACGACGGTTATTTCAGGATCTGTTTCAGCCAACTTTGCAAGGTCTCTGAAAATATTTCTAAATTTGACTTACTCGCGTTTGTTGTAGTTAAAGCGAATGATACGGCTCTCCAACTATAAACCTTTCCTGGATGTAGGCCACTAGGCATTAAGCTATCTGCTCGCTCGATAGGCCCAACATAAAGGCGCACTGAAAAAGGATTTTATAATTAATTATAATTATAATACAATTCAAAAATTAGCAGCTTTTACCCCTATCGTCATCTGGCACCTTAAGATTTTATAGCCTTTGGCACGCCCTCGAATTAATTGTATTAAGTGACGTGCTAGACCAGTTCGGCCATAGCCAGGTCGTATTGCTCGGCTGTGGGCACTCCATGGTGCCATTTGAGCACATTTTCCATATAGCTAATCCCCTGTCCTTTGGTCGTGTGTGCGATTACAAAGGAGGGCTTTCCCACTTCAAAAGGCATACTTTTAAAGGTTTCGGTTAGCTCTTCCAGGTTATGACCATCTACATGCTTGACCGCCCAGCCAAAAGCCTCTAGTTTTTTATCGATAGGCTCCAAGCCCATCACTTCAGCATTGGAGCTAGTAATTTGAAGTTTGTTATCATCCAATACTGCGCAAAGGTTATCCAACTTAAAGTGAGCGGCAAACATCAACGCTTCCCAGTTAGACCCTTCGGCCATCTCACCATCTCCCAGGATGGTATATACCTTTACATTAGAATGGTCTTTTTTGGCGGCTAAAGCCATACCCGCACACATCAAAAGTCCATGCCCCAAGCCACCGGTGTTTTGTTCGATACCATGCACATATTTGGTGGGGTGACCGATATAAGGGGAGTCATACTTACAAAGGGTGAGCAGGTCCTCTTCTGGGAAAAAACCCTTATCGGCCAGCCCTACATTCAGCGCTTCCACGCAATGCCCCTTCCGCGCAGCCTAGAGTCAAAGTTCTCAGGAGTAATATTCATCCCCTCGTTATAGAGCACATTCAGGATATCGACGATCGACAAACTCCCTCCCGTATGCCCCGCTTTAGCATGGTAGATATACTTAAGTATATTTCTTCTATACCGCAATGACTTCTCCTGTAGGGAGACCATGTTTAAAGTATCTTCTTTCATTTTATTAGCTGTTCATGATGCGTATAAACCTCCCAACCCATATAATTATGCAAAGCCTCCTTTAAGATTGCGGCCGTTTTGGATGCATTCATCACGACATGATGCTCAGGTCATAATTTAACATTTCAGCTTAAAAACAAGGGGTTATTCTCAAAAATAAAGCAAAAAATATACTTAAATAATGGCAAAGAAAATTATAGAATTAAGCTGTAGGTAAACTGCCCACCCAACAGCGGGACTATCCAGAATAAAAGGAGCCGCCACACGGGCCTAGGACCTCCCCAGGGGTCGGCGGTGCCCCCCCCATCCTACCAGGACAGGAAGGCAACCAACAAGCCCAACCTGATGCCATCATCCCAAACCCAAACAGGGGCGCCCCCCCTCTCCCATCCAGAAAACAAAAAAAGTTTCCGAATTGTAATAAAAATTCCTCAGAGGGCCAGGTGGTCGGGCGGGGTACGACTGGGCTATTCCATAGGATTGAAAATGAACAACTTATAATTGCAGAGGCCGTATTGTTTCGAATCAAAATCCCCTAATTGGCCTCATCCAGTATGTAACTTAAGTTAATATAGAAGGATGAAAAACCAGGACTATTTATTAAACGGTTCGTGAAAAATCTCTAAATAGTTTTATTTTTAGGTTTTTGCCATTGACCTTAGCCTACAATATTGAAAAAAATTAGATTCTTACGCATACAGTTTGATACTGAAATTGAAGCCTACGAACTACCTGCCTTCCGCGGGGCAGTCGCTTCTAAAGCTGGATTGGAGAACATTCACTTCCACAACCACCTCAACGACAGGGAGCTGTTATATGGCTACCCCGTCATCCAGTATAAACGGATCGGGCGCAACCCCGCTATCATTTGTATAGACTATGGAGTAGACGAGATACATCATCTATTTCAAAACTCCGACCTTACCATTCATATTGGTGATAGGCCGGTAACCTTAACGGTCAAAAACCTACAAATGAACCAGTACACCATGCAAGTTTGGGAGAAGACCTTTAACTATAGGATGTACAACTGGCTAGCACTCAGTCAAGAGAATTACGAAAAATACAAGAATATTAGAAGCGAATTTGAAAAAGTGGACTTCCTTGAAAACATTTTGAAGGCGAATATTATCTCGTTGGCCAAAGGCTTGAAATGGGCTATAGAGCATACCGTTCATTTACGGATCGACGAGGTAATCAAATCCAAAATAGTCCCCTACAAGTCGCAAAAGCTTATGGCATTCGACATTAATTTTCGTACCAACGTCTTCCTCCCCGACTTTATTGGGCTAGGCAAAGGGGTAAGCCTGGGCTTTGGTACGGTATCCACTATTAAAGAGAAGAGATAATGGCAGCAGAACGCGATATGGTTTATTTGGCAGCTTTGCTGCATGATATTGGAAAGTTTTGGCAACGGGCGGATGTGTCCTACAATACGTCAAAATATTTAGAAAAGTATCCATATATCATCGGTAACGCAGGAAACATTTGTCCAACCTCTCAGGAAGGCTACTTCAAATACCAACACGTTATTTGGACTCAGCTCTTTTTTGAAGAGAACTTAGAGACATTTGAAAAAATTGGAATTTATGATAAAGAGTCAGTTGATAATTTGGTGAATCTCTCAATTCATCATCACAAACCTGAGTCCAAGTTACAAGCTCTCATACAGTTTGCCGACTGGTGGGCTAGTGGCATTGATAGATCCGATGATAAGGATTTCGAAAATGATGTTAAAAGAGGGAAGCTTAAATTCAAAGAAGAGCCACTTATCAATATTTTCGGAAACTTGAATGTATACGATAAAAACCGAAAACTTTCCCAAAAACCAGTTAAAGCCTCCGCCTTTGGCCTAGAAAAATTATCGTTGAAAAATACCCTCTTTCCTTCTGAAGAAAGATATGAAAACGGTGTGTCTCAGGAGGAGTACACTGTATTATGGTCACTCTTTTCCTCAGAATTTAAAAAGTTACCTACTGATTCATTATCTGCTTTTAATAGGTCCCTTCATTATTTGCTAAAAAAATATTGCTGGTGTATTCCGGCATCAACCGTGGACTTTTCTGATAACAGTCTTTTTGACCATTTGAAAATTACTGCAGCTATCACACAATCACTATATGATTATGAGATAGAGAATCCAGATTGCTTCGTCTACAACAGACGTTTGAGTCTGAAAACCGGACATTTACCGCTTTTACTTCTTAGTGTGGATACCTCGGGTATTCAAAAGTTCATATATGACATCTCCTCCAAATATGCCGGAAAAAGCCTAAAAGGTCGTTCGTTTTCGTTGCAATTGATGCTGGATGAAATAGCTTATACAATTGTCAATCAAACAGAAACCTCCTTGAGCCATGTCATTTACAGTAGTGGTGGAAAATTTTTCATGCTACTTCCAAATACAAAGAAGGTCAGAACTGATTTGTTGAATATTGAGACAAAAATCAAGAAAGCTATCTGGGAGAAGTATAAAGGAAACATTTACATCTGCATGGGGTATGATGCGTTTGCCTATGATAAAGATTTGAAGAAAATGAATTCCAACGGCAATTCCCTTCCAACTATTTGGATAAAAGGCTCAGAAAAGCCTGTGTTTCTAGGTGATTTATGGCGATCTGTTAGTGAAAAAACGGCTGAAACGAAGTACCAGAAATTTAAGGAACTGTTAAAGGATGATTTTGAGAGCTTTTTTCATGATAAGGGAGTTGGTATGGGCGGTTTAACCGAAATATGTTCAGTAACCGGAGACGAAGTAGAAAAGGGAATTACCCAGATCGACGATGAGGTAAAAATCTCCCCACAAATTCTTGAACAAAAGAAAATTGGCGAAGCGCTGTCAAAAAATCACTTTATAGTTTTTAGTAGTTCAGAACAACCAAATCTGCCCAAGAATAAATTCGGATCCTTAAATGGACGTGATTACTGGATCATCGGTGATAATAAAATCGTCTCAACAGAAAATGCAGAGGTTTGCCTCACCGTAAAAGGGGAGATCGACTTTCTGAAACCTGTTTCCGCACTGAGAACTTCCTATTCCTATCGGTTTTATGGAGGAAGCGAAATGGCTTTGGATTCAAAAGGTAATACAAAAACTTTTGAGCAATTGGCCGGGATTGAGCGAGAAGACCATGTCCGTGACAACTCTCCTATTGTTAAAGGGAAAAGTCATGGAAATTTTAACAGAATTGCTATTCTTCGAATGGATGTAGATGGATTGGGGCAGCTTTTTATAAAAGGATTTAATCCGGCAGGCGCCAGTTTTTCTGCCTATGCTACGTTGTCAGGCCAACTTGATTGGTTTTTCAGCGGATATCTAAACACCATAAGAGGCAAAGATCAATACAAAGATTGGATAAATATTATTTATTCAGGGGGTGATGACATATTTGCGGTGGGGCGATGGGACTCAATAATCTCATTTGCAAATGAGGTTCAAGTAGAATTCAAAAAGTTTACAGGACGGAGTGATATTACTATTTCGGCGGGTATTAGTATTGTTACACCTAAGTTCCCAATTGCCAAGGGAGCCCATGATGCCGGTATTGCGGAGGAAAATGCAAAAGATTTTACAAGACCTGATGGAACCAAGAAAAATGCACTCTGCCTGTTTGGTATTCCATTTGGATGGGAGGAGTTCAAAGCGATTGAAGCAATCAAAAATTTCTGGATAGAGAATTTAAAAGGTAATCGGCCCATTCTGTCAAAAGGTATTCTACATAAAGTCTTTGACTGGTATGAAATATCAAATAGAACAGATAGGGATGGCAAAAAACTGCTTGACTTATCATGGAGATGGAATGCCGCATACTCGCTTAAACGATATGAAACTAAAGAAACATCCAAAAAGAACCATTCACTGAAAGTCATTGAGAGTGTTTTAATGACCAATCAATTTGACTATAAGGACAAGACTTATACCAATATTCGCTTTGATACTTTTATAGTTGCCTGCCGATGGGCGGAGTTGGAATTAAAAGACAACAGAATTTAACTCTAAACCATATTAAATTATGCCAAAAAACATATCAATTTCAGTCTTAACAGATGGGATTAAGGATTTAACACTTGTAAAGGAATGGGGCACATACCTCGCTACAAACGATATTAAAAATCAAGTCTCCACATCGCAAATCAGAAAAATATTTGGTTCAATCAAACAAATACAAGCAGGGTTCGAGAAATCCAAGGGCGAAATAATCTTATTAGAGCCTAAGCTTGCGTATGCTGTAGGGCGCGATTACGATAAGAAATCCAATACTAACAAAACTAAGATCAAAGAGTTTTATGAGTTATTGAGCCCACTGATTAGAGAAATAAATGAGGACAAGACACGCTTTCAGAATTTTGTCAATGTACTCGAGTCAATAGTTGCTTATCATAAGGCAGCGGGTGGTCAATAAATTTCAAATCTTAATTTTCAAAAAATGAAGTTATTCAAAAAAATAATTATTTCCGGTGAACTTAAGTTACTCTCCGGAATGCACATTGGCGACAGCAAGGAAAATGTAGAAATCGGTGGCGTGGACAGTCCTATTATTCGTAGAAAGGATAACAACCAGCCGTACATACCCGGAAGCTCATTAAAGGGAAAGCTACGGAGTTTGCTTGAAGTGGCAATGGGTGAAAATGCAGATACGAGCTTTACAGACTATAAATCAGAAAATGGAAAATTGCTGGCTTACCTTTTTGGATCAAAAGATAATCCAGCTAGGATTTTAGTTCGGGATGCACCTCTAACGATCGAATCGGCGGATAAGTTATATAATTCTGAATTTACCGATATGCCATATACAGAAGTAAAATTCGAAAACGTCATCAATCGGTTAACCGGCACGGCAGACCATCCCCGTCAAATCGAACGGGTTCCTGCTGGTGCTGTATTTAAAATTGAATTTGTTGTCAATGTTATGGAAGATTCCAAAGACAACACTGCTAAGTTTTTGGCTTTGCTCAATTCTGGTTTGGCTTTGCTCCAAAATGATTATTTGGGTGGAAGTGGCACACGTGGCTATGGACAGGTAGAATGGAGGCAGACTGGAGAAATAGTAAAAACAGCTTCAGAATATTTGAATCAAACTGCCTGATATGAAACATACCTTCGATGTCATTTATTTCGAATTTACCGCACCACTTCATGTTAGCAATGCCCGATCTGACTACGGAATTAGCGAAAGAACCTTGCATTCTGATACTATGTATGCTGCTATTATGCAATCCTGGGCAATCCTAGGCAAGGAAGAATGGATTTTAAAGAATCCGGCTTATACTTTAAGTAGCTTATTTCCGTATACGCTCAATACCAGTTCAAAACAGAAAGTGCATTTCTTTGCTAAACCCTTTTTCCCTGCCAACACCGATAACAAAAAAGATCAGAGTGATGATGCTAAGATTTACAAGAAAATCAAATTTGTTGATGCTTGGCATTTTCAACATTATCTCAATCAAACACCATTGACGAGCACGGTTGATTCAGTTCATGGAAGTTATCAGACAAACGAGCCAATTAATAAAAATTTCTTGACCACCGACGTTCAAAACAGAATCAAGCGTCCGAGAAATGACTCAGAAGACACCGTTCCTTTTTACACGGAAAGACTGTTTTTTACCAGAGGTTCAGGGCTATTCTGTTTGGTTCATTATGAGAATGAAGAAGCTCAGAAGCAGGTAAAAGCGGCGCTTCGTCTTTTAGCTGAAAATGGAATTGGGACCGACCGCGCTGTTGGTAACGGGCAATTCAATGTGTCATTTGGCTCATTGAATCTTGAGCTTCCGGACTTTTCGGATTTCGCAATAAATATGTCATTGTTCTGCCCTGAAACAAAAGAAGACTTAAAGGAGATGATTTCTGATGAAGCTGTCCGCTACGAAATTATAAAGCGCGGTGGATGGATGAGTGACCCTCACAATACGTATCGTAAACGTTCTGTTTACATGTTTCTTGAAGGTTCCGTATTTAAAATACCTATCAGCAAATTCATTTCCAAAGGTAATACAGTAGATTTAAAACCCGATAATGCTATTTTGCCCCATAAAGTAACCAACCCCGTTTGGCGGGTGGGCAAGGCTTTATTCTTACCTGTAAAACGATGATCAAACCAGATGACAGCACGATAACTCAGAATTTCCAGGTGGAAATCATTACCCCAACACATATTGGAGGGGCAGGCGAAAATCATTGGCGAAAGGATATAGATTTTGTAATAAGAGATAGCAGAATCTGGATACTAGATTTCGTAAAATTAAGTAAGGATGTTACCCCAGAAAAGTTGAGTAGAGTACTTGTGAATGGCAATTCAATGAGCCCTTTGTTGGATGGTAAGAAACTTGAACCATTAACGATCAAGTCATTTCCATCTACAGCAGGTCCCTCCAATGACATAAGGCGCCATACCTGCGGTGGGTTCGATGGCAGGCCTTACATACCCGGGAGTTCACTAAAAGGGTCGGTAAGTTCTATATTGTTAAAATATTTTTCAAAGCTAAATCATATATCTGGTAATAGTAGTATTGTAAAAAATACATTGGGTGATTTCGAGAATTCCGTTATGCGTTTCTTCCAATTTACGGATGTCCATTTTGAAGACACCTTCCTGACTTCGACGAAGATATTTAACCTTCATAAGAACAATGACCAAATATGGGAAGGTGGCTGGAAACATGGGATTAATAAAACTAATTTGGTATTTAATTCCTCCGGATTTACCACTATGTATGAAAGTTTAATAGTTGGATCAAAAGGAGGTCTAACTGTCTCATTTAAGAAAAAAAGCATTGAGCAACTTTACTTGGGATCTAGGAGAAACACGCAAATAAAAACTCCTCCAAGTCACACAGCGCCTTGGCTTACCTCATTTTCCTTTACAAAATTTTGTAAAATGATCAATGAGCATACACTGGATTTTCTCGGAAAGGAAATCAAGTTTTTCGAAAAATACACTTTTGATGAAAATACAGCACGACTCTTAGAAGATCTTAAGGAGATGAGACAGAAAATTAAAAACCTGGATACGTCGAAAGAATGTATTTTACGAATGGCAGCTGGATCGGGGTTTCATAGCATAACTGGTGATTGGCAGTATGATAAAAGCGATACCGCTTACTTCCAGAACATTGGAGTTTGGACAGATCGTGATTTAAAAAGTAAACTATGTAAACGGAATGACATTGGTAAACAAAAATACAAATCACGAAAATTGGCATTTGAAAAAGACAGCAATGGTCAGTGGAAGTTCCTACCGATGGGCTTTGTCAAACTAACTATGGTTTCTCTTGAAGACTTATTGAAAGCAGAAAATGAGCGCCTCGCCAAGGAAATATTCAAGAAAGAAGAAATGATACGCCTGGAAGCAGAGGCGAAAGCCGCTGCAGAAGCCCTCCGCCTCGCTGAAAGCGAAGCAAAGAAACCAAATCTATTCGAGGGCAAGCTTAAAGTAGGTGCGGAAATAGATGCCGAAATCGTTGTTTCAGGCAAGCCTAATATCATGAAAATATTTGTTAATGGGCAGCTGGAAGAGCAAATTCCGATGATTGGGTATCTCTCCCCAGAGCCTGTTGGAAAAGTAGCAATAGTAAGTGTTCATCGGATGGGGAAAGACGGAAAGATTAAGGAGGTAAAATACAAGAAATTCAAATAAAACGAACTCCGATCCTTCTTTACCGACTCATATGCTCTAGGTAATGTAATATTAGAGGTAATGAAAATGCATTACAACCAAGGGAAACGCCCACAGATTTATTATTGGCGAGATAGCAACCAAAATGAAGTGGATCTGCTCATCCAGGATGGCATGAACTTAAAAGCCGTAGAAATAAAAGCTGGGAAAACCATTAATTCCGATTTTTTAAAGGTCTCAAATACTTCGAAAAAATCGTCCCCGATGCACAAAGCATTCTGGTGTATGGTGGGACCGAATCTCAGAACCAAACAGATGCCACGGTGTATGCCGTGAATGAAATTGATCAATTGATTTAAAATAATTGGTTGGCAAAATCAGCTAACCATACAAAAAATACATTTTATGAAAAACTACCTAATAATTACACTCGGTACCAGAGATGTTCAGATTAAAAAAGAGCACCTTATTGAAAATGGATTTGTGATACACAAAGAAGGTAAAGACCAGTTTATAGAAAAGGGAAATATAAGATTAAAAGTTGTTGAGAATTTCAACTTCCCAGAGTTTTATACATTTTCCCCGAGAGAAGGTGGGCAAACTATTCGGGACAATTATCATTTATTTAAATCCGTAATTGATTTCCCATTAACGAAAGATTTTATTAAGCAAACCAACAGAGATCATCAGATTGACTACTTTCTTATGATTTACACAGATCAGCAGATCGATTGGGACGCTGGAAGGATTAGAAATCCGAAGAATTATTTAGACGATACTCTGTATTTTAAAGATATCCTTAATCATTATTTATCAGAAGATCCTGATTTCTCAAAAGTACATTTCGACGAGTATTCGATTCAAACAGAAGTAGTAAATATTGATTTCCAATATTCTCATTTTAAAGAAATTAAGCAAAACTTATTCCTGACTGACATTCAAAATGTAAACCAAATATTTTTACTTCCGCAAGGTGGTATAGACCAAATTAACCATGCAGTAACGCTACAATTGCTACAAGCCTTCAAAAATAAAGTTAAGCT
Organism: Dyadobacter jejuensis; assembly: GCF_003149085.1. Classification (GTDB taxonomy): domain Bacteria; phylum Bacteroidota; class Bacteroidia; order Cytophagales; family Spirosomataceae; genus Dyadobacter; species Dyadobacter jejuensis. The sequence goes on along the minus strand of NZ_QGDT01000005.1, from coordinate 1,416 downwards.
ATTCCAGAAATCGGAGGGTCAAGCACCTAGGGAACTGAAATTCACAAAGCATTTTTTAAATGATCTCAATAAGCAAAAAATCGTGAAGCATCTGAATGACTACGATTTTGGAATGATTGATAAAGAGATATCGAGACCAAAGGAGATTTATCATTTGGCTCAATATGGTCATAAGCGATTAAATTTGCAATATGATGAACTGGCTATTAACACTAATGTTATTGCCAGCTCACAATTCAAGCCAATTATTGCGACTCCAAACTTGAAGCTACAGGACCTGTACCTTGCTGCAAAAATCAACTTTAAGCAAAAAGCCTACACAGAATTTTTATGGCGATTATACACACTTAACGAATGTCTATTTAAAATAGAAATAGAAAAAGTTTTTGGTAAGATGGATTATCTATTAAGTCGATCTAACGAGATCGGTGAAACCAAATTCCAAAGAAAATTAAATGACGTTAATTTTGAGTTTGTTCCTAAAATTAGGAAGGCCCTAATGTCTAATGGGGAACCCATAGATAGTAGAAACCCAAATAGGTTTGCATATAAGGTTTTACTACCAGAATTAGTCAAAACAAACCATTTGTACATAAAGGATAATATTCTTGACATATACTTAAAAGTTGGTGACAAATTAGAGTACTTGTCTAAGCTCAGAAATAAAATTGCTCACAATTTAGGCTCAGCAACCATTGCACAAATAAATGCCACCTTAAATGAAAACGAACAAGGCTATACCGCCAAAAACCTTTTCTCAGATCTGGACCAAATATTCGACCTAAAATCCGAATACGGCATTTACGACGACATAAAAGCAGAAATAGAAAAACTACTCTAAATCAGTCGGAATATAACGCCCACATACATCTCACCTTATCGGCAACCTGCTCCCGTAACCAAATCGGCTCCAGAACTTCCATGTCTGGGCCGAATTCTAATATTTTGGCTTCTAGCTCCCGATTCGGTATTACGTGCAATTCAAAGATATAGTTGCCTTGAGGGTCTTTACTGTGCGTCTGGGTGGGATGTATGGGCTTAGTGATAAGATATTGTGCCCTATTGAGGCTCGTCAGCTTCAATTGCACGATTACTTTGGGGTTGGTATCGTGCTTTGTGACCCCCACAAAATCGTTAAAGTGTCCCTTAAAATCAAAACTCTTTGAATACCCAAACTCAACGGCCGTTTTCCTGAAACTTGCTATTCGGTCTAGTGCGATATTCCTGGGCTTCGCTTCTTTTTCCTCCCACCCTATTGGATATTCTGGAGCATGTTGACCCCTTGTACTCAGGGTAATAATGAATGCTAAAAGCACATTATTGGCTTGTTTTCTAGTGACATTCTGGCGTATATTGACCCCCTAGACATTTATTTTTGATTCATTCTGGAGCATATTGACCCCTTTGGGTAATTGT
>NZ_QGDT01000004.1 GCF_003149085.1 Dyadobacter jejuensis | reverse complement strand
TGAACTGAATTTTCTCCTTTTTGCTCTCATAGTTCCACTAATTTAAGATTAAAAATTAAATTTTAACAGTGGCCCTAATTCTGGGGAGTATTATATTCGGTCATAGTGTGTTATTAAAAAGGGACGTCGCTGTTCAAAAGCTTAATCCATTGTCAGAAGGATTGAAACCCCCTTCTGTGATGAAGTGAGTACGCCAACCTACACGGTTCAAAAGCTTAATCCATTGTCAGAAGGATTGAAACGCTCTCCCGCGTTTTTGCGGGATCGGCAAGCCAATTTAAATGCATATTCCATTGCTAAATAATCTGAAATCGCTCCCGCATCCTGCGGGATGGACAAGCCAGTTCAAAAGCTTAATCCATTGTCAGAAGGATTGAAACCGGAAAACTAGAGTTACCATTACAGTCAGTCGATTAGCGTTCAAAAGCTTAATCCATTGTCAGCAGGATTGAAACATGGGAGCAATGTGACCAATAATAACATATGGGCTGAGTTCAAAAGCTTAATCCATTGTCAGAAGGATTGAAACAAATACACACACTATGTCAGTAAGGGCAACAGATTTGTTCAAAAGCTTAATCCATTGTCAGAAGGATTGAAACGCTCTCCCACGTTTTTGCGGGATCGGCAAGCCAATTTAAATGCATATTCCATTGCTAAATAATCTGAAATCGCTCCCGCATCCTGCGGGATGGACAAGCCAGTTCAAAAGCCTAATCCATTATCAGAAGGTTTCAAACACCCTCCCACATCGACAAGCCACATAAAATATTTATGCCCTAAATTGCTACTCCCTAACACTCAATCCACCGTCCATTTCTCCAGCAACTTCTTGGTGGTATTCGCCACATAGCGATTGGGGTCCGATAAAAGTCTTTCCAAATTTTTATAAACAATAGGATTGGCCATGTTCGGAGCCGAAAATAGCTTATAAACATAACCCAAGGCTGTGGCATTGAGCTGCCCGGCTTGGTAGTAGCCCAGGAGTTGGATTAGCACTTGGTCGTATACAGTTTCGGCCTCTGCCAGTTTCCATAGCATGTCCAGCTTTTTTAGATCGTCCAACTGGGGTATCTGGTTTACGAATGCTAGTTGGCTTCCCTCCTTGCTGAGAGCCTGAGGGTGTATCGCTTCCATCGCCAGACTGGCCACTGTTTCGTTTGAGGAGGTCAATTGGGTCAATAGCCGATCGAAGAAGGGAACGGAATTCCCAGGATGATCCGCCACGTAGCCCAATGCCCATATGGGGTATATCGAGTCCTCGTTAGTCAATGCCAACCTCAAATAAGCCTCGCTGGCCCTTTCGGCTATTAAGGCTTTGATCCTACTTTGGGTGGGTCCGTAAACGATATGCCATAAGGTATAACAGGTATAAACCGCCTCACTGACTACATATTCACTCAAAGACTTCTGAGTCGCTCCTGTTTTACCATCGATGGTTTCGTCTGTTTCCACCACCAAGTCTTCCATTCCCAGCTCCCTAAAAATAGAATTCGCATCGGCTAAAATTCCGTTTAACTTGGCGTAATCTTCAGAGTCAAACGAGGTATGGTCTGTTTTGGTTAGGGGCTCGTTATCGATCAATTCAAAACGTTGATAGTTACCCACTCCATCCCAGAAAAGCCGGATATTCACCATCTTGCATTGCTCGGAGGTGCATACGGCCCTATTGACGTCCTGACTAAACCAATTTGAAAGTCCATTTTCCGACTGGCTTTCGGTAATAGTTATCTTCTCCAAAGAGTCTACAGGGTTAATAAAAACGTGCGTTAACAGCAGATCGTTTCCCGCAAATCCTGGAGAAATACCCATGTAATATAACAGAACAAGCCTTACCCATAACGGGGTGTCAAGCTTTTTAAGAAAACCATCGTACCATTTCATTTTAGCGTTCCTCTCTCTATTGAACATATTATTTCATGGCTCTCTTGATAACAGATCGATTTACAACGATTACAGACTCCATTTTACTTCTGCCCAATCTACTTCTTGAGGCAAGCGGTTAGAACCTGCGGCCATGGCGCCCAGTCGGCCTGCAGCTTCGCCCATCACAACCGAATTGCCCGTTACCCGATAGCTAGAGTGAGCGATAAAATCACCGCTGATACAGCGCCCAGCCATCATAAGTCCCTCCACATCCTTGGCAATCATGGCCCTTATGGGGATATCGTAGGGAACTGCCTTTACACCTCTATTATACTTCTTATTATTTTCATCATCTTTTTTGACAGAATGCACATCCACCCCAAAAGTAACCCTACACACTGCATCCTGATGCCGTGCTCCCTGTATGAGGTCCTCGGCTGTAACGGTATATAGCCCATGAATTCTACGACTCTCCCTCACACCAATTTGCTCGGCGGTAGATACAATTCGAAAATTCTGCCAGATACCACCCAATGAACGCAACCCATTGACGATTTGATGTACTTCGGCCCGGGCTTTAAGGGTGGCTAGGCTAATCTGCTTCGCATCATAGCCCAGATACCCATATTCATGATTGGCCATTAACATAAACAAATCCTGGTGTATGGGGTACAAACCAGGCAGACTATAAGAGGGCTTCACACCACTACGAATGATTTCGGCCTCGAGTCTTTTTTTGGAGGGCGACCGTAATTTACTATCCTGGGCATCGCGCACAAAGGGTTTGATATCCTCATAATGTACCCCGCCCACTAGGGCTAGTAGGCTCATGGGCTGTCCTTCGCCCTCACTACTGCCATAGTCATACCCACAGCCTGCCTGCTGTGCCACATCTCCATCACCTGTACAATCTATAAAAATTTTTGCTGCCCAGGCCTCCCGTCCCGACTTCGACTCGGTAAGCACATGGGTAAGTCGGCCGTTTTGCACGGCTGTAGATACCACTCGGGTATGTAAACGAACCGTGACGTCCGCCTCCACACAATAGGCCTCCAGGATGGCCTTCATGATTTCGGCATCAAAGGCATAGCTCGATCCACTATCTACCGTCCCTGCCCCTCCTAGCTGAGCCAAATCCCTTTTAATTTCGTTGATGAAGCCCGATTTATTTTGGTTATCGAGTATCCAGGTCAGGTTACCGGCGGTCCATACACCTCCGAGGCAGCCATGTACCTCTAGTAAGAGGGTCTTGGCTCCATTTCGTCCGGCCTCAATGGCAGCAGCTACGCCAGCTGGTCCGGCACCACAGACGATCACGTCGTAATCGCCCGCTATGGGAATGGTTCGCTGTGGCTCTACCAGCCCTTCCTTTTTTACTTCAGCAATGGCCTCACTGAATGGAAGAATAGCACCGAATAGTGCAGCGTTAATGAAGGTTCTTCTTTCCATGATGGTTAGGTCGTTTTTGTACTATTGGTTTGCCAGCAATCCTAAGGTTGAGGATTGAACTTTAAAAAACTTACTTATTTCCATGTTCACAGCTGATATCGTTTATACCTTCAATGGAGACCGAAGGAAAGTCCATCATCAGCGCAAGCGTAGAACCTATTGGGCAATGCTATCCTGGAGATTTTCAGAAGAAGTCATAAAAACTATTTAAAAAAAACAGCTTTATGACTTCTCTGAACACGTTCTATTTACACGACTTCATTCCATTTCACGGCCTTGGGGAGTCGGTTTGTTGCCGTCGCTTTGGCAGCAACTTTACCGGCTGCTTCCCCCATGGGCACGGCGTTCCCGGTAACTCTGTAGCTCGCGTGGGCATAAAAATCACCACTAATGCAACGGCCCGCCATCATCAAGTTATCGAAATCTTTGGCGATCAGGGAGCGCAAGGGGATCTGGTAGGGTTTCATTTTTACTCCTGAATTACTATACCCGCCCCCCTCGATCTTTTCAAGGGCATGGACATCGACGGTAAATTTAACATCACAGACCCCGTCCGGAAACTGAGCGCCCTTTAGCAAGTCTTCCTTCGAAAGCATATACAGGCCATGAATCCGCCGTCCCTCTCTTATCCCTATTTGGGCCGCGGAGGTGGCTATTCTCACATTCGACCATATTCCTCCTGTAGCTCTTAACCCTGCAATTACCTTATTAATTTCATTTCGCGCTTCCATGGTCGCCTTAGAAATCGCATCGGCATCTATGGCCGACACCCCATATTGGTGGTTCATCATAAGGGCTATGGTATCGGGCCGAATGGTAAAGAAACTCGGCATGCTGTAACTGGTGTCTATGCCAATTTTCATTATATCGGCATGTAACTTTTTCTTCCCTTCGGTGGTGGGCGATCCATTTCTTCCCAGGCCTCTTATATACCCTTCTTTTAACAGATCTGAATCTTTTAACCCACTCAAAATCACCATCAAAGACATCGGCTGAACCCTTCCTGTCGTGGGCTCTCCCATGTCGAATCCGCAGCCAGCGGTAGCGGCAAGGTCACCGTTACCAGTGGCATCGATAAACACCTTGGCTTTCCATGCCTCACGCCCTGAAAAGCTCTCGGTGGTAATGAAGTCGATTTGCTTATTTTTGTCTGAATATGCACCTGTTACCCGAGTATGCAGCCTTATCTCGACACCGGCCTCCCGGCACATTTCTTCCAAAACCCATTTCATTTGTTCCGCATCGTATTTCTTGGCGGTAAGTTGGGCGTCGGTCTGGTCTAGGCGATAGATAAGCTCCTTCATGATCCCACTCTTGTTTTCATGGTCAATGATATTGCTCAACAGACCTGAGGTCCAAATTCCTCCTAAACAACCATGCAGTTCAATCAAGGTCGTTTTGGCACCCGATCGAGCGGCACTTAAGGCCGCCGCAAACCCAGCAGGCCCCCCACCGCACACGATCACGTCGGTGTCCCGAACAACCGTCAGACTTTTCTTGGGTTCCTCCACCATTCCCTCTTTATTTTTCCGGGGAGTGGGCGATGCTCCTAATCCTATATTTTGCAAAAGCATGGGGCCAAATAGGCCTGCCTTAATTAGATTCCGTCTTTTCATCATTTAAGTCATTTCAAAAGTTGATACTAAATCAAAACCCACAAGATTAATCTTCCTATTCTATCCGCATTAGCGCTGGGATAGAAGCGACTGTATCGTATTATTTAGCCCAGAATACTTTGGTTCGGGGTTCCAGAGCCGAAATATTGTCAATATCGGTGGGTGTATTGATGTTACGGGTAATTTCTGTAACGGGGTATGGAAGGCGGGTGGCACTACCTGTGGGGTCGGTTACTTCAAACACCCCTGTCCTTCTTACGTCATTATACATTTCGATCGGTTGAAACTGATATAAGTAGATATACTTCTGCTTAATAATATCGGCTAAGGTAAGGGCATCACTTCCAGGGAATACTTTAGGTAAAGCCTTATAGGCATCCATTTTCTCATCACTCAGGCTTACCGACGGCCGGTAGTCGCCGGCATGTTTCAGGGCTAGGTCTACGGCCATTTCATAGGCGGCGTTGGCCTTCGTTTTATCCCCAAGCCGTAAGTAAGCCTCACTCTCTATGAATTTGAGTTCGACGAAGGTTAATAAAGGCATAGGGGAATCAAAATATTTCATAAGTTCGGGCTTAGAATAATAGGCTCCGTCCAGCCTCGGCTCACCAAAATCGGCTCTTGCCGTTCCGTTAGGAGCCGATATTATCGCCCCATTGACCTTGGTGAACCAAATGGCGGCACGTGGGTCATCGTCGGCCTTTCCACTTTCCCCAAAGCTGGCCATGCTATTGTAAATTCCATTTCCTACACTCGAGCCCGGCTGGCTATTATTGACCACCGAAAATGGGTTTCCATTGGTCTGGATATCTGCAAATTTTGAAAATATGAGACTCTCCGAATCACTATTGAATGACTGAGATATCGCAGCCAGGGCATTGTTGGCGGAGGTGGTGCCATCCAGATTACTGAGCCGATTATATAGCCTCGCTTTGAGTCCATAGGCCGTTTTGATCCATAAAGTTTTATCCCCTTCAAAATACATATCATCCATTTTGGGCACCAAGGGTCCAGAGTCCTTGCCGAGATTGACAATAGCCTCATCCAATATTTTTTGTATTTCGGCATATACCTGTTGGGATGGATCGAAAGACGGATTAATGATGTCGTCGCGAAGGGCCTCCGAAAAAGGGATATCGCCAAATAGATCCGTTAAAGTGGCCAGGTTCATGGCCCGTAACACATCGGCAATGCCTGCATACGTATACGCTTCGCTTTCAAGCGCTCTTTCTTTAATGATCGACAGATCGTTCAGCGCCAGATACCCCTGGTCCCACACCTGAGAGCCTAAGCCTTGTACATTTTGAAGTATATTATTCCCTAAAACGAAGGTATTGGCTTCCGATAGGTAATAGGAGTTCAGCGCAGTACCCCCACCGGCTACTTCAGTTACGTAGCTCATCTGCACCTGTGGTAGGATCGTTTTTAGCGGGGCGTCATTGACCTGATTAGGGTTCGTATCAATATCGTTCAATACCGCATCGCTACAAGAAGCAATAAAGAACAAGCTCATTACAATAAATATCTGTATTTTTTTCATCTTGATTCAGTTTTAAAATTTCAACCGTATACCTGCTCCATAACTTTTTGTTTGAGGTATTTGAGACACTTCAATACCTTGTGAATTTGGGTTGGCATAGGACCCTTCGGAGATATTCACCTCAGGGTCAGTGAATGCCTTGGTGATTATAAAGAGATTTCTCCCCGTGAAATAAATGGAGGCGTTGCTAATCTTGAGGTTCTTGATCCATTTAGATGGCAAATTATAGTTGAGGCCTAATTCCCTAAATCGGATAAAAGAGGCATCACTCAAGCTCGCTTCGGTATTGGGCCATAATCTGTTGAAGTAGTTAACATCCTTCTTGATGAGTATGTCGTTATCGCCTACAATTTCCACGGCTCCGTTGGCCACTGTGCCTTTCTTACCTTCGGGTACAAATTCCGTCTCCCGATCTCTTGTATCGCCGGCCAACCCTCTTCTTCTCGACTCGTTAAGCGAATGGTTGTATATCAGTCCTCCTTTGCGCCAATCGACTTGGGCGGTCAATCTAAACCCTTTGAATGAAAGGTTATTGATAAAGCTCATTTCAAAGTCAGGCGTAGGGGTACCTATTACTTTTTGTGTATTATTGATAATAGGCAAGCCGTAGTCTACCTTCGTTTGATCACTTTGATAGACGATCTGATTGCTTTCGGGATCTCTCAAATAGGAAGTACCTACAAACTGAGGATATACGCTGCCCACTTCCGCGACTAGCGTAACTACGCCACTCGAAATATTCACGCGCTGCGTGCCCCCATAAAGCTCCAATACCTTACTTTTATAGGTAGTAAAATTGGTGTTAAATTCCCATTTAAAATCTTTACTTTGGATGGGTATCAGCGAAAGTACCACTTCATGACCATTATTACGGATCTTACCGCCGTTCCTGATTTCATTGGAAGCACCGGTGGTTATCGCGACTGGCACATTAAATATTTGTCCGTCCGATTTGCCATCGAAATAGGTATAATCAACAGTAACCCTATCGTTAAAAAATCTGAAATCTCCACCTATTTCGAAGGTACGGGTATTTTCAGGTACTAAGCCGGGGTTGATCCGTGTAGCGCTTTGGGTCCAGCTTACTAATCCTTGGTAAGGAAAAACAAATGAACCTGGCCGGTTGGTAGTAAAACCCCTGCCGTTTACATAAATGGGCCCAGCCTGGCCAACCTCAGCCAGGGTCGCCCTTAGTTTGGCAAAAGAAAATACCGCTTTGGTTTGAGGTAATAGCTCCGTCACAATCGCACTGGCCCCTATAGAAGGATAGAAAAACGACCTGTTTCCAGTGGGCATATTGGATACAATGTCATTCCGGCCCGAGGCATTCAAATAGATTTTATCATTCCAACCAATGTTAATGTTCGAGTAAAACCCGACGATCCGTTGTCTGCTGGTGCTATTACTGCCTGTAATTAAAGTTGCATTGGCCAGATTGGGCCAGTTGCCCACTACCAGATTAGACCCCGTGGTATTAACACCCCTGTAATTGCTATCGTACACTTCATTACCGATGATGGCGTCAATATTCCAAACCTTATTGATCACTTTGTTATAATTCACAAACAAATTGGAATTCAATTGATTGGAGAATTTTGTATTCATATACAGATCCCCTCCGCTGGGTGGGTTGGTCCTACCGCGGGTAGCGAAGCCAAGCTCTCTGTAATCGTCGCTTATGGTGGTGTAATGGTCTACCCCTACGCGGTAATTCAAAGCCAAGTCGGGAGTCACCTTATAGTTGAGCAGGATATTCCCCATGGTCCGTTTGGTGTTTTCATTCCTAAAGGTATTATTGATGACCCAGTAGGGGTTATTTTGGGATACCCGGTAGAATATCTGCTGGTAGGGATCGCTAGGATCGGCATAGGGCTTACCCGCAAGGTTATAGGAAGGAGGTGTCTCGGTAACGCCCCTAAAAATATTATCATTGCCACCCAATTCCGGAAAATCGTCCACCTTGAGATCAGAATAATTAAAAGAAATGGAGGTGGTTAAGTTTTTCAGCAACTTCAAGTCCCCGTTGAACTTAATATTGTTTCGGGACATGGAGGAGTTAGGTACAATACCCTTTTGATCGTTTCTGCCTATGCCAATCATGAAATTCCCATAATCACCCGAATTCGAAAAGCTCAGATTTGAATTCATGGTATACCCATTTTGGAAAAACGCCTTATCATTATCATACACCGCCGGTTCTTCCTGTTGGCCTAGCTGGTTGGTATAGGTGGACATGGTGCTTATCCTAGGCCCCCATGTAAAAATAGAATTAGGGTTAAAGACTCCATTATCCCCCTGAGCGAACTCCATCTGGAGGTCTGGTAGCATGCCAATCTGATCGACACTGAAATGCGTGTCGAAGCTAACGGTAGGCTTTCCATTGCTCGCCGAACCATTTTTAGTCGTAATCACGACCACCCCATTGGAGGCCCTCAATCCATATAAGGCCGATGCAGCAGGCCCTTTTAGCACGTTCATGGTCTCGATATCATTCGGATTCAGGTCGATCACCCGATCCCCACCCGAAATCGGTAGGCCATCTATCACATACAGGGGAGCATTATTCCCTGACAATGACCGACTTCCCCTAATCCTAATTCCAGGCGACTTTCCCGGCATTCCACTATTAAGACTTACCGTTACACCGGCAACCTTTCCTTGAAGCCCTCCCAGTACGTTGGGATTCCCCGCACCAGACACGGCTTGCCCAGTGATTTGTTGGGTCGAATAAGTGAGGGACTTTTGCACCTTCTTAATACCAAATGCAGTGACGACCACTTCATCAAAAGTCTTGGCGTCAATCGCCAATTTTACTTCCACAAAGCTTTCTGCCCCGACGGTCACATCCTTGGAAATGTACCCTACAAAAGAAAATGTTAGAACCGCATCCTTGTCGGGCACCTCTATGTTAAAGCCACCTTCCACGTCGGTAAGTGTTCCTATCTGGGTGTTTTTTACCCGAATACTCACACCGGGCAGGCCCTCTCCCTTTTCGTCGGTCACACGCCCATTCACTACTTTTTTGGGAGCCTCTGTGGCAGGAGGATCGACTTTGGGAGCCGCCGTTTTGGGTTTGACGACGATCGTCTTATCTACGAGCTCATAAGTGAATGGCTGCTGGCGAAAACACTCCTCAAGAACGTCCTCAATGGACCCTCCTGTCACATTCATGGTCACAGGTTTGGCTTGTTTTAGCAATTCATCATTATATATAAATTGATAGCCACTGCGCTTTTTGATCATTTTAATCACCTGTTGCATAGGCGCTTTCTCCACAGACAGGGTTATTTTTTGCGAAAGTGCCGACCCGCTAACCTGAATACAGACGATCATAAGTAAGAGAGCAGATAATTTCATTCTGAGTAGCAGTTTAAGTGAAAGGGGAGTTTGTCTCCATCCACTTTTGAAGTGAAACTTTTTATTCATAGTTTTACATGGTTTGGGTTTAAAAATGTTTATGGTTAGCACTATATATTAATCTACAGGCCCATACTTCACCGATAGCGTTGCACCGCTATCGGTTTTTTTAGGTCTACAGTATTTTAAATCAATGTTTTTTCTCTTGAATAGAAACTTTGTTTCCTTCAATTTTAAACTTCAACTCTCCCGATAATTCTAACATTCTAAGCACATTCGACAGGCTCGTATTCCTAGAGATATAGGCCGTAAAATGTGTGTCAGGAATGGCATGTTCGTCTTCAAGTTCGATGTCATACCACCGTTTCAACTGCCGTAAAATCGACTCCAGACTTTCACTTTCGAACTGGAAATACCCATTCTTCCAGGCAACGGCTTGGTCGGGATCAATATCGATCACCCTAATATCCCCACTTCCTACTGCTTGCTGCCCAGGTTTTAGGGTTCTTTTATTAGCACCACTGCCCACTTTTACCGCACCTTCTAGCAGGGTAGTCCGATTGGCTCCTTCATTGGTATAGGCCATTACGTTAAAGTGAGTCCCCAATACCTCAATATCCGTCTGTAACGTACTTACTAAGAAAGGCTTGTTCGAGTCATGTTCTATTTCAAAATAGCCCTCTCCAGTCAACTTCACCACTCTTTTAGGGCCGTTAAAGGCGGTGGGAAAATATAGGGAAGATTCCGAATTGAGCCATACCTTGCTTCCATCTGGGAGGATCACATGGTACTGCCCGCCCACAGGCGTGCGGATGGTGTTGTAAGTTACCGGAGCTTTCTCCTCCACATTCAGCATTTCATACACCACCTGCCCCTGCCTTTTACTGATGCGTATCCCACCTTCCTGCTTAACCGTACCATCGGTCATATCCTCCAGCGAAAGGACCGATCCATCGGCTAGGGTTAAGGTGGCGTGATCCCCTCCAGGCAGTACATCATTTTTAGGTTCTGGGACCTGCTCCTGCGAAATATCAGAACGCTCCTTAGTATACGTATTTAAAACAAAAACGTAGCTAAGTACCATCAGTAGCACTGCGGCGGCCGCATATTTCCAGTATTTCCAGATACTCCATTTACTTCGATCGGAAGCCGTATGGAGCTCTTTAGAAATATTCTCCCAGGCTTGTGTTTTGTCGACGGTAGAAAAAAAGTAAAGGTCTTTGGACAAAGTCTCTTCATCTTCCAGCTCATCGAGCAGCCGCTGGTTATTAGGATCTTCTTCTAACCAGTTGCGCAGCTCCACTTGCTCGCTAAAGGTTAATTCCCCTTTTAGGTACCGAGCAATCATCTGTGCTTTTAAAAATTCATTTTCCATTGACCTTTCAAATTCTCTTACACTCCTAAGACGACTTCAAAATGAAAAGGGGTGAAAGACAACTATACTTTTTTTGTTTTTTTTTGAAGAATAAGAAGAGCGATCATCCTAGAATCAGTTTTAAGCTGCAAACGTCACGCCTTTATATATCATTTTGAGAGATAATTTTTATGGTATAAAGTACCATCTGATTGACGTTTAAGTTAGCGCTGTTACAGCGCTCCTGCAGCGCGTGAGCTAACCGGCCGAAGCACTGTCCTGCGGAATCCGCAGACTACAACTCAGCGGGTAGTATTTGCAAAAATACCAACAAGGCACTAGGTGCCAGCTTGAGTCTTAACAGTTGAAGTGCTCGCTGTTTTTGTGTCTTTACCGTATTGACAGACACTCCCAGTTCTTCCGATATTTCCAAATTTTTCTTTCCTTGCCAATAGCTCATTTCCAATACTTGCCTACATCCTGCGGGTAGATTCTCGATGGCATTGAAAATTTCGGACAATACCTCCGAACGAATTATTTCATTCTCTACCAACCTATCGTCTATCGGGTCGGCGTCCAACTGATCTCTATGCTTTTTAATCACCGTTCGGTGCTTCAACAGATCCATGCATGAATGGCGGACAGTCGTATATAAATAGCTCTTTATGGCATTTAACTCCCCTTGTACAGTATCTCTACCCTTCCAATAACTGATAAATGCATTTTGTACGATATCCTCCGCTTCTTCCTTATCCCCGATGAGCTTAAAGGAAAAATACAACAAACCCGGATAATTTTGGTCAAACAAAGTGGCAAAAGATAAATCATGCACTACACCGCCATTTGAACCTATTGGCATATCGTCCAATGAATTCATGATAGACAAGGTTTAAGAATAGTCGAGCAGCGATTTCAGCCTTCCACGACATCCCATCATTAATATATCTATAAAAGTACTAATTTTTATAAATATAACAACAAACTATTCGATATTACGTTGTCCGCCAATATTTAACCAAGGTATCACTTATCAGTACCACCATTCACGAAGAAAATACGTCCTTACCCCGTTCCCCTGGGGTAATGTCTGCTTACCGATACACAAATATGCAGGTCCCCCTATGCTTTTAGGGCTCACTCCTTCAAACGCTTCAAATCATATTCAAACACATGACCTAGATCGTCTGAGAAAAAAATAAGATAAGGATCGGAAGCAGAAAAGGCGGACTTACTGCTTGTGAGGTCCCCATTTTTACCGGTCGTATGCGTCTTTAGCCGCACCAACTCTTTAAATTCCCAGTTTTCGTTATTTCTAGTCACCTCATTGACCGAAATATGATATAGCCCATTGCTACGGTCTTTTACGGAGTGCATGGCATATATCCTTCCGTTTCGGATATGGTTGATAATGGGTCGGGAGGGCTGCTGGGGCTCAACAAGCGCTTGGTATGGAATATTGGACCAGTTCCCCGATGGAGAGCGGTAGCGGAAAACGAATTGAGGCTGGTGTACCTGATCAACGCTGTTCTTGGTAACCAGGGCCATGCTTCCATCCTCAAATACGGTGGCATTCAGATGATCATCTGCATTCTTATCGCCTTGCTCTATGACGATAGGCTTCGACCAGCTATTCACGGGATCCCGGTCCATATGTACACGTTCCATCATCGACTCAGTCTTTTGATTGGACCATATGACCGATATTTGATCTTTTAAACTTACGACTAGCGAAATATCGTCGGCATCTATATCCTGAGCCAACGGCTGCGGTGCCGACCAGGTAGCCCCATCCGCCGAATGCCATACCAGAATACTTTCGTTCCAATCGGAGGCCACCCAATACCGGCCATGAGAATCGTGGGTGATGGTGGCCGTCTCTATTTCCCGACAGCCAGCGGGCATTGGCAGGGTCGCAATTCCTTCGTGTATGTATTGTCCCTTAGCCTTGGAATAGCGCAGGTGGGCTACTTTCAACGCACACGCACCCACCAATAGCACATGCGCATCATCGCCATGAACATACACGTCGGCCTTGTTGGGCTGCCCCTTCCAAAGCGTATTGACCGACGACTGGGCCCGCCACTTGCTATCCTCTTTTTTCCAGAGCACGGGCCCCGCTCCATCGGCCACCACCAGCCACGACTGCCCGGCATGGGTCCACGACTTGGATTGGGGCTTGTCGGCGGTAGCATCCCCAAAGTTTACCGTTATGATTGGTTCCAAAAATATTTCAGGGACTTGATCCTGAGACAAACATGTCAAAAAAATAAGGAATAGCCCAATAGGCTGCAACAAAAGCGTAATCATTGGATAGGTCTAAGGGTTTTTAATAAGTAGTATAGTTATATACTCCAAATCGATCGATTGATACCAGTAGCCGATCCTTTACTTTTCAGACACCCCAACCTCCAGGCTCGTAGCCACCTGTAGTTGATACCAATCCCCCCCTTTCTTCATGACCATATTTCCTAGGTTCATGTAAAATGTTAGCCTACTCATGCATAGGAATGGAAAATCTCACGAGTATTCCTGAAGTTAGTAGAAGCAGACGTCAAGCAATTATATAACAACCAGATGACCAGGGCCATTACAGCCGATAGCTATTAGTAACGGAACCAGTCAGCTATAGTTCCTGTAATCAATCCTACTTCAATATGAAAAACCTCGTACTAGCGCTATTCTTTATCCTTCCTTATTCTGTTTACTCACAAGGTTTTATGCCAGGCTTCGATCGATTTTCGGGAAGAAAGACGGCCTATATCACCCTAAAAGATGGTCAAAAAATTGAGGGAAATATTAAGAAGATCAAACGAAAAAAGGGAAGCTTTCGGAAAATAAAAATTCTGAACGAAGGTAAAAAAGTGGAGTTTTCTCCAGATAACGTGGCTACTATGTACCTACCCGCCGATGGCCTCGAACGGCTCGCCCAAAGGCTGGATTATCTCGATAATGCAGCTACCTATAGCAATATGAGTTTGAATATGAAAACCATTAGTGAAGGATATGCCTATTTCGAAAGTACCGAAGTGATGGTTAACAAAAAAAAGACGCGACACTTAATGATGCAGCTGGTGAATCCGCATATGGGTAGTAAAATGAAAGTTTATTTTGACCCCGTAGCCAAAACGACCATGAAGGTAGGAGGTGGCATAGGACCGTCATTCGGTGGCGTAGATAAATCCTATTATTATAAACTGGGAGATGCCCCAGCAAGAAAAGTTCAAAAAAAGAATTATAAAAAAGAACTCAAAACAATGTATGGTGACTGTCCTACACTCCTTTCAAGGCTATCAGAAAAGCTTACCTGGTCAGGACTTGCAAAAGATGTAGATGAATACAGTCGCTGTGGTAATTCGGATGTCGTTTCGAAGTAAATACTACTCTGGGTGACGTGCTGTATGCAATCCTTGAAAAGGGACCAATTGGCACCATGGTCGCAATAAAAATGGATAGCCAACAGATATTATGGGAATACCTTTTGGAATCTTCGAGCGGGGGTTATTATCCAGAAACCATTAGAAATTTAATGTATGCACAAAATATGGTCCTGATTGACCAATCGGCAGGGATCGTGGGTATTGACGCCCAAACGGGTAAAGTAAGTGGTGTAAGCATCTATTTCGATGGTTTACTGGAAGGTCGTTGTATCGTGGTACTGAAAAGTGGTAAAACCATTCCGGCTCAATAGGGATCGATACGGATATCGACGCCGATACGATCCATTCAGCTCGGTATGCACTGAAAGTTGATACATGATTCAACGCCTTTCCTTATCGGTTTCTAAACAGCTTAAAACTAGCGTAGGAAATTACAAAGCCAGCGAGGCCTGCCAGCATGGCCAGGGCGGTGCCCCCTATAAAGTATTGAAGAAAATTAACATGAATCGATTCCAAGGTTAGGTCCTGAAAAGTGCTGAGCTGGACGCCATTTTTATAAAATAGCCCCCCGAAGCGGTAACTTCCATAAATGATCAGCGGAATCATGGGAGGAAGGCTGATATTGGCGGCAATCAGGAAGAGCACTTTATTCATCCTGAAGTAAATGGAAAGTGGAATTCCTAGTAATAACTGGAACCCCCAAATGGGCAGTATACCTATAAAAAAGCCGAAGCCGATAGAGATCGCCTTATTGAAGCTACTCTCCTCGGGCTTAAGGGCCTCTTGACGAATCATGGACCAAATGCCCTTTTCCAGTACGGTCTTTACGAGCCTTTTGGGCAGATAATAGAGTAAAGTAAGCGTTACCAGATATGTATTCAAAATACTGATCCGGCTAAAGTCCCGGAAAGGCCTGAAATGCGACACCCGCTCGTCCTTATCGTAGATAACACGTATATCGACCGGCACCACTGGTACATCTTTCCAAGCCAGCTTGACGATCACCTCTATTTCGGTTTCGAACTTGGAGGTATAGAGCCTTGTCGACTGCAGGGGTTTGAGGGGGTACAGCCTAAAGCCCGTTTGGGTGTCAGGGAGGGTGATGCCTGTTTCAACTTTAAACCAGAAATTGGAAAACTTATTGCCGAACGAGCTCTTGCCTGGAACCCCCTCCTGCTGCATATTTCGGGCCCCCATCACCAAGGCCCCAGGAATGGCCTTGGCTTTTTGAATAAACAAAGGGATGTCGTCCGGAATATGCTGCCCATCCGAATCGATGGTAATGACATTATCGAAGCCTTGCCGAATAGCCTCCTCGAAGCCCAGGCGTAGCGCCCTGCCCTTGCCCTTATTGACCTCATGATGTAGAATCGTGATGTCGGGGTGGAGCCCTTCTAATAGGGCCAAGGTACGGTCCGTGGAACCATCGTTGACCACGATTACCTCCGCATGGTCGGCATGCTGAAGCACTCCATCGAGTACCCGAAGTAGCGTAAGCTGGTTGTTATAAGTAGGGATCAACACACAGCACCTGATATCCTTGAGGCTCATGGGTAGGAGTAATAATTAGGGCATTTAAAATAGGACTGCAGCACGGATCCTAAACGTACGACGATTGCATTTTGAAATAAACCGTTTCACCATAGACGCCGGCAGCAGAAACTTCCAAAAATTCGCCATCGTTAAAGTTGATTTCCAGGTTTAAAACCGGTGTCTCAGTGGGATTTACAATTTGCAAAAACTTACAGGTTTTCATCGATTTCATTCGAAGCTTTCTGCCGAGCTGTTGTTGCAATGCTTCTTTGACAAAGTCCATCTGCACCACCCCGGGCGTAATGGGGTTACCAGGAAAGTGGCCCAGATACACCGCATGATCGGCATTGAGCCTTATGCTCGCAGTAAGAGAGGTATCCGTTCCCGCTAGGTTTTCGATACTATATAGGTGATTTAACAGGGTATTCATGGTGTATTGTGTTTATAGAAACATGGTCCGTAGGCGCTAACAGCACCCCTTAAAAGTCGTTAAAAAGCCGTTCCTCCACGGGTCTGTTCGTATGTTGGTCATAAAATTTCATTTCTCTGCTATCTCCTCGACTTTCTAGAAAGGTTAATCCCTCTAAAATACCTGTTTTTTTGTTAAAGAGCAGAGAAATTTCCTTGTAAACTGACTTTAGGCGTTTATTTTTAGGGAAAAGCTTTACCAAATAGTTGGTAGAATTCTCCAAATAGGTCTTGTCAAACCCCTTGTCTTCAGTAAAATCCCCATTGATCAATCCCAGGATTAGCGAACGAATTTGCTGTGCCATCCGCCCTCCTTCCATCGATTTCTGTTTGGTACCATCTTTAATTTTCACCCTATCCCCATTGATCAAGATCGTGTAGCTGGTAGGGCTTCGTTGCTCCCAGCGCATACGATCCTTCTTTTTAAAATAAAATACACCGCTAGACTTCTGCGTTCCCTTTAGAAGGGCTATTTGTTTTTCCTCGGTAAACTTAGCCTCGATGGTATTGGTCTTTTGTGCCGAAGCTTTTAGGAAAGCCACCAATTGCTGAGGGTTTTGAGCAGGCTTGTATTGTTGTGCCCAGCTGGGCAGGCACAGCAATAACAAGCCAAAGATCCAGATCTGCTTAAGATACATAAGGGGAAGTTTTGGTAACCCAGTCTAGGGTTTCTATCGCTATTTTTTTCTGTTCGCAATGCGCTACAATATCGTCAATGGCATCGGCCGTCACCGCCCTGTCGTCATGTAGCAAAATGATGTCCTTCTTTTTGATCTTGACCAATATCCGTTCTATCAACGCATATTTATTTTTGGCCTGAGTGTCGAGGCTCCTTAGCGACCAGCCTATCGAGAGCATCCCCATATCCTGGAGCACATCGGCATAGCGGGGGTTGGTGACCCCGAAGGGGGGTCTAAAATAATGCGGTACCTTGCCGGTTATCTGCTCTATTACCGCATTGCACCGTTCCAGATCGGCACGCAGGCGTTTTCTAGAAAAAAAGCCTATCAGATAATGATGACTATAAGAATGGTTGGCCACTATATGACCTTCGTCCACCATCTGCCTAATCAGTTCGGGATGCTGCTCGGCTTTTTTACCAATAACGAAAAAGGTAGCCTTCACTTCCTGTTCTTTGAGGGCAGCCAGTATTCGGGGCGTCTGCTCCGGGTCGGGACCATCGTCGAAGGTCAACGTCACGGAACTCCCTTTTCCTTTATGAATGGAGCTCAGGAAATAATTGGCCTCAATATTAAAAACTCCATAGACGGTCAGCGCCACATAGGCGACAATCACCGCCGCGAGGATATAATACAGGAATTCCGACTGCCAAAAGACAAATCCTAAGACAACCAATGTGGCTGCAAATAGAAAGGTAAATATATTATGCTTCACAATTTTTGAGTAGTATAAGCCCCAGACTGTTAGCGCTTAAATTGTTGATGATCAATGTATACCCTATCCGACGATCCATCTGCATCATATCTATGGCCATATGAAACCCGAAGGCGGAGGCGGAAGGATACAAACCACTATAATCGAGATAGGTGTGCTGCCGAGTACCTGCAAAAACCTTGCCAAAGGAGTCTAAACCCTGCTGCTGCATGGACAATGGCGTCATCAACAGGTCGATAGCTGGATAAGACAAATCATGTTCCTTTAAAAAATCGAAAACAATAGCTCCTCGGTCTTCTGCTCCAAAGTGAACCTTTACATCGATAATAGCCACAGTGGCCTCGGCCACCCTGGTATCTAGCATAAAAAAGCTAGCCCCCGATGTCAACACGGGCAGGCTTGCAGTAAGCAAGTTCCGAGACACTTCTTCCAAGAACGGGATGCTTTCGTCGGCCGCTCCCACCAGTACTAATTCCTGCCCTTCGTCGAGCAGTAAGCGGGCGTCGATAAGGGCATGTTCGAATGACAGGGTATTTTGAGTATGGGTCATGTTATACCCGTGGTTCTCCAAAATAAGCGATATTTGGCCGGCGATCGTATTATGCGTCGACTGGATAAACGCCGTTGGAGGTAGCATTCCCGTCAAGGTTAATGTATTTGTCAAAAATTTCTCCGTTTCCAATAGGCACCCCAAACCAGTACCCACTACTATGCTGTTGGGCTGGCCAGCGTCGGCCTGTAGGATCACGTCCTTGGCTGCTGCTACAGACATACGAAGTATCTTGCCCATGCGCCGCAGCAGGGCTCCTTCAATATATTCCTTATAATTGGGAGCAATGACCTCCCCAGCAACAGACAGCGGCGAAAGATCGGCCGCAAATCCCTTTTGCTGAAAACTGGGCTGGTGGGTTATTGATGAAGCGGCCTTTATATAATGCACAGTATCCTAGATTTATTCTGGTTCATGGCTTTCTTTTTATAGACTAAAATCCCCGAATTCACCTTCCTTAAGCCATGAAAGGTGTCTCCTTCGCCTCTATCAAAATTAGTGATGTTTTTGATTGTCTCCTTCCTCCAAAATTATCTTTTTGTTCTTTTTAACTATAAATAGTCTCCTCAAGCCGCTCAATACCCATTACTAGAGAATACCAAGGAAGAATTATTACCCCCAAAGCCAAAGGAATTGGAAAGCACCGATGTCAAATCCTGGCCGGTTTGCAGTTCAACGATTGGAGACAGCCCTGTCTCGGCCAATGGCGTGCTGAAATTGAGGTTCGGCAACAGCATCCCGTCCCTTAGGGCCAATACCGAATAAACGCCTTCTATGGCGGCGGCGGCGGCCAGGGTATGGCCCGTATAAGCCTTGGTAGAACTAAAAGGAGGCAACTTATCGCCAAAGATATTTTGCATCGCTATCGACTCCGACAGGTCGTTATTCTTGGTACCAGTACCATGTACATTGATATAGCTCACCTCCTCTGGGAATAGTCCAGCCTTTTGCAACGCTTGGCCAATGGCCAGAGTGGCACCCTTCCCATCGGGAGATGAGGCCGTTTGATGATAAGCATCGGCAGCATTGGCCCAGCCTGTCAGCCTACAAATGGGTAATCGGCCCGTAATTTCAATACTTTTTTCATTTTCGAGTACCATAAATGCCGCGCCTTCTCCCAAATTCAAGCCTACACGCGCGTCGTCGAAGGGCTTACACCAGGCCTCATCGTAGATCATTAACGACCTAAAGCCCTGGATCGTAAACATCGACAGCGGGTCGACCCCTCCTACCAGCACCCGGTCGAGACGGCCCTGCTGCAGGAGTCGTGCACCTAGCATAATGGCATTGGCACTAGAGGAACAAGCCGTGGAAATGGTGTTAACATAGCCCGTAAGGCCTAAGTCCTGGGCTATGACCTCCATCGTATAACCGCTATCATGGGTAATGAGGCTTTTGAAGTCCACCTTACGCCCCTGAAGATACTGCTTATAAAACTGCTCCGTCTGGTCCATCCCTCCTACCGAAGTAGCCCCAATAAAGCCTGTACGCAAGGAAGGATGAGACGACTGCCCATCCCAGGCTTCTCTGGCGGCCACCATCCCTAAGAGACTGGTGCGCGAATAGTAGCCATTGGGTAAGCGGAGGCGCTGTAGCAACTCCTGATCGCTTTGCTTTACCGCCCCCACCAAAAGGCCTTCAGGAAGGGTTTCGGAATAGGTCGTCCCTATACCACTTTGGCCTTCCACCAAAGCCCGGCGGTTTTCTTCCACTCCGCAGCCTATGGCCGACACGATCCCTAATCCTGTAATACTAATTTTCGCTGCTGGTACCATGAAAGTTACTGGGCGGTTTTCTGCTGAATATAGGCGGCCATAGTATCTACTGACTTAAAGGCCGTCTTGCCTTCTTCGGGATTGACAACCTGTATTCCATAGAACTTCTCCAGAAGCACGATGAGCTCCAGCGCATCGATAGAGTCCAATGCCAGTCCATCAGAAGCGAATAGCAGGGTATCATCGGCGATATCTTCGACGGCTACATCCTCCAAATTCAGTTGCTCAATAATCTGCTTTTTTAATTCTTGTTTTATCTGATCCATGATCGGTACGTTATAATTTCGATATTGAAGGCATAGGCTGCCGGTAAAGTTCATTTATGGCGGCCAAAGGAAGGGATCCCCCTTTACCCGTCGATTCCTCGGCTTCGGCAAGGAACAAAAACACATCGGTTTCCGTATCGGTTACTTCCAGCCACCCTCCTATTACGGCCTGGCATCCTTGCTGAATATGGCGCTGGGCATATTGGATAAAGAAATCGGGATCGAAGGCTGGAAGAACCACAAAGATATGATCCCCATACCACTTCTGCTGAATGGCTATTTCTCCCAACACAATATTGGGAAGGGTATACACGAATAATGCTGGACTAGGGGCGGCATGGTCGGCATAGCTGGCCTGAAAACGCAGATCGGAACCGGCACTAGCATGGCGGTTGGCCAGCACCAAGTCGACCCCTTCCTCGGAATAGTCCATGGGCAAGTCCCCTTCATGCTTCAAAAGTGCCAAGGCCAACACTCCGGCCTGTGCGAGCTGATCCATTTTATGGAATTTGGGATAGCTAAGCCCTACGAAATTGTAGATCTGACGAAGCCAGGAATACTCCGGATCGTCTGTTTTGGCAAGAACCGGCTTTCCGTTCACCCAACAGTCTTCTTTATTTATATGGCAATAACCCTTTATAACAGTCATAATTTCCGAACGATTAAGGCGGCATTCCCCCCTCCGAATCCAGAGGCCGTTTTGATAAAAGTGTTAATGGGTCCTTTACAGTTTTCGGTGAGGATAGGTAACGGCTTAGAGGTACCCAGGTTTTCGAAGCCTTCGCTACGAACCATCAGTCCGTGGCGCATCATTTGCATGGTGGCGGCCGTTTCTAACACCCCGGCGCAGCCTAGGGTATGGCCAAAGTAACCTTTAAGACTCAGCGTAGGGCACTCCTGAAGCCCCAATCGGTTAAAGGCAATGGCCTCCATTTCGTCGTTATAGAGGGTAGCAGTGCCATGGGCCGACACTAGGTCGATATCCTCGGGCTGGCAACCTTGGCGCATTAGGGTGCGTCGTACGGCCCGCACCAGCCCTTCTCCGGTACGCGAGGGACCCGAGATATGGTTGGCATCGTTAGACGAGCTCCCTGCTAACAGCTCCAAAGGTGCTTCGGCAAAAATACTGCGGTCGTTACCCACCACTACGGCGGCACAGCCCTCCCCCAGGGTGATGCCCTTTCGGGCGGCATCGAAAGGCCGACAAGGCTTGTCACTAACGGCATATAAGGACTGAAACCCATTAACGACAAAGTCGGTTATCAGATCGACCCCGATGACGATCACCTGGTCAAACTGGCCGGCACCGACCAATTCATCTCCAAAATTGATCGCCTGAACCCCTGATATGCAGGCATTCGAGACGACTATAGGCTGATGAGCCAGTCCAAAATGAGTTTTAAACTTATTAAAAACGCCTCCAAAGGGATCGCGAATATCGGTATCCACTGCTCCTTTGGTAGCACTTACCACTACTTGAGTACGGGCACTCAGCATGATGGAGGGGTCCAGTTTCAACGCTACCTGCTGCATCCCTTCATATAATAGGCTCGTAAAGCGTCGGTCTTTCTCGATGGGATGAAACCGTGCCAAAAACAAGCCCTGGTGGTGCAGGCCGGCACCTGCCACCCAGGAAATTCCCGAACGGTTTTCTTTCAAAGCCGACCAGTTTTCCTCTGTGGTCGACCCCAAAGGGCTAATCATCGTTTCAGCGCCTATATAAATCATGGATATCGGTAGGTGGTTTTAGGACAAATGCTTTAATTTCCAATCTCTGTAAAAATCGGGGGTTAGCAGTTCCAACTCCCTGGTATTTTTGTCCAAGAATACTTGCATGGTACTACCGATGGCGCATATTTGCCCGGTTGTAATATTGATCACCTCATAGGAAAAAAGCACTTTGGCCGATTTAGCGGGTAGGTATTGTGTGATCACTCGTATTTTTTGGCCGTAATATACCGGAGCCTTATGCTCTATCTCCGACTTGACGATAGGAGTAAAATAACCTTTATCAAATATGGTGAGGTATTCAAGACCATATTCTTTTCCAAAAGCCTCTCGGCCATCTTCAAAAAATTTCAAATAATTCCCATGCCATACAACACCCATGGCGTCGGTTTCACTAAAGCGTATATCAATTTCTATCTCGGAAGAAAGCATCGTAAAGTTCTATAAAACGTAAGAGGTAAACAAGAATAGGCATTTTTTCTAAGTACGCCTATTATTTCGCTTTAAAAAAACCTTTCTAAGCAGCTACTTCGACAGCACTATTTTCATTTCACAACTTAGCAGGAGCACCTCCCCTACAAAGCTACTCCCCTTTACCATCACTATATTGTCTAATCGGTGGGTAGGCTCTACGATGGTTCGGATCGTCTGGCCCAACTTCGGCAAACTATGCACCTCAACCCGGGTGATCGATCCGATGTATCCCATTTTGGGCTCTCCTCCTGCCGCTGACTCCACCATGGAAAAGCCAGCTGCGCTGGTTTGTGCCACATTCTCTATCAAGGCACTCTCTCCTAGCACGTCTTTGCTAAGAAAAATATTGTCCGCCTCAATCAGGAAGGTGGATTCGAATCGGTGGGCTTCTACCGAAGTAAGGGCGTCTACCATTACAAAAGGAGCCCGTTGTGGGATAAGATCCGTAATATTCTTACTATCAATCATTTACTCGGTATTCAAAATAATTAAACCACTGTTCCGGATACGCTTGTACCTTTTCCTCCAGGGTTTGGACGTACAATTTAGCAATTTCTTCTGGTTTCATCTGCTGGTATATCGGTGGACTGGCACTCAGATGATAATGATATGGACCATTTTTATTGGCAAAAACGAAGGTTACGGGCGCCTGAAACTTGGACGCTATCAGGAAAGGACCTAACGGAAAACGAGCTTTGCTGGCCAGAAAATCCATCTCGATACATTTGGCACCTTCCAGATAACGGTCGGCATGAATGGCTACAAATTCGTTCTTCAACAGGGCATTACGGATAGATATGACGTGAGAAAGATCGTCTTTGATGGGAATCAACTGAAACTTAGGCCCTCCGGTCCGTTGCTTCATAAAGCGTTTGATACTCTCCACTTCTGCGTCTAGCATCACAATATGAATCATGGGGGTTATACGTCCTTCAAGGAGATTTCCGGCCGTTTCCCAGTTGCCCACGTGGGCGCTGAGCAAAATCCCCCCCTTGCCTGCCGCCAACATATCGCGGAGATACTCCTCGTTTTGGAAAATATGCTTAAAATGCTTGGTTTTATTTAATAGAAAGGCGGCTCGATCCACCATGATCTGGCCAAAGATATAGAAATTGGTGCGGGCCAGCTTCCTGGCTTCGCCCGAAGAATACTGAAGAAACTCTCTATAAAACCCCTCAATGGCCCTTCTAGGTTTTCGGGCGAAAACATAATAATAATAGGTCACCATCCGTAACAAGGCGTATACTACGGAAAGTTTGGTATGCTGAATAAAAAACAGGAATATCTGATAACCTGCCAAAAAACCTTTAGTCTTACCGTCCCAACGGCTCATGCCTTAGCGTCCTAGTTTCTTTTTTACAAGGTCGAAAAAATCGCCAAAAGTTACGATATCTTTAAAGTCCTCTCCCGTTACTTTGATGTTCAAATTTTCTTCAATTAGCACGACCAGGTCTACATAGTCGAGGCTATCCAAGTCGAGGCTATCCTTCAGGTTATTCTCAGCGAGAATAACGGCCGGGTCGACCTCGAACTCCTCCGATAGAAATCCACGGATTCCTTCAATCACCTCGTCGAAAGCTACTTTTTCATCATTTAAATACATGGCTGTAAAATTAATTTATTCTTACTAATAGTTTCTATCCCACATTAACTTTTACGGATTATTGTATTACAATCCTCGGAAAAGTTAATTTCTAGCCTGATTCGCTCCTTTGCCAATCAAACAAATAGCAAAAATACTACATTTCACCCCGATTCTTTAAACCGTTTACTCATTTATCTCATACATTGGCTCTGAACTACGACGTCTTACTCAGGCCTTCTTAACGATCAGTGTTGAATTAGTACCACCAAAACCGAAGCTATTGGACAAGAAACAATCGATTTTCTGTTCCTGAGTTCGGCTAATGATATTAATTTTGGCCGAGTCCTCATCGGGATTTTCAAAATTAATATTGGGTGCTACAAAGTCATTTTGCATCATCAGCAAGGTATATACTATTTCGCTGGCACCGGCCATCCAACATTCATGTCCCGTCATCGATTTGGTGGAACTAACCGGCACCTGGTCGCCGTAGACTTCGAATATAGCCTGTGCTTCACTACTATCGCCAACGGCCGTTGAGGTGGCGTGGGCGTTGATATAGTCGATCTGCTGGGCGGTTACCCCGGCTTGTTTCATCGCCATGCGTAAGGCCCGTACCTGGCCATCGATATTGGGGTTAGAGATATGCTCCCCATTGGAGGAGAAGCCATAGCCTATAAGCTCGCCTAAAATTGGCGCTCCCCGGCGCTTTGCCTCTTCATAGGACTCCAAAATAACGGTTGCCGCACCTCCACTCGGAATAAGGCCGTCGCGATCCCTATCGAAGGGCCTAGAAGCCCTTGTAGGCTCCGACTCTCGCACCGAAAAAGTACCAAGCCCATCGAAGCTACTCATGGCCTCTTTGTTAATTTCCTGCGCTCCGCCGCAGATGACCCTATCCTGAAGCCCCTGGCTGATCATCAGATACCCCATGCCTATGGAATGAGACCCTGAAGCACAGGCGGCACTAAGGGAGAAATTGATCCCTTTAAGTTTCAGGATCGTCGAGAGGTTCATATTTACGGTACTATTCATATTCTGAAAAATAGCCCCACTGCCTATCAAGGTCGTATCGCCTTTCTCTCTCACTTTGTCGTTGGCCTCTACCACTGAGGCAGCTGTACTATCGTTTCCAAAAATAATTCCCGTTTCGGTTTGCTCCAGAAAATCGACATCTAGCTGTGCCTGCTCCAAGGCCTCTTTGGTAGCCATATAAGCATACTCAGCAGGCTCATGCATGCCCATGCGCTGCCTTCTGGAAAGGTAAGGCTTTAGGTCGGGCTTGGGGACCATGCCTGTCAATGCCGACCGATAGCCGAAGTCCTTACGTTGCTGATCGAACACGATACCACTTTTGCCCGCATAAAGCGCCTTAGCGACCTCATCTAAGTTCGTTCCTAAACAGGAATAAATCCCTATGCCCGTAATGACTACCCTTTTGCTCATATTATGAATAAATGCCTCCGTTAATATTGATCACTTCGCCTGTAATATACGCCGCTTTTTCCGATACTAAAAAACTTACTAAATGGGCTACTTCCTCGGCCTGGCCAAATCGATTCATAGGAATCATCTGCTTAAGCTCTTGTTCGTTAAGCTCCTTGGTCATATCGCTCGTAATAAAGCCCGGTGCTACCGCATTGACGGTAATCTTCCGCTTGGCTACTTCCTGTGCCAAGGCTTTGGTGGCCGAGATGATGGCCCCTTTCGCCGCCGAATAGTTGGTTTGTCCCGCCACTCCTTTCATGCCCGACACCGAGGCCACGTTGACGATACGCCCTATCCTTTTCCTGAGCATCTGTTGAATGGCGTTTTGAGTGACATTAAATAGTCCCTTCGTCGACACGTCCATTACCTCATCCCAGTCGCTCTCGGGCATCCACATAAAGAGGCCATCGCGGGTTACGCCCGCGTTATTGACCAATACATGGATGTGTTTGTCGGGATTATTGGCCTTCCAGGCATCCAGAGCCTGATCGACCTCCTGCTTATATTGTACTTTAAATGGCAACAGCTCTCCATCACCACCTTGTTCCCTGATCTGCTGCAGGGTTTGCTCTGCAGCCTCCAGGTTACTGGAGTAGTTGACCAGTATATATAATTGGTGATCCATAGCGAGCCTTAGGGCAATAGCCCTTCCGATCCCCCTAGATGCACCCGTAATTAACGCACAATTCATAATTCAAAATGGGTTTCCTTAATCATTTCATATACTTCGGCAATATACTGCGCCTGGGGAGTGTCTTCCACTACAAAAGCGGCTTTGGTTCTGATCATAGCATACACCTTCTGTGCCTGGCTCGACAGACGCTCCTTTTCGTCGGCCGCTAGCAGGTCGATGGCCTGGCAAATCGCCATCAGATGAATAGACATCACCTGAAAGGAGTTCTCGATAACTTGCCTGGCCATAACGGCACTATTGGTTCCCATGCTTACAATATCCTGGTTATCGTTATTATTGGGAATGCTGTGCACATACATCGATCCACATAGGGCCTGGTTCTCGGCAGTAGTCGATGTCGCCGTAAACTGTACCCCTTGAAAGCCAAAGTTTAGCCCCCAGGTACCGGCATTCAAAAAAGGTGGAAAGCGGTTGTTGAGTTTGCTGTTCATCAAGAAGTTGAGCTGCCGCTCCATCAACATGGTCAGTTTGGTGAGTACCAGCTTCACCTTGTCCATTTCCAAGGATATGTAATCGCCATGGAAATTACCTCCATGGAAAACATTATTCTCCTCCGGGTTGACTATCGGGTTGTCGTTGGTGGAGTTCAGCTCATCTTCGACTATCTGTTGGGCATAATTCAACGTGTCGATGACCGGGCCGATTACCTGAGGAACACAACGTATCGAGTAGTACTCTTGAATTTTCCTTTCAAATTCACGTTTCTGTAGGGCAGTATCATCTTTAAAAAGCTCTTCACGATTCCGGATAAGGCCACTATCCCCTACGAAAGCGCGCATTTGGGCCGCCACCCAGCGCTGCCCTTCATGAAGCTTTACGGCATTCAGCTCCTTAGAGAAGGAGTCGTCGAATGCCTCTATGACCTCACTGAGCATGGCCGATGCCGCTACGCCCCAATGTACCAGCCGTTTGGCGTATATCAGGTTGATAGCCGCAATACCCGTCATACAGGACGTACCGTTAATAAGCCCCAGCCCATCGCGGAGTTTCATAGCTAGGGGCTTAATACCGAGCTGTTCCAAAACCTTAGCCGTGGGCTGGCGTATTCCTTGGTAGTACACATGCCCTTCGCCGATCAGGTTAAGACCCAGGTGAGAGAGCTGTACCAAGTCGCCACTCGCGCCCACGCTTCCGTGTTCGAATATTTCGGGAACGATCCCTTTATTGATAAAGAGTAAGAGCTGCTCCACTACCGCAGTGCTTACCCCTGAGTTGGCTTGCAAAAAAGCATTGAGCCGGGCAATCATCACACTACGTGCATAGGTTTCGTCCAAGGCTTTCCCTATCCCACTAGCATGGCTACGAATAAGGTTGTACTGTAGATTGTGCAGCTGGTCGGAGTCGATACGGTACTGAGCCATAGGACCAAAACCGGTATTGATACCATATATTATTTTATCTTTAGAAAATTCGGTTAGAAAATGAAAAGACCTGGAAACTTTATCTAAGGCATCTTCCGCCAGCACAACTTCCTCCTTATTAATGGCATACCGCTCGATATGAGCTAGGGAAATTTGATTCATTTATTCTTTCAAGTGTTAAATATGGCGTAAAATAAATCTTTTTTTACCGCTTTGTCAAACCAATGGCTCATTGGTCATGGTACATTAATAAGTTGGCGGGCCACTTACATTTGTTTAATTTTGCTCCGAACGCTCGACTATACATTTCATGCTTGGAGAACTCTTCGTAAAGTTAAATAAAGTATTATCCCAAAACAGACTCTCATTTTTCCTAGGCCTTTCGTTGCTTTTGGGAGTATTAGGCTGGGGAATGACACGCCTTCGTGTCACCGAAAGTATTTTTGAAACACTCCCTAAAGGCCAGGCGTTTCAGGAGTTCAACCAGCTAGTACAAACAAAGCATTTCATCAATCAAATTGTATTTTCTTTAGAATGGGAGCCCAATTCGGACCTTTACGAGGCTGAGGCCCTACTGACCGAGTTAGCCGATTCTCTGAGCCAGTGTACCTTATTGGCAAATATACGGACCACTCGACCAGAAGCACAGGAAAGCGTCTATAACTTTACACAAACAAATTTCCCACTACTCATCGACAGCGCCTATTACAGCGGCATAGTCGACAAAATACAGGAAGATACCGTATATAATGCCCTACAGGGGGTCAAAAATCAACTATTGGCTCCAGGAGGCGATTTTGTTAAAACATTCATGATTAACGACCCCTTGGGAATTGGCGCGAGCTACTACCAAGCCCTCAATAAAACCAATAATTCTGGCCAGGTGATTGTGGAAGATGGGGTGATGCTGACCGCCGACAGGCGGCAGATCTTGCTGACAGCCACCACTGCTTACGAATCGGGAAACTCCCAGCAGGACCTAGTCCTTCACCAATACCTACAGGAATTTTCTAAAAACTGGAAGGCCAACCATCCCCAGCACACCTTATCTTACTTTGGCACCTTTGAGATTTCGGCACGCAACGCTAGCCAAGTCAAAACCGACACGACCGTAACGGCCATTCTCTCGGTGATACTCATTCTTATCCTGCTTTTTGGTTACTATCGAATAAGATCTATCCCCCTATTGCTCACCTTACCAGGTATTTTTGGCGCTATGTTTGCGCTCGGGGTCATCGGTTTTATCAAGCCCAATATTTCGGGTATCTCCTTGGCTACCGGGGCCGTCATTTTCGGGATATTACTCGACTACGCCATCCACTTCTTTACGCATTACCGCCACGAAAGATCCATACCCCAAGTCCTGCGCGACATCAGCGCCCCCTTGCTCACAGGGAGCTTCACCACCCTTATGGCCTTTGGAGCCTTACTTTTCGCCAATTCTATCGTACTTCAGGATTTTGGCCTCTTTGCCGCCTTGGGGCTCTTTGGGGCCGCCCTGTTTACCCTAATAGTCCTGCCCATAGTGGTATCGGTTGTCGATATCGATTGGCCCGAACGAAAGCAGGCTACGCAGCCCTTATGGCTCCCCAAGCTACGCCCTGTCCCTACCTTGGGACTCCTTTTTCTGGGGACCCTATTCTTTCTTTATCATGCGCGCCACATCGAGTTCGATGGTCACTTTGATAACCTGAGCATCCAAGATGCCGACCTACAAGTTCGGGAAAATCAATTGACAGGCCTGAACCCGGAAAAAGAAAAAAGAATTTATCTGTTTGCCACCAGCTCAGACCCACAGCAGGCTGCCGAAGCCAACTATAGGGCCTATCGGAGACTTTCGGCGCTCAAGGATAGTGCCATCATCAGCAGCTTCCTTTCGGCTGGGGCGTTCATGATACCCGATAGCATTCAAAACCGCCGAGCGCAGCGTTGGAATAACTTTTGGAACTCAGCTAGAAAAGAACAACTATTCCGACAAATAGACCGGAGCTCCAGCCAAGTCGGATTTCAAGCAGAAGCCTTTCAAGATTTTAAAAACTGGATCGATAAGCCAGCAACGCGGATCCAGCACGATTCTATTTTGGTGCAACTAGGCCTAGACAATCTGGTAGACAAGCAGGCGGGAAAAACGACTTACATCACGCCCATTGTCGTCGAAAACCAAAATCTGCCATTCATCAAACAAGAGCTACGGAACCTGGCGGGAGTCACCGTTTTTGACCGGGCCGAACTAGCCGAAGACCTCGTGGCCATGGTAAAAGACGACTTCAACTACTTGCTAGCCCTTTCGGCATCCATTGTGTTCATCACTTTACTGCTGGTATATGGGCGCATCGAGCTGGCTCTGCTTACCTTTTTCCCTATGGTGATCAGCTGGATATGGATCCTGGGCATAGCCTCCTTGCTGCATATTCCCTTCAACTTCGTGAATGTGGTCGTAACTACGTTTATCTTTGGCCTCGGCGACGACTTTAGTATCTTTGTTACCGACGGACTTTTACAAAAGTACCACCACCGGCGCAACAGCCTACAGTCCTATAAAAGCGCCATATGGCTGTCGGGATTCACCACATTGATCGGTACCGGCTGCCTGATACTGGCCAAGCACCCCGCCATTCACTCCATAGCGCTCATCAGTATGCTGGGTATCGGTTGCATCCTGTTCATGTCCTTTATCGTACAGCCCGCCTTATTCCGACTGTTTGTCCAGGACCGAATCGAAAAAAAGAAGCCCCCCATCACCTTTTTACCCTTTCTGATCAGCGTGAATAGCTTCTGTTATTTTGTGGTCGGGTGTCTGATTTTACATTCTCATTTGGTCACCATACTATTGCTTCCCATCAGCAAGAAAAAGAAGCGTAGACTAATGAACCAGGCCTTGTCATTTTATGCTAAAACGGTAATATATTCTGGTCCCCATGTGCGAAAAAACTTAGAGGGGCTGCAAGAAATCGATCCGCAGAGACCCGTCCTGTTTATTGCCAACCACAGTTCCTTTCTGGACATACTGCTCACCATCATGATCAACCCCAGGCTCGTTCTGATGGTGAAAGGATGGGTTTATAAATCACCCTTTTTTGGCCCCATCATTCGATATGCTGGATACCTCTACTCCGACAACGGGCCCGAAAAAAACTTACAACAGGCCAGGGCTCTGATAGAGGACGGGTATTCCATTCTCATATTTCCGGAAGGTACACGTTCTAGCAACGGAGCCATGGGGCGTTTCCACAAGGGCGCCTTTCATTTGGCAACAGAGCTGAACATCCCCATTCAACCCATCCTTATTCACGGGGCATCGGAGGTTTTACCCAAAAACGATTTTCTGATTCGCTCTGGCACCTTAAACGTAAAGGTGTTACCGCCTATTCATCTGCAGGAGTCTCAGTGGGGTAGCTCTTTACGAGATAAAACGAAGAACGCTTCACAGTTTTTTAAGGAAGCACACCAATTGTACGCCCAAGAAAAGGAAACAACTACCTATCTTAAACCCAGGATATTCAGTAATTATGTATTTAAAGGGCCAGTTCTGGAATGGTACTTTAAGGTAAAATGGAAGCTGGAGGAGAAAAACTTCAGCTATTACAACTCCTTAATCGGAGACAGACGGCAGATTTTAGATATTGGCTGTGGATACGGTTACTTATCATTTTATTTGCATTACAAAGACCCTACCCGTACAATTTTGGGCCTGGACTACGACGCCGGGAAGATCAGTACCGCTCTGAATGCTTATAACAAGACGGACCAGTTGCAATTTGCCGAAGCCGATATCATGCATTTCGACTTGGGACAACGCGATGTCATTTTTTTGAATGATGTCCTTCACTACCTATCGGCCGATAAGCAACGGATTCTTTTGGAGCGTTGCCACCAGGCCCTCAGCCTCGATGGCCTGCTCATCATCAGAGATGGTATCACCGACCAGGCCGATCGGCACAAAAACACCAGCCGTACGGAACAGCTCTCGACGGGATTATTTGGATTTAACAAAAAAAGTGACGAATTCCATTTTTTCCATTCTCAAGTCATTAAGGACTTTGCCAGTAGCCATGGTATGGCAGCCAGTATGGAAGCCCATTCCAAGACTACTTCCAATGTACTTTTCGTATTGAAACGTACCAGTTACTAACTATTTTGAGCTAAATATAGGGTAGTATGTATCAATCCGTTATATTGAGAACCTAATCACAGAATTCGGGAAAGGCTTTTTGCCTTGAAAAATATGGAAGAATCTTTATCAAAAGAGTATGACTTCGTCATAGTGGGGAGTGGCTTGGGAGGGTTAGGCTGCGCTTACCTACTCGCCAAAGAGGGGAAGTCTGTAATCGTGTTAGAAAAGAACCATCAAATAGGCGGGAACCTGCAGGTATACAGCCGCGACAAGTCTATCTTTGACACTGGGGTGCATTATATTGGAAGCATGGATCCTGGGGAAAACCTATACCAGTTTTTCAAATATTTCAATATCCTAGACGAATTAAAGCTGCACCGACTCGATCAAGAAAAATTTGACGTGATACGGTTTGCCGATGGAAGTACCTATGAATATGCCCAAGGACATGATCGATTCCAGGAAAAGCTTATAGGCTATTTTCCTCAGGAAAAGGAGGCCATTACCAAGTACTGTGAGAAGATCAAAGAGGTTTGTCTGCATTTTCCTTTGTATAACCTGAGGGCCGATGGCGCCAACTATCAGTTCAACGAAGAGCTACTCCAGCTAAATGCCCACGACTATATTGCGGGCCTGACCGAAAACCCACGCCTCCGCAATGTATTGGCGGGCTCCAACCTGTTGTATGCTGGCTATAGGGACACCACCCCCTTTTATGTGCATGCCCTCATTATGAACAGCTACCTCTGTGGCGCCTACAAATTAATAGATGGAGGCTCCCAAATTGCCATCTTACTCAGTAGACGTATAAGGGAAATGGGGGGCGTGATTTGTAAGCGGAAGGAGGCTGTTGGTGCTTCTTACCATAGCAATGGATGTATTAGGGCCGTCAAGCTCAAAGATGGACAGGAAGTAAGGGGAAAGAACTTCATCTCTAACGTTCACCCTTCCAACACCATCGACATTTTTGGCGAAGAACGCTTCCTGAAGATGTACAAAAACCGCATCCGCAATTTGGAAAATAGCATTTCTACCTTTTTAGTACATATAGCCTTTGAGAAACGCTCCTTTCCGTACCTCAATTATAATATTTATCAGCATCATCAGGACGATGTATGGCAAGCCACTGAGCCTCAGCAGGACCTTTGGCCTGAGAGTTATTTCATATGCACACCTATGTCGCGAAAGGATCCTGAATACGCCGATTCCATGACGGTAATGACCTATATGAAAACCGAGGAAACCAGCAGATGGCAGGAGTCCTTTAGGACTGTGGCCGAATCGGGAGAGCGGGGAGCAGGCTATCAAGAGTTTAAAATTGAAAAAGAAGAACGGGTGCTTCGACATTTGGAAACCGTTTTCCCTGGTATTAGGAGTAAGATAAAATCGATTCATAGTGCCACCCCTCTTACCTTTAGGGACTACCTTGGCAACAAGGATGGCAGCCTATATGGGATCCGCAAAAGTGCCCTTAACCCCAGTCGAACGCAGATTAACACCAGGACAAAAATTCCTAATCTGCACCTGACAGGTCAAAATATATCTATGCACGGGATATTGGGTGTCACGGCAAGCGCCTTCGTCACTTGCTTTTCATTTATAAATAAGGAAAAACTCATTGATCAAGTAAAACAAGCTTAATCATGCAAGAAATAGATGTTCTAGTCATAGGGGCAGGACCCGCCGGTACGGTAGCGGCTTCCTATTTGGCCGGCAAAGGCTACAGGGTCACTATTTTAGAAAAGGAAACATTTCCGCGATTTCAAATTGGGGAGAGCTTACTTCC
This sequence comes from Dyadobacter jejuensis, assembly GCF_003149085.1. Lineage (GTDB taxonomy): Bacteria > Bacteroidota > Bacteroidia > Cytophagales > Spirosomataceae > Dyadobacter > Dyadobacter jejuensis. The sequence continues at coordinate 469,374 of NZ_QGDT01000004.1, read as the reverse complement.
CTGTTGCATGGAGCATCTACAAGAAGCTGGATTGTTAGAAGCCATAAAAAAACTCGATTTTCAAAAAAAAACTGGGGCCGCCTTTATGCGGGGATCTCAGCGTTGCGAGTTTTATTTTACTGAACAATATACCAATGGCTGGAGCTGGACCTGGCAGGTAAAAAGGGCCGACTTCGACCTGGCCCTGGCCCTAGAAACGGAAAGAAAGGGTGTACAACTGTTGTTCAACTGCTCCGTGGAGACCGTTAGCTGCAGCGAAAAAAGGCAGCACATCCAATACCGCAACCCCGACAACCAACTTATTGACTTGGAGGCCCAGTTTGTGATCGATGCCAGTGGCTATGGAAGGGTACTTCCCCGCCTATTCAACCTGAGTCGCCCTTCGTCTTTTGTGCCCAGGGGAGCTATATTTTCACATCTACAAGACCCCCACAGGTCTACGGCCGAGAGCCAAAATATTTTCGTTCATGCATTTAACGACAATGAAGCCTGGCTATGGGCCATTCCTTTCTCCGACGGCACCACCTCGGTAGGCATTGTGAGTGAACAGGAGTACATCCGTTCCCTGTCAGCCGATCAAGGAACCGGGTATTGGTCCATTATTCGTAACTTCCCCGACCTTCAAGGGCGTTTTTCCGATGTCGATATGGTATTTGAACCCAAGGCTATTCTAGGCTATTCGGTAGGGGTAACGCGTATGTGGGGGCCTGGCTTCGTGTTAGCTGGCAATAGTACGGAGTTCTTGGATCCCATCTTCTCATCGGGAGTTACCTTCGCTACCTCATCGGGTCTTAGAGCCGCTAAGCTCACCCACCGCCAGCTGCAAGGAGAAAACGTCGACTGGCAAAAGGACTACGAAGAGGTGATTCAGGATGGTATCGATGTTTTTAGAAGCTACGTGACGGGTTGGTATAACGGAGACTTCCAGACCATCGTTTTTGCTAAAGAAATTGACCAGGGCTTTAAACAACAAATATGTTCGGTTTTGGCTGGCTACGTTTGGGATCAATCCAACCCCTTCGTCAAAAAACATGACACCATTTTAGCCACCTTGGCCAAGGTTATCCGCATCAAAGAAAGGATGCCCGACCCCTCCAATAGCCCTAAGCCCTCAGACCGATTGCAGTAGTTGTAACCCATGTTGACATCCCAGATAATGGTTGTACACCAATACATACTTAGGCGACGCTTCGGCGGCACGGCCCCTATTCAGCCAAGGGGTAGGAAGCTTGCAGCCTATCAACAGCTGCGTGGCTAGCCAGCAGGCATAGGACGACGAGGTAGGATACTCCCCTACCCTGTTTTTATACACATACAAAGGGAGCTGAGGGAAGCGTTGCTCATATACTTTGGTATACAGTCCATCGGTTCTTATATCGCCATTATTACCAAACACGAGGGCATCGATCTGGGTGGGCAACAGGTTGTTTTTTTGAAGAAATGCGTCTACCCACGCTAGCAAATCGGCTTCAGGCAAGTAGCAGGTCGCCTCTACATCCATAATAGCCGCCTTAGCGCGCTCTGTAGCCTCGGCGGCTAGTACGAACCAGGCAGTGCCCTCACCCGCTACCGTACCTGGAGTACCGCTCTCCAGCATATCCTCTGCCGATACTGCTTCCGTCTTGAAGCCACCTCTGAGCAGATCTATATTATAATTATAATCCGATATCTCATCGACGGCCCCTAATAGCAACCGGCTATTGTCCCCTGCGTCGAATCGCATGAGGGCATCTAGTATGGCATTCTCGAAGGCGATCCCTTCGTGGACGTGGGTAATATTATAGCCGGTAGTTTGAGTAATCAGGGCCAGGTTACCCGCTACCGCATTGGGGGTGCTCTGTACAAAATTGGTAGGCGTTAGCGTCCCCTCTTTGTACTCGACGATCTGATTGAGAAACTTCAGACAATCGTCGAGTCCACCATTGGCGGTAGCCAATATCACCGCTTCTACGGGCTCATTACGCTGTTGCAAAGTAAGGCCCATTCCCACACCCATACGCACCGACTTGCCCATGCGGCGCAACTGCCCCGAAGGGATAAGCCCAGTATAGGCAGGCTCCTGGGCTATAAATCGTCCCCCCACCTGTAAGTTGGGAATAGCATTTTCGAAGGACTCTCCGTCAACATGGTTGGGAGAGATACACCCCATATCCTCAATATAAATCATTATATGCCGTAATTTCTAAATTTCGGATGGCCCTGCCAATCCAGCTTCCTTTATAAAACCTTTTATCAGCTCACGATACGAATCGACGTTTCGAGTGAGCAGGGCGGGGCTCCAGTCCAATTCCTCGCCTATCAGCTGGCCTACCTGGGAAGCAACTTGCAGGCAAGCATTCCAATCGAGGAGTTCCAGCCTGGTCCTGCGTGCCAGATAATCCCGGATGTTGACCACCATTTCATGACGAACACAGTAAGGAATTTCTGCTAATATAAAGGGATATTCTGGATGAATCCTTTCTTTCCACTCGGGGCGGCTCACAGCGAGTTGAGCTACCTCCGGGCCGAGCATCCCATATTTCTGTGCCAAATGTTGTGCTACAGAAGGCTCCAGTCCATAATTCGTGGAAATATCCTCCCATATTTCGTAAGAATAGCCGTTGCCACCTTTCAAGATATGGCGTTCTGTAGTACAGGCTCTGGGATGCCCTAGTTGTCGGTCCACCTCGTCGATCGCGTCCTTGGCCATCAGTCGGTAAGTGGTCCATTTCCCACCCAAAAGACTGACCAAACCCGAGTCGGAATCCACCTCCACCTCATGATCCCTGACCAGGGTTTTGGTCGACTTCGCTTCTTGGGCCGATAGTAATGGGCGCAAGCCCCCAAATCCTGCCTGTATATCGGCTAAGGATACGGGTTTTTCCAGATATGGACTCAATGTATCAGCCAAATACTTCTTTTCCGATTCCGTCAATAGTGGCTCTTGGTCCAAATGGGTATACTCCGTATCGGTGGTACCTAGCATGGTTACGCCTTCAAAGGGAATGGCAAAAACCACTCTCCCATCGCTGGTCTTGGGTATAAGCATCGCACAGGAACTATTCAAAACCGCTGCGGGCAGGGATATATGAACGCCTTTGCTAGGCCTTAGCCGCTTTGCTAAGGATGGATTGGCCATCTGGCGTATCGAATCGGCAAAGGGACCCGTGCAGTTTATAACTTTTGCGGCATGGATTACGATATCCTCCTCAGTAAGCATGTCCCGGGCTACGACCTGTTGAAGCTTCCCGTCCAGATCTTTCTGAAAGGCCTGCACCTGCACATAATTGGCCGCTACAGCTCCAGCGTCCGCCGCCGACTGGGCCAGGGCGAGGCAATACCGTGCATCGTCGAGCTGGCCATCATAATACTGCACCGCACTATGTAGTTTTCTTTTGTTTAATGTAGGCATCTTTTGGAGTACCTCTTTTTTATTCAACCACTTGCTCTTTGGCAGGCTATCATTTACGGCAAACTGGTCATAGAGCCGCAAGCCTATAGTAAAGTACAGGCCCTCCAACCAGGAATTTACCGGAGTGAGCAAGGGAAGTGGACGGGCCAAATGCGGCGCATTACTTAAGACAATATGCCGCTCCTGAAGTCCATGACGCACTTGTTTTAGCTGCCCCAGGTCCAACTTTTTGAAGGCCTGATCCAAATAACGCACCCCGCCATGAATGAGCTTGGTGGAGCGGGAAGAAGTCTGACCGGCAAAGTCCTCCTGATCGATTAAGGCTACTTTGTAACCTCGCAAAGCGGCATCCAACGCACATCCAGTACCACTGGCCCCTCCCCCTATAATGCACAGGTCAAACTGTTCTGATTTCAAAAGACTCACTGCTGATTTTCTGTTCATGCGAAGATAGGGTTAGGGGGTTGGATGCGTCTAAGCAGCAAAAGTACTAATCCAAACCAGGTAACAGTTCTAAAAAGCCGAAAAAAAGGCCAATTTATAAAGTTTCGGAACTGCGAAATGGATTAAAGGTTCAAAATTGTATTAAAAAAGTGGTGACGGAGGTGATAATTCACCGTCTGTTCATAGGAAAGCTCGAAAAAAAGTATACTTTTGGATCGATCAATACTATTATTAATCAATTAAACCACACAACTAAAACATGGGCTTATTATCATTTTTAAAGGGCGTAGGAGACAAAGTTTTCAAAAAGGAAGAAGAGACCCCTACTCCGGCTACCGAACCGCTACGTGCCAGTGCACTACTTGCACATGTAAAATCCCTAGGATTGCCCTATAATGCCCTTACAGTCAAGACAACCGGCGACACGGTCACTTTAGAAGGTGAAGTAGCGGCTCAGGAAGATTCTGAGAAAATCTCGTTGGCAGTAGGTAATGTAGAAGGCGTACAAGTGGTAAACAACTTGTTGACCGTCGCTACTCCGGCTCCTGAGGCTACTTATCATACAGTGGAGAAGGGTGATACGCTTTCTAAAATCGCGAAAACAGTGTATGGCGATGCAATGAAATACCCCGTTATTTTCGAAGCGAACAAGCCAATGCTGCAACACCCCGACAAGATTTATCCTGGCCAGGTGCTTCGTATTCCTGCCTTGTAAGGAGAAATTTAAGTATAAAAAAAAGACGTCTAAAAAGACGTCTTTTTTTTATGCTATCCTAATAGGCTTACTGATTGTCTTCAGCGGCCATTACGTTAACAGCCAAAGTATGTTTCACTTCTTTATGAAGATCTACAATGGCGGTATAGCTACCTATCGATTTAACATCGTCGACAGTAATTTTCTTACGGTCGATGTCAAAACCTTTAGATTTAAGAATATCGGCTACCTGTGTATTGGTAACACGACCAAAAATACGGCCGCTTTCTCCTACTACGGTACGAATCTCAATAACCATTTCTCCGATAGCTGCAGCGATATCTTCTGCATCTTTCTTCAATTTTTCGGCTTTGTGAGACGCTTGGCGAACGTTTTCAGCCACAATTTTACGGTTCGACGCATTGGCCAACAATGCAAAACCCTGCGGGATCAGGTAGTTACGACCGTATCCTGCTTTCACAGAAACGATATCGTTTTTATAACCCACTCCGGCGATATCTGTCAATAATATGATTTCCATTTTCGTGCTCTTTCTAATTATTTCAATTGATCAGCAACGAATGGCATTAAAGCCAAATGACGTGCTCTTTTAATTGCTTGGGATACTTTGCGCTGATATTTCAAGCTGGTACCGGTAAGGCGACGTGGAAGGATCTTTCCTTGCTCATTCACCAATTTCAACAAGAAATCAGGGTTTTTGTAATCAATATATTTGATACCAGATTTCTTGAAACGGCAATATTTTTTGCGGTTGATATTCTTTTCAACCGGTTCGTTAACTAGTGACATAACTTAGGCTTCTTTAGTTTCGGTTGCTACTTCTTTCTTCTTACCAACAAGACCCTTGCGCTTTTTATCATTATAAGCCAATGCATGCTTATCCAAGGCAATGGTTAAGAAACGCAATACACGTTCATCACGACGGAATTCAGTCTCAAGAACATCCACTACTCCACCTTCTGGAGCAGAATATTCGAAAACCTGATAGAAACCTGAATTTTTCTTTTGAATAGGGTAGGCCAGCTTGCGCAATCCCCAGTTTTCTTCATGTACCATTGTACCACCATTCTGAGTGATAATCGTACTGAATTTTTCAACGGCGTCCCTTGCCTGGGCCTCAGACAAGATGGGAGTTAGAATGAACACCGTTTCATAATGCTTAGACATACGGTAATTGATTATTTGTTAAAATTACTTATAGCTCACTTCCAAGAGAATTGGAAACGAGGGTACAAAAATAGGGCTTAGAAAAATGATTTCCAAGCCCTATTGCATATTTCCTTGACCGTCAAGTTATTTCACCTGAAAATCGGCCTCTCCTATTTTAAAGCCTTCGCTATAAATCTCGATCACATATTTACCCGACTTCATGGGAATCCCCCCACGCCCATAGTAGATATCGACATTCTGGCCTGTATTATTGAACAATACTGTTTCCTTGGAGCTGTATATAACCTCCTGGCCGCCATACTTAAAGGCACCCGATCCGGTGGCCATATCGGACAAAACAGCCCCATCGGGATCTAGAATCCTCAAAAACACATCTTTCTGATTCTGCTTAGCTACTGCATTTTTAGATAAATTAAAACTCACCTTCAGCTTGTCGATACGCTTGGACTTGTATTTGCCTCCATCTCTCTCCTTGCCTTTCGACGACAGCGCATTGATGGAGATATTTTCGGCCCTGAGTGCCGAGGCGATATTCACCTTCTCCCGCAACTCCCTATTTTGTACCGAATAACTGGTAATCGAATCGGCTAGTTGCTGTTGGCTAGATTCTAAACCGGTCAGCTTTTCGGTGAGCTCTGCATTCTCCGACGTCACAACGCCCAACTGCTCTTTCAGCTGACTGATCTGCAAATCCTTCTCCCTTAAAACTGACTCATAAGACTTAATTTTTTTATCATAACTCGATGCTGAGAAATTAGCCAAATTCTTGATTTCCTTTTTATCACGTTCCAGCTGCCCTTTCAGTACCATCAGAGAGTCTACACTTCCTCCCAACTGCTGAATTTCGGCAATTCGTCGATCTAGCTCCACAGAGATAGAATCCAGCTTGGTTTTCACCAAAAGCACTTCCTCCGTTTTGGCAGTGATGATTTCATCTTTTACCTTATTTTCTCGCTTCTCGTGATATATAAAGTACACGAGTACCAAATTAAGGATCAACAAAACCGCCAGTGCCGCCCATAAAAGGGTTTTTCGATCTTGCTTTTGTTCCTGATTATAGTCCATAAAAACGATTATTTAAAAATTTATACTGGTAAAAGAACGAGGTTTTATTTAATTTGAAAAATCGCATGCATTAAAAATGCAATTAATGAGTAAAATTACAACTATAATAATCTATTTATCATATAAATACCATAATTTTAATGCCAGACATTGCCAAAAATATAGCTCAAATATGCTCAGAATTGGGGGGAAATACTAAATTAATAGCCGTAACTAAGACAAAACCGCTCCAAGACCTGTTAACAGCTTACGAGGCCGGATTCAAGAGATTCGGAGAAAATAAGGTCCAAGAGCTATGCAGCAAATACGAAAGCCTACCCAAGGATATCGAATGGCATATGATTGGACACCTTCAATCCAATAAGGTAAAATATATTGCCCCTTTTGTAAGCCTAATCCATGGTGTCGACAGCTTCAAACTCCTGAAGGAAATAGACAAGGAGGCCCGAAAAAACCAACGGGTAATAGACTGCCTCTTGCAAATTTATATTGCCGACGAGGATACAAAATTCGGCTTGTCTCCCCAAGAGGCTCATGAACTTATCCTTTCCGAGTCCTTCGCTAACCTAAGCCATATTCGGGTGATAGGCCTCATGGGCATGGCTTCGCATACGGACGATAAGGAAAAAATAGCCCAAGAATTCCAATCCCTCAAGGACTTATTTGAGGTCATCGCCCAATTACCCAACCTTCCATCCAACCTGAGTATGCAGGAGCTTTCGATGGGAATGAGCGGTGACTATCCCATTGCCGTAGCACATGGAAGCACCTTAGTGCGGGTGGGCAGTGCCATATTTGGTAGCCGAGCCTAAAACCTACCGGGCAGTGGCAGCATCTGAGCCGCTATTGCCCGGTGGCATTCTAACACGGTCCTTCTATGAAACCCTATCGCCCCACCAATAAGGCGCTATCCAAGACAGGCCTTACGCTTTCTCTAACGAAATCGAAACTCATAGCGGAACAGGGTTGCCCTAACTCTTTTATAAAAGTAGCGTTAGACTGGTCCCCATAGCCCCCTGAATAGGGGTTATAGTCCCCAAAATTGTTCAAAGCCCCCATCAGTAGGAGCCCAGGTACCCCCAGCGCATTGGCTAAGTGCGAAGGCCCACTGTCGAGCCCTATAAAATAAATGGCCTTTTCGATCACTGCGGCGGTCTCCAAAATCGACAGCTGCCCGGCTAAATTGATATAACGATCGGAAGTTACAGTGAGGTTACTCCTAAGGCCAATTTCTATGATGGTAATGTCATAATGACTCAATAACCATGCTAGTAATTCGTTCCAGCGCTCTGCCGGCCAATCCTTAGGGGCATAGTTCGACTGGCAATGCACCACCATATATTGTTGGGGTAGCCCCAATGAATCCCTCTTTTGCCAATGGCGAGGCTGTAGGGCCAGCCGGGGCTGATCGTCGATAGGGAAGCTTTCATTCCGTTCAAGCAAACCACCACACTGAGCAAACACTTGGAGTAAGTTGCCATATTCGAAGTAATTGCCCACGTGAATGTTGCGTGCTAAGGCTACGGGATTATCTCGAAACACCTGACACTTACTGCATTCATTATTGTTTTTGAACTGTAGTTCAAATACCCGATCAAAAACCGATGAGCCTAGTATAACCTTCCTTTGCGTCACACAGAATTCCTCAAAAACGGCATCTACCTGTGCATTCACTTCAACGAGCTCCCTGAATACCGGTTTGACAAACCACACCACATAGGCATGGGGATATCGCTGGCGCACCAGCCGGCTGATAGGCTCCGCCGCCACGATATCACCGAAGTGCTCGGTCCGGACAATAGCCACCAAGGGACGCCCTTTGGGCAACCTTTTTTGTAGTAACCAAAATTTAAATACCGATTGGTAACCATGAAGATAGGCCTTTGATATATGCAGATATTTATGATAGCGATGCGTCCAAAGCTGTTTAAATCTTTCTATAGTCATTTTTTGTCGTTGAAATAACGATTAACCTTAAAAACCCAATACAACCATTAGGAAGCTTTTGATCTGGCTATTAACTTTACCACCAAGCTAGCCAAGCTAAGGATATATTGACCACAAAGATTGAATAATCATCCCTAATATCCATTGCAAAACATAAATTGGCTAAAAAAACTATTAACCGTACTTCCCATTTATGAAATTTTTCATTCAGGCTGGAGGCCTGGTCGGGGCATTGGCCGTAGCCTTAGGAGCCTTCGGCGCCCATGCACTAAAAGCCATGCTAGAAGCCTCAGGCCGATCAGAAACTTTTGAGACAGCCGTTAAGTATCAATTTTATCATGCTATTGCATTAGTACTCATAGGTCTGCTATTACAGCGATCGGGCCCAGATGCCGCCAAATTATTAGGCTGGTCAGGAAATGCTTTTATGATCGGAGTGGTCATATTCTCAGGATCCCTATACGCCATATGCTTTACGGGCATCACCAAGTTTGGCGCCATTGCTCCCATTGGAGGGCTATTACTAATAGCAGGATGGATATTGCTCCTGCTAGCTGCTAGCAAAATTGCCTAAAAGCTTGTGGGCTGAAAAATAATTTCGGCCCACAAGCCCTAGCCCCTTGACAATGTAAACGGTCGCTGGGCATCTATTTTCAGAAATACGAACAGCAGTATGGAGAAAGACCATAAGGAGGAGCCTCCATAACTAAAAAATGGCAAGGGAATCCCAATAACCGGCATAAGGCCGATGGTCATCCCGACATTGATCATAAAGTGAAAGAAAATAATACCTGCGACACAGTAACCATACACTCGGGCAAAGCGACTTCGCTGCCTTTCGGCCAGCACCACCAATCGGCAAATTAGGGCCACAAACAGCGATACGACGATGAGCGTTCCTATGAAGCCATGCTCTTCGCCAACGGTACAAAAGATAAAATCGGTGCTTTGCTCGGGAACGAAATCGAACTTAGTCTGAGTCCCCTCTAGGAAACCCTTGCCTTGAAGCCCCCCCGATCCTATCGCAATTTTCGATTGAATAACATTCCATCCGTCGCCACGAGGGTCGGAATCAGGGTCGAGCAAGACCATAATACGGCCGCGTTGGTGCTTCTGTAATACGTTGTTCATAAAGAAATCTACCCCAAACACGAAGCCGATCATCAGTCCCCCCACCAGGAGCGTAGCCATAAGCCCCCCATTCCGTCGCGACAGCGTTGGCATCATCCAGATCACCCCTAGGGCAATTAACGTGATGACCCCAACAATATACCATTTGGCAAATAGTAAGGTAAGTATTAATAAGGCAGCGAGTACGATGCCAATAGCCGGAATGATCCCCGGCATTCCTTCCCGATACAGCACAATGGCGAAGGAGGCAAAGACAAGCATGGAGCCCGTTTCATTGGATAGCAAAATAAGCAGGGCGGGTAGGCCAATGATCCCTAGAATAGGATAGTAATCCTTGATACGTCGGGAGAGGCTAATAGCCGGATCACTTAAGTATTTGGCAATGGCCAGGCTAATTGCAAATTTAGAAAACTCCGCCGGTTGCAAGGAAAAGGCCCCTATCTTAATCCATGAACGCGAACCATTGATATTAGACCCTGCAAACAGTACCACCACCAACAGAAAAATGATAATGGCATATATGATAAAAGAAAAGGTTTCATAAAACTTATAATCGATCACCAAGATACAGATAATAAGCAGGGCTGCCGTACCGATCCACATCAGCTGTTTCCCAGCATTATTGGACAAGTCGAACATACTCGTCTGGGTCTCTGGATTATACACGGCCGCATATATATTAATCCAGCCTATAAACAGGCAAGCAATATAAATGAGTAATACCACCCAGTCTACATTTTTGGTAATCGGCTTACTTTCAGCCATATGCTTTCAGATTTCTATTTTAGTACAAAAATGCGTTAAGGAGTTTGCTTCTTGAGGGAGTCCGTCGCTACTGGCTTTTTCGCTACAGGCTTCTTAACTCCCGGCAGTATCACCTTTTTTATAAAGTTAGCATTGAGCATGCTCGTCTCTAGCGCTTTATTGGTGATGGTCCCTCTCAAATATTTTTCAATCACCAAATTGGCAATGGGGGCGGCAGCCGCGCCACCCGAGCCCGCATTTTCGACGAATACGGCAATGGCAATTTTGGGGTCGTCTACCGGAGCGAAGGCAATAAATATGGAATGATCGTCCCCCACCCGGTTTTGGGAAGTTCCCGTCTTCCCGCCTATGGTAATCCCTTCCACTCTGGAGCGACGTGCCGTTCCCGACTCCACCGCACCAATCATCCCTTGTATAACCGGCTCAAAATGCCGTGCCGCTATACCGGTTTCCCGCCGAATGGTGAAGGTAGTATCAATGGTATGGTTATCACCAACACTTGCTACCACATGCGGGGTATAAAAATATCCTCTATTTGCAATAATAGCGGCCACATTGGCCATTTTGATGGGGGTTATCAGAAGTTCCCCTTCTCCAATACTCAAAGAGTATATATTCGAAAACTTCCAGCGCCCCTCTCCTATTATCTTATCATAGTAATCCTTGTTAGGCAGGTTACCCCTGTACTCACCTGTAATATCAACGCCAAGTCGTTGTCCAATGCCAAACTTGCTCACATAGCCATACCACCTGTCCAGTCCTACTGCCGAAGCTTTGTAAGTATTTTTAATGTCATTATTATAAACAATGCGCCTAAAGACATTGTAAAAATAAGGGTTACAGGAATGCGCTACTCCCATGGCTACCGTCCCAGTAAATGGGTGATTATGGCATTTGATGGGTGATCCGGCATGCGAAAAACCACTGCTAGGCGTAATCACCCCCTCCTGTAGCCCTACCAGGGCTTGGATCAACTTAAAAGTGGAACCTGGCCTGTAGCTAGCCATTACCGCCCTGTTAAACAAGGGCTTGTAGGGATTCCTCGCTAAAGCGGCAAAATTTTTAGAAAAGTAACGACTAGCCAATAGATTAGGATCGTAAGAGGGCGCACTTACCATGGTCAGGATCTGTCCGGTCTTGGGCTCAATGGCCACAACCGACCCTACCTTGTTCACCATCAGGCTGTCGGCATATTGCTGAAGGTCCAGGTCGAGCCCAGTATGGAGGTTATCGCCGGCCACGGCCATCGTATCCAGAATCCCCCCTTTCCAGGGCCCCTTATACACTCCACTCACATTTTGCATGACAAACTTAATACCCCGCCGGCCCCGCAATTCTTTCTCATAGACTTTCTCGATGCCATTCTGGCCGATATAGTCTCCTTGTCGGTAATATTTCACCTCTTGTTTCTCCAGTTGCCTGCCGGTGATCTCACTTACATATCCGAGGGTATTGGCCAAAGTTGGGGTAGTATAGGTTCGTAAGGAACTCTTCACGAAGGCGAAGCCCGAATAGTCGACCATGATGTCCTGGATAGAAGCAAAATCCTCCTTAGAGAGCTGCCTTAGGAAAAGGGAAGGTTTCCTTCGGCTATAGGCGCTAGCAGCATTCATAAGGCTATCGAATTCGGAGCGTTCTAAACCCAACACCTGGCAAAAACGTAGGGTATCCGACACCTTAGCCTTATAAGGGGTCACTACCAGATCGTACACAGGGGTGTTGTATACGATTAACTTACCGTTCCGGTCGTATATCTGACCACGAAACGGTATTTCTATGACTCTTTTTATGGAATTACTAGATGATTCAATGGAATAACTCTCGTCCAAGACCTGTAGGTAAAACAAGCGAAGGAGGTAAAGAATACCTACTAAAGCAAAAAATCCAATGATGACAAAGCGACGATTTTCAAGCATTCTGCACTTACTATTCCAATTCTCTCAAAATTACACGAAGTTCGTGATATCGACAAACAATTCAAAGGCTTAACCAGACAAACGAGGGGGCTTTTTTCTAATAAGAAAATAACCCTAAGAAAACATGAAAACTTACCATGAGTCAACCGTCCATCGTCTGAGCAGCACTAAGGCTTAGGTACCACCAACACTACCTTTTCCTTATCCAATACCACGGCTCCATCGGGCATTCCCTTAGGTTTACGTACATATTTCTTTGGCGTCACTATAACCGGACATAAGCTGTCCGATTTTCGTTTAGAATGATAGGCCGCTATTTCGGCCGCACGTTCTATAACCGGTTCGGGGAAGTTTTTACCAGGCTGATACTTAATCACCACATGGCTACCCGACACATCGCGGGCATGGAGCCACAAATCTTCCTTAAAAGCGTATTGTTTGGTAAGCAGATCATTATTCTTCGCATTCCTTCCTATCAATATGGTAAAGCCCATAAACTCCACCTTTTTAAAGAGCTCCACCTCATCGGCAGTATGGACCTTTCCAGTCAATAATTGTTCATTCTTGATATAGGTTCGAAGCGCTCGGAGCATATCGATTTCATTGATCTCCTCAAGCTGACGTTGAAGCTTCTCCAACTCGCCTTGCCGATGCATGATACTGTCGTTCAGTCGATCGAGTTCTATTTTCTCATTTTTGGACTTACGGTAATATCCTTCCGCATTTTTCTGTGGACTCCAGTCTTTCTTTAGTTTAATTTTGATGGGTTGATCCCGGTAAAAATCATACAACTCCACCTGCTCCGTCCTGGGCGGAATTTGGTGTAAATTGGCCATGAGGATATGACCAATCTCCTCATTTTTGACCCCTTCTTCCAGCCGAACTAACTTCTCAAAAGTATTTTCAAGGTAATTTTCAGTTTGAACGATCCGCTTTTTTATCACCCGAACAATCTCCCCTTTCTCCTTATCGATCCCATTGAGTCGAACTTGCCGATAATAAAATTGATTTAAGCCCTCCAAGGGATCGTCATAGTGAACGCCTTCACCAGCCTCAGGCAAGGCAATCAGCGAAAAGGTGGGAACCATATCCACATCATAAATATAGTAATGGCCCTGCTCCATCTCTGCCAATAGGTTCTGCACCACCTGCCACTGTTGTAATGGATCCGGTATTCCTGCTAGCCTTTTTTTAAGAACGGCATTCACTAGCTTCCCAAAAGTTGGAAACAAGGACTTAAGCTGCCTGTCGGACTGCAAAAATGCCTCATAATCTTGTTCTAATGGGCGGTCTAAAGCCCCTAGTTGTATATTCTGATCGGCTATGAGTCTATTATTAAAAAGGCTGGTAACATTACCTTGATTACTGAATCCAACGATATTGGATCGGTTTCCAAACAATTTGAATACCAACACGGCGCCGGAGTCGCAGTCGAAACGAAGGGCACGCTCATTGAGGCAGACCCGAACCCGCTCGATCCGCTGGTTTTTGAATTCGTTGAAAAGGTTGACACTATTCCTCCGAGCCCGGTCAAACTTTTCAGGGAAACTAAGGCATGAAAAATCGGGCCGGAAGGTCGCTTTAATGAAGAATGGGTGGGTCAGTGTATCGCCATCCGGACCATCGCCAAAAACGACCAATAGTTCATTTTTTTCCTGACTAAAGGCCTCAATAAAATATTTGCCCGACAACTGTTGATGCAACTTAGGGGCCAACTTTTTTAAAAAATAATAATTCTGATGCAAGGTAGTACGAATGAATAAAAAGCGAAATCAATGATTTAATTTGTCTTCTAGGAGGTCCATCTCACTCATTACACGCTCTAGCAGGCCTTTTTCTCGTAGCCATTCGTCGTTATAATAGGTATTGAGGTAGCGCTCTCCCGAATCGCATATAAGGGTAACGATAGAACCCGTTTCTCCTTGCCTGCGCATATTTTCGGCTAGTTCCAGCACCCCACAAAAATTGGTACCCGTGGAGCCGCCAACCCGACGGTTGAGCTTACGGGAAAGCACCCGCATGGCCGCAAAACCGCTACAGTCTGGGACATTGATCATATAATCGACGATAGAGGGAATAAAGGACGGCTCTACCCGAGGGCGTCCTATGCCCTCTACCCGTGAGGCGGTGGGGCAAGAGGCAGCAGCATCGCCCGACTTCCAGTAGTCATAGAACACCGAATTCTCGGGATCCACCACGCAGAGCTTACTGCTATAGCGCTCATAACGGACATAACGGCCTATGGTCGCGGAGGTTCCCCCTGTGCCAGCCCCTACGACGATCCAGCTAGGAATGGGATGCGGCTCCCTGCGCATTTGCAAGAATATCGATTCCGCAATATTATTGTTTCCCCGCCAGTCGGTAGCCCTCTCGGCAAAGGTAAACTGATCCATAAAATGCCCCCCGGTATCGCTGGCGATCTGCCCCGATACGGCATAAACCTCAGAGGGGTGGTCTACAAAATGACAGCGTCCTCCATAAAATTCGATGGCTTGAATCTTATCGGTACTGGTGGTAGCAGGCATAACCGCTATAAACGGAAGCCCCAACAATCGGGCGAAATATGCTTCAGAAACGGCAGTAGACCCACTGGAGGCCTCAATAATAGGGGTGTTCTCCTTAATCCAACCGTTGCATAAGGCATATAAAAAAAGCGACCGAGCGAGGCGGTGTTTGAGACTGCCCGTTGGATGCGTAGATTCATCTTTGAAGTAAATGTCGATTCCTTCGAAAGCCGGCAGCTCTAGGGTAATAAGATGGGTATCGGCCGATCTTTGATAATCCGCCTCTATTTTTTCAATGGCTCCAACGACCCATTGCTCATTATTTTTTGGTTTCTGATTCATTTTCATGGTTCTTCGCAAACTCAAAGGCCCGATTATGGCTATTAATTCGAAGCAATTTAGTCGAATTCGTGCAAAACAACGATTTTATAATTACGTTCCCTCCCATTGTAGCGCTGTTTTGAGACCCATGGGGTCGGTATCGGGCACGATTGTAATACCAAACTAAAGTGCTCTTCCTGGACATATTAGAAGGTACAAAAATGGTAACATCAAAGTTTTTGGTCTTTATGATCAAGGGGAAGGGCATTTTCACTATCTTGACGACGAAACGTATTATTGACTACCTAAATTGAATTCGACCATAATGTTAGCTGCAAAAAAAGTTTATTGGGCATGTATCCTCATCTTTAGTTCTTCTGTTCTGTTTTCCTGTGACACACAAAACACAAAAGATGAACTAGTAGAATCGGATTCGCTAACCAACCATATAGCCGACTCACTCATGTTGGACGCGAAGACCAGGGACCACCTGTTATATAGGGCTACATTGGATTCCGTATACCAGTCTAACCCCCGTAATGTACTTACGGCGCTGATGCTTGGTAATGAACGTTTCAGTCAAAAAACCGATTTTTTACGCAAATCGGAGGAAGTTATTCCTGACACCGCACTCAGGAGAAAGCCCTTTCTGATATTGACAGATATAGACCTTCCCAGCTCATTGGAAAATATATTTGACCTTAACGAAAAAATGTTTTTGCAGGTGTCGAGTCCCGCTTGCCTTACCAACCCCAAACAAATGGCCGTTATGGAATATGCGGTTCAATATGCAGGTACTAAGGTCATTATGATATTGGCTCATAATAATAGTAAAATAATAGGTGCAGCCTGCGACAACGTGCAAACGGGCCTCTTTCCTTATATCACCAAGGAGCTTCAAAATGCCATGACCACCACCCAGGAGTTTGCCGATCGCTCCTCAGCCAATAAAGATTTTGTGGACCATGTAGCCAAAAACCAAGCTCAAATTTCGATCACCCAGATTATGTCTCAAAGTCCTCTCCTGAAGCAATTGGTCATGGACGGAAAAGTAGTAGTACTCAGCGCTTTTTATAATGATAAGACCGGAGTAGTAACCCCCTTAAAAGACAATAACCCACTCAATTCTCTGACTAAAAATTAATACGTATGGCTTTGCTTCTAAATGCGGAGGGGATGTTTCAACTCCCTCTTAGCAATCCAGTACTGATATTCTCATTGGTTCTGTTTATAATCCTTTTCGTGCCCCTTTTGCTCAACAAGCTTAGAATCCCTTATGTAATAGGATTGATTTTGGCGGGGGTAGTAATAGGTGAGCACGGGGCCAACTTACTGCGGCGCGACAGTAGCATCGTCCTATTCGGGACGGTAGGCCTTATATATATCATGTTTTTGGCCGCCTTAGAGATAGACATGAAGGAGTTCAAGAAGAACAGCGCCAAGAGCCTGGTCTTCGGAATCTTTACCTTTGCGGTACCCATGATCGTCGCTACCCCTGCGGCACGTTACCTGTTAGAGTATAGCTGGATGACCAGTATACTTTTTGCCAGTATGCTGGCCTCGCATACCCTGATCGCCTACCCAGTAGCTGCCCGATTCAATGTGCATAAGATCATGTCGGCAACCATCGCCGTGGGAGGGACCATTATTACGGATATCCTCTCCCTGCTGGTATTGGCGGTGATTGCCAAAATGAGTCAGGGCGAAATCAACCAAGCCTTCTGGGTGCGACTGGGCATATCGGTCGTTATTTTCGCTCTAATTGTCTGGTTTATATTCCCCATTATCGCCCGATGGTTTTTCAAGAGATTCGACGACAACATTTCCCAATATATTTTTGTATTGGCCATGGTATTCCTAGGCGCCTTCTTAGCCGAACTAGCCGGGATAGAGGCCATCATTGGGGCCTTTTTGGCGGGTTTGGCACTTAATAGACTAATACCGCACCATTCCCCATTAATGAACCGTATCGACTTCGTCGGAAACGCTCTTTTTATCCCCTTCTTTTTGATAGGCGTAGGGATGCTGGTGGACCTAAAAGTACTATTTAAAAGTCTGGACTCCCTGAAGGTGGCCGGTGTAATGACAGCCGCCGCCTTACTTTCGAAATGGCTGGCGGCCTATATTACCCAGAAAATCTACAAAATGAATGCCAACGAACGTACCCTGATCTTCGGCTTGAGTTCGGCCAGGGCAGCCGCTACCTTGGCAACGGTGCTGGTGGGGTATAATATCATATTAGGACAGAATGAGCTGGGCGAGCCCATGCGCTTGCTCAACGAAGACGTCTTAAACGGATGTTTGATCATGATCCTGATTACCTGTTCGGTTTCGTCAGTAGCTACCGCAAGGGCCGCGGCCAAGCTAGCTCAGGAGCAAGATGCTGGCAAAAAAGAGCCTAGCGATAAAGACACCCGCAACATTCTGATAGCGGCCTCTAAGGCCGAAACCATAGATCCCATGACCGAGCTCGCATTGCTGATGCAGCCTCGAAAACTTGAACAGAATATATTCGTATTGTCGGTAATAAGTTCGGACACCGACGACCGAGAGGCCGAGGAACGTAGATTCAAGACCTACCAGGATAGAATGGTGGCTACTGCAGCCGCTACAGACGTTATCCTGAACACCCTGATACGTTACGATGTCAATTTCGTGTCCGGAATTCAACACACCCTCGAGGAAAAAAGAATCCATGAAGTCATTATAGGTCAAGATAAAAGTAAATACGACGGCCTGTCGGCTACCGGGATCAAGTCTCAACGGTTACTAGACCGATGCCCACAGATCATATACCTCATACATGGCGTTCAACCCCTGAACACCATTCATAATATGACGGTGGTATGCCCCGACCAAGCCGATCTGGAGCCATCGTTTTTTATCCTAATGGAGCGCATTACCACCATTGCCAAGCAGCTCAACTGCGACTTACATTATTATGGAACCTCCCGTACCCTGGAGGCGCTCCGACGCCTCAATGAAGGCTTTAAGGGCCCGGAGGCCAAGTTTACCGAGTTCGACAACTGGAACGACTTCCTGATTCTTTCTAGGGAGATTAAGGCGGAAGATTTCTTCGTGATCATGTCGGCTAGGCCAGGCAACGTGAGCTATCACCCAGGACTGGCGGAGGTGCCTCGCTACCTGGCCAAATACTTCGGCAAATATAATTATCTGCTCATGTACCCCGACCAACGCTCCGACTTTTCTCAAAGCCCTTCCAATGAGTTTGAGCGCACAGGAGAGTTCCTACAACAGGGTATCACCCAGTTGGGTAAGACGGGAGATAAGCTGATAAAAAATATATTGAGACCGGAATAAGAAACGGTATAGCACTTTGGCCTATAAAATAAGGGCTAAAGCGCTATAACCAGCCCATCATAACCCAAGCGAACGTTTGGTGGGAGCTCTTGCTCCACCTCGGCATGCTTTCCCAGTTTATGGCTCATATGGGTAAGATATACCTGGGGGATGGAGAGTTTCTCTACCAAGGCCAAGGACTGAGCTAGCGTAAAATGTGATAAATGAGGTTGCTTTTGTAAGGTATCGAGTACCAGCACTTTGGTACCCTTTATTTTCTGTTGTTCTTGCTCCGAAATGTAGTTAACATCGGTGATATACGTAAAGTCACCAATCCTAAATCCAAAAACGGGAAGTTTATGATGCAGTACATCGATCGGGGTGATCGTCAGCTCTCCGATAGCAAAGGGATGATTTTGGATAGGATGCATTTCAAACTGCGGGACGCCGGGATATCGATATTCAGAAAAAGCATAGGCGAACTCCGTCCTAATCTGCTCCAAAACACAATCCCTTCCGTATAAAGGGATATCCATTCCCTGGAGGTGGTTAAAGGCGCGGGCGTCGTCGAGGCCAGCGGTATGATCCTTGTGGGGGTGTGTAAAAAGGATAGCGTCCAGCCGCTTCACTCCTGCCCGCAGCATTTGTGTCCGGAAGTCGGGGCCTGTATCGATCACCAGCGACTTGCCTTGGTGTTCGATCCATACCGAAACGCGAAGCCTTTTATCGCGCGGGTCCTCCGATTGACATACAGGGCACTCGCAGGCGATAACGGGTATCCCCTGCGAAGTGCCTGTTCCTAATAAGGTAATCTTCATGCAATTGCTCCTCCCTATTCTGTCAGATGTGCTACCACTTCTACCAAACGATCGAAGTTAAGCGGTTTCATTAGGGCGTCGTCGAAGCCAGCCTCTTTAAAGTCTTCTTCTGAGTAGTTTTTTGCATTTCCGGTAATAGCAACTATAGGAGTTTTGGCCTTTTTGGCATCAGAAAATCCACGAATGGTCCGTGCACATTCCATACCATCCATAATCGGCATGTTGATATCCAAAAGGATAATGTCAAAATCTTCCTTTTCAAGCAGCTTAATCACCTGCTCGCCATTTTTTACGGAGGTTATTTCGTAGTGTTGGAATTCAAGAATCTTCCTTGCCAGGTTTTGAATTACTGAACTGTCTTCGGCAATGAGTACTCGTTTTGTGTAGGACATATGATGAATCAGGTATTGGTTTTTAAAAATTTGCCAGGACAATTTAAAGATTTTTCAATCAACAACCCAAATCCTTGGCGGTATGATCTCAAAATTAGAACAAATATGTAAATAAATTTTCTATTGCTTCTCAAACCTAGATTTGAAATGTAAGTTTGCATAAAAATAGCGAATAATTCCATTAATATGTTTAAGAATAAACTGATCCGATACAGCACTGTGGCCATGGTGCTCGCCATACTGGCCTATTTTTTCGTTGAAAATTTTACAGGAAGGACCTCTGGCGACTCTATGGACGAACTTTTAGCGACCAACCCCCAGGCCTACGTTGATCAGATAATGAAAAAAAGAGCTGAAAAAGACGAACTTTTTAGAGATGGCGACGACTCCCCTATCGCCGACAAAGCGGCTTTTCACGGCCTACATTACTTTAAGGTCAATCCCGAATACCGGGTAAAAGCCAATGTAGTTCCTTATACTGGCGATGATCGGACCCTCAAGGTGCGCTATACCGACGGTACTGAAGATAATTATGAACGCTTTGGAATGGCTAACTTCACCATCAATGGCCAACCATTAAAACTGATGATACTGAAAAACGAAGGGAGCTTATCTATCCTCTTCAGAGATGAAACCAGTGGCAAGGAGAGTTACGGTGGTGGCCGCTACCTCGATTACCCCTTATCGAATCTACAAAATAATGTACTCACCATCGATTTCAATGAGGCCTACAATCCTTATTGTGCCTATCAGGAGAGCTTCGCCTGCCCCGTTCCTCCAAAAGAGAACACCCTGCCAGTGGCCATTTTTGCCGGGGAACAATACGAAGAAGCGATGCACTAGTAATGCCAAACGCATTGCCGTTGGTGAATCTATGCAAAACAATCGATGCGAGTCAGTACCAGTTTATGGTCAGAATAGCTAAATTTGCAAGAATAAAGTGTCACTAAAATAAGTTTATCCAAATAATTAATGACATCGTGTAGCGTCTGTTTTCGAGTCAGATCCAAGCACCCAGGATGTCTATGATTTAGAATTAAAAATGCATGAAAATCTCATATAAGTGGTTACAGGAGTTCGTTGATTTTAAAGAGTCACCAGAGGAAATAAGTAAAATATTGACTTCTGCAGGATTGGAAGTGGAGGGCATCGAGGAGATAGAGTCTATAAAAGGAGGACTTAAGAATGTAGTCGTCGGACAGGTGCTCACATGTGTAAAACACCCACAGGCCGATAGACTGAAGCTTACCACCGTCGACACGGGCCAAGGATCCCCCTTATCGATCGTATGTGGGGCTCCCAATGTAGCTGCCGGACAAAAAGTACTCGTAGCCACCATAGGCGCCGAACTCTATCCTTCGGGCAGTGAGACGCCATTGGTCATTAAAAAATCAAAAATTCGTGGGGAAGTATCCGAGGGGATGATTTGTGCCGAAGATGAACTCGGCTTGGGCCAGTCGCACGACGGCATCCTGGTACTACCCGAAGAAGTAGAAGTGGGCACTCCTGCTTCTACCTATTTGAGTATTAGCTCCGATTTTCAGATAGAAATAGGACTCACTCCTAACCGTGCTGACGCAGCCTCTCACCTAGGAGTGGCACGAGACCTGAAGGCGGCCTTAAACAAGCCTTTGACCCTTCCCAATATCGAAAACTTCACTATAGCACGCACCGACGCCCCAGTGGCCGTCCGTGTAGAAAACGAAGAGGCCTGTCCGCGCTATGCTGGCCTGACGATAAAAGGGCTGAAAGTGGGTGAATCACCTGAATGGCTACGCCAACGCTTACAGACCATTGGGGTAAGGAATATTAATAATGTAGTGGATGTTACCAACTTTGTTCTTCATGAACTTGGCCAACCCCTACACGCTTTCGACCTGGCCAAGGTGACCGGCAACGAGATCATCGTAAAAACCTTGTCGGAAGGAACCCGTTTTACGACCCTCGACGAGCAAGAACGTAAGCTAGCGGCCACCGACCTGATGATCTGCAACCAATCGGAGCCTATGTGCATAGCCGGGGTATTTGGCGGACTAGAGTCGGGCGTGACCGAAAGCACTACCGATATCTTTCTGGAATCCGCTTATTTCTCCCCTATTTCGGTGCGGAAGACGGCCCAGAATCATAGTTTAAAAACAGACTCTTCTTTCCGTTTCGAAAGAGGAACAGACCCTAACATGCCGATTTTTGCCCTAAAAAGGGCGGCTATGCTCCTGATAGAGGTGGCGGGTGGCGAAGTATCTTCGGAAATTACCGATCTTTACCCCCATCCCATCATGGACTTCCGGATTCCTGTATTGTACCGGCATATAGACCGCCTGATTGGCAAAGAACTAGGAAAGCAAACAATTTTGGACATTCTAGAAGGACTAGACATTACCGTGGCCGATACCACAGAGCTTGGCTTTACGGCTATAGTACCTCCTTATAGAGTGGACGTTCAGAGGGAAGCCGATATCATCGAAGAGATTCTCCGGATATATGGCTTCGACCAGGTGGAACTTTCCGACGCCTTGAGCTCCAGCTTTATTTCGGAATTCCCCACCAACGATCCTGAAAAGCTTAAACTTAGAATTGCCGAACAACTCGCTGCTAAGGGGTATATAGAGACTATCAACAATTCGCTCACTAAGCCCGAATGGCAGGCGTCGATAGCCGAAAGTATGCCTGGAGAGCCTGTAAATATACTAAACTACCTGAGCGTGGACCTGTCGGTAATGCGTCAGACCCTCCTCTTTTCGGGCTTGGAAGTCATAGCGCATAACGTAAACCGTCGACAAAAAGACCTTAAACTTTTTGAATTCGGGAAGATATATTTCCAGAAAGGAGAAAAATATTCTGAAAAAGAACAACTCAGCCTATTCCTTACCGGCCATGCAGGGGAAGAAACATGGATAGAAAAATCCAGAGACGTGGTATTTCATGACCTCTCGGGTATGGTAAGCCAGGTATTGGCAGTAATGAAAGTGAAACAATTGGAGCAAACTCCCGCCGACCCCAATATATTCAGCTATGGTCTCACTTACACGCTCAACAAAAAGCCCCTCGTTTCATTTGGGTTGCTTAAACCGGCCATCCACAAATTGGTAGATGTAAAAGTTCCCGTTTTCATGGCGGAGTTCGACTGGGACTTGCTGTTTAAGCAATACGACGGCATGGTCGCCTTCCAAGAGGTAGTCAAATTCCCAGAGGTACGGCGCGACTTGTCGGTAGTGGTCGACAAGCAAGTTACCTTCCAACAGTTAAATCAGTTGGCACGCAAAACAGAAAAGCAGTTGCTTAGATCGGTGAACGTGTTCGACGTTTATGAAGGAGAAAACTTAGGGGGTAAAAAATCCTATTCCTTGAGCTTTATACTACAAGACGAAAAACAAACGCTGACCGATAAGGTAATAGAAAAGACGATGCAACGTTTTATCACTACCTTTGAAAAAGAGCTACAGGCCACCATTAGAAAGTAACCATTGCTAAGCTGCATTTTTTCGTATGTATCTTGAGTTTTATTTGGAGAACCCTTTGAGCGCCATGTAAAATAAAAATGTACCTTATGGAGCCCAATCATCCACGTATTCTGGAGCAGAAATTGTCAGAATTTGAAAAGAAACTGGCCATCTTAATCAACATCAAAGAGACCCTTGATTGGACGGTACATGAGCTACAACGTGAAAATGCAGAGCTAAAGAAATCAAATCAGAAACTACAAGAAGAAACTAAAAATTTAAAGAAAAAATACAGTAGTTTAGAAAAAGACTTTAATAAGTCTAAAAGTTTCGCTAAAATTGTCACTAGTAAACTGACACCAACAGCCGGCATGGCCGAACTGAAAGCAACGGTTGAACAATATATTGAAGAGATAGATAAGTGCATATTAATGCTTGAAGATACCTTATGAAAAAGAACAGCATTTCAAATCCGGATGTTTCTGTTTTTATCAAATTCATGGATAAAGGCTTCAAATTGAGTGTCCCAGCGGACCAAGAACGCTATTATCGTGAAGGTTACGAGGTATTCATAGAACGTGTAGAACAGCATAAATCAAAGAAAAACGGATATGATGATATCGAGGCAATTGGATTAACGGCAATAGAATGCTTGGTAGCCCTACAGCGCATGCGTGAAGAAATGGACGGCCTTACAGAGGCCTTTCAAGGACGAATGGAGCGCATAGAAGAGACAGTTACCAGCGCCATTGAAAGTTAATATTTGATTTTGTAGTAATATAATATCCACGAATGCTAAGATATTTTTAGTCTAAACAATTCTCTTCTTGGTTCAATAGCTCCTTCAGCTCGACATGAATAGGCTTCTAGTCGGTTTATCCCAACTATTTGTAAACACTATTTAAAATGTCAAGTTCAATTATTTTCATTCTATTACTATCCGTTATCATCGCCGTCGGCGTGGGTATTATGGCGGGTAAATACATATTCAAGAAGTCCTTTGACCACTTGGAGAAAGAAGCGACCGATAAGGCCGCCGATATTATCCGAAATGCCGAAGCCGCCGCCGACAATATTAAGAAAGACCGCATCTTAGAAGCCAAAGAGAAGTACCTGCGATTGAAGGGTGAGTTTGAGGAAGAAGCCAACAAAAAAAGGAATATCCTGCAGTCGAATGAGCAA
This sequence comes from Dyadobacter jejuensis, assembly GCF_003149085.1. GTDB lineage: Bacteria > Bacteroidota > Bacteroidia > Cytophagales > Spirosomataceae > Dyadobacter > Dyadobacter jejuensis. Next base: position 444,873 of record NZ_QGDT01000004.1, on the reverse strand, counting down.
AAACTCAAGCAACGGGAACAGAACCTCAACCAAACGATTGAGCAAAATAAGAAGCGGGAAAACGAGCTAGAATCGCTTAAAAACGGCCTGAGCCAACAGTTAGAAGTAGCTAGCAAGAAAAAAGAAGAGGCCGAAAAACTTTTGCAACAGCAGGTTTCGCAGCTAGAAAAAATCGCTAACCTTACCGCCGATCAGGCCAGGGAACAGCTTGTAGATGCCTTAAAGGCCGAAGCCGACACCAGAGCCGGATCGTACGTAAAAAGTGCTATGGAAGAGGCACGCCTGACGGCCACCAAGGAAGCCAAGAAAATCGTGATCGAAACCATTCAACGCACAGCCGCGGAGCATGCCATAGAAAACTGTGTTTCGGTATTTAATATCGAAAACGACGACATCAAAGGAAAAATAATAGGTAGAGAAGGTCGCAATATCCGCGCCTTGGAAGCGGCCACGGGTGTGGAGATTATCGTCGACGATACCCCAGAGGCCATCGTAATATCAGGCTTCGACCCTGTAAGAAGGGAGATCGCCCGGCTCTCTCTCCACCGTCTGGTTCAGGATGGCCGTATTCACCCCGCCCGTATAGAGGAAGTGGTAGCCAAAACACGTAAAAACATCGACGATGAAATCGTTGAAATCGGCGAGCGTACCGTTATCGATTTAGGAATCCATGGCCTACACCCCGAACTCGTGAAAATGATAGGACGCATGCGCTTCCGGTCATCTTATGGCCAAAACCTGCTTCAGCACTCCCGTGAGGTAGCTAAGCTTTGTGCTACCATGGCCTCAGAGCTAGGATTGAACACGAAGCTAGCCAAGAGGGCCGGTCTACTCCATGATATCGGAAAAGTGTGGCCCGAGGAGTCGGACCTTCCACATGCTATCCTGGGTATGGAATTGGCTAAAAAGTACAAAGAAAACCACGAGGTCTGCAACGCTATAGGCGCTCACCACGACGAAATAGAAATGACCAGCATGCTGTCGCCGATCATCCAGGTTTGTGATGCCATATCGGGATCTCGCCCAGGGGCACGCCGCGAAATGATGGAGTCCTATATTCAGCGGCTACGCGACCTTGAGAATATGGCGATGGCCTTCGACGGGGTAGAAAAATGTTATGCTATACAAGCCGGAAGGGAACTCAGAGTGATCATCGATTCGGAGAATGTTTCCGATGAAAAAGCAGGCATGCTCTCTTTTGAAATTTCTCAAAAAATCGAAAAAGAAATGCAGTATCCCGGCCAAATCAAAATCACCGTCATCCGCGAAATGCGCTCGGTGGCTTATGCACGTTAATTAGAACCAACCCACATGAAATACTCACAGCTGACCAGTTCTCAGCGACTGGCCATAACCACGCTCGGCGAACTAAGAAAAGCAGGTTATTACACGATTTCAGTAAAGGAAGAGTTACGGCAAAACTTAATATCAAGGATCCGAAATAAGGAAAATAATTTCCCCGGAATATGGGGCTATGAGGAGACGGTCATCCCAGAAGTAGAAAGAGCCATTCTTTCTATGCATAATATCAATTTCTTAGGACTAAGGGGTCAGGCCAAAACACGTATTGCCCGGATGATGGTGCAGCTACTCGACGAGTATGTACCCTATGTGGCGGGATCCGACATTCACGACGACCCCTTGCACCCAATCTCCTATTATGCCTTGGCCCAGGTGAAGGAGCATGGCGAGGATACCCCTATTGCTTGGCTGCACCGGGACGAGCGCTATACCGAAAAGCTCGCAACCCCCGATGTGTCGGTAGCCGACCTAATCGGCGATGTCGATCCTATTAAGGCCGCTACCCTGAAGCTCCCGTATTCGGACGAAAGGGTGATACATTTTGGGTTGATCCCAAGATCGCACAGAGGAATATTTGTCATTAACGAACTACCTGATTTGCAAGCGCGTATACAGGTAGCCCTATTTAATATTTTGCAGGAAGGCGATATCCAGATTCGAGGCTTTAAGATCCGCCTACCTTTGGATATACAGTTTGTATTTACTGCCAACCCCGAAGATTATACCAATCGGGGCAGTATAGTCACTCCCCTAAAGGATCGGATAGAAAGTCAGATCGTCACCCACTACCCTAAGTCCATAGAAGTAGGGCTCAAAATTACCCAACAAGAGGCCTTTGTAAAAGAACAACAGTCCGAAATGGTAGAAGTGAACGACCTCTCCAAGATCTTGATTGAGCAGGTCGCTTTTGAAGCCAGAGAAAGTGAATATGTAGATGCTAAAAGTGGGGTATCGGCCCGACTAACCATCTCGGCCTACGAAAGTCTGTTGAGCACGGCCGAAAGAAGGGCACTGCTTAATGACGAAACCAAGACCCAGGTTCGTATTTCTGATATTTACGGGGTGGTGTCAGCTATCTGTGGAAAGGTAGAGCTGGTATACGAAGGCGAGGTAGAAGGCCCCGTGATCGTGGCTCAAAACCTCATCGGCAAGGCTTTAAGAACTCAGTTTTTAGCCTATTTCCCGGATCCTGAAAAAGCCAAAAAAAGCAAGATTAACCCCTATGCCAAAGTGGTAGAATGGTTTAGCAATGGCAATACCATGGAAATGCCCATGGACATGACCGACAGGGAATATGCCGCTCGCCTCCGAACCATCGATGGGTTGGACGACTTCGTAGATCTATTAAGTATTTCGGTACAAGAATCGGACCGACTGTTTATGATGGAATTTGCACTTCACGGCATGGCCGAATTCTCCTTGATTGGAAAACAATCTATGGACGAAGGAATCAAGTTTCAAGATTTGGTCAGTAGCATGTTCTCCGGGCCCGACGACGACTATGATATGGATGAAGACTCGGACGACGACCTCTTTTAAATAATCCTACTCGCAAAAAAGGCTCAGAATTCATTAGAATCTGAGCCTTTTTTAGGTTCTATACTTTTTACATTTTATTCTGGCTTGCCATCATCGTGAACGTTAGGCTCGCTGGTGTCTATTAGCAAATCGGGCACATTATTGACCTTAGCCCTCACCTTCGCTTCAAGTTCTTCCATCAGTTCAGGATTGTCGCGAATCAGCGCCTTTACCGAATCACGGCCCTGCCCGAGACGATTGCCGTCGTAGCTAAACCATGACCCCGATTTTTTGACGATTTCTAGCTCCACAGCTAGGTCAATGATTTCGCCTACTTTCGATATTCCCTCTCCGTACATGATATCGAATTCCACCACCTTAAAGGGAGGAGCCACCTTGTTTTTCACCACTTTTACGCGGGTACGGTTCCCTAGGATAGCGTCGGCACTCTCTTTTATCTGCCCTATTCGACGGATATCAAGGCGAACAGATGCATAGTATTTCAGGGCGTTACCCCCTGTTGTTGTTTCAGGATTACCGAACATTACCCCAATTTTCTCTCTTAATTGGTTAATAAAGATACAGCAGCATCCTGTTTTATTGATCACGCCAGTCAGCTTTCGCAGGGCCTGAGACATCAGCCTTGCTTGTAGCCCCATTTTACTATCGCCCATCTCGCCTTCCAATTCGGCTCGGGGTACCAATGCCGCCACAGAGTCAATTACGATAATATCGACGGCTCCGCTGCTAATCAGGTGCTCAGCAATCTCCAAGGCTTGCTCTCCGCTGTCGGGCTGCGAAATAAGCAAATTACTGGTGTCGATACCTAGCTTTTCGGCATATATACGATCGAAAGCGTGCTCAGCATCTATAAAAGCTGCTAGGCCTCCAGCCTTCTGAGCCTCCGCAATAGAGTGCATGGCCAGGGTGGTCTTACCCGACGACTCAGGACCATATATCTCTACCACCCTTCCACGTGGCAAGCCGCCTACGCCAAGGGCCAAGTCCAAGCCCAATGACCCTGTAGAAATAACGGGGACGTCCAAAACCTTGGTATCGCTCAGGCGCATTACGGCTCCTTTACCAAAGGTTTTATCGAGTTTCTCTAAGGTGGTTTGTAAGGCTTTTAGTTTGTTTTCTTTATCTGATGCTTGTGCCATATATGGTCAGGTGAATTTAGTTTGTGTAAATTAATTTCCGTATACATAACATCCAGTATCAGCACGTTAGGCCAGATGGATGCAACTGTAAATTTATTCCTTTTAATTGTATATTCAAGGCTATTCGGATATTAATAGCCAATTTTGATTCAAAAAATATCAATCATGGTAGGTTTTTGGATATTTTTAAGATCATAAAACTCTTTAGTTCTTCTAGGTAGGCTTTCCATGCTTTGCTAAGGCATTTCAGGTATTGGGCTGACGTCCATCATAATTTAAATATTCGGTCCACTTTAGCTTTGCACTCAATATTTATTTACTACCTGCCAATATTCATGATCATACTTATTTTCTTTATTGCACATTGGTATCTGTCCTTGCTCATGCAAACTTTCTTTTTACACAGATACGCTGCCCACAAAATGTTTACCATGAGTCCTTTCTGGGAGAAAACATTTTATATAGCCACCTGGATCTTTCAGGGCTCTTCCTTTTTGAGCCCCTATGCCTATGGCGTCATGCATCGCTTACACCATGCATATGCCGACACTGAAAACGACCCTCATTCACCTAGCTTCTCCAATAGTGTGATGGATATGATGTGGAAAACAAAAAACTACTATAATAAGATCGTCCACAAGACCGACACCATCGACCCTAAGTTTAAAAAAGGTGTGCCTAACTGGGTCCCTATGGAAAAACTTGGAGATATGTGGGTATCACGAATCGGTTGGGGCGTACTTTATGTGGTGTTTTACCTGCAATTTGCTACGGAATGGTGGATGTTTTTGCTATTGCCCTTTCATTTCCTGATGGGCCCTATCCATGGCGTAATTATCAACTGGTATGCACACCGCTATGGGTATGTAAACTTTAAAGTAGACGATACCGCAAAGAACTTACTTCCTTTCGACTTTTTGATGATGGGCGAATCGTATCATAACAACCACCATAAATATGGTGGCAGGGCCAATTTTGGATTCAAATGGCATGAATTTGACCCTACTTATCCGTTTATTTTATTATTAAATAAACTTAAAATTATTAAGCTGAAGCCTAATAATGACCTGAACTATATGTAATCCATAAAATAACGACTAATTTGCTATCCAGAGTTTAGAGCGTCGCTCTAGGCTCTGGATTTTTACTATAAATTAGAATACATTGAAGAAAGCATTTTTAGTCTTGGGTGTTTTACTCATTGGGTCGGGCCTCTATTATCGGGAACTACTGAGCTATGGTTACATGCAGGCCAAGGGACAATTAGACATCATCTGGAATGTGGTACCTGTGGAAGAAGTTCTTCAGGATCCGAGCTTTCCGGATTCACTAAAAGCGCAAATTCGACTGATCGAGGAAATCAAGCAATTTGGCGTGGACTCCTTGGGCCTTACCCCTTCCGACAACTACACGACCTTCTACGATCAAAAGGGCAAGCCACTGATATGGCTAGTGACCGCTTCTGAAAAATACCGTATCAAAGCATACAAATGGCATTTTCCTATCATAGGGAGTTTCCCTTATAAGGGCTATTTCGATTCTACCAGAGCGGTGTCGGACGAACTAGTACTCAAAAATAAAGGCTATGATACTGATATTGGGGAGGTATCGGCTTGGTCTACACTAGGATATCTTAAAGACCCCATTCTATCGAGTATGCTTACCAAAAGTGAGGGAAGCCTGGCCAATTTAATCCTCCATGAACTAACGCATGGTACGTTATTTGTAAAAAGCAACTTAGAACTCAATGAGAATTTAGCAAGTTTTATTGGTAATTATGGGGCTGAACGGTTCTTGATCTTTAAATATGGACCCGACTCTAAGGAACTTAAAAATTATAGATTTAGTAAAAACTATAATGAAGCCTACGCCCAACATATGCTGCGAGGCAGTCAGATTCTGGATAGTTTATACGACAGTTTTGAAACACAAAAGTATTCGGAAATCACAAAGGACTCCTTGAAACACAGCGCCATTGCGGCGATAGTATCGAATATAGATACATTGCTAAATGGAAAAATGGCGTTATATAGTCGTAAAAATAACGAAACGAGGGAGCTGCCGAATAATGCGGTTTTTATTTCCTATAAGACATACAGGTCCCAACAGAAAATATTTAAGAAGGAATTTGAAGAAAAGTATGACAGTAATTTTAAAACTTACCTCAATCAGCTCAAATCCATACACGACTCACCTTAAAGAAATATAATGAAAAGATTAAGTATCATCGGCCTACTGGTTGTCCCTATACTGTGCCTGTATGCCTTCACGCAAAGAGACGAATACCGCGTGGTACCTAACAATAGCTTCGGTACTGGCGAAAGGGTAGAATACCGGGTGCATTATGGCTTTATCAATGCGGCGGAAGCCAAGGTCGACATCGCAAAAAACGTGTCTACGGTGAGCAACCGACCTTGCTATCGGATCAACGTATTTGGCAGAACTGTAGGGGCCTTCGACCTTATTTCACGGGTAAGAGATACTTGGCGCTCCTATGTAGACACCACGGCGATTTTACCCCTGATGTTTCAGCGCAATATCCAAGAAAACAAATACCGAAAAGAGGAAACCGTACTATTTAACCATGGTAAAGACTTGGCTATTTCGACCATTAAAAATGAAACCAAGACCTACCCTGTCCCCAATAACGTTCACGACCTCATCAGTGGGTATTTCTTTTTGCGAACCATCAATTTTGACCGGGTAAGCGAAGGGGATATTATTGAGATGCCCACCTTTTTCGATGGCAAGACTTATAAGTTAAAGGTGCGGTATGTTGGGAAAGACGTGATTAATACCAAATTTGGACGAACCAAGGTATTACGCCTCAACCCTCTGATACCCGACAATAAGTTTTTTAAAGGTGAAGGGGCCATGCGATTATGGGTATCGGACGACGAGAACAAAATCCCACTAAAGGCCGAGGTAGAACTCGCCATTGGTTCCTTGGAAATGGATATCAAGGCCTACAAAGGCTTGAAAACCGACCTCAAGTTCCAGTAAAATGCCCTTCGCCATCGCATGAGTGTGGGAATAGGGAATGACATCCGGTTATTAGAAATCTTAATAATAGGAACTGCTTCGGCGGCAAAGCTTGCATAAAAACTGGAAATAGAAGCTATCGGTGGAGATTCGAAATCAAATAGTTTTAGGTCTTTGGAATTCCTTTGCAGATAGCGATCGATCAGAAGGGTACGGGCGTTCCCCCTCCGGCCCACTGTGTCGGAGGCGTTAAATAGGTATATGGCATGTCCCATCGATTCGACAATCAATATACCGGCATGGATCTGCCCCGCTAGGCATGCATATTGAATACTGACACGCACCTTTGCCAGACTTACAATGCGCCGCAACGACTCATAGGCCCGAGGATGTACGCCTATGGTCGGGGCATGATATTTCTTAAACAGTTCGATGAGTGGATTCATATCGGTAGAATCTACTATGGACCATCCATACCTATTTGCGCTCCTTAAGTTTCTGCGGCGATCGGCAGTATATAGGCGCCCGCTGCTCCCCTCAGCGATACGCAGCCAATGCGTATGCTCCAATTCCACATTTCCTACGAGTAATGAGCGTCCCTTTTCGGACGCAAGCGCTGCTCCATGGTATGGAGAAAAGGAATAGCTAGAGATATAGGAATAATGACGGACCATAGCCGATACGAATTGCTTCAAAACATCGGCTGCTATGGCCTCTTGAGCGAAGACACCCAGATATTGGCAGAAGTAGGGTTGAGATACCACCCAATGCCCCCATTTTCGTCTTAAGGGTATGGGCATCACCAGGGAATATCCTGTCGAACCACCGACGACCAAGGCTTCCCAGCGCTCACATACCCGATCCAAATACCAGCTAAAGGCATATAGGACTCCTTGCCGGCTATGGGAGATTAACCGATCCCATTGGGCGTCGTCGATTGCAGCTCTAGGTACCCTTCTGATATCCATAACTACCCCGGGTTATTCCCCTCACAGGGGCGAGTACTCATCTTACTAAAGATTACTTAAAGTAGCTGCGAAGTTTTTGTAAAGTTTCGTCCACATCGGGGGTTTCATCCATAAGTAAGTTGATACTCTGGATGGAGTGAATCACCGTACTATGATCGCGGCCACCAAAATGATAGCCAATCGATTTTAGAGGCAATTCAGTATATTCTTTGGCCAGAAACATCGCCAGCTGACGCGGATATACTACTTCTTTTTTGCGGCTCTTACTCTTTAAGTCGGCAATAGATATTTGAAAATAATCGGCGATGACCTCCTGAATGGTGTCGATGGTCACCTCTTTATTTTCATTCATAACGATATTCTTCAGCGTATTTTTCGCTAGCTCCACGTCAATTTCACGCCGAGTAAGGGAGGCCTGCGCCATCAAGGATACGATTACCCCTTCCAATTCTCTAACATTAGAATTGACACTATGGGCAATGTACTCGATCACGTCGAAATCGATCGCTATGCCTTCCGACTGAATTTTTTTCTGGATAATGGCTATCCTCGTTTCGTAATCCGGCGTCTGCAGATCGGCCGTCAAGCCCCATTTAAACCGTGACAATAGACGATCCTGCAGGCCTTGCAATTCTCTAGGAGGGCGATCACTCGTCATGATGATCTGCTTACCTAGCTGATGCAAATGGTTAAAGATATGAAAGAAAGTATCTTGTGTCTTCTCCTTGCCCGAGAGGAATTGTACGTCGTCGATCGCTAGTACGTCCACCTTCATATAGAAATCGGTAAACTCCTGTAAGGTGTTGTTTTTGATGGAGTTTATAAACTGATTGGTAAACTTTTCGGAAGAGACATACAGGACCATCTTGTTGTCAAAATGATTCATAATGTAATTTCCTATGGCCTGAACTAGGTGTGTTTTCCCCAATCCTACCCCACCATACATCATCAAAGGGTTAAAGGAGGTAAGCCCAGGGCGCTGTGCTACGGCAAAGCCTGCTGAGCGTGCAAGGCGGTTACAATCTCCTTCTATAAAGTTATCAAAAGAGTAATTGGCGTTCAAATAGGTATCCAAATTCATCGAATCTTGGTCCTTTCCCGAGCCATTGACTCCTTTACGGGGGTCGGTACCAAAGTTATCGGGCCCGGCATAATGAGCAGACTTAGGCGCCGATACGTTCATCGTGAGGGGTTGGTGACTATCGTTGCCCTTATCGACAATGATAGAATACTCCAATAGGCCATCCCGGCCAATGGCATAGTCCAACGCCTTGCGCAACAAATTTACATAATTATCCTCCAGCCATTCGTAGAAAAACTGGCTTGGAACCTGAATCGTCAACACTTTACCAATGAGTTTTAACGGACGTATGGGCTCGAACCAAGTCTTAAAACTTTCTTCGGGAATGTGTTGCTGGACTACCCTTAAACAGGCATCCCAGATCTGATCAACTTCTCTATATGTAGTTACTCTTTCCAATGTATGAATTCCAAGGCCTTGATGTTAAAACTTAAAAGGACGGCAAAGATATAAAATACCTGCATGCCAAGACGAAATGATTTTCAATTTAACATGCTGAACGGGCTTAAACAAGTTTATTTTTTGTTTGTATCGGTACGCTAGCATCAATTTTTTCCTAAATTAGCCCCATGACCCGCATAAAAGTCAAATATTACTTTTTATAATACCATTGCCGATCTAAGGAAATATTATATTCATAAGCTCAATAACACGATTTATGTGTTTAGATTCATCAATAAGCGAGTTTTCGGTACCCAATCCCGGAGATTGGCAAAAAAAAGCCGAAGCGGAATTGCACAAACCCCTATCTCAGCTTACCCCCTGGGAGATTGGTAGCGGCGTGCTCTCCGATCGTTACTATAAAAAACTATTCCTGACCGAAGCCCAGCTACATTTTAATCAACAGGCGCAAAAAAAAACCAAGGGTCTGGTTCAAGTGATTCCCGTCCGTAGTTTTGACATGGCAGTAATACACCTGGAAAATACTCATATGACGGAGATGGGTGGATTATGGCTAGACTATACCACTTGGTCAGCCGAGCAACGAAAGACCTTCCTCGAGAAGCGTAAGGCTATACCACACCTCACGGTGTATGCTCTGGCTAGCGAGGGCCATGAAGTATGGATGGGCACCGAGCTCCCCACATCGTCGCCCGGGGGCCATGCGATAGACCCTTTGGCACTGTGGATGAGCCAAAAAACTCCCCATTTGTCGTACATGGACAGGCTGGCACAGGCGCTAAAAACGAAACACCCACCGGGCTTTTTCAGCTTTATGATCGATGGGCAAATATATGAAGCCGCCGGAGGCGATCCGGTTTTGGAACTAAGCCTGATTACCGCTGCATTAGTCTTTTATCTCGACTTTTTTACCGACCGAGGCATCCCCCCACAGTCGGTTCTTGAGGCTGCATTCTTTACGATATCGATAGGGCCAAATTATCTGTCAGAAATAGCCAAAATCAGGGCTTTAAGAGTCCTGGTCAATCAAATAGGCCGATACTATGAAATTCCGCCGGCAGCCATCAATCCCTATATTGTCGGGTCATGCTCGGAACGTTACTATAAAGCTTCGGAGTCCTATTTGAACCTGGCAAGGATGACTACCCAAGCCATGAGTATCGCCATGGGCGGCTGTGATGCCATCTTGATGCCCGCTGCACAGGTCGAGCCACCATCAGCCGGACTGACGTTACCTCAAAATATCCCCTTGCTCTTAGGTTATGAGGCAAAAATTGGCCACATCGTCGACCCAACTGCTGGCGCTTACTTGTTTGAGCAAATGACCCAAGGAATTAAAGAGGCTGCATGGAGACAATTTTTGGACTGGGAGTCCTACGGCGGTATCCTGCAGGCCTTCGACTCGGGCCTAGTGCGTGCTAAGCTCGATGAAGCATGGGAGCGACAATTATCGGCGTATTCGCCCGACTCCTCCACGATACCGGCCCCTAAACCCCTATCCCAACAAAAGCCTCACAGTATATACCTAGTACCCAGGAGCTTTTCTTCCAAGACTACAAACCTATGAAACCCGATTTTCGTCACGACCCATTCCTATCATCATCGGAGCCCAAAGACGGGTATAGATTAGCGCCTAGGTTAGCATTTGCCTGCTATGATGCGGGTATCCCGCCTTACCTACGAGGCCCCTATGCCTCCATGTATATAGAACGCCCCTGGACCATCCGGCAATATGCTGGTTTCTCTACGGCAGAAGCTTCCAATACTTTTTACAAAAATAATTTGAAAGCGGGTCAAAAGGGACTTTCCGTGGCCTTCGACCTCCCCACGCATCGGGGGTATGATTCCGACCATCCACGTGTGCCGGGCGATGTGGGTATGGCAGGGGTGGCCATCGACACCGTAGAGGACATGAAGATTCTCTTCCAGGACATCCCCTTGGACGGCATGTCGGTATCGATGACCATGAATGGTGCCGTAATTCCCATTATGGCTTTTTATATCGTGGCCGGAATGGAACAGGGTGTAGCCCTAGAACGGCTGACGGGGACCATCCAGAATGACATCCTCAAAGAATTTATGGTCAGAAACACATACATCTATCCTCCCGAGCCGTCGATGCGCATTGTAGGCGACATTTTTGCTTATTGTACCCGGTTCATGCCACGCTTTAATACCATCAGCGTGAGTGGGTATCATATGCATGAAGCCGGGGCTCCCGCCCATATGGAGCTGGCCTATACCTTGGCCGATGGTTTAGAATATCTGCGTGTAGGCATCAAATCGGGCATGAAAATCGATCAGTTCGCCCCCCGTGTGTCCTTCTTCTGGGGCATAGGCATGAATCATTTCGAAGAAATAGCCAAGCTACGGGCGGCTCGACTGCTATGGGCCAGGATAGTGAAACAGTTTGACCCCGAATTAGAGAAGTCCATGGCCCTCCGTACCCATTGCCAAACGAGTGGCTATAGCCTTACCCAACAGCGCCCTTTCAACAATATTGCCCGTACCACCATAGAGGCCCTGGCCGCTGTGATGGGCCACACCCAGTCGCTACACACCAATTCATTCGACGAGGCCTTAGCCCTTCCCAGTGAATTTACGGCCGAAATAGCCCGTAGCACCCAACTCTACCTACAAAATGAAACGGACATCTGCCGGGCGGTCGATCCATGGGGAGGCTCGTATTATATGGAATCGTTAACCGAAAAGCTAGCGTCACAGGCTTGGGAGTTGATAGAAGAAGTAGAAAAAATGGGCGGGATGACCGCCGCTATAGGGCTGGGAATCCCTAAAATGCGTATCGAAGAAGAGGCTACCCGAAAGCAAGCCCGTATAGATAAAGGCGAGGAGGTCATAGTAGGTATTAACGAATTTCAATCCACCGAAAATAACGCCTTCGACCTCTTGGACATTGACAATAAATCGGTGAGAGAAACCCAGATCAAAGCGCTCACCTCCATCAAAAACAGCAGAAACAACCAAGAAGTCCAACGCGCCCTAGACGAACTCACCCGAGCCTGCGAACGCTCAGGGGGGCAGGACATGACTTCTAATTTACTATATTTAGCGGTGGAAGCAGCCAAAAAAAGGGCTACTTTAGGAGAAATATCGGATGCCATGGAAAAACGATTTGGGCGATACCAAGCTACCACCCGAAGTGTGTCGGGGGTGTACCATTCCGAGCTTCAACAAGACAAAGACTACCAAACGGCTTTGGAATTGGCCAGTAAATTTGCCCGACTAGAGGGTCGGCAGCCCAGGATACTTGTGGCTAAGATGGGCCAGGACGGCCACGACCGAGGGGCTAAAATTATTGCCACAGGCTTTGCCGACCTAGGCTTCGACGTCGACATTGGGCCGTTATTTCAAACTCCGGCCGAGGTAGTAAACCAAGCCCTGGACAACGACGTCGATGTAATTGGCATTTCTAGCCTCGCTGCAGGCCACAAAGCCATGATTCCCGCCCTAATGGAGGAGTTGTCGGCTCACCATCGAAAAGACATACTCGTCGTATTGGGAGGAGTTATCCCCCCTGGCGACTATGAATTTCTATACAAGCTGGGTGTAAAAGGTATATACGGACCAGGCACGGTCATGACCCTTGCAGCGACGGATATCCTGCAACAGCTGCTGCTGTCAGAATAGGCCTAGGACTTACGCCCGGGCCCGACCCAATAAAATAGAGGTACAATTCCCACCAAAACCGAAAGAATTGGAAAGTGCCCAGTTCAGGGGCAAGGCTTGGCTCTGCCCGCGCACCAAAGCGGTTCCAATACCAGCTATGGGAGCCTCGGTATGAAGACTGGGATATACCTCCCCATGACCTAGTGAGAGCAAACTAAAGATAGCTTCAATAGCACCAGAGGCTCCTAGGGTATGTCCGGTATAGGACTTGGTAGAGTTAAAGTGGGGCAAGTCGCCAAATAAGGTTTGCAAAGCATGTAGCTCTACCTCATCGTTGTTTACGGTTCCAGTACCATGGCTATTGACGTAGTCGATTTGCGGCGCGGTGAGTTGGCCTACTGCCAAAGCCTCTCGCATGGCACGCAAGGCCCCCACGGCCTCCTCCGACATGGCCGAAGCATGATGCGCATCGTTGGCATTGCCATAGCCGGCCACCACACCATAAGTCCTCTTGTCGGCCAACACCGAAGCGGCTTCGAGTACCAGATAGCCCGCACCTTCTCCGAGGTTGAGGCCATCTCGGGACTGGTCGAAAGGCTTAGTAGGCTGCGACGACAGTATTTTAAGGGCATTAAAACCATTGACTGTATACTTGGCGAGGCTATCCACCCCACCTACAACGGCACGCTTGGCTCGGCCTGAGCGTATGAGTCGCGCACCGAGCATAATGGCGTTGGCAGAGGACGAGCAGGCTGTGTTGATGGTATTGGTAAACCCAGTAAGCCTGTGTTTAGCGATTATTTTCATGGCATGGGCCGACCCACTATATGAAGCTAAAAAGCTCGACCCAGACGACTGTAGATTGGCGTCGGCATAGAGCTGGTCGGTAAGGCACATCCCCCCTACTGTACTAGCCGAAATAAAAGCGGTATCCGAATGGCTAAGCCGCTCTGGTGATAGGCCTGCGTCGTGTACGGCCTCCTCAAAAGCCAGCTCGGCTAGTAAACAGGTACGGGTATATCCCATATTTGAGCCTATCTTGAGGCGTTCCATCAGCTCTTGATTAGAAAGAGGCACTTCGGCAAAGGGCATATCTTCTACAAATACCGACTCGAAATACCGAGCCTTCCCTATCCCCGACTGTCCCAATTTCAACCGCTGGTGATTGGCCTGTACATCGGTCCCTAGGGCAGTAACAACCCCCATGCCTGTCACCATTACCTGCTCCATCATCAGACCGTCTTTGAATGAGTCATGATGTATTCGGCCATATGATTGACGTCGACCAATATTTTTCGTCCTTCTGCAGGATTGGTAATTTTGATACCATACTCCCTTTCTAAGAGTACTACCAGCTCCAAGGAGTCGATGGAATCCAGACCAAGCTCACCACCAAATAGGGGCTCGTCGTCTTTGATATCTTCTGCTTTGATATCGAGAAGGTTAAGATAGGTCACTATTTGACTCTTTAGTGCCACCTTTAAATGATTTACGTCCGTCATATTTAAATATCGCTTTTCTTACTAAATGAATGATAAGGTCCAGACCAGAAAGGCCTGGAGGTTAGATTATTTTATCAATTTTCAATTTTAAAAAACTCCCTAATTGGCAAGCTACAATAAACCCTCCCAAATACAAGACTACCGACTGGAGGTCCTGCCAACTCCCTCCTTTCAGAAAGAGTACATAAAAACCCTCTAGGCACCAGTGCAAGGGAGAAAATTTAGCGGCCATCTGCATATAGCTGGGCATAACAAAAATAGGAACGAGTATTCCGCCAATAGCTCCCAAAATAATGATCGATACCGCCCCAAACCCATTGGCTTGTTCCTGGGTTTGAGCCCATGAACCTATTAAAAGGGCATAGCTTACCGCAGCCAGGCTACTCATCAACACCACCACCCCTGCCGCTATAATATTGTCGGGAAGTGCCAGCGCAGGAAGGTCTATCATGGGTAGCAGATACATTCCCATGCCAAAAGTAACTAATACCTGCAAAATGGCAACTCCCACATAGACCACAATTTTGCTGATCATCACCAAGGCGAATGACGTTGGCATGGTTCTTAACCGCATAAAACTCCCATTATTTCTTTCTTTCACCAGGTTCGACCCTAGTGATACTACCATAAAAAACATGGCAAAGATGGTCCAAGCAGGTACATTATGCTGGGTAGCATTGGGAACTACGGTACTATTTCCGTTCATGGCCACTATAGGCTCTATTTGTACCCTGGTGCTTTTCATTTTTTCCTTGAGGCGGCTTTCCTTACCCGCTATGTCCATTGCTGAGTACATTTTTGACACCATTAGGGTGTTTTCAATCTCTCCCATAAAGGTATAGAGCATCCCTAGTACCGATTGGGCATAATTTTCTTGTAGCACCGGATCATGAAAAAATTGCAAGGTAGGCAAGGCGGTGTCCCCTCTATGAAGCGAGTCGGAATCCAGCCCCAAATCCTGTAGTAAAATTTGACTCACCTCATCGGCGTTGGCCTGTAGCCCAGCCGTAAATCCTGTGGGGATATACAAGGCCAACATTTTTCCTCCGGCGAGCAGTTCCTCCCTTACCGAAGCTTGAGTGACTCCTACAGGCTCATCGATTTCAAAAAGGCCCGACTCCCGAAGCAAGTGCACCAACTGTTCGCCCTGAGCACCATGGTCGTCATTGACTACCACCATTGGGATTTTGTTTTCATTCACCACCTTATAGGCACCATCCTGAATGACGGTAATGATTCCTACCAACAAAAGGGGCATCACAAAAAGTAGCATGAGGCCAATCCTGTCGTTTATTAGCAACAAAAACTCCTTCTTTAAGGAGGCGTATAATTTGTACAGACTCATTGGTCGCGGAAGGCAGCGCCAGTTAATTGTAAAAATAATGCTTGTAAATTGGGGGCTTCATGATTTTCGAGTAGACCTCCGGTAGTACCTTCGACAACCAACCTTCCATGGTCGATCAACGCAATTCGATCACAGATCTCCTCAGCCTCTGCCAAATGATGCGAAGTATATATGATGGTAGCCCCCCCTTGTTTTAATGTTTTCAAATAACGGACAATCGCCTCTTTACTTTGGACGTCTACCCCTACAGTAGGCTCGTCTAAAAATAAATATTGGGGGCGATGAATAATCCCAATGGCCAAATTGAGACGACGTTTCATCCCTCCCGAAAAAGTGGAAACGGCTTTATGGGCCACCGTCGAGAGCCCCAATACTTCTAACAGTTCGTCGCGTCGAGGTCCCAAATATGCGGCTGGTATGTTGTACATAGCGCCAAAATAATCGAGATTCTGCTTGGCTGTAAGCTCTTCATAAAAGGCAAAATCTTGGGGAACAAACCCAATCACCTGCCTTCTCTCGATTTCAGAAATTGGCTGGCCCTGGTCAAAATATCTTATACTTCCGGTAGTGGCGGGTATTATACCACATAATATGGATATCAGGGTGGTCTTACCCGCCCCATTGGGCCCTAATAGCCCATAGACAATCCCTTGGGGTATGGACAGACTCAGATCCTTCAGGGAGAAGGTATCACTTTTCGGATACAGTTTACATATATCAGCTAATTCTATTCCCAGATGATTTATCATGCCCCCCCTCTCAGTAACTTAATTTTAGCTTTTGAAGGCGCTTAAAAGCCTCCTTTTCTACTTCCCGGATTTCTAGCAACCTATCGGCGATCTCCTCAAAATCCTGCTGCTCCGTGAGACGACCTTTGTACACACCGGCCATTTTTATGGCACTGCTCCTCCACAAATCGCCCGATAAAGTAAAAGCTTCGGATATCTGAGACACACGGTCGTCGTGCAGGATAGCCCCAGCTTGTTCTAAAAACGCTCCATACAGGAATCGAAACCCTCCTCCACCGGTGCCGATTTCCTCTTGCATACGCACGATTTGCCCCAAGTATAAAGAGGCCTTGCGCAGCCCCAATTTATTGCGCCATTTACGAATTTGATTGGATGTATGCCTAATGCCATCTACTCCAGCTACGCTGCCAGGAATGTACAACATATCCCGTACGTTTCGTTTAATCCCCTTCACTACAGCCTTACGGATGGTAGCGTCCGAGACGATGCCCACCCGTTCGGGATAATAGATATGTCCTTTGGGTGCAAAGGTACCTTTGGCGAACCGTACCTTGGTCAGTTCCTCCTCGGTCAAGGAAGTAGTAATTTCCATAACGGGGTCACTCACCAAGAACCGCCCATCTTCCTTCCCAAAAACGATTAGATTATGGGCATTGAAATGAAACCGGTATTCTTTGGGAAAGTAAGGTAAATGAAATACGCCCACCTGGCACCCTATAGGAATATTGTCTTGGACTTTTTGGTCTAAAAAGGCTTGTGCCTTCTGTTCGGAACTAAACTTCTTGTGGGTAATAGGAACGCCTAAAGCCTTACAGGTCCGCTTAAAAATGGCCCCTGGCATGGTTCTAAATGAAATTGCCGGACCATTATTGACGGTTAAAAAGGGAATCTGAATATAAAACAGACCCGACCCCATACCAAAAGCCAGGGGTTCGGTCATAAAATCCAATCCATGATGCCGAAGCAATGCGGTAGTAACGCCATTCTCACAATGAGCCGCCTGAACGTGTTGAAATGCGGGGCTCTCTAAATCAGTTTCCAATAGACTATCCTTTAAAATTCTTTAACTCCTCCAATGAAATTTCAAATGCTTGGGCATAACGGGCTAGCTTCTTATCGCTCATACGCCCAAATACCGAGGGTTTCATATGTCGTTTGATAAAGAACGGCCAAAAGCCGGTGTAGCCTGATAGAACGGTAAGGTCCATCAATTTTAATTCCATAAAGTATACGATAGGGCTAGCCTCTCCTGCTGCCACGGCCTTGCGGGCCGCTTCAATTCGGATATTGACTTCATCCCAGGCACTATCCAAGGCCTCTTTCTTAACGTCCCATCCCCTACTGAGTGCGACTTCATACTGGCCCTTGTCGTTCTTAACATAGTATACTTCCCGGGTAAACTGGTCCAGGGCACTGGGGTCTTGGGGTACCTCGTCTTTTTTCATATACACACAAATTTACCAAATAATGAGCCTACCAAAGAACGTCGCCTACGATGGACTTCAAGACGTATCCGTAGCTAAGGTACTAACAAACGGTCAGCAGACAGAACATATAAGAAAAACGTGAACTCTCAGGCACGGCCAGCAATATTTTCTCGCCCTTCTTCAAGGCGCCGCTATTAAAGATGGCTTCCAGCATCATATAGATCGATGCAGCACCGACATTCCCTACTGAAGCCAGGTTGGTAAACCATTTCTCTTTAGGGATGGGGATGCCATTCTCGGTAAAGAAATCATCGATTTTATTTTCGAAGAAGTAACTAGACAAATGGGGTAAAAAGTACGCCACATCCTTCATGTCCACACCCTTCTCAATCAATATTTCCTTCAATTTTGTAAAACCAAGTTTCACAATTTTTTCACCCAACAACTTTACATCTTGCTTAATACTCAAAATAGACTTCTCTATTAGCTCGTCGGACGGAATATCTTTATAACTCTTTAGCGTTCCATTACTCCCTTTTTCGGCTCCCATATACATACAAGCCTCTTCGGTATTGGCATAGGAACATCCTTCTATCCATTCTATTTTGAGGGAAATCCCATCTGGATTTGGCTTGTTTTCTACGAGGAAGGCCCCTGCTCCATCGGACAACATCCAGCGTAAAAAATCTTTATCAAAGGCGATTATCGGGTTTTGCTCCAGTCGGATCAACTGCTGGACCTCGTCTTCAAACTGATCGGCCTTCAGCACGGGCGATAGGCGCTCTGAGGCACAGGCTACCGCCTTTTTTTTGTCCCCAACTTTCACGGCCATATAGGCGTACTTAAGGGCATGCATCCCTGCACAGCACACTCCCGATGGCGACACGACTTCGATGGCGTCTAGCTCGGGCAGATACCCATGGACCATTACTGCATGCGAAGGCATGAGTTGGTCGGGGCTCGAGGTAGCACAGCATAGCAGGTCCACCTCTCCTATTTCTTTTGACTCCGGCTCAAACAGGCCTTTCACTGCCGCGGCAGCCATTTCTGCATTGGTATGGGTAGGGTTACCTTCCCGATCCAAAGCATAAAAACGTCGTTTTATCCCGTTATTTCGAAGAACAATCGACTTGGACTTGGACGCCTTGCCATTGATATAGCCCAAATAGGTCTCCATATCTTCGTTTAACACCCCTTCATTTGGTAAAAACTGAGCAACACGGGTAATATATGTATCTGACATTCTTATTTCGTTTCTAAACCTAAATAATAGTTTTTCCTCCTATTAATGGACTTCTGCGTCCAAGGAGCAATTAATAGCCGATAGATGGTCACCAACACGGGTGCCACCATAAATAAAGCGACTAGCAGGTAATATTTAAAAAAATTGACCCAAAACTTTCTTTTTTCAGGACTACTACCCTTTGTAATGATCAGCTTGGCCCAAATCTTAAATAATTTTTTGGCGCGCTCTTCTATAAAAAGGATATCAGTCGGGATCTGGATGTCCCCTTTCTTCAGTAGCTGGTCCTGCATCCCATCAAAATTACCTATTTCTAGTCGTTTTTCTACAATAACACCCAATTCCTTTGCAGACGCTATATCTAAATCGCTGACGCCCGGTTTAGGAAAAATCCCCCATTTACGATCCTTCCGGCCGGTCAACATCCAATGAAGTATTGTAACAACGCTCACAAGATTAGCTGCACGGTCCATAAGCGGTATATTGCCAATAAGCCGCCCCCCAGCACCTTTTATATGGCTCTTTACGCTTTCTTGCGCATTAAGCCACATGTTCCTACCAGCAATAAGGGTTAGGATTGGGGTATTTTTGACGAGGGATTTAAAACACTCGGACTTCAATACGGCCGTCGCTGGTAATGATGGAGACAAGTACCATGGCTGATAGGCCAAGATAATTAAATCGTATTGTACTTCCTTGGGGCTATAGGGCTTTATTGCTATCTCATCTTCCAAGACGCAAGCCGGCATGAGATCGAAAAATTCATCCTGAGTCCATGGGAATGGATAAGGCTGCAGGGGCTCAACTTTCCAGTGCTCGATTTGACTGGTACCAAAGGCCGACAAGAATTGCCCTAATATCTCATCCATCTGGCCCGACTGTGTATAGCTAATAGCCAGTATTTTACGCATTATACTCTAAGATTTATACCCTACGGCCTTAATTCGGCCTTATTTAATTGTTTAGTTTGGTCAGCATAGTCCATTATAATGGATTGCATCGATCGATCTAAAGATGAAAAGCCGGAAGAAATGACCTTTGCATCTTCATCGATATTTTTATTATATTTCAATATAGCCGGAGCATGCTCCTGAACCGTTAGTCGTAAGAAACGCAGCTCCACCTCTTGGGGATGCCCGGCAATGGCCGCTTCAAGAAGCGCCCTTCCTTGTTTAAACATCTTTAATTTCGCTCCAACGGTCTTTTCGAAATCGGCTTGCTTCATCAGTAAGGCTCCTCGATAGGCATCTTTATGGGTTAAGCCCTTTGAGGCGCCGAGTGTGTTCAGCATTTTTTGCATATCCTGAACCCGAGGTCCCGACAACACCTCATAATATGCTAGCTTATTGAAGGAGGCCTGTCCAACTACATACGAACCTAATACACAAAGGAGCACTATTCCGACTATCAATCGCCTAAAAATACTCATTTTAGTGTTTTATTTTACATTCCAGGATGGTATGGTAGCTATCGCCAATAAGCGGGTAGGTTTCTACCACTTCAAAACCTGCAGTGTCGAGCAGTTCTTTCATATCGTTAAGGCGATACATCTTGCTATTGCCGTTAGCCATAATGGTAAAGTATAGAGAAGTGGCCACCAGGCTGTATTGTGCCGCCGGGAAATTTTGATTATCGAAAAATGGCTCTAAAATATACAGGGTGGTATCCGCTGTGGAGGCTTGATGCGCGTTTCTGAGGATGGTTAAAATCTGCTCTTTTGAGAAACAGTCCAAAAACTGGCTCATCCATATGGCATCGGCACCAGGGGCAATTTTCTGGGCGGAGTCTAGCAGGTCTATCTCCCGGAAAGAAATCCGGTCGGACAAATCCTTTTCTTGAACATTTTGCTTGGCTACGGCCACCTGAACCGGTAAATCATGAATGGTAACATGCACTTGGGGGTCGAATTCCGCGCAGGCTATGGACCACTTGCCCGTATTACCACCTACATCGTACAGATTCCGATGTTTTTTCTTAAAAACAATCTTCAAAGCCTCGGGGAATGCATTGTCGGAATAATAGTGATCGAACTCGAACCAGGACTTCTTGGCAGGCTCGGGGAGTTTAGAAAGCCCCTGATATATGGTAGGCCAGTCGCCTAGGACCTTCAACCCTGCCGGTTTCTCGGTCTTAAAGCTTTCGGTCATTTCCTTAGCCCCCAAATAACACACATCATTCATAAAGTTGGTGTTTACCCGGGTCATTTCATCTTTCAAGAAGAAGAAGCCAATTTTTGAGATACGAACTATCGTCCCTTCCACCTCGACTACGCCAAGGACCTCCGCCGATTCGATCAGCAACGTAATGGTGTACTCAGAAAGATCCATATCCCGAATAATAGACGCTATCTCGACGCCCTTCCGGTGTGAGCTGATGTACTCCAGCACGCCAAGGTCCCGCATGGCTACCATGGCTTGAAAATACATAGGTCCAAAAGCGATCTTTTGGGCCTCAAATTTGGCTTCAATTGCCGATAATTCCTTTTTCATTTATTATTGACTAATACTATTCGTTCGATACTGTTCTGTCCTTAAAGCGACGTTGAAACTTCTTTTTCTTGAGATCTTCCCGGTGCCAGATGATATTTTTACCTAATGTTCCTCTAAACCGTTCAAAGAAATTCTCTTTTTCAGACAATTTTACGAAATCCTTTTTAATTGACCTCATAGAATCTATACAGGGTTCATAAGTATCCATTTTTCTGATGGTATCTATAACCATGGGTAAGCTGGCTATAGGCAGGTCAAATTTCTTTGTAAATTTCTCCATAAAACTGTTCTGGAATGGGTCGGTGGCCAATGCCACGTGCTGGAAGCCCAGCTCTTTGGCCAATCGATAAGAATAGTACACGTTTTCGGTACTATGCTCGGCTTGGCTTTCCATGAAAATATGCTGTGGATCCACTCCCAAGCCCTCAGCATAGGAAGCCATTATTTTGCTTTCCACAAACCTAGTCGCCACTGCCCCACCCGAAAAAATAATATTATCGGCATATCCTTTCTGGTACAGGAAGTTGGCCCAATGGATGCGCAATTGCAGGATTCTATTCCATGAAGTCCCCGAGTAGGGGTATCCTGGCACAATAATGGCATCATAAGGGCTTTCTTGACGATGTTCATGGAAGGATTTTGCTGCCCGTTTGTACAGGATTTTGGCACAGCTGGAGCAGTAAAATAATAGCAAAATTAAGAGTATACTTCTCATGGCCCTTAATAAAATAGACTGTGAACAGAATGATAAATCCGTCCACAGTCTTGACTTAATAAATCAAAAAACTCAGCAAGGTTTAGTCCCTGCTCAATTAAATTGTTTGCTCCATTTTTTATAATTTGAACCAATCTCCTTATTAAGGTTGTATACCGCCCCGGCCCAGTAATTTCGGAACCCGAAGCCACCAGCTTTCCCTTCCATATGTTCGGTATAGATCACCTTCTTAGTGCTGAGATCAATAAAAGTTACCCAGGCAGTCAATCGCTCGTCGGTTTTGCTCAGATTTTCGGCAATATACACGACTCCAATACCCGACTTTTCACTTAAGTTATAACCGGCTACGGCTTTTTTAACTTGGTCTTCAGTAATCGTATGGGCCTCCTCGGTGATGTTACCCTCTACCTCTGCCGATTTGTTAAATGCTACCATATCTTCTACTTTCGACTGATACTGATCCGACTTTAGTTTCAGGGGTTTTTCGAGGGAAAACTTTTTGGGCTCCGCTTCAATCAATAAATTCCAGCTATTGATATGCTGGTTTTTAATGGCAGTAGGATCGGTAAAACCGGCTTTACCAACATATTTGGCATGTGTAAAATCCACTCCTAAAAATACCACATTGGCCTTTCCATTAAAAAGGTCGGCCATGGTGGACTGAGCAAAAAGCTGTGAGGATACTAGTAAGGCGGTAAGAATAAAGGAAAGCTTTTTCATGGTTTTCATTGCTTCTTGGTTGTGAATAGTAGTATTAATTTAAAATATGCATAACCATCATTTCTGGCACTTGTGTTGGTGCTTCCCCGCAATCTGGCTGGGCCATGCTAGGGAGTTCTGATGGTAATCAAAGATAAATCAATTTTTCAGGTTTGCGTTTCTCCTGTTTGTATAATCTAAAGGAAAGTTCGTCAGTGGTAATAAATGACAGATAAGGGGTAACTCGCAAACGCGATTTGAAGAGAGAAAGTAACATATTGCGAAAGTCATCTCGCTGCAAGTCCATAGAGAGTAGGATGGTAACCTCATCGTTACCATAATTATCTTTACTCACCACGATCTGGTAGAGGTCTATTTCCTTGACCATGTCGAGCACGTCGAATAGCGCTGGCGGAAAGATGGTGGTTCCTTTGAATTTGATCATCTGTTGCTTTCGGCCTACAACAGGACCCAAACGAGGACCGGGACGCCCACAGCTGCATGGACTATAGTGAACATGGCATAAGTCTCCAGTCCTATATCGTAAAAGTGGCATGCCCTCTACGCCGAGCGTACTGACCACTACTTCCCCCAAGGCTCCATCGGCCACCGGTACCCCATAGTCATCCACTACCTCCAATACCAGCAGATTAGGATTCAAATGCCCCCCCTTTCCTTCGGCACACTCAGTAAATGCGGCACCCATTTCGGTAGAGGCATAGGTAGAGAATAGCTGTACATCCCATTCGCCGGCGATACGTTTCCCCAATTCGTTCAACGAAAAGTCGGCCTGACGGATGGGTTCTCCTATGCATATAATGGCCTTTACACTACTATTTTTATAATCTATGCCGTTTTCAACTGCATAGGCAATCAGCTTGGGGATAAACGATGGAATGGCGATGAGCACGGTAGGCGAAAACCGCTGAATAGATTCCCATTGCAAATAGGGTGCCCCCGGCCCTACCCGTACCATCCCGGCCCCTAGCCTCCTGGCACCCATCCAATAGGCTAAGCCAGCCATAAACCTTTTGTCGATGGTAGTCATGAGTTGATAGATGTCCTTTTCCGATCCACCGGCACAGTGGAAAGATGCGGCCTCATTATTGGCTAGTCGTTCTATGTCGGCATCGGTCAGGTAAAAGGCCACAGGGTCGCTCAAGGTGCCTGAGGTAGTCACAAAATCGGCTACGGCGGTCTTGGGCACACATAAAAAGTCGTCGTTATACCTCGCCAAGTCGTCTTTGGTAGTAAAGGGGAAGTCCGACAATTCCTCGAGGGTAATGGGCCGGTTGCTATCCAGCTGGAATTCCTGAAATATCCGGCGATAGTATGGTGATTCTTTTCCCAAATACCGAATGAGTTCATTCAATTTTTGGGTCTGTTGGGCTTTATAATCTCCTATATCCATGTTTTCCTAGAGTTTTGATAGGCCTAAAGTTTTTCTTTACAAGCGAGGATCTTCTCCCGAATAGTTGCCGTTTCATTGGCCGAAGACGTTTCGTAATTCAGAGCGTGGGAATAAAATTTTTCTGCTTCAGAAAACTGTTTTTTAGCATAAAAATAATCACCTAAAGCCAGGTAAGTCAAGAAACTATTCGGGTTTTGATCGATAAACTGCCGTTGCTCTTCCGGACTAAGTTCGAAGGCCACGCCCATATTGGCCAGCCGGTTTATTTTGTGTCTGGTCGCCTTGTTTTCCTCGTACTGTTTGAAAGCCTCTTGATTTAAAAACGGGTCGGAAGGAACCGTCAAGGAATTATCTAACAGCTCCCCTTCGGCTTTTGAAAACACCTTTTTCAGGTCGTAAGCCAAGTATGCTCCTAGCTGATAGGGCGAGCTAGAAACCCAAAAAGTATGCTGGGTAGGCTTAAACACGATAGAATGATGAGCAATGAGTTGGTTAAGGGCCTTAGGATTGCCATATCCTATAAATTCGTCATTCAGCCCATTTTTATCGCGAAGGATATGGGTCGCTTTTTCAACATCGATCGGTACCGATCCATCCAGTAATTCCTGCATTCTTTTAAAGCGGTAATTGGAATCACTCGATCGGATGTTTTGGATATTAGCCGAATCTCTTCTGAAAGTTTCGCTTTGGTAGTGATTGGCACATACCAAAAGGTCGTCCGACGTGTCGTATACCCCCATTTTGGAGGGCGACTTTTCGATAATCACCGTTTTGTTGTCTTGAGCTGAGGCCACCAAAAGGGATTCGGAAACGAATGTCTCTCTCTTTTGGGCAATAGCCACGGCCTCCTCGATATTGGCGGCATACTGAAGTATCTCCCTGGCCAATAAAGAGATCGGGTCTTTGGCACCATAGGGTATATCCGACTTGGAAGCATTTAAAGTCACGGCCAATCCCTTTTCATTCATTCCGGATACCACACCAGTAAGCCCAGCCCAAGCATAAGAAGCGAAGCCATACCCCTTGTCGGGCTTAACAAACACCAATAACTTATCCTCGGCAAAGGCATCGCCCATATAAAAATCAAAGTTTCGACCTACCAACAAGCTAGAATCCGCCGAGAGGGCATTATTGACAGAGAAGGAAGTACAACCCACCATATTAAGGTCGGTGAGCGCATGGCCGATGTCGTGGGCGGCATGGTAGTTGAGGATACGGTAATACTTGGGACCAATATAATCGAATCGATCCGAGAAGGACTGGCTTACACCATATATTTCGTCGAGGTTTTCTTGGGGTACATATTTATAAATATCCTTATTGAACCATGCTACAAAGCCTTTCAACACCTGTAAAAAACCTGAATTCGGAATTAGTTCGTTGATTTGATCGACAAAGGCGACTTCCTGTTTCTCCATAAGCTCTTTGGCCAAAATTCCGTAAATGAGCCCTCTTTCATAGGGAGCTCCCTCCAGATACATTTCCCAAACCCCATACTCATTTTTCTTTAGCCAATTGGGGCCTATAGCATAATGGTCGGGACCTATGCGCTCCCGCTTATAATCTTGTAGTCGCTTGGAGGCATCGATCGTAGGAGTTGGCAAATGAACCCGCCAGATAAAAAGACCAAAAAGAAGCCCTAAGCTTAGCACAAAGACGAGCAAGCCCAGGAGTATTTTATTAAGAAGTCTATTTTTTGGGGACGGCATCATTATAAGTTAACAGCAAGATTTTAGCAATATGACCAAGTAAACGGTTGGAGTATTTAATATTTACTTACTTTAACGGTAAAATTAAGAATAAAATGGCAGTGACCTTCATTAAGAAATTGGGAAACACTTCCCTTTTGGGTTGTTGGGAAATTGAGGAAAGCTTGTCACAACTCAAAGAAGGGCTATCCCAAGACGCTCTCGCCGGCTATATGGATTCTAACAAATGGTCTGAAAAACGACAACTAGAATGGCTATCGGTCCGGCAGCTTCTGAGCCAAATGACAGCGATGCCTGAAACAATCCTTTACGACCAACACGGCCGACCGTACCTGGCCAGTGACCGGTACCATATATCCATTTCTCATTCGGCTCACAAAGCCGTTGTGCTACTGGGGAAGACCCGTCCTGTTGGCGTCGACGTTCAGATCATGAAGACGAATACGATACGCGGCAGTCATTATTTCATTAACGACCAAGAAAGGACTTGGCTAGGCCCCAAGGATGCTATAAGTCATCATGTGATATGGTCGGCCAAAGAAACTATTTTTAAGTTTTATGGTCAAGCTGAGTTGTCAATACTTAGCCAAATAGAAATATGTCCCTTTCAACCGGAACAATTTGGCCTACTATCGGCTTATATTCATGATTCGATTCATAAAACGAAGTTACACATTCATTATGAAGTGATGGGTGAATATGTCTTAACCTATATCCTTTCTTAATTCGATCGAACCTATTTTAAATACTCCACATAAAGCAATTGCAAGCAATGCAGAAACGATTCCTGACGCTCTTATTTAGCTGCCTCATCACCTCTCTATCGGCACAAACTCCCCCCGGTGAAATTTATCAGAACATAAAAAAACTCAATGTATTAGGCTCCGCCTTGTATATAGCGGCCCACCCCGACGATGAGAATACCCTTATGTTAGCCTATCTGGCGAAAGACCGTCTCGTACGCACAGGCTATATGTCCTTGACGCGCGGGGATGGGGGCCAAAACCTGATAGGCTCCGAGCAGGGCTATAACATCGGGCTGATCCGCACCCAGGAACTGCTAGCAGCGCGTAAGAACGACGGCGCCGAGCAGTTTTTCTCTAGGGCATATGATTTCGGATATAGCAAAACCAGGGAGGAAACGCTTAAGTTTTGGGATGAAGAAAAGGTTTTGGGCGATGTGGTATGGATGATTCGCAAGTTTCAGCCCGATGTACTCATCACCCGTTTCCCACCCGACCCCCGAGCAGGGCATGGGCATCATCAAACATCGGCCTATTTGGCAGAAAAAGCCTTTACCCTGGCTGCTGACCCCACCTCCTACCCCGAGCAATTGAAGACCTACCCAGTATGGCAAGCCAAACGCCTGGTATGGAATACCTATACACCGGGCTTCACCAATCGCAAGCCCTCCGATACGGAGCAGGACTTCATCGGCGTCGAGTTGGGCGATTACAACCCTTTACTGGGCAAGGCATATACCGAAATTGCGGCGGAGAGTCGTAGCCAGCACAAAAGCCAAGCTTTTGGTGCCGCTCCAGCCCGGGGACAAAGAGCTGACTACCTGCTACATACCAAAGGGGAACGGGCAAAAACCAATCTCTTTGATGGCATCGACCTCACTTGGAACCGAGTCAAAGGAGGAGCAGCGATTGAAAAACTGGTTCAGAAAGCCCTTGACGGATTTGACATAAGCGCCCCAGAAAAATCGATTCCTCAACTGATAGCCATTTATAAAGGCTTGCAAAGGCTCGATGAGGGGGACAAATACGTCAACCAGAAGAAAGAAGAAGTAAAGGAATTGCTAGTACAGTGCCTAGGGCTTTGGTTCGAAACCAACCCCACGACCTACTCCGGCGTAGCAGGCAAGCCTGTAAATCTTAAAATGACCGTTGTAAAACGATCGGCATATCCGGTGCAACTGTCCAAGGTTTTTTGGACCGGTATGAAAGCCGACAGTGCGATAAACCTGTCTCTGGCCAACAATGAGCTGGTGAGCTTGGAGCGTACTACCGTTCTGCCCGTAAACCTGCCAATCTCTCAGCCCTATTGGATAGAAAAACCACTAGACAAGGGGATGTTCAATATTCCGAACCAAAAAGATATAGGTTATCCCGAAAATCGTTCCAAGACGATTTCCACCTACACTTTCATGATAGATGGGCAACCATTCACTTATCAAAAAGCTTGGGAATATAAATTCACCGACCCTGCCGAAGGTGAGATCTATCGTCCATTCGAAATACGGCCTTTGGTTACCGTCAACCTGGCCGATCCAGTAATCGTTTTTCCTGATGCGAGCCCCCGAGAAGTTCTGGTAACCGTTCAAGCTCAGGCGAAGGCAGTTCAGGGAAAAGTTTCGCTGACACTTCCTTCTGGTTGGAAATCGACCCCTGCCGATTATAGTTTCGACCTTCCTGAGCAGTACCAGCAGGCTTCCTATAGCTTTCAGGTGAGCCCTACCGACCAGCAGCAGAACACCTTTTTGAAGGCTCAGGCGACAGTCTCTGGCCGCCAGTACGACAAATCTATTCGGTCGATATCTTATAGGCATATCCCTACTCAGACGTTATTTCCAGAGGCAGAGGCCAAATTGACGAAGATGGATATTCACACCACTGCTAAACATATCGGCTATATAGCGGGAGCCGGCGATGAAGTCCCCTCGGCCTTGCGACAAATAGGCTGCCAAGTGACCATGCTCGATGAGGCCGAGCTATCCAAAGACCTGTCCATGTACGACGCCATTGTGGTGGGGGTGCGTGCCTATAACACAGAGACTCGCTTGGGCCACTATCAGGCGAAGTTGATGGAATATGTTAAAAATGGGGGAACGATGGTGGTTCAGTATACCATTCCGTCGGGTCTTAAGGTATCGGAACTAGGCCCTTATCCACTGACGACGGGAAGGGACCGGATCACAGAAGAGGATGCCACCTTACACTTTTTGAACCCCAAGCACCCTGTATTAAATATTCCCAACAAAATTACTCAGAAAGATTTTGACGGCTGGATTCAGGAGCGAGGGCTATATTTTGCTCAGACCTGGGACAAGCAGCATTATGAGCCTATCCTTGCTGGGCACGACACCGGTGAGGGCGACTTAGACGGCGCACTCTTATATGCCCAATACGGCAAGGGAGTCTATATCTATACCGGCTTATCCTTTTTTAGGGAGCTTCCTGCAGGGGTAAGCGGAGCCTATAGGCTGTTTGCCAATATTATATCGGCAGGCCAGCCTTAAGTCGGCAGCAGGCGGAGGGGTATTATTTAATATTCTTCCGTCTGTTTCTTTGAAAATCCTCCAACACAAATCCCCCCAGACCGTCGAGGTTACTATAATAAGCCCGCCCGTTATTCACCTTAGTAAAATCCTGAACGAACTGCTTCAGATAAGGGTCGGAGGCGATCATAAAAGTAGTGACAGGAATATCTAGCTTTCTGGCCTGGGCCGCTAGCGTGAGGGTTTTATTGATAATCTTACGGTCGAGCCCGAAGCTATTCTTATAATATTTGATCCCTTCTTTGAGGCAGGTGGGTTTTCCATCGGTGATCATAAAAATCTGCTTGTTACGCGTTTTCTTTCTACGTAGCAAATCCATGGCCAGTTCCAGACCCGCCACGGTGTTGGTATGATAGGGCCCCACCGACAAATAAGGAAGGTCCTTGAGTTGAATCTGCCAGGCATCATTTCCAAAGACGATGATATCTAGCGAGTCTTTCGGGTACTTCGTACGTATTAACTCGGCTAATGCCAAGGCAACTTTTTTGGCCGGGGTGATCCGATCCTCCCCATACAGTATCATCGAGTGACTGATATCTATCATCACGACGGTGGAAGTCGTCGATTTCTGGTCTTTCTCTATCACCTCCAGATCGTTTTCTAGGAGCATAAAGTCGCCTATCCCATGATTGACTTGTGCATTTTTGATAGACTCCGTCATGGCAATTTGATCGAGGGTATCGCCAAACTGGAAGGAGCGTATCTCACTACTAAGCTCATCGCCCACCCCTGTAAAGGGAGTCTGGTGCCTTCCACCATTTTTGGAGCGTTTTAGCTTTCCAAATATTTCTTCTAGAGCGCTTTTCCGGATACCCTTTTCGGCCTTTGGGGTCATTACCAGCATCCCTCCATCGCTACCCTGTTGCTCACGGATATACCCTTTACTCTTGAGGTCTTCGAAAAAATCGCCTATCCCATACCGATCATCCGTTAGGTGATGCTGCCGGTCGAGTTCGCTGAGCCAGGCCATCGCTTCGCTCACCTCCCCAGAAGTTAGCAACAGTAATTGCTGGAAAATTTGATACAACTGATCGAATTTGGAGTTACCTCCTGCCGGACTGGGCACAAAATTGGAAAATATATGACCTTTCATAAGATAAGATGGTAATGCGAAGGATTGGAAATGCATACGGCTACCCTCAAATATAAGAAAGTAGCCGTATTACCAAAAAATAAAAGCGCTTAGGCTTCTGTAGCACAATATTCTTCAAAAGCCATTTGAAGGTGTTGGGCAATCATTTCGGCCGAGCGACCTTCTATATGATGACGCTCTACAAAATGGATCAACTCCCCATCCTTAAACAAGGCGACTGCTGGAGACGATGGTGGGTATGGCAAGCAATATTCTCTCATTTTGGCGGTAGCTTCCAAATCGGCACCAGCAAAAACGGTAGCCAATTGGTCGGGCTTCACTTCACTGCGTTCCAATGAAGCTCTTACACCTGGACGTGCAGCACCAGCCGCACAGCCACATACCGAGTTGATCACAACCAAGGCAGTACCTTTCATATTCTGCATGAAATTGTCCACCGCTGCTTCTGTCGATAGATCTTGAAAACCGGCATCTACCAATTCGGCCTTCATAGGGGCTACTAGTTGGGGGGGATACATATTTTTGCTTATTTATAGTTAAAGAATTATTTTTTTGATCCGTGCCTAGGCAACGGACGTTCTTGTAGTTTGGAGATACTATTATCACATAAAGCCAAGCTCCAACTTGGCCTCTTCCGACATCATTTCTGTCGAATACGGCGGGTCGAAGGTGAGCTCTAGACTTACATCGTTGACGCCAGGCACCTCCCTAATCTTTTCTTCTACTTCTCCAGGAAGCGTACCCGCAGAGGGACATGAAGGGGACGTCAGAGTCATCGACACATAGACGTTATTGACGGGAAAGATTTTCAAATCATAAATCAACCCCAATTCGTACACATCTACAGGGATCTCTGGATCATACACCATTTTAATGGCTTTAACGATCTCTTCACGTAGTTCAGCTTCTGTCATTATATTTTTAATTAATTAGTGCACTCTAAGACTACTCCACAGCCTGGAAAGCGTAGGCATATGCCCGCATTTGTTTCACCATGGACGCCAAGCCGTTGGACCGGGTCTGGGCTAGGTGCTGATGCAAGCCTATCTCTTTTAAGAAATACAGATCTGCCTTGGCGATATCCTCCGGACTCTGATCCGACAATACCTTTACCAACATACTCACCAGTCCACGAACAATAATGGCATCGCTGTCGGCTACAAACTGCAAACGGCCATCTTTCATATAGGCATGAAGCCAAACCAAAGATTGACAACCCTTTATGATATTCTCTTCAGTCTTGTATTGGACGTCCATGGTAGGCAACTGCTTTCCCATGTCGATAATATATTCATATTTGCTTTCCCAATCATCAAAAAGCTCAAAATCTGAAATTAACTCGTCTTGTACTTCTTTTATGGTCATATTTTATAAATTCTAAATTTGAGGAAGACCCGTAACGGTCAAATGGCCCAAAGTCGGCTAAAGCTTACCCCAGCATTCGTTTCACCTTATGCAGGCCACTGATTAGGGCGTCTATTTCCTCAATTGTATTATAAACAGCAAAGGAGGCCCTGGAGGTTCCAGATAATCCAAATCGTTGCATCAATGGCTGCGTACAATGGTGGCCCGTACGGATAGCTATACCTTGCTGGTCGAGCAAAACGCCAATATCCTGATGATGGATACCGTCCATTACAAAAGATAATACACTTACCTTTTGCTTGGCTTGGCCCACAATACGTAGCCCAGGAATATCGGCCATGGCTTGTGTGGCATAGGCTAGCAACTCATTTTCGTAAGCCGCAATATGCTCTTTTCCTAACTGATTCACATAATCGA
Organism: Dyadobacter jejuensis; assembly: GCF_003149085.1. Lineage (GTDB taxonomy): Bacteria > Bacteroidota > Bacteroidia > Cytophagales > Spirosomataceae > Dyadobacter > Dyadobacter jejuensis. The sequence goes on along the minus strand of NZ_QGDT01000004.1, from coordinate 412,386 downwards.
GGGCAAATTTGGATGCCACGGCGTCGGCGATATTAGGGGTACCCGCTTCAAACTTATAAGGCAATTCGTTATAAGTGGTTTTCTCGAAAGTTACCTCCTTTATCATCTCCCCTCCCCCTCTATAAGGAGGCATGGCTTCTAGCAGGCTTCTTTTTCCATACAAGGCTCCTATGCCTGTAGGCCCATAGATCTTATGCATGGAGAAGGCATAAAAGTCGCAGTCCAGGGCTTGCACGTCTATCTCCAAATGCGAACAGGCCTGGGCCCCATCGATTAGCACCTTCGCACCCACCGTATGGGCCTGGTCAATAATCTGTTTAATAGGATTGATAGTCCCCAAAGCATTAGAAACATGCACGACCGACACCAGCTTGGTATTTTCACTGAGCATTTGCTGATAGGCCGCCATATCCAACTCCCCTTCTTCATTGACAGGGATCACCTTTAGTATACAGCCCTTCTCTTCGCAGAGCATCTGCCAGGGTACAATATTGGAATGGTGTTCAAGGGTACTAATGATGATTTCATCGCCTTTACCAAGGAAGGAACGACCGAAGGTTTGAGCCACCAAATTGATACTATCGGTAGTCCCATAGGTGAATATGATCTCGTCGGACGAACTGGCATTTACAAATTGCTGCATGGCCTTTCGGCTATCTTCAAAAGCCGCGGTAGCCTTTTCGGCAAGGTGGTGAATGCCTCTATGAATATTGGCATTATAATGCCCATAATACCCCGCCAAGGCATCCAATACCTGCTTTGGTTTCTGAGTCGTAGCCGCATTGTCGAGATAGACCAACGGCTTGCCGTTAACGACTTCGTTCAGTATAGGAAAATCGTTTCTTACGGCAGTTATATCGAGCGTCTTAAGCATCCTTATGGTATTTTAGTAAGAAACCCAACCCAAAGAATCAGGTTGGGTTCAATTATTTTTATCCACCCGGGGAAAACAGAAATAATACCTCCAGGTTTTATTTGTTGGTCAACTTGTCCGAAATAACTCCTTCCAAGTACTCCCGGATCGAATCTATTTTGATTTGCGACACGACGTCGGCACAAAAGGCAAACATCAACAACGACATGGCCTCCTGGCGCGATATACCCCGTGATCGCATATAGAATAAGGCTTCCTCGTCGATCTGTCCGGTGGTAGTACCATGGGTACATTTTACATCATCGGCCCATATTTCCAATTGAGGCTTGGTGTTCATCGTAGCCTCTGGCGAAAGCACGATATTCTTACAGGACTGGAAAGCATTGGTTTTTTGGGCATCGGGCCTTACAAATATTTTTCCATTAAATACGCCTTTAGACTTATCCCTAAGGATCCCCTTATACAACTCATTACTTTCAGAATTGGGCTTAAGGTGATCGGCAACAGTATGGTTATCGACATGCTGGGTGCCATCGGGGAAGTAAAGGCCATACATATGGGCATCGCAATGCTCGCCATTGATACGAATATGAAGGTTGTTCCTTACGAATTTGCCATTAAGGGTCACCGTAGCGGCATAGAAATGGGAGTTGTCGAGCATAATCACCTCGGTGGTACCGACATGATAGGCCTGATCGCTCTCATTTTGCACTTTATAGTACTCCACGTGAGCATGTTGGCCCATATGAATTTCGGTCACTACGTTCGTAAAAGAACGCTGCTCCCCAACGGTTCTAAAAGCCTCAGCAAACTTTACCTGGGCGTTTTCGCCTACGGCAATGATATTGCGTGGCTGTGAACCTACGTGCTCCTGACGTGCATCGGAGATAAAACGCAAAATTACGGGATGTTCTACCACTTGTCCTTTAGGAACATGGATAAACACGCCATCGGCCGCAAAAGCCGTATTTAAAGCAGTAAAGGCATCGGAATCCCCTTCTACAGCGCTAAAATAGCTATTCACCATTTCAGGGTCCTTTTGATAGGCTTGCTGAAGGGATGAAATGACGATCTTGTCGGAAGTAGAAATAATCTGCGAAAGGTCGGCATCGTAATGCCCATTCACAAAATACAGAATATTAGCATTCTGATCGGGGATGTTCAAGGAGGCCAAGTCTTCGGCCGTCAGTGTGCTTGGCGCATTGAAATGGTAGCTTGCACTGACCAAATCCTTCACATTGGAGTATTTCCATTCCTCATTTTTACGAGTGGGAAAGCCCAATTGATCGAAAACTGCTATGGCTGCACGTTTTTTCTGGTGAAAGGCCGTAGAAGCCTCGCCATTGATCGTGGCCTCACGGGCATGAAAATCGGCGACCAGTCTCGTTTTTAAATCTATAGTATCAGTACTCATTGGAATTCTAAAATTGTATTGGTTGAAAACAGGCAGACATTCGAGGGATATGGCATCCCTACTGGAAACCATGTTATCCTAAAGCCTCCACTTCTTCCTTGATCCAATCGTAACCCTTTTCTTCCAGCTCCATGGCCAATTCTTTGGTACCCGACTTTACGATCCTTCCTTTGTACAATACATGAACGTAGTCAGGGACGATATAATCCAGCAGACGCTGATAATGGGTAACTACAATGGCCGAGCGCTCCGGCGAACGTAGGGAGTTTACTCCTTCCGCCACGATTCGAAGGGCATCGATATCCAAACCAGAGTCGGTTTCATCAAGAATGGCCAGCTGAGGTTCTAATACTGCCATCTGGAAAATTTCATTTCGTTTTTTCTCTCCACCCGAAAAGCCTTCGTTGAGTGCTCTTTTGAGAAGGGAGTCATTCATGCGTACCAATTTGGCTTTTTCACGAACCATTTTCAGAAATTGCGCAGCATCTAAAGGATTTTCCCCTTTATATTTACGAATTTCGTTTACAGCCGTTTTCAAAAAGTTGATCGTCGTTACACCCGGGATCTCTACAGGGTATTGAAAAGCGAGGAATATCCCTTCTGCTGCCCGTTCTTCAGCGGCCAATTCCAACAAATCGACGCCGTTGAAGGCTACAGAACCGGCTGTTACCTCGTACTCTTCCCGGCCTGCTAATACAGAGGCTAGGGTACTTTTTCCCGAACCATTAGGCCCCATGATGGCATGAACTTCACCGGGTTTCACTTCCAGATTGATTCCTTTCAATATTTCTTTACCTTCTATAGAGGCGCGCAATTCATTAATTGAGAGCATAACTTATGTTGTACTTGATATATAGTTCTTGGTAATTTACCGCAAAAGTAGCAACCTTTGGTCGTAAATTAAAATCAGAGAAATTAACTACTACTACCTTTCAGTCAAAAGTTAAACGGTAAATACCTCCGCTGCGTTCCCCATTCGCTAGATATTACCGAGGGAAGATGGTAGTAGAGCATTAACCAGCAGGCCAGTCGGAATCAATTGAGCCGGTCGCGACCTGCTTTCCTATATCCCTACTGGAGTGGTGCATAAAAAACACTTCGCTGTTAGCCTATTAAATTTCAGCACCGATAGCGGAGCTTTTTTTCCTGGAATTAATAAATTCAAATACCTTAGCATCCTGAAGTATAAAGTTCGTCGCTCATGAAAACTGCTAAAACCCTAAAAGAAAATATAGGCATTACCTCCGAAACGGGTACCCTACGCAAACTTCTAATCCATAGCCCCGATAGAGGCCTGGGCAAGGTGGTCCCTTCCAAGGCTCAGGACTGGCTCTTCGAGGACATTGTACACCTGGACACCATGAGGAGGGAAGAATACGACTACTATGTTAAAGTGCTCCTCTACTTTTTGGATCCAGAGAAAGTGAAGGGAAAGCTTAAGGATATCGACTCCGACGAGTCCCGTTCTTTCTATATCCCGGGGTCTAAGGATTACTTTAATTCTGACAAAGTTATTGACTTTCAAAAACTTTTGGCCGACATTCTTACCGACCCTACTACCCGCAGCAATCTTACCGCCGCAATCTGTGGCATAGAAAAGTGCACCTATCTCACCCAACAAAAATTGCATGAATACGACCCCATAGAGTTAGCCACCATTTTTATTTCTGGATCCCTATCCGATAAAAAAATGCTATTCGCTCCATTGCCCAATCTTATTTTTATGCGCGATATCGGGATCGTGATCAACGACCATATACTTCTGAATAAACCGGCAAAATCGGCCCGTACCCGGGAGTCTATTCTCGCCCAGACGGTATTCTTCCAGCACCCGATGTTTGAAAAATATAGGGATAAGATTATCGAGATCCCCGAAAATGAGCGCCATTTCCTTTTGCCCGACGACGAAAAAGCCAGCGATTTTCAGCGTTGTACCCTGGAGGGTGGCGACATCATGATGGTAGCACCCAAACATCTGTTGATAGGCTGTAGCGAGAGAACTTCCATATTTGCCGCCCAACAGGTAATGAAAATTCTTTTTGAAAAAAATGTTGTGGACACCATCACGATCATAAAAATCCCTAAGAAAAGGGACTTTATGCATATCGACACTATTTTCACCCAGGTCAAAAAGAACATTTGGGTATTACTGAGCAGCCTGGCGCGAACGGGGGATGAAGCCAAAAAGAAGGATGTATTGCATTTCTTCGCACAAAAAAAAGAGGATCAAGAATTCAAAATATTGCAATTCTTTAAGGGCCTGGAGAATAAACCAATAGAGATAGACAATCTTGAAGACCTGCTCACCGACATCAGCCGAAACGACCTGGGTTGCGACGAAGAGGTAACCTTTATTTATTCAGGAAACAGAGAATTCCCCTTTGGAGAACGAGAGCAATGGACCGACTCCTGTAATTTGCTGGCCATCAAGGATGGGGTGGTGATCGGCTATGACCGAAACGACAAGACTTTGGAGGCCTTTAGGGACAAGGGCTTTCGCATTATTGCAGCGAAAACACTGCTCGAAGCTTTCGAAAATGGAAGCCTTACACCAGACACACTCACCAATACTTTTATAACCCTACCGTCGGCCGAATTGTCGCGTGCTCGTGGTGGCTCGCATTGTATGAGTATGCCCCTGCTGAGGGACTAAATTATTTGCAAAGGCAAAATTAAGCTAGTAAATTGCAATACGTACTGCCCCTCAGCCCACTGCCGCTAGTAGCCGTTCCGGCAAGCTCAATTTACCAATACCTTTTCTCTGACTAAACATCCATTTATATGCGCCATATATCGTCTACAGCACAGATTCAACCACAATCTACCTCCCGAATTTTAATGATTCGGCCGACCCAGTTTGGCTTCAACCAGCAAACGGCCGATAGCAACGTATTCCAACACCAGCAGGCAGGGCAACGGACTCAAGAAGAGATTAGCACTTTGGCGCAAGCAGAATTTGACCTGATGGTATCTCAGCTACAGATGGCGGGCGTAGAGGTGAAGGTTATCGACGAACTGGAAGGCGATAGGAATCCAGATGCCGTCTTCTCTAATAACTGGATAAGCTACCACCAAAGTGGCCGTGTGGTGCTCTATCCCATGTTGGCAGAAAATAGAAGATCGGAGCGAAGGTTGGACATCGTTGAGCAGTTGCGAAGCGACTACCATATAGAGGAGGTCATAGACCTCACTCATTTTGAAAAAGACGGCAAATTTCTGGAAGGGACCGGGAGCATGGTCCTCGATAGGCGCTACAAAATCGCCTACGCCTGTCTCTCTCAGCGAACACACTTAGAGGTTCTACAGGCATTTGCCGAAAAGCTAGACTATGAGGTAGTTTATTTCCATGCTACCGACGACCTAGGAAGGCCCATTTACCATACCAACGTAATGATGTGCATAGGCGATATCTTTGCGGTAATCTGTCTGGAAGCCATCCACAACCCCGACGAACGGCAGCGGGTACGCCAAACGCTAGAACAAACCAACAAATACCTGATTGAACTCTCCTTGGAGCAGATCAAGCATTTTGCTGGGAATATGCTGATGGTACGCAACCGCCGCCAAGAGAAATTCTTGGTCATGTCCACGGCCGCATACGATATACTCACCGATCGGCAGCGTAGCATTTTGAACGACTATGCCCGGATACTACATACCGATCTGAGCATTATAGAACGCTATGGGGGTGGCTCGGCGCGCTGTATGTTGACGGAGAATCATTTGCCACGTTCTTAAACACAAAAAAGCGGATCAAGTGATCCGCTTTTTTGTGTTTCTAACCCTTAATCCTAATTAATCCTCCAAATCTGACTTTACTTTCTCTACTTTTGCCTTCGTATCTGCCTTAAAAGCTTCCCATTTATCGGCAGTTTTTTCTTCTAAGTTATCCCAGGAGTCTTTAAGCTCGGCCTTTTCTTCGTTCAGTTCGGCTTTCCGTTCTTCCCATTTGGCCTTTTCTTTGGCTGTGGCCTTGTCTATTTTTTTATCTACCTCTTCCAGCTTGGCATCTACATCGTCCATAGCATCTTTCAAATCGGACTTTAGTGATTCCTTGTCTGCTTTCATTTCGGCAGTAAATTCGTCATGAGCATCCTGCATATCGTCACCGGCATCTTCCATAGTCTCTTGAGCCGAGTTTTTGGTTTCTTGTGAACAACTGGTCATGGTTAACATACCAGCAAATAATATAGTCGAAACAAATAAGGTTAACTTTTTCATTTTTTCGGTGTTTAGTCAAACGTATGAATCTATCTTAGATTCGTAGATTTGATAAAAAAGGTAAAAAAATACGGCCAACCCGCTTTTGCCCCCTATATCTGGGGAAAATGTGGCATCCCGACCCCGAATACTGTGGGAGCGTCGCACACATAATGGGAAAGAAAGGGTCAAAGCAGCCTGTGAGGGCCGTCGATAGGGAACAAAAGTTGATACTATCCGGATTTATAGGCAATTTTACCGGATAATACTTCTACTCTACTCATGGCTCACTCCTTTTTAACTCAAATAACCCCATTACTGCTTTTTGTACTTTTAAGCAATAGGTCCTTCGCTCAAACCGACACCCTAGCTACCACCCATCACCTCGAAGAGGTAAAGGTTCAGGCCTTTGCCAGCAGTTCGAGCCCCCTGCAAACCACCGCTACCGTGGGTATCTTAACTTCAAAAACGTTTTTACGACTACCTGCCAATACCTGGGTGGCTGCAGTAAACACTGTACCTGGCGTACGCATGGAGGAGCGCTCCCCCGGAAGCTATCGATTTTCTATTCGAGGTAGCTTGATTCGCTCCCCCTTTGGTGTTCGTAACGTCAAATTTTATTGGAACGGAATTCCCTTTACCGATGCCAGTGGTAACACCGCCATCAATTCCCTAGACTACGGGGCCATTAACCATATGGAAATAATAAAAGGGCCAGGCAGCAGCTTATATGGGGCCGGAACTGGCGGGGTAGTGCTGCTTCAGAGCGAGCCCAGCGGGACTGATAACCACCTTAGTCAAAGCCTACAATTCGGGAGATATGGATACCTCAACAACAGTACGGAAATCCAGTTGGGAGCTACTACGATTCAATATGGCCATACCCAACAAGAGGGATACCGCAGCCAAAGTGCTATGACCCGCGATGCCCTCCGCATTAATAGCAGCTTTGATGTAGGCCAAAAGGGCCGCCTATCGATTTTGGGCATGTACTCCGACCTCCATTACCAAACACCGGGCGGAATTAACCTTACCCAATACCAAACCGACCCAACACTCGCTAGGCAAGCAACGGCCACCATCCCTGGCTCAGAGAGCCAAAAGGCAGGCATTTATAGCAAAGTAGCACTTTTGGGATTTAATTATCGGCTCAGCTTGGGCAAACAATGGACACAAAGTTCGGCGTTGTATCTGAGCACCACCGACTTCACCAATCCTTTTATCACCAACTATGAAAAACGAAACGAGGTAGGTATCGGAGGAAGAAACTTGTGGCAATACCGTCGGGCCATAGGCAACGTAGAATTGGCCTGGACCAGTGGCTTTGAATGGCAGTATGGAAAATCGGCTCAAAAGAATTTTGATAATGAAGCAGGAACTCCTACTCAAATACAAACTGCCGAAGATATTGGTAGCAAGAATTTATCGGTATTCACTCAGTTAGAAACCGTGCTGGGCCACGGCCTCACCCTGAATACCGGACTAAGCTATAATTACAATCAGTATTTGTACGAAAAATTCCATCCCCTCCCTTACGCCAACGAGCAAAAAACAATAAAGGGCATATTTGCCCCTAGGGTGGCACTCAATAAGGTAATCGATCGGCAGTGGTCGGCCACCTTATCCTATAGCGAAGGCTTCTCCGCGCCCACCCTGCAGGAAATCCGCCCTTCGGCCGGTGGCTTCCGTGCCGACCTCAACGCCGAAAAAGGATCGAACTTCGAGCTCAGCCTAAGAAGAGAAGGGAAAAAATTATCGGCGGAGGTGAATGCCTATCATTTTGCCCTAAAGGAAACTATTGTCAGCCGCAGCGATTCCACTGGTTCCGAATTTTTTGTTAATGCCGGCAACACGAGGCAGAATGGGATAGAGTGGCGCGTCAGCTACTCGCTTTTTGAGGGCAAATCCGTCCATCTACAACTCTGGACGAGCGGAAATGGCACCCATTACACCTTTAGGGATTATTCCCTTGGTGAAAGCTCATACCATGGAAACAGGCTTCCAGGCGTACCGGCACTGACCTTGACCTCCGGATTAAATGCTAGCCTCCCATTTGGTTTCGCTGTGTTTGCAACGCATCAACATGGAGGGAAAGTATACCTCAACGACGCCAATACGGTAGAGAGCACCCCATATGACCAGTGGATCGCCAAACTAACTTGGAAGAAAGAGTGGGGAAGGCATTTGAGCACCGAATGGTCCGCCTCTGTTGAAAAGGTATACGCTGATATATACAGCTTAGGTTACGATTATAATGCCTTTGGAAGTCGCTATTATAACAGTGCACCAAAAAACAATTTCTGGACTGGCCTTAAATTGGGCTGGCGATGGTCCAAAAAATAACCCGATATTCCATGCATATCTACATCCATATTCCTTTTTGCAGACAGGCCTGCTACTATTGTGACTTTCATTTCAGCACCAATCAGCAGTCGAAGCATGATATGGTTAAAGCCATCATCAAGGAATTAAGGCTACAGAAGCACTATCTACCGGCTACGCCAATTGAAACCATTTACTTTGGCGGGGGCACCCCTTCCCTGCTCAGTGCCAGCGAAATAACAGAAATCCTGGATGCGATAAAGGAAAACTTTAACCTAAGAGAAAATCCTGAAATCACCCTGGAGGCCAATCCCGACGACCTTACTCCAACCAAATTATCGGAGCTAGCCACCACCGGCATCAATCGCCTTAGCATAGGTATTCAGTCCTTCTTCGACCCCCACCTGAAGTCCCTCAATAGGGCACACAATTCATCTGAGGCCCTCAGTAGCGTTCGATTGGCCCAGCAACTGGGCCTTACCAATATTTCTGTAGACTTAATATATGCCATCCCACACCCTAGCCACGAGGTGCTGTACCAGGACCTACAGCAGGTTATTGGACTGGGTATTCCTCATATTTCGGCCTATTGCCTGACGATTGAGCCGAAAACTACTTTTGGCAATTGGTTAAAGAATAAAAAAATGAGTCCGATCGATGAAAGCTATGCCGCAGAGCAGTTCGAGATATTGGTTCACGAGCTTGACCAGCAGCATTACCAACAATACGAAATTTCGAACTTCGCTACCAAAGGGCATTATAGTAAGCATAATACGGCCTACTGGAAAGCGGAGCCATATTTGGGCGTAGGGCCCAGTGCCCATTCTTTCAATGGCCTGTCCCGTAGCTTCAATGTAGCCCATAATACCAAATTCCTACACGCCATACAAAACGGAGAGATACCAGCAACCACCGAAATCCTGTCCTCGGCCGACAAAACAAACGAATACCTGCTTACAGGCTTAAGAACCATGTGGGGAGTGCGTTACGACCGGCTTATGCAGCTATCTCAAGGACAATTTATGCAAGAAAGAGAAGGTAAACTCGCCCAGCTTTTAAAGGAGAACCTGGTGGAAGAAAAGGAATTGGGGATAGTAATAACGCAAAAGGGCAAATTATTTGCCGACAGAATCGCCTCTGAATTATTTATAGATTAAACAAGTAAGGGGCCGACACCCCATGTATCGACCCCTCCTCAAATGCCTACCGTCTGAAGCTTATTAGGCTAGTAGCTCGGCCGACAGGGATATTTCGGCATTTAGGACGGCTGAAATAGGACATTCTTTTTTGGCCTTTTCAGCTATTTCTGAGAATTGTTCCTGCGAAATCCCCGGCACCTTCGCTTTAAGGTCGATATGGCTTTTGGTGATTTGGCCCAAGGATGGATCTAACGTCACTGTTGCGGTAGCATCGAGTTCATCGGCAGTAAAACCCGCTCCATTCAGCTCAAAGCTCAGCTTCATAGCAAAGCAGCCAGCGTGAGCCGCTGCGATCAATTCCTCAGGGTTGGTACCCTTTCCATCGGCAAATCGGGTGTTGAATGAATATTGTGTCTTGTCTAGAACGGTACTCTGGGTGCTCAGTACGCCAGTACCTTCCTTTCCTGTTCCGTTCCAAATGGCAGTCGCTTTCCGGTTGATCATAGGTCTAATCGTTTGAATTATGGTTTGATTGATCTCTCTAAACAAAGATAAAAGCTTGGGAGATATACCCAAGGTTAATTTTTTACAATTTCTATGCCCAATCCTAAACCCCAATGTATAAATTTGTCGAAACAGGATGGAATAAAGACATTGGTATCATTTTTTGTTAACGGACGTTAAGCAAATTAAACAAATGAGACGCAAGACCGTCCAACCTGCGTTATTGAAAGGATTTTCTCACCATTATTCACTACAGTCATGAACAAAAAACTTATCCCATTGCTCGTTATAATTGCCGCAATCTTTCAAGCCTGCTCGGGAACTCAGGGACCAATTGGTCCGCAAGGACCTCAGGGAGAACCCGGCGACGCTTATTTAGGCCAGGCATTTGATTTAACAGGAGTGAACTTTAATGCCAATGAAAACTATACCTATGGCATTCGCTATGCCGACGCCCAGATCAACGTTCTAGAATCAGATGCCTTGTTGATCTATATCCGCTGGGATGACGTTGAAGTCGATGGCCAGATGCTTCCTACTTGGAGACTGTTGCCTCAAACCGAATTCGTAGACAACGGCACCTTGGTGTATAATTTCGATCGTACCAAGGTCGACTTTTCTATTTTCCTCTCGGCCAACTTCAATCTTAATACCCTATCTAGTGTATGGACCCAAAACCAGACCTTCAGGGTAGTAGCCATACCTGCCGACTTCGCTTTGCGAACTTCAGAAGCTTTGGACTACTCCGACTATGAGGCCGTAAAAGAAAGGCTTCAATTGGATGAAAGTAAAATCCCTACGGTAACGGCGCTCTAATTCTGAAGTAGCCTATCGCTGATTTCATAGCAAAAAACTGCTGATTCGACTCTGAACCCGTAGTTTTTTGCTTTGAAGAGTAAATTACAACTGGCCCAAACCCCATAAGAATGACCGCTAAACTCCTTTCCTATAAGAAAATCCCGGGATTGATCCTCATCATTGCACTTTTTGTTTCTGCCGCTGCGATGGGACAAGACTTCCAGAAGCAGATTGAGACCCACCGGCAGGCCTATCTGAAAGCCTTTCTTACCGACTCAAACTCCCCGCTCAGGAAAAGAGATTTAAAAAAAATACATTTCTTCGAACCCGACAGTACCTTCCGGGTAGAGGCGACTTTTTACCCTAGCGAACTAGCCACCCCTTTGTCCATACCCACAACGGCCGGTACCACAAAGGATTACATTCCTTATGGAAGGCTAGAATTTGAGCTTCAAGGACAAACCTATAACCTCACCGTCTACCAAAGCTTAGCCTTAATACGTAAGCCGAAACTAGGCGGATACTTATTTCTGCCGTTCAAAGATGCAACTAATGGAGGCCTGTCTTATGGAGGTGGTAGGTACCTAGACCTAGAAAAGGAGGATATTAAGGATAACCGTTTTGTGCTCGATTTCAACAAGGCATATAATCCCTATTGCGCGTATCAGTCGGGCTATAGCTGCCCCATTCCGCCAAAGGAAAACCATATGTCGGTAGCTATATTGGCTGGCGAACAAAATTATGGCAAAGCCCACCGCTAGTTCAGCGGCGGGTGGGTCACGGGCTTAGTGGGTTTTAAGCCAGCCTGTGATACTCATGCGCGGTTGATGACTTAGTAACACTTCATGCTCTAGCTCGCAACTTCTAAAAAAAACGCACTTCCCATTGGTAGGGGTTATGAGTTGCTCAGTATGAGGATGATACACACAAAGTTCGCCACCGTCGCCCGGTTGCCAACTCTCGTTGAGGTAGGTTATCATCGAAAATGCCCTGGTATTATTATCCTTAAACTGATCGAGGTGTCTTTTATAAAATGCCCCTGGCTGATACAGCGCATAATGGAATTCGTATCCAACGATACCGGTATAGCAGGTCCTGTTGAGAAACTCGATGTAGGTGTCCACCAAATCCAGAAAAGCATTCTCATCTTGATTTTGATGGCTCCTGTCGAGCCAATATATCTTGTCTCTCCGGCGCTTTTTATCTTCAACTAACTTGGCATTATTACCTACCCCGGCATCCCGGAGGCGGTTTTCCTCCTGCAAATTCAGTAGGTTGTTCTTCATTCTCAACGCCAAGTCAGGGTCAAGAAAGGATTCCACGATGCCGACTCTTTCTTCCAGAAAACTGTCGACTAAACGTTCAAATTTCGACTGCAATAAATCAACGAATAACCATCTGGCGACCTGCCAAATATGACGCAAGTTATGCTTTATTTCAATTGAAATTTCATCCGGAATCCGCTTTATTTTCAACCTGGTTTTCAGCCATCGTCACCGATGTTCCAAATATAAAATTGCGCGTTGGGAACCCACCATAAATCTACTAGTCGGCTAGTTTCGAGAATCCTATAGGCATTTCCGAAAGCTTGGTTCCTCCTTTAATACCAAAATCCAGCGTACGGATAGGGAAAGGAATCATAATACCGTGTAGATCATAGGCTTCCTTAATGCGTATGATGGCCTCCGACCCTACGTGCAAATAGACCATTTGCTCGGGAGAACGCACCCAAAGTCGAAGGGCAAAATTAATGGAACTATCTCCAAACTCTTCATAGAAAAAAGTATTATCAGTAGGCGTCATCAACCCCTCAATATCTTTTACGGCCTCCAGGGTTATTTCTTTAACACGACGCAGATCTTCCCCATAGGAAACCCCTATACGAATGTCCATTCGCCGCTTACCCAGCAGGGAATAGTTCTCAATAGGGTTTTGTAAAACTTCTTTGTTGGGTATTATTACCATTTGCCCTTGAAATGTTTTGACGATGGTGTCCCTCAAGTTCACATCTTCAACCCTACCCATGTACCCCCCTATTTTAACGATATCACCGATGACGAGGGGACGCCGGAAGGAAATAAAAACACCTGAAATAAAGTTGGCTGCTACATCTTGAAAGGCGAAAGCCAGTGCCAAACCTACAATACCAGCCCCTGCCAATACGGAGGTTACGGCCTTGTCCAGGTTAAGTACACTTAGGACCGTAAAGAGGGTAACGCCTATAAAGAAAACCTGCACCATAGACGAAAAAAGGCCTGCTAAGGAGCGATTCGGGGATATCCTTCGAAATAGAGATTCGGTCATTTTTTTTAGCCATTTAGCGACTAAAAAACCTAAAACCAAAATTATAGCTGACAAGAACAGATTAGGCATCATTTTGACTAATCCATTGAACCAAGTGTTAATCTTTTTTTCAACTAAATCAATAGCCGATTGTAAATCTAAGATAGAAAGGAATAGTTTGTTCATAATAAGTGTAAGTATAAAAGGTATTCAGCTACCAAAGCTTGGAAGCATCAAAGTGACCTATGGGCCCCAAGAAGGCATTTGCACATCTGGCATTCAAAGCAAATAATATAAACAAATTATCTTAAATTTATCTCATTAGGCATCGAAACTAATTACAAAAGTAGTACCAACTCCTAGCTTGGAGCGGACATCTAACCGTCCCCGATGCGCATGAACGATATTCATGGTGGTAGCCAAGCCTATTCCCATTCCATTTTTTTTCTTGGTAAAATATGGCTCGAATATTTTGTCTAAATTCTCTTCATCGATCCCCGAGCCATTATCAGTGAATAACACTTGAATGCTCCCATTTTGATAGCTAGTCTGAATTTTGAGTAATCCTTTTCCTTCTTCCATGGCTTCTACTGCATTGGTAATCAAATTAAGGAAAGCCATTTGTAACGAGATCTTATCGACGGGAAGGATTATATCACGCTTATGGAAGTTGTTTTCAATGGAGATTCGCTTGAGTGTCATGCGGTCGTGAGCGGCAGAGAGGGCTTCTTCCAATATTTGATGTACCGAATGAGGCTCCAAATTGATATCCATCATGTTGCTAGGCTGCAACAACTGGCTGATCAGGTCATTGATACGCGTACAATTGCGCTTGATGATCTGAGTATAAAATTTCTGGTCTTCGTCTTCCAATTCCATTTCGAGCTGCTCGGCCGATAGGTTTACATTGGTGAGCGGATTACGCACCTCATGGGCAAGCATTCGCACCAGTCGACCCGTTAGCGCCATTTTTTCGACAAACAGCTTCTCCCTTTCCATCTGCTTACGGGCGGTAAGGTCATGTAGCCGGCCTTGTATATAAGGTTGACTACCATTTGCCTCCAAAGAGGCAGAAAACAGGCAGATTTTTTTTTCGGTCTCGCTGTCTGCATGCAGTACTACTTCCCTATCTTCTACAAATCCATGAGGGATTTGCGTCCAGATGTCCTCAAATTGCTCATCGGCAATCAGATCTCGAATATTTTTGGTACGTAGTATATCCCCCTTCATGCCCGTTAGGGTGGACGCTGCCGGATTACAGTCCGTAATATTCCCTTGCAGATCCGTTAAGAAGAGGAAATCATTGGATTCTTCAAAAATCCTACGGTAGCGTCGTTCGCTGAGTCGAAGTGCTGAGAGTACCGCAGTACGTTCTAAGGCATAGCGGATACATCTCTCTAATTTTTCAGCATCCAGTTCGCTTTTTACCAAAAAATCGGCAGCACCGAGCCGCAGTGCTTCCACGGCCACCTGGGTATCACCCCGCCCGGTGAGCAAAATGATGGGTTGCTCGCAACCAATTAATTGGGCATGGTTGATCAGATCGATACCCGTATATTCGCCCAATAGATAGTCGAATAGATAGATATCATAAGCCGTTTCGTCCAGATGTTTCTCGGCTTGCTGGTAGGTTTCACACCAGGTAATATTAAATTCCCAATGTTTTAGGGCCTTCAGATATTCGCTCGTCAGATAGTAATCATCTTCGTCGTCGTCGACCAAGAGTATATTTATGATTGGGGCCATGCTGTAATGGGGTACTTAAAACAATGAATTAATCCACTTCGGTGCACTATAGAATATGTAGGAACCAGCACGCACCTGATCCACCACTTGGGTGAATAGACTTAGGCTTGTCGGTTTGGTAATATCACCTCGAAGGTCGCTCCTTGGTTGGGCACCCCCTGGGCCGAAATCGTCCCATGATGTCTCTCCACCACTTTCTTACAAACCGATAGCCCTATTCCGGATCCTTCAAATTCAGAACGGCCTCTTAGCCGTTTAAAAATCGTAAATATTTTTTCTGCATGATTATTGTCAAAGCCTATACCATTATCTTCCACCACAATTTTGTAGTAAGTGATTCCCTTCAATAATTTCCCCTCACTACTACCCAATTCAGGCAGCTTGGAGCAAGCTATCTTAATGTGGACAGGTACCTCGGTCTTAGAAAACTTTAAACCATTATTAATCAGATTAATAAATAGTTGGGACATCTGTGTGGGAATTGCCTCAATAGTCGGTAAGGGTTCTATCTCAACCTTGGCATTTTTCTCTTGGATCAAAAGTTCCAAATCGTTCAGGGTGTGCTTAACGATTTCGTTCAGGTCGGTACTTTGATAGGCATCGGCAGCACTAGATACGCGCGAGAATTCCAACAAATTATTGATCATTTGTTGCATTCGCCTGGTGGCGTTCAATATTCTGTCCAGATAGAAAATCTTTTCTCTGTCACTTTCCTCTTGCGATGAAGCACTGAGCCGTTCTCCAAAGGACACGATTTTCCTGAGGGGCTCCTGCAAATCGTGAGAGGCCACATAAGCAAACTGCTCCAAGTCCGCATTGGAATGGTTAAGATCGGCCACCTTCCGCTCGAGTTCACCCTGGATCTCCCTTAAAGTTGAAACATTGAAAATGGTCGCCGTGGACACCCGGTTTCCGGTATGCTCATCGGTATTGGTATACCCTTTCAGATAGAGGTACCGCTCCTGCCCATCCACCCCCAACACCCTAAACTCTAACATATAGTCGGCATCATAACTGGGTAGCGCTACTAATAGGCGCTCTACTATGTCTCTATCGTCGGGATGGATATGACTCATAAAAAACGAACGATCTGCCGGTAAAAAGTCGGATTGATAACCTAGCAATTGATAAAGGCCATCGCTCCAGACCATCTGATCCGTTTCAAAATCCCACAACCAGCCTCCAAACTGCATGGTTTCCTCTGCCAAAGACCATACTCCTTTCCAGGCACTATCCGCCAGCTTTGACTGCGGGGTTACCTCGATTTTTTTAATCCACACCACGAGTCTGCCTCCTATTAACTCGGGCTTGGAGAGCCCTCCTCTGAGTCCTGATGACGGGAAGTCAAAGGTAAAGAGTTCGTCCGTGGTCCATTCCCGTTCTAAGTAGGATGGTGGGCATAGTAGCTTAGCCGACAAGCCTTTTAAGGATTCTATCCCCCAAATCCGCTCTGCGGCTTTGTTGGCATACACACATTCCCATGCCAAGGCATCGGCCGACTTTTGAAACACCACCAACCCTTGATTGGCCACGTCGATCGTCTCAAGCAATAATATGGGGTCAAAAGTATCGTTCAAATCGTTCCTAATTTATGCATTAAAAATAATGGACTGTCCTATCCAATCTTGATCAGATATCGAACTGTTTCATTTTATTGTACAAGGTCTTTCTATCAATATTGAGTAAACGGGCTGCCTTACTTTTATTGAAATTTACGTCTCGTAACACTTGCATAATCATATCATATTCGGCCTCACTAGCCACCGTTTTTAGGCTTGGCTTGGAGTCCGCTGCATCCACTCCATAGTCATCTTGTGGTAGTGTTTCGGTGGTAGCAGTGCTGGAGGATATGGATACCACATCGTCCTCTAAAACCTGTATTTTCTTAAAGTTTACAATTTCGAAGGGAAGGCTTTTTTCTTCTATCAACTCCCCGTCCGACAACAACGTAGCTCTCTTGATAACGTTTCGTAATTCGCGAAGGTTACCTGGCCAGGTATAGTTCATAAAGTCCTGAATGACCTCCTTGGAGAACCCTTGGATATTTTTATCGAGCTCCTTGTTAGTAGCCTTTAGGAAACCCTCCGCAAATAGGATCAAATCGTCCTTGCGATTTCGTAGGGCTGGAACCTCAATCGTGAATTCGTTGAACCGATAGTATAGGTCTTCCCTAAACTTACCATTTCGGGCGGCATCGAGCAGGCGTTCGTTACTGGCCACGATAATACGAACATCGAGATCTATCTCTTTTGACCCTCCTATTCTCCTCATTTTTCTTTCTTGCACCACGCGTAGCAAGGCAACCTGAATGTCGTAAGATAGATTGGATACCTCATCCAAAAATAGCGTTCCGCCATTGGCCAACTCGAAATGCCCTACTTTGGTTTGAAGTGCCCCTGTAAAGGCCCCTTTTTCATGACCAAAGAGCTCACTGCCTGCCAGGTCCTTAGAAATAGCCCCACAGTCCATAGCCACGAAAGGCATATCTTTTCGTTTCGATCGGTTATGGATTTCGTGAGCAATGGCTTCTTTACCCGAGCCACTTTCCCCATAAATAATAACGCTAAAGTTGGTGGGCGCCACCAGATCGACCTGTTTGAAAAGGTTATCGGAAACGGCACTCTCACCCATGATATAGCCAGGCTTAGTCCGGGCCGACATTTTACGGGTAGTCCTACCCGACGGCTTATTGGTAGGAGAAGGTTCCGACGGCTCATCTGTAAACTCTTGCTGGTGGCTTTGGCCTACATCTTCTAAGGCTTTGTTGACGGTCACGAGTATCTCATCGGGAAACAAGGGTTTAGTGATATAATCGTAGGCCCCTAGTTTCATTACATTGACTGCGATTTTGATATCGGAGTAGCCAGTAATGACCAAAACCGGCATTCGAGGGTTCTTACTTTTGATGCTTGTCAATAGCTCGGTACCCGTAATGTCGCCAAGTCGAAAATCGGTCATGACCAGGTCCGGTGATACTTTTTCAATTAAGGCCAAGCCATCCTTACCGTTATGTGCCGTTTCGACCAAAAAATTATTTTTGGACAGAAACCGCTTCAATAAGAAACAAATATCTGGTTCGTCATCTACTACAACTATTTTTTTCATAAATGTTAAGTAAAGTATATGGTATGGTTAAATGGTAACCCTCAAACGGGCCGTTGGTATATTGAGCTGTTCCCTATATTTGGCCACGGTTCTACGGGCCACGGAATAGCTCTTTTCTGCTAGCATGTCTGTTATCTGCTGGTCGTTATAGGGATGACGTTTATCTTCTGTTTCCACTATCTCGCGAATCGCCTCCTGAATCTCTCTATTCGAAACTTCCGTTCCGTCTTCATTAGTAACCCCTTCGGTAAACAAATCCTTGAGTAAAACGATGCCAAATGGCGTCTGAACATACTTATTAGTGGTCACTCGGGACACAGTCGATATGTCCATATTTATGATTTCGGCCACATCTTTAAGAATCATAGGTCTTAATTTCTTAACGTCACCTGTCTGGAAATACTCGAACTGTAGCTTGACTATGGCCTTCAAGGTACTTAGCATCGTATTTTCTCGCTGCTTTATGGCATCAATAAACCATTTGGCCGAGTTCATTTTATTCTTAATAAACTGGTTGGTGGCTTTGTCACGTTGCTCAGCAGGCATTTCAGTAAAGACCTTATTCAGTCTTAACGCTGGACTGTTGCCCCAGGTAAGTTGTACCTCTATCTCGTCATTATCGCCATACCAAAGCATAAAATCGGGCTTGATACTCTCATTCACCAAAGAATCGTTCCTTAGTCCAGAGGCCGGTTTGGGATTGAGGGTCGTAATGACGTGCAGGGCTTGTTTGAGGGTATCTTCATCGATGGAATGCACTCTCATTATTTTATCATAATTCCTAGACCCAAGTTCATCAAAAGTGTCTTTTAGAATTTGATAGGCATACTTCCAAGCCTCATCATGATTCTCAATTCTCGATAGCTGAAGCAGGAGGCATTCGCGTAAGTCGCTAGCGGCTATTCCGGCAGGGTCGAGCTGCTGAATCACCTTCAGCATCGACTCCACTTCTTCGGTATCGATAAACATACTATTGGCGAATGATATATCGTCGGCGATCACATCGCAGCCTCGTCGCAAGAAGCCATCCTCATCGAGGGAGTCTAGTAAAAAGTCGGCAATGAGCTGTTGACGATCGTCGAGTTTAAGGAAATGGACCTGCTGCTTCAGGTCATCTCTGAAAGAAATATACTCCACCATAGGCCTGGTATAGAGCTCATTATCTGCCGATTGGTTGTTGGCATACGTTTTATAGTCTGGTATATCATCGTCCCGGAACTCATCCCAATCGTAATAATCCTGCACGGAAACTTCTTCGCCACCGGTGGCTTCTATCTCGAAGTCGTCGGTGGGCTCTTCTTTGGTATTCTCTTCCTTACCCTCTTCCAGAATTGGGTTTTCTTCTATTTCTTCCTTAATTCTCTGCTCCAGCTCCATGGTAGTGAGGTGTAGCAAATTCAACATTTGAATTTGAAGCGGGGAGTACTTTAGCGTTTGTTTTTGCGTCTGTGTCTGTCTTTGCATAAAACAATTATAAAATTTTGTATTAATCTATTTTAATGCTGCCCATTTGGCTTACCTGATCCGCAAGGCTGTCGTCCTCGCCTATTACTGGGCTTTATCTTCTCTAAATTTACAACACTTTGCTTTATCAACTTAATCATGCCCCATATAAATATCCTAAAGTGGGAAAAATTATCTACAGCGTGCGCAGTTTGTTGCCTTCTCTAAAATGCTCCATTTTACCCAACCATTCTTTCCTAGTTATATCATTTAAGACAGGATCATGATCGGTCGTGCTGGGCCTTAACCCCATATATCTGTCTAACAGACAGGCAGTGTACTGGGATGGAACTATATAAAATCGACAACCACCAATGCTCTGCCATTTTTACAAAATAATGTACTAATATCGATTGCCCAGTACAAGCGCTTAGAAGGAACTCTATGACCTAACGTGGCTTTTCGATATTATTAGCGTATATAACAAAATACTTGCCACCCGTCCGGCACCCGCTTCCGAAGGTCAACCTGTCAGGCCCTGTCCTACTCACTCCACTTCTTCGAAATCGAATCGATTTAACGGCTTGATGCCACATAAGGGTACCTTGCGAATCGGTACAAGTACAAAGATGAGTTACAACAGAAATCCCGAAAAGCATTAAAAATGCATATATTTGTTGGCGACAAAGCCGCAGGACACCTTCATTTATTAACAGTTTAGTAAATCACCATATGAACGAGAGGCAGATTTTAATGGCAGATGACGATGCCGACGATCGATTTTTAGTCCAGGCTGCCTTAGAAGACATTCAAATAAAAAATCCGCTGGTTTTTTTTGAAGATGGTGAAAACCTTTTAGAGTATTTGCTAGAAATAGAGCCTGACCAATACCCTGCCCTTTTACTTCTAGATCTTAATATGCCTAAAAGGGACGGCAGAGAGGTATTAAAACTACTTAGGACCAAAAAAGTCTGGGATGATATCCCGATCATCATTTTCAGCACTTCCAACGCTCCCGACGATATCTATTCGGCCTATGAGTTTGGTGCTAATTCCTATTTGGTCAAACCGTCGAGTTTCGAAGGACTGAAGAGTATGTTGCGTGCCATATGCAAATTTTGGCTTGCGGTACATTGCCAAGATGAATCTTCAAAAAATGCCTAGCTGAGATTTCTAGTACTAAAAAAGCAGCCAAATTTGATGTTTGACTGCTTTTTATATTTCCCTAAAATGAATTTCCCCTATGCTTTAGAAAGTAAGCTAGAAGCATTTTTATCAATAAACCACAGCAAGTTTCCACGCTCCGGGTTAATAATCTGTGAGGGATATTGGGTCCTGTTAGGCGGCCCTTCTAGCACTTCCTTTAACGCTGGAGCTTTACCCGCTCCCGCCAGGGCGAAGGCCACGGTAGCCGCTCGATTGACGATAGGGGCCGTCAAGGTGATCCTTACCATCTGTTGAGGCTCCAAAAAATAGCTATCCACCCATTTATCTTTTTCCTCTATGACCTCGGTACCAGGAAAAAGCGACAAGGTATGGCCGTCCTCTCCCATACCCAGAAGTACCAAGTCGAAAGTAGGCCCAGTTTCTTTAAAATAGCCTTTTAATACTTGGGTATAATCGGCAACGGCCTCTGCGGGAGATAGCTCCGTTTGCATGCGATGCACCTGGTCGGGCCTTACAGGAACTAGGCTTAATAGTTCGTCGAACGCCATTTTTGCATTATTGCGCTCGTCGTTATACGGAACGAACCGTTCGTCTCCCCAAAAGAAATGAATTTTTTCCCAAGGAATGCTATTTTTATAAGGCTCGTTGGCCAATATTCTAAAAAGTTGTTTTGGCGTGCTGCCACCCGACAAAACAAAGGTATAAATTGGTTTTTGAGCCAGAACGTTTTTAATATCCTGGTCTATAAAAATAGCCAAAGCTTCGTTAAGGCTTGCAGTATCTTCAAATGTTTTAATATGCTTCATTTAGGCATTGTTTTGTACGGTATTGATCCAGCTATGCCCATCGCGAGCCAAAAGGGCATCGGCGTCGTCGGGCCCCCAGCTATCGGGAGCATAATTTGGAAAATCCTGAGGCTTGCGACCTTCCCAAGTTTCTAGGATAGGCATTATTACTTTCCAGGCCGACTCTACCTGATCGGCTCTCATAAACAAGGTGGCATCCCCCTCCATCACGTCCAACAATAAGGTTTCATAGGCCTCTGGTGCATGCTCGCCTCCAGATTCCTCATACCCAAACTTCATGTCGACCGGATCCAGGTTCATACTCTGGCCGGGTCGCTTTACCTGAAAGCGTATGCTGATATCCATATTGGGTTGAATGCTGATCGTCAACCTATTGGACCTCCAGCTATCGGCCGACTCGGACGGAAAGGCATAATGGGGAGCTGGCTTGAATTGGATGGTAATATGGGTATCCTTTTGGTTCAGATACTTCCCTGTCCGCACATAGAACGGGACCCCTTGCCATCTCCAGTTGTCGATATAGAACTTGGCGGCGGCAAATGTCTCAGTGGAAGATTGCGGGTTGACGCCATTTTCTTGACGATAGCCTACTACCTCGTTCCCCTTTTTCCAGCCAGGCCCATATTGTCCTCGTACGGCAAAGTCGTGGACCTCGTGGTGTTGGATTCGGCGAATGGCATTGAGCACATCCACTTTTTTATTTCTTATTTCGTTGGCTTCAAAGGATACGGGCGCTTCCATAGCCACCATACAGAGGATCTGCAAGATATGATTCTGAACCATATCCCGGAGTGCCCCCGAATGCTCAAAGTATCCTCCACGCCCCTCCAAACCTACACTTTCGGCTGCAGTGATCTGAACATGGTCGATGTAGTTACGATTCCACACCGGCTCAAAAAGTGCATTGGCAAAGCGCAGTGCTAGGATATTCTGAACGGTTTCCTTACCTAAATAATGATCGATCCGGAATATCTGTTCCTCGGCAAACATACCGGTTAGCAAGGCATTCAGCTCATGCGCACTCGCCAAGTCATGCCCGAAGGGCTTCTCCACGACGATGCGAGTACTGCTGGTGTCGGAGCAGATTTTGAGGGCTCCTAACTTGGAGGCGATAGATGGCACCAACTGAGGAGCGACGGCCAGATAAAAAATCACATTCGGATGGATTCCCCATTCTAGTTCTTTCTCTTTGACCATATCGGTGATCAGATGGTAGGCTTTTTCGTCGTCGCCGTCCATTTGTAAATAGCTCACATGCTCCTTGAAGTCTTTCCAGTGGCCATTTTGTTTTCCCTTTCGTCTCGAAAATTTAGTAATACCTTCCAAAAGGTGCTCTCTATAGGCGTCATTGGAATAAGGGCTACGACCTATCCCCGCAATGGCGAAGTGATCGGGCATCCAGTCATCCAAGAATAAGTTATAAAGCGCAGGAGTAAGTTTTCGATAATTAAGATCGCCACTACCTCCAAAAATAAACACGATGGACGGGCCTGGGCGTTTGTTGGTTTGCATAGTCATTGTATGTTACTTTCCCCATTCGGTATGGAAGGAACCTGATATATCGGTACGTTGATAGGTATGAGCTCCAAAGAAATCTCTTTGAGCCTGTACCAAATTCGTTGGCATTTTCTCGGAACGATAGGCATCGAAATAGGCCAATGAGGCCATTAATGCACTGGTAGAAATTCCGGATAAGGCGGCCTGAGAGACCACTTTACGCGTATTCACTACGGTACTATTGACGATATCGGCGAGTTCTTGGTCCAACAAAATATTGGAAAGCGTTGGCGATTTGGCAAAGGCCTTGCCAAAGACTTCCAATAAGGAGGAACGAATAATGCACCCTCCACGCCAAACATCCACCACTTTAGGAAGCGGGATATCCATCTGCATTTCTATAGAAGCTTGAGCCAACATGGCCAGCCCTTGAGCATAGCTCAATATAGTACCAAAGTACAAGGCATCTTGTACTTGATTAATCCATTCTTGGGTAGAAGCGGGTGACGATTTGTAAGGATCGGGGTACATCGTCGAAGCCGTTGTTCTTTCTTCTTTATAACTCGAAATAGTCCTCATGGCGACCGCCGCATCAATAACGGGTACCGCCACGGGCAGTTCCATGGCATCCTGAGAAGTCCATTTGCCGGTCCCCTTACTACCCGCCTTATCAGAGATTACATCTAGGAGCCTGCCAGAGCCTTTGTCGTCGTTTTGCAAGAAGATTTCGGTCGTAATTTCGATTAAGAAGGATTGTAGTTTGCCTTCATTCCATTCTTTAAAGACTTCATGTAACTGGTCGTTATCTAACCCACCATGCTTCAATAAGGAATAACTCTCACTGATGAGCTGCATAATGGCGTACTCAATCCCATTATGGACCATTTTCACATAATGTCCAGCACCCTTTTTGCCCAAATAGTCAACACAGGCTGTGCCGTCTACCTTTGCTGCAATGGCCTCTAACATGGGACGTACCAGGTCGTATGCGGCTGCATTACCTCCAGGCATCATACTAGGGCCGAATCGTGCACCTTGTTCACCACCGGAAACACCCATACCCATAAACTGTATGCCTTTATCCTGAAGGTACTCTACCCTCCGTAGGGTATCGGTATGATGCGAGTTTCCCCCATCTATGATCACATCGTCGGTGTCCAGCAATGGAAGTAGCGACTCAATAACATCATCTACTGGCTTTCCCGCAGGAACCAGCATCATAATTTTACGAGGAGTCTGCAACAGACCGATCATTTGTTCCAAATCCTGTACTCCTTTTACCGTAGTACCAGGAGTGGCCGATTGTTCCAATGCCTCATTTTTGGATTGATCCTTGTCAAATCCTATTACCGAAAAACCATGATCGGCCATATTAAGTAACAGGTTACGGCCCATTACACCTAAGCCAATCATTCCAAAATCATACTGCGTATTTGCCATAAGGGGAGATTGTCAGTTAAAAGAATTGCAATATTATCATTTTCATATGTAAATTGAAAAGTATCAACTCACTATACGTACCATAATATCGATATTTGCTAAAATATTAAAAAGAAGATATTTTATGTCTTTACAATATTAAAATAATACAATTTATAAGTTTTATTCTACTAATCTTAAAATCGATTTGTAAGAGATGCAATCAACTATTTAGGGATAGCATCCTTATCTATTGGCTAAAATTCTGAAGCTTTTGGGACCAATCGTAGGCAGCGTAATCCAATGAATACCCACGCAGATCTTGTTCCATCACCTTAGAAATAATATCAAGGATCCCCTTTCGCCCACTAAAATCTCCCTGGTACCAATAAAGTATTTTATTGGTAACTACTTTCTTTTCCTTCTCCACGATGGTCGTTTCCGATAGCAAGAAATTCTTCATGGCTAGGTTCAATTGCTCCTCAAGTTTGTCGGCAGTATAGTAAGCGATGGGCGGACAGCTCGCGGCTCCGCAGTTTAGGGCAAAATGAATTCGATAGTCGACCCGCTCTACGGCCCATTTTTTGATAGGCTTTCCCACAAACCATTTAGGCAAATAACCCTTAGCCCATTTGACCCTATATTTCCTAAGTATGCCATGTTCTATATCGTCCAAACTTAGGGGAACGCCCGCTATATAAATGGATTTACTCGTAAAGATGGTAGGATTACTTAGTTTTTCACGACTGGCTAACAGCTGGAAATAGGCATTATAAATATTTATCCAAAACACTTTTTTGGCGGTATCGTCCTCCAGTTCGGCCAAAATCGATGTTTGAGGGAGATCTGCCAATGTTATTTCCAGTCCCTTGGTTTCCTGCTCCGTTTTTACTGCAAGTAACAGTTTTCCAGAAAGGGCCAAAAGATGCGATGGCTTTTGGAGGTTCCTAGCCTCGGAGCGCATAGTGACCAACCATAAACAGAGAAACAAGGCTCTGTATAATCCATAACGACGAGGCAGGATTACATACTTTGTAAAGGCTATATGGTCACTTAGTTTCATTGCTATTACCAACCATAAAAATAAGTTCTAGGTTCTCAAACTCCCTTTTTTAGCTTTTTTTTATTCCCTTAGAGCAAATTCCGCAAGAAGATTGATCGCCCCCATCTAGGAATAGCTAGACGGGAGACTTGTGTATGTTCTAACTAAGGATTGGCCGCGAAACTGCCACGCATCGCTACCGATCTATCGAGTATATCGGTAGCTTGCAGGATTTTCTCTTTCAAAAAGAGTGGATAATTGGGGTTCTCCGCTAGGAATGCTCGGGCCAATAAGGAAGCTTCCTTGGAGGAATGCCCACCAAAGGTGTGGTCCATCCATCGGGTTGGAAAAAAAATGTCTCCGGTAAGCTGGATCTCCTCTAGGAGCTCCATGGATGGAGTAATGTATTGGAGCGCAGCCTGTTGGCGCAAGGGATGGTGTAAGTAGCCCAGAGCCGCCAACACCCATCCTTCTTTTTCTCTGTTCTTGGCCTGTTTCAAGGATTCAAAGAAGGCGTCTCTTACGGCAGCATCAGGGTCTAAGGCTGGCATCATAAACTGCAACTTACCCCTTCTATCGGCGTTTTCGACCTTCGCCAATTGAGTCTTAAGTATGTCTCTGGCCCTAGGCTCGTCCAGCAATGCTATTTGACAGGCGAGAAAAATAAGGTTATCCTCCGAAAGTACCAGGTCCTGAACGACCAATTTACCATTCCATAGGGCAGTTAACTTACCCACCGCGTCTTTGGAATAAGCCATGTTTTGATATTTGCTAAAGAAAGCCTTCTTCAACCCTTTATCTTCCGCTTTTAACATCGACGACCAAAGATTGGATTCGAGTTTCACTTGCAATGCCAGGCGCTGGTCCTCCGTCAAGAAATTCCACCAGGTGGTAGACAGAACCCCTAGGGCATAATCGATCAGCAGTGGGTCCTTTTCCTGAGCAATTACAGTCAGCAGCCCTTCCGCCATTGGTACGGGAGCCAACCCCTGCCCCCTCAGGAAGCCTTCCCATATATTGATCATGGTGGCGCCACGAAAAACGGGATCCTTAAATTCAGAATAATGGTTCAGGAAGAATTGAGTACTCGGGGTGTCGATAGGGAAATACCCATAAGCCTTGCCATCGGCATTCGGATACGTCAGATCACCCTGCTTAGCCGGCCAAACGGGCTCTCCTCCCATGATAAGGTCAAAATCCAGGATCTTTGAACCTTCTAAACTCCGGATATTCGTTTTGAGCGGTTGCTGCCATATCCGGCTGTCTACCGAATCGGGCACCTGGGCAAAATGAACCTGGCCATCGCCAACCTGTAGGCCATACTGTGGCATACCGCTGGTTTTGACCCACACCTGGCTCCATGCTTGCATGTCCAGTGGAGTCTTTTTATCGATAATCCCTATCAAATCGTCCCAACGTGCATTGCCGAAGGCGTATTGATGGAGGTATTCGCGCAGGCTCTCCCGCATCAAGTCCTCACCGATTTTCTGTTCCAACTGCTGCATCACAATAGGTGCTTTGTGATAAATAATAGAGCCATACAGGGTCCCAGCATTTTTTAGGTTACCCAAGTTTTGCATGATCGGGTTAGCACCTTGGCTACGGTCTACCTGATAAGCTGCAGGAAAATGTGTCAATAAAAACTTTAACTGATGGTTTATCTCGGGGAAGGTGGGATGAACGATCTTAGCGGCCATAAAGTTGGCAAACACCTCTTTCAGCCAGACGTCGTTGAACCAGTCCATCGTAACCAGATCCCCGAACCACATATGTGCCGACTCATGGGCTATTACATTGGCTCTAGCAAGCTTTTTAGTTATGGTAGCATTTTCATCCAAAAATAGGGAAGACTCATTATAAAAGACTGCACCAGGGTGCTCCATTCCTCCATATTGAAAAGAAGGGATTAGGGCCAGGTCAAATTTGGAAAATGGATATTCGATTCCAGTATACTTTTCGAGCCATTGTAAGGATTGGTCGTGTAACTCAAATATCTCTTGTAGGTTTCTAGCCACTTTCACCGAATCGGTTTCCCGGTAATACATCGTCATTTCACGTCCCGATAGGGTCCTGGTAGCCTTGCTAAACCGGCCAGTAGCAAATGCCAGGAGGTAGGAACTAATGGGCTCCGTCTCCTCGAACTGATAAGTCCATTCGGTATTTCCTTGTTTCCGCTTTTTTAGGGCTTCATTCGCCACTGCTTCCCATCCTGCAGGCGTATGCAACGTAAGGGAGTACCGGGCTTTTAGATTGGGCTGATCGAACAAAGGAAGGCAAGTAGAGGCTCTATCGGGTACCAAGAGGGTATACAAATACTCCTCATTCCGATTGAGGGAGAGGTCGCCGGCTGTAAACGCTATCTCCACTTCATTTTCACCTTTGTTAAGTTGTCCTTCTTCTATAATGATATGACCATTTTCAACCCGATAACGCAAGTCCTTCCCCTCTTGCTTAACGCTTTCGACAAAGTTAGGATCCTGGCTAAAATCCAGTACCAACGGCTTAGACTCATCCTTCATCAGAAAATCAACTTTTAACATTCCCCGGATAGAGGCCTGTAGGCTGTCGGGAATCCACAGTTCCACCCCATAGCGAATACTATCCAATTGCCGTTTCCGCTCCTTTTGGAGCTCAAAAGACACCCCTTGTTCGGGGAGTTGAACCGCTGAACGATGACAACCGAATACTACTAATAATAAGCCAAAGCCAGCTATAGTACGCAAGGACATAGGAAATAGAATAAATAAATTTTCAAAAGAAATAAATCACGAATATCCGCATTCCCGATTATTTCGCCAGCATAAAACCCCAATATATTATCGGAATACTTACTTGTGAGAGCTCCTTGAAGCAATGCGTGACGCCCCCCTCCCCTCGATTCGCTTATACAAAAAACCCCCGATTCAACCTTTGAACCGGGGGAGAATATCACAGATAGGTGTTTACTCCTTACTCGGAGTCACCTCGGCATTGGTGGATTGTGTAAATAACATTTGTGTAGGATACGCAAACTCAATGCCACGTTCTTCAAACGCTTTGAAGATATCGAGGTAAATGGCTTGTTGCTTATCCATATAAACGCCATAATCGGGACTTAGAACGTAATAGACGAATTCGAAGTTAAGGCTGAAGTCTCCATAACTAGAAAAATGCCCCCTATCGAACTGAATAGCATCCTGCCCTTCAATGATCTGCCTCACGATACCTGGAATCGCCTTCAACTGCTCATGTGTGGTTTGATAGGTTACGCCCAAGCTGAATACGATTCGGCGGCGTTCCATCCTTTTAAAGTTGTGCAGCCTCGAATTGGTCAGATCGGTATTAGAACAAACGAGCTGCTCCCCACTCAGGGTTTTGATTCGGGTCGTTTTTATACCTATGGCCTCAATAACCCCATTTTTATCGTCGACAACTACGAAATCGCCAATTTCAAATGGCTTATCGAAGAATATCACAAAATAGCTAAAGAGGTCGCCCAGAATGGCCTGTGCCGCCAAGGCTATGGCAATACCCCCAATCCCCAAACCGGTGATCAGTGTGGTGGCATCATATCCTAGATTATCTACAATAAAAATCCCTCCCAAGACCCAGATCATCGTCGTCACGATGGTTATGAGCCCACTGGCTTGTTTTCTCTTGGCTTCACTATTGTCTTTGGTATCCAAAAAGGTATAAACAAACCTGCGGAAGGTGGCACCGATAGCGCGTAACACGAAATAAGCAAAAGCTACCAAATAGGCGATATAGGCGATCTGCTCTACTCTTTCAGGTAACTTCAAGGAAGTAATGGCGACGTAAACCGCCGATATATATAGAATAGGCACTGCGGAATCGCTCACTTGCTTTATTAGGAAGTCGTCCCAAGTGGTGGTAGTGAGTGCCGACCACTTTCTTAGTCTGCTTAGAATATAAAGTTGAAAAATTTTTATAACCAAAAAACTAAGTGCTAAAAGTAGCAGCACTTTCCCTAATTCCATGACTGTGTTACCCCAAACCAGGGTATCCATAAAGTTGTTCATATGTACTTGTATAAATTGATATACCGACAAAATCAGACCGTCGGAAATATTAATAAAGGTGATAAATTCAGCAATTCGAACAGTTTATACGCCGTGTCCACTCCTAGGAATGCACATCGCCGTAATATACGATTAGAACTACTACTAGGAAGGGCGTAAAAACTATACCAAAACCCTGTTAACCTAGGACATTTCCCATATACCCATACAGATTCTTATAAAAGTGCCAGTATTTATGGTATCGTCAGGAAGTCATCGCCGAATCTGCAACCTTGTCAGTCCATGTAAACTTAGCTCCAAATCAAGTTTACTGTTTACCAACCAACATACTTGGGGGGAGCAATACCCTGTAAACGGAGATAAACAATCATTTGCGCCCTGTGATGGGTAAGGTGATCGTTAATTAGAAAGAAGATTCTCCTTCTGGTCATCTTTTGTCCTGCAAAATCAACTTCTTCGGAGAGTTTATCCGCTGGGAAGCTAGCAAAAGACGCCTGGGCATAATCGAAGGTCTGATTGACCAATTGAATGAGTTCTTTTTTCCCCTTCCCATTATAATCCTTGGCAGAGAAAGAGGCAGGCTTCTGGGCTATAAATTTGGAGGTTAGCCAGAGGATATTATCGGACAAATGCACTATTTGAGCACTGAAATCCATTTCTTCAGCGACGGGTTTAAAGCCAAATTCGGATTCGGGCAAGGCTTCTACAACGGCTAAAGTATAATTTCGGGCATTTTCCCATCGCAATAGCTCGTCTTTAATAAAGGGGTCAGAGGGGGGCTGTTGTGCCAAAGCGGGGAATGCAACTAAGAAGAATAGGGCTAGAAATTGATACATCATCAGGATTTAAAAGGTGTTAAATCTATTCAACAGGATTCGATGTAAGGCAAGTTCAACTTAGGGGCAAAAAAGAGCGTTCAAAATAAAAAGCAGGTGCAAAGCACCTGCTTTTATATAATTAACCCTCCTTTATAAAGCCCAACTAGGAGTTGGACCTATATAAACCTTAGACTAGAGCATGTTAGATTGGTCACAGATTATTTTTATCTTTTTGTATTTTTTTTCTTCACACCCTCTTTCTTTTGACATGGTATTGCCGATCGCTACGGGACCAAATAGCCTATTTCGAACAGCCGAAGGTATTAAAGTGTCATCTACCCATTCTTTACACCAATTCTGAGTTCAAATGCGCAATTTATTTTTTTATTTGTTTTTACTGGGTATGTTACCCCTTCATGCACAGCCCCCGGTGCAGCCGGAGTTCACCCAGGAGGTAGCCACCCATTTTACAACGATGGGCGAGCAACCTGCTGGAAGCGTAGCGCGCATCCAGACCACGCCTCACCTTGTGGCTGATGCCAACGGACAGGTGTATAAGTTCGAAACTGGCAACTGGATCCTTATACCAGGACAGGCTGCACCAAAAGAACCCAAAGTATCCAGTAAGGAGGGGGAGATTTTAGCGCAAACCACTTATCGAGGAAAAACGATTGTGGGCACTCCCAAAGGACTGTTCTATAATGAAAAGGGACTCTTAACGCGGATACTACCTTCCGACGAACGTTATAGTTGGTCGCCACGGCAAGTGGCCGCCCTAGTAGTCGACGTTCACGGGGACCTTTGGTTTGGCTCTCAGGAGGGTGTTGGCAGGCTATCCGATGGAAAGTGGTCCTTGTTTACGGGCAAAGAGGGACTACCTTATAATCAGTTCACTTGTGCTAGTGCTAGCCCCGACGGATCGGTTTGGTTTGGTACCAAGAGAGGAGTCGTAATAGCCAGAGGGGACACATTTGCCTATCGAGCCAGCCAACGTTGGCTTCCGGACGACTATGTAAATGACCTGGCCATCGACCAACAAGGAACGGTATGGATCGCGACGCGGCAAGGAATTTCAAGGATCGAATTCATTCCGATGAGCTACGAAAAAAAAGCAGAATATTTTACCAATCAAGTAGAAACGCGTCATAATCGAATGGGCTTCATTGCCCAAAGTGAACTCCAAGAGCGTTATAACCTAGCCACATCACAATTGGCTATTTCTGATAATGACGGCATGTATACGGCCATGTATGGAGCCGCCCAGGCGTTTCGATATGCGGTGACGGGCGAAGCCGAAGCTAAGGAACTCGCCGTTCGTAGCTTGAAGGCTTGTAAATGGCTGAGCGATATTACTCCCGAAGCGGGCTTCCCGGCAAGGGTCATAATCCCTACTGATTGGCGCGAACCCGTTAATGAGCAATATAGTAGAGCGTACAACGCTAAGAAGCAACTATCCGACCCGCAGTGGAAAGACATCTTCCCTCGCTTTCCTAGAAGCAAAGATGGTAAATACCTATATAAATGCGATACCAGCTCCGATGAACTGGCCGGACATTTCTTTTTTTATGGAATTTATTATGATCTGGTTGCCGAAACTGAAGCCGAGAAGCAGGAGGTAAGGGCGGTAGTTGGTGATATCATGGATCATTTGCTTCGACATGGCTACAAACTCGTCGACTACGACGGGAAGGTAACTCGCTGGGGCGATTTCTCACCAGAATACTTCCACTCCGTATATGGTTACGACCAGAGGGGCCTCAACTCCTTGATGATGCTTTCCTTCCTGAACGTTACCAAGCATATTACAGGCGATTCCAAATACGAAGATGCCGCCAAGGTGCTTCGTGATCGGCACAATTACCATATTTTTGCGCTACATCCTAAGGAATACTTCCCAGCCGAAAACGTGGTGCCCTGGGATAATAATCTTTGCTTAATGAGTATGTACGGGCTGTTTAAATATGAAACCGACCCTTCGTTACTATTGATGTACAGACAATCGCTAGAGAATGCTTGGCTGCATATGAGCAAACAAAAAAATGCCTTTTGGGATATCATTTACGAATCGCAGGCCAATCGTTTCACTGATTTGGTGGATCAAAAATTATTTGACAGAAAAGACCTGTTCACCAAAAATCACCTT
Organism: Dyadobacter jejuensis; assembly: GCF_003149085.1. GTDB lineage: Bacteria > Bacteroidota > Bacteroidia > Cytophagales > Spirosomataceae > Dyadobacter > Dyadobacter jejuensis. The sequence goes on along the minus strand of NZ_QGDT01000004.1, from coordinate 379,647 downwards.
TATGCTCCTTCGGTGGTTAGGGACTATTACCGAGCCTCCAACCACAACCCTTATATCGCAGAGAACCTAAAGAAAGTGCCGTTGGACCTGATTGGCTATGCCATGCCCAACGATCATCGGCTCGACGTTACCCTGGATCCCACTCCGGGCCAAGGACCCAAAAAAGGATGGCGCAGCGACGGTTTTGCCCTAGCTATCGATGAAAGAGGCCATGTGCGTCAGGATCGGGATGCCTTCGACCTTAATTTGACCGAAGGAGACGGCTATTCCGAGCATGAAGGAACCTTCTATTTGTTACCGTATTATATGGCACGTTATCACCATTTGCTAGGAAAGTAAAGTCGCTGATGGCCTTATTCGTAAAAAGCCTCTATTCTGTTGATAGGAATAGAGGCTTTTTGTCTTTATTTTTTTGTGAATCCTAACTAACCATTCCATCTCACCCCGCTTACACAATACATTTATTACCAAATATATAGCATTTTCAGGGTCGAAAATAGTCTTTTAATTTTCATAAAAAGAATTAGAATCAGTCAAAATTTTATCCAGAAGCATTTCGTAATGCACTGGCAATTTCTATATTTACGAAATATTAATTTCTTAACTAAATCCTTACGTGTACGCATGAGCAATATTACCTATTTAGTACCTGCATTGGGCTTAATTGGCTTGCTGGTAATGTTTTTTAAGAGAGGTTGGGTAATTCGACAAGATTCGGGTGACCCTACCATGAAAGATATATCGGACGCTATTGCCGCTGGTGCATTAGCGTTTTTGAGGGCCGAATGGCGCGTACTCATCATTTTCGGTATTATAGTCAGTATATTGCTAGGGTATAGCGGAACCTTGGTAGCTAATTCCAGCGTATTTATAGGTGTTTCCTTCCTTGTTGGAGCCTTTATATCCGCTTTTGCCGGGTATATGGGTATGAACATCGCCACGAAGTCGAATGTACGCACCACCCAAGCGGCGCGGACCAGCCTTAGCAAAGCCTTAGATGTCTCCTTTACTGGTGGATCGGTCATGGGTATTGGAGTAGCGAGCTTAGCAGTACTAGGACTGGGCGGCTTATTTATCATTCTATATTATGCGTTTGTTGGCGACAGTACCGACGTCAATGGGCTGGCCATGGAAAAAGTACTGGAAGTTTTGGCAGGCTTCTCTCTGGGTGCGGAGTCTATCGCCCTATTTGCCCGGGTAGGCGGAGGAATATACACTAAAGCGGCCGATGTCGGTGCCGACTTGGTAGGAAAAGTGGAGGCAGGAATTCCGGAAGATGACCCTAGAAACCCCGCTACCATTGCCGACAACGTGGGAGACAACGTTGGCGACGTGGCTGGCATGGGTGCCGACTTATTTGGCTCCTACGTCGCTACCATACTGGCTACTATGGTTTTGGGCCGTGAAATCGTCTCTCAGGGCGACAATTTTGGAGGAATTGCCCCCATTCTCCTGCCAATGGTCATAGCCGGTGTGGGTCTGATAGCATCCATTATCAGCATGCTTTTCGTTAAAATCAGCTCTGAAACAGGGAATGTTCAAGGAGCCCTTAACCGTGGCAACTCGGGTTCCATACTCCTTACACTAGTCATTTCGTATCCCTTGGTGCTTTGGATGCTTCCTGAATCCACCATGACCATTCGCGGGGTTGAGTTTACGGCCATGGACGTTTTCTATGCCATTTTGCTCGGTTCTATTGTTGGAGCTATCATGTCGGTAGTTACGGAATACTATACCGCCATGGGCAAACGACCTGTGCAGTCCATCGTCAATCAATCGTCCACGGGTCACGCCACCAACATTATCGGTGGGTTGTCGGTCGGCATGGAGTCGACGGTCATACCCACTTTGGTTCTGGCAGCAGGGATCTTTATCAGTTATGAGTTCGCAGGTTTGTATGGGGTGGCAATCGCCGCAGCTGGCATGATGGCCACCACGGCTATGCAGCTCGCTATAGATGCCTTTGGCCCAATCGCCGACAACGCGGGAGGAATAGCCGAAATGGCACACCTGCCCGAAGAGGTACGCGGCCGTACCGACATCTTGGATGCCGTCGGGAACACCACTGCTGCTAGCGGGAAGGGCTTCGCTATTGCTTCAGCGGCCCTCACTTCCTTGGCCTTGTTTGCAGCCTTTTGTGGTGTTGCAGGGATCAACTCTATTGATATTTACAAGGCCAATGTACTGGCGGGCCTATTTGTGGGAGCTATGATTCCCTTTATATTCTCCTCCTTGGCTATAGCAGCCGTAGGCCGAGCCGCCATGAAAATGGTAGAAGAAGTCCGGAGGCAGTTCAGAGAGATACCCGGTATACTAGAAGGTACCGCTAAGCCGGAGTACGATAAATGTGTAGATATTTCTACTCAGGCATCTATTAGAGAAATGATAGCCCCAGGGCTTATAGCGCTCATCGTCCCGGTGCTGGTAGGCTTTATCTTTGGCCCCGAGGTGCTGGGTGGAACCCTGGCCGGCGTAACTGTTTCTGGAGTACTGATGGGTATATTCCAAAATAATGCTGGAGGGGCTTGGGACAACGCCAAAAAATCTTTTGAAAAGGGAGCAGTTATTAATGGGGAAACCTTTTACAAAAAATCGGAACCTCATAAGGCAGCCGTTACAGGAGATACCGTAGGCGACCCCTTCAAAGATACCTCGGGCCCGTCTATGAATATCCTAATCAAACTAATGTCGATCGTATCTTTGGTAATTGCTCCGCATATTGCCATAGAGGGAGGCCACCAAGCCGAGGTCCTAGAGGTACAGCCTACTATCATGGCTACGGAGGGCCGCATTTTATCGGTGAATGGCCTTCAGCTTAATATGGCCTCCGAAGGACAACCTGTAGAAGAAAGCCTGGTCAATTTCATTACTTCCGATCAGGAAGTTGACAAAGAGACTTGGTTCGAGTTCGACCGTTTGCTTTTCGAAACGGGCAGTGATCGACTAAAACCCGAGTCGGAAGAACAGCTAGAGAACGTAGCTGAAATATTGCGCGCCTATCCCACTACAGAAATAAAAATTGGTGGGTATACCGATAATACTGGCGACGCCGTCTCCAACCTAAAGCTGTCTACCGATCGTGCCCGCTCGGTAAAAATGGCCCTAGTCGATCTGGGAATCAAGAATTTACGGATCGAATCGGAAGGCTATGGAGAAGAGCACCCAGTGGCTTCTAACGAAACCGGCGATGGCCGAGCCATGAACAGAAGAATTGCAGTACGTTTAACCAAAAAATGATATTTGTTAACTATGCACCACGGCCCCGTCATCGATCCGATGGCGGGGCTTTTTTTGATTCCTTATAGATATCAAAGATAAAATAGTACCGATCCTATTTCCCACAAAGAATGTGCCCATCTGAAGTAGAAAACGGAATTTTGTAGGAACGAAATAGCTCATTATCAAGTTAGCTGTCTATAATTTTGAATAAAGACGCACATGAGCAACAAACGATATTCCTATATCATCCTAATACTTGGAATCTTAGCAACCATCAGTCCTTTTTCTATTGACATGTATCTTCCTGGATTTCCTGCGATAGCAACGGATTTAGGAACGACCATAGAAAAAGTACAACTTTCACTTACCAGTTATCTTATTGGAATTAGCGTTGGTCAGTTGATTTATGGCCCCTTGCTCGATCGTTTTGGACGGAGAAACCCTTTGATAGGCGGATTAATTATTTTTGTTTTGGCCTCTATCGGCTGCGCTTTTACACATTCGGTAGAGTCCCTGATCCTTATGCGCTTTTTACAGGCCCTTGGAGGATGTGTAGGCCTGGTAGCTTCACAGGCCTTGGTTAGTGATATTTTCCCAGCTGGCAAAAGGGCTGAGGTTTTCTCTACCCTTACTTTGGTCATTGCCGTATCCCCCATGATAGCCCCTACCCTTGGTGGCTACGTTACCGTGAGTATGGGATGGCACTGGTTGTTTATCATCCTAGCGCTATTGGTTAGCCTAGTGATCGCCGCAATCTATTTTTTCCTACCCAATGGCAAGTTAGCCGACCCATCCGTGTCGCTTCAACCTAAGCAAGTACTTAAGGGCTATGCTACCGTCATAAAGCAACCACAATTTTTGGTTTACACCCTTGCAGGGGGCTTAGCTACGGCCGCACCTTTTGCCTATATCGCCGGCTCTTCCGACGTGTTTATGAACCAATATGGCCTCAATGAGGAGCAATATGGTTGGGTATTTACGCTGCTTGCCTCTGCAATGATTGGGGCAACCCAGTTAAACCGATTTATTCTGCGCAGATTTACCAGCCAACAAATCATCCGGACGACCCTGTATGTACAAGGTACCATCGGGGTATTTTTGGTAATAGGAGTATGGGCGCATTGGTTCAATTTGTACGGACTTATTGGAACGATGTTTCTATTCCTGATGGGGCAAGGGCTGACAGGCCCTAATACAGCGGCCTTGGCCTTGGCACCATTTAAGAAACACACGGGCAGCGCTTCGGCCTTGTTGGGTAGCTGGAGGATGGGCGCTGGTGGGTTTATTTCGGCCAGCGTAAGTATGCTGCACAACCAAACAGCCCTGCCTATGGTAGGCCTTATGGCCCTGTGCTCGCTGGGTGGACTGGCTATTCTTATGGCGGGCAACCACTCCTTACAATCCAACCATACCGTAAGTTCGATGAACATTTAAAGGGCAGCCGAACATTTTTATAGGCATTTAAAAAGCTGTCATATAAAGCATAGAAAAAGGGACTACCGATCGTCAAGATCCATAGTCCCTTTTTTTATGCTACCAGTGAAAGGCTAAAACCTATATAGTCCCACTCACTTAAAGCCTGATGCTTACTTGGCCTTGTATTTCTCTTGATACTTTTCGTAAAGCCTCTTTTGCTTATCATCAAGATTGACCTTTGCACCGCGAATAAAGGCCATTTCGATGCCATTACCACGCATGTCGAGCAAGTCGCCGGTAGATACCAAAAGGCTGGCGTCTTTGCCTACCCCTAGGGTTCCTACCCGTTGTGATACTCCGGCAATTTCTGCTGCATTTTTTGTTATTAATTGTAAAGCTTCTTCGGAACTCATATCGCTAAAACCAGCGGCTGTGCCGGCCAAAAATGCCAGATTCCGCGTTCTCCACCATTCACCAGCATAGGTGATCGCAACTTTTACGCCGGCCTGATGTAATTTGCCAGGCAAAGCATAGGGCAGATACACCGGTTCGTCTGGATGGCCAGGAAGCCGATGCGTAGGGTTAACGATCACTGCCACGTCGTTTTCTCTTAAAAATTCAGTGATCTTGTAGGACTGATTCCCTCCAGCGATTACAATGCGCTTGATACCATAACTTTGGGCAAACTTCACTGCCTCGATGATATCTTTTGCCAAGTCGGCCCTAATATACAAATTGGACTCGCCTTTTAACACGGGCTTCATGGCTTCTAAACGCAGGTTCACTGGCATGGGGGCCTTCAACTCGGCATAGGCCTTGGCTTCAGAGAATGTTTGCTTTAGTAGGTCCACAACCCCCTGCCGCCGTTCATTGCGCTTGGTTAGTTCCGACTGATCTTGAGTATGTATGGCCGTCGAAGCATACGATGGCCACGACAACCATACCCCGTCGTCCTTACGAAGTACAGCGTCCTCCCAGTTCCATCCATCGGAATAAAACAAGGCGGAGCTGCCTGAAATGATTCCCCCTTCGGGAACCGCTTGTGACAGCAAAATCCCATTTGAACGCAGCGTTGGGATGATCTCAGAGTCGGTATTATAAGCCACCAATGCACGAATATGAGGATTCAGGTCTCCTACTTCATAATAGTCGAGCGTAGCCCTAACCGATGCTACTTCTTTTAATCCAACGCTAGTATTGAGCGATATGATACCCGGATATATTTGCTTACCGGACACATCTATTTGCTCCCCTTTTTTGGCGCCGGTCGCATTACCTATATAGGTGATTTTTCCATTTTCAAAAGTAATAGCGCCTTTCTCAATGACGGTCCCATCCCCTACATGAATGGTCCCCCCTACTAAGGTCGTAGCTCCTTTTTGTGTTATACCCGGGGCGGGATTCTGTGCCCAAGCCCCCGTAAACAGCCAACTGGCTATCATGAGGTGACAGGTTGCCCAAATTTTTGCTTGATATTTCATTATAACATTTCTTTAAAATTCTCTAGAGTATATACTTGATGGTATTTCAAGGGCTATTCGGCCGCTTCATCCAGATCTTCACAATGCCACATTTTCGGTTTCACCATTTGAGGTTTCTGAGTGGCTTTGCCCTGATCCTTATCTGCCATCATTTTTTGTGTTATTCTGGCTCTTTCCGTATCCATTTCGGCTTGTTTAGCCTCATCGAGCTTCCGATCAAAATAAAAGGCCCCCTCTATCATGGTGAAGTCGGGGCGTGCATAGATCGATAATGGATGGTCGTTCCATAGGACCAAATCGGCATCTTTACCCACTTTCACGCTTCCCATTCTGTCGTCCAGATGTAGCAGTTTGGCGGGGTTAAGCGTCACCATTTTCCAGGCCTCTTCCTGGGGGACGCCTCCATATAACACCGTTTTGGCCGCCTCTTGATTGAGCCTACGGGCCATTTCGGCGTCGTCGGAGTTAATGGCTACCGTCACTCCTTCGTGGTACATCAAGGCTGCGTTATAGGGAATAGCCTCTTTTACTTCCATTTTATACGCCCACCAGTCGGCAAAAGTAGATCCTCCGATTTTGCGATCCGCCATTTTGTCGGCGAGTTTGTACCCCTCCAAAATGTGTGTAAAGGTATTCACCCGAAAGTTCAATGAATCTGCTACATGCATCAGCATATTAATTTCGGACTGCACATAGGAGTGACAGGTAATGGCGCGCTCGTCGGCCAATATTTCGGCGAGGGCATCTAGCTCCAGATCGCGACGTGGTGCTACGACCCCATCCTTTTTGGACAGTTTATTATAAGCATCCCATTGTTGTGCATACTCTTTGGCCCTAATGAAATGATCGAAGTACACTTGTTCTACCCCCATGCGGGTTTGTGGGAAACGGTAGCGCTGAACGTCTCCCCAGTTCGACTGCTTGACGTTTTCCCCTAAGGCAAACTTGATAGACTTCACCTGTGGCAATAAAAGGTCCTTGAGGCCCCCACCCCATTTCAGCTTAATCATGGCGCTCTGCCCGCCTATCGCGTTTGCTGAGCCATGAAGTAGCTGGGAGGCGGTAACCCCACCCGACAGCTGGCGGTAAATATTCACATCGTCGGGGTTGACAACGTCGCTCATCCTTACCTCTGCTGAGCTACTTTGCCCCCCTTCATTTACAGAAAATAAGGCGATATGGCTATGTTCATCGATAATACCACTGGTGAGGTGCTTCCCTTTTCCATTGATAACTTTAACGCCAGAAGCTACTTGTAGCCCTTTTCCTACTTTGGCAATTTTTCCGCCACGCACCAATACGTCCGTTTCTTCTAGGATCCCTTCTTTTTCATTGGTCCACACCGTAGTGTTCTGAATAAGGACATCCTGTGCCTGGGGGACTTCAAGGTTTCCATATCCAGCTAAAGGATACCAGATGGCTCCCGTAGGTGTTGTAGCTGGCTTTGTTGTATCTTTTGGGGCTTCAGCCTCAAACGCCGATACCAAAGGTGCCGACCAGGTGATGGTCTTTCCATCGGCGGTAAGGCCCTCGCCAACGAATCCCTTAGCATCTTTCCAACCCGTTAGCCTTACGGATTGGTCTTTTCCATGCTTGAACGACAGGGTTAAAAGCTCGTTTTTCAGCTGTACTTTGGGAGTGATTTTCGAACTATCCAGGGTAGTAATGCTGTAGTTCGGCTGCTCAGCCTTTCCACCAATTTTCAACTTTCCGCTGGGCTGGTTGTCTATCACGAGGTTGTACGTCCCGCGGATATCGGCTAGGTCAGTAGGAGTCAAAATATAGCGCTGGCCCTGAATCCAGTTTTCATAAATAATAGTACCCGACTCGAACAGGTCGGATGAGGTTACCAGAAAACTAGCTATTTTTCCTTTTTCTAGGGTTCCCAGTGATTTTTCGGCTCCTATGAGCTTGGCAGGCTGAACGGTCAGCGCCTCTAAAGCTACAGACTTGCTCAGTCCCTGATCTATGGCCAATCTTAGGTTTTTCCAGAAATCTGATTTTTGCTTGAGGCCCTGCATAGTCAGTGCAAAAGGGATTCCCGCTTCGGCAACATAAGCCAGGTTTTTTGGGGCCAACTCCCAGTGCTTGAGCTGTGCCAACGATACCATTTCTGAATCCCAGGGGTCAGTCAGATCGTAGGCACTCGGGAAATCGACCGGTAAGAGTAAAGTAGCTCCGGTATTCTTTATTTCTTCTAAGCGCTGATATTCGTCTCCGCTTCCTTTAATAATATATTGGATGCCAAATTCATCCCCAAGTTTATCGGCCCTTAAGAGGCTATACTTATCTGTGGTTTCAAAAAAGGATGGCAGTTTCTTGATTTGATTAAAAGCCTTTAATGACAAATTGTCTCCTTCATCCCGCTGGCTCTTTTCGTACCATTGGGCATCATAATAAGTTTGGCGCAACAAGGCTGTGGCTCCCATTACCGAAGAGGGATAAGTTTGGGTGGAACTTCCTTTGCTAAAAGAGAAATGAGCCGACGCTTTTTCCTGTAGCAGCACCTTGGTAGCGGGCAGGTCTGCCAGTGTTACTAGGGCGCCACTCCCTCTTACGATACCATCATGAGCATGAATAAGAGCGGTTCCAAATCCTAATTTTCGCAAACTTTCCGCTTGCTGCTGGCTAGGAACAAATTGCAGACTGGCATCTATCTCGGGTTGAATGGCCTGGTTCCAACCGAAGGCCCCCTTTTTGTTGGACTCCAATTGAGGCGTTTGCCTACCTCTGGACCGGGCTGGCATCTGTACGGCTGGTAATCCGTAATCGGAATCCAGGTCGATCAGCGAAGGGTAAAGGAATTTTCCTTGCAAATCGACTACTACGGTTCCTTGAGGTATAGCTACCTTTGGTCCTATAGCCTTAATGACTCCTCCTTCTATCAGGAGCGTCCCATTTTGAATGGTCTGTTGCGGGTTTACGATAATTGTGGCATTGGTGAAGGCATATCTTCCTGCACGTTCATCGTAAGCTCCATTTCTTGGGAAGGTTTGCTGTCCATAGCTATATTGCATCAGCAAAAAGCAAAAGACTAACTTTGATAAATGTTTAAACATGTTCAAAAATTTTTATTTGGTATTTGGGTGACAAGTTAGTACGAATTGTACAAATTAATTCCTAATCTCGTACGAAAAATATTGTTTTCTTCGATTGTACTTTCAATTTATACTTTTTCCATCTTTTCCTTTTATTATATTCATACCTATACCCGGTAGATTAGCTGATATGTCGACTCAAAGCCAAGAAAAAGAATTAGCCGCCAAGGCTGCGGTCCAATTCATAACCAATCATCAGATCGTAGGACTTGGTACAGGGTCCACGGCCTATTATGCCATTATGGAGATCGGCCGTTTGGTTCGTAATGGTATGAATATCAAGGCCATTCCCACCTCCAAGCACACCCAACGCCTCGCCATGGAGCAGGGAATCCCATTAGTGGAAATAGCGGCGTTGAGCGCTATTGACCTGACTATAGACGGCGCCGACGAGTTTACAGCTGAGGGCCTGCTAATTAAAGGAGGTGGTGGCGCTTTACTTCACGAAAAAATAATCGCTTCCCTTTCTAAAACGAATATCATTATTGCCGACTCCTCCAAAAGAGTCGATAAACTGGGTCAGTTTAGGGTGCCAATTGAAGTGATTCCGATGGCATGTGGTATGGTCCTAAACAAACTACGGGCACTAGCCGGTCGAGGAACCCTTCGCCAGACAAACGGGACGACATTCTGTACCGATGAAGGCAATTATATTCTCGATGTTGATTTTGGGTTGATCGACGATCCATGTGCTTTAGCTCAGGAACTCGATGGCCTAGTAGGTGTTGTAGAACATGGCTTGTTTTTGAACACTACTACTACCATTTTGATGGGACAAGGAGACTCCGTATTACGCTTCGACCGCCAAAAGAAGTAAATATCCGCCCCCCTCCGACTTGTTTTTCCTGAATGTAACCCGTTATTTTAAGCTTATAATAACCATTCTATTTAGACCATTATCCCATGACATTCGACGAATTTAAGGCTAGTATGACCTCCTCCACTCCTCCTGCCACCTTACCTCCATTATTAAAAGCCTTATGGCACGATGGGAATGGGGACTGGGAAGCTGCCCACCAAATAGCCCAGAGTAAGGAAGGAAATCCTTCTTATGACCGTATCCATGCTTACTTGCACCGCGTAGAGGGGGATGAATGGAATGCCGGATACTGGTATCGCCGTGCTGGATCGAAAGTTTTTGCCGGCTCGCTTCAGGAAGAATGGACGGCTTTAGTGCAGCAGCATCTACAATAGACTGTCGAAGGGGGTACAGGAGGATCTTTAGCCCCAAAACATAAGGTTATTTCCTTATATCCTTACTACATTAGAAAAAAACCTTATATTGTATCGACATAAGCTAATAACCTTATAAATCCCTGTTAATCCCCCACCGCATATGGCCCATAAATATGCCGTAATAACCGCCGACATGGTTCATTCCACTCAGTTTAGCTCGGAACAAACAGGGAGCTGGCTTGAGGAGCTCCTTACGATACTAGGCCAACTCCCCCAGCTGGACTGGGCCTTAAAACCAGAGATATACCGGGGCGATAGCTTTCAAGGAGTATTAAGGAAGCCCCACCAAGCCATGCATGCGGCCTTAATAGGAAGGGCTTATATGAAAGCACGAAAAGCCAAACAGGCCAGTCTCGATCTTCGAGTAGCCATAGGGATCGGCCCAATAGACCATCTCACCGATCGCCCGGGAAGCTCAGATGGAGAGGCCTTTAGGCTCTCAGGCAAATTGGCCGATGAAATCAAGAATCATCAGGCACGGATAGGCCTAGCCACACAGCCCAGCCAACCCCTTCTACAGGTCATATCCACCCTCCTGGAACCCATAGTAGAAAGCTGGACCGTAGGACAGAGTGAACTGGTATTGGAATTATTACAAGGACATACCATTACCCAAATTGCCAACAAGCTGGGCATTAGCCAATCGGCAGCTAGCCAACGAGCCCGTGCAGCCAGCTGGTGGGCCATAGAGGACCTTTTAGAGCGACTCCCCGCATTATTCCCCCTGAAACCGACAAGCCTATGACCGAGCTCTTAGCCTTATTAGCCGCCCATATTTTGGCTGATTTTTACTGGCAACCCACGACATGGGTCGTTCAAAAACGAGCCAAAAGCTTTAAGTCTCGTTTTTTTTACTACCATATTGGAGTAGTACTAGTCGCCTCATACGTGCTTTTGGGATATTGGGCCAACCCATGGCCCGCTATTGGCCTAGCAATAGCCCATGGAATAATCGATCTGGTCAAACTGCATTTCGACAGGACTTCCAGCACCAAGTGGTTTATAGCCGACCAAGTCCTTCACTTGCTCAGTATTCTCACTGCGGCAGGGATACTCACAGGACATACCCAGCTGGCAATAAACAACTTAATGGAATGGTATAGGCAACCCACCTACTTGGCCATACTTGCCGGGGTGCTGCTCTGCCTGAACCCGGTCTCTTTTTTAGTAGGGATGCTTACGAAACCCTGGCGGATCGAATTGGAAAGGCTCGTCCCTGAAGCCGACGACAATTTGGCCAATGCTGGTCGATGGATCGGTATGTCCGAAAGATTATTAATATTTATTTTCGTACTCATCAGCCAGTTTTCGGCCATTGGTTTCCTTATTGCCGCCAAGTCCCTACTTCGCTTCAACGACAAAGCGAGCGAAAGCATCCCAAGTGCTTATATCACCAAAAAATCGGAATATGTATTGGTAGGCACCTTGATGAGCTATACCTGTGCGATCATTTTGGCCCTACTGACAAAAATATTTCAAAATATTTAGTGGGGACATTAAACCAATGTGCACTAGCCTCCTCTAACCCTACAAGAAAACTAAAAATAAAAACCGATGAAAAAAGGATTGATGATCATCATGCTTGCCATGGCCAGCATGACCGCATTTGCACAACGCCCAAACAATAGTGGAACTGCCGAAGAAAGGGCCGAAGCTCAAACGAAAAGAATGACTGAAAGCTTAAAACTTTCAGAGGACCAACAAAAGCAAGTGTATGCTTTGACCCTAGACCGGATGCAGTCTATGGAAGAAATGCGCAAGTCTCAAAGCATGGACCGCGATAAAATGAAAGCGTCCAATGAGGCGTATCAAGCGAAAATGAACGAGATCTTAACCCCTGAGCAGCAGGAGCAACTAAAAACTATGAACAGCGACAGACAAGGACAAGGTGGAGGCCGCAAGGGTAAACCCAGAAGCTAACATTCCGTTCTATGCTCAAAACGTAAAAAAAGCCACTAAATGTGGCTTTTTTTACGTTAATACCATTCAAATTAACTATTTCTGCAGTTGAGGTTTCTCTGAGCCACTCAGTAAAAGAGCAGCACCTATTCCCAATGGAACGAGCAAAGCGGCCATACCAAAAAATGGAACATAACTAACTTTGGTCATCACAGGAACCAACCAGGTAGTCACTAAAACCCCCAAAACGGCACTCGTACCGCTAATACCTGCGAGCGTCCCCACCGACTTCCCTGAGAAGAAATCTGAAGGCAAGGTTTGTATGTTTCCAATAGCGATTTGAAAGCCCATTAAAGCCACAAAAATGGCTAGCATAGCTTCCTCGGCAGAATGCACGAACGCACTGGCAATTAACGCGGGGAGCATGATGATCCCCCCCAAGGTGATACATATCTTCCGGGCCTTAATTACGGGCCAGCCCTTACGGATCAATAAGCCCACCAACCAGCCACCACCGAGGCTTCCTATAGCCGCCCCTACATAAGGGAACCAGGCGAAGGCACCAATTTGCTTGATATCGAACCCAAACTGATCGTGAAGGTAAATGGGCAGCCAGCTAATAAAGAGCCACCAAATAGGATCTAAGCAGAAACGAGAAAGAATAACCGCCCATGACTGTTTGTACCCTAACATTTCTTTAACAGAGAGGGCCTTTTCCGTGTCTTTTACGGCAGGTGCCTGGCCATCGAGAATATACATCCTCTCCGACTCAGAAAGCCAAGGGTGCTTATCGGGAGTGGCCTTGTTAATGATCCACCAGGGGATCACCCAAAGCAATCCTAAGGCACCAATTAAAAGAAAAGTACCACGCCAGCCGATACTTTCGTAGAAATAGGCTATTAAAGGAGCGGAAATAACCGCTCCCAATGATGCACCTGAATTGAATAATCCCTGAGCAAAAGCCCTTTCCCTGACAGGAAACCATTCGGCATTGGACTTGGTAGCCCCCGGCCAGTTGCCCGCTTCGCCCAAGCCCAATAGGGCTCTAAAAAGGGCGAAACTTCCTAGACCTCTAGCTACTGTATGCAAGGCCGCGGCTATTGACCAAATCGTGATAGAAATAACAAAACCAACACGGGTGCCTACTTTATCGAACAGCCGCCCCGATATACTTTGGCTAATACCGTAGGCGATCATAAAAAACGATACGACTACGGCATATTGCTCCTTATCGAGTTGAAGGTCCTCAGCAATGCCGGGCCACATAACGGCCAAGGCGTTCCTATCGATGTAGTTGATAATGGTGGCAATAGCAATCAGCGCTATGATCCACCAACGTAAGCCACCCACCTTTTCTTGTGTGCCTTCCATGGGGGTTGGGGAGTCAGTACCAGGATCGGTAGATGTTACATTTTTCATTGAGAGAGAATTAATTGGTTAAAGAATTGCTTTTTTCGGCCTCTTCGACAACGGGCATAAAATCTTCCCGGATAGGACTAAATACATCGATAAGCACCCCTACGGAAGTACATACGGCACCATGGGGCGCATGTGGGGGAATATAAAACGCATCCCCTTTTTGTAGGACTTTCTTTTCGGAGTCGATCGTTACCTCGAACGAACCACTCTCTACATAGGTAACTTGGCTATGAAAATGATCGTGGATAGGGCCAATACTCCCTACCTGGAACTCCACTTTGACCAACATAATTTGATTATCGTAGGCCATAATTTTCCGCCGTACACCTTCTCCTACTACTTCCCAATCCAACTCCTGATCGTTGATAAACTTATCGCTTTTGTAATTCATGATTAATATTGATTAAATTGTTTTTTATTAATAACCTGGATTTTGTGCTATCAATCCGTTTGTAATATCGAGCTCCCGTTGCGGAATAGGATAGAGGAGCCTAAAGTCGGCCACGTTCACCGAGCGACCAATGGCTACAAAATGCTTTTTCATAGCGTCCAAAGCGATCCCCCAACGTAATAAGTCGTACCAACGGTAATTTTCGAAGGCCAGCTCTACGCGTCTTTCGTTTTGTATAGCCAGTCTACGGGCCGTCTGATCGGGCAATTGCTCCAAGGTATAGCTTTCCAGACCCGCTCTTTTGCGAATGGCATTCAGGTTGCTTAGTGCATCCGTTGGACTGGTACCGAGTTCATTCAATACCTCCGAGTACATCAACAGTACATCTGCATAGCGCAGTACGATCCAGTCGGTTCCTGAGTCGCGACGGCTTCCTGAGTTGGAAGCATCTGGAAACTTATTGACGAAAGCCGTAGCACCCGTCCCTGTAATGGAAGTGGTATATCGTACCGCATCCGACGAAGAATACATGCTTAAAAGATCGGTCTTGGGCTGTAAACCTCTGGTGGCTCCATCCTTAGAAAAATCGTAAGAGAACCCTTGACCTTCTCCATTGGCCGATGAACGGTAGCGAATGGCGAAGATAATCTCATTGTTCATTTCCATCCCCGAGCTAAATACATTGGCATAGCTAGCCAATAAGCTATAAGACTTTGAACTAATCACTTTTTCTAAAGACGTTTTGGCCGAAGCGTAGTCCTTTTTGGTCAGATAAACCTTGGCCAGTAAGGTCTGAGCTGCTCCCTTGGTGGCTCTACCCAGGCTAGCGGCTTCCCAGCTCACGGGCAGATTGGCCTCTGCGAGTTGAAGGTCGGCAATTATTTGCTCATAAACCACATCTTTGGATACCCTTTTAAAAACTTCGGTATCATTGACGAGTACAGGCACTAAGGGCATGGGAATGTCGCCGAATAAACGTACCGAATTGAAGAGAGTCAGGGCTCTGACAAATTTGGCCTCTCCTTCAAAAGCCGCCTTTTTAGTGGCATCCGTTACGTTAGGAAGGTATTTGAGAACGATATTGCAACGGGCCAAGGTCGCATAGGAAGTCACCCAAAAAGTATTCACAAAGTCATTGGAAGCCGTTTCACTAAAATTTTCGATGGCCGCCCACTCCCCCTCCAAATTGGCTGGGGAGATATTATCGCTACGTAGTTCGGTAAGCTGGATTTCGGCAGGGGTAACGAGTTGCAAGGCACTGTAAATATTCAATACCCCAGTTTCTACTTCCCCAGTGGTTTTAAAATAATTTTGCTCTACCAAAGACGACTCGGGCTTTAGGTCCAAAAATGTTTCGGTATTACAACCCCAAACCAGCAATAAGGTTACAATATTGATTAGAGATATCCTTTTCATATTGAGTTTGTTAAATTGTTCTTATTAAAGATCGATATTGATTCCCAAGGTAAGGGTGCGTGCGATGGGGTAAGCCCCTTTCTGCCAGCCCTTTTTAAGAGGGTCACTTTCAAAATCGGGAGATATCCCCTCTGGGTTGAGACTGGTATAGTCCTTAGCCATGCTGAATATTAAGTTGGAAGAACTCGCATAAATGCGCAAGCCACTCAGACCAATTTTCTTTGAAACTTCCACAGGCACCGTATAACCAATATTAAGGTTCCTCAAGGCCACATAAGAAGCATCCTGAACATTGTAGTCGGTCTCCGTTTTGACCCGGGTAAATGCCTGCTCTTCGGGCGTATAGTTTAAGTAAGACGACACAGAAGCGGTAGCATATTGCGTTTCATAATAGTTGGGGTCTATATTATAAATTTTAGCCCCATGCGATCCCTGCCATACCATACTCATATCGAAGGCCTTGTACTTTATGGTGTTGGTAAGCCCCCAGGTAATTTTCGGATAAGGGCTACCTAGTACTTTACGGTCATTGACGTCAATCACCCCATTTCCATCGATATCCTTCACGAAAATTCGTTCGGCGGCAACCCCTATTGGCCAATAGTCAGTACCTTTTAGTGAAACTTCCTTCACGGTCTCATAGCCATAGAACTGTACCAAAGGCTCTCCTACCCGCGCTAAGAAATAATTGTTCCGTTTGGTATCCCCGTTACTAATCAACTGCTGGCTGCCTCCAAAGTCCTTCAATTCATTCTTCACTTTGGCGGCCACGACATTCGTAGTCCAGGAAAAATTGGGCTTTGCAATGATACGACCAGTAAGCTCTAGCTCCATTCCACGATTGGAAACCTTACCACGGTTCACCCAATACCCGTCGAATCCGGTAACTCCTGAGATTGGTAAATACAAAAGTAGCTGGTCGGTGGTGGATTCGTACACGTCGACGGTAGCCCTAAGCCGATCGTTGAACAATCCAAGATCTATACCCCCATTGACCGAGAAAGTTCGCTCCCAACCCAAATTGGAGTTGGCATAGGACGATACGTTGAACCCAGGCACTACGGCTTCGTTGCTTCCCAAAATGGCCCCACTAGGCGAAACGGTAGCAAAGGCTCTGTAGTTGCCTATATTATTATTTCCAGTAGCACCATAGCTTGCCCGAATCTTCAGATCACTAACAGTTTGGCTGTGGACTAAGAATGGCATCTGGCTTACCCTCCATCCTAAAGATGCCGAAGGAAAATATCCCCAACGGTTGTCGGCTCCAAATCGCGAGCTACCATCCCAACGGGAACCAATAGAAACCAAATAGGTATCATTAAAAGAGTAGTTTACCCTTGCCAATGCCGAAAGCAACCTATTTTGTTCTCTTAGGGTAGACAAGGCCGTAGCCGTTCCCGCATTTAAAGTTTCTATATTGTCGGTGGCAAAATTGGACGCCGACGCCGAGGCAGTATTAGTTACCGTTCCTTGAGCAGTCCAACCCGCTATCGCATCGAATTGGTGTTTTCCTATTGACTTTTTATAGCTAAAAACATTTTCGTTAAGCCAGTCGATGATACGACTGTTGCTATATTGGCCTAATGTACTAGCCTTTGCAGCCGCAGTTCCTTGAATCAGTTCATCCACTCGTGCCCAGGAGGTCCTGTAAAAGTAGTTATCCAACTGACGGGTGTACACCCCTAAGGACGTTCTGAAGCTTAAACCCTCCAGGATATCCCAATTTACAAAGGTGTTGGTCAGCGTTCTTAATTCAGTATTGTATTTGTTCTGACCCTTTATTTGTATATACCCGTTGTTATCGCCGGTAGCCGACACATTCGCCAACCCTGTTGCCTTATAGAAACTGTTACGAGTGGGGTCAAAATCGCGCTGGTGGAAGTTGGAACCTACTGGTTTACCACTCACTAAGGAAGTTGCCTCATTATGGTAAAGGGGCATCCAAGGGGCTATAGAGCGGATACCATCGTGGATGGAGATAGGTGTTTCGTTTTGTTTGGCGTAGGAAGGGTTGATACTTACCCCCATTTGAACCCTATTACCAAGCTTAAAATCTACATTTGCCCGCAGGTTAAATTTGGTATAATCATTACTCAAGACGACGCCTTTATCCTTAAGCACTCCTGCAGACACATAGAACTTGGCGTTATCATTACCTCCACGGGCGTTGACCTGATAATTCTGAAAGTTCCCCTTCCTAAAAATCAGATCCTGAGGATCGGTATTGGCATCGTACTTTTGAGCCAAGAGGATCTTGTCGGACAACACCTCATTATTATCTTCTTTTACAAAATTAACCCATTCGTCCAAGCTAGGAATATCGAGCCTTTTCACAGTCTCTTTAGTACCCCCACTTATATTAAAACTGATTTTTGTTTTACCCGACTTACCCGATTTGGTAGTTACAATAATGACTCCATTGGCCCCTCTAGAACCATAAATCGCCGCAGAAGCAGCATCTTTTAGGACTTCAATGGATTCCACATCGTTCATATCGATGGCCGAAAGGTCAGTGGGAACTGGGTATCCATCCACCACTATCAGCGGGCTGGTACCGGCCGTAATGGAGGCTGCTCCCCTAATCTGAATGGTAGGAGCCGAGCCCGACTGGGCATTGCTTGTCTGAATTTGAACCCCAGCCATTTTCCCAATCAAGGCTTGGTCGGCCCGGGCTACCGGAATTTGATTCAGGTTTTCATTTGTAACCTTGGCAATAGAACCAGTCATATGGGACTTGCGCTGGGTACCATACCCCACCACCACCACTTCGGACAGCGTTTGGTTTTCTTCAACCATTTTAATCTCAAACTGAGACCGATTCCCCACCAGCATTTCCTGGGTTTCGAATCCAATATAACTAAAAACTAGGGTAGCATTTTCGGAGACTCCCGCTAGCTCAAACTTACCTTCGGAGTCCGAAGAAGTTCCTTTAGTGGTTCCCTTACTCGTAATGGTTACCCCCGGTAGCGCCTCTCCCAGCGCATCGGTAACTTTGCCAGTAATGATACGATCCTGAGCGGAGGCCATCAAGACCTGCAACACCCCAAGGATAATCAAACTTAATAGGCGAATTGTACAATACTTTTTCATCGGTAATTGCATTTAGTTCGTAAAAATTATTTAGCACAGGTTTTACTAGTATTCTTTCAGAGTAGGTTGAGTTGGTAGTAGCCCTTCCAGCTGAGGGTGCCGTCGGGCAGGCTAAGACTATGCGACTGTCCGCTGGCAGCATCGTTGTTAGCGACGGCAAGTCTGATTTTATGGCCAGAATTCAGCCATACGTCTACCACCGTAGCCACGGCAGTGTCGTATATTATTTTCGCTTCTTTGACGTTACTTTCGGCTCCTGAGGCGGTTTCGGCCGTCGGGTCAAAATGACCGTGAGGTTCTATCACCGAAAGGAAAGTCCCACCTTTGGCCCACTGTTGCCGTACGATCAGGGCCGGCTCGGGGCGAAGATTGAAGTCGGGGTCATTAGCCCCCACCCTTGCCAGTATGACTTGTGTGGCCGTGTCGGTGGCTGTTGTGACCGAATAAAACCGACTGTCGTTCAGCCAAGTGAGGGTAAATGCAGAAGCATTGGGCTTGGCCTCGGCTTGCTTCCATAAGTGCTGGTATCCATTGCTTTCTCCTAACGTGGTCTGCACCTTGGTAGCGGCCTGATAAGGTAAATTCGTTTTGATTAACTGTCCTTTATAGTAAAAAGGAAGATCGTATTGATGCTTTTGAGCGGATAGTACCCTAAAGAGGTCCAAAACAATAGGCTTGTCTAAAGTACTGTCGTTGAGCATCAACAGCGTCCGTTGCAGCGTCACATCTTTGTACGCTGTTGCCGCTTTGGCACTGATAATCTGTTGGTTGGCATCGCTAAGATCGGCAAAATACAGCTGGCCCGATTCCTTTTCGGCCACCGCCTCCTTACCTCCAAAATGAGAGGCTTCATCCACCACCACCGTATTATGAGCAATAGTCTGCATGGCGAAGCTGTGATTTTCGGGCAGGTATCGTCCGCCAAACTTGGGCTCTACATTCAAGAAGCGAGCCGCTCCATAGTCGGTCAATATTTCATTTCCATCATCATAAAGCGCCAGCATCAACTTGTCGTAATGCCCATGAGAAAGGCCATGTCCTGTAAATTTGAATACTAGGCTCGTCTGTTGCTGTTGCACGCCATTGCGTAAAATGGCTATTCCTCCGTCTCGGCCCATAGGGCCATCCGAAAATATCACCGATTTACGCTCAAAATGAGGCGATTCCGACCCCAATTGTTTATCCAACTTGGCAATCGCCAATCCACCTTTATTGAGCAGAACCCTACCCTGTTGGCGGATCATATCCAATAAAGTCGCATCGGCACCGTACCTTTGGAACACAATGGAAGCAGCCGTTACTAGCTCTCTGGTATCCCAGCCTTTTTCCTTTAGGGCATCATTGATGGGTATAAATTTACCGTCAGAATTAGTCTGTTGAAGCGCTGCATAAAAGGCTTTTTTAAGGATTTGATTCCGGTAGTCGAATATCTTCCTTTCGGGTTGGTTCATCTCAATCGCCTGAGCAAAGAGAAAGAAAGGCAAAAGGGCATAGCGGACGTAATAGGGACCTTCCGTGTAATAACCATCGGGCGAAAAAAGCGTATTTAGTTGGGCTAAAAATCCTCCTTTTCCGTCCTTTTTGGTTCCCAGGATCGCTTTTTCAACGAGCTCCTTATCTTTTAAAACGAAGCCAGTCATGCCTACCGCCGAAACTGCCCATACCCCGTGATTATGCACTAGGTTAAACCATGACTCAAGATCTCTGGTGAGAAAGGTAGCCAATGGACGAAAAACGGATGATTCTATTTGGGACCTTTCCGCCGGAGTCAATTCACTATAAACAGCATCATACCCTTGTACACTATACGCAACCCAATTACAATCATTTAAAGCCTGATGAAAGAGCCGTCCTGGAGACGATCCTTTGGCTTGTGGATGATTTTTAAGCGTGGGTATTAGCCTGCTATATTGCAACAAAATATCCTTGACAAACTTTACATACCGCTGATCCTTGCTCACCGAATAACATATTCCGGCGGCTTGAATAGCCTGATAGTTTCGTTTATGCTGTTCATGCGAATAACCTCCGGCGGGGTCCTTAGGAACGGGTACATCCATAGGCTGGGCAATGGCCCCATCGGCCAATTGCTTGAGGTCCTCATAACTCTTATCCAAAAGCGCAAACTGGCCCAAGGATTGTTGTATTTGAGAGGCATCCGAAGGATCCATCAAAACAGACCCTCGCTGTGCTACTGCACCACTCAAGCCCAAAAGCATACAAAAACCTAAATAGAATAACCGCATTTCCTACAATTGTTATTTATTAAAACACTAATTCAGGGCATCCTTATATAAAGTAGGTACCCCCATTGATTTCCATAGAAGATCCGGTTACGAAGCTAGCATCGGAAGAGGCCAAAAATAGTACCAATTGAGCAACTTCCGCCGCCTGACCTTCCCTACGCAAAGGAGTCATTCCGGCTACTTTCTCGCGAACTTCCGATTTGGTAAAGGTATCGTGGAAAGTGGTGGCAATCATCCCTGGCGAAACAGCGTTAACCCGAATGCCCTTAGGCCCTAGCTCCTTGGCCAACCCTCGTGTGAAGGTCAAAACCGCTCCCTTGGCTGTTGCATAGGCAATGGCACCAGGCCCACCCCCATCGCGGGCTGCTTGTGAAGAGAAGTTAACGATAGAGCCACCCTTACTCATAAACGGAACGGCATACTTGCTGACCAAGAAAGCCGATTTTAGGTTTACATCCATTACAAAATCCCAGAACTCCTCATCCATTTCTTCAATGGTCTTGCGGGCCACGAGTCCCCCAACCACATTGACAACGATGTCGATCTGCTCGCCAAAATGCTCTACACAAGTGCTTACCATTTTTTGAACTTCCTCGGCATTGGTCATATCCCCTTGAAAGGCAATCACCTCTCCTTGAGCGTCCTCTATGGTTTTTTTGGTTTGGTTCGCCTGATCGTCCGAACCAAAATAGTTGAAACAAACTTTAGCTCCAGCTTGTGCGAGTAATATAGATACTTGACTACCTATGTCACGACCGCCACCGGTTACAATGGCTACCTTACCTTTTAAGTTATTCATCTTTATAAATATAAATTGTAAAAAATAAAATTCTCAGAAATTCTCTATTAACACCCCACCCGATATTACGCCGATGTCCTTGCCATCGGTGGCGCCTCCTATCAAAATGGAGGGCTGCTTCAGGCGATAGTCAAAGGCCTTAGGGTTTTCGAACTGCGCCGGCACCGAAGTGATATGATGCTGCGGAATCGGGTAAAAAGACTCGATACGGCCCGCTTCATAAAAATTGCAATTCGAAAGGGTATTGATCGCCCATCCATAATCTTCGTAGCGAATGGCCCGTCCAGCTCGTCCACTATTATTAAAAATACTATTGCGTATATCGGTACATTGTACCCCCATCACCTTAAGCACATGCCCCAGTTCTACATTCCCTACGGCATCGAAAGTACAATGGTCTACGGTTAAAAATGGGCCTAAGGTACTTTCATCGTTGCCTCCCCGATACAGATCCAAGGCACCCGTCAAAATATTTTTAAAGAGACAGTTCTCGATAATAACGTATTCGGCATTATAAATACCCTTATCATCCTTTTCAGAAGCCAAACTCAGCACATCGCCCGAAATATTATAGAACTGGCAGTTTTTGAATTGAACGGTGTCAGCATAAGTACCTTTTGTGGCCCTAAAAGCATTTTTTCGGCTATCTGCCAAGTTTGCAAAGGAACAATCTTCCACAAACAAATTGTAATGCTCGATCATAGGCCCGTCGCTGGTGCGTATAATGCAGTCGGCCACGCCGCTATCAGAAGTCCCATTAAAAGATATCCCTTGCATGTTCAAGTGCCCCTTGTTTTCGATAATAAAGAAGGCAAAATTTCCTCCTTCCCCTTCAAAACGAACTTCGGGCCGAGTCTTATAACCAACCTTTGAACGTAGGGTTAAGGATTTATTGACTTTGATACTTTTTGATAATCGGTAAGGACCATTATCTGTAAGCTCTATTATATCACCATCGGCTGCCTCACCAAAAGCGTGATTCAGACCATCGGCTGTGGTAGACAAAACGGGAATGATACGTGCCTGCTTAATAGCTACGGGTCTGTCTTTCTTAAACCAACCGGGACCGACCGAATTCAGGTTGAATGAGGCTGGCAGATCCTTTACAGTCCCAGCTCTCAGGACGCCAGGCAGATCAGCAGACTGACGTTTTTGACCTGTCAAGTCCGTTTCTACCTCTTTAAATGAATTAAATGACGCCAGTTTTTTGTCCGGAAATGGGAAAAGCAGCCCATCGGAATTCTTCACTAGCTTCATATTGCTCGCCTCTATTCCTTTGGCAATTGGCTTCCCCGCAGTTTGAAGGAGGTTACCACTAAAGACAATACCCTTGATATCGGTGTAAATATGGAATATTGAGTCCGCCTTAGGCGCATAAAAAACGTTATTGACAAACCTTACCCCCTCCGGATCGGCTATTCTTTCCAGGTCTTTACCCGCTCCAAGCTCTATATGATCGCAGTTGACAAAGGTGTTGTAGGCGATCGTTACATCTTTTACCTGGTGGTAGCGGTTTATTGGTGAATTGGGAACTGCATTCATAATGGTAAGTGCCGAACGGAACCTGTCCCCTTTTAGGTCTGCAAAATAATTATTCGTAATGGAATGGCCAGCATTGATCACCCGCACGCCACCGGTATGTGGCTTATTATTTCCTAAGAAGTAATTGCCCTCTATCCGATTTCTATTCCCATGGCGTAACACCAGCCCCCCTTCGCACTCCACGAATCGATTGCCCCTCACCACATTATCGCAGGACTTAATGGATACAATTTCTACTTCGCCGTTACAACGGTAAAAGTAATTATCTTCCAATATGGTACGCGAAGAAGTCAACGAATAGGTAGAAACACCAATACGGATCGTCTCCCCACCATTAGACCCCAACCTGGGTCTGGGTCCAAAGAAATTATGATCGATCCGATGGTAATTATTCTGATTTCTCTCATCATTGAGGTTTACCGCCATGGTAACCCCACCGTTTTTCTTTCCTGCTATATAATTATGATCGAACCGGTTGTGTTGGCCATATAACTGAATCCAGGTATCCTCGTCGAACCGATCGGGCTTGTTATACTCCTCAATCACACAAGCGGTTACTCTGCTATTGAAAGCTAGTTTATTAGCGTTTTCTCTAAACTCAATAACACTTCCTTTGGAGGCATAGCCATTGCGGAAATATAATCCCGAAACCACCAGGTAATTGCCCGACAGGCGGAGGGTCGAATTTCCCTCCATAAAAACCTGACCCATTTTCTCGGCCATTAATACGATGGGCTGGGTGGCTGTGCCCGTTGCGCTCAATACAAGGGCGGCATTGGACCATACTCCTGCTGTCATCAACAAGGTGTCGCCTGGCTGTAAGGACTTGGCTGCCTTATTATAGGAGTCTATATCGGTTACACGAATCGACTTGGTGAAGCCAACACCGGACTTCATCAGCAGCAAAACAATAAATACAGTAGTAGCTAGACCTTTCATATATAGTAAAAGTACAATTTTTCTAAAACTTTTCCCTCACTCCTCTATCCTTTGTATAACTTAAAGCTAGTAGGCAAACATGACTTTTCCCAATATTTATTTGTTTTATTTCCATCAAATCAAGGGAAATTCTACCGAGAACGTTTCCGGCAACGTTCTCGGTAATGAATTTTTTTTCTAAAAAAAATATTATTTTAATAACAACTTATCTCTAAAAGATCATACCTTGCCTAAAGGAGCAATTTGACAGTATCGTCAAGTGGCCTAACTTTCGTGACTACTCTTAGAATAATACTTAAAATTGTGATATTTGTATCAAGAATAAAATCCATTCAATATGAACCGATCAGGATACCGCCCCGACAAACCGGCCACGATTAAGGACGTGGCCCGAGCCTTAAATATTTCCATCTCTACGGTATCGAGGGCATTGCGGAATATGCCCGACGTGAATCAGGACACCCGACAGGCGGTCTTGAGGAAGGTGGAGGAACTCGACTACCAGCCCAATCAGATAGCACTTAGTCTGATCACTCAAAAAACCCATACAATAGGCGTTATCATTCCTAACTTGGACTATTTTTTCTCTATGGCGGTGAGAGGGATAGACGATATGGCCTTAGAAACAGGCTATACCGTGATGATCTGCCAGTCCAATGAATCCTTTACCCGTGAGATGGTCAATACACAAAGACTCATGAAGGGGCATGTAGATGGGCTTATTGTCTCTAACGCGAGCGACTCCATCAATACTGAACAATACGAAAGGCTATTGGCTAAGAATTTCCCTATTGTATTTTTTGATCGTGCGAATGCGCAACTCAATGCTACCAAGGTTATTCTCGACAATATATCGGGTGCCAGCCAGGCGGTAACCCATCTGATAGAGCAAGGCTGCCGCCGGATTGCCTATCTGGCCGGGCCGGCCAACCTTTCCATTAGCCAACAGCGAATGATTGGCTACAAGGACACCCTGCAAAAATTTGGTTTGACCATTGACGAGTCTTTAATTGTCTACAGCGAGTTTGATAGAGATTTTGCTTATCGGTCCACTTTAGCTTTATTGGAACGCCCTGACCGACCCGACGCGATCTTTGCTGTGAGCGACAGATTGATCGTAGGGGCATTATTAGCCATAAAAGAAAAAGGAATAAAAATACCTGAAGACATTGCGTTGGTCGGCTTTAACGATGAGCCAGTGGTTAGCTTACTCAGCCCGCCTATTTCCAGCGTAGCCCAATCGGCATTTGATATGGGTCGGTTGGCTGCCAAATTACTCGTCGATCAGCTTAATAGTGATCATGTTCTACCCCCACAAACCATTATGTTGAAACCGACCCTTAAGAAACGAGCTTCCTCTATCAGGCGTTTCGACCCGCCTATAGGTTGAAACTAATAACCAGATATCCACATTTGTAAAGCCGTATCCTATTGAAAATTTAGAGGAGATTTTAAGTATAACCCAACGGTTTTAGACTTTGGAGTCCCTAATACTGAATAAGCCAACACCCAAGGTCTCAGTACCGATTCTTTGGGAAGGCCATTCTGTAACTATCCTCACCACTCTAATCCAAACGGCAGCTTATATGTCTATCGATCTAAATACTTATGAGATCTGGTTTATAACCGGCAGTCAGGACCTATATGGCGAATCGACCCTAAAAGAGGTGGATCGGCATGCACAGATCATCGCTCAGCACCTGCACGAACACCCTCAAATGCCCGTTAAGGTGGTGTACAAACCTGTGGTAACAAACCCTGAACAGATCGTATCGATATGTAAACAAGCCAATGCCACGCCAAAATGTATCGGGCTGGTCGCTTGGATGCACACTTTTTCCCCAGCAAAAATGTGGATTGCCGGGCTAACCGCCCTCCAACTCCCCTTGCTACACCTGCACACCCAGTACAATAGAGATATTCCATTTGGGCAGATCGACATGGACTTTATGAACCTGAATCAGTCGGCTCATGGAGACCGAGAATTTGGATTTATGCTCTCTCGTATGCGTCGCAATAGGAAGGTAGTGGTAGGGCATTGGCAAAGTGACTCGGTGGTGGAGCGGATCGATGTTTGGGCTAGGGCAGCAATAGGACGCCATCGGATGCAAACCATGAAAATCGTACGGTTCGGCGACAATATGCGCCATGTGGCCGTTACGGAGGGGGATAAAGTAGCGGCAGAAATTAAATTTGGCTTCAGTGTCAACACGCATGGTGTTGGCGATTTGGTACGTGTGATACGGGACATCAGTGATGAGGCGGTACAGCGTTTGCTACAGGAATACGAATCAAGCTACCAGCTTATGGATAGCCTAAAAAACAAGGGAGCTATGCGTAGTTCCTTAGTAGAAGCCGCAAGAATCGAACTTGGACTGAAAACCTTTCTGGAAGATGGAGGCTACTCCGCCTATACCAATACTTTCGAAGACCTGCATGGGATGTGCCAACTTCCAGGTATTGGTTCACAGCGCATGATGGCCGCTGGCTATGGCTACGGTGGCGAGGGTGATTGGAAAACGGCCGCCATGGTCCATTTGGGCAAGGTCATGTCCAGTGGCAAGACCGGCGGCAACTCTTTTATGGAAGATTATACCTATCATTTCGACCCTGCCAACCCCATGGTGCTGGGTTCACATATGTTAGAAATATGCCCGAGCATAGCTACAGGAACCGTCAGCTGTGAAGTACACCCACTAGCCATTGGGGGTAAGGATGATCCGGTTAGGCTGGTATTCAATGGATCCCCCGGCCCCGCCCTCAACGCCTCCTTGGTCGATATGGGCAACCGTTTCCGATTGATCGTTAACGAAGTAGAGGCGCTGCCTGTGACCGTACCATTCCCCCACCTGCCCACGGCTAGGGCCCTTTGGAAACCACAGCCGAGTATGGAAGTAGGGCTTCAGGCCTGGCTATTGGCGGGCGGCGCACACCACACGCTCTACAGCCAAAACCTGACTACCGAATATTTTATAGACCTTTCGGAAATGCTGGACCTGGAACTAGTAACGATAGACCAAAAAACGGAAATAGAATCGTTTAAGGATAGACTAAGGATCAATGAGCTTATTTATCGCTAGGCCGTGTTTGCAAGCTCTACTTTTCAGGACATTCCTGAAGGTTGCGAGCTAGCCCCATTGGATCCATAACCCTACCACCGCAATCCCTAAACAAAGCGGGGAGAATAACCGAGTATCTAATCTTCCAAAGTCAGTATGCTTTACTTTTTTAAATAATCCGACATATTTAAAATCGCCAATGGCCCTCATGAGAAATACCCATGGGATAATCCATCCTACATTGCGGGAAACCCAGGTAGGGAGTCCTAGTACGGAAAGTCCACCTTCTAACCAATAAAATATCCCAAAGGATATCAAAGCCGTACCGACTAGGGCACTATCTATCTTTTTGGGATTTAATACTCTTTCTCCCGTTTCTGTTGTAGGCAAAGAGGCAGCATAGCCGAAGGTCCCACCGAACACCCAATGGAAATGAATGGCGCCTAAAAGGAAGAAAACGATACTAAGAAGTATACTTAAAATCAAAACGATAGCGTGTAGGTATTGACCAAAGTTACAAAGATGACATGGCATGCACATCTAAAATAACCTCATATACGAATCATTCAATATTTTAACCAAAATAACATATAATTATAGTAGTTCAGGCATCCCCCAGGCTTTATTGCTAAAATCATTCCTTGCTCCTATATGCTCAAATACTTACTACCAAGCCTAGCACTTGTCTGCAGCCTGACTGCCCATGCTCAAAAAGGCATCCTGATAGAGGCAGAAAGCTTCCAAAGTCAAACTAAAGCCGAACAACGCAAGTGGACATTGGTCCAAAATGACGACCTCAATCCTAGTGGCGGGGCCTACCTCAAATGCCTCCCCGACACGCGAGTGACCCATGACGATAAACTGATAGTCGGTGAAAACTTCTCCAACCAAGCCGGCGCCTTAGCTGTATTGACCTATCAGGTCAACATCGATGAACCCGGGCGGTATTACGTGTGGGTGAGCGCCTACTCCCAAGGTACCGAAGACAACGGGATCCATGTGGGTATAAACGGTCAGTGGCCCGCGTCGGGCCAAAGAATGCAATGGTGCGAGGGGAAGAACCAATGGACCTGGGAGAGCAAGCAACGGACCGAAAAGGTCCATTGTGGAGAGCCTTTTCTCATATATCTGGACATAGAAAAGGCCGGCAAACATACCATCCATTTTTCTATGCGTGAAGATGGCTTCGCTTTCGATCGATTCCTTTTGACTAAAGACAAGGACTATAACCCTGGCAATATTTAATATTTACCCTGAGACAATCAAGCCCCATCAAGCTAGCCGTATCCTAGCTTGATGGGGCTGAGTATTGCCTAACGGTACACTTAAATAACAGGCCTTGAGTAGCCATTCAGCACTACTTGGTAACTTTTCTCGCCGCCTTTTTCAGCTTTCCTGCGAAGGATTCACTGACGGAGTCGGGACGAAATTTCAACTTAGAAGGCGATTCATCAAACAGTACTGCATACCATACCAGGCCACCAAGATAACATCCAGCTTCATTGGCATGATTGGCATCCAAGGCTAGCTTTTTGTCCTTGTCGTACCGATAGCCCGAATGTAGCGAGTTGGTTTGATCGGGAAGGGAAGGATATTGTGCCTCTGAAAAGTTAAAGGTAGGATCGGGCTTATAAGCCGTTTTGGGATCGGAATTCACCTTCCAAAAAGCATCCCCAACCGGGAACAGCTCCACCCCCAACTCATTAGCTACCGTATGATACGATGCCCTCGATTTTTGCCACATCTCTAGGGCATTCTGTGCATGCTGTTTATCGGCTATTTGTGTGAATTTTTTGGCATCGGTACGGTAAGGCCAGGTCTGCTGCATAACGACCCGGGCATTGGGCTGTATCGATTTGATCAGTTCATACAGGTTTTTTGCATAGGGGCGATAGGTGCTAACATCCCCGGTGTTCATGGAGTTTTGTTGAATGGTAACCACATCCCATGTTCCTTCAGAAAGCAGCTCCCGGAGCGACTTGCCTCCATAGGCTTTTCCTTTCGGATCTTGCGGATCTTTTTCGGCGGCCGCGGCTATCTCCCAATGACGTTGCAAGGAGCACCCACCGAGTTCGGCACGACCAATTTTCAAAGGGTGGCCTCCTTCGGCAGCGAGTTGGGGAAGATAACGGGTAGCATTTTGAGAAAAACTATTTCCAATCAAGAATAAACGAAGTGTATCGGTGTTACTTTTACCCCACGGGCTTCCAAAACTTGATGCCGACAGAAATAAGCCGAGTATTGTAATGAGGAAAATTAACTTTCCTGGTTGTTTTTGATAGAGTTTTGAATTCATTGGACAAAATTAAAGACTGAATACTGATAGCTTAATCAAGAACCTAACTGCATAAATCTACTTATTTTAACTTATCAGCATGACCGACCCTATGGGCTAATGGGGGATATTGGGCCATCGAAGCTACCACTAGATCGACCATCTCGACTTACGCCACTCAGTCTGCTCCTCCTTGGTTAAAAACGTCCAAGCTACTAACCGAGTCGATTTATTGCCCGTACCCATGGGAATGGTCTCGACCTGTACGGCTCCATATTTATCTAAGTTGCTATAAATACCCTTCAAATTGGATTGTTTGGACACCAAAGTCGAAAACCAAAAACAATTTTTGGAATACTTAGCACTTTCACGAATCATATTATGTACAAACTTGTACTCCCCACCTTCGTATATCAGTTCGTTACTTACCCCTGCAAAGTTCAGCTGGGGAGTGCTCACTTGCTTGTTGGTAAGGTTCTTTAGTTTTCTTTTGGTTCCTTTGGTAGCCTCTTCAGCGCTGGCATGAAAAGGAGGGTTGCAAATAGAGATATCAAATTTTTCTTCTTTACCAATAACCCTAAAGAAAACATCTGTTTTGTCGGTTTGGAGCCTGCATTCGATTTTACCTTGTAGGGAGGCATTGGCTTCAACAATTCGCTGTGCTGAATCGATAGATTTCGGATCAATTTCGGATCCTATAAAATGCCAGTCATACTCCGTAACCCCAATAATGGGATAAATACAGTTGGCCCCTACCCCAACATCGAGGCAGGTGAAGTTTTGTCCGACCGGAATTCTACCAAAATTGTGAACGGCCAGCAAATCGGCCATATGATGGATATAATCGGCTCTTCCTGGTATAGGAGGGCATAAATTCTCTTCCGGAAAATCCCAATAAGTCAGACCATAATAATGGTAAAGAATAGCTCTATTCAATAGTTTTACGGCCAAGGGACTAAAAAAGTCCACTGAATCCTGTCCATATTTGTTAGGAGCAATATGATTTTTCAATTCGGGAACACAAGCCAATAATGCTTCTAAATCATACCTTTCTTTGTTTTTGTTGCGGGGGTGTAATCGGGCTTTTTCTTGCTGGCTTTTATTGGCGGACATGCGGCTATTGCTGAAGTAAATGATCGGTAAAAAATCTTTCTTTTGAAGAATACAAAGTGTAGACAAAAGTAAAGCTAATAAAAAGGAACGGCACTTAAACCAATCGCCCGTGGCAAAATTAGGAATTGGCTATAGCCTGATGGCGGGAAGCTCCCTCTCTCCTAGGCGATTGCAAGGATATCTACCCCTTATAAATCTCCCCTCCTTTCCTTGTTTTCATCGACTCTATGCCCGCTATGCTATAGAGAGGGCTATAAATAGCCGTAGCCAGGCCCCCAGGAATCGTAAAGACGACAAACCCTGAAAAACCCAGCTACATGACCCCATTGGAGGAGACGCTATATCTTCCTTTATAAACGCTCTATGTATACATAAAAGGCAGAATAAACCTCTTCATTTTGGTCGATCATATAAGAGTACATATCAAAATCACCCTTCGGGAGATCAACCTCAAAGCGGGCAAATTGCTGCTGATCATCCACCTTTTTCTCTAGTTCTCTATCACCTATTTTGATCTTCATCTTCTGAATGGCCAGGGCCTTTCCAGGTTTGTAAGGACTTCCGCCTGGCACGGCTTGGCCGGCGGGAGCCACGGCATTCACCGCCAGCGAACTCTCCTTAGGATATCTACGAAGCTCTATTCTGTAACGACCAGCCTCATGACTTTCCAGTGCCCAAAAGCCGTTTCCACCCTTTGCCGCACGTACCATATTCTGGTTCCATGCGGGGTACGGCTCATCCCCTACGTGGAGGTCATGAGCCGTAAGTGCGGTTACTTTTTCGTAGGGTGAGCCCACAATTACCCGACTAAACTTTTCGGCCCGTACAGATACCCGTTTCCACCATTGCTCATAGGCTTCTTTTAACTCAGCAACCTTATCGGGAAACTGGTCGAAGAGATTGTTACTCTGTCCCGGATCTTCCTTAATTTTATAAAGCTCCTTGCCATTTACAAACCTCCAGTCCTTGGTCATCACTGAATACTGCTTGTATTTCACTAAGAACTCCTCGCGTTGCACGTCGGAGACCATCACACGGTCGGGCCAGTTGGCTACCTGCCCCTTCAGCAAGGGCACCAGACTTTTACCATCGATATTCAATCCTGAAGGCAGTGGGACCTTAGAAAGCTCAAGCAGGGTGGGTAGCACATCGGTATAGGAGGTAAGTTCGGTAATGCTACGTCCCTGAGCCAGGCCTCCCTTGGGCCAATGCATATAAAAAGGTACCCTATGGCCCCCGTCGTAAGGAGAGCCCTTCGTTCCGCGCATCTGGGCATTAAAGCCAGATACCACCTCCTGGTTTTTACCAAACTTTACCCCTGCAGCGGTGCCGTTGTCGGTCATAAATATAAAAATGGTGTTGTCATATAATCCTTCCTTCTTAAGCTTATCGATGAGCTTACCAACCTGCTCATCGATATTGGTAATCATCCCATAAAAATTGGGATTGGGGATCTCCGGATTATTACGGTATGGCTTACTATACGCATCGGCCACATGATATGGACCGTGTGGTGAATTGGTAGGTATATAGCAAAAGAATGGCTTCGTTTTATTGTCCATTATAAACTTACTGGCTTCGCCAAACCAGATATCGTTACAATAGCCTTCAAATTTTTTGGGGGTACCATTATGGAAATAGACGTCATCGAAATAGTCGTTATTCCAATAATCGGGAGCCTGGGTAACGCCCCCTCCTCCGTGGATCAGCACCTCATCGAACCCACGATCTTGAGGTCGATAGGGATAATTATCACCCAGATGCCACTTTCCAAAAATACCCGTTTTATACCCAGCCTGTTGTAAGAGCTGAGGGAGGGTCGTTTCTTCTTTGGCTAACAGCTGTCGCCCCAATATGGTATGCCACACACCCACGGTATTACAATATTTACCCGTAAGCAACCCCGACCTAGAAGGGGCACAAGTGGTAGCCACATGAAAATCGGTGAACCGTATGCTATTTTCGTATAGTTTATCTAGATTAGGCGTTTTAATATTTTTGTTGCCATGGGCCGCTATGTCACCATACCCCTGGTCGTCGGTGAGCACCATGACAATATTGGGCTGCTGCGCCTTGACCAGCACATTTGTTAGCAGCAGAACGATAAGTAATGGATAGGCAATCTTCCAAGTGTTTAGACGCATGTTAAATAAAATTAGTTAATACTCCTGAATACTATATTATTCCTTAAAGATGATTTTCTTTTCGTCTCTGACAACCTCTACTTCCAACAATTCAGACATCGTTTGCAATAGTTCGTCGAGATTATTGGCCATAAATGAGCCCATCAACCTTCTATTGCCGAGTGACTCGTTATATATTTCAACTTGTACCCCATAGGTATCTTCCAACATTTTCCCTACTTCCGTCAAACTTAAATGATCAAAAACGAAACGTTTCTGGTCCCAGATAGATTGGTTTGAGCTTTCAATCGATTTGACGGGAGGCTGGTCCCCCTTAAACATCACCAGCTCACCGGGAGCCATCAACATTTCTTTATGAGTATTGTCGACCTGATAATCCACCCTTACCTTCCCCTTCTTAAGGGCTACCGTTGCCATTTTTTCCCTAACCTCTACCGAAAACTCGGTTCCTAATACTACTACTTCAAAGTCCCGTTCCGTCTTTACCACAAAAGGATGATCTTCGGGGGTATGTTCCACTGCAAACCTTGCTTCGCCAGCTAACTGCACCTCCCTTAGTCCTCCTTGGAAGCCCCAGCGCGGGAATTGCACTGACGAACGTTCTAAAAGTGTAACATGGCTGCCATCGGGGAGTACAAACGACTTCTGCTCCCCCGCTTCGGTCGTATAGCTCTGATAGCGAATTTGATGCTGCAATAAAAGTATAGCTACCGACGCCACTAGCAACACAGAGGCTACCCACTTCCCATAGATCGGCCAATTGGAGCCGGGCACCACCGTTGATTCCTCCACGGCTTTATCTCCACCAACAGGGTTCTGTCGGATAAAGTCTTGATAGATCATCAAATCTTTGTCTGTATTAGGCGTATAGATGGCCTGCTGCATTTCCCATTCCTCCAACCACCGGTAGTAACACTCCTGATTCTCTTTCGACTTTAACCATAGGTCTATTTCCCTTCTTTGGAAAGCTGTAACCTTATTGGCAAATTGTTGGAAGATTATATCCTTTGTAATGATCATATCCTAAATTCAAACGAAAAGCCAGACTTATAACCCCAAATTGAATACCCATAGCAGACAAACCCAGTAGTCGGCCATGCCCTTTCTTATCATCCCCAGTCCCTTGCTAATATGCGATTCAATGGTTTTGGTAGACAATCCCAGTTCTAGCGCAATTTCTTTGTACCGCTTCCCTTCGAACCTGTTCATTAAGAATATTTTACGACACTGAGGAGGAAGTTGGTCTACAAGCTCCTGAACCCGATTATAAGTCTCTTCATATTGGGTAATTTCGTCGGGCTGGACCACTTTCATCAAATCTTGATAAGAGGTAAAATCCATATGGCTTTGTTGGGTAAACTCGGTCCTTAACTGCGTGTAAGCTTCGTTTCTAACACTTCTAAACAAGTAATATCGAAAGGAAGAATTTACCGAAAGATACGAACCATTTTTCCAAAACTTACAAAAGACATCACTGACAATATCCTCGGCTTTTTCCTTCGAAAATACAAAGCGTAATGCATGGTTGCATAAGGGTTTATGATATTTTCTGAAAAGATATTCACAGCCCACCTCTGGACTTACCTCGAAAGCCTTTCTAATTAAGGTCTCATCATCCAAAACGATAGCAGGAATATCTTCCTGCTCCACCTCAATGGAAGTATAAACAGAACGATGCATAGTGGAAAATGAATTCGTGATGGCCATAACACTTGGTAAGAAGTCAGAATGTTTGGTATATCTGTAAGTTAACAAGACTCAAAACCGCAAAAATACCCTGAGCTTATTGTCATTATTTTTGATTTTAATTGTAATTAATCGATCATAAAAGCTAAAGTGAGAAATTCCGGGCCATTACAACGGTCGGTTATCAGCATAAATTTCATTTTTAAAAAGTATGTTTCCAGTTCAAAAAGCCGACCGCAGACTGCTAGTAAAACAAATCCATGTAAAATTAAAACATTTACAAGAACCCCAGACTCCTCAGGTAGTATTGGCCAGGGTACCGATCGAGTGCAATTTTTAATTTGGAGGGAAGAACGGTGATTTTTGTATTTTTGAGTTACTTTAAGTCTTCTATATTAGCTTAAAATATGCCCTTTTTGTACAAAATCATAGACCAAAGCGAACTGGTAAGTTCTCCGATGAAACCAACAAAATTAGCCCTTATAATTTGCCGGGTCCTATGGTTGGTACTACTGGCAGGCATCACGCCGGTTAAGGCTCAAATAGAATCTCCAGACAAATCCCCAAAGATCAGCGAAAACATGGCCGCCTCCTTTGGAAACGCCGACTCCCTCCTGCGAGGTCTTAAGCTGGCATATAACCAGGCCGTACAACAAAATGACCCGCTTGAAAGTGCGGGCTATTTAAAAAAAATGGGCAAGCTGCTCTTTGAAACGGGTCATTATCCTCAGGCTCTAGACAACCTGTTGCGTGCCGACGAGATATACCGAAAAAAAGGAAACACAGATCTACTAGCGACCAACCTAAACCTGATGGGGCAAGTCTACTACCGTAGCCGACAGAGTAGCCTAGCCCGAAAGATGTTTGATGAAGCCCTCACCAAATTCACCCAGGTACAGAACTTGACCGGCGTCGCCGAAATATATGGCCGTCTAGGGCATTTGTATGAAAAAGAACAGGCCTATGACAGCGCCTTTATTTTCCAGCATAAAGCCCTGGCAAGCTATCAAAAGGTAGGACAATACGAAGGGGTAGCCAAAATATATGAAAACTTAGGAAGCATTTTCGAAGACTTGGAAACCTATGATTCGGCCTTTTACTATTTTAACAAAGCCTACCATTTGAACGAAAAAAAAGGACATATGAAGGCGCAAATAGAGGTACTTAATAACCTGGGAGACATCCTGCGAAAGACGGGCAAATACCGGCAAAGTCTAGAGTTTAGCCGAAAAGCCCTAAAACTAGCCATCGATAAAAAAGAACATTATCAGATCTCAGGAGCCTATAACGACCTTGGGAAAGCTTATAATTTGTTAAATCAAAACGATAGCGCCTATTATTATGTAGCGCTAAGCCGGTCGTATGAAAACCAGATCTATTCGGAAGAGAGTAATATGCAAATCGCCATGCTAAAAACGCTTTACGATATTGGTCAAAAAGATGTGATGATCGAAAAGCTCACCCAGCAACAAACGGTCCAGAATCTGATTATGATGACGGTGGGCGTGGTGATCCTATTGCTCTTGATCGTTGCCGGTTTGGTAATCAGTCGGCAGCGGTTAAAAATAAAGAATGAACAGATTCTTCATGAACAGAAAAACAGTGTTTTACAGGCAAAAAACGAACTAATAGAAGCTGAGTTAAAAAATAAAACGCTGGAGGAGTCCAATTTAAAACAACAGCTTGAAACAAAATCGGTAGAACTTAGCAGCTATACCTTACATGTGATTCGAAAGAATCAGATATTAGCCGACATCCTTAGTAAGCTCAATGAACTGGTGAAGGAAGAC
Organism: Dyadobacter jejuensis; assembly: GCF_003149085.1. Classification (GTDB taxonomy): domain Bacteria; phylum Bacteroidota; class Bacteroidia; order Cytophagales; family Spirosomataceae; genus Dyadobacter; species Dyadobacter jejuensis. The sequence goes on along the minus strand of NZ_QGDT01000004.1, from coordinate 343,389 downwards.
CGGCGCGATCAAAAAAAGCAAATGAAAGCCTTGGCTGGCCAAATATCGGATAGCCTCCAAGATGAGCGGCATTGGGAAGAATTCCGATCTATTTTTGAGCAAGTACACCAATCATTTTTCGACAAACTAAAGGAACAGTCCGATTCCTTAACGTCCAACGACCTGCGGTTAATCGCCCTGATCAAAATGAATATGACCTCAGGGGACATGGCCATCCTCTTGGGCATCTCCCAAGATAGCCTAAGGGTAGTTCGACATCCGTTACGTAAAAAACTAAATCTTCAGCAAGGCGAAAACTTATCCAACTTTATCCAATCGATTTAAAAGGCATAACACTGGATTAATACAATCTTAACATAAGGATAATGGAGCCTGATAAATTCACAATGCACTGTCAGTAAGTAAATTAACCACTATAAAACCATTTTGTTGCCTTCTTGTAACGCAAAAAACAACCCTGTTGCCTTTTTGTTAACGGACAGAATTTGCCTTTCGATTTCCGTCCGCCCACCTTCGTTCTACAGTCGGCTCAAGCCCCAATTTTGAGCAAAACCAATCGAACACGTAAACGAAGGACATGACGCATAAACTACTTTTACTAGTCTTATTTTCCACTTTGGTCACCAGCACGCTACAGGCCACACAGATCAAAGGAGTACTCCTAGAGGCCGGGACTGGTGAACCCGCCATCGGAGTGGCTATCATGATAGAAGGTACGGAGTACAACGACGTATCGGGACTTGATGGTAGCTTTAGTATCGAGGGATTACCCATAGGAACCTATCACCTGATAACCCGGCATATTTCCTATAAGCCCCTGCAGCATAGCCTTCATATTTCGGGAGGTGGAGTGGTAGCCCTCCAACTGGAGCTGGAGCCCGCCGAGGGATTGGCCCTTGACGAACTGGCGGTAGTAGGCAAGCGAGACGGCTCAACAGACAACTTTGCGCGGTCCATAGAAAAAAACGCAAATCAGGTGATGAACATTATCTCTGGTAAGGCCATCCGCGTTTCTCCAGACTTGACGGTCGCCAATGTCATTCAGCGCATGTCGGGGGTATCCATAGAGCGCAATAGCAATGGAGACGGCCAACACGCCATCTTAAGAGGCATGGACAAGCGGTATAATTATACCTTGGTCAACGGGGTAAAGATCCCCAGCCCCGACAACAAGTACCGCTACGTACCACTGGACATCTTCCCTTCCGACCTACTGGAGCGTTTAGAGGTCTTTAAGGCCTTAACCCCATCCATGGAAGGAGATGCAGTAGGGGGTGCCATCAACATGGTGATGAAGGATGCCCCCAACAGCCGATTAGCCTCTGTTAACCTTTCTACGGGCTATAGTGAACTCTTCATGGATCGTAAATTCATGACTTACGACTATAAAAATATTCAGAGCAAATCGCCATACGAAATTAACGGCACCCAATACAATGCAGTTCCCAACGATTTTTCGAAGGCATCTGTCCAATATAAGAACCACAACCCTCTACCCAACTTACTGGGGAGTATTTCCATCGGCAATCGCTACCTTCAAAATAAGCTGGGTGTTCTGCTGGCAGGAAGTTACCAAAATACCTATAGAGGAAGTAATAGTGTGTTTTTTAATTCGGAAGCCGTTGATACCCTACGTGGAGAAACCCTGACGAAACTCAATGAACGTCAATATTCCGAACAGCAGATACGCTATGGTATACACTCCAAATTAGACTTCCGACTATCCCCCCAGCATAAGTTGCAGTTCTATAATGCTTTTATGAATCTGACGAACGTGCAGGTACGCGACACCAAAATCACCCAGCTCACCATTGGTGGATACGACCCCGTGCAAGGAAATGCCACGCTGGGCTATTCGACCAAGTCGAGGTTTACAAAACAACAGATTTATAACAGTACCCTTCAAGGGAGCCATGATTGGCACAACCACCTTCATCTGCAATGGTCGGCGGTATATTCCAAAGCTACAAATACTACCCCAGACCTAGCCTTTATACCTCTAGCTGGAGTAGAAAAGAACTTCGTTTCCAGTAGGACGACCGTCGACGACGCCTATCGCCGTTGGGAACATAATTCCGATCGAGACTTTGCGGCTTACCTCAACGTTCACTATCGCCTCATGATCCGCAAAATGAACTGGACCTGGTCGGCGGGCGGACTGTACCGTGATAAGGCGAGAAACAATTTTTATAATAACTATCAACTTCGGCCCAGCGATTTATTTGCTCAGTATGGGACAGACTTCACCGAGTATACACAAATAGACTGGAAAGTACAAAATCCTCGTGGTGCAGTGGCAACGGCTCTTACTTACGACGCTTCTGAGAAAATATCGGCGGGGTACTTGCAGTTCCAGGGAGAAACGAAGCGCTGGGAGGTAGTGGGCGGCATGCGGGTAGAGGCTACCAACCAAGGCTATTCCATGCGCTTCCCTATAGGCGAGGGAAGGCCTACAGGCACTCAGATCTATACCGATTTGCTCCCCAGCCTCCATCTAAAATATAAACCCGACGACCACACCAACCTAAGGGCCTCCTACTTCAGATCCCTGAACCGACCCGGTTTTTTTGAAATTGTACCCTACCGAATCGTTAACGAGGACTATCAGGAACGAGGGACTCCGGACCTTAAACATGCCATCGCCGATAACTTCGATCTGCGGTACGAGCTCTTTCAAAAGGCCGCTGAGCAGTTTATGGTAGGGCTTTTTTATAAACATATCACCAATCCGATAGAATATACTTTACAGCGGGATGCTATTCGAGGGCAGGATATATTTTATGCCCCAGGAAACTTTGGCAATGCCAATAATTACGGAATTGAAATAGACTATATCAAGTATTTCAAACGCTTTGGAATTAAAGCAAATTACACCTTTACCCATTCCAAAATTACCACCCCAAAGTCCAAGCGTATCAGGAACGAAAACGGGGACTTAGAAACCGTCAGCATCATGCAATCGCGCCCCCTTTATGGGCAAGCGGGTCATGTGGCCAACCTGGCCCTGTTACTCAATAACCCTCAAAAAGGCATCAATGCACAGATAGCCGGGTCTTATACCGGCGACAGGATCAATACCGTCTCACAATTTTTAGACAACGATTTATGGCAAAAAGGATTTATTCAAATGGATGCCTCATTTGAAAAGAACTTCCCCAATGGTTTTGGGGTCTTTGCCAAGGCCAACAACCTCCTCAATACGCCTATGGAAGTGTATATGAATAATACCAGTGAGGTCAACGATAGGGTGCCCTATCAGAAACATGCAGGAAAAACCCTCATCCGAAAAGATTACTATCAAAGAAGCTATTTGTTAGGCATACGATTTAAACTCTAAAGATTACAAATCAACCAATTTACAAGACAATGAAAATCAATCAATTGCTAGCCTCTACGGCCCTCCTTATTTCTATGCTCTCCAGTTGTTCCAAAGACGACTCCCCCGCCCCTTCACCATCGGAGCCGGAGGTAAACGAATCGGTATCTGGGGAGGTGTCGGGCATATGGACCAAAGGAAAAACCTATAAAATTACGGGCCATATTCAAATTCCTGTAGGCAAATCCCTTACTATTGAAGAAGGGGTAACGGTACTGTTTAGCGATTCGGTAGTAAAGCCCGAGTTGGTAGTACATGGCAACCTCTATAGCATGGGAACCAAAGAAGCACCGATACTATTTACCGTTCCCGATGCTTGGAAAACAACCAATACCTTTGGGAATTTGTGGGGAGGCCTCATTGCCGGTCCCGAATCGGCTGAGATTCTAATCGACCATACCATATTGGAATATGGAGGAGCGGTTACTGCCGAAGAGTCTCCTTCCGTGAAGGCAGGGCTCTACAAAGCCGAAGCCGGCGAACACGTTCCTGTATTATACTACCCCAATGTAGCTGGTAAACTAGTCGTACAAAATAGCATCATACGACACTTTAACGAAGATGGATTCTATATTGAAGGGGGTAAGGTCATTGTGTCCAACAACTACTTTTATACGACTGGTTTTTCTGGTGGCGAGGCCATCAACATCAAGTCGGGAGTACAGGCTGACGTGGCCTTTAATGTGGTGTATAGCCCCAATACCAATGCTATAAAACTATCGAATTCGGGAGACCGCACACCACAAGCTTACGTAGTAGCCTATAACAACACCATTCTTAACGCCGGCTGGAGACGGCCTACCATTAAAGGAGGGTCTATTTGGTTAGAAAAGGGAGTTCGTGCCGACGTCTATAATAATTTGCTGGCCAACGATAGGTTTGGGATCAAAAGAGACGCCGGAAATGCAGAGGATGCCAGGTCCATCATTTCAAATACCCTCTATTACGGCTTCGATCAAACTACGACCGACCAGTTTCAGCCTAGCGAAGAGATTGTGAAGGGTATCAATGATATTATTTCTACAAAAGCGGGTGAAAACGATCCTAAATTCGTAAACTATCCCTTGTCGACGTCTACCCTCAATACGACCTTCGACCCGGCTTGGGATTTCCATTTGCAAGCGGGATCCCCAGCCCTAGGAAAGGGTAAGACCGATTTTAACCGTCAATATTCCGAAGGCATTACCCTAAATGGTAAGTCCTACTCATCCCCGGCTCCTGCCAATTATATTGGAGCCCTCGGAACCAAATAGTCCTTATTTATTCATTCATCAAAAGGGAAGGCCCGTCAAGAGAATTGACGGGGCTTTCCTTTTAGCATATCCATTACCATGCTGTATAATATTAAAACAACTTTTGTCGGTCTGGCTGGTTGGTCATACCTGCTCTTTTCATGCGGCTCAGATAAGCCGACGGAAACAGCCTCAAGCCAACAGGATACCCTGTCGATCGTGGAGCCATTGTACATCAGTGACCCTGTCGACTTCGATACCGACGATCCAGCCATCTGGGTCAACCCCGCCGACCCCAGCCAAAGCCTGATCATAGGCACCGACAAAGACCAAAATGGTGGACTTTACGTATTCGATTTAAAAGGAAAAATAATCCCTGAAAAAACAATAAAAGGCCTTAAACGACCCGACAATGTAGACATAGCCTATGGTATGCCGTTACAAGGGGTACCGACCGATATTGCCGTAACCACGGAACGTTTTACCCATAAATTGAGAATATATTCCTTGCCCGACATGAAGCCCGTTGACAACGGCGGTTTAGAGATGTTTGAAGGCCAAACGGGCAAATACGAAAGAGATTTGATGGGAATAAGCCTCTATAAGAAACCTACTGGCGAGCTATATGCCATCGTTGGCCGTAAGTTTGGCCCTACCGATGGCTCCTACCTATGGCAATACCTTTTGGAAGACGATGGCAAGGGAATGGTTAAGGCCACCTTAGTTAGAAAATTTGGCAAGTTTAGTGGTATCAAAGAGATTGAGGCCATAGCAGTCGACAACCAATTGGGTTATATATACTACTCCGACGAGGGAGTGGGTGTACGGAAATACTATGCCGACCCGCTCCAAGGCGACCAAGAGCTGGCACTTTTTGCTCAAACAGGCTTTGCCGAAGATCACGAAGGCATTTCCATATACAACCGCTCCGACTCCACGGGGTATATTTTGGTTTCGGACCAAGGAGCGAATCGTTTTCAGATTTTTAGCCGCGAAGGGGTAAGCGGCGACCCCCATCAGCACAAATTACTTAAAATGGTTAAGGTGAGGGCCACTCATAGCGACGGCTCCGATATGGTATCCGTTCCCCTTAACCCCGACTTCAAACATGGCTTATTTGTGGTAATGAGCGACGACAAGACTTTCCACCTCTACCGCTGGGAGGATATTGCAGGGAAAGAGCTCCAATCCATCACGAATTAGCCAGTTCCTATCCCAGGCTCTTAGCTCGCGTCAATAATCGAATAATATAGTGGAAAGCTGTGTGACACTTTTCTCAAAATTAAAAATCATCAAATGGTCTCCTTGTATAAATCCCTCCTTCGGGCCTCAGCGCTTTTACTGATAGCCGCCTCCCACACCTTCGCTCAAGTATATGTCGTGGGGGTCGATATCAATCAAAAAAAAGATTTAAAAGTCATTGAAATGTTAGCCCTTGAGGACACCGTGGTGTCGCCATTGATTAAGGTTGCCATTGATTATGGGCAGAAAAGAATTTGAAGGAAAAATAACCGATAGCGCTGGGAAACCCCAGTTATTCGCTTCACTGGTCGAGGCCATCAACCTACTGGAAAACAATGGATGGGAAATGTTTGACCACTCCATTACCCTAAAAGGAAGAGGGTTTTTATACAGGTATTATTTCCGAAAAAAAGAATCGTAAAAGAAACCAGCAAACCCAGATTAATGGTGCTAAGAAATGGTCAGAGTAGAATAACCTTCCATTATGCCTTATGGTGAGCGCGGATAGAAATTCCGAGTTAATCATTAACATTAATCATTATTCAATGAAAGTAAAACTGTTGGCCTTTGCCCTTCTGGCCTCTTTGAGCTGCAAGGCTCAAAAATTTTTCGTTGCACCTACTGAAAAAGGTTTCGAAAGCAAAATTATTGACAAAATGAAGTACAAGGGGTACCAACTGGTAGACCAAAAGCAAGACGCCGACTACCTTATCGAATGCCTCGTCGATGGCCAGTACAAGGCTGTCAAATTTGGGAGTATGTTTAAGGGCTTCGTCAAGATTTCTGATCGTAAAACCGGCCAGGAATTGGCCAGAACGAAGGAGGTTGGCAAATCTCCTTCCGTCTATAATGGTTTTCAGGCCGGCCCCAAAATTATGGCCGTAATCGCCGAAAAGTACCTCATAAAGACCATCGATTCCGCTATCACCAAATAGCCAAATTAAAGTCCCCCCTCCTCCAACTCTTTTCGTATAAGGCATTAGGTAACGAGGGGGGGGGAAGACCACAACCGTACAGGACCATTTCACAAATTGACCTATGGCACCTGTACGGTTCTTGAAATAACCCCAATCTCAAATACACGATCCTCCGAATCCGCCATAACGATACTGGAGCCAAATCCAGTCAGTCGGGTTGCAACATCATCTGGTTCATTGAGATACCCATTTCCAATTTTGTTAGGAATAGCTTAACTTTAAGGAACATCGTCAGCAGATTAGCATCTGGAACCCCATCTACGCACCCCTATGTCCGATACCACCACAGAGCTATTGAGAGGGCTCAACGACCAGCAGGTATTACAGTCTCGCCATAAACACGGGGAAAATAAGTTAGAAGATCGTAGCCAGAATGGCTTGGCAGAGGCGATCCTAGGCCTTGCCAAAGAGCCCATGTTACTCCTTTTGGTTGCGGCTGCTACCCTTTATTTTCTAACGGGTGCTTGGGGAGAAGGCCTGTTTATGTTAGGTGCCATAGTAGTCCTTTCCACTATTTCAATTTATCAGGATCGCAAGACACAAAATGCGCTCCACCAATTAAAAAATCTTACGCAAGGGCAGTCGAGGGTCATTCGCAACGGGCAGGCTATCCGTATCTTATTGGAAGAAGTGGTAATAGGTGACACGCTAATACTGGAAGAAGGAGACCGGATCCCGGCCGATGGCTCCATAGTAGAGGCCCACGATTTTTCGGTCAACGAATCGATCCTCACGGGCGAATCTATGGCGATCGTAAAAAACCAAGAAGCTGAGCCCGTTTTTCAGGGTACACTCGTTAGCAGTGGACGCGCGCTTATCGAAGTTACGGCCATAAGAAACAATACAAAACTCGGAAAGATTGGGGTAAGCCTGGACCTGATACGGCAAACCGCTACCCCACTCCAGATTCAGATCACCGATTTCGTCAAGAAAATGGCTATTGTGGGAGGCATAGTCTTCTTAATCGTCTGGGGTATCAACTTTTTACTTTCAGGACAAATCTTAGATAGTTTATTAAAGGCCCTGGCTCTTGCAATGAGCATATTACCAGAGGAAATCCCAGTGGCTTTCACCACATTTATGGCCTTAGGTGCCTGGCGTCTGGCGCAGCATGGTGTCATCGTCAAAAGAACGCAAACCATAGAAACCCTTGGCAGTGCCACCATTATCTGTACGGACAAGACGGGCACTATCACCGAAAACCGAATGGAACTGGTAAAGCTATATACGCTAGGAGGTGATCATTTACAAAGTCCTAAAAGCCCATTGGACGAAGAGGGGCACACCCTGCTCTCCATGGCGATGTGGTCCAGTGAGCCGACTCCCTTCGACCCCATGGAAAAGGCCTTGCATGAAGCGTATCAGAAAAGCATACCGGTCGATCTTAGGCCCCATTACAAATTGGTACACGAGTACCCCCTCGAAGGTAAGCCTCCCATGATGACCCATGTATATGAAAGCACATCGGGCGATCGCATCATAGCAGCCAAGGGGGCACCTGAAGCCATTGTGCGGGTTAGTAAGCTGACCGCAGACGAGAAAAGGCGCATCCAGGATAAGCTCCAGGAACTCGCCGGCCAGGGATATCGGATATTAGCCGTAGGCCAGAGCCTTTTTCTCAAAAGTACTTTCCCTGACAAACAACAGGATCTTTCTTTTCAATTTCTGGGATTGGTAGCCTTTTACGATCCTCCTAAGGCGAATATTAGATCGGTATTCGAATCCTTTTATAAAGCGGGCATACAGGTAAAAATCATCACTGGCGACAATGCCACAACCACACAAAATATCGCTAGAAATGTTGGATTTAAAGGAGTTGAGTCCGTACTACTTGGAGAAGATTTATTAAAAATGGATGAGGCTACCTTGAGGCAAAAAGTCATGGATACTCAAATTTTTGCTCGGATGTTCCCAGAAGCAAAACTAAAGGTGATCGAAGCGCTTAAAGCCAATGGCCAGATCGTCGCCATGACCGGCGATGGAGTCAATGATGGTCCTGCCCTAAAGGCCGCTCATATTGGAATCGCCATGGGAAGGAAAGGCACTGAAATAGCGAAACAAGCCGCATCGCTAATATTGGTAGAGGACAATCTAGCCAAAATGGTGGATGCTGTGGCCATGGGCCGAAAAATATACCTGAGCCTCAAAAATGCCATCCGATATATCATCTCCATTCATATTCCTATCATCCTGACGGTCTTTATCCCCTTGGCCCTGGGTTGGATATATCCGAGCATTTTCAGACCAGTTCATATTATTTTCTTCGAGCTTATCATGGGCCCTACCTGCTCCATTATCTATGAAAATGAGCCTATGGAAAAGGGTCTTATGGCCCAAAAACCAAGACCTTTCACCTCTACCTTTTTTAGTCTAAAGGAATTGTCGGGAAGCTTTTTACAAGGGATAGGCATCACTTTGGGACTGCTACTTTTGTATCAATATGCGGTAGGACAATCCTATAATGAAAACTTAACCAGATCCATGGTTTTTTTAGGACTTATTTCGGCCAATATATTTCTGACGCTCGTTAACCGCTCCTTTACCTATTCGCTATGGCAAACCCTGCATTACAAAAACAACCTGATGCCAGTGATTATAGGAGTTACCATTCTGATCACCGCTTTGATCTTTGGCATTCCAGCTGTCACTCATTTTTTTAGCCTTGAAGCCGTAACCATACGGCAACTGATGATTAGCTGTGGAATTGGGTTTGTTTTTACGACTTGGTACGAAGGGGTTAAATATTATGTTCGAAAACGCAAGCAAACTCCATCCATAGGGAGTTAAAAAGAGTAAAGCCTGTCCGTTCAATTGAAGTTGAACTTACAGGCTTACTACCATCCATCATACTTAATTATTTTAGGATTTTCTCCACAATTATAGGCTCTCCTGGACTTTCCACCGTAAAGAAATAGATGCCATTGGGCATATCTGAAACGTCCTGCTTCAACTGGTTGCTCCCATCATGTATATAGGCCGACCAGGTCTTGATCCGGATACCGAGAATATTGGTTATCGAAAACTGCACCTCCCTTTCCTTGTCAGAAACCAGCCCATAGGTCATTTCAGGCCCGTTGAGTAAGGTCTGACAATGGGTTAATGCGAAGGTAGGTTGAGCATCCAAATTCTTAAGGTATATCATCCTGCTAAAACGGCTGGTACCATCCATTTCTTCCATTTTTAAGCGGTAATAGTACCCCCCTACTTTTTGGGAAACGACGTCGTCAGTAAAATCATAATAACCTGCTGTTGTGCCATAATTCTGAGAAGGAACGAAGGTAACCGCCTTAAAGGCTACGCCATCTAGGCTCCTTTCCACATGATATCCCAGCATCTGACTTTCATTATTTGTTTGCCATTTAAGCCGATTCCGGTTGTTTTCATAGGAGCCATTAAAGGCGATAAGATCCACTGGAAGAGCAGTTTGGTCGGCAAACATGACGGCATAATCTTCTACCTGGCCGTCCACAGGGTTAACGCAGGGATCGGAGGTTGGTGAACCAAAAATGGTTGAAATGACGCGCATACGCAAAAGCGTATTGAAGGTTGGGGTAGCGGTAGTAGTAAACCGCATATAAGAATAAGAACTGGAAGTGGCATAGCTCACCGGACCACCTGCAAAGGCAGCCCCACCCGAGCTAACGACCAATTCGGAGCCAGAAAAGACCCCATCGCCATTATAGTCTATAAAAACCCTAACATGTTCATATACTATATCGGCCTCTACAGCAGAATAGTTCCCGACGGTCATGCCAACATCATAGGTAGTACCAGGCTCTAAATAGGTGATTTTGGAGCAAGAAAAATCCATATATCTGGCGTTATCAGCAACGGCATTGCCAGAGGAATGACTAATGGTATTTAACCCAAAATACCTAATCCCACCCTTTCCTGGGGCTCCCGTGGGTGTCGGGCAGGAGGCGGTATTGATGGCAGGGTCGCCAATGATGATAGAATTGGGTTTTGACAAGTTAACGACCCCATCTACCAATAAATTCACATCGTACGTCCCAGCCGTGGCATAACTTACGGCCGGTTGGGCCAAGGTAGAGGTTGTTGGGCTGCCCGCCTCAAAAGTCCAGTTTCTAGAGGAACTATTCGAAGATTTGTCTTTAAACGTGATGGAACCACCCGGACAACCAGCCACCGGATTCACAATATAATCGGCGGATACCGGTAACGTACAGCCCACCAGACAGGCACCCGCAGTGTTAATTTCTGCACTGATGCTCATTTTTGAAGCGGCCGACCATTCAGTGGTATAGTTAACCGTAGGGGCCATAATATAAGGAGAACCCGCCGTATCATGCATTGAACCCAGGTTATGCCCCATTTCATGGGCGGCTAGGACCTGCAATCCCACCATATTACTAGTATAATCTTGAAGAATTTGATACATGCCACGGCAAAGGGTACCCACATAGGCATAACCTACTGTCGTCCCATCAAAATCGCGATTGGTCCATAAAGCAGCCATATCAAAAGCAGTACCAAAGCCAGTGGTTTGTCCCCAGTTGGCAAAGCGAGGAAGAACCACGTTAGGATCGGTCGAAGTACTCGTTGGAAGTAAAGGATCCGTCGAATTTAGCTCACTAAGGTATTGTGCCACAATACTGATTTCCAGATTATCGACGAATTCGTGTCTAAATAATACCCTCAGCGACTGAACAATGGAAATATTTCGATTGGCCACCGTCGCAGCATCCCCATATTTGGCCACCATTGACGAATCCGAAGCGATAGCTAGTTTGATGGTTTTACAACCGTCGGCCAACTTTCTTTCGCCATCTGGCGAACCCACCTCTTTGGCCTTTTTCTTGATATCATCAACAGCACAGCTGTATTCACCGTCTTCGATTACATCGTCCTGGGCATATACCAGCATGAGCTGATGGTCCGTCTCCCCATTTACATTTTGAGCCTGCTCAACGACCCAGTTTTTACCCGACTTGGTAATTCCGGCCATTAAAAATCCATCTCCTATCGTGAGCGCCATCGAGGACTTTCCATCCGCGCTATGACCCGTGAAAGTCTTTACCCGTGCTATAGACGTTCTCGTGCCATTTAGCCCAGCAACTACCTCCTTGTAGTCTTTAGCTAGCAATTGATTTTCCGTAAAATAATACAGACCTCCTATTTCATGGGGCAGCTCCAACCTTAGGGTATCATATTGCTGCACGGATCGATAGGCCTCCTGCAGGTCTACCTTAACGAATTGATGTCTTTTAAACTTAGTATCGAGTGAAACGCCGTTAGTCGATATGGCGGGTTTAAAAATAATACGGTGCTGTCCATATCCGATGGTACTGAGCAGACAGACAATAATTAGAGGATAGAAATTTTTCATATAAATCGTTTATTGAGGGTGATGAGGTATAAAACAATCTTACTCTAATAGCGCATAATCAACGTGTAAGCATTTGGCCAATTAAATGTCGAAAAATACGATACTTTGTATACGACTACAATTCTGTTACTTATACACCAATTATTATTGGCCACTTCTAGTTTATAAACAGAGAGAATCTCAATAAATGTAACAATAAAATCCTATTAAAATGATAACTTTTATTAGAATTCAAAAGTCAATTTATAAAAAAAAACAAAAATGACTTCATATATTTTTGACTATACAATTTTCAATGTTTTATTAAATATCATATCACCCAAAGTTGACAAGGAACTACCTAAGCGAAGTCTATTCCTGCTGAATCCCCTCGGCTTTTACAAATCGCCTAGAATGTCCTTTGTATACCATCCAATACAAGCCTACTGGAAGCTTCGAAATGTCCAGAGTAGTCCCCCTAGGCCCCTCCGTCATGCTAAGGGAATGAACCTTCCTACCCGAGCTATCATAGACCTTTATAGCATTCTGATCTATAGCTTCGTCTGTAGCTATAGTTAGCTCAGTCCTCGCGGGATTTGGATGGAGGATCCACGACTCACTTTCCCCCTCCAATTGAATGGATTGTAGAGTAGAATAAGAAAATGCTCCGTTATAGTCCAACTGTTTTAACCGGTAATAAGACGTGTTGGGTAGTGGGTAACGATCCAACCATTCATAGCTTTGGGATTGATGGGTAGTCCCAGCACCGGCAATTCTCGATAACCTATGCCAATTAATAGCATTTGTCGATCGTTCTATTTCAAAATATTCGTTCTGCAATTCGGATAAGGTGGACCAATGCACCTGGACTAGATGATCGTCCGTTTCTAAAACCTTAAACTCCTCCAATGTGACCGGAAGCGGGGTACCCTCCATATTGGCCTGGTGTTCGAACCAGGTAAACCCCTGCACCTGAATGCCCGACAGCCAAGGGTAGGTACCATCGGTATAGCTTTCCCGATACCCTTTGGTCAGCGTCGGGTTATGAAGTGTACCCTCTACCCAGGACAGGTACGGATCTCGTACCGCATCATGGTGAGTCCCTGGATAAGTATGCAGGTAATTATACATATTATTGGAGTCGGTATCTCGTGATTTAAGCAATAAAACGATGTTACTTGGCACCCCCGATTTTGCTATCCAATTTAATCTTTCAATGGTCCAGTTAAAAAAATTACCGCCATAACTGAAGGGTGTAGGGCGGTAATAGGTTAACAAAATATGATCGGCCACGCTGGCTATTTCCTCCATTTGAGCCTCAGACGAATAGGTGTGCACCAACCCTGTGCTTCCTTCCCCTCCTATATAAGCCTCACAGACAAGCGCATCCCCCGTACTTCCTACGGTAGCCTCACATAGGTCCTTAATACCATTCAGCTGACTCATGTATGATTCGTAGCTAGGACAGGAACCATTGGTGGCTTCATTATAAAACTCACATTCATAGGTTATCATATCCAATTTCTCAGCACTGCTGACGCCACCACAATCATTATAGTCTTGAATTTTTTCGGCTGTGGCTAGGGATCCCACATTTCCACTTACCAGGACGATCCCAGCGGTATGCGCCTTGGCTACAAAACCCTGTAGGGCCGTCATGTCGGCAGTAAACGATCCGCAAGAGGCTGTAAGGATCTGATACATATTGGTACAAATCAGGTAATTAAAATCGTTGGCGAGGGCATAATTAATCAAGGCATCTTCGGCGGCTACATTGCCCAAAACAGTAGTTTTGAACTGCGTGACCCATAGGCCTCTGTAAGCCTGTGTTGGTTCTGGCAATTGCCCATAAACCGTAGCAGTGCCCAACAGAAAAAAGAATAGAGGCAAATAAAATTTCTTGTTCATAATTGAGGTAGGGCTGAACTTGTCATGGATCGTACCCATGCTATGGGTAGAATAGGCCCACTACCCTTCCAAGCCACTGTTGGTGATACATAATCGACTGCATATTCTAGATGAACCAGTCCTATAAGAGAAGTCCATACCAAGGGGCACCAGGCTATTTGATCCCCTGTCCCTAACGTTCTGATGGTGAAGCGAATTTAAATATAAATATTCTTTAGGGATTTTTAACAAAAAGAGAAGACTGATTATCCTTTAATTTTTCACTAAACTTGTTATGGTAACGAGCAGATTATACAAAAAAATGTCAAACACATACGAGAATAGTTCACTACAGGACAAATTGGACATGGCAAAATTCGACCTTACCGGAATTATCTTATACACGGTAAACTATAGTCGTTGTGTGGAATTTTATAAAAACACCCTAGAACTGACCATTTTGTTTGAGGCGGATGGGCTTACTTGCTTTGAATTTGGGAATGCTTATCTGATGGTGGAATGGGATGACGAAACGAATGGAACAATAAACGAGTCGGCCCGGCACAAAACTTGCCTGAGAATGAATGTGCCCAATGTAAAGAAATATACAAATAGACTAAAAGCAAGACATGTAGCGGTGGATTATCAGGAACATCCTTGGGGAACAATTGCAAAATTTCTGGACCCCGACGGAAACTTATGCGCCTTTAAGGATAGTAAAAAATTTGAAGAACAAATCGCTGAGTACAAACGTAAAGCTTTGAAAAACTAAAAATTTCAACCAGCCAGAACAGTACCAGCCATTAAATACGTGCGACGACTGTGGCCTACGGCCCCTTAAATTCTATTAATTTAAATACTTTATTCCACTTGAGCTAAGGTGATTGTTTATAAGAACAGGCGAGCCAACGCGTCATAAAGGTGCTTAGTACGGTCATCCTAAAATCATTGGCAAATACCAGTAGCCTGGTTCGTTCCAAAATATATTTTTATTGAATACTCTCATTTTTTGATTATGATTTAGACCGCGCTAGCGGCCTACAGCTTATTTCAATTAAAAAGCTGCGCCGACTACGAACTACTCCCCTGCAATTTGTTTTCGTTAGCCCGACTCCGTCACACATTTACCCTTTTTAGACTCATATTGATCATCAAAATGTCGTCAAATCAATTGATTTTTGCATAGGCAAGAAAAAAAACTGAGCCCGACTGGGAGTACTTGTTCCAATGCTGTAAAGGATAGGCGCGTGACTGCCTGGAGATCGTGAGGAACAAAATTGATTTCTGTGGTAAGCTGCATATTCATTACCGTACCCTTCTATATGTTAACAATACGGATGGGGTCCGAGCCTTTTTTGACAGCTGCAATCCGAAGTATCCCTTTCATCCCTTCCATTTTGGTAAGGGGATACATAGTACTACCAAAAAGAACGGCGGCATACAGGCCCAATAAATAAAGATATGAATTTTATTAAGAAGCATTATGGCTGGATGATCGTCGCCCTACTCGCTATATTCCCAATGTTTATCCTTTCGAATAGGCTGGATATCCTTACGTCCGACGGCCTTTCCATTACCCTAATAGAAGGAGCCAGTAAGGAAGGCAAATCCACTCTGGAAATGTTATACCATATATCTGGGGAGTTTGCCATACGATGGATGACGGCCGTACTTACCTGTACCCCATTTTTTATCCTATTTGTCGGACAGGCCATGGGCATTGCTACGGCGGTATGGAGTTTGATACATTTTATAATTTTTATATGGGCTGAAGGCTTCCTAGAGACCTTCAGCCAAGCCAATTATATAGCAGGATTCGTTGCCGTTTTGGTTTTAATCCCCTTATTGTTTACTTCAAACAGGAAGTCGATGAAGGCGCTAAAAACAAATTGGAAAAAACTTCAAAATCTAAGCTACCTGGCTATCCTGCTGAGCCTTTTACATGTGGCCATTTTAGAAAAAACCTGGGCGATCTACGCCATTCTGGTCGGTCTGGGATTCGTAATTAGAATCCCAGCTATTAAGCACAGAATCATCGCATTTCGAAAAGAAAGAAAAAGCAGTAAGGTTTAAAGTAGTTAAGACAAAATAAACGAACTTATCATGAAAATAGCAGTAACATCGGCAAGTGGACATTTAGGAAAAGCCATTGCACAAAAGCTGATAAAAGAATTAGGAAAAGACAAAGTGATTGGCATAGCCCGCACACCTGAAAAGGCGCAAGACTTGGGGATCGAAATCCGGAAGGGAGACTACAATAATCGCGCGGATTTTGATGACGCCTTGGAGGGCATCGACGCGGTACTGTTGGTATCGGGAATGGATGAACCCAGCAAGAGGATTCAGCAGCATAGAAATGTAATAGAAGCCGCGAAACATAATGGCGTAAAAAAAATCGTGTATACCAGCATCGTAGGCGACGAAGAAAAGAACGCCTTTAGTCCGGTGGTGCAAAGTAACCGGCAGACGGAAAAAGACGTCCAAAGTTCTGGACTGGAATGGGTGATAGGCAGAAATGGCATATATATAGAACCCGATCTGGAATACCTAGCTACCTATATTAAAGAAGGAGAGATCAGAAACAGTGCCGGCGAGGGAAGATGCGCCTATACCAGCAGAGGGGAATTGGCCTATGCCTATGCCAAAATACTGATGGAAGAAAAGCATCAAGGACAAATATACAACCTAGTAGGGGAGCCAATTACCCAGTCCCAACTGGCCGACTATATCAATCAAATATACCAAACGAAGCTCATTTACAAGGCCGTTTCCATCGATGCGTATGCCGAAGAAAGGAAAAAGGAACTCGGAGCGTTTTTAGGGACCGTTATAGCGGGTATTTACGAGGGGATTAACCAAGGCGCCAACGAGGTTAACTCCGATTACCACCGTGCGGCAGGACGACCTCATCGTTCGCCCCAGGAAATGATACAGTCATTTAAAAACGCCTAGATTGAGCGAACAAACAACTATGAGACAAGGCAAAGGGTTCGTGAATTCCAAACGAACCCTTTTTTATTTTTCTTATGTCGATTTAGCTACAGCTACTGATTGTCCCAAGAATTTTCACTACCCAGTGACCATAAATGGCCTATATCCTTAAAAGATATGATCGGTCGATGACCACCTATTTTAGTATTCCACAAAGGTAATGGGGTCTCCGAAGCTCCTTTTTGGACCTGGATGGCTATAAGCAAGGACACAAGGCTAAATGGAGCAACCGGAATACCTGGACTTATAAAGCCATTGGCCAATAATTTTTCCTCAACAAATTGCTTGGCTCTTGGAACATCTTCCTCAGACAGGTGTTCAATGATCATGGATATATGTATCACTAACATTTGCAGGTAAGGAGCTCGGCAACATCCGCAATTTCTATTTATTGATCGGCTAATACCTGCCGATAGGACGCCTACGGATTTGTTTTATGGTAGTAAAACAAGAAATTACAAGACTTGTCAAACTTCACTCCCTTGCCCATCGATTGGACTGAGGGCCCATAGCCGCAAATGGAATGGGCATGAGTCCTATGCTTTCTAGATAACTACCATTATAAAATGTGCTCAGGCCTTTCCCTTCGCTGTTAATAGTGGTATTATTATCTTGTATCTGGAGCGACTTATCCCTCATTAATACTTTCTCACAATCTACTAGTAAATTGTTGATCACCGTGTTGACATCCGGATTTTCCTGTATTCTCTTAAGGGCAGGATACCGGGACTGATACAGCTCCGAATGAATATCCACCTCCTCATATAATTTCTTTTTCACCGCAGGCGAATCCAACATTTCCAACCATCTTTTTTCACCCCAGGTTGAAAAACTGACAGCGGCTGGACATTTATAAAACAGATTATTTTCTACGAGATTTTCCTTTCCGCCATGAATTTGAACCCCAGCAAAATCACGTGTCCCGCATTTTTCAAAAATATTGCCATAGATAGTAAATCCACAAATCATATCGTCAAGCCTTACACCTGCTGCACCGTGCCGGGTGCCTCCAGCAATATTGGCCCAATGGTTATATTTAACGACATTGCCCCGGAATGATGGATTAAAAAAAACGTCCATCCCACCTTGATCATCGGACTCGTTGACCACATGGCTTATCTGATTGTATTCCACTACCATATCATTTCCTTCCAATCGAAAGGCGGAGGAGGAGGAAAAACGAAAACGGTTGTGACTCATGCGCAGGCCACACCCCGCAGCATAGACTGCTGGCTCATAGGTTTTTTTAAAAAGTGAAAAATTTTCAATAATGGTATGCGTTACAAAATGTTCGCCTGCGAGCAGCATTTTACGATTCCCCCCCTTCATCCTAATACCCCCGCAGCCCAATGTCCTGAGTAGGCAGCTTGATATACCATTTCCCTTCCCCTCCAACAGATGTATACCATCCCTCCCAAACCTTTCGATACGACAGTCGGCAATAAGGCTGTTTTCACAGTGCTGCATGCGTATTGCACTGCCTCGACCTTCCTCAAACGCCAAACCGTGTAAGGTGAAATTTTTGCAATCCTGCACTTCCACCATAAAAGGACTAGAAAAAACCGACAAACTAACCTGCGCTTTGGAGGGATCTACACCGGTGGGCGGATACCAGTACAACAATCCCGAAGTCCTATCCAGGTACCATTCACCGGGCGTATCTATTTCACAAAAAAGGTTTAAGCCAAAATACCGAAGGCTATCTTTGTAACCATAACGATGATATGGCTCTTTGATATGAATGGACTGCGTCAAGGTGTCGATACTGGCTACTTGCTGAAACTCCTCACTCCAATCCCAATACCAGTACCCTCCAAGCCGAGGATCGCCTTCCTTGGCCCAACGATTCTGTCTCTTTTCAAGGAATTCGAACGCACCCTCTTTGGTACCAATTTTTGCTACATAGGTTTCGGGAAGTGCCGTTTTACCCCTTACTTTCCCGGCAGTAGTAAAGCCCTCGTTTGGCCAACGTGCTAGGGTTTGTACTTGATTATTACAGAATAATTCGGGACGCATCCCCAAATGAGTGGGATCTCCATAATCGGTAATACCGATTGATGCCAGGTCTGTCACGAAAACTTTCCCAGCCACAGCCGGATCCAATTTTAACAACGCCGCTTTATCCTTCAGCACCTTCCACTTTTTCAGTTTTTTACTTCCTAAAAAAACGGGCTCCTGACCTTCTACTGCTTGATAAACGACTTTGGCTGTTTCACTACCAGAATCCTCTGCCGAAAACAAAATTGGGTGATCCAGCTGGTATAGCCCTCCTCCAACATAAACAGTAACGGACTGATCTCTATGATCTCGACGTAGTTCTCGTACCTTATCCCTAGCACCTACCATCGACCGTAGTGGTGCTTTTTTTGTCCCAGGATTGGCATCAGAGCCTTTAGGGGAAATATATAACTGGATTTCGCCGACCGATGATCCGTCGTCAGTAGTGGTGGCGGCTATATTGGCCCGTCGATGAGCAAGAAGCTCCGGTATTGGAAAAAGTACAGCATAGCAAATTGTCAAAAACAGTATTTTTACTTTCATGGGTAGGGTGTCTTAGAACTTCCGTTAAAGCCTGATTTTTGGAATATATGATGTGATGACTGTGGACACCAAAGATGGTAAACACCTCCTTAAATTTTGAATACTTTAAAGTAAAGCAGCCTATTGAACTGAGCAGATATACGTCCGTCCACCATATAAACACTCTGACTGCTGTAATATACTCAGATTACGAAAAACTAGATTATCAGAGATTCAATATTCAAATACCTCAGGTATGGTTATAAATTGGCTAAATCTTATTTCAAAAACGATATGGCACAGATACCCCTCGGCATCCCCTTTTCTCAGCATAAAGAATGGAATGAGCTAAAGAAGGATAAAACCATCTTCTTGGACGTTTAATCGGATAAAATTAGGCATACAGCCTGGAGCGTTTGAATAGAAAAGAAAGAAACATCATTGCCCCCTCGTGATATGGCTCTATAAGCATTGATTGTAGCACGGTACGTGGCACGGTTGGAGGAATGCTCCGAGGCGTTTGTGCCTCAATTTACAAAGAAGTTAAGTACAGTCTGAATGGTGGGTTTGAATGGATCTTGACACGGATCTATACCATCCTGCCCCCTCGCCCATTTCCAGCTCCGCTATACAACAAAAAGTCACCCGTTAAGGTGACTTTTTGTACTTAAAATAAGGAGTGGAGAAGATGGGATTCGAACCCACGACCTCTTGCATGCCATGCAAGCGCTCTAGCCAACTGAGCTACATCCCCGTGCTATTGGGGTGCAAATATGCACCCCGTTTTTATCTTTTACAAGTATATGACTAATAAATATTAAATAAAAATACCCTATTTCTCTTAAGTATTTGATTTACAAATCGAACCCACAAAAAATAGTTCCGAAACAGATTACTTACCCCCTCCAAAAAACTTAGCGACTAGCCATAATATGAGCCCTAGGACGGCTACGACCATGATCACCCCGGTCCATACCCCTCCTTTAAAGATAGTACCTACGAATTCGCAACTGCTAAGGGCTAGTGAGAGAAAGAATAGAATTAATAAGTTTATTTGCGTTTTCATAGCGTTCAATGTTTAAGTGGTTTATCCTACTTAAACAAATTCTATACCAATGAGCCCCTTTTCTTAAAAATCAATCGGAATCAAGTTTTTATGATCATGATATAGCAACTTTTCGAAGAGTAGCACTGTCGCAGCCGCATCTCCTTGGGCTCTGTGGCGGTTATCGAGGGCAATCGACAGGCTTTCACAGAGATTACCGAGGCTATAGGATTTAAAACCTGGGAAAATTTTTCTACTAAGTTTTACGGTACAAAGAAGGTCTCTTTCGAAATATTCCTCAATATTCAAAAACTCCCTTTTGATAAAATTATAGTCAAACCGAGCATTGTGGGCTACAAACCAGGCATCTTTGGTGAGCTCTCTTACCGAATCCTGGATCTGCTCGAAGATGGGTGCATCGGCCACCAAGGCGTTATCGATACCAGTGAGCTGGGTAATAAATGGAGGAATATAAGTTTGGGGATTGATCAGTGAATGAAAGGTATCCACTACTTTTTGACCATCATGCCTAAAAACGGCTATTTCGGTCATCCGAGCCCCGGCGCCGCCCCCGGTGGTTTCTATATCGACAATAGCATACATGCGCAAAAACTAAAATAACTTAAATCATAATAATGACAAGAGAAGGCCTCTCTAAGATGAGCCCATGAATCGGGAGAGTGGATTTTCCTGGTACATATACCCGTTTGGGATCCCCCCACTACCGGACCATTTCGAAGGAAACAGGCAATACATAGCGGTAAGCCGATGGCTGGCCAGCAGCCCTGCCCGGTAGCCAGTTGGGCATATTGGTCACTACCCTCAAAGCCTCCTGATCACATCCGTAGCCAATCCCCTTTATCAGCTCTACCTGACTCACGTTGCCGTCAGCACCCACCGTAAAGCCTACAAACACCCTACCCTCCACGGCATATTTTAAGGCCATAACTGGATAGTTAATTTCACTTTTGATATAGGTCATCAGGGACGTCATCCCCCCTGCGAAGCTGGGCTTCACCTCCCATTCGTTAGCCTCCACCCACCCCTGATAGGACTCAGGAAGTAGGGCTAGTTCGGTCTCCTTTTCCACCAATGGGGGCCCCAATATAGGTTTTGCAGTTCCTAATGCAGGCCTATTGGGCTCATCTGTTATTACATTGGGCTCCACGGTGTTGTCATGTGGCTGCTGTTGCTGGGAATTATCGTGCTCAAGAGGCAGGGGGCGAATATCGATATTATGAAGCTCCATCTCAAAACCTATGGCATCATCTTCGAGTAGCGGGGTAAGCCGGGCATATAGATCGGGCAATAGAATCACCAACAAAAAGCAGGTGACTCCAAGCACCAAGGAGCGCTGAATGGTTTTGCCATACCCTTTCCTAAGATCATAGGCCCCATATTGCTTGTTTCGCCCTTCGAAAACCATGTCGGTAAGAGTCTTCTCCTCTTCTAGGAGCGCTTTTAAGTCGGCGTTCAGATTTTGGAGGACTTCGGGGCTGGCCTCCTCCTTGAGGAGATCTATGACCTGCTCGAAGGCCTCCCCGTCCCACAGCCGTTCCTCGGCCTCACAAGCCAAATGATCCAACAGCTCTTCCATCAAGGCTGGGTTCACTTGGCCTTCAACCAAATACTTCCGTAAAAGTGCAAGTCGATTGTCGTGTAGGCGAATCATAAAGTCCGATTAAAAGATGATCATTGCCTGGAAGGCCTACTTAGAAGTAGCGACCTTAGGCGCCAACAACAGCTTAAGTGCTTCTACGAAGCGCTCTAAGTCGTCGGTCTTAGCCTGTGCCATTTCCGTACCAGGGGAGGTCAAGCTATAATATTTTCTGGTTCGCCCGTCCACTTCTACCGATTCGGTCAGCAAGAGGCCCTCTTGCTCCAGCTTGTGCAAAACGGGATAAAGGGCTCCAAAAGTAAGCGCAATAGCCCCTTGGGTCCGGTCTTTAACCTCCTGGGTAATTTCATACCCGTACATTCGGGAGTGCTCTGACAACAAATTGAGAACGATAGTCTTCAGTGTCCCTCTTACAAATTCATTACTGGTCGTCTTCTTTTCCATATCAAATTACATTTAAAACAAATATATAATTATTTGATATATACTACAAACAGCACAAGAAAAAAATAATTAAGACTCCTCCTCTTCTATTAGGGGAATAGATCGGTTAATACGTTCCTCTAAAGAAATAAAAGTTTCGGTGCGCTGTATCCCGGCAACCTTTTGTACTTTATCGTGCAAAATTTCACGTAAATGTCCCGTGTCTCTACACACTATTTTAACGAAAATACTGTAAATCCCGGTAGTATAGTGAATATTGACCACCTCAGGAATTTCCTCCAGGGCCGACGCCACCTGTTCGTATAAGGAGCTTTTGTCTAGATAAACGCCCAGGAAAGCGCTAATGTCCCAGCCCAGCTTTGAGGGCTCTATCATCAATTGAGAACCTTTCACGATCCCCAGCTGTTCCATTTTCTTCATACGCACATGAACCGTTCCGCCCGACACAAAAACCCGCTTCCCAATTTCGGTATAAGGCAGGGCTGCGTTCTCAATCAGTAAGGCAAGGATCCTTAGATCGGTGGTATCAATATCAGAATATTTATGCATAAGTGGCTACAAAATTGAAGTTTTGTCAATAAAAGTAAGGAATTTCTGCCATAATTGTAAATTTAGATAAATTTTAATGAAAATATTTTACTTTTAAATTGTTTGACTTAAATTTGCATCATCAATCGAGAAAAGGAAAACGTTCCTCTCCAAAATTGATCTACTTTGTAGGGTGATGAAATTGGCAGCCATGCCCTCCTGTCTCGGGGGTGGTGATCAAGGGAAAAACGCAGTATAATGCCGGCTCATGCCGACTGGGGTGGACCACCAACAGTATTTGTACCGTAGCTAACCTCACCGTGGGTGGTTCGAATCCCCCTCCTACAGCAAAAAAAACTTGACAAACGAATTTTTTCGTATTAGTTTTATTTGGTTTTTAGTTTGTTGATGAAGTGTAATTTGACACGCGGGTTCACCTTTGAAACCCGCGTGTTTTTTTATACGAACAACCAACAGGCTAGCTTTCAGCACTTTACAAGCCACTCCACCGCTTCTACCTTACGCTTCTTTTCTTCCTTGTTCCAACTAAGGAGTAAGCATCATATTCTTAAGAATTTTATATTTTGAAGTTTTAGTCGGCTCAATTCAATATTTTTGATGACTTTTTTTAGAAAAAATTACTATTTTTTTACAAAAAAAATTAAATCTGTAGAAATTAAATTTCGACCTATCGCCAGAAACTGAATCAATTCCGAGAGTTGTGAAATGGGGGGGATAAACTCTCAACTATAAAATTCAGTCGATCTAGAACAAAAGAATCTCCAAAATAAACTGGAGATCAAATGCGCTTTCCTCTTAATAATTCGACTCTTCACAGGATACATATAGCCTTAATAGCAGTAAGTCCGTGTTCCTGAACAACCTATTTACAGATAAATAATCGTCAGTTTGACATTTTTTCAACGAATTCCCCAAAAAATACCAGTAGATTTTATAATTTAACATATTAATATAGGTAAAGGGTTGTAACAACGGCCTATGCCAATCCGATTGTACTATTAAGAACATAACAGACAGCCATATGAGCAACAGAAGAAATGCCATAAAAACAATGGCACTCCTCATGGGAGGAGCGCTATCAGCCCCCACCCTTTTGGCCATGGATCGTTGGGCAGCTGCAGAAGGCAACCCTCCTAGAGGGAACCTCGCCCTCGAGGCAACTGATCTAGCTTTGATAGCGAGCGTGGCCGAACTGATCATCCCCGAGACCGATACGCCAGGAGCGACGGCAGCAGGAGTTCCCGAATTTATCGTGATGATGTTACAAGATTGCTATCATCAGCCCGAGCAAGAGAGCTTTAAGCAAGGCCTTGATCGACTCCGTGCTGAGAACTTCCTAGCCATGAAGGAGCCACAGCAAATAAGCCTACTCCAACGAATAGAGCAGGAAACGATGCAGGAGATGAAAAAGCGGAATGTCAAGCAAACTAAAATGGGCGATAACGAAGATCGGGAACAGATAGACAAAAAGGCGGTGGGACTCCCCTTTTGGCGTCTTATAAAAGAGCTTACCCTCTTGGGATACTTTACTTCGGAGCAAGGCCTTACCACCGCCTTCGATTATGTTCCCATCCCTGGGCGTTTTGAATTAACAACGCTTAAACCTGGTCAAAAAGCCTTCGCTTATTAATTAAAAAAACGGCAATGAATCTTAACTTAAATATACAAAAGACGCACCGGTTCGACGCCATTGTGGTAGGATCGGGCATGACGGGTGGCATGGCCGCCAAAGAACTTACCGAAAAAGGGCTGCAAGTGCTGATGATCGAGAGAGGTAAGGAGCTTAAACATGCCGAAGATTACGAAACAGCCATGAAAGCACCTTGGGAGTTTCAACATCGGGGACAGATCCCCAATATATCGGCCGAGGAATTATGGTCCAACAATCGCTTTGGAAAGCTTGCCAATGAGGAAACAGGACCTTATTTTACCAATGACAAAAAGAATCCATTTATAGAAAAACGCCCCTTCGATTGGATAAGAGCGTACCATACCGGTGGAAAATCGATGCACTGGGGGCGCCAGTCGTACCGGTGGAACCGCCAGGATTTTGAAGCCAACGCCAGAGATGGAATTGGCGTCGATTGGCCCATTCGTTATGAGGACCTTGAACCCTGGTACGATCATGTCGAAAAATTTGTAGGAATTAGTGGCCAAAAAGAAGGCTTGGAAGTGTTGCCTGATGGCCAGTTTTTACCGGCTATGCCTATGCATGCTCCAGAGGCTCATTTTACCAAAGCCATGAAGACCAAGCTAGGAAGGCCCGTAACGATAGGCCGGGTAGCCAACCTGACCAAGCCCCAACCCATACACACCGAGCTTGGCCGTGCTTCATGCCAGTACCGGAGCAAATGCTCCAGAGGCTGTCCTTATGGCGCTTACTACAGTTCCTTATCGGGCTCTATACCTGCCGCCCGTAAGACAGACCGTCTGTCGGTATTACACGATAGCATAGTCTCTGAAATCATTATAGACCCCAAGACCTCCAAGGCGAGCGGAGTGCGGGTCATCCACCAACATACCCTGGCGGTTGAAGAATATTATGCTAAAATAATCTTCTTAAATGCGGGTTCGATGAATACGGCCGCTCTGCTTCTAAACTCCAAATCGGACCGCTTCCCCAACGGACTGGGCAACGACAGCGACCAAGTGGGCCGCAATATTATGGACCATCATTTAGGTGTTGGCGCCAGTGCTTCGGTGGAGGGCTTTAAGGATAATTACTTTTTTGGGCAAAGACCCAACGCCCTTTACATCCCCCGATTCAGAAACTGGGGAAAGGACAAGCAACAATTCTTGAGAGGCTATGGCTACCAAGGAGGAGCTGGTCGGCAAGACTGGAAAAGGGGTATCGGAGCCCAAGGCTTTGGCGCCAGTTTCAAAGAAAACCTATCCTACCCTGGCTCCTGGTCTATCGGTTTCGGAGGATTCGGCGAGGTACTACCAAATCCCGAAAACCGGATGTATCTAGATGCCTACAGGAAGGATGCCTGGGGGATACCCCTTATCGTATTCGATGCGGCCTTTGGCGAGAATGAAATAGCCATGCGTAAAGATATGATGAACTCTGCCGCCGAAATGTTAGAACTGGCCGGCTTTAAAAACATCAGCACCAACAACCGACAAGACACTCATTTGGGGCTAGGGATTCATGATATGGGAACGGCGCGTATGGGAAAAGACCCTAAAACCTCCGTCCTCAACAAATTCAATCAGGTTCACGACTGTAAAAATGTCTTTGTTACCGATGGAGCCGCCATGACCTCCTCCTCCTGTGTCAATCCGTCCATCACCTATATGGCCCTTACGGCGCGTGCTGCCGATTATGCAGTTTCGGAACTCAAAAAACAAAATCTATAAAAACGAAAGAAGTTAGAAGGAAGCTTTTATTACTTAAAACCTAATCATATGTCTGAACTTACTCGTAGGAATTTTATAGTGGCCGGTGCTGGGTTGACGGCGGCCAGTATTTTCTCATCATCCGTATTCGCCCTCAATAAGCCAAAAGAGAAATTGGGAGTCGCCCTGGTGGGTCTCGGTTACTACAGTACTGACCTGTTGGCGCCCGCCTTACAACTAACCCAAAATTGTTATCTGGCAGGTATTGTAACGGGAAGCCCCGACAAGGCCGAAACATGGAAGAAAAAATACAATATTCCTGAAAAAAATATTTATAATTATAAAAACTTCGATCAGATAGCCAATAACCCAGATATTGACGTAGTATATGTGGTGTTGCCGCCATCTATGCACGCTGAATATACCATACGCGCAGCGAATGCTGGGAAACACGTTTTTTGCGAAAAACCCATGGCTCTAAATGTATCGGAATGCGAAGCGATGATCAAGGCCTGTAAAGACAACAAAAAAAGTTTGTCGATCGGCTACCGTTGCCAGCACGACCCTAACACCCAGGAGTTCATGCGTATGGCCAGGGAAAAGCCCATGGGCAAGGCACGGCTCGTGTCCTGCGCAGCTGGGTATTTCGATGGACGTACGGCACATTGGAAGCAGAAGAAGGCGATGGGAGGTGGTTCTATGTACGATATGGGGGTTTATGCCCTTCAAGGGGCACGGCTGGCCATTGGAGAGGAGCCGATCCTGGTAACCGCCCAGCATATCAACAATAGACCCGATATATATCATGAAGTCGATGAGACCACCGCTTTCCAGCTTCATTTTCCGAGTGGAGCCTTGGCAACTTGTACGGGAAGCTTTGGTATACAATCCAATTTCCTGAAGGTAGACTACGAAAAAGGGAAATTGTTCATCGAGCCGTTTTCGTCGTATCGAGGCAATAAGGGAGTCAGTACTTTAGGAGAAATAAATTTTCCGATCGAAAACCAACAAGCCCAGCAAATGGACGACGATGCATTAACCATCATGCAGAATCGCCCCCAAATGGTCCCTGGAGAGGAAGGCATGCGCGATATACGGGTGGTAGAAGCCATCTATCAAGCGGCCAAGAAAGGAGGAAGCGTTAAGCTAGCGTAAGGTGAAGGGCAGGCTTGGTTGCAATACCAGAAGAATTATTAATATAAACATCCCCAATTTACATGAGTAACGAACAAATTAAAAAGTACCGCAACCAAGCCTACCAACATCTCACCAACGAATTACTCCCTTTCTGGGAGAACCGCTGTGTCGACAAAGACAATGGCGGCTATATCACCCATTTTGACAATAACGGAAACGACTCTGGAGAGGATGAAAAATCCTTGATTGCACAGTCCAGAACGGTTTATACCTTCTCAGCAGCCCACCGTGCCGGCTACGGCGATGGCCGCTATGCCGAAATAGCCAAGCATGGCGTCGATTTTTTGATCGATAAAATGTGGGATTCGGAACATCAGGGCTTTTATTGGCTGATGAACAGGAAGGGAGAAGTACTCATTGACGAAAAAATTGTATATGGCCACAGCTTCGCCATCTACAGCCTGAGCGAATACACCTTGGCCACAGGGGACCCTAGAGGGCTGGAATATGCTATAAAAGTGTTCGACCTATTGCAAATTCATGGTGCCGACATTCATTATGGCGGATATTTCGAGATGTTCCATAGAAACTGGGAGCTAAAAGGAGAGGGCCCAGCTGGGGGCGACCGCAAGACCCTCGACGCTCATATGCACTTAATGGAAGCATTTACGACCTTATATGAGGCCAGTGGCCAACAGGTTCATAGAAGGAAACTAACCGAAATGATCGATCTATTAATCGATAAGATCATGCACCCCGTACATGGAACGGGTATCCCACAGTTTTGGGCCGACTGGAAGGTGGCCCCCCAAATAAAGTTTGATATCATCTGGGGTTGGGATCGCTTCTCGGAGGATGGCTTTAAGTCGGCATCCGAAGACAATACCAGTTATGGACATAATGTCGAGTTTGCTTGGCTGCTCATGCACGCCTTGGATATACTCAATATTCCCTATAGCCAATATCAAACCCAGCTCCTCAAATCCTTTGACCATGCGGTTGCTTATGGCATTGACTGGGAATTTGGCGGAGTCTTTGTAGAAGGTTCGCATAGCGGGGAAGTTTACGATAGAGAAAAGGAGTTTTGGCAACAAGCCGAGGTCCTTATCGGGATGCTGGACGCTTATCGGGTATATGAGGATCCGAAATATTTGAAAGCCTACGATGCCACCCACCAATTCGTATTCGATCATATGATTCACGCCTCGGTTGGCGAATGGCTCCCCTTGCTTTCGCGCCAGGGCCAGCCTATTTGGAACCATATGAGCCATTCCTGGAAAGTCAACTATCATTCGGTGAGGGCTATGGTCCAAAGTATCATTCGACTCGACAAACTCATTGCCCGGTCGGCTTAGTTCAGTGTGCCGCCCTTCAAGAAAGCAACCCCTTAGGGAAAAACTTACTCACCTGTGGCTATAATAATTCACGAAGATCCCAGTTTCTATCTGAAGCAATAAAAACATAATGCATTGTATTACAACAGTTTAACAATTTTCTCACCCATCCTTCAAAACTCAAGCATAGGCATTGGTACAGTTTATTTAGGTTTATGTGCATCGGTTGTAACAAATAGGCCGAGTATTTTAAACTTAAATCTAAATAGCTATGAGCGCATTCACGCAACAGATAAAAGGAAACTGGAACGAGTTGAAAGGGAAACTTAAACAAGAATACGGAGACTTGACCGACGATGATTTGACGTATGCAGAAGGAAAAGAAGATGAGCTTTTAGGAAAGCTGCAGCAAAAGCTTGGAAAAACCCGGGCGGAAGTGGAGTCGGAAGTAGATAGACTTTCGAACAGCTAAAAAAGCTCGATAAGAAAAAGCCCTGCCAAAACGGAGAACCGTTCTGTCAGGGCTTTTTCTTATAATAACCCGAAGGACAAAATACGCCTTAGGCTTTCAAATAGTCTTTTTGTTTCATGATCCGCTCGAACATCTTATGCTCA
Organism: Dyadobacter jejuensis; assembly: GCF_003149085.1. Taxonomy (GTDB): domain Bacteria; phylum Bacteroidota; class Bacteroidia; order Cytophagales; family Spirosomataceae; genus Dyadobacter; species Dyadobacter jejuensis. The sequence continues at coordinate 313,757 of NZ_QGDT01000004.1, read as the reverse complement.
TGCTCCGAATTGAAGATTGTGAAAGGAAGGTAAATGAACTGGCCTTTAGATATCACCAACACATAACCTTCTTTGTCCTTATAGGCATCCTGAATCTGCTCCCACTTCATGATACTACCCTCCTTCTGATTGATTTTCATCAATATTTGTCTGCTGTCTATTTCATATTGAAACTTCTCGAACATCGGCTTATACTGGGCCAGTTGGGTGATGCCAGCAAACTGTATGAGCCAAAACAACACATATAATATAGTAGCCACCACGACGGTAATGTAGATCCATAGGTTTGGATATACCCCGGTAAGATTCAAAATGGCATTAATCAAGATCAAGGCCATTGGAATAAGGGACCACTTGTACTGCGACTTTAGAAAATGAAGCATGGCCAAGCCAATATATTTTTTCGCAGGCAGGGCATACTTTTTGGTGCGAACCGCCGCTGGGTTCGAGGGCATTTGATAAACTGGCTGGTGTTTATTTCCGGAGACTTTGGCCATAATGTTACTATTATTAATTAATTCAATTGCATGCTTTAGATCTTCTCGCCTGTCCTCCATTTGAGAACATCAAAAACGGTAGAAACACGGATAAAAACCGTAATTCAAACACAAAGTTAGAAAAAAGCCAGGTACTTATTCAGAAAGCTTGGGAAATAAAAAGCCATTACGATAATTTAGAGTAATTTGCAGGAACCATGAACCGGGTAGCTCATTTATGTCGAAACCCACCCGTTCATATATATTTTACGAGGAACATACTACCAACTTAGCCGGTTTAAATTAGTATCAATGAGTTTTTTATTCCCTTCCTTTCTTTGGGGGTTATTGGCTGTGGCCTTGCCCATAGCCATCCATTTTTTCAATTTTCGAAAAACAAAACGGGTTTACTTCTCGAATGTGTCGTTTTTGAAGGCAGTGGATACCCAAACCAAAAGTATTAGAAAAATAAAGCACTGGATTGCCTTACTGACCCGTATATTGGCCATCATCGCTTTGGTATTGGCCTTCGCCCAACCCTATTTCCCGCAAGAAAAGAAATCCCCCACCACCGCCAATTCGATAAGCAATATTTATATCGACAATTCGATGAGTATGCAAGGAGAGCTTAATACCAAAAGGTATCTCGACGTGGCTAGTGGGAATATAGAGGACCTAATGAGTAAGCACCCCAACGCCAACGCCCTGCAGCTCACCACCAACGACTTCGACAGTGGAGAACAAAGCCTTGCCAATGCCAATCAAATAAGAGACCGGCTCACCACTTTGGAGTTGTCTACTTCAGCTCGCACGTTTGAGGAGGTTTTTAATAGACAAAAAAATAGTATCGGCCGGCATCATGCAGGGCCAGGAAACCAGGTCTATTGGTTTTCGGACTTTCAAAAAAGTACAGCTGGAAACCTGGCAGAGTTAAAAGTAGATTCGACCGCATCGATTCATATTGTACCAATACAAGCTAAGAATCAGAAAAATGTGTACATCGATTCGGTATGGCTAAGTACTCCATTTATAAGAGAAGGACAAAATAATAGCCTACAGGTAAAAGTGAACAATTCGGGTTCGGAGTCAGTAGAGAACCTGGTACTTAAGCTGGCCTTGGACAACACCCAGGCATCGACTACGGCGGTGAGTATCGCTCCTAATTCCAGCACAACCGCTAGTTTTAATTTCAACGTAGCTAGCAAAGGGGATAAAATGGGCACAATCTCCTTTGATGATTATCCAATTATTTTCGACAACACTTTTTATTTTGTACTCACCGCATCGCCTAGGATACGCATCCTGCATATGATGGGTGAATCGGCTAATGTAAAGGCCATTGGGCAAGTATATGCCAACGACAGTCTATTTGACTTTCATAGCCAGTCTATTTCGAGTGTGGATCCCGGCATTATTGCTACCCACGACTTGGTGATTCTAAATGGGGTCGACCAGATAAGCACCTCCGTAAAAGCGGAGCTACAACAACTGGTTAAGACTGGCGGAGGGCTGGCGATAGTACCATCAGCGGCTCCCAACCTACCGCTGTATAAGGATATGTTACAACCCCTCGGGCTACGAAGCTTGGCTATGAGCAGCAGCAAGGAGCCTATACCACTCAAAGCACCCGACCGAAACATTCCCTTTTTCAAAGATGTATTCGAAGCCTCCAGGCAGTCGGATCCTAATGTGGACATGCCCGCGGCGCAATCCGTATGGAACTGGGGCCAAACGGGGCATGGGCTGTTGACATTCCGCAATGGCGAAGCCTTTTTAAGTCAGTCGGGAAGTGGAAATGGGCATTATTACCTTTTTGCGAGTCCCTTAATGTCCACTTATAATGGATTGGCCGAACATGCCCTATTCGTTCCTATCATGTATAAATTAGCCGCGATGAGTGTGCGATCGAGCCCCCTGTCCTATACTTTCGACCAAAGTCCAGTCGTTCTCGACATAGACCGTCCCGATTCCCCCAAAGAGGTATTGTATACGCTTAAAACTAAGGATTCTGAATTAATACCCGCTCAAAGGATGGTAGGCAATAAGCTGTATCTGGAGCTACCCCATACCCATGATATAAAAACCTTGGAACCTGGATACTACCAACTTCACGATGAGAGCGGCCAGCTTACTACCTTGGCGTTCAATTATACCAAAGCCGAATCGGAACTACAGTATTATACCACCGACGAGCTACGGGATATATTCAGTACCCAAAAGAATGTGACGGTATATGATGGAATTGACGATACTGCCTATAAATCGGCCTTTGCCAGCAACCATGAGCCAAGCGCGCTATGGAAATATTTCTTATTCGCTTGTCTAGGCTTTCTGTTGCTAGAGGTGCTATTCTTACGTTTTTTAAAGGAATAAAACCAAAATATAGAGAAATATGCGTCTAGCGCTGTAAAAATCTTTCTGTTTCTGAGATTTTAAGCCAATTTTGTGTTTAAAATCTAAAGAACGAAATGCTTTCATCCCGAATAGGAATTTTAGGGGGCGGACAGTTGGGATTGATGTTACTTCAGGCTGCTATAGACTGGAACCTCGACATTCATATCCTTGACCCCGATGCCCACGCACCGTGCAAGTCCATAGCCCCACATTTTCAACAAGGGTCTCTGCAAGACTTTGAGACCGTGTACGAGTTTGGTAAAAACCTCGATATCATCACCATAGAAATAGAGAAGGTCAACGTAGAGGCCTTGGAAAAACTAGAAAAGGAAGGGAAGAAAATCTATCCTCAACCGGCAGTAATTCGCAAGATCCAGGACAAGCGAATACAAAAGCAATTCTATGCCGACCATAATCTCCCTACGGCCGATTTTATTTTGACCGAAGATCGAAATGACGCCGCCAAACATGCCGACTTCCTGCCCGCTTTTCACAAGCTAGGCAAGGATGGCTATGATGGCCGAGGCGTTCAGCGTATCCAGACTGAGGAGGACTTTGCCAAGGCCTTTGACCAGCCAGGACTTTTAGAAAAATCGGTAGACTTCGACAAGGAGTTGGCGGTAATCGTAGCCAGGAATGCTCAGGGAGATGTTAACTGCTTCCCGAGTGTTGAAATGGTCTTCCACCCTGAGCACAATCTGGTAGAATACCTTTTTGCTCCAGCGGAGATCGGTGCCGATGTAGCCCAAAAGGCCAAAGACATAGCCATTGCTACGGCCGAGGCCCTGGGCATTGTGGGGATATTGGCCGTTGAACTCTTCCTCACCAAGGATGGTAATATATTAATTAATGAAGTAGCTCCTCGGCCGCATAATAGCGGCCACCAGACCATTAGAGCCAACGCCACCTCCCAGTACGAGCAGCATTGGAGGGCCATCCTCGGCTTACCCCTCGGCGATACCCTAGCCCTGGCCCCCTCTGCGATGGTCAACCTGTTGGGTGAAGATGGCTATGAGGGACCCGCCGTGTACGAAGGTATGGAAGTTTTACTCGCCACTAAGCAGGTCTACCCATTTCTATATTGGAAGGCTATTACGAAGCCTTTTCGCAAAATGGGGCATGTTACTATTTTGGACCAGGACATCCCCTCCTTAAAAAAGAAGGTCGCGTTTGTCAAGAATCATATTAAGGTAAAATCGAAATAAAAGGTACTCCTCGTTGAGTACCATTCAATAAAACACATCTGAACTTAACATATAAAACGATGGTAGGAATAATCATGGGTAGTATTTCGGACAGGAAGGTCATGCAGGAAGCTGCGGAAGCGTTGTCGGAGCTTAATATCCCTTACGAAATGGAGATCGTGTCGGCGCATCGCACCCCCGAACGGATGCTTGAATATGCCGCTACGGCCAGGGAAAGAGGACTTCAGGTGATTATTGCTGGTGCAGGAGGAGCGGCTCATTTGCCAGGGATGGTAGCTGCCGTAACGAGCCTACCGGTCATTGGAGTTCCGGTTCACTCCAGCAACTCTATAGATGGGTGGGACTCCATACTTTCGATACTACAAATGCCATCGGGAGTTCCTGTAGCCACCGTAGCGCTGAATGGAGCAAGAAATGCAGGTATACTGGCAGCCCAAATATTGGGGGCTTCAGACTCCGATATTGGCAACCGGCTCGATGAATTTAAGCTAAACCTAAAGAAAAAAGTGGCTCAAATGAACGAGGAGCTGAAAAATTAACGTTAGTTAGAAGACAAAAGTCTACACATTATCAACTCATTACTCGTTAAACTAAATACTCACTAGCACCCTATGGAAGATCAATTCCCAAAAAAGAGAAACGTTCGTCCGACTGAAAAATCCAATTTACCAATCATCACCCTGTCTGTGTTGGTATTATTGGTATTGGCCATCTTGTATATAGGCTACGAATACATTACCGACGATGCCTCTAGTTCGGAGGAGCTCACGACAGTGGTGATGGAGCCCGAATCGGAACAAGAAGCATTCGCCGACGATCAACCCATCGACGAACCAGCGCGTGTACAGACGAAAGAAATAAGTAAAGAACCTGAGCCAGCTAAGGTGGAGCCCGCCAAAGAGGAACGTCCCAAAGTGAGTGCTTCTTCAATAGGGGGTAAAACCATTTCACATAAGGTAAAAAGCGGTGAAACCTGGACCAGTATTGCTGCACAATACAACCTCAAATTGGCGACTTTACAGGGCCTTAACGCCGATATTTCCTCCTTAAAGGCCAACACGACCACCCTATCGGTTCAGGTAAAAGACCTTCATACCGTAGGGCCTGGAGATGTACTCCGGGTGGTGGCCTCTAAATACGGCGTTTCTAAGAGCGCATTGATGAAAGCCAACGGAAAATCTAAAGACTATGCCCAACGAGGAGAAAAATTAGTGATCCCGTTCCCGAGCAAAAAATAAGTAGAAGTACATAAAAAAATCCCTACCCAATCATTTTAAAATGAATTGGGTAGGGATTTTTACTTATATGGGTTTAGAAACGGCCGCCCCCTCCCCTTCCCCCTTCGCCACGAGGCCCACCCATTCCTGGGAAGTCGCCACGACGGTCGTTCTCTCTAACGGGCATCTTTCCGAAGTTCCGTAAGGTATAGGTGAAGGTCAACATCGCATATTGGGTCAACACCGTGCTCGTTAAGTCTTGAATATAGGTTTCGGTAATGCTCCGGCTAATGCTGTTGTTCTGCTTGAGGATATCAAATACCGACAACTTTAACTCTCCAGCATTGTTCTTTAGGAATTTCTTACCAATACTAGCATTCCATAGGGTAAAGTTCTGATTATACCCTTCCCCAAGGCCTCGGTACGACTGGTTGTTGAAGTCGGTACGAAACACAAAGCCCTTTCCAAAAATCCAGTTAACCCCTCCTGTTATCCCTTGCGTGAAATAATTATTATTCAGAGTGGGCTGAATCGTATTTCGCACTACATTGTAGTTGGCAGAATAGGAAAGTGTAAAATCTAAATTCTCGCTGATATTACTGCTCACAACAAGCCCTTGGCTAGCGGCATAGGTATTAGAAAAGTTAGCAACATCGTTGACAAGTCCAGGAGAGCGGGTATAGTTAAAACCGGTGGTTAAATTAACATTGAGCTTGAGGGGAGCCACTGGCTTGCCGTAAGCAAAGAAAGACCGAGCATTCCAGCTTCCATCCAAATTGACCGGCGATGTCAGTTTGGATCCCTTCTCCAATACCAGCCCATTGGGCAATTCCGTGGCTTCGTTAGCAATAAAAGTCGAATTTACGATGGCGTTATTGGTTTGAGTCACGTATAGCATCGCATTAAAACTGAATGGGACATCGGCCCCAGCCTTAGAGTATCGCATACTTACCCGGTTGCTATATTCTTGTTTCAAATCGGGATTACCAGCCGTCAACGCTAAAGGATTGCTATTATTGACCACATTTTGCAACTGAGTGATAGATGGTTGGTTCGTAGAGCTCCTATAAAAGGCCCGAAATTGAGTCCCTGATTTGGATCGATAGGAAAGCATCGCATTGGGCAAAAGATTGGTGAAAGTTTGATCCACTTCTGTCTGGTAAGGGGCCAGCTGTTGGCTATACAAACCCGTATTCTGGAAATCTACTCCGACGTTGGCAAACCAACTTCCCATACGTAGGCGGTACCCTAGGCCAGCCCTGTTGGTAATATAGCGATTGTCAAAATTATTGGTGAGTAGCGTGTCTAAGTCCGTATATCCACCGCCATCGGGGGCCATGTTATAGGTATCTTTCATAGAATTGCTGTTGCTTAAGGTCAAGCCATAATTCAATTGCAATTGTCCATTTTCTCCTAGAGGCTCGGTGTAGTTCAAATTCCCTCCCAGTGTTAGCCCTTTCGAGTTGGTATGGTTCTGCTGATCGATGGTATCGCCAGGAGTTCTTGTATTATTGTAATATATGTTTTTAGAATACAGCTCATTATCCCCAGTTTTGTCATTCATACTGGTAGTCGCATTGAAAGAAAAGGTACGGCCGCGTTTTTCGAAAGAATGACGCCATAAAACACTATTTGAAAAGTTATAGCCCTTATTCAGACCATCACTAAGTATATCCGATGCATTGAGTTGGGTGCCATCGGCTAGGTCAGTGGTTCCAGCAGTGACACTACCCGACTCATTGTTTTGAAAGCTTAACGTGGGAGTAACTATCAAAGAGTTTTTATCGTTGATTTTATATTCTAACCGAAAATCAAGACGGTGATTCATATTTGTACTCGACGAGGTACTATTCTCGTTGTAAAACTGATTGTTAAGACCATCGTCTAGGAAATACTCCTGCTGTAGAACTTGCTTATTGGTGTTTCCGGTACGATTAAAAAAGTAACTGCCAGTCAGTTCCATTTTTGGCCCTAGTTTGTTGGAGTAGTTCAACCCATATGAATTGGTACCGGTAAGTCCGCTTTGGTTTCCAACAAGGAAGTTACTGCTTCCACCACCTCCTCCGCGTCCGCCTCGGCCACTACTCGATGAAGATGAAATACCCAGCAGATCTTGGCTAGAGAAATTCTGCATATTGATATTATTGCTAAGGCCTACGAGGGTAATACGCTGATCTTTGTTAAAATAACTCACGTTCCCCCCTGCCTGGTAACGGTCGTCGAGGCCATAGCCTGCATACACTTTCCCAAACTGGCCATTTCTCTTATCTACTTTCGTGACGATATTGATCGTCTTTTGCCCATTTCCATCATCAAACCCAGTAAACTGTGCTTGGTCGGTCAGCTTATCAAAGACTTCGATTTTGTCCACTATTTCGGCAGGAATAGTCTTCAGTGTGAGTGTGGCGTCTTCGCCAAAGAACGGCTTTCCGTCTACAAGTACCTTATTGACGGTTTCACCATGGGCGGTGACCGTGCCATTTACCACCGTGATTCCTGGCATTTTCTGAATCAAATCTTCAGTGCTAGCATCGGGATTGGTTTTAAAGGCGGCGGCATTGTATTGGGTAGTGTCGCCTTTTTGCTCCATGGCTGTTACCTGCCCTACCACCTGAACCTCTTTAAGGTTGGACGCCACTTCCTGAACCAAGATAGTACCCAACCGAAGCGATTCGTTTTTGAGGCGAATCACCCGGCTGACCTCCTGGTAACCCAAATAAGAAATTTTTAAGGTATAGCTACTAGATGCCGACAAATCAGACACTAGAAATTTCCCGTCCTTATCGGTAGTGACATATACTGGCTTGGCGCCTGTGGCTGCTCCGGTAACCGACACATAAGCCCCCACCACGACCGATTGGTCGGCGCTATCCTTCACCATTCCCGATACGGAGAGGTTATTGGATTGGGAAAGGGCAGGAAGAGCCGTGGCTAATAATAATAAAAGTAAAACAGATGTAAATGGTCTCATAGTTCGATCTGGAATAGTATGTGCTTTAGAGCCCACCGCAGCCCATAAGTTTAACCAGCTAGACTCCCTTTATATTGGGAATCGATCAATTGGGCATAACGCTCGACGAACTGACCCAGAACGACGATGAATTCATCTACCTTATTTGAGCCATTTTTTAAGCAAATCTGGATATTGACTGAGGAAAACCTTATAGGCTTCTTCGAGGGCGGGCAGGGCTTGAGGCAGACTACTCCTATCGTCTGACTTCAGCTTCCATTCGGCATCTCGGGCTATTTCGGCTACCTGAGATACCCCTACTGTACCGGCACTTCCCTTCAAAGTATGTAGGTGGCTTTTTACGGTAGCGATGTCGCCGGCGGCATAGGCGGTTAGGGACTCAGCGACCAGTTCGCCCGACTCCGCCACAAAATCTTCGAAGACAGAAAGCACCAAATCCTTCCCTCCAATATTACTCAGTTGATCGATAATCTCCTTATCCAAAACGGGTACCGCCGGAGCCTCCTGCACAGCAAGGGTCGACTTATCGGAACTAGACTGCCCTTTAAAGCCGATCAATTCTTTCACCTTTTGGATCAACAAATGTGCTCGAATGGGCTTCGCCAAATAATCGTCCATTCCTTGGCTGATAAATCGTTCCCTATCCTCTTTCATAGAATAGGCAGTCATGGCGACTATGGGCGGCAGCTCCGGAACCCTTTTCCTGATTTCCTTGGTGGCCTGCACTCCGTCCATATCGGGCATCTGAATATCCATAAATATCAAATCATACATACCCGATTGATCCAGATATTTGGCCTCTACTTTATCAATGGCACTGAATCCACTCTCTGCTAATACTACCTGACAGCCACTTTTCTTCAATATTTCCATGGCCACCTTTCTATTGACGGCATTATCGTCGACCAGCAATATGGTGGGGTTAGCCGCTAATAAAACATTTTCTATGGATTGGTTTTCGGTGCTTTCGTTATTTTCAACCAGCGCTCCGGTAGTCTCCTGGGCTTCGAAGGTAAACCAAAAGGTGCTTCCAACCCCGATGGCCGACTCCACCCCGATTTGTCCCTGCATCAATGCGGCTAGTTGTTTACTAATGGATAGCCCCAGGCCGGTACCACCGAACGACTTCTTTGAAGAGTTATCGAGCTGGGTGAAGGAGGTAAACAGTATTTGCCTATCGGTGGCACTAATACCAATCCCCGAATCATGAACTTCAACCTTCATTTTCACACGATCCTCTGACTTACTTACGAGGCTCAAATTGACCCGTACGGAACCTTTCTCTGTAAATTTCAAGGCATTAGAAGTCAGGTTCGACATGATCTGCAAGAGGCGCGTCTGGTCGGCAACCACAAAGGGAGGTACGTTGTCGGCAATATGATAGGTTAAAGTATTCCCCTTATTTTTGGCCGCTTGGCCAAACAAAGAGACCAGCTTCAATAATAACTCATTTACAGAAAGTGGGGCCTCATTCAATACCATCTTCCCTGCTTCTATCTTCGACAAATCGAGGATGTCGTTAAGGATATTCAGCAAGGTTTCCGAGGAGCGCTTAATTGTCATTACAAAATCGCGCTGCTCTTCATTGAGTGCCGACTCTCCCAACAGGTCAATCATCCCGATAATTCCATTCATGGGAGTTCTGATTTCATGGCTCATATTGGCCAAAAAGCCTTCTTTCACCTTCAAAGAATGCTCAGCCTGTTCTTTGGCTTTTAGGAGTTCTAGCTCATTGCGTTTGAGCTCGGTGATGTCCCTTGCCAGGATGGCCACTTCGGAAGTATGGCCTTTGTCATCGACAAACATCAGCATATTAATCATAAACTGTCTCTCTGTACCATCCTTCCGGTGCATAGAAATTTCGAAATTCCGAAGACTTTTGGTCCGACGGATCCTAAATAAGGCCGCTAAAATGAGCTTTTTGTCGGCAAAAAATTCTGTCAAGTGGTGCCCAATAACTTCTTCGGGCAGGTAGCCCAGCCGCTTCAGGATAGACTGACTGACCATGGTTATCTTCCCATCCCGGTCGATGCGACAATAGATGTCCTGTAGGTTCTCAAAAATCCCTCGGAAAAGCTCTTCACTATGCCTCAGCGATAGTTCGGCCTCTTTACGGCGGGTGATATCCCGCGCTATTCCAGACACCTCCTCTATCACCCCTTCGGCATAGCGGATGGGGTTCAAATAGAACTCTAGCCACATTTCTGGACCTTTGTTCTCATTGATTTTAAATTCAAAATATTGTGGCTCCCCCCTTAATGCCTGGCGATATTTACTCTCCAGGATCCTTCGGTTGGCATGGCCCACCATACGCCACCCAAATTTTTCGGGAGTAACCTGCAAGGTAGGCCGAATACCAATTTGTTTTTGGATAAGATCGGCATAATTACTGTTGAAAGAAGTAAGCTGCATGGACTTATTGACAGACCATATCAGGTGCGAACTACTATCGAAGATAGCATTTAGACGGGCCAAGTACCGACTCAGCTCCTCTTCACTTTGCTTTCGAGCGATAGCCAATGCCACCTGTCCTGAAATAAACTCGAGCAATTCCAAGTCCCTAGCACTAAACATTTTGGGATCGTCATAGGACTTCACCCCAATAATTCCCGTTACCCGATCCCCTATTCGTAGCGGTACGCATAGAAGCTGCTGGGGAGTTACCCCATACAGATACAGGCTGTTGGTCTTCGCTAGCTCTTCTATATCAGTATCTGAGAGGAACAAGGGCCTATTGGATGCTATAGCATATTCGGTAAGCCCATTCCCAAGCCTACGCCGGGTGAAACGTACATTTCCTTTAAAGTACTGATCTACATAATAGGGAAAGTATAAATAGCTTTTATTGGGGTCGTAGAGGGCAATAAAGAAATTTTTGACGTCAATTATTTTCCCAAGTTCGTCATGAATGGCATGATAGAAATCATAAAGGTTAGGGGTGTTAATGGTCCAATTGGCTATGCTGTAATATAGGTTTTGCGCCTTTTCCGCCCGTATTTTCTCCGTATAATCATTGAGTATACAGCGATAGGCTATAGGCTTCCCATTATCATAACGACAGTTAACGCTCCCTCTAACAAATATTTTTTTTCCCGCCTTACTCTGGAAGACGGCCTCAAAATTAGGGTTAGACTTCCCCTCACGAATATCTACTAACTGCAAGTTCACCTCATCGAGATGCTGCGGGTGAATAATGTCGGTCATCTGCATGGACGCTATCTCATCGACCCGATATCCCAGTACTTCCCTCCAGGCTTTATTTACAAAAATAAACTTCCCATCCATCGCCACGAGTTGTATCAGATCGCTGGTATTGTCTACCAGATCCTGCAATTGGGAGTTCGACTTGGTAATGGCCGATTCCATCCTAGTCCTTCTGGTGATATCGTCGCCTATAAGTGTGACTCCCAGCATGGTACCTCCGTCTGTCTGAATGAGCACCGAATTTATCGAAAAGGTCCTGACCGTACCTTTCTTGGCTAGAAATGGTATTTCTCGCTTTTCCAGTTTCCGTTTGCCCAAAAACCCCTCCTCCAACATCTGCCTTATTTCATCTTCATGGTCATGGGGCACGAGCTTGTCAAAAATACTTTTCCCTATTAACTCCTCTGGCTCCCATCCGGTTTTATTCAGGGTATGGGCACTCACCTGTTTGATCCGAAAATCGGGTGTTATCGTAATGCCTATCAGGTTTAGATGTTGTAAAGTGGCATGCATCGTTTGCCAATTGGTGTGTGATGATATCAATTCCATAAGTTCCGCGCATTCAGATTTTACAGGTACTTCATTTCATAATTCGCTAAATCTACGAATTAAGCCTTAATTTTGAATTGTGAAAACGAATTATAAAAAACAGAACGACGGGAAAGTTAGAGCCAAGAAGCATTTAGGCCAACATTTTCTAAAAGATAATCATATCGCCCAGCAGATTGTGGATGGGCTAACGAGCCATATGGGCTATAAACAGGTACTAGAAATAGGCCCTGGGATGGGAGTACTCACCAAATTATTACTTGAAAAGGATGCTTATCAGACTTATGTAATAGAAATTGACCGGGACTCCGTGGCGTATTTAAAACTACACCATCCCGAGCTTACGCCTAGAATATTGGAGGGCGATTTTCTTAAATACGACACATCGGAGGTATTACCAGAGCCCTTTGCCATCATAGGGAATCTTCCTTATAATATTTCTTCACAAATATTTTTTAGGGCCCTTCAGATCAAGGACCAAATCCCCGAGATCGTGTGTATGCTTCAAAAGGAAGTTGCCGTCCGTATCGCTTCTGGCCCGGGCAATAAGGACTATGGTATTTTGAGTGTACTGCTCCAAGCCTTTTACGACATCGACTACCTGGTATCGGTTCCCCCAGGGGCTTTCGACCCTCCTCCTAAGGTGCAGTCGGGGGTGATCAGGCTAAGACGCAACACCACCCAGCAACTCGACTGTGACGAGAAGCTCTTTTTTACGGTAGTTAAAACGGCCTTTAACCAGAGACGTAAGACCCTTAAAAACGCACTAAAGCCATTGGTAGACCTGCCCGACGATCCCTTGCTCACCCTGAGAGCGGAGCGTCTTTCGGTACAGGATTTTATTACACTTACCCAGATGGTCGACCAGGCTATGAAAACCGACGTCCCCTAAACACCCCCATAAGACTCAACACGCCTAACGCTATTCAATATGAATTTCGAACTAACCAAAGAATATGTAGAACATATAGAAGAACTAATTGAACTCAAAAACCGGGATGCTATACGTGCTGAACTGGAGGACTGGTATCCGGCCGATATCACCCAGCTGCTTATAGAACTAGAAACGGAGCCTGCAAAATACCTGATCACTCAGCTGGACACCCAACCGGCGGCAGAGATTCTCGCTGACCTCGATCCGAATGATAGAAAGGAATTCTTAAAGCATTTTACCTCCGAAGAAATCTCCCGTTATGTCAACGTTTTTGACTCTGACGATGCGGTAGATTTGCTCAACGAGCAACCTATTCGGATCAGAGAAGAGGTGATCGCACTATTAGAAGATCGGGAACAGGCCCGATTTATACTCGATCTGCTACATTACGATGAAGATGTAGCTGGTGGTTTAATGCAAAAAGAGCTTGTTAAAGCCAATGTAAATTGGAATGTTAACGAAACCATTGAGGAGCTTCGCCAGCAGGCCGAGGATGTGGGCAGGGTGTATACCGTATATGTGGTCGACGATTATGGCAAGCTACTGGGCACATTATCACTCAAGAAGATAGTATTGGCCCATAAAAACACCAAAATCGAAAGCTTATATGAAAAGGACGTCATTTATGTAGAAACCTACAGGCCTGCCGAAGAAGTAGCCGAACTGATGCAGCGCTACGACTTAGATGCCTTGCCGGTCGTAAACGTCCAGGGCAAATTATTGGGCCGTATCACCATCGATGACGTCGTCGATTTCATTACCGAACAAGCCAGCTCTGGAACCATGGCCATGGCGGGTATCACTGGCGAAGTGGAAGTAGACGATACCATATGGGAGCAAACCAAGGCTCGCCTTCCATGGCTGTTAGTGGGTATGATGGGCGGAATATTGGCTGCCAAATTTATCAGCTTCTTCGAAGGAGACCTCAAAATGGTCCCGGCTATGGCCGCTTTTATTCCCATCATTGGGTCGACGGGCGGGAATGTGGGCATCCAAACCTCCTCGATCATCCTGCAAAGCCTCGCCGAAAAGTCAGGGATGGACGACTCCCTTACCCAACGGCTTATTAGGATGTTTGCTGTGGCCTTTATCAATGGTATTATTATAAGTTGTATCGTTTTCGGCTTTAACCTGCTGATAGGAAACGAAATAAAACTGGCTATCGTAGTGTCTACAGCCCTTTTATCCGTGGTATTTCTGGCCTCCTTTATGGGAACTATTACGCCTATTTTTTTAAACAAAGTAGGCATTAACCCGGCGGTAGCATCGGGTCCATTTATAACCACCGCCAACGACCTGATAGGCTATGGAGTTTACTTTGGGATTGCCCATGTACTATTGCAACTGTAGTAGTAGACGTATCCATCGTTGAAGGGATGGGTATCGGACTATTAGCAATCGCTAAGACTAATTGGAATTCGGAGGGCTAATCCCCCTTCCGAAGTTTCCTTATACCGATTACTCATGTCCTGGGCCGTTTCCCACATCGTTTGTACCACAATGTCGAGGGAGACTTTCGCCGCCCCAGGCTCACTTTGCAGCGCCAATTGGCTGGCAGTAATAGCCTTTATAGCTCCCATGGTGTTGCGTTCTATACAAGGGATTTGGACTAAGCCTCCAATGGGGTCACAAGTAAGCCCCAGATGATGTTCCATGGCTATCTCGGCAGCCATCATACATTGCTCTACAGAGCCTCCCAGCACCTGCGTCAACCCTGACGCCGCCATGGCCGAGGACACGCCGATTTCGGCTTGGCAGCCACCCATGGCCGCCGATATGGTGGCTCCTTTTTTAAAAATACTGCCAATCTCACCCGCAACGAGCAAAAACCGAACGATCGATTCCTCATCACCATCACAAAATAGTAAATAATACTGCAGTACCGCAGGAATAACCCCCGCCGCACCATTGGTTGGAGCCGTTACCACCCTACTAAAAGAGGCGTTTTCTTCGTTTACGGCCAAGGCAAAGCAACTAACCCAATCGAGGGTATACTTAAACCCTGTACCCTGCCGCCGAATGGCTTTTACCCAATCGTCATAAGGCAAGGGTTCGCTCGTACCCAACAACTTGGCACTCAACGCAGCGGCTCTCCTCGTTACCTTTAAGCCCCCAGGCAGAATTCCTTTTCGCTGACAGCCCGAATAGATACTTTCGGCCATGATCTGCCAAATATGCAATAATCCCTCCCTCACTTCACTTTCCGACCGCCAAGTAAGCTCATTGGCCAATACCAATTCCCAAATCGACAAATTGGACTCCCGACAACCTTCCAACAGATCGTCCCCTTTATTAACCTTAAAAGGAAGAGGATGATCGGGCGTGGTAATAATCTCTTCGTGCTCCTGAATAACAAAACCACCGCCTACCGAATAATATACCTTTTCAATCGTAAGCCCATCGACTAACTCCACCTTAAAGCGGAGGGCATTCGGATGAAAAGCCAGCGATTCTTTATAAAGGAATAAGATATCTTTTTTGATGGTAAAAGGAATAGGATGTAGGCCTAAAAGGCTTATCTCACCCTGCTGCGCAATATCCGAGAGAATACCGGTAATGGCATTACAGTCTATGCTTATGGGATCATACCCGGCCAATCCGAGCACCAGGGCCTTGTCGGTACCATGTCCAATGCCCGTCTTGGCTAAGGATCCATATAAGTGCACCTGCAACGCCTTCACTCGAGCTAACCCGTGCAGGTGCTCCAACTCCTCCAGAAACTTTTGGGCGGCACGCCATGGCCCCAATGTATGGGAACTGGAGGGTCCAACACCAATTTTAAAAATATCAAACACAGAAATTTGTTCGTCTGTCATCACTAAAGGAGTTATTCGATGTTGCATCAGTAACACGATGCAATATACTACAATTCCGGGATCAGGCAGCGAGCCCTATAGTGGAGGGTCTGCAAGGATAGGAAACCCTACTTCAATCAAAAAAATGCATTCAGGTGTTCCCCTGCTCCGTGGTTTTCTTAGATTTGTCTAAAACTCAAAGAATAGCCTTTAAATATGATTGCATTGATCCAACGGGTGCGCCACGCTTCGGTGAGCATCGACGGTAAAGTAGAGAGTCAGATAGGTCATGGCTTATTAATACTCCTAGGAGTAAGCCAAGCCGATAGCCAAGAAGATGTAGAATGGCTCAGTAGAAAGATTATCGGCTTGCGTATTTTTAATGATCCAGAAGGAAAAATGAATTTGAACCTGGCCTCTATAGCGGGTGAGATCCTTCTGATCAGCCAGTTTACCCTACATGCCAGTACCAAAAAAGGCAATAGGCCTTCTTTTACCGAGGCCGCGCGGCCCGAAGTGGCCATCCCCCTCTATGAAAGTATGAAAAGGCAATTGAGCCAGGAACTAGGAAAACCCATTGCCTGTGGTCAGTTTGGCGCCGACATGCAAGTGTCACTGCTTAATGACGGTCCCGTGACCATACATATTGATTCCAAAAACAAAATTTAAATATAAACCATGACCATTCAACAAGCGCAGTCGGATGTGGACGACTGGATAAAAAAATATGGGGTTCGCTACTTTTCAGAGCTTACTAATATGGCCATCCTTACTGAAGAAGTGGGTGAGCTAGCCCGTATTATGTCGAGAACCTATGGAGATCAGTCCTTCAAAAAAACGGATCTGGCCAAAGACTTAGGGGACGAAATGGCGGATGTATTATGGGTATTAATCTGCCTAGCCAACCAAACGGGGATAGACCTCACCGAGGCTTTCGAAAAAAACATGGCAAAAAAAACGGCCCGAGACAAGGACCGCCATAAGGAGAATGACAAACTAAAATAGGAGTTTACTAGCGGTCCTATTGAAAAGAGAGGCTGCCCTTTTGGGACAGCCTCCTTTATAATTCTTACATATCCAATAATAAACGCATTGGATCTTCGAGCAGTTGCTTCACTCGTACCAGGAAGCTAACCGAATCTTTACCATCGATGATACGGTGGTCATAAGACAAGGCCAGATACATAATAGGTCGAACTACTATCTCTCCATTCACGACCACGGCACGCTCCACAATATTGTGCATGCCCAAAATAGCCGATTGAGGGGCGTTGATAATAGGGGTTGACAACATAGAGCCAAACGTACCACCATTGGTAATGGTGAAGGTACCACCCGACATTTCGTCTAAGCCCAATTTACCATCTCGCGCACGTACTGCAAGGCGAACAATTTCCTTCTCTATTCCCGCAAAGGATAGAGTTTCAGCATTCCTAATCACCGGAACGACCAACCCTCGAGGCGTAGAGACTGCCACTGAAATATCTGCAAAATCGTTGTATATCAACTCATCACCATCCATGTAGGCATTGATGACCGGGAAGTCTTGCAAGGCTACAGAAACTGCCTTTACAAAGAAGGACATAAACCCTAGGCCGACTTCGTGTTTCTCTTTGAATTTCTCTTTGAACTTGCCTCTCATGTCCATCACAGGCTTCATGTCCACCTCGTTAAAGGTGGTAAGCATGGCGGTTTCGCTCTTCACAGCCACGAGACGACGTGCAATCGTTTTCCGAAGCGACGACATTTTTTCGCGACGTTGGCCACGCTCACCCGCAACAGCCTTAGGGGCAGGAGCAGGAGCTGCCTTAGGTGCGGGAGCCGCCGGTGCAGGCTTACTTCCAGCCTTCAGGGCATCTTCCTTCGTCACTCTTCCACCTGGTCCTGAACCATTAACGTCTTTAGGATCGATCCCCTTTTCAGCCAAAATTTTGGCAGCAACGGGCGATGTATGCTTATCAGAGAAGCCCTTGTCGGCCGCAGGCGCAGACTGGCCACCCGCTGGAGCTTCGGCTTTAGAAGCCGCAACGGCACCGCCGGCACCTTGCTCTATCACGCAGATAACCGCCCCTATTTCGAGGGTATCTCCTTCGTTGCCCACAATTCGTAGGACTCCAGAAGCCTCGGATGGCAACTCAAAGGTCGCTTTGTCGGACTCTAACTCACATAATATTTCATCGACCTCCACTTGGTCTCCATCTTTTTTGTTCCAGGAAGCTATGGTCACCTCAGTGATAGATTCACCAACGGCCGGAACTTTCATTTCGATGGATTTAACTTCAGCGGGAGCAGCGGCAGCTGACGCAGCAGGCTGAGTCTCTGCACTTGGAGCAGCCTCTTTGGCGGGTTCCGCCGATTCACCCGATTTGTCGATCGTGGCTATCAGTTCACCAATGCCAAGGGTATCGCCCTCTTGTGCTTTTATATGCAATATACCTTCCGCTTCAGCGGTAAGTTCAAAAGTAGCCTTGTCAGAATCCAAGCCACAAATCACCTCATCCAACTTCACAAAATCACCGTCGTTCTTGAACCAATTTCCTATGGTTACCTCAGTAATAGACTCGCCAACGGGCGGTACTTTTATTTCAATTTCAGCCATTTTTACGCGATCTCGTTATCGTAGTAAGTGTCCTAAATATATAAATTAAGCTTCGAAAGCCTTTCTAATAATTTCTGCCTGCTCTTTGGCATGGATTTTTGAGAACCCTGTCGACGGAGAAGCACTGGATTCCCGAGCTACTACCTGTAGCGGTTCGGGACCTACGTACATCCGCAACATAAACGTCCATCCACCCATGTTGAATGGTTCCTCTTGTACCCAGTACAGCTTAGCATTCTTATATTTACTAAGATGTGCATCTATTTGTTTCTGCGGAAACGGGTGCATCTGCTCTAGTCGTATGATCGCCACATCGTCGCGCTTATCGGCTTGTTGCTTTTGGTATAGCTCATAGTGTAGCTTCCCAGTACACAATAACACCCTGGTTACCTTGGCCGGATCGGCATAGTCGTCACCAATCGTTTCTTGAAAACGACCATTCACCAATTCATCCATAGACGACATGCACAAGGGATGACGTAACATCGATTTCGGAGACATCACCACCAACGGTTTCCTGAAGGGGAAATGGAGCTGCCTGCGCAGAAGATGGAAAAAGTTGGCCGGAGTCGTAACATTGGCCACTATCAAATTATAGTTGGCACAAAGCTGCAGATACCGCTCAGGTCGGGCATTGGAATGCTCGGGTCCCTGGCCTTCATATCCGTGAGGTAATAGCATCACCAGGCCTGTCCAACGGTCCCATTTGGTTTCGCTAGAAGTAACGAACTGGTCGATAATTACCTGGGTACCATTAGCAAAGTCACCAAACTGAGCTTCCCAAATTACCAGGGCATTGGGGTTAGCCATTGAATATCCAAATTCAAATCCCAACACACCATATTCCGACAATAAGGAATTATAGATCATAAAACGACCTTGGTCCTCCTGAATATGGCTTAAGCTATTATAAGCTTCATTGGACTCTACATCCTTCAAGACGGCATGCCGATGGGAGAAAGTACCTCTCTGCACATCCTGTCCACTCAGTCGGACGATATTGCCCTCGGTAAGGATCGACCCATAAGCGAGCAATTCGGCGGTTGCCCAATTGACCATCTTTTTCTTAAAGATCATCTGATCCCTATCCTTCAAAAGCTTATCGATCTGTTTCAATCGATTAAAGCCTTGAGGGGTTTTGGTAAGGGCCTTACCAATTTTTTCTAACACCTCTAGGGGCACCCCTGTCTCTGGCGACAGCTCAAAATCTTCGGGCTGGGCCTTCCTAAGGGTATGCCACTCCTGTTCCAGTTTGGGTAAAGTATAGGGTAGTGCTTTTTGCTTCACCATATCCAAGCGTTCTTGCAATAACTGCTTGAACTCCTTATCCATTTTACTGGCAATTTTGGCGTCAACATCTCCACGTTCAGCCAGGGTTTTCTGGTAAATCTCCCGGGGATTCTGATGCCCATCGATGGCTTTGTATAATACCGGCTGAGTAAACTTAGGCTCATCGGCTTCATTATGGCCATGGCGGCGGTAGCACACCATGTCGATAAATATGTCTTTGTTGAATTTCTGGCGGTACTCTACAGCCAGTCGCATACAGAATACCACGGCTTCGGGATCGTCTCCATTAACGTGCAACACGGGAGCATCCACAATCTTCGCTATGTCGGTACAATAGATACTCGACCGGGCGTCACTAAAATCGGTGGTAAAACCAACCTGATTATTAATGACGAAGTGAATGGTTCCACCAGTATAGTACCCCTTAAGAGCCGACATTTGAGTCACCTCGTAAACGATACCTTGTCCGGCAACGGCCGCATCACCATGTATCAAAATAGGCAACACCCTATCATAATCACTGTCGTACATTCCATCAGCACGTGCTCGGATATACCCTTCGACAACGGGATTAACCGCTTCTAAGTGAGAAGGGTTAGGGGCCAGCTTAAGATGAACTTTATGACCTTCGGGAGTAGTAACCTGGCTATCGAAACCCATATGGTATTTCACGTCGCCGTCACCCCATACCTGATCGGGCATGTTTCCTTCAAACTCATTAAAGATCTGCCCATAGGTCTTTTGCATGATATTGGCCAGCACATTTAACCGTCCACGGTGTGCCATCCCAATCATCACCTCAACGACTCCCATTTTTGCGGCAGTGCTTATCAAGGCATCTAAAGCAGGGATGGTCGTTTCCCCACCTTCTAGGGAGAAACGCTTTTGACCTAAATATTTGGTATGCAAGAAGTTTTCGAAAACAACCGCCTCGTTAAGCTTTGAAAGGATATGCTTTTTCTCATCTATAGAGAAATTCATATCTAGCGCTTCCTTTTCTATTTTCCTTCTTAACCAACCTTTTTGCTCCCGATCACGAATGTATAAATACTCGAAACCAATATTTTTGGTATAAATAATAGTTAAAGAATCGACAATTTCTCTTAAAGTAGCAGGACGGCCAAAGACCTCTATCCCCGCTTCAAACACAGTATCCAGGTCCTTCTCCTCCAAATTAAAGTCTGCAATGTCCAACTGAGGCTTGCGGTCTTTACGTTTTTGGATGGGGTTGGTGGTCGCCAACAAATGGCCTCGTGACCTAAAACCACGAATGAGATGGACCACTTCCATTTCCTTTCTGGTTTGGGTAGAATCCACCTTCCCTCCTCCCGCAGGTTCTGCTCCATTTGGAGAGCCATTGACGGGAAGAGTGGCTGTGTCTGAGAATTTCTGAGAAAACTCAAAACCTTCAAAAAATTTCTGCCAGCCCGCATCTACAGAAGCGGGATCTTGCTTATAGGAATTATATAAATTCTCAATGTAAGCGCCTTCGGAATTTGCTATATACGTGTATTTATCCATCACAAATGTGATTATTGCTTTTGACCGACAAAGTTAAGAGAGTTATGCTTACAACGAACAAAAAATCTCCATTTTACCGCCCTAAAACTAACTTTCGTTTAATGTTTACTTTAAAATTTCTGAAACCCTACCGGTGAGGGTATAAACTTAAGCATCAACTCATGTATTCCTTGTGGCCCTTGGGTGTTGTACAGGCTTTGTTCGGTTTGTCGGGTACTAAAAAAATACCCAAACCGTACGTTCCTGCCGACCTGTAGTTCTGCAGACAGCTGAAGATAATCTACAGGTTGATCTGCAAACTGGGATTTTCCTCCCACCCTGTAAGAAGCGCCGACCCCTATCTTTTCATGAACCCATAGTTTAGCACCAAAATCGACCCGTAAGGAATATTGCTTTTCCTGAACGACCATGGCGTAGGGAAGTAACAGGAGGTCCTCAGCCAGGTCGTAGCTCCCACCAGCCTTAATGTACAAAGGCCTCCTATAAAAAAATGCCACCCGTTGGTTGCCAAAGTTCTGATTTAACAACTCAGGTTTGGAGATACCCAGATAAAAATTATTCGAAAACAATCGTGCCCCAACACCAAAGCTCCCTAAGGCGCGGTTGTTGCCACTGGCGCCAATATCTACGATTGGCAGCACGTTGATCCCCCCTTGCCCTCCTAAGGAAAGCTTCCAAATATCCGACATGTCCAAATGATAGGCCACAGAGCCATAAACGCCCGTAGTAGTAAAATAGCTGGTTTGATCGTTTAGGGCCTGAAATCCAATACCCCAACGCCCATTGCTCGTCAGGCCGTCGGCGGCGAAGGTCTGGCTAGATGGCGAATTCCGAATCGTAAACCATTTCCTTCGGAATAAGGCCGTCATATTAAAATCGCCTCGGGCACCGGTAAAAGCCGGGTTAATCGCCATGGGATTCTGGAGATACTGCTCATACATTACTTCCCTTTGAGCCGAGACTTCACTCAGGGATAGAGCCAACAAAAGTACCCCTAAAATTTTCCTCATAACTTCTGGTAAACCAATATGAATGTACAAAGGTGACGAATAAAGGGAGGCAAGCCCCCCAAAACAATAATAGATTAAAAATCGTAACCTAAGGTCACATAAGGTATTGGCTTGTTCGTATAGCCGTTGTCTACCCCCCAGGCATAATCTAGTTTTACATAAAAACCGAATAAGGTAGAACGGGCCCCTAATCCATACCCCATCAAGTACGGATTATTAAAGTCCGTTACCGTAGCCCTAAAGGGATCTCCATCGACGCCGATAATCTGCGTGTTTAAGTTGTTGTTCTCGCTAAAGGGTCCTTTGCCCGTCCAGGCCGTACCAATATCTCCAAAGCCAATAATTTGGAAGTTTCGTAGGAAGCTGGAGGTAATGGAGCCCCTGTAGAGATACTTAATCAGAGGAATGCGTAATTCGGCATTCAGGAGCATGTAACTGGTTCCAGAGAGTTTATTAAGATTAAAACCTCTCAAATTAGTAGCAAAATCGGCAAAGAAGATATCTCTGTTGTCGATGGTAGGACCAAAATTAAGGGGGTCGTTGGTGGCGCGACTGTCCTGACGGTTAGAGATCCAGTTTTCCATCCCCCCCAATATGCTCTGCTTTGGAGCCTTGCCTGCCGAATGGCTGGCCGCGGCACGGATAGCAAATATGATGTCTCTATGCACCTTTTGATAATGCCTGAAATCTAGACTTATTCTGTTAAAGCTTTCATTGCTATTGGTTAGTCCCAGCTGGTTGTCATAGCGGATTTTGAAGCGGGTCCCCTCCAACATATTGACGCCCCGTACACGGGTGTTGTCAAATACATATTCGGTGCGAACGCCACCATAACTAGAAGCAAGGTCGGGATTAGCCAAGATATATACATCGATCATTCGAGTCGAAGAATACATAGGGGATACGGTCAGGCGACTGCTCTCGGAGAATGGGTAAGAGAAAGAAAGCATCACTTGGTTAAACTTATATTTCTGAGGGGAGCCTTCCGCTTCCATATATAGGCTTTTCCGATCGACCCTTAGGCCAAAATCAATCCTATTGGTATTGTTCCAATACTCGGCATACAAATCTAAATTCTTAAAAGTAGAATTAACAAAAAGCCCAGCCTTGATCACGTGATTCTCTAACAGGTCGTTCATGGCTATATTTTGGGAATACCCAAATCCACGGATAGGATCTATTCGCCAATCGGAGTTGGTGTCGTTATTAATAAAGAGTCCCTTATAAGGATATGGGCCTTTGATGGCGATATTTTCCCTTACCGGCCTGCTTCTGGGCAAGCTTGAAGGCACATTGGCGAAGGTGCCCCTGCGTGAACGGCTCTCAAAATTCTTGAGTACATCCTCATCGAACTCATAATGGTCGGTATCCACCTCTCCATCACGGAGTACTAAGGTTTCCTTTTCGGGAGCCACGGCCACGCTATCCTTATTAACCCCTTCCGACGCTACTGGCTTGGCTGCTTCTACTTCAGCAGACTGGTATAGCGAAGGCGAATCCAGGCTAGTATTCAAATTGAAATTATTTTGATAGGCCACCTGATAGTTGCCCTCATATAAATAAGTATAGGCCAAGGCCCCCGTTCCGGTAGCCAAAACATCGGCCGAGCGAATACCAAAAATATAATTGGTCAACTGGGTCGATCTTGAACCTACCCGGTCGAACCTGTATAAATTACTGATCCCTTTTATATTGGACAAATACACTACTTGTTGCGCATCGGCATAGACGGGTTGAACTTTGGCTTGGTTCGAGCCTTCTAATAATAAGGGAATTGAACTGGATCGAGGGGACCCATCATGTTCAAATATGGACAGATAAGGGCTTATCTGCTTAAAGGTCCCCTTGCCCACCACCAGTGAATCGGTAGGCCGATTGCTGGCAAAGACGATCTTACGAGAAGAGCCATTCACAAACCTAGGGGATAGGTCATCAAAGATATCGTTGGTCAATGGTAAAGCTGAAGCCCTGGCTATACTCACCAAAAATACGTCGTTCTGCCCACCCTTGTCGGCACTTACGGCCAGCATGGTACCATCCTGGGAGATATCCATTTCATTGATTTGATCCAACCCCCGCAAATTCCTTTTAAGCTTAATTCTTAATTTCCGGCTATCGATATTTTCGTAGACATACAGATTATTCCGATCATTTTCTTTGGCCATAATGGCCAACAAGTTCTTCTTTGTCCACCCTATCAAAGGTGCTTGAACACTATTCCTTGCACCCACCGCATCGGCTTTGCCCTGGCGAATTATTTTTTTCTTTTTGGTCTCATTATCTACAATACTTACCCGATAACGGCCATTTTTAACTTCACTAATAGCCGTCCATTTATTGTCCAATGATACCTTCGCCTCAATCTCCTGACTGGACTGCCCGAAATCATCTAGCTTCATTGCCCAAGTCGGATTGGGTTTTACGTAGCCAGCCTCTGCTATTTTATTTTTTTGCACGTAATAATCTTTCCAATCTCTTAAGAAACGGTTGTAAGAGGGCGTCCCCAGGGTACTGGAAATACTAGACTGTTCGTTGCGAATGATACGTGTCAGATTGAGAATATCCGATATTTTCTCTTTACCATATCGTTCTACTACATAGTTCCAAATAGACTGGCCGATAAGTGTCGCATCCTTCCCCGTCATGAGGGTAGGTTTTCTAACCTTACGGTTCAAGAAGAAATCGCGCATATAGTCGCTAAGTTCTGGCGACCAACCTTCGGAAATATAAGCGGCGGTACCGGACATAAACCATTCGGGGACCGTAAGCAAAAGAGAGTTCTGCAGCGCTTCCCGCATATTCCCTCCATATAACATATCGTACACGAAGAGGAGGCTAATATCGTTGATCAGCTTATTCTTAAACCCTGCCTGATCGCCGGTATAGGCTACTTCAATGCGAGACTGGGCCAGGTCGAGCTTATTATCGTCCAGATTGCCCTCCGTGGACAAGCCCATATTGCTCTGTTCTAGCTCAGCAGGAGAATTATAAAGGAATATTTTAACTCGGTTGTAGGGAGTCCAACCCAGCAAGTCGGTAATTCGGTCAAACTCCGTTTCGGCATGCTGAGCGGTAAGTTTGGCCAATTCAGTTCCACCTTGATGGTGGTAAATTTCGAAGTTTGTGGTCCGGAATACTTTCCAGTTAAACTTTTTGTATTGAATCCTATTCTTACCAAACGTTTCCTGAGACGGGTAACGTTGAGCGTAAACATTCGTAAATAGGCCGATAAGGAGCCCCAGGTGTATTAATAGGATCCTTCTAAATATAGATATCTTATGCATAGCAATTGGTCAGTCTTCAACGGAAATATAACGAAAAATACCTTTTAATATTCACAAATGAATTCAATTCTTTGCCATTTTCAAGATGTTCAACGAATTCATTTGCAAAATAAGGTGCTAATGTTACTCCTTTTGTTCCCAATCCATTAAAAATACACAACCTATCCAGGTCAGGGTGGCGCCCTACCAATGGTCGGCGGTCCCGAACGGAGGGCCTGATACCAGCCTTTTGAGTGATGGTCGTAAATTGTCCCTTTAGTAAGGAGCTAAGTTTACCTTCTAGCTCCTCGCGTGCTGAAGTGGTTGATTCCCAATCGAGCGGATCCCAAGCATAAGTAGCGCCTACTTTGCAATAGTTGGCAGATGTAGGAAGCAGAAATATCCCCTGATTGACCATATATGGGTTGAGTTTTTCTTGGGTTTGTACCTCAAGAATCTCGCCTTTCACGGGTGTAAAAGGCAACCAATTAAAGTAACGATCGTGTTGTCCCAGTGCACCCTGGCTCAAAATAACCTTTCCGAACCGCAATCCTTTCCATTGAATACACTCCGCCTCGGGTTGCAGATCGTTGGCGTCGAACCCCTCGGCCCTAAAACATTGATGCTGCTGAAAGTAGTGGCGACTTTCGGCTATAAAGATAGGGAGATCGACCCATCCTGATCGGACGATATGAAGCCCCCCGTGTGGTGCCTTAATATAAGGTACCACCTCTTCGGCCACCAGCGGCTCACCTACATAGGACGCCAGTGCGGGATCGGCCGACTGGGCCAAATACGAATTTTGTTCTTCTATGCTCCTATAAGGCCTAATAAAAGGTAAATGATGCAAGAAAGAGACGTTCAGCTTTTTCTCTATTTCCCCATAAAAGGTAGAGGCGTAGGGGAAAATAGTATCGGCCATCCAGGTCTTCACCAGTTTTTTGCCAGTGAGCGGATTAAAAATACCTGCCGCCACCAGCGAAGAAGCCGGCAATGCGGGCAAATCTACAATAAGAATCCGCTTTCCCCTTTCCAAGAGCGTCCAAGCGAGGGTAGTCCCTCCTATTCCTTGACCCACTATCAAATAGTCATAATCCACTGCTTGCTCTTCCATGGTTATATGCCGCCAAAGTTTCGCTTTCGCAAGTTGAGCCCTATTTGTTCGTCGGCCAACCTAACCACCATATCCACTTGCTCATCGAGCGTCATTAGGGAGTTGTCGATATAGACGGCATCGGCAGCCTGTTTTAAAGGACTCTCGGCTCGGGTAGTATCTATAAGATCGCGGTGTTTCAGGTTTTCAAAGATTTTCTCTATCCCAATCATTTCCCCCTTTTCCATAAGCTCCAGCTGGCGCCGTTGGGCCCTTATATACGGATCGGCCGTCATGAATATCTTGAGCTCCGCCTCCGGAAACACCACGGTTCCTATGTCGCGACCGTCCATCACGATACCCCTGGTTTTGCCCATCCGCTGTTGCTGTGCCACCAGGGCGTGTCGGACAGCTGGAATGGCACTCACCTCACTGACCTTATCCGATACATACATTTTACGTATCTCCTCTTCTACATTCAATCCGTTGAGATAGGTATCATTTTTACCGGTTCCAACATGCATTCGGAAACTGATGTGAATTTGGCTGAGGGCCATCTCCACTTCCTTGGGGTTGGATAAGGTTACATGATTTTGAAGGAAATATAGGGTAACAGCCCTATACATAGACCCTGTGTCGATATACGGGTAGTTGAGCTGCTGAGCTACTAACTTGGCAGTTGTACTCTTACCACAACTAGAATAGCCATCGATGGCCACGATTATTTTTGGCATAAAAAATTAGAGTTTGTAGGCTATCTTGTTCCGTATCAAATAACTCATGAGGCAAAGGGATAGCGTCCCTCTGCCAATTGCTGTTTTTTGCCTTAACAACATTCGCAAGCCAGACCAAAACTCGGAATACATAATTAATTAAAAACATCGAAATTATGTATTTTTAAAGAAATTCTGAAACCTATGCCCATATAATTCCCTATAAGTTGTCCCTGAATGTGTGGAGCTACTTCGGGGGCACTAAGGAATTCTTTATATTCAACATTACTCTTCCAGCAAGTACACCACCAAACTTCTGGAGCCGTGCGCACCAATTACCAGCGACTGCTCGATGTCGGCCGTCTTGGAGGGGCCAGAGATGAAGCACCCCCATCCCGTGGTGTCGGTCAGCCTTTTATAAGCCTCATGCATATTGCCTACCAAATTTTGGGCAGGGATCACTAAGGCCAGATTTTGAGTGATAAATGGCAAGACTCGGTGGGGCAAATGAGCATCAGAAATCCAGATAGCCCCATTTTCAGCCACTCCAAATTCAGCCTTTAATACCGCCAATTCCAGAGTCTCTAGTTCATGAGGATCCGAAACCGACAGGCTGAAGTCGGCCCAAGGAAGCAAGCTGGGGATGGTCGTCGCCCTGTTCACCACACCTTCATACCGAGCGGTTAGCAATTGCAATAACTCCGTTTCGTTTTTGACCGGAACAACTTCGGTATATACCGTTTTGAGTAGTTCAGTAAATGTCTCGGTTAGGTCCGCAAAATCGCTCTCAAAAGAGAGGGTCTCTGGAAGGACCAATTCCGCAGGTTTATTGATTTTAATTTGTTCTAATATATGATCTCTGGCACTCATGCGATAAAATTTATAGGCTTTGTGAACAAAACTTACTCCCCTTAGCTACCTATAGGGAGATAAATGGATGATCAATTTTCCCTGTTTCTTACATACCAATCCCTAAAACTCTCCTTGGGTGGCTCAGGCATTTCGCGCTGTTTATACCAAGGGTTCATTGCGTTATTGACTACGAAAGGAACCGAGCGCATAACGGCCCTCCCTAACCTCCCCGACCACTGATAAAAACGTGGCTGAGAGAGCACTACCGACATGGCTTTAATCCCCATTTGCTTGCCTTTAGGGACATGTCCATTCTTGGCCAGAACCTGTCGCCATTTATATAGCTGATCGTGGATATCTATTTTCACCGGACAAACATTGGAACAACTACCGCATAAGGTACTTGCGAAGGGCAAATCTGCATTTTTGGTCATATCGAGATTAGGAGCCAAAATAGAGCCTATTGGTCCTGCCACAGCATTATGATAGCTATGCCCTCCACTCCGCCTATATACCGGACAGGTATTCATACAAGCTCCACAACGGATACACTTCAAAGAATTCCGAAAGTCCTCTCGCCCCAGCTGGGTACTGCGCCCGTTGTCGAGTATTACCACGTGCATTTCTTGTCCCTCCCGAGGTTTTTTAAAATGACTACTGTAAGTAGTGATGGGTTGGCCAGTAGCACTGCGTGCTAAGAGTCTTAGAAAGACCCCTAAATGTTCCTGCTTTGGAATTATTTTTTCGAATCCCATACAGGCAATATGTACATCGGCCAGATGCGCCCCCATATCGGCGTTGCCTTCGTTGGTGGCTACTACAAACCCTCCCGTCTCCGCTACGGCGAAGTTCACACCGGTAAGGGCCGCTCTGCGGGTAAGAAACTTATCGCGTAAATGTTGCCGGGCCGCTTCTGTTAAGTACTGAGGATCGGTGGCCCCAGCGTCGGTACCGAGGTGTTCATGAAACAGATCGCCGATGTCTTTTTTCTTAAGGTGGATCGCAGGCAGTACGATATGGCTGGGCGGCTCTTGCCTCAGCTGTACGATTCGCTCCCCCAAGTCGGTATCGATCACATCGATGCCGTTTTGGGCCAAAAATTCATTCATATGGCACTCTTCAGTAAGCATCGACTTACTCTTTACCATTTGTTGCACCTGGTGCTTTTTCAAAATATCCAGGACGATCCGATTGTGTTCGGAAGCATCCTTGGCCCAATG
This sequence comes from Dyadobacter jejuensis, assembly GCF_003149085.1. Lineage (GTDB taxonomy): Bacteria > Bacteroidota > Bacteroidia > Cytophagales > Spirosomataceae > Dyadobacter > Dyadobacter jejuensis. The sequence goes on along the minus strand of NZ_QGDT01000004.1, from coordinate 284,451 downwards.
AACGATTACGCCATTTTCCTTGGCGTTCCGCTCAAACTCCACCAGCAGCCTATCCAAATGGGATAATACATAGTGTTTTATTTGTGAGCCTGCCTCACGTAAGGCTTCCCATTCAGGAATATTTTTAGAGGATTTATCCCTTTTTTGACGAACAAACCAAAGGGTTTCATCATGCCAATTGACATAACCCTCGTCTTTGTTGAAGACCTCGGAGGCCTCTGCGTGATCCTTTGGAAGTATAGACATGGCAACTTTAACAATTAGTTAATAGTACTTTATAAAGAACTTCAATTGAACTCCTTATAAACATTGTACTATATCAAGTTTACAGTTTATTTAATAAACAATATTAACCCAAACCAGAATCAGCCTATTTCATTGTATAGCAATACCTTATATATTTGCCATACAAAGTTTTTCGATTGGGTAATCGGAATCTGATCAAAGTTTTGATTTAACTTTTTTTAGATACATTAAATTTTTACTCCTATGAAAATCACAAAAACAATGTTATCCTTCGCCCTGTGTGGCGCATTCCTTTTGGGGATCATTTCGAATGGTCAGGCCCAAAACAATCCAGAAGCAAAGCCATTGACACAAACCGTCAATCAAGATAAATTATCCGTAATTCAATCCAAACCAATGCAATTCCGGGTATCCTATTTGGCTCCTAAAACGGAGGTGATTTATGTACGCATTTATGACCTTCAACACAACATATTATTTTCTGAGTCCAAGCGTGTCGATGCACAATATGTCAAATCTTTTGACCTCTCCAATATCGCCGATGGTACCTATACCTTCGAAATAACGGATGGAAAAGAGAAGCATGCACAGACGTTTGATATACTTACCAAAACGAGTCGCGTGGCATCGGCCAACTAAACGTTGTCGGCGGCTTCTCAGATTCTGAATTCCGAAACTTTGTATTATACCGGCTCTCCTTGGGGGGTCGGTATTTCTATATGGCTACCGTTCAGAATCTGTGCAATATGAATGACCTCTACCTTTGATCCCCCCCTTTTGAGGATCCCCTCGAGGTGCATCAGGCAACTCATATCGGAACCGGTAATGTACGCCGCCCCATTCCGCTGATGATCGGAAACTCTATCCTTGCCCATTTTTACGGAGATAGCCTCTTCACTTACACAGAAAGTACCACCAAATCCGCAGCATTCGTCCTTTCGGTCCAGCTCTACCAGCTCTAAGCCTTGGACCTTCGAGAGTAAGTCGACAGGTTTTGAATAAGCTGGAGCATTTAATTCACTCATTTGTGCCAAGTGAAGCCCCCGTTGCCCATGGCATCCTTGGTGCAAGCCCACCTTATGGGGAAAAGATGACTTTATTTCCGTAATCTTTAAGACGTCGGTAATAAACTCAACCAGTTCGTACACCTTCGTTCTTAAGACTTTGGAGGCCGCCTCGCGACCTTCTACCTTCATATGTTCTTTCAGATGCAAGACACAACTGCCAGAAGGTGACACTACATAGTCGCAGCCTGCAAAACAATCGTAGAACAGTTGATTACAGGCTCCCGTCATATTCTCGAAGCCTGAGTTGGCCATGGGTTGTCCACAGCAGGTTTGGTTGGTCGGAAACAAGACCTTGCAACCTAGCTTTTCCAATAACTCCAGGGTGGCAACCCCCACTTGCGGGTAGAACTGATCGACGTAACAAGGGATAAATAGGCCGACTTTTAATTCAGAAATAGACTTCATATTACCAAAATTCTATGGTGGCTGTTATGGGATAGTGATCGGACACTTCGGGGTATTTCCTAATGACCTTATAATGACTCACCCTTACACTATTATTCAATAAAACAAAAATATAATCCAATCGGTCTCCCGATAGTCCTTCGTTCCAGGTGCTCAATAGCGAACCTTCTGCTGCATCTCGCCAGTTTTTCCTAAAAGAGAAATAGGGTTGTTCATTGGGACGAGCCCCCATATCCATTCCTAGTACCACCGGCTGAATGCTCTCCTCTAACATTCTATTGATATAAGCGGCCTGCAGGGCACGATCTAATACAGAGGCATACTCCAATCGAGAACTACAAAATCGAATTGAAAACCCCTTATGAAGCTTCACAAGCCCACATAATAACACCTTAGGATCGGCTCCGGGAGTGGATGGCAAATTAATGATCTGACTCTTTTCAAAAGGCCATCTCGAGAGTATGCCTACTCCTTGGCTTCCATTGTCGGAGCGATCGGTAATACCATATACATAGTACATCCCCGTTTGAATAGCCAGTTGTCGTAGTTGAAACTGAATTTTACCTTCCGTTTCCAGGCTATCCACCGCCTGTAGGGCCACCAAGTCGGGCTTTTCATTTTGAATAATTTTTAATATACCGAGCATATTATTTTGCTCGTCCATGCCAATACCATGTCGTATATTAAAGCTCATGACCTTTACTTCGGTGGCCCTTTTATGTTCGGTACTGGTTAAGGTGAGCATCATCAAAAGTAATAAAACCGCATGCACTGCCCTCTTAACCAGACCAAACCTTTTGCTTTTCTTCGGTGGACTATACATTTAAACAAATACCATAATTTTAGACTAAACAGTTGTATTTGCTTAAATTAACTAGTCTTATTTCTATTTTTCAAATTTTAATATTACTACCCGACACCTGCTTACCTGAGTATTTCGAAAATTAGGCCAGCTCAAGGCGATAAAACTTCGCGGCATTCCCCCCCATAATCTTCTCACGATCCGTGTTCTCGAAAGAGGCAAGATATTGGTCGAGCACTTGTTTCATTTCTTTATACGATGCGGCCACAAGGCATACTGGCCAATCGGAGCCAAACATCAGGCGATCGGGACCAAAAGCCTCGAAAACCACATCGAGATAAGGGGTAAAATCGGATGGCTTCCAAGCCGTCCAGTCCGCCTCGGTGACCATACCCGACACCTTACAGGACACATTGGGCAATGATGCCAACTGGACCATCCCCTCAGCCCAAGCGTCGACTTCCCCCTTCTTGATATACGGCTTGGCAATATGATCGACGACCATTCTTACTTCTGGCAACTGTCGGGCAAACTCAAAAGCCTCTTGCAGCTGGTGCGGATATATCAGGATATCGTAACTAAAATCGAATGCCGCTAGGGCTCTTACCCCTTTTACAAATTGCGTATCGAGCATAAACCCGTCGGGTTCTCCCTGAACCACATGGCGGAATCCTTTTAGTTTTTCGAACTGTGTCAGGCGGTCTAGCTGGTCGTATAGATCCTTATCTTTTAGGTCGATCCAGCCGACCACCCCCTTGATAAACTCATTGGCCTCTGCCTGTTGCAGCAAGAAAGTCGTTTCGGAATCGGACTGGCTGGCCTGAACGGCCACACAACCCCCAATCCCATTTTCATCGAGAATCGGCTTTAAGTCCTCTGGAAGAAAATTCTTCTGAATCACCGACATCTCGGTAGTGATCCATGAATCACGTATTGGATCGAAAAACCAAAAATGTTGATGCGAATCGATATACATTCCTAAATACTGTTTGGAAAGGATTAAAAATCACTGATAAACATTCTCAAACGCCCTTTCAAGCCTTCCAAGCCTGAGCCTCCTGACGTTGTACCCCAAGCCCTTCAATTCCTAACTCTACGATATCGCCTGGTTTCAAGTATACCTGTGGCTTCATACCTAGCCCTACGCCCGCCGGAGTCCCCGTCGTGATAACATCACCCGGAAGTAAACTCATAAACTGGCTAAGGTAGCTTACCAGGAATGGAATTTGGAAAATCATATCCGAAGTATTGCTATCTTGAATCTTTTTACCATTCAATGAAAGCCAAAGATCCAGCTGATTGGGATTGGCCACATCACTCGCAGGTACCAGGTAGGGTCCTATTGGAGCAAAGGTATCGTTGCTCTTTCCTTTCACCCATTGCCCACCTCTTTCTAGCTGGTAAGCCCGCTCCGAATAGTCGTTATGAATGGCATATCCTGCCACATAACTCAAAGCATCCTCTTCAGATACATAGCTGGCCCTTTTGCCGATTACTACGGCCAATTCTACTTCCCAGTCGGTCTTCTCTGATCCGCGTGGAATCACCACGTTATCGAAGGGTCCGCATAGCGCCGAGGTTGCTTTAAAAAAGATAATCGGCTCTTTAGGAAGCTCCGTAGCACCTGACTCGTAAGCATGCTTGGCATAGTTCATCCCCACGCAGACAATCTTTGAAGGGCGAGCCACACAGGATCCATAGCGAAAGCCTTTTTCCAAAATGGGACAGTCGGCCTGGTTCTCTTTTAACCATTCCTGCAAACGGGAAAGGCCATCGGTAGCAAAAAACTGCTCATTAAAATCTTCTCCAAAGCCAGAAACATCTAAGGACTTACCATCGCTTAGTTCAACACCTGGCTTTTCTTGTTCAAACGCACCAAAACGAAATAATTTCATTATATCAATAGATTTATGGGCTACCTAAGCGGCCACTTATTACACATCAATTCTTTTCAAATTTCCAACGGAAATCGTTAGGTATTCAATTTTTCAAAACCTCCGTCAATCAAATAATCGCAGCCCGTTACGAATCCCGCCTCATCGGAACATAGGTAAAGTGCCAAGGCACCAATTTCATCAGGCTTGGCCATACGACCAATGGGTTGGGTTTTCGATAATTTTTCGAACATCTCCGCTTCCTTGCCTGGATAATTTTTCTTTAAAAAACCGTCTACAAAAGGAGTATGTACCCGGGCAGGAGATATACTATTGCATCGAATGTTCTGATCCAGATAGTCCCTGGCCACCGACAAAGTCATGGAATACACCGCACCTTTGGCGGCAGAATAGGCGAAGCGATCGACCAGCCCTACGGTAGCGGCAATAGAGGCCATATTTAATATTACCCCACCTCCGGCGCCGATCATATGGGGCAGCGTGACGTTCAGGCAATTATAAACCCCTTTGATATTTACCTGGTATATTTTATCCATATCCTCTTCAGAGGTGGTATGCGCCTTGCCAATATGGGCAATTCCAGCATTGTTGACCAGGATGTTGATAGGGCCTAAGGTGGCAATCGCATCGACCACCTTCCGAACTTGGGCCTGATCGGCCACGTTGACGACATGCGCCTGAGCCAACCCACCATTCTTAATGATGTCGGCAGCCACTTGCTGAGCCAAATCTTCATTTAGCTCCAAAATATGTACGAAGGCTCCTTGCTTGGCAAAAGTTTGGCTTATCGCCAAACCAATCCCACTGGCACCTCCAGTAACAATCACTACTTTACCTTTTAAACTAAACATATTTTTTCTTTCAAAGAATAATACTCTGTTCTTTGGCACCTACTTCGAGGCAGACACCAAAGAGGTGAATCAATTAAAGGGATACCCCTCTTTTCCAGGGGATAAAGTCATCTTGTCCTAATTGTTGCGCCTTTGTGAGCTCTCCGCTAGCCGCCTTAATGACATACTCCAGCAGATTTTCTGCATTTTCTTCTATAGATTGGCTCCCGTCGACTACGGGCCCGCAGTCGAAGTCGATCACGTCGGGCATCCGCTCGGCTAGCTTAGTATTGGTCGCCACCTTAGCCACCGGACATACCGGGTTACCCGTTGGGGTCCCCAAGCCAGTGGTGAACAGAATCATATTGGCACCGGCGGCTGTTTGTCCCGTGGTAGCTTCTACATCGTTACCTGGTGTACATACCAGATGTAGCCCAGGTAGCGTAGCCCTTTCGGTGTAGTTTAACACATCGGCAATATAGGCGTTACCTCCTTTTTTGGCGGCACCCGCCGACTTGATGGCATCGGTGATCAGCCCATCTTTAATATTGCCTGGGGAGGGGTTGAAGGCAAAGGCAGAGCCTACAGCTTCCGCTTTTCCGGCGTAGTCCCTCATTAGTTTCTCAAATTTGGCTGCTTTTTCTTCGGTAACACACCGGTTGAGCAATTCCTGTTCTACTCCATTGAGTTCAGGAAACTCTGCCAGTAAGGTTTGGCCTCCCAGGCCTACAACCAGGTCGGAAAGGTGTCCTAATACCGGGTTGGCCGATATCCCAGAAAAGCCATCGGATCCTCCGCATTTTAGTCCAACGCTCAATTTGGACAAAGGTGCCGCCTCCCTTTCAAATTGATTTATCTTGGTAAGTCCATTAAAGGTCTCTTTAATGGCTCCGGACATCAATGAATATTCCGTTCCTTTTTGGTGCTCAAAAGCAAAGAATGGCTTATCAAAGTTGGGGTCCCTTTTCTTAATTTCGTCTTCTAAGGTTTTCAATTCAGAGTTTTGGCATCCCAAACTCAATACCGTAATACCCGCCACATTGGGGTGAACGGCATAGGCAGCAAAAAGCGCACAAAGGGTATTGGCATCCTGGCGTGTCCCTCCACAACCCCCTTCATGAGTCAAGAATTTGATTCCATCGACATTGGGAAAAGGGCGCTCTGAAAACTGCCCCTGGTCAGGCTTTTCGGCAAAGGTCTCTAGCCGCTTCAATTGGCTGTTATCACCCGTTTTGTAAGCCTCTAACATAGCATGAACATGCCGACGGTACAGGTCGGTTTGGGCATATCCCAATTCCCTTTCAAAAGCATCCTTCATGATCAGAACATTCCTGTTTTCACAGAACACGAGGGGCAGAACCAGCCAGTAATTATAGGTACCTACACGGCCGTCGGCACGATGGTACCCATTAAAGGTACGATCGGCCCATTTGCTTACATCAGGCTGGGTATAGCTATAGGGTTGGCGATTGGCCGTGCTATAGTCGTGAGCATCATGCTTTAGGTTAAAAGTAGTAATAGGTTCCCCTCTCTTAATAGGCTGGGTGGCTCGTCCCACCAACACCCCATACATGATGATGGCGCCTCCTGTATCGATATCCTCGGTAACAAATTTGTGTTTGGCCATTACCCCATAAGGTAAGGTATATTGCTCCCCCAGGTATTCAGCTACCGCATTGGACTCTTGATCACGCAGGGCTACAATTACATTATCGGAAGGATGAACTTTTAAAAATTTAGACGCCATGTTATATTTTATTGTTATTTATTAAGTCAAGAAATTATCTCTGAAGCAAATCTATGGAGGCATTTCGGATAAAACCACTGAATTACATAAGAGATTAATCAGTAGCTGAAATACTGATCAAAGAAACATAATTTTTCGGTTCCTGACTTTCTACGACAAAATAATGAAATATAAGTCATGAGAAATTTTACATTTCTAGCATTATCTTAAACTATATTGGCAACAAAATACTTAAATTCGTCACTTAAGTGTATTTAAGCTATGAAACCACAATTAATTAAGGTACCAAAGGCTACCCAAAATTCCTTTAGCATTCGAAGGGATGTGGTACTGTACTTTTACGATCGTTGGCATTATCACCCCGAAATGGAGCTAGTTTTGATCGAACAGGGATCGGGCCGACAATTTATAGGCGATAACATCCAGAACTTCCATAACGGCGATCTCTTGTTGATAGGGCCCAATTTACCACATTATTGGCGCTGCGATGACAAATACTTTGAGGGCCACGAAAACCTGCACGCTCAGGCTACAGTTCTTCACTTTTTACCCGATCTGTTCGGCACCACCTTCCTTGAGCTCCCCGAAAACAAACCCCTCCGCGACTTATTCCAAAAGGCGGCTTCAGGCCTAAAGTTCAATGGCAAAATAAAAGAGCAAGTTATACCCTTAATGCAACAATTGCTGCGAAACCCCAAGGAAAACCGAATCATCCTTTTGCTTCAAATATTAAACAAGCTGGCATTTGCCTCCGATACCGTACAGTTGTCCAACGACTTTAACTTAAAGTCCCTGGATCCCTTCGATACGGACCGGATCAATGCCATATATAGCTATACCTTACAGAATTTCCAAAAGAAGATTAGCATTGCAGAAATAGCCGATATTGCCAATATTAGCCCACATTCCTTTTGTCGGTATTTTAAGAGTCGGAGTCGAAAAACGTACTCCCAGTTTCTAATAGAGCTTCGGATAGGGCATGCTTGCAAGCTATTACTGGAAGAAAAGTGGCCCGTTGCCCAGATTTGCTTCGAAAGTGGGTTTAATAACTTCGCCAATTTTAACAAATGTTTTAAAAATATAATGGGAATCAGTCCATTACAATACCAAAAAAATAATCGCTACTAGTGCCCAGCGACTTTTAAGAAGTATATTCGGTAATAATATCCATTAAAACTGCTGGTAGCCAAATGGCTAAGGCATTCAAAAGATACCTTATGAGAGTCAACCATATTAATCTGCTCGACAGAACAATACAAGAAGTAGTCCTTACCATTTCGGGTGCAAAAATTCAATCCTTGGCTCCTGTGGGCCCCGAAAACCAGGCTTTACCTTATCTTCTACCTGGGTTTGTAGATGCCCACGTACATATAGAGAGCTCTATGCTCACGCCCAGCCAGTTTGCTCGAATGGCCGTAACCCATGGCACAGTGGCTACGGTGTCCGATCCGCACGAAATCGCCAATGTATTGGGCATCGATGGCATTAACTTCATGATAACAGACGGGAAACGCACCCCCTTCAAATTCTGCTTTGGAGCGCCATCCTGCGTCCCTGCAACGAGTTTTGAAACTGCGGGAGCCCATATCGATGCGGCCGACATAGCCGCCCTTATGGCTAGAGAGGATATAGGCTATTTAGCAGAAGTGATGAACTTCCCTGGAGTACTCCACGGAGATCCAGAACTTTTGGCAAAGATCGCCCACGCGCAAGACGTCCAAAAACCTATTGACGGGCATGCTCCGGGGCTCAGGGGCCAAGCCGCCAAGGACTACATAGACCGGGGGATCAGTACCGACCACGAATGCTTCACTTATGAGGAGGCCAAGGAAAAAATTGGGTACGGGGCCAAAATATTGATTCGAGAAGGGAGCGCAGCCAGAAACTTTGATGCCCTCATTCCATTGATGGCCCATCATCCCGAGAGACTCATGTTTTGTTCCGACGACAAGCATCCCGATTCTTTGGAGGAAGGGCATATTAACCTTCTGGTAAAAAGAGCCCTTGCCCTAGGCTACGACCTGTGGGATGTACTCACCTGTGCTTGTGTCAACCCCGTGCTGCACTACCATTTGCCTGTCGGGCTAACGCGGGTGGGCGATCCGGCTGATTTTATTATTGTAGACAACCTCCAGGATCTGAATATCATAGAAAATTGGCTTGATGGCAACAAAGTAGCCGACCAGGGAGTCTCCTTACTACCCGACCTGAGGAGCGAACATATCAATAAAATGGACTGCCAAGCCACCGTAGCAGAAGATTTCAGAATATCCGCAAAAAAAACCGACCTCCCAGTAAGGGTAATACAAGCCTTAGAGGGTCAACTAATTACAAATGAACTAAGGGATACTTTAAATATCCGAGACGGGTATTATCAAGTAGACTTGGAAAAAGACATTTTAAAATTGACCGTTATTAACCGATACCATCCAGCTAAGCCGGGGCTATCCTTTATCAATAATTTTGGACTTAAAGAAGGCGCAATAGCGTCGTCGGTGGGGCACGATTCCCATAATATTCTGGCAGTTGGATGTGACGATGAGAGTATTAGTCGTGCCGTCAATTTGGTGATTGAAGCTAAGGGCGGATTGTCGGCGGTAGGGGCACACCAGGAAATGATAATCCCTTTGCCTATTGCTGGCCTAATGAGCGACGTGGAAGGATACGAAATTTCGAGACAATATACTTTACTGGACCAATTCGTGAAAACCAATTTGAAATCTACCTTAAACGCTCCATTTATGACCCTTTCATTTATGGCTCTTTTGGTGATCCCTCATCTAAAACTAAGCGATAAGGGACTTTTCGATGTGAATGAATTCAAACTTATCGTAGCGGAATAATACAATTCTAATAACTTTAGATATAATACAATTCATTTGGAATATGATTTTTACCTGAAATATTTTTTTTAATCTATTATTTTATAAATATATTTACCAGCGATTTTTTGACCCTTATAAATTCCTAATTCCTAACCCCATCAAATCCTAAACCTTAAAATGGCACATTTACGCTACAAACAAGAAGAAGAACTCAATTTCTGGGATCAATTTAGAAAAGGAGATGAGTATGCCTATGCCTGCTTATATCGCTCCTATGTTAACATTTTGTATCAGTATTGTTCACAATTTACCATCGACAAACCGTTGATCAAAGATTGCATTCACGACCTGTTTGTGGAGCTCTGGAAAAACCGTAACACCCTTGGAGATACGACCTCGGTGCGGTTTTATTTAATGGCCTCCATCAAGCGTAAACTGGTACGACACCTTAACGCCCAGCAGAAGCATACCAGCAACGAAGACATCCCTGTCGAATACTGGCACATTCATACCCCCTCTCATGAAAATCATATGATCTCTGAAGAGGAATTTGACCTCACCAACCATCATTTGAATTCGGCTATTCATAACCTACCAAAAAGACAAAGGGAGGCGGTATTTCTCAAATTCTATATGAACCTCAACAATCACGAAATTGCCGATTTGATGAAGATAAATATTCAGTCGGTTTATAACTTGATCTTTGGCGCATTAGGCAACCTTAAAAAACAGATGGCATTGGAAAGCGTAACGATCTGACCGAAACCACCTATTAAAAAGCACGGCAAGAACTATGCCGTGCTTTTTTTGTTATACAGAGTATATTTAGTAGAAATACGCTGTTTATGAATCAAAGTACCCCCTTAGCAGAAAGGCTACGGCCTCGTAACATTAACGACTATATTGGACAACCAAAGCTAATGGGCCCCAATGGCCCATTGCGGAATGCCATCTCCCAAAACACCTTACCCTCCATGATCCTTTGGGGGCCTCCTGGAGTAGGTAAGACGACCCTCGCCCTGTTGATCGCAGAGGTATCCAAGCGCCCATTTTATAATTTGAGTGCCATCAATTCGGGAGTTAAAGAACTCCGTGAAATTCTGGCTAGGCCATCAGGCCTCTTTCCTGCCATCTTATTTATCGACGAAATACACCGGTACAACAAAACACAACAAGATGCCCTGCTAGGCGCCGTCGAAAAAGGGAAGGTCACGTTGATAGGAGCTACTACCGAAAACCCCTCTTTTGAAATCAACTCCGCCCTGCTTTCGCGATGCCAAGTATATGTATTAGAAGGCTTTGGAGAAAAAGAGTTGAAACAACTCATTATGAGGGCAGTTCAAACCGATCAGTGGCTATTGTCCAAAAATATTCGTTTCGAATCGGACCGAGCCCTGTTCCGACTATCTGGAGGAGACGGCCGGAAATTATTAAATCTATTGGAAATGGTGGTGTTGAGCCAAGGGGATCAAGCCGATATAGTTATAAACGATGAACTAGTAACCCATGTAGTTCAACAGAATATGGGTCGCTACGACAAATCGGGAGAGCAGCATTACGACATTATTTCGGCTTTTATTAAGTCGATACGAGGTAGTGACCCTAACGGCGCTTTATACTGGATGGCCCGTATGATTGTAGGTGGCGAAGATCCTGTTTTTATTGCCCGTCGAATGCTTATTCTCGCCTCCGAAGATATTGGCAATGCCAACCCTACGGCTATGATTATGGCCGAGTCATGCCTACAGACCGTAAAAGTGATTGGCTATCCCGAGTGCCGGATCCCCCTTTCTCAGGTAGCCATCTATTTGGCCACCTCTCCCAAGAGTAATGCCAGCTATCTGGCCATAGACAAGGCCTTGGCCTTAGCAAAGAACACCGAGCATCTATCGGTACCATTACATCTACGCAATGCACCTACTAAGCTAATGAAGGAGCTTGGATATGGGCAGGACTATCGGTATGCCCATGACTTCCCCGGCAACTTCATTGAACAGGACTTTTTACCGCAGGAAATTTCAGGGACCTTACTATACGAACCTGGCGTAAACAATAAGGAACAAGAGTTAAAGAAAAGACTACAGCAGTTATGGAAGAATCGGTACAACTACTAAGGTCAAAAGTCGTCCCTATAATCACTAGAGAATCGATTGGAATTGACTTTGCGAACCTTTGGTAGTTTGGGACGAAGCAACGATTTTTGCTGAAAACAACGCGTACTCATCCCGTTAGGATCCAAGACAGTACTGTGCTTAAAGGCACCACTTAATATTTGTACTTCAACAGACTGTCGGCTCCATTCCACTTTCATTTGAGCACCTAGCTTCTTTAAATTGGCCGGTGTTTCCATTTCTAATAAAAGTGCTTCCAATACAGATTCGATATAGGCCGACCCCCTTAATTTGGATCCAAATAAGGCATATTTTCGAATCGCATTTTCATTTGTCCTCATAGGATACGTCTAAAAATGGATAGAACTCCAACGTTTAAATTTTGCTAACACAAAGATAATCGCAGAAATTCTAATATAGAAAAAAAATATTAAATCATACCAATAGTTCAACCAATAAATAGAAATTATTTATCAATATTCTAGCCAAAATACCGGACTTTGCAACTATATTTTCATAGAGAAATCTCTACACAGTTCTTTCATTTCTATTTTTAGAACCAAGCTGCTCCCCTAGCCAGGACTCAAATTACCTTAACAAAAGGGCCAAGAATAAGGCTAGATATTCCTTAGACTTATAAAAACAAGAAAAGACACTATTTAAACGAGTAAAATCGTATTGACATTTATAACAGAAGGAAACATATAAATTAATTAGCTCACCAAATATAGCTCGAGGCGGATATAATAGGGATTTGCCCGGCCCTTGACCCCTGGAGCCGACCTATGTTTACTTGGCTAGCGTATGATATAAATATTTATTTGTTATATAGATAATTACCAATAATTAATTAACTTTGTTTTTGAAAACCTGTAATATGGTTCTCATAACGTTGAGTAAAATCGAACATCCCCGGGCCTTGCCTTCGGGATGTTTTTTTTTAAAAGGTGGCCAAAGTCATCAGCCTAACAATCTGTAAATGAACGCTCGTCTCCATTATTAATTCCGTATGCAGGGGCACTCTTTGTGCCAATCCATCGTACATTATTCCAACGGATTCTGGCATCCCATTACAGACCTAAAAAGTAACCATGTGATAATAAGTAATTGAAATCCAAACCATACAGGATGGAGAATACTGCCGAATTTTCGGCAACCAGGAGCCTCAGTATTTTAGGATCCTTTGAAAAGAACTACACTTCACTAAAAGAATTCAGGGCATCAACCGATATGTCCCCTATCGTAGGGTAGACTCCACAGCCGTTGGACTACATCTGACCGGATCGCATACACTAAGTCTACCCATAGGCAGCGACTATACGGGAGATCGGACTGCTCTCTTAAGAAAGCCTTCAACAAACTTATACCAAAATTTATCATGCATTCGTACCAAACAGAGAATGGAGTACGAACTTTAAGAAGGAATTTTAAGTATACTACTTGAAAGAAAGTATTCAAAGACAAACATTGCTAACAATTGATTAGTATTTAATAAGAAGCCATTACTTTACCCATACAACCCTATCACAGAATCCATTTAAGTTAAAAAAAACGAAAAAACACCTACAAAAAGCAGTGGATTGCATAGATTCACTTGGAAATAAGCTTTGGAGTGGTTTAATTTGTCGTATAAATTCGAACTACCCCATAAGAATTTTAAATTCCACTTTCTCCACACACTAATGTATCAGGACGCCTAAAAATAGAACCTGGATTCTAGCGGACAATTTTTACATCAAAAGAAAAACTACATTTTCGAAAATATTGGTAAAAATCAACTAATTTAGTTTCGAATTTAAAATTTTTATTTATGTAATTTCGTTATTAACTTCAGAAGTATAAATTAACCCGAAATATTAATTAAAATAACCAAACCATTTAAAGAGCTCTCTAAACCATGAACATAGCGCTAGTAGATGATCACCTACTCCTTACGGAGTCCCTTAGCAACCTTTTGTCACGTATGCCAGAAGTGGAATCTGTAAGTATTTACAATTCAACTGAATCATTTATCCAAAGTAAACCACAAAATGTCGCAGATTTAATTATTACCGACATTATGATGTCTGGTGTGAATGGCATTCAGCTTCTTGATTATTGTAGGGAGAATATGGATGAAAACATAAAAATCATTGTTTTCTCTTCAGCTTATGACTCACAAACGGTTCGTAATGTAATTAGGAGAGGGGCAAATGGTTTTTTAACGAAGTCGACTACCATTGCCGAGCTTAAAGATGCCATCATTCAGATCCATAATGGCAAGCAGTATATCGGCAAATCGGTACGTGAAAGCTTGATCAACAGTGTATTTAGCGACGAGCAAGCAGTATTCCAGCTTTCTCAACGCGAAAAAGACGTGCTTCAAAGCATCTGTCAAGGAAAAACGATTAAGGAGATTGCTGATGATCTTAAATTAAGCTCACATACGGTACAATATTACCAACGGAAAATCATGAAGAAATTCCAGGTAAAACGTACCATGGATATGATTGTTTACGCTATTAAGCACGGGTACTATGTTCCCGAGTTGCGTCAATCGTAATAACTAAAAGGCTAAAATCAGCGGTAATCGGAATCATATATGAAACCGATTACCGCTGATTTTTTAGTAGAAGGAAGGTATTGGGTTCAGGTCAGGATTCATTCGCTGATGCCAATAGGGGTATATAGGTGCTCGTTGGCTTACTTGGTCTAACCGTTGGATTTGCTCTTTGGAGAGTTGCCAACCGATAGAACCTAAGTTCTCCTGCAACTGCTCCTCTGTACGCGCCCCAATAATGACGTTGCATACGCTAGGCCTATTCAACACCCAATTGATCGCCACTTGGGCCACAGTTTTGTTGGTCTCCTTGGCAATGGCATCCAGTTCGTCTATGATTCGATAAAGAAATTCCGGATCCAATTCGGGGCCTTCTCCGCCCCCTTCGGCAATTCTTCCCCGGCTAGGTGCAGGCAAATCTCGGCGGTATTTACCTCCTAACCTTCCCCCAGCCAATGGGCTCCATACCATGCTTCCCACGCCTTGATCCAGAGCCAAAGGCATCAGGTCCCACTCCAGTTCCCTACTTAACAGACTATAATGAACCTGGTGTACCACATATTTGGCCCATCCATATCGTTCCGAAATACTCAATGACTTCATTAAATGCCATCCAGAAAAATTGGAACAGGCAATGTAACGAACCTTTCCGCTTTGAACTAGGCTGTTTAATGCATTTAAGGTTTCGTCAACAGGAGTAATTCCATCGAAACCATGCATATGGTAAATATCCAGATAATCGGTTTTCAACCTTTTCAAACTGTTCTCACACGATTTGATTAGATGAAACCGCGACGATCCAAAATCATTGGGCTCTTTCCCCATTTTAAAAGTGGCCTTCGTAGATATCAGCACCCTATCCCGCAAGCCATGAATAGCCTGGCCGAGTATTTCCTCACTTAAGCCCTGGGAGTACACATCGGCCGTATCAAACAGATTTAAGCCGGCGTCCAAGCATCGATTCACCATTTTTTTGGCATCGTCCACACCAGTATTTCCCCAAGCCTTAAAAAAATCGCCCGTTCCGCCGAAGGTTCCCGTTCCAAAGCTGAGCACAGGAACGCGAAGTCCTGAATTCCCCAGTTGTCTATATTCCATAATAGTCAAATTAATGTTAGAATTACAAGTTACAAAACCTTGGAATGTATCTCAAATTTTAAGGATGCAGATATCTCCTACTTGGCGCCCCCTGATTAATGAATAAAGGCATTGCAGAAATCGGGCGTAATAGTGCGCTACCTACTCTAATACTAAAATAAACCTTACCTTTGAAGAAATATAATGCGTATGGCTTCATCAGATTCCCTGATCGAGAAGGCCATGCGACCTTATTCTATACCAGAGGCCCCCAAGTAGCATGCGTTTCCCCTATATTTCCAAATTATTCTTTCGCGAACCAATCGCCTTCTTCTTACTAAAATGGTTAATTTTATCTGCCATCATAGGGGCGTTAGTAGGTTCGGCATCGGCATTGTTCCTAGTATCGCTCGAATGGGCGACCCTCTGGAGGGAATCTCATCAGTGGATCATTGCCTTACTTCCCATAGGGGGCTTTGTTGTAGGCTTGTCCTACTACTATTGGGGTAAAAATGTAGAAGCCGGCAACAATTTATTATTGGATGAAATACATCACCCTGCCAAAATAGTACCCTTAAAAATGGCCCCTCTCGTATTAATAGGTACGGTGGCCACCCATTTTTTTGGTGGCTCGGCGGGTAGAGAAGGCACAGCCTTACAAATGGGCGGATCCATAGCCGACCAGCTCACCAAGTTATTAGGGTTACGGCCTAGGGATCGAAAACTTATATTAATTGCTGGAATCGCTGCAGGTTTTGGGTCCGTTTTCGGAACCCCGTTGGCAGGGGCCGTATTCGGCTTGGAGGTATTCTTGATAGGACAGCTCCGCTACGAGGCCCTATTCCCGGCCTTTGCAAGCTCTATTTTTGCCGATATCACGACTAGGGCTTGGCATGTAGGCCACACGACCTATCATATTCCTCTTTTCCCAGAGCTCACCTACGGCAATGTAGCCTGGTCCATTGTAGCAGGGATAGCTTTTGGTATTTGCTCATGGATATTTAGCAAAAGTACACTGGAACTGGGCAAACTTTTTAAACGATACATTGCCTTCCCACCACTCAGGCCCTTCGTAGGCGGAGCCATTGTAGCCTTAGCGGTATACCTAATGGGTACCACGCGCTATATTGGCCTTGGAGTTCCCGTCATTGTAGAGGCTTTTCAAACTCCGGTCCTCCCCTACGATTTCGCCCTTAAGATTATCTTTACTGCCCTTACCTTAGGAGCAGCTTTTAAAGGCGGTGAAGTGACTCCTCTGTTCTTTATAGGTGCTACTTTGGGCAACGCTCTGGCATTGGTGATTCCATTGCCCATGGGATTATTAGCAGGTATGGGGTTCGTTGCCGTTTTTGCCGGGGCAGCCAACACCCCCATAGCTTGCACCCTCATGGCCATTGAGCTCTTTGGTGCGGAATGTGGCGTGTATGTCGCCATTGCTTGTATAACCGCCTATTTCCTATCGGGGCATACGGGCATATATCAGTCACAGGTAGTGGGACAGCCCAAACATTTTCTTTTTGGCAGGCAAAGCGGCCGAAAGCTGTCGGAGGTACCTAAAAAGTACAACTTTTAGCTTGCTCAGTGGCCTTCAAGTAGGCCTCTAGTTTCTACACCTAGAAGCTACAAAGACCAGGGCTTCTTCCCGCCTGATGGACAAAAAAAAGGCCCAGTCAACGACTGAGCCTATCTTATTTTTTAAAGGTTTTACTTTATCTCTTCATAATCGACATACTCCCCGCCCTTAAAGTCGGATCGGTCGTTATTGGGGGGGGATTTGTCTACCCGTACTCCCTCATGACTTTGGCCCCTTTTATAGGCTTGATACTGTTTCTTTTGTTCCTTAACCAGCTGTCTACCAACTAGCAAATGAAAGATGAACCGTCTAAACATCGGTACAAATGCGATCAACAAAAAAAATATCAATAATATATTAAAAACAATCTTCATTTTTCCTTTGTTTTAATCCTACTGTATACTGTAAACTTACCAAATTAAGCACAGAATCGAAAACAAAAAGTAAGAACAATCAATTTTCATGATAACGGAGTGCCTAAAAGGTACAAACGGTTATACCCATGCAAATTCGGTGTTATCACGTGCCCCTATAATAGGCCCTTGGGTTATAAAACCATTTTGGCATTTTCAACGACTTTCTCGTAATACGCTTCGTATAATGGAAGTATTTTGGCGATATCAAACTCCTTGGCCCTTGCCAGGGCATTGGCTTTAAAGGTCTCTAACCTGGAGTCGTCAAGTATATAAGCGGCATTTTTGACCATATCGTCCACATCCCCTACGTCACTCAAAAATCCAGAATACCCGTGTACATTCAGTTCGGGCAAGCCGCCTACGTTAGAAGAGATCACCGGTACTTCGCAGGCCATGGCCTCAAGGGCCGCCAGGCCAAAGCTTTCCGATTCGGATGGCAGCAAAAATAAGTCGGCCACCGACAGTACCTCCTCTATGGCATCTAGCTTTCCTAGGAACCGGACGTCGCTGCACATATCCAAGTCTTTACACCTCCGTTCGATGCGGGCGCGGTCGGGACCGTCGCCTACCAATAGAAGCTTGGAGGGCATTAATTTGCGTAATTTCTCGAATATTGAAATCACATCATCAATACGCTTTACCTTTCTAAAGTTGGAAGTATGCACAATCAGCTTTTCATCACCAGGACAAATAGCCTTTTTAAAGTGCTCCTTTTTTTGCCTGTTAAAACGCTCTAAATCTATAAAATTGGGTATCACCTCAATCTCCTTGGTGATATTGAAATGGCTGAAAGTATCTTGGCGTAAAGATTCGGAAACTGCCGTAATACCATCCGATTGGTTAATACTGAAAGTAACAACGGGAGCATAAGATTCATCTTTTCCTACCAGGGTTATATCGGTCCCATGCAGGGTGGTGATTACCGGGATATGAATCCCCTGCGCGGCCAAGATTTGCTTCGCCAAATATGCCGATGAGGCATGAGGAATAGCATAATGCACGTGCAATACATCCAATTCTGAACCTGCCACTACTTGTACCATTTCACTGGAAAGTGCCGATTCATAAGGGGGGTATTGAAACAGCGGGTAAGAAGGGATGTTTACTTCGTGGTAGTACAGATTTTCATTAAAAAAATCGAGACGCTGTGGCTGTGAATAGGTTATAAAATGAACCTGATGCCCCGCTTTTGCGAGTGCTTTTCCAAGCTCGGTGGCCACCACACCACTACCACCGAAGGTAGGGTAGCAAACAATTCCTATTTTCATACAATTACTTCTTTAATATCAAAAAACTACCCGTTAAGGTCTAAAATTAGCGACCAGATAGGCTAATAACACAAAACCTTTGTTTTTCGTCCCAAAACCGGGACAAACTTAAACTTTTCACTTATTCTTATGGGTTAATCTACATTTCTCCGACCCGGTTGACCCTATAGGAACAAGAACTAAAATACTAATAATTAATCACTTACCATCAAAACTATTTTCCCCTGATGTTTCCCTTCTCCAAAATATTGAATTAACCTTGGGGCGTCGGTCCATGGGAAAGGGCCATCAACATGGGTATTCAAGAGGTTGTGATTAAACTGATCCCCAATTTTCGCTAAATCTTTATTGGATTTCAAGCTCAGTACTTGAAACCTTTGCTTGGTTAGTAGGCCTAGGATTTTACCGAAGAGCGCTACTTGCAACAGGCTTAGAACCTCCCCTCCAATGGCCACATAACGCCCCTTGGGGGTAAGTATCTTTGGAAATAAAAATATGGACTTACAACACTTACAATCCAAAATCAGATCATACCGTTGAGAAACCTTGGTAATGTCGGTTTGGCGGTAATCCAGCACCTCATCAAAACCCATCGCTTTCATCTTAGTCAGTTTTTCCTGTGCATCGACCCCTACTACTTCGTAGCCTCTGTTTTTGGCTAATTGTAGGCCAACGGCACCTACACCTCCACCCGCCCCGTTGATCAACACCCGTTGCCCCTTTCCCGCCCTATCCAAATCCTCTAACGCCTGAAAGGCGAGGCCAGCCGCATGAGGAATGGCCGCAGCCTCTACAAAACTCATCCCTGGAGGCATTTTCACCACGGCCTTGGCGTCTATAGCGATGTATTCGGCAAAGGTCCCGAAGCCATAATGAGATATATCTCCAAAAACTGCGTCACCCACTTCAAACTGCCTAACCTCAGCCCCCATTCCTACCACCTCACCCGATAGCTCCATGCCTGGTATATTCATCTTGGGCTTCAGCAGCCCATACATTAGGCGGTATACGAGAGGCTTTCCCCTTAGTACGCTCCAGTCATAATCATTGACGGCGGTGGCCATAACCCTGATCAAGACTTCATTTTCCTGAGGTTCTGGACGGGCTATTTCCCCTAGCTGGAGAACGTCTTCTGGACGACCGTATTTCTCAAATAGTAGGGCTTTCATGGCTGAAAATCGATAAGTATTGCAATTTTTCTAATAAGGCACCATTTCTTTTCTGTCTTCAATATGGGCAAAAGGATCGTAAAATTGAAGTAAATTCTATTTTGATCCTATAGGTTCTCGTTGCTCGACCCTCCCATGGCGCCAGTCATTGGCTTGCGCATCGCACCATATAAAAGCCATTGCTCCGCAGCGCACCATCTTTACGGCTACAAGCCATCCAAATCGGCCGAAACCAACCCTATTCCTGGTTTTGAGCCATTTATATTAAAAGTTTTGGAATCAATACCATTTTGCGTGTTAAGAAAGTTGAATAACTTTATCTTTGAATAATTATCTCGGTAAATTAGCCTAATGAATGTGTCGGCACGATCAAAAATTAAAATCAGGGAATATCTTTGGGGAAGCTTCCGACTGGTCCGGATAACGAATCTAATCATCGTTACCCTTACTCAGTACTTCACAAGAATATTACTAATAGGCCCTGCAGAGAATTGGAGACAAATTGTGGCAGATAAGGATATGTTTATCATTTCGTTGTCTACCGTATGCATTGCTGCTGCCGGCTATATTATTAATGATTACTTCGACATCAAAATCGATATCGTTAACAAGCCCGAGAGAGTCGTGGTTGGCCGATACCTTAAAAGACGTTGGGCCATGGGGGCTCATCAGGTTTTAAATGTATTGGGAGCCGCTTTAGGACTTCTGGTCAGTCCTAAGATATTCCTTATAAATGTCTTTTCAATTACGCTCCTGTGGTTTTACTCCGAACGGTTCAAACGGCTCCCGTTTATCGGCAATTTTATAGTTTCTTTACTCACAGGCCTCTCTTTACTGATCCTGACGGTCCATTATCCAAATAACCGGCAACTGGTGCTTATCTATGCGATCTTTTCCTTCTTTATTTCGTTTATACGAGAAGTCGTAAAGGACATGGAGGACATTAGAGGCGACATGGCCCATGGTTGCCGTACCTTGCCTATCCTATGGGGCATCCCTAAAACTCGAAATTTCTTGTATATTTTTATTGGTGGTTTCGTTCTTATCCTGTTTTCAATGGCCTCTGTACTCAATAATACCTTACTCATGGGCTTGTTTCTGATACTACTGCTGCCCATTATTTTTCTAACCCAAAAGCTTTCAAAAGCCGATACCATTCGTGACTTTAAAGCGCTGAGCACTTATTGTAAAATTATCATGTTGCTAGGCTTGCTGACGATGATAGCCGCTTAGAACTACCAAACAACTATAGGCCCCCAATAAGCTAGGCTCTACAAAGGCCCCACCTACCTAGTCCTCGAATGACAGACTACACAATAGAAAAAATCACCTACCCTTCAAATTCGGTCATTTACTCAGTGGTAGCCAACTTTTCTATTATACTTCGTATCTTTAAAGTGCTTCTATTCACATAAACAAAAGACAACATGTTAAGATCTCTCTATGTATTGCTACTGCTATTCGTCGGAACCATGGCCCACACCATGGCCCAAGAGTGTATGGGAGTGGCTTTAAAAAAAGGTAGTGGCTTCGAGATGGCTACCTTTGACGGCAAAGGTAAACCGTCTGGAAATTTGATATACAAAATCACTGATGTCAAATCGGAAGGCGGCAAAGTGATCGTAACCTTGGAATTCGAGGCTTTCTCAAAAAAAGGAGACTCCCAGATGAAAAACAGCTATAAGATGATCTGTGATGGAAATTCCACCATGATAGATGCTGGATCGATGATCAACCAAGATCAGCTTAAATCCCTGGAAAGCTTCCAAATGAAATTCACTTCCACCGATATTATTTACCCAGGGCAGCTAAATGTAGGCCAAAAACTTAAGGATGCTTCAATAGTGGGCGAAGGAAGCTCTGGCCCATTGAATGTTACCTTTGGACTTTCTATAACCGACCGGAAAGTGGAAAGCAAAGAAAACATTACCGTCCCAGCGGGCTCATACGACGCATTTAAAGTGACCTCTAATATGCTCATGGAGACCAAAATGGGTATGGGGATGAAAATGGAAATGTCCAGCATCTCTTACAGAGCCCCAGGGATATTATGGGATATCAAAACAGAGTCCTATAGAAAAGGAAAGCTTATATCACGTTCGGAACTGGTCAAAATATATTGATCACTGGACAAGGGTAATCCTGAAATTTTACAAGATTATAAAATGCTAAAGCGGCTTTCACACTCGAAAGCCGCTTTCTTTTTATAATTTTACACTTTCTATGGCTCCTTTTCAGGGAAGGAAAGTACCTACAACGATAAAGAAACCCAGTACTCATGAATCGCATTGCCCTATTTGCCTCCGGCTCCGGCACCAACGCAGAAAAGATATTTGAATATTTCGAGAATCAGACCGATGTCGAAATTAGTCTCGTACTCACTAACAATCCAGATGCGGGGGTCATTAGAAGGGCCAGGAAGTTTAGCATCCCGACACTCGTATTCGACAGAAAGAGTTTTTACGATACAGGCAAAATCCTCAACCTATTAAAAAATGAGGGAATAGATTTTATCATTTTGGCGGGTTTTATGATGCTGATTCCAGACGCAATGGTCAAAGCCTATCCGAACCGCATGGTCAATATCCACCCTGCCCTACTCCCTAAGTTTGGAGGTAAGGGTATGTATGGCCACTTTGTACATGAAGCCGTCAAGGAGGCCCAAGAAATAGAATCAGGGATCACCATTCATTTTGTCAACGAACATTACGACGAAGGAAATATCATTTTTCAGGCGCATTGTTCGATAACCCCAGCAGACAGCCCCGAGGATATAGCCCGTAAGGTACAAGTGTTGGAACATAAGCACTATCCAGAGGTGATAGACTCCATTTTACAAAACCTGGCCGATTAACTTTTCAGATGATTTACTTTGCGCTGTCGGTATTTTTTACGGTTTGTTTATACCTCATTATGAGGGCCTACCCAAGCCATCGGGTCAATTCGTTCCATGCCGTGGTCGTAAATTACTACGCCTGCGTGTTAACAGGATTGGTACTTACCCCCGATCTTAATATTTTCTCTCAGATAGACTATAGCAGTAAAGCGAGCTTGTTGACACTGTCCTTAGGGGCTCTTTTCATTGCTATATTCTTACTCATTGGACTTACCGCGCAGAAGGTCAGCGTAACGGCCTCTTCCTTGGCGGCCAATATGTCGTTGGTTATTCCGGTAGTATTCGGCTTGTTTATTTTCCAAAATAACAATAAGGTGTTTACCCCCCTCAACTATGCTGGTATTGTTTTGGCCCTAGTCGCACTAACCTTGGGAGGCATCAAAAAGAACAGCACCCAACACCAACGGAGGAACTTATGGTTACTATCCCTCCCCATACTCACCTTTATAGGTACCGGAACCAATAACACGCTGATCAACTATCTTACTTTCACTTATTATAGCCCGAGTCAAAGTACGGTATTCATGATTATTGCCTGCTCGGGTGCCGCCCTGATTGGGACCCTACTGCTGGCCACATCCATATGGAAAACCAAAGAAATGCTATCGATTCGGAGCATTATGGGTGGAGTCCTTTTGGGCATACCCAATTTTTTGTCGCTTTATTTCTTACTTAAAGCCCTTCAAATATTCGCCAATAGTGCCGCCTTCGTCTTCCCAATTTACAATATTCTTACCATGTTGGTATCGTCAGTAGCTGCATGGCTTCTGTACAAGGAAAAACTTTCAGGCCTCAACCGGCTTGGATTGTTGGTAGCCATTATTTCCGTCATTCTGATCTCCTACCAGGAGCTAGGCATCTCCATCTGACCCGTTATGAACGAACCAACTAAGGCATTACTCCCTATAAAACAACCAGAAGCCTTATGGAGTAAAAAGCAAAAGGAGTTCAAGCAATTGTCTGTAGCCTTAGAAAAAGCTGAAGCTGAATTGTCCTCCTTGAGGAGTACGATTGAGCATTACAGGAGTCGACGGCAATTGGAGTTGACTCCCCTCCAAAAGGTGTATGCCGAATGTTTTCAGGAAATGGTACAGAAGCTCGACCAATGGTACCGAAGCGGGGTATTCGCCCCACACGAAAGCAAGCACCTGGCGAGTATCATCATCGAGTATACCACCTACCTGATGCACGGCTCCGGAACTGAGGCCTTGAAAAACCTCTATCTTCGCTATTGGAACATTACAAACCAGGAGAAACCTGAAGATAATAGAACCCTAGGCCCACCTATAACTCCCACCGAGGAGCAGGGCGACACAGGTACTACATTAGACGAAACAATACCTCTGGCAGATGAATCGAAGGCTTGGTCGCCGGAGGAAAAGCTAGCCGATCGGGCACGACGGGAGCAAGAAAGGCTTCGGCTAGCCATAAGGAAACTCTATCTAAGGCTCATCAAAGAATTTCATCCAGACCTCGAACTGGACGAGAGACTTAAGGAAGAGAAAACTGCAAAAGTGCAAGAAATAACTGCGGCCTATCGAAACGAAGACTTAAAAGAAATGCTGAATCTTCAGCTATCACTAGAAACCGTCCACCTGGAGAGTAGCTCGAAGGTATTGAATCATTATATAAAGGGTTATAAAAGGCAGCTTGAGCGTTTAACAGAACGCTTATCGGCCGAAAGAGAAAACCTGGCGGTGATTTGCCAGATAGATTCGGTACATACACTCAACCCGAAAGCAATAGAAATACAGTTTCAGACCAATATAAACCAGGTAAAAAAAGAAATTAGGACGCTGAAAGCCTATGTTCGGGCCATTCAGGATCCTCAGTTTCTTCGTCAAGAAATAGCCCATCGTATTCAGTCTACCCCGTCGGAGTAGTGCCGACCAATGGCCCACTACGGGAGCATATAATCAAAATAATGTGATAAAAGCTTACCTTTGTGCTTTATTCACCTATTATTGGCATGACTTTCGAAGACCTCAATCTCAACAAACCCTTACTGAATGCCCTTTCGGACCTTGGTTTAAGCACCCCTACCACCATTCAACATAAAGTTTTTTCCGTTACTATGTCAGGAAAAGATGTGTGTGGCATCGCTCAAACAGGAACAGGAAAAACCTTCGCCTATTTGCTTCCTAGTCTTAGACAGATGCAATTTGGCAAGGATCGTCTGCCCCAATTGGTCATATTAGTCCCTACCAGAGAGCTAGTCGTGCAGGTGATAGAACAGGTAGAGAAGCTCAGCAAATACCTCACCCTCCAGACGGTGGGTATATATGGAGGAGGGAACTTAAAAGTTCAGATGGCCGAATTAAAACAAGGCGCCGACATTATCGTAGCCACCCCCGGTCGACTGATCGACATGGCCATGAATGGTACCTTTAAGACTAAGTCGGTCAAAAAATTGGTCATCGATGAGGTAGACGAAATGCTGAATTTAGGCTTCAGACACCAGTTGAATACCATGCTGGATCTTTTACCCAAAAAAAGGCAAAATTTATTATTCTCTGCTACGCTCACTCCAGAGGTAGAAGCCCTCATGAAGCTGCATTTTAATGACCCCGAAAAGGTGGAAGCCGCACCAACCGGAACCCCTTTGAGCAATATACAGCAAGGAGCTTATGCCATACCCAATTTTTACTCCAAAGTAAATTTGTTAGACAAGCTCTTGGAAGACCCTAGCTTCACGAAAGTGATCGTATTTACGGCGACCAAACGCCTGGCCGACCAGCTTTACGAACAAATGGAAGTAAGCCAATTGGGGAAGGTAGGGGTGATACACTCTAATAAGGCTCAAAACAACCGGTTTCAGACTGTCAACCACTTTCAGGATGGCACTTACCGCCTTCTGATTGCGACCGATATTATTGCCAGGGGCTTGGATGTGGCCGAAGTGTCGCATGTCATCAATTTTGATTTGCCGGAAACTCCAGAAAATTACATGCACCGCATCGGCCGGACTGGCCGTGCCGATCAACAGGGGATCGCCATTTCTTTTATTACCGAGCGGGAGCAGGAGTTTCAGGAAGCTATAGAAGAACTGATGAACTATAAGATTCCGATGCTCGACCATCCCGAAGGACTTAAGCTATCGGAAATCCTTACAGAGGATGAGGAACCCAAAGTGCATATGAAGAACATTTTGGTAAAGAGGCCGAAAATGGAAGATGTAGGCCCGGCTTTCCATGAAAAGAAGGCAAAAAATCAAAAAGTCAATGTGCGCAGGAATCATGCGGCCGAAAAGGCGCTAAAATATGGAAGACCTATCAAAAGGTCGGGAAAGAAATAATAACAGAGCACCTCTTCCCAGGCTCATGGACTCCAAAGCACTTCTTAAGCGATTAAGCAGTGCTTTTTTGTAGGCTCAGTATCGACTATTCTTAATTTTGAATTTTTTTTCACCCGGTACTGATCCAAATGTACTCTTTCCTACGTAAGTATGGTAGAACATTTGTTTTGGATCAATTCATTAAAAATATATAACCAGTAAAGGAAACGCGCTCAGGCGATTCATTTTGTTATGGTTATTGTGGAGGGTAAGGTAGTTTTTAGAGCGATAGGCAGCTGCTTATCGCTCTTTTATAATAAAAAATGGCCTATGGAATAGATCCATCGGCCATTTTTTTAGTTATATATGCGCAATGATATTGCTCAATGATTCTCCTTTTCTTTCTCCAAATTAAACAGGTCGTTGAGCACATCGATCAGTGTTTCGGCCTCTCCCCGCTTGCAAGCCGCTTTTAGTTGTAACACGGGCAGCTTTAGGATCTTCTGCATCATACTAGCCGTAATCCTATCCACCTTTTCCATTTCCAATTCGGTAAGGCTCTTATTGAATCGCATAAGCTCCTCCTTACGGATTTGCTCCAAGGCACCCTTCAACTTTTGAATCGTAGGTGAAACGACCATTTCTTTGGACCAGTCATTAAACTCTCTGAGTGCTTCGTCGATAATCTCTCGTACATGAGGTATCGCATTCATGCGTTTTTCTAAAGCCTGATCGGCCCTCGAACGAATGGAGTCCATGGTATATAGCATGACCCCGGGTATTTCCTCTACTTCGGGAGAAACGCTGCGTGGGACCGATAAGTCAATAAAATATTTGAAAGACATCCCTCTAAGCCTCACCATCATTTCTTTGGTAAATAGCGGCTTATCCATAAAGATGGAGCTGACAATAATATCGGCCTTAGCGATTTCCTGTTCTAAGTCGGCAAAGTCGGCTACGCCAAAGCCAAGCTCAGTGGACAGTTCCTCCGACTTCTGGCGCGTTCTATTGAGCAGGGTCACTTCGATACCATCGCGTTCCGACAAATTTCTTACTACATCGGTACCTATCTCCCCCAGCCCCGCAATAAGGATCTTTGGATGAGGCATAAGGCTCTCTAATAGCTCCACGGCGGCATAAGAAACAGAGGCGGCGCCATCTCGAAAAAAGGTCTCTTGAGCTACCCTTTTATTGGCAAAAAAGATGGTATGTAGTAGTCTATGAAGGAAAGGCCCAGCCATATTAAGATCGGCCGACCACTGATAAGCATGCTTAATCTGGTTGGGAATCTGCATATCCCCCATTACCTGAGAGTGCAACCCCGTGGCCACTTCGAATAAATGCCTAGCGGCTAGATCACCACTATCAAATTTTTCGAAATAGGGTAAATACTTCTCAAAGGATGAAATACCTTTTTCCAGCAGGAGCAATTTTATAATTTCATCATTCAAATCACTACCAGCCGAATAGTATACCTCCGTCCTATTACAAGTCGAGACCACCAATACGTCGGTAATCTCAAAGAAGTCTTTCAACCTCAGCATCAAACTCTTGGCCGAATCTTCATTCAAAGCCAGCCGTTCCCTAATCTCTAGAGAGGCGTTATGATGGGATAAACTTATTAATTTGAAATGATTATACATCACTGTTTTCTATTCGATTCACAAAAATACTTCACATTATTCAGATAAAGAACCTATTCAAATGCCTTAATGTTTATTTAGAAAGCATACAAATAAAATCACCTCCGCTTGCTAATTTCTGACCTTTCCGTTCAACAATTCATGATGCTCGTCAGGAAATCAACTGATGCCTATTCAAGATCGGTCCTTAGAAATCCACTAACCTGAAATATTTTACGTTATTTGTGAAAACTAACAATAAGGGGAGCAAGAACGTGCCCAATAATACATGATAATCGAATCGGGAGAAAAAAATAACAAGTCTGGAACTGCTGCTAACAGCAACGCAAGCGGTAAGAAACTGCGATTTTCTATGGCCGGTAACCTGGAAAAAACCAGTTTATACAAGTATATTATTGCCCTTATTCTACTATTACTGAGCATTGGATCGTTGTTCTATACCAATTACCTGGTAGACAAACTAGAGGAAAGGGAACAACGAGAAGTTACGCTTTATGCCGAAGGACTGCGCTATGTAATTAACAGCCAGCCGGGAGAGAACTTCAATGTAGTGATGCAAGTATTGCAGGATGCCGTTAATTTTTACCAAATACCGGCCATCTATGTGGATCAAAACGGTTTTCCCCAGGAAATAAAAAACATCGATTTCCCAGAAAATGCCAGTCCTCAGCTCAAGGAGGAGATTATCAACCAACATCTCACCAAGATGAAGGAAGAACATCCTGCCATCCCGGTGGAAATTACCGGTATTGGTGTCGGATATATTTATTACAGCAACTCATTTTTGCTTACTCAGTTGAGGCTTTATCCCTTCATTTCTCTTTTCGTAATGCTTTTTATTGGCTACTTGGCCTACTTAGCCTTTAGTTCGGCTCGTAAGGCCGAACAAAACAGGGTCTGGGTCGGCTTGGCCAAGGAAACGGCCCATCAGCTCGGCACGCCGCTCTCTTCTCTAATGGCCTGGGTGGAGTATTTCAGGTCCGACCCCGCCATAGACTCCTCCATTGCCGAGGAAATTGAAAAAGATGTGATCCGCTTAGAAATGATTACCACCCGTTTCTCCAATATTGGCTCCATACCCACTATGAAAGATGAGTCGGTAGCGGCAGTGGTTACCAACTTCATACACTATCTGGAAAGAAGGGTGTCTTCCAAGGTCAAATTCCATATCAGCAATGAATTGGCCATTGGACAAAAAGTATCCATGAACAAGAATCTTTTTGAATGGGTAATCGAAAATATCTGTAAGAATGCCGTAGACGCCATGGCAGGCATTGGCGAAATCCATATCATCCTACAATCCCCTCCGCAAACGAATCAAATATTAATCGACATTACGGATACCGGCAAGGGAATGAGCAAGGCAGCCGCATCAAAAATATTCGCACCCGGCTTTAGCACAAAAAAAAGAGGCTGGGGCCTGGGTCTTACACTAGCAAAAAGAATTATAGAAAATTACCACCACGGTAAGCTTTTTGTAAAGTCGTCGGAGCCAGGAAAAGGCACTACCTTTCGTATCGTTCTGAATAGGAACAAAAACGAATAGGCGGCATTATAGAGGATACCCTGGCACGGAGATAGTATCGGTCTCAATCTGGTTACTTACCCTTAAGGCTCTGTCGCGGATGCGGACTTTAAACTTGAGCGTAACTGGGACTGTCGAATTTCCATAGAGATAGGAAGTATTCAAGTCAATTTTACCTTTTATGGGTCCCGATTTTCCGTTTGGCTTGAGCAAGGGCATCCACTTGACCTTGTCTTCTGAAAGAATAAATTCCTGCCAGGTACCATCGGCTAATTTCCGAACAGTTACTAATTCATAATTCCCCCAATCTCCATAGGGTTTTATAAAGGCGGAGTCGCTTCGCTCTTCTGTTGAAACTCCCAGATCACCATCACCATCTGTAAAATCAATAGTAATGATAACGTTCTCCCTTACTTTTTCGTTGGTGGTAGCATTCAATTCGGTAAATTGATCTATCCCATTATAGAAAATCTCCGGAGTTGCATCATAATCGGGGATTTCTACACAGCCTCCTACGGCTAACATTATTAGGGCATATATTGGTATAGGCAATTTCATAGTTTCGCTGGTTTTACTGGCAGTCTTTCATCCCGACTAGAGATAAACTATTTGATAAAAGTGGATAATCTACTAAAATTATTATTTGCACCGATCATATCCTTCCTATTTCTTAGTTCACCCATTAACTTTGCTTCTTCACAACAAAGTAATAGTATTGAACCTAGCAAACAAAATCCCGGCCTCCGAAATCCGCAGTAAGCTGCGAAGAAGAATTTTCAACCTGGAGGAAAGTCAGTTTTCAACCTTGGCTTTGGATATTTTTCGATATCAAGCGGTTTATAACCCTATATATTCGGCATATCTCCGCAATTTAGGAATCAATCCAGACAATATTACGGATATAGCCAAAATTCCCTTTCTACCTATTCAGTTCTTCAAAACACAGGACATAAAAACGGGTACTCCACCAGCAGCTGTCCAAACTTTTGAAAGCAGTGGCACTACGGCCCATCATACGAGTCGGCATCATTTGTACGACCCAGAACTGTATAATTTGGTTGCAAGGAAAATTTTCGAAAGCCATTATGGCCCCATAGAAAATTTTACCATTCTGGCATTGCTCCCTTCCTATCTTGAACGTAATAATTCGTCCTTGGTGTATATGGTAGAGCACTTTATTGGACGCACCCCGTCTAAATATTCTGGTTTTTTCTTACATCACAACGAAGAACTCTCCGAACAGTTGGCGAATATTAAAGAGGCTAACCCTTCAGAAAACGTCCTTCTCCTGGGAGTAACCTTCGCATTATTGGACTTGGCCGAGCAAGGAACGATCGATCTACGCGGTTTTCAAAATTTAACGATCATGGATACCGGGGGGATGAAGGGCCGTAGGAAGGAGTGGTTGAGGGAAGAGGTTCACGACTTTTTGAAAGATCAATTTGAGCAGCCCTTCATACATTCGGAATATGGCATGACCGAACTCTTATCGCAGGCATACGCCAAGGGCGAGGGTCTTTTTGAGGCGCGCTATACCATGCGGGTATTGTTGCGGGATATCCACGACCCCTTCGCCGTTTACAGCGGCCCCAATGCACCTATCCGTACCGGAGGCATCAACGTCATCGACCTGGCCAATCTCGACAGCTGTTCGTTTATAGAAACGCAGGATCTTGGCCGCTTTGGGGACGAACCGGGTACTTTCCAAGTCTTGGGCCGATTCGACAATTCGGATATCCGAGGCTGTAACCTATTGATGTTGTCATGAAATATTATCGGTTGATTTAAGCAACCAGGTTCGGCCTGTTAGGTGCTGAATAGGGCCCTGTGGAGGGTACATGCGCAATTTTAATCTGATAATAGATTTATATTGCTCTGATTTACATCCTCCTAATCCATATTGGTTTTATATAGAATGTTTCTAAAGCAAAACCTGTCCTAAAATTGGTTAAATTCGCCCTATTAATTAAATTGCACTTTACGGGTTTAATATTTAAATTAAAGACCATTAACCTATTACCAAACATATCATGAAAAGACGCGATGCACTAGGTCGGGTAGCCCTGTTGATGGGCGGTGCCTTATCGGCACCAACTATGGTGGCTTTTTTACAAGGTTGTAATCAATCCGGTGAAAATGCCTCTGCAATGAGTTTTCCCTTCACTAGCGAGAGAATGGATTTGGTTTCTGAGGTAGCCGAGGTAATACTTCCTAAGACGGATACTCCAGGAGCAAAAGATGCGAAAGTTGGTCCCTTTATCGAAAAGATGCTAAAGGATTGCTATGAGGCCAAGGACCAGTCAAGTTTCGAAAAAGGACTTGAAGAACTGGAGAAAAAAGGATTCC
The DNA here is from genome assembly GCF_003149085.1 of Dyadobacter jejuensis. Taxonomy (GTDB): domain Bacteria; phylum Bacteroidota; class Bacteroidia; order Cytophagales; family Spirosomataceae; genus Dyadobacter; species Dyadobacter jejuensis. The sequence continues at coordinate 252,797 of NZ_QGDT01000004.1, read as the reverse complement.
TAAAGGCTTCGGCGGAGGAAAGAGTGAAGATACTAACCGAAATGGAAAGCCAAGCTAAAGAAGAAATGGCGAAGGCCGGTGAAGATAAAAAGAAATACACCGAGGCTGGAAAAGAATATACAGACGCCGGGGTGCCGTTTTTCAGGCTCATGAAAGAATTAACCCTGTTGGGTTACTTTACGTCTGAAGAAGGAGCCACATTGGCTTTAGAGTATGTACCCGTACCTGGGCGTTACGATGGATGCATCGACTATACTCCTGGCCAAAAGGCATGGGCCATGTAATAAGGGATGCCCAGGCATTGGGGATACTACTTTCCGGTAAATATAAAAACGACATTCGACAATGAATCTAAATATTAAAGCAGCAAAACAAGATACCTACGATGCCATCGTAGTAGGATCGGGAATCAGTGGCGGTTGGGCCGCCAAGGAACTAACCGAAAAGGGCCTAAAAGTGGCGATGCTAGAGCGCGGCCGTGACATAGAACATATCACAGGCTATAAAACAGCCACCCTTGCTCCCTGGGAGTTTGAACATCGCGGCCGTGTAACTACCGAAGCGAAAGAACAATATTGGGCAGGTGTTCGTACTGGCTACACAGCCAATGAAGAACACCGCTACCTATTTGAAAATGATTCTGAAAACCCTTACAAGGAAACCCGTGGGTTTGACTGGATCAGAGCTTACCATGTTGGAGGCCGTTCTCTTTTGTGGGGTCGCCAGAGCTATCGGCTAAACCCACAGGACTTCGAGGCCAATGCCAAAGATGGCCATGGGGTAGATTGGCCGGTTCGCTATGACGAAATAGCTCCCTGGTACGATTATGTGGAGAAATTCGCTGGTATTAGCGGTAACCGCGATGGCCTAGACGTACTTCCAGACGGGCAATTCCTGGCCCCTATGCAGATGAACTGCGTAGAAACTCACGTAAAAGGTCAAGTTGAGAAAAAATTTGCGGGTAGGAATATTATCATTGGCCGTGCGGCACACCTTACTTCCCCTCAAAATTTCCATACTGAGTTGGGCAGAGCTGCTTGCCAGTTTAGGAATATGTGTATGAGAGGCTGCCCTTATGGCGCTTATTTCAGCACACAGTCCTCTACGCTTCCCGCTGCCAAAAAAACTGGGAATTTAACCCTGATAACTGATACTATCGTGTCGGAGGTCATCTACGACGACAAGCTAGGCAAGGCAACGGGCGTACGCACCATCAACCAAAACACCCTAGAAACGAAGGAGTACTATGCCAAGATCATTTTCTTAAATGCATCGGCTATCGCTTCGACTTCTATTCTGATGAACTCTAAATCGTCCCGTTTCCCCAACGGAATGGGCAACGATGGAGATCAGCTGGGACGTAACGTGATGGACCACCACTTGGCTGTAGGGGCTCGTGGAACCATGGACGGCTTCGAGGATAAGTATTATTTCGGACGAAGAGCCAACGGAATCTATGTTCCCCGATACCGTAACTGGGGCAACGACAAAAGAGATTATGTACGTGGCTTTGGTTACCAAGGTGGAGCCAGCCGAGCTAACTGGGGTCGTGGAGTAGGAATGGACGGCTTTGGGGCCAGTTTCAAAGATTCCCTTTCCGAGCCAGGAGGCTGGTCGATGAACTTAGGAGGCTTTGGCGAAATGCTACCTGACGAAGCCAACCGATTCACTTTACACCCTACCGAAAAAGATAAATGGGGACTTCCGGTAGTGGTATTCGATGCCGCTTATGGGGACAACGAGAAAAAGATGCGTCAGGATATGATGAATGATGCCGCCGAAATGCTTGAAGCTGCCGGTCTTAAAAACGTCACCAAATACAACGACGAAACCAAGAACCCTGGAATTGGTATCCATGAAATGGGTACTGCCCGTATGGGACGTGAGGCCAAGTCGTCGGTACTGAATGGGAACAATCAAGTATGGGGAGCCGAAAACGTATTCGTAACCGACGGCTCTTTTATGACTTCTGCATCCTGTGTGAACCCATCGCTTACCTATATGGCTTTTACCGCTCGGGCGGCTGATTTTGCCGTTAAGGAATTGAAAAAGAAAAATCTATAAGGGAGATTCACCCGTTTTTTGATATCAACCAGTCGTATTGGAGTCCTCAGGGAATCTCCAATACGACTTTTTTATTTTCTGTACATCAGTATATCCTTACTACTCCCGACTTTTAAAATCATGGTATCTTAATATATGACACCTATTTTCGGGCTATAGGAAAGCCCACTCTGACCTAAACCTTACTCTTTTTGGAAGCGGCTAAACCCACCCTTCAACGCGTTGCATCGATTGATGCATTTCGTGGATTCGTCATGTTATTAATGATGGCTGAAGTCCTGAACTTCTCCTCAGTTTCTGAAAAGTTACCGGAGTCTACCTTCTGGGCCTTTATAGCCTGGCACCAAAGCCATATACCATGGATCGGCTGCTCCTTACACGACTTAATACAACCTTCCTTTTCATTTTTGGTGGGCATGGCCTTGCCATACTCCCTTGCCAGCCGGAGTCTACAAAACCAAAGTAGTACGCAAATGTGGCTCCACACGCTAAAAAGGGCTCTTATACTCATACTTTTAGGGATTTTTCTAAGGTCCATGCATGCGAGTCAGACGAATTTTACCTTCGAGGATACACTTACCCAAATTGGCTTAGGCTACCCCTTCTTATTTGCGCTTGGGTTTCGATCGACCAAGGCCCAATGGATCGCCCTGGGAGCTATCCTTATTGCTTATTGGCTATTTTTTGCGCTCTATCCTCTGCCAGATGCTTATTTCGACTGGTCGCAAACGGGCCATACGGCACAATGGGCGCATCATATGGAGGGATTCTCTGCCCATTGGAACAAGAACACCAATGCTGCTTGGGCTTTCGACCAATGGTTTATGAACCTGTTTCCGCGCGAAAATATTTTTTATTATAATCATGGAGGATATAGTACCTTGAGTTTTATACCGACTCTGGCCACGATGATCCTTGGTTTGATTGTAGGTAGAAGCCTAAAAAACAGCCAGATACCCAAGGTATTTATTAAAAATCAGCTTTACCTGGCGGCTGGGCTCCTCATTACGGCTGTCATCCTCCATTTCGCCGGCATCAATCCCATCGTTAAAAGGATATGGACACCGGCATGGACCCTTTACAGCGGAGGTTGGGCCATTCTTATTCTTACGTTTTTTTACTACGTAGCCGATGTAAAAGGGTATAAAAGCTGGTTCTCGCCCTTAGTGACTATTGGGGCAAACTCCATAGCCGCGTATATTATGGCGCATACCCTCAACGATCTTATAGACCAATCGTTCCGAATACATCTGAACCCCCACTACGATCAGCTGTTTGGTGTACCTTATGCCACACTGGTTAGTGGGATGGCTATACTGGCTATCGAATATTGGATACTATCCTGGATGTATAAGAAAAAACTGTTTATTAAGATTTAACTAAACAGCTAAGTTCAAGAAACCACTAAAAAGGATTAAATTGCTTTTTTATAATTCATGCTGCCAATTACATTATGCTTCAGCTCAAATCGGTTCATCACATTGCCATTATTTGTACAGACTACCCTACTTCCAAGTCTTTTTATGTCGATATTTTAGGTTTTCAAATCGACCAGGAGGTATATCGGGAAACCAGGCAATCCTACAAACTCGATTTAAGTTTAAACGGACAGTATTGTATAGAGCTATTCTCCTTCCCTAACCCACCGGCTAGGCCCTCTAGGCCCGAGGCCTGTGGACTCCGGCACCTGGCTTTCGCTGTTGACAATATAGAAGCCTCCTGCCAAGAGCTCCTTAAGAAAGGAGTAACCACCGAACCCATTCGTATCGATACCCTGACCGGAAAAAAATTCACGTTTTTCTCGGATCCCGATGGCTTGCCATTAGAATTATATGAATTTTAATAAGGCCTACGATCCCGAAATCGGCTCAGTGAGCCACACTTCTCATTTGAATAGGCGATTCGCAATGGGCCATGGTATTTATAAAGTCCCTGATCCTATCCTTATGTTCTAACAATAACTGTCGGGTATGCGTATCCCAGTCGAAATGATGGAACAAGCCTTGGTAGGATTCCAACACCGATTCTTCAAGACCTCTGAAAAATCCAGCGATATGCCTTTCCTCTTCCAAATCAGTAAGAATGATGATCTGGGCCTGATCGCCTTGCTCTTTGCAAACCAAGTCTAAATCGGTATCGCTCATAAAACATTTGGCATAGTCATATATGGTTTTCAGCTCTCGTTTGAAAAGCATAGCGCTAAAATACCCCTGAGAGAGCACTCTTCGCAGGGCTCCTATTCGGTCCTTTCTCAAGGCCTTCAAGTACAAACTTTCACGAATACACTGCTGATCCCATAACAATCTGATACTCCTTGCCAATTCTGGTTTGTCGCCTTCATAAGTTCTCATATTCCGTTCGTTAAGTTGGCTATTTTTTAAAGTATAAATATTGTACCCTAAGTTTTACCATAAAATGATTGGAATCAATTTATCTATGAAAGTCGGAGTTTCATGAAATTAAAACGTTAAATTTCTGTTATACTAATCATTATACTAATCTGAAGGCTAGGTATGAAGCCAATAGGCCTAGAAGATGTCCTATGTCGGTGCTTTTAAACGAATAGGAAAGGAGCTAACTTTGTTTTTTTAGCTGTATAATTTAGTTACAGTGCATCAATATTCATGACATGTTAAAAAAAGCGTATTTATATATATCCATTCCTTTAGTAGTCTTGAACGCCTGCAAGAAGCCCGTTACGGTCTCCCAGGTGGTAGTTAAAAATATACCCGTTGTAGAAATAGGCAATGAGAAAATTCAATCCAGCGAATTTCTTCAATCCTATGAAGCTTACAAAACTACCGCAGACACATTACAAGATCTTACTGTAGAAGAGTATCTTCCTATTTTTACAGAAAACCGCTTAAAACTATATCAGGCCAAAGCCACCGGGCGCGACACTTCAGCCCAGTTTCGGGAGGAGATCGCATCCTATAGAAGCCAGCTGGCCAAAAATTACCTGAAAGATCAATCCCTGATCGATGAGCTATCGAAAGAGGCCTATGAGCGCATGAAATGGATGGTGAAGGCCTCACATATTCTTGTGGCCGTGGCGAGAGATGCCTCCCCTGCCGATACCCTCCGGGCCTATAGGGCTGCCATAGCTATGAAGGGGCGCTTAGAAGAAGGGGAAAACTTTGATGAAATGGCTACTCGATTCTCTAAAGACCCCACAGCAGCCCAAAACCACGGAAACTTAGGTTACTTTACCGCTTTTCAAATGGTGTACCCACTCGAAACTGCGGCTTATAGCACGCCGGTGGGCAAAATTTCCGACCCTATTCGTAGCAGGAATGGCTATCATCTTGTCAAAGTAATGGATCGGAAAGCTAACCCAGGCCACGTTCAGGTTAGTCATATTATGATCCGAACCGACTCTACCGACTCGGAGACGAAGCAGGAGATCATCAAGGCTCAGATCTACGACGCTTACAACAAGCTGCAAGAGGGAGCCCCTTGGACGGAGGTACTTCAAGCCTATACCGACGACAAGCAGTCTATAGGAAGAGATGGCCAATTGCCTGTTTTTGGAATAGGACAGATGGTCCCCGAAATAGAACAGACTGCCTTTTCTTTGTCCAAGATCGGTGCTTACTCTACCCCCATCAAAAGTATATATGGGTGGCATATTCTCAAACTAGTGGATAAAAAGAACCTGGGTTCGTATGAGGACATGCGCGCCTCCCTACAACAACGTGTGGTGACCGACAGCCGTGGAGATCACCTGGCGGCTCTTACGGCGGAGCGTCTACGGAAAAAATATACGCCTATCGAAGATCCAGAAGGCTGGAAGCAGGTGGCGACCTTAGCAGACACGAGCTTATTAAGAGGGCAGTGGGATTATTTGCGGGCCGTGAATAATGACTGGCAGTCGGTTAATCTATTCAATATAAAAGGAACTCCCTATCCCGCCCTCGATTTCCTACAAACTGTTAAGAAGAACCAGGTACCTGTAGATCTCACCAGCAGTCCGCTGGTTTTGATGCGTCGACTCTATAACGAATACCTCAACAACCGGCTCGCTACCTATGAAAGGGAACATTTGGAAGATACCAGCCCCGAATTCAAAGCCTTGATTTCGCGTACAAAAGAAGGCGTATTGCTGGCACAAATGATGGAGGAGCAGGTATGGCAACGGTCCTTGTCCGATTCGTTAGGGCAAGTGGCTACCTATAATAAAAACCCACAGAAATATCGTTACCCGGAAAGAGCTTATGGAAGGGTAATCCTCGCATCAGATCAGAATACCCTTGGCAATATCCAAGATCTATTGTCTCAAAAGCCCTTTTTACTAACAAGAAAAACCAAAGAGATACTCTTTGATAAACAAAAAGCGGAAATCACAGCCGATCATGCTTCCGCGCTGAAAGAGTTGGTGGTACTCCTAAAGACAAACCCCGATTACCTCGTAGAGGTAGCCGGATATCGTACCAGCGAAGAGGCGGAAAGGGCCTCTGCCGATAGAATCAGAAATGTGGTAAACCATCTGGTCGCCAATGACATTTCCATTTTACGAATTTTAGAAAAAGATTATGGCTCATTTAGACCTACAACCATCGTGGAACGAAATCGTCGAGTAGGTTTTCAGTTATATTCCAACTCCGTAGAGGACGTAGCCAAGGTATATAACCAGGACAACAGCCAACCCGTCACCATAGAAGAAAGGTACTTCACCAAGGATGACCCTTTAATGAAAGATGCGAAGTGGCAAAAGGGAATACAAACCAGCGCCCTAAGTACCGGCATAAGGTATATCGCAATCGATCGGATAGAAAGTGACCGCGTAAAGAAATTTACCGAAGCTAGGGGCAGTGTCATCAATGATTACCAGAAAGAGTTAGAAAAAAATTGGCTGGAAAAGCTAAAATCCCTGTATCCGGTGAAAGTCAATCAAGAAGAAGTACGGAAAATAGCACCATAAGATGTAATTTAGCATTTTGAGAGACTATGTTGCCACATAGCAGTGAGAACTAACGTATACGAACATAAAGGGAATCCAAATAAAATGAAATTATTGAACCAGCATCTATTCCGACTTCTGACATTACTTTTAGTGGGTATAAGTCAATTATCCATGGGACAAGGCCAACAAGGGGTAAGTTTAGATAAGATTATTGCACGCGTCGACAACCATTACATATTAAATTCCGACGTGGAGGATATGTACATGTCGTATGTATCTCAAGGACAATCTGCTCCTGACAAATGTCAGCTGTTAGAATCCTTAATCATTAATAAACTCTTGCTGGCCAAGGCCGAGATCGACTCTGTGATTGTGGAGGACGATGTGGTGAGTGGTGAGCTCGATGCAAAAATGGGCTATATGATTCAGCGATTTGGGTCTGAAAAGAATATCGTCGAAGCCTATGGAAAAAGCATCGATAATTTGAAATCGGAGCTACGCCAGCAAGTTAAGGAGCAGAAAATAGTAGAAAAAATGCAGCAAACGATCTCTGGAAACGTAAAAATTACGCCCAGTGAAGTTCGCAAGTTCTTTAACTCTATTCCAAAAGACAGCTTACCTTATATACCAGCGGAAGTAGAAATTGGAGAAATAGTCCGTTTAGGAAAAGTTACCAAGGAGCAAAAAAGCAAACTACGGAATCAACTTTTAGAACTAAAGCAACGTGCAGAAAAAGGGGAAGACTTTAGTATGCTAGCCCAAATATACTCTGAAGATTTGGGCTCTGCCAAGAACGGCGGCGATTTAGGATTTGCCAAACGTGGTGCCATGGTCCCTGAATATGAAGGAGCCGCATTGGCCCTGAAACCAGGAGAACTTTCGGATATTGTAGAGTCTCAATTCGGCTTTCACCTTATAAAACTCATAGAGACCCGTGGAGCAGAATATCACTCCAAACATATTCTTTTGAGGCCCGACTACAATAAAGGCGCCGACATGACCGACGCCATCAGAACATTGGACAGTCTGCGGGCATTAATAGAAATAGACAGTCTACAGTTTGCTAAAGCGGCCTTGGACAATTCTGAAGATAAGATGACGGCAGAAACCGGAGGACTCATTCAAGATATGAATACAGGATTGAGCCGACTGACTCTGGATGCCTCCATGGACCCAGCGCTATACTTCGCCATCGATACCATGAAAGTGGGGCAAATAAGTAGTCCGTTGTCCTATAGGACTAGCGATGGAGCCAGTGGGATGCGTATCTTATGGTTCAAGAGTAAGTCGGAGCCGCATACGGCTAACCTCCAAGACGACTATGAGAAAATATCTCAACTGGTGCTCAGCAACAAACGTAATAATGCCCTGGAAGAATGGTTTAAGAAAGCACAAGGTGATGTATATATCAGTGTAGAACCAGAATACAAGAATTGTAAGGTATTAGGACTTCTGCAAGAAGGGCAAAATCTATGATACTGAATTGATAATAAAAAAGAGCCATTTAATATTCCATATTAATGGCTCTTTTTTATTGGGCTTTCCTGTAATTTACCTTAAATTAGTTTTCACAAACTTAAAAGTTTACATACATGGTAAATTCGTCTTCCGATGTAGAAGCGGCAGCAGCGATGAAAATCGCATATGATAAAATTAATAGGGAAATAAGCCAGGTTATTGTGGGGCAAGAGGCGGTTATTAAAAGCCTACTCACTGCCATCTTTTGTCAAGGTCACTGCCTGTTAGTAGGGGTACCAGGACTCGCCAAAACCCTACTCATACAAACGATCGCCTCTTCTTTAGACCTGAACTTCAATAGGATTCAGTTTACCCCAGACTTAATGCCATCGGATATCCTAGGTTCGGAAACCTTGGACCAAAATCGAAATTTTAAGTTTATAAAAGGCCCAATATTCGCCAATATTATTCTGGCCGATGAAATAAATCGTACCCCGCCTAAAACTCAGTCCGCCCTACTGGAAGCGATGCAGGAATACTCGGTTACGATTGCCGGGGAAAGACATAATCTCCAGAAACCATTTTTTGTTTTAGCCACACAAAACCCCATCGAACAGGAAGGCACCTATCCCCTTCCGGAAGCCCAGCTCGACAGGTTCATGTTTATGATTCAGCTAGACTACCCCAGTTTTTTGGAGGAGGTTAGTATTGTTCGATCTACCACCAACGATGCCCGTCACAAGGTACAAGAGGTAGTAACAGCCGAGGAGATATTGAAATTCCAACACCTGGTTCGGCGGGTTCCCGTGACCGACCATGTTATTGAATATGCCGTAAAATTAGTCCACAAAACCCGACCTACGGGAGAGTTTGCTACCGAAAACACCAAACAATACCTGGAATGGGGAGCGGGACCACGTGCCTCTCAGGCCTTGATATTGGCCGCCAAATGTAACGCCATCCTATCGGGCAAATATTCTCCTGACATAGAAGACGTTCAGGAAGTGGCGCTGCCGGTCCTTCGGCATCGCATTATCCGTAACTTTAAGGCAGAGGCCGAGGGCATCTCAGTCGACAATATTATTGGTAGGCTTTTATAGCTTACTCTATCTCCTCTAGCAGGGATTTCATTTCGGCAATTTCTTGCTTTTGGGCTTTAATAATATCATCTGCAAGTTTTCTGACTTTAGGGTTCTGTATTTTGGCCGATTCACTGGTCAGAATGGCTGAAGAGTGATGGGGAATCATGGCCTTCATATACTGCACATCCGAAATAAAAACCTGCTTTCGCAGGCCTGTCAAAGCCAATACAAAAAAGAGAACGCTAGCGCTGATGATGATGAGATTGGTCTTGACATGCGTATACATTTTCGGCATCATCAGGATCATCATCACCGCCATGGGTGTTACCATTAGCAAGGTCATATATAGCCTGGTTAGACTAAAGTATATATGAGAAAATTGATCCACATTCAAAAACATCACGAGATACATCGTGATAAATGACAGGGACATCATTAGGGTGAATTTCAAATAACTCGTTCGTTTCATGTCGTATCGGTTTGGTAAATAAACCAATGGAGCAAAAAAACCAGGCCATATCCGCCCATCCTATGCTTCTAACCTCATTTTGCCTAAAATTCCGTGAAGGGGCCTCCCCTATGCTATCCGCTCATCTATTGGGGAGCTATCGGGAATTGTGGTGGCCCACTTTCCTCGACGGCGACGGGTAGTCAAAGGCAAGGTATAGTTTTTTTATCTTCGCTATTATGGAAAATACGATTACATGCTTGCTTGTCGATGACGATATCGATGACCAGGAAATATTTTATATGGCCCTTGCAGACACCGCTTTACCCGTAAATTACTTTGCGGTTCGGGACTATTATGAAGCCATTGCGATGCTTAACGATTCGAGGATGGGTATCCCCGACTTTGTGTTTATTGACTGGAACCTTTCCAATATGTGTGGAAAAGATTGCCTAGTGCTATTCCAACAAATCCCAAAAATGAAAGATTGTCAATATATCATTCAAAGTGGGGTCTTACCGATGGACTGGGAAAATATAGCTCAAAATCTAAGTTGTCGGTTTATACAAAAATCTGGCTCGATAGCACAATTTTCGAATCAAGTGAAATCAATATTGGAATCTTCCCCAGAAAGACTCAAATTTGCTAGTCATTAAATTATTCTTTTATGCCTAATCAATGGAAGTATTTTAATAAAATCGGCTGTTTGGTTTTGATATTTCTTACTTCTTGCCGTGCATCAACGGAAGAAAGTGCTCCTCCCGAGATCAGTACAGAACCTGTATCGCAAATAGCTAAATATTGTTATGCTTCTTTTGCAAATAAGGATTCCATAGTACTTAATTCACGCATCAACGGTGATAGCCTTATCGGTACTTTGGCCTATAATGGATCCAAAAAGGAAAATAATAACGGACCTTATTTGGCTTCAATTCATGGTGATACCATTATTGGAATATTTAATACTAGGCCGAAGGGGACTTTGCGCCAGGTCGTTTTTTTACTAAAAGACAACCACCTCATAGAGGGAATTGGAGAGACGATTAAAAGTAATGGCCAGACCGTTTTCAAGGATATTAGTAGCTTAAAATTCTCCGGAACGGCTCTTAAGCCAACCAATTGTAACTAAATAGACCCTAAAAATAAAGGCTTCCATTTCGCAGGTCATGGAGAATCGTCTTCTTGAAAAAATAGACTTAGACAGTAAACTAAGATTACGCCTTACTTTATTTGGTAAACATCCCACTATTCCCAAGAGCTTTCTAATTCTAAAAAATTTCGACTTTATTCAATTTCTCTAATATTCCTTGTAATTTTAGCATAACTGAGGATCTATTTTACGGATCTCAGAGCGCTTTGGCGTTACAAAAAGAGGAATAAATGATAAATCTATACATCCGTCTTGGTCTATTATTAATTCTTTCGGTTTCATCGGGCTGGGCACAAAGCTTGGCCGACACCTATCGTCTGATGGGCAACTTCGAAGTCGACAGCCCCGCCTGTGGCAACGAACTGGCGGCCGTGCGAACTTCTAATGGATGCAATAATTTTTCGAGCTCCGGCCAGTTTGTAGAACAGATGGTTTCCTGCAATACCCAACGTAAAGTGTACAATTTGTTTTCAGACAACAGCCTCCTTTACGATAATTCTAATGGTCTTATTGGAAAAACCTACACCATTCAGTTTCTCGTCAGCAACAGTGCCTGGCCTATTAATCGCGCTCCTGTATTAGATTTTTCTCAGGGAAACAGCACTTCTGGTATTCATTATAAGCGCCTAGGGGGCGGTGATCAGGCCTGTTTGTCCCTCGACGACGCCAACTTTAGCAATTGCATCCCCCTAAACCTTAACGAGTACTACCTCATTTCTATTACCAGAAATGACGTAACAGGGCTCGTGGAACTTTACGTCAATGACCAACTTGTGGCCTCAAAACAGGATCCTTCAGGACTGTATTGCGCTAAAGCAGGGGCCTCAATCCGTTTATATGGCAATTCGAGTAAGAGTACTTGTGAATCCGCTTCCGCATATTTTGCCTTTTTGTCTTTCGCCAATACTTATCGGACGGGCACCGAGCTGGCTGATCGTTATCTTCAAGCCTGTAGCTTCATTCATGACAACCCCAATGCTGATTTCTCCATCGACCCGGGTAATAGCTGTAAAGATGGAAAGGCTACAATTCAGTACACGGGGACATTGCCCATGGACTCCCCCTATGCGCTGGAATGGGACTTCGATGGCGCGCAGGTTTTGAATGGAACCGGACGAGGTCCTATTGACATTCAATGGTCCACGGCAGGTACAAAAAATGTTAAGCTATCGATTGTCAATAAGGCATGTAGCCAGACATTGGATAATATTAAAAGCCCTATCGTATCACTGCCCAGCATCGAGATCGATCAGAATATCACCGGTTGTAGTCCAATCCAAAACGTACTTATTCGAGTAAAAGATGGTGCCCCGCCCTACCAATATGCTTTAAACTCGGGGGCCTATCGGTCCGACCCTTCTTTTTCTCTACCTCAAGGGATCCATAGTTTTTACATAAAGGATACTAATGGCTGCATACGTGACACCTCCGTTACCGTAACTGGTCGTAATATCAAAGTGGAGAGTCTACCGGACACCACCATTTGCGAGGGCCAAACCATTACCCTACTCACTACCAGCGATGGGAGCTCCTTCGTATGGTCCCCCAATAGCAACATAGACCATATTGGCATTCAGAGCCCTACGGTAACCCCACAGGCTTCTACGAGCTATATTGTTCACGCTAAGTCGGTAGATAGCGTCACGGGGGATGACTGTGAGGCTACGGATACCGTAAGGGTAACGGTACTTCCCCGACCCCAGCTGAAGGTCACACCAGGCCAAATCATAGAGCCCAATAATCCTTTTCAATTGAGTGCTACCGTCTCGAATGCTACTGGGGTAACTTTTGCGTGGACGCCTCCTAATGGGCTTGATGACCCTACCTCTCCTACTCCAACCGCCACTTTAGACCAAGACCAAAAGTATAGGGTGGTAGCAGCGAATGTAAATGGATGCTCAGAGGACGCTACCGTATACTTACAGATAAACAAACGAATGAATTTAAAATTCCCAGAAGCTTTTTCACCCAATGGCGATGGTATCAACGACCACTTGCTGCCCATCTACGATCCGACAATTACCCTCAAACATATGAGGATATATGGCCGCTGGGGAGCGCCTATCTTCGAAAGCAACACGCCCTTATCGGGTTGGAATGGCCTGGTGGCCCAGTCGCCTGCGGAATCGGGCACCTATCAATGGGTACTCGAAGGCGAGCTCCCCAGTGGGGAGTCGGTGCGGCAAACAGGTACCCTTCTACTTTTAAGGTAGGGGTAAATTTCTGATCCATAGATTTCTCATTCCCACAAATTCTAAGTAGATTTTGGTATTGTTACCACACTTAGCCTTTACGCCATGTCCGAAATTGTCAAAAAGTACAGCAATGGAGAAATGACCATTATATGGAAACCCGCATTATGCATCCATTCGCGCATATGCTGGCAAAAGACGGGTAGCCTACCGGAAGTTTTTAACCCGGCCGAAAAGCCCTGGATCAAACCCGACGCCGCTCCCACCGAACGTATTGCAGAGCAAATAAAACGTTGTCCATCTGGGGCCTTGAGTTATGAAGTGAACACCGAGCAGCCTCCAGAAGCGTTATCGGAGCAGACAGCCCAACCTACCGTCATTGATGTAACAGCGAATGGACCTCTGCTCATTTACGGTAGTCTGACTGTAAGAGAAAGTACAGGGGAGGAATCTCACAAAACTAAGGTTACGGCCTTTTGTCGTTGTGGGCACTCGGCTCACAAGCCTTACTGTGATGGCTCCCATATCGCAGCCTCATTCCAAGATTCTTAAACCTATCTAAGGTTTTGGCCTATAGTATTTATTCCTTTAATGATTACCTTATGCAAATCGCGTTTTTCAATACCAAATCTTACGACAAGACCTATTTTAACCAATCTACCTTTCTTAAAAACCATCAAATCACTTATTTCGAGGTCCCCCTCAACCTTCAAACTGCTAAATTGGCAGAAGGTTTCGATGGGGTATGCGTTTTTGTAAACGACGTTCTGGACGAAGCAACGCTCAAAAAACTTGCCGGTATTGGAGTAAAAATCATTGCCCTTCGTTGCGCAGGCTTCAATAACGTGGATCTTGAAGCGGCCCACCGGCTCAGCCTACCCGTTGTGCGCGTGCCGGCCTATTCACCTGAATCCGTTGCTGAGCATGCCGTAGCATTAATCCTTACCCTCAACCGAAAGACACACCGTGCTTATAACCGAGTAAGGGAGGGAAACTTTTCAATTGAACATCTTACTGGATTTAATTTGTTTAATAAAACCATTGGGGTGATAGGAACGGGACTGATTGGTGCTAGCTTTTGCAAGATCATGCTCGGTTTTGGTTGTAAAGTCCTCGCATATGACATTCAAGAAAACCCATCACTCGTCGCTGAAGGGGTAAGCTATACGAGCTTGAGAGAACTCTTCGCCCAAACGGATGTGCTCTCCTTACACTGCCCTTTAATACCCGCTACCACGCACCTAATCAACGCCGAGACCATCTCACAAATGAAACCCGGTGTCATGATTATCAATACGAGTAGAGGAGGATTGGTAGACACCAAAGCGGCGATAGAAGGCCTAAAAACTGGACAGATAGGATACCTAGGAATCGATGTATACGAGCAGGAGGCCAATTTATTCTTTAAGGACCATGCCGACAACGTCATTCAGGACGACGTCATAGCTAGGCTGATCTCCTTCCCTAATGTACTTGTAACGGGCCATTTGGGCTTCTTCACCCAGGAGGCCTTAGAGGAAATTGCCCATATTACCCTCCAAAACCTTACAGAATTTGAAGAGCACATACCCCTTACCAACCAAGTAAAATTGCCTAAATAACCTATCAATAGGAATAGCCACCGAACTTGGTGCAAAAACACCCTATCGGAAGGCTTCTCGATGTCTTACCTATAAAAAAGCCACTATCAATTTATAAGTCGAGACTTATAAATTGATAGTGGCTTCCCTGATAAACCAAAAATTACTTGATCCAGCTAAACTCGTAGCTCAGTTCAGGAACACGGGTACGGTCGGCAATTCGGCGTAAACGAGCCGGCAGAGCCATTAAATAGTCCCTTCCCTTTTCGGCTTGCGTATTAATATCTCTCACCGACTCTATATTCCACTCCTGAAGCAAAGACTCCAAAATTTCGATATAGTCGATGGTCGTATAAACCCCCAGACGTTGGGCTGCATCTGAAAAATGCGAGAACGTGCTTCCCATTTTGGTTCCCGTTTCACGAAGGAAATGAGCGGGCATCACAATCTTCTTCCGCATCATATCTTCCAAAGCCAAGATGAGCTCCGAAGGGTCTACGGCCAAAATTCGGCTCACAAAGGATTTATAGGCCTTCGCATGACGCATTTCGTCCGCTGCAATCACCCCGCAAATCTTAGATAAATGTGGATTGCCAAATTTCTTAGCCAAGGACGCGGTACGACGGTGCGAAACGTTGGTGGCTAGCTCTTGAAAAGAAGTATAGATAAAGTTACGATAAGGATCCCTATCAGTGCCAATATCGAAGCCATCGGCTATCAGATACTGTGTGGATACCTCCATGGCCCGCATGTTTACCCGGCCCGACAAGTACAAATAACGGTTCAAAAGATCGCCATGTCGATTCTCCTCAGCCGTCCATGCACGTACCCAGCGCATCCAACCATTGGGCTCATGAACTTGGTCTACGCCTACCACCGACGACAACCACGACTCATAAGTAGGAAGGGCCTCCTCGGTAATGGTATCGCCAATCAGTACGGCAATATAATCATAAGGCAAGTCGCGACAGCTCTCCTGCAACAACTTCACTTCCTTTATAAAGTCTTCGTCGGCTGAGTCTGGTAAAAAATCAGAAGGTTGCCAATTCTCCTCTATAGGCTTTAAATAATCTGCTATAAGACCGTCTAGGTCCTTCCCTACGTGTTGCATTACTTCAAGACGTACGGCTGAAAGTGCGGTGTCCATTAATTAGTCTGTTTAAATTCCATTTACAGTAATACAAAGTACGGTAATAAAATGTAAGTATTTATATGACTTTTCTCATTTATAGCCTCTCATATATTTATTATCCCCATAGTTTTGGCTTATTTTTGCAAAAAATAAAGAAGAATGAAAAAAATAATCGACTATCTGCTCAGTAGCATATACCTTGTCTATTTTTTATTAACGATTTTAATTTTCCATCCTATTCAATGGGTGGCATTTAATATTTTCGGAAAGAAAGCCCATAAAGTTACCGTCGACTATCTCAATTTTTTCATCAACTTTGGCTTACACCTCACTGGAGCGCGTATCACATTCGATATGCGCGCTAAAATCCCCGAAAATCGGCCCCTCATTGTCCTGGCCAACCACCAAAGCATGTTCGATATTTCGGGTATGACTTGGTTTTTCAGGAAATACCATCCTCGTTTTGTATCAAAAATCGAGCTAGCTAAAGGCATCCCTAGTATTTCCTATAACTTACGCCATGGTGGGTCGGCGCTTATTAACCGAAAAGAAGGCAAAAAGGCTATTATTGAGATTGCCAAGCTGGGTGCGCTTATTCAGCAAGAAAAAACCGTAGCCATGATATTTCCCGAAGGAACTAGGTCGGCCTCGGGAATCATGAAGTCCTTTCAACCTGGCGGTGTGGCCACTTTACTCAAAAAAGCGCCTGACGCTCTCATTATTCCCATGGCCATTACGGGAACGGGGCAACTTAACCCCAAAGGGTATTTCCCTTTACGCTCTTTTACAGCTCTGAGTTGGACGGCCCTACCCGCCATAGAACCTCAAGGCAAAACGTTGGAAGAAATACTTTCCCTCTCTCAGGACTCCATTCAGCGGGTTCTGGATGAAAAAAAATCGAAACACAACTACTCCACCTTAACTCCTTCAGTATAAATAACTTTCCTAACCTTACTTTTTTACCGTAAGGCCTACTACCACTTTGCTTAACAATCGTTAACAAGCAACACTTAAACCCATCATGGCATTGGTGCTCTAACCTTCGAATTTAACCAATATTAGCCATGAAAAAGATACTTATTGTTGCCATCCTATTCGCCTTTGGACTCACTTCCGTTCAAGCTCAAAACTACCCTCAATACGACCGTTATAGTTCTTATAACGATCCTTACCACAAAAAAAATGACCGTCGAAGCACTGAAATTGATCGGCTGCAATTCGAGGTAAAGAAAGGAATAGAAACGGGGGTTCGTCGACGTGCCCTATCCCCCAGGGAAGCCTCCCATCTTCAAAACGAATATAGAAGAATTGCGGCCTTAGAAAGGAAATACAGTAACCGAGGTCGCCTTTCCAACAGAGAGACCCGCATCCTTAAAGATAAACTGTTGAGGCTGATGGCCGATACCCAACGACTATCCAAGGATTATCGAAACTCAAGAGCTGGTGGTCAATATGGTCGTTCCCGTTATTGATTGAAGAACTGTAGGTTTAGGGTAATACTTAAAGCATCTTTCCGCTTGGGGAGATGCTTTTTATTATTGATAACTCATTAATTGGCCAAACGAATATACTTTCCCGTCTCACCTAAGTTGGAACTAACGATCGCCCTACAATAATGACGCCCGTAGGATAGGCGTTTTATCAAAAAACAAGGTTGCTAACCACTCTAACCCTAGAATTGTAAAAATACTGGAAGCTTATCTGAAGTTGTAGTGTTAGCCAAACGATGGAAAACCTCCATGAATATTTCAATGCAAGCAATAATAATTCTCGCCCAAATTAACTTAATCTGAGCGTCGACTCACGAATGATCAATTCTGCAGGCAAGACAATATTTTCATGCCTAAAATCCTCTGAGGCATTCAACTGGTTAAGGAAGAGTCGGGAGGCCTCCATGCCAATCTTCCTCCCTGGTCGGCCTACTGTAGTGAGAGAAGGATAAGTATAGGCCGTAATCGGGGAATTATCAAAGCCAACCAAGCCAATGTCTTGAGGTATGCGCAATCCACGGTCCTTGGCCACGCGCATCGCTCCAATGGCCACCTGATCGTTCACACCAAAGATGGCATCTGGAGGCAAGGGTAGGTCTAGCAATCGTTTGGTAGGGACAATAGCACTTTCCACTTTGAAATTTGTATTGATTATAAGTTCTTCTGAAATGTCTAAATTATACTTTCGGAGACAGTCGATATAGCCTTTAAACCTTTGCTCTGTTACCGTAAGTCCATTTGGTCCTTTCAGATGGGCGATGTGGCGATAGCCCATCTGTATGAGATGCTCCACAGCGGCAAAGGCGCCATGATAATCGTCTACAGTAGCCCTGCTGGTTTCGAAGGTCTCGTATTCCCGATCTATAAATATTAATGGAGTATGTCGCTGGTTTACCTGCTCAAGGTGTTCATAATAGCCCGCATCGTAGGTTTCCTGAGCCACAGACAGGAAGATGCCTTCTATACGGTTAGACAGTAGCTTTGTCAGGTATTCCTTTTCCAACAAATAGTTTTCGTTGGTCACACAGATATTGAGTGTATAACCCAAAGGTTGCAAAACGGCATGAAGCCCCTCTATTACCGCCGTTTCATAATAATGGCCAATGGATGGTACCACAACACCTAAGGTTGCCGTTTTTTTATTGAGCAGGCTTAACGAAACTTCATTTTTCTGATAGCCAACCTCTAGGGCATATTCCTTGATATTGCGCCGGGTGTCCTCGTTAATGGCCGGGTGATCGTTTAAAGCACGAGACACCGTCGATGGAGAGCAATGGAAACGTTTGGCAATATCCTTGATGGTGATGGGGCGGGCGGAAGTCATTAAATGGTATGATTACAAGTTTTAATTATACATATCCGCAAACGTTTGAAGCATTATTTCAAACGTTTGCATAGGATATTAACATATTTATATTTTGTATTTAATTTATACAAACCTATACTTGTATGAATTAAATACGAAAAGATGAGCAAGTTACTCGTTAAACCACGAAGAGAATCCAAAACCTATCATCATCTTACGAGTCAAGATGCCGGATGGGAACACCTTAATTTCGAAGCCAAGGTACTCGATTATGGTGAACAAATTAAACTAAATTCTAGAGAATTCGAATATTGTATTGTACTACTTGGCGGCAACTTTCAGGTAAACGCTCAGGGACAATCCTGGGAAACCGGCAACGGTCGTAAAGACGTATTTAGTGGGATAGGACATGCCATGTATATTTCACGTCGTACCGACTTTGTATTGACGTCTCAACAGGATGGCACCGACATTGCCATTTGTAGGGTAAAGTCGGACCAGGATCATCCCCCACAAATGAAGCGTCCCGAGGAGGCAGCGATTGAATTCCGAGGTGGTGATAATGCCAACAGGCAAATCAACAGTTTGCTGGAGCCTGGCTTCGACTGTCATAAAATTGTATGTGTTGAAGTATACACCCCTTCCGGTAATTGGAGTTCTTTCCCAGCCCACAAACACGATGAGCGAAAACTAGACGAAGCAGGCAAGCTCTTGGAAGCCAACCTGGAAGAAATTTATTTTTATAAAATTGACAAACCACAGGGATATGCCATTCAACAGGTATATACCGACGACCGTTCCTTGGACGAAATTGTAAGGGTACAAAACAATGAGGCAGTATTGATTCCTAAGGGCTATCATCCAGTTGTAGCGGGGCACGGATACAATGTTTATTATCTGAATTTCCTGGCCGGTAGTGATCAATCCCTTGCCAACACCACCGATCCCGACCATGAATGGATATATGGTACCTGGAAGGGTTCCGACCCCAGGCTACCTTTGGTCACGGCCGAAATGAACGGCTAATCATATATTCAACGAGGACCTTACCGATTGAGCAGCTTTCAACCTATTTACTATGTCAAATTACGATTTACTCACTTTGGGCCGTTCATCCATAGATCTATATTCAGCCAATGTTGGGTCGCCATTTGAAGAAATTAAGGCCTTTAATGCCTTTGTAGGGGGCTGCCCCCTCAACATAGCAACTGGCAGCCAACGACTTGGCCTAAAAACCGCCATACTCACCGGGGTCGGAAACGATCAGGTAGGCCTTTTTATCCGGCACTTTTTAGAGCAGGAAGGTATAGCTACCCAGTGGGTGCCAGTCATCGATGGCACCAGAAGTTCGGCCGTAATATTGGGCATAGAACCTCCCGACAAATTCCCCCTGGTCTATTACAGAGACAACTGTGCCGATATCAATTTGTCCCTGGACCATGTCGCCGCTTTACCTTTTGCGTCTTTTCGGGCGGCCGTGTTTTCGGGAACGGCCTTCAGTAAAGACCCCAGCCGGACGGCCATGTTCTATGCCCTCGAGCAAGCACAAAAGAACAAGGTAACCTGCATTTTAGACATCGATTTCAGGGCCGACCAATGGTTCGACCCTCGGGCATTCGGCGTTACGCTGCGGGCCGCCTTAGGGAAATTCAATGTTGTGGTGGGTACAGAAGAAGAAATATTAGCCACCTACCTGACCGATCAGGGCCAATTACTAATCCGGAATCAGCAAATTTCTGCTCCTGAAATCCAAGGGAATATCGACCAGGCTATTGACGAGATCATGCTAGTCGGGGTGGAGACGTTAGTCGTAAAAAGAGGAAAAGAAGGAGCTTCCATCTTTCAACCTGGGCAGCCAGAAATAAAAGTCCCAGGGTTTCCGGTAGAAGTGCTCAATGTACTCGGTGCCGGCGACGCCTTCTGCGCGGGCTTTTCCTATGGACTACTCAACGGATGGAGTCTTTTTAAAAGTGTACGGATGGGGAATGCATGTGGGGCCATCATCGTAACCCGCGAAGGCTGTGCCAACTTTATGCCCACCTATGACGAGGTAATGACCTTTGTAGACCACCGGGGAGGGCTTTAAGCCCCATGTGATTATAACCTATAAAAACACGAGTACTTGAAAGACCTTAAAAAATGGAAAAATTACAAAATTACATCAATGGCCAATGGGTAGAAAGCCATTCGGATGAGACTACCCTCGTGCTCAACCCCGCAACACAAGAGCCCCTTGCCAAAGTGCCAAAAGGCCAGGCTAGTGATGTATCGGCCGCTGCTGAGGCCGCACTACAAGGCTTTCATGAATGGAAATCCACCCCTGTTTCTAAAAGAATCCAATATTTATTCAAACTGAAGACGATACTAGAAGACAACCTCGACGATATATCGCGGACCATCGTGCTGGAATCGGGAAAGACGTACCTTGAGGCCAGGGCTGAAATGATACGGGCCATCGAAAATGTAGAAAATGCCTGCGGCATGCCTACATTGATGCAAGGAGAGTTTTCAGAAGACATCGCCAAAGGCATTGACGAATATATGATCCGACAACCCCTAGGGGTATGTGCCTGCATTGCACCTTTCAACTTCCCGGGTATGATCACCTTTTGGTTTCTCCCGTATGCACTGGCCTGCGGCAACAGCTATATCATAAAGCCTTCGGAAAAGACACCGATGACCATGACAAAAATTGTACGGCTGATGGAGCAACTCGATCTGCCACAGGGCGTAGTGGGCTTGGTACAAGGGAGTCGTGAGGTGGTGGATGCCCTCCTCGAACATCCGATTATCAAGGGAATTAGTTTTGTAGGCTCATCGGCCGTAGCCCAGTATGTTTATTCAAAGGGAGCCTCCCATGGCAAACGGGTACAGGCTCAGGGAGGTGCAAAAAACCCGGTAATCATATTGCCCGATGCCGACATAGACATGACCACCCAAATTGTGATCGATAGCGTATATGGTTGCGCAGGTCAACGTTGCTTGGCGGCTTCTACTATCGTAACCGTAGGGGCCCACCAAGATATCACTGAAAGCCTAGTAGAAACGGTAAAGACCAGAAAAACTGGATTTGGCCTCGACTCGGACGTGCAAATGGGGCCCGTTATTTCAACAGACAGCAAAAAACGAATCAATGAATTGATTGACCATGGCCTGCACGAGGGTGGTAAACTTCTGGTCGATGGCCGAAAGGGTCAGGTGGAAGGCTACGAAAGTGGAAACTTCATTATGCCTACCGTGATAGAAGACATCCCCTTAGATGGGCTACTAGCACAGACAGAAATTTTTGGCCCTGTATTAAGCCTCGTCCACATGAACACCACCGATGAAGCAATAGCTTACATCAACAGCAATCGATATGGAAATATGGCTTGTGTCTTTACCAGCAGCGGCCTCAATGCCCGCAAATTCCGCCATGAGGCCGAAGCTGGAAACATAGGCATCAATATCGGCGTCGCCGCACCAGTGGCCCAATTCCCGTTTTCGGGCTGGAAGGATAGCTTCTATGGGGATCTGCATGGACAGGGCAAGCATGCCGTGGAGTTCTTTACACAGACCAAAGTGGTTGTTGAAAGATGGCTAAAAGAATGGAGTCGGAAATTTTAGATTGAATCAGCTATCTGTCGTTGACCTTGTCGTTGACCTATTTCATAAAACCTATGTGTAAAAAATTAAAAATCGGCGTGATTGGTCTTGGACGGATCGGCCAGATCCACCTGGCCAATTTATGTCGCCACATGCCTGAAACAGAAGTGGTAATAGCATCGGACCTATCGGTTTCGACCCATGACATCGCCAGGAACATGGGCGTTCAAAACCTGTCCACCGATGCCTCTGAGGTCATTGATCATCCCGATGTTGAAGCGGTGATCATCTGCTCCCCCACCTCTTCTCATGTGCCATACACGATAGCCGCCGCCAAGCAAAACAAACATATCTTCTGTGAGAAACCATTAGATATATCCCTTTCAGGAATTCAGCAGACCCAAAAGGTTGTAGAGGCTCATGGTGTGAAACTGATGTTAGGTTTCAATCGGCGTTTCGATGCAAACTTTAACCAGGTACGCGAATCAGTCCTGTCGGGAAGAGTCGGTCAGCCTCATATTCTTCGTATTACAAGCCGTGACCCTTCACCTCCACCTATTTCCTATCTTAAGAAGTCTGGAGGGATTTTCCTGGATATGTCCATACATGACTTTGATATGGCCCGGTTTATCGTTGGCAGCGAGGTAATGGAAGTCTATGTCAAAGGAGACGCTTTGATACAGCCAGAAATTAAGGAATTCGGAGACATTGATACGGCGATTATAGTCCTAACCTTCGAGAACGGAGCCATGGCAGTCATCGATAATAGCCGGAAAGCAGTTTATGGCTATGACCAGAGATTAGAAATTTTTGGATCGAAAGGAATGGCTAAGGCCGAAAATAATACACCACATAATACCCAATTTTACGCTGAAACAGGGATTCATGGAGCACCTCCATTACACTTTTTTTTAGAAAGATACCAACAAGCATATCGAACTTGTCTAGAAACTTTTGTAGCTTGTATTACAAAAGATTATCCATCTCCAATAGATTGTCAGGACGGACTGATGGCAACAGCCATTGGCATAGCCGCCATGAAATCTTTGTCAGAGAATCGACCTGTCAAAATGCAGGAGGTACTCGAATCCATCCCATCTATCTGAATCACAGATTAGATGTCAAAGGCTAACTTAAAAAAAGTGTAACTCCTCCCTCCAACTAAAAACAAACCCCATGGATCAAACCGGTTTAGAATTTTTAGATTACATCGTATTCATTATTTACCTGATCGGTGTATCTGCTTATGGCTATTATATCTATAAGAAAAAGGCACCTAAAAATATAAATTCGACAGACTATTTTCTGGCTGAAGGGTCCTTAACCTTTTGGGCCATTGGGGCATCTATTATAGCCTCCAATATTTCCGCAGAGCACTTTATTGGCATGTCCGGGTCGGGTTTTGCTATAGGCTTGGCCATTTCATCCTATGAATGGATGGCCGCCGCTTCACTAATTGTCGTCGCCGTATTCATCTTACCGGTGTATTTGAAGAATAAGATATATACCATGCCCCAGTTTTTAAGGCAACGGTATAATCCGACGGTAGCCACAATAATGGCTATTTTTTGGCTACTGCTCTATGTTTTTGTAAACCTTACCTCCATTTTATACTTAGGAGCCTTGGCTTTAGAAGTCACAGCCGGGTTTGACTTCACCTATTCCATTTTTGGCTTAGGCTTATTCGCTATACTCATCACCGTTGGCGGCATGAAGGTGATTGGCTATACCGATGTGGTGCAGGTGGTGGTACTCATCATTGGAGGGCTCGCTACTACTTATTTAGCCTTAGATCTGGTATCTCAACATTTTGACCGTCCAGGTATATTTAATGCCTTAGGAGTCTTGAAGGAACAAGCCGACGACCATTTCCATATGATTTTACCCCGAGAAAGCCCCTATTACAAGGATCTTCCGGGCCTAAGCGTGCTGATAGGCGCCATGTGGATCAATAACCTGGCTTATTTTGGTTGTAATCAGTACATCATTCAAAGAAGCCTGGGAGCCAATTTAAAAACAGCAAGGAAAGGTATTCTTTTTGCCGCCGTATTGAAACTTTTGATTCCCATCATTGTGGTACTACCGGGCATAGCCGCTTACGTCTTATATCAAAACGGTATGTTTCAACAAGAAATGCTGGACCCCGATGGCATTATAAAACCCGACCATGCCTACCCCGTACTATTGAACCTACTACCAGCCGGACTGAAAGGAGTAGCCTTCGCCGCCCTTACAGCCGCCATTGTAGCCTCCCTTGCTGGAAAGGCCAATAGTATAGCCACCATCTTCACCTTGGATATTTACAAGCAGTATATCAATCCGTCGGCCTCCGAAAAACAATTGGTGAAAATTGGAAGATGGTCCATCTGGGCCGCCATGGCGATCGGGATGGCCATAGCGCCACAGCTAAGGGTATTAGAGCAGGCATATCAATTTATACAGGAGTATAGCAGTTTTATCACACCTGGTGTATTTGCCATTTTTATGTTTGGCATGTTCTGGAAGCGAACCACTTCCAGAGCCGCTCTTACGGCAGCAACCCTAACCATACCCCTCTCTACTGCGGGAAAATGGCTAGTACCCAACATTCCCTTTCTAGACCGAATGGGCATTATATTTTTGATATTAACCGCTGTTATAGTGGTCGTTACATTACTCGACCCCCATGGAAAGAATAATCCTAAAGGCCTGGAGATTGATCGAAGCATGTTCAGCCCGGGGAGAAGCTTTATGGTTGGGTCCATCCTACTTTGTGGTGTGCTGACCGCCCTGTATTCTATATTTTGGTAATGGATTGGCAGCAGGATTACCTATGTTCAATTAAAGCCGTAGTGAAATGCTATTAACAACAAAAGAGCTATTCGAAACCTGTTACGGACGCTATGCAGTGGCGGCGGTTAATGTGTTCTTTATGGAAGAAATCCATGCCCTTTTCTCTGCTGCGCAAAAAGCCCAGGCACCCTTTATCCTGCAAACAACCCCCTTTGCAAGAGAGTATGCCCATCCTACTATGCTTTTAAAAATGATTGAGGCGGCCGCCGAAATTTATCCCAATACCGTCTATGCCGTCCATATGGACCATGGCACCGAAACGCATATTCTAAATGCCCTGCAAACCGGGGGGTATAGTTCCGTCATGATCGATGCCTCCCACGACCCCTTTCCTACCAATGTCGCCCGGACTCAACTAATCGTTAAAAAGGCCCATGCCCTTGGAATCAGCGTAGAGGCTGAGCTAGGCGTATTGACCGGGGTTGAAGACGACCTTGTCGTAGATAAAACCCAATCTTTTTATACCGACCCCGATCAGGCTGTTGAGTTTGTAAGCGCCACCGGATGCGATAGCCTAGCAATAGCCATAGGAACCAGCCATGGGGCCTATAAGTTTTCGGGAGCACAAGGACTACAGATGGATATCTTACAAGAAATCCAAAATCGACTCCCAGGCTTCCCGCTGGTGTTGCATGGCGGATCCAACGTTAACCCGGAGGTCATACGAAGAATTAATGCAGCCGGTGGATGCCTTAGAACCGACTCCACCGGGGTACAGCAGCATGAAATACAGGCTGCCATCCCACTG
Organism: Dyadobacter jejuensis; assembly: GCF_003149085.1. Classification (GTDB taxonomy): domain Bacteria; phylum Bacteroidota; class Bacteroidia; order Cytophagales; family Spirosomataceae; genus Dyadobacter; species Dyadobacter jejuensis. The sequence continues at coordinate 226,827 of NZ_QGDT01000004.1, read as the reverse complement.
GGTATCTGCAAGGTCAACATCGCTACCGACACGCGTCTCCTATGGACCATGGTTACCCGGGAGTTTTTTAGGGATCAACCCGAGGAATTTGCACCAACTACCCCGGGCAAAAACCTGATGAAAACTTATGAATCATTTATGATAGACAAGTTCCAACGCTTAGGAAGCACAGGCAGATCCGTCGATTTCAGATAATCCATCGACTTGCTTTCGCGAAAACCAAATAAACAGATCTATCCCAATATTAAACGCTCTTGTTTTATGACCATTAGACTCACCGTAGCACAAGCTACCATCAAATTCCTTAAACAGCAATACCTTGAAAGAGACGACATTGTGTCGCCTTATTTCGGTGGATGTTTCGGTATTTTCGGTCATGGAAATGTCGCTGGATTGGGTCAAGCTCTTAAAGAAAACCCTGACTTCCGCTATTTTCAATGCCGCAACGAACAATCCATGGTACATACTGCGGTAGCCTATGCCAAAGTTAAAAACCGACTGGGTGCCATGGTTTGCACGAGTTCCATAGGTCCTGGTGCCACCAATATGCTCACAGGAGCCGCCTTGGCCACCATTAATAGGCTGCCTGTCTTATTATTGCCCGGAGATATCTTCGCCACCAGGGAGCCAAACCCCGTCCTCCAACAGTTAGAAAGTGCATCTACCCAGGATATTTCAGTTAATGATTGTTTCAAGCCTGTCTCCAAATATTGGGATAGGATCAATAGACCCGAGCAACTGATATATTCTTTACCCGAGGTGATGCGGGTGCTAACTTCACAAGCGGAGATGGGGGCCGTAACCCTCTCCATGCCGCAGGACGTACAGGTACAGGCGTACGACTTCCCTGAAGCCTTATTTAAGAAACGCATTTGGAAAATTGCCCGCCCCCGACCCGACCTAAAACAACTTATTACCGCAGCCGAATGGATTAGAATGGCCCAAAAACCAGTCATTATTGCAGGGGGTGGGGCCATTTATAGCGACGCCTGTGCAGTGCTACATCAATTTGCCAGCAAAACGGGCATTCCAGTCGGTGAAACCTTTGCCGGCAAAGGTGCCGTTCGTTTCGACCAACCTTATAGCATTGGTGGGCTCGGAGCTACCGGCACCAAATATGCCATCGAAATCGCCAACGAAGCCGACCTGGTCATAGGAATTGGGACTCGGTACAGCGATTTCACGACGGCCTCGAAATCGATCTTTAAAAATCCAGCAGTACGGTTTATTAATATAAATATCAACGAATTAGACTCCTTTAAACATGCCGCCCTGCCACTTACCGCAGACGCCAAAGCGACTTTGGAAGAACTTTCCGTGCAGCTGAACGACTATGAGGTTGCATCAGCTTACAGAAAAAGGATCGGCGACATCAACAAGGCTTGGGACTTGGAAGTCACCAAAATCTATGAGGAAGGGAATGGCTCCGTCCCCCCCATCGACCAGGCGGTGGTGATAGGTGCGCTGAACACCTTTATGGACGATCGGGATGTGATGATCAATGCATCTGGAAGTGCCCCTGGTGACTTACACAAGTTATGGCGTGCCACAGACCCAAAAAACTTTCACTTAGAATATGGATATTCCTGTATGGGATACGAGATTGCAGCAGGCTTAGGGGCTAAAATGGCCGACCCAAGTAGGGAGGTGTATGTGCTTTGCGGGGATGGAGGCTATCTGATGAATAACCATGAAATCGTGACGGCCATCCAGGAAGGAATCAAGTTCACCATCTTGCTGCTAAATAATAACGGTTATGCCAGCATTGGTGGCCTCTCAGAGAGTATTGGCGGGGAAAGGTTCGGTACACGTTACCAATTTAGAGAAGGAGATACAGGACAACTTTCAGGCGATTTCCTCCCGGTCGATTTGGCTCAAAACGCGGAAAGTCTGGGTGCCATGGTGATCAGGACTACCGATAAAGATTCGTTGGACCAGGCCCTGGTACAAGCTAAACTCAACCCTCGAACCACCCTGATCTACATCGAAACCAACCTATATAGAACCGTCAAAGGATACCATGCCTGGTGGGAGGTTCCTGTGGCGGAGGTATCGACCTCAGCTGCTACCCAGGCTGCCTATAAAAGCTATCAGGAAAACAAAAAAACACAGAGAACATTCCTTTAACTGCTTAAAACCATGAACTTCAAAAACATACAATTGGGCATAGCGCCAATCAATTGGACCAACGATGACATGCCCGAATTGGGCGGTGAGAATACTTTTGAGCAGTGTGTTAGTGAAATGGCCCTGGCAGGATTTACAGGTTGCGAGGTGGGGAACAAGTTCCCAAAAGATCCCGATGTCCTAAAAAAGGCCCTCCATTTACGAGGACTACAGATATGCAATCAGTGGAATAGCTATGAGCTGACTACCCGGCCGCTCGATGAAAACATCCGGACCTTTAAAAAGCTGATCGATTTCCTAGAAACAATGGGTTCCAAGGTGATTGGTGGAGGCGAAACAGGCAATAGTTGCCAGGGCCAATGGGATGTTCCAATTTTTGAAGGAAAAGGACACCTGAAGTCCGACCTGGAGTGGAAGCGGTTCGCTTCAGGGCTTAATACCCTGGGTTCCTTGGCTCGGGAAAGAGGCATAAAGCTCGCCTTTCACCATCATATGGGCACCTGTATCCAGACTATCCAGGAAACCGACCGACTCCTTGAAGAAACCGATCCTGAACTGGTATTCCTCAACTACGATTGTGGACATTTCTATTTTGCTGGAGAAGATCCTGTAGCTGCCTTACAGAAATATATTCATCGCACGGCCCATATTCATCTAAAAGATATTAGACAAGGGGTTTTAAACAAGGTGCATCAAGAAAGATGGAGCTTTTTGAAAGCAGTTAAAAATGGCGTATTTACCGTGCCCGGTGATCCCGATGGCTGTATTGACTTCGAAGGGATATTTACTATAATTCGCAATAGCAATTATAGTGGTTGGATCGTGCTGGAAGCCGAACAAGACCCAGCTACCGCTAACCCACTGGAGTATGCCATAATGGCCCGTAATTTCTTTAAATCCCACACCGGAATCTAGCCTAGGAAGGATCATCGTTTCCATTCAGGTATAAGTAATGCTTTTACTATTGGAATCGAAGCACAAAGGGTAAACAACGATAACGAAACTCAGGGGCTACTCCATCGCTCGACAACCCTGCCAAAGAAAGAGCCCGCAGGTAGGAACGTGGAGGATATCCACGCTGAACACCAGCGGGCGATGCTTTTTATTGGTGTAGGCTAGTGGTACTTCATAAGTTCGTCGGACAAATGAATATACTTACCCTTATCCTCTTGTTTGGCAAATGCAAATAATGCCGCCGCAACCCGATCCGAGTCTATGGCCCTATACTTACGCAAGGGACCAAACAAAAATGGGTTGAGCATCCTTGCAAAAACCGTACTGATCTGCTCCCCTATTCGTTTCTCTTCGCGATCGCCCAATAATAAAGAGGGCCTTAATATATGCAGGCTGTCAAAATTCAAGTCCGCCAACTTTCGCTCCACTTCTCCCTTCACCTGATTATAGAAGATAGAAGAACCAATGTCGGCGCCCATGGCCGTAACAATTAAGAATTTTCGAGCTCCGTTGGCCTTCGATAAGCGGGCTATCTGTAAGGGATACTCCAAGTCTACCCGCTTAAAAGCTGGCTTCGAACCCGCCTTCTTGATGGTCGTCCCTAAGCAACAGAATACGTCTTGTCCCTGAATCTTTTGGGGATCGGGTTGCTCAAAATCATATAATACTTCTATAAGCTTATCGTGGGTAATCCCCAAACTTTTCCGGGTAAGCACCCTAACTTGCTGGTAATAGGGCGACTGGAGAAGTCGCGTAAGCAGTTGGCCACCTATTAATCCCGTAGCCCCTACCAAAAGCGCCGTCCTTGTTTCTATTGTTTCCATGGTCGTAGTGTTTAAAGTTGTAGGTGCCCCCCCTCTCCTATTTGAAATAGATAGTCGTAAGGGGCATGAATCCTGAACACAACAAACTAAATTGGCTTCCAATCCGTCGTCATCAAGACGGGTTCGTACTACTGTCGGCCATCGGCGGTCCGACTTTCCCCTATAACGTATAGCTAGCTGATGGCTGGGGGATCATTGCCGAAATTAAAAATACCTATACAGTACCCTTCGCGATACAGTCTAATATGTTCAAAATTTTTGGCAAAAACAACTACTAGGAACTACTTACAAAAAGCTTGCCTGGACCCTAAAAACAAAAACGGCTTAGAATTTTGAATTCCTAAGCCGTTTAACTGCATCTATAATCCGGAAATTTCTACCCCAAGTAATTTATAAAATTCCTTTAAGATAGCCGGGTGACCGGGCCAAGCCGGAGAGGTTACCAAATTGCCATCCACAATGGCCTGATCGGCCGGGATGTTTTTCCAGGTACCACCAGCCAATTCGATATCGGGCCCTACCGCCACATAAGCCGTAAGCGTCCGACCTTCCAGTACTCTGGCAGTCGTTAATATTTGAATACCATGGCAGATGGCCGCTACTGGCTTATTAGTTTCAAAGAAGTGTTGGGTGATTTCGATGATGCGTTTGTTAAGCCGGATGTATTCTGGGGCACGACCTCCACATACGTACAAACCGTCATAATCTTCAGGATTGACCTTATCGAAGTCGATATTAATAGCAAATTGATGCCCTGGAGTCTCTCGGTAGGTTTGGTCGCCTACAAAGTCATGAACGGCCGTGGGGACGGTATCACCACTCTTGCGGTCTGGGGCACAGGCATCTACCTCAAAACCCACCGATAATAGGGCCTGAAAAGGCACCATAGCCTCATAATCCTCCACATAATCTCCGGCAAGCATTAATATTTTCTTAGTCATTACATTTGGTTTTTAACATGGAACATGCCTCAAGTTAGTAATAATAACGGCAGAGCAGACAAATATTCAAGCAAAAAAAAGCACTTCACAATTTCTTAATACGTTCCACTTTTGGCTAATATACCAACCACCCCGCTTCAGTGACAAAAGAGTTCAACTACGGCCTCGCCTGGTACCCCCCTGCAGGTTCCCTTGGCATATTTATTGTGAGGCCTTCACTAGCACAAAACAGTAGAAAATATGCAATCCAACAAAAAAGATAAGCATGTAGAAGGTGGCAAACCGACGACTATGAACCGGTCCAATTCCGAAAAGCATGAAGACGACACGGATATGCCGCTACGTAAAAACCTAAAGGAAGCCGCAGAAAAGGCCGAAAAAGACAACCAGAATAATAAGAAGGGGTATAATGAGAAACCACCCGAAAAGTCGACTGAGGAATAAGATAAAAAAATGTTTCAGCCGTTTTCCGAACCTTTATAGCTTATCTCAGTCTGGTATATTCGAAAACCAGACTGAGATAGGTGCTGGCTATTTTAAGACACCTTTTTGGGCCCAACAGAATCGTATATGACTACTTTCTCCCATAAATGGCTGTAGTCTTCTACAAATTTTAAATGAATAGGGTCCGATTGATATAACTCTTGTTCTATGATATTTTTAAAGAAACACATCCACGAGAAAGAATAATCTTTTACGATTACGGGACGACTCGTAGAAGCTGGAGTGCCAATATGCACATATTGGATGGTCTTTACCTTCGCCAATTTGTGGAGGCCTTCCAGCAGTTTGGCTGCATCTTGGGCATTATTTTTATCCTTCAAATAAAACAATACATGATGAATAAAAAGCTCCTTGTTTTTATCGGGCGCTAAAACTTCGGGAGAGGCTACGGCAAGAGAGGCCAAGCTTGCCTTTTGCAAAAACTTCCGACGTGAGGACTGGTTCATAAGTTAGGTATATATAATTGAAAGTTATTCGGTATCCTTGGCCATTTCCACGAGCTTAAGCACCGTTTTCCAGTTTCTAGTGGTGGCCTTTACGTTTAATTTTTTTTCAAAATAGTTATTATTCAGCTTTGTTTTTCCATAGCCCCCGAGCACCTTTAAATAAATACAATGCTGGGCCAGCTCAAAATGATCCGTGCAGCCACTTGGTAGCGCCAAAGAGTCGGACAGGACGCCATCGGGTGTTCTTGCAAGAAAAGTCACATAGAGTTTCTCAATTTCGACTGGTTCTTGATTCAGATATGTATTCCCAGCCGCAATCTGTCGTAACCCACTGGCCGACACGACTATCACTGGTACTTCCATCCCAAAGCCTTCGGCTATTCCCTTCATGATTCTTGTTTCGAGCTGGCTAGTATCACCTTCTTCTGCACCAAAAACCACATTGCCACTTTGAATATAAGTTTGAACATCCCTATAGCCCATCGATAAAAACAGACGCTTTAGTTCGTCCATTTTTATAATATTCTTACCACTAACATTAATACCTCTTAAGATGGCGATGTACTGGGTCATTGTAAAGTAGGCTCGTTGAAAGAAGATAACTAAGGCTAAAACAGCTAGCTATTCCGACAAAATTAAAGGAAGCAATGGAATTTCCACCATGATATAGTGAAGAGAAAGAATTATTCTACCTTGGGAAGATTAGGGCTCGAAACTAGAATGGCGATCCCCGGCAAGCCCAGAGATACTACTGAACCCAAACATAAAAACGGGCAGGTGCCACCTCTGCGATGGTCACACTGCCCGTATCATTCATCCACAAATAGAAGCTTTATTTGGTGCCAGCGAACTTGGTGGCTTCCGCATTCAGAGCGGCATCGGAAAGATGTTCCGAAGCTACCACCATCCGATACCTAAAGGTAGTGGATGAGCCATTTTTAAGTACAAAATTCAGCACCTCTTTCCCATCACTAAAGGCCTTTTGTCCTAAGGGGTTGATGGCGAATAGGCCGTATCCTCTTGCATGAAAATAGGCAGGATATCCCACATTTTTAGGATGGTCTATAATCGCTACGCTAATAGGCTCAGATTTTATTTCACCTGTCAAATTACACCACACGGCTCTTTTGCCCCATACGTCTTCACCCTCTACCCCATTGCTATTCCGATAATTTCCGGTAATTCCTTCGTTATTAAGGCTAGGAACCTTCGTAGCAATGCCGGAAGCATCTGTAAAAATCTCAGGCTTTTTGGAGGGGAGCTCTAGCTCACGAGCCACGCGTATCGCAAACATCCCATCTTTAATATCGGGCATGGCCACATCGCCATTAACGGCGGTTAGTGTGGTAGCACGGTCCATCACCCTCTTATTACCCTTCCCACTAAAGGTGTAGGTAGTAACTTCTTTTAAGGTAAGTTTTCCATTTTTATCGACCCAGTCGGCAGTAACGACCAGCTCGCCCTTACCTTTCTTACTTTTCATGGACGTGATTCCGGTATGAATAATGGTGCCATAGGCCCTTTTGGCATGGTCTACCGCGTCGGAATTGTTCCAATAGTCATTCCCATTCACATCTTCATAGTTCAACCATACACCTACGTGGTGCGGATGATCCACTCTTTCTCCCGGCCTTGGGTCCAGCGGCCATCCTCTGGTGACCAAGGTACCTTGCGGACTGTATACTGGATACAGCACCGCCTTTTTTAACTTATCCTCTCCTGGATAAAAGTAGTTGGTAAAAACCTTTCCGTCGATCATGACCTCCACCTTTTTCTCTGAATCCTTTTTATTAAACGTTACTTTTTGCGCAAAGGAAGTTCCAGCGGCGCAAAGGAGGGATAAAGAACCCAAAATAAATTTGTTGGTTGCTATTTTCACAATAGATATATTTTTACATGAATAACCTGTATATGCAGCTATTATGGCTTTCGACTCCTGGTAGCCACTATTACGAATACGGCAAGCACTTACTCTTAAGCGCTTGCCGTAAATTCAACGATATATTTAGCTATTAACTCGCTATAATCTCCTTTTTCTTAGGATCCCAAGTTACCTTCTTGCCTGTATGCAGGGCAGTGGTAGCCATAATATTCGCCACGGAGTGGTTAAATCCTACTCTTGCTGGAGCGTTGGTTTCCTTACGGCTACGGATACACTCCATCCAGTTGAGCATATGCAAAGAAGTCATCGGATCGGAACCTGTATTGGCATCCGTTTCAATTTTCGCTGATTCGGACAAGGACATTTTCGGGAGTAAATTCTCCTTCATATTCATGGCTCCTGCTTCTTTGGCTCTTAAGCCACCCTCTGGGGTAATTTCGTTGGTATCCAGATTGATCATCCCGGCATTAGAGTAATAGTACTCTTTTACTCCCCCTGCCGAATTATTGAAGCGAGACGAATAAATAACCTGAAAGCCCTTGTCTTGCTGATCGAAAGGACCATAATCGAATGCAGCTGTAAACGTATCGGCATTGGTACGTCCATCTTTCCAGGTATATACCCCCCCATTGGCCACCACACTACGAGGTGCGTCTAGTCCTGAGAACCAGTGTACGGTATCAATTTGGTGGGCCATCCACTGTCCAGGAATACCCGACGAATAGGGGTAGAACAAGCGATATTCCAGATAATAACGTGGATTCCATGCCACCTTCGGGCGATTCATCAAGAAACGGTCCCAGTCAGTATCTTCTTTACGTATCTGAGAAACCAACTCGGGGCGTCTCCAACGACCAGGTTGGTTGACGTTCCAGGTCATTTCGACGGTTGTGATATCGCCAAACTTTCCAGAGTTAATAAATTCATTTGCTGCATGGTAGTTGGGAGCACTTCTGCGTTGTGAGCCCACCTGCACGATCTGCTTGGAGGCTTCCACAGCCGCAATAGCCGCCTTACCATCGGCAAGAGACTCCGCGAAGGGCTTTTCGACATATACATCACGACCAGAACGAACGGCTTCAGCACACATTAAGGCATGTTGAAAATCGGCAGTACTAATAATAACCGCATCTACATCCTTCCTGCCGAGCAGTTCATCATTATTTTTGGCCTGAACGAAGTCCTTAGCGGCATAGTCTTTTCCTTTCATATAAGCAGCCGCTTCTTCCCTTCTGCGGCTCCAAATATCGGAAACACCCATAAACTCAAAGTTCATTTTTTTGGCATGCCCACCAAAGCTAGGAGCCAAAGAGCTCCGGAAACGATCGGAGAAACCAATGATTCCGACCCGTACTCGGTCATTAGCTCCCAAAATACGACGGTAACTAGAAGCACTAAAGGCATTGGAGCCTAAAGCCACACCAGCGGTAGCCAAAGCGGCGTTCTTTATAAAATCTCTTCTGTTCGACATAATCAATCATTAAATTAGTTATACTTTATTCAGTCAATAATAACCTAATACTAGTTTGCTGCTTTTACTTTCAAATTGCGGTAGTGAACCAAATCATGATGATCTTGCAATACAAGATATCCTTCCTTTGCCAAACCGAAGCCTTCGTGTTTAGCATATTTGGAACGTGCCACCAAAGCTTTATAAATGGCCGAGCCACGCTCATAGGCTACTACCAGCTGTCCATTCAGAAAATGCTGAACCGTACCATCGGCATGGGCCACGATTCGCCCTTTGTTCCATTCTCCAATTTTATGAATAGAGTTATTGGGTTTCTCAGCAGGAATAAGATCGTACAAGGAAGCCAGAGTACGGTTACCTACCACACCCATCTTGGCATCTGGATGTACTTTATCGTCCAAAATCTGATATTCCAGGCCAAGAGCGCCGTGAGATTCGGGATTGGTGGCGTCTGGCACAAAATATTTGATACCACTATTCGCACCTTCGGTAAGTTTAAACTCGAATTGGAATTCGAACACGGGTCCAAATTTCACTTTAGTAGCCAAGTCGCCTCCGGGCTCCCCTTCTTTCGATTTCATGATGGTGATCGTTCCATCCTCCACCTTCCACCGATTGGCCGGAATGCTGCTGCTGTTATAACCCGTCCACTGATCCATCGACTTGCCATCGAATAAGGAGGTCCAACCCAGGTTTTTCTCCGCTATAGAAAGGTCGTTAACCAAAAAGTTTTCGATACGGTTGTTGGTAAGCGGACTAGGTGTAAGGTTAGTAGTCTTAATACGGATATTCTTCCATTTCACCTGAGTACCAGCGCGCTCCTGGTCCTTGCCTATCCCATGTACCTGTAGGCATATGAATCCTTTTAGCGTAAGGTCGTCTACGATATGAGCTACAGGAATACCATTTACAAAGGTGCGGATATCCGGCCCTATCGCCTCTATCCTATATTTATTCCATTGGTTCCTACGAAATGCCTTCTTTCCCTCAGGGTTAAGATCGCCGGGATACAACCATCCTCTGCGTGCCTCATCGTAAATACCACCTGCCCAGCCACGATCCGACGGGTCTATTTCCATTTGATAACCATGTACCCGACCATTATTATAATCGGCTTTAGAAAGGCTTCTAAACTGAATTCCTGAGTTCAGCTTATTGTCTACCATTACATCGCACTCAAAAATAAAGTCGCCATAGTCCTTTTCTGTCGTCAAAAAAGAATTGGGAGTGTCCATCACCGACGTGCCCACGATGGTCCCATCTACTACTTCATACTTGGCCTTGCCGTTCAACTGCTTCCAACCTGTCAGATCTTTCCCGTTAAACAAGGATTGCCATCCTTTTTCAGTACCCTGTGCCTGAATGGTAATATTGGCTCCCAATATTACAAGCAAGGACAATGCAACAACTTTTATTTTCATTCCGACGATTTGTTAGATTATAATTAAAATAATGTCAAAAAAAATCAGCTCATAGTGAAGCCTCAACCCTATAACGAAATCTATACAGGTATACCCTTACAAAATGGATAAAGGCTAAGCATTTTTTAATTAAATTTTAAAATGAAATAGAACAAAAAAAATATGTTTCAAGTTAAAGAAAAGCCTTAGGACCAAACCCGCTCAGTTGAGTCCTATATTACTTAGCCAATAAGCACCTAACGCCGTATCAACTCAGCCACCTGGCCTTTTCGTGCCCACCACCTACTTGCTGAGTAGCCGGAAATCTTCCCTATGGACGATTTGACCCGTCCAAAAGGCCAATTAGCTCCCCTTGAATTATAAGAAAAAGTCCATCGATGCTTCGATGGACTTTTTCTTGCCGTTAATTTATAATGCTAATAACCAGTATTCTGTGGGAATGCCGAGGCTCCACCTTCTACCCGGTCGATCTGATTTTGAGGGATCGGACGCAGCACATGGAAATCCTGGATATTAGGAGCGGCTTGTGGGTTATACTTCTTAACCCTTTCTACCAAAAGCCCCCAACGTTTTAAGTCAAACCATCTTTTCTGCTCCCCTAATAACTCTCTTTCTCTCTCCTTGATAAGAAAATCCATGGTCATATCGGCAGCAGTAATCTCCATTTGATCCACCTTTCCGGGCCATGCCGCACGACGACGGACTATGTTGACGTTCTGGGTAGCCTCTGCAGTTTTACCCTGCTTTAACTGCGCCTCGGCTAACACCAAATAAGTTTCTGCTAGCCTGTACACGATATAGTCTCTGGTTCCTTCGAACTGCGTACGGTCGGCACGAGCCCCATCGATATGCTTACGCAAGGCGGGAAATACCCTTTCCGAATAGGCACTCGGCACCAACACTTGATAAGGCTTTTTGGCCATTTCTGCAGGGGACATTTCATAGCCTGGATCGAATATGGCCGTATCACCTAAGGCAAAGGTTACTTGAGCTTTCGACTTATCGAAAGTCGTATTAAAAACCCCGGGTTTGTTAGAATAATAAACATCCTTAAAGGTTTTATAGTACCGGCTATCCACCTGGCGATTCACAAACACTTCGTTCAAGGTGAATTCGGTAGGTCGGTACCGCTTAAATGGACGACCATTCACAACATCGCGCTGCATACCTGGAAGTACATCGTACTCCATCAAGAAAAACACATGGGAGTTGTTACCACCTCCGTTGGTGAGGGGATCGCCCGTGTATTGCACACTAAAGATAACCTCATCGTTTTTCTCATTCCCTTGTTGGTGTACCTGGGCAAAATCCGACACCAGCTTAATTCCGTAATTATTGATTACGTTTTTGGCCAAAGTTTCGGCTTTCGAGTAGTCGTCGGCTGCCTTGGCTTCAGAAGTAGCTTTTGTAAGATATATGATCGATAGCATATTCTCGGCCACTGCCTTTGTTACACGTCCATAGTCCGACGAGCGGGCCTTATCCTCCAAGTCGGGGATGGCCTCTTCGATATCCTTAGTAATGGCGGCATACATTTCCGCAATAGAGGCTCTAGTCGCTGCCTTAGTAGGGGCAACGGTCTCGGTAAGCCGAAGGTCCACCCCGCCGTAAGTTTGCGTCAAAATGAAGTAGTAGTGGGCACGTAGTACCTTTACTTCTGCTACACGCTGTTTTCTTACGCTCTCAGATAAACCTTCCACGGCAACCGAACGTTCTATAACGGCATTGGCAGCGTTGATACCCTGATAAAGCAGGTCCCAAACTTCACGGGCATGAGCAGAGCGCGCATCGAAACCTCCATCGTAAGTATTGATAAATTTATGGCTACCATCTGCTCCATTTTGATAAGTATCCGTTCCGAAGATGGTAAAGTTATTCCCTCTTTCGGTTCCGTACCAGTCGCGTAAAGTCGAATAAACCGCATTGACCCCGTCATTGAAGCCGGTCGGCGTATTCAAATAATTGTTACCAATTCCAGATACTACTTCTTCATCCAATACGCTTACGCTACAGGACTGCCCAAACATTAGCACCGCGCTTAGTATTCCTATTTTTAAGAATCGAAATTGATTCCTTCTAAAATTTATATTCATAATATTCTATATTTTCTAATGTCCCAGACCAATTAAAATTTAGCATTTAATCCAAAGGTAATCACGGTCGTTGCCGGCGATAGATCCGAACCAATTCCCTGAGTCGTGTTACTCGCCCCATTGTCAAGCTCCACTTCTGGATCTATCCCTTTGTATTGGGAACGGTATTTCGACCAGATTTTGGGCTGTTGAATGCTCGAAAACACTCTTAGGCTTTTCATCTTAAGCTTCTCGGCAAGGGACACCGGCACATTGTACCCGATGTTAATATTCCTGATTTTCAAGAAGGAACCGTCAAAATAGCGTAATGTAGAGCTATACCGAGGTGACTCCTGGTTTTCATTTGGACGCGGGAACTCATTGGTAGGATTATCTGGCGTCCAATAGTCGATGTCCAAGTTATTGTATCGTCCGGCCAAAGAGTTGTTTCCTTGGTGGAAGCTACTGATAATTTGCTGTCCGGCACGAGCATAAAGGAAAAACGAGAGATCAATTCCTTTAAAAGAAAGGCGATTGGTAACACCAGCCACGAAATTCGGCACTGCAGAACCTAGGATCTGACGATCGTCGGCATTAATGATTCCATCATTATTGACATCTTCAATTTTGATTTCACCCACTTTACTCTGATACTGGGTGGCCAGGTCTTCCTCATCGCTTTGCCAGATACCAATTTTACGGTAGTCAAAAATCACAGACAGGGGCTCACCAATAAAACGTCCGGCGGCTACATCATCCACCTTACCATTGGCCAAGGAAATGATACGTTCGTTATTCTTGGTAAACATGATATCGGTACTCCAGCGGAAGTCGCCCTTATCTACGTTAATTGTCGACAACGAAAGCTCTATCCCACGGTTCTCGGTTTCACCAATATTGGTGGTGAACCCGCCAAAGCCGGTAGAGTTAGGCAAGGGCTGTGGGGCCAACAAGTCGGAGGTTCTGGTGATATAGTACTCAATCGCACCAGAGATACGGCCATTCAGGAAACTAAAGTCCAATCCAGCATTGGCAGTAGAAGACGTCTCCCAGCGAAGGTCAGGATTTCCGATGGTACCAGGACGGTAGCCAAAGGCGGCTGAATTGTCCCAAGCATAAGAGGTACGACCCAGCAATGGCTGCGTTTGATAAGGATCGATGGCCTGATTACCCGTAGACCCGTAGCTAAGTCTTAATTTCAACATGTCGAGGAAGCGAACGTCACGCAAAAAGTCTTCCGACGATATGTTCCAACCTAAAGCCAAGGATGGGAAGTAGCCAAACTTGTTATTGGCACCAAACACCGATGATCCATCCGCACGAAGCGTCGCAGTAAGCAGGTATTTCTCCTTGAAATCGTAATTGATCCTGGCCATATAAGATAGCAGTGCCCATTCTTCTAGAGAAGTCCCTACGCCTGTTACCTGGCTGGCACTCCCTAAGTTGTAAAACTGTTGAGATTCGGCAGGTATTCCATTCACACCTATTCCTGCTCTCTCCTCAGTATCTTTCTGATAGGATTGTAGCAAGGTCACGTTCAGGTTATGAGTCGAGTTAAATTGCTTCGAATAAGTCAAGATATTTTCGACCGTGTAGTTGAAGTGAAACTTGTTCTCGGTGTTACCAGCCGCAGGAGCACCACGTCGTGCATTGGTCTGGCTACCAAAGAAGCGTCCATACCGATCGATCTCGAAGTCGGGACCAAAGTTAAACCTATATTTCAGTCCCTTAAGGATATCTACTTCGGCATACAAGCTATTAAATATCCGGTAAGTTTTCCTTTCATTAATAACGGCCCCAGGAACTATCTCTGCTAGCGGGTTGGTACGAAGGCCATCCTGAGTAGGCAAGAAAATCAAATTGCCCTCATCGTCGTAAGGCTTACCCAACGGGTTTTCTGCCAAAGCTCCTCCAAGTGGGTTGAATTCCTCACCATTACGAATACTATACACACCCAAGGTAGATGTTCCGATCCGAACCCGGTTGTTAATTTTATGGTCTAAATTGATCCGGAAGGTATTTCTGTTAAAATCCTGATTTTTAACGACCCCTTTGTCTTTAAAGAAATTGGCAGAAATATTAAATATAGTCTTCTCGCTACCACCCGAAACCGCTACCTGGTGACTTTGAATGACCCCTGTCCGGAGCAATGCCGCTGGATAATCGGTACTTCTACCCAACCGAATAGACTCTAGCTCAACGGGCTCAAAGATAGCCGCATCGGCCGCATCGGTCGCTGGCCCGGCAGGATAATGCCCCCCCGTACGGCGCGACTCCCGCTTGTATTCGGCAAACTCTGCTCCGTTCATCACATCGATCCTTCCTAAGGATTTACTAACCCCAGCATAGGTATCTACGCTCACGATGGTCTCCCCTACTTTACCTCTTTTTGTAGATATAATAACTACCCCGTTGGCTCCTCTGGAACCATAGATAGCGGTAGAGGACGCATCTTTCAAAACTTCCATGGAGGCAATATCATTGGGGTTGATATCGTCGATACCACCCGCCAATGGAATTCCATCGACCACATAAAGTGGGTCGTTGCTGGCATTGAAAGAACGACGTCCACGAATACGAATTTGAGGCGCTGACCCTGGCTTACTACCTGCCTGGTTCACATCCACCCCTGCCGCTCTTCCTTGCAAGGCTTGGCGGGCATTGGTTACGGGCAGCTCGCCGATCTCCTTAGCGCCTACCGACGATATAGCACCAGTCAACTGGCTTTTCTTCTGAGTACCATACCCTACTACCACTACTTCACCAAGCGTTTTCTGGTCAATAGCTAGTTTAATACTCACATTGCTTTTATTGCCTACGGTAACTTCTTGGGTCATAAACCCCACCGACGAAAATACCAGTATTGCATTCTCATCATTGACATTTAAAGTGTATTTTCCGTCAACATCGGTAATGGTACCGGTACTCGTATTCTTAATCATTACACTAACTCCAGGAATAGGAGTGCCATCTTCCACGCTTACAACGGTCCCATTCACCGTCTTTTCCGACGATATTTCAGAAACAGATGCAATTCCACTCTTTTCGAAGGATGATGCATGGACAAAGCTCGGAACACCCAGACTGAATGTAAAAACTCCCCCCAATAAGATCATCCTTATTTTTGTAAAGCCTCTCTTCATTTGTCGATATGGTTAAATTTAAAAGTATTTAAGTACCATTATGACGAATAAAAAATAAAACACCCTACCTATTTTTAATTTTTTTCTTAATATAGTCTAATATACTAAATCCGTTCAAATCCATGAAAACCACTCTAAATTCCCCTTAATCTGCTATTTAACATTCTTTTTAGGAAAAAATTTGACCAATAATTTTTT
Organism: Dyadobacter jejuensis; assembly: GCF_003149085.1. Taxonomy (GTDB): domain Bacteria; phylum Bacteroidota; class Bacteroidia; order Cytophagales; family Spirosomataceae; genus Dyadobacter; species Dyadobacter jejuensis. Next base: position 210,844 of record NZ_QGDT01000004.1, on the reverse strand, counting down.
AAGGGAAGACAAGAAATAATTGGGTGCCCCTTACGATAGGGCTCCTGGGGAGTCAATATCTGTAGGCTATTGGAATAATTAACGGCCTAGATCGACCGTTAGGCTGGAGCCAGCATGGGCTCCTTCAGGAAGGGATACCGACAAGATACTCGAACGAATAATAGGGTCCCATCGAACTTCCACCTGAGGGTCGGCCACTTGATATGAACCATTCAAGGCTATTTGAATCGACTCTAATTGCGTGGTTGGATCGGCCACAGTGATAGAGGTAATGTCTTTCCCTTGCAGCTGAAGCATGAGTAAGCAGGGTTTTTCTACCCTAATCTCCAGATCATGATGCTTCAATTCGCCGGGAGTATAAAAGATGGCTTGTAATAATTGAAGCTTTTTGTGCCATACTGCCTGAAGCTCCCCATCGTTATGGACCGTTTCTAACACCGGCTCCGCCTCGTATACGCTCCACGCTGCTTCATCCACATCCGGAACCACCACATATTCATACCCTTCATCGCTGGGCTGAATGCCATGGTCTAGCCATAGAGAAAAAACATCCATTTTGACAGTTGAACGATCATACCGAAGTTGGTGGTTGATTCTCCGCCAATTACCTGTAGTGGAGGTATTTTTAAGTTGCACCGACCTAGGAACGGGAAAAATATAACCAACCCGGTCGTGCCATACACCTTCCACCTCCGTCAAATCATGAATTCCTTGGCGCAGCAAACTATCCTTACTAAATCGCCCTTTTACACGCACAGGTCCCTTTAGTAAGGATTGGTTTAGGGTTGTAGCCACCGGAAAGCTCGAAGTGGAAGTAATGCTCGTGCCTAGGCACATATATTCTTTATCGAAAAAGAACCACGATTTTTTAGCTTTTAAGGGATCATGAACACTTTCAAAATCGAAGACCACTACACCATAGCGACCGTCGGTAAGGCCTCCGGCAAATTCCCGCTTTCCTCTTTTAGCTATTTCTTTCCAATGTGGTAGCTCAGGCTTTTGAACGACCGTAGTGCCGGGCACCTTTTGCCAGTCCCATACCGGAAATATTTCGCTATACTCTGTCCCTTGCACCGAAATAAAGTTACTCCCATCGCCCAAATGATGGTTAAGTATTCCCTCATCATTATGAGGTTGCTCTATATTACTGGCCCTATCGGAATGGATCCGTACAGACGTAAAATAATTGCTCCGTTGATGGGAGTAATAATGTGAATGCCAAAAATAGGCATCCTTGGGTTCAAAAACGACAGGTTCTTCCCTCCTACTTTGGACAATAACCTGCAGTTCTGCGTTCCGGTAGGGGCTTGCTTTTATTAAATTTCCGGCCATGTCGTCCCCTACCCGACTCAGGGCCCAAGCCCTGGTTATTTCTCGATTCAGCGCACCTGGGTCGGGATATTTCCCATACACCATGGATTGACAGATCCCATCTAAAAAATAATCGACCACCAATTGGGTTGCTTTTTCTGGTAGCTGAAAGGAAGTGCCGGCGGTTTTGGCCGCCCAATAGCTGTAGGATTTAGCAAAGCCAACCCCATAAGCGAGGGTAGAGATGACGCGGTCGGTCCTATGCTGAAAACTCATATCGGCCTGTAACCCTCGGCCCGTAGAGACGGTGATCTCCCGTCCCATCAGGCCCATGATATTTCCAAATTCTTCTTCGTTTCGGTAGTAGAGGGCTTGTTTGGCTCTCATGGCTGCTATTTGGAGCAAATCACCGCCCGGTCGGGCTCCAAACGCCGCCATATTGGCCCGTCCTGCTATATACATCCCTTTTTCAGATTGTTTCGGACTCAAGTCCTCATCCATCATCAACAGCAGGTCTATCATTCGACCCGGAGTACCCATTTCATTCCACCACCAATTTTCACAAATAAAATCGTTGGCAAGCCAAAAATCTAAAGATTTCAATACAGCCTTTTTCAGTTTTTTCTTGTTGACCGTTGCCCCTTGGCGATAGGCCCTGGCCAAGGTCAGCATATGGTCCAGGTGACGGCTATGGTCGAAACCTGTTCTTGAAAGATCGGCATAGTCGATATCGGGCCAGGTTCCATCGGGCCGCAAGGCCTTCAATAGCGCCGTCGCCTGTGGTAGGTCTACTGCTTCGGCTATCAAATCGGCCTGGACTTGGGACCTTACTTTTTCTAACTCCGCATGGGTGGCCCCCATTCCTATTACCACCGGTACCGAGGGGTGCTGCTTATCGACATCTACGCCCTGACCTAGACAAATGCCTGTACTAATGATCAAACAAAATATAAACTGGTACATGATTTCGGTTTTACAGATAGAAGTCAAAAATGTTGCCTAACCAAGCCCAATAGGTCTACGCCAGATGCCCTTTGAGCCATACTAGAGAGATGGAGGCGATCCTCGATAATGCCCAAACGTATGTCAATTCCTGTAGGCCTACGAGTTTTTTTATACAAATAATGTATAGGTAAGTATTAAGAATAAGATAGCCAGTACAATGGCAATTAATATTCCCTCCCAGCCTATTCGAGAGGAAGGTACAATATGGCTGGGCTGGGCGCTTTCCCGTTCCGTCCTATTCTCTAAAGTACTCTTTATTCTACCCCAAAGGGTATGGGCATCTTGTTGAGAGATTGAGTCAATCCTAGGATCGGCGGCCCTCAGCACCAAGCTACGCGCCGTATGTATCGTGGCCTGCATATCTGGGTTTTTACGCTGCCACCCCTCCCAAAAAGCATTGATAGACGGGTCGTCCGGGAATCGGATCCACCTGATGAACAGCTTTTCCATTGCAAGCTCCTCCGCCGTATACTCGGAATAAGGTTTCATTTCTATCACATTAGGAAGTTTTTCTTTAATAATGCTACATCTACATGGAGATGAATGTAGGACTGGTCTTTGAGCCAGACAACTATAAAATAGTAAAGAGAGGGTATTAATTTTTATACTCCCCATCTTAGAGAATATGGTCATCGAAACCGCCATTAACCCGGGTACATCGCGCCGGACCGACTAATAGTGACTGGTTTAGTGCTTTTCAAAAAAAACATAAGCCCTCTCTTTTTGAGGAGCAAAAAGGCTCAGAACAAATTACCAAATCCAATACGATCAATTTTTACTACCTTTGCGGCAATTTTATGTTGTTATATTTTTTTGGGACTTCGTTCCATTAAGGCAAATCCAATCGTAAACAATTCGCATGAATTCGCAACAAATACGTCAGGCCTATTTAGATTTCTTTAAGAGCAAAGAGCACCTTATCGTACCCTCGGCCCCTTTGGTGGCCAAAAATGATCCTACCCTCATGTTTAACAATTCGGGTATGGCGCAGTTCAAAGACTTTTTCTTAGGAAACGGGACCCCACCGGCCCGACGGATCGCCGATACTCAAAAATGCCTTAGGGTGTCGGGTAAACATAACGACTTGGAAGATGTCGGCTTCGACACCTATCACCATACCATGTTCGAAATGCTAGGAAACTGGTCATTTGGCGATTATTTCAAAAAAGAAGCCATTACATGGGCATGGGAACTACTCACCACCATATATAAACTCCCCAAAGATCGCCTCTACGTTTCGGTATACGAGGGAGACCCTAAAGACGGAGTACCTTTTGACCAAGAGGCATGGGACCTGTGGAAGCCTATAGTAGGCGAGGATAGGATCATCTTAGGGAATAAAAAAGACAACTTCTGGGAAATGGGAGATACAGGCCCCTGTGGCCCCTGCTCCGAAATCCATATAGATCTTAGGCCCGAATCGGAAGTCCAGGCGGTTTCTGGAAAATCGTTGGTCAACCAGGACCACCCGCAGGTTGTGGAAATATGGAACCTGGTCTTTATGCAATTCGAAAGAAAGGCCGACGGAAGTCTGCTCCCATTGCCAGCTACTCATGTAGATACCGGTATGGGCTTCGAGCGACTGTGCATGGCCGTTCAGCAGAAAACATCTAATTACGACACGGATGTGTTCCAACCTACCATAGGGTTGCTTGAGCAGATGTCGGGCAAGACCTACGGCCAGCAGACCTATCCCGACATCGCGATGCGGGTCATTTCGGATCATATCAGGGCAGTAGCCTTTGCTATTGCCGATGGCCAACTACCGGCCAATGCCAAGGCGGGCTACGTGATCCGCAGGATACTTCGCCGTGCCGTTCGGTACGGATACTCTTACCTTGGGCTTCAGGAACCCTTCTTTCATAGCCTGATCCCTCTGATCTCCGCTCAGTTCGAGACGGTATTCCCAGAACTTAAGGCACAGGAGACCTTCGTCACCAAGGTGATCTTAGAGGAAGAGAAGAGTTTCTTACGAACGCTGGCTTCAGGACTCAAACGCCTCGACGTGATGATGGCCAAGCAACAACAAGATGGGCTTAACACCATTCCTGGTCCTGACGTTTTTGAGCTAAGCGACACCTTTGGGTTCCCTGTGGACCTCACCGCACTCATAGCCAGGGAGAAAGGACTGCAAATCGACGAACAAGGATTTAACGACGCCCTGGCCCAACAAAAGAACCGTTCTCGCAAGGATGCGGCCAAAGAGGCCACCGACTGGGTAGAGTTGCGAGAGACAGAGGACTTCGAATTCCTAGGATACGACTTCGAAGAAACCCATAGCCATATCGTCAAATATAGGAAGGTAAAAACCAAAGGTGGAATAGAATACCATATCGTATTGGACCGCAGCCCGTTCTATGCTGAAATGGGGGGACAAGTAGGTGACACGGGGCATTTAACTGGAGAAATTGACAACGAGCCATTCAAAATTTCTATTGTCGACACCAAAAAAGAGAATGATCTCTTCGTCCATATTTCTAAGGATAAGGATTTGGAAGTGATATTGCAAAATGCAGGTGTAGTGACTGCGCAGATCGACAGTGACCGTCGGGCGCGAATTAAGGCCAACCACTCGGCCACCCACCTCATGCTGTCCGCTATGAAAGAGGTACTCGGCTCGCATATCGTCCAGAAGGGGTCCTTCCTCAACGATCAGGTTCTCCGATTCGACTTCTCTCATTTTGCTAAAATGTCAGAGGCTGAAATGAAAGCCGTCGAAGACCGGGTAAACGAAAAAATCAGGGAGAACATCGCCCTCGACGAAAGGAACAATGTCCCCATACAAGAGGCCCTCGACTTAGGTGCTACGGCTACCTTTGGTGAAAAATATGGGGATTTTGTCCGTCTAATTATTTTCGACAAAGACTACTCTTTCGAGCTTTGCGGGGGGACCCATGTGCCCGCGACAGGCGAGATCGGTCTTTTCAAATTTGTTTCCGAGGGATCTGTATCGGCCGGAGTACGCCGTGTGGAGGCCGTCACCGGCGACAAGGCCCTACAAATGATGCGGGAGCAAGAAGACAAATTGAACCAAATAAAGGAGCTTCTCAAGAACCCTACAGACTTGGTGAAAGCAGTTGAAAATTTACTAGAAGAACGCAGCAGCCTGCAAAAGCAAGTGGCAGCACTTCAAAACGAAAAATTACAAACTGTAAAAGCCGATCTTATTGCTGGCCTTGAAAAGCACCGAGCCTTTAGCTTGATAGTAGCTAAGGTAGAAATCCCCTCTGCCGATGCCCTAAAGCAACTTTCGTTCGAACTAAAGGATCAAATAGAAAACTTAATTGTGGTACTCGGGGCTGTGATTAATGATAAGCCACAACTCTCGGTATATATCGCCGAAAGCCTGGTTAAGGAAGCTAACCTCCATGCAGGTAAGATCGTCAAAGAGCTTGCCCGGGAAATAAAAGGAGGTGGCGGTGGCCAACCTTTCTTTGCAACAGCGGGCGGTTCCGATGCCTCAGGATTAGAAACAGCCTTGGAAAAGGCCAAAGACCTATTCTAGAGCTTAACGCTTACAAGCAGGTACGCATCATGAAGAAAGGGAGCAGCCAGTTAGGTTGCTCCCTTTGCAGTTCAAGTGTGCATACAAGTGTCCAATATATTGTTAATGCATTAAAGACACATCGTTTTCAAATGTATTTCAACCCAATTTGCCAATCCTTTACTAACAGAAATTGGGCAAATTATGACACACCTTTATGTATAAAAATAGTACCTCATTCTCCCACACAAGAACATAAAAATCACATAAATAACTCATAATCAGTATTTTATTATTTCATATTGAAAATTATATATAATTCACACCTAAAAATTCATGCCCCATTTTACCCCAATTTGACGCATTAATGCGCATGAACACCACTCAAAACTGTGGATCCCATGATGAAGTGCTCCGGTGGCGCCTGGCAGGGTCTGGTTAAATGCCTCCACTCCACTGGGGTAAAAATTTGAAGGACTGATCGCGTCATGGCGAATGTTTATAACTTTGTCCCCTCATCGATGGCCATGAGCACAGATAGATCGTTTAAGCACAGTTAAAACTTCAGGTCAACATTAAAATTCGACAGGACTAGCCTTTTCTCATGAACATACAACAACTGGAATACATCATTGCGGTAGACAATCACCGACATTTCGTTCAAGCAGCTACGCACTGCCACGTGACGCAGCCTACCCTTTCCATGATGATCAGAAAACTGGAAGATGAATTACAGGTAAAAATATTTGACCGTACCAAGCAACCCATCGTACCCACAGGAATAGGCCGTAAAATTATAGATCAGGCGAAGGTGATTCTCCGAGAGTCGGGGCAGCTACACGAAATCGCTCGTTTTTATAATGGGGATTTGTCAGGGGAGCTAAGGATCGGAGTCATTCCCACTATCGCACCTTATTTGCTACCATTTTTCGTTCAGCCCTTCATCCAACAGTACCCCGAAATAAAGCTGCATATTTCGGAGATGATCACGGATCGAATTTTAGCAGAACTTAAAATGGGCAATCTGGATGTGGGCATCGTCGCTACAAACCCTGAAGATGATGCTTTAACTGAAATCCCCTTATATGCCGAACGTTTTTATGTTTATACCTCCGAAGACACGGCTCTTTTTAATAAGCAGTACATATTACCATCCGATATAGAGCCAAATCAATTATGGCTTTTAGAGGAAGGCCATTGCTTTAGGACCCAAATCCAAAGGCTCTGTGAAATCAGTCGAAATAGTAGTTTCGGCCATAGTTTTAACTATCGGTCGGGAAGCATAGAAACGCTTATGCGAATGGTAGACCGGAATGGTGGGCTCACCATTCTTCCAGAACTGGCCCTGCACGACCTTAGCGAAGAAAGAAGACTTAAGATTAGGCGATTCCAGTCACCAGAACCCCAAAGGCAGGTAAGCCTGGTATTCAATCGAGAACAGGTCAAATCCCGCCTGATCGACGCTTTAAAGATGGGGATTATGGATGCCATTCCCCAGTCAGCAGAAAAGCAGAGCCAGCAGTCCTAAACTACTGGCCCCACGATCACCCCCTTTTTGAGGCCTTTTCTTTAAGATACGCTTCCATTTGTCCTAAAGAAAAGGCATTAAAGGTCCGCTCCAAGGTAAGCCCCCCTTTCCTGGCCACTTCCACGCCATAATGCATATCGAAATAGCCAGCCATGGCGTGAGCATCTGGATTGATACTTAGCAATACCCCTTGGTCCATACAGTACCGAATCCAGCGCCAGTCTAAGTCGAGGCGCCATGGAGACGCATTGATCTCTACCACTACACCATGCTTGGCACAGGCATCAATGATGACCCGGTGGTCGAGCGGGTAACCTAGACGGGTTAGGAGCAACCGCCCCGTAGGATGGCCCAACACGGTGGTATACGGATTTTCTACCGCCTTCAGCACACGTTCGGTAGCCTTTTGGGCACTCATTGTAAGGTTGCTATGTACAGAGGCCACCACATAATCGAAGCTGGCCAACACTTGGTCGGGATAGTCCAATGAACCGTCGCCAAGTATATCCGACTCTATCCCCTTCAGTATCTTAAATGCAGGCAAAGCCTTGGCTTCGGCATAGCCTAGGTTGAGGCGATCAATTTCTTCATGCTGCCGTACCACATCTTCCTCCTTCAGCCCTTGGGCATAGGTGGCCGTTTGAGAATGGTCGGCTATCCCCAAATATTCAAAACCAAGTTCTTGACAATAGTCAGCCATCTGTTTGAGCGTATGCTGCCCATCGGAATAGGTACTGTGGTTATGAAGGATTCCTTTCAGTCCATCCCAGGTGACTAGCTGCTCTATCTGGTTTTTCTCCGACCACAAAAATGCCTCCCCTCCATCGCGCATTTCAGGTATTATATAGGGCAAGCCGGCAGATTCGTACAATTGTTGATCCGAAGCGACCGCTTCACCCAATGCCTTTTTCCTAAGAGTACCCCCTTCGGCTGTAGGATAAGCCAAATGTTCGGCTCCGGCACTTTCTAAGAACAGGGTGTTGACCATGCGCCCCGGGACCACATATACGATCTCTACCATGGTCGATATCGACTCCATCTTCCCCCTCCATACGAAGGGTGAGGACTCCTTCTCCATTTTTTGCAAGCTCCCCATTTCGTCCAGTACGTCCTGTAGCACCTTAGGACTCTCGGCCTCCACCAGTATAACTATGGAAGCTACCACCTCATTTTTTCTGCGCACATCTCCTGCCACTTCTACCCGCTCAAAATGCACCTTTAGCATTTCCATCAATCGGTCGGCGGCTTGCCTGCCTTTGTCCATTCTCAATTTTCCTTCCTGGCTCCTCACGAACGCCAGGGAATCTAAGATTTTTTGCTGGGTACTTCCCCCAAAGCCCTTCACCTTGGCCACCGACCCATTCAGACAGGCGAGCTCCAGCTCGTGCAAATTATCGATCCCTAGCTCCCTCCACAAAACAGCAATCTTTTTGGCGCCTATTCCTTTAATCTTAAACATGTCGAGTACCCCTGGTGGTGTCTTGGCCAGGAGCGTATCTAATTCGGCAAAGGTCCCTGTTTGAGCAATCTCTACGATTTTGGCCGCTGTGCTTTTTCCCACCCCCTGAAGTTTTGTAAGCTCTGCCGCCGTCATATCCTCTAGCGCTGCATCATTGAATTTGTCAAGGTAAAATGCAGCCACAGAATAGCCCTTTATTTTAAAAGGGTCTGCCTGATGTAACTCTAACAATTTGGCTGTGAGCTCCAGTACTTCTACTATTTCAGAATTTGTCATATTATTATTTAGTAAAGCTCCACCAAAACCATGGGTCGATGAAGGCTACATTGGTTTCTCAATAAAAAAACAGAAGTTCGGACGAATCCACCCAGTCTTTTCGTTACGAATTTCGCCGCATGCGGTCGTATTTGCAACTAACCCTTTCATTTATTTCCCAAGTCACAAATTATCCCCTAAGAAGTGAATACACCTAAAATGGTTTTCTGCGAGATTTGCTGGGCATAAAGCAAAAAAATCCCTCCTCAGTTTTTAGTTGAGGAGGGATCAATACGATATCGTTTAAGTTTACTTGGCAGGGGTAATCACAATGTTCCGGTACTCCACTGGGCCGTGGTCGCCTTGGATATAGAGTGGTCCTGGCTCGCCTTCATGGCTGTCCAACGCTCCACCCGTAATACCTGGGATTTCCTGGTTCGTTATTACCGTCTTGCCATTCGCTACAACGGTCACCATCCGGCCCACCAATGTAATATCGTAGGTGTTCCACTCTCCCGGCTCTCTAGCCGCCATTTCACTCGGCAATAAGAATCCGTAGATGGCCCCTAATTGATCTAGAGCAGGCTCCATTCCTTTGCTGTCGGTAACTTGTACTTCGTACCGGCCCCTAAGATATACTCCGCTGTTACTCCCTTTGGGAATCCGAAACTCTACATGCAATTTAAAATCGCCAAACTTTTGGTCGGTAACCAAATTAGAACCCGATTTTGGGCTGCGTAGGATTCCATCTTCGGCAATCCATTGATTCTCCCCTTCGGCATGCCATCCTTTCATGGAGTTACCACCAGTAAGTTTAATAGACTTACCCCAAGCAGGCATTTTGGTAGGCCTAAGGATGGGGGCTCTAACACCTACGAAAGTCTGCTTGTTTCCCTCGGGAGTAATAATGGTACCCGAAATTTTATCTCCATCTAAAGTACCTTCAAGTTTCAAATATTCGGTACCACGCTCCCACTGGGGCGGTATAGCGAAGCTAAATTTCCCTTCTTTAAAATGAACTTCGGAGATGGGCCGAGCACTTCCCGAAACGCTTACAAACTGACCTACCAGTGTTTTGACTCCGGAGTGACGTACCTCGAGCCACGATGGTGCGGGCTTGCCATCAACATCCACAGTAATATCCCACCGTCCTTCGATTGGTGCGGCTGCCTGTACGGCGCTATTAAAGGCCATAATAGTAAAAATAAACAGCAATAAGGACCTCAGGCCCTTATTGCTCAATTGGAAAATTTCCGCCTTCATTGGGTTTAGTTTAGTTATTTAATAAAAACGGAAATATACAGAGTTATTATTAATTTTTCTAATTAAATCGGTCCTTTACCGAAGTGTTTTACTTCACTTGTTCTTTCAATTTTTTAGCCATAGTCAGGTGGGATTCTAGGGTCGGAACTTTGCCCGCTGCCCAAGCCTTCACTTCAGGATCGTGGCTCTCTTCGGCGGCTTCTTTAAAGGCCTTTACATCTTCTTCATGATCGTCGACCATCAATGCCGCGTACGCTTCATCAAATTCCTTCCCATTTTTCATAGATAAGTCATCGAAATGCTTTTGCTTATCATCACTTAGCTGGGAGGGCAGCTGCAAGTTCTTCTCTTTAGCCAAGGCCTTAAGTTCCTCATTGGCCTTGCCGTGTTCTTGAGCCATTTTTTCTCCAAAGCTTTTAACATGTGGTGATAAGCCCCGCTCTTGGGCCAGTTCACCAAGTTTTACCTCCAGCATGCCACCATCGGCGGCCTCAACCACAAATTCACTATCGTCTTCCAAGGCGGTGTCATCGTGAATTTCTTCATTTCGCTCCTCTGCCATTTCAGCACTGTCTTTGTTTTGGGTTCCGTTACAGGCTGCTACAGCCAAAAAACAAGCTAGAATTGCTACATTGATTCCTATCTTTTTCATGGTGTTCATATCAATTAGGTTAAACATACCCCAAATGATAAAAAATATATACCAACCCCAGATACTACCATACAACTAGCTACTAATCAGCAATATATAATCAAACAACCTTATAAACACGTTTCCAAAGGCCTGTCCAGGAATGGAAACATATACGTCCCCAGCCTGTACCTATACGAGCGAATAACTGAGAAATTTAACCACAACTGGAGCGAAATTATACACGAATCATACCAAGGCATAAAACTTTTAAGAACTGAGGAAGTAACAAAATACCTCATAAACTTAACACAAACGCTATGGAAACGACCAATGAAAATCTGATAGAAGTATTAAATGACTTAATCAGAATTAATAATGACAGAACAGAAGGATACCTAAAGGCCATCGATGAGCTCGATAACATCGATGTAGATCTCAAAACAGTGTTCGAGAAAATGGCTGCTGATAGCCGTGATTACAAGCAGGAACTCAGCAGGGAGGTCGTGGCTCTGGGGGGCGAAGTGGCAACCGGAACCACCAATATGGGTAAGATATATCGGGTATGGATGGATGTAAAGGCGACATTTACAGGTACCGATCGCGAGGCGGTCCTCAACAGCTGCGAATATGGCGAGGACGCCGCACAAGAAGCCTATGAAGAGGCCTTAAAGTCCGACACCCCACTACCTGTAGATCTACGCCACCTCATCGGAAGGCAAAAAGCATCCTTGCTGGAAGCCCATAACCTGATCAAAAATTACCGTGATCTTCAAGAAGATATTAACGACTGATGATGCCTAAAACCTTTAACGGGTTAACGCTCCTATAAAATGGGGCTTAGAATAACAAAAGCTAGTCTTCAACTGATATGGGGACTAGCTTTTGCTATTTTTGTAAATTGCAATCATTTATCGCATGGGCCGACTGCCTCACCTTTATATACCCTATCTGGTGGACCGGCATGCCCGCAATCATGAAAGGGTATATTGATCGGGTATTTAGCTATGGGTTTGCTTACAGCTATCAAGGAGGGGTTCAGATGGGGCTACTCAAGGGCAAGAAAACAATAGTGGTGAATACCCATGGAAAATCGAAAAAGGAATACGGAGCCCTCGGCATGGATAAAGCCTTAAGCCTCACTTCCGACACCGGGGTCTATAGCTATTGTGGACTGGAAATGATTCAACATTTTTTCTTCGACCAGGCCGACAGAGCGACGCCAGAAACCATTCAAGCCTGGAAAAATGGGATTACCGAACTTTATCAGTCCCAGTTTCTGCCAACAAGAGTAGTCGAAGGCCATTAAATAAAAACACGGAGATGGACCTCAAAATGTGGAGTTCATCTCCGTATGGATCAATAAAATGCTATCATTAGCCCAGGTGCTTACGAAGCTCCGCCGCGGCAAGCGCAAAGCTCGACTCCACTGCAGGTATATGCGACAAGGCATTCAGCAATCCAAAGTCATGAATCATACCATTAAAACGAACGGTGGTTACAAGCACACCCGCTTCATTTAATTTGCGCCCATAAGCTTCAGCTTCGTCTCTCAAAACATCGTTTTCGGCAGTAATAATCAAGGCTGGAGGCAGTCCCTGTAGTTGCTCGGTGCTGGCACGTAATGGAGCCGCATATATCGACGCCCTTTCGGCAGCATCCGTAGTATATTGGTCGTACATCCATTTCATTAGAGATGTCGTAAGAAATCGGTCTTCACCAAATTGCTGATACGAGGCCGTTTCAAAATTGGAGTCGACGATTGGCCAGAACAACACTTGAAGGCTAATCTTGGGCCCGCCTTTTTCCTTGGCCATCAGGGTGGTGACCGTGCCCATATTACCTCCCACGCTATTTCCAACTATGGCCAGTCTGGAGCCGTCCACATTGATGTCGTCCCCATGCTCGGCCACCCAGGAGGTAGCGGCATATATCTCGTTAATAGCCTGAGGAAAAAGTGCCTCTGGAGAAGGGGTATAGTCTACAAATATGGCTACATAGCCCGACTGTACGACCAAATCGCGTACCATACGCTGGTGGGTAGGAAAGTCTCCCAAAATCCACCCTCCACCATGTATAAACATAAAGGCAGGAAGTGCTTCGCTCTGCCCGGCGGGTCGCACGATATGGAGTTTCACCTGGTAGCCCTGGCTTTCTATCACCCGCTCACTCGTATCCACACCCGACAAATCGACCGGAATAGAGGCCTGGGCCCCTATTAGCACTTGTCTGGCCTCCTCTTTTGACAAGGTTTCTAAGGCCGTACCTCCAGCATTGAGGGCCTCCAAGAATTTTTTTGTTTCGGATTCAATCCGTTCGTCATTTCTAAAATTAACAATGGTCGTTTTCATAATATTGAGATTGGTTATATAACAAAGGGAGATGAAAAAAATAGGATACGGTTATAGGCTCATGGGAACTTCCATCAATAGGACTTCGGCATCTTGTGAGTGCGCAGTAAAGTCAAAAGAAGAAATATCCCATAATCCATAGCCATCACGATCGGACAATTCCTGTTGATTGATCGCGATGTTACCATTAAGAACGAAGACATATACCCCATTTCCTTCTTTTTTGAGGGTATATAGCGTCTTAAAGTCCTTATCGAAACGACCTAGGTGGAACCATGCATCCTGATAGATCCACACCCCTTCGTCGGATTCGCTTGGCGATAAAATTTGTTGAAAACGGTTGTGTCTATCGGCGATTTTCAATGTTTGTTGGTCATATCGCGGTGTCACGTTTTGCTGATTAGGAATGATCCATATCTGCAAAAACTTCACTAGACTATCTTTGCGATGATTATACTCACTGTGTTGAACGCCCGTACCAGCACTCATCACTTGGATATCGCCATGCCTTATAGTAGTTACATTCCCTATATTATCCTGATGTTCCAAAGCACCCTCCAAAGGGATGCTAACAATTTCCATGTTTCGGTGAGGATGTGCACCAAAGCCCATCCCGGCATCGACGGTGTCGTCGTTGAGCACGCGGAGTACGCCAAAATTCATACGCTCCGGATTGTAATAGCTCGAAAAACTAAAAGAATGATAACTATTCAACCATCCATGATGGGCATGGCCGCGGGTGTTGGCTCGATGTAAGACCGAATTTTCCATGATGCTTTTGCTGTTATTTGGGTTTCAAATGGTCCCGCTCCTATCTGGAGAGAACATTGCAAAATTGCATCAGTTGGGAAGCAAAAAAAATGAACTAGTTTAGGAAATTCCCTTGATCTAGTTCAACTTTTGTTGTGAAGGCGTCTCTTACGGATACGGGATAGGAATTCGGTGGTCATCCCCAGAAAAGAGGCTAAAGCATATTGGGGGACACGCCCCATAAATTTTGGAAAATTGGTTTCAAAATGTGTAAACCTTTCCTCTGCCGTGAGCGTCAGGTTCGAAATAAGCCGTCGCTGATGGGCAGCAAGGGCACGTTCGGCAATGATTCTAAAGAAAGACTCAAAGTGATGGTTGGCATTTTTGAGCTCTTGTTCCTTATGAAAATCGATCCGAAGTACCAGGCTATCTTCTAGAGCCATCACAAACATACTGGCTGGTTGTTGAAAAATATAGCTATTATAATCAGTAATCCACCAGTCGTCAATGGCAAATTCAATGGTGGATTCTTGGCCCTGATCACCTACGACAAAGGAACGAAAAGCCCCTTCCAGTACATAGTTGCGGTATTTGGCAGTAAAGCCAGGTTGTACGATATATTGCCGTTTCTTAAACCGAGCGGTCTCAAAACAACTGGCAAAATAATCGGCTTCTTCCTCTGTTATTTCAATATAACGTTGTATATAGGATTTTATAATTTCGTGAGGATTCATGAAGGAAATGCCAAGGAGAAGAAGTATGACAAAAGAGGGAAACTATCAATAAAACTCAAGAAAATATAGAAGTCCTGCGAGTAAACAGTAGCTTATAAGCAACCATTTCCTTTTCAGTTTATAGGCCTCATAATGGTGAAAATAATCGTACACCATCGAAATAGAAAATGAAACAACCATAAGCACGAAAGAAAAAACCCCACAATCGGTGCGGTAATGAGCATAAGTATGAGCGAAAGGTGCTCCCAAGGCCAAATATAAGAGCCACATACCAAAACCCAATCGGTATAGGTACAGGCTCAGCCTTTTATCGTTCTTGATGTCAAAAATATGTGCAAACATAAGCCATTCCTATTGTTTGAAATATGAAGTTACAAAATCTTATAAAAAATTACTAATAGCGCATTTATCGAATAGATATCTGTATTATTACTAAAAAATTACGGCATGAATAAAATCGGTACCTACACCCTTCTAAAAATACTCAATCTATTTTCTAACCTTTCCTGGAAATATTCTTATTGGCTTTCCGATGCACTTAAATGGATCATATTTGATGTAGTAGGCTATAGAAAGAAGGTAATTGCTCAGAATTTAAAACGCAGTTTTCCTGAAAAATCGGATGCGGCCCTTCATAAAATTGCAGAAGATTTTTACCTGCACTTTAGCGATTTACTGGTAGAGACCATTAAATTAAAGAAAATCACATCCTCAGAAATTAACGATAGGCTCCAAGGAGATATATCGATCATGGACGGCTACTTCAGAAGCAATACCAATCTTATCTATTTGATGGGGCATAGAGGGAACTGGGAGCTGGCGAACCTATTTTCCTCTCTACGCTTCAGCCATGATTGTATAGTGGTATACCGCCCCCTTCAAAACAAAGACTCTGACGAGTGGTTCCTAGACCTGCGCACCAGGTTCGGGGCCAAGCTGGTACCGATGGACGAAATCTTTAAAGAATTACAAAAGCCCAGAACTACTCCCTATTGTGTGGTATTGGCCAACGACCAATCCCCTAACCCGAAAACGGCCTTTTGGACCCAATTCCTTCATCAGGACACGGGTATTTTTAGGGGGGTAGAGGCCATGGCTCGCCGGTATGACCTTACCGTCCTGTACGCCGACTTCAGGAAGGCCCCCCACCAACGAGGCCATTACGAGGTAGAAATTACGGTAATAACAGAAAACCCAAAAGACGAACCAGTAAACGGTATATTGGAAAAACAAATCAGGTTATTGGAGCAAGATATCTGTAACCAGCCCCATAATTGGCTATGGAGCCATCGGCGTTGGAAGCATGCCCGGCCCGTGCATTTACGACCCGATCAGGTATATTCTCAGCCATCGGCAACCTAGGTCGTTTTAGAAAGCCAAGCCAGTAGTCATGAAATGAAACTAATCGATCTTAATTCGTTGTTGTGGCAAGAAAATCCCAACTTTGTGGGGGTACTCAGAGTTAAATCATCTATCAATTTACTATCTTAGGATAAGATTTTGTAACCATGGCCAGGCTTGCTAATAAAATTATATTGAAGACCTTACAAGGTATAGGTAAAAAATCATGGAAAACGATATATAGACTATCGGACTTTCTTAGTTTCACACTCAATCGGCTTTTGGGGTATCGCCGTAAGGTGGTCATGAAAAACTTACAAAACAGTCTCCCCAACTATTCCGAGTCACAGTTAAAGTCCGTTGCCGACCAGTTTTACCGAAATCTGAGCGATATTATGTTGGAATCATTGAAGCTCCAGAGTATCAGCAAATCGGAACTCCTCGAACGGGTTAGTCTAGATACCTCCCTCTTCGACAAATACTATGAGCAAAAAAAGAACTTAGTGGTCGTTTTGGGTCATTTAGGAAACTGGGAAATCGCCAACCTATTTGCGGCAGTAAGGCTTTCACATCAGGTAGTGGTGGTATATCACCAGTTGGCCAACCAAACGATGGATAGATGGTTATACGAATTGCGCTCTCGTTTTGGAAGTGAAATGATCCCTATGCGACAGGCCATGATACAAGCCACCGCACCAAGAGAAAAACCATTCTTGTTCTTTTTGGTCAACGACCAGTCGCCCAACCCAAACAAGGCTTATTGGACTCAATTTCTCAATCAGGAAACAGGGGTCTTTCGAGGTGTAGAGAATATTGCCAGACTTTTGAATGCTCCGGTTCTTTACTGTGCGATCATGCGAAAACCCAAAAAAAGAGGTTATTATGACATAAAAGTGGAAGAGATTACCGAAAACCCTCAAGAGCTTGAGCAAAATGCCATTATTGAGAAACAGATCAAGCTTTTGGAAAGGGACATAAAAACACAACCCGACAACTGGCTATGGAGTCATAAGCGTTGGAAACATGCCAAACCTAGGCCACTACAAACGAATGAAACCCTCGACCATAACCAACAAAATGAAGCCTCGTAAATTCCTTATCCTTCGTTTTTCGTCTATTGGCGACATCGTGCTCACCACTCCCGTGGTCAGATGCTTAAAGTTACAGCATCCCAACGCCGAAGTACATTACCTGACTAAGGAAAAGTTTGGCTTCTTGCTTGCCAACAACCCTTATGTCGATAAGGTCATAACCCTGTCGAAACCATTGGGCGAATTACTCAAAGAATTAAAAAAGGAAAACTACGATGGCATTATAGACTTGCACCGAAACATCCGAACCCTGCGGATCAAGCTCGCACTACAGGTGCAAGACTTCAATTTCAATAAGTTGAATGTCCAAAAATTTCTGATGACTAATTTTAAAATCAACAGAATGCCATCCGTACACATTGTGGATCGATACCTGGCGACACTGTCTACATTCAATATTATTAACGACCAAAAAGGACTCGATTATTTTATTCCACCTAGCGATGAAATCGACCCGGTAACCCTTCCACAGTCGTACCAAAAGGGCTATGTGGCCTTCGCTATTGGCGGCCAGCATGCCACAAAAAAATTACCCTTGCCTCGACTCATTGAGCTCTGTAAAAAAATAAACTTCCCAATCCTACTATTAGGAGGGCCTGAAGATAGTGCCGTTGGTACAGAAATAGAAAAAACACTAGGCGCCGACCTGGCTTTAAATACTTGCGGACAGTATAGCTTTAACCAATCGGCCTCGCTGATCCGACAGGCCCATGTGGTGTTCACCCACGATACGGGATTAATGCACGTGGCAGCGGCATTTAAGAAACGAACGTATTCCGTTTGGGGCAACACAGTCCCTGCCTTCGGTATGTATCCCTACCTGACATCCTATGAGGTCATCGAGAACAACAACCTCTCCTGTAGGCCCTGCTCCAAAATTGGCTATAATAAATGCCCCAAGGGTCATTTTAAATGCATGACGGAGTCTTCGTTTGACTTCCCAATGCCTGAACTACCTCAAGCCAATTGATGTTGGTAAGCTTGAGAATCCATTAATTAGTATTTGCTGTTTTCAATAAGATATGAACAAAAAGATCAATATAGGACTCGTACAAATGAGTTGCTCGGCCGAGGTAGCATCCAACCAGGAAAAAGCCATAGTAAAAATTAGAGAGGCTGCTGCTCAAGGGGCCCAGGTCATATGCTTACAGGAGCTTTATAAATCCTTGTATTTCTGCGATGTAGAGGATCACCACAACTTCGAGCTAGCCGAGCAGATCCCCGGTCCTACCACCGACAGCCTGGGGGCATTGGCCAAAGAGCTCGGTGTAGTCATTATCGCCTCATTATTCGAAAAAAGAGCGCAAGGACTATATCATAACACGACGGCCGTTCTCGATGCCGATGGAGCCTATTTGGGCAAATACCGAAAAATGCATATTCCTGACGACCCTGGTTATTATGAGAAATTCTATTTCACCCCCGGAGATGCCCAGGATACCGAGACAGATACGAGTGGGTACCGCATCTTTGACACCAAATTTGCCAAGATAGGGGTATTAATTTGTTGGGATCAGTGGTATCCGGAAGCGGCCAGAATCACCAGTTTGATGGGGGCCGAAATTCTCTTTTACCCTACGGCCATCGGCTGGGACACCAATGAAACCGATCCCGTGATCAACGAGGAACAATATGGCGCTTGGCAGACCATCCAACGCGGCCACGCCGTAGCCAATGGCGTATATGTCGTGGCTGTAAACCGAGTGGGGCGTGAGGCCGATCAGCTATTTTGGGGAGGTTCTTTCATTGCCAACCCGCAAGGACGACTGCTTTACCTGGCTCCACACGACCAAGAAGTGGTGCATACGGAAGAACTCGACCTGGGCCGCCTAGACTATTATCGTACTACCTGGCCTTTCCTACGCGACCGACGCGTGGATAGCTATAGCCCCATTGTAAAGAGGTTTATTGACTAACCTAACTTCTTCCACCCAGCCGAAGGCCTGACGCTTTCGGCTGGAAATACAACCTCCCAGGCCAAGTTTCTTAGCCCCATAGCGCTACACTAAAACACGACGTTCCTGGCCACAAGTTGTGAATAGGCCTTCCCTTGAGCCTTCCAGCATAGCATCAGCTGGTAGGGTTGGTGTGGAATCTTATCGGGGATCTCACCCATCAGGTTCCTAAGTCCCCCCTTAACCTTTAACCATTTCCCTCCCTCCTGCCTCAAAGCAAGTAAATAGACCGTCGAATCCAAGAAATGGGGCGTTACCATTAAATAGGTATCTTCTATAGGCACCGATTCTGGCAGCTTTCGTAAGTTGATTTGCAGCATAGATTGGCGGTGTTGCTTGATCTCAGCTGGATTGGTAATTTTGGTAATGACCAGATTCTCTTTGGCCATCATCTGGACCGTATCCACTCCCCCTTGCCATTGGCGAATGTCGGCTTCCTGAAAATAGGTAGGGAAACGACAGTTGGCATAGAAAAGTGGATCGGGATCGGGCAGGTTATAGTACTGATGCAAAAACACTTTCCAATGCGTAAAATTATAGGAGTCGGCTTTGAGCCCTGCTTCCAGATAATGTACGGCTGCTTCGTATTTGAGGTAGCTGTATCCATGCATCAGCACTGAACCAAATAGAAAAGAGAATCCCAAATAATGACGCTTGTGTGACGGCATACGGCTAAGCAAAAACAAATAAAACAACACCACGATACTGACCGAGTAGATCTGGAATCGTATGGCGACCATATTACCCATGCTATCCATATGCCGCCCAATGGCGATCATGGCCGCACTGGCCAATACCCTAAGAAAGGCTACCTCAACGAAATCGAACTGCAGAAGCCCTCTTAAATAGGCAGTAGGTGTAACTACGACAGGCCGTCTCCAAAACTTAATAGCAATATAAACCAACCAAATAATCGCTCCTCCCGCTATAGACAGCCCCAAGGCATGGGTGTCGGAAAGCACTTTGGCCAAAGAGCCGGTCATGGCCAAGAAACTCTTAGCTAAGGAAACCCAATAACCTTCCGAGGGCGCCATGGCACTTGTCTGACTGTAGCTGAAATTTTGAAAATAAATAAGACAATAGCTCAGTGAAAAAAGGAAATAGTAACCCGCCTCCCTCCTTCTTCCCTGCAAAAGCAGCCATAGAAATGCCAGAGGGAGTGTGGATATTCCGTCCAAATTGGTGAGGGTGGCCGCTATGCTTAGTGGAATACTAAGAGCCCACCAATTTCTTTTGCTTGGCTGTAAAAAGTATAAACTAAATATTGAAAAAGCAATAGAAAGGGTATATTGATAGGCCGTAATACTCCAAAGATGGACCTGATATACGATTGGCGAAAAGAGAAGAATGGTAATGGGTAAAAAATACAGATACCTTCGCTCTACGGATTTGAAGACCCGATAAAATGCTAGGCCCAGTAATATCAAATTGGAATAGCCCAGCAATATGGTCCATCGAAAATCGATAAAACCGGTAATCCAGTAAGGCAATAACGCACCTAACCTCGAAAATACGACCCTATGGTCATTTTGTTGGCGAACCAAAAGTGATAATAAAGCTTTAAAACCTGTCCGGCTCAAATTGACCACTTCCACCAAATCGGCATCGTCCATATAAGGCATATTGACGGCATGCCTCCAAATATAGACAAAGAAAGCCACTACAGGGCTCCATACCAGCCATCTTAACACGCTCGACTCGTGATTCTTCCAATTCATGACACTTTATTTTACCATTTATAGCCAGACTATTCTAACCCATAAATAAGATCAAAAAGCATCATAAAAGAAAAGAACAATTACAGAAGTTAGTAAGCGGCAATAACTAACTTAAGACAAATCATATCCTAATAGGTAAAACAAACCAGTAGAACCTACAAGTAAGACTACGAAATATCGGATTAAAAGTACCGCAAATGAAAGAAATATCAGGAGTTCACCAGTCGTATCACGTTTTTAATATTTAGCTCTATGATATCAGTCATGCTGTCGCAACGGTAATAATTAGCATCCTGACTGTACACCGCTAAGCCATTGCGAAGTTCCTCAATATTTTCGGGAGTAGATATATTATCCTTCTTAGATACATCCCTAAGTTCTTTTAAGCGATGCTTCTCACTCCTCGCTTGGTACATGATCGACGACTGTTCTTCCTGCTGGTACTGCAGCACCGTTTTGTCGGTAAGGTGCTTCATAGCCAGTTGAACATAGGGCAAGTTCTCTTTAAAAAACTGAGGCATATACACCTTTAGATTGCCTTCATAAAACTGCTGATCAAAATCGATGGCACGTAGATGAAACTGAAAGTCGTCGAAATCCGGCGTAATTTGCATCACGAAATTATAGGCTCTCATATCGCCCAAAAGGGTGATTTTACACCTTTCATTGAATTTGACGAATTCCTTGGCTATCCGGATGGGGTTATAATCGGTGTCGGACAGGCGGGTCTTGGCGAAGACATCACCGGGAATCCCGGCAATATGCTCCTCAATCAGGGTGGGGCCATCCACCAGATAGTTCACTTGGTTTGGTGAAAAAATCTCCTCGAGTTCTAGGCCATAAATACGAGAAGCATCGGCTTTTTTAACGTAAAAATAGTCATATACATCGTTCAGGCGATTCACGATCCGCACTCTAAAAGGATTGGAATTCCCAAAAGTGCAATAGTCGATCCTGTCTATGTATTTATGCTGAACGATTCGCAGGTTGCCGGAGGCCTTCAGGAGCGCATAGGCGACTTTCAGGCCTTGATGAATCCTTTCTATCTCATGGGGTGGATACAAGGGGCTCTCCCAAAAAGTATCGTTGCCCGACTTATCCATCACAGGAAAGGACTCATGAAAGTTCAACAAATCTTTATAGCCAATGGGCAGCCGCGCATCTCTTTGATAAAAACGCAAGTACTTTCGTAATTCGGCACTGATCGGATAAATCGGCTTCTTTTTGGCTATGGTAACATCCCCTACTTCCATGACTTTTCAATTATGATTTGGCTACGGAATGTAATCAATTTTTATTTAAAACATAAATACAGCTGCCTCCAGGCCAAATTTTAGACCAAGAAAAGCGGGTCCTTCCATTTTATTTCTTTTACAATTCTACAAATCGTAACTTCAACCTTATGAATACGCCGTCTATCTCCGAAGGACCACATACACCCATAAGCCCCTTGCTGGGACTTGTAGCTTGTGGGGGATTGAGCAGCCGAATGAAACAGGATAAAAGTGGGCTGGTATATCATCAAAAATGCCAACGCCAACATGTTTTTGATATTCTTCAAAAGTGTTGTGATACGGTATATTATAGTTGTAACGAGGCGCAAAAGTCTAAATTTGAAATAGAAGCGCCTGTCGTGGTCGACGCCCCCGAGTACCAAAACCATGGGCCTATTGCGGCGGTACTTACAGCCTATCGGCATTTCCCCGATTATTCTATACTTCTAGTGGGCTGCGACTACCCTTACTTGACTTTACAGGATCTTGAAAACTTCATCGATTTTACCAAAAGAAACGAGTCCCCTGCTGCCTTTTATAACGACCAAGGATTTTATGAACCATTATTAGGCTATTACCCTAGCTCCTTCTATGACAAGGCTGTAAAACAAGAACAAAAGGGTCTATATTCTTTACAGCGGTTACTAGCTCAAAATTCGGCGAGGCAATATAGGCCCCTCAACCCACAAATAATGACCAGTATAGACACTCCAGAGGGATTCGAAAGAGTTCGCTCTATCCTAAAAAGCTTATAATATGGAAGACACTGCGACCATACTTCATTCCATTGTCAAATACAAGGGCACTCAACCGACTGACTTAGAAGATATTTTGGCCATTGAGGAGCCATTGGAAATTAAGATCAAACATCCCGAGGAGGGGCCTGGCGAAACGCATACGCTGGCCGTGACGATGAGAACCCCCGGAGAGGATGAAGCCCTAGCCTTAGGTTTTTTATTTACCGAAGGCATCATAACCTCCCCACAGCAGGTCGACTACGTAGAGGCTCCATTTTGGACTCCAAATAGCATTACGGTTCACCTACAAAAAGGAGCCACGATAAAAATGCCAGACCAAAAAAGAAATTTTTATACCACTTCTAGTTGTGGAGTTTGTGGCAAGGCCAGTATAGAAGCCATCAAAACCGTGTCCAGTTTTGTAATAAACCGGCATACCGCTCCTGTTGGTATGGACGTCATCTATGGCCTTATGGACAGCCTTCATCACCAGCAAAGCGTATTTTCGACAACCGGTGGACTTCACGCCTCGGCGTTATTCACTACCGATGGCACCTTGGCCTATCTATGTGAAGATGTGGGCCGGCACAACGCCCTGGACAAAGCGATAGGGAAGGCCCTTCAGGGGGAACTTCTCCCCTTGAAAGATAATATTCTTTTGCTCAGTGGACGAGCTAGTTTCGAACTGCTTCAGAAGGCCAATATGGCGGGGATACCCATAGTAGTGGCACTTGGAGCCCCCTCTAGCTTGGCGGTACAGACGGCCCAAAGTTTTGGTATTACCTTGATTGGCTTCCTTAAAACCCATAGCTTTAATATTTATACCTTTCCAGAAAGAATCAAATAAACCTAAAGTCTTAAGTTTGACTTTTAATCATCATACCCCTTATGAAAATTAGAATTTTCGACAATTCGGTACGGATAAGACTTTCCAAAAAGGAAGTAGCTCAATTGAGTGAAACAGGTTATCTGGAAAGTCGCACCCTTTTTGGTACGGGCGAGCTCATCTACGCAATTGCCCAACACCCTAGCCAGGATACCTTGTCGGCCCGTTTCGTCGACCAGAAAATAACCATAGAGGTCCCTGTCGACTTTTTGAATACCTGGCCCACCAACGACGTCGTCGGCATGAACGCCAACCAGCCTCTGCCCGACGGGCAAAATTTATATATATTGATAGAAAAGGATTTTAAATGCCTGGACAATACCTCAGAAGATCAATCCGATAATTACGAAAACCCCAATAGTACTTGTTAGGGCCTCGCCAAACGAAAAGAATATGTCTGAATCTAAAAACCAAATACCGGAAGCAGAAAACCCCTTGGCGCTGACCGGACTCAAGAAAGGAGCTATCAAAAAGGTGGCAGCAGGTATTCCCGCCGTAGTATCGAGCTTTCAAAAAACTGTTGAAGAGGCTGGACTATCCCGTGGCATGAAGGCACTCTGGAGCCTCAACAAGAAAGGAGGGTTCGACTGCCCTAGCTGTGCCTGGCCCGACCCCGACGATGAGCGTTCGGGAATAGCGGAATATTGCGAAAATGGCGCAAGGGCCGTAGCCGACGAGGCAACGGCCAAAAAACTAACTCCTGATTTCTTCGAAAAAAATTCGGTAGAAAGCCTTTCAAAGCTATCGGATTATGAAATTGGACTAAAAGGCCGGATTGCCCAGCCGATGTACCTGCCTTCGGGAGCTACGCATTATAAGGCCATAAGCTGGGAGTCGGCCTTCAAAAAAATCGGTTTCGCACTTAATACGCTTAAATCTCCGGAAGAAGCGATTTTCTACACCTCAGGCCGCACGAGCAATGAGGCAGCATTTCTCTATCAATTATTTGTAAGGGCCTATGGCACCAACAACCTTCCCGACTGCAGTAATATGTGTCATGAAAGCAGTGGCGTAGCCTTGGGCGATTCGCTGGGCATAGGAAAAGGATCGGTGACCCTGGACGATTTTAATGAAGCCGAAGTCATTGTGATCCTAGGCCAAAACCCCGGCACCAACCACCCGCGCATGCTCACGGCCCTGCAAAAGGCCAAGGCACGAGGAGCACAAATCGTTTCCATAAACCCCCTTCCTGAAACCGGCCTCATGGGATTTAACAATCCGCAAACCATTCGCGGAGTATTAGGGCTAAAACCCGAATTAACGGATCTGTTTCTTCCGGTCAAAATCAATGGCGACCTGGCCCTTTTACAGGCTACGGCCAAGCTCCTCTTGGAACAAGAAAGACTGGCGCCAGGTACCGTGTTTGACCCCGAATTCATAAACCAAAACACTGAAGGATACCAGGCTTGGATGCAAAACATCGATGGAGTCGACGTGGCTTCCTACGCCGAAATGGCGGGATTGAGCCTTTTGGAAGTGGAAAAATTCGCCAAGGTCCTACAGTCCAAAAAGAAAATTATTACCTGCTGGGCCATGGGCCTCACCCAACACAAAAATGCCGTTGACACCATCAAAGAAGTCATCAACTTGCTGCTGGTAAAGGGCAGTATAGGTAAGCCAGGTGCAGGAACCTGCCCAGTTCGCGGCCATAGCAACGTACAAGGCGACAGAACGATGGGCATATACGAAAAACCTTCAAAAGCATTCCTGGACTCCATCCAGCGCACCTTCGGCTTTGAGCCTCCCCGAGCTCATGGTTACGACACCGTCGATAGCATCAAGGCCATGCACGAAGGGAAGGCATCGGTTTTTATTGCCATGGGAGGCAACTTCCTCTCGGCCACCCCCGACACCCTGTACACTGCCGAAGCACTCCGCAACTGTACGTTGACGGTCCATGTGTCGACCAAACTCAATCGCAGCCATTTGGTACACGGGCAGGAGGCATTGATATTACCCTGCTTAGGGCGTAGCGATAAGGATGCTACCGGGATAGGCGACCAGTTCGTTTCCTGCGAAAACTCCATGGGCGTGGTCCAACTTTCAAAAGGGGTATTGGCACCCATCTCCGATCAGCTCATGAGCGAACCGGCCATCGTCTGTGGCATCGCCAAGGCTACTCTTTCTAAAAAGACCATCGATTGGAATCGCTATGTGGAGGACTATGACGTGATTAGGGAAGATATTGCCAAATGCATAACCGGTTTCGAAAATTACAACGAAAAAGTAAGGCTGCCGGGAGGCTTCTACCTTCCCAATTGCACCCGTGATGGCCGTTTTGATACCCCGACCGCCAAAGCCAAGTTCCACGTAGCGAAGCCAACTCAGTCGGCGCTGGCTCCCGGTGAGCTTATGATGATGACCATCCGGAGTCACGACCAGTACAACACGACGATCTACGGACTAAACGACCGATACCGGGGGATTTATAACGAACGGCGCGTAGTGCTCCTGAATAAAACGGATATGGATGACCAAGGCCTGGCCGAAGGCGACCTTGTGGACCTGATCAATCAAGCGGATGGCCGTACCCGAACGGCTCATCGGTTTGTTGTAGTCAGCTATCCTATTCCAAAAGGCTGCTGTGCTACCTATTTCCCCGAAGCCAACGTACTGGTGCCCATCGGGAGCGTAGCCGACCATAGCAACACACCCGTTTCTAAAAATGTGATTATTACCCTGGCCAAGGCATAAATAGGCTTCCACCCGCACCAGTTTCAGTAAAAGTTAACGGATGGGTAAACAAAAAAATTAATCAATAGCCTAAGTTTGTTATTTAAACCAAATCCGCTAAAAGACAGATGAAGAAAATAATAGTATTAGCCCTCATAGCCGGCCTGATGTCCCAGTCGGCGGCTTTTTCACAAGGTCATAAAATGGAATCAAAAACCAAGGTAATAGCACATAGAGGGGCTTGGAAAAATACCCAGGTCCCCGAAAACTCCCTGGCAGCTTTACAAGCAGCCATCAAAATGAAGTGTTATGGCAGTGAGTTTGACGTCCATATGTCTGCCGATTCGGTGTTGTACGTCCACCATGACCACGATATAAAAGGCACCGACATCGAAACCAATAATTCCACGGATCTCGATAAAATACAACTGAGCAACGGCGAACCCCTCCCCCGGCTCGAAAGCTATTTGAAGGCTGGCAAAAAGCAAAAAAGAACCCGACTGGTATTAGAAATCAAAGCCTCTAAGCAGAGTAAAGAGCATTCTCTGGCTTTGGCAAAAAAATGTGTGGAGTTGGTAGAGCGCCTTAAAGTGGAGGCTATAACCGACTATATCAGCTTCGACTATGACGTATGTTTATTGGTAAAAAAAATAAACCCTAAAGCCGAGGTGCTATATTTATCGGGAGATAAATCTCCAGAGGTTATTAAGGCTTCTGGGCTCGATGGGGTAGACTATCACTATTCTGCCTTTAAGAAAAACCCGACCTGGATTGCAGAATTCAAACAATTGGGTCTTATCACAAACGCATGGACCGTCAACGATAAGTCGACCATGAAGGACCTTATGGATCAAGGCCTGGACTATATGACGACCAATGAGCCGGAACTTCTTTTTGAGCTTTTAAAGTAAAATCAGGTAAAGGCATTAAAGATAGAGGTTACTTAATTTCAGTGAGAAGGTCGCTAGAAATTAAGTAACCTCTTCTATTTTATAACTTTCCTCCTGCTGATTTCCTAAGACGATTCTTTTAAATAATGATACGTTTTTAATTAACCAAAATCAATAAACGGTTTTCAAGAGCTCTATACCAAGGTTTCCATCTCAAATTCTGAAACTATTTGACCATTCCTTTGAATCATTTTCGCCCATGGTCTTCACCTTGGTTTACCATCAAAAGATTTGTATCAAAACGAACTTCTAGCCACGGCGCAAAGGCTTACAACCGTTTGTTAAGGAAAGCCATTTTAATAAAATCGGTTGCCACTTGCATCCTTAATTCTTCTGAAATTAGCTTTTTTTAATAATGAATCCTTTATTTTTAAGGTCAATTGCTTTTCAGCAACGATGGCTTTTAGTTCTCGGTTTTCACGTAAGATCCGCTGCATTTCAGCATCTTTATCCGAGCGTGTTCCAAGTGTTAAACCCGCCTCGCCGTTCTCCGTATAAAGAGCATCCCACTTATAAATACTGGTAGAAGACACCACAAACTCAACCGAGGTAGTGCTTAAACCTTTCTCGCGATAGATATGGATAATCTCCAATTCTTGTTGCTGATTCTAGCTCTTACGGTGCTTGCTCCTAGAACATAGATTTAAACATAGTAAACATAAATTTGTGTCCAGTAATTTATCAGGCTTTTACCACCATACCCCCACCTATTGTCTATAATAATAAAGCACCAAAGAGTCCGCTTGATAATTTAGATATTTAAAGAAAAAATAAGTATTTACAATAAGGATATACACGATATGGTGTATTATTTGGGAGTTAAACAGCCTGTGTATGCCATGGGACAAAGGAATACCATCGCTCATTGGGCACATTTACAACGCAAGGCAACCCACAAACTAGGCTTTGCAAAAGAGCCAAATCTCTGGCCCAACGAGAATTCCAATATTTGCCAGTATTCTGATTTACTGGCGTTTTTTTGATTTCAAATATTCACCAGAATTTTGTAGTTTTGGTAAAAATTTGAATTGAAATGCCAAAAATAATAGAGAATAGGTTGATTGAAGAATTTAAGGACAGGGAGTATTTTACCCGAAAAGACCTCTTTGAATTCTATCGCTATTTTGAACCTGATCTGAAAGAGGGAACCTTTGGCTGGAGAATCTTCGAACTCAAAGGCAAAAACCTAATTAGACCACTCAAGAGAGGGCTCTATGTTATTTCATATAAACCCAAGTACAAACCCGAAATATCGCCAGAACTTATTAAGCTCGCAAAGCGAATCACAGACAAATTTGAGGACGCCAAACATTGCATTTGGGAAACAGAATGGCTTAATGAGTTTTCACAGCATCAGGCCAGCAGACGAATCATCCTGATAGAAATAGAAAAAGATTTCATTGAGTCCTTGTATTACGATTTAAAGGACACATCAAGAAACGAGCTTTATCTCAATCCTGATAATAAATCCATCGATTTTTATATCGCTGAAAGTGACTATCCAGTAATTATTAAAAAATTAATTACGCGATCCCCAATTGCCCGAAGATCGGAGAAAAGGGTGAATTTTTATACTCCACTACTTGAGAAGATCTTGGTGGACCTCTTTGCAGAAGAAAGGCTTTTCTATTATCTGCAAGGTTCTGAATTGATGCACATCTACGAAAATGCCATTAGCAACTATGCCATCAATTTCACCAAGCTCTTCAGCTACGCAAAACGAAGGGAAAGAGAACAAGACATTAAGCAGTTCATGACGAACCACATGTACCACCTCGTAAAAGACATTATTGAATGATAAAGGAGCATTGCTTTACTGATGAATGGTTAGAGGGTTTTAAGAAGCAAAAAGACCATAAGCGAATTGACAAAATCATTTTGGAAAAAATGATTTACGCTTTGCATTTGCTGGAGCGATTAAAAAGCAATGGACTTCATTTTGTTTTCAAAGGAGGTACCAGTTTGGTCCTTTTATTAGAATCAGGAAACCGATTCTCCATTGATATCGACATAATTAGCAAAACTGATCGGAAAGAACTGGAGGATATTTTGCAAAAGGTTATAGATTCTTCCAATTTCACGAGTGTTGAACTTGACGAACATCGGAGCTACAAACCAGGAGTACCAAAAGCGCACTACAAATTCAAATTTGATTCTGCTAGACAAGGATCTGGTACCATTCTATTAGATATTCTAATTGAAGATTCAATTTATCCGGATGTGATCGAAAAACCTGTGATTACCAAATGGATCGAAACAGAAAATGAGACTATGGTCACCATGCCATCTATTGATTCAATCACAGGAGATAAACTAACAGCATTTGCTCCAAACACCATTGGCATCCCTTACTTCAAGGGGAAAGACCAGCAACCGTTCTCCATGGAGATTTGTAAACAGCTTTTCGATTTGAGCAAGCTCTTCGAGAACATTCAAAACATGGAAGTGGTAGCGGCCAGTTTTCAGGTATTTGCTGAACATGAAATTTTTTACCGGAAAAAGGGAACCCAAGAAGCTAAACTAACTCCGGAAATGGTACTACAGGACACGATTGATACTTGCATCATTCTGGCCAAGCGTGATAGTGGCAATGATGATGAAAAAGCAAAATTCAAAGAATTGCAAAAAGGGATCATTGCTTTTGGTACCGGATTCTTAATCGCAGGAAACTTTAGGATTGATGATGCGATACCGGCATCTGCCAGAATTGCTTACCTGGTAGCAAAAATCAAGGTAAATGATCTTTCCCCAATTATATACTATGAAGGTCAGGATATTAAAGATTTGATGATCGAAGACAAAGATTGGACCTTCTTGAATAAGTTAAAAAAACAGCCTGATAAATCTTCCTTCTTCTATTGGTTCAAAACGGTTGAACTTTTAACAGCCAAAAAATAATAGCCATGAGAATAAACGAGCAAGAAATAAGATATCATTTAATTGACCTAATACTCAGGAAAAAGGGTGACGATAATAATCAAATGGCTGGAATGCAAAACACCAGCTCCTGAAGAATGTACAGGTCCAAAAGGACGAAAAAAAGAAAGGGGAAATACGGATTATCTACTTTATGTTCAAGTTGGTGACATGCCAAAAATATTTGCCAGTTGCGATTATTGTAGCAGAAAAAGAAGATGAAGATCCGTTAAAAGGAATGCAGCAAGCAAAAAAGTATCTAGAATGTGAGCCTTTTGAAGTCAAGTATGTTTTGCCAGTAACGGGCATCTTTATGGAGAATACGATCATTTCCTAAGCGTAAGCAGTAGACCATCCCCCTATTGCTATTTAGTTAACAGGGCTTAGGATATTTTCCACCTAAGTGGAAGTAGTTCAAAGAACTTACCGTCGTAATTGATATCGTTGAGTTTGAATAACACGTCCAATAGCCAGTCGTTTGGATTCACTTTATGTTTTTTACAGGCAGCTAACAAGGAGTAGATCATAGCCGCATTTGGGGCTGTTCGTGTGTATTGGCGAACAGGTACGGTGCGGTGATTCGCCACTTTCTCCCCACGTCCACCGGTCTGATGGCATTTTCGATCAGGTTGTTGTACAGCTGCAGATCCTCATGTACTGTATAGTTCTTCATGCGGTCCACTGCCGCGGTTGTCCAGCAAAGGCAATGCATAGGCTATGGCCTTTCCGATTTTTTAAGCCCATTCGTTCAACGGTTTGTTTCTGCCGGTGGAGCGGTAAGTGATCGACTAACGTATTTACCCGAAGGAATACCAGTATCGATTTATCGAAGAGCCCTTTTTGGATCGTTCTGATGGGGACCGGAGCGATGACTACCACTTTTTGTCTGACTTTATCGGATCTCTCGAAGAGATTAGCAGTTCTCCATCCTAGGGGCGTTCGAAAGTACCCAACTCCAGGCGTTTTGTTTAGTGGGCAAACCAGCCTTTGTCCCACCGACCGTCGGACCGTTAAAGCAAACCGATTTGATTGCACCGCTTACCGCTAAAAACGAATACATCCCCCGACACACGATTTAGGTGCAGACCATTCTGTACCCGTCCAGCTAATGAGTATATGCCGTAACGCTTGTCTACAGGTTGGTTATAAAGAAAGTAACGAATGTTGGGTGTTAAAAGCAACATGACTTTATGAAAGCAGCGATTTAATCCCAGTAAGGTCTGGGAATTCGTAAAACGACAAGCTGGTCCTAGCGCAAAACTAAGTACCGCTACGGGATTTGATGGGTTAGGTCCAACTCCCAATCTTAACTCAGTAAAGCCAGTAGCGTCTTTTATCGATTACTCCAATTTTTCGAACCCAATATCTAAATGTGGCAAATTGGGCCGATGGCTGCTCGCAAAAGGCCTTGACTCCTAAGCTACTATCCTTCCACTGTCCATGAAGCTGCTGGTAGTAATGCTCGTTTTTTATTTGTATATTTTCCATTCGACAAGCTCCAAAGAAAAGCGTTGGGTGGAAAGAAGGGGATGGGTGGTTGCTTACAATCAATCAACATTTTGCCATTTGACAAATTCCGATTAAAATGCAATGACAATCTTTGCGACTATGGACAAATTAATAAACTATCTGTTGGAATTTGGGCAGCTAAATCAACAGCAAATTGACTTGATAAAAAGAAAAGCACGGGTATTGGCGTTGAAAAAGGGCGATTACTTTTCCGAAGCAGGAAAAATACCAAAACAAGTAGCTTTTATTGAAGAAGGTATTTTACGGGTATGTTACTATAACAGCGGAGGAGATGAAATCACCAAATACTTTGTTGATGAAAACAATTTTGCAGTGGACATAAACAGCTTCAATCAAAAAATCCCCTCTTCAGAATATGTACAGGCTGTAACAGATTGTACGCTACTTGTATTTTCTACAGAATCACTCCACGATTTATCAGCAACTATCATTCAGTGGGACGGCATTATCAATAAAATAACAGAAAAAGCATTGGTTGAAAAGGTAAATAAACTAAGTCCAATGTTAGCCGAAGATGCCAAAACAAGGTATCTTAGTTTTTTAGAAAAGTTTCCGAATTTAGCCAACAGAATTCCGCTTTCCTATCTCGCTTCTTATTTAGGAATCACGCAATCATCATTGAGCAGGATTCGAAAAAGTATCTGAATTCACTATTTGCCAAATGGCAAAAGCTTTTGTTTTTGAAGTGCTGAACTTTGCTTCATCATTTTAATAGAAAACAAGAAAATATGGATTCAATTATTATTACAGGAGCAACCAGTGGAATTGGTTTTGAGTGTGCTTTACAAATGGCTCAAATGGCCAAAGACGAACAAATTATCATTCCTGCCAGAAATATTGAAGCAGGAAAAGGAGTAATAGAAAAAATAAAAACCAAAACAGGTCATAAAAACCTGAAATGCTTGGAATTAGATTTGGCTTCTTTAGAATCTATAAGAAAATTCTCTGAATCATTTGCCAAAGAAAAAAACAACTCCATTTCTATTTTGATAAATAATGCAGGAGTACAGAATATTGGCGAAACACAATTTACGGCAGATGGATTTGAACAGACATTTGGTGTAAATCATCTTGGTTCGTTTGCCTTGACTATGCAATTATTACCCTTTGTGAAAAATGAAGGACACATAACATTCACATCTAGCGAAACACACGACCCAGCACTCAAAACACCAATAGAACCCCCTATTTATACCAGTGTTCAAGAGCTTGCTTTCCCAAAAGAAACTTCCGAAAAACCTAACTTTGTTGGGCAAAGAAGGTATTCTACATCAAAACTGTGTAACATCATGACCACTTATGAATTACAAGAGCGGTTGAAAAACACAAACATTCGGGTAAATGCCTATGACCCAGGAATGACACCAGGAACAGGACTTGCCAAAACGTATTCACCTATTATGCGATTTTTATGGAAAAACGTATTCCCTGTTTTGACCCTATTT
The DNA here is from genome assembly GCF_003149085.1 of Dyadobacter jejuensis. GTDB lineage: Bacteria > Bacteroidota > Bacteroidia > Cytophagales > Spirosomataceae > Dyadobacter > Dyadobacter jejuensis. Next base: position 177,557 of record NZ_QGDT01000004.1, on the reverse strand, counting down.
AAAAGCAACATACATACCCCAGCTCAAGCGGGAAGAAATTTAGCAAACCTTGCGTATTCTGACAAGTATAAAGACTTAAAGGGAATTTATTTCTCAGATGGAAAAGTTGTTAAAACATCAGTTGATTCTTATAACAAGGTTTTTCAAAAAAGCCTGTGGAATGGTAGCCTCGAACTGACAAAAACCATATGTACAGAATAACATAAAGAAACTTTTGGAAAAAATGGCAGCAGGTAACAATGTATATAAATAACAGGCGAGATAGCAGTAAAATCAACGATTGCAGCCCGCTTCAACTTGGTGGCGGCACGATAAGTTTGAAGTCCGCAATCGCCTCCTTGCGGCCTACCCCTGCCAACTGCATAGGCGGGCTTTACCATAGGCCGACTTAAAATAGAAAAAGCCCAGGATTGAACCGATTCAGCATTTACTTGAAAACTATAATAAAAAATCCCCGGACAGGCCCTTATAAGGCTCCGATCCGGGGAAGTATTTTTTTGTAGTTGGTGCGACCTATAGCTGCTTACAGATATCCTTTGTCCTGTTGCCAGCCTCTTATAATTTGAGTGAGCTGCTTATACTCTATCAGGAATCCATCGTGACCATATAGCGAATCAATTTCCTGGTAAGTGGCCATAGGGATATGACGCGCTAAGAATTGTTGTTCGGCAGGTGGGAACAAAATATCCGATTTTATTCCTAGCACCAGCGTTTTGGCCTTTACCATGCCCAGTGCATGTACAATCCCCCCTCTATTTCTCCCCACATTATGGGAGTCCATCAGCTTGGTAAGCGTCCAATAGGAAAAGGCATTAAACCGTTTCATAAATTTTTCCCCTTGGTACTGTTGATAGGATGAAGCCCTAAAATTATCGACTTGGTCAGGGTTGTCCCGGGCCTGGGTAAAGTTGTAGGTATCATAATTACGATACGACAGCAGGGCCATAGACCGAGCAGCCTTCATCCCCAGTTTACCACCATCGGCACGCTTCTCCATAAAACTAGCATCTGCCTCCATTGCTATGCGCTGAGACTCGTTGAAGGCCACTCCCCAAGGCGAATGCACCGCATTGGCGGCAATCAGAATCAATTGTTCAAAAAGATCGGGAACCTCTACGGCCCACTCTACGGCCTGTTGCCCCCCCAATGAACCGCCAATACAAAGTTTAATTTTACGAATTCCAAGCTCCTCCCTTAGTAGATCCAAAGCGCCCACCACATCCTTGACCGTTACGACGGGAAAGTCTCTATAGTATGGCTCCTTGGTAGCGGGATTGGTAGATAGGGGACCGGTAGAGCCATAGGCCGAACCCAGCACATTGGCACAAATGATAAAGTCTTTTTCCGGATCAAAGTATTTCCCCGCTCCTACCAGGCCGTCCCACCATTCGGTTACATTGGAGCTACCCGTAAGGGCATGGCAAATCCAAACGATATTATCGTCGGCCTCGTTACGAGTACCGTAAGTAGTATAGGACAACTCAAACCCACTCAATTCCTGACCCAATTCTAGTGTGTACGCGTAGGGATATTTAAATATTTTTTGTTCGGCTTGCATATTCGCCATTTCATGTTTTTGTTGTCGTGAACCTATTACTATCAATTTGCTATACCCATTAGAGCCATCGATCCTTATCTACAGCCACATCTATCCCATAGCTAGCAAGTAAACGGCTGCTCTGGACAAAAACAGAGGCCCTTGCTGGCTTTGGAGAAGGCCAACTGAGATGTGAATGAATTGAAGCTTGTACGCTTCCCGCTAAATAGAATAAAATATGCATCAACGAATTGAGTTTATATTTCCTAATTGCTTAGGTGGGAATTAGCACCTTTCTCCAACAGTGGTAGCAGGTTGCCAGAGGTTCGTAGAGCCCATTCTCTCGCCTCTTCTCTATAAATCAATCGCCAGAATATGTGAAGCAATTGACTTGATAGCACAATATTAAGTCTCCAGCTCCAAAATACCAAATTTTATATCCACGCTCTGGAAGAAAATGGGCCATAGAGGCCCATTGCCGGCTGATACCACCCCGGCCAGTGGGCCCATTTAAATTCGTTTGGATTTATGTATTTACTAGTAGGTCCACATTTACTTTTTTATCTTTGTTTTCATATCTTACGACTCATGGCACAACAATATAGATTCGATCGAGAAAAAGCCTCTAGGCGCCCAGGGGTAACCCCTCTCAAGGACGCCATAGAGCAAATGCTAGACAAGTACCAGCTTCGCAACCGCTTCGAGCAGTCGTATGTAGTGGCTCATTGGGATAAAATTATGGGATCTACCATTGCCTCTCGTACCAAGAAAGTATTCATCAAGGATCGATCGCTGTATTTGCAAATAGAATCGGCTCCTTTACGGAATGAGTTGGTAAGGGCCAAAAGTAAAATCATCGAGCTCATCAACCGGGAAATGGGTTCTGAATTGGTGGAAGATGTAATATTTATATAACGCTCCCCCCACCCCCCACCGCCCACCATTCGCCGGGTTTTAGAAACGCACCATATTTCAAGTTTTAGTACATAATCAGTTTTGATAGATATAAATACATCTCCCAGACGACCGGCCGATTTGCGTGCCGGCGACGCAGTGGGCCTATTAGCTCCAGCCAGTATCGTTCGCTACGAAGACCTGCAGGAAGGGATAGCCACCCTCACCGACGACTGGGGCCTCAAGGTCGTAGAGGGTCAGACCCTGCATAGCGGCTATTTTCAGTTTTCCGATACGGACCAACGCCGTAGCCAGGATCTGCAAACTATGCTCGATCATCCAGAGCTAAAAGCCATCTTTGCCGCTCGTGGGGGGTATGGCTGTTCTCGAATTATTGACCAACTCGACTTTACCAAGTTTTTGGAAAACCCCAAATGGATCATCGGCTTCAGCGACCTCACCGTACTAGGCAACCATTTGTACAACATAGGGGTACAAAGCATACATGGCCCCATGGTTAAATCGATGTCGTTGATCGGTGCCGAGCAAGCGAGCTTGGCGCTAAAAAATATGCTTTTTGGAGAAGAGCCTGCCTATCACTGTCCGCCACATGCCCTCAACAGGCTAGGACGCGCCGAAGGGAATCTGGTGGGAGGCAACCTGTGCTTGCTGTCGCACCTGATCGGTAGCGCCTCCGAGGTCGACACCCGAGGCTGTATCCTATTTATAGAGGATATTAACGAATACCTGTACAACCTCGACCGCATGATGCTTCAACTGAAAAGGGCTGGAAAATTAGCTGGATTGGCAGGTATCATTATTGGACAATTTACGGATATGAAAGATAATTCGGATCCCACATTTGGGCAAACATATACCGAGATTATAGCAGAACATATCCAAGAATACCACTATCCGGTATGCCATAACTTCCCTGCCGGACATGTAGCCGACAACCGACCACTCCGAATAGGAGCACCAGCCGTCCTGGAGGTTTCGGCAACCGAATCTATCCTTTACTTTTCTAATACCAACCCGATCACCCGATCATAGATGAAAAATTTTAACCACAAAATCGTTTGGATTACCGGAGCATCCTCCGGAATAGGAGAAGCCCTAACCTTAGCCTTCGCCCAGGAAGGGGCTAAGCTAGTGATATCAGCACGCCGAATAGAGGAACTAGAAAGGGTTAAAAACAAAAGCAAATTGCCCGACGATCGCATCCTAGTGCTTCCTCTCGACGTCACCGACTTTGAGCAAGCCCAACCCGCTGTCGACAAAATCATCCAGAAATTTGGCCGAATAGACCTGATGGTCCATAATGCCGGAGTGAGTCAACGATCCTATATAAATGAAACGGATTTTACTGTTTATAAGCGACTCATGGACGTCAACTTCTTTAGTACGGTAGCACTCACCAAGGCCGTCCTACCCCATATGATGGCACAAAAGGAAGGGCATTTTATAGTCATGAGTAGCGTAGCCGGAAAAATTGGAACCATTATGCGATCGGGCTATAATGCGTCCAAACATGCGCTTCATGGCTTTTATGATTCGCTTCGGGCCGAAGGTTATCAGTATGGCATAGGCGTTACTACGGTATGTCCTGGTTACATCCGCACCAATATTTCATTGAACGCGCTGAATGAAGGGGGAGGAAAATTTGGAAAGATGGACCAAAATCAGGCCAACGGGATCCCCCCGGAAACTTGCGCACAGACCATCCTAAAGGCGGTAAAAAAGGATAAAAAAGAAATCTACATTGGCGGATTAAAAGAAGTAGCGGCTATATACTTAAAAAGATTTTTGCCTAATGTTCTTTTCGATCAGGTTCGTAAAAATATACCGGAGTAAACCTAAAGGCCATTGTTTCGGGTTAATACCCGTAGATAATGGCCTTTTCCATTTTATGCTTAGAACGCCCCGCATCCAACTTGTTTTCTTTGGTTAAGAATATCAAATGCCCTTCTTGCTTCGCTGCTAGCTTTTTTACCCGCTGTAGCTCCTTGTTTTCATAACCATTCACTCCAGAGAGCTTTATATCCCCTATGCTACGGATCCCAATCTCCCCCTTTGGCGTCAGCCCCTTAACTTTTAAAGGATTATCGGTAAGCTGTACCTTCTCCCAGTCCTTGGCCCCCTGCACGTCGACCTTCGTCGAAATCCCTTCTACAATCCCTTTTTTATAGATTATTTTTTCAACGAGCGGCTTAGGAATCGTTTCGGCCTTAAGCGTGGTGTTACTTCTGTAATGTACTTCACTAGTAGTGAGGAAGTTAACCTTCCCTTCTATAATTTCGCCATTATGCATGACAATCTTATCCTGGGCCATGGTCGGGAAATATACTAAGGACCAAAGCGAAACGAATACCCAAATTTTCATTCAAAAAAAAATAATAATTAAACAATGCTAGACAATCTCTCTTGGCAGGAAATCTGAAAATCTAAAATTTGCATTTAAATAAGTAAGTATTTTCTAGTAACCTTTTATTTGCCATCTTTAGGGCTGTAAACCCCGTATTATTCTTATAATGAGCGAAGTAACAGCTCCGTATTCCGACCAGTCAAATGAATAAAGCAGTAAGAGTCACCCTCCATTTAATTTTAGGATCTATTCTAATCGTAGCCACGTTAGTTGCCGCTCTTTTGGTATCCCCCCTGCTTATTCTCTACTTCTTGATCAATTTGACCGTAAAAATGAAGCGCAAAAAGTCACTTACGCCAACGAGTAAGATCCCCACTTCTGGACAATAATTAGAACATTTTCGACGAGTTTTCTTGACAAGAAAACCCGGATTAAAATCAAACTTCACCACATTACCTCTATAGGGCAATTTAAAATGACCGCAAATCTAAATAAATAATCTAAATCATTTGCATAGTTTTCTATTCAGTATAGAAATAAAATTATATGCTTTATAATAAAAACTCCATTCGAATAAAATTGATCTCTTAGAAAATCCCGTCTATAAAAAATGGCCCTCACCTGGGGAAAATCTCCTTGGTGAGGGCCATGCCTACTGATGTAAATGGATGTTACTAATCTTATTTCACGACTGGTATGGCATAATAGATGCTAAACTGGAGAACACTGTTCTTAAAATCGGGACCAATATTACCCGCATCAAAGTTACCTACCTTGGATAGGCCAGCAATATATCTTGCGCCGAAACCAAGTCCAAAATTGGCTTGATATCCCAGACCTAAGGCTGCTGCTAAATCTAGGTTTTTGGCAAAATGATCGATGGTTTGATCCGGAATATCCTCGGAGGTCCGGAAGCCAAACTGCGGCCCCAACTCCACGAAAAGGCCTCCATTGGCTTTAAGCTTAAACAACACAGGAACCGTAACATAGGACGTTTTATAATCTCTCTTACTCCCCGCCACGTCGATTTTGGCTCCTTGTGTAGAAAACAACACCTCCGGTTGAATGGAGAAGTTCTGCCCTATGCCAAAGTTCAAGATACCACCCAGGTGGGCTCCCACCAAGGCGTCCGATTCTATATTTCCCCCGGTATAATTGCTGACATTGAGTCCTACTTTGGGTCCAAAGCTAAATGTCTGGGCTTGGGCCATCAAGGCCGTGATAACCAATACGAATGTGATGCTTAATTTTTTCATATTAATAAATCGTTCATGTTTTTAGATTAAGAGCACAAAGATCATGCCACGAAAAGCCCCATGGAGGATTCCCCAGTCCGAGGCATTAAAATGAGTCCAGTTGTCTACTCTCCATCATGCGATGTTACCGCACATTAACTGCTCTGTATAGCACTTGAGCCCTTAGCTTGAAATGATGAATTTGACATTATTTGATTAAAATAAGCTTAAATTATATCAATATTAAGAATATATTATCCTTTAGAATATCATATATAGTAAGATTTTAATACTTTTGATAAAAAATCCATCGTTATTCTTGATCCCTTTCGCCGACAATACTGAAGACCAATTGCTTTGGAGTGCCTTTCAACAAGGGGATAGCAAAGCCTTTGAAAAGCTGTATAAGCGCTACGTTAGGGTTTTGTATTCGTATGGGTACAAAATACTCCCAGATGCATCCGTAATTGAGGACCTCATTCAGGATCTTTTCATTGATCTGTGGCAGAGTCGCGAACGCCTGTCTGAGGCCGTATCTCCTAAATACTACCTCTTTCGCTCCTTAAGAAGGCGTATCTACAAGGCCGAAAAAAGACATATTAACCGATTCCGGGAACTCGATTCGGAAGATTCCGATATTTTACCCCCCACCGTACCTATAGAATACGAGATTATTCAGCAAGAAGGGGAGACTCAACAACGCAAGGACCTGGAGTTTCATCTCAAGTCCCTTCCTTTACGCCAGTATGAGGCCCTTACGCTCCGTTACTATCAAGACCTTAGCTATGCTGAAATAGCGGACATTTTACTAATCAACGAACAATCGGTCCGTAACCTAATTCAGAGGGCAGTACTGAAGTTGAAACATCTAGCTTTAGCCCTCTCTCTATTCCTATTTTTATTTTTATTATAAAAAAATTTCTAATTAAGTGAGTTAAAACCTCCCAAGGTGGTCTCTGGTATTATAGAACGAGTTAAGTAAATATCCCAAATCAGGATAAGAAATGTCCTATAAACATTACCAGTTAGACGATTTCCTTTTGTATCAGCCCTTTAGGGAATGGTGCCTTGCACCCGACCCAGAGTCTGATGCCTATTGGCAAGGTGTTATAGAGGAGTATCCCGAAAAAAATGAAATAATACAGCAGGCCAGGCAATTGCTGGTCAGCCTGCATAAGGAGTCCAACTTAAACGCACCTACAGTAAAGCAGGTGACGAGCATGTGGTCTCAAATTGACCATTATATTGTAAGTGATGAAAAACAAATCACACCCAATAGGACCTTTCGATTCCTGGCAACTTATAGTGCCGCCGCCGTTGTACTCCTCGTATGCGGCTGGGCTATATGGTCCTATGTTTTAAAACCTGACTACAGCTACCAATCCCAGACTTTCCCCATCCGAAATACCCTTATTGAAAAGGTAAACTTGGGGCCGAGTTCTTTAATGGTCATACTCCCCGATAGTAGCACCATTACCCTACAACCCAATAGCAAGCTTAGTTATCCCACGGCATTCGCCCGCAATGAAAAGCGGGAGGTATACCTTACTGGTGAAGCTTTCTTTAATGTAACAAAAAATGCGAATAAACCTTTTTTCGTCTATTCGCATGAGCTAGTCACGAAGGTACTGGGTACCAGTTTTACTATAAAGGCCTTTGAAAAATCGAAAGTGATGGAAGTGGCGGTAAAAACGGGTAAGGTTTCGGTTTTCTCCAGAAAATCAAAGAGTCATTCCTTTTTGCAGAAAGACCAGCGACCAAACGCCACGTTAACCCCCAATCAGCGTGCTATATATACGCGGGACATTATCGATATTGAAAAACAACTGATAGAAAATCCCGCCCCTTTGCTCACTCCTTACCAACTGGGTAAGGTCAGTCAGTATCAGGATACTGGCGTGGGGGCCATATTGGACAATCTTGAAGCGATATATGGAATTAAAATAGAATTCGATCGCAATTTATACCGCAACTGCGTTTTGACAGCATCTTTTACCAACGAGAGTCTTTTTGACCGAATCAACCTGATATGCAAAGGGTTGGAGTCGACGTATAGCGTAAAAGATGGCAAGATCTGGATCGAAGGTCCGGGTTGCTTATAAGACCTATAACAAACCTAATCTAATTTTTAACTAAAATCCCCCCCGCTTATGCAGTAGTACTTCATAAAAAAAGGTTGATGATGTTGCAGCATCACCAACCCTCCACCAATTTCCTCAAATCGTAATGATATCCGGAATAACCGGATAGAGGATTTGTTTTGTCCAATTATCATACTCAAACAAAACTTTGTAAAGTTATGCAAAAAAAGTTTTTTAACTATCCTCACTGGACGACCCTTATGAGATTTAGTTTTTCGCAGCTGCTCATAGCTGCCCTTATTTCTACTCTTGCCTTTGCCCGTACGAGTGAAGCACAAGAGGTTCTCAACAACAAAATCACCCTTCATTTAAAGAACGAGGCGGTTGGAATTGCCCTATCAAGAATAGAAGCACAGGTTAATATCAAATTTTTGTACAGTTCATCCCTTATCAAGGCCGACCGGACGGTTAGTATTCATCTAGACAAGGAGCCATTAGGGGTGGCACTAAAAACCATCTTGACCCCTTTGGATTTGGACTTTGAAGTTTCGGGAAAGCAAATCATCCTAAAACGACAAAAAACTACGACCCCATTAATGCGCCCCACCCAAAGCGTAGAGCAAAGTATGGTGGACCGCAAAATTAGTGGTAAGGTTATCGATGATACGGGTATGGGCCTACCAGGAGTATCCATTGTCGTAAAAGGCACCCAAAGAGGAAGCAATACGGATGGAGAAGGAAATTACCAAATAGAAACTCCAGATGGCGAGGTAACGCTTACCTTTAGTTTCGTAGGTTTTGCTCCTAAGGATGTAGTGGTATCCCCTTCTCAATCGAAAGTAGATGTAACCCTGACACAAGATCAAAAACTACTTAGTGAGGTAGTGGTAGTGGGATATGGTACGGCCAAAAAGCAGGATATGACTGGAGCAGTATCGGTAGTTAAAGTGGGAGAACTTACTCAAAACCCCAATTCTAACCTTTCCAACCAGTTGCAAGGTCGGGCTTCGGGGGTTACGGTACTTAGCTCTGGACAGCCCGGACAAGCGCCACAGATTCGGATTAGAGGTATTAACTCCTTTGGTAACAACACCCCTCTTTTCGTTGTAGATGGTGTTCCTACCCAGGATATCAACAACCTAAACCCCAACGACGTGGAGACGATGCAGGTTCTAAAAGATGCCGGCTCGGCTTCCATCTATGGTTCGAGGGCTTCTAATGGGGTGGTGATCATCACGACCAAAAGAGGTAAGGGAAAAGTGACCGTCAACTACGACATGTACTATGGCGTTCAAACGGTACGTAAAGGCAATGTATATGATATATTGTCGCCACAAGGAATGGCGGAACTTCAATTCAAAGCTTTGGCCAACTCTGGAACCAACCTTAATGACCCTACTTTCAAAGACGATCAATACGGATCGGGCCCCAACCCTACCCTTCCCGATTATATCGTGCCGAGTGGCAAAAGTGAGTCGGAAGTGGATTTAAGCAATTACTACGTAAACCCCAACTATACCGACCAAGGAGACCTAGATTCTTTTAACAGAATTGTAAAGGCCAACAAGCAAGGAACAGATTGGTTTCACGAGATATTTAGCAATGCGCCCATCCAAAGCCATAACCTTTCGGTAAGTGGTGGAGGGGATCAGGGTAACTATCTATTCTCCTTCAACCATTTCAACCAACAAGGAAACCTTAAAAATACCTATTTAAAACGGTATACTTTAAGGGCTAACAGCCAGTACAATGTAAGTAAACGCATTCGAATCGGTGAAAATATCGCATTTTCTCTAGTAGACAACCCCAAAGCGGGCATTTTAGAAGAAGGTGGCGGTATTGGTATGGCCTTTAGAATGCAACCCATCATTCCGGTATACGATATTAACGGAAACTATGCTGGTTCTTACGGAAGTGGCCTTGGAAATGCCAAAAACCCAGTAGCTATCCAGGATCGGATGCGTAATAACAAAAGCCTGAGCAACTTGCTCTTGGGTAATATGTATGCAGAGATAGACATAGCCAAAAATTTGGTGGCCCGTACCAGCTTCGGAGGAACTATTTACTCCAGCAACAGCCATTCATTCACTTACCCTGAATGGGAGAACTCAGAAAATAACACCACCAATTCTTATTCAGAAAGTGCGTCTTCGGGCTATAACTGGACCTGGAGCAACACCCTTTCTTACGAAAAGAATTTCAATAACGTCCATAACCTGAAAGTATTGGTAGGTACGGAAGCTTACCGTTCTACAGGCCGGGAAGTGGGTGGGACCACTCAAGGATATTTCTCTTTTGACCCCAACTACGTCAATCTATCTACTGGTGCCTCTACGCCAACCAACTACAGCAGTCGCTTTGCAGAGGCCTTGTTCTCCTATATTGGTCGTATCGACTACACTTTAAAGGACCGTTATTTGTTTAGCGTTACCGCTCGTCGCGATGGTTCCTCTAAGTTCGAATCACAGTATGGTCTTTTCCCTGCCGTGAGTGCGGGATGGAGAATCTCCGAAGAGAACTTCATGAAACCACTGAATTGGTTGTCAGAATTAAAGCTTAGAGGTGGATACGGTATCATGGGTAACCAGTTCAATATTTCGACTGCCAATGCCTTTACCACTTACGGACAAAATCGCCAGTACTCGTTCTATGACATTACGGGTTCGGGTAACACTTTGGTCCAAGGTTTTCAGCGTACCAGTGTAGGGAACCCACAAGCCAAATGGGAACGTAATATCAACTCTAACATCGGTATCGACGCCCAATTGTTCAATGGTGCCATCGATTTGAGCATTGACTATTACCAAAAGAACATTCAGGATCTGTTGTTCTCACCAGAATTGGCCGGTACGATTGGCCAAGGTACTGCCCCAGCCGTCAACATCGGTAAAATGAAAAACAACGGTATAGACCTTTCTATCTTTGGTGAAAAGAAGGTGACCAACGACTTTAAGTTAAACGCCACCGTTACCTTAACGACTTATAATAACAAGATCGTTAAGATCACCGATGGCGTCGATTACTTCGATCAGGAGTCTCGCCGTTTTAACGGAAGTAGTATCGTAAGAAACGGTGTAGGACATTCTATTGGCCAGTTTTTCGGATATAAAATAGATGGATTCTGGAACAGCCAGGAGGAAATTGACGCCGCTAACGCATCGGCTCAGTCTGCAACTGGCAATACCAATGCGGTATACCAGAGTGAGGTTAAAGTGGGACGTTTCCGTTATGAGGACATCAATGGCGATGGACAAATCACTTCTGATGACCGTACCTATCTAGGAAATCCAAGTCCAAAAATGAGCTACGGTCTAAACCTTGGCGCCAATTACAAAAACTTTGACTTTGGAATATTCTTCTATGGAGTGGCTGGAAACGACATCTGGAATAACCTTAAATGGTGGCACGACTTCTACAGCAACTTCCAAGGTGCCAAAAGCAACACCGCCTTATACGACTCCTGGACTCCCGATCATATGAATGCTACGGCCCCTATTCAAGAGAATACAGGATCGTTCAGTACTACCAACGTACCTAACTCGTACTATGTAGAAAAAGGGAACTACCTACGTGCCAAGAATGCACAACTAGGCTACACCTTACCTAAGGAGCTTTTAACCAAATTTAAAATTGAGAGGGCACGAATCTATATTCAGACGGCTAACTTATTTACCATCACCAAATACTCAGGTCCAGACCCTGAAGTAGGACAAAGCCAAGTAGATGGTTCTACCGCATTTGGACTGGATGAAGGGGTTTATCCAAATACCCGTCAATTCTTGATTGGTTTAAATCTGTCGTTCTAAATCCTCTGAACCTTAAAAAAGAAACAACATGAAAATACCAAATATTTCAAAAATAGCCTTGGCTGTTGCACTCACCATTGGAAGCAACGCTTGCAAAGATAGTTTTTTGGAACAACCGGCTCTTGGCGCCTTAAGTGATGCCCAGCTCAATACCAAGGCTGGAGTTGAGAACGTATTAATCGGGGCATACGCTGCCTTAGATGGCAACGGCGTAGGTGCCGCTAGTGCTTGGGACGCCGCTCCCGACAACTGGATCTACGGTAGCATAGCCGGGGGAGATGCCAAAAAGGGAAGCCAAGGCTCTGACCAACCCGGTATCAACTCCATCATGCTTTATTCGTCGGGTCCTAGCAACGGATTCTTCAATAGCAAATGGAAAGCGGTATATGAGGGAATCAACAGGACTAACACCGTCCTACGTTTGGCACCTACCATTACTGGAAATATAACTGAAGCCGAAATCACCGACTTCCAGGCAGAGGCACGCTTCTTACGCGCTCATTATTACTTCGAGCTCAAGAAGATGTTCAATATGGTACCTTGGGTAGACGAAAATACCGAGGATCCTGCTGCTGTAGCCAACGATAGTGATATCTGGCCTAATATTGAAGCCGACTTCCAATATGCCTTCGACAACCTTCCGGCCGTACAGTCGGAAGTAGGACGGGCAAACAAATGGGCTGCTGCGGCATATCTGGGTAAGACCTACCTCTATCAAGACAAATTTGCCGAGGCCAAAACCATGTTTGACCAAGTGATTTCGCAAGGGGTAACCAGTAACGGCCTTAAATATGGCTTGATGCCCGCATTCCAGGAGAACTTCGATGCTGCTAAGAAAAACATGCAAGAATCGGTTTTTGCCATCCAGATGACGGCCAACGATGTGACTGGTACCATTGCCCATGCCAACGAGGGTGGAATGCTTAACTTCCCATATAATTCACCTTTCCGTTGCTGTGGATTCTTCCAGCCTAGCACCGACCTGGCCAATTCATTCCAGACTTCTGCTGACGGCTTGCCTCTCGTAGATAGCTACAACAGCAAGACCCTAAAAAATGATATGGGAATCGATTCGGAAACCGCCTTTACCCCCGACAAAACCACTCCATTAGATCCCCGTATCGACTGGACGGTAGGCCGCCGTGGTATTCCTTATCTAGACTGGGGCAATCACCCTGGCCGTACCTGGATTCGTGACCAAGCCTATGCCGGACCTTATTCGCCTAAGAAAAATATTTATTGGCAGGCTACTCAGGACTTGTATTCGGACCAGCATTCCTGGGCTCCTGGAACGGCTATCAATGTTCTGGTTATTCGCTATGCCGATGTGCTGTTGATGGCTGCCGAAGCCGAAGCGCAAGCTGGAAGCCTGGACAAGGCTCAAGAGTATGTTAACTTAGTAAGGGCTAGAGCGGCACAACCCGCTAGCCAGGTGCACACCTATAAAGACCCTGCTGCTCCTATGGCAGGCTTTACAGATACGCCTGCTGCCAACTATAAAATCTCTCAATATCCAGCGGGAGACTTTCTAGCCAAAGGTAAAGAAGCAGCCCTCAAAGCCATCTATTTCGAGCGTAAACTCGAATTAGCCATGGAAGGCCACCGCTTCTTCGACCTTTCCCGATGGGGTATCGCCGACCAGGTGCTTAACAACTACATTTCTTTCGAAAGTAGTGTTACTCCCGACGTGCAAGGCGGTAACTTTATTAAGGGTGTTTCTGAGTACTTCCCCATCCCACAGCGTCAGATCGACTTGAGCACTAAAGGTGGAGTTTCTTCTTTAAAACAAAATCCAGGGTACCAATAAGCTAACCCCAACGTTTCTATAAAAAGAGGCCGTCTCGTAAGGGGACGGCCTCTTTTTTATGATCAAGAATGCTTCAGCGCTGCTTTAAGCCCTAATCTCGTTTCCAATCGGCGGGAAGTAGATTTGAAAAACGGTCGCTTCCCAGATCGCCGGCGATTTCGAAACCCATGGGCATCACTACCCAGCCCTCGGGGGTTATAATAAAATAACCATTGGGCAGGGTAATCTGTGTATAGGCCCGAGAAATATCGGTATAAGGCGACCTCCCCTTTTTATTCATATCGAAGATCTCCAGCTTAGTCTGCGACACTACCAGCCTCTCAGTTGGCAGCTCGCCAGGCTGGATGAGTTGGGCTCCTCGTACTTCCAGAATACGATTATTGAGGTGATTGCGTAAGGGATTCTGGCCATTTACATACCGCACTTCACTAAACATCCTGAGCGATTCGGGGATCTCTTGAAAGACCCGAAATCCATATTCTGAGAGGCTATCGGCCACCATGGCGGTCAATACCTGCTTTAAAGATCCTTTATACGCTTCCTTTTGATTGGCTCTCCATTCGGCTTTCTGTTGATCGGTCTTGGGATCTAGGAGCTCAAAACGGGTGCTTCCACCATAATAGACTCGGCCTTCATAAAAGTCAAAATCGTCGAGATCTTGGTGAATGATATATCCCAGGGCCAAGTTTTCGATGATTAAAGGGCTCCTTGTTTGTGCAGTAAGATGGCCATTATCCTCCATTCTGATTCGGAGTACCTCCGGATTGACCAACCTGCATTGTTTGCTAAATCGCCCTTGGCCAAGAAGTTCCTTGGCTATTATTTTTAAGTAGCGTTCTCGCTTTTTACTCCTCTTGGAGTATATCGTTACGCCTTCTAGCTCCATTCCCTCCCGCATCTGAAAGGGGACGGTTTTTACCCCGCCTGTCTCATAACGAAGGGTTTGCTTGATGGTCGTGTATCCCAAAAAGGAAACGGCCACCTCCATACTCCCTATTGGCAAATTGACCAATTTATAGGCACCGTGCTCGTCGGTGGTAGTTCCTATAGAGGAGTTGTTTATAAATACGTTGGCAAAGGGTAAAGCTTGGCCTGTTTTTTGATCCGTCACCTTCCCAACCAAAGTCACTGTGGGACTTTGAGCTTGGGAAATAGGTACTTGAAAAAAAAGAAAAAAAAGCACCAGCAAGGTAAGCCGGGCTTCAGATAAATGAGTATGCATCATGGAAGAAAATACCAATTGGACTTAGGGTTAAAGTCCACAAAGATAAATCATGATTCGCAATCACCAGCAAAACTTCCTATCAATGAGGCGATCTTCCCCCGCCAAACCCTAAAAGAAAGAGGCTTTCCATCGCGGAAAGCCTCCATGTCTTATCGAAATGATGGGTGTGACTATTTCAAACCTAGCTCATCGCCAATGGCCACCACCTTCTCTTTAAGGCTAGCATATACCGAATCGAAATCCTCATTGCGGAGTAATTCGGCGCGAACCCCTACGTAAAACTTAATCTTAGGCTCAGTACCCGATGGGCGACAAGTAAACTTGGTACCGTCCTCGGTAAAGAACTGAAGTACGTTGGACGATTCAATCCCCATTTCTCCAGAAGGAATACTGGTGATTTTTCCAGTCACGAAATCCGTGGTCGTTAGGGCCTTATAATCGTCCATACGAATCACCGGTGAACCAGCCAAAGTTTTAGGAGGATTAGCACGGAAGTTGGCCATCATTTGCTGAATCTCATCGGCTCCGGCCTTACCCTTTTTGGTCAAGGAAATAAGTCCTTCATAGTAGAAGCCAAATTTCTTGTAGATTTCCATGAGCATATCAAACAAGCTCAGTCCGCTATCTTTGGCATAGGCGGTCAGTTCGGCTATCATCCCGCAAGAAGCAATGGCATCCTTATCGCGTACGGCATCGCCTATCAAGTAGCCATAACTCTCTTCTCCCCCACCTATAAATTGCTCTTGGCCTTCTTTTTCACGAATAACCTGTGCTATATATTTAAAGCCGGTCAGGGTGTTATAACATTTCACATCATAAGCTTCGGCCATCTTGTCGATCAGGTCAGACGTTACGATGGTCTTACATACAAATTGGCTTCCTGTCAGTTTCCCAGCGTCTTTCCATGCATTGAGCAAATAGTATATCAAAACGCTAGCGGTTTGATTACCATTCAGCAGCTGAATCTCGCCATGGTGATTTTTAGCACCTATCCCTACTCGGTCGGCGTCGGGATCGGTCCCCAACACCAGGTCGGCATCTAGCTCCTTGGCTTTATTCATAGCCATAGACATGGCCTCACTCTCTTCGGGATTAGGATATACTACTGTTGGAAAGAGACCGTTTCCAGCCGGTTCGGCTTGCTCCTCTATCATCGTTACCGACTCGAAGCCCATTTTTTCCAGCAGGGCTGGCACCAAAGTCACCCCTGTTCCATGCAGGGGAGTATATACGATCTTCAAGTCTTTCTGACGTGCAATGGCCTCCTTAGAGATAGACAAGGAAAGGATATGCTCCAAATATTTGGCATCCACATCGGCGCCAATCTTTATGATTTTTGCGGCATCACCATCGAATTTTATCTGATCGATGCTACTTATTGCGCTCACCTCGGCTATCACATTTTTGTCGTGTGGGGCCACCACCTGCGATCCGTCGTCCCAATAAGCCTTATAGCCATTGTATTCCTTTGGATTATGAGAGGCAGTTACCACTACCCCACTCTTACAACCCAGCAAACGAATGGCAAAAGAGAGCTCTGGGGTAGGCCTTAGCGCCTCAAATAGATAGACGGTAATGCCATTGGCCGAGAATATATCTGCTATAATACCAGCAAATTCGTCGGATTTGATCCGGCTATCGTAAGCCACGGCTACTTTTATCTCTTCTCCAGAAAAGGCCGTATTCAGATAATTGGCTAACCCTTGGGTCGCTGCCCCTACTGTGTAACGGTTCATTCGGTTAGAGCCGATACCTATCAAGCCGCGTAACCCACCCGTCCCAAATTCCAAGTCCTTATAAAAGGCATCCGTCAGCTCCGTTTCATTGCCGTCGTCGATCAACTGTTGAATATGCTGTTTGGTTTCGATATCATACTCGCCAGTTAGCCAACCGTTTACCTTGTCTAATACATTCGGCTCTAATTTTGCAGTCATAACTTGTTTAAAATATTAAGAGTTGTCGTGATACAGTTATTCTTTCATTCATTTTTATGTATTTCCTGCCAAGATGGTACATATTGGGAAGTTTGGCCCAAAAAGAGCCTTCAATCGCCTCTTTATTTACTCACTTCCGTTTCCACTTTCTCCTCTATCTGGTTTCTCTCTTGCGCAGTTTTCAATATCAACTCAGCGACAAGGCCTGTCCAGCCCGTCTGGTGGCTTGCCCCTATCCCACGGCCATTGTCTCCATGAAAGTACTCATAGAAAAGTACATGGTCTTTAAAATGCTCATCCTTCTGCATTTTTTCGTCATGACCATATACGGCCCTGTATCCATTTTCATCTTTCTTAAAAATATCAATCAACCGGTCGGCTAGGCCCATAGCGGCATCTTTGATCGATTTCAATTCTCCCGAATTGGTCGGATATTCGATCATAAAGTCTTCCCCATAATATTTGTGAAACTTCATCAAGGAGTCAAATATCAAGTAATTGAGAGGGAACCAGATGGGGCCTCTCCAGTTGGAGTTTCCACCCATAATATTGGTAAGGGCCTCTCCAGGGGTATAGTCTACCTGGAGTACCTCCCCATTGATATAAAACTTATATGGGTTTTCTTCATGATACTTAGACAGTGCCCGCACCCCATAATCCGAAAGGAATTCGGACTCATCCAGCATCCGTTTAAGGATCATCTTCATCCGGTGTCCTCTCAGGATCGACAGCAGCCTATTCTCGCCCTTTCCTGACTCAAACCAACGCGAAATAAGGCGTGCCAAATCGGGACGGTTGGCCAATACCCATTCTACTCTCCGTTTGAATACCGGCAATTTGTCTAGGTTTTGCGGGTCGAGCAATTCTACGGCAAATAAAGGTATTAAGCCCACTATCGACCGTACCTTTAACAGGATACTTTGCCCATTAGGAATATGAATTACATCGTAATAGAACTGATCTTCCTCATCCCACAGGCTGATCGACGAGTTTTTACCTCCAATGGACTCCATAGCGCCTGCAATATGCAGGAAATGCTCAAAAAACTTAGAGGCCATATCCTGGTACACCGGATGGACTAAGGCTATTTCTACGGAAATACGCAACATATTGAGCGTGTACATGGCCATCCATCCAGTGGCGTCGGCTTGTTGTAGCTTTCCTCCGAAAGGCATGGGGGTGGACCGGTCAAATACCCCAATATTATCGAGCCCCAGGAAGCCTCCACTGAAAATATTGTTTCCGGTGTCGTCCTTTTGATTGACCCACCAGGTAAAATTCAGTAGTAACTTGTGGAATATCTTTTCCAGAAACTCAATATCCCCTACTCCATTATTTTGATCCCGGTCGATCTCATATACTTTCCAGGTGGCCCAGCCATGAACGGGCGGATTCACATCTGAAAAATTCCATTCGTAAGCGGGTATCTGCCCATTGGGATGCATATAGTACTCCCTGAGCAATATTTCTAACTGTCGCTTGGCAAAATCGGCATCTACCCTTGCCAGAGGCACACAGTGGAAAGCCAAGTCCCAAGCCGCAAACCAGGGATACTCCCATTTGTCGGGCATAGATATCAAATTGGCCGAATACAGGTGTTTCCATCCCGAATTACGCCCCCATTTACGCCCTTGGTTGGGGCTGGGCTGGGCTGGGTCGCCCTTTAGCCATTCATATACATTATAATAATAGAATTGCTTACTCCACAACATCCCTGCATAGGCTTGTCGCTGAATAGAGCGCAGGTCGTCGTCGGTAACATCCGACTGAATGTCATCATAAAACTCATCGGCTTCCCGAATTCGTTTGTTAAACAGGTCTTCAAATCCACCAAACGGCTCCCCAATGGTATGATTGACCAGTCGTAGACGAAGCACAATGGTTTCTCCCGCTTTTACAGTCCGGGCATATTTGGCCGCTGCCTTGGTACCTATGCTATTAGGATTTACGGTATTGCTCTTCCCCTCACTCACCACATAGTCGTTGATACCGTCCTTAGGATAGTTGGTGGTATTGGCAGTACCGTAGAGTTTTTTAAGATTCGATTCGTTCTCACAAAAGAGAAGCTCGTCGGCATCTTCTAGATATAAGTTAAACTTACCATGTTTCCGGTGGGTAAGCTCAATGAGCCTATTGGAGATCCCATTCATCATGGGCTTGTAATTATACGCCTCGTAGCCCCACGACCAAGTATTGCGAAACATAACAGTGGGCAATACCGTGATAGGCGCATCCTGAGGCCCCCGGTTGGTAATGCTGACCTTCATGAGGATATCTTCCTGATCGGCCTTGGCATGTTCTATTTGAATATCAAAATATTCGTTGTTATCAAAAATCCCCGTATCGGTAATTTCATACTCCGGGTCCTGCTTCCCACGACGACGATTTTCCTGCCTCAGCTGGTCGTAGGGAAAGGGATTTTGGGGGTATTTGTAGAGCATTTTGGTATAGGAATGTGTGGGGGTACTATCTAGGTAATAGTACATCTCCTTCACATCCTCTCCATGGTTAGACTCCCCATTGGTAAGTCCAAAGATGCGTTCTTTTATATTTTTATCCTTATGATTCCAAAAAGCGAAGGATAGACAAATATGCTGCTTGCTATCAGAAAACCCTGCTATGCCATCTTCCCCCCATCTATAGGTTTTGGAATAAGCCATTTCGTGCGTAATAAAATTCCACGCATCACCATTTCCGCTGTAGTCCTCACGTACCGTACCCCACTGCCGTTCCGATAGATACGGTCCCCATTTTTTCCAGCCTCTATTCTCCTTTTGAAGTCGAAGTCTTACTTTTTCCGCACCTTGTGCCATTCGTATGTTGATTTTGTTGAAATGTCGATTGAAAACTCATTGGTTAATAGGTCTTCGTACAAGATCGCTAAAACCTTTATCTGGAAATTTAGGAAAAAAGGAACAGTATCATGTTCCTTTCTTAAAAAAATTTAGGTTGTTAGGTATAATCTTGACTCACTACCACCCATTCATCGATAGATCCTATTAAATCTTTATCTTTTACCTTATATATCTCAAAATCAACCGTTCCGGCAAAAAAGTGGGTAAGTGTCTGTGCCCTTTGGCTAGTCTCCTGCAATAGGGCATGTCGAGGCCGCTCCATCAGATCCTGCACATCCACAATCGTATCTTTAAACATCATCGGTTTGGTGAGCCGATACACCGACCCATCCTTGGCCTGTAGTACGGGGATGGCCTCCTGCGTTCCTGTGGCATTGATGGCGCCAAATCTTTGTCTTGCCAACTGATACTGGTCATTATTATCCTCAAAAAGAACGCCGATTTGCTTCTTTTTACCAGTAGACCGCTCAATAATAGCGACATCCAGTTCCTTCAAAAGCTTACGCCACTCCCAAGTGTTCTTTCCCAGACGAATGCGCTCCCGGAGCGACTGTCGAACTAGATAGGTAAGTGCTTGGGTGACATCCAGGCCTATTTCGGCCATTTGCTTGAAGATAAATGAGGTAGGCGACATACCAGGAATGGTATTGGGGTCATGGAGCAATATCCGCCCATCGGCCGTAAGGAATCCATCGATCCGGACACAGGCCGTCATACCCAGCTGCTTGAAAACAGCGGTAATCATCTGCTGTATCTCCTGGTTTTTTTCTAAAGTAGTATCTACAGGAATTCGCTTACGGCTAGCCCCTGGCTTGTATTTGGAATTAAAATCGAAGACATCAACCATTTTTACCACCTCACTGGGGGGTAAGGCAAGGGGCTCTCCGTTGTCGAATTGTATGCAGCCACAAGAAAACTCCTGACCTTCGATAAACTCCTCGATCAACACCTGGTCTTCGGCATTGGAACTACTCAAGAGCAATTCACCGGATGGATTCGCTCCAAAATATCCTTCTACAAAGGCTATCAGCGTGTCGGGGTGGTGTATTAGCTCCAGTCCATTGGCCATCACAGGATAGCCTATACCTTCGTCCAAATTGGCTATTCGCTGTGCCCAATTCTGCTTTTGCGACTGATTCCACCCCAGCCATTCCGGGGCCCGAAGGGTTAGTTGGAAAAAACACTGATCAACGGCCGATATAAATTCCTCCAGCGAATCGTTCTTCACGATGGCCACCCCAATGGAAGAGCCTTGATGGGGAGCCTTGATCACCAAAGGCAGCCCAAGGTGCTTCTTGAGCACCCTAAACAATATTTCTTGTTCCTGTGGAATCCACTGGTGATGCGTCAAGGTCCAGCTTTTCTTCTCCTGCTGGTTGACCAAGGCAATCATATCGTTTTGAAGAATCTTATCGATAGCCAGTGCCGAGCCCATAAGTCCCGGTCCGCTATAGGGAATCCGATACCATTCGAGCAAACCTTGGATCGCCCCATCCTCACAGTCGGGACCATGCATGGCTAAAAAAGCAAAGTCGAAATGCTTCCCAAAATCGGTAGGAAGCAATTCGACTCCTATTTCTGCTGGAACTGGCTTTTGGGCCAGTTCAGGAAAAGATTCAATATATAGGTTAAAACTACCATTCTGCCCGTCGACGGCGGGGTAAAACGACCGGATTCCCGGACGGTACATCAGCGAATTATTGAGTAAAATAAACCGACCGAAGCTATCGACGAAGACCGGAACGGGTTCAAATAATGACTGATCTAAATATTCAAAAGCGGTTTTTCCTCCAGAGAAGGAAATTTCACGCTCCCGGGATGGCCCACCAAAAAAGATTCCAATACGCATACGGCAGTGACAATTAATTCATTTCATAAATGATGCCTGCAATATAATGCACAAATAGAGATGAACCAATTACGTTGAACCCTCCCACCAATAATTTTACAAGCAGAATGGCTTTGCCTATCCTAAATCGACCAACTTAGGCTAACGAAGGAACATTTTGGGCCACTACCCTATTGATATCGGGCACAGCCTTCCGAATCGACTCCTCCAGACCCGCCTTAAAGGTCATCATACTCATCGGGCAGCTTTGACACGACCCTAACAGCTCCAATACTACGGTTCGGTCCTCTGTCATCTCAATGAGTTTAACATCGCCGCCATCGGCCTGCAGATAGGGCCTTACCGTATCTAAAGCCTGTTCGATCAAGGCCAAGGTTTTTTCTTTTGAATCCATTTTTAATCAATCTATAATGCTAAGTTGCAAGATTTTACCATTAAAATCAAATAATACCTATACGCAATCGATTAGGTATTCATTTCCACCACTTTAGTTTCTGCCTTTTCGGCGTTTCTAATGGCCAATTGCTGGGCCAAAGCCTGGGCGGCATCATTGAAGGCATCGATAACGATCTGGTTTTCTTCCATAAAAGCGGGTTTTCCCGCATCTCCTGCCTCCCGTATTCCTTGAACGAGCGGGATTTGTCCCAATAAGGGAACGTCCCATTTATCGGCCAACAACTGGCCACCACCCGAGCCAAATATAGGATAGCGGTGGTCGGGTAATTCGGCGGGGGTAAACCAAGCCATGTTCTCTACTACGCCCAACACCGGAACATTGATCTGTGGCTGACGGAACATCGACAACCCTTTGGTGGCATCGGCCAAAGCGACCTTTTGAGGAGTAGTCACGATGACCGCCCCCGCTACCGGGATAGTTTGTACCAAGGTAATATGAATATCGCTGGTACCAGGAGGTAAGTCTATCAACAAGTAATCCAATTCGCCCCAATCGGTATCCCCAAAAAACTGCTTCAAAGCCTGGCTCGCCATAGGTCCACGCCATACCACCGCACTATCGGGTGGGGTAAGGAACCCAATCGACATCAGCTTGATGCCATATTGCCGTATGGGGTTTATCAAATTCTTTCCATTATGGGAGGTAATGGTGGGCTGCATATCCTCGGCACCGAACATAACCGGAATGGAGGGGCCAAATATATCGGCATCTACTATCCCCACCTTAGCCCCTGACCGGTGCAAGGCCATCGCCAAATTGGCGGTGACGGTCGACTTTCCTACACCACCCTTGCCCGAAGCAATTGCAATGACATTTTTTACTCCCGGCAATAGTGGACCTGTGGGCTTGGCAGTAGTCACATTGGCGGTTAAATTAATGACCACCTCTACATCGGGGCTTATCAGGGTATGAATGGCCGCTACACACCGACTCTTAATAAGTTCTTTTAGAGGACAAGCGGGTGTGGTGAGCACTACGGTGAATCGCACCTGATTAACACCTACCTCAATATCCTGTACCATCCCAAGCGTCACCAGGTCCTTTTTAAGATCTGGTTCTTCTACTGTGCTTAAGGCCGCCAATACCTTTTCCTTATTCAATGTAAATTCTCCCATTCGTGCTGATAGTTTGTCGGTAATACCGACGAGGATCACTCTTATTTATAGTTTATAATATACTTTGGACTAAAGGCCGTCAACCCGCCTTGACTTATTGTAACATCTATTCCACACTTTGAGTTTAAGTTTTGTCCGAAAATTCCTCTAGCCTACGTGCCACCTCTATTCTTTCTAAAGTAACATCCACTTGCTTGCACAATTCTACCAACTTTTTATCCACAGCCAGCAGCATCTTCCTATAGCTTTCGGTGAACCCATGCCTAGGCTTATGGTCCATCATATGCCTTACTGACTGCCACTCTTCAATAAATTTCTGGGTAGACTCTTCTACAAAATGGCGAACGAAAACATGAAATATATAGTCTTCAGCCATTCGATTCGGATGAATGAGGTCCTCTTTATAATACCGATAATCGCGAAGCTCATCGATCATCAATTCATAACCAGGAAAATAGGTAACATGCTTAAACTTTTCGGTGAGTCGATGACAAACCAATCTTAACGTAGACTTGCTGACCTGGTTGAGCGATAATGTATCCCGGGTATGTCTTACGGGACTCACCGTAACCAGAATCTTTAAGTTCCGATTATACGTCAATAATTGGAAAATGGTATCTTCCAAGGCGTTGCTGATCTGATCGGGGTGTAACAGTTCCCTTACAAACCGGTCGGCGGGCACCTTATGACAGTTCCCTACCAGCTGATTGGTCGCTTTATGGCGGTATGCGAAAGCCGTTCCTAGGGTGATCACCAGTAGATCGGCCTCGCGCAGGAAGGCGCGCACCTGGGCTAACTTATTTTTTATATGACTTTCGAGCAGCTCCCGGCGCGTTTGCCAGAAACTAGAATGAAAATCGTGGTGTAACCAAATCCCATCTAAATTTTCAATAAATAAGGGCGATAGACTGATATTCCCCCCTACAGCCTGGTTAAGGATCTTGGAGATCGTCAAGGGGTTGAATATTGTCGCCAAGGGATTGTTCATCACCTCAAATTTATGATCGGAAAGCTGCTGACCAAGTACCTCAGCAAAACAAGAACCCATAGTAATAACCTTGGTATGCAAGTTCATCTGCCAGTTTGCCGGCTGGATGGCCACTTCGGTGGTGGTAGCGGGTAGTTTCATTGCGGCTGTTTATATAGTAATAGCCACAAAGGTACGAGTATAAAATGCGTATTTAAAATTTGCACCAGGCAAGCATCATCCCAATCCATAATATTTGAGCATATTCATCGATAAGTCAAAAAGAGCCAACAGGTTGTAAGCCCTTACTCCGCAGAAGGGACCGATATGCAAGCAGGAAAGGGAAATAGTAAGCCCTGCCAGGCTTTGAAATTCCACGACGGCAAGCTAACTTGCACCCATGGAGAATTTTGTAGTATCGGCCAGAAAGTACCGGCCGGTAACCTTTGAATCGGTCGTAGGACAGTCGCATATCACCACCACCTTAAGAAACGCCATCCGGACCAATCACCTGGCCCAAGCCTTTCTTTTTTGTGGTCCTCGGGGGGTAGGTAAGACCACTTGTGCACGGATTTTGGCCAAAACCATCAACTGTTTACAACTAACTGAAGATGTGGAGCCCTGTGGAGTTTGTGAGTCTTGCGTCAGTTTTCAAAATAATGCCTCCTTTAATATACACGAGTTAGATGCGGCTTCCAACAACTCTGTAGAAGATATCCGCAACCTGATAGACCAGGTGCGCTACCCTCCACAGACCGGAAAATATAAGATATACATCATCGATGAAGTTCATATGCTTTCGCAAGCGGCCTTCAACGCCTTCCTGAAGACGTTGGAAGAACCACCTTCCTATGCCATTTTCATCCTGGCTACCACCGAGAAGCATAAGATTCTGCCCACCATCCTTTCCCGCTGCCAGATCTTCGATTTTAACAGGATCCAGCCTCGTGACATCGCGGAGCATCTGCAGTTTATAGCCGACAAGGAGGGCATTACCGTGGACCAGGAAGCTTTAGAACTTATTGGCCAAAAGGCCGACGGCGGCCTCCGCGACGCCTTGTCGATGTTCGACCTTAACGTGACCTTTTCTACCGACAACCGGCTTACCTATGAGGCCGTGTTGGAGAACTTGCACGTGCTGGACTATGACTATTACTTTAGGTTGACAGACGCCCTTTTGGAAGGCAGCACCCCTCAGTCTCTCATTATTTTTGACGAAATATTAAGAAAAGGTTTTGACGGACACCTATTTGTAGTTGGGCTTCTGGAGCATTTCCGCAACTTGCTCGTCAGCAAGGACCCGGTCACTATACCCTTACTACAAGTATCCGAGTCGGCCATGCAAAAGTATGCCCAACAATCGACTACCGCTAGCCCTAGCTTTTTGCTTTCGGGCATGAGCATTGCGGGCCAATGTGATATCAACTATAAATCAGCCAAAAATCAGCGCTTACTCGTCGAACTCTGCTTGATGAAACTGGCCAATTTGACGCACGTCCTTAACCTGGATCCTCAAGCCGTTGAAGAAACGGCAAAAAAAAAAGTTGATACCGTAAGCTTAAACCCGAGCAAGGCTCCGAATGAGACGGCTCCTCAGCCTGGTAGCGGCCCCATAGCCCAGCCTGCTGCCACCGACGTGCCCCCCAAGCGCTCCAAACTGCGGAGTACTGCCTTGCTTACTCCGTCCCTGCATGGCGCAGCTACTACCCCCCAGCCCACGGCCGATGCCCCTACTCCCACCGAAGAGGAACCGGTGGTGAAAGAACCCTTGACATCCGAAAAATTACAGTTGGCTTGGTACCAATTTGCAGATAAAAGAAAAAGGGAAATAAACTCTACAACGGAAGAAATAGCCTTAAGAAAGACCTTTCAACTGGTAGATAATCGCATAGAAATAGTCCTCGACAACGACCATCAAATGGACGCCATTCAAGGAATGCGCTATGATTTGCTCAGTTTCCTAAAAAGAAAATTCGATGCCCCTACTTTAGAATTACAACCTAGGGTGGCCCCGCAGGAGGTCAACAGACAGCCCTATACCTCCGCAGAGAAATTCAATTATCTGGCCGAAAAAAACCCCCATCTTAAAGACCTCCAAAAGGCTTTAGGGCTCGATGTCGACTTTTAGGACTTTGCGAGAAATAACTGATGAAGGTGAAATACCTGAGGGATTAGTGCCTGAACTTCGTCGTTATGAATGACAAAATCGGCCATTTGTTTGCGCTCGAGCTCGGTGGTTTGCCTGGCAATAATGGCCTTTATTTCGGCCTCAGACCGCGCGTCTCGGTGTAACACCCGCCGAACCCGCAAGGATTCCGGAGCCTCCACCACGACCACAAAATCGAGATTATTGCCATCGCCAGCGGCCTTCATGATAGCCGCCTCTTTGATGATATAGGGCTGTCCCGATTGCTGTTGCACCCATTCTGCAGTGTCCTGCCGCACTATTGGATGGATAATGGCATTGAGGGCGGCCAACTTATCGGGTTGGGCAAATACCTGTTCGGCCACATACCGACGGTTGTACACCCCAGCGGCATCATAAGCCTCAGGCCCTAGCAAGGCAACCACACGCTCCCTGATGGCATCATGATGGTTGATGAGCCAATGGGCCCTGCTGTCGGCCTCGTAAATGGGCACCTGCAAGCACGAAAATATTTTACAAACCAAGGACTTACCCGAGCCAATGCCTCCGGTTACTCCGATCTGTAAAGGATGGTTGGCCTTATCGACACCCATAGTTTACTCTTCTTTTTGGTCCCCCAGAAACTGTGCCACTTCGAAGCTTACATACACATCCTTATGGCTTATCTCTACCAATGGCGACATAGGAAAAGGGATGGGTAAGGTTTCGTCGTAATTATTCTGAATTTTGGATGTGGGAACGCTTATACGAATGGTGTCCGGATAAGATTGAATAATGGACATGGGCCCATCGACCGAAATTAGCGATGGAGAAACATTAATAACGCTAGAAATCACATATCCCTCCCGCATGTTAATAGACAGACTATCGACCCGAATAGGAATTATTTTCCGCAATTTGCGCTCGAAGCTTAATTCGAAAGTATCGGCAACGACATAATTGACCCTCAGATTGGGAAAAAGACTGGTAATCTGATCGGTTAAGGTGGTGGAGTTGATATAACTCGATTGGTTGGGATTGAGCACCTTATAGGTTACCGGCATGGCGTTAAAGTTGAGCCACGACTTCTGTAGTAAACTCCAGCCATCGCCCGACACATTGACCGACACCCGCTTAGGCAGGGGCTGCATAGGAACGAAGGCCTGTTGATCGTACTCAATGCGTAAAGGATAGTTGATCTTGATCGCATAATTATCCTTGTTGAGTACATTCATTAACCAAAAAAAGGTAGCCGCAATTATACAACCTATAAAGGTTTTGATCTTATTATTCCTGGTTTGCGCTTCACTCACGGGTATTTCATTGGTTAATCCTAAAGGAACTGATAATAGCCGGGAGCCCATGGGCTCCCGGCTATTATCATTAAGCAGTTACCGTACGGGCAACCGAAGTCTTGTCTATGGTTAGCTTTACGCCTTTGTCTAGTTCTAGTGTCACTACGGCTTCATCTACCGCATATACTTTGGCATGTATACCGCCTATCGTAACCACGTTATCTCCTTTTTTCAAGTTATTGATCAGCTCTTTCTGCTCCTTTTGCTTTTTTTGTTGTGGACGAATCATGAAAAAGTAAAATACACCAATGATACCAACCCACATTACTACTTGGTAAATCATGGCGGTGGAGCCACCGGAGGCCGCTTGTGCTAAAAGAGAGAAGTTCATTATTAAGATAGATAAGGTATTTTATGAATTATTATATTAAAAATCGACTATTTACCGGAAGCATCTACGATACCTCTAAGTTTTAGTTCTGAGAAAGCGGGCTCCGTGTTGGCGTAAACGGTGATCGTTTTGACCTGCGGCCCCGTCTTGTTTTTGGTATCAAAGCGAACTACGATACTGGACTCTTCCTTGGGACCGATAGGCTCTTTGGGCCATTCGGGCGTGGTACACCCACAGGAGGAAGTAATATTATTGAGAATTAACGGAAACTCCCCATCATTTCGGAAATGAAAGGTATGTTCAACAATATCCCCCTCTGTCACGGTACCAAAATCATACGACGCACTGTCGGTCAGCGTCATTACAGGTAACTTGGAGGCAATGGCCTCATCGGTTTTCTGGCTGCTCGACTGGTTACACGACGTAAATGATGCCGCCAAGCCTATCAAGAGCACTAATACGTATGCATTCCTTTTCATCAGCTGGTTTGTCCTTTAATT
Organism: Dyadobacter jejuensis; assembly: GCF_003149085.1. Classification (GTDB taxonomy): domain Bacteria; phylum Bacteroidota; class Bacteroidia; order Cytophagales; family Spirosomataceae; genus Dyadobacter; species Dyadobacter jejuensis. Next base: position 149,119 of record NZ_QGDT01000004.1, on the reverse strand, counting down.
TGTGCCATCAGGCGGTCAACATCTTCTAACAATTTTTCGGCCTTTTCCCGGGCATCATTTACCACACGCTCGCTTTCGGTACGCATTTGATTGTCGGGTTGGGCTTCTCGATCTATTAATCCTTCAATAACCGATTGTAGTTTCTCTCTGTACTTCGACAGGCGGAAGGTGAGCTGGGTACGGAGCTCTTCACCCCGATTGGGAGCATATAATATGCCCACCGCTGCACCAGTTACTACACCCGTCAAAAAGGCGATTAGATGATTTGTACTTTTACTCATGACCTGTTCCTATTTTATAGCTCTTACGAGCCTGCCAATTGGCTTGATAAATTTAAATTTTCCTCAAATTTATAAAAAACCATTCCATAGTACATGGTTTTACCCCATACCTTTTGCGGCTTTTTATTTATTATCGATCAATCCACGGCCACTTTTCCTTATAATTCCTTCATTTGCAAGTTTTACCGACAACACGTCCAACACGCCGTTTACAAATTTACCACTTTTCGGGGTACTATAGCGTTTGGCTATTTCTATAAATTCGTTGATGGTAACTTTTACCGGAATACCAGGAAAGTGAATGAGCTCGGCCAAGGCGGTTTTGATAATGATCAAATCGACTAATGCGATCCTTTCTAATTCCCAGTTTTTGAGTTGCTCATCTAGATAACGATCATATTGATCTCCTTCTTCTATCACAATCTTAAAAAGTTCTTCCACAAAGGCTCTGTCCTCTTCCCAGTCTTTGGTAAGGGGCGAAAGCTGAAATGTTTCCGCACTGTCGGCCGACTTCAGGGTTTTGATGGCTAAGCTTCGTATTAGCTCGCTATGATCGTCCCAATATAAATCGCGCTGCTCTAAAAAATTGAGGGGAACCTCGTGTTTCAAAATGATTTGACGGAGAATATGTTGTACCAGTAGCTGATCCTCCTCCTCGGTATGGGTCTTTTCCTTGCAATAGGCGATGTACTTTTCATCCTTCTTCATGGCCTCTTTGTAGGTTTTCCGTACCACGGCCATGTCGTTGCTCCAGTTAATCCCGTTGCGGATTATTTCTTCTTGTAAGCCTTCGTTCTGTTTCAGTACCTCTATCACCCGATTGCTATCCAAGCCCGATTCCTTAGGGAAAGGCGCATCGGGGTCTTCATAAGTACGCTGCCGATCGATTTGCGCCTGGTAAGCTAGCTCCATTATTAAGGATAATACCCTTACAAAATCGACATGTATCAACTCGGTTTCGTTCAACACCCGACGAACCATTTTCTCTCGGTCGCCGATGGTCTGTCGGTTATAGGCTTCGAAAACCCGCTTAGAAACCTTGGTAACCTCGGAAGGCGCCTCATTATCCAAACTAATTTTTCCATCCTTAATCAACTCATCCAGAGTCACTACCGCCATGCCCTTCATCCGGGTAAGCTTGGGACGATCCTGGTACTCCATCGAGTTAAGATCGGGTGCAAAGGCCAGATCAATCTGATCGATACCTAGTAATCTGTTGGCCTCGGCCGATAACTGACTAGCATATAATGCCTGTACAGCTTTTGTTCGCAATAATCTTCTATTCAGCATAAGCCGCAATACTAATGGGGTATAAGGTACAGTAAACCAAAGAACGTATCTGCATAATTGTGCAAGGAATTTGAATTTACCTCACCGCTTTTTTATAAATTGTCCGCAAAAATAGTCTATTTTGTCCAGAAACTAAAAAATGTAAGGGCAGGTTTTAAATTTGCAACGATTTAAATCGTTTGAATGTTGCAACTAGCGGAGTGCCGAGCCAAGCCTCAAAGGTACCGCTCCCTCCCTGTGACATCGGTAGTACCTGATTTTTTATTAAACGAAGCGTAAGTGAAAGCATTAAAGTACCTCAATAAGTACTTATGGAAATATAAATGGTATCTGATCCTAGGTACCATTTTTACGATCATCTCTAACCTCTTCGGCATCCTTCCCGCTCAGCTGGTACGGTACGCCCTCGACTTGGTCATTGAAACCCTAGATGTATATTACCTTTTTAACGACTTAGCCTTACAAAGCAAGATGTACGACATCTTCGCTTTTAGCATTTTGCTATATGGCTTGTTGATACTAGCCATGGCCTTGCTCAAAGGTATCTTCTTGTTCTTGGTTCGGCAAACCATCATCGTCATGTCGCGGCATATCGAGTATGCCCTCAAAAACGACATTTATAGCCACTACCAAACCCTGCCTACAAGCTTTTTTCGGCAGCATAACACCGGTGATCTGATGGCGCGGATCTCCGAAGACGTCAGCAATGTGCGCATGTACGTAGGCCCTGCCCTGATGTACGGCATTAACCTGGTCGTACTATTCTTCTTGGTGATCTCCTATATGGTGAGTGTAAATGCCAAGCTTACCCTCTATGTCCTTCTGCCACTTCCCATTCTTTCGGTGAGTGTCTATGTGGTCAATCAGATGATCATGAAACGCTCCCAGGCTATCCAGAAACAACTCTCCGAATTGTCTACTTATGTACAGGAGGCTTTCTCGGGGATACGCGTCATCAAGTCTTTTGTCCAGGAAAAGCATTCCTTCCAGAATTTTGAAATAGAAGCCGAGGACTTTAAAAAGAAATCCCTGAAACTCACTAAAGTAGATGCGTTTTTCTATCCAATTATATTGTTATTAATAGGCCTTAGTAATATCCTTATCATTTATGTAGGTGGTAAAGAGATCATTAATGGCAACCTGACCCCAGGCAATATTACCGAGTTTATCTTGTATGTCAATATGCTCACCTGGCCGGTTATGGCCCTGGGTTGGACTACGAGCCAGATTCAGCGGGCCGCCTCTTCCCAGCTTCGTATCAATGAATTCCTGGAAGCAAAGAACACCCTTACTTCCGACAAAAACATCATGATGGAGCTTCAGGGAGCTATACGTTTCGCCCATGTGAGCTTTGTATACCCCGACTCGGGCATCACCGCCCTGCACGACTTCGACCTGGACATTAGGGCCGGAGAAAGTGTAGCCATATTGGGCACCACCGGATCGGGCAAAAGTACCCTAGCCAACCTCCTAGGGCGACTTTACGACCCTACACAAGGGGAAATTCTGATAGACGGAACCCCGTTAAAGGACCTCGAAGTGCATGCCTATAGGAGGCAACTGGGCTACGTACCTCAGGATGTATTCCTATTTTCGGATAGCATTGAAAATAATGTACGCTTCGGCACCAACGATATGCCTTTCGAAAGGATTGAAAGAGCCGTTAAAGACGCCGATTTGCTGAACAATATTGAGGACTTCCCCAAGGGATTCCAGACGGTGCTGGGCGAAAGGGGCATCACGCTTTCGGGCGGGCAAAAACAACGGCTGTCTATCGCAAGAGCCATAGCCAGAGACCCCAAGATCCTGATCCTGGACGACTGCCTGTCGGCCGTCGACACCAATACGGAGAATATCATCCTCAACAACCTGAAACGTATTATGGATAGTCGGACCTCCGTCATCATTTCGCACCGGGTGTCGTCGGCTAAGCTCGCCGACCGCATCGTAATGCTCGACGATGGCCATATCATCGAACAGGGCACCCACGACCAACTGCTGGCCATCAATGGTGCCTATAAAGAGCTGTATGAAAAGCAATTGATGGCCGAAGAAGCCTAGACTTTATCCATCAAGTTCAGCTCTAAAAAGTTATTTCTTACCTAATTTAAGTGTATCTTTTTACTCCGGAATATACCAGGGACTTCATAGGTCCGATATACCGACTAAAAATATTTCACAACCATTAATCTAGGATCGATGAGCTGGACTACACAAAATCTGCCCTCCCAGAGAGGAAAGACCGTTCTGATAACCGGAGCCAACACGGGCATTGGTTTTCATACGGCCTTAGAACTAGCAAGGAAAGAGGCGCATGTGGGGGCATTGACTAATATCCCCGCCCAGGGAGCCCTACCGACGTTGTTCGCCGCTACCGATGTAGTCGACATGGGTGGTTACTACGGCCCCGACGGCCAGGGTGAGGTAAATGGCTACCCCGCTCCCGCCTATATGGACCCTTATGCACAAGACGCCAACCTGGGGAAAGATTTATGGGAATATGCCCAAGAGGAGACCAAAATAAAATTTCCCTTATAACCCAAGCGCATTTAGCGCACCATACGCCTTACTTCTTCCTTTAACTCTTTCATTTCCTGATGCAGGCTCTGTAAGCTTATGCCCTGTAAGTCGGCCTCCAGCTCGAAGGTAATCTTGCTATTGACCTGCCAAAGCTCCCTTATCCCCCCTATTTCGATACGAATAGGGACATACTCGGGATTCAACGATACCAGATGCAAATAAGGACTACCCGGCTCCTGTTGTATTTTTTTTACCAATATACTATCGTCGGTCACTACCACATACATACGGTCTTTGGCCAGGTTGTCCCAAGTGTCCAGGGCCTTACAGACGATCCACTCTCCCGAATGCAGCACGGGAAGCATGCTATCGCCCTCCACCTGAAAGCCCCGAAAGGACGCATTGCGGTATTCGGGCAGAGGGATACTAAAGGCGGGCAACTTCTCAAACCACTGAGCATCCCCAATATTATGTGGATACCCCGCCGCCGCTTTGGCACTCACCAATACAATATTTTCCTTACCGGTGGTGTCGACGGTGATCACGTTAGGACTCGTGCGAATCTGCGCGGGATGCAAGAGCCGTTGCTCACTCTCTCCAAATAGCCATAAGGGGTTGATATGAAATTGTTTGAGGAGCTCCTTAACCACCTGCCCGGGTATGCGAGTACGCCCCCTTTCTATATCGGCAGTGGTGGCCCCTAGGCCTAGCTGCTCGGCGAAGGCCGACTGGGTAAGCCCCAGTTCTTCACGCACCTGCTTGAATCGCTTATATTCTACTTCCATGGTCTTGATTGGTCCCCGGCACCGGTCCGGGAGTGAACACTAGCATTCCTACATACCCTGCCTCCTTTCGCCCTACTTCCGAATGCCCCTACTTTACAAATATATATAATTTTTGGAATAAATCCTTTGAATTTTATGGAACCTATCCATGATATTGGAAATAATCCATAAATTTGTAAAAATTCCAAACCAATGGACCGAACGATACTACATCTGGACCTCGACACGTTTTTTGTGTCGGTAGAGCGCCGGCTCGACAGCCGGCTCAACCACAAGCCTATACTGGTGGGGGGCACGGGCGACCGCGGCGTAGTGGCCGCCTGTAGCTACGAGGCCCGCAGCTTTGGGGTGCACTCGGGCATGCCCATGAAAATGGCCCGTATGATGTGCCCCGAAGCCATCGTCATACGCGGGGAGGCGGGCACCTATACCCAACATTCCAAAGTCGTCACCGAGATAATCCGTGAGGCCGTCCCGCTCTTCGAGAAAGCCAGCATCGACGAGTTCTATGCCGACCTGTCGGGCATGGACAAGTTTTTTGGCTGCTATCATATGGCCTCCGAGCTGCGCCAGCGCATCATCCGGGAGTCGGGGCTGCCCATTTCCTTTGGGCTGTCGACCAATAAACTCGTGTCCAAAGTGGCCACGGGTGAGGCCAAGCCCAACAACCAACTCAAGATCGACTGGGGTACCGAAAAAGAATTCCTGGCCCCTATGCCCGTCAAAAAAATACCCATGGTGGGCGAAAAGACCAATCAAATCCTCTACAACCTGGGGATCAAACAGGTGCGTACCATACAGGAAATGCCCATGGAGATGATGGGTACCGTACTGGGCAAAAATGGGCTGCTGCTGTGGAACCGTGCCCATGGCCGCGACGAAAGCCCGGTGATTCCCTTTCATGAGCGCAAGTCTATCTCCAACGAGCGCACCTTCGGCAAGGACACCGGCGACCTACGCCGCATGCGCGAGATGCTCCGGGCTATGGGCGAGAACCTGGCCTTTCAGCTTCGCAATGGCAACAAGCTCACCTCCTGCGTATCGGTAAAGATTCGTTATGCCGATTTCAACACCTATTCGCGGCAACTAAAAATACCCTATACCTCCGCCGACCACGTGCTGATCCCCCATATTGAGCATCTGTTCGACCAGCTCTATAACCGGCGCATGCTCGTGCGGCTCATCGGCGTCAACTTCAGCGACCTGGTCAGCGGCCACTACCAGATCAACCTCTTCGACGACACCGAAGAGAAACTCAACCTATACCAGGCCATGGACCATATCCGCAACCGCTATGGGTACAATAGCAAGGGCTCTCCCATCCTCAGCTGGGGGACCACCCTGGGCATCCCCAATATGGGGAGCATGGGCAACCCCTTCAACGGAGAGCCACCGATTATCCCGGCGCACCGCAACGCCTAAACCGACCGTTCACACCAAATCTATACTGAATACGCAAAATCTTTATTCCCCCCAGCACCATGTTACTCAATTGCCACAGTTTCTTTAGCCTACGATACGGTACCATTCCGGAAGAATCTCTGCTGGAGCTGGCACAGCAGAACGGCTACCGCTGCCTGGCCCTTACCGATATCAACAATACCTCGGGCTGCCTCAACTTCGTGCGTATGGCCCCACGCTATGGCATCCGCCCGGTACTGGGCATCGACTTCCGCAGCGGCATTCGTTCTAAATATGTGGCCCTGGCCCGCAACAACCAGGGCTTCCAGGAACTCAACCGGTACCTGTCCGAGCACCTGCACCATAAAAAAGAAATCCTCGACCAGGCGCCTCCTTTCGCCAACGCCGTGGTGATATACCCCTTCGAAACCCTACTCGACACCGAAAAAAATCAATTTCTGGACCATGAATACATCGGTATCTCTTCCCAGGACCTACTTAAAGTGCGCTTCTCCAGGCTCTACCAGCACCAGGACCGCTTCGTGATCCTGCAGCCCGTAAGCTTCCGCCACAAAAAAGACTTTAACACCCATAGACTCCTGCGGGCTATAGACGAAAACACGATGCTGCAGAAGCTGACGGTGTTCGACGTGGCCAACGAAAACGAACAGATGCTCCCCATCGAGGAGCTTAAAGCCCGATTTAAAGACTATCCTAACCTGATCTACAATACCGAAAAACTCCTGGAGTCCTGCGAGATACACTTTGCCTTTGGTGAAGGACGGCAACACCAGAACCTAAAAGTCTATGGCAAAAGCGCCCAAGAAGACTACGAAAAACTCCGCAGCCTGAGCTATAACGCCCTGGGCTACCGCTATGGCACGGGGGTCGACGACCGCATCCTCGACCGCATCGCCATGGAGCTGGATCTGATCCGCCAGCAGGACTTCGTGCCCTTCTTCCTGGTCAACCACGACATCGTCTCCTATGCCAGCCACAAAGACTACTATTATGTAGGACGAGGAAGTGGAGCCAACAGCATCGTAGCTTACCTGCTCAACATCACCAACGTAGACCCTATAGAGCTCGACCTGTATTTTGAGCGGTTTATGAACCTATACCGGAAGAACCCACCCGATTTCGACATCGACTTCTCTTGGAAAGACCGGGACGACATCACTCGTTACATTTTTGAAAAATATGGCAAAAATAACCAGGCCGCCCTGCTGGCTACCTACAACACCTTCCAGCACAGTGCCGCCGTGCGAGAGCTGGGGAAGGTCTTCGGCCTGCCCACCCATGAGATAGACGCCCTGAGCGACAAGAAGTTCGACCCTGCCAAGCTCGACGACCTCTCGAAGCTGGTACTCCGCTACGCCCGCTACTTACAAGACAATAACCAGCCCAACCACCTGAGCATCCATGCCGGCGGGGTGCTGATCACCGAAAAACCCATACACTATTTTTCGGCCACCGACCTGCCCCCCAAGGGCTACCCTACTACGCAATTCGACATGGTGATTGCCGAAGATGTGGGCCTCTATAAGTACGACATCCTCAGCCAGCGGGGCCTGGCCAAGATCAAAGACACCCTGGAAGTGATCCGTTATAACCGCCCCGAAGCCCCAGCGATAGACATCCACGACGTCAAGAAGTTCAAAGTCGACCCCAACATCAACGCCCTCATCCGCCAGGCTTCCTGCATAGGCTGCTTTTATGTGGAGTCGCCCGCCATGCGCATGCTACTCAAAAAGCTGGAGGTAGACACCTACCTGGGGCTGGTGGCGGCCAGCTCGATTATCCGCCCTGGCGTGGCCAAAAGCGGGATGATGCGCGCCTATATCCTCCGCCACCGCTTCCCCGAACGCCGCCTCGACGCCCCGCCCGAGCTCCTGCGCCTGATGGAAGATACCTACGGGGTGATGGTCTACCAGGAGGACGTCATCAAGGTGGCGCATTATTATGCCGGACTCACCCTGGCCGAGGCCGACGTGATCCGCCGGGGCATGAGTGGGAAGTTTCGCGGCAGGGCCGAGTTTGAAATGGTCCAGACGAAGTTCTTCGAAAACTGCCAGCACAAGGGCTACGACCCCGTGCAGACCCAGCAGATCTGGGATCAGATCGCCAGCTTCGCCGGCTACGCCTTCGCCAAGGGGCACTCCGCCTCCTATGCCGTAGAGAGCTACCAGAGCCTGTTTCTAAAGACCTACTACCCTCTGGAATATATGGTGGCTACCCTCAACAACGGGGGCGGCTTCTACAGCCAGGAGCTCTATATCCACGAGGCACGCATGCGGGGAGCGCAGATACAAGCCCCCTGTATCAACCACAGCGAAGCCGAGACCTGCATCGCCGGCACCACCATCTACCTGGGCCTGCAGATGCTCCACCAGTTGGAGCTGCGCACCATACAGCAGCTCCTGCAGGCCCGGCAACAGGAAGGTCCCTTCTCCTCCCTCAACGACTTCCTCGACCGGGTGCCTATCAGCATCGAACAGCTGACCATCCTGATCCGTATCGACGCCTTTCGGTTTACGGGCATCGACAAAAAGACCCTGCTCTGGAAAGCCACTTTCCGCCTCAACAAAAGCCCCAACAAAACGCCCCAAAAACAGCTGTTTCAGAACCAGGTGAAGGATTATAAACTTCCCCAGTTCCAGGAGACTTTCATCGACAATGCCTTCGATCAGATCGAACTGCTCGGCTTCCCACTCTGCAGCCCCTTCGAGCTCTCCCAGGAGCCCATCCCCCCCGGGGTGATGAGCAGCCAGATACACGAGTTTATCAACTTACCCGTAACCCAGTATGGCTACCTGGTAACGGTCAAAAACACCCGTACCAACAAGGGCGAGACCATGCAGTTTGGAACGTTTGTAGACCAAAACGGAGATTTTATCGATACGGTACACTTCCCTCCCATCGTCAAGAAGTTCAAACTCACCGGTCGAGGCCTGTACAAAATCCAGGGGAAAGTCACCGAAGAATTCGGCTTCCTGTCCCTGGAAGTATCGGCAGTGGAAAGGTTGGATATGGTTTCTAGGGTTTAGGGATTAGGGTTTAGGCGAGGGAAGGTTATTGAAGGGAAATAGGTTCTGGGAACGGCAGGAAAATGGAGGATATTATTAATCTTGGGCTGTGTAAAATGAACTCTGTCTTGTTGATGAATCATTCGAATTTATTTTACAATCTCCTAGTTCCGTCTAACCTTCATAATTCAATTAACCAATTAGTAGAGAACATGTTGTCTTGGTTTTTTGAGACCAGCTCTTTTATAGTACATCAAGATCACGGATTTCAAAATGCCGCTCAAGATCCTTAATCTTTGCGAATTCAATATTGAACCTCTCCTTTGGGACTTGCCACTGTATAATAGTTGAGATAAAATCCATCATTCGAGCTAGCTCAAAAGAGGTAAAATCATTTTTTTTGGAGTGAATTCAACAAAATAGCCATTATTATCTCCCATGACTTTTCTTGTGATTTGCATTGATTTATTATTTAAACAGGTCGGAGTGCGTACCCGTTCTTACCAATTCCAGTAGCATTAGTTTTTCATTTTCGTCCCAAATAAGTAATACATCTGGTCGAACATGACATTCCCAATAGCCACTATATCCACCTCTTAATTTATGGGCATTATGCTTCCTATCCAGTCCCTTATGCCCTTTATCTGCTAATATTCTAGCACATTCGCCAATTCATCAAAATCCCTTAAACTACGCTTTTTGAGTAATTTAGCATCTGTAAGAAATTTCGTTGAGTATAGTATTTCAAACATGACTATACTAATTTCAAAAACTCATCAACACTTCCTGCCCTATTACCTTTCCCATTTTTAAGCTCTTTCATGGCCTTAATAGTTTCCTTATTAGGAACTCTTTCCTCCGAAATAATTTTACCATGAATCTTGCTTAAAAATTCCTTAAAAAAGGAGCTTTCTTCCTCTGGCAACTCAATTGTGAACGTTATCATTTTTTTATACAGTTAAAAAGGTTGCTTCATTTATAAACAAATATAACCCCCTTTAGGTTATGTTGACAAATTCAAGAACTACTATTTTAAACATTTTCCACCTCAATTTTCTTCCCGCTTAAGTCCAAAAGTTCCTCAATTTCAATGACTTTCGCAACAGGTCTACCCTTATCCCTTTGGGAAGGTGGTCGGCAGTCGGCAGTCGGCAGTCGGCGAGGGAAGGTTATTGAAGGGAAATAGGGTCCGGGAACGGCGAAAAAATGGAGGATCGGGGGAGGGGGCTTTTTTGTGGTCTATTCCAAAGACCAAACATAACCTACTAAAAAGGCTATCCCTACTAGGGGAAATACTCCCCTACCGACTTATACATAAAAGGATCACATCGTATACTTAACGGCATACAGGATAGCCAAAACGACAAGAAATAATGTAGAAAGGCCTACTGAGGCCACTGTGATCAGCAGCTTATTCCTCTTTTTGATCCCTATGAACAGCAGCAAGGCCGCCAGAATAAATACCACGATTAAAACTCCAGTAGATCCCATCCTATCAATACGTTTTATATTCAGATTGATAAAAATATCCATATCACACCATTCACCAACATATACCCTACTAAATCTTTCGACAAAATGAGTGAACGGTAAGTAATACCGGAAGAGAACCACATAAAAGTAGATTTTGCTAAGCCTTCGATAGATTTGGAAAAGTATTAACGGCTGGGCATTGGCAACTTTGCAGTGTAAATTTAAAACACTAAAAAGATGAACACTAAAAAAGTATGGTTTATAACCGGGGCGTCTAAAGGCTTGGGAATATTGGCGGCTATACGGGCAACTTTGCTGGGTTTGGGATCTATTGTTCCACCAAATTTGCCGTAGCCGGCTTTACCGAAGCACTTGCCGAAGAAATGAAGTTATTTAAGAGTAAAACCAACACTTCACCCCTTGCCTTTAAACAATCTTTTAATTAGCATCCGGGAACCCGCTTATCAGGATCGACTCCGGGCTATTGACCAAAGTATGCGCTTCAGGCCAGGACCATTCCACGAACTGAAACCCCAGCAATTTTCCAGATTTAATATAAAAAAAAGGTTTCCACCTTCCTAGCCCTACCAGATCGCCCTCATTCGTTGATAGGAATGGTTATAATAAAGGAGTCGTCGCCCAGCTTACAGGCCAGGCCCAGCACCTGTAGGTCACCATCCTCCCTATACACAAAGGGCCGTTCTAGACGGTCGGGGACCATGGTAGTGCCATCCTTTCTATTTATTTTCTTAGGCATCACCTCATACTCCTGAGCCTTTTCCCAATGAATGCCATCGTCGGAGCTTACCAGGCCTATGAATTTATGGGCATGGAAAATACCGAAATATTTATTCCTTTTTTGATCGTACCAAAGGGACATATCCTCCGTGTCAATATAATCGATCACCGGCTTGGGTTGAATGACGAACGGGCCCAATGGACTGTCTGAGATGGCCATGGCCTGATTTCTAATAAACTTGGTTTCATTGGGCTTGTCCCCTTTTATAATGAGATAGTAGCGTCCATCCCGACCCCGGTCGATGGCTGGGTTTACGGTCAAAGTGGCGATTGGCCCCGAAGGCTCGATTAAGGGTGCATCGAAACGCTCCCAAGGGCCCTCCAAGGAGGTGGCTACGGCCACACCAGTCCTTTGGTTAGGGCGTAAAATCCCCCATTTAGGATGGGTATATCCTTTATGGCTAATTTCCATGAGTTCATCCTCGCTATAGGCCCTATCGCCCATGTTCGTGGAGATATAATACAGGTAGTACTTGCCTTCGAAAAATTTGATCTTAGGATTATGCGCCGTGATGGCATCCCAATGTCCTGCACCCCTGCCCTTCAGTACCGTTTCTTTATACTCCCAGGGCCCGCTGGGAGTGGTCGACACCGCATGGGCTACCTCAGAGTACAGTAGCCAGCCGGTGAATTTTGTCGCTTTGGGCCAGCGGGAATAAAACATATGATAGAGCCCATCCTCGGACTTTACGATCGATCCGCACCAATTATAATAATCCTTGGTGCGGAAAATGTTGGTATCATCTATATCGGTAATTTTTCCTTCAAATAAAGGCGGGGAATAGCTCGATTGCGAAATCGCCTTGTGCCCCAAAATGGATAGCAGTACCATCACTAATGCAGTTCTCAGCATGTCTTTGCTCTTACTTTGTAAAATGATCTCTGGAAAATATCAAAACCCAAATCGTCGTGTGCCTATCATGAGAAATGATGATTCGGAAAGCAAGGGGAGACTCTAATCTACTCAGACTCGCTTCAAAGGTACAATTAAGGAATAGACTCCTAAAAATCATTTACGTTTATGCCTATGCGCGTACGGCTACCTCTATAGGAATCTTTCCACTTAAAATTTCGCATACCTGATTTTGCTGTACTCCGTCTTCCAAAACTGCAACCAGAGTCTGGGCTACATCGGCTCGTGTAATATTCCCCTGCCTTTCAAATTTTTCCTGTAACTCTATTTTGCCAGTCCCTTTTTCGTTTGACAATGAGCCGGGCCTAATAATGGAATAATTCATACCGCTTGCCATCAAGTGCTCATCAGCCTCTTGTTTGGCCTGTAAATATGCTTTTAGATCCTCATTGGCCGAAGGGTTGTCGGCACCCATAGAGCTAAGCATTACAAACTTGGTTGCACCCGCTTCTTTGGCAGCATCTGTAAGGCGCTTGGCCCCATCCCGATCGATCCCTTCTACATTCTTCCCCTTTGATCCTGCAGCAAAAATCACTTTATGCACGTTCATCACTGCCTGACTGAGGTCTTTTTCCAAATCGGCCAGTACGGCAGATACGTTCTCCTTTTCAAACGCTTCTTTTTGCTCCTGTTCTCTCACCATGGCGACAGGCGTATATTTCTCAGACTTTTTCAATAAATCAATAATGATCTTGCCTGTCGTTCCATTCGCCCCCGCTACCAATATATTTTGCTTTTCGTTATGCATCGTATTCCTATTTAGTTGAAAATAATTTGTTAATACCCTTAACCATATAGCCTCGTCTGCGGGCCATCCTTGCCGGTAGGTCATGGAAGTCTCCCTCCATGGTTCAGCATATAAAATCAAGAAGGACGCGCCATTGCTGGTCACGATGGTATGGATATACCTGCTGACCTACAATAGTCGTGCCGATAGGGGGTAAAAGCGCAGGAGGGGTTCGCGTAGTGCGTTGACAGACTGTTGTGCTTTCCGTTTAAAACGGAACTGTACATGCTAATCCCGAAAAACTTAGCTTCTAGAGATTAGCTTACTCAACTTTTTAATTTAGCTTTATGTAAAATTATCAGTTAATATATACTCATAGTCAGTAGTTTAAATTATTTGGGATGTCAGAATCAAGACAGATCCTATTCTTTCCACAATTGAAGATTTATATATTCACGGTAAACCAAAATTATGGCAGACACACTATTTCAAAAAATTTACAGTCATCCGCTGATGAACCCAGAGGATTTAGAAATTATAGCCTCCTTACATCAAAGGGTGATCTTATCGAAAAACGATTTTTTACTGCGGGAAGGCAAAACTTCTAATGCTTATTATCTGGTAGAAAAAGGGTTGATACGCTTTTTCGTGAATGATTTTAATGGCCAAGAAATCACCACCCAGTTTATCTGCGAAAATGAAATAGCGAATGAAGTGTCGTCTTTGTTTCAACACCTACCATCCATACAGAATATACAATCTGTCACCGATGCCGTCGTGTGGAAGATTGAATTTAACGATTTTCAATATTTATACCATAGCATGGAATCGATACGGGAATGGGGCCGGGAATGGATGTCTGGACAACTATTCCAGACGCAGCAGCGCTCTATTGAAATGATTACACACTCTGCCTCCATGCGATATTTACAATTGATAGAACACCGACCTCAAATTGTGCAACAGGCTCCCCTGAAACAGATTGCCTCTTACTTAGGCATTGCAGACACCTCCCTCAGCCGTATTCGCAAGGAAATGATTACCAACTAGCATTTCTTGACATAGGTAAAGTGGCCTTGCTTTTCCAATATCTAACTTTGAGAAATCAAATCGGGTAGGCAATGGAAAAACTTAAAACCATATCATTTTCTGTCTCTATAAATGCTCCTAGAGAAAGAATCTGGGAAGTTCTGTGGCAGCCTAAAACGTACGAAAAATGGACCAGTGTCTTTATGGAAGGCAGCCATTATAAAGGAGACTTGAAGCAGGGACATACCATTGATTTTCTAGCCAAAAATGGGGATGGTATGCGTTCACTGGTCGAAAAATTGATCGTCAATGAGCAGATGGTATTCTCGCATCAAAAGGAGTTGAAAGAGGGCGTAGAAACCGCAACAACTTGGCAAGGGGCCAAGGAGATTTATTTTCTAAAGAAAGAATCTGACACAAGTATCGAATTACAGGTGATTATGGATATTACCCCAGAAATGGAGGAATATTTCAACGATGCATTTCCTAAGGCCTTAGGGCGGATCAAGCAATATTCTGAATCCTAAATTTAACCAATTAATACGATGACTATAGACACTTCAGTATCAAAAAAACTGGACATTATCATTCCTGCTTATCGCATGCATTCACAAAGTTTTAGAAATGCATTGGACGGTATTTCCGAAGAAGCGGCATTAAGGCGAATGGACAACAACACCAACCATGTCGTCTGGATGGCTGGAAACCTGGTTAACTGCCGGTATTGGATCGGCAACCTGTTGGGTATAGACGATAAAGACCCTTATGAGCACTTATTTAACGAAGCCAGGGCATTGGATGAAAACTTTGCCTACCCCACACTGGAAGAGCTAAAGGACAGTTTTGCAATCATTTCCCCTAAAGTGTATGAAATGCTGCTTATAGCACCCGACGAACTCCTCGAAATGGATTATCCCTTCGGAATGAACGTTTCCTTCGTTAAGGAAAACGTGCTGAATATGATAGGGATGTGCATAGGTAGAGAGGATTATCTTCTGGGCCAGATTGGCTTGATGCGAAAACTACTCGGCCTAAAAGGTATGCGCTACGACATAGACGACAGTCTGAGCTATTGAACAATCAAAATTCGGGAAACACCTTAAAATTTAATCACGAAATCGATAAAATCATGGCAAAAGTAAATGTTTATTTAACTTTTCAAGGAAACTGCGAGCTGGCATTTAATTTTTATCAATCGGCGCTCGGCGGAGAATTTAAAGATCTAAGCCGGTTTGGTGAGATGCCTCCAGAAGAAGGTATGCCGGAGCTTTCGAACGAGATGAAAAACAGGCTGATGCATGTGTCTCTTCCCATTAGTACAGAAACTGTTTTAATGGGCAGCGACACAGTACCCGGCTTTGGACCGGATGTAACGATGGGAGATAACTTTTCAATATCCTTAAATGTAGATTCCAAAGAAGAGGCGGATTCGTTATTTGCGAAACTTTCGGAAGGAGGCACCATAACTATGCCCTTAGACGAAACTTTTTGGGGCTCTTATTTTGGAATGTTGAAAGATCAATTCGGCATCAACTGGATGGTAAATCACGATCTACTTGAAAACGAGTAATCTTCATATCAAGAAGCAAATACTAGATTTTTTACCATTCAATGATTATTTCCGAACTTATATTTTAAGAATATGGTGGAGGTGTATAGCACGAACGTGGAGAATCAACATCAGGCAAACCTTCTTTTACAACATCTGGGCGCCCTCTTCCCTGCCTATGAAATCAACTTTGACCTAGAGGATTGTGACAACATTCTTAGGGTAGAATCGGCTTGGGAGACCATTGATAAAAGGCGGCTGAGTAAACATCTGAAGCACCTGGGGGTTGTCGCCCAGGTGCTTTCAGACCTTCCTCCTTGCCCTGCCATACCGGTCGCTACTGAAGACCTCTAACAAGAACCCTAGACACTCAAAGAGAGCGTGCTACCGCATCAAAATAATTGTATTATGAGCAACTCAGTAACCTTATAACGGGCACTATCGACCCCTCCAGAGAAAGTCTTCCGGGCATTTTCAAACTCCCAGGCCTTTTGCACTTGGCTCCCTCCATATGGATTTAGCTGTAACATGCATTACAGGGAGTTTCAGGAAGGCGGAACATATAAATTGTCCTTTCTCAATTTTTCTACGGATCATTTCTTTAGATCCTCTGATTTAATGGCTTTAGAAGAACGGCTGGCTCTGACCGATTCCATCACAAAGAAAATACAGATTCTTCAAAAATTCCTGATCGCTAACCTCCATTTTCAAAATACCGATCTAATTATCGATAGGTCAATCGAAAAAATAAAAGCCGTTAATGGTTTCATCAGCATTAAGGAGTTATCCTCTAGTCTGAATATGAGTTTGGATGCATTTGAATAGAGATTCCGAAAAACCATTGGCGCATCTCCAAAGCAATATGCCAATATAGTGCGGATGAAGCAACTCATCCATAGTCCAATGTTGACCAGTACCGTTCTGGACTCGGCCCTGGATGTAGGATTTTTTGATCAGTCACACTTTATCAGCCATTTCAAAAAATTTACGGGCCTAACGCCAAAGGAATTCATGGCCGCCTCGCAGGAAGTAATAAAATAAAAGTCCATCTATGTTAAAGCTGCTAAAAGACTAATGGGTCGGATCCTCTTCCTTCAACAATGCGATACGCCTATAGTGCTCAGCCATTTTAAACAAATCAATCATAATTTTCCCTGTGGCGCTAGTAGCATCCATATATTCTGTGAGGGTTCTTCATTCGGAATTTAAAGATTTTCCATTAGTGCCCCCATTCTATTTAAAGTTAATTTGGTCCTAACAAAGAAATATTGGGCAAACTTATTATCAGTTTGAAGTTACTGTGCCTGAATTCCACTACTGGTCATTTCAATACTGAATGAGCGCTTAGTAGCTTTGCCTTCGATTTCACCTATCGGAATCTTAAAAACGGTACTATCTTTTTTTATAGCGATAGCCTGAAAGAACCCTGATTGCAGAGAATCTATATCGTTTGCCAAAAAACCAATCCCTATATTACTATAGTACGGTATACTAGGAGATTTTAGTGGATAGTGATATACAGAATCAACTGGGGTTAACATACCATTTTTTAACTCAAAGGCTATAATCTTTACTTCCTCAAATACAGTTTTGTCTGAATTGTAGAAGACAAATTGAATCATCTCTGGATCCTTATCCAACTCGAATCTACAGGAACTCAAAAAACAGATCATTGATATTAGTAAAAACCTATTTTCCATTGTTATTTCATTTTTAAATGGGTACAGTTTTAATCGCTTCTCTATACTAGCAACCTTTTTTCATTGGGACAGCCGATTAATGTTCTGATCAATAGTCATAGAAATCCAGTCAGTCATTGTCGTCAGTGCCAGGGGAGAAAAAGTTTCCTGAATATCGGCGTATTCATTCGGATGCCCCGAATTACAATTTTGAAAAAAATGATTGAGGTTTGGTAGTTCCTTTATGGCAACGTTAGGGTTCCCTCCATTTTTGACGGCTTTATAAATGAGAGGCAAATTTTGTTTTGCATCTACTTGTAAGTCTTTCGATCCATTCAGTGCCAGTACCGGACAAGCAATTTTTCCATAAAAATCGGCTGGATCTACCTTTAATAACCACTGGTACCAGGGCGTACACATGAAATTGACGGAATTTTCAAAAAACATGGCCTTCGATTGACCCGGAGGTACCATTTCTTCTGGAAATTGTTTTGCATTGGCCTTAAAGTAAGCCATTAGCGCCTTTCTCAACACAGTCGTATCAGGAGTAGTATTCAATATTTCTTCGACTTCTCGATTAGACTTTTTAATCAAAGCAATACCAGCTTCATTAACACCACCAACTCTTGCGATCAATTCGGTCTGCAAGCCGAGCACTTCTAGCCCCCTGGCGCCAGGGCCTGCCAAAGAAATAACGAAGCGCACCTCCTTGCACTGAAAAGCCGCGATGGCCGACACCAGCCCTCCCTCACTATGTCCTAAAAGACCTATCTTCTGGACATTTATTTCACTCCTTGTCTTCAGATAGTTCAAAGCACTTATGGCGTCTGAAGCAAAGTCTTGTGATGAGGCTGTCATGAAAGAACCCGTAGACTTTCCAATACCCCTGTCGTCATACCGCAAGACAGCTAATCCCTGGCGCGTAAAATAGTCGGCAATAACAAGAAAAGGCTTATGTCCAAACACTTCTTCATTCCGGTCTTGTGGTCCGCTTCCCGTGATTAGTATCACCACCGGAAAATTGCCTTCTTTATTTGGTATGGTCAACGTTCCCGATAACGTGATACTATCTTCTATATTTTTAAAGGACACTTCCTCACTATAATAGGGATACGGTGGAATTGGCTCCTGAGAATGCCTTAGGGCGGGCTTTTCCGTTAAAACCAGATAGAAAAGACCTGCCAAGGCCACGACGAAAAAAGCTATATAACCCGTTTTTTTCATGACAGAAACGATAAGAACAAACCTCTGCTAAAATAGCTTAATTATGGTTACAATTGATACCGACGTCCCCAAAATATTAATCCATACCAACTATTTAAGGCTGATCCACAACGAATAGGGTAGAATTCTGCTCTTCATGAATGAGGGTGCAGTTTAAAAACTCCCTCACGTACCTCTTCCTGACTGATATTTTTCCGATCGGTGATGGCTACCCAATTACCCCGTCGGCACGATGGGGGCTGGGCTTCCCGGGCCCATTATATGGCACTTCCATGTTGAGATTACGGACTAGAAAAGCGGATAGAAAACTATAGTCGTATCGAATAAAATCCTCTAACCCCCACCAGCACATCAGTTCCTATGTCGGCCCTGTAGCCACTGACAAAAATATACCCTGGCCACAGCTGAGCTGAAACTTTAGTGGCTAATTTTCGTTGAACCTCTTAGGTAATGCACATATTCCAGTGGGAATAGCCAGACAGATGGACCTATTGACAATACGGCCGAACGTCCCTATCCACACGGTCAGGCACTCTATTTTTGTATGTGCAAAATTAAAATACTACCTATTGCTCCTATGAACCAGAATACCTTTCGTGCATTCAAAAGCCATAATTATCGTCTTTTCTTTATGGGTCAGTCCATTTCATTGCTGGGCACTTGGATGCAGAAAACGGCCGTAAGCTGGGTAATATACTCCTACACCCACTCCAAAACGATGCTTGGTCTAAGTGTTTTTGCCACCTTGATGCCCTCTGCCCTGTTTACCTCCTTAGGTGGGGTGGTGTCGGACCGATACGATCGGTACCGAGTCCTGTTGGCGACTCAAATATTATCGATGGTTCAGGCTTTATTGCTAACCCTGGTCGTTTATTATAAAGATAACGCCGTTTGGGAAATCATTGGATTGAGTGTTCTATTGGGAATCATCAACGGGTTCGACGTACCCGCTCGGCAATCGTTGGTGTTCAGCATGGTCGACGATAAAAAAGACCTGCCCAATGCGGTAGCATTAAATTCGTCAATGGTCAACTTGTCCAAATTATTGGGGCCGGCCGTGGCCGGCGTAGCGATAGCCCATTGGGGGGAAGTAGTATGTTTCGGCATTAACGCCCTAAGTTTTGTAGCGGTTATAGGATCCCTTAGCCTGATTCGTTTACCCAAGCATATCGCCAAGGAACGTACCCAAAATATTTTGGGCGACCTTAAAGACGGAATAAAATACGTAAAAGAAACCCCTTCTATCGGCTTTATCATCCTGATGTTATCGGCTATTAGCCTCTTTGGTTTACCTTTTACCACTCTAATGCCCGTCTATGCCAAAGACATTTTCAATGGAACGGCCAAGACTTTTGGATTTATCGACAGCGCCATAGGACTAGGGGCCTTTATAGGCGCCATTTTCCTCGCATCCTTAATGCCCGAAACGAACCTCAGTAAGGTGCTAGCCATCAACACCTTTGTTTTTGGATTTGGGTTAATCCTATTCTCTCATACAACCGTCTACCCCCTGGCCCTCCTCTTTATCATGATCGGTGCCTTTGGTATGATGTCGCAGGTTACGATCAGTAATACCCTAATCCAGACCTCCGTAGCCCCGGCCATGCGTGGGCGGGTCATCAGCCTATTCGTCATGTCCTATTCGGCCATGGTTCCAATTGGCAGTTTGCTAGTCAGCACGGTAACCAAGTACATTGGGGTGCAAAACACGGTACTAGGCGAAGGTATCTTGGCCTTATTTATTGGCATCGTTCACTTACGGTTTTTGTACAAACCCGTGGGTGCCAAGGCCTCACCTCCAGAAGGCCTGGATATTCGATAGGGTCCGACTTTCTAATCGAGAACCTTTTCACTCAGATTGATATAGATCGCTGAATATGCTATCCTGGACCATTTACCAAAAGTATCATATGGCGACCTACTCAATATTTTTCGCCTTGCAGGTTAGCAAATAATCTGCATAAGTTCTTTTCAATATCGCCTTTACCTGCGACTGATCCCAGGGGGTAATCAAAAAATCATGTATCAGGCGCCCCTGCCCCTGTCCCCTGTCCTCATCGGCATAGTCCGATACCATCAGCCGGATAGAGCAAGGATGGGTAGCCATCGATTTGGCCAAAAACGTCGCCCCATTCATTTCTTTCATATTTTTTGCACTCACTATAATTTCAAAATGTTGTGACTGTAATATTTCTAGCCCCACAAAGGCCGAGCCAGCCGATACGATATGGTACTCTCGGCGCAACATCGCCACAAAGGCCGTTATATTATGCACCTCAGAGTCTACATACAGTATCGCTGGCTTATAGTTGTTGTCGGCAATGTCATTTGGCATATACCACACTTCTATTTGATATCCCCTATTGCCTTTCTATAGGCGGCCTCATTTATTTTATACGCTATTTTAGCATCGATGATATTACTGTTGGCCTGCTCCCAGAGTGTCTGAGCTTCCAGGACATCCTGTCCGGTAACGGTCCCAGCCGCAAACCGATCCGTACTTAAGCGCAGGTTTTCCTCTGCCTGTATCACCGACGCATAGGACAAGCTAATTCGACGGGCCGACTGATTGAGCTTCGAATAGGCCTCCTGGACTTCCAGCGTAAGCAACTCTTTGGTTTCGTCAATCTGACTCTGTAAGGCATCCATACGGTAGGATTGTTCCTTCACCTTACTCGCTTTCTGTCCCCAGTCCCAAATCGGCACACTTACACTCAGCATACCAAAATAGGAAGACAGGGTATTTTCCCCAGTAGTAAAATTCATCTTCTTTCCTACACCGGTAAATCCACCGAAAAGTAGACCAACGGTGGGCTTAAAATCGGCCTTAAGTATTTCCTTCTGAAGCTGCTGAGCTTCCATGGTGGTTTTCAGCATTTGGATTTCTATGCGGTTTTCGGCTATACCAGGCAACGGCTCACTAGCAAGGGGGCGAAATGTACCTGAAACCGAGTCGTTGATAGAATAATTTACATCTCCGGGCATGCCAATGATTTGGGCTAGGCTTAACTTGGCAAGCATGAGTCCATCCTCTGCTTTCGCCAAATTGAGGGCCGTTTCATTTCGTTGTACCCTTACTCTTAAGAGGTCGTTTTTATAGATTAACCCGGCATCAAAGGAATTGGAAAGTTGCTGGTCCAAAGAGTCTAACAAAACGATAAATCGATTGGTCAGACCTATTTTTTCTTTCAGACTCACGATCTGCCAATACGCCGTTTCGGCCTGGAGCAACACCTGAGTTTCTGTTAATGTCTTCTGGTTTTGATATATTTCTACCCCTTTTGCTGCAGCAGACTGCCCGAGTTTTATTTTACCTCCTGCATAAATAGCCTGAGAGACCGTTAGCGAAGGGCTAACCCCAACAGAGGGTAGAAGGCTACTCAGAGGCTTACCTACATGAAAAGCAGAGACAGAACCATCGATCTGTGGCTTATTGAGACCTTTGGTCCCAGCCTGTACGGCCTCAGCAGCCTTGATATTATACTGGGCCTGGGCAATTTTTCTGTTATGTTCGGTGGCCAGTTGACGGATCTCCTGCAAGCTTAAGGATTGCTGTGCTTGAGCGACAAAAGCCATAAGCAGCAATATTGGAACCAGGAGGCTCGATGCGTTGGTATTATAACCCCTTTTACCGGTGATTGATAATTTCATACTGGATTAAAATTTAGTATTGATGATGTCGGTAGTAACATCGGTCACAAAAATGGTAAGCAGCTGAAGACTGGACGCCGCCTACCATTCATCATTACTGCTACTACCGTCATACTCTATTTTTTTGATTACTTAGAATGAGAAGGCTTGAATTGGATATGCTCACTGGTGGGTGCTGGGAGCTCTTCTTCGGGCACAGGTTTTATAAACCTATAGTATAACACGGGCACCACAAATAGTGTCAGGATCATGGATACGATCAAGCCAAATGCTAGGACACTTCCAAGCGGAGCCCATAGGGGAGATTTTCCTATTATCATAGGCACAACACCCACAGCAGCGGCCGCAGAGGTCAGGAAGATGGGGCGCATCCTCCGTTTGGCCGCCGATAAGGCTGCCGCTCTTATGGAATATCCGTGATCCAATACCAGTTCATCGGCGTAGTCGACCAGTATAATTCCGTTACGAACCACAATTCCAATCAAACTAATAATCCCCATAAAGGCCGTCATACCAATTGGATTCCCCGTCAGATACAACCCCAAAAATGCCCCCAGAAGACTAAGCGGAAAGGTAGCCAGGATAATGACACTCTTTCCAAAGCTTTTGAATTGAAATAACAAGGTGATAAAAATCAGCACGAGTGATACACTCAAGGCGGTCATCATCCCTGGCATGTTCTCTCCACTCGACTCGGCATCGCCACCATACTGGATGCTGATACCATCGGGAAGTTGCATCTGTTCGATCTTTGGCTGCAACTCCTTAAGAATGCTGGACGCCCTGCGGCCCAGCTGGGCTTCTGACAATACCGTTAGGGTACGTAGCCCATTGCGATGCGCCAGCACACCTGTATGCCAAGAAGGCGCTAGGTCGGCGACTTCCTTCAGGGCCACCTTGTTTCCATACATCGAGCTAATATGGAGGTTTTCAAGGCTTCCAAAGTCCTTACGACTGCTCTCATTAAGGCGCAAAAATATATCTACAGGCTTATCCCCTTCCCATATTTGAGATACTGCAAACCCCTTGAGTCCGGCTGCAAGTGTCTGGGTTATGGCCTGATTGGGGACCCCTAGCCTGGCGGCTACATCCTCTTTGACCTTCAAACTTACCGCCAGATAATCATCTTCATAATCGGTGCGGACCCAGTTGGTTCCTTCCGTATTTCTCAACATGTCTTCTATTTGTTGAGCGACTCTTTTCTGATCTTTAAGATTCTCTCCGATTACGCGAATAGCCAAAGGAGACCCCTCTTGGAAGCTTAGCTGACGAAAACGTACGTAACCATCCTTAACGAAACCTTCAAATTTGGGCCGATACTCCTTCACCAATTCATTGGTGGCCTCATTACTTTCGGTGGTTATAAATAATTGTGCGAAGTTTCGTCGAGGAATTTCAGGCGCATAAGAAGTCTGGAAGCGAGGTGAGCTGGTACCTACAAAACTGGCAATGTTCACGACCCTTTGATCCTTATTTAGTATGGCCTCTATGCCCTTTACAGTCGATTCAGTTTCCGACAATGCCGTTCCATTTGGCATCCATACTTCGACGTTAAACTGGTTTCTTTCACTGACTGGAAAGAACTCTTGCTCCACATTGGCAGCCACGACAAAGGCCAAGATAACCGCCCCAACAGCCGCTGCCATGGTGCTCTTGGGCCATCGGAAGCAAAACTCTACGGCCATATTGAAAACATTTTGAAGCCTATCGAGTAAGGACTTTCGTGGCGGGCGCTCGCTAATTTGATGTTTTAACCCTTTTTTGATAAATACAAAGCACATATAAGGGGTCAGCAGAAGGGCCACCAGCATAGAGGCGATCAGCGCTACCGCCACCGTGATGGGCAGAGAAGCCATAAAGTCTTTGGCTATTCCATTCATAAAAAAGGCCAATGGAGCAAAGGCAAAAATAATAGCCAACGTTGCTGTAAATATGGGTAAGGACAACTGCTGTGCCGCCTGCCAAGCGCCCGTCCAGGGCGTCACGCCCTCATCGAGCTTTTCTATATAATTATCTACCACCACTATGGCATTGTCTACCACCATTCCTAAGACGATAATAAGACCTGCCAGTGACACTTGATGCAGCTCTATCCCAATAATGCTCAGCACACCAAAGGTGATCAGTATGGCGATCGGCGCGGCCACCGAAGAAACGGCCGCTACTCGGATGGGAAGCAGGAGCATCACCACAATGATTACTGAAAGAATTGCCAAACAAAATTCGAACATGAAATGACTGATACTTTCTCCTACCACTTCTGGCTGATTGACGATTGTATTGATACTAATATCATCGGGAAACTCCGCCTTTAGTTCTTCCAGCTGTCTATCTACCTTTTCCCCGAAAGCCACGATATTATTGCCCGGTTGCATCTCTGTGGTAATGAGCATTACCTTATCCTCTCCAATACGAATAAAAGACGACTCTTCTTCATAGCGCCTTTCGATAGTGGCCACATTTTTCAGACGTACCACTACGCCTTGGGGGCTGGTATATACGATCTGGTTGGCGATATCGTCTTGGGTTTTATATTGGCTGTTTGTAAAAACGGGTATGATGTTTGAGGCTACCGTCAGCTCTCCCGAGGGAGCGGTAATATTCTGCATTTGCAAAGTCTGGACAATCACTGACATGTCGAATCCGTATTGCTGCATCTTTCGATCGTCCACAGTGACATAGATCTGCTGCCGTTGCCCACCCGAGCGGTTTATCTTAGATACTTCTGGAATGGTTTTCAAAACGGCCTCCATCTTGTCCATATATTTTTCCAACTCGCCATAACTCCTTTTCGGAGAAGAAACAGCGATAATTTGCGCAGTTACATCTCCAAAATTACTGTTAACGATCGGCCCCATCACTCCCTGCGGTATACTGGCCCGCATGCTGGTATTGAGTCCATGCTGTAGGGTAGCCCAAAATTTCTTTCGGTCCTTTACCTCCGAATGGAGCTGCACGGTAATAAAGACCTGTCCTTCCCGCGTCTGCGACTTCGTTTTTTGCTTGTCAACTTCCTCAAAGGAGAACAAGAATTGCTCTATCTTGTTGGTTACCTGTTGTTCCATCTGAAGCTCGTCGGCACCAGGATAAAAGGCATAGACCATCGCCACAGGGGTTTCAATTTTCGGGTCTTCGGCTCGGGGCATATTTTGCAAGGCCCAAGCTCCTAGAAGCATCATTATTCCCGTGATTACAAGCGTAACTTGCTTGTACTTCATGGCCGCTTCAATGAAGTTAATTTTTCTATTTTTCATATTTTCAAATCGATCTTACTGATTTTAATTCATTCGCCAGAGGTAATTCAAAAGGATATCTCACTTCCATCCTTAAGGCCAGACTGGCCTGCTATTACAAGGGTATCACCAGGCTTGATACCCTTGCGAATCACGACTTCTCCGTTGCCTGTAAGCCTACCCGTTTCAACCCTTCTTTTTACAACCTTCTTTCCCTCCCCTACCAAATACACATAAGACAGATCCTCTACATCGCGCACCACCGATTTGGCCGGAACAACCAGTTCTTCAACCTCTTTCCCCGTCATAATTGTAGTTTCTGTGAGCATGCCAGGCATTAAGCGATGTTCGTTATTTGCTATTCTGATCTTAACGGTATAGGTTCTCGAAACGGGATCGGCCTGGGGGTTGATAATACTGATATTTCCCTTTAAGGTATCTGCTAACGTGGGTATATATACCCACCCTGGCATACCCGCCTTTAGGCCCCCCACTTCACTTTCTGGTACAGAAAAACGAGCATATACCTGATCGTTCTTAACCATGGTAAAAGCAGGTACGCCCGGAGCGGCCATGCTCCCACGCTCAATAGCCCTGACCGAAATAATGCCTGCCATAGGGGCATGCAAGCGGCTATCGGAAATATGTTTGGCATTAATATTCTTATTGGCCCGAGCCTGGGCGACTTTTGTTTTGATATCGATAAAGTCCTTCGCGGGCAGACTTCCCTTCTTATAGAGCTCATTTAATCGGTTGTACATGTCCTCTGCTTGCTCAAGGCCCGCTTCGGCAATGGCCAGCGCTTGCTCGTATTCGGTGGCGTCGATAGATGCCAATAATTGCCCTTGTTTCACGCGTTGCCCCTCTTGGACCATTACGTTATTAACAACCCCTCCAACGGCAAAGCCGATTTGAGCCACATTATCCGGCTCTATACTACCTGAATAGCTCAGTTGCTGGCTTTGGCTGGCCTTACCTACGCGGTATATGCTCACCGCTACTGGAGTAGCCTCTTTGGACTCCTCTTTCTTTTCCTTGGTACAACCGCCCAAAGCGAGTCCAATTACTAATAATGGAGTCAAGGTTTTTATCAATACTTGCATTGCTTTTTTTATTTTTTATTAAATTTTGTTTGAAAAGAGAAATTGATCCTTCTAAAGGCTTAAAACAACTTGGCGGACATCAGCCTCTAAACACTCCGTTTGCCCCAGGTATAATTGAATGATATAGTCGGCATAATCCTTTTTTAAGGAAACAGCCTCGTCTTTATCCCCCCACGATTCCTTTAAGTAAAGGTGATGATAGCGGGCGTTGGTACTGGCCAGTTCTGGCAGAAAATACGGGTGACTTTCCAAACGTAACAGATGGCGCAGGTCGGCTAGGATATTTTGATTGTCGCCCTTAACTACCGGTTGCCTACCCGCTGTCACGTATAATGAAGTCTCGTCTTTAAGATAGCCCAGTATGAGAAGATTGGTGAAGTAGAACTGGATATGCTCTTCTGTCGTCCGTTTCCAGTCGGCCACCAGTATGTCCTGCGGAGTGGCCAGTGGGCTGTAGTTGGCCAAGGTGGTAAAAACGAGGTCAATATTTGACCAGGTTTCCTTGATATGTGCCAATATGTCCAGACTCTTGGTATAGTCGAGGGGGTCGGTCAGAAAAGGATGGAGCCTTGATGTCTCTTCATTTTTGAGAAAGTATTTAAGTTGACTCAAGTCCTCAACGCTAGCCGCCAGTACGGCTACCTGGCCACCTTCTAACAACAGAGCTCGAATTACTTGACGGTCTAATATACAGCCCACTCCGATGACTACTGCTATTTTATTTGAAAGCTTATTTCCCATTATCGCATGGTATTATAGATTATTTACCCTGCAAAATTCGGTAGCTTTATTTGGCCCTAAAAGACCTAAACGGTGGAAGAATTGGTCAAAACGGTGGATTAAGCGTCGTTCGGCTCAACGAACGATACTCTGAAGGGGAGTATCCGGTATGTTGTTTGAAATATTTACCAAAGAAAGACTGATTACTAAACTGTAAGATTTGAGCCGCCGCAGCCACATTGATCGAGGACTGAGACAGTAGCACCCTAGCCTCCTGAATGACCAACTCATCGATCAGTTCTCCGGCAGTTTTTCCAGTAACTTCCTTGAGCACCTGCGAAAGATGACGTGTGGTAATGGCCAAGACGTTGGCATAATAGGACACACTTCGTTCTTGTCGGAACTTCTCTGCCAGCAACCCGAGAAATTTAGATGCTATTTCTTCTTTCCGACTTAATTGTACATTTAATACGGGTAGTTGGGTAAAAAATATAGAGGCTACCTGATACGTTACCGATAAAAAAGTACTTTTGACGAGTTCATCATAAAAAGGTGTCTCTCTATTCATGTTAATTTTTCGAGCCAAAACCGATATCCCATAGACGATATCTGCATGATCCATTGCCGACAGCTGAAAGTGATGTTGAACGTCTTTGGAGAACATTAATACCGCCTCCGAACTAGACATGATAAGGCCCAACTTTTCAATGTATCGTTTTTGAAATGCCAAGCAGATGAAGTTCAGGTCTTCAGATTGGTATTTCAATTCGTTCAGCGAATCTGGCAATACAATTAAAATGCTTTGAGGCAGGAGGGTGTAATTTTTCAGATTGGATTGCACCTGTAACTCCCCAGTTTCAACTACAATTAGGGCGAATGCTTCTGCCCTAAAGGGAACATTAGGCTCCAAAATGTACTCTGCATCATGGGCAGTAAACACTACCAAATCATCACTAATCTGTTTACGAGATATATTCGTCTCCAAAAGTTTGGACATAACTACTCGGCAAGCTTCTTTTCACAAAAAACACAATACTTGTTTAATGAATACCTTTTAGCTGAGTAAAGTTCATTTGCTATAATGACAAATTTTGAATTTGTACGAATTATTGACGACCCGTATAGGCATGTTTGGCGCACATGCAGTAGCATTTAAATGGCTAACCCCTAGCTATTATTCCGCTTATAACAGGTATATATTTTCAAAAACCGGCACACTAAAGCTCTAAACATGCTTCAAAATGTGCCGTTTTTAATTACTGCCCTAACTTATACTATTGCACAGCCAGTACCACGCTCTTGCCCAAATATACTCCTTGAGGCAAATCGACAATAAAAAGGGTGCTTCCAGCCTGCTGATCTACAATCGTGCGGTAATTATCGGCCTCCCCTGCATATTGACCACTCACTGTCACCAACATACGACTCAGTTTGCGTGAGGGATCTGCCAAAGTAAGCTGGGTGAGTCGACCGGCCGTTTGCTTCAGCATCACCATCCCAGGGCTATCCAGCCTGACTGTCAAGGCGTTGTCGACGACTAATTCTCCGGCTTGATAAAAATTCAACTGACTAATTCCCAACCCCTTGTGATGTACGCCCTGGATACTTGCCGTATTCGACAGGATATCTATAGAACGGTTATCCTGGCTAGACCTCTCGAGTTCCTGTTCCGATACGTTGGGGACCACCATATAGGCATAGGAGGCGTTGGATGGTTTGCTACCATGGTCGAACCAGAGTTTAAAAACTCCCTCATGCACCTCTTCTTGACTGATATTCTTTTGGTCGGTGATGGCTGCCCAAGTACCTGTCTCTTCCTGATTGCTCAGGGTGACTTTTGCTGGCTTTGGAAACACATAGCCGATTTGGTTATGATGGACCCATTTTACTTCGTCCAATTCCCTATTACCAGGTGTCAGCTGCTTACGAGCACCTTGTTGCCCTATGGCTACCTCCGACCGTAGCAGGGACTGATCGACCGTGGTAGCCACCTGCAGCTTCGAGTTCGACTTGATACCAGTGCCTAGGCTCACATATTCCTTGTCGAAAAAGAACCAGGACTTTTTAGCCACTAAAGGATCATGTGGACTTTGAAAATCGAATACCACGGCTCCGTAAAGTCCGTCGGTTACTCCACCTACGTAATCGGTAAGTCCTTCTTTTTGAATATCGTCAGGGCCAGGTAAGGAGGGTTTTTGAACAATCGTTGTGCCCGAAATCTTTTGCCAATCGTAAACCGGCCAAATATTATGGTATTCGTCCCCTTTTTTCAACAAGTAGTTGGTCCCATCGGCCCGGTGGTGGGTCAATTTGCCCGGCCCATTATAGGGCACTTCCATATTGCGATTCCTAGTCGAATACATGCGGACGGTGGTATAAAAATCGGGTCGCTGAAAAACGAAATGCTCTGTCTGCCAAAAGAACTTGGCAAAGGAGGCGGAGGGTTTTACTTCACCTTTCCGCAAACGAATAATTTCTTCTAGCTCATCCTTTCTATAGTCTGTACTCACCAATAGCCGTTCTATTTCGAGGGTACTGTGGGGGCTAAAGGCGGATCTTTGGATAGAGATATTCCGGTTTTGAACGCTCACATCGGAATATACCCCATACACCATTTGTTTGTAAATCCCATCTAAATAATAGTCGACGAGTTGATTGATCTTTTCTTTTGAAAAAGCATAGGGTGTTCCTGAGACGAAGTACGACCAGTCGCCAAAAGCATTGGCATATTTACTATATCCATACGAATCGGTATTATTTACCCGGTCGACCCGATGGTGGAAGCTGTAGTCGTGCTGCATGCCTCTTTGGCCCGTTGCAAACTTTAGTTCACCTTCTATGATTTTTATAATTTCATTAAAAGTCTTGTAGTCACCGACAAAAAGTAGATTTTTGGCCAGGATGCTCGCTATAACAATGCGGTCTCCGCTGGGGCGTGCTCCCGATGCCTTCATATGGGCTCGGCCAATCATCGGTTGCGCCTTAGCCACAAGCTCCTTGGGCAGGTCGTCGCCAATGATCAGCATCAGCTCCCCAAGGTTGGTTGGAGTCGTCACCTGATTGTCGTGCCAATTGTCCCCTACAAAATCGTGACGAACCCAATAGTCTAACCCCTTTTCAATTTTTTCTTTAAGGTACTTTTTCTTGTAAAACTTCGACCCACGACTCTTATAAGCCTTGGCCATTTGCATCAGGTTATGGGTATGACGCCGGTGTGGGAACCCCGCCGTACGACTAAGATCGCTATAGTTTATACCTTCGAAGCTTCCGTCCGGTTTCATTTTCCCTATTACCTCTTCTATGCGCTCATCCTCCCACCGGCTGAGTAGTAGGTCGTCTGCTATTCGCTTTTTTATCATTTTAAGGTCATCCGAAGAGCCACTGGCTGGAACGGAAGATGGCTGAGCCGACAAGGGGGAGGACAACAAAGCCAGTACCAATACTACTAGCTGAAACCGTAGGAGGGAGTTCATAAAAATGAAAATTTAGGATTTAGGATAGTGGGTAATCTATGACTGAACATAGAAATATACCCTTATAAACTAGGACGTTTTTTATTAAGCCCCACCCTGAAAGCTCTAGCCTTAGTTTTTAAACGGAAAGCGCACATTTTGTATCTGCTAAGAGATTCACCAATTGTCGGTTAGAAAATTTTCTCATAAAGCCCATTGGCGTTCTTTAGTTTTTTTATCCTTTTTTTATTTACTTTAAACAGGGCGAAGAGAAGTTTTAAAAAAAAATGGACTTACCCTTACAATCGTCATACATCCTTTAAATATTTACTGGTATCATGAAAATACTTAAAATAGCTTTCGGGCTATTATTCCTACTGTTTGCTTATTTCCAAAACAACGATCCAGATTCTGCTACCTGGATATTTATTTATAGTATTGCTGCGCTAGCCTGCTATATGAGTCTGAAGGAGCTATGGCCCAGCTGGGTCTTTTATGTACTGACGGCAGGCTATGTGGTTGGGGCCATACTCCAATGGCCTCCCCAGTTTGAAGGGGTGTTTTGGGGAGAAGCTCAGATGCGCAGTCTTAATATAGAACTGGCCAGAGAGTCGTTTGGTCTCGGGATTTGCGCGCTAGCCATGGCGATCCTAGGAAAATGGGGCTAGTGCTCCCAGAGCCATTGCAGCTCTTTGAGGTCCATTTCTAATACAGAGCCCTGCAAAGTACGCAAGAGCAACCGACCTTGGGCGGTGACCCCCACGACCGTCGCCTGCATCAGTTGCCCTTGCACTTTAAATCCCCGTATTTCATTCATTCCGAGGAGCTTGTCCCGATACAAGCTCCGAATCGCATCTACTTCGCCGGCATAAAGACGCAACAGAGCCTTGTCTATGGCTATTAGCAACACCTCAAATACCTGCTGCAGCGACCATTTTTTCCCTGACAATAATGCCAAAGAAGTAGCCCGGATAGCCCCGAAGTCCAACTGATTGACATTTAGGCCGATCCCTGCAATGGTAGAGGCAATCCCACCCCCTTGGATGCTGTTTTCGATCAGTGTACCACAGATCTTGCGGTCACCAATATATATGTCGTTTGGCCATTTTATGGTGGCCACCAGGCCCAATTCCTTCAACCCGGTTACCAAGCCTATGGCCACGGTTTGGCTCAGTAAGAACTGCTCCATTATTGGAACGCCTTTTGGTTTTAATAGGATACTAAAAGTAAGGTTCATTCCAGTAACCGACGACCAGTTCGTCCCCCTTTGGCCACGCCCTCCGGTTTGGTTATCGGTGATGACAACGGTCCCCTCTTCAAATGCCTTTTGATGTACTAATTCGGCGGCTATGTCGTTTGTTGAGTGACAACTTGGCAGGTAAACAACTTTTTTACCAATTATTCCGGTGTTAGATATAGAATTGTACAATTTTTTTGGCTTATTTTAAGGTTTATAGAAATGGGAATCCAATAGCATGAAAGAACGCAAAAATAAAGAACTATCTTCAAAAGAACTCTCTGAACTCGTTGCCAAAGGAATGGCCGAAAAAAAGGGCATAGATATTACAATAATGGACCTGAGAAAGGTCAAAAATTCCTTCACTGATTTTTTTGTTATCTGTTCGGGTAACTCCGACACTCAAATTGACGCGTTGGCTGACTCCGTAGAAGAGCAAGTGTACAAGGCGTCGCAAGTAGACCCTTGGCAAAAGGAAGGGAAAGCCAATGGCGAATGGATATTGATCGATTATGTGGACGTCATAGCCCATATATTCAACAAGGACCGAAGAGAACATTACGATCTGGAAGAGCTTTGGGGCGATGCCATCGTAACGCAACTGGAGGACTCTGTTGCATAAAACAATCTGTAAGGTGAACATTCGCTGAATGCTTCACGTTATCATTAATATTTCCTCTTAATTTATTCTAACTTAGAATGTCTGAAAACGAAAACAAACGAGGGCCACTAAATCCTAAAAACCCACAAAAGGGTTACCAAGGATGGATCATAGCCGCTCTTATAGCCACTATACTCGGAATAACGTACCTTAGCCGCACCTCAACCGTTCGACCTACTACTCAAAAGAAGTTCGAAAAAATGATGACCGACAAGGAGGTTGATCGGGTGACGATAGTAAACGACAAGACCGTTGAAGTGAGCCTTAAGCCAGAGGCCCTTAAACTTGACAAATATAAGGCCATAGCCAAGGAGAACACGTACTTTGGAGCGGAAGCACCCGCCCATTACCAGTTTCAGGTCACCTCGGCCGAGACCTTCAAAAAGGACTTTGATAAGATGCAGGAGGGGGTACCCGACCAGGAAAAGGTAACTTTTGTGGTGGACACCCGAAACGACTGGACGAGCTTCCTAAGCACCTGGGGCTTCTTTATCGTAGTGATACTGATCATGTATTTTGTGCTGGGACGGATGTCGGGAGGCGTGGGCCCAGGCGGTCAAATCTTCAATATAGGGCGTTCCAAAGCCACCTTATTTGACGCTGAAAATAAGGTAAAAATAACCTTTAACGATGTGGCGGGCTTGGACGAAGCCAAAGAAGAGATCAAGGAGATCGTAGAATACCTACAAAGTCCTGACAAATTCAAGAAACTTGGAGCCAAAATCCCTAAAGGAGCCCTTTTGGTAGGCCCTCCCGGAACGGGTAAAACACTCCTTGCCAAGGCCGTAGCAGGAGAAGCGGGCGTACCATTCTTTTCTCTTTCCGGTTCCGACTTTGTCGAAATGTTTGTGGGAGTAGGTGCCGCAAGGGTTCGTGACTTATTTAAGCAAGCAAAAGAGAAAGCACCTTGTATCATCTTTATCGATGAGATCGACGCAGTGGGTCGCTCAAGAGGCCGTGGCGCTATGCCTGGCTCCAACGACGAGCGCGAAAACACCTTGAACTCCCTATTGGTAGAGATGGATGGTTTCGGTTCGGACTCTGGAATTATCATTGTGGCTGCAACCAACCGTCCCGATGTATTAGACCCTGCCCTTCTTCGTCCTGGCCGTTTCGACCGCCAGATCTCGGTAGACAAACCCGATGTGGTGGGCCGTGAAGCCATTTTCAAAGTACACCTTAAGCCTTTGAAACTATCGTCGGATGTTGATATGCACCGCCTATCGTCCCAAACACCTGGATTTGCAGGTGCCGAAATCGCCAACGTTTGTAACGAAGCCGCGCTGATAGCGGCCCGTAGAAATCGTAATGAAGTGACTATGCAGGACTTCCAAGATGCGATGGACCGGGTGATTGGTGGACTCGAAAAGAAAAACAAAATTATCTCTCCAGAAGAGAAGGAGATCGTTGCCTATCATGAGGCGGGTCACGCAGTATCGGGATGGTATCTCGAGCATGCCGATCCCTTGGTAAAGGTCTCTATCGTACCCCGTGGTGTGGCTGCGTTAGGATATGCCCAATACCTTCCTCGTGAGCAGTATTTGTACCGTACAGAGCAGCTTTTCGATGAAATGTGTATGACACTCGGAGGACGTGCCGCAGAGCAAGTGGTGTTCGGTAAAATCTCCACTGGAGCATTAAGTGACCTGGAAAGAGTTACTAAAGTAGCCTATAGCATGGTCACCATGTACGGAATGAACGAAAGAATTGGAAATATTTCTTTCTATGATTCCAAGCAGAGCGATTATAACTTTACCAAACCCTATTCCGAATCTACTTCTCAAGCGATTGACGAGGAGGTTCGTAAGTTGGTAGACCAAGCTTACCAATTCGTGATCAAACTATTGACCGATAAGCGGGAAGCCTTAGAAGTGCTCGCCAAGGAGCTTTTAGAAAAAGAAATTCTCTTCCAAAGCGATCTTGAAAAATTGATTGGCAAGCGCCCCTTCGATAGGGAAACTAGCTACCAAGCCTATGTGAACCGCCGCTCCAATGAGGAAGCAGCCCTTCACGAAGAAATAGTGAAGGAGCACAATCACCAAGACGATGAAGATGATAAGGACGATTCGGATTCTAAGATTTTGGCTGACGCCAAAGACAATACTCCGTCAT
This sequence comes from Dyadobacter jejuensis, assembly GCF_003149085.1. Classification (GTDB taxonomy): domain Bacteria; phylum Bacteroidota; class Bacteroidia; order Cytophagales; family Spirosomataceae; genus Dyadobacter; species Dyadobacter jejuensis. The sequence goes on along the minus strand of NZ_QGDT01000004.1, from coordinate 114,255 downwards.
AAATCTTCCATATTACCAAATTTTAAAAACCGGGCTACTGATGTAGACCGGTTTTTATTTTATATTTTAGCCCCCCCAATCCTAAACTTAACATGAATAATGACCTTTGAAATAATAAAGCAACAATTTGGTGAGTTAACCGAATATGTGGTCCAGGATACCCGCAATGGCAATCGCTTTGCTGTGGTTCCCGAACTTGGTGCTGTGGTACGGCAGCTATCGCTACGAAAGGGCCTGACCTTATTTTCGATCCTAAAAACCCCACCTACCCCCGACAAACTCAAGGAGGATACCCAGAGCGCTAGTGAGCTGCTCTTTCCCTTCGCTAGCAGAATCCCTTCAGGAAAATATCACTTCCTTGGAAAGGACTATCAGCTCCATAAAAATGAAAAGGGCGGGGTAAATGCCATACATGGTTTGGTTCGAAAGCACCATTTTAGCCTACAAGAGCAGCGCATTCAACCCGACAACGCCAGCATCAAGCTAGCATACCACCTGTCACAACAGGAAGGCTATCCCTTCGAGGTCCTGTTTTCGGTCACCTACTCACTTAACTTGGATGGGATTTTTAGCCTGAGCTACCAAGCCCATAACCTCGGAAAAGACGCATGCCCTGCCATGTTTGGTTGGCATCCCTATTTTGACCTTGGCAACGAAGAGGTAGACGCCTGGAAAATTAATATCCCTTCCAAAACCATCGTTACCTTCGACGATCATATGATTCCTACTGGTGAGGCACCCTTTCCACATCGCGGGGCCTTTTCTTTATTAAGAAACGAGCTAGACAATTGCTTTGTAGTCGAATCGGAAGGCAATACAGCCATTACAGAGCTTATCTCGGACAACCAGGAGGTCACCCTCGAAATAAAACAAGAAACAGGCGAGGGCAAATTCAACTACCTAGTGGTATATACCCCACCCAGCCGCGACTGTGTGGCCATAGAGCCCCTCACGGCCAACGTAGATGCCTTTAATAATGGAGAAGGACTCAATATCATAGGACCCGACCAGCAAATAGCTGGAACCATTACCTTAAAGCTTCGTTAGCGTGGCTACCATAGCATGGCCAACCGGTGATCCTGAGGAAGGATCATCGGTTTTTTCTATAATACTTAGCCTTGGGTATCAACAACCGCCATTCGAGCAGATACGCCAGATGAGAGGCCAATATCTTCGCCTTCACACGCCAATGATCGCGGTAGCGCATATTAAAATAAAATATTTGCCAAGACTTTGTCTTTGGCTTCATCCTACCATGCTCCCAGTGCCGGTAAACCGCCTCCTTAAATGAAGCGGTAGGGTACTTCATCACCATCCCACTTTTCCCGTATTTCAGGAACTTCTCCCCGGTGAGTTCCTCTGCCAGGCCTAATGATTCCAATAGCAGGCGATAAAAGCCCTTTTGTCGGGCTTTATTTCCAATATAGTCCCAGTCCATTTCGGGTCCAAATTTCCTTAGCATCCTAACGAAATCGGCCATATATTTCAATTTGTCCCATTGCTCTACCCCCGCATGATGAATCACCATCATCAGCAGTTGGTGCTCCTTGGATGGCACCATTATTTGCTGACCACCTCCTGGCACATCGAATGCCATAGGCCGGGCCATGAGTTCATCATACCCAAAGCTAAAGGCAAAGCGAGGATAGGTAGTATTCCACTGGACTTCTAAGGACTGTATGAGGGCATCGGGGCCAGGCACCAAGGGCAACTGATAATCCTCTTTAAAATACAAAGCGGCAACATGGGCATCGGCTAGCAAAAACTGGCGGTAGTCGTCGGCATGATAGCCATGCCGGGCTAGTACAGCAAGTCCTTGGGTAATATCTTTTTTCTGAAAAAAGTAATCGATATCTCCAAACTCCCTCAAGCTAGGCTTTTCGTATAACATCCAGGCCCACAGGGCACCCTTCATCAAAAAAACCTGGAGCCCTTCTTTCTCAAAGTCATAGACGATGCCGATGGATTGCTTTAACGAGACCATATTATATACCGCCCCTTCTACTGAATACCGCTTTAGGGGGTCTAAAATTTCCTCGCCACCCTCTATAGGGTTTTGCCCTAGGTAGTCATAAAGCATTACCCTAACCTGATGCCTTTGGGCCAATTTTAGGAGGCTATTAGGGTCGGGTTGCATGGCTCCTGAAAAGGGCTTGTTTGGACTCAAAGAAGCCGACACCAGAAATTGAAGTTCTTTTGAAAAAGGCATATCAGGATAGGTCAGCAGCCGGAAGCGTTTGAGAAACGACCCATTCATGAAGGGCATCAAAGGATTTGTCCCGTCTCTTCCGAAATAAATCGGCGAAACCTGCTATTTGAAAACTTTGTTGGAAATGCAGTTTCAAGGTATCATTTTGAACCAAGGAGGCAGGTAATGGGAAATTTTTAAGCAACTCAATGGGTATACTCACGGCCGATAATGCCTCCATGTATTTTCTATTACGCGCCTTATGAAGGAAAAATACCCGCTTCAATCTTACTGGAGTATGGTCAAAGCCTTCTTTGGGTTGGTACGAAAACTTATTGACGCCTTCACTAACTGGTGTGAGACTTTCGGTGTCATAGTCCAGTCCTTTTACCGTCTGTTCCCAGATTTTTAGTTGGGGGTAAGCCGGAATTACGAAAGGGACACCCTGCCGATCGAACCGAATGGCAGTCAGGTCGTCGCTCAACAAGGGGCAGCCTGCTTTGATAAAGGAGGCGGCAGTAGTGGACTTGCCAGCTCCTGGATTACCCATAAAGCACCAGGCTTCGTCGCCCACCCGCACGGCGCTGGCATGTAAAAGAAAATCGCCACGCTGAAAGAGAATTAACCCCAACGCTTCGCTTACGGTGAATAGACTGAGCAAATTCTCATCGGTAATTAGTGGATCTATTCGAAGCAGCTTACCACTAGATGCTTGAAAATTGGCAATACCTTCCCAGTGTAACAGCAAATCGTCCCGTTGGTTTTTGCCAAATGTAGCCATTACTCCTCTCCGATGAATATTGGTAGGAGCCATGGTAGGCAAATCGATGGGTGCCACTTCGATGGTAAGGTCCACCTCTTGCCCTTCTTTAGCCACAGACAATTCCGGTAGGGGAATCTGAGATTGAATATGAAGGCCAAAGGCCGTATAGAAATACATACTAGTCTATTTTAAAAATTACTCCCAAGACCATAATCGCTGATAACGGATGGTCTCATTCCAGTCTCCTATTATGATCTCCCCTGCCCGCTCAACCCAGGCATGTGCTTCGAAAGAGTCGACCCTATCGAGTTCAACACCAATCTGCAAAACCAAGCCTGGCTCATTTCTAAGTAAATACTTAGCGGCTAACGCACGTGGGAGACAAAGTAATTGGAAAGGGAGGTGATCGGCCATAATGTTGATAGACCTCGCCACCTCCTTGATCTGTTCCTGGGTCAGTCGCTCTGGAGCTGTGCCCCGGGTATACCGGCTATACCGGCTGCGGAAAGTCTGAAAAGGCAAAAAAGTCAGCCCTGCTTTGATAACCAGAAGGGTAACACCGGCTTTTAACAAGTACCATTTACCAAAAGTAGAGAGGTCTTTCCATTTCTGCCAGTATCCAGCCAGTTTGTCCACAGTTATCAAATTGTCTTTTCTACCAATTTCTCGTCTATCAGTGACTGAATCAGGCTATCCAGGTCTTCCTGGCAGGTTTGCTGACTTACATCATACTGCGCCATCACCGAGGTACACAAATCCTCCATTGTTTGTGGGCCTTCCTCTAAAAGGTCCCAAACCAGCACCCCTACCTCATCGAGCCCATAATAGGCACCCTTATGATGGTTAAGAATCACCGTTTCACCGGCTACTTTGGAGGCTACTTGGTTGCTTGTTAATTGGTATTTCATGAATTGCTGTACTCGATTGTGTATGGTGTATATTTAGGGCACAAAGTTAGGAATAAAATCCACTCACTCAAGATCAAACTTAATTCCTTGCGCCAGGGGCAAATCACTACCATAATTTATGGTATTGGTCTGCCTGCGCATATAGGCCTTCCAAGCATCGGAGCCCGACTCACGGCCCCCACCCGTTTCCTTCTCTCCCCCAAAGGCCCCGCCAATCTCGGCACCAGAAGTACCAATATTCACATTGGCAATACCACAATCAGAACCAGCTGACGACAAAAACAGCTCCGCTTCCCTGATATTGAGCGTAAAGATGGCCGACGATAGCCCTTGAGGCACGTCGTTTTGCAAGGCTATGGCCTGCTCTAGATCCGTGTATTGGAGAAGATATAGTATGGGAGCAAAGGTTTCCTGCCGCACGATGTCCAATTGTTCAGACATTTCCGCCACACAGGGCTTTACATAACAGCCCGATTCATACCCCTTCCCTTGAAGTAGGCCAGGTTCGACCAAGAATACGCCTCCTGCCTCTTTTATGACTTGCACGGTTCTTTCATACTGTTCTACCGCCTGCCGGTCGATCAAGGGTCCCATATGCATGGCTTCGTCGAGCGGATCGCCTACTTTTAGTTGGCCATATACCTGCTGAAGTTTGGTCTTGAGTAGTTCATAAATACTTTCATGAACAATAACCCGACGGGTAGAGGTACAACGCTGACCAGCAGTACCTACGGCACCAAAAACGATGGCTGGAATGGCCACATTGAAGTCGGCACCAGGGGTCACGATAATGGCATTATTGCCTCCTAATTCCAGCAAACATTTCCCTAGACGACTGCCTACCCGTTCTGCCACCGCCTTGCCCATCCTAGTGCTTCCTGTGGCCGAAAGCAGATCGATCTGGTTATCGGCGGCCATAAGCTCGCCTATGCTCCGATCGCCACAGACCAAGCTCACCACTCCTTCGCCAATGCCGTTGGACTGCAATACCCTTTGGACGATGCGCTGACAAGCTATGGCCGTCAGGGGCGTTTTTTCAGAAGGCTTCCAAATGCATACATTGCCACAAACAAGGGCGATCATGGCATTCCACGACCATACGGCTACCGGAAAATTGAAGGCTGATATAATTCCTACCGTACCCAAAGGATGCCACTGCTCATACATCCGATGGTTGGTACGCTCGCTGTGCATAGTGAGGCCGTACAGCTGCCTACTTAGCCCCACCGCAAAATCACAGATATCGATCATTTCCTGAACCTCCCCCAAGCCTTCTTGAGCACTTTTCCCCATTTCATAGCTTACCAGGGTCCCCAAGTCGACCTTATGAACTCGTAAGGCTTCACCTATTTCCCTTACAATAGCCCCCCTTTTGGGTGCTGGCAAAGCCTTCCAGTCTGCAAAGGCCTTTTTTGACGCCTCCACTACTTTGCTATAGTCGGTACTTGAGGCCATGCTCACACGAGCTATAATAGCCCCGTTGACAGGACTAACAGAATCGATACTACCCGCTCCCCCTTCCCAAAAGATATTGCCAGTACTCACACCAGGATTATTTGCTTCAATACCTAATCCATTTAAAACATCTTGTATATTTTTCATAAGGTTATATCATTGTGGTATGTCGATTAATAGGTAAGTGAAATGGCCCCATCAGTCGATATACTGTTTAAAAAATTGTCCATTCTTAGTCCCTAAGAAGTCTTCCAAAGGAATATCCTCTTGTCTAATAAATCCTGTTCCTGGCAAGGCACCATGAGCTACCAATTCCACTGCAGCGGCTATGGAGGCGGCGGTAGTCCAGGATATGGCCCGCCAGTGCTGGCCATCGATCTCTATGGGATGGTATGCCTGGTAAAACTCTTCTCTTTCCAGCCGATCGTCTTTCCAGCCCTCCACCACCGCATACACGTACACCACATCTTGCTGCACCGGTGGCTTAGCCTCTGTCAGTATTTTTTCTATAAGGGCTCGGTCGTTCTTTAACAACAGTTCATAGAGCATAAAACGCATCAGTCGACAATGCCCTGGGTACCTTATCGTCTTATAATTCAGCGTATCGACCTGCCCTTCGAAGCTTTCGCACATGGTACCTAGGCCCCCCGAAGTACTAAATGCCTCAAACTCCTGGCCTTCAATATTAATCATCTCTATTCCTTCCAATGAAGGCACTAGCTTTTTCACCCCATTATGGATTACCTCGGCATCGTTTATATATTCGTTGACAACCCCAGCTGGCGACCAGGTAAAAGAATAGCCCATTTGCCCGTTCGGGTACCGTGGCAGAGCCCCCACCCGCAGCTCTATGTCTCGAAGTTTTGTGAATTTATTAGCCAAACTCGTCCCCACGATACCAATAAACCCTGGTGCCAGTCCACATTGTGGGACCATGGCACCCCGACTAGTTTTGGCCATTTCTCGTATCGCCGACGTGGTCGCCACGTCCTCCGTCAAATCGAAGTAGTGAAGTCCTTTTTGATGTGCCATACGCGCTATTGGCAAATTAAGATTATAGGGCATACAGGATACCACAGCGTCTTTACCTTCCATGCATTGGCTCAAAAATTTGAGATCCGTAATATCTCCTAGGGCTACATCGAAAACCAGAGAAAGGGCTGGCTCCTGCTTGTCGACCCCCAGAACGCTAAACTGATGTGCCAACAGGGTTCCTACAAGGGAGCCCACTTTTCCTAAACCGATTACAAGGATGTTTTTCATATATATAGTGGTAGAATAGTTAAACTAAAACGACTAAACTTTTTAATCAAAATCGCCATTCGAACATTTGATATACTCCCGAGCGTCTCATTTTATGCCTTTATTTTGAGCAATTAAAGAAACCGTGCCCTCCAAGGCCGAACATTGGATAAGGATAATATTTATTCAAGGTAATATATTAATAAATATGATGAAATAGCAGCGCGACACCCCAATACTTAACGCCTTCTTTAAATTAAAATGGTCTCGTACGACCATCGATGAAGGAGGGCATAGCACGCTTGCCATCGTCCCCAACAATGGGAGGCCACGATGTAGCGGGATAGACGGCGTTTATATCTTAGCTCAAATAAAAATAAGGCCGTGTTAAGGGATATCCATAAGTTCGGGTCATTTTTGCAAAGTTTTTAAAGAATTAACCTATGCAGATTATTATCATTGGCGGAGGGGCATCGGGCTTTATGGCGGCCATTACCGCCGCCGATTTTTTTCCCGAGGCCTCCATTTCCATTATTGAAAAAAATAAAACCGTACTCAACAAGGTCAGGGTGTCGGGAGGGGGGCGTTGTAATGTGACCCATACGCCTGCCGACCTCAAACGATTTCCGAAGCAATATCCCCGAGGAGAACGCTTCTTACGCAAACTTTTCGGCCAATTTGACGCCAATGATACCATCCGCTGGTTTGAAAACCATGGGGTATCACTTAAGACGGAAGAGGATGGGCGCATGTTTCCGGTAACAGACTCCTCTCAGACGATCACCGAGTGCCTTACACGCATCGCTAGGAACCGTGGAATCACCATACGTACCAGTACCGCCATAACTTCTTTTAGAGTTGTAGGCCACTCCCCCTCCACTCAATTTGAGCTAACCACCGTCGACGGAGAGCTTATCCGCACCGACAGGCTGCTCATTGCGGCTGGAGGCCATCCGAAGGCCAATGGCTTTGGGTGGATCACCGACCACGGCCATAGCATAGAGGAACCCGTCCCCTCCCTTTTTACTTTTAACACCCCAGGCAACCCCTTACTCGAATTGGCTGGGGTCTCTGTTAAAGACAGCGAGGTCAAAATAATGGGTAGTAAGCTAGCCTACAGGGGGCCTCTGTTGATCACCCATTGGGGATTTAGTGGTCCGGCAGTATTGAAGCTCTCGGCTTGGGGAGCCAGGCACCTCTCAAGCCTCGGCTACCAGTTTGCTTGTAGGATCAATTGGCTCCCAGAATACCCAGAACAAAAGGTGCGGGAAATACTATTGGCCGAAAAAACCAATACCCCCAAGCAGCAGATCACCTCCCATGCCCGGCTGGGTATCCCTCTCCGTCTTTGGAAAGCCTTTTGTCTGCAAGCCGAAATCTCCGATTCCTTACGCTGGGGCGACGCAGGCCATAAGGCCATTAACCGCTTGGTGGAGTTGCTTACCAATTCACAATTTGACGTACAGGGAAAAACTACTTTTAAAGAGGAGTTCGTTACCTGTGGCGGCATAAAACTCGACGAGGTTAACCCTAACACCTTGGAAAGCAAGAAGCTTCCCGGCCTTTACTTTTCCGGCGAGGTGCTCGATGTCGACGGTATTACGGGAGGTTTTAACTTTCAAAATGCCTGGACAACCGGATATGTTGTCGGCAAAAACATAGGATTGCCTGGGGCTTCTAGCCTTGCATAGTTTCGAAATGCTTGCGTAGCTTGCCTGCGAGTGCAGGACCCACTACCTCTGTAAGTTTGTCAACGGGGCTCTCCCTGATAGCCCTTACCGTCCCAAAATACTTGAGTAGCTTGGTGGCCGTCACCTTTCCTATTCCATCGATCCCCTCCAATTCGCTAATGAGGCTTCCTTTGCTGCGCTTGTCGCGGTGGTGGGTGATCCCAAACCTGTGGGCCTCATCGCGTAATTGTTGGATGAGCTTGAGCGACTCCGACCGCTTGTCGATATATAGGGGCACCGAATCCTCCGGAAAATAGATTTCTTCCAAGCGCTTCGCAATGCCAACTATCGGAACCTGTCCATAGATGCCCAGCTGCTTGAGCGCATCGCAGGCAGCGCTTAGCTGGCCCTTGCCCCCATCGACGATGATCAGGTCGGGCAGGGGTTGGTTTTCGGCGATCAGGCGTAAGTACCTTCGGCCCACCACCTCGTTCATCGATGCGAAATCGTTGGGCCCTACCACTGTTTTGATATTAAAATGTCGATAATCCTTTTTGGAAGGTTTACCATCCTTAAAGCACACCATCGCACCTACCGGATTGGTACCCTGAGTATTGGAGTTATCGAAACATTCGATATGGCGGGGTAGGGTCTTCAACTGTAAATCTGTTTTAAGACGGATCAACACGCGGTCCTTTTTGGAGGAAGTAGCCGATGCCTCAACGGCCCTCCTTTCCGCTTTTTCTCTTCGGAAATATAGGACGTTTTTCATGGACATATCCAGTAGCTTTTTCTTATCGCCGATCTGCGGTATCACCACATCGACCTTCGATTCCATATGGGGTTTAAGGTTAGAAAGTACCTCTTTAGACTCATGCCCATATTTTTCACGCATTTCTACCAACATCATCTCCAAAATTTCAACGTCCGATTCGTCCAATTTCTTTTTGACTTCAAAAGTTTGGGTTGCTACCATATATCCCTGCTTTACTTTCATAAAATTGAGATAGGCGGCCTCTTCGTCCGAAACTATAGTTAGCACATCCACGTTACCAATTTTGGGGTTGACAACCGTCGCTTTACTCTGAAAACTGGCCAGATGTTCCAACTTGGTTTTCCAGGAATGCGCCTCTTCAAAGGCCATAGATTCGGCAGCCTTCAGCATTTTTTCTTTGAAATACTGCTGTGGAAGTGATAGATTCCCCTTTAAAATATGGTGTACTTGCTCTATTTCCACGGCATAATCCTCGGGCGACTGAAGTCCTTCACACGGCCCCTTACAGTTGCCAATATGATATTCTAAACATACCTTAAACTTGCCAGCCTCAATATTTCCCTTGGTAAGCGCCAACTGGCAGGAGCGAATCGTATATAACGCCTTAAACATGTCTAACAAGGTATGCATAGAGCGCAGTTGCGCAAACGGGCCATAGTAGGTCCCCTTTTTCAAATCGACATTCCTGGTTACATACACCTGCGGATAAAGCTCGTTGGTTACACAAATAAAAGGGTAGGTCTTATCGTCTTTGAGCAGGATGTTAAATTTAGGCTGTAGTTCCTTAATGAGTTGGTTCTCTAACAGCAAGGCATCCCATTCGCTGGGTACTATCACGAACTCTATCCGCCTAATCTGAGACACCAGCCTTTTGGTCTTTCTATCGTGTTGGTTGGACTTGAGAAAATAACTGGAAACGCGATTTCTAAGATTTTTGGCCTTCCCTACGTAGATCACCTCCCCTAGTGCATCGAAATACCGATAAACTCCGGGATCAAAAGGGATTTTGGCTATTTCGTCCTTATAATTAAATACAGACACGTATGAATAAATGGGAATATTGAGCAGAAACTAAAAACTAAGGTACGGGTAAAAATAACCGTACCACCTTACCTGGAGAAGGAAAACAATCGCATCATCTGAATAGTTGCATGTTTTACCAAGTCGTAGGCTTCTTCCAATGCCGCATCGAGATTCATCGGCCTGTTGATAATGGAAGCGGCATAAGTAATGCCTGCGGCATCTAACTGGGCAGAGGTAAGCTGAAGGCTTCCACAAATAACAGCCATTGGTACGCGATTTTCTCTACAAAGGTTTGCCAGGCCTTGCACTACCTTTCCCTCCAAAGTCTGTACGTCTACCTTTCCTTCACCGGTTATTACCAGGTCAGCTTGGGCCATAAGAGTCGGCAAACCACTCTGCTGCATCACGAGGCTTACCCCCTCTTGTAGCTTTCCATTCAAAAACCACAAGCAACCCGCTCCAAGTCCTCCTGCCGCACCGGCTCCTGGTACCAGGCCGACGTTGGTACCAAAAAAAGTAGTGGCCACCTGGTTGATCCTCTCTAGCCCACGATCGAGTTTTAAAACCATTTCGTCGCTGGCTCCCTTTTGTGGGCCATAAACGGCGGCGGCACCATTGGGCCCATACAAAGGGTTACCTACATCGCAGGCAATAATAAAGGCTACTTTTGCAACCCGTGGATCGACCCGCTGAGCATCAATTTGGGATATCCTTTCCATATTCCCACCTATCGGTGGCACGGCTTCTCCTGCCTCATCGAAGAACCTGAAGCCAAGAGCAGCGGCCATTCCGATGCCGGCATCGGTAGTGGCACTCCCCCCTATGCCTAGCAGAATGGTGGATGCCCCATTCTCTATAGCATCTAGTATCAACTCGCCAGTACCGTAAGTATTGGTCAGCATAGGGTTATGTGCCTCTGGCGGTAGCAATGCCAAGCCCGAAGCGGCAGCCATCTCTATAAAGGCCATCTGGCTCGAACGGGAATAGCCATACTGGGCTAGAACAGGCCTACCGAGTGGGTCACTCACCTCTTTCTGAATATAAACACCATCTCCTGCCAGCTCCGTCAAGATTTCCATGGTCCCTTCGCCTCCGTCGGCCAAGGGGAAAGCATGGATATCAGCCTGTGGGCACACCTCCGCGACCCCCTCCGAAATAGCCCTGATCACCTCGGCACTATCTAAGGATCCTCTGAATTTGTCGGGGGCAATGATGATGTTCATGGGCGATAGGCGTTAGAATAGAACCCCTTCGTCGTCGGAACGCGATGGAGGGATATAAGTATCCGATGGTTCGGCCTCTATCTTACCACAATCCAAATCGTAATTTTCAGGCTTTACAAATGGCCCTTTGCGGTATTGCTGTAGGGTTTCATCTTTATAAACTTTTTGCATAAACAACCCCCAGGCCGGTAAGGCCATGCGTCCTCCTTGGCCATAGGTGATCGTACGGAAATGGACGCTCCGATCTTCGGCACCCACCCATACTCCGGTCACCAGATTCTGAGTCATCCCCATAAACCAGCCATCAGAATAATTAGAGGTAGTTCCGGTCTTGGCGGCAATCTCATTTCCTTCCGTCACGCCATATAAGCGCAACCTTCCCGAGGTACCCCCCGGATCTTCAACTGCACCGCGCATCAGATACAACATATTATAAGCCATATTGGCACTTATTTCCTGATTTTGCTTCGGATAGAACTCTTGCAACAAATTGCCATTCCGATCTTCTATCCTGAGGATCGTCATCGGCTCTACCCGATGGCCTCCATTGGCAAAGGCCGAATAGGCCGTTACCATATCATAAACCGATACTTCACTAATCCCCAACGACAAGGATGGCACCTCCTGAAGATCGGTGGTGATACCTAACTTATGGGCGTATTCGACCACGGCCTTAGGCTTTACCATCTTGATAATTTGCGCACTGATGGTATTGACCGACTGCCCCAAGGCTTGCCGTAAGGTAAGGCTCTGATAGGAATATCGCATATTGGAGTTTTTGGGCGACCAGCCTCCAGGAACGCCATCACTGGGTCCGAAATATACCGGGTGATCGACCAGACGATCGCAAGGGGTCAAGAAATTTTTGTCTAGAGCCGTAAGGTATACGAAAGGCTTAAAGGTAGACCCCGGCTGGCGGGTACCCTGCTTTACGTGATCGTACTTAAGGTACTTAAAATTGACGCCTCCTACCCAAGCCTTTATTTTTCCATTGCGTGGATCCATAGACATCATACCGATCTGTAAAAGCTTTTTGTAATGCTTTATCGAATCGATCGGACTCATCGTCACCGTCTTTTCCCCATCCCAGGTGAAAATTTTCATCTTCCTGGGAGTGCGCATCACCTTCCAGGCCTGTTCTTCGCCTAAGTCTCGTTTTAAGGTTATGAAATGTCCAGACATTTTGACGGCCCTATCCACGAATCCTTTCATTTCCCTTCCGCTGTCGTCGCGCCAGGGCTCACCTTGCCCTTTCCAATGGTCATCAAAGAGCTTCTGTTGGGTACGCATATGCTCCTCAACGGCTTCCTCTTGGTATTGCTGCATTCGGGAATCGATGGTCGTATAAATCCTTAAGCCCGAAGTATAAAGATCTAAGTCGGTTCCATGCTCTTCATTATACAATTTGACCCAACTCTTGAGGTAATTCCGCATGGACTCTCTGAAATAAGGCGCCAGGCCCGTGTTATGACTGTCTACGGTAAAGTCCATTCCCAAAGGCAGTTTCCTAAGCTCAAGCATCTCCTCTCTAGGCAAATAATTATATTTACTCATCTGAGCCAAAACGGTGTTACGACGGTTAAGGGCATTGGTTGGAAACCGCAAGGGGTTGTATAAGGTAGGGTTTTGTAACATCCCGACCAAGAGGGCCGACTCAGTCACCGACAATTCGGAGGCTTCCTTATTGAAATAAGTGGTAGAAGCCACCTTGATACCATAGGTATTATTCCCAAAAGTTACCGTATTCAAATACATCTGCATGATCTCTTGCTTGGTATACTTTCTTTCGAGAATCACGGCCAAAATCCATTCCTTCGTCTTAGCGATAACTATACGTACACCCGGAATACCCCCGAGTAAGCCCTTATATTCTTCGGAACGTGTATTAAACAAATTCTTGGCCACCTGCTGCGTGAGGGTACTACCACCACCAGAACTAGAGTTTCCGGATATCACCCCTTTGGCAACTCGAACCAGACTTCGGGCGTCTATACCCGAGTGATTGACGAAGCGGGCATCCTCTGTTGCCACAAGGGCGTGGATCAAATTAGGCGAAATCTTGCCTATCTCTATCTGGGTACGGTTTTCAAAAAAATATTTACCCAAAGAATTCCCATCTTCCGAAATTAATTCGGAAGCCAATTCACTGCTGGGGTTTTCTAAAGTCTTCAAATCGGGCATTCCACCGAACAACCAAAATAAGTTGTAGGTAACAGCCAAAATATACAAAATCACTAAGCCCAGGCCGATTCCAGCAAACCGCCATAAATTAATTATACGTCGGCGGTATTTTCCAGGTTGAAATTCAATCATAAATGGGAAATTATTATTTATTAGATTACAATAATACGAAAGTATAAGCTTATAAGCGACCGAAAGAACCACTGGCCAACTCTTGCATTTCTTTGACCCTCTCTAGGTAGATGCTCTGCGGGTACAGTTGCAAAAACTCGCTAATGGCCTGGGTATAGTCCTCTTTACCCCTCACTTTACCGATCAAAAATAGCCTTAGCAAGGCGAATTTATCCTCGAAAGCGCCTCCTTTATAGGCAGGCAAATTTTGCTCAATATCTTTAAGTGCCGTGTCGTATTCACCCCTAGCGTAGAGTTGATAACTATTTTCATAGGCAACCTGCGGGTTTTTCAGGGCATTATTGTCGGCACCATTTTCAGTCTTATCACTCACCAGGCGAGCGTAAGTCGAGTGAGGAAACGCTGTGGTTAGTTTTTGTTTCCAAGCCAATCCTTGAGCCGATTCGGCACCATAGGACAAAAACATCAAATAATACAGCTCTTCCTTGTGCTTACTCTCGGGATATTCCTGAAGAATGCGTTCAAAAGTAGAAATTGCCTTTTTATCTTCCTTTAAATCGAAGCGGTATATTTTCCCTAATTGATACAAAGCTTCTTCCTTAGCCTGCTCTGAAACCAACCATTGTTCATCGGTAAGGGGGACATTCTTTAAAAGCACCGCCTTTACCTGCTCCCATTCTTCCGAACCTTTTACAAGCTTATCGTCCACCGCTTTCTCCGGTGTAGCATTCTGAGGAGCAGAGGCCGCTCCGGCAAGGCTAGCCGTGGACGTTTTACCGCTCCTGCGCCAATCGTCTTCCAAGGGCCTATTGCCCCATTGCCGCTTAAACTCCAGCTTACCCTTCTCGATCAGGTTGGGATCATAAAGCTCCCAGCGCCGTTCACCAGCAACAGCCGGCAGCGACGAAGGGACTACAGGACTAACGACCGTAGAGGCTTGTAGTATGGCCTTCTGCCGCTTTTCTTCTTCGATGCGTGCCTTTTCACGGGCTTCTATGATGTCATCCAACTTCGAATCTAAAGCAGTAGACGACAGTTTGGCTAATCTCTGTAAGCTATCTTCTTTGGTAACGATATTATATTGAGTCACGAAACCATCCAATGCACGTTTCCGATCCGATACGATTTGATAATCCAAAATCCCTTGGGGTAGCAGGACTAATGCGCTGTCATAATAGGCTTTGGAGATTTCAAATTTCTCCAAGGACTCATAATTAATCCTAGCCAAATGCAGATAAGTATATGCTTTTTGGGTAGGATTCTTATTTCCTAATGCAGCCGACTTCCCTAAATAGGAGATCGCTTCGGGGATATTATCCTTATGCTCGGCTAAAAGCCCCATCGTAAAATATATTTTATCCTTCAGGTCCTCATTCTTTCGGTCTTTCAACATTTTATCGAAACCCACTGTCGACAGATCGATGTCCGGATTCAGGAACACCCTGTTCTGCAGGGAATTCATAGAAGAATAGAAGTTCAAATCGTAGGAAGGACTATTTTTCCCTACACTTTTGTAATGCTGGTTGGCCAAGGCATATTGCCCTAGCAGGTCGTACATCTGACCGGCGGCAAAGTGAATACGGGCCGTTTCGGGGGATTTTTTTAAGAGAGGAAATGTATTCTCTAATATGGCTACGGAAGTCAAATATTCACCGTTATTCTGATGCAAATAGGCTTTGATAAGATAAAACTGAAGTCGAGCTTCCTTCTTTAGCGGTTGCTGACTCAAATACTCTGCCACACCCAAAGCGTTCGAATAGTCCTCCTTAATGATATAGGCACGCATCAGCAATACCAGAGCATCATTTTTATCGTCCTCGTCTTTACCATTGGCAAACACGAAGCGCAGGGCTTCCAGCCCATCGGCCCATTGGCCCAAATACAACCTGGCTTTCCCTAAAACAATATAGCTATTGTCGAGCCATTTACTGTTCTGATGACGTTCGGCTACGATGGAGGCCTTTTCTATGGCATTGGACAATTGTGGTTTCACCGCCCCAGAGGCAATGGAATCCATAGGATATAAAATGGGGAGAAGCTGATTATAGTCGTCTTTATAGGCCTGTTGCAATAAAAATTCCGCTTCCGCCAGTTCTTGTTCGGCAATAAAATAAGCGTTGTAGCGAGAGGTAATATTATGAAAGGTAATCGCACCCGGCCGCGTGCTATATTGAGAGCAACTTGCTAAAAAAAGTAGGATTGCCCCGATTGAAAATCCTGAGGAAAATATTTTAACAAAACGGTAGATCACAAATTCTAGTCTGTTTGAAGGTTTAATTCGGGCTCAATATTATTAAAATAACGGTAATATTTGCAAAACCGTATCGAAGATAAGGCCATTTACAAAATATTGAAGCAACTTTACCTATATTTTAGTAGGACATTTATGGAGGATCCATCCAAAAAATACAAGAAGAACCCCTTACAACGCCCCCAGGCTATTTTAAAATATTCTGGAATGGCGATGCAAATGCTGGGCACCATTCTGGTGTTCACTTATACGGGTATTCGTCTCGACCGCTGGCTGGAAAACCCAACCCCATGGTGGACGCTCCTGCTTTCCTTAACGGGAATTGCGGCTTCGTTATATCTTTTGATACGGAATATGCCTAAACTTTAAATTTTGTAACCGTTATGCTCCGTGCAATTGTAGCGACACTCTTCATAGGAATTGTATTTTTTATAGTACAAAAGTATGTCAACTCGGCCTGGGTTCACCCCTATTTTTGGTACATCCTAAGCTTTTTCTTTGGACTATCCTTTCTTATAAATCGCCTGATGGACTACGGTCTGAAAGACAATCGCAAAAAATTCGTAAGTTTTTACCTTTCTACCGTTGTAGGGAGGCTTCTTCTCAGTATTATTTTTATTGGAGTATTTTTATATCATGGGCTAACTGACTCATTACTATTCGTCATCAACTTTTTTATACTGTATTTGTGTTATACTGGCTTTGAAATATATACTTTGTATTGTAACTTGCGCCGCGATTGACAAAGCGTAGTATTTCAAGCCATTATGTATACATCATTACAACAGTTTTTTACCACCGGATTCCTGGCAGCAGCGTTGCTGATAGCCGCACCATCATATGCCGATCAACCCGAGCATGACCACGGTCATCCGGTTCAGGAACAAATCAATGAAGCCGAGCATCAAATTGAACAAAACCTCGAAAAACATGAGGAAGAGTTCAATATTGGACAAATGATTATGCACCATATCGCTGACTCCCACGAATGGGAATTCACTCATGGCGTAGTGCTTCCATTGCCTGTAATACTATATTCGGAAGATCGTGGCTTAGAAGTTTTTTCTTCAAGCAATTTCCATAATGATCATCATGCCTATAATGGCTACCATTTGGTACATGGCGATTCTGAGAAAATTGTTCCTGAAGATTCCTCCAGAGAAATCATCGACATATCGATCACCAAAAATGTGGCCTCTATGATTTTGAGTGCCATTATTTTGATTCTCATTTTCACCAGTATTGGATCGGCTTACCAAAAAAATAAAGGTAAAGCCCCCAAAGGGTTCCAATCGGCTATGGAGGTCGTTATCCTCTTTATTCGTGACGACGTAGTGAAGCCTAACATCGGCCCCAACTACGAAAAGTATTTACCCTATATGCTTACCTTGTTTTTCTTTATCTTGGTAAACAACATTCTAGGGCTACTACCAGGTGCCGCTAACGTAACGGGCAATATCGCCGTAACGATGACACTGGCGGTCATTACCTTTATTATCGTACACCTGAATGCCAACAAGCATTACTACAAGCACTTGGTAAGCCCAACGGGAGTACCTGGCGCATTGCTTCCCGTAATGATCCCTGTAGAGATAGTAGGTGTGTTTATGAAGCCTTTCTCTCTGATGGTCCGGCTATTTGCCAACATGACTGCGGGACACATTATATTATTGAGTCTATTTGGTCTGATCTTTATTTTCCAAAGTTTCATGATCGCCCCAGTAATTTCGCTTTTCGCCTTGTTCTTGAACCTTATTGAGATCATGGTAGCCTTCATTCAGGCATTTATTTTTACGCTTTTATCGTCCATGTACATCGGATCGGCCATAGAAGAACATAGCCACGCCGACCACGGACATTGATTTTTCATTCTCTTTTTTTATTCATAACCATTTATTAAACTTAAAAATTATGTTGCTTCAAATTTTGCTTCAAGCTGCGGAACAAGGTGGTGCTGGTCTTGCTGTTTTCGGTGCTGCTATCGGTGCTGGTCTTGCTGCCATCGGTGCTGGTCTTGGTATCGGTAAAATCGGTGGAAGTGCAATGGAAGGTATCGCTCGTCAGCCAGAAGCTGCTGGTGCCATCCAGACTGCCATGTTGATTATCGCCGCTCTTATTGAGGCCGTAGCGCTTTTTGCAGCGGTAATCTGTCTGCTTATCTCGTTTAAGCTTTAAAAAAACCGACAGGCCTCGGTCTGTGGTGCTATAGACTCGGCGCATTAGGCGTTGTGACTGGCAAAAAAAATTCCCGTGGAAGCAATAGGCTTCCACGGATTTTGATAAAAAAAGAGTTTAGTATTGGAATAGTAATTCCGCCGATCCTAGAAATTTATTAATTAAAACTCATCTATTCATATGTCATTGCTTACTCCAAACCCAGGTCTGATTTTCTGGATGCTGGTAGTATTTTTACTAGTGGTTTTTATTCTTGCCAAATTTGCCTGGAAGCCTATTATCAACGGCCTTAAGGAAAGGGAGAACGAGATTCAGGGGGCACTCGACCTAGCAGAAAAGACTCGTGCAGAGATGGCTCAGCTTAAAGCTGACAACCAGAAGATGATTGCCGAGGCGAATGCCGTACGCGATAGCATCCTTAAAGACGCTAAAGAAGCAGCAGATCGTACCATTGCCGCTTCCAAAGAAAAGGCTGCTCTAGAAGGACAGAGAATGCTCGATGCCGCTCGTGAAACCATCCGCAACGAACAACAACTTGCTGTTAAGCAAATTCGTAATGAAGTAGCGACTTTGTCTATCGACATCGCCGAAAAAGTATTGAACAGGGAATTGAAAGATAAAGCGGCCCAGCAGTCGCTCGTTGCCGAGCTTGCCAATACGGCTAGCCTCAATTAATCTTTGTTATTACCCAGTTACCTAAAATTGATCTAAGATGTCAGTAAGTATAGTCGCTTCCAGATATGCCAAGTCACTCATCGAGCTGGCTCAGGAGAAAAATGTGTTGGAGTCCGTATACCAGGACATGATCCTGTTTCGGGCTACTGCCCAAGAAAACCGTGGCTTGATGTTGGCCCTTAAAAGCCCCGTAGTACGCCACGAGAAAAAATTGGCCATCTTAAAAGCCATTTTCGAAAGTAAAGTCAATCCGGTAACCTTCGCGATATTCAATATTATCACAAGAAAGAATCGGGAATCTATATTAGACGCTATCGCCGATGAATTTGTACTTGCCTATAACGATCTGCAAGGGATACAAAAGGCTACTGTTACCACTACCTCAGAGCTTACCGACGAACTTCGCCAGCAATTTACCCAAATTGTAGCTTCGGCTACCGGCAAAACCGTCCAGTTGGAGGAACAAATAGACCCAAGCCTTATTGGGGGTTATTTGTTAAGAGTGAACGATCGTCAGATTGATGCTTCTATCAAGCATCAACTGAACCAGTTGAAACTTCAACTTACGAAATAATTTTTATCTGCATAATGTAGAAGACCCGATTGCCATGCGATCGGGTCTTTTTGGTTACCCCCCCTTGGGAATTCGCTTCTTCTGATACTCCTATCAAAAAAAAACGGGCAACCTCTTCAAGAGATTACCCGATTCTTATATTTCCCAGTTTCCTGGCTTATTCTGTTAGTTCCTCTTCCTTTTTACGTACTGATATCACCAGCTCATCACTTCCTTTTTCGTGAGTCGCTACCAATACATCTCCCTCTTTAAGGTCACCTTTAAGGATTTCCTCTGCCACGGGATCTTCGAGGTATTTCTGGATGGCCCTGTTCAAAGGACGCGCTCCATACTGCGGATCGTACCCCTTTTCCGATAAGAAGTCCTTAGCCTCCAAAGTGAGCTCTATCTCATAACCTAGGCCTTTGGCACGGCTAAACAACTTGCCAAGGCTAATATCGATGATCCGATGAAGGTCCTCTCTTTCTAGTGAGTTAAACACGATGACATCGTCCAAGCGGTTTAAGAATTCTGGAGAAAACGCCTTCCGCAAGGCACTTTGAATGGTGCCCTTCATGATTTCATCTTGATTTTCGGACCTTGCCCGGGTCGAGAATCCTATTCCAGAACCGAAGTCTTTCAAGTCACGAGCACCAATGTTAGAGGTCATGATGATGATCGTATTCCGGAAGTCTACTCTACGTCCCAGTCCATCGGTAAGGATACCATCGTCCAACACTTGTAACAGGATATTAAATACATCGGGATGTGCCTTCTCGATTTCATCTAGTAATACCACGCTATAGGGTTTTCTACGGATTTTCTCGGTCAACTGGCCACCCTCTTCATAGCCCACATATCCCGGAGGTGCTCCTACCAAGCGCGATACGCTGAACTTCTCCATATACTCACTCATGTCGATACGAACCAGGGAATCCTCCTTATCGAACAAGTAATTGGCAAGAACCTTGGCAAGCTCGGTTTTACCTACGCCTGTAGGTCCTAAGAAAATAAATGAACCAATAGGCTTCTTAGGATCTTTAAGACCTACACGGGTCCTCTGAATGGCCTTTACCAATTTCTCTATAGGAGGATTTTGGCCAATGACCTTACTTTTCAGTACCTCACCCATTTTCAAGAGCTTCTTGCCTTCGTCCATAGACACGTTGGTAACTGGTATTCCAGTCATCATAGCTACTACTTCCGCTACATTTTGCTCGTTAACCTGGTATCTTTTTTGCTTGGTTTCTTCTTCCCAAGCTATTTTGGCGCGGTCCAGTTGATCAATCAATTTCTTTTCACGATCGCGTAGTTGGGCCGCTTCCTCATATTTCTGGCTTTTAACGACCCTATTTTTCTCCTGCTTGATATTTTCAATCTGTTCTTCCAGATGCAAAATTTCTTCAGGTACCGTAATATTGCTAATATGAACCCTCGCTCCTACTTCATCCATCACATCGATGGCCTTATCAGGGAGGAATCGGTCGGTTATATATCTTTCAGATAGCTTTACCGCAGTTTCTAAGGCCTCAGGGGTATAGTTTACATGATGGTGCTCTTCATATTTGTCCTTAATATTATGAAGAATTTGCACCGTTTCTTCTATCGAAGTAGCATCCACCATCACCATCTGAAAACGACGTGCCAGAGCACCGTCTTTCTCTATATATTGACGGTATTCGTCGAGGGTAGTAGCTCCAATACACTGTATTTCACCCCTAGAAAGAGCCGGTTTAAACATATTTGAGGCGTCCAAAGAGCCCGAAGCTCCACCAGCCCCAACGATGGTATGCAACTCATCGATAAACAAGATTACATCCGGCGACTTTTCTAACTCATTCATCACGGCCTTCATCCGCTCTTCAAACTGGCCGCGGTATTTGGTACCCGCTACAAGAGAGGCCAGGTCTAAGGTCACGACGCGTTTGCCAAACAGCACCCGAGATACCTTTTTCTGCACAATGCGAAGGGCCAACCCTTCGGCGATGGCCGTTTTACCCACTCCAGGCTCTCCTATAAGGATGGGGTTGTTCTTTTTACGTCGGCTTAATATTTGCGCTACACGTTCTATTTCTTTTTCACGACCTACTATAGGATCGAGCTTACCAAGTTCTGCCATTTTGGTCAGATCCCTACCAAAATTATCGAGTACCGGAGTACGTGATTTTTCGGCACCCTTGGACTCCTTGCCCGAAGAGGCTCCTCCCCCGCCACCAAACATGCCGCGACCTTCTTCGTCGCCGTCCTCGGTGTCGGGACCCATTGAAGGTTTAATCCCTGAAGATTGATACTCCAGCATCTCTTTGATGACCTCATAACTTACATTGAACTTATGGAGGATCTGAGTGCCGATATTATCCTCGTCTCTCAGGATCGACAATAACAAATGCTCGGTTCCTATTAGCGGTGATTTAAATATTTTAGCTTCCAGATAGGTGATTTTAAGTACCTTTTCCGATTGACGTGTTAAAGGGATGTTTTGAAGATTTTTCACATTACTCGTAGCAGCGCCTTTGGTGGCCTGTTCCACGGTTTGCTTCACCTCTTCCAGGGACACACCCAGCTTTTTGAGTAAGCCTATTGCTATCCCGTCGCCCTCCCGAATCATCCCTAAAAGAAGATGTTCGGCGCCGATGTAATCATGGCCCAGCCGCAAAGCTTCTTCACGGCTCAGGGTGATTACTTCTTTCACTCTATTTGAGAATTTTGCTTCCATTTTCAGCAATAATAAATGTTTCTTAATGTACTAAACGCTACTCAGCTGTACTTTGTTCAAAGTAGCTACTTGCTTATTGTCGATTGCAGTAATATACCTCTCGCCTCCGGACCCATATTGAAGAGAAGATCAACAATACTTAGATTCTCTACAAAACCATTCCCAAAAGTCTGATAATAGGGAACCGGTTGATAGTATATATAATTTTTTGTACTTTTTTTGTTATTTATTCTTGAATTCAGGTTTTCTAGCTTATCTGAGGCTATTCTAGGACCTGACAATTTGTACCTAACTTCTTTCTTATGGCCTAACAATCTAAGACAAATTGTCAACAATTCATAATTCAAATCGACCAAATATTGGGGATCCTGGTCAAAAACGGATTTGAACTCCGGTGCAAAATATTCGTAAAAAGGGGATTTTCCATAGGCCGATTGAAGGCATCCCCAATGCCTCCGTTTCCAATCCTGCGAATAGTCAATTTCAATCTCCCTGCTCAGCGTACCAGAATCATAATGCTTGACCGGCACCGAAAGGGTGTCCACTTTATTGGCCGTCAAAACCATACAGCGATTCCGGAAGGTCTGTTTGCGATATAGCTCGTCGATGTCGAGAATACTATAATCATGCCGCAGTAAACAACCAAAATATTCTAGGCATGGAAAATATTGCAATTCAATCTGTACTCCCTCCAATGGGGTGTTACTTTGTATAACTTCGCTCACTACCAAATATGAGAAAGGACTTTTAAAAATCAAAAATTAAACGATAAATATTTATGCTAATTGTAGATAGGGTGGTTTTTCCAGTCAATTACACGCATCTGAGACGTAACATTCTCGAGAAAGTCATTCCCATCATTACTGGATCACACTGATATCCCCCAACCCAGCACGTACAATTTCGAATTCGTCGGAGTTCGCCATAATCACGGTAGAACCCATATTCCCTCCATAGCCCCCATCAATGATGATGTCCACCTGATGTTGAAACTTCTCGAATATTAGCTCCGGATCTGTTGCATATTCGATCACCTCGTCCTCATCCTTGATGGAGGTAGTCACTATCGGGTTGCCTAGTTCCTTTACCAGGGCCCTTGGTATATTATTGTCGGGTACCCTAATCCCTACCGATTTTTTATTGGTATTCAGTAGCTTTGGAACATTATTGGTAGCATCCAATATAAAGGTATATGGCCCAGGAAGAACCTTCTTCATGAGCTTAAAGGCGGAATTACTGACCCTGGCAAAGTCGGAAATATGACTTAAATCATAACATATAAAGGAAAAATCATTCTTTTGAGGCTTGACCCCCTTTATTCTTGCTACCTTTTCTACGGCCCTAGAATTATAAATATCGCATCCTAATCCATAAACCGTATCGGTAGGGTAAATCACCAATCCTCCACCCCTGAGGCATTCCACCACCTTTCTAATTTTTCTTTCGTCTGGGTTTTCGGGATATATTCGAATAAACTCGGCTGGCATATTTAATTTAGTTTTTATTTTAACAAAGTAATATCGAAAATCCTTCCCTTAAGCGCTTAGTTTCTTGAAAATTCGAAGGTATAACCGATATAAACCGTTGACCGGCAACCGAAATCTACATAATAATAACAATAGATTGGTGAATAAACCCGGTTTTTGTAACTGAACCAATAGCATTCCGAACTCTTGGGCTAGTGAGAACTCCTGCGCATACCAACATTTTCTAATAAAACCACGAATTCTATTGGCTAGCAAATCCTTCTGACGGTTGGTAGAAAGGAAGCCAAGAGCCTTATGACAGACTATCAAATGGCTATTGAGTATCCCACTTCCCCTACGGACGATCTGCATGCCTAACGACCCCTGTAGCATTCGCTTAGCGACTAAGATACGATCGAGATAATGGTAGCGATACCGATGGGCCGTCCGAATCCAAAGGTCAAAGTCCTCTACCACCAGCGACTCGTCATACCCACCCATGTCCTGCAACATTTGGGTGCGCATGATCATGGTGGGCGTGCAAATAAAATAGCGCTCCAGCACTTGGTCGTACACCCAGCCGGTAGGAATAGGCTCACGAGCATGCCCTTGGCCGTCTATCCGGTAGTGTGTACGGATCATCCCCCCACGGGAATCGACATAATAGGCATTTGAAAAAACCAATCCATAGTCTCCGGCAAGGGATTCAAAACAACGGACCTGTTGCTCGATGCAGGAGGCCAATAGTATGTCGTCGGCTGCAAGGTCAATGATATACTTCCCTCCTGCCCTTTTAAGTCCCTGATTAAATGCACCACAAAGCCCCATATTATACTTATTGTATATGCACAGCAGGGAAGGAAATTGTTTTTCGTAGGAAAGAATTAGGCCTTGCGAACCATCGCTACTTGCATTATCGACAATAATGAGTTCTATACACGCGTAAGTCTGCGTCAAGACCGATTCAATGGCCTGTTCCAAATAGCTCGCTCGATTATAGCTCACCAGTACTACCGTAACCAGGGGGGTGGAAGGTTGCATCCTTGCCGATTAGGTTCTAACGCTAATACGACCAAACTACCCCAAGTGTCACAGGTCCTGATGCATAATACTTTAATTTCCTTGATCCGAAAGGTGATTTTTTGTTTTGGCAGCGGCGATACTGGCATTTATTTCAAAACCGAGTATCAATAAAAAGGCTAAAAGATAGAACCAGATCATGAGGGCGATGATTGCCCCAATGGAGCCGTAGAGCCGGTTGTAAGTATGAAACTTGGAGAGGTAAAATGAAAAACCAAAAGTGGCTACCAATATGAGTATAGAGGCCACTATTACCCCTGAATTAATGAATGAAAAGTCACGACCATTGGTGGGGGCAAATCGATAAATCAGGGATATGGCCGTCATTAAGGCGCCAAAACTGACCATGTACCGACTAAAATTTAGAATGAGTATCACCACCCCGTCGGTGATGATGTTCCATTGGGCCATGATACTCATGACGGCATCCCCTACTATCAGCAGCACCACGGTCACGCAAATGACCGCTATCAGCAACACCGTCAACATCATGGCTACGGCCCTCGCCAAAAGAAACCCACGGGTGTTTTTTTCTTCGAATATCACATCGAAGGATTTCATGAGGGAAATCATCCCATTGGTAGACGCCAATAGGGCGAAAATAAACCCAAAAGAAAGTACACCACTACGGGGACGATTCAAGATATCGGTAATGGCATGTGCTACATGACGATAGATCCCATAGGGAACAATATCCTGCAAAAGACTCATAATCTGCTCTTTGGCAGTGGGCAAGGGTAAGTATGGAATCAGGGTAAAAAGAAACAGAACGGCAGGAAAAGAGGCCAAGGTAAAGCTAAAAGCGACCGCTGACGCCCTTTGATCGATATCGAATCGTTTATTATTATCAATAATATTAACGATAATATCGTACCATGACACGGTTTCTCTAAAAAAAAGAGTTTTCTGAAGCCAGGCAATAAATAGTTGAAATTGTCGGGATTGCAAAAAATCATTGAGCATGCTAGTCCATTTAGGTAAAAAATAAACGCAGCTTTTCCATCAACGTCTCAGGGGCAAAACAAAGCTTTCCGGTATCCATACGCTGAAATACCAAAACGGTGGATCCAGTATTCAGTAGGGTCCCTGTCTGGTTTCGAATTTCGTAATGGAAGGTCACCCGTACCCCGGGCAACTCGGCAATTTGTACGCGTATGGTTAGCTCGTCATCGTACCTGGCGGGCTTAATATATTTACTATGGTTTTCATAAACAGGCATCATAACACCCGTATCTTCCATTTTTTTGTAATGAAACCCCAGACTCCTTAAGGCTTCCACCCGCCCAATTTCGTAATATCGGGCGTAATTACCATAGTAAACATAGCCCATTTGATCGGTATCCGCATAGCGAACACGGATACCTTTCACTTCATATGAAAACATACTTCTTTTAATTTGACAAAAAAACGCTTAAAACTCGCTCCTACTTCATAATTTTCAGCCGATTCAGCTCCGCCTGATATTCTCTGGCATTTTTAAGATGCTCTGGGTAGGTCTTAGCAAAAGCATGATACCCCGACAAATCGGCTTTAGCACACATATACAAATAATCGTGCTGGTTAAAATTAAGAACCGCATCGAGGGAGTTCAAGTCGGCCACACGAATGGGACCGGGAGGCAAGCCAATATTGACATAAGTATTATAAGGAGACTGTACCTTGAGTTGTTGGTTCAAAATACGCTTAATAGCGAAGTCCTGCAAGGCATATTTTATAGTGGGGTCGGCCTGAAGTGGCATTCCTGACTTAAGGCGATTATAATACAGCCCAGCCACCATAGGTCGTTCATCTACCTTACGCGCTTGCTCTTCCTCTACAATGGATGCTAATATAGAGACTTCTATGGGAGTAAGGCCCATAGAGTCGGCTTGCGCTAAGCGTTTTTGGTTCCAGAATTTCTTATACTCGCTATGCATCCGATCCATAAACTTCTCCGTATCGGTGGTCCAGAAAATCTCGTAAGTATTGGGTAAAAACATGCTGACAATCGTCGTTGTGTCGAATCCATATTTTTGGCAGACGGCGGGATTAGTAAGGGCTGCGCTGAACTTCTCGGGTCCAAATGCGAATCGACTACCAATACGGTTAACCAGATCCTGCTTGAGACGAATATTATTGAAGGTAAGCTTTACAGGGTCCTGCACCCCGTTAGCCAGCTTCTTAATGGCCTGATAATTACTCATATCAGGTTCTAAAAGATACCTACCCGCTTTCACCTTTTCGGGGTAATCCATAAACTTGGCCAAAAATCTAAAAGAAATCTGGTCGGCTATCACCTCATGTTTGTTCAGCGTGTCGATCACCTGCTGATAGGTGGCGCCATTGGGAATATACAGGGTAAAGTTCGACGTTTTGTCTACCTGGATATTGGGCGTTTTGACAATCTGCCAAAAGTAGAAAGTGAAGGTAGTAGTAAGAATGGCCAAGGTAAGAAATAAACCGACCTTAAAATTTCTTGACATAAGCTGTTGAATCAATGGACCAAACGGTCCTATAAAATAAATATAAAGATAGTATGTTTATTAGGACTCCCGAGCCATGGAAGCATCGAAATCTAAACCAAATCGTCCTGCCAACTCCACCAGAGAGTTCACCACAGGCTCCAGCAAGTCTATGCCTTCGGTAGCGCGCACACGTTCTATTTCGCGTTCAGGGTCTCCGGGGATTAGTACCTGATGGCCTTCTACGGCCCGAGCATTCCGAAAGGCGCCAATCCACTTGTCCATATCCGCTTTAAACTCCTCGACAGGCCTAAACCCATCCACGCGCATGGCGCCAACAAAATGCCCGGTTCCCAACCCTGCGGCTTGCTGGGTGCCCATAAAACCGGCCGTAGCGAAAGGAGGCACCCAGGGGCCAAAATTTGCTCCAGATAACACCCCCGAAAAAATATCGACAATGGCACCGAGTCCGTACCCCTTATGGCTTCCATGCTCCCGGTCGGAGCCTAAAGGAAGTAACCCGCCTCCTTTCCTAACGGCGTTGGAGTCGTCGGTGGGCTGCCCCTGTGCATCCTGAGCCCAGCCAATAGGAGCTGGCAAGCCCTTACGTTGTAGTATTTCAAACTTTCCATAGGCAACGGCGGTCGAGGCAAAATCTGCAACGAAGGGTGGTTGCTCCCCTGCCGGAACGGCTACAGCTATAGGATTGGTACCCAGCAATTTATCCAAAGAGTAGGTAGGAGCCACTAGTGGACCGGCATTGGTCATAGTCCAGCCTATCATATCCTTTTCTAAGGCCATCATGGCATGATAACCTGCAATACCAAAATGATTGGAATTCCGTACCGACACCCAACCCGAGCCTACCAGAGCCGCCTTTTCCATGGCTATCTCCATAGCCTTAGGGGCTACCACGAGCCCAAGCCCTCCGTCGCCATCGACCACCGCCGTGCTAGGGGTTTGGTACACCACTTTTATTTTGGGGGTGGGATTGAGCCTACCATGGTCAAAAAGCCGCACATACCCTGCCAATCGGGCAATGCCATGGGAATCGACCCCGCGCAAGTCGGCACTGATCAGCACGGTAGAAGCCAACTCGGCATCCTCCTGCGAACATCCTATGGACAAAAATACCTGACGGGTAAAATCTTTTAAAACTTCGGCCTGAAACATATATAATTCTATAAAAACTTAAAACTAAATTCTTGGATTTTCGAAGATCGACATCCAACTGGTTCGCAAATATCCGTATTCCTTCGGCGGCTTGCAATAAAAACCCTTTCCAGCCCAGAATAGTTATCAAATCTCCCTTGAATTGCCCCTTTTGACGGAACCAAATTAACGGAATTACCGTAGCATATACGAAGGCCTGAATGCATCCGCTAGATCAACCATAGGCTTAAATATTCGATGGAAATAAGAAATAGAATTATCAAGCGATTACTAAGCTACTTTGTGAGGGGATTGGTGTTGGTAGCCCCATTATATGTCACCACCATCATTATTTGGACGGGTGTAGAGTTTTTGGATAACATTATTCCCATCAATATCCCTATTTCGGACCACCAGAACGTTTACCTTCCGGGACTAGGGGGGCTAATTATCATCGGGATCATCATCTTACTAGGTTTCGTTTTTTCTACGATCATTCCCCAGTCTTTCTTTAGGTTAACGGAGGCCTTGTTAAGGAAAATCCCTCTGGTAAGTCTTATCTATTATTCTATCAAGGACTTATTATTGGCCTTTGTAGGGGACAAAAAAAAGTTTAATCAGCCCGTCTTAGTTACCATGTACCGCGACACGGGAATCAAAAAAGTAGGGTTTATCACGCAGTCCGACTTAAAGCAGTTCGAATTGGTCGACCATGTAGCCGTCTATATGCCATTTTCTTATGCGCTATCGGGCGAAATGTATATTGTACCCAAGAAGCATATTCAACCCCTCTCGGCGAGCTCTACCGACATTATGAAAATGGTGGTATCGGGAGGAGTGTCCTTACAAGTCAAAGCTCAGGAAACTCCCGACCTTCCTGAAGAGTCAATTTAGGGCAGCAACATCTTGGTGAGTTTAGCCGTTTTAAGAATGATTCTCTATCTTTGATAATTCTTTTATTCGTTATGAAGCAACTACCCATTTATATCTTGATTGCCCTTTTCTTTGGCACCTATGCCCAGGCACAGGAAAAATATAACCGAGCCAAGGCCTTGAGCAGTGAAGAAATATTCATCCAAAAGAGCCCTAATAACCGTATTATAGCGAAGCCAGAGCAAAAGTATCTGGTATTAGATGCCTCTCCAGTATTGGGTTCTTTTCACCGTTACCGGTACTTCCCTGGCGACCAAATAAAGTTTCGTATGAAGAATGAAACCATTCGCTTTAACGAAACCATCGCCGCCATTTCGGATTCGTCCATCTCAATAGCCATCATTAATGTGGCTGCCGGAAAGATGGAATACCAAGAGATACCACTCAAGGAGATTCGACTGGTGAAAACTTCTAGAAAAATCCCCTTCGTAACAGCCGCAGCCCCTATTTTACCCTTTGCTGGGTTGCTGTTTATAGGGGCCGATTTCTTTAACCCAGGAATCGACAATAGGCGTTTTACCACCGACGCCTCGGCCATAGCCGTAGGGGGTGGTTTTATGTTAGCAGGGTTTATATCCTATAAACTATCCTTTTCTAGCCTAAAGATCAACGGACGCAATAAGCTAAAGGTACTAGAGACCTACTAAACAAATTGGGCTCTAACCTAATTTTTTTTAATTTTTACAAGCATTTAAACCATCTCAGTGAAAAGTATTGTTGTCAATCCACCGCAGTCACCCATTCGGGCCGTTATCAAACTGGCAGCATCCAAAAGTGAATGCAATAGAGCACTCATTATCGATGCCTTGACGGGTTTTAAAAGTGATTTATCGAATATTTCGGAGGCCCGCGATTCTCAAACCATGCTCCGCCTCCTTCATGAAGATTCGCCAACGGCCGACGTCCTAGATGCAGGCACGACCATGCGATTCCTAACGGCCTACTTTACTGCTACCAACCAGTCCAAGATAATGACAGGTACCCCGCGCATGTGCGAAAGGCCCATTGGCATATTGGTGGATGCCCTACGAAAGCTCGGTGGCAAAGTCACCTATTTGAATCAGGAGGGCTATCCCCCCTTACAAATAGATGGGTTTGAATATAACGGTACCAATACCGTATCGGTTAAAGGTAACGTAAGCAGCCAATACATATCGGCCCTATTGCTTATTGCACCTTCACTGCCCCAAGGGATCAGGATTGAGCTCGAAGGGGAGGTAGGATCGAAGCCTTATATCGAGATGACCCTAAAGCAAATGGCTTTCTTTGGCATTCAATATGAAACGGATTGGCAAAAGAACACCATACAGGTACAGCCCGGTGCCTATACGCCACAGGCCTATGCCATCGAATCGGACTGGTCGGGAGCCAGCTATTGGTATAGCATGGTAGCCTTGGCTCAGGATGCGGAGGTAGAGCTATTAGGGCTAAAACAGGACTCCTTGCAAGGGGATAGCGCTATTGCCGAAATAATGGCCTCTCTTGGTGTAAAGACGGAATATACCCCCACGGGAGTTAAGCTATCGAAAATTGAGGCCAAGGACGCTTTACGCTACGACTTTACCGATTGCCCCGACCTCGCTCAAACGGTAGCCGTTTGCTGTGCGTTAAAAAACATCCCCCTTACCTTAACCGGGGTTGAGAGCCTAAAAATCAAAGAAACCGACCGGATATTTGCCTTGCAACAGGAGCTAGCAAAGTTAGGAGCTCAGCTAGTCGAGACCATCTCTTGCCAGGAGTATGTGGTAAGTAAGGTATCTGAGAAGACCGATCAAATCCCATCGATAGACACCTACGACGACCACCGCATGGCCATGGCCTTTGCACCCGTTGGCATGCGCTATCCTATCAATATAGAGGAACCCGGCGTAGTGGTAAAATCATATCCCGGTTTCTGGTCCGATTTGGAACAGATCACAGAACTGGACGAAGTGGTAGAGATGGATCCCCAATAAAGGATAAAAACGCATCTCTAACCGTCGCTCCTATTATTTCCAAAATAATGGAGTTGCTCAAAAAACACTTCATTAGCATGAAGTGTTTTTTGATTAAATCCCACCCTCTTTATTTTGAAACCTCAGTTAAAGTCACCAAAATATTAAGAACATGATCATAGCCTCCATCTTGACTTTTTTCCCTATTTGGCTACTCGTCATCATCGGCCTGCTCCTACTGCTAGCCCTTAAAGATATCCTTCAAAACAGGCATACGATACAACACAATTTCCCTGTTGTGGGACACCTCCGTTACATTATCGAACGCATAGGCCCCGAACTCCGCCAATACATCGTGGCCAACAACCGGGAGGAGCTCCCTTTCAATCGTAAGCAAAGGGCTTGGATCTATGCCTCAGCCAAGAAAGAGAATAATTATCAGGGCTTCGGCACCGACCAGGACATCATGCAGCCCGGCTTTGTATTTATTAAGCCCAATCTGCTAGGAACTACCCTTTCGCCAGGCCACCCACATCATTTATACAATAGTGGTGATAAAAACCATTATACCTTACCCAGTGCCAAGCTAATCGGAGGATCGCACCAGCGAAAACTTCCTTACCGCCCTCGGTCTATCATGAATGTGAGCGCCATGAGCTATGGGTCCCTTTCGGCTCGTGCTGTAGAAGCGCTCAATAAAGGATCGTTTCAATTTGGCAATTACCATAATACTGGTGAAGGAGGGTTGTCGCCTTACCACCAGAATGGAGCCGACGTGGTCTTCCATATCGGCACCGCCTACTTTGGAGTAAGAGACGAAGCAGGCAAATTTTCGATGGAAAAGCTGGTGCGCCTATGCGAGCAGCACCCTTACATCCGGATGATAGAAGTAAAGCTGTCCCAAGGGGCTAAGCCAGGAAAAGGAGGCGTGCTTCCTGCCAGTAAAATAACCCGTGAAATTGCCGAGATACGCCATGTCCCCATGGGCCAAGACATTATTTCTCCCCCCTACCACAGCGCCTTCGACTCGGTGGATGGGTTGATTCAATTTGTCGAAAGCATTGCCCAAGCCACGGGACTGCCCGTCGGGATCAAGTCGGCAGTTGGCAAAACCGATATGTGGGAAGAATTAGCCTTCAAAATGGCCGAATCGGGCTCAGGGCCCGATTTTATCACCATCGATGGAGGTGAAGGTGGCACGGGTGCCGCTCCCCCAGCCTTTGCCGACCACGTCTCTCTCCCTTTTGTTCAAGCTTTTAGCAGGGTATATAAGATATTCCAAAAAAACAACTTGAATGACAAAATCACCTTCATCGCTTCAGGTAAGCTCGGCCTTCCTGGGCAAGCGGTGATGGCCTTCTCTATGGGGGCCGACATCATTAATGTAGCTCGGGAAGCCATGCTCTCCATAGGTTGTATTCAGGCTCAAATATGCCATACCAACCGTTGCCCAACGGGCATCACCACCAACAACAAATGGCTAGAGTCGGGAATAGATCCAACCCTAAAAAGTCAACGCTTTCATAACTACGTGCGCACCTTTACTAAAGAGATGATTGAGATTGCCCATGCAGCAGGCTATCAACATCCCTGCCAGTTTACCACCGACGACGTTGAAATATCCCTGGGCGACAATGCCACCACGACTTTGGGCGAACATTTTGGTTATCAAAAAACCATTATCCCATTCGATGGCATAGAAAACCTGTTAGAGTGTCCCCATTTAGGGAATAAAAAGGAAGCATAACTACAATTGATTAACCATTATGATGCGAATAACTCCGGTTCGAACCCTGCTTACCCTACTTTTGGTTTCGTTAATCTTATGGAGAGCTCAGGCTCAAACTGATCCTAGATATTTAGTTTTATTCACCGATAAGGCCAATAGCTCGTATTCGCTGGAGGCACCCGCTGAATTTTTATCAGAAGCCTCTATCTCACGTCGCCAAAAACAAGACATACCGTTGCATGACAGCGACTTACCCGTAAGTGAGGCTTATTTGGATGGCGTTCGCAGTACAGGAGCTAAAGTGATAGCGACCACCCGGTGGTTAAATGGCGCATTGGTGGAAGCCACTAGTAACCAGCTCGCTGCCATAAAAACATTATCCTTTTTCAAAGAAGTAGTTCTCAATAATCCGGTAGCCATGGGTCAGGAACCAGGAATAGCCCGAATAGCCTCGAACACCTCGAGCGCAGCTACCTTGGACGAAATAGACTATGGTAAAATGCGGACTCAAACCTTACTATTAGGGGCCGACTATTTCCACCAAAAGGGATTTATGGGTCAGGGTATGTATATCGCCGTGATCGATAACGGCTTTAGCAGAATCGACCAGTTATCGTATTTCAGCCAGTTGTTCCAAGAAAACAGGATTTTGGACACCTACGACTTCATTCAAAGAGAAAGCAACGTTTACGATAAAGATTCGCATGGGACCAATGTGCTGTCGACCATTGCCGCTTACGAGCCTGGCCTAATGGTTGGTATTGCACCTATGGCCAACTTTGCCCTATATAGGACCGAAAATGACGCCATCGAGTCGCCCTACGAAGAGGTAACCTGGCTGCTAGCCGCCGAAAGGGCCGACAGCATGGGGGTAGATATCATCAGCTCATCGCTCGGATACTCCTTTTTTGACGGGGCGTTCAACACGCCCGACTACAACTACGTGTATCAGGACATGGATGGGCATACGACCATAGTGTCCAAAGCCGCTCGGTGGGCCACACGCAAGGGTATTTTGGTGGTTAACTCCGCTGGAAACGAAGGGAACTCCCTGTGGAAATACGTGGTAGCTCCAGCAGATGTGGACTCAGTACTCAGTGTGGGAGCTACTAGCACTACCCGTACTTATGCGTCGTTTAGTAGCCAAGGGCCCAACGCCTCTGGACAAATGAAACCCGATCTCTCGGCGGTGGGTCTTGGGGTATATGTTGGCAGCAATACCGGAACAGGAACCGCCATAGCCTCTCAGGGCACCTCCTTTTCGTGTCCGCAAATCGCCGGATTATCCGCTCTGGTATGGCAAGCCTATCCTTTTCTCAAAGCCCAAGAACTAATTTCCGTTCTTAAAAATTCGGGGCATCTCGCCGAAAAACCCGATAACTTTTTGGGTTACGGAGTTCCTGACTTACATGTGGTAGAACAGCTCATTGCAGACTCTTACGGCCCCTTAGCTACCGAACCCACTCAAGGACTTTCCATGATGGTAGCGCCTAACCCCGTAGGGTCCGTGTTGGCGCTTAAGGTTCCCGCTTCTTTCATCGGCTCCATAGCCAATGCCGATATCATACAAGCGAATGGGATATCGATCCAACGTACCGTTATTAGCCTCAATGCCACTACCTACCTACCCATTGCCGAACTGGCCAGTGGGGTCTATTTACTCAATGTACAGATTGGCCATCAGCAGCAAGTAATACGTTTTGTAAAACTTTAGTTTTTCGTACCAGGCGCAGAATCGACTCGGAATCATTAAAGGACGCTACTTCGTCCAATGGTATCCATTTCAGGGCACGCGATTCCTCATTGACCGTTAAAGGCGTAGCCGGATCGGCCGTAAACAGAAACCGTATATCATAATGCAAGTGCTCAGGGTCCTTGGCATTGCCGGGAATCGTGTGGACATCGACGTCCAAAATCTGTGGAAAAGCCAAGGTGGGATTAAGCAGGCCCGTCTCCTCTTCCGCTTCCTTACGAGCAACGCCTATCACATCAGAATCACCATCGCAGTGACCTCCGGGCTGAAACCACCGTCCTAACTTACGATGGTGCATCATTAATGCCTGCCCATAGGTGGGGTCGATCACCCAAGCTGAAGCCGTTACATGCCCCTCAGAAAGGCTCCGTTCGAAACAATTGGAATGTGATGTTACAAACTCGACGGTTTGACGGTACATCGCGTCTTCGGTGGGGTCTAAGGGACTGTAATTATTTAGTAAAGCTAAGAGGCTACTCATGAATCAGGTAGGGTTATTGATAAAATACCACTAATTTAGTCGCAAGATTTATAAAATATTCTTCAAAAACACATTTGACATGAAAAAGTATTTCCTAACAATGATAGTTGCGATGGGTACCTTGGTACATGCTACAGCACAACGTACTCCCCAGCCCAGCCCTGGAGCCAGTACTACCCAGGCCGTTGGCGTAACCGACTTTACCGTAAAATATTCGCGTCCTGGCATCAAGGGGCGTAAAGCATTTCAGGATAGTTCCGCATTAGCTCCGCTCAATCAACTCTGGAGAACGGGAGCCAACGCCGCCACAACCCTCGAAGCGAGCACCGCATTTGTATTTGGTGGGCACAAAGTGCCTGCGGGCCAGTATGCCTTGTTTACAATCCCTTCGGGAAGTGCGTGGACTGTTATTTTAAATAAAAACGTAAAACAAGGGGGTACCGCCAATTACAGCCAAGCCGAAGACGTAGCCAGAGTGATGGTGGCTCCACAGTCTTCTAACTTTACAGAGACCTTTACGATCGACTTTTCTAATATTTCGGACAGCTCGGCAGTCATGAATCTGTCGTGGGCCTCGGTAACCGTCCCCATCGAATTGATGGTAGACACTCAAGAGCTAACGATGGCCGGACTTAATAAGGCTATCGCAGAAAAGCCCGAAGATCCGGCCCTTTTGCAGAGTACTGCGGGCTATATGCTTTCTAAAGGGAAAGATTTGGGCCAGGCACTGTCGATGGTCGACAAGGCCATAGGGATCAAAGAGACGTTTTCTAACTTGTGGCTAAAGGCTCAAATTCTTGGTAAACTAGGAAAAGTAGCAGAAGCACTTCCCTTGGCGCAGAAAGCCCTAGCGATTGGACAATCTTCAGGAGATTCCTCTTTTGGTTTTTTTAAGGGTCAAATCGAAAAAGGAATAACGGACATGCAAGCCAGCCTCCCTGCCGTCAAAAGCTTGGCACCTGCTCTAAAATCCAAGAAGAAAAAATAAGACAGTGGGTACTGAAACTACCATACCCTATAAAAACAGCGCTATTCGAGTACGAATAGCGCTGTTTTTATAGGATAGCTCGGCGACTAACGAAAGAAGGCTGGTACCCGCCATTTGTATTTCACAGCCAATATCCTAATTATAATAATGACGAAAGCGGCGGTTATAAAGGCTGTGTAACGTCCTACCCCCATCCCATTCAGCATCAAATAAGTGCAGGCGCCCGTAAAACAAGCCGTGGCATAAACCTCCCTACTATATATAATTGGGATTTCGTTGGTCATCACATCCCGTATTACCCCTCCCATGACGGCAGAAAACACCCCCATAATGGCGGCTATTTCGGGCCTGACGCCTAGGTGTAAGGCCTTTTCGGTCCCGACAATTGTAAAAAGTGCGATACCCCAGGTATCGAAGAAAAACAAAGTCTTCCGCAAACCTATAAGGTATTTATAAAAGACGAAGGTAACCAGTATCCCAGCCATAACGGCGTAGATGATGGTAATGTCGCTGATCCAAACCAAAGGATAGCTATCCAATAAAATGTCCCGTAGCGTACCCCCACCTATGGAGGTAATAAAGGCGGTAAAAGAGGCACTAAACCAGTCTTGGTGTTTCTGATCCCTAACGGCTAGGGCTCCGGAGATGGCGAAGGAGAATGTCCCCACGATTTCCAGAATGTATTGAATTTTCATGATTCAGATCCTTCCACTTTTAGGAAGGAGCCTCAACGAATGGGTGATTAATAAATAAAAAAAGAAGTAAACAGGGCTATACGGCCACGGGTGCTTTAATTCCCGGCCATGGGTCATATTGTTCCAATTGAAAATCGGCATAACGAAAATCCAACACTTGCTTCACATCGGGGTTGAGCTTCATGGTGGGCAAGGGACGGAGCTCCCGGCTCAACTGTAGGTTCACTTGCT
This sequence comes from Dyadobacter jejuensis, assembly GCF_003149085.1. GTDB lineage: Bacteria > Bacteroidota > Bacteroidia > Cytophagales > Spirosomataceae > Dyadobacter > Dyadobacter jejuensis. The sequence goes on along the minus strand of NZ_QGDT01000004.1, from coordinate 77,442 downwards.
CCAAATGGTTTAAGTAGATATGGGTATCCCCACCGGTCCACACGAAATCGCCGAGTGCCAAGTCACACTCTTGGGCTATCATCATCGTGAGGAGCGCATAGCTGGCAATATTAAAGGGCACCCCCAAAAAAATGTCCGCACTTCGCTGATATAGCTGGCAAGAAAGCCTTCCTCTGGGATCGGGGGAGTTCTCGGCGGGTGGTGCTACATAGAACTGAAAAAGGGCATGGCAGGGCTGAAGCTTCATCTCTCCAAGCTCAGCGGGGTTCCATGCCGAAACGATGATACGACGTGAGTCGGGACTATGCTTCAACTGTTTCAAAACCTCTTGTAATTGATCGACCGACTGTCCATTAGGACCCGACCAGCTTCGCCACTGTTTTCCATACACAGGCCCTAAGTCCCCATTGGCATCGGCCCATTCGTTCCAAATAGAGACACCATTATCTTTCAGATAGGCAATATTGGTATCTCCCTGCAAAAACCATAATAACTCATGGATAACCGACTTCATATGCACCTTTTTGGTAGTGACCAATGGAAAGCCGTCTTTCAAATCGAAACGCATTTGATAGCCAAATACGCTTAAAGTTCCCGTTCCGGTACGATCGGTCTTCTTCACCCCATTTTCTAGGACATGCCGGAGCAGATTATGATATTGTTGCATGGTTGTATAAAGTAATTACTGCCTGAGCCCCTTCCTGAGGATAGGGATTGGTCAGCAAATCAGATTTTAAGATTAATACGGCCAAAACAGCCTTAGTCACTGCACCCCGTGCAGAATCTTACATTTCGACACTATAGGTAATGGTGGCCAGGGCTTCCAACTGAGCCGTCGCCGAGCAGTATTTCTCCATTGAAAGGCCTATTGCGCGGTTTATTTTGTTTTCGTCCAAGGACTCCCCGGTCAGTTTAAAGGTAAGGTGTATGGTCCGAAATGGACTGCGCTTGGTGCCTTCCTCTTCCTGCCGTTCCCCTTCTACCACCACACGAAAGTCGGTAATTTCTTGTCTCTGTTTTTTCAGGATCAGGACTACATCTATAGCGCTGCAACTCGCGAGCCCCATCAAAAGCAACTCCATGGGTCGTACACCTGCATTACTCCCTCCTACAGCCTCTGAGGCATCCGTATGGACAGTCACCGACGAAGAACCCGTTCCTTCGAAGTGAAATGCGTCGTCGACGCGTACCATTTCAATTTTCATATCTTATACTTTCAGTTGTTACGTAATAGCCGGCACAGCGGGTGCCACAGTTGAAGAAAATATCCTCGAAAAAAATGCAAATATAAAGGATCCCTTACGATTAACTAAAAAACAAGAGTTTCCTTGTATCTTCGTTAAACCATTCCTAGGGAGTTTTGGTTTATCCTTCCCAAATTATCTTATTTCACCTCGACAATCGCATTATGATGGACCCCATTTGGCAAGAATCCAACGATCAGCTTACCCGTACTTTTCTCTTCAAAGATTTCCTAGTAGCCTTCGAATTTATGAAGGAGGTGGCACTGGTAGCCGAACAACAGGGGCATCATCCCAACTGGTCCAATGTCTATAACAAGGTAATCATAACACTCACCACACACGATGCCGGCAATACGGTGACCGAAAAGGACCGTTCCCTTGCCTCTAAGATCGATATCATTGCTCAGAAATACTTGCCATAACCAACTGTGAACCGACCTAAGGGTCGTTTTTTTTGAATGCCATCATGAAACTTTATATAGTCCCTACCCCAATTGGAAATCTGGAGGACATCACCTTGCGGGCCATCAATATACTCAAATCCGTCGACGTAGTCCTAGCAGAAGACACCCGTACTTCTGGGAATTTGTTAAAACACCTGGGCATTTCCAAGCCTATGCTCAGCTACCATATTCATAATGAACACCAGTCAGTAGCACGGGTTATGGACCGTATCAAAAAGGGCGAAACCATGGCCCTGATTTCGGATGCTGGAACACCGGCAGTTTCCGACCCGGGATTCTTGCTCGTAAGAGCCTGTATACAGGAAGACATTGCCATAGAATGCCTCCCCGGACCAACCGCCTTCGTGCCTGCATTGGTTAACTCTGGATTACCGACCGACCGCTTCGTATTTGAGGGTTTTTTGCCCCATAAAAAAGGACGGCAGACACGATTACAGAACCTGGTGGACCAAGAGCGAACCATGATCTTCTATGAGTCGCCCCACCGTTTACTTAAGGCGCTACAACAGTTTTCTGAATTTTTCGGAGCCGATCGGCCCGTAAGCGTATCCAGGGAGCTGTCCAAAATTTATGAAGAAAATGTTCGGGGTACCTTATCAGAAGTAATCGCTTATTTTGAAAGTAAGACAATAAAAGGTGAAATTGTGATTGTGTTAGGAGGAAAACCTTCTGGCAAAAAAAATCAAGAAAACTGACCCGATCCTAAAAAGATACCATTACCATCTACGACAGCCATGTTTTATCAGAGAAAATCATTCGTTTTTTATATTGTTTGGACGACCCTCCTGTTCATCCTTCCAGGAGCCATCACACAGGCTCAAACCTTAAGTCCCGATGCCAGAGTAAGCTTGGTAACCGTAGGCCCAGGCACCGAATTATATTCCGGTTTCGGCCATAGTGTACTGTGGTTTAGCGACCCGGCTACGGGCATGGACCGGGCTTATAGCTACGGGACATTTAGTTTTGAGACTGGGAATTTTTATGTTAAATTTCTACGCGGCACCTTACCTTATACCATTTCTGTGGCCCCATTGGCCCCACAAGCGGCTTATTGGCAGTCCGAAAACCGCTCCATCAAGCAGCAAGTACTGAACCTTTCCCCCTCTCAAAAAGAAAAGCTATATCAGTACCTAGAAACCAACTACTTACCCGAAAACAGAGAATACCAATACAAGTTTTTCTTTGACAATTGTGCTACCCGACTCGGCCTGGCATTACAAATGGCCTGTGGCGATAGCCTAATCTACCCGGGTTATACGGCCGAAAAAAGAAGTTTCCGGGAATGGATCGACAAGTATGCCTATGTACAAAACCCATGGGCCGACTTCGGGATGGATCTGGCCATAGGCGCCCCTTCCGACGAGTTGGCCAGTCCCATGCAAGCCACGTTTTTACCCGATAACCTTTCGGCCGCATTTGCTGCCGCCACCCTAAAAACCGATTCGCTGACCGTTCCACTCGTAGCGAACGAAACCATCCTGTATGCCGCCAGTCCGGTAGCCTATGAAACCGTATTCACTCCTAAAAACACCTTCTGGGCATTGGCCGTCTTAGTGGTTCTGTTTACCGTTTGGCAGATCAAAAAGAACAAACTCAATTTTATACTAGACAAAATCCTCTTCACTATTTGTGGGGTAATGGGCTGGTTTATACTCTTGCTGTGGTTCGGTACCAATCACGGTGTTACGAGTTTCAACTTCGATATCTTATGGGCCTTCCCCTTGTGGATTCCCATCGTGTATATGTTTTCTAAAAACAAAAGACCCGTATGGTTTCAGTTCTTTTTGGTTTTTTATGGATTTCTCCTACTTTGTGCTACCGGAATCCTAGAGAAGCATAATCTAGTACTCATTCCGATACTGGTCATGTTAATTACCAGGGTATACTATATTAACAATTCACTTTCTAACATCCCCATAGAAGGGGAAATGCAACATGAACCTAGAACTGCTCACAAAGAAGACCATTGATATCGTGAAGCTGGCATCGGCCTTCATACAAAAGGAAGCTGCGGAGTTTTCGAAGGAAAAAATTGAGTACAAAGACATTAACAATATGGTTTCCTATGTAGACAAGGAGGCCGAAAAGCTGCTCATCAAAGAACTTAAGGCCCTGCTGCCTGAAGCAAGCTTTATTACCGAAGAAGGCATGTCGGGTATGGAGCCCGACCCAACCGCCTTAAACTGGATCATAGACCCCTTGGACGGCACCACCAATTTCATACATGGGCTTCCGATTTATTGTGTCAGTGTAGCCTTGGCTCGTGGAAAGGAAGTGCTATTGGGGGTGATACATGAACCAAGTAGAGACGAGCTCTTTTCGGCATGGCAAGGTGGAGGAGCCTGGTGCAATGGTAAAAAGCTCCAGGTATCGTCTGTAAGCAGGTTAGACGAAAGCCTTATCGCTACAGGTTTCCCCTACTATACCTTTGAAAAACAAAAAAGGTATATGTATATACTCGAATTGCTCATGCAAAAAACCCATGGGGTACGTCGACTAGGGGCAGCAGCCGTAGACTTAGCCTATGTAGCCGCAGGGCGTTTTGAGGGCTTCTACGAGTACAATTTGAAGTCGTGGGACATGGCCGCTGGCGTATTGCTCATTCAAGAAGCAGGAGGCACCGTGACCGACTTCAATGGAGGGGACAGCTACCTTTTTGGTGGAAACATTGTGGCCGGCTGCGGTTCTCAACAGGAATTGATGGAGACCATCCGCGCTCATTTTTAATAGGATATTATTTTTAAACCATATTAACGCTTACCTACATGATGATGGAACTAGAAAATTTAAAATATCCCATCGGGCGATTCAGCCCCCAGCCCAGCTATAGCGAATCCGACATCAGAACCAATATACAGATTATCAGCGCACTCCCATCAAAATTCATAAACTTACTAGGCAACTGGAACGCCGAAAAGCTCAACACCGTTTATCGCCCCGATGGCTGGACGGTACGACAGGTAGTACATCATGTGGCCGATAGCCATATGAATGCCTATACGCGTTTTAGGCTCGCCCTTACGGAGGAGAACCCGGTAATTAAGCCATATGAGGAGGCGCTTTGGGCGGAATTGCCAGATGCGAAAACGGCCCCCATCGATTTGTCCACCCAGCTAATACGCTACATACACCTACGCTGGGTGTTGCTCCTCAACTCCATGAACGCTGCCGATATGGCCCGAACCTACACCCACCCAGAAGCGGGGAAGGTATTTAGACTCGATGAAGTAATAGCCCAGTACGCCTGGCACAGTGAACATCATTACCAACAAGTATTCCACTTGGCAGCCCGGAACAATTGGCAAGCATAATCTGTTGAAAGGGCATGGACAGTCAAAGTATCATTGTTTTAGTATTATTTGCGGCGGCCGTAGGGTTTATGGGCTGGAGGTTATATAAGGCCCTATCCATTGAGCAAGGCTCAGGTTGCGGCAAGGGCTGTGGCTGTAGTCCGCAGAAAGGGTCCATCAAAAAGGCCTAGGTGAAATGTCAAACAAAAAACGAGGATCATTACTATACTAAAAAGGCCGGTCGGGACGAATCCCAACCGGCCTTTTTAACTGCAGGTTATATGAGCACTACAAGGCTCCTTCTTTAATCTCCTCTACAACGGCGGGATCTAATAGCGTAGAAGTATCTCCCAGGCTATCAAACTGGCCCTCAGAAATTTTCCTCAAAATTCGTCGCATAATTTTCCCTGATCGTGTTTTTGGCAAGCCACTTACGAATTGGATCTTATCGGGTTTGGCGATAGGCCCTATAATTCGAGAAACCGTAGCGGCAATACCCTTTCGGAACATTTCGGGATCCTCCGGTTTTTGGTCGGTAATAATAAAGGCGTAGATACCCTGCCCCTTAATATCGTGCGGATAGCCCACTATGGCCGATTCCACCACGCCCAAATGCATATTGATGGCGTTTTCTACTTCGGCAGTACCTATCCTATGGCCCGACACGTTTAATACGTCATCGACCCTACCCGTAATGCGGTAGTAGCCATCTTCGTCGCGAAGGCAACCATCGCCCGTAAAGTACATGCCTTCGTAAGTAGAAAAATACGTCTGCTTGTTACGTAGCTGATCCCCGTAAATCGTACGAATGATTCCGGGCCAGGGAAACTTAATGCACAAATTTCCTGAAACGCCATTTCCTTCCAAAACATTACCATTTTCATCGACCAACACGGGCTGCACGCCAGGTAATGGTAGTGTGGCAAAAGATGGCTTCTCAGGAGTGATCCCCGCTAAGGGCGCGATCATAATACCTCCCGTTTCGGTTTGCCACCAAGTGTCCACTAATGGACAAATATTGCGTCCAATATTGATTTTGAACCAATGCCAGGCTTCCTGGTTGATAGGCTCCCCAACCGAACCTAGCTTGGTAAGTGAAGAGAGATCATGATCTTTTACAAAGTGTAATCCATAGCCCATTAAAGAACGGATGGCTGTAGGAGCAGTATAGAGAATATTTACCTTGTGTTTCTCAACGATTTTCCAATAACGGCTGGCATCGGGAAAGGTAGGTACTCCTTCAAAAATAAGTGAAGTGGCCCCTGAGCACAGCGGACCATACACAATATAACTATGACCGGTGATCCAACCTATATCGGCGGTACAGAAATGCACTTCCCCAGGTTCATATTGAAAAACATTGGTAAAGGTGTAGGTGGCATACACCATATAGCCTCCACAGGTATGCACCACTCCTTTGGGCTTGCCCGTAGAGCCGGACGTGTACAAAATAAAGAGAGGGTCCTCGGCATTCATAGGCTCAGCAGGGCAAATAGAGTCCACATGCTTCACTTCCTCTTCCCACCATAGGTCACGTCCCTTAAGCATCGAGACGGGAGTTCGGGTACGCGCCATCACGATCACATTCTTCACACTGTTACATTGCTCCAGGGCGTCGTCGACGGTCTCCTTCATAGGAATAACCTTAGGACCTCTAAAGGCTCCATCGGAGGTGATCACCATCCCGCACTGCGCGTCATTGATCCTGTCGGCAATAGACTTGGCCGAAAACCCCCCGAAAACTACCGAATGAATAGCCCCTATACGCGCACAAGCTAACACCGCCACGGCGAGCTCGGGTACCATAGGCAAATAAATACATACCCTATCTCCTTTTTGAACCCCATGCTTTTTTAGAACATTGGCAAATCGACATACCCTATCATGCAAAACGCGGTAGGAAATTTCGACCGAACGTTCGTCGGGATCGTTAGGCTCCCAAATGATCGCCGATTGCTCTCCCCTTTCCGCCAAATGCCGGTCCAAAGCATTTTCGGTAATATTTAATTCACCTCCTTCAAACCACTTGGTTACCCCTTCATTGAAGTTCCAGTTTAAAACCTTTTTCCAAGGTTTTCTCCAAGTAAACTGCTGGGCGATTTCGGCCCAAAATCCTTCTGGGTCTTCGACACTTTGATTGTAAGCCTCTTGATATTGTTCAAAGGTCTGTATTCTCATAATTCTAATTGGTTTTATTGGGTATAAGGAATTTCGGGGTGAATTTATAATTTTCAACTGGTTAGTCCTACTTAAATAAAAATTTCATTTAGGGTAGAAAGGATCTCCATCGTATATTGCAGACAATTAGATACCGAGGCATAAGCCGTATACATATGTCTCAAAGAAGATGACCTAGCCCAGTGAGGGTGATTTTAAATGAAAACAGAACGACCACAGGCTGAAATTACACTCACACCAACAGAAAAGGATTTTATTCAAAGCCATCTGACTATTGATATTAACGAATTAATCCTAAAAGCCCATACCTTCCCCCATCTTAATATTCGGAAGCTTGGGCAACAGATTTTAGCGCGTCAAAAGGCCAAGAAGAAGCTGCCAGAATGGTATGCCAACGATTCCCTGGTGTTTCCACCGGCCCTATCCATCGAACAGGCCTCTTCGGAGGCAGCCGCCCGTTTCAAAGCAAGCCTTATGTCGGGATCAACACTACTGGACATTACCGGCGGTACCGGTATCGATCATTTTTACATGAGTCAGGGTTTTGACCGTAGCTATTACTGCGAGATAAATCCAGAAGTAAGCCAAGTAGCAGCCCATAACTTTAACGTACTCATGGCCACGCAAACCACCGTGTTTCATGGTGACTTCTTAACTTTTGTCAAGGAGTTTTCGGAGCCCGTCGACTGGATATATGCCGACCCAGCCCGCCGTGGCACTCAAAAGGAAAAGGTAGTACGCCTTACCGACTGTACCCCCGACATTCTGGCGCATCTTCCGGTATTGTTTGCTCAGGCCCCCAATATTTTGCTCAAAACTTCTCCCTTACTCGATATAACCGGTGCGGTTAAGGCCTTAGGATGTGTTTCGGAGGTCTATGCCATTGGACTGGGAAATGAATGTAAGGAACTGTTGTTCGTCCTCAGGCGGGATACCCTACAGCAGGACCCTATACGAAAAGTGCGGCTATTGGATCAGGAAGGAAAAGCGATGGCTAGCCTTGATTTCAATATGCATGACGAGCAACAGGCCCTTATAGCATATAAAGACCCTCAGCGGTATCTTTACGAGCCGCATGCCGCATTACTTAAAGGAGGCGCTTTCCGCATGCTAGGCCCTAAGTTTGAGGTCGGCAAACTAGCGCCATCGAGCCACCTATACACCTCCGAATCTTTGGCGGAGGGCTTCCCAGGACGCAGTTTTGAAATATTGGAAGTTTGCAAACCTGATGCCAAAGAACTAAAAAAACACCTCCCTACGGGGCAGGCAAATGTAACAATAAGAAACTTTCCTGGGACGGTGAATGACCTACGCAAAAAATTACGTCTAAAGGAAGGTGGCGACACCTATTTGTTTGCAACTACACTTTCTAATCATAAAAAGGTGGTACTAGTAACGAAGAAGTGCTGAACCAACATTTAGTTTATATCACTCAACAGTTTAAATTTTAACCCAACACAATGATGAAAAGGAACATAACCCTATTCTTGAGCCTTATGGTTCTCATGGCTTTTGGCCAATTGAAGGCACAGAGTGTCTATCCTGGAAAGAAAAACATCAATAAAACGGAGTATCTAGGGCTTCTGCTCAACCAAAGCATTTCGGAGAAACAGCTTACCGAGTACTGGACGGAGTACCTCTCGAAATTTGGAAAGGCTAAGGAAAAGCGCGGCGTAGTAACGGTAGAAAAGGCCTCCATTCCTCAAATATCGGCTAACCCTGTAACTATTTTGAGTGAGGTAAGCTCCCCAACGAAGGGGCAATCGCAGGTATTTTTGGCTTTGAAAGTAGATGGGCAATACATCCAACAATACTCCGGGGCCAACTACACCAGCACGGAGTCCATCCTCAAAGACTTTGCCGATAAGGCAGCCGTGATGAACGAGGTACAAGTGGCAGATGATGCCTTTTCAGAGACCGAAAAGAAGCATAAAAAGCTTATAAAAGACGGTGAAGATCTTACCAAGGACATAGAGAAAGCCGAGAAGAAATTGGCGGAGCTCAGAGAGGAGCTTAACAAAAACAGATCGGAGATAGAGATGTCGCTTACCGACCTACAGAATAAACAGAAGGCCTTGGAGCTTCAAAAATCCAGATTGCCAAAATAACACAAAAGGGGCGCTGAAATGCAGCGCCCCTTATTTATAAAAATGCCTTCTTAAAAACTTCCTCTGAAAATCCACGGGTTCGAATAACCCCCTGTTCATCTTCAATGATAGGCCGTTTGATCATGGAAGTACGCTCCATCATCATTTTGGCAGCATCGCTGGGAGTCTGAACGCTTAGTTTTTCTTCCTCTGTAAGCCTCTTCCAGGTAGTACCCGCCTTATTAATAAGCTCGGTCCAGGGAACCTGTTCCATCCATTGTCCTATCTTATCGGCATCGACCCCCTTTTTCTTAAAATCGTGAAAAGTATAGGCCACTTCGTTTTCTTCCAGCCATACCCGTGCTTTTTTAACGGTATTGCAATTCGGAATTCCATATAAAGTCAACATATTCAATAGCGATTTAGACGTTTGTAGCTTCCGTCTCTAATATAAGATCGGAATTTTGCATCTTCTCATCGTCAAGCTCTCCTTCCCAACGCGCCACTACAGCCGTAGCCAGACAGTTCCCTACCACGTTCACCGATGTGCGGGCCATGTCCATTAGCTCATCGATACCCATAATCAATAGTACAGGCCACTCTGGCATCCCAAAGTTAGCGATGGCACCTAGCAATATTACCAGCGTAGCACGTGGTATACCGGCCACCCCTTTACTAGTTAGCATCAGAAGGAGTACCATAGTAAGCTGCTCACCCAGGGTCATTTCGGTACCAGTAGCCTGTGCCACAAAGACCGTCGCCAGTGCAAGGTACAAGGTGGAGCCGTCCAAGTTGAAGCTATAACCAGTAGGCATAACGAAAGATACGATCTGCCGGGGAACCCCAAACTTCTCCATTTTCTCCATGGCTTTGGGCAAGGCCGATTCGGAACTGGTAGTAGCGAAGGCGATGGAAACGGGTTCGAAGATAGTCTTTACAAACTTGATGATCGGTATACGTGCAAAAAGCATGATAGGAACGAATACCAACAGTACAAAAGCCACCAAAGCGACATAAAGCGTAGCCAATAATAGGGCCAAGTTTTTGAGAACGTCTATGCCCATATGCCCCACCGTTTCGGCTATGGCTGCACCCACCCCAATCGGAGCAAAAAGCATGATAATTTTGGTAAACTTAAACATCACTTCGGCCAACAGCTCTACTCCCCCAACAAACTTCGCTTTTTTGTCGGCGGGTAAAAGGGCAAGACTTACTCCAAATAACACACTGAAGACGACGATCTGTAATACCTCCCCGTTATAGATGGACTTGGCAATATTTTCGGGGAAGGAATGGAGGATAATTTCCTGCCAGGTTTGATTTTCGGCATGGGGCAATACCACATTGAGGGCTTCTGGAGGAATAATCCCCTCGCCCGGCTTAAACCAATTAGCAAAAAATAGCCCGATCAACAAGGCAAAGGTGGTAACGACTTCAAAATACAAAAGCGATTTCCAGCCCATTCTTCCGACTTGTTTCAGATCCGAATGCCCGGCAATACCGGCCACCAAGGTTGCGAATAGCAAGGGGGCAATTACGGTTTTGATCATTTGTAGGAATATTTGGCGCAGAAAATGCACTTGAATTCCTACATCCGGGAAGTCGTAACCTATTTCGGTCCCCACCAACATGGAGATCAGAATAGAGGTGGTTAGGTTTTTCTTTAATACAGCATATACGATTAACCCTACTAATGCAGCCCATCGAATCGACATCAAAAAGGTTTCCGGTATCGACACCAGATCATAAGCATTTAACAAGGATGCGACTGCCGCTACGAAGCATAATACGATATTCAGCAGGGTAATTTTACTCTTCATAAAACTAGATTAGGATTGAATTAGCGGTTAACAACGGTAAACTTAGGAAAAATAGCCTAAACTACGGCATCATTTCAGGTTGCATACTCAGATTATGACCAAATAAATTATCATTAATCTATCCTTTTTGGTATATTCATACCTATAATTACAAAATTCATAGAACATTCCTAAGGTATTTCCAAGATATGCCGTTATCACCAAAAGCTAGGAAAAATAATTGTCTCAACAATTAAGCAATATTACTAAATAATTATGAGTTTAAAATCTGTAAATTACCTGACGAAGGTCATTTAAGGTTGGCACCATTATTGATTATCATTGTGAGAAGTACGAAGAACGTATGGAATGCTATTAATATCCACCGAAACCTGCAGACTCATGAAAAAGATACTGATCCCCATTGATTTCTCTGAAAATGCCCAGAAAGCACTGGATGCTGCCAAAATTATAGCCTCCAAATACCATTCATCTTTATTGGTCATGCATGCTTACAAGCCCTATTATGCCAATATAGGTGCCTCCGATGGAGGAATGATAACGGCTGTAGGCTCTCCCGACGCCATGGCTTTGACCACAGAGCTAGAGTCCGAATTCAAAAATAAACTATCCAGTATTGAGGCCCAACTCATCCAAGAGGGCTATCAGGCTCAGGCCTTCTGGCAATATGGGTCCGTAAAGTCGGCGGTAGACACCGTGGTAAAAGAGCAAGCACCAGACCTTATTGTGGTAGGACGTACTGGTGAGGGTGGGTTTCTGGACAAACTCATAGGCAGTTCGGCTACCTCCATTGCCTTGCATACCCCCTGCCCAGTAATGATTATCCCACCACAGAGCAGCCCAAAAGCTTTCCGGGAAATCGTGTATGCCACCCAACTGGAGTTTGACGAAAACAGCAACCTGGAGCAAGTATTATCCTTCTCCAGAATCATGGGGGCCAATATACAGTTTCTTAAGATCAACAGCCCGAGCCAAATGGATATCCAGCCAGATGGTCAATATTTGCAAGAAATGAAAGACACCTTCCAATTACCCGACGATGTGTTTGTGCAGCGCAATGCCAAACATGTGATGGAAGGTATTGAGAAATATTGTGACGATGCCGACGCCGACCTTATCGTCGTTTCCTCTAGGGAGCGTTCCTTTTTGGAGGAGCATTTGATTAATCCTGGCCTTACCAAAAGGCTAATTCTAGACACCCATATACCACTATTGGTGTATCACCGAAAATAAACCGTTTTGACACAGAAGCACCCCGCAACCAAAAAGGCCTTATCTAAAAAGGGAGGGCGTAAAAAACAACATTATGGTAACGAGAACCTGCTCACATCGCCGGGGACCGTTACCTATGTGGGACCTTCTGTACCTCTTAAAACCGAAATCAGAAAAATCGCCTTTAACGAGACGGTTTTTAATAATAAGGTAGCCAAATCGATTCAGGAGTGCTACCCAGCTACCCTGGACCCTACCCTGATATCGTGGCTCGACGTCAATGGGATCCACGATTCGAAGCTTATTGAGAAGATAGGACAGATATACCGGCTGCACCCCCTGGTGATGGAGGACATCGTGTACACGGAGCATAAGCCTAAGCTTGAGGTGTATGAAGACGAATATGTTTTCCTCACCTTAAAAATGATGCACGTAGAAGAGTCCCAACCCTTTAGCCTTTCTTTTGAGCATGTTAGCTTCGTACTCGCCGACCGCCGGCTCATATCCTTCCAGGAGGAGCTCACTGGCGATATCTTTGAACCAGTACTCACCAGACTCAAAGCCTCTATTGGCAAGACGCGCACCAATGGAGCCGACTATCTCCTGTTTGCCTTGATGGACATTATCGTCGATCATTACTTTATATGCCTGGAGCAGCTGGGCGACAATTTGGACGCGCTCGAAGAGGCCGTGTTGAGTGAGTCGGAGCATTTATCGCTAAAGGACCTGTATCTGCTACGGAGTGAGCTTACCACTTCTCGAAGGATGATATGGCCGCTCCGGGAGATGATCGTCCAATTGATGCGTGAAGAAAACCGATTTGTAAGCCGCGACACGGTCCCCTATTACCGCGACCTCCACGACCATGTCATGCAAATCGTGGAAACGATCGACTCCTACCGCGACCTACTAGCCAGCTTGGCCGATGTGCATCTTTCTACGGCCAGCAACCGGATGAACTCCGTCATGAAGACCCTTACGGTATTTTCAGCGGTATTTATGCCCCTTACCTTCATTGTAGGGGTGTATGGTATGAATTTCGACAATATGCCCGAACTCCACTTCAAGAATGGATATTTCTGGACTTGGCTGCTAATGGGGGCCACCACCCTGGGAATGTTGTTCTATTTCAAAAAGAAAAAATGGCTTTGAGTCCTGATAGTCGTTACCAAATCAATTCGAAAACTTAGTCCTGCATCACCTAGGTTGGTAGGGCCTCCGACCTAACCAACCCGGGAGGCCGCAGCCCTAGTCGGCCGAAAACATTATTCCCCCCCTGAGGGCCAGCAGGTTTTACTAATTGGGGCATGAGAGGCTATAGTGATACCTTGCTTCAAGCCCAACTACCGCCGGCACCATGCGCCACCCGACCCGAACCTTACCCTCTTCTGGGGCCCCTGAGCCACAAAAAAAAGCGTATCGAGATCGATACGCTTTTTTTTGGATCCTATGATAATTCTGATTCCTTATTTTCTGAAACCAGCAGGATAGGTAGAACGGATGCTGTTTTGAGGAAGAATTTTGATCTCCACACGACGGTTCGACTGAAGACCTTCGACACTGCTGTTGTCGGCAATGGGTCTCAACTCACCATAGTACTCAGCGATGATGCGGCTAGGATCTTGCAAACCAGCGCGAATCAAGAATCTCTTAGCGGCGTCTACCCGACGACGCGATAGGGCTACGTTATAGCTATCGCTAGCGCGCGCATCGGTATGTCCTACCAACACAATTCTACAGTTAACACGCATGTTCAAGAGCTCTACTACTTTGCTCAAAGTCTCCTTAGAAGCGTTACGGATAATTGCTTTATCGGTATCAAACTCTATATTAGAGAATAAGGCTTCACATTCGTCTTTTGGAAGGTTATTCTTAATGGCATCACGGATAATTTTGTCCAAGTCCATGGCTACCCCACCCCCAGAAACGATACTTCCCATAGGGGTATTGGCTTCTTTATCGAAAAGGTCGGCAACTCCATCACCATCGCTATCCGTATACAAGCGAGGATCGACAGGCTTAGGCATATTGGCTTTTGCAACGGAATCCGCATCATCCAAGGTAGGATTGTACGGCACGGGGATCAACGACTTAGGATCGGCCCAACGCAGGTGGTAGCGACCACTCTCAGTATTGTACACGCCATCTTTAGACTTTACGGGGTTCTTACCCAGCTTATAGGTCAAAGCTATAGAAGCCATTCCCCAGCCATCGTTTTTCGAATCGCCCTTCGCAAAAGTCCAGATTCCGGCTTGTGACTGGTAGTCGGATAGTCCACCCACTGTAAGGTCCAACTTTTCGGTATTTACATAGCTGTAAGTAAAGTCAACACCCAAATCGAAACGGGGAGAAAGCTCGTAGTGAACGGCTAGACCAGCTGGAACTACCCATTCGCGTGTGTATGTGGATCCGTTTCGTTCCCAGGTACCGGCAGTCTTAGAACTTGCATTGGTGTTAGAAGAGAATTCTCCGCTCACGCCAGTGTCCAAATTCGAATACTTTAGGTCGGTATGGTAATACATGATACCACCACCAAGGTGTGCATCAATTTTCCAGTGCCGCATTTTATTCGGCCCCAAAAGCAAGCGGTTAAGATTTACGGTTCCATCCAAAGTCAGTTGGATGAAAGAGGGGCTGTTGAAGCTGGCATTGTAGGTGTTGCCCGTAATGGAGCTTTGAACCCCCATTTTAGAACCCTGAAGCTGCCCGTTGTACCCAGTGAGTTGAACTCCAAATATAGGTGACAATTGCTTATTAACGGAGAGCCCCCAACCGCCAGTTAGTTTTTCATTCTCGCCGAGTTTGAAGTCATATTCCTTCAAATCGCCAAAAAATTTGGTAATACCACCATAGCCAGTAATAGACCAAGTATTCATCTTATTTGGTCCATCGTATGTTCTATTCTGAGCAGAAGTGTTTAAACTTAATAGGGACAAACAAGCGATAGCAATGTAAAGATTCTTTTTCTTCATGGGAAACACCAGTTATGTGATTCAATTATTCACTATTAATTTAAATAAAACAAAAAGTATAAGCCTGTAAGCCGGATTCTGTATTTCGTAAAACGAATTTTACGAAACTTCTACCATTTATCCAGGACTGCAGTCACCCACAGCCTCTAACGATCTACCCATGCTGATGCCTCCCAAGGGAGACGGAGGCGAGTAACCTCACTAACCAGCACCTATTTGATCTTTCAGCCCGTAAGGTTTACCCTGCCTCGTTTGTTGCCAATCGAGCGGTAGGCTCTTACCCCACCTTTTCACCCTTACCTGATATAAAAAATATGCCAGGCGGTATATTTTCTGTGGCACTTGCTGTCAACTGGACGTTTCCAACCAGCTGCCTTCCCGTTAAGAAGTACGGCACTCTATGCTGTCCGGACTTTCCTCCCCGGCCAAAACCGCGGCGGTAGAACGGCTTAGACCCTTTGTTCAGCTGCAAAGCTAAGAAATACTTTCCTTTGATCTATATATAAGATATCATAAAACTAAAATTTTACTGGTTACTTCCTACCCATACCGATTCTAAGAAAAGTTAAAAATTCTTCAACCCCTTAACACTTAGGCCTACCCGGCCGTTAGCAAAGACCACCGCACAAATATGTTCGGGTGTTAAATAGACCCTATCGGGTTTGATCTCATCCAATTGACCCTTTACCGTCACACCATCAAATACTTGAAGTTCCTTTAAAACCGCCTGCATATTCGTTTGGGTCTCCAAAATCTGTTCTCCAATAGGGAATACCATTCTTTTTTGCATACTTTTTGCGAACTGGCCCTGTAACAACCAATCCGCCGCCTTTACCAAGGCGTTCTTGGTCTGTAGGTCATAATCCAAGTCTTTAAAGGACAATGTTTGAGATGCTGGGTCAAAAAAAGGCACTCCTTTCAGGAATATGGTACCATTGAGCCCTCCTTTCAATTCCGCCTTTATTACCATTTTATTATTTTGTCCATAGAGGGCAATGGATGCCACCGTAACCTTATATTTCCCTCCCAAAAAAGAAAACTCCTGTCCTCGAAATTGGGCATCGGCCAATTTAGAAGCCTCCTCATAACTGATACGATTCATCAGCGCTACGCGGAAATGCTCCGGCACCTGCGACACCAACTTCAGCATAGGCAGGTTTTTAACAGGCTGAACGACAGGGGCAGTAGAAGAAGTTAAGGTTTGCGTTTCGCCTTGAATACCAATAACAGAACGCAGAACACCGTGCTGAGCCGAGAGGGGGGTCATCAGTACTGCCTTAGGAACGACCGTCAACCAGGTATGGTATTCGGGGGCTATTAGCACGGGCTTTTGAACGAGGTTCCACGCCTCCTTGGCATATTTCTTGAGCTCAATCCCCTTAGCGACTTGCTGGTCTATGTTCTCACTAATTTTGGTAGCATTGCGGTTGAGGATCCTACTGATCATACTCTTGACAGGAACCTTGAATCCCGCAATCTGTATATTGGGTTCGGTGATCCAATCGTAGCTTTCGACGATCGTTTCACTGTGCACCTCCCAATCTTTGGAAACGGAGAGTGTAGAGATAAAGCGTATCCGAATGGCAAATTCGGTATCCTTATATCCCGATACGGTAATCCCGAGCGGACTAAATTTATAACCAGCACTGGCCCAGATCTTTAGAGGTACTTCAAACAAAAACGAGGAGTCTATCCCTACCATTTTTATAGGACTCAACTTCCATATTTTGGCTTTCAAATTATCCTCATGATCGTCCTGATAGCTATTATCTTCGTAAATCAGTCCCGATATCTTGGCATTTAGCTGATCTTCAATCTCTTGCAGGGGTATTTCGACCGGCAAATTCAAATAGGACAGGTGACTTTCCTTCGAAACCTGCTCATCACTGTACTGGTATGCTTCCATGGGAGACGGGGGTGTTGTAAATTTTGACGTACAGCCTATCAGAACAAAGATCAATCCATAAATGGCCGTCCCCGTCGGAGACGACCATTTGATTCTATTTAATTTTAACAAGGGTAGCACCGTAGCCAAACTTTTCTTTTTGGGCGTCTTTAAAATAATTGATCTCTTTATTTTTGCTGAGACGCCTGTGGATTTCGTCCCTCAAGGCCCCACTACCCACTCCATGGATAAAGGTAATTTCGCTCATACCACCGGCTATTGCCCGCTCCAGGCAGCTCTCGAAGGCGGCCAATTGCTTGGTGAGTATCTGGTCTTTGGAAATTCCGGAATCCGCCGGACTGAGCTTTTCGATATGTAAATCGATCACATCGGTAGGAGTCTCTAGCGGCTCATTCTCAACCGTTTCGCCTCCCATCATCTTCTCTCTTAGGCGCTCCGACAGCCCTTCCACTGGTTGGGGTTCGGCCTGCTTCAATCCCTCCTGATCGAGCTGAAACACGTAGGCATCCTTATCTAACAAGGGAGCACGGCGCTTGCTTTTATAAAACGACTGAGCCCTACATTTCATTTTCTTGTTCATAGGGAGGGGCAATTCATAATGGCCCTCTCTGTAAAACAAAAAGTTAAACTCAAACACCGGCCAAGCCTCGAAGTCTTTCATCTGAAATTCCGAAAGCTTCTGACTACTACGCGCTTGCAATGCACCAGCGGCTAGTCCTTGGTGGGTTTTCCCATCGAAACTGGTGGCCGTAAAAGGAAGCATCCAATCCGAATTATTGATTAAATGGACCGTCACCGCCCGATCGTTTACCGCCACAAAGGCCAAATACACTCCTTTCTCTGCAAAAGGAGCCGGAGCCTTAAACACATGATCCGACTCTTTTCGGGGTTGTATACCTTGGGCCGTTTTGCCCAACCTCTGCGATTCTACGGGCGAAATCGTCACTAGCTCGTTTCGTAATACCGGTATCCTAAAACCGTCTTCTATCTCCACTTCAACGACATTTCCGGGTAGAAAGGCATAAATAATGCCCTCTTCCCTACCATGCACCAACCTGACCTTATCTCCAATATTCATATATGATTCAATTTTATAATTATGCTAAAATAGGTACTTCTTGATAATCCCCATCGATAGCCCTTTTATTTAAAAATATAACGGGGCGAATTGTATTCCTTTACCGCTGACTACCAGTGCCGGGGCGGGAATTTTGATGGAATTGGTTATAAAAGCAAGGGTTTTAAGGAACTTGCTACGCGTATTGAGCTTGGTGAGATCGACATCAATCGATAGGTAAAACTGTCGGCCTGGCTTATAGCCCATCTCCCTGCTTAGGTTAGTTTCGGCCGATACCATCCCATCGATTCCATAGCCTACCGACAAACACAGCCAAGCCGGCCATTTGCTCCCAGGCAAAAAAGACTTGGGACTCCCTGAAAACCAATACGTTTGCCCATTATAATCCTTTAAAAGTCTTTCGGCTGGAGTTTCTCCTAGTAGCCCTGGCCTTACCTTGGAGTACCCCGTAAAATGGGTAGAGAATTTGGGTTGAATACGAATTTCATCCCATAGGGCCATCTGGCCATAGAAAAGGGTTGAGCCAGCCACATTAGCTATCATATCGCCTGGCGAAAAACCGTAGTCGGGAGAAAAGCCATCTAAAATTTCGATGGGCGTCTGAAAGATAATACCAGAAACAGCGCCATAAACGATCATCTGCCTTTTGGAAATCCCAGCCGTTTTATAAATAGCGGCGGTATGCCGGGCAATTTGGTAGGATGTGTAAAGATGCCCCATTTTGTCCATTTGTAACCACTCATAAGTGTCATCCTTGATTTTAAAATGGGTGGGGTCGTTCTTATACCAGGCCTTACTAAGCCCTACTAGCGTGCCCGCATACAAGATGGATTGCCCGGCAAAAATGGCCCTTAACCTTCGGTAATTGGGCCGCTGCTCAGTGGTGTCGACCTGTAGCGAATCGGACTGGGCCCAGCCTTGCTTCGCCACCATTGACAATAAAATAAAGAAAATTATAAAAACCCTTCTACCTACCATTATATTTTGGCCATATGTTTATAAGGCATACAACCTTTAGAATCTCATTTAATAAGCGCCCAAGTACTTCCTCAAACCCCATTCCATGGTCATCAGTAAGATAATCAACAGGGCTATCCACCAGTAATGAATGATCCCCTGCAGCCGTTCGGCAACATCCAGCCTATCGGCAGGCCTATTTGCTTGCAAGTTCTCAACAAAAGACGCTATCCCCTCTTTTTCAAGGAACGTCCCCCCATTATTTTGAGCCACCTCTCGCAGCAAACCAAAATCGGCGGTGGTGCTACCTTGTTCCAAATCCTGCTTTTTTATTATAAATTGACCTGTGACTTCTTCATTTGCACCATCGATATTCGCTGAAGCTTTAAAGCGATAAACCCCATTATCCAAGGCACTGATCTGATATTTCGGCATTTCCTTGCTCACTCGGTAATTGTAGGACTTAGGGGAATGCTGGCCATCGGCCAACTCCAATTTTATATCGTTCCCATACACGGATTCATACACCTGGTTGTAAACTTCTGTCCGAAAGTCGACCGTTTCACCTTCTAGGTACTCATTTTTGACAGGGTACACCCTAAATTTTCGTTTATCCTCTTTGACAGACAAAAGCTGAACCAACTTTTTAAATAACTTATCGACTACCTCTTGCTGACCAGTCAACAAAAACTCCTCTTGCCTCCAGGCCCATAGGCCTTCCCCCGTCAAAACTCCCGTTTTATTCCCATCGGCCATCCGTACCAATAGCAAGGGCTTGGTGGTCGGCACGCTTCCAACTTGCTGATACAGTATAGCCTCAGCACCAGTCCGAATCTGGTAATCGCCAAATGGGACACTCAAAGGTGGAAGCTTGCCCAGCACATCTAGCTCCTTTTCATCAAGATTTAATAGATGAAAGGAAGTATTATATTTCCCTCGAACCAAATCCTTTTGATTTCCATTCTCCACGATCTGTAGTGCTTGGTTCAAGGTATTGAAAGCCGAGGTACTAGATTGGTTTCCTAAAACGAATAATAAGGGTGTATTAGTTTCCCGGAAGTTACTGATAAGTTGATTTCCAATATTCATGTTATTGGGGATCTGATGCAAAATCACCAGATCGTAGGGTTTGGCCGATTTGGGCAGGGTGGCATTCACCGACAATACCTGTGAAACTACCTCATAATTATCGTCGGACTCCAATATCGCCTTTAAGGCTTTGAGGTCAGGATGAGGGACTGCACCAAGTAATAGAATCCGCTGCCGCCCATCAATAATATCGATATAGACATCCTTATCATTATTTTCCTTGGAGTACTCGCCACTAACAGGCACCACCGACACCGTATAGCGCTGAACGCCCTTTTCTGTAGAAGTAACCTCAAAAGTTAATTCCTGATAATATTCCTTACGATCAATACCGACAGACCGGCTTTCCAGAACTTTACCGCCATGCTTTAATAATACTGTGGCCCGCTTCCCTTCCAGCCCTTGTCCTACGAGCTCCACTTTAATGGGAAACTTATTGCCTAGGTAAGCCACCTTATTATGGACCACTTCGGAAACCCGAAGGTCGGCCACCGGGGTAGTATCGCCCAAGGCGAGGGTATTGACCCGAAAAGGCATTGGCTTATAGATGGGTGAAAGGCCTCGGTTAACGATCCCGTCCGAAATAAGGACCAAATCGGTCAGGTGCTGCCCTTCGTACTGCCTTTTCACAGTAGCTAATAAGGTCGATAGATCCGTTTCAGGAAAGTCAAATTGGAGGCTATCGAGGTTGACATTATTTTCGTTTAATGACTGCCAGCTAACGTCAAAGTCTTTTTCCTCCAGCTGGCTGGACAAGGACTTAGCTAGCGCCCTAACTTCCTGGGCATATGGAGCCATAGAGGCCGAATTGTCGATAGCCAAAACGATCTTGGCCTTTTCGGTAAGGGTTGTGGTATTCCTTACCAAGGGATTCAGCAATAAAAAGACAATAAAAGCGATCAAAAAACCCCGTACTCCAGCCAAAAACCAGTTCCATCGGGCACCCCATGGCCCTACTGGCCTGTAAAGTAATAGCGCATAGGCGGCCCCAGCCAATATACAGAGGACCAAAAACCAAGGAGGAGTTTGAAAAAGCAGTTCTGAATGTACCATATTAGCCTTTAAAGGGCGGGTTTATCAATACCTAAAATAATAAGGAACGCAAGTTAAGCCCTTAACTTGCGTTCCCAAAATACTTAATTTCCATATCTTACCCAAGAGGTGTAAGTTGGCAGGGCTAGGTCAACATCCCTCCGTCTACTTGCAACACTTGGCCGGTAATATATCTGGACAGATCGGATGCTAAAAATACGCAAGCATCGGCCACGTCTTCAGGCTGGCCCCCACGCTTCATAGGAATAGATTGTTTCCACTCCTCTACGGCTTTGGTATCGATGGCATCAGTCATTTCCGTCTCTATAAACCCAGGAGCCACGGCATTGGATCGTATATTACGTGATCCTAATTCCAGTGCTACCGACTTGGTAAAGCCTATAATTCCCGCTTTAGAGGCGGAATAGTTGGCCTGACCCGCATTTCCACTGATCCCTACCACCGAGGTGATGTTGATGATAGATCCACTTTTTGCCCGCATCATGGACTTTATGGCGGCCTTGGTAAGGTTAAAGACCGACTTCAAATTGATGGTCATTACCGAATCCCACTGTTCTTCGCTCATTCGCATCAGTAATCCGTCGCGGGTCACTCCGGCATTGTTGACTAGGATGTCGAGCTTACCGAAGTCCGCCAACACATCGGTTACCAGCTGATCGGCAGCCTGGAAGTCAGAAGCATCGGACCGATACCCTTTGGCTTTAATTCCAAATTGCTCCAATTCCTTTACCAAGGCTTCGCCTTTTTCGACGCTAGACAAATAAGTAAAGGCTACATCGGCACCTTCCTGGGCCATGCGCAAGGCTATAGACCGACCGATGCCCCTTGAAGCGCCGGTTACCAAGGCTACTTTTTTTTCAACTAAATTCATTCCTTCCGTTTGGGTTGATACTATGCTTTATGATCAAGAATGGATGTGTAGACTACTGAGAGTCCCACAACCTTTGGCAAAAATAGACTTTTACTAAGATAGAACAAAAATCTAAGGCCTGAGGCTGAATTTTAAAATTCTGCGTAAACAGGCAAACCATCGACTCCAGAATACTGTTGAGGGGATAGTATTTCGAAATTTATTCATTAATAAACACTCAAAATGACCGAATCAATTGTAAAAGTGGCCTTAGTCACTGGCGGATCCAAGGGTATTGGATACGGCGTGGCGGAGGCCTTGATAAAAGACGGTATAAAAGTAGCCATTACCAGCCGTTCCCAGTCGGCAGCCGATGCAGCCGCCGCAAAGCTGAATACCATTAAAGACGGCTATGCCCTCGGCATTGCCTCCGACGTTCGCGAGTTGAGCTCCCAGGAGCAAGCAGTAGCTACAGTAATAGGACACTTCGGCCGCCTCGACTATCTGATCGCCAATGCAGGAGTGGGGCATTTCGCTCCCATCCAAGAGCTAACCGCCCAACAATGGCAAGAAACCATCGATATTAACCTCACTGGCGTATTCTTTAGCGCCAAAGCTTCCCTGGCCGCGCTCACAGAAACACAGGGTTATTTCATCACCATTTCCAGCCTTGCAGGCACCAACTTCTTCCCTAGTGGAACGGCTTATAATGCCAGCAAATTTGGCGTGGTAGGCTTTTCTCAGGCCATGATGATGGACGTTCGAAACGCTGGCATTAAGGTATCGACCGTTATGCCCGGATCGGTGGCTACGGAATTCAACCACCACCAGCCCTCCGACAAGGACGCATGGAAGATTCAGCCTGAAGATATCGGACAGATCGTCTCCGATTTAATTAAAATGCCTGCCCGAACCTTGCCGAGCAAAATAGAGGTACGCCCCACCATGCCCCCAAAATAAATATCCGAACTTATATTACGGCAGCAAGCCCCTCCTATGCCCCTAACTGGTGCATATGGAGGGGCTTTTTGAATTAGATATTTTTTTTACAATCATCCTAAAGTTTTTTATAACTTAAGGATAAGGTGATGGTTTTAGCACTATGGGCTAAATAATTAAGTCTGCAGTGAGAAAATAGCTGTCGAGAATAGGTCATGGGTGGGGGGGGGAGTACAAACTGGTCCAAGGATTCGAGCAGTCAAGAACGGCAGGTTAGAATAAACCCTATTAACTTCATTTATAGATACCTTTCTATATCCATACTGACATGAAGAATTCTGATTATTTCAACAATATTATCAGGTGAAAAACGGAAGAATATATAATGCTTGCCATGCATTGTTTTCATATATCCCTTCCGGACTGAATCAATTGCCTTGCCCTTTATTCTGCCTGCTGCAATCCCTTCAAAACTGGATACCAAGCTATCAATGTATCTCTCTGCCTGATTAACTGACCATTCATGAACGGTGTAATCCCAAATTTTTACCAGATCATGCTCCGCCTGCTTAGTAAGTTTATACTTACTCATTAGCTTCAATAATCTTTATCAATTTAGCCTTGAAGTCAGTTGGATTAAAGTTCTCTACCCAGCCACTCTCTTCTCCATCGATAAGAGCTTGCCTTAATAACCTGAGCCTCTGCTCTTCTTCTTCTAACAAGCGCAACCCTGCCCGAATCACTTCACTAGTTGATGCATAGCGACCTGTATCTATTTGATTTTGAATAAATGAATCAAAATGTTGCCCTATTGAAATCGAGGTGTTTTTGCCCATACCATTTTATTTTTTAACCTAGGAGCAAAGTTACCAAAAATTGGTAACCGAAACTACCCAGTATACATTTTACTCTAAATGATGCTCAATAGCACAGCCCTCCGACAAGGACGCATGGAAGATTCAGCCTGAAGATATCGGACAGATCGTCTCCGATTTAATTAAAATGCCTGCCCGAACCTTGCCGAGCAAAATAGAGGTACGCCCCACCATGCCCCCAAAATAACGGCAAAAACACGAACAGAGCCATTGCCTCTCCTGTGCCTCTCATTAGTGCGTATGGAGAGGCTTTTGCTATTAATAGTCTTTTGTTAATAATTTTTCGCTATAAATGAATATTTTACATATATTTATAAGGAATACATTACGGTAATTTCCTAGACATGGATGCCTTCATCAACTATTTCGAAACGATTTCGTCATCCCATCGGGCAGCGATCTTGATAGGGGGCATCTTGCTATTCTGGCTGATTGAAAACAACTGGCCTTTGTTTCAATTTAAATATCAAAAGTGGAAACATGCCCGGGTCAACTTTTTCTTTACCCTCACCACCATTCTCGTCAATATGCCTTTGGCATTCTTATTGTTAAGAACCAGTGATTGGGCCACCTCCTCTTCCGTCGGGATCATCCATTGGCTGTCCCCCCTACCCATTTGGCTAAAGGCCCTAATCGGCCTAATGGTATTAGACCTTATCGGTGCGTGGCTGGCGCATTGGATACAACATAAGGTCAAATTTCTGTGGCGTTTTCATATTATTCACCATGCCGACCAACAGGTGGATACCACGACCGCCAACCGACACCACCCAGGAGAAAGTATGGTAAGGTTCGTTTTCACCCTCTTGGCCATCGTCGTATCGGGAGCCCCCATGTGGTTGGTTTTTCTTTACCAGTCCCTATCGGTCGTGCTATCACAGTTCAACCACGCCAATATTGTATTGCCACGTGGCTTGGATCGTCTGCTGAGTTGGGTGCTGGTCACTCCCAACATGCATCATATTCACCACCATTACCAGCAACCCTTTACCGACTCCAACTATGGCAATATTTTCGCCTTTTGGGATCGCTTGTTGGGCACCTTTCAGTACACGCAACAGAAAAACCTGATTTATGGGATCGATACCCATCCAGATCCTCAAGAAAATGCAAAAATTGCGAACCTACTTAAAATCCCCTTCCAAAGGTACCGTCCCCCTGTTTCTTCCCAAAAAAAGGACTCTTTCTCCGCCCAATAAAGCTTCTTACCCAACAATATTTGGCAAAGAATTAAATCAGGCGGTCCTAGTTATTAAATATTTTTAATAACTTAGCCTTTAAAGGACTATTCCAACCAAAATAATACTATCTTTTGAAGAAAAAACTACGCATACTTGTGCAGCCATTCTTGGCTTCTATCCTCCTACTCATTTCGGCGCAACAGGTACAGGCTCAATACCAACCCACGTGGGAATCGCTCGACCAGCGTGAGGCGCCTACCTGGTACAAAGGGGCTAAATTTGGCATTTTTATCCACTGGGGTCTGTACTCGGTACCTGCATGGGCCACCAAATCGGGTGCCGACGGCTTCGGAAGTGGCTATGCCGAATGGTACTGGCAACGCCTACATGCACCGAACCTAAAAATCCATCAAGAGTTTGTCGACTTCCAAAACAGGGTATACGGTCCCAATAGCCGCTATCAGGATTTTGCCGGCCAGTTTAAGGCCGAGCTCTTTAATCCCGATGATTGGGCAGAGCTATTCAAACAAGCGGGTGCCAAGTACGTGGTATTAACCTCCAAGCATCATGAGGGCTACACCCTATGGCCTAGCGCCCAAGCTTGGAACTGGAATGCGATGGACATAGGACCCAATAGGGACCTGGCAGGAGACCTTTCTGAATCCATTAAAAAAAGTGGTCTTAAAATGGGCTTTTATTATTCATTATACGAATGGTTCAACCCTACCTACCAATCCAATGTCGATACTTATGTGAGCCAACATATGCTCCCTCAGATGAAAGATTTGGTAACCCGATACCAACCCGACCTGCTGTGGGCAGATGGCGAATGGGACCACCCAGCTAAGACCTGGCGGAGCGAGGAATTTCTCGCTTGGCTTTATAATAACGAGGCAGTAAACGAAAACATCGTCGTCAACGACCGCTGGGGTAACGATACCAAAGGACTTCACGGGAGTTTTAACACTACAGAATATGGGTCGGGGACGGTTTCGTCCGACCGGCCTTGGGAAGAGTGCCGAGGCATTGGCGAGTCGTTTGGCTATAATCGAAACGAAAACCTAAACGACTACAGAACTGGCGACTACCTCATCCATACCCTTATCCAGATCGTCGCCAAAGGCGGGAACTTTCTGCTCAATATAGGCCCCACGGCCGATGGCCGCATACCCGTCATCATGCAACAGCGCCTCCAGGAAATCGGTAAATGGCTAGAGGTAAACGGGGAGGCCATCTACGAAACCGAGGCATGGAAAGAGGCTCCTGCTAGTTCCGATAGTACGGTGTTTTATACTCGAAAAGGAAAAGATCTTTATGTGCACTGTACGACTTGGCCCGAAAAATTGGTCGTTAAAAATATAAATAAACCCGCGGCCCTAGCGCTACTGGGTCTTAAAGCCCCCATTAGCAGCCGGTATAAGCAAGGTAGTCTTGAGATAAAATTGCCTACCGTTACGCCCAACAACCTCCCCTGTCAGTCGGCATGGGTGTTCAAACTTAGCAACGTATTAAATTAACCCACTAACCTATATGATCATGAAACGCAACCGCCGTTCTTTTCTTCGTCTATCGGCCCTGGCCCTCCCTTTTTCGCAGGCCAATTTCTTACAAATCCCTAAGGCTGTCAATAAGCCCGTGGTAATTTCTACCTGGGACAGCGGGCAGATCGCCAATGGAGCCGCTTGGCCCATACTCGAAAAAGGCGGCAGGGCATTGGATGCTGTGGAACAAGCCGCTATCGCCATCGAGAACGACATCAACTGCTGCGTAGGCTTGGGAGGAAACCCAGACCGAGATGGGCATGTAACGCTGGACGCCAGCATCATGGACGAAAAGTCTAACTGTGGCTCGGTAGCCTTTATGGAGCGTATCAAACACCCTATATCAGTGGCCCGCAAGCTTATGGAGACCACCCCTCACGTATTTTTGGCTGGTGAAGGGGCCCAGCAGTTTGCGCTTGCAAATGGTTTTAAACTAGAATCCGCAGCATTGTCCCCTTCTGCTAAGGCCACCTATGATCAGTGGCTAGAAAAGGCTGAATATAAGCCTGTGATAAATATAGAGCTGCAACAAAACAAGGGGAACGGACCATTTGCTCCCGCTCGCTTAGATGATGGCTCTTTTAACCACGACACCATGGGAACCCTGGCCTTAGACGCCAATGGCGATGTGTCGGGAATGTGCACGACCAGTGGAATGGGCTTTAAGATGCGCGGACGTGTAGGCGACTCCCCCATCATAGGGGCAGGATTGTTTGTAGACAACGAAATAGGCGCTGCAACCTCATCGGGGCAAGGAGAAGAGGTGATCCGTGTATGTGGAACACACTTGGTGGTCGAATTTATGCGATCGGGTCTTTCGCCAGAGCAGGCTTGCAAAAAAGCGATAGAACGCATTGTAAAACCCAACCCCGAACGAGCAAAGACTTTTCAGGTAGGGTTTATCGCCATCAATAAAAAAGGAGAAATAGGTGCATACTCCATATTAAAAGGATTTAACTATACCGTAACTGAAAAAGGGGGTAAACCCAAAGTAATAAACGCTAAAAGCCATTTTGCCTAGAAACTGATCGATTGATAATGATGAAAATTAAAACTTTAGCCTTTTTGCTTTGTTCCATGGCCAACGGGCTATGGGTATCGGCACAGCAACACGCCGAGCAAGACCACTCCAAATACGTCCCTCCTACCGACCCTTTGGTGCAGGCCAAATTGGCCCAATGGCAAGACGTAAAGTTCGGGCTCATGATGCATTGGGGCACTTATAGCCAATGGGGAATCGTAGAGTCCTGGTCGTTATGCCCCGAAGATGAGGGCTGGTGCGAGCGCCGCGGCCCTCATGCGCATAATTGGTACGAATACAAAAAGGCGTATGAGGGGATTGCCGACTCCTTTAACCCGGTTCAGTTCGATCCTGAGAAATGGGCCGTTGCCGCCAAAAATGCGGGGATGAAATATTTGGTGTTTACCACCAAGCATCATGACGGCTTCGCCATGTTCGACTCCAAATATACCGACTATAAAATCACCAATACCCCCTTCGGAAAAAACCCTAAAAGCAATGTCACCAAAGAAATCTTGTCGGCATTTAGAAAAGAAGGGTTTATGACCGGCACTTACTTTTCTAAACCCGACTGGAACACCCCGTCGTATTGGTGGCCCTATTTCCCTCCTAAGGACCGGAATGTGAGCTACGACCCAAAGAAATATCCCGAAAAATGGCAGGAGTTTAAGGATTTTACCAACAACCAAATTCAGGAGTTGATGACTGACTATGGGCAGATAGACATCCTATGGCTCGATGGGGGCTGGGTACGCCCCTTTAGCTCGATAGACCCCAATATTAGCTGGCAAAAATCGATCCCCTACGACCAGGACATCGATATGGCCCGCATTGCCAAGCTTGCACGGCAAAAGCAACCGGGGTTGCTGGTAGTAGACCGTACCGTAACGGGGGCTTACGAGAATTATGTCACTCCCGAACAGCAGGTCCCAGATCATTATATGCCTATCCCTTGGGAATCGTGCATGACCATGGGCAACTCCTGGTCCTATGTACCCAACGACCCCATGAAAAGCACCCATCAGCTGGTACATACCCTGCTGGAGATCGTTTCAAAAGGGGGAAACCTGTTGCTCAATATTGGTCCTGGTCCCGACGGTACTTGGCCCCAAGTCGCCTATGACCGTTTAGAAGAAATAGGCCTATGGATGAAAGACAATGGTCAGGGTATTTACGGTACAAAACCCAAAGCTCCCTACCGTCAGGGCAAGTGGGCTTTCACCCAGAAAGAGCAGACTACTTACGCGTTTTATCTGGCAGACAAGGGAGAAAAGCTTCCCAAACAATTGAAAATAGAGGGATTAACACTAAATTCGAAACAAAAAATAAGTATCGCCAAGGGTTCAACGTCTTTAAAACATAGAGATGGAGTGCTACAGCTCTCCGACAAACTCGTCGATAGCATTGGCGAACAGCCTGCCTATTTATTCATCATCGAATAGTCACCTAACCTCTTTAAGAAAAAATATCATTATATGCGTAAATCATTATTAGGACTGTATCTGGTAGCCTCTTCGGCGGTACTAGCCCAAACACCCCCAAAGCCCTATGGTGCCCTACCCGCTCCCAGGCAGCTGGAGTGGCACAAAACGGAGGTCTATGGACTGATTCACTTCACCCCTACTACCTTCGAAAATAAGGAATGGGGCTATGGTGATGCCGAGCCAAAAACCTTTAACCCTTCCGATTTCAATGCCGAACAGATCGTACTGGCCGCCAAAGCAGGAGGCCTGCGTGGTATCGTATTGGTATCTAAGCACCACGATGGCTTTGCGCTGTGGCCTACCAAAACTACCGAATACAATATCAGCAAAAGCCCCTTTAGAAACGGCAAAGGCGATTTGGTGCGTGAGGTAGCCGATGCAGCACGCAAGCATGGACTTAAATTTGGCGTTTACTGCTCCCCTTGGGATCGTAATAATGCTCAATATGGCTCACCGGAATATCTGCAAACCTATAGAGCCCAGTTAACTGAGCTCTATACCAACTATGGGGAGCTGTTTATGTCGTGGCACGACGGTGCCATGGGTGGAGACGGATACTATGGAGGAGCCAAAGAGAAGCGATCTATCGACAACACCGTATATTACGACTGGTCCAATACCTGGGGCAATATCACCCGCAAGCTGCAACCCAGCGCCAATATTTTTAGTGATGTAGGCTGGGACGTCCGCTGGGCGGGTAACGAAGACGGTTCCGTCAACGAGACCTCTTGGGCCACTTTTACACCCGTGCCACCAGTAGGTAAGCATGAAGCCGTGCCAGGCCAGGCTAACGCCACCGAAAACCCGGGAGGCACACGGCATGGTAAACTGTGGATACCTGCCGAATGCGACGTACCCTTACGGAAAGGCTGGTTTTACCATGAAAATGAAAAACCTAAAAGCCCTGAGCGCCTATTTGAACTGTATATGAAGAGCGTAGGCCGTGGAGCCGCATTAGACTTAGGCTTGGCTCCCGATACTCGTGGACAACTGCATGAGGACGATGTGCAGGCTCTTAAGCAATTTGGAGACCGGATCGCCAAAACTTTCGCCCTTAATTTGGCCGCAAAAATGCCTATTCGGGCCGAAAATGTCCGGGGATACAATTCCATTTATTCTGCCAAAAATATCTTAGACGGAAACCCTGACACCTATTGGGCTACTGACGACGACTTTGTCACCCCAAATGCCATAGTCGAAATGAGCAAACCCGTAACCTTCGATATCATATCCCTGGAGGAGTATATCCAGTTGGGCCAGCGTATCGAAGCGTTTGCAGTAGACGCCTGGGATGGCCAGCAGTGGCAGGAAGTGGCATCGGCCACCAGCGTTGGCGCCAAGCGGCTCATAAAACTAGAAGCTCCCGTAACCACCCAAAAAGTAAGACTACGCATCACCAAGTCGCCGGTAGCGGTGGCCATCAGTGGTTTTGGCTTATATAAAGACGCCTACTAAGCGAGTGATTTAGCAACCCCCTCAGTCGGTTTACCATGCTGCTGAGGCTACAAGACTGGCACCCAATTGAATGATTGGGTGCCAGTCTTGTATCTGGAGATACTCGGAGGCCATAGTCTCATGGGGACCGGTTCCCCTGAATCGCGGGGGTTCAACCTACAGATGGGGAATAACGTTAATATCAACCTCATGCCCGACACCCGCCTAGAAACCGAAAGATTGTTTGCTGCCTTGTCGAAAGGCATATCCTGAGACAATACGGAGTGTTTTGGAATTTTCTCCCTCTTTAATACTGACAAGGTATGTTCCGGGAACTGTATCTCGAATATCTATACCATCTTTCTCCTGAGAGGTATTCACCTGTTAGAGTGCAATACCAAATACGTAATACAAAACGACCTGCCGAAGAGCCGCATGACCAAACTCCAATAGCAGAAAATCGTTGGCTGGGTTAGGGTATGCATATACTTGTACCAGCTTAGCAGGATCCTCCAGTTATTCGCGATGATTACCTCCCCATCACCAACCTCGTTTGTGCCGTACTTTTATCGTTGAGTTGGGCCGTTATTTCCGAAGCTTCTACTGTGCCGCGGTCGATGACCAGGGTGATCTGATGCTTACCAATTGGCAGTTCTGCGCTGATTCCCTGGCCGGCAATTTTTTGAGATTTCGTACCTATCCAAGCAAGCACACCACGGCCTGTATTGAGCTCAATTTGAACTATTCCTTTACTAAGCACTTCTACGTCAAACCGAACTAAACTATATAATTTATCCTTACCAACCTTTATAGCTGAAAGTTCAGATAATGGAATTCCACCAGAAACGGTACTATAGATAGGTATGCCGGTTTGCGTAGCCGTGTGCATGATCAAATTATCCAGGCCGGTTGCATTTTTTTCTCCGTTAGTTATTCCCTCCCATCTACGTACATAGCGGGTATTCGGCACTCGATATTTTCCAGACTCCCCTAGTCTCGAGAGAAATCCGATCAGGTCAATAAATTCTTGTTTGTCCAGTGAGGCAGTCAAGCCAGGAGGCATCAATGAACCGGGTATTTTTTCTATTTTTGAAATTTGGTTTTTGGCCACATTTTGTTCCATTCCCGTCACATCACGCATCACAATTTCAGTATTTCCACTACTCACCAAATAGCCCATCAACTCACTACCATCCGTTTTTACGATGCGCTGTAACTCGTAACCCTCTTTGATAGAAACAGCCGGGTAAAGGATAGATTTAATAATGGTTTCGGCAGGCGAACTAGTGCCCAGGCTACTCAGGTCAGGGCCGATTAATCCGCCGGCACCACCCAGGGCATGGCAGGTATAACAGTTCGTTTGTCGGAATAAAAGCTCTCCTTTTACTGGATCTGCAGTTGTTTTTGCTTCACCGGCAATTTTGGCAATTTCCGAATCACTTAATTCCTGAGGCATACGTTCTACTGGCAAACTACCGCCCGATTGCTCCAAAGCCTTCTTTAACTGGACTACGTCTTCATCGGTTTGGCGGTTGCCCCGTACTTTCTGTTGCACCTCTTTCCTGGCGAACATCGCCATCGGTTGAGGGATTTTGGTAGTGGCAATGGCTTGTCCAAGGGCAGCTATACCACCTTTGGTTCTAAAAAACGCTTGGAGTACCTCTGAAATATCGACGTTTGCGGGTAGCTCATTCAATAATTTGACGGTCCTATCCGCAGCAGCCGTAACATGGATGGAGGTCATTTGACCAGCAACCAATAACTTCAATGCATCTGGATATTTCCCATCAAGAATTTCAGAGAATTGGCTTTGTGCTTTCTGCGGATTCATCAAAGCAGCTGAAAAAAGTGCGGCCTTCTGAACCCCAACGTCACCACTATTGGTTAATTTTAAAATAGCATCTA
Organism: Dyadobacter jejuensis; assembly: GCF_003149085.1. Classification (GTDB taxonomy): domain Bacteria; phylum Bacteroidota; class Bacteroidia; order Cytophagales; family Spirosomataceae; genus Dyadobacter; species Dyadobacter jejuensis. Next base: position 44,862 of record NZ_QGDT01000004.1, on the reverse strand, counting down.
ACTGATTTTCAAGCTTCCAATACCCTGCCAGTCTAATCGCACTTTGGGCCACTTTAGGATCCCCGCTGGTGGTAAATGGCATAATCCTCACCAAATCATTGGTTGGTTTTTCCTTGCGTCGGGTGTAGGCATCTTCCAGGGCGGCCAATTGCTGACCAGTGCTGGTACCCGATTTTTTTGTAGCTATCTCTAACAGCAAATCCAAATCCCGCCCCGTTCCGTTTCGTGCAATGGAGTTTAACACATCACTTTCATAGGGTTCTGGAATTTCATTTTTTTGGTACAGGCTCATTAATTGTGCAACTGCACTGGCCGAATTGACCGATTTAAGTGCAAAGACCGTTTTTTTAGTATCACCAAAAAACCCAGGTTCGGCGGTAATTCGCTTCGTCCAAACGGGTGCCAGCTCTTGCATGGTTTGCCAGAGGGCGAAATCCAAAAATTCGTCCATCTGAAAATCCAAAACAGCAAGTGCTGTTTTGGCAGCGTCAACCGTATTTAGCTTACCTAAGGCAATTACAGCTTCTAAGCGAACCTGTGGATGAACGTCTTTGCTCGCTTTTGACAATAACTCCGCTGTATTTTTTATATTGTCGTACCAAAACCCCAATGCACGCAGGGCAGCAGCACGAGCATGGTGATTTTGGGAATTCAGCAATTCCAATAGGAGCGGTTCATTTACCGTTTTTAGCGCTTGGTACACCCATAATGCTTCCAATTTTCGTTGTGCATAGGAATGATCATTTTTATCCAAATCGGCTACCCACTTCTCCAAGGCTGGCAGTACCAGTTTTGGTCCACGTTCTTTGAGTACCTGACGGGCATTTGCACGGGTGAGTTCTTCCGGGGATTTCAATGCGTCCAATAAGGCTGTTACAGGTGCTTTCGAAAGGGCTACTTTTTGTAACAGGGGCCGTTTTTTGGCCGTAATTCTCCAGATCCTACCATGCTTCTGGTCGCGGCGGGGGTCATTAAAATCCACCTCTCCATGCTGAATGATCGGGTTATACCAATCGGCCACATATATAGCACCATCGGGCCCCACATTGATATCAACCGGGCGAAAAGCGACATCATCCGTCCACATTACATCATCCACCTGGCGGGAAGCGTAACCACTTCCTTGCTCTTCCAATACAAAGCGGTTAATCCTATTGGCTCTGAAATCATTGGCCAATAAAGTGCCCTGCCAGGAGTCAGGCAAATGTCTGCTGGAAACAATTTCTAAGCCGCTATGCTTGGGCTGGCCCGGATTGAGCCCGCGTATCGTTCTCTCGGCTCCGGGGGCAGTTACAAATGTGGCACCAGGGAAGGCATAGTTTATACCTTGTCCACCGGCTCCATCCGTCAAAAACGATTGTCCCCAATCATCAAAACGCAAACCCCAAGGGTTAATCAAACCCCTCGCATAGATATCCAATTTCAGTGTTTTGGGATCCAGTTGCCATACGCCGCCACCTTCCAAACGTATTACTCCAAATGGCGTCTCTACATGGCTATACGTATAAATGGATTGATTGAAGTATAAAAGTCCCTCGGGTCCCCAGCGAAAAGTATGGATCAGATGATGTACATCGGCCACGCCAAATCCATTCAGTATCCGCTTTTTAAAGTCAGCCTTTCCATCGCCATCGGTATCTTTCAAAAACAGAATTTCAGTAGAATTAGCTACATATACCCCTCCATCACCCGGCAATATACCCGTGGGGGTGAGTAGTCCTTCCGCAAAAATGGTGGATTTGTCCGCTTTACCATCGTTATCGGTATCTTCCAAAACGTAAATCTTGTCGTTGGCTTCCTCTCCTGTTTTCAGGTTTGGATAGGCCGTGCTGCTCACCACCCAGAGTCGGCCATCGGCATCCCAGTTCATCTGAATGGGCTTGGTTACCATGGGTTCTGAGGCAAAGAGGGTAACCTCCATGCCTTCGGCCACTCGAAACGATTCCAATTCCCGTTGTGGATCGGGATCATTATTCCGCTCGGTAATTTCTGCGGAGGAGGTCATGAAAAGTAAAAATGGCAATAGGGCCATACTCCACAACAGCTTATGACAAGTTGGAATCGATTTCATTGGATATACTTTAATAATTTCGTGTATTATTGAATCTGGAGCGACAGTTAGCTAAGACGTACTTATTCTGCTGCACGCAACTCGTAAATGGCAGGCTTGGGCTGGCTATTGAGCATAATTTGTGTTTCCAGCCATTTGATCGTAACATTCATTTCGTCCAGCTCCTGGGTATGCTTACCTTGCTCATAGGACCGAAATCCGACAATATAGGTACGGTTCAAGGGCCGATATTGGTAAAAAAACAATTCATTCTTTTTCATAATCAATTTTATCAATCGATTGGACTGGTCAAAAGAACTGCCTTGAGTAACAGGTAGACCTTGCGCCCAGGCCTTCTTAGAACCCGACTGTATCAATTTATTCCCATCGACGAGCTTATAAAAGCCTTTCTTTAGTCCGGTAATGGTCATAGAATTTCGGTCCTCAAACAATTCTGGATGCTTGGCAGGTAGGGGGAAGGGCAATAATGGGTCGTTTATTCTAAAAGCCATGAGCGCATGGTCGGTTACGGAAGCGAGCACCTCTGCAGGCGCCGAAACGCTGCTTCCATTTTTGGAATACTTCACCTGAATGGCCCGTCGCCTGTCCGGAAAGCCAAGCCCAGTTTCAACGACTTGACTTAAAAAGTAATAACCGGCTTCATTCAATTGATAGCCGTCGTCCATCAACAGCTGGTACGTATCGTATTTGAGAATAGGATCGAATAGATCAATAAATCGCTTATTACGCTCTTTGGCCACTGTGGCGATCAGGTTACCATATAGCTGCAAATCACGATTGCGTTGTTCAGCATCGGCAGTTAAAACTGGAATGGGCGATAGCAAGATAGCCTGTGCTCCTAATTGATCGATGACATCCAATAATTGGTTATACCCCGCTTTGAACTTGGCGACGCCTGCCTGGCCTTCCTGAGCCTCCGCTGCACCATAACCTACAAATACCACCGTTGGCTGCGCTTGGGTGATCTGCTCAATCAGTAACTGATAAGGGGTAGGTGGATTGGTATAATAACTTCTGGAAGCCCCAAATACATCATCGCCAGACCATCCTAGATTTCGGTAAACGATATTCCTGGTGGGGAAGCGCGTGGTGAGTGCAAACTCCAAATAGCCAAATTGCAAGTCATTTTCGAATAACCCATTTCCTACAAACACGACCCGATCACCATCTTTAAGTACAAAATCCCTAGTTTGCGCACTGGTAAACAGTGGTATCAGCACCAGTAAATAAGTCCCTAAGCGCAGGTATTTGGAAAAGCATGGGTGTTTCATATATCGGGTTGGGATATGTCAAGTAGTAGATCAGTACTATAAGAAGGAGAAAACGGCTAAATCATAACCTAAAAAAGACAAAAATTGTTGATACGGCCAACGGAGGCGTGTCCAGTTTTGTGGAGATAAACAAGTGACAGGTAAGCGATTAATTCGCAAATAGTGCCGATCGAATTAAGAGCAATTACCTAGGCCATGGACTACCCACCCGTTCGTGTCAACGGGTGGCACTAGCTAAAAAAGGGGGAGTCGCCGGACTTGGGTTTTTTGGGCATTATGGCTTACCAAGCTTATACCTCAGCCCAGAGGCTATTAAAACCAAAAGCCCATCTGAAATAAAATCCTTGGACTCTCTTCAGCCTTTTCTCTCGGGATAAAGGCCCCTACCGCCAGGGTCAGCAAATCTACTGGAGCGAACCATACCCCTCCGCCATAGCTGTAATGCCAATTTTCTAAACGATCCTGTTCCATCCATACCCGGCCATAATCGAAACTACCAAACAGGCCATAGGTGAGAGGTAGGGTTGGATTGTAATTGCTATTGAGACGAACCCGAAGGTCAGTTTCCTGCCAATAGCTACTTTTACCATAAAACCTTTCGGCCCTATAGCCTCGTAGCCCTTGCCGGGCGCCGAGGGTCGGCATCTGAAAGAAGGTATACCCTTTACCAAAATTGACGTTGGTACCTAGCCTGGTGGCAAGTATGAAGTTTTCTTTGGTATCTAGCGCCTTATAAATCACCAACTGGGACTTAAGAGCGGCAAATTGACGTTGATTGCGTAGGTCGTGGGTCCAGTCTAGGCTCGTTTTGAACCGTATTCCCGAATGAGGCATAGAATAACTATCTACACTCTTGTAATCGAGCAGCGCGCGGGCCCCTGCAAAATATTGGGTATCGAAAATCTGACCATCCAGTTGGTTCTTACCAGAAGTAATAAAGCGACCTGCTGTTTGTTCTATTTTGTTAGCCTCAGCAAAAGGACCTATCGCAAAGAACCCATCACTACTCCCCAATCTTTTCTTAATGGCCGGAAACAAGGCTACACCTCGCTGCCGTACCCTATAAAAATTGGCCTGCTTGGGCAAACGAACGGAGGCATTGCCTAGTCCTGCATAATTAAAGGCATAGCTAGGGCCATGGAGATGTCCATCCAGATAAAAATCCCACTGGCCGAAAGTATTCAGAAAGTCCCCGGTGTAGTCGAGTATAATAGATTTGGTACCGAAAGCATAACGTAGGCTAGCCTTCTGAAATGAAGCATAAGGTGCTTTTTTAAACCCATATCGGGTATAGCTCAGGCCACCACCCAGTAGCAGGCCGTCGTCGGGGTTATAACCAACGACTGGAATGGGCATCAAAATATCGTAATTACTGTCGGCACTGCGCCGATCGTAAATGTTATACCGATATTGACTCGTCCGTAAGTCCTTAAAGTGGGGGCTCTTTTGAAATTTATTATTCCTCAGATCGTCATATACCCATATCTTTTTGCCGATTGGGGAGTCCTTAGTTTCATCGATAAAGCGATCCTTACCCAATCCTCCAATCCAACGAACTTTTATAGAAGGGGTTCCTTCTCCGAGCAATACGAAGGTATCGTCATCACCGACCCCATAGATCTGCACCGATCGGGTAATATCCTGATCGAAGGTCCTATCGTATCTTTTATTTTTTAATTTCCCTTTCTTCGACAGATCGTAAATCCTCACCCTCAACTGTTGGTCGTTGATACGATCTACTTCAAAATATTCCTCTTTATTGGTCCCAATTACATCCACCGACTCGCTAACGATAGCATAGTGCTGCCGGGCGATGTCCATTAACCGATCCCGACGCGACTTGATATTTTGAGCGATGGCTGGGCTAGCCAGGCGTCGTGCCTCAGGGGGCCACGAATCAAACGCGGAGTCGATCACCTCGTCGGTGAGCTTCGCCTGAATAAAAAACGCCTGCTGTTGCCATTCGGCCCATGAAAGGCCATTGAGGAAGGTACGGTCCACCAGCCTGGCACTCCAGGTACTCCATTTTACATTTTTAACTTCCGGGCCAAAGCTTTGTAGTTGCCTCAAAAAAGGCTGAGTAAACCTAGCGAGGCCGGTCACGAGCCCATCGTACAAAGAAAAGGCCTGATCCCTGTCTTTGGGGATAGGCCTGAACAAGGTTCTACCTTTTGACTGATCGATGGAAGCCCAGGCCCATTGGTCATCGTGCCGGTCCCAGTCCCCTACCAAAAAATCCAGCATCCTCGTTCGCAACATCCATGCTTCATCGACCCGGCTATCGGGGTCGTCTAGGATCTCCTCCACCACATCGGCAGTTCCTACGATTTTGTGGGGGTTACCAAAAAATGCGGCATCCTTCCAGTGCTTTCCCTTGGGTCTTTCCTCATACAAATTCATGGTACCCCCTACAATACCATTATAGTCGGACAAGGCGGGCTGTTCCGGAACGAAAACCAGCTGTGGATTGGTATGATATACTTCTATGGCGTCGGCCAGGACCGGCATAGACAAAGGGGCAAATGGGTTGGTAGAAAGGAAATTATCTTCTACCACATATTTGGCGGCCGTCATCTTGTTGAAAGGAAAGGGAATAAAACGGGAAACGTCTTTGGCCAATCCTCGCAACACATATTCTTTGCCATCGGCCGCCTCGAGCCTGAGCGAGTTGGTCTGGTTACCTCCCCCCAGTTTGACGGGGGTAAGTCCCCCCCTTTCCTGGGAAAGGTCCATCACTCGAAAGGTATATGGCTGTTGGTAGAGGTTGCGGTGGTGTTCCCCAAAGAGAAAGCCATGAAGCCCCCCTGTTTTAGCTGCCTGATGCATGGTCACGAAGTGATCGACGCTATCCTTGGCTAAAGCGGGAACAGCTGGGGCATTGAGTCCCATTTCTGGCTCCGGCTGCACCTTATCTTTGAGCCTTTTCCTGAAAATAACCTTCGCTTGTAATCCGTCGGGAGAAACGGCATAAAAGTTGGTCCATACTTGTCCATTCTCATAATATTGAATGGTGCTAAAGCCCGGCTCAGTAGAGGCAAACTGAGAGCCTTTGCCCATTCCTACGGGACTCTTCTTCGACCCGCTCCCACTGACTATAAAGCTATGATTTTCGTCCTGAATAAACTGCAACCCATGTTCATGACCACTGGCAAATATAAAGCTACCATTCTTATTGGCTCCCGCAAAAAGTGCTCTACGCAGATCCTTATAGCGCTTATTGGCCATATCTTGCCTCGATCCTATGGTACCTCGAAACAGGGCACTCAAGGAACCCAACCCCGGAAGGGGGATATACAAGTTGGGTTTCATTTCGGTGAGTGGGAATAGGTGTTGCTTCCAGGTAAATCGGCCACCATGGGGGCCGTAGGTATAGGGCGGGTGGTGCATGGCGATCACCACTTTTTTTGAACGATACTTGCGGATCACATTCTCAAAGACAAACTTAAAATGCTCCCTATTTTTTATTTCACAACCGTCGTTCATTTTGGGCTCCTTATCCCAGTCCATTAGCCACCATTGGGAATCGACCACAACGACCACCACATCGTCATTGAGTTCTATCACCTCTGGCCCCGAACAACCATCCAAAGGCAGGAAATAATCCTCATAGTCGTCTTTGTCTTTGACCCCTCTATGCTTGTTAATATATTTCTGAACGAACTTCTGTTGTCGGGCCAGCCCCTTCCCTCCCCATCCACGCCAGTCGTGGTTGCCAGGTATAAAAACCGGACGCCCCTTAAACTCATCCAGTATTTCGAGCTGAGAGGTTAATCGGTACTCTGCAATAGAACGGTTCAGAGAATCTTCTTCAGGGGGCATCCCGCTTGGGTAAATATTGTCGCCCAAAAAGAGAATAGAACTATTGGCAGACTCCGTTGCAAGCTTACCTTTCAGATAGGTCAGCACGGGGGCTTGGTCGTCTGGTGAGTCGTTACCGGCATCGCCAATCAGATACATGGTATGGGTGATGGTACTCGAATCGGGCTGTTCTTCGGCCCATTGACTACCTAATGGAGAATATTGCGTTTTATACCCTGCACAGGCCGACAATCCGCTGGCTACCAATAGCCAGTACATGCAACGTACAAAAGGATTCTTTTTCTTTAAACTATTATTTTTCATAACTATTCAAAAATCAGGAGGGGTTTAACGGTCAGTCCGCCTTTTTCGGTCTACGCTACACCACAACCCATAGGTTATTGCTCCATGTTATTTTGCTCAAACATCAGTATATTCCCTTTCCTCTTCTTATCCCCCTCATTAGAGATATATAGGTTGCCAACCTTATCGAATGCAAGGCCTTCGGGCTGGTTAAAAACAGACCTTTTGAGCGGATATACCTGCCGTATGATCCAATTTGAGTCGGCCACAACCAGCGACAAATTGATGGATGACACCATATACCACTCCCCCGAAACGGGATGCCGTGCGATGGCCGATGGCTGAAAAGGTTTATTAAACCACCGCTTCTCAGAAGCCGGAACGTGGAGGTCTATCTTCTGGGAAATGGGCTGGGAAATCTGAACGATCCCATCAGAAAAATCTACGGGTATGGTATAGGCCGTCACCTGTTCCGCCCCCTTATCGACCTTGCAGTTTTTACATAAAACAGTAAGTGTATTCGTCAGACTATCTCCACAAATTCCTTCGTACTCTCCCTTAGGGAGGAGCCCTTCAATAATTTCTGTCGAAGAGGGCTTGCCCCTTGGCACCCCTAATAAAAAGATAGTACCATCCGAGCGTAGCACGAAAATACGGTGGTTCAATAGGGCTACCCCTTCATAATCTCCCTTTTTACCAAAGACACTTTGTGCGAGAAGGCTCCCTTCAGGAGAAACATGGAATAGCAATCCCAACTCATCCTGGACAGCCAGCAGGGTATCGGTATGCTCACTTGAAAAGGTTATTCCCGATATCTCAGTAAGGATATTCGGTAATAGCGACTTGGCAGGGGACTCTAGGTCGTAAGGGTTTATCGGTTGGCTGGCCTGCCTTTGCCCCACCCCGCAACTACAAATACAAACAGAAAGAGCGATGATCGCCACTCCCAAATTGAGTAGCTTGGCAAACAAGATATGAGGATAATTCATGAAGCTAAAACTAAAACGTGGACCTCTGGGCCATATATGCGGCAACAACAAAACAAATCACGGAAACAACTATACCAAACATAAAAATATTATAAGCCAATCGTAGCAACCGGTATTTTCGCCCAAGGACAACTCCCTGAGAATATACGTCTTTAATAAGGTTGGCATACAAGAACTCCTTATCGTTCATCACCTCTTGCATCCCATTATAATAGGCATCGTAGGGCATACGATAGAAGTTTCCAAAAAACAATAAATTGACCGCCTTGTTCTCTACAGACTCCTGGGTAAAGATACCATCCGGTATTTTGGGACGGGTGGCCAAAATACAAAACACCATCGTGATCACACACACTACCAATAATATAGAAGTAGGGAGAATCAGATGGGGGGTCTCCTCTATCATCCGAAATAATACGCCTAACAACACCGAGATAATGATAGAGGTGGTGGTGATCATGATATGTGCCTTATTGTCTGCCATATCACTCAGGCGTTGATGATTGCTAGAGGTAACCCTAAACATGGTCTCTACCCCTCTTTCCGGTTTGTCGGCCTTCTTATTTTTCTTTGGGGCCGCTGTAGGTTCTACAGGAAGGCTGGTCTCTTTTTCCTTCAATTTATTCAAGTTTATCAACTTTTGCTGACCCAGCAATTTTTGACACAGATCCGTTTTAAAAGAGTGGGAGTTCAATAATTGAATCGTACTGGCATTCCACTCCGTTTTGGATATTTTCCGGCCTAACCTCGACTCGGCCTCCTTCCGCATCTTTTTATTATTATCAAAAAAATCGGTGGTGCCGAAATGGTACAAATCGGCATCGCAAACGATTTGTTGTAGCAGGTTTTGCGGTGTCTGTGGAAGTTTTGTCGCAAGAATACATCCTGCTATATCATCGATGGTGGGGGCGTCTACTTGGTGTCCCTGGAGGAAATCGGTGGCCAATTGAGCCCCTCTTTCCTCGTGAGCGTCCACTCCCCCATTCACATAACCCGTATCATGAAACCATGCCGCCGCCTTTACGATAAAGGTGTCTCTTTCATTCAGATTAAATTTGACAGCCATTTTATGCACACTGGCTACCACCGCCTGGGTATGCGAGAGATTATGGTACTCTAGATGCGACAGGGAGACCCCCTCAAATAGACTGACCACATAGGTTTGTAACCTATCCAAAACTGTAGTATACTCCATAGCGCTATGCATCATTTATTGCTCAAAATTAATACCGACCCGTAAAGCTTTCAGCCCATTTACCCCTTGTAATTCTTCCAACTCCAATAGTTCAAGATCATTTAAGAGAATATTCTGGTTTTGTAAAGTACTAATATAGGCCAAGTATTCCTTTAATATATCTTCATTAAAATATACCAAGGCTATTTTTCCTGGTTGGGTAAGTCGCTCACCCGTCTGTAGGATATGCACCTTGTCTATTCGTTTCTTTATGACCTGATATCGGATATTATAACCTCCCTCCACATCGAAACGTCGTTCATCGTCTCGAAAGGCGATGTCGATACTTCCCGAATGAATAAAGATCAACTGAGTAGTATGCAGAGGCTTCTCCATTGAAGGCACCAAATGGTGGGTCATCTTACCGATAGCGGCCATAGACGACAACTGCCAAAACCGAATATTTTTAAGATATAGGGGGCTATAAGGCCTTTCTGGGGCTATCGATTGGCCTATATAAATATCGTACTCAACCCCATCAGTTCTGAATTTCTCAAAATAAATGGGATAAGTCTGCTGAACTTCTATTTTGACCAGGTCCAGGTATTGGTTAATGGCCGTATTGACCATCCCCATCGACGCCTCGAGTGCCCTTCTGTTGGCGAAGGCTGCACCCTTTTGCTCGTCTATCCTAGCGAAATAATCGGCTATGGCGATAGCTATTTCATCCTGTGGCTGGTCGGCCTGGCCCTTACTTTCAAAATGCCTTAAAAATGGATGCAGTTCCGACTCCAAAAAATATTGAAGCTGTACTTCATCGCTATCCGATCGGTTATTCCTGATCTTTTCGATAAAATTCCTGGCATTATAGAGCATCGTTTCCGCTAGTCCAAACCCTGCCCTTTTACCAATCAGGGTGAGGGTGTTAATGAGCGCTGCAAACTGAATTTCCAAGTCTGCCTGAAGCGCATCCCCTCTCTCCAGTGTAGAGTTCCGAATATCTATAGCCCCATAAAGAGGAAACACATCCTTAAAGTTTATTTTTTGAAGTCGTTTTTTTCCAGGCTCTTGGGGTTCTCCCTCATGTTTCAGAAAGTCCCAGGCCACTTCTTTAAACTTCCATTCTACCGAATCCTGTAAGGAGGTGAATTCGTCCTTGATCACCTCATCGAGGCGGCGGTTAAAGGCTAAGATATCCTTCTGAAGAATTTGTTCGGCCAAAGGCATTATCAAGTCCAATTTGGCCATCACGGCTTCGTTTACCTCTCCATCTTTATTAGCGTAGATATTCAGTATCCCCACTAGTTCCCTACTGCAATAAACAGGCATTAAAGCAAAGGAATTGACTCCTACCGATTTAAATATTTGCAGATACTCCGGACTGCTATCGTCCACTTGCATAGTGGGCATAAATAGTAGTTCGGGATGGTCAAAATATTCTTCTCCCAGTTCTTGTAGCTTATTTTCGGGGTACCCCGCCTCCACTAATCGATGGTGAATGGGACTGGTCCTTATGGTCGATGGGTTGATAATCAGCCGGTTATTGACCCGTATTAGCGGAATAAGGTCGAACTCGATATGGGGAGACCCTACCAAAGTTCGTAAAGAACCAGTTATTTGATGATATTGGGCTTCTGCATTGCCCCTATCCCTATTGATGAGTATATTCTTAAGTTCTTCTTGGGCATAGTCGATGGTAATATCGGTAAGTGATAAAATAGAAAAGCCATCGAAGGTAAACAGAGACAAGGGGAGCACCTCTAAAATCACCGATGGATCCAATTTCTCCTGCCATCCCTTGCGAAGGCGTTCCAAATTAAAAAGCGGCAATTCCCCTATTGGCGAAACGTCGACATAAGAATTATCAATATTGACTCGGTAGTACCTGGGTAAGCCAGTACACTCATCGATGATCGAAATTGTTTGCAACGCCTGTGGAATAGGCGGAAACCCATACAGTTTCTCTAAGATCACCGAATATACCAGTCGGACATAATCTTTGGACAGGGTCGAACAGTCCTCTATGACTTGACAATTGAGCCTTTCAAAGCTTTTATCCATCATCAAATCGTAAAATGCGTCGGTACCATAGAACACCGTAGGTTCCAAAGGGGGACAAAATGCTATGAGATTGTCTTCCTCCCGAGCCAGACCAGGCACCAACATCCGATAAATATGAGCCATTTGAAGAGGAAATTCTCCGGTTTCTTCCAGGGTCATGGGCTGCACAAATCGAGGCTCGTCTGTCAATTGCTTCAACCGCATCATTAAAGGGTCCATATCGGCAGCACCCTGCGGATTTACCCGTTTGCGAATTTCCTGGATAATCTTGGTAAAAGAAATAGTGGAATTCAGATGCAAGGAAGTGGAGGGAATATTTTTTTGATCTGCTATATGAAGTATATGTGTTTTCATCTATCGTTCAGTATGTAGTTTATAAGGAATACTAACCTTAGAAAGTTCAAAGTTATCCAGCTTTATCCTGACCATACCGCCCATAGGAATAGTTTTTGAACCAATTTTTTATATTGATCACCGAGGATATCCCTTTCCTTCATCCGATCGACCGTTTATAATTTCTTATCTTAACTTATATGGACCCGTTCCGGGTTATTATAAAAATCTAATAAATTCTATACACTATGAAAATGCAACTAAACACCATTCAAAAAAAATGGAACGAGGAAAACGAAACTGATTTCTCAAATTTGTTGGCCGTTTTCCTAAACTGTACCCTAAAGAAGTCACCCGATATTTCGAATACAGAAGGCTTAATGACCATGTCGCAACGCATTATGGAGGCCAACCGTATAAACACCAAAATGATCAGGGTGGTGGACCACCAGATTGCCTATGGAGTACAACCCGACATGACCGAGCATGGGTGGGATGTGGACGAATGGCCGGACATTCAAAAGCAAGTAATGGAGGCCGATATCCTGGTAATAGGCTCCCCTATATGGCTGGGGGAAAAATCGTCGGTAGCAACTCTGGCCATAGAAAGACTATATGCCAATTCGGGAATATTGAACGAAAAAGGCCAATACGCCTATTATGGCAAGGTGGGTGGGTGCATTATTACCGGAAATGAAGACGGGATCAAACATTGCTCCATGAACCTGCTGTATAGCTTGCAGCACCTAGGATATAGCATACCACCCCAGGCCGATGCGGGTTGGATAGGCGAAGCAGGACCAGGCCCCTCTTACCTAGACGAACCTGGAGGAGGTCTAAAGAACGATTTCACCACCCGAAATACCACCTTTATGACCTGGAACCTGATGCATTTGGCCAAAATGCTCAAGCAGGGGTACCCTGCCCACGGCAACCAGCGCAGCCAGTGGGACCAAATACGTCATGACAACCCCAACCCTGAATATCGGTAGGTAGAAAGCAAGGAGCTACTGGTAAAGACGTGGGTACATCGCCACGGGGCGTATCCACGTCACCAATGGGCCCTCTTTTGCTACAAAAATAGGCAATACTGATACTATCTTTCACATTTTTGGATAGTTATCAAAATTTATATTACCTTAATTAGGCAAAAAAGAAACCCACCAATTTAGTAGTATCATGAAAGCAGTAGAATTTCACTTACCACAAGACGTAGACAAGTCATTTATTGTTTTCCGGGAAAAGGGTGATTTTTTCCCGGCTCCATGGCATTACCATTCCCATTATGAATTTGTATTGGTCAACAAAAGTACGGGTAAACGGATGGTAGGCGACCATATTGGGTATTTCGAAGAAGACGACCTTGTATTCATGGGATCTCTTCTACCCCATGTATGGGTCAACGACCCAATTTACCAACAGCAGGGGCCCGAAGAAGCGGATGCATTGGTGATACACTTTACTGACGATTTTTTGGGGGAGGAGTTTATGAACATCCCCGAAATGGACCATTTCAAAAAAGTACTCAAACTAGCGGATCGTGGAATGGCCCTTCAAGGTGAGACAAGGAATAAAATCAATAAAATAATCAGAGATATGCCCGATAAGACGGGTTTACAAAGATTATCGGACCTCCTATTAATCTTCGATATCATGGCTCATACCGCGGAGTATGACCTGCTAGCCAGCCCTCGTTTCGTGCAGAACTTTCACTACGACTCTTCCGACCGATTCAAAAAAATAACCGGCTATATCATGGAAAATTTCGATAAGGATATTAGCCTCTCGGAAATTGCTTCTGTGGGTGGAATGGGCGTCACTGCATTTTGTAATTTTTTTAAGGAACAATTTCGAGTAACCTTCGTAGAATACCTCACTACGGTACGAATAGGCCATGCTTGTAAACTACTTTCTATGAATGATCGAAATGTTGTAGAAATCGCCTACGAATGTGGATATAACAACCTAGCCAACTTCAACCGACAGTTTAAGAAGCTAAAAAACATGACCCCCAGCCATTATCGCAAGACTTTAATTGTGCCTGAAAGTAACATTCCTTCAGGCACCACCAGGTGAAAAATAATATTAGATTTATCCCAAAGAGAGGTTATCAATGAGTCCTTTTAAGGTGGTCCTAATGGTAGCCTCTGCATCCGGCTCCAAACAGCTATATCGGCATAGCCAAGTTTCGTATCCTCCTAGCATCTTTTCCCGAGCAGGAGGCACGTAACCCACATTTCCATTGGCCATGGTAATTGTAAAATAGCTATTTACCGGAGCTTGGTTCTTTAGATACAACCCTGTTTCCGAGAAGAACTCTCCAGCTAGGGCACCGATTATCCCATCCCCAATGCGAAAGGCCTGGACAGGGCAATCTCGGGTGGGAGCTAGCTCATTCAAAAGGATCTGTTCTCGGGCATAAATTTTTCGTAATCCGGCGGCTGTTGGTTGTATACTCCTAAAATCGGTTCCTATCAGCAACTCCTTGGCGGCCGCTACGGCCTGGGAGTCAGGCTTAATAATGGGTATCGCGGGCACTTCAAGCAAGGCTTCTAAGCAAGCGTTGGTTTGCCAGGCCAGGTCAGGAATTGATTCCGATACGCGCTTGGCCAGGTCTTTTCCTATAAAATCACTCTTTTCAAAATGACCTAGTGGATAGCCGGTATTGTCCTGAAAGTCCCAAATATTTACATCTCCACTCGTCCCGTTGCTCATCATGCCCACAAAGTCCGCATCGGCTTGCAGTAGATGGGCCATTTCCTTAGAGAAAACGCCGAAATAGTCGGCCGATATGGTCCCGTTGGGCCAGTCGCCAACATAATGTAAGGAATAATTAGCCAAAAGGCTTATCCAGGAGCCATCCAATCCTTTTACAGCCAGATACCCTAAACCTGGGTCGGTAGGAGCAATACTCTTTCTGATAGAATCCTCATCCCCAAAGGGATTGGTTTTGACCGCATCGAGCCCACCCGTAACCGGATTGAGCGGTTGATAATCGGGAACCATTTCATAGCGGCGACAACGGAGGTGCTCAGGAGCTACTATGTGGCCGAAAGCCACCTGGGCAGGCGCTAGCCTTTGGAGGGCTTGCTGTACCGATGCTACGATGAGCCCCGGTAGCCGTTTAGTATAAGCCAAGTCGGCAGCCCCCAAATGCACCTCGGCCACGGCCCCAGCTGCATGCGTATGGGTACTCGCTATCAGAATATTTGATCCCAATATTCCGGTAGCCTTCGTTATTTCGGCCTTCACCGAATCGACAAAATCCTTGGGCATAATACAGATATCGACCATCACAAAAGCCAAATGCGTAGCTCCTTGTTTAAAGACCAACGCCTTCGAGAAGAGGTCATCATGGATTTGGGTAGCATAATGGGTGACGAAGTCTCCATTAATACGGGTTCCCAATACGGGGGTAGTTTTGACTTGTGCGGCTCCAGCGTAAAGTGTGGAATGGTTGGATGGGCTCATAGTTTGCACCACTTTTAATAACGGATTTAAATTTCAACTCCAGGCCTTCCTAAGAAACCGGAGCCAGTTCTCACTAAAAATATTATCTATATCCTGGTCAGTATAGCCCCTATTGCTCAGGATGCTTTCGAATTTTTGTAAATCGGCTATAGAATTAAGATCCCAAGGCGACTGCTCGGTTCCAAAAATACCATCCAGGTCGCTGCCAATGGCCACATGGTAACTATTGCCCGCTATTTGACAGATATGATCCCAATGATCTACGAGCTGCTCCAGCTTGATGTCCAACTGCCAGGGATCCGACACCATATCGATAAACCGCACATCCATGGCCCAGCAATCGAGCATCCCGCCTATTACTGCCCCACGTTCGATAAGCTGTTCGATTTGCCGGTCGTTTAGTTGGCGTTGGTTGGGTACAATTTTACGTACATTATGGTGACTGGACCATATGGGCCCCTCATAAAAGTTCAATACCTGATCGAAGCCCTCGTCGGTGAGATGCGTCATATCCAAAATCATATTTAACCGAGACATCTCTCGCATCAAGTCGTAAGCAGCAGGTTCTAATGGTCCTTGCATTTTGGTACCAGGGGCGTATCGTCCCGGCCCAAAATGAGATAGACCTAAGGCCCTCAAACCATGATCGTAGGCACGTTGAAGATAGGAAACGTCGACCAGAGAATCGGCCCCTTCGAGGCTTAAAATATACCCAATGGGCTTCGTGTCGTTGGCAACGGACTCATCCTTCCATAAGGCTAAATGCGCCTCTAAGGATGGTAAGTCGGTAATCTGCACCATTTCCCCTAGGGCCTCCATTTCCTTATACCATGCTAACTGGGCCTGGGTCATTGCCCATGCCTGTTGTGGGGAGTTCCATCCCGACAGGCCACTCCCTTTCGGCGTAAAACGAGCCAGCTGGGTAGCTACTACCAGACCAATATTCCCTTTTCGAAGTTCTGGTAAGCATACCGTCCCCTTTCCACGATCATTTTTATCGGACATATTCATCTCCCTTTGCCTAATATCGACCAGTGGTTGCGTAAGATCTCTATTCCACTCAATGGCATTCATGGACAGATCCAGATGCGCATCAAAGATAAGTCTATTCATATCGATGCTCTCTTTTATGATTTTCTGTTGGTAAAGGGTCTATTTTGGGGAGCTCTTCCTGACCAAAAGGATATTTATCAATAAGTTCTTTGACCTGATGACTAAAACGCTTTAATAACAACTTCCATTGTTCGCCTTCCGAGGGGCTGTACTCATAAAACCCCTTTCCCGTTTCCATGCCCCACTCTTTATTATCCATCATCTGCTGGAAAAATTGGGGCATGACCAAGTCGGTAGAAAGCTCGGGATTCAAATCTTTCATCACCATCCCGTAGGCATAAGTACCCATTAAGTCCATATATCGGAGATTTCCGGCATAGGGCAGATAATAGCCCGCATCATTCCGACAGGCCCTATCGATATCCTGAACAGTAGCATAGCCATTCGATACCAAATAAAACGCCTCTCTAATCATAGCGGCTAGCAGGGGCATACGTATCCCATGGCCAGCGCGTATTACATAAGGATCCTTCTGCCAATCTTCGACGGCCACTTGAAGTAAACCCTCTACAAGACCGTCGTCGGTGGTATCGTTTACAATGATTTCGAGAAAATAGGTAAGATCTGCCGGTTCCGTCCAGTTCAACCCGAGCAGAAGATGGGGAGAATCGCTAGCCCTTTGGAGCTGGTCTAGGCCTATCGACTCCATGTTTATGGCGATGGGAGTACGGGGCGCTAACACGCTTTGTACCTCTTCAATCATTAGCTGCTTAGCCGCCAAGTCCTCCTTAGTTACCAATATCGCCAGATCATAGTGCTCATCACCCTGCAGCTTTCCTATTGCCGATACCTGGGACACCAAGCTCACTTTACATCCTCCATTGCTCAAGCAAGCGATAATCCCTTGTGTCAAAAGGGTATTGCCTACCACGAGTACCGCTTCAATTCGTTTTCCAGTTCCTTTCATTAAATCGAGTAACTACCTATTTTTCAAAATGATTTGAGTACCTTATCTGCCGTACGAATGGCATGATCTACCTCCTCTTCGGTATGTACGGCACTAATGTACCAGAGTCCACGCCCTATGATGCGGATGCCTTCCTCATGCATGGCCGAAATAAACTTATTTAACTTCGCTTTATCGGCTTTGAGCGTATCTCTGTAATCTTGGGTTTTGGTTAAGGAAGTAAAGCTGATTGCAAACATAGGACCCGGCCCCTCCACCAGCATGGACTGCCCGTGTTTCTGAGCCGCCTGTTGCAAGCCTTCCATCAGCCGCTTACCTAGGGCAAACATCCGCTGGTGAGGCTGCTCTTTTTCCAGTACCGTGATAGTTGCCAAAGCGGCAGCCACCGTTGGGTTACCCGCATTCATCGTACCGGCATGAATTACCGTAGCATTTTCTATTAGCTGCATCCATTCATACTTTCCTACTATGGCGCTAATCGCATAGCCACTAGCGATGGCTTTGGCAAAGATGGACAGATCCGGAGTTACTCCGAAGTACTTTTGAGCCCCTCCTAAAGAGATCCGAAAACCCGTGATCACCTCATCGAAGATCAAAGTAATCCCATATTCGTCACATAGTTCTCTAAGCCCTAAGAGGAATCCTGGCGCCGGCTCAATACAGCCATTATTGCACATAATCGGCTCCGTAATAATCGCTGCTATTTCTGAGGCCCTTTCTGAAAGTGTTTTGCGAACCAGTTCCAGATCATTCCATGGAAGTACAATAAAATCGTTATCCACTCCTTGTGGCAACCCTTGGGTCCAAGGAAATACATTGGGGTGCTCCCTACTCCCCATGGCCTCAAGGGAAGGTGCCGAAAGCCCCCAGCACACGTTGTCCATCCAGCCATGATAATGTCCCTCGAAGCGCAGGAACTTATTTTTCCCCGTTTTGGCTCTAGCAACTCGAAATGCGGTTTGCACGGCTTCGGAACCATCCAAACAGAAGCGCATCAGCTCGGCAGAAGGGATCAGTTCATTCAATTTTTCGGCGAGCTCCACTTCCCTGATATGCTGCCCGGCAAAAAGTTGCCCTTGTGCGGAGTACTCGCTAATGGCTTGCATGACCTCGGGATGAGAATGGCCGAGGATCAAGGGACCTTGGCTGAGCGTAAAGTCTAAATAGGCATTCCCATCGACGTCATAAATTTTACTTCCTGCCCCATGCGTATAGAAAAGGGCATGAGGGTGGTTGTACTTTCTAAATTCGGACGAAACACCGCTGGCAAGTACTTTTTTTGCCCTTTCCAGCAGGGCTGCCGATTTGCTATAGGATTTCATTGATTGGCTCTATTTTCCGGCTAACTGCAGTTGGCTCGGTATGATAATTCAGTTCTTATTGGCTTAATTGTTCCTTTATTTTTACTTCTGAAAATTCTGCCGCCAAGCGGTGAATTTCCAAATTGAACTGGGAAAAAGAGAGATCCCATTGTTTGCCTTCACCCTTTTGGTAAGGATACAACCCTGTTTCGTTATGTATCCCACGGGCGTTCTTCTCGACCATTTCCTTCATTTCTTGAGGAACAGAATGGGTATTGCTAAGTTTTGAGAATACCTCCGGTAGTATTTTACCAAAATCCTCTATTCCCAAATAATCCATCCGTCGAAATATGCCCATCAGTGTCATCCATGAACCCGCATCATAACGAAAGGCCTTGTCAAGATCCTCACGGGTAGCGTGGCCCGTTTCCAGCTGATGAAATATCTCCCGATATACGGCATACATCAACCGATTGGTGATAAAGCCTCTTATATCCTTTTTAAGTAAGGTAGGCTCTTTACCCATTCCTTGTGCCAAGGAAAATATTCTTTGGGCGTAGTGGTCGGTGGTCAATCGGCCACAGGTAATTTCCAAAAAGCGAGTCATATATGCTGGCTCAGCAAAATGAATCCCTACGAAGCGTTCGGGGCCCATAATATATTGCTGAAGTTCACTGATGGGTATGGCGGAAGTATTGGTCCCTATGATGCAATCGGAAGTAACCACGGAAGTAATCTTCTGATACACTTCTTTCTTGACTTCCAATTTTTCGATCACACATTCAATAACCACCTGGCACCCAGCCAGTGTTTGATAGTCCTCAGTAATCTGCAAACGCTCATCGAAGTCAGCAACGGAATCGATCAAACCGGCTTGTTCACACAGCCTGAGCTGCCGGGCAACTCGATGCCGGGCCTCATCAAAATCTGAAGGAATAGGCACTATGGCTTGTACGGGATGGCCCGCTATTAATAAGGCGGCCACGATACTACTCCCCATCAGGCCCAATCCCACTACACCCATTGGCGTAGATGCGGCGGTTACTTTAGCTGATTCAATCATAGTTTCGAAACTCAGGAGGGTAATTTTACGATACAGTCTATTTCTACTTTAATGTTTTCTGCCAGTACCGATTGAACCGTTGTACGTGCCGGCTTCATTCCCGGAAAGTAGGAGGCATACACCTCATTATAACGGTCAAAGTCGGCGATATCGGCTAGGTGCGTAGTGCATTTGACTACCTGTTCCATGCTACCACCGGCAGCCTCCACAATAGCCACTATATTATCCATGGTACGCTTGGTCTCTTCTTCTATGGTCCCTAATATAAACTGAGAAGTCTTGAAGTCCACAGCCGCCTGACCACTCACAAAAAGGAAACCATCTACAACGATACCATCGGAATAGGCTCCCGTAACAAACTCAGGGTCACGATCGGGGTGTATTACATTTATCATAAAAAACAAAATATAATTTTATTAATAACTTGATTTACAAAAGTACTTTTATACCACACTTCAATTCTCCTACTTTTATATGGATTCCTAATACTATTTTTTAAAACCATTTTTAAGCATTCATCCCCCCATCCATCAATATGTTTTCCCCGTTAATATACGCTCCAGCCTCTGAGGCCAGCAATACTACCAGGCCCTTTATATCATCCTGATTAGCCATTCGATTCAAAGGAACCTTTTTACAGTAATTCCGTACAAATACCTCAGGTTGATTATTAAAAAGCCCTCCAGGACTGATACAATTGAACCGGACGTTTTTACCTCTATTCATTTTGGCCATATATCGGTTAAGGTTAATCAGCCCCGCATTATGAAAGAAATAATCGGGGGGCAGGTCACCCATATTCTCAGTACCTTCATAATTGCTTAGGTCTGGCCCAAACATTCCCATCATAGAAGCGATATTAATGACACTTCCACCTCCACTGGCGGCGATTAGCTCCGTCATTTGACGCAACAGGTTGACCATCCCCGTGGCATTGGTTTTCATGGATTCGTCGAACTCCGCAATGGGGGCCCCATAACCCTTCATAGGTCGAGACACAGCGTTGTTGACGAAGCCGTCGAGTCGGCCATATACCTCCCTAATTTTTCCACTCAATCGTTCGACTGATTCTGCCTCGGCCTGGTCCACCTCCATAGCCGTAACATCTAGGCCTTTCCCTCTAAAGTGATGAGCCGTTTTCAGGGCTGATTCCAGCCTCCTGGAAGTCGTAATCACGGTGGCGTCGGCTTCTGCCAACCCCTCTACAATACATTGACCATAATTGCCCGACCCCCCGGTTACTACAATCACCTTTCCTTTTAAACTAAAGAGTTGCTTTACATTCATAAGCCATTGGGGCCGACGGTATTCCACCCGGCCTATCGTTAAATGTGTTTTCTATTATATTTTAATATTTAAAGCATCCAAGGCGGCACAAACCACCTATTTTAGAGACTGATAGCGACGCCTCCTTGCTCCCGGCTCTGATGGGCAGCGATGATAATTTCCATAATATGAGCCGTTTTTTCGAAGGGCAGGCGGGGGTTCCCCTCCTCTACCGACCTGATAAACTCGATCAGATTATCCCTGAACATAGCATAAGAGTTTCTGATATCTACCAGCTTCCACCCTTGTTCACCAAATAGGGAGATTTGAAACGTAACACCTATTTGATTGTATAAATGGAGCGTAACATCGGGTCCGTTTTCGAGCTGTAGCTGAACGATTTCTTTATCGAGTGCTCCCAAGTGCCGCACCATACTTGCTTTGGGGTCGTCCAATATTCCGAACAACCCCTCTAGCAGGTGGACCCCATATTTTTTCCAATCTTTTTTGCCTACAGCAGTCACCAGATGTAACTTTCCTAAGCCTGCCAACTCTTGCCGAGCCGTACGGCATTCGCCAGCGTAGCGCATCGAGGAGCAAGACATGATAAACTTCCCTTGGGCATTTTGCTCCGAAAACCACTTCAAGTCCTCAGTAGAATAGGCCAAGGGCTTATCGATGAAGATAGGAACATCCGCTTCTATGAAGGGCTGAGCCATAGCCTTATGATTTTCAGGGTCATCGCGCGCCAAAAGCACGGCGTCGACCTGACCAATCATTTCTTCCATTTTCTCGACTACCGTGGCGATATTGGTTGCCATCGCAATGCGCTCGGATACTGCCCGATCTTGGGTCCATATATGCGTTACCTGAGCGCCGCTTAGTCCAATGGTATCGCGATTGGCCTCCAAATAGGCCGATACGGCCGGGTAGCCTGCACGTGAAATTTCTTCTCCATCGAAGTGACCATTGACAATGGCCGACCACGAATAGGGGTGGGCATTGCCCGGGCTCATTCCTATGATTCCTATTTTAATCGTTTTCATTTAGCATCCAGCAGGCGAAGCCTACTGTTCTTTATGGTTTCTAATCGTTATTTTAACCAGCCCATTTTGTCCCAATAGGGTAAATTCAAAAAATTGGGATCCGGAAAGGCCGCCTCCATAGCCTTTACCAAGGTAGGCCGATCCATATACTTCCCGTTGGCAGTGGCTAATGCTGTATACAAGTATTCGGTTTTATCGATCCCCACCAGTACCGATGAGATAGTGTCAAAGGACAATGCAAAACGAGTGGCCAGGGTGGGTAAATCGGGAAAGTCGGCAGCAATAAACTCCTGGTATTTCCCAATATGACGTTCAACTTCTACCAATTTAGGGTGTAAATCCTTACCACGGTCACTTAAAAGTCCTTTTAATAATACCGATCTAACCACCAACCCTACCCCCTGAGACTGAGCTTCTTGAAAATTGACAGCATGGCGCTGATCCATCAAATTGAATGGCAACTGGATGACATCCCAATGCCCCCGTTCTATGCCTAGTGCCGTTTCGGAGGCCAAATAGGTAGAAGCTCCAGTGGCTCGAATAACCCCTTGTTGCTTCAACTCCTGGAAAGTATCTGCAATCAGGTTGCTCTGTAGTATTTCCTGGTCGGCCTGATGCAACATAAATACATCTATATAATCGGTTTTTAAGGCCTCCAGACTCTCTTTTAGGGAGTTCGTAATAAATTTTTTAAGTTCCGCCTCTGGTAGCAACTGCCCCTGCTGATTCCTAAAATGCCGGCATTTGGTCGCTAGAATAACCTCTTCTCTCCGATCGCCAAAGGCTTTACCCATTATTTGCTCACTCTCCCCGTACATCCTAGCGGTATCGAAGAAATTGATTCCATTGGCCATGGCCTCATGTAGTAGGCTTATGGCCTGGTTTTCAGACAACATATCATTTTTGTCGGCCACGCCAATACCATAAGGCAATCCTATTTCGACGCCTCCAAAGGCCACTTCAGAAACCTCCAGACCCGTTCTGCCTAATATTCTCTTTTTCATTACTTCAGGTATTTCATTCGTTTTCTAGGTACGAGGTAGCCGCCTTACCAGCGCTTTGCGGGTCGAAGGCCTTCAGTAAATCCTGACAGTAGTTTTTGAGCCCTACCACATCGGCCCCCACACTCACAAACTGATAGCCCATGTCAATCAGCTCCTGAAGATTACCGGGGCCACCTACGGTTCCTGCAAACTTGCCATGCTTCCGTGCTGCTTCCGCAACTTTCTTACGTGCAGCTACAAGGTCGGGGTGATCCCATTGGCCTGGACTTCCTATACCTTGACTGAAATCGCCAGGACCAAAAAACAACATGTCATACCCCTCTAAGGCGGCAATCTCGTCTAATTGAGCCAAAGGCTCAGGATCTTCTATTTGCAGGATCACGAAGCGTTGCTCATTCGCCTGTACGAGGTATTCATTAAAATCCAGAGCGGTATAGGAACCGTCCGCATTTCCCCCATCGATCGGCCGTCGGCCAATAGGATGAAAGCGGGTCACCTCCACTACCTTTTTCGCTTCTTCCAAATTCATAATATGAGGCACCATAATTCCGGTGGCGTCGAGCTCTAGTGGGCGTACATAATCGCTATAGCTCCCTCGGGGAACACGCACCAGCAGATCGGTATCATGGCATTTGGTGGCCCATACATTGCCGGCCAAAATAGACCAGTCGGAACCGATATGTTCCTGGTCTGCCCATACACAGTCGAACCCGGTGATCGCCGCTATTTCTGACACCCTTGGGTCCGACAGATTTATCTTTAGGCAGCTTACCACCTCTCCTGCTCGTAGTTTTTGAAGCACTCGACTTTTACGCATTGATTATTGGTTTAGGGACTTTTTCTTCATGTTTTATAATACCAAATATAAGCACCAAAACCCAGCCGGACTATTACTTTTATCCTTAAAACTGATACTATCTTTCACCACCTCTAGAGCTAAGCCCTCAACTTATAAGCACAGGCTAATATTCTATCGAAATACTTCCTATTCCTCTACACGATCGAGTTAAAGCGCTCTATGAATGGGGCACATTGGGGCTTCCTAAAGGTAAAGGTCGTCAAACGAGTGCCTAGCCAGAGCTATCCATTGCCATGCTTACTTAGGGTCACATCGAGCCAACTCAATAATACGCCAGTCCCTATCCCTACCACCAAAGAGCCAGGCATGATCCAAAAGACGGTGATTCCAAATATCTCGTAAAAGGCAATCGCCACAGCCGCCGCTACCGAGGCTAAGCCAGCTAATAGGGTGGCTCTTTCGGTAGCAAATGGAATGAACAGGGCCATAAAAAACAAGACAAACAAAGGTGCCACCAGCAGATTGACCACCTTCATAATGACATCGTACAGATTGCCCGATACATTGGCAATGAATAAGCTCAATAAAATGACGACAAATCCGGTACCATAGGAAATCCACTTCACTTCTTTTAGTGCAGCAGAAGCACTTAATTTTCTTGTTCTAAACCTGTTAAATATATCTTCGGATAGGACTGTGGAAACGGAATTCAGGCCTGAAGACATGCTCGACATAGCCGCCGATAATAAACCGGCAATTACTAAACCCGACATTCCTGTGGGTAACCCTATGAGTATGAATTTGGGAAACAATTGGTCGGCCTGCCCATAAATGGTTTGGCCTGCTTCCATGAGGGCTTGGTTTTTGGTAAAATAAGCCACCATGGCTAGCCCCACTATGGCTAACAAGATATTGGCAAGTACATTGGAATATAGGGATATCCGGAAAGACTTCCGGGCTGTGGCGACATTTTCGGTAGAAAGATACCTCTGAATGGCCAGCTGATCGGAGCCCGTAGTACATACGTACCAAACGGTAGTAGCTAAGAAGATATTCCCCAAGGTGCTCCGCTTAGAGGTATCCAATTCCCATTGCAATTCATCCCAGTGCGCTGGCCACTCCAGGGGTATTATTTCGGCAAATGAGCCCAAATTAATAACCACAACAAGGATACTAACGATAGCCCCGATCAAAAATACACAGGTTTGAATTACATCGGTAACCACCACCGCCTTAAGCCCCCCCATCGTCGTATAAATGATCGTTATTACCATCAATAGCAAGCCAATTAAGGGCACGTAGGCCTCTTCGAATGGGATAATAGCCCTTAAAGCTATATTAACGGTAACATAAATAATAGTGGCCATCCAAAAAAAACGAAGCACTAAAAACATAAAGATTGCAAACATCCGAATGCTTAGCCCAAAACGTAACTCTAGTATTTCATAGGCACTGGTAACGTTCAGGGCCATTATTCTAGGAATTAACCAATAGCCCGCAATAAAATAAATCAGAGGAAATGCCAATACGGATAACAAAACGGCAGGACCGTGTTTGATCATTTCGCCAGGGTACGACAAATACGAAAGCGTACTTAACAAGGTAGCAAACAATGAAATACCTATTGCAGTAGAATTCATCTTCCGTCCCCCCAGCAGATAGTCCTCGCTTGTCTTGATTTTTCGGCTATAAAACCAACCTATTAAGATCATTCCCAGGGCATAAAAGATAATGATGGCCCAGTCGAGCACTTCTAGTCGTTGTCCTAATAAATTATTCAAGAAAACAGTAAACATAAGCGTTGGAATTAGCAAAAAGCTAGATAAAAATTAATAATGATTCAATGCGGTTACAGCCTACCAGCATTTCCACCCACCATCTACGGCGATGGTCTGACCGGTAATATAGGTAGAGGCCGCAGAGAGCAGAAATGCTACCGTACCAGCGATTTCCTCCGGTTGCCCAATCCTACCTAAAGGTGACTTCGAGGAAAGTTTGTCAATAAAGTCGGGTTGTTGATTTTGAACCGAAGGATTCGGAAAAGCTCCCGGTGCAATGGCATTGCAACGAACTTTTTTTGTTCCCCAATGCACAGCCAGATAACGGACCATTTGCTCTAACCCCGCCTTAGCGACGCCGTATTCAATCGGGTTTTTATGGAGAGGTGGGCTGTATATCGAGGGATCTGGAGAGACCGAGCCATACATACTCGAAAATAGCACCAAGCTACCACCGTCATGAGTCGCCATCCGTTGCCCCACCGCCCTGGTAAAAAGAAAAGTAGATGTCAACGAAAGACTGTTTGCCAGGTCAAAATCTGAGGCAGTCAATTCTTCCAAAGTCTTACCAGAAGCGCTAAACGACAGGTTGACAAGTCCATTGGGAATCCCGTGTTTAACAGTTTGCTGCGCAACAAATTCATCTATTAAATGCTGTTCTCTCAGATCAAATGATTCAGGAACGATGTTTTGTCCTTCCGTAAGCCGCTCTACGAATCGCTGTGCCCGATTACCAAGGTCCATACAGACGACCCTAGCCCCCAATTGTTCGAGCAGCAAGGAGGTCGGTTGGCCTAGGTGTCCTGCACCTCCTAATACCCATATCACCTGGTCCCTCAGACTAAAAATTTCTTTACTTATTGACATAGTATCCTAATCGTGCGATTTATTTTTTTGCGGCTAATAGTTCCTTTTGATAATCTGCTTTCGATACGATATCCTCCACGGCCGACGCTCCGAAATAAACCAAAGCCAGAACCCGTCGAGAGCGGGTCAGGCTCTTATTTTGATCGGCCCTATGGATGGTCATGGCATGATGTACCAATACATCGCCAACGTCGACGGGCATAGGGGCTTCATAGGTGAGGTCGCTTGGAATACCATAATCGGTAATCCCCTGAGAGAAACCGAGCGTAGCAGTGCGTCCATGAGGCCGAAGGCCATGCAAATGTGAGCCTTTTACGTATCGCAAACAGCCATTTTCTTGATTGACTTCTTCTAATGGGATCCAAAAAGTAATGGCTTGAGGTGGAGTCAATTTAAAATAATAGCCGTCTTGATGAGGGGGAGTGGGTTTACCCGAACGGGCAGGTTTGTTAAAATACTCCACAAACCGTTTTTTCATCTTTTCCCCCAACAGCACCTCGGCCAGTTCTTCAAAAATACTTCCATGAATCAACTGATGGAAATAGGGATCATAATCAGACAGATGAAAAAGTTGTTTTAAGCTCGTATTGTCCTGATCATTCTCATAGAAGACATGTTCGGGCGGCATTGTTGGAACCGACACTCTAATAAACTCCTCTACTTTAGCTTGTAATTCCCGTGAACGATCTTCAGAAATAAACTGTGATAGCATAACGTACCCATTCCGGTCAAACTCACCTTTCAATGCTTTTAAATCCATTAATTCATCATTTAAATGGGGAGTACTATCGGCTGTCCCTCGTTTCCTCACCGCACATACGTTTAAATCTTTTATACTTTTTAGTGGGTTATTTAATTTCTATAATGGTGCCGGCTATATGTCTGGTACCATTGTCTTTATTGAAGTAATAGGTTACCAATACCCTTTCGTTGTCGAGCTGCACAGGCCAGGAATAGCCCAAATCGCTACTGCCACCGTCATCCCGCAACACGAACTCCTGGGCAGTGGCAAAATCGGTGCATTCCGAATTTAAGATCCGGGCCCGTATGCCATATGGTTTTTGGCGATAGCCATAGGTCAGCAGCACCCGGTTGTCGGGTAAGCGTAGTACATTTAAGGGATGGCCTTGAAATCCCATTTTTTGCCATTTAAAGGTTTCTCCTCCGTCGGTCGACCGGGCGATGCACGCTTGCCCATCCATTCGGGCAGTCCTCAAAAAACCAACCAGGTCTCCTTTGGGTGTCTGATAAATCGAAGACTCATTAAAAGAAGCAGTGCTATCTATAGCCACTACGCTTTTATAAAGCCAGGTAAGGCCTTTGTCGTCGGAGACCAAGAGATGATTGGAGGTTTTTTTGGGGCTATTTGAGTCGGACGCCGCGACTATCCAGTAAATAAGACCGTCCTTTCCTTCGCAAAGAGCCCCTCTGTTATAAGCGGGAAGTGGTTTACCATCGGCCGAAAAGTTTATTTCGGGTTGGATATGTGGGGGATAAATGGGTTGGCTCCAGGTGGCTCCACCATCTGTCGATCGCATCAAATACCCACCCAGAAAAGTAGCCTCCCCCGCCTGAAAGTTAGGCTGTTTCAAATGAGGACGTACTTCCGACTTTACAAATGCCCAGCCATAGCTCGTACAGAGGATCGAGCCATCCTGAAGCTGTAATAAACAGGGATCCTGCGAGCCACCCAAAGGATGGGCATAGAGCAGTTCGGGGGTAGGGCTCCATTGCTCCCCGTCCCTCGATCGAACCATCACGAGATAACTATTGGGATCTACATGGTTGGTATGAGATTCTCCAAATATCTTACGGTCGGGAGCCCTTCTGAATGCCACCACCAATTCCCCATCCGGTCGTTTTATTACAGAAGGGAAGGCTGAAAAATAGGTATCGTCCTTATAAATGACGATATCCTTTATCTTCTTAATAGCGGGTGTTAAAGATACCTCTTTCTTCGATCGATTATCGTCCTCACCACTCATGGCAAAAGCAGGTAGAAAGCTAAAAAGCAAGCCATAAGCAAAGCCTAAGACACTCCAGTGACTTCGAATTGGGAATGGATTCATATACATTTGCGACATCGTTTAGGGATTATATTTGTTCTCGGATATTTTGCACAGAATGGAATCAGAAAAAACCTCTTCTCCAAATCACCTAAGTTTCAGCTCATTGAGAAGGGAGTCGGTCTACTTAAAAATATTTAAACAGACCGCCAAATTATTGGATCGGATATTGAAATGGAATCTTAGGCCAAGTTCAAGTCCTATAGCCCATTTATTATGAATCTTGATGTATTTAA
The DNA here is from genome assembly GCF_003149085.1 of Dyadobacter jejuensis. GTDB lineage: Bacteria > Bacteroidota > Bacteroidia > Cytophagales > Spirosomataceae > Dyadobacter > Dyadobacter jejuensis. The sequence goes on along the minus strand of NZ_QGDT01000004.1, from coordinate 15,945 downwards.
ACGGGTCCATTCGGGCATAATAGGGAATCAACAGGCGCTTTCAAGGCCTATGCATTCACATTTGAGAATCAACTTTCCCTGGGTAGTCTTCTTCGTTCCAAGATTGATCGGCTGGTCGGTTATCCCATAAATCCAAACCATTAAAAATTTGCTCGGGATCGTTACCCTGACCAAATTTCTCGGGTAAAGGACGCCAGGTGGCTGGCACCCCGTAGACTAACGAATTGGGGGGTACATCCTTTAGAACGACCGACCCTGCCCCAACAAAGGAGTTGGCACCTATATGTACCCCAGGGCCTATCGTAACCCCTCCCCCAATCACGACGTGGTCATCAATAGTGGCACCCGCCACGGCTTTATTGCGCATGGGAAGTAAGGCATTCAAAAAATTCACTCCAGGGCCTATAAACACCATACTACCAATATGCGTACGACTAGGAATATAGACATTGGACATGATTTTAACCCCCTTTCCAATACTCAGATTCCCTTCTAGGGTAGTGCCATGCAGGACTACTACCCGATCGGCAATTTGACAGGCAGCCCGAATGGTCACCTGATGACCACAACTAAAATGGTCTCCAATTACAGTATCTGCATATATTACACTCCCACTATGAATACGGGCCATTTTTCCAAGAATTAATGGATCTTTCCAGCCGGGATACTGATAGCCCAGCATCACATTTGGCTGAATCTCGGCTCCCTCTCCCAGCTTACAATTCCTCATCTCCATTGTATTTCCCATGTCCTCACTTTAAAAAGTTAACTGGCGCAACCCAGCATCAACACCTAAACATAACCATCGAACCCAAGTGGGGAGCCAAGCGATATTTGGCATCCCCATGAAGGCAGGCAGTGGCTCACTTCCGATGATGCTCGAAGCACCCAATGGCCAATATGGTACCCAACAGTTGCGAAAGCTTGGCACCTACAGATGCGAACTGCTACCGAGCAAACTCTGCCAATTTTTTTACGGCTACTATCGAACAGGCATCTCCTCCTGGAGCCTTATACGGAGGCACATTGCCTCTATACCGAAAATATCCCGCCTGATACTCTCTGTCGTTCACGGCGCTGGCATCCGGAATGTATCCCAAATGTCCGTCGGTATAGCCTGCTGTCAGCACGCAAGGAAGGGCCGCTTCATTTTTTATTTTCAAACCTGTTTTCACGAATGCCTCGTAGGGGAGCCCTACAAATCCTACATCTCCAATACGAGCCACCACTATGCTAATAGGCATGGTAGTGGGTACATTCTTGAGATTTTGGGTCGTGTGCTGTTCCAAAGCCCACACGTACCAGCGGCGTACCGCCTGCACCAAGCTTGCCCGATACACCGGCGAAAGAGCCTTAGGGAAATTCATCCCGACGCATTCGTAAGTATTTTCATCTCCAGCATTGCCCCGTTTCACGAAATCGTCAATAGATTCTAAGTCTTTTCTCAAACTGCTCTCACTTGGCAGTGAAGCCAATGGGATATCCACAGGTTCGCGACTCCATTCGAGTCCTATTCGCTTCGATTTCCGGAGCGATTTGGCAGCAATAATAAAGCTATCTCCTAACTGCTCGCCCAATAAACGAGCCTGCTCTATAGTTCCAGAAAGCATGTGTTTGGAGTTAATGTCGCCACCACAACCCTGAATAAATGCTACTGGAACCCCTCCGAGATGCTTCGAAAGTTTCTCAGAAGCCGCTTGCGGGAATTGTCCATAGCTCATCAACTTTTCGGGGTTATAAGCTGCCACGGGATGGCCAGTAAAGAATGAGAATGCCGCAACGGGTTTTTCTTTCAGATCCTTCAATACGACCACCATTGCTTCCGGGTCTATTAATCCGCGATATCCTTCCCCTACCAGCATTCGGTCTTCCTCACGCATAAAATAGGTCTTACCATTTAAGCGACGCCCACGGCGGTTGTAGGTAATTCTATTCTCTTCGGCTACGCCCCATTCTACAGTTACGGGAACTAAGGACTTGGCTAGCTGATCGGCGGCTGCTTGTAATTTCTTTAAGTAGTCCTGTCCCAGCTCCCATGATAATCGTTGTGGATTCCCGGGCTCAGGAACGTTGACCGTATCGACATTGAGCCAAGGAATGGTGTGATTATGGGATGAGGACGCCACTACCGCCTCTGGGTCTATCTGTAATGTTTTCGACAATATTTGCACACTGGCCTTGTTGAGCGCTCCACCGTCCACACCTAAGGCAGAGGTAAGGTAACAGAGTCGGTTGGCTCCTTCCTCAAATAAAACGAGGGTGGTCTTCAGATCGCCATAAACGACTTCAATTTTGTTTCCTGTTTTGGTATGTCCACTTGGCGTTCCTACTTTCGGCGTTATGGAGAACGTCTGTGCTGAAGCCTTCAGCACATCGGCCGCCATGCTGGCTTCTCCTATCGTTGCCAGAAGAATTATTAATGCTATTAATTTATTTTTCATAATACAAGCTAGTCTAGTAACGTACAAATTGCTTTATGACAGAACCTCCCCTACCCAAAGCGGATATTCCTATGGGGCTGTTCAATGTTTATTCAGTTGATGAGCTGCCTATTCTTCAGAGCATAGCCCTCTTTTTATTAGTTAAACTTAAAGGAGTATAGATCTCCATCTTTCACATAAACTCTTAATCGAACGGGTTTTGAAGCGAATTGCGAGATATCCTCTCCTCCTTTCCACGAAACAATCCTCGTGATTTCATTCCCGATGATCGGTTGGGCATCCTCCAAGGTAAAGCCAGGAATAGGCTTACCATTTTGATCCTGGATTTCAATCTTGATTTCTCCAGCAGCGGAGGTAGAATAATTTATTTCTAGCTGGCTTCCTTTAAATATAAATGGCTTGGTGATTAGCTCTCCACCACTGTAAGGGGCAGTCAGCGAAGTAAAGCCATCCAACCGCATCGAATATCGTTTTAAATGTGCCTTTGGCTGTGCATACTCCTCATTAACATATACAGACATTTCAGTATCACTGGTCTGAACTACATTTAAGGCGGGGTAATTGGAACGAGACACCCAGTTGGCCAACCCCACACCCGGACGAATATAAGATTCCATAAACGTACGATCATACACATTCCCTCCTCGAGAGGTCATAAAAATCGCATCAGAACAGTCCTTATAATATTTGGGATTTACGTCAAGCTTTGCCGCTTGCTCCTCCGATACGACCTGTCTATTGGGCATAAAACGAGCTCCTATGGCCACATAGATATGGGGAGCCCTGAAATATGGACTGGTCTGTTGGGTATATAAATGTTCCAGAGGAGTGTCACCAAAAGTCATAGCCTCCGGTTCGGTCCAATGGATAAAATCAGTAGAGGTGGTACGGCTAACGGATCTAAACCCATGATACCCCTCCCCTGACCAAGTCCTGAAATAACAGACATACTGTCTTTCGCTTTCCGACCAAAAGGCAACGTTTTGAGAATCAAAAAGCCCCTTCGTAAAAACGCTCTCTTGTTGCTTTTTTTTCCAATGAATCCCATCGGCCGACACATAGGCCATTAGCCCGCTTTTCTTGATTCCTCCTATGGCCTTATACCTTTCTTCTGGATTAGCATTGGGATTGGCATCCACGAAGGGACTAAAATTATGGGTCATTGGCGCCTCATGGGCCAGTATCGCATTATTATGTTTCGAACCGTCAATCTCTTTGAGGCCCAAATCAGGCTTTGTCCAGTTCACCCCGTCCACCGATTCGGCATAGCACGTTACTTCTTCGGCTGAGCCGTCTTCTCCGGCATTGCGAACGCCCCGATAATAGGCCCTATAAAGCCCCTGGTCTTTAATGATCGTACAGTAAGCCGAAAAATTCCCTTCCCAAGGATTATCAAATTTTAGTACCTCTCCTTCGTTTCGTGGATGATGTAACTGAAAAGTTGCGTTCTTGAGCTGATCTACCAGATGGTGGTCAACAAACAGTTCACGGCGATTACCGATATCAACGGCTTGTTGAGCCCATGAGGTAGCCCCAGCCGTTATCGTCAACAATAAAAGCAATAATGATTTTCTTTTGAGATTCATCATGTTCGAGGTTAAGTGATACTTCGCTTTCTTAGGATGGTAGTGCTTTTAGCCCTGCGACAGGCTCCATGTTTTATATACAATACGCTGTTAATCATTATACGACAATAATCGCTGGTCCTAGCATCCTCAAAGACTTACGGCTAAAAGGGACAGGTGGGCTATGGTAGCGAATAGACTTAGCCCCATTAACCCCACCTGCCTTTATTCAGAAAACATCCATCCAGAATTACTGATAACTCTAGTCCTTCAACAGTCGTACGGAGAGCCCTGCCGTCATCACAAAACTCGTTTTTTCAAGTCCTGAATGGTCGTAGGAAAGTTTGCGACTGATACTATTGTCCACTAAGTAGCGGGTAGTGCTCCACCAGTACGCCCCCGCTCCCATGTCGAAGAATGGTCCGCCATAGTAGGAAGGCTTCTCATGACTGCGATAACCTGCCGGCAAGCCATTGAAACCACTTTTGTTGGAACCTTGTCCCGATTTTTTCCAACCCTTCGCCGATTTCAAACTTTTACCGGCCAATTTTTCACCACCCAAATGCTCGGCTAACTTCATCCATTCGGCATCAGTAGGCACGTGCCAGCCTTCAGGAGCGAGTTTTCTTTTATCGGACACTGCCCAATAATTGTACAGTTTCCCCATCTGCTTATACTTGACAGGATCGTTATTATAGTAGCACCATGCTGGTGAACCGTCTATGCAGGCCTGCTCCCATTCCTCAAATGTGCTAGCCTCAGGAATAGGGTCGCCATTTCGGAATTTGGCCACATCGAGATTTTCTGCCGTCCATTCCTGATCCCCAATTTTTATAGATTTGGCTTCAAAAGCCGCTTCATTTCTTATCATTGAAAATAGGAGGGGCAGCAAAAAAAGCGGTACAATATGAGTAATTTTCATGGTCAATCTTATTTGAAGCGAATCGAATAGAGATCCGCATCCTTTAAATAAATATGTAAACGAACCGGTTTCGACGACAGTTGGGACAGATCTTTTTCCCCATTCCAGGTCACGGTCCTTACGGTTTCATTGCCGACTAGCTCCGCACATTCTATCATAGAAAAACCTGGAATTTCCTCCCCATGCTCATCTTGAATGGCGATGCGAATCTCGCCGACTGCCGAGGTAGCATAATTGATTTCCAACTCCTTACCCTCGAAGGTAAACGGCTTGGTGATCATCGCCCCCCCTTCATAGGGTGCATTGAGGGCACTGAAACCATCTAGTCTCATAGAGTACCTGCGCAAATGTCCGGTAGGCTGGGCATAATCTTGATTAACATACAGCGACATTTCACTATCTCCTGTCGGCACTACATTCAGCGATGGGTAGTTGGTACGAGCCGACCAATGGTTGAGGCCCACTGCCGGACGAATATAGGCCTCCATAAAGGTACGGTCGTAGGTAGTACCTCCACGTGAGCTCATCAAAAACGGCTCTGAAAGTCCCTTATGCTGGCCAGGGTCTACTTGCAGCCTCTCGAGTTGGTCCAAGGTAGCGATTTGACGATGAGGTACAAACCTGGACCCAATCGCAATATAGATATGTGGAGCCCTAAAATAAGGGCTGGTCTGCTGGGTATAAATATGCTCGAAGGGAGTATCTCCATAGGACATTTCTACTGGCTTGGTCCAGTGTAAGAAATCCTTAGAGGTACTCCTGCTTACCGATCGGTAGCCGAGCTCCCCTCCTCCCGTCCACGAACGGAAGTAGCAAACATACACCTGCTCTGATTCGGACCAAAAGGAGACATTTTGGGAATCCAATAGTCCGTCGGTAATCACCGGCGTCTGGCTAAGCTTGGTCCAATGGACTCCATCTTCCGAAACGAAGGGAATGAGTCCGGAACTATCCGTTCCGCCGAAGGCCTTGTACTTTTGGCTTGCAGATGCTGAAGGATTGGTATCAATAAATGGACTAAAGTTATGCGTCAAAGGCATTTCTTCCAGAATAACGTTATTCTCTTTAGAACCATTGACGGAGACCATATTCAAAATGGGTTTTTCCCAGGCAATCCCATCCTGCGACTCGGCATAGCAAGTATTGTCGATACTTCGACCATTTTTGCCGGGGGTACCGCCCCTATAATAGGCGCGGTACCGGTCGGTATCTTTTAGGATCGTAATATATGCCGGGGCATTCGTCTCCCAGGGCTCATTGAAAGCCATTACAGCTCCCTCATCCCTAGGCGACTTCATGACGAGCTCGGCTCCTTTCAGCTCTTGAATCAAGAATTTATCGACAAAAATCTCGCGCTTACTTCCTAATTCAATAACTGTATCCTCTGTGATGGGCACCACTCCTTTGTAGCTACTTAAAACTATCATAGTTGCGGCTAATACCCATCCAGAAATTTTTAATTTAAACATTTGCAATCAATTTAATTAAAATCAATACCCAGGATTCTGTTCAATAAGGGGCTCCAAACTAAGGATCGTCTCACTTAATGGGAAAAGTAGGTCATTTTGAGTCTTCCCTTCCAAAGAAGGTACCTTTTGTAGGGCCTTGTCGAACCGTACTAAGTCGTACCAACGCTTGCCTTCTTGTAGGAATTCGAAGAGTCGCTCTTGTAGAATAACCTCATCATTTTCTTCTTGCGTACTACTCACGAAGGTATGTGCCTCATAGTTTTCGCCATAGGCTCTTTTTCTGATCAGGTTGATAGCCTCCGAAGGGTCTTGTCCTAGGGCATTTTGAGCTTCTGCTTTCATCAGGACTACATCGGCATAGCGGTAAACAATAAAGTCGTCGTACATTACCCGTACCCCACCACTGATCACTCCTGGCCATTTCTGATCGATGTTGTAGAGCAGGCTCGTAACCCCATCTCTAGTCTGTGTTACTTCAATAAAGCTAGCATCTTTCCTAGAGTCCTCATCAGAAAACTGATCGGTTACGAGAGAAGATAGTTGCCAGTAAACATTTTTACCAGAATAAGGTAATAACTTATCGATAACACTCTGGTCGGTGTAGGGAGCTGTAGGCGAGGCCAAGGCGGTAACCCCACCATAAACAGTACGGGTAGTGGACTCCCCTTCCGCAAATCGAACACTAAGAATCACTTCTTTATTGCCCTTATTGGTGAAGCTAAAGATGTCATTAAAATCTGTTAATAGCTCTACATCACTACTTTCTACTTCAGAAATAGCCTCCAAGGCCTCGGTAAAGTCGGCGGCTCCTCCGCCCAGCTTCTTACCAGACCATAGGTACACATCGGCTTTCAGGGCATTCACAGCCGGCTCCGACCATTTAATGCGACCTTCAGAAAATTCGTTAGTATCAAAAAGTGACAAGGAGCGTTCCAAATCTTCTTTTATTAAAGCGAAAACCTCTGCCTGAGTGGCTCTCTCCTGATATATTTTATCGGGCTCAATACCTTCTGTGGGTTCGGTGATGAGGATAAGGTCGCCCCATACCTTGCTCATGGTAAAATAAACGAAGGCTCTTGTGGCATACGCCTGGGCTAGAATCTCATTCTTCTCCGATTCGGAAGGAAACGAGATATCGGGCACATATTTAATGATCAGGTTGGCATCATGCACTACCGAATACATGGTGGTCCAATCGGGACCGGCGTTTACTTGGCTTAGGTCGTTGGCAAAGGCGTAATAGTTTGCAGAAGGGTCAAAACCGAAGTTCTGTGCCCAAATCTCACTTCTAGCTTCGCCCCAAACAAACATATTGTTTGCTGCTTGCGTACGCAAACGAACGTACATACCGTTGAGTCCACCCTCTGCTTCTTCGGCTGACTTCCAAAATGAAGTATTGGTAATCTGACTGATGGGTGTCAAGGTTAGATCATCGGTGCAGGCAGAGAACATGACAACCGCCATACCGGCTGTCATTAGTTTTCGTATCATGGATTTCATATTAATACTTTTTAAATTTTGAGTAATTCTTAAAACGAAGGAGTCAATTGCAATCCAAAAATGAAGTTTCTAGGCATTGGGAAACGACCCGTATCGGTACCCCCTTCTTCGGGATTCAGACCCGTAAATTTGGTAAAGTACTTTAGGTTATTGGCTGTAGCATGAAACCTCACATTGCTCATTTTTAATTTGTTGGCTATGCTTTCAGGCAACATATAGGACAATGAAATCTCCCTTAGGCATAGAAAATCGCCTTTTTCGTAATAGTTAGAATTACCCCTGTAAAGGTTAGATTTCTGATTCTGATCGGCCCAGTAGTAGCGAGGTATATCGGTGATATCCCCTTGGTTCTGCCACGATCTGGTCACGGCAGCGGATATCGCATTCTGTCCTGAGAAGTTCCCTAACACCCTTGCTTTGGTTTCGTTATAGATCATATGACCCGTGGTATAGTCCATGCGGACGGTAAAACCAAATCCTTTGTAGTTCAGGCGGTTGGTAAGTCCTCCGGTCCAAGTTGGATAAGGGTTACCCATATATACGCGGTCCTGGCTGTCGATGATGCCATTCCCATCGGTATCTTGCCAGTTCACGTCGCCACCATGTTTGGTTTTGTCGGCACCTACTACGAGCATATCCACAGGACCAGCCGCAGCCTCTTCGTCAGTAGCATAGATACTCAGCTGCTTATAGGCATACATATCGCCGATAGTACCCCCTTCTTGCAACCCACCTTTCCACTGGTAAGAGTTTGTGGCTTCGTCCCATACATTGAATCCACCAATTCTATTATTCTCAATACCATTTTCAGGCAATTGAAGGATTTTCATTTTTACATAACTGGCATTGAAGGCGGCAGTCCACTGTACATCCGAAGTTGCTGGGAGTAAACGCGCACTCACTTCCAAATCTAAACCTTTGTTCTCTAGACTCCCCAAATTGGTAAGAATGCTGGTAAAACCTGTGGAACGAGGTAGGGCTAAGCTGGTCAACAAGTTGTCGGTAACTCTTCTATAAACATCCACCGCAGCCGTCACTCGGTTTTGGAACAACCCTAGATCAAACCCGAAGTTTAGCGTTTTGGACTTCTCCCATTGCAAGGCAGGGTTGGCCAAATCGGTATTATAGATGGCCGCAGCTCCATTATAACGCTCACCTACTGCGTAAGATCCTTGAGCCTGATAGTTTCCGAGTCCGCTGATATTACCATTGACCCCGTAACTTCCACGAAGCTTCAAATTAGAAATGCTCGCTGGCATCATATCCCAAAAAGCTTCACGGTGCAAGTTCCAGCCCAAGGATACCCCTGGAAAGAAACCCCATTTATAATCGGCACCAAGATTGGACGCTCCATCGTAACGGGCATTGACAGTGACAAGGTATTTTTGTTCGAAGTTATAATTGAGTCGACCAAAATAACCATATAGCAATTGCTCCGATTCGGATCCAGTAACGCTCCAAGGTGTAGCAGAAGCATTCAAAGTGGGGATCAGGTCGGTACCGGCATTTCTACCCACCGCCGTCAAATCTTTATTGAAGGTTTTAAAGTAAGAATAACCGAGTGTAGCATCTAGGTTATGGCTATTGCCAAAGGTTTTGGAATAATTCAGTACGGCATCTGCCTGATGTTGCACCTGGGAAATCTGCGAGGTAGTGGATTCCCGGTTTTCGTTCAATACCAAAGGACCATTCAGATAGGATTTCAAGAAATTCCTAGTCGAGAAGGTATTATTGATTAAGGAGAGCTGTGGCCTAAAGGTCAAACCAGGAAGTATATCCAGTTTTGAACCTACCACAACCATATAATTGTTGCGAATCCGCTCAGAGTCGTAGCGACTAATATAATAAGCAGGGTTACCGTTGGTGAATAAACGTCCAGGAGCGAGACTGCCATCCTCAAATTGGTATTTAGAGGTTTGGGCCGTATTGATATTATTTTTAAACACTACCCCTACATTCGGAACCTGGTTATCGTCTACATTGGCATAATTCAGACGTCCAAAGAAGTTTAGCTTTTTAGAAACCTGTACATCCCCATTCAAATTCAGGGTAAGTCTTTTATAATCCGTATTTATGGCAATACCTTGGCTGTTTAAGTAGCCTAAGCCCATGCTATATTTTACTTTTTCGGTACCACCCGATACATTCAAGTTATGATCGTGGGTATATGCCTGACGGAAAACCGTTTTCTGAAAATCAGTGGCTTTGAAAATCAAATCTTTGGTAGGATCCAGGGGATCGGGAGTCGTTTCCCACATGGCTCCCCACTGGTCGGCTGGCAGGTCTAACAAATAGCTATTGTCTGGAGACAAATACATGGTAGTAAAAGCCGTATTATTGGTGAGGTCGTTGCCTGTACCACCGGCATTGGCTTGGGTAAGGAAGTCGAGCACCGAAGGCGATTTCACCCCACTGGCAGCTATCCCCATCCGCATAAATTTGATAAAGTCCTTTCCACCAGCCAAATCATAAGTATTTCCCACCTTTGAGGAGGTAAGGTTGTAGTTATAACGCACTTGGGTAGTACCTACTTTACCCGACTTAGTCTCCACGATAATTACCCCGTTAGAAGCCCTCGCACCATATATAGAGGTAGAGGCTGCATCTTTTAACACTTGAATGGACTCAATATCCGCTGTGTTGATATTGTCCATGTCCGAGCGGATTACCCCATCGATTACATATAAAGGAGTGGAACCGTCCGGATTGTCTATAGAAGTCCCTCCCCGTAGGATAACCCGCGGTGAAGCACCGGGCTGTCCAGAAGTACTCTGAACCCGAAGTCCGGAAATGGTCCCTTGAAGAGCGGAGGCAGGACTGGCAAAAGTCACATTTTCGAACACCTTCGTGTCCAACTTGGAAATGGAGGTGGTTACCGTCTCTCTCGACTGGCTTCCATACCCCACCACTACGAGTTCCTTAAGCTCCGATACATCGGCCACCAAGGACACGTCGATTGTAGAACGATTGCCAACTACGATCTCTTGACTTTCATAACCAATAAATGAAAAGATCAATGTAGCATCATCGGAAGCTACATTGATCTTGTAGTCTCCGTTCGAATTGGTACTCGCACCAATTAAAGTCCCCTTCAATTGGATGTTTACTCCAGGTAGCGGCTCGTTGTTTTCATCCATTACCTGACCAGATATACTCCGACCTGCCTGTTGGGCAGAAACCGGTTGACCAGCAATCGTCAGTAAGGCAAGGACAAAAAGAACAGGCTTACAAAGAAAACGATATAATAAAATTTTCTTTTGCATAACATTAGGCTTATAAGGTTTTATAATTTTAAGTTTCTACAAAATTAAGTTTTGGGATTTCCACAGTCTGCTACTTTCATGTGCATTTATAATACTATTTTTCAAAAGTATTGGCAAAGCGCTAAGGCATCTAAAATCCACGGTAATAAACCTTATAATATACCAGAATAGCCATATTTTATATGGCTATTAGTCCTTTTCCTAAAAGAACCTACATATACCAAGTTATTCATTCAGTCCAATATCATTCCTAATTCCTGCCTAAACGGGCCGGACATAAGATGGTCTCCAAACCCAAGGAACCGTACCCAAGTCACGAACTCCCATGGACGTACAACCTTTATATTGGACCGTCTGAAAGCAGGGCGACACCTAGGGGTACATAAAAAGATCTACCGTGTGTACCCAGAAAGTCGCGGTACACACGGTAGATCGTACTGTGTCAATACAATGGTTCTACGGGTTCAACTCAATCAACTCAACAGTCCGTCCGTCAATTTTTGCCATTCCCATTTCGAGTAAAACGCCATCCCCACCATCCCGACTAGCCTATTGCGTAGCTCATCGGTAACGTTCTCCGAAGTTTTATTGAGGCTAATATTTTTGTCGTAGATGGCCGCAGTTATTCTAGTCCCCTCTCGGGTAATGGTAAAACTACTGGTAGACTCGGGGCTATAGAAATGCGCCACCGCCGTATCGTCATTGGTAGGGTTGGCCATCGGCCGCACCATCATCCCTATACTGTCCACGTTGGGCGCTACATATTCTTTTACCAGCTCCACACTCACCCAATCTCTTCCCTCGCCCGTTGCGGTACCTGGGCCGGGTATATCGATGCTCAAACAATTTCCCTCCTCCACCGACTGCGACAGGGGGTTCCCCTGGGCATCGGTCACCTGAAAATCAACTAAGGGCTGCTGGGTAAGTTTATTCCAGTTATTGACATCGAGCAACCGATGGCTCGCCAACTCGAACATGGTAATGGCCGCCTCTACCGATTCAAAGCTACGCGTCGTTTGGGCCACAATCTCCTGCCCCGTGCATTGAGCAGGGACGGTACCGGTTTCATTATGTTCCTTCATAGTATTTCTTAATTATTCATTAATTCCAGTTCCTGCTCTTGATAAACTTCCTCAATCGGCTGCCCCTCCGAATCGTTCAGGGAGCATATAACCCGCCGCCCTGCCCCTTCCTGACCATCCTCTACATAACCGAGGACCGTCATGGCCTGGGTACCACGCACCTGTTTCACCCAATCTCCTTCCTTAAATTTTTCCTGTTCCATATTCATGATTTTTATAGGGGTTCATTTTATAACCAAATCGATATGTGGGGTCCAATCGGCCTCCCCGTAAGCTTATCTTAACTGCGCAATAGATTCATCATTAGATCCAAATTAAAAAACTGTTCCACCCCTTTGATTTGCCTCCCCCACCCACTTCGAAAGTGGCACAGAAATTATACTACGCCCCTATAGCCTATACCTTTTGAACATAAATATTTATGGAGACACCTATTGCCAATAAAATTCAATGTACAGCCCCCGGAATGGAGCGGAGCGTCTGGCCGGGAAAACCCTATCCATTAGGAGCACATTGGGATGGGGAAGGGGTGAATTTTGCCCTATTCTCAGAAAATGCGAGCGCAGTGATGCTCTGCCTATACGACTCCGACAACCAAGAGGAGTTCGTGGTCAGAATAGAAGAGGTCACCCACCATATATGGCACTGCTATCTTCCGGGCATTCGGCCAGGGCAACTCTACGGTTATAGGATCGATGGCCCCTATGCACCAGAAAAAGGCCTCCGATTCAATGTCAACAAATTGCTGATTGACCCTTACGCCAAGGCGATTTCGGGGACCATTGCCTGGGACGACGCCCTTTTTGGGTATCAAATAGGCCATAGCGAAGAGGACTATAGTTTTAGCGAAACGGATAGTGCGCCCTTTATGCCTAAGTCGGTGGTGGTCGACCCGCATTTTGATTGGGGCCAGGCTCGCCACCCTAAGATACCCTATCACGATACGGTTATCTATGAAGCGCATGTAAAAGGACTGACCTACCAACATCCCGGCATCCCTGAGGACATCCGGGGAACTTATGCAGGTCTGGCGCACCCGGTTATGGTCGACTATCTACTATCGTTAGGAATTACCACCGTTGAGTTAATGCCCATACATCATTTCGTGAGCGACCGACATCTGGTAGATCAAGGCCTCACCAACTATTGGGGCTATAATACCCTCGGTTTTTTTGCTCCAGATGTGCGTTACAGTGCTTCGGGCTCGCATGGGCAACAGGTTCATGAATTCAAAAGCATGGTCAAAGCCCTACATGAAGCCGGTATTGAAGTAATACTCGATGTAGTATACAACCATACTGCCGAAGGCAACCACCTAGGCCCCACACTTTCCTTCAAGGGAATCGACAATCCGGCTTATTACCGATTGAGTCAGGAAGATCCCCGTTATTATGTCGATTATACGGGAACGGGCAACACCCTCAATACCCGCCTACCCTATGTACTCGGACTGGTAATGGACAGCCTGAGGTACTGGATTACCGAAATGCAAGTCGATGGTTTCCGCTTCGACCTGGCCTCTTCTTTGGCTCGCTCACTACATGAAACGGACACACTCAGCTCATTTTTCAATATCATTCATCAGGACCCCATTATTTCGCAGGTAAAGTTGATCGCCGAACCTTGGGACATCCATGAAGACGGCTATATGGTGGGCAAGTTCCCGGTGGGATGGGCCGAATGGAACGGCATGTACCGCGACTGTGTTCGGGACTTTTGGCGGGGTGCAGATAGCAAATTAGCCGAGTTCGCTAAAAGATTTACTGGAAGCGCCGATCTATACCAAGGAGGCTACCGTAGCCCTACGGCCAGCATCAACATGGTGACGGTTCATGATGGGTTTACGCTCAACGATCTGGTGAGCTATAATGACAAGCATAATGAAGCCAATGGGGAAGGCAACCGCGATGGAGCCAATGATAATAATTCGTGGAATTGTGGAGAGGAAGGCCCCAGCGACAACCCAGAAGTGATCAGGTTGAGAAACCGCCAGAAACGCAACTTCCTGACCACCTTGTTTCTCTCCCAAGGGGTACCCATGCTCGTAGCAGGCGACGAGCTGGGCAAGACCCAACAAGGCAATAACAACGCTTATTGCCAGGATAACGAGATATCCTGGATCGACTGGAATACCGTCGACGAGTCCCTGCTACGCTATTCCCGGGAATTAATCCAATTCACCAAACTCCACCCCTCTTTTAAACGTAAAAGGTGGTTCCAAGGCATCCCGCTCGAAGGCTCAGAGCTGGAGGACATCCGCTGGTACCTGCCCGATGGCAACCTGATGACCGATGAAAACTGGGAACACGACTTTGCCAAGTCTTTGGGCGTTTACCTCAATGGAAAGGGCATCCGATGCCGGAGCGAGGATGGAACGGAAATTGCGGATGATAGCTTCTATATTCTCTTTAATGCCCATTATGAGCCAGTGAACTATACCGTACCTAACGTGCGGGAGGGTAATGTATGGCATAAGGTGATTGATACGCAAGAAGCACTGGTAGGCAAGCAGGAAATAAAGATGACCGCAGGGTCAATACTAGAAGTCCCCGGCAGGTCCATTATCGTTCTCACCAGCTCCATTTCATAAATATACACAGTGGCTGTCTTCCTTAAGGCAGTCACTTTTTTTGCCCCTTAGTTATTTGAGGAGCATGCTGCTAATTGATAAAAAGTATATATTCCGGTTAAAGGGTGCGGCGTACTCCCGTCCAATCATTCCCATGGTCGAGCTTGCACCGCACGCATATATTTTCTCCTTACCGGGAAGTATTTTGACTCCTATCATTTCATCAAATATATACTATCATATTTGACCGTTATTGTATAGTTAAACGGCTATGCATAGTTTTGCAACTATAATTTTTATAGTTGTATGAGAGCTTGTTTAAAAAATCAATTGATAGTTTAGGCTGTAATTGGGCTACAGGCGAGCGTCGGTCGCTGTGTTAAGTTTTTCGTGACGGTTCGTCGCACGATAGCTAAGGCTATCCCTGCAAAATTTACCTTGTTTCGCTCAAAACCTATGCGATAAACCATTCAATCAATAAAATTTAAACAGGCTTTAAGCCATGGGATTTTCTGCAAGCAGAAAAATAAATGGATCTATAAAAGAAATATAGCAAGCACTTACCCCCCCTTTTAATACTTATTCAATCATCATAAATAAGAGGACTAATTGCCTCTAACCTAATTGTAATGACAAAAACCAGTATCAATATCCTTATTATTTTAGGAGGCTTGATTTCCTGTATGAATCCCAATAGGAAACAGCAGGCTCTCGATTTCACAGAGAACAAAAATCCAACTAATAAGGTAGTATTAAGTTCTGAAATTGTATGGGAAAAATTAAACCCAGCAAGAGGGGAGCAAAGCCCTCAAGCTGGTACCATTTGGGGAGATCGAAAAGGAGAGATAGCCACAGGTTTTTTAGCAAAATTTACCGACGGCTTTTCATCACCGCCACATATTCATAATGTCACCTATAGAGCTGTGGTTATAAAGGGGATGATTCACAATGATGATCCCAAAGCTGAAAATATGTGGATGAAAACTGGCTCGTTTTGGACCCAACCTGTCGGAGAGTCACATATTATGATACTCCCTCTTTATAGGACCAAAATATTATTTTTTTTCTTTTTCAACTGCCTATTCAGTTTATTCTTTGGTTCTGTCAAGGCTTCCGACCTCTGGGAGGAATTTA
>NZ_QGDT01000003.1 GCF_003149085.1 Dyadobacter jejuensis | reverse complement strand
GTAAGGGAGTCGATCAGTATCTTGGAGAATATCGCAGAGATCCGGCCCAACCTTCTGCCTAAATGGATACTGGTACGAATGAAGAAATTTGACGAGTCTGGCCAACTTAAAGACCTAGTAGAATAACATGGAAATAGTACTCACAAGACGCTGGAAAGCGACTAGGTCGACTTTAGGTACATTAAAAGTGGATGGCGAACCGCACCAATTTATTTTGGAAGACCTCGATCGAGGTCTGGATGCATCCTGGCCATTAGAGAAAATCAAAGAAACAAAGGTCTACGGCCAAACGGCCATCCCTACCGGCCGATATCAGGTTGTAATTACTTACTCTACTAGGTTCAAACGACAGCTGCCAATTCTTATTGGGGTACCAGGTTATTCAGGGATCCGGATCCACCCAGGGAACCGTCATAATAATACCGAGGGTTGTTTGTTGCCAGGAACGCACTACGGACGTGAAGATGGCCAGTATATCGTCATGCAAAGCCGAATAGCCAGCGATCGTCTGCAGAATAGAATCGCTGCAGCTTTAGCAAGGGGGGAGCAGGTATGGGTGACGGTGGAGAGTCAGTATTAAAGTAAAAGGCCCGATCGGAATGTCGGGCCTTTTGGGTTTTATCCAAACACCGAATCTACCAAGTCGTCATTCTCAGCTCTTGATGCTGCATTAAAGTAATTTTCTGTAATGGTTACCGAGCTATGATCGAGCGCATTTGACACGGCATAAACATCTCCTGTCTTTTTCCTTGCAATGTCTGCGAAGCTATGCCGTGCAACGTGCATGCTTAAGCCATCGATTCCAATTTCAACCGCAATAGCTCTTAAATGTTTATTAATGATGGTATTAGTGCTACTTATCGCACCAAGCCATTCATCTTCACTAAATTGTTTCTTGTTTTTAGATTTTAGAAATGGGAATACATAGTCCGTGGCCCTAAGTCCAGGGTACCGATAATGTGCCAGTATTTCGGTCGCTCTTGGAATCAACTTCTTAGATCGAAACTTACCAGTTTTACCAGAAATGTACTCTACACGGTCATTTTTAACCTGGCCCCATTTGAGCTGAATAATGTCCGCCGCGCGCATGCCCTGTAGGAAAAATGACATTAGGAAAATGTTTCTGCTATGCCATTTGTTTATTCCTGGGCGAATGTCAAGTTGTTCAATTTGTATTATCTGTAGCTCGTCAAGCTTTCTCCTTTTGGACTTGGCTTTTTTTAGTTTGTATAGGCTCCAAGGGGAGGGGCCCTCTAGGTCAAACTGGCCGGTTTTTAATGCTTCATTATATATCGCCTTAATTGACTTCATGCTGGAATGTATGGTGTTGATTCCATTTCCTTGTTTTTTTAGGTACCTCTCATAATTAAGAATAAACTCATAATTTATTTGAGAAAAGAACAGTTGATCAGATTTTCTATACTCGTAAAGTTTTTTAACAACGGAAGACATGCCTTTTCTGGTAGAAGGGGAGGACATTCTAGCAATTCGGGTTTTTGCATATTCGAAGAAGTTGGAACCAACGACTTCCCTACGTAATTGAAGTATTAGTTTTTCTGGATGTAAGGCTTTATCCTGAATAGATGCTTCAAGGTAGGTTGATTCTAACTCTAGCATCTTTGATTTTAATAAAGCGTTCTTTTGGCGGTACTGTGGGTCAGCCTTGCGCACCTCGCATTTTTCTGGATTCCAGTTGTTCGGAAGTATGGATAGGCCTGTGGTTATTCTTTTGGACTTGCGATTTTGTGTTATTCGTATCTGTAGATTGTGGGTTCCGTCTTTTTTCTTGTAGCTATCGAGTTCTACATGGAAGGTTATATTGCTCATTTTCCCTGAAACTTTTCCTGAAACATTTCCCGATATTGGGCGATGCGGTGCGATAGCAAAGAAATGAAAAACCCGCCTAATTACATAATTAAGCGGGTTTTAATGTTGTGTGATATCGGATGATATCTATTTTGTGCACCCGAAGGGATTCGAACCCCTATCGCTGGTACCGGAAACCAAAATTCTATCCATTGAACTACGGGTGCTTGGCACTATTGGGGTGCAAATATAGGGTCTATTTTATTTAAATAATGATTTTCCTTAAAAATGTTTGTAAAAATATTGGGGTCTATAATTTTTGCATGAGCTCCCAATCTCCTACGGCTTTGAGATACAGAAAGTTTAGTAAAATTCCGTTGGTATTGGTGATCAACCGATGCCCTTCGACGAAGGGTACCACAAAGGTTTCTATATACTCATGATCGGAAATGAGCCCCTGGCTTTTGTTATGGAAGCTCTGGATTTTGGTCGGAGACATCTTAATTTCACAATAGAAAAAATACATGGCCTCGTCGCTGGTTCCGGTGGAGGGGAAGGAAGGTTTGTCTAAAAGTTGGATAAGGTCTTCCTTGGCCACTTCTATGCCGGTCTCTTCCCATACCTCCCTGGCGGCTACGGCGGCGGCGTCACTCTCGCTGTCGAGCATGCCGGCGGGGTGTTCGTAGGTCATCGAACCATCGCATATGCGGCGCTGCCGTACGAGCAATAGGTGTTTTTCGCCCGTCTGCTCGTCGATCAGGCAGATCATCACGCAGACCACCTCCCCTTTAATAAAACAAATAGGGGGGATCTTATGGCCTTCGGGCGTGGTGGCGTCGGTAAGTACCAAAGAGAATAATACTTGTCCGTCCTGACCTACTCTGCGAGAATACATTTCTTGTATCCCATGTATTTCTAATCCACTCTCGAGGAGTCTGTTCTTCCAAAGCTTGTACTTATGGGAATCTTCTAGTGCTTCTACTGGCATGGTCAAATATTAATTATACAAAGGGAAGGCCATAGCCACATACGGGTAGTTCGACCCGAAGGAGAACCGAGTTCGGCCATTATCCAGTTTTTCTTCCGACGTATAGGAGGTTCTACCGAAATTATACCCTAGCTTGAGACCGATCCTGTTGGTGAACCAGATGCGGGCAAATATTTCGGATTGCCCATTATTATTATTAAACAGCAGGGGCAAAGCGTTAAGCGCGCTGGGCGATGCTGGGACGTAATCGTTATAAAATTCAGCACCTTCTCCATCCACATTTCTGGAGCTATACAGGGCCTGTCGTCTGGTGCCAAAGGCAATTCCTACGAGGTCGGTGTTGGCGCCTATTTCTACGGGGCCAACCATAAAGCTCACACTGGCCAAAAAGCTAAGCCCGTTGGTGGATACTTTACCAAAGGAGAGGGTGTCGCCCTGGCTCGCATTATAATTTGGGGTCATATTGGTAGCGCCGGTGTACACCCCATAGGCTCTCACGCCCCAGCCCACCCGTATTTGCGTAAAGTTTTTCAGGCTTAGGTCCTGGTGGTACATGCCTGCCGGGGCCCATAGGCCATCGTTAGGGTGGTACCCTAAGCCGAGGTCGATTCCTGAAGTCACTCTTGATAGGCTTTGTGCATGGAGAGAGGTTGTCACAAAGGCCAGAAATAGGATGGTATATAGCTTGTTTTTCATGTGTTCAAATATAGTACGCGACAAAGGTAAAAAAATGCGTAAAAAAAAGGCAGAGGAATGCCCTCTGCCTAGTATTATTTATTGAAAATGGCCTTTTATCGCCTTTCTACTTTTTTTTAGAAGCCTTTCTTTTTAGAACAATAGCGCCAAGAGGAGGAAGGTCGAGCTGTATGGACTCCTTCCGTCCATGCCATGCTTCCTGGGTCGCGGTTATTTTTCCGGTATTGATGCTGTTACTTCCAAAAAATGCTTCGGAGTCGGAGTTGAAAATCTCTTCCCATTCCCCAGCCGCAAGTACGCCCACTCGGTAGTTGGGGCGTGGGACGGGGGTAAGGTTGAGTACGATCACCAAGTTCTCCGTTTCGTCTATGGCTTTCCTCGCATAGACCAACACCGAATTCTCCCGATCCTGCGTATCGATCCATTCGAAGCCTTCGGGGCTAAAGCTATGCTCATAAAGGGCAGGCTCGGAACGGTACAAGGCGTTGAGGCTCTTGACATATTCCTTCATGCCTTTATGAGGGGCAAATTCTAATAGATGCCAGTCGAGGCTTTGCTCGAAGTTCCATTCGGAGGTTTGGCCAAATTCCCCCCCCATAAACATAAGCTTGGTACCTGGGTGGGTAAACATAAACGCAAACATCAGTCTCAAGTTGGCGAAGCGTTGCCATTCATCCCCCGGCATTTTCATTACGAGGGCTTTTTTGCCATATACCACCTCATCGTGAGAGAGGGGGAGCATAAAGTTTTCAGAAAAAGCGTATACCAGGCTAAAAGTTAGCTGATCTTGATGCCATTTTCTGAAAGCAGTGTCTTTTTCGAAATACTTGAGGGTGTCGTTCATCCAGCCCATCATCCATTTTTGTCCAAATCCCAGGCCGTCGCTAAAGACGGGGCGGGAAACACCCGGGAAAGCGGTGGATTCTTCCGCAATGGTTTGGATATCGGGGAACTCGGTATAGGCGGCAATATTCATTTCTTTCAGCAGGGAAATGGCCTCCAGGTTTTCGCGCCCGCCAAATTCGTTAGGGATCCATTCTCCATGCTTACGCGAATAATCCAGGTAAAGCATAGACGCTACCGCATCCACCCTCAGTCCATCGGTATGGTAGCGGTCGAGCCAGAAGATGGCGTTGCTGATCAGGAAGGAGCGCACTTCATTCCGACCATAATTGAAAATATAGCTCTTCCAGTCTGGGTGATACCCTTTTCGGGGATCTTCGTGCTCGTATAAGGCCGTACCATCGAATCGGTACAAACCGTGGGCGTCGCCGGGGAAGTGGGAGGGTACCCAATCCATATAAACGCCAATATCGGCCTTGTGAAAAGCGTCGATCAGATACATCAGCTCTTGGGGAGTGCCCATCCGGGACGACACCGAGAAATAGCCCGTAATCTGATAGCCCCATGAGGGTGGAAAGGGGTGCTCCATGATGGGCATTAGCTCTACATGTGTAAAGCCCATTTCTTTTACATAAGGTACCAGGCTCTTGGCGATTTCCTTATAAGTCAAAAACCGCTCGGGGTCGGAGGGGTCTCGCTGCCACGATCCCAGGTGAACCTCATAGACGGAGGTAGGCGCATTGAGCTTATTTTTTTCTTTACGGGTGTTCATCCAGTCGGAATCTTCCCATTCGTACCAGGTATCCCATACGATAGAGGCTGTGCGCGGGGCTACTTCGCACCACAAGGCAAAGGGGTCGGCTTTTTCCAGATGCTGACCGTCGTTAGAAATAATGAAATATTTATATACCTCACCAACCCCGACGTCGGGGATCCAGCCCTCCCAAATCCCACTACTGTCCCAGCGTGGCGACAAGGCATGTTGTTCCTTGTTCCAGCCGTTAAAGTTTCCTATAACGGCAATGGATGAGGCGTTTGGCGCCCATACGGCGAAATAGGTGCCCACCACGCCATTATGTTCCATGACGTGGGAGCCCAGTTTTTCGTATAACTTGTAATGTTTTCCTTGACGGAATAAATGTATATCAAAATCGGAAAACCGACTTACTTTCTCCACGGGTCCCAGATAATGGCGTTTGCCTTCCAGACCATTTTTTTCTCCAATAGTTTCGGGTTGATCTACTTTCTTTTTGGGTGATTTGGCCATTTGGTATTCGAGTAATTTATTGGGTATTCATTATGAGGATGTAATATTTGTAATTTTATTAAACAATTTCTCAAAATGTATATATTTTTTTTATTCTTTCTCTAAATCCCCTGGCTGTCAATAATTCTATATTTATAACGTTTTGGAGACTCTTTCCGCTGCGTCGAGCACCCTAAGTACGTTACCACTCCATATTTTGGCGATTTCCTTCTCAGAATATCCACGTTTTACCAATTCTTTTGTAATGGCTCCTATCTGACTCACGTCATTCATTCCTAGTACGCGTCCTCCACCATCGAGGTCCATGCCTATGCCCACATGATCGACGCTGGTGAGTTTGATCACATGTTCGATATGGTCCACGGCATCGGAGACCGTCGGCATATCCTTTTCGTACTTCTTATTGGTAGCTCTCATTTCATCGAAAAGCGCTTTTTTATCTTCAGGGCTTAAGTCGGTCTGTCTGAGTTTTAAGCGGAAAGTTTTCATCGAAAGTTCTTGTTGCTGGGTAGGTTTTTTGACGAATCCCGGAACAAAGTTGATCTGTATTACACCGCCATTTTTTGCAAGGGTCTTGATCATATCGTCGGTCATGTTTCTAGGGACATCGCATAGGGCCCTACACGACGAATGTGAGGCAATCAAAGGGGCCTTGGTTAGTTTTATAACATCGTAAAATGTAGAGTCGGACACGTGTGAAATGTCGACCATCATGCCCAGTCGGTTCATTTCTTTTACTACTTTTTCTCCAAATGGACTTAAGCCGTTAAAAACTGGGCCGTCAGGATCGGTAGAGGAGTCGCAAATATCATTATTCAGAGAATGTGACAGGGTGATGTAGCGAAGACCTAGATCGTAAAACTTTTTAAGGTTTTCGATTTTATGATTTACAGGCCACCCATTTTCCATACCAATAAAAACGGCGCGCTTGCCTTCTTTTTGGATTTTGTAGGCATCTGCCGATGTGGTCGCCAAAGCGGCCACGTCGGGATTCAGGCGTACGGCCTCATGGATCTTGTCGAAGATGGCCAGGGCTTTGTCCTCAGCTTGCTGGTCGGCCTCGAGCGATCTCTTACCTTGGCCGAGGTATACGGCGAAGAACATCCCGTCCATGCCTCCTTTTTTCATTCTAGGGAAGTCTATCTGCGTTCCATCGGTATCGTAATCATGTTCGACGGCGATGTCGAATCCTTCCTTCATCATATTAATGGGGACGTCGGCATGAGTGTCTATGGTCAGGATTTTTTCGTGGATTTTAGCGGCCTTTTTATCAAGCTTGTCGGTGCCTTGGCCTAAGGTAAGGAGGGGTAGGGATAAGAATAGGAGTGTCTTTTTCATTTCGTTGAAACTGGTGGATATTTAAATAGTTATGGTTTGTATTTTACGAATATGAACAAAATTATAGTAACTCCAGATAAGTTTGTTAAAATGTTTTATTTGGAAATAATATTCTACTGATTTGTGATATCTAAAAATATTATAATACCATTTTAGAGGATGGGGTTGATAATTGTTGGAAGGGGGGATATATAAGTATAATCATTTGGGCTTTTCCCTCCCTCGGCATCCTCCCTGGTCCGCTTTTATACCCATGCCATAAGTCATGCATCTATGCGGAATGCTTCGAATGTTGTAACTTGCGGTATGATTTCAATAGTTATTTGTTCTGTTAATCCAGCTCATCTGGAGGAGGTGAGGGCTAACATCCACGCGACCATTGGAGTGCCCTATGAGGTGCTCGCTTATGATAATAGGAATACCGGCAAAGGGATTTGTGAGGTCTACAACCAAGGCGCCCAAGAGAGTCGATTTCCTATCATCTGCTTTATGCATGAAGATGTCCAGATGAGGACTCCAGATTGGGGTAAGACGGTCTTGGGTATTTTTGATGCTCAGCCTCAAGCCGGCATAGTGGGCGTGGCTGGTGGGGGGTATAAGTCTTTGGCCCCCTCGGGTTGGAATTGTGAGCAGTTTCAGTCCGATGAAAAGTCATTCCAACATATCTTACAAGGTTATAAGTACGATAATCGACCAGAATTGTATGTAAACCATAACCCTCGAAACGAACCCCTGAGTGAGGTAGTCTGTGTAGATGGGGTATGGCTTTGCACCCGCAAGGAGTTGGCAATAGCCAAACCATTCGACCAACAGTTGTTGAAGGGCTTTCATGGTTATGACATCGATTTTTGTTTAAGTCATTTCGGGTCTCATAAGATTTATGTTACCTATGATATACTGATGGTGCATTATTCGGAAGGCAACTTCAATAAAGAGTGGTTGGATACGATCCTGAAACTACATCAGAAATGGAGCCAGAGCTTGCCGTTGAGCATTTGTTCCTTGTCCGAAAGGGAGATTTACTTTACCGAAAAACGGTCGATTAAAGAGCTTATTGAACAAATGATGGATTGGGAATATTCTTTTTGGGATATCCATCGCATGCTTTTGGTATTTCGACGTAGCCGTAAGGTCTCTGCAAAACTATTTTTTAAGGCCTATTTACATTTGCTGGAGCTAAGCTGGCAGGGCTCCAAGTCTCCCTCATTTAAAGAACTTCGCCCATAAAGTCTTCGCCCTTAAGCCCCAAATCTGTCTGTAAATATACCCCGATCTGCTCGATTTTCTTTTTTTCTGGATGTAGAACAGTCGGTCAAAATGCTTCCCGATAAATTGCGCGTACTGGAAAGAAAAGTAGGTGTCCAATCGGGTTTCGAAGAGATTTACAAAGGTATCGAGGAACGCTTGATCTTTATTCTGGGAGAAACTCTGGCATTTTTTTAGCCAGTTTAATTCTCGGGTTAGTTTTTTGACATCCCTATTTTCGTGGTAGGACTTATCCAGTTTTTTACGTCGGTTTAGGATATCGGTAGAGCTACTCTGGTGCTGTCGATACTGTACGAGTGTTTCCCGAATATAGGCGACCTTTCCTACATTAAGTGCTACATAGGCCGTCCAATGATCGTGAAAATGGTCAGGGTCGAAAGGCAGGATGTATTGGAGCAGCTGGCGGTCTATCAGGCAGCTATGCCCCGATACAGAATTGAAGAGTAATAATTTGGCCGGATCGGCCCCTACCACCATATTAATGACGTCCGACATTTTTTTATCCATGGTGGTGCCGTCCTCCTGAATGAACTGTGAGTCGTGGTATACCAGTAGGTGGCCCGGCATTTGGTCTACTTGCTTGCTGATTTTTTCGGGATGCCAAATATCGTCCTGATCACAAAAGGCGATAAATTGGCCCGTACAGTTACGCAGTGCCCATTCGAAATTTTTGACATATCCCTTATTTGTTTCGTTTTCTATTACCTTGATCCGCTCTGGATGTTGAGCCCGATACCGTTGCAGGATTTGACGGGAATCGTCGGTACTACAGTCGTCTACGGCCACAATTTCGATATGCGGGTAGCTTTGTTCGAGCAGGCTATTGAGTTGTATCTCAAGGAATCGGTCGCCGTTGTATACACATAGGGCTATGGAGACCAATGGGTTTTGGATAGAAGGCATGAGGGAGAATTTTAAAGCAAACGTTTCATGGGAACTCCCCAGCTTTTTCGCAGGCAATAGAAAAACTTGCTGAGGGCATTTTTTTTAAGGATAGGGAGTAAAAGGGTTCTGTTCCACCATATTTTGCCGGCATATTGGAGGTTACAGTAACTTCTATTGCGGGAGGCGCTCAGCTGATAGAGCTGACCTACCAAGCCATGGTAGGCCGAGCCGGTCAAGACCCTGCAGGTTTTTAGCCAATTGCTTTCACTCAATAATGGCGCCACCTTATTTTTGGCCGATTTTCGGCTCGACTTGGTCGCTAGGATATCGGTGGCGTTGCTATCATGCTGGCGGTAGTATACCAGGGCTTCATCCAGATAGTCGATCGAGCCCTGGCTAGCGGCTACAAAGGCCAACCATTGGTCGTAATGCCCGGAATTAGGAAAGGGGAGGGCCTTGTCCAAAACTGTTCGCTTCAGCATGATGCTATGTCCCGATACACAGTTTATAAATAAAAATGCGGCGGGGTTGGTCCCTCTATAAAAATTGAACTTTTGCGACATTCGTAGTTGAAGGGACTTGCCTTGGGCATCGATCAACTCCGAATCATGGTATATCAACTGATGCCCTTGGATGGCTTCTACTTGCTTTTCAATCTTTTTGGGGTGCCATAAATCATCTTGGTCACAAATAGCGATAAGGTCTCCCGAACATTTTTGGAGAGCCTGTTCGAAATTCCGATTATAACCCTTGTTACGTTCATTTCTATAGACTTTAAAATGCGGGTACTTAGCGGCATATTGTAGTAATATGGCGTACGTGTCGTCCGTAGATGCGTCGTCTATGACTATAATTTCCAGGTTAGAATAGCTTTGCTGGAGCAAGGTTTCCAACTGTGGTTTCAGATGTGCCTGTCCATTGAAGGTACATAAGGCTATGGATACTAAGGGTTTCATGCGTTGATAGAGCGGGGTTCTACTTCACTGAATTGTTGCATATCGATCAGTTTTCGATATTGGCCTTCCTGCAGCATCAGTTGCGAATGGGTGCCTTGCTCTACAATTTGCCCTTCGTCGAGGACTACAATCAGGTCGGCATTTTGAATGGTACTAAGCCTATGGGCTATGACTAAGGAGGTCCTATTTTTCATCAGTTCGACCAACGCATCTTGTACCAACTTTTCTGATTCCGTATCTAAAGCCGAAGTAGCTTCATCGAGCAACATAATCGGTGGATTTTTTAGTACGGCTCTTGCGATGCATATCCGTTGCTTTTGTCCTCCCGATAGCTTCGTGCCTCTGTCGCCTATGTTACTTTCATATCCATTGCTGGTTTCCATGATAAAGTCGTGGGCGTTGGCAATCCGTGCCGCCGCTTCAATATCGGCCTGGCTGGCATGTGGTACGCCAAAGGCGATGTTATTGCGAATGGTGTCGTTGAATAAGGTGGACTCCTGGTTGACCATCCCTATAAGTTCGCGCAGGGAATTCATGGTAATGGCCTTTATATCCTGGCCATCTATCAATATTGTGCCCGCCTGGGGTTCTATAAAGCGGGGGATCAGATCCATCAGGGTAGACTTTCCACCTCCAGAGGAGCCCACTAGGGCTACCGTCTTACCCTTGGGGATCACCAAGTCGATATTCTTCAAGATGGGCTTCTCGGCATAGCTGAAATGAACCTGCTGGAACTGTATTTGATCATCGAATGAAGTTATTGTCTTGGCATCGGGCTGATCGGTAATTTTTGGTTTTTCGTCAATTAGGGCCAATACCCGCTCTCCGGCCGCTAAGCCCGCATGTATGGAGCTAAAAGAGTCGGTCATGGCCTTGGCTGGCCGCATCACCTGTGAGAATAGGGCAATATAAGCTACAAACTCGGATACGGAAAGATCCGACTGGTTATCAAGTATCAAAGAGCCCCCATACAATACGATGGCCGTTACCATACTCACGCCGAGGGTTTCCGATACAGGAGAGCTGAGCTGTTGCCTGCGGGCCATTTTGCGTCCAATATTGGAGTAATGTTGGTTTTCTGAGTCAAATTTTTCTTTAATATTATCGGTAGCATTAAAGGCCTTAATAATTTTTATTCCTGAAAGTGCCTCATCCAAATAGCTGATCATCAGCCCAAAGGATTCTTGCGACTGGGTAGCCTGCTCCTTGAGCCTTTTGACGATTCGGGCAATAAGAAAGGCCGAAATAGGAATGACCAACAGGGCGAAAAGGGTCAACTTGACCGAAGTAGCGAAAAGCAGGAATACATAAGCGAGCAGCTGCAGGGGTTCTTTAAAAATGATTTGTAAAGTATTGGTCACCGAAAACTGTACCACCTGCACATCGGAGGCTATTTTTGAAATGATATCGCCTTTGCGCTGGTCATTAAAATAGCCCACATGCATATTCATCACATTGCTAAATACCGATTTCCTAAGGTTCAGTAGGGTATGTATCCGAAGGTTTTCCATGATTCTTTGAGAAAAATATCGGAATAGGTTCCCCATAACCACCGACGATACAATGATGATACAGACTATTTTCAGTGCGTTATAGGCGCCGTATACCACGCCCGCTTGTTGGGCGTAATAATTAAAATATCCCAATACATCGGTCCACTCGGAGGGCTTGCTTAGTAGCACGGCGTCGGGACCCGCATTGTTAAACAGGGTCATCAGCAAGGGAGCCAGTAGGGCTAGGTTGAGCGTATTAAACACCACGCCTAAGAGGGCACATAGAATATAAGGAATCGCAAATTTTGAAATCGGTTTTGCGTACGACAGTAGTCTAAAATAGGTATTCATAAAGGGTGAATGATGTCTTTGTTTTAAAACGACAAAATCAAGCCTGGGATACAGGCTTGATAGGCATTTTATGGTGATTGGACGCTATAATTTGATAGCTTCCTTATAATCCAGTCTCAACCGAATGTTTCTGATGATATCCAGGATACCAATGGTCGATTGATGTGTTTTCATTTGGGAGTCAAAATCATGTTTCTTTTTGGCCAGTTCCTTGAGGTTTCTTACTACATCCATATAGGCAAGGGCCTTATAGAACTGGAATGTAAAAATACAAGGTAGAACGTCACACAACCAAATTTGTAGATGATACAGGCTTAGGTCTAATCCATGCAAATGGAGGTGATGGATGTAGTACCGGTTGCGGAAGTGGATTCTTTTGATACTATTTTTAGCCTTATGGCCTTTGGTGCTAGCAGAAACTTCATGCCTGCAAACGGCATTATGTTCATAATAGCACTTCCATCCCAAACGCCAGGCCCTGATGGATAGTTCCTGATCTTCACCATAGTAGGGGTTGAACATCTCGTTGAATCCGTTGATGGTCTTCAGTTTTTGAGTGTCCATAAGGGCTATGGCCCCGGAGAGATAATAAGTAGGGGTAAGGCGCTTGTCGTCGGTTAGATAATAAAAATGACTGGGTTTTATTTTTCTACCTAAAATCTTCGGAGATCGGGCAGCATCCAGAATATTATCGTCCTTCATGCCAATTATCCGGCCCATGACGCCGAAGGTGTCCTTATATTCGAAGTATTTATAAAGTTTTTCAAAGTAATCTTCTTCAATAATCACATCGGTGTTGAGCAAGAATACCAGGTCCATATTGGCATGCTGTATGCCCACGTTGCAGGTTTCTGAAAAACCACTGTTGAATGGTTTTTCTATCAGCCGGATCTTGTCGGCATAATGTTCCTTGAGGTAGGCCACCGAATCGTCGGTGGAGGCGTCGTCGACTATAATGATTTCTACCTCACTGCTTAAGTTTTGAAGCAGATTTACATTATGTGCCAGGTATTTTTCGAAGAGTCGTTTGCCGTTATAATTCGGAATCACTACAGAAATACTTTTCATATATGGTCACGGTTAGAATGTGAAGTAGCGGGTATTTTCAATATTTTTAATTTTAGGATGATCTAGAATTTTGATTTGAACTATCTCCTAAGGATGGTGCTTTACAAGTTCGAAGTCTTGACTAACCTATAGCCACATAATTTTAACTACGCATACTTTGTTGTTTTTGTGGCCATGTAACCCTTATAAAAATAGGGCCAGCTCTGGCGAAGGTCAATTAATTTCTTTGAATAACCTTAGATAAATAGGCATATTAAAAAAGTACTAAATTAGTAAGCATGGTCATTTTGTATTCTTTTTAGTTGCTAGGTGTACAGCGCAGGGATGTCTCAAGCTTTTCAAATTCTGAGCCTTATCCTCCTGTATGGGTCGGATAATGCCAGAAAACCTTACATCAACGGTAACACTTCTGTTGTTTGTAAGGAGTAAGCTCGCAGTCAAATGGTTGGAGATGTAATTGAAAATATTTTTGATAGAGTAGAATTTTAATGCTAAAACTGACGTAAGTGATTAATTGCCAGTAGTAAAACAGAATTAACTTATTTTAAAATAAAACAAAACTGTGGAAATTTCACCCACTCTGTACTGGGAGAGACTTGGGAACGTTCAAAATTTGGAGTTTAAACATAGGGGATAAAACGAAAGAGATGGCTCATTTATTTAACTTTTTATCGATTTTATTTGTTGCCATGGAGTAAAAGGCCAGGCGTTTTTGATGCGGGCCATATAAGTATAGCAGGAGTTGCATTTGAAAATTGATCAATAATATGATGTTAGAGGAACACATTGGGGAGAAAGTTCCTTTTTCCACTTATCAGGCGGCCCGTGGGATAGCTGGAGCCGTTGCCAATCGTTTTGAACAGTATCACAGTCTTAGTAATATTTCGGAAGGGGTGCTCAGGGCGCCATCGCCCAATGCCAGAGTCATAGAGCGGCTATTGGATACTACGTTTTGGGCGAGTCTCCGAAAAGAAGAAGGGTTTTCTCCTAAAATATCAATCGCTTACCTTCCTCCACACCAATCTGGCAATCCTTTGGTGTTTGGTACGCCACTGCCCTTTACACCGCATAGTCTTACCAAGTTAGCCCCGGCAGTGGAGCGGTCGGGCATTCATTTGGGGGTTTGGAGCGATGGCGATCAGCTGTATATCTGGGGGACCACCCGGACTATTCCCGCGCTTTGTTTCGTATTAGAGGTGATAGAACCTGGGGTGCTGGTCATCAAGCACCGCCGTGGAGAAGGGTATGGGAAATTTGTGAACGTCGCCGTTTTATCCGGCGACCAGGTCAAGGTGATCGACGAGAGTTCTACACGAATGCCCGATTGCCCTTCGCTGATTCACTCCTTAATCGGCAACGACTCCACCAGGTTGTGGAACGATTCTGTAAATATTTTGGTGTTGCTTTCGGCTTCCATGCGGGCACATGGGCGCGGAGGGATATTGCTGGTAGTGCCTACTCATGGCAGCAGCTGGCGCGAATCTATTGTGCATCCTATAAGCTACCCAGTGGAGCCAGCCTTTAGCGAATTAGCAGAGTTGAACAGGGATTTTCAGCCCAGCCGAGCCAAGTGGCAAAGTAATCTTTCTCAGGCTATTAGTAGCATGGCGGGCCTGACGGCCGTGGATGGGGCCACTATCATCAACGACCAATACGAATTATTGGGTTTTGGGGCGAAAATTGCCCGGGCCAAGGGGCGTGCCCCTATTTCCGAATTATTGACGACAGAGCCTATCAAAGGCAATAAGGGCCAACGGATGCCGCCGGGACAAAACGGGGGAACCAGGCATATGTCGGCAGCTCAGTTTGTTCAGGACCAAAAGGATTCCTTTGCCTTAGTGGCTTCCCAGGATGGAAAGTTTACCATCTTTTCATGGTCCACATGCGAAAAGATCGTTCAAGCCCATAGGGTCGACGCCCTGCTGATGTAGCAAGGTGTTTAATCAGGATTGAATAGTTCTAGTTGGTCGGGGTCGGCCTTAGGGCGTGGGGTAGGGTCGTTAAAGTTGGAAAGGGTAATTCCTAGAAGGCGTACCGGACGGTCTTCAAAGTCAATATTTCCCAGCAGCTCCGTGGCGATGTCCCGGAGTTGGGTGGCCGATGCCAAGGGATAGTTGACCGACCGATTGCGGGTGATCTGGGTGAAATCCGAAAACTTTACTTTAAGCGTGAGGGTTCGCCCTTGAAGCTTCTTCTTCGATAACCGATCGGAGACCGTCTGAGCCAATGTTTCCAGTTCAGCCACCATGTCCTCCAGGTGTACCAGATCCTTTCCGAAGGTGTCTTCAGCCCCTAAGGATTTGACTAAGCGCTGGGTTTGTACTGGACGATGGTCTTCGGCCCTGATGACCGCGAACAAAAACCGTCCCAATTTGCCAAAATTTTGTTGCAGGGCCTCTATCGATAATCCGCGCAAGTCGCTCCCTTTATGAATATTCATGAGCTTCATTTTGGAAGCCGTAACCTTGCCTACCCCATAGAATTTCTCGATGGGCAGTTGGTCCAGGAATGCCTCTACCTTAGAAGGTCCTATAAAGGTAATTCCGTCGGGTTTATTGACGTCAGAAGCGATTTTTGCGACAAACTTGTTAATTGACACGCCCGCAGAGGCGGTGAGGCCTAGTTCACTTTTGATGGCCTTCTTTATTTCTTGCGCAATGTCTATAGCCGAGCCAATACCTTTTTTATCGATGGTGACATCTAAGTAAGCCTCGTCCAAGGATAGCGGCTCAATAAGATCGGTGTATCGACCAAATATTTCGCGGATCTGCAGGGAAACACTTTTGTAAATTTCGAACCGGGGTTTGACAAATATAATATGGGGACATTTTTTAAGGGCTTGGGCCGACGGCATGGCCGATCGTACCCCGTATTTGCGCGCCTCATAGCTCGCTGCCGCCACCACGCCCCGGCCGGTGGGTGAGCCTCCTACTGCAATAGGTTGGCCTTTCCACTGAGGATGATCCCGCTGCTCAACGGATGCGAAGAAGGCATCCATGTCGATATGAATAATCTTACGTAACGGTGGGGTGTTCTGCGTTGACATGATAATGAACTACTGTGGACGGGTTGCGATTAATGAGGCGTAACTCAATATTATAATAAAATTAAAAAGTAATTAATGTGCATCAAAATAGACATTTTCAACGTACTATTTATCGAACTTCTTACAGCACATGCCGACGGTCGTCCCGACGGTCGTCGTAGTTATGGCCAAGAATTTTAATTATTCCTTGGCGCTGGCGGGACCTAGAGACGCGCTGTGCTTTGGTTTTGAAAGTTTTAAACTATTCTAAATGAGTTAAAAAAATGGTACCTAAAAGTATATGACCAATATGTTACTTAAGTATTGCTTGCTCCCCATGGTCCTATCCTTATGTACCGTGTTTTATTGTAATGGCCAAGAGCGTTGTGGAACCATGTCGGTATTGGATAATAAATTTTCCACTCAACCCAATTTACGCACTAATTTTGAGCTTCAGCGTAGTACGCTGACCAAGAGAGCTAACGAAAGCAGCCAGAGTGGAACGCGTACCAACGCCGAAACGACCTATACCATTCCAGTGGTGTTTCATGTGGTGACCAACAGCCGGATAACGGTAAGCCAGCAGGCTATCTATGCCCAGCTCGATACCCTTAATAAGGATTATGGAGGGAAAAATGCGGGAAGGGCGCAGGTGTTAAGCGCCTTTGCTAGCCTCGTAGGGGAGGCTAATATACAATTTTGCCTGGCCCAGCGAACACCCGACGGCCGGCCCTCCGATGGAATAGAGTTTACCAACACCACCGTCAGTTCGTTTGACTATGAGTCTGAAGACGTCAAATACGCGAGTCGTGGTGGGGCAGACGCCTGGGACACCGACCGCTATTTGAATATCTGGATATGCAGCCTTTCCGACGATATATTGGGCTATGCGACTTTTCCTGATTTGGGGCCCGCCGTCGAGCAAGGTGTCGTGATCGACTACAATTCCTTGCCTGGTGGCTCCTCGCTTTATTACAGTGCTGGTAAAACCCTTACCCATGAAGTTGGGCATTTTTTCGGGCTATACCATATCTGGGGAGATGATAAAGGCGCTTGTACGGGGTCGGACGAGGTGGCCGATACGCCCAATCAGGCCGATTATACCCAGACATGCCGACAAGGTGAGGTGATGGATGCCTGTAGCAGGGTTTCACCGGGTATCATGTATCAGAATTTTATGGATTACACACCCGATGCCTGTTTGGTCATGTTTTCGCAGGGCCAGGTAACGCGCATGCGCTCCGCCCTAGAGAACTACCGAATGTCCTTGGCTACCTCCGATGGGTGTACCCCTGTGGATCTAATGAAAAATGATGCCTCTATCAAAAGCATTCTTGCTCCTGCTCAGCGCCTATGTGAAGGACAGTTTACACCTCAGATCGTGATTCAAAATAAAGGAGAGCAGGCCCTCACCCGTCTCACTATCACGGTACAACAGGACGACGACCTGGAGGCTGAGGCTATTACCTGGACGGGGAATTTGAATTATTATGAAGAGGCCACCATCACCTTACCTACGCTCACAACCGGGGTGGGTGAGCATGTATTGCGTGTGAGGGTAGAAAATCCGAATGGATTACCCGATGAACAGACTAGCGACGATGTTTTGGAAAAGGCATTTATATATTATGAGCCCTTTGAGGCCCCCGTTCAGGAAAGTTTTGAGACTGTTTTTCCCTCTCCTGGTTGGGATATCGTCAATCCAGATGCAAGCGTCACTTGGGAGCAAAATACCAGCGCATCGGTGACGGGTGGGCGCTCTGTCCGGATTTTGAATTATAACTACACCTCCGTCGGACAGGTGGACTTGTTAAGGAGTCCGGTGGTGAAGGTAGCTGGGGTCGATTCGGCTTTCGTTTCTTTTTCTTATGCCGCTTCCAATTATAGTACCACTACCACGCAGTGGGACACGCTGTCGGTGCTAGTAAGTACCGACTGTGGGCAGACCTACGTGCCCTTGTATCAGGAGTGGGGAGGAGAGCTGGCGACCCGAGCAGCTACTAGGAGTAGCTTTGTGCCGGCAATTACCGAGTGGAAAAGAGTGGAGCTCAATCTGGCCCAGTTTATCGGCCAGGGTGAAGTGATGGTGGCATTTGGAAATACCAATGGCCACGGGAATAATATTTATCTCGATGATATCCTGATCAGGACCGTGGTGGTCAATCCCAATTTGAAAGAAGCGGGGTTCTTGGTAAGTCCTAATCCTACTTCCGACCAAGTCAAGGTGGAGTTCTATCCCCATCCAGATGGACTTCAGTCGGTGACGTTGTACACGGTGTCCGGTAAAAAAGTAAAGGAATATATAATTGAAGGAGAAGTGAGTACCAACGTTTATACCTTCAATTTACAAAACTATGCGAGCGGTGTGTACGTGGTCAGGGCACGGTTTAAGGATAAGGTTATGACCAAAAAAATAGTTAAATATTAGCCACCTGCAAATAGGGGTGGAGGGATAAAAAAACAGCCATTGACGAATCAATGGCTGTTTTTTATTTCAATCGGTTTTTTTATTATAGAATTCGCTTTACTACGACTTTACTGTTAGTTTGGGTAATGGCATATTCCTTCGCATTTTCGTTTGGCGGAACCATAAAAATTTGTTTCTTCTTTTTACCATCAGTGTGCACCCAATTGGCCGAATAGAGCTCTGGCATGGGGCCGGCATAAATAGGACGGTTGTCGGCATGAAGAAAAACTTCTTCCTCTTCGTAAGCCGTTTCCAGATTACTTCCCTCAATCACATCCGCAATAATCTTTATCGTTCCGAAGTTTTCGTCAAGTCCTTTGATTCTTGCTTTGCCGTAGAATGGTTCCTCTTCAAAATCCCAACGTGTATAAAAGTCAATAATATTACCGGTTTGAGAATCGACGTAATCGACGGTTAGCAACTGTTCCTTCATGGTTTTATAGTTAATTGTACTCCTTTTTCGGTGCGGTTATCTAATTCCTAATGAACTTAGGCCTTTTGACAAATGTAATCGCTAACCTTATTTTTCCAAAAAAAATGTAAGAAGTATTTGAAAATTTATTTGAATTACCTTATATAAACCGTCGAGGTTCCAAATAATTCAAAATGTTATTCCTGACATTGCCCTTGTTAAATGATCTTAGTAATGGGTTAAATAGATTAAATGAATGATGGTTTCTTTTTAATGGGTTGTTGATGAGTGTTTTATGCCTTAAGCATGTGTTCAAAAATTTCACGCTGCTGTATTAAAGCCTGCACTTTATCTTTTGGGTCGGTTCGACATTCTAATAGAATCCAGCCTTTATATTTTATTTGTTTGAACATACTGATCAATTCCTGGTAGGGGTAGGAGTTATCGTCGAGTTCGCGCACATGGACGGTATCGCCAAATCGATTTTTAACCAAATTGAAATTGTACTTTAAACCTTGGCCTATCAAATCCTCTGGGTTGCAGTTCCAGCATATGGTGGCGTTTTTGTGCGGAGCTGCATCCATGATAGTCTTGATGTTGGGGAGTTCTTGTGTTTCTTTGCCATGTACTTCTAGCCGTATCTGCTGGCCAAAGTCTTGTGCATATCGACCAAGTTCATCTAAGGCCCTACCAATTTGTTCTAGCGTTTTTTCAGTGGGGACTTCTTTATGCAGTGCATTGGGCTTCACTTTGACTCCCGTACCTCCTACATCAGCACTTAGTCTTATAAATTCCTTGGTACGATCGATGGCCTTTTTAAGCCTTGCCTGGTCGGGGAAGTCGTATTGTTCGTTGGTCCCCAAGCCTACTATTTCTATTGGGCTGTCGTCAAAGCGCATTTTAACTTCCTTTCGGGCGGCAGCACTCAAGTCGGGCATTACCTTATGGGCATGATCGACCCGTAGCTCCACACCGGGTATCTTCGCCGCGCTGCAATTGGTGATCAGAGTCGGGACGTCCCAGTCTTTACCCCATAGATAGGTAACAAGGCCCAGCTTCATGCGGGTTTTGGCATTGGGCTCAGTGGCCATTCCTTCAAAGGGAAGGCAGGCCATTCCAGCCATCGTTCCCAAACTCATTAGAAATTCGTTCCTGTTCATGTTTTGTTAAATATTTTTTTAGCCGGAGTAGTACGGTTTCGTTTGTAGTATACCAAGGCGGCAAATGCCTACCTGCCCGGCCGATTGCTGTTTTACCTTATAAGACGAAGGACCGCTATAGTTACCACCGTTTCATTATTTATTTTATGGTTATCCTGCAATTAATGCCCTTAAGAATGGAGCAAGTAAGGGTATTATTGGGAATTTAGGTGATTTTTTTTGATTCAAAATGGATGATTACTCTCCAAGTCTTTTATCTTCGCAACTCAACTTTAGTACTTTTCCATAATCTTATAGCCTAAATCCTCAATCCAATGGATCAGCAAGACATTTCAAGGAGAAAATTTTTAGAATCGGGATTCGCAGCCGCGGGCCTAATGGCCATTTCTGGAGCTTCGTTCGGTATGCCAGCCTACATAAAAAACTTAGGGAAACCCAATTCCCTTTTTAAAGGGGTACAGATCGGGGTGATCAGTTATTCGTGGCGGAGTATGCCAAGCAGTGCTGAGCAGGTCCTACAATATTGCATAGACAGTAATATTAGTGCCATAGAGCTAATGGGGCCGGCTGTGGAAGCCTTTGCTGGTGCTCCGGAGCTGCCATTTGAGCGTCAGGGGCGCAAAGCGCTGACTGCCGAGCAGAAGTCACTTCAAGAAGAATATATCCTAAAACTAGCCCAATGGAGGGCGACTGTGCCCATGACCCGATTCCAGCAGTTGGGAAAGCTATATAAAAAGGCTGGGGTAAAGATTTATGGTTATAAACCGTCGGCCTTAGGTGAAAAAAATACCGATGCTGAGGTAGACTATGCTTTTAGAGCGGCTAAGGCATTAGGGGCCAATCAGGCAAACGTTGAAAAGCCTAGCGATGCCGAAACGAAAAGATTGGGAGATATTGCTTCCAAAAATAAAATATATGCCGGCTATCATGGCCATACACAACAAACTTTTGATTGGTGGGATAAGGCCTTGGAACAATCGAAATATAATGCCCTGAATTTTGATATGGGGCATTATGTAGCCGCCGGGTTCGACCCCATCGAACTGTTGGAAGCTAAGCATCAGCATATCGTGAGCATGCACACCAAAGATAGAAAAAACAAGGCCAACGGTGGCGATAATGTGGTATGGGGCGAAGGGGATACGCCTATAGTGCAAGTATTGCAGATGATGCGTGATAAAAAATACAAGTTTCCCGCTACTATTGAGCTGGAGTACCCCATACCTCAGGGCTCCGATGCAGTGAAGGAAACCGCCAAATGTGTAGAGTTCGCCAGAAAAGCTTTGGGAGCCTAGCCTGGAGGAGATGGAATGATAATCAGAGTAGGATTATCGTTTGCTTTAATTATTATATCTGGTAAAACTTAAAAAATATTACTGGCCGTACTTTATATTTGGGGCCAGTAATATTTTTTAATGATGCGTAAAATTCCAAAGGGCCTTATGGTAGGGGTATGGCTCGGCATGATGAGTCAGATAAGCTGCCAAAAATCCTACCAAGTGGCCCAGTCGGGCTATAGCCAATATGTGATGGACGATAGCCTAGCCGTCGACTCCTCCCTGATACGGTATTATTTGCCGTATAAACGACAAATGCAGGCCGAAATGGACCGTGTGATCGGGCATTCGGCAGTAGCCATTACCGGTGGTAAAGGACCTGAAACCCTATTGGGGAATTTCTTTTCCGAGGCCATCCTGGATCAAGGACGTAAATTCGATCCTTCCATTCAATTCACTTTCGCTACAAGAGGAGGCCTTCGCAATACCCTTCCTAAAGGGGCATTGACCATTGGGAATATTTTTGAACTGATGCCTTTTGAAAATGAAATGGTGGTCCTCAAATTATCGGGCGACACTACCTGGAAACTTTTGGAATACATAGCCGCTAGTAAGGGCCAGCCTGTGGCCGGTTTACGCATGTATATCGATGGTGGAAAGCCTACCGAGATACTTATTGGTGGGAAGGCCTTCGACCCCAAGGCACAGTATACCATACTAACCTACGACTACCTCGTTAACAGTGGAGGGGATTTGTCGTTTTTGTCAGAAGCCCAGGATCAGCGGTTAGTAGGCAAACGCTTGAGAGATGCGCTTATCGACTATGTGGAAGATATAACGCAACAAGGAAATGAAATACAGGTGCAACTAGACGATAGAATACGTGTCAATGAAAACGAATAGGAGAGAATTTTTGAAATTATCGGCAGGTTCCGTCGCCTTGGCGGGCTTGTCTTCGCTGCCACTTTCTGCCTTGGCGCACCCCGATACCCTGAAGCTTACGATTCTGCATACCAACGACGTCCATAGCCGCATTGATCCTTTTCCGATGGATGGGTCACGGAATCAAGGTCTTGGGGGAGTAGCCAAGCGGGCTGCGCTCATCAATAGCATACGTCAACAGGAGCAGAATGTATTGTTGCTTGATGCCGGCGATGTGTTTCAGGGTACCCCTTATTTCAATATGTTTGGAGGCGAACTCGAGATCAAAATGATGTCGGAAATGGGCTATGATGCCTGCACCATGGGAAATCATGATTTCGATAATGGGTTGCAGGGGTTCT
Source organism: Dyadobacter jejuensis (assembly GCF_003149085.1). Lineage (GTDB taxonomy): Bacteria > Bacteroidota > Bacteroidia > Cytophagales > Spirosomataceae > Dyadobacter > Dyadobacter jejuensis. The sequence continues at coordinate 515,802 of NZ_QGDT01000003.1, read as the reverse complement.
TAAAACAATTGCCTCATGCTAATTTCCCCTTTCTTTGTAGCAACTACGACTTTAAGGATACCATCTTGGCGGGTAAAACACGACCATACAAGATATTTAAGAAAAGTGGAATTCGCATAGGTGTTTTTGGGCTGGGGATAGAATTGGAAGGATTGGTAGACAAAAAGAATTACCTAGAGACCCAATACCTGGACCCCCTTCAGAAAGCCACTGAAATGGCCAGCCTGTTGAAGTTTGATCATCAATGTGACTTAGTGATTTGCCTATCCCATTTGGGCTTTAAATATGGCGACAGTAAGGTGTCGGATCTAGTATTGGCCAAAGAATCCAAGTACATCGATTTGGTTATTGGTGGACATACCCATACTTTTTTGAAAGACCCTGTGGATGTTCTGAACGCTGATGGCAATATTACCACTGTTAACCAAGTGGGTTTCGCTGGGATTAATCTGGGGCGAATCGATTATTATTTTGATCGGCATAAAAAGTCACAAACAAGGCTTTCAGCAGTGTTGCCCGTAGGGTCAGTGCAGGAGGTAGAGGATAACTGGCCATCTTAAATTAACGAGTGGGCTACATAGGATTACAGAAGGAGACCGGAATTGCTATTCCGGTTTTTTTATGGAGTAGTATTCGTTTTGATCCTCCTGCTTTACTGATCAAAATGTGCACACAACTCCCTGGTTTTACCGTATTTAGGTGGGGAGATTATGTGCCAATGATCGCCCTCGCAGGGGGAGCAGGGGTGAGGGCCATTGCAGTTGAAATTCGTATTTCGTAACTTTTGCCAACCTTTTTCGTAATGGTATAAATATATTAATAGGATTCAACCCTTTGCTAACCGAAGGAGAAAAGGTTTTCTGGCATGGAATTAATTGAAATGGAATATGCAGCAATTACAAAACACGGTAAAATTACTAAGAATCCCCTTTTCTTTTTTTTTGATGCCTCTTTTCTTATTTGCCTTAAGTCAAGCCCCATCAGTCAATTGGGTCAAGGCAATTACTGCTTTTAGTATCATACACTTTTTGGTATATCCGGCGAGTAATGGCTATAATAGCTATATTGACCGAGACGAGGGGAGTATAGGAGGTTTAGAAAACCCACCCATGCCTACGATATGGCTGTTTTACCTGACCCTGGCCATGGACTTGGTGGCGGTACTACTGGCTTATTGGTATGTATCTCCTGAATTTGCCCTTTGCATTATCGTGTATATATTGGCCTCGAGAGCCTATAGCTCGAGGCTAATCCGACTCAAAAAATATGCTTTTGGGGGCTTTTTAACCGTTATGCTTTTTCAGGGCGCATTTACGTATCTGATGGCCACGGTTGGGGTTATTGGCTCATGGCCTACATTCAATAATGCCTTTAAGTTAGTTTTATTGGCCTGTTCTCTGCAAATTGGAGGGGCCTATCCACTCACTCAGATTTACCAACACCAGGCCGACTTAGCCGATGGAGTCGTTACTTTAAGTTATAAATTGGGGTATAGAGGTACTTTTTTGTTTACTGGGGCAATGTTCGCCTTGAGCAACCTATGCTATTTTTTGTATTTTCAACGCATGGGGACTGGAATGGTTTTTTACCTGCTTATTTCATTCTTTATGCCGATAATCGTTTATTACATTTATTGGATGCGTCTGGTATGGCAAAACGAATACTTTGCCAACTTCACCCATACCATGCGGATGAATGCCCTGGCCGCATGGTGCATGAATAGTTTTTTTATTTTTCTAATCGTTATTCGGTATTTTCTTTGAGTTATATATCCTACATATCCACCGCCGTTCCCGACTATGGGTATGAGCAAAAACAATTGGCCGATTTTTATTCATTAGGAGCGGCTACTCCTAGTGAAAGCAGGAAAATAAACATTGTTTCGTCTAAAACTGGTATCGATAAGCGATATTCTGTTCTTCCCGATTTCAGTGATCAGTTCTCCGGTAACCTGCTCTTCGGAAGGGGAGCGGACAAGCCGTCGGCTAACCTGTCCGATCGAATGGAGGTCTATCGGGCCGAGGCCCTAAAGCTATCGTTAAAGGCGGTGGGTGGCTTAAAAGATTTTTTGCTGTGGAAAAAGGATTGTACCCATCTCATTACGGTGACTTGCACGGGGCTATTCGCCCCGGGGCTCGATATAGAGCTCATTCGGGAATTAGCGCTTCCGCCGAACATTGGGCGGTCCTCCCTTAACTTTATGGGCTGTAATGCGGCTATTTTGGCACTCAAGAATGCCGATTATATCTGTAAAAGTGTGCCCGATGCCAAGGTGCTGGTCTTATGTACCGAACTATGCACGCTTCATTTTCAGCAACGGTTCGACGACGATTATTTGCTTTCGAATCTGTTATTTGCCGATGGGGCTGCGGCCGTGTTGGTCACTTCCCAGGCCGAAGGACAATATCCTAATCCGGTTCGGATCGACGCCTTTCATTCCATGATCGTACATGAGGGATATAAGGACATGGCGTGGCAGTTGTCTGAAAGTGGGTTTATTATGAACCTAACTTCGTATGTCCCAAGAATTATCAAAGAAAACATAAAAGATATGTTGGATGCTATAGGTCTAAATCCTGAAGAGGTGGAACAATGGGCGGTGCATCCGGGAGGTAAGAAAATACTAGAAGAATTTGCTAAGTCGGTGGAGTTAGCGCCGCATAAACTAGCCGATGCCTACGAAGTGCTACGATCGTATGGGAATATGTCCTCTCCAACGGTTTTGTTCGTACTGGAGGCCATCCTCGCAAAGAGTACCACTTCTATGGCTGGCCAACAGCTATTTTCTGCAGCCTTTGGCCCGGGAATAAGCATCGAAACCATGAGCCTACGTTATGTTTAAGCATAGAAGTACTCAAAAAGAGCTCCTCGATGCGGTGGATATACCTGAAAAAGATTTGTTTCAAAATCTGAAGGAACTCGATTTTATTAACCATTGGCTTGGCGGCTATGCGGTCTCTTTTAATGCCTTAAAGGACTTGTTGCCTCGGGATAAGGCCTTATGTGTCGTTGACATAGGAAGTGGTGGGGGAGATACCCTGCTGCGTATGGAGTCCTGGGCACAGCAACAAGGTATTGACCTCAAACTAGTGGGCATCGACCAAAAAGAAGTGTGCATCCAGTATGCCGAATCACGACAGAGAAGTGGTAATATTCAATATTTCTGTGATGACTATCGGAATATAGGCCAGTATATTACGCATTTCGACTTAATTCATGCGAGTTTGTTTTGCCACCACCTTTCCCATACCGAAATGGTTGATTTGGTGCGGTTCGCCTGCGAAAGAAAGTGTATTCTAGTCATCAACGATCTAGAGCGCAATGCCTTGGCCTATTGGAGCATCAAGGTGCTTACGTGGCTGTTCTCTTCGTCCTATTTGGTCAAAAACGATGCTCCACTGTCTGTGCTACGAGGTTTTAAGAGGGTGGAATGGAAAAAGATTCTGCAGCAAGCTGGGGCTCAGCATTACCGTATCAAGAACAAATGGGCCTTTAGACATCAAGTAATAGTATATGGAAAGCAATAATAGGGTATATGCCTGTGCAATTGTGGGAGGGGGCTTGGGAGGCTTGTGCCTGGCCATTCAGCTGGCCGATCAGGGACGAGAGGTTGTTTTATTCGAAAAGAATATATATCCTTTTCATAGGGTATGTGGAGAATATATTTCTAACGAAAGTTGGGGGTTCCTAGAATCTCTAGGGGTCCCATTAGCTGAGTGGGATCTGCCTAAAATCAGCCAACTAGGCATTAGTGCCGAATCGGGCTATATGCTAAATCACCGCCTAGGCTTGGGAGGGTTTGGCATAAGCCGATACAAATTAGACGCCTTCCTGGCCGACTTGGCCAGAAAAAAGGGGGTTAAGGTACTTGAACACTGTAAAGTGACCGATGTTGTAGCCCACGAACAGGGTTACAGCATCGTGACGACCCGTGGGATGTTTTATGCTGAGCTCCTCTGTGGTAGCTACGGTAAGTACACCCCGGCTTTTGTTCAAAAAATGGAAGGATATGACTTAGCAACCGATACAAGTGCCGACAATTACATTGGGGTCAAGTATCATATTCGGGCCGATTTGCCAGCGCACCGTATTGAGCTACATAATTTTAGGGATGGCTATTGTGGAATTTCTAAGGTTGAAGCCAACCAGTATTGCCTATGTTACCTGACTAAGTCCCAAAACCTGAGGAATCATGGCAATAATATCCATGACATGGAAATGGAGATATTAAATAAGAATCCTTTTCTCCGCCGTTATTTCTTTTCTGCAGATTTTATTTATAAACAACCATTGGTGGTGAGCAATGTGCAGTTTCATAAGCGTAGACCTTTAGTGGGGCCCTTGTTTCAAATTGGCGATGCGGCAGGCACCATATCGCCCCTTTGTGGCAATGGGATGAGTATGGCCATGAGGGGGAGTAAAATTTTGGCCTACCAAATGAACCGGTATTTTTCGGGACAACTGAGCAGAACACAGCTAGAAGGGACGTTTAGGTCGGAGTGGAACGAAGCCTTTTCGAGTAGGATTCAAATGGGTTTCTATTTACAAAAGCTTTTCGGTAAAAATACCCTAACTGATTGGTCGTTGAGGGGACTCTCCTTGTCATCAGGTTTGAGAAATAGGATTGTTGCTGCCACCCATGGCGACGTTTTCTAAAGTCTGTGAACCGTAAGCCTGAATTTTTTGATGAGGTATTCGAATATCGATACATTTATCATTAACATCAGCATCCCGTAAAAAATATCTTCAACTGGGATAGTGAGTATCCGGATGCCCATATTTTCTAGATCGTTGTACCATACCACGGAGTCGGTTATTCCCGTTCCGGTCAGCAGACCATTGACAATTAGAAACGGGAGTATCAAAAACATATGGGAATAGTAAAATAAGCTTAGCCAGGGCTGTGGCTTGAGGTACTGTACGAAGATAAGGGCCAGGGCTAAGGCCGTAAAGGTCCATCCGGTATAGTAGTTCGTTCCATGCAAGGTGAGCCCTACTGCCAGGAGCATGAGGATAATAAACGTAATGCGTTTCTCATATTTAAGCTTAAAATCGGCAGGATAGTAGATTTTAAAACAATAGTAGGTGAATAAACATGCGTAAGGGATACATATAAAAAAGAGTATTTCTTCCAGAGGTAAGCCCCCATAGAATATGCCCAGCAGATAGGCAGGATTAAAACCCCAGACCCCTAAATGAGTAAAATAGCTATCCCATATCACAAAAGGCAAAAGAGTGCCTCCTATGGCCGGGAAAAGGGCCGACCATTTGTGATATAACCGTATTCTGGGATGAAAAGAAAAAAGTAGCGGTACCGATAGCGACAGCAGATTTATCCAAAGATATAGACTGTTCATTTGGTTCTTTTGGGATTTAAAGATTCCTTGTAGTACTTCATAGGGACCCATAACATACCGAAGCATTCGCCATGGTGTTTTCCTAAGTGTTTGTGATGCATCTTATGCGCCCTTCTGATGGCCCTAAAATAGGGGGAATCGGCGTTGCGCAGCCATTTGAAACGTCTGTGGATAAAAACATCATGAATTAAAAAATATGCCGCTCCATAAATGGTAATTCCTGCGCCGATCCATAATACGTAGGGGAATCCTTGGTAAATCCCTAAGTACATCAAAATGATAGCGGGTATGGCGAAGATTAAAAAGAAGAAGTCGTTCTTTTCGAAAAAATTTTGATCATCTCTTTGATGGTGGTCCTCATGGAGGAACCATAAAAATCCATGCATCAGGTATTTATGAGCCAGCCACGCCACAGATTCCATACATAAAAAAGTGATCAGCATTATTAACGTGTTAAGAAGCAAATTTGTCATAAGGATCGATGTCAAGCCAATTGTCTTAAAACTTCAGGTAAACATATTTTGAACCATTCCGTATAGTTTTGCGGATTTTGCCGCATGTCAAGGTCTAGTTCGGTCGGATGTACGAAACGAAAGTCTGCTGCTTCTTCAGGGTTTATCTGGGGAGCCTGGTCGGTAATACCATAAAAGACATGGTCCAATTCATGCTCGATAAGGCCTTTGTCCAAGTGAGCGAAGTACTGAAATTGATAGATATGTTTCAATGGCGTTTGAATGCCCATTTCTTCCCATAGCCGCCTTTGAGCCGCTGTGGCCACGGATTCATTGGGGAATGGATGGCTGCAACAGGTATTGGTCCATAGGCCACCGGAGTGGTATTTGTCATGTTGCCGCTGTTGGAGAAGCAGCTGGCCGGCAGTATTGAATATAAAAACGGAAATGGCCCGGTGCAATAGCCCTTTTTGGTGCGCCTCTAATTTGTCCATCAACCCTATTTCTTCATCCGATGGATTAACCAGTACAATTTTTTCTTGTATCATTTTGATAGGAATAGGATTAATTTCTACTTTGTAAACGCCACTGAGTCAATAGTCTTGCTTGTTAGGTAAAAAAGCATGGCTAGTGGAAATAAACTAAACAATGTGTTGGTTTCAAATGTTCCTCTAACGATGTCAACAACCAATTACATCCAATCGAACTGATGCCTCACCAATGAGCGGAGCATAAGCCCAGCTTTGTCGAAATCGGGAATTCTAATTCGAGCATTCATCACCTTTTCTGCAGGGGTGGCCTTGATGCGTAGGTAAAGCTTATAATAGTAATAGTAAGCCAAATATACGCCACGCCGGGCGCCTGGAGGGAGCATTTTGATCCCTACTAGTGCCTCCCTGAAATCATTCTCGATCTCCAGCTGTATTTGTTCCTTATCGGCTTTAGAGAAATGCTCGAAATTGACACCCGGGAAGTAACATCTCCCTAGCTGCTGGTAGTCGGCCTTCAGGTCCCGCAAAAAGTTGACTTTCTGGAATGCCGCCCCAAGTTTCATGGCATAGGGTTTTAGTTGGTCAAATTGTTCCTTATTGCCATCGGTAAAAACCCTCAGGCACATGAGTCCCACCACCTCCGCCGAGCCAAGAATGTACTCCTTGTAGGTGTCGCTGGTATAGGTTATATTTTGAAGATCCATTTCCATACTCTTGAGGAAGGTATCGATAAGTGGCCACTCTATGCCGTAGGTATGTACCACGTGTTGGAAGCTATTCAAAATTGGGTTCAGGCTTATTCTCTTCTCGAGGGCCATCACGGTATCTGTGCGTATTTTTGCCATCAGGTCGGCCTTGTCATACTCATGAAAACTATCTACAATTTCGTCGGCCAGTCGAACGAAACCGTAAATACCGTAAATGGGATTTCTCCATTCCGATTTGAGGAAATAAATTCCCAGGGAGAAGGATGTGCTATATAATTCCGTGGTGCTTTTGCTACAAGTTTCGGAAAGACGGTCGAAAAGTTGTTTCATAATGCTTAGTTGAGATGTTTTAAGATTTCCTTTGCAGCGATTTGGCCAGAGATGATCGTGGGGGGCACTCCAGGGCCTGGGACGGTGAGTTGTCCGGCATAGTACAGGTTGGATACCTTCTGGCTTCGCATTTTAGGCTTTAGAAAGGCCGTTTGTCGTAAAGTATTGGCTAGGCCATAGGCATTTCCTTTATAGGCATTATAGTCATTAATGAAATTATTGATACAATAGCTTTTCTTATAATCAATAAATTCTCTAATAGGCTCCCCGGCAAATTTCTCCAGTCTTTCCATCAGCATCTCGAAGTATTCTTCTCGCAAACTGGGGCTGTCGGCGAGGCCAATTGCCAGGGGCATCAGCAGAAATAGGTTCTCCTTACCGGCCGGAGCCACTGACTCATCGGTTCGGGATGGGCAGCAGGCATAGAATAGAGGGTTTTTAGGCCATTTGGGATCCTTATAGATGTCGTGCGCATGTTGGTCGAACGATTCTTCAAAAAATAAATTATGATGCCTCAATCCCTCTAGCTTTTTGTTGATTCCCAGATAAAAGATAAGTGCCGAAGGAGCAAAAGTGCGCTTGTCCCAATAGCTGGTAGGGTAGGACCTGTGCGATTTGGGAAGCAGCATGCGCTCTATATGGGCATAGTCGGCAGTACCTAGCAAAATGTCGGCTGGATAAAAATCATTGATATTTTGTAAGCCCACTACCCTGTTATCCTTGATTTGAATAGAATGGATATCTGTTTGGAACTTAAATTTCACTCCTTGTTCTTCTGCGATTTTTTGAAAAGTTTCGGCTACCCTTCCAAAACCTCCCATGGGGTAAAATGTCCCCTGTTTTAAGCCTGCAAAATTCATTAGGCTATACATGGCTGGGGTGTTTTTGGGTAAGGCCCCCAGAAACAAAACCGGAAACTCCATCAAAGCCAATAAACGGGGATCCTTGAAATACTCGCGCACATGGCCTTTAAAGGATGATAGGAGCTGTAATTTTAAGGCATCCTTTAGCAACCGTACTTTCATGAATTCGATTACAGAGTGTGCTGGCTGGAATACCATTTCACCCATGCCTACCTGGTATTTGTAGGCCCCATCTGCGATAAACCTACGTAGCTTTTCGGCCGCCCCCGTCTCGTAACTTTCGAAAAGGGTGCATATCTCTTCAAAGTCGGCCGGAATATCCATCACTTCATTTTGGCCAAATATGACGGCAAACCCCGGATCCAGCTTTTTTAGCTCATAGAAGTCGGCAGTGGTATAGCCAAATTCATTATAATATTGTTCGTAAACATCGGGCATCCAATACCAAGAGGGGCCCATATCGAAGCGGTAGCCTTGATCTTCGAAAACCCTGCCCCGCCCTCCCGAGGTGGTGTTCTTTTCTATCACCGTTACGTCTAATCCATTTTTTGCCAGCAACGCTGCCCCAGCCATTCCTGCGAATCCTGAACCGAGTACGATTGCCTTATTTGTTGCTATCATGATTGGAGTTGGTTTTTAAGTTGCTCTACGGAGTGGAGGGCTATAATGTTTTTTTCTGCCAATAAGTTATTAAGGTAATTGCTCGGCCCTGACACACAGATGCTTTGTTGTGGAAAGTGTGCCGCCAGCTGTTCTATAAATTTTTTTAAATAGGTTTCTGGTTGATTACTAACACAAAAGGTACATAAATGCGTGGGGCCATATACCGCCGCAACTTCCTTTAAGTTCTCGAATGGTACTCTACTCCCCAGATATAAGGCTTGTGCACCTTGGCGTATGATGAGGTAATAACTATAGAGCAGTCCAATTTCATGCTCTTCTTTTTCGTTTAAAAAGAGAATCCATTTCTGTTTAGAAGTTTTACGGTTTTCTAAATTGGCTATGACAGAGAATAGCCGCTTTCTAATAATGTTAGAAAAAAAGTGTTCCTGAGCCGGCGTCATTTTATCGTTCATCCACCAAAGCCCCGTTTTAACCAGTAAAGGATAGATGAATTTCTCATAGGTGTCATCTATTCCTAACTCCCCGATCAGTTCGTCGAGAACAGCATGGATACTAATTTCGTCGTATTCTAAAATGGCTATGCGGGTCTGGTTTATTTTAACGGCCAATTTTTGAGGACCAGTTGACTCCTGTTCAATGGCCTCTTCTACTTTTTGTTTCCATTCGACATCACTCAATTTGCCAATCGCCGATATTTTCATCCCCGCCTCCATGAGCATCATGACCGATAATAATTTCTTTAAATCATCATCGGTATAGAAGCGAATATTGGTAGCAGTTCTTTGTGGGGTGAGGAGTCCATAGCGCTGTTCCCATATTCTGATGGTATGTGCCTTCAAACTGGTTATATTTTCAAGGTCTTTAATGGAGTACTCGGCCATAATATTGTTTAATGTTTATCAAAAATAGTTAAACAAAATATAAATCCAAATCGTTTTTCATTTTTTCTTTTCATACGGTGGGGGCATCACTAACGAGTTCTGTGCTTTACGCTATGGCCTGGTGTAGGCTAAGGAAGTATTGATTTACATTTAATGAGTGGATCCTACTCTTTATCAAGAGGGGATTAGGAATCAGCGGATTAGATAAGAAAAAATTATCAAAAGTATTGTTAGTATCATTAAGATGTGTATATTTGATACTGTTAATATCTTTTTCATGTAAAACGCTTGTACAATGAAGAATCATGCAATTTATTGGTCGGTTAACATTAAGTTTTTAAGGTCAAGGCGTAAATTGAGTCAGGAAGCGCTTGCCGAGAAATTAGGAATATCGCGGGTGAAGCTGAATGCCCATGAAAGCGGTAGGACGTCCAACCCTGGTATCGATGATCTGATAAATTTTTCTGAATTCTTTAGAATGAGTATCGACAGTTTGTTGAAGATCGATTTATCCAAACTGTCGGAGCAGAAATTGACGGATCTAGAGGTAGGCAGTGAGTTGTTTATGAAGGGGGGGCAGATAAGGGTATTGGCCATTACCGTCGACAAGGAAGACCAGGAAAATGTGGAGTATGTGCCAGTAAAGGCCAAGGCTGGGTACCGGGCAGGGTACAGTGATCCGGAGTTCTTGGCAACCTTACCAAAGTTTAATTTACCAAACTTACCCAAGAACGGCACATTTAGAATGTTTCCTACCCAAGGGGATAGCATGTTGCCTATACCCGAGGGGAGTGATATTATCGCTCGTTATGTGCAAGATTGGACCAGTCTTAAAAGGGAGACACCTTGCATCGTAATTTTAAGGGGTGAACAGGACTTCGTATTTAAGCAGGTTACGGTTCATGATAACGGAACCTTATTACTGCAGTCGTTCAACAAACAATATTTTGCTTATACGGTGCCGGTTTCTGAAGTTTTAGAGGTTTGGGAATATTATAGTTTTCACAGCAAGTCCCTGCCTGAGCCGCAGACCGACTTACAGGTTTTATTGAAAATGCTTCAGGAAATGAAAACTGAAATTGGGCAACTTAAGGAGGGCAAATCCTTGAAGGGATAGGTTAGCAAAAAGATCGAATAAAGTTGAAAGGAGTTGATAAATATGATTGGTAATTAGTACTATATGTACTCATGATGTAGTAATAATTTTTGATAGATGTTAAAACATGCATTTAGGCTTATTTGATTTATTACAATTGCTGTCGTAACCTTTAGATCGATTATTATGGGTAGAACCAAGGGACTGGAAAGCTGTTTTTTTTAACCACAGAAATTTGCGGTTTGACCCCGCTATATACCTCATTTAGACCTTTAATTTCCTGCTCTGTGATGGCATTTATAGTTTTGCGGTAGATAAAACCTCAAATCATTATGCAATCATACTTTAAATTCCTCCTCTTAAATATGGCCCTTTGTTGGGTCATTCCTGGCCAATCGGTGGCTCAAAGTCCTACCGCGCCAGCTTTGAAATTTAATATTTTCGTAAAAGGCAACACAATTCTACAGTCTTCAGAAACGGAAGGACCGGTTGCCATCGGTGGAAATTTGACAAGTAACCAGTATCAAATTAGTTTTGATAAAAGCCTTGGAATATTTCATGTGGGTGGCGTATCTATTGGGCTGGCCGTACGTGGGGGTGTGAACCTGAATAGTGGCAGCCTTACCATCAACGGAAACAACTACGTAAAGATTGGAAACTGCACGACGCCAACACCCCTAAAAACATGGTATCGTGATAATAATGGAGCGGCTTCCAATATTCGAATCACCAAAGCTACTAGCGGATATGGAAGCACTCCTAATATCACCTTGAATGCTCAGGCCAATTCATTTGGTAGTGCAGAGTTGAGTGATGCCAATAATCCCATCTGTCAAAATGTATTTGGAACAGGGTCTTCTCAGATCGATATCGATAAGGCATTTACCAATTTGATCAGTAATTCGGATAAATTAGCCTTGCTGGCCGACAACCTCCCTATCAAAGATCAAAATGGTAATACCATTCCAGGAGCTGAGATGGGACCCTATAAGGACCCATCGAAGTTTGGAAATAATCCTCGCATTGTTGTAGATCCTAATAAAATTAATGTACTGACGGTATCGGCCGCCGTATGGAACTCCATTCAAAATATCAATATTCAAGGTATTCCTAATGGGCCTTCGCAAGTGGGAGCTGAGGTTCCCAACAAAAATTTTGGATTGATTATTAATATTGTAGACTACCCTGCTTTTGGGGGCACGCTAAGTTTTCCTGGATTTGGCGGGCTTAACGACAGCCAAGGAAGCTATATACTGTATAATTTTCCGGATGCTAGCTCAACGCTTACAGTAGGAGGGAATGCGCAAATATCGGGTACGTTATTGGCTCCGAGAGCTAATCTGATCAAGGACAATAACGGTAATATCAATGGCCAGGTGATCGCCGATCAGTTCACACACCAAAGAGATGAGATTCATTTTTGGCCTTTTCAGCCCGATGTTCCATTGCAAGAGGACAAGACTATTACGGTCACTGGGGGATCTGAGTGCGACAATAACGCTCCTTGGTTAAACTATACCATAACGCCCAATTACGATGCGACAGGCGCCACAGCGAAGATTGAATGGATCAACGCCAATGACGAAGTGGTTAAAACGGAAACCAACCAACCGCTGAGCGGCCGTTTACTTTTCCCAGGTGCTGCGATCGATGCCGATGGCAAAGGTATTGCCTGGCCGGGATGGACCAAAGTCGATGGCAAATGGCAGGAGATCGATGATGCCAATGCTTCGATAAAAAAGGCAGGTTCAAAAATTAGAGTTACTGTGTCACCCACAACAACATTTGCCATTAGCTATCCAGAATCATCGAGTACGTGCAAGACCTCTCCGCCCGACGACACTCCACTACCGGTGAAACTAGCATCTTATTCTGTTGAAAAGGTGAACTGTGCTGCGGTTTTACAATGGACGGTAGCAGAAGCAGAGAATTTCTCTCATTTCGAAGTGGAAAGGTCTACCAACGCTACCAGCTTCGTAGCCTTAGATGAGGTGACTTATAACGCTACTCAGGATCAATACGAATATATCGACTCCCCTTTTTCTAAGGAAAGCAACCAGGCTGGTAACCAGTATTACCGATTGAAGCAAGTTGATATGGACGGTAGTTTCGAATACAGTACCATCAAAGCGATCTCAGATCGTGGATGTGCGGTAACTTCTTCTGTAGCCGTATACCCCAATCCAGCAATCAATGAGCTAACGGTGTCTAGTACCAGTAACATTCAAAAAGTTGAGGTATTCTCTATGAATGCTGCACGTGTAAAGAGTGTTCAGCCGGTAGTTGCAGCGCATCAGGCACAAATCGGCATAGGAAGCCTGCCTTCGGGAACCTATGTAATGCGTGTTGTGGATGAGCAGGGTGTTACCCAGCAAAAGTTTGTTAAACAATAATTGGTGGCTTAAGACGGCATTGATGCTAAAAAGGAGGTGTTCCATTTGGAGCACCTCCTTTTTTACTTAGGCGATATCGGGTATTACGATAGCCGTCTGCCTTTCCATATATAGGTCTTATCTTGGGCCGCTAAACCAAACAGGCAGACGTAAAAAGGATAGAGCAATTGAGTGAGTGGTATATAAGGAATTGACGATCTTTTTTTGAGAAAACCCAGTATAGGGGTTAGGAATATCCATTCAGGCAAGCATTTTAGCAGACATATAATGGCTAAGTCTGATAAAGATATGCATCCAAATAGGGCTAAAACTACACTAATGAGCATGGATACATTGGCCATGAAAATAAAGATAGCCAATATTTTAGGTGTAGGATTGGTATAATGTTTCCATTTACTACCCCATCGTTTTCTTTGCCTGTAAAAAGAGGTCCAGTCTTGATGCGCTGCGGTACTAACAATGACTTCAGGGTCATTAATGAATCCGTATTGGCCGGGGAATTGGTCCGCTATTTTATGCAAAAGAAACTCATCATCACCAGATGCCAGGTGGTCCACGCCTGAGTAGCCTCCTACGGCCATAAAAGTCCGTTTTTCGTAGGTGAGGTTGGCACCATTACACATAGAGGGGAACCCCGCCACCAGCGAGCACGCGCCACTACCTACTAAGCTTGCAAATTCTATAATTTGTAAATGGTCGGTGAGCTTTTGGGGTTCAAGGAAAGTGACGGGTCCACTGATCAGCCGGCAAGCCGTGGACTGGTAATAGGAGTCAATCGACGAAAGCCAGTGGGGACCCATACGGCAGTCGCCATCGGTGGTGGTTATGAGCGACCCTTTGGCCATTTTTATTCCATGTTCTATGGCTCGCTTCTTAGGCGATTTGGAGGGGTCGGAGGGAAGCTCGACCAGGTGGATCTGGCGGGTGGTATTCCTTATAATTTCCTCTACAAGCTGCGCAGTGGCGTCGGTGGAGCCATCGTTCATAATGAGCACCTCGTAAAGGTGTGATGGGTAGTCCTGACGAATCAAGTCCTGCAGTAGCTTTCCAATATTATTGGCTTCGTTTCGCACCGGGACTATCACCGTAAAAAAGCTGGATGGCTCCTTTAGGTCTTTGCGCTCTGCGATAGCTGGCTGACGCTTCCAGGTAAAGGCCAAAAGGCATGTGAATATAAAATAGCATACTAGGGTAATAGCGATGACCACTAGAATGACCTGTAAGGCGCTGTGAATCATTAGGAGATTAAGTATTTAAAGAATTCGATTTGATTTTGTATTTCCATATGAGATATAACCCAATAAAAATAGGACCCAAAACATTGACAACCCATATCAGGAAGGTAGCGGCTAGCAGTTGATCGATAGGCAAGTTAAAAGACTTGAATACGAAGAGTGCCGTAAATTCCCGTATGCCTAGGTCGCCCAGTACATTTACAGCTGGGACGACGGTCTTGACCAGAAAAATAAGGGTAATGCAGGAGGCCAGAAGGTAAATAGGGAGTTGAAATTGGAAGAGGGATAAGGCAATTAAAAACTGAGTCAAAAACACGAGGTATCTGGCTCCTCCTAGAGTGGAGGCCCATAGTAACTCCATAGGGCTATAAAGTCCTATTACTTTGAGGTATTCAGTGGTCTTTTTAAGTAACGGTATTTTTTTGGTGAGCAACAGGAGTCTATGACGGGCTATTGCCGTTAACACACCCAATGTAATAATCACAGCCAATACGATCCATATTCCATTTTTTTGTCCCATCGAAAGAGGTAACTGGGGAGATACCACAGCCCAGCCAATGGTGCCCGCAACGATGGAAACGTAAAACTGGATTCCGTTTGAAATGATGGCCGCTCCCAAGGCCTGCAGCCGCTGCCCAGTTTGGATGGCACCAAGCCTTCCTATGGTATCCCCTAGCTGGGCGGGCAGGGCTACACCCACAGCAAGGCCCGTTAAAGTGCCTTTAAATGCGTCCCTA
Organism: Dyadobacter jejuensis; assembly: GCF_003149085.1. GTDB lineage: Bacteria > Bacteroidota > Bacteroidia > Cytophagales > Spirosomataceae > Dyadobacter > Dyadobacter jejuensis. The sequence goes on along the minus strand of NZ_QGDT01000003.1, from coordinate 500,636 downwards.
AATGTCATAGGAAGGATTTTGTTGACAAGGTTTCTCCATTTTAGGCTTTCTAGAGCCCAATTGACCGGAACCAAAAGTAAGAGAAAACTTATGGATACAAAATGTTTTGAATTCCATACCTGTCTCAAACTCTGTCCGATATCCCGTAATCCCTTTTGCTCGCTTCTAAACGTGTCGACGATATAGGCCAGAATTAGTCCGGTTATTACTAGTTTTGTCGTCCAGAGCAATCTTCCCCACCTATTTTCCTTTAGGGTTGCTTTGGTTTGATTATCTTGTATCATTATGGAAAAAATACCTGCACATCCTGCTGAAAAAGTGATTATTGGAGTAGATCCGGGTACCCAGGTCATGGGGTACGGGGTGATATCGGTAAAAGGCCAGCAAATCTCTTTGGTTCAGTATGGTGTAATTCATTTGAGCAAATATAGCACCCACGAACTCAAACTAAAGAAAATTTTTGAAAGGATCTCTCAGTTGATCGACGACTACCTACCCGATGAAATGGCTATAGAAGATCCTTTTTATGGTAAAAACCCACAATCTATGTTAAAGCTTGGACGCGCACAAGGGGTGGCTATGGCGGCGGCTTTAGCCCGTAGTATTCCTATTGTGGAGTATGCACCCAAAAAGGTAAAACAGTCGGTGACCGGTAGTGGGAGTGCTTCAAAAGAGCAAGTGGCCTATATGTTGGAGAAAATTCTTAAAATGGAGCTCAGTCGTGAATTTATGGACGCCACCGACGGGATAGCCATCGCTATATGCCATCATTACCATGCTAATTCCCCGGCTTCGGCTAAAACATCCAATAGTTCAAAGGCTAAAAAAGGAGGGTGGGGAGCATTTGTATCCGAAAACCCAGAGCGAATAAAATAATCACTACATATGCTTCACGATTTCCATAGCCTTAGTATGAATGCTAAAGGTGTTTTTAAAGCGCTCAGGGGTTTTCGCTACATTTTCTAATACGACTAAAGTATACTTCCCCTCCGGGTAGTAGAAGCATGCGCTTGCAAACCCAGGGACATACCCGAATGCCCCCACCTGAACGGACTCTTCACCAGGCAAAAACGTTAACCCATAGCCATAATTCAGTGCGCCAAGTACCGGATGATTTCTAAGGGCATAGGGTCGAATCATTTTTTGGAGACTCGCTTCTTTTATAAGCCTTCCCGTCTGCAACAAACGAGTCCATTGCAGTAAGTCCTGGGCTGTCGATACGAAGCCTCCTGCTGCCACATCATACATTAAACTATTGGTTTCTAAGTGTGCTGAGCCATCTTCTGCCGTCGTATAAGCCTTTACGAGATTCAAGAAGGTGCGGTTTGTGGGATGCATCGTTTCGGGCATTTCTGCTTCACGAAATAGTTGTGTAGATAGCTCCTCAAAGGACTGCTGCGTAATACGCTCCGCTATTACCGCTAATAGCTCATACCCTAGTTGGGAATATTGAAACTGGCTTCCAGGTTCGAATTGCAAAGGTGCATCCATTTCTGCTATGCCGTGGGTGTGGCTGAGCAAATGATGTACGGTTACGGTATCGGCCCAAGATTGATTTAGCTCGGGAAGATACCTACTTATCCGATCGTGAGGATCAATTTCTGTTTTTTCGATCAGTTTCATGATCAGAACGGCGGTAATTTGTTTGCTGATAGAACCAATCACAAACCTATCGGTAGCTTTCAGTTCTCGCTTCATGGACAGATCGGCATAGCCCCGCACAGCCCTAAAGAGAACTGAATCCCCTTGTGCTAACATAATTACCCCATTAAAGTCTTTGGAATGCGATAGAGAGTCGAGCCGATGCTTCCAGTCGTTGGTCTCCGGCATAGCCTGGAAGGGATGGCCGATGTGTAGCATGATGATCAATGAAAGTATAGGGCTTAATATCAACATATGATTTAAAAATAGGAGTGAGATGTATTAAATATACAAAATATAAAGAATGGTTTACTAAAGTTCATCAACCGTATTGGTGCTAAATAGGCATTTTATAAGTTTTTCTTGTCAAGTTAATAAAATCAAACAAATGTTTGATTTTATTAAACAATCGTTTGATTTGTAAAACTTTCAATTCTACTTTTGTGTTGAAATAGCATATTAACGAAGGAAATATGGAATACGGAACTAAGCAGTTACAAATCATAGAAGTGGCCGAAGGCTTATTCGCTAAGAAAGGCTTTGCCGGAACCTCTATTAGAGATATAGCGCAAGAAGCAGACATTAACGTCTCAATGATATCCTATTATTTCGGATCGAAGGAGAAGCTTATTGAGGCTTTATTTAGCGTAAGAATGGCGGAGACCGAAACGACCATGGTCAATATATTGGAGAACCAAGATTTGACGGCCATGCAAAAGGTGAATATTTGGCTGGACAGTGTTGTAGGTCGGTTTATGTTCAGGAAGAATTTTCACAACATCGTGATGCGTGAACAATTATCGTCGAATCGATCGGAAACGATTACAGCCTTTATCATGGACCTTAAAATGCGACACATCGATTTGATGAAGCAGCTTATTAGTCTTGGTATTCGAGAGGGCGTATTCAAGGAAAATCTGGATATGTCCTTAATGATGACCACGATATATGGTACGGTGAATCAGGCGATTGCTAATCAGGATTTTTACAGGCGTTTGAACCAATTGGAGCATTTAAGTGAAGAGGAGTTCAATCTATATTTATTAGAAAAGTTAAAAGTGCATTTAAAGTTTATATTTATTAATTCGGTTTCCAATGAACAACAAGGTCTTAATTAGATGGTCCTATGTATTCGCAATCTTGTTTTTTGCTAATACGGAATCACTGCAAGCACAACCGACGCTGCATCTTAATATGGCGGATGCCATAGAAATGAGTCTACAGAATAGTAAGGAGTTGAAGCTTAGCCAATCGATGGTCGAAATGGCGAAGCTAGATACGCGAGAGCTCAAAGATAACCAATTGCCATCTTTTGGGGTGACGGGGGCATACCTCAGGCTAAATACGCCTAATGTTAACTTTAAGCTCGGTCAATTGGCCAATGATAGCACGGGGAGTACTTCTGGGCTAAAGGTGCATCAGGCGGCGTACGGAATGGCCACGGCCTCGGTGCCTGTTTTTTCTGGTTTTCGTTTTAAATATGGAATTGAGTCGAAAAAGTACCTAGAGGAGGCGACCAAATTGGATGTGAAAAAGGATAGAGAGGCCGTGATTATGAATACGGTTACGGCGTATGCCAACTTGCATAAGGCTCAAAAGGCCGTGGATTTGGTTTCGGAAAACTTGCTCAGCGAGAAGGACCGGGTGCGGAAGTTTACGGACCGAGAGAGAAACGGTTTGGTGGCACGTAATGATTTGATGAAAGTGGAATTGCAGGCATCCAATGTAGAATTGGCCCTGTTAGATGCTCAGAACGACCTTAAGGTCACGATGGTCAATATGAATCTGATGCTAGGACTACCGGTCGGTACCGTTTTGGAAACCGATGCGCGTTTTTTTGAGGCCTTACCGGAGGTCAGCCAAATGGATCAGTGGCTGGACGATGCCCTGGCTAGCCGTAAGGATTTGGCAGCCAATGCCATGCGTCAAAAAGCAACTAATCTTGGAATGAAGGTGGCTAGGGCCGACTTATACCCTTCTATTGCTCTTACAGCCGGCTACGTAGCCATAGGAATTCCGGGGGTGGTCAATATCCCTAATGCGATGAATATAGGCGTAGGCGTTAACTACAATATTGCCTCCTTATGGAAGTCTTCAACGAAGATCAGCCAAGCCCATACTCAAGCCTATCAAGTAAAAGCCCAAGAAGGTATTCTACAAGATCAAATTCAGAGAGAGGTAACCTCCGCTTTCTACCAATATCAGCTTAGCAAGCAGAAAATAGAGGTGTATACCAAGGCCAGGGAACAGGCCAATGAAAACTTAAGAATTACCAAAAATAAATATGAGAATAGCTTGGTGACGACCACGGAGCTGTTGGATGCCGACGTGGCGCAGGTCCAAGCCGAAATCAATTATGAAATGGCCAAGGCTGATGCGCTTGTAAGTTACAAAAGACTGCAGCAAGTGTCTGGGGTAATACAATAATCAATTAGCAAAAAAATATAAGATTTTCAAAATAAAGTCATCATGGAAAACAATCAAACTTCGGAAGGCGCACCAAAGAAAACAAATAAGCGCTTTATGATCATTTTGGGCCTACTTGTGGCGGTAAGTGGCTCATGGGGATTTAACAAATACAATCATGGCTTGCATCATGAAGAAACAGACGATGCGCAGATCGACGCCCATATTAGCCCCGTAATTCCCCGGATTTCGGGCTATGTGAAGGAGGTTAGGGTAGTGGACAATCAGTTGGTAAAGAAGGGTGATACCCTATTGGTTTTAGACAACCAAGACCAGCTTATTCGTTTGGAGCAGGCCAAGGCCGGGCTGGTAGGGTCAGAAAGTAACCTGACGGTGGCCACAGCCACCACCCAGGCTTCGAAGGCCGCCGGAAACACTTATTTGGCCAATGTAGACGTGGTACAAGCCCAGATAGAAGAAGCAAAGGTTGCAGTCTGGAGAGCCAATCAGGATTTTGCCCGCTATGAGAACCTGATACGCGACCATTCTGTAACGCAACAGGAATATGAATTGGCACAAGCAGCCAAGCAGAAGGCAGAAAGGGCCTTGGCCGTTTTAGAAGCCCAAAGACAAGCAGCCGAGCGGCAGGCCAAGGCCGCCGGATCCCAGACTTTGGCTACAGCCCAACAAAAATCGGTGGCTTCTGCTAATATAAGAGCCAGACAGGCAGAAATAGAAAATGCAGAGTTGATGTTGTCGTACACCGTAATCACGGCCCCAACTGATGGCCATGTGTCCAAAGTGAATGCGCAAATAGGGCAGTTTTTGCAAGCTGGGCAAACCTTATTCAGTATTACGTCCAATGAGAAGCCTTGGGTAGTGGCTAATTTTAAGGAGACGCAACTTACCAAAATGAAGGTAGGGCAGAAGGTCAAGATCCATGTGGACGCCTATCCCGAACATACCTATGAGGCTCAGGTAAGCTCATTCTCGCCGGCCACTGGTGCTCGTTTTGCGCTGTTACCTCCCGACAATGCCAGTGGGAATTTTGTAAAAGTGGTACAACGGCTACCTGTGAAAATAGAGTTTCTGGAGGAGAAAAATGAGGATATCGCCTTGCTCAGACCAGGGATGAATGTATTTGTGGATGTGGAGTTGAATTAATTTTAGCCGTACAGGGGCCTCTACTGGCGCATTGTTGCCGGGGGCCACAGGCTTAGTTTCGGCCTAGAGGCCAAGTAGGCAACCAGGCAGTGCAATTATAGCAATATAGATTATGGAATTACAAGAGTCTTTGGTCGAGTACGGTGCCCGTAGGGTCATCATTACACTTACCGCCGTACTTTGTGCCCTATTGGAAATAGTCGATACCACTATTGTCAATGTGGCCCTGAACGACATGAGGGGGAACCTAGGGGGAACTTTGTCAGAAGTAAGTTGGGTTATCACCGCCTATGCCATTGGCAATGTGATCGTGGTGCCCATGACTAGCTGGTTGTCCCAGCAGTTTGGAAGAAGGAATTATTTCGCTGCTTCCATCATTATTTTTACGTTTGCTTCTTTCCTTTGTGGCCAAGCCGACAATATATGGGAATTGGTATTCTTTAGGCTGGTGCAAGGAATAGGTGGAGGGGCCTTATTGGTAACCTCTCAAACACTGATTACAGAAAGCTATCCCCCAGAGAAAAGAGGCATAGCCCAGGCGATTTACGGTTTAGGCGTTATTGTAGGGCCCACCTTAGGTCCACCACTTGGCGGATACATTGTTGACAATTATAGTTGGCCTTATATCTTTTATATCAATATACCCTTAGGAGTCATTGCCGCATTAATGACCATAGAGTTTGTAAGGAGTCCTAAGTTTGCCAACAAGAAATCGGCCTCGGAAATCGATTGGTGGGGAATTGTCTTTTTGGCTGTCGCCGTGGGCTCCCTTCAGTTCGTTTTGGAGAGAGGACAAGAAGAAGATTGGTTTAATAATGGTCATATCGTGTTTTTTACGGTTTCTGCCGTGTTGGGTTTCTATTTCTTTATTTGGAGAGAGCTCACCTACAAGAATCCAATTGTCAACCTGCGAGTACTTAAAAATGGCAATTTGAGGGTAGGGACTATTCTATCGTTTATACTGGGTTTTGGGCTTTATGGGTCCACCTTCATTATTCCCTTGTATACCCAAGCTACCTTGGGCTGGACGGCCACTCAATCGGGCATGTTAATGGTGCCAGCAGCCATCGTAACAGCCATGATGATGCCTGTGGTAGGTCAGCTGATTCAGCGGGGCGTTAAGCAGCAATATTTAGTGTCGGCCGGTATGTTGTTCTTTTTTATATACAGTTTTTGGGGATACAAGATCCTTACGCCAGATACCGGATCGGAAGCGTTTTTTAACATGCTTTTGGTACGTGGCGTCGGACTCGGATTGCTCTTTGTGCCCATCACCACCTTGGCTTTATCGACCCTTAAGGGGCGTGAAATAGGGGAGGGAGCGGCTTTTACTGGGATGATGCGTCAATTAGGTGGGTCATTTGGGGTGGCTGTTATCACGACTTTTATAGCTCGAGAGAATATGCTTCACCGCAGCGACCTGGTTAGTAAGCTGAACGTCAATGACCCTCTGGTGCAGCAGCGAGTGGATAATCTGCAGAAGAGTTTTATCGGTAAGGGCTTGTCTCCCGACGTAGCCTTAAAGAGCGGCTATCAGTTATTAGATTTTTCGATTGCCAAACAGGCCATTGTATTATCCTATATGGATGTATTTTTGTACCTGGGGCTATTATTTCTAGTCTGTATTCCATTTGTGCTGATGACCCGCTCTGGAAAGACCAAAATTGACCCTGCTTCGGTACACTAATCAACCGTTTTTGCAGGAATATTGAGATCCTCTGAATCGTTTCAGAGGATCTTTTCTTTAGACAAAATGCTATATTTGCGTCTGAGTAGAAATGCGATTATAATACTACTTATAACCCCTATATAAAACTGGGAATGGATACGATTAGAAAAGAAGGGCCGATACGAAGGGTACAGGTCGAGCGGTATGTCACTCCACTGCGCGAGGGAGGGTCGTTGCCGGCACTAGTAGATGCCGATGATGGGATTAGCTATGTGCTCAAATTTCGAGGGGCAGGCCAGGGGGTAAAAGCGTTGATTGCCGATTTTATAGGAGGCGAAATTGCCCGAAGCATAGGCCTTAAGGTCCCTGAAATGGTATTTGCTGAGTTGGATGAGGCTTTTGGAAGGACCGAACCCGATGAGGAAATTCAAGACTTATTACGTGCTAGCGAGGGACTGAACCTTGGGGTGCATTTTTTGAAAGGCGCTATGACCTTCGATGCCGTGGCCAGTCCGGTAGATGCCTACTTGGCCTCCAAAATAGTTTGGCTCGATGGCCTACTGACTAACGTAGATCGAACGGTAAGAAATACGAATATGCTGATGTGGAACAAGGAACTGTGGTTGATTGATCATGGTGCTTCCTTGTTCTTTCATCACTCCATAGAAAACTGGGAAAAGGCGGCCGCCAAGCCTTTTGCACAAATCAAGGACCATGTGCTGCTCAGCAGAGCGTCGGAACTTGCAGGGGTCAATACCGATCTACGCAATATCCTTCGCCCCGATACGATCCGTGGCATCATCTCGTTAATCCCATCGGATTGGCTGCTGCAAGACAGAACCTTTTCCGATGCGGACAGTTATAGGGACGTCTATGCGCAATATTTAATCAATCGACTTAATGCCTCCGAGCAGTTTGTAAATGAAGCCCAAAATGCCAGAAACATCTAAATTCCTCTACGAATATGCCGTTGTTAGACTGGTTCCTTGTATCGAACGTGAGGAGTTTATCAATGTAGGGGTCATATTATTATGTGCCGGACAAAGATTTTTGGACACCCGGATCCATCTCGATCCTACACGCTTAAAGGCATTAAAGGTGCAGGCGGATCCTGAAGAGCTTCAGACCTACCTCAATAGCCTTCAGGCTATCGCAAAGGGAGAAGCCGATAGCGGGCCCATAGGACAGCAAAACCTTGCCCAGCGCTTTCGTTGGCTCACGGCACACCGGAGTACGGTTTTGCAAACCTCCAGAGTGCATCCTGGTTTTTGTCTAGATGCATCCCAGACCCTCAATAGTTTGTTTGAAGACCTCGTTCTTTAAAGTAGAAATTGAGGTGAGACGGTTATAGCCATTCTATTGTGTTTCGGCTAAGGTGTACGCGGCCATTTTGTTCCATTTTCTTAAGAAGTCTGGAGATCACTTCCCTGGAAGTATTGAGGTCATTGGCAATTTCCTGATGGGTGATTTTTATTTCTTTATTACCCGTTTTTCCGATTTGGTTTTGCAAATAGAACTCCAGGCGCTCATCCATTCCTTTAAAGACCACATGATCCAGAACCGTTAGGAGTTCTTCAAAGCGCGATCGATAGGTTTCAATGACGAAGTAGTACCACGATCGATATGACTTCATTAATTCGTCCATATTGCGGACGGGGACCAAGATAGCCGTGGTAGGTTCAATAGCCTTGGCCATGACCTGGCTCTCTTCATTTTTGGCGGCACATATCATCGATAAAGCACAGGCGTTCCCTGCTTCTAGTTCGTACATAAATACCTCGTTACCATCTTCTCCCTGCCGATACAACTTAACTCTGCCTGTGGCGATTAACATAGAATACTTGAAATGTTGCCCTGTGCGCATCAATACCTCTCCCTCGGCAAATTCTTTGGTATGGCAGATGGTACTGAGGTAATCTTGAAGAGATTCTTCGAATTGAGGGAAATAAGTCGTTAAAAGAGTTTTAATAGGGATGTTGTCGGACATAAAATATATCAATATCGGGGTACTTCTCCTGTTTTTTTGTAAGATAGTAACAAAAATACCACCCAGTCTCTGAATTCCTGTTGAATAATAATTGTTTTCTGTAATCGATTACTCTATTATTTTGATAGAGATACTTGGTATTGTTTGCTATTTTCCTTATATTGCAATTAGGAACATAACTAAATGTTTAGTGTTATTATGACATTATATAATATTTTTTGACCATTATTATGTAAAAATATTTTGCTGTATAATATAGATCCTGTATTTTTGATATAAACTAAATATATGCATAATAACCGATTGACTTGGCATATCAGTATAGTTTTAATACCACCCTTCCCTCATATATAAGCTAGACCTGTCCATGCATGGCAGGTCTGTTTTTCGTTAGTATTCATGATGTTCAATAAAACGATACAATGCGCTTATGAAAACACTATTTGAAATTCGAGCAGAAATAATGCAACAGATTTGGGATCATGAGTCGCTGGGGGAGATCACCGAGCGGGTCAAGGTGGTATTAGATGGTAAACTGGTGCTGATCACCGGGCAGTTTAAGAACTATGAGCAAAAGCGGATGTTGTTAGACATTGTATCAGGTTATCCGCAAATGCAAATACTTTGCGACGCCACGGTGGAGATGGATATGAGAGAATCTGAAGCGGATAGTAGGCTCAAAGAAATAGTGATGCAGGCCTTGAAAGATGGGCAAGGCGATTACCATAAGGTTAGGTTACGGGTCAGCGAGGGTAGGGTGTTTTTGGACGGAATGGTTCGGTCCTCAAAGGACCGTAAGATAATACAAGACCAAATCGATCAAATCCCTGGAGTGCGAAGTATCTTTAACAACCTGACCTTTCCTTGTGAAAGCGTCCGGATGTCGGCGGCATCTTAACTATGCCAAGCCACTCGACAGCCAATAAAAGCTTAACCGTTATCGGCAAATTCTGGATAGAGGGTCATCCCGCCATCTATGTACATCGTTTCGCCATTTACATAATCCGATTCGTCGGAGCATAGCCAGGCTACTGCCTTGGCCACATCCTCTGCCGTACCTATTCTTTTATACGGGATAAGCTTTAGCAATTCTTGGTATTTTTCCGGATCCGACCATACCGCTTCATTAATAGAGGTTTGGATGGCTCCAGGACTCACCGCATTGACTCTGATTTTGTAAGGAGCTAGTTCTTGAGAGAGGGTTTTCATCAACATATGAACCCCTCCTTTCGAGGCGGCATAGTTAACGTGCCCCGCCCAGGGAATAATATCATGAACGGAACTCATCATGACCATCTTGCCAATGGCAGCTTTGGGATCGGCCTCCGCCTGTTTGATAAATAGACGCGCTGCTTCCCGGGCACACAAAAATTGACCAGTCAGGTTGACGCCAATTACGCGCTCCCATTGAGCCAAGGTCATCTCTAAGAATGGGGCGTCTTTTTGTAATCCGGCATTATTGACTAGGATATCCACGCGGCCATAATGTTGGATGGCCTCTAAGAATAGGTTCTGAACGTCCTGCTCCTTACTTACATCGGCCTGCACCAAATGGGCAGCCCCTCCTTGTTGGAGGATATGATCGACAGTTTCTTGCCCTTCTTCTCGATTAGAAGCATAATTAACCACTATTTTGGCCCCAAGAGCAGCCAAATAGATGGCACAGGCACGTCCAATTCCTGAGCTAGAACCCGTCACTACGGCCACTTGTCCCGATAAACTAAGTGTGTTCTGGTTCATAACAGGTCCTTTTCGTTGAATTTAAGCTTTTTCCAAACCTTTCTATCGATGCTTTTTACAGCCCAACTCTTGGCGATTTCTATCGCTTGTCGAATAGCCCGGCTGGAAGAAATTTTTCTCGTCTGCAATAGCTCTTGAGCGATCATAATGGCTTTTTCCCTGGTTGTCGGAGACAGATACATTAATTCAGGGTTGTGATGAATTGATTCGTTTCTTGTCATGATAATTACAGTTTGTTTTACCCCAATTACATAAAATTCGATGCCAGGCGAATAACCTGTCAATATTTATATATAGGAACGACAATATTTCCCATTATGTGACAGAATGAGCAAAAAAAATCCCCACCTAAAAAGGTGAGGATTTTAATCTGCGATTTCAATTATTTTACCTCTTCGAAATTAACGTCGGTAACATCTTCGGCACCTTCCTTGCTGGCTCCGTTAGCTCCGGCTCCTGGGTTAGCTCCGTCGGCACCTGGCGCGCCAGGTTGCTCGGCTCCACCCTGAGCGTACATCTCTTGAGAAGCAGCCTGCCATGCAGCATTCAATTTCTCCATTGCAGCGTCTATAGCCTCAAGGTTTTGAGCAGCATGTGCGGCTTTCAGTTCCGTGAGTCCGCCTTCCAAGGTAGTTTTGTTACCTTCAGAAAGTTTGTCGCCAAATTCTTTAAGTTGTTTCTCAGTAGAGAATATCAAGGTATCGGCGGCGTTAATCTTATCGACCTTCTCGCGTTCGGCTTTATCGGCACTTTCATTGGCTTTAGCCTCTTCGCGCATCCTGTTGATTTCTTCTTCAGTCAAGCCACTGGATGCTTCAATACGGATTTTTTGCTCCTTATTGGTTCCTTTGTCCTTGGCCGAAACGTTCAGAATACCATTTGCATCTACATCGAATGTTACTTCGATTTGAGGAATACCTCTTTGTGCTGGTGGAATATCTGATAAGTGGAAACGTCCCAATGTACGGTTCTGGTTGGCCATTGGCCTTTCTCCCTGCAATACGTGGATTTCCACGGAAGGCTGGTTGTCGGCCGCTGTAGAGAATACTTCCGTTTTCTTTGTAGGAATGGTCGTATTGGCTTCTATCAGCTTGGTAGAGACTCCACCTAAGGTTTCGATACCAAGAGATAGAGGAATAACGTCCAATAATAGTACGTCTTTCACTTCACCTGTCAATACGCCTCCTTGAATAGCGGCACCTACGGCTACAGCTTCATCTGGATTCACATTTTTGGAAGGCTTTCTTCCAAAGAATTTCTCCACCTCTTCCTGTACACGTGGAATACGAGTAGAACCACCTACCAATATTACCTCACTAATATCACTATTAGAATAGCCTGCATTTTTCATGGCTCTTTTACATGGTTCCATCATGCGTTGGAACAAGGTATCGGCCAATTGTTCGAATTTCGAACGCGTAAGGGTACGTACCAAGTGCTTGGGGATACCATCTACAGGGAATATATAAGGCAGGTTAATTTCAGTTTGAGTAGAGCTAGAAAGTTCTACTTTCGCCTTTTCTGCCGCTTCTTTTAGTCTTTGTAGCGCCATTGGATCCTTTCTTAGGTCCACGGCTTCGTCTTTTTGGAACTCGTCGGCTAGCCAGTTGATAATCACCTGGTCGAAGTCGTCTCCTCCTAAATGCGTATCTCCGTCGGTCGACTTAACCTCGAATACACCATCTCCCAATTCTAAGATTGAAACGTCAAATGTACCTCCACCAAGGTCAAATACGGCGATTTTCATATCCTGGTGCTGCTTATCAAGGCCATAAGCCAAAGCGGCAGCGGTAGGTTCGTTGATGATACGCTTCACGTCTAGTCCGGCAATCTGACCCGCCTCTTTGGTAGCCTGACGCTCGGCGTCGTTAAAGTAAGCAGGAACGGTAATTACCGCTTCTGTAACTTCTTGCCCTAGATAATCTTCGGCAGTTTGCTTCATTTTTTGAAGAATGAAAGCGGATACCTCCTGAGGGGTATATTGACGGCCATCGATGGGGACACGTGGAGTATTGTTAGGGCCTTGTTCTACGCTATAGGCGATCGTTTTAAGCTCGCTGCCTACGTCGTTATACTTTTTACCCATAAATCTCTTAATGGAGCTAATAGTATGCTTGGGATTGGTGATTGCCTGTCGTTTGGCAGGCGCACCTATCTTACGCTCACCGTTATCCATGAAGGCAACCACAGATGGGGTAGTGCGTGCTCCTTCGCTGTTGGCTATTACGACAGGCTCATTACCTTCCATGACAGCCACGCAGGAGTTAGTAGTTCCTAAGTCTATGCCAATTATTTTTCCCATTTTAATCGTTATTTATTGTGTTATTAATTAAGTCCAGTTTTCTTACTCATCAGAGTTACTAAAACTCTAAAAACCCCGTACCAACGCATAATTTTACGGAGTCAGGTGACAAACTGTCAGTTCGGGATATCCCCATAAAGGAGTTATCCCGAACACTTAATTAAGTAAATGCAAGTGGTTCGTGCAGCCCAATACGGGTCATTTAGGAGCCCTGTCGTTACGAGTTTACCTGTCCCATCAAGGGGTCGGTCATACTCTCTTTTCCCGTTTCTACATGGCCGGCGAAGCGTTGAGAGAAGTGCGCATCGCCTTCGATTTGAACTGAAAAATCGTACCAGTGATGGTCTTTTTCTAAATTGAGTACCATCGTTTTCGAATCCGTCTTACCAGACCCCCAAGTCAGTGTTTTCGACTGACCCTTAGTATGGTAGGCGTTATCGGTAATTTGTAGTTTTATGGGTTTGCTAGTTCTAGAGGGCTTTAGCTGCACCACTACATTGCCACTGGCTTTACCTTTGTTATCCTTTTGATAAATACAGGAGATACTGATCGGCTCTGAAGCACCCGACCCTCGGAATTCCCGATAGAAGCCGTTGGGACCATAAACGGACAAACGATATTGTCCATTATGAAAATCGGAGAGCGACCATTCATCCATGAGTTCGTCCCCTGCTGACACGGCATAGTTGCGTACACTATCCTCCATATTCAAACAGTTTTTGGCATAAATGGTAAATGGACTGCCAGAGGCCTTTTTGCCAAATATGTCATTTCCTGCCTTTAGCCTGATTGAAAAGGCCGATTTGTCTGCCATCAGTTCGCCATTTGCATACATTTCGTAGGGGAGGGGACAAGCAGGACGAATTCCTTTTTCCTGTTTTGTCATCAATGAGGATTGGTACGGGTTCTCATTGATCTGTTTTACTTCCTCTTCGGTAAGGGCTTTATACCCCGAAGGAAGTTTCTTGAACTGGGCATTATGTATTCCTTCCATAAATGCAGCCCGATCTACAAATGCTGGGAGGTCTATCTTCTCTCCATTATAGGGGGTAAAGGAGGCAGTAAGATCGCTGCAAATGGTTCTTCTCCATTGGCTGATATTTTCCTCTTTGATGTTTTTTCCTGTTTTATGTTGAAGGAAGGTCTCCATAAACTGAAGAATGGAAGTATGATCGGACACTTCCGAAAACACCTTCCCACCCCGGTTCCACGGGGAGGCTATGACCAGGGGCACCCGGTAACCTAAGCCGATTGGGCTTTCGCGGCCATCTTTTCGGCCTTCCAAACTTAAGTCTTGTTCCAGGGTGACGTATTCCAAGGCTGCATCGATGTCTTTGGATACCTTACCCGTATTGGATTTGTTAGGGTTGGGCACTACGAATGGGGGGACATGGTCGAAATACCCATCGTTTTCGTCGTAACAAAGTATAAATATGGTCTTTTTCCAGACCTCCGGATTCTTGGTAAGGATATCGAGTGTTTCCGAAACATACCAGGCACCATACCAAGGGGATGATGGATGGTCCGAAAAGTTTTTGGGAGCTACCAGCCAAGACACCGTGGGGAGCTTACCCTCATTTACATCGGTCCGGAACTGATGCAGAATATCCCCTTGAGGTGCTTTGGCCTCACGAATAATATCCCCATCGTGGTATTGCACGGTGGTAATATTGCGGTAATCCGGATCATTTACATTGGTGGTAAATGCTTTTTGATGCAAGTTTTTCTGGTACTGGCTTAATTTTTCGAAGTTTTCGGCACTCCATTGTTGGCGTTCTTTTTCTATGAAGGCGAGTGTTTTTAATTTTTGATCCAGCCCCTTCTTTTCTTCTTCTGTAGCCTTCTCTTTTAGTTTGGCTTGGAGCTGTTCGGTTTGCACACGCAGTTCCTTCTCTTTATCTGCAAGATAATCTTGGTATTTGGTATGGTATCGGATATTGTACTGCTTAAACCACTCGATAGGGTTGTCGGTAAAATTGGCCAGCCAATCGTCTTGATCGCCCGTCAGCCCGGTTTCGATACTCAGCTCATTCTGGTACATTCTCCAGGGTATCCCGTGTTCTTCTAGTCGCTCTGGAAAAGTTTTCCAGGAGGCTTCATGCCTGCTGTTCACATGGTGGTTCTCGACATTGGCGAAGGAGTCGATACTCGGAGATTCGCGGATAGTGCCCGACCATAGGTAGAGGCGATTGGTAGTAGTACCAGCCAAGGCCGAGCAAAAGTTTTGGTCGGCTACCGTAAAGGCATCGGCAAAGGCATAATAAAACGGGATATCTTCTCGATTATAATAGCCCTGGGTGAGGGGCATTTTCTTATATTCTTTATCGCCAGGAGCTTTCGCAATGAGCCAGCGATCGTACAGGCCATTATTGCGGGCATCCACTTGGTTGGTCCAGGAGTGTGGAAGACTCCCCATCCAGGTAGCGTTGGTCTCCCGCATATTTAACCGGAAGGGTATATGCGTTTCACCAAAGGCGTTGGTTTGGAGCCATACCAAGTTATCGTTGGGCAGGCGTATCGCCCGGGGGTCGTTAAAACCCCGTACCCCTTGTAAGGTGCCATATGCGTGGTCAAAGGACCGGTTTTCCTGCATAAGCACCACTATATGTTCTGCGTCTAGGTAAGTACTCCCTGGAGCAGGATCTATGGCCAGGGCCTTTTGTATCGATTCGGGCATCATACTAAGGAAGCCAGCTGCGCCAGTAAGCATAGTGGCTTTCTTGATAAATTCTCTTCTTGATTCCATATTGAAAGGTAGCGGATTTGATCAGTTATGCCCCTTAAGTACGGATTTATTCCCTTAAGATACTACTGCTAACAAAAAGTTAATATGGTTCAGAATGGAAATCAAAGCCTATTTTTGGTAAAAATGGGGTGTTTTTCAATTTGGTAAAATGGCTGGGGTTCCAATAAAAATGCCTTTCGTTTCAGAAACGAAAGGCATAAAAGTAGCATGGCTACTGAATTATTTTCCAAACAGGCCGCCAAGCATCCCGCCTAGATCCAAGCCACCAGCAGGTTTTGAATCTGACTGGCTGCCGCCCATTAAGCTGCCGCCTACCCGAATGAGGTCGTTCATGTCGAGTTTGCCGTCGGCAAGTGCATAGCCAACTTGGTTAAAATCGAACCCTGAGCTTTGGGCTCCAGCATTTTGTTGGCCTCCCATCAGATTGCCCAGTATACCGTTAAAATCGATGCTGGAATCGCCAGGATTACTTACTTTACTGATAAGGCTGCTCAATACACCAGGTAATACAGAGGCTACAATTCCAGAAGCAGCACTGCTATTAAGTCCAAATTTTTGGGTGATCGAATTAATGGCGTTCCCCGCTATAGAGGCTACAATAGGATTGTCCATCAGACCAGAGGACGAAGACTGAACATCTTTCCCTGAAAGTAGTCCCATTAATCCTTGCATATTTCCCGATTGGGCTTGTTGTTGCATTCCTCCTGTAATCGATCCTAGGATGGTCTGCATCACATCGGTATTATTTTCATTAGGAACCTGTGGGTTCTCTACAATGGCTTGTTGCGAATTTTCCTGAATGAGGCCTAAGAGTTGTTCTAGCATGGTGGTTGTGTTATTGTTCTTCCTTGAGACCATTCTCAATGATGGAAGTAACGATATTATCTTCTATAATCAAAAAAAATCCCGCCAAATGGCGGGATGCTGTTTTATTTTACTTGATCAACGATCGCTTTAAAAGCATCGGGATGATTCATAGCCAAGTCGGCTAGAACTTTCCGGTTAAGAGCAATGCCCTTGCTTCCTAACTTGCCCATCAGCTGAGAGTATGAAAGACCGTGGATACGAGCTCCAGCATTAATACGCTGAATCCATAAAGCACGGAAATGGCGTTTCTTTTGTTTACGACCTTCGTAGGCATAGCTTAAGGCCTTGTCTACGGCATTCTTGGCAACGGTCCATACATTCTTGCGACGGCCGAAATAACCTTTCGCTAGTTTTAAAACTTTTTTACGTCTTGCACGCGACGCTACGTGGTTCACTGAACGTGGCATAATTAAACTGTTTTTGATAGTCGGCGCTCACGATGATGAGTCTTAGGGGCCGGCAATCGGGTTGAACAAAAAACCGATATGGTATTTTACTTTTTTGTGGGATGCGTAATTACTTACGAAGCATCGCCAAAACTTGCTTCTCGTTGCTCACATCGATAAGACCAGTTTTCATCAATCTGCGCTTGCGCTTGTTCGATTTTTTGGTCAAAATGTGGCTATGGAAAGCATGTTTGCGTTTGATCTTACCTGTTCCAGTAAGCGAAAAGCGTTTTTTCGCACCAGAAATGGTTTTCATTTTAGGCATAATACGAATTGAATAGTTGATTAAATATAAAACAGCGCGCAAAATTAAGCATTACTTATTAAAATAAAAAATCGTAGTCAGGCACTTTCTACCTGATTACGATTTTTTAAGGTTAATAATCCTTATTTTTTTGCAACAGCAGGAGCTAGAATGATGGTCATACGTTTGCCCTCTAATTTGGGCTGCATTTCCAATTTGCCATATTCGGAAAGTGCCTCCGAAAATTTGTTCAGCAAGTTGCTCCCTCTTTCTTTAAAGACGATCGTCCGACCTACAAAATGAACATAGGCTTTCACTTTTGATCCCTCTTTCAGGAAGTTAATGGCATGCTTTAGCTTAAACTCAAAATCGTGGTCATCGGTATTAGGTCCGAAACGGATCTCTTTAATGACTACTTTTTGTGCCTTGGCCTTTATCTCCTTTTGTTTCTTTTTTTGCTCGTATTTGAATTTGGAGTAATCTACCACCTTACACACTGGTGGAACAGCCGTAGGTGCTATTTCTACAAGATCCAGACTTTGCGATTTAGCCATGGCCTTTGCTGTAGCGATATCAACCACTCCTGGTTCTATATTTTCGCCTACTAGACGGACTTCTTTTGCTGTGATTCGATCATTTATTTTATAGGGTTCTTCGGGAACTCTGAACCGGCCACTATGGGGTCTTAATGCCATAAAGTATTGGATTGGTGATTTTTTGTTAAAATGTGGAAATCATGGGTTTAACACGACTTCCACAAAAATAGTGCCTTATTTGCTTAATTATAATAATTTATGCCGAAAACTTCAAACTTTTGCTTCTTTTTTGAAAAAATCAGCAAATTCTGCAATGGTGAGGCTTCCTAAATCTCCTTCACCCTTGCGGCGAATCGATATTTTACCCTCTTCCATTTCCTTTTCACCTACTATGATCATAAAAGGTACCTTGGTAACTTCGGCATCTCTAATTTTTCTTCCGATTTTTTCGTCACGATGGTCTACAAAACCACGGATGTCGTGATCCTGGAGTTGGAAAAATACTTCTTCGGCATATTCCGCATACTTTTCGGAAATGGGAAGAATGGCGATCTGGTCGGGCGATAACCATAGGGGGAATTGTCCGGCCGTATTTTCAATTAGGATGGCAATGAAACGTTCCATCGAACCAAAAGGTGCCCGGTGAATCATCACTGGCCGATGCTTTTGGTTGTCGGAGCCGGTATATTCCAATTGGAACCTTTGAGGTAGCTGATAATCTACCTGAATAGTACCCAGCTGCCATTTCCTTCCCAAGGCATCGCGTACCATAAAGTCGAGCTTGGGGCCATAAAATGCCGCCTCACCCAATTCTGTGACTGTTTCTAAGCCTTTTTCGGCGGCTGCTTCTATAATGGCCGTCTCTGCCTTTTCCCAGTCCGAGTCGGCTCCAATGTATTTCTGCTTGTTTTCAGGATCCCTTAGCGATATTTGAGCGCTATAGTCGTCGAAACCTAAGGAGTTAAAAACATAGAGCACCAAGTCGATGACCTTTAAAAACTCCGACTTTACTTGGTCGGGACGGCAAAAAATATGTGCATCGTCCTGAGTAAAGCCTCTTACACGGGTTAGTCCATGTAGCTCGCCACTTTGTTCGTAGCGATATACCGTGCCAAACTCGGCGAAACGTATGGGCAAATCCTTATAAGAGCGTGGTGAGGTCTTATAAATCTCACAATGGTGAGGACAATTCATCGGCTTCAGCAGATATTCCTCGCCAATATTCGGCGTTTTAATAGGCTGAAACGAATCCTTGCCATATTTGTCCCAGTGCCCTGAAGTAACATATAGCTCCTTGCTCCCTATATGTGGAGTGACTACCGGAAGGTATCCGGCACGGGTTTGGGCTTTACGTAAAAAGCTCTCGAGTCTTTCCCGAAGCATGGCTCCTTTAGGAAGCCACAAGGGCAGGCCTTGGCCTACTTTTTCGGAAAAAGCAAAGAGTTCGAGGTCCTTACCGAGGCGCCTGTGGTCCCGTTTTTTGGCCTCTTCCATCAGGGCCAAATGTTCGTCGAGCTCTTTTTGTTTTGGAAAGGTGATCCCATATATACGGGTAAGCATTTTATTCTCCTGCTTATTCCTCCAGTAAGCACCGGCAATATTGGTGAGCTTAATGGCTTTTATGATTCCTGTATTGGGGATATGTGGTCCCTTACATAGATCCGTGAAATTCCCTTGCTGGTATAAAGTGATGGAGCCATCCTCTAGGCCATCTAGTAATTCGAGTTTATATTCGTCGCCTTTCTCCTTGAAGTAGGCGATGGCTTCCTCTTTGCCGATCGGTTGGCGGACATACTCGTTTTTCTGCCTAGCTAGTTCTAGCATTTTGGCTTCAATTTTTGGGAAGTCATCTTGCGAAATACTATGCTCTCCTAGGTCGACGTCGTAATAAAATCCGCGTTCGAGTGATGGACCCGTACCAAATTTTACTCCAGGGTACAATGCCTCCAAAGCTTCGGCGAGCAAATGGGCCGAAGAATGCCAAAAAGTGGCTTTCCCATCGGTATCGTTCCATGTTAGAAGTTTGACCAAGGAGTTTTCTTCGATGGCTCTTCCCGGGTCCCATACCTCGTTACCCACTTTTGCGGCAATTACATTTCTGGCTAACCCTTCGCTAATGCTTAGGGCTATTTGCATGGCTGTTACTCCTTTGGGGTAATTCCTTTGGCTACCGTCAGGGAGTGTTATAATAATTTCTGACTCGTCTTTCATTCAATTATGCTAAATATGGCGTTAATGCACTTTTTTCCTTTGAGGAGAATATCCTGCAAATCTATTCAATTTTGGCCTTTTTAAGGGTATCTATCTGTAAAATTGTAGTTCCCCGTCGTTGAAGTGGCTTTAGAATAGTTCTCGAACTATCCCTTTGGAGTCCCGCCTCAGCCGCAGGCTCTACAATAGGCGTGTTTTCGAGGTAGGTATTCTCTCGCTGCTGCATACGATACATTCCGTAACGGGCGTCTTGATTGACGGGATCGGTAGATAAAATATCGTTATAAAGTTCCCGAGCTTTCACAAAGTTCCCGAGTTTTTCATAGGCATACCCCGTCAGGCTTAGGATCTTCAGGTCTCTATCCCTGATCTGGTTGAGCTTGTCTAAGGCAGGTATGGCTTTGGCATAGGCATGATGAGCGATGGCCGTTTGAGCCAATGCCAACAATGCTTTTTCGTATTGGGGGGCGATGGCGATGGCTTTTTGGTATTGGATCAGAGCCGTGTCCAGTTCGGTAATGCTGCGATATATTTCGCCCCTCTCAAAATATAACTCCGGAATATCCGTAAAGCGCTGTAGCGCCAAGGCGTTGATCTGCAGTGCTTGCTCGGGCTGGTGGAGCAGTCGGTAAAGCCTGCTCGACTGTTCATAGGCTCTTCTAAGCCTGGGATTCAGGGTGATAGCCTCTTGCAAGCTTCTCAACGACGATAGGCTGTCGCCTTGGTGGGCCTGAATCATTCCCTTTACGTAATACACCGAACCGTCGTAGGGGGTCATTTGCATCGCCTGGTTGAGATAAGCAATGGCCTTCCGATAGTCTAGGTTCGACTGGTATATATCTGCCAGAAGGATATATAACTCCGGACTACTCTGTTGTAGGGCTTCTGCACGTTCGGCATCGGCCTGGGCCTTGGCCAAGCTGCCCATTTCCAAATACACCTTACCCCGAAGCAGATAATAGTCCGATTGGTTTTCGTTTTCATTAATGGCCTTGTCAATATCCTCTAGGGCTAGCTTATAGTCCTCTTGGTCGTAGTAAATACGGGCTCTTTTAAAATAGTTGCTCTCCAAGTTTATGCCCCTCTGCAGTAGATCGGTAAGCGCTGTAATGGCCGTTTGCTGCCAGGCATCTTTGGAATACTTGATCGTAGGTGGAATTCGCGTATCGCTGGAGGTGTCCTTTTGGCACGATAAGAACAATAGGGGCACGAGCAATCCCCATAGATATACTTTTCGAAATGCCTTGGTCCTAGTCAAGCACGTCGGTTCACCTATCCAATTGGAGTAGTCGTATAAAAACAAGAAGTTTTCTTTCTTAGTCAAGATGATAATCCTTAAAGATCCGAAAATCTGGAAAACACCCCCAAAGGTAACTTTTTCCCGAATTCATCGGGGATGTACAGTTCACCGAATTGATGCGCAGACTCCTCACCGAAATGAGTTTTAATGAGATTTTCGACGATCAACGCGGATAGGCCCAGGGAATATAGATTGATGATAAAGAAAAAATGTTCTTTTTTTAAGAGCTGTGCCGATAAGCGCAACAATTCATTGAGTTGTTCCTCCAACACCCATTTTTCACCATCGGGTCCTCTGCCATAGGCCGGAGGGTCCAGTATGATGCCGTTGTATTGCTTACCCCTTCGCACTTCACGCTGGACGAACTTTACGGCATCTTCTACTACCCATCTGATGTTATCGAGGCCCGAAAGCTCCATATTCTCGCGCGACCAACTGATTACTTGTTTTACAGAATCGACATGGGTCACGTCGGCACCACAGGCCTTAGCGGCCAAAGAGGCTATGCCGGTGTAGGCGAAAAGATTTAATACTGTGGGTTTCTCTTCCTGTACCTTACCTAGTTTCTCGGCGATATAATCCCAATTGGTAGCCTGTTCAGGGAACATGCCCACGTGTTTGAAAGACGACAAAGCCAGCTTGGCTCTAAGGTGAAGTTTTCCTGAGCGGTACTGAATTACCCACCTTTCAGGCATATCCTTTTTGGTTACCCACTGCCCTTTTTCTTGGGCGTTTTTATCTTTTTTAAAAGTGGCATCACTACGGCTAGCCCATTCGGCCTCGGGGAGCGACTTGTCCCAGATAGCCTGTGGCTCTGGTCTTCTTAAGGTATATGCTCCGAAACGTTCGAGTTTTTCGTAGCCGCCTGAATCTATGAGTTGGTAATCGGTATGGTGATCAGGTGTAAGTAATAGCACGCTAAATGGTTTTTATGTAATAATGATGTAAAGATAAAGGCTATCGATCAACTATAAGCTATTGAAAGGGACAGATTGTTGGGAAGTCGAGCACGGGTAGGGGTGAAGAACGTCAAAAAGCCAATTTTGTAAGGTAAAAAACGTTACGTCTGCCCCGATTTTGTTCAGATGCCTTATTGTTGGTGATTCTTTGAACACCCCAGGCGAGGAAGTATTGGTCGAACCAATAATCGACATCATCGGTGGTTGTCTTTTTTATTTTATCTCCAGCATGTGTACTGGGTACGGTAATGCTGCGTTCCGCTGATATCACCTTGTCTTGTTGGATGACGGTCGTTTTTATGCTTCCCTCCTTGCTGTAGGCTACCGTCAGTTGTCCATTGGGCTCATTTTGGACTTTAATTTTTTGGCGTAATTCCATACTCTTCATTTCATCGAAACTGATGCTATTATCCCATAGGAGGTCGCCCTTGGGGGAGATTCCCGCAATAATGGCATGGGTATAAGTAAAACCATCGAATACCTGTTGGTTGTAGCCTCGGCCAGCGTACATGGGGTTGTATAGGTAAGGATTGTAAAGTCCCCGGCCAAAAGAATAGCCCATGAGGTTGCTGTACCCCGAGCCCATCCCGGAGGTTCGGTAGGTGAATTCAGGGTAGAATACTTCGGCCGTTAAGAGGAAATTTTCGCCATCGGGTTTCAAGTCGTGCATCAGCAAACGATAATTGAGCTTCAAGTCTTGTCCTGACTCTTTTTTTCTGTCTATTCTTCGCTCCAGCTTTTCTTGTTGCCGGTCGTTCATATAACTAAAGAAGTTTTCAAAATCGGTAAAGCT
Organism: Dyadobacter jejuensis; assembly: GCF_003149085.1. Classification (GTDB taxonomy): domain Bacteria; phylum Bacteroidota; class Bacteroidia; order Cytophagales; family Spirosomataceae; genus Dyadobacter; species Dyadobacter jejuensis. The sequence goes on along the minus strand of NZ_QGDT01000003.1, from coordinate 477,625 downwards.
ATGATATCTCGTATATACCTCCTTTTGTCGTATAAACTTACTGATATACAACCCTTGAGATGCCGAGGCATTGCTACTCTGCATGTTTCTATAACCATAGGTTCCTACCAGCAGCTGGGTGCTATCATTCAAAATTTGTATCCTGCCATTCAACAGGGAATAGTCTTGATCTGGCGTTTGTTGTATTTCAATGGCCTGTTGGCCGTCTTCGGTGTAGGCCCGCACCATTATTTTTGTCTGGCGGTTCTTTTTTATGGCAAAGTTCACATTGACCAGCCGGTTTACAGCATCCAGTTCTAAAGATTGTATGACCGTTGACCCTTTTATGGCTGTGGGTAAGAGCCGGGTTTGGGCGTTGTCGAGCCTGGAGTGAAGCAGTACGGCTTCATTTCGTATGGTTCCGGCCATAAACATCGAGTAGCCCAATGTTACGAAGTCGGTAATTTCGAACTTGGCCACGGTCTCAATTTGAAAAGTCTCCAAAAATCCCGGACCTATATTGACTTTCACAATGGTGTAATAGACGCTACGATTCTTGCCAAACAACAGGAACACCGAATGGCCGTCAAATGACGACGAAATGAATTGGAGGCTAGGCTCTATCGGACCTTCAATGGACCATATATTACTTAACTCACTATTGAATTTTTGAACCAAAAAGGCCCCTTTATTGGGCTTAGAAACTACAATTACCCCTTCGTGACCCAGCGGGATGGTTTGGATACTCTCCGTATTCCCCTCTGTCGGGATTTCTATCCTTTTTATTTCTTGGGCATATCCTATCTGTCCACTGACGTATAACGCCAGTGCTAGCACGAGTCCTATCCAATAGTACCCTCTATGTTTCATAAGCTAGTGCGACAATATGATCGAACTCTTCCGCCTTTAGGGGGGCTACCGAAAGTCGAGAATGTTTTACTAAGGCCATATCCTGTAAGGTAGGATCTTGCTTAATCTGCTTAAGGCTGATGGCTTTGGGGAGCTTAGCAACTGGCACAAAGTTGACAACCACCCAACGGGGATCGTCCGTGGTGGGGTCAGGATAATGTTCCTTTGACACTTTGGCAATTCCCACCACTTCTTTGCCTTCATTGCTATGGTAAAACAGGGCCTGGTCGCCTGTTTTCATGGCCATCATGTTGTTACGAGCCTGGTAGTTCCTTACTCCATCCCACATGGACTGGCCTTCTTCTACGAAATGATCCCATGAGTATTTGAAAGGTTCTGATTTGATCAACCAATAATTCATGCTAGGTTATTTATATTTTATGCGGGCTCAATTTTATAATGAAATTGAGCCCGCCCGTCTTTTGTACTAAAATCAAGGAAATTTGGGGAATTTGCTAAAATCCGGTGTTCTTTTTTCAAGAAAAGAATTAAAGCCCTCCTTGGCTTCTTCGGTTAGGTAGTAGAGTAGGGTAGCGTTGCCGGCCAACTCCTGAATACCTGCTTGTCCGTCCAGTTCGGCATTGAAAGCCGACTTCAGCATGCGGATGGAGAGAGGGCTCTTAACTTGAATTTTTTTACACCATTCTACCGTCGTCGCTTCGAGTTCTTCTAGAGGAACTACCTTATTGACTAGCCCCATGTTGAGCGCTTCGGTAGCATCGTACTGATCACATAAGAACCATATTTCTCTCGCTTTTTTCTGACCTACCACTCTGGCCAGATACGAGGCTCCAAACCCACCGTCAAAACTTCCTACTTTAGGTCCGGTTTGTCCGAATTTGGCATTGTCGGCGGCGATGGTCATGTCGCATATCACATGCAGCACATGTCCTCCTCCAACGGCCCATCCAGCCACCATCGCGATAACTACTTTGGGTATGGACCGTATCATTTTCTGTAGATCCAATACGTTTAAGCGAGGTACATGGTCCTCACCTATATATCCTCCATGCCCCCGTACCGACTGGTCGCCACCCGAGCAAAAGGCCTTGCCTCCTTCTCCTGTGATGATAATGACTTCTATGCGAGGGTCCTCCCTGCAGATGTGCATGGCATCGATCATCTCTTGCACGGTTTGCGGAGTGAACGCATTATGCTTATGGGGACGGTTAATACTTATCTTTGCTATGCCCTCATGAAGAGAAAATAGGATATCTTGGTATTCTTTGATGGTTTCCCACTGAATCGAACTAGACATATAACTGTTTTTGTGTTACTTAATAAATCTGTAAAATTATCCGATTAGGATTTTGGCAAGAGGGGCATCAACGGAATCCTGCTGTACCCATTGCTGGGTTGATAGATCCATTCTGTTGGAAGCTCCTTACTTGGTATGGCGAAATTAAAGATTGTTTTTCGGACAGTCAAAAACTTATATTTATCTTTCGAATTATAATAGTATAAAAATATTTCGGGCAACTCTGCCATAGACTTTTAGCGTGGCGTTCCCAGGAATTTTTAATCATAGTAGAATACGAATACCCATGCTGTGGAAAACTAATAAGCAAGCAATCCAAAATGGCATAGCCCCAGCCGAAGGTCCTTTTAACGAAGCGTATGTGTTTCTTAAAAATTGGTTGAACGGCCAACAGGAGTTTTATCTGAAAACCTCTGGGTCCACAGGTATACCCAAACAAATTGTACTCACCAGGAATCAGCTAACCGCCAGTGCTTTAGCCACAGGAGAGGCCCTTCAACTGGGGGCTGGTTCTAGGGTGTTGGTTTGCCTGAATACGGGCTATATTGCGGGTATGATGATGCTCGTCAGGGCTATGGTACTGGATTGGGAGCTCACCATCGTACCCCCAGCGGCCAACCCTTTCATAACGCTTCCCGAGTCCGAGGTTTTTGATTTTACCGCCATGGTACCCCTACAGTTGGAAGCTATCTTGACTGACCCTAGGACCCCTCAGGCCTTGGATAGGGTTGCACTCCTATTGCTAGGTGGCGGGCCCGTATCTCCTAGTTTACAGCAAAAAATTTCCCGGACACCCATTCGGGTTTATCAAAGTTATGGAATGACCGAAACGGTAAGTCATATCGCTTTAAAGCGACTAAATCCCGCTTTGGATCCCTATTATACCATCTTACCCGGGATTAGTATTGGGACGGACTCCCGGGGCTGTATCCATATTACAGGGGAGGTGACAGCCGGGCAGCTGGTCCAATGCAACGATTTGGTGCGGATCATCGACGATCGACATTTCGAATGGATTGGAAGAGCCGACAATGTGATCAACTCTGGGGGCGTTAAAATAGTGCTCGACCAGGTAGACCAGAAGATCGCCCTTTGGCTGGCGAGACAAGGGCTGGAGTGGCCATTTTTTACTTGGTACGAATCCGATGAGCGACTAGGTCAAAAATTAGTGCTATTTTTGAACCTTGATGGGCAAAAGCCTTCCAGAAACTGGATTCTTAGCCAATTAAAGCCATTACTATCAAATTATGAAAGCCCCAAAGAAATTTATTTTACCGGAGTGTTCCAGAAAACCGCTACCGATAAGATAGATAAAAAAAAGACGGCTGAATCGTTTTTTAAACAAACAACATGAATAAAGAATTACAACTTCCCGGAAAATACACGGTAAGGTTTCAAACGGCACCAGCCATCCCGGCACCCTTCTCGCATTATGACAGTCTGAAGCTAGATATTCGCTCAGAAAACGATTTGTTCATTGATTTTTCTATAAAGTATTTAGGAAGGGAGGAGCTAACTGAGGACGAAATCTATAATGAAGGCTTTACGATGGACGACGATTTTAGCTGGAAGGGAAAGATTCCTCCTGTCTGGATCGAAGAGTTTCAGGATATTTTTGTTTCCTCAAAGATGATTCGCCGCCGCGAGGAAAACGAATTTGAAGATTTTGTAGAGATTGAACTCGAAGAAGATCATAAATACGTGACAATATACCCGGTCGATCGGGAACGATGGGCTTATTTCTTGCAAGAATTTATGCAAGCCATCGTAGAAGTGGCCGGAAAAGAAAAGCCATTCGAGTTGACCTATATGAATATTGGAGACGAGGAAGTATCTGTCGATCTGACAGCCTCTTTTGCTAGTAAGTCATTTTATATTAAGAATAGTTTGGGTAGGGAGGAAGAGCTCCCTTGGGAACAGCTTAAGCGTATTTTGGACATCATCTATAGTGCCGAATTCCTCTACGAGGAGGCTAGTGATTCTAAACCAAGGAAAAAGGGATCGTATCTGACTGCAGGCGATGGGTTATGGTATCAGCTGGGTGTTAGCGTCCTGGAGCCTAATGCTAAAAGTAAGCATCTTGTTGAAATAGAAAATACCTTTCAGGATCTCTTGACCCGCTAATCGGAAAAGGGAGTTATACTTGTTTTTATATTATTAAAACTCTGGAGGGAGTCGACTCTCCCCAGAGTTTTAACTACATTATCGATTAGGAATTATTGAGTTGCTTAATCTCTGCCGCCATTTCCTCCTGAAGGGCGGCTAGTTTTGCTAAGGATGGGCGGGGCTGGGGGAGTTGTTTGCTCACATAAGCTTTAATAGCCCATACTTCAAGTACCTCGCTAATGGGGACGTCCAAGGGAGGGATATACCCCATTTCTGAAGTCAGGTGCAGGCTTCCAGTACGCTTTACCTTGTTATTGACCTTACGATACAGCACCCCATGTTTTTGGAGCACCAGTACATAGTTTTCGTCATCTTTTATTTCATACCAATTTCCCACAAAAGTCCCTATCAGAATGGAGTCTTTTAAAGGGAAGTCGTCGCCTATCTCGAATGCTCTGTAATAGCCTTGGTCCAAATTGGGGAGCTGAAATACAGGTAGTTGTGATAAATAGGTGGCGTCTCTGTGGCGTTGCAAATACGCTGCCTCTTCCCGTAGCGACACCCATTGGATGCGCGGATAGCGCATATCGGAGGTCGCTGCAGCCTCCTGCGCGAGGCGGGGCTCAATCTGATTATTAAAAATGGGGATTGAAGTGGCTGGCGCATCCATTCGCTGGTGTGCGGGTGCATGGCTCGGACCAGGGCCCTTGGAGCTGGAGGGCACCGTTTGGGTCGAGGACCCATGTATTGGCCTTAAGTTGATTTGGCGGGAGACAGTTCGGATTTCTGGTGATAAAGGGGTGAACTTCTCAAGGACCCGCTCAATAGGTTGTGGCTCGGACAATACCGATAGGCGGTTAGAAGTAGCGCTATTGGTAGAGCTGGTCGTGGTATGTGCGGAGACGGTCGTCTGCCGCGAAACGTTTAAGGGAAGTAGGGTGTCGGGAGTCTCTCTGAGGCGGCGTAAGTCATTTTTAAGTAGGTTGTCTACGGAAACTCCAAAAGAAGCCGCCATATTTTTTAAATTCGTAATATTAGGGTTCGCTCTGGCCTCTTCATAGGCGCCCAGCAGCGAGCGTTTTATGCCTATCTTACGAGCAAATTGCTCTTGAGTTAAGCCGTTCAATCTCCGGAGGTATTTGATGTTATTGCTGACGATACTCATGGGGTACTGATCATAAATGCTATTTTTAGTAATTAGCAAAATTTTTAGTAAAGAAGCAATATAGATGCCTTTCTGGACATTTACATGCCAAGAGGTATATTTTTTGTAGCTAGTCTGTTGTTTTAAGTTGTCAAAGTCTAAATCTACTCATTATGAATGATATAGCCATTCAAAGACTGCATGTTATCCAGCATGCCCATAAATATTCGGTGGGCCGCACCTCCTATCATGAACGAAGGGGCAAATTGCTAAAGCTTAGAGAATATTTGTTGGCTCATGTAGATGAAGCCTGTCTGGCGACTGACCAAGATTTAGGTAAACCCCGCTCCGAAACCATTATTGGGGAGATCCTAGTCCTGATCAATGAGATTCAATATGCGGTAAAGCATCTGAAGGTATGGATGGGGCCGCACCGTCAGCCTACTGGTCTGGTAGCCTTGGGTACGAGTAGCCATATCCAATATGAGGCCAAAGGCCAGGTGTTGATAATGTCTCCGTGGAATTATCCCATCAATCTGGCATTAAAACCGCTTATTTCGGCAATAGCTGCCGGGTGTGTGGCGATTATTAAGCCATCGGAACTCACGCCGGCCTCGTCCTCGTTCGTGGGTAAACTGGTGGCCGACTTATTTGAAGAGCAGGAAGTAGCCGTGGTAACTGGGGATGTCTCAGTATCTGAAAAATTATTAGAATTGCCATTCGACCATATTTTTTTTACGGGCAGCACGCAGGTGGGTAAAATTGTGATGAAGGCCGCTTCTGCTCATCTGTCATCGGTTACGTTAGAGTTGGGGGGCAAGTCGCCTTCCATTGTGGATGCCTCGTGTGATTTGCCCACTACGGCTAGGCTCATTTGTTGGGGGAAGTTCTTCAATGCCGGCCAGACCTGCATTGCTCCCGACTATATTATTGTGCACGAGTCCATTCATCGGGCTTTCCTTAAGGAAATGGAAAAGGCTATTCATCATATGTATCCCAACAGTACCTTTACCTCCGAGCCAAGGGAGTTCTCTCGTATTGTAAATCGGAAACACTTCGACCGTTTGACGGGCTACATAGCCGATGCCAGGGCTAAGGGAGGGCAGGTTACCGTGGGGGGAAGCTGGGATGAGAAACAATTAAGTATATCGCCCACGCTCATCGATCAGGCTAAGGACACCATGCTTTTGATGCAAGAAGAGATATTTGGCCCTATATTACCTGTGCTGACCTATAGGAATGAAGAGGAGGTATTAGCCATGATTCGTGCCAAAGACAAGCCTTTAGCCTTATACATTCATGCCAAAAATAGGGAGTTTATCGACACCATGCTCAAAGGTACTAGTTCAGGAAATGCCTTGGTTAATGAGTTGTTGATGCAATTCAGTAGCCCCAACACACCCTTTGGTGGGGTTAATCAGAGTGGGATTGGCAAGGCGAATGGTTTTTTTGGCTTCAAAGAGTTTAGCAATGCCAAAGGGGTCATGAAAAGGCGGTATGGATCACTGAGCTTCCTATATCCGCCCATTTCGCCCCGCTTAAGTCGCCTTTTGGAAAAAGCGATACGTTGGTTGTAGTCTGGCGCTGCTCCCCTTCCATTCACTATGGAGGCAGGGGAGCAGGCGTTTTATACTAGTTATATATTTCTTTTTTGGTCGCCTTTAGCGTATTGGTGAGCAGCCCACAGATGGTCATGAGCCCTACGCCCCCGGGCACCGGTGTAATGTAGCTGGTATGGGGTGCTACTAACTCAAAGTTAACGTCACCTTTGATAGCAAAGCCACTTTTTTTGCTGGCATCGGCTACTCTGGTGATCCCAACGTCTATGACCACTGCCCCTTCTTTTACGTATTCAGGCGTAACGAATTCGGGTCGGCCTAGGGCTACGATCAGAATATCGGCCGTCTGGCAGATCTCCTTGAGGTTATGCGTTTTGCTATGCGTAATGGTAACGGTACAGTTGCCAGGATAATCGTTTCTTTGCATTAATATACTCATAGGGAGACCTACTATTTGGCTCCGTCCTATGACCACACAGTGTTTGCCGGCCGTGTCTATATTAGCGCGCGTGAGCATCTCCAATATTCCAAATGGGGTAGCCGACAAATAGGCCGGTAGCCCCTTGCACATGCGACCCACGTTGATGGGGTGAAATCCGTCCACATCTTTTTTGAAGTCTACCGCCTCCATGACGGTATTCTCCGAAATATGTTTGGGCAGGGGCAACTGAACGATGAATCCGTCGACGTCGTCGTTCTGGTTTAGGGATTCCACGGCTTCTAATAATTCCTTTTCTGAAATATCAGCATCGAATTTTAGAAGAGTAGAGGTAAAGCCTATCTCCTCACAGCTCCGTATTTTGGAGTTAACGTAGGTTTGGCTGGCCCCATCCATTCCTACCAGAATAGCGGCTAAATGGGGCTTTTTTCCTCCTTTGGCAACCCATTGTTCCACATCTTGTTTTATTTCAGCTTTTATCTGAGCCGAAATGGCCTTACCATCAAGTAATTGCATGCTCTTTTATAGTCAATAGTTTTATGTTTCTTGTTTGGCGGAGCGTTTAGCAAAACCACTAACTCACCGTCCGCCAGTCTTTATAGATTGATCAGCTTCCTAAGGGTCTGAAGTCCCGTACTGGCATTTTCTAATATAAACTTCATATTGGGCGTGGGTCGAAGATTGGGCTGTCGTGGGTCTATCACATAAATGGGCACCGAGGGGTCTACATATTGAACCAGCCCAGCCGCTGGATATACGGCCAAAGAAGTCCCTACAATTACAAATAGCTCGGCTTGTTGCACCAGGTCAATGGCTTGGTCCATCATCGGAACTTCTTCCCCAAACCATACAATATGGGGTCGGAGCTGGCTGCCTAAGGCACAGCAATCGCCCAGCTTTAGCTCCCACCCATCTAGCTCATACACCAATCGTGGGTCTTGGGTACTTCTGGCTTTGAATATTTCGCCATGTAAATGCAAGACCCGGGATGTCCCGGCACGTTCATGCAAATTATCGATGTTCTGGGTAATGACGGCGAGGTCATAGTCTCTTTCGAGGTCGGTCAAGGCTCGATGGGCCGCATTGGGCGCTACCTCCAGGGCTTGTTTTCTCCGTTGGTTATAAAATTTGAGAACCTTTTCGGGATCCTTAGCCCATGCTTCAGGGGTGGCTACCTCTTCGATACGGTGGTTTTCCCACAGTCCGTTTTGGTCGCGGAAGGTGCTGATTCCACTCTCGGCACTAATGCCCGCACCCGTCAATACAATCAACTTTTTCATACCCTATTGGCCATTACCGTCCTATATGAGAGCCTGGGCTATCCGCCCTCAATCCCTTATGGGTTTTCAACTATTATTCCTTGGTTTTCTTTGCCGCTGTTTTCTTGGCCGGAGCCTTTTTAGTCGTTGTTTTTTTAGCAGCAGGCTTTTTGGCCGCTACTTTTTTAGCACCGCGAGCAGGTTTGTCAGGAGTTTCGGCCGCAAGCTTTACCACCTGTTCGTAGGTGAGCGATGCCGGTTCTACATCTTTAGGGATCTTGACGTTCTTCTTGCCAAAAGCAATATAGGGTCCATAACGGCCATTCAAGACCTTTGCATCTTCATCTTCCTCAAATTCCTTGATGAGTCTGTTGCTTTCGATAATGCGTTTTTCCTTGATTATTTCGATAACCCTAGCTTCGGTTACCGTCATAGGATCGTCGGTTTTGGCTAGGGAATAGTATTTGGTGAGGTGCTTGGCATAGGGGCCAAATCTTCCAATATTTACAGTCAACTCTTCATCTTCAAAGCTACCCACTACACGAGGTAGCTTAAATAGTTCCATGGCCTCTTCAAACTTGATGGTTTCCATTAACTGGCCCTTTAGCAAGCTCGCAAATTTGGGTTTTTCCTCGTCTTCCACATCTCCAATTTGAACGTAAGGGCCGTATTTTCCAATGCGTACACTTACTTTCTTTCCCGTGGCGGGGTCTTGTCCAAGCTCTCTTGAAGTAAGGCTCTTATCTACAGCCTCTTCTTTTACTTCGTTAAGCTTTTTATGAAAGGGAGTATAAAAGTTCTTGATCATGTCGCGCCAGGAGAGTTTTCCTTCTGCAATATTATCAAAGTCCTTTTCTACGCTGGCGGTAAAAGAAAAATCAAAAATATCCTCGAAATGGTTGACCAGATAGTCGTTGACCACCATTCCTGTGCTGGTAGGAAATAATTTGGACTTCTCAGCTCCGTGGTTTTCTGTCTTAATGGCCTTACTGACGCTTCCATCCTGTAGGCACAATTCCTTGTAGGAACGCTCGTGACCGTCTCTATCCTCTTTCACCACATAGGCGCGGCGTATAATAGTCGAAATAGTGGGCGCGTATGTGGAAGGACGACCAATCCCCATTTCTTCTAATTTTTTGACCAAACTAGCCTCCGTATAGCGAGGAGGATGCCTGGTGAAGCGTTCGGTGGCACGTAGGTCGTCTAGCTGAAGGATTTGGTCGATATGTAAGGGTGGGAGCATGCCTTTCTGCTCTTCATCTTCTTCGTCACTCGACTCCAAATAGACCTTCAAAAACCCTTCAAATTTGATTACCTCACCATGTGCTACCAAGTTTTCTGGAGTGGTTGAGATTCCGATGGTTGCGGTGGTTCTTTCCAATTGGGCATCCGACATTTGAGATGCAATGGCTCGCTTCCAGATCAGCTCGTAGAGCCTTTGCTCATTACGCTCCCCACTGCCCTTTGTAGTCGAGAAATCGGTAGGACGTATGGCTTCGTGAGCCTCTTGTGCGGAGTCAGATTTGGTCTTAAAAACTCTTTTGGTAAAGTATACCTTTCCGTATTCCGATATGATTTGGTTTTGTGCCTTATTGACCGCCTCTTCCGACAGATTTGTCGAGTCGGTACGCATATAGGATATTTTACCCGCTTCATACAATCGTTGCGCAATGGTCATGGTCTGGGCCACCGAAAAGCCTAATTTTCTGGAGGCCTCTTGCTGCAAGGTAGAAGTGGTAAAGGGCGCTGCTGGGCTTTTTTTCGCCGGCTTTGTTTCCAGATTTTTAATTGAAAACACCGCTTGAAGGCATTTTTCCAGGAAGGCGTTTGCAAGTTCTTCTGTCGCTAGGTTTTTAGCCAATTCGGCTTGCAGGACTTTGCCCTTCCCAAGGTCGAACCGTGCCGACACCTTAAAGCTTCCCTTGGTTTGGAAGGCTTCTATTTCCCTTTCTCGATCTACAATAATCCGTACGGCTACCGATTGAACCCTACCAGCTGAGAGATTGCCAAGTCGTATTTTTTTCCAAAGTACAGGAGATAGCTCATATCCTACAAGGCGGTCTAAGATCCGCCGTGCTTGTTGGGCATCCACCAAGTCTACGTCAATATTTCTGGGCTTAAGTATGGCATTCTGCAAAGCAGTTTTGGTAATTTCCCTAAACACAATTCTTTTGGTGGTATCGGGCAGCCCTAAGGCTTCTTTTAAGTGCCAAGATATGGCCTCTCCTTCACGGTCATCATCCGTTGCCAGCCAAACTTCTGCTCCTTTTGCCAATTTCTTAAGTTCAGTAATTACCTTTACTTTGTCAGATGAAATTTCGTACGAAGGTTGAAAATTGTTCTCGACATCGATGCCCATATCGTGTTCGGGTAGGTCTCTTACGTGACCGAAACTCGATTTGACAATGAAGTCCGCTCCTAAATAATTTTCTATTGTTTTGGCCTTCGCCGGTGACTCCACGATCACCAGATTTTTTGACATAATTTTGGATTTAGTTTTCGATATGGCTGTTTTCGAGTTCAAATATAGGTTAGAATTATGCAGAAAATCAAAGCTCCTCTAAATTCATTGGTTCAAAAAAATCTGTTTGTTGCCTTTTTCTGGACCCTAAATGGCTTTGAAATTAGTGATTTAGAATAGGAATTGAGGGCTGATTCATTTAATTTTAGTATATAATGATGCTAAATAAAACGAAAAAATGACAGAAGAACCTTTAATATTCTGGAATTTTGTAGTTTCGCATGATTAATAGACAACAGATAATTTCAATACTGATTTTTTTACTATGGCTTTTGACTTAGACATGATTAAGGGCGTATATGCCCGCATGCAAGAAAGAGTGGAAGTTGCCCGCAAAGTAACTGGCCGTCCCTTAACTTTAGCAGAAAAGATATTATACTCCCACTTATGGGAAGGAACTCCTAGCCAGGAATACTCAAGAGGGAAGTCTTATGTAGACTTTGCCCCTGACCGGGTAGCCATGCAAGACGCTACTGCGCAAATGGCCCTTTTGCAATTTATGCAGGCTGGCCGGCCACAGGTTGCAGTACCGTCTACGGTACACTGCGATCACCTGATTCAGGCTGAGGTAGGTGCCGCGCAGGATTTGAAAAACGCCGTTAACAAAAACAAGGAAGTGTATGATTTCTTATCATCCGTTTCTGATAAATATGGCCTAGGCTTCTGGAAGGCCGGAGCTGGTATTATTCACCAAGTAGTTCTTGAAAACTATGCCTTCCCTGGTGGTATGATGATCGGTACCGATTCGCATACTCCAAATGCCGGTGGATTAGGTATGGTGGCGATTGGTGTAGGTGGAGCCGATGCTAGTGATGTAATGTCGGGCTTGGCCTGGGAGCTTAAAATGCCAAAATTGATTGGTGTTAAGCTAACGGGTAAGCTTAGCGGCTGGGCAGCGGCCAAAGATGTAATTCTTTGGGTTGCCGGTCAACTAACTGTTAAAGGAGGTACTGGAGCCATTGTAGAATACTTTGGCGAAGGAGCAGAAAGCCTTTCCGCAACTGGAAAAGGTACTATCTGTAACATGGGTGCTGAAATTGGAGCTACTACTTCCATCTTTGCTTATGATGGTAAGAGTGCCGATTACCTTCGTGCTACCGACCGTGCCGACGTGGCTGACGCCGCTGACGCCGTAGCACACCTATTACGTGCCGACGACGAAGTGTTAGCCGATCCTTCTCAGTATTACGACCAATTATTAGAATTGGACCTTTCTACTTTGGAACCCCATGTAAATGGTCCATTTACTCCAGACTTAGCTTGGCCTCTGTCCAAATTCGCTACGGCCGTAAAAGAAAATGGATGGCCTGAAGTATTGTCTGTAGGACTTATAGGCTCTTGTACTAACTCTTCTTACGAAGATATCAGCCGTGCTGCCTCTCTGGCCGAGCAAGCAGTAGTGAAAAAGTTGAAGGTGACTTCCGAATATACCATTACCCCTGGCTCTGAGCAGGTACGGTTTACAGTAGCTAGGGATGGTTTCCTAGATACTTTCGCCAAAATTGGTGGAGTCGTATTGGCCAATGCCTGTGGACCCTGTATTGGACAGTGGGCACGTCATGGAGCCGAAAAAGGAGAGAAAAACTCAATTATCACCTCCTTTAACCGTAACTTCTCTAAGCGTGCCGACGGGAACCCGAATACGCACTCATTTGTAGCATCTCCCGAAATTGTTACCGCTTTGGCTATTGCAGGTCGTCTTACTTTCGACCCTCGCACCGATAAGCTTGTAAATACCGACGGACAAGAGGTGATGTTGGACGAGCCTACAGGCCTTGAGTTGCCTACCAAAGGCTTTGCAGTAGAAGATGCCGGATACCAAGCTCCTGCCGAAGATGGTAGCCAAGTGCAGGTTAAGGTTAGCCCTACTTCCGATCGTCTACAATTATTGGAGCCGTTCAAGGAGTGGGAAGGTACCGACCTAAAAGGTCTTAAGCTTCTCATAAAAGCGAAGGGGAAATGTACGACGGACCATATTTCTATGGCTGGTCCTTGGTTGAAATACCGTGGTCACCTCGACAATATTTCAAATAATATGTTGATTGGTGCGGTTAACTTCTATAATGAAAAAACGAATACCGTTAAAAATCAGCTGTCGGGAGAATACGGTGAGGTTCCTGCCGTTCAACGCGATTATAAGGCGAAAGGTGTAGGGACTATCGTAGTAGGAGATGAAAATTATGGGGAAGGCTCTTCACGTGAGCATGCGGCCATGGAACCTCGGTTCTTGGGAGTTCGTGCTATTTTGGTGAAGTCTTTCGCTCGTATTCACGAAACCAACTTGAAAAAACAAGGCATGCTAGCCTTAACATTCGATAATCCAGCGGATTACGATAAAATTCAAGAAAATGATAGCATTGATATTGTTGGTTTAGAAAGCTTTGCTGAGGGTACTCCTCTGACGATCGTCTTGAATCATGAGGATGGTACTTCAGAATCGATTACTGTTAACCATACTTATAATGCACAGCAAGTAGAATGGTTTAAGGCCGGTTCTGCCCTGAACATCATCCGCAAGTCGATCGCCTAATTTGAGCCTCCGACTGTAGGGAAATAAAAACGGAACGGGTCCAGTAGGATTCGTTCCGTTTTACTTTTTATGAAATAAATTTAAGGTTGTAATGGGGTTTTTGAGGGGAATATTGATTGCACAATGAAAAGGATCATCCCAATCATAATAGAGACATCTGCCATGTTGAAGATCCCGGATTGGATGAAGCCAAAATTTAAATGCATAAAGTCGGTTACGGAACCCCGGAACAATCGATCATAAATATTGCCAAAACCACCCCCTATGGCAGTAGACAAGGCAATTTTACTCAGCATACTTAAGCTGGTATTCCTGAAAAGGTAGAAGACTCCAAATATAAGGGTGAGCAAAGGAACGATAGACAGCACAATATTTTTTACCTGTTGTGGCAGCTCACTGCCCATGCTCAAAAAGGCCCCGGTGTTCTCTACCTTGGTTAAAGTAAAATACTGTTCGATTACCGGTATTATTTCATGATCGTCGATGCTGTTTCGTGCTAATTCTTTAGAGATTTGGTCGCAACTCAAATTGACGAGTAGCAGGATTATTATTCCTATATTCTGAAAATCGGATTTTTTCATCTAGCTATCAGGGTTGGGATGTTGGTTTGTTATCTGCTGTGGATTTCATAGATTGCCGGGTGCAAAGAAATTGGTTTCTTTCTTTACAATGGTGAAGGTTTCGAATTTTATTTTACTAATATTTGAAAACATAGGGTTAAATAAGAGTCTTGGGTGGCTTTAGATAGTATAACAATGTCATGAATGATGAATCGTCGTAAAGCCATAGGCTCCATTTTACTCACTGGTGCAGGGGTACATCTCTATCCAGAAAAGGTCAGCAAACAAAGTTTTAAATACTCCCTGAATATGTCGACCCTTCGAGGTCATGGACTAGGGTTCAGAAAAGAATTGGAAGTTGCGGCGAAGGCGGGTTACACTTCGGTCGAAATATGGGTCGATACTTTCCAAAAGTTTTTACAATCGGGACATTCCCTTGACGATGCTAAGCATATCATTCAAGATTTGGGACTTACTGTTGAAAACGCCATCGGCTTTGCCAATTGGATTGTCGATGACCCCGCTCAACGCCAGAAAGGAATGATGCAACTGAAATTGGAAATGGACCAATTGGCCGCGATCGGTTGTCGTCGTATTGCCGCGCCTCCTGCTGGTGCCGTGGAAGGGGAAGTGCTCAATCTCGACCGGGTGTCGGAGCGTTACCGGGCTATATTGGAGCTTGGGGACCAAACTGGTGTTGTGCCCCAGTTAGAATTGTGGGGCTTTGCCAAAAATTTGAGTAGGGTAGGGCCATTGCTCTACGTAGCCTCTGAGGCTAGTCATCCATCTGCCCGTTTATTAATGGACGTGTATCATTTGCATAAGGGTGGATCGGGGATGGATAGTGTCCGCAATGTGGGTCCCTCATTAATAGAAATTTTTCATATCAACGATTATCCCTCCCAACCGGGGCCGGCCGACATCAAAGATGCCGATCGATTGTATGCCGGTGATGGCGTGGCTCCTTTGCCCCAATTGCTCCGTGACCTTACTCATCCCGAAAATCCAGTAATATTATCATTTGAAGTGTTCAACAAGACCTATTACGGGCAGGACGCCTTATTGGTAGCGAAGACGGGCCTAGCCAAAATGAAGCAGGTAGTAGCCTTAAGTGAGTCTGTCTAAACGCCTATTTGGATAGTTGGGTGATGGACTGTAAGGTGATGTTTTTGAACTCGACTTCGGCCCCCTCACTTTGCAAGGCGATTTGTCCTTTCGAAGCCGTGGCATTATAACCATAATTGACCATTACCCCATTGAGCCACACCTTGATGCTATTATTAAGGCATTCGATCCGGTATTCATTCCATTGGCCCAAGGGCTTCTCGGTACCATCAGTTAAGTTTGGGATTCTTCTTAGCTTTCCTTCGCTTACTCCCCATTGGTCCTTAGGACCTCGGCGCGCTTCCATATCGGGCACGGTGATATCCTCTTGTATGCACCAAAAATCACCCGCATTTTCATGCATCATCTGAACCTCAATCGATTTGGGGAACATATCGTATAGGGCTCGAGGTGTGGAAGCAAATACCAACACTCCACAGTTGCCAGGTTTTCCTACAAAGCGGTAACTAAAGCTGAGTTTAAAGTTCTCGTACGACTTGTCGGTGATGAGGTGGCCCCCAGGGGTGCCTAGGCTTACTAGATTTCCGTCTCTCACCAGAAATGGGATCCGTGTGTTTTTGTCTTTGTCTATTGCGGGTACATCCCAATGCCAGCCTTGTAAATTTTTCCCATTAAATAATTTGACACCCGATTTCTGAGCTTGGGTGGGTGCCGCTGCCATAAAGATTCCTAGACCTATAAGTAGGGAAAATAGCGCGGACTTGGTTACAAGGTTCCAGATAGTTGCTTTCATCATAAAGATAGGGATTGGAATGGCCGCATAACTGGGCAGGGTTTAGTATTTTTGATCGGTGTTTTCGGACGAGATTCCCTTGAATAAACGGTTAATAAATTCAAAACTATATTTCTGTGCTACGTTTTTAACAAACTGCTGAAAATCGATCGGGGCAGATTCGTTGGCATTGTCAGAAATGGTCCGGAATATTATAAAAGGTATTTTATTTTCATAACAGACCTGCGCTACAGCCGCTCCTTCCATTTCTACGCAAAGAACCGCCGGCAGGGTGTTGTTTAGGGTCGTTCTATCGGCTTCGGTCGAAATGAACTTATCTCCACTGGCTATAAATCCTGCATACAGCCTGGGTTGAGAGATATTGAATGCTGCCATATGCGTATTTCCAAGTAGCCTCTCCAGATAGGAAGCGTCCAATAAATTTTGAACGGCTGAGGTAGCTTGATCTATTTTTTCTTCTGGACTCTCGATATAAGAAATGTTCAATAAGGGCAATTCAAATTGTTTGATAAATGGGCGCGCATCCATATCGTGTTGAATAAAATGAGTGCCCAATACGATATCTCCTATATTAAGTTTGTTTTGTATAGCACCTGCTACCCCAGTAAAAATGAGTTCCGTGATCCCAAATTTTAGAAATAACGTAGTTGCTGTGGTCGCCGCCGCTACTTTTCCCCAGCGCGAAAAAACCATCACCATCTTAATACCGTTGATCTCCCCTTCGTAATAGGTTCTCATGCCTATTACTGTCTTCTTCTTATTTAGTATGAGCGACTCTAATCCTTCTAGTTCTTCTGGCATAGCACTCATTATGCCAATTATTTTATTTTGCATTTACTTAATTCTGTTGAGGAATGGTTTGCATATTATTGCGTATCGGGCAATAAAGGTAACTTTTTGTACAATGAAAATATAATGATTCGGACTATATCATGGAATAAGTACTGGTTTCCAAGGATGTGTTTCTAGTTTTATATAAGCTGTAATTAGTAAAATACATTATATCGCAAGTTACTTATATTTACTTATTTTATATGCGGAAGGAGGTTCTTTTTTGAGGGTTATTAGAGGTTGGAATCCGCTTATTCGAAAGAATCCTTTTAGAATGAATGGGTTATGAGTGGTTAGGCCGTCGTTTTATTTGAGAACTAGGCTCAAAAAAATAAGAGTAACCACCCGATTACTCTTATTCGTTATTATTCGATGCTAAAGATCAGAGCGTCGACTTTGGTTTTCGTCCTACCTTGGGTCTCTGCCGAATTTTTTCTGGTCTTGGTCGTATTTCTTTGTCTTGAAAATACAACTTTAGTGACTCAAGTATTATATCTTTTTGTGTGAGACCTTCCCAATACCCATAGTCCTTCATTTGCTCCATCAAAGCGTATTCGCATTCAAATGTGACTTTAGTGGGGGGACCGTCTACTGGTACGACAGGTTCATTGGTTTCGGACGCTTCTTCTTCCGCATCAACAATAAGGGGAAGTGGTGCAAAATCAAATTTCCTTTCTTTAGCCATAGTGTCAGTTGTTAATTCGTTCTAAAATCTCTTTCGTTAATTTATAATAATCCTCGGCTCCATTACTATTAGGGGCATAGTCGAAGATGGTTTGTCCACTGGCCTGCGCTTCCGACAAGGCGATATTATCGCGAATATAGGACTCCATAAAGACCTCACCGAGTTGTTCGCGGGTGGCAGCAATGAGTTCGTGGCTTATTTTCTTTCTTATTTTGGGGTTATATCTCGTGGCGAATACACCCCCAAGATTGGTGCCAGGGCTTATTTTCTTTATTTCTGCCGAATAGACCAGGAAATTTCTCAAACCCTCGTAGCTCAAAAATTCGGCTTGCAAGGGCACGTAATACTGGTGACACGAAACCAATGCCAATCGGGTATTGCCGTAGAGGGCGGGGGGGCAGTCGATCACCACAAAATCGTATTGATCCTTTACCTTTTCTAGGGCGATCTTTAAGTTAAATGGGAAGATAGGGGCTGACTTTATAGTGTCTTCCCTATGGATCATTTCGGCCGATCCTGGAAGTATATCTATACTGCCTACCCTTTGAACGATCTCATCGAACTCATGCTCCCCAGTTATAAATGAGCCGCTATCTTTTTTTAGTCCGGCATGCGTTATACCGAAACTTTTGGTCATACTAGCCTGGGCATCCAAGTCGATCACCAGTACCCTGGCGTTGGCGAATTTTGACAAACCAGCGGCAATACTTTGGGCAGAAGTGGTCTTGCCTACTCCTCCTTTGTTGTTAACAATACTCAGGATCTTCATTTAAAAGTATTATATGTATAAAATGGTCTATGATTACTACCTTAATAAAATGTAAATAAACATAAAATATTAATACAACTATTCTATTTAAATAAAAAGCCGTAAAAGTTTTAAACCGCCATAAAAGTAATAAACTTTTAATTAATAATAAAAGTATTGATGTCTATTTTTGGATTGTTCAGGTTATCTATCAGGTATTCAGCTTTTTATGGTTTAAGCCCTAGGGGGTGACACCTGACAGATCAACCTGCGGATTTTATCCTTGTTCTAAAAGGCCGTGTTTGAGCAGTCTTTTATGGATGATGTGCATCAGCCAAATAGTGGCCACTACCGCCACTACCACCACAATCCCTAGAGTTGGGTAATGTTCTATTTTACCCTCTGGGCTTTCCGAGACGATCATACCGGCTGCCAAGGAAGCAATTCCTCCCGATATTTGTTGGACCGACGAATTGATGCCCATAAACCCGCCCCGATCTTGGGCCGACGGTACGGCGGTCATCAGTGCCGATGCCGATATCATGCGCCCAGAAATACCCACAAAGAGTAAGACATTTAGAATGATAATGATCCAGAAGGGGGTTTCGGAAAGGTTGCAATAGATTAGGGTCATGATACTGGTAATAATGGAGCCAATGACAAACATCCTAAATTTCCCCGTTTTGTCGCTGAGTGTGCCAATCAACGGACTGAAAATGAGCATACAGACTCCCGTAATCATATACAATAGAGGGAGTTTGGTTAAAGGAATGCCAAGGTTATGAACACCATATGCACTCCCAAACGGCATCAGCATAAAGCCCCCGGTGGCCAGGAGCGTAGTGGCAGCGAAGCCTCTCAAATAAAAACCATTGGATAGTATTCCTTTAAGATGTTGCCAAGCATTTCCTTCTTTTGGATTTTTCAAATGCTCATCGATAGCCTTCAATTTCAGATAGATTATAAGTCCGACTACTACACTGATAGCCGCGATCATCTGAAAAGGGGTGTGCCAATTCCACTTAGTGGCTAGATATAACCCCACAGGGATACCCAATACTTGACTTAATGCGAAGGCCATTTGTACGAATCCCATCACCCTGCCTCGTTTTTCTAGTGGAAAAAGGTCGGTGACGATAGCGAAGCTGATGGAGCCAATGACGCCCCCAAAGAGTCCGGTGACGATGCGGGCGAAAAGTAGAAATGAATAATCAGGTGCTAACGCACAAAGTACAGTGCCTGCGACGAAACCCGTATAAAAGAATAATAATATTCGTTTCCGGTCAAATTTGTCGGCAAATCCCGCGGAGAGAAGGCCAGAAGCCCCGGCGCTGAAGGCATAAGCCGACACCACCAAGCCAAATTCGGCAGTAGAGATGGAGAGTTCGGACAATAAAATGGCCCCCAATGGCGAAAGTACCATGAAGTCGAGCACGATCGTAAATTGTAAAAATGCCAGTATTGCGATAACGAATATCTGGTATCGGCTAAAAGAATTGCTGCTGCTTGATTTCATAAATGGTTTTATGGATTATAATAAGTCTGGATTGCTGATGATAAAATCTTCCAGAATTCGTTTAGAATACCCCCTGTAGCCCCCTTGGTATTTAGGAGCTCTTAGATCGATATACTCCTGCATCCTTGCTGAGTTCAGTTCTTTTAGTAGCGCATCGTAGGGTCTACTGCTCTTAATAAAATAGCCAGAATAAAGGGTGCACTCGGGACGGTGATGCAAGATGAAATTAGGGCGGATATTGAGTGGTGCAAATATGATTTTTTTTCCAAAAGAGGTATTTAAAGCCTGTGAGCGCCCGAAAGCATACCAGGCTACCTTATTGGTTTTGCCATTGTCCCGGCTTATCAGGGTGCTACGGTTGTTGCAAAAGTAATTGTAAGTAAATGGGAGCTCACTTTTCAATTTCCATTCCGGTATTATCCGCTGTTTGCCTGACGGGTCGGCCTCATAGGGGAAAATGATGGATTCAGCTATAGGGTCTCGATCAGTTTTAAGCTGTGAGGCCTTGATGATAGGCCTAATGAGCCGTTTTTCTATGGCAATTCTTTGCCCCAGACCATTCTCTACCATAGCCAGATGACCCGCTATATCCAGGACCTTTACAATGTAAAGTTCATTTGAAAGGGTCGTAATCCCTGCCGAAATGGTACATATTTCTCCAAGGCGTATTCCCTTTGGGGCCGCTGGAAGGGGTGCCGAGTCGAGGCTCCATGGTTTTAATGGATCTAAGCTGGCGAAGTTGATCGATTTGGTCGCTATCTGAAAGGGGGTCTTGAGATATTCATAAGTAAAATTCCTTTGGGCCTGTCTTCCAAATGTGGTGATGGCCGTAAACACGTTGGCGTTCTTAAATAATTTGATAGATCCATAATCGGTAATTTTAGACAGGCATTTGGTCTGGACAAAATAATTGCGCAATTTTTTTCCCGAATCGTTCTTGAAATAAGCATTTGGGGTAATATAAGTACAAGTCCCCGATTCAGTAAGTAGGCGCATGGCTAACTCAAAGAAGGCTATATAAAGATCAGTGGATCCAGATTGGCATAAGGAAAAGCTCCGAATAGTCTTTTTTTGACTGGCCGATAGGTTTTGTACCCGAACATACGGCGGGTTTCCGATAATATAATCGAATCGAAGGCCTTTATCGGGAGCTTCTAATGCATCGCCAACGCTAAGATTCCAATCGACGGCTAGGTGATAAGGTTCAATTAATTTATCCAGATTCAGCCTGCAAGAGGCAATGGCATCCGGGTCAATATCCCAGCCATGAATACTTTGGAGCAGGAGGGGTATTGTTTTTGGGGGTGAGGTTAATAGTAAATTTTTAACAATAGGGATCAAGAAACGACCATCCCCACAGGCTGGGTCCAGGATAAGTTTATGGGAGTCGGCCCAAAAAACACCGCTGTCCGTCAAGATTTTGTCTACTATATGGTCGGGAGTATAAAATTGGCCTAATTTCTTACAAGTTGATTTTTGGGAAGTCATGTCAGCCCGAGGCCACAAGGCAAAAAGTAGTATAAAGCTATAAAGAAGCGCAATATAATAACAAATGGCCGAAATTTCGCTTTTCCTATGGTATGCCCTTAGAGGTGGGCGGCTGCTAAGTCAAGCCATATCAATTCAGGTAGGTGAGGAGCCTTCTAGAATTGACGGATATAGGTCTTTTTTCTTTGGAAATATAGGTTTAAATTGAACATTATTAAGAGAGGGCCAATGGTCTTAGAATTTGAAACGGTATAAAATAGACTTCAGAAAATGTTACAATTAGGATTTAATAGTGCCATACTTGCCGATTTTGGTTTAGAACACATACTCCAGTTTGCCAATAATCATGGGTTTTCTTGTGTTGAGGTAATGTGTTGGCCCGTCGACAATGCCGATCAGCGGCGCTATGCTGGCGTGTCGCACATAGATGTTACCGATTTGTCGAAAAAGAAGATGGCCGAGATTCGTTTCACTTTGGAGGAGACCAAAGTCTTTATTTCGGCCCTCGGTTACTATCCCAATCCCTTAGACCCCGACCCATTAAAGTCAGAATTTTATGTTGAACACCTCAAAACGGTCATACGGGCGGCTGCCAAGTTGAATATACCTACTGTAACAACCTTTATTGGAAGGGATCCGTCTCGGGGAATACAGGAAAATTTGCGGGTATTTGCCGATGTATGGCCTGGGGTGGTAAAGGTCGCTGAGGAGTGCAATGTAAAATTGGCCATTGAGAATTGTCCCATGTTTTTTACAGATGATGAATGGCCTGGAGGTAAAAATCTGGCTATTAGTCCTGCAGTATGGGACAGGATGTTCGAAATTATTCCCAGTCCGATCTTTGGGTTAAATTACGACCCATCGCATATGATTTGGCAAATGATGGACGAAGTCAAGCCTATCTATGCCTACAAGGAAAGGTTGCACCATATTCATTTAAAAGACGCCAAGGTGTATAAGGAAAAGCTCGACAGGGTAGGGATAATGGCTAATCCACTGGAGTACCATTCTCCTAAGCTACCTGGTTTGGGGGATGTGAATTGGCGTTCATTCTTTGCGGCCTTGACCGATGTCCGGTATCGCGGCCCTGTTGTGATAGAGGTTGAGGATAAGGCCTATGAGAGTAATTTGGAAGATGTAAGAACGGCGATTCTAACGAGTAGGAATTATGTGCGACAATTTTTAGGGGATTCGGATTGCTAGGTTCATCGCCTCCTTTAGGCGATGAGTTTGGACTTGCTGGCCAGTAGGGATGCACAGGAAGCTAGGATGGCAACGATTAGAAAAGACCAACTTAAGCTAGAGTACTGTGCGACTATTCCAATAAGGGGTGGGCCTATTAAGAAACCAACAAAGCTAATGGAGGATACGGCAGCGAGGGCCATACCGGCTGATAGACTTTTCGATCGGCCGGTAGCTCCGTATACTAGAGGAACTACAGAAGATACCCCTAGCCCTACGAGTAAAAACCCGAAGGTGGCCGTTTCGATATAAGGAAAAATGATGGCTATGATCAGTCCAGATCCCATTAGTAAACCGCTGATTTTAATGATCTTGGTTCTTCCTAGTCTATTAGCAAGCCAATCGCCAGCGAATCGTCCGCCCGTCATGGTGGCCATAAAGGCTACATAACCTAAGGTAGTAAGGTCGGTAGGGGCTTCCACCACCTCTTGGAAATACACCCCGCTCCAGTCGAACATAGCGCCTTCACATACCATGGCGCAAAAACCTATTAATCCAAGGATGAGGAGCTCCTTGTCGGGTTTCACCCATAAGGATGGTTGTTTTGCTCCACTCTTCTTGCTTCCTTGATCGGGGAAGCTATGCCGGTTGGCGATCAGGATAATTGCTATGGCCGCAATCGCAATAAATATAAAATGGACGGAGGGGGGGATTTGCCATGATATAAAGGCCGAACCGATACTGGCACTAATAAAGCCGGCCAGGCTCCATAGGCCATGGAAGGATGCCATAATTGACTTTCCAAGGGATTGCTCTACCTCCACGGCTTGGGTGTTAACGGCAATATTGGTCAAGTTGCCCCAAAGCCCAAAGATGAATAAGGTGACCACCAGCTGTAACGTTGACGATACAAGACCTATACAGGTCAAGGTAATAGCATAAAATAGGGCCCCAATAAAGACCATTCTTTGGCTACCGTAGCGGGTAACCATCCAGCCCGAAATCGGTAGGCTTGCCAGTAGGCCCAGAGGTAGGGCCAGCAAAACGGTTCCTAGACCACCTTCAGACAGGTGAAGCATATTTTTGATGTCGGGTATACGGCTCGCCCAAGCGGCAAAGCTTAACCCTTGAACAAAAAAGAAGGCTGCTACCGCCCATTTTAAAGAACGTTTGAAATGGGTGGTATTGTTTATTGAAATATTCATATATCCTTCTTGTACTTTATGAGTTCTATAATTGTATTTTATATATATTCTTCAACTGGGCCAAGTACCTGTTTTTATAATAGGTATTCTGTTTTCAGTCTTTTATTGCTGCAAATATAACTATAATTTGCAGTATTTAATTTCCAATGTTTGTACTTTATTAATATTGGGAATATTTTAAAAGAAATCTTGCATATTAATAAAGTTATTGTATTAAAGCGTGAATGGAGTGCCTCAGGTATCCCTACCAATTATTGAAATGTATCACTATAGTGGATAGGTAGCATGGGTAAGGGGCATATATAGTTTATTTCTTTGGGCAATAAAGCTTAACTTGTAGTTTGGGGAGAAACGTGTTGCTGGAATAATATTTATGTAGGATAGGGTGGGTTGTTCGTTTTGTTCTAGGATGGGGAGAACTGTCATCTAGATTAAATAATAGAAGTATATGCGAGTATTAATTAAAGCTTTTTTATTGCTTGGATTATTGGAAGTTCAAACTGTTGAAGGCTATGCGCAAGAAAGATTCTTTACCGTGCAGGTGGGTGGTAAAAACGTAGGGCAATTGACCGTCTTTCCGATGGACACCAACCTAAACCGAAGGTTTCAGCGTGTAGAATCGGAATTCAAATTTTTGTTTCAGGAAGGAAAGTATTCAAATAGGAGTGCCTATGCCAATGGTCTGTTGCTGCATTCTACCTCTATTCATAGTTTGAATGGGGAGATGAAGGAAAAAACGGTTACAAAGTATACCATTAATAAAACTTATGATATACTTTTTTTTAATGCGGATGGCTCCAAAAAGGATACCCGGCAAATCGTAAAGCCTATTTATAATACCATTACTAATTTGTACTACCAGGAGCCGGTAGGTTTAAAGCAGGTGTATTCTGAGCGTTTTGCCGAATTTTGTTCCATTGTTCCCTTAAGTAAACAGCAATACGCCGTTACTATGCCGGATGGTAAATTAAATATTTTCTCGTACCGCTCCGGGCAGTTTATTGAAATGGAAACTGAAATGATTGGCTTTCAGCTGAAGGTGGTGCCTTCCCAGGGCAAAAAGCAGATGTAACGCCAGCTATGCCCATAACCAAAAGAGGCTCCGAATCACCGGAGCCTCTTTTATTTGGTTGCAATTTCTACTTTAATCGACATTCGGATAGCTATGAGCCGCATCATTACTGTCGGCTATGCTGGTGTCATTCGATTTTTGATTAGAAATTTGAGTTTTATAATGCCCATCCGATTGCAAGGGATTGAGCAACAACTTGGTTGGTTCGTAGGATCTTAATACCACGAGAGCCTTTGGTTGAGGAGCATATTTTGGTGTCGAGGAGACTGCCGATTTATTGGCTCCGGCCTTTCCATAACGTTCTATGGTTTTAAAGGTGGCCACATTCACCGTGGTCGCCTGATTCACTTTAGCCTTAGCGGCTTTATTTGGATGTTTATAATTATGCGTGGAAATGCCTGAGTCTACTTGACTCTGAGCCATTGCAATGTTGGCTAATAATATACCAGTTCCAAGAACCAGGGCTGCTAAATACGTCTGTTTTTTCATTTCGTTTATTCGTTTGATTCGTTACTGATTAAATCAACTTGTACTGCAATAAACGAAAAAAAATAATGCCATTTGGGTCTGCTACACTTGACTAAAAAACTGCGATTTTAGGTGATTCAGGGTCGATTTTAAAGGTGTTTTTGCCTGAAAATTGAATTTTAAAGATTTATATGGTTACAAATAGGCCTGTATATGTTAAAAAAGCAAAAAAGTGACCAAAACAGCCTTTAGGGTACATCTGAAAAAATATTTAAAAAAAGTCTATTTAATGTCAATTTTTATCAATTCCTCGGCCGCTGCAAGGGTTCCTTTGCAGATTCTGTCGATGGGAAGGTCGTTGGAGTCCTCGCCAAAGGGGTCCTCTATTTCTTCGGCTATCACTTCTAAGCTGGCCAGAATATAAAAGATAAACATCACAAAAGGGATTATCCACCAATGAAGGCTAAAGACATATCCGATGGGAAGGGTGACACAATAGATAAAAATAAACTTTTTAATAAAAGAACTATAGGAAAGCGGGATAGGGGTATTCTTAATCCTTTCGCAGGCCCCACATATATTAGTAAACGATTCTAATTCGGTATTTAACAACAGGAGGTGTTCTGGTATCAGAATCCCTTTTTTTTGAAGGCTGTAAACCCGTTGGATCATGGCACTGGCAATCTGATTAGGGATATGATGCTGCTGTTGAAGGTCTTTTACAGTGAAATCGGGGGTGTCTTTAAATTCTTGAGGGTTAAACCGAGACCTTAAATGGTTTTTTAGCGCATGAGTATAATTAGGAATCATGGCCTTAAAAAACTGCCGATCGGCGATAGCGTCCTGGGGTAGAAGGGCGTTGAATTTTATGGCCAAATTCCTCGAAATATTCATCATACTACCCCATTGCTTCCGGCCTTCCCACCAGCGATCATAGGCTGTGTTGGTTCTGAAGACCAATAACATAGAAATTACAAACCCCAAAAGGCTGTGCATTAAAGATATGTTTTTTAGGTCGTTATTGTCTCCTAAGGCAAGGTATTCGAGAATAAAATAGGCAATGGCTGCCGAATACAGACCTATCGTTAGGATAAGTGGCGTTAGAATGCGGACGGTATCCGCTTTTTGGAAGTAGAAGATATACTTAAACCAGTCCTTTGGGTTATAATCAATCATTTAGTTTGAGGCGGTCGATAAGTTTGAAAAAGGCCTTGAAACAAAGTGCTGTAAGTTGCGCATCTTCTAGGGCATTATGTTGATCGCCCTCTCGTTCGAATCCAAAATAAGCAGCTACTGAGGCGAGACTCAGGGACCGAGGAACGGTCTGACCATTCTTTTGAAGGACCTGAAAAAACATGTAGGACACAGTATGGAGGTCTATCAGCTTGTTAGAGAAGGGCCAACGCATTTTTTCGTGGCTATAGGCATGGCGCAAAAAGTTGATGTCGTTAATTACACTTTGCCCACAAATGATGATACTCGACAAATTGGGTCGATTTCCATTATGTTTTTTGATCCAGTTTTCGAATTCCGGAATCACTTCATAGATCATCGGAGCCTCCTCAAGGTCCTCCATCGATAGGCCATGGATTTGCTCTGAACGGCTGGAAAATGATTCTTCGTTCTCGGGGTAGACATTTGTCAGGTAAGTACTTAACGAGTTCCATTGATCATCGAATAGTTCGGCTCCCAATTGAATGATTTCATTCCAGCCAGGTTCTGGACCCGTCATTTCTATGTCTAATACGAGAAAGGGCATAACGTTGGTATTTAAAAGGATTTATATATAAAGTGTAGACAATTGGCACGGTCTATGCTTATTTTTGTCGACAAAAATAGAAAACTATCTTTTTGGAAACATTTTTAATTTCGATTATCCAATATTTATATGTCCATAGATTATAAAAATATACCCTCTCCATGTTTTGTGCTCCAGGAGGAGCTATTAAGGAAGAATCTATCATTGATCGACAGTGTTCAAAAACAGGCGGGTTGCAAGATTATTCTGGCCTTAAAGGGCTTTTCGATGTACAAGGCTTTTCCGATTGTCAATGAATATTTGGATGGGGCCACTGCGAGCTCTTTGAATGAGATCAAGCTGATTAACGAATACATGCAACGCCCCGCGCATACGTACATGCCCGCTTATTTGGAGCAGGAGTTTGGGGAGGTCTTGTTAAGGAGCAGTCATATTACTTTCAATTCGTTGAGCCAGTACCAAATATTTGAAGGGGCTATCGCCACATTTAAAAAACATAATCCCGACCAGCCACTTTCTTTTGGCATCCGGATCAACCCACAATACTCGGAGGTATCCACGGATATGTACAATCCTTGCGTGCCAGGTTCTAGGCTAGGGGTTACCCGCGACAAGCTACCCGATACACTTCCTGAGGGTATCGAAGGGCTGCATTTCCATACTTTATGCGAGAATGGTGCCGATACCCTGGAAAGGACCTTAGTGGCTGTTGAAGAAAAATTTGGCGATTTGTTGCATCAGGCCAAATGGCTGAATATGGGAGGTGGGCATTTGATGACCCGTGAAGGATATGATACCCAGAAACTGATCGACTTGGTAAAAGGGATACGGGAAAAGTATAATCTAGAGGTGATCCTGGAACCTGGGTCGGCGATTGCTTGGCGTACGGGCGATTTGGTAACTACGGTTCTCGATACCATGGACAGCCAAGGGGTAGAAGTAGCCATCTTAGATACATCGTTTGCCGCTCATATGCCAGATACCCTCGAGATGCCCTATAAGCCAGTTATAAAGGGGGCTTATCAGGAGCCCGTTGCTGGCAAGCCTACCTATCGAATGGGTGGGATGACCTGCCTGGCTGGTGATTTTATTGGTGACTACTCCTTCGATAAACCGTTAGAACCGGGCCAGATCGTCGTCTTCGAGGATATGATGCATTATACCATGGTGAAAACCACCACCTTCAATGGGGTTAATTTGCCTTCGATCGGTGTAGTCAAATCCGATGGGGAATTTGAGGTGCTCAGAAGTTTTGGTTACGAGTCCTTCAAGGATCGTCTGTCATAATCGGTATTAGTCGGAGCTAAGCTGACTTGGGAAGTGGATTTCCGTTTCTCAAGTCAGCATTTCCATTCATTATAGGATGTGTCACAGCACCTCCTATCCCATACGAAGGGAGGGTTGCTGCGTATTGTTGTCGAGAACACCGACTTCTATCGTGCCAGAAGGTTCCGATGGGATTGATTTATTAAATGCATTAATTGCATATTATTAAGGTGATACCTGGGTGTCCAATTTTTGCTTAAGATTATCTAGTTTTTGACAATTACTGCTTTTTTGTCTGGTTATAGGCTATTAGTCTAACAGATAATTTTGCGCTTACGATTTCAGTTGAAACTATATTCTGTTTCGGTTAAAAATTTGTAAAGTTTGAGGTGGATACTGGACTTTTTTATTTTTTGAGCTAATCGGCAAGATTAGCAAGCTGTTAACTTTGGGGTTAAAATAATTGTTTGACAAGATTGAAATAGGCATGGATTAATCTGTAACTTTGTATCCCGTAATCATAGAAAAAAAGCAACGTCTCATGGCTTCCAAAGCATTAAAGACCGCTAAGTACATTTTCGTTACGGGCGGTGTTACATCTTCATTAGGTAAAGGTATCATTGCATCCTCTCTGGCAAAACTTCTTCAGGCTAGAGGCCTTTCAGTAACCATTCAAAAATTTGATCCCTACCTCAATATAGATCCGGGAACCATGAATCCATATGAGCACGGTGAGTGCTATGTGACAGACGATGGTGCCGAGACGGATCTGGACTTGGGTCATTATGAAAGATTTTTGAACGTAAGTACCTCCCAATCCAATAATGTTACTACCGGTAGAATCTACCATAATGTCATTACTGCCGAGCGCAGAGGTGATTTTTTAGGTAAAACAGTACAAGTTGTCCCACATATTACCGACGAGTTGAAGCGGAATATGCTGCTGTTAGGACAATCGGGTAAATACGACATCGTCATTACCGAAATAGGTGGCTGTGTAGGGGATATCGAATCTTTGCCTTTCCTGGAAGCGGTAAGGCAGATAAAGTTCGAAATGGAAGAGAAGGACACCTTGATCATCCATTTGACCCTGATACCTTACCTGAAGTCGGCAGGTGAGTTGAAAACAAAGCCTACCCAGCACTCGGTTCGGATGTTACAAGAGTCAGGTATTCAGCCCGATATACTCGTTTGTCGTTCCGAACACCCCATCCCTCTCGACATACGTCGCAAAATTGCCTTGTTCTGTAATGTCCAAGTCAACTCAGTGATAGAATCTATAGATGCCGATACCATATATGCCGTTCCGTTGTTGATGCTTTCCGAGCGTTTGGATCAGCGTGTATTATATATGATGAATATCTATAATGATAAGGATGTCGATTTGACCTCTTGGAAACAGTTTTTGAAGCGCCTGAAAAACCCTACAAGCACGATCAAAATTGGTTTGGTTGGTAAATATGTAGAGTTACACGACGCTTATAAGTCTATTATTGAATCTTTTATTCATGCCGGTGCGGCCAATGAATGTAAAGTGGAGCTCGAATGGATTCATTCGGAAAGCTTAACACCTGAAAATGCCATCGATAAATTGGTCGATTTAGACGGTGTATTGGTCGCTCCAGGTTTTGGCGAGCGTGGTACCGAAGGAAAAATCACGGCCATTCGGTTCGTTCGGGAAAACAATATTCCGTTCTTGGGGATTTGTTTGGGAATGCAAATGGCCGTTATCGAATATGCGCGAAACGTGTTGGGATGGACCGACGCTCATTCCATAGAAATGGATCGGAATACCGAATTCCCTGTCATCCATTTGATGGAAGATCAGAAGGACATATCCAATAAAGGAGGTACCATGCGCCTTGGAGCTTATCCTTGTAAGTTGAAAAAGGATAGTTTGGCGCATAAGATATATGGGAAAATTAACATTAGCGAGCGCCATCGCCATCGCTATGAATTCAATAACAAGTACATCAAAGACTTTGAAAGCAAAGGGTTATTGGCCTCAGGTATCAACCCGGAGAATCAATTGGTTGAAATTGTAGAATTGGTGTCGCATCCGTTCTATATGGGCGTTCAATTCCACCCAGAGTTGAAGAGTACCGTCATGAACCCGCATCCACTTTTTGTTAAATTTGTGAAGGCAGCTCTTGAGTTTTCTCTGAATAAGACCTTACAAAAGGCTTAAATGCCTTACCGATTATCATGTTTAAAAAGCCCTTTCGGGAAAAACTTACTACCTTTGGTATCCCAAAAAAGGGTTTTATTATTATAATTAAAGTTTAGAATGGATAAAAATTTTGTAATCGGTATGATGTTGATCATGCTGATGTTGCTGGGTTATCAAATGCTTGTGCCAGCTCCGGAAGAACCCGCTATCATCGAATCGGCCCAGGTAGATACCCCCTCTACAGCCTCCAAAGCGACACTTAAATTAGACAGTACGGCTCAGATGTCTATGAATAATGATACCAATGCGGTAGTCATTGAAGAAAAAGAAATTACTTTTGAGACCAAAACCTCCCATATTGTTTTAACTAACAAAGGCGGACAGTTAGCCGAGGTTAAGCTTAAGGATTTTGAAACTTATGATGGCAAGCCGCTATATCTAATAGCTAAAGACCATAATCAGTTTCGCTTAGACTTGCCTACCCCGACTGGTACGGTGGATATGTCTCAGCTGTTTTTTACTTCCGATGCCCAAGGTGGCACTGTAGCCGAAGGAGATTCGGTAGTGGTTCGGTACCGTGCCGATCTAGGTGGCAACCAATATGTAGAGCAGACCTACGTAATACATGGCGATGGATATCTGATCGATTATGGTATATCATCCAATGTAAGTGGGGTGGATAAGAAGAGCCTGAAGTTTAATTGGGAGAATGATCTGCTTCAGCTTGAAAACGATATGACCAAAAACAGGGAGGTGGTTACCCTAAACTATTATACCGACGACATCAACAGCCTAGCCACAAGTGCAACCTCCAACGAGGAGGGGCAGGCCGAAGAACCAGTTCAGTGGTTCACCATGAAGCACAAGTATTTCTTGTCGGGATTGATCTCCAAAGCAACCCCTTTACAAAATATGTCGATGCGGGCCGATGTCAATACCAACGATTCGATCGTGGTTAAGACCATGTCAGCCTCTGCCGATATCCCAATGAGCTCGGTGTTGGAGGGCAAAGCTTCTTATAAATTTTACTTGGGTCCCAACGATTATCAGATTGTAGGAAAGGTAGATGCTGTTAACTTCGACGAAAATGTATATTTGGGTTATGCTTTCTTAAAGCCCGTCAATAAATATTTTCTGGTACCATTATTTTTCTTCCTCGAAAAATTCATAGAAAACTATGGCCTGTTAATTATCTGTCTGGTATTGATTGTTAAGTTGTTACTTTCGCCGCTAACATACAAGTCATATATTAGCATGGCTAAAATGAAACTTTTAGCCCCAGAGTTAGAGGAAATCAGGGAGAAAACTGGAGATGACCCTGCGAAGCAACAACAAGAGCAAATGAAGCTTTACCAACAGGTAGGGGTGAGCCCACTGAGTGGATGCGTGCCTGTACTGGCTACCATGCCAATTTTGTTCTCGCTATTCTTTTTGTTTCCCAATCTTATAGAGCTGAGGCAAGAGTCGTTTTTATGGGCTACTGATTTATCGACCTACGATTCCTTTATCAAACTTCCCATGAAGTTGCCGTTTTATGGTGACCATGTCAGTTTGTTTACCATCATGATGACGCTGTCGAGTATCGGTTACGCATACTATAACAATCAGATGACGCCGACCCAGCCTGGTCCTGTCAATATGAAGGCCTTAGGATATGTGATGCCTGTCATGTTTATGTTTGTCTTGAATTCATTCCCAGCTGGTCTTACTTTTTATTACTTCGTGTCCAACGTAGTGACCATTATTCAGCAATTAATCATTAAGCGCTTTGTGAATGAAGAAAAGATCAAGGCTATTTTGGATGAGAATCGTATAAAAAATGCCAGTGGTCAAAGGAAACAAACCAAGTTTCAAAAATATCTAGAAAAATCGTTGCAGGCTGCGGATGAAGCTAAGAAGAAGCAAGCGGAACTAGAGAAACGATCGAAGAAAAAATAATATCTAGGTCGCTATAGTAGCAACATCCTCTGATTTGTTCTTACTGTTCAGACTAAGTTAGTTAGATTTGGGCAATGTTTCCATCCGAAACATTGCCCATTTATTTGTAAGCATATTTCGTTAATTTTGGCTTTGTTGGAGGGAGAATATCCTAGGCAAATTAGAAAATCGAGATGCTCCATTCGGGCTAAGCTCGTGGCCAGCGGATATGAAATTGTTTATATATTATTCAAACTATAGTTATCGCACATGAAATTTTTGTTATCCTTATTTTTCTACATCATTGGTAGTTATCAAGTATCGGCTCAGCTTTTCAAACAAAAGGATGATGTTTCTAAGGGATACACCGAAGCGGTTCGGGATATTAAGAATGGCAAATATCAGTCGGCCATGCAAAAGTTGGCCCCTTTGACATCGGCCAATCAGCCGACTATTTATTCGGAATATGCCCATTACCATTATGGGGTGGCGGCTTACAAAAACAAACAGTACCAAGCCAGTAAGCAAATGTTACTTCAGCTGCTCAACCGTTATCCTAACTGGAACAGGACTTCCGAGGTATATTACCTGATTGGTGCCAATAATTTGGGACTACGAAACTGGAAAGAGGGGAATTTGTATTTTGATAAAATAAAGGATTCGTCTTTCCAAGAAGACATCCAATCATTGAAACAACAGTATCTTCAACAGTACGTAGATTTTGATAGCCTAGTAGAAATGCAGAAACAATTCCCACAGGACAGGGAAATTGCCTTAGAGCTGGTTTCTAGAATCGATAAAAAATCGTCCCATACCAAATCGGAAGTTACTATGGCGACCCAGTTACAAAAGCGCTTTAATATTGAACTCAAACCGAAGGAAGACTCGCCAAAAAGCAAGACTACGGAGAGTGAAAGGCTATGGGGTAAGGGGTATTATGATGTAGCGGTATTGCTTCCGTTTCGTTTGGATGCCTTCACCGTTTCAAGACGCATGTCCAATCAATTTGCATACGACTATTACTTAGGATTATTGCAGGCCCAAAAAAAATTGGAGAGCGAAGGGATTTCTGTGGTATTGAGTGCCTATGATGTGAGCACCGACGAGCAACAAATGAAAGGGATCATTGAGAACCCAAGTTTTCAAAATTCAAATTTGGTGATTGGACCCTTATATACGAGTACCTTTGACGTCACCATGAAATATCTGGCAAAGTCTCCAATGCTACTCGTGAATCCATTATCTACCGATGCTAACCTATTGGGGTCGGCTAAAAACTTATTTTTGGCGCATCCTACCATTCAAACACAGGTTGAAAAGGGGGCCAGCTTTATGAAAAAAACTGCAAAAGGGGCTAAGGCCGTTATTTATTACGGAAATAGTAGCAAGGATTCTACGATGGCATTTGCTTATAGGGAAGAACTTAAAAAACTAGGAGGGCAGATTTTGGATATGCAGAAGTTGCCAGCCGAACGTGAGAGCATGGAAACTTTGATTCCAACGTTTGAGCAAGAGAGACCCGATCACGTGGCCGTCTTTGGAACGTCATCCAGATTTGGTCAACCTCTTCTAGCTACTTTGGATAACCGAAATTTAGGAAAGACTCCTATTTTGGCAACTGCTTCTAGTTTTAATATGCGTCAGGTTTCTCTGGCATCTGCTGGTAAGAGTCTTTACTTGTTGGAGTCCGACTATGTGGACAAGGACAAGGAGGAAATGAGAAAATTCCAAAAAGATTACTGGGAAGTGAACAGTACTTTCCCCTCGGTCTATTCCTATCAAGGCTACGACCATTTATTGTTTTTCGGAAGGATGATGGGAAAATATAATGCTAAGTTCGATCAAGGCCTTACACTTCGTCGGTATGAGTCGGATCAGGACGGGTATTTGCTGGGAGGCTTCGATTATCGGCATTCTCACGAAAACCAGGTTCCATTTATCTTAAAATACAATGGCACAAAATGGGTGACCATCCATTAAAGTCTGTTTGAAATTGAATACTGGAATTATTTCTCGGAAATTTTTCAGGCGGAGCCTAAGTGAATGTCGGTTGACCGTCATCAGAAATGTAAAATAACGGCCGACACGTGGTCGTAGTCCTAAAATAGTGTAAACAATCTATTGGTTAATTTTAAAACCGACTGTTTGTCTCAGTGAAAAATAAAATTTAATAATTGTTATAGTCATATCATGGATTTTTCTTCGAGTAAAAGTCTTTTCGCAAAGGCACAGCAATATATCCCAGGAGGGGTTAATTCTCCAGTAAGAGCCTTTAAGGCCGTGGGAGGTTCTCCTATATTTATAAAATCGGCAAAGGGGGCCTTGGTCTTCGATGAAGACGGGAACGAATATATAGAACTTATCAATTCATGGGGGCCCATGATATTGGGTCATGGCAATGAGCTGATCCTGAAGGCCGTATCGGACGCAATTCAGCATTCTTTCTCGTTTGGTGCTCCCACGAGGCGCGAAGTAGAAATGGCCGAACTCCTAGTAAATATGGTCCCTTCAGTAGAGAAGGTCCGGATGGTTAACTCAGGCACTGAGGCTACCATGTCGGCTATTCGAGTGGCCCGTGGATTTACGGGGCGCGATAAAATTATAAAATTTGAAGGGTGCTACCATGGGCATGGCGATAGCTTTTTGATTGCTGCGGGCAGTGGTGCCGTTACTTTTGGGACACCAGATAGCCCTGGAGTGACCAAAGGGGTGGCCAACGATACCCTCACTGCGCCCTATAATGACCTAGCGGCTGTTCAGAATTTGGTAGAAGCCAATAAAGGGCAGGTAGCCGCCCTGATATTGGAGCCGGTAGTAGGTAATATGGGGTGTGTCCTTCCTGCACCTGGATTTCTGGAAGGCCTACGCAAGCTATGTGACCAGGAAGGCATCGTATTTATTTTTGATGAAGTGATGACTGGCTTCCGACTTGCCAAGGGTGGGGCTCAAGAACGTTTCGGTGTAACTCCTGACCTGACCACAATGGGTAAAATTATTGGGGGTGGAATGCCCGTTGGTGCTTATGGGGGGAAGGCCGAGATTATGAACTGTGTATCCCCAGCAGGGCCGGTGTATCAGGCTGGCACCCTATCAGGAAATCCCATTGCTATGGCGGCAGGCCTGGCCATGCTGACCTACCTGAACGAAAACCCAGAAGTATACCAGCAGCTAGAAGCGACTGGTAACCAATTGGTTTCTGGATTCCAGGCTACGAATGCCAAGTTAGGGCTACCTTATACGATCAATCATGTGGGGTCTATGTACACGCAGTTTTTTACAGATCAGGTCGTAACAGACTTCCCTTCAGCGAAGTCCTCTAACTTAGCCATGTTCGGAAAATACTTTCATGCCATGCTTCAACGAGGGATCTATTTGGGGCCTTCGCAATTTGAAAGCATGTTTATTTCGACGGCCATAGACCAAACCATGGTCAACAGAATCATTGAGGCCAATGAAGATGCTTTAAAAGAAATACATGCCTAGTTCACTTGTTATGGCTGACAAACCCGTACCTGCTTACTCGATTATTATTCCCGTCTACAACCGGCCCGATGAATTAAGGGAATTGTTGACTTGCCTAACCGTGCAGACCTTTCACGATTTTGAAATAGTAGTCGTGGAAGATGGTTCTGCCATAAATGCAGACCAGGTGGTCGAGTCGTTTAGCGACAGGTTAAATATCTCCTATTATTACAAGGAGAACGGGGGGCAGGGTTTTGCCAGAAATCATGGTTTCGAGCGGGCCAAGGGCCATTTTTTTATTTTATTCGATTCCGATGCTCTGGTAGAGCCAACCTATATGGCCATAGTCGATCGACGTATTAAAAATGAAGGGATTGATATGTACGGAGGTCCCGATACAGATCACCCTTCATTTTCGGCCATTCAGAAGGCCATCAGTTATTCGATGACTTCCTTGTATACTACGGGAGGAATTCGTGGTAAAAAAAATAATATGGGCGGGGTCTTCCATCCCCGTAGTTTTAATATGGGGCTTTCGAGGGAAGTTTGGTTAAAAACCGGTGGATTTCAAACCAGCAGAATGGGGGAGGACATCATCTTTAGTATTAGGGCTTTGGCTATGGGCTTTAAGTCGACGCTCATTCCAGAAGCTTTTATATACCATAAACGCCGTACGCAATTCAAAGCTTTTTTTAGGCAGCTGCATTTTTTTGGTCGCGCGCGTATCAATATAGGTCGCTATTATCCTCAAGAGCTGAAGTTGGTACATACCTTTCCTATGATTTTCACCCTAGGATTGGGGAGTCTTCCATTTTTGTTATGGTTTTCCAGCTCTTTATTTCTCCTTGGGTTGGTCGGTTATGCTGCTTACTTTTTACTCGTTTTTACGGATGCGCTTCGTAGGAGCGGGTCATGGAAGGTCGCTAGGCTTGGTGTAGTGGCCGCCGTAGTACAGCTTACGGGATATGGCTTAGGGTTTATGTCGGAAGGCTGGACTCGGCTTTGGGAGAATAAGGCCCACCGCGAAACTGGAGCTACCGTAGAATATCCTTCTTAACTGTACGAAGAAGGATATTTAACGCTGTTATTTTTTTTGACAAAAGTAGACGATCTCCTCACCTGGTAAAGCAAAACGCTGAACTTCTTGTTTAGAAAGTTCTTTTTGAACAAAATGGTCTTCAGTGACGGCAAACCCTGCTTTTTGAAGTTCTTCTCCGTAATTTTGCCCAAACAGTCGTAAATGGTCATTCTGAAGGAAGACCCTTTCTCTTTCTTTAGGATCGGTGATGGTCGGGTCTTCGAAAGTAACGGTATATTTCATGTCCTGGGGAGATTGTATTAAGGCAAACCCGCCAGGCTTAAGCACCCGGTACAATTCACTCATAGCCCTATGATAGTCTTCTACGTGTTCCATGACATGATTACAAAATGCCACATCGAAACTATTGTCTGGAAAGGGAATATCATGGATGTCCATTTTAACCTTCGCTAATGGGGATTCAATATCAGCAGTGATATATTCCAAATTGGTCATCGTGTCGAAGCGATCGATAAAGCAATATTCTGGAGCTACATGCAACACCTTATGTGGAGCCGTGTAAAAGTTAGTTTTACGACGCAGGTAAAGGGCCATCAGACGATGCCGCTCTAGAGACAAGCAGTTGGGGCACAGGGCATTTTCGCGACTGGAGGTATTACGGCCGTAGGGCAAAAACTTTTTGTAAGTATGGTTGCATACGGGACATTCTACCTTGTTTCCTATGTAAAAAATGCTTAATATTCGTGCGGCCCAGTGGCCAACAAGCTGTAAATATGGTCTGGGTATATAACGTAAAACAAAACTAAATATAGCCTTCATGCAGCCAATTAATTAAATTATTTATTAAATTTAGTATACAAATTTTTTTACATGATTCCAGCAATAGATCCAAAACCACCAGGGAAAAAATTGATAAAGCGTATGTCCGCAAAAACCAAATCTATAATCCTGACCCCCATTGGCTTGTTCCTATTGAGTATAGGATTGGCGGTGCTGACTGAGGCGGCCAATCAGCGACGTATCGGGGTCGACTTTCAAGTTTGGTTCCTCCTTGGTATTTATAGCATGGCCCTGATCAACATAGGTCTTATCGGGTTAGGCATGGCACTACGCTTTCGCATTTTGTCGGATGTCCGTCGAGAAACCCGGAGAAGCATTCGTCAGTCAGAGTTAAAGCTGAATGCGAGAAAGCCACAGAATCCTCGAAAATCAAAGGGCGGACACAAAGCAAAAAGCCCTACCAAAACTGATTGACAGGGACTTCTTTCCGATAAAATATCGTGTTGCGATGGTTATTTTTTGTTTGCTTCGAATTGCGCCTTAATAGCTTCAACATCTACATTTCTAACCTCAGGTTTACGCAAAAGGTTTTTGATTGTTGCAGTACGATTATTTGCCACTGCTTTATTTCTACGTCCTTTACGTTTTAATTCCGTAACTGCCATTTTTATTAATTGTTTTGTGAAAGAGCCGCAAAATTAAGAAATTCTTCATAAATAAAGTAGTTGTAGGGTATAATTATTACCGAAGCAGCCCTAACTTTGCGGTTTGAGCCCATTTTGGGCCCTGTTTTTGTGTACCAATTTATGGCTGACAATGACACCGTTTTTTGTAAAGGTTTGTTTTATAGGTCTTTGTGATTAGAAACGATTTGATTGGCCAGAAATCAATTATTATAACAATGAGTAAACCATCTCTAGCAAGAGGTACCCGCGACTTTGGCCCAGAACAAATGGTCAGGCGTAATTTTATTTTTGACACCATCCGGCGTTCTTTTCAGCGTTATGGTTTTCTGCCCTTAGAGACGCCAGCGTTCGAAAACCTGTCGGTCCTCATGGGGAAATACGGAGAAGAGGGGGACCAGTTGCTCTTTAAAATACTTAATTCTGGTGACTTTAAATCCAAAACCAATGAGCAAGATTGGCTTGGGCCTTATAAGCCTTTAACTCAAAAGATCTCCGAAAAGGGGTTACGTTACGATCTGACGGTCCCTTTCGCCAGGTATGTGGTCATGAATAGGGGGACCTTGGTGATGCCCTTTAAGCGGTATCAGATTCAGCCCGTGTGGCGGGCCGATCGCCCCCAAAGAGGCCGATATAGAGAGTTCTATCAGTGCGATGCCGATGTGGTGGGTACCGACTCGCTTTTGTGCGAGGCTGAAATAGTAGGCCTATTACATGCTATTTTGCCAGAATTAGGGATTCAAGATTTTACTGTAAAAATCAATAACCGAAAGGTACTCACCGGGATAGCCACCATGATAGGTGCTAGTGGCCAGGAGGGGCCTTTATGTGTGGCTATCGATAAGTTAGATAAAATAGGCAAAGAAAAGGTGAAAGAGGAGCTTCTCCAGAAAGGCTTTCACCAAGATAGCCTGACGCTTCTTGAACCGATATTCGAACTGGCACATTCACAAAATCCGTTTGCCGATCTAAAATCCTGGTTAAGCTCCTCGGAGGTGGCCATGCAAGGAATAGCAGAACTGGAAGAGGTATGGAAATTGGTGAACATCGCCGGTATCCCTAATCCCAAAATACAGTTCGATGTAACGTTGGCGCGAGGGCTGTCCTACTATACCGGAGCTATTTTTGAAGTGAAAGCCAATGGAGTTCAAATCGGTAGTATTTCTGGCGGAGGGCGCTATGATAATCTGACGGGTACTTTCGGAGTCCCGGGAATCTCTGGAGTGGGTATTTCTTTGGGGGTTGATCGCATCTATGACGTGATGGAAGAGCTAGGCTTGTTTCCCGATAGTGCGCAGGCTACCACGCAGTTAATGCTGACCAATTTTGATCGTCAGGCATTTGAATATGGCGTAGGCCTACTCGCAAAATTGAGGAATGCTGGGATTAACACTGAAATCTATCCGGACTCGGTAAAGCTAAAAAAGCAGCTAGACTATGCAGATAGAAAACAAATTCCATATGTTGTTCTCATTGGATCGGAAGAAATCCAATCTGGCTTGTTAACTTTGAAGCATATGCAGACGGGCGATCAACAGAAGTTGGACATAGCGGGCATTATTGCCGCTTTGGCCCACTAGAATGGTCCCTTAAAACATGGTATTTTGCTGATATTATAATTCAAACTGCTTGTAATTTCTTAGGAAAACAGGCCCATTACAAATGATTGATACAATAAGAATTGCGATTCAGAAATCGGGTAGACTGAGCGAAGACTCCTTAAAGCTCATCAAAGAATGTGGTATCCGTTTTGATAACGGAGGCGGGAAGCTTAAGACGGCGGCCACCAATTTCCCTGCCGAAATATTATTCCTAAGAGACGACGATATCCCTGGATATGTGGAAGATGGTGTGGCGCATCTAGGTATTGTAGGTCAAAACGTTTCTGAAGAAACGAATAAAAATGTTAATACCGTTCATAAGCTCGGTTTTTCTAAATGCCGCTTATCTATAGGCATATTGCGGGAGCAGAACTATGAGGGCGTGCAGGATTTGGATGGCAAGAGTATCGCTACGACCTATCCACGGTTGTTAGGCGAATATTTGAAAGCCCACCAGGTCCAAGCCAATATTCACGAAATAAGTGGTTCGGTAGAGATCGCTCCGAGTATAGGGTTGGCCGATGCCGTTTGCGATATTGTAAGTTCAGGAAGCACGCTATTGAGCAACGGGCTGAAAGAGGTGGAAACCATCTTTAGGTCTGAGGCCGTTATGATTGCTAATAAAAACCTTCCTGCTCCGCAACAGGCTTTGCTCGATCAGCTGCTGTTTAGAATTCAATCGGTACAAGAAGCGAAAAACAACAAATATATCTTGCTGAATTGTCCTAACGAGTCCGTCGATAATATTATAAAATTCCTTCCTGGAATGCGGTCTCCAACGGTACTGCCCTTGGCGCAAGCCGGTTGGTCTTCCCTGCATTCAGTAATCAATGAAAATGACTTTTGGGAAAATATTGAAAAAATAAGACAAGCAGGAGCTGAAGGTATTTTGGTAATACCCATCGAGAAAATGATTTTATAGTTCGGTATCTGAAGACTACAAGATAGTAGTTCAAATCATATGAAGATAATAAAATACCCCAAAAGAGAAGACTGGCCGGGATTACTTACCCGACCCGTACTAAATTTTAAGGAAATTGAAGCGAGTGTAAGCCCAATCTTAGAGGAGGTACAGAAGCATGGTGATGAAGGGATAAGGCGATTGGCCGAGCGGTTCGATGGGGTTACTTTGGGCGATTTGGCGTTTTCGAACAAGGAAATCGACGATGCCGAAGGGCAATTGGACGAGGCCCTAAAAGAAGCCATAGGCCAGGCCTATCGGAATATTTATCTATTTCATCAACAGCAGCTTACAGCTCCCGAAAAGGTGGAAACCATGCCGGGGGTTACCTGTTGGCGACGCAGCGTGGGAATAGAGAAAGTAGGTATATACATTCCAGGAGGTACCGCTCCTTTATTTAGTACGGTTCTGATGCTGGGAATTCCAGCACAAATAGCGGGTAGTAAGGAAATCGTCTTGTGCACGCCATCTGCTCATCCTGCTATTTTATATGCTGCCAAATTGGTAGGCGTCACCCGTGCCTATCGCATAGGTGGGGCTCAAGCCATAGCCGCCATGGCCTACGGTACGGAGTCGGTGCCGCAGGTATATAAAATATTTGGCCCTGGCAACCAGTATGTGATGGCTGCCAAAATGCTTGTTAGCAAGGAAGGAATGGCCATAGACATGCCGGCTGGGCCGTCAGAAGTGGCAGTTTATGCCGACGAAACGGCCGTTCCCGATTTCGTAGCATCCGATTTGCTTTCACAAGCTGAACATGGAAAAGATAGTCAGGTACTCCTGGTTTCGACTAGCGTATCGTTCGTCGAAGCGGTGAATAGGTGCCTCATGGAGCAATTGGAAGCCCTACCCAGAAAAGACATGGCTTCTATTTCTATTGATAATAGTACAGCGGTTGTAGTTGCCCATGCCGACGAGGCTATAGCCATGTTGAATGAATACGCAGCAGAACATTTGATTCTGTGCGTTGAAAACGCGGAGGAGGTATCTGAGCGTATCGTCAATGCCGGATCTATTTTCCTGGGGAATTATACTCCCGAATCCTGTGGCGACTATGCCTCTGGGACCAATCATACCTTGCCTACCAATGGGTATGCTAGGGCGTATAGCGGAGTGTCGGTCGATAGCTTCGTTAAAAAAATTACGGTCCAGCATATTTCACAACAAGGCTTGTTGAACCTAGGCCCTTTGGTGGAAGTAATGGCCGAGGCTGAATCTTTGCAGGCACATAAACGTGCTGTTAGTGTACGGTTAAAGCAAATGAATGAGTACAATGAAAAATAATTTTGATTTAACCTCCCTTTTAAGGCCTCATATTTTGAAATTGGCCCCATACTCTTCGGCTCGAGACGAATATACAGGAAGCGAAGGAATATTTTTGGACGCGAACGAGAATCCTATCGGATCGGTTACGGATCAGAATTATAACCGCTATCCCGATCCGTACCAATCGGCCATTAAGTCGATCATTGGTCCTATGAAAGGGGTAACCAACGACCGTATCTTTTTGGGCAATGGCAGCGACGAGCCGATCGATTTACTGATAAGGGCTACTTGCCAACCTGGAAAAGATAGGGTGCTGATCATGCCCCCCACCTATGGGATGTATGAAGTAAGTGCGTCCATACACGACGTCAGTGTAGACAAGGCGCCCTTAACTGCCGATTTCCAAATGAACCTGGAAGCGGTATTCAGTGAAATACAAACGGAAACCAAAATTGTATGGGTTTGTACACCGAATAACCCAACAGGAAATTCTATTTCTACTCAGGCCATTGAAGGGCTATTAAATAGGTTTTCGGGGCTTGTCGTAGTTGATGAA
Source organism: Dyadobacter jejuensis (assembly GCF_003149085.1). Classification (GTDB taxonomy): domain Bacteria; phylum Bacteroidota; class Bacteroidia; order Cytophagales; family Spirosomataceae; genus Dyadobacter; species Dyadobacter jejuensis. Next base: position 434,848 of record NZ_QGDT01000003.1, on the reverse strand, counting down.
GCTTACATCGACTTTTCTACCGAAGAGAGTTGGATCAGTCGTTTGGATGAATTCCCTAATTTAGTAGTTTTACAAACTTTCTCTAAGGCTTGGGGCCTAGCCGGCTTACGGGTGGGGATGTGTTATGCAAGTACCGAGCTGATCACGATCCTCAATAAAATTAAGCCCCCCTATAATATCAGTTTGCCAGCCCAGAAAGCCTTGCTCTCGGGACTTTCGACCATGGAACGCAAGGAGGCTATGGTTTTGGAAATTCTAAAAGAAAGGGAGGAATTGCGCAAGATGTTGGAAAAACTGTCGTTTGTTTTAGAAGTGTTTCCTTCCGATGCTAATTTTCTGTTGGTACGTTTTGAGGATGCCAAGGCGGTGATGACTTATTTGCTAGAAAACACCATCATCGTTCGCGATCGTTCTAAAGTATATCTTTGTGAAGGATGTTTGCGTATCTCGGTGGGTACGGCAGAAGAAAATGTAGCTTTGTTAAAAGCCCTTGAGTCATTTTCATAATATGGCGTATTGGAGAATTTGAATACACGAAAACTGAAAACTATATCACAACGAAAATCATGATGAAAAAAATCGTATGCTCATTACTCTTCGTATTGGGATTTACTGCCGCCTTTGCGCAGAATGATAACTGGGCTGTGGGCTTCAAAGCTGGAGAACCTACAGGTATTAATATCCGTAAATATTTTAATAACATCCATGCGATAGATGTTACTATAGGGACCTATGGTGGGGTTCTGTCCAAAAATAGGAAATACCGGGGCGATGATGGGATCTATCAAAACACCGGACTTTCTATTCAGGCACATTATCTGTGGAACACTCCCTTGTTTAATTCTGAAGCCGTACATATTTATTATGGCTTAGGTGGGCAGGTCAACAGCCGTCGCTCGTATCCGAAGCGCTTGAATGGGGAATACGAGAAAAATATAAGCTTGGGTGGTTCGGCCCTAGGAGGTGTAGAATATTTCATCCCTAATAATCGGATTTCGGTATTTTTAGAAGGGGGCACGTATCTGGAATTGCTGCCACGACCTTTTTACCTTAGCCCAAACATCTCAGCAGGGATACGATTTAATTTATAAATCATCATTTTTATTGAATGAGATACAGAAAATGCAGGCTCTGCCTGCATTTTCTGTATCTTCATGGCTCATTTATATTCCGTACCAAATACTCAAACGGTGTTAAAAGTATACAGTTCTTCGGCCGGATCGGGTAAGACTTATACCCTTACGAAGGAGTACCTCAAGCTGGCGCTCCATACGAATTCGGATACCTATTACAAACATATCCTGGCCATTACCTTTACCAATGCGGCGGCCAATGAAATGAAGGATAGAATCTTGAGCATGCTAAGGATCTTTTCCGAAACAGAGTTTCCCTTACAGGATCCTCATAGTATGCTTGTTGACGTAGTAACCGAGCTCTATCCTCAAACCTTAGAAGAAAAGAGCCTCTTTGAAGATGGCTGTAAGCTTATCTGCGCACGGGCACAAGCCGTTTTTTTTAAAATCCTACATCGTTATTCCGATTTTGCGGTAATGACCATCGATAAGTTTACCAAAAGTTTGGTAAGTAGCTTTACCGATGAACTGGGTCTTCCATTCGTTTTTGAAACCCAGTTGGATTCAGAAATGCTCAAGGAAGCGGTGGATCGGCTTTTGGCGCGTATCGGTGCTCCTGGTGAAGATGTGTTAACCGAAATAGTTGAGAATTATTACCGGGAAAGGGCCGAAGAGGGTGGAAGCTGGGGAGCCTTGCCCCAGACTATCCAGAGCACTGCGGGTACCTTACTTCAGGAAGAGGCCTATTTGAAGATGCAAAAAATTGCCAATCTCGAAATGGGAGATTGGGCGCACATCAGAAAATCGATTAGAGCCTTTGTAAAGAAACAAAATGAAGATATCGTCCTGTCGGCCGAGAAAGCCAAATCGGCAATGGAGCAGGCGGGGCTGGTGGACAAGGACTTTTTTCAGGGAAGCCGAGGAGTTAAGGGCTACTTCGACCAGCGGGCCGAAGGACTTAAACTGTGGGATGCACCCAACAGCTTTGTGATCAAAGCCATAGATGATGATATTTGGTATGGAGCAAAGACACCCCAACCCATCAAAGACCAGATCGATGGGCTTAAAGGTTTGTTTTTTGACTGCTATAATGCAATTGAGTCGATTCGGAACCAAGCGCAGCCCAAAGTACTCTTATACCAGGCATTAGACAAACACCTTTATGGCCTATCCTTATTGGGAGAAATTAGAAGGGAGTTCGATACCGTATTACGACAGAATAATCAGGTCCATATCTCTGATTTTAATCGGAGGATTGCCGAAATAGTCTCCAACGAACCAGTACCTTTTATTTTTGAACGGCTTGGAGAGCGTTATAACCATATTTTATTGGACGAATTTCAGGATACTTCTAAGCTGCAATTTGCAAACCTGATCCCTCTCATAGAAAATGCACTGGGGGGAGGACATTTCAACTTGGTAGTGGGAGACGCCAAGCAGTCCATTTATCGTTTTCGTGGTGGGGATATGGACCTGATATTGCATCTAGCACAAGACGAACTCTTGGCCTTGACCAATAAGCTAGGGAATAATCCCTTACTACAGCAGCGTTTGGAATCGCTCAGCGCCAACCTCCAGGTGGATCATCTCAGAACCAATCGCAGGAGTTTCCAAGAAATCACTTCGTTCAACAACTCCTTTTTCTCTTTCGTGGCGGGTCACCTAGGAACGAGCTATCCGATGGTTCTTTCAGTGTTCGACGATTTTTTTCAACAACAAATACCAGAAGGAGTCAAAACAGGAGGCCAGGTACAGTTCGATTTTATAGAAAATAGCCATGCCGATGCCGAATCTGAAGGGGAGGATGAGATGGTCCTAGCCACATTAGAAAGGGTTGGTGATCTTCGGGGTCAGGGATATTTTTGGAAGGATATGGCCATTTTATGTAGATCCAGAAGACATGCCGCTACCTTGGCAGGAGCCTTGCAACAGGAAGGGGTTCCGCTTATTTCCGATGATGCCCTTACTTTGGCCTACTCTCGAAATATCCAGTTCGTGATTTCGCTCATGAAGGTCATTCAAAAGGCCGACGATAATCTGGCACGGTACGAGGCGATGTACCTATTCCATCATCAGGTACGTGGGGTAAATCCAGGCCCAGCAGATTTTCAAAAGATGCGTGATTTGGCTGAGGAAATGGGGTTGGATAGTTTCCTCTCTTATTTTAAAGCTTGGGAAATCGACTTGGATGCATTTCGTCTGCGCCAGTCCACTATTTTTGAAATTGCAGAAATCATTATCCGGGTGTTTGGACTATTCGATGCAGGAACAGAAAATGCCTATTTATTCCGTTTTCTGGATGTTATTTTGGAATTTGGTTCTGGTAGAAGCAGTCATCTGGGCGATTTTCTAGCGTATTGGGATATAGCGAGGTACAAGGTATCTATTAATGTCCCCCAGGGTACCGACGCCCTGCGCATTACAACGATTCATAAATCAAAAGGACTAGAGTATCCAGTCGTGATTATTCCTTATGCCCAATGGAAGACTACACCAAGTTCCAAAGATACGATTTGGCTCGATTTGGAAGATGAAAGCCTTTCAGAATTGGAGTTAAATGAGTCGGGTTTAGGGAAAAAATTGTGGAGCTCCATGGTTTCGGTGAAAAAGGATTTGGGAGAATCCACTGTACAAAGTCAATATCTAGACCACGAAGTTAGAACAGTGGTAGAAAATCTTAATCTGTTATATGTCGCCTTTACCCGGCCTATACAGAGGTTGTACGTGTTGGCTCAGGCCCCCAAGGCCAGGCATGCCGGCAACACCATTAGTGGATTGCTCTATGATTATCTGAACAGAAAAGAGGCCGATCCGGCATGGGTAGAAGGGCAACTCAGCTATCGCTTACAATCGGGTGATGCGGCTGCGTTCCATTTAAAAGAGGATGAAAAAAAAGTCGAGCCCTATATACTCCATAAGGTGTTGAGCCACGACCCTGGAAATACCCTGAGACTAAGGCGACAGTCGGACCGACTGTTCGATCTGGAAACATTTGAGGTTAAAAATGACATTTACCAAAAGGCATGCTATGTTCTGACAAGATTGAGAAACCTAGAGGACCTGCCTCATATTATAGAAAAAGTGGTGGCCGAAGGGGTTGCTGGACCTAAGGATCAGGAAAGCCTGACCCATATGGTGGCCAGCATACTTCAACTGAATGGAATGAAGCGCTTATATGTGCCGGAAGCTAGGGTGATGATCAATAAGGAAATGTTGATTCCGGGAGGCAAACAAATCCATATCGACCGCATGGTGGAGATAGGCGACGGCCCCGTAGTGCTGATGCGATTCTTACCCCTGAATCGACCTAAAGAAACGATAAAAACAATGGGAAAACTCGTTGAAGCCTACAACGAAACGGGAAAAAATGCCGTAGGCTTAGTGATAACCATTGAGAATCAGGAGATGGTGTGGATAGAGCCCTAGCGGGGTTCTATCCCATCCGGTATCTGATCCTTATACTGGGGCAATTTGAATCGTAGCGTAAATTTCATTTCCTTGGCATTCGCATGACTAAAGGCTATATAACCCTCTATATTTTGTAACTCACCAGTTCCACTATTTTTAACGATTCTACGGGTGGAATGGAGCAATCCATTTTCATACTTGCCGGTATACTCCAGAACAAAACTGCCTGAAATTCCATGAACCGAACCGACAAATCGCTCGAGGCCATACACCGTCGCTTCGTCTTCGTTCCCATGGTTCTTGAGTTCCATAAGATGGCCTTCACCTTCTACATCGCCGCTATAGGCAATGGTGAATTTTCCGGTGGTTAGTTTATGTCCAAGCTCGTTTTTACTAAACGATTCTTCGTATCCGTCTGTGATTTGATATGCTACTTCTGCTTTTAGGGTCATAGGTGATGAGTATGTGCTTTGGTACGGTGGGGGATAAGGTTGCCAATTGGCCATGGATCCACCCAAGGGTTACAACTTACAGGATTCGCAAAACAACGACTTTTTTTTATTCGACAATGGATTGAAGGAAGAAATATGTCTTTTTCTGCTTTCCAACCTTTTCGCAACTATTTTCATCCTATTGGAGTAATGAATAGAGGAGGTTGTCGTTTAGACTACAATAGATTTACCATGAACAAAAAAATAGAAATGAAATTAACAAGGTTGGTTTTAGGATATATTGGATTAGCCCTTCTGGGATGTAGCAGTGCCAAGCAGATTCCATATCAAGCCAAATGGAATGCCCCCTTCAATTACGTGGATGGGCTCGCTCCCGATCAGCAAGATCAGCAATCTAGGTTGGCCTATGGGATTATTAATGATGATTCATTTCTGTATATCACCCTAAAGACCAAGGATCCCAATACCATTCAAAAGATTCTGAGCAGTGGATTGAAGATAACACTGAATCCAGAAGGTCAACGGAAAGGTCAGTTTTCCCTTCAGTTTCCGGTTGTTATGAAGGAGGACAGGAGGGCGTTACGGAATCTGGATATGGACATGCCCAACAGCTTGGGATTGAGTTTGCTTCTGGATTCTTATAATAAGGAAGCCCTTTGGAAGGATCAGCAGGGGCAGCATTTTATTAATCTTGTAGAGCCCGATGGGAGCATTAAATCGGTGATCAGCATGGGCCGTAATAATGAACTGACCGAACAAATTATTCTTCCTTTTTCCTTGATAAACATGGACTTGGCCCAGGTGCAAGATATTGGAATTGTTATAGAAATAGACGGCCAATCGTCTAGGTCTGGTATTTCTCCACGAATAGGGATCGGTCTAGGAGGAGGTATCGGCATGGGCTCTGGCATGGGGGTAGGAATAGGTACGGGTAGCGGGTATGGAAATAATAATAGCGATCGGGCTATCAAACTGAAGCTTGACGTTAAACTGGCCACAAATATCTAATTCCCTTCATGGCTTTAGCCCCAAAAAAAGCCCGTCATATATTTTATGATGGGCTTTTTTTGTAGCCTTTATGCTCGAATGAATCCTCACCCTAGGGATGTAGAATAAACTTATATTTTAAAGTAGCTTCATAGCCCAATTATTCATAATTCTAGGTAAATTCACGGGAATAAACAGGAATGCATGATCCTAGGGGGGACCAACGGTCAAATACCGCTTATACAAACTGAACCTTGTGGATATTCCTGCTCATCGTCGTTAGTTAATCGGTTGGAGTTTGGACCATAGAAAAATAATAGTTGGATTGTGAAGCAAAAGAGTGTCAAGAGATTCTACAGTTTCCTGAAATTTAGAAGGGACTTTACCAGGTATAGTCTAAAGAAGGCTCAAAGCTATGAAATTGTACTCTTTTGGTTGAAAAGCGTACTTAATCGAAATCAGTTTTTGATTCTTTCAGGTATATTGGTTGGTTTTAGTTGTGGATTGGCGGGGGTAATACTCAAGTCGCTCGTTCATTATATCCATTATATCATCACGCATAAGGTCCATTTTGAAGAGCAAATATTCTTCTTTGCCATATTCCCCTTTACCGGAATCGTACTAACCACTTTAGTGGTCATCTGGTTCTTTCAAGGAAAAGACAAGAAAGGGATTCCACTTATCCTCAATGAAATAGCCCGTAATTCGAGTGTGGTAGGTTCGGTGAAGATGTATTCTCAAATAATACAAAGTGCCATTACGGTAGGACTTGGTGGATCGGCCGGGCTAGAGAGTCCCATTGCCGTCACCGGGGCCGCTATAGGGTCTAACTATGCACTGACCTACAAGCTTAAGTACAAAGAAAGAACCCTATTGCTAGCTGCTGGGGCCTCTGCCGGGATAGCCTCCGCCTTCAATGCCCCTGTCGCGGGCGTCATGTTTGCCATGGAAATATTGCTGACGGGCGTGGTATTTTCTGATTTTATTCCGCTAGTGGTAGCCGCCGTATGCGGTAGTTTGGTCTCCAGCGTTTTATTGGACGAAGAGGTTCTTTTTCAGTTCCGAACTCGTAATGAATTTGATTATCATAACATCGCTTTTTACCTAGGATTAGGGGTGATATGCGGACTTTTTGCCCGGTATTTCGTCGTGATTAGTACGATGGTGGAGCACTTTTTCCATGAATTGAAGTATTCCCGGCTTCAGAAAGCCATGTTAGGTGGTGGAGTTTTGTCGGTTTTATGTGTGTTATACCCCCCTTTGTTTGGGGAAGGTTATGAGGCCGTGAAGTCCATGGCCACTGGGCATGTGGTGGACCTTGTCGAAAATAGCTTCTTTTCCATGGTCAAATATAGCGAATGGGTGGTGGTGATTTTCGTAGCTCTTATCTGTTTTTTGAAGGCCTTTGCCACTTCTATTACCATCAACGCCGGAGGAAATGGAGGTAATTTTGCACCCTCCTTGTTTTCAGGCGGGGCCATGGGTTATCTATTTGGAGGCATTTGTTCTTTGATAGGAATAGCCGATGTGCCGACTACTAACCTGGTAATTGTAGGAATGGCCGGAGTGATGAGTGGCGTATTATATGCCCCCCTAACGGCTATTTTCCTGATCGCCGAGTCTAGCTCGGGATACGACTTGTTGATTCCGCTAATGATCGTCAGTGTCATATCCTTCTTGATAGCCAAATGGTTTTCTCCTGTATCGCCTGACCTGGAACAATTGGCCAAAGCCGGAAAAATCTTTACACGGAAACACGATCATAATTTGCTGTCCATGTTGCATACCCTCGATCTTATCGACAAGGATATTCAGCGAATTAATATAAATGCAGGCTTCGAAGAGCTTGCCAACTTGGTCAGAACGGGTAAAAGGAATATTATTGCCGTTTTGAACGATAATTTGGAATTAGTAGGCATCATTACATTAGACGATTTAAGGCCACTTTTATTCGATAAAAATGCCTTTGATATGCTCACAATCAGGAAATTAATGCGCCAGCCCCAGGCCGTCATCAGTGAGTTTGATAGCGTTGTGGTTGTCGCAGAGAAATTCGATAAGACAGGAGCATGGAACCTGCCAATTGTCAGAGCCAATGGAGGGGAGTTCGTCGGCTTTATTTCTAAGTCAAGTGTGCTAAATAGTTATAGGCAGTTACTTCAAGAGTATTCAGACTAATGGGATATAGGCCTCATTAGTTCTTCTTACGTTATGGCCGGCATGGAGGATTCTCCTTCGTTCTATCAGCTGAATTCTGGTTATCGCTTTACGCCCAAAGATGCCCTTAATACTAGAGGCCATCACTTGGAAGTACCATGCGCCCTTAGGTATTCTTTATATCCTCATTAGCTACAACCCGAATGATGATGCTTGAGTAGCGGGGGAGAAGCTATCCCTATCTACTAGAGGGGGGGGGCATCGGAAGGCCACCCATCCTTTATGCGACTGGTCGACGTCAATCTGGCTCGGCTCATGGACTAATACCAGAAATCAAACCGGATTGGCAGAGCCAATAGCCAACATTATATTCCAATTCTCCACTTACCTGACTTCGATTTCACCAGGTATTGCCACTCCCAAGGGCATCACAATCATCTCTTTATCTGGCTTTTTAGCGCTATTTAAGCCCTTATTTGCCGCGCTGACAATTGCGTGTAGGATCTTGACCTGCAGGTCAGCCCAGGCATTAAATTCTTATCGCCCCTTTTCTCGCCCTTTAAGAGGCTATTTGGCCTTTAACCAACCCAGTATTTAAGGTGGTTTACATATGTTATTATAACACATGTATACTACAAATGTAAACAATCAATGATGGCCGAATTAGTTTAGAAAAGTACTTACCAGAAACGATACATTGTTAAATCACTAATTTATAACGATATGTAGAAATGTAAATAAACACTATTCGGCAGTCAAACCCAAGAATATTCTCTCCATGACTATCTATTTACAAAAGTAAATCTACTATATAAGTGATTCTTGATAGTTACTGGGTGCCTTAGATGATCATTGGGAGAAGGTTAATTGCTGGAGAAGGGGGATTATCCAGGTAGGTGTTTATGCGAGTAGGGGGGGCTAAAAGCCTAAATAAACCCTGTATTCCTGTATAAATCCAGCGGAGGTAGGCGCTATGCCATAGGAGCCATTCTAAGGGACCTAGCCTAGAAATGGTCCCTTAGAAGCATGCACCTTATAGAATAGTTTTACGTAGTTGAATACGTCGAACGCCCTTAGGGGATCGTATTTTCACCCCCTATTCTAAATAGTACTTTATTAAGTTCGGTTATTTTAGTCGAACGATAGGTTGCTAACAATTCAGCCGCACTAGACTGAGCCGATTGGATCGATTCGTTAAGGATTCTTTTGCCTGCCGGTGCCAGCTTTACATAGCTCACCCGCGCATCGCGGCTATGGGCCTCGCGCCGTACCAAGCCCAGTTTTTCTAGAGGGGAGAGGACGCGGGTGATTCCTGAGGCCGTTAAACCGACTTTTTCTGCCAGGTCTACTCTCCGCATTTTCTCTTCGTTGGCCAGGCTGAGTTGCAAGAAAATGGTGAAATCCGTCAGGGTTATTCCATGACTCGCCAGTGCGGCATCCATTTTTTTTTGTAATACCCCTTGGGCTGCATTGATATTCAGGATCAGTTTCAATGGGTCATTGATTGAGGTCATATACTATATAGATGGTTGATATATGTTTGATAACTACTTGAATAGTCAAGCATATTGCAAATATATAATTTTATAATCAATTGTGCTACAGGAGGATGGTAAAATTCTAAATTTAAGTTACTATTTAAGGATATAAATTTAATGTGGTCGATTTTTTTGTAAATTATGTTTTGTAAACCCGTGGTAATTGACATAAATGCACGGGTCGGGTGGCAGAAATGACTTGACAATTGTATCAGATGCGGATTCTATCACCCAGGAATGGTTGGCGTGGAGAATAGATGATCCATGTGATTTTTCTGTATTCAATTCTCGCTATCGGGTGGGACGCTTACCGTGATTCTTATTATGCGCGTGGCTGGGGTTTTACTTGGGATAGTATGGGCGAAGCAGACTTAGGGGAGAGAGTAGGTCTTTAAGAAAGTAAATGGGGCGGAGTAGTCATAGAAGGAGGCAAGCATCCAAAAGTACCAGTGTCGATACTTGATACTCCTGAATGCTGGTGCTTGGATTAGGCCTTTTTAAGAAAGGCTGTTTTTAGGACAATACTCATACCGTCTACGCGACAATCTACTTCTCCCGAATCGTCGGTGAGGCGGATATTTTTAACGAGTTTACCACGTTTAAGGGTAACCGACGAACCCTTCACCTTTAAATCTTTGATTAGGGTCACGGAATCCCCTTCCGCCAATAGTGTGCCGTTACTGTCTTTTACTTCCATTATAGTATTGTTTAAGATAAAGAAATTTCGCACAAAGGTACCCTTTCTTTCTTTATCACGCTGGTAGTGGGGGCGGAAGAGAGGGCGTGCGCAGTTTTCCAGGGTATAACGGGAGGCCTATAAGGCGAATATACAGGCCATAGGAATTCTAGATAATCACAGAAAAGCCATATTTATATATTTTGATTAGCATTGTAGTATTAACGTTAATATAGATAGTTAAACTTCTATGATTATTTATTTTGTATTCTACAGGAGTGGCGACTACTATAGTCTGTATTTCTACTGAAATTCGGAAAGTATGTATTTTGAGGGAAGCTTCTGGAGCTCGCTTCTTTTCTTATTTTCTAATATTTTTTTTTAAAGCAGGGGCTATATTTTAATTATTGTCAGAATTGACACTAGTTTTGGATTGGAATGGTCATTTTTCTGGCCTAAAAGACGATTTATAGGCACTTGACCTTATTTCGTTTCGCAGTAATTTTTATAACCTATTTTTTAACATAATTAGTGACTTATCTTTTTTTTGTTCGTAGTATTTATCTGTATTAATATTATTAAACCTAAAAGATTACTACATTGCAGCGATTTTGGTGCCACCGGTTTTTCTTTTAATGGATTGAATAAGTGGTCATCGGAGCCTTGCAACCCTCTTTATTTAGAAAAGTACCCTCCAAATTATCATAAAAAATGACCGTCTGATAGGTTTTGGACGGAGGTGTATTCAATAAATCTATAATATTTTGATTTTTTCTACAATGAAGAGATTTAAGCAATTTCTCTATTTAGGAAGCATGTTGCTTTTAATGGCAGCCAATTCCAGGGATCGGCTCGCGACTGCCCGTACTGCAGCTGCCCAATTAGAATGCGAAGGTATAGTTTGGACCCATGGTGAATACCTAGGAGATAACGGCGGTTACCCGGTTTATACTTTAATAAAGGACAACCGAATCTACATTAGTCGTAATGAAGGTAACGATCCTAATCATACGCAGGCTTTTCACACTTCGGCGATTTTGTATCATTTGTCTAATAATCGCTTTCCTATCTCTCAATACCAAAGCCAAATTGACAATTGTGTAAATGGTTCTGATCCTAGTACTTCTACGTCAGGATATTTGGGAGCTACCACCAACGAAGGGATCTATTGTAATGGTAAGTTGATTAGGGATGATCAGTATTTGGGCGATTATATTGGTGGGGATGGCGTGCATACCCTTCAATACACTCGGATAAAGGATGGCTTGCTTCGGGTCAATCTGTGGAGACAGCAGAATGGATCGGTAAGAGACCCTAATTCGTTTAATATGGCCTTGATAGAACCAGCACTTTCCGGAGAGAACGGTAGTTTTTTTAATTGGGGTACCCTCGGTTATTCACTCAATATTGAGGAGTTTAGAGGTTGCTTCTTTAGTGACACCCCCAAGTATGGTAACCCTGTAGGCGTTAGCAACGATTGTGCTAGTGGCCCTTCTCTAACTTCGGTCTATAACATTACCAACACCTCTTTGGCTTTTAATTTTACGGGTTCCGGAATTACCTCTTTAAATTGGAGCATCAAGAGTGATGGAAATGTGGTGAGTTCAGGCAATAATTTGGCGGTTACTGGTGGTTCAGCTGCTATTTCTTACGGTTCTCTGGTAAATGGGAACTATGTTTTGGAGATTGAAGGAGGGAATTGTAGTTCGGCGGTGAGTGCCATGGCTTTTACTATAAATGTGCCCGTGGGCAGTGTAGATTGTGGCCGTGGACCTACCATTACAGCTCTATCCAATATCAGCCAGACAGCCCTTACCTTTCAGTTCGATGGAGACGGAGTCCCGAATATCGATTGGAGAATTACTTCGAATGGAAACCTGGTACGTTCGGGGCGCACTCCCCAGCTGACCAGTAGCGTCAACAATATTTCTTTTGCCAGCCTCGATTATGGGACTTATACCTTCGAAATTGAAGGAGGAGATTGCAATTCTTCTGTTTCTTCTCAAGTTTTTGAAATTGTCAATCCATCGGGAAGCAATAATTGCAGCAGTGGGCCTACCATTGAAGATATATCGGCTATTACCGCTACTAGTCTCCAAGTGACTTTTACTGGAGCTGGGGTGACGAGCTTGGGTTGGAGAATTTTATCGTCTGGCTCCCAGGTTCGGTCTGGTACTAGCAATGTCTCTGGAAACACGGCTAGTATGAATTTTGCTTCATTAACCAATGGGAATTATACGCTTGAAATTGAAGGCTCAAATTGTTCGTCGAGCGTAAGCACCCGCGACTTTGTAATTAATGTTTTGGGCAGTACACCCCCTTGTGGTCGAGGTCCTAGCGTTACGAGCATCAATAATCCTGGCGCTACTTCTCTGCAGTTTCAATTCGATGGCGATGGGGTTCCTAACATCGATTGGAGCATTAAGTCGGCTGGTAGCGTAGTGGCTTCAGGTCGTACTCCTGACTTGACCAGCAACGTAGTCAATATCTCTTACTCGCACCTTAATGACGGAGAATATGCTCTAGAACTACAGGGAGGCGATTGCACTTCTAGCCCCAATTCGGCCGTCTTTACGATAGGTTCTGCCTTACCAATACATATCACCCGCTTCGAAGGCAAGGCCGTTGAGGCAGGCGTAGAACTGAGTTGGAACGTGGTTCAAGAGGAAAATGGACAAGGTTTTGAGGTGTTACGTCTGCATGCAGAGAGCAAAACCATGACTACCTTAGGCTTTGTAAGTTTATCGGACCAGGCCTTGGGCGATTATTCATTTATGGATAGCAACCCCAACCTAGGTCAAAACTACTACCAACTCAAGCAATTGGATCTGGATGGTAGCTTTATCATGAGCCGTGTGATTGCGGTAAATAATGAAAATATCGTTTCAGCCTCCCTTTCGCCCAATCCAGCGCGTCAATCCCTCCACCTCAAAGTCTATGCGCAAGAAGCAGGCACAGCGCAGATAGAAACTTTCAATCTGGCTGGAATTAAGTTAATTACGAAGGAAACGGTCTTTCAGAAAGGTATAAACACAATCTTACTCGATATTGCTTCATTGCAAGAAGGGCAGTACTTCATCCGTTTGTACCAAGACAATCAGGCCAGTACCTACCGCTTTCTAAAAATTAATTAATAGAAAAGCGAAGTTTTGCTATTGACCAAAGGGAGTACTTGATCGGATGTCAGGTACTCCCTTTCGTTTGTGGAGCTTAGAGGGACGCTATTGGGCGATGCGCCGAATCATGCCCCTGAAAATAAATCCATGAAAAGGCAGTACCGCATACCAATACAAGCGTCCAAGCAAGCCTAAGGGCCTGAATGTGGCCGTTTGAGTAAGGATGCGCTCGTTATCTATTTTGAATTCTAACCAGGCTTCTCCAGGGAGTTTCATCTCGGCGTACAGCAGCAGTCGGCCTTCATCCTTGTTGGCCACGAGCACCCTCCAGAAATCTAATGCCTCGCCTGCTGAAATCTCCCGTTCATTTTTCCTTCCCCTGCGCATACCTACTCCCCCCATGGCCTGGTCGATCAGGCCACGCAACTCCCATAGCCATGTTCCGTAATACCAGCCTGTTTTACCTCCTATGCGCCATATTTTTTGTAGAGATGCCTTCCTGTCCTCGACGGACAGCTGCCGTACATCCCTATAACATCCCAGTTGGGGAACCTGAATATATTGACTGATTCCTTTTTGCAACAAATTACTGGACTGGGCGTCTTTCCAACTCGACAACACCTGGTTTTGCTCAATCTTATCGAAGGCCATTCTTATAGAGCGATCATAATCGATTAGGCTGATGTTGAGGCGTTGGGCCAGGTGGTTGGGACGGCATATCACTTCTACTTTCATACTATGTACCAAATTGGTGGCTAGCGCATAGGAAGTGGAGGTTACGAAATAGAGCCAATACGACGAGATTCGGGGTGTCATGACCGGAACTATCCAGATAGTCCTTTTAAGGCCTCTTATATGAGCAAATCGGAGGAGCATTTGCTTGTAAGAGAGTATATCGGGTCCGCCGATATCATAGGTCTTGTCAAAAGTATCTGTCAGCCCCATCACCCCAACAAGAAAATCGAGCACATTTCGGATGGCTATTGGCTGGCATTTGGTCCTGAGCCATCGCGGCGTGATCATCACGGGTAGCTTTTCAACCAAATCCCGGATAATTTCGAAGGAGGCACTTCCAGACCCTACGATAATACCGGCCCGAAGTATGGTAATCGGAATAGGGGAGCTAGCTAATAGCTTTTCGACGTTTTTTCGAGAAGACAGGTGTTTGGATAGCTCGGCTTCATTGACGACCCCACTTAGGTAGATCATCTGACGAACTTGAGTATGTTGCAAACTCTTGAGGAAATTTTGTGCACAAATATCCTCCAGGCGATCGAAGTCCGATTCCTGTGCAGACATAGAATGAATTAAATAGAAAGCAATTTCCAGGTCCTGGGGGAGGCGACTCAAATGCTGAGGGTTCAAAAAATCTATCTCCAAAACGCTAAGCTGCTGAGAGGTGACCGGAGGATGAAAGCGGCTTTTGTCCCGGACACAACAGACTACCTCATGACCGTTTTCGAGGAGTACGGGCAGAAGTCTTTGAGCAATATATCCTGTGGCTCCAGTTAAGAGTATTTTCATAAGAGAAAGGATGGTTTTGAATGATACAGGATCTAAATTGGTCCTAAGTGGGCCATAATTTGCTTTAATTTACACGTTTAAGCCGCTAACTCATAATTATTCTTTTAATTGTACTGTTGTCTTGATCAAGACTTTTTCAGTATTATAATCGGCAGTCGTTTGTCGGATCCATCTTAAAATCTGCTTTAGGGCTAAATGGTGATTTCTTTGTCGCTAGTAAAGGCATCCCTACACCACCAGCCGTGGAAAGGTCATTTAGCCTCACACAAAAACACCCGTAGAGTTACATTCTACGGGTGTTTTTGTGATAGCGCATGTAGTTTAATCCAGTACTGGAACCACATTTTCAATTTGAATGGCCGTACCATCGGTTGGCAAGGTGATTAGTTTACCCCCTGGAGGCCAGGCATATTTGGTCGACTCTCCGCTGATATATCCATAAGCGAGGGTAATCCCACCTTTATAGGTACCCCAATAGTTGTTGTAGTGATCGTGACCGCAGAAGGTCGCCTCTATGTTCCCAACCTCCAGGAAAGTCTCATATACACTGCCGTCATCCTCTTCGTACCATACCTTCTCCTTCATATGGCCTTGTTTTTTCATGGAAGTATCGTTTTGTAAGAGCTGATACTGAATCAGAGGAATATGGAAAATAGAAATAGCCCTGGTTTTCTGTCCATACCGCTGCAGAGAGGCCTGGCTGGTTTGCTTATACCAGTCTAGCTGATCGGATTTAATGGATTTATAGCCTTTTTCGGATCCAGAATCGAATCCGTAGACCTGCCAAGCGGGCTTGTCGGAGCCTAATATTTTCAAGTCAACGAGATAGTCGTATTTCTCGTTCCATTCCGAATTGACTGGGTGCTTGCCTAAGATATGCCATTTGGACTCGGCAAACACTTCTGCAATAGCCTGGCGTCCAAATCCACCCTCTGGATCATGGTTTCCAAATACATAGAGCCAGGGCCTTTCGAGCCCGTCGAAAAACTGAACTACCGAAGAGGCCAATAGCGCACCGAAAGGCTTCTCACCAGTGAGCAAGTCGCCGGTGACGGCTAGTAAGTCAGGATTATAGGTTTCAATCAGTTTTCGAATACGCTTATAGGTAATGAGGTCTTTCTTCCATTTCCCCTCTCCAGTTCCTCCTATATGCATATCGGTAACTTGTAAGATGGTAATTCCTTGTGGGTTATTCTGACTTATTTCTATTTCAAAATGATCGGTGTCTACGCTTTTGATGGTGCTTTGGCTAAAGCAGGGGATTTGAATCCCGATACATACCAATAGGTCTAATAACACGTTTACTCTGTTGTTGCTCATAAATTTATTGTAGTTGATTATTGTATTATACTTATATAGGTCACAAAAAAAATCGGGTTTAATCTGAATTAAAATTGAACAATAGTAATTTTTGTTGCTGTATGGGTTTCCATGCTATTCAAAATTCGATCGATTAGAAGGCGGTTCAACTGGCCTACTTTAAAAGGTATGGGACCGGATGGTTACGCACTATACCCCATTTTTAGGCGATTGGCCTATTTTATACCCCAATTTTTAATTGTTTTACAACCAATCGGTCCGCCACATGGTCGGGAAAAGAGGGGGGGGGATAATGCCACATCCTATGAATAATGAATGACTTATAAATTGACTTTGCTGCTGGTTGGAAATGAAAAAAATAAAATGGAAGTTGCCTCATATTACGGATACCCTGTTGGGCCGGATCTTCTTAAAGAAAAGGCATCAGGTTGGAATTTGTTGCATTATAAAAGATGAAAACCAGTATTTGGAGGAATGGATGAGGTATCATTTACAAATAGGGGTCACACATTTTTTTATCTATGACAATGAGAGCACCGTTTCAGTAAGGGATACCCTCGCGCGTTTGGATCTACTGACCTATGCCACCGTAATTGACTTTCCTGGCAAGAGTCAACAGGTTCCTGCCTATGCGCATTGTCTAGAGCATTTTGGTTTTTGGTGTCGCTGGTTGGCTTTTATCGATTAGGATGAGTTCATTGTTCCCAAAGAAAGCAACTACCACCTTCCCACCTTTTTGGAGAATTATCGTCAATTTGGAGGGCTTGGGGTCAATTGGTTGGTCTTTGGGTCGAGTGGCCATTTGCATAAAGCAGAAGTGCCCCAACTTTATCGTTTTCTGATGCGATCGGACCTACATTTTTTACCCAATCGTCATATCAAGAGTATCGTACAGCCTAGACATGTGAAGGCCGCGTATCAACCCCATTATTTTAGGTATAAAAAAGGTCGATTTTGCATCAACGAAAATGGGAGTCCAATAGTAGGTTATGAGTCGGAGGTGTCGGTCGATAAGATTCAAATTAATCATTATTACTGCAGGTCCAAGGAAGAATACCGAGAAAAAATAAACCGAGGAAGGAGCGACATAGAGGAGAGTCGGTCTATGGATGCTTTCTATGCCCACGATAAGGACGCTAATGTAGTTGAGGATCGCACGATTCTGAAGGTCTTGTCTGGGTGGCAAGGGAAGGAAAACTAAATACGAATTCATTTTAAAAGTATAATTAATTTATATCTCTATAAATAGTATAAAGCATATCGAAAGTAATAAGAGATTGATACTTTATCAATAAAATTAAATGTTTAATATGTATTAAAAATTGTATAAGTAATAAAAGTATAGTAAATATAAAAAGAATAATACAGTAGTTAGTATAACTATATGATATTAAGTATGTTAATGAATTTGTGCCAGGTCTATCTTTCAGACTGCAAGGCATAAAAAAGAGGGACACTTAGGATGTCCCTCTTTTTTATGCCTGATTTTATTATTTGGATACCTTAAGTTTCCCTTGCATCATGGTATAATGACCGGGGAAAGTACAAACAAATTGGTAGTCGCCAGGCTTGGTGGGAGCCACGAAATAGATGGTTTCTGATTTTTCGGGTTCCACA
This sequence comes from Dyadobacter jejuensis, assembly GCF_003149085.1. Lineage (GTDB taxonomy): Bacteria > Bacteroidota > Bacteroidia > Cytophagales > Spirosomataceae > Dyadobacter > Dyadobacter jejuensis. Next base: position 416,980 of record NZ_QGDT01000003.1, on the reverse strand, counting down.
ATAAAGGAATGAAAGAGTACTTCTGGGGAATCGGGGACATAGCCTAATTCAGAACCCTTTAATCCCAAGTTCAGGCCTGCCTCTCCAACGGCATTGGCTTTCCCGGGCTTAGTGATTACGACGTTATGAAGCATGTCGTCATTATTATTAAAGACCAGCTTAATTTTGCTTCCTGCCTTCACTTGTATCTCCGACAGGTCGAATTTGAGGCCTGGGACGGTCCCAAGGGTGATTACCTGGTCGGGACCTTTGGTCCAATTGGAAGGTTGCGTATTGATCCGTTTGGGTTGGTTGCCTGCGGGCTTTGTGGTGGCTTCCGCCATATGTTGGCTATGGTCCATCGTCGAGGCGGTTACCTTGGTAGTAAAGTCGGATTCCTTAGCGAAAGGGGCCTGGCCTATTTCATTCAGGGTGTAGTAGCCTTTAGGGTGTAGCAGGCTCATTCCTTGGTTCGATAATAATCCTTCGGCTTTAATCTCGTGAATATAACCTTTTTTGAGGTCTTCGGGAGCCACAACAAGTCGTACATGAAGCCCATCCTTAGAGACAATAATGCCTTGGAGTGGGATGGAGGAGGTGTTTATGATGGGACTACCATAGGAATGGTGGTATTTATAGGTAAAACTATTGATTTGATAAGAGCTAGGGTCGGCTGCCTTTGCCGGATCCACTGGCAGGGTGTAAGTGATATCTAATCCATCGGGCATCGATTTGATCGAATGCATCTCGAAGGGTACTTTACCGGTCCATACCAGTCGTTGAATACCGTGATCGGCCTTACCGGTGGCGGCCCACCCACGGCTCGTTTGTCCTACAAACATAGAGCCATCCAGGCCCCAAACCATCCTTAATATTCCGGACATAAATCCCTCTTTAAAAGGGAACACGGCTCCTTGCCATACGCCATTTACTTTTTCCATGGCCACTCTAGTAATGATACTATGTCCTTGATCGCCAACGAAAACCTGGCCATTAAAGGGGCCAAACTGTCCTTCGGTGGTATCTTCCTTGAAGTCGGAAGTGGAGATTCCTACGATGGTATGTGGAAACCACACGGCGGGCGCCTTTAGTCCAGGGACTCTTTGGGCCACGTCGTAGAGGGGTTCACCGGTGTCGGGGATGTCTTCTGCCTTCAGTTTTACTGGTGAGTTTGGCTCGCTGCTCCAGCGAAGCCCCGCAGGATTGCCGGCGAAGTCGCCTTTCTCCAAATGGGTCATTCTACCCGATCCAACCCAGTCTCCCTGGTTCTCCGTATAGAATATATCCCCTTGGATGGAGCCAAATCCGGAAGGGGAACGTAAGCCGGTGGCCCAAGGAGTAAGCTTGCCGTCTTCGCCCAGTTTCAATAGCCAGCCCCTCCATTTGGATTGACTCGCTCCATGGCCAATCCAGTCGAGGTTGAGGGTGACGATCATTTCACCATTGGGCATTCGTACGGGGCCATAGGAATACTGGTGGTAGTTGCCCGATAGGGGCCATTTGGCGAAGGAATCGTAAACATCGGCTACCCCATCTCCGTCAGTATCGGCTAGTCGGGTGACTTCCCCCCGCTGACTGACCAAAAAGTCATTTTCGCGATAGAGAATCCCCAAGGGTTCGTGGAGGCCCGATGCGAAGCGCTTAAAGCTAGGGCGGCCGTCCCCTTTGAGGTATGGGTTGTTGATCATCCATACTTCACCTCTTCGTGTGGAGGCGGCTAGCCGTCCATCGGGCATGGCCGCAAGTCCCCCCACTTCTAGTTTAATATTCTCTGGAATGGGTAAGGTTATTATTCTGTAAAAATCATCCTCCTTTTGGAGCTTAGATTGAGCTTGAGCAGCGAAAATGGCGAAAGAAGCCATTGAAGCTAAAAGTATCTTTTTCATTTTTAAATATTTGCTTATATGAATGTTATGGACGAGCATCCTACCAGATGAGGGTATATTGTACCTGGCCGTTGAGTGGCAGAATTAGCTCCTGCTTGTCCACAGATTTGCGGATAATAGGTTTTAGTTTGCTATCGATCTGAATATAGTATTGTCCGTCTACTTGATAGAGGCCCTTGCCGATTGCGGTGATGGTATCGGCACGGGTCAATAAAACGCTAAGGGAATTGGCTTTAGGTGCGGTAATGGTTCGCTCGAGTCCGTTGGTGGTGCTGGTCAGCTTATCCGTGATGGGGTGGCCGTCTACGGTGAACCTGTATACAGGGTAGCCAGCGTTGTCGATATTATAACCCAGATAATCGATATTGGAAGAGTCGGGCCAGGCAGCTTGTTGATTTTCAAGACTGGCTACGGTGCTTTTCCCGGTCAAAAGTAGGTTTAGGCCGGCAGGTTCGAGTAATTGAGGCTCACCTCGCTGATACCACATTTCGGTGACGTCAGCAAAAGCTCCCCGCCATGCCTGTATGAGCGCGCCTTTCTCCAAGTCCATACTATAATTCCAGCCTTGGGGACTGCCTACCGAAATGCATTTGGTTCTTTTGGTCTTTTCGTATGGTAACTGTATGAATGAACGTACCATAGCAGGTTCCTCGTCGGCATCGACTTGGATATATGGCTTTGGCGGAGGTATGGGTAAGGAGGATAAGGCATGTAGGTGGTAGGCTCTTATGCCGGGTTTGCTGACCATCAATCCAAGTGACCCAGCCCTCCATGGGAACCGTGAGTAGATAATTTTTAGTGGATGGTTCCCTTTGGGGAGGGTAACCGACCCGGTAATACTATTTTGCGAATTACTACCTCCTCCATTGATTACCTCTTGACCATCAATCTCCAATATAAAGGTAGACCCATCGTATTGGCTAGAGAAAGTATACTCGCCCGCCTCTTTTACCTCGACGGTACCGGTGTAAAGCAGGATAAAATTTTTCATACCATCGGTAACTTCCTGTGTTAACAGCTCCGAGACCCCTTCCTTTACAGGATCTTTAAGATCCGACAGCGTGGCTTTTTCTCCATACACCTTATAAGAAAGTCCTGTTAGGCTTAGCGGCTGTTGGTTCTTAAGTAGCTGATAACCCAAGTTTTTGAAGGCCATAGTGCCTTGATTAACTTTCAGGCTTAGCGAACTTCCAGCGGTAGAAATGTCCTGAGTCTTGGGCAGGTATACGGCTTCCAGTACCGTCACACCATTCAATTTCAGGGTGTTGAGTCGAACGGACTTGGGGAGGTTGTCTACCTGCCCGTCATAGGCAAGCTCTAAGTGCTGCCAAAGGCCTGGCGCTTTTGCCGCATTCTGTGTAGGAAACAAGCCGCTATATCCACTGGTATGTCGGTCTAATTGTTGCTGCTTATAGCTGTCAGAAAGCACAACTTCGCCACCTCCTGGTAAGGTCAGGATGGCTGAGGCACCAGGGGTCACCATAAAGTCGAGACTCAATTTCAAATCTTTGGCCTTTACTTTGGTGTGAAGTTCGGTGCCTGGGGTACCTACGAGTATGCCTGCACCTTTCTGAAACTTAGGCTTGGCCTTTGGCATTGGCAGTACGGTCATGGATTCCTGGAGCATCCAGTTGGCAGCGGGCTGCTCAAAAGCCGATAGATCGGATAATGGAATGGGCTCATACGTTTCGGTCTGGGCCATGGCTAACACGGGGATAGCCATGAGGATACAGGTTAGTGGTCTAGCGATCAATTGCATTTTAAAATTAAGTGTATTGTTTACAGTTATAAACGAAGTAAGCTATTTTTTTAAGAATATAATACAATATTCTGTTCTTTTTTTGATGTTTATTTCTTTTATAGAGCTGATTGCCAATATTGTATCGAAATACTACAATTTTGGTCTAACCATGGGGAGGTGTATGTGAGTATGGGATAAATAAGGCTGAAGTACACTACGGCCTAGCCTTATAATACAGAAAGGAATGCCGGGACAGGTCCTGGCATTCCTTTCTCTGAAGCTCGGGATTAAACTTCGGAATCGATCAGTGCGCTTCCAGCCAATTATAGCCCAGGCCGATGCCAGTTTCCATTTTAACAGGAAGGGGTATCGCCTGGCACATCAGCTCATTAACTTTTTCTTTCAAGAGGTCGATTTCCGAAATGTGTGCTTCGAATACCAATTCATCATGTACTTGAAGAATCATTCTCGACTTCAAATTCTCCTTACGCAGGTAATCATGGATACGGATCATGGCGAGCTTGATCATATCGGCGGCAGAGCCTTGAATAGGGGCGTTAATCGCGTTTCTTTCTGCATAGCCTCTATTGGTGGCATTTCGTGAATTAATATCGGCCAGGTATCTTCTACGTCCCAGAATGGTTTCTACATATTGGTTCTCGCGGGCCTGGGCGACCACCCGATCCATATAGGCCTTTACGGCGGGGAACTCTTCGAAATAGGCAGTAATTATCTCGGCTGCTTCGCCCCTAGGAATTCCTAGTCGCTGGCTCAGGCCGAAGGCTGAGATGCCATAGATAATTCCAAAATTCACCATTTTGGCCTTTCTACGCATGTCCGAGCTTACTTCCTCCAGAGGTACCTTAAAGACCTTGCTAGCCGTGGTAGCGTGGATATCTCGCCCCTGGTTGAAGGCCTCGATCATGCTTTGGTCTTCGCTAAAGGCCGCCATGATCCTCAATTCAATTTGTGAGTAATCGGCCGATAGTATCCGATATTGGTCGTTGCTAGCGATAAAGGCTTTTCTTATTTCCTTACCACGTTCGGTTCGGATGGGAATGTTCTGTAGGTTGGGATTGGTAGAGCTAAGACGTCCTGTGGCCGCTACAGCTTGGTTATAGGACGTATGAATCCTCCCCGTTTGGGCATTGACCAGGGCGGGAAGAGCATCTACATAGGTAGACTTTAGTTTCTGTAATTCCCTATAATCTAGAATTTTTCTAGCAATTTCATGCTCATTTTCCAGATCCGACAAGATATCTTCCCCAGTAGCATACTGACCAGTTTTGGTCTTTTTAGGCTTTGCTACTAGTTTCATTTTGTCGAATAGTACTTCTCCAAGCTGCTTAGGAGAATTGATATTGAAACTGCTACCAGCCGCTTCGAAAATTTCGGACTCCGTATTTCTAAGGTCAATTTCTAGCGCCTTCGACATCTCGGCTAGTGCTTGGGTGTCAATTTTGACCCCTGCATTTTCCATTTCGGCCAACACCTGTAATAACGGCATCTCTACGGTCTCAAAGAGGGTCTGGGCATTGAATTTGGGCAATTCTTCCCTAAAGATATCGTAGAGCTGATAGGTTATATCGGCGTCCTCGCCGGCATATTCGGTAACCTCGGCAATGGATACATCGCGCATATTTCCTTGCTTAACCCCTTTTTTGCCTATCAATTCGGTGATCGATACGGGAGTATATCGGAGGTATGTTTCCGCTAGGATATCCATTCCATGTCTTTTATCGGGCTCTAATAGGTAGTGCGCGAGCATGGTATCGAATAAGGGGCCTTTTACTTCAATTTGATAATTTTTAAGGACGAGAATATCGTACTTAATGTTTTGTCCAATTTTACCGATGTTTTCATTCTCCCATACGGGTTTGAATACCTCAAGGATGCGTTTTGTTTGCTCAGGGTCGGCTGGGATGGGTACGTAAAACGCCTCAGTGGGGCGGTAAGAGAAGGCAATACCCACCAATTCAGCATCCAAGGTCTCTAGCGAAGTGGTTTCGGTATCGAAACAAAATTGGGACTGAAGGCTCAAGTAATGACATAAGCTTTCCATGGCCTCCAGCGTGTCGACGGTATGGTAGCGATGTAAAGTACTGTCTATCGAGCGTAGCTCCATATTTTGCGGCTCGACTATAGGCTCAACTGCCGTGGATGGAGCGGGGGCCGAGGGGGCAGCTTCTCCAAACAGATCCAATTGACCAGCCTTACTGGCTGCAGCTTGCTTACTACTGGGAGCGGGTAGGGTAGTTTGACCACCTAACACCCGGTTTTTAAGGGTTTTAAACTCCAGCTGGTCGAACAGGGCTATAATCTTTTCACTATTGGGCTCACAAACCGTCAAATCTTCCGCATCGAAGGGTACGGGTACTTTAGTATCAATGGTAGCCAGTTCTTTACTTAATAGGGCCTTATCCTTGTTATCCCTTATTTTCTCGCCTAGTTTACCCTTTATGTCCGCTGCATTTTCCAAAATAGCCTCCATCGATCCATATTGCTGGATTAGTTTTTGGGCTGTTTTTTCTCCTACACCCGGTATGCCAGGAATGTTGTCTACTGCGTCGCCCATGAGTCCGAGCATGTCTATCACTTGGTCTATGCGTTCGATCTTCCACTTGTCGAGTACTTCTTGTACCCCAAGCACTTCCGCTGGTTTACCCATAAAAGCGGGCTTATAGATATGGACGTACTCTTCTACAAGCTGGCCATAGTCCTTGTCGGGGGTCATCATATACACCTCAAAACCCTCCTTAGAGGCCTCTTTGGCGATGGTCCCTATGATATCGTCGGCTTCAAATCCGTCCAGTACTAGGATGGGAATACACATGGCCTCGAGCAGTTGCTTGACCAAGGGAATGGCTACCGTGATATCTTCGGGTTGAGCCTCTCGCTGCGCTTTATAGGCCTCATACTGCACATGTCTGAAAGTAGGGGCCGAAGTGTCGAAAGCGACTCCAATATGGGTCGGCTTTTCTTTTTGTAAAACCTCTAACAAGGTATTCGTAAAGCCAAATACCGCACTGGTATTAAGCCCTTTCGATGTAATACGAGGAGCCTTAATAAAGGCGAAGTGGGCACGGTATATGAGTGCCATGGCGTCAAGCAGAAAAAGCTTGTTTGCTGGTCTTTCCATTTATTTTTTTGTTTGAAGGTCAAATATAAGGCTTGTTTGGCGTTTGTTGGAGCCGTTAGACAACTAATTGCCATTTTAAACAGTAGCATCCAACTCGTGGAGACCGTACATAAAGTATCCCTGTATTATATGATAAAACCATACTAAAAGTATAGAAAGAATAATCTATTCTATACTTTTAGTATGCGTATACTTTTAAAATATTGAAATTCAATAAAATAGATTTCAAGTACTTTTAGTATGATTTAAATGAATAATATGTATGTTTAAGTTAATGTATAGAAATAATTAAATATACTAAAAGGTATAAAAGAATAAAAAGTATAGTACAAAATATAAGTAAGATAAATATTAATATGTATAAAAGTATGATACATTTAAACCTTTTAATATATAAAATAAGACCTCGTTCAGGGAATGATTAGAAAAGCCGTATCTAATCCATAGTTTTGCAGCTAAAATAAGCGAATAATTAGCAGTGAAAAACAATACACAATGGGCTGGTGCCGTGCCTCCAAAGGCATATATCCACGATTACGATACGGGCTATCACGGGCAGGCCCGAAACGACGAATATTATTGGATGTCGGATTTTTATACCGAGGGGCCCGAAAGCGAACGTGTTCTTGCTCATCTGGAGGCAGAGAATGACTATACTGACGTGATGATGGAAGATACGCGGGGCTTTCAGGAGCGGCTTTTCCTGGAAATGAAAGGGCGTATTAAAGAACGCGATGAGTCGGTTCCCGTTTACAATAATGGCTATTATTATTATATACGTAGTGAAGAAGGTAAGCAGTATTACAAATATTGCCGTAAAAAGGGCAGCCTAGAAGCGCCGGAGGAGGTGCTGTTGGATGTCGATGAGTTGGCTGTCGGACAGGCTTACTATTCGGTAACAGGCTTCAACGTGAGTCCCGACAATCGGCTACTGGCTTACGGTGTTGATACGGTTTCGAGACGGGAATATACCATCCATATCAAAGATTTGGGTACGGGGGAGCTTTTGGACGAGGTGTTGTTTCCTACCTCGGGCGATTCGGTATGGGCCAATGACAATCGGACGCTTTTTTATACTGAGAAAAACCAAAAAACACTTCTTAGCGAGAAAATAAAACGGCATAGGCTAGGGGAGGATCCACAGCAGGATGCTGTTGTATACCATGAGACCGACAGCAGTAATTATATAGGGGTCGGTAAGACCCGTTCCCGTCAATATATATTTATTGCCTCCACATCTACCGTATCATCGGAGTATCGCTACTTAAATGCCGATAATCCCGATGGCGATTTCATGGTCTTTCAATCACGTATGGCCGATGTACTTTACGAGGTCGATCATCATGAAGGGAGTTTTTTGGTGCTAACCAACTTAGATGCCCTTAATTTCAGGTTAATGAAATGTCCTGTGGATAGCACCGGGGTGGCAGCGTGGGAGGAGCTAATAGCCCATCGGCCAGATGTTCTGCTCGAAGAAATAGATGTCTTTAAAGATTATTGGGTCATCAGTGAGCGCTCCAATGGATTGGTACAGTTGAGGGTTCGGCAGATGACAGACCTTCCGGAGCATTATGTCGAATTTGGTGAGCCTGCCTATACCGTTTATCTGGGAACCAACCCAGAATATAACACCAACTCGTTTCGCTTGGTCTATACTTCCTTAACCACCCCGAGTAGTGTTTATGATTATGCTATTTCGGTTCGACAACTGGACCTTCTGAAACGTCAGGAGGTGATAGGGGGGTACGATCCAGACGACTACGTAACGGAACGTCTGTATGCCCCCTCGGAGGATGGGGTACAGGTGCCTATCTCTCTGGTATATCGAAAGGGATTCCAAAAAGATGGAAATGCCCCCGTGCTGCTATACGGCTATGGTTCTTATGGCCATAGTATCGATGCCGGATTTAGTGCCAACAGGTTATCCCTTCTCGACAGAGGGTTCGTGTTTGCTATTGCACATATTAGAGGTGGGCAGGAATTGGGAAGGCAGTGGTATGAGGATGGCAAACTTCTCAAGAAACTCAATACTTTCAAAGACTTTGAAGCTTGTGGCCGCTATTTGATAGGGGAACGTTATACGAGTCCGGAGCACCTTTATGCGGAAGGTGGGAGCGCGGGGGGATTGCTGATGGGGGCCATTGCCAACAGGACTCCAGAGCTATGGAATGGGATTTTGGCCGACGTCCCCTTTGTAGATGTAGTCACTACCATGCTCGACGAAAGCATACCCCTTACCACCAATGAATTTGATGAATGGGGAAATCCCAAACAGCGGGAGTATTACGATTATATGTTGCAATATTCGCCCTATGATAACGTAAGGGCCCAGGATTATCCTCATATGCTGGTCACAACGGGATTGCACGATAGTCAGGTCCAATATTTTGAGCCCGCCAAATGGGTCGCCCGCCTAAGGGCCCTTAAAACCAATAGTCATGTCGTGTTATTCAAGACCAATATGGAAGCTGGCCATGGAGGAGCCTCCGGCCGATTCGATTATCTTAAAGAGATAGCCTTGCAATATGCCTTTTTATTTAAATTAGAAAATATAACCCATTAAGTATGGTTGGTAAGTAAGATATGTCATAAGCGTATTAACTGTTTTATATGATCGTTACTTTCTTATAATTTAATACAAATAGAAAGTATTAAATGTATGTAAAGTATCTTATCATTTAAAAGTTAAACTAAAAATGGGCTGTAATAGGGGCTTTAAGCGCATTTTACAGCCCATTTTGGTCGAATATGGGGTATTTATTTTAAAAGTACCGTACATCTATAACATACTGTATATATTAAAAGTATAGTATGTCTTAACCGACTCAGGTCTCGAAAAATAGCCTTCTGAACATAAAAACTATTGCCATTCTAAAAGTAGAGACCTTTATTAAAGTTATATAAGTATATTACTTTTTAATCTTATTAAACAAAAGACCACCAATATAAACTGGTGGTCTTTATTAGTTAGTAAGGATGAATCGGCTACTAACGGCTTCGGTTAGGCCTTTGGAAAGGCCGATTCTAGGTCTGCGAGTATGTCGTCGATATGTTCGATACCTACCGACAGTCTCAATCCGGTGGGTTGTACCCCCGCCGCGATTTGCTCGGAGTCGGAGAGCTGGGAGTGGGTCGTCGATGCGGGATGGATGATCAAAGTTTTGGCATCCCCCACATTGGCTACGTTGCTAATCATCGTTAGTTTATTCACGAAGTTCTCAGCGGTTTGTTTATCCCCTTTCAACGTGAACGACAGTACGCCACCATAGCCTCTGGTGAGATATTTGGAAGCGACGCCGTGGTACTTGTTATCGGATAAGCCTGGGTAGTTCACACTTTCGACGGCATCCTGTGCCTGTAGCCATGTGGCCACTTTCATGGCATTTTCACAGGTCCTCTCCACACGGAGAGAAAGGGTTTCTAGTCCTTGTAGGAACATAAAGGAATTGAAGGGGGAGAGTGCGGCACCCCAGTCACGTAGTCCTTCTACCCGTGCGCGAATGATAAATTGTATATTACCGAAAGGACCGCCAATACCGAAGACGTCGTTAAATACCAGTCCGTGGTAGGAGGGAGATGGCTCCGTAAATTGAGGATACTTTCCGTTACCCCAGTTGAAGGTCCCGGCATCCACGATTACTCCACCGATAGAGGTACCATGGCCACCGATCCATTTTGTAGCCGATTCGACCACCACGTGGGCACCATGTTTGATAGGCTGGCAAATAGCCCCCCCTGCACCGAAGGTGTTATCGACTACCAACGGAAGGTCGTATTTTGCAGCAAGGGCAGCAAATGCTTCAAAATCTGGTACACTAAAGCCAGGATTGCCGATCGTCTCTAGGTAGATCAGCTTGGTCTTTTCATCGATTAACTTTTCGAAACTCGATACATCGTCTCCATTGGCAAACCGCGCCTCTACGCCTATATTCTTGAAGGAGTTCTTAAACTGATTGAAGCTCCCACCATATAAAAATGAAGTGGTGACGAAATTATCTCCAACTGTGGTAATATTGTTAATGGCAAGGAACTGTGCCGAGTGGCCCGAAGCAGTGGCTAAGGCTGCAACCCCTCCCTCTAGCGCCGCCACTCTTTTTTCGAAGACGTCGGTGGTAGGGTTCATAATCCGGGTATAGATATTACCGAATTCTTTTAGGGCAAATAAGTTCGCCGCATGCTCCGAATCGTTAAAAACGTAGGAGGTGGTTTGGTATAAGGGTACAGCCCTGGAATTGGTGGTAGGATCTACCTCTTGACCTGCATGCAGTTGTAGGCTTTCGAAATTCATGATTTTTTTGTTAAAACGTAAAATGGTAATAATAAAACTATAGATATAGTAGACTAAATAGACTTGTAAAAGTTCAAAAAAGTCTGAATATAAGCGGGTCCTAAATTATCAAAGGGATCGATCAATTGAAAGCTTTTTTGATAAAACCTTTCCACAAGGATTTTGGGAGCGTTGAGGCCGTGGTGGGATGAATGAGAATCGATAAAACCCTATCCTTATCTTATCAAATCCTTTGATGCTATTCTAATTAAGTGTGTTTTTACTTTTTATTATAGTAAGTGGCTTGAAATCTGTAAGTTATGTCAGTAATTGGTTCTTTATAATTGGAGTGAGCTTTTTTGAACTGTATAGGTATACGTCATAAGTTAGCCTGAATCCCCTTTATTAAGGTCCTAATTGTGCTCTTAAACGACGCCGGCTCCACAATTCTGGCATTGGGCCCCAGGGCGAGGAACCAACGGGCGAAGTAATCGGGGTTGGTGGTGAGAAATGTCAACTGGAGCTGACCATCTTTAATTACTTCTGATATATACCCAAAGTAATACTTACGCTCCGTCAGGTAGGTGGCTTCACTGAGAGGCACGCTGATGATAATCTGTTGAAACTTTCCATTGGTTTGGCTCTGATGCTTCAAGAAATCGGTCAATGGAGCATGTTGTAGCTCAAACTTCTGGTCGAGAATGGTGATTTGCTGCATTCTATCCGTACGGAAATTGCGGTACTCGTTCCTAAGATGACAGTAGGCTATTACATACCATTTATAATGTTCATGGTAAATGCCTACTGGTTCAATAATTCTATTGGTGAGCGTTTCAGTACTTAAAGCGAGGTATTGGATGGCCAAGGCTCTCCGCTCAGAGATGCTCTGAAGTAGGACATCGAGGTGGTTGGCGGTAGGGAAATTGGGGGCTAAGTCTCGGACCAGTATATGGTTTTCCAGGTCATTTACCATGTCTTTTTCACTCATTCGCAGCACCGCTTTAACCTTGGAAATAGCCGATTGATAGTTTTCTGCCAAGCCATGGTCCGTATATCTCTGAACGAGCTTTTCGGCCGCAATAAAGCTTCGTGCTTCATCTGTGGTAAAATGTATAGGAGGAAGGCGGTAGCCTTCTACCAAAGAATAGCCCCTTCCGGCTTCGGCTACCAAGGGTACGCCCGCCTCCGAAAGGGAGTTCATATCGCGATACACGGTTCGTAGGCTGATTTCGAATCGGTCGGCCAGTTCTTGTGCTTTTACTACTTTTTTAGACTGTAGTTGTAAAAGTATGGCCGTAATTCTATCAAAACGATTCATTTTTGTTGGATCTGGCTTTTAAAGCCACCAATATACGATTTATCGTAAAAAATTTCGGTCTTAAATTAGTTATTACGCTTCCAATAGGAGGAGCGTCCCAGAAGAGGAATGCCTACGTAACCCCTTATTTGTAACAGCTGGTCATTCAATTTAAGCAGACAGCTATATGTCCTGCCGCTATGGGGGTCGTATAATTTTCCATTCTCCCACTGTCCATCATGAAACTCCAGGCGGTAGAGTACATCTATCTTATATACCGACCGTTTGCGGAGTTCTGGATCGGGGTTTTGAGAATCACGCCTCAAGGCCTTTTCCTTTCTAGAAAGTAAACTTTTGTCCCAAATCAATTTGCCGGCGTAGGTCTCTCCATTTTTATATATTTCAATGATCTCATTTTTCTCCTCATTGATCCATTCACCTATCACCTTGTCTGCCTCCGACTTTTGAGCCCTTAAAGGGGAACCAGCGCCTAGTAAAAATAATAAAAATACAAATTTAATAAAGGAAGTGTACAGGCCCATTGACTTATTTAAATATTTGATAAATGCTATTTTAGTTAATATACAAAAATAGTATATTAAATCATTAAGAATTGAAAAATGAGGTTAAATTTAAAGTTTTACCTATTTTCCTTCGTTTCTAGTTTTTTTTATGGGTACAAAATGAATGGATTCGCCTAGTGCTACTTCGAGTTTGAAGTGTTTCGTATAGAAATAGTTAAAAATGACTATTTCGAAATATGCAATAGTTTTTGTGAAGGACTTTGGAGAATAATAATATAAAATTTCAAAAGAATCTATGCTATACCAGCCTTGGTTTTGGCCGATCAGACCTTCAGACCGTGTTCGAGGTACAATTTGAACCGAATGCTAAAAAAGGACCATAGTTTTATTTGTTTATTATACCTGCTAATTCCCTCATCAGTAGCCGTCCAGCCGTCTTCGACTATTTTCAATAAGGAAAGGGATGGAGATATCTGTTGGACCGAAATTTGGACCTGGGTGTCGGTGTTGGTGAAGTCCCAGTCAAAGCTCAAAGCCATAGGAGGCTGAGGGGACTTGAGCCGTATAGTTACCGACGTCTTATCCGGTTTATGCCATATATATCCGTCTGAATTGACCTGTAAGGAATGGTTATAAAGCTTAAAATAGGCAATCAGTTTATCCGAATTTATAATGTTGGCCAGTACTTCATTTTGCGGTTTGTAAATATACATCTCCGTAATAGCTCTAAGGCGCATAATAAAAAAGTAGGTTTCCTATTCTATATAACTGAAAATATGATTCGCTATGAATTTAGATAATTATTTTGAATTCATGTCTAAATTTATGTTTTAAGGGGTACATAATGGTTCTAGTCTGGGGTTTTCCTAGCTTTGTATCCTATAATTTAGACAATCAAGATGCGTTTATGAAGATACATAGAAGCTTGGCCGAGGCGGTAGTTCACGGTTTAGAAGATATTTTTAAGTCGGGCCGACAGGCCGATAAGGTCGTTGAAGCCCTATTGAAGTCCAATAAAAAATGGGGAAAAAGGGATCGCTCCTTCATTGCAGAACATATTTATGAGTCGGTGCGTTGGTGGCGGCTCATATCGTTCGTAGCCGACCAAGAACAGCCACATTCCCGACAAGATTTTTGGAAGGCTTTACAGATATGGCTCACTATCAAGCCAGTACGTCTGTCGATGGAACAAGGGTATTCCCTACCAGATTGGCCGGAATTTCCGCCTCTAGACCAAGCGGAGTTATTGCAACGCTACCATCAGGGAATGAAGATCAGGAAGATTGCTCATTCAATCCCAGATTGGCTCGACCGCCAAGGGGTAGGGGAATTATCTGAAAAATGGGTCAATGAGCTGATCGCTCAGAATAGCCCTGCTCCCGTATATTTACGTGTGAATTCGTTAAAAACCACCCTGGAAGACGTTCTGCAGATTTTCGGTCCTGACGACGCCTTAAAAGTTCCGGGGATTCCATCGGCCTTGCGGCTCGTGAAGAGGCAGAACGTAGCGACCCGGGATAGTTTTAAAATGGGGTATTTTGAGATTCAAGATGCTGGTTCACAGTTAATAGCCCCTTTTGTGAATCCACAACCCGGTGAGCTAATCATCGACGCCTGTGCGGGTGCTGGTGGAAAGGCCTTGCATATGGCTAGTTTGATGGGAAATCAAGGGCGTATCATCGCCATGGATGTAGAGGCCCACAAGCTTCAGGAATTGGAGCGTCGGGCCAAAAGAAATGGAGCCACTATCATAGAATCGCAGGTGATAAGGTCGGATAGGGACCTAGAAAGGTTTACGAATAAGGCCGATCGCGTGCTCCTTGATGTACCCTGCTCCGGACTCGGTGTGCTTCGACGCAACCCAGATGCCAAATGGAAACTGACTTCCGATTTTTTAGAGGAGATTAGAAAAGTTCAAGCTGATATATTATTAAATTATAGCCGTATGGTACGAGTGGGAGGCGCTTTGGTCTATGCCACCTGTAGCATACTCCCTTCTGAATCTGAAGTGCAGGTTGCGCAATTCTTAGAAAGGGCTGGTGACAATTGGAAACTTGTCAAAGAGCACCGTACGAACCCATTTACTGAAGATATAGATGGTTTCTATATGGCATTTTTAGAACGTGTTAAGTAAGTAAATTGTATAAATATAAATCATTATCCTTTTAATACTGGTTTATTATTGTGATTTTGTATTTACTTTATTAATTTGTTATTATTTCCTGAAATTTATCTAAATGAATACAAAATTAATTTCTTCTGCTGTAGGTGTTTCTGAAAAGCAGGTCAACGCCACTATCGCGTTATTGGAGGAGGGGGCAACGGTCCCCTTTATCTCCAGATATAGGAAAGAGGCTACGGGAGGGTTGGATGAGGTGCAGATTGGCGCCGTGCGGGATGCCCTCCAAAAACAAATGGAAGTCATCAAAAGAAGGGAGGCCATCTTGAAATCTATTGCCGAACAAGAGAAGCTAACTCCCGAACTTAAACGGAAGCTGGAAGGGGCCTGGACGCTTGTAGAGCTGGAAGATCTGTATCTGCCTTATAAGCAAAAAAGGAAGACTAGGGCCGTAATGGCCGTTGAAAAAGGGCTAGAGCCATTGGCCAAGCGTTTATTCGAGGGTAGGGTTAGCGATAGTGTTCAAACGGCCCAAGCGTTTGTTAACGATCAGGTGGCTAATACCGACGAAGCATTACAGGGAGCAAGAGATATTATTGCCGAATGGATCAACGAGGATCAAGAAGCGCGCCACCGAATCCGCTTGCTATTTAAGCGTTCGGCCGTGATAAGTTCCAAAGTGAAGAAGAATAAAGAGACGGAAGGGGCCAAATACCGCGATTATTTCGACTTTTCGGAGACTTTAGCCAAGATTCCATCACATCGGTTGCTGGCTCTGAGACGGGGGCAACAGGAAGGGATTTTGACGGTCAATGTCGCCCCCGATGAGGATCATGCACTGGAATCATTGGACCGGCTCTTCGTGAAGGGGGAACCCGACTCCAAAGACCAGCTTATTCTGGCCATATCCGATGGCTACAAACGCCTACTGAAACCTAGCATTGAGACAGAGTTCAATAATTTATCCAAGGAAAAGGCGGATCTAAGCGCTATCCAGATATTTTCTGAAAACTTGAGGCAATTATTATTAGCATCTCCATTGGGGCAGAAAACCGTGTTGGCTATCGACCCTGGTTACCGGACGGGTTGCAAAGTCGTCGTGTTGGATCCTCAGGGCACGTTATTAACCGATACGGTTATCTATCCCTTCGAAAGAAGTAGAGAGGCAAGTGCCGTCATCATGGAACTGCTCAAGGCCTATAAGGTCACCGATGTAGCCATAGGAAACGGTACGGCCGGTCGGGAGACCGAGGAGTTTGTCCTTAAGCTGTTGCAGACTATGGGTAAAGCGGAAGACATAGGCTTATACATGGTGAGTGAACAAGGAGCCTCTATTTATTCGGCATCTGACTTGGCGCGAGAGGAGTTTCCGGATAAGGATGTTACCGTTCGCGGATCTATCTCCATTGGTCGGCGGTTAATGGACCCCTTGGCCGAATTAGTCAAAATTGACCCTAAATCGATAGGGGTAGGGCAATACCAGCACGATGTGGACCAGGGGGCCCTTAAAAATGCCTTGGATACGGTGGTAGAAAGTTGTGTAAACTCGGTAGGGGTTAATCTGAATACGGCCAGCAAGCATTTATTGCGGTATGTGTCGGGCTTGGGTCCTGGATTGGCCCAAAATATTGTAGAATTCCGAGGAAAAAACGGGGTCTTTAAGAGTAGACAGCAGCTTCTAAAGGTTCCTCGACTAGGTAATAAGGCCTTCGAACAAGCCGCTGGTTTCCTAAGGATCGAACAGGCAGCAAATCCACTCGATAACAGTGCCGTTCATCCAGAGCGGTACAATATTGTGGAACAAATGGCCAAAGACCTAGGAACAACCGTGGCGCAACTGATGAAGGATGCTGAAAAACGGAAGCAGATCGATCTGAAGACTTATGTTTCCGATTCCGTAGGCCTACCCACCCTGACCGACATCTTAAAGGAACTGGAAAAGCCCTCTAGAGATCCCAGAGAAACGGTTCAACGTTTTGAATTTGATCGTACGGTTCGTCGTGCTGAAGATCTACAGGTGGGGATGATTTTGCCCGGAATCGTCACCAATATTACGGCCTTTGGTGCCTTTGTGGACATTGGGGTGAAGCAAGATGGGTTGGTTCATGTGTCACAATTGGCTGACAAATTTATTAAAGACCCTAATGAAGTCGTTCACTTGCAACAGGCTGTTCAGGTGAAAGTTACAGAGGTGGACTTGAATCGTAAAAGAATCGCTCTAACGATGAAAGGGCTGTGATGGAGGCCTTCTGTCCTTCTTAGCCCTTTTTTAAGGTGGCAGGTCGACCTGGAAGGAGGGGGTTGGAATGCTATTTGTAGAAGGTATCTTTTAGCATTCCTATCCCTATCCTCATGAGAGAACTATATTTTCGACAAACGCTTCCTATTTCCTTAGATGAAGCCTGGGCATTTTTTTCTAACCCAGACAATCTTAAGGAGATAACTCCATCCTACATGGGCTTCAAAGTGCTTAGTAAGCACCAGGGGAGTAAGATGTATCCGGGCCAAATCATTAATTACACGGTATCACCCGTCCTAGGTATCCCTTTAAAATGGTGCACGGAAATAACACATGTTTCCGATCGACACTATTTTGTGGATGAGCAGCGCTTTGGTCCTTATAGCTTTTGGCATCACCAGCACCGATTTACCGAAATGCCTGGGGGGGTATTAATGGAGGATATCCTCCATTATAAGGTACCTTTGGGCCCCTTGGGCCACCTGGTGGATCGCTTGATGGTGGGCCAACAAGTACAAGCCATTTTTGATTATCGCAAAAAGGTGTTGGAACAACGTTTTGGAACCATATAAAAGAGGTCAGATCACCCCGGATACGGTATACGAATTTTCCCCATAGGCACCGATCCACCAGCCTCATGCCAGACAATCGTTTACACGGAACGTCGGATGGCGAACCGACTTCTTGTAATTATATCTATTCCTAAAAATTGTATTGTACTCGGCAAGTAAATACGTTGTCGGGAAGGTCGGTCGTGAAGCCTTCTAGGGAAGTCTTTTCGTTCTTGATGATGTCGTAGTAAAATATAAATTTTAATGTACTGTTCGCTCGGTGGAGGTACCCGAATCCAAAGGTGTCGTACCGGACGTCAGCGGCAGTAAACCCTAAGTCTTCCGTTACTTGTTGACCGGTTGACTTGGTGTTGGGGTCATAGTAGTCGTATTTTAGGATGAGTTGATTGTCCTCGCCTCCCAGGTTTTGAATAAGACAAAAATAGGCTCCATTAAAGGACCGTATGTATAGGGGATCGAGCTGGCCGTTGACGGTGGGATAGCTTCCTGGCGACTGGCTGGTGCTTGCGGTGGCGGTTTGCAAGCCACCTATGAATTCGGCTCTAAGCTCCGTGGTAAACGGCTTCGGATTGACTTTGAGCTGTACATCGGCCCCAAAATAGCGCCTCGGTGCCGTGCTTTGTACATTCTGCTGGGAGGAGTCGGCTTGCATTTGATAACCACCATTGATGCGCTGGGCCTGGTAGAGCACTGGACTTCGATTGGTAATTCCACCTAGATACCCCGAAATACCCGCCGTCAGTATAAGCTCTTGACAGGAGAGTAGGCTGGTAGGTTTCAGGCTGAGGCGGCCAATCACGTCTTTATGGCTGTCGTAGTCCATGGTTCCAGCCAGCCCCTGGCCGTTGAAAACGCCAATATCTAATTTCAGGTAGCTGAGTCGATTGGTTATCGTTCGTGATGACATCGACAACATCGCGCCCAGATCTCTTTCAGATTTCATCAGAATCTGCGACATACGGCCCCGCTCTGGACTTTCTCGCCTAGAGGATGATAAGTTCACCTCATAGCCGAAGGGTCGGGCAAACATACCTGTGGTCAATGAAAATAACTTAAACTTGTTTTCATAGAATCGACCCCAGAAGTCCCGTATGGCTACTCCTCGCTCCGTACCGTCGAACTGGAAAACAAAATAGGAGCTCGGTTGGCCCTTATGGTTCATATGGGCATAGTCGACCCTGAGTCGGCCTCTTCGGAGCATAAAGCGGTTATTAGCGAACTCCGAAAAATTGGGCCCGGCATAGATTTCTGCTCCTTTAGCCGAGGCAATTTGAAATTGTGGCTGGATATAACCACTTAATTTGACCTTGTTGTAACGTTCGTATATGGATAACATCCCCTTGCCCATCTGATTGGTGGTGTCGATCATGTCCATTAAAAATCGTTGGGCTTGGGTACTCCTAGGTAAGGCTAAGAAGATAGACAACAGAATTGCCGCAAATACATTTTTCATTAAAGAATATTGAGTTGGTGTCTGAGACAAGACTCATGCAGGGCTTCTAATAAAGGAGCCCTGCATGATCTTTTTTGAATTACAAAGTTGTAGATACTGCCGAAGGATTAATAGAATTTTTAAAAAATTATTAGTCCCATATTATAAGTACTATATGGCACGTACTTATGATACTTATAATACGTATTTGAAGTATTTTTAAATGACCTGGGAAACAATGTTTTAAGATATATACCTATCTAAAATTATTATACTTTAGAAAAGTATATAAAGAATAATAATAACGAAAAGGTTGAAAAGGTTACTGTAGGATGGTTAATCCGCTTTTAATATTTTTGTGGGTATATCGAATCACGTAATAGTAATATCCCGCCGAAATATTTTCTGGGCACCAGTCATCGGTAGTTTTGGAATAGTATACTTTTTTGCCCCATCTATTAAATATGGTAAGGTCTATAAATTGTTGTGCACAGTTATCGGTTGGAAGGTCCGACAACACCAAACAGTCGTTTTTGCCATCATTATTGGGCGTGATTACGTTAGGCATTTCCGGAAAGGGTTGTTCTGGGGCATTTTCTAGGTTGATGGTCATCGAGATGGTATCAAGTGCCGCCGCGCAGGACTGATCGGCCACTACAAAGTCTATGATAAAACTACGGTTGGGATCTCCTTCCAATGCCTGGCAATTGGGCTGCCATTGAAATTGACTATTGACGACCGAGATACCCGATTGAGGTTCAAACTGCATTCCGACACTACTAAGGTCGAAACCCCGCCCTATGGCCGAAAGTACGATCCTATTGGTGTCGACGTCGGTTCCTGTTACCTGAAATGAGATAGGTGTTTTTTGGTCTAATCGATAATCGATGATATGATCACTTTCGGAGTAAGAAACCACTGGCGGAGTGTTGGCTGAGGAGCCGACTATGAAGTAAACCGTCTTAATTTTTTTTAGGGTATTGTCTGGGCATCGTTGGTCTTCTCCAAGGAAGTCGACAGCCAAAACATCGCCAATTTTGGCTGAACATGGGGGTGTCCATTCGAAGTTTTGTTGTATTTGTCCTTTACCACTGGTGGGTAAAAAATTCATCCCATAATCGGCAATTAGAAAGTTTTGCCCTGCCGCCGAGAGTGCGACAAGGTCCACGTCTATGTCTTCACAGAACACATCGAAGGTCGTTTTTTCACCAGCCGCTACGAATACGGTATCGGCAGCCAAGCTGGTCGACACCACCGGGGGATTATTACCTGCATCGGTCCTCTGAATATAGATATTGAGGGTATCGAGCAAGGGAATCGGACAGGTTTCATCCTCGGCAATCAATTGTAAACGGATGGGACGGGTGTCGTAGGAGATAAAACAATCGTCGAGGCATATCTGAAAGCGCAGCGTATCGTTGCCTGCGGTAGTCTTAAAGCTGTTGGGAAGTATTTGAAAATACTGGTTCGTATTATTGAAGGCGGTTCCCCTAATTTTTACTATTTGGTTGGGGGATGGGTCGGTCACCATTACTTCAAAGCATTGATCGTCTTCTTTACTGAGTTTAATTATTTCGTTTTCCGAATAAAATTGGTCGGTTCCTACCGGCTTAAAAAGGAGTAGCGGCGGGTCTTGTTTGGGGCAGTCCACCACCTTGAGCTGAAAATCACGGGTAACGGTACCGATTTTTACTCCTTTTCGGTATTCATCTATCTGAACTTGGAATACATATAGGCCCAGGCTGGAAGCTGTGACAGACAATTGCCCCGTTTTGTTGTCTATTGTAAGGGGTTTGGGTCCGGGTATAATGTTCTTTTCGCTGATACCATTCTCCCAGGTGATAGTAGGATAGTTAGACGATCCCTGCCCGAAGGCACTAGGGTTGTCGCTACTAGAAAAGCCCTGCCGGGGCGTCACTAAAGAATATACCAAGCTATCGCCGTCGGCGTCGGTTCCACCAAAATCGAAGGTAAAAGGGCTATCTACGCATGCATAATCTCCTTTTATTTCGGAAAAGGAGGGGGAGGAGTTGACAAATGCCACGCCTTGCTTTGAGATAGGGGGAAACTCCAGGTAAAACAGGCTCCCTGCCTGTCCGGGGTTTTTGATGTTGGTAATGGAATTGTTCCTACAGCATCGATCCCATATCATATAATACCCGTCTGGATCGGAAAATGCCGTCACTTCCAAGCGTAGGTCTATCGCATAGGTGATCATAAATGTTTGTAAAGTGGATATTCCACAGATCGGATTTGCGTAGGTAATAGATTTTCGACTTACTTTTGGGACTGGAATCTGAGCTATAGGTAAATTGTCTCTTTTTCGGAAGATATATATGTTTACTAACTCGTCTTCGGCACCTGCATTTCCATTTAAGGCATCGAAGTACATGGTAAGGCCTAGGGTATAATTGTACTGCCCCGCTTTGCTGGCTTGTATAAACAGGTTACCGCCTACAATATGAGAGGCTTGAACTTGGATCAATGTAAAAAGGAGTAATATTGTAAACCTTAATTTCATACGGCTTGCGATTGGAGAAGTTTAGAGAAATATACAAAAAGTTAAGAATAAAAGATAGGTATGAGTAAGAATCAAAGTTATGAGTCCGTAGAAATTACTGATTTTGCGGCTGAAGGCAAGTGTATTTATAAGTCGGAGGACGGGGTGATTTTCGTGGAAGGCGATGTAGCCCCTGGTGATATTGTGGACCTGAGAGTCGTCAAAACCAAAAAGAAACTAAAGGAAGCCGTAGTGACTAAGATACACGAACGGTCTACCATGCGCCAGGAACCCTATTGCCAGCATTTTGGAGTATGTGGTGGTTGTAAATGGCAGCATATCGGTTATCAACATCAGCTCAATTTCAAACAACAACAGGTAATGGATCACTTCCAAAGGATTGGGCATATCAAAGATGTGGCCATAAATCCTATTGTGGGCGCCCCTGTTACGGAATACTATAGGAATAAGCTTGAGTTTACATTTTCTAATTGGCGGTGGTTGACAAAAGAACAAATGGATTCGGAGGAGACCTTTAGCCGTAACGCCTTAGGTTTTCATGTTCCCAAGCGATTCGATAAAATATTTAATGTGGAGCATTGTCATCTACAACCCGATCCCTCCAATGCCATTCGGAATTCGCTTCAGGCCTTTGGCCTAGAAAGTGGGATCCCGTACTACGACGTACGTTTTAATAGAGGTGTGCTGCGTAACGTCGTGATACGTACAGCCAATTCTGGCGACTTAATGGTTATCGTACAGTTTGGGGAGGATAGCCCCGAGGCGATCGAGCAAGTCATGCAATTTCTGGTTAACAACCACCCTGAAATTACTTCCCTGAATTATATCATTAATTTGAAGGGCAATGATTCCTATCAAGATCAAGAGGTGGTACATTATGCCGGTGTGGAGAAGATTCGGGAGTACATGGAAGACCTAACCTTCTATGTAGGCCCGAAGTCCTTTTATCAAACCAATTCCCAACAGGCTTATGAACTATTTAAGATTACCAGGGAATATGCCGGACTTACAGGCTCGGAGTTGGTCTACGATTTGTACACGGGAACGGGAACGATAGCTAATTTTGTGGCGCAAAAGGCCAAAAAGGTGATTGGACTGGAATATGTGGAGGCTGCTGTGGCCGACGCCCGCATCAATTCGGAGCTTAACGGAATCACCAACACCGCCTTCTATGCCGGCGATATGCGACGCGTGCTCAATGACGACTTCCTGTCGGTTCATGGTAGGCCCGACGTCATTATAACGGATCCTCCACGGGCGGGTATGGACTTGCCGGTAGTGGAAACCATATTGAGGGCGGCTCCACAGCGCATTGTGTATGTGAGTTGTAATTCGGCCACTCAAGCCAGGGATCTGGCCCTTATGTCGCAAGACTACCGCGTAGCTAAGGTTCAGCCGGTAGACATGTTCCCCAATACCCATCATGTAGAGAACATCGCATTATTGGAACGTAGATCGTAGTATGCTTTCAACAAAAATGGCGGGGTTTAACCAATATAAACCCCGCCATTTTTTATTTTATCATTCTGCCTGTTTAGAATGGAGGCTCTTGGCTGGGACCATTATAATCAAAATTACTCAGGTCGTTGGCCCGGCTTCTTAAGGTGCCTCCGCTTGCTGGTGGGGACATCTGTTTTTCAAATGAATCGATGGGGTTACCAGTTGAAGGAAGAGGGCGGTCTGCCGCCATGGGAGCTGGGGCAAATTGGCTATCTAAGTCGGCAAACTTGGTGTATTTACCTATAAACCGCAGTTGAATGGTATCCAAAGAACCAGCCCTGTTTTTGGCGAGGATAACCTCCCCAATTCCGGCTACAGAGTTACCCGCTTCGTCTTCGGTAATGCCGTAATATTCGGGGCGGTACAGGAAAATAACCATGTCGGCATCCTGCTCAATTGACCCCGATTCCCTCAAATCGGAAAGTTGAGGACGTTTTTCACCTCCTCTGGTTTCAACGGCTCTACTCAACTGAGATAGGGCTATGACGGGAACATCCAGCTCTTTAGCCAAATTCTTCAAGGAACGTGATATCTGGGCAATTTCCTGTTCCCTATTCCCAGCACCTTTGCCGCCCGTGTCGCCAGTCATCAGCTGCAGGTAGTCAATTACGATCATCTGAATGTCGTGCTGGGCCTTTAGCCGTCTACATTTGGCCCTTAGCTCAAGAATAGAAAGAGCGGGGGTATCGTCGATAAAGATGGGTGCATTCGTCAATCGGTGAATGCGGTGATGTAGCTGTTCCCATTCGTGAGGGGCCAGGCTACCCTTCCTGATTTTTTCGCTGTCGATCTCCGCTTCGGCCGATATAAGCCTGTTGACCAGCTGCACCGACGACATCTCCAGGGAGAATATGGCGACGGGCATATTGAAATCCACCGCGGCATTCCGCAAAGAAGATACTACAAAAGCTGTTTTACCCATACCTGGCCTTGCCGCCAGAATCATAAGTTCGGTTTTTTGCCAACCTGAAGTTAGGCGGTCGAGGGCGCTAAAGCCAGAAGGCACCCCAGTAAGTCCATCTTTATTGTTTTTTTTCTGGTCGAGTTCTGCCAGAGCTTGGCGCATCAGAGCGCCCATATCGGCATAGTTTTTCTTAATATTGGACTCCGATATTTGAAACAGGGCCTGTTCCGTTTTGTCGAGTAGGCGAAATACATCCGTAGTCTCTTCAAAGGCCTCCTTTTGTATTTCAGAACTTATCTTGATCAGCTCCCTTTTTATGGAAGCTTGGGATATAATTCTCGCATGGAATTCGATGTTGGCAGCGGAGTTGACTCTGGAGGTAAGCTCCATGATATAGGAAGCACCACCTATCAGTTCAAGCTCTGCAGTGCTCCTAAGCTTGGCCGTCACCGTTAGCATGTCGATGGGCTCGGAGTCAGCAAATAAGGTAATAATGGCCTTGTATATTCTTTGGTGAGAGTCCTTATAAAAACTCTCAGGACGCAGGATATCGGCTACGGCCGTAAGCGCATCCTTTTCTATCATCAGCGCCCCCAATACCGCCTCTTCCAGGTCGGTAGCCTGGGGAGGTAACTTACTAAAAATCTGGTCGTTGCCAGAATTCCTAGCTGCCGACGGCCTTCGCGTAGAGGCTGGTCGAGGGGCATTTTTATTAAAATTGGTGTTTTCCTTTTGTTTATCCATGATTATTGCAAAAATAGTCATAGATCGGCACTCAGAAAAACTTAATTGAAGCACATTTTTATAAATGGCTGGGAAGTGTCACTCTGAGGCTGTAAATGAAACGGTTGGGGCTTCATTTAGATTGAATCAATGCAGGTCAGCGTAATGTTTTAAAGATTATTGGCATGATTTTTCCTAATTATGGGTTATTATTACTAACTTTTAGAAGTTTTTATGAACATTTAATACTTAATCGTTTGCTCGAAAAAATTATTACGCTTGAAGATGTTTCGATGGTCGATTTTTTGGGGATCCATAATTCGAACATCAAGGAAGTTGCCGCCGCTTTTCCGAAAAGTAAAATCATATCCCGCGGTAATGAAATTAAAATCCAGGGAACGGCACCCGAAATCATGCGCATTTCGGACCTGCTAGATTCTCTGGTAGTTCATTATCAAAAATACGGTAAAATAACCCAAGATCATGTAAGAGGGGTGTTGAATGGAATTGGTAGTGCTATTTCGGCCCCGGTAGAGGAAGAGGATGATGAGGTTATTCTGTATGGTAACAAGGGCGTTACAGTAAAGGCCAAAACGGACAATCAAAAGAAGTTGGTGGAAGCCTCTACGAAGTACGATCTTGTGTTTGCCGTTGGTCCGGCAGGTACGGGTAAAACCTATACCGCAGTAGCTATAGCCGTCAGAGCATTGAAAAACAAGGAGGTCCGTAAGATCATTATCACTAGGCCCGCCGTGGAGGCAGGGGAGAACCTGGGCTTTTTACCAGGGGACCTGAAGGAGAAAATAGACCCCTATTTGCGGCCGATCTACGATGCTTTGGACGATATGGTGGCTCCAGAAAAACTAAAATTATACCTTGAAAGTAGGGTGATCGAAATAGTACCTCTGGCCTACATGAGGGGACGTACCTTGAATAACGCCTTTATCATATTGGATGAGGCCCAAAATACGACACCCATGCAGATGAAAATGTTCTTGACCAGGATGGGGCCGAGTAGCAAGGCCATGATCACCGGTGATATGTCTCAGATAGACCTTCCTAAGAACTTAAAGTCGGGGTTGGTCGATTCCATTAATCTACTGAAGGGAATAAAAGGGATTAGTTTCGTTGAGCTTGATGGTAAGGATGTTGTAAGACACCGCTTGGTGCGGGATATTTTGGCCGCCTACGATAAGAATGAAAAATAGATATCTTTTGATGGGTTTTTTGGGACTGGCCAGTATCACTTTGGCCAGATCTCAACCGGCCCATGAACCGATTCAACGCTGTGCTACTGCCGATAGGGATGCTCTGCTGTATGCGGCTAACCCTGGCCTGCTCCAGCGCCGCCTTGAGGGAGAACGAGCCCTAGAACGCTACTTAAAGGGCTCCTCGACCAGAAGTTTTCGGAAGGCTGCCACTGAACTTATCACGATTCCGGTGGTTGTTCATGTGGTCTATAACTCCCAGGATGTAGGCAATAATCCGGGATCTGGGGCTGCCGACGATGGAAACCTATTGGATAGCCAGATTCAAGAACAGATAGCCGTGCTCAACGAGGACTATGGCAACTTGTCGGGGATTCAAACCTACTACTCCGACTCCTTAGGCGTGGATACGCAAATACGCTTTAAATTGGTGGAAATACGGCGGACTTACAGTGAAAAGGCCGATTTTGATCCTCGAAGGGACGGCCCTGTTCTGGCGGCTATTTCACCGGCTAGGCCCACCAATCAATTCCTAAATATTTGGGTGTGCAAACTTTCGTTGGGTTATCTGGGAGGCTCTCAGTTCCCAGTCGTTACCGAAGCTACGGGCAATACCCAAGGGCTCGATTTGGCCGACGATACGGACAACCCAGACATAGATGGCGTAATGGTCGATTACCGCTATTTTGGACGGTCTGGCCCCACCATTAATAGCCAGCTGTACAATCTGGGGCGTACTGCTACCCATGAAGTGGGGCATTGGCTGGGGCTCATACATATTTGGGGTGATACCAGTTGTGGCACCGATTACTGCGACGATACTCCCCAGGCACAGACCTTCAATCAACTGAAAGTACCCAATTGTCAACCCGTATTTTCTACTTGTCAACGGATCACTACTCGGAACATGACGGATAATTATATGGATTATTCGCCTGACCGTTGTATGGGGCTCTTTACGGCCGACCAAGCCGCCCGTATGCATGCTGTACTGGCTTTGAGCCCTCGACGAGCTCAGATGGTCGCTTTTGCCAATCGGTCCGATGAGCACTTGTCGGTGACCATAGCGCCTAATCCCGTGACAGAGTATTTGAATGCAGCAATCTATGCACCAAACTATTCCGATTTTACAGTGAATATCTATTCAAATAATGGTAAATTGCTTCTTCAAAATTTACGAAATCAGTCCCGTATTTCTTTAAAGAATTTTGCCTCTGGAGTTTATTTGATGAAAGTAAGTACCAATACCGAAACGGTTACTAAACGCTTTTTGATTCCCTAGAATGAATGATATCCCGGGCGCCTTTCATGGGGTTTGTCCTGTGTTATGGAATAGGACTTCTGCTAGGTGAATACTATTCGCTGAGTTGGAATATCGTGTACCTGATAGGCGGCTTACTGGCGTGCATTGTATTGGTTTTATTAATTTACAATTCCAGGGACCGCCTTTTCCCTGGTCTCCTTTGTGGAACTGCACTGTGTGTAGTGGGTGTGATGAACTCCGTAAGGGTCGATCTGAACTACCGCAACTCCGTCCAACATTCGGGACTAGGCCTAACGGAGTTTTATACTGCCATGGTAATAGCGCTTCCTCAAAAACGAACCAATTCTATTCAAATACCCTGTGAGTTACGGCAAATTTATTATGCGCAAGGTTGGCATTCCTTTCGTCAGAAGATCATCATTAGCCTACCGGCCGATCAGGGGCAGGTGCCTAAGCCAGGACAGTTAGTAGTCGTGAGGGGCAAACCAGAAATTCCTAGAGCGCCACTCAATCCGTTTCAATTCAACTATGCCCAGTTTTTAAAGAATAAAGGAATATATTTTACCGACTATATTCGTGGTCCCAGCCTGGTGGTTATTGATATTCCTTACCATCGAGGCCTGAAGCATTGGGCCTTAGAGGTATCGAGCTGGACGGACCTTACCCTACGTACCAATCTTCAGGACGACCGTTCTTATGGTCTTTTAAAAGCCATGCTGTTGGGGCGCCGCGACGACCTACGCTCCGACCAAATCCGAGATTATACCGTATCGGGAGCCGTACATATCCTGTCGGTTTCGGGGCTACATGTCGGAATCTTATATCTTTTCTTAAGTGCTCTTTTGGGGTGGATAAAAAGATGGAGATGGGGGCATTTTATCTATCTGGTTCTTATGCTGCTGGTTCTCGGGTTTTATGCCGTGCTTACAGGCTTGCCCGACTCGGTGGTACGTGCCACGCTGATGTTCTCCATATTTTTACTGGCTCAGGTATTTCAACGCAAGCAGGCTTCTGTCAATAGTTTGGCTATAGCCGCATTGCTGCTATTAATTTGGGATCCACGTGCTTTACATCATGTAGGGTTTCAGCTTTCCTTTTTGGCGATGCTGGGAATTTTATTGTTTTATAACCCTCTTTATAGGCTATGGGGGCCTGAGAACGCCGTAGTTCGCTTTATTTGGCAAGTTACCTGCCTTTCTGTCGCCGCTCAGTTAGGTACTTTCCCCTTGTCTGTTTTTTACTTTCATCAGTTTCCAGTCTATTTTTGGCTTATCAATCCATTCGTGATTCTGCTGACCGAATTCTTGCTTCAATCCACCTTAGGCTTACTTTTTTTCGAAGTATTTCACCTAGAAGTGCTCTCCGGAATAGCTGGTTTCTGGGTGGGTTGGTCGGCATTTCTAACCAACCTGCTGGTTTCAATGCCCAAGCATCTTCCGGGATATTTGCTCGAAGGTCTCCACTTCGATATTGTGGAGGTGCTATTACTGTATTCAGTCCTTTTGCTGTTGTGGCTCGCCAGCAGCTCGGGCCATCGACATTACCTTGGCTGGGCTGGGGCAGTCCTGGTACTAGCCACGGTATATTCAAGTTTGTTATCGGTGGAGCGCTTTAAGCTTCAGGAAGTCGTCGTTTTTTATAGCCCAGGCCACGATATACTCGCGTATAAGCGAGGGAATCGGCTAAGGGTGTTTAAAACGAACGAGGACGGGTCCGATACGCTGTTTCTCAAAAACCTGCTCAATAACTATGTCGTGGAAATGAACATTGATGAGGTGATTTATTTGAAATTGGACGACAGTACGGAGATTAGAAAATTAGGTCAGGGAGGGCTCATCTTCTGGAATGGAAAGACGATCTACTTAGGGCCTTATTTGTCAACTATTGACGGGGTCGATTTGGCTATTATAACCAAGATCCCAAATGTTCACCTCCTTGTATTTCCAGATTCTAACACGTTGTATGTGCTTGGTGGGCAAATAAGAGGTGAAAAGCGTCGTAAATCGGCTGAGGCTTTGCGTCGAGTACATTATTACGAACTGGCAGAGGGAGCTCTAAGGTTTTGAAAGGACTGAGTCGTTAATGGCCTTGTGGATCTTACGTTCCCAATCGGCCTGTTGCCCTGAAATGGTACCATGGGCCGTCGCAGCATCGTAGCGCTCTTGGTCGTTATTCATTTGCCTAAAGGCCTCAATAAACTGGTATTGTATTTCACTATCATAATCTTCGATGGTTAGCTCGGCCTTCATCAGTCTTTTTTTAAAATTTTCGGCCGCTAGTTTGGTTATGTCGAAGTGTATTTGCTCATGCCGAAGCGTGGAGGCAGTTTTAGACTCCTGTCTGGCCCAGGAGTTCGGTTTTACCATAAATACCTTCAATCCTATTTCGAGTACCAACGTATCTCCTGCTGCATGGGCATGACCTTCATAGGAGAAACTTGTAAACACGGCTGCAGCATATCGGCTAAGTGGCCTTTGTGAATTGCCTTTGAAATCGGTCCATACCAAGGGACGGTTGTGCTGATAATAGAGGGTGTCGCTACTTTCCTTTTCGGTTATATTTTTAAATCGAAGTGCTATCGTCCTGGTAAGCGCCGGATTTTTTCCTCTATTCAAATCAATCCATTTCTGTAAATGCGCCACAGTCTGGTCCAGGAGTTTAGGCATCACTTCCGGGTGTAATTGTTGACTTTCGGGTCTGGAAAACACCACTTTGGTTTCGAAACTGGTAAGCGCTACTGGTTGGATGGAGCGGTACCAATAGTAGGATACCTTAATTTTCGCCTCGCCATTCACTTTATTGGGGGCTATTCTTTTTTCCTGAATGTTGTAATCCTCCAACCGTACATATATGGGCCACTGCTGATGGCTCCGTTCGGGAGCGGCTGCCTGGAAATAGTCGAATAAAGTTTTTTCCAAAGCATTTTCTACCAGTAAGTTGTGCGGTTTTCCCTCATGTATCACAGATCCTACCGATCGACTGCGTGCAGAGCGCAGGTCCTCCACGGCTACAATATAATAATCTAAGGAAGTAGGGGCAGTGCGTGGAGGAGTGAGTCGTAGCGCTTTGGGCAGCGACTGGCCCCATACCCCATAGGGCATCAGAGCACCCAGTAGGATTACCATTAATTTTGGACCAATCGACCGCTGCAGTTGAATAGCAACCATGCTTTCCTTAATTTCGTGTTTATTTTCCTCAATATAGCATAATGACATTAGAGCCTTCAACGATTCGTCCAGATTTCGACGATATATTCATGGACCTGGCCCAAAACCTTGCATTAAAATCACATTGTATCAAAGCCCAGGTAGGCGCTGTACTGACCAAGGATACAAGAATTATTTCAATAGGTTATAATGGTCCACCCGCTGGAACGCACAATTGTGACGAAGAGTTTCCGGAAGTAGGGTGCCCTAGAGATGCCAAGGGAAGTTGCTCCTTAGCATTGCATGCAGAGCAGAATGCTATTTTGTTTGCCGTTAAAAACGGATCGAACATCGAAGGGTCTACCTTGTTTGTTACCTTAGCCCCTTGCATTGCCTGTGCTAGGGTCATCTATACCATGAAGATTAAGAAGGTGATTTTTCTGCATTCCTATGCCGCCTATAAGGGCATAGCCGTTGAGGAAGGCGTGGAGTTTTTAAAAAGGTTCGGCGTAGAAGTTCTTCAGTATAAGTCCAAATAGATAAAAATAAGGGGAGGGAGCCTCCCCTTATTTTTTATTCGTGGTCAACACCACCTTCACCATGCACATGTCCATGGTCGATCTCTTCTTGGGTTGCTTCCCTAATGGATAGTACTTTACCGCGGAAGTGCATTTCTTTTCCCGCCAAAGGATGGTTGAAGTTCATGATCACAACATCCTCCTTCACCTCCACGACCTGTCCATGCATTCTTTCTCCGTCTTCGTTGGTCATAGGAATGACATTTCCGATTTGGAGCAATTCCTCTTGCTCTACATCGGGCATTTCGAATACCGACTTAGGTAGGTCCACGACGGCCTCTGGGTCGAAATCGCCATAACCTTCTTCGGGAGACACGGTGAATTCGAAGTCTGCACCGGCTTCCAATCCCTCTAGCTGCTCTTCAAATCCCTCGGGTAGTCCGCTTACTCCTTGTATAAAATACATCGGCTCTTCTTCTGTTACAACTTCTACAAGGTCCATTTCTCCGTCTGAATCGGGGATTTGTAAATTGTAGGAAAGGGCGACGACACTATTTTTTTCAATTTTCATTTGCTTACCTGATTATAATTGGGTTGTAATAAGTGAATATATTCCTTTTTGTCTCAATATGACAAACGTACGGCAATTTTGTTACATTGCCAGTAATATGAACTATTTAGCACATTTATTACTCTCAGGATCCGATCCCCACGTGGTGATGGGCAATATGGTGGGTGACTTCGTAAAAGGACGGGTGTCGAAGGAGAAGTATCCCACTTGGCCTGATCATTACCTTTTGGGACTTCATTTGCATCGCTTTATAGACAGCTATACCGACGCTCATCCCCAGGTAAGAGTTGCTAAAAGGGAGGTGGCCAAAAAGTTTGGAAGAATTTCCGGTATTATCATCGACGTCTATTTCGATTATTTCTTGGCCAAACATTTTGATAAGTTTAGTAGTCAGCCATTATCCGATTATTCTCAAAGCATGTATCGGCTTTTTCGCAGCCAGCACGACCTGGTGCCTATCCAGATGGAAAGTATGGTCGATTATATGATTAGGCAGGATTGGCTCATGAGTTATGCCAGTTTCGAAGGGATCGATCTCACCTTTCATCGTATGTCGCGTCGCTTGCCTTATCTCGCCCCAATCCGAGAAGCAGGACTGGAACTGAGGGAACAGGAGGATTTTTACGAGAAAATCTTCCTGGATTTTTATCCTGAATTAGAATCGATGTGTGATAATTTTATTCGGCAATGGATGCTATAGCGCTTCGCTATTACTAAATTTGCCATTTTTAGAAACAAACCAGACGACCTTCCATGGCCCAAACGCCTGACGCCGTATTAAAAGATTTAAAAGCCAAAAAATTCAAACCGCTGTACTTCTTGTATGGCGACGAACCTTATTATATCGATAGTATTGCAGAAATTCTGGAACAGAAGATTGTTCCCGAGTCAGAAAGGAGTTTCAATCAGTTTGTGGTCTACGGCAAGGATACCGATTTGGCGGGGGTGCTCTCCAATGCCCGCCGGTTTCCTTTTATGGCCGATCTGCAATTGGTGCTCGTTAAGGAAGCACAGAAGCTGGTTGGTCTCGATCAAAAGGAAAGTCAGGAGCGACTAGCCGAATATGCTGAAAATGCCCCGGAGAGTACGGTTTTGGTTTTTTGTCACCACGGAAATATCGACGAGCGCAAGCGCTTTGTCAAGGCTATGGCTACTTCGGGCGTCGTGATGCAGTCCAAGAAATTGTACGATAACAAACTTCCCGATTGGGTATCCAGCTTTTGTGTGGCCGAGGGTGTTAAAATAAGCCCTAAAGCCATACAAATGTTGGTGAGTAATATTGGTAACGACCTAAAACGGCTTTCCAATGAGATTCGTAAGATCGAGGTCAACCTGCGGGTGGATCAG
The DNA here is from genome assembly GCF_003149085.1 of Dyadobacter jejuensis. Taxonomy (GTDB): domain Bacteria; phylum Bacteroidota; class Bacteroidia; order Cytophagales; family Spirosomataceae; genus Dyadobacter; species Dyadobacter jejuensis. The sequence continues at coordinate 384,083 of NZ_QGDT01000003.1, read as the reverse complement.
GGGATCGATGCCGAGGTAGTCGAACGCTTCGTGGGGATTAGTAAGGACTATAACGTTTTTGAGTTTCAGAAGGCCCTGAGTGTTAGAGATGTACTTAAGGCCAATCGCATTGCCAATCACTTTTGTAGCAATCCCAAAGACAATCCACTGGCACCGATTCTGATCATCCTTTATGGTTTCTTTTCGAAGCTATTATTATTATATGCCAGCCAGGATCGATCGGAGCGCGCTTTGGCCACCCAGCTAGGGGTAAATCCTTATTTTGTAAAGGACTATACGCTAGCGGCCCGGCATTTCCCACTCCCCAAAATAGCCTATATCATGGGCTATCTTCGGGAAGCGGATGCACGCTTGAAAGGGGTGGAGGGAGGCTCCATGGGCGAGGCGGAGATTTTGAAAGAGTTGGTCTTCAAAATATTGCACTAGTGTTCCGGCCTTGGTAGGCGTTAGTCTTGTAGGACCTTATCCGTTTTTCTTTCCCCAATTTGTTGGCGCCACATGGCGTAGTATAGGCCTTTTTCTTCCAATAGAGCCTGATGGCTGCCTGTTTCTATGATCTTACCCTTCTCCAGCACATAGATCCTGTCGGCGTGCATGATCGTCGAAAGCCTGTGGGCGATCATAACGGTGATATGTTGCCGCTGGTCGGTAATGTTTCGAATGGTGTTAGAAATCTCTTCTTCGGTAAGTGAGTCTAAAGCGGAAGTGGCCTCGTCAAATATCATCAAGTTGGGGTTTCTCAGTAGGGCTCGGGCTATGGAGAGACGCTGACGCTCGCCGCCAGACAGTTTTAGGCCACCTTCTCCAATGACGGTATGTATCCCGTTTTCGGCGCGCCCCAACAGATTATAGCAGGCCGCCTTCAAAAGCACTTCTCCAATCAGTTCATCGGTGGCTTCGGGATTTACAAAAAGAAGGTTTTCACGTATTGTGCCAGAGAAAAGCTGCGTGTCTTGAGTCACGAAGCCTATTTTATTTCTGATTTCATCGAAGTCAATGAGTCGGCCGTCGTGCTTATTGTATTCGATGCTGCCTTTTGCCGGGGCATAGAGGCCTACGAGGAGCTTCACCAGCGTGGTTTTCCCAGATCCTGACGGCCCTACAAAAGCGATCGTTTCCCCTTTTTTAACCGTGAAACTGATGTCCTCTAGGGCTGGTTTGGTAGCGGATTGATGTTGGAAACCTACCGACCGAAAATCTAAGGCTTCGATTTGGCCAATTGAAATGGGTTTTTCGGGCTTGGTCTCGATAGGTCGGCTCAGTAGCACTTGCAAATTGTTAAGAGAAGCTTCCGCCTCTCTATAGGATAGGATTACATTCCCTAATTCTTGCAAGGGGCCGAATATAAAGAAGGAATAAAACTGCATCATCATCATTTGTCCTACCGTGATTTGGTCCCGAAAGACGAAGAATAGCAAGGCAAACATGATACATTGCTGTAAAAAGTTTACAAAAGTTCCCTGGATAAAACTGATAGATCGAATGCTTTTTACTTTTTTAAGTTCTAGCTTCAATATTTTGAATGTCGTGGTGTTGAGCCGACTGATTTCTTGACTAGTAAGCCCCAGGCTTTTGACTAGCTCGATATTACGTAGCGATTCGGTGGTAGAGCCCGCTAAAGCGGTGGTTTCCCCCACAATATTTTTTTGGATGGTCTTGATCCTACGACTTAAGTAACTGGTAAGAAATGACAAAACTACGGCCCCTACCAGGTAGATCAGCGGAAGGATAGGGCTTAGCTTAAAGGCGACTATGACCACGAACACGATGCCTACCAATGTGGCGAATAGTACGTTGACAAAGCTGGTGATAAACTTTTCGCAATCGGCTCTTACTTTCTGCAAAATAGAAAGCGTTTCGCCACTTCTTTGATCTTCAAAATCCTGAAAGGGGAGGCGCAGGGCGTGTTTGAGGCCGTCAGTGTAAAGATTAGCCCCAAACTGTTGAATCACCACATTGACCACATAGTCCTGGAAGGCCTTGGCTATTCGGGATATCATGGCCGTCCCGATGATCATGAGCAAGCCGATGGTAATTCCTTTAAAAAAGGCGTTATCCAATGCGTTGGTTCTATAATATTCGGCCCGGTTGGCGTAAGGGTCGATTAGGTAATTCCCTAAAATATAAGGGTTTAACAAACTAAATACCTGGTTGATTGCGGCCAGTGCAAGGGCCAGTAATATGAGACCCTTATATCGGCTTAAATATTGTAGTAATAAACGCATCGGGAGTTTAAGTAAGGTTGATTGATAGTTTAAACTCTATTTTTTAAAATATAATTCTTTTTAAGGCTTTATATTGGAGACGAGGCAATGGCGGTCGGGCAAAGAGGGATCAATACCCAATATGGAGTGGATATGCCTGACCCTACCAAATCCTATCAAAGCTCTTTGAGAATAGTATGAAGCCTGGAGAGGTATCCTGGTGATTTGAGGATCATGCCATTTTATAGGTGAAGCTCATGTTTGAAAATGCTTGAATTCCTATCCCGACGACTGTAAATATTCAACTCCACAATTTTTTGACTTGATCCCGTTAAAGTCGGCAAAAACGAAAAAAGACACCTCTTTTGAAGTGTCTTTTGGAAGTCTGTAGCGGGGAGCAGAATCGAACTGCCGACCTCAGGGTTATGAATCCTGCGCTCTAACCATCTGAGCTACCCCGCCGTTTTCGTGGTGCAAAAGTAGAGGGAAATATTTCGAAAAGCAAGTGTGGTAAATTAAATTTTTCAAAAAAAATTGAAATTTTTTTCAATGCTTTTGGCAAACAGGCATTTATATATTGATTTTATGCTATATTACAACTTTCTAAGCCCAATAAGGTGCTTAGGCATGCATTCTTAAACAATTTTACGCTGTTGCAGATATGGAAAAATATAAATTTGTTGCTGAATTCGAGCTTCGTTCCTCACCGAAAGTATTATTTCCTTATATATCTACCCCATCAGGGCTGGAGCAATGGTTCGCCGAGAAGGTGACCATCTTGCCCGATCAAATATTTGATTTTGAATGGGATGGGGATAGTCATCGGGCGCAACTGACGGGGATCCGGGTCAATAAATCCGTTCATTTTGAGTTCCTGGATACGAGCGAAGACAATTTGGATAATAACTTTGTGGAACTAAAATTAGAGGTAAGTGAGTTAACCCAAACGACCTTCCTAAGAGTGGTAGAATATTCATCAAACAAGGATACCGAAGAGATGGAGTTTATCTGGAATGGCTTTTTAGAATCTTTAAAAGAAATAGTAGGAAGTTGATGAAAAAGCTGGACAAGCTTATCCTAAAATCATTTTGGGGTCCTTTTGTGATTACCATGTCGGTCGTGGTTTTTATTTTCTTAATGAAAATCATGATCTTTTATATTGACGATTTTGTCTCAAAGGACTTGGGGTTCATGGATTATGCCCAACTGTTCTTTTACTTTAGCCTAATAACTGTTCCAACTGCCTTGCCTTTGGCCATGCTCCTGTCGTCGCTGATGGCCTTTGGTAATTTGGGGGAGTTCTTCGAACTAACGGCCATTAAAAGCGCGGGAATTTCAGTAACCAGGGCGATGCTTCCGCTTTTTATTGTGGCGGTGGGCATCAGTATATTTTCGTTTTTTTTTAACGATAGGATTTCGCCCTGGGCTAACCTAAAGGGCTACAGCCTGTTGTACGATATTAAAACGGCGAAAGCCACCCTAAAAATTAAGGAGGGTATATTTTATAACGATTTACCGGGCTATAGTATCAAGGTCGATAAAAAACTCGATAATGGTAAATTGATCGGTATGGTGATCTACAAGCACGATCAACGCGCTTATGAAGTGGGTAACACGCAGATTATCCTGGCAGATTCGGGTCGGATGTACTCCATCCATAATAATGGGTATCTGGTTATAGAGCTCTATAACGGTACCATGTACAACGATCTGGTCAATAACACCAACCGGAACACCTCCTATGTTTCGACAGCGACCAATGAGACCAGACCATCCAACTTCCAGCGAAATTCATTTAAGCATTATAAACTCGTAGAGAGTCTGGCTTCCTTCGGGGTTAAGCGTACCAATGAGGATCAGTTCAAATATCATGAGTTTATGAAGAATATTGCCGATCTGAGTAAATCGGCCGATTCTTTGGGAGGGGTTTACAAGCAGGGTACTCAAAATTTGGTGCCCAATAGCCGCAATTATTTTACCTATCAGTACCGGCAGCCCTCCAAGGTGCCCATCGAAAAGGGAAAATGGATAGACTCGTTGTTACAGGTTTCGGTAAAGGATTCGATGAAGGTAGAAATCGTCAAGAACGCTCATTCGGCTGCTACCAGCATGGGGAGTTATGCCGAATCGAACTATAGTTACTTACAAGGGCAACTAAAAGATGCTAATAAATACAAATTAGAGATTCATCATAAGTATACTCAGGCAATTTCTTGCTTAATTATGTTTTTGATAGGAGCACCATTGGGAGCCATTATCAAAAAGGGAGGGTTTGGAGTACCTGTATTGGTCTCGATTATATTTTTCATCCTCCTTTATGTGCTCACCATTCAGGGAGATAAGTTTGTTAAAGACGGTCTTTTGGAGGTGGCAGTAGGAGCTTGGTTGGCCAACTCTATATTGCTAGTGGTTGGTTTGTACTTTGTAGACCGGGCAAGGAGCGACTCCCGACTCTTCGAAAAAGACAATTATCAGATGGTGATCAAAAAGATAAAGGGCAAAATAGCAAGTAGATTTCAGAAAACCACGCTTATTCAATCATAAGGCACCATTAATTTCATTTTTTAGAAAATAAATCGTACTTTTGCAAACTTATTTCAGCAAGGAGCTGAATTTTTATTATTTATTTAATCTGTTGTTAGAATCATGTATTTGACCGCGGAAAAGAAGAGAGAGATCTTCGAGGCTAAAGGTTTTAAAAAGGAAGGTGCCGATACGGGATCTGCCGAATCACAAATTGCGCTATTCACGTATCGTATCAATTATTTGAACGAGCACTTGAAAACGCATAAAAAAGATAACGATACAAGGCTAGGTCTACTGAAGATGGTAGGTAAGCGTAGAAGATTGTTGGATTATCTTTACAAAAATGACATTAATCGCTACCGTGCGATTATTGCCGAATTGAATATTCGTAAGTAAGGTAAAATCAGGGAACTTTAGTATTAGTAAAGTTCCCTGATTTTTTGCGGATTTTATCTAGAAATAATTAAAACGTCAAACTGGCGTTTAATAAGCTACACAAATATCAAACATTCTATGCTTTTCAATATAGTTACTAAGACTATACCCTTACCAGATGGCAGGGAGATTACGATCGAAACGGGAAAATTAGCGAAGCAAGCCGACGGATCCGTAGTGGTTCGTTTGGGAAAAACCATGCTCTTAGCCACCGTAGTGGCCAATAAAGAAATTAAGGAAGGACTCGATTTTTTACCGTTATCGGTCGACTATCAAGAGAAATTTGCCTCTGCGGGTCGTATTCCTGGTAGTTTTCAGCGTAGAGAAGGGAAGCTTTCCGACCACGAAGTGTTGGTATGTCGGTTGGTCGATAGGGTATTACGTCCTCTATTCCCCGACGATTATCATGCGGAGACTCAAGTAAACATCGTTTTACTTTCTGCCGATGAAGAAGCGGTTCCCGACGCATTAGCCGCTTTGGCCGCATCTGCTGCCCTTGCCGCTTCAGATATCCCTTTCAATGGGCCCGTATCGGAAGTTCGCGTAGCGAAAGTAGACGGACAGTTGATCATTAACCCAACCTATGCTCAGTTGGAGTCGGCTACCTTAGACCTCATGGTAGGTGCCACTCTGAACGACATCGCCATGGTAGAAGGGGAGATGGACGAAGTTTCGGAAGAAGAAATTATTGAAGCCTTACAAGTAGCCCATGAGGCCATTAAGGTACAATGCGCCGCTATCCAAGAATTTGAAATAGCCGTAGGGAAGACTGAAAAGCGTGAATACGTAGGTGACGAATCCGACGAAGACCTAGAGGCTCGGTTGCGTGCTGCATGCTACGACGCCATCTATAAGGTTGCTGGACTAGAGTCCAATAATAAGCAAGTGAGAAAAGACGGTTTTAAAGCCGTGTGGGAGGAGTTTATGGCAGGTGTTGCCGAAGAAGAAGAGTTCAATGCCGCTCTTGCCAAAAGATATTTTAACGATCTAGTATGGGAAGCTTCTCGTAGGTTGGTACTCGATGAACGGAAACGTTTGGACGGTCGTAAGTTGGACCAAGTTCGTCCGATTGCCTCTGAGGTCGATTTCTTACCCAACGCTCATGGATCAGCCTTGTTTACAAGAGGAGAGACGCAGTCGCTTACTACGGTAACCTTGGGAACCAAAAACGATGAGCAGATTGTCGATACCCCCATGAAATACGGCTATAGCAAGTTCATGCTTCATTACAACTTCCCTGGATTTTCGACAGGAGAGGTGAAGCCTAACCGTGGACCGGGTCGTAGGGAAGTAGGACATGGTAACCTAGCCTTGCGTGCTTTGAAGAAAGTATTGCCACAAGGAGAAGATAATCCGTATACCATCCGTATCGTTTCCGATATTTTGGAATCTAATGGATCTTCATCTATGGCTACCGTTTGTGCGGGTTCATTGGCATTGATGGATTCAGGATTGAAAATTAAGGCTCCTGTGTCAGGTATCGCCATGGGGTTGATCTCCGATGAGAAGACGGGTCAATATGCCGTGTTGTCGGATATCCTTGGTGATGAAGATCATCTGGGAGATATGGATTTCAAGGTAACTGGTACTGAGAAAGGAATTACAGCTTGTCAAATGGATATGAAGGTGAATGGCCTTTCTTTCGATGTTTTGACGGAAGCGTTGTTGCAAGCTAAAGCCGGTAGGCTGCATATTTTGGGGGAAATGAATAAAACCCTAAAAGAAAGTCGTGCAGATCTGAAACCTCATACCCCTCGTGCCGTCGTAATAAAAATCGACCGGGAGATGATCGGTGCTGTAATTGGACCTGGAGGTAAAGTAGTTCAAGATATTCAGAAGGAGTCTGGTGCTACCGTATCCATTGAAGAGAAAGATGGAGCCGGATTTGTAAGCATTTTCTCGGCCGATAAAGCCGCCATGGACAAGGCCGTTGCCCGTATTAAAGGAATCATTTTGGTACCGGAAATTGGGGAGCTTTATACCGGTAAGGTGAAGTCAATAATGCCTTTCGGTGCATTCGTTGAATTCCTTCCTGGCAAAGACGGTTTGTTGCATATTTCTGAAATTAAGTGGGAACGTCTGGAGAAAATGGACGGAGTACTTGAGGTAGGAGAGGATATACAGGTGAAATTGGTGGAGGTTGACAAGAAAACAGGTAAATATCGCTTGTCTCGTAAAGTATTACTTCCTAAGCCAGAGAACAAAAACGCCTAAAACGTTGTTTTTGTGTAGAGGGCATTTTTTAATGTCATTAAACAAACATATTTAATATAGGATTATAGATGAGACAGCTAAAGATCAGTAAACAAATAACCAACCGTGAAAGTCAGTCTTTAGACAAGTATTTACAGGAAATCGGGAAGGTTGATTTGTTAACGCCGGACGAGGAAGTGACATTGGCTCAAAAAATCAGGGACGGAGATCAGCTTGCTCTTGAAAGACTTACAAAAGCAAACTTGCGTTTCGTGGTGTCTGTTGCAAAGCAGTACCAAAACCAAGGATTGTCCCTAGGTGACTTGATCAATGAAGGAAATCTTGGCTTGATTAAAGCAGCTCAACGCTTCGACGAAACTCGTGGTTTCAAGTTTATTTCCTATGCCGTATGGTGGATACGCCAATCGATCCTTCAGGCTTTGGCTGAGCAATCTCGTATTGTTCGCTTGCCACTTAACCGGGTTGGTTCTCTAAATAAAATCTCTAAAACTTTTTCAGAACTGGAGCAACGTTTCGAAAGAGAGCCTTCTCCAGAAGAGTTAGCGGAGGTATTGGAGATCACTTCATCGGAGGTAGTCGATACCATGAAAATATCTGGTAGACACGTCTCGATGGATGCTCCATTCGTTCAAGGGGAGGAAAATAGCCTCTTAGATGTTTTAGAAAATGACCTGGAAGATAAGCCTGATTCCGGTCTTGTGAATGAATCTCTACGCAAGGAGGTACAAAGGGCATTATGTACGCTTACCCAACGGGAAGCCGATGTAATAGCCTTGTATTTTGGATTGAATGGAGAGCATGCCATGACCCTGGAAGAAATAGGCGAGAAGTTTAACTTGACCCGCGAGCGGGTACGCCAGATCAAAGAAAAAGCGATTCGTAGATTGCGGCATGTGTCTAGAAGTAAAGCGTTGAAAACTTATTTGGGCTAACACCCAGTATGATTTCCTAATGAAATTAAAGGCCTCGCAAGAGGCCTTTTTTGTCTTAAATTAATAAAATGGCCGTAATACAACCCCTTATAGACTTAGCCGAATTGCTTTTCCTGCAAGGAGTACGTCATGTGGTACTCTCACCAGGCTCTCGTAGTGCTGCCATCAGCCTGGCTTTTATCCGGCATGGAGGCTTTCAGGTACAAGCCGTTATGGACGAACGCTCTGCGGGTTTTATCGCATTGGGCATCGCCCAGCAGGCTCGTCAGCCAACAGTACTGGTGTGTACTTCAGGAAGTGCCGTTTATAATTTTGCACCTTCTGTTGTAGAAGCTTTCTTCCAACAGGTGCCTTTATTGGTGCTGTCGGCCGATCGCCCGGCGGAGTGGATTCACCAATACGACGGCCAAACGATTTTTCAGTCGGGAATCTTTGGGAAGCATGTCAAAAGTAGCTTCGAGATCGTGGTGGACGATCGGCACGCTGATGCCCTTTGGCATAGCAACAGAGTGGCAAACGAGGCCTATCTGTTGGCTACTGCGGTTCCCCTAGGACCCGTGCATATTAATATCCCCATCAGAGAGCCCTTTTATCCTACCGAAACGGATGTATGGAGAAAAAGCGCCACGGTGCGGGCCATCGCCAAAACGGATGCCGTACCCCAGCTGAGTACCACCCATTGGCATAGCTTATTGGATACCTGGGATAGTTATGACAAAATATTGATAGCCATAGGCCAACTCCCATGGAATGATGCCTATTGGAATTCACTGTCGAACTTGGCCGAGGACCTGGCCATACCCGTTGTGGCTGATGTAATTTCGAATGTAGACCTGCCAGAATATGTAATTAGGCATCATGATTTGTTTTTAGGCGCCCAAACCGATGATCGGCTTCAGCCGGAGCTGCTTATCACGGCTGGTATGTCTTTTATTTCGAAGGAACTTAAGCTATTTCTTAGAAATAACCCAGCTACGGTGCACTGGCATATTAGCCCCGATGGCATATTGGCCGACCCCTTGCGTTCCGTGACGGAGATCATTCCAGTATCGCCTGGTTATTTTTTCGATACCCTGTATGAGAAAATAGATTTTCAAAACTTTGTAGAGAATAACGAGGCCGATAGTAGGGAAGCCTATTATGCACTCTGGGAAGAGTTTGACCTTAAATCGTCCATCTTACTGGATCGATATATTCAGAAGCTATCATCATTAACCGATTTATCGGCGTTAGATTTTATTTTTAAACGCCTACATGGGCCCTACCAGCTTCAGCTGGGCAACAGTATGTCGGTCAGGTATGCCAATGTATTGCAGCTCCCACACCCTGAAAATGTGGTTGTATATGCCAACAGGGGTACCAGTGGGATAGATGGTTGTATGAGTACGGCCATTGGGGCCGCCTTGGCAGTGGCCATGCCGGTCTATCTGATTATAGGGGATATATCCTTTTTTTACGATCGCAATGGTCTTCTTGTCCAGCACCTGCCCGAAAACCTTAAAATTATTATCCTGAATAATGGCGGTGGGGACATATTTACCATGATAGATGGCCCGGCAAAGTTGCCCGAAAACAAGGAGTTCTTTAGGACTGCCCATAGCCTAACAGCCCAACATACGGCTCAGGATGCCGGCGTACCGTATATTCCTGTTACCACCATTGACGACTTACAACGCGGGGTCGATTTGTTAGCCAAAGCGACCACCTGCGTCATATTAGAAGTACAAACCGTTACAGAAGATAATCAGGCCGCCTGGAAGGGCCTAAAGGCTTTTTTAAAAGCCCATTTGTAATAGGGGATGAGCCGGGTGGACCGTGGGCGGGAGGCTACTACTTGCAATGTGCTTGTAAGTATTGGATGGCGGTGGAGTCTTTTAATAATTGGCCCTGAGTCCAAAGCTTACAGGCTGTAGCTGCTTGACCCGATTTAAAATAGGCCATTCCTGCTGCTGCATAGAGCCCATCGACCGGATCGGCTATCTCTATCGCTTTTTGAAAGGCTGTTATGGCCTTAGCCCAGTCGGATTGTTGGGCATAATAAAGCCCCAGATTCCTATGCGCATAGCCGTTTGTAGGCAGGATGGTAATGGATTTTTGAATATTTTTGAGGGCTTGCTCATTCTCATTCAATTGTAGGAGCACATATCCTAGGTTATTTAGGGAATAGGCATCGTTTGGTTTCAGTTGTAAGGCCCTGTCGAAATAGCCCTGTGCTAATGGGTATTGTTGGTTTTGAGTGGCGATGAGCCCTAAGTTGTTTAACGCCTCCGTTTGAGTGGGGTTAATTTTTAGGGCCTGTAGAAAATCTTGTTCAGCTAGTTTAAGATTGTTTTCATGATAATATAAATAACCTCTGTTTACATATGCCTCTACATGGTCAGAAGCCAGCTGAATGGCTCGGTCGTACGCTGTTAAAGCCTGTCCAGGCTGCCCCTGTTGGGTGAGCAGATTCCCACTTACCAGATAGTAATGACTGGAATCCTGGTAGGCGGTTTTTATGGATGAAAGGTCCTCTTGTGCGATTTGTATTTTACCTAATAACAAGGCCACCTCTGCGCGTGCCATATGGGCTTGCAAGAGGGTAGGGTCCTTGGCTAAGGCCGTGGTCAGACATTCATAGGCCAATTCGGTACGATGAAGTTTGGTAAGTACAATGCCTTTGTTTAAATAGGCATCTGAAAAATCCTCATTTTTAGCGATGGCCTCGTCATACCATTTTAAGGCTTCTTCGTAATTATTTTTGGCCAAAGCGGCGTTAGCTTTCAAAAAGAAATCGGAGGCATCCTTTTTGCTTTGGGAACTACAGCCGGTGAGCTGTAAATTAATTAGTATTATAAGTAGCGTAAAATATACGCTTCCGTTAAATTTGAACATTCAGTAGGACTATAAATAGATGAATAAATGCGACATATAAAAGATATTCCCAATAACCGTTACAAAATTGGCCTATATCAATGGAACAATAAGTACATTATAAAGGTAGAATCGGGTTTGTATGAACAAACTTACAAAATTGAGCAATATGAAGTATCGGGTCCGGAGGAAATAGAAACCGTGGTAGACGATCCTTTTATAGAAGCCATCACGGAGAAGTTCGACTCCATGCACCACGATTTTCAGTTATCATTAAAACGAAATGAGATATTATTTTAATGGAATATGCTGCATTGAATATAAAATATACGCATTTGGTGCCCTTAACGTTAAATAGCAAGAAAAAAAGAGGGTAAGGCCCTTAATAACTCGACTTTCATATATATATGTCAATAAACCGTAAAAAAGCTCAAAATAAATTGCGCCCCAATATGATGCAGAAAAATAAAGGTGCCTATACGCTCGGTGTTTTATTATGTGCTGGGGCTAGTCCACTGGTAGCTCAAAATACCCTAAGCCTAACAGAGCCTGAAGCACATTTTCGGAATGGTCTGGAGTATTATGAAAAATCTAACTTTATAGCCGCAAGACAAGAATTTGGGGAGTTTTTATCGACCCAAGATAAGCTGTTAAGTACAGGGGATTATAATAAGGTTACTGCTGAGTACTATTTTGCGGTAACAGGCTTGTATCTTAATTATCCGGAGGCGGAGGTTCAGGTCGATCGTTTCGTAAAAAATCATGCAGAACATCCGAAGGCACAGCAAATATATTCCGATTTGGGTAACTACTATTACCAGGCGGGGAATTATGAGAAGGCCATCTCTTATTTAGAAAAGGCGGTAACTTCTGCTGGCAACTCCGGTAAGAAGTTGTCTAGCACTTATCAATTGGCCATGGCTTATTATAATACTCAGCAGGTCGATCAGGCATTGCCGCTTTTCAATCAGTTGAAAAATGTAACGGACTTTGAAAATGCCGGCGACGCTTCGTTTTACGCTGGAGTAATCAATTACCAAAAGAATAACTTTCAGGAGGCCTATAGTGACTTTCTTCGGGTAGAAAATCATCCTTATTATAAGGATGAAGCGCCTAACTGGATTATTTCCTCCTTATATCAACAAAAGAATTATGATGAACTTTTAAAATATGGGGAAAGGGTTTTAGCAAACCAGAAAGGAAATACTAAACTCGACGACGTAGCCCTTTATGTAGCCGAGGTCTATTACGAAAAAGGAGAGTATGAAAAGGCCGTGAGCGCTTATGAGCGATACAAAAGGATGAAACCTGGACAAATTCTCCCTTCAGTGGCACTCCATTATGGTCACTCACTCTTCAGAACAGGGAAGTACGATGCTTCTATAACCGCCCTGAAAAGTCTTGGAAACGGGAAGGATTCTATTTCGCAGTACTCTTCATATCTACTGGGAATCAGTTATTTAAAGACGTCTAATTTAAGTTATGCTTTAACGTCCTTTGGGAATGCAGCCAACCTGAATCATAACCTTACGGTGCAGGAAGAGTCGGCTTATAACCATGCCAAGGTACAGTTGGATATGGGAAACAATAACGACGCCATTAGGGAGTTCAATGAATACTTGGCGGCTTATCCAGACAGTAAGCATCGGGAAGAAGCGACAGAGTTGGTGGCCGAAGGCTATACCAACGCCAGTAATAACGCTGGTGCTATAAAGTACATTGAGGGTTTAGCAAAGCGAAATGCTAAAATAAATGGGACGTATCAACGGCTCACTTACAACCAGGGAGTGGCCGAGTTTAACCAAGAGCGGTTTTCGAATGCGATTGCCTTTTTCGACAAATCGATTCAGTATCCTATCGACGAAGAACTTTATATTGCCGCTAGTTATTATAAGGCAGAGTCGACCTACGGTTTAAAAAAGATAGACGATGCGGTACGCCAGTACAATATGATAGCCAAAAATCCTAAGGCTGGTATTTATGCAAGGAAGAGTCTGTATGCCCTGGGTTATGTGTATTATAACCAGAAGAAGTACAGCCAAGCCTTACCTTATTTTAAAGACTTCGTGGCCAACACCGAGGGAATAGTTGGTTCGGTAATCGAAGATGCGCATACCCGTCTGGCGGACTGTTATTTGGCCGCCAAAAACTACGACGAGGCCATAAATACCTATGAGCAAGTGGCGGTAAGAGGGAAAAGCGACAAGGATTATGCGATGTTTCAGAAGGCCCGTGCCTTTGTGTATATGAAAAGGGAACAGGAAGCGCGCCGTCAGTTCGAATTGTTGATCAGCCAATTTCCTGGTTCGCGTTATTTGGATGATGCTTATTTTCAGATAGCGGATATCGATTTCCAGAACCAGAGTTATTCTGCAGCAGTGAAAGGCTATACGCGGATGATCAACGAAAAGCCCAAGAGTTTCTTGATTCCTGCAGCCTTACTTAAAAGAGCTCAGTCTTATTATAACCTTCAGGTATATGAGCAGGCCATTGTAGACTTCAAAAAAATATTGGCCGAATACCCTGATTCACCATCTTCTAGCAGCGCGCTGGAGGGAATCCAGGAAAGCTATTCGGCGGTAGGACGCCCCGAAGAGTTTAATCAGGTATTGGCGGTTGTTCGTAAAAACAACCCCGGGAACTCCAAATTGGAGGAGGTAGAATTTGACAATGTGCGCAATTTGTACTACGCACAGAAATATGAAAATGCCATCACCTCCCTGAAAGGATTTTTGGATAGCTACCCCAATAGTAAGCATCAGTACGATGCCCGGTATTTTATAGGTAGTTCTTATGATAAAATGGGGCAAATCGATCAAGCCCTGGAGTATTTCAGAAAAGTAGTTCAGGACAATCGTTCTACCTTTATTGCCGCTGCTGCACAGCGTTCGGCGGAGTTGGAGATTGGACGTGGCAATTATAATAATGCCGTTGCCAATTTCCGTACTTTTCTTAAGAATGCAGAGAGCAAGAAGGAGCAGGTGCAGGCGTGGACCGGTCTGATGGACAATTATTATACTCTAAAGAATTATGACTCTACCCTGTATTTTGCGAGGGAGATCGTCAATGTCGGTAATATAGTTCCTGGTAGCCTAGGCAAAGCCCAGATTTATATGGGGAAAGTGCCGATGGACAAAGGGGATCTTACAAAAGCCCAGGAAGAATTTAAGAAGATCATGGCAAGTTCTAAAGATGAGTTTGGCGCCGAAGCTAGCTACTGGTCGGCTATGATTCTCTATAAAAACAAGAAATATGCCGATGCCGAAAAGGCGATCATCGAATTAGGGAAATCCTATGAAGGCTATGACTACTGGCGCGTACGATCGTTTATCCTACTGGCCGATGTATATGTGGGTATGAACGATGTAGCTCAGGCAAGGGCCACCTTGGTGTCTATCATCGACAATAGTGATGATGAAGATGCTGTAACCTTGGCAAAGAGCAAGCTTAGTCAGTTAAAATAAGTTTTACCCTATTTTTTAACGGGAACCGTATCAAATGAAAATTAGACTCATGAACATCAATATAGAACGTGCTGGATTGGTTATGTTGACCCTGGGTATGACCATGCTACAAGCCAAGGCACAAAGGGGGGAAATAGAAAGTCAGACCTATGAAATTATCAAAGAGAAAAGTATCGAGTTTGGTACAGCCAACCGACTATTCGATAAAGTACAGCCCGTATCGGCCGATCAAAAGAAGACCAAGGTAGGCTACGAGTTAATCGACCCCAATATATCGATAGCCTCCCCAAAGTTGACACCCACGGTAGGGCTGTCATCCGACGATAAAGAACGCCTAGACGGCCCCGAGGTACTCAATAATTACATCAAACTAGGTGCCGGCAACTACAGCCGATTCTTAGGAGAGGCCTTTGTAGGAGCTAGGCCTACCGAAGATTTGGCATTTTCTGCCCAATTGAAACAACTTTCAAGTGGTACTGGACCCGTGGATGGCAAGAATTCGGCCAATGCTATGACCAATATTCGGCTAGGGGGTAAATATATCCAACCTCGCTATAAGGTGGATGGGAGCCTAGAGTATGACCGGAAAAACTACTATTTTTATGGATATAAGCCGCAACCAGAAAGCCAGTCGGTCAATCGGGATAGTTTAAGGCAAACCATCAATCAATTTGGCTTTTCATTGGGATTCGAAAACACGGATGCTGATGTGGCCGTCGACTATTCGGTCAAGACCAGCTTAAATTCTCTGAAAGATCATTATAAGGCTTCAGAACTAGACTGGGGAACCCAGTTAAAAGCCTCAGTGCCTATTTCAGAGTCATTTTATGCGCTTTTAAATGCCGATGCTTATGTGTCACAGCGGGTCGACCGGCTTACTTATAATCGGAATCTGTTTAGGGTGAGTCCTACCTTCAAATATGTGTCAGATTTTTTTTCAGTAACATTTGGACTTAACGCCGTTAATGAAACGGATAGTGAGTTGGATATCAATAAAACCAAGGCCTTTCCTAAGCTGAATATCGATGTTACTCCGATAGCAGGAATTCATATTTTTGCCAATTATAATGGAGACATTGTTCGTAACACGCTAAAAAGTATGTTGAATGAAAACCAATGGCTAGGTTCTAATGTATTGATTGTCAATACCGAAAAAACCTACGACCTTAGTGCCGGTGTGAAGGGAGAAGACCCGCAAGGATTCAATTATGAGGGTAAGGTTTCATTCGCTCAGTATCGTAATTTTTATAATTTTAATAACTCTCTGGCCGACACATCCAAGTTTTCGATTATATACGATCCCGGTAAAACCAAGGTGCTTACCTTATCGGCACAGGCGGGATATAATTTCAATGATCTGTTTAAAACCTCTCTTAAAGTCAATTTTTTCGACTATAAAATGGATCAGACTGAGCAAGCCTGGCACCGTCCCGACCTCACCGTCAATTGGTTTAATGCCCTGTCGATTAGTAAGAAATTGTTTATTACCTCCGATTTCTATGTGTTGAAAGGAATGAAAGCCAAGAATTTCCAAAGTGGCCAAGTTCAAAAGCTTCCGGTAGTCGCTGACCTTAATCTGAAGATAGACTACCTATTAACCCAAAACTTTTCAGCTTTTGTAGCCATCAATAACGTTCTGGGGAAACAGTATCAGAGATATCAGTATTATCCACAGCAGGGATTAAACTTTATTGGTGGATTGTCCTTTTCTTTTTAACTTCGTGTTAACATCAACACAATAAATCGGTATGGCACACATGGAAGCGATGATCAATAGCTTGGTTAAAGAACATGAATTCTTGGTGATACCCGGTTTTGGGGCACTACTGAGTCATGAGGTTTTGGCTTATTTCGATACAGCCAAGGGTAAATTTGTACCCTCCACTAGGAAGTTATCCTTCAATGAATTTGTGAGTCAAGACGACGGCTTTTTGGCCAACTATCTTTCTCGTAAAGAGTCGATCACCCATCAAGAGGCAATTTTGAAAATAAAGGCCTTTGTACTCTCCTTGCGGACCGATATTGCCCAATCTGGTAGTACCGAGATAAATGGGGTCGGTACATTTGGTAAGAATGTAGAAGGAAAATTGGTTTTTGAACCGAACAAAAATCAGTTTATTAAAGATGAGTGGTATGGTTTTGAACCCATTCCCGTTAAGTTGGTGGAACGGAATAATCCCGTGGTGTCGCCAATGGAAGCGGTCGAAGAGGTTGCGTTTTACGAACAGCAGTCTACAGAAACCACCTCTGGAAGTATAAAATGGTATCAATGGGCATCTGCCGCCGTGTTAGCGGGTTTCTTATGTTATTTTAGTTTCTTTTGGATGGCCGAGGGTGGGTCGATTAATAAAAGTGATCTAAATCCATTTGTAGCGGTAACACAACCATTGGAAGTGGATCCAACACCCGTTGAAACCCATATGGAAATAGTGCCTGAGGAGGCTATGGCAAGCGCTGTCGTGGATTCGCTGGTGGTGGAGCCTGAGCCAAAGGAGGAGATGATAGAAGTTCAGAAGATAGTGGAAGTAAAGGAACCCAAGTACTATTTGATAGCGGGCGCGTTTAAAGGAAGGAAGCAAGCGCAAGTTTTGATGGATAGAATGAAGCAGGAGGGCTATACCGAAGCTTGTATCGTGGGAGTAGATAAATATTCTTCGAAATACAAGGTAGCCGTTCAGGGCTTCGACGATCAACAATTGGCTCTTAAAGCCAATGTGGACTTGAAAAAGATTATTGGAGAACCCGGATGGGTCTATAAGGTACGTTAGTGTACGACCAAAAGCTAGGAAGAAAGGGGCCGTAGGCCCTTTTCGCCGTTATAATAAAAGGTATTATTTTTACGTTGAAGTGTATCAATCAATAATTTTAACTGTCATATGCTCGCATTACAAGCAGAAGATAAGCAAAGAATAACTGTTTCATGGGCCATGTCCATAGGCATTACGCTTGGAATGCTCTTGTTATTCTTTTTTATTAAACTTAATAGTAATCTGAAGAAGGCCGAACCTATGGAACTCTTCGTGGAGGTCAACTATGGCACTAGTACGGTAGGAAGGGGTGATATACAGACATTTAATAAGCCAAGCGATTCGAAGGTCGCTGAAAATATGCGTGCGGATGCGGCCGAGGTTAAAAAGGTTAAGGCGGTTTCTACACCCAAACCTAGCCCCCCTACACCTCCTAAAATACAGTCGAATAAGCCCACCAAAACCGTTGCTGAGCGTCCTGTAATCGCTTCGAAAGTCGATAGTCCGGTGGAGAGTCCAGAAAAATCGGAGGTTAAAAACTCGACAGGATCGGCCAATTCGTCTACTCCAGCAGCCAAGACCACCCCCACTAAAACGGTCAATAAGGATGCTTTGTTCAAGTCTTCAGGCAGTAAGGGGGGGAGCAATGGAACCAATGGTACCAAAGCCGGCGTAGGAGGCAATAATAACGGCGACGATGCCGACGGCGTAGGTGACAAAGGAGTTAAGACGGGTAGTTTGTTTGCCAAGACCTATAAAGGTGCTGGTGGTGGTGGTGGAACGGCCGTTGGTCTTTCACTTTCGGGATGGAGCTGGTCGCGGAAGCCTGAGGTCAATGACCAATCGGATGCCACTGGCGATATCACCTTCAAAATCACAGTAGATAAAAATGGAAGAATTAGGAGTATCATTACCCAGAGTACTACGGTAACCGATTATGCGGTAGTGAACCAATATAAGAATGCCGTACGTGAACTTACATTTATTCCAAAGTCTTCCAACGTTCCTGACGAGTCGGTGGGGACTATAACCTTTAAAATTAGGTCTCGATAGTATATGCAATATCAAGAGGCGGTCGATTATCTTTACAGTAGACTGCCTGTATTTCAAAATGTTGGTGGCAGGGCGTTTAAGCCAGGCCTGGAAACCACAATAGCCTTATGTGAGATCCTGGGTAATCCCCAGGATTTTTTTCCTATAGTACATGTTGGGGGAACCAATGGCAAAGGGAGCAGTTCTCATATGTTGGCGGCAATTCTTCAAAAGGCAGGTTATAGGGTTGGACTATATACCTCTCCGCACCTTAAGTCGTTTACAGAACGGATTCGCGTCGACGGTATAGCGGTGTCGGAAGGCTATGTAGCGAAGTTTGTCAGTGATCAGATAACTAACATCGATAACCTTTCCCCATCGTTTTTCGAATTGACGGTGGCACTGGCCTTAAAATACTTCAAAGATGAAGCTGTGGATATTGCAGTGGTCGAGGTCGGAATGGGTGGAAGGCTCGATAGTACCAACATTGTGAAGCCTATTCTGTCCTTAATTACCAACGTAAGTCTCGACCATGTCCAGTTTTTGGGCGATACACGTCCCAAAATTGCTGCCGAAAAGGCTGGGATCATCAAGGCCAATACGGAGGTCGTCATTAGTGAGTACGATCCTGAAACCGCTCCCGTTTTTAATGCCTATAGTGAGGCCCTTTCGGCCCCTATTGTTTATGCCGACGGTCTGATTGAAACGGACGATCCTGAGATGCTTTCGGATCGGTTGTTAGTGAAGGTGGTTAAGAATGACTACGACGAGGAATTGGCTGGGGAGTTTTATTTGGATTTGATGGGCCATTATCAGGCAAAGAATCTAGGAGGGGTGCTCGTTAGCAGTTCCATATTGAGGCAAAAAGGGTTTACACTTACCGCAGCGCATATTAGAGATGCTTTGGGGTCGGTTGGGGAGATAACAGGCCTAAAGGGCCGGTGGCATCGGCTGGGTAGCTGTCCTACCACTTATTGCGATACAGGCCATAATTATGCCGGACTGTCTCTGGCCTTAGGGCAATTTATATCGTTGCCATCTAGTAATAAGCGCCTGGTTATAGGTTTCGTCTCCGACAAGGATATCGATGGGGTGTTGGGGTTATTTCCCTCAGATGGGGTTTATTACTTTTGCCAACCACAAAACGCCAGAGCTTTATCAGCCGAAGCGTTGGCCGATAAAGCATATAAAAGAGGGTTAAAAGGGACGGTATTCGCAGACGTTAACCAAGCCTTGGAAGCAGCCCGAAGGGATAGTGAGCCTACGGATACCATTTTTGTAGGAGGAAGTACATTTGTTGTAGCTGATTTAATAGAATTATAATAGATAGAATTCAATGCCCAGAAGAAAGATGATGCATTATGAATATTGTGATAATGCAGAAAACATTATACAAGCCGGGAAACCCTTGTATACAGAAGTAAAAGGTAAATGGAATACCGCTTATTTTCAAAATGATAATCCCCTAGTGGTGGAGTTAGCCTGTGGAAAAGGGGAGTATACGGTAGGTTTAGCCCAAAAGTTTCCCGACAAGAACTTCATTGGTATGGACATTAAAGGGGATCGTATCGCCAGAGGAAGCAGGACGGCCGTAGAAGCGTCCCTGTCTAACGTTGCTTTCTTGAGGGCTGGAATACAGTATGCCGACGAGTTTTTCGAAAAAGGAGAAGTGGATGAAATATGGTTGGTACATCCAGATCCTCAGGTAAGAGACCGAGATGAACCCAAACGTCTGGCTAATCCCAATTTTTTGAAGCAGTATGCCTATTATTTAAAGGCTGGAGGTTCTTTTTGTTTAAAAACGGATAGTGACTTTCTGTATCATTATGCCTTGGAAATGATTTCGGAGGATTCGCAGTTCAAAATATTGGATTATACCGACGACCTCTATAGTAGTCCTCTCTTGGAGAAACATCATGGTGTAAAAACCCATTATGAGAAAATATTCGTCTCGAAAGGCTACACCATCAAGTTTATTGAGTGTCTTAGATTATAGCGCCAAGCCCAAGGTTCGGAATAAAAAAAGGGGGTTCATTTATAATGAACCCCCTTTTTAGGTTTATCGCTTACTTATTTGATCAAGGTAGCGAAGTAATGTACGGTACGTACAAGCTGTGAAACGTAGGACATTTCATTGTCATACCAGCTAACCGTACGAACCAATTGAGTTCCGCCTACATTTTGAACGCGAGTTTGGGTAGCGTCGAATAGAGAACCATAGCTAATTCCGATAATATCGCTGCTTACGATTTGATCCTCTGTGTAGCCATAGCTTTCATTGGCTGCGGCCTTCATAGCTGCATTCACTTCCTCTACAGTAGTTTCTTTACCAAGAATTACAGTAAGCTCGGTAAGAGATCCTGTAAGGGTTGGAACCCGCTGAGCAGAACCGTCCAATTTGCCTTTCAATGAAGGAAGTACCAATCCGATGGCTTTTGCAGCACCTGTACTGTTTGGAACGATGTTTTGAGCCGCAGCACGTGCTCTTCTCAAATCGCCTTTAGCATGAGGTGAATCTTGGGTATTTTGATCGTTGGTATAAGCGTGGATGGTAGTCATCAAGCCGTTTACAATACCAAATTGATCTTCCAATACTTGTGCCATTGGTGCCAAGCAGTTGGTAGTACATGAGGCACCACTGATAATGGTTTCTGATCCGTCTAATTCATTATGGTTTACGTTAAACACGATAGTTTTAACATTTCCAGTAGCAGGAGCAGAGATCACTACTTTTTTGGCACCAGCTGTAATATGCTTAGAAGCACCTTCTTCGCTAGCAAAGAAACCAGTACATTCAAGTACAACGTCTACATCGTGATTAGCCCAGGGAATTTGAGCGGGGTCACGCTGTGCGTAGATATTGATTTCTTCACCATTTACGATAATGGAATTGTCGGTAGACTTTACATCCTGATCGAAACGTCCTTGAGCTGTATCATATTTAAGAAGATGAGCTAAAACAGAAGGGCTAGTCAAATCATTGATGGCTACTATATCGATTCCGTCCATATTATAAATTTGACGGTAAACCAGGCGTCCGATTCTTCCGAATCCGTTAATTGCAACTTTTACTTTTGACATGTTGAAGTTATATTATGTTTTCTGACGGCAATATTAATAAAAAATAGCCGATATAACGAGGAAAAACACAATTTGATAAGGAAGGGAATAGATCCAAAGAAAGAATCAATATTAGTATACTAACTAATATGTTTAGCATTTTCCTTTAGTAATTTAGAATAATTGCTAATATAATTAGTAATTATTCTTCTTTTATTATATTAAATACTAATTAGGTCTATGACTTTCTTTGAATGTAGGGTAGGGGTCTTTTAATTTTACTTACTCACTATCTTTTGCTCCTGATTGCTCCTCTGAATCCCAGTATATATCTGTCGACTACTTATCTTCATTCATTTTGTTTCTCTCCGTATTCATTTGATGGGATGGCCTTGACTCGTACTATATTTTCGTATATTTGTAAGCTTAATCCAGTTCGAAGAGTTGGATTTTTGTTAGAATGCTTTATCAAAATATCCTTTTGTTAAAAACTCTAAACGATTAATAATCAATAACTTAAATAATTTATATTAAACTTTAACTTTAACATGGACTTTACTTCAAGTATAGAAGAGATTTGGAACGATAGAACTAAATTGACAGAACCATCTGCTATTGCACTCATCAAACAAATTGTAGAAGACGTAGATAAAGGACGCATACGTGTAGCCGAGAAATTAGCAAATGGCGAATGGCAAGTCAACCAAGCCGTGAAAAAGGCTATCCTCATGTACTTTCCTATCCAACAAATGGAGGTCAGCGAAGTAGGTATTTTTGAATTCCATGATAAAATGAAGTTAAAAACTGGTTATCAGGAACTTGGTGTACGGGTGGTACCTCCAGCCGTTGCTCGTTATGGTGCTTATATTTCCAAAGGTGTTATCCTAATGCCTTCCTATGTTAATATTGGCGCTTATGTAGACGAGGGAACCATGGTAGATACTTGGGCCACCGTAGGTAGCTGTGCACAAATAGGCAAAAATGTTCACCTTAGCGGAGGAGTAGGAATTGGCGGCGTTTTGGAACCCGTACAGGCCGCTCCAGTAATTATTGAAGATGGCGCCTTTATTGGATCCAGGTGTATCGTAGTTGAAGGCGCACATATTGGACCACGGGCCGTATTAGGAGCCGGGGTCACCATCACCGGTAGTTCCAAAATCATTGATGTCACTGGCGATACCCCCGTCGAGTATAAAGGATTCGTTCCTGCCGACTCGGTGGTTATCCCTGGATCCCTTGCTAAAGAATTCCCTGCAGGCACTTACCAAGTGCCTTGCGCCCTAATTATCGGAAAGAGAAAAGCCAGTACTGATTTAAAAACATCTTTAAACGATGCTTTAAGAGAAAATAATGTAACGGTTTAACTTTGTATAAAAGTACATTTATAAATACAGGGGCTGCTTCAGTCCCTGTATTTTTTTAAACTACTGGTTGATATATTTTTGTATACTGAATAGAGTTTACAATACGACCCTCCTCTTGCTTGCAATGTTGCCATGAATGATTTACATTTGTTTGGATATTAAATCATTTACATATGGAACTTAGCGATAAAATAAAACATATACTGGCTTCGAAGAATTTGTCCCCTTCCATCTTTGCCGACGAGATAGGTGTACAGCGTTCTAGTATTTCCCATATCCTGGCAGGTAGAAACAAGCCTAGTTTGGACATTGTGCAGAAAATTATACGTAGATTTCCCGATTTAGGCCTGAATTGGATTTTGGACGACGAAGATTTACCCTTTGATATTCCAGAGCCAACCCCATCAAAACCAGCCGCATATACCCCCGAAATAGAAGAAAAAGCCCCCGAAAAGGCTCCTCAGATTTCAATGAACCCTACACCTGTACAGGATGAAAGCATACAGGAAAATGTCAGCGCCTCCAAAAACAGCCTTCCTTCGGGCTCAGCAGCTGGCTTAGGAACGAAGGCTGTAGAAAGAATAATGATTTTCTATTCCGATGGGACCTTTCAGGATTTCACTCCCGATTTTAAAGCCTAGACAAGTAGCCCACCGAATTTCCTTTTCCCTGGATGACTACGACTGGTTCCTTTTGGATAGCCCCCGCCTCCCGTAGTCATCCACTTCACTATCTTCCCCTATTAGATGGTGCGACCGGCTAGGTGTGGCCGACTAGGTGTGGCCGACTAGGTGCGGCCGGCCAGGTTCGGCCAGCCAGGCGCGACCGGCCAAGTTCCAATCGGCATGAGAATCGATTTAAAGAAATCGAGAGATTCCGACAGCACAGGATGGTCCCAAAAGAAAAAATGTTTAGAATTGTATAGAAATAGAAGAATTCGAATATTTTTTAGTTCTTTTGGTTTTATGATAACTATAAAGCAATTACTAGCGCAATTGCTTTAAAAAATTCTTCCGCCGTGTCTGTTGAAATCTCAGAATCCTTTTGGCTATGGAAATTCCTTGGTCACCTACATCCCTTAGTGGTTCACTTCCCTGTCAGTTTGCTATGTGTTGCTTTATTTTTAGAATTTGTCGATTATACCCGCAAATCAAAGATCTACGCTCGGGCCATCTTGATGCTATTATGGCTTGGAACATTAGGTGCTTTCTTTTCAGTGGCCTTTGGCCTAGTACTCGCCAACACCGAGGAATATGGGGGAGATGATTTGCCCATACATCAATGGCTGGGTATTGCCACCCTCATTTTAGCAAGCGCCACCATCTATCTATCCCACAATCGGCACCTGCGTACTTACCGATTACTGCTCATTGCCACCGTCTTGGGGGTGAGCTTGGCTGGGCATTATGGAGCCATGCTGACGCACGGCTCCGACTACCTAAGCGGTACGCTCCCTGCTACGCATCAAGATCCAGCTCCTTCCCCCTCTCAATTTGCTCTGACCAGCACCACTGAGGAGCTCGATCCCAACCAGCTGCAAGAACTTAATATCGAAGTTAGAACCATACTAGCCCATAACTGTTATAGTTGCCACGGGGAGGTCAAGCAGAAAGGAGACTTACGGCTCGATAGCAAGGACGCCCTTATGGCTGGTGGAGAAAATGGCCCAATTTTACAGCCTGGTAATTCGGGAAAAAGTGAGATTATCAGGCGTATTAGCTTACCAGCAAACCATAAGGAAGCTATGCCAACGAAAGGCAAGCGCCTTACCAGCTCAGAAATTGAAATACTTCGTTATTGGATTGACCGGGGGGCCCCTTGGCCCGAAGGAGAAGAAAGAAGTATTTTTAGAATGGCCGAAATGGCTCCAAGATTGCCTCAAGTACCCCAAGGGGTCTATAAAAACCCTATCGATCGTTTCGTAAATTCGTATTTTCAAAAGCTAGGTTTAAAATGGACAGCTCCCGTAGATGACCGTACTTATGCCCGCCGGGTGTACCTGGACTTAATAGGCCTATTGCCTGAGCCTAAGGAACTGGAGGATTTTCTTACCGACAATGCCCCCAATAAAAGAGAAAAACTTGCACAACAACTATTAAATAGGAATGACGACTACGCCCAGCATTGGCTCACCTTTTGGAACGATGCACTCCGAAACGACTACACCGGAACCGGCTATATCACCCAAGGAAGGTCTGGAATAACTCCCTGGCTATATAGCGCATTGGCCCAAAACAAACCATACAATGAATTTGTCCATCAGCTCATTAGCCCCAATGAGGCGTCTCAAGGATTTATTAAAGGAATAAAATGGAGGGGAACCATTAATGCCAGTCAACGTACCGAAATGCAAGCGGCACAGAACGTGGCTCAAGTTTTTTTGGGACTTAACTTAAAATGTGCTTCTTGTCACGATAGTTTCGTCAGCGACTGGAAGCTCGAACAAGCCTATGGGTTTGCCAATATTTTTGCAGATACCCTCTTGGAAATAAACCGATGTGACAAACCTATCGGTAAGATGGCCAGCACACAAATGCTCTTTCCAGAATTAGGAGAGATAGCCATCGACGCAAGTACCGAGCAACGACTCCGTCAGTTGGCCGACAACCTCATAAAACCCGCCGATGGACGGCTTTATAGGACCCTAGTTAACCGGATCTGGGCTCAGCTGATGGGTAGAGGGCTGATAGAACCCGTGGATGTTATGGACAATCTGCCATGGAGCCAGGATTTGCTCGATTGGATGGCGTACGATTTTACAGAAAATGGGTTCGATATCAAAAGACTTATGCTGCAGATCGTCACCTCGGAGGCCTACCAACTACCAGGAACATCCGTTAAGGAGCCCGAAATACTCATGAATCAAGATTATCAGTTTACGGGAATGGTACGCAAGCGCCTCACCGCCGAACAGTTTGCAGATGCTATCAGCAGGACCTTCGTTCCTATGTACGCCGACTCCTCCCTTTCCGATAAATTGCCTGAGGAGATCAAAGGCAAAATCCCCTTTGTACGCGCAAGTTTGGTTAAGAACGACGCCTTTCTGACCGCCTTAGGACGCCCCAATAGGGAGACCGTCATGACCACACGCAACACCCAAGCCAACTTGTTGCAAGCCTTAGAACTTACCAATGGGCAACAACTGGACAGAACGCTAAAAGAGGGGGCCAAACAATGGAAACAACACTATCCTCAGCCCGATCTGTTAATTACTGAAATGTACAGAAGGGCCCTGGGAAGGACCCCTAATCAAAAGGAATCGGAAACCGCCAGGCGAATCGTGGGCAACCAACCTAATGAAAACAATATAGCTGATTTGATGTGGGCCATGGCGATGTTACCAGAATTTCAATTAATATACTAATCATTCTTTTAGTACATAAATAAAGTAATAAGCATATTAAATATATAGTACAATTAATACTATATTATACATTTATCACTTTTAATAAGTAAATAAATAGCAATCTGATTATCAATGAGATAACCCTAACGATATGCATCATTATAACTGGAATAGAAGGGACTTTTTGAAAGGCGCCAGCGCGGCTACCATGGCGGCATTGGCCGCAAGCTTGCCCACTTCACAAATTATCACGGGCTGTAGCCCCAAGCCTACTGCTTCTGCCGACACGGTAATCTTGCTATGGATGGCTGGAGGCATGGCGCATACGGAGACCTTTGACCCTAAACGGTTCACTCCTTATGAAACAGGAATGGAAGGGAATCGCGTGCTGAGTACCTTTCCATCCATGCCGACCGTACTCGATGGCATTCAGTTTTCGGAAGGCTTACAGTCCATCGGGGGAGTGATGGACAAGGGGACCCTCATCCGGTCCTATATGGCCGCCGACATGGGACATATCCTACACTCCCGACATCAGTACCATTGGCATACCTGCTACG
Source organism: Dyadobacter jejuensis (assembly GCF_003149085.1). Taxonomy (GTDB): domain Bacteria; phylum Bacteroidota; class Bacteroidia; order Cytophagales; family Spirosomataceae; genus Dyadobacter; species Dyadobacter jejuensis. The sequence goes on along the minus strand of NZ_QGDT01000003.1, from coordinate 357,346 downwards.
AACCACCACAGACGGTAGCCGCCCCTCATATAGGCTCATGGATCGCCAAGGAACTGGGTCCTAAAAATCCGGTGATCCCAGCATTTATAGATATTGGCCAACGCTTCACAGTGGGCGAAGCCGAAGAGCTTAAGGCTTTTCATACGGCCGGGTTCCTAGGAAACGAATTTGGGCCTTTCTTTATTCCAGACCCTAGCCAGGGACTCGATAGCGTACGCCCTCCGGCAGGTATGGACAGCCAAAGGTTTGAACGACGCAACCAGCTTTACAATGAACTGATCAACAACAGTCCGGTGGGAGAGTTTGGCAGTGACTATCAACGGGAATCCTTACGGCGTTCTATGGAACAAGCCTATGCCTTACTTAACTCCCCAGAGTCTAAGGCTTTCGATCTTAGCACGGAGCCTCGAAATAGTTATGACATCTATAACACTGGGAAATTTGGTTTAGGGTGTCTTTTGGCGCGTAGACTTACCGAACAAGGCGCACGCTTCATTAGTGTTACCACCGAGTATGAGCCATTTAAGGGATGGGACACGCATGAGAATGGCAATTCACGCCTCGTCGAAATGAAAAAACAAATTGACGGCCCTGTAGCTCAGCTCATCAAGGATCTGGATCAATCGGGTCATCTGGACCGCACCATGATCGTACTGGCCAGCGAATTCAGTAGAGATATGATGGTAGAAGGTAGACCCGACGCTACCGTAAAAGAACAAGTTAATCAACCCGATATATTAAACGATCCGAAATTCTATGGCATGCATCGGCACTTTACCGATGGTTGCTCTATGCTAATGTTTGGAGGGGGTATTAAAAAGGGATTCGTATATGGTAAAACTGCCGATGAGCGGCCCTGTAAGACCATTGAAAATCCAGTAAAGATTGACCAAATTCACCAGACCATTTACCATGCCCTTGGGATTCCACCCGAAACCAATTATGAAATTGAGAAGCGACCCTTTTATACGACTCCAGATGGCAAGGGCCAAATCATCAAGGAGTTACTAGTTTAAATAAAAAAGAACACTCCTGTATCTGGCAGAAGCGCTCAATGAGCAAGGTAAGCCTACCCAAGCGGCCACCTACCTCAACATGGTACGGAGCCGAGCCAAGTTGGCCCCAACCACGGCGAGCTCTCAAGCCGATATGCGCAAGGCCATCTATCAGGAGCGAAGAGTCGAGCTAGCCTTCGAAAACAAACGATGGTTCGATCTGGTAAGGACCGATAGGGTACAGGAAGTCATTACGGCCTATGGACAAAGGGTCAAAAGTAATCCGAAAGCCTATTATTTTCCGGATGGTGCCGTCCCTCCAAACAATGCTTTTACTGTCTTGGATATCTACTATGGTCTTCCAGCAGTAGAGTCCGCTTTAACTCCATACTTTTAAGATACGTGGCCAAGTAGGATCCACGCAAAAGCAGTTCTTACTCCTGGGCAAGAACTGCTTTTGCTTTATAAATTGTCTCAAAAATTATATAGCTTACGGTAATATATAATTCAAAAAGTGGAGTTATAAGCCAATTTTAATCCAAAATTATAGTCATTCTGTATTTTTCTGAAAAAATACAGATAGTGCAGGACAGTGTTTTAAAGATAATCTTTTATTATTGTGTTAATTGGACATAACCCGCCAAAAATTTAAATAAACCAAGAAATAAAAACCAATTCTTAATACTAAATTGAATATGTACAAACCGAAAAAATGGTTAAATCTACCAACAGGGTTGGCCGCAATGCTAGCCGTGACCGTTTCCTGCGGGGTATTAGTCAGTAACCGTTCTGCCAAAACCATGGCTCCATCCGACGATAAAGTTGGAAAGCTTAAACTTGCCGATGGTTTTCAAGCAGATCACTTATACAGCCCCTCCGAGAATAACGAAGGGTCATGGGTGTCGATGACCTTCGATGACAAAGGGCGCATGATCGCCTCCGATCAATATGGCTTCTTGTACCGATTGAAACTTCCCCCCATTGGCAGCAATGCCCAACCAGAAGTCGAGAAACTCGGCATAAATGGAGACACGACAAAAATCCAAATGGGTTTTTCTCATGGGTTGCTCTACGCGTTCAATAGCCTATATGTGATGGTGAACAACCGCTCCAATCCAAAATTCTCGGACAAAAGTGGTCTTTACCGACTTCAGGATACCAATAACGATGACCAATACGATAAGATCACCTTGCTCAAGGCCATGAATGGTGAAGGAGAGCACGGTCCTCACAGCATCGTATTGTCGCCCGACAAGAAATCCCTCTATGTAGTAGCGGGTAACCATACCGATCTCCCAGAGATGGACATCTACAGATTGCCCAAAAACTGGGGTGATGACAACCTGTTTCCGCTCATAAAAGATCCACGGGGCCATGCCAACGATCGTCATGCACCAGGTGGCTGGATAGCCCATACGGATCCTGACGGTAAAAAATGGGAACTGATAAGCGCCGGATACCGGAATCCATTCGATATCGCCTTTAATGAAGCGGGCGATTTGTTTACCTACGACTCCGATATGGAATGGGATTTTGGAACCCCGTGGTACCGTCCTACACGCGTATGCCATACAACCAGCGGTAGCGAGTTTGGCTGGAGAACAGGCGATGCAAAATGGTCTCCTTCGTTCCCCGACAATATGCCCGCCATCATGAATATAGGCCAAGGCTCTCCAACAAACCTGATATATCTTAAAGATGCCAAGTTCCCCGCCAAATACAAAAATACCTTATTGGCTTTCGACTGGAGCTTCGGGATCGTTCATGGGCTACATCTAAAACCGAATGGAGCATCCTATAGTGCCGATCATGAGGAGTTCCTTTCTGGCTCTCCGCTTCCTTTGACTGATGGAGCCATTGGCCCCGATGGAGCACTGTACTTTTTGACTGGAGGTCGTAGATTGCAATCGGATCTATACAGGGTATATTACAAAGACTACCAAAAACTTCCTGCCAACTCGGCACTCGCCAAGGCGATCGTTACCCCAGAGAATAAATTGCGCAGAGAATTAGAAGCGTTTCATGTAGGCCCCAACCCGAAAGCCGTTGACACCGCATGGCCTCACCTAGATCATCCCGACCGTTTCGTTCGCTACGCGGCACGATTGGCCATAGAAAATCAGCCAGTGGTGGGATGGAAGCAAAAAGCATTAGCCGAAACTAACCCTAGTAAGAAGGTATATGCACTCTTGGCTTTGACGCGCCAGGGATCTGCTTCCGACAAATCGGCCTTACTAAAGGCGATTGCCAGTATCGATTTTAAAAAATTGAATGAGGAAAAACAGAGAGATCTTCTAAGGACTACAGAAGTAGCAATATTCCGTTATGGGCAGCCCGATGCCGCTACTAAAACGGCCTTGATCAACAATATAAATCCTCTATTCCCTTCTAAATCTGCCCTTTCCAATAAGCAATTCAGTAAAGTGCTTATTGCTTTGGAGGCACCGGACGCCGTTAAAAAAACATTGGCACTGTTGACTTCCAATGAAAAATTTGACGATGTGGACAACGAGACCGCTACGGCTTCATCCGATCTTATCCTGAGAAACCCTCAATATGGCTTGGACATAGCAGGTATGCTAGAGAAAATGCCACCTATGCAACAGACTTACTATGCATTCGTATTGAGCAGTGCCAAAACCGGATGGAATGATCAGATGCGTGATGAATACTTCAAATGGTTCGATAAAGCATTTAGTTATCAGGGGGGAAGAAGCTATATTGGCTTCATCGACAAGGCGCGTAACCTCGCACTCAAAAATGTCCCTAAGGATAAAAGAGATCATTATGATCAATTGTCAGGAGCTAGCAAATTGACCTCCAATGGAAATTCCTTAACCCAAACCTACAATCCAAAAGGACCAGGCCGTGGCTGGAAGGTAGAAGAAGCGGATAGCCTGGTTTCGGGTCATCTTGAAAATCGCGACTTCGAAAGAGGTAAGCTTATATTCTCGGCAGTACTTTGTAACCGTTGTCATACCATAGGTGGTGAAGGCTCGGATGTCGGTCCCGACCTTACTCAACTTGGCAATCGGTTCTCAGTGAAGGATATGATGGAGGCGATTATCGTACCGAACAAGGCTATTTCGGATCAATATGCTTCCTTCATTTATGAATTGAATGACGGTGAATCGGTACTTGGCCGCCAGCTGAATGAAGATGCAACGCATTATTATATCTCACAAAATCCATTTGATCCGACCACAGTTAGGAAAATAGCTAAAAAATCGGTGAAGGTTGTAAAGACTTCAACGGTTTCTATTATGCTACCAGGATTAATCAATGGATTGAACCCCGACGAATTACGTGATCTTACGGCATATCTAATGTCGGGAGGTAATGAAAAAAATCCAATCTATAACACCTCAAAAGGAAAATAGACGGGTATATTAATATCGGGTTTTGCTTTAAAGGGATAATTTTCTAACGGAAACTATCCCTTTATTTTTTGAATGTAGCGAAAGGCTCATTCGTTAAGACTGAGGAGCGTCAGCAATATCCAATTCAATAGGGCAGGAGGTAAGTACCTTCTAACGGTTAATCAATGAAATAAACAACAATAAACGCATATGAATAGGAGAGCCTCCATCAAAAAAGTGCTAGGAAGTGGGGTAGCACTGAGTGTCGCAGGAGCCACCAATAGCTTTGGTAGCCAACGACTTAGCCCCATGTCGCTTAAAGGAAATATAAACCATTCGGTTTGTAAATGGTGTTATGGTAAGATACCTCTGGACACTTTTGCCCAAGATTGTAGGAAAATCGGTATTAAATCTATTGAACTGTTGGGGCCCGAAGATTGGCCAACACTCAAGAAATATGGCTTGACTTGTGCCTTAGCCAGTGGTGCTGGAATGGGCATTGAGAAGGGATTCAATGATCCTAAACTACACGACGAACTGGTAGCCAGCTATGAGGCACTTTTCCCAAAACTCCAAGAGGCAGGCTATACCCAGGTAATATGCTTCTCGGGTAACCGGAAAGGAATGTCCGATTACGACGGGATGCGCAACTGCGCCGTTGGACTTAGGCGTCTGATGCCGCTCGCAAAAAAACACAACGTGACCATGGTGATGGAATTGCTTAATAGTAAGGTCAACCATAAAGACTATATGTGCGATCATACGGCTTGGGGTGCTGGTCTATGTGAAATGGTAGGATCCGAAAACTTCAAATTGCTATATGACATCTACCATATGCAAATCATGGAAGGCGACGTAATTGCATCCATCAATCAGTACCATCAGTACATCAGCCATTATCATACTGGCGGCGTACCAGGCCGTAATGAAATTGACGACAGTCAAGAACTGAACTATCCAGCCATTATGAAAGCAATTAAGGCCAATGGTTTTAAAGGATATGTAGCTCAAGAGTTCATTCCGAAGCGCGATCCAATCAGTTCGCTGCGCCAAGGGGTAGAAATCTGCGATATTTAACCGAAATTCGATACATTGAAATCTGCAACTAGTAAAAATAGTATGCAGATTTCAATGCTAACAAAATGATTGTAAAAAAGTTATCAGACTTTCTTTCGAATTCCTAAGCCCTGAGAATGGCATAGAAATATACATTCTAACCAATGACCCATACAGCAAAATCTAGAGGAGCCATTTTAAGAGGTAGTTGGAGCTCAAACTCCCAAATTAACCTATTAGTTCGATATATAAATGTTATATAATTTATATTATGTTAAATAAAATAGTCACTTTTGCCAGTTTTCCCTATTTTTGACTTCAAAATAACAATTATCGAAGTCAGTGAGATTAGCTACTTTTGCTATACAATTTTTAAAATCCGAATTCATGACATTCCCCGTAACAGAATCTACCTTATCTGCAGACCAGCTGAATTTATATCTTCAAGAAAAATATCATTTGGGGAAAGCCGCAAAATGTAGTTTGCTCAGAACGGGAATGAATCATCTGTACTTGGTGGACGATCCCGAGCATTCCATCAAATATGTATTTCGGGTTTATAGCTATGGCTGGCGCAGCCGAACTGAAATTTCTGAAGAACTCCGGCTTCTAGAGCTACTAAAAGAAAATACGATTCCCGTCTCATTTCCAATAGTTGACAAACAACAAAGCTATATACAAGAATTACAAGCGCCAGAAGGTCTACGCTATGGGGTCTTATTCTCTTTTGCTATGGGTATAAAAATTCCACTGTTTTCTCCAGAGGCAAGTTATACGATTGGCCGAACGATGGCTCAGATGCATCGAGCAACCTACCAGTTCGGCATAGACCGTATTCATTATGATGCTACCACGCTTTTGCACCAACCCGTTCAACGAATCCATCAGTTTTTCAATCAACCTTCTCAAGAGAAAGAATTTTTAACCCGGATCGCCGATTCCTTGCAGACGGAGTTTGCAACATTCCGCCAGATGGAGTTGCGAACTGGTGCAGTACATATGGACATTTGGTTTGATAACCTGCATATTGAAAATGACCAGACCCTCACGATCTTCGATTTTGACTTTGCAGGCAATGGATGGTTGTGCTTGGATATTGCGTACTTTTCGTACCAACTATTTCAAACCAATCTGGACCTGGACTTGTTTCAAAACAAAATGGATCAATTTCTTCAAGGGTATGAATCGGTGCATCGACTATCGAACGATGAAAAAAAAATTATCCCCATCTTGAGTCTTGGAATAATGGTATTTTATCTGGGTATTCAATGTCAAACTTTCAATACCTGGTCTAATGTGTTTTTAAACCATGGCCATCTGATAAGGTATACCAACGGCATGAAGCGCTGGATTAACCACCATCAGTTAAAGTCTATGATGTAATCCCCCCGGTCCCAGGCCCGTCCCCCCTACTCTAGATTCGCTAAGATCAATAGTATTTGGCAAAATCAATATCTTAATCGTACCGTTAAGTAAGTATCCCTAACTATTTGACTTTCAGACCCATATTTCCTTTAAATTGGTCCGCAATTCACGTTTCACCTATAACGGATTTAATGTATGAAAAGGCTTCAGGATTTTACTTTTTATGTGATGATGTTAGGTAGTTTGATGTTGGTCAACGGCTGCGTGCTACAGGACCATAAGATTCAAACCCCAATGCGCTTGTCTCCGTCCCAAGGTCCACCATTTGCGTCAGGCTTAAAGGCGCCTATTGGAATAACCGACGACCCTAAGGGAAATATATGGGTTACAGAAGCCGGAACCGGCACGAGCAATAATGGCCAGGTTACGGTAATCACGCCCTCCGGCATGGCCTATCCGGCAATTACCGGTTTTGCTTCTTCCATAAGTCCTGAGAATTCGCCAGAAGGCCTCACCCATTTGCTTTATATGAACGGCCAGTTGTATATTTTACATGGGGTGGAAGGGAAATTGTACGTAGTAGATATAACCAGCTTTAACCCTGGCACTTCAGCACCTATCGTTGCGAGTTCGCTGACCGGCATGGATATAGGAACCTTTGTTAAAAATGCGCACCCCAATGCACCGGATGACAAACTATCCAATCCTTATAACCTTACCTTCGGGCCTAATGGCGACCTTTTTATTGTAGATGCCGGAGCCAATGCCATCGTTCGCAGAGATAAGACCAACGGAGCCTTGAGCATTTATGCTGTACTGCCCGACGTTGCCAATCCCACTAGTCCCATGGTAGGCCCTCCTACCCTCGACGCCGTACCGACCGGCATCGCCTACGATGGCTCCGACTTTTTAGTTACCACACTCACCGGATTCCCTTTCCCTACTGGACACGCTCATATCTACAAAGTCAGTGGGTCGGGTTCAGCCCCTAGTACTCCTACATTGTACCGATCTGGATTCTCAGCGCTGACAGACCTTGTCTTTTCTCCAGGCGGCCAACTCTTGGTTACGGAATTTGGTTTTGGTTCGGCCGGTCGCATAGCTAGCGGAGAGGATGCTGCAGTAGCATTATACGCACCCGCCATTACGCCAGTCGATATACTGCTGAGTAAGACTAGCCCCGACACCTATTATGTATTGCATTATGGCCCTGGACTAATCACCAAGTTTACAGCCCAATGAGTTATTGAAGGGTATGATGCATGTACCAAAAAGAGGCCCCTCTGGAATTTCCAGAGGGGCCTCTTACTAACAATTATTATAGAGAAACTCTTATTCTTCTACACAAACAATTCCTTTACCTTCTAATTGGGCAATGATATTGGTAGCGTTTTCAAGTGCTTCTTTGGCTTCTTCTTCATCTTTAGCTTGTACCGCTTTTTCGAAGTATGGCTTAGCCTTTTTGAAACGACCACAAACACGTCCTTCTATTTCTTTACCGCGTTTCTGATAATCGGTCATGTTCATGTTATCGACTTCACTTTTTAGCTGAACGGCTTCATTGAAGTAAAAAGCACCCAGGTTATAAAGCGCATCGTAGTTATTAGGTTCAACCACTAAGGCTTTTTTGTAACTAGCTACTGCTTCGCTTACAGCCGTTTTTTGCTTCGCCTTCAATTCTGCCAATTCCTTTTCCAAGGCCGCAGTATCATTTCCTTTGGCCGCCTCTTTAGCTTCAGCAATTTGTTTTTCTAGGGAAGCAACAGATTCTACTGCTTCTTTTTTCTTGGCAGTCACATCCGCTAACTGACGCTTCAGGTCAGCACTTTTAGGTTGCTTCTTTAACAATCCAGTAATACGCTTAACTTCTCCGTCAAAAACTTCAATAGTTCCTTTCTCAGTTTCCAGATCCTTATTGAGGCTGGAAACCTTAGAAGTACCCTGACTTAGCTTACTATCGACCTCTTTGATTTTTTGGTTAAGTTTGCTACTGGTGTTATCATAAAGAATAGCCAGGTTCAAAATGTTCTGAATATTGTTAGGATCTTTTTCTGTCAAAGCCTTCAGCTCATTAATGGCCTGGTCTTCTTTTCCAGAAGCTAGATAAATATTAACAATCTCCGCCTTCAAATCTTTGTTGTCCGGCGAACGCTCCAATCCTTTATTCAAAGAAGCGAGTGCCATATCAAATTTGTCTTCGGCACGGTACAGCTGGCTCAAGCCATAATATACACTTGGGTCAGTACCACCATTTTCGGCATATTTTTCAAATTGAGCAATGGCTTCCGATTTTTTATCCAAAGATTGAGCTGCAATACCACCGTACAATGAAGCGAGGGTATCCTTCTTATTAATCTCTTGGGCTAGCTGGAACATTTCCAAAGCACCTTCCAAGTTTTGAGACTGGTACTTTTCGGCACCTTGTTTTACGAAGGCATTGAAAAGTTGAGTTCCTTCCTCTCCTTTCAATATAGATTCTGCTTCCTTAGAAGATTTTCCTGGCTGCCCTTTTTTAGTAACATCTAATTCTATTACTTTTTTATAGGCATCCATAGCCGTCTTGGCTGCACTAGAATCCAATTCGGTAGCCTGAAGGGCAATACTTTCATAGGTCTTGGCCCGATCCATCCAATATGCGGCCTTGGCCGTCGCTTTGGCATCGTCTATGCTTTTGTCACTTTTTTCCTTTTCCTTCTGGTATTGATCCAGTATCAATTTATTTGCCGCATCTTGTCCAAAAGCCGTTGCGCTAAACAGGGCAAGTGCTGAAACAAAGAGTAATCTTTTCATAAATCTTTTCTTTTGATGTTGGTTTGGTTTTCTACCGTAAATATAGGTTTATTATTGTTTTTTTTACAAAAATCATACCTCTGTATCCTCCTCCTGGTCATCTTCGTCGGAATCGTCCTCTAGGTCTTCAGTATCGATTGAGTCATCCAGAGCCAAATCTTCTGAAGCATCGGTTACAATGAGTGAATTCTTTTCGATCGGATTACCGTCTTCATCCAACGCTAATTCCTCTTTCTCGTCAGGATCCTTCAAAATTCGAGTCACCGAGGTTATTTCATCGGTATTATTGAGTCTAATCAGCTTGACACCTTGGGTATTTCTTCCGGCTTGGCGAACATCAGAAACGCTCATACGAATGGCTATACCGTTTCGAGTAATAATCATCAGGTCGTCTTGCTCGGTCACTTCGCATATCGCCACGAGTTTACCCACCTTATCGGTGGCATTCATGGTGGATACTCCCTTACCACCCCGTTTGGTAATCCGGTAGTCGGCTATCGCTGAACGTTTACCAAAGGCATTTTCGGAAACAACCAGTAACTGGGCATCGTCGCGGTTGATACACACCATGCCAATTACCTTATTACCTTCACCGAGATTAATACCTCTAACTCCAGCGGCGGTACGGCCCATGGGTCTTACCCCGGTTTCATTGAACCTCACTGCTCTCCCCGCACTCGACGCTATGATGATATCGTTGTCCCCATTGGTCAGGGCGACATTCAAGAGCCTGTCTCCTTCATGAATCGAAATAGCGATAATACCATTGGTTCTTGGACGAGAGTAAGCCTCCAATAATGTCTTTTTGATGGTGCCCTGTTCGGTACACATGATCAAATAGTTATTATTGATATAGTCGTCGTTGGTAAGCGTCTTCACATTAATCACCGAACGAATGGAGTCTCCCTTTTCTAGGCTGATCAGATTTTGAATCGGACGGCCTTTTGAGGTCTTGCTTCCTTCGGGGACTTCATATACTTTCATCCAGAACAACTTACCATACTCTGTAAATATCAGCAGGTAGTTCAGCATAGTAGCTGAGAACAAATGTTCGGTAAAGTCAGTATCCTTGGTTTTAACACCACGAGATCCTACTCCACCACGGGTTTGCGTGCGGTATTCGGCCAAAGGCGTCCTTTTAATATACCCCTCATGCGAGATCGTAATCAACATTTCGTCGTCCGGAATCATATCTTCATCGCTAAACTGTTCCGCAGCAAATTCGATTTCCGTACGACGTGCATCTCCGTAACGCTCTTTTATTTCGGTAAGCTCCGTCTTGATGATTTCATACTTCCGATATTCATTGGCCAAAATATCTTTTAAGTCTGTTATCAACAACATGATCTCTTCGTACTCCTTCACGATTTTGTCGCGTTCGAGTCCGGTAAGTCGTTGCAAACGAAGTTCCAAGATAGCCTTAGCCTGAATCTCTGAAAGTTGGAACTGCTCCATAAGGCCTATTTTGGCTACTTCCGGATCTCTCGCATTACGGATCAAGCTGATCACCGCATCCAGATTGTCGAGGGCAATTAACAACCCTTGAAGAATATGGGCGCGCTTTTCGGCCTCCCTCAGTTCATACTCCGTACGACGCGTAATCACCACAATACGGTGATCTATGTAATGCTTAATAAGATCCTTCAGGTTGAGCTGCACGGGGCGTCCTTTCACCAAGGCGACATTATTGACCCCAAATGAAGACTGTAAAGGCGTATATTTATAGAGGTGGTTTAAGACGATATTGGGTATTGCATCCTTCTTCAGGTCAAATACAATTCGCATCCCATCCCTATCCGACTCATCTCTGATATCGGAAATACCATCCAGCTTTTTATCATTGATCAATCCAGCAATCCTTTCGATCATGCTCGCCTTATTGGTCATATAAGGGATTTCGGTAATGATAATCTGCTCCCGGCCCGTTTTGCTTTCTTCAAAATGCGCTTTGGCACGTATGATGATGCTTCCGCGTCCCGTTTCAAAGGCCGATCGAACGCCTTGATAACCGTAGATGGTACCACCCGTTGGGAAATCGGGCGCCTTGATATACTCCATCAACTCGGCGATGGTAATTTCTTCGTTGTCGATATAAGCCAATGTGCCGTCGATAACCTCCGTAAGGTTATGTGGTGCCATATTGGTAGCCATACCTACGGCAATACCCGAAGAACCATTTACCAAAAGGTTTGGAAATTTACAGGGCAATACCGACGGCTCCGACAGGGAGTCATCGAAGTTGGGGACAAAGTCGACAGTGTCTTTACCCAAATCGGCCAAAAGTTCCTCAGCCAATCTCTTTAACCTGGCTTCTGTGTAACGCATTGCGGCGGGATTATCTCCATCTACCGAACCGAAGTTACCTTGCCCATCGACTAAGGGATATCTTAAAGACCACGGCTGTGCCATACGCACCATGGTGCCATAAACTGACGAATCGCCATGTGGGTGATACTTACCCAACACCTCTCCTACTATACGTGCCGACTTTTTATGTGCTCTATTATAATTAACACCTAAATCTGACATTCCATAAAGTACCCGCCTATGTACCGGCTTCAAACCGTCACGTACATCCGGTAGGGCACGGGAAATAATAACCGACATCGAATAATCGATGTACGCACCTCGCATTTCCTCCTCAATATTAATGGGGATAATGTTTTCTCCAGAAGATTCTGCCATAAAGAATTAGAAAAGAATCACAAATTTTAATGTGAGATTCGCAAAGTACAAACCGTCACCGAAATAATACAAACAATAGTTTCTTAAAAGATCAAATTTCGTCAATTTAAGCCACTCTAACAAACTATCTTTTCACCAATCTGAGCAGGGTGACTTGGTACAGTCTGAGCGATGATTATTCCTCAAAGGATACGTATAAAACTCAAATTTTTACAGTATGAAATTTTAGGAATTGTCTTCTTTACATGATCCTATTTCTATCTAAACACCTTGTTATGCCCATAGTATTGACAGTAGTAGCCATCTTAATGCTTATTTTATTAATAGCCTGGCTAAGAATTGACACCTTTATTTCCTTTTTACTCGTTTCTATCGGTCTTGGCTTCGCCAGTGGCCTCGAGGTGGCCACCATCACCACGGCCATCCAAAAAGGAGTAGGTAATACGCTCGGTGAACTCGTACTGATCGTAGGCTTTGGTGCCATGCTGGGGAAAATCGTAGCCGACAGCGGAGCGGCCCAACGCATTACCGATGCGCTCATCGGTGTTTTTGGTAAAAAGAACATACAATGGGGAATGGCTGTGGCCGGTTTTGTAATAGGCATCCCCCTGTTCTATAACGCCGGCTTTGTGATTGTCATCCCGCTTATATTTATGATAAGCACTACTGCTGGCCTTCCTTTGCTTTATGTAGGAATACCCATGCTTTCGGCATTATCGGTAGCCCATGGTTACCTTCCCCCTCATCCATCTCCCGCCGCCATCGCCAGCCAACTGGGCGCCGACTTAGGGCAGACCCTGCTTTACGGAATCATCGTTTCGATACCGGCTATTGCGGTGGCAGGCCCCATATTTGGAAAATCGTTAAAGAGGTTTAAACCAAAACCCGACGAAGCCCTATTCAACGTGAAGCCCCGCCCCACTGAGGAACTCCCCGGCCTTGGCGTCAGTCTTTTTAGTGCCCTCCTTCCTGTTTTACTTCTTACCAGTATGTCGGCCGTAAAGTCACAGTTCCCCGGTAACAAGGCGATGGAATTACTGGCCGAACCCTATTTTGGCATGTTGCTGTCGGTATTAGTAGCCGCCTTTACACTCGGTATACGCCGGGGACAATCCATGGTACAATTAACAAAATCGATGGAAGATGCCTTTAAGGGGGTTTCTGTAATATTGCTTATCATTGCCGGCTCTGGTGTTTTTAAAGAGATGATGACGGTTGGCGGAGTGAGTATCTACATCGCCGAGGGGTTGAAAGAGGTAGCCATGTCCCCGTTATTACTAAGCTGGGGAATTGCAGCAATCATCCGTGTTTGCGTTGGGTCTGCTACTGTGGCTGGCTTAACGACTGTCGGAATATTAGGCCCTCTTTTGGCGAATACCGGCGTCAAGCCCGAACTGATTGTCTTGGCTATTGGTTCTGGTAGCCTCATGTTCTCTCATTTAAATGACGGAGGCTTCTGGCTCTTTAAGGAATATTTTAACCTTAGCATCAAAGATACCCTTCTGACTTGGTCGGTGATGGAGACCATTGTCTCTGTAATGGGGCTCTTAGGCGTATTACTTTTAAATATTATTCTCTAATACTAACACTTATCTAGCAAAACTATGATTATTGAACATAACCCAGAGGCTAATTTTACCAAACTTGGCCTTGCCTTGCCCCCCGCTCCTCAGCCGGTAGGGGTTTATAGGCCACTCTTGATCGTCGATAATCGTTGGGTTTATGTGTCGGGCCATGGCCCTTTACGCGAAGACGGCAGTCTTATAACTGGACAGATAGGCAACGAACTCAACGAAGAGGAAGGAAAGCAGGCCGCCCAACAGGTTGGACTTGCTATATTGGCCACTCTAAAAGCCCAGCTGGGAAGCCTCAACCGGGTAAAAAGAGTCATCAAGGTGCTTGGGATGGTCAATTGCTCGGCCGATTTTCGCCGTCACCCGGTCATCATCAATGGCTGCAGTGAGTTATTTGCACAGGTCTGGGGTGAAGAAATGGGCGTCGGAGCCAGAAGCGCCGTAGGGATGGGTTCATTACCCGACAATATCTCCGTGGAAATAGAAGCCATGTTCGAGCTCGAAGAAGAATAATTACAAAACAAAATAGTATGTGGTACCAATTGCAGAATGAATCAGAAGTATGTTCCCCAGGACTTCTATTTTACAAGGAAAGAATAATTGAAAATATAGGCAGAATGATCGCCATGGCCGGAAGCCCCGATCGGCTAATCCCTCATGTCAAAACTCATAAGACCAGAGAGCTCGTGCTCCTGCAACTAGAACAAGGCATCACCAAATTTAAGTGTGCCACTATAGCGGAGGCCGAGATGATCGCCTCCTGTGGCGGAAAGTGGATATTGATCGCCTATCAGATGGTTGGCCCCAACCTCGACAGGCTCTCTCAATTAAAACAGCAATATCCCGATGCATTTATAGCCTCATTAATCGATGATATGGATGCCGCTAAAGCACTTAACACCGTATCCGAAAAATACAAATTGGAGGCTCCCATCTATATCGACATCAACGTGGGTATGAACCGTACGGGTCATAAACCAGACGATTCCCTCCCTGCCTTCATCGATAAGCTTTCGCAACTCCCCCAACTCGCTGTAGATGGCCTACATATTTATGACGGGCAAATTCATACACCCGATTATTCGGAACGGAAGACCCTAACCGATAGTACCTATGAAACAGCGCTACCGATTATCGACTATGTCTTAGCGAAAATAGGGCCTCATATTAAAGTCGTTGCCGGAGGCTCCCCCACTTTTAACATCCACAATTTAAAACCTCAGGTTTACCTAAGTCCAGGCACCAATGTACTGTGGGACGCCGGATACGACGAAAGCTTTAAGGATCAGAGCTACCTCACTTCGGCCTTGATACTGACCAGGGTCATATCAAAACCAACGGAGAACATCGTCACCTTAGACCTAGGCCATAAAGCCATAGCCGCCGAAAACCCCATTGACAGGAGGCTCCGAATCTTAAATATGCCTTCCTATGAACTTTTAAGTCAAAGTGAAGAACATGGGGTATTGAGAGTTCCCAGCGATGTATGGCAACAGATTTCTGTGGGGGATACCTATTATGTGGTTCCCTTTCATGTATGCCCTAGCGTAGCGTTACACGAATTTGCCTCTATCGTCGAATATGGCACCGTCCGACAGGAATGGAAAATCATTGCGAGAAGTCGTCGTATCACTATCTAGCTACGAAAGCAAGAAAGAGGTTGGACTATGTGGTCCAACCTCTTTCATTTACAAATACGATTGTGCATTGTTCGCCCTTATTTCTTTAACTGCAATAAGAAGTCATATACTTCATCTTGACTCCTTAAATGAGCCCGTGCAGCCGACAACATATCTCCCACCTTGATGGTAAACGAAGTATCTGGTAGTTCAATAAACATATCCTCATCGGTTTTATCATCGCCCATAGCCAAAATAAAATCGTAATTCCCAGCTTCAACCATTTCTTTTGCAGCCGTTCCTTTATTAAAGGCCGTTTTCTTCACCTCTACGACCTTGTTACCATCGATAATCTGAAGATTAAGCTCTGGCTGGATATAATTTTTTAGTTGCCAAACTAACTCTTGTGCCCGGCGGGTGGCATACTCTTTGTCTTCCGCTGTTCTATAGTGCCAAGCCAAAGAAGTTTCTTTTTCTTCTACCACTGCGCCAGGGCATCGTTTGGCATACATGTCCATAATGGGCTGTATACTCTCTTTCCAGTTCTCCTCGTAGTTTTCGTTCAACACCCATTCAGTGCTCTCCTTGGCTTTGATAAGCGCCCCATGCTCTGCAATAATATGAACAGGCATATCCAAGAACAACTGGCTTAAGAAATGCCTATCCCTACCGCTTATAATAACCACAGTATCATTTTCGGCAAATGCAGCAATCAATTCCTTAACTTCGTCGCTAACAATAGCTTTGGCTGGATCGGGAACGATAGGCGCCAAGGTTCCATCATAATCGAAGAATAATATTCTATTCCCAGCCTGATGATAGGCATCCCGGATTTTCGCAATCCCGGCCTTATTAAGGAAAACTTGTCTCAATTTTTCGTGTTCTTGTTCTAACATAGTTATTTGTGTAAAGAAATCGTTTGTCCAGGCAAACACATCATATTCTCTAATTCTAGAACGCATGACTTTCATACGCTTTTCTTGCTCCTCCTTCGGCATATCCAAAGCCAGCTTAATGGAATCGGCAATATTCTGTTTATCGAGAGGGTTTATGATGAGAGCCTCTCCTAGCTCGGCAGCAGCTCCAGCCATTTCGCTCAATATTAATACCCCCTGACAGTCATGACGACTCGCCACATACTCCTTACAAACCAGATTCATCCCATCTCTTACTGGGGTAATCAGTGCAATATCGCTGGCAGTATACATCCCCACCAATTCAGCAAAAACCATGGAACGATACTGATATATGATCGGCTGCCAATTGATGTTTCCATAGGAGGCATTAATCCGTCCGACCGTCTGGTCTATTTCTGCCTTCATTTGCTGATAGAGCTCAATGGTGTCGCGAGAGGGCACTACTACCATAACGAATGCTACCCTCCCATGCCACGCTCCATTCTGTTCCAAAAACCGTTCAAAGCCGTCGAGCCTGTGTAATATCCCTTTGGAGTAGTCGAGCCTATCCACCGAAAAGATAATCTTCTCTTTAAGCATTTCCCTCGCCACGGTTCTTTCCTTTATAACGTCGGGATCCGCATAGGCTTTATCAAACTTTTTGAAATCGATACTAATGGGGAAGGAATCTATCTTTACAATCCGGTTGCTTAGATTAATATAGTGCAACTTATTACCATGACCCAGCACCATCCGTACGGCTTTTAAAAAGTACTCCACGTAATCGTTGGTATGAAAACCTACCACGTCGGCACCAATAATCCCCTCCACAATCGACTTCCTCCACTCTACGGGAAGCATGCGAAATAACTCATAAGAAGGGAAAGGAATATGGAAGAAAAAGCCTACTTTATTATTTGGAAACTTCTCCCGGATCATCTGGGGCAGCAACATTAACTGATAATCCTGCACCCATACAATATCACCAGGCTGTATGATCTCCTCTAATTTCTCAAAAAACAATTGGTTGGCCGTTTTATAAGCCTGATAATATGCTTCATCGAAACTCGCATGGGAAGGAAAATAATGACATAAGGGCCAAATCAAGTCATTACAAAAGCCTTCATAATAGTTTTCATTTACATCTTCAGGAATAAATACGGGGTGCGCTTTAAAACTATCGTTTTCCAGTGATTGGCCTTCCAGTTCTTCCTTACTGTTGTCGGTATAACCGATCCACTGTATCTTATCACCGGATACAACCGGGGAGTGGGCTCCATCGCCAACTAGCGATAAAACAGCTGAAACCAATCCTCCTGAATTTTGGAATAAATTTACGCCATCTCCTTCTCTTACAATTTTGAAAGGCAACCTATAGGCGACGATAATCAATCGACCCGAATTTTCATCTTCTTGTGTGTTCTTCATATATGGTAAAGGCTCAAAAATATAGAGCTAATTAGTAAATAGACGATCAAGTACTGTTTAATATACAACAACTGTACCGCAAAACAATGAAACTGAGCAAATGAACCGAGGAAAAAAGGAATTCTTAGGTTAAATATGATTTTACTAATAATTGTTTGAAGAATATGATTTGACGTAAATAGTAGGACCCCACCGCCGTTCATGGCAGGCACAATCTGTGGTAAAACTTCCCCATTTATATCCAAAACCCTATCGATGCCTCCTCTTTTCGATAAGAAACTACCTTGAAGTCACCCCTCCTTGCACCAAATCATTGGCGACTTTGGTTATAATTTTCCGCAAGCCTAAA
The DNA here is from genome assembly GCF_003149085.1 of Dyadobacter jejuensis. Lineage (GTDB taxonomy): Bacteria > Bacteroidota > Bacteroidia > Cytophagales > Spirosomataceae > Dyadobacter > Dyadobacter jejuensis. The sequence goes on along the minus strand of NZ_QGDT01000003.1, from coordinate 339,230 downwards.
GCGCACGATACGCTCGATCAGGTCATAGGGTATTGGCTTATCGAGCGGAAACTGAACCGATCCCTTACCTTGTTTGTATGCAGCAAGCTCCTCTGCAAATTCCTGATGCCCCGAGGGGGTGGCATAAAAACCTATATGTTTTTTAAACGCCGCAAAATACACCAACGGCTTCCCCCACGACTTATAGGCCGGCATCCCATAAGCTATCAACTCTTCCGATTCTGGAGCCGTGGCCAGTATGAGCGCCCTTATTCTTTTAAGAACTACCTGTACCTCCTCAGGAAACTGGGCCATATACACTTCAATTGCATTCATAACACAAGCTGGTTTGTCGGTTTAACCTAACCCCTAAATTATGGAATAAGAATAAATATTGAAGCTTTTCACAATTTAATAAAATGGTTTTTGTAGTAGGCCGGCTGGCCTATATCTTTTTATATGGCGCGTAGAAAGGGCTGAGAGGGGTATAAAAACACAAAAGCACTTAACAAATATGCTAAGTGCTTTTTATGCGAGCCTCCAGTCGGGATCGAACCAACGACCTACTGATTACAAGTCAGTTGCTCTACCAGCTGAGCTATGGAGGCTTTTAATTCCGGATGACCGTGTGTCATTCCGTTATTGTGGTGCAAAAGTAGGCTAAAGATTTATTACATGCAAGCATTGAATAAAAATATTTTCTACTTTTTTTTCGAAAACTATATAGCCTCCTGAATAATAGTCAGTTGATGTTTTAAATCCTCTAACTGCTCCAGAGCGGCATTTATCTTCCTTTCAAATTCTGCCTTCAATCGATCCGAGGTCTTCGACTTCGCAAAAAATTCTATATTATTTTGCCAAAGCGCTATGTCGTTCTCCAGTTGGGTAACTTTTCGGCGAATATCGGTCTCCTTGCGGTATAGGCCTCGGTTATTCTCCCCATCACGTACCAGCTCCACTTCACTTTCCAAAACGGCCTGCTCCTTCTCTTTACTCGACAACTGAGCTATGGCACTCACATAGGCATTAATAGCGGCAATATACCTTTTTTGGGTAGCCTGCATGTCCTTTTTAGGAACGAAGCCAATCGACGACCATTCCGACTTAAATGCCGACAATAGGTTCAATGTCGACTCGTCCTGGCTGCTGGCCGCATTTTCAATTCTTTCGATCAAGTCGACTTTCTTAGCCAGGTTCTCTTCAAATTCCTTCTCTACTTCTTTATTCTTAGAGCGCTTATTTTCGAAATAGCCATCACAGGTCTTTTTGAATCGATCGTAAATAGAATCCTTGAACTTTTCAGGAACCTGTCCTACCCCTTTCCATTTCTTTTGCAGCTCAATAATTTTTTGAGTATTCGCCGGTGTGTCTTCACCCGTTGCGAGTATCGCCTCTGCTTCCTCACACATTTTGGTTTTCAACTCGAGGTTCACCTCTCTTTTGGCTTCCAACTGCCTAAAGAACTCCCCTTTGTTATTAAAGAAAGTCTTAAGAGCTCCCCAAAACTTCTTACTCAAGTCTTTGCCTTCGTCCCGAGGCATCATCCCCTTATGAGCTACCCACTGATCCTGGAAGGCCATGATCTCCTTGGTCTTGGCATTCCACTCCTTAATACTGCTGGACTGGAACGCAGTAAAAGGGGCAATTTCATTATAGATGGCCAATTTATGCTCATAATGCTCTTTCATCGACTTCTTCTGCTCGGCATAAGAAGCACGTTGAGCATCATAAAGAACGTCCATTGCCAACTTAAATCGTTGCCAAAGCTGCTCCTGTTCTTCCTTAGGCGCTGGGCCTAGATGCTTATACTCTTCAAAAATAAGGTTGGCTTCGGCGAGTATCTCCCTCGACATGGGCCGAGACTCTAATGATTTGCCTAGTTCTTCTACCTTTTGGCATAACTCAGCTTTCAATTCCGCATTTCTACGTCTATCGAGTTCCTTAAGTTCGAAATAAATATGACGGTTGCTAAAATAACGATCGATTAGCGCATTATAGGTAGCCCATAGGGTTCCATTATGCGGTGAAGCGATATTGCCGGCAACTTTCCATTCTTCCTGAATTTTTTTAAACTCTTCCCAGCTACTTTTCAAGCCAGAAGCGTCGGTTTCCCGACCTTCTTCCTCGTCGAGCAACTGGCGCAGCCGTTGCAACAATTCCGTCTTGACGGTAAAGTTCCTTTCCTTTTCTTTATCTTGCTTTTGATAAAAGGCCTGTTTGAATCCTCTGATCTCTTTCGAAAGTGCGTCTATTTGTCGTAAATGCTCATCGGACTTAAACTCAAACCCTTCTTCGGCTCCAGTTTCCTCGATGTAAACTTTTAGAGCGGCTTCCCTTTCTTCCTTTTTGGCTTGGTCGGCTATCTGACGGATTTCCTTCACCACCGTTTCCACCTGGCGAAAGGATGACATCTTAAATTCTGGATGCTGTACCTTCGCTAGTTCGCCTTCAAGCGCCTTTACCAAATCTTCCTTTGACAACAGGCTGTAGTCCACATCGGGGGTATCCTCTTCCGGTTCCTCCTCCAAATCGTTTTGAAGATCTATTTCTAGGGAATCTATTGTGTTTGTTGTCAGGTCCTCCTGCTCATTGCTACCGACCCCTGTGTTTTCTTCCTGTGCCATCGTGTTAAAAATTTCGTAAGTACGTTCTTCTGAACTACAAATCTAACAATCTTTCCATTGAAATGGCTATTTTTGGTCTTCTAACATTTCAACATAATTGAACTAAATGACTAAAACCTTAGCAAATATTAGAATTGATTATACCTTGGACGGTTTAAGGGAGAAAGATTTGGCACCAAATCCTCTTATGCAGTTCGAAAATTGGTTTTCTCAGGTATTAGCCGCTAACATCACTGAAGCCAATGCCATGCTGCTCAGTACTTCGGTAAACGACCGCCCCACGAGCCGCATCGTCCTACTGAAGGGCATGGACCAGGACGGGTTTGTCTTCTATACCAACTACCAAAGTAGCAAGGGTATCGCCATGGCCCATAACCCGCAGGTCGCTCTCACCTTCTTCTGGAAAGAACTCGAGCGCCAGGTGCGTATTGAAGGACGATCTCAGCAGGTTTCCGATCAAGAATCTGACGAATACTTTGCATCCCGGCCACGAGAAAGTCAATTGGGCGCATGGGTGTCCCACCAAAGTGAAGTAATAAAGGACCGCGATATTTTAGACAAGACCCTGCAGCAAGTCCAAGCAAGGTTCAAGGACCAGCCCGTTACCAGACCACCTCATTGGGGAGGTTATCGGGTAATACCCTCCTATATGGAGTTCTGGCAGGGGCGCCCTAGTCGGCTCCACGACAGGCTGGCGTATTTCAAAACAGAATCCGGAACCTGGAATATCGAAAGGCTTAGCCCCTAATAGGCCCATACAAAGCAAAAACGCCTCAGTTTTCACTGAGGCGCTTTTGCTTATAATTCTTAGCTTCCTATTAACGCTCGCTCATCGCTACAAAGTCGCGCTTTACTGGACCTGTATATACCTGGCGTGGACGACCGATAGGCTCCTTATTGGTGCGCATCTCTTTCCATTGAGCGATCCATCCTGGTAAACGGCCAATCGCAAACATCACGGTGAACATATTGGTAGGTATTCCAAGTGCTCTGTATATAATGCCAGAGTAGAAGTCTACATTCGGATATAGCTTTCTTTTTACGAAGTATTCGTCTTCTAGAGCTGCTTTCTCCAACTTCTGGGCGATTTCTAACACTGGATCTTTAATTCCTAGCTTATTCAATACATCGTCCGCTGCTTTTTTGATAATCCGTGCACGTGGATCGAAGTTTTTATACACCCTATGCCCGAAGCCGAATAAACGGAAACCACTGGTTTTATCCTTGGCCATATCAATGTACTTCTGAATGTCCCCTCCATCATTTTTGATGGCTTCTAGCATTTCTATCACTTCCTGATTGGCACCGCCATGCAATGGACCCCATAGCGCACTAATACCCGCCGAAATGGATGAATAGATATTCGCTTGTGAAGAACCTACCAGACGAACCGTTGAAGTCGAACAGTTTTGTTCGTGATCGGCATGTAGGATCAAGAGTTTGTTCAACGCTTTGGCTACTACCGGATCTACCTCATAAGAGGCTACTGGCAAGGCGAACATCATATTTAAGAAGTTCGAGCAATAATCCAGATCATTCTGTGGGTAATTAACCGGATGACCTTGCGATTTCTTAAAGGACCAAGTGGCGATCGTAGGCAACTTGGCCAACAAACGAATGATATGAAGGCTGGTAAGGTCCTCGGCGTCCTGGTGGTCAGGATAAAAAGCGCTCATAGCACTTACCAACGACGACAATACACCCATCGGATGGGCATTGACAGGGAACCCTTCAAATATCTTACGCATATCCTCATTTACTAAGGTATGCGTGCGAATTTCGTATTCAAAATCAGCATATTCCTTTTCTGTGGGTAGTTCCCCAAAAATCAATAGATATGCTACCTCTAAAAAAGTGGCCTTTTCAGCCAAATCCTCGATAGAGTACCCTCTGTAATTTAGTATCCCATTCTCACCATCTAAAAAAGTAATAGCGCTTTTGGTGGCACCTGTATTTTTATAACCGGCATCAATGGTAATATGGCCAGTTTGATCCCTTAATTTCGCAATATCTATCGCTTTTTCCTTTTCACTACCTTCTATTATTGGAAATTGATAAGATTTACCGTCAAGGGTTAATTCAGCTACTTGAGACATATAAACTAAAATAAAATTATTAAAAGGTTAGTACAAATATGATTGAGCGAGATACGCAAAATCAAAACGGCGTTTGAATCAGATTCTACTTAGCAGACATGTTATCTTAACATGAAATCTATCATTATGCTTGCGAGAAGGGCTCAAACACTAGCTGCAATATCTTAAAATTCCATGTACTTTCTATTACTATCTATGTTTTATTTGTGAAAATTCAATTTTGATAGTTTAAAGTTTCACAATTTATATTTTTAATTCTACTTTTTAAGGCCTGCATCCTATTTGCCCTTCTCCAACTTGATTTTTCTAACCAAGAACTACCTTTATTTAGACGAACTAGCACTCCTTTTGCCCTGAACCTAATAACAATTTTATAAGATACCAACCAAAAATGCCAGTCATAATAACCGGTAATAAATAGGCCCCATATATAAAGGATTTGCCTGTCATTCGATAAGTCACCGTACTAAACGTATGATGAACATACCATAAAAATGCTACCGATAGCCCCATAAAGCCCCCCAACAACATTTTCGCCTTGCCAGGCTGTGCCCAACGCACAACGGCTTCGCTTATAATAATAACGCCCAATAGTACCAGACTGACCGTCAGTAAGGCCCTTGGAAAGGTCTTGATATAATAATGCTGGTAGAGCAGTATACCCAACTTACCCACGATATTGGGGTGCGATAATAAATAGGCATTCGTAATGGCCAAGAGTCCTAATAATAACAGACTGCTCACTCTTTTTGTCATAGGGAGATAAATGGAAATATTTCTAGTTTAAATTTTATACCTTCTATAGGTATCTACAATATAATTTGTTTGTTGATCAATTGGTTCATTTGGGTTTAACCAATTTATGGCTACCCCATCCTTTTCCATTTTTCTGAAAAATGTCATCTGCCGCTTTGCGAAACGATGAATTTCAGTTTCTAATTTGGCAACCATTTCGTCGTATTTCAGATCCCCGACCAAGTACATCGTGATCCATTTATATTCAAGGCCATAGTAAATAAGCTCCTCAGCCGACAGCCCCTTATTGAGCAAGGAAGCCACCTCTTCAATCAGTCCGTTCGCAAGCCGATCTTTAAGTCTTATCGTAATTCTGTGCCTGCGAAGGTCCCTGTCAGGGTTAAGCCCAAATACCACAGCCGGATAAGCCCGATTTTCGATGGTTTCTGGATCAATGTCAGGATTGGCCGACAAAAAGGTGACGATTTCAATGGCTCTCATCAATCGTTTTGTGGTAGAGATATCGGCAGAGGGAAAGAGATGGCCCGGAAGTCTTTCCCAAAGCAGTAGGAGAGCATCTCGATCCATGGTGTGGAGCCGCTCTCTCAAAGAAGGATCAATAGGGATTTCCAAATGCCGATGCCCGGCCAAAAGTGCTTGAAGATACATGCCCGTACCGCCACAAAGCAAAGGAACCCTCCCTTTCGCAACAATACTGGGATATACCTTCCTAAAGTCCTCCACAAATTCACGCACATTATATTGATGCCCTGCAGCCACAATATCGATGAGGTGATAGGGGACTCCCGTATATTCCGCCAAATCCTTACCTGTACCTATATCCATTCCCCGATACACCTGCCGGGAGTCCACACTGACAATCTCGCCACCTAGCCGAAGTGCCACCTGTACGGCTAGCCTGGTCTTGCCCGATGCGGTGGGCCCTAAAAGCACCAAAAGTGGCGTTTGCTCCATACTGTCTTTGTGTTCACCTATAGCCATGCTACACTTTCATTATAATGATACTCGCCTTTTAACCTATCCTTTAACATGGGGAAGCGTCAAATGACTTAACCAATTTTACACTTCCCTGATTCCATATCTCCGTGTTGCCGTCGACTGGCTGACTGGTCGGGGACAGGGCTACTCGTTGCCACTGGGGTGCACCGATACTAAATGAGACGGCCGGACTACAAGAAATAGGCGCAAATCCAAGACGCTCATAGCCGGAGCCATCGGACCAATCCAGGTCAGCATAGGTCATCAGATCGTCGGCATGCACCTCTAGGGAAAACGCTTTTATTAATTTACTTAAGCCCCCCACTACGGTATGATCTATTAGATTGGCAAATCGAATCAACTCAAAGGAACGATAAGGCCTGCCCTTCTTTTTAAAAACACGAACGTGACTAAACGTAGCGACAGAGACCAACAATTCTTCGGAATCACCAGTAACCATCTGTAAACTAGGGTTTAATACCCTAAAATATTGCTTAGGAAGGTACAATCCAAATTGATATTTGGACATGGTAGCACCTTGCAAATGATGGTTATTCAAGAATTGTTTGGATGTCGCTTTATCCACTCTCCGCACTTGGGTCAATCTGCCGGGTAGCGTTTCGGATAGACCAATGAGTCCACGAAGTCTCGACTGAACAATCGATTTTTTCCCTCTCCACTGATCCTCCCATAACAGGACAGCGGCTCCATAACGATTGCGGTGTGCCTGTATATATTGAATATAATAACACCTCAAGTCCTGCCGCCCATTCGGAGCGTTTTGCCAAGCCTGAAGGGACACGATGGCCACTAATACGGGTGGTTTGGAGGGGTGTTCGAGTATCAATGGCGCTATGAGTCCATTAAATAGGGGGAGCTTCTCTATTCGGCAATTCGGCAATTCCCTTGCCCAATGGGCTATTTCATCAGTTACAGTTAGCATACAACACAGGGAAGTCCATCTCTTATAAAAAACACAGCCAACCATTTTCAGGCAGGCTGCGTTCTACCCAACTACTTAGATCGTTCTACTTAGTAGTCTTTCTTACCGTCCTTTTTGGCCTTTTTCTCGGCTCTTTTTTCTTTTAAATTTTTCTCGGGCTCTTTTTTGCTACTCCCTTTGTCCAGATTTTTCCCCTTTGCCATGACCTTTTACGTTTAATGTGACATACATCTTTCGATCGACTGGGAATAGACGCTACGCAGACCATACCCAATTTTGGAGGTAAATTTACGGACTGAATTTTGAATAAACCCTACGGTAAGAAAATATCTATGCCGTTATCCAGTCCAAAATCATATTGGCACGCATGCCACTGGCACCGGTACTGGGGCATTTGCCCTCTCCACGGAGGTCTTTTACGATCAGGTCTATCAATGGTTGCTGGACATGCTCAGGGTATGGGATCGTAAATGTTTGAGAACCAGAAGCCGTTTCTAAACGAATATCAAACTTCTCGAAAAATGAGAAATCAATTCGACCTTTACTCCCTATAATGGTAGCCGCATCCTCTCTCTGGGCCTTGTCGACGGTATAGCACCAGCTCCCTTTTCCTAACGCACCCGATTCGAACTCAAAGTTGGCCATCGTGATATCGTCGGCCTTGTACAGTCCAGCCTGATTCCTTGAAATACCCTGTGCAGACTTAATAGGTCCCAAAATATACTCTAATAAATCGAACTGGTGGGAAGCAAGATCATGAAAGTGCCCCCCTCCAGATATTTCTGGATCTACCCGCCAGCGGGGTTTTGCGTCGGCCCCAACCTCTTCGTCGTAGGGCTGCCATTGCAGGGTAATATCCACGAAGCGAATGTCTCCAATGACCTGAGAATCGACCAGTTCCTTTAATTTTACAAAGTATGGAAGGGTACGTCGATAGTAGGCTACAAACAAAGGGACCTCTGTCTGGCGGCTTACTTCAAACATACGGGCACATTCGGCGGCATTTCGAGCCATGGGTTTTTCTACATACACGGGCTTTCCCGCTCGAAGGGCCTTTTCGGTATAGGCCTCGTGAACATCGGGAGGGGTGGCTATATAGATGGCATTGACCTCCGGATCATTAATAAGATCGTCTACCTGGTCGTACCAGCGAGGCACTCCATGTCTTTTGGCATAATCGGCCGCCAAAGTACCATCACGGCGCATCACCGCTACCAAGCTAGAGTTGACAACTTTATTAAATGCCGGGCCGCTCTTCACTTCTGTCACGTTTCCACAACCAATTATTCCCCATTTTATTTGATCCATCACTATCTTTACAGTTTATTTATTACTTATTTAAAAACAAAGCTAAAATGCCATGAATGAAACTTCCCAACAGCCCAACAACCCCCTACATGGCAAAACCTTAGAATATATTTTAACCGAACTATATGATTACTATGGATGGGAGCAATTGGGCTACTATATTAATATCAACTGTTTCCAAAAGGATCCATCCATAAAAAGCAGCCTCAAATTCTTAAGAAAGACCCCCTGGGCACGCCTTAAAGTAGAGCAGCTATACCTTCGTATGCTCGACCGCCGATAAGGTTTTGGCCAATGCTTTAATCCTCCTCGATGTCCTGGCTAGAGGGGCGGTTCGATTGAAGTTCGTTATATCGATTGATGGCCTCTAGGTCCTGCTTATAGGCCTCGAACCGCTCTAACCATTCCTGATCTTTGTGCGCTAACTCTTCCAAGTGCCCTTGTTTCATTTCCTTAAAAATATAAAGCGTAAGGACAAAAAGCCCTGCCACCAGCATTTGAAAGAAACCATCCCGCAAATTACCAGCCGCCATATAACATAAAATAAAAACGATAAAGCTCACCATAAATCGGCCAATCGCAAATTGTCTGAAAACCATATTCGAAGTTTAGTTAAATAGCTTCGTTAAAAACACCATCCAGATAGTACCAGATCCCATCTTCCTTAACAAAGGTGGACTTTTCATGGTGCAAACGCAATTTGCCCATTTTATCTCTGAACTGCGCTATAAATTCGACCCGATTCTCATCCGCCTTCACGATCTCCAGGTCTTTCCAAATATTTGCCCGCGCCCAAGAACCCACCTCATCCCTATCAAACTCCCCTCTTTTGGAGACATGGGTAGTAGTGAGGAGGTAGTCGATATGATGGGTAACATAGGCCGAATACCGGGAACGCATCAGTTGTAACGCCGAGCCCGCCTTTACTTTCCCACTCAGCAGGGGGGAACAACATGTAGAAAACGCCTCACTTGATCCACAAAAACATTTTTTACTCATCGATTTTTCCTATCTTAAATTCTATAAACCCATTTTATAGTTTCAGCAATTTACTGGTCCAGGTCATATATTCCAAAAGCAATACCTAGACTAACCCTACCAATATATCGAGCCTTAAGAATACAATAACCTATTATATCACTTAAGGGTTTTATCTTTGTACCAAATTTACCGATAGATACTAGCAGATAGTGCCTGTCATAGCCCAATCCATATGAAATTTGAAGATTACCGAATAGCCGACGAAATAAAACTAAATTTGACAGAAGCAGGGTTTAAAAAACCCACAGACATCCAATATAAGGCTATTCCGGCCATACTTAAAGGAGAAGATGTGCTGGCTATCGCGCAGACGGGAACCGGAAAAACCGCGGCATTCGCCATTCCAGTAATCGATTTGATCCTTAAAAAGAAAAGCTCCTCGCGTTCAGAGGGAATTAAGTGCCTGGTAATGGTACCCACCAGAGAGCTAGCCACCCAAATCACCAAGGTGTTTCAACAGCTCTCCAAACATACCAAGGTACACGCTTATGGTATCGTAGGTGGGGTAGAACAAGACCCCCAGATTGCCAAACTAGAAAAAGGAATAGATATACTAATCGCCACCCCTGGCCGACTCTTTGACCTGGTCAATCAAGGTCATATTCGACTGACTGACGTGCAGACGTTGATCCTCGACGAAGCCGACCATATGCTTAAGCTTGGATTTTTAAAGGACATTCAAGATGTCATCAAATATTTGCCCAAAAAACGACAGACCCTGTTTTTCTCGGCTACCATCGATGAACAAATCAAGAAAATAGCCTATTCGTTAGTCACTCGTGCCATAAGGATACAGATCTCCCCCAATGACCGTGTAGCCAAAAATATCAGCCATTCCGTCACCTATATCCAAATGGATGATAAACGTTTCTTTTTGGAACGGATGATCAGGCAGAATGAAGAAAGCAAAATTCTGGTTTTTGTACGGACAAAAGTCCGGGCCGAAAGGGTATTTGCCGCCTTGGAACGAATGGGAATAAAGTCGGTAACCCTTCATGGCGACAAAGATCAAGAAAACAGATTTATTGCCTTGGAGCAATTCCGCAGTGGGGATATCCATGTGATGATAGCCACCGACGTTTCGGCAAGGGGTATCGATATAGAAGCCGTGGACTTTGTGGTAAACTATGACCTCCCCGAACAGGTAGAAAATTATGTCCATCGGGTAGGACGAACAGGAAGAGGGGTAAACAAGGGTCAGGCGGTATCTTTTTGTAGCCCTGAAGAGAAGCCCCTCCTTCACGAAATACAGCATTACTTAGGCAACCCTATTAATGTGCTCGATATGAGCAAAAGCGAATATGAGGAGACCATCAACTTCACTGAAGATACCAACCTGGATTTGTCCAGCCTGATGAAAGAGGTGGAAGAATTTCAATCCAAGAAAAAGAAACCTAAGAAAAAATAAAAAATCGGCCTGTAAGCATTAAATAACTTACAGGCCGATTTTTTTGGGGAAGCATCTATATCTTAATACTCTTCCTCGTCAGCTAGAATTTGCCCCCTTAATTCCCCATAAACGTTGTCCTTAGTAGGGATATTCACATAGAGTGTACCCGTGATCAGCGCAGTTTGCTGGTCGTTGGTCAAGGTTTCGGATCCTTGGATTTGTCCACCAGTTGGATTGTTGGCAAGTTCAAACAAAATAGGCCCCGCTTCCCAAGCCGGTGTGGCATGATTAATGGTCACCGAAGTGGGGGTAACGTTTTGAAAAGTAATGTTATACTTCAGCGACATTGTACTTTTATTGTATTCAAAAACTCCTATGCCCTTGCCAGCGGCTGATACGCGTGGAACCGTTTGATCACTGTTGATCGTGGCTGTAAATTTTACAATATCATCCTTGTGAGGGCCTTCTTCTTTACAGGAAAGCATAGTCCCCACCATGAAGATGGAAGTAAATAAAAGTAAAATTTGTTTCATTGGCTTTTTCATACAACTTCAATTAAATAAAGAAAATAGGCTATAAATATACATACAAACTTACAAAAAAATGATACCAACCTAGAACCACTAAATATTTCTGACGTCAGAATGACGGATATAAACAATGGAGTTGTTCCAAATGATGCGATACCAATGGTCCACAGACCCAAGAATTGTAACCCTATGCCCCTTCCCTACCCGATCGACCACGGAAGCCGCTGCGGTAGGATTTTCCCTTAAAAAAGTTTTGGGATTGGTGATGACCGCCGAACGGTACAAAGAAGGCAAGTTGATAATTACCCCCACTACCAACAAATAGGTTAGTATCGATAACTTATGGACGATCAGAATACCCTGTCTTCTCTTGGTTTTCCAGTACATGATGTAAATGATATAGGCCCCAAAAACCAATAATAGCAGGGGCAAATAGGCCCCATACCTCCGATAAAAAATTATAAAATAGCTGTAATCATTAAAATCATACCCTTTAAGATTATGCTCTGAAGCCATTTTATCCATCTTTTCAAACAAGGTTCTTGACGGATTTACAAGGGCCAGTTGACTCAAGTAAAACAGAACATCTGAATAATTCCCGGTCCTTTCCGACAAAAAAGCGAGCTTTAGAACCATGGGTTGGTTATTTTTTTCGGAATTTGTAAAGTTTTTTTTATACAGGCTGAGGGCTTCCGTATATTGGGCCATAGCAAACAGAGAATCAGCCTCTTTTAACGCTGCAATATCCCGTGAAAAGGCCCATTTTGGGGTAAAAAACAAACCCATAAAAATACAAAATCTCAGGTATTTTATCACTAGTACTTGCATTATACTTTTAAGAATTCTACTTTTGCATCGCAATTACGGAAAACGCCTCGGCTAATCCAACAAAATTAACGATTCTGTAGCTCAGCTGGTAGAGCAATACACTTTTAATGTATGGGTCCTGGGTTCGAATCCCAGCGGGATCACAAGCTTTTCAAGTTTTAGGCTTTAGGCCCTAAACTTTAGGCGAAACTGAAGTTGAACAGTTATTTTTAAATCAACACTCGATTCTGTAGCTCAGCTGGTAGAGCAATACACTTTTAATGTATGGGTCCTGGGTTCGAATCCCAGCGGGATCACAAGCTTTTAAGGCTTTAGGCTCTAGGCCCTAAGCTTTAGGCTAAAACTGAAGTTGAACAGTTTATTTAAATCAGCAACCGATTCTGTAGCTCAGCTGGTAGAGCAATACACTTTTAATGTATGGGTCCTGGGTTCGAATCCCAGCGGGATCACACCTTTTTAATAGCCAAAGACCGCAAGTCTTTGGCTATTTTTGGCTATAAGCAGGTGGCATCCCCTGTGGCGTGCAATCTATGATCTGAGCCTCCACGGACCATCATCTTCATATGCCAAAAACGAATGGAACGATCGGCGATCAAACCATTTTATTGGGAGCCTAATCTGATAATATTACAAATACAGGTGGGAGGGTCTGAATAGAAAAGACAAACATCTTCGACCCCTCACGATGTGGCTCTAAAGGCCTTAAATTTAGCACGGGCCGCCCTAGCGGTAAGTTGATCCCTAAAGCCGGACCTAAGCAGTCGTATGGAAGCGGGCCTGAGATGGATGGGGGCAAATAGGGATCAATATATACAGCAAGCATATCCTTAGCATGCAAAGTGAAATTTTTAATAGTAATACCCAAGGGTTTTACAATCCATAGTTTGTCCTAAGAAAAAGCGAGAACATCAAAATTTGGTAATTTTCCCATCTTCCATTTCGATGACCCGATGTGTTTTTTCTGCAAAACTTTGGTCGTGGGTGACAATAAGCAGGGTCTGGTCAAATTCTTCCGCCAGGCGCTTAAAGATATCGAAAACCATTTCACTATTTTTTTTATCTAGGTTTCCGGTGGGTTCATCACCCATTATAATATCCGGGTCGTTGATCAAAGCACGGGCTATGGCTACCCGCTGTTTCTCACCCCCCGAGACACGATTAGCACGCTTCCCAGCCAAATGTTCTATTCCCAACATTTTTAACCTTACTAAGGCCCTATGCTCCACTTCATCATGGCGGTACTTATTTAGCTTTAAGGCTGGTAACATCACATTATGCAAAACTGTAAATTCATTCAGCAAGTAATGAAACTGGAAGACGAAGCCAATCTTTTCATTACGAACCGCAGCCAGTTCGGGTTCCGTTCTATGAATCATCGACTCCTCATCGATCAGCAATTCGCCCTCATAGTCGGTGTCCATGGTCGATAATATATAAAGCAAAGTCGACTTGCCACAACCCGATTTACCCGTCACAGAAACAAATTCACCCTTTTTGATTATAAAATTGATGTCCTTCAAAACCTTGACCGTAACAGGATCTCGAAAATACTTATTAATACTCCTAGCTTCCAGAATAATATCTCCCATTTTATTTACCACGGATTATAACAACCGGATCGACCTGGCTCGCCTTTCTTGAAGGAAACCAACCGGCCAAAAAGGTTGTGATGAGTGAGAAAGACGTCCCAATGGCATAGAACGCGAGGCTATAATTGACAGGATAGGTCGTTATAGTAGGCAAGGAGGCCGTTGTAAACGGAACCTGATCGATCAGCAACGACAAGCCAAATCCGAGCATAAGCCCTAATACCCCTCCAAAAAAGCCTATGCTCAGGGCGATCAGTAAAAAAATACTTTTTACATCGCTACCCGAAAACCCAATGGCCTTCAGTATGGCTATGGAATCCATTTTTTCGAATATCATCATATTCAAAATATTATAAATCCCGAAGCCGGCGACAATTAGCAAGGTTATACCTACCGCATAAGAAATAAGGGTTCTGATAAAACTACCCGTTTCAAATTGTGCATTGGCGGTTTGAATATCCTCAGCATCGGTTCCAAAAATCTGTCGGTACTCTTGCGCTATGGAGGGTGCCTGAGTCATGTTGGTCAGTTTGATCTGAATGTCTGTAATATAATCACCAGGCTTGCCCAGTAGTTTCTGGGTGGTCATTATAGAGGCATAGCTTTGTACTTTGTCAAACTCTAACATACCCGACTGAAAGAAACCCACCACTTTTAAGGGAAAAATTTCTCCTTTGGCGGTAGTAACCTGAACCACGTCACCCAGCTCGGCGAGGAGCTTATCGGCCAGCCCTTTGCCAAGAATGATACTATTGGGCACTTTTTCGAGGTCAGCAGCCTCTCCGGCTACGATATAATCGTTAAAATGAAAGAGTTGGCTCTCCTTTATCACCTCTATGCCATTGACGACCCCGGTGATCTCTATAGCCCCGGCATTGAAAAACACTTGAGCCGTAATTTTGGGCGAAAAACCACTCACCCGTTTATCTTCCTGAAGCACCTGCATGATCGCCCCATTATTATAGATAGACTGTCTGTCACCCGAAGCTTTGATGGATCTAATAAAATGATGGTAATCGGCATACTCCTTCACCTGGTATATAGGCTGATTAGGGTTCGGTTTTATTTCGTTGTATAAGCGAATATGGGGAGTCCTGTTGAGTACCAAGCCATCGAGCAAGTCGTTGAGCCCTGTCATAAAGCTGAGCAAGGTGATAAACATCCCGATGCTAAATGTGACACCAATGGCCGCAACAAGCGTCTGCTTCCACCTGGCCAACAACAGTGCTTTGGCCACATCGATAATCAAATGGTAATTCATTCTTGAGGGATCGTTATAAGATCATTTTCAGTGATACCAGAGATAATCTCCACACGCTGGTAATCCTTTAACCCTGTAACTACCTTTCTCTTTATATTGTTTTCGAGCATGACGGAGTCGCCAGGCATTAGGTAATTCCGGGGGATTGTGAGTACCTTGTCTTTTTTGCTGATCACGATATTCGCTTCGCAAGTAAGGTAAGGATATAAGGTAGGAGGAGCCTTTATAAAATCGGCCTCCACGGTAAAAGATTTGGAACGTTCGTTCATGACGGGTATGATGCTACTCACTACCGCTTCAAATAGCTGACCTTTATAGCTATCCATAGACAGAAATAGATTTTGCCCTATTTTTAGGCTAGCAATGTCATTTTCGTCGATCTGTAATTCCAGTACGAAATCGTCTGAAGCCCCTACGATAGCCACTGGGGTGGTCGCATTGACCATCTCTCCAGCCTCCTTAAAAATATCATAGACGGTACCATCTATTTCACTTCTAACCGTATAATCCTGGGCCATTGATTTTGAAATTTCCAATAATTTAAGCGATTGCTTCCTTTGAAAGGCGATCTGTTTTTTAAGGTCAGCCAAACGAAGTTTTGCCGTTTCCAAGGCATTTTCAGAATTCTGATAGGTCAACGTCCGAGCATCTAATTCGTTTCGGGTCCCTATATTTTTGGCCCATAAAGCCTTTTGTCGTTCCAACATAGACCAATCGTTATCCCGCTTCGTCTGGGCCAAGTCAATAGCTATGGTTAGCTCCTCCAGTTTTTCTTTATTAGCCGCTTCGGAAGCATATTGGGCAGTAAGGGCAGCATTATCGGTATTCAATTTAGCCGTCACATTGGTAATCTGAATAATGGGGGTTCCCTTGGATACAACCTGGCCTTTACGCACCAATAGCTTACTAATGATCCCAGGCGATGCAGCATAGGCCTGATACTGATTTCGGCTTTTAACGATACCCGACGCATACACCGACTCCGTAATAGGGCCAACTGTCGGCTTTAGATGCTCAGTTTTGCTCTGACAGGCGAACAATCCAATCAAAATAATAAGCGTTATATATAACTTCATGACCAGCGGTCTATTAAAAAATATGAAATATCTGAACAGGGTGGATATTCGAATTAAGGTAAGCGCTTTCACCATATTACGAATTTAGCAGGCTTTTCGGTGAAAGCCTGTAAGTAAAAACATTTTTCCTTATGACATAAGTCAGACTATCCCCCACATAAGGGAGTACGGGCATGGTATGCATACAAAAAAACTGCCTGATTCAACTAGATGTTTCTTCAGGCAGCTCTATATTCAAATCTCCTTTGCATCATACCTTCATGATATTTAATGGAGTACCCGTCCAATCAGGAAAAATGGAACTAGAGGAATTAATAGACAAGTGGCTTTGAGCAACTTCCGAAAAAACGGCTCTAAAGTCGGTGGTAACCTTCAAATCGCGGCCATCCTCTAGGTTTTCTTTGGCCAAGGGGTCTAACTTTCCATATACGACTCCCCCATTTACGTCTTGTCCAAGAATAAAATTGCAGGAGGCTCTTCCATGGTCGGTTCCACCGGTACCATTCTCCTTCACCGTACGCCCAAACTCCGTCATACTCATGAGGGTGACTTGGTCCTGTAGACCACCCAAATCTTCCCAAAAAGCCTCAATACTATTCCCAAAGTCGGTTAGGTTTCTAGCAAAAGTACCATTGGTACTTCCTTGGTTAAAATGGGTATCCCAACCATTAGATTCGGCAAAGCCAATCTCCATACCTACGTCCATCTTAATCAATTGGGCTATTTGTTTTAGGGAATTGCCCAGTGCGGACCTTGGATACACCACACCTTCCAATGGCTTATAGGCGTTCACATCCGTTTTCTGTAACATCTTCATCGCCTCAAAACTATCTTTACCAGTGTTACGCAGTAACTCAGAACTCGTTTGTTCATAGAGTGCTTCAAAACTGTTGGCGGCCATGCCGGCACCCGTTTTGCTCCCTTTCATCTGTATATTAAAATCTTGTAGATTACTGATCGCTACCGCTGGCTGATTGCCATACAAGGAACGAGGCAAGGCAGAAGTGAGACTTACGGCTTGAAACGGACTTATAGTCCCCCCATGGCCATTTTCAAGTAGTCGGTTGAGCCAGCCGCTGGAGGTTCCTTTTCTGAACGGTGTCCCCGACTCCATATAATCCTGTGCATCGAAATGCGATCTGGTCGTATTAGGCGAGCCTATTCCATGGACGATAGCCAATTGTTTTTCGGCAAATAGCCTTTCAAAACCCTTAAGGGCCGGATGTAGTCCGTACCGACCATCCAAATCGATGAGTCCTCCCCCTCCAGCCCCAGGGGCAATGAAAAGGTTAGGCCTTGCCGCCTGCAAATGGGTATCCGTAAAAGGGGTAACAGCCATAAGTCCATCCATAGCACCACGCTGAAAAATACAAACCAGGGTCTTCTTTGGCCCATTTGGGCGATTAAAAGCCTTAGCCGCTGCCTGTAGCACAAAAGTGGGCAAGCCTCCCGATAGGCCGGCAGCAAACACGGCCATACCACTACTCTTAATAAATCCTCTTCTCGTGATCATAAAACAATATTAGGTTATTTAACGACGCTGATATTCTGGTGATCCTAATATGACGCCTACCACTTGCGCCAACATATCGGGCTGTTTCGGTGTATTTCCCTTATTCTTTTTCCTGGAGCTGGCCCAATCCATCGAACTATCTAACTTGGCACCGGAAGCCGACTGTTCCACCTTTTCATGTAAGTTGGGATCGGTCAATAAAGGCTCGAGACGAGACACATTGATAGCCGGTACGCGGTCAGGGAGGATAAGACTTAGGTATTGCGCTAAGGCCGCCTGAGCACTTTCCGGTTCATGGCCCCGATTTAAAGCCAACAGATCGACTTGAGCTCCGGGTATCTTCCCTGACGCCAGCGCTAATCCAAAATTCATGCGATTCAGTAAAGCCCCCGTATTAATCCAATAAGTGCCAATATCAGGAAAACCGGTGGGTGCCTGGTAGGCATATAGTTTTTCTCCCATCCGATTCGACCAGCTATAAATTTGGTTGGGGTTATCTATTTCAACATTTAAGTTCCGTACCGCTCCAACGACCAATTCGAAGGGCGACTTTGTTTTGTCAGCTTTTAGCGCCTCTTTCCAGAATTCCGGGGATTCTACCATTACCATCAATACGGCTTTAATATCACCTCCTGTCTTCGTAAATTCCTTGGCCATGGTACTAACTAGCTGCTGAGGTGGTTCATCACTAACGAAGCGGACCGCCAATTTCCTCGATATAAACTGGGCAGTAGAAGGGTGGTTTGCCAGCATATGGATCAGATCGACCCCCTCCTGATACCCTGCTTGCGGTCCAAAACGATGTCCCATCACATTTTTAACGCCTTGATCGTGCCGGCGTTCAGCAAACATAAAATCACCATCAATGATAAAGGCTTCCGAAGCGAACCCCCTCCTACCGCTACGGTCGGAGGCGGACTTGCCCATCGCATAGCTACCCATCGGACGCACGGTCCACCCGGTGAGCACCCTTGCGGCTTCTGTGACATCCTCTTGGGTATATCCCCCATCAACACCCAAGGTATGGAGCTCCATTAATTCCCGCGCATAGTTCTCATTGAGTCCTCTATTGGCCCTTCCCTTCGCGCCCCCCTTGGCCGATGGGGCACTTGCCACGCTACTGAAATTATCGAGGTAATAGAGCATCGCTGGTGACTTAGCAGTAGCCAGGAGTAAGTCATTAAAATTCCCTAAAGCATTGGGACGGATCACATCTCGCTCGTAGGAGGGGATATAAAGCGCACAAATATTTTTGGTAGCAGAGACATTGAAATGGTTAAACCAGAAACTCGTCATTACTTCCTGCAACTGATTTCGGCTGTATATCGACCTATAGACCTTTTGGCCTACCAACTGTCGCTGAAGCTCTTGAGGTGCCTTCCACCCCTTTTCAGACATATACTTCATTAAGTCGCTCCGATAGCTCTTGTCCCCCTTTTGAACCGAATCTGGAGCGATGACACCCTCTTTGATCGCCAGTCGGAGTACTTGTCCAGGATTGCGATAAATGGCCAGTATGGAGTCATTTCCTAGGTCGAGGGCATCATATTTATTCAAATACTGGTTGAGGCCCTCATCCGATCGTTCAGCTCTTAACTGATTCTCAAACCATGTTTCAATTCCTTCCTCCAGCAGCTTATCCACTTCGCCGGGTCGAGCTCCATAAGTAAACCTACTCAAGAGGCAGGCCGCAGCCTGACGATCCGAAAGTCCTGCCCTTTGGTATGGAAACCTCTTGGTAACTCGCCCCGTATCTTGATCGGAACGCGCTGCGGGTAGTACAAAAAAACAACCACATACGAATAAGATTAACCAAAGTCTTTGTCTCATATTTTCCAGAGTTTTTCTAATGCATCATTTGACCAATTAATCCAAATAGGTTTAATTAGCGCATATTAAATTTATGCCAGTACCGTATCGAATTGGAAAATAACGCCCCTATGCTCAGGTATGCGAGAGTGGGAGAAACATGGCAGTCGCCCTGTTAAATATAAGATACCAATAGGCTCCGGGACAAGGTCGGTACCTACACACGACTTTTAAGGCGGACATCCCGGCGCCTAGCCCCCGATACCTATAAGAGATTTGCGGTGGTTATTATCTCATTAAAAATCGATAATACTAAATAATTGACCTTCAAAGCCTTGTAAAATAATTAGCGATAATCGAGTAAAAACAAGATAAATGATTGGTGAAATACACTTTTTCCAGTACTTTTGCAGCCTGTTGGAGAAGCAATTTCTTTTTGAATTTGGCTCCAGCACCTCAAATATATTTTTCGGCCAGGTGGTGGAATTGGTAGACACGCTACTTTGAGGGGGTAGTGCTCATTAGGGCTTGGGAGTTCGACTCTCCTCCTGGTCACCAAAAAAGGTTACAATTAATTTTGTAACCTTTTTTTTGTGGGCATTTTTCTAATAATAAAGTTCTTTATCTATTAGAGAAGTGATGTATTTGAAGTCTTCGGGGTTGTTGACAAAATCCAAATGATTGACATCGATCTCCAACACCTTTCCATGTAAATAATGGTCTACGAAGTGGCTGTATTGTTTATTGAGGTTCGACAGGTAGTCCGCTTCAATTCCAGATTCAAAGTCACGCCCTCTCATTTGGATCTGGGATTGGAGCTTGGGCAGGTCGGCTTTTAGATATATCAAGATATCCGGCGGACGTACCGTATTAATAATGGAGTCGAACAACATTAAATAGGTTTCGTAATCCCTTGGCGTCAGCAAATCGCTCTCAAATAAATTCTTGGCGAATATATAAGCGTCCTCATAAATGGTACGGTCCTGGATAATGGTCGTATAGGTCGCAGATTGTATTTTTTGAATCTGGGCAAAACGACTATTCAAGAAAAAGATTTGAAGATTAAAGGCCCAGCGCTGCATATCCTCATAAAAATCGGCCAAATAGGGATTACCATCCACTGCCTCATACATGACCTCCCAGTTATAATGTGCACCTAAAAGCCTAGTAAGGCTTGTCTTACCGGCGCCGATATTCCCTACTACTGCTATATGCATGATGGTAAATAGTTTGACATAAATGACAAAGTTAGCAGTAAGCCTCCTTTCCTGCAAACCAGTGGCTCCGCTATAACGGGTGGTATTCCAGGAAAGATGCAGCTGCTAACACGCTCCAGTTTTAATGGAAGCCCACGATAAAATTGCTGCTTAAGCACAACGACTTTCGTAAAAACTATCATTATTCGTATATTTGCGACCTCAAAGCGACAAACAAAACGTTTAGGCACCATCAATCAGACAGAATACCATGAAACCATACCGCGTCATTCTATATTATTGCTATTCTCCCATTGAAGATACAGAAACCTATAGAGACGAACATCATCTTTTTTGTGTACAAAATAATCTGCTAGGAAGGATTATTATTGCAGCAGAAGGGCTAAATGGTACGGTATCGGGCACTCCGGAGGACTGCCAGGCCTATATGGACTATGTACGATCGGATGAACGGTTCAAGCACGTCGCCTTTAAAGTAGAGGAGCACGATAGCATTGCCTTTCAAAAATTACACGTCCGCGTCAAGGACGAAATTGTAAATTCTGACCTTCCCGTTGACCCCTTAAAGCAAACCGGCAAACACCTAGAACCCGCCGAGTTTAAGGCCTTGTTGAACGACCCCGACGTAGTACTGGTCGATATGCGTTCGGACTATGAACATGAAGTCGGCAAATTCAAGGGAGCTATTACCTTCGATATGCACAATTTGCGCGAGCTTCCCGAGCATGTAAATGAAATAGCCCATCTGAAGGACAAAAAGATTGTCACCTACTGTACTGGAGGCATTAAATGTGAGAAAGCCAGTGCCTACCTCATCGACCAAGGGTTTCAGGACGTTTATCAGTTGCACGGGGGAATAATCCGGTATGGCCTTGAAGAAGGAGGTGAAAACTTTGATGGCAAATGTTATGTATTCGACAACAGGATCACCGTGGACGTCAATAAAGTTAACCCTACGGTCATCTCCAAATGCCATATTTGTGGCACCCCCTCCGACCGCATGGTAAACTGTGCCAACGCAGCCTGCAACGAACATGTGCCCATTTGCGAGCAATGTGGCTGGGAAATGGAAGGAGCCTGTTCAGAAACTTGTAAGGCGGTCCCCGATAAGCGCATCTACGATGGAACTGGCTATTATGTGAGTAAGAGCAACCATTATCAACCCATACAAGGCCTTAAAAGCCAGAAGCGGAATTTGATAAAAATGAAACTCGCTCAAAGAGCAAGTTCCGTTGATTAGGCCAGGACTTTGGTAAGAACATAATCGTTCATCCAGTACGGGCCAATAGGGATGTCCTCTTCACGTATAATTTCATAACCCATTCGCTCATAAAAGCCTCTGGCTTTGTTGTGGCGATTCACATTGAGATTAAGACATACTCCCCCTTTTTGTATTACATAACTTTCGGCGGCTTGGAGCAAAAACTTACCGGCTCCTGTTCCTTGGCTCGAAGGCAGCACATATATTTTGTGCAGTTTATATATATGAGAAGCCACCCAACCGATGGAAGCGAATCCAACCAAATTTTGATCCTGAAATAATAAGATAAAATGTTGCCCTTGCTGCATCTGATCGGCCAAGGCTTGAGGGGCATATAGGGTATCGAACATATACTGGAGTTGCTCCTCCTGCAATATATGCTTATAGGTAGGCGCCCAAATTTTTGACTGAAGTATAATGATGGATTCTATATCCTCGATGCCGGCATCTTTAATGCTAAAATTGGTCATCATATTGAAAATTGGCTTAAGTTTGTCGAGTAATCAAACTTCAAAGATAATAAAAAACAACTTTGCTCTAGCGAATTCGCCAAGGGCAAGTCAACGAATAAAAAAACAATAATGACAAAACCGCTTATTTTAGTTACCAACGACGACGGTATCACCTCCAAGGGTATTCGTAAACTGGTAGACGTTATGAAAAACATTGGGGATGTAGTGGTGGTCGCACCCAACAGCCCTCAATCGGGAAAAGGCCATGCCATTACTATAGGGGAGCCTCTGCGGTTGTACGCTACCGATATTTTTGATGAAATCGATGAATACGAATGCTCTGGCACTCCCGCCGATTGTGTAAAACTGGCCAAACATTATATTTTAAAGGACCGTAAGCCCGACTTAGTGGTTAGTGGAATTAACCACGGAAGCAATAGTTCCATTAGTATACTTTATTCGGGTACGATGTCGGCGGCTATAGAAGGAGCCATAGAAGGTATTCCGGCCATCGGATTTTCACTATGTGACTTCAAGGAGGATGCCGAATTTGACCATGCCCTACCCTATATAGAACGAATTACACGGGAATCCCTTTCCCATGGCATCCCCAAAGGAGTAGCCCTAAATGTCAATATTCCAGCCATAAATCAGGAGCCAATCAAAGGAATAGTAGTCTGTAGGCAAGCGAATGCCAAATGGCAGGAGACTTTCGACTACAGGGTCGATCCTAACGGAAGAGGGTATTTTTGGATGGCTGGCGACTTTATTAACTTTGACAGCGAAAAAGGAGATACGGATGTTTGGGCATTAGACAACAACTATATTTCTATCGTTCCGAGTCAATTCGATCTGACAGAATACGAAGCGGTACGGGAATTGCAGTCCTGGAACCTCTAATTCACTTAACGTAATTGTTCTAATGGCACTCGTAGGTAGCTTATTAAAGAAGGGGATTCGATTTGGCAATTTGGTAGCCAATCGTAAGAAAAAGAGCGTATCGCTTCAACAAAAAAAAACCTTAGCCAAACTTTTGGCAAGGGCTAGATATACAGAATTCGGGGAGACCTATAATTTTGATGACATCCTTTCGAAAATCATTTTCGAAAAGGAAGATGCTTACTATGAATTATACAAGGCTACCGTCCCTATTTTTGACTATAATACTATTTTTAATAATTGGTGGCAAAAGTCGGTCGATGGCAAGAAAGATATATGCTGGCCCGGCCGAATTAAATACTACGCTTTAAGCTCAGGTACCTCCGAGGCAGCCTCGAAGTATATCCCCGTCACCAAGGCCATGTCCAAGGCCATTCAAAAAACCAGTATCCGCCAGATCCTCTCACTAGGCCATTATAAGGACCTACCCGACGATTTGTATGAAAAAGGATTCTTGATGCTGGGTGGGAGTACCAATTTAAACAATAATGAGGACAAGCATTATGAAGGTGACTTAAGTGGCATCACAGCCAAGCAAATCCCCTATTGGTTTCGTCCTTATTATAAGCCAGGCCAAAAAATTGCCGCTGAAAAAGACTGGGGGCTTAAACTGGAAGAGATCACCCTTCAAGCCAAAGACTGGGATATTGGGTTTATTGTGGGCGTCCCCGCTTGGATTCAGCTCCTGATGGAGAAAATCATAGCCCATTACCAGGTGCGCACCATACATGATATATGGCCAAACCTCAGGGTGTTCGCCCATGGAGGAGTCTCTTTTGAACCCTACCGTAAGGGATTTGAGAAACTACTCGCCAAACCACTCATTTACATCAACACCTACCTGGCATCCGAAGGGTTTATTGCCTATCAGACTCGTCCAGATGCGCAGGGGATGGAACTGGTCTGCGATAATGGCATATTCTTTGAGTTTATTCCTTTTAACGAGCTAAATTTCGACTCGGATGGCACCCTATTGCCCAACCCACAAACCTATAAGATAGACCAAGTTCAAGACCATATTGAGTATGCTTTGCTTCTTTCTACCTGTTCTGGGGCTTGGAGGTATCTGATCGGGGATACCGTGAAATTTGTCGACAAAAGCCGTGGTGAAATCAATATTACCGGCCGGACCAAACATTATCTGAGCCTCTGTGGGGAACATTTATCGGTCGATAATATGAACAAGGCCATCGACCTCGTCTCCGATACCATGGGAATTACCGTTAAAGAATTTACAGTATGTGGAGTTAGCCACGACAACCTGTTCGCCCACCACTGGTATATAGGTGTGGAAGACGACGAGACTATCGATGCAGAAGTCCTCAAATCCAAGTTGGACAGCAAACTCGCAGAACTCAACGACGACTATGCCGTCGAGCGCAAGCATGCCCTCAAGGACCTTATCGTGACCATCGTACCCAATCGCGCATTTTATGGATGGATGCAGGCCAAAGGAAAGATGGGTGGGCAAAACAAATTCCCCCGCGTTTTCAAAAATTTCTTGGTCGACGACTGGACGGGCTACTTGAAAAATGAAGGCTTTATTTCCTAAAGCTAGGCACTAAAATCAAAGCCAGTTCTGATTGATCAGAGCTGGCTTTTTTTGTTGGCGTAATCAGACTCGGTTAGCTTATAAAGCTCGAATACGCCAACTGCAAGGCAATACCAACGAATACTACCCCTGTTAGCCTATTGAACAGTGTTAGAAAACGTGGTGTAAACCACTTTTTAAGCTTATGCGAAAAAATGGCAATGACACATTCCACCACAAAGATGGACACCACACTGGCCCCAAAGAACGCATATTCTTGGTAAAGGGTGTACTGTAAAGCCGTTCGAATGTAGGTGGCAATGGTGACCCAACTAATAAAGTTGATGGGATTAAGGCCATTTAAGAGGAACCCGGTCGAGAAATAGAGGATAAAACCCCCAAAACGCGTTTTAGGATAGGCCATTTCAGGCTTTTTACCTATCAAATTGCTCAACCCCATGGCACCCAGAAACAACACCCCTACAGCCGCCATTCCTTGCTGAAAATAAGGAATATCGGGCAAAAAAGAAGTCCCAAAAATGGCAAAAAAAACGAATAGCAAGTCACAGACAAAAACGCCAAATGCAATTTTAAATCCCGCTGTATACCCGTTATCTACGCTGTTTTGAACTAAAGAAAAGAAAACAGTACCGAAGGTAAGGCATAAACCTACTCCCGTAAGTACTCCATATAAAAGTGATTCCAGCATATTAGATACCCAAAGACCTAGCGGCCATTAAAATGGCACAAACGGAAAGAGAGTCCGTTATTTCCGAACGCATTACCATCTCCACAGCCACCGAAAGGTGAACTTTCTTAATTTGTAATTGTTCCGTCTCTTCGGGTTCGGCCTCCCCTTGGGTGAGCCCTCTGGCAATAAATAAGAATCCTTCTTCATTGGTCGCCGAATTGGAGGTATGAATCCGCGCAAGGGTATCCCATTGTTGCGCTACCAAACCAGTCTCCTCTTTCAGCTCCCGTTTTGCAGCATCCAGAGGCTCTCCTTCTAAGCTCCCTCCCCCTTCGGGTATTTCCCAGGAATATTCTTCGATAGCATATCGATACTGCCCCACCAAATAAATATTATTCTGCTCATCTAAAGGAAGTACTCCGATCGCTTTATTTTTAAATTGTACCAACCCATAAATCCCTTGGTTTCCAGATGGGTTGATTACCTCCCTATGACTTAACGCTATCCATGGGTTCTCATAAACCGTGTTATCCGAAAGGGTTTTCCAGTTGTTTTCAGTAGACATAAGCCGTTAATTATTAGTAAATTTGTATTTTACCCTTGACCGATAATGCAAAGAAACCAAAATAAGCGCAAACAACGTCTCATTCTCCTGTCTTTTCTGGCCAGTATAGGCTTATCGGTTTTAAAATTTACAGCCTATTATCTTACGGATTCCAATGCCATCCTCAGCGATGCTTTAGAGTCCATCATCAATGTAATCGCTAGTGGGTTTGCTTTCTATAGCATATACCTGGCCGCCCAGCCCAAGGATCAAAACCACCCGTATGGTCATGGCAAAATAGAATTTTTCTCGGCTGGCTTTGAAGGCGCACTAATCATCATAGCCTCCCTCTATATCATCTACGAAGCCATTTTAAGATTAATACATCCGGAGCCTATCCACAATCTTGGATGGGGATCCTCCATTATCTTATTTACTATTCTGGTAAACGGAGGCATTGGCTACTTGCTGGTCAAGGAGGGTAAAAAAGTAAATTCAAAGGCCCTTAGTGCCGATGGTCAACACTTACTTACCGACGTGATCAGCAGTGTGGTACTTATACTCAGCGTCATGCTCATTTGGCTTACCGATTGGAACTGGATCGACAGCGTAGCCTCCTTACTTTTTGGTGTATTTCTAATATACAATGGCAGCCGGCTGGTCAACAATTCCGTGTCTTTATTAATGGATGCCACCGACCCAGAACTACTCGATAGAACGGTAGGCCTTTTATCTGACAAAAAACAAAATCATTGGATCGACATACACAACCTGCGGGTACAACAATATGGAGCCGATTTGCACATCGATTGCCACCTCACCTTACCCAATTATTGGGACCTCGGTCAGGTTCATGGCGCTATTCATGATTTTGAAAACATCTTAAAAGAAGCCAATGTCGCGGAAACGGAGGTATTTGTACATGCTGACCCTTGTCTGCCACAATGTTGTGGATTCTGTAGAGTAGAAAACTGTCCTATCCGTCAGACTCCTTTTTTAAAAGATATCCATTGGACCCGAGAGCTTCTGGTAAAAAATGAAAAGCTATATAATGGCGCTGAAAAATGATATCCAGAATTTCCACTTATATTTGAATTCATAAATAGTCTAATTTTCACATATCAAATAACAATCCTTAACCATGCAAGTTTCAAGACGTGAGTTTTTAAAGCAGGCGAGCTTTGGTGCTTTAGCCGCAGCCTCCATAGGCGATTTATGGGCCAATCCAGCCAAAAAACTGTGGTTCGACATCTCTCTAGCGGAATGGTCCTTACACAAAGAACTTAGAGCCAATACCATCACCAATTTGGATTTCCCTGAAATAGCAAAAAAGGAATTCGGAATTTCTATAGTAGAATATGTAAACCAATTCTTTAAAGACAAGGCAGAAGATACGGCCTATCTCAATCAACTGCTCACCAGATGTAAAGATAATGGAGTAAAAAACCATTTGATTATGATTGACGGAGAAGGTGGAATGGCGGAGTTAGATGCCACCACAAGAAACAAGGCCATAGAAAACCATTACAAATGGGTGGAAGCCGCAAAATATTTGGGCTGTAAGACCATCCGGGTAAATGCCTACGGTAAGGGCTCCGACGCTGACGTAGCCAAGGCTGCCGTAGAAGGCCTGAGCAAATTAGGCGAATTCGCCTCTAAAACTGGCATTAATATCATCGTTGAGAACCATGGAGGTTCTTCTTCTAATGGAAAATGGCTTTCAGGAGTGATGAAAGAGATCAACATGAAAAATGTTGGAACCCTACCCGACTTCGGAAATTTCTGTATCCAAAGAGGAAAAGATGGGTGTGAGGAGTCGTATGACCGCTACCAAGGAACCGAAGAACTCATGCCATATGCCAAAGGGGTAAGTGCCAAAACCTATGACTTCGATGCCAAAGGCGACTGTATTGAAACGGATTACTATAAAATCCTAAAGATCGTAAAAGACAGTGGCTTTAGAGGAATCGCCGGGATAGAGTATGAAGGTCACCAGCTCTCGGAAAGAGAAGGGATTAAAGCAACCAAAAACCTATTGGAACGCATTGGACCGTCTATACGTTAACCGACCATGACCCGATGAGATGCCCGGCAACCCCGGGCATTTTTTATGTTATAATACCAGATAAAATAAATTCTAGTAGATTAAACAAAAGAAGAAAGGCTACTATTATTAACAGCAATATCATTCATTATAATAAAGAATAACACTATAATTTATATTGATTATGGCCATATTTTATAATATAAATTGTGACCATTTCGTTACAGATTAGTCTAATTGAGACTCTTTACCTGTTTAGGTTCATGCAAAAATCACCAGATCTTAGCACTAAAAGTTCACTTTCAAGCTTAGCATTCTACACACCAATGAAAATCAATCAGATCAAAGCAGCAATTTTAATCTTTGGAATATCCATGTTTATATCCTGTAGCGAGTTTACTGCGCCGCAGATTGTCTCGATGCAGAACATTCAATTCCAATCCTTACGTAATAACGAGTTGCACTTTTCATTGGAGAGTACCATCAAAAACACCAACACAATCCCCTTATGGGTCGACAAAATGGAGGTAGCCGTTTTTTTTGATGGGGAATTAGTAGGAACCGCCGACTCGCCCGAACAAATCAAATTACCAGGAAACACCACCTCCGACGTCACCTTGCATTATAAGGTGCCCATCAAGAAGCTAAAAAGTAACTTTATAAGTCTGCTGAGTAAAAAAGAAATTCAGTTAAAGGTAGAAGGGAAGTACACATTCAAGAACGATCTGAAGGATATTACCATTCCATACACCTACGAAACCCCATTCAATATGAAGAAGCACCTAAGCGGGTTACTATTGGGTAGTATCTAAAATTCAACTCATTCCCATATGGAAGAGCTCAAGGAGACCTAAGTAAAAAGAGGCCATTCTCTAATTTGAGAAGGCCTCTTTTTGTTTATATACCATACTTTATTGCGACTGGTTCGTACTGCTGTCGGCAAGAGACAGACCTTCCTCGACAACGATTACTTATCCCTTGGCTATTATAGTGCCCATACTCTTACCATATCATGGGCATTTTGGGGCCAATTGACCAGTTTGTATTTCGGGATCGTTAAAGATTCAAATAACGTAAAAACTCATTTCGAGTGTCCTCATTTTCGAACTTCCCACTATAGGCCGATGTAATGGTAGAGCTACCCGTATCTTTAATACCTCTCGAATGCACACACATATGTTGTGCATCAATTACCACTGCAACATCTTCCGTAGAGAGGGCCTGTTTTAGCTCATTGGCGATCTGCATGGTAAGTCGTTCCTGGACTTGAGGGCGTTTAGAATAAAAATCAACAATCCTATTTAATTTTGAAAGGCCGATCACCTTCCCACTCGATATATAGGCCACATGCGCTTTTCCGTAAATCGGCACAAAATGATGTTCGCAGTTAGAGAACACCGTAATATCCTTTTCGACAAGCATCTGGTTATACTTGTATCGATTTTCAAATAAGGTTACTGAAGGTTTA
Source organism: Dyadobacter jejuensis (assembly GCF_003149085.1). Taxonomy (GTDB): domain Bacteria; phylum Bacteroidota; class Bacteroidia; order Cytophagales; family Spirosomataceae; genus Dyadobacter; species Dyadobacter jejuensis. The sequence continues at coordinate 309,362 of NZ_QGDT01000003.1, read as the reverse complement.
TTAATGGGATTCAACCCACTGAATACCTCTTCAATATACATCTTGGCCACCCTCCTAGGAGTTCCATTCAGGCTATCGTCGGTTAAGTCCAGCCCCATGATCTCCATAATATGACGAAAATGTTTTTCGATTAGGTCTATCTTCTCCGAATCTTCCATGGCGAAAGCATCCTTCCTGAGGGGTGTCTCCAAGGACGACATTGAATGGTCCTCTCCCATATGTTCGATCATCTCGTCAGTCGGCAGGATATTCAACAAAGTTCCGTTCTGTTTCATATAAACGTATTTTCAGAGCAAGCTCTGGATCAATTAATTTTCTAAGGATATCATGTATCACCAAGGTGATATTTTCGGCAGTAGGGTTTAGCGTTTCGAACTCCTTAAGGTCTAAATTCAAATTTTTATGGTCAAAGCGATCGATAACATGCTGCCGAATCAGTCTGCTAAGATATTTCATATCGATCACAAAACCCGTTTCGGGATCGACCCTACCAGTAACCTGTACAATTAACTCATAATTATGACCATGATAATTGGCATTATTGCATTTGTCAAAAACCTCCCGGTTTTGCTCCGCCGTCCATGCCTTATTGTGTAGCCGATGTGCAGCATTAAAATGTTCTTTACGGAACACGGAAACCCTAGGATTCATTTGATATTCAGTTAGTTATACTAAAAACTCTTTTTAATGTCGTTACAAAGGTTGTGTCCAACACATTAAAAAAACAGGGATATGGCCAGGATTTCAGAATTTGCCCTCGCTAAATTTTAACGCTTAGATTTAAAAAAATGTTCAAATTTGGAGATTTTAAAATCCATGGGAGGTATTGAAGTGTAAAATTATAATTAATAAAAAAATTTAAAAATAACATTAATGCTCGTAAATTGCATCAACAGAGTGCACAAAAATAATATTCCTAACCCATTATGAATTGATATGAATAGACGAGATTTTATTCAAAAGTCATCCCTGGCCGCCACCATGACCAGCCTCCTACCCCGAGGGATCGAGGATTCCCCCCAGCCCTCCGACAGAGTCAGGTTAGGGTTTATTGGGGTGGGCTTACGTGGACAGAGCCATTTGCAGCAAGCCCTGTTTCGGAGCGATGTGGACATCAATGCGATCTGCGACATAGACCCCAACGCTATCGAAGCGACCTTGAAGCTCATTCAAAAAGCGGGCAAAAAGAAACCGACCGTCTATTCTAATGGGGATGAGGACTTCCTCAATATGGTAAAACGAGATGACTTGGACGGTATCCTTATCGCAACTCCATGGGAATGGCACGTTCCGATGGCCCTGGCTGCCATGAACGCCGGTAAATATACCGCTGTTGAGGTTTCGGCTACCGTAACCTTGCAAGAATCCTGGGACCTGGTCGACACCTATGAAAAAACGGGATCACATTGTATGATATTGGAGAATGTATGTTACCGCCGCGACGTAATGGCCGTAATGAACATGATCAGGAAGGGAATGTTTGGAGAGATGCTCTACGCGCATTGTGGCTACCAACACGACCTTCGAGGGATTAAGCTCAACGATGGGAAAAGCAATAACTTAGGAGTAGAGTTTGGAGAGAAGGGGTATTCGGAAGCCAAATGGCGGACCCAACACTCCGTAGACCGTAATGGCGACATATATCCTACACATGGCCTGGGCCCGGTGGCCCACTGGTTAGACATTAACCGGGGGAATAGGATGATGTATCTGACGTCCATGGCCACAAAATCCCGCGGGCTTCATAAATATATCGTGGACCATGGCGGCCCCAACCATCCTAATGCAGAAGTAAAGTTCGCATTAGGCGACATTGTGACGACAAATATTCAATGTCATAACGGAGAAAATATAGTCCTGATCCATGACACCAACTCTCCAAGGTCTTACTCTTTGGGCTTTAGGGCACAGGGCACCGAGGGTATTTGGATGAACGATGGGAATTCGATCTATCTAGAAGGCGTTTCTCCCAAGGAGCATGTGTCGGAACCGGCAGCACCTTATCTCCAGAAATATGACCATCCTCTTTGGGCCAAGCACGAAAAAGAAGCTGAAAATGCAGGGCACGGTGGTATCGATTACTTCGTTTTTCGTGGTTTTGTAGAAGCAATAAAAAGGAAGGTAGCCCCACCTATCGACGTATATGATGCGGCCGCCTGGAGTGCTATCAGCCCATTATCGGAGCTATCGATTGCTCGAGGCAGTTCACCCGTCGAAATACCAGACTTCACCAGAGGCAAATGGCGTAACAATACCCGTATTTTTGGCCTGAATAACGAATTTTAAAGTATATTAATTAACTTCCAAAATAACCACCATTCTCAATGAATAATAAAAACAATTACCTAGGCCCTCTCCTCATCATTGGTGTACTCTTTTTTGTCATGGGTTTCGTGACATGGGTAAATGGTACCTTAATTACCTTTTTCAAAAAGGCATTTGGACTCGACAATACCAGCTCCTATCTGGTGACTTTTGCATTTTTTATCTCTTACACCGTCATGGCCATCCCCTCATCGATGGTTTTGAAAAAGACAGGATTTAAGAACGGGATGTCGTTAGGCTTACTGATTATGGCCTTGGGAACCCTAATTTTTATTCCTGCAGCCGAAATGGCCTCCTATGCCTTGTTTCTAGTAGGCTTGTTTACGATAGGCATTGGACTCACCCTGCTGCAAACCGCTTCTAACCCCTATGTTACCATTCTAGGCCCCAGAGATAGTGCGGCGCAACGGATTAGCATCATGGGTATTGCCAACAAATCGGCTGGTATCATCAGCCAGGTGGTAATTGGAAGCCTTCTGCTTTCGGGTGTGGCAGCTACGGACCCCATAGAGGAGCTCGACAAGGTGACCGTTCCATATCTTATTCTTACGGCCATTCTGATAGGCCTTGCCCTTCTAATTCGCATGTCGAAGGGGATGGTGGAAGTGAGTGAGGAAGAAGAAGAAAAACCTACCACAGGACTTACCGAGCCAGTTGTTGAAAAAACGAGTGTCTTCCAGTTCCCCAACCTGGTATTAGGAGTTATTGCCTTGTTTTGTTACGTGGGCGTAGAGGTAATTGCCGGCGATACCATCATTAATTATGGGGTTTCCTTGGGCTTTCCCGAAGAAGAAGCCAGGCTATTTGGCACCTATACCCTTGCGGGGATGATGTTCGGATATTTACTAGGCATTGTGCTTATACCCAAATATGTTAGTCAGCAAGCCTATTTAATCTTTTGTTCGGTACTGGGTATTGTCGTTACTATAGCCGCTATATTCTCTACAGGCTTTACCTCCGTTCTTTGTATAGCAATTCTTGGGTTTGCCAACGCCGTTATTTGGCCTGCCTTGTGGCCATTAGCCTTGAGTGGACTCGGCAAGTTTACCAAAATAGCCTCAGCATTTTTGGTAATGGGTATTTCTGGAGGAGCCATATTACCACTCGTTTATGGAGGATTAGCTGACAGCATCGGGAGCACACAACAAGCTTATTGGCTAATGGTCCCTCTATATTTATTTATGTTATACTTTGGCTTTATCGGCCATAAAAAGAAAAGCTGGTAAGAATGACCATATCAACACCCGGGAGAATATGTCTATTCGGCGAGCACCAGGATTACCTGGGCTTGCCGGTTATTGCATCGGCAATCTCTCGTCGCATTACTTTACAGGGAATACGCCGATCGGACCGCCAAATCGTTCTTCATCTTCCAGATTTGGGCCTGACCGAGCAGTTTGACCTGGACCATACCCAGCCGTATACTCAGACAAGAGACTATTTTAAAAGTACCATCAATGTCTTAAAACGGAAAGGACTCCAATTTTCTAAGGGTTTTGAGTGCAACATCCATGGCGATATCCCTATCAATTCGGGAACCTCTAGTTCCTCGGCATTGATAGTTAGCTGGGCACACTTCTTAGATCAGATGAGTGATAACCCCATGAACCTCAGCCAAAAGGAATTAGGGGAGGTCGCCAATATAGCAGAAGTGCTGGAATTTGGTGAGCCTGGCGGTATGATGGACCATTATTCTACGGCCATGGGTCATGTCATTTATTTGGAATCCACTCCAGAGTTGTCGGTAAAAACCCTTACCCCACCACTCGGTACTTTTGTCCTTGGCGATTCCCTCGAGCCCAAGGATACGTTAGGAATCCTTGCCCGATGTAGGTTTGGTATGGAGGCCGTTTTTCAAAAGATCAAACAAACGGATCCATCATTTTCAATTTTTGATATCGGTTTGGAGGACAGTCTGTCCTATCAAAAATTCCTTACCAAGGACGAGTATAGCCTGTTAAAGGCCAATATTGAAGATAGAGATATATTGCTGGAAGGAAAAAAACTTCTTTCAACATCGGTCGCCACCGACCAGTCCCATTTCGATCAGCGTTTTGGTGAATTATTATATGCGCATCACCTCAATCTGCGCGACCATAAACGCACCTCAACGCCCAAAATAGAGCGGATGATGGACGCCGCATTAAAAGCGGGTGCCCTAGGTGGTAAGATTAATGGTTCGGGAGGAGGAGGTTGCATGTTTGTATACGCCCCCCAAGGTGCCGAAAACGTAGCCGACGCCATTAGGCAGCAAGGCGGTAAAAGTTATATTATGCAGGTCGACAAAGGGACAGTCCGTCATGAAGATTGCCCAAAGTAAGAAGAAAACGATTATTTTTGCCCAGAGTAAATTACTCTGGGCTTTTTTTTGTTTGAAAGATACGACTCCATTAACCCCTTCCAATCATGGAAGCCCTTCACTCAGACATAGACCTACCTGCTCAATGCAGATTTAGACATTTTTAATATATGCGCATCGACGATACTAGCGACAGAAAATCAGGCATCTATTGCCCTTCATTAACTCAATATACGCGTAGGAAAACGATCGCAGTCCAGATCGGAGACCTTCCGTTGGGGTCGGATTATCCGATTCGTATTCAGTCAATGACAACCGTTGACACGATGGATACCCAAGGCTCAATAGAAGAGGTGATTCGGATGGTCGATTCGGGCTGTGAATATGTGCGTATCACGGCTCCAAGTGTAAAGGAGGCTCAGAACCTCGAAAACATAAGGAATGGATTGCGCAAACGGGGCGTTCATGTACCCCTCATTGCCGACATACATTTCACTCCAAATGCCGCAGAATTAGCGGCCAAAATCGTAGATAAGGTCCGTATTAATCCAGGGAATTATGCCGACAGGAAACGGTTCGAAGTCATTGATTATTCTGAAGAATCCTATGCCGCTGAATTGGTAAGAATCAGGCAAAAATTTGTCCCGCTCATTTCTATTTGTAAAGAATATGGAACCGCCATGCGCATAGGTACCAATCACGGCTCGCTTTCCGACCGCATATTGAGCCGCTATGGCGACACCCCACTAGGCATGGTGGAATCGGCCTTAGAGTTTTTAAGGATTTGCGAAGAGCACGTATATTATAATATAGTGCTCTCTATGAAGTCCAGCAATACCCAAGTAATGGTAGAGGCTTATCGCTTGCTGGTAGAACGAATGGATGCCGAAGGATTAAAGCCCTATCCGCTCCATTTGGGAGTTACCGAAGCGGGAGAAGCCGAAGACGGGCGCATCAAATCGGCGGTGGGCATCGGAACCTTGCTCGAAGATGGCCTAGGGGATACCGTGCGGGTATCGCTTACTGAAGCCCCAGAAAATGAGGCTCCTGTAGCCAAAACATTGGTAGACCGCTACGTAAAGCGGCTACCTCATGAGCCTATACCTCCCCTAACGAAAATCCCCATTAACCCTTACCAATATACCCGACGTCATACCCAGGAATGGGGCAATATAGGGAGCGGAAATGTGCCTAGGGTCGTAGCCGATTATTCTCAGATAAAACTTGAAAAGTACGATCAGCTGAAAGCAGTTGGACATTTTTACCTTCCCGTACCCGACAAATGGGCCATGAACGACCAAGGAGCCGACTATATCTATACCGGCCAACAACCGGCCGCCTTCATGCTACCCAACGGCCTCAAGGAGATTATGGATATAGATCGCTGGGCTTTATCCGACGACAAGGCCAATAAATACCCGATGTTTACGGCCCAGCAATGGATGCACCGAGGCCTGGCCGAAATTTCGGAAAACTTGAATTTCGTTAGATGTACCATTCACGACTTTTCCGAAGACCTCCTTCAGTGTTTAAAGTCCTACCCTAACCTAGTACTCGTGCTCTCGAGCCATAACCAGCATGCTATGGCTGAAATGCGTCGTGTATTTTTCTTGCTACTCGAACATGAACTCCCCATTCCAGTCATCATAGAAAGAAACTACTCGGCTTACTTAGGCGATGCCCTCACCCTATATTCGGCTACCGATATTGGTGGGCTACTCATCGACGGATTGGGCGATGGCCTCATGCTCTCTCCCGACCTTCCCGAAGAAGCCACAGCGGAACAAAACCTCGATGCTTTGAAATCATTTAATGGCATCGCATTTGGAATATTACAGGCGGCTCGCACCCGCATGTCCAAAACTGAGTATATATCTTGTCCTTCTTGTGGCCGCACGTTATTCGATTTGCAGGAAACAACCGCCATGATTCGTCGGCATACCGAACACTTGAAAGGGGTCAAAATTGGCATTATGGGTTGCATCGTCAATGGACCGGGCGAAATGGCCGATGCCGATTATGGATATGTGGGAATGGGAAAAGATAAAATTTCGTTATACCGAGGACAACAAGTGATTAAAAAGTCGGTCCATACCGATTTTGCTGTGAAAGAGCTTATAGAGCTCATCAAGGAGGACGGTCGCTGGATCGAGCCTAGCGAGGTAGAAGTTTTAAATTAGATTATTATTTATAAGCAGTCCTGGAGACTGCCTCAGAATAAAACAACAGTTCATATGAAAAAGTACTTTCAACTCGGCGAAGTATTTCAATATTTCGTTCGCGTCTTCAAAAAGCCAGATCCCAATATGCCTACCTCCTTTAATCTGAGGGTGATGCATGGTATCAACAAAATATCTATTGTGATGTTTCTTTTCGCCTTAGGCGTCATGCTATTCAGAGCCCTAACCCGATGAATCAAGAACTGCTCCGAGACTACTGCCTATCGTTCCCTGGAGTTACCGAGGAACTACCCTTCGGCCCTGACATACTAGTATTTAAGGTGATGGGAAAGATGTTTTTACTCACTGGTTTGGATGAAATCGATGTGAGTTATAATATCAAATGTGATCCAGAACTGGCAGTAGACCTTCGTGCGCAGTACCCAGCGGTGCAGCCGGGTTATCATATGAATAAAAAGCACTGGAATACGGTACATATCGATGGATCAATACCCACCGATATACAATTGAGGTGGGTCAAAGACTCTTACGACCTGGTGGTCAAAAGCCTGACGAAGGCCCTACAGCAGGAGTTAAACTTGCTTGGTAAAGAAGGGGAAAATTAACTATAACCACAGTTGATTATAGCCACAATAAGAGCCTGGCAGCCGTTTAACGAATACCAGGCTCCCTAGACATACGAAATCAAGCTTCTTTTGCAGCCGCTTTAATTTCTTCATCCAATTTTTTACTCAGCGTGCCGCAGACACCCTCAATAGCGTCGGCCATCACCTTGTCGTTAGTGGCCGTAAGAAGGGTATCCGCAATACCACTCATGAGCTCAATATAAAACCTTTTCATATCGAAGACCTCCATGTCCTTCGTCCAAAGATCTATTTTTAACGTCCCCCGGTGGTAATGATCCCACACCCCTATAGCAATGGCGCGCGTATCATTAATTCCCTCATTGGGATTATCGGTAGCATTCCAATAGATTTTCTCGGGGATGTTCTGGCTGTCCAGTTCTACGTTAAAGTTAATGTCTGATTTCTTCATAAAGGATTTAAATTGTATACCCACCAATAAAGGATTTACACGCTAACAAGTTCCCGAAAAGGTCATTTTCCAATCTGCCCGAACACCTTTTCGAGTAAGCCAGTCACCCTTGCAGCCGGATCTTCCCTGATTTTCTTCTCCTCTTGGGCGATAAGGGTATACAAGCCATCTATCGTTTTTTGAGTCGCATAGGCTTTCAAATCCGGATCCACCTTCTTTACAAAAGGCAGCTTATTATACGTTCCTACGATTTCACCATAATATTCGGTGGCCTTGTTGAGATTTAAGGTACTATCAACCACTGGAAAGAAAGTCTTAAATAGCTCATCGTTAGTAGACCGGCGAAGGTAATCCGTAGCGGCATCATCCTGCCCCTTCAAGATCCCCATGGCATCCTTGATGGTCATAGAGGTAACGGCCTTCACAAAGATGGGCTTCGATTTTTTTGCAGCATCTTCAGCCGCCCTATTCAACGCCAGGGTAAACTTATCCACCTCAGCACCAAGTCCCATCTTAGTGAGCGTCTCTGCCACCTTTTGCGCCTCAGGTGGAACGGCTAGCTTTATTAATTCATTTTTAAAGTACCCATCCAACTTAGAGGCCTTTTCGGAACTATTGCCAACACCCACGGTAAGGGCTTCTTTTAGGCCTCTTACGATTTCATTTTCCGACGAATCTTCACCAGAACTCTGTTGCTGGCCAAATATTTTCTCAAGCCCTTTTGATATTTGCGCCTGAGAAGCACAACTTGTAAGACTAAATAAGATAAGTCCAATAATTACCTTTTGTTTCATCCTGATTTTATGTTTGTTAATTAGTTACTACGGTTCAAACGTAATCAATAACGATTAATTTTGCTTAATTTTGAGAAATAAATGCAATACCTCAATCCATTCCTTATACATGAATGAACTCATAAAGGCTGAAGTTATAACCATCGGAGACGAAATATTATTTGGACAAATCACCGATACCAACACCCAATGGATCGGTGCTCAACTTACCGATATGGGCATAAGACCCTCATGGAAAACATCTGTAGGAGATAACAAACAAGATATTCTTAATGCTTTTTCGGAGGCGAGTAAGCGAGTACGTGTCGTCATCGTAACGGGTGGCCTTGGCCCCACCAAGGATGACATAACCAAATATACCTTTTGTGAATACTTTGGATCTGAATTAAAGATCCACGAAGAAGCCCTGGCTTTCATCACCGACTTCTTCGAGAAACGAGGCCGGGCCATGACGGCCCTGAACACCCAACAGGCCGCATTGCCTACCAATGCCACTTACATCCCCAACCGGTGGGGAACGGCCCCTGGCATGTGGTTCGAAAAAGACGATATCATATACGTTTCCTTACCTGGGGTGCCTTATGAAATGAAGAACCTGATGGAGCACGAAATCCTCCCACGACTAAAGGAACGATTTCGAGGCAACATTATCAAACACAAAGTCGTTAAGACGATTGGCATTGGCGAGTCATTTTTGGCAGAAAAAATATCGGACTGGGAAGATTCCCTACCCAGTCATATTAAACTGGCCTATCTCCCACATTTTGGACAAGTTCGGCTTCGGCTCACCGCCACCGGGTCAGACGAAACCCGGCTCGACCATGAGTTGGAAGAATTGGTAGCCTCGCTTCTTCCTTATATTGAAACTTATGTTTTTGGTTTCGATCAGGACGAAATGGAAACCGTAATTGGCAAGTTATTGTACGAGCAACAAGCCACCATGGGAATCGCTGAAAGTTGTACCGGCGGCTTTATTTCACATCGTATTACGGCCAACTCCGGATCCTCCTTGTTCTTTAAAGGTGCCGTGGTCAGTTACAGTAACGATGTAAAGCGTACGCAATTGTCTGTAAAAGAGGAGACCTTACAGGCCTTTGGTGCGGTAAGCGAACAAACGGCCATTGAAATGGCTGAGGGCGCTCGAGAAGCTCTTGGAGCCACCTTTGCTATAGCCACCACGGGCATAGCGGGGCCAGATGGAGGCACCGAAGAAAAGCCAGTTGGCACTATTTGGGTAGCCTGTGCCTCCCCATCGGGGACCAAAACACAATTGCTACAATTAAAAAGTAGCCGTAAGATCAATATTGAAATGACGAGCTCTTATGCATTAAACCTGCTGCGCAAGTCGATAATTGACCATTACCAAGCTTTGGTATAATCTTTTAATTTAGTTGATTCGATTCGATTTTAAGATTGGATCTGTATAGATAAGGGTATATGAAAATAATAGAAATGTTAATGCCCCCTTTGGGCGAAAGTATATTAGAATGCACCGTTTTGGGTCAGCTCAAGGCGGAAGGTGATAAAGTAACTATCGATGAGTCGGTGCTGGAAGTGGCTACAGACAAGGTCGATACGGAGGTCCCCTGTCCGTATGAAGGCAAACTCATCGCATGGTTAGTAAAAGAAAATGATGTGGTAGCCATAGGAAGCCCCGTTGCCAGAATAGAAGTAGATAACCAGGTTGAGGCACCTACCAAGGGTGATGAAACTACAGATAACGGTGAGGCTCTGCCAGCGGCGTCGCCAGCAGCCCCATCAGCCTCTACTAAAGAGGTCGAAGAACTAGAGTCTCAGCTTGAACAAGCCATAAAGGGCCTTGATACCCAAGCTAAAGCGCATCAAGTGGAATCGATAGGGAGTCAAAATCAACAATTCTATTCGCCGTTGGTGCAGAGCATCGCCCGCCAGGAAGGACTTAGTATGGACGATTTGGCTAGTATTCCTGGCACAGGAGTCGAAAATCGCCTCACAAAAAATGACTTACTCGCATTTTTAGAGAAAAAAACGTCGGCACCTACGGCACCAGCACCGGCTGTGACTCTTCGCCCCGGTGAAAACCAGATCATAGCGATGGACCGCATGCGTAAAATGATTGCTCAACGCATGCTGGAATCTAAGAAAACTTCTGCCCACGTAACCTCCTTCATAGAAACCGACATGACTCCTATTGTGAATTGGAGAAATGGCGTTAAGGACAAGTTTAGGAAAAACTCTGGAATTGGAATTACCTTCACCCCTATCCTCATTGAGGCGGTCGTAAAGGCATTAAAAGACTACCCCATGATGAATATATCCGTTGATGGGGACAATATTATTCTAAAAAAGGACATCAATATTGGTATGGCAGTGGCCCTACCCGACGGTAACTTAATAGTACCCGTCATACATCAGGCCGATCGGTATTCCCTAGCCGGCTTAGCGCAAAAAGTTAATGAGTTGGCCAATAAGGCAAGGAAAAATCAACTTAAAGCCGATGACCTCGCCGGAGGAACCTATACCGTATCCAACATCGGGGCCTTTGCTAATCTGATGGGAACCCCTATTATCGTTCAACCTCAGGTAGGAATTATGGCCTTTGGTGCCATAAAGAAAAAACCTGCCGTATTGGAAACACCACAAGGTGATCTGATAGGGATTCGTAGCCTGATGTACGCCTCACATACCTACGACCACCGCGTGGTGGACGGCTCGTTAGGGGGGCTTTTTTTGAAAAGGGTAAATGACTATTTAGAAAATTTTGATCCAAAACAGACCATCTAAATATGATTAAACTAGCGCTGGACATGGATGATGTATTAGCCAATACACACGAAAAATTGGTGGACATCGTCTTGAATGAATTTAAAAGTAACCTTACAGAAGCCGATTTGCATCGTGCGGGCCTAAGGGAACTTCTACATCCAAAGCAGTATCAGCGCATCCTTAAGATAATGGATAGTCCCGGGTTCTTCAAGGACATCAGCGTCAAAGAAGGTGCCCAGGAAACGGCCCATAAGTTGAGTCAGTACTACGATATTTATATAGCGACGGCCTGTATGGAGTTTCCCAATTCCTTTCAGGACAAATTTAACTGGTTAGCCCATCATTTCGATTTTATACCATGGACCAACCTAATATTTTGTGGCTATAAAAGTATTCTGAATACGGATTACCTCATCGACGACCATCCTAGAAATTTGGCACATTTTCAAGGAAAAGGAATTCTTTTCACCGCGGCCCATAATCGAAGCGAAACTGTTTATCCTAGGGTAAACAACTGGTCAGAGGTGGGCGAGCTATTTATTCCAAACAAATGAAACTATTGCTCATCGAAGACGAGCCTAAAACGGTTCAATCCATCAAGCAGGGGCTGGAAGAAAACGGCTATGAGGTGGACATCGCCTATGATGGCCTCATCGGTCGCCAGCTGGCCAGAAGCCATGCCTATCAGTTGATCATTAGCGACATCATCATTCCGGGCATCAATGGGATCGAACTGTGTAGGGAGCTGCGAAATAGTGGGGACCAAACCCCCATTTTAATGCTTACTGCCCTGAGCACTACCGACGACAAAGTAACGGGATTGGACGCTGGGGCGGACGACTATTTGGTGAAACCTTTCGAATTTAAGGAGCTCATGGCACGCGTGCGTGCGCTCACGAAGCGAGGTAGCAACGTGAGTCAGACTTCACAGATACTACGATTTGCCGATCTGGAGGTATCCCTGGACGCCAAGACGGTGTACCGTGCCGAAAACAAGATAAACTTAACAGCCAGGGAATTCAATTTGCTGGTTTATTTGATACGAAATCAAGGCCGTGTCGTTTCCAAAGTAGAAATCGCCGAACAGGTATGGGATATCGGCTTCGACACCGGCACCAACGTAATTGAGGTATATGTTAATTATCTTCGTAAGAAGATCGATCGGGACTATCCTGTAAAGCTCATTCATACCCAGTTTGGGATGGGTTATGTCTTAAAAATTGAATAGCCATGCAGATAAGAACCAAGCTTACCATTCAGTTTTCGGTGTTAGTAAGCGGTATTCTCTTGGTTACCTTTCTAGCGGTCTATTTCTTCTCGTATTTTAATGTGACGGAAGACTTCTACGATCGTTTACGATCCAAAGCATCTTCTCGGGCGGAACTCCTGTTGAAGGTGCCCCAGGTCAATAATGACATTCTAAGGGCCCTGGATGAAACCAACCGGGACCTGATCTATAATGAGAATATACTCATATTTGACGAAAAGAATCGTCTCATCTATAGTAACCTGGCCAATCCTCGTCTGAAAGCCTTACATGTGTCCAACTTTTGGCTGGATGAAATTCGCCGAACGGGGCAAATTAGGTACCAAGATGGAGCGTATAAGGTGGTAGGCCTCTATTATAAATACCCCTTCAACAGAGCCGTGGTGTTACTGGGCGCCCAAGATCTGTACGGACAAGCTAATTTATCCAACTTAAGTACCCTGCTCATTGTACTTTTTGTAATCCTGACGGCCATAGTAGCACTGGCCGGCTGGACCTTCTCGTGGCGGGCTTTGAGTCCGATGTCCAAGGTGATGAACGATGTGGAGGGCATCCTACCTCAAAAACTGAACAAACGACTCGATGTTCCGAACCAGAACGACGAGATCGGGCGCTTAACGAGTACCTTCAATAAACTGCTCGATCGGATAGAAACGGCCTTTCAAATGCAAAAAATATTTGTGGCCAATGTGAGTCATGAACTTAAAAACCCCCTTACCAAAATTAGGTCCCAGCTGGAGGTAAGCCTGCTCAAGACGAGAGACCCGGAGACTTACCAGAAAACCATCCGTTCCGTTTTGGAAGATATCCACGAATTGGCACAGCTCTCAAACACCCTGCTCGAACTTGCTAAGGTGAGTGAAGATCATCATGAATTGCTCACTGAAGTCATTCGGGTCGACGACCTGCTCCTAGATTGTCGACAAACCTTGAGCCAGACATATTCGCAGTATCATATATTGATCCAATTCGATAACCTCCCTGAAGATGACGCCTGGCTCGAACTGACCGCTAGCACCACCCTGCTGAAGACGGCTTTCCTGAATCTGATGGATAACGCCTGTAAGTTCTCTGAAGACCATACCGTACGAGTTGGCATCGAAGCCTTTGAAAACAAGCTTATCGTATTTTTCGATGACTCAGGGAAAGGAATACCAATGAACGATAAAAGTCTTGTATTCCAACCTTTCTACAGGAGCGAAAATACCGCCAACGTAAAAGGTTATGGCATAGGACTCTCTTTGGTAGAAAGGATCGTAAAGCTACATAATGGAACCATTACGATAGATTCTAAAGAAACTAAAGGAACGACCTTCGTCTTAGAATTTTCGAGAGTCTAAGCAAATTCTAATATCGATTTAAGCCAAAATTAATAACTAATATTGATATTTGTAGAAATAGAAAATCAGATCAATCATTGAGAGATACATAGATTTTTCATTTTTTGTGGTGTTAATTAACATACTTGGCAGGTGTCGTTCACACCTGCCAAAGTTTTTTTGTAGGCGCTTAATGAAAGAATTGTACACCGCAGCGGCATCTATGCACTTTATTGGTCCACGATGTATTGGACCGGCAGCATAAAAGCTCATAGCCCAAGGGCAATCCGTTTATAATAGGAATACTCATATATCCAAAGAGCCGACTATTGGTCGGCTCTTTGGATATATAGAAAGTGCTTTGTTAATTTTTCTTTCGAATCTCTATTATTTTCAATCGATTCAGAAGCTTTATAACCGGATAGGTAGGGTCAATTTCAAACCATTTGGACCCAAAATTAATGCTATTAGGGCGCTTATGGTGGTTATTCTGAAAGAGCTCCCCCATCATAAGGAAGTCGAAAATTAATGAATTTTTAGACTTATCCTGATTATCGAAATTCTGATAACCATATTTATGTCCACTCCAATTGACTATGGCACCATGGATAGGGCCCATCAACAAATGGATGGGGATAAGGAAAAAGAAGGCCCAATGCATATCTAAATAGAAAAAAGCAACTAGGTAAAACGCGATGTATAAAAGTCCCCAAACAACACGCGAAATCCAGCTATCTCCCAAACGTTCGATAAGATTCCATTCGGGGTAATTACGCTCAAACTGCGCCTCTATTACACGCTTTCTGTTCAATACGGCATTGTAGATATCCTTGGTTTCCCACATCATGGTAAAGACATTTTTGGTATGATGGGGTGAATGAGGATCCCTTTCTGTGTCGCTAAAAGCGTGGTGCATACGGTGCAATATGGCATAAGCCCGAGGACTTAAATAGGACGACCCCTGCGACAAATAGGTGAGCAAATAAAAGAATCGCTCCCATGGTTTGCTCATAATAAACATTTTGTGAGCGGAGTAGCGATGTAAGAAAAAGGTTTGACAGAATAAGGATAAATACCAATGTACTGCAAAGACGGCGAGAACAATATACATGTAATCTACAAGAAGAATTAAACTGAATGAGCTACAAATTTACGAGGTAACAACCAGAAATCCATATATAATGCCAAGCAATTTAGACCTAATCTAGTCAAGTATATTAAAACCTAATAGACCGTAAAGGCATAAATGAGCAAATTAGCTCCCATTTGCAAGGCTTTGGCTCGTGAAGCCTCGGAGTCGTTATAGAGCGACTGGTCCTCCCAACCATTCCCCAAATCACTTTCATAGGAATAAAAACAAAGTAGTCGGCCCTCCCAAATGAGTCCAAATCCTTGAGAAGGCTTCCCGTCGTGCTCATGTATCTTAGGGAGTCCGTCCTTAAAAACATACCTCGACCGATAGATTGGGTGGTCGAAAGGCAGTTCGACAAAGGATAATTCTGGAAACACTTTTTTCATTTCCCTACGCACGAAAGGATCCAGGCCATAGTTGTCATCGATATGGAGGAAGCCACCAGCCAGGAGGTAGTTCCTTAAGTTTTCGGCTTCTGCATTCGTAAAGACAACATTCCCATGCCCGGTCATATGGACAAAAGGATAAGTAAAAAGATCGGGGCTCCCTACCTCCACCACATCTTCTTGCGCACTGATATTGGTTTGAAGCTCTCGATTACAAAATTGGATCAGATTGGGCAGGGAGGTTTTGTTAGCATACCAATCCCCTCCTCCACTGTACTTGAGTTTTGCAATTTTAACATTACCCTGTCCGTTCACCAAGGAGATAGTGAAAAGAACCAAACTAAGAAGTAATCCTACTTTTTTATTCATAGTTTATGATTTAGATGATCTGATACGCCAGATTAATAGCATGACAGGCAAGCACTGCCGCTGTTTCGGTCCGTAAACGTGTAGGGCCCAGCGATACGGGCGTATATCCATGTCGAACGGCCAGCTCCACCTCTTCTTCAGTAAAATCACCTTCGGGACCTATTAGCATCACGGATGGCCGTTGCTTATCAACGAAGCTGAAAGCGTGCTTGGTGTGGTGCTGCACCGGAACATAGGCGATTAACCGGGTTACTGTACCCGGTAGTCCCACAAAGTCCTCAAAGGACTTTTCAAGCCTGATGTTGGGAAGGAATACCTGTTGCGACTGCTTCATAGCGGCAATGGCAATCCGCTGAAGACGAGCCAAATTGACCGAACGGTTGATCCCCTCGGTATGGGTATGGCTGGTAACTATAAAAATGATTTCGTCCACGCCCATTTCAGTCATCTTCTCAACCATCCATTCGTTTCTTTCCGCCTTTCTGGTAGGAGCAATACCCATGGTGATGCTGGCTTCAGGACGAGGGAGCACATTCGCTTCTAACACTTTATAGAGCACCTTCTTTCCATGATAAGAGATGCTGCATTTCTGTAAGGTACCATTCCCATCCGTCACATAAATTATATCCTGGGCACGTAGGCGTAATACTTTAAATATATGTCTTGATTCTTCGTCGTCGAGTTCATGAAGTGCCAGGTCGGGCTGATAAAATAGATGCATCATATATAAATGGGTGTTAACCCCAAAAGTATAAAAAAACACGCCAAAATAGGTGAACCGCTTGTTCATTTTGGACTTTTAAATCAGGCTCGCAAAAAACATTATTTTCAAAAAAAATTAGTTTTTTTTGAATTTGCGGCTTACAATTCAACCACATTTTTCACAATTTTTCAAAAAATAGGCAAAACAGCAGAATAATACAAATGACCTTTTCTATAAGAATAATACATTTTTAGATTACAATACTGCTATAATCACAATAATATTCGGCAAAAATGATTTTTTTGATAGATTTATTTCCTAAAAATACATATTTGCATTAATATTGTGTCGTTATACTAATTAGTCACCACCTTATCGTATATTATTATGTCAAAATCCAAACTGGAATATATTTGGTTGGATGGTTACAAGCCTACCCAAAGCTTACGTAGCAAAACTAAAATTGAAATCGATTTTAGTGGAAAACTGGAAGACTGCAGCATGTGGTCATTCGATGGATCTTCAACAGAACAAGCCCTTGGTGGTTCTTCCGACTGCCTATTGAAGCCTGTATACATCATTCCAGATCCTCAGCGTAAAAATGGATACTTGGTAATGTGTGAAGTTATGAATGCCGATGGCACCCCACACGTTACGAATGGCCGCGCCACCATAGAAGATGGAGACAACGATTTCTGGTTCGGATTTGAACAAGAGTATTTCTTGTGGGATGAAGAAACCAATAAGCCACTAGGATTCCCTGCAAACGGATACCCTGCACCACAAGGTCCTTACTACTGCTCAGTAGGCGCTAAAAACGCTTTCGGACGTGAAATCGTAGAAGAACATTTAGATGCATGCCTTGAAGCCGGATTGAATGTTGAAGGTATCAATGCGGAAGTAGCTGCAGGACAGTGGGAATTCCAAGTTTTCGCAAAAGGAGCCCAAGAAGCTGGAGATCAGATCTGGCTGGGACGTTACCTACTCGAGCGTATCGGCGAAAAGTATGGTGTTTCTATCAACTGGCACTGTAAGCCTCTAGGTACCCTAGACTGGAATGGTAGTGGAATGCACGCCAACTTCTCAAATACTGCTTTGAGAACCGCAGGAAGCAAAGAAGTTTTCGATAAAGTATGCGAAGCCTTCCGTCCTGTTGTTAAGGAACATATTGACGTATATGGTGCAGACAACGACCAACGTCTAACGGGATTACACGAAACAGCAAGCATCCACGACTTTAGCTATGGAGTTTCTGACCGTGGCGCTTCTATTCGTATCCCTGTAATCGTTCCTGCCAAAGGTTGGAGCGGATATTTGGAAGATCGTCGTCCTAACTCGGCTGCCGATCCTTACAAAGTTGCCGCAAGGATTATCAAAACAGTAAAGTCGGCTGTATAAGCACCAACGTACTGTATATAAAAAGGAAAAGCCCGATAAAAATCGGGCTTTTCCTTTAATAACATACTTCAATAATTAGTCTTCGTCTTCCGTAGTAAAGGAATAGAGCGTATTATCGAGCTGAATACGTCCGGTATTATAGGCGATTATAAAATCAGAAATAATTTTATCATTAATTTCAGTTTTATTCAATCCTACCTCCAGACCAATCCCATAATCGAAGTCCGTATCGATTTCGACATGCTCTTTGACTTTGATCTCTTCATTTTCCTCTATCTCCTCAATAAATTCGGTTAAGAGTTCTTCAGCCTCTTCTTCGGCATCCAGATCAATGTCATCGACATCACTCCGTTCATCGGGCGGCAGATAGTCGGGCATCTGGGCCTTCAGTCTTTCCAATGCCGCCTCATATACCAAAGTAGAATGATGTAAGCGAAGCGTATAAATCAAGGCGTCAAAAACCACCTCTTTGTCCTTATACCAACCTACGAACTGAACATGAGCATGCTCGTTATTCTCGTCCTGTTCCTCCAACTCGTCGGCAACATGAACGAAATTCAAACGCTCCGCCTTGCACTCCCTTTTAAGCTGGTCGATCTCTTCAGGGTCGAAACCTGGGTTCTTATACATTAGAATTGACAATTAAATTAATAAATTACTCTAAAAATAATATCTCTCTATACTTCGCCAAAGGCCAGTCTTCGTCATCAATCAACAACTCTAGTTTATCGACATGATAACGAATCTCGTCGAAATAACCTTTTACATCGGACCCATATGCCTTAGCTTTTTCATAGAATCCTTCTATAACATTGGCATTCTTCCGAGCTTCGGTCATTTCATGCACCAATCTCTTGATAATCACCACATGCTTCGATATTTCCCGTATGATTTCCTTAATAGGTTCGGCCTCCTCGGTCATATCCAAATCACTAAGTGCACGAGCCGTTTGCGCCAGTTTGAACTGATACTTCACTACGGTAGACACCACATGATTCAGCGCTAGGTCGCCAATGACACGGGATTCAATCTGCAATTTTTTTACATAGTTTTCTAATTCTATCTCATAGCGTGCATGAAGTTCACGGGCGTTCAATACCCCTACTTTGCGGAAAATCTCGATGGTAGGTTCCTCTATAAAGGCATGCAAAGCATCGTAGGTCTCTCGAATATTGCTCAATCCACGTTCGGCGGCTAAGGCTACCCACTCGTCAGAGTACCCGTTTCCTTCGAATAAAATTCGCTTCGACTCCGTATAATACCTTTTAAGAATGGCCACATTAGCACTCTTCTTTTCCTCGCCAGCAGCAAGCCGTTCATCCATCTCCCGCTTAAACTCCATTAACTGGTTTGCAACGATCGTATTGAGGACAATCATGGCGGAAGCACTGTTTTGAGAACTTCCTACCGCCCTAAATTCAAATTTGTTACCCGTAAAACAAAAAGGAGATGTCCTATTCCTATCCGTATTATCCCTTTGCAAATTAGGTATTCTACTGATGCCCAGTTTATAGTAAAAGTTCTCTCCTTTTTCGACAGTAACCTCACCTTTACTTACCAGCTCTTCGAGCATGGCCGTAAGCTCACCACCCAAAAATACCGAAACGATAGAAGGAGGAGCCTCATTGGCACCTAGCCGATGTTCGTTGCTGGCCGAAGCGATGGACGCTCTTAACAAATCGGCGTGGTCATGCACCGCCTTCACTACCGTCAACAGGAAAGTGAGGAATCGTAAATTCTCTTTAGGCTTTGTAGTTGGCGCCAGTAGGTTGATACCATTATTGGTCGACAACGACCAGTTATTATGCTTTCCACTACCATTAATTCCCGCAAAAGGCTTTTCATGGAATAACACCTGAAAACTGTGCCGCTCTCCAACTTTCTGCATCAAATCCATCAGTAGGGCATTATGGTCAATTGCCAGATTGACTTCCTCAAAAGTAGGAGCACATTCAAATTGACCTGGAGCCACTTCGTTATGACGGGTCCGAACGGGAATTCCAAGCTTAAGCGCTTCAAATTCAAAGTCGGCCATAAAGGCATTGACCCTGGGGGATATAGAACCAAAATAATGGTCGTCGAGCTGTTGGCCTCGTGCTGGGCTATGGCCAAACACCGTCCTACCCGACATCAACAAGTCGGGCCGGGCATAGTACAAAGCCTTATCGACTAAGAAATACTCCTGCTCTATCCCTAATGTAGGTGTTACCTTGTCCACCTCCCTATTGAAATACTGGCAAACGGAAGTGGCCGCTTTGTCCAACATTACCAAAGAACGCAATAAAGGCGCCTTGTAATCCAGGGCTTCACCGGTATAAGAGATAAAAACCGACGGAATGCAGAGGGTCTTCCCTCCTGCCCCGTTGTCCATTAGAAAGGCCGGCGAGCTAGGATCCCAGCCTGTATATCCACGTGCCTCGAAAGTAGCCCGTAGCCCTCCGCTAGGAAATGACGATGCATCTGGTTCTTGCTGAACTAAGGCGCTTCCTTTAAATTTCTCAACGGCTTTGCCTTCTGAATTCAAGTCAAAAAAGGAATCATGTTTTTCGGCAGTAGTTCCTGTAAGTGGTTGGAACCAGTGTGTATAGTGAGAAGCTCCCTTAGAGATGGCCCAAGATTTCATAGCTGTAGCAACTTCTTCGGCCACTTCTCTGTCGATCGTCGATCCAGACTTTATGGCATTCGAGATTTTGGTATAGGCTTCTGTCGATAATAAAGTTCTCATCACCTCATCACTGAAGGTGTTGCTGCCATATAAGTCCGCAACCTTTTCGGTGGGGGGGGTAAGAGTCGGCGCTATTCTACTCAGTGCCGTTTCATAGGCATTGGAACGAAATGTCATAAATATGTATTTAAATATAATCGATCCCCAAAAATATCTATTAAAACCAACAAACTATAATATTTTTGGCGACATAATCATCAAATGGTTGTTATCATAAAGAAAATTATCAGACTTTTGCCCTTTTTTAGTACGTCATGCGACCAAGAATTCAATTTTTAATATTATACTGGCTTTGTTGGGTATTGCTCTTTCAATTTTTTAGAGTGCTTTTTATGGCCTATCATTATACGAAGGCCTTGGAACTACCCAGCTACTATTGGGCTTTGAGTGCCTGGCATGGTGTCCGGATGGATATCTCTTTCGCTGGTTACCTTCTAGTGCTTCCAACATTATTGATGGCTTTTACCTTTAAGAGATTTAATTGGTATAAAAGTTTTATCCACTCTTATAGCTTACTGACCACTTTCATCATAGCGTTGCTAGTATGCGTGGACCTAGAGCTATTCCGAGCATGGGGTTTTAGAATCGACGCCACCTCCCTACATTATTTGCAGTCCCCACGAGAAGCATGGGCCTCTATGAGTTCCGCTCCAGTCGGATTTATATTGAGTATCGGACTGTTCTTATTCGGAATTAGTTATTGGCTATTAACGAGAATAGCGGCCCGTACCTTGCCTCAACTGCGGCCATTGTCTCCGATTATAAGCCTATTATTTTTCATTATTGCGGCCGCTGCCTGGATTATCCCCATCCGTGGCGGCCTCCAGCTGGCCCCCATGAATCAAAGTACGGTGTACTTCAGCGAAGAAAGTTTTGCCAATTATGCGGCAGTAAATGTACCGTGGAATTATTCGAGTTCACTCATTCACCAAACCTATAACAAGGACAATCCCTTCAGGTATTTACCCGATTCCACGGCCCGTCAAAAAACCAGGGCCCTTTATGATGACCAGGTCCCTCAGCTGACACTCGTCGATAGTGGACGCATCAATGTGATAGTCCTCATCTGGGAAAGCTTTACGGCCAAAATAGTAGGTACACTAGGAGGATTACCCGGAATCACCCCCCAGTTCGACCAGTTGGCCCAGGAAGGAATACTGTTTACCAATATATATGCCAGCGGCGATAGGAGCGACAAGGGCATGGTGTCCATCTTAAGCGGGTATCCCGCCCAACCAACCCGCTCGATCATTAAGATCCCAACCAAAACGCTCCATTTACCCTCTTTACCCAAGAATTTCAAACAACAAGGCTATTCTACCGCCTTCTATTATGGAGGAGAAACGGAGTTCGCCAATATGAAGAGCTATTTTTTGCAGCAAAAGTTCGATAATATTGTCGATATACATGCATTCAACAAGTCGGATATGAATTCCAAATGGGGTGCTCACGATCATGTGGTTCTCAACAGATTCCTGTCCGACTTGGATCATGCCCCCCAGCCCTTCTTCAATACCTTATTTACCCTGAGCAGTCATGAACCCTTTGAAGTTCCCGTACCAACGGTCATTGCGGGCACTAGCCAGGAAAAACTGTTCCTAAATGCCCTTCATTACACCGATCGTTCAATAGGCGATTTTGTAGCGGCAGCCAAAACCAAACCCTGGTGGAAAAATACCCTTTTGGTAATCATTGCCGATCATGGCCACCCGATGCCAGCAACAGAAGCCGGTAAACCCTCCCAATTTCATATCCCTATGCTATGGCTTGGCGGGGCGCTAAAAAACACCGGGTTACGAATAAACACCCTCGCCTCCCAAACGGACTTGGCCAGCACGCTGTTGCATCAGCTGGGCAAATCCTCCCATGACTTCGAATGGAGTAATGATATCTTCGATAGCCATCGACAAAACTTTGCCTATTTCGCTTTTAACAATGGCTTTGGTTGGGTAAGACCACAGGGATATTTGATTCACGACAATATCGGCGGCAATATTATTGGCAAGGAAGGGAATATCAATCCTGCGGAATTAGAAAATGGAAAGGCCTATCTGCAGACATCCTTTGGCGATTATTTAAGCCGTTGATGAGAAAAGATGTAAATTTGCGGTCTTAAAGAAAAATCATGAAGAAAGTTGCATTTTATACCCTCGGCTGTAAGCTTAATTATTCCGAGACTTCCTCAATAGGAAGAATGTTTGAGCAAAAAGGTCATACAAAAGTCGAATTCAATGATCGGCCCGATGTATTTATAATTAATACCTGTTCGGTAACAGAAAATGCCGACAAAAAATGTCGGAAGATCGTTCGCGAGGCACAGAAAATAAATCCAAATGGCTTTGTAGCCATCATCGGTTGTTATGCCCAGCTTAAGCCTGTGGAAATTTCGGAGATCCCCGGTGTAGATGCCGTGCTGGGCGCCGCTGAAAAATTCAGACTGGTCGACTTAATCGATACGTTCGAAAAGGTACCCCAAGACCAGAATGCGGTAGTCCATGCCTCCGACATATCAGAAGCCTTGGAATATCATAATTCCTACTCGCTCAACGATCGTACCCGTACTTTCCTGAAGGTCCAGGATGGGTGCGACTACCCTTGCTCCTATTGTACCATTCCCTTGGCGAGGGGCAAAAGCCGATCCGACACCATCGAAAATATACTAAAATCGGCCAGAGAGATCGCTGACAGAGGGGTCAAAGAAATCGTCTTGACTGGGGTTAATATTGGCGATTTTGGGCTTCAAAATGGCAAGAGAACGTCCACCTTCCTAGAACTGATACAAGCTCTGGACGAGGTGGAGGGTATAGCCCGATTCCGAATTTCATCTATAGAGCCTAATTTACTGTCCGACGATATAATATCGTTTGTGGCCCAGTCTAAGCGCTTCGCTCATCACTTCCATATACCGCTACAATCGGGCTCCGACTCGGTATTAAGTCTGATGAAAAGGCGCTATCGAAAAGGGCTCTACGAAGAACGCGTCAATAAAATCAAACAACTCATGCCCGACTGTTGTATTGGAGTCGACGTGATCGTAGGGCATCCTGGCGAAACTCCAGAACGATTCATGGAAACCTATGACTTTCTGAATAGACTGCCCGTATCTTATCTACATGTTTTTACCTATTCAGAAAGGGACAACACCGCTGCCTTGGAGATAAAACCCGTAGTCGACAAATCGGACAGGGCCAAGAGATCCAAAATGTTGCATATTCTTTCAGAGAAGAAGAAACGTCATTTCTATGAAAGTCAAATTCAGAAAACTGGGACCGTATTATTTGAAGATGAGCAACAGAATGGGCAGATGTTAGGTTTTACTGAAAACTATATTCGCGTAGCGGTTCGTTACGATCCCTTGTTGATCAATGAAACAAAACAGGTAAGTTACCAGCTCATCAACTCCGAAGGACATATGGAGGTATATGAGGCCGAGCTGGCCTCTTAAATCGTATAGAATAGCAAAAAAAATAGCCGGAAAGTTCCGGCTATTTTTTTGAAATAACATCCTTAAATTTTACGCTTCTACCAAAAACTCATCATGCTGGCTTACATCCAAGCCATCTTTTTCGTCTTGCTCAGAAACCCGTAGTGGCAAAATAAGATCGGTAATTTTAAGAAGTAACATCGATCCACCGAAGGCGAATGCCGACACACCTACTAGGGCAATCATATGATTAATAAATAATGAAGTCTCACCAAAAGCTAGTCCTTGATCGGTTACGGCGGAGTTTACACCAGATGAAGCAAATACACCTGTCAACACCATACCTACCATACCACCTACACCATGGCAAGGGAATACATCTAAGGTATCGTCCAAAGTAGAGCGGGTACGTAGGTGAGCTACATAGTTACTAATAACTCCTGCAATGGTACCAATAAATAATGAAGATGGGATGGTTACAAATCCGGCGGCGGGTGTGATGGCTACAAGACCAACTACAGCACCGATACAGAAACCAAGGGCAGACACTTTTTTACCTTTAGATACATCGAATAATACCCAAGCCAAACCTGCGGCACCTGCGGCGGTATTGGTGTTAGCAAAGGCGGCTACGGCCAAAGGACCAGCAGAAAGAGCAGAACCAGCATTGAAACCGAACCAACCGAACCATAGCAATCCAGTACCCAATAGTACGAATGGGATGTTAGCAGGAGGCAATACATGGTCGTCCATCAACGACTTACGTCTTTTAAGGTACATGGCACCGGCAAGAGCGGCCCAACCAGCCGACATATGTACAACAGTTCCACCTGCAAAGTCAAGAACCCCCATGTTGAATAGTAGGCCATCTTCATGCCATGTCATATGGCACAGTGGAGAATAGATAAAGATTCCGAAAAGAATCATAAACAGCACATAAGAACGGAAATTAACACGCTCGGCCATAGACCCCGTCACCAAGGCTGGAGTAATTACGGCAAACTTCATTTGGAACATGGCAAACAAAGCAAATGGAATGGTTCCCCAAGCGGGTGCGTCCAAAACACCTTGGAACATAAAGTAAGTTGTAGGGTTTCCAACAAAACCACCGATATCGTCACCGAAGGCTAGGCTAAAACCTACCAATACCCATACAACCGATATGACCCCCATGGCAATAAAGCTTTGAAGCATCGTCGAAATCACATTCTTGTTGTTGACCATACCCCCATAAAAGTAGGCAAGTCCTGGAGTCATTAATAATACTAGAGCAGAAGCTACAAGCAACCATGCGGTGTCACCGGAGTCAATGCCCTCTGTTACGATCTGGGTAGGCACATTTGGAACAAATACACCTATTAAACTGATCGCTAACAAAATAATCAGCGGGATATAATTACGCTTTTCCATATAAAGAGGTTTTTTTGGGATTAATTAAGAAGGTATAAAATTAGATTAAGATATTAGAATTGGTAAATAAAAGCCATTCCGAAGGTTGTTTGGCTATTTTTGGTAAAGTTGCCATCAGAATCCTCAAACTGCTGGGCCTCATTGGATCCTGAAAGTTTAGGATAAGCATCTAAGCGAAACTCAGGCTTCACCAAAATATGTCCGTCGGCTAAAGAGATATTACCTGAAATGGTATAAGAACTCACATGTGTACCCATTCCAGCCCTGTTTACCAGGCCTCTTACACCACTGTCGTTATTGAAATACTCGTAACGTGCTCCAAGTCCAAAGTTATCGGATAGGGATACATTCGAATAAAGTGCAAATCCACCCCATGATTCAGAGTCAGATGGACCGCCACCTCCTTGATAGTCGCCTTTTTGGGCACCATATGCGGCATTAACACCCAGTAGCAACTTGTCGGAAACTTGGTAACTTGTTGTAAGGTCGAGTACGCGATAGAATGCATCAGGCTCCTTACCATCGGCACCAGGGTTGGCCTCATTGCTATTAATAAAGTTCAAATACACATTCCAGTCGGCTACAGGAGCGAAATACAACTGACTGATAATCCCTTTCTTGCGGTTGTTATCACCAAGACCATCCACATTGTTGACCACCCCTACCATTAGAGAAGCCCTGTCAGAGAAAGCATAAGTAGCTTTAAGACCTGTGTGGTAGAAAGGCCCGTTATTAAACAAATTAGAAAGAGAGTAGTTAAAGTTGGCTGGGGCGTCTATTACCTCATATCCGATATGGGTACCAAACTGACCAGCGGTCATCGAGAATTTGTCTGAAAAATTGTACGTGAAATATGCCTGCTTAATAGCCAGAGCCGTGCTAAACAATGCATTTCCATAATTACCCATATTTGCATTGGGTCCAAAAGTAAGATCAACCACGGCTTCAGACTTGCTGTTGGTATAGGCTACCTTGGCCTGCACCAACCCTATCTGAAATTCACCCGACTTAATATCGAACACCCTAGCGTTCGAAGCTCCTGTGTTGGACCGAGACATTGGCCTGTTAAAGTTAGCCGAATAGTATGAATCCAAATAACCCGAAAAAGAAAAAGCGCCTTGAACCTCTTCATTTTCCTGTACCTCGGTAACTGACGTAACGGCTTCAGTTACTTTTTCATTTTTCTTGTCTCCTTCGGTATTTGCAAAACCCAATAACGAGACCATCAATGATAATACTGTACAATAGACTTTTTTCATAATTTTATTCTGTAAGGTGATTTATTTTTTCCGGATTACATTTGACATCAAATATTGTTGAAAAATAATAAATATCAAATTTTTAGGGTGAATAATATCCAAATTTCAGACATTTTCTAGTAATAATACTCTATTTTCCTACCAAATAACTATGCAATTTAAATTTTATATACTTTTTAAAAACTTTTAATATATTCTGTCTTTTCTATTTTAACCAAATTTTATCTACTTCAATAAAAAATGAGAGGAATTAAATATTATGCATATACTACAATTTTCGGAGAGGCATAAACACAAAAAAACCCGCCATATGGCGGGTTTCTTAACGGTAAGCTCTACAGGTTGCTATTCCTCGGCATGCAACCATGCCTTCTTGGCGTACAAGGTTTCTTCATCCTCTTCATGTTCAGGATCGGGAACACAGCAATCTACCGGACAAACGGCAGCACATTGAGGTTCCTCATGGAATCCCATACATTCTGTGCATTTATCATTCACTATATAGTAAAACTCGTCCGAGACAGGAGATTGTTTCTCCGCTCCACTTACGACGGTGCCATCGCCAAAATCTACTTCATCTAAACTGGTCCCATCTCCCCAAGTCCATTCTACACCACCTTCATAAATCGCCGTATTTGGGCATTCTGGCTCGCACGCCCCACAATTTATGCATTCATCGGTTATCATTATAGCCATAGTCGCCGGATTGTTTATATTTGTTGCTATTTCTTGTCGTTACAGACAACAAATATAACTATTTAAAGTTTCACAACAATCAGAAATTTTGAATCCATTCAGGGTTTAACATTTTCTCCATTAATTTTATAATGATTTCAAGAATTAAGCAAATAAATGCATTCACCCAATTGGGTTCCTTTATAGAAGACCCGCAAAACCAAGCCATTTTATCGGACTGGTGCCAGGCGGCCTACCTCAAAAACAATTGGTTTAAACCCGAGCTAGTCCAACAGTCCTTGCTCGCCCTGGCTGAGCAATATCTAAGAAAAAATAAGCTGGAAGCCTGGCTGGAAAAATACCCGCTACCAAATTCACCCTGTAAAGTAGGTGTAGTGATGGCGGGCAATATCCCCGCCGTGGGCTTTCACGATGTACTATGTGTACTGGCCTCAGGCCACACTTTACTGGCTAAGCCCAGCACCGACGACCAAGCGCTCATGCTACTGCTCCTTCAAAAGCTGATCAGCTTCGAACCAAGCCTAGCCGAACAGATACAAATCGTCGACAGACTCAACGAAGCGGATGCCTATATTGCCACGGGTAGTGACAACACAGCCAGGTACTTTCATTACTACTTCGCGAAGAAACCCCATATCATTCGCAAAAACCGAACCTCTATCGCCATTCTGACCGGAGAGGAGACCCACGAAGAACTGAAGGCCTTAGGCGAAGACGTTCTAAAATATTATGGACTTGGCTGTCGTAACGTCTCTAAAATATATGTCCCAAAGGACTATGAATTTACGCCCTTTTATGAGGCAATAGAACCTATGGCCGATCGATTTTTAAATCATCATAAATACTTTAACAATTATGAATACAATAAATCAATCGTACTCATCAATAGAGTCCCTCACTTTGACAATGGCTTCCTAATACTTACAGAGAGCCCAGCACTGGTTTCCCCCATAAGTATGCTACATTACCAGCGGTACGAGCGATTGACTGATATCGAAGAATCACTCGTAGATCAACAGGAAAAAATACAGTGTGTTATTTCCTCCTCCCAGTTAAATTGGCCTCATTCTATTGAAATGGGAAAAAGCCAGTCGCCAGGCCTGTCCGATTATGCCGACAATGTAGATACCATGAAGTTCTTAAGCTCACTTGGATAAAAACCTCTCGATGGAGGGTTTAATAATTAATACCGCATCGGCAATGCCCTCGTTGCCGATGCAGTATTAATTTTGTATCTTTCCTTGGTTTACGGCCAGAATCGCGGCATTTGCCGATCAAGTGTATTTTGTTTTATTTACTGGCATCGCTAAAGTCCCCAAAAATGAAAAAGATCGGAGTATTATTTGGATCAGAAAACACCTTTCCCCATGCCGTGATTGACAGGATCAACGGCAAAAACATTCCAGGAATTTTAGCAGAAAGTGTACAAATAGATATGGTATCGAACGGACACCCGCTGGGCTATGCGGTCATCGTGGATCGAATAGCCCAGGAAATACCATTCTATTCGGCCTTCCTTAAAAATGCGGCACTAGGAGGAACAGCAGTACTCAACAACCCCTTTTGGACTGGTATGGATGAGCACTATTTCAACAATTCTTTAGCAGAAAAAATCGGCATTTCGGTCCCTAAAACCGTATTGCTCCCTTCCAAGGAGCGACCCGACGGCACCAACGAGAACTCATTTAGAAACCTAGCCTTTCCCATGGCTTGGGAGGAAATGTTTCGGCAGATAGGGTTCCCAGCCATGCTTAAGCCTCATCGAAATAGGATGGGCACAAAAACTTTTAGGGTGCTAAATCCACAGGACTTATGGAACAAGCACGAGCAGACGGGCCAAGAAGCCATGTTGCTGCAGCAAGAAATTAATTTCGAGGCCTATTATAGGTGTATATGTGTAGATCGGAAAGAGGTACTCATTATGCCTTATGAGCCACGCCATCCACACCACCTTCGCTATGCCATCGAAATGCCCGCGGCAACTCCCGAGCACCAGCAAGTATTGGACCGTATGAAAAATGACACCTTACGACTCAATGAAGCCCTTGGCTACGATATGAATGCGGTAGAGTTCGCCGTCAAAGACCATGTCCCCTATGCCATCAACTTTTGTAATCCGTCGCCCGATGTGGACATGTACTCCGTAGGCCCCGATTACTTTGAATGGATTGTGGAGGCCACTGCCAACATGGCCATTGCCCGTGCTCAAAAGGTAGAACCTAATCAGACAAACCTTACCTGGGGTACTTTCCTTAGAGAAAGCATCCTTGGCTCAGCTATTGACCACCCAGAAAAGCCAACCCCAAAAGCCCGTCGAGAAAGCACCAGCCCTAAGAAAGCAGGAACCAAAGCGCCCATGTCGGCCAAAAAATCCACCACCTCCAAGAAGCCTGGTGGCGCAGCCTCGAACCAGGATTTACCGGCCGATTGATAACCAAACATTCCGCATTGCTTATAGGCCATTCCATTCGCACCAAGCCCTATCATACTTTTATTACTTTTAAACTTTCAAACCAACCAATACTTTTAAAAAGTACGTTACTTTCGAAATGCACATAAGTCAAAGACAATTATTTTTTCAAAATATAGCGCAAACCTCAGATACACCATTGGCTTTAGAAATAGAACGAGCCGAAGGGCTCTATCTCATAGACAACGACGGCAAGCAATATCTGGACCTGATATCTGGCATAGGCGTGAGCAATATTGGCCATAGGCACCCTGAGGTCTTGAAGGCCATCCACGAACAGCTCAACAAACACATGCATTTGTTGGTATACGGGGAATTCGTACAAGGCAGCCAAACCCAACTGGCAGCAGCCTTGGCCGAAACCCTCAATAAAACGACGGCAAGCCAGGCTCCCTACGGGCCCATCGACCATATCTACTTCACTAACTCAGGCACCGAAGCGGTGGAGGGCGCCATGAAGCTGGCAAAAAGATTTACTGGAAGAAGCGAATTTATATCCTGTACTAACGCCTATCATGGGGCAACGCAAGGGGCTTTAAGCCTTTCGGGAGCCGAATATTTCAAATCAAACTTCAGGCCCTTACTACCCGGCATCAGTCAGATCAGTCATGGAGTGGAGTCGGACCTTGACCAGATCACCCAAAAAACAGCGGCAGTAATCATAGAAATAGTAGGGGGCGAATCGGGAATACGTCTCGCCTCCAGTGGGTACTTCCAAGCCCTACGGAGCCGATGCACGCAAACAGGGACCCTTTTGGTCTTAGATGAAATTCAAACGGGTTTTGGCCGAACCGGAACATTTTGGGCATTTGAAGACTATAATATTTACCCCGACATTCTTTTAAGTGCAAAAGCCATGGGGGGAGGCATGCCTATTGGTGCATTTATGGCCCCTCAAACGATTATGCAAGTACTGAAAAACAATCCTGTATTAGGTCATATCACCACCTTTGGCGGCCATCCGGTAAGCTGTGCCGCCTCCTTGGCAGCCCTGCAAGTGACCATCCACGATGACCTGGCTAAAAAAGCCATTGCCAAAGGAGCGCTTTTCAAATCGCTACTTGTCCATGAGCGTATAAAGGAAGTTAGAGGGAAGGGATTGATGTTGGCCGTCCAAATGGAATCGTTTGATATCCTTAAAACTACCATCGATCGTTGCATTGAAAGAGGACTCATTACCGATTGGTTCCTGTTTTGCGACGATGCTATGCGCTTAGCCCCGCCACTGACCATCCAAGATCATGAGATTAGGGAGGCTTGTAGCACCATATGCCAAGTATTAGACACCCTATAACCCCATTACGCTAGTCCTTTTTATAAACTAACACCCGGTTTTCTGCCATGCGAGAAACGATTTCAAATGAATATTTACAAATATCGGTTTTGACCAAAGGAGCTGAATTATGCGAAATAAAATCTAAATCATCGGGCAAGGATTTCCTATGGAATGCCGACCCGGCAATCTGGGGCAGCCATGCACC
This sequence comes from Dyadobacter jejuensis, assembly GCF_003149085.1. Taxonomy (GTDB): domain Bacteria; phylum Bacteroidota; class Bacteroidia; order Cytophagales; family Spirosomataceae; genus Dyadobacter; species Dyadobacter jejuensis. Next base: position 277,945 of record NZ_QGDT01000003.1, on the reverse strand, counting down.
AGTACTTTTCCCTGCCATTGGCGCGGTAAAAGATGGTTATGTACGTTATTATGAACAGAAGATACCACTACCCCGACATGGCTTCGTCCGAAATAATGAGCGTATCACCCTGGTCGAAAAAACTTCCGACTCTTTATGCTATTCTTTAACGTATGACGATCAGACCTGGAAAGTATATCCTTTTCAATTCGAATTTTTTATTCGTTATCGCCTCAACAAGAATCAAATTATAGTCGAACATACCATCGTTAACCCCGGTGAGGCGGCCCTGTATTTTTCGCTGGGTGGGCATCCGGCCTTCAAATGCCCCATTAACGAAGGGGAATCCTATTCCGATTATTATTTAGAGTTTGAGAAGTCCGAAACAGAGCCTACTTGGTTGTTAGACGAGCAGGGCTTGGTCTTAAAAAGCACCAAACCCATGTTACAGAACACCAAATACCTCCCGCTTAGTCATGAATTATTTGCAGGTGATGCCCTGATTTTTAAGAATTTAAAATCTAAAAAAGTAACCCTAAAGAGTCATTCGAGTACGGACCAAGTGCAGGTTTCCTTTCATGATTTCCCTTATTTAGGGATATGGGCCAAGCCTAACGGCGATTTCGTCTGTATAGAACCTTGGCAGGGAATAGCCGATGCTGCAGATACTAACCACGACCTATTACAAAAGGAAGGTATGCTAAGCCTAGCAGGGAAGGAAAGTTATGAAGCGAAATTTACCATTCAGATCAGCGAAGGCATCGAGCAGTAGGTTCATCATACAAAAGAGGCAGGATGCTCGCATCCTGCCTCTACTATTATATTCAATCAATAACAATTAAACGGTCGCTACGATTTGGGCCTTAAGTTTCTCTTCCAAAGTCGTTTTAGGAACTACCCCAACCACTTTATCGACCAATTGGCCCCCTTTAAATATCATAAGTGTAGGAATACTACGGATACCAAACTTGGCTGGAATTGCCGAATTCATATCCACGTCCATCTTACCGATAATAGCTTTGCCTTCATATTCGCCGGCCAATTCTTCAACCACCGGTCCTATCATTTTACAAGGCCCGCACCACTCTGCCCAAAAGTCTACAAGTACTGGTTTTTCGCTCTGGATCAATTCTTCAAAGGTGCTATCGGTAATTTCTAGTGCTTTTCCCATTTTAAGTTCTGTTTCTTGGTTATTAATAAGTTGTATGATTAATCAATTTTACCGTTTAAAAGTTCCCAGTTTGAAGAGCACAAAATCAATTCAAATAAAACTTCACCCCGTCCATGAGCCCGAGCGTTTTAAAAAGCTCATTGCTGGGCGCCACCCGAAAGCCCCTCGAGAGCAACTCAACTTCCATTCTCGATTCTTGATCCACCACCACCACATTCAGCGCACAACTTCCAGGGTTACTTTCAAATGTTTCCTTCAATATTTGAATAGTCCGCTCATCGATAAACTCCAGGGGTAAATTTACCTTGATTTTACGGCATAGTTTTTCACGAATTTCAGTTAATAACTGAATGTGCAATACCTTAAATTCAAAATTGTCCTCTTGTTTCCAGCGATTCTGAACCCGGCCTTTAATATGAAGAAAATGCCCGACTTGAAGGTAATTTTTAAAACGGATATAATCCTCCCCACCTAAGAGTATTTCTATAGAACCTCCATAATCCTCAATCCGAAAGATCATAAAGGTATTACCATTCCTAGAAGTTCTCTCCATGGCACTGGTCACAATACCCCCTATGCTAATTTCTTTATCGTAGTTTCGCGGGCGTTTCTCACCTTCCGGTATCAGCATCACTTGGTCGGCGGTGCAGGTACAGAAGTTTTCGAGCTCTATTCGAAATGAATCTAAGGGGTGTCCGGAAATGTAGAAACCCACGACCTCCTGTTCATAACGCAGCTTCTCTAAGTCGCTCCATGGTTGGGCATCGGTGGTCTTAGGCTTTACTAGCAGGGCATCATTTCCGCCGAACGCTCCGAATAAGGTGGCTTGGGCGGAGTTTTTTTCACTATGAAAATTATTCGCGTAGCGTATCAGGCGTTCGATAAAAGTACCCGTCTCGTTGGGTTCATGGGCGAAAAAATTGGCCCGGTGATATTCCGTAAAACAATCGAACGCACCGGCATAAGCCAAGCTCTCAATCGTTTTTTTGTTGACCGTCCGTAGGTTCACCCTGGTTATAAAATCGAATATATCCTTAAAAGGACCGTTCAGGTCTCTTTCTTCAATAATAGACTCCACCGCCGCATCACCACTGCCTTTAACACCCGCCAACCCGAACCGTATCTCACCCTTGTCATTGGCATTGAACTGCCTATCCGACTCATTAATATCGGGCCCGAGTACCACAAGGCCTTGGCTCTTACACTCCTCCATAAAGAAGGTAATTTTCTCGATATTACCCAAAGAGCTGGTCAATACCGCCGACATATACTCTGCCGTATAATGCGCTTTAAGATAGGCCGTTTGATAGGCCACAAAGGCATAACAGGTAGAGTGCGATTTATTAAAGGCATAAGAGGCAAATGCCTCCCAATCGGTCCATATTTTTTCCAGCTTCTTTAAATCAAGGCCTTTTTCGCCTCCACCCTTCATAAAGTCGCCCTTTAGTTTGTGCAGGGTTTCTATCTGTTTCTTACCCATGGCCTTCCGGAGGGTATCGGCTTGCCCTTTGGTAAAACCACCCAGCTTTTGCGACAAGAGCATCACCTGCTCCTGATACACGGTAATACCGTAAGTATCGGCTAAGAACTCCTCTAGTTCAGGCAAATCGTAAGTAATTTCTTCTTGCCCGTTTTTCCGTCTGATAAAGTTAGGAATATAGGCCAATGGACCTGGACGGTACAGGGCGTTCATGGCGATCAAATGCTCGAACCGATCTGGAATCAATTCGCGCATGTATTTTTTCATACCATCCGATTCAAATTGGAATATGGCATTGGTCTCCCCCTTTTGAAACAGCTCGAAAACCTTTTTGTCGTCGAGAGGGATATCGTCGATTACGATATCGGTACCATGGTTCCTTTTGATCAGTCGCAGAGCCTCTTTTATAATAGTAAGGTTGCGCAATCCCAAGAAGTCCATTTTGATTACACCGGCATCTTCTATAATTTTCCCTTGATACTGAGTAATCAAAAATTCCGAATCCTTGGAGGTACTCACCGGAATAATCTCAGTAAGGTCGCTGGGCGCTATAATAATTCCCGCTGCATGAATACCCGTATTCCTAACGGTCCCCTCCAGCCTTTTGGCCTCCTGAAGGACAGAGGCTTGCAGATCATTCCCCGCTATGATCGAACGCATCTTTTTAACGTTATCCAGTTCTTCGGGCGAGATCCCCTCTTTCTTTAACAAACTCCCCTCTCCGTCCAAAGGAGCCGTGAAGATCCGATTCAGGGTCATCCCATAACTAGGCTTATCTGGAACGAGCTTCGCCAGGGTATTAGCCTCAAACAAGGGCAGGTCCATAACCCGAGATACGTCCTTTATAGCCGACTTGGCCGCCATGGTACCATAAGTAACGATTTGGGCCACCTGGTTATACCCATATTTCTTCACTACATAGTCGATCACTTTCTGCCGCCCTTCATCATCGAAGTCGGTATCAATATCGGGAAGTGAAATACGATCAGGATTAAGAAAACGCTCGAAAAGCAGATCGTATTTAATGGGGTCGATATTGGTAATCCCTGTGCAATACGCCACAACCGACCCGGCTGCCGACCCCCGTCCAGGGCCGATAAATACACCCATCTTCCGACCGGCATCAATAAAATCTGCCACAATCAAGAAGTATCCTGGGAAACCCATATTTCGGATGGTATCCAGCTCAAAGTTGAGCCTATCCTCTATCTGTGCGGTGATGGTACCGTATTTGGCCTTAGCGCCTTCAAAAGTAAGATGTCTTAAATATTCCCATTGATTGAGCACATCGGCAGTAAGCTCCTTTTTTCCCACCATTTCGGAAAGCGTATGAGTTTTAAACTCATCGGGTATTGGAAAGTTGGGAAGCAAGATATCCTTTCGTAAATCCAAATTCTTAATCTTGCCGACTATTTCGTTGGTATTGTCAATCGACTCGGGCAGATCGTTGAACAGGGACATCATCTCCTGCGTATTCTTGAAATAGAATTGATCGTTATAAAAGGCGAATCGAGACCCTTTTGGGATGCCCTTTTCATCGTCAAAGTCTTTGGATTTTGGCGTGCTCTGCTTGTCACCGGTATTGATGCACAACAGGATATCGTGAGCGTTCCAGTCCTCCTGATCCACATAATGGGAGTCGTTGGAGGCTATAATTTTAACATTGTATTTCCTTGCCAGCCGAATCAGCACATCGTTAACAATGAGCTGATCTCGAATTTCATGGCGTTGTAGCTCTACATAAAAATCCTCTCCAAACAGGTCCAACCACCACCTAAATTCTTTTTCTGCCTCAGCTTCTCCTTTCCGAAGGATCGTTTTAGGGATAATGGCCCCTATGCAGCAAGTGGTAGCGATAAGGCCTTGGTGGTACTTTACGATTAATTCTTTGTCGATACGAGGATATTTACCATACATCCCTTCTATATAGCCCAGCGAACACATCTTCACCAAGTTTTTATAGCCGATTTCATCCTTAGCCAATAGCAACTGATGGTGGCGCACATCCTTTTTCTCCTTGGTAAATTGCCTAATATGCCGGTCCTCTACCACGTAAAACTCACAACCGACTATGGGCTTAATGCCCTGCTTATTGCCCTCGGCCACAAACTCGAACACGCCAAACATATTGCCGTGGTCGGTGATGGCCACGGCAGGCATATTGTCGGCCTTGGCTTTTTTAAATAACTTTTTTATATCCGCCGCCCCATCGAGTAAGGAAAACTGGGTATGGCAGTGAAGGTGCGAAAATTGCATAATTTAGTTGGATAATTGGGGTGTCAGATAGGAGCAAACCAGGCTTAGCCTAAGGAAAGGTTTATTCTTCTTGATATAATATATAATTCATATAGTCGCAATATGGTTTCAATACGAGAATACCCTCCATGACACGTTGCAGAAAATCGGCAGACAATACCTCTTGATCGGTAAAGGAATGCGAAAAGAACAAAGATTTTCGCCTCAACAAGTCTATTTCCGGATGGTCTTTAGGGTATCCCTTCGGGGCAGTCTTAAGGCTTTCTCCATGTAGAACGGGGAAGTACGACTTAAATTTTTCGGATTCAATGATGTCCCGAATTTCGTGGGCGTTATAGTCAATTTCTTGACGATACCGCGCCAGCTCCGCCGCTGTAGGATTCCACATTCCACCTCCTAATAACGACTGACCGTTTGGCTGAATGTGCAAATAATAGTCCACCCTACCGGCGCCTCTCCCACCAGGTCCTATTCCCGCACTAAGATTTAGCTTATACGGGGACTTGTCCTTGGAGAACCTAACATCCCTGTTGATTCTAAAGATACAATCCTTGGGTTGAAGCGGACCCAGATCCTGAATAAGACCTATCTCGCCTATTAAGTTGGACACAAAAACTTCGAAATCGGCTTTGGCAGCGTCATAAGAACTTCTATTCGCTTGAAACCAGTCCCTATTATTGTTTTGAGCGAGGTTTTTTAAAAAATTAAGCGTGTTCTGATGAAGCATATGATGGTATTGGCTAAAGTATAAGTAAAATATCCCGGGGAGGAGGGTGTTGCCTTTAAAGTGGAAAATTGGTGATAAGATTCCTAATTATTTCAAATTTACTACGTTTTTCTGACTCAATTTAACGTATTTTGAACTTTGTTTGATGGACCTACCTACACCTCGGTACCCAAAGAAGTAGCTACCCAATTGATAGCCAGTCTTTAACCAAGAGGGTTCGTCTATCAGTGTAAACTTATCACCCGATCAAAACAAAATGTCCAGAATATTAACAGGGATTCAGAGTAGTGGTCGCCCGCATTTGGGCAATATCTTAGGGGCCATCCTTCCGGCCATTGAGCTCTCCAAAGTCCCCGGAAACGAATCATTTTTCTTTATCGCCGACTTACATTCCTTAACCACCCTAAAGGACGGGGCCTTACGCCAGGAGTATGTGAGGGCCATTGCAGCAACTTGGCTGGCCTTTGGGTTCGATACTAAAGAAAATGTATTCTGGCGGCAATCCCGAGTGCAGCAGCATACCGAGCTAGCCTGGTATCTCAACTGTTTCACGCCATTCCCCATGTTGGCCAACGCTACCTCCTATAAGGACAAGTCTGAGAAGCTCTCCGATGTGAATGCAGGCCTATTTACTTATCCGGTGTTGCAAGCCGCCGATATTCTCCTATATAATGCCCATATCATTCCGGTAGGAAAGGACCAAAAACAACACCTGGAAATGTCTCGTGATATTGCCAACCGGTTCAATTTGCTAGCTGGTGAGGAAATACTCGTACTACCTGAAGCGCGAATAGATGAAAAACTCATGACCATTCCGGGTACCGATGGCCAAAAAATGAGCAAATCTTACCATAACTTTATAGATATCTTTCTACCCGAAAAGGAATTAAAGAAAACGATAAAGAAGATAATCTCCGACTCTACCCCTTTAGAAGAGCCCAAGGATTGGAGCAGCGATATCACCTTCAAGCTCTATTCCCTTCTGGCGACCGAATCGGAAATCCAGGAGATGAAAACGAATTACGAAAAAGGAGGTTACGGATACGGCCACGCCAAACAAGCCCTTTTGGAGTGCATTCTAACGAAGTTCGATGAACCTCGGCGCATCTTCAATTATTATATGGAGCACCCCGACGAACTCGAAAAAATATTAATTGAAGGGGAAGACAAGGCGAAAGAGGTGGCTGAGTCGACCATTCAAAAAGTAAGAAAGGTACTCGGGTTTTAAACATGAATGAGAGCCTCCAGCATCTTATTAGCCTCGACCAGCGTATTTTCCTGGCGTTAAATGGGCAGCATAGCCCTTTTTGGGATGTTGTTATGTCCTGGATCACCTACAAATACAGCTGGATCCCTATGTATCTGATACTACTGGCAGTAACGATTCGAAAGAACAAAAAAGGGGCCATTGCCATGGTAATCGCGTTGATAGCGGCCGTGGGCCTCGCCGACTTCGTTACCTCGGGACTGATGAAACCCTACTTTGCCAGGCTCCGTCCTTGCCATGACCCGGTCATTTCCCAGCTCGTACATACGGTAGACGGCTGTGGGGGTATGTTCGGTTATGCCTCCTCGCATGCCTCTACCAGCATGGCCTTGGCCATTTGTTGGATCTTGCTGATGGGCCCTCAATTTCGTTTTCTGCTTGGATGGGTCCTCATCTATTCTTATAGCCGAATTTACGTAGGAGTACACTACCCATTAGATATTTTGACAGGATGGTTGGCAGGATTTCTTATTGCACTGCTTAGTTTCAAGGTATATCAGACATTTTTACCTAAAAACAGTCATAATTAATTGATTTTTATATAATTTTGCGCAAATTTTCACTTAGCCATGGGTTCATTCAATACCGTTAAAATCTTTTCAGGAAGTCAGTCAGAATACCTTGCCAAGGACATCGCCCGGTTCTATGGAAAGGAACTGGGTGGGTACACCCTGCGTAAGTTCAGCGACGGAGAGTTATCCCCAAGTTTCGAAGAGTCTGTTAGGGGCTGCGATGTATTTTTAATCCAGTCCACATTTCCTCCTGCCGACAATTTGATGGAGCTTTTGCTGATGGTAGATGCCGCACGCAGGGCTTCAGCTCATTATGTTACGGTGGTCATTCCATACTTTGGCTATGCCAGGCAGGACAGGAAGGACAAGCCAAGGGTGGCTATAGCCGCTAAGGTAGTCGCTAATTTGCTCACTTCGGTGGGCGCTGACAGGCTGATGACTGTAGACTTACATGCGGGACAAATTCAAGGTTTTTTCGATCTGCCTGTAGATCACCTGGAGGGTACGTCCATATTTGTTCCATATATACAATCACTAGGCCTAAAGAACCTGCTGATTGCTTCCCCCGACATGGGTGGAGCCGCCAGGGCGCGTAATTTCGCCAAGTTTTTGAATGTAGACATGATCCTTTGTGACAAGCATCGGAAACGGGCCAACGAAATAGCCAGCATGCAGGTGATTGGAGACGTGGAAGGAATGGACGTGGTGTTGGTAGATGACCTGATCGACACGGGAGGAACCCTGTGCAAAGCAGCCGAAATCATCAAGAATAAGGGTGCTTCGTCGGTTCGAGCCATAAGTACGCATCCAATTATGTCTGGTAAAGCGCACGAAAACATTGCAAACTCTGTTTTGGAAGAGTTAATCGTTACCGACACCATTCCTTTGAGTCAGCAAAATGAAAAAATAAGGGTTCTATCGGTGGCCGAATTATTTGCCAAAGCCATAGGACGTATTAGAGACCATGAATCTATTAGTTCATTATTTATAAATCAACAGTAAATTAGTATTTTTAACTTCTTATTAAATAAATATTCTTATGAAAAAGCATGAGATTGTAGGGTTTAAAAGAGCGAATCTCGGCAAGACGGAAGCCCAAGAATTACGTTCACAAGGTTATGTTCCGTCTGTTTTGTATGGTGGCGCTGAGCAAGTGCATTTTTATGCACCGGCTATGTTGTATCGCGACCTGCTTTTCTTACCAGATGTATTTAATGTTACTCTCAATATCGAGGGTACTATATACCATGCCATTTTACAGGAAAAACAATTCCACCCTGTAAATGACTCTTTGCTTCATGCCGATTTCTTGGAGATCGTGCCAGGCAAGGAAATAAAGGTGGATGTACCCGTAAAACTTACAGGAACATCTGCTGGCGTAATAAAAGGTGGTAAAATGAACCAAAAATTGCGTAAATTGCGCGTGCAAGGAATGGCGGATAATATTCCAGATTTCGTAGCAGTAGATGTTACTGACCTAGATTTAGGAAAATCTGTTAAGGTTGGTGCAATTACTCCCGAAAATTATGTTATATTGACGGCCGCAAGTAACCCCATTGCTTCTGTAGAGATCCCTCGGGCACTACGTGGTACATTGGGCAAATAAGTATTTTATTTTTCATGGCTAATAGATGCAAACGTGCCGACCAATGGTCGGCATATTTGTTTTATAAGGTATCCTAAAATTTCTCGGCGATCTGACGAACGAGCACCTCGTTGATCCGAACATAACTCTCATGGGTCCATCCCCCAATATGTGGGCTCAAAACCACCCGATCAGAGGTCTTCAAATAATCGAATGCCCCTTGCTGTTGCTCGGTCAGGGTGTGCAGCTTCTCATTTTCCAACACATCCAGACAGGCCCCTCTTACTTTGCCAGACTCTAAGGCCCTCACCAGTGCCGGCAACGACACCACTTCCCCTCTAGATAGGTTCATCAAATAAAACGGCTTAGAAAATGAAGAAATAAAGGAATCATTAAACCAGAATCGGGTTTCCCCGGTCAGGGGCACATGAAAACTGATCACATCGCACCGGCGTTGGAGCTCTTCTAAGGAGGCTTCCTGGGCATATTCGTCCCCATAATTGGTAAGGTAACGGTCGTATGCCAACACTTCGCAACCAAACCCCGAAAAGCGCTTGGCCGTGGCACGTCCATTATTGCCATACCCAATGATCCCCACCGTCTTATGGAGGAGCTCCACTCCCCTATTGCCTTCCCGATCCCAGACCCCCTGCCTCACCTGCCGGTCGGCACGCAACAGATTATTAAAAAGTGCCAAAATCATACCCAGGGCTTGCTCCCCTACGGCATCACGGTTGCCCTCTCCAGCATGAAACAGCTGCAATTGGCGCTTGCCCACTGCGGCCAGGTCGATCAGGTCCAGTCCAGCCCCAGCACGGGCAATAAACTTCAGAGTTTGTGTGGAGGATAAAAACGCTTCATCCACCTTAGTCTTGCTGCGAATGACCAACCCATCGTAGCCATCCAAACGAGCCATTATCTCGTCTCTTTTCAGTTTTGGTAAATAATCATACGACCATCCATGTTGTTCAAACATATTAAATATTGAAGGATGCATCGTATCAACGATCAGTATTTTCATAGGAGCACAGTATTTTTTGTAACTTGCCAACGGAATGCGGCTCACAAAATTAACAGGATTCGCTAACCGAATTACAAATAGTAGAATTTACATAAATGAACGATCTAATTACCAATAAGCCCATTATCGGCATTACCTTGGGCGATTATAATGGCATAGGCCCCGAAGTCATTCTTAAAGCACTAGAAGGCAATCAGTTATCTAAGCTCTGCACACCTGTCATTTATGGCTCGATGCGTGTGTTGAACTACTATAAGAATCAACTGGGAATGAAAGATTGGTCGCTACATGGTATCCACAAGGTGGAACAAGCCAATCAAAAATTCACTAATGTCATTACTTGCTGGACCGACCAACAGGTAGAAATAGCCCCTGGCTCCATTACGGCGGAGGCCGGACAGGCATCTCTAGCCTGTTTGAAACGGGGAGTCGAGGACTTAAAAGATGGTAAAATACATGCCATCGTAACCGGGCCCATCAATAAGGACAATATTCAGAGTCCTGAGTTCTCCTTTCCGGGCCATACCGAATTCTTGGCCAATGCCTTTTCGGTAAACGACGCATTGATGTTTATGGTGTCCGGTGACCTTCGGGTCGGGGTATTGACCGGTCATATTCCACTCGGACGCGTTCGGTCGCAGGTTACGACCGACAAATTGAGCAGAAAAATAGAACAAATGCTCGCTTCCCTCCGTATGGACTTCGGCATAAAGAAACCCAAGCTGGCTATTCTGGGGCTCAATCCCCATGCGGGCGAAAATGGGTTGATCGGGAGTGAAGAGCAGGACGTGATCCAACCCACCCTGCAGGCTTTTCTCGACAAAGGGGAACTGGTTTTTGGGCCGTTTCCTGCCGACGGCTTTTTCGCTGCCAGCACCTACAAGCAATACGACGCCGTACTAGCCATGTACCACGACCAGGGCCTTATACCTTTTAAAGCCATTGCCTTCAATGAAGGGGTCAATTTTACTGGAGGTCTACCGGTAGTACGGACCTCGCCCGACCATGGAACGGCCTATAATATCGCCGGGAAAAACCAAGCAGAACCTGGGTCCCTCTTACAAGCCATCTACTTGGCTAGCGATATATCGACCTACCGTACCGAGAGTGCCTCCATCGAAGCCAATGCGCTCGTTTCAAAGCCTCAACAATCCGAAAACCAGCATCCGGCCAAATCCGGAGGTAAACAAAGATTCAATAATTCTAATAAATAAGATATAACTAAAAAAACACCTGATGCTAAAATCAATGACCGGATACGGCGTATCCACAATTGAAACCGAAACCCTAAATGTATCGGTGGAAATTAAAACACTAAACGCAAAGTTCTTAGATTTATATTGCCGCATTCCTCGAAACTATTCCGATAAAGAAATAGAAATACGCAACTTATTGACGCAGGCTCTAGAAAGAGGCAAAGCGGAACTCACCCTTACCGTGCAGCCAGTTGGAAAAACGGTGGCCTCCACCACAGTCAATAGAACCTTAGTAAAAGCTTATTTTGAAGATTTAGCTGGCACTTCCAAAGAAATGGGCTTTGAGCCTGACCGCACGGCACTCCTAAAAATTGCCTTGCAACTGCCCAATGCCTATAATAATGACGCGGCTCCAGACCTGGACAAAGAGAACAACTGGAATGTGATAAAACAAGCCGTAAAAGAAGCCCTTCAAAAGTGTAATGTATTCCGTCAGCAAGAAGGCCAAATGACCGCTGCCAAATTCAAAGAATACATTCAGACCATTGGCGAATTACTGGAAGGGGTAAAAAAACAAGACCAGGAGAGAATTCCCGCCGTTCGTCAGCGGCTGGAGAAGCAGGTAACCGAGCTTTTGGCTGAAGACAATTATGACAAGAATAGATTTGAACAAGAACTCATCTATTATATAGAAAAATTTGACATCTCCGAAGAGAAAATAAGGCTGAGTAATCATCTCGAATATTTTACTGAAACATTAAACCTTCCGGAAAGCAACGGAAAGAAGCTGAATTTTATAACCCAAGAAATTGGCAGAGAGATCAATACGATAGGTTCCAAGGCCAACGATGCCACTATTCAGAGACTAGTAGTTCAGATGAAAGACGAACTCGAAAAGATAAAAGAACAAACTTTAAACATCATTTAAGATGGTCCACTGATATGCAAGACCCCACAGTAAGCTGTTTGGGGTCTTGCTCTTTCTACAAAGAACATCCCCCTACCTATCAATTTTATGGTCCGACACCGGGATGCGCTAAGCGTACCCCAGTCTAGTACCAGATAGGCTATGAACATATCACAAATTCTTGTATACAAATCGATGTAAAAGGTTATATTTGAACTAGAAGAACTGGCAAGTAATGTCCGTGACTCATGACGCATAACCCACCCTTAAGTTATATATTGGATGTCATTTATTTTTAGAAATCAACTCCATCTGCTTTGGATAGTCCTATTAGTACCCTTGGTGGGAGTGCTCCCCCTCCAAGGGCAGCCAGTTGACGACGTGATTAGTTCTGACAAAGGACTCTCCGCCCTGACATCCACTGGAAACTTTGCCAAGGACACCATGCTCATTAATAAATATAACCAATTGGCCCGTAAATATCTGTTTCACGACGCCTCGGTGACCATTCGATATGCCAAAGAAGCCCTAGCATTATGTCAGAAAAACCATTGGGATCGGGGGAAACTTGACACCTACAATCTTTTGAGCACCTATTACCTGATAGACGGTAGTTACGATATACTCAGAGAGATTTCTAATGAAAGCTATAACTTATCGATCAAGCTAGACCTGCCCGTATATAAGGCGTATGCGGAACGGTTTTTGGCCGAAAGCTATGCAGAATACAGGGAGTTTGACAAGGCCTACTTTTACTTTGAAAGTGCCTTGGCCACCTTCATCAAGTATAAGGCCGACAGCGCTCAAGCCTTATGCCTCGAGAATATCGCCAACTACCACCGGGAAAAGAACGAGTGGGAACTGGCCGAAGAAAACTACAATAAGGCATATCAGCTCAACGACCAATTAAATAATCCCTTTGGTAAGGCATCCGTTCTTCAGTCGGAAGGGTATATGTGCCTACGTCGATTACAGTTTCAAAAGGCCGAAAATCTATTTTATAGGGCCCTAGCGATTAACAAATCCATCAACAACCGATATGGTCTACTGAACGTTTACAATGATTTAAATAATTTCTATTATATCACCAACGACTTTGATAAATCTATAGAAATCGGTAAGCTGGCCCTGGACTTTTCAAAAAGATATCACTCCACCCTACATACCAATTGGGCGCTCAATTGCCTGGCAAAAGCCTATAAAAAGAAAAATGATCTGCCGACCACAGTAGAATACTTAGAACAAATCAGTTTTTTAAGGCGGCTGACGCACCAGGAACGTATCGAACGGCAGTTTACCATGTCGCAGCTGATGTTCGATAACAAACAAATGGATATTGAAATACAAAACAAGACCATTGAAGAACAAAACGCGATCCAGGTATTCCTTATTGGAATATTGGTCTTGAGTATCATATTTGCGATCTTTTTATGGAGGGCCAACATCAATCTACGCAAGAAAAATGTAGAAATCAAGGGTGCGTTAATAAAGGGACAGACCCTCGAACGCAAACGTGTGGCTGCCGAACTTCACGACAGCCTGGGGGGGACGTTGGCTTCCCTAAATTGGTACCTATATGGGATAGACAAAAAGATACTTCCCGATCATGAACGCACCATTTACAACAGTATTCAACAAATGGTAGGCAAGGCCTATAAGGATTTGCGCAGCCTATCCCATAACCTGATGCCCGACGATTTGGAAACCCATGGCCTCGTACTGACCATACAAAGGCTGGTAGATAAACTCAATGAAAATAATGAGATCAGCTTTACATTCGATGTAAGTGGCCTCGATGAGCGCCTAGGAAGTAAGGTAGAGTTTGAAATGTATAGCATCATACTCGAACTCACCAATAATATTCTAAAACATGCCCAGGCCAAATTAGCAAGAATTCAGATTGAGGCAGACCCTCAATTTATCAACTTAACGGTTTCGGACGATGGCATAGGCCTTCGTGTAAAAACAGATGGTGGGATGGGCCTTGGCAATGTACGCAACAGGGTACAAAGCCTTTCCGGAACACTAAAAATACAAATAGAAAATGGCACCTTCATCTTCATTAAGATTCCTCGAACTTGAGTAACCATTTGAATATCCATCACAGTCCTGGACCGACCAGATTAATATAACCAATGACACCCAACCAATTACAGAATACCTTTTTTAGTCACTTTAAAGAGGCCCTCGACGGGGGCACCTTCATCTCTGCCTCATTGGGCCATTATAAGGGAGAAGAAAAGGATTTGAAGAATATTTATATCAAAAGCATCAACATCAAGCAGGGGCCTAGGCTTAACTTAGTTTTCCGCTATAAAACCAAAGACATTACCAAGAATTATACCTTCGATGAAGGCCTCAATATCCTGGCTACCTATCTCAGCAACGCATTTCTGATTGGCAATCTCTTCACGAGTAGCAAAGATTATCAGTATGAAGTTTTGGCCAATGGCCAGCAAAGACTGAGGCAATTGGAGCCCTCCAAATCCCTTTCTGCGAAGTCTCAACATGACCAACCAAAGCAGCGGTTGATTTCCTCTACGAGCGCCTCCTATTTGCATGAACTCGGCATTACTGACGGCGAAGGTAGGGTCTACAAAAAATCACAGGATAAGTACAAACAAATTAATCATTATATAGAAATTCTTAGCTCGTTATTGGCCGAACTCCCCAGCGAGGCTCCCATACACGTGGCGGACATGGGCTCAGGAAAGGGTTATTTAACCTTCGCACTTTACGATTACCTCACCAAAACTACCAATGCACCCATATCCGTCACTGGTGTAGAATACCGCCAGGATTTGGTAGAATTATGCAATCAAATCGCTTCAAAAAGTAACTTTAATAACCTCCATTTTATTGAAGGAACCATCGAGCAATATGAACCCGAAGACTTGCAGGTGATGATTGCCCTACATGCCTGTGATACGGCCACCGACGACGCCATTGCCAAGGGAATAAATGCGAATGCCGACCTCATCGTAGTGGCTCCATGCTGTCATAAGCAAATCAGACGTTCTATGGAAGCTTCAAATGGGGCGACGGACCTACAGTTTTTACTAAAACATGGTATTTTAATGGAACGTCAGGCAGAAATGGTTACTGACGGTATCCGTGCATTGGTCCTAGAGTATTTTGGCTACAAAACCAAAGTGTTCCAGTTCATTTCGGATGCGCATACGCCTAAAAACGTGATGATTACCGCATTAAAAACAAAAAGGGATCCGGTACAAAATCAGCGTACCTGGAAAAAAATTCAGGCGGCTTTGACCTACTTCGATATTGATTATCATCATTTACTTCGAATTCTGAACCTCTAAGGATTTAACCCCAATCGTCATTTTTCTCAACTGGCTGCTTATCTTTGTGGCTTTGAATACCAAAAAAAACCCGCTATGTGGAATAAAATAGCCTCTTATATCATTCGATATCGAATGGTATGGGTAGCACTAATACTCTTTTCAACGATTTTCATGGCCTACCGGGCCAGTAAAATTGAACTATCCTATCAATTTGCCAGGATACTACCTTCTACCGACCCCATTGAAAAAGAATACCAGGATTTCAGACAGCGATTCGGTGAGGATGGAAGTGTGATGGTGATAGGATGGCAGGACGAACAGCTATTTGAATTGGATAAATTTAAAGACTGGTATGCCCTAACCACCGAAATAAAGGAAACCAAAGGCATAAAAAATGTATTGTCGCTGGCCAACCTTCAGAAAGTGGTAAGAAATGATAGTTTGAAACGCTTCGATTTCGAACCCCTGTTGAATCATGCGCCCACCACGCAAGTAGAGGTAGACAGTCTGAAAGAGCGCGTTGCCAATCTTCCTTTTTATGATGGCCTCATTCTGAATTCCAAAACAGGAGCCACCGTGATGGTAATTACCTTCAACGACAAAGACCTCAATTCGAAACGCCGACTTACAATAGTCGATGATTTAGAGGCTATGGCCGAAAAATTCGCTCAAAAACATCAGGTGGATCTGCATTATTCCGGAATGCCCTATATCAGGACCGTCAACATGAAAAAGATTTCCAGTGAAATGGAGCTCTTTATGGGGCTAGCCATCCTGGTAACACTCATTATTCTATTTGCCTTTTTCAGGTCATTTAGGCTTACCATGCTCTCAATCGTGGTCGTACTAATAGGCGTAATCCATTCCGTAGGACTACTGGAGCTATTTGGCTTCAAAATAACGGCCTTAACAGGCCTGATCCCACCCCTTCTCATCGTGATTGGGGTTCCTAACTGCATCTTTTTGATCAACAAGTATCAAATAGAGCTTACTTCTGGCAAGCCAAAGGATGAATCGATTCGACAAATGGTAGGTCAAATCGGCCTATCCACCTTCCTGGCCAACTTCACGACGGCCATTGGTTTCGGCGTATTCTATTTTACCAATAGCATCTTGCTGGTGGAGTTTGGTGTAGTAGCGGCCATCAGTGTGATGATCACCTACGTGCTCTGCCTATGCCTCTTGCCCATCACTTTGTTCTATATGAGCAAACCTAAAACCCGCCATCTAAAGCATTTGGAAGGTAAATGGGCTGCCGGTTTTTTAGAAAAAGTAGATTACCTGGTTCATTTCAAGCGAAAAGAAATTTATATCTCCATGGTCGTAGTCATATTGATTTCGGCCTATGGAATGACCAAAATTAAGGCCATAGGCTATGTAGTCGACGACCTCCCCAAAAAAGATGTTGTATATACAGACTTGCGGTTTTTCGAAAGAAATTTTAATGGGGTCTTACCTTTCGAAGTAATGGTCGACACCAAGGAGCCTAACGGAGTTTTTGGCAATCAGGCTCGTACCCTATACAAGCTCAAGGCCCTGGAGAACCTGATGGCCAAATACCCTGAATTCTCTAAACCGGTGTCGGTAGTGCAGGCTACCAAGTTTTTGTACCAAGGTTATAGAGGTGGCGATAAAAAATACTTTGCCCTGCCTGGAGCCATGCAGCTATCCAAAATGAAGGATTATTTATCCAATCAGGAAGGAGCATCCGAGCAGTTGAATTCATTTTTGGATATTGACAAAAGGATCACCCGGGTCAGTTTTCAGATGGCCGATGTAGGTTCTGATAGCATCAAAGTACTTCTCAGCGATATTCGTCCGAAGATCGACTCCATTTTTAACCCGGAGCAATATCATGTAGCCCTTACCGGACATAGCCTGGTGTTTCTAAAAAGCAACGACTACCTCCTGAGCAACCTATATGAAAGCCTCTTAATCGCCATTATCCTGATCGCCATAGTAGGAATGGTTCTATTTCGTTCTATCCCCATTATCTTACTTTCGAAACTACCTTGTTTAATTCCCCTGGCCCTGACGGCCGGTATTATGGGCTATTTTGGAATTTACTTCAAGCCTACTACCATCCTTATTTTCAGTATTACATTCGGCATAGCCTCCGATGGCACCGTGTACTTTTTGACACGTTACCGCCAAGAACTCTATAATCACGGGCTGAACCCGTCTCAAGCAGTCACCCAATCCATATATGGAACCGGACTCAGTATGATCTATACAGCGGTTATATTGTTCTGCGGGTTTTCGATATTCGCCGCTTCGAGCTTTGGAGGTACTGCCGCCATGGGAGTCATGGTGTCCATCACCCTGTTGGTCGCCATGTGTACCAATCTTATACTACTACCCGCCCTCCTGCTTTCAATTGCCAAGCGGCAGGGTAAGAATGTAAAACCAGTCTAAAACCATGACCTGGAGTCAAGCCTTATGCTGCTTGACTCCAGGTCATGGACATCAAAACCAATTTAATCTTTCGGCATTTTGTCGAAGCTGCTGTCCATCCATTCTTCAGGAATATCGTTTAGAGCATCTTTTAGCTTATCGGCCCATATCCCTGACACCTGCTGTAGGTCTTCTCTATGATACCGGTGTTCCACCACTTGAAAGCTGTTCTTTTTATAAAGCACCACATCGATAGGGAAATCTACGTCATTATTACTCACTCGGGTGGAGTCGAAGGATAGAAATGCCGCCTTAAGTGCCTGCTTCATGGTAGAATCCTCATCAATAACCCGGTTTAGAATGGCTTTCCCTTGTCCTGAATTCCCAATTATCACATAAGGAGCACCTTCGTCCAATTCCACCCAGTTGCCTTCGGAATATAATAAAAACAGCTTATGGTCGGCGTCATCTTCCAACTGCCCCCCTACAATGGCATTCAGATTGAACCGAAAGCCCGATCGTTCTAACGTTTTTTTATCTTCTAGTGCTACCCGCTTGATTTGCTCTCCAAAAGCATTTACGGCCTTGTACATCTTGTTATAGACCATCCCCTCTTCAATAAGCTCCTCAAAGTAGTGCACGGCCTTATCCCTAACGGAGCGCAGTCCACTGGTCATAATAAATAAGGAATGCCCCCCTTTTTTGGCTAGATAAACCTTCTTCTTGGAACTCGTGTCGGTACCAGCCGTAATTCTGGTATCGGCCAGCGCTACCAAGCCTTCTTTTAATTTAATACCCAAACAATATGTCATAATTTCAAAATTTCAATTTGCTACTTTTTTAATTATTCGGGCAAATTTACCAATAATGTTAGACGAATATCGAAGCCATAAGTTATTTGTTGATTCCGTGCCCGCCAGCCCAGGCCATACTCTGCCTAACATTATACTGCTCCCCTAGTCTGAAGGTGACGAGACACTTACCAATTAAAATATAGATAGCCCGTCCTAACCCACTATTCAAAAGACTACGACTAACGACCACCCTACCTATTCCAGCTTGCATAGGCCCTGCCTGTAGATTCAATACTCTTTTTTTTCGATAACGCAGCCTAAATGGGTACTATAATACTGATAAAGAGAGGGGTATGACACAACCAACTAGTTACTATTATGAGTATCGAAGTTACATAGAATAGTAACTCATGGCCTGTACGAACCTAAATAAAGTTGATATACCCGTGCAGAATTGAGTCAGCATCTTGGGGATGGCCTAATAAAAACGAGCTCACAAGGACCATATAGGCTAGGGCTTAGAATTAAAAATTAATATAAATCCACCCAAATTCAAGGGTAAATTGCCAAAAAAGCAGTCTTATGGCTTGAGGACACCGAAGAACTAAACCCAAAACATCCTTTAGTAAATCATTTTTATAAATCATGAAACAAACCAATACCGGAAATTACCGCTGGGTCATATGCGGGCTCCTATTCTTTGCCACTACCATCAATTATATCGACCGTCAAATACTCGGACTCCTTAAACCGACCCTTGAGGTAGAGTTTAACTGGAGCGAGTCTGACTATGCTAATATAGTCATGGTCTTTGCGGCCTGTTATGCTTTTGGATACATCATATTTGGTAGTATTATTGACAAAATAGGTTCGAAATTGGGGTATGCCGTATCCATCATCGTATGGAGTATTGCAGCCATCTGGCACGCGTTTGTGAGCAGTACCTTTGGCTTTGGTGCGGCAAGGGCCTTGCTTGGTCTTGGAGAATCGGGGAATTTCCCGGCGGCTGTAAAAGCCACGGCTGAGTGGTTCCCAAAAAAGGAAAGAGCCTTGGCAACTGGTATTTTCAACTCAGGTACCAGTATTGGAGCCGTGGCTGCTCCGCTAATGGTCCCCTGGTTATTGGGCAGTTATGGCTGGCAAGAAGCTTTCATAATCACCGGGGCTTTAGGTTTCATATGGTTAATTTTCTGGTGGTTTTTGTATGAACTACCATCACGTCATAAAAAAATATCTCAGGCAGAGTATAACTATATCCATGAAGATGAAGAAGTGGAAGCCGTCGATGCCAAACCCATTAAATGGGCTGTCCTTTTAAAACTTCGTCAGACCTGGGTATTTATAGTGGGTAAATTATTAACGGATCCTATCTGGTGGTTCTTCCTATTTTGGTTGCCCTCTTACTTTGCAACCACTTTCTCTCTGGATTTGAAGAAGCCCAGTCTACATTTGGCACTGGTTTATACCGCCACTACATTTGGGAGTATCGGTGGAGGATATATCTCTTCGGCACTTATCAAAAAAGGATGGAAGCCTTTGAAGGCAAGGAAAACGACGCTTCTAATATTCGCACTGGCCGTTTTGCCGATCATATTGGCCAAATATGCAACCGATATATGGGTAGCTGTAGGAATTATCAGCTTAGCAGCCGCCGCTCACCAAGCATGGAGCGCCAACATTTTCACCATCGTATCGGATTTATTCCCGAAACGTGCGGTAAGTTCTGTAGTGGGTATTGGAGGAATGGCAGGATCTTTGGGATCAACTTTATTCCCCTTACTAGTCGGATTTTTACTAGATTATTATAAAGACAGAGGGAATATAGGGGCAGGTTATAATGTTCTTTTTGTAATTTGCGGCTTGGCGTATCTATTGGCTTGGGTTATTATTCAGATGTTGACCAAAAACATGAAGCCTGTAGAAGAGGCTATAAAAGTCGAATAAACAAACCAAAAAGTCATAATAGCCGTTAAACTATAAATATCAATATAGTAAATTAGAATGAAAAGATTACGCATTCCCCTTTATCTTACCGTTGCCAGCTTGACCTTGTTTTATTGTCAATCCAATAAGCATACGATCAACAAGCTTGTATCGACGGCTACGGAACCTGAAGTGAAAGTGGATAGCTTTGATAGCTCTCCCTTTTTATCACCCCAAGAAGCCATGAAGCGTTTTGAAGTTACCGATGGCTTCAAAATCCAACTCATAGCCGCAGAGCCCTTAGTAAGTACACCCGTGGCCATGATCTTCGACGACCAGGCACGTATGTATGTGGCCGAAATGACCGGCTATATGCCCGACAGTCTGGGTACGGGGGAAGAAATCCCCAATGGCAATATTGTGATCCTAGAGGATTCCGATAAAAATGGTGTTTATGATAAACGTAAGGTCCTTATAGACTCGCTGGTGTTGCCTAGAGCCCTGTGTCTGATAGACGATGGTATTTTGGTAGCGGAACCAACCAATTTATGGTTTTATAAATTGGATAACGACCAAGTAGTTGGCAAGGAATTAGTAGATCCCCAGTACACCGAAGGTGGAAATGTAGAGCACCAACCCAATGGCTTGCTTCGCGCCATGGACAACTGGATCTACAACGCTAAGTCGGCCAAACGTTACAGAAAGTTGGATGGAAAATGGGTCATCGAACGCACCCACTTCCGTGGCCAATGGGGAATCACCCAAGATAATAACGGTAGAATATATTACAATAATAACTCTCAAAATCTTCTGGGCGATTATTTCGCTCCTGGCTTAGGCGCTTGGAATAAGAATCAGAAAAGAGTAGAAGGTTATAACGAAAAGGCCGTAGCCAATAATAAGGTATACCCCATTCGACCCACTCCAGGTGTGAATAGAGGGTATATGAAGAATATCCTGAACGATCAGCTGAAGCTAAACGAGTTTACCGCTGCTTCGGGCCCCATGATATACCGTGGCGATCTGTTCGGAAAGGAATTCGCATTTAATTCCTTCGTGCCCGAACCTTCCGCCAATTTGATCAAGAGAAACATCATGTCCGAAAATGGGTATGAAGTGCATGGAGAACAAGCCTATACGGGCAAGGAGTTTATCGCCAGTACCGACGAACGTTTCAGACCAGTGAACCTTTATAATGCTCCCGATGGCTCCATGATCATACTGGACATGTACCGGGGAATCATTCAGCACAAGACCTATTTGACCCCCTATTTGAAGAACCAAATTGGAATGCGCGAACTCACACAACCGCTGTCGGCGGGTAGGATATACAAGGTAGTTCCGACCTCCTTCTCACCCAAATCAGTGGTATTGTCAGCGGAGCCTACTGCGTTGCTGGCCTATTTGGGTCATGAAAATGGATGGATCCGCGATAGAGCCCAACAGAATATTATAGACCGTAAAATCACCTCCTTGGTGCCGAAATTGAAGGCTGCCATGGCCCAAACTGAAAATGAGCTAATGGCCATCCATGCTTTATGGACCTTGGAAGGCCTAGGTGAGCTGTCGGCAAAGGAAGTAGTATCGACCATAGCCAGCAAACCTTGGGTAATTCGCAGACAAGCCTACGCAGCAGTACCTTCGGTAATATCTGCCCAAAACGAGCCTGAGTTTAGTCGTGTATTTGCCGAAAGGTTCGCAGCCAATGATACGTTATCGGCTCCGTATTTGGCTTACTTGGCCAATTATGTGTCGGTTTATAACAAAAAAGCCGCCGACGATTTGCTTGTTAAATTGGCCAAACGATATGCTAATAACCCGTATGTCGCCGATGCCATCATTAGCAATTTACAAGACAGAGAGGACCTTTTTGAAAAGGAAATAGCCAATTCGGTCGATTCTAAAAGCTATTTGATTTCAGAATTAAAGAAGACGAGTAAGGCTGCCAGTGAGGCGCGTAAAAACCGCAACCCAGATATCCTTAAGAAGCAGTTTCCAAAAGGAGAAGCACTCTTTACGTCGGTATGCCAGACCTGCCATGGTCCCGATGGGAATGGAGTAGCCTCTTTGGCTCCCCCCCTCAACCAATCGGAATGGGTAACCGGTGATAAAAACCGATTAATATCGGTAGTGCTTTTTGGACTAACTGGCCCAGTAACGGTAAATGGCCACATGTACCAGACGCCCGAAGTAAGTGGTGATATGCCCGGAATTGGCTATGACGACGCCATGCAAAATGAAGACATTGCCCAGCTCTTGTCCTATATTCGCAAGTCGTGGAGGAATAATGCCGACGTAGTATCTACCCAAGAGGTATCGACGGTTCGTAAATCCTTGGCGGGCAGAGAGAATGCCTTTACCGAAACGGAACTAAATTCAAGACAATAAATAGTAAAAACTTACCATGGGGGTTAGGTCGATATTGAAACTATCGCCTAACCCCCATGGTATTTTCGCCCCTACCGCCCCCCTTCCCTCATTACGATGGACGGGTAATCGATAAGAATTCATACCTTTGCCCCCCGATTAACTTTACTGGCCAATCATGTCGATATTTAATACTCCTTCCAAGATCACCATTACTTGTCATAAATGGCACGCCCCCTACCTCGAAAAAGAGGTATTGGAACTGGGCTACCAAGTCGAACACAGCTTTGTTACTGGAGTAAAGCTCCTAGGTAACCTCAATGACTGTATTCGATTGAATATGAACTTAAATTGTGCGAGTCAGGTGTTGTTCAGCCTTGGACAGTTTAGTGCTTCTAATGCCAGTGAAGTCTATCAATTTGTTCGCAACCTGGCTTGGGAAGAATATATAGACTCAAAGGGTTATTTTACGGTGACGAGTAATGTCAAACATCCTACCATCAAAAATAGTATGTTTGCGAATGTCAAAGTGAAGGACGCTATTGCCGATAGATTTATGGAGCGGTACGCCGAAAGACCATCTTCTGGGTCGGAGTTCCGTGGAGCCGTAGTGCATCTGTTTTGGAATGAATACGGAGCAGAGATATTCCTAGACACCTCAGGTGAATCGTTGGCCCGGCATGGTTACCGCAAGATACCTGGACGGGCACCCATGCTGGAGGCATTGGCCAGCGCTACGATTTTGGCCAGTCGGTGGGATAAAGACTCCCCCTTTATCAATCCCATGTGTGGCTCGGGAACCTTGGCCATCGAAGCCGCACTGTTGGCGAGCAATACCAAGCCTGGCATCCACCGCGATCATTATGCTTTTATGCACCTCAAAGGCTATGACGACGAACTCTACCTGTCCGAATTAAACGCGCTAGAAGAGGCCATTCATGAAGATCTGACCATCGAGATTATTGCCAGTGATATCGATGAAGATGCCGTCAATAACGCCCGAAAGAATGCCATTGCAGCCGGTGTGGCCCAGTATATCCGTTTCGAAGTATGCGATTTTAGAGACGCTACTATCCCCGAAACTCCCGGTGTGCTATTTATCAACCCGGAGTATGGGGAGCGACTTGGCGAACTCGAAGAGCTTACCGACACTTATAAAGAGATAGGAGACTTTATGAAGAAAAAATGTGGCGGCTATCTGGGATACATCTTTACTGGAAACTTGGATCTTGCAAAAAAAATAGGATTGAAAGCAAAGAAACGAACTGAATTTTTTACCGGTAAAATTGATTGTCGATTATTGGAATATGAGTTATACCAAGGAAGTCGGGACAAATAATCCTTTTCCCGTTCATAGAGTAATAACTACGGTACCAATAAAAGAATATTTCCTTAATTGCGTTTCTTACTAGTAGGGCTTGGGACCGACATCCTGCCAATCTGGAAACGATATGTGAACCTTGCGCTATCATCATTAACAGAACTATGCAGCAACAACAAGGAATAAAATCTCGAATTTTGAAATATTGGATGGCAAGGCTTGCCGTGGTACTCCTGCTAGCGACCGCAGAATCTTGTAGTTGGATAGGCCCTAAGCCCAGCTTCGACGATGATTTTACCACTTATCGTATTTCCAATGGAAACCATGAAATCGATGGAAACCATATAACTCTGTTTTCGGGAACCTCTCTCAACTTCCAAACCATCTTTGATAGCACGGCTATATACCAGACCGTTATTGCTGAAAATCAATATGATATCAATAAACTAATGGGCTTTTCCGATTGCAATAGCCCTCACCATGAAAACAGCGCCCGATTTGGCTGGAACTGGTACGCAGACTCCTTACACATTTTCGCCTACACCTATAAGGATGCCCAAAGGATCACCCAGGAATTGGGCACGGTAGCCTTAGGTGAGATCAACACCTACTCCATCACCATTCAAGATGACCAGTACATTTTCGCACTCAACGGTAACCAAACTACCATGCAACGTCATTGTAGTGGTGGAGTCGGAATTGCTTATACCCTTTTACCCTACTTCGGAGGCGACGAACCCGCCCCCCAGGACATATCGATCAAAATCCGTTTACTGGATTGAGTCATTACGTAGGATATATTCTAGCCCCGTGATAGCCCTAAAATTTTATCTTCAAATAAACTTGAGTTTATATAAGGTTTTAGGGAGGTGTGGAACGATTTTTTAGTTATTTCGAAAGACTCAACCCATGGCCTGTGAAAAGGGACATCAATCGGTATTTACGCCCATTGAAGCCTTTTTATGGTCAATGTGAAGCTTTCAAAATATGATTTTAATAGTTGACGATAGGCTGGAAAACATTCTACCCATCAAGAAAATTCTAGAACTACATCATTACCAAACTGATACGGCGCAATCTGGAGAAGAGGCTTTAAAGAAAGTTCTTCAGAACAGCTATTCTGTTATTGTGATGGACGTACAAATGCCGGGAATGGATGGATTTGAAGTGGCCGAAACCCTATCGGGATATAGTAAAGCCAAGGATATTCCTATTATCTTTCTGTCGGCGGTCAATACCGAAAAGAAGTTTGTAGTGAGGGGGTACGAATCAGGTGGTATCGATTACCTGACAAAACCCGTCGATAGCGATATATTATTATTAAAAGTAAGGACTTTTAATAGGCTATTCCAACAAAATAGAGCCTTGCAAGACGTTCAACAAAGGCTGGAAACGGAAATCGATATTCGTAAAAACACCGAAAAGGAGCTTCATCTAAGGGTTCAAGAACTATACTTCGTTCTGGAAGCACTTCCACAACTCGCTTTCACCGTTAACAAGGAAGGGGAAATAGAATATACCAATCGGCATTGGCTTCAATATGCCAAGGACAGAAAAAGCTTTCCTGAGACCCATCCCGACGACTTAATCAGCTATTCCTGGAAACGACTTTTCGTTGCCGGCGAAGATATTGAGGGCGAGCTACGCCTAAAAGATCGGAACACGGGGCTTTATCGCTATTTCTTGATAAAACTAACCCCCATACCTGAAGAGAATGGTATCGTCCGTTGGGTTGGAACACTTACCGATATTCATAGTCAAAAAATCACCCATGAAATCCTCGAACGAAGGGTGGATCAACGCACTCAAGAATTATTGGATAAAAATACAGAGCTAGAGACTACCAACCATGAATTGCAACAATTTGCATGGGTAGTGTCTCACGACTTAAAAGAACCTCTCCGAAAAATACAGACTTTCAACGCCCTAATCAAAGATAAATATTTGGCCAGAAACGAGGAAGCTAAAGCCTACTTGGATAGGTCCATAGGTGCCTCCGCCAGAATGTCCTTATTGATTAGCGACTTATTAGATTACTCCCGTTTGTCGGTGTCGGCAAAGTTTCAGCGAACCGATTTGTATCAAATGATTCAAGAACTACTCCTGGATTACGAAGAGCTCATCACCTCCAAAAAAGCCATCATTACGATTGGAAGTATACCCGAGGTCGACAGTATTCCGAGCCAGATACGACAGGTATTCCAGAATCTGATCAGCAATGCTTTAAAATTCTCTAAGCCCGATGTCGCCCCCATCATTGAAATTTCGGCCGACAGAATAACTAGCAAGAATTTCGATTCAGAAGCGAGTGTATCGGGGCCCTATTGCCGTATTACCATTTCAGACAACGGCATTGGGTTCAATGAAAAGTTCCTCGACCGGATCTTTATCATTTTTCAGAGACTCAATAATATTAGCGATTATGAAGGTACTGGAATCGGACTGGCGATAGCAAAAAAAATTATTGACAAGCACGAAGGCATCATTACTGCCCGAAGCATAGAAAATGAAGGAACACAGTTTATTATCGTTCTGCCCATTGATCAAACAAACCTCTAATCTGGCCCTAATATGCTTACATTAACGAAGGATAAGGTGTACTCAAAAAATATCTTGCAACAACTAAAAGTCATCTTTTCGGTGTCAATAATACTTTTAATCTGTAGCCTTGCAGCTTCATTTTATAGTACGCACCAGCTCATCAAAAATTCAGAGATGGTTAATAGTACCAATGAGGTGCTGGTACAATCCGAACATCTTTTGTCTGTGCTCAAGGATGCCGAAACTGGCCAAAGGGGGTATTTGCTCACCCAAGACAAGAAATTTTTAGAACCTTACACGGGGAGCTATACCAAACTGACCGAAATATTTTTGAGGCTTCAAGGATTGACCGGACAAAGTCCAATTCAGCAAAAAACCTTAACTAGTCTAAAAGAAAGATACGAAGCCCGTTTTGCGCAACTGGAAAAGGTGATCACCCTATCAAATAACACCGACAACCGAAATTATACTGAGCAAGAACTACAACAAGATATGTTGTTAGGAAAAAAAATAATGGACGATATCCGCATCATTATTCAAAGCCTGACAACCGAAGAAAACAGGAAACTGCAAGAAAGACTCGACGATCAGGAGGTGTTTATACAATACACCCCGTACTTCTTGGTCCTAGCCGCCTTAATATCCATTCTAATCACCATGTTTGCCTTCTTACGCATTCAAAACGATATTAAAATCAGGGTTCAAAAGGAAATTGCTTCAGAAAAGACCTATCAAGAAACTAAAAGTCGGATCACCGAGATGGTGGCGCTGACAGACCGAATCACCCAAGGCGATTATGACGTAGAAAGTACCGATACCGTAGACGATGAGTTGGGCCGCATATTCCGGTCATTAAACACCATGACCGCCTCCCTAAAGCATACGTTTGAAGACCTTAATCGAAGGAATTGGTTACAAGCCGGTGCACTCGAACTTGGGAAAGCAATGCGGGGCGAAAGGCTTTTAAACCATTTGACGAACAAATTACTCATTTCCTTTGCAAAGCATTTGAATGCCCCCGTGGGCACCTTTTATGTAGTGGATTACGATCAGAATTTCAAATTATTCTCCTCCTACGGGACGACGCACGCTCCTAAGAATATCGATTTCGAAAGCGGAATTATCGGGGAGGCCATGAGCTCGGGGCGTATCCGGGTAATCGATCGGCTTGGAGAAGACTATTGGAAAATTGGTTCGAGTCTTGGGCAAATGCCCCCCAGCACCATTGTCGTAATTCCATTGCAGTATGGCTCCGAAACCATTGCGGTATTGGAACTGGCTCTTATGAGCAAGCCTAGCGATTTGGAACTTGAATTTATAGAACAAAATCTAGAGTTGATGGCCATAGGAATCAACTCGGCCTTGGATTTTATTCGACTTCAAAACTACTTGGAAGAAACCCAAGCCCAAGCAGAAGAGCTTCAGGCACAACACCAAGAACTCGAAAACCTAAATGCGGAGCTAGAGGCCCAGTCTCAAAAGCTCCAAGCCTCAGAAGAGGAACTGCGTGTTCAGCAAGAAGAATTGCAACAGACCAATGAAGAACTGGAGGAACGAAGTAGTCTATTGGAGGAGCGCAATGGAGAAATATTACAGAAAGCTCAAGAGTTGGCCATCTCCACGCGTTATAAGTCCGAGTTTTTGGCCAATATGTCTCATGAGCTAAGGACTCCGCTCAATTCCATCCTACTATTAAGTAGACTCCTCAAAGATAACGACTCCAAGAACCTTTCTGACGACCAAGTTGAATACGCCACGGTTATCAATGCCTCAGGGAATGGTTTGCTGGCTTTGATCGACGAAATCTTGGATTTGTCTAAAATTGAGGCCGGCAAAATGGAGCTTGAATATCAAGAAACCGACCTTAAAATGCTTACCTCGGAGTGGTCTGGCTTGTTTACCCCTATTGCAAAACAAAAGCATATCGAATTTCAGGTTGAGATTGATAGCTTGGTCAATCGGGTAATTGAAACCGACCGGATGCGCTTAGATCAAATTATTAAAAACCTGATATCCAATGCTCTGAAGTTCACCAGTGAGGGAAGCGTTATACTTAGCATCAAAAATTCAAGACAAAAAGGCTATATAGACTTTATAGTTAAGGATACAGGAATAGGCATAGCCCCTGAAAAACAACAGATGATATTTGAGGCTTTCCAGCAAGCCGATGGCTCTACCAAACGCAAATACGGAGGCACAGGACTAGGACTTTCCATTTGCAAGCAACTCGTCAAGTTACTTCGAGGAGACATCACCTTGGAGAGCCGGGAAGGGGTTGGCAGTACCTTTACCTTGACTCTCCCTGTTTACGAAGTCCAAGCCCAACTCAGCCCATACGAAGAATCCCTAGAGCTTCCAAGCCCAACGGTCGAGATAGCCAAGCCAGAAGACCAATTTGTAAGTACCTATATTCCGGAAAATATACCGGACGACAGGCATCAGATTCACCCAGGCGACCGCTGTGTGCTGATTATAGAAGATGATGTGCCCTTTGCTAAATCATTGCTCCAATATACCAAAAGCAAGGGCTATAAGGGTATTGTAGCCGTGCGAGGGGATGAAGGCCTCAAGCTAGCCATACAGTTTATTCCAGTGGGCATTCTTCTGGATCTGCAATTGCCGATACTGTCGGGATGGGAGATTATGGACCAGCTCAAGAAAAACAAAACGACCCGGCATATCCCAATTCATATTATGTCCTCACATAAAATGAAAAACCAAAGTCTGGTAAAAGGAGCGGTTGATTTCATTGACAAGCCGGTGGCCATTGAAAGAATGAAAGAGATATTCGAAAAAATTGAATATGTCGTCAGTAAAAAAGCCAAAAAGGTATTAATCGTTGAGGACAACCCAAAACATGCCAAAGCTTTAGCGTTCTATCTAAATTCCTTCGATATACAGGCCGAGTTAAACGAACATATTGAAGATGGTCTATTGGCACTAAAGTCTAAGAATATAGACTGTGTCATTCTGGATATGGGCATTCCAGATCAGAAAGCCTATGAGACCCTGGAAATGGTCAAGACTACTCCTGAATACGAAAATATTCCCATAATTATTTTTACAGGAAAAAGTCTTTCCCTCAATGAAGAACTACGGATCAAACAATATGCCGATTCGATCATTGTTAAGACGGCCCACTCCTATCAACGCATGTTGGATGAAGTTTCGCTCTTCCTTCATATTATGGAGGAAAATACTCATCCAAATGAACCCAAAGGGATAGCCAAAAACTTAAGGGGAATGAATGAAGTGCTTCATGGGAAAACCGTTCTCATTGCCGACGACGATGTCCGGAACATTTTTTCTCTTTCCAAATCCTTAGAAAATTACAAAATGAACGTCCTTACTGCTTTAGATGGCCAGGAAGCCATGAGCAAACTGGAAGAGTACCCGAATGTTGACGTGGTATTACTCGATATGATGATGCCCAATATGGATGGTTATGAAACTGCACGTCGCATTCGACAAAATAGCCAATGGCGAAACCTCCCTATCATAGCAGTCACAGCTAAGGCCATGATGGGCGATAGGGAAAAATGTATTTCGGCAGGGGCCTCCGACTATATTACCAAGCCCGTAGATGTCGATCAACTCATTTCCCTACTACGGGTATGGCTTTTTGATAAGTAAAAGTATTCTATACGGATTTCCTACTGGACGAATATCAACTACAATATCTAACCGATGGATTCAAAAAATAAAATACTGATCATTGACGATGATGAAAGGAATATATTTGCCCTTTCGGCGATGCTACGATCCAAGTCCTTTCAATGTATCGCCCGTTCCGATGCCCGAGAAGCACTTGCCTTACTCCAATCCAACGAACCTATAGATGCTATCCTGATCGACATGATGATGCCCGATATGGACGGTTACGAAGCCATTCCGCTCATCAAGGCACTCGAAAATCGCCAGAAAGTACCCATCTACGCAGTTACTGCACAAGCCATGAAAGGGGATCGGGAAAAGTGCCTGCTTGCCGGTGCCGACGACTATATTCCTAAGCCGATTAATATTGATCGCTTGTTGGAACTACTTCAAAAGATATAATGATAATGATTTCAGACCAGGAACTAAATATCCTTCTCGAAGATATATACCGGCATTACGGTTACGATTTTATAGGCTATTCGAAGGCTTCCTTAATCAGGCGGGTAAAGCGAATTTGCAATATGGATAAATTTGGTAATCTTACAGAATTGCGTCATCGCTTGTTTGAGGACGACAGCTATGTGAAAAGATTCATTGAAGAGCTCACTGTCAACGTTACAGAAATGTTTCGTGACCCTTCTTTCTATAGAGCACTTCGCCAAGAAGTTATTCCCGCTCTAGCTACCAAACCTTTTATACGAATTTGGCATGCGGGATGTTCTACGGGAGAAGAGATATTCTCGATGGCCATACTCCTGGAGGAGGCAAATATTTTGGACAAGGCCTTGATCTATGGCACTGACCTCAATGCCACCGTACTCGAAAATGTAAAACGTGGAATGGTACCTCTGGACCAAATGAAGAAGTATTCGGAGAATTATATCGCCTCTGGCGGCCAACAGGACTTCTCTTCCTACTACACGGCTCATTATGGACAAGCGAAGCTGCTCAGCAGGCTGACCGACAAAGTCATTATCTCTACCCATAATTTGGTATCGGATAGCTCATTCAATGAATTCGACCTAATTATCTGTAGGAATGTGTTGATTTATTTCAACAAAGACTTGCAGGAAAGGGTCTTACAATTATTCGAATCCAGCATTTCAACCCTCGGGTTTTTAGCATTAGGAAGTAAGGAAACCATCCGTTTTTCAGCTATCGACGGGAATTTCCGCAAACTTAATCAAGAAAAGATATGGAGAAAAACGAAATAAGGTCGAAATTGGTCGTCATCGGGGGGTCTGCCGGAAGCTTGCCCTTTCTATTCGAAGTACTGCCACGCATTTATTCACCCATCCAGTTTAGCATATTAATAGTACTTCATCGTATGGCAGGAACTGACTCCAATCTGGAGGCCCTGCTTCGTAGCAAATGTTCAATCCCCATTATTGAGGTAGAAGATAAGCTACCATTACAAGACGGATACATTTATCTGGCTCCTGCCGACTATCATTTACTCATAGAAGAAGGCAGGTCCTTCGCTTTGGACGATGATGAAAAAATCCATTTTAGCCGACCTTGTATCGATGTCACCTTTCAGTCGGTGGCCCAGGCCTATGGTTCCAGGGCCACAGGAATTCTGCTGTCGGGGGCCAATGAGGATGGTACCCTTGGCATGGCTAGTATACGAAAGTATGGCGGACTGGCCATAGTGCAAAATCCTGCTTCGGCTCAAATGCCCGTCATGCCGCAATCCGCCATTGATCTGGGCCATTATGACCGCATATTAGGAATCGAACAAATCGTTAGTTTTTTGAATGAACAGGTCTAGGCCTCCGACTCACGCTCACTCTCTGGCTCCATCTGCTGTTCATCGTTTTCCGAATGAATGGGCTTTATTATCATCCGTAGCGACTGATCGTTGGTGAGGTAGGCAATCATCCAGTTATAGAAGGTCTTTGCCCTGTTCCGATACGATATTAAGGCAAAGAGGTGGATAAACAGCCACGCGAGCCATGCCGTCACCCCATCGAGGTGCCATTTGGGTTTGGGTAAGTCTACAACCGCCTTCATTTTCCCAATAATGGCCATGGAACCTTTATCGATATACCGAAAAGGGATCAAAGGCTTATTATTTAACGAACGTTCCAAGTTCTTCACTAGGTTTTTGGCCTGCTGAATGGCCACCTGGGCCACCTGAGGATGACCAAATGAATAATTCTCGTCGGTCAATTGCAAGCATGCGTCCCCAACGGCGTAAATATTATTGGTTTCTGCTACCAGGTTCGTTGCGTCGACCAACAAGCGGTTAGAACGGCCATAAGAAGTATCAGAAATACCCTCGAAGCGAAAGGCGGTCACCCCAGCCGCCCATATCAGGGTTTTGGTTTCGATGATCCGACCATCTTTAAGGTATACTCGGTCGTCTTTAAAGTCCTGAACCCTACTTTTCAATAATATATTCACCCCCAACTCTTTTAAGTCCCTAAGGGTGTCTTGTTGCGAAGCGACGCTCATAGGAGATAAAAGCGCTTCTCCACCATCTACCAAAAATATTTCACTGCCCTTGCCCACGAGCTCAGGATACTCCTTGCGCATAATGCCATTGCGCAATTCAGCAAAAATACCAGACAGTTCAACGCCAGTAGGCCCCCCACCGGCAATCACAATGGTGAGTCGCTTCTTGATTTCGTCGGGGTCGTTACTGATACTGGCCTTTTCCATTTGCTGTAACAACCGGTTTCTCATCCCGATGGCATCGTCGACGGTCTTCATAGCAATAGCGTTTTTCTTAACATTTTCCATGCCAAAGAAATTGGTATGAGCTCCTGTAGCTATGATTAACTTGTCGTATGGAAGTATTCCATTATTCAACAACACCTCATTGTTTTCCTGATCGATGCGCTGTAATTCCCCTAATCGAAACTTTACATTCCGTTTCCCGCGAAATAGTTTGCGGAAAGGATAACTGATGCTCGAGGGCTCCAAGAACCCCGTAGCCACCTGATACAATAAGGGTGGAAAGAAATTGTAGTTATTTTTATCTACCAATATAACCTCAAATGCACGATGATTGGCCAACTCTAAGGCCATATTGATCCCAGCAAAGCCTCCTCCTATAATGACAACTCTTGTAGACATATTTTAAATATATTGATTAATTAAACGTAGTGCGGCAGGCGGTCCCGCCCCTCCTCTCGTCGCAATTCTATAGAAGCCCATCCTCAATTACCATGCCTCATTCCAAGTGAAACTTACTTAAAATGTCAATGTCTGTTAATTGTCGATTAAAATAGATCATTTAATTGAAACTTATATAAATTGCGACAAAAATCCGATTAATATCATGCAAAAAAACCGAGTTATACAAATTTTAGTGAGCATTTTGTTTGTTAGCCTATCAGCCAATGCACAACTTGTTCCAGTACAAAAAATTGCCCCATTCAATATTAAGCTTACCAATGGCCAGAGTTATACGGCCAACCAAATGGCCAAAGGCCCAACAGTACTCATTTATTTCTCTCCCGACTGTGACCATTGTGTAGACTTTACCGAAGACCTCCTAAAGAACTATTCGGTGATCGCTAACAAACAAGTGGTCATGGTGACATTTCAGGATATGAAAATGCTAAAGCCATTCGTTCAAAAGTTCAAATTAAGCCAATACCCTAATATTAAAGTAGGTACCGAAGGGAACAGCTTTACGGTTCAGCGTTACTATAAAATTCGATCGTTTCCCTATATCGCCATATACGATAAAAATGGCAACCCAGTAAGAACCTACGAAGGGGTACAGTCGCATGCAGCCATCTTCAATACCTTAAAAAATATCTAATTCCCAAATGGAATGGTTTTTTAGATGTTAGTTTTATATTACCTTTAGAATCATAGCTGTACGCTATTTAAATCTCCCCATTATGGATGCAAAAAACATCAGTCTAAAAGAGAAGCAAGTATTACCAGTGGTCGATTTGCTAAACCAATATCTGGCCAACTACCATATTCATTACCAAAAATTAAGAGGTTGTCACTGGAACATTAAGGGACAGAATTTCTTTACGCTTCATGTCAAATTTGAAGAGCTATATACCAATGCGCAGCTAACAATCGACGAAATCGCGGAGCGGATACTTACCTTGGGCCAACCGCCTCATAGCCGCTTTGCCGATTATATCAAAGAATCGGCCATTAAGGAGATCGACACCATAGGCATGAAAGATATGGCCATGGTCGATGCCCTCCTCGAAGACATGTCCAAACTGATTGAAATGGAAAGAGACCTGCTGGACGCTACCGACGAAGCCGGTGACGAAGGGACCAACGATATGGTCAACCGTTTTATGCAATTCAAGGAAAAAAATACTTGGATGTTGCGCTCTTTCGCTGGAAAAAAATAAACCTATAAATATCAGCCCTTCCTAGCACCAATGCGTAAGACGCGCTGGCCGCCAGGAAGGGCTGAATGGTTCAATGTGGCGCTAACGCTACAGTACCTATCGATACACCCCCATTACTTGGCTGAATGTTAATGAATTACGGAAATGGTCCCATTATTGGGGAGTATTGGGGATAAATATCTACAACCATTCCTCATTATAATATACTTCAGAGTAACTAACTTACTGATACGGTCGAATCCACTTATCTCCCTATCTCCGCTTTTAAGAGTTCCGCATCGATAGTGATAGCCTTATGATTAATGGCCGCCTTCAGATATACACTCATTGGGTATAAGCCTTCGAAATCAGGGTCCATTTCTACCATAGGCACCTTCAAACGGGCATGCTTTATGGACTCTAATTGTAATAAGGATACATATCCAATTTCCGGCTTTCCCTGACCCAAATCGCAGAGACCATAGGCAATTTCATTTTTCTCATCGAGTTCCGAAAGCAACCATTGAACCTTACCATACTTGGAATGCAACCTTACCACCGGCTGGTGGTCCTTCTCCAATTCATTTTGCACCTCCTGCGCATTATGAATCATAATCTCTCTTAAATTATCGGGTATTATCTGTGACATCCTACAAAGTTATCCTTTTGCTCAGATTCTTTTAAAAATAAATTAATAACCCACGTCTAACACCCGACGAGGCGCCGTTTTTTTTTTGAGGAAAGCCCTAATTGGAATTCTAAAAACGATCATTACAGCATTGTTAATCGACTATAGCGACCAACTACTCACTGAAAACGACCATACAATCAAACGCGTATTATTACTCTTGTAGGAGGGGAAGTATTCAGATAAATTTGACTAACAATCAAACTTAATATTATGAAAAAGCTACTCAACCTTAGTACAATGGTTACGACGATAATCGTACTATTTTTTATGACTAACTGTAAAAAGGACAGTGCTGGGCCCCTGAATCCTTTAAATTGTAGTACCAACGCCGAAAAGGTTACCGCCGCAGTCACCACCTTTTCGCAAAACCCCACCAATGCCAACTGCGAGAAATATAAAGAGGCAGTTCGGGACTTCTATAAAAGCTGCTCGACGTTTTATACCGGAGCCACTAAAAAGGATTTAGATGATTTCTTGGCAGAACCATGTGATTATTAACTGAAAGTGGACCATGGAGCGGAGAGTTACGTAGGGTTTTAGACATAAATGGATCGTTATCCCCTTGGACGAGGATCTGGCCAATACACCAAAAATACGAGGAAGGTAATCAAATAAAAACACCCACTCTTCTAGGGGTCCAAGACCGCAGATGAGTGGGATTTAGAGGAGGGTATACGTCGCTAAGGTGTAAAACGCAACTTACCTTATTTTGCATGACGAAATTCCAAAAAAAAATTGGCAAAAAAAATCATGGAAAACCATGAAATATTACGATTGACTATAAAAAACGTAATTTTAATCGATTTAAAGCCCGAACCTTTTCTTTAATTAATCGATAAGCTCGTTTTTAACGGCAAAAAGCACCATTCCTACCACACTCTTCGCTCCTATCTTCTGCATCAGATTTCTACGGTGGGTTTCTACTGTCGGGACACTAATGTATAGTTTTTCGGCAATTTGGTTGGTCGACAATTCCTTGGCGACGAGCCGCAACACCTCTATCTCCCGTATGGTTAAGTTGGCGAAGCCACCGGGGGTACTTTGCGACCCATCTTTATAAATAGCTAATTCGATCACTACCTCGTCACTAAAGTATCTTTTACCTGCTAAAATGGTATTGATGGCATATATCAGTTCCTCGGTGTCTGCCATCTTTAAGATATAGCCATTGATTCCCATTTTGATGGCCGATCTAATCTGTTGGGGTTCCTCAACCATCGTTAACATCAATATCTTCAGATCGGGTATTTGTTGTCTGGCCTGTGCACATAAGTCGATTCCATTAATGATCGGCATCCTAAAGTCACATATGACCAGATCGACTGGATGTTCCTTTAAATACTGTAAGGCCTTCATACCATTTGTAAAAACGGATACAATTTCCAGGTTTTCAAATGAAGACAACAGAATAGACAGGCTATCCAGCACGATCTGATGATCATCCACAAGTATTATTCGTGCTTTATTCGGTTGCGTCATGGGTACTAAATATCCAATAAAATTGGAAGAGGCAGTCGGTTGAATCTATTATATTGCGAAATATATGGATTTTATCGCACCAATCTAGTAAAAAATTGATGCCACAACTAATGTTATGTTAAAGAATTTTGTTTCCTATCTCCAACAGCATAGCTGGGTAGCGCTGTTATGGACCATATTGGTGTACCTGAGTTGCAATTGGCCAGCCAGTGATATTCCACATAACCCTACGCCAGGTTTCGACAAACTCGTACATGTTATTTTCTTCGCGGTAGGAGTTTCTCTATGGCTTTTCCGAACCAAGATGTCCTTCTACAAAATGTTTGTATACAGCTTCCTCTTCGGATTGTCGATAGAAATATCCCAGTGGCTACTACCATTCAATCGGAGTTTCGATTGGTGGGATGTTCTGGCAGATACCACTGGGACTCTTATGGCGTTTTTAATATACACCGCTATGGTTAAGTATTACCTCCAACGCTTGTATTGATTAATCAACCCGTTGGTAGAGCTGTCATGTTCGGTTACAGGCCAGTCGTTCTGGAGCTCTGGATATATCTTATTGGCTAGTTGCTTGCCCAACTCAACACCCCATTGGTCGAAGCTATAGATATTCCAGATAATTCCTTGAACGAATATTTTGTGTTCATACATCGCTATCAGACTCCCCAAAACCTTAGGAGTTATTTTTTTTACCAATATGGAATTGGTAGGCTTGTTGCCCTTAAACACTTTAAAGGGAGCAAGCGCAGCGATTTCTGCATCGGTTTTACCAGCCGCTTTTAGCTCGGCGCTCACCTCTTCCAAAGTCTTACCGTTCATCAATGCTTCTGTCTGCGCAAAATAATTGGACAGAAGCATTTTATGATGCTCCCCTATTGGGTTGTGGCTATTGGCCGGTGCAATAAAATCGCAAGGAATAAGCTTGGTTCCTTGGTGAATCAGCTGATAGAAAGCATGTTGACCATTGGTGCCTGGTTCACCCCAAATAATGGGCCCAGTTTGGTACGACACCTCATTCCCAGACCGATCCACATATTTCCCATTACTCTCCATATCACCCTGCTGAAAATAAGCGGCAAAGCGGTGCAGATACTGATCGTAGGGTAAAATAGCCTGTGATTGGGCATCGAAGAAGTTGTTATACCATACGCCTAACAGCGCCAGTATGACGGGCATATTACGTTCGAGCTTGGTATTTCTGAAATGATTGTCCATCTCATGCGCTCCGGACAATAGTAATTCAAAATTCTGGAAGCCGATCGAACAGGCAATAGAAAGGCCTATGGCCGACCACAGAGAGTAACGCCCTCCTACCCAGTCCCAAAAACCAAACATATTTTCGGTATCGATCCCAAACTTAGCCACTTCAGTGGCATTGGTAGAAATGGCTACAAAGTGTTTTTTTACGTGTTCTGGGTCCATCGCCGACTGCAGAAACCACTCCCGTGCGCTATGCGCATTGGTCATCGTTTCCTGGGTGGTAAAGGTCTTGGAGGCGATCATAAAAAGGGTGCGCTCAGGATTGAGTCCCTTTAAAGTTTCGGCGATATGTGTGCCATCCACGTTAGATACATAATGCACGTTCAACCCTTTTTTGGCGTAGGATTTCAATGCTTCGGTCACCATGACGGGGCCCAAATCACTCCCACCAATTCCTATATTAACGATATCGGTTATAGACTTACCCGTATAGCCTTTCCAAGTTCCTTGACGTACATTATTAGAGAAATTTTTCATTTTCTCAAGCACCTCATTTACCTCAGGCATCACATCCTGGCCGTCTACCATCACGGGGGTGTTGGACCGGTTGCGCAAGGCCGTATGAAGTACCGAGCGGCCTTCAGTAGCGTTGATGGCCTCACCTTGGAACATTTGCTCAATGGCTTCCGCTACCCCACATTCTTCGGCTAACTGTACCAAATAGGTACGAGTACGGGTTGTGATTCTGTTTTTGGAGTAATCCAGGAAGATGTCGCCCATCCTGATCGAAAACTTACGCTGGCGGTCAGCATCTTCGGCAAATAAATCTCGAAGATGCTTCGGCGAGATGGTCTTATGATGGCTTTTCAGCTTTTTGAATGCATTGGTCTTATCAAAGGCTACAGATTTGAGCATAGTCGTATAAAAAAGTTAAGTCGGTAAATCCAAAATTTTACATTGAAATTAGCAGCTTTGCATGCTAACTACTTGCAAAATTAGAATTTTGACCGACTTAACCACAGTTTTATTACTAAGATGCGTCCACGACCCCTCTAAAATACCCTACCGACTCGGCAATACCTGCCAACGGATCATGCATATCCTTCTCATATTCAAGACTGCAAGTGCCGCTGTACTTTACTTTTCGAAGCATAGCCACAAAAGCAGGAATGTCGATAATACCTCTGCTTAACTCACAGGTCTTCCCCGCCTTTTCTGCGGCCGTAACGTTTTTGAGGTGAATATCGAAAATCCTTTTATGGTATCGCCCCATATCGGCAATGGAGTCCTGCTTGTCGCGCACATTATGCCCCATGTCGAAACAAATTCCCATACGGGCATCCATATCCTTTATTTCCTTATAAATGGACGCTGCATTCGGGAATAGATCTATGTCGGGACCATGATTGTGAATGGCATACCTGATATTAAAGGCTTTCACTTTGGACTCTACATAAGGAAGTAGCTCCATATTGGGCACTCCGACGATCAGATCGACCCCTACCCGCTTGGCGTAATCGAAGGCCTTATCTACCGACTCTTTGGTCTTAGCATAAATGGGCCCTACCCCATAACCCTGTACATTGGCAGCCTTAAGCTTTTGATGGAAGGCCGCAATTTCGGCATCAGTGCTGTCCATGGGAAGATGAAAATCTTTGATGCACAGATAATTAACGTCTGTTTTTTGCATCATAGCCAAGGCCTCATCGAGCTTAAACTTGACGAAGGTATATCCTGCTATCGCCAATTTAAAAGAATCCTTCTGCTTTTTGCCAGCTATTGGGGCCGACTGTAACTTAGCCCCGCCAAACGATGCCAATGCTAGGCCTGCCAGGCTTTTCTTTACGAAATTTCTTCTTTGATTCATATTTCAATCATGTTTGTTTCATTATGCGTATCCATAAGGACGAAAAAATCGCAATAGGCACCCCTTTTTGTCTAAAATTTAGTTTTTACTACTAGTCACCCGATTGGCAAAGCCCATAAGTGGTAGGTAAGCAGGCACCAACATACTGTGGCCATATCCATCCATCTCATATAGGGTTACATCCTGATGCCCGTTGAGCTTCATCATGCGCATCATGAGGGCGTTCTCTTCATACCGCCCCAACATTTCCATCTCCCGGTCTCCGGTGATCAATAGCATAGGAGGAGCATCGCCTCTGGCGTGAAATAATGGGGCATATTTGTCAATAGTCGGTTGTTTTTGACCAATTCCAAGTTCCTTACGAACCGTCATATGCGTAATACAATGCCCGCTCAAAGGCGCAATACCGGCCAAGCGGTTGGCATCTATATTGTATTTTGCCAGATAGCTCTTATCGAGTCCCACCATGCTGGCCAAATAACCGCCCGCAGAATGACCTGTGATGATTATTTTATTGGCGTCACCCCCCATATCCCCTATGTGGTTAAAAACCCAAGCAGTGGCCGCTGCCGCGTCCTCTATATAAGCTGGGTGCCGCACCTTCGGAGAAAAGCGATAGTTGGCGGCGACCACGATAAACTTTCCAGTTTTTAAGGTTGAAGGAATCGATTTGTTACCTCCTTCCAATCCCCCGCCATGAAACCACAGCAGCGTCGGTAAACCTTTGGCATTGTCGGGCACGTATACATCA
This sequence comes from Dyadobacter jejuensis, assembly GCF_003149085.1. Classification (GTDB taxonomy): domain Bacteria; phylum Bacteroidota; class Bacteroidia; order Cytophagales; family Spirosomataceae; genus Dyadobacter; species Dyadobacter jejuensis. Next base: position 237,238 of record NZ_QGDT01000003.1, on the reverse strand, counting down.
AGCACACATCGCTCTTGCATATAAGAATCCTGAGCCGATATAGACTCCGGATAATAAGCAATATTCGACTTTAAGGTACCTTGTCCCATAGCCATGGAAATGGCTAGTGGACAGAGTAAAATAAACATTTTAAAATAGTTCATCATAATTCATTAAGGGTTAGGAATTAGTGTCGGGAATCACTAGAGTAAGGCGGCCCCAAATACACCGGCGCTATCGCCTAATCGTGGCTTTAGGATGGGTGTAGTAAGTCGACGGTTGTTAAAAATGTATGATTTTATTTTTTCATAGCCCTCCGTATACAACAGATCGATATTACCTACCCCACCGCCTATTACGATCAGGCCTGGGTCAATCACATTAATAAGCGTCGAAATGGCACGTCCATAGTACTCCAATAGTCGATCGACGGTGGCAGTGGCAATGGGGTCCTCACCAGACTCGTACCGTTCCATAATCGCCTTCATGGTCAGTTTCTCCCCGCTGTTTTGTTCATAGTAACGCTGCAAGGCCGGTCCTGAAATGACCTGTTCTACACAACCCGACTTTCCGCAATAACAGGGCTGTCCATTTTCTTCCAGAATATTATGTCCCCATTCGCCTCCAATGCCATGATGGCCAGCAATTATTTTTTGATGAACTACCAAGCCACCTCCAACTCCAGTGCCTAAGATCACCCCAAATACTACTTCTGCCTCGGGATAGTCCCTACCAGCCCCCATCAAAGCCTCGGCCAATGCGAAACAGTTGGCATCGTTGGCCAGTTTTACAGGTATTCCCAGCAAACTCTCCAAGTCCTTGCCCATTGGCTTACCATTCAAACAAATGGTATTAGAGTTTTTCATGAGTTGGGTATCCGGCTCTAACACACCAGGGGTGGCAAAACCTATCCGCTCAGGAGAGTAGCCAACCTGATCTACCACCGAATCGATAAGTTTCTTAATTTGGTTCAATATATGGTCATAGCCTTTGACCGATTCGGTAGGTAGTCGCTCCCTAGCCAGTACTTTATTGTTTTCGGCAGGGTCCATCACCACACATTCGATTTTGGTCCCTCCCAAATCGATCCCCCAAAGTTTAGTGTTCATTTTTCTTCTATTTCAATTAATATAAATGTATAATTCTGGTAATTTCAATCTATTATGCCCTCTTCTCGGATACCTTATAGAATTTAAAACCAAATAAGAAAATCATAAAGTAGCAAATAATAGGCAAATAATAAGCATGGGCCACGTTGGTATCGGCCACCGCTCCCATGGCAAAGGGAAAAAATGCACCGCCCACTACGCCCATGGAAATAAAAGAAGAAGCCTGCTGCGTATGCTTGCCCAGATCCTTAAGCCCTAAACTGAAAATAGTAGGAAACATAATACTAAAGAAAAAGTTTAAACTTAATAGGGCAATAAATGAAACTACGCCGAGATCTTGTCCTATCAGGATACATGCTACCATATTGCAAGCTGCAAAAATGGCCAAAAGTTGATGGGGAGCAATAAATTTCATTAAAAATGTACCTACAAAACGGCCTAATAACATCAGTCCCATAAAGAGGACCATATAATTACCAGCTACGGCATCAGTGAATCCCATTTTTTCATGACCGTAATTGATAAAGAAGGCCCAAGTTCCGCCTTGTGCCGCCACATTAAAAAACTGAGCTATAACGGCCCATCTAAAATGGCGCTTAGCAAATAATGCCTTATAAGAACTGGGACCAGTTTCTTCTACTTCGGCTTGGTCGCTGTGTGGGTCTAACAAGGCCGGCACTTTAACAAAAGCGAAACAAAATGCAATGAAGGCAATCACCGATCCGATAACAATATACAGGACCTTTACGGAGGTAAGATCGGTACTACCGGCGACATTGTTCCTTAGCAGGAAGTAAGATCCTATGGCAGGCCCCAATATGGCCCCAAGTGCATTGAATGCCTGTGCAAAATTGATCCGTTGGTCACTGGTGCGCTGATCACCTAATGCGGCCACAAATGGATGAGCTACGGTTTCGAGCGTAGAAAGACCACAGCCCAAGATAAACAAAGCCACTCCGAAATAGGCGAAAGACGAAGCCGCTGCTGCCGGTACGAATAAAAATGACCCCGTAGCAAATAAGGTCAAACCCAATAGCACCCCATTTTTATAGCCAAACCTTTTCATGAATAGTCCTGCGGGAATCCCCATCACGAAATAAGCCCCAAAGATGGCAAACTGGACGAATGCCGACTGCGTTTTTGACAGACTTAACACATGCTGGAAATGCTTGTTAAGGACATCGCCCATCGTAATAGCAATACCCCAAAACATGAACAGGGAAGTAACAAAAATGAGTGTTACTAAATACTTTTTGTCGGTAAATCGTGCTGGTTGTTCAGCGACAGAGGAAGTTAAAGGCATTTATGACTAGATTTAAATGGTAAAATAAATTAATGCATAATGATAAGCGCCATTCTGGAGCTAGCCTGAAAAATTGCCCTCATGATGTCGTGTTACCCCAACTGCAAAAACCTTTTAGCTGAACCTCCAATCGTAGATATATCGCTACATATCCAAAGGAAAAGAATCAACAAGTTTTTAGAAAAATTGACCACAACCCCATTATCAAACCAATTTTACGAGCAGGCCACGACTGGCATCTAAATTGTAAAGCCACAAATATAATATTATACTCATATAAACTTGATTGGAAATGGGAAATCTTCTTTATACGATAGCCGTAATTTTAGTAATATTATGGCTAATTGGTTATTTTGGTTTTGCCAGCTTTGGGCTGGGCAATATTATTCATGTCTTGCTGGTCATAGCCGTGATCGCCATCATACTACGGCTCATCCGTGGTGACCGGGTGGTGTAGCGACCCCATCGTAGGGAAGGCAGTAAGTGGCAGGGCTTTGGATTGGCGCAAGGGAGGTGGGGAGGAAACTGGTTGTTGCCAGACCTCTCAGACCAATGCTGCGCCACTCCTGCTTCAGCCTGGAGTAATCAAAAATATTGGAGTCGGAAAGTATGACGCATGAAAAAATAATTGAGCGGGATGGTCAGACCCAAATAAAAATATCGGTTTGGCTTTACGTCTATCAAAACGAGTCGAAATGGGGCTTTTTAGTCTTAATCAAAGACAAGGACTCCGACCAGTGGCTCGATCCATTTGCCTATGAAACCTACCAAAAAAAGAGGGGAAAAGTCACCGAATCATCGCTACATCCGTCAGCCACTGTATTGGCAACCGAAAAGGAAATTCAAGAAGTAAAACTAGAATTATGGAAAAAAATAAAACCGCTCTAATGTTCTAATAAGGGTTGGAGCGTAGCCCATACCGTATTGGCTACTATCCGATGGCCTTCCTCATTTGGATGAATGCCATCGGGCAGGTTTAAGCTTGGCTCTCCTCCTACTCCTTCCAATAAAAATGGAATAAAGGCGATATCGTTTTCCTTTGCCAATTCGATATAAAGTTGCTTAAATTCTTTGGTATAGGCCAACCCAATATTCGGTGGAATTTGCATTCCGGCCAAAACCAGCTCGGCTTCCGGGTACTTGGCCTTTACCTTATCTAGAATCTGTTGGAGGTTACTTCGTGTGTCTGCCAAGGAGATGCCACGTAATCCGTCGTTCCCACCCAGCTCGAGTACAAAGATGTCTACAGGTTGTTTCAATAGCCAATCGATCCGACTGTTGCCCCCGGCCGTAGTTTCACCACTCACCCCTGCATTGATCACCCGATAAGCATAGCCCAACGAATCCAGGCGTTTTTGAATGAGTCCGGCAAAGGCCAAAGAGGAGTCGTCCAAGCCATAACCGGCAGTAAGGCTGTTCCCGAAGAATACGATGTTTTTTTTGACAATCGTCGAATCTACCGAACGATTATCGGACGATTCTTGTAACTTGCTATCAGTTTCATTTTTACTCTTATTGCAGCTCCATGCTACAATTACGATGGCGAAGAACGAAAAAACACGAAAAACAAAAGGCAACGATAGCTTTAGATGATGTTTCATTTGAAACTATTAATTTGGGTGCAATAATCACGATACATTTAAACCATGGCCGGCGGATGGGTGTCAGCCAAAGCATAGCCCAAAAATAGTAAAATGCGTTGGCATTACTAATCCGAGCCTTATTACCTTTTAACTTCCTTTTAATGCATACAATACTTCAACTTCAGCAAGTAGGTAAAATATACGGTAGTGGTAACTCGAAATTATCCGTTTTAAAAGATATCAACTTTTCGGTACAGGCTGGCGCTACATTGAGTATCGTGGGGCCATCGGGAAGCGGGAAAACAACTTTATTGGGCCTATGTGCAGGCCTCGACCGAGCCTCGCAGGGAACGGTAACCCTGCAAGACACCGTCCTGAATGATCTTAATGAGAACCAATTGGCCGCCATCAGGAATCGATACATCGGGTTTATCTTCCAAAACTTCCAACTCTTACCGACCCTTACGGCCCTCGAAAATGTAATGGTACCGCTAGAACTACGTGGAGAAAAAAACATTCGCAAAAGATCCTTGGATTTGCTCGACAAAGTAGGACTATCGGAAAGAAGTCATCATTATCCCACTCAGCTAAGTGGTGGGGAACAGCAGAGGGTTTCCCTAGCCCGAGCCTTCTCCAACAATCCCAGTATACTTTTTGCAGACGAACCCACAGGGAACCTGGACGCCGAAACGAGTGACAAAGTGGTTAAACTCCTGTTTGAGCTTAACCAAGAGGCAGGAACGACGCTCATACTCGTGACGCATGATATGGAACTTGCGGCCAAAACGCAGGGAATTATCAAGATAAAAGGCGGGAGTATCGAGGCGAACCATCAGCAGCTTGGCTGACAGCCCCCACGCACCCCCCTCCAGAGTCCTCAACACTTCAACCGCCTTGCAGCCAATCGTTACTTTATGTCGAATATGAATGATACGCCAAAACTCAAATGGCTCTTTAAAATGGCATGGCGCGATAGCCGCCGTAACCGGACGCGCCTGCTGCTGTTTATTTCTTCCATCGTATTGGGGATAGCAGCACTGGTGGCCATCTATTCCTTAGGGGAAAGCCTGACCACAAATATAGATGATCAAGCCGCTCAGCTTTTGGGAGCGGATCTGGCCCTATCTACCAACAAGGAGCCTTCTGGTGATGCCTTAACCTTGATTGATTCTATAGGCCAAAATCGATCCGAAGAAATCAGTTTTGCTTCAATGGTCTATTTTACCAAAACGGGAGGAAACAGACTGGCGCAGATCAAAGCGCTAAAAGGGGAATACCCTTATTATGGATCCCTCGAAACCATCCCTTTACAGGCGGGCCACGAATTCCGCAACCAGCGCCAGGCCCTCGTAGAACAATCGTTAATGCTACAATACCAAGCCCAGGTTGGTGATAGCATTCAGGTTGGAGCCGTCACTTTTGCCATAGCCGGTATCTTGGAAAAGGCCCCAGGTCAAAATGGTATCACCAGTACCGTAGCCCCGGCAGTATATATCCCCATGCAATTTTTGGAGCAAACGGGGCTCATGCAAAAAGGCAGTAGAATTGTGTATCGCTATTTTTATCGGCTCGACAACCCCCAGCAAGCCGAAAACCTTAGCAGTTCATTGAAAGAACGTTTCGAGCTGGCAGACTTGGACTATAAAACCATAGCCATTCAGAAAGAAGACACCGGCAGGTCCTTTAGAGACCTCACCCGTTTTTTGGGACTCGTGGGCTTCGTAGCCCTGCTATTAGGATGTATTGGCGTGGCGAGCTCTATTCAGATCTATATCCGAGAAAAAATCGCCTCCATAGCCATCCTAAGGTGCTTGGGGGTAAGGCCCAACGAGGCATTTATGATCTATTTGATTCAAATTATAGGCATTGGACTCTTGGGCTCCTGGTTGGGAGCTGTGCTGGGCACTTTTATTCAACAAGTGCTCCCAGTGGTTATCAAAGACTTCCTCCCGTTCGACCTTATCGTAGCCATATCGTGGTCCTCCATCATCCAGGGCATTTTGATAGGGACCTTTATTTCCATCCTATTTGCAATGCCCCCCCTTCTGGCTATCAGGAACATTTCTCCACTGAATGTGCTGCGTAACGATTTGAATCAATTGACGAGTTGGAAGGATTCCACTTTATGGTTGATTTACACCATCACCCTACTTTTTGTATACTTGTTTTCCTTCTATCAGATGCAAAATGCCCGTACCGCACTGTTTTTTACATTGGGGGTACTGCTTTCTTTTGGACTATTATATGGGATAGCGCTCTTGTTGATGCGGGTACTAAAAAGATTTTTCCCGTCCTCATGGGGCTATTTACCCAGACAAGGCTTAGCCAACTTATTCAGACCTAACAACCAAACGGCCATCCTAATCGTGGCCATAGGACTGGCCACTAGCCTGATAGCGACCCTGTTTCTTACCCAAGACATATTGATGCAGCGCATCCAATTGTCTACCAGCGACGACCAGCCCAATATCGTCCTTTTCGATATTCAATCCCACCAAAAAGATGGAGTAATAGAAATTGCCCAGCGAAACAAGCTGGCCGTTCAGCAGATAGTCCCGATTGTAAACATGCGCCTAGAGGAAGTCAACGGGCACGGGGTAGCCTATTATAGGGCTGACAGCACCACCAGTAAGTCGTCCCGTATTTTTGGTAGAGAATATAGGGTAACATTTCGTGATTCGCTGACCAGCTCCGAAACGATTATGGAGGGAAAATGGATAGGAAGCTATCATGCTTCCTCGGGCCTAATTCCCATTTCCATTGAAAAAGGTTTTGCTGAGCGGGGCAATATGTCTCTCGGTGATACCCTTACCTTTAATGTCCAAGGGACGCTCATGCAAACCCAAATCGCCAGCCTGAGGGATGTCAATTGGGCTGAAGTTCAAACAAATTTCTTGGTGGTTTTTCCCGAGGGTGTTTTGGAAGAGGCACCACAGTTTCATGTCTTAATGACCCACGTTCCCAGCCCGACAGTATCTGCAAACTTTCAGCAGGAAATACTCCTGAGCTATCCTAACATTTCTATGATCGACTTGGCCTTAGTAATTAAAATATTGAACGAATTGTTTAACAAAATTGGATTTGTAATACAATTTATGGCCGGGTTCAGTATTCTTACCGGCGTTTTGGTCCTTATTTCGTCGGTGATGGTGAGCAAATACCAACGTATACAAGAAAGTGTCTTATTGAGAACTATTGGGGCGAGCCAATTTCAAATATTTAGTATCACTGCCATGGAGTACTTTTTCTTAGGTGCACTGGCATCTCTTACTGGCATTGTATTGTCGCTGGCCGGAAGCTGGGCCTTAGCCCGATTCAGTTTCGACGCCCCATTCAATCCCGCTTTATGGCCTGTGGCTATTCTTGCCTTGCTGGTAACCCTGGCCACCGTGCTGATCGGCGTGTTGAATAGCCGGGAAATTCTGACGAGCTCGCCATTAGCGATACTTAGAAAAGAGACCTGAGTCGCACCTATCGAGATTCAACGATTAGGCTAATCTCCGTCATTAGAAGGAAAATTGAATAGCCCGTCTTATTGAATCGACCATTCAATTTTCCGTAAGTGGCACAGGACCATGGCTTTAATTTTCGAAACGAAGATGCTTGACCGACTCTCCTGATCTTGCCAATTCGGTGAGGGCCTCTATTCCAATATCCAAATGTTTCTGTACGTAATTGGACGTTACTTTCTTGTCGCTTTCCTCGGTCTTAACGCCTTCGGGAACGAGGGGATTGTCCGACACCAGTAATAAGGCACCATGTGGAATGGAGTTGGCAAAGCCTACGATAAAAATAGTTGCCGTTTCCATATCAATGGCCATAGCTCTTATCTCCCTCAAATATTCCTTAAAGGCGTCGTCATGCTCCCATATTCTCCTATTGGTGGTATAAACGGTCCCAGTCCAATAGTCCATTTGATGCTTGGCAATACTAGCCGAAACCGTACTTTGTAGGCGGAAAGAGGGAAGAGCCGGAATTTCGGAAGGCATATAGTCGTCGCCGGTGCCCTCACCTCTGATAGCCGCAATGGGCAATATCAGGTCTCCTATCTGCGTCTTCTTAAGCCCGCCGCATTTACCCAAAAACAATACAGCCTTCGGTTTGATGGCCGAAAGCAGGTCCATTATCGTAGCCGCTAACGGGCTTCCCATCCCAAAATTTATAATGGTAATATCGTTGGCAGTGGCGGTTTGCATGGCCTTTCCCGTGCCTCGAACGGGCACGTCAAACTTTTCGGCAAACATCTGGACATAATTGATAAAGTTGGTCAGCAAAATATAATTGCCGAATTCTTCTATTGGAGTCCCCGTATACCTGGGCAACCAATTCTCTACGATTTGTTCTTTAGTGGTCATATAAAATAAGTTTCTTGAAATTAAACGGTCGATAAGTATCTTCGTAGTATGATTAATCTGAACCTCCCCCCCTATCCCTATAAAGTAAAGCAGGTGGATGGGAAATCCTTTATTTTTGACATTATACGAAAAAAATATGTTAGTCTTACTCCTGAAGAGTGGGTTCGCCAACATTTTATACATTTGCTGATCACCCATTACCATTACCCAAAGGCTCTTTTCGCCATAGAAACTGGCCTGCGCTATAACAAAATGGCCCGTCGCTCCGATATACTGATTTTAGCCCGCGATGGCTCACCTTATCTGCTTGTAGAATGCAAGGCTCCAGATATAAAAATTTCGGATGCCACCTTCGCTCAGATTTCCCGGTACAATTTTACGATACAGCCCAAATTTTTGGCCGTCACCAATGGACAGCAACATTTTTGTTTTCAGGCCCTGCAGGGGCAAATTAATTATCTAGACGACTTCCCGGCCTACACGTAGGAGTTGCTGGAATACCAAACAGAGGCCCACAAAACTGGTTTGGGGCCTCTGAATCGTAAGGTGTCTGGCTTTACTTGGTGGCTACTAGGTTCACCTCAATTGTAAAATCATCATAAATCATTTTATCGCCCAAATTGTCGAAAAACGACTTCGAATTGTATTTGATATCGTACTTAGACCGGTCGACCACCAAGGTTCCTTTGGCTGTGGCTCCCGTTGGCGATGGAGTAACTGTAACTGGGAAAGTAACTGGTTTGGTGATTCCCTTAATTGTTAAGTCGCCGGTAACATTGAACTCATTCTTCCCCTTAGGAGTGGCTTTCGTCAATACAAAAGTTGCCGTTGGGTGCTTCTCCACCGAAAAGAAATCGTCAGATTTCAAATGTCCAATCAACTTGGCGTTATAATCAGCATCCTTCAGGTCCGTACAAACCATATTGGTCAGGTCGGCTACAAATTTCCCAGCCACCAGCTTAGTACCGTCCATGGTGAGCACTCCTTCTTTAATGCCAATGGTGCCAAAATGCTCCCCAGTAACTTTTTTGGCATGCCATTTCAACTCGCTTTTGGTGGCATTCACCTTGAATTTCACTTCCTTGACCACCTTATCGGCCATCACACCTGAAGATACAAATAATGCTAAGGCAAATGCTGCCAATTGGGTTTTGATAGTTTTCATTGAAAATTAAATTGATTGTTAAATAATTAGTTAGGTGAAAAAGTGTATTACGACGGATTGGCATGGCTTCCGGCGATGGCATATTCAATGAACTCGATTTCAGGGCCTATGGGTGGTGAATCCCTGCCGATTGTCAGCAAGCGCACGCCTTTTCCTTCGTAATACGGTTATTAGGTTTGTTATGAAGATTTTCTCATTTTATCTAAAAGATCGCAGATGGTATTGGCTTCTTCAGGAGTGATATTCCCTAAGTCAAGCTCCAATTTTTCAACTTTTGGATCCATTTCAGCTAATATTTTTTTACCCTTAGTCGTTATAATTACGTCTACAGCCCGCCTATCATTAGAACATGCCGTTCGTTCGGCAAGCCCTTTTACTAGAAGCTTGTCGACCAGCCTCGAAGTGTTGGAACTCTTATCCAACATACGCTCCGAAATATCGCTTACTCGGATCGGCTGCCCCTGCTGTCCCCTCAATATCCTGAGCACATTGTACTGCTGTAAGGTCAAGTCATATTCCCTAAAAAGATCCATCTGCCTGTATAAGAGCCAATTAGACGTATAAACCAAATTGATGGCTAATTTTTGATAAGGATTTTTGAATGACTTTTGCTTAATATCCGTTTCTATTGACATGGTGTTGGTATTTTCTAATGTATCAACATTTATTGTAAGAACACATAAATCGTTTCTTTTGGTTCCTGCACGTATAAAAAAATTGCAACGCTTTATGACCTCCCTGCCCATCTCTATGCCGAGCCATGAAGTAAAGAGCCAGACATTTTACATCCCATGAGTTTTGGTTATCTTGGTGCGATATAAAAATGATCATGATATGTTCCCTTTAGTAAAACCCCTTTTATTGGCTTCCAATTCGCCCAGGCGAAAAGAATTGCTGACTTTATCGGGATTTGAGTTTGAAGTTAAGTCGTTTGAGACAGACGAATCGTACCCTGGCGATCTGCCTTCGGTAGAGACTGCCCGGTATATATGCAGAAAAAAGGCTGATGTTGTTCAGGGCAAATTCCCACATCAGCTTATCCTGACGGCCGATACCGTGGTGATACTCCATGGGGAAGTCCTCGGTAAGCCTGGCACCATGGAAGAGGCCAGAAAGATGCTGCAAGCATTGTCGGGACAGGCCCATCGGGTTACCACGGCAGTGTGCCTGATCGACGACCTGGATATCATCGAATTCGAAGACAGTGCGACTGTCTGGTTCAAGAAACTCACCGACCATGAAATTGAATTCTATTTAAACCATGGCCACCCTACCGACAAGGCCGGAGGCTATGGAATACAGGAATGGATTGGCATGACAGGTATTCAAAAAATCGAAGGCTCCTACTATACCATCATGGGATTACCCACACATTTGGTATACGAGCGTTTATTACCATACAGTCTCCTATCCACTACTCGAAATTGAACCATCATAAAGGCGACATGACCATCAACAGTCCCAAAATCTGTTATGAAATATTTGTGCGCTCCTTTTGCGATTCAAATAATGACGGTATAGGCGATATTCAAGGCATTACTTCAAAATTGGACTATCTGCAGGACTTAGGGATAGAGGCCATATGGCTCACTCCCATACATCCTTCCCCGAGCTATCATAAATACGATGTCATCGACTACTATGCCGTAGATCCTGAATTTGGCAGCCTCGACGACCTCCGCACATTAATTCGAGAGGCTCATCGCCGCCATATTGCCGTGATCTTGGACCTCATCATCAACCATACCAGTACACTACATCCGTGGTTTTTGGAGGCTCAGAAATCCTCAGACAATCCTTTTAGAGAATATTATTGGTGGAAGAACGACCAAGAAATCGAGGCACTAGGAATTGCCACCAGGGATATATCCGACGACTCTCAGGAAGTTTCTCCATGGCACGAGATTCCGAACGATCCCCAAAAGTATTACGGATTATTCTATAAAGGCATGCCCGACCTTAATTTCCATTCCCAAAAACTTAGACATGAATTTGTGGGAATTATGAAGTTTTGGTTAACGGATATTGGAGTCGATGGATTCAGAATTGATGCCGCTCGTCATATCTTCCCCACTTGGGAGAGTGCGCATAATCGAGCTTTCTGGTTCTTTTTTAAGGAAACCGTTGAAAGTTTAAAGCCAACAGCCTTTACGGTTGGAGAGATTTGGGCCGGAGCGTCGGAGATCGCTCCTTACTATAAGGGGCTACATGCCACCTTTAACTTCGACCTGAGCTTTGCCATCCAAGAACTCCTAATAACCGAAAATGACCCGGGGCTCATAAACACCTTACTAAAAACACATGCCCTCTATGAACAAACCAACACGGGATATATAGATGCCATCATGTTGACCAATCATGACCAGGAAAGGATTGCCAGTGTGGTAGGCGGTGATACTAAAAAAATAAAATTGGCGGCATGCATCCTCCTGACACTGCCCGGACAGCCTTATCTATACTATGGGGAGGAAATAGGAATGCTAGGAACCAAGCCAGACCCGGAGATTCGTGAGCCTTTTATATGGAGCAATAACCCTGCGGACCCTGCAGTGCCCCGGTGGAGTGAAATCAAACACAACGGACCAGCATCCACCAAGGCCCTTAGCGAGCAAATAGTTGACCCCAAGTCAGTATATTCGCATTATAAGGAATTGATAGCCCTAAGACGGAGCTTAACCACTTTAGGCCAAACCACTGCCCGAGACCTTGAAAGTGTAAACTTAAAAAACGATTCCTTACTAGCTTTTTCAAGGGGCCCAGTATCCGATCGACTACTGATCATACATAATTTAAGTGGCAAGGCTATTTCAACCCGTTTACCGCTCCAGTACTCCGTAAGAGAAGTGGTATGGAGCCACCAGGCCTATTGGAACTCCACGGCCAAACGGGTGCAACTGAGGCCTTATGGAAGCTTAATAGTACTATGTAATCCAAAATAGACTCCTAACAATCATACCATAACTTAGTAGAAAAGGACAATATCGGACTTCATGTAATAAGTATGTCGCATAAAACTTATAGTACTTCTGGTTTGAAATCTACGTGGCCTATGCTTAAGTTAAAAAAGTTACTTATAATCAGTTTATTGATCATCCCAAATCAAGATGGAATGGCACAAAATAATTTTCCAACCTTAGGAACCATCCTCATAGAGGATCCCACCTTACAGCAATTCCTGGATCCCCAAGCCAAAGTAGAGGTGTTGGCCTCTGGATTTAAATGGTCGGAAGGTCCGGTATGGGTCAAAGACGGAGGTTATTTACTATTCTCGGATGTACCAGCCAATACCATCTATCGGTGGAGTGCGCAAGATGGGCTGTCCCATTTCCTATCTCCCTCGGGATATACTGGGCTGGGAACTTACAGCGATGAGCCTGGCAGTAATGGACTCATTATCAATCGTGAGGGTGAACTGATAGCCTGTGAGCATGGGGACCGTCGGCTGTCGTCGATGTCGCTGACGGTTGGAGGAAAAACGACCCTCGCCGACCGGTACCAAGGCAAGCGCTTCAACAGCCCCAATGACGTCGTTCAGCACAGCAGCGGAAGCTATTATTTTACGGACCCACCCTATGGATTGGCTCAAAAGCATAAAGACCCGAGTCGTGAAACCCCGATTTTCGGAGTATATCGAGTAAATCCTGCCGGTCAGGTCAGCGTGGTGATTAAAGACCTAAATCGGCCCAATGGCCTAGCCTTTTCACCAGACGAAAGCCATCTGTATGTGGCGCAGTCGGACCCGGAAGCGGCTAAATGGATGGCCTATCCCGTTAAGCCAAATGGGGAGCTAGGTATAGGGAAAATAATATTGGATGCGACTCCGGCCCTCAAGAGTAACGCACTCAAGGGTTTACCGGACGGCCTCAAGGTAGATAGAGCCGGCAATCTATGGGCATCGGGACCTGGAGGTTTATGGATTATTTCGCCTCAAGGTAAGCTTTTGGGACGGATTGACTTAGGGGAACTCACCTCCAACTGTGCCTGGGGGGATGACGGCAGCGTTCTGTATCTAACCGTTAACGGATATTTATGTCGTATTCAGACTAGAACCCGCGGAGCGGGCTGGTAGACCAACCCTTGGGGGAATACAAAATAATAAAAAAAGACGATCCCAAAGTCCTAGGGATCGTCTTTTTTTATTCTATTTCAGCCCTCTGGTGGCCAATAAAGTCTGCTCGACTTCTTTTTTTACGGCTGGCCAGTCGGCCCTACCTTGCTTATATATACGGGTATAAGCCTTGTATAATATCAGCTTATTGTCGTCGAGTCTACTTAACTCACGAGCCAATTGATCGCGCTCATTGGCACTTGCCATTTTATATTGCTGGGCATACTGGCTCCAGGTTTTATCTATGATATTAATTTCATAAAGAACGACCTCTCCCAATTGATCCATTTCCTTATACTGGTCAACAATTTTTTGATTGTAAACCTGCAAAGCATTATCCGTCGCAGATACCTTAGGTGGAGCCGGCATTGGGGGCATGACGCCCATCTTTTGGTCATAATTTTTGCTATAAGCCACTCCGGAAGTATCCACTCCGGAAGTATCCACTCCGGAAGTATCCACTCGGGGAGTATCCACTCGGGGAGTATCTACCCGCGCCATCGCAGGGGCGATTGGCCTGGCCAGGTCGGTTACTACGCTCGTACTATCAGAATTGTATTGGGTGGCAGCAGGAAGACTAGTAGCTGTGGTTTGAGAAAGATAATCTTCGTGTGTGTTGGTAGTAACCTTATCTTCCGATTTGGTAAGTGTACCTTTTATATTTTCCAAGCTCTTACATCCTATGGTAGCGGAAGTAAGGGCCATTAGAAATAATAATTTAGAGTTTGTGTGCATTGTTTCCTGATTAAAAGTTGTGACGAAGTCCGACACTTAGGTTCGGATTGAAGTAAGCGAGTTTGGGAAGGACCTCCAGATAGCCTCCACCCTCTATAAAAAAGGAAGTCGGCTGAGCGGCAAAGAAAAACTCTACACCGATAGTTCCTGACGGACCGGTCGAAATGGTTTTCTCATACACCTTTTTGTTGGATGGCTCTGGATAGTATCTACGCGAGTTAATTTGCGCCCCCACCCCGCCGTAGGCGATCATGCGGTCGTTCATCATGGGTACATACCACAGATAGGTGGCATTAAGCATTAGGCCAATACTGGCATATTCACCCTTACGGTATTGTTTACCTTTTTTAAGTAGACCCGTGTAGGTTCCTAGGCTTACATCCAAGGCATTCTGATCGCCATATTTACGCAGACTCACGGCATTGGGCTCCCCTATTTCGAAACCTACGGCCCATTTTTGGGTTTGAGCTTGAGCGGAAGTCCCACCAAACCCCATCGCTATTACGAGAAGAGCAAAGTATTTTTTCATATTAAAATGTTTTTAGTCCGTACATATTCCTATAACCTGAAGCATATACGTGATGAAGAATTAATTCAAATTGGTTCAAAAATCGTGCCAATATACAGGATTCACAAAAAAAGTTGGAATAAAACGGTCATTATTTAGGCAAGTCCCTTTAATATTCGCTACGTAGGATTCGGATTGATGCTTATCGATTACTCAGTTTTTATTTATTACCTTGGTGGGTTTGTAAATTCTTCCTAATATTGAAACCAAATTCAATACTATACCAATTCAAACGCTAGTGGGCCAATCTAAAAAAAGTCAGATATTTAATTCTAAAGACCTTATCGCATATTTTCTAGTAGCCGGCACCGGAGCCATAGTTCAGTTGATTTGCAGCAGTTTAATACAAGATTGGTTTAACCTTAGTTTCCAACAATCCATCTGGCCTTCCTACATGTTATCGTTCGTAGTGGGCTTTACCTTAACCAAACTTTTCGCATTCGACGCCCGTCGCACCAATCAGACCCGTCGTGAGATGGTCAAGTTTTTGATGGTAGCCATATTCTCCGGTTTTGTTACGGACCTGGGCACGCGCATCGCCTACTATTTCTCGAACGCTTACTTTCAAGTATACACGTACGTGCTACCAGGGTCGAGTAAAGAGGTCAATATCAACGAGATGGCCTGCTACATTTTTGGAATGGGTTGCAGCTTTATCAGTAATTATATTCTGCACAAGACCTTTACCTTCAAAAGCACCGGTTTTTACGACCGATTAAAAGTCTTGATTAAATAGGGCGGCAGGGCCTCATGCATGATTTTCGAGGATAATTTCCACACTATTGGTTCAGGTATTCTACAATAACGGCTGAGCCACCACCTCCTCCATTACAGATAGCAGCGAGGCCAAATGGACCATTTTTATGGTGGAGAACCGATAAAAGGGTCGTTAGAATGCGTGCACCGGAGGCACCTAGTGGATGCCCTAAAGCAACCGCTCCTCCAAATACATTCATACGGTCAGGATTGATTTCAAGCTCCTGCATATAGGCCAGGGGCACCACGGAAAAGGCTTCATTGACTTCGAAAAAATCGATATCATCGAGCTTCATACCTGCCTTTTTTAAGACTTTATGAGTAGCCAGTATAGGCGTGGTCGTAAACCATTGCGGGGCTTGTTCTGCATCTGCATAAGCCACAATTCGGGCCACAGGTTTTAGTCCTAGCCGCTTCACGTCGCTACCCGATGCCAGCACCATAGCGGCAGCACCATCGTTAATGGTCGATGCATTGGCGGCGGTGACAGTACCAGCTGCCGAAAAAGCCGGCTTAAGCAAAGGTATCTTATCAAATTTAACCTTTTTGTATTCCTCATCCTCCCCCACAACGATCTGCTGTCCTTTTACCTGATAAGTTACCGGAACTATTTCATCCTTAAAATACCCTGCTTCATGAGCCTGAGCGCTTCGCGTATACGATCGTATGGCGTATTCATCTTGCTGTTCCCTGCTGATATGGTATCGGGTTGCCGTATTGTCGCCACAAACCCCCATGCCCATTTGGTCATACACATCGGTAAGGCCGTCTTTTAGGAGCCCATCCACTACTTCTCCATGACCAAATCCATAGCCCGAGCGTGCCTTGGGAAGATAATACGGTATTTGCGACATAGACTCCATACCTCCAGCCACCACCACCTGCTGGTCGCCGAGTGCGATCGACTGGGCCCCAAACATCACGGCTTTCATTCCCGAAGCACACACTTTGTTGACCGTCGTGCAGGAAACAGCATCCGGTAATTCGGCAAATTTGGCTGCCTGTCGGGCGGGAGCCTGTCCTAAATTGGCCGAAATGACATTGCCCATCAACACTTCGTCGACGGCACTATCGGCCACGCCGGCCTTGGCCAATGCCCCCCGAATAGCAACCGCCCCAAGCGTGGTGGCTCCTATGCTAGACAATACGCCGTTAAAGCTCCCAATGGGCGTTCTTGCAGCCCCTAGTATATATACCTCTTCTATTCTTTCCATATCCGTATCAATATAAAATTGAAAAAATAATTAGGTCAATTTAAGAATACCCTTGGAACATTTCAAGTAACCAAGGGTATTCATTAAACAGTAGCGGATGTATTAGGGTTCCTCCTTGACCCACCAGGCGTCAGTACTTACATATCGTCAGGAAGTTTGTCGTATTCCTGATTCCAGGCATACTTACCAAATATAACGAGACCGGCACAGATCGGGATAAATATAAGTATAATGATCCCCCACTGAAGGCTCGTATTGGTCCTATCCATACCTACGGGCGCAGCTCCGATTTTATCGATGGCCTGCTGTAGTAAAAAGATGATAATTAAGGGTCCAAGAGCGATCCATATTAGGCCTAAATATTTTTTTAACTGATTCATAAGTTCATTTATTTTAATAAAAAAATTTGATATCCTTTCCTTAATCCATAACGGTTTTATCCACCTTATTGGAAATATATACCGCCCCAATCAAGAAGGACAAAGCGGCCACTCCAATAGGGTACCATAGGCCCGATAGGGGCGTAGAACCATTAAATGAGGCAATAAGGGTGGCGATAAAGGGGACTAATCCTCCAAAAACCCCATTCCCTATATGGTAAGGTAAGGACATGGAAGTATACCGTATTTGGGTGGGGAAAAGCTCCACCAAAAATGCCGCAATCGGCCCATAGACCATCGTCACCAACAGTACCTGAAAGAATACGAGTGCAATGAAAATGATGTACATATTTTGTGGCAATCGTACTTCTGATATCACGGTTTTCACCTCTGGCATAGGGGCCAACACATCCTCAGGTGTTACGGTAATCATCTCTTCTGTAAAACTGATACCTCCTTCCAAAGTCTTAAACTTACGTACCGTCACCAAAGAGTCTGAAGTACCACTCACATAACCCCGATCCGTCTCGATCTTAGAAGTATGATGAGCCTCGGTATTTTGAAGCTCAATAACATTGGTAGAATCTAAGAAATACTGATAAATGGGCCTATAACATAGTACCCCCAGCAACATCCCTGTTAGCATGATCCATTTTCGACCAACCTTATCGCTCCAGGCTCCAAAAACCACGAAAAAGGGTGTTGCGAACAATATGGCCCAAAGCAGAATATACCTCGATTCATTAAAGTCGAGCTTACAGGTATTCTCTAAAAACGATTGGGCATAAAATTGACCCGTGTACCAGATCACCCCTTGCCCCATAGTTGCCCCAAACAAGGCCAATAACACCATTTTAAAATTGGCCTTCTTTTGAAAGCTCTCTTTTAAAGGGTTAGCCGAGATTTTACCCTCGCTTTTTAATTTTGTGAATACGGGCGACTCATGCATTTTCATGCGGATATAAATCGACACGCCCACCAAGAGTATAGATAATAGGAAAGGTACTCTCCATCCCCATTCACTAAAAGCCTCGTTACCGATAAGCTCCTTAGTTACCAAAATAACTCCCAAAGACAAGAACAGGCCTAAGGTGGCGGTAGTCTGAATCCAACTCGTGAAAAAACCACGACGACCCGCCGGAGCATGCTCGGCTACATAGGTGGCCGCCCCTCCATATTCACCCCCTAGGGCTAAGCCCTGAACCAGCCGTAGCAGAAGCACCAAAATAGGAGCCGCATAACCTATGCTCGAATAAGAAGGTATGAGGCCGATCAAAAATGTAGATCCCCCCATGAGCACTAACGTCAATAAAAAAGTGTATTTACGGCCAATCAGGTCGCCAAGACGACCAAACACCAAAGCCCCAAAGGGACGAACAATAAAGCCAGCAGCGAAGATCGCCAAGGTATTGATCAAGGCAGAGGCACCAGCATCCGATGGAAATAATTGCTGACCAATAATGACGGCCAAGCTCCCAAAAATGTAGAAATCGTACCACTCGATTAAAGTGCCCAAGGAGGAGGCGGCAATAACTTGAGTGATTCCTTGTGAAGAACCTGAAGAATTAGAACGCATGAAAAATTGAGGATTGTTTAATGTTTAGGAATAGAATTATTAAAAGACAATAAAGGCTTTTTCAAGCAGAAAAGTATCATATTTGCCTACAATACTCATATGAAAAGCATTAAAAGGCTATATTTAAAATCCATTAATGACCGAGGGCATTGAGCCAACTCTGCACGAATGGAGTTAATTTACTCAAAACGAACCGCTTACAGCTATTAAGCTCGAAAGAAAATTTCCAATAAAAATGAATATTATCAAAATATTAAAATCAGGCAACTGCTGCCTTGCCCTCCTTATTCTATTGACCCTTACCCCCCAGATTGCCCCCAAGGCTATGGCCCAAGGGACTGTTTCTGAAATGTTGGTAAAGCGAACTGCCAACTTTGGCATTGATGGACTGGGCACTTCGGACTTATGGAACCAAACGACCTGGACTACCATGCTCCCACAGAATGGACCCTACAAGGGAACATCTATAAAAGGCCGGAATACCCGGGTGAAAATGATGTATTCTGAAACTGGAATTTATTGCCTGTTCAGCTGTGAAGATAGCCTACTGACGGCGAGTCTTACCGAAGACTTTGCCGAATTGTACAAGGAAGATGTTGTAGAGGTATTTCTATGGCCCGACCAGGCGTATCCCGTCTATTTTGAATATGAACTATCCCCTTTGGACTACGAACTGGTGTTAATAATCCCGAATCTAAAGGGGAAATTGCGGGGGTGGGCCCCATGGAACTACAAAGACGACCTCAAAGTTCAACACGCCACTTCCATTACCGGGGGGGAGAAAAAATCGGGAGCACGCATACAAGGCTGGATCGCCGAGTTCTTTATTCCCTATAAGCTTTTGAACCCGCTGTTACAATCCAAGCCTCAGCCTGGACAAAAGTGGAAAGGGAATTTTTATAGGATAGACTATGACAAGAATACCACCCACTTTAGCTGGAATCCTACCCGAGGAAATTTTCATGACTACGAAAGATTTGGCACCTTAATTTTTGAATAAATATGCGAAGCAAAAACAACTTTTTAAAATTACTTTACCTACTTACCTTATTTAGCGTTATGTCCGCAGAAGCCCAGAATAACACCACTAACATCAAAGACCGACTCTATATTGGTACTTATACTCAGAAGGGAGCAGGCATTTATGTATATGAATTCAACCCTGAAAACTATAAAACACGCCAGATTCAAGTATTAGAATCGAAAACTAGCCCTTCATTTTTGGCCATACACCCCTCCAAACGCTTCCTATATGCCGCTAATGAAGGCAATAATACGGTAGCATCCTATCGCATAGACCCTTCGACGGGCGAGCTAGCGGCCCTGAATGCAAAGCCTTCAGGAGGGTCTGGCCCCTGCCATGTCAGCCTTGATCCAAAAGGTAAGCTGCTCTTTATCTCCAATTACGGAAGTGGCAGCTTGGCAGTTTATAGCCTGCAGAACGACGGCCAGGTGGGCCAACTCATCGATACGGTTCAAAACCCTACTTTGAATGGCAAAAAGCCGCATATGCATTCGATTATACCATCGGCTGATGGGCGCTTTATATATGCCTCCGATTTGGGTAATGACCGCATCTACCTATACGACGTCGATGCAGCGAGTGGAAAAATCCACCCCGGACAGCAGCCTTTCGTAGCGGTTCAAGCGGGTGATGGGCCTCGCCACTTTACCCTTCACCCCAATGGTCAATATGCCTATTCGGCGGGGGAGCTCAATTCAGTGGTCAATGTGTTCAGCGTTCACCCCACTACAGGAGCACTAAAGGCTATTCAACGAATCAGCATGCTTCCTAAGGATTATTCTGAAAAAAGCTCAGCAGCGGACATCCATATTTCGGCGGATGGAAAGTTTCTCTATGCCTCTAATAGGGGGCACGAAAGCCTGGTAATATATGAGGTCGATGGAAATACCGGATTACTTAAGACCCTCGATTTTCAAAACTCCGGAGGTAAACATCCAAGAAACTTCTTTTTAGACCCCAAAGGAGAATTCTCCATTATCACCAACCGAGATACCGACAATGTCGTACTGTTCAAGCGGAATCGACAGTCTGGCTTACTGCAACCCACCGAATGGTCTCTATCCATTCCTACTCCCGTATTTGTAACCCAGATGAGCCTAGATTAATTTTAATCCAGAGCTAGCAAAAGTCTAAAAGCGAAATATCGGTTATCAAGCCAGATATTTCGCTTTTAGTTTTTAGTTCATTCCTGACAGTTCCGTTCAATAGGCTTTACGACCGCCTCTTCCTTGGGCTGTAGCCAACCGGCTCGAGGCGTAAGCCTTTTTCCTGATACTGAGATATTGGCTAGTTTCTAGCAGACCCACTGAACACTATTTCTTTTCGATGGTAACCGACACCG
The DNA here is from genome assembly GCF_003149085.1 of Dyadobacter jejuensis. Taxonomy (GTDB): domain Bacteria; phylum Bacteroidota; class Bacteroidia; order Cytophagales; family Spirosomataceae; genus Dyadobacter; species Dyadobacter jejuensis. Next base: position 216,041 of record NZ_QGDT01000003.1, on the reverse strand, counting down.
TGTAATCGGACAGTTCGGGGGTAGCGGAGGTCTCAGGATAGGGCATAACCTCGGAAACCCTTAGCAGGTACCCCTGGCCATTCAAGTTAAAAGAAACGGAATTTTTAGTTTTATCGGCTCCACTAAAATCTAAAGCCACTTCCGTTTCCGACTGCGCATCATACACCTTAAACCTCAGCGCGGCCGATCCAGCCCACACACAATTGACATTCACTGGGCAACGGCTATCGTTAATGGCGACAAGCTCCACCTGTAAGGTATTGCCCGTGGTACGTACCGAGGTCCTATGAGAGGCTGACACCTTTTCGACCTCTAAATCGGGTAGAGGAACGGCTTCGTTTTCATTCTTCTCACAGGCTGCTAAGCTTAAGAATAAAAATCCGGCTATAATGAATCTTTTCATAATCGTCAGTGCTTTAATATTTCTACTAGGAGTTGTTTGGACCTTTAATGGTTGGAAAAGTTTAATAGAAATTTCATTTATTTCATGCTAACGCCTCCATTCAGGTTACTATTTTTATGATTTTTATCACTCTACAGACATCGTCTTAAGAAAATTTTGGGATATTTTGTTTTACCCAATTAAAAGCAGAAATTGCGCGCCCAATTTTCAAAACCTATATCATGAGCCCAATTTCATGTGGTATCGATTTCGGTACTTCCAACTCCAGTATAGCCTTAGCCGATGCGAACCAAGTATCGCTCGTCGAGACAGAAGCTGGCCAATATACCATTCCAAGCGCCATGTTCTTTCTTAGAAAAGACAACACTGCCTTTTATGGTAGGGAGGCCATGGAACTATTCTTATCCAAACGTCCTGGACGCCTCATGCGCAGTTTGAAAAGGGTATTAGGAACACCTGTTATGCGACAAGGAACCATGGTGAATGGGGAGGTCATGAAATTCGATCAGATCATTACGGCATTTCTTGAAAAAATAAAAACAAAAGCTGAACTCCAGGCGGGCCGAGAGCTAGAGGCCGTTACTATGGGCCGCCCTGTACATTTCACTGACAATAACCCCGAGGCCGATCGCCGCGCCGAGGATGAGCTAAAAGCCATTGCCAATCGGCTAGGATTTAAATCCGTAAGCTTTCAATTTGAGCCTATTGCCGCCGCTTTTGCACATGAAAATGGACTTACTTCCGAAAAATTAGCCTTGGTAGTCGACCTTGGAGGTGGTACTTCCGACTTTACCGTCATTAAGCTATCGAACAAAAACTTAAGAAAACCGGACCGATCCTCCGATATCTTAGCCAATACCGGGATTAGAATCGGAGGCAACGATTTCGATAAAGACCTGAGCCTGGCTGCCATTATGCCAATTTTGGGATATAGAAGTACCTATGGGGTTAAAAACCTGGAGGTCCCCCCCTATCACTACCACGACCTTTCCGAATGGAGCAAGGTAAATATGCTATATACCAATCGGATTGTATTTCAAGTAAAACAACTCCTTTTCGAATCGCATGATAAGACGAAGTACAAGCGTCTGTTGCAGGTACTCGAAGAGGAAACGGGACATTCCTTGTTGGCTGCCACCGAAGAAACCAAGATTGCCCTCACCAATGAAGAGCAGTTCCAAACATCCTTTGCTTTTTTGGATCCGGAGCTCTCCGCCGAAGTAAAGCGCCAAACTTTTAATACGGCTATTGACGGAAGGGTCCAAAAGATTAGCCAAACCGCCTTGGAATGTGTCAAAAACGCCGGTACCACACCCGACCAAATTGAACTCGTGATTCTCACGGGAGGCACTACTGAAGTTCCAAAGGTCCAGCAACAATTTCAAAACCTGTTTCCCAATGCCGAGGTGTCGGGCGAAAACAAACTATCGAGCGTAGGCTTGGGACTCGCTTATGACAGTCGAAATAAATTTGGATGATAGCAGCCTACGGCCCTCTTCAGCGCCAATTAGTCGATAACCTGTCCATCTTTTTCAAGACGAACGATATTCTGTTGTTCGTCTTTTTTTAATTTTACTTCATAATATTTGGATTGATCATCCCGGGTCACTCGAAAGGCTTCTTCAATTTTCCAACCATCAAAACTCGACGAATTCAAGGTACTCTTTACGGCCTCAGGCAACTCATCAATACGAATCGACACCCTTTCTCTTAATGCGTGAGAAGTAAGGTCGTGCCGATTATAGTGCTGATCGGCCAAAAGTGTGCCACTTGAAACGAAAATTAAAAGAGTTAATAGGTATATATTTTTCATTGGATTGATTCTGTAAAATTAAAATAACAATGTGAATAGGGATATAAACTTAATGAAGATGCCAGATATTTCCATAAGTATCGGGGTGTCTTTTAAACTCTGCCAATACATATGGACATAAGGGCCTCACTTTAAGCCCGTCGCCAGTGGCATGGGCTACCATATGGTCCAACAGCAGTTTGGCCTTCCCCTTTCCTGCAAAAAGAGGATCCACTTCAGTGTGTAGAACCGTGAGCAGCTTCTCTTTTAAGAGTATCTTCATTTCACCAATCTGCTGGTCGCCCTCATACAAGAAAAAGCTACCATGCCCCCTTTCGTCCAGATCTAGAATTACACGTTCTTGGCTCATAAGTATAAAATAAAACTGTTTTCATCATTATATTAGGTAAGGAACGGTATTTTAGCTAAAGTTATCCAATTTGTATCTCATTTAAATTATTTTTACCCAAAAACCATGCGGCTACCGCTAAAAAATAAATTACACCCCCGTGAGTTTTTCCGAATTAAACGGATGAAAGAGGTCATTAAAACCACGCGTCCACATGGTCATAAAGACTATTTGGAGATGATTTTTTTGACCGAAGGTGCTGGCTTACATCATATAGATCTCCATACTTTCACAGTCACTCCCAACCATTTATACTTCGTATTGCCTGGTCAGATCCATAGCTGGGAGCTCACCGAGATTCCCAAGGGCTACGTTATCATGTTTCAAAAAGATTTCCTTTTGGAGACCAATCTTTACGAATGGTTATTTCAAAAATTTCCTCAACCGTTGCAAAATTGCTATAACCTCAGTCCTATGCTAGCCGATTTTGTTTCCATATTTAACCAAATGGAGCAAGAACACCTTCATGAACAAGCACATTATCACGAGATAATTCAGGCCTTAGTAATCTTGCTTTTTAGCAAACTACGGCGGCTCGACTCCAGTAGTTGGGGCTCAATTACTTCAAATACGATACAACAATTCTTTATGCTGCTTTCAGAGAGATATCATGAACAGAAAGATGTGCAAACCTATGCCGATTTGCTCAACATTACCAGCCGAACCCTGAACAACGCCTGCAAAAAGTATCTTAACAAAACAGCGAGTGAGGTAATTTCTGAGAAAATATTACAAGAAGCGAAAAAAAGACTTCTATACTCTGATGCCAACTTAGCCGACATAGCTTTTGAGCTCAATTTTACTGATCCTTCACATTTCAACAAGTTTTTTAAGCGACAAACAGGCGTTTTACCTGGAGTATATCGGAAAGGAATTTCCTAAATATACCAGTTAAAATACGAATACGACCATTCTGGAGGAAAGCGGACCATTAATTTTGTTAAAACGAAAATTATAATGGTATTCAATCCAATGAGCCGCAAACTTAAAGTCTATCCATGAAAAAAAGTATTCTATTCCCGTTGTTATTTTTATTGAGTTTCAGCATCTTCGCCCAGAATCGAACTACCCTCAAAGGACGTGTGATCGACCAGCAAGACCAGTCCCCCCTTCCCTTTGCCTCGGTAGCAATATTCCTTAGTGGGGATTCCACCCTTGTGAACGGAACCCTCTCCGACAGTCTTGGCTATTTTCAGATTGAACGAGTGCCTAAGGGGAGTTACTATCTCGAAGTAAATTATATAGGCTATTTGAGCCATCGCTCTACCACCATCCTGCTGAATGGAACGAGCCCCAATATGGAACTACCTGCCTTACAAATCGAACCGAGTACTGTTCGTTTGAATTCAATAGTCATTCAAGGCCAAAAAGAACTCATTACCAACAAAATTGATAGGCAGGTCTTCCAGGCCAACCAATTTCTAGGAAGCCAAGGGGGCACAGCTCTGGACGTCATTCGCAACACGCCATCGGTGAGCATCAATGCCGAGGGACAAATATCCCTTCGGGGATCCTCTGGCTTTTTGGTACTGATCAATGGCCGCCCCGTGCTTACCGACGCTAGCACCATATTGAGCCAACTACCGGCCAACGCTATCGAAAATGTAGAAATTATAAGCTCACCTTCGGCCAGTAACGATCCTGACGGAAAAGCGGGCATCATTAACATCCAGACGAAGCAGTCGACCAAGGACGATCTTTCCATAATGGCCAATATACAGGGCGGATTGCCTTCGGTAAAGACCTATGACAACCTTCGTAACCCACAACGCTATGGCGCCGATGTAACCATGAACTTTCGCAACAAAAAGTGGGACATCAGTGTGGGGGGCAATTTCCTAAGAAATGACTTAACAGGGCGTAGGGTTGGTGATGTCAATACGACCATCGACGGCGTCTTTACCTCGTTTCCATCTGTAGGCGAAAGAAGCTTTAAAAAATATTCCTATACGGCACGGGGCCAGGCCAGCTATAGCATCAACACCAAAAATACCATTACTGGGGGCTTCTACCATGGCTATCGCTCCCAAGCCCGACGAGCCGATATCGTCTATAATAACACCAAGACCCTCCTTTCCACCGGAGAAAACGTGGGTCAAATCGACTATTTTAACAGTAATATTGCCGATAAATCGTCGAGAATCACTTTAGGGAATTTGGATTATACCCTCACCTTGAGTTCCAAGTCTAGCTTAAAACTCTCGGGATTGTTAGAACATGCCGATCTGCAAGGCCTCACCACCAACAGGAATATAGCAGAACCGAGTCGTTCGGAACTCCTACAATATACCGAAAACCCTAGTAGTAATCCGCTAACGGCCTATAGGGCGAAGGCCGATTATAGCCTAAAAGTAGGATCTGGCAAGCTTGAGACTGGATACCAGTTTCGCCACCAGCTCCAAAAGGGTAACTTTACTTATCTGCAGCAAAATCTGTCGGACGGTAGCTTTGTGGTAATTCCTGAGTTCAGCAGTTCCACTAGGGTTAGCAACGACATTCATGCGGTGTATGGACAATATAGCTCGAAATTCAATAAATTGGAATATGTGGCTGGTTTGCGCTATGAATACGCCAAGCGAGTATTTGAGGCCGACGGTATTACGCCCCGCCACCTCAACTTAAGCAACTTGTTTCCATCGGTTAACCTACAATATTCCTTAACTGAGCAACTGATAGCGAAAGCTTCTTATAATAAACGAATTCAACGGTCTACCAATAATGAACTTAACCCCTATCCCGAACGTGAACACTCCGAAACGCTCGAACAGGGCGACCCGGATATACTACCCGAAATGATAGACCAAGTCGAACTGGGTATCGTCAAAAACTATGATAAAGGCAATGTATTTTTGACGAGCTACTATCAGGGAGTCAATAACGTAGTAAACCGGGTAAACCAAGTATATAACGATACCATACTCAACCGCATTTATACCAACGCTGGCAAGGCCACAAAATGGGGACTCGAGATGGGAACGTCTACAAAAATTTCGAAATGGTGGCAAATATACGCCGGAGGAAATCTGTACCATTATCAAATCAAAGGCTCATTGTTCAATGACCAAGTAAAGGTTAACACTTCCAGCTGGGTATATAGTATCAATGCCAACACGACTTTCCAACCCACCAATTCCGTCACGATCCAAGCGGGGGTAAATTATTTATCCAAAAGGATTACCGCTCAAGGGGAAGACTCGCGGTTTGTATTGCCCAATCTTTCGGTTCGCAAAACCTTTATGGAGGGCAAATTGGTAGCCAATTTGCAATGGCAGAACATTGACATGGGGCTGTTCGGAACGAACCAACAAAGAATAACCACCTCGGGCACCAACTTTTTCACCACAACCAATTATATTCAAGAAACTGATATATTCATGATCAATCTTTCTTTCAATCTGAATAGCCTTGGCAAAAAAGCCAACTTGCCGTCCAGTGAATTTGGTGATCGTGAATTTTAATCAATGAATCTGCAACGTTTACGCAATATATTTACCATTTACTCATTCAGTCACAATTAAATGGTCTTAAACTTGATTAGCCATTCCTAAAGTATGATCTTTGGGAATGGCTTTTTATTAACGGTCGTCGACTACTCACGGAACATTTTGTTTCATGACACTACTCAACCCTTCCTAAACAATCAAGAACGAGCATAGAAATGAATAGTATATTTAGAATTCTATATGTTACTAATCTTTTTATTGCCTTATACCTACTGCTCATCAGCTGTAGGCATTTGGCTTATGGCGAATCCGAACAGGGTATCATAATTATTACCTTCGCCAAATGCCTACTCCTCTTAGCATTTACAATGGCTGGTGCTATGATCAACAAAGTGGCAGGCAAATGCTTGGTGGGCGCGAGCCTCAATATTTTGCCCTGGATCCTGGTATTGCTGTTCAGTCTGGTGGCCTAGCAGATATGACCTTCGGTAATTTTTTATACTCAAACAAATAGAGTATTATTGCTGACATACGGTCTCTTAGCTTTGCCCCACCATGATAAAAGCAGCTCTCGCAATACTATCAATCACCTTCCTTATTAGCTCCTGCCGTACTACGGATAAGGAGGCGATAGTCACTACACGCGATACGACCATCACGGTAAGCAATGCCTATTCAGAGCTTTTTTTGGATAGTTCCCAAGTTGCCGAGTATAGCAAATTCACCTCGGCCGAAGATAGCATCCGACTCCTGAGCTTCTACAACCAAAGGAACTTTCAGATGGCCTGGTTTTTCCCTGACGGTATGTCCGAAGTCGTCACCAGTTTTTTGAGCATGCAACTCGACTACCTGCATTATTCTGGCGACAGCTCCTTATACAACCCAGCCCTCCTAGCCTCCATTGAGGCCTTGGAGGAGTTGGAACGTATAAACCCTAGGGATAGCAACATAATCCATACGGAACTGGCACTCACAAACCAGTTTTTCAAATACAGTCAAAAAGTCTATAACGGGGACGCTCAGCTGGATGTTCATGAACTGAACTGGTATATCCCTCGCAAAAAATTGGACCTGACCGCTTTTCTGGATTCTTTGATCCTAAACAACGGTAAGGATGTGGCCCGGTACGAGCCGATAAACATCCAATATAATTTACTAAAGAACAAGCTATCGGAATGTTATGCCTATGGGGATAGGCACTGGGTAACACTTTCGATCAAGAAAGTGCTAAAAATAAAGGATCAGGATCCGGTACTCCGCCATATCAAAGACCGGATGTATTTCTATGGCGACCTGCCCCATCCCGACACTACGCAGCTTTTCGACTCTACCATGTTGCAGGGTGTCAAGCGCTTTCAAAAAAGAATGGGACTAAGGCAGGATGGAGAAATAGGCCCGGCTTTTATGCGAGAAATAAATGTACCCTTGACTACTAGAATTCAGCAGATTCTCATCAATATGGAAAGAATGCGCTGGCTTCCTCCTACCCCTACTTCCGACTACCTGTTAGTTAACATCCCCGAATACACGCTGCACGTCTATGAACAGGGACAATTGGCCTTCAATATGGCGGTAGTAGTGGGTTCACAGGCTCATAGCACGGTCATATTTTCAGGAAACGTTAGCCAGATCGTTTTCAGTCCCTACTGGAACATTCCAAATAGTATATTGAAAAATGAAATATTACCTGGAATACGGCGTAACAGGAATTACCTAGCCAAACATAATATGGAATGGGTGGGCAATAGAGTACGCCAAAAGCCAGGGGTTAGGAACTCCCTCGGATTGGTCAAATTCTTGTTCCCAAACAGTTATAATATATACTTACATGACACGCCCTCCAAAAGTCTTTTTTCAGAATCCACTCGAGCCTTTAGCCATGGTTGTATTCGGCTCTCTGAACCCACACGATTGGCCGAGTTTCTGTTACGAAAAGACAGTCTGTGGACTCCTGCACGCATAGAAGAGGCCATGCAGGCCGGTAAAGAGAAATATGTGGCCCTACCAAAACAGGATCAAGTTCCGGTATTCATAGGGTATTTCACTTGTTGGGTCGACCAGGAAGGTGAATTGAATTTCCGAAGAGACATCTATGGCCATGATCAAAAAATGGCCAAACGTCTTTTTAAAGAGGCCGTCAAAAATGGAACTGAATAGCCCTATTAGGAATTCAAGGCAAGGTTCAATAAAGCACGACCTCTAGGGCTTAAGGACAGGCGAACGGCATAGTCCCGGCCCACGTCGCTCATCTTAGCCCATGTTTTCCTTAAAATAGAAACCATCTTATCTTCAGAATGTTTCTCGAGTAGGTCGTCGTATTGATATTGTAGAAAAACAAGACAAAGGGCGTCCTCAATGGTCTGTACTTCCTGGTTCTGCTTAATCTTCTGCTTGAGTACTATGGAGGTCACTTCCTTAATTTCAGCTTCTGAATACCCCACTGCCGAAAGGATTTCAGACGCAATTTGCGCATGGTACTTCCCTAGGTCACTCCGCCATTTCAAATACCCCAGCCGACCATCGGGATAACTCTTCCTGGCTATGGCCCATCTTCCTAAGTGCTGGCAATGGGCGGCCAGCATCAACTGATCCGAGGCATCGGGTTTCAACTTACGTACCCACTCGGATCTCATAAGGGCAAATAAGTACTCTTGTGGCCAACGTTGTCCCTGATGAATGATCATATTCGGGTCCCGACGGTTGTATTCGTCAAATCGGGCGATGGCATCTTCAAATTTCTTCATTGGTAGCGCGTATTAAAAGTTCAATATTAAAGAACTTATAGCTCAATATTGACAAATCAGCCGTTTAATTTGTAAATTTATACGAGAACCAGCATTTTGATCTCATACTATTTCAACCTTCGTTATTCCTGCACTACATTTTGAAATCCCTAATCATCAATCTATGCTTGCTCTCGGTTCTGTTCTGGTGCACCCACTGCTTCTCACACCGCACCAAAACCGACCCTACCCCCTCTGGTGACACGCTGGTTGGAGTCCCTATCCCGGAGCACCCCGATTTCGTACTCGACACGACGCGCACCAGTGACACCGATAGCCTGTTAGGGGCTAGCCAGAGGTTTGGTACCCAGCAAATATTCGAACTATCGGAACTGACCCATATGGATGGGCAATATTCCCAACAGCCAGACTTTTCTGGAAAGTCAACCACTTTAGGTTTTACGTTTGTAGCTCCACATCCCGATACGATGAGCCGTAGACCATTTATTCTGATATTACATGAAGGGGCCTTGCTTTTTGGAGATCGGGGGCTAGAACTGGAGAAAGCTAAGCTCCTTGCCCAAAAAGGATTTGCCGTCGCTACCATCGATTACCGACTGGGCTTTGCTGGAGGCTCTCAGCAGGATGCCTGCGGAAGTAATAGTCAGGAAGTCGCAAAGGCTATTTATAGAGCTACCCAAGATACCTTTACTGCCTTACATTTCTTTCTGAGTCAATCCGAGCAATTTGGCCTCGACAGCGCTCAGGTTTTTTTGGCAGGAAGTAGCGCCGGTGCTATCGTAATCGCCTCCTTGGCATATATGACCGAGCGAGACTTTTCGTCTCTATTCCCAGGCATTTCGTCTGTACTAGGGCCATTAGACGCCCTTCAGGCCCATCGACAATTCAAGCTCCGCGGCTTACTTACCACAACAGGATTCGCCCTACCGGTTAGCAACCAATTTCGAGCCACAAATGCCCGACCAACGCTATTCTTTCAGAAAGAAAAAGACGATATTTTACCCAATATCCTAGGTCCCCTTTTCGGTTGTAATCATTATTTTAATTGTATAGGCTCCGACAGCCTGTCTAAAAAACTGGCCGAACATGGCATTGCCACACAATTGAACATTGAAACGGGCCAAGGCCATTTACTGGCATTCCCTAACCAGTATATCGTAGACCAATATGCCGCCTTTATCCGAAGATTATGGAACAAAGACTATAGACAACGGATCTATAAGGACTACGACCTGATGATGGACCAACCTTACTGAGGAATTCGTGCTTTATGCTTTTTTAGTAAAGCTATTTCTGGCCATTTCATGGTATACCGTTCTATATACCTATAAGAAAAATGAGATACGACGATCGTCAACACAACATTCACCACCAAGATGGAACCATGGGTGATTAGATGCCCCCATTCGAATCTATAAAGGACTTTTTGAACCAATAACTGCACAGGCAGATGCCACAGATAAAGGGAAAAGGAAATGTCGCCCAGGTAGGTTATCCAAGTCCTTGAGGCCCAGCTTAGGCGACTACTCCATAAAAGCAGAGCTAAGAACAAAAGGGCTAGGATCCACCCGGCTTCTAATGGTCCATGCCCAATTTTATGACCCGTCAAATACTTCCAAATAAAAACTACTAAGATGATCAAAAGAACAAGACCGTTCCCGAACACCCGTAATAACCTTTCCTTAATTGGCTTATTGACGAAGATAAACCCTATGCCAATCCCAAATAGGAAGTTCCACATCATGGGGTCGGATAATAGATAAAAAACGGGTAGTAATCGGCGGCTATTATAACGAGCAGAAAAGGGCTCCACACCAAAGCCCTGAGGCAATGCAAACTGTAGGAGCAAAAATAGGGCAAAAAACATCAGCCATTTTATTCTTCCGAAAAGAAGGCTCACAGCTACCAATAAGTAAAAATAAAACTCATAATTCAGGGTCCAGCCTACCGGTAAACTAGCATATCCGTAAAACGGAGAATGAGTGGCGTTGAAGGGCTGAAATAACATACTTCTAGCGAAATTCTTAAGTAGATCGGGCTGCATCGCTGGTTGCCATATCAGATACAAATAGGCTATGGTGCTGATACAGTAAAGTGGAACTATTCTGATAAGCCTTTTCCTTAAAAACCGAATGGCCTCCTGCCTACCCCCCTCATTTTTTTGGGTGATATACACCATGATAAACCCACTAATTACAAAAAATAAGTCGACACCTACATAACCTCCATTAAATACTGTATCCAATGCATTCCGTAAAGCAGTATCCGTCACAAGCTCATTTTTGTAATGAAAAAACATAACAAACACGGCTGCGACGCCACGTAAAATTTGGACGATGGCAATTTGTTGCTTCCCTACTTTTTTTACCATACTCACTATTTTCGTATCGCAAAGATATACAACTCCAGGGCTATTCTATCGAATTGTTTGTATTTTTAGACATATTTACTACGACACACTACTAGCCCTTTTACGAGTGATCATTCCTTTAAATCACTTTGGTCTTCGGCAATCATTAGGGCATATTCCCACCGAAGCATTAAAGTAGCGCACGGAACAAACACCTACCAACGAGGTAAGAAATGATTGTAGGCAGAGGTATAGCAGCGGATAATAAATTCTATCTGGATAAATTTTCGGATATTTGCAGTTAAAATTTAAAAAGGCCTTCGGCAATGATCGAAGCCTTGTCATCAATAAGCAATTGCCTCAGTAACCATATGAAAGTTTGTATAGCCGAAAAACCCAGTGTAGCTAAGGATATTGCCTCAGTAATCGGTGCCAAGCAAAGAAAAGATGGATATTACGAAGGCAACGGATATCAGGTAACTTGGACTTTTGGGCATTTTTGCACCTTAAAGGAGCCTCATGACTATACCCCGCAATGGAAGTCATGGAGGCTTGAAGATCTCCCTATGATCCCCCCAAGTTTTGGAATAAAGCTCATCGACAATAGTGGGGTACTCAAGCAGTTTGGCATTATAGAGAAGCTTGTCCAGGAAGCCGATGAGGTGATCAACTGCGGGGATGCAGGGCAAGAAGGAGAACTTATCCAAAGATGGGTGTTGCTGAAGGCAAAATGCACCGTGCCCGTAAAGCGACTGTGGATCTCCTCCCTTACCGAGGTGGCCATTAAAGAAGGATTCGAAAAGTTACAAGAAGGATCGAAATTCGATAACCTTTATGCCGCTGGAAGCGCCAGGGCCATTGGCGACTGGCTACTAGGGATGAATGCTACCCGGTTATTCACCAAAAAGTATGGGCAAAACAAGGCGGTACTATCTATAGGACGGGTTCAAACCCCTACCCTGGCTATCATAGCACAGCGTCAGAAAGAAATCAATGAGTTTGTGATCGAGGAGTATTGGGAGCTAAAGACCATATACCGTGAAACGGAGTTCACCGCTACCATAGACCGCCTTAAGACGTTTGAGAAGGCTGAGAAGGGACTGGCCTACTTAATGGAACATCCTTTTGAAATTACCGATTACGAAAAGAAAGAGGGAAAAGAGGGAAACCCCAAGCTGTACGATTTAACGGCATTGCAGGTGGACTCCAACAAGAAGTATGGTTATTCGGCAGAGGATACCCTCAAATATATCCAATTGCTCTATGAGAAGAAATTGGTTACCTATCCAAGGGTAGACACCACCTACCTCTCGGAGGATCTTCATCCCAAAATGGCAGGAATCCTGCAACAACTCACCCCTTATCGCCAGTATACAGAGGTAATATTAGCCAACCCCATCCCAAAGCTGAAGGCGGTGTTCGACGATAAAAAGGTAACCGACCACCATGCCATCATACCCACGGGGGTGAGCCCAGGAGCACTGTCGTTGGACGAAAAAAGGATATATGACATGATTGTCCGACGGTTGTTGGCCGCATTTTATCCTGAATGCCGGGTCGCTACCACAACGGTATTAGGTAAAGTAGGCCAGGTGGAGTTTAAGGCCACCGGCAAGCAAATTTTGGAGATGGGGTGGAGGGAATTATACCAACATGAAACAGCCACAAAAAAAGATGCTGCTGAGGCGGAGAAGGTTATGCCCAATTTTGAAATAGGTGAGAGCGGGCCCCACGAACCGCGTATTCACCATGGCAAAACATCCCCTCCGAAAAACTATACCGAGGCCACCTTGCTCCGTGCCATGGAAACGGCAGGTAAGCAGGTAGACGATGACGAAATGCGAGAACTCTTGAAGGACAACGGGATCGGTCGCCCCTCTACCAGAGCCAATATTATAGAAACCCTGTTTCGAAGAAAATATATCGAAAAAAAGAAAAAAAATCTGGTAGCCACACAAACCGGCATGGATTTGATCGACACCATTCAGGTAGAGCTCCTAAAAAGTGCTGAACTAACTGGGTTGTGGGAAAAGAAGCTCCGACTCATTGAAAAGGGAGAATATGCCCTAGAAGACTTCAAAAAGGAACTTATAGATATGGTAGTAAACCTGACCCAGGAGGTAAAACGCACGCATGGTCGGATTATCAACGTTATCACGGAGCCTACGACCACAACAGACCAAGGGGCAGGTAGCGCTAAGAAATCTCCACCTAAGCCCGAAATCGATATCGAGACGCTACATTGTCCCAAATGCAAGGACAAACTCCTCAAAAAGGGCAAAACTGCCTTCGGGTGCGTCAATTTTCAGGTCTGTGGCTTTAAAATCCCCTATCAACTAATGGGCAAAACCCTGACGAATAAGCAGGTCTATGACCTATTAAGTAAGGGAAAAACGACTAAAATTAAAGGCTTTCAAATTCCTGGTTCCGACCACCCCGTAGAGGGTAAGCTGGAAATGGATGGAGATTTTAATATTAACTTAGCGTAAGTAACTAGGCACTTTAGCCTTCATCTCCAATGAAGGCTAAAGTTCGAACTACCCTTTCTGTGGCATCGTTGAAGCGTTCTTCTGGGCGATGAGGGCCAGCTCGGTGGCCAGAAAGCAATGCGCATGGGTCATGGCAGTTTCGGTCCTATTCAAAACGTCGTCCACCAGCTGACGGCCATAGCTTAGCTCCGTATCGGACGAGTCGATATAGCGGGTCTCTTTATTGTCTACCAAAAAAAGATGATTACCACCATCTCTACCGGCAATGTCCACATTTTTACGAATCTCTAAATACCCATCGGTACCCAATACCGTGAGCCGACCATCGCCCCAGGATTTCAGACCGTCGGGAGTAAACCAATCGACCCGAATATAACCAGAACCTCCGTTTCCTTGCACCATGGCATCGCCAAAGTCCTCGAACTTCGGGTATTGAGGATGATGGGTATTGCCTGCCTGAGAGGCTAAAATTTTGGCGCTAGTAGAATTGGTAAAATACAAAAATTGATCGAATTGATGAGAGGCTATATCACATAATATACCTCCAAACTTGGCTTTATCGAAAAACCATTCGGGTCGGCTAGAAAGACTCATACGATGAGGGCCCATGCCAATGGTTTGGATCACCTTGCCAATGGCCCCGGCCTTCACCAATTCACCAGCCTTCACCGTAGCCCTATTCCCAAGGCGCTCTCCATACATAATAGAAAATATACGCTTGGTTTCTTTTTGTACCTTCTTAATCTCGGCTAACTGTTTTAAACTCGTAATAGCTGGCTTATCCGACATATAATCCTTTCCTGCCTTCATGACCCGAATCCCTAACGGGCCACGCTCGTTGGGGATACCTGCGCTGGTGACCAGCTGAATACTAGGATCTTCTAATATTTCATTTTCCTCCCGCGCCAGCTTTGCCTTAGGGTATCGTTTCCCAAAGGCATCGGCCAACTCTTTTTCCTTTGCATAATAGGACACCAATTCACCCCCACCCTGCAAGAGGGCTTCTACCTGACCGTATATATGCCCGTGATTCATACCAATCACCGCAAATTTTATTCTGGAGGCAAGGGGCTTTTTAATCCAAATATTCCCGGGCGTCAATTCGGTGGTTGTACTGGCCTGGAGGGGCAATTTGGGCAAGAGAAAGAGACCTGCCGCCGTACCTACTGTAGATTTTAAAAATGTGCGCCGGGTATCATCAGACATTTCTTTCATAGGAGATAAGAGTTTGTTTACTTTCAGGATATCTACTCACATCATTGGTAAAAGCCCATCGATGTATGAAGAAAGACTATGTTAAAGGAATGTAGCCCCTACAGCAGGCATAATTTAATTTGCAATCGATTGAAATTCCCCTCAACCAGAGCTTTTATCGTACCTATACGCGAAGCGGCGTTACTTCAAATAATGCTTTCCCCTATTTTGCAGCGCATGAGCCGCAATATTCAGAAAAATAATTCCAGCGATCAACAAGGCAGAATAAGCTACTACCGGCACCGAGCCCCAGTTGGCATGACCAATGGCTACTAGAGCCCAGACACCCACCAGAGCCGACTCTCTTAAATTCCGATTCCAAATGAGGAATAAATATATAAGCCCGGCTAGCACAATCATGATC
The DNA here is from genome assembly GCF_003149085.1 of Dyadobacter jejuensis. Taxonomy (GTDB): domain Bacteria; phylum Bacteroidota; class Bacteroidia; order Cytophagales; family Spirosomataceae; genus Dyadobacter; species Dyadobacter jejuensis. Next base: position 200,793 of record NZ_QGDT01000003.1, on the reverse strand, counting down.
ACGGTCCATTGTAGAGGGGCCAGTCCAAAGCCCTCCCAGCCTATTTTGGTAAGCCAGGCCGCCATATTGGCAATGGAGGCTGCAACGATCCATCCCGCATAAATAGCGAAAGGCCACCATTCCAAGGCAACCCTTTTGAAAGAAAGCAGCTCCAATTCCATCCGGGTTTTTAGCAATATGGCCAACAAAGATCCCAATAATGACATCATGATCACGACGGAAAGGCCTGTGTATCCATATAGCCAGGCCACCACCCAACCACTGTTGGCCACACAAGTGAACACGAATAACCAGCCAATCTCGACGACAATGGAAGGAGCCTCTCCTTTACCAAATAGGCCCTTTGATTGATAAATCACAAATGCAATGAGCAATAAGTATATTAATCCCCAGATGGAAAAGGCATAGCCCGAAGGAGTAAAATAGTTTTGATAGGCGGCCGATACCGAAGCCATCGTTTCTCCATTAAAAATGCCTGTATTAGAAAGATAATTAATCAGTATTGTCGCGATTAGAGCCACAATATTCGAAATTTGAAGGGTTTTGGTCATAATCTTGCCTGTTACGATTTAAATTTTAATGATGGCCTCTAAAATTTAATGCCAGTTACTTCAAAAAAAGGCTTACAAATCCATAACATTCAAAATAAACTTCATGTTTCGCCTAAAATTAAACAAATTTGCTCCTCAATTGACCATTTCCTAAATAGGCTTTGCTTACCAATGAACCACCTATATGCATGTACACAGTCTAAAGGGCGTTAGGTTTGAAAACCTAACCACAGACCTAATATTTAGTCAATCTAGTGAGCTCCCCGAAACTGCCTCTTATGGATTTCTCGAAATCGCACCACAAGTTATTCTGACAAATTATGCGTCATTCTTGGTTCCTGACGGCCCCTCCAACTTATATCATACCGAGATCAGGCAGGATTTGGAAGGAATACAACTGAGCTGTAACTGCCATCACAGGCTCGGTACCCTTTGCAAACATCAGACTAGGACACTTTTAATTTTAAATCAAAAAAAAGACTATTTGGTTTTTTTTAATGAGGCCCATCGTCTTCAACAAATAAGACAGCATAGCCAGGATTATGGACTTGCGGAAGGGGACAATCCAGATGAGTTTTTTTATGTTCTATACCAGGACGGCAGAGTCCAGTACCGCCCCCTGATTGACAATTTGATTGCCGTAAATGAACAAACCATTGAGCATTTGGAGCGCCAGCTGTGGCAGGCTGCCCCCTCCAAGCCTACGGTAGACGACCCTTCCACCGAAGAGCTTATAGTAGTCCTGGGTAAAAACAAATATTATGACCATTTGTTTATTGAGTTGTTCCGAGCCAAACGTACCAAAGCCGGCAAATTAAAAAATCCCTTACGGACCGTTGACCCTACCCATCTGCTTCAACTGGAGCAGGACCCATCCCTCATCAAATTTTACTCCGCATTACTGCGGTTTAAGAATCAGTTCAGGGAAAAATCGGCATCCTCCGACCTGTTGGCCCTGGCCAATATTTGCCAAAACCCCGCTGATCTCGATTTTTACATCCACCAAACGGCAACGTCCGACTCTGTCAATGCGGGAAATTTAATAAGGGTAACCCTCAAAAATCCAGAGATAGGGCTCACCCTCAAAGTACACCGCAAAGGCCAATATTATGAATTCGGGGGAGTAATCAGGTTGGACGGAAAGACCTATGATTTGGAGCAAGTGAATCCACAGTACGATTATTTTTTAAGAACCGACAAGACCCTTCAACTCCTTAACGATGCTGACTATCTTCCTATAGTCCATTATTTGGGTAACCAGGAGAAAAAGGTATTGTTACATACCACAAAATTCGACCTCTTCAAAAGTAGAATATTGGAGCGGCTCGAGGAAAAAATTGAGATCATTTATGCCCATCTGGTGAAGGCCCGACAGCCCTGGTCTGAGGCCGCAACTTCCGATACTGGAATAAAAAAAATGATCTACCTGTCCGAATCAGGACACTTTATCCTAATAACCCCGGTGATTCGCTATGGCGGAGTGGAAGTTCCTATATTATCCTTAAAGCAAATTCATGCCGTCGACAGCCACGGCCATCCTTATATCGTCCGGCGCGACGAAGAAGAAGAGATTCGATTCCTGGCGGCCTTGAGGCGACAACACGCCGATTTTATGGACCAGAAACCCCGGGATTCATTTTACCTCAGTAAAGCCCGCTTTTTGGACGAAAACTGGTTTTTGGATGCCTTCGAAGCTTGGAGAAACCAGTCCATAAAAATTTATGGATTCAACACCATCCATCAAAATCGGCTCAATAGCCATAAGGCCACTGTTACGGTCACCGTTGAAAGTGGTATCAACTGGTTCTTGCCCGACATTCAGGTACGCTTCGGCAAAGAAAAAGTTTCCTTAAAAAACTTGCACAAAGCCGCTAAAAATAGGACCCGATATGTAGCATTGGACGATGGTACGGAAGGGTTACTTCCAGAAGAATGGCTGGTGAGGTTCGAGAAGTACTTCTCTGCGGGGACGGTGAGTGGTGAACAACTAAGAATTCCAAAGATTAGGTTTGAGCTGATGGACTCACTTTTCGATGCCAAAGAGTTGAAACCAAAAGTTCATCAAGAGCTCGAAACCATGCGTGACAAACTCAGGAATTTCCAGAGTATAAGGCATGTAAAAAACCCTAAAGGCCTACAAACCTCCTTGCGCAATTATCAGAAAGAGGGGCTGAATTGGCTCAAATTCCTGGATGACTTCGGCTTTGGGGGCTGCCTGGCCGACGATATGGGGCTGGGAAAAACGGTACAAATCCTGGCTTTTATTTTAAACCTAAAAGAAACTGCTGGTCAAAAGCCTCACCTCATCGTAGTTCCCACCTCACTGGTATTCAACTGGGAAGAGGAAATATCAGCCTTTGCACCTGAACTCACCACCTGGGTTCATCATGGAGCCAACCGCCTGCAGCCTTCTAACAAGCCCTACCCCTACGACATTATACTCACCACCTATGGGACTATGGTGTCCGATATTCATCTATTAAGTAAACTATCGTTCGGATATGTCTTTTTAGATGAGTCTCAAGCCATCAAAAACCCCGATTCACAACGTTATAAGGCCGCCTGCTTACTGAACAGCAAAGGTAGAGTTGTGATCACGGGTACCCCATTCGAAAACAACTCCATGGACCTTTATGGGCAATTGTCCTTTGCCTGCCCTGGACTTCTGGGTAGTAAATTGGAGTTTAAAAACCGGTATATCGTCCCCATCGATCGATTCAAAACGGATGATCCGGCCTACAGGTTACAGAAACAGATTCACCCCTTTATCCTTCGACGAACCAAACAACAGGTAGCCCCAGAATTGCCCGACAAAACTGAAACCTATTTATATTGTGAAATGGGTGAAAGCCAACGTAAGGTCTATGAAGCGTATGAAAAAGAGTTTTTTGACTATTTGAACAGTAAGGAAGAGGGAGATATCAAACGTAATCGGCTTCATGTACTCCAGGGACTCACCAAGCTCCGGCAGATCTGCAATGCCCCTTCGCTACTGAACGACGAACTTTACTATGGTGCCGAATCCTCGAAGATAGATATACTATTGGACCAGATACGGTCGAAGCGCCAAAAACATAAGATTCTGGTGTTTTCTCAGTTTGTGAGCATGCTGGATCTTATCAAACAAAAACTAAATCAGGAAGATATCCCCTTCGAGTACCTTACGGGTAAAAGCACCCATCGTGAGGAAATCGTTCATAACTTCCAAAACAACCCTTCTATCAGTGTATTTCTTATCAGTTTGAAAGCTGGGGGTACGGGATTGAACCTGACCGAGGCCGATTATGTATTTTTGGTGGATCCTTGGTGGAACCCGGCAGTAGAAAACCAAGCCATAGACAGAAGCCACCGTATTGGCCAAAATAAAAAGGTGATCGCCGTACGGCTCATCACTCCCCATACCATCGAAGAGAAGATGATGCAACTTCAAAAATCTAAAATTGACCTGGCCGCCGACCTGATTCGGACCGACCGCCATATCCTCAAGAACCTGAGCAAGGCCGATTTACTTCATTTGGTACAGCCATAATGCCACGGCCCCCTCATAAGGCCGCATAGAGTTCAGATATTTCTGCATAGTAATGTTTAGTCATCCCGATCCCTTAACAAAAGTATTTTGGATATTTTTTATTATATTTCATCATCGTTAAGTTCAAAGTTATTGATATGGATCAATTTTTTTCTATAACTGAATAAAATTTAAACGAGACATTATGAAAGCCATTTGGAAAGACGAAGTAATAGCTGAAAGTAACGAAACCATCGTAGTAGAAAACAACCACTATTTCCCTAGGGAGTCGGTCAAGGACATCTTTCTTGCTACATCGGACACGCATACGGTGTGTCCATGGAAAGGAGAGGCTCATTACTACGATGTGGTGGTACATGGGGAAATAAATGCCGATGCGGCATGGTACTACCCCATGCCCTCCGAAAAAGCCATCCAGATAAAGGACCATATTGCCTTTTGGAAAGGGGTAGTTATTCAAGCTTAAAACAGACGAGAAATGATCCAATACGATGCCATCATCATTGGTTCGGGCCAAGCCGGAACACCATTGAGTAAATACCTTGCCAAAAAGGGTTTAAAAACGTTATTAATTGAAAAAAGGTGGGTGGGAGGTACCTGCGTCAACGACGGCTGTACGCCAACTAAAACGATGGTGGCATCGGCCAAAACTGCTTGGCTTATCAATCGGTCAGAGGAAATGGGTATAACCACGGCTCGGACCAACGTGCATATGGAAGCCGTCATAGCCCGTCAACAAGAAATCGTCCATAAAATGAGGTCAGGGAGTGAAAAAGGCTTGAAGCAGACAGAAAACCTTGACCTTATTTATGGCGAAGCGAGTTTCCAAGGGCCCAAGACCGTCCAAATTGACCTTCCCGATGGTACTCAACAGACAGTAAGAGCCGAAACGATAATAATCAACACCGGTTTAGAACCGCATATTCCCTCCATCTCAGGGCTCGACCAAGTAGCTTATCTTACCAATACCAGTCTCCTAACCCTGCCCACCCTACCCAAGCAGCTGCTTATAGTGGGCTCAGGATATATTGGACTAGAGTTTGGACAAATGTACCAGCGGTTTGGCAGCCAGGTCACCCTACTAGAAAGAGGCCCAAGAATATTAAAGAAAGAGGATGAAGATATCGCCGAATCCTTGTATTCGATACTAAAAGAGGAAGGAGTGAACATAAGGCTCAATACATCACTCCTATCGGTAGAGAAGTCGGAAAATGGCTATATGGCGACCGTAGAGTCGGAAGGACAACAGTCGCAGATACCCTTTACGCACCTACTCTTAGCCAGCGGAAGGGTACCCATTACCAAACCATTAAATCTGAAAACAACAGGTGTGCACATGGACTCCAAAGGCTATATCCCCGTCGATAATTCCATGCAAACCAACGTACCAGGAATATATGCATTGGGCGATATAAAAGGGGGACCCGCCTTTACCCATGTAGCCTATGACGACTACCGAATACTTACCCAGGTGTTGTTCGCGGATCAACAACTCCAAGGCAACCACGATATATTGCCCTATTGTATGTTCACCGACCCACAGCTAGGAAGAGTTGGGCTCAATGAGCAACAAGCGAAGGAGAAAGGCCTAAACTATAAAGCAGTATCGTTGGCCAATACTTCGGTAGCCAGGGCGATAGAAACCGGAGATACGCGGGGAATGATGAAGGCTATCGTGGATGCCGATACCGATCTCATTCTGGGCGCCTCTATGTTAGGTACCGAGGGAGGTGAAGTAATGTCGGTCGTTCAAATGGCTATGATGGGAGGCTTGCGTTGGCAACAAATCGCCCAAAGCATGTTGGCGCACCCCACGTTTAGTGAATCTTTAAATAACCTATTCTCTCAACTTGAAGACTAGTTCACCAAGCATGATCGAAGTTCGGGGCGTTTCGAAATTTTACGGCAACACACCCGTCATCCATAATATTTCTTTCGATGTTCCCAGAGGTGGCATTACAGTGCTTGTAGGCACGAGTGGTTCGGGCAAAACGACCACTTTAAAAATGCTTAACAGACTTATTGAGCCAACGGAAGGAGAAATCTCCATGGATCAGCAAGCCCTCAAGGACTTGGATCCAGTGGTGCTCCGACGGCGTATTGGCTATGTAAGCCAAAATAACGGCCTATTCCCCCATTATACCGTAACTCAAAATATTGCCGTTGTCCCGCGCCTGTTGAAATGGCAAGCCGAGACTACGCAGCAAAAAACCGAAGAGCTGATGGCGCAACTGCTTATTCCTATGGACGAATACGGACATAAATATCCTAGGGAACTAAGTGGAGGCCAACAACAACGGGTATCCATTGCCAGGGCCTTGGTTACCGCCCCTCCTTTGATCCTCATGGACGAACCCTTTGGTGCCTTGGACCCCATTACTCGGCAGCAAATCCGAAGGGAATTGAAGTCCCTGTTGAACCATCGTGGCAAAACGGTCGTTTTAGTGACGCACGATTTGCTGGAAGCCATAGAAATGGGAGATCATATTGTGGTAATGGACCAAGGAAAAATTATACAGCAAGGAACTGCTCAAGCGCTACTTTTCGACCCTGTTTCACCTTTTGTTCGTAGCTTCTTCGACCCTCAACGGTTTCAACTGGAGCTGTCGAGCGTCACCTTAAGGGAGGTAGAGACCCTCTTACCCTCTTGTCCTTCCCCACCCATGGAACTGACTATAACACCCGACCGAAGCCTCTGGGATACCATAGGCCTAATGGAGGAAAATAAACTAACAACGTTAGTTTTTTTGGATTCAACGGCTTCCTGTAGATCTGCCGATTTAAAATCTTTGGTAGACTGCCTGTCACAAATAAAAAGAAAATATGGATGAGCAAGAAAGTTTTTGGACTTTCCTTAGTCTACAAGCGGATAAAATAGGGGAGCAAACCCTGACTCATATTGGACTGACGAGCTCCTCCCTACTATTGGCCATCCTGATAGGCCTACCCTTAGGAATCTGGATCGTGAACAGACCCTCTTGGGCCAAAATAGTGTTGGGGATAGCCGGTATCATGCAAACGATTCCGAGCATTGCCTTACTGGGTGTCATGATCCCGCTACTCGGAATTGGGGCCGTTCCGGCGATTACCGCCTTATTCTTATATGCCCTTCTACCCATCATCCGCAACACTTATACGGGTATTGGAGGGGTAGACCCGGCCATCACCGAAGCCTCCCGCGCACTGGGGATGACCTCCTGGCAAATCTTACTGCGGGTACAGCTTCCATTGGCTATGCCCGTCATACTCGCTGGAGTGCGTACTGCGGCGGTGATCAACGTGGGGGTGGCTACCCTGGCAGCCTATATAGCGGCAGGCGGCTTAGGCGAATTTATATTCGGGGGAATCGCCCTCAACAATAGCCATATGATACTCGCAGGCGCCATACCCGCGGCCCTTTTGGCGATTGCCTTCGACATGTCACTTGCCTTACTACAGCGTGCCCAACAGAGTCGTTTGGGTGGGGCAGGAATCGTCCTGTTTCTCTTCCTGATTCCCATATCTACCACCTACGTACGTCAGCAGTCCAATATTGATATGCTAGCCGGATTCACTCCTGAATTTATGGGTCGGCAAGATGGATATTTGGGATTAAAACAGCAGTATGGCTTTAAGATACCAACTGTCGTGATCAGCGACGCCATTATGTACAAGGCGGCATTCCAAGAGCAACTCGATATCATCAGCGGATACAGTACCGATGGCCGGCTCAAGGCTTTCAACCTGGTAACTCTGGAAGATGATAAAGGGATATTTCCACCCTATCAGGCTTCTATGCTAGTCAGAAACGATGTTCTGGAGAAATATCCAGAAATAGAACCTGTGCTGGAAATGCTCTCAGGACATATCAATGATTCCATAATGACCGAGCTCAACTATCAGGTCGACTACCAGAAGATAAGACCGGCTATTGTTGCCAAAGACTTTTTGGAACGCACGAATCTATACCGCCCTCCGCAGCAATCGGGAACTGAGACGATTAGGATCGGCTCCAAAATTTTTGGAGAACAGTATCTGCTGATCAATATGTATAAAATGCTAATTGAAGGGTACACGACCCTCAAGGTAGATACCAAAACCGGACTCGGTGGTACCAAAATTTGCTTTGATGCCTTGGTTCACAATGAAATTGACATGTACCCCGAATATACTGGCACGGGACTTTTGGTACTATTGCAAGCGAGTCCCAGCCAGGTAGCCCAGCTTGGTGCTCAGCCTCAGCGGGTTTTCAATTATGTTGCCAAGGAATTTGACGATCGGTTTGAGTTAAAATGGCTTAAACCCATTGGTTTTAATAATGCTTACGCCCTTATGATGCGACGAGAACAAGCATCTCATTTAAAAATAAAAAAGATCTCAGACCTTCATTACAATTGAATTACAGATGGAAATCAAAAATTATGAACAAGAACTACTATCGGTAGACCCAATCGAATATTTTTATAAGGTTCGCAATCGATCGATAGAAATATGCAAACCACTTCAAGTTGAGGATTATATTCCCCAGCCAGTACCGTTTATAAGTCCGGCCAAATGGCACCTGGCGCATACGAGTTGGTTTTTTGAAACCTTTATATTAAAACCATATCTTCAGGGATACTGCGCATTCCATGAAGATTTCGGCTTTTTATTTAATAGCTACTATAATAATGTGGGCAAACGCCTCTTTAGAGCTAACAGAGGCAACATTACACGCCCCGGCGTAGTGGAGGTTTATGATTATAGGGCTCATGTAGACCAAGGCATTCGGCAGCTTCTGCTCCACTCCACGGCCCCAGCGGTATTGAACCTACTTGAACTGGGCTTACAGCACGAGCAACAACATCAGGAACTCATGCTGACCGATATCAAGTACACCTTAGGTCATAACCCAACCTTTCCAGTTTATGACCCAGCTGCCCAGTTTCATCCCCGAGAAGACGGAAAGCCCGGATATCTATCTTTAGAAGAAGGGCTATACGAAATAGGACATCAAGGCAATGGGTTCTGCTTCGACAATGAGCTAGGAAAGCATAAGGTGTATCTTCCTTCTTTTCAAATAGCCAACCAACTCGTTACAAACGGTGAGTATTTATCGTTTATGGAGGCGGGAGGATACTCCGACTTTAACTTATGGCTGGACGAAGGGTGGTCGTGGTTAAACGAAAATAAGGTCGAGGCGCCACTCTATTGGCATAAAATGGAAGGCAAATGGTTTCATTATACCCTTGCCGGTTTAAAAGAAGTGGACCCCAATACGGTACTCACCCACATCAACTACTATGAAGCTTCGGCATTTGCTCAATGGGCGGGGAAGAGGCTCCCTACGGAATTTGAATGGGAGGTAGCGTCGAAACATCTGGAATGGGGAAAACGCTGGGAATGGACCAACAGCGCTTATCTGGCATACCCAGGCTTTGAGAAGGCCCCTGGAGCGGTTGGGGAGTACAATGGCAAATTCATGGTCAATCAAATGGTCCTCCGGGGGGCATCATCGGCTACCTCCGAAGGGCATAGCCGAGCCACCTACCGAAACTTCTTTCACGCCCATCACCGGTGGCAATTTACCGGGTTAAGGCTCGCCCAATAAACCAAATACGATCCACATGCCAGCTCTGTTGGCAAGCCCAATTCATCTTCAACACGACTCTTATGAATGCAAATATCACCCAGCGACTCGCTCCCACCGAAGCAGCCATTGACTTGGACTTAGGACTCAGCACTAAAAACAAATATGTAGCCTCCAAATACCTGTACGACGATCATGGCAGTATGCTGTTTCAACAGATCATGCATATGCCAGAGTACTACCCTACCGATGCCGAGTTCGAGATATTAGCCATGCAAAGTGGACAAATAGTCGATGCCTTGGCATTTGACAAGCCTTTTAATATAGTAGAACTGGGAGCAGGTGATGGAATAAAGACCAGGCAATTGCTTAAAACGCTTTTAGCAGGCAATAAAGAGTTTACCTATATCCCAGTGGATATATCTGCTCAGGCGATCGACGATCTTAAACGAAATATGCAAGAAGCCCTACCTCAGCTAAAAATAGCTCCGTTGGTAGGTGATTATTTCAGTATGATGGATCAAATAGCCGCCATGGGACTTCCTAGCCTATTTTTATTTCTGGGAAGTAATATTGGCAATTACCCCGACAAGGCGGCTAATGTGCTGCTAATGCACTTCAACGAGGCGATGAACCCCGGCGATAAGCTGCTGATAGGCATGGATTTACAAAAAAACCCTGGTACTATACAGTTGGCTTACGACGACCCCCACGGCATTACCAAGGCATTCAATATGAATTTGCTCAACCGTCTAAACCGGGAGCTAGAAGCCAATTTCCAACTTAGTCAATTCGATTTTTACTGTCATTACGATCCCGTTTCAGGCGAAGTAAGGAGTTATTTGGTAAGCCTAAAAGACCAAAAGGTATACAGCCAAGCCCTGGACAAATATTACAATTTTAAGGCGCATGAGTTAATTTGGACCGAGTTATCAAAAAAATACACCCTGACCCAAATCGAAGACATGGCCGATCAGAATGGATTTTCGGTAGAGAAAAACTTCTTGGACTGCAAGCACTATTTTGCTGATAGCCTTTGGGTACGTTTGTAAAAAAGCAGCCTCCTGGTGTTGGCCAGGAGGCTGCTTTTTTTATTTTACTTTCTTTTCAAATACCTCGCCCGGCATGATCAGCGAGTCCCACCCCGCCAAATCGGCTGGCTTTACCTTGGCTTTATAGCCCTTAAAATTAAACTGGGTAGGCTGATAGGGCCCCACAAGTTCAATATTATTGTCGGCCTTAATATCCTTTTCCATTTCCATGGCCCATAAGGCGGCGTTTAAAAGCATTCGACGGAATCCTGGATTTAAGATATCTTCTGAGGCACCGTGGGTGGTAGTGAATACTCTCCCACTGGCTCCATCTTCGAGGGTATACTCCCTTGACCAGGCCACGGGCAATAACTCCTTGTTAGGGTCGGCGGCGGCATCTTGGCTCATACCATTCAGCACCTCTCCCCTAGCAATGACCTCCCCATGGGGCTCAGCAGTATATCCTCCTGACTGCACCCACATATCCTTTACCCCCGTTAATATTGGATTGGCCTCTTGTCCTTTTTCTGGAATCAATCGAGAGGATTGGGCATGGTTTTTACCATAATGCGACACCCAGGTTTCACCTAGTATATATTCACCGAAGCCATCTTTCCATTCCTTTTTTTCTCCCTTATAGTTCCAGTTATAATGCTCCCATTTGGGATCTGTGATTTTGTCAAAAGCATGGGTAGCCGTCCTTAGGGCTACAATAGGCTTTCCTGCATGTATATAGTCGTCGATATACTGAAGTTCCTCTGAGTCAAAATGAGCAAATCGAGTAAACAAAAAGAGCAAGTCGGCATTTTTTAATAACGACAAGCCTTTAAGATTGGAGCTCCCTGGTAATATATACCCCTCCTCGTCCAAACCAAATAATACGGTACAGTTAAAACCATAGCGCTTGGATAAAATCTTGGCTAGCTCTGGCAATGTTTCTTCACTGCGGTACTCATGATCGGAGGCTACAAAGACAATATTTTTGCCGAGTCCAGGACCTTCGGTCCCCTTATATTGTACCATATATTTGTCATATGGCTGTTCGACGACTTCCTGTTCTTGCCCGCCTTGTTGTCCTTCACCCGACTTGGCCGTACAGGAGGTTAGCAGCGTGAAACATAATAAATAAGTGGTCCAACATAAAGATACCTTGTTCATAATAACATTAGATTGATTTAGGATGAGCATACCAGATGGCATAAAAAAATAGTAACCTGACCATTCAAAGCAATTAAAATAAAAAATTTACTTCCCGACTATTGTTTGAAATTGTTTAATATTAAGGTTCAAATTCGATTCATTAAGATTTTACTAACTCCATGACCTTCAGAAAACACTTTACCCTAACCCTACACAGTTTTTTTTTCATCCTAAACTTAGCCAGAGCCGCACAAATCGATACGGTACAAACCTATAGTACCGTTATGAAGAAAACCATCAAAGCGGTTGTGATTACTCCTAACGACTATCAGTCCCTACAAGGCCCTCTGCCAGTTGTATATCTATTGCATGGCTATGGAGACCGGTATGATGGTTGGCTCAAAAAGGGAAAAGGCTTTGAAACAGCCGCCGACCTCCACAACATGATTATTGTTTGTCCCGATGGCAATGTCTCTAGTTGGTATTGGGATAGTCCCAAAGACCAGAACTGGCAATATGAAACATATATCAGCAAAGAACTCGTCCCATACATCGACCAGCATTACAAAACCATAGCCCAACCCAATGGGCGTGGCATCACGGGTCTGAGTATGGGGGGCCATGGGGCCTTATTTTTGGCTATCCGACACCAAGATGTATTTGGCGTGGCCGGAAGTATGAGCGGAGGGGTGGACATCAGGCCTTTCCCCAAAAACTGGGAAATGGCGAAGCGATTAGGTACCTATGCGCAAAACCCTAGCGACTGGGAAAAATATACGGTCATGAATCAACTCCATCTATTGACCCCCAACTCATTAGCGCTCATCATCGACTGCGGAACAGACGATTTCTTTTATTCCGTTAACCAAGAGCTTCATCGGCAGCTGCTGTATCGAAACATCCCTCACGATTTTATAAGCCGTCCTGGAGGACACACCTGGCCTTATTGGAAGAATGCAGTCCAATACCAATTCCTATTTATGCGTAATTATTTCAGTAAAATGGATCGCTAAACGACTTCAATCTATACCGCATACTTAACCAACTAGCTATGGCCTTACCGAATATTTTTACTAAGGAGGTGACCGATTCATTAATCGGTCGCATCGAACACCTTACCCCTGCTACAACACCCACTTGGGGGAAGATGAACGTGGGTCAGATGCTCGCCCATTGTTGCGTCACCTATGAATATGTATTCGACTCAAAACACAAAAAGCCGAATGCATTTATGAAATTCATCTTAAAGAACTTTGTCAAAAACGCAGTTGTAAACGAGAAGCCCTACCCCCGTAACAGTAGAACGGCTCCCGATTTTATGATCACCGATGAACGGAACTTTGAAGCCGAAAAAGCGAGGTTGATCGAATTTCTGCGTAAAACACAACAATTAGGAGCCGAGCACTTCGACCAAAAAGAATCGCATTCCTTCGGCGTGCTAAGTGTCCACGAATGGAATAATATGTTTTATAAGCACCTCAATCACCATCTTACACAATTTGGTGTGTAACCTAGAATAGGGAGGGCTGGGACGCTCCCCACCCTCCTATTCTTTGGTAATCATTGGATTATCATTTCTCGACCATTCACTCCAGGAACCGACATACAGCCGGGCTCCAACCATCCCCGCATCTTCGAGGGCGGCCAGCGTATGGCAAGCGGTAACTCCCGATCCACAGTGTACGATCACTTTATTGGGATCCTTGTCGCCAAGGACTTCCTGATATTTTTGTTTTAGAACATCCGAAGGCAAATACAACCCATTCTCATCCAGATTTTCGGAAAAAGGAACGTTTACCGCCCCGGGAATATGGCCAGCCACCAAATCGATCGGTTCACTCTCCCCGTTATAGCGGTATGCCTCCCGAACATCGATCACCAATTGATCGGTCGACTCAGCGGCGGCGGCTACTTCTTCCATCGTTACCAAAGGAAGGTTCCAGCCAGTAGCCTCATATTCAAGGAAGTCGGTTAATGGTTCGGGTTCATCGGTAGTAATTGGTAGACCCGCCTGAATCAAAGCTGCTAACCCACCACTCACCAACATGACAGAAGGATGCCCGAGCGCTTTGAGCATCCACCAAAATCGTGCGGCAGCCATGGCCCCGTTTTTATCGTCATATACCATTACCTTCACCGACGGATCGATCCCTAACTTGGATAATAAGCGAGTAAAATCTTGGATGTTTGGCAAGGGATGCCTTCCCCCCTCTGAGGCGTCGCTGCCGACATTACTAAGGTCTGCGTCCAAGTCGACGAAGCGTGCACCTAGCAGATGCCCCTTCAAATAACGTTCATGGGCATCTTTGCCCCCTCGCGCATCTATAAGAATGGTGTCTCCGCTGGCACTAAGTGACGCAACCTCTACTGCAGTAATGATAGTCATATATTGGATTTTTAAAATGAATTAAATGATAGTTTAGATCATTCCGACTCTTGAAGGAAAGCGGGTTTTAACACTTGCATCACAACTTCTTATAAAGAGTCCTTTTTAAACAAAAAAAAAAAAAAATTGGCAGCTCTTGTAAGGATTGTATTACTCAATCGTCCTAAATAGGGCAATTAGGTGGAAATCGGATCCAAAATCAAATTTAGGTATTATTCAATCTAATAAAATCCTAATTTTAAAAAGACCAGTAAGCATAATAGCATATAAATGAGCCTGTCAAATTCCTTTATTTTTAAAAATTTTAACCTCTAGGATATGATTTTCTCCGGCACTAAATACCAGTATAGGGCATATTCCCAGGAAGTCCTAGCCATAAAATTAGCCATATATCATTGCCAAACAGACTAATTTCGATAGATTTAGGGGGGAGATCCGACAAACTATCTACAAAAATAAGTGGCCATTTAGTTATATAAACGTCCAAACTAGGCCTCCCATATCTTTATAGAACAGAAGGCAAGAATAATAGAACTGACAAATATCTTTTATGAAGCAACAAGAAGAAGTGGGCGAGCATCAGGCGACAGAATGGGTCAATACGCATGGTGATGCATTATACGCTTTTGCTGTAACCCGCATTAAAGACAAGGAATTATCAAAAGATCTCGTCCAAGAGACATTTATTGCTGCTTGGAAGGGATTCAAACAATTTAGAGGAGAAGCTTCCGTAAAAAGTTGGCTATTTTCTATTCTTAAAAATAAAATTGCAGATCATTTTCGTCGACAAAAATGGAGCGCTACGGAGATTGGCGATTATAATGACCAAGATCCATTTTTTGACGCTCATGAACATTGGGCCAAAACTACCTCACCCAAAACCTGGGAAGATGGAGCCGATACCTTATTGGAAAATCAAGAATTTTATAAAGTACTCGATTACTGCCAAGGAAAGCTCAATACGATTCAGAGAGCCGTGTTTAGTCTGAAATATGTGGAAGAAATGGGTACTGACATGATCACCGACGAGTTAAATCTAAGCCAAGCAAATTATTGGGTGATTATGCACCGAGCCAAACTTCAGTTGAGAGCCTGTATGGAATCTAATTGGTTTATCACAAGGTAATTTCCACACTAAATGTTCGTCAAAATTATGATCACTTGCAAAAAAGCTACAGAATACATTTTAAAAAGCGAGGATGGGGATTTAACCAATTCACAGAAACGTTCTCTGTGGTTTCACTTGATTATTTGTCGTATGTGCAAACGATTCGACCGCCAAAACACCTTACTCAACGCCGCCTTAAACAAAAAAGTCGGAGCCTCCTCCAAGCTCTCGGACGATGATAAGAATAAGATGATACGATCGATGGTTGAAGAAAAAAACGACTAAAATTGTAAGCTTTTAAAAGTTCGCCCGACTATACTCACATATCAAATACACTATCAACATGAAAAAACAATCCCCAATTCTTACTTGGATACTTCGTGGCGTTGCTGCCATTATATTATTTCAAAGTTTATTCTTTAAGTTTTCGGCTGCCGACGAGTCCGTATATATTTTCAGTACCTTGGGCATGGAGCCTTGGGGGAGGATTGGAAGTGGGGTAGCCGAGTCGATAGCCATCGTCTTGTTGCTCATACCAGCCACCACGGCCTTAGGAGCCTTGCTAGGCTTGGCAGTAATGACTGGAGCCATTGGAGCCCATCTCACCCAGCTTGGGATAGTGGTTCAGGACGATAATGGTCAGCTTTTCCTATACGCTTGTTTGGTGTTTTTGAGTTGTTTGTTTCTAGTTTTTATAAAAAAAGAACAACTCACGCATCTTAAAGACCGATTCTTTCGTAATGGTAAAGAATAATATCGGTCCTTATTATTTTATTTACATTTTCATCTAAGGTCCCATCCATAGGCCTTAAACCCTAGGAAGGTATCATTTAAACAAAAAATTATTACAGCCTTTACCCCATGACCTTAAAAGAGCCGATACGTCAATTAATTTATCAACTAAAGTATGCTATTGAGCAACTCGAACCTCAAGAGTACAGTATGGCTCTTTCCGCCCTCTCCAATGCGAGTATAGGACAGCATATAAGACATATTATAGAACTTTTTCAAGAACTTGAAAAAGGCTACCAGGTAGGAACGGTTAACTATGAATTAAGGGAGCGGGACTACAAAATCGAAACATCGCCGGCTTTTGCTTTGGAAATGCTGAAGAAAATTGAAAATAGCGTGGCGAAGGAGGATAAAGTGATGACTCTGATATCGGATTATAATTTGCAATGCTCCGAGCCCATCAGCCTCACGACTACCTACTATAGGGAACTCATTTACAATATAGAGCATACGGTACATCATATGGCCCTTATAAGGGTCGGATGGGGACAAGTCTGCGTACACCCCCTTCCTAAGGAGTTTGGAGTAGCGGTATCGACCCTAAAGTACCGACAAGCCATCACTCAATAAGCGGGAATTAAAAAAGCCAAACCTGCTTCCAATAGTACCTGAAAACGCTGCTTGAATTCGGGGTGACCAGGTATGCCCTAAAACTAAATTATCGTACATCAATCAAACTGAATCAAAAACCAATGAAAACCTCATTACTACTCGTATGTCTTTCCTTATGGCTTACACTTCCCAGCCTTGGGCAGTCTACCCACGACGCCTCACCCCTCAAAGTGGTAGACTTCGCCGCGACCGTGGGGAGTGCCAACGGAACGGTCGCACTTTCCTATGTTCATAATTGGCGATTGGGTAAGAAAAAAAGGATAGAAGCCGGTATTGGCGCCAGATTAACCACAGCCTTCGGAAAAAAGTTAGATTATACTACCGCCGGGCCAGCCAGTTTGACCCGGTCCTTTACCACCCCATTTTTAATCTTTTTTGCCGGCCAGCAAACTGAAAACTGGGATACCTTGTCCGTCCAACGCCCTTTGGTAAATGCACTAAACCTCACCGTTAATCTAGGTTATAACTTTAATTCGAGACTAAGTGCAGGATTTAATATCGATCTGATTGGCGCTAGCTTCGGGAGAAGTTCGTCGGCCATTTTACAGAGCAATGGTAATTTAAGGACCGAACCCTCGGCCAAACCAACCGTTTTCAATGTACTGCTTACTGGTGATCATGATAGAGGTTCTTTGAACTCCGAGTTTTTCTTAAAATACAAAATTAACAGCAACTGGGGTGTAAGAGCCATCTACCAATTTTTATTTACCGAGTATCAAACCCAAGACATCGTACAGATCGCTGGGGACGGCACAGAGATAGACCGATTCCGCAATAAGGCCAATAACTTCGGTTTGGGACTTACCTATCAATTTTAATAGCATCAACAAACAATCTACTCATGAAAACGTTAAGCATCTTGGCACTATTCGCAATAGCGATATGGTCCTGTAAAAATGAAGATATCAATACCCCTGACACCCCTATTATGGAAGAGGTAGACACCACCGCCACAACTGCCCAAAAGGGAGTCTTTGTCTCGGCCCCAGGCGAGACCGTCAAAGGGAATGCCAAAATCATCACGAGTGGCAGTACTTCTTCGCTCGTGCTCGAAAACCTAATGGCCAATAACGGGCCCGACCTGCATGTATATCTGGCCACCGACACTAAGGCCAGTAACTTCATCGACCTAGGCGCCCTCAAATCGACAAATGGAACCCAAGTGTATGTCCTACCTAACAACATCGATTTCGGCAACTATAAGTATGCCCTCATTCACTGCCAACAGTTCAATGTACTCTTTGGCAGCGCACTTCTTAACTAAATCAACAACTAAACGAACAAAAAAATGAAAAAAATCGCATTAAGTATGATGGTATTATGCGCCATGGTCGCCTTTAACACGGCCACGGCCCAAGTGATCAAACCGGTCGCAGACGGGTCCAAACTCGCCTTTAATATTAAAAATTTAGGTATTACCACCACAGGCTACTTTAAACAAATAGAAGGCACCATCAACTTTTCTCCAGCATCGCTGACTACGGCCTCTTTCGATGTATATATACCGACGGCATCTATCGATACCGACAATAATCTTCGAGATAGCCATTTAAAGAAAGAAGAATATTTTGACGTGACGAAATACCCTAAAATGCACTTTGTAAGTACCAAGGTAAGCCAGACAAGTGCGGGCAAGTATGTCATGATTGGAAATCTATCCATTAAAGACGTGACCAAAACCGTATCCATTCCCTTTACCGTCAAAGAACAAAGTGGAGGTTACTTATTTACAGGTGAGTTACCTCTCAATAGGCGGTCTTATCATGTGGGTGGCCGAAGCTTTACCCTTTCCGACGATCTGACCATCTCCTTGAAGGTATTGGCCAAATAATATACGGATCTACTTTATTTTGATTATTTTTAGTGCAATATGTGTACTGTAACCTACTTACCGACGCCTAAAGGCTATATTCTCACCTCCAACCGGGATGAGCAACATACGCGTTCTTTGGCTTTGGCTCCCCAAATATGGCCTCTGTCCGGCAATCAACAAGGTATATTCCCGAAGGATAGCCAGGCAGGAGGCTCCTGGGTGGGCACCAAGGATAATGGCTTTACGGCCGTCTTACTCAATGGGGCCTTTAAGGGCCATGTACCTCAGCCGCCCTATAGGAGGAGTCGCGGCCTCGTATTCTTAGACATTTTAGCGGCCGATCAGCCTCTAACGGCATTTAAGGAGTATCAACTAGAAGGGATCGAACCTTTTACCTTAATACTCCGTGTTGACACTGGTCTTTTTGAATGTCGCTGGGACGGTACTGTAGCGTACACCCGGCAATTGGACCCAACGGGGACCTACATTTGGTCGTCGACCACCCTGTATACCCAGCCAATTATCCATAAAAGGGAAAGCTGGTTTGAGCAATGGCTGTCGGAGGAGAAAAATATAGACCAGCAATCCATCGTTAAATTCCACCAATTTACTGGGGATGGGGATCCTCATAACGACCTGATGATGAACAGAAGTGGCACCGTATTCACCGTAAGTATTACTTCTATTGAGGTGGATACAAACTATACCAAGGTACAATACCTCGATCTGATCAAGCAAGAAGACCATCGGCAACAACTCCCTTTAATTCCGCATTCTCAATACGATACCAGCCTTTTATGAATCAGTTTTTATGGGTAAGGCGCTTCCTTATCCGACTTTTCAACTGGGAGTATTGGCCTTTCAACGTGGTCTATGCTCCTATGTTACCTTATTATTTATTTCTAGCAGCAAAGGCGAAATCCTTCTTTTTCTTTAACACTGCGAACCCGCTGATCAAAAACGGCGGGTTTTTACTGGAAAGTAAGAAGCAGATCTACGACTTACTTCCCAATGCCTACTACCCCAAAACCCTGCTTTTCGTCCCTGATACCAGGGCAGAAGTTGTAGCTGAAGAGGCAAAAAAACGAGGTATAGACTTCCCGTTTATAGCAAAGCCCGATATAGGCCAAAGGGGGATGATGGTAAAGCTAGTAAAGAATCGGAAAGATCTGGAAGACTATTTAAAGAATGTAGCAGTTGACTTTTTAATTCAGGAGTACATCTCTTACCCACATGAAATCGGTATTTTTTATACGCGGATACCAGGAGAGCCTCAAGGCACCATTACGGGGATTGTCGGAAAAGAATTTTTGACAATAACCGGCGACGGAATTAGCAGCATCAAGCAGTTGGTGATGGCGGAGCCCCGTTTTTTGCTTCAGTTGGAGGAGCTACAAAAAATGTATGGAGCATCTATGGATCATATACTAGCCAAGGGCGAACAGAAACTGTTAGTCCCCTATGGTAACCATAGCCGAGGATCAAAATTTGTAGACTTCACCTCCCGAGCCGATGCACAGCTCAGGCAAAGTATCAATGCGGTATGCAATTCTATTCCGGAATTCTATTTTGGACGTATGGACATCAAGTTCAACTCCTGGGAGGAGCTGCGTGCGGGTCAGCAATTCTCTATCATAGAACTCAATGGGGCCGGCAGTGAGCCCACCCATATGTACGATCCAAAACATTCTATTTTTTATGCTTGGGGTGAGATTATCAAGCATCTGGACCTATTGTACACCATTAGTATGATGAACCACCAAACTAAGGGCTTGCCTTTTATGAGCACCCGTGATGGGGTGGCTATGTTGAAAGAAAACAGTAGGCAGGTGGCCTTAATTTCGAATTCGAAACAAGCCTAGGCTATCGACTGAACCAGGCAAATGGGCTGGTCACTCCCCTATCAGACGCCCCTTCCTTAGCATGCGCTCCTACCGTATTACAAAAACTTCAGTATGGGGGTTAATAAATTCACTTTTCCTAACTAAATTACCGAACTATTTCGAATCAACATACAGAAATAACGGGACTCTACTAAGCAACCCATAGCATACTCAGCGAAAAACACGATGCCTAAAATACTGTTTGATCACCAGAAATTCACCACCCAAAGGTATGGGGGAATCAGTCGATATTTTGCCAATATTGTACAACAAATCGCACAATCGACCGATTTTAGCAGCGAGGTGGGCCTTCTTTATAGTCAAAACCACTATTTGAGTCCATCGGGAAATGAGCTGGATCGGTTTATGAGTCCATTATTGCGCCATCACCGCCTATCCGATTTGCTTTATAAAGCCAATCAAGCCTATAGCCATCGCCTGGTAAAAAAGGATGATTTCGACCTTTTCCATCCGACCTATTATGACACCTATTTTTTGGAGGACCTCAAAAAGCCTATGGTGACCACCATTCATGATATGACGTATGAGAAGCTACCCGAATACTTTTGGGCCCAGGATCCACTCACCCATAACAAACGCCTGCATATAGAAAGGGCAGATGCCATCATAGCCATTTCGGAAACGACCAAGTCCGATCTGATGCGCTATCATCGGGTCGACGAGGATAAAATTAGGGTCATATACCATGGCATAGACCTGAAACAACCCTTGGAGTTCGCCCCGGTCGAAGGCCTTCCTGACAGCTATTTGCTATATGTGGGGGACAGAAGTGGATACAAAAATTTCTACTTATTCATTGACGCCTTTAAGGCTATATCCCAGAAATATCCTAAACTTGAAGTAATTTTGACAGGAGGTGGACGCCTGGGCATAGCCGACCAAGAGCTCTTGCACAGGCTCGGGCTCACCCAGAAGGTAAAACATGTACAAGTTACCGACGAACAACTCAATACCTTATATAGCCGAGCCGAAATTTTCGTCTATCCGTCTTTGCACGAAGGCTTTGGACTCCCCATTTTGGAGGCCTTTAAAGCGAATTGTCCGGTATTACTCAGCGACACCCCCTGCTTCCGCGAGATAGCCCAATCGGCTGTGGCCTATTTCCAACCCCACTCCCTCGATGATTTTATTGAACAAATAGACCAGCTTCTCGCTCAGCCCGATCGTCGTACTCAGCTCGTACAACGGGGCAATAAACGGCTGCAAGACTTCCCTATAGAAAAATCTATAAAAGAAACCCTAGCCCTATACGTTTCACTTATGAAATAGCCGGCAACACGGCCTTCCATTCGAAGCGATCGGTCATGATACCCTTTGGATGCTCCCGACCAATTCGGAAGCCAAACCAATTTTCGGGCGCAATTACCCGGTTGGTTTTTGGACAAAGATAGGCCGCCCACCAAGCAAATGTACTATTAGAAATGATGGCTACGTCGGCATTTTGAATGAGTTGAAAGTCTATAATTTCAGAGTTAGAAGAGAAAATATAGTTAGGCTTTTCAGGGAATGACTGCCTCACGAAGGGCATGTCATCGCTCACAAATAGCACCTTATAGCTGTCAATATTCTCAATAGCTTCTAATTGACGCTGAAAATATTCGATGGGCAAGGAAATATCCCGCTTACCATACGAAAGATAATCGGTACGGCGTATATGAACTACTACCGTCTTATGATGATCAAACAAATCGCCAAACTGCCTCCTAAACTCCTCACGGTACCGTTCCTTGAGCCGGAAATTTGCGGGCTTAGGTAGTTGCTTGAGGTAGTAATCGGATTGGAAATAACCCTGATACATAGTAAAGTTGACCGGCGTATGTGGCTTAGGACTAAAAAAATTATGAACGAATACGTCTTCAAACTTCCAAAGCTTTGGTAGCATCCTGAACAGGAGCGAGCACAATTTATTATTCAAATAAAAGTTGGGCCAGAACCCCAAATCGAAGTACTTGGCCAAACTGGCATGATGCGGATTAGGAAAAAAATAATATTTTTTGCTATCCCTCGACTTTAAATATAAAAAGAAAGTATACTGAAAAAGTTGATTCCCTAGTCGACCATTAAATTTCACTCCTACCATTGTGGATCGTTGGTTTTATAAATTAACGGGCTATTCGTCCCTTAATATATTTGACATAAAACTCAGGGTAAAACTGCCACATAAACCGCAGCGTAGCCCATAGGCTAACTCCTATTTCCCTTTTTAAGATGATTTGAGCCACTGCGAAGCCCAAAATATTGGAAATAAGTGTAGCATAAGCGGCACCCATAACCCCTATTTTACTGATTAAGACATAGTTTAACCCCAGGTTCACGATGGTCGTCCCCAGTACGACCAAGAAAGTAGTCCTCGTTTTTCCTATAGAGTCCAGTATGGTACCAAACTGTCGACCATAGGGAATTAGCAGGCAATACAAGAGGGTTACTTGAAGCAGTGGGATGGTGTCGGCATATTTTTCGCCGGCAATAAAATGAATCACAAAATCAGAAAACAAAAACAGGAATATAACACCAGGAAGCACTAGTGCCAAGGTGGTACCCACCGATTTCTCATACAAATACTTGATGCCACTCTTACCTTCGGTTTCCATCCGACGCGAACTTTGTGGAAACACCACCACCGCTATGGCATTGCCCGGGATGTCGATTAGATTGGTAATGCGCACCGCAATATTAAAGGCTCCCGAGGCCGCAGGAGAGAGCATGGCCCCGAGCATCATCTGATCGACGGTTCCGGACAGTAAAGAGCTAACAGCCGTACCGAAGGCATATTTCCCATAGCCGAATAGTTTTTGCAACCACGCCTTACTCAAATTACGAACGAATCGAAAATAAGTTCTGACAAACCCATATGCGACCATGACCCCTATTAGGGCCGCCAATGCTTGTACCCATACGAGGGTAATCAGGGTAAGAGAATGCTCAAAAACATAAGACCATAATACCACCGCAAAGAAGATAAATTGACGTATAAAATTGGTGATAAATATGCCTTGAAACTGTAGGTTGGCCTGCTCAATGGCATTGAACTGAGTAAGGATTCCCGAAAGAATATACACCAGCATATACGTATATAACAGCCCCATCAGCTGAGGCGACGACCATAATGTGCTCAGATAAGGTGCAAAAACAAAAATGAGCCCGATACAAATTAGGGTTATAATTATACTAATAACCGAGGAGGCGGTGATGATAGCCGGGTGTTCCGATTCTTCGGCCGACGACAGGTATTTAACGAGGGCGTTTTGAATGAGCCCACTTCTAATGGCTTCGGCGATAGTAGTAACCGACATAAACAAAGTCCACACTCCAAAATCGTCCTTAGAAAGGACTCTAACGAGCATATAGAAGCCACCGAAACCGAAGAAAACTCCTGAAAAATTCTGAAGAATGTTGAGAATTCCCGATTTGAGCCAATATCCATCATTCTGTTTATCACTCATTCTACCACCACTTTTAGATAGTGATCCAAAACGATCTGCTTCACCTCCTCATCGGATTTGGCGTGAAAAATCTCGGCCCCAGAAAACTTCGGGTACAGCTTCTCGTAACATTTAAAATGGTGTTCAGGCCCCTTTTTCGACAGAATTAGGTTTTTCCCACCAAAATAACTCGCCAAGGTGGCCGTACCTCCGTGAATAGATAAGAAATCCGTTGCATTGGCATAAACCATCATTTGGAGGTGGTTGAAATTATTAGCCCCAGCTCTATTCTCCTGGTAGAGGTCCTCCATCAGTATCACCTCTGGATAATTGGCCTTCAGCCAGCTATACTCATCCATATCGTATATATCACTATTGTCCATGGTGATGTTCTGGGGGCGAGGCCGATTGTAGATAACCTGATAGCTCTTGCTTAATCTTTCGAGGATATAGTCTAGCAACTCAATACTAAAAAAGCTAACCGGCGGACCGTCCCACTCCATATTGTACCGATTGGCAATAATCAATATAGGCTTTTCATAAACATACACATCGTTTTGATACTTTTCCTTGAGAGGCACTGCCAACCATTTTTTCATGTCGTAATCCTGACTGTATAGGATCCTGGGCATTTCAAAATTGTAGTTCCCCTCGTTACATCGCGTATCGAAAGTCTCCTGATGATCCTCAGAGAAGAAGTACATCTCCTTGGTATATTTAGACGACGCGGTGGACTTGAGGGTTCCATTCTTGTAATGCCAATAGGCAAAGGGCAGCACGAATTGCAACTCTGGAGCAAACTCCCCGTCAAATGCTAATGCCTTATACTTGGGCTTGGTAAAGTAGTCCTTTACAATATACCTCAGCTGCCTCACTTGGCACTCGTAGGTGTGTCGATAATAGTATCGCAATTCCGAAGGTAAGCGACCATATCGAATCAAGACATAAAAACTTAATATTTTATTCAACATGAGTATGGGTGGGTATTGCCAATTGAACCCTTGAATCCATGGATTCAAAAATCCTAGATTTGACTGTATTCGTCAGAAAGTTATACAATAAATCTCAGACCCAAAAGTAGAATTTATTTGTATATTTAAATACTGTTCTAGGACAAATGTTTTGGAAACTACCGAAAAAAGGTTCAAATTATTTCAATTAACCTTAACTTTACCCTGTTAACGTAAAAAGAAGGTACTCAACGTTGGATTCACACTTATGTCCGTATTTAGAATGCCCCCCTGGGCAGAGCCCCATCTATATCCTAATTGCCGGTTTGACGACCTAACTACGGCGGAAATAGGCCTCTTAAAAGAAAGACTGAAGGGCTTTTGCCCCGAATTCCCGGAAGTGAGCATCGTGATTCCAGCATGGAATGAAGGCGATAATATCTTCAGGACCCTTTCCTCTTTATCGGCTAGCCGAAGCAAATTTGCCATAGAGATCATCGTGATCAACAACAATTCCACCGATCATACCCAAGAAGTACTCGACAAATTGGGGGTTATCAACTATTTACAAAAGCAACAAGGAACACCATTTGCCCGCCAAATGGGCTTGGAAAAGGCCAAAGGCAAGTACTTCCTCTGCGCTGACGCAGATACCTTATACCCACCCGATTGGGCGCAATGCATGGTAGAGCCTATGGCCGCTAGTTCCGATGTAACGGGCGTATATGGCCGCTATTCCTTCATTCCTCCTCCACAAGGGAAGCGTTTTGGCTTTTGGCTCTATGAGCTATTTACAGAGGTAATTATCCGAATTAGAAAGAACAAAAGGGAATACCTCAATATCTATGGCTTTAACATGGGCCTAGTCCGGCAAATAGGCCTGGAGACGGGAGGGTTTAAAGTGGACGGCAACCGGGTGTATAATGGAGTTGTAGGAAACGATAATGATAATGACGCCGAAGACGGACGGATGGCCAGAAACCTACGCACCCGAGGACGCATACATCATGTTACCGCACCACGAGCCAGGGTATTTACTTCTTCTCGACGGCTCATGGACGATGGCAGCTTATGGAAGGCCTTTACCAAAAGGATTCGTTACCAGTTAGGAATATTTAAGGAGTTCACATGAGGGTAGAATTAGTTGGCCCCCAACTCCTGGCGGGCCAACTGGACGTCTAGCCGGTAACAAGCCTGTACGATCGCTATGGCCAAATAGAACAGGATATTATTAGGGTATTGAACCAGGGCTTCTTGCGGAAAGTTGCCGATATTAAGCGCAAATAGCACCATCACCATGGCCAGACAATACATCTTAAGTTCGGGGTTTTGTATCAGATAATAGCTGTTGATCCCCGAACTTAGAAAAACAAAAATCAGCATACAAATCAGGAATAGACCTATCCAACCCGTTTCTACTGCTACGCGAACGTAGCCACTATCGGGAGGAAAATTGGCCAAATAGGAATGAGGGGCAAACCTTACCCCCCACATCCCAGTGGCGCCAAGCCCCCCACCCATCGGATGCGATAAAATAAAGGGCCTTATTCTTTCCTGATTCATTTTTCGAACATTATAGGAGGCGTCGTCGCCAGGGCGAAAAGCGGTCTGAAATCGAGCAATAGAGGGGTTGGAGGTGGGCATAAAGATAAGGCCCACAAAAAACACGGCAGCTATGAGTGAACCGATTAAAATATTCCTGCTAAATTTTAGTATTGCCAATAATACCAATGCGGCAGGTATTAATACATAGGCTCCCCGAGTTCCTGAGAATAGCATGGAATGGGCCATCAAAGCCAGCATCACGGCCAATATTCCCTTTTTCCACCGCGCTATGGGGCCTATCAGAAACACGATACAAAGTAAGCTGCCAAGCACCATATTATAAGAGAACTCTACCGGATCTGAAAAAATAGAATACTTGCGCCAATGTCCATCAATAAACAAGAGGGATACCGTTAAAGGGTCCGACTCTAAGGTGGCCATTTCTGAGGCTGGAATGCCGATATACTCTTGTTTATAGGCATATAAAGCCGCTACGAAGGAGAGTATCAACCATACGAAGAGTATCAGTCTGATCTGCTTCAGGGTGCGTATCTGATAAAGGAAAACGAAGTACATCAGCGTAATGACGGCAATGGTCCGAACGGTATAGACCCAAGCAAGGCGCGACTCAGCCGTGGGATTAATTACCTGAAGTATATTATAGCCTATCCAAATGAGGATAGCCGTAGCCACAGGGCCCTTAAATACGGACCAATCGGGCGATGTCCTTTGGCGTAACAAAAATCCAAGTAACAAAAAAGCTTGCATACCGTCCAGGACCGTCCCCAAGGGAAAAGAAACGCCTAGCCGAAAAATATAGAACAGAAAATAAGCGAGCAATAAGAGACAGATAATTCCAAAAACAGGGAAAACTAACATGGCATAGACCACCGGAAGGCCCACCATGGCCACTATAGCCAAGGCCCCTACCGTTATACCACCTTTCACCGTAGCAACTCCCAAGAAAAGTCCTACTCCGCTAATAAATGCTAACCATAGGGGGTTATCCAGCCATTCGGAATATCCGCGCCATTTGCGTCTAAAGTCGTCTTTACGAGTAGGTTTCAAGAATCTAATTTAAAAAAACAATATCTTAAAGAAAAAGAAAAAAACGCTAACCAAAGCCAGCAGCAAGGCCAGCCTACGCATTAGCGCTTCCGTTTTGGTCAGTTTTGATCCCGGTGAGTTGGCGTCCTTTGTCTTAATGGGGTATGTTTTCATGGGGTATCCTTTTTTGAGCTCGACTTATGCTTGGTAGAAACCGAAATTTGATTGGCGCGGC
Organism: Dyadobacter jejuensis; assembly: GCF_003149085.1. Lineage (GTDB taxonomy): Bacteria > Bacteroidota > Bacteroidia > Cytophagales > Spirosomataceae > Dyadobacter > Dyadobacter jejuensis. The sequence continues at coordinate 173,180 of NZ_QGDT01000003.1, read as the reverse complement.
TGGCCTTCAAAAGTGAGACAATTTGATAAAAAACGAATGTAGGAATCCCTTTGAGTGCCCGGTAAATGGCCGGACTGGTAGGCCCCGCCCAAAGTGCCATCATGAAGCCGAGAGTAAATAATAAGATCCCCAAAACCCATATTAAAGTAAGCGTAGGGAATAACCAAATATTGACAAAGGCAAAGATTAGCGACAGCAACAGAAATATAAATAATGGGGGCCTTAGCAGAACCACCCCAAACATAAACCGGTTCCAATCGGTCTTAACCACTCCTTGCTTCATCAGTCCAAAGCCTAATGTAAAATATTTAAACCAGGTATTGATCCACCTGGCCCTTTGATTGACCAACTGTTGCGACTCGGCCGTTTTTTGGTCCCATACTACCGCCTCATCCGCAAACGCAATACGCTCTCCTCTACTCACAATGGCATGCTGTAACACTTTATCAAAGCCAGCTCCATCTACCTCCCTGCCTTCTAGGCACTGTCGGTATAAGGAAGTGGTAAAGGCCATTCCAGACCCAGCCAAGGTAGCCGACGAGCCTATCTTAAAAAGCAGCTTGCCATCATAATAATGATAATAAATATCCCTGGCAGCGTCGAGCCTCGATAAAGAGGTATCTAAATTTTTTGCTTGACGTACCCCTTGAACCGCCTTAAAACCGGCTTCAAAGAAGGAATTAAGTTGACTTAGATAATCGGATTCTACCAGGTTATCACTATCAATAATGGTGAGATGGGTATGAGGACGTACAAAATGCTGGATCGCATAAAAGTGCGAACGGACATTGCCGGCCAAAATACGCTCCGGACGTAATAGGACTACCCGCGGGTCCGAGAAATGAAGCTTGGAAATATCACAGTTATCGGCCACCACATATACCATATAATGGTTGTATTCGGACTGAAGAATGCTGTCGACGACGGCCTCCAGTTGATCGGTATATTGATAAGCCGTCACAATGATCCCATAGTCGGGCGGAGTGCTCGCTACTGATACTACTGAGGGGCGCTTTACCAACAAATGTAAGAGCCAAATCAGTAGGGGGAGTATCAAAAAAAAGCCAAAATACAATTGTATTAGCCACAACACATAGTGTATATAGATCATCGGGGGGCTGTTTATGTCGATGCAATATTTTTTTCGGTAATATCTCGAGTCCCGGTAAGGACCCAACCGGCAAACTTCCCTTCCAATCGCTTGAGATATTCTATTCGGGTAAGGTCGTCTTGGTCTAAGGTCTTCCCTGCCGCATATACGGCCAGCACGACATCGGCATGGTCTATCCATTCCTTAGCCTTGTTGCGGGCTTCTAAGGATTCCGAATCTATCAAAATCACATCGAAATGCGTTTTAGCAAAATCCATTAAAAGGCTACGCTCATCCCGAGTCAGGAGTTCCTGTAAGGAAATATCCCCCCCAAGGTTCCCTACGGTCGATACGTGCTGCATTTCGGAAGGCATCGTGAGGGCCGCCGGCAACTGTTCCTTAATGTTTTCTAAGAATACACTCGGCCCATGTTCGGCCGTTATACTGGGGTTGGTTAAGTTGCCATCGATTAACAGCACCCTTTTGTTAATCTTATTATACGCCCAACTTAGGCCCGTGCTAAGGGTTGATTTTCCCTCGCCTTCGCCTAAACTGGTTACTACCACTACCTTGGGATCCACCTTGGATTCGTCCACTTCATACCGTATAGAGCGCATGAGCTTCTGGTACTGGTTCATGGCCTTGGAGCTGGTCGACTGGTCCAGCTTTAAAAGCTCGGCAGGACTAGGAATGTAATTGAGATACCCAAGTACGGGAACCTGGGTTTGAGAGGCCAGCTGCAAGGGATAGCGAATCGACTTGTCGAAATACCAAACTATAAAGAAGAAAAAAATGCAAAAGCTAAAACTCACTATACCAGATAAAGCGAGGATAATTATCTTTTTTGAGGGCTTCAGGTTCCCAGGCATGGCCTGCTCGGCTGGTTTGAGGCGCACAGGGAAGCTTGAGGCTAAGGCCACGTCGTTATACCGTTGCAAAGCCTCCATATATTCACTGGTGGCAATGGTAATTCCGGTTTCCAACTCTTGAATCTGAGCCTCATTGGGAACCAACTCATCAAACTTTTTATTGAGCCGTTGCAATTCCTTGTTGATAGACTGGATACTATTCCCAGCCAGGTCCAAGGCCAACTCCGCCGTAAGTTTTTGGGTTACCAGCTTATCTTTCAATATAAGCGGATCGTACAAATACTGATCCGACACTTGCGCAATTTGCTCATTAAGTATATGTTGAGTAGAGTCTAGCTGTTGTTTTATAGTAGGACTAAAATTACTCGCCACATAAGCTTGATTCAAGGCCCTCAGACGCTCCTTAGAGCTTACAATTTGTTGGTTGACATTCGAAATCGACTTTTCCAGATAACGTCTTTCCTTGGGATCGAACTTCTTATCGATCTTTCTAATTTCCTCTGAATAGGCCAATATCTCCTTGCCAGCAATTTCCCTTTTCGCTTCATATTCAGCAATCTGCCCATATAAACTTCGTGCTTGTTCATTAAGATTTAAAACCCTGTTACGTATCTTAAATTCGCGAAGCACATTCATTCGCTCCGTTAGGGCACTCCTCTTACCCTCCAAAAAGTTGGCGAGAAACTCCATGGCTTTTTCGTTATTGTCCACCAAGCGATTGGAGACGAACCCTACAAAATGTTCAATCAACGAGTTCACCAGAAATTCGGACTCCTGAGGCGTATGAGCGGTGGCATCGATGCTGATATAATCGCTGTTCCCTTGTCGAAAAATAGTATATACCCCCGACAGGGACTGAGGGTCAAAGGACATCTCTTTTAATACGGCTATCAAAAAATTATTCTCCGGATTTCCCGGCAGCAAATCCTCTCTTCGGGATAGTTTTTGTTTCAACAGACGAATATACTTGGCCTTTTCTGCCGCATTCATCTTTTTGATACCCTCTACGGGAACTCGAAACTGATCCACTGGCTTGGCCTCCAATTCATGAATGAGCAAGGCATAGGATACCTGGCTTAAAATTCGTTTCTGACGCAACATTTGGATGAGGTTCTCAAATTTGCGGTTAATTTCAGACTCCTGATCCTCCTCCCCTATAGAGATTATTTCTTCGGTTTTATCGACCAGACCAGTGGCTAAGCTTCCATGAGAGGTGTAATCGCTGGGTAACTCTTTTACTAAAAAGTAACATACAATGAGCGTACCGAGCGGAATGAGGATTATTTTCCATTTGTTCCGGTATAATAACCTAAAGAAAAGTAAAAATTCATTCATTGTATGCTCTCTAATGTTTGTCCTACCATTTCTTCTAGGTTATTTTTTGAGATCATCATATTCGTTTCTGCCGTAACTTTTACCTGCAGCTGATCGGACACCATATTCAAGGCGTTATTATAATTGCTCAATGGCAGTTCCCCTTTTTCAAACTTATAACGCACATCATTTAATGCGCTCTGGGCGTCCATAAGCGCACTCGTTTTAATTTTCAGTAGGGTCAGGCTTTGAACATAGGCATAATAACGATTCCTCACCTCCGTTTCTAAAGACCTCTCGTAGGTCAGCTTTTCAGCTTGCACGGCCTCCAGTTCGTATTTTACCTGCTTTATTTTAGCTGGTTTTTGAAGTATGGAACCAATATTAACAAAGAAACCAAACTGATAGCTATTAAACATATTGGGATTTACAGTCGATATCTGCGAAGGGTTAAGCAAATAGGAAAAAGACAAAATCTCAAAGTAGGACAATTTAGATTGCTTGATGGCCGCTTCACCTATTTTCTCTTTAGCTTCAAAAACCCCTACCCTAGGATAGTTTTTCTTGGCGGAGGCTATTAGCTTCTCCAAATACTCCGGGGAGAGCTCGGTCAACATCGATTGCTGTGCCCATACTTGGTGGGTACAACTCACAAACAACAATAAAGCGATTAGTCGAAATTTCATCAATATAGCTAGAGATTAGGCGTTAAATGGTCCTGACATCTGTGCCCGTATCACACGTTTTCGGTCTGTAAAAGTGCCGGAAAAGTTTTGAGAATAATTTGCATGTCCATGCCAAATGAAAACTCCTGGGCGTAGCGTACATCCAATTCGGTTCGCTCCTCTTCCGACATATCCGACTTTCCCTTCCCCCGTTTGGTGACCTGCCATAGCCCAGTAAGCCCGGCCGGCCCGGCAAACCGTAATATGGCGAAGTCGGTAGTCAATTTTTCGGCTTCATATAAGGGCAAGGGCCTATTTCCCACTAAAGACATATCCCCACGAACAATATTGAAAAGTTGGGGTAATTCGTCTAAACTCGTATTTCTTAAAAACTGCCCCACCCGGGTGATACGAGGGTCGTTTTGAAACTTCATAAAGGCCGCTTTTTGTTCTTTTTGCTGGCTGTGCACGATTTCACAAATCTCCTTTCCATCCAAGAACAACCTCCGCGAGCATTGCGACGGCAGGGTGCAGTCGGAGCAAAGCATAAAATCCTCTCGCTCGGTAGCCTTGGGTTCGGAACTCCGGTTGTACATATTGAGGGCCGACATTTGGCGCATCAACGAATCGGCGTCGATACGCATGGTCCGGAACTTGTACAGACTAAATATCTTATAACCACTACCCACTCTTTTAGATTTATAAATCACAGGCCCCTTACTATCGAGGCGAATCACCAAGGCCACCAACAAGAGAAGGGGTAGTAGGACTAATAAAGCCGACCCCGTCACGATCAGATCCATACTTCGTTTCCAAAATGGTATTTTTACGTTATTAGAAGCTATTTTCCTAGACGCCTTCTCGGCGATGTACCAATGCCGCTTATTAAAATACTGCAAGCGCGCCAATAAGTCTCCTTTTGAAAATCGGGCGTCAAAAATATCGTCTGCCGCATATTGACGAGCCTTACTTACCCTCTCGGGCTCCAGGCGGTCTACTAGTATTATAAAAGGAATATTGCCATACTTGGCATCCGCCCTGATCTCCTGCAACAATTCGAATCCCATGGCATTTTCATGTGCCATGACCACATCGGCCGGAAAATACTGGGCTAAGGCGTCCACCACGCCTTGTTTGGTATCGAAGTATTCCACTTGTACAGCATTTCCAAACTTCTCTAACATCCAAAGATATTGTTCGAAATCCCGATTTAGGCATATAATTCGATAGACAGCAACAGGAGCTTTGTCGACAGGGCGTATCACAGATTTCTCAGCGGTTAATTCCATATGGTCTTGAATTACAAATTGCGTGTAGTACGTCTTAAAATGGCGTTCACCTTGGCCTGAATCTCCATGGGATTGAAAGGCTTAAGCATAAAGTCGTCGGCACCTAAGTTTAGGCATTGGATGCGCTCTCCGCTATCGTCGGAACCCGACAAAATAATGAAAGGGATGTCATCATAAAAATTACTAGCCTTTAGGTTCTTTAAGAGCTCTTTACCGCCTAAATTTGGCATATGCAGATCGGCAATAATCAAATCGGCTCGATTACCCGCCTCCAGCCAGGCCATGCCATCGGCACCATCTTGATGGATTATCACATGAAAGGAATTTTTCAAAAAATTCTCTAGAATTTTACAAATGCTTGGCTCATCGTCTATAACTAAAATGCTTTTCTTTAATTCCTTATCCATATTACAATTCTCTTTAGTAGGTCGCCATTTTTAATAGAAGTTCTTTCTAACCGATCCCCCTTATTTGGACAATTCGGCAATGATTGTAAAGTTAAGACAATTTCGTTGTAGAATTAATACAGAAGCAGTTCTTAAATTAATTGAAGAAAAAAATCTAGCTATATTTCTACGGAATATTTATTAAATACAGTTAAGTATCGGCACTAAAGCATTATTTCCTATAATACTTATTTGACAAGGGTACTTTTTTGGACATTCTAGATTGTGTAACGAGCTAGGGTCTAGTCATATGGTTATTCGAGGAGTACAAAACCCCAGTTAAGTATAAAATTATTTACCCGAAAACCCCTATAAAACTTATCAACCAAGAGTAACAAATCAAATTGTTTCTACAATTTGGTAGAAACAAAATGGGAGCACAACCGACACGATAAGTGCGTTATGCTCCCATATAATACCTATTTAGAGGTATCCTTGCTACTTTTTATAATATAAACTTACCGTAGTAGTATTTGGAAAATCGTAGGCTTGGGTAGAAGTGTACATGACAAAGGCATCGGGGCGGATGGCCGACTGGTCTATCATCCATTCTCCGGCTTGCACCGTGCTATCCATTGCTGAAATGATCACCTGATCGTCCACCATCTTCCACTTCAATTCCGTTTTGGCCGTTCCTTTATTATAGTCCCCAACCAGCAAACCATCCTCCTCAAAGGTAATGGTAGACATGTACCGGTCGATCGTAATCCCATCGAAAGAAGGGACCGGTTTTCCGTCCTTCAATACAGTATCGTCGTTGACGGTGATCCGGTCGATGGACCATTTATCGATGGCCGTAAGCATGCTTACCGCCTCGGTTGCATCCGATGCAGATTGGTTACATCCAAAAAGAAAAAAAAATGAGAATAATACCGTAAAACAAAGTGGGCTAAATGAAACGCAGGTAAACTTCATAATTGTGTTTTCTTAAAAAATACTTCCCATACCTCACGATGGGTATGGACATCCTTTTAAAAAGGGGTGAATTACCCCCTAACTTCTTTAGGTTTAATAAAGATGGCCAGCCATGAGCGGCGAGCCAAGCGATAAAACCAAGGGGTAAGCAACACCAACACCGGAATAATACTTACCAAGAAGTAATTGAGATATGGTTCAAAATAATTGACAAAAATAAGGAAATAAATCACCATAAAAGCGACGTAAAATGCATAACTCATATATAATGCACCTTGGTAAAAACCGGGCTCAGGAACGAAGTTTTCATCGCAATGAGCACATTGTTTATTCATTTCGTCGAACCGGCGGGTATAAGCCGACTTGGTTACGAAAAAATCACCTACCCCGCATCTGGGACATTTATTTATAAGAACATTGACTAATTTATTATTACTGGCCATACTAAATTGAAGTAAAATTGAGTTAAATTATAGCCTTATCAGGCTTCTGTTGGGAGCACAAAGATCCATAATAACAACAAATAAAGCATAACAGAGAAAAGGGAATTGATGGTACAAATCAACGATGAAGCCCAAATCCTCCCTAAGTTACCCCCTAGGTTTAAAACAGAATATTTTAGTTGTCAAATCAACAATTGTGTAAAAACGACACTAAATTAACGCTCAAACAATTAGAAAGCTTGCTGGAAAGAATAAATTTATCGATTTTAGTAAATCGTTTCCAAAAATAGTATCATTTAGTATCCTAAAGAAGCAATTGTAAGCCCACACCAACGAGAGTCATATGGGCAGGCGCAATCCAAAATAGACACATCAACCCCAATAATTAATCCTTAATTTATGAATCGCAGAGTCGCTGTACAAAGAATAACCATGATGCTGGGAGGAGTAATATCCGCCCCGCTGATGGCCGGCATCCTGAATGAAAAAACCAATCATGGCGGCTTCATTGACCCAACGGCCGAACAAAAGCTGCTAATTGCCGAAGTAGCCGACGTGATCATCCCCACTACTACTACCCCCGGAGCCAAGGCGGCTGGGGCCGAAGATTTTATAATTCGCGTGTTGCGGGATTGTTACGAATTGCCGGCACAACAGCAGTATTATAAGGGACTTGGTAAGCTCGACGCCTTGGCGAAATCGAAGTTTGGAAAAGGCTTCGTAGCACTAAGCACCGAAAACAAAAATGCGGTCGTACTAGAAACCACAAAAGTCGACAAGCCTTTTTTCAAAATGATGAAAGACCTTACCGTCACCGCTTATTTCACCTCGGAGATTGGCTGTACGCAAGCCTTGGATTACTTACCGATACCGGGCCGCTTCGAAGGAACCTGGCCTATGCCTAAAGGACAAAAATCATGGGCCCTATAATTTGCGCCCAATAGACTTTATCAAGAGTCGTTCGTAATGCTGACGGCGGTCCGATTTTACTTTCAGACAATCGCATGCCTGATACGGACAAATCTTATAGCACTAAAATAAAAACTTTAAGTATAAAAATAGCTATGGCGAATTTAAATATTGATGCCCAAAAAGAAGCCACCTACGATGCCATTGTAATAGGCTCGGGAGTTTCGGGTGGCTGGGCAGCCAAAGAATTAACAGAAAAAGGGTTAAAAGTGCTGATGCTGGAAAAGGGTAAAAACCTTGAACATGTATCGGGCTATACCAATGCATTAAAAGCCCCCTGGGAAACGGAATATAATGGTCGGATCACGGTGAAGCAAAAGGAATCCCACCCATTTCTGTCGAGGGACTACCCTTATAATGAAATGACCGAAAACTATTGGATGAACGATTCCGACTCGATGTATGAAGAAAAAAAGCGTTTCGATTGGTATCGTCCTAACATCGTTGGGGGTAAGTCTATCATGTGGGGGCGGCAGTCGTATCGCTGGAGTGACCTCGACTTTGAAGCCAACCTCAAGGACGGTATCGCCATCGACTGGCCGATACGCTACAAAGATATCGCCCCATGGTACAGCTATGTGGAGAAACATGTAGGCATATCGGGAGAGAAACTTGGGTTGCCGCAATTGCCCGACAGTGAGTTTTTACCTCCCATGGACATGTATTTTGTCGAAAAAGAGGTACGGAAAAGATTGGAGAAAAACTTCCCTGGCCGCACCATGACCATAGGACGGGTAGCCAACCTCTCTAATCCTTCCAAAATACAATTGGAAGGGGGGCGCTCTCCTTGCCAGTACCGGAACCGGTGTTCCTACGGCTGCCCTTATGGCGCCTATTTTAGCACCCAGTCCAGTACCCTACCACCGGCCATGAAGACGGGCCTACTTACCTTAAGGCCCGACACCAATGTCCGGGAGATTATCTACGACCCAGAGACCCAGCGGGCCACTGGGGTACGTATCGTCGATTCGGTAACGCTCCAAGAAAGAGAATATTTCGCCAAAATCGTCTTTGTGTGTGCGAGTACGATCAGTTCGACGGCCATACTGATGAACTCCATCTCGGACCGATTCCCTAACGGAATGGGCAATGATTCTGGAGAATTAGGACATAACCTGATGGATCACCATTTCCGTACTGGTGCGAGTGGCGTTTGGGAAGGCGACTTAGACAAATACTATTTCGGGCGCCGGGCCAATGGTGTCTATATCCCCCGCTATCGTAACATTGGGAATGACAAGCGCGATTACATCCGGGGGTTTGGATACCAAGGTGGAGGAAGCCGCCAAGGATGGAAACGCAATGTGGCCGAATTGGCGTTTGGCGCCGACTTTAAAGAAGAGTTGACCTCCCCTGGAGAATGGACTATTGGATTTGGTGGGTTCGGAGAAACACTTCCCTATCACGAAAACAAAATGTACCTCAACCGCGAAAAACTCGATAAATGGGGAATTCCGGTGGTTGTATTCGACGCGGAGATTAAGGAGAACGAGAAAAAAATGCGTGAGGATATGCGCAACGATGCAGCGGAAATGCTAGAACGTTCGGGCGTTAAAAATGTAAGAACCAACGATCGTGGCTCTTACTTAGGAATGGCCATTCATGAGATGGGTACGGCACGCATGGGCCGCGACCCAAAGACCTCGGTAGTCAATGCAAATAATCAGCTTCATGCGGTTAAAAATGTATTTATGACCGATGGGGCCGTTATGACTTCCGCATCCTGTGTCAATCCATCACTGACATTTATGGCACTAACCGCTCGTGCAGCAGACTTTGCCGTAAAAGAATTGAAGAAAAAGAATCTTTAATCAACTCGCCTTCCTGATGCTTCAGTAAATCAGGGCGGGCTATTGAAAGGAAGGGCTAGATACCAAACGGTTCTAGCCCTTCCCTTTTTTATGGATACAATTGGTTTTTATCTCCCTATTATTTGGTTCTTTGAATGGTATAATGAACGAGCTGCTCAAGCGATCGCTTATGGCTAGAATCGGCAAATTCACTCAAAAGTTGTATGGCCTCATCTACATATTTCTGCATCACTTGCTTGGCATAACCAAGGCCACCCGAAGCCTTTACAAATTCTATGACCTCCTGGACCCGCTTAGGCTTATGGCTTTCATTCCTGATGATACCGATCACCCGACGCTTTTCGAGCCAACTGGCATTATTAAGGGCATATATAAGTGGTAAGGTCATTTTCTTTTCCTTGATGTCGATGCCCAAGGGCTTCCCAATTTCATCCTCCCCATAGTCGAATAGGTCATCTTTGATCTGAAAAGCCATACCTACTTTCTCCCCAAAGGTGTGCATCTTATGGACCACCTCCTGGGGGGCACCTACCGAACAAGCGCCTACAGCACAGCAAGAGGCGATCAGGGATGCCGTTTTTTGACGTATAATCTGATAATACACTGCTTCATCGATGTCGAGCCTGCGGGCCTTCTCCATCTGCAGCAACTCCCCTTCACTGAGCTCTCTGACGGCATTCGATACGATCTTTAACAAATCGAATTCGCCGTGGTCTACTGATAGCAACAAACCTCTAGACAATAAATAATCGCCTACTAAAACAGCAATTTTATTTTTCCATAAGGCATTGACCGAAAAAAAGCCTCTGCGATAATTGGAATCATCGACCACATCATCATGAACCAGCGTGGCGGTATGTAGTAATTCGATCAGGGCCGCCCCCCGGTACGAGGATTCGTTAATGTTACCGCAAGTACCAGCAGACAAGAAGACAAACATGGGGCGCAATTGCTTACCCTTGCGGCGAACAATATAATTCATGATTTGATCGAGAAGCATTACCTCACTCTTCATGAATTGACGAAACTTTTGTTCAAAAACTTTCATCTCCTCGGCAACTGGCAATTGTATTTCCTTTACTGAAGGGGTCATATTTAGGAAGAGGTTTTAGCCTCTAAAAGTCATTAATGGTGAATAGCGCGTCACACAATTGGTAGACACAAACCAATATTACGTAAAAACTTCAAAATTGAAACAAAATCTGGTTTTTCTAAGCATTTTAAGTAGAAAATGTTTACAATTGAAGTCGCTAAACGATCAATCGAACCATTTCAAACCTGGCGTGACACGTAGACCAACAAAATAATCACCAACATCATTCACTCAATCAGGTTCATCCTTTTATAAATAATCTATGAGAGCACTAGTACTGGGAGGAGGGTCCATGAAAGGAGCATTTCAAGTGGGCGCCATCCAGGCCGTCATGGAAGACGGTTTCCAACCCGACATGATATATGGCATATCTGTAGGAGCATTAAACACCACCTTTTTAGTCAATGAATCGGGACAACAGCTCGTCGAAAATGATGAGGTAAACTGGAAAGTAGCCGGCCGAAAACTACTAGAGTTTTGGATCCATCATATCACCCATCCACAGGATATCTCTACCCTCCGATCGCGCATGTTGCTAGGAGTAAACACCCTGAGGAGCCGCTTCGATGGCATCCTTGACCCCTCTCCATTGCATAATCTGATCCGGGGCCATATCAATCAGGCGTATATTGAAGCGAGCACCCTGCTCTCTAAGGTAGGGGCAGTCAATATACAAAGTGGAGAAATCAAATACGTATCCAAGAACGAGGCACATTTTATGGACTTCGTCAATGCCAGTTCTTCCATACCGATGTTGATGCCGACGGTAGAGATCGATAAGGAGTTTTATTTGGATGGCGGCATGCGGGAAGTAGCGCCGGTACGGCAAGCCATAGAAGATGGAGCCACCGAAATCGTCCTGATAGCTTGCCATTCGCCACATTTGTATCAGGCAGAAGACATGAATGCGCAAAACCTGATCACCCTTATTGAGCGTGTTCGGGACATCACGGTCAACCAGATCGTCAACAGCAATATCCAATGGGCTGAGTCGTTTGTGGACAGATCCATACTTCGCGGCAAGCATATGTCCCTTACGGTGATCAGGCCCAGTGCTCCCTTGGTATTGGACCTTCAGCATTTTACCTCCGAAGATATCTCCCGGTTGTTGGTAGAGGGCTATAAGGAAGCCTTACACATTCTAAAAAAGGAGAGTAAGCTATAAAAAAGCACCCATGCAGATTTCGCTCTGCATGGGTGCTTTAATAGTCTATCGAGTATTTCGATTAGTTGAAGATATAACGAATACCTATTTGGCTCGTCCATCTAGAGATATTACCCGATGAACCATCAGAAAGGTTCCAAGGCGTACCCGATGGAGTGCTGAACGACATCAGCGGAGTATAGTCTCCGGCAGCTGCATCCTTGTACCCTTCAAAAGTAATCAACTGATAGCTATCGTTGGTCACATAGTACTGACGTCCCCATTTCTTATTGAGCAAGTTTCCTACGTTAAACACATCCCAGCTAAGCTGTAAAGTATGGCGTTTGCCACCCATTTCGAAGTATATATCTTGAAGAACCTTCACATCAAAGATGTTCACAAAAGGAGGTCTAGATGAGTTTCTCTCAGCATACTTTCCTCTTCTTCCTGAAAGGTAAGAATCGTCCTTGATAAACTGATCCAAAGCGGCCCATTGAGCATCGGCGGTTGCAGCATCCTTAAATACGATTTGCTCCTTAGTAGCAGGCACGAAGATCAGATCATTGGATTCGCTAACCGAGTAATCTTTCACCATACTGTTACGGTAGGTATAAGAGAAGGGGTTGCTAGACTGGCCATTATAGAACAAAGAAACAGTAGTAGCGGCATTTTTCGAGTACTCGAAACGGTAGGAAGCAAAACCTACGATACGGTGACCTAGGTCGAAGTCAGAACGTGAGCGGGTCATATGATTCCGTCCATTGACAGTCTCCATATAGCGCCACTGCGAAGAGTTCTGAGAACTAGTCACCTCATTCAATACTTCGGATTTACCATAGGTATAAGCCAAGCTAGTGATCAACTTCTGGGCGAATGTTTTTTCAACACGACCTGTAACACTGTATGAATATCCATTGTCTTTGGCTGCGGCATTCTTCATCAGAATAATGTTGGTATAAGGATTCTGAATTCCGTTCGTGTTAGGATCTAGGTCGATCTTAGTAGGAGCAGTACCGGCAGGGTTGTAGATCATCCGATTGTCGGCTCCAGCAGCATTTTTAATGGCACCTTTATCCAAAATCACGTTTTCGTAGGCTACGTCGTTGTAATTTTTGGTGAAAATTCCTTCGGCACTAAAAATCCATCCACCATTCACTTTTTTATCCACTCCAAGGCTCGATCTCCAAACCTGTGGTAACTTAAAGTTTTTAGTAATCAGGTTCAACTCACCAGAAGGAACGGAAACGGTTTTACCGAAATCTTCAGCAGTATATTGATTGTTTACATCCGCTACAAAAGGTAGGTTGTTGGCAGTACCAGTCTGATACACCCCACCGATAATCACCCCACTGTTGGTATAGATACCACCTGGCCATACCATAGGCACACGTCCTAAGAAGATACCTGTTCCTCCACGAATCTGAAGGGTCTTATCACCTTTTACATCATAATTGAATCCTAAACGAGGAGATGCAGTAAACTTACCACTAGGCATAAATCCAGCTTTGGCTCCCTCTAAAGGATACATCGCATCGATGGTATTGTAATAAGTGTTGTTGAAAGTTTCGTCTTCAAACCCTTTGGTAGGGAAGGTATTCAAATCGAAACGAATACCGCCTGTCAAGGTAAATTTGTCAGTAATATCGAAACGGTCGTTTACGAAGGCACCCACCCGAGCAGACTTAAACTCTGCAGCCGCTTTCGATCCATCTCCAGCGATATCGCCAGGTAATAGAGAGTAAGAACGTGCGTAGATCGATGGCAAATCACCGTTAAGGAATCCTTCGAAGCTATCGAAAGTATAGGCTCCGTAGTTTTGACGAACGAAAAGGTTATAATAGCTACCAAATTCACCATCCAAACCGAGAGAGATATTATGACGTCCGGTATAGAAATCTAATTTCTCATTGAAGGTAAGGATTTTTGAAGTCAACTCATTGGCCGAAGAAAAGGCCTCAGAACCAAAATTGATACGATCTTTGGTGCTAGTCTGATTGATCAAAACATTAGGGAAGTTACTTCCAATAGGGTCACGGTCATCATGAACGGAAGTATACCCGATCAACAAACGGTTAGAAAGTGTATTGCTAAAGGTACTTTTCAACTCAGCAGAGGAAGAGTTGGTGGTACTTGGGAAATAAATACCGCTGTTAGAGAAGTAGATATTCGAATTAGAAGAAGTAGATGGGCTTATTGATTCCCCATAAGTATAACGGTGACTTACCGACAACTTATGCTTATTGTTAATATTCCAGTCCAATTTGGCAGTCAGCTTATTGCTATTCACCTCTTTTATCACATCTTCGTAGCTACCTGGATCGTAATTGTACTTAGACTTCAACACATCAGAAAGACGGTTTAGATCCGCTTGGGTAATACTTCCCTGGTAGTTGCTATAAGTAAAGGGCACAGGGTTGGTCTCACGTTGAAGTTCAGCATTAACGAAGAAAAACAATTTGTTTTTAACCAAGGCACCACCCAATCTAAAACCAGTAGTATAGGAGTTAAAGCTAGCCAATTTCGTACGTTGGAAAGTAGGATCGTCGTACTGGGCATCAGTACCAGGTCTTTTCCCTGAAATATTTTCATTTTTAAAATAGTAGTAAGCAGAACCCGACAGGTTATTGGTCCCTGAACGTGTTACAGCATTGATACCACCACCCGTAAATCCACTTAAGGATACATCGTAAGGAGAGATAACTACTTTGAACTGCTCGATAGCATCGATAGAGATAGGACTAACGCCGGTTTGTCCACCGTTGGTACCTGAAGCCGACAGCCCAAACATATCATTATTGGCGGCTCCATCGATATAAATCGAGTTAAAACGGTTGTTCTGACCCGCAATAGAAACGGCACCGTTACCATCTACCTTTACTTGAGGCGTAAGACGGGTAAAGTCGGCTAGGGATCTTGATACGGTAGGCATTACCTGAATCTGCTGGTTAGAGATGTTAAGCTCCGTTCCTTGCTTATCCTTATTAAAGTTATTATCATTTCTGATCACCACTTCGGTAAGCACATTGGTCTCGTCGCTCATGCTAATGTTGACGTTAGCCTCTTCACCTAGCAAAACATTAATGGCCTTCTGACTCTCTTGAAAACCAACATAAGTAGCGGCAATCGTATAGATACCACTATTAAGGTTGTTAAGGTTATACCGTCCATCATCCCGAGTGAGGGTGGAGTATTTTACCCCAGTACTTTGATGAGTGGCAACTACCGTTGCTCCTGGAAGAGGCTCATTCTGACTATCAGTAATGATCCCTTTCAGACTACCGGTGGTTACCTGAGCCATTACCTGTCCGCTGAAGGTAAGGGAAAAAACGAACAACGCTAACCACGCTGCCCTGAAAAGTAAACTTTTCTGATACATAAAATTAGTTGATTTGTTTAAAAATAGAACAGTGAGGTTCATCTTCTGTTAAAGGATGATAAAAACTGATACCGGTGCAAAATAAGTGGATTTTAAGTTCACAAACAACAACTTCTTTCCTGATAAAATACTAGTAACCATAATATAACATTTTGATTATCTTTGTTTTAACCCATCAGACTATCATTTTTAACATATTTTCCAAGATTATTATATTGTTAAATTATTAGATACCAATAGCCCATTTCTCTTTATGATTTTCGAATATTTTACAAGGAAATCAACCTTTTTGGCCATAGCTTAGTTATTTTGCAATAAAAGGGTTGAATTAATTCGAAAATAATAAATCATAAGACAACGATTCTTTCATTTTGACTAGGGCTAAATCATGAAACTAAATTTTAAAAAAATAGGGGATAGCGGTCCCCAACTCCTAATTTTGCATGGGGTGTTCGGATTTCTGGACAATTGGCTTACCATGGGGAAGAATTTGGCCGATGCCGGGTTTCAGGTCTATTTGGTGGATCAACGCAACCATGGCCGATCTCCGCATCGAGACTCCATGGATTATAAGAGCTTTGCCGACGACCTGAACACATTTATTACGGATCATAATCTGGTAAAACCAATATTGATAGGTCATTCCATGGGCGGAAAAACGGTCATGCAATATGCCGTACAGCATCCTGAGAGCCTGTCCAAGCTAGTGGTGGTCGATATCGGCCCTAAGCAGTACCCGATTCATCATCAACGCTTACTGGAGGGGCTCAATCACATCGACTTAAGTTCTGTGAATAATCGCCAAGATGCAGACCGGCAGCTGGCCGAGTACGAATCGAACCTGGGCGTCCGGCAGTTTTTACTGAAAAACCTATACCGCACCGAAGAGAATACTTTCGCCTGGCGGTTTAACTTACCGGTTCTCACCAAAGACATGCCCAATGTGGGCCAAGCCATCACCGGCCCCGTCGTAACGGCCCCTACCTACTTTATTAGAGGAGGAAATTCTGATTATATTTTGGACGAAGATATCCCGGCCATCCAACAACAATTCCCGGCCGCACAGGTAATCACTGTACCTCACTCAGGCCATTGGATTCATGCTGAACAACCTCAACAATTTTTAAAGGAACTTCTCGGAATTTTAAAATAATAGGAAAAATACCGTTGGCCACCATTACGGTAGTCGGCGGTATTTTTCCTTGGGTCCACTGCAGCGGGTCATCGTGAACTCCTCGGCTTGTAGCTCCAGCTCATAAACGGCGCAGAAGGTACAATCTACCAGATCACAATTTGAATTGACAAGAAGCGATTCTTCAGGGATTATTTTAAAAAGCTGCCCGTTGATAATGTAGGCTCGTGCCGTACAGCATAAGGGTACGCCTGTGCTGTCCAACAAGACCCCATCCTGCCTAAAGGCTATCACTTGCCTATCCGCTGCCTGTACGGGACGCCACGAGGCATTGCCCAACACCCCCTGTTGTTGTTCTATTAACTCCCATCGCCCAACTAGTACGTTGAGCACCGATTGTTCGGTTGCTGCGTCCTCCTTTTTACACCCTGATACCAATAATAATAGCAAGTATATATATAATACTGTTTTCATAGCCTTAACTTTGCGTTTTTATTGAAGACCATCCTCCAAATAATATGGTTGGAAATCGAGACTTATTATTTTTTTGAATCACCACCACATGCAACCCAACGTACCCACCATATACCTAATCCCAACTGTCCTAGCGGCCGACACCGCCAGCGGCGTATTACCAGCTGAAGTATCCGAAGTCATCAAAAATATTGACATATTTTTCGTCGAAAATCTAAGGACGGCAAGGCGCTTTATCAGCAGTTTGAGGTTAGGAAAAGTGATTGATCAATTAGAATTTTGGGAGCTAGACAAAAAAACACCTTCACAAATCACCTGGGAACGTTTGCAAAACCTAAAGGGTTCGGCAGGAATTATTTCTGAAGCGGGCTGCCCTGGGGTGGCCGATCCAGGCGCAGTAGCCGTAGAAATGGCTCACCAATTGGGCTACACCGTAAAACCATTGGTAGGGCCATCGTCGATTCTACTGGCCCTAATGGGCTCAGGCATGAATGGCCAATCTTTCGCCTTTCATGGATACCTCCCCATCGACAAGGCCGAACGCAAAACAGTGATAAAACAGCTCGAAAAAGAGTCGGCACAGCGTGGCCAAACACAAATATTCATGGAAACACCCTTTCGAAATAACCAATTATTGGCAGCCATTTTAGATACGGCAGCTCCCAATAGTCGTCTTTGTATCGCCTCCAACCTTACCGCACCCGACGAATTCATACGAACCATGGCGGTAAAAGATTGGAAGAAAAACGTCCCCGAACTCCATAAACAACCTACCATATTCCTATTGAGTACCTACTAAGCATGCATCAATCGACCATCTACCTCAAAGCATTTTGGGGATCAATTTTATTAGCACTACTCCTCTTGACCGCCTGCGAGTCACAGGAAAAAAAAGTGGCCATCACGACCATCGACTCGGAGTTCGATGCCAGCGAAGACGACTGGGTAGTCGGATTGGCCAATTACCGTACCGACAGCGACACGGCGTTGATCAAGTGGCGCAATGGCTCCGCCCTATTGCCCGCCCCTTTGGATACTACCAGCTATGGGTTATATTTGAGTTGTACTAATTTGGGAGACGGAGCAACCATGTACCTAAGCAAGAAGATAAGTGGGCTAAAACCCTCTGCGGCTTATGAGTTAACAGTAGCCCTTACCATGGCGAGCAATATTTTTGCCGATAGCGTCAATACCAAAGGGTCGCCTGCTACTATGGTATATCTCAAGGCAGGAACTTCTACTGTAGCCCCCGACACCGCCACTCTGGAAGGATTCTATCGCCTCAATGTCGATATGGGAGCGCCATCTCAGGAAAACGACCGATTCAAAATCCTAGGAGATATCTCGAATAGTTTGGCCCTAAAGGAGTATCATCTGGTAGAGCGTAGCTTACCGACTCCCCTATCCTTTATGACCAACTCCTCGGGGGAAACCTGGCTATTGATAGCCGTTGACTCAGACTATGCCGATATTACCAGTCTCTATTTTGACAGGCTCAGGATCGATATTCGTTCGAGTATCGAATAACAAGACCCTATAAACCATACCATATTTATGCTTTCCATACAATCTTTCACTTTCAACCCCTTTGGCGAAAACACCTATGTTCTTTATGATGAGACCCAGCAGGCCGTTATAGTGGATCCGGGATGTTATGATAAAAAGGAGTTTGAAACGCTGTATAGTTTCATCACCGACCACCAGCTAATACCTCAACAGATAATCAATACCCATGCTCATATCGACCACGTACTGGGCGTTGCGGCCGTAAAGGCGAAATACAACATTCCATTTTTGCTTCATCGCGACGATGAACCCCTGTTGAGGGCAGTAAAGACCTATGCCTCCAATTATGGTTTCGCCCAATTCGATGAGCCTTCCATCGATGCATATCTGGAGATCGGCGAAGAAGTAGCCTTTGGTAATACCCGCCTAGAGGTACGCTTTGTACCTGGGCATGCTCCTGGGCACGTGGCCTTTATAGATCATCCCAGCCACACGGTAATAGGAGGTGATGTACTCTTTAGGCAAAGTATAGGACGCACCGACCTGCCTGGTGGCGACATGAACACGCTGTTAATGAGCATCAGAAAGCAACTCTTTACCCTCCCCGACGACTATACCGTTTACGCCGGGCATATGGAACCGACTACAATTGGTTTCGAGAAAAAACACAATCCATTTTTAAAATAATTTCTGCCCTCACCTCCACTCCACCCCTTGTTTCTAATGATCAGAAAGCATATACCCAATGCCTTAACCTGTAGCAATTTACTTTGTGGATGCATAGGCGTCGTCGAGGCCTTTCATGGCAATTTGCTGCTATCCTGTGTACTAATTGCTTTAGCGCTCATTTTTGATTTTTTTGACGGCTTTGCTGCGCGTCTTTTGGGAGTTAGCTCCCCTATCGGGCGCGATCTGGACTCCCTGGCCGACATGGTCACTTTTGGGCTGCTACCATCTATCATTGTCTTTCAATTACTCATGAAGAGCATCCCCGAATTACGGGATATATGGATGGCCTACCCAGCCTTTACCATTGCGATCTTCTCAGCCCTGCGGCTGGCCAAGTTCAATAACGACCCGCGCCAAAGCCAAGGTTTTATAGGGCTGCCTACTCCAGCCAATGGAATATTGATAGCCTCGCTTCCCATTATTCTTGAATCGGCATCACCTGAAGTTAGCGCGTTTATCCTAAACACCAGAAACCTGCTCTTATTTACCGGTTTGATGTCTTATTTATTGGTAGCCGAAATACCACTTATAGCCCTTAAATTCAAATCATTCGGATGGAGCACCAATCAGGCCAGGTATCTTTTAATAGGCGGCTCGGCCCTATTATTGATCCTGCTGCAGGTGCAGGCCATTCCCATTATTATTCTATACTATTTGCTACTTTCTCTTTGGAACAATACAATTAAAAAAAATTAATCCATTGGTATCAAAGAGTTTTTATTGCATTTTTGCGCATTATTTAGAGTAGGCAAAATACTTTTAACTATAAAACCCCGCCTAAACTTTAATTAATTATACTTTTTAATAGATTTTTTGTATCATTATACCTTTTTAAATATGAAATTTATTGCTGAAATAGACATCATGCCCATTAAAGAAATCCTTGACCCACAGGGTAAGGCAGTTATGCTGGGCTTACATAACCTGGAGATCGACCAGGTAAACGATGTTCGCATAGGCAAGCATGTTACTTTATCCTTGGAGACAGAGACACAGGAACAAGCGGATGAAATCGTGAAGACGGCTTGTCAGAAATTGCTAGCCAATCTGATCATGGAAGAGTTTACCTATACCTTAAAACTGGTATAAGAGAAGAAGAATAAGCAGACTTTAAATTATTAATATGACATTTTCGCGTATCACCGGGCTGGGTTATTATGTACCGGACCAAATCGTTACCAATCAAGACCTTACAAAAATAATGGATACCACCGATGAGTGGATCCAAGAAAGAACGGGAATACGCGAAAGAAGGTATTTTGAATACGGCAAGGACACCAATTCGAGTATGGCAACGGCGGCCTCGCGCCAGGCACTGGAACGTGCCGGACTAGAGCCCTCGGAGGTGGATATGATCGTATATGCTACTATAACTCCGGATTACTTTTTCCCTGGGTCGGCCTTCTTGATGCAAAGGGAGCTTGGCCTAGAGTCGATACCCGTATTCGATATTCGGCAACAGTGCTCTGGATTCGTGTATGCCCTATCCCTAGCCGACCAGTACATTAAGTCGGGGTTGTATAAAACCGTCTTGGTGGTAGGTTCAGAGATACAATCCTCCTGGATCGACAAAAGTACCGCCGGGCGATCCACTGCGGTGATCTTTGGCGATGGTGCCGGAGCAGCCGTGCTACAGGCCAGCAGTGACCCAGAACATCGGATTATCTCTACGCATCTGCATGCCGATGGCCGCTATGCCGAGGAGCTGTACGTACGCGACCCAGGCAGTAGCCGTCCAGACCGCCCCGTTACCAAAGAACTATTGGAAGCGGGAGGGTTTAATGTGCATATGAATGGCAACACGGTCTTTAAACATGCCATTCAGCGCTTTGGAGAAGTTATCAATGAGGCCTTGGACGCCAACGGAATGTCCCATAAAGACCTCAGTTTGTTGGTTCCTCACCAAGCCAATATCCGCATAAGCGAATATGTTCGTCAACAAATGGGCTTGCATTCCGAACAGGTCATCAATAATATCCAACGATTTGGCAATACCACGGCAGCCTCTATTCCCATTGCCCTTACCGAAGCTTGGGAAGATGGGAAGCTTAACGATGGCGATGTGATTTGCCTGGCGGCCTTTGGCAGCGGCTTTACGTGGGCCTCAGCCCTCATTCAATGGTAAGAATACCATCAAATTTTAACAGGAATGAAATTAATCCGATTCCATTCCTGTTATTATTAAAAATTCACTCTCCTCACCACTATTAAAATTGCCCGGTGGCTAACATTACCAACGTACAGGCTTCTACTGGTACGATATTTTTAGCCATTAATAACTGTTGAAACTCCTTGTTTTCAGTACCAGGATTAAAAATGACACGTTTAGGGTTTAACGAAATAATGTACTCATAATATTCTAATTGTCTGGAAGGATTTATATAAAGTGTAACGGTGTCTACGTTTCCAAATTGAATTTTGGTCGCATGAATTGTTTCACCAAATAGGGTGGCCTTTTCACGTCCAATAAGAAATATAGGGTGGGCATGAGATTTTAATCTTTGTGCTGCCACGTAGGCGTACCGGCTTGGGTTTGAGGTGGCACCAATAATTAAGGTTGGTTTCATAGCATATAAATAAATAGGATATACTAATTACAAAAAACACATCTCTAAAAGTTCACGATGAAGGCTCACGTAACTTTTAGTAAAAATTAAGATCTAATCAGAAAACAAGTGTAAGAAATGAACGAATCAAACTTAAATAGAAGCTTCTGGAACGAGAAATGGAAGAAAATTGATTTTGGTGACGTGGAAAACCCGCCCCATTATGAAATTTCTAATTATGGTCGGTTAAAAAGTTTTCAGAACAATCCCAAAGATGGGAGCATCATTAAAGGCTCGGTGATACAAGGCTACCGATCCCTAAACATTAGAGCTAGTGGCGGAAAAACCATTAATCGGTATGTGCACAAACTAGTGGCCGAACATTTTGTGGACAAAGAGACGGAGAATCACACTTTTGTAGTCCACAAAGATTTTGAAAAACAAAACAATTATTACGAAAACCTGAAATGGGTTACTAAGGCGGAAATGATTGAGCATAATAAGGAAAATCCCGCTTTTATCAATCGGGTGATCCCCAAACGGACCAAAAACTATAAATTGACCGAAAGCAAGGTAAAAATCATCAAGAAACTCCTTAAAAACGATAATAATCGATTAAAGATGATAGCCAAACAGTTTGGCATCACCCATACGCAGCTTAACCGGATACGCTCTGGCGAAAACTGGAAGCATGTCACTATAGACGATTAATTGGCCGTATTAGGTTGTTTTTCAAGGGTTGAAACCGTATAACCGCTTCCGTTCAACCCTTCCTCATAGTCCACAGAAACACCTAATACATACATTAGGTGCTTTTTGTCGATAAAGACCCTGATTCCGTCAATAGCATATTCCAAATCGTCCGAAGAGCGGGTGTCGAAGCCCAAAACGATGGATCCACTACAGGCCCCACCTTTTATCCCCACGCGTAAGCCATATTCATCAGGAATTTTATTTGCTTTAAGTGTGGACGTGATTTCGTTCTGGGCGCGAGAGGTGATTGTGATTGGTGGCTGCATCGTAGATGATAACTATTTTTCAATAGACAAAACTAAGGATAAAAATGATGCCTTTGGTAGGGAACACTACCTTTTGAGGCCCAACTTTCCCTTTACTAAGGCGAAGTAACCGCCTGGAAGGGTCTTAGATGCGAGCAGTGTCTTAGATTTTTGGTCATAGCTTTTTGAGTTTTCCCTTCTTATTTGAAAGGAACCCTCTATTTTTGTAAAAAATTGTCCCCCATGATCCATTATATTGAACCCATTTCCTACCTACTGATCAGTGTTGTCCTGATGTACGGTCTTTATCGAATAGCCGACAACCTTATCCAACAAATGTTGCTAAGGCAGCGGGAAGATAAAAGACAGAAGCAGGTAGAAACCATATTGCCCCTTCGTATTCAGGCCTACGAACGCATGTGTTTATTTTTGGAACGAATAACACCTAACCAGCTATTGCTCAGGGTAGTTCCAAATACCCATTCGGCATTACAGCTTCAACAGACGCTCCTAAGCGAAATAAGGGAAGAATACAACCATAACATAGCCCAACAGCTATACCTTTCCATAGGGACTTGGGAGGAAATTAATAATGCGATGAACGAAATAGTGACTATTATCAATAAGTCGGCCAGTGAGGTATCGCCGGAGGAGGCGCCTACCCTTTTGGCAAAAAAAATAATTGCGATGGTTGCCGAAATGCCCAATGATCCTCCGGTAGAAGCGCTTAAACGCTTAAAAACAGAATTCTCCTCACTATTCTAAATTCTTGACTATTCCAAAGACGAGAGCTCCCCGTGGCTATGGGGACTAGGAGTCGGTAATATATAAAATGCTCTATCCAAAAACATTAGAACAAAAACTGGGTTTCGATAAATTAAGAGCCTGGCTACACGAGGCCTGCATAAGTCCACTAGGGCAATATTATGTAGAAAGAATAAAATTTTCGGACAAATTCAGCATGGTCGAAAAGCTGGTGAGCCAGACGGCCGAAATGAAGGACATTCTGGAGCGGGGAGAAAACTTCCCTTCACAGAATTATCTGGATGCTACCCCTCACCTACGCCAGGCCTCTATTGCCGGCATGCAGCTGAGCCAAGAAGCGTTTTCGGACCTGAAGGCCTCCTTGAACACCATTAATCTATGCTTGAAGTTTTTTAACAACCAAGAACCAGAGACCTTTCCTTTACTGAGGGATTATGCCAGCTCCATCTCTGTCGATCGCCACGTGACCGATGCGATAGAACGCATATTCGATGATAGAGGTCAGGTAAAAGACTCGGCCTCCACCGAACTCGGCCGCATTAGAAGAAGACTCCTCTCTGAACAAGCAGGTATACGCAAAAGACTGGATAGTATCCTTCGAAATGCCAAACAACAAGGATGGATAGGCGAAGAAGTCTCCCTAACGGTCAGAAATGGCAGGATGGTCATTCCTTTAGTCGCCGAGCATAAAAGAAAACTGAAGGGTTTTATCCATGACGAGTCCTCGACGGGACAAACGGTGTTTATTGAACCTACGGAGATTTTTGAGACCAATAACGAGATTCGCGAACTGGAATATGAAGAACGCCGCGAAGTGAACCGGATACTCCTTGAGCTCACCGACCAGATCCGCCCCTATGTACCAGACCTGCTGAAGGCCTATCATTTTCTGGGACTACTGGATTTCCTCAGGGCTAAGGCAAGGCTGGCTCAAGAGCTATCGGCCATCAACCCGACCTTTGTAAACAAGCAAGTAGTAGAATGGCAACAGGCGCGTCATCCCATCCTTTTTATGTCATTTAAAGGTAGCGGGAAGCCAGTCATCCCCCTAGACATCACCCTCGACGAAAACAATAGAATTCTGATCGTCTCTGGACCCAATGCCGGTGGAAAATCCGTGGCCCTCAAAACGGTTGGGTTGATTCAGTATATGTTTCAATGTGGATTGCTGGTGCCCTTACGGGAAGACAGCACGATGGGTTTTTTCCAAAATATTTTTATAGATATTGGTGATGAACAGTCCCTGGAAAACGACCTAAGTACCTATAGCTCCCACCTCACTAATATGCGTCATTTTTTGGCGATGGCCAATAAACGGACCATATTCCTGATCGACGAATTTGGAACAGGGACCGAGCCAGGCCTCGGCGGGGCCATAGCCGAGGCTATCTTAGAGGACCTCACCAAATCGGGAGCTTATGGGATGATTAATACCCATTATACCAACTTAAAAGTACTGGCCGACAAAACCAGCGGACTGATTAACGGAGCCATGCGCTTCGATGGAGAGAACCTGGAGCCTATTTATCAATTGGAAATCGGCAGACCGGGCAGCTCCTTTGCCTTTGAGATTGCCACCAAAATAGGGCTTCCCAAGGGGGTGATCGCAAAAGCGAAAGAAAAGCTAGGCACCCAGCAAGTGAGTTTCGAAAAGCTGCTCAAAGAACTGGATATAGAGCGAAAAGTATTCGCAGAAAAGAACACCTCCCTCGGCATTAAGGAAAGGAAGCTCACCCAACAGTTGGCCGAATACAAATCCTTGAAGTCAAAACTGGAACTCAATGAGAAAAAACTCGTCAATGAAGCCAAGGCAAAAGCCAAGATGCTGCTCAGTGACGCCAATCAGCTTATAGAGAATACCATCAGGGAAATAAAAGAAAACAAAGCCGAAAAGGAACAGACAAAGGCGATAAGGGCTAAGATCGAACAATTTAACCAAAGTCAGCTTAAGCCCGAAAAAATAGTGGAACCGGCCCCAGTGGAAGAAACCTATGAGCCAGAACCTGGCGCCATTGGCACGGGCGACTACGTGCGAATAGCCGGCCAAACGGCCATAGGCCAGGTATTGGCCTTAAGGGGAAAAGACATAGAGATTAGGATTGGAGACCTGAAGTCGACTGTCAAATTGAACCGGCTGGAAAAAGTATCCAAAAAGACGTATAAAGCCGCTACCGGCGAAAAAGAAGTAAAGGCTAGCTCTAAGGGTATTGATCTGAATGAGCGGATGATGAACTTTAGTTTTAATCTGGATATACGAGGCAAGCGCGGTGAAGAGTCCTTAGGGGTCGTAGACCAGTTTATGGATAATGCCATCATGCTGGGATACGACGAGCTACGAGTCGTCCACGGTAAAGGCGACGGTATCCTGCGTACCCTAATTCGAAACCATTTGCGCGGCTATAATCAGGTAAAAGGAATGCGCGACGAGCACCCCGACCGAGGAGGTGCCGGGGTCACGATCGTTAGCCTTAAGTAGGTCCTGAAATCCTTTCAGATCCATTTCTCAATTTTTCGGTAGGGTATTTCCCCTTTGAAAAAGGGTTCCCCAAATTCCTGAAATTGAAAACGTTTATAAAATGCTAAGGCATCGGCACGTGCATCGCACCAGATGCGGCTGTGACCGGTAGCCTTGGCATACTCCAGTACTTCCTGCATTAATAAGGTACCTAAACCCCGACGCCGGAAATCGGCCAGGGTGGCAAACTTGCGAAACCGCAGGGAAGACTCCGCACTAAAGAGCGAAATTACGGATACCAATTGGCCTTCTATATACAGGCCAAAATGCACCCCTAGGGCGTCGTCTGGGATTCGGACAAAGTCCCTGGGCCTATCGGGCCATAGCTCACTATGCCTTATGTCCATTACCTGGTCGGCATTAACCTCCCTGATCTCGATGTTGGGCTGTTCTATCTTCATAATCATATTATGGTTGTATTAGAAATTGGCCATGAGCTCCATAAGCGTTACTAGCTCTTTGGTAATTTCTTTTTCAGTGTCTGGCAAATATCGATGGGCAATAATGGCAAAACTCAACAACTGACCCGACCGGGTGGTAGCATACCCGGCATAGGATCGGGTGCCTTCAAATGAGCCACTTTTGGCCCTAACATTCCCCTCTGCCCTCGTTTTTTTTCCATATCGCCTCACCGTCCCCGACTGTCCCATCACGGCCAAACCCCTATAATAGGACTCAAATGCCTTGTCTTTATACATGGCAGACAATACTTCAGTCATGTTTTGTACGGTAACGAAACCCGAGGGTGATAACCCACTCCCGTCCTTTACGCCAAACCCTCGCATATCGGCTCCCTTAGCCGTCCAGTATTTCCGCATTAATTCGGTAGAAGATTCAAAATCCGATTTTCCTGCAAACTGTTTGCCGAATAACTTTAAGAAGCTATCTGCATACAAATTGATGCTCCAATAGTTCGTTTCGCGGCAAAGATCTTGCAAAGGGGGCGATACATACCGATCCAGACTCCCACCCGCTCCATTTAGCACTAGTTTCTGTTGATCCACCCCAATCCCCTGAAGTTCCAAGGTTTCTTTTAATCCATATTGGGCAAAATAGGGAGGGTTGGGGATAGCCCCCTTTACCGTAAACTGCCGGTAGCCCGTCGGGATGGTTCCGGTAAACTGTACCGTGTTGCCTAAAGGGGAGCTATAGAATATGGACTGATCGCCCGAACCCCGCTCTCCCGTTTGCAATAAGTTATCGAACTGCATATAAGGTAAACTCGGTTTTGTTCCATTAAACGCCACCGCATCGCCGACCTCACTTCCAGGGCTAAACTGGGCTAAAAATTTATTTTCATTGATGTTTAGGCTAAAAACTCCGGCCCCATAAGCGTTGCCGATATCCCCCCATATCCACGATTCCACTTGGGGGAGGCCATCGTAAAAACCGGTATCGACCAAAATATTTCCCTTAATATGTTTAATCCCCTTTCCTTTGATGGCAGCAGCCCAGCGGAGGAATATGCCCTGCTGGTCGGGATAGTCGGCAAATCGATCGCTTCCCAAGGATGGGTCCCCACCTCCATGGATCCAGATATCGCCAAATAAGGTATCGGACCGAACCGTTCCTGTATAGCTCAGCTTGGTTTCAAAGCGGTACTGTGGGCCTAAGACCGACATTACTGAGGCTGTAGTGACCAATTTGAGTATAGAAGCCGAGGGCAAGCTACGCTCTTGATGCAGGGAAAAAATTTTGCTTTTCGTTTTGACGTCCTTAATTTGGATCGCTAGGGATCCATGTCGCAACATTTCACTATTAGCCAAGTTGGCAACGGCGTCTGAAAACGTTGCTATCGCAACTGAATCTAAGTTTTGTGACCGCAAATCGGCCCAAGTAAAAAATAATAACAAACTGAATATATGCTTCATATCCTCTCTATTGCCGATCTGTGTTTGGCCTAAATGTATTAAGACGGCAGGAAACAAAAAAGTATTTGGAACGACTCCAACGGTTTTTTGATACTTTTGCAGATCAAAGTACCCGCTTTGTACTAAATTAGGCCGACTTGGTCATCGAACATTTCGGGTGTAACTGCGATGTTGAGGGGAGTATATTGTTTCGATAATAGGACTCCATCAAACAATAAAGACATTAAATGGAGGTTGACAGATTCGACCCAACCTATAGTTATTCACCCAATTATTTATATGAAATTGACATTTTGGGGAGCTGCACAGCAAGTTACAGGAAGCATGTTTCTGTTGGAAACAGACGACTACCGGATACTCGTAGATTGTGGCTCAGATTTTGATTTGGAGGAGAAGGATAGAAAGGCACGGTACGACGAACAAAAAAGTGTGTTCCCTTTCGAGGCTAGCATGATTAATACCGTTTTACTCACTCACGCGCACATCGACCACTCGGGAAACATCCCCAATCTATATAAGGAGGGTTTCGAAGGCAGAGTGGTATGTACGGAACCTACTATGGCCCTGACGGCCCTTTTACTGAAGGACGCGGCCAATTTACATCAGAAAAGACTTAATGCAAGAAATGGCAGCGGAAAGCGAAAATCGAAGGGAAAGAGAGAAATCCCTAAAGACTATTTCGTAGAAAAGAATGTCATAGAGGCGATGGAGAACTTCGTCCCGGTATCTTTTGGGCAGCGCTACCGCATTGCCGACCATGTTTCGATCACTTTTTATCCGGCGGGGCACCTTCTTGGAGCCGCGCATATCGTGGTGGAAGTGACAGAGGATGGCGTCCGCAAGCGCATCGCATTTTCGGGCGATATTGGTCGGTCCGACTATCCCCTATTGCTCGACCCACAAGAGATTCCGGAAGTAGACTATCTGGTCTGTGAGAGCACCTACGGGAATAGGCTACACGAAAACCATGAAGCCCCTGAGGAAGCCCTAGCGAAGGTGATACGCCGAACCTGCATAGACACGCCCGGCCGACTCATCATCCCCTCTTTTTCGGTGGGGCGTACCCAGGCCCTGTTGTACACCCTCAATAAGATATACCAAGAAAATAGCTTTCCGAGTATTAAGGTATTCTCCGACAGCCCCTTGGCCTATAGTAGCACGAAGGTCTATGAACGGTTTGGTAGGCTCCTCAACAAAAAAGCCAAAAAATTCCAAGAAGACAATGGCATGCTCTTCGATTTTGACAATCTGATTTACCTCGAAAACGCCGAGGCCAGCCGGGCCATATCGAACTACAACGAGCCATGTATTATCATTTCTTCTTCAGGAATGGTACAAGGTGGCCGTATAGAACATCATGTAGAGGCGAATATTGGGAACCCTTATGCTACCATCCTAATGGTAGGCTATGCCTCCGAAGGAACCTTGGGCTGGAGGCTCATCAATGGGCAGGATAATATTACCATTAGAGGCAAACAACTCCCAGTGATGGCCGGCATTGAGAAAATTGATGTCTTTAGCGGGCATGGAGATCAAAATGATTTAGTTAAATTTGTCAAAATACAGGACCCAGAAAAAGTTAAGAAGGTATTCTTGGTTCATGGTGAAAAGCAAAGTATGACAGAATTGCAACTGATAATCAACAAATTAGGCTACCAAGACGTAGAGATGCCCATGCGGGGTCAACAATACGAACTGTAGTTTTTCTCCTATTACGAAGTAAATAAAAACAATGAGAACATACCTCGATTTTGAAAAACCGATGGCTGAGCTGGAAAAAAAGCTTGAAGAAATGAAAGTTTTGGCCAAAAACAATAATGTAGACGTTTCTGACGCCATCGTGCTTTTAGAAAATAATATCACAAAATTAAGGAAAGAGATATTCGAAAACCTGACCAGTTGGCAACGGGTGCAGCTTTCTAGGCACCCCGACCGCCCCTATACCCTCGACTATATCCAGCAGATTTGTGATGAATTCATTGAACTTCACGGGGACCGACAAGTACGGGACGATCCGGCTATTATAGGAGGATGGGCCAACGTAAACGGTCAGTCATTTATGCTGATTGGCCAGCAAAAAGGACGTAACACCAAGCAACGCCAATATCGCAACTTTGGAATGCCTAACCCCGAAGGGTACCGCAAGGCGCTCCGTCTGATGAAAATGGCAGAGAAATTCAATAAACCCATAGTCACTTTGATCGATACGCCTGGGGCCTTCCCTGGGATGGAAGCCGAAGAACGCGGACAAGGGGAAGCCATCGCCCGGAACTTGAAGGAGATGTTTATGCTGAAAGTACCGGTAATCTGCATTATTATTGGCGAAGGCGCCTCTGGTGGAGCCTTGGGCTTGGCCATTGGCGACAAGGTGCTGATGTTGGAAAACACCTGGTACTCGGTAATATCCCCCGAAAACTGTTCGGCTATTCTATGGCGTAGTTGGGATTATAAGGAGCAAGCGGCAGAAGCCATGAAAATAACGGCCAAAGATATGAAGCAAAACAAGCTTATCGATGGCATTATTGGCGAACCACTGGGAGGTGCCCATCTGGACCATGCTTGGATGGCCAACGAAGTTAAAAATGCCATACTTGAAAATATTGCGGATCTTAATAAAATAGACGCTCAAACTAGGATTGACGAACGTATTGAAAAGTTCTGCGCCATGGGTGTAGTGATAGAATAACCCATCCGTTTTCTTCCATTTCTCCGTAAGTATCCTCCATACATGAAAAACGAATCTATAAAAAATCTGCTCTTCGACTTAGGCGATGTGATCATCAACATCGACGTCCCCATCGCCTTTCAGGCCTTTGCAGAACTAAGTGGAATAGACCTTGATGAAATTCATGCCTTGGTAAAACAACATGACCTGTTTCGTAAATTTGAAACAGGTCAGCTTTCGGAGGTAGAATTCAGGAACACGGTGCGCACCATCCTAAAACAGGAACATTGGGAAGACCAGCACATAGACCAGGCATGGAATAGCCTCTTACTCGACATCCCGGTGGAGCGCATAGAATTACTAAAAGCGCTGAGTACTAAGTACCGACTATTTCTGCTGAGCAACACCAGCTCCATCCACATCACCCAGGTTAACAAAATACTACATCAGGCTACGGGTATTACGTCCTTAGATCAACTCTTCGAGAAAGTATTCGTATCCTATGAAATGGGGATGATGAAACCCGATCCGAATATCTATCATGGGGTACTGAGCCAAGCGGAGATCCGGGCCGATGAGACGCTCTTTTTGGACGACAACGGCGATAATATTGCCGCGGCAGCCCAAATAGGCCTTCAGACCATTCATGTTCAAAAACCTACTACGATTCTCGAATACCTCGAAGACTATGCAGTCTAACACCCGTACTTATTTCATCCAGGCCCTATTATTCGTCCTTACCGTCATCACCACCACCATGGCTGGTGCCGAGTGGATGTTTGGCAATATATTTGGCTTCGTCTATGAAGCCTTTGGCTTCCTGTCGGGAGCTAGCTCCGAACAGACCACCGAGGTAACTTCTAAAGCCATGGGCTGGGCCGAATTTGTAGCGGGTTTTCAGTTTTCAATCCCCTTCCTGTTGATCCTTACGGTTCATGAATTTGGACATTTTTTCGTTGCCAAAGCCCATAAGGTGAAAGTCACCCTGCCGTATTATATCCCTTTATGGTTTGGTATTACTCAGAGTATCGGAACCATGGGGGCGTTTATCAGAATCACTTCCGTGGTTCGTTCCCGCCTCAAATTCTTCGATATCGGTATTGCTGGCCCTTTGGCTGGCTTTATAGTAGCCATAGCCGTTTTATGGTATGGCTTCACACACCTCCCGCCTGCCGAATATATTTTTACCATTCACCCGGAATATACCCGATTTGGACTCAACTACTCGCAGTTTGCCTATGAAAATGCCGCAGGAAATCTGGCCCTAGGCGATAACATCCTATTTTGGTTCTTTAAAACCTATGTTGCCGACCCTAGCTTATTGCCGCATGACTATGAGATCATTCATTATCCATACCTCTTCGCCGGATATCTAGCCCTGTTTTTCACCTCTCTCAACCTAATACCCATTGGGCAGCTCGACGGAGGGCATATCTTGTATGGAATGATCGGTAAAAAGAAATTTGATATAGTAGCTCCTGCGCTGTACATCATCTTTGCATTTTATGGAGGCTTAGGTGTTTTTCGCGTAGAAAACTTCGCCATAGGAAGCGATCAAATTTTTTACGAACAATTGTTCTATCTGTTCTTATACGCATATTTCCTTTTCATATGTTTCCGTGGCATGAGCGACAGCCCTTCTACGGCCGTTATGATAAGCCTGATTGTCGTTGTAGCTCAGCTCGGCACCACATACTTCTTACCACATATAGAAGGCTACTCTGGTTTCTTACCCTTTATATTTTTACTAGGAAGATTCCTCGGCGTGAAGCACCCCGAAACTCCCGAGGATGAGCCCCTAAATAAACCCCGAATCATTCTGGGGATATTGGCTTTAATCATATTTGTCTTATCTTTTAGCCCAAAACCATTTATAGTGCTCTAAACTAAAACTTCCCTATGGCCTCCAAACTGATTGCTAAGCTCTTCCAATGGGCGGGCTGGCGTATTGAAGGTCCCAGGCCCATTGGACTCAAAAAGGCGATTTGGGTGGTGGCTCCACACAGCTCTAATTACGACTTTTTCGTTGGCTTGGGGGTGAGGGCTACCCTTGGAATGGACATCGGCTTTTTGGCCAAAAAAGAACTTTTCAATTGGTATTCGGGATGGTTTTTCAGGTGGATGGGCGGATATCCCGTTGAACGCAATAAAACGACTAACCTAGTCGACGCTGTGGTAAGTCTCATCAATAGCCAAGAGTCTATTCACCTCTCATTGGCCCCTGAAGGTACCCGCAGTGACGTCGAAAAGCTAAAGACAGGCTTTTACTACATGGCCAAAGGAGCGCAGGTACCCATCATTCTAGTTTCTTTCAGTCATTCCAAAAAACGGGTGGTGCTTAGCGCACCACTCTATCCAGGTACCGACTCCTCCGAGGATATGACTACCCTTTACAATTTTTACCGACAACAGGGCGATGTACACAAAGCATGGATCCTAAACACGCCGGCCTCTTAGGTTTTCAATTTCTTCTTCTTAGCAGCTGGAAACAGTACATTATTGAGTATAAGTCGGTAGCCTGCCGAATTGGGATGTAAGTTAAGATCGGTGGGTTCCTCTCCGACCCGGTGCTGGTAATCCTCGGGGTCGTGACCTCCATAGAACGTAAAAAAGCCCTTTCCATAGGTACTATGAATGTATCTGGCCTCTCCTGCCGCCTTATTTTCGGCCAATACCACCACTTCTGGCTTAACATACTGATTCTTGAAGGCGGTCGTCTGCCCTAGGAAGCCCTTGATAATAGATTGATGGTTCTGCGTCAGCATGCTGGGTACGGGGTCCCATTTGGCAGAGAACTGAAATAGACTAAAAAAATCGTTATTCTCCTTCAGGCCTCGTTGTTCAGGTTGGTTGTCTATATCCGAAAATTCAATCTCATAAGGATATGGAATGGTTCTGAAATTTCTAAAAGCGAAAGTATTGTCGTAGTTAAGCTTGTTATTGGCGTCAGGGTCGGCTGGGGTGCCATCGTACATGCTCTCTACAATATCCACTCCATCGGCGGCCAAGGCCACGTCGAAGGTGTCAGTGGCGTTGCACATAGCAAACATATATCCCCCTCCTGCCACAAACTGAGCGATCTTTTTAGCTACGGCTAGCTTCATCTGCGGTACATTGTCAAAATCAAACTTTTGGGCCGTCTGTTCGGCGGCACTCTTTTGTTCGCGGTACCAGGGGTAATCCTTATATAGAAAAAACTTACCATACTGTCCTGTAAAGTCTTCATGGTGCAAGTGTAGCCAGTCGTATTCTGGGAGTTTCGTTTCCAAGACCTCGCTGTCATATACTACGTCGTAAGGGATTTCGGCATAGGTAAGCACCAAAGTAACGGCATCGTCCCAAGGAAGCTTCGACTTGGGCGAATACACCGCAATACGCGGGGCTTTCTGAAGCTTTACAGCATCCATATTGACATCTGGTGCACTGATCTGATCTAAAATAGAGGCCGCGTCTCCCTCCGAGATCACCTCGAAACTCACCCCACGGATGGTCATTTCGGAAGCGAATCGCTGGTTATAGGGCATCATAAAACTCCCCCCCCGATAGTTGAGAAGCCAGTCAATTTCCTGATCGTAGGTCTTTAGGACCCAAAACGAAATACCGTATGCTTTGAGATGGTTTTTTTGGGTCTCATCCATCGGAATCATGATCCGATTGGCGAAACTACTAGCCGATATGCCAATAAAAATGATAAGCGGAATAAAGAAGCGCTTCATCGGTTTGAATCTTTCAGGTATCATGTGCAGCTTTACAAAATAAAAAACGAAGGGATAGTTTTTAGTTAGGAACGCGTAAAATAGGCACCGCAAATCTCGTCTCACCGAGGGACTTCTTTGTCACGATCCTGTAATAAAACGTAATATGGCCATTATTGGTGCATGACGCAAATGGATTTGTCAATTGATTGAATTTTGAGTAACCTAAGGGTGCAAAATAGGAGATCATCCATCTATCCAACGCCTCCTGCTGAACTAAAAAAAACCGTATCGTTTTCAAGCTTATAAATATTTGAAACATGCGCCTTAAAGAAAATGTGGAGGAGGGCCTTCGCTCTATTCAGTCGAACTTGCTCCGAACGGTCCTTACCGCCCTAATCATAGCCATAGGTATCACCTCCTTGGTAGGTATATTAACGGCCATCGATGGC
The DNA here is from genome assembly GCF_003149085.1 of Dyadobacter jejuensis. Taxonomy (GTDB): domain Bacteria; phylum Bacteroidota; class Bacteroidia; order Cytophagales; family Spirosomataceae; genus Dyadobacter; species Dyadobacter jejuensis. The sequence goes on along the minus strand of NZ_QGDT01000003.1, from coordinate 138,408 downwards.
ATTCAAAGTTCGGTAGATAGCAGCTTTGCCGATTTAGGAGCCAATACCTTTACCGTTCAGAACACGGTTAACAACCGTGGACGCTCTGGCGGCAGGCGTGAAAAATTGTTTCCGGCCATCACCTATAGGGAGGCTACTCAGTTTGCCGACCATTTTCGCAACGACTACCAGGCCATGGTCTCCCTGTCGGCGGCTATAGGCGGGGCAGTACAGGCCAACAACGGATCGGTAAAGACCAACCCCAATACTACCGTCATTGGCTCCGATGAACAATACTTAGCCATTAATGGCTATAAAATAGATTTTGGAAGGAATATCAATAAGAATGACCTTGAGAACGCACTTAACGTAGCCGTACTTGGACAGGAGGTAGCCCGAACGCTCTTCGGCGACCTTAGCCCCGTCAATAAATCCATCACCTTTATGGGCGCTAAATATACCGTGGTGGGCGTTTTAGAGAAAAAGGGCTCCCTGGGAGGTAATAATAATAGCGATCGGGTCATCCTGATCCCCCTCGACAACGGTCGGGGCCTTGCCGCTAACCGCGCCCTTACCTATAATATTACGGCTTCGGCACCTAATATTACCGATGGGGAATTTATTGTTGAAGAGGCTCGTGGACTGATGCGCCGCATTCGCAACGACGAGCTCGGCAAGGCCGACTCCTTTAGCATAGAAAGAGCCGACGCCATCGCCAAAGACTTCGAAAACATAACTGGCTACCTGCGCATGGGAGGCTTCGGAATCGGGATCATCACCTTGCTGGGCGCTTCTATCGCCCTGATGAACATTATGCTCGTATCCGTTACCGAGCGTACTCGGGAGATCGGCATCCGCAAGTCCTTAGGAGCTACTCCTAAAGTAATTCGCCTACAGTTTTTGATAGAAGCCATCGTGGTCTGTATCATAGGTGGCATCGGCGGACTGTTCTTGGGTATTATCGTAGGCAATATCATCTCCAACAGCATCAGCAGCGACAGCTCCTTTGTAATCCCCTGGGTCTGGATGGCCATGGGAATCGCCATTTGTGTGGCTGTAGGCGTACTTTCGGGGATCTATCCAGCCATTAAAGCCTCTAGGCTCGACCCTATAGAAGCCCTACGCTACGAATAATATCGGGCAGTTTATTTTGGCAAAAAAAAGTTTTCGTCACTTTGAATTCATTTTCAAACACTTAGAATATCTGCCAAAAATTTTCTTCGATTTATTTTTAGAAAAGCCTTGACAAGTCTAAAATTATATATACTTTTGCACTCCCAACAAAGAGGATCAATGCCCAGATGGCGGAATTGGTAGACGCGTTGGTCTCAAACACCAATGAGGTAACTCGTGCCGGTTCGACTCCGGCTCTGGGTACAAAAGCCCCTGAAATCGAAAGATTTTAGGGGCTTTGGCTTTTCTGGGCGATGGGGAAAGGGGATCAGACCGAGAACTTGTGGAGTGGATTATTTTACAGCCTTAGGCGATATGCATTAAGCTATAGGGATTCAATCATTAACAAACATGGGTTCACTGCATATATTGCTCCCTCTATAAATGATATTGGACAGTAGACACCAATGATCTGATGCGTTGCGGTTACCGACGATTCGGAGGCAAAAGGCCAGCGCAGACAATTCCCCTCCCTTGGAGGGGTGGCCGAAGGCCGGGGTGGTTACTTACGTCTCCATCAACTGCCGTACAAACGCCGAGGTGGTTACTTACGCTCCCATCGACTGCCGTACAAACGCCCCGCTGGCTACTTCCTCTCCCTAAGCTCCGGATGTTCATATAACATATTCATCACCCCCTTCATATGATATAACACGTCGGATGCCGGAATTCTTATGACAATCAGCCCCAGAGAATTCAGATACTGATCTCTGTTTAAATCATATTCTGCCTGATCGGAATGTTGGCTACCATCTATCTCAATGACGACCTGACAATTGCTGCAATAAAAATCTACTATATAGTTCCCTATTATCTTTTCAAGGTAATAATCAAAAAACTTCCCCTCCCTTGGAGGGGTGGCCGAAGGCCGGGGTGGTTACTTACGTCTCCATCAACTGCCGTACAAACGCCCCGCTGGCTACTTCCTCTCCCTAAGCTCCGGATGTTCATATAACATATCCATCACCCCCTTCATACGATATAACACTTCTGATGCCGGAATTCTTATGACAGTCAGCCCCAGAGAATTCAGATACTGATCTCTGTTTTCATCATATTCTGCCTGATCGGAATGTTGGCTACCATCTATCTCAATGACGACCTGACAATTGCTGCAATAAAAATCTACTATATAGTTGCCTATTATCTTTTCAAGGTAATAATCAAAAAACTTCCCCTCCCTTGGAGGGGTGGCCGAAGGCCGGGGTGGTTACTTACGTCTCCATCAACTGCCGTACAAAAGCCGAGCTGGCTACTTCCTCTCCCTAAGCTCCGGATGTTCATATAACATATCCATCACCCCCTTCATACGATATAACACTTCTGATGCCGGAATTCTTATGACAGTCAGCCCCAGAGAATTCAGATACTGATCTCTGTTTTCATCATATTCTGCCTGATCGGAATGTTGGCTACCATCTATCTCAATGACGACCTGACAATTGCTGCAATAAAAATCTACTATATAGTTGCCTATTATCTTTTGGCGGTCAAAATCGAAGCTTTTGAACTGCTTATTTTTTACTTGATTCCAGAATAACACTTCTGGCAAATTTCCCGCCTGCCTAAGTTCCTTGGCTCTAGCTTTCAGTTTAGGATTAAAAGGAAGAGAAAAGTAATTTTTGGAGTTACGATAATGGAAGGGTTTGGGGTTATCGGATGGAGGGAGGGGGAGGGGCTCGGATGAGACAGGATGGTTTGTTATGGTAACATTTACCACCCCGGCCTTCGGCCACCCCTCCTCAGGAGGGGAAATATCTTCCCCGGCCTTTAGAGACTGATCCGTTGGGCCGCCCTCCTCAGGAGGGGAATTGTCTTTCCCAGCCTTTGGAGACTGATTCGTTGGACTGCCCTTCTCAGGAGGGGAATTAAAAAAGTCCGTTGCTCTCAGGGTAGACACTACTGCCTTGTTTACAGCATAATATTGTTGGTAGGTTGCCAGTTTTTTGACTGTGGTAATAGTGGAAATACCGTTTCCATCTACCTTTTTATGCTTCTCAAAAACAATAAAATGGCGGATCAAATCCAGTAAGGTTTCTTTATTCAACATCCCTAGGATCAGCGTTTCGAGTTGACTGGTCAAATGGGACGCCTCTGTCTTGCCATCAACGGTTTTCCAGGCCATAAAGCGGCTTAATCCCGCTGAAATAGATCCCGCCTTGGCTTCGAGACCGTCGGAAATGACGATGATACTGTTAAAGGTAAATAATCCGGGGATGGATGCTTTGTAGGCTTCAACTTGTTTAAAGGCAGAATTCAACGTGGTGTTTTCGTCAATTGCATTTTGCAGCTCAATCACTACCAATGGCATCCCATTGACATAAAGTAGTATATCTGGACGCTTATTTTGCCCATTGCCAACAATGGTAAACTGATTGGCAACTACAAACTCGTTGTTTTCAGGATTTTTAAAATCAATTAACCATACCCGGTCGTCCCGGTCGTGGCCATCGACTTGCTTGGTTACACGAATACCTTCGGTCAGTAAACCATGGAAAGTTACGTTATTGACCAATAATTCAGAAGGCGCTATACGCTGAATTTCTTTAATGGCCTCTGTTCTTATATCCGGCGATAAATCGCGATTTATCCTTTGCACCGCCTTACTTAACCTGTCAAGCAGCAGAAGCTGCTCAAAATGGTCTCCTTCAGGATGTTGCGAATCGGGAGCTATGTCTGGGCCATATACATACAGGTACCCAAGCTTCACTAAAAGCCCAACGATAAGGGTTTCGATGTTATTTTCGTTGAAAAGGGCCATACCATAGAGTTAAAGTCTATAATGGTCTCATGTACTACATCATTTAACATAAGCATCGTCGCGAATCCAGATATTTTGAAAACATTCACTTATGCGTGCGAAATACCTTCAATTGAGCATACAAGATATGAAATCGCTTCCGCTTTTTTTCATCCGGCTTAAAGTGTCATTCAACGATATCCTGCTATAAGCCATTAGTTACTTGGTCATACCTAAGCCCTCTATCAGCCTAACCCGCCATTTAAATGTCAAGAAACTCCAAAAAACTAAACCTTCAAAAACAGTTTTTTGCGATACAAAATATAAAGGAAAAGCCATACCAGAACGAAGCCACCCAGGGCATTGAAAACTTCTTGCCATGGCTCGGTGGTGTATTTGTAAATACCGAAAAAAAGTAACCGGGATGATTCGTTGAAATCAATAAATCGGGTGACAAGGTAAATTAATAGGGAGTTGACACCAATAACCCGAAAGAAAAACGACCAGCTTCGATGGCCTTTCACATCTATAATCCAATAAAAAACGGCTAATAGTATACCGGCCATACCGGAAGTCAATAGTACAAATGAACTCGACCAAAGGTGCTTGTTAATAGGAAACATTATATTCCATAGCAAACCGGCAGCAATACCAGCCGCTCCCATGACTAACAATTGCCGGACTTTCAGTTTTCCAGACCGGTCACCTAATAATATATCTCCTGCCAAACTTCCAAAAACGGTCATACAGGCGGCTGGAATTTGGGTGCTAACGGCCAGTTCATCATACGTTATTTGTTTCAGTTTACCGGGCATAATGGCCCTGTCGAGCCAACCCACCAGATTCCCCTCGAAAGTAAGGTTCCCGGTTCCAAATCCCGGTACAGGAATCAGTAGTAAAATAAGATAATATGCGACCAAAACACCCACCCCAATATACAAGCGCTGTTTCCATGAAAAACGCAGGTAAAGTAAGGTGGTCAAAAAAGTAGCAATCCCGATCCTACCCAACACACTTCCATACCGGATATGGCTGGGGTCAAAAATATCTAAAGGTGCATTTTTGAACAGGATACCTAATAGCATTAATATCACCATCCGTTTAGCTACCTTTTTGATCAGGTCCGGATTGGAAACACCCCTTGCCTTACCGGAAGTCACACTGAAAGCTAAACTGGTGCCTGCCAAAAATAAAAACAACGGAAATATGAAATCGTAAAACGTAAAACCGTGCCATTCAGGATGGTAAAATTGACCGGCGATGGCATCAATAATACCAATTCCGGTCAGGCCCCCAAGCAGGTGAATAAATTCTCCACCACCCGAAATCATAAGCATGTCAAAACCACGAAGTGCATCGATGGAGTCGAGTCGGTTTGTCGATATTGGCTTTTGATTCATAACATATTCTTCAATTAGTCTTGACTATTAGAAATTCTAAAAAAAACTATTTCTTCAACAAGGAAGCCGCCTCTTTATCAAAAATATTTACCCGCTTATTGTCAATAAATAAGGATATACATTTTAGTACTAAATTAAGTTGTTGAATTATTTTTAAGACTTAATATCCGTATTCCCATCCTCTATGCATTGGCTTTCGGGCTATGGGATAGTGATTAAAGCAGCATACTCGCAATATTATACTATGATATTCTGATGAAATACTATTTTGCTTGATTTGACTTATTCGTTACGGTAACAGCAGGTCAACTATTAACCCCGATGGTCTTAGCCGATCCAACCGCCTTAAGGTAGTCGTCTATCACCTTCATTGCCAGATTAAAGGTATATTTATAAGGTTGGCCAGGGGCTATCCCAGTTCGGGAAAACGTATGCTTTTGAGATGATACCACCCCCTCTTTGAGATTTTTCTATACCGACAAAAGTCTAACTTTGCAGATAGTGAACTATTTAGGCTTACCTATGGTACCTAAGCTTTAGCAAAAAAACTTATGGACATCCTAAATCGAAGGGTAAGTAAAACAGAAATCTACCTATAACAATCTCCCTGAGGCCCTTGAGGCAAATCCTATGATTATTAGAACGATACCCAAAATAATACTTTCCCTGGCCCTTTTCACCCTGTTGTCGGCCAGCAGACCGATACCAGAAAAGCAAAGCCCTAATATCATCCTGATCATGGCCGACGACCTGGGCATAGGCCTACTGGGGCATGAGGGGCAAAAAATCATTAAAACACCCCATATAGACCGGCTGGCCGCCGAGGGGATGCGTTTTACTCGCGCCTATTCCAATATGCTCTGTGCACCCTCGAGGGCATCGCTGATTACTGGCTTGCACGACTCCCACCACAACCGTTTCGAAATAACGGCCGGTGGTATCTACGAGACCTTAAATGACCATCCGGAAGCTGTAGCTCAGGTGGAGCAGGCCATCAATGCGTCCTTGAAACCTATTCCCAAAAATCAGGTCTTTTTAGGACAAGCGGCCCAAGAAAGAGGCTATGTTACCGGGCAAATCGGAAAACTGGAATGGGGCTTCGCCACATCGCATCTTCAGATGAAGCGCCATGGCTGGGACTATTACCTGGGATATCTCGATCACCAGCGGGCACATGGGTTTTACCCCCCCTTTTTGTTTGAGAATGAAACCCTCAAATACTATGCCGGGAACACCCTGCCCAACAGTGGAAAATCGAAGGAGCCGGAGACGGAGGAGGCTTTTAAAGAACGATGGAACATGGAGGGCAAAGCCGTCTATTCCGAAAACATCTTTATGGAGGGTGTCATGAATTTTTTGGAGGTAAACCAAAAACAGCCCTTTTTCCTGTACTTCCCTACCCAGCTTCCACATGGACCTGTGTCTATTCCTGCCGTTCATCCCGACTTTATTCATGACAATCGGCTGACTCAGATTGAAAAAGAATACGCCTCTATGGTAAAAATGCTGGATGACCATGTGGGACAGATCCTGAGTAAATTGGATGAGCTCCAGCTAACCGAAAACACCATAGTGATCTTTATGGCCGACAATGGCCACGAAATATATTATGGCCAAGAAGGGAGGACACTGAAGCCCTACACGGACATGACAACGGGCAAAAAGTTTGACGACCTTGCGAACAAATATTATAGCGACCTAGCCGGTGACGTATTCGATGGCAACGCCGGACAGGCCGGAATGAAAAGAAGCAATTTGCAGGGGGGCATCAGAATCCCGCTAATCGTGCGTTGGCCAGGCCATATCGCCGCAAATAGTGTATCGGATCGGTTGGTAGCCAATTATGATCTGCTCCCTACCATCGCAGAAATCACCGGATATAAATCCCAAATAAAGACGGATGGCCTTTCCTTTTATGGAGAACTGGTGCGGTCCAAACCTGTGAAGAAACATCAACATGTTGTATACTCGTCTTATACGGGCCCTACGTTGATTACCCAGGATGGATGGAAGATTCGTACGGTGCTAAAAGCGAACGCCTTCGAATTATATTACCTTCCCAACGACTACCGTGAGGAGAATAACCTGGCAGCGAGTCGTCCCGAAAAATTGGCCGAACTCAAGGCCAAACTATTGAAAGAATGTGATGGAGACTTTAACAACGGTTTATTCCAAAACAAAAATATTATAAACTCCATGAAGTTCTATAAGGCGCATCCATAAAATGAAGCGTGCGCTAATTATTAGCCAATCACGACGATTATATAATTTATTGCATTAAATTAAAAATCTCGAATCCAACAAGCCGAGAGGGGTAAAATGGCCAAAATAATTGTAAAAATTGCTTCTATGAATCAATTTTATGAGAATATTTAAATGCTATTTTACCTCCACATAATACAAAGCAATTCTTACAAGGCAAATCCGCTAATAGCAATGCCATTATCGGTTGCTGACTATTCCTAAACCCCTATGAACGATTCATTTAATAGGCTAAGTATCTGCTTATTGGTGCTGTGTTTCTGGCTATCGGGCCCAGCCTTTTGCCTAGACCTTTATGTGGCACCACATGGTAGCGATAAGAATCCTGGAACCATCCACAAGCCATTCGCTAGCCTGGAAGCAGCACAACTGAAGGCAAGAAAGAGCTCGGAACCCGTAAACGTATTCGTACGGGCAGGCACGTATTACTTGGCCAAGCCTATCGTCTTTACCCCACAAGATTCCCGAAAAGCCGATAACAAGTTGACTTTTAAGCCCTACCAAAATGAGAAAGTACTCCTCAGTGGGGCTAAACCCCTAGCACTGAAGTGGACCCGTCAGGAGTCCAACATTTATAAGGCCAAAGTGGCAGGGGATGTTTCGATGGATCAGCTATATGCCGATGGCCAGCTTCTGAGGATGGCCCGGTATCCTAATTACGACGCTTCCAGCAGCCATTTTGGAGGCTATTCGGAAGACGTATTGGCGCCCGAGCGTATAAAAAAATGGAAAAACCCAGAAGGGGCTTTCATCCATTCCTTACACAGCCACGAATGGGGAGGATACCATTATAAAGTAGTAGGAAAGGAAACCGATGGAACACTAAAGCTGGAAGGTGGTTACCAGAACAATCGCCAGATGGGTATGCACAAAAAATACCGATTTATAGAAAATGTATTCGAAGAACTGGATGCTCCAGGAGAGTGGTATTACGACCATACAGATAAAAATTTGTATGTCTATATCCCAAATGGCCAGGATCCTAATCGGATGACCTGGCTGACTCCTCAGCTAAAGAGCCTGGTCGAGTTCCGTGGAGATGCTCAGCATCCCGTTAGAAATATCAGTATCGAAGGGTTCGAATTGGCACATGTTCAACGAACTTTTATGGACACCAAAGAGCCTTTACTTCGAAGCGACTGGACGATATACCGAGGTGGAACCGTGGTACTGGAAGGTACCGAAAATTGCTCCATTCGAAACTGTCATTTTAAGAAAGTAGGAGGCAATGCCGTGTTTTTTAGCAATTATAACCGACATGGCGAAGTATCGGGCTGCCATATAGAAGGTGCCGGTGCGAGCGGAATATGTTTTGTGGGTGACCCCAAGGCCGTTCGTTCCCCAAGTTTCGAATACCATCAATTCGTCGCCTTACAAGAGATGGATCGGAAACCAGGCCCCAAAAGTAATAATTACCCTGCCGAATGCCGGGTCTCCGACAACCTGATGCATGACCTGGGAACGGTAGAAAAACAAGTCGCAGGGGTACAGATATCGATGGCAATGGACATTACAGTAAGTCATAATAGCATCTACAACGTGCCACGATCTGGAATAAACATTAGTGAAGGCACTTGGGGTGGCCATCTTATTGAATATAATGATGTGTTCAATACCGTCCTAGAAACAGGCGACCATGGAGCCTTTAACTCCTGGGGCAGAGACCGGTTTTGGCACCCCAACCGTAAAACGATGGATAAGATCGTCGCCGAACACCCTGAAATGATCCTTCTCGATGTACAGAAGACCATTACTATCCGTAACAACCGTTTCCGTTGCGACCATGGCTGGGACATAGATCTGGACGACGGCAGTAGCAACTACCATATTTATAATAACGTTTGCTTGAATGGAGGATTGAAATTAAGGGAAGGATTTCAACGGGTAGTAGAGAATAACATTATGCTCAACAACTCCTTTCACCCCCATGTCTGGTTTGCCAATAGTGGAGACGTATTCCGGAAAAACATCGTCACAAAGCCCTATTTTCCCATCCGTGTCAACGACTGGGGGCAGGAGGTAAATAGCAACCTTTTCCCCGATGCCAAGGCTTTGGAGACGGCTCAAAAGAACCGCACCGACTCGCGTAGCCTGGCAGGAGACCCTCTATTTATCGACGCCGACCATGGAGACTACCGAGTACAGCCCAACAGTCCGGCACTAAAAATTGGTTTCAAAAACTTCGATATGGATTCCTTTGGCGTCACCTCCCCTCATCTGAAACACCTAGCAAGTCAGCCCCCTTTACCAGTACTGCAGCAGCGAAACGCTTCCTCCGCCGACTCAGAGGCCAATTGGCTCGGAGGCCAGCTACGCAACGTGAGTGGACTAGGCGACCGCTCAGCCTTTGGCTTGCCCGACGAGCTGGGCGTCGTGGTAGAGGCCATCAAGGCTGACAGTCCTTTGGGCAAGTCTGGTCTACAAAACGGGGATGTGATTCGAAAAATTGAACAACAAGAGGTTCGAAACATGGGCGATTTGATGGATCGATATCAGGAAATCAATTGGAAAGGACATGCGGTGGTAGAGATTTTCAGGAATCAGGCGCCGTTAAAGCTAGATATTTCCTTTAAGTAAGCGCCATTCCCTGCACTATAAAGGGATATTAATAGCTGTAATCATAAAATCCGATTCATAGATTGGCTCCATATTAGAGATCTTTTTATGAATCGGATTTTAGTTTGGTCTACACCACTGCTACAAGTACTGCTTTTTGAACGACAGTTATACTAAAACAGGATCCTCCTTAGCCGTTGGCTCTACTCTTTGGGTACTTTTATAGCGATACAAAATCAGGGACAAAAGGAGGCCTAATAAAGCCAAACCCGCCCCTACCCATTCTGGAGCGGTGAAGCCATATCCCCATGCAATTGGTAAGCCAGCTAAAAACGCCCCTAAGGCATTCCCCACATTCATGGCGGCAGGCCCAATTGAGGAACCTAACATCTCCGCTTTTTGAGAGGCCTCCATAATTAATATCTGAACGGGGGCCACTACGGCGAAGGCCACGGCCCCTATTATAAAGGTTATCAAAATGACCAGGGCCTTCGACTCGGCAACTACAACGAGCAGCACGAGCACCACAGCCATGGCAGCAAGCAACATGATCGTAGCCCATAAAGGCGTGAACCTATCCGACAGCTTACCCCCAAGGACATTTCCGGCCGTCATGCCGATACCGGCTACTACCATCAGATAAGTTACAGAAGCGGCATCGAAACCACTCACTTCAGTAAATAGTGGAGCGATATAGCTATACCAAGCAAAGAAACCACCGGTGCCTATAATCGTGATTAGCAGGATTAATTGCATATCCTTCTGTCTGAAAATAGCGAAATCGTTACGAATATTACCCGATTTCTTGGCTTGGAAGGTTGGCAACCAGAAACGAATGCCTAGTAGGGTGATGATGCCGATAAGCCCAACGATTCCGAAGGTTATTCGCCAGTCGAACTCATGACCAATAAAGGTTCCTGCCGGTACTCCTACGATATTGGCCACCGTCAAGCCGGTAAACATAAAGGCGACAGCCTGTGCCGTCTTCCCTTTTTCGGCCATTCTACCTGCCACTACAGCCCCTATACCAAAGTAGGCTCCATGAGGAATACCCGCAATAAAACGTAATAGCAGCATGGACTTGTACCCAATTGCAAATGCAGCCAAACTATTGCTCAACATAATCCATGCGGCTAATAGGAGCAGGGAGGTTTTAGGCGGCTTGTTTTGTAAAAAGATTGTCAACACGGGTGCTCCTATCACTACCCCTATGGCATAAGCCGAAATAAGATGACCCGCCTCAGGGATTGAAATATGAAGGGCTTTGGCCATATCGGGCAAAATCCCCATCATCACAAACTCCGTCATTCCTAAGGCAAAGGCTCCAATGGCCAAGGCTATAAGTCCCTTTTTCATATTTTAGCGAGGCTATTGTTAAAGAGACTAAAAGGATAACAAGAGTCGCGTAGTTCCCGGAAAAGTTATAATCCCCGAAAGATCAAGTTTAATATACATTAATTGATACTGGAAGGAGCTAAGCCATTATTCCTCCGCTTTCTGATAGGCCTCTAATTCTTCGTAAATAGCCTGAGCTTTAATTATAGCTCCTCCCCCTGCGCCTATCACGAGCTTTTTGAGCCAAGGTTTATGGAGGTTATCCATCTTAATGGCTTTATACAACCAGATAGCCCCCACCACAAAAGCTAGGATGATGCTCACTCGTAAAACTACAAAACCCCAACCCACAGATCCCGAAAACCAACTACTGCTCAAATAAAAGGTAGTATAAAAGGGGAGCTGTAAAACGGCTATGCGGCAGTGTCCCAGTATAGAACGCTGAATATCGACAAGGCTCTGTTGAATTTCCGTAACAGGCCCGTCGAAGTCAATTTGCTGAGCCATCACCAAATGACGAATATAATCGGCTATCGACTTCAGGTTGATGAGTGCAATGGCCGCTACCGATACAATAAAGTAATTCCATGCTGGGGAATAATGGGTAATGGCATAAAACAAGCCGGTCCCCAAAATGGTAACATAAAGAATGCCTAATATAATACCGACTCCTTTAAACCATTTTAAACCATCTAATACCCCTGCCGCCTTCCTATTCATCATTTCTTTCATCAAAACTTGGTTAACTGCAAGAGCCTTATCCAATTTTTGCCCCTGGGACTTCCAAAGGTTTATCATTTCTTGTTCCTTCATGACCTTATGCTGTATGTTGAGAAAATTGTTCTTTTAAGTATGTTTTTATGCGGTGCAACTTAGTGGAAACATTAGAGGGGCTAATTCCAATAATTTTGGCCATTTCCTGGTGGCTTTTTTCTTCTAAATAAAGGAGCATTATCGCCTTATCGATCGGCTTTAATCCCTCGATAAACCGATATAGTAACCGAATATCCTCTTGATATATATCCTCGCTTTCATCCGTTGGAAAATTTAAAATAGAATCCGAAATACTAAAAACCCGTTCTTGCTCCTTGGAAATTTTCCTATAATAGGAAATCGCGACGTTAAGGGCTACTTTATAGATCCAGGTCGAATATTTGAATTTACCGTGGTATTTATCGAACGATCGCCAGAGTTGTAGGGTTATTTCTTGTATCAGGTCCTTCCTATGGCCGGGATCAGGACAATATGCCCTAGCTACCTTGTAAAGAATACCCTTGTGATCGGACAAAACGGTCAAGAATAGTTCTTCTTGTTTCATCATTGGTTAGTGTATTGATTTGTAGACTTGGACTGGAACCCAAGTCTTTATGAGATCATTTGTCCTATTATTCGCAGACCAGGGGAGATTATCACAAAAAAAGTAAAACTTTCCCTTATACTCCTACGAACCGTCCAACAAACAAAAGCAATCGGCTCTTTCATAAAAAGCACGATTACAGTACTTTGTAGTATTTTATATCGTAAAAAATGAAATTAGCCAATTAATAATTGTCATTACAGATAAAATACAGTATTTTTGTGAGTTATATACTACCATGAATTCAATTAACCCATATTATGCAAGCGATTGACCACCTTCGTCAGGAAATAAAAAACCACTTCCCACACTCTAAGGAATTGGCTCTATCGAGTCGATTCGCACTTAACAGACAATTTAATTTTTATTTTGAAATAGCGCCAGACTCTCCCTATTTGCTGTATCTAAACTGGGATGGCGATGGAATTATATACATCCTGAAATGCCTCGTATTTAAAGACAACGAAACGCTAAGCAGGCTAAAAAACGCCTATCCAGAGACAGGTTCAAGCGCTTTTAACGAGGGGAAGCCCCGTACCACCATCACTTTTCGATTTCACGACCCCCAGCGTTTATATATCCAAGAGGTAACAGGGGAATGCCAGGAACCCTTAAATGGCCAGGAAGTACATTTAGAAAATTTACTTAAACACATGGATACCAGTTTGCAAAAGCTTGTGTAGGGGTCATAAGCCTTCAGTAAAAAGATAAAATAGTTCAAAATAAAAATCTATAATTGATTACTTTTGCGCTCCGTTGGCAATTCTTACATGATCAGTAGGCTTAGCCTTTCATCATTAAGAATTGTTTGTTGCCATATTCCACTACCACTGCCCGGGCATTTATTTCCCTCCCTCCATCATTTAGGGCTCCCTTGGAGCCCAAACCGTCGTTATTTGGCTTAGAACCTGGGCCCATGGCGCTGGAGGCTAGCGCCCATCTACAGGAATATCTTCTGCATCAGACCGAATTGAAGCATAATTTTGGATTGAACCGCTCCGCCGAGCCGGTCATAGGAAAAATGTTTGGCGTTTTAGTCGTTCAAAATAGCCTGGCCGAATGGGGTTATATAGCCGCTTTTTCTGGAAAACTTGGAGGTAGTAACCACCATGCTCATTTCGTGCCACCGATCTTCGATGGCCTTCAACCCGATGGCTTTTTAAATGAAGGGATGCTGGCCCTAACCTGCATGAATAAGGAGATAGCCCTACTTTCGAAGACCCAGTCCAGTACTTCAGAAGAAAGAATAAAAGACTTAAAAGAAGCTCGAAAAGTCCATTCGAATTCCCTACAAAATAAAATTTTCGATCAGTATCATTTCCTGAACCGTCAGGGGCAATCTAGAAGTCTCCGAGATATCTTCCTACAGACTCACTACCGCAACCCACCCGTAGGGGCTGGAGAATGTGCAGCACCTAAGCTTTTCCAATATGCTTTTCAGCATGGCCTCACCCCGGTATCTTTGGCCGAATTTTGGTGGGGACAGTCCCCCAAATCGGCCACATGGAAGCATGGAAACTTTTATTTACCCTGTAAGGAAAAATGTGAGCCCATATTGAAATATATGCTCTCAGGCGTTCCCGAGGCGCAGCTGAGCATTTAAAGATACGCAGGAACGAGGTAGCTGCCCGCATTACGGATAGTACTTTGGGGGTTCACCAATACTATCAGGTGAACCCCTAAGCGCTTATTTTTTGGCTCCACTCCTATTCAGATACCGATCCAGATAATGCTTGTCCAGATCTTCCGAATCCTTGTACTTTTCACGAAGACCTTTAAGCTTCTCCTGTAATTCTTTCACCAGCTCGGCATACTCTGGGTCGTCATATACATTATTGAGTTCTTTAGGGTCCTTTTTGCGGTCATAAAGTTCCCATTCATCCACATCATAATAGAAATGTGCCAGTTTATAGTCCTTGGTAACGATCCCATAATGCCTCTTAACCATATGCACACTGGGATACTCATAGTAGTGATAGTATACAGCCTCTCTTTTCCACGTGTTCTCCATCCCTTTTAACAAAGGCATCAGGCTTTCACCTTGCATATCTTCGGGAGCCGCAATCTGGGCCGCTTCTAGTAGGGTCTGGGCAAAATCGAGATTTTGAACCATTTCCTCTTGGGTGGTACCAGGTTTTATTTCATGAGGCCAACGGATGAGGAGAGGCGTCTTAAAGGATTCGTCATAGATAAAACGCTTATCGAACCAGCCATGCTCACCTAGATAAAACCCTTGATCGGAGGTGTATACGACGATGGTGTTGTCGGTCAGGCCATTTTTATCCAGATAATCGAGCACCCTTCCTACGTTATCGTCTACCGATGAAATACTCCCAAGGTAGTCCTGCATATAGCGTTGGTACTTCCAAATCATTTTGTCGCGGTCCGACTTTCCGGCCCAATTCGCCTTGAAGTCCTCATTGATGGCATCGATAATGGGCTTGTATTGCTGTTTCTGTTCGGCATTGGCCCTATTGAACTCATTGTATATATTGGCTTGCGTATTATTAACTACAGGCTCTACCCGGCCCATGGCCTCCAAAGTTTCGGGCCATATCTTACTGTCATGGCTATACTCCATATGATGGAGAAGGTTCATTTCGGCCTTTTTCGCCGCAGTACCTCTATTGCTATAATCGTCGAATAGGGTTTCGGGAAGTGGGAAAGTCTTCTTGGTAAACTCCTTAAATTTATCGACACGAGGCCACCACGGGCGATGGGGCGCCTTATGCAAATACATTAGAAGGAAAGGCTTTTCTGGGTCTCGCTTTTTATCCAGCCATTCCAGACTTAAATCGGTAATAATATCGGTAACATAGCCCGTGATGGTAGTATCCCCTCTAGGCGTAATAAAATCGGGATTGATGTAATGACCTTGACCAGGAAGAATCATAAAATCGTCGACCCCCTTAGGATTGTTGCCAAAATGAAGCTTGCCGAACATCGCCGTTTGATAGCCTGCCTTTTGGAACAACTGAGGGAAGGTCATTTGGGTGGTATCAAATGGACTAATATTGTCGGTTTTTCCGTTGATATGAGTATGTTTTCCGGTCAATATGGTCGCTCTTGAAGGGGCACATATCGAGTTGGTGACGCTCGCATTGGTAAACAACATCCCTTCCTTGGCCAGCCGATCTATATTCGGGGTCTCCAACAGCTGATTACTATAGGCACTAATGGCCTGATAGGCGTGGTCGTCGGACATGATAAAGAGTATATTAGGCCGGGAGGTCTTCTTTTCCGATTCTTTACTACATCCGGCAACGCTGAGCAATATACCCCAGAGTACTACCCAAGAACTAACCTTTACAATTTTCTGCATAGCATTTAAGCGATTTCTATCCTTGTTAATTTAAACATCTATTTATCGACCATCAACTAGAATGTCCTTATCTTAATAAACAATAAACTGCTGCAGCACCTTAAGGATTAAACCAGTGCTCAAAGGTTCTATTCATTAAAAAAAGGCTCCTTCCCTACACCTGACGACCCGTTAAAAGAAAGTGGAAGTCCATTATTTTCTACCCTTATTATTATTCTTAAAATAGGCAATGATCTTCCCCTCCATCAAAGTATGCTCACAAAAAAACGCATTCCTATAAAAGAAATGCGTAGGATCCAGGCTTTCATACGACTCAGGCTATGAACCAATAGGAAAACGGCTGTGACCCAGCCCCCATGCATCCCACCGGCTTCAATTTATGGATAATCACCAGGATTTTGCGCTCTGGCATTCACCACCTGATCGGCCCCGCATTTTAGGACGAGGTCCAGCTTGTCCTGATTCATATCGATTTAAAAGACGCGAGGCCACAGCGTCAGGGCTTCATCCTTCTGATCCTCAACCAGTTGCTATACACTCCATAAATTACCATTGCGGCAATAAAGAGGTACACCCACAGGGGAATATTCCTTCCCACGACGATTAAATAGAGATAGGCTGAAATAAAGAAAAAGCCTGAGAGTAATAGAGGCAGAACAATAGACTTTTTTTGTTTGATACGTCGTATTAGCCAAGCCATGGAAGCGAAAAAGAAAGGTATGGCTCCCACATAGATGGCGCCAAAGAAGAGAGGGTCCACCTGATACTGTTCTCCCAAACCCAAAAACCATGTTTTAAACGACTCGAAATAGGTCATGATATATTAGTTTAAAAACCGATACCATTTACGTAAAAAAGTATTAATTGTAGGAGTCAGTATCTTTTCCTTCTGCTTTACAATGATCATCTGATTGACCCTCGAAGCCACGGGATAGGGGTATATTTTGTTAAAAATAGCATCAATATCCAGACCCATGGTATTTGCCAATATCAACTCTTGGATCAATTCGCCAGCATTTGGAGCGATCATACTCCCGCCCAAAATCTTTTGCTTACGCAATAGCCCACCCTTAGAAATATACAATACCAGCTTCCCATAGCGATAGCTATCGACAACGGCGCGATCATCGTCTTCAAAGCCCATTACCAACCTTTCGTAATCCAAGCCTTTCCGATCCATATCGATTTTTTGCAGACCAAAGGTGGCTATCTCCGGATCGGTAAAAGTAACCCAGGACATATGATCATTGCTTAACTTTTTCTTGAGCGGTGAAAACAAATTATTTAGCAACAAACGGGTATGCTGCTCAGCGGCATGGGAGAATTGCAAGTAACCCGCTATGTCCCCTGCCGTAAAGATATCCTTATTGGTTGTTTGAAGGTATTGATTGACTTTAATTTTACCTTTTTCGGTTTCGATACCCACCTTTTCCAGATCTAAAGAACCCAATTCATAAGTGCGGCCTATCGATGCAAATACGGAGTCAAAATCTAGTTTACTTCTTATTCGATCTCCATGAACCAGTAGGGCTTCGTTGGGCGCTGTGAATTGGTGAACCTGCGTATTTAAAAGTATTTGCATGCCCTCTTCCTCCAATTTCTGATGCAGTATCGCTGCTATTTCAGGCTCTTCCTTGGGGAGTATTTGCGCCCCTCGGTGTACTAAAGTAACCTGAACACCGAGCCGTAGCAAGGCTTGCCCTATCTCTACCCCTATGGGCCCTCCTCCTACTACCAGCAACTTTCGTCCCTGAAAATCGTGAAGACCAAACAGGCTCTCATTATCATAAACCCGTACCAGATCGACGCCCGGGACATCCAATGCGCGTGGACTAGAGCCTGTGGCCAACACGATCTTACGACCGGTGTATACCGTACCATTGACGATAATGGAATGGCTGGAGTGGAACCGAGCCCTTCCCAATACCACCTCGAGCCCTTCTTGGCGTAGGAAGTCGGCATTTTCATGCTTTCTAATCACCTCTTGTCGATCGACCACGTATTGCATTACCTTGGCAATATCAGGCTGGCCAGATACACTCATTCCAAAATCTTCAGACTTCCGAGCATCGCTGACGAGCCGGGAAACGTGTATCAGGGCTTTGCTTGGTACACAACCATAATTAAGACAATCCCCACCTATATGGGCGTCCGATTCATCTACGATGAGCGTCTTTAAGCCGATTTTAGCCATAAAAAGAGATACGCCCAATCCGCCAGACCCCGCCCCAATCACAATCATATCGAATGAATTCTCCATAAATTACACTTTAAGTCCGAATGAGTTTTTTATAAATCCTTACCAGTTTTTGTTGTGGAAATCCAAGGTAATAGCCCAAATAAATAGAGTAAAAAATCGCCTGCATCCGGTATGGACCATTTAGTCGGTATTTGCGAGCGGACGTGACGATATAGTCGGGAAGTACCCGAAAGGGCGCTTTAGCGGTAAGCCTAAAAACAATTTCCTGGTCCTCCATAATAATCAACGACTCATCGTATCCCCCTACCCGCTCAAAAAATGCTCGATCCACATAAAGACTTTGATCCCCAAAGCGTAATGAATCGATATTAAAACGCGTAAACCAGGCATTGCACCTCAAAAACCAGTGCGACCAATCAAATTTTAAACGAAAGCACCCAGCCATAAAACCCTTATCATGTGCCTGGGCAATTTGGCCTACAAACTGATGGGGAGGGATGGAATCGGCATGCAAAAAATACAGGACCTTCCCTCTGGCTACCCGGGCTCCAGCATTCATTTGCCTAGCTCGGCCTTTGGCAGAAGTCACCACTTGGGCTCCATATTGCACGGCCTTTTCCGGGGTACCATCCGAGCTGCCACCATCTACGACCACCGTCTCTACCCAAAGCTCAGAAAGGTTAAGCTCCTGCAAACGACCCAGTAGAATGGGTAGGCTCTCCGCTTCGTTTATAACCGGAATGATGATGCTCAGATAGGGTACTTCCATGGAATATAATAGAAAAGGGATGTCCGATACCGGCCGCCGATATGGACTATCCCTTATTTACTTAAAAAACCTTACCGACTATTTTAAAGCCTTAAGAGTAGCTAAGAGAAGCTCTCCTTTTATTCTACTCTTATAATTAGGATTGATATACTCATATTCAATTTCGCCCGCCTGATTGACGATAAATACCGCCGGAACGGGTAAAGCTCCAGGATTCTTATTGTCACTCGCATCTTTCAATCTTTGAACTGACGCTTCTGGAACGGCATAAGCCAAACCCATAGCTGCTGATAGTTTCATATCGGCATCCGACAATAATTGATAAGTCAACTGATTCTTGTCCATAGTGGCCCTCAAATGGGCAGGATCGTCGGGACTGATCGCAATGATTTGATAGCCTAACTTAACGATCTCCTCTTCCACCTTCATCAGGTCGGCCATTTGACGGTTACAATAGGGACACCATCCACCCCGGTAAAAAATAAGTAACGTAGGTTTTGCGGCCAATTGCTCTTTTAATTTCACCGCTTTTCCCTGCAAATCGGGAAGGGTAAAATCGGGAATCGACTCTCCTATCAAAAGTGGAGAAATATCCGTTGCTTGTTGTGGAAAGGTGGTCGTCTCCTGCGCATTTGCACTCCTAACGACAGCAAATAACATCATTGAAAGGACAAAAATGGATTTAATTTTCATAGCTAATTGTTAGATATTTTGTTTTATTACTACCAATCAACCCCGGTTGGCTGCTAAACGTTCCTCGAAAATGGAAGCTATAAAGGGCTGGAGCGTAACATAGTACAACTTCACTATAAACTATAAGTATGAGCGTTTGGAGCAACAGTGACATCGAGAAATGGGAAAACCTTCTTAAAAAAGAGGGTATAATGGCGGAGCAGGATAAGATTACGGAGGTCTCGGTACCCGGTGCTGGCAATATGAATTTTGTGGTTAGGCTACAAACGAACCATGGTTCTGTCATTCTAAAACAATCCAAAGCCTATGTAGAAAAATACCCACAAATAGATGCTCCCGCATCCCGGGTGCTGACGGAGGCCGCATTTTACAAGACCATCCAAAGCCATGCACCGACCGCTCAATGGATGCCCCGAATAATATTGGTCGATCAGCCAAATAATCAACTCATTTTGGAGGACTTGGGAACCTCAAAGGATTACAGTTTCCTATATCAAGAGCATAGGGACTTGTCCTTGGAGGAAATCAACTCCCTATGCGATTATTTAAGCGCCTTACACCATAATTTTCAGTCGGCTACGCCCATCGCTCCCTTCCAAAACCTAGAGATGCGTCGATTGAACCACCAACATTTGTTTGTGTACCCTTTCATGGAAGATAATGGCCTGGATTTGGACAGTATTCAACCAGGCCTACAAGGGGTAGCCCTACCCTATCAGAAAGACCTGAACCTAAAGAAACGCATCACCGACCTTGGCGAGAATTACTTATCCGATGGCTCTTACCTGCTTCATGGTGATTTTTACCCTGGCAGTTGGCTCAAAACGAGTCAAGGTCTGCGTATCATCGATCCTGAATTTTGTTTCTACGGACCAGTAGAATTCGATCTTGGAGTTTTTATTGCTCACCTATATATGACCCAACAGTCGCAATCGGTAATCGATAAGGTTATAGAAAATTATCGCCTTCCTGTTGAAAAGGCCCTACTCAACCAGTATACCGGAGTCGAAATCATGAGGAGATTAATTGGATTGGCCCAACTTCCTCTAATACTTTCCGTTGAACAAAAAACGAAGCTTCTTTCCTTCGCTCGTGAGTTGGTGATGGATCGCTAGAGGGACGGCTAAGCTGGTTCACCTCCAGGAAGGGGGCAAATCGGACTCCTCGTCGACGTCTGAAAGTGTAGGCAGCACAGCATATGCCAGGCCCAATTGCTGGAGATCGTGGAGCGTATCCTTCCAAACGCTATCGGTGCTCCAGCGCTTGTTGGCAAATAAATTGGGTATGTTCTGCTTCATTCCTATCAAGTAATAGCCACCATCGGTAGCCGGCCCTATCACGACATCATGGTCGTATAAATAAGCGAATGCCGATTCTATTATTTGATCAGTAATTTCGTAACAGTCGGTCCCAATCAGGCAGACAGATTGGTAGCCCATTCCAAATGCCTCGTCAAAGGCTTGGGACATTTTATCGCCCAAGCCTCCGCCCCCCTGAACCGTCTTTTGATAATCGGCCTTGCTCCATATATCGTCTGTGCTGATCTGCTCCGAATAACAGATCAGCTTATCATACGGACCATCTTTTGTGATCGTCCGAGTATGTTCGACGAGCTTTTTGTAATACTCCAGGGCTCGCTCCGCTCCTACTGTGGCGGCCAGCCTGGTTTTCACGCTTCCTAAAACAGGATTTCGATAAAAAATGATGAGTAACTGATTATTTTTCAATGGTATAATGGCTCTTAAGCTTCTGTTCTATTATGATCGCGATAAATAAAGGCGATAAATCCACTCCAATCCATGGTAAATTCCCCGGCCCGCTTTTTGATAAAAAGGGCAAATTTCGTTCCGTGGATGTTTCCAAATAGAGAGGGCGACCCATTCGTATTGCCTCCTTCAGCAAGCTACCCAGCAAGGCGCTACCACGACCTCCCCCTTCATGCTCGAGACTTACTCCCATAAACCATCAATAAAACCTAAGACCTGAGGAATACTTTTGCGAAATCATTTTCTCCCTCTTTTAAGCCTAAGGTATGTTGCGAAGGCCAATGTTGGAGGTAATCAGTCGGAGCTCCAATCCCAATACTTTAGATAGACTTTTTTTAACTTCTGGAAAGGAGACCAACGCACAGGCCGTCTTCTCTTCAATCTTATATACTGCCCCATATTGGAAACATATTTCGAAGGGATAGTCCATTAAGTTCCTAATTCGTTTCCGTCGGCTAGCCCCCTGAGGAATGAGATAGTTAACACTATGGTTATTTATAAAGCATCCGGTAAGCATCCCTATTACCAGCTCTTGATCCTAATAGGCAGCACGGTGCCTATTGATTCTTCTATCGTTCTAATTGAAATAAAATCATTCTAAAAGCGAATAGCCTAGCTCGATTATACCCTTGGGTGAAGATGGATGAAATAAAACAAAAATCAAAACGGAGTGAGATTTTCTCCGCTGCCCCCTCAAAACTGAACAGGCTCATAAATAAATATCGCCAGCCAAATAGCAGGATTTGGCTGGCAATACGCTATTACTTACAACTGCTTAATACCCTGGGTTCTGAGGAGCCAAATTAGGATTAACTTGCAGCTCCACACTTGGAAGAGGCATCAGATAATCCCGGTTGGCATCAAAATTCTCGTGAATTTCGGTTGAATTAACCCCTTTGAAGGCGACGTCTCCCAGCTTTCTTCTTTTTATATCGAACCAACGTTTGTATTCAAAGGCCAGTTCGAGCCTACGTTCATCCATTACCAAGTTTATAAAGTCGGCCTTACTCAAACCCGTGGGCACGTTTTCGGGAAAGGTAGTAGTAGTTCCCGCCCAGTTCCTAGCTCGGGCTCTTATCTGATTCACATACCCAACTGCCTCCGCTGTAGCGCCGGAGGTTTCGGCCAGGGCCTCGGCAGCTATCAACAGCACTTCGGCATAACGAAAGGCCGAGTAATTTTGGTCGGAATAGCGTCCTTCCGTATTGGAGTTACCTGCATACTCTGCATACTTAGCAATATGCGGCCTAGGCGTATTGGGAAAATCGGTATAGGGTTTCATTACCCCACCTATCATGATAGAGTCCACGAAACTTACCTTTTTACGGTAGTCTCTGCTATCCCAGTCGTTGTACACCTTCATGGATGGCACTAGCACACTCCAACCACTACGGGGCGCATCGGCTCCCCGTACCCCAGTCATAGGTGGCATAATATCGTCATTGGCACCACTCGAGCCATTTTGAAGGCCCAAAAAGTCGATATGGAAAATATGCTCCTTGAGGTCGTTGGCCTGTGGAGCCTTAAACAAGGTCTGAAAATCGTCTACCAGGCCATATCCGAATCGGTCCTTATTGTCGATGACCCATTTGGCCTCGGTATAAGCTTGGGCATAGTCTTGGCGAGTGAGATGAACGGATGCCAAGTAGGCTCCCGCCGTTCCTTTGGTGGCTCGGGCCCTTACCGACGCCGGCTGGTGGTCGGGGAGCCATTGTTTGGCATATTCCAGATCGGCAATTATCCCTGAATACACCGTTGCCTCCGGGGTCTTAGAGATCTCTTTAACAGCACTTGGATTGGTTACGAAATAATCGACATAGGGAATATCGCCGAATAATTGTACCAAATGGAAGTAACTAAAAGCACGTATAAAACGTGCCTCCGCAATTAACGGGTTCACCTCTGCTTCGGAAAGCCCCAGCGACTCGGCACCGGCTATCGAGGCATTGGCCGCGCTAATAACCCGGTACCAATAGGGCCAAAACTTAATGAGCATACCATTATTATCGTCCATATTAAAGTCGTTGACTTGTTGACGCTCGGCAGGCGTCCCTCTGTCACCAATGTCGACCATATCGCTGCGCAACATCAGGGCCGACACATACTGCCTTCCGTAAAGACTTTCGGTGGCGATGAGCCCATAAGCCCCAAATATGGACGTCTCCACGTCGGTGGTGCTCTTAAAAATTGATTCTGGAGCCAACAGTCCTACTGGTTTTTCTTCCAGGTCTTCACATCCTGTAAAAACCAGGGCTGCAGAGGCGATAAGGTATTTGAATATATTAGTGTATTTCATGAGTATCTTCGTTTTGAGTGGCTGATGTATTAGAAACCAATATTAAGACCTACCGTATAGGACTTCGCATTAGGATAACTTCCATAATCCAAGCCAAGATTCGTATTGCTGTTGGTATCACCGGTTGATGAGTAATTAACTTCAGGATCGTAGCCTTCATACTTGGTCATCGTCAGGATGTTTTGGGCACTGAAATAGACCCTTACCTTCCTTATTTTAGACCCTTCAAGTAATGCAGCAGGCAGATTATACCCTAAGGATACATTCTTTAGGCGGACGAAACTACCATCGGACACCCAGCGAGTAGATACCCTTCTGGTACGTCCTAGCTGCGCCTTGGGAACATCTGTATCGGTATTGGTGGGCGTCCAGCGGTCAAGCGCCGCAGTCGTAGCGTTATTGATGCCCGATAGCAAATTAAGCTCCATCAGCGTATAACTAAGCATGTCGTTGCCCTGCGATCCTTGCAAAAAGATATTCAAATCAAAACCCTTATAACTAAAGTCATTATTTAATCCCCAAGTAAATTTCGGATGTGGATTACCAATTATAGTCCGGTCATCGCTATTGAGCTGCCCGTCGGGAACGCCAGTCAGCTGTCCATTACTATCCTTGGTACCATCGATATCCCTGAATTTCTCTCCTCCAGCCTCTGTCTCAAAGCCACCGCCAGGAATAAAGTCGTCTCCTTCCTGATAGACCCCATCATAAATCCAGCCAAAGAAACTCCCTACAGGATAACCTTCACGCAGGATTTGGGTTTGATTCAGCCCCACTAAATGCCCAGGGCCCGAACCGTACATAATATCGGTGCCACCGGGAAGCTCTAAGACCTTGTTACGGTTGATAGACAGGTTAAAATCGGTGTTCCACTTAAAGTTGCCCACCAGATTTCGGGTACCCAATGTAAATTCAAAACCTTTGTTTTCAACAGCACCAATATTTTGCAGCTGGGTCGAAAAACCCGAGTACTGCGGAAGCTGTACGTTAAAAAGGAGATCTCTGGTAACCATCCGGTAATAGTCGGCCGTTACATTCAAGCGGTTATTGAACAAGGAGACATCGGTCCCCACATCAAGCTGAGTGGTGGTTTCCCAGGTCAAGTCATTATTGGCGACGGTGGTAGGCCATATCGCATTCACAGCTGTCCCATTAATAACGGTAAAGATATTTGAAAAACGCGCCATCGTCTGGTAGGGTGCAATGGCCTGATTGCCCGTTAACCCATAACTTACCCGCCATTTCCATTGGCTAACGGCCGTTACATTCTGCATAAACGCTTCATTCGACATTTTCCAAGCGAAGGCTCCAGAGGGGAAAGTGGCCCATTTGTTATTCTTGCTAAAGTTGGATGATCCATCGCGACGGATATTGGCGGTAAACAAATAGCGATCGGCGATAGAATACGTGGCACGAGCATAGTATGAGGCAATTTGCCATTCGGTCAAGCCCGAGGTTGGACTCTTCCATACCGATGAACCCCCAAGATTCCAATAAGAAACGGCATCGGTAATAAACGATTGTCCCGTTCCACCCCAGGACTCATTAGAAGAGTTTTGGATGGAGTACCCGCCAAGAACGTTAAAATCATGCACCCCTATTGTTTTGCTATAAGTCAGGTAATTCTCATTTAACAGCAGGGTGTTTTTAGCTCCCGTCACGGTAGCGGATCCACCCACCGTCCGTCCGGTGTTTAGGGTTGTAGGATCGAAGGTACCCGTCCGGCTGCTATAAGTCGTTGCACCAAAGGTAGTCTTAAACTTCAGGTCATTTACGATATCATATTCAGCGAAAAAATTGGCTTGAAGCCTATCCGACAAAGTGCTGTTCTGTAATTGAGTCGCAATGGCATAGGGATTGTCTATCGGGTCATTTAACCGAGCCACCGTGAAAGCACCCGCTGCGTTCCTAATCGGCTGGTCGGGCTCAAACTTAAAAGCGGAGGCAATTACGCCGGGTGTCAGCCCACCCGAACTCTCCTGGGTTTTCGATTGGTTGCGGTCTACACGCTGAGCGAAGATATTAAGACCCAATTTCAATTTCGACGAAGCCTGAATATCGATATTACTCGTTAATGAATACCGCTTGTAGTCCGAATTGATAATGATCCCCTTTTGGTCATATAAAGATCCTGACACATAATACTTCACCGCCTCGTTACCTCCTGCAATAGAAAGCTGATGATTCTGAATCCCCCCTTTTCGAAGTACTTCGTCCTGCCAATCGGTATCGGCCCCCATAGACTGTACCGTTGGTTTTATTTCTTGAATGTAGTCCAAAAACTGTTCTGAATTGAGCAGATCGAGGCGATTAATTTCTTTTTGAGAAGAAAAGGAGGTATTAAATTCTATCCGTGGTTTTCCCGATTTTCCTCTTTTGGTGGTTACCATCACTACTCCGTTGGCACCCCTAGATCCGTAAATGGCCGTTGCCGAAGCATCTTTTAATATTTCAATAGACTCTATATCCTCGGGAGGAGGCATGGTCCCACCTACAAACCCGTCGACTACATAAATGGGGTCGCTGTTAGCGTTGATAGAAGTCCCTCCACGAATCCGAACTTTATACCCAGCCCCGGGCTCCCCGTTGGTGGCTTGGATCTGCACGCCGGCAGCACGGCCTTGCAGGGCCTGAACGGTCCCCAATGCTGGATAAGCAGTCAGTTCACCCGATTTTACAGACGATACCGATCCCGTTACATCACTTTTCTTGACGGTACCATAGCCTACCACCACCACTTCTTCTAGCGACTTTAGATCTACTGTCAGACTTATATCCAAGCGGTCACCAGAGCCAGCAGGGGCTTCTAGGGACTCGTAGCCTACAAAACTGAATACCAAAATGGAACTAGCACCAGGAACTTCTAATTGGTAATTGCCATCGGCATCGGTAGTCGTACCCGTCTGAGTGCCTTTTATCAAAACATTTACTCCCGGTAAGCCTTCGCCGCTAGCCACATCGCTCACCCTTCCTTTGATGACCCTGTCGACGGCCATGGCTTTTATCGATGCAGAAACCTTTGGTTCGCTGGAACTGGACTCGACCACTTTAGGCCGTATCACGATGTTCTTGCCCGATACCTCGTAGCTAAGCCCCAATGGAACTAGCAGATCGTTGAGCACGTCGGCCAAGGCCCTGTCCGTCTGATCCATAGAGACCTTCCTACCACTCTGTATCAATTTAGAACTAAATACGAATCGTACGTTGGCTTGTTTTTCTAGTCGGTTAAGCAGCGATTTCACATCCTGATTCTCGGCATGTAATGTTATTTTTTTGCGTAGTAATTCCTGAGCACGTACGTCTACCGCTGTAGCTGTACTTATAAAGCACAGGGAAATAAAGAGTTGAATAAGGCTAATGCGCATAAAAAGTAACAGTTGTCGGTTGAACTGTAAGGGTATTTTCATAGTTTTGATTGGTTTTTGTTAATACTACTTGACACAAACTCCCCCACCCATACCCATGGGAACGTTGGTCGCAAAACCTTAGGGGCACTCAGGTCAGTGATGTTGGCGCATCACTGACCTATTATTTTTAGGATTATTTACATCCCTTTCCTTCTATTATTATTTTTCCATCGATGCTCTCATAGCGAACTCCAATGGCCCTACACACCAGGTCTACTTTCTCAAAAAGAGACATACCCGATAAATTGGCCGATAAGGGGCAGTCATAGCTGACCGTCCTATCCGTGATAATCTCTACGCCATAAGCTGAAGAAATAATTGCAAAAACATCTTTTACCGGTATTTCATCGAAATCGAACACTGGAGTCTCCTCGGGTAGGTGGACCATTTCGGGAATAGGAATCAACGATTTTACCATCTTAACAGATTTTCTTTCTACGATAATTTGCTGATTAGGATCCAAGATGGTCCCCGAAAGCCGATTCGCATCTTCCGCATTGCCGTCTTCCGGGTCATTATGTGCAAATACCGCCACCCGTCCTGTTTTGACTCGTACCGACACCTCTTGCTCTTCAGAAAATGACCGTACTACAAAACTCGTCCCAAGGACCTTGGTAACCACCTCATTGGCATATACATAAAATGGTCGTGACGCATCCTTACTGATCTCGAAAAATGCTTCTCCAGAAAGAAATACCTCCCGCTTCCCGCCATCAAATTGCCGAGGATAACTTATTTTACTCTTAGGTTGCAGCTCCACTCGGCTGCCATCGGCCAGCCTAATGCTTATTGCTGTATCGCTAGCATTCTGGCGCTCGAGCAGGGGCTTTGCCGCTTGAGATACCAAAGCCTGATAGTCGATCCCTACTGGGCGTTGATGTAGATTATAGGCCCACAGAATACCAAATCCCAAAACTAGGCAAGCTGCAACGGCCATCGCGATACGGGGGTATATTTTGTGTGGATTAGCAGCTGGCTGATTACCAGACTCCTGACCCACCGAGCTGATAATATTCTTGATGGCCTGCCTCTTTTCAAAAGGTGATAAAGAGCCCTCATCAGGAGTAATATGAAGGACCATGGTGCGTGCTTGACGTACTACCTCCCTCTTTTCGGGATGATCCAGTAGCCACCCTTCCCATAGCTGGTGGTCTTCTCGGGTTGGGCTAAGTACCCAGTTCCGAAAGGAAACGTCCCAAACGAGCTCTTCGACAGTATATTGATTGTAGTGATCCATTAATAAATAGTCCTATTTATATATCATTAGACCGAACCCACCATTAGATACTGTATATATTCAAATTTTTTTTGAAAAAGTTTAATTTAAATCAAGAACACATGGAAGCGCCAATACTAACGGTCTATAAGCGACCGTCGAAGGCCGACAGTAGGTAACCGAAGGTACTGACGACAAACACCCATTTTGTTTTAAGCCATTTAAAAGCCGTTTGGAGGAGATTAGAAACCGATTGAGGGTGTATCTCCATGATTTCAGCTATAGCGTAGCGGTCGAGTCCCTTAAAAAATCGCAAATATATGGCCTCTTGCTGGCGGGAAGGAAGTTGGTGGAGTAGTGCGGTCATTTGAGCGGCTAATAATCGATCCTTCTCCCGCTCTATATGTTGGTATTCTGCACTGAATTCTACCATAAAATCGGACTGGGTATCGGAAGGATCTGTAAAAAGAAGGGGCCAACTCTTCTTTTGCATCCGGTGTAGACGGCGGCGCAGACAAGCCAATAAGTATGCTTTAGGAGGTATACTGGAGTCGATTTTCTGTCGTTTTTCCCATATTTCTAAGAACACATCCTGAATGGCATCCTTGACGAGCTCCCGGTCTGCAACAAACTTCTGCCCATACTGAAACAATAAGTCATAACATGAGGTGATCAAGGCTTCAAAAGCGAGGGCGTCTCCTTGCAATAAGGAGTCCCAAAGCCTAGTTTCCTCGTCACGAAGGTCCTGAAATACCTTTTGAGTTTTCATTGTTTCTGTATTAGTTATAATGTCACAGCTCAAAAATACCTCATATTTTAACCAATAAATACCAATTGCCTACTTGCAATTTAGGACGCTAATTTCATTATCCACCCCTGAAGGCATCTTAATTGAGGAACATCTCATCGACCAATAGGAGTGCTTTATTGCCTTTTCTCCGACTCCAGGACGGAATAGAATAAACAGGCTTGGCTATAATTTTTAAGTAAGCGACCTTGGTCGTATTAAAACGGCCCTCCACCAATCGGATACTGGGGGTCTCTCCTTTGCTTGTTTTGGGTGCTTGGAATCGAGATAGTATCTTCCAGGCTCCCGGTTGTGTAGCACCCCACACCTCTATTTGATCAGGAGGGAAAATCCCCGTATCTTCTTCCACCATATAGTGGACCCCCACCGACGAAAGAGCCACAGGCTTCTTGAATTCGGCATAAAGCTCCAGGTCGGTATCCCTTACTCCAGCCCAATAATTGGCCCAGGCAGGGTTATTAGCCCCAATTTGACCCAATTTACCATCAAAAAAGGTATGTGCCCCAGCGGCCTTATGAACCCTATTGAGCACATAGGACAGTCGAACGCTGTCGGGAATGTAGGTATTCTTAAGGAAATCGAAGCTGGAGGTTTCGCTACCATACCAACCCTTTTTAAATGCTCTAGCCTTTATAAAAGTATTTTTATCGATTACCAGCGTTTTATAAACATCAGACGTAACACTATCGGGCACCGATCCGTCGGTGCTGTATCGAATTTCGGTACCCTTAATGGGATGAAAAAGCTGAACCTCCAAATTATCATTAAACACCATCGAAGCATTGTTTACCTGAATAGGGTTTAACTGTAGGGGGCTTGCGCCATCGTCCTGGAACCCTTTGATAAAAGTGATAGCCACAAACTTTTTCTCCAGATTTTCTAACGCCCCTACATCAAGTCCGGTATCCCAAACGGTGAGCTGCTTCAGCGCCTTTAGTCCAGCCAATTGTTTTTCTAGTGGGCCAATCTCCAGTTGCGTTCCAGAAAGTGAGAGCGTATGCAAATGCCCCAGTGCCTGCAAATGGCTTAACCCAGAGGCAGTAATATCAGTAAAATTCAGATCCAATCTCCGTAAATTTTTCAGTTTGGCCACCGCAGCCAGATCAGCATCTTGGATCGGCAGCTTATTCAGGTTCAGGGCCACCACCTGTTGGGCTATTGGCGCCAACTCTTCTATCTGTTTGACGGTGTATTGACTCTTATTATAGATATTGACCGTCAAGGCTGGAGAGTCACTCGCCAAATGAGCCACTGTTCTATAATCACTATTGAGGTCCTTCACCAAGTCTGGATCGGCCTCATCGAAGTCAAAACGATCCACTTCCACGGCCTTGGGCTTAAGGAAGGCCATGGCCAATATCCTTAATGAATCGGAAAGGGGGAGGTCTACTACCTTCGCTTTAGAGCTACCATAGGTACTCACCCAATGGTAAAGCATCCTGCTCTCGGCTTTTGTAAGCTGCACTTTTCCTGAAGGAGGCATATGTTTCTTTTCTTCCATGGGCATATGAATTCTTTCTAAAAGCAGGCTCATCTGCGGATTTCCTGGAATAAACAGCTTACCAGATTTACCCCCCTTCAATATGGAAGAAAGATCCGTCAACATCAACTCCCCTTTTACCTTGTCTTCGTTATGGCAGCTCACACATTTTTGTTGTAAGATAGGCTGAATAATATGCTCAAAGACCAGAGCCGAATCCAAGGGTACCGTGGATATTTCTTTACCAGTCGTTAAGGGATCCAAAAGGAAATTTTCACCATGGGTCAAAGAGGCCCCAAAATGACCCGTCATCATCAGCAAAGCGACTCCAAGAACAGATACCCCTTTCTGGAGTTTATTCCGAAACAAAGGCCAGTAGTTCAAGAAGTAAAGGACTGTTCCAAAATAATAAATAGCAACTCCAGTCCATTTATGCCAAAAGAGCAACTCCCCTTGATAGCCCTGCTCTTGGGCTAAAAAAATGCCCATTAGGACGGTAATCCCAGAAAGCCCTACTGCGAGGCATAGGATGCTCCGCTGGAACCTATGGTAGTAACTTTGAAATTCAGTAGTATCCTTTGGTTTAAAAATAGCCATCAGAAAGGCCATCAATAATAAAACTATCGGAAAATGTAATAAGAGAGGATGCAACCGTCCCGCAGCCTGAGCCCAAGGAGGTAATACCAACTCTTTTTCGAAAAGGATAATAAAGCTAGTAAAAATCAATTGGGCCAGCAGGATCTGTTCCGCCAGCAACCTGTATTTTTTATTCATAAAAGACAACTAATAATAGGGGCACAAAATAATGTCGCCGAAGTAAAATGCTCATAATTAGCTAAGAATATCCTTTACCACATGCCCCGATATATCGGTGAGGCGATAGCGACGTCCCAAATGCTTGTAGGTTAGCTGCTCATGATTCAAGCCTAACTGATGTAGTAGCGTCGCTTGAAAATCATGGACATGAACTGGATTTTGGGCTATATTATACCCCAATTCGTCGGTTTCGCCATACACCATTCCTGGCTTGATCCCTCCTCCGGCCATCCAAATGGTAAAGCAGCGCGGATGATGGTCACGGCCGTAGTTGTCGGCCGTAAGTGTCCCTTGGGTGTAGCTAGTTCGGCCAAACTCCCCACCCCATATCACGAGTGTTTCATCGAGTAAGCCTCTTTGCTTGAGGTCGGTGACCAGGGCTGCCGAAGCCTGATCCACATCCATGGCTTGTTTGGTAATTTCGAAAGGCAAGTTCCCATGTTGATCCCAACCCTGGTGATACAACTGCACGAAACGCACGCCATTTTCAGAAAGCTTGCGAGCGAGCAGACAATTGGCAGCATAGGTACCAGGGACCAGGCAGTCGGGGCCATAAAGCTTGATGATGTCGTCGGACTCCTTAGACAAGTCCATCACTTCGGGGACAGCCGACTGCATGCGATAAGCCATCTCATATTGCTTTATTTTTGAAGCTATTTCTGGATCACCAAATTCCTGATAGGAAAGGTCGTTGAGTTGCGAGAGCTGATCGAGCATATCGCGGCGCTCTTTCCTATCTAACCCCTCGGGATCGCGCAGATAAAGCACAGGATCTTCTCCTGAACTAAACTGTACGCCTTGATGGACGGAGTCGAGGAAGCCATTGGACCATAACTTAGAATAGACCCCTTGTCCGTTCCCCACTCCACGAGAGAGTAGTACGGTAAAATTGGGCAAGTTCTTGTTTTCGTTACCCAGTCCATAACTTAGCCATGATCCCATACTAGGCCTATTGCCCTGTTGTGAGCCTGTTTGTAGGAAGGTAAGGGCGGGGTCGTGGTTGATAGCCTCGGTGTACATCGACTTTACGATACAGAGTTCGTCAACTATTTTGGCAGTATAAGGCAGCAAATCACTCACCCAGGTGCCATTTTGCCCGTATTGCTTAAACCCGACGAATGAGTCGACTAAGGGAAACGACGACTGATTGGCCGTCATGCCGGTTAGCCGCTGGTTGCCCATAATGGAAGGTGGAATCTCCTGCCCACGTAAATCACGCAACTTGGGCTTGTAGTCGAATAGTTCTTGCTGAGATGGAGCCCCATTTTGAAAAAGGTAGATTACCCTTTTGGCCTTGGGGGCGTAGTGTGGGATACCTGCCGCTAGGCTATCTTCTATCCCCGCTCCGCCTCCTTTCCATAGGTCGGGCATCAACAAAGAACCTAGAGCTGCGCTCCCTATTCCCAAACTTAAGCTGGAGAGGAACCTGCGCCTGTTAAAGCTAAAACCATGTTCTTCTATTTCCTTTTCCATAATTTAATGCTAATATTCTTTCAATGTCTACTCAAATAACCCCAGCTTGTTAAAGGCATATAGGCCATCAATCGGTTAGGATTTTGTTATGGTTTCCTCCAAATTATAAATGGTATTGATCACCCGCATTAAAGATGCTTGCTGGATAAGGTCCACCTGCTTCGTTAATGGAAACTCCCCAATTCGCACCAACTGCTGGGCCTGTGGAGCACGTATCGACTCCAGCTGCTTTTGATAGTAAGTCTGCAATATTCCCAGTTCCTTCTCGGTGGGGGTCCTACAGACAATCGACCGAAAGGCCTTCGTAATCTTCTGCTCGGTGGTCGATTTTTCCTGAAGCAACCTGCCTGCTAGCACCCGGGAGGCTTCTAGCACTGCCGGGTCGTTCATCATCACCAGCGCTTGCAAGGGGGTATTCGTCTTGAGCCGTTTCACCTCGCATAAGTCCCGGTTACTCGCATCGAAAATAGCCATGGTAGGTGGTGGTACCGTCCTTTTAATGAGGGTATACATCCCCCTCCTATACAACTTCGACCCTTTGTCTTGCTCATAAATAGAGAGAAGGCCCCGGCCCGAAGTGGCACCCTCCCATAGCCCAGCAGGCTGATAAGGCTTTACACTAGGCCCTCCAATGGTAGGAACTAACAGTCCACTGCTGGCTAGCACTAGGTCACGAATATGTTCGGCATCGAAATGGTAACGTGCCGAACGAGCTAAATAGAAGTTTTCGGGGTCGGTCTGCAGGGCCTTGGGCGACACCGTAGCCGACTGACGGTAGGTGGCAGATACTACCATTTGCTTCACCAGCCTCTTAATGTCCCAATCGTGCTCCATAAAATCGACCGCTAGCCAATCCAAAAGATGCGGATGAGTGGGCAAATCCCCTTGCATTCCGAAATCTCCAGAGCTCTCCACGAGCCCCTTACCAAAAAACTCCTGCCATAATTGGTTGACATAGACTCTGGCCGTTAAGGGGTTTTTAGAATCGAAAAGCCATTTGGAGAGTCCCAGACGGTTTTTAGGGTAGGCCGGATCGAACGGAAGAATGGTCTTTGGGGTTCCGGGCTGCACCTGTTCCCCATGAGCGTCGTAAACACCCCGGTTGAGCACATAAGTAGCGCGGGTGGAGTCCAACTCACCCATCACCGAAACGATCAGTTGATTGGTGTCAGGTTTATTGACAAATGAGAGGATTTCCTCTAAGTCCTGGTCGGTAATACGCATTAATGGCTTTTTGGCGTAGGTCTCCGGTCCACCTATCACCGACTCTATGCCCACCTCTTTTATGTTATTAAAGAAGGCAAAAAGCTCATAGTATTCTTTTTGAGAAATAGGATCATATTTATGGTCATGACAGTGGGCACATTCTACGGTAAAGCCTAAGAAGGCTTTACCAAATAGATCGTTGCGATCGGTAACGTAAGACACCCTATACTCTTCCTGAATGACGCCCCCTTCTTCCGTAATTTTATGATTCCTATTAAATCCCGTCGCCAGAAGTTGTTCTTTATTGGCGTTAGGAAGCAGGTCGCCAGCCAGCTGCCAGGTAACAAAATCCTTGTAAGAGAGGTTTTTGTTAAATGCATAAATGACCCAATCGCGCCAAGGCCATTGCGTACGGTAGCCATCGTCCTGGTAGCCGTGTGAGTCGGCATATCGCGCCACGTCGAGCCAGTGAATAGCCATTCTTTCACCATAGGTAGGCAAAGCCAGGAACTCATCTACCATTCGCTCGTAAGCATCGGGACGTGAGTCAGCCATAAATTCGTCCATCATTTCGATGGTAGGTGGCAGGCCTGTTACGTCCATCGCTAGTCGTTTTAGCAGGCGTTCCTTATCGGCCTCTGGATTCGGCGTTAGCCCTTTCTCTTTCTGTTTGGCAAAAACGAAACGGTCAATCTCATTATTCCCCCATTCCGAAGCACCCTGACTCGGAACGGGAGCTTTCACCGGAGCCACAAAAGCCCAATGTTTTTCGTACTCAGCCCCCTGCTCGATCCATTTTTCGATCAGTGCTATTTCTCTGCTGCTAAGCTTGAGATTGGACGATACCGGAGGCATCACTAATGCCGTATCCTGGCTAACAATCCTTTTATAAAGTTCGGAAACTTCTGGCTTACCCGCTACCAAAGCGTGTGCCGACGGATTCTCCTTCAGGGCCTTCAGGGCATCTTCCCGAACGTCGAGGCGTAGCCCTGCCTCCCGTTTGTTTTCATCGGGGCCATGGCAGGCGAAACATTTATCGGAGAGAATAGGCCTTATGTCGAAGTTATAACTGATCTGCAAAGGGATCTCGGCTTCCTGCTCTTCCCCTCGACAACTGCTCAGCACTATGGCGCATGCATAGCTGACAATAACGATTATAAAACTTTTAAACTGCATGCTGAATTTTCAAAGATTATGCCTATTTATGTAAATTATAGTAGCTTCATCGCCAATGATAGAACCATGGCTGCTCGCTTCCTCGCTGCAAAACGAGGGGTAGGTACCCTTTCTGGATCAGACAAAATAAGCAAAAAAGTGGCGGCTTCTACTATATATATATTCCGATTTGACTAATAAATATTGATTTTCGCAGGAGACCATTCAGTTTATATCCGATAACCCACCGGGATTTTTACCCGATCCTTAAAACGACAAACCTATCATTCATGATCCAAAATGATGCAAGCATATTAGGCCTCCTCATGGTAGTACTGGCCTTGGTTTTTTATACGGCCTCCCTTTCGGGAATTTTTTGGAAGAAGTTATATAGCGTAATCCCACCACTTCTACTCTGTTATTTTATTCCTGGGTTGCTCAATACCTTTGGCGTTATCGATGGTATCGACTCACAATTATATCCGGTAGTGTCAAAGTATTTTTTACCCGCCTGCTTGGTACTATTCACCATCGGGATGGACTGGCACGCCCTCATCCGACTGGGCCCTAAGGCCATCATCGCCATGCTGGCGGGAACCGTGGGTATCATTATAGGTGGCCCCACGGCCATATGGTTGGTAGGGACGATCAGTCCTGCTACCTTAGTAGGCGAAGGTGCCGACGAAGTATGGCGAGGCATGGCTACTCTGGCAGGCAGCTGGATCGGGGGAGGTGCCAACCAAACGGCACTAAAGGAGGTTTTTCAGCCCAGCGACCGTCTATTTTCGCAGGTCGTGGCGGTAGATGTACTGGTGGCAGAGCTCTGGATGGCCCTATTGATCTATGGTGCTGGGATGGCTAGCAGGCTAGACAAACTGTTAGGAGCCGATGGAACGGCTGTATTGGAGGTACAAAACAAATTGATAGCCCAACAGTCTGGAAATGCAAGAATACCACAAATGAAGGAATACATCTATTTGGCTGCCATCGGGTTTGGGGCCAGTGGGGTGGCACATCTGTTGGCCGACCAAATAGCCCCCTTTATCGGTACAAATTATCCTGACCTTGCCAAATTCAGCCTTACTTCCACGTTTTTCTGGGTAGTGACTATCTCCACGATGATCGGTATTAGCCTTTCGACTACCCCATTAAGAAAACTCGAGTATGTGGGCGCGTCCAAGATCGGGTCGGTATTCCTTTATGTTCTAATCGCCACCATCGGCATGCAGATGGACCTAAAGGCGGTGATGGACAATCCTGGGCTGTTTGCCATTGGGTTTATATGGATGTGCACCCATGCTATCGTACTTCTCGCCGTGTGTAAGTGGTTAAAGATTCCCTTTTTCTTTATGGCTGTAGGTAGCCAAGCCAATATGGGGGGCAGCGCTTCGGCATCTGTAGTGGCAGCGGCTTTTCATCCTTCCTTGGCGCCTGTAGGCGTACTCCTGGCCATCCTTGGCTATGCCGTCGGAACCTATGGGGGCTACATTACTGCCCTTCTGATGCAGTGGATCAGCCATACCCTTTGAACCTTACAGGGTACAAGTAATGTTGCAAGGGGGTGGATATTTTAAAATTCACAAATTTTTATAATCAAATAGCCTTAAAAACTACTATGAATTGGATTACATTAAGCGACGAAGCTCAAATAGAAGAAATTAAAAATAGCGAAGGATACACGATCATTTACAAACATAGCCCGCGCTGTATTGTGAGTATGATGGCACATCGTAGACTGAAATCCGAACTACCTGGTTTTAGCTTCCCCGATACGCCTTTATATATCGTAGATGTTGTCAAAAACAGAAATGAATCATTGGCCATCGCCAGTGAGTTTGCCGTGCATCATGAGTCACCACAATTGTTGCTCCTAAAAAATGGCCAGGCCATATACCATGCCTCCCATGAAGAAGTTGGGTTCGACCCTATTATGAACCTAATGGCTAAAACATCTCAAGAAGCCTGACTGGAATACCATTATCAATGAATAGCACAAGCGCCGTCTTATGGGCGCTTATGTTTCTTTTAAAATTAACTGCATGTAGACCAAGTCGAGCCATTGGTCGAACTTATACCCCACCTCCTTGATATAACCCTTCTCTACAAAACCATATTTTTCGTGAAAACTGATACTCCCCCGGTTGGACGCATCGATGCAGCCAATCATGGTGTGAATTCCTTGTTCCTTGGCGCGTTGTATCAGGCTCTCTAATAGTCGCCCTCCTACCCCCATACCACGGGAAGATTCCTTTAGGTAGATAGAATGCTCTACGCTAAACCGAAACCCTTCCTTGGGCCTGAACCTTTGAAAGGAACCATAGCCAATAACCTCATTTTCAACTTCTGACACCAACACGGGCATACTGTCGAGGATCATCCGCTCAAACCATTCCGTCAGTTGCTCTAAGGTCCTTTCTTCATAGTCATATATGGCCGTCGATGTCCGGATGCTTTGATTTAGTATTTCCAGAATTACAGGCAAATCCAAGGGAGATGCATTTCTAATTTTCACACTCATTAATTATTTCGCTTTTGTCCACCACCGTAACTACCGCGCTCTCAGGCTACAAACTGGCATTTTTTCGATTTTATCATGGCATCAAAGGCCAATTATGGCCCAATATAATTCTCTGACCCGAATGTTACATCAATGCCCGCAAAAATATTTATTTGATCTACCAAGCGTCCTCCAGCTCCTCCACAAAATTCGATTCAAAAAACCTCCGGGTCCTGGTACACTGTAGCCCTTTCGCAACAGTCTCATAGAATGTCTCCACCTTCTTTGGGGACGTATCACCTCATATCCTATACTTCTTCTAATCAATGTTTTATGAGAAAACAAAGAGCATTACTAGAAAATTATTACCACTACTCAATGTTTTATCTAAAATATATACCATTAAAATACGATTAATTTTACTTCTACCTAGTACTAATATCCACACTTTAGGAACGGCAGCATCCCATAAATAGTTATAAGCTCAAAAATTTTGAATATAGCCTTTATCAGTACATACCTTTGCTTTATGAATCCCCTCTCCTCACTTGGCAGAAACCATGCCGCTTTAAAATCTTTATTTAAAAGACTTCTTTCCCTATTCCTCCTATTATTAGCTTGCAACTCCAGCAGCTTCGGCCAAGTGGGTGCTGGCGAATTTAATCCAGGCAACCAGGGTAAAATATTCTTCTATGCATATAGCGGGTTATGGAGTCGATTTGCTGCTGGCGGCAAACATCACTTTTTTCAAACATTTTTTCATTCAAGGGGAGCTAAAGGGAGGGTTTATCAATATGCCCAATGTACTCACTACCAGGTACAAGGACGACCATGCCGCTCACCATTTCTTTTTCTTGCAACGCAATGTCAATTTTGGTTATATGTTTAAGCTCTAATCCCTGCTTAAAAGCCCCCAAAGTAGGTCCGTAGGCCTTCCATAGCCCGAAAACGATCGAAAAAAACTTATCCGTAAGGACCTAAAATGCCCCACACGCAACACCCAAGCCGTGTCGGGCATTTTACATTTCATCCCTTTCTATTTTTTTTCTAGACATTTTCGCAATAGCTTTGCTGCAACTTTGGGGGTGTCCACTATGGTGGTCTGAGATTATACCCTTTGAACCTGATACAGCTCATACTGTCGAAGGGAAAAGCAAGGAACCCCTGTGGGTTCACTACTCTTTTCTGCATGGTCCATTCCCGGAGTTTTAATTTTATAAAACCCGTTATCGAATGGAAATACTACTCAATAATCTCCCAAAGCAAATACCTGAAGATTGCACGGTATCAGCAGTACTCGATCTATTTTTACCTAAGGCCCCAACTGGTTTGGCAGTAGCCGTCAACCAAAGCGTAATTCCGAAATCGGCCTGGGAATCACATCGCCTGAAAGCATCGGACCGGCTCACCATCATCACCGCCACCCAAGGGGGCTGATGCCACCTATCTATTGCAGTTTCCTATCCTACTTTATTAATGTAAGCAACCATGAAGACCGAACAAACCCCTACGGATCAAACCATTACGCGTGAGCCATTCCCTAATTCCAGGAAAGTATATGTAAAGGGAACCCTTCACCCCATCGAGGTAGCGATGCGCGAAGTACGGCTTAGCGACACCCAAATACACGGCATTAATAAGTCGCCAGTCCCTAATGCCCCCGTCACCATATACGACACCAGCGGCCCGTATACCGACCCAAACATCGAAATTGACCTACGCAAGGGGCTAAAAGCCCTAAGAAAAGACTGGATTCTCAATCGCGGGGACGTGGAGGAGCTACCTGCCATAACCTCCGAGTATGGCAACCAACGCCTACAAGACGCTAGCCTTGACCCTCTGCGGTTCGAATATTTGCATCGCCCCATGAGAGCAAAAAAGGGTAGAAATGTAAGTCAGTTGCACTATGCCAAGAAAGGGATTATAACGGCGGAAATGGAATACATCGCCATACGAGAGAACCAACGCATTACAGAGCACAACCAAAGGCTAGCCAATACGGCAGGCTCCTTGGCACACCAGCATCCGGGCGAAAGTTTCGGTGCCAACACGCCCAAGTCCATGATTACGCCAGAGTTTGTCCGGGCAGAAGTGGCCGCAGGCAGGGCGGTGATACCGGTCAATATCAATCACCCCGAAATAGAGCCGATGATTATCGGCCGCAATTTCCTAGTAAAAGTCAATGCCAACATTGGTAACTCGGCCGTTAGCTCTAGCATAGAAGAAGAGGTAGAGAAAGCCGTGTGGGCTTGTCGCTGGGGTGCCGATACCATTATGGACCTGTCGACTGGTAAGAATATCCATGAGACAAGGGAATGGATTATCCGGAATTCGCCAGTTCCCATCGGTACAGTGCCCATTTACCAGGCTTTAGAAAAGGTAAAAGGGAAGGCAGAAAACCTTACCTGGGAGATTTTTAGAGACACACTTATCGAACAAGCCGAACAAGGAGTAGACTATTTCACCATCCATGCTGGAGTACTACTGCGGTACATTCCGCTTACGGCCAAGCGCATTACGGGGATCGTCTCACGGGGTGGATCCATCATGGCCAAATGGTGCCTTGCGCATCATCAAGAAAACTTCCTATACACACACTTCGAAGAGATCTGTGAGATTATGAAGGCTTACGATGTAGCCTTCTCCTTAGGGGACGGCCTTCGCCCTGGCTGCATAGCCGATGCCAACGATGCTGCTCAGTTTTCGGAACTCGAAACCCTAGGTGAGCTCACCAAAATAGCCTGGAAGCACGACGTACAGACCATCATTGAAGGTCCCGGCCATGTGCCCATGCACCTGATCAAACAAAATATGGACAAACAGCTAGCGCATTGCCAAGAGGCTCCCTTTTACACCTTAGGACCCCTCACCACCGACATAGCTCCGGGTTATGACCATATCACATCGGCCATTGGAGCCGCTATGATTGGCTGGTTTGGTACGGCCATGCTTTGTTACGTTACCCCTAAAGAACACCTCGGCCTCCCCAATAAAAAGGATGTAAAAGACGGGGTGATTACCTACAAGATTGCTGCCCATGCCGCCGACTTGGCCAAAGGCCATCCTGGGGCCCAGTATCGAGACAATGCCTTAAGCAAGGCAAGGTTCGAATTCCGTTGGGAGGATCAATTCAACCTCTCCCTGGACCCCGACACGGCCAAGTCGTTCCATGATGAAACATTGCCGGCCGAGGGAGCCAAAATAGCTCATTTCTGCTCGATGTGCGGACCTAATTTCTGTTCGATGAAAATAACCCAAGACGTACGCGACTACGCACAAGAAAACGGACTCATGGAAGAAAGCATACTGGAAGAGGCTATGCAAGCGAAAGCCAAAGAGTTCGTTGAAAAAGGCAGTCAAATTTATTCCTAAGAATATGAAGCTGCTGGTCATCACCTCACCCCACTTTTTTGAAGGAGAAGCTAGGCTAATCAACGCTCTTTTTGAGCGGGGGTTGGCCTGCCTTCACCTACGAAAACCTGAAGCTGAAATGGATACAGTCGCACACCTGATAGGCCAAATAGACACGAAGTTCCACAGCCGACTTACGATCCATCATCACCACGCCTTGTCGGGCAGTTATGCCATAGGCGGGATCCATTTTACCGAACAAGGCCGAAGAGCCTCAAGCGCTATAGAATTGCAGAACTATGTATCCAAAGGCTATCGCATCAGCACATCGGTACATCAAAAAGAAAGCTTAAGCACGATTTCCCCAGCCTTTAATTATAGCTTTTTCGGTCCCGTTTTCGACAGTATTTCCAAACCAGGCTATAGTGCTGCTGTAGACGTAGAACTGCCGGGGACCAGCCCCGTACCCGTCTACGCTTTAGGAGGGGTAACAGCCGAAAACATTATACAGCTCACCCAATGGGGCTTTTCTGGCGCCGCCGTACTCGGTTACATCTGGCAAAATCCTCACGAAGTAGTACAACGTTTCCTAGAACTTTCAGCGAAAGTTCGACTTATGCCCACAACCTCATGATAGACCGATTACATTTTATTTCGAACCAAACCGCCACCATTTCCCATATAGAAGGCATACAGCTGGCACTACAAGCCGGCTGTCGACTGGTACAGTTACGGGTGAAAGATCGCCCCCATCAGGCGGTTTTAGAGCTTGCTAAGGTGGCCAAGGACCTTTGTCACGGCTTTGAAGCTAGGCTGGTGATCAACGACTACCCCACCATAGCACGTGAGGTAGAGGCCTATGGATGTCACCTCGGCCTATCGGACATGGCCATCGCTCAGGCCCGAACCATTGTGGGTGATAAAATGATCCTTGGAGGCACGGCCAATAATCTGCACGACGTATTGAAACGTGTGGATGAAGGGGTAGATTATATAGGGTTAGGGCCATTGCGCTACACTTCCACCAAAAAGTCCTTAAGCCCTATCCTAGGTTTTGAGGGCTACCAAAGTATTCTAAATAGTTTGAAACTATTGGCTAAAACAACCCCCATCATCGCCATAGGGGGAATTGTAACCGACGACATATCTCCTTTAAGGAATATGGGCATCCATGGGGTAGCCCTTTCGTCGACGATCCTATTGGCCCCAGACCGGGCCTCAACCGTTACTAAACTTTATAACGATTTATGTTAACTATCGCCGATAAAACCTTCCATTCTCGCTTGTTTACTGGGACGGGCAAGTTCAGCTCCTCACAGACCATGGCCGCAGCATTGGCCTCGTCGGGTTCCGAACTCGTGACGGTAGCCCTCAAAAGGGTGGACCTTCAGGACCAGTCCGACGACATGCTCCAGCAATTGAAGACCGAAAAGATTCATTTACTTCCCAATACCTCCGGAGTGAGGAATGCCAAAGAAGCGGTATTTGCCGCCCAACTGGCCCGGGAGGCGCTACAGACCAATTGGATTAAGCTGGAGATCCACCCAGACCCTAAGTATTTGCTTCCCGACCCGATAGAAACTTTACTCGCTACCGAAGAGCTAGCCAAGCTAGGCTTTGTGGTGCTCCCCTACATCCACGCCGACCCCGTGCTCTGCAAACGCCTTGAGGACTGCGGTACCGCCGCAGTGATGCCCCTAGGCGCTCCCATTGGCAGCAACTTAGGATTAAAAACTGAGGACTTTTTAAGGATCATCATCGAACAGAGTAGGGTTCCGGTAATTGTCGATGCGGGCATAGGGGCTCCCTCTCATGCCGCCCAGGCTATGGAGATGGGCGCCGATGCTGTTTTGGTAAATACGGCCATTGCAGTGGCCAAAGATCCTATTCAAATGGCCCTTGCTTTCAAAATGGCCGTGGAAGCAGGACGTATGGCCTATTTATCGGGCTTGGGCCAACAGGGCACCTCAGCGGTACCTAGCAGCCCATTAACCTCCTTTCTAGATGTCTAGCTTTTTCGATATTTTTCAGCAATACGCATGGGATTCGGTTCGGGAACAGATCTACGCCAAAACCGACGGCGACGTACAGCGAGCCTTGTCGAGTACCCGTCGAAGCCTCGAAGATTTTAAGGCCCTGATTTCCCCAGCGGCCTTGCCTTATCTGGAACAAATGGCGCAGGCGAGCCACAGGCTGACACAAAAGCGGTTCGGGAAAACCATCCAGATGTATATCCCTTTGTACCTGTCCAACGAGTGTACCAATATATGTACTTACTGCGGATTTAGTCTCGACAATAAAGTAAGGCGCAAAACACTGACTGAAAAAGAACTACTGGAAGAAGTAAAGGTCATCAAAGACTTGGGTTATGAGCATGTGCTGCTGGTAACGGGAGAGGCCAACCAAACGGTACATACCGACTACTTCAAGAAGGTGCTGCGGCTCATCCGCCCCCATTTTGCGCAGATTTCCATGGAAATTCAACCCCTCGATAGACAGGAATATGAAATGTTGATACCCGAGGGACTGCATTCGGTATTGGTATATCAAGAGACTTACCATCAGGAGGATTACAGAAAACACCACCCTAAAGGGAAAAAATCGAACTTCCGATACCGGCTAGAGACCCCCGATCGGGCGGGCCAAGCGGGCGTCCATAAAATTGGCCTGGGTGTTCTTATTGGTCTCGAAGATTGGCGTACCGATAGCTTTTTTACAGCCTTACATTTAC
This sequence comes from Dyadobacter jejuensis, assembly GCF_003149085.1. Classification (GTDB taxonomy): domain Bacteria; phylum Bacteroidota; class Bacteroidia; order Cytophagales; family Spirosomataceae; genus Dyadobacter; species Dyadobacter jejuensis. Next base: position 94,420 of record NZ_QGDT01000003.1, on the reverse strand, counting down.
GGTACTTGGAAAAAACCTATTGGCAAACCAAATACAGCCTGTCCTTCCCTCGGCTCAGACCATTTTCCGGCGGACTGCCGCCTAAAGTAGAGATGAATGACCGGGAACTGGTGCAGCTCATATGTGCCTATCGCCTGCTCGACGAAGAGCTCGAGCTGAGCCTCTCTACCCGAGAAACGGAAACATTCAGAAACCACTGTATACCACTGGGGATTACCTCGATCAGTGCAGGGTCCAAAACTAACCCAGGGGGCTATACAGCCGCTACCGACTCCTTGGAGCAGTTTGAGATCAGCGACGAACGGAGCCCTCAAGAGATGGCCGAAGTCATATCCAAGCAGGGCTATGAAGCCGTTTGGAAGGACTGGGACAGGGTTTTATAGGACAAACCGACCACTCATCCAATAATATGGCAACCCAGTGAACAACTACGGCCATTCTATTGTTTGATAAAAATCCGATGAATTCGGAAATAGTACCCTACTAAGCGAGCAAAAAATGAATTTCGAACCTCAAGAAAGGAAAAGATATAGTCGACAGATCGTTATGCCCGAATTGGGCCTGTCTGGACAGGAAAAACTCAAAAATGCCAGGGTGCTCGTGGTGGGGGCTGGGGGCTTAGGCTGCCCCGTATTACAGTATCTTACGGCAGCTGGAGTAGGCCATATCGGGATCGTCGACGATGACCGTGTGGCCCTTACCAATCTTCACCGCCAGATCCTCTATGGCCCTGAAGATGTAGGCCTAGGAAAGGCTATAACGGCCAAAGAAAAGCTGGAGAAACAAAATCCTTACGTTACCTTCGAGGTCTTTGAAGAAAGGATTACACAAAAAAATGCATATTATATCCTGCCAGGCTACGATTTGGTCGTAGATGGCTCCGACAATTTTCCTACCCGGTATACCCTCAGCGATGCTTCCTATAAGGTCGGCATCCCGATGGTCTTCGGCTCTATCCTTCGGTTTGAAGGGCAGGTGTCGGTGTTCAACTACCAAGGGGGCCCCACCTATCGCTGTCTCTTTCCCGATGCCAGTGAAGGCGATAGCTGTGCTGAAGCGGGCGTCTTAGGCATATTGCCAGGGATTATTGGCTCGCTAATGGCCAATGAAGTCGTCAAAATCATCTGTGAAATGGGTGAGGTACTTAGCGGCCAGCTACTTATTTATAACGCACTCAACAATAGCACCCACACCTTCCAGTTCAAAAAAGATCCAGCACAACTTCAGCCCATGGAAAGCCAGGCGAAAACAGGCCAGTTGGCGGAGGTAAGCGAGCCTAAGGAAGCCTATAGCCAGCCTATTCTAGCTTCGCAGGACGCACAAGAGTCCCATAGATTCGAAACGCAGATCCCGTTCCACACTTATGAGGAGCGCCTGGCGAGCAATGCAGAACAGCTGTATCTGGTCGATGTACGGGAGGAATATGAGTTTGAGGAGGACCCTATCAATGGAATCAATATCCCACTGCCCGACCTCCCCCAGTCGTTAACGACCATGCCCGCCGATAAGACGATCGTGTTTTATTGTAGAAGTGGACGGCGTAGCCAGATGGCTCAAAAATTGCTGCAACAAAATGGCTACCAAGGCGAAAGCTACTGGATGAAGGAGGAATAAATACATTTGCCCATGCTTATGGGCAAATTTGCTTAGTTTTGTATGCCAAATAAACATCATCTATGCTGACCGACTTCGGAACGATTCTGCTTTTTATCATTGCCGCCATGGTACTTACGGGTGCCATGCTGGGCCTAGCCAAATGGTTACGGCCGAGCCGGCCCAATGAGGAAAAACTAACCACCTATGAGTCGGGAGAAGAGCCCCAGGGAAACGCCGGAGTACAGTTCAATGTACGCTTCTATGTGGTAGCCCTGGTTTTCGTACTCTTCGAAGTAGAATTACTCTTTCTCTTCCCTTGGGCGGTAGTATTTGGCAACGAGGACCTGATCCAACAAACCAACGGACTATGGGGCTGGTTTGCCATGGCCGAAATGACGGCTTTCGTCGGCGTTTTAGCCTTAGGCTTGGCCTATGCGTGGGGAAAGGGATATTTGGATTGGGTGCGGCCAAAACCGCGGATACCCCAAGCACAATCGCCTGTGCCGATGGATTTGTATCGGGATGTCAACAAGCGGTATGAGCGTAAGAAATGACCGCTCAGATTGGGTTTGTTGAGCTTTACCTAAGCCATTTAGCCACTAACCACCTTCAAGCCTTCTGATGCAACATCATGCCCGCTCCATTCGCCCTTTTATCGGCGCTAAAGATTATCAAATTTCTAGACAATTCTACCTAGATTTCGGGTTTAAAGAGACCATTCTTTCTGAGAATCTGTCTTATTTTTCTACTGATAATATGGGGTTCTATTTACAAGATGCCTATATACCCGAATGGATCGACAACACCATGGTGTTCATGGAAGTTGCCGATCTCGACAGATTTTGGGACGATTTGGTAAGCCTTAAGCTAACTACCAAATACAAAAACATACGAATAAAACCCATCCATGACCTCGACTGGGGAAGGGAATGCTTTGTACATGACCCCTCAGGAGTGCTTTGGCATATCGGAGCGTTTTATCGATAGTTACTCGTGCTCCCCCTAAAATTGAAACCCAATATGAAGGCCAGGTTCAAACAAAAAGTAGTTGGACCATTTGTCTTCCTTAGTTTCAAAATCCTCTGGCAAATTAGTATTGATAGGCCAATGGGTAAAAGCGACTGAGGGCTCGATAAAAATTCGATTTTTGGCCAGCTTAAATTGGTACCCTAGGCGCAACACCGTGAATAACTGAAAGCCATTTTGTATTTTCTTCTGTTCGGATGTGTAATACTGCTGGAAGAAAGGCGTAGCATGAACGGTAGTAAACATGCCCTTCCACAGAAAACGCTGATAAGCCAATCCAAGGCCTATAGAACGAACCGATCCAGGATAATTTTCCTCTTTATTTCCGTGAGAAGGCCCATAAGGAATACCTAAGGGCGCATGGTACTTCCAAGTGATGGCCTCTAGTATTAAGGCATCTTTGGGCGTAAAGCGATACCCAAAATTCAGCTGATAGAACGAAGGAGAATCCTCCATGCCGGCCATATTGAAGAGCATAAAGGCTGAACTGGAAACAAAGTGTTTTTTGAGCGTCGTTTCATTTTTATTGGGTTGGGCCCAATTGTCCCCTAAGGAGACGATCGCCAACAAGGCAGCCAGAAAAGTTTTTTGTATCATGGTTTCGTGTTTTATAATTAATAACACAAAACTATCCTGCTGGCATTTTACTCTCGTTGACTTTGGTTAAGAAACACCACCGTTCGTCAATGATGATGTGCCGAAAAGGCCTTCTGCATAATTCTTTTCCGAATTCGGCTCAGGGACTCCGGTTTAATCCCCAAATAACTGGCAATTTGATATTGAGGCACTCGATGGACCAGTCCAGGGTTCGTTTCCATAAGCTGCAGGTACCGTTGCTCGGGACTAGAAGTCTTATAGTTTACCATGGCCGTCTGTTGCTTCAGCAGGAGCTTTTCCGACAAAATACGACAAAGGGATTCAAATCGTGGAAACTTTTGAAACATATCCTCTTCCATGTCCTGAGTACCGACACTCACCAGGCTATCTTCCACGCAATCGATAAAGTACTCGGAAGCCTCATCGGTTTGGCTACATGCGGGCGACACGCCCTCTAGTTCAGTATAGAATTCCGTCGTTATTTCTTCAGCATCGTGGATATAATAGCTTCGCAGGCATCCCTTCAGTACAAAGTAAGTCTCTTTAGAATACGCCCCTTCCTTGAGTAGCACTTCGCCTTTTTTATATTCCCTAAACAAATTCAAGCCTTCCAAGGAACTCTTTTCTTCAGAAGTAAGCGGCATATACTGTTCTATATACTCGATAAGGGCATTTTTCCCACTTTCTTTTGATGTTTCCATGATCGCATTTTTATTTTATCAGAACTTCGTCTATCAACACCCCCGTATCGTCCAAGGTGGTAATACGAATCGTATTGGCTCCTCTTCCTAAATGTACGAGTACTTTGGTTTTCGTCCACTCCCCACCCCAGTGGTTGGTACTCGGCAGAAGCAACTGTTCCTTTACCACCTTTCCGTTGACAGTAAGGCGTACTAATGAGCCAGTGCTCGTCTTACCGCTATGACGAATATACAAATCGGCGTCAAAGGCTCCTCCATCATTTTCTTGATACCATTCTATAAAGGCCCCCTTTTTCTTTTCAAACCGAAGGTATGCCTTCCCGTTAAAGTCTTTGCCATTGGTGGCAATCGTGGCCCCGTCAAATTTGGCATTTTCGGCCTGCTCCCCCTCTACCCGGTGGATGGCCTGGAGGTCATTCCACACGAACCCTTCATCTTCCGCGAACCGCTCCTCCATATATTGCAATTTCTTTCCATCTACCATCACCAAGGCCTTGACCGTGGTCCCTAATTTTACTTCAAATGGGCCCTGGTACTCGTTGGCCTGTGGAGTTGGAATGCTTCCATCGAGGGTATAAAAGACGTTGATATCCATTTCGGGCACTTTACCACGTAACGACAATAACCGGGTATCGATAGATACTCTATTGGAAGTAATTTGCTTTTTTTCACCTAGTATCGCACTGGCTAGCAAGGTAACGGCTCCCCGCTCTTCGGAGGATTCTATATAAGCTCTTGTCAATCCATAGAAAGCATTTCGACTGACCGCCTCAAAATGCTTTTCTACATCAACCGGGCTGCCATTATCCAGAGCCTTCACTTTGGCTGGACCGAATACATGAAAATAAGTCCGAGTCTCCCCATATGGATAAGGGACATCGGCCTCGTCGGTGGTGGTAACCCGCACCTGTACCAAGTCGGCTCCTGAGGGTGCCAACGGGAGGCCGTCGACCGATAGTGCTATCTTTGCCGGGGCTAGGGCAGTCGCTCTCACATCTTCAGAAACCGCTTTACCATTCTTATAACCTACCGCTTTAATTTTCCCCGGATGCCAGGGTACTAGCCATTGGACCTGCATCTGATCCCAGGCTGCACCTGGCTTTTTCTTTCCCAAGGATTTGCCGTCCAAAAACAGTTCTACTTCCTCGCAATTAGAATAAACCCAGACGGGGATCTCGGTACCCTCTACTACCTTGGGGTGGGTCCAGTGTGGCAGTATATGCAGCATGGGCCTATTGGTCCATTGACTCTGATAAAGATAAAACAAATCTTTTTCGAAGTTGGCCATATCGATAGCCCCACCCATAAAGGATTTGAAAGGCCAACCACCATGTACATAGCCTGCCTCTCCGATATAATCGTGCCCGGTCCAGCGAAATGAGCCAGCATATTGAGGGATGTCGCGAATCTGCGCTATGTTATGCCTGGCTGTAAGGCGGACGGTGGCGTTATCGTAGCTCGAATTGAAGATCTGTTTTCGGTTCCCTCTTTCCTCATCCCGAACCCAGTCATGAGAAAAAACCTCCTTTTGGGTTAAATCCGGAATCTCATAAGGCTTTTGTTTATCATTAGGATAACCATCCCGATACCAGGTTTTGGTTCGATAATAACCGCGTACCTGCCAAGTATGGGTATTTTCCGTGCCTATAAATACCCGATCTGTTTCCATAGTATCAAAAAACCCCATTTTTTCACTGTGCCCATTTACCCCTAAAACATCCATAAATTCGGAACCCGAATGTCCTGAAGTGACGGACCTAGTGGCATCCAGCGAATGGCAAAGTGCTACTATATCCTGGCCTACCGCCCCACCGGTTTCATTGCCCACGCTATAGATCACTACCGAGGGGTGGTTGCGGTCCCGTTTGATCCAATCGGTAAGGTCGCGCTTCCACCATTGCTCAAAGAAACGTGCGCCATAATCTTCAGCAGCCTTTTTCTTCCAGCCATCGAACACCTCATCCATGACGAGCATTCCGAGTTCGTCGCAAAGGTCATAAAAAACTGGTGTCTGTGGATTATGCGTCGTTCTAATGGCATTCACGCCCATTCTTTTAAGCTGCTCGATTCGAAAACGAAGTATTTTGTCGGGAACGGCGGCACCTAAAGCCCCAGCATCTTGATGATTACAAACTCCTTGTAGTTTGACATTCTTTCCGTTAAGCCACATCCCCGATTCAGGCTTCCATTCGATGTCACGTATTCCAAATTTGGTTTCCACACGGTCCTTCAGTGTCTTGCCTTCATATACTTCGCTCACTGCCATGTATAAATTGGGCGATTCTAACGACCAGCGTTGTGCTGTAGGCAACACCATGGTTTGAGCAACTGTCTGAGTTTCTTGTGCCACCAGGTTCAGAATATTATCGGTTCTGCTCAACACCTTACCGTCAGGGTCCACTATGGTGGTCCGAACGATCAATTCTTTACTTTGAGTCCCCTTGTTTCTTACGTCGGTGTCCACCATCACCGTCGAGCCAGCGGAAAATCCTTCGCGTGAACCTTGCGTACGAACGAATACACCCCCATCGCGGGGGATATGGATTGGATCAGTAATATCGATCCAGGTATGTGCATATATTCCGCTGCCGGTATACCATCGGGCCGAGGGTTGCTTGTCATTATCGACTCGAACGGCAAAAGTAATGTATTCGGCTTTTTGGGCGATGGCGCTGAGGTCGTACCGGAACGAGGACCATCCGTAGGGTCGGGTACCGAGCTTAACACCGTTGGCCCATACCGTACTATTCATAAACACCCCGTCGAAGGCGATAGAGACTTCTTTTCCTTTCCAAGATTTCGGAACGGGTATGGTCTTGCGGTACCAACCGAACCCAGCCGGAAGATACCCGCATTGTGCACCCATCGGATTGGCTTGGTCGTATTCCCCTTCTATACTCCAATCGTGGGGGACATTCAAGGTTCGCCATGCCCCATCGGCATAGTCTGGACTTTCGGCTCCCGCCACATCACCCAACAAAAACTTCCAATTCTTGTCAAAATTGAGGTGTTGCTGAGCAAAGAGCTGAATGGATAAAAATACGAACCACAGGGTCATGGTCTTTCGGCCATTCCACATATCGACCAATCGCTTAAAATTCATTATTTATTCGAAGTAATATTTTTGAGAGGTTTAGCTTTAACGATACCCTTTTAGGCACCATTCATAAAGTACCCCATAAGCACCCCTTGTCAAGGATATACTATTCTGCAAGTTAACTACTTCTGATTATTTAACTCCATTTTTCAAGTCTCTAACTATAAATATCCTCCCTTAGACGTTATCACGGCTGGTTGGCACTTCTGTTTGAAATAGACTATTGGTAGCCAGGTATTCCCCTACAGCGATTATAGCCCCGGAGGCTCGTGGGTCATTCATATAAACAAAACCATTGGCCTAATTGGATGAATTTTATCCTGCAGAACGGCCAAGTGGATTTCAGAAAAATTAGCTAACCGAAGTTTGAGAGGGTCCTTCCAAAATCGTCCCAGGCATTTGTGGTAGATCTACCATTTAAATAATATATTGGACCTCAAAATAATTGGAGACCGACAATTCTCATCGTTTTATAGATTATTTTAGATATTATTGATGAAAAAAATTGATAACCAATGACCATTCGTACCAGAAATAACGTCAACATTAAAGGCCATGGGACTAAGCCGATGATTTTTGCCCATGGTTTTGGCTGCGGCCAGGCCATGTGGCGTGAAGTATGGCCCGCCTTCGAAAAAGACTATCAGATTATCCTTTTCGACTATGTGGGAAGTGGACACTCCGATATAAATGCCTACAATTCGGAGCGTTATGCTAGCCTAAATGGATATGCTATGGATCTACTGGAAGTCATGCAAGAGCTAAACCTTAAGGATGCCGTATTCGTAGGGCATTCGGTGAGTTGTATGGTTGGCATTCTCGCTTCCATTAAGTATCCAGAATATTTCGAGAGCCTCGTTCTTATCGGCCCTTCGGCCCGGTATATTAACGATGCGGAATATGTAGGTGGCTTCGAAGAGGCAGATATTCAGGAACTATTGACTACCATGGAGAAAAATTATATTGGCTGGGCCAATTACCTAGCACCGGCCATCATGGGCAATCCCGACCAACCCGAGCTGGGCCAGGAACTGACGGAGAGTTTCTGCTCTACAGACCCGGTAGTCGCCCGCCAGTTTGCCGAGGTGACTTTTTTGTCCGACAACCGAGCCGACTTACAAAAAGTCCGCCATCGATCCTTGGTACTTCAATGTGCAGAAGATCTGATTGCCCCCCTTCCGGTAGGCCAATATATTAAGGAACATATAGACCAATGCTCGTTCCAGTTGATGAAGGCCACCGGCCACTGTCCTCATCTAAGCGCCCCGGAAGAGACCATCCGGCTAATGAAAGATTTTTTAGCTTAACTCCTTTGACGTCCTTGCTACTACCTCAACAAATTTTAGACGATCTACCCTCTGGTTGTATTACCTTCGACAAGGATGGGATCATTCATTATGTCAATCCATTTATTTGCCAGCTATTGGAGCAGTCGAGCGACGATTTATGTTCAAAAAACTTAAACTCCATTCTCACCGTGGCCAGTGGCATTTTCTATCAAACTCATTTCTTCCCCTTGCTAAAACTAAAGGGTGAGGTCAATGAAATATTCATGACCTTAAAGGCAAAAAATGGAAGTAGAATCCCGGTTATGGTCAATGCCAAGGCCAGTGGAAACGATAGTCAACTCATTTACATAGGACTATTTTCGACCGTTTGGGAGCGCCAGAAATACGAGCAGGCACTTTTGGATGCTACAAAAGCTCAGAAAAAGGCCATCGAGGAAAATGCTGTTTTGATTCAATTAAAAAAAGAACTCGAAATCAATCAGCAACGACTGGACCGTAACCTAGCCATGGTAAATGATCGGAATGCCGAATACCTCCAAATTGGGAAGGTACTCACCCATGATATGCAGGAGCCCATCCGGAAAATATACTTTTATTTAGAAACTTTAAAAAATAACCTAAGTAGCCATCAGATTCAAGAAAACAATAGTTCTATAGTCATTCTGAACAAATCTGTAACCCGACTACAACGACTTACCAATGCCTTGCTCGACTTCGTCAGTACGGCATCCAAGGAAGAGCCGTATGCTCAGCTAGCCGCCGCCCCACTTTTACAACAGGCCGCTAAGGAGGTACAAGAAGAACTTGGAATCGACGACTTGCTCTTAGAGGTATCCCCTATTCCAGAATTTTGGGGTAAGGCCAGCCAGATAAGAAGGGTGTTTTTTGAAATAATCAAAAACGCAGTCATTCACAACGATCCCACCCTACCATTGGTGATGAAGGTCAATGCGGTTATCATAGCTGAAAACGCTTACCGGGTAACAGCCGGCAAATACCAGTTCACCGACCATGTCCAAATAGAACTTAGGGACGATGGTGTGGGTTTTGACAGTCAATATGAACAGTATGTGTTTGGTTTATTAAACAAACTACGCGTAAATCCAGATGCGCTAGGGATTGGACTCACCCTGTGCCGCCAAATAGTGGCTGCCCACCAGGGACAAATCAAAATACAGTCCACACCTTTAATGGGGAGTAAGGTGACCATTACCATACCTATAAAACCGCCACAGGATTTTTACAACGAAAACTGAAAGAACTCCTTGATTTCCTTAGCAAGTTGTTCTATGCCGGCCATCGAACTCGGTTTAACACAGTATTTTACGGCACCTACCTCGATCACCTTTTGTATGATGTCGGGGCTAGCGGCGGTCGAGAGCACCAAAACTGGTAACTGCGGCCCTACAGGCATCGTATTAAGTTGTGTAAGCACCTCCAAGCCACTCATCCGGGGCATGTTCAAATCCATTAGTACCAGTACCGTCCCTTCGGGTAGGGTCGGATTTTCCATCTTTTTAATAAAATCGTAGCCGTTGGTAAACTCAACGATCTCAACCTGCTCCATTTGACTTTCAACAGCCTCTCGAAGGATCAAACGATCGTCGTCGTCGTCATCAACCAGATATATTAAGTTTTGATTTACCATTTGGCAAAGTTACGCCTTATATTGCATTTTGTACTACATGGGTTATCGATCAATTACTCTATTATATCCTAGGCGGGACCTTCCAGGCGGGACCTTCATTTGTTTTTAATCCCAGGCTTGTATTTCAAAGGCATTGAACCAAATCGCCTTTTTATCTGGAGCAACAAACCGGATAGATATAGGACTATGTCCATCGCTATAAATCATTATTTTTGACATTCCGGGCCATGGACCTTCTATAGTCCCCCCATCGGTAACCCGTATCTGATGAACTTGGATGTTTCTATTCGCATCTGTAAAATGAACTTCCAAATCTTTGGCATAAGCCCAACTAGGCAGCTTCAGGCTTTTTAGTTTCTCCCGGTTGGGATCCATATCGTTGGTATTGGGCTGGGGAGCATGGTGGAAGCTGGTGAACTTATATTGTCCTGTGGGAACTCCCGTAAGTTCAAGCACCAACCCCTGATCATCGATGGCAGCCACTCCCTCTCCAAAAGCATAGCCATATTTACCTTTCACATTCATTTCTCCTAGGCTACGAAGTATTCCATGAGCCGATGCAGGGGCGATTTTGGCTTTAAATCCACCAAAGGTATCAAACTGTTTTTCAGAGGCTCCTTCGTCGTTGGCCACCCAACTCACCCAGTCGAACTGGGGCAACTGTCCTTCTCCGCCTATGTCGACCCGAATACGAGCCAAATCGCGGATTGGCAAGGCACCGTCTAGCTTATCCGTTTTTGGGGCCATGGTATACAACTCCAAAACATTGCTCATCATTCCATTCACCTCCGCCTGTACCGTCACCCTGCCCGGCTCTGTGCCGGCCCTGACGAGGATGGGTGCTTTTCCACTCCAAAGCCCTATCGGAAATGTTTGGAGGGGTAGTTTGGGAATAAATTTCATCCTACAGGGCCCCGCCCCTGTCAATGAAAATGCCAAGGACGCTGTTGCTTCCTCGGAAATATGGTGAGTCCAATTTGCCAATACAGCTGATCGGGCTTGAAAGCCGGCAAGTCCGAGACCCTTACGTCCTGACCTCGCCAATCTCCCTTCCGAAAAAGAGCCAAATGATAATTCGCTTTGGTACTGATATACATCCTATCAGCGAAGCCTTCTTTCAGATAAATCTTATAATCGACCCCTAGCCCAGCATTAATATTGATATTGGCCGAGTAAAGCTTGGCAGGTTGGTAGGAGGAAGCATTCTGGGCAATCTGCCCCAAAGAGGCTTTCTGGTTGTTTTTAACCATCATTCTATAGAGCATCAGATCGTACCCTATAGGGAGCAATACGTTCCATTTTCTCGTATTGAGTAATTTGGGCCCCGCCATCACCCCAATACCTATGCCACCAAAATAGCCCTTCGTATCGTCCCGATCCTTGGTATAATTGGTGCTATTCATCAGGATCAAACGGTTTTCGACAAACCACCGCTCCCCTTCAAACCGCTTGGCCAATACGATGGCGGCCATTAGGGATTCGAAAGGCTTAATACCTTCCTGATTCATTTTGTCGCGAATAGCGCTGAAACTGGAATTAGATAATAGGCCAAACTCACCATAAAGGGTCATGCCCGTATGAATACGTCGGGCAGTGCTGTCGGGATCGGCCATAAGGCCATGAATACTACCGAAAGTTAAAAAAAGTAATAACAGTAAATTTCTCATAATTCCTATCAATTTGGTTGTACGGTTGCGACTCTATTTTATAAATAGACATAAATATCTAAAGATCATGCCTCTCCACAAGGTTTTACTTTACCTCCCTTCAATTTACAAAAATCTTAGGTCAATACCCTAGATATCTAACGGCACCCGCTCCCCCTCTTTCAAGCTATCATGAATGACTCCCCACCCTTCAGTCCTATAGGATGGGAGGGCAACCCAATGGCCCTTTATCCAAATCACTTGGCCCTCCGAAGGACCTTTAGGAGCTTATCATTAAAGTTAAAGCGTTCAAGAAAATTGTAGTTCTGGGTATTAATTTCATGGCTAATGCCCCATTCTGGCAATTGATCTCTATTTTTTTCGTCCGAAAAATCGGCCCTATACATCCCAGCTGCAATGGGAACGGGATCAACCTCTGCCACGACTTTGAAATTAATTCCATCCTTCGACATCTGAATCGTATTGCACTCGGGCCCTTGGGTGACCATTGCAAACACCCCACCATTGTACTGCCATATGATGCACTCATGCCCTCCGATAATGACCGGGTTGCTGGGTGATTTCGTATACGGACCCATCGGATTGTCGGCTATGGCGACACCCCAACCTATGGGAATTCCTCCTTCCTTATTGACCCAATCTTTCAAATCTCCGTCCGAGAATCTACGGTCGTCACCTCGGAAATAGCGACTTTTATAGTACAAATAATACTTTCCATCCCTAACCAATAGGCTAGGATCGTGGCATACCAAGGCATCCCAAGCTCCTTTCTTGATAATAGGACCTTTGGGGTAGTCGCCAGGGTCACCATATGGGCCTGGCGACAATACCGGCTCTGTAACCCTATGCCAAGGCCCGTCGGGAGAGTCGGCATAAGACATGCCAATTTGTGTCCACTTAAAGTCGCCAAGATCTGAGTCCTCTAAGCCTGAGGCCGTTTGGTAAAACAAATAATAACGTCCCTTGTCGACCATGATATTAGGTGTAAAGACACTTCGGGCATCGAAGCTCCCTGGTTTGCCCCTGTCCACGGCCATTCCTATCTCGTTCCAATGAACCCCATCGAGGGAGGTCGCGTGCCAGACCGTCGACAAATCCCAAGGAAAAGCCCTTAGCGTATCATTAGCCTGAGCCAGCCCTACTCTAAGGGGTCCGCCTTCGGCGCGGGTATACCATAAATGATAGCGATCCCCAATTTTAATAATATCGGAAGGGTCGCGACGAATCACGCCAGGGGTGTAGCCTAGTCCCTCGGCCTCTGTGAAGGTAAAGCCGCCGTCGGCATCGGAAGGCTTCTTACTGCTCCACTGAGCACCATGCTGCTTTTCAAATCGTTTCAAGGCCTCACTCTTCTGAGCATGGGCATACCCCAATAAGCCTATCGAGAGCATGGTGACCAGCCCACAAAACCTATATTTTACAAAAAACTGAAGCATATTATATCCAATAAACTGATGATTTAATTTTAGGACACCTTTCTAAGGCATGGGGAGCCCACCGCGTCGGCTCTCTATGTTTCAAAACTTATTGGGGTCTATCTTCAGTACGGATGCTGTGGACTTACCATATTCTCCACCCATGACAGCCAAAAACAAATAAGTTGGTCTTCCATTTTCAATTAAAACTTGTGGTCTTTCAAATCTTTCAATTTTTTCTTCTTGAAAGTAAGCAGTACTCATCCGGTACCCAAGCTTGGGTTTGGACCAGTCGAGCCCATCGGCCGACTCTAGTATAAGCCCTACATGTGGATGCAGAACGCCCATATCCCGCATGACCATATAGTACTTTTCTTGATACCTAAATATAAAGGCATCTTCGACTTGCTTTTTCAAGTCAGCAAAGGTTACAATAGGATTTTTCGCGTACCGCTGGTAGGGCCCCTCAATATTCTTGGCTATGGCCACCCCCATCTTACGCATATTGTCATTGTTTTTGTCCCAGGACTTATAATAAAGCCAGAACTCCCCATTGGGCTGTTGCAATAAGGCAGGGTTAACGGTAATAAAGCTATCCCAATCCTTAGGATCGGCACTGACATCCAAGATGGGCCCTTCCCCTACCCTTTCGAAAGGACCATTAATATCGTCGGCTAGGGCCAGGCCTATCCGCTGGGTAGATGCCCGGGCATCGGTTGTAAGGTCGAGACCATTGAGATTGTTACCTATATAAAATAGAGCGTATTTATCTCCTACCTTTTGGAAAGTAGAATTATGAATGGTATGCGCATCCCAGTGGTCGTCACCACGCCCCTTCAGCACCGTTCCCACCACAGTATAGGGCCCCTCTGGCCTATCAGCCACTGCATGTGCGATTTCACTATCGGTTAACCAATTCTTGTGTTCCCCTCTCCACCTAGAAAAGAAAACATGTATTTTGCCATCTTCTGTTTTAATCGGTGAAGCCCCCCAAACATTCCAATCGGGGTGGCCCAATATCCGTTTCCCTTGGCCCAAAGACTCACTAAACCTAGACTCTACAGCTCCCGCGGGCACACCATTCGGGGTGTTTTGATGCAACGTCGCCCCCTCTTTGGCCGCTCCGCTTTTACTGGCTGTGCCAGCACATCCTTGCAGCCAGTAGGTGGCACCTAAGAAAAGGATTAAAATGATATGTTTCATAGCCTATAACTTTAGGGGTGCTTTAATGGGTCATTATTATTAATCATACGCTGAGACAAGCGTTTGTCAAGCGTTTTTATTTGTGCGATTATCCTTTTGTCTGTCGAATGTATCAAATTGATATGTTCCTGAGGATCGGATTCCAAATCATAAAACTCGTCTCTTTCTGGATTCAAAAAATCACGGATTAGCTTGTACTTATTGGTTCGGTACATGCGCATTTGTGTTTTGGACTGATGCTTGGTGGTATAGACTGCAAAGAGGTCCTCATCCCAACGCTGTCCGGAGCTTTTCCCTAACAAAAACTGGTTAAAACTCTTCCCTCTAATGGTATCTTGAAGGGGGATGGTGACCCCTACCATATCTAAGATAGTCGGATACCAATCGATATTAGCAACGGTATGGTTCAATACAGTGCCGGGTTGAATTTTCCCTGGCCAGCGAATCATTGCCGGTACTCTCAAGGAATTATCGTAAAGATTGGGACGCTGATCGACGGGGATATTGGGGTTAGGAGAGGCTACTGGGTGGTTGAGCAGCCAATGTCCATTCCCCTTATGCCATATTCCATTATGGCCCATGTTATAGCCATGGTCCGACGTAAATATGAGGATGGTATTCTCGGCCAACCCCAAGGAGTCAAGTCTATTTAAGAGCCTTCCCAGGTTCCTATCTACACACTTTACACTAGAGAGATAGTCTCTCATCATGCTTTTGGTCCGTGCGGTATCCAAATCTGGAAAATTCGGTTCTGGGATGGAGATGTTTTTACTTTTGAAAGGTGCGGCATCTTCAGGCCGTACCGGAAGCCAGTTGGTATGCGGAGCCCTAAAATGCAAAGAAAGGGCGAAAGGACTGGATTGGTGATTGTCCACAAATTCTAGAGCCAAGTCGGTCAGTAAATCCTCGGTCAATCCATTCATCTGCTGCGATTCCCCCTTTATTTCGAAAATAGGATTTTCCGTTTTGGTTCCTCCTTCTCTAAAACCCGAAAACTCTTGATAACCCAACACGGTTGGATGTGACTCGTCCAAAGAACCTAAATGCCACTTACCAATAAGTCCTGTATGATATCCGGCCTTTGCAAGGGCCTTGGGCCAGGTCGGCAGGGCTGCATCGATCCCCAACCCAGGTTCTATCCCAGTTAAGGAGCGTCCCTTCTCATTGATCCAGTCGTCTATGCCAAGTTCATAACCATAGCGGGAAGTTAGCAAACTGGCTCGGGAAGGGCTGCATACGGGAGTTACCACGAAAGCATTGGACAGATATACCCCTTCCTGGGCAATGCGATCCATATTGGGCGTGATGGCCTGGGAGCCTTGGTACTGGCCCTGAGCCCACGCGGCTTGGTCGTCGGTAAGGATAAATATAATATTAGGGCGCTTTTGACCGTGGCTCTGTGCCGCCAAAAGCAGGCATAAAACGAGCACTAAATAAACTTTACGCAGAGGCATATTATGGAATAATTTAACAAATTCTTCGAACTGCAATATTACATGGATTTACTTCTTCAGAATGGAATAAATAAGCCAAAACCAATACTATTTATTCATTTTAATAGTTATCACGTCCTAAACCTAGTCAAAAAGGCGTTCTATTAACGCTCATCGCACTATTTGGGAATATTCTGTTGGAAATATTTGAACGATCCATATGCCACCTCGGGATGAACACTTCCAACGTCGTGTAATACCCCCCAGCCGACACTCTTGGAATACCCTTACAACTTCCTCATCGACATCAACAAGCTCCAAGGCCTTATCATGAAAAATTCAATACACAAATTTTCGGCAAGGGTTAACATTAAATTAGGAAGGGAAGCCCTCGACATCCCTACTAATTGGGCCTGTTGGATGGGAAGACCCGTTTTTACCGTTTTGTTTACTAAATTTGCCCTAATGCCCAGCTAGAATTAAAACAACCCGCTATAGATTGACTGATGGCCTCTAAAGGACTTAATCGCCATACGGTTGTACGCTCATCGCGTTATAAGTGGAATTAATTCACTTCGGGGGGAGTTTTGAAAGTCGGCATTTTAAAATTTGGATAAAGGTATTTAGATGACTGAACACATAAAAACAGGTGATGGTGGTATTATTATCACCAATTCGGAGGACCTTATGAACTGGGCACGCCTCTCTTCTTTGTGGCCAATGGGCTTTGGATTGGCTTGTTGTGCCATAGAAATGATGGCAGCCTATGCTTCTAATTATGACCTCGAGCGCTTTGGGATTATGCCTCGGCCCTCTCCAAGGCAGTCCGATGTGATGATCGTTGCCGGGACGGTAACCTTTAAAATGGCCGATAGAATTAGGCGGTTATACGAGCAAATGCCCGAACCACGCTATGTTATTTCTATGGGGAGTTGTTCCAATTGTGGTGGCCCCTATTGGGAACATGGCTACCATGTAGTAAAAGGGGTGGACCGCATTATCCCCGTCGATGTGTATGTTCCGGGCTGTCCGCCAAGGCCAGAGGCATTAATTGGAGGTTTTATGAAGCTTCAAGAAAAAATACGTACCGAACACCCCCTGGCCCCTGAAGTATTTATGGAAATGCAAGCCGCCCACCAAGAAATAGGCATTCAAGCGTAATAATATGAGTATGGTTTTTGAAGAGATTAAAAAAGTAATATCCGAAGCATTTTCAGAGGAAATCGTAACCTTTAGCGAAGAAGGCCTACAACCTGCTATCCTGGTCGACCCCCGCTCCATCGTAAGGGTATGCGAATTCTTATTTACGGATTCGAGATTGTATTTCGATTTTCTGGCCTGTTTAACCGGAATTGACAATGGTCCGGTCAAAGGCACCATGGAGGTCGTATACCATCTAGTCTCCATCCCTTATGGCCATAAGCTCGTCATAAAAACTACCCTCGATAGGCTACCCACCGATGCGTCGTTGCCTACCATCCCTTCAGTCAGCGAAATATGGAAGACGGCCGATTGGCATGAAAGGGAGGCCTATGACTTATTGGGGATTTATTTCAGCGGACACCCCGACCTTCGTCGTATCCTATTGCCAGAAGATTGGGAAGGCCATCCGCTGCGCAAAGACTATCAGGCTCAAGACAAATACCATGGCATTTCGGTTCGCTATGAAGATGGCAATAAGCTATCGTAGATCCCCAAAGCTGGGCTTGGCATGACTCTTTAATAACCCTAGTACAGCTACAGAACTGACTAATAATACACTTCATATAGCAATTCCTGTTATATTTAAAGCGAATATTAACATACCACTCGCATGAAATATCAATTCTTAATTTCACTGTGTTTCCTTTTTTCTAGCCACTTACCAGTCCAATCTCAGCCCGATAGCGTTTATATCGAAGGGCAAATAAAGAATCTGAACGGTAGGCTTTACCGACAAAACTCTGCAGTTACCTTTTTTAGAAATAATATATTACAACCCTCTACCGAACTGATCAGTAGGGCGCCTCTAGAAGCCGATGGTAGCTTCAAAGTGGCCCTTCCATTAAATTTTCCAACAGAAGAGTTCTATTTGGAATATGGTCCCCTTGCCAATACTACGTTTTTGGGTACCAAAGGAAAGTTAAACGTCACCTTTGATGCCGACTCAATGGGCCTGTCAGATAAGCTCTTCTACTTTGGTGGCTCCTTGGCTGCAGCCAATAATTCGCTAAAGGCTTATCTGGTCGCCGAAGGAAAGGCCTTTGAGAAAAATAAGTCCTTAGGAGCGGATTTCTTCGATAACTTTTGGTACAAATCCATGCCTCAAGCTACGGCTGCGCTTGACGCCCGTCAACAATTCCGCATGGAAGTACTGGCCGAATATAGTCGTCATAACTTGATGGACCCTAACCTACGGCAGTGGATTACGACCAAGGCCCAGGTCGAAAAGGAGGTGATCTGGATGGATTATTTACGGTCCAACGACCTTGATATTGGCTTGAGCACGATTAATCAAAACACGATTAATGAAGCGCCTTTGACCGCTGAAAAGGTAACATTAGCGGGGAAATATTCCCTTTACGCTCATTTGAAAATGGAATATCTGGCTTACCAAAACCCGGGATCCAGAGCCTCCTTACCCGTTAAGACCATGGCCGAGCTCATCAAAAACTATAATACCGATTTGAATTCAGAGGAAAATCAGCGACTTTCTGGAATCATCCAAGGGGGAGTAACCGACCAGAGGGAGATCAACTTCCTAAGTCAGCTGTTTGCCCGTAACGAGGTGGCCCTAAACACCCTTTTCGATTACGAACGTGAGAGCCGTTTATATTCTGAAAACTTACCGGAGAATATGACCGATTTTTTGAAAGCCAATTACCTTACCAACCGTTTTACCGGTTTTTCACTAAGCCAAAAACGGCTACTTGGCCAGCATATACTGCAGGACCTTAAACAAGACAAATTCAAAAACTCCCTAAGAGAACTGCTCGCCCTCGAGCTACATGACAGCCTTAACATTCGCAAATTTACAGACTACCGGTCCAATCAAATCAAACCTGCTGAAGTGGTACCAGGTTTTTGGATGAGCCGTTCACAGGAAGGAGGAGCCTCCTGGATGAAAAAACTACTAGCCGAACTTAAAGGAGAAACAATCTACCTGGCCAAATGGAACATCACCGATTCGAAGAGCTTGGAAGAATTGTCCTATATGACGAACCTAGAAAACAACTTACCCGAAAATACGGTAATCCTGTATGTTCACCTGAGCGATATGGAGCCCGAAACGGACCGAAGTGCTTTGGCCAAGCAATATGTGATCCGTCATAACTTAAAGGGTATTCATGTATTTATTGACAACAACCAAATGATTGACCTCCTGCTAAAGTTCAATCCACTTGAGCCAGGCACTTTCGCCATCATTAATCCTAAGGGCAAATATCAAACCCGAAACGCCCCGTCCCCACAACGGCTCGATGAACTGCTAAAGATGCTTCAGGCAGCTAACCGGTAATGAATCAGCCAACCGGCTTGTGGCTCCACACGAACCCCACCCGTATTTCCGTTAATATCGGGTACTTTATTCCTTCGTTCTACAGCCTATGATCCGATACGTATTTTTTCTTGTGATGTACACTTCCTTGGCCATGGCGCAGGTTACCGACACCCTGCCGGAACGCGCTATAAACAAGGATAGTATACGTTACACGAATTTAAAAATGCGTATGTCCAAAACTAAATTTTCGCGGGCCGTTTATCGGTTACTATTTAGGGATGTATACAACCAAGGCCAGGTATCGGAGGTTAAAGAAATAGAGACCAATCCCTTTACCCCGTATGAAGGGATGATCATCAATCATATTATTGTCAAACAACTCAATATACTGGGGCAGTCGGTGTATGATACCGCTCGAACGGGCAATCAGCTAGAACGTTTCCTAAGCAAAAGCATGCATACCAATACCCGAGAAGGTATTATCCGCCGCTCGTTATTGTTATTTGAAGAGGGAGACGAAATTAGAGCCCAAGTTTTTAAAGACAATGAGCGACTTTTACGCGCCAACAAGCTCATAGTCGATGCCAGGATCGAGGTAATACCCCGTAAAGACGTGACCTGGCAGGCCGATGTGATGGTCATTATCCAAGATGCCTGGTCGCTGAATTTTTCGGGGTCATTTAGCAATTTCAATAAATTTGGCGTAGGTCTCGATAATATTAACGTGAGTGGTACTACCCATTCGCAGCTGACGGCCATCCGCTGGAATGGCCTCGACACCCTCAATAAGTTTCAGTTTAGGACCATATATACGGTACCTTATATTGGGAAGACGTTTATCACCGGCCAGGCCCGTTTTATCTATGAAAATGACCTCAAGGAAAAGTCCATCCGTTTTAACCGATCATTTTTAACCAACGAAACAAAATATGCAGGTGCCCTAGAAGCTGGAATTATTAAAAATCGCCAGTATAAAAGGGAGGTCGATGACCCCAGTAAGGAGATCCGATTTAGTACCTCCTACAATTATTATGATTTCTGGATAGGCCGCTCTTTTCGTTTTCCTTTCGAAAACAAAATATTCAACAAAAACTCTCGATTTATTACCGCCTTTAGGTACAATAAGTATGATTACATAGAGCGGCCTGAAGTTGGTCCTAACCTCAACAGAATCTATTGGGATAAGAGCGCCACCCTACTGAGTTTGGGATACTCCAACCGTAATTATAAGCGGGACGTTTTAATCTATGGTTTTGGACGTACGGAAGATGTACCCGTCGGAAACCTGCTTTCGATTACCTTCGGAAGAGAGTCGACCGAATTTGGGGATCGGGGCTACAGTGGGATACAATTTGCCAAAGGACTCTACTTACCTCAGAAAATGGGTTACCTATATGGATTATTCAATTATGGCAGCTATTACAAGAGCGGTCTGGCCCAGCAAGGAGTGATTAGCGGGCAAGTAAATTACTTTAGCCCACTAATTCCCTTTAAATACAGCTTCTTTAGACAATTCATCACCATGAAATACACCAATGGCTATCACCGCGACCCGCTCGACTATATTAATATCAGTGGAAATCAGGGCATACGGGGTATCAACAGTGATGAGTTGATAGGGACGAAAAAATTCACCCTAGGCCTTGAAACGGTATTTTTCTCCGATAAAAGTATTCTTGGCTTTAGGATAGCCTATTTCGTTTTTGCCGATCTAGGCCTGGTAGATGGCCCCAAGTCTTTATGGAACGGTCCTTTATACCAAGGCTATGGTTTGGGCTTCCGCTTTAAGAATGAAAATCTTACCTTTAATACCTTTCAGCTTCGAATTGGTTATTATCCTAATATTCCGAATAATACCACCTTATGGCGATTTGCAGCCGACGGAAACACCCCCCTTCGGCTTCGCGACTTCGACATCTCCGCTCCTTCTATTGTTCCATTTCAATAAAAAAGGAAGCACACTACCGAGGTGAGTAGTCCTGCCTGCCATGGGCAGCCCTCAGAGAAAGTCAAGATTAACGACCTGGCTTCCCAACACCGGACCTAAGCGCCGACATCTATCGAAAAAGAACGCCTATTATTCAAGGCTTTACAAATTAAAACTTCAAAATCCGATAAAAACAGTTCCATTTTCGATAATGTAAATTAACTTTGTGGAATTTTTGGACCTAACCCTAAAATCGCCCATTGATATAGGAAGGAATAGGCCAAAAAATAAATAAAATCATAATTCTTCAAAAATTAAATTACTGTGCCCAAAAATCCGAATATCAAATCCGTTCTCATTATCGGTTCAGGTCCCATCATCATTGGTCAGGCATGTGAATTTGACTATTCAGGTTCGCAGGCGGCCCGATCATTGCGAGAAGAGGGTATTGAAGTGGTGTTGATTAACTCCAACCCGGCGACGATCATGACCGACCCCATCAGTGCGGATCATGTGTATCTAAAACCCTTGGAGAAAAAATCCATCGTAGAAATCCTTGAAAAGCATAGGGAAATGGGTAGGCCCATCGATGCGGTATTACCGACCATGGGCGGCCAGACGGCGCTGAATCTTGCCATCGATGCAGACAAGGCAGGAATTTGGAAAAAATACAATGTCGACATCATTGGGGTCGACATCAAGGCGATAGAAACCACCGAAGATCGGGAGAAATTTAGGTTAAAGATGATCGAATTGGGCGTGAATGTATGCAAAGGCCGTACAGCACGCTCTTTTTTGGAAGGAAAAGAGATAGCACAGGAAATAGGATTTCCTTTGGTGATACGCCCCTCCTTTACCCTTGGTGGAACGGGTGGTGGATTCGTACATACCGAAGCAGAATTTGACAAGGCCCTAAATAATGGTCTACACGCCTCCCCAGTTCATGAGGTATTGGTAGAACAAAGTGCCTTGGGTTGGAAAGAATACGAATTAGAATTACTTCGCGACAGCAAGGGTAACTTTATCATCATTTGTTCTATCGAAAACTTCGATCCCATGGGCGTGCACACGGGCGATAGTATCACGGTAGCACCAGCGATGACCTTGCCCGACACCCTCTACCAGCAAATGCGTGACCTTTCCCGCAAAATGATGGATGGTATCGGCCAGTTTGCAGGAGGATGTAATGTTCAATTCTCAGTCAACCCGGCTGACGATCAGATCATTGCCATTGAGATTAACCCCCGGGTGTCACGATCGTCGGCTTTGGCCTCGAAGGCTACCGGTTACCCTATCGCCAAGATAGCCGCCAAAATGGCCATCGGGTACGATTTGGATGAGTTAATGAACCCCATTACCGGCACTACTTCGGCATTTTTTGAGCCAAGTATCGACTACGTGATTGTAAAAGTACCTCGCTGGAACTTCGATAAATTCCAAGGATCGGATCGTTCTCTAGGCTTACAAATGAAGTCGGTTGGTGAGGCCATGGGAATCGGAAGAAACTTCCAAGAAGCCCTCCAAAAGGCCTGCCAGTCACTTGAAATCAGGAGAAATGGCCTCGGTGCCGACGGCCGGGAACTAAGAGACCAAGAGCAACTCAAATACAGCCTAGAGCACCCGAGCTGGGATAGACTCTTCCATATCTATGACGCTTTCAAGATTGGACTTTCCTTTAAGACCATACAAACCCTGACGAAAATAGACCCCTGGTTCCTTCGTCAGATAGAGGAACTCATTGAGCTTGAACATCAGATTGAGAAATTTGAACTCGACGAACTTCCCAAGGAACTTCTATTAAGTGCCAAACAGAAAGGGTATGCCGACCGTCAGATTGCACACCTTTTAGGCACCAAAGAGAGCAAGGTATATGACCGTCGGAAAGCTTTAGGAATTAAGCGGGTCTACAAATGTGTAGATACTTGTGCCGCCGAATTCGAAGCCAAGACCCCCTATTACTACTCTACCTTTAATTCGTCGCAGGAAACCCCTGATAACGAGTCGATCGTATCGGACAAAAAGAAAGTGGTGGTGCTCGGCTCAGGGCCCAACCGGATTGGCCAAGGGATAGAATTTGACTATTCCTGTGTTCATGGGGTACTTGCAGCCAAAGAGTCTGGCTACGAAACCATCATGATCAACTGTAACCCTGAGACGGTCTCTACCGATCCTGATATTTCGGACAAGCTTTATTTTGAGCCTGTATTCTGGGAGCATGTGTTCGATATTATCGAACATGAAAAGCCAGAAGGGGTTATTGTACAGCTGGGTGGCCAAACCGCCTTGAAAATGGCCGAAAAGCTGGTAAAATACGGTATTAAAATTATAGGTACCAGCTACGACTCCCTCGACTGGGCCGAAGACCGGGGTCGCTTCTCTTCTCTACTCGAGGAGCTGGGCATTCCCTACCCTAAGTTTGGTACCGTAAGGACTTCGGATGCCGCCGTCGAATTGTCGCGCAGCCTTGGCTTCCCCTTGCTCGTTCGCCCGAGCTACGTACTGGGTGGGCAAAGCATGAAGATTGTCATTAACGAGAAGGAACTCGAGCAACATGTGGTTAAGATCCTTCACGATATTCCTGACAATAACATCCTTCTCGATCACTTCCTCGAAGGGGCCTTAGAAGCAGAGGCCGATGCCATTTGTGACGGGGAAGATTCCTACATCATAGGGGTAATGGAACATATCGAACCTGCCGGTATTCACTCTGGGGACTCTCATGCGGCGCTACCCCACTTCGACCTCACCGACGACGAAGTAAGGCAAATTGAGGAGCATACCAAAAAAATTGCCAAAGCCATGAGTGTTAAAGGGCTTATCAATGTGCAGTTTGCGGTTAAAAACGGAGTGGTGTACGTCATCGAAGCTAACCCTAGAGCCTCTAGAACGGTACCTTTCATTTGTAAAGCATACCAAGAACCGTATGTCAATTACGCGACCAAATTGATGCTAGGAGCTAAAAAGGTATCCGACTTTAACTTTAAACCAGTTAAAAAGGGATGGGCTATCAAAATACCCGTATTCTCTTTCAATAAATTCCCGAATGTCAATAAGGAACTTGGACCAGAGATGAAGTCTACCGGAGAGGCTATTTACTTTATAGACGATCTGCAAGACGATTTCTTCCAGAAAATTTATGGAGAAAGGAATCTGTATCTTAGCCGTTAGGCCCTATTGAAAGCAATTTACGTCGAAAACCCGGGTCATAAGCCCGGGTTTTCAGCGTTTATAAGCTACCCATCAGCTTTCCAGTGTGGGGCATAATGGTACTGGGCAGTTACTTTTGGAGGGGAGGTCGACTCGCACCAAAATAATTTACCATTTCTACAGACTAGTAAATATCCATAATTTGCTTATTATTGTTATAATTACACGACATTAATAAGCCTATGACTTCTCTAACCGACGATTTAAAGTTATACTTGGGTGTATTAAAAAGAGTGACCACCATCATGACGGTAGGGTTGCTCTCCCCCCACAGCCGGGAAAGACTACTGGCTATTTACAACCTGGAACAGGCGAAAAACGGACTTCCAGAGACTCCCCAAGACCCCTATATTATTCCTAAAACCGACGTTTTTGAAATCCTCCATTTGGGAAATGCCGAATATGAAGGGGTGTATGAATGCGGATTTGGCCATACCACCGAGTTTGAGCTGAAGGTGATCAGTAATTTGGTAAAAGAGCGAAACCCGCAACGAATTTTTGAATTAGGGACTTTCCTGGGCCGAACCACCCTCAATATGGCCTTGAACTCCAGCCATGACACGCAGATCATCACCCTGGACTTACCCGCCAATCAGGTAGACTCCACTGAAATGGAAATCGAACTTGGTGAAATCAGGTATGTAAAAAAAGAGGTATCTGGTGAAAGATTCCTGGGCCATCCAGCTCAATCCAAGATTACTCAGCTGTATGGGGACTCGGCCACTTTCGATTTTTCAGACCTAGAGCATTCCATAGACTTTGCCTTTATAGATGGCTCTCACGCCTACGACTATGTGCTCAACGACAGCCAAAAAGTACTTTCCTTAATGCGGCCTGGAGGGCTGATCCTTTGGCACGACTATACCAATTGGGCAGGGGTAAGATCGGCTCTTAACCTATTGTATGAAAGTGACCCCAATTTCAAGAATATCAAACATATTGGAGGTACCAGTATTGCCATGCTAGAAGTATAGCTCGCACACCCTCATGATGGCAACAAAGTTAGCCCCTAGGCCTGTGACCAAAGTTAACCGCACAGGACATCGAGACAGACTGGCTCGGTTAACTATCTACTGTAATTTTTAAAAAATAAACGGCTATGTGACAAATGTTACCATTTGCCTCTTTTCCTATGAGGATCTTTGTACTATATCAATAACAGTACAATGGAAATTTTAGGTTATATCGCTTCTTTATTTATAGGTATTTCTCTAGGGCTTATCGGTGGTGGTGGTTCCATCCTTACCGTACCTGTCTTGGTTTACCTATTGGGGGTTGGGCCGGTTCAGGCCACCGCCTATTCTTTATTTATCGTGGGTCTTACCAGTTTGGTAGGTGCATTTCCAAAATACCGGCAGGGGTTAGTAGATCTTAAAACGGCCGTTATTTTCGGATTACCGGCTATTGCTTCGGTCTATGCCACCCGCAAATTTATCGTTCCCGCCATACCACATCATCTTTTTTCTCTGGGCAATCTCGAAATCACCAAATCCGTATTTATTATGGTACTTTTTGCCTTGCTCATGCTGGCGGCATCTATATCGATGATCCGGGAGAAAAAAGAGGAAACCGGAATCAGCGAACAAAAAATGACCTACAACTTCCCCCTCATCCTTTTAGAAGGGGCTTTAGTGGGGGTACTCACGGGCTTGGTCGGTGCTGGAGGAGGATTTCTTATTATTCCAGCCCTGGTATTACTCAGCAAGTTGCCTATAAAAATGGCCGTAGGCACCTCCTTACTTATCATTGGGGCCAAATCCCTTATTGGCTTCACCGGCGACTTAGCCAATTCGAATATGAACTGGACTTTGCTGGCCGTTGTTACTTCACTCGCTATGATAGGATTTTTCCTTGGCAATGGGCTCTCAAAAAGAGTCTCTGCTCAGAAGCTAAAAGGTGGGTTTGGATGGTTTGTACTGGCCATGGCCGTGTATATATTAATCAACGAGATCTTTTTGCAATAAACCTCTCAGGCATCGCCCATAAATGGTAAAAAAATAAAGGGTCTTGTGACTAAAATCACCAACCCTGTCCTGATTCTTTAGGACCTTTGAACTGAAATTAAGTACAACTCGAAATAAAAAAGATAAGTCATGCAAATAGAACAAATATATACCGGTTGTCTGGCACAAGGTGCCTACTATATCGAAAGCAATGGAGAAGCCGTAGTAATTGATCCCCTTAGAGAAGTGGAGCCCTATATTCAGCGGGCAGAAAAAGATGGTGCTAAAATAAAATATGTGTTAGAAACTCATTTTCACGCCGATTTCGTTTCGGGTCATATAGACCTAGCCGATAAAACCGGCGCCCAGATCGTTTTTGGGCCTACCGCCCAGCCTGGATTTGAGGCCTTGGTTGCAACCGATGGTCAAAAGCTACAGGTAGGTGAGCTAACCTTTGAAGTGGTGCACACCCCTGGGCATACCATGGAAAGTACTTGTTATTTGCTTAGAGACGCCTCCCAAAAAGAACTGGCTATTTTTACGGGTGACACCCTATTTATAGGCGACGTAGGACGGCCTGATCTGGCCCAAAAGCTGGTGAAGGACCTAACACAAGAAATACTCGCCAGCCATCTTTACGAGTCATTAAGAAACAAAATTATGCCACTTCCCAACGATGTAATCGTATATCCGGCTCATGGAGCGGGCAGTGCTTGTGGAAAGAATATGAGCAAAGAAACTTCCGACACCCTCGGCCACCAAAAGGAAACCAATTATGCCCTAAGAGCCGACATGACTAAGGAAGAGTTTATTAAGGAGGTAACAGACGGCCTGGCTCCACCACCGGCTTACTTCCCCGAAAACGTGATGATGAATATACAGGGCTACGAAAGCATCGACACCGTCTTGGATCGAGGAAGTAGAGCCTTGACCCCTGAGGCCTTCGAAAAAATGGCCAACGAAACCGATGCCCTATTGCTCGACACCCGAGACGCCCAAACCTTTGCCGCTGGCTTTATCCCCAACTCCATCAATATAGGTATCGATGGTAGCTTCGCTCCTTGGGTGGGTGCTTTGATCCCCGACATCAAACAAAAAATACTGCTGATTACCGACCCTGACCGGGAAGAAGAAGTAGTGACCCGTTTGGCTCGGGTAGGCTATGACCATACCATTGGATACCTAAAAGGTGGATTTGACGCCTGGGTGGCAGATGGTAAAGAACAAGACACCATCGAGTCCATTGAAGCGACGGAATTGGCCGCTCGATTAAAAGATGAACCAGACGCCCAACTACTCGATGTACGTAAAGCCAGCGAACATTTTTCTGAACATGTGTTAGACTCCAATAATATTCCATTGGATTATCTAAACGACCACCTTGCAGAATTAGATAAAAACAACACCTATTATGTGCATTGTGCCGGGGGATACCGGTCCATGATCTTCAACTCTATACTCAAGGCCAGGGGGTTCGATCACCTCGTAGACATACAAGGGGGCTTTGCGGCCATCAAAAACGCGGAAGAATTGCCCGTAAGTGCTTACGTTTGTCCTAGCACGATGTTGTAAAAAACTCCTTGGAGAGGGACGGTGGTGGATCATAACGAGCCACCGTTCCAGTAATAAAACCATACTTCTCACCTTAAATGAATAAAATAATGGGATTTTTCAGTTCCCTTTTCAGTAAGGACACGACCGACTATGCCGCGTTAGTAGCCCAGCAAGCCCTAATCATCGATGTCCGGTCGCCTCAAGAGTTTGCTACAGGACATATTCCAGGCAGTGAAAACATGCCTTTGAACAGACTTTCCACGTATATCGCCGGACTAAAAGCCAAAAATAAGGTCGTTATCACCTGTTGCGCCAGCGGAACAAGGAGCGGAATGGCTACAAAAGTATTAGCGAAAGCCGGCATAGACGTCTATAACGGAGGCTCTTGGAAGACTTTACAACGGAAAATTAACTAATAATCATGCTTGAATTCTTAAAACAACCCTGGCCGTGGTACGTGGCCGGACCAATTATAGGACTTACCGTCCCCGCTTTACTTTTATTAGGAAATAAGTCTTTCGGCATATCTTCTTCTTTAAGGCATGTATGCGCCATGTGCGTCCCCGCCAATATTCCATTTTTTAATTATAACTGGAAAAAAGAGGTTTGGAATCTATTTTTTGTCTTTGGCATCTTTTTAGGAGGCATTATTGCGGCCACTCTTTTGGCCAACCCCGAACCTGTGGCTGTTCATCCGGAGCTGGCTAAGGAGCTCGCCACCTATGGGATTACCAATTACGATTCTCTTATCCCGACTCAAATCATGAATTGGGGGCAGCTTTTTACCCTTAAAGGGTTCCTACTGATCGTAGTAGGTGGATTTATGGTGGGTTTTGGAACCCGTTATGCTGGTGGCTGTACGAGTGGTCATGCTATTATGGGAATCTCTAATCTTCAATTGCCATCCCTTATCGCAACTATTTGCTTTATGCTGGGAGGCTTCGTGATGTCCAACTGGCTATTGCCCATCATCCTATCCTTATAATGGGGGTGGCTAGGTTTAATAAAACGACTTATCAATAGAAAATTATTTTTGAATGAATACCAATTTCACCACTACGCCCGAGCAAGACGTCCGTGCCATGGACGCCATCTGTGTCAATCAAAGTGAAAAGACACATCCGCTCTATTATAATCTAAAATACATGGCTGTCGGCCTTATTTTCGGCATCATTTTCGTAAAATCTGAAGTAATTAGTTGGTTCCGAATACAGGAGATGTTCCATTTGCAATCCTTTCATATGTACGGGATCATAGGCAGCGCCATTGCCGTGGGCATGATTTCTATATTTTTAATCAAAAAGTTGAATATCAAAACCATCTACGGGGAGAAGATATCCATTGCCGACAAGAAATTCAACAAGGGTCAAATATATGGTGGACTGATCTTTGGCCTCGGCTGGGGTGTAACGGGTGCCTGTCCTGGCCCACTTTTCGCCCAGATAGGAATTGGTGCAACCGTAATCGGCGTGACCTTATTGAGCGCCATAGCGGGAACCTGGGTATATGGTCGATTCCGTGACCGCCTACCCCATTAAGTTATAAATGAATATGAATTACCGTTTTGCAATCGTATTAACAAACCTTCTGCTATTCTCTACCTCCTTGCTGGCACAGTCGACCCGAAGAAACAGCTGGTTTCGCCTGACGGTCAACCATCGTATTGGACAAAATTTTTCTTTGGATAATGAGTTTCAACATCGGCGGCAAAACAATTTTGATGACAAGAACTATCTATCGAAGGCCTTATTAGTATCCTACCGGAGTTGGGTCCATTATAAGCCTAAGAAAGACGTACAAGTAAGTCTTTCCCCTTTTGCCATCATGCATCAGAACCCAGTATATGAGCAGCCTATTGATACCCTCAAGGATATGGGACGAGAAATTCGCTTTGCAGGTATGGCCCAGGTTCAGCGAAGCCTTTTCGATATGCTCTATGTATATGGTAAGGGTGGAATGGAATACCGCAGTTTTAAGCATAAAAAAGCCAAACTACGCATGCGACAACGTATTGGCCTCACCTATTCGTGGCAAATCTGCCAGTTGAACGTGTATGAAGAATTGATGCTGCATGTGGCCGGAGTCGAACCTACGCAGTTGCTGGACCAAAACCGACTCGGCGCTTCCATAAGTTTGAAACCGAACCAGCCCTGGGCACTTGAATTGGGCTATATCCATACCGACAAGCTGTCCACTAGCTCCAACACCCTTGGTACTGAAAAGAACTTGTTTCTGAATGTAAGTTATCAGCTTGGTAAAAATTAATTGGATCAGGTTTTAATAAAAGGGACATTTTACTGTATTACGGTAGAATGTCCTTTTAATATTCCCCCTCTAACTACCATCTTAAACGGCACTGGTAT
Organism: Dyadobacter jejuensis; assembly: GCF_003149085.1. GTDB lineage: Bacteria > Bacteroidota > Bacteroidia > Cytophagales > Spirosomataceae > Dyadobacter > Dyadobacter jejuensis. The sequence continues at coordinate 64,276 of NZ_QGDT01000003.1, read as the reverse complement.
CCCGTCACTTCATGATTAATTAACATGAAAATAACCTTATATTTTTCTATGAGGCGAGTCACAATATCCGTAATATCCAATTTTCCAGAAGATTAATAACATATTACAACCAAAGTCCTCTGGAGTACCATTTCCAACATTTACACCAAGTTTATGGCCTTAATGGCCTAGTTTTAACCATTAATTGGTTTACCAAAAGATAATGTTTTGGTAATTCTGATACGGGGTATAGGCTGATACATTCCTATACTTTTGTCGTTTTATTTTGCATAGCCCCATTCAAATGAAACTAATCCTATTCCTTTCTATCCTGATTATATCCAGTCTGCCAGTATTGGCCCAGCCTACCGATACCCTAAGGACCGAATTATTGAATCAGATCAACGTTACGGCACATCGTACCCAAGAAACCGCCCTCTCCACTTCCGCTTCCATATCCAGTATCAACAGCACGACTCTAAAAAGCCAACAAGGAAGCACTACACCCGATGCGCTCATGGGAAGCACGGGGGTATTTGTTCAAAAAACGACACAAGGAGGCGGGTCACCTTTTGTAAGAGGACTTACCGGCAATCAGACCCTCACGCTGATAGACGGCATTCGCCTTAATAACAGTACCTTTAGATACGGACCCAACCAATACCTGAACACGGTAGACCCATGGAGCCTTCAAAGAGTAGAGGTGTTGCGCGGTGGCGGATCGGTCGCTTATGGTACCGATGCGCTAGGAGGCACCATCCAGTTGTTCACCCACCAGTTATCATTTAGCGACTCCCGCCAATATACTGGACTCTTGCGGGCGCGTGTGGCCACTTCCGGAATGGAAAAGAGCCTCCGAGCCCAGGCAGGGATGAGCCACCAACGTGTAGCCCTGATGGCGGGTCTTAGCTTAAAAAACTTCGGAGACCTAGTAGGAGGTGATAGCACCGGTCGACAGTCCCCTAGTGGCTACAAAGACTTGGCTTTCGATATTAAAGGAAAAATCTATTTGACCCCACGGTGGAACCTTACCCTGGCCCATCAGACGGTCCAGCAAAAACATGTTCCCGTATTTTATAAGTACCAGCTCGACAACTACAAAATCAACGAATTTCATCCTCAGAACAGGAGCCTGAGCTATCTGAAACTGCAAGGAACGCATGCTTCCAAATGGATTCGGAATATCGCCTTTACAAGTTCGTTCCAGTCGACTAAAGAAGGACGAAGCAGCCAGAGAAACGGAAGCAGTCTACTCAGCCAAGACGAGGATAAAATTAATACCCTCGGACTCACCCTGAATATCCATTCGGAATTTACTAAAAATTGGACTGCTAGTTCTGGAATCGAAGTATATCAGGATTGGGTAAATAGCAAGGGAAACACGGTAGATCTAGAAAAGGGTAGTAGAACGGACAAACGTGGCTTATATCCCAACGGAAGTACCAATCTCAACTATGGAGTCTATTCCTTGCATCAGTTTATAAGCAATAAATGGAAATTTGACATTGGTGGAAGAATCAACGGCTTTAGGATCAAACTTACCGACGAGGCCATTGGAAAGGTGAGCATCAGCCCAACTGCTGTAGTCGCGAATGCCGCTATTGCCTATCAGGCCAGCCCTCGTTCCAATATATATACTTCGTTTCACTCAGGCTTTAGGGCACCAAATATCGACGATATGGGCACCCTTGGGATCGTGGACTTCCGCTACGAGCTCCCCGCTTACGGATTAAAACCCGAAAAATCATACAATTATGAGCTAGGCTATAAGCTACAGACAGGAGGCCTGCATTTGAATATGGCGCTGTTCCAGAACTACCTTAACAATCTTATCACCCGGGAACGCGTAGCCGGAGAACAAATAGACGGTGTAGATGTATACCGCAAGGAAAACACCGAAAAAGCACAGATCAGAGGGGCCGAAATTGAAATAGATTATCTCTTTCAAGCGCATTGGAAGATTTTTGGAGCAGGAACTTACACTTATGGCAAGAGTATCAGCAACCAGGAACCACTTCGGCGCATTCCCCCGCTCAACGGCCGCCTGGGAATCGAGTACCGTCCTGGGAACCTGTTTTTAAGACCCGAATTGCTTTGGGCCTATAAACAAACCAGGCTGTCGGCAGGAGATAAAAGTGACAACAGAATCCCCGTTGGGGGCACACCAGGATGGACGACCGTCAACCTTCGTATGGGATATGACTGGAAAGTGTTGAGTCTCCAGGCTATGGCTCAAAACCTATTTAATACCGACTATCGAACCCACGGATCGGGTATCAACGGAGCGGGACGTAGCCTTTGGGTTACCGTATCGGCTCAATTTTAAGAAAACTACAAGCAAATCTCGACTCACCTAATATAAAAATGAAAAGAATATTCACTATTCCCCTGACCTTTATAGCACTTTCCCTAATATGGCTCGGCTGTAAACGAAACGCTACGACTCAAATCAGCGACCCTTTATATACTCAGTTAAAGGGTAAATCGGTACATTTACCCAATGGGTGGTCCTTAACACCGGTAGGCCGCAGCCTGGACTTAGACGATTTGCCGCTTAATCTGGTGGTATCTCCATCACAAAAATACCTGGCGGTTACCAATAACGGTCAGGCCATACAAAGCATCACCTTAATTGATGCCAAAAACGAAACCATTCTCGATTCACAACCAATTGCGAAGGCGTATGTGGGCCTTAGTTTCAACCACGACGATACCAGGCTTTACGCTTCTGGTGGCAACGATAACCGCATCATCGTCTATTCGGTAGCGGATAAGAAACTCCAAAAAACCGATTCGATCGTATTAGGAAAACCTTGGCCAAACAAAATCTCTCCTACGGGGCTGGTCGTCGATGAAGGCCAAGAGCGACTATACGTGGTAACCAAGGAAGACAGCAGCCTCTATATCTGCAGTACCACTACCAAAAAAGTCCTTAAGAAAGTAAAGCTAAAAGCCGAAGCTTATGGCTGTGTGTTGTCGCCCACGCAGCAGGAGCTCTATATTTCGCTGTGGGGCGGCGCTGCCATAGCGGTATACGACCTAAAATCGGGTAGGTTGAGCCACCATATCCCTACTGACAAAAACCCTAACGATATGGTAGTAACTAAGGATGGCAAGTACCTATACGTAGCACACGGAAACGATAACACGGTGTCGGTAATAGACCTTCACCATAAAAAGATTGCAGAGACACTAACCACCTCCCTTTACCCAGAGGCCCCGGTGGGAAGCACGCCTAATGCAGTAGCGCTCAATGCTGAAGAAGATGTCCTGTATATAGCCAACGCCGACAATAACTGTCTGGCAGTATTCGATATTAGTGAGAAAGGCCGAAGCCGATCCATCGGTTTTATCCCTACAGGCTGGTATCCCACCGCCGTCAAAACCATCGGAAACAGGCTTTTTGTAACCAATGGCAAGGGTTTCTCTTCCAAAGCCAATCCCAAGGGGCCTAATCCATCTTTGGCGAAGGTTCCCATGGACAAGGGGCCAAACCCGCAGGCATACACTGGCCGGGAAGAATACATCGGTGGGCTTTTTAAAGGTACCCTGTCCATAATCGACCGACCCGACCAAGCCACCATGGACACCTACTCCAGATTAGTATACAGCAACACCCCCTATACCAAAAGCAAGGAACTCAAAGCAGAGGGAGAGAAAGGAAATCCTATCCCTATGGAGGTAGGTGCCTCCTCTCCTATAAAACATGTATTTTATATTGTAAAAGAAAACAGGACCTACGACCAGGTACTTGGCGACATGAAAGAAGGCAATGGAGATCCTAGCCTATGCCTTTTCCCCGAAAAAGTAACCCCCAACCAGCACGCTTTGGCCAGGGAGTTTGTGCTCCTCGACAATTTCTATGTAGACGCCGAGGTAAGTGCCGACGGCCATAACTGGTCCTCGGCGGCCTATGCCAACGACTATGTCGAAAAAAGCTGGGTAACGAGCTATGGAGGCCGAGGAGGCACCTACGACTACGAGGGTAGCCGCGAAATAGCTCATCCTCGCGATGGCTTCATCTGGGATCATTGCAAGCGGGCTGGGATAAGCTACCGCACCTATGGCTGGTTTGTTGCCGGAGAAAAAGCGACCATAGCGTCGTTAAACGAACATTATGCGCCTTCCTTTAAGGGGTACAACTTAGGCTATATGGACATAGACCGACAAAAGGCCTGGGAGGCCGATTTCGATTCTCTACTGGCCGTTGGAGCCGTTCCAGCACTAACGACCGTACGTTTCGGAAACGACCATACCTCTGGAGCCAGTGTAGGCAAGCCTACCCCCTATGCTGCCGTAGCCGACAACGACCTGGCGGTTGGCCGCTTCGTAGAACATCTGTCAAAGAGTAAGATTTGGAAGGAATCCGTGGTGTTTATTCTAGAAGATGACGCTCAGAATGGCCCCGATCATGTGGACGCCCATCGCTCCATAGCCTTCGTGGCGGGGGGCTATGTAAAGCGCAATTTCGTGGATCATACCATGTATTCAACCTCCGGAATGTTGCGTACCATAGAGCTTATTTTAGGACTAAAACCGATGAGCCAATACGACGCCGCCGCCAGGCCCATGTGGCGTTGTTTTCAGGCCACCCCCAATACCACTCCTTTCGAGGCCAAGGAACCGGGTGTGGATCTGTATCAAAAGAATGTGGCTGTCAATAAAAATTCTAAGCGATCCGACTCCTTCGACCTTAGCCAGCCCGACGCTATAGACGACTATGTATTCAGTGAGATCGTCTGGCAAACGGTGAAAGGTGAAAACAGCGTAATGCCCGCCCCAAGGCGTGGTGCATTCGTAAGGCTCGAACAAAAAGATGAAGAAGACGACGACTAAGCCAAAACCAACTCAACCATGAAGCATCTATTAATCATAACCGCCCTGCTGGCCGCTCCACTGGCCCAGGCTCAGAAATGGGTGGCCGACTCCCCAGCCGGAAAAGCATACATTTCGAAAAATAAAAATGGGGTTACCACCATTCCAAATGGCCGATTCCTAACCCCCTATGGCCAACAACATACCGTTGCCCCTCACCCCTACGGATTGACTGTTAGTGCCGATGGGAAACTGGCCGTAACGGCCAATTCGGGTACCAGCCCTTTGTCTATTTCTATCCTTTCGCAGGTGCTGGAGCAGCAGGCGAGTATCCGACAAATCCCCGAAGGGAACAGTACCGATAAAGGTATTTTGGAGGCTTGTTTTATGGGCTTAGCCATTGCCCCCGACAACCAGACCATGTATGTGGCGGGAGGGCAAGCCAATAAAATATTCCTTTTCGATCCTCAAACTGGCGACAGTAAGGGGTCCATTGCCTGTGAGGCCCAAGATAACGGCCTCGACTATAGCCATGGCTATATAGGCGACATGACGCTTTCTAAAGACGGAAGTACCCTGTATGCGGTCGATCAAATTGGTTTCAGATTATTGGTGATCGACACCAAAACAAAAAAAATACTTCACAATGTCCCCACGGGTCGCTACCCGTTCGGGGTTTGTTTATCGCCCAATGAAAAACGGATCTATGTAGCGAATGTCGGCGTGTTTGAATATAAACCCTTTACCGACCTAGACAAAAAGAATCTTAAAGAGACCGGGCATAAATGGCCCTCTACCCGTTATGGATCTAAGGAAATGATAGAGGGAATCCCTTCTGAAGGGGTTCCACCCTTAGGCGACCCCAATGCACCGGAGGCTTTTTCAGTTTGGAGTTATGACCTAAATGGCCCTAAACCTCAAATCAAGTCCAAGATTAAGACCGGAATACTGGTGGGGCAGCTCGTAGAAGACTTCCCGGCGGTAGGAGGCAGCAGCCCCAACTCCCTGGCCGCCACCGACGACTACGTATTCGTAAGCAATGGAAATAATGATTGCGTGTCGGTTATCGACATGAAGAAGGATACCATCGTCGAAAATATTTTTTTAAATCCCGAACCACGGCTAGGCCAGTTAAGGGGCATTATCCCTTTCGGACTCACCGTATCGCCCGACCAAAATCGACTTTATGTAGCCGAATCGGGAATAAATGCCGTAGCGGTGATCGATATCCCAACCAAGCAGGTGGTAGGACACATTCCGGTTGGCTGGTTCCCCTCCAAGGTAAAAACTAGCCCCGATGGGACAAAACTCATAGTCACCAATGCCAAAGGCTTAGGCAGTGGACCCAATGGTGGCCGCGATCATACCCTTGGGCCTGAAGGTAGCTACATTGGTAGCCTAATGAAAGGAACAGTGTCGGTAATGGACATCCCGACCGATCGGGAACTCAAAGAATTGACGCTAAAGGTTAAGGATAATAATTTTCGATTCACGGATGTAGCGCTCAAAAAGTCCGAACATCCTATCCCGCTCTATCCCGGCGCATCGGAAAGCCCTATCAAGCACATTGTGTTTATCTCTAAAGAAAACAGGACCTACGATGAAGTCTTTGGACAACATGAGGGCGGAAACGGAGACTCCACCATCGCCAGGTACGGGCTACGAAAAGACTTTAGCAATAAAGCCAACACCCTGTCCTTAAAAGGCGTGGATGTAATGCCCAACCATGCAGCATTGGCGAGGCAGTTTGCGATATCCGACAACTTCTATTGCGACTCAGACGTGTCGGCCGACGGGCACCGCTGGCTCGTGAATACCTACCCCAACGAATGGGTAGAAACCGGCACCACGGCCGCTTATGGTGGTCAGAGAAGCATGCGATCGGACTCCAAGGCCCCTGGTAACCTCGCATTCTACGGCTCTACGGGCAGCATCTATCCTGAGGACTATAATGAAGCAGGATCTATTTGGGACCACCTGGAAAGGAACAAAAAGGACTTCTTCAACTTTGGATTTGGGGTGGAAATGGCTGCTAACTATTCGGATAGTACGATGAAGCATATTGGGGAGTTATACTTGGTCAACTACCCCTTGCCCGCTCCCCTATACGATAAATCTTCCAGGATATTCCCGACTTATAATATGTCGATTCCCGACCAGTTCAGGGCCGATGTTTTTATGGATGAGTTCAAAGAGAAATGGATCGGTGAAGATAAAACCCTGCCGTCGGTACTCACCTTAATGCTACCCAACGACCACGGTACCCGCGAACGCGCTCATGCCGGATTCCCCTTTACCGAGAGCTATATGGCCGACAATGACTTGGCCCTGGGACGTACCATCGAGTTCCTATCCCATACCCCTTACTGGAAAAACATGCTCATTGTAGTCACCGAAGATGACCCCCAAGGTGGCGTAGACCATGTGGATGCCCATAGGAGTATATTAATGACCATATCGCCCTACGTAAAGCGGAACTATGTCGGTCATGACCATTATAGTTTTGGTAGCATATTTAAAACTTTCTGGCATATCCTAGGCATCCCCTATTTGAACCAATACGACGCTACTGCCACCAGTTTGAGCGACTTATTGACGGCCACTCCCGATTTCACACCTTATAGGGCGGTTCCCATCGACACACGGCTTTTCGATCCCCAGAAGGCCTTAGATCCTTTTGATGAAGAATTTGACTGGAAGGCCTTTTCGGAATCTGAAGAAATGGATAGAACCGAAACCATGCAAAAAAGGCGAATGGAAGACGATGAAAATCTAAGAAAGAAGAATAAGCTGAAGAAGAAACAAAAATAAATAGAGGTAAACGAGAAAGCCCCGGCAGCCCATTCAAAGGTCGCCGGGGCTTTCTCGTAACACTTAAAAGGAGTATAAAAAGCCAATATTCAAGCCTTGGGCAAACTGTATATCCCCGCTTTGGTCGTCGTCATAAATCACGATAGAACTCAGGTTCACATTGACAAACTTGTTGACCTTGGCCGTCAGAGAGGCGTCTAAGCGGTGATCGGCATTGAATGGGTTGATTATATTGGAATAAAATTGATACCTGAATTTCAAATTCACCTGCTTGAAGATCTCTTTATTGTAGTTGGCTACTATTTGCATCAATGCCAACTCATATCGAATCCGATGGCCGATAGGAACGCCATAGTTCTTTTGATCGGGAGTATTGACATACAAGTTGCGATCGGCAACGACAGTCTGCCGAAAGGCCCCGGGAGCAAAATCAAGGAAAAAATAAGGAACTGGCTTATATTCCAGTCCAATAGATTCGGTGATGTAGGCTGGGGACAAAAGGTTGGAAACCTTTTTCTTTATTTCCAGTGAATCCCCTTGTGTTGAATAGTCGTAGCCAGAAGCAAACTGACTTTGTCCGTTAATATTCGCAAACATCACCCATTTAGGGCTCAAGGTTCGGCTGTATTTGAAGTCAATAAAAATCCGGTCCATATTTTTACGACTCTCCTGCCCCTGGTTCTTCACGAAGCCAAACTGTGACTGAAAGTCGGTTCTCCAGGCATTTTTCCCTCGTTTCTTTTCGAAGAGGGCATTCAAAAACGTTCCTATCCCTACCGAACTCACCCCTCCACCTGTCCAGTTGCTACTAAAGGACCCCTGGTTAAAGTTAGCGCCGAGCTGAATTTTATGCCAAGTAGTATCGGCGGTGAGCTTAAGACGGTTCGCATTAATTTTATTGGAAAGGTCGACCAATTTCTGAAAGTCGTAACCCGTCTGCGCCTGAGCAACCCCTGAAAATAGAAAGCTTAAAAGAAAGAAAGCACTAACAATTCGATAATTATATTTTGATAACGTTGAACCTGCAATCATACAAATACTATGGGCCTCTGCCACAAATTAAAGATGGGGAAGGAATAATATAATCTTAAAAACCCGATGTCTTCACTTTTATTGTCCCAGAAAAGTCAAAAAGTACAAAAAGCTAAAGCGAGGATAATTAATAAATTTATTTAAAAACCGCAAAATAATCAATTCGGGCTACCTTTTCAAGTTACTTTTTTGAAATCTCGAATCTAAAGATAAAGAGGCATACCCCTTTTGGACAAAATTCTATCCATAAAGAAAATAGTTGTGCAGCAATAAGGATCCAATTTCCACAATTTCAGTGGGCAAAGGCTTACTACAGGAGGCGATCCAGTAAATAATAATTCGCCGCACTCCGGCGACAAAGCATATAGTATGACTAAATTAGCAGAATTTATACTATATCTTTTATAGGTATGACTTTATCTATTTATCGAGATATTTTTATTATTTTTTCGATAAATTACTATCATTGATAATTACAGTAACAAAAATCTCAAAGCATGGAATGGACGAAAGCTCGACAAATAGTTTTCAGTAAGCGTCTATTTAGATGCTGTTGCGGTATTGCCATCGGATTATTACTATTTGGTTGCGAGCATAAACCGAAGCAGAATGACCAATCTGAGCTTCTCATAGATGCTATGGTTAGTGGGGCGCGACAATATTTGGATAAAGGGGAGGAGAGTAAAGCGAAAGCATATTTCGACTCAGCTTTTTCGAGTAGGACTATGCATAGCCCCCTAGACTCTATGCGCAGGTTTTTGTTCCTTGGGGGAAATTATTACGAATCCCGACAGGAACCAGAATTGGCGGTAGCCACCCTCGACAGCATACACGATATATGGTCTCATGACAAGGCGGAACCAAGATATTTGCATTTGTATATCCTCAGTTTGTTTTTAAAGGGCGACTTTAATTTTCAACTAGGCAATTATAAAGCGGCCTTCAAAAATTATTATGACGCCCGTATGCGCATTCCTGAGGTTGTCGATCCATGCAGCCAAGGCCATCATCAATATCGCCTAGGAATGGTGTATTATCGGCAGGGACTGTTCCAGGATGCTAAAGAATCCTTTCGAAAGAGCTTTCAGCTCACGGCCAATTGTACTAATGACTTCGAAAGCTATGCTTTACGACAAGAATTATTAAATAACCTTGCACTAAGTTTCGATCAGCTTAACGACATGGACAGCGCTATATATTACACCCAAAAATCTGAAACCTTCTTGCAGGATGGCGCCCAACGATTTCCTTCTAAGGATACCTATATTAAGGAAGCCAAAGCAGTTTTGGACATACAAGAATCGAGTCGATTAGAAAAAAATGGACACCTCAAAGAGTCCCTTAAACATGCCCTAAAGGCCCAGGCTTGGCAAGAGCAAAAACAGGTACTCAACAAGGACAGCCAAAAAACCATGATGACCCTTGGTCGGCTATACAGGAAGATGCACCTAGCCGACTCCGCCAACCACTGGCTCAATCAGCTGGATCGGTCCCTGGCAGTACTACCTCAGCCAGAACTTAAATCGGAACTTTTGTCGGAGGTAAGTCGACTTAAGGCGGCAAATCACCAATATGAACAAGCTTACCAGGAGCTGACTCAGGTATTGGAACGTACTTCGCAAAAAAGAAACTCCTTATCCAATCTACAATCGTTTCGACTAAAGGATGAGTTTGTTCGGCTCGATCAGGAGGGGCTTCATCAGCAGCTATTTGTAAATAACCAATATCGTACTTCTTGGCTGGTATTTATCCTAATCATCACCCTATTTGTAGTTTTGGGCGTTATACTCACCGTCTACTACTACCGAATGGCGCAGAAAGGGCTTATACAAGTCAATAGCTTCCATCAAGAGCTGGACTTTAGGAATTGGCTGCTTAGCACCAGCCTGGCCGACCTTCAGGTTACTAATCGTCAAATGGACGAGCTCATTGGACGTGTCGCTAGCGAGCTTCATACTCCGATGCTAAAAATTCAGGAATACGGCAAATACCTAGTCATCCCCGAACCAATAGATCCTGAACATCAGGATATGCTGGTATTGATGCAGCAGTCCAACGACAAGGCCGTCATGATGGTTGAAGGTTTGATTAATATTGAGAAGGACGACGAGGAACCTTTTCAGTCGATCGAGCTGTCGGCACTGATCCAGAACTGTGTGGATGAATTGAAATTTTCTGCCCAACTCAAACAGCTAGAAATAGTCATACATGCCGTTCCTTCGCTCTTTGCCATGGCACAGCCGTTGCTTCTTAGTAGGGCCATAAATAATCTGATTTCTAATGCCATTAAGTTCAGCAAACCCCGAAAACGTATTCAAGTAACCCTACATCAGAAAAAGGCAGACTATGCCCAAATAGAAATTCGTGATGAAGGAATAGGAATCCCTCCCGAAATGATCGACTCGATATTTGACCAACCTGGTAATAGCAATAGGGCGGGCACACTGGGTGAAGAGTCCTATGGCCTTGGATTATCCATTTGTAAGAAAATAATTCAGGATCATCAAGGAAGTATTTGGGTAGAAAGCGAAGTGGGTGCTTTTGCCCAGTTTATCATTAGCTTACCCCTAACAAAATCGAGTTAAGAAGGTTACTAATTCTAAAAAAGGCCCCCCAATGGAGGCCCTAACGTTTGAGCAAAGTTGCGATATGGTGACACCATATCGTTCAATTACTTTTCCTGTGCCTTTCGCAGGTGCCCGCCGGGCACAAAGTCCCCGCTTATCCATCTTACGAAGTTGATGGACTGAGTCTGGTACATCTGAGCCGATAAAGGTTTAAGATTGGAAGCTTCAATTTCGTTTAAGTACAGCTGCAACAGCCTATGGATCTCCTTCAGTTCCTTTTCACTTGTTTTCATTCCGAATAGTAAGATATATTATTTTTAATATTACAGGGCTAATGCCTTCTGTGTTTGTTTTGATTAAAAGTACAATTCTTTCGTTATCTCTAGAAATATATGTCGTCAACGAATCCTATTATGGGGTTAATACGCAATAATATGAGGTTAGCACCCATTAGATTTGCACTACTTTTCAGGACACACTAGCCTATCAACTAACGTGGAACCATCTCAAGATTCAAAAGCTGGTATATTTATTAATCGTTAAAACCTATAAACACGAGCAACTCAGTCAGTATATAAACGCTGTAAATTTCATATCATTCTATTATTTTAAAAATAATCGGCTGGCTATTGAAAGAGGGCAAGGTATCCCCAATTCAACCAAGTTAAGAACATCCTATTATCAAAACTTCCTTCAGAGGGGGAGGGACATAAAAAAGTGCCGTCCTAACTTACTTAGAGACGGCACCATTTCAATACATTAAGGGTATCTAAATTATGGGTTTTGGGTTAAATTACTATTCCTATCAATCTCTACCTGAGGAATAAAAAATATCACTCGGTCATCGGTAGGCATTACACGCTGCTGAGTATTGGTAGTCGGCGTATTATTTAAGGAATGGGTTCCAGGATAATCCCGCTCCATGGGTCTATTATTTCTAAAAAGATCATAAGCCCTATGCCCCTCAAAAGCAAGTTCTAACCAGCGCTCTTCCAATACCACATCCATTAAACTCTTGGAGCCCATATTACTAGATGTATACAACTCGCTATCAGGAAGTCCAGCTCTGGTGCGTATCAAATTAACATCCTCTAAGGCCTCTTGAGTATTTCCCAGTTGCGCATTGGCTTCAGCCCGATTCAGGTATATTTCGGCCAATCTGAGATAGACCGGCGAACTCAAATTGATCACACCTTCCTGCAACGAATACTTATTGATATAATACATGGGCGTGGTAGGCGTCAATTTCTTATTATGCTGAAGTTCGCCGTCCACCATATAAGGGCTTATAAAATTCTTCCGCAGGTCGTCAGGGTGTTGCGAAAGGAAATCGATATATTTCTGCGAGGCATATATTTCAGCCCAGCCACTCACGCCCTGGCCCTGTGGGGTGCCAGAAGGGTCGCTGCTGAAGTACATAGAGCCAATAGCCGAAAAGCCTCTATCCTGAACGGGCATATGACGAATTGCAAAGATCGTCTCTGGGTTGCTGGCAGGAGCCGTCTTAAAGTAACCACTGAACTCTGAACCCTGAGTAAGGCTATACCGTCCGGAATCAATGACCAAATCAGCATATTTAACTGCATTTACATAATCTTCCTTGTACAGATAAACCCGAGATAACAAGGCATAGGCTACTTCTTTGGAGGCAAAAGAGTTAGATTTGTTTTCGGACATCAGATCGGCGGCTTTCAACAAATCGCTTATAACCGAATCATAAACTTCCTTCACAGAACTTCTAGAAATGTCATTTTGCTCCTCTTCCGACAACCCTTCTAGTAGTAGGGGGATGCCTGGGTTTTCGCCATTTCCTTGGCTATATGGTCTACCAAATACCCGTACCAAATTATAGTGCATCATAGCTCTGAGGTACATATTCTCCCCCTTAAGCTGGCGGAGTGTAGTAGAGGCGTCATCAGGGACGTAGGCAATAATTTTGTTGGCCGCCGCGATTACCTTATAAGCCTGGCCCCAAAAATTGGTCGCATGACCAGAAGTATTGATATGGGTGTATCGGTAGGCCCGGGTAAGGTCATCGCTGGAAGACTGACCCTGAGCAACTTCATCGCTAGGAAACTCCATTAAGAAATGTACACTACGAACATAGGCGGCATTTAACAACACGGCATAGGTCCCGATGGTAGCCGTTTCGACGTCCCCCGCATTGGTTAGGGCAGATTCTTCATCAATAGCCGTCGTGGGCTCAAAATACTCCTTACAGGATGCCGACCCTAAGGCGAGGCTTCCCATTAACAAAAATTTATATATTGAATTTGATCTCATGATCCTGTAGTTTAGAATGAAAAGTTAACACCAAAAAGGATTTTTTTACTAATGGGGTAACGAATCGTTGAAACCCCCGAGCTTTGGTTAACTTGGGTCAAAGACACCTCCGGGTCTGGCCCCGAAAACTTGGTTCCTGTCCAAAGATTGTCCCCACTTACAAATACAGATATGGCATTAAATCCAAGCTTATTGACCACTTGGCTAGGTACTGAATACCCCAAACGAATATTTCTAAGACGAATGTAGCTACCATCTTCTAAATATCTAGATGAGGTTTGGTTGGAATCCTTATTTCCACCTACAACAGGCTTAGGGTGAGTAGCAATGTCACCAGGCTTTTCCCAACGGTTCCAGCCATCGGCCAATACCATCGCATTATAACTCTCATATAATCCGTCGTTGTCAAAATAGAAGCGACTACCATTATAGATCGTATTGCCATACACAAAATTCAAAAATGCCGACAGCGTAAACCCTTTATAATCAAGGGTATTGGACAACCCACCAGTAAACTTAGGAGAAGCTGACTTTCCTGTAAATTGACGCGAATCGGCGGTTTGGGCCTCCGAATATTGATTGGTCACGCTTTTCACAGCATTGCCATTGGCATCGTAGGTTATTTTTTCCCATAAAGGATCTCCATTTTCTGGATCCACACCTGCCCAGATAGGCATATTCCATTCGTCCATATTATGACCTACGGCTATAGGCTGACTGGCTCCCGAATTGAATACCTCCGATCCGTCGCTAAGCTCCAAAACCTTGTTTCTATTAAAGGCCATGTTCAAGTTTGTCTCCCAACTAAAGTCTTTCCCTTTTATGTTGGTAGAAGTAAGGCTAAACTCAAAACCCTTGTTACGAACTGAGCCGGCATTGACCCATACGTAGCTGTATCCGGTTGTGGCTGCTAAGGGTTGACGGTACAGGAGTGAACTAGCCTCCTTAACATACGCATCGGCTACCAGATCTATCCGGTTGAAAAAACTCAGGTCAAAACCAATATTGGACGAACGTATTTTTTCCCAAGTAAGATCAGGGTTTCCTTTTTGCGATGGCGCTGCACCGGGCAAGCCCGAATAGCTGGCCGCTTGCGAGATACTGTAAAGTCCCAAAGAAGCGAAATTGCTGATTCCGTCGGCATTACCCACCGTACCATTACTCACCCTAACCTTGGCGAAGGTGAGTGTCTTGTTGTCTTTTAAAAAGTCCTCGTTACTAAATACCCAAGAGGCCCCTAGTTGGTAAAAATTGGCCGTTGGGTTATTTCTTCCAAATAATGATGAAAATTCATTCACCACGGACCCAACCAAAAAATACCGGTTGTCATAGTTGTAGTCGGCTGTGGCCAGATACTTCCGGAACATTACCTGCTCGTACTCTCCTGTGGGATTCGACAATACCGTCGTAGCCACCGACATCACATCCCTGCCAGGGGGCAATCCCTTACCCGACGATGAGGCACTGCTGTTATAAGATTTTTCGGCCTCGGCCACCCCTAATAAGCTAATACCATGCAGGCCAAAATCCTTCTCATAACGCAGGCGATTAGAAGTCAACAACCGATTCCCATAGGTCGACCCATTATAGAGCTCCCCGCCGTTAGCACCACCCTGTTTGGTACGGGTATCATTATAACTTGCCGACTGCCCATTGCCAAAATATATCCTGTTATAGGTTGAAAAGGTTAACTCATCGGTAATGGCATAATCCAAATTGATATCGGTATTGATAGTCAGACTCTTGGCATTGGAATAATTGTATTGGATGGAATGCAAGAAGTTTTCCCGATCCCGTCCTTGCCAATCTGGATAGGTGCGTCCATCCGTCGGATTTCCATCTTCGTCGTAAGCTGGGTCGAAAGGCATATTATTATAGGCATCGTATAAGGTATTGCTATTGGCATAATTATCTTTTGTAAATGTACCGTTGAAGAGCACCTTAGCCGTTAATTTGTCTGTCAACTTGGACTGCAAATTCGTACGGAAGTTATATCCCGTTTTGTCGTTTTCGACTAAAGTTCCCTGCTCCTTGTAATAGTTTCCTGATATATAAAATGTGGTTTTTTCGTTGCCCCCAGATACCGACAAATTATGATTGTTGACCACGGCAGTTCTAAACGCCTCATTCCACCAGTTCGTATTGGTGTTAACTACCGAAGGGTCACGGTCATAAAATGTAGATTGGTAGTCGTAAAGTTGTTGGGCGTCCATCAATTTGAATTTCCCAGTGGTAGCCGTAGCAAATCCTAGGGTATTATTAAAACTGAATTTTGTTTTACCAGGCTGCCCCGACTTAGTCGTCACGATAATGACTCCATTGGCGGCACGTGAGCCATAGAGTCCAGTAGCAGCCACATCCTTCAACACCGTAACATTCTCGATATCAACCGGATTATAGGACCCACCTATGTTTCCATCTACCACGGTCAGTGGAGTAGTGCCTGCCGAAATGGTACCCGCACCCCTTATCAATATACGTGCTGCACTCGTTGGATCACCTGAACTAGTCGAGACAACCACCCCTGGAGCCTTCCCTTGTAATAAATTAGGAAGTTCATTAGAAGTAACATCTCTAAGCTTTTTATTATCGATAGTGGCTACTGAACTTGAGAGATACTTTACCTTTTTCGAAGAATAACCTACAACCACTACTTGGTCTAAAACGCTAACCGACGACTTTAATATCAAATCAATTCTGGCCTGACTGCCCAAAGGTATTTCTTGCTGCTCATAACCAATAAAGCTAAAAACCATAACCGCATTGCCAAGCTGAGCCTCGGGAATGTTTAACTGAAAGTTTCCGTCGATATCAGTAGTGGTTCCAAGACTTGTCCCTTTAAGTAGGACGGTCACCCCGGGCATGGTCTCTCCCGATTCGTCAGTAATGGTACCGATCACCTTACGGTCCACCTGTAGAACGTCTATTGGCAAAGGGGCCGCCAACATGGGCCCGGCATAAGATGCTCCCAGTAGGAGCGCTAAGGTGTAACGCACGGAACCTCGATAGGTTCCGGCTACACATTTTTTAAATGTTCGCATATTGAATAATGGGTTAGGATTGTTTTGGTTTTAAATTGTTTTAGGATTAGGAATAGTCAGTAAAACCGCAATTAATTTCCCTAAATAATCTGCGTGTACGAGCCCATTCATGAAACTGGCGAAAAGTCTTCCGATATTTTGGGAATAGGTACATCATACTAGAATTTTTTAAGGATAGGCAAGTTTAAGCATAATAACGCAACCTTCAAAACAAAACAATATTTTGATCAAATATTTATTAAAAAAACTTTAAAAACACATTTTGACACTTAGCCATATTTAATATCAGTAAAAATCCTTTTATCCTACTTCCCATTTTATCCCTTCAATTCATACTCTGTAAAATATCACTGGGCAAATAGTTAAAATGCTTCTTATAGGCCAATGTAAAATGGGAAGGACTGCCATAGCCTACCAAATCGGCTACTTCAGCAATATTATATTCTCTACTAAGCAGCAAGTCCTGTGCCTTTCCCATACGAACATTCGTAATATACCCTCGAATGGTGGTTCCATAGACCTGACGAAATATCTTTTTGAGTTTAAACTCATTGAGGCCTACCCTTCTGGAAAGATTGACAATCGTAGGGGGCTTTCGGAACTCCACATCTAGAATTTTTTTGGCTTCGACAAGTTTTATTTGATCACGATGTAGTGGTTCACGAACTACGGGACTGGCATCCTGACTAGCGTCCAATAGGCTTAATAAAAGCTCTGCCACCTTCAAATCGATAAAAGAGCGTCTCCATGGCTCTGGTTTACTACAATTTAAGAGTTGATCCATATGCTGCTGCATGGGTACTGAAACTTTTATAGAAGAGCTTCCTGTTTTTATATCCTTATAAACTGGTTTCCACTCTTCGGTAGCGGTATATCGACCCATAAATTCCTCGGAGAGGTACATGATTAACGCCTGGCAACCTGCCTCCGCAAACTCTATTTGATGCGTACCTAGCATTAAACCCGATCTTTGCACAGCACATTGTCCGGCTTCATACGATTGTTGCCCTAAGGTGTCGATCAAGGTCGTGCTACCTGAAAGACAAAAATACAATTGTAAAAAATACTCTTCTGCTGTTGGCTCTAGGATCAGACGCCCACCAACTACATTTTTATAGGCCAGGATCTCATAATGCTCATTCTTTTCCCAAAACAGCACGGCAGGGTCTTCCAGAACCGATATTTCTTGGAGCATGCCACTATCCACAAGGCCGCTCTCCTCCTCCCCATTCTCCAATGCTTTAAACTTCCAGTTCATTTACTCCCGTTTTCAATATAATTAATCCCAATTACGATAGCGTTGTACCCCAATCGAGGTGCAATTTTGCATTAAATTATAATTAGTCCAAATAAACAAACAATGCATATTTTAAATCTACCTCGAATCAATCAAATAGCTGTGGGGATCTTGATCCTTTTAGCACTCCTTAACACCCAGGCCTGGGCCCAACAGAATGGCTCTATACTGGGAAAAGTAGCTTCGGAAAACGGTGAGCCCTTAGTGCAGGTTCATATCAGCATCGCCAATACCGGGCAAGGCACTACCACCGATGCCTCAGGCCGTTTCCATTTATCGGGCCTGCCATCTGGAGCCGTAACGCTAAGATTTTCATTGCTAGGTTTTCAAACTAAGGAGGAAACCATTGAATTAGGTAGCAATGAGAACCGTAGGATCAAGGTCATTTTAAAGGACCAGACTAACGAATTACAGACCGTAGAGGTATTTGGCGACAGGAATAAACAACCTGACAAGCTGGAGGCCATTACCCGTCTTCCTCTTAAGCCCAGCGATCAGATACAAAGCATTTCGGTGATCTCAGACCGTCTCATAGAAAAGCAAGGCGCTCTGTCAGTAATTGAAGGGGTTCGAAATATTCCAGGGGTATACACCTATTCTACTTATGGAGGAGTAAAAGAGAGTATTTCGGCCCGAGGGTTTCGAGGAATCCCTACGCTGAAGAACGGCGTACGTGTAATGACCGATTTTAGAGGTATGGGCTACCCTACCGACATGCAGGGAGTAGAGAGTATACAGGTCATGAAAGGTTCCGCATCGGTAACTCAAGGCCTCGGACAGGCCTCAGGACAGGCGACCGACCTTGGGGCGCCAGGAGGAATTGTCAATGTGGTGACCAAGACTCCAAAATTCGAAACCGAAGGGGCCGTCTCGGTACGGGGTGGAAGTTTCAATCTTTTTAGACCAACTTTCGACTTCCAAGGCCTTCTGAACGAGTCCAAAACCATCGCCTTCCGCATCAACGGGGCCTATCAGACTGGTGGTAAATTCAGAAAGGGCATGCAAAAGGAATCCTTTTATATCAACCCATCATTGGCCTTCCGTCCCAACGAACAAACTACAATAACTCTGGAAATGGATTATTATAACGTCAATGAGTCGATTGATGCGGGAACAGTCAATATGGCGGTGGACCCCAACCCCAACTTTGACCCTACCCTACCTGTTAGCAGCTCCAACCTGCAGTATCTGACCAATCGCCGCAATGAGATCTACGACATACCCGATGATAGAATGTTAGGATTCAAGTCGGATCTCTCTATCACAAAGCATTCGACTTTCACGGCTCGATTTAAAAGATACCTTGACCCTGCCCAAAAACTATATGTACGTGGAGCGGTATACCGATCCAATTTCGATGCTGACGCCATCAGAACCTCCTTAACACCGGTCGCAAGTAGCCCAGGGGTAAACGATCAACAACTGCACCTTTACACCCGGTCCATCAGTCACAGCCTCCCAAGAATCGACAAAAACACGGTAGTTCAGTTCGATTTGGTAGGCGAATCCCTACAAACGGGAATTCTGAAGCATACTTTTATGGTGGGAGTCGACTATAAAATCACAGACCTTACCCAAGCATCGTACAATACGATCAGCATCCCTGGGGTCATCGATATTTTCGATCCAGAATCCATCAGCAACACCCTTCCTTATGGAACGGCCAATTTTACCTCAACCGGTGAGACCATCAGCAAAACCACCAATATGGGACTGACGGCCCAGGACGTCATCACCCTAGCCGACCGGGTCAAGCTTTTTGCAGGGTTACGCTACAGTACCAATCAGAGTAACGATCCGCTAAGTTCTGCTTTCACCCGTACCAACTTTTGGAACCCCATCGTCGGAATGATGGTATCCGTCAAAAAAGGGCTGAATGTCTTCGCTTCTTATACCAACAGTACACGTCCTGAAAACGTCAGTCAAATCGACGCAAACGGCAATACTTTTGGGAATGGTTTCGTCAATCAATTAGAGGCTGGTATCAAGTCCGATTGGTTGAATAACCGGTTAAGGTTCAATTTAACCCTCTATAGAATAGAACAGAGTAACATTATTGAGCAACTTTACGACATCAATAATGCACCAATTACCATAGAGGGAAGGAACGTGTACCGTGCCAATGGTGACGACCGCCGCCAGGGAGTAGAAATAGAATTAACCGGAAGAATTCTCGAAAATCTTGAAACCATCCTGGGTTACTCCTATATCGACGCTTCCTATCGGAATACCGAAGTCAATGTAGAAGGATCGGCCCCCAATAATACCCCTCACCATACTTTCAATGGATGGGTTAACTATACGGTTCGCGAAGGCAAATTGGCCCATTTGAATTTCGGCGCCGGAGTATACTACCTAGGGTCGCGTCCCTATAACGACTGGACTCAAGCCGGCTATACAACCCATGGTGTTGACACTAGTAACAAGCCTTGGCTCAACAAGGCCTATACCTTGGTAAATGCCCAAATAGGATACCAGATCAACAAAAATTGGGGTGTTAGATGCTTGGCCAATAATATATTCAACAAAGTAGGATACGATGCCTATCGGACTTCCTTTATAGATAAAATCCAGCCGCGGAATGTCTCGGGAGTACTTACCTATCGATTCTAAATTTTGGATTTTTATTTAAAACATTTCAACCTCCTATACTTAAGCTGATGAATAAACAATTTAGAAGCGTCCTCTTCACAATGGCCGTACTACTTTGGGCTTATTCCCTTCAAGCCTCGGGTACTCGTAATTTTGAAGATACGACGCGTTCCTACTCCCTACCCACCCTACTGGCCCTGGAGAAGGGCCAGGTAGGGCTATCATGGACGGAAGCCGATGACCATGGTGTCAAATACTTGTATTGGGCTACATCGAGCGATGCAGGCCAGCACTTTTCCAAAAAACTTTTGGTGGTCAAAAGTGCAGGTTTGAGTAGTTCCAGGCTCATGCGTCCCAAAGTACTAGCACAAAAAGATGGCACCTTAGTAGCGGTGTATGCCGACAACCCTGTGGCCACTGCCGCCCACGACGAGCATAGCGACCATGGAGGTGGGCGGCCGTCGGAGCTCCAGATCATGTATGTAGTATCCAAGGATAAGGGCCAGACCTGGACCACTCCCCGAACGGTACATAAAGACAAAACAACTGGTATCATTCGTGGTTTTTTCGACGCCACCATCATGGCCAACGACGAGGTGGCCGTAGCATACCTCAAGGACAATGGGAACCCGCACGAAAGGGACCTCAGAATAGTGACGGCTGTTCAGGGTCAGTTTGGTTCTGAGCGAGTTATCGACCCCTTCGTGTGCGACTGCTGTAATGTGAGCTTGTTAACCGACTTCCAAGGAAAGCTCAATATCTACTATCGCTCCAACATCAATAACATCCGCGACATGGCCCATCGGGTATCGACGGATCATGGTCTAAGCTTTTCTGAGCCTACCATTATATTGGCCGACAATTGGGAGATCAATGGCTGTCCACATTCAGGCCCAACCTCATCGGCTACGGCCTTGGGCAATTTTGTGGCTTGGTTTTCGGCCGCACCCACGGCTCCTGGGATTCGCCTAGCTACCGAAGAAGGGAATAGACTCCTTATTCTAGACAACCAAGCGAGCAACGCTACCTTGGCAAGCAATGAAAAACAAGCCATATTCGTTTGGCAAACTTCCGACTCCGAAAAAGGGAGTCAGATTAGGTATCGCCCGATCGATATTAGATCGGGAGATGTACAGCAAATGGCAAAGTTAGACGGAATAGGATCCGCACCTTCGGCGCTGCTTTTGGACAACACCTTACTGGTAGCAAGTGAGACCAAGAACAGGGATGGAAAATCGACCCTTCAAATAACACCTGTTGCCCTATAATTGATAGCAATCCCCTATGGAGTCGATCTCCAAAGGGGATTGCTTTTATTGCTTTCCTTTCGTATTATCACTTCATATTTTCCAATCTGCCTGGAGTACCAAATGCAAAATCAATACAATTATCAACCCCTAGCCAAATCGATCCCTAAATATCTTATCCTATCTGGCCCCTGTGCACCTAGGCTACCAAAGTAACTAAGATATGATAGACCTCTATCGGGGTTTTGATTGTGAGCCGATGACCTTAGTCCCCCCCTGGTTCTGCCGATCAGGCTGACCAATTACCAAAATGACTACAACTTTTTCAAGGTCTCTTTAACCGACCCGCAGGTCATCATCTTGCTGCCCATATAGGGGTTCTTAATGTCCTTATGTCCGGCAAGCCAGTAGGCTCCCTTTTGATCACCGGCCATAGGACAGAAATCCACATTAAGTTCTCCACTACTTAGTCCCGCTTTTTTAATTAAGGGAATCAAATCGTCGCTCAGCGTCGCATAAAGTAATCTTTGTTTTTCCAAGTCCTTAGCCTCCGTGATTTGAGCGGCTGTTTTTACCATTTTCTCAGATGCCCCCATATCCTTCATCCCTACCTCTATGGCCGCTGCGGCTGATTGTGTCTCTGCCACATCCGAATCGATGAGGGCATTAGTCAAATGTACGTAATGCTGATACACGGCATTCAGGGAGGCGTCCTTAATGACCACCTTTTGAACTTCCTCCATCGGCATTTCTGCCGTTTGTTCCATGCCCATTCCATCGTGGTGATCAAGGGAATTTTCTTGCTGATTTTTCTGTCCGTTACATGCCGACAATACAAATACGACAGCCAAAGGCATGCTCCATTTTATTAACTTTTTCATAGGATTATAAATTTAGATTTAACAAATATTTGATTAGTTATGTTGGTGCGCTGCCATGGGGTCAGCCCCCTTTTTTAAGATATATTCACTGTACAAAAGATAGGCGCCCGTCGCCACCACCTTATCTTCTTCTGATAGCCCATGTATGATTTCTACTTGTTTGTCATTTTCTATTCCTAGGCCTACGGATCGGGCTGTAAAGGTTCCGGGCTTGGTTTGAACCCAGACTTGTGCCCCATGGCTATCGCGTATCACCGCATCAACTGGCAAGGTGATAGCATCGGTCTTGCCTTCGACAGGCAATAGTATTTGTGCTTGCATCCCAGGTTGCCACTGTCCGGTACTATTGGCAATGGTGCCCCTTACCCTGACCACTTGTCCTGCACTTTCAATAACGGGAGTAATAAAATCGATCGTCATGGGTACAGCATCTCCTTCCGAGCCAGGAATTTGCACCTCCACCTTTTTCCCTTTCCCTACCCACCGCGCTTCTTCTGGATATATATCGGCCTCTACCCATAGTGTGGAATAGTTTTCGATGCGCAATATCGGACTGCCTTCGGACACGTACTGGCCTTCGAACACGCCCACATCGGCCACCGTACCACTCATGGGAGCACGGTATAGTACATAAGGCTCCTGTTTTTTCGTCGGATTCAGATTTTCTATATCCGAAGCACTCTGGTCATAGCGCTTTAGCTTTTGAATGGAGGCCTTCTCTATGGCAGCAAATCGGGAGTCCAACGGAAATTGGATTACCTGTTCATGCGCTAAAAGATACTCCTGTTGTAAAGCAGCAAGCTCCTCCGAATATATTTTGTATAAGGGCTGCCCCTGGGCTATCCTCACTCCTGTTTCTCTCACATACAGCAATTCCAGACGACCTGCTATTCGGCTCGACACCACGGTCGTACGTTCGGGGTTCACTACCAATCGACCATTGAGTGGCTTAGAATGAGTCATCATCCCCTTTCCAACAGGCCTTACCGATATATTGGCCAAGGCCATTTGGCTAGGCCCCAAGGTGATGGTGGCTCCAGAAGTACTGTTAACCACTACCACCAAGTCCATCCCACATATGGGACAAGTGCCTGGCTTATTTTGAACGATTTGAGGGTGCATGGAGCAAGTATAGGTAACCTTGGCCAGGTCGCTCTTTTGCTGATCGGCCGAGCAGCCAAGCAGCAGCACCCCTGAAACCCATGAGGCGGCTAATAGTATAAACTCATTCCGTTTCATAAGCTTAGTTTTTTATAATTTCTTGATACCTCACAAAACTCTCGCTGTCAATCAAATAGGCCGCATTGGAGGCTATCTTCCAGCCTTCAATATCGGTCAATACCTGTACCTGACCATCCATCATGATCCCTGTTTCTACCTGGTGTGGGACCAGCACGCCCTCTTCCTCTTTGAAAACGACAGAACTAGTACCCGTTTGCCACAGTGCGGCAGCATTCAGCCAATAACCTCCCCTCATGATCAGTGGAATACGGGCCTTCAGAAGTTGCCCCGGAATTAAATTCTTGTCCTTGGTGTAAACTCGAATAAGGCTAAACTTTTCGCCAGCCCGAAAAACCGGATCGATGAGACCAATACTCCCGCTTAGCAGGACATCGCCCTGTCCGATAGGTTGATAAAAAACTTTTTGTCCATGTTTCACCTGGGAGGCGATATCGGCCGATAGGGCAAATTCGGCCACGAGGGCATCTAACTGGTACAGGGTAAAGAGCGTTTGCCCCGAACTTACATATTGGCCCTCTCGCAACAGGCTTACTGAGGCAGTCGCTGGTGGTACCATCCCTCCAATATTCCCCGAGGCACCCATCGCGGCACCCGCAGTGGCTACAGTCTTAAGACCCGCTTTTGGAAGAGCCACCGCTGTTTCTACTATATACCCATTGGTAGGGCTATAAACCGGCACCTTATACTGCACCTGCCCAGTCCTTAACACCTGATCGACCTCCCTTTGGCTCATACCCAAGAGTGAAAGCCGTTGTTTGGCCTTTTCGAATAAGGCCAGGTTGTTACTATCACCTCGCAATACCAACAACTCCCGCTGGGCGGAGGCTAATTCTGGGGAATAAATCTCCATGATCAGCTCGCCTTTAGAGACGGGCTGGTAATTGTACTTGACCAGCAAGCGCTCCATTCTACCCCCTACTCTGGAGGCCAGCCTGACCTGTTTTTTGGTATCGTAGGTGACCACACCTTCCACCTCGGCATTCATGATTCTGGTGCCGCTATCCGCCCTAACGAGCGTAATCTGTGATATCACCTGTTCATTCACAGGCATCAACGCAGCGTCATAGGTACTGTCAAGGGTCAGTTCATGTCTGGCGCTTTTAGGCACCAGGTCCATCTTGCAAACCGGACACTTCCCCGGCTTTTCCTCCAATATTTGAGGGTGCATGGGGCAAGTATACCCTTGCTCGTCATGGTGGGCATGGTCCTCCTTACCCGATTCCGATTGGCAGGCCGCCAATATCACTATCGTCATGAATAGCACCACTGTTAGGCTACCGATATAGTTCTTTTTCATAATCCGCTATCCGTTCATAAAGTTTTAGTTTCTCATCGAGCACCGTCATTTTCATCATCGTAAGTGCCTCCCAAGCATCGATCACCACCGATAGCTTTTCTTTGTTTTCCTGGTAGTTGGCAAAATAGGCGTCCATCGATTTTTGTAAGGCCGGAATAATTTTCTGCTCCATGGTGGCCAGTCGCTGTTGGATCGATCCAATTTCAGCTTGCATCCCAACTAATGCCCCCTGGGTTTCTACCAACTTAGCAGCCCTTTCCTTCTGCATACCGGCTACATTGAGCTGCATGGCTTTAATATCCGATTGATACATTTTGGAGGCCCATGGGGCGATCGGGATACTCATCATCCCCATTACACTAAAGGCATTGGGCATCATGGCCGATAGGGAGGACATATGATCGAACCGGATTTTAAAGTCGGGTTTCTTTTGTTGTCTGCTACTAACTATATTTAGCTTCATAGTGCGTATGCGAGCATCCATCTGAAATATATCCTTCCTGGTATCTGCCAGCAGGGTAGTATCATAAGTAACGGTGGGTAAAAATTTGGGATGCAGCGTGGTGTCAATTGTAAAGTCATGACTCCCTTCAGCATTCATCAGACTGTTCAAATAACCCTTGGCCTTCCCAATAATACCTTCTTGCATCACCATCCTATTCCTATTTTCAAGAATTTTGGCCTCCGCCTGATACACCCCTCCTAGCGCAACCTGGTTATAAGGATACCTAACCTCCTCTATCTTTTTCATTAACACCAATAGTCGTTCATTTTCCTGGAGGACTCCTATGCGCGCATCGGCAATCAGCCAATTATAATATAGCCGCTTGGCCATGGCCTTATAGGTATTCAGGGTCACCTCTCGAGTAGCCCTTTCGACATCGGCCTGAGAGCCAATAAAATTTCGCTTAGCCTCTAGCTTGGCTCGGTTGGGTATATCTTGTGCTATTTCGAACATGACATTTCCTTTGCCGACCCCTTCTCCCAGGTTTTGACCGGGATAGGGCGTCATAAAAGTTCCTACCCCCACCATAGGGGCCATCCAAGCAGTGGCGGCGTCGGCACTGTGCGCATAGCTCTCGGCCTTTAACGCGTAGGATTGTAGCAGACTATTGTTCCGACTTATTCGGCTTATTATCGTGTCAAGGCTCAACACCCTCGGGTCCTGAGCATGGACAAGCCCCGGCCATGCCATAATCAATAGTCCAATAATCAGCTTAATGTTGGGTATCATGGATCTGCAGTTTTCCGTATTTACGTAACTCATATTCTTTTGTCATTAGAAAAATCAATGGGGTTACCAATAAAATATGGGTAGAGGAAGTCAACACCCCTCCAATCATCGGCAACACGATGGGCGTCATCACATCGGCCCCCACGCCATTGGACCATAGGATGGGCACCAGTCCAAACAGGGAAACGCATACGGTCATCAATTTGGGACGCAGCCGCTTTACGGCCCCATGAACGACATACTTTCGGAGGTCGGCCGGAGTGATACTATCGGCCGAATTCCCCTTGGACTTCACCAATTGGGCCATCGCATCGTTTAAGTAGATCACCATCACAATTCCCGTCTCCACTGCTATTCCAAAAAGGGCTATAAACCCTACAGCCACCGCTACCGAAAGGTTAACACCCCAAAAATAGATCATATAGGCTCCGCCAATGAGTGCAAACGGCACCGTAATAAGGCTAAGAAAGGCCTCTCTAAGTGAGTTAAATGCGAGATAAAGGGCCAAAAATATGATCAATAATACCAATGGTGCTATCCAGATTAAGGCTTGTTGTCCTCTGATCAGATTTTCGTACTGCCCACTCCATTCTATATAGTATCCCGGGGGTAGTATCCCTTTGGCCCGGCTCATTTTTTCGATGGCTTCTTGAACCGTCCCCCCCAAATCTCGCTCACGTACATTAAATAATACGGCCCCTCGGAGCATGGCATTTTCGGAATTGATCATAGGCGGACCATTTTCAAAGGCTACGTCGGCCACCGCCGATAGTGGAACCTCCCCCAAGACCGGCGACATGAGCGGCAGTCTCTTGATGGTCTCTATGCTATTCCGATAAGACTGCGCCAGTCTTACATTGATTGAAAACCGCTTCCGGCCCTCTATCGTATTCGCAATGGACGCCCCTCCCAAGGCAAATTCTATGGCCTCGTTCACGTCATCGACCCGAAGACCATACCTACTTAAGTCCTCCCTTCGAGGACTTATGGTAAGATATTTACCACCGGTAACAGGCTCCACATACAAATCGCTAATCCCGGCGGTACCTTCTAGGGTACTTTTTATCTTCTCCGAAACCCTAGCAATGGTATCCAAGTTTTTCCCATAGACTTTCACCCCAACATCCGTCCTTATACCCGTAGAAAGCATGTTGATACGATTGACGATGGGTTGCGTCCATCCGTTGATCACGCCCGGAATTTGTAACTTCGCATCCAGCTCTTTCACGATATCCTTTTTGGTGATGGAAGGGCGCCATTCCGACTTAGGCTTCAGCTTGATGATGGTCTCGATCATGCTAATGGGCGAATTGTCGGTGGCCGTACTCGCTCGTCCCGCCTTCCCCAGTACCGTCTCTACTTCGGGCACCGACTTAATAATTTTGTCCTGAACCTGTAAGATTCTCTTGACTTCCGAATTGGAAATATCGGGCAAGGTAACCGGCATAAACAAGATACTCTGCTCATCTAAGGGGGGCATAAATTCGGTTCCGAGGCTAGTTAGTAGGGGTATGGTGGCCAAAAGGGCTACTATATTGACCGCCAAGGTCGTTTTTCTCCACTTCAAGACGGCCCTCACAATCGGCTCATATACCCTTTCTAATAGTCTATTCACCGGATTTTCGTGATCGGGACGGAACTTCCCCTTCAAAATAAAGGAGATTAGGACCGGTGCCAGGGTAATGACCAGCAAGGCATCGACTACCAAAATAAAGGTTTTGGTATAGGCCAATGGGTGAAACAACTTGCCCTCCTGCCCAGTAAGCATAAACACCGGGAGAAACGAGGTAATGATGATAATGGTGGCAAAGAATACCCCACGAGACACTTGTTTGCTCGATTTCTCTATGATCGCCAAGCGCTCTTCCTCCGAAATCCAGCTTGGAATCATGTCTTTCTTTTTTTTATACCAGTTCATATTATTGTCTTTTTTTGCTCTTCTTGCCACTCTTCATAGCGCTGCGAAAGGTGCTTATAAGCATTTTCGCTCATGATGATACCATTGTCTACAATGACCCCAATGGCTAAGGCTATCCCAGTCAACGACATGATGTTAGACGAAATCCCAAAGGCATTTAATAAGATAAAACTGGCGGCAATCGTAATGGGGATTTGAATAATGATGCTGAGGGCACTGCGCCAGTGAAATAGAAATATAAGTACCACCAGCGACACCACGATCATCTCCTCGACGAGGGTATGCTTGATAGAATCGATGGATTCCTGGATGAGCTTGCCCCGGTCATAAACAATATCGAATTTCACACCTTTAGGAAACCCTTTGGACGTCTCGAGCATCTTGGCCTTCACCTTCTCTATAACTTCAGCGGCATTTTCGCCGTAGCGCATCACCACGATGCCTCCCACTCGCTCCCCTTCTCCATCTTGGTCAAATATACCCAGTCGAGCCTCCCCGGTCATTTGAACGGTCGCAACATCCGACACTCGCACTGGTATGCTATTCTGGTTGAGGACAGGAATACTACTTATTTCCTCGATAGATTGCAGGTAACCGGTGGTTCTGATGATATAACCTATATCGCTCATCTCAAACTTCCGCCCACCCGACTCGTTATTATTGGCGCGAACGGCCCCTATCACTTGCGGCACGGTAAGCCCGTAATACAGCAGTTTATTGAGATCGACTGTGATCTGATATTGCTTTTGGAACCCACCAAAGGAGGCTATCTCACTCACTCCTTCTACATTTTGCAAGGCAAACTTGATGTACCAGTCTTGCAGCGCCGGCTGCTCTCCCAGGTCCATGCCTGGCGCATCGAGGGTATACCATAGCACATGGCCCACGCCTGTACCATCGGGCCCAAGCTGGGGCGTCACCCCTTCGGGCAAAGTGCCTGTTACGGTACTCAGCCGCTCCAGCACCCGGGAACGAGCCCAGTATACGTCCACATCATCATCGAATATGATGTAAATAAAGCTCATCCCAAACATAGAGGTTCCTCTTACATATTTGGTTTTGGGAAGCCCCTGCAGGTTCGTAACCAAGGGGTAAGTCACCTGTTCTTCGATGAGCTGTGGTCCCCTTCCCATCCACTCCGTAAAAACAATCACTTGGTTTTCGGATAGATCGGGGATGGCATCTATAGGATTCTTTTTGACGGCAAATCCACCCCATATCAAGAGCGCTAAGGCGAGGCTCAGTACGATAAAGCGATTCCTTAAGGACCATGAAATTATATGATGTACCATGTTTTTAAGTTTAAAGGCTAAAAACAGCCAGTTCACCGACCCCCTGGGTCGGCTTGATAGTCAAAACCGAACGAGGAGCCTACGACGCTGACCACCGTCGATGGGCAGATTACTAAGGGGAAATAATAAAAGAATTCGTCAAACTATGCGAGGAGTCTTATCTCGACCCACCACAAGGCAGTGGAGCATAGGACGCTTTGACAGCTCGATTTAGAACATCGGCTGTTGGGGAGAATATCAAATGAGGTAGGTACAATTCAGCTTATAAACTCGGATCGGTTTACTGCGGGGTGGCGCCGGACCGACGGGGTAATCCTTTTGGGGAGATAGGACGGTGGTCAAAGTGAATGGCGGAAGTATCTTCATTTCCAACACGGCAGGCGACAGCAGCAAGGTATTGAAACCGGCATCGACCCCGGGACTGGCGTCGTCGGTCTGAATTTTCTTCGATTCCTCTTTACAGCAGCCGCTTTTCGTCGAATGGCTTTTCTCCATTCCACAATTTCCACAATGTTCAAAATCCGATTTCGTAAGCCCCAAATCGATCAGCTCCCCCATGCAGTAATGCATATGCAGGCTAAATCCCGATGTAGTACCGAGATAGAAGAAGACCAATAAGATTGCCAGAATCTTTTTCATGATAATTTGTAAAGTACAAAGGTCTATAATTTTTTTTTGAAAAAGCTTACAGAATTATGGCGAATCTTTACATCATTGGGGTTATTAGGCCTGGGATTATGGGAAGCGTATATTGTATTATCTTATTTCGAAGGTTAGGCCTTCAAACTTGACGATCAGTTGTTGGATATTTATTGTATTAATGCCTAATTGATAACAAATTGCAGGTATCTTTTTGAATACTTTGTTGTCATTACTAATCTCAGTTTCCTCCGTAACCAGATATATTTCCTCAGTTGGATTATCTTTTTTAACATTTAAACTAGTTAAAATCAATTTCATATCAGCCGAATTCATAAAATCGTTTTTTACAGAATCGTATTGCGTTTCAGTTAGTCGGTTTTTCTGAACACCATTCACAAACTGGTTATCTACCATTCGATAAAATTTAGCAGGTGAAGTCGGCAAAATAAATTCAGTATTCAGTGGGACTTTATGCGTTTTAGTAAATTTTTTATCAGTCAAAAAAGCAAGAAAAGACAAGACAACCCCTTTAGACAAATAGGCACACTCATCAATTATTTTATCAATAATTAATATTTCTCCATTTGCAATTTTTGACATAATTGCCTCATATAAAACCGTTTTCTTGTCAAATGGCAAGTAATACCGAACCAATGACAATAAAGAACTGGTGTCAATTACTACTTTCATAGAGGAAGCGGTCTATTTTGTCGGGTTTTATGTTTAACTTTTTACAAAACTCATACTCATTTATTACGCCTTCGTAAAATGCTGTCTGGATAGTCGATACCAATAGTGGAGACTTAATCGGCAATGGCGTTGAACCACCTGAAATAATACCATTCTGTTTATCTAGTTCTCTTTTCTTTTTAAGCTCGTCATTTTTAATTCTAAAATCCTCTTCAAATCCAGCCTTAACATGGTCATAATTAGCTCTACTAATTTTGTTAAGCAAAAGCAATTTTGTAAAAATTGCAATTCTACTTAAATGAGTACTTTCTGATATTGAGCGAATTAGGTCGATATTATAATCATTATGAGCCGTTGAATGATCAATAGTTTCAATGATCTTTACAAATTCACCACCAAGAAAATAAAAAGCGAATTCATTACACCAGTATTCAATCTTTGATAATTTATCATTAGCGAAGTCTTGATAATCTATTCGGTCTATTTCCTCTTCATTCAGAAGAAAATGGCCCAATTCGTGTGCAAGAGTAAATATTTCTCTTTTAAAAGAAGTTTGTTGCCTTTTGAGTACGATTACATTTGGTTGAAGGAAAAAACCGTCAATATTTGCCTTTTCTTTTTTATTCCAGGTCTCCACGAACTCAAATACAAAAATATTTTTCTCTGCAAGCTTTTTAATCAACTCAGTTAGAAAATCTTTATCCTTAATCTTTGCTTCAGGACTAATTAATTTTCTCACCTCTGCCGCAACCTCTTTTGGATTGCTATTCAATGTAAACACTGGCAAAATCCTGTCAAATTTTATATCAGAAAGTGCAGCAATTGCAGATAAGGAGATTTTAAACTCTTCAAAATGATTTACTATTATTCTAGCACCCAAACTTAAATTCACATCGAATTTGGCTTTTCTAAAAAAGATGCTAGCATCTTTAGAAACATCTGGAACTTTAGGGTCTAAATAGTAATGGATACCTTTCTTAAAAATCTTGTCAATTCTTTTAAGGTGCCCAAGTTCAATATTTGGGCTTAATATTTGTTCTTTTGTAATAGGCTTAGCCAAGCCTTCATTTATTAAAGGCAAAAGTTCTTCAACCGACATCTTAAATAGTGTCAGTAAGTACTTTAGCCTCTCTATGTTTTGTTCGATTTTCAAGTATCACTTTTTAAATTATCTGTAAATATACATAATTTTCAGGCCGACTATGGATACCATGGCCCCGGAAATTACCCCTAAAGGAGCCAAGGGATTCACTCGTAGAAATGAATCTAATTACTTTTAATCTTAACTCTGCTTATGACCAGGTAAAGGATATTCATGCCCGACAAGTACCATCCCCAAACCCAGGCTTAGCCGTTCATTAACGGAGCATCAAATTTGCCCATACTCCCAAATTCGAAAAAAGTAAAATACCTTTGGAGGAACATTAACCTCAGTCAGCGTCTATTTTTGCCTATACATGAAGAAATCAAAAATGATTATAGCAGGTATTTTCATTGCGGCACTCGTTTTTATGGGCCTGTTCCTTTGGTTTATAGCATATTCATCCACTACCGATCTGTCCCACGACCAACGCTTTAAACCTTATTTGAACAAAGCGTATATAGTAAAACAACCCTCGGCACTCAAGCGAAGTATCGAAAGCTCCAATAGGTTTAGCGCGTATTATATTGATGTTTCATCGGAGGAGGACTTCAAAAATGACCCAAGCATTCTTAAAAAATATCATATAGGAGATACCATTACTTTCAGCACAGCAAAAAAATATTTCAGCTATCATATTGGCGATAGCTATTATTTGTTAGGTAAAGAAAAATTGGATTCTGGTGAAATTATAGAATTTGAATATGGGGCTAACTTTGACTATTCCCCGGCAATTTGGGAATCCCTTGACGAGTTTTTGGAGCGAAGAAAAATTATAAATGATTTCCCCTAAATTCACTGGTGCACACTTGAATTCAACTGGTTAAGTGTCAAAAATTATCGACGGTATATCTTTGAAAAGATTGGTGCATCCTTCCAAATAGAACCTCTCCCTGTGCTAGGCTCCTATAACCCAACCCAGAAAGAGATATCCATTCGATTCTGCTATTTAATATCAAGCTGCTGCTTCATCATGTCGATAAAGGCCTCGTCCGACATAGCACCTCTTGCACTGAGCATTTGCTCGGCATCGGCACCAGCACGGTACCTCAGCTGGTCGCTGCCGTCGGTGGCGGCACCATAGATAACCTCTGCAACCAGCTCCGAAGGGCTCGATTTTGCAGGATCCATCAAGGCTTGAAAAGACTCCATAACGGGTCCTACAAAGTCGTTGTATTCGTCCAAATTGGTATCGTGCTGAAAATCCAAGGACCTACCTCCAAAATCGGTAGTTACCGAGCCCGGTTCTACAATCTTCACCTTAATGCCCAGGGGCGCCAGTTCATAATGTACGGATTCACTAAATCCTTCCACGGCAAATTTGGTAGAGTGGTATAAGGAGGTCAAGGGGAAGGTTATTTTACCGCCAACAGAAGAAATATTGATAAACATCCCCGATTTTTGTTTCCTAAAATACGGCAATACGGTGCGGGTCACATCAAAGAGTCCAAATACATTGACGTCATATTGTCGTTGAATGCTGTCTTTGGCTACCGATTCAAAGGTCCCTAGCAAGCCATAGCCCGCATTATTAAGGACGACGTCGATACGACCGAATTGGGCCAGACCGGCCTGCACGGCCTTGTCGATGCTCTGCTGATCTTGAACGTCGAGCTTTGCTATCAGAACATCCTCTAATTCATTGAGTTCCGTCTCATTCTCCGGCGACCGCATGGTAGCAATCACATTCCACCCTTCGGCCTGAAATTTCTTTACGCTCGCCTTTCCTATGCCTGAGCTGGCTCCTGTTATTAAAATAGTCTTTTTCATATTTGCTATGGTTGAAACGTTTGATTGATAATACAAAAGTCAATAAACCGAACCGGACCATATAACACCAATTCCGGTTTTCAGCACACAAAACCCTGAAATAAAAATAATAGAGCCCAATAGCCCTTTTATATTAATTAAAATTGTCAGCCTGAACCCTTCAAAAGCCATTATTTGTGCTTCTACAAGTTATCTCCCACTTAACGTGATCAATGTGACCCGCTACTTTAAACGTCAACTTTATTGTTTTACGTCCCCCCTTCCCTTGCTTCTACACTCCCTGCAGCCACCAGAGGCTTTTGGGGAATTGCTGGCCCAGTGCGAATCGCTGGCCGATAGTCGGCAAAACGTAGGGCAGCTTCTGTCTATCGGCAGCTTTGGTAAACCTGGTAATAGGCTCCGTCCAGGCATGGGGTGCTAAGCTAAACGCCCCCCAATGGATGGGCATCGACAGCCGGGCCTTCAAATCCAGACCGGCTTGTACCGTCTCTTCGGGCATCATATGAATGTTGCTCCAGGCTGGGTTGTACTGTCCGCATTCGAGCATGGCAAAATCGAACGGTCCAAACTTATCAGCTATCTCTGCGAAGTGGGTTCCATACCCTCCATCCCCGCTAAAGTATATTTTTTCGGCCTCGGATTGCAGCACCCAACTAGCCCATTGGGTGGCATCGCGATCGGTGAGGCCTCGGCCCGAAAAGTGCCTCGCCGGACAAGCCGTATAACGGATACCATCCCTTCGGCTCTCTTCCCACCAGTCGAGCTCTGTAATGTTTTCGGGGGCAACTCCCCAGGCCTTTAGATGAGACCCTACGCCCAATGGCGTTATAAAATGCCTTACCTTGTCTTTAAGTCGCAGGATGGTGGGATAGTCGAGATGATCGTAATGATCGTGCGATAATAGGACTACATCTATGGCGTCTAATTGATCGATAGGAATCTCGTTTTGATAGGCAAACCGTTTGCTCCCAAACGAGACCGGAGCGGCTACGTGGCCCAGCATGGGGTCGATCAGGATGCGTTTTCCGTCCAATTCAATCATAAATGCCGAATGTCCATACCAGGTGATATAAGTCAGGCTATCGATGGCTGCCTGGGACTGGTCTTCAAAGGCTGCGGGCAGGGGATGAAGTGGACTCGTATTTTTGGCCCATAGCATAGAAGGCAAGGTTTTGAGTACCTCCCAGATATCCCCGGTGTTGGTTTCTGTTATGTTCACAAAACCATTGGCACCGTAATGGCTCGACAGCCGTATTCGCTCCAGATCGGCCCCCTCGGGCCTTTGTCCTATTTGCGGGCTCGTATTCATAAAAAAGACCGTGCCTCCTATCAATATCAGGATAGTAGCCAATAAACTCAGGCCGATCCAAACCAATAATTTTTTCATTAGGTAATAATTAATTAAAATGTCGTCATACGGTCAAAATTCAGAGCCCCGGCCTTCCCCTTCAAAGACTAAGTCGGGTAATATCGACAGGATGAATCACCTTCTTTGCGTTCGGTTTTTGGCAAAGTACCAGCATGGCCTTCCCTAGCTCACTACTTGTATTGGCATTATTCAGTTTGCCCAAAACTGAGTAAAACGGACGTAATACTGCGTATGCGGTATTATACCAACCAGTCCTCGACTTCACACCTTTCTCGGTTAAAATCAATCCTGGGCGGAAGGCATAGGCATCCTTAAACCCCTTGTTAAGTACATAGTTTTCAGTCCGTCCCTTCACCCTAGCCCACATGCTTCGCCCCTTCTCCGAACTATCCGTCCCAACACCCGAAACATAGATCATAGTCATATCCGGATTGTTTCCATAAAGTACATCGGCCAATATTTTGGTATAGCCATAGGTAATGGTCGTGTATTCCTGCTCCGACATCCCCATTGCCGAAACCCCCATACAATGTAAACAAGCATCATATCCCTTTAGATGATCGGCATGAGCCGCCATGTCGGCAAATTCCTGCACCAATAGTTCTTTAAGCTTCACATTTGGCTTATCGATGGGCCGCCGGTTGATCACCAACACTTCGGTCACAGAGGCATCGTCCAAACACTCCAAAAGAACGGCCTGGCCTACCATTCCCGAAGCACCCGTAATTATTAGTTTCATAGATTTTAGTTTAGATGGTGGTGCTGACGGTACTCCTGGGGCGTCAGTCCGGTTTTAGATTTAAACATACGGCTAAAGTAATGGGGGTAGTTAAAACCCAACTGATAGGCTATGCCACTGATGGAGTCCGTATCGGCTACAAGCAAGGTCTTAGCCTTTTCTACAATGAATAAATTGATATGGTCCTTGGCCGTATGTCCCGTTTCCTTTTTTAAAAGATCGCTAAGATAGTTAGAAGACAAATGGATGGCTTCGGCAAAGTATTCGATGGAGGGCAACCCCAATTCCGCCAATTTACCCTCTTTAAAATAGCCTTTTAGCAGCGCTTCAAAGCGACTGACCACGTCCACATTTTGTGCCTTTCGGGTGCTAAACTGGCGCTCATAATACCTCGCACTATAGTTTAACAGTAGCTCCAAGGTGCTAACAATGACCCGCTGGCTGTGGTTGTCGATACGCGCTGCAATTTCGCTTTGAATGAGTTGAACACATTCATTCAAGGTATATTGTTCCGAATCGGAAAGGTGCAGGGCCTCATAAACATCGTAAGAGAAGAAACCATAGTCGTCAATACCCTGTCCCAAGTGGGTATTGCGTATCAAATCGGGATGAAAAAATACCATCCATCCCGTAATTTCATTCCGAGTTTGCGCCCTTTTGGTAGAAGTTACCTGGTACGGTGCCGTAAAGATCAACACCCCTTCGTCAAAATCGTAGGTATTCCGTCCATAGTCCATCCCACAGCTGGCATCTTTCATGGCGATGGAATACAAATCGGTGCTGATTTTCCTACCGATCCAGTCTGGGCTAATTTCAAATTGGCTCACATCGATTACCGAAATCAACGGATGGGTGGGTCTGTCGAATCCGAATAGGGAATGCAACTGACTGATCGACTTTATATATAGGATATCCTCTGCCATGGCTCTTGATTTTTTACAAAGTTAGAGGCCTCTAGCTAAAAGGCTTAACAGAAATTCCTGTTAAGCTAACATATTTTACGGAAAGTTATCCTATATGGGACCGACAGTAACCCGACCTGCCTAAGGTTCCTTTCTACGAAAGAAATGACGAAATTCGTTGTTTTTCTCGGTCCCAGCAGCCACCGTCAGATAATGCTGCCAGCCCTGATTCTCCATAAAGTTTATCAGCTGACCCGTAGTCCGAAAGTTCTTTTGGACCCCTAAGGAATCGGTAATATTGCTGTTTTGTTTAAACATTTTGGGCGTAAACCTATCCTCTTGACCATAGTCGAGCCAAAGGTCTAAGAAGTTATCTCCCGCCAAGGGGAAGTACTCCTCGGTCATCAGATGAATGCGCTTGACCTCGGGGAGTTCATTGATATTGACCCCTTTGACGTATACCTGACCAAACCTACCTAAAGAAAGGAGCATAAAACAAGCGAAAGAAAAATAAGGCTTCATAGTCATATACCCCATTCGTTTACATCAAAAGTAGTAGAATGGGTTGTTATATCGAAAACTGCTTAGAGAAATAACACTTATTTAATTTGCAGTTCGCCAATTTTGGTTTAGCTAGGTTGATCGGTCAAAAAAAAAGCCTGTCCACCCTTGCGGGCCAACAGGCTAATGGGGGTTATCGGGGCCTCCTGAGCCCTGACAGCTTCACCTATACTAGATTTTGAGGAACCATTTGTTCCGGTACAACACCCACATAAAGAGCCATTGAATCAGGATAAAAGTGAGTACGGCACCTACTGTGGCTGCTGACTCGGAGATATGACTCAGCAGACCACCCGTAAAAAATTGGGCAGTATAGTTAAAGTCTACGATTTTCCTGGACATATAGATTACAATGGAGTTCATGCCGATTACCACGAAGAAAAAAGTCCATTTACGAAACTGAAGTACGTCGATAACCCAATAAAACAAGGCCAACAAGAGTAGGCTCCACCCTCCTGAAAACAAGACAAAAGAGCTCGACCATATGTTTTTGTTGATGGGAAATACGATATCCCAAGCACCAGCCACAGCCAAAGCGGCTAGGCCAGCCAGTACCATCCTAACGACCTTCCTGTTAGCAGTAAGCAAGGACTCTTTATCCCGTAGCAGCTTACCAGCAAAGATCCCCATAAGTCCGGTGGCTATAGCCGGTATGGTGGACACCAGCCCTTCGGGGTCATGAATCGTCTTATGCAATCTCCCTGGCAGCAGTAGTCGATCGAGGTAACTCGCCGGATTGCATTCCATCGTCAGCATGCCCGACTCGCAGCCTGGCACTGGAAAGAAGGCCATAAACAGCCAGTAGCCCATCAGAATGGCACCCAACCAGACCACCAACATCCTTGCCGGAGAATAGATATAAATCAGCTGGGCAAACATACCCGCCAGTCCTATCCGACCGAGCACACTGGCAAAGCGCATCTCCTGCCACGGGAGCTGGAATAAACCATTATTGTATACGATCCCCAATAGGACGAGGATCAGGCCTCGTTGAATAGCCTTGCGCGCCAGCACACCTTTGTCAGCTCCTTTGGCCAAGCGGCTATCTAGGGAAAACGGGGTAGACACCCCTGCCATAAAAATAAAAAGGGGGAAGATCAGGTCATAAGCATGGAACCCGTTCCATTCGGGATGAGTAAGCTGCTGGTCCATGACCTGCAGCCAACCCCATCCCAGGGCCGCCGATAAGGCATGCACCAGACTGCCACCACCAGTAATCCAGAACATATCGAAGCCCCTTAAGGCATCTAAGGACTGAAGGCGCTGACTCCTTATTTTGGTGGGCAACCCTTCTTGTTCTTTTACGAAATCGATGCTATTACTTTCCAAGGGACAAAAGATTTACGAATACACGATAGGCTCCAGGAACTCCAGCGGGCAATTCGCGAAACCATGACAAACTAGTATACACATAATTACCCTTACCATATTTGGCCATTAATATGCCTCCATCCAATGCAGGGCTATCCGGATCGTTGGACGAGATGACGGTTTCATATTGGGGAGCCCAATTCTGAGGAAAATACAATCCTCTTTCTTGAACCCAGTTATCAAAATCCTTAGCAGTAATTTTATTAGGACTATTCAGCACCGGGCTAGCGGTTTTCAGGAAGCGCACTTCGGCCCCTTCTACAGTAATTCTATCGCGGGTTAGCTCGAATGGATAGGGTCCTAATTCATCCATGACCAATCCCCTATCGGTATTGTATTGAATAATGAGGTTGCCACCATTCTTTACATAATCCATTAAAGTAGCTTGATAGTGCTTCATTCGTTCGTTGGTATTATAAGCCCGAACCCCCACCACCACGGCATCGAATTGCTGGAGGTTAGCAGCATTTATATCCTTATCTTCCAGGATCGTGACATGATAACCGATCTGTCTCAGGCTTTCTGGCACCAAGTCGCCAGCTCCCATCAGGTAAGCAATATGATTTCCTTTCTTGACCAGATCGAGCTTAACCGCCTTGGCTACGGCTTTTGGAAAAAACACCTGAGCCGGAAAATGGCTGTAGCTAATGATTCCTAAGCTTTGGTCGTAGGTTTTTCCTTCTAGCTTCACCAAGGCCTTTATCTCTATTTCTTGTGATTCCTTGGGAGGATACAATTCGAACTCCACGGTACATTCTGCGCCTTTCGCCTTCAGGGTAAAGGGGATGGTTTTGGGGGTGGCGCGCCATCCTTCTGG
Source organism: Dyadobacter jejuensis (assembly GCF_003149085.1). Taxonomy (GTDB): domain Bacteria; phylum Bacteroidota; class Bacteroidia; order Cytophagales; family Spirosomataceae; genus Dyadobacter; species Dyadobacter jejuensis. The sequence goes on along the minus strand of NZ_QGDT01000003.1, from coordinate 24,746 downwards.
CAAATCTAACTGAACCATACCTTCACAATGATCTTTCCCTGCCTTAATGGCTACCTTTACTTGCTTAGGCTTCTGCTCGTCGAACATGTAAACCTGCTGATTAATGCTCGCATAAACGGGCGGGGTAATCACCAAAGGTTGGTACACTTCCCCAATAACAGGATCCTTTTTCTTAAAGATCACGGGTACCTCGTAAGGGATCGATTGCCCTTCTACTATTAACTTAAAGCGTACTGTAGCCGCAGGAGGGTTTTCAGGCAAGCCAATTTCCAATTGATTCTCTACCGAAAACAGACCCTTATAGCCAATTTCCTCTCTTAACCAATAGGGTTGAGACAGTTCTTTATTGGCGGGAATCTTCGTTTTTATATCGAAGGAAAGGCTGGCATTATTGGTGAGGCTAAGAGCCAGAGTAGAGTCCTTACCCTCAAAAGGGAATACCAGACTCTGTAAAGATACCTGGATCGGAGAGCGGTTGATGGCCTCTACCGACACCGTCATCGCCTCCCCTGGGGTATAGGCAAAGTCGGCCGCTACAGCCTCCAAATATAGGCCGAGACAGTTTTTTATAATTTCATCTACTTCATTTAGCTTGGTTGTTTTCCAAAAACCTTCGGGCAACTCTCCTATTTTAGCTCTCAATTGGAGGAGTGCAGGTACACTAGCAGAGGGACTAGCAGGATCATACTTCTTTACTAGTTCGTCCACCATAGCACTCGTTGCCCCAGCCCCGTTGACCCGCGTCCAAGTCGTGTTTACTCCTTCAAAAAGGTCCGTCGCCGTTTTTTCTCCTTTGGTATGTTCGAGGTACTCCACCGATATTCCTCGTGTTCCGACGGTTCCGAAACCTTGGCTTTTGTGCATGCTCCTACTTTCGGCTGATATCTCCCCATACGATTTCCCCAGAAGCACATTATAGCTACCAACATCTATCTTCAGATAGTCTTTGGCATTTTTAATAAACTCGGCCCTGTTGGTAATTCCCCACATGCTGATATTCCACATCAGGCGTTTGGCTTGCCAGGGTTGTACGTACTGAAGCTGCTCAGGAAAGCGCTTTGGGTCGGCTGCCGCATCAAAAGCCTCTTCGGCCAGGATGGACGACGCACTATGATGCCCATGCCCTGCCCGAGAGTCGGGTGGGAATCGGGTCACGATCACATCGGGCTTTACGTTTCGGATTACCCATACGGCATCTGCCAATAGGTTTTCCTTTTCCCAAATGGTAAATACCTCCTTCGGATTTTTGGAAAATCCAAAGTCGTTAGCCCGGGAGAAGTATTGTTTGCCTCCATCAACCCTTCGGGCTTGGAGGAGTTCCTGGGTGCGAATCATCCCCAATTGCTCCCTAATTTCGGGACCGATCAGGTTTTGCCCCCCGTCTCCACGCGTGAGGGCTAGGTAACTGGTATTATAGAGCTTTTCATTGGCCATGTAGGCAATAAAATTGGTATTTTCGTCGTCAGGGTGTGCCGCCATATAGAGGATGTTCCCCAGGACGTTGAGCTTCTTAATATCTTGTAAAATTTTCGAAGAAGACGGCTTCGAAGGCATCTGAGCCCTGGAACCGGTTGTTGCCATAAAATACCCCAAACAAAGGTAAAGCAGCACGTATTTAAATTTAGGATGCATGGAATAACAAATAAGTGAAGGAATGAATCACTACCTGAAAGATCAGGGTATCAATTAAGAGTTTAGGAATAGTCGGTAGGGCTAGAAAAGCTATTGATGAATAGGTTGTCACGGTTCCTCCTCTAACGTTATAGAAGGAAAAGTTGGAACCGTGACAATGTAATACTATTTACAAAAAAAAATTAAAGGGTATTCTGTTTAAAAGTCGAATTGATATCCATTTCCCGCTGTGGAATCAGATACAAAGTTCGGATGGTTTTCCCTTGGGCTGACAGCATTTCGGCTGCTTTACCAAAGCGCAACAAATCGGCCCAGCGGTGGTTCTCAAAGGCGAGCTCTACCCGACGTTCGTGCAGCAGTTTTTCGGCAAATGTACCGGGTGTGGCGGCACTAATCGGATCCAATTTGGCACGGGCACGTACCTGATTGATATACCCATAGGCTTCCTCAGATTCACCTAGGGCTTCGGCCAGCATCAAAAGGACATCGGCATAGCGAAAAACTACAAAATTATAAGAGGCATCCGCTTCATTAAAGGCATTTTCCTTGCCATATTTATTAATAAAACGAACGTTATTGATCGAGCTGGTGAGCAAGATGCCCGAGGTATTGACATAACTAGTATCCATCGATTTCAAGAAACGATCATCCCCTGGCTCATATGCCTCCATCATTTCGATGGTTGGTCTGTTTTTATAGGCTCCAGTGGTTTGTTTGAGCAAGGGAGAGAATGCATTTGTAAATGCATTTCCGGTGCCCGTCCCACCGCCTTTATATTGCACCTCGAAGATAGACTCAGCATTGTTTTTATTAGCGATACCCCATAAATTCCCATAATTTGGTAATAGGGAATAGCCATAACCCGCTACAATTCGTTTCAAAACGGTAGTGGCTGAGGCCTTGTCGCCCAAGGTAAGGTACACCTTGGCCAACAAAGTGGCAGCGGCACCTTTGGTAGCCCTACCCACATCGGCCACGTTGGCGTACTTAATGGGTAGCCCGGCCTCTGCGGTTACCAAGTCGCTGGCTATCTGCTGATAAACCTCTGTAGCAGTAACCTGGGTAAGGCTGCCCCCTTCTGTCACCGACTTGGCTTCATGTAAGGGCATGGGGATGTTCCCAAAAGTGATGGCTAGGTTATAATAAAATAATGACCTCAAAAAAAGCGCTTCAGAGACGATACGCGATTTTAAAGCAGCATCCATCTCAATTGCCTCGATGCGGTCGAGGACAATATTGCTGCGGGCAATTCCTAAAAAGGAGTCGGTATAACCGGCGGTAACAATTTCGCTGGTTGCAATTTCAGAAAAATTGTCGATCACCGTCAGCTCTGCTCCCAGCCCGGTACCATCTGGCCCTTGGTCGGTATTATCCGAGCGCATTTCATTCATAATCCAGTAACTCTGATTATAAGCCCCAGAATTCTGCAGCACCTTGTAAGCGGCGTTGATAGCCGTATTCATATCCCCGGCGGTCTCATAGAAACCGTTGACGTTACGTTGGGATACGGGATTTAGATCGGTAAAATCTTCACTACATGACCATAACGACCCGGCCATGAGGGGTATCAAAAGAAGGTGTTTATATTTCATATCGGTTCGATTTTAAAAATGAATATGGGTATTCCCACCATCAAAAAGTTACGTTAAGTCCAAAAGTGAAGTTTCTCGACAAGGGATACGCTCCATAATCTTCGCCCTGAACGCCAGTAAGACCGGCCTGATTGTTGACTTCAGGGTTAAAGCCAATGTATTTGGTACTGGTAAACAAGTTGGTAGCCGAGGCATAAGCACGCAGAGACTGGATTCTGCTACCCAGCAGGCTTTTGGGGAAAGTATAGCCCATCGATACACTCCGCAAACGAAAGTAAGAACCATCTTCAACCTGGAAGGATGACGGACGGGTATTTCCACCGTGCAAATCCGTCAACCGATCGGCCCGAGGGATTTCCCCATTGCCCGGGTTTTCTACCGATCTCCATCTTTCTGTCCAGTCGGCATAGGAGTTGGTAGCGGCTTCGCCATTACCCAAATGTCTTCGGGTAAGGTTAAGGATCTCGGAGCCTTGCACGCCTTGGAAAAAGATACTCATATCGAAGCCTTTAAAGCCAAAACGGTTGGTAATCCCCCAGATATAATCAGGCAGGTAATTTCCTGTTACCGTACGGTCGTCGGCGTCAATCTTACCATCGCCATTAACATCTTTAAAACGGAAGTCTCCAGGGCGGGCACTAGGAGCGAGTGCGTCATCTGGAGCCGCATCGACCTCCGCTTGGGTTTGGTATATACCCTCCACCACATAGCCATAGTAGCTACCAATAGGAGCGCCTATTTGGGTGATGTGACGAATACCCGCCCCTCCAGAACTCAATATAGGATCGCCTGTTGGCCCAAGTTTAAGTACTTTATTTTTATTAGAAGATATGTTTAAATCGGTGGTCCAGGTGAACTCCCCTACCAAGTTGCGACTCGACAGGGTCAATTCAACCCCTTTATTTTCTACTTTACCAATATTTTGCAAGGCGGTTAAGAATCCAACCGAAGCGGGAACTTGTACATTTAAGAGTAAGTCGGAGGTAGTCTTATTATACCAGTCGGCAGAGACGGACAGGCGGTTACGGAATAAGCCAAAGTCCAAACCGATGTCCACTTGGGTTGTTTTTTCCCAGGTCAGCTTTTCATTATTAATTGTTACTGGCGCTATACCATTCACCAATACATTATTGAGCACGTAGTTGTAAGGGCTCAACAAGCCAATAGAAGCGTAATTAGGGATCAAGAAGTTACCCGTTTTTCCCCAGCTACCGCGAAGCTTGATGTCACTGACAAAAGTAATCCCTTTCATAAAGGACTCTTCCGACAACCTCCAACCAGCTGAGAAAGAAGGGAAGGTACCCGTTTTATTGCCTGCGCCAAACCTTGACGATCTATCGGAACGAATGGTTGCGGTAATTAAATACTTATCCATATAGCTATAGTTAACCCGAGCCAAGGCCGATACCAGGGACCATTCCTGGCGGTTATCCCCACCACTAGTCACCTGGCCACCGCTAATAGTAGGTGAAAGGTCGTCGGGATGGTTTTGGGCGTACACTTGGTTGGCATCTAGGCGATCTTTTTGTGCACTGTAACCGATCACGGCCGATACGTTATGTGCCTTACCGAAGCTCTTATCGTAGGAAACTGTATTTTCTACCAGCCAGTTATAATTTAAAGAGGCATTAGATTGGGCATAGGGATCACCGCTGGTGGCGGTACGATTCAGGAATGCCTTGGCCATATAGAAGGATCGGTTGTAGCTGTTCACATCTACTCCCGTATATATCTTGTATTTTAGGCCTGATAAGATTTCGTATTCGGCAAAAAGATTTCCGAAGACCCTGAATTGACGGAGATCGTCAGTAACATAATTAATAATTGCCAATGGATTACTTGCGGCGGTCATATTAGCACCGCGGCCATCGGAAGTGAGCAAATGCGATTGATTGTCGGTCTGATTAATGGTTCCATCGGCCAGATAAGGCTTCACCGTTGGGGAGTGAACCAAGGCCGAATAGACGATTCCAGGGGGATCGGCAAAATACGGGGCTCCCGCTGGGCTACGTTGGGTATTGGTAAACGACGGGCTCAAGCCAAAGCCTACTTTCAGTTTCTTTACTGGAGATGCTTCCAAATTGGCCCTAAAGCTGTAGCGCTCAAACCCACTTCTATCAATGATCCCTTTTTGATTAAAATAACCCCCTGAAAAATAGTAGTTCATGGTCTCATTCCCACCCGACACCGAAGCATTATAGCTTTGTACTGGCGCCGAATGGAATATTAATTTCTGCCAATCGGTATCGGTACCATCGGGATTAGCGAAGTCGTCGGGGATATAATAGCTACCATTGGTCGTTTTGGTATACCGAGTGGCATTGTCATCGTTGATGTTAGCCCCCGCAATATCCTGTAAGTAAGCATTGTTCTTAGAGTCGTAGACATACTCGGTGAGTTCCGCGGCGTTCATCAAGTCCACCTTTTTAGCAATAGACTGGATACCGAAATAGGCGTCGAATCCAATGACGGGCTTAGAGCTCCTTTTACCCTTTTTGGTAGTAATCAGTATGACCCCATTGGAACCCCGAGAACCGTATATGGCCGCTGCGGATGCATCCTTTAGTACCTCTATCGATTCTATATCGTTGGGGTTGATCGTTCCCAAGGGATTGGAAGCAGGCAAGGCAAATGCCGTGGTTCTCCGGGTTATATCCCCTTGAATACCAGGATCCATATTTTTGGTCACCGGAAAACCATCGATCACATAGAGTGGTTCATTCCCTGCCGACACCGACCCTAAGCCACGAACCCGGATAGTAGTGGCTGCACCTGGCTCCCCACTGGGCTCCTGCACCTGTACCCCCGCTATCTGCCCTTGAATGGCATTTTCGAAGTTAGTCACTTGGATTTCCTTAATATTCTTAGCTGAAAGCGAACCAATAGAACCGGTAATATCTCCTCTTTTTTGGGTACCATACCCGACGACCATCACCTCACTAAGGCTGCTAATATTTTCGGTGAGCCGAACCATTATGTTACTCTGTTGGCCCACTGCCACCTCTTTGGTTTCGTAACCAATATAGGAGAAAACCAGAATGGCATTTGGCCCTCCAACATCGATGCTAAAGTTTCCATTCATATCGGAAACTGTCCCTTTGTTGCTCCCCTTTACCAAGATACTCACACCGGGCAGGCCCTCATTTTTTTCGTCGGTAATTTTCCCCTTTACAACAACCTCTGCTATACGGGTAGGCTCACTTTCCTTTAGAGCTAAGGGAATGCTTCCGGCGGTCGGCAGGAGGCCGGAAGTTTTGAGCGCCTCCTTTTCTAATTTTGCCTTTACCTCCTTCTTACGAACCACAAATGCACTGGCTCCCGCTTTTTTAAACTCCAGGCCATTAGGTTCTAATATTCGCTCCAAGCGTTGTTCTATCTTCCCAGAACGGCTGCTATTTGTAATTGGGATGACAATTCCTTGAATAGTAGACTCTTCAAATATAATGCTAACTTCATATTTTCGACCTAAGTCCAATAACACGTCCTTCAACTTCTGGCTGGTAGGCGCCTTTTGCTGATTGGTAAATGAATTGGGAGTCGCTCGGACATAGGCCATATCCTGCGATAGGCCTACTCGAGAGATTATCAGGCCTGTACAAACCAGCCACGTTCGTAAAATTGGAGTTTTCATAGGTCATTATGTTTAGTTTCACGCAATTCTATACAATTTGATTTTTGGGTAATTTCTAATTCTAACAATGCCGCTAGCAAGGTTAATAACTCTTCAGCTTCCTTTACCTTGTAAATGCCTCCTATACTCGTATATAAGAGATTTTTATCCACTATTTTCACTTGAACACCAAAGCGATTTTCAATTTGTTGAACCACCTCGGTAAGCGGCGTATTATCAAAATAAAAAGTTTGGCCTGGATCATACATCGGTGGAGGGGCCACTTTAGGAACGGTAATATTATACGCTCCTTCGACAGTCGCTTTAAACTGGCTCCCTGGTCGCATATACAACTCCTTGCCCTGGGGTAATTCAAGTTTAACTTTCCCTTTGGACAAGAAAACTCTTTTACCCTCTTCTCCTGAAAAAGCCGTAAATTCTGTTCCGAGTACCTCTATCAAATATCCGTCCCCCATGATAACCCGGAATCTGGAATGGTTTTTCTGATGTGTAATTTTAAATCCTGCCTCTCCTTGTAAATATACCTCTCTAGCTTCCCTTCCAAATCCAAATCGAGGTACCATTAAGGTAGAGTTCGCAAACAACTGCACCTCGGAACTGTCCTTTAATAGGAAACAAGTCGTTTGATCCGCCGGCGAAGTATAAGTCTTATAAAACACCGATTCCCTAAAAACAAAGGTGGATAATAGGATCAAACCCACAGCGGCTACCATCCAAAAGGAGGTAGTCTTTAGCAACGGACTCACGCTTCTTACTGGCCTATCCGAAATATCTTTACGAGCGTTTGCTGGAACCTCTTCTCCTTCTAAAAGCTGCTCAAAGGCATGCTGTGCCAATTGCCGATTTGGGGCAAACTGTGGATGACGACGCTCCCATTCGTCGACACAGCTATAAAACATTTCTTCATTGGAGGCCTCTTTTATCCATTCCTCTATTAATTTCCTTTGGATTGAGGTAGTTTTCCCATCCAAAAAATCAAAAAGAAACTGCCTCGTAATCAATCCTTTCATGTAAAGCTAAAGTAGGTATAAGTAGTAGTCAGTAAGGTATGTTGCGTGCGCCTAAAATATCGGCACCAACAATAAGCTCAAGAACCAGTTATCTTTTAGGTCGGTACGCAAGCGCAGCAAGGCCCTGCTTACCAAGGCCTCCACGGCTTTAATACTGATTTTGAGTTCCGAAGCAATCTCGTCATATTTCATTCCCTCCACCCTTTTTAAGATATAGGCCCGTCGACATTGAGGCGGAAGCTGCTGAATGATCATTTCAACTTTTATATGCAGTTCCGAATACAATAGGGCATCATCGGGATGCACCGACTTGGAGGCAGTAGTCAGACTAATCGTATCGAGCGAATCGGTTTGCTGCACCTTCCATTTCAAATAATTATAGGAACGGTGACGGACTGCCTTGTAAAGGTAAGCGCGATAAGAGCTATTGATATGCTCGAACACACCATCTTGCCAAAAAGAAGCGAACATTTCGGAGACGATATCTTCAGCTACCTCCTTGGAATGAACGAAGCGAATGGCGTGACTGCACAGGTTGTCGTAATATCTACTAAAAAGCAGAGAACATCCTTGCTTGGGGTTTACGGCGAAAGCCTCCCGGAGCAGTCGCTCATCATCGGTGGTGATCGTAGGACTGTCGCCCCCAAATGGGGAGATAGGCTTTCCGAATTCCTCAAATTCTCTTGGTGATTGTCTGGTCATTCTGGCTTATTTCAATGTGGGTTTGGGACCTTGTGACTGGATAGACAAGTTTTTTTAAGTTTCCCCTACACTGAACCTATAAAAAAAATGGCATTTTATAACTTCCCCAGAATTATAAATAAGTATATTATTATAATAGCCAAATATTATTCGAAAAATATCCTATTAGAACATTTCATTCTTTCTGAGATCATTGTTTAGATCTGGATTTCAGGCCTTAATACCTTAGAAAGCTATAGATACTATCAGTAAATGAAGGAGGTCGAAGGTAGATGGAACAGCCAATGGTAAATAAAATTGATAATCTTTATTTTATACCGTATTTCTCCCCTCATTAAATGGGGTAATAGCCCTTGAAGGGAGCTAATGGTTTTCACAATTTTGTGAAGTACTTAACTCCCTTTCTTATGAAAAACTATATCCTTGTATTCCTCTTCCTATCAATGGCTCAGGCAGTAGCTCAGAAGAATGCCACAGACCCCCTCTATGTCCCTACACCATATTTCAGCAAGTCTCTTGACACTATGATTGCCGGGCCCGAACCAACAAAAGGCTTAGTAAGCCGTCCATCTTTTAAGAGGATCTTCGAAAAAGACTTCGCCACCCTAACTGGAACTAACACACTACCAGTCAACCAATTGATATTATCCTTAAACCAACCAGAAATACAAGTGGGACAACTCATCAATGTATATGCAAATGACAAAAAGAGCATCCCTTTCCTTGGAATCTATCCTTATATAAAAGGTAAGCTCAACAAAAACAATGAATTCCGAGTTTTTAAAAAAGGGGATATTGACCCCGGGGTGGACTTTGGAGGAAAGCTGGTTTTTAATGTTTATGGACTTTCGAAGAATACCGGATACTATTATATCCCTAAAACTCCTGAAGTCAGCTCGTTCCTAATGAAAACCAATGCAGTAAAAGCCCTATTGGAACATCAATACAGCGAGGCCGAATTGAAGAAACGTATTGGTGACTTGGAGAAAAACATCGAACAGTCCCTGTATGAAATTGATTCTCTTCAAGCCATTGATCCTGGCAAGCAACTATTAATTGCCCAACTCCAGGAAAAGGTATACAAGGACCAAGTGGCTTTAAAGCCACTTCAGGAAATGGTCAATAATGAATCAAAACGACTTAAATACATAGCAGAGAAAGTCTATGAAGCCGAAAAAGACGCTCCTTGGAGTTTTAGAAAATTTATTTATTTAACCTTGGAAGGCAATACAGGCAATCAGACCTTTAATATCTATAGAAATAATGCTATTGAAGAGGATCAAAACTTCCGCAAAAACACCTTAGGCATCTCGGCTAATTATGCCTCCTTCGGCAAGCACGGAAATATGGTGTTATATGCCAAATATGATCGAAGCTTTACCAACCAATTTTTGAGTGATGATGCCATTACATTGGTCAGTGACTCACTCCTTTCTGGTACCAAATATAAGATTTCGGAATCTAAAGAAGTCTTTAACGTCAACGGACTATCCGATGTTCAATTCAACAAAAAGTCAGCAGAAGATATCCTATCCCTTGGGGCTACCTATCTATCTTCTAAAGGAGCGAAGCTTGGTGCCACCGTGCTCTACAAATCCAATCTATCGACCAAAGTGGCTAATCTACGGATTGGAGGAATAGTCCCCGTCACTCTGGACAAGTCGGATGCGAAGCCCTCTAATATTATCATTGAGCTCGTTCTCCCCGACCTGTATACCCAGGAAAAGACGAATATTAAAAATAAAGAAAAAAATGGGGATACGGTATGGAACAGAGCCTATGTCAACCTTAAAGTCGGCATACCGATTAACCTTTTGTAAGGAACAAATCGATACTATGTGTCATGAAATTGGCCATATTTTTGGACTTAGGACTTTTTCGCTAAGGTACCGGAAACCGCCTGGCCATCGGAGGTCTACGGAGCCCACAACTCTTTTTCTATCATGAATTACGGAGATCAGAGTGAATTGACCAGTGATGATAAAAATGACCTAAGAACATTATATCATCTGGCTTGGAATGGGAAACTCACTCATGTGAATGGTACGCCTATCAAATTTGTAACCCCTTTCCATAGCAACGCCAATAACAGCTGGATCGCCATGGAAATTCCCGACCAAAGACAATAATGAATCCACTCTAACCCTGTCAAAACTACAATCCCTTCGTTTTTGACAGGGTTAGAGATATGCTCTGTGCCAATGGATCTCACCTCAGGCTTGAAAATCCAGTTTCAAACGGACTACAAGTACTTCTGCCAGAACACCTTACCGAAGCTCCGGCAGCAGCTAAACCCTGCCCACCCCGCCCTATAAACCAACTCTTAAAAAGGAAACACCCTTTTTGAAAATCCATTGGGAATTGAAAAATGTATAATAAATTTGGCTACGAAAAAACTAAGCCTACGCCCCATGAAAACCAACAGCACCAACTATTACGACACATTTCTCGAAGTTGCTGAGGATACCAAGGCTACTTGCGGCCTACAGCCTCCCACCAAAGTGGGCAAAACGAGCGTTGCTGAAATACAATATGAGCTGATCAGCCAACATCCCTATGGTTATACTTCCGACGAGGTGGTGTTTATGACGCATACTCTGCGAAGTGAAGGAATGGGTGAAGAATCAGAGCAAGAAAAAGATCTATACTTTTCAAAAGGTCGACCCTGTTTAAGAACCTCCCCCCTAACGAAGACCTATGGATTTGGGATTCATTATAATTCCGAGGGCAAAATGGCGCTCTACGGGGTAGAAACCCCCGAATACGCCCAGTTTGTTGCCGACCAAGGTTTGGCGAAAGTAAAGGCCATGCGCACGAAGCGAGGGTAATAGGACCCGGATTTGAAAAGGTAGCGCCTGTTTGCAAATGCGTCGTGCATGGATTTAAAAATAGGTAAGGATATAGCCAATATTCCTTCTTTTGACTACTATCGCTCCCTACCCGAGCGATTCTACTCCCTGTACCCCTCCATCCTTTTTATCAACTCGGCCACCTTCTCAGGCTGTTTCGTGTAAAGATTAGTCGTTTCGCTGGGGTCTACCTTAAGGTTATAGAGTTCGCCTTCGATGGATGGAGCGGGTATTTTTCCATATTTTTTTTGAAGACTCCCTGTGCCATTTCCAAATATCAGTTTCCAATCTCCTTCTCGAATGGTATGACCCTCAACAACTAGGCCGTTCCGCTTTCCGTTTCCCTTATCCAGTAGGATTGGCAACAGGCTAAAGTTGTCCTTGCTTTCTTGAGAGGAAAGAGGATCACCTACGACATCCGCAAGCGTGGGCAATATATCCGTAAAACACATCAATTGATCGGAACTAGAATTAGGCTTTACCTTACCAGGCCAACGCACTATAAAAGGCACCCGATGTGCTCCTTCGTAGGAGTCAATTTTCATACCGCGGAATTGGGCTGTAGCTCGGTGATTGTATTTTTCAATATCTTCTTTGAACCATACTGGCCCATTATCAGAGGTGAAGACCAAGATCGTGTTTTTATCCAATCCGAGTCGGTCCAGTGCTTTCATAATTTCACCTACGGTATGATCCACTTGCATGGTAAAATCCCCGTATTCCCCCACCTTACTTTTACCAGCAAAATCCGGAGTGGTCACCCAAGGTGTATGCGGAGCCGTCAATGCAAAGTATAGAAAAAAGGGTTTGGTTGTTTTGGAGGTAGCCTCCTTTTCCAAAAAGGACAAGGCCTTATCCGTAAAGGTGGGCAGCACTTCGACATGTTTAAATCCCGGGGCAACTTTACCCTCTCGCCAAAAGGCCCCTGAAATGGTTGTAGTAGCATCGGGACTCTGATTGCCGGCTATATCTTCGGTTGGTGCGGAAATCACCTGGTCATTTTCTATAAAAAAGTAAGGAGGAATATCCAAAGATGCATGCATTCCAAAGAAATAATCAAAACCCCGATCAATTGGACCTCCGGTCAGTTTTTTACTATAATCCACTTTTCCCCAATCACTTACCCCTTCAAACCCTAAATGCCATTTACCAATCATAGCCGTGGCATATCCATTTCGCTTTAATAAGGACGCTATGGTCAATTGTCCTTGGTCAATCAATGCGCCATTTTTCACATCCATATGCTTTCGAAGTGGATATTGACCCGTCATCAGGCCATAACGGGAAGGTACACACCAGGAGCCTGCTGAATGAGCATCCATGAATTTCATACCTTGCAAAGCCAGTTTATCTATATGAGGTGTAGAGATCTTCGACTCGGGATTATAACACTGTGGGTCGCCAAACCCCATGTCGTCGGCCAAAATAAAAATTATATTTGGTGGATTTTTTTCATGTCCATTCGTTTGACCATAGGACCTTATATTGCTGATCATCGGCAACAGCCAAATGATTATAAACCATTTATACATTTTAGTATTATTAAATTGAATCAAGAATAGTTGAGGTATTTTAAAACTGTCCAAGCTAAGGACTCTCTCTTGTGAGCATCATCATTCTGAAATCCAAAGCATTGGTTTTCGATAGGGCAGTAGTTCGGAGAATAAGCTCCCCAGCCCCTTTTTTAAGATGAATAACCCCGGCTTTTAAGGGTTTAAAATCCTTTTCATAAGACTCCATACGTTCTACCCGATCGTATTGCTGGTTGATCATTCCAGACGCGTTGGCTTTGGCGATTTTAAAGTCAAGCTTGTCGGCTTCAAATGAAAGCTGCATCGTTGAGCCAATTTCATCGGCTGGACAAACATAATAGACTGCTACAGCATAATCTCCCTCACTCAAAACATCCACATTCCAGCTGATATAATCGCCATTTTTCGTCCAATTTGTAAAGTAAGAGCTATTGGGGTATTTGTTCGATCGCTTTATGGTTCCATGCGCAACTGCATCTCGGGCTGGTAACTGGGTATATTTATAATCGGGATGGCCAACCGGGAAGGGTCGATTATCAATTGCAATATCTTTTAAAACCTCCGCTTTCCAATCCACAACGGCCATGGACAGTGCTTTGGTTAATTCAGGCTTCTGGGAAGTAATATCAACTCGTTGTTCGGGATCGGTAGTTAAATCGAATAGTTTGCTATTATCGTCCAAGACATACCGGCCCTTCCGGACGGACACTTTCCCATTCCAATGTGAAAATAGCATTCTGTCGGGCCACTTTTGATTGCTTTCGACCAATAAGGGTTTAAGACTTATTCCATCCAAAGCTTTGGGAATGCTGTAATTAATACCCGACAAATCGGCCAGGGTAGGCAGTAAATCCACCGCCCCCGAAACCTGATCTATTTCCAATCCCGAAGAGATAGTCCCGGGCCATTGGATCACAAAAGGGGACTTTACGCCTCCTTCATCCGTGGAGCCCTTCTTTCCTTTCATGCCACCGTTCCAGCGTGAGCTATTGGGACCGTTGTCGCTCAGATAAATGACTATGGTTTCCCTATCCAATTTTAATTTTTTCAATTGGTTTTGAATTCTTCCCACATTCCAATCGATGTTTTCACAAAGAGCCAAAGCGGCACGGGTAAAGACTACATCTTCTTCACCAGTACGGGCATCGGCCAATTTGATGAGGGATTTGTCCTTAAAGCTCGCCCATTCCTTGTCAGGCACCTGCATGGGCGAGTGAGGGGTATTATAGGGTAAATACAAAAAGAAAGGATCGTTTTGGTTGTTATCGATAAACTCTAGCGCTTTATCCGTCAAGTCGTCAATAATAAAGCCGTTTCCCTGCACGATTTGACCATTATGCTCCAAAAGCGAATTGAAGTAATTACCCCAATGTCCAGAACAAAAGCCATAAAACTCATCAAATCCACGTGCATTGGGATGGTAAGGATACTGCATGCCATTATGCCATTTCCCAAAAGCGGCTGTGGCATAGCCGGCCTCCTTAAACACATCGGCCATGGTGGTTTCGTCCAAATTGATTCTTTCGCCTCCCTCGGAAGTACTATACACGCCAGCTCTTGGGTGGTACCGGCCAGTTAGCAATTCGGCACGTGTAGGGGAGCACACCGGGCTCACATAAAAGTGGCTAAATCGGGCTCCATTTTTAGCGATCCGATCAATATGAGGCGTTTGCAAATTGGGATTACCATTCATGCTCAAGTCCCCCCAGCCCTGATCGTCAGACATGATGATGATCACATTGGGCTTTCTTTTTTCGACACCCCTCAGACTATCTATTGAAAGCGCCATAGACAGCGAACTTGAGCTAATCAACCATGCAGTAAGAATGATCCTGAAAATGAGACACATATCATGCTATAAGTTAAAAAATAAATTAGGATTTTAACTCCATCATCATTTGCAGATAGATCTGAAGTAATAGATTTCATTAAAATCCTAATATAATGGTTAAAGTCTTCCAGACCTAGCACCAGGCATAGGCTAGTATCCGGTGTTCTGAACCAATTTGGGGTTCGTTTGCATTTCTCTAAGAGGAATGGGGAACAAGAGTTGTGTGTTGCTATAGGTTTTGCCCCATTTTGTGGTATACCCAATAAAGTTCACGTATTGTCCCGAAATATCATCCCTTATCTTCCGGGTTCGAATCATATCAAACCACATTTTATTTTCATAACAAAGCTCGAAATACCGCTCGTCCCAAACAGCAGCAGTAAAAGCCACGAGGTCGGAATTGGTAAAAGGTGAAAGACCAGCCCGATACCTAACTGCATTCAGAGCAGCAAATGAGGCGTCATTCGGTGCACCATCCGCATGGCTCTGCGCTTCTGCATACATGAGCATGACGTCGGGCAATCGGTAAATGGTCCAATTCAAGCCTGACTGTCCAGCCACATCTATGGCATATGAATCAAAAAACTTATATATGTAGTAGCCCTTAAAGTCCATAAAAGTCAATTCGGGAGCACCCGGTGAAAATTTACTTTTATTGCCTTTATAAGTTCTGAAAAAGAATTGTTTTTCATCATTTCTTATATCCCCTTCTCGGTAGCTTTCTACAAACTCTTTGGTAGGTATCATACTACCGTATTCCAAATTGAAAGCCGACATTCCAGATCGTGATGGTAAAGGGATATTCACCATTTGATTGGAAGATTTATTCAGTGAAAACTGAATTTGAAATATAAATTCACCCTTATTGTTATTCTCCGGTTTCCACAAATCTTCATATTTATCAAATAAAGTGTAGTGGCTTAGGACTTCCAAGGAACGTTTGGCCGATTCGGCATAATATTGATCTCCCCCCTTGACCGGATATCCCGCATAAGTAAGGTAAACATCCGCTAACAAGGTTTTAACTGCACTTAGTGAGGTTCGACCAGTAAGATCTTTGAGCGGCAATGCCGTTTTTTCGGCAGCAAGAAGATCTGGAATAATGATTTCGTCATAAATTTCTTTGATTGGAGATCTATGGACAAATAGTTCATTCAACTCCACTTGGGATGTTTTAATTTTGGGAACGTCTCCAAAGATTCTTACCAAATAGAAATAATACATGGCTCGCATAAAGAGAACCTCCCCTTGATATCGGGATATAAGTTGAGGATCCACTTGATTAAACTCTGGTAATTTTTGCAATGCCAGATTACAATTCGCAATTCCCGCATAACAGCCCCTCCACCACTCTTCAATATAAGGGGATCGGGAACTTACTGTAAGCTCCTGAAACTCCTTGAAGTTGCTCTGAGAATTTTCGGAGCTAACCTTGCCCGTCATATATTCTAATAGCAAAGGGGTAACAGACCCCCAACCAGAAGTTAGGCTATTGAATACACTGGTATTTACATAGGCGCTATTGGCAAAGGCTAAGGCAGCATCTGCACTGGTCAGGTTAGAGGTACTCGATAAAGTGCCGGTGGGTTGTTCATCCAAAAAATCATTACATGAGATACAAAACAAGGTGACGGCCCAAGTAATTTTAGGAAGTATATTTTTCATGATTGCATTTTTCAAAAATTAACACTAAGACCAACTGTAAAAGTACGAGGTCGTGGGTCTCCAAAATCATCAACCCCTTGACCAAAGGTCTGATCCGTGGCGGTACTGACTTCAGGATCATATCCATTGTATTTGGTAATCAAGAAAAAATTCTGTAGGCTGGCATAAATTCGTAACCTATCGACTTTCAGGCGTTGGATCGTCGAGGAACCAAAGTTATAGCCCACCAGTAAATTTTGCCCCCGTATAAATGAACCGTCTTGTAACCAATGTGTATCTGGATAGGAGTCATAATATGTTTTTAAGGGTCTTCTTTCAGCTAACATGGTATTCTGATGGGAAGGAGTCCAGGAATTTAAAATACTTCGAGCACCATTGGCCACCCCGAAGCGGTCCTCTCGGTTGTGCGTTGCTGCATTAATAACATCAATCCCTTCAACGATCCGGATATCAAGAGCTAACTCGAAATTCTTGAACTTCAATTGATTAGAAATCCCCATTGACCAATTGGGCGTACCTCTGCCAATAATACTGTTATCATCATTATTGATTTTTCCATCATTGTTTAAATCGGCATACTTCAGGTCCCCAGGTAAGCGGTTGTACTTGGCGGCTTCATCGGCCTCTTCCGTACCCCAAGTTCCTAGTCGTGTTAATCCCCAAAATGAACCAACTGGTTGTCCGACCCGCAAAATAGACAAATCTCCTTGGGCATGTCGGGGACCAGGGAAAATGTCTTCGTTATTAGAGCCCAGCTTAATGATTTTATTGAGGTTACTAGAAGCAACAACTGTGGTATTCCAGGAAAAGTGCTCTTTTTCAATGTGATGAGATGTTACCGCCAATTCGAATCCTTGGTTCTTTACTGAACCAATATTGGTCATAACGGAGCTTAGTCCGGATGTATACGGAATAGGGGCATATAGCAGCAGATCACTGGTTACCTTGTAATAATAGTCTAGGGTAACATCTACTCGATTATTCCAAAATCCTAAATCCAAACCAGCATCGATCTGGGAGGTTTTTTCCCACTTCAGATCTGGATTACCAAAGGTACTCCGCGATAATGCTGAATAGAAGGTATCATTAAAGATGATGTTAGATAAGCCTAAGTTTTGGGCATAAGCATAGTTGGAAATTTCCTGATTACCCGTTCGTCCTACACTGGCTCTAAACTTAAGGTTACTGATTTTAGAATTGTTTTTTAGGAATTCTTCGTCCGAAACATGCCAAGCAAAAGCAAAAGATGGGAAAAACGCATATTTATTATTTTGCCCAAACTTAGACGAGCCATCATAACGTCCTGTGGCTGTAAAAAGATATTTATCGGCAAGAGTATAATTAATGCGAGCAAAATAGGAGTTCAAGGACCAGCGCCAGTCGCTCGAAGAAGGAGGAATAGAAACGGTACCACTTCCGAGATTATGCCATTGATAAAAATCATCAATAAATTTCTGTTGTGTAACTGACAATAGCTCTGCGGAGCGCTGCTGCCAACTCAAACCGACCATAAGGTTCAATCTGTTTCGAGAGTTAAACTCCTTATTCCAATTCAAATAGTTTTCGTTCTGCCAGTAGGTTTGATTTTCCGTACTGATGGTAGCAATTCCGCCCTGATTTTTACTGAACTGAATCAGGTTCTTTCCCGAATAGTAATTTGTTTTCCTGTTCTTTAAATCGGTGGCAAAGGTAACCTTGAAATCCAATTCATCATTAATCTTGAAATCTGTATAAAAATTGGCTATGGTTTGCGTATTGCTGGTTTGATTGACCATTTCATCCAAGTACCTCGCCGGAGTATCCTGCACCGCTCCAGGTATATCTCGATTGCTTGCCCAGGTCCCATCCGGATACTTAACAGGAATCAGCGGAATTGCCTCCATCACCAAGCGTTTAATTCCATAATTGGCATAATGATCGTTTCCTTTGTTATGGTTTAAGGACACATTTCCGCCCACTTTCAACCACGTTTTTAAATTCGAATCAAAATTTAGTCTAAGCGTATATCTATTTAAATAGCTTTGTTTAATTAACGCATCGGCATGCAAATAGCCAAGACTTGCACTGTAAACCGTTTTTTCATTGCCACCTCTAATGCTAATGGAGTGATTAGTCGTTTTGGCCGTTTGATAGGCTTCGTTCTGCCAATCGGTATTATAAATGGGTGTTCCATCAGCATTAAATAGTTTTGGCAAGGAGGCCGTATTCATTCTGGGGTATTTCCCTTGAGCATAGCCAACTGGATCATACTTGGCGGCATTATCCTGGGTCAAATTATACATCTGCAACCATTCTGTCGAATTTAGCAATTCGATTTTTCTGGCTAATGTACCAATGGAAATATATCCATCATAGCTAATAATACTCTTCTCGGAACTTAGTCCTCTTTTGGTGGTGATCAGTATCACTCCGTTGGCACCACGCGCACCATAAATGGCGGTAGCTGATGCATCCTTTAAAACCTCTAGAGAAGCAATATCATTAGGATTTAAGAGATTTATGTCGGCCACGCCAATAATTCCATCAATCACATAAAGCGGCTCATTAGATGAATTTATAGAATTATCTCCCCGAATTCTAATTCTCATTTTCCCATCTGGTGTACCTGAATTTTGAGAAACCTCCACCCCTGAAATTTTCCCTGACATGGCCTGGCCAACATTGACGACGGGCTTGTCCAATAATCTTTCTGATTTTATTGATGCTACCGATCCCGTCAAATCGGACTTCTTTACGGTACCATATCCAATGACCACCACCTCATCGAACGCCTTCTGATCAGGCGATAGTTTTATATTAACCTCAGAACGATTCCCTGCCACAACTTCTTGACTCACATAGCCTACATAGCTAAATACCAAGGTAGCAGATTGATCGGAAATCGCAATTTGATAATGGCCTTGCACATCCGTGACCGTCCCTCTTTGGGTGCCTTTAACGAGGATACTTACCCCTGGAAGTGCCTCACCCTTTTCATCTGTGACGAGCCCTTCAACAAGAATTTCAGCCTCCTTTTCACTTTTTGAGTGAGAGATCACCGCTTTATTCGGGGCACTTACCTTCCTAAGGACTATATTCCTACCAAATATCTTATAAGCTACTGGCATACCGTCAAATAACGTTTCCAACACTTCTTCAATCGTACCCTTGCTTACGGTTAGAGTAATCTTTCTATTACTGGCAATCTCACTTTTGTCATACAAAAACAAATATTCCGATTGACTTTCAATCAATTTCAAGGCCACTTCCAACGTCACATTTTGCCTATCGATGGTTATTTTTTGACCATAACCATCTGCCCATACTTGGGTCAGGACCACAAACAAGAAAAAGCTTAGCAACTTCATTTTCAAGAGCAGGTTTTGGGGTATCCATTGCCGAAACCGCCATACGTTTCCGGGTATAGAATTAATTTCCATATATTTGTATGGTTTAGATTAAACATAAATTACTTTCTCACAAGGTTTTTATGAATCCGAACTGCTTTGGGAAAATGTTCGCAGCATTTTCCCATTTTTTTGTTCCTATTCATGAATCAGATGTTTTTCTCTACATGATCGCTATTGGTTTAAGGTTTCCAGTCATTTTATTATCGTTCACAACGGACCTGTCATATTAAACGTACACCTATATACGCTCAATTCGACACTATGATCCTTTTTCCTTCTATTCTGTATTTAATACCTGCATATTGCAGCATCTCCATCAATTCAGAGATACCTACCTCTCTTGATACCTTTCCTGTAAGCTGACGCGAAGTGGGAGTCCCTTCGTACACCACCTCAATATCGTACCATCTTGACACCTGTCGCATCACCGACTGGATGCCATCGTCTTCAAAGTGAAAAAAACCGTTTTTCCAAGCTAGAATTTTGTCTGTATCCACTGTTTTTACGATCGTCTGGCCCGTATTCTTCACCAAGGCTTGTTGCCCAGGTTTTAATTGGTTCCTAGCCGTACTGGTATTCAGAAGTACAGAGCCTTCTATCAAAGTAGCTGCCGTAAGATCTTCATCCGAATAGTACATCACATTAAAATGAGTACCTAAAACATCGATTTCATTTGGGCCAAATCGTACCTTGAATGGCCGATGAATGTCTTTCTTGATTTCAAAATATACCTCTCCTTCAATCTCTACTTTTCGCTCATCTTTAGCAAACTCGGTCGGGAAGCGCATCGTAGATGAGGCATTTAGCCAGGCTATACTTCCATCAGGTAGCTCAATTTCGTATTGCCCTCCCCTTGGAGTTGAAATGCTGTTGAGATGTCCTTTTATGCGCCCTTCCGTCGGCCCGACTACCTTGTAGACAAGCTTACCATTCTCAGTCTTGGTGATGACTACACCTCCTTGCTCGGCTAGCTTTCCGTTCGACAGGCTATCTAATGGAATAATGGTACCATCGGCCAAGGTCAACGCCGCTTTATGGCCCCCTGGCAGAATTTCATGGGTGGAATGATCGCTTAACTTCACTGGCTTCTGGTTCCTCTGCCAATAGCTTATGCCCAGTCCGATACCCAATATAATCAAAACAGTAGCGGCATATTTCATCCATTTGTAAATCGGGAGGGTCCTTGTCGGTTCCTTATAGGCCAGTTGTGTATCTAGTATATGGTCCAGCATATTTTGACTTAACTCCGATGAAAAAACATCCGCATCTAATTCAGTTTTCCGCCAAGCCTCTTCCAACAACTGATACATTTCTGAATCATATTGGGAAGTATTTATGAGCTCCATCAATTCATTGGTCTCCTCTATGGTGGCCGTTCCGCCATAATACTTCTGAAATAATATTGCTATTTTTGAAACCGCTTCTTTCATGAATATGATCTTATTTCCAACAGCCCATATGCCATTTACTATACAGACAATAAAATCTCAAAAAAGGGGGTATTGAAAATAGAAATTTTAGGAAATAAATAAGAAAACCACAGAAACAAGTGTAGAAATTTTACTGCGGAGATATACCGATATGGACTCGGAGGACAATTGGAGATACTTTTTAACGGTTTCTTTGGAGATATTTAGTTTTAATGCGATTTCATTGTATTTCAATCTTTCGTGCCTGCTTAACAGATACACCCTCTTCTGTTGAGCAGGGAGTCTATCAATGGCCTCATCCAAGAATACATACATTTCGTCATCCAGTTTACCCTCACTCAGATCATACCCTATTTCCTCGTCCAAGGTTACCGTCAACCTACATTCTTTTGACAGTTTTTTTAGACAATTAAGGGCATGATTTTTGGACACCACAAAAAGGTAGGCCTTGAAGTCCTTCACCTCCGTTAACGTTTCTCGATTCAACCAAATTTTAAGAAAAACATCCTGAACAACCTCTTCCGTTAACTCTTTCGATTTGGTGATTTTAAAAATAAAAGTGCCCAGTAATTGATGGTATTGATGAAACAGCCTAACAAAGGCCGCTTCGTTATTGGCGGACACTTCGGCTAGGAGCTCACTTTCTTGATACCGTTTGGGATAAGTAATCATTTATGAAAGAATGAAGTCGTTTTAAAGAATATAACACAAGATTAAAAAAATTATAAATATAATAAAAATATAACATAATATTAGCCTCTTAAATGGACCCTGGCAGGGCTCGCTCTTAGAACCGAAAACTGTCTGCATTTGATAGGTCAATACAGGTAGCTATTCGAAATTCTCTTTAGTCGCCTCTATCCCTTTTGTAGGCTCTATATTATCCACCTTATTGATCCTATTTTCTCTGGCCTCTGAGGCTTTATAAGCTTGCGGAGAAAGTCCCGTTTGCTTTTTAAAGAATCTACCAAAATAAGAATGGTCGGTAAAGTTCAGTGTGTAAGCAATCTCCTTAATGGTAAGGTCACTGCTAACAATTTTCCGTTTAGCTTCTAATACTAACCTATCGTGCACCAACTGTGTCATCGTCTTCTTTATATTCTTTAACAAAATCTGATTTAGCCTTTTAGGGCTCAGCCCTACCTTTTCGGCATAAAAGTGGACCTTTCTCTCCTTATTAAAATACCGATCCAGCAGCTTTTTGATTTCATAAATTCTTTTTTGATCCAAACTTTGATCCAAAAAAGCATTTTGGTGAATTCTGATTAGATGAAGAAGAAACACCTTCAATAAGGCCTTGAGAGCCAAATAGGTGCCTTTTTGATGGGTATACTCATACTCCATCAGTCGAACCACATGCCCCAACATAGAGGAGGTCGATGTGGACAGCGGCAGCCATAAATTTTCAGCTTGCATCTGGAATAGATTAAAAACATCGAGTGCGTACTCCTTATCATCCTCCTCAAGGTATTCTCTACGAAAGGCGATAAGACCTGTGCCACCCCCAGAGAAATGAAGCGTGGTGGATCGTAAAGGAGGAATGAGATAGACTGAGCTCTCTGGAAGAAAATTTCCTTTGTCATCGACGCCCGTTGACTTCATCAACCAAAATATTTCAAAAAAAGCTTCCCTAGACGAATTTTGGATATAAGCCTTCATCTCGGCCGATTTAGTAATAAGGACGAATTTATTGTGGTCGATGGGGTGCGTAAAGTGCATGGCGATTCATATATGGAAAGGAGTATTCTAACAAAAATACAAAATTTCCAAATAGTACCATCATCTTGGCATATTGTCCGATTATCCTCATGAGTGAAGGCCGTAATTTTGTCATCACCAATCATTGAAACCCAGAAAGGAAGAAAACATGTCAGAACAAAACGTATCCAACGTAGGAGTATTTGCCATATTACTAACAAGTAGCTTAACAATTATGGTAGGTACAGTGATAGCTCCTTCCTTGACAGAAATTTCCACTCACCTTGGATTCGCCCAAAATCCCGGCTGGTTAATCACCTTACCTTCGTTAGGCGTGGTACTTTTTGCTCCTTTTGCAGGTAAGTTGATTGACAGGAAGGGCTCATATGCCATGATAACCTGGGGTTTAATCCCCTACGCAACCTTTGGCGTACTCGGAATCGTGCTTCGCAATCCTTACCTAGTGATAGCCGATCGGTTGTTACTTGGGGCCGCTACGGCCCTGATTCAAGCCTCTGCCACTGGCCTTATCGCCCAGCTATTTAAGGGTGGGCAGAGATTAAAGTTAATTGCCTGGCAAGGCATGTCCATAGAATTGGGTGGTGTATTTTTTTTAAGCATTGGAGGCTTTCTGGGAGAACGACAATGGTATTATCCGTTCTTTATTTATTTGATGGCACTCCTTTGTCTCGCTCTTATTACCTTTTTCGTTCCGACTACTAAAAAAGCAATTTCTGCCCCTACCGAATCCAATCCTCAGCCAGTTTCTACGAATATTCTCCGGGTGGTTTTAAGCGCAGCGTTAGCCATGACCTTATTTTTTGTGGTATTTGTAGGACTTCCTGTTTACCTACCCACTGACTTTCAGTTTATAGAATCCGAAATTGGATACTTTATGGCCCTCATTTCAATGCTTGCCGTCCTATCTGCTAGTCAGTTGCCCAAAGTCGTACTTTGGCTCGGAGAGGCTCCTACCATCGTCCTAGGTTTCATATTCTTTGCCCTAGGACTTCTTATCTTTTCTCTGACCTTCCAAACTTACGTACTATTTATTGGAGCTACTTGTATGGGAATAGGTTTTGGCTGTACCATTCCGTTGTTGAATCATATGACCCTCCAGGAGAGCAATCTCCACAACAGAGGGAAAAACCTAGGTTACTACTCTATGGGCGTA
The DNA here is from genome assembly GCF_003149085.1 of Dyadobacter jejuensis. GTDB lineage: Bacteria > Bacteroidota > Bacteroidia > Cytophagales > Spirosomataceae > Dyadobacter > Dyadobacter jejuensis. The sequence continues at coordinate 611 of NZ_QGDT01000003.1, read as the reverse complement.
TTCGCTGGACAATTCTTTTCTTCGTTTGTCACGCTGCTATTTACGGATATTCGATATAGCTTTCAGGTATCGGCACTTCTAGCATTTCTGGTGGCTGCCAGTCTTCTACTTATCCATATCACGCGCAATAAGGCTTTGAAAGCCCAATCCTGATTAGGGAGAGTCCCCACTTATTACCATGACCACCATCCACGATCTTATATTTCCCTGCTAGGCCCTTATTAATACGACAGCAGAACACTTGCCGTGGTTCTTACCTAACTCCCTTCGCATTTCCACTCCCAATTCTTTTTCGACCTCAGAAACCTAACCAATTGACCTGAAGACACTTATAGTATTCAGCTTTTATTTTTTATCATTGTTGTCCGATAAAAGCGGATCTGAGAAAATTATCGTTGTTTCTGTTGTGAGAAAGGCTATTTTAGTTGGATTTTCAAAAGTAAGCCCCCCTCATTTCCCGGAATAGTGGATTTTGCATTTTCATTTTTTGTTCATTTATTATAGTCATCCAACTTTTCTCTGGATTTTCCAGAAATGCGTACAAATTGATATAGTTCATTAGCTGCTGTCTGATAATGGACACCATGTTTGAAAAGGCCCAATTCCTTTTT
>NZ_QGDT01000002.1:441507-697424 GCF_003149085.1 Dyadobacter jejuensis | reverse complement strand
GCACATTATTTTTCGAAATAACTTTACAATTATTCTCTTTTACTTCCAATATGACATGAAAAAGTTGAAAAGGTTAAAAGTTAAAGGTGAGAGGACTAAATCCTGATATCCGAAGCGACTAACCCAGATACTATACACTCTAAAGACCTTGTTGGTGGCTATAGGCTCGGTGTTCACCTCTTCCCATCCCGAACAGAGAAGTTAAGCCCGAGACCGCCGATGATACTTGGATCACACCTGGTAAAGTAGGTAGCCGCCACAATATTAACAAAGAACCATCCTCAAAAGGGATGGTTTTTTTTGCTTTTAGGGATTAGGCTTTTGGGTTGTTAGGGGTTAGGATGTTTCGGTTAAAAGCGGTTCGTTGAACGGTTAAAAGTGGCCGCCGCGCGGTTAAAGGTCTAAGGTTAAAGGCGGCCGCCGCTCGGTTAAAGGTAATTAGGAGCCAGGAGTTAGGTATTAGGAAAGGGGTGAAAGGCGGTCCGCCGCAGCTGTTATGGGGCTGGGTTTACTGCTTACGGCCTCAAGCACGTCTCCATATTAAGGCCCTGCCGAAGCCGAACGCCGAACGCCGACGGCTGATTGCCTATTGCCTATGGCCTAAAGCCTAATATGGTTGAAAGCGGTCCGTTGCGCGGTTAAAGGTTAAAGGTCTAAGGTTAAAAGCGGCCGCCGCTCGGTTAAAAGCGGTCCGCCGCAGCTGTTATAGGGCTGGGTTTACTGCTTACGGCCTCAAGCACGTCTCCATATTAAGGCCCTGCCGAAGCCGAACGCCGAAAGCCGACGGCTGATTGCCTATTGCCTATGGCCTAAAGCCTAATATGGTTGAAAGCGGTCCGCCGCAGCTGTTATAGGGCTGGATTTACTGCTTACGGCCTCAAGCACGTCTCCATATTAAGGCCCTGCCGAAGTCGAAAGCCGACGGCTGATTGCCTAAGGCCTAAGGCCTAAAGCCTAATATGGTTGAAAGCGGTCCGCCGCACGGTTAAAGGTCTAAGGTTAAATGCGGCCGCTGCGTGGTTAGATGCGGTATTGCTTATTTCCGACTGCCGCAACGGTTAAAGGGCTGTGCTTATAGCATAGAGCCTAGAGCTTACGGCTGATGTTTGATGGCTGAAAGCCGACTGCCGATCGCCGATCGCCGACCGCTACGGTTAAAGGGCTGTGCTTCTTGCATACAGCATATAGCCTAGAGCTGACAGCTGATTGCCGACAGCCGAGTGTAAATCACTGGCATGTTCACTATGAAGTTGCCAGATATATACAAATCACCCGGTCTAATGATTATTTGACCGGGTGTTTTGTATTAACGAGCAGCGTTTAGCGGTTTACCAAGGTTTATTGGTTCCTTGCAATAACCACATTTTTGAATAATGGTGATCCTTACTTTGACCGGAAGGAACATAATTAGTGCTGACCAATTTATCAACCGCTTCGTTGTAATTTACGATATAACTAGGGTCTAGATTCGCAGTCGGGTAAATATACCGGATTGGTAAAGCAGGGCCATATTGTGCTAGGGCACCCGTTTTCAAGGTAGGATATCCAGTACGCCTCCAGTCAAACCAAGATTGAATACCAAACCAGGAAGAAATCCATTTCTGCTCTAGAATACGCTCTTGCTTGTTGCTTGCTCCTGTATATGAAACATCATTCTGTCCATAATAGGTGTCAAAATTAAAGCTAGAGGCCGTAAATACACCTGCTTTATCCATGGAGGCATGTATCGCATTTTTGTAATGACCCTCTGCATCTGTTGCGCCAAAAATACCCAAGGAAGCCGCCTCAGAAAGAATGAATTCAACTTCGCTATAAGACATCAGATCCATGGGTGCATAAGGATCGGTGTTTTTACGATACCGGTCATGAATGTAGGAAATGTATGGATTACGCTCATTAATATAAGTTGCCACGTCGTTGCCCTTGTTATAGGAGATTGCAGAAGTAACGGACATCCCAATAGGAAGCCCAACATATAAAGATGTGTCGGCACTGCTAGCCACGGCGGGCACGTAAACCACCGAGAAGTTTTCCCCAAATATGTTGGTGACGGTTTTAGTAGTCACGACCTTCACATTGGCATCCCACTTGCGCTGAACCGGATTTGTCCACCGCTGTAAACGTGGATCATTGAGTGTGACCAGCTTATCTACCAAGGTCTTCCCAGGTTTTAGTAGAAGGTTAGGGTTGGCTGCGTTCAACAAACCTCCAGGATTGGAGTTGTCGGGAGTTGTTCCCAAAAATTGCATCGCTGCATTGTCGGCATTACTTGCAAAAGCAAGGGTACTTGCTTCTTTAAATTCAGTGTCCAGATTCACACCCAAGGCAGTCATTTCCGCTTTTTTGTCTGCTAGTCGCAAGGCATACCGTAAGCGCAATGAATTGGCAAACTTTTTCCATTTCGCCCCGTCGCCTTTGTACATCACATCTGCAGTAGCACTAACGGCGTCTTTTGCTTCCAGACTACTCAGCAGACTACTCGCTTCCTTAAGGTCTGCCAATATACCTTTATAAACATTGGCTTGGGCATCGTATTTTGGGAAATACAAACCCGTATTTGCCTTTAGGGCATCTGAATAGGGGATATCTCCGTACAAGTCCGTCATCAGCCCAAAAAGGTATGATTTCATGGTCAGAGAAATCGCTTGGAAAAAGCGATTATTATCACGTACTCCGTTCTCGTAAACCAATTGATTGTTGCGTAAATAATCATAATAGGATGACCACGATTCCTGTGTCCAAGCATATTGATTAATGACTGTTGCGCCTTCATTGGTTCCTGCCTGCATATATTGCATGGCAGCTCCAATTTTAGATCCGTCCTTCCCAAGGCTATACACAACCTTACCTGTATTGGTCAATACATAGGTAAGAATAAAATTGGAAGAGACATTCTCTGGGCTATTGGGATTTTCATTCACTTCAATCAAATTCTCACAGGAAGAAAGAAAAAGACCTATGGTGACAAATAAGGTAATATATATCGATTTTGTAGTTCTCATTTTGTCTTTCTATTTAAAAGTCAACGTTCAATTTAAATCCTAAGGAACCAGTGTATGGAAGTATATTATAGTATTCTATACCTTGTGACCAGCTACTGCCATTCTGCTGAAAGGCCTTTTCGGGATCCAATCCCTTAATCCCCGCTTTCGTCCACATAAACAAGTTGTTTCCTACAACCGCTATCGAAGCATTTTGTACTTTCAATCTATTGATTATTGATTTTGGCAAATGGTAGGTCAAAGAAACTTCACGAAGTTTCACGTAAGTAGCACTGTACATGTTGCGATCTGGAAAAGGACGATGCGAATAGCGATAGGCATCAAATGGGCTTAACCATTTGCTTCCAGCACCGCCCAGGTTCTCCGTATATACCGTTTCTCCGGCAGCATTTTTTGTGGCAAATACACCCGGGTTCAAACTCGCATCATTAAGCCTTATTTTCGATTCTGTACTCCCTTCTGGCCATGAAAACCCTCCGTAGTCTCCATTTCTACCACCTATCCAATTGCCTAGATATTTATCAGGATTTGCCTTGATCTGATCTACTATACTACTATTTGGGTCATAATCAACACCAGAAATTGTTTCTTCTCGCTGACCATTATTACCTAGGAACATCATGGTGTTAGAATAAAACTGTCCACCCTGGCGCCAATCGACGTTGGCGAATAAAGTGAAGTTTTTGTAGGTAATGGTAGGTTGAATACCCATTAAGATGTTGTGATTGTAATTTCCAATCTTAATCATCTTATTAATGTCGTTATTGGTTTGATAAAGTCCGCCAGCTGTTACGATGGGATAATTGTTATAAACTGAGTTAGGATCTTCAACTTTCAGAATAGGCTGTTCGTAAATGTCACCCATTTGCCCACCTTCATAGGTGCGTACCAGCGCTCCACTACTCGCATTGGTAGCGAAAAACTTAATTCCATCCGCCAATCTTCTAATGTAGGCCCTGTTGCGGCTCAATGTTATGTTCAGATCAAAAGTTAGATTGTCTGTTTTTATTGGGGTGGCAACCAGACCAAATTCAAATCCTTTGCTTTCTACCAACCCTGCGTTGATCAACTTACTCGCTGCTCCAGATTCAATAGGAACCGATATACCAAGAATTTGATTCTTGTTGTTTCTTTCGTAGTAGGTCGCTTCTAATCCCAGACGATTCCTTAGGAATTTTACGTCAAATCCAACCTCCATTGAGGTGGCAATTTCTGGTTTCAAATCAGCATTTTTTAATGTACCTGCCATATACATTCTTTTGGCAGTCCCCCAGTCGGCGGCAGTTGAATAGGTTTGAACCAAGTTATAAGGAGCCACATCATTACCAACCTGAGCATATCCAGCTCTTACCTTACCAAAACTGATCCAGGTTGGCAATTGTACCATTTCCGAAACCAGCACGCTCAGAGAAGCAGATGGATAGAAATAGGAGTTATTCCCTTTTGGAAGCGTGCTGGTCCAGTCATTACGAGCGGTCAGATCAAGGTATACCATGTCCTTAAATCCAATCGAGGCGGATCCGTAAGCACCATAAAGCAACTTGCGAGATAAACCGCTGGCATAAGAAACAGTACCTGGGGCGCCATTAGCTATATTGTACAATCCGGGAACCACAAGAGAAGAGGCATTATTTTCAAGCGAGCGGCCATATTGTTCAAGACGGTTACCCCCAGCCATTGCATTCACACTCCAGTTCACCCCAAAATTTTTCTTGTAGGCAATGATCAAATCCAAATTGGTTTCCTTATTGTTTGAGTTTCTTAAACTATACGCGCCGTTTACAAACTCAAAATTGTTGAAAGCTTTTTTCGATTCGAATACTTCATTGTAGCTATCTCTTGAATAACGTCCAGTGATCGAAAACTCCTTGCTGAGGTCATAATCCAACTGAACTTTGCTAACAGTCCTGTCGCGCTTAAAACCTGTTGGGTTTTCATATACCAAATAGAAAGGGTTATTTTGTTTATCCTTGTATTTGAGTTGGGCAATACCCTCCTGCCCTGGAATCCAGTAATCTCTTAATTGATTAATATCAATCTGAGCGCCTGTTTCATAAATACTTCTAACAGGGTCATTACGAGATGCATCTATCAAGGGTCTATTATCAGAGCCCGACTCGGTGATGTTCAGATTGAATGTGGCACGTAACTTATCGGTTAGGTTATAAGTAGTGTTCAGCGCAAGGGTTAGTCTGGAAAGATCGGTGTTCGGAATAAGACCTTTATTTTTCATATTACCTACCGACATCCTGAAATTACCTTTGTCATAATTACCGTTGACAGAGACATTATTGGTGTTTGTTACGCCGGTCTGAAAGAAATCTTTGAAGCGATAAGGATGAGATATCAATGGCGTTTTTACACCATTGGTGTTCCATTGGGCCCACATCTCGCCTTTGTCCAATGCGGCACCCCAGCTTTCATTTTCTTGCTCTTCAAGTGCGTGAGCACCTACTTTCCCAGATCCAAATTTATTTTGGACTTGAATGTACTGAAGTGGAATATCCATCACCACAGCAGTATTTAAGGATACACCAATGCCTTTTTTACCAGATGCTCCCGATTTGGTAGTAATCAAAACGACACCATTACCCGCCCTAGAACCGTATAATGCCGCAGCGCTGGCTCCCTTCAGGATGGAAACGCTGGCGATATCATTTGGGTTAATGTCGGATATGGGGTTTCCCATATCAGCACCAGCAAAGCCATTACTCAATTTGTTGGCAACGGGCACTCCATCGATTACGAAAAGAGGTTGATTATCACTGTTTAGGGAGCTTGCTCCACGAATAATCATACTTACCGACGAGCCTACACCACCTCCCATTTGTGAGATCTGAACGCCTGCTACTTTGCCAGACATGGCATTCAATAGGTTGTTCTGTGGTGTTTGTGTTAAGGCCGTCCCCTCAACAGTTCCAACTGAATATCCCAAGGATCTTTTTTCCCGCTTGATACCGTAGGCGGTAATGACGGCTTCCTTGAGTGTTTCCACACTTTCAATCATGGTGATGTCCTGGCTAGTCTTATTGCCGATTTCTACGGCTTGTGTATTGAAACCGATATAAGAAAATATCAGCACCGGATTAGAACCAGTAACATTGATACTGTATTTACCATTTCCGTCCGTAGTACTACCTATTTGAGTACCCTTCTGCAAAACATTAACACCCGGTAAGCTAGAACCATCTTTGGAGGAAACCACCTTCCCCGTTACAGTTTGTAAGGGACTTTGTACTTCTCTACCAATTGGAATTAAAGTTTCATTTTTGTTCTTTGGCGTATCTTGAGGTGATAATACTACTTGCTTCCCAAAAACTTTGTATTTGATATGTACTGGACTTAATAATTCGTTCAGAATATCGGCAAGTGGTTCATTACTCGCTTCCATAGTGATCTTTTTACTAGTCGGTATCAACTTAGGTCGGTAGGTAAACTTAACATCGGCTTGTTTCTCGAGGATATTAAGTATTTCAACCAAATGTTGATTTTGAACCTTAAAGCTGATTCTCTTATTCAGCAATTCTTGCGCATCTGCCTTGTGCGCAAGCGATGCAGAGGCAAATAATACCGCTATACATACCTGAAGAAATGATATTCTCATAAGGCCGTACAGGTTTTCCTGTGTAAGTAGCTCTTTTTTCATTAATTTTGATTTGTTCTTGTTTGAGAAAAGCAATAACAGTCCCTTCACCGAAAATTTTCGGATGTCGTTTTAGAAAGGCCATAGGGAAAATGAATGCCGATAGCGCTGGAATCGTTATCGGCTTTTTTTTGGTGGTTTATTTAATCATATGATTTAGGGTTTAGGAATGGATTAATTACAGCCGTTTCCATTAATAGAAACTTCAATTTTCGTTATTTCATAGGTTGCGCCAATGGCCTCGCAAATTATTTCAAGCTTTTCTTTTAATGTTTCATTTTGAAACGATGTCGTTAATCGACAATTTGAAAAAACGGCCTGATCATATATTATTTTAATTTGGAACTGATTTTCAAGTGATTGTAAGATTATGGGAATTGGAGTATTCGAAAACTTTGAAATAGATGCAACCGTTTCTGTTTTAACGACTGTACTATAATTGATATCTTGTTTGGTAAATCGCATTTCTTCGCGTGAAAAAATAGCTTGCTGATTGGGTAACAGACTTACCTCCTGAGGATTAGATGCTGGTTGCGATTGGTTTGATTGAACGGATACCTTTCCAGTTTTAACCGAAACCACTACATTTTTCTCTGATTCGAAAGCACTTATTTTAAAGCTCGTCCCTACTACACGCGTAATGACTTCGTTGGCATAAACTAAAAATGGCTTTTCAGGATTTTTAACGACATTGAAAAATGCAGAACCCGATAAGTATACCTCCCGAGCAGATCCATTAAAATCCGGGGAAAAGCTTATTTTGCTATTCGCATCTAAGGTTACCTCACTTCCATCTGGTAGGATAATCTTTTTAGGTACTTCTTCAATACTGGACTCTTCCTGTAATTGGTAAGGCAGTGATGCAGTCTGTGTGGCGTACTTCGTTTTGGGTTGGCTTGTTTTGAAAAACCAAACACCAAACCCTAGCAAGAGAATGACCGACGCTGCCGAAAGTATACTCCGCCAACCAACCGTGTGATTTTGTGTGTGATGATGGCTTTCCATTTCGTTGGTAATGTTGTTCCATATCTCCGAAATGTCAGAAGCTTGATTTTCGTATTCCGTTTTTTGAGAAAGTTTTGTGACAATTACCCTTGCCTGGCTTATAGCTTCCTTTTGATACGTGTAATTTGTTTTTACCTGGTCAAAAAGTTCTGTCAGCGGCTGATCTCCATACTTTACCCATAAGATGAAATTTTCATCTTTTACAAAATCCTCAACACTATATTTTTTGTATTTCTTGTGCATAGTAAATTGCTATCTATTCTATAAATCAGAACAGAAGCGATTTGTACCCAATAAGTCCATTAAATATTTTTAAAAATTGAAAAGCAATAGGAGAATGGGCCCAGCAATTTCGAAATAATGGCGCAACTGTCTTACTGCTCGATGCAAAATGTTGCGAACCGACTGGTTCGAAAGTCTCATAATTTGGGATATTTCTTCGAGTGTAAAGTCATTTTCATATCGAAATATGATTATTTCTTTTTGTCTTGGGGTAAGTCCTTGAATGGCGTTTTGCAGTTTTTCAGATTGTTCTATTTCAAATTCCTGGTTGGTATAATGGTACTCATAGGGTAAATCCATCAGGGAATTGAAAATGTCCTCATCTAAGTCGATTGATGTGACGGCTGTTTTTGAATTGCGTAATATTTTGTTACGAAGTGCTCTGAAAAGATAAAATTTTATAGAGGTAGTTTGCGCAAGGTTTTCACGATGCAGCCAGAGGTGAAGAAAAAGATCCTGTATACTATCCTTTATAAGTTGTCTGTCGTTTGTAACCCTATAACCATAGCTAATTAGTTCATTAATATGTAGTTGGTAAATTTGGGCAAATGACTCCTGATCGCCCCTTTGAAAGGCAAGCCATAGGTCAGAATCTGAAAGTGCCTTTTCCAATCTTGCAGAAATAAGTTAAGTGACTAATTTTCAGTTTATTGCGCTTCATGTTGATCACTTTCGTTTTTATATTTCATGGTAAAAATTGCTATTAGGACAAACTTAGTTTTATTTTCACCTAGCAACAAACGCAGATCAGGATCTTAATACTAAGGTAATAAACTATTTATGTTATTGATTGTTTTAATAGAATAAATCTAGGAATCGAGCTACGTTTAAGAAAATGTTTTATTGAATTATTAATATTGGATTTTTGGTGTTCGATTGCGAAAGGCATCCCTTTAAAGGGGACTTGTAACTGAATTAGGAGCGCTTATCCTATTTTGCATAATTGGTGTTTAGGGAGAGAGAATAATCCGTATCATGAAGGATATGGTATCAACATTTTCACTATTGGCAATGATCCACCAGCCAAAGGCTAAATGATCGTTTTCAGGAACAGTCTGACCGCCAATAGCCAAACGAACAAGTCGTCATAAGGTCTACTATATCTAGATGTATTTGCATCGATCGATTCTTAAAAATTAGTAGAATTTACGGCAGTAATATTTATCTAAAGTTTGTAAGCCAGCGATGAGATACTAATGCCGCCAGAGCCTAGAAATTATGCTACTTTTAACTCGATATGTTTATTACCCAGAGTCGAACATCCTTGATAGGAACCTATCACATAGGCACCCTGACCTTGTTCTTGGTCCTCATTTCGAAATATTTTTTTATCTGTATAATGGGTTTTTCGTAAAGGTACCAGGAAGCGGTTGCCAGTACGAGTAGAACGCTTAAGCTTAAAATGCGTGATCCATTGTCATTCATTGGAATAGAGATTCCGGCAAAGCGCTGAAGTAATTTTAGCAACAAAGGTACCAGGACCGCTGGAACCAACATATGGAATACATAGAGTCCATAACTTATTTTGCCGATGTATTTTAAAATCTGGTGATTCAAGATACTGCCAAATATATTGGCAAAGCCGCCTTTGTAGCTGGCACCCGCTACTAGATACAGCGCTATAAGGGACATAGAGGTGCGAAAAAAGAGCACGGCTGCAAAATTCCCTTGCCCTATAAGGCAAAATACGATAAATACGACCATCCCCAATAGGCCACCATAGCGGGTAAGCTTAAGGAAGCTATGTGGATCGGGCCGATTCACCAGCAAATAAGCCCATAAAGCACCCAGCCCAAAGGCGTCGAGACAAGTAGGCATATGTACGCCTTCATTGACCCCTACCAGATGTAGAATGACCCTCGATACTATTCCCAGGACAATTAGGCCTATAATACTTTTTTTGAGGTAAGCCTGAGGCACACTCAGAATGAGTAAAGGGAAAAAGATATAGAACTGTTCTTCTACCGCCAAAGACCAAAAGGGAGACAATACATCGGACCAATCGTGTAGGTATTCGATCAGAAAGTTGGAGGCATATAGAATATAATAGAGCGGATGACTATAGAGTTGGGTGCCAATCGGAGGAATAAAGCCAATGTACTGGGCCAGCCATACGACTAAAAGGACCAGGTAATATAGTGGGAAGATCCGTAACATACGTCGTGCCATAAACACTTTATAGGCCTTTGTGATACCCCCATCAGATAATTTTTGTCTGTAATTCAGTAGAATTCGGGTAATGAGGAATCCACTTAATACAAAAAATATGGTTACTCCCAATGGGCCGTTGGCCAAGATATTAATTCCTTGTCCTTCAGGATACCAGTGAAATATTAATACCAAAATAATCGCAATAGCCCTTAACCCGTCGAGTTGCGAGATATATGAGGGATTACTTTCATTTTTCCTTTCCATGTAGCTTAACGTATATCTTTTAGGTAAGCCGACAATTTAGTTTATTTTAAACTAATTCTTATTACCAATGCTAGGTTCCTTTTGAGAATCTCACTACTATCCGAAAGTTTATTAAAAGTAAATGCCTGTTTAAATTTTATTCAATAAGTGTTTAATGGCCGCCAGTTTGACCATTTCTTCTGCGGTTTCCATCAACAGTTCATAATTTCGACATAATCTGCGATCATTATCAAACCAGGCAAAGGTTCGTTCAATGATCCACCTTTTGTGTATGGGTTTAAATTCCTTTTCAAATTTATCTGACCTTAGTACGACTTGAATAATATATCCGAAGCTCTTTTTTATTTCGGCAATTATTTCGCCTCGATAACCTCCATCAGCTAATATAACTTTGATTCCGCAAAGCATTTCTTTTAGAACTTGCATTAACAACAAAACTGCTTTTCCATCATGCACGTTAGCAATTGAGACCATTACTGCAATTAAAAAACCGTTTTTATCCACAACCACATGTCGCTTTACCCCTTTCACTTTTTTATTGCCGTCAAAGCCATTCAAAGACCTATTATTGCCCCAACGTACACTTTGGCTATCAACAATACCTAACGAAGGATCTGCCTTTTGGCCCATTTTAATGCGTATTTTACCTCTCAACTCTTCTAAAAGTAAGTCAAACTGTGCTGTATCTGCCCACTTTTTGTAATAATACGGGGCTGGCCATCCAGTTAGCCAGTTGCCACTTTGGGAAATTTGATGGCAACATACGCCACTGACATCCGGTTTTAACAAGATAAAGAATACCATTCCAAATCTCTCGAAGGCTATGTTTTCGCTTCCTGTCGTCGAATTGTAATGTTTTTTTGATATATTTCCAGCGGGCATCTGATAAGTCAGTTGGGTACATTTTTAAAAGTTTAGTCACTTCAAAGAACGTAACTTTAACTTACTTGTCGATGCCCATATTCATTTTCAATTCTGATTTTTAAACAGGCTCTAAGAGTTTTTGAATAAAAATATCCATAAGGAAACTGGGTTATAGTTCGATGAGCCGTTCAATTTAATGCTAAAACTCTTTTTCAATAAAATGAGCTCTGGAGTAAAGATCGTTGACGAACCACTTGTCCACCCAGCTGAGGGGAGGACCATGAGTACTTCGCCATAGCGGATTCATGGATGAATTTTTCAAAGAAGATTTGGAATAATCATTCCATTTATTTTACTTTGCATCATGAACAAAAAGGAAGCCATATTAAAAAGTGCCCTCAAGCTATTGACCGAAAAAGGAATTCATAATACGCCGATGTCGGCCATTGCGAAGGAGGCGGGTACTGGTATGGGGACCATCTACAACTATTTTAGTAACAAGGATATTCTGATCAACGAGATTTATGTAGGGATCAAAGAGCAGGAAAAGGGTCTTTTTAAGACTTTTGAGGATGAAAAACCCATAAAAACGCAATTTGAAAACTACTTTGTTTCCCTGATCGACTTTTTCCTGAACAATCCGCTTTATTTTCAGTTTATGGAGCAGCTCCAAGCATCTCCTATCATTACCGAAGAGAGTAGGACCAAAGGCCTTGAAGCCGTAGAGGCCGTCGTGCAGCTCATCCAGATCGGCCAACAAGAGCGTATTATTAAGAGCATCGACTCTGGAGAGCTGCTTCAGTTTATTGGTGGAGCCATGTTGGCCTACTTGAGGTGGGTTTTTAACCAACCTGCGCCCCATCGCCAATCCCTTCAGAATCAATTGACGATGGTCTGGGACGCCATTAAAGAATAAAAAATTTTTTACCCAAAATATGGAATGAATATTCATTCCAAAATTACTTGAATGATGACAAAGAAAAACGTATTAATTACCGGAACGTCCACAGGCGTTGGATTAGAAGCAGCCATTTTATTTGCCCAAAAGGGGTATAAGGTATATGCAACCATGCGAAACTTGGGAAAGGGCGAGGCCTTGAAACAGAAGATAATGGAGGGAAACCTTGATATTACCCTCTTGCCTTTGGATGTCACCCTGCCTGCGAGCATAACAGCGACAGTACAGACCATCATCGACGAGGATGGGAAGATCGATATCCTGGTCAATAATGCAGGTGCTGGCTTTGCCAAAACTACCGAGCAGGCTTCCGAAGCGGAGATCAGATGGGTTACCGAAGTGAATTACCTTGGGGTGGTGTTTTGCACGCAAGCCGTTTTACCTTATATGCGTAAGCAGAAATCGGGGCAGATCATCAGTGTCACCTCGGTAGGAGGGCTCGTAGGACAGCCATTTAATGAGCTATATTGTGGAGCGAAATTTGCCGTGGAAGGTTATATGGAAAGTCTTGCTACCTATGTGAGTAAGGCCTTCAATATTAAAATTTCTACCGTTGAGCCCGGCGGTATAGCCACCGAATTTATGACATCGGCTGTAGGGAAAACCATGGAGAATGGTCAGCTGGCGAGTGGAGAGTATTTGCCGATTTTTGAAAAATACCTAGCCAAGAACCAAGAAAGAGCGCAAGAAAGCGATCATCAGGTGTATCAAACTGGTCGTGAAGTGGCGGAAGTGATCTGGACGGTTGCCGAAAATGAGAATCCACCATTTCGTATTCGTACTTCTGAATGGGCCGAAGACTTTAGTCGATTAAAAACCCAGGCCGACCCGGATGGTACCAAGTTAATAAACCAAATTATTGACCATCTTTTATAAGAACCTCTTATAGAAGGACCATAGCCCGTTTCGACCTGTCAAAAGGCCGAACGGGCTAGGTGTTGGATGGGGGAATAGGACAACCGACAAGGGTGACTCCAAGGCTAGGCAAGGCCTAAGAGTCCTTAGCTTAACGCCTGGAATCCCAACCACAGTAAAAGTAGGACGACCATCCAACCCATGAGCAGCAGCCATCTGGGATGTCGGTAGCCTCCCATGATCCGCTTTTTCTGGACTGCGACTAGCAGTATGGCCAAGGCAAAAGGAAGGACGAAGCCATTGAGGGCCCCTACAAAGATCAATACCTGAACGGGGGTGCCAATTAGCAAAAATACAAGTGCCGAAAATACTATAAATAGCACAGTCCATCTCGACTGATGCCTTTCGATGACGGGGTGAAGGCTTCGTAAAAAGGTGAGGGAAGTGTAGGCCGCACCCACTACTGAGGTGATGGCCGCCGACCAGATCATCAGGCCAAAAAGTCGCCTCCCCATTGAGCCCGTAGCGTTTTCGAACACCGATGCCGTAGGGTTATCGGCCTGGATAACCGTTCCATTCATGACCACCCCAAGGGTAGCCAAAAACAAAAGATAGCGAATAACGGCGGTAAGTAGAATGGCCGTTCCCGCTCCCCGGTTGGTTTGTTGTAAATCTTTGGCTCCGCTGAAGCCGGCATCGAGTAGCCGATGTGCTCCGGCAAAGGAAATATAACCTCCTACCGTTCCTCCTACGAGGGTTATGGTGGCCAGGGCGTCAAAATGTACCGGCACTATGGTATGCTGCAGGGCCTGTGCCAATGGGGGACGGGCTATAAAGGCCACCACCATGATCAGCAAGATCATTGCAAAACCGAGAATTTTGGTCAATAGGTCCATCTTCTTACCGGCTTCTTTAAAAAGGAATATCGAAATAGCCATGACGGCACTGGCGGCGGCTCCGTATTGGACAGGGAGCCCCAAGAGGGCTTCTAAGCCTAAACCGGCTCCAGCCAGGTTGCCAATATTGAAGGCCAATCCACCGAGTACGATCAGGAAGGTGAGCATATATCCAAGTCCAGGGGCCAGCTCGTTGGCCAAGTCTTGGGCGCGTTTGCCCGAGACTACGATAATTTGCCATATATTGAACTGCACACATAGGTCGATGAGTACCGATAGCAAGATCACAAAGCCAAAACTAGTGGTGAGTTGCTGGGTGAAAACCGTGGTTTGGGTCAGAAAGCCCGGGCCTACAGCCGATGTGGCCATCAGGAAGGCAGCACCCAGGAGTCGATTACTATAGTTTAATTTTGGCATAAGCGCTTACTGTTAGAGAGTTGTTATACAGGCTTACCATAGCCGCCACCACCTGGTGTTTCGATGGATAGGGAATCGCCTTGGGCTACATCGATGCTACAGATACCCGGTAACAAGGCCCTTTCTCCGGAAACCTTAAGAAGCGTATGTCGCCCGCATGCTCCCGATTCTCCACCTTGCAGTCCATAGGGCTTTTCTATTCGGTGCTGGCCCAATAGGGTCACTTTTAAAGGTTTCAAGAAAGTAACTTTCCGTACGATTCCATCTCCCCCTCGGTACTGGCCATCTCCTCCCGACTGTGGGCGCACTGCATATTCCAGCAAGCGTATGGGGTACTTCTGTTCCATAGGCTCTGGGTCGGTGATGCGGGTATTGGTCATATGCTGGTGTATGGCCGATCGGCCGTTAAAGCCAGCTCCGGCACCGGTTCCACCCCCTATGGTTTCGTAATAGCCAAAGGTATCATCGCCAAAGAGGAAGTTGTTCATGGTTCCTTGGCTGCAGGCCGCTAGTCCCAAGGCTTTCAGTAGGGTATCGACTACCCGCTGGCTCACCTCCGTATTGCCACCTACCACGGCAGGACAGGCGATTGGGTCGTCCGAAAAGTGAGGGTGTAAGAAGCTGTTGGCCGGCAGTACCAACGATACATGGCGCATCAATCCATCATTTAAAGGAATGTTTTTGTCGATCAGTAAGCGGAAAACATACAGAATAGCACTGTGCAATATGGAGATATTGGCGTTGAGGTTATGAGGGTGAACGCTAGAGGTTCCTGTAAAATCGAAGACTTGTCGCCCTTCGGTAATATGAATCCTTACCTTTATTTCATGTCCATCGTCGAGGCGTTCCTGCGCCATAAACTCCCGGTTTAAAAAGGGTATCAGGGCTTGATTGAGTTGGTTTTCGGCACTCTTTTTGAGTAATCGCATATATTTTTTCACCTCTTGCAGTCCGGCAGTTTCTACCAACCTAAGGAGCTGTGTGCTGCCTTTTTTGAGGGCCGACAGGGCGGCAACGATATCGGCTTCGTTAGAGGCGTAGGAGCGGGTAGGGTAGGTGGCATTCAAAAATAGGTTACGCAGGGTGTCCCATTGAAATTCGTTGTTTTTTACCAAATACTGAGGTAGGATTACCACTCCTTCTTCTGCCAGGTTTACGGCATCGGGAGGCATGGAGCCGGGTGTTTTGCCCCCCACTTCGGCATGATGTGCCCTGTTGATTACATAGCCTATACATTCTTTTTCTTCCGTAAATACGCCGGCGATCAGGGTGATATCAGGAAGGTGAGAGCCTCCGTATTTGGGGTGGTTGGTAATGATGACGTCCCCTGGGCCTATGTCGATATAGTCGCGAACCAATCGGGTGCAAATACCCATGCTCCCCAAATGCACGGGTATATGCTGTGCATTGACGAGTAGCTCGCCGTCGAAGTCCACTAGGGCACAGGAAAAATCCAGACGCTCCTTTACATTGACCGAATAGGCCGTACGCTGCAGCTGGGCACCCATCTCGTCGGCTATGGCGGCAAAGCGGTTGGCATACAGTTGTAGGGCTATGGCTTCGTTTTCTGGAGTAGAAGTGTTGTTAACTTTTGCCTTTCTGAAGGCGATGGCGTCCTTGTTTTGTTGAATCACCAGCTTCCATCCTTCCGGCACAAAGGTCGTAGAGGTTTTATTAAGTAAGATAGCGGGGCCCTGGAGACGGTCGCCGGCCACGAGTTCGTCCCAATCGGCATAGGGGAACTGGTTCTTTTGAAGGTTGTCCAAAGTCAGCATTTTTCCTTGATCTATTACTTCGCTAGCAGACAGCTCTTCGGCAGGCTCTTGGGCCATAAGCCGTACGCTTTCTACCTCGATGAGGCCGTCTTCGGGAAAATATCCAAATTGAGAACGATACTGTACTTCAAACTGCCAGAGGGTTTCCTTCCCTTGATAGGCTATCTCAAGGCTATTTTCTTGGCCCAAAAATCGAAGGAAAACATTACAAAAAAGGATTCGAGATGTATGAATATTTTGCTGGGCCAACTGCTCCCCAGCTTCTTTTTTAAGTTCTTGGATCACTGTATCCAGCTCGCTCATGTCTGCTGGCCAGGTTTTTAGGATTTGCCTCGACACGATCACGCTGTTAAGTGCTTCGCCAATGCCCACTGCGCTAAAAAGCCCGGCGTCGTAAGGGACTAACACCCTGCCGATACCTAGCAAATCGGCCAGTTGGCAACTATGTAGACCTCCCGCTCCACCAAAGGTTACCAGGGCGTGGTCGGTAGGGTCTATTCCTTTGGCCACCGAAATCCGGCGGATGGCGTCGGCCATTTTTTCGTTGGCAATTTTTTCGAAACCCATCAAAATCTCCTGGTCACTCAGCCAGTTTCCGCTACTGGTATGAACGGCCTTTTGAATTTGTTGGAGGGCGTCTTTGGCCGATTGGGGGTCGATAGGAATCCCAAAACGGGCTGGGTTAAGCTTACCCAGCAAAAGGTTTACATCCGTTATGGTCAGCGGACCACCGGCCCCATAGCAGGCAGGGCCGGGCGCCGCCCCAGCACTTTCGGGGCCTACTTTAAGGGAATAGCCGTCAAACCAACAGATAGAGCCTCCTCCAGCGGCTACGGTCTCTATGGCCAAGGCGGGGTTATGAAGCTCTAAACCGTCTATTTCGGTGATGTATTTTAGTTCGGGAAGTCTGTCGATACGAGCGGTGTCGGTGCTGGTTCCTCCCATGTCGAAGGTAAGCACTTTTTCGAATCCAAACCGTCGTGCAATGTTGATGGCGGCCACCATACCTCCAGCTGGCCCACTAAGTAGGCTATCTTTTGCTCTGAAAGTATGGACATCCGACAGGCTTCCGGCACTGTTCATGACCCGCAAGCTGCCTTTGGACAACGACTGCTGAATATTGGTAAGGTAGGTGTCCAATACGGGCTCTAGGTAAGCATTGACTACGGCCGTCTGGCCTCTTCGCTGGTAATGCGAGAAGGCGTATATTTGGGCCGAAGTGGAAATATAGCGTACCCCTTGCCCCTGACAATAGGCCTCAAGCATCCGCTCATGGGCATCGTTCTTATAAGCGTGCAGCAGGGCTATGGCTACGGAATCGAACTGGGCCAATTCGGGCCAGGATATGGAGCCCATCTCCAAAGGCTTTATTTCATGGCCATCGGCATCCATGCGGGCGTCTATTTCCAATACTTCGGTGTAGAGCAAGCTGGGCTCGGGAATTGCAAGCTGGAAAAGATCTGGGCGTTGCTGGCTGCCTATGTAGAGCAGATCTTTAAAACCTTTTGTGACCACCAGCAAGGTGCGCGCTCCCTTACGTTCGAGCAGGGCGTTGGTGCCTTTGGTAGTGCCTAAGCGCATGTCGATAGGAGGCAGCGCCTCAGAAAGTGGGGTCGTGGTGAGTAAGCGTGCCGCAAACACCGGAGCCTCCTCTCCCGTAAATATTTCGAAATCGACGGCTCCCGTATAGGCTACGTCGCTGTCTACATGCAGTAGACCTTGGTCGAAGTCCATCGATACCACCGAATGCACTTCTCCAGACCCTGCGAGTTGTAATGAAAAACCGGCAAACAGGTCTTGAGGGAATTGCCAGGATGCTTCAAACTCATAACAATTCTGAGCGCGCTGGGCTAAGATACGGCCCCGTAGCCGTGCCGAGCTTAACACTTTAATTCTTTTGGTACCCCCATGAGGGTCCACGGCAAGGCAATCGGTAAAGGTACCTCCAGTATCGATACTTATTCTCCAGGTTGAGTTCAAGGGCTTCTGAGCGTTGATTTAGGAATGATTCGAGTTGCGAATTTAACCGATTATCTTACCAATGCGAATAGGGTCACCCATCTTATGGCCTCGATGCAGTAAAACTCCGTTACTTTCGTCCTTTTATCTTTCAACTTGCTTAAAGCACCACAAACTCTACCCGTCTATTTTTCTTTTTGTTCTCTTCATTATTATTAGGTGCCACAGGATTCACAGGCCCTTTTCCTACATATTGCAACCGTTTTTTGGAGATTCCCTTACTCACCAGGTATTTTACAACAGACTCACATCGCTCTTTGGAAAGCTTTACATTGGCGTCAAAATCACCAATATTGTCGGTATGTCCTCTAATCTCGATTCTGAGTGTCGGGTTTTGGTTAAGTACCTCTACCAGGTTGTTCAACTCCTCAAAGGATTCATTACGCAGCACTGGACTGCTTTGGTCGAAATATATTTTGTTGAGGGTAATCGTCCTTCCTTTTTTCAGTTCGCCAAAGGACTCACTGGCTACCTTGCTGGCGAGGGCAGGTTCCGAAATGATTTTTGTGGGCACTGGCTTTAAGAATAGTTCGAGGACATCTTGTCGGTCTGCCAAGGCAGCTTGTGGGTCGAAGCGGGTGGTCCATTCCTCGTACCCATCGCAGGTGATGCTTAGCTGGTAACTTTTGGCAGGCGATAGCAAGGTCGTTACTTCCCCCTCGGTGGTGGTGAGGTTAACCTCATTTTTTGACTCATCTATCAAGGCGAAACGAGCGGTGGTTAGCAAT
Organism: Dyadobacter jejuensis; assembly: GCF_003149085.1. GTDB lineage: Bacteria > Bacteroidota > Bacteroidia > Cytophagales > Spirosomataceae > Dyadobacter > Dyadobacter jejuensis. Next base: position 678,565 of record NZ_QGDT01000002.1, on the reverse strand, counting down.
TTTTTATCCTCCAGCGACAGCGCCCTAAAGGTAAAGGGGTATTCGGTTTTAATGACCTGAATATTTACCTGCCCTATGTCTATTTCCGAATCGGTAAGTTGGTGTTGTACCAGTGGGTAGCCAGCAACAGATGCCTCCAGTTTGGGGATGGTTCCGGCTTCAAAATATAAAGAACCATCCGATACCGTCGCCTGGCCGTTGGCAGTGAGCTTGGCTCCCAATGCCTCTTTGGTGTATTTATCTACGATTTGGACGGCCACCTGTTTGATTATTTTAGGTGTTTTCTGCACCTTAAACAATACTTCCGTTTTCTCCTGCTCTACTGTTAGGGTCATTTTATGGGGGTTATAGCCCGCAACCGTGCAGCTTACTTCGTATTTTCCTGTTTTAGGAAGGGGTATCTCGGTTGCTCCATCGGTGGCCACGGTAAGCACCGAAGTATCGGCCAGGCTTCTTATAGCGAAGGAAGCCTTATTGATCGGCTGGTTGGTCTCTATATCGACTACCTTCATCGATAGGGTATAGACCGATCTGTCTATCCTGGCTTCATAATCATAGACTTTACCGCCGGGTGCCACCTCTACATCTATGGTTTTGCTGACTGTCGTATAACCCTGGGCCGTCGCCGTTATCGTAATTTGAACGGGCTTGTCGAAGGTTCTTTCAAGTTTTCCAGTGCTGGTGGCTATGGTTTGGGCTTCCCTGTCGCCCTGCCCAATGGTGATTTCTGAAGGGATTAATTGATTCGTTTCAAAATCGATTACCGATATCTTAACGATAGACGGTTTTATTTTTAGTAATTTGATAGATACCGTTTTGTTTTCGGTGATATCGTCCAGCCTGTTCTCCATGGATTGATAGTGCAGGGCAGCGCTTAGAATCTGTAGAGACGCATGTGGGGGGACCTCCAATTCGAATAGATGGGTGTCAGGATTTTGAATTAACCGCTCTAGCTTATCGTCATTTCCAGCCTTTACTGAAACTTCCTGTAGGAGCTCATTGGTTTCTAGGTCTCTAACTGCAATGGCAACACGAAATAGGGTTGGCTTTGGAGTGGGTACGACATTCGGAGTGGTCACCTGAGTGGTATCCTGAGTTTCTAACCTTTGGGTTCTTACCACGACCTTTTCTTCTGCCCTCAGTTTCTCTACCGTTGAGTCGGCAGGGGCCGAGGCGAATACCACCTCACTGGTAGTGGTTTCGGGTTGAATTGGTTTTTGTTCGACTACCGCCGCTGGCCGTTCGATGCGGGTAGTAGGGGGAAGAATAGCGATGTCGGAGCGGGTGACGGTTCCGGAAGTCCTATTGCTTTTTAGTTTAAAATTCCTTTCGATAAGCTTACAACCCACATAGTCCTGAAAGGATATGCCCTGGCGCTGGGCATGGTATTGAGCCATAGAAATACTGATTTCGTATTCGTCGGTTACCGGGGCAAGGAGGGTGAACCGGCCGTCGTCTGGGTTTGACTCTACGGAGGTAACCACCTGTGCCGTTTTCCTGTTGGAGAGCACCACCCTGGTCTGGAGTGGTTTTCCTGTAGCCGAATCGGTAGCATATCCCTGTATAGCGGCCATTTTGTAGGGGCGTAGCGCCTCAGGAATGGTATAGGTGTATATGTCCCCATTGCTAATATAATACATGATATCGCCACAGGTGCTTATGGCTACCGATTGGTCCGATCGCTTGGTGTTGATCATGTCCAAAGCCACGGGGTTCGACCAGCTTCCGTTGTCTTCAAATCGGGAATAGTATAGGTCAAAATCGCCCTTGCCTCCTTTTTTTATCGATGAGAATACCAGTGTTCTGCCATCGGCCATGATTCTCGGGGCTTTTTCACAATCCATATTGACGGGGGCTGGTAACTCAATAGGTCTTTGCCATTTTCCGTCGCTGCCTAGGTTGGAGCGCATGATGCGGTAACATTGTTGCTCGCCTTCGGCCAGTTTGGCTAAGTTTTCCCTGACGAAATACAACACTTTACCGTCGGGGGATATGCTGGGAAACCCTTCATAGCCTGGCGTGTTGATGGCGTCCCCTAGGTTGACGGGCTTGCTCCAGCCATATTTGGTTCGTTGGCAGTAATATATGTCCTCACGTCCATAGCCTATACTATCGTCATTATAATTGGCGAAATAGTAGAGGAAGTTCCCATCATAGCTAATACTCGGTCCTCCTATTACCGGTGCTATCCCGCTGCCATATCTGTTGATGTTCATGATAGGCTCTGGCGTTAACCATTGGCCACTGGGATGCAAGGAGGTTTCATAGACCCCATAAAAATTGGCCATTTCACTATTTTCCATTTTCTGGGTGCGACCCTCGGCCTCTATGACCGGTACTCGGTTTCCAGCAGAAACGTAAAGTCCATAGCGACCCGACTGAAAGATCAGTTTACGCCCATCAGCACTGATAGACGGTGCATATTCGATATAGTCTTTTAGGTTGATGGGATCCGGCAAGCGGCTCTTGCTTTGACCCTTCGCCATTTGGCATACCATCAAGACGATATAGGTGATATAGGTTAGTTTTTTCATCAGGAGGTATTCGGTGTTTATGGACGAACCAGCTCGACAAGTAAACCAATGGTGTCGGATTCAGAAAGTAGTACCGCTGCGGTAATCTTATCTCCAAAGCGAATGCTCAAAGCATCCTTGTATCGACCGGCGATCTCGACCAACTGGTTTTGATCCTTGCCTGAAAAAGTCAGATTCAAGCTTCCTCCTGACTGTTTTTCTAGCCATTCCTTAAGCCTGCTTTCAAGGTCGGTGGGTAAGGTGTCGCCAGCCAGTAGTACCGTAGCCAATTCGCCCACCAATCGCTCCCCCTCTTGCAGGGTATTGACGGGAGTTAGGTTTTGTAGGGGACATCCTTCAAGTTCACGGAGACCAGCTTCCTGCGGACATTTATCGTCCTGGTCGGCGAGCCCATCCTGGTCGCTGTCCGCACAGCCCCCAAGTTCCGCCACTCCTGCCACCTCGGGGCATTTGTCTTCATGGTCGGGGATGCCGTCCCCATCGGTATCGGGACAGCCGTTGAACTGCACCAGTCCTGCCACAGTAGGACAGGCGTCGCTCTTGTCGAATATTCCGTCCTGGTCCGTATCGGGGCAGCCATTGGTTTCTTGGGGCCCGGCCTCCGACGGGCACTTGTCGAGCCGGTCCTCTATGCCGTCGTTGTCGGTATCGGGACAGCCCTTAAAAGCCCATAGTCCTGATATTTCGTTACACTGGTCCTTCCTATTGGAAACGTTGTCCTGATCATCGTCTCTTTCTCTTTTCCACTTGCCAAAAGGGATAAAGAATCCAGCGTACAGATGGGGAGGCTTTGGGCCTTTTTTGAAAAATCCGAATAGATGGTCGGTACCGAAGCTAAAAATTCCCAAACGAATATTTGTAGCGAGGGTGGTGGATTTGGATAACTGATGTCGGTGGGCCATCACTCCAAAACCAAAATCGTTCTTTTCGTATCTGGGCCCTATAGAAATGGTAGATGAAACTGGAACGGCTATGTCTTTTTTGGTGCTGGCAGACTGATAGATGACGCTGGCAAAAAAACCTTTCCCGATATTGACATCAGCATACAAATTGAATATCTGGGGCAACGAAACCGTAACGGCAGAGGTGGTTAAGGAATTTTCGATTCCAGCATCGTCGATCAGCCGATCGGCGACCTCGGTGATATTGTCCAGGGATTGATACTGGCTTCTGTCCATTTGAAAAGATTCGGCCTTTTCAAACGATTGGGACTGGGCATAGTTGATTTTCCCAATATCCATCACGGATAGCCCGACTTTTACCAAGTAGCCCGCTACCGTAGGGTCGGTGCGCTGTTTGCCGTTTAATAAATACTGGTTTTCCTGATATTTTGGACGGAATTCGTAGAGTACCCCAAAGTCCAAACCATAGCCCTTACCGGGAGCTTTGTTGCTAAAGACATCGGACCAGGAAAGGGAGGAGGCAAAAGCCCAGTCGGAGGCCCTGCCCCCAAAGTTGTTGACCTGCAATACGTCTTGCCCGTTGACTTCCTCGGCCGTGGCTTGGCCTCGTAGGGCCATGGATTGCCATCCCGATATTATTTTGTAAGTAGCCCCGAGTTTTAGAAAATGCTCATTCTTGTCCCAAATCGGTGCCGCATAGGAGAAGGCGTATTCGGAATATGCATCGCTGATAAGCCCGACGTCGGTTGCATTAGGCCGAATGTCTTGTTCGTTTTGTAGAAATGCGATGGCATTATAGCCACTTTCTATGTTGTTGACACTCCGGTACCGGGTCGAAATTCCGAACGAATGGTTGTTACGGAGTTGAATCATCAGGGCTGGGCCCCTTAGGTCGTTGGAATTCGGGCCGTAAGTGCTACCATTCAGATTCAGGGCTTTGCCCGATAGCAGGACCGTCTCTCTTTTGAGCGGGCTGGTCGAAGCGCCAAAAGAGGCCACCCCTACATTTAGATAGCCTTTCCAATGGCTAGAGGCAATACTGGCGGGATTCAGGTATATTCCATTACTTCCAGCATAATTGTCTATATGAAAGGATTGAAGACTTTGCCCTAAAACCGACCCGGTAGTTAGGAACAAAAAGAGTAATAGTTTTTGCATAAATACCAAACCGGTTAGAGAGATTTTCGTTTTTAGTTAAAAAGTTGGTCGAAAATATCTATAATTACGATGATCGGTTCTCCGTATTTATTTATCGGTAAATGGTGTGGAATAGGTAGCCGTCTGCAATAGGCCTTGGGCATTGGCGGGGCATTTGACATTTTAACGGGCAGCCGTCGGATTTAGGTATGGGGTTTTAGGCTGTAAGCTAGTGGAATTAGGCCTTCAGCTGCCCCTTTTAATATTATTAAACACCTTTTTCTGTCCTTAAACCAGAAATAAAGGAAGCATTCCGACGCTGCTACCGCCCGCCCTTAGCCGACCGCCGAAAGCTCCGATGTCGCCCCGCTGGGGCTTTGTTTTTCTGAGGTGTCGTTCGTTGCTATTAATATGCCACCCCTTTCGGGGTTTCGAAGGCTCGTCAAAAAGGGCCATCGGCTTTAGGCCTTGTCGGGGCTTTTGACATTTAAACGGGCAGCGGACCACTGGGATAATGCAGCTGCGGAAAGCTTTCGCTTCGGCGATCGATCCGATTTAAGATTTTAAAATTGTAACAGGGAACCGTAAATTCATATCCGTAAAGCAGGCAGAGCAAGAACGATTCTGATTCATTGAAATCTGGTGGCCGCCGCTGCGGTATAACAGGCTCAGAAGACTTTCTGCAATTGGATATCTGTCACCGGAACAGTTTGGAAGGACAAAAGACAAAATCCTCCTGATAATTTGAGGTGTCCCACGGTAGACGGAAATTCAATCAGTCTATAACCGGGCTTAATTATTTGTCCAGTTTTTTTGTTGCAAATCCATTAAGCATTCAAAACGAGCTTGCGTGCATCAATCCTTGATGTGGCCTCAAGCTTTTTATAATCTCTAACTACAACAGCCATGGCATTTTTTATTCTGTGGCTCGAAGCAGTAAACTGATTACCGTCAATTGGGCTAACTTTGCCACAATTAATCGTTTGGAAGGATATTTTCTGTCGTTTACTCATTAACAATTATATTAAGTTGCTATAGTAACAATAGTTTTTTAAAACGTACTGCAAAAATACAAATTTATTATCATCAATACCAATGAACCGATCAGGATAAGCGGCTAGGATAAGCGTGTCTGTACTGGTAGGGCTCGCTTCTGTTGCATCTAGTACTAATAAGCCGACCGCCGAAAGTCCCGATGTCGCCCCGCTGGGGCTTTGTTTTTCTGAGGTGTCGTTCGTTGCTATGAATATGCCACCCCTTTCGGGGTTTCGAAGGCTCGTCAAAAAGAGCCATAATCGGCCGGTCATCGGCTTTAGGCTGGATTTGCTCCATTTTCATGAACGCTAGGTTATGCTCTTTTCTTTTACAATAAACATTTAGCGGCTTTCCTAATGCCTAATCCCTGAAATCCTGTTAACGGCCCTTCGGCTCCGCTCAGGGGCCGGGGAGCGATGACCCGTTTCAATCGGTGGTTGAGCGGAGTCGAAACCCCGTATATGGCTTGTTTCTAGCGGTGGTTGAGTGGCCCTTCGGCTCCGTTCAGGGGCCTGGGAGCGATGACCCGTTTCAATCGGTGGTTGAGCGGAGTCGAAACCCCGTATATGGCTTGTTTCTATCGGTGGTTGGGCGGCCCTTCGGCTCCGCTCAGGGGCCGGAGTAGCTCAGGGGCCGGTATCGGTACCAAAGAACTTATTCTTGTCGAAATTGGCAATACTATGTACTTCCAGTGGAGTACGTTTAGCAATTGGATGTTCGTATCCTCCCAAGCAACTACGTATTGGTTATTAAAGATTGTGCTTTACAAAATACTGTGGGGGCATGTGGTGGTATTGGCTGGACTTTGTATCTCGGAGATTTTCAAAGACATTTTTAAGCTACTGATGTGGATAGGTGTTTTGTTCTTTGCTTTGAACCATGAAGCCATAGATTACAGATGCGCGCCAAGCAAGAGCTTAGCCAAAAACGGAATATAAAAAGGGGTGAAACAAAAACACGAATCTAATAAAATCGACAAAACCATCAAGCTATGATCCAGTCCGCCCTGGGCAATAACCCCGACATTGAACCCTTAGGTTAACCCTTTGGTTGAGTATTTGTCTCAGAATGGTAGACAAAACGAAAAATATATTAGTGAAGTCCATGAAAACATTAAAAGAACAAACGGAGGCCAAGATTGCAGCGGGGCGGCAGGCTAATCCAGACTTTATGAATGGCGTCGATGCCATCATAGAAAATGCCAAAGCATTCCAACAGGGGGCTGATGCCATTAAAATAGGGGAAAAAGCACCAAATTTTGAGCTGCCGAATGGGGAGGGCAAAATGGTGGCTTTAGAAAGTTTGCTGGAGAAAGGCCCAGTGGTGGTCACTTTTTATCGCGGCGATTGGTGTCCATACTGCAACTTACAACTTAGGGCTTTACAGGCCAGGTTAAGTGAAATTCAGGCACTCGGAGCCACATTGGTGGCCATTAGTCCTCAAGTACCGGATGGGTCCATGACAGAAACCGAAATCAGTAAATTGGAGTTTACGGTGTTGTCGGATCAGGATGCAAAGGTAGCCTCACAATATGGCGTGGCTTGGGAGGTGCCTGAGTTTTTATTAGACCATATGCGGGTAGATCGAAATCTGGATTTACAAAAAATCAATCATGGTAACGGTACGATATTGCCGATTCCCGCGACTTTTGTATTGGGGCCTGACGGGATCGTACAATGGAATTATGTTAATGTCGACTATAGAACCCGATCTGAGCCTGATGAGGTTATTGCGGCCCTTCGGCTCCGCTCAGGGGCCGGAGTAGCTCAGGGGCGTTAGCGGTGGTTGAGTGGCCCTTCGACTCCGCTCAGGGGCTGGTATCGGTGGATGGGTGGCCCTTCGACTCCGCTCAGGGGCCGGAGTAGCTCAGGGGCCGGTATCGGTGGTTGAGTGGCCCTTTGGCTCCGCTCAGGGGCCGGGGAATAGCTCAGGGGCCGGTATCGGTGGTTGAGTCCCGCAGAGCGGGATCCTAGACCCCTAAACCCCGAAACCAAACGCCGCTAAATATCTTTTATCCAGAAAATCATTTGTTTTTCCGTCTCTTGTTCTTGGCCGATATCGAGCCAGGACATGGTGCATTGTAGGTCGGGCAGTTCGGTGTATTGCCGTTTAAGCCAGAAGGCGTTATTGGAACGGTAGTCGGCTGGCTTGGCCGGGTGGCTGTGGCCCCGGTCTACCGAGCAAAAGCTCGTGTGGGTATAGCTGCCAAAGCTAGCGGCGTGGGCTTCTCGCTCATCGAAAAAGCGGTGGCCAATACCCAGGCCCCGGTATTGCGGCAACAGCAAGCTCTCTCCAAAATAGAAGATGCTGTGAACATCGTATCCCGCCTCCAGAAAAGGCTTTTGCACCTCGGCAGTCTCATCGGCTAAGGGTATGCAGGTGGTGGCACCTACCATGTGGGTCCCGTCGTAAGCGGCAAAGACGAAGGACCGAGGACATCGGGAATAGATTTTTAAATACTCTTGCTCATAATCTAGGTCTCCATCATAGAGGTAGGGATAGTCTTTGAATACCCCAATCCGTAACTGGGCCAGGCCTGGAACCAGCGATTCTATTTCTTGACCCGTTCTGCCTGCAAAATGCAAATGGGGGAGTTCTTTTTTCATAAAACAAAGAGAATGCAGTGGATTGATTTACTTCCTTTTTTCAAGTTCTGTCTCGACATAGCCTTTCGGTACTTTTTACAGCCGTAAGGAATAGGTAATAGGCTATAGGCAATAGGGTTGAGCTACTTTTAACCGGCCGGCGCACCGCCTTTAACTTTTCCTCTTTTTCCTTAAGATACCAACCCTACCCACCGATTAAGGTTGTAATAAGTAGTTACCCGGCTGATCAGGCCATCGGTAATTTCCAAAAAGGCTGCGGCAGGAAGTACATAGCGCTGACCTTTGGCTTCGGGGAATCCTTCATCTCCTTTTTTATAGATGCCATCCACGACAAACTCCACGGAGATACGCTGGCCACTGGGCTCAGTAAAGAATACCATTTCCGAGAGTTTCTCTTCGTAGCTCGTGTCCATCATTTTTAGGAATTCGGTAAAGGCCGCTTTACCGTGGCGGGTATCGCCTTCATTGGGCTCGTGTTGGATATCCGGATGAACGAGCTCCAGCATGGCCTGCCAGTCCTGGTTGTTGAAAGCGGAATAGTATTTTTGAGCAATTTCTAGTGCTGACATATATTAATTTAGATAAGTAGGATAGAATACATTAAAAAGGGGCGTCGGTAACCGACACCTGGCCGTTGGCATCTTTTTTATATACGGCTATGCAGTTGTCGTTATATCGGGCATCGAAATGCGGGTCGTCGGCTTGTAGGGTACTGGGGAAGTCCTGCTGTTCATCGAAAAAATAGACGGTCGTCTCCCCATATTTCGTGTAGGGCATCATGTTTCCATAGGCCTGCAAGTCTGCTTGGGACCGGTCGGCTACTGTGGCCGCATAGATACGGATGATAGGGCCCGTATTATTGGGGTTTCTGTAGAGGGCTACCTCTTTGAAGCCCCCTTTCAGGTCGGTGGGGGTAGGTTGTGAGGTGGAATCGTAAATGATAAAACCAGCCACTACCAAGAGTAAGACCAGGGCTATGATTTTTATTTTCTTGCTAAACATGTCGTTTTTCCAATTCTAGACTGATGAACCAGCAAATTAGCCAATTGGTTTTCATTTTTACAGGAAAATATTCTTTCGGCTTAGCGTTTATGGGTAGAGCTTACTGCTGCTTGTTGGCCAACAGGCAGTTAAGGAGCGAATAGATGGTAGGATGGTCGGTGGGTGGAAGGACATAATGCCAGGTCCAGACGCCAGGGGCCGATTGCCGCACTTCGATTTGGGCATCCTCAGTCACGATATGGGTGCCCAGTCCTTGCTTTTGTAAGGCACGACGGGTCCACTCCAAGGCCAGGGGTTCTCCGGCAATGGTGTAGGTTTGGGTAATGGCGGTGTTGCCGATAAGGAAATTCCCCGTGCTGTTGTCGAAGCATAGCCCCGATTTCGAAAATGCCGCTTCGAAGGCACCGCTGAGGATCAGGTCTTCGGGCATGCCTTCGGTAAACTGCCGGCCTGGTCCTATGAGCCAGAGGTTGTCGGCCATGCGCAGGGCGAGGTCTAGCTCATGAGTAGATACCAATATGGATTTTTGAGTCTTACGTGCGAGCTCGTGGAGGAGCTGCATCATCTCTAGCCTGTTGGGAAGGTCGAGATGGGCGGTGGGTTCGTCCAGAATGATAACGTCGGTGTCTTGGGCTAAGGCTCTGGCGATCAATATTTTTTGGCGTTCCCCATCGCTGAGTTGGTGGATACGCCGCCTAGCCAATGGCCTGGCACCCGCTACCTCCAGGGCCCAGTCTATCATTTGCTGGTCGGAGGGGGTCAAAGTCCCCAACCAATTGGTGTAAGGGGTACGTCCAAGGGCCACCAGTTCGCGGCCTGTCATATTATTGGCTTCGATGCGGTCGGTGAGTACCATACTCATTTTTCTGGCCATATATTCCGGCGATTCGTCGAGAATATTGGTTGCTCCGAGTAGTACGGCTCCCGCCAGAGGCGCTTGAAGGCCTGCCAGCGTACGCATGAGGGTCGACTTACCCGCCCCATTGGGTCCTAGCAGACAGGTAAGCTGGCCTGGTTGTAATTGAACGTTGAGGGCGTCGAGTATAACCACCGGAGGCTTGTTTTTGCCCTGTCTATAGCCAACGGCCAGTCGTTCGGTCCTGATAGCGGCAGATGGAGTTGTCATGGGGTAGATCTAATTTTTTGGTGACGGACTATCACCCAAATCACCACTGGGGCACCCAAAAGGGATGTGACGATATTGATGGGCAATACGGCGGCATGGCCAGGAAGTTGGGAGAGGATGTCGCAGACCAGCATCAAGATGCTAGCTACCAGGCAGCAGGCGGGTATCAGGATGCGGTGGTCGGAACTGCCCAGCAAGGCGCGCGTAAGGTGGGGCACGGCTATTCCGATGAAGCCGATAGGGCCACAAAAAGCCGTGATGCTGCCCGTCAGGATGCTCGTGCCCGAAAGGATGATCAGCCGGGAGCGCCCTACGGTAAGGCCCATGGTTCGGGCATAATTGTTGCCGAGCAATAGGATATTTAGCGCCTTGGACGAGGAGAAAGCCTGAAGAAGACCTACTATTACGATGGTACCTAACACATAGAGTTGGCTGCCATAGACGCCCCCCAAGGACCCAAAGGTCCATAGAATATAGGACTGAAGCTGTTCGGGGTTGCTGTAGTACTGCCAAATACTGACTACCGAAAGGGTGATGGCGCCGATCATCAGGCCGACGATCAGCAGGACTACATGGTCGCGAATGCGGCCGGCTATGGCCAGTATGAGCAGCATCACCAAAGCGGAGCCAGCAGAGGCCATGGCGATGACGAGCCAGCTGCCTGATAGGCCCAGTTCGCGGATGGCATATACGCCAGCGCTACCGCCTCCCAGCATCACCACGGCTACACCCAGGCCAGCTCCCGCCGTAATGCCCAGCTCTGAGGGGCCCGCCAATGGGTTGCGGAAGAGAGTCTGCATCTGCAGGCCACTTACCGACAGGGCGCTGCCTGCCAACAGGGCCGTAATGGCCTTGGGGATGCGTATTTTTTCGACGATCAGCTGCCAGGCTTGTACGCTGGCCTCGCCTCCGAAGATGATCTGGATCACTTCCTGAAGCGGGATATGCACCGACCCCAACATGATATCCAGCATAAAACTGGCCAGCAGCGTCAGCGTGAGCGCTACAAACCATAGCCGATGTTTAGGGCTGAAGTCCTGGTGAGGGGGCATAGGCCGGTCAACGGGTGGGGTGGGTAGCTCCTTCATTTTGGCAAATGTTTATAGTATACCAAAGTGTGTTCAGGGAGCAAGTCGGGATGCAGGATTTTGATGAGATCGGCCAGTACCACTTCTGGGGCCATCATCCCCGACTCGAAGAAGTCGTTGGCCCCCCCGTCGTTGACCCGATTATTATAGCTATACATTTTTCCCGTTTTTACCGATTTAAAATCGGCATAGCGTGTGTCTATCGCTAGGATGCCCTGCTGGGTGTCGGCGGGGTCAAATCCTACATTAAGCCATATATCGGCGGTGAGGGCCTTGGGATATACACTTTCAAAGTTTAACGGCAGGCTAGCGTTACCCGCTGTGTTGTGCCAGGGGTATGCTCCTCCAGCATCCTTGAAGAATACCGCCATATAATTATCTCCAGCGGGGAGGTACCAGCTGTCCTTGGTGTTGAGTCCCGACAATACCTGGGGCTTGGAGGGGACTGCAGAGGCAAGGTTTTTGAGTCGGTGGTACGCTTCCTCTATTTGGGCAAATTTTTTATTAGCCAGCGCCTCCTTGTTCAGCAAGGCGGCCAGGAGTTTTACCCATTCGGCTCTGGCCAGCGGGGTGGTTTCGAGCCATTCGGCATTGGCCAACACGGGGATGGCCGCCTGCTGGAGTACCGGAAATTGCTGACGGCCACTCTCGGGGCCACCCATGGTCATCACCAGGTCGGGGTGCATCACCAGTAGTTTTTCCTGATCGATCCCTTGGTCTATTCCCACCTCTTTTATCTTACCTGCTGCGATGAGTTCTAACACTTTTGGGGAGTATACATATTGTAAGCTGCCCAGACCGGCAAGCACCTTTTCCGATTCTAAGAATGTCAGCATACCAATATGCATCGACGACATGGCGACCATGTTCCTGATGGGAATCTCGATGGTGGTGGCCGAGCCCAAGCCTTGAGGGGCCTTCGTGCCCCTTTCAAGGAGCACATACCGGCTGGTATCGGCGGAAGTATAGATTTCTATCAGCTTATAATTTTCAGCATATCGAATAGAAAAGCCCTGGGCATGTTTAAGAACGACTTTGTCAGGGTACAAGTCGGTAGTGGGGGAGGACTCTTGGGCGGTATCCTCGTGAGTAGAGCTGCCGCCGCATCCCAACATAGACAGGCAAAAGCCTACGGCCATTATTCCGTAAAACATCAGGCATAGGCGAGAAATTCCCCCTTGGGGAAGCCAATGGGAAGGCTTAAATTTTGTAGCAATCATCATAAATGGGCCTGCTTTTCTTCCGAAAGCGTTGCGTAAAATGGATGTATAGGCAGGTCTTCTGACTTCCCCCGTCGTAGTTCCCCTTCCCATCTTTTTTACAGACAGTGGGTAATTGATGAACTACGCACATTATGGAGGTTACAGCAGCGGAGACTGTTCCGGTTTTACACCGGTATTCCCTTTTAAAGCTTCAGGCCATGGGCCCTTTGCTACCCTTTTCTGCTGCAAACATACTAAGAATTGCAATGGAAATCGGCATTAAAAAATCAATGGCACCTTTTACTACGCATAGCCAATGAGGTATGCAAAGAGCCCTGATGTGATTCGGGGCTCTTTGTGGTGAACTTTACTTCTTACTCGATTTTTAGCCCATTACTTCAATACCAGTATTTTTTTAACTTTTAAGCCATTGGCTTTTCGGAGCTCTACCAGGAATATTCCTGCACTGGAATCCGCTAATTTTACTTTTTCCTGGTGCGTTCCCTTTCCGACCAAACTCCGCTCGAAAATCGCATTCCCCTTTGTTTCATATACCGTAAGGGTTGCTTTTTCGCCAATAGTAAGATCAAAACTAACTTTGAACGCTCCATTATTGGGATTCGGAGAAACTATAAGTAGGGTATTGGTTTGTGTTTCCATTTCTGGTGTTTCCAGCCCAGTTTCTGGTACGCCAATCCTGGCACCACTGGCACAATAGAGTGTCCTAGGAGAATCGTGAAGCACAAAGCTACATCCAGACACTCGGGCGGAAAGGACTCTGTTTTGACCATTTTTCAAAGAGGATGGCGTATTGATTTCAAATCCGTGCACTCCGTTGCCTAAGCCGGCATTCAATAAATCCTGTCGGAAATTGGCTGCTGGTATATTGCTTTGAATTACAGTGCTACCTTCCAAAATATCAATATACACGGGGGTGTTAGGGTTGCTGTAATCGTAAGCCCATCCTCCCATCGTTCCACAGTTTGCACCATCGAAGTGGCCATTCAAGGTAGTACAGTTTATGGTCGTGTTCCCTCCCGGTTTGGTATAATTGAAAGCCACCGTGCCCGTGCCAGTACAGTTAATGACATCCACTTTTAAGGTATAGTTCCCAGTATTGACACTGGACGGAACCGTAAAGGGCACAGTGGCTGCCGTTACGTTTGCCGTCCCACTGGCCACCACGGTACTACCTGACAATATAGACCAGTTGACCTGGGACACACTACATGAATTGAACTGAAACGATGCCGTGTATTGCCCGCTGTTTTGGGTAGCACTTAGAAGCGAAAAGCCACAGTTGCAGGTGGAGGTATTATTACCAACAGGAACTGTTACATTGGATGAGCTACTACATCCATTCACGGTACATGTGGCGGTATAAGTTGTTGTGACAGTAGGATTTACCTGAACTGGGTTTCCTGAAAGACCATGCGACCATGTGATATTTCCTGAACAGTTTGTTGCAGAAAGTTGGCTTGAATGGCCAGAAGTAATAGACGTTGGATTGGCAGTTACTGTTGGTGCAGCTGGTGGGGTACAACCATTGAGTGGGAATAGACGCACTTTTGGAACAATTTGTTCGGTTTGCCCCGGATATTCCCAAAAAAGCTGCGCTTGTGCTCCTCCACCATTCTCATAATACTCCATTTTGATATTATACTTTTGTCCTGATGTCAACGAAATGATTCCATTTTTCCATGTGGGGCCTTGATCCACCCAATTATCAATTAAAAGTTGACCATTGACCCATAGACGTGTACCATCGTCATTGTTGGTTTTGAAGGTAATATTGCCACTATACGGAGCTTCTACCTGTCCTTCCCAGCGTACGGAGAAATTATCAAAACCAATACTACTCCCAGGTCCATCACCACCCCAAGCGAAATTGACTGTTTCGTCAATACGGGTAAGATTGGGGCTTCCGTTTAGACTTTGGTTATTAAAATAGTTGCCTGTAAGGCCCGTTCCTCCACCTGTTGGTGGGTTGGAGCCTGAACAGCTCACCGAATTGAAATAGTACCGTTGATTGTCTCCATTAGTCTCGCCCCAAAAATGTAAACCAGCTCCATCGCTTCCGCTTATCCCTTCGACATCAGCAAGGCCCACGCCAAACTTACTGGTAACACCAATTGTATAGGTTCCGTCAATGACAGATCGCACGCTCCATCTTTGATAGTAATTTCCACTCCAGTCCGCTTGTTGTATTGGCGTGCCGGAAGTGGTGTTACCCCCAGCCAACTCCCACACTTTGTTGGAACTCTGCGAAATGATCCTGTATGTATCAGAATTTACACTTTCAAGCTGAAATATCTGATTGTTTTGTCCATTAGCCCCATACTGCCTGATCCTTGCCCCATTGTTGCCATTTTCTGGCTGCAAAAATTTATTAGAGTGCTTGGCTTTTATGGTATAGCATCCGTTCGGGAGAGGCAGATAGTAAATGGGCGTACATCCCTGATCGGCGATGGCCAGTTGCGCACGGATGAAGTCTACGCCAGCCTGCGTAATTATGGTATGCTTCTCATTAGCATCTGGCGCATATATTGCATCAAACGGCGTATCTGTCTGCACATTGATATTGCTTAGTGAAGCGCCCCAGTCACGATTCAGGTTTTTTAGGGCAAAGGAGCTGACGGAAGGGATAAAAGAGGGTGTCGAGAATTGTATTGAGCCCATGGTCTTATACATCCATTTTTTTGATTTCGCCTGATCGACAATTAGCTGAAAATAATCGCCATATCCACCCGGCAGAATATCCATGCTGGGCTGACCCACCCCATAAACAAAACGTTCGGCTCCACCCCACCCGAAGTTTATAAAACTCTTGTCCATGACCTTGCCCCGGATATTGCCTGACGGCGCTGTAAAAACCTTCATACTGAAAAACCTATCACTCGCAGCCAGACAAAAGAACCCCGCAGTGAATGCACAGGTTATTGTAGCCAAAGCAGTTGTCTCAGCCTTAATTTCCATAGCCTGTCCACCGGCAGGGAAATTGTGATTGGTCCCATTTTTGCTGCCATTGTTAAGCGCCACTCTTCGCAAGCAAGAAGCCTGAGGAAAGCCCATAGCGTTCATCGTTTGAACAAAACGATCACGAAACCCCGGTGAACCCCCTGGATGGTCGTTTACTTTTCCTTCGTAATGATGTATCAACATTTGCCGTGCAGCCGGAGCAAGTAGCAATTCTTTAACTGCCTTTCGAGGGCCTTCCAGATTCATGTCATTATCCATGTGTACCAGCATATCCTGTAGCCCTACCGGAATATTGGCTCCATGATGTGGGACATCGAATGAAACCCAAAGTTTGCAGTTATGGTTCATATTGTTTTGCTCCATATAACGAAGCGCATAGCGGGAAATAAGCCCGCCCATACTTGGTCCGATTATAGTGATCTTTTCATTACTACCATTGGCCTGCAGTTGTTGGTTTACCGTTTGGATCAGCTTCACCAGTACCATCGCGTTACGCTCTATATAATCTCCACCTCCCGCACGGTAACGCGGGACATCCTGAAACCAACAACTGGTGGTAGGGAAAGGATAACCATTAAAAAGAGGGCAAATCAGTTCATTAATGGAAGTGTATTCATACGTTGGCGCGTTAAGTATGATCAGATCATACCCGTTGTCTGGCGTGTTTTCACGGAATTTATGACCTAATAATTGTGGTTGGCCATTTCCATCAATATACTGCATATTGTCATCATAAAATTTTTGTCCGCCACGAGTGTCCATTGGGTCAAATCCATCAATAAGAATAACAGGCTTACGAAGTTGTGAACGCCTGGCAGCATAGTAAGTAAATACATCCCCTTTTCCCTTATAGGCCGAAGTCTCGTCATATCCCTGAAAGGGAATATCGGCCGTTATTCGTATGGAGTCAACCGTTGAAACGCCATCAAAATAAGGGTAGTTAATATTAACGCGTGCCTGGGGAATCACCTCCAGCTCCGATTTGGCGGTACGCTGGCTGCCATCCGAACAGGTAATGGTGAAATTCAATTGCTTGATCCCTGCGTTGCCGTAAGTTACCTGTACCGAAGAGCCTCCCGGTGTGAGGGTCCTTGAGCTACCTCCGTCACCAAAATTGACCACCACACTGTTTATTCCCACGCCCTGATTGCTGAATGTCGCCCAGCGTGGCAGCTGGAAGCTGCTTGTTCCGATGGGTA
Source organism: Dyadobacter jejuensis (assembly GCF_003149085.1). Lineage (GTDB taxonomy): Bacteria > Bacteroidota > Bacteroidia > Cytophagales > Spirosomataceae > Dyadobacter > Dyadobacter jejuensis. The sequence goes on along the minus strand of NZ_QGDT01000002.1, from coordinate 661,755 downwards.
CTGACGGAACCAATGCCGAGGCTACCACTGCCTGCTTGGTATTAAACGTCTGTGACGGAGAAAAGCCAGCCTTTAGTCTGAGCCTGCCGTCCGGGTCCGTCTCCACGACGGAGGAATTAATTTCCTGAAGTTGGATCAAAGATATCCCGATAGGTACAATATGCTGCTCGTTGTTGCTCTGATAAATGAGGCTTTGCAATGATTCCGTGGAGAGTAACCCACTTGTGTTCAGTGCGCCCTTGTAGAGTTCGGCCCTTGCTTCGAGCCAGTGTCCCGAATTGGAGACTTCTGACGTACCGAAAATGTTAAGCGAGGCAGCAGGAAAGGCCCTGTTATACAAGATGCCCGAAGTAACATAGCTTTTATCAAGATATCCCATTAAGTCGTCAGCTTCCTCCTGGGTGGTGCGGGCATTTGACTGCCCAAAGGCAATAAATATAGGGCATAGCCATGCCAGGCCTATAAATAGGCTGAAAAAATTTCTCATGATTTTAGTTGGTTAGGAGTTAAAGATTTACGGTTTTGGTATTTACGTCGAAACGCCCGTCGGTGATCTTCACTTTTTTGCCGAGTGAATTCCCCCCTTCAAATTCGAAGGTGCCGGATACAATGCCTGAGATCGTATCCGCTTTGGTAATCACCACCCTGCCCGTATGATTTCTGCTGGTCATAAAGCTTATCCCATCGGCACCCTGATACCAACCATAGCTTTCAGGATAGAAGTTCCGGTCTATTTTGTACGTGTCCTGATCTAGCTCATGTATTCCTATCTCTATGGTTTTTAGAAACACATGTAGCACCGTCTTTTCCTTGCTATAAGTTCTTATAAAAATTGTCGGGGGATTATGAGAACCATAACCAGCGAAACCTCCGTTAATCGCCCTAGCTACACCAAACCAATCCCCAGTACCATCCGGTATCCACACTTTCCCATTCACCTTACAGGAAAAGGTGTTCTTCCCTTCCTGGGTAGTGGGCGTTAGATCCGGGCCTTTGTCGCAGCCCCAAAAGAGCATCAGCACGATCCACGTGCTGGCATATAGGTTGATGTTTGGTTTCATGACTCTTGTCTGTTTAAGTGAAACGTAAGAAAACAAAGTCAATGGTGCTGAGGCGGTTCCATGATCTTTACGTTTAAGTGAACAGTTAGTAGATCTATACAGATTAACACTGGCAGGGTTATGCTGCCATATCGTAGGACAAAAGCGGTGAGAAAGAAAAGGCTACAGCCCGGGGGATGCTTTTCTTTGTTTCATACGTGCAGGTAGTTTAGATGAAGGTTGATGTTCGTTTCTGTCACGACCTTTTTTAATCCTAATGTTCGTCCGTTTGTGAGTTGTGAAAGTAGATATATTTCATAAAACTTATCTAAAAGTTAATAAAAATATAAACATAAAAACAAGCCTGATTTTATAATTTTTATCGTTGATAAATAACTGATAATTAGATATTGGATATTTCCAGAAGTGACACTACCTGTGTCAGTTTTGGCAATATCCAATCAATAAGCATATCAATATTATCGAACTTCTACGATACTCTATAAACGTCATCTTAAACCTGTAAAGGCCTAAGTCGTAGTGCTTGTTCTTGATGATGCTGTATTTAGATGGTATTTAATGCTCGTGCTTCGAGCCAATGTCCCGAATTGGAGACTTCTGACGCACTAAAAATGTTAAGCGATGCAGCAGGAAAGGCCCTGTGCAGGCCACCCTGTTCTATAGGATGCCCGAAGTAACATAGCTTTTATCAAGATATCCCATTAAGTCGTCAGCTTCCTCCTGGGTGGTGCGGGCCTTTGACTGCCCCACTGCAGTAAATAAAAGGCATAGCCATGCCAGGCCTATAAATTGGCTGAAAAAATTTCTCATGATTTTAGTTGGTTAGGAGTTAAAGATTTACGGTTTTGGTATTTACGTCGAAACGCCCGTCGGTGATCTTCACTTTTTTGCCGAGTGAATTCCCCCCTTCAAATTCGAAGGTGCCGGATACAATGCCTGAGATCGTATCCGCTTTGGTAATCACTACTCTCCCCGTATGATTTCTGTTGGTTATAAAGCTTATCCCATCGGCAGCCTGATACCAACCGTAGTTTTCAGGAAAGCGATACCGGTCTATTGTGTAAGTATCCTGATTTAGCTCATGTATTCCCACTTCTATGGTTTTTAGAAAAATATGGAGTCCTATTTTATTCGTACTATAGGTTCTTAGGTAAATAGTTGGAGGATCATGGGACCCGAAGCCAGCGAAACCTCCATTAATCGCTTTGTCTAATCCGAACCAGTCGCTGGTACCGTCCGGTATCCACACTTTTCCATCCACCTTGCAGGAAAAGGTGTTCTTCCCTTCTTGGGTCGTGGGCGTGAGATCCGGGCCTTTGTCGCAGCCCCAAAAGAGCATCAGCACGATCCACGTGCTGGCATATAGGTTGATGTTTGGTTTCATGCGTCTTGTCTGTTTAAGTGAAACGTAAGAAAACAAAGTCAATGGTGCTGAGGCGGTTCCATGATCTTTACCTTTAAGTGAACAGGGAGTAAATCTGTACAGATTTATATTGGCAGGGTTATGCTGTCTTTTCGTAGGACAAAAGCGGTAAGAAAGAAAAGGCTACAGCCCGGGGGATGCTTATCCCCGGGGGATGATTTTCTTTGTTTCCTACGTGCAGGTGTTTAGATGAAGGTTGATGTTCGTTTCTGTCACGACCTTTTTTAATCCAAATGTTCGTCCGTTTGTGAGTTGTGAAAGGAGATATATTTCATAAAACTTATCTAAAAGTTAATAAAATATAAACATAAAAACAAGCCTGATTTTATAATTTTTATCGTTGATAAATAACTGATAATCAGATATTGGATATTTCCAGAAGTGACACTACCTGTGTCAGTTTTGGAAATATCCAATCAATAAGCATATCAATATTATCGAACTTCTACGATACTCTATAAACGTCATCTTAAACCTGTAAAGGCCTAAGTCGTAGTGCTTGTTCTTGATGATGCTGTATTTAGATGGTATTTAATGCTCGTGCTTCGAGCCAGTGTCCCGAATTGGAGACTTCTGACGCACTAAAAATGTTAAGCGATGCAGCAGGAAAGGCCCTATGAGGGCCACCCTATGCGGGGCACCCTGTGCGGGCCACCCTGTGCGGGCCACCCTGTGCGGGCCACCCTGTGCGGGCCACCCTGTGCGGGCCACCCTATGCGGGCCACCCTATGCGGGCCACCCTCTGGTATGGGATGCCCGAAGTAACATAGCTTTCTTGTTTTCCTCCCATGCTATAACGGTTCCAGCTGGTAATCCAGTGCAATGGCCTTATTGAGCAACACCTTCTCTTTAAAACTTTCGGTGTCCATGCGCTCCATCACTTTGGTATTTTCTTCTTCGAAGCTTTGGGCGTATACATTGGCTGCACATACTAAGCAAAGCAACACTGCAATTTTTAAAACAATAGAGGTTCCTTTCATGATTGTTATTGTTTGATGAATTGATAGTTAAGGGTGGTTGTTTTGCCCCAGTTTTCACGTGCGATATCGACCGGAGCGGTTTCCGGAACAAAACTATTGTTTCTGGACACATACGGAACATAGCCCTGATTTCCAGTAGGCACCTTATCTGTTGCCATGGATAATATACTCACAACTTCGGTATCCTTTGGTATCAGCTGCGAAAGCTTATAATTACCATCTTTATCGCTTTCGGCTGTAACACTCAAAAACGTGGGAACGGGTGTAAAGCCTTTCCAGTTTGTTCCGGATAACCGTAGCCCCGCACCTTCCAGCGGTAACCCTTTCTCATCAATGATCTTCCCAGTGACAATGGTGGGTGAAGTGGGTAGTTTTTCTTTGCAGGATGCAGCAATGAGTAGTGTCGGAGATGCCAGGCCCAGGAGTTTAAGTAGTTGTCGTCGTTTCATGGTTTATCTGTTTTAGTTTTAATTTTTTGTTGATATTGTACTAAATATAGCAAGGTGTTTGCAATTAGTAAATGGGTTACTATGATTAATTTGTTGAATGGTATTGAAAGAATCCCCTTTAACGCTTTTATCTGTACGCTTCAGGTATTTGTGTTGAAAGTTGAAAAGAATATCACACCTGGGTTACCTGAAACCGATGGCGGATCAGCTCGTCTTTCAGCGAATATTTCCGCCAGCCTTTCCCATCAAGGAAATCAATGGACACGGATTTGATTTCGTTCTTATTGTTGCCGTACAGTAGCTCTCTGTTCAGCTGAAACTGCACATCACCCTGAAAGACCTCGTCCTGCAGCGGTCCGGCCGCGATGAATTCTATATTTTCATATTTACTGGCGTCGGCCTTTTTGCCTTCTCTTTTGACTTTGATGTTTTCCTCTACCTGTGCCTCGCTTAACAGCACGGCATCCATGTTGATGATGCCGACAGGGATGACATTATTGGCTGTAACCTCCTTGCGGCTCCGTTTAAAAATTTTCCCCATGGTTTCCGGTTTCTTTCTGCCATCCATATTGCCCCTTTCGGCGGTTTCGATCAACTGGCGCAGCAGCCTGGCATCAAGGTGCATAACATAGGTTCCTTCCTTGTTTTTCTCCCGTGTTCGGAAAGGTTCCAGCTGGTAATCCAGTGCAATGGCCTTATTGAGCAACACCTTCTCTTTAAAACTTTCAGTATCCATGCGCTCCATTACTTTGGTATTTTCTTCTTCAAAGGTTTGGGCGTATACCTTGGCTGCACATACACAGCAGAGCAACACTGTAATCTTAAAAACAATAGAGGTCCTTTTCATGATTGTTATTGTTTGATGAATTGATAGTTAAGGGTGGTTGTTTTACCCCAGTTCTCACGTGCGATGTCGCGAGGAGCAGTTTCCAGAACAAAACTATTGTTTCTGGATATATGCGGAGCATAGCCCTGATTTCCAGTAGGCACCTTATCTGTTGGCCTGGAAAGTATACTAATACGATCCGTATTTTTCGGTATAATTTGCGAGAGTTTATAGTTGCCATCCTTGTCGCTTTCAGTAGTAATACTGAAAGTTTCGGCTCCTGCAAAACCTTTAACGTCCGTTCCCGATAGTCTCAGCCCTGCCCCTTCTAGGGGCAATCCATTCTCATCAATAATCTTCCCAGTCACAATGGTAGGCGAAGTGGGTAGTTTTTCTTTGCAGGATGCAGCAATGAGTAGCGTCGGAGATGCCAGGCCCAGGAGTTTAAGTAGTTGTCGTCGTTTCATGATTATTGGTTTTGGTTTTTAATGAAATGATATGAATTATGGCGTCAAGGTGCATAACGTAGGTTCCTTCCTTGTTTTTCTCCCGTATTCGGAAAGGTTCCAGCTGGTAATCCAGTGCGATGGCCTTGTTGAGCAACACCTTCCCCTTAAAACTTTCGGTGTCCATGCGCTCCATTACTTTGGTATTTTCTTCTTCGAAGCTTTGGGCGTGTACATTGGCTGCACATACTAAGCAAAGCAACACTGCAATTTTTAAAACAATAGAGGTTCCTTTCATGATCGTTATTGTTTGATGAATTGATAGTTAAGGGTAATAGTCTTTCCCCATTGGGAGCGGGGAATGTCATAAGGAGCTCCAAGTTGCTTATAACTACCATTTAAGATTATATAGTGGGCGTAGCCTTGATTGCCGATGGGCACCTTATCAGTCGACCTCGGCAAAATATTTACCACCTCGGTATCCTTCGGTACCACCTGTGAAAATTTGTAATTACCTTCCTTATCGCTTTCCGTAGTCATGGTGAAGGTTGGAATAGGATTAAAGCCTTCCCAATTTATTCCAGACAAACCCAGTCCAGCCCCTTCCAGTGGCAATCCATTTTCATCAATGATTTTGCCGGTCACGATGGTAGGTGACGTGGGTAGTTTTTCTTTGCAAGAGGCAGCAATGAGTAGCGTCGGAGATGCCAGGCCCAGGAGTTTAAGTAGTTGTCGTCGTTTCATGATTGTTGGTTTTGGTTAGATTTTTACTGAAAGTGATATGAATAAAGCCAGATTCTGATATTATTTGTCAATAGGTTACAAAAACTCATTGAGTAGCACGGCATCCATGTTGATGATACCGACAGGTATGACGTTATTGGCAGTAACATCCTTCCGGCTGCGTGTAAAAATCTTTTGTAAGTTTTCCGTTTTCTTTCTGCCATCCATATCACCTCTTTCGGCGGTTTCGATCAACTGCCTGAGCAGCATGGCATCCAGGTGTGTAACATAAGCACCTTCTTTATCCTTCTCCCGGGTGCGGAACGGTTCCAACTGGTAATCCAGCGCGATGGCTTTATTGAGCAAAACCTTTCCTTTAAAACCTTCGGTGTCCATCCGTTCCATCACTTTAGCGTTTTCTTCTTCGAAGGTTTGGGCGTGAAGATCGATGGACAAAGCACAACAAATCAGAACTATGTAGCTCAGATTAATATGTGGTAAAAATATGGTTTTCATCTTTTTTTGTATTGATAGTGAAGAGTAGTTGTTTTGCCCCACTGTGATCTGGGGATATCATAAGGGGCTCCTAACTGAACATAATTGCCGTCAGTAAGAACTAAGGTAATATAATCGTTGTATCCAGCATTTACCTTTACTTTATCAGTTGACATCGGCAGTATACTTACCACCTCGGTATCATTTGGTATCAACTGCGAAAGCTTATAATTACCATCTTTATCACTTTCGGCTGTCACACTCGGAAACGTGGGAACTGGTGTAAAGCCTTTCCAGTTGGTTCCAGATAACCGTAATCCTGCCCCTTCCAGAGGCAGGCCGTTCTCGTCAATCACCTTCCCGGTCACAATCATGGGGACGGCAAGCAGTTTTTCCTTGCAAGAACTAGCCAAAAGCAGTGGCAGGGCCATAAACTGTAATAGTTGTCTTCGTTTCATTGTGATATAATTTAGTGTTATATCAATATTTTTAATGACCAATATTACTACTTAATTTCCGATTCATTACTTGTCGTACGACAACATTTTTACTTGTTACACTACAGGTAAATTTAAATTAAACGTTTATATAACAGAGCATTACCTATGAACAATAACCTGGACGTCCCAAAATTACAATCAGGCATATACGTTGTCTTTTGTTTAGAAAAGGCCTAGCCACTTCATAGTCACATTTAACCTCTCCTGATCAACTCAATCCTGATACGTTACGCTTTTCGAAGATTGCGCCCTGCATGGTGCGGGCATTTGACTGCCCCACTGCAGTAAATAAAGGGCATAGCCATGCCAGGCCTATAAATTGGCTGAAAACATTTTTCATGATTTTAGTTGGTTAGGAGTTATAGATTTACGGTTCTACTATTTATGTCGAAACGCCCGTCGGTAATCTTCACCTTTTTTCCTAGTGAATTTCCTCCCTCAAACTCAAAGGTGCCGGATATAACACCGGATAGCGTATCCGCTTTTGTAATCACCACCCTGCCCGTATGATTTCTATTGGTCATAAAACTTGTCCCGTCTGCTCCCTTATACCAGCCGTAGTTTTCCGGAAAGAAATCTCGGACTATTGTGTATGTATCGCGATTTAGCTCGTGTATCCCCACTTCTATGGTTTTCAGAAAAATGTCCAGTTCTGTTTTATCCTGCTTATAGACTAGCAAGTGAATAGTTGGGGGATTATGAGAACCATAACCAGCGAAACCTCCGTTAATCGTCTTGGCTAATCCAAACCAATCCCCAGTACCATCCGGTATCCACACTTTTCCATTCACCTTACAAGAAAAGGTGTTCTTCCCTTCCTGGGTCGTGGGCGTGAGTTGAGGACCTTTTTCACAGGCCCAAAAGAGCAACAGCAGGATCCACGTGCTGGCATATAGGTTGATGTTTGGTTTCATGCGTCTTGTCTATTTAAGTGAAACGTAAGAAAAGAAAGTCAATGGTGCTGAGGCGGTTCTATGATCTTTACCTTTAAGTGAACAGGGAGTAAATCTGTACAGATTAATATTGGCAGGGTTATGCTGCCTTTTCGTAGGACAAAAGCGGTAAGAAGAAAAAGGCTACAGCCCGGGTGATGATTATCCCCGAGGGATGATTTTCTTTGTTTCATACGTGCAGGTAGTTTAGATGAAGTTTGATGTTCGTTTCTGTCACGACCTTTTTTAATCCAAATGTTCGTCCGTTTGTGAGTTGTGAAAGTAGATATATTTCATAAAACTTATCTAAAAGTTAATAAAATATAAACATAAAAACAAGCCTGATTTTACATATATATCATAGATAAATAACTGATAATCAGACATTGGATTATACCCGACGTTACACGACCTGTGTCAGTTTTGGCAATCAAATCAGTAAGCAAATCTATACGATCCAGCTGTAACGATACTCTATAAACGTTATGTGCCGCCTGTTAGGTCCTAAGCCGTATTGCTCTTGATGATGCTGTATTTAGATGGCATTTAATGCTCGTGCTTCGAGCCAGTGTCCCGAATTGGAGACTTCTGACGCACTAAAAATGTTAAGCGATGCAGCAGGGAAGGCCCTGTGCAGGCCACCCTATGCGGGCCACCCTATGCGGGCCACCCTCTGGTATGGGATGCCCGAAGTAACATAGCTTTCTTGTTTTCCTCCCATGCTAGAACGGTTCCAGCTGGTAATCCAGTGCAATGGCCTTATTGAGCATTTCGTTCCCTTTAAAGCTTTTATTTTGTTCATGACAGTGTAGAACAGTATGAAAATCATATATGTCATTTAACGTGGCGGAAGCAGGGTTGAAAAACCTTGGGTTCAACCTCCCCTGAGTTTCTTTTTTTTATTGGGTCATTTTGGCACCAACGACGATGGTAGAATCGTGGGGTTGTAGCCTTTTGTATCTTTTTGGTGAGACGCGAACGATCGAGGTGCTGAGTGGAGAAGTACAGCGGGTTCAGGCTCAAAAAGGAGACATTTTGGGTAGTACTTCTCTTTTTTTCGCCAAAGGCAGGTTACCACAGGACAGTCGGACGGATTATTTTAGGAATTTTTGGTTATTAATTTCTTCTATTCGAAGAGAGTGGGCGTCGGAATCCTTATAATGTAGGGTGCATCGAACCTATTTTAGTCTTTAACGAGTAAATGATCAGAAAATGAATTTTAAATTTCCAAAGGGGCATTTCCTTATTTTAGTGACCACCTTATTGATGACTCAGTTGTCGTGTATCGCACAGAAAGAGTCGAAAAATGACTTCGTTCAAATTTTTGATGGCAAATCTTTGAAGGGTTGGGACGGAGATACCAAATATTGGCGGGTGGAAAATGGAGAGCTTGTAGGGGAAATAACGCCGGAAACACTCCTAAAGACAAACTCATTTATTATTTGGCAAGGTGGTCAGCCGGCAGATTTTGAACTGAAAGGGTCTTTTAAAATTACCGAAAAGGGTAACTCCGGGATCAACTACCGCAGTGAAAGGCTGACGGATATCCCTTATGCCTTGAAGGGCTACCAGGCCGATATCGATGGAATGAACCGTTATACAGGACAAAATTACGAAGAGCGGAAAAGGACGACCTTAGCTTATAGAGGAGAGTCGGCTACGATAAACAACCCCACCGATACGTCGGTAGAGGCTTTTAAGGCCAATCTGAAGAATAATGCCTGGTTGGGTCGGAAGGTGACGGGCACGCTAGGAGAAAGCGATGAACTAAAAAAGAATATTAAGGAGGGAGAGTGGAATGAGTTTCATTTGGTGGTAAAGGGCAATCGACTGCAGCATTATATTAATGGTGTTTTGATGAGCGAAGTCACCGACAACGATACCGTCAACGGTGCCAGCAAAGGGTGGCTAGGCATGCAGGTGCATGTAGGCCCGCCTATGCAGGTTCGCTATAAAAACATCAGAATAAAACAATAGTTTTTCTGATTTTTAACGAAACTGGCCATAGCGCACAGTTTATTAACGAGTAGTATGAACAAGATAGGATTCAATGTATTGGCTTGGACAGCCGCCGTATCGGACGACGTATTTCCGATAGTGGATCGCCTTAAGAGCATCGGTTACGATGGAGTGGAGTTTTATTTGGGAACCCCAGAGCTAGAACCTTACAAAAGGATGGGGGACTATACTAAGAGTCTGGGCTTGGCCACCACCGCCGTAGTAACGGTAGGGAAGGACGACAACCCCATCAGTGAATCGGCAGCGGTTCGGGCCAAAGGATTGGATAAGATCAAGTGGGCCGTAGACAGAGCCCATGCACTTCAGGCTACCGTAATATGTGGGCCGTTTCATTCTGCCCATATGGGCTTTGCCAACCGTCCGGCATTGGATCAGGAATATGCCCTTGCAGGAGAGGTGCTTCATGCCGCTGGCGAATATGCGGCCCAGGCCAATATTGTATTTGCTATGGAGGCCCTCAACCGGTTTGAGTGCTACTTGTGCAATACCTCCGCGCAGCTTAAGAAGTTGGTAGAGGCGGCCAACCACCCCAACGTGCGGGCTATGTTCGATACGCACCATGCCAATATCGAAGAAAAAAACTATGGTGTAGCCATTGAAACCATCGCTCCGTATCTGGAACATGTTCATATCAGTGAAAATGACCGGGGAACACCCGGAGAAGGACAAGTATTATGGGATGATGCCTTTTCGGCCTTGGCAAAAATAGATTATAAAGGATGGCTGACCATCGAGGCATTTTCTAGAAATGACCCCGACTTTGCCAATGCCATAGGCGTATGGAGGGAGTTTTCGGACCCCTGGGACATCGCCGAAAAGGGATATCAGTTTATTAAAGAAATGTGTATTAAGCATCAATTAGGAAGTCAGCTTTAGACTAAAATAATGTGCTACTTTAATTAAAACAAAACCATGAGCAATCAATTGCCTTTTAAATTCGGATCTGAAGTATATACCTGGTTTATGAGTAACGATGGCCAAACCCACCAGGGGCGTTTGGGACATATGATAGAAGTGATCGCCAAGGCAGGCTTCTCCGGAATACAAGCTATTTTTACCTGGATGGGTGATCTGATAGATCCTATAAAACTGGCCGATAAGCTCCAGGAACAAGGCATAGAGCTAGCCGCACTGGCTCTAGCCTTGGACTGGAATGAAGAGACAGAGACAGAAAGGGAGCGTGAGGTGGCCGACCATGCCATCCGGGTTTTGTCGCAGTTCCCGGGCGCGGTGCTCAATACCGTACAGATCCCAACGGGTCGCCACAACTTAGCCGAACGTCAAAAGAGGCTAGTAAATATTGTGAATACGGTGTCCAAAAGGGCCGCCGATAAGGGTATCCCTTGCAGCTACCATCCCAACTCCCCACATAGCTCCATTATCCGTACGGCTGAGGACTATAAAATTGTGTTGGAAGGCCTCGATGAAACCGTTACGGGATGGACCCCCGATGTGGGCCATATCATCAATGGGGAGATGGATCCGCTATCAAAAATGAAAGAATACCAGCACCTGATCAACCATGTTCATTATAAAGATTGGAATGGAGACCCTGAGTTTACCCTGATGGGTAAGGGGAAGGTGGATCTGCTGGGGGTAACACAGTGGCTCAAAGATATCGATTATAAGGGTTGGATTATTTGTGAGGACGAAGGGGAAGAAGCCTTGGACGACCCCGATTTCGTGACCCTGCACGACGGAAATTGGATTCAGAAAGATCTAATTCCGAATTTGAAATAATATAGAACTCATAAAAAATTTCGGATGGTGTAGGTTACTGCACCATCCGGTTTTAAGCTATGCCTACAATAGAAACCAACGGAATACAGTTGCATTATGAGCTACGTGGCGAGGGAGAACCTTTACTGCTGATCATGGGGATTACCGCTCCCGGTTCGGTATGGGAGCCCCATGTCGCCGACTGGCAAGCACATTTTCAATGTATCATCGCCGATAACCGCGGGGTAGGGTTCTCCGATAAGCCTGCAGGTCCTTACAGTTCCGAGGAGATGGCCGACGACTATGCGGGCCTGCTCGATCATTTGGGTATTCAGCGAGTGGCCGTGGTGGGATGCTCCATGGGGAGTATCATTGCGCAGCAATTGGCCATTAGGCATCCCGACAAGGTGAAGTCGCTGGTGCTGATGTGCCCTTGGGCCCGCTGCGATGCCTATGCCAAGGGCGTTTTTGAGGCGATGGTCCAGGCCAAAGCCCGCTATACACCAGAGGAATTTAGTTTACATATACAGTTATTGATTTTTTCTAAGTCACATTGGGATAAGCCCGAGGCATTGAAATCCTTAGAAGAGGGGCGGATAGCCGATGGGCTCAATCCATACCCTCAGCCCTTGCATGGCTTGGTAGGCCAGGCTGCCGCATGTATCAACCACCAAGCGGTGGCGGAGCTATCGACAATCGGATGCCCCACCTTGGTCATTGGAGGCAAGGCCGATATTTTTACACCGGTATGGATGGCCCAGGAAGTGGCCGACGGAATTGCAGGGTCTGAGCTTTTTCTCTATGACGACCTTGGGCATGCCTTCCATTTCGAGAATACTCCCGACTTCAACCCCAGGGTACGTCAGTGGCTGATCGATAACGGGTAACAGATTAGGTGCTTGAAAAGGCCTAGGAATGTGATTTTTAGTTTTGGATTATATTGATTTTTAGTAATAATAATTAAGTATGGATAGTTGGAGTGAGCGTTGGCAAGGTAAGATAGGGAATAGCCACCAGTTGGGAGGAATCGAAACTTCGGTGTTAGACAATGGCGCCGGAAGGGGAACTCGGATTGCCTGGATCAATACCGGTACAGGGCTGCGGTTTAAGGTGGTTCTGGATCGGGCTATGGATATTGCCGACGCCCATTATAACCAACATAACCTGGCCTGGCTGAGCCATGGCGGCGTAACGTCCCCGGCGCCGTTTTCTGATAAAGGAATCGATTGGCTTCGCACTTTTGGTGGCGGCTTGCTGACGACCTGTGGACTAAGCCATGTAGGAGGCCCCGAATCCGACGCCTTTGGCGATCGTGGCTTGCACGGTCATATTAGTAATATAGCCGCCGAAATAGAGTCGGTAGTCCAGCCCGACCCACGCCAAGGGCAGTACGAAATGCGGATCACGGGGGTGATGCGCGAAACAAAACCCTTTGGCCCCAGCCTAGAGCTTCGACGCACGATTTCGGCTACCCTGGGGAAGGCCGAAATACGGATCGACGATGAGGTGATTAACCGCGGTAATACCCCAGCACCGCATATGCTATTATATCATTTCAATTTCGGCTGGCCACTGGTCGATGAAGGAACGAAAATCCTTTGGGAAGGCAAATGGTTTCCGAGGATGGGAGCCGAAAATGCCCAGATATTCAGAGAAGGGCAGGATTTTAAAACCTGTCCAGGGCCAATCGCCGATCATTTGGGGGCGGGAGAGGAGGTGGCGCTGATCGACGTAGAAGCCGACGAGCGGGGCCATTGCGTGGCAGGACTCCATAATGAACGACTAGGGCTAGGGGTAACCTTACATTTTGAAAAAGAGCAGCTCCCTTGGTTGGCCAATTGGCAGCACTGGGGGCAGGACGAATACGTGACGGCCATAGAACCCACCACCCACCCGCTCACCGGGCAGGCTAAGGCCAGGGAGGATGAAAGTCTGATATTCCTGGCTCCAGGAGCGCGCAAGGCCTATAGCCTCCGGCTCCAGATTACGAACTGATCGATGCTTTTGATGACATAGATGGGCTTAGAGGCCCCAGATAAAACCTTTTAACAAATAATTAACCATTTCTAAATTTAATATTTCTAATGAGTGTTTCAAGTATAGCTAAAAAGGCTTTAGAACAAGGCAAAGGTATTTTAAGACTCGCGCCTACCTGGGTGCCTAGGTCGTTTTGTGTGCCTGGCCGTAGAATAAAGCTTCATCCCGACGACTACTATGTGTTGGGTGGCGAGCGTGGTGGTATCGACGAGCGTTGGCTGTCGTCCACCACTCCTGCTCAAAACGGTCCGTTGACTGGCGAAAACGAAGGGTTAAGCTTTATCGTTTTCAACGATGGGTCGGGTGACCAAACCATCACCCTTAGAGAAGCCATAGATGAACTAAAAGGAGAAATGATTGGCGACAGGCTTTGGGACGAATACCAAAGCTGGCCTATGTACTCTAAGTTTTTCGATAATATGGGGCCCCTACCGCATCATATTCATCATAACGACGAGCATGCTGCCCTTATCGGACAGAAGGGTAAGCCGGAGGCCTACTACTTCCCCCCTCAGCTCAACAACCATGGCGGCGACTTCCCTTATACTTTCTTCGGGATAGCACCAGGAACTACCAAGGAGCAGATCAAGGAGTGTTTAATGAATTTCTCGAAAGGCGATAACAAGATCACCAATTATTCTCAGGCTTTCCGCCTGGAGCCCGGAACGGGATGGGACGTCCCTCCAGGGATGTTACATGCTCCTGGTAGCCTATGTACTTACGAGCCGCAAAAGGCTTCCGACGTCTTTGCCATGTATCAATCATTGGTCAACGAGGCGATTATACCCGATGAGCTGCTATGGAATGGTACCCCAGCGGACCGTATGGGCGACTACGATCAACTGATGGAGGTGATCGATTGGGATCTGAATGTGAATCCTAACATTTTGGAAACCCGTTTCATGCGTCCTAAGCCGGTATCGGACCTAGCGGAAATGGAAAGTAAGGGATACGTTGAAAATTGGATTTGCTACAAAAACGAAGCTTTTAGCGCCAAAGAACTTACGGTCCTTCCCGGCCAAACGGTAACCATTACCGACGCCGCTGCCTATGGCATGATCGTGATGCAGGGCCATGGTAAGTTTGGAGACTGGGATATCGAGACGCCTGCTTTGATCCGCTACGGTCAATTGACCAACGATGAGTTTTTTGTTACCGAAAAGGCGGCAAAAGAAGGGGTTACCATCGTAAATCCATCGGCGAACGACCCGATCGTGATCTTGAAGCACTTTGGCCCGATGAATCCTGATTTGATTCTAGAATAAAATTAGGAATATAGCAAAGTTTCCGATCTCAGGGTTGACCTGAGGTCGGTGGATTTCTAAGACCCTGAGCCTAAGGCTCGGGTACATTGTTCACCTTAAACCTTAATAAAGATGTCTGATCATAATTTCCCAAAATTACATAATGCCACCTGGCCCGGAATAGTAGGTAAGGGGCCCGATTCGGAGCCGGTAATCTCCTTGGATACCATGCTAGAGTCGACGGCCGCAGCAGAAGTGAATGGTGTTAAATTTGACGGCGTAGATATAGGGCTATTCGATCCGCATATCGACCTCGATATGAGCGACGACGGCATCAAGAAGCTTGCCGATAAAGTAAGTGGCCTCGGCCTGGAGATCGGTACTGTTGTGGCGCCTATCTGGGGTGGCCCTGCTATGGGGAGTAAAGAAGAGCGGGCCACATTCGTAGAGATGGTAAAGAAGTCGGCACGTTTTGCTAGTAAATTAAGAGAACTAGGAGTACGTCCCAACGGGGTGGTGCGCATCGACTCGGCTAGTAAGCCAGAGGCCTGGGCTGAGGATCCGGCGGGAAATACCAAGCTGATTGCCGAAACCTTCCGCGCTGCCTGCGACGTAGCCGCAGAATATGGCGAGTCCTTGGCTGCCGAAGGGGAGATTTGCTGGGGCGGTATGCAAAGCTGGAAAACCATGATCGATACTTTAGAGGCGGTAGATCGGAAGAATATTGGCTTCCAGGCCGATATGTCGCATACCTTGCTGTACCTGCTAGGCTATAACCGCCCAGAAGACCGGATACTACCGCTCGATTTTGACTGGAACGACCGGGAGACTTTAGACGCTGGCCTACGCACCCTTACCGATGCACTACGTCCCTGGACGATCGACTTCCACGTGGCTCAAAACGATGGTACCGTACATGGTACCGGATCGCATGACAAAACGGGCCGTCACTGCCTGGCTACCGATCCGAATGGTAAGCTAGACATCGCCTACCATGCGGGCTTCTGGCTCAGAGACGGCAATGGCGAGCTTACCAAGCGCTTTAATCATATCTGTTGGGATGGATGTATGTTCCCCAATGAAGTGATGACCAAGCCCGACACCTGGAACGACATCCTGGCTGCGATGATCAAGGTACGGGATGCACACGGCTGGAAAGCCTAAAATAGATATACAGAGGCCCTGGTGAAAAGGGCTCTTGTTTATTCATTTATTTCTAAACACTTAGCAAAAATGTCAACTAAAAAAGAAATCAGAATTGGACTAATAGGTACGGGGCTTATGGGCCGTACGCATTCCAATGGATATAACCGCATGCGCAATTTCTTTCCGGAGCTGGAGTATACCCCTGTGCTGAAGGCGGTATGTTCTCGGAACGAAGAAAAGGTACGAAAATTTGCCGATCAGTGGGGGTATGAGTCTATCGAGACCGATTGGCGGGCCGTAATAGCCCGTGACGATATCGATGCGGTGGACATCTGTACGCCCAATAATACCCATGCCGAAATCGCCCTGGCGGCGGCGGCGGCAGGAAAAATGATTTTATGTGAGAAGCCCTTGGCACGTACACTGGAAGAAGCCCAAACCATGACCGACGCCGTCGAGAAGGCAGGGGTGAAAAATACCGTGTGGTACAATTACCGCCGGGTGCCAGCCGTAACATTGGCCAAGCAAATTATCGATTCCGGTAAGTTGGGGAGAATATTCCATTACAGGGCCAATTTCTTGCAGGACTGGACCATCAGTCCCGATGTACCTCAAGGGGGGGATGCCACCTGGCGCCTCGATGTAGATGCCGCTGGCTCTGGAGTTACCGGCGACTTACTGGCGCACTGTATCGATACTGCCATGTGGCTCAACGGCGGCATCAAGGATGTGTCGGCAGTGACCGAAACCTTTATCAAGGAAAGGGTACACCAGGGTACTGGCGAGGTGCAAAAAGTAGGAATCGACGACGCCTGCCTCTTTCATTGTCATTTCGACAATGGCTCCCTGGGCCTCTTCGAGTCTACCCGTTATGCCAGAGGGCATAAGGCCTTATATACCCTGGAGATCAACGGAGAGCATGCCTCTATTCGTTGGGACTTGCACGATATGAACCGTCTGGAGTATTTCGACCATTCCGACGAGTCGATCGTGCGCGGCTGGCGCTCTATTCTCATTACCGATGCCGATCAGCCCTATATGAAGCGGTGGTGGATACCAGGGACCATCATCGGTTATGAGCATTCTTTTGTACATCAGGTGGCCGATTTCTTCGAAAGTCTTGGCACAGGAGAGCCTTGTAATCCAACTTTTTATGACGCCTTGCAGACGCAGAAAGTATGCGAAGCGGTGATCGACTCGGCCAATACCCGAAGCTGGAAGGATACCGACGTGCAGTGGAAGGGCTAATGTTCTTTGAGTAGTATAGTTATTTTTCTTTGACCCATATTCACCCTTTTAGCTCCTTACTTTCCGTATCGGCTAAAGGGGTGTTTTTTTGAACCATATAGGTGCTATGACCGAACCAATAGTAAGGATCAACCAGATTACGAAGTCATTTTATGGAACCAAGGTACTCGACCAAGTGGACCTGGAGCTGTATCCGGGCGAAGTGTTGGCCCTGATGGGGGAGAATGGTGCAGGGAAGTCTACACTCATGAAGATTTTGATAGGCCTGTTGAAAGCCGATTCTGGGTCTATTTCATTTTTGGGCAAGGAGGTACATTCCCAAAAGTCTGGTTTGGAAAAGACCATTGCCATGATTCACCAAGAAATGCTAGTAGTGCCCGAACTGACCGTCGCCCAGAATATATTTTTAGGGCGGGAGCGTTCCTTCTCCGGTAAGTTTTGGCTGAAAGATCGGGTCATTAACCAAAAAGCCCAGGGAGTCTTGGCCCAGCTAGGACTAAGACTATTGCCTACCACCAAGCTAAAGGACCTGGCAGTGGCGGAGGTGCAAATGGTGGAGATAGCCAAGGCCATTTCCTTAGAGGCCCGGGTGATCATTATGGACGAGCCCACTTCTGCTATTTCTGACAAGGAGGTGGCGGCCCTCTTTGCCATTATCGAAGCGCTCAAGCGGCAGGGGGTAGCCATTATTTATATCTCCCATAAAATGGACGAGATCTTCCGGATCGCCGACCGCATTGCCGTGTTAAGAGACGGTAAAATGGTGCACCGGGGCCCTGCCGAGGCCCTAGATACGGATCGATTGGTAAGCCTGATGGTGGGTAGAGCGATCGATCAGCTGTTTCCGGAAGAGACTACGGCCATCGGTGCGCAGCTCCTCGCCGTAAAGGGGCTTACCAGAGCCCCTGCCTTTGAGGATATTCATTTCGAACTGCATGGGGGAGAGGTGCTCGGCTTGGCCGGGCTCATGGGAGCAGGCAGGACCGAGCTCGCCAGGGTGCTCTGTGGCTTGGATAGTCCCCATGCGGGCGAAATACGCATAGGCGGGGAGGTCGCCCGTCTGAAAAATCCCCAAGAGGCCATTGCCAAGGGGATCGGTTATGTAAGTGAGGACCGCAAGGCTTTCGGGTTTATACCCCGTATGTCAGTTAAGAATAACCTTACCCTGTCGAGTTTAAAACAACATAGAAAAGGCGGGACGGTCAACGAAAAGTCAGAAGAAAAGGTGATGGCGGAGAACCTGCTGCATCTGCATATTAAGGCCAGCTCTGGTCGGCAGCCCGTAGGCGAGCTCAGTGGTGGTAACCAACAAAAAGTGGTGCTGGGAAGGGTGCTCAATACCCAGCCGCATATAGTAATACTCGACGAACCGACACGGGGAGTAGACGTAGGGGCCAAATTCGAAATTTACAAGTTGATTCATGAGTTGAAAAAATCTGGAAAGGCCATTCTCCTGATTTCTTCGGAGCTACCCGAAATACTGGGCATGAGCGACAGAATACTCGTATTGGCCAAAGGAAAACAAACGGCTTTGATGTCCCGGGCCGAAGCCAGCGAAGAGCGGATCATGCAACATGCCGTTTTATAAACCTTGCAAACACATTTAGAAAAAAATACAAAAACTATATATGGAAAATATACGTCACTATAAGCCTTTCCAAACCGGGCAATATGGGATATTTTTAGCCTTTATGATCGTCTGTGTGGTCCTGTCTATCCTTACACCGGGTTTCCTTTCAGGATCCAATTTGTTGATAATAGGCACCCAGGTCTCTATCAATGCCCTGTTGGCTTTTGGGGTTACCTTTGTTATTATTTCGGGGGGGATCGACCTGTCTTTGGGCTCTATGGTGGCCGTGGCTGGGGTAGCTTCGGCTATGTTCGCCCATCCCGATACCTATCCCTTGGTGGTGCCCTTGGGCATGGGCCTCTTAGCAGGCCTGGCCATAGGGCTACTCAATGGTTGGGTGATAACCAAGACCAAGGTAGCTCCTTTTATAGTGACCTTGGGCACCATGACCATAGGTCGGGGCCTGGCCCTTATTTTGAGCAAGGGTAGGCCGGTTTCTAATCTTTCCGATTCCTTTAATTTTATTGGCGGTGGAACAGTATGGGGCATCCCTTTCCCGATTCTTACTCTGATCATCACTTTTCTGATTTGCCATTTTATCCTCAACAAAACTATTTTGGGGCGGTATATCTATGCGGTAGGGGGCAACGAAGAGGCTGCCCATGCTTCGGGAATCGATGTGGGGAAGGTCAAACTAAAAGTTTACGCCCTTTGTGGGCTGTTATGTGCCCTAGGGGGGATCCTGCTTACCTCAAGAGTGACCACAGGCCAGCCCAATGCCGGGGCAGGGTTTGAGCTCGATGCCATTGCGGCGGCTATCATCGGGGGCACGAGTACCTCCGGAGGTACTGGCACCATGGTGGGAACCCTAATGGGTGCCATGCTGATAGGCGTCATCGGCAATGGACTCGATCTGCTCAACGTTACCTCCTACTACCAACTGGTGGTGATGGGTACTATTATCATTGGAGCGGTCGTTTTAGATGGGTTAGGAAAAAAGAATCGATGAATAGGATTTATTTTGCACCGGCTGTAGAAATTCTATAAAGAATACATTTATGTTTTGATATTGATATCAATTCTTCTTAATATTATTAAGAAGTCATCAATTGAAAATATCAGATTATGGAAAACACGACTACAAATTGGGAAAAGGAAGCACTAAATTCTAAGCTGGATAGCCTTCATAACCTTACCATGGAGGCTAAAGAATATTATCAGAAGCTATTGCAATCCAATAATGAGGTGCCTTACATATTGGGTCAGCTTCATCGAGAAGTTTCGCAACTTCATCTACAGGTTTCCCAGTATGAGCAAAATGTAGGCGTATTGTCTAATAAGTAGTAGTAATATATTGTCTGAGTTTTTGATTGTCAGGGCCAGGCTTTTTTAAAAGTCATTCGTAATTATTCATGTCGTCGCATCATATCGTCAGGGAGAAGCAAGAACCCGCCTTAATTATTGCCAATGGCGCGTCCTGTTCAGAGGAGTTATTGGGTCAATTATTAGAATGGAGTCCATTTGTAGTCGTTTTGGACCAGGCGATATACCGGGTTATGGAGCTGGGTATCAAGGTAGATGTATGGCTAGGCGACTTCGATAAGGACCATGATTTTGAGGCCATTCGGCTTTCTCAACAACCCTTGGAGATCGTCAATACCCCCGATCAAGATAAGACGGATCTGGAGAAGGCCATCGATTTCCTGATAGGCAGGGGCTTCCCTGCCGCCAATATCGTATGGGCCACCGGGCGCCGCGCCGACCATGCCATTACCAATATGACCAATATGGTACGCTATAAGCGGCAAATCAAATTGGTCATGTTCGATGACTACTCCAAAATTTTCCCTCTGGCGGGCACCTTTCAAAAATGGTATGTGGCCGGGACCCCTATCTCGCTCATTCCGGTAGGCACGGTATCGGGTATTTGTACCACTGGCCTGAGGTATAACCTGAACCAGGAAACCCTAACGATGGGCTACCGCAGTGGCAACAGCAACGAGACCGAAAGCGACGGTCTGGTGACCATCAGGGCTCAGCAGGGCGATTTGCTGCTTATGGAGTGTTGGGATTGATTCTATTAGGCTTCCTCCAGCCAACCTCCTTAAAAGAAATACTTTTGTACCCATCTCTTTCGTATAATACCCCTATCTTTTTCTTGCGCATTGCCGCAATATCGGCATAGGCGGTAAAGTCCTTTTGTTGCCCATTGCCTTTGTCGATCACGGTGCCCTGCGACCAGGATTGGCCTTCGTCGGTACTGATGCGCAAGGTGAGGTTATCGCGTTGGCTGGTATGGTCATTATTGACGAAGGCTAGCACGGCTTTACCTTTTACCTTGCCTAAGTTGAGGAGGCTTCCTTGGCATACCGGGTCGGGCAACTTCATGTCAAAATAGGTGCTGTCCCAGCTGGCACCGCCATCGGGACTATAGGCCACGATCCTCGCTTTGATATCACCCTTTTGATTTCTGGAGTTAAACAGCAAACGGCCGTTGGAGAGTTCTGCCGCGGTAGCCTCATTGGAGCCCAGGAAAGAAATGGTTTCGCTGAGGTGGAAGGTCTTGCCGTGGTCGTCGGAATAGTACCCATGCGCCTGATAGTCTTCGGAATGGGACTTGGGAGCACCAGCCGAATGGTTGGCGGCGATGTATATTCTGCCCTTGTACGGGCCAGTCCCTATTTGCAAGCCATGGCCGGGGGTGTTGGCATAGCTGCGCCAGTCCTCCTGGAAGTTATAGGTGGCATTCACTTCCGGCCGATTGGGCCTATGTACTTGGGTGGTAATGTTCATGGGGGCCGACCAGCTATGTCCCATATCGGTGGAGGTAATGTACCAGGCCTCCCGGAGTCCTTTGCCCTTGCGTACTTCTCCCTCATGGTTGTTGCCGGTATTATAAAACAGAAACAGCCTGCCTTTGGGATATAATGGATCGAGCAGATCCAGAACAGGAGCTGGGTTCCCCGCTTGTAGCAGATCATATTCGGCCACTACTTCTAATGCCGACCAGGACTTCCCTCCGTCGCTGCTCCTCTTGAGCACGATGTCGATATTCCCAAAATCTCCACTCCCGCCGACCCTCCCTTCGGCAAAGGCCAAAAGCTCCCCTTTGGGGGTGGCGATTAGCGCTGGGATTCTGAATGATTGGTACCCTTCCTGGCCCGATGTGTATACGGACGTTTGGGCTTGGGAGTGGGTTAGTAGCGCAAGCGTAAGGATGGTGATTAAATAGAATAGTTTCATAGGGTGAATTGGGGTAAATATTGACTGATAGACTTTTGGAACCTAATCAATACAATTAAAATTCAGTCAAGCATCAATTATACCTTTCCTTTTTGTAGAATTCTTTTTAGCGAAGGTATTCCGACCCATATCCACTTACAAGGTAAGGGTATAAGCCCTTATGGGCCTCATGCCGAATTTTTTAATACTTAGATAGGGGGCGCGACCGATTATAGCGCAAATGAACCAAGCTAGGAAAAGCACTTATTAGTGCTACATATTTATAAAAAAAGTATCTAATATCCTATTGATGTATTGGATTAAGAAGATATTTTTAGTTTATTGGGCTTGTGTTTACTTAACTATGTAGTTTGTTTCTATAGGAATGTAGAATGTTTTGTAAATTAATATAGTGTATTTAAAAGCTAATTGGTCTTTGCTTATGTTGAATTCTATTTCTGGAAAATTACAGCATTTAGATTTTTTAATAAAAACTAAATCTACCGGTACTCCGAAAACATTGGCTAAAAAACTAGGTATGAGTGAGAGAGCTTGGTTCAATCTGCGCAATCAACTCGTTAACGATTGGGGGGTACCCATCGCCTATTGTACCATAAAAAAGTCGTATTACTATAGGGAGGAGGGGAGTTTCGTTTTTGGCTTTAAAAAAATGCCTGAAACAAAAAAGGAAAACCTAAAGGCTGGGGGTACTATGACGCCAGTAGGCGGCCATGGAGAGATGTTTATTGACAGGTTGGGGGCTATTCAATTGATTTCTTTTTTACAGGGTCATTATCGTCCATCTGCTGAATCGGAGTTGCCCTAGAATGGTTAGACCTTGGGTGCTAGTGTTCTTTGCCCAACCATGACATGAGTCCTGTTTTAAGATAATATCCATAGGTGGTTAACGATTAGAAAAGTCAAAAAATAGTATTGTCAAATTTTATCCTAACGATAATGGATGTTAAATCAGTAGTTTTCGTTTTTCCCAATTTGGCAGGCCATCTCAACAGAACCATAAAGCTGGCATATGAATATCAGCAAAAGGGCTATGTCGCATACTATGCAGGCTTGCATATTATGATGCCCTTTGTTAGAAAATACAATTTTGAGTTTTATGCATTAAGTACGCTCCCATTTGCCACGGGCATTGAGGAGCTCATTCATGAAGATAAAGAAGAAAGGTGGCTGGAGAGTTTGTTGGATCGATTCTCTGGAAAGCTTTTTCACTCAAGGCATCAAGATTTACAACGAATGCTGGCCGAGCTCAAACCGAGTATCATATTCCTCGACCACTTCAACTATTCCGACTTTGTGGTGCTACACCCTTTATTAACGAGTAACACGAGGCTGGTTTTTTTGCAAACCAAATTTCCAATGTATGAGCATGCCTTGGTTCCTCCACCCAATACCTTTGCATTCCCGGGGAAAGATGGCAGTAAGCTTTGGATTAAATATTATCGAAAACATTACTTGAAGCAGCTCTGGGAAAATATAAAATACCTTGGAAAAAGTAACCTGAACCAGCTCAAGCGTAAATTTAAGGAATTGGACATTCCTGCAAAGCACCGCATCAATACAAAAAAAACATACAACCCTGCTTTTGATCATGTGGAAGAATGGTTTCTGGTACCACAAGAGCTGGATTTTCCGGAGCAAAGCTTAAAATCTTGGCAGAAATATTTGGCACCCATGGTTGATTTGAGCCGGGATGAGGAAATTGACAAGAACCTGGAAAATTTTGTCAAAGACTCAAAAGGCCAAAAACTCATTTATTGTTCTTTGGGTACCGTGCTGAGTACGCACTTGAAACATGGAACGCAAAAAGCAGATTCGTTTTTTCAAAACATTTACCACTTAGTGGGCAAGGAGGACCAATACAGGCTCATATTGGTTATTCCTAAGGATGTAAAAGTGGTACTTAGTGGGAGTTTCCAAAATATTTTAATACTGGAATTTGCACCACAGCTTTACATATTAAAACATGCCGACCTATTCTTGACCCATTCGGGAAATGGATCTGTTTTTGAGTCCATTTCATTGGGCGTGCCCATGTTGCTCTTTCCACTAAACAATAAATGGGATCAAAATGGAACGGCAGCCAGGGTAGTTTACCATGGGCTGGGTATTAAACTGGAGTTGGCTGCTTCCCAAAAGAAACTTAGCAGCGGCATCTGTCAATTACTAAATGATAACTCATTCAAAATAAACACACAAGCTATGTCTCGTGTATTTTCAGAAAAATATTTTTAATTATTTTCCCCACTGCATTCTCAGTGCAGTGGGACGCTTTATATTTGGAATACCTAATGATATTGTTAGGAGGATTTTAAAATTTGGAGATATATGAAAAAATTAGAAGTGGATAGAATTGAGGAAACTATTGGTGGAGATTGGGCTTGCGATTACACCTTAAATGCTCTTTACGCATTTGGAGCAGGGGCAATTGTAATACCTGGATTGCAAATTGTTGGAGGTGTGACTTTGGCTATTGGATTAGCTTTAAGGTATGGTAATGGATGTGGATACTAATTAATCTTAAAAGCAATTAAAATGGAAAAATTAAATATTGAAAAGTTGGAAATAATAATAGGAGGCGGAAGCTGTGCATCTTCAGCTGGAGTTTCCATGGGTTCGACTATAGTTGCTGGATTCGGAATTGCCGCTGGTACTTTTTCATTTGGTATTGGATTTTTAGTCGTGGCAGGATTGGCAACCGCCTGGGCATGGGCTGATTGTGGTCATACTGGATTTTATTAAATTACTAGGAGGCAGGCTTATATGTAAGCTCTGCCTTTTGGTTTAAAGTTATACTCTACTTGAAAATGATAAGCATATAATTACTTGCAACCCTTATGAAATTGTTAAACTCTAATACAGCAAAGGGCATATATATGGGCCTGTTGATGTTTTTTGGATTATTTCTTTTTAGAAAAGTAGGAGGGGAC
Organism: Dyadobacter jejuensis; assembly: GCF_003149085.1. Lineage (GTDB taxonomy): Bacteria > Bacteroidota > Bacteroidia > Cytophagales > Spirosomataceae > Dyadobacter > Dyadobacter jejuensis. The sequence continues at coordinate 636,767 of NZ_QGDT01000002.1, read as the reverse complement.
AATAGTTGGTTTTGGCTGGCTTGTATTATTATAAATTTTATACTTATAATCTTATTGGCCAAAAAGATTTTAAACGGCTCCGACTAGTATTTATTAGGTCAACTTAAATCAGCAAAATGTGTTTTTTAATAGAAAGCCTAGGCGAATTAGGAGGCTGTCAGGTGCGAAAGGTCAGATTGACTTATAGAACTGCCCTTTCCGCTCAAAAACTGGGCTCTGTGCTGGGATGAGAAGAACCTTTAATTTTATAATAATGCATTTAATACCCAGGAAAAATAAACTATATATCCTAGCACTTGGATTGGTGATAGGCGCCATTATTAGAATAATTATTTACCTTTTTATAAAGGAAGGTTATAGCATAGCAAGTGTCGCATCGAAACATACCACTACTTTAATATCGGCTATATGCTCGATAATTGGATCCAGTATAATGATTATTAATCATATTTGTTACTTTAAAAATAGGTGATTACTTAATCATATTCTATGGATATCAACGATCTTCATAAACTTTCAAAATGCTCTTTCCGCTTAAAAACTAGACTTCCTTTTTGGTAGCTACCCATGTCCCGGTTGTGTTAAAGGATCTGGCCAATACTACTGTTCATATGGATGATTTTCTTTGCGTGATATCATATACTTCGCTCCCAGCTTAAACCCTTGGCTACGAAACGTAAACGGGGCCGCCGGAATCTTGGTCCTGGCAAAGATAAATGGGGGTGAATCCTAGTCGTTAAGGCCGTCCGTACTGCTACACCTCCTTGCTGCGTACATAATAATTTCTGTCGACGGTGAGGGCACCGCTGCCCTTTACTTTTTTCCAATAGCTGGTTGGCCTAAGGGATTTAGTTTTGCCGCCCAGTTGTATCTTAATAGGCATTTCAAAGCCATCTACGGCCTGGGTCCATCGGTATTCATAGCCTTTACGTACAGGCCGGTATTCCAGTGTAGGGATACGGATATCGCGCAGATATTGGTCGAATACCTTGCTAAGGTCCATGCCGGACTTTTGGCTTACATAGTTTTCGATCTGGGCGCTGGTAACCGTCTGATGGTAAAACTCCTGATTCAAACCTCTAAGGATCTGCCGCCATTTTTGGTCGTTAGCTACCAACTGGCGGATGGTATGCAGCATATTCCCTCCCTTGTAATACATGTCCTTGGATCCTTCTTGATTGACTCCGTAAACCCCTATAATGGGAATATCGTTGGCGATGTTGGCACGGGTCCCTATCACGTAGTCGGCACCGGCCTCCTTGCCATAATAGTATTCGGTATAGAGGGATTCGGAGTAATTGGTAAAACTCTCGTGTATCCACATATCGGCAGCATCACGATAGGTGATGTTGTTGGCGAACCATTCGTGGCCGCTCTCGTGGACGATGATAAAGTCCCACTTAAGCCCCCAGCCGGTTTTAGATAAGTCGCGCCCCAAGTATCCATTGGCAAATTGGTTGCCATAGGTCACCGAGCTCTGGTGTTCCATACCCAAATAAGGCACCTGGACGATCTTGTATCCATCTTCGTAAAATGGGTAGGGGCCAAACCAATGTTCGAAGGCCTTCAACATTTGAGGGACTTGCTGGTACTGTTTTCTGGCTTTTTCTTCGTCTTCCCTACGTGCGTAATAGCCAAGCTTTAGGAGGCCCTTTTCGCCGTCATACACTTCCTCCCAGCTAACATAATCTGCTATGTTCATATTGACCCCATAATTGTTGATGGGGTTGCGAACCACCCAGGTGAAGGTACGACTCCCGTCGGTATGGGTGGTGGTACTCTCGAGCTGTCCATTCGAAACATCGGATACGCCTTTGGGCGCCCGAATGCTGATGCGCATGCTGTCGGCCTCGTCGTACATATGGTCTTTGCAGGGCCACCATACGCTGGCGCCCAGGCCTTGGCAGGAGGTAGCGATATAGGGCAGGCCGTTGGCGTCGATTTTCCATTGTACCCCTCCATCCCAGGGCGGATTTTTGGCCAGTCGGGGCCGGCCCGAATAGCGGATTAGCAGGCTGTCGGGCTGGCCTAGCTGTTGTTTTTCCTCCAGGGTAATCCAATAGGCATTGCCTTCCCTGGCGAAGGTTAGCGGTTTACCATGCTGCGTCACCTGGTCTATCTGCATAGGCTCTTGCAGGTCTATTTGCATACGTTGGCCCGCCGCCACGGGGGTGTAACCTACCAGGTTGCTTCCTTGCAGGGTACTGTCCTGGGGGTTGGGGGTAACGCTTAAATGATAGTACGTCAAGTCCCACCAGGCTCTTTCGGCTGTGATGGCTCCCCGGAGGGTATCGGCTCTGGTGAAGGAGCGCTTCTGAGCAAAAGTAGGAATGGTGATGAGTAAAACTAAAAACAGACTGAGTAATCGGAACATCGAATGTAAGTAAATGAAATGAGGGGTTATTATTTTACGAGGACCTCCAGGTCATTGAGCTCGGGGCCTCCTCCTCTGTTGGCCGATCCGGCACTGATATACACCTTCTTGTTGAGAAAGACCGCCTGGGTACCATGGCGCCCCTGGTGTAAGGAGGGGAGTTTCTCCCATTGGTTGGTTTTGGGATTAAAGGCCTCTACTTCGGCATGGGCCTGTGTTTGTGCCCCGCTTTCACCCCCAATAACCAGTATTTTGTTTTTATAGGCAACGGCCGTGCAGCCTGCCCTTGGGGTAGGAATATTGTTTTCTTCTGCCAGGGTACTCCAAGTGCCTTTGTCAAAGTCGTAAACGTCCACTTCTTTGACTGTTAGGGTGAAGGTGTCCTTGGTTTTGGCACTAGAAAGTCGCCCTCCAGCCACGTACAGTTTATTGTTGAGCAGGGCTACCTGCACATGATCCCTTGGGCGGGGGGCATCGCTAAGTTTGGTCCAGGTATTTGTTTTAGGATCGTATTCGTCCAACCAAGCCACCTGCCCGTCCCAGTGACCATCCTGAATGCCACAAGCCAAATATATTTTGCCGTTATGGGTAAAAGCGCCCGCGGCGCCCCTACGCCGATCTTGAGGTATTTCAGGGCCTTGTCGCCAGCTGTTGCTGCTGGGGTTAAAAATATAAACATTGGGGATAGGGACTTCATGGGGATAGGAGCCCGTAAAGGCACCGAGAACCCATATTTCATCTTTATAGGTAACAGCTTGAAAATGACTCATCTCCAAGGGTGTTTCTACCAGTGTAGACCAACTGTCCTTTTTAGGGTCGTACTGATTAACGGCCTTTACCCCCCGTCCGCCTATTAGGTACAGTTTGCCATTGACTTCTGCCATGGCATTTTCATGCCTTTTTATAGGAAGGGTTTCGGGTTCCATGGCCTTCCACATCTGGGCGGCTACAGGCTGACTTAGGCCTATTAAGGCCAAAAAGGCTGCCCAAAGGGCTCGTTGTAAGGTTGTTCCTTTTTTCATATCGGCAAGGTTTTGAATGCAATCGGGCTGCTAAATAGTGCAATTTAAGAATAAGTTACAACCTTTTTGGGAATTACGATGCATGTGCTTGAGCATGGAGCTGCAAGCCGATATTTCTTTCTGGTATATTGGGTGGGGCATCGCCCCTGGCCCCACTGGGAAACTCACTGGTAACCCGACTGGTCAAGGGGCTATAGGGTGGGAAATGCGGTTCGCATTAAAAAACCATTGTGGGTTCGGAGAATCCGTCATGATCGAAGCGAATCCGAAATTCGCCTACCAACACATTGGGAGAGTTGGACCCTTTTCCTTTAATATAGGCGGCGTCGTAGTAATTGAGCAACCCACTCGCCGAAATCTCGCCGGAAATAACGGTGACAAATTGGGCAGGCTCTCCATCGAAAGTTCCATTCCAGTCGACAAAAAAGGTGAACTTGTTCCCTTCGCCAGAGAGGTAACCATTCCAAGTAAAATTACTCCCAGTACCCAACTTGAGGTCTACATGGATAGATTGCTTATTAGCACTCTGGTTGGTAAACCGGACAACGGCATTGCAGCTGCATACGGTCCCTACATCCGACTGGTCGTTGGGATCCCAGTCGGCCACCAACACAAAGGGATTGAGTACATAAATACCACTTAGGTCTGGTGGGTTAGTGCCAGGATTAAATTTCATTCCCGTATTGGTCAATTTGGAGAAAATATCAGGGGAAATGATTCCTCTGATGTTAGCAGAATAGCCCTCGGGCAATACTGCCTCGTCTTTGCTGCAAGACCAGCTAAGCAGTAGGATCAGGCTCAGAAGAATTTTTGTAAGTGTTTTCATCGTTGAAAGGCCGTTTAACGGTGGAGCGGGCCTATTATAAAAGCCAGAAAAAAGGCCCTTGTCCAATGATAAGGTTCATTGGGAATATTAAATTTAATCAAAATTATAATTGGTTTTGCCAAAAACTTACTAAATGGAATAGAAGGAAATCTAATTAGTTCTACTAATTTATAGTAAGGTTGCTTTAGGGTCCGCCACTGGCCGATTAGGTTGTCGTTTTGGGTTCGTCAAATCGTATCTACCTAATCGCCTCAAAGCAATACAAATAATGATCCGAAGTAGCGAAGATCTTTCCTTTTTCCCCGTTTTTGCCGGGGATACCGGTAACGAAACCCCACCAGACTGATTCGCTCCCAGGTTCTTGTACCTGGTCGATAGAAGGCATATCCCATAAGAGCTTGCCAGTTTCCAAGTCGACGGCTCTTAGATTCTTGCTGGGTATCCAATAAACGACGCCATTTTGATGGTACAAATCGCTTGAGATACCACTTGATTTTTGCGTCCATAATACTTTTCCAGTTGAAACATCTACACCGTATAATAACGCATCACCCATATTTACTATAAGGACATTATTGGCTAATAGCATATCGATTGGAGAAGTTGGGGCGTTGGTCAATCTACGTTCCCATTTTCTCTTACCTGTAAAGAGTTCAAAGGCATAAACAAATGGACCACAAGAAAGTATAACAGAATTGTCATAGACAATTGGAACATTACTTTGGGTCACAATTTCATCAGGAAAGCTTATCGAGATACGGTCAAATGCCCATTTTCTATCGCTTAGATTATACAGGCCAAAGAAAGTTCTGTTGGTTTTTTTTGCCGGATTCACCACTGAAGGTGGACCCATTTCCATATATGGCACTACCAAGTAATCGGTTTCATGATGCCTAAATGCGGTTAGGTTCATCATGCTGCCAATGTAGTACCCTGATTGGTTGTAGTATGAATATTCCTGGTTGTAGGGTGGTTGGTCCATTTCTGTGAATCCTGATCCAACTGTATTTAACTGGTAAAAAGAGTCAGCGAATTGCTCTTTTTGATTGGCGTTACGACCGTTTGCTACAAAGTAAATTTGGTCTTCTATGGAAGTAATTCCAGCAATTGTTGAAAAATCCTTGGTGAATTGGAATACACTTTGACCCGTCGTGGCATTTAGGCAATAGTCAGAATAGCCATCATGTATCCAGAGATTGTTCTTATGGATTACAACGTTATTTTTAAGAGGACGTGTAAAACGCTTATTAACTAACGCATCCCATTTCCAAATATCCTTACCATTTTCCACATTTTTTAGTACCAGATAGGATTGCCGTGTGGAACCTTGCCCATTAGACCAGGACTTAAATGAACAAAGCACACCGTGTCCATTAACCACATATCCCCTATAAAAGTCTGCTCCAATTCGGTCTGTTGAACTGATGGATGACTTCCATATATAGGAAAGTTGAGTCACTACACCATCGATTTTTTGGGTGTTTATTTCCTTCTGCTTGCATGCAAAGAGCAAGCAGAAGGAAAGTATGTAGATGATTCTAAAAGAAATGGACATTTCTATTGAATTGAAAAGTATGATGCTTCATAACCTCCGTTTAGAACCCAATTCAAGGAAGGAGATATCCTATCTACTGTCCTCATCTCCCTATGATTTACCCCGGGAGCTTCCAGTTTATATCCCCACCATCCTCCATTATCATTTCGTTGAGAGGATGCAGGTACGATTCCATCGCTGGGTTCGTCGTGGTAGATGTAGACGGTCTCTTCCCTGGCACAGGCCACGTTATCGCAATAGCCTGGAGGAGGGTAGCATTTACGGACCTATCCGATGCTTCTCTATCAATGTCTATCACAGAATCCCTTTTATGCGATAAGAAAGCTTGTTTCGCTACCTAATCGCCTCAAAGCAATACAAATAATGATCCGAAGTAGCGAAGATCTTCCCTTTTTCTCCGTTTTTGCCGGGGATACCGGTAACGAAACCGTGCCATTCCGATTTGTTAGACTTGACTGATTCGCGCTCAATAGTATCTAAATTCCATAGTAATTTTCCAGTCTCCAGATCTACTGCTCTAAGATTGCCTAATGGTATCCAGTAAACGACGCCATTTTGGTGGTACAGATCGCCGGATATGCCACTGGATTTTTGCGTCCATAACAGTTTTCCCGTTTGGGCATCCACACAATAGAGTTTGGCATTAAATAGATTAAGGAGCAACTTGTCTTCTGCCAAAATCATGTCCAGAACGGCACTAAAATCATTAGTTAGTTTTTTTTTCCATATTTGTTCACCGTTTAAAACATTAAAACAATATACGTAGGCCGCCGATGTGAGATAGACTTTGTCACCTTGTATAATAGGCTTGATTCCCATAATTCCCCCTTCTTCTTTTTCACTAAGCGGTATTCTTTCATATATCCAAACTCCTTCTGTTATGTTGAATAGCCCATAGAATGTTTGAATAGGATTATAGTTGGCTGATGAGCCAGTAGCTGGCCCTTGTTCTACAAATGGAACTACTAAAAAATCAGATTTATCTCTTGAAAATGCCGTTATGTTCTTTATACTACCAAAATAGTTGTTATTACTACTCTTGTATCTGTCTGAATACAAAGGTTGCCCAATTTCAATAAATCCCTTGCCATTTATAAGATATCTAAAGAAACTGTCTGCTCGTTTTTCATGCAGTGAGGACTGTATTCCATTTGCCGCAAAGAAGTATTGGTCACCAATATTACAAGCCTCTGAATATGAGGGAAAAGTGCGCAGGGTTTTCCAAATTGTTTTTCCATCCCGTGCGTCGATACAGTAATCAGCCATCAGATCATGAATCCATATTTTGTCATTTTCTATAACGATATCATCATTTAGGGTGCGGATTAATTCCTTGTCAAATAAATCGTTCCATATCCATATATCCTTACCGGTTTTTACGCTTTTTAATGCAATTGAAGATTCCCAATTGGGATCTGAGATAGTCGACTTTTGTTTTATTTCGCATAATATGGAATTATCCTTAATTGTGTAACCTAGGTATAGTTTCGTTCCTACCGTTCCGTCGCTAATTGAAGATCTCCAGAGATATGGAAGTTGAGTTACAACCCCTTCGTGATCGTATTTAGTTTGTACCTTATTGGGGCTACAAGATAAGAGTAGCACCGATAATTGTACAAAAAAAGGGAGTATTAGTTTTCGCGTCATAACCTTATCGAATTCTAAATATATTTTCATTCGTTCCTCCGTCAAGTACCCAGCTGAGTGAAGAGCTGATTTTTTCAGCATTCCGCATTTCCCTATGATTAACCCCGGGAGCTTCTAGTGGGAATCCCCACCATCCTCCATTATCATTTCGTTGAGAGGATGCAGGTACGATTCCATCGCTGGGTTCGTCGTGGTAGATGGCAAAGTAGACGGTCTCTTCCCTGGCACAGGCTACGTTTTCGCAATAGCCTGGAGGAGGGTTGGAGGCGTAGCATTGCTGCCATCCATAAGAGTCACAGGTGATGATCCGATTGATATAGGAACCTGTTTCGGTATATTTTGCCCCAATTACGTTTCTCCAACCGTCATTTGCTCCAGTATCCACCCATTGGTATCCCGCTTTCCAAGCGTCACCACGGTTTCCATGAATTAAAAGAGACCAAGGATATAATACCTGATGGACGTATTCCGCATCTGAAATAAACTTATATAATCCGTAAATATCTCTCGAAATAACACGTCCCCATTCATCTCCATGCCCGTCCATGCTGCCCATCGTCCGCCAAAAAATTGGATCTGTTTCGCTACCCCAAATGAAAATTTTGGGTGTGTTAGTGTGGGTGCCGGCAATGCCCGTCATATAGCCAGAACCTTGTGCTAAATCAGTTGCCGTTTGACCGACTAGGCCAACCTGGTTCATAATGGTTTGAGTCGCCAGCTGACCCACATTTACGGAGTATATTACCTCATTAAGCAGAGTATTGCCTTGTGCAATTCGGATGCCAAACCCAGGTACCAGGGATGTCATGGAAGTTCCGGCATTTGGTCCTTTCATCATTTGGTAAATTGCATTGTTGATAAAATTGACAGAAGTACCGTTTTGAGCAGAATTTGCAATCCTAGCCCCTCTCAATGGAGCTCCCATTGTAACGATTCCGCTCCATTGTCCTTGATTCCAAATATCAACCTGCCTAACTGCTACTCCTCCCATACTATGGCTTATGGCTATACGATTTGCTCCACCAGTTAACCCTTGAACTCCGGATGCCATGGCTAAAACACCATTATTCGTAACGTAAGAATGCCTTGTGGGCGAAATAATGGGACGATTTTGCACATTTTGATAATAATTAGCCACTTCTTCCAAAGATGTGGCATCGCCTCCCATGCCATGTATCCAATCTACTCCACGTTGTTGTGCAAGGGAAATAGAAGCATACAAAAACAGAAGTAAAAACCAGAATTTGTTTAAATTTTTCATAGTTTTTTTATTTAGTTTATAGAATAGGTTGTTGGTCACCTATTGACGACGACCTCCATATTCGAATAAAAATCCTCTCTATAATGTCTCGTCTCTACTCCGGAAACTAAGTCCGTGCTGTAACTTTCATTCAAAGTTCGGTTTACCCTATTACCCTTATCGACCTGATCATAAAACAACACAGATCGCATCAGGAGCTTTTTTGAATCCTTCGCAAACATGCTCGTTTCCAAAAGCCGGTTCGCCTTAAAGTCATAAACTTGGGTGATTAATTTATTGGGCACTGCTTTGTCTGATTCATCCTGATGTTCAAATTCAAATCGGGTAATATTCCCCTGTCTTTGAATCTTCGCTTTTTTTTCCGAAGCTACCTGGTTGATTTCGACTTCGTTGATCAGTGGATTACCCATTACCCCATTGGCGATCTTATTTATTTCGTTCGGTTTCGCAGCTTTTATTTGCCTAACCAGATCAGTATATGGATTTGACTTTAACTGATGCCGACCAATCTCATTCCCTTCTTCATCATAAAACGTAAGTGATCCGTTGTTGGAAACTGTTTTGTATGGACCAGCCTTATAACGTTCATATTTTTTGTTGAGAGATTCTGGCAACAAGTGCTTTCTCGTAGGTTCTAATCGGACGGTCGTCATTCTATAACTTCCATCTTTAAAAATTTGTAAATCAATGGATGTCCTATCCAAATGCGGTTGAGCACCAATTTCGGCAAAGTCGGATAATCCTTTGTCATTAAGTGCTCTGGTTTGTTTGGCTAGCTGCCTAACAGAAAATGATTCTACTTCATAGGAAATACTGACCAAGGCTTCTTGGCTCAGTCGGGCGGAAGAAGATCCGTCTGGCTCCGTAACGGCAACCCTATCCAAGCTTTTTTCGCAGGAAGGTAATAATACCAGCAAAATTGGAATGAATAGATACTGCGTGAGCGGCAGGAGTATAACACTGATGCGCCCAAATTTTTGTGTTTTCATGATACAAAAAGTTAGGATTACATACTGTTGTTAGCTTAATAAAAGTTAATTACTTTTCTGGTTTATTCCTATATAAAGTAGAAATATTTACTTATTGGTAAGTGGAGGGATATGGGATACAAGCAGCATCCATATACCCCCCCCAAAAAAAAAAGAGACCGCCTCAGTAAGAGACGGCCCCGATCGTTTGTGTTGAAGTGAAGTTTATTTTTTAGGATTGCTTTCGAATCCTAGTTTCTTTAGGCCTTTTTGTACATCGGGGTTTTTCATAAACAGGTCCCAAAGTAGGCCGGTCCGGTAGTTTTCGATCATCACGATAATGGGCCCTTGGTCGATGGCCAAATGGGAGTTGGCATACCAGTTTTGAGTTTCGTTAAAGGCATCTACAAAGCCGTATTCACTCCAGAGCTGGTCTCCCTTTTCTACATAGAAGTACCGCAGTGCCTTCATCGATTCGGCGGGCGTATACGGGAAAGACGACAGGGCGGCGGTAGGGGTGATGGTGCCAAAGTCGTTAGTAGGCGAGTGGGCATTATAGCCATTATAGGTATCGCTGGCGGTTAGCCCCCAGCTTTTCTCTCCATAGCCCTTAAAGTTGCCTGGGTTGGCCACGCAATGCGCATGGTTGATACGGGTATGGTTTACGTTTTGTTTCCAATAGTCGGCGTAGCGGTCGCTGAGGCCACGTGGGTCTAGGCCTAGGAAGGAGTAATGAGCGAAGAACAAGGGGCCACCGGCAGGGTAGCCCAGGGGTAGTTCTATGCCATAATACTCTTTTCCATTGCTGAAATGGTTGCTCTGCGCCCAACATTTATGGTAGACTTCGGCGGTAACGGGGTAGCGAGGGGCAGAAGCAGCCAGCACGTGGGTGATCAGGGCTTCGTTATATCCGCGGAGTTCGAAGTTCATGGCCCAGCCCTGGTTGGGGCTCCAATGCCAATAGAGTTGGTTTTTGGATCCCTGGGTATACCAGTCCCATTCGGCATCGTTCCATAGTCCTGCTATGCGGTTTCTGAGTTCGGACTCCACCGGGTTTTTACCATCAAAATACTGCTGGGCGGTTAGCAAGCCCTGGAAAAGAAAGGACGATTCTACTAGGTCGCCCCCGTCGTCTTTACGGCTAAAAGGGATAGTCTTACCCGTAGCTCCGTTGAGCCAGTGGGGGAATATACCATGGTAATGGTCGGCTTTAGACAAAAACCGGACCATTTTTAAGAGCCGGTTGGCGACGCTGTCGCGGGGGTGCCACTGCCGCTCCGCTGCCACCACCATAGCCATTATACCGAAGCCAGTGCCCCCAATGGTGGTAACTTCCCCGCCATAGTCGAAGGCGACATTGCTACGCTCCAGGGCCAGCCCGCTCACGGGGTGTCCCAGATCCCAGAAGTATCGGAAAGTTTGTTTTTGAACCAACTCCAATAGTTCGTCGTCGGAAAGGTTTTTGGGCCGGTCCGCCGGATTGAAGGTAGGAGCCTTGGATGGGCTGTTCTTTTTCTTTTGCGCCTCACTGGGCAAAAAGCCCAGTAGGCATAGGAACAATAAAATTGAAAAGCGTTTCATAGCTAAGGAGATCATGAAAGGTTATTTTTTCTTTTTAATAAGGGTTGCTGGTAATGTCTAGCCTGTGGAGGCCATCGGTGACTTCAGGAGCACTCATAAAGAGCTTCCAAAGTAGGCCGGTCCGTTGGTTCTCGATCATGATAATGATCGGCCCTTGGTCTATGGCCAAATACGAATCGGCAAACCACAGTTCGTGGATGCTAAAGGCGTCGTGGAAGCCATATTCGCCCCATAACTTGTCGCCCAGGACATAGTAATAATACCTGAGGGCCTGCATAGAGGCCTGAGGCATGTAGGGCATGGAGGCGATGGCGGCAGTAGGGGCTATCACCCCCCGATCGTTATTGGGCGAGCTGGCCGTATAACCATTGGGGATATCGCTGGCTGTAAGTCCCCAGCTGTTGCCACTGTATCCCGCATATCCCCCGGGATTGGCCAAGCAGTAAGCCCGGTTAATGCGGGTATGGTTGGTATTTTGCTCGAAATAATCGGCATAGCGGTCCTTAAGGCCCTTTGGATTGAGTCCCAAAAAGGAGTAATGGGCGAAGAACAGCGGCCCACCGTTACCTTCGCCTAGTGGCAATAGGACGTCGTAATAGTATTTTCCGTTGGCCATGGCGCCATTTCGTGCCCAGCCTTGATGATAAGCGTCGGCACCGATGGGATGGGTAGGTGAGGCCGCGGCGAGTACATAGGTAATCAGGCTTTCGTTCCATCCGGCAATCGGATGGTTCATTTCCCACTGATACTGGGGGCTCCAATGCCAGTAAAGCACCGATTCGCCACCTTTTTGAAACCAATCCCATTCTACGGCATGCCATATATGATTGATATCCTCTCGGAGCTGTGCTTCGGCAGGGTTGTCTTCGGCAAAGTACTGCCTGGCTGTGAGTAGGCCCTGGATCAGGAAGGAGGTTTCTACCAGATCGGCCCCGTCGTCTTTGGTACTAAAGGCTATTACTTTTCCAGTATTTCCATTGAGCCAGTGGGGGAAGGCCCCGTGGAAAGTAGCGGCCTGGTCCTTGAGGAATCCTACGATACGCTGCATCCGTTCTAGGGCTTGCGAACGGGTGATAAACTTCCGCTCCACCGCCACGGGGATGGTCATGATACCGAAACCGCTTCCCCCCGTAGTCACCACGTCGCCAGAGCTGTTGCGTTCCCGCGCTAGCCCACTGACAGGGTGGCCAAAATCCCAGAAATATTTAAAGGTTTGTTTTTGTACGAGCTCTAGCAAGGCTTCATCGGATATCCGTGGAAACTTGTCGGCTAGGTCCACCGCCGTTTTTAGGGACAGTTGAACGGGGACTTGTAAGGAACCTCCTGCCCTCGATAGCAACGATCTGTCGACGTTAAGGGTGTAGGCAGAGAGCTGTGGTAAGGGGTTGGTCGGGCTGATCAACACGGTACTGTCCCCTCCGGTGAGGTTGGAGGTAACGGCCACCGGGCTCCCTTCGGCATCTTCTAAGCGGATGCTGGCCTGTAAGGTAGCCGCATCGAGTTTGGTTGAAAAACGCAGGCTAATGACTGGTTGGCTCCCCAGGCCCACATAATTGAACCCACTATTTTGGCCATCGACCAGGGTTTGGTTGAGGGTAAAAGGCGTTGGTTTATCTGCCTGATCGACCTCGTCGTTAGTGCATCCCAAAACAAGGACAAGAAGGGGAACAATAAGCTGGCGAAAGTTCATGGCGATAGGAGGCTAACCTGCAGGAATGGAGCCCGCAGGGCATGGCGTGTCGACCAGTGTCGACACGCCATCGTTAGCAGATTGAATTATTTTTTATTATTGTAAAGCTCCTTTACCTCTGCCTCGGTTAGGGCAGTGGTATAAACCCTAAATTGGTCGAGCAGGCCGGTATAATGTAACATCCAACCGTCGGCTGGGGCCTTAATGCCCACATGTTGCTGGTAGGCGCCCAAAACAAATTTAGAGACGTTGCTCATTTTGAGCGCACCTAAAGGCTTCCCATCTTTGGTACGGTCGGTTACGGAGGCATCCAGGCTTAGCTTGGTACCGTCGACGTAGGTGGCAAATTTGGAAGTAGCGGCATCATAGGTAAAGGCCACATGTTTCCATTTATTATAGGCATCGGGCCATTTGTTGAGGCCGTTGGCTTTGTTGACCCCATCGAAAGTGATCCAGTTGCCGGCAAAGTTGAATTTGACCAGCATCGAGTCATTTTTGGCGGTGCTGCCTTCAATAAGCATAAATGCATTGCCCCAGAAATCCTCCGTATTTGGAAGCATAAATACGCTCTGAGCGCCTCCGTCGTGCTTGGCGGTGTTCATCCAGAAAGCGAAGGTAAAGCTTTCCATACTGGCTAGTTTACCCGCAGAAGCGTATTCGAGTTGGGCGGTCTTAGAGCCTTTTAGGGCTTTTCCGTTGATACCATCGACGTAGGAAACCCCTTGGGCTATGGCTCGGCTCCCCCAAATACTGTCGGTAGCCACGCCTTCGAAGGCCCAGTAGCGTTGCAAAGGACCGTTAAAGGCCGGGTCGTCGGTGGAGACCAGCATCATTTCGGGTCTTTCAAAATTTTGGCAGGCGAACGTCAAAGCCAATATGCTTAAGATGCCTACTTTTAAGATTATTTTTTTCATCTTTTCAGGACGTTATATTCGTTCTTACAATAGCTTAAGATCAGTATTCGGGGTTCTGGATGAGCACACCACCCGACTTGTCGATTTCGGGCTGAGGGATGGGTAAGTACCGATTTCTTGGTTGGTAGCCCGTTTTGCCGGCGGCATGCAGTACCTCTTGAGCGAGTCCCCAGCGTACGAGGTCGAAGAACCGTTCGTTTTCCATACCCAGCTCTACGCGGCGTTCTTGTTGAATGGCCGTCCTTAGTTTCGCAGGGTCGGTAGTCGTAATTTTGGGCAAAATGGCGGTATTATTGCCACGTGCCCGACCCCTAACTTGCTCCAGCCATGCGAGTGCATCGGTGGTATTTTGTTCACCACCTATCTCATTGGCGGCTTCGGCGGCCATGAGTAGCACATCGGCGTAGCGGATCACCCGTAGGTTCATCCAGCGCCCAAAGCGGCTTCCGGTCGATTCGCGTAGGGCAGGATTGGTATATGTCTTTTTGTTCCAATAAGGTCGTGGTATGCTGGCAGTGGCGGCCGGTACGGCTTCGTTATAGGGGGTGTTTATCTTTCCCGCATATAGCAACGTGCCGTCTTTACGGGGGTCGCCCTCTTCAAAAGCATCGGCTAGTGCCTGGCTCGGGGTGTTCCATCCCCATCCCAAGTCCCAGGCTCCAGAACCACGTACGCCCTGATGCATCGCATATTCTAATCCTAGGTTGGTTTGAGTGACCGAATAGTAGGCCTGAATCTCAAAGATAGATTCGGAGTTGTTTTCCCCGGTCTCCCTAAAAATGCTGCTATAGTCGGTAGCCAATCGATAGGTGCCCGAGTTGATCACCTGCTTGGCGGAAGCCAAGGCAGCAGACCAGTTTTGGCGCCATAGGTATGTTTTGGCATGAAGGGCCTGAGCCGCTCCACTAGTTAGCCTGCCGATATACTGCGACTCCCAGCTGGCTGGAAGTGTGGCAGCGGCTTCGTTAAGGTCGGCATCGATTAGCGCAAAGATTTCGGCTACGGGGGCTTTGGCTATATTGGCCTCGGCCGACTCTCTTACCTTAAAGTCGATCTTAGGCACGTCGCCATACGTACGGGCCAAATCGAAATAGGCATGGGCACGCATCATTTTGGCTTCCGCCTTGTTGATAAGCGTTCCTGCGTCGGCGGCCCCAAGGGAGTCGATATCGGCAATTACGGCATTGGCGGCGATGATTAGCGCATAATGGTCGGCCCAGTAGCTATTGAGCAACCACTCATCTTTGGTATATTGGAAATTGTCATAAAAGTTTTCCTGGGCAATACCATCGGTGGTAGAGCTGCCTTTGTCGGCGTCGTCGGAGCGGAAGTTGTGAATAGCCAGTAAGGGCATGGCCGCCACTCCGAAGGCACGCATCTTGGCATACACGCCAAATACCTGGCTGTCGAAGGAACCTGCAGGGATGTCTTGCTCTGTATAACGGCCCAGGGGTTCGCGATCTAGGAAGTCGCTACATCCGGCCATTACCAGCAAGCCTATTGCGGCTGCCATGCTGGCTTTAATGGTCTTATTTATGAATACACTTTTCATGTCAAAAAGAGATTTTAATTTTTTAGAAATTCAGATTTATACCAAATGTGTAAATGCGGGGAACGGGATAGGTTCCATTGTCTACACCAAATGCCGTCGCGCTACCACCTATTTCGGGGGTATAACCGGTGCTGTTGGTGAAGGTCTTGAGGTTTTGCGCATTTACATACACCCGTAGGGACTTCAGTCCTAAGGCTTTTAGTTGCTCGGCTGTGAAATTATAGCCTAACTGTACGTTACGAATCCTAAAGAAGCTGCCATCTTCGATCCAGTAGTTGGACGGCAGATAATTGTTGGAGCGGGCAGTGCTTAGGATAGGCTCCCAATTGGAAGTTCCTTCTCCGTTCCAGCGATCGAGCCTTTCGGTTTGGTAGTTGAACTGAGCGAAGGTATTGCGGTTCCATTGACGGAATATTTCGTTTCCATAAACGCCCGTAAAGTCTATCCCTGCATCGAAACCCTTGTACTTGGCCGACAAAGAGGCACCGTAAGTCAAGTCGGGGGTAGGGTTTCCGATCATGGTACGGTCGGCTTCAGAGATGATACCGTCGCCGTTTACATCTTTGTATTTGATATCCCCCGGCGATACGTTGCCAATGGTGCTGATAGGCGATTTGATAAATTCTACCTCGTTTTGGTAGATACCGTCCGACACATAGCCCCAGAAGTACCCGATGGGGTATCCTTCGGTGGTGCGGGAGGCTCCACTGATGATATCGTAGCCTTTGGATGAGAGCTTTTTGACCTTATTGTCGATGGTGGTTAGGTTACCACTGACCGAGAAGGAGAAGTCGTCGGATAGGTTTTGATTCCAGGTAGCCGAAAGTTCAAGGCCTTTATTGCTTACTTCACCGAGGTTGGATAGCCCAGGAATGGTGCCCGCAATACCGGGTACGATTACCAGGATGTCTTTGGTGAGTTTATTATAATAGTTAGCGTCGACGGTTAAGCGGTTTTTGAAGGCGTTGAATTCTACGCCTACTTCTGAGGCCAATACCTTTTCCCAGTGTAGGTTAGGGTCGGCTATGTACTCGGGCTGCAGGGCCGATACGATGTTGTCGCCAAAGACACCAGAGTTGGCAGCCGTAAGGGTAGGATAAGCGGGATATCGATACCGATCGTCGATGTTCTGGTTACCCAATAACCCGAAGGACCCTTTCACCTTAAAGTAGTCGAAGAAACTTTGGTTCTTAAAGAAATCTTCTTCGCTGGCTACCCAGCCAAGGCCCACGGCCCCAAAGTCCTGCCAACGGCCGCTTCCCAAAAATGCGGAACTACCGTCTTTACGATAAGAAGCGTTTACCAAATATTTGCCTTGGTAGTTGTATAACACCCGTCCCAGATAGGAGAGGGTAGTCGACTCCCAAGCCGAGCCCGACCCTGTACGGGTAGAAGCATCCCCTACGTTGTCGGTATACCAAAAGCGGGGGTCGTTGGGAATGGGGAAGCTGCTCCCTTGGCGGATGGTCGAGCCCGTGCTTTCGAACCCACGATAGTAAGTAGTAACACCACCTAGTACCGTTAAATCATGATCTCCAAATGATTTTTTGTAGGTAAGCAGGTAGTCTTGTTGCAGCTTGGGGTATACATTTTGACTTTGAGATACCGATGTTTGACGTACCAATTGGTCGCTTTTGTCGGTGCCTACGATGTCGGGATTGTACACGGTGATCAGTGGCTGGTACGAACGGGAGGTATTAAAACCATAATCGGCGTACAAAGAGGCACGGAAAGTAAGGTCTTTCAAGAAGTTCCATTCTCCATAAATACTCCCTACGGCCCTATATTCGCGGGCTACCGTGGTTCCTTTTTGAAGTTCAACATCTACCAAAGGATTGTATACCTGTGCCCGTTGAAAATCGGGGAGGGTATGATAAAGTCCACTGGCGGGGTCCGTAACAGGGGCGATGGGTGCCGCTAAAATGGCCGACCCCACCCCTTTATTTACGGGAGGTACGGCCCGGTACCCGTTAAAGGTAACACCGAACTTTAGTCCTTTAGTGACCTGAAGCTCATCATTGAAGTTGATGGTCAGCTTATTGTATTTTTCATGTTTGATCAGCCCCTCTTCGGTCACCGTACCGATACCCATATAGAATCGGTTTTTCTCGGTAGCTCCGGAAACGCTAATGTTGTTATAATTTAACAGGGCATTCTGAAATATCTGATCCTGCCAGTTGGTATTGGCTTGCCAGTTGGTGTAGTCATAGGCGGCGTTGCCCTGGTTTTGTAGCTGCTCATTATAGAGCTCCTTAAACTGGCTGGCGTCGGCTAGGCTAACTCGGTCGGCCACCTGCTTGATACCCACCGAGGAGTTGAAGTTGACGTTGAGCTGTCCGGCCTTGGCCTTTTTGGTCGTAATCGCTATGGCTCCGTTGGCACCACGCACCCCGAAAATGGCGAGCGATGAAGGATCCTTCAAGACTTCTATCGATTCGATGTCGGCAGGGTTCAGGAAGTTGATATTGTCGTTGAGGATACCATCGACGATATAAACGGGCTTCACGCCGTTGATGGAGTTGGTACCCCTGATTCGGATATCAGGCTCCGAGCCCGCGCGGCCCGAGTTGACCACCGAGAGTCCCGCCACCTTTCCTTGTAGGGCGTTCATGGGGTTGGCCGAGGGCTTGTCGGAAACTTCCGAACCCTTAATGGTGACAATAGAGCCCGTTAAGTCCCGCTTGCTCGCCGTTCCATAGCCAATCACCACCACTTCGTTCAATGCCCGCGCATCGTCTTTGAGGATGACGTTAATGGTGGTCTGGTTGCCCACCGTTATTTCTTGTGGGGTCATACCGATCATCGAAAAAACCAAAACTGCATCTTTGGAGGGGGCTTGTATGCTGTAGTTCCCCTCTACGTCGGTAGGAACGCCGGTGGAGGTTCCTTTTACCAAAATACTTACCCCGGGTAGCCCCATGCCGTCGGCGTCGGTTACCTTACCTGATATGCCGATACCCTGTGCCCAGGTCATCCCTCCTTGGCAGACGAGCAGCATCAGGACCAGCAGTCGTAAAATCGTTTTCATTGGTGATTATTTTATTGATAGAATTTTTTTAAGAATAAATTGTTTTCAAATGTAGTTCCTTTCGGGTCCTGTGGGCAAATTTGGCACTACATCACCACTACATCACTGCGAATAATGCAATAAAAGGAGTATTAATAGTACTATTATCTTGGAATCGTCGGAACGTATTAAATGTCCATCATATATTGGACCAGATTAATATCGGGGTCTAGCGCGAGTTTTTTGCGGAGTCTGTAGCGCTTTATTTCCACACCGCGAATCGAAATCCCCAAGGCTGGAGCCATTTCCTTGGTGGAAAGATTCATGCGCAGACAGGCCGCGAGGCGTAGCTCGGAAGGGGAGATGCTGGGGTATCGTTGACGCAGGCGCTGAAAAAATTCGTCGTGAACTTCGTTGAAATTTTCCTCGAACAGTACCCAATCTTCCTTACCTGCCACATTGCGCTCTATGCTATGGAGCAGCTTTTGGTAGTGTAGGTTAGGGAGCTGCTGCCCGAGATCTTTTTTGACTTCTTGTAATTCGTCTCTGATTTCCTCTAGAATTTCGTTTTTGCGGACCACATTGATGGCAATATTGCTAAGCTTTTGACTTTTATTTTTGAGCTCTTTTTGCAAGTTCTCGTTTCGTAGCTCAATAAACTTCCGCTCACTCTCCTTCTGTTGGTCCTCCAGCTCTTTTTCTTTCTGAAGCAATAGTTTGATTCTGTTGCGTTGCAGACGCCTTTCCTGTAACCACAATAAGCCCAGGAGTAACAAAAAGCCGAGGGCTACGAAAAACAGTTTCCCCCATACGGTCTCATACCAATGGGCGGCAATTTCGAAATCGAAACGTGAAACCATATGGTTGATATTGTTCCGGATCTCAAAGCGATATTCTCCTGCAGCCAAGTTGGTGTATTCGGCCATAGACAGGCTCGACCAGTCCGACCACCCATCGGTAAGTCCTAGCAGCCTGTATTGGTATTGTATATTCCGGCCATAGACCGGCAGGGCAAAGCCAATGCGGATAGACCGTGCCCATTGGGGTAATGTCGATTTTTGATCGAGTGGATAGTGACGGTTGAGGCTATCGAGGTTGGTGATGCGGGTGATGCGCGTTTGGAGCGTATTGAACCCTTCCGATGGGCTATCTTGGCCTTCGAAGAATGCGAAGCCTTCATTCAGACAGAACAGATAACGCTTTTTGTCGATAGGGATAATCGTTTCATAGTCGCCCACTAAGGAGATGTCGAAAGGGATGGGTTCCTTAAGGGCCCTATGAAGGAGCACCTTATTGTTAAATATCGTAAACCAATCGTCGCCTGTACCCGGCCTTATTTTAAAGGGTTGAGCCGCTTTAGCAAACCTTTGGCTGGGAATCAGGGTTTGGCTGGGTCCTGGGGTGAAAAAGGCATTCCCCGACTTGATATATATGGTATCCTGAATATTTTGAATTTCGATATTGAAAAGCGTGGGGAGTCCGTGGTCGGTAGTGATCGATTTCCATACCACCGCAGAGTCTAATTGAGCATTCAATTTGGCGTAGTAGAGCCCTTTATAGGCATGGCTGATCCATAGCCCCCCTTCCTTGTCGCGGGCCATATACTTAATAGGGATCGGGGGGATGTTTTTAATGGGCTTGCCGTATTCCCATTTTTTGTCGCCCATATAGGTATAAGTATGCAACCCTATGTAAGAGCCTTGGAGTAAGAGGGCGGGTTGGTTGCGGGGTTCGAGCAATAGGAGGTTCCAGCCCCCCGTTACGTTGGAGAGTTTTATAATGCCCGACTTGGTGATTTGGTACGTCGCATCATTATGCCCGCAGAGCAGGGCCCCTTTTACCACCGATAGTTTCCAGGTCTGACCCTCTAGGCCTTTCACGGGGCTAAAGGTATCGGTAGAGGGCCATTTTTTTTTAAATACGCCATTATTGGTGCCTACATACAGAAAGCCTTCCCAAAGTGCCGCCGAATAGGCTGTGCCAAGGGGATTGCCTTTGGCCATATAAGTGAGTAGGGGGGAGCTCAGGCCAATAAGATCGAGACCCTGGTCGAGGCCCAGCCAAAGATCTCCGTGGCGATCCACCGTCATGGCCAGCACCGTGTTGTTCTGTAGTCCAATAGATTTGTGGATATGGAATTTTATTTGTCCCTGTTTATCCAGGATATACAGTCCTTTCTGAATGGTTCCGATGGCGATTCCCCGGTCGTTGGGGAGTATAAGGGCCTTGTTGATCAGGTTCTGTTTAAAAATGCCGTTGGCGGCGATAGTCCATGGACTTAACAGACCGTCTTTTAATAAAAATAGGCCATTTTTGTTGGTGCATATGAGCAAAGTCTGATCGTCGAAGGGAAGTATGGTGGCAATGATACTGGCACTCAACTGTTCAGTGCCCACAACGGGTTGGAACTTTTGGCCTTTAAGTTCATACAACCCTTTTCCTATGATAGGAACCAATAGCCGCTGGTGCACCTGCCGCATAAACATAATGGTGCCTGGAGCCTTGATTTCTAATATGTTATGGCCATCGTACCGGTAAATCCTAGAAAAAGATTGAAAATAGATATATTCAGGCGTTCGCTCAATATGCCATATCTCCTCGGTGGCTAAACTGGCCAAGTCCTTATTTTTGCTCAAGGAGTTATAGAGTAAGTTTCCATTATTGCTTTTTGTCCAATAACCAAATTCCCCGAATCCACCCACATAAATCCTATTTTGCGTTTGGGTTAGTTTGGGGTTGTTGTACCGATACGCTTTGTTTTCACAGAGTACTGTCCTGACAATTTGCCCATCTGGAAATGGATATGTTCTCCAATTCGCTCCATTGAAGGCTAGAAGTCCATCGGAATTGGCGGCATACATGGTTCGGTCATCTGACTGGGCCAAGGCCCAATTTTGATTATGAGCCTTATAATCTTGCGGACTAAAGTTCGTTACAGGAGGGGTTTCTTGAGCCCAAGCCAAAGTTTGAGTCAAGAATATTAGAAAAAGGGTTACAATTATTTTGGTCAATTTGACTTCCATATCTAACTTCGGGCTGCTGGATGGGTAATTTCCTAATGTCTCGCTTGAAAATCGGCAAATAAGGGAGCGGATTTTCGAACATCTTGGGCCTAGAATTTTACTACTAAACGGCTTTAAACTCACAGAATCCCTCTTTTTAACTATCTTTTAATTTACTTTTAACCACTAATTAAGCATTCGGTGCGCTATTCGCAACAGGATGTCAAAATAACGTTTCTTTATGAAAAAAGTACTTCTTTTTAGTCTTTTAAGTACATCGGCACTAATGGCGCAGGTTGAAAAAAAAGACCAAGATTCCAGGAGTGACATCCAGTATCCTTTAAATTCGACGGGTTCGCACTATATAAAAGCCACCTTTTTGAATCAGACCTGGTTGAGGCTCAATGAGAACAATCCGGGCACGACGGTACTCGAAGATCCTGCTAATAATACCTTTGATATAGGTCTTAGACGTACCCGAGTGCAGTTGTATGGTCAACTGACCGATCGGGTGTTTTTTTATACACAGTTTGGAATGAATAATTTCAATAAAATGAGCGGGTATCCCGATGGAAACCGAAAGGTACAGCCTTTTTTTCATGATGCAGTTGGCGAATATGAGGCATACCGAAAGGGGGATAGCTTTGTGCGCTTTGGAGGAGGCCTCACCGTTGTGAATGGCCTGTCCCGATTCACTCAGGCTAGTGTGGGGACGATTATGACCATGGATGTACCCGTATTTGCTCAGGCAACCGTGGAGCAAACCGACCAGTTTGACCGTAAACTGAGTGTATATTCCCGTGGACAGATAGGGCCTTTGAACTATCGATTGGCGGTAACTGACCCTTTTCCTATAGAATCCAATGGAAAGGTGGCCCCTGGTATTACCTCCCATTCGGTATATGCTCAGAAGAACCATAAGAAACAGTTTCAAGGGTTATTGATCTATAATTTCTTAGATACCGAGTCGTTGACGACGCCGGGATATATGACGGGGACTTATTTGGGAAAGAGACGCGTGCTTAATCTGGAGGCTGGGTTTATTACTCAAAAGAACGCTACCTGGCGGACGGTGGCATCGGATACCGTCTATAATAACCTGACGCTTCTGTCGGTGGCTGCTTTTGCCGATATGCCCTTCAACCGGGCTACGGGTACGGCTATCTCGGCATATTTGGGGTATTTCTATACCGATTATGGAAAAGGGTATTTACGATATAACGGAATCATGAATCCGGCCAGTGGTACCCAGCGGCCCATAGCTGGCGTCAGTGGGACTCAAGGAAATGCTTTCCCGATGTTTGGTACGGGACAGGTGGTATATGCACAAGTTGGCTATAAGCTAAAGGACGATCTATTGGGTGAGCAAGGCACGCTTATGCCTTATGCCTCCCTGCAATATGCCGACTACGAACGTATTCATGGGGGGATGGACGTTTTTAATGTGGGAATCAATTGGTTAGTGAAGGGGCATGGGAGTAAGTTTTCGTTGAATTACGAAAGTAGGCCGACCTATGTCAACGATCGCGACCCGAATTACCTGAAACGCAATGGCCGAAAAGGCTCCTGGGTGTTACAATATCAAATCTCGATTTGAGAAACTTTTAATATGAGGTTGTATAAGCAGGGAGGCTATTGCAGTATTGCGATAGCCTCCTTTGTTGTGATAATAGTCCTATTTAAAAAGAAAAGTTAAGTCGAGCGAAAAGAAGCCGGCCATTCATCCCAAATTGTGAGGTATTTCTGGAATACACAAACTGATTGGAATTGGATAGGTCGACGGTGGTAGCTGGATTGGTATACACTATTTTACCATCGACCACCGCCGAAGGCCTTTTGGCGGAGGTGGGGTTGTAATTTCTTTCGGGGTAAATATCAAAAAGATTGTTGGCACCTACCACCACTTTCAATATTTTGCTGACTTGGTAACCTACAGAGAGGTCGGTGATGAGCCGTCCACCCCATACCGGGTGTTCGTTTTCAACGGCTTGGCCTTCCACGATAATGGCGCCGATATAGCCATCCCCATTGACGTCGACGGTGTTGGGATCGGTAACTTTTCCAAAGTAGGCATTGCGTACAAACAGATCGAACTTATCGGCCGTCAGGGTGTGGCTCCAATTAAATTTTACCCGGGGTACTGCCTCCTGCAAATAGACTCTCGAGGCCTCCGAAAAGTAGCGATTTACTTGTTGGTTTTCGGCCAGAATAGCTGATGCTTTAATAGCGCCCACTTGCTTGGTTTGACTTACCGTCCCGGCAAGGTCTGTCTTCAGGGTGGCGCCGTTTTCGAAGCTGGCCTGATGGGAGATTACCAAGTCGATACCTTTGGACTCGGTGTCGATGGCATTAGAGAAGAAGGTTGCTGCGGTGGCATTGGCCTGATCGAAGAGTTGCTGCAACTGAATGGCTGAGCTAGTGTTGCCCACAGCAGGACGCGAAAACTGGTCGGTAAGCACCACCCTGTCGTCGATTTGGATGAAGTACCCATCGGCGGTAATAGTGAGGTTGGCACTCGGGATTTTGGCGGTGAAGCCCGCGCTAAAGCTTCTGGATTCTTCTTGTTTTAGCTCGGGGATACCTAGCAATTTAGCTGCATTGGAGGCATTGGTGAAGGTTCCCACTTCGTAGGGTATCCCACCTACAAATTGTGTGGAAGTGGAGTTGAAATACTTTTGAGCCAATGATGGGGCCCGAAAGCCTGTGGAGATAGCCCCCCTGATATTGAAATTCCGTGCGACTTTATAACGGGTGGCCACTTTAAAGTTGGTGGTATTTCCAAAATCGGAATAGTTTTCAAAACGCAATGCGGCTCCAATCAGCCACTGTTCGGTAACGTCCAGCTCGGTGTCTAAGTAAGCTGCTACGCTTTGCCGGTTGGCATCCTCGGTATCGGTTTCATTTTTTACACTAAAACCAGGAAATACCTGCGCTCCGCCGGGCCGGGCATTCCCAAAAAAATCGGTAGGGATGGTCCCATCCTGATTATTGGCATCGATGGGGACGCCATTGATGTCGTAGCGGGTGTAGGAGTTGAGGGCTCCAGCCTTGATGCCGTACGATTCGAAACGAGCCTCTGCTCCGAAAGCCAGGTTAAAACCGTGCATAAAATCGAATTTACGGTTTAGGTCAAGGTTAATGGTATTCTGCTTAAAGTTGAGGCCCCCGGCGTCGAAGCTGGTGGGGGAGTTTTCAAGCAGGGTAGCATTGATCGTATTTTCGACTCCATAATTGAAGGTGTTGGATCCAAATGTATTGCTAAGGTCATAAGAGAATTCTCCTAGCTTACCCCGAATACCAGCGGCTGCCGAAACATCGATGACGTCGGAATGGATTTCGGGTAGGAAGCCGTTGATAAAAATACCGGTATAGGTTCTCGACTGATTGGGTCGGCGGTAAAATCCTGCGGCATTTCCCTTTCTGAGGCCATAGCCTCCAAAGGCATAAAGTTCGTGGTTATCGTTAATAGGTAAGCCGGCATTGGCAAAAAACTGAACACTTTTTAGTTGCGATTGACCGATGCGCATGTTAAAATCACTCCTTTGTAGTCCTCTGTATTCCAGCTCATGATCCGTGACGTCAAGGTTCAATATTTTCTGAAGATCGCTGATACTACTGGCGTCTACGATGGCGGCTTGGGTACTAGGATCCAAGTAGCTCACTTGTTGAGCTCCCGCCTTAATAGCCGCCATATTGGAAACCAAGCCGCCCACATTGCCCCCGTTCTGCTGGGTGCGGTACTCAATAGCATTATAGGCATTAAAAATACTTCCCGTGGCAAAGTCGGCACGGTAGGTAGGCTTACGCATCAGTCCCGATGCCGTAAGGTTAATAAAGCCTTTTT
The DNA here is from genome assembly GCF_003149085.1 of Dyadobacter jejuensis. Taxonomy (GTDB): domain Bacteria; phylum Bacteroidota; class Bacteroidia; order Cytophagales; family Spirosomataceae; genus Dyadobacter; species Dyadobacter jejuensis. Next base: position 611,524 of record NZ_QGDT01000002.1, on the reverse strand, counting down.
TGCCGATGCGTACTCCATAGTTGGCGTCAAGCTGGAAGTTTTCGCCATCTAGGCCACCGGTATGGTTGTTGGAGCCTTGGGAACTGTTACCACCGCCATATAAGGATAGATTCAGTTTTCCAGTGCTTTCTTTCATTTTTACATTAATAATACCGGCAATGGCATCGGAGCCGTACTGAGCAGAGGCACCGTCGCGGAGGACCTCAATCCTTTCGATGGCATAGGCGGGGATGGCGTTTAGGTCGGTGCCCACCGAGCCTCGTCCTGGGGTACCATTTACGTTCACCAAGGAGGAGGTATGGCGTCTTTTGCCGTTTAGGAGTACTAGCACCTGGTCGGGTCCCAGTCCGCGAAGTTGAGCGGGATCGATATGGTCGGTTCCATCGGCCACTGTGGAGGTGTTGGAGGTAAAGGACGGGGCCACCACATTCAGGATTTGGTTCAAGTTGTTTTGTGGGACTTGGGTAGTCATTTGGGCGATTCCTATGACGTCGACAGGGACTGGACTCTCCGTTTTGACCCTTCCTCCGGCCCGAGAACCCGTTACGACGATTTCATCGAGGATGGCCGAACTTTGGCTCAGTTCAATATTAAAAACCGATTGCCCGGGGATTGTCACCTTGATCACCTGCGAACTATAGCCTACAAAACTGATGGTCAGTTGGTAGCTCCCAGTGGAGAGGTCCAGGTTGTAGCGACCCTCCGAATCGGTAATGGTGCCCGTGGTGGTGCCATTGACTACGACCGATACCCCAGGAAGGGGAGAGCGATCTGTGGCGTCGATTATTTGGCCGCTGATTCCTTGGGACCAAGCAATGGTGGCCAAGAGGGATAGCCCTAATGAGAATAGTAATTTCTTCATAAATTTTAGTCTTTGATGGATATGATGAATATTTAATTATGTAACCGAATGATTGTATTCGATTACCGTAATATGCATATATTTTAGGTGGAAAACAATAGAATTTATACTATTTTGATGTATGATTGTACAATATTTCCTTGGTTTGTAGGTGTTTTGGTTCAGAATAGGATTGTTATATAGAAAAAGGACAAAAAAAGCCGGCTTCAAATTGAAGCCGGCTTCGGTATTTTTACCAAGTATGGTTACCCTTATGATAAATTGAGCGCTCCGTTCATGGCACGAACTGCCTCGGCCGATTTTTCGAAGGCCGCTTTTTCAGCGTCACTAAGACGTAGGCTAATGATTTTCTCCCAGCCATTGCGGCCCAATACTACGGGAACACCCATACAGATGTCTTTTTGGCCATATTCACCGTTGAGGTAGACGCTACAAGGAACCACACGTTTCTGATTGCGAACGATGCTTTCTACCAGCATCATCACGGCGGCACCTGGTGCATACCAGGCCGATGTTCCGATGAGCTTGGTGAGGGTGGCTCCACCCACCATCGTGTCGGCGGCCACTTTTTCCAATTTTTCAGAAGACAGGAAGCGGCTTACAGGCATCCCGTTATAAGTAGCTAGACGGGTAAGGGGGATCATGGTGGTGTCGCCATGGCCGCCGATTACCATCCCGTGGATATCCAAAGGCGATACATCCATGGCCAATGCCAGGTAGGTTTTGAAGCGAGCGCTGTCGAGGGCTCCTCCCATCCCTATCAGGCGTTTTTTGGGGATACCCGATTCTTTAAAAGCCATATAGGTCATGGTATCCATGGGGTTAGAAACCACGATAACGATAGCCTTAGGTGAATATTTTAAAAGATTTTCAGTGACACTTTTCACAATACCGGCGTTAATCCCAATGAGCTCCTCACGGGTCATGCCTGGCTTGCGGGGAAGGCCCGAAGTGATGACCACCACATCCGATCCTTTCGTTTTTTCATAGTCATTAGTAGAACCAATGGGCTTGGTATTAAAGCCCAATAAGGCGGCTGTTTGGTACATGTCTAAGGACTTTCCCTCACTAACTCCCTCTTTTATATCCAGTAATACAACTTCTTCTGCCAGTTCGCGACGAATAATATTATCTGCGGTGGTAGCACCAACAGCACCAGCTCCTACGACGGTGATCTTCATATAATAACGGTTTTAATGATTTAGAAAATTGTATTTCACATTTGGCCTTAAATTTAGAATACATAATTTGTTAAAACCATATTGCGGCCAATTTTTTATATAAAAAGTGAAAGCAAGACGTCCATATTGCAATTATTTACGTATCTAATTAGTTATATTGCCAATAACAAATTTTTAAATACTGACTGATGGCAGACGATTCCTTATTGAACAGAATCTTAAAATCCGTTTTTTTTAAACAAGCTCAGAAGCGAGCAGGGGCCTATGCTGGTAATTCTTCTAGGTTGTTGAGCTTGGTGGCTAATGTGGCCAAAAAACTAAGTACTGGTAATTTTAGAAATAACCTTTCGGAAGTGAAGATACACTTGCAACTGCTTTCGAGAATGGTGAAGGCCTATGCCAAGGGCGATTATCGTGATGTGTCGTGGCGGAGTATGGTATCCATAGTAGCCGTGTTGATCTATTTTGTGTCGCCGGTGGACCTAGTGCCCGACTTTCTTCCTGTTTTGGGATTAACCGACGATCTGGCCCTTATCCTGTGGCTGGTGAAGAATATGAGCGATGAGATTATGAAATTTAGTGAATGGGAGAAGAATGAAAAAACGATTAAAATTGGATAAAGTCGGGCAATCACTTAAATTGTTGAAAAAGAATAATTAAATTTGTGAACATAAAAATTAAAATACAGTTATGGAATCAGCAACCGTTTTGGCATTTATGGGTTTGGGAGGACAGGAAGTTTTTCTGGTAGCCTTATTTGTTCTTTTATTCTTTGGAGCGAAAAAAATCCCTGAATTGATGCGTGGATTGGGTCAAGGTATCAATGAGTTTAAGAACGCTACCAAAGACGTTAAGGAGAATATCGAAAAAAGCATGGAGGACCCCAAATAGTCCTTTCATCATTTTTAATGAATCATATAGCAGAGCCGTTTAAGCACATTTAAATGGCTCTGATTCTTTGTTTGTAACCCCTCAATAATTTTAACTTTGAAAGAGTATCTGAGGTTAACTGAAATTCAGAAGGATTTAAGTGTAGGAGTAATTTCTTGTGTTGAACTAGTCAATCATTACCTCGATCGGATAGAGGCCCATAGCCACCTGAATGCGTTTGTAGAAGTATACCAGCAAGAAGCCAAAGAAACGGCCCTATTGGTGGATGCCAAAATTAAGGCAGGCACGGCTGGTAAACTCGCCGGCATGGTGGTAGGAATCAAAGACGTACTTTCTTGGAAAGGGCATGCCGTACAAGCCGGGAGTCAGATATTGAACTCCTATATAGCTCCGTACACCGCTACAGCCGTCCAAAGGCTCGTGGATGAGGACGCCATTATTATAGGTAGGCAAAACTGCGATGAATTTGCAATGGGATCTTCCAACGAGAATTCCTCTTTTGGTCCCGTACTCAATGCAAAAGACAATAATAAAGTTCCAGGGGGCTCTTCGGGAGGTTCGGCTGTAGCCGTACAGGCGGGCTTGTGCCATGCCTCGTTGGGCACCGATACCGGCGGATCGGTACGGCAACCGGCGGCCTTTTGTGGAGTAGTAGGATTGAAGCCATCTTATGGAAGGGTGTCCCGCTGGGGACTTATTGCCTATGCCTCTTCATTCGATTGTATAGGACCCATTACCAAATCGGTGGAGGATGCCGCTATACTTTTGGAAGTGATGGCTGGCAGTGACGAGTTCGATAGTACGGCCTCTTCGGCTCCAGTACCGGCCTATTCAGCGACGCTACATACCCAAAAGAAATATAGAATAGGTTATATGCAGGATATGGTGGATAATCCAGCTTTGGATCCCGCTATTCGCGACAATACCTTGGCCTTGCTCCATCGATTGAAGGAGGAGGGACACCAGGTAGAATCCGTGCAAATGCAGACCCTGAAACACTTACTGCCCACGTATTATATCCTCACTACTGCCGAAGCCAGTTCCAATCTTTCCCGTTTCGATGGGGTACGGTATGGGCATAGAAGTGCCGACGCGGTAGATCTAGAAAGCCTTTATAAAAAATCGAGGACGGAAGGTTTTGGTGCGGAGGTAAGGCGTCGTATCCTATTGGGAACTTTCGTTTTAAGTGCTAATTATTATGACGCATACTATACCAAAGCGCAAAGCGTTAGAAGGATGGTGCGTGATGAAACCGAAGCCTTTTTTAAAGACTATGATTTCTTTATTTCGCCGGTTACTCCTTCAACAGCCTTTAAGATAGGGGAGAAAACCGCCGATCCTATGCAGATGTTTCTGGCCGATGTTTTTACGGTACACGCCAATGTAGTGGGGTTCCCGGCCATCGCCATCCCCAATGGAGAAGACGCCGATGGAATGCCTATAGGGGTGCAAATAATGGCTCCTAACTTGAAGGAAGCCGATATGTTGGCCTTCGCTAATCAACTTAGCAAGCTAGCTGCCGGAACCTTGGACGTTTAAAGTTCTATACACCTATATATATAATTTTGTGCCAAATGGCCCATGGAAGTCCCCAAGGTAGCGTGCTGAAACGGGTAGGGGGAGGGTACGCTACGAAATAACAAACACATACTCAGTCGTTTATTGAAAAGATAGTCCTAATAAGAAAAGATTAAACTTCAAAAGAAATTTACTAATGAAGATTTCAAAGAAAATATTTTGGTCAGTTGCCCTGATAACAGGAATGTGGTGTGTAGATGTGGTGGCGGAGATTCCTCAACATGTGGAGGTAGACGACCAGGATACTCTTGGGATAGCGGCGGTTGCTGATGAAATCGCCTTGGAAGCTATGCCTGAAATTGAAGAAATAGGTACGCAGCCCTCCATTGACTCTGAGCTGCTGAAGGAGCGTTTCTCAAAGTTAGAGAAGTCTATTCCCTTGCGCTATCATGAGGCCTCTCACGAATTTGTAGAGTTTTTTATATATAAAAGGAGTTCCTTCACCCGCTCTATGATGGAACGTAAGGCTTTGTTTTTTCCTATGTTCGAAAAACTTTTGAAGGAGCACGGACTTCCCGAAGAGCTGAAATATTTGTCCATGATAGAGTCAGGGTTGAATCCTCGGATCATTTCGAGGGCTAAAGCTGGTGGTTTGTGGCAATTTATGCCTGCTACAGGCAGGGAGTTTGGACTGAAGCAGGATGGCTACGTCGATGAACGCTTCGATCCTGTCAAATCTACCGAAGCGGCATGTAAGTATTTAAAGCAGTTGTACCGAATTTTTGGTGATTGGGAAATGGCCCTGGCCTCCTATAACACGGGTCCTGGAAATGTGAAAAGAGCCATGCGCCGTTCGGGTGGTACTACCTTTTGGACCATCTACAACTCCCTTCCCCGTGAAACACGATCGTATGTACCCCAGTTTGTAGCCATCAACTACATGATGAATTATGGCAATGACCACGGTGTGTTTCCCGAAAATCTAGAATTTGTAATTCCCAGTGATACCATTCAGCTGAACGGTGCTATCGACTTGGTGGCATTTTGTAGGCATAGTGGAGTGGATTTGGAAGTCTTAAATAAACTGAACCCCCAGCTGGTAAAAACGAGCCTTCCGGCTTCTACTCGGAATTTTATTCTGAAAGTACCTAGTATGCACTATACCTACCTCAAAAACAATAGGGTGGCCATTATGGACTCTTGTTCCGGAAAAATGGGCGCTACTGATGGTATGATAGCACAGGTGGGTTCGGTCGACGTGCTCAGCACCCGTCAAACTACCGATGCACAAGGGAATACTTATCAGACAATTACCAAGCTTATTACCCAAAAATCGACGCATCGGGTTCGTAGAGGGGAGACTTTATCGGTAATAGCGCGTCGATATGGCGTGGGCGTGTCGGAACTGAAGAAATGGAACCATATGCGTGGTAGTACCATTCGGACGGGTCAAGCCTTGGTGTACCACCGCCAAGTGAAGGAGGTAGAGAAAGTGAAAGTGGTGGCTGCTGCTGAGAATAAGGCGGTCAAAACCGAGCCTGTAGCAGCAGTGGACGAACCCACCGTGGAAGTGGCAACGGTTGCCGAAACGACTACCACTACCAAGCTGGTTAATAAAAAATTGACACACCTGGTTCGTAGTGGAGAGAACTTGGGGTCTATTTCCACTAAATACAACGTATCGGTATCCGATCTTAAAAAATGGAATAAGCTAAGACGCTCCCTGATTCTCAAAGGTCAGAAACTGATTGTTTACACGCAGGTTAGGGAGCAAGTTGCTGCCACCAAAGTCGAAAAGGAGGGTGCGAAAGCAGCCAATCGGAGCCAACAGTATTATACAGTACAACGGGGGGATACCCTATGGACGATTTCGCAGCGCTATGGCTTGCAAGTAGAAATATTGAAGAAAACCAATAACATAGAAGGGAATGCCATCAAGCCAGGTCAAAAATTATTGATTTCAGGCTAGGACTTACCTCGAATTACACATGCTAATAAGAATTTATGATTGCTTACATTAACGGAACGGTTGCCCATAAGGACCCTGCTTATACCATTCTGGATGTAAATGGGATCGGCTACGAATTACGGATTTCCTTGCAAACGTTTTCGGCTATGCCAGAGTTGGGAAATAAATGCAAGCTGGTAACTTATCTTAATATCCGCGAGGATGCCCATATCCTCTATGGTTTTGCTGAAGAGCAAGAAAAACACCTGTTCTTGGAACTGGTGAGTGTGTCCGGTATTGGGCCGGCTACAGCGCTGGTGATGCTCTCCTCTCTTTCTTATGAGGAAATTATGAAAGGGATTGCCGAAGAAGATCTCCGCCTGATCCAATCCATTAAGGGAATTGGGCTCAAAACGGCCCAGAGGGTAATTCTGGAACTGAAAGATAAAATGCGGAAGGAGTTCTTACAGGGTGCGTCGTCAGGGACTGCTTCAACGCCTCAGGCGAGTGTGAGGTCTGAGGCCCTTGCCGCATTGGTGACTCTTGGTATACCCAAAGCTACTGCCGAAAAGAGTCTGGATGCGATCCTTAAAAAGGAAGGTAGCGCTATAACCGTAGAGCAGCTGATAAAACTCGCTCTACGGTAAGTTTGTATCTCGGAATTTTCTAACAATATTTGAATATTGCATTGGATTGATATTGAGTTCAAGGAGTTTTAGTTATACCATTTTCCTTTCAAAATAGAAATTTAGCTTTGTCGTCTACAATTTACTCTATACTTTTTAAGGTTCTTACATTTTCGGCAAGTTCGGTTTTATTGGCCACTGCAGTATCGGAAGTGGAGACGCTTGAAAATAGGCCCAGGCCCTCCTTAGTAATGGTAGAGGATACCATTCCTGACAGTTCAGCCAAGAGTGTGAGCCGTACCAATACCCAAATGGTAAATAGGTTGCAGGATTACTATGCCAATAAATTGATAGAACCTCGGCCTCAGTCTTCGCTCTACCTAAAGGACCCGGCAACCATTTCTACGCGCATCCTGATGGATAGCTCGGGGAAGTTAGGGGTGTCGGAGGTGATCAATACGGGAAAGGGCGACCTGGAATACAAAAAACCGGTATTCTTGGAACTCGACGAGTATGATGAGCTGCAAGAAAAAAGAGCCTTTAAAAGCCTGTTGAGCGACTACGCTGCCCGGCAGGACGGAAAGAGTGCCATGGGAGCCCGGGGGCTAATGCCCAAGCTGGATGTGCCCCCTGGCCTGACCAAACTATTGGGCGACGATTTTATCAATTTCAAACCTACGGGTTTCGTTTCGCTGGATTTGGGGGTTATGAATCAGTTTTTGGACAATCCGGCCATTCCTATTCGTCAGCGACGCAATACCCAATTTGTTTTTAATCAGCAGATCAATATTAATTTCGATGCCAAACTTGGTGATCAGCTGGGATTTCAAACCAACTTCGATACCAAAGCCAACTTTAATTTTGAGAATGCCATACGGTTAAATTATAAGAATCCAGAGGAAAGCTTTATACGTAAGATAGAAGCCGGTAATATCAATTGGGCCATCAATAGCCAGTTAATTCCCGGTGTTCAAAACCTCTTTGGACTTCGTACCGACCTGCAATTTGGCCGCTTGAGTGCTAGTGTCGTGGCATCCAATCAACGTTCGAGCAAGGAGCGTATGGTGCTGCGTGGAGGTGCCCAGAGTAGGGAGTTTGAAATTAAGGCGGATACTTACGACGAAAACCGAAACTTCTTTCTTTCACAATATTTCAGGGATAACTATGAGAAATCTCTGCAAAGTACTCCGAATATAACCTCTGGGATGGCCATTACCCGGTTGGAGGTATACATTACCAACCGAACCACCACCACCGAGTCATTAAGGAATTTGGTGGCCTTCGCCGATATGGGGGAACCGGACCCTTATCGAAAAGGTAACGCCAATTTGGCGCCTATTCAGGCCAATTTGCCCGTCGACAATAAAACCAATGGACTCTATAATACCTTACAAAATAATGATGGATTCAGGCAGGTAGACAACGCCAATAGGATCATCTCGGGCCTAGGCTTCGAGAAAACGGTGGATTATGAGTTGCTGCGTGGTGCCAAGAAATTGGTTGCTGACAGGGACTATACCTATAATACACAGCTGGGGTACATATCGCTGACCACGGCCCTAAGAAACGACGAGATATTGGCGGTTTCCTATGAATATACCCTCAATGGAAGGGCCTATCAGGTGGGGGAACTCACGGAGGATTATCAAAACCGACAGGACGATGAGGTGATCGCCCTTAAGCTCTTGAAGTCTTCGACGATCAGGAATAATACCAATTTGCCCATGTGGGACCTGATGATGAAGAATATTTATTCGTTGGGTTCGGGTCAGATGGACAAACAAGGCTTCCAGCTACGGGTTATTTACAAGGATGACCTGACGGGAATAGATAACCCCAATTTACAAGAGAGTAGCATTGCCAACTTACCATTAATACGGCTAATGGGACTCGATAGGCTCAATCCCGTTAACGACCTGCAGCCCGACGGTAATTTTGACTTTATCGAGGGCATAACTGTCGACACTAAAACGGGGAAAATTATATTTCCGGTTCTAGAGCCTTTTGGGAATACGCTCTCTAGCAAATTTGCAGCTGGCGAGGACCAGTTTCGCAGCAAGTATGTGTTCAACGAACTCTACGACAAAACCATGATCGATGCGCAACAGGTTACGGAGCGCAATAAGTATTATTTGAAAGGATCGTATCAGTCTAGTTCGGGTACCACCGTTCAGTTGCCGTTCAACGTGCTGGAGTCGTCGGTGACGGTGACCTCCGGTGGGGTGCCATTGAGTGCCGGTACCGACTATTTGGTGGAGGCTCAAATCGGCCAGGTAAAGATTATAAATTCTAGCGTTCTGAACTCGGGTAGGGAAATCGTGATCGAATATGAGCGTCCCGATATGTTCCAAAATCAAATTAGAACCTTGGTGGGAACGCGCCTGGACTATGTGGTCAACCGGGACTTAAGTGTGGGGATGACGGCCATTAAGTACAAAGAAAGGACGGCGGGATTTTTGACAAGGGTGTCGATAGGGAATGAACCCGTCAATAACACCATGCTGGGTTTCGATATCAATTACAGGAAGGATGTTCCCTTTCTGACCAGGTGGTTAGATAAGCTACCCCTGATCCAAACCAAGGAGATGTCGTCTATCCGGTTCAAGGCCGAGTTTGCCAAACTCTTTCCGGGAGTGAGTAACGACGTAAATAACCGCTCTTTGGTCGATGACTTCGAGTCTACTCGGACCGTCTATGACTTGGCAAGGCAGCCGCAAAAATGGAGCCTTGGGTCGGTTCCCGAAAAGTTCAGGGTAGGGAGTTCGGCTAATAACCTCGAATATGCCTATAAAAGAGCGAAGATATCGGCGTATACGGTCGACAATATCTTTGGAGGCGACCAAGGCTTAGGTGGAGGGTATAATCCCCCGGCCAATATCACAGAAGCCGACCGGGAGAATTTCTATGAAAGGCTCTTCCTTCCCAATGAGATATTTCCGAACCGGTCTATAGCTGGCTTGGTAACTTATCCTCAAAATATCCTGGACATCGCTTACTATCCTAGCGAGAGGGGGATGTACAATTATAATACGGATTTGCAGCCAGATGGAAGGCTTAAAAATCCCACCCAAAATTATGGGGCTTTGACCAGGGCCATCACCTCCGACAACGATTTCGATAATGCCAATATTGAGAACATAGAATTTTGGATGCTCGATCCCTTTATCAAGGACGAAAAGGGAATCGTACGCGACGGTTTCGAAAATAAGGCCAATACCACAGGTGGTAAACTGGTTTTTAACCTTGGCGATATTTCGGAGGACGTAATCCCCGATGAGCGCTATAATTTTGAAAATGGCTTGCCCTTAGTCGACAAGGTGGTAGGGGTCAATGTTGACTCTACAGCCTGGGGCTATGTTACCAAATCGCAGTACCTGATCAATGCCTTTAGCAATGAGTCGGGTGCCCGTGCCAAGCAAGATGTGGGTTTGGATGGACTTAGTAACGAAGAAGAGCGCATTTTCTTTAAATCTTTTATAGATAAATTGCCCGCCACCTTAAGCCAGGAGGCTAAGGATCGTATCCTGGCCGACCCCTCTGGCGATGACTTCCAATTTTTTCTCGGAGATCAGTTCGACCAAGCCGATGCCAAAATCTTGGAGCGGTATAAGAACTATGTGGGAATGGAAAACAACTCGCCCGAAAGTACAGGCGGTGCTGGCGTAACCCCCGCCGCTACCAACCTACCCGATGGTGAGGACATGAACGTGGACAATACCATCAACGATAACGAAGCTTATTACGAATATGAAATTCCCCTGAGACCCGACCAACTAGAGGTGGGCAGCGGATTTATTGTTGATAAAACCGTGACGGATGGGCAGAATTGGTATCTTTTTAGGGTCCCTATACAGGAATTTACGGGTACCGTTGGAGCCATCAATGGCTTTAAGTCCATTCGGTTTATCCGCATGTATCTGTCCGAGTTCCAGCAGCCTGTTGTGCTACGTTTTGCGCAGCTGCAAATGGTAGGCCAACAGTACCGTCAGTATACGGCCGATTTGGACAATACAGAGCTAGGCGAAGTCCCCGAACCTTACGATGCTAATCTGACGATCGGGACGGTCAGTATTGAAGAAAATGGGCAGGCCAATACGAGTTCAGACAGAAAGTATCAATATACTTTACCTCCTGGATGGACGCGGGATCAGGATAATACCCAACGTCCCCCCTTGCTGTTGAACGAACAATCTATGAGCGTATGTGTGACCAACCTGAGAGATGGCGACGCAAGGGCTGTATACAAAAATGTCAATCTAGACTTGCTCTTCCGTAAAAGACTGCGGATGTATATTCACATGCAAAACGAGCAGGATGAAAGTGGTATGGTGGGAGCTTTCCTACGGTTGGGAACCGACCTTACCCAGAACTACTATGAAATAGACCTTGCGGCCTTGCAGGCTACTTTGCCGTCGGCCAATACCGCCGAGGAGATATGGCCTGAGAGCAATGAGATTAACTTGGCCCTGTCGGACCTTATTAATGTAAAGGCCCTGCGCAACCAGCAGTTGGATTATAATCAAAGCTTGCCCTATTCGACTACCACCAGCGATGGCAAATACAAGCTGTCGGTAGTGGGAAATCCTGATCTTAGCGCCGTAAAGGTGATGATGATCGGCGTACGAAATACAAAATCAGCCGACCAAGCCTCCAAAAGTTTCTGTATCTGGGTCGATGAGATGCACGTAGAGGGCTTCGACGATCAAGGAGGGGTGGCGGCTATAGCACAGTTGGACGCTAAGTTGGCCGACTTTGCCACCGTCTCTGCATCGGGAAGGGTCGAAACCGTCGGGTTTGGTAGCGTTCAGCAGCGTATTGGAGAGCGGTCCAGAAACCTAACTACCGAGTTTGGGGTATCGTCCAATGTGGCGCTCGATAAGCTCCTCCCTCAAAGCTGGGGTTTTAGCATCCCCATGTTTGTCAGTTACGACCGGCGGTTGGTAAGGCCACATTTCGACCCCTTAGATCCGGACACTCCATTGAGCACTTCTTTGGATAACCTGTTCACCCAGGAAGAGCGTGACGGCTATAGGCGTATGGTGGAAGAAAGTTCGACAAAAAGGGGGATTAACTTCTCCAATGTTCGAAAGGTTAAAACTAAACCAGGGGCGGTCAATCATTTTTATGATTTTGAGAACTTTGCCTTTACCTATGCCTTCAGCGACGACCGACGCCGAAATATCCTGACTCAGGAATACACCCAGCGTATGTATAAGGGAGGGATCAGCTATACCTATAGTAGTCAACCGAAAGCCATAGAGCCCTTTAAAAATTGGGAGACTACGGACCGTTGGGGCGAGTGGATCAAAAACTTTAATCTTACCCCGCTGCCCAATATGGTGTCGTTACGTGCCGATGTGGATCGCCGGTATTTGAAAACCCAGCTACGTAGTGCCGACCTTACCATCGATGGGATTCAGCCGATGTTTGAAAAGTATTTCTGGTTCAATAGGGCCTACGACCTAGGCTGGAACCTCACCCGTAACATGACCCTCACGTATTCGGCCACGGCCAACGCCATTATCGATGAGCCCTATGGGGAGATAGACAGTCAACAGAAAAAGGATTCGCTATGGACGAATTTTAAAAGACTGGGGAGGATTAAGAATTATAACCAAAATATAGATCTGACGTACCGTCTACCGCTCGATCAGATCCCGATACTGGATTGGATGAGTGCCGATTACCGGCATTCGGTAGGGTATCAGTTTCAGGCCAATGCCTACGGATTGACCGACTCCAATGGGGAGCTTTTTGGGAATATAATTAGTAATAATCGCGAACGAGGCGTGACGGGTAGGGTCGACTTCGTGGCCTTGTATAATAAACTCAAGTATTTGAAATTTGCCAACACTCCTTCGGCAGGTCGCAAAAACTTTGCGAGGAGTCCGGGTGACATGGAAGAAGTGGACATGCGGACCACCGACCTTGCCAAAAGCCTTACCCGCTTGCTGATGACGGTAAGAGGGATTAACTTTAGCTATACCGTCGAGGAGACCACCTCCTTGCCTGGTTATCTACGTGCCCCGAAATATTTTGGTTTAGACCAGGTTCAGGCGCCAGGATTAGGCTTTGTACTCGGGCAGCAGTATCGTGACTTCCAGGTAAGGGCCGCTCAAAACGGATGGATATCGACGAGTACCGAGCAGAATCAACCTTTTCAACAAACCATTGCCAAAAGGTTTACAGCGAACACCAGTTTAGAGCCCTTTAGGGATTTTAAAATGAATATCAGTGCCCAGTTGACCCGACAGGACGCTTATCAGGAGTTTTATAGGCCCGAGAATGTGGGAAGTGAGTTTGTATCGCAAAGTGCCCTCCGAAACGGGCAGTTTAGTATGTCCTTCCTCTCCTTCAAAACGGCTTTTGAAAAGGCCAATAGGGATAACACCTCCGAAGTGTTCGATAAATTCAGGGAGTACAGGAGCATTTTACGCGACCGGCTCAACCAGGAGAATAATAACGGTGGGGAATATAACGAAAACTCGCAGGATGTTCTTATTGCCGCTTTCTTCGCTGCTTACAGAGGCAAGGACCCCAACACCGTACGTACCAATCCATTCTTGAAATTCCCGATGCCCAACTGGGATATCAATTACAGTGGCTTGTCGAGACTGGAAGTATTCAAGCGATTCTTTAGTTCCTTTGTTTTAAGGCATAAATACATGTCCAATTACAGCGTCGGGAACTTTACTTCTTCTTTGGACTATGAGGCATTGTATGTCAACCTAGCGGTGATGGGTTACCCCATTTCCTCACGGCTCAATGAGCTCGGCCAGTACATACCCGTATTTGCCATGAGCACCATCACCCTATCCGAGAAGTTTCAACCCTTAATAGGCATGGAAGTCCGTACCCAGAGCCGGGTGACGGCCCGGCTAGAATATAACCGGGATAGGACAGTAGCCCTGAATTTGTCCAATTCGCAAGTGGCCGAATTGTTTAATCAGGACATCACCGTCAATATTGGTTTTACCAAAAATAATGTACCCTTGCCATTCAAGTTCAATGGGGTCAAAAAAACCTTGAAGAACGATTTGACTATGCAACTGGGGTTGACCTTTAGAGATAGCCGTCATATTCAAAGGAAGTTTGATGGAGAAAATATCCCTATAGCGGGTAATATCAATTTTCAATTGAATCCCACAATAAACTATATGGTAAACAACCGGTTGAGTTTTACTTTGTACTTCAATAGGACGTTTAACGACCCCTTGGTGTCGAATTCCTTTTATCGATCCAGTACGGCTGGTGGAATTCAGTTGAAATTCAATTTGGCCGAATAAAATTAGTATTTGGAAAATAGCTTCGACATCCTGTAATTTGTGGGTGAAATATTACAGTAACTTTATTCGAGATCAATCATGAATTTCCCAGCAGAACTTAAATACACAGAAGATCACGAGTGGATCCGCATTGAAGGCGACCAAGCTTTTATAGGAATCACCGAACACGCTCAAAAAGAACTGGGTGATATTGTATATGTAGATATCAATACCGTTGGTGATCAGTTGGAGCAGGGAGAGATTTTTGGATCTGTAGAGGCAGTAAAGACGGTCTCTGACTTGTTTATTCCTGTCAAAGGCAAAGTTCTTGAAGTAAATGAAGCATTGGATGCCGCACCTGAGCTGGTGAACTCGGATCCCTATGGCGAAGGCTGGATGATTAAAATCAGTATCGACGCTGCCGATGCAGCTACCGGATTATTATCTGCCGATGAGTATAAACACTTTGTTGGTGCTTAAAAGAAGCTAAAGCTCCTAAGGGAGCTTTTTTTTTGAAAAAATTCAAAGACTTAGGGCAGCACATCGGTACAAGCCTTTGGGCTTAGCGTAGTAGATTGGAGTGTCTAAATTTATTAAAGTACATATTAAATGCAAATTTTAATTCGGTCGGCACGAATTTTTGATAAAGAGTCCGAATTTAACGGGCTTACCAAAGATATTGTTGTAGAAGACGGTGTTATTAAAGAAATAGGGGATGCCTTGATAGCTCCAAATGCGAAGGAGTACCAGGCAGAGGGACTGTGTGTTTCGATAGGCTGGCTCGATATGCGGGTAGGCTCCAGAGATCCGGGTTTAGAGCATAAGGAGGACTTGCAGACGGTCCGCTTAGTAGCCGAGCGGGGAGGATTTACCGAAATATTGCTGATGCCCAATACCGAACCGGTTGTTCAAAGCAAAGATACGATTAGGTATATCCAGGCGGCAGGCGATAATGGGGTAGTGAAGTTACATGTGGCTGGAGCGGTCACGCGTAAAACTGACGGTGTGGATTTTACGGAGATGATGGACTTGCATCAGGCCGGAGTAAGCGCCTTTACCGATGGAAGCAAAACCCTTCAGAATGCCGATATATTACTGAAATCTATTCTGTATCTGTTGCCGTTAGATACTTTATTGATCAATAAGCCCGAAGATGGCCAACTGGCCTTGTTTGGGCAAATGCATGAAGGGGTTACCAGTACCTTAATAGGAATGAAGGGTATTCCATCCTTAGCGGAAGAAATGATGGTTATTCGCGATTTGAAACTGTTGGCATACGCCTTGGAGGGACGTCCTGAGCGCCCTACCAATCCGCTGTTACACATCTCTCTTCTTAGTACGGCCGAAGCCGTGGAGCATGTCCGAAAAGCCAAAGAAAACGGGCTTCCCGTATCCTGTGACGTGGCGGCACATCAACTGGCCTTTTTAGATGAAGACCTCATGAGTTTCGACACAAACTTAAAGGTGAGCCCACCCTTTCGCTCTCAACGCGACCGGGAGGCCATTAAAAGGGGACTTGTGGATGGTACCATCGACGCCATCGTTTCCGATCACTCCCCCCAAGATGAGGAGAGTAAAAATCTGGAATTCGACCATGCCGAAGTGGGCATGTTAGGCCTAGAAACCTGCTTCTCTACCGCCATAGCCCATTCTGGGTTGGATGTAGAAACCGTCGTGGATAAGCTGAGCCGAAGCCCAAGACAAATCTTAAGAATGCCTGTTCCGAAGATTGCAGTAGGAGAACGCGCCAACTTTACCTTTTTTAATCCTGAGGATTCATGGACTTATAGCCGGACACTTTCGAAGTCCAAAAATTCACCCTTCTTGGGCCAGGCGCTTCAAGGAAAGGTGTTAGGAGTTATGAACCGTGGAGAGATACGTTGGTTCTAAAAGGGACCAATGCAATAGATACTGATACCAATTCATTATGAATGCGATAATACAATATTTTAACAAACCAATGTTAAAGCTCCCCATGCTCTTTGGTTTGATTACCGGGGTACTGGTGTTTGCTTTTTTTCTTGGGATCTATTTTATGGGGATTGTACCATTAGGTAATAATAAGATCTTAGACTTTGGTATTCATGTGATTATGATGGCCAGCGCATGCTGGTATTACCGCAAGAAGGTAGGCAAGGGATTGCTGCATCTATGGGAAGCGCTTACGATCTGTTATATCGTCAATACGATCGCTTCTTTTATTGCTGGCTGGTTGATTTACCTTTTCGTTACCTACGTCGACCCTACCATCTTTACCCGTTATCTGGCCGAAATGGCTACTTTGCTCGAGGCTGGAAAGGCCGAGCTCGTAAAGAATATAGGAGAGGCGGAATATGCTAAAATGTTTGCCAGTATTCAGCAAATGGATAAATCGGAAATCATTACCGATGAGATAAGTAAAAAAACAGTGATGGCCATCATTCCGATATTAATTATTTCCTTGATATTTCGGCAACAGGATTATGGGGTTTTTCATAAAAAAGCGTAGTTTTATTTTAATAAAATTATTTTCAGTTTACATGGTTCTTTAATACTAAACCTACATCAGATGGAAGATCAAGTAAGTTCGGCGAGGGTAGCCCTCAAGTATGGCGTATTGACAGCGGTAGCAACGATGATATATAGTACCATCATTAGCGTGGCCGGAATGACGAGTAACCAATGGGTGGGCTCCTTATCCTTTATTATTCTGATAGTAGGGCTAGTATTGGCCCTAAAAAATTATAAAGAACAAAACGGCGGCTTCATGACCTTTGGTCAGGGCTTAGGCTTGGGAACCTTGCTGTCGGCCATAGCGGGCCTTCTCTCCTCCTTGTTTAGCATGTTTTATTTGCAGTTTATCGACAACTCCGCCCTCACCGAGGGGATCAATAAGGTGCGCTCCGATATGGAGGCCCGAGGAATGGACGATGCCCAAATAGACCAGGCTGTGGCGATGTCGCAGAAGTTTATGACTCCAGGAGTGATGTTCCTGATGGGAGTTTTTGGATTTTTACTCGTAGGTTTCTTTCTTTCCCTGATCATCAGCCTGATTCTTCGCAAAGAGAAACCCGTTTTTGAATAGGAATTTAACCCATTTTCTGTGTACGCTATTTTTCAAAAGGAGCTCAGTAGTTTTTTTAATTCGCTTATTGCCTATATGGTCATGGCGGTTTTTCTGCTGGTTGTAGGGCTCATCGTATGGGTGTTTCCCGACTCAAATATTCTGGATTATGGTTATGCTGATTTGGCCTCCTTTTTTTATTTGACTCCCTATTTGTTTTTGTTTGTGATACCAGCAATTACGATGAGGTCCTTCTCCGAAGAGGTTCGGATGGGTACCATCGAGCTCCTATTGACGAAGCCCATCACCATTTGGGAATTGGTGCTAGGGAAATTTATGGCCAATTGGTTGTTGGTATTGCTTACTATATTCCCCACTCTGATATTTGTATATAGCGTATATCAACTGGGGAACCCCGTAGGTAACCTGGACCTCGCCGCCGTGGCTGGGGGGTATATTGGCTTGGTATTATTGAGTGGCTGTATGGTGGCCATGGGCATCTTTGCTTCTACGCTCAACGAAAATCAAATTGTAGGTTTTGTGTTGACGGTCCTATTGGTCTTTTTCTGGTTTATTGGGTTGGGAGCCATAGCCCAACTCTTTAATAGCGGTTTTATGGCTCAGTTGCTCTCTTATATGGCACTGGACGCTCAGTATCAGTCTGTGGGCAAAGGACTGGTAGAAGCGGGGAGTGTAGTATATCAATTGAGCTTAATAGTCCTGTTTTTATACTTTACCGTTCAGCGGGTAGCCACATTGAAACGCTAGATAACTGCCTGGTTTATTTATTTTTTTGGTATTATCGGAGAGGGAGAGAAGGCTTTTTGTTCTAGCTCCTTCTTTTGGCATTATTCTTTTATTCTGGGTTCCAGAATAATTTTTGATTCACGATTCAATCCAATCTGCTACTAAAAGCGTATGTAAGTTAGAATTTGTATACGTTAAAGCAATGATTTGTGCCATTTTTAGAAAAGGTCAGCGGGGCTTAATAGCCGATTGGAATTGAGGAGTTAAATTAAGATTGAGGGTTTCAGTTCGTATGCAATCCTTTCAAAATTAATGAATACCGTTTTTATACTACCAATTAAATGTTAAGCATCCTTTGGCGACCAATACGTTAAAATACACTGAGCAAGAACTGGTGGTGGGTCTTAAAAGAAACGACCGAGCCGCCTTTGAATACCTGTATGATCACTATTCAGGGGCTCTGTTTAATATTATCCTCAAGATAGTGCGGGATGAGGAAAGAGCAGGGGATGTGATGCAGGAGGTTTTCCTGAAAATATGGAAGCGTATGGCGCTCTATAATCCAGAGAAAGGCCGACTGTTTACATGGATTGTGAACATTGCACGCAATACGGCGATAGACGCTACCCGGACTGAAACCAGGAAGCCATCTATGGTCGACGTCAACGATAGGACGGTTCATGACCAAGCCGACTCCACGGAGCGCCCCGACTCCGGCCAAGAAGAACTACGTGCCTTGGTGGGGCTGTTACGGCCCGAGCGAAAACAATTGGTCGATTTGGCATACTTTCAAGGGTATACCCACGAAGAGATAGCCAACAATCTTAATATTCCGTTAGGGACGGTAAAGTCAAGAATTAGAACGGCTCTTCAAGAGCTAAAACAATATTTTGCAGTATGAATATAGAAGCCTATATAGCGTCTGGAATCATAGAAGACTATGTACTAGGCACTGCTTCTGAACAAGAGAAGCAGGAAGTAGCGTGTATGTCGCATATATATCCCGAAATCAAGGAAGAAGTACTTCGTATGGAAGAGGCCATGGAAGCTTATGCCCTCAAACACCAAAAGGCTCCGTCCAAGCAACTCAAGGCTAATATTTTTGCCAAAATGGATTTTGATAATGGGCCGGGCACAGAGGAGAGCACCGATGCGAAGATTATCCCCTTAGACAAGGGAAATACCCCTATAGAACATAACGTAGAGAAAGACGCCCAGGTGGCGTCTACCCGTCCGAAATGGACGAAAATGGCGGTAGCTGCTGGCTTGGTCCTGGCGCTATTGGCTGGTTGGGCAGCCTATCAACTCAAAGCGCTTAACGGAGCTAATTCGGATATGGCCGAGCGTATGGAACGCATGGAGGTAGAGTTGGCCTATAACAGTGCATTGGCCGACTTATACCGCGATCCATCCTATAAGATGGTACGATTGGTAGGCCTAGAAAAGTCGCCGGAGAGTTCGGTTTCCGCATTTTGGAACGACAGCTCTCAGGAAGTGGTCCTGGATGTACAGAAACTCCCGGCGGTGCCTGCTGGCAAGCAGTATCAGCTATGGAGTATCGTCGACGGTGTGCCTGTGGATATGGGAGTGCTCGATTCGGACTTCGATAAAAAGATCCTTAAAGTGAAAAAAACCAAACCTGGCACCTCTGCCTTTGCCATCACCCTGGAGCAAGAAGGGGGGAGTCCTACCCCTACCATGGAGGAAATGTATGTAATGGGCAATGTGTAGCGAATTAGATAGGGATACTTCCCCGTTTAAGCAAAAAGAGGAGGCCTCCAAATGGGGGCCTCCTCTTTATAATTCGGGTAAATCGGTACCTACGATACCATCACCGACAACACTTGCTCGAGGATGATCTTTCCATCGGTATTGCCTAAGGCTTCGTCGGCGGCGCGCTCCGGGTGGGGCATCATTCCGAACACATTCCTGTTCTTATTGCATACGCCAGCGATGTTTTCTAGACTACCGTTGATGTTGGCATCTGGGGTAATCTGCCCTTGGGCGTCGCAGTATTGAAACAAAATTTGGTCGTTATCTTTAATCTCTTGAAGGATAGAGGTTTCAGCAAAATACCTTCCATCGGCATGGGCCACGGGGATTTTATAGGCCCGGGCTTTGTCCAGCCCCGAGGTAAGGAGGCTGTTGGTGGTAGCGGCTTTTAAATGTACGTTTTTACAGATAAATTTCTGGTTGATATTTGGGAGTAACACGCCAGGGACGAGCTGAGCCTCACAAAGAACCTGAAATCCGTTACAGATTCCCATGACATAGCCTCCGCGATTGGCATGCGCGATTACTTCATTCATCAGGGGGGAGAAACGGGCTATAGCCCCAGAGCGGAGATAATCTCCATAAGAAAATCCCCCGGGAAGTATAATAAAATCACAACCCTGAAGGTCGTGGTCCTTATGCCAAAGCTTTACGACTTGCTGCCCAAGGTTATGCTGTAAGGCATATACGGTGTCATCATCGCAGTTGGAACCAGGGAAAACTACTAC
Source organism: Dyadobacter jejuensis (assembly GCF_003149085.1). Classification (GTDB taxonomy): domain Bacteria; phylum Bacteroidota; class Bacteroidia; order Cytophagales; family Spirosomataceae; genus Dyadobacter; species Dyadobacter jejuensis. Next base: position 590,942 of record NZ_QGDT01000002.1, on the reverse strand, counting down.
TCCAAATTTCATCTGATATTCGTTTTATATTTGAGCCTTGCCTCACAAAAGGGCAAGAAACATGCTTTTGAACAATAGTGGCCCTTCGGGAAAAACACTCCACCTGAGGCCTATAAGCTACAAAGATAATGCTTAACAGGAATGCGACCTATCGCCGCAACTCTTTTTTCTTAAAATCTACCCTCCAGATATAATCTAAAGAGCAGTTTTGTTGTTATCAACGGTGTTTCCTAGGCTTTATGCCTTTTTTAGTATCTTGCATTCTATAAAAATAATATATTGATGTTTACAATAGAGTTTTCGCGAATTGTTGATCCAGTGATGTTAAAGCTGGATCGCTGGAGTTTGGACGCTGCCAAATTGATCCCCAACCTAATTCTGGCCGTTTTTATGCTGATTGCCTTTCGGTATATCGCCAGTTATACGAGCCGGATCGTTACACGCATCCTCACTCGCCTGTCGAGTAATACTGCTTTAATAGGACTATTGGCCGCCCTTACCAAAATTTCTATCTTTATGGTAGGGATATTTTTTGCCCTGGGGCTGATGGGCCTAGAAAAAACGGTAGCCTCCCTGGTAGCCGGTGCAGGAGTACTCGCTTTGGCTATTGGTTTCGCCTTTCAGGACCTCACGGCCAATTTTATTTCGGGGGCCTTTATTGCGATACAGCGACCTATTAGTGTAGGAGATATCATCGAAACCAATGGCTTTACCGGAAAAGTACTTTCTATTAATTTACGTTCGGTATTGCTCGATAATTTTGCTGGGCAATATGTGGAGCTGCCGAGTAAGGATATTTTTCAGAAGCCCATCGTCAATTATAGTAATTCTGGTGAGCGACGTATTCAATTGCAATGTGGGGTGGCCTATGATTCGGACCTTAATAGCGTGGAAGAGCTGGCCGTCGATACCATCAAGGCATTGGATTTCCTGAGTGCAACCCGCCCCGTTGAGCTGCAGTTCACGCAATTTGGGGATAGCAGTATCGATTTTCAGCTGTTATTTTGGATAGACCCCTTAAAAGGTGGCCCTGGCCCAGCGAAGAGCAAGGCCATCAAATCGCTTAAAGTAGCCTTCGAGAAGGCTGGTATCGTGATACCCTTCCCCGTTCGAACTTTGGAATATGTGCCCAAGCCAGACCTTTCGACCGATGTGGGGTAGGGCTAAAAAAACCATGTAGAAAAGAACTTTTTTCTACATGGTTTTTTATATCAGTTCCCCTAAGGAAACTTTATATTAATAGCGGTAGGTTTCTGACTTGAATGGTCCTTCAGTAGAGACGCCGATATATGCAGCCTGCTCATCAGAAAGGGTATCCAATTTTGCACCTACGTGAGCCAAATGGAATGCGGCAACTTTTTCATCCAAAAGCTTTGGCAATACATATACTTTTTTCTCGTAGCTAGCCGTATTGTTCCAAAGCTCGATTTGTGCAAGCGTTTGGTTGGAGAACGAGCAAGACATTACAAAAGAAGGGTGACCCATGGCACAGCCCAAGTTTACCAAACGTCCTTCGGCTAGTACAATGATATCCTTACCATTTAGGGTATACATGTCTACCTGAGGCTTAATTTGTGACTTGGTAGCGCCATAGTTTTTGTTCAACCACGCCATGTCGATTTCATTATCAAAATGGCCTATGTTACATACGATCGCCTTGTCACGCATGTTTAGGAAGTGACGGTCAGTAATGATTTTATAGTTACCAGTGGCAGTCACAAAAATATTGGCACGTGAAGTAGCCTCTTCCATGGTTACCACTTCGAAGCCGTCCATGGCCGCTTGAAGGGCACAAATAGGATCGATTTCGGTTACTAAAACGCGGCAACCCGCTCCACGAAGCGATTCGGCTGAGCCCTTACCTACATCACCATATCCCGCTACTACGGCCACTTTACCGGCTAACATCAAGTCGGTAGCGCGACGGATAGAATCTACAAGCGATTCCCGACATCCGTATTTGTTATCAAATTTCGATTTGGTTACTGAATCGTTCACATTGATGGCTGGTAAAAGCAAAGTGCCATTTTTGTAACGATCATAAAGACGGTGTACTCCTGTAGTAGTTTCTTCAGACAATCCTTTGATACCCTCTACTAGTTCTGGATACTCGTCGAACACCATGTTGGTAAGGTCGCCACCGTCATCAAGAATCAGGTTCAAAGGCTTACGGTCTTCACCAAAGAAAAGGGTTTGCTCAATACACCAGTTAAATTCCTCTTCAGTCATACCTTTCCAGGCATAAACGGGTACTCCCGATGCTGCAATGGCTGCCGCAGCATGATCTTGAGTAGAGAATATATTACAAGACGACCAAGTAACTTCAGCACCTAAAGCAGTCAAAGTCTCTATTAATACGGCAGTCTGTATCGTCATGTGTAGACAACCCGCTATGCGAGCGCCTTTCAATGGCTGAGAAGGACCGTATTCGGAACGTATGGCCATTAATCCTGGCATTTCAGCTTCTGCAAGGGTAATTTCTTTACGTCCCCATTCCGCTAAATTGATGTCTTTAACCTTAAAAGGAATGTACTTTTCGGTTGTAGTTGCCATGCTTAAATTTCGTTTTAATTTGTTCAAATTCAATACACAAAATTAATAAGAAATACCACGATTGAGAAGAAAAGTAGATATAAATTGGGAGAATGGCGACCAGTTTAGATGTTTTATCTATTTTGATGGTATTTCCTAAATCAACTTAGATATTAGTCCGACTCAGCGTAGATCGATTAGATAAATTGTCGGTATGGAGCCCGTGCAGTATTTGCGAGAGCTGTTCCAATAAGGGTAGGCCGGGGGGGATGATCCTGTGGGGGAGCCACTCGAGGAGAGTAAAGTGGGGTGGTTAGCTCATGAAGGGAGAGCCGTAGAGGACTTGAGCCAACCACCAATTATATTATAGCAACACCGTAAAGCTTTTGAAAATGGCGCCTACCTTCACCGCATCGAAGATGCGCGCTTGGCTACCCCCATGGGTGAGTACCGACTGCTCATGCGAAGTAACGCACATTTCACAACCGTTCAGGGAAGATACCACCAGACTAAGTAGTTCAAAAAACTCTTTGCCCAATACCGGATTGACCATAATGCTCATCTTTATGCCGGCGGGTGCATTATTGTAAAATTCCTTGTCCATAAAGTGGCGGAAACGGTAGAATACATTATTAGCATTCATTAGGGAAACACAGGCGAGTACTTCCGCAATTTCCTTGTCTTCAGCCCCTTCTTCCTTTGCCAAGGCTTCAAGCGCGTCGATCAGGGTTGTATTTTTCTCATTTACAGCTACCGAAAGGCCTAAGAGTAGGGCCTCTTTTTTGTTAAGGTTTTGTGCCTTAAGTACATTGGTAAGATTTATCTTTAAATCTTTAAGATAGCGATGGTCCAAAGCGGCTAATTTATCAATGAGTACACTTTCAAAACCTTCGGAAATATTGAATTCTTTATACAAGGAGTCTTTCGTACTCCCTGTGCTAGCAAATGGGTACATGGTTGGTATGTTTGAAATAAAATGGGAAGTGGGTGATATTAAGACAGTTCACAAACTAGCATGAAGGAACAAAGCGCTGTTGTGAACTGTCTTAAGGGGGATAACTTAGGGCTTAGGCTAGGGTAGCCTCGCCTTTTTGCCAGTTACATGGGCAAAGCTCGTCGGTTTGAAGCGCATCCAAAACTCGGATCACTTCATTCACATTACGGCCTACAGAAAGGTCGTTTACGCTTACCCAACGGATAACTCCTTGTGGGTCCACAATATAAGTGGCGCGGTATGCTATCTTTTCGTTTGCTTCCAAAATTCCAAGCTCCTCAGCCAAAGACTTAGAAGTGTCGGCCAACATCGGGAAGTGCAATCCACGAAGGTCGTCGTGGTTCTGACGCCATGCCAAATGAACGAATTCACTGTCGGTAGACGCTCCTATTAGGATCGTGTCCCGGTCGCTGAAATCCTCAACATGCTTGTTGAATTCTGCAATTTCAGTAGGGCATACAAAGGTGAAATCCTTAGGCCACCAGAACATAACCATCCATTTGTCCGCATTTTTATGGTCTTCGGAAGTGATATCATAAAACTCATTTCCTTTCTCTAATGATACTACTGCTGTCTTCTTAAATTCGGGGAACTGAGATCCTACCGATAAAAGTCTATTTGCCATAATTAATGTAAAATCGTTGATTGTATTTTTTTAATTTTTACAAAGTTAATCAGCCTCCTAGTGCAAGGCAACAGCGTGGCTGGTACTTTATGGCGAAAGAGTTGGGTTTGTCTAATGAATTTAGTTTTATTTATAATGTAGTAGTATCAATAGAAATTATCTATATTTCTATCGATTTTGTAAATAGGATTATTGGAATAATTAGCTATATGATTTTGTTGTTGTTAATCCTCGGTTTTCCCTTCAGGGAGTAAGGCCAAGATACTTTCCAGTGCCATGCCTCTCGAACCTTTAATAAGGAAAAAAGTATTGTTTTGAGGGTTATCCATCACCCAATTGTGAAGGGAGAATTTATCAGGAAAGTAATAGGCTTTCGGTAGCGCGGGTAAAGCCTGCTGCATGTGTTGGCCAGTCAGGATCACCGTGTCGAAATGGAAGTTGGCCAGTGCCTCACCTAAAGCCCGGTGCTCGGCATCGGAGTCTGGGCCTAGTTCGTACATATCGCCCAGAATCACTATTTTCCTGGGGGCCTCCAGGTTTTCGAAGTTTTGTAAGGCCGCTTGCATCGACGATGGATTGGCATTATAGGCATCCATAATGATGGTATTGCTCCCTTTATGCACGATTTGAGAACGATTGTTGTCGGGCTGGTACTGGCCGACCGCCTCGTTGGCATCCTCGTCGGTGACCTCAAAGTATTTGGCTACGGCCAAGGCGGCACTTATGTTATCAAAATTGTAGGTTCCTGGCAAATGGGTTTCGATCATTTTGCCATTATTACTCTTATAGGCTACTACCGGGCTCGACCGGAGCAGTTCGGGGTGGGAGGGACTGGTTTCGGAACCGAAGAACACGATTTCGCCAAACGCCCTTCTCTTACTCACCATTTCCATGGTATCCTCATGTTTAGAATTGACGAAAATGGTTCCTTTTTTCTTGGACAAGTAATCCAATAGTTCTCCTTTGCCTTTTTTGATGCCTTGAATTCCTCCGAAGCCCTCCAGATGGGCCTTGCCTATATTGGTGATCAGCCCATGGGTAGGCATGGCTATATTGCTCAGCATGGCTATTTCGCCTTGGTGATTGGCTCCCATTTCTATGACGGCCAGCTCATGTTTTTTATTTTGAATAGCGAGCAGGGTCAGCGGTACGCCAATATGATTGTTGAGGTTGCCTTCGGTAGCATAGGTATTATATTTCATAGACAGTACCTTGTGCAGCAACTCTTTGGTGGTGGTCTTCCCATTGCTACCCGTAAGGGCCAGTACTGGGAAGTTAAAGGTTTTGCGGTGATGGCGGGCCAGATCCTGCAGGGCCGTCAACACATCTTCTACCAGTAAATAGCGCTCGTCCTGAACTATGGAGGGGTCGTCTACAATGGCATATGCGGCACCGTCCTCTAAGGCTTTATGCGCATATTGGTTTCCGTCGAAGGATACTCCTTTAAGAGCGAAAAATAGTCCGTTTACTTGTATTTTACGGGTGTCGGTAAATACTTGTGGGTGTTGTATATAGGTATCGTATAGGGCTTCAGTGGTGGTATACATGGGAATATGATGAATTTCGGAATATAAAAATAAAGTTAATGCTCAATCAAACGGTCTTGTAATTCGTTAGGTTTACATACCGATGAGCCAGATCATTGATATGGTCAGCAAAAATAATGTATAATTCTTCAACCCGACGTATGAAATTTTTTTGGTACCTACTATTGGCCCTACAATTGTTTCTGGTAATCAACCTAAAAGCCCAGCAAGCTTGGATGAAGGTCGATTCCCTCACCCCTCTTACATTGGATGGGGTGGAGCTTCAGAATCCTTGGGCTGGGGGGCTCAATGCCATCCAGTACGGCACCATGCATCTGGATCAGGACGAATTTCCCGACTTGGTCGTTTTTGACCGAACCAACGGAAGGGTTTCTACTTTTTTGACAAGGGCCTTGCCTGAGGAGTCTGGAGAATTAAGCTATATATATGCTCCTTCCTATGCCTTACGCTTTCCAAAACTATCTAATTGGATGGTTTTGGCCGATTATGACGGGGATGGGCATAAGGATCTTTTTACGAGTACTCCGTTGGGTATTACGGTTTATCGCCATTCGGGGGCGGGGGGGGACTGGTCCTTCCTGCCGGTGCGCGATTTGCTTTATACCAAAGGGTTTAGCAGTATCCTCAATCTACAAGTGTCGGGTACCGATCTGCCCGGTATTGCCGATGTCGACGACGATGGGGATTTGGATATCCTTACCTTCGATTTTTCGGGGACTTATATTTCCTTGCATCAGAATCTGAGCATGGAAAAATACGGTGTGCCCGATAGCCTAGGCACGGCAACGGATCCGGTGTTTATCAGAAATGGTAACTGTTGGGGCAATTTTCACAAAGGGGATATTTCGGGCTTCGATTTTGGGGTGGACTGTAATGTGGCCGACAACCTTACCAGCGCTCGTGTGGAACATGCCGGAAACTCCATTCTACTGGCCGATCTGAATGGGGATGGAGCCAAAGATTTGCTCACCGGCCATGTTAGCAACGATTACGTGTCGGTACTGTATAATAACCAGACAGGCCTTATTGCCAATTTTGACCGGTATACCGATACTTTTCCAGAAAAAGATCCAATAAAAATGCACATCTTTCCGGCAGCCTATTACGAGGATCTGGATTTTGATGGGGTGAAAGACCTGGCCATATCCCCCAATACAGAGGGAAACGATGGTCTGGCTGTGGACTTCGCTTCTTCCAGCTGGTTGTATCATAATGCGGGAACCGACTCCCATCCTGCGTTCTCGCTGGTGCAGCGCAATTTCCTGCAGGCCCATATGTTAGATGTAGGGGAATATGCCGCGCCCACTTTTATAGATGTAGATGCGGACGGCGATCTGGATTTGGTAGTGGGGACAGGCGGTGTAGCCAGTGCTAGTGGCTTTAAAGGAAGCCTGTGGTTGTTAGAGAACACCGGAACTTCCGTTGATCCTAGCTTTGAAGTGGTCGACAAAAACTATTTAGATATTTTGGGGAACTTCAATATTTATAACATCAGGCCCCAATGGACCGATTTTAATGGAGATGGGGTCGTGGATCTGGGCTTTTTTGCCATTAATATAGATAACCTAAAGCCCGAGTACCGCTATATTCCCAATCGATCGAAGGGGGGAGGCGTACAGCTGGATGTGAAGGAGGTGGTACAAATACCCCTGCCGAGTGGTACTCAGCTGATGGACGCTCCCTTTTTCTATGATGCAGACTCCGATGGCGATCTCGACCTTCTGATGGGCAAGACGCAAGGCAATATTAATTACTACCGGAATACAGGCTCTAACAACAACTTTTCTTTTCAGTTAGAGTCGGAGTCATTCGCTGGGGTGAGTCTTAATTTTGAAGGACGCAACGTGCAAGTTTCAGTGGCTGATGTCGATTTGGATGACCGACCCGACCTTTTGACGGCCGATCAATCGGGAGTTTTAAAAATTTTTCATGGGGGCTTATGGGGCCAGTGGACCGAGCGTACCACCAGCATGATCCAAATGGCTGACAACCCCAGGTCTCCTTTCTTAGGCGTTTCTTTACAAACCAATATTGGCGATTATAACGGCGATGGCAAGCCCGATGTGGTAGTAGGTACCAATGCCGGTGGAGTGCTACTGCTTCAAAACATCCTTCCGATTACGGTAACCGGTGTAGAGCCGCTTCCTAAGGACCAGCTGCTGGTGTATCCCAACCCGGCTACCCAGTCGGTAAAAGTGAAACTGGCTCAGGATGGTACCATTCGAATCTATGGGCTTAATGGGGCCGTGATCGTGGACGGTGGGGTACTTCAGGCGGGACAGGAACGGATCCTTTCGACCCGGAACCTGTCTGCGGGGATATATATCATTGAGGCTAAGACGGGCGACCAACGAATAGCAAAGAAGCTAGTGATTCGCTAGTTCAAAAGGGCTAGGAGCTTACTCACCGAGGTCCTCCTTCGTAAAGGTACAGCCGTGTTCGTACCTCTTGGAGTTCCTGTTGTAAATATTCTATTTTATTCAGTAAATGAAGGGCAATATCGATTCCTTCGATATTCAGTTCGAGTTCTTGATGTAGCCTGATTAGGCGCTCCAGGTGGGCGATCTGGTCGCGGTGTACATAGGTAACGGACTGGACGGTCTCTACCTCAATAAGCCCCTCTTCGGAGAGGGCATTAAAGAAGGTCAGCTCGATATGATAGTGGCTGCAAAGCTGGTCTATGGGTATGAAATTGTCTACGTTCATGATTCGCTAAGTTTGCTGAGTTCTTTTACCAATTCTATTTCTTTTTCCGACAATGAGGTCGGGAGTTTTACCTGGTAGGTAATATACAGATCTCCGAATTGGCCTTCTTTTTTGTATACAGGAAAACCTTTGCCTTTAAGTTTGACCTTGGTACCATTTTGGGTGAGGGGTTTGACTTGCAATTTTACCTTTCCATCGAAGGTGTCGACCATGAGCTCACCACCCAATAGTGCCTTATAGAGATCCAGCTCTATGGTGGTATAGAGGTTGTCGTGGTCTAGTTTAAAAGGCGTATCATTGGTAATAGAAAAGGTAATATACAAGTCGCCTTTTGGCCCCCCGTTGGCTCCCTCACCACCATGCCCGGGTATCTTAATAACCTGGCCGTCTTTTACACCGGCCGGGATGGTAAGTCGTATATTTTTTCCATTTACCGTAAGCACTCGTGGCTGGGTGGTATACACGTCTCTTAAATTGAGCTGTAGTTCGGCATTAAAGTCGGTTCCTTTATACCTTACCCGGCTACTTCTGGAGCCAAAGCCTCCACCGCCAAACATAGACTCGAAGAAGTCGGAATAGTCGCCCCCTCCGAATCCGTCATCGGGGCGTTGCTGCCGTCCTCCATACGCCTGCCGCTGTTGTTTGGCCTTCTCAAACTCCTCGGCGTGCTTCCAATCTTTGCCATAACTATCGTATTTCTTACGATTTTCGGCATTACTTAATACTTCATTGGCCTCGTTGACCTCCTTGAATTTGGTCTCGGCCTCCTTATCATTTGGATTTACGTCGGGATGGTATTTGCGGGCCAGTTTTCGATAGGCTTTTTTGATGTCAGCCTCTGTGGCCGACTTGGGGATTCCTAATACCTGATAATAGTCTATAAATGCCATTCAATTATGAAGTCTAAAATATGTTTGGTGAGGATCAAGAACCTAAAACTGCGGTCCTGAATCCTTGTTCAAATTTAACAAAAAACAACCATACCAAAATGATGTTGATCATGGTTCTGAAGGATATTGCCCTCAAATAAGTCCTGTTGTCCTGAATATATCGACAAAGGAGGATGACTACAAAAAAAGACCCCTTCCCAAATCCAATTAGGTTGGATTAGGAAGGGGTTTTTGTGGGGTATGTTTTGGAAGCCAGTTGGCCTTAGTTCCATCCACCCCCCAAAGCCCTGTATACATTTACAGTGGCATTGAGTTGTTCTTTCTTAGTCTCTACCAATTCGAATTTGGATTCCAGGGCGTCTCTTTGAGTGAGAAGTACTTCCATATAATCGGCTCTAGCCGATTGAAACAGTCCATTGGCAATGGTGGTGGACTGGGTAAGGGCTTGTACTTCTTGTGATTTCAGCTCGTAGGTATTTCCTAGATTCTGGATATTCGAAAGCTGGTTAGTGACTTCGATATAGGCATTCAAAACCGTTTTTTCGTACTCATAGACGGCCTGAATCTGTTTGGCACTAGCATTCATATAGGTAGCTCGGATCGCCCTTTTGTTAATTAAGGGTCCCGCCAGATCCCCCGCCAAAGAGCTCAAAAGGGATTCGGGCATTTTGGCAAAGTAAGCTGGGTTGAAGGCTTGCACGCCCAAGGTCGCCGAGATTCCCAAGGAAGGGTAGAAATTGGCCCTAGCTACCGATATGTCGATCTTAGCTGCTGTGAGCAGGTTTTCTGCCTGGCGTACGTCGGGGCGGTTTTGCAGCAATTGCGAGGGAACCCCCGACTGTACTACCGCTGGAATCCGGCTCACGAAGTCGGTTTGGCTATCTCTGAGGACAGGCTGTGGACTTCGTCCCAACAAAAAGTTGATTTTGTTTTCGGTAACGGTAATCTGCTGGTGAATGGCAAACTGCAAGCTGCGGGTATTGAGTACTTGGGCCTCGAATCGCTTTACGGCGAGCTCGGTGACCCGAGTCGATTGCTTCTGCAGGCGTACGATTTTCAAAGCATTGCTTTGAATGGCGATGTTCTGCTGAATGATAGCCAATTGGGCATCAAGGGCCAACAACTCATAATATGAAGTGGCGATCTCAGCTACGATATTGGTCAACATGAAATTTTTACCTTCCATAGTCGCCAAGTACCGGGATATTGCCGCCTTACGGGCGTTGCGCAGTTTATGCCAGATATCGACTTCCCAATGGGCGAAGGCCGCCACCCGAAAATCGGGTAGTGGATCGGGCATCTCTTTCCCTGGCTTTATTTCGGTGGTCGCTTCGGAGGCTCCCCGTTGGGTATACCTTGCGGTACGATCGAAACCGGCTCCGCCCCCTAGACCAACAAAAGGAAGGTATTCCCCTTTTTTTGCCGAGATCTCATTGCGGGCAATTTGTATTTCCTGTAAGGTAATATTCAGCTCCTGGTTGTTCTGCAGGGCAGTATCGATCAGGGCCGTCAGGTAGCGATCGGTAAAGTAGCTCTTCCAACTGACCTTACCGGTGTTGGTAGAGTCCTGAGAGCCATTATAGCTCTCAGAAACGATGTTGGTTACGTTTTTTTCTACAATGGTGGGAGTCTTACAAGCCGAAAAGGTTAACCCGATGCAGACTACTCCCAAGCATTGCTTGATGATTCTATTTTTATGCATTGTCGTCACTGTCGTCGGTTGTGGGAAATTGGTCAATGATATGAACGAAATCCTCGGTTAGAGAACTTTCTTCTTCATTTTTGATCATCTTACGGCCTTCGGCTAGAGATCCAAAAATGTAATACAGTCCGGGGACGATGATAACCCCGAAAATGGTACCGAAGAGCATACCTCCTAGCGCAGATGAACCGATGGTCCGGTTACCAATTGCACCCGCACCGTGGGCCATGATCAACGGGATAAGTCCAGCGATAAAGGCAAAGGACGTCATCAGAATAGGCCGGAAACGTACGCGTGCACCTTCAATGGCGGCTTCGAGCACGGTGGCACCTTCCTGATGTTTATGCATGGCAAATTCCACAATCAAAACGGCATTCTTACCGAGTAGCCCGACCAGCATCACCAGCCCGACCTGCGCATAGATATCGTTGGCGAGTCCCATGTATTTCAGCATAAAGAACGACCCAAAGACCCCAGCCGGCAATGAACATATTACGGAAAGCGGGATGATAAAACTCTCATATTGGGCGGACAGTACGAAGTAAACGAAAACTAGCACGACCAAGAAGATGTAGATGGCCTCATTACCACGACGAACCTCATCGAATGAAAGTGCTGCCCAGTCGATATCGAAGCCGTGAGGCAAGCTTGTTGCGGCCACTTCTTGAATCGCTTTAATGGCCTCGCCACTACTGTACCCTTTGGCGGGAGCCCCTCTAATAGCCGCCGTATTATACATATTGTAGCGGTTAATCTCGTTGGCACCCTGTTTCTTCTTAATTTTCATAAATGCCGAGAAGGGAACCATCTCATCACGGTCATTTTTAACATACAGCTGCATGATATCCTTAGGAAGTTTCCTAAACTCAGGGGCCGCCTGCACGAACACTTTAAAGAACCGTTGAAACTTAATGAAACCCAGTTCATAGGTACTACCTACATAAATGGATAGGGTGTTCATGGCGTTGCCGATAGATACCCCTTTTTGCATGGCGAGTTCATTATCGATCTCGATCTCGTATTGAGGGTAGTTGGCACTAAAGAAGGTGAACAAGCCGGTCAATTCTTTACGTTTTTCCAACGCCTTCATAAAGTCATTTTTAACTCTTTCGAGCTGGTTGTAGTCTCCTGAGTTGGTTTTGTCCAAAAGCTGCAAGGCGAAACCACCTGCGGCACCATAACCAGGTACTGCTGGAGGGTCGAAGAATTCGATGGTCGCTCCCGGTATAGCTTTCGCTTTTTCTTCCAGTTCATACATGATTTCGGTTACGGTATGTTCCCGCTCATCCCAAGGCTTTAGGTTGATCAGACAAGTACCCGCATTGGATCCCCTACCTTCGGTAAGTACCTCATAACCCGCTATGGATGATACCGACTGTACACCCTCTACCTTTTGGACGATGTCTTGAAGCTTCCGCGACAAATCGTTGGTTCTTTCCAAGGTCGATCCTGGAGGAGTTTGTAGAATGGCGTAGATCATCCCTTGGTCTTCACTAGGTATAAAACCGGAGGGAAGGTTAAGGCTTATACCAAATATTCCAGCGCCAAAAGCGAGCAGTAATCCAAAGGTTACTACCTGTCTGTTTACGATAAGCTTCAGCAGTTTTACATATCCTCCTGTGAGTTTTTCAAAGCCACGGTTAAATGAATCCAGGGCTTTGTCTAGAGCGTTTTTCTTCTTTACTTTTCCATGATTGTTTTTCAAAATCATGGCACAGAGTACCGGTGTAAGCGTAAGGGCAATAAAACCTGATATCACAATGGACGTAGCCATGGTGATGGCAAACTGTCGGTAGAATATACCCACGGGCCCGGTCATAAAGGCTACCGGTACGAATACCGCAGTCATCAGCAGGGTAATGGCAATTACCGCTCCACTGATCTCTCCAATTACCTTTCGGACGGCGTTGTACGGGGTCAGGTGAGGCTCCTCTTCCATTTTGGCATGGACGGCCTCGACGACGACGATGGCATCATCGACCACAATACCAATGGCCAATACGAGTGCAAAGAGGGTGATCATGTTGATCGTTAGTCCCAATAACTGCATAAACATAAAGGCACCGATCAGCGATACCGGTACGGCTAATGTGGGGATCAGTGTCGACCGCCAGTCGCCCAGGAATACGAATACCACTAAGGCTACCAAGATGAAGGCATCGCGTAGAGTATGCAAAACGTTTTCAGTCGAAGCACTCAGGAAGTTGGAAACGTCATAACTGATTTCATAATCCATTCCCGTAGGGAAGGTTTTCTTGAGTTCTTCAAGTTTGGCCTTCACGTTGTCAATCACCTCACTGGCATTACTATCGTAGGTCTGTTTTAGTACGATGGCCGCCGAGGGGTGCCCATTAATATTGGAGTAAATATCATAATATTCACTACCTAGGACTACCTTCGCGACGTCCTTTAGGCGCAGCATTTCCCCATCGGGGTTGGCTCTAATAATTACATCTTCATATTCCTTGGGATCGCTAAAACGGTCGGTATAGGCCAACACGTATTCGAGGGCTTCGGCACGGTCGCCGTCACCTCTACCTACCCGTCCAGGTTTACCAATAATACTCTGGTTGTTGAGGGCCTCCATAATCTCGTCGGGCGATACGTTATAGGCACGCATCCTGTCGGGGTTTAGCCATACACGCATGGCGTATTGCCTACTACCCAAAATAGTCGCTTGTCCGATACCGTTGATACGCTGGATTTCCGGAATCATGTTTACCCCAGCGTAGTTGAAGAGGAACTTCATATTGGCCTTAGGGTCCTTACTGTACAGGTTGACGTACATCAACATACTAGGCATGATAGGCGTAATAATAACCCCTTCCCGCTGTACCAGGTCGGGAAGCCTGTTCCGAACCTGTTCCACCCGGTTGGAGACCTGCACCAGCGCCTGGTTGGGGTCGGTGCCGAGGTTAAACACGATTTGAATGTTGGCTTCCCCCGAGCTAGTCGCATCGGAAGCCATGTATTTCATACCCCAAGCTCCATTAATGGACTGCTCCAAGGGGATGATGACCGATTCGGCCAGGGTTTTGGCACTCGCTCCTGGGTAGGAAGCATGCACCTGCACCATCACGGGGGCAATAGCCGGGAACTGTGAGGTGGGTAGTGTTTTGATAGCCAGTCCCCCCATGAATATTATCACCAAGGATAATACGATGGCGAGCACTGGCCTCTGTAAGAATTTACTAAACATTAGTTTTTATTTTTTTGGTATCTACCTTATTCAACATAAACTTTCAGACTGGGTAACACTTTCTCTGGAGCTTCAAACTCGTATTCAATCTTGTCGTCGTCGGTTACCTTCCGAATTCCTTCTAAGATGATTTTGTCAGTTGCTTTCAAGCCATTCTTGATGATATACAGGTCGGGCATTTCAGCTTCGATTTCTATCTCTCTGGAATGTACTACGTTGTTTTTGTCGACTACAAAAACATATTTCTTCTCCAGTACCTCATAAGAGGCTTTCTGAGGGATGATCAAGGCGTCTTTTAAGGGGATTTCCATCAATATATTACCCGTCTCACCATGTCTGAGGAGTCCCTTAGGGTTGGGGAAGGTCGCTCTGAAGGCGATATTACCCGTTTCGTTATTGAAGTCCGCCTCTATGGTTTTGACTACCCCGGGGTAATCAAAAATTTGGTGGTTGGCCATCTTCAAATTTACCTTAAGCATGTTTTCTGCCGTACTGTTGGTCTTGTAGTTCAAGTACTCGGCTTCCGGTACGTTGAAATACACCCACATTTGGCTGTTGTCGGAGAGGGTGGTGAGTAGGTCGCCTTCCGATACCAAGCTTCCAAGCCTCACCTGAAAATGATCCATAATACCATTAAATGGCGCCCGGATGTCGGTGAAGCCCAAATGAACCTGAGCCAGGGATAATTCCGCTTTGGCTTTGTCCCATTTGGCTTTCGCAAGAGACAATTCATTTTTGGAAACGATATTGCTGTCGGCTAGGGCTTTGGTGTTTTTGTATTCGATTTCGGCAAAGTTGGCCTCCGCCTGAGCCTTTTGTTTCTCTGCTTCGTAAAGCATCGGCATGATCTGGAACATGGGTTGTCCCTTTTTAATATATTGACCTTCATCAACGAATATTTTTTGAAGGTAACCCTTTTCTAAGGCTCGCAATTCAATGTGACTGATCGCCCGCACTTGACTTACATACTCTCTGATAATGGTGGTGTCTTTTCTGATGGGGCTGGTAACCACAAACTTGGTCTCCTCTTCCTTCGCTTCTTCTTTTTTTTCACAGCCTGTCTGGTACAATAATGCACACAAGCTCATGAGCATGAGGATTCTCTTCATGTTAATTTTAAAGTTTAATATGAAATTGTTATTAGGAAATATTAATTAGTCTTAGGTCTATTTGGCTTTTTCGGTTGCAGCGATCGAAAAATACCAGGAGGTCCCCACTTCGGTTTGGGGCCGAAGTAATGGGTGTATCACACTTGAATTACCCGAAGGGAGATGTGTAAGGGCCTATCTCCATAGCCATAAGTGAAATACTTATTATAACCCATACGTACCCGAATACAATCATGGTACTGGCCAAGCGTATGGGCAAGAGAAGAGCGGTAAACTTGTTGATGAAGGCCAGGATTGCTGGCTAATATGTGGCTTTTTTTCTCTTCTTCTTCCTCTTCTGCAAACCAAGTGCTACGATACTCTTGGTTGGTTTCGGGAGCCATTAAAGCACCTTGATTGTTGGCTTGTTGGTTTTTATGATTTTGATCCCCCATCTTGATCTGGAAGCTTGCAACCGTCTCGACGGGCTGAGCAGTGGGCGTCAAGGGCGCTGGAGCGGCCTGAATCAGGTAGCCGTTCAGAACAAGTATGCATTGCAGTAAAAGGTATCCTAGTCGCTTACACATTGACGAACAAAAAGTAGGTTGGGTCAAAGGATGATAGATTTGTGCTACATCAATCCACTTATAAAAGCCATTGATGATACAGTTGCAAATAGCGCTAGTATCGGTTAGTTTTCAATTAAAGGAAAATTAAAATAAGGTTAAAAAGCTTCGAATAAAGACGATGGATTGTAATTTAGAGGGGTTTAGTATCATTTTTATTCTTCCAAGTTATGTGTTGTAGATGTAACTTAGAGTTGTATTTGAGGATGCTGTTTTTTTGTTTTCAAAGGGGCCTATCAGCAAAAAGTCCCGGCGACCAAAGACTGATTGGGTGGCAGGGACTTTTTTGCTGATAAAAATTTCACGTTTTACTCGACTAATAACCTCACGCCTTTGCTATGCGCCGTAAATTCGGGCGCATACATGCATTGAATACTGGTGATGCCATTACTGAAATCGCCCTGGTGCGATGCAATAAGAAGATATTCAAACACGTAGGTGCCCTTAGGGAGTCGGTTGAAGAAGAAGTTGGTACTAGCATCCTTGGTGGATTCGTAATAGCCCAATCCGTCCTGGTACCTATAGCCGCTGAGGACTTGGACAGGCTCCAAGGAGGAGGCCCTTAAGTCTTTCATATGTACATACTCCATATCTCTATCCACCCGTAGTTCAATACGGACCTTTATTTTATCGCCGATATTAACCCGATCCGTTTCATGGATGGGGGTAAGCACAGGGCCTTTGTCGGTATTGCTTTCCAAGAAAAGTTGTTTGGAAAGCTTTAGAGGGGTTTCGGCGAAGGTGATCTTGTCCATGTCCTCAAAATATTGCCAATAAACGGCACCCCAGCTAGGAGGTGTATTGCTGGGGGAGTCACTGGTTACTTTGAGCGTTATTTGTCCCATGTCGGGTTGGACTTTCTCGCCAGAGATTTTGGTTTTAAAATAGCCAGTTCCTGCCTCCACTTGGGTAGGGCGTAAGGTTTGTTGGCCCAGTTGAATACTCGCCGTTGGGGTTGTCGACAACCAGTCGCTGCCTTGGGCAATAAGGGCATAGCAGGCTTCGGCAGTGGCTTTGGTACTCTCCCATGCGTTGGTTTGTTTGTTTTTGAGTAACCAGGTTTTTAAAGCATTTACCGTTTTAGGGTCGCCTTCTATCTCTTGAAACACTTCTATAAGTAAGGCTTGCCGTTCTACCGGCGACTCATACCACCACCAGCCTCTACGCGTGTCCTTCCAGTACATTCCCATTTCGTCATGGAGTATGGAGGTTTCTTTCAGCGACTTCAATATGGCGTTGGCTACAGCCTTATCTCCAGCTCTAAAAAGGGCCAATGCGGTAAGTCCCTGTAAATATTTCGACTGGCTCACCCAATTGGTTTTCGCCCTTTCCTGAAAGAAGGCAAAGGCCTTCGTGGCGGCAGAGGCAACGGGTATTTCTTTAAAGAAGCTTCGCATATACAAGTAGTGAATCACAGTAGGGCTTACCGATACCTTTTTAAGATCTTGCTTTTGCCGGAGTATTGTTTCATAATCTTCCTGCATGCGGCTGTCTAGGTACGGGATGGCCTTGGCTACGATACTTTGCAGATTGTCGGACTGATTGCCTTGTACTGCTTTGGTTTTCTGTAAATGGCCAATACCGGTAAGAATATACTGCGTGATATACCGATCGTCGGGACCGCCATCGAACCAACTAAAAGCGCCGGAGCTTCCTTGTTTTTGGCGTAGCTGGTCGTAGGCATTGCTGAGTTCATTGCGCATCCGCACGAGGTCAAAGAGCAGGGCTATGTTTTTTTTCTGTTGCTCTTCCGTTTTGGCCGCCAATACCCATGGGGTTTCTTCCAGGAGAATAGATTTAAGCTCCTGGTTTTTCTGCAAATTACTTAGCAACGCTGAGCTGTCGCTATGCTGCCATTGGGACATGACTTGGGCCACCTGAGGGGCGCCCTCTACCAGGGAGGCTGCCAGCGAATTGGCATAATACCGATTCCAGGTTTGTTCCGCACAGTCATAAGGATATTCCATCAGGTAAGGAAGGGCCTGTATGGCGTACCAGGCAGGGTTGCTGGTATATTCCACCGTCAGCGATTGGTGCGTTAGGCTGTTGGACTTTCCTGCTTGGGTCAATTTGTCAAAACGATAGTTTCGTTGACCCGATCCTGAAAGAGACAATGGGAGGCTTTCGGTTACTAGTAGGCGGTTGGACAACACGGGGATAGTTTGCTGCTCCGCGTCAGAAACCGACCCGGCCTGGGCGTTAATGGTATAGGTGATCGGTTCGGTATGGTCCCGAGGCACTTCTATAGAAAAGGTGACTCCCACGCTCTGGCCCGGAGCTAGGCTGAAGGGCTTTTCCTGATGTTGGTTTTTAAAAGCTACGTCCAAATTCTCATCTGTGGCTGCATTGCGCAGGGTAAGTCGCACGGTGCCATCCATCTTTTGATCGCTCACGTTGACTACCTTAGTTGGGAAATATAGCTTGTCGCCCTGTCGAATAAAACGAGGTGCGTTAGGCTGTACCATCAATTCCTTCTGCGTTACGATTTCGCGACTGATATAGCCCAGAGCCAGATTCTTGGTATGGGCCAGGGCCTGGAACTTCCAGCGTGTCAGGGCGTCGGGAAGGGTGAATGAAAAGGTAATCTCCCCATTTTCGTTGGTACGCAAGTCGGGAGTAAAGAATGCCGTTTCATTGAAGTTCGTACGCACCTTTGCCAATGGAATGGTGGGGCTTTTCGATGAAACGTTGCCGGTGCTGTCGGTCAATGGATCGGCCGCCAGAGCCTCTGCTTGGCCTCTTATCTGCAGGTCCATTTTTGCCTCCGGAGCAGACATAGCCATAACATTTCCATCCATACTTCTCATCGTCATGCCCTTGTACATGCGGGGAGGGCTGGTTTGAAAATGGATGAGGTGATCATAAGCCTTGGATATTGGCTTGTAGTGATCCCGGTCGGGGTGGCTTGTCAGTGCCCGTTGCATGCCGAAGTTCTGTTGGCTAATCAGGGAAGGCAAGGAGGTATTCGTAGGCCACAGGTCTGGTTTCTGCCATTGATGTGGATAAAACTGGTCCAGAGAGGCATCATACATGCTTGCGAGCATTTCTGCCGCGACTTGCTCTTTCTGATGGCCCGTTATTTTTACCTTCCATTGCTCCGAACTACCGGGTAGCGTTTTGTCACGAAAGGTTTCGAAGGCTATATGGAGGTCCTTATTGGTCCAAGGAACCCGGATGGTTTCCGTAAATTGAAATATCCTGTTGTGTTTTACAAAAACGAAACGTACCGCATATCCTCCTCTGTCGGCCTCTGTTGCTTGATACGTGTAGGTATTGATGCCTTTTTTGATTTTTGGGAAAGAATATGTCACAGTAGACTGAGAGCCCCGGTTGTTGGCCTCGATAAGGTAAACTCCCGTTGCTGAGCTGGCCAAAGTGACAGAAGTTGACGCTCCAGGTTCTATGGCTTGGCTCTTGGTAATGGAAAGGTACTCGGGGCGGGGTAAGGATTTATCGCTTTCACTCTGAAGTTGAATATACTGTGTAACTGTAACCTCTTGGTTGGTGGAGTCCGTGGCAATAAACGTTACTTTATAATACCCCGACGACAGGTTTGGAGAGCTTAGGTCTACAGGTTGGCCCTTAACGGTAGTAAACCTGGTTTCAAAGAGGACTGCCTCTGTCTTCCAGCTTTCAGGTTCCGATTCGCGGTCATATTCGTCGTGTGGGAATAGCTTGAGGTATTCCGATTTACTGTAGAGGAATAGATCGGGACGGGACCACAGTCGGGGCCGGATGAGGCGCTGCTCCGGCATTAGCTTACTAAAACGAACCTGCATATCGCTCGACACAAAGGCTCCATTGAGGTTTTCTGTACGTAATTTGACTTTCTCGAGGTCTTGTAACCCCATTGGTCCAGACAGCGGAGCATCTATTACCAAACATTTATAGCCTACCGAAACTGCCTGATTGGCACTGCGTGTTTCGCCCGCAGCATCGGTGACGTCGGCGTATATCGTATAGGTAAATACCGGCTCCGATTCGATGGTCAGACTTCGGTCAGGGATGGCTTCGAAGCTTATCGAAAAGTGTCCATTGGCATCAGTTGTGGCAGATCCATGGGCTATTTCCATGGGTTGTTCCCGTGCATACCACCATCCTTTGGCCATCCAGGGGTATAAGAAGCGCCGATTGCGTACGATCCGGTACTGGACCTTTGCGCCGTCGATGGCATTTCCGGCATAGGCTTGGGCTGTGCCCGTCACCGTTAAGGTCTGGCCTAGGTTGTAGGTGCCCTGTAGGGTGTCCAAAACGACTTCAAATTTGGGTCTCTTGTATTCTTCTACTTCGATGTCGAAGTGGTTGTGCCCATCGACGGTTATTGAAAATGTTCCGTTGAGGCCCCCGGTTGGCAGCATCAATTTTCCGGAAAAGCTTCCATATTCATTGACCCGAACGGTTCTCTTTTCTATTACTTCCCCGTTGGCGCCGGTGATTTCTAAGGGGATCTCCGTTTCGGAATCCGTAAACAGGGCCTGTCCCTGGGCTATAATACCCTTGTAAAAGACCGTTTGTCCCGGACGGTACAGACTGCGGTCGGTAAAGAGCCAGGTACGCCGTTCCTCGTCTTGTGAGGAGGGTGGGTAAATGGAGGAGTAGGTGCGTATGGTTTCTTTGAGGTGCAGACGGTCTTTTTGATAGGTAATGTCTAGGGACGCATTCAGGTCACGGGGGGTGTCCCAGGGCCTGGTAATGGTCGCTTTCCCAGAGGAATTGGTTTGATAAAGTCCGCCTTCTTTTTTAACCAAAATGTTTTTACCATTTAGGTACTTGTTGTCCCAAATCTGTATCTGGGCTCGTACCAGTGGCTTTCCACTATCACGGTGCAAGACAAATAAGGACTGGTTGCTGAGGAAGAAACTGATATTGGAAATATGTGTTTTACGAAAGGCCAATT
Source organism: Dyadobacter jejuensis (assembly GCF_003149085.1). Taxonomy (GTDB): domain Bacteria; phylum Bacteroidota; class Bacteroidia; order Cytophagales; family Spirosomataceae; genus Dyadobacter; species Dyadobacter jejuensis. Next base: position 570,136 of record NZ_QGDT01000002.1, on the reverse strand, counting down.
CGGAGGTGGATGGGTCGAAGTCCTCCGAGCTACTCGTACAGATTACGTACTCGCCGGCTGGGAGTGACTCCATCTTGATTTCCAGGCTATGCCTTTGGTAGTCCTTAGGGTCTGGCAAGGCTTGCGACCACTGTTGGACGGGCTTTAGCTTTTGGATGTTTTTCCAAAATGACTTTCGATCTTGGTAGTAATTATCTAGTTCTAAAGTGGGGTCATTGGCATATACTCTGATGTAAAGTTTCGTAAAATTCGCGTATTCTACCAGCATCCGAAAGGGCTGATCCGGAATGTTGACATTCTCCGAAGTAAAATCGAGTTGGCGTCGTTCTATGCTTTGCAGTAAGTTCCATGCATTTACTCCCCCCTCCGTCTTAGGGTTTTCATGGATTACCTTTTTGCATATCTCTACAGCCTTCAATTTTTCATAACGATGGCTACTATCTTGTCCGGCAGCATATTGGTCGCCAAGGTTGTTATAATAGGAGGCGAGTAGGTACCAAGCCTGGGCAGCAGCCGGCGTGGCTTGGTATTGGTCTGCCACGTGTTTGATAGACTGGTAGTACTGAGTCTCCTTGTCGGGATGGACCGAATGTTGCCGCACATATTGTAAACGGTGCAGATCTACATCTATCAGGGCGTCGGGGGTCTTGTCGGACAGGTGAAAGGCGATTAACCTTTGGTAAAGGAGCAAGGCTTGGTATTGCAGAGAGCTGCTGTCTTTGGTGTCGAATTTGCGGTAGGCGAAGTCCGCCGCTGGGTCCATGGCCGATGCCGAATTGATTTCGAAGGCATAGGCAGGCTTATGAAGGTCGCGTTCGTCGCTTTGGAAATATTGTAGGGCTTCGTGGGTGAGCAGGTCGTACAGCGTGGGGCGAAGTGCCCTGGTATTGCCAGGTTGAATCAGGGTGCTATAATCCTTCAGAGCCGTTTGCTTCAGGAGTTTTTCTTCCCGTATCGATTCCATATATAGGCTTCCTATCTTCTGGTGGAAGTCTTCGGCCGTCCAAGTGGCTACATCGACTTTATCGAAGCCTTTAGTGGCCGTTCGGTCATAGAGCTGCCATCGGATTTGCTGATAGTAATTCCAATATTTTTGGGCCAGCAAACTAGCCAATATGGATCGTGCGGGTTGTTCGCTTTCTTTTAAGGCCTTTTCGAGTTGGGTAAAGGCCATAGCGTCATCCTCCTCCACAATCTCATGGCTCAGGTCTATTTTATATACCAATGCCTTGATGGATTCGGCTTTATGATGGTCTTGAAGGGCCGAGTCATAGATTTTCTCGACCTCCGCTAATGCCGACTTAGGAAGTCCATTTTTTATATGGTCTTCCACACGCTTCCAATTATTTTTATAGGGGTCTTGTTGTTGTGCGTAAGTCATATGGGTGCAGATGAAAATTATGAGAAGAATTCGACTCATTAATAGGCTGAGGTGTGCTGTCATAGTTTGTATTTCTGATGGAAGTATGGATGTCAATTTAACGAAGAGAAATGGCTTTTTAATAAGTTTGTTTGGTTAAATGATAGAGAAAAGTAACTAATGGTTGGAGTGAAGAAGGGAATTTTGAAGCGTTTAAGAAAAGTATACTAAAAACGCTGTGTCTTTTAAGTAGTATATCTTCCAATAGCCAGGGGTGAATGGGGGTATTTTTATAACCAATCTGGGAAAGTTTGAAACGGTTCTGGCAAGAATAATATTTGGTTAATATTAAAATAGGCGGAGTATAATTTGTGTTATGGTGCTTTGCTTAATATATAGTATCTTTAGGTTGACCTAGGGGTCTGTTGTATTATTTTTATAATTTACTAGTAGTAACCCATTTTATTTGAAATATGCGTACTGTTGTACTAATTGGTGTTGTTGTAATCCTGCTGGTGTTGGGCAAACTTTTTATTTTTTCCAAACCCGTCAGCAACACCCCTCCTAAAGGTAAGGCTGCTGTTGGTGGCGGAAGCCTAGCCGTAGAAGTATTGGTAATGGCCAGAGAGACGGTGGAGAATGAAATTTTCGCTTCAGGCACCGTCTTGCCCAACGAAGAGGTGGACTTAAAGGCGGAATTGTCGGGGAGGTTGGTTCAGCTAAAGATCGATGAAGGGGCCTATGTGAAAAAGGGGCAACTAATCGCTAAAATTAATGATCGGGATATTCGTGCCCAATTGCAAAAGGTTGGGCATAATCAGGCCTTGGCCCAAAAGATAGAACAAAGACAGAAAAAATTGCTTCATGTAGAGGCTATTAACTTACAGGATTATGACCAGACTGCCACCGATATAAATGTACTAGAGGCAGAAAAGGAAGTGTTACAAGCCGAGTTGGAAAAAACAGAGATTAGGGCTCCTTTCAGTGGGCGCATAGGCCTCAAAAACATAAGTGAAGGAGCCTATGTGGCACCGGGAACCTCCATCGCCACGGTCGTTCAGAGAAATCCGATTAAGGTGGAGTTCGCTGTTCCCGAAAAATATGCCCAGGAGATAAAAGTCGGAAGCCTGGTAAAGCTCAGTTTGGAAGGGGATCAAGCTATTTATACCGCCAAAATTATTGCCTTAGACCCCAAAATTGATGAGTCCTTGCGAACCCTAAAAGTTCGTGCTCTAGCCTCAAATGCCCAAGAACGAATTGTACCAGGAATGTTTGTAAAGGTGCAGGTAGCGCTTGCTGCCAATCAGGATGCGTTGATGGTGCCTACGGAGGCGATAGTTCCCGTTTTAAAAGGGAAAAAGGTTTTCGTCGTTAAGAATGGGAAAGCTCAAGAAGTTCTGATTAAAACCGGACTTCGCACCGATTCTAAAGTAGAGGTGCTAGAGGGCTTACAGCCTGGAGATTCCTTAATCACCACGGGGATTATAGCTTTAAAAGCCAACACCACCGTTAAGGTAAAATAACATAATTCCCACTTACGAGCTCGATGAGCTCATTCCTTGACCCAATCCTTGACCATGAGTATTTCCACCCTATCGATCAAGCGGCCCGTTTTAGCCATAGTAATGAACCTGCTCATTATTTTATTTGGCTTTTTGGGCTATACCTATTTAGGGATGAGGGAATTCCCCTCTATAGACCCTCCAGTCGTTTCTATACGCACGAGTTATACCGGTGCTAATGCCGATATTATCGAATCCCAGATTACCGAACCTATCGAAAAACAGTTGAATAGTATTGGCGGTATCAAGTCTATCAGTTCGACGAGTAGCCAAGGGGCTAGCCAAATTACGGTAGAGTTCGACTTAGGGGTAGACATGGAAACGGCTGCTAACGATGTGAGGGATAAGGTAGGATCGGTTTCCCGTTCCCTGCCTCAAGACTTAGACGGCCCCCCCATCGTCAGTAAGGCCGATGCCAATTCGGAGCCTATCATTGTACTTACTTTTACCAGTAATAGCCGTTCGCATTTGGAGGTGAGCGATTATGCTGAGAATAATATTGTTCAGCGGTTACAAACCATCGAGGGGGTTAGTGAGATTCGCATATTTGGTCAGAAACGATATGCTATGCGCATCTGGATGGACCCCGTTCGAATGGCCTCCTTGGGAGTTACCACTCAAGACGTAAAGAATGCCTTAGACCGCGAGAATGTGGAACTACCTAGTGGAAAACTGACTGGGAACAATACGGAACTCACCGTGAAGACGATCGGGCGTTTTAGGACCGAAGAAGATTTTAATAAGCTTATCGTCAAAAATTCGGCCACCCAGGTGGTCCATCTTCAGGATATTGGATTGGCTGAACTGGGCCCTGAAAACGAAGAAACCGTGCTACGCCTAGACAATGTTCCTATGATAGGCTTGGCCATTTCGCCCATGCCTGGGGCTAATTTTATAGACATTGCCGATGAAGTAAATAAACGGATGACGGAAATTAAAAAAGAACTCCCGGCCGACTATAAACTGGATACCTTGATCGACAACACTATTTTTGTCAAGCATTCTATTGAGGAAGTAGGTGAGACCTTGCTGATCGCCATTGTACTGGTAGTACTTATTATTTTTCTGTTCTTTCGGGACTGGCTCATTGCTTTTCGTCCACTTATCGACATCCCTGTCTCCTTAATTGGTACTTTTTTCGTGATGTACATCATGGGCTTTTCAATCAATGTGCTTACGCTCCTGGCCATCGTGCTGGCTACCGGGTTGGTAGTGGACGATGGGATTGTGGTAACCGAGAATATTTTTAAGAAGATAGAAGAGGGGTTAAGCCCTATAGAGGCGGCGATAAAGGGAGCGAATGAAATCTTGTTTGCCGTACTGTCTACCTCTATTACTCTGGCTGCGGTGTTTCTACCGGTTATCTTCATGCAAGGCTTCGTAGGGAAGCTTTTCAGAGAATTTGGGATCGTTATTTCGGCAGCCGTGCTCATTTCCGCCTTCGTTTCGCTTACATTAACGCCCATGCTAAATGCATATTTGGTAAGGAAAAACGATAAAAAGAGCTGGTTTTACGAAAAAACGGAGCCTTTCTATGTAAAACTCACCAACGATTATAATGCCGCTCTGAAGTCGTTCCTGGGGGTACGTTGGGTTTCCTTACCGCTCATCGGTCTGACGCTCGGCATGATCTGGTATTTTGGAAAGGACCTACAGTCTGAACTAGCTCCACTGGACGATCGGAACTGGTTCCGGATTTCGATGACCACACCCGAAGGATCTTCTTTCGACTATACCGATGCGTATGTTCAGAGTGTAAGCCAGATGTTGATGGACTCCATGCCAGGTAGGAAAGGATTGATGCTGATAACCTCACCTGGCAATTCCGGCCTGGGGGCCGCCAATGTAGGTAGCGGGCGTATTGCCCTAGTCGATAAGTCAGAAAGAAAGGAGTCGCAGCAAGAGATCGCCAATTATATTAATAAAAGGCTGAAAACAATGCCTAACGCTAAATCCTTCGTAGTTCAGCAACAAACCATCGCGGTAGACTCTCGAGGAGGTCTTCCCATTCAATATGTTATCCAAACCCCCGATTTCGAAAAGCTGAGGGAGTACCTTCCTAAGTTTATGGATGCCGTAGCGCAAGACTCTACCTTCGAAATATCCGATGCCAACCTGAAATTCAGCAAGCCGGAATTGCAGATTGAAATAGACCGGGAAAAGGCTAAGTCTATGGGGGTGTCGGTACAGGATGTCGCGCAGACCATGCAGCTGGCCTTTGCGGGACAACGTTTCGGTTATTTTACTATGAATGGCCGACAGTATCAGGTGATAGGGCAATATGATCGTGAAAATCGGGATGAACCCTTGGATCTTAAAAGTATGTTTGTGAAGTCGTCTACTGGGCAGCTCGTACAGCTCGACAATATTGTTCATACGGTAGAAGAGAGTAGCCCTCCTCAGCTATTCCATTATAACAGGTATATGAGCGCCACGGTGCAGGCTGCATTGGCACCGGGCAAGACGATCGGCGATGGTATTGCTGCCATGGACCGTATACGGGATGAGCTCAACGACGAAGCGGTGCAAACCGCCCTCAGTGGGGCTTCCAGAGACTATGCCGAAAGCTCCTCGAATACGATGTTCTCTTTTTTCCTGGCCTTGGTGTTGGTTTATTTTATTTTGGCCGGTCAGTTCGAGAGTTTTATCGATCCCCTGATCATCATGATTACCGTACCTTTGGCAATAGCTGGGGCCGTGTTTTCGCTTTGGTATTTCAATCAGACCCTCAATATTTTTAGCCAAATCGGAATGATCATGCTCATTGGACTGGTGACCAAAAACGGAATATTGATTGTGGAGTTCGCCAATCAACTCCGAGAGCAAGGAAGAAGCGTTCACGAAGCGGCTTTGGAGGCTGCCACCATGCGCTTTAGGCCTATCCTAATGACCAGCTTGGCTACTACCCTAGGGGCCTTGCCCATTGCTATGGCGCTGGGCTCGGCTGGGAAAAGCCGTATGTCGATGGGGATAGTCATCATGGGGGGGCTTATATTTTCTCTAATCCTGACCCTTTATATAATTCCTGCCGTATATACATATCTTTCTCGAAATAAAAATTACGATAAAATGCATATGATCGAGCGGATTGCCCGACAAAGCGAAATGGAAGAAGCCTAGGGCAAGCTAAGCGACAAGCTTGGAACTGCCCATGGCTTTGAGCATGCGTATATGAGAAGTAAGGGCCTTAATAAAATCCCCTTTGGCATTATAGGTATATCCAAACTCTGCGGCCGTTTGAGCCACAATAGGCGATAAGGCCCTATAATGAACATGGGAAATGGAGGGGAATAGATGATGCTCGATCTGGTAGTCGAGTCCTCCAATGTACCAGGAAAGCAAACGGTTTCTGCCAGCAAAATTGGAGGTCGTTTGGAGTTGGTGAACGGCCCAGGCATTTTCAATACATCCGGAGTCGTCGGGTATGGGTTGAGAGGTTCCTTCTACTACATGGGCCATTTGGAATACGGTACTCAGAATCATGCCGGCAGTTCCATGCATAATTAGAAAACCCAGAATCCATTCGGAGAAGGTAATGGAGCTAAATGCTAGCGGGATCACCAATATAAATACCACATAAGCCAGCTTGCTCACCAATAGGGTAATTAGTTCTTTTCGGGGAAAGGGTTTGGTCATTCCTGTCTCCGATAGCTTGTTGAATACGCCTATTTCTTTAAAGTCCTTCCACAAAAATGAAATGGTCATAAGACTATAGAGAAAAAATGCGTAGATATGTTGAAACCGATGGATCGATTTATATTTTTCTTGGTAGGAAAGTCTAAGTAGAAACTTTCCTGTGATGTCCTCATCGATCTCGTGGACATTGGTGTAGGTATGATGCAGCCTGTTGTGCTGGACTTCCCAGTTGTATGCATTTCCCCCTAGTAAATAGATGCTCGCTCCCAGTATTTTATTGAGCCACTTTTGGTTAGCCAGCGAGCCATGTATGGCATCATGCATGACCGACATGCCCACACCCGCTATTCCTAGTCCCATCAGTATGGCAAGTCCTACCATGGTCAGAGGGCCGAAACTCCCGGTCAGTAGCAATGTATAAGGAATAAGGTAAAGCGCCAGCATGAACACCGCCTTATATAAGATCTGCTGTCCACCGGTCTTTTTTAGCTCCTGTGCGCTGAAATACTGATCCACTCGTTGGCGCAGGATAGGGAAGAAGGCAGACTTCTGTGGATTGGTGAATTTGATCTTAGGACTAGCCATGCGTTTTCAAGTTGATGAAATAATGAGACCTATCTATTAAACGCTTAGAGGTCCTCTGAAAATTTAATAAAGATAAGAGGTTTTATTTCGGTATTGATCAAGCCGAGGTATCTGAAACGTTAAATAATTGAGTAGAATTAAAAAAGGGTCCTTCTTAAGCCTTCATAGGAGCTTGATACGGGACAAAAGGGCATAGAAAAAGGGGAGTAGCCAGGTTAAGGCGCTCTCCCCTTTTTTTTATTTATAATAGTCTCGATTAAAGGGCAAAAGCCGCTTTAATTTGGTCTACAAAGTCGAGTTTCTCCCAAGTGAATAGCTCAACTTCCATTTCTTTTTCTTCTCCGTTAGCTCCTTTAAAGGTCTTTTTAACGATTTCATTGGTCCGACCCATATGGCCATAAGCAGCCGTTTCAGAGTAGATCGGATTGCGAAGCTTAAGGCGTTGCTCAATGGCATAAGGACGCATATCGAAGATTTTGCCTATCTTCTCGGCTATTACTCCATCGTGATCCGCTACTTTTGCAGTACCATACGTGTTTACATACAAGCCACAGGGCTTAGCTACACCAATAGCATAGGAAACCTGTACCAATACTTCGTCGCAAAGTCCCGCTGCTACCATGTTTTTGGCGATATGACGGGTAGCATACGCGGCAGAGCGGTCTACTTTTGAGGGATCTTTACCTGAGAATGCACCACCACCATGAGCTCCTTTGCCACCGTAAGTGTCAACGATGATTTTACGACCGGTCAAACCAGTATCTCCATGAGGACCACCAATTACGAATTTTCCGGTGGGGTTAATATGGTAAGTGATATCGTCGTTAAATAATTGCTGCAAGGCAGGGGCAAGCTTGGCTTTTACCCTTGGAATGACAATATTGATGATGTCCGTTTTGATTTTGGCGAGCATAGTCGCCTCTTCGTCGAAGTCGTCGTGTTGAGTGGAAACTACGATGGTATCAATACGTTGGGGTACATTGTCATCGCTATATTCGATGGTTACCTGCGACTTTACATCGGGACGTAGGTAAGGAATCAGTTCCGATTCGTTATTTCTTATCGCCGACAGCTCCTGCAAGATTTTATGGGCAAGGTCTAAGCCTAGAGGCATAAAGTTGCTGGTTTCGCGTGTAGCGTATCCAAACATCATTCCTTGGTCACCTGCTCCCTGGGCGTTGGCTTTATCTTCGAAGCTTTCGGTGGCCGAAGCACGGTCAATACCCTGATTGATATCTTCACTTTGGTCATGGATGGCCGAAAGAACTCCACAAGAATTGGCTTCGAACATGTATTCACTCTTGGTATAACCTATCTTCCGGATTACTTCCCTAGTGATCTTTTGAACGTCCAAATACGTGTTGGTCTTAACTTCACCTGCTAATACGACCTGGCCAGTGGTAACCAGTGTTTCACAAGCTACTTTACTATTGGTATCCCAAGCTAAAAAGTTATCGATTAATGCGTCTGAAATTTGGTCAGCGACTTTGTCGGGGTGTCCTTCCGATACGGATTCCGAAGTGAATAGATATGGCATAAATTGAATTTGATTATGATATTCCGCCAGATTGCATGTGTGATAGGGCGGTTAATGCGGCAAAATTGAATTCTTTTACGATCTTTTCCAAGGATCCCAAGTAAAAAGTTTAATACATTTTTATGAATTTATTAAATTCTTGATTGCGAAGCTATGTCATTGTTTATGAATAACTCCGCAATCGAATTCGAAAGTCCTATATAGGCTGAGAGATAGATCTTTAAATCGGTACATTTACATGTCTTTCGGCATGATAGCTAGAACGTACCAAAGGCCCGGACTCCACGTATTTCAAGCCCCGACGCAAGCCTTCTTCCTTGTATTTTTCAAACATTTCAGGTGTTATCCATTCTATTACTTCATGGTGCATCTTGGTAGGTTGCAGATATTGCCCCAAGGTCAAGATATCGAGGCCGTTCTCAGCCAAATCGTCCATGGCTTTATGAACTTCATCTACCGTTTCTCCCAAGCCGAGCATGATTCCCGATTTGGTGCGCTGACCAGCCTCTTTCGTTCTTTTGATTTGTTCCAGACTCCGGGCATATTTGGCTTGAGGCCTCACGGCTCGGTATAGGCGCTCTACCGTCTCCATATTATGTGATACCACTTCCTGGCCACCGGCATACATCCGTTCCAAGGCTTCCCAATTATTTTTGACATCGGGAATGAGTGTTTCTATGGTCGTTTGTGGGGTGCTTTCCTTGATTTGCACGACGGTTTGGTACCAGATCTCCGCTCCTCGGTCTTTAAGTTCGTCTCGGTTTACGGAGGTGATCACGGCATGTTTTACTTGCATGAGCTTGATGGCCTCCGCTACCCTGCGGGGTTCGTCGGTGTCGTATTCATTGGGCCTGCCAGTGGCCACGGCACAGAAGCTGCAGCTTCGCGTGCATACATTTCCCAAAATCATAAAGGTGGCCGTTCCAGCCCCCCAGCATTCGCCCATATTGGGGCAGCTCCCACTTTCACAGATGGTATGTAACTTATAATTATCTACAAGTTGACGTACTTTTCTAAATTCGGGTCCTGCTGGTAATTTAACTCTGAGCCAATCTGGACGTTTTTTTCGTTCAGATGGAATTACGGGTAATTCAATCATAGGTCTATCATCCTACAGGCAAGGGGCCTGTCTACTTACATTTTGAAATTTGAGGCAAAATTACCTTTTTTTACTTCCGAAGTATAGGGTTATATAGCCAGAGGTATATACACTCCTATTATCGGCATAAGCCATTATATTTATTTTACGGGTAAAGGCTTCGGCTAAAAAGCCAATTTCGATGCCGGTAACATTTTCACGGAAAGCACTTAACTCGAAGCTTAGTGCCGTTTTAAAGTGCAATCCCGGAACAATCTTACTCTTTCCAAACCCTTGGAAGAAGCTTCCCGCTCCTATAATACCGGCCGACTGAGAGCTGGAGGTATGCTTGACGGGGTCGAAGGGTTCCGTCAGTATCCTACCATCCGATGTTTTATATTGAATCATATAGGGCTTTTCTATGCCTATAGAGGGCCCAGCAGCCACGATGGCACTGATGGAAATTCCCTCATCCTCGTGCCGGTTGAACAAGGTGAGTTCTCTCCCATACTCTGGACGAAGGACAAAAAGAAAGTTTTCTTTCCCAAAGACAAGCCTTTTTCCAGTTACAAAATCTTGCTCGGCAAGTTCTTTTGGGTGTTTTACGTTGACCAGTTCCAAGGCAATATACCGGTATTGGTTTTTACCAAAAAGTGTGCTGTTCATCGCTGTCGACTGCCTGAAAACGGCTCCACCCAGTATTCCTGAATTGGTGTTGGTGGTAAGCCCTACTGAGGTGAAGGTCTTATAGGCGTCGTTGCTATCGGTTATTTTTGTCCTGCGTTGGGCATAGGTGCTTAGCGAAAGCAGGGCCAACAGCAATGCGGTTATTATGGTAGGTCTTTGGCGCATATTTTGAGATATGAAAATCGGTATGGCAGTTATTTGTCTTTACGATTGTATTCAATATACTAAGATTTGGCGATATTATGGCCTTTCAATCTATGTGTTTAACGGTTTTTTGTACATTTATGTTCTAAAGATAGCAAAAGAATACTAACCTGTTTATGGTCAAGGTATTGAAGCTAATGCATTCGTGGCCGGCATAGACCGCTAAAAGTCGCTGGAAATAGCCTTCCTCGGATGTACAAAAGTAAACAACAATTTAATTTTTATTGATTGGGCTCATTTATTTACAATATTGGATTACGTCTCTTCGCCTTTTTGTTTCCAATTGCCGGATATTTCAATGCTAAAATTCGCCTAGGGGTTCAAGGAAGAAAAGGCCTGAAGGAACGCCTTCAAATGTTTAAGAATGGACTGCCTAAGCATACCAAAATAGCTTGGTTCCATGCCGCTTCTTTAGGGGAGTTTGAACAAGGGAAGCCTGTTATAGAGGAATTTAAGGGGCGATTTCCCGATTATGCGATCGTGCTCACATTTTTTTCCCCCTCGGGCTATGAGGTGAGGAAAAACTATGGCGGGGCCGATTTTATTTGTTATCTCCCCTTAGATACCCCAGGAAATAGCCAATGGTTCGTAGAGATTCTAAATCCTCAAATTGCTTTTTTTGTTAAGTACGAATTTTGGTATAATATCTTAGAAGCGCTGCACCGTCAAGGCACCGTCATCCTTTCCTTTTCCACTATTTTTAGGCGCGATCAGTTGTTTTTTAAACCGTATGGGGGCTTTTATAGTAAATTATTAAGTTATTTTCATGCTATTTTCGTTCAGAATAAAGCATCTATTGAATTATTGAATGGAATAGGCATTCAACAATGCTATATTGCGGGGGATACGCGTTTCGACAGGGTATATAGCATAGCCACTCAGTCGGAAGAGCGAAGAGAAATTGCCGATTTTTTTACAGATACTCCAGTCCTGATAGCGGGATCCATCTGGCCGCAGGATATGGCCATTCTTATCCCCGTCCTCAATCGATGTAAGGGTCGGGTGAAGGTAATATTTGCCCCCCATGAAATCAAAAAAGAGCAGATCAAGAACTGGCGCTCAGCACTGCAAGGGGCATCTGTTCAATACTCTGAGCTAGAGACGGCCAATTTAAAAGAAATGGACTACCTTTTTATTGATAACATAGGTATTCTGTCTTCCTTGTATCGGTATGGCCAAATGGCCTATATTGGGGGGGCATTTGGAGTTGGTTTACATAATATTCTGGAGGCCGCCACCTTCGGCTTACCGCTGGTATTCGGGGATCGATCGTATGGTCGTTTTCAGGAAGCAGTGGACTTGGTGGCTAGGGGCGGGGCCATCACTGTGGCCGATGCGGATCAGCTCCAGCAGACGATGGAGTCCTGGCTTACCAATGCTCAGGCCACCCATGCACAAGGTGCTATCAACGCGCAGTATGTTCGGGAAAATCTGGGTGCTTCCAAGACCATCATGGATCGGGTAGAACGCCTATTAGTTACACCCCTATCTAAATAAATTTTGCGATAGGGGTGTAATATTCTTGACTTAAGAAAATTGTCTTGAAATGAGGTGCTCAAATAAGTAGGCCTGAGTCCCTAATAAACGAGACTTAGCACCGAGTTTTGAAATATGGATCGAGAGGGTGTTTTTGAAGTCGGAAAGACAATACTTATTGATGGCTTGCGCAATTGGGTTGGAAATAAACGGCCCCGCCTCTGCGAGTAGCCCGCCAATAATGACGACCTCTGGGTTGAATAGGTGCACTGCCGTAGCTAGCCCCTTCCCTAGTTCAAAACCCAAGTTGCTCAATAAGTCAATAGAGAATTCATCACCCGAATGGGCCGCTTCGATGATATGCACCGTATCCAGATCCGATAGTTTATGATTCACCAATTTGGTTAAGGTGGTGACGCGTCCGCTCGCAATGCCGTCCTTGGCCTGTTTGATTAGCGCCTCGGCCGAGGTGATCGTGTCCAGGCAACCTATTTTACCGCAGTGGCACAGGACTCCATCGGGCTTGACTTGGATATGGCCCAGCTCGCCTGCGAAGCCAGAAGCCCCATTAAACAGTTCCCCATTGATAATCACGCCCAAGCCGACTCCCCAGTCAATATTGATGGTGAGTACTTGTGTCTTGTTTAAAGCAAAGCCGAAGCGGTGCTCTCCAATGGTGGTCGCTTTGGTGTCGTTGAAGAGGCAGATCGGAATCTGAAAATGATTCTTCAGGGCCGTAACCAAGGGGATATTCTCGGTGGTTAAGTTTTGATACGTTAAGTTGCTGCCCTGAGAGGCATTGATCAATCCGGGCATCGATACCCCAATACCCCATAACTTGCCTACTGAAATATTATGGGTATTCAAAAAGGCGTCAGTTTCTTCATAGAGTTGGTGAAGAAACTCTGGACTGTCTTCAAGTTTTATATCGACTCTTTTCTTTATAATCAGTTGATTGTAGAGGTCAAAAATAACAAACTGCGTACCGTGGCGGTTGATGTCCATGATCAGCGTTAGGTATTTTTTAGGGTTCAACCCGTATAATACTGGAGGCCTTCCCGCTCGGGCGGGGCCCGTTCCGGTTTCTATGATCCAGTCTTCCTTCATGAGTTCATTTACAATGCCGGTAGCCGACGGAATGCTGGCATGAAATAGCCGGGCCATTTTATTGATAGAGGTATCCCCGTTTTTGTAAAGATGCAATAAAAGGTTACTTCTAATTTTGTTTTTGCGAATATCTATGACCGAACTGGGTTCTGCTTCTAGTTCCATGATTGCTGAAAGGATGTTATATTATATATCTGGATTTATACAAATTTTTTATATAAATCTATATTCTATTGCCGAAATTAATACAAGATACTCTTATTTTTTAAAAAATCTTATTATAGACGACGAAAGATTGAAATTGTTTTTTGTTTATGACAATAAAGTGTGCAACATAACATTTATACTTCTTTCAAAATGCAAACCCATAAAATTATATAATAATACTTGCTGTACTTATATTTCTGATTGAGATGGTACTAAACTGGGCTTAAAATCGAGATAAAATTGTCGATTGGGTAAAGATTCTAGTATCTTCGTTTCTCACAGCAGAAAATTAGACGATACAAGAAGGTGTTAAGAAAAGGCTTGGTTACAAGGTCAACTGGTTCGTGGTATGATGTCAGAGAGATAGCCGATGGGCATATCTGGCAATGCCGCTTGAAAGGGAAGTTCAAAGTTTTGGGCTTAAAGGTTACCAATCCTATTGCGGTAGGTGACCAAGTTCGGTTCGAAGTAGAGGACTCCAACGAAAATTTCGGTATTATTTCTGAGATACTTCCTCGCGAAAATTACGTGATCCGGAGTTCTGTCCATAAGACGGGCCATGGACATTTGATAGCCGCCAATGTAGACCAGGCCATTTTGATAGCCACTTTGGTGTTCCCGAAGACGTCCTTAGGATTTATAGACCGATTCTTGGTGGCCATTGAGACTTTTCGCATACCTGGGGTCATTATTTTCAATAAACTAGACTTGCTTTCGGAAGAGTTTTATCCGTTCCTACAAGAGTTGATGGATTTATATTCGGGGTTGGGCTACCAATGTTTGGCTACCAGCGCCATCGAAAAAGAGGGGTTAGAGGAGTTTGAAGGGCTTTTAAAGGGAAAAACCTCCCTATTGTCGGGACATTCAGGAGTGGGTAAGTCTACATTGGTCAATGTAATTGCACCGACGCTCGACCTTCGTACTCAGGAAGTTTCTAGTTTTGCTAATAAAGGGGTGCATACCACCACCTTCGCCTCCATGTTTGAGTTGTCGGAGGATACCTTTATCATCGATACTCCAGGAATCAAGGAGCTGGGGCTTGCCGATATGAACGCTGAAGAGATTGCGCATTCATTCCCTGAAATGCGTGCCCTACTCAACGCCTGTAAATTCAACAACTGTCGCCATATTAACGAACCTGGCTGTGCCGTAAAGGAGCATGTACAGGAAGGCACCATTGCCCTTTCCAGATATGAGAGTTATCTGAGCATGGTAGGAGGGGCCGACAATAGGAAGTAGCTCCACTCAATAATCGATTACTGTGATGAAACGGGTTGAACATATTGGTATTGCAGTCAGCGACTTGGAGGCGGCAGAGGCGCTCTACACCCGTTTGCTACAAGTAGCGCCCTATAAGCACGAAGAGGTAGCGGGCGAGCAGGTGAATACCGCTTTTTTCAGAGTAGACGATACCAAAATTGAGTTGCTTCAATCCACCGATCCAGAGGGCGTCATAGCCCGATTCATAGCTAAAAGAGGAGCAGGAATTCACCATATCGCTTTTGAAGTGAAGGACATCGTGTCGGAAATGGAGCGCCTCCGAAATGAGGGATTTCATCTCCTTTCGGAGGCGCCAAAGATAGGTGCCGACAATAAGCTAGTATGCTTTGTACATCCAAAGGATACCCAGGGTGTATTGATTGAACTTTGCCAAGAGAGGGATTCTCTTATTTAAAATGGTAAGCCAACGGCTATATTAAGTACTAAGTTCTCTTTTCGCCAGTCTTTACTACCAAACTTTATCTCATTAAACACCCAGGGATTTTTGTATTGAACAGGGGCGTCTGGATCTGCATTTTCGATGGGCTCGTTTAGGTACCATGGTTTTCTAAAGGGAGTGGCTAAGTCTAGCCGGAAAATTAAGAATGAGAAGTCCATTCGTAGTCCCAAACCTCCACCTACAGCCACCTGATTGAGAAAATCGCTACTGATAATGGCTGATTCACTATAGCCTGCCCGGGCTGCGTCGGGGAAGGACCAGATATTTCCTGCATCGGCGAATACGGCTAGGTTAAAGAGGCTATTGAGTTTAATACGAAATTCCGAGTTGAATTCCATACGTATGTCCCCCAGCGACTGGTAGCCAAGCTGGGCTATCGATGTGGAGTCGGGACGATAGGACCCAGGCCCGAGCGATCGGGCCCTGAAAGCACGGAGGCCGGTACTTCCTCCAGCAAAATATTGGAGAAACTGGGGCGTGAAACTATCTTTGGAGTTGCCGTAAGGCAGTACTGCCCCAGCCAATAAGCGGTTGGCCCATTTTATTTTGGAGGAAAGGGTCCGGTAATAACGCAACTCGGCCTCCGCCTTCCCATATTGGAATATAGGGACACCGAGGAATTCTTTTGGGGCGTCAGGATTACTATTTTTTGGTGCCAAAAGACTCAGCAGATTGCCGCCATAATCGATACTCCCATTAATAATGAACTGGTTTTTGCTAAATGGCTTTGGGGTAGGTCTATAGCTGATCTTGTAACCAGAGCCAGCAATGAAGTACTTAGACTCTAAAATCTTAAGGTATCTATCGACATCGATGGGGTTGGTATTCGGATTAAAAATGATATCGTCCAAACGGTTGGTGTTGATATTTCGAGGCTCGATAAAGTTAAGAGAAATGGGCGTTAATGTTTGCTCCAGCTGGGTGTTTTTACTCCAAACATAGGACCAGTCACCACGGATGGAGGTGGTGGTGAAAAAGCCTTTCTGTACCCTATTCTCATAGTTAAGCGATAGGATGGTCTTGGGGAGTAGCTCACTTTTCTCGGGCCTGATTTTTATAAAAGGGATCATAAACCGTGGAAAAGAGAGGTCGGCCTTGCCCCCATATCGGTAGTATTCGTTTCCTATCTTATTAGGATTCTCAACTTTGTTTCCTCCCAGCTGAACGTCAAAACCAAAGTACCCATTGATGGTCAGCATTTCGGCACCCTTAAAGAGGTTTCTGTTTTTCCAGTTAAGGTCTATTTGCGAGCCACCCAGTCCGTTCGATTTCGTACTGGCACTGAGGATGGTCTGCAATGACTTCTTCTTCATAGGAGAGAGGTCGTAGTGGATATCCAGAAGTGCCGAATCGGAACGGGGTACGAGTTCAAAGCGATTCTTTACAAATTTGAAATTTTGCAAGTTGATCAGTCGGGTCAAGGAAACATTTTGCATGGTATTGGTATACATGCTACCATGCCGAAAACCGATGGCGTCGTAAAAAATACGGCGCTTATAGTTTTTTCCAGGGTCATTAATGGCCAGTCCACTTCTCCGCCTTCTACCCTCTATTGCTAGCGAATCGGCCTGTAGATCCTCTTTCGTTCCAGTATTGACATATATCTGGTTGATATGATATTGTTTTAAAGCGGTTTGTACCGTTTCTTTTTTTAACTCCAAAAACAAATTCACCTGTTGAGGGGCAAGGGTGGAATCCACGCGCCCAATAGTAGAGTCCACTTTCACCACCAAATAGTCGGGGTTGAAATAATAGTAGCCTTTACCTTTGAGTTCGTTATCGATTCGGTTGCGTTCGGCCGTAATTACATCTAGCCGAATAGGGGACCCCTTGGTCAAATAACTGTTTTGCTTACTCCTGACCAAATCCTTGTTGAAGCTACTGCTATCCTCCACCACAAACTTTACGGAGTTAATAAAGTAGCGGGGCATGATATAGGCTTCATAGTCGATGGTCGCCGTACGTTTTTTGCCAACGTTCAGCTGGCCTGTAGCCTTAGACCTGTAGTAGCCTTCGTTTTCGAGATAGGCCTCCATATTGGAGGCGTTGATATCGGCAATTCGTTGAGAGGCTATTACGGGTGGTTCCCCCAGTTTGTCACGAAACCAGCTCCGCAACCCACCTTCATCCTTAGGTTCCCCAATAAAGTAAAACCACCATACCTTCCACGGGAAGCCGAAGATGGTCTTGTTAGGAGTGGGCTTGGTGATCTCTTCTAGGCTGGTAGCGAGTCCCGAAACGTTAGGTTTCGACAGGGAATCGGCCTCTACCTTCACTGTGTTGCCTACATACAAGCTTTGTCCTTGCGGGACATACTTTTTTATGGAGCAGCCGTTCATCCACAAACAACTCAATACAATGGCCACTATCTTATTTTTCATCTTGTTGTCTTTTGAAAAACTCTTGTAACAAATCATAGTCCGCAGTAACAATAAAGCTGACCCCGGTTTCAATGATAAAACCTTCCAAAATAGATTGGTATTGGTTCTTTCTAAACGCCCTAAAAAGGTACCTTCCGTCACGTGATAGGGAGTAGTCTAGGGCTATATTGTCGAAAACCTCTGAGGATCCACTGCTTCCGTTTTGATTCTCCAGTTCGAAGTTCTTGCCGACCGATATCTTCAATCGGTCGTTGAGGAAGGCTTTACTTACTCCCACATTCAGGTCTGTTCGGGCACCGGCCGTCTGGTCGGTCGTCGAATTGAGGTCTAGGTCTACATCTACACCTTTTACCAAGTCGCCTGCCAGGTTATTAAGCTGGTCGCTCAAAAGCTGACTCACGCTTTGTCTGGCAATGGCTTCGGCGCTAGAGTTAATATTGACCCCCTTACTGGACTGGTCGGTGATAAACCGATTGGTAATCAACAAGGCGAAGGCCTGTTTGTTAACCTCCGAAGGACTGTTGGACATATTGAGCCAAAAGGGTTGGTTGGTAATCTCTTTGGCCAAGTCGGTGCTAACATCTTTAGATGGAACCACCTGGAAGGTGATATTGGGATTGGTAAGATTTCCGGTAATAATGATTTGCACGTCGATCGGTACTTTTCGGCCTCCCACCAGGTTGGTAGAAATGGAACCCGGGTCCACCATCACGGTGTAAGCGGCGGTGATATTCAGATCGGCCTTCATAGGGTCGCCCGACCAGATTAGGTTACTGCCTTTAACAATATCAAATTTCCTTTTTAAGATTTCTAAAGTGATATCATAGGTACCTTCCGTTACATCATAGGCACCTAACAGGTACACCTGCCCATTGGGAGCTACTCCGGCAGTAAGTTGCGCATTTCCCTTAAGTTTGATGTTGTCGCCGTTAAGCTCATCGAGCACCACGGTGAACTGGGATTTATCGTCTACATCGAGGTCTACGGTGATTTCGGTGGCGAAGTCGGTGGTGATGGCTTTATTGGTTTCAACTTTTTGGGTTTGAGCCTTTTGGGTCGAATCGCTCATATCTACAAACTCTATCACCCCGACCCGTGCATCTCCAGCCTCGGTGACGTCGTCGGTCATTACAAAGGTGATATTACTTCCAGAGTTGATTTTTACATCCCCATCTATCACAGAGTTGGAGCCTTTACCTTTTACCCGCAGGTCGGCATTGATCAGGGCCTTTCCATAAAACATCTCGTTGTCTTTCTGGGTGGAGTTGAGGGCCACAAAATTTTTGGTATCCACTTTGAGGTCATAGCCTACATCGGGTAGTGTAGCAATACTTACATTGCCATTGACCCGCAAGGCTTGGTCGAGGGAGTCCTTAAGGATGAAATTATTGAAGAGAATATTTTGGTCCTTAAATTGGATGTTCTGGTCGGCGAGCCGATACCGCGAACCCAACTGGGTAACATTGAAGGCAAATTCGTTGAAATGCAAAGCCCCGTTGAGGCGTGGATTATCAGTGGACCCCGTGATGGTGGTCTTTCCACTTAGGCTTCCAGAGGCACGTTGCAATTCACCGAAGCTAAAGGCCTCGACAGTCTTGCCACTAAAAGATTTGAGATCTAGGGTAAAGTTTAGCGCCTGTTCCTCTTTGATGTTGTAATGCCCGTCTAAGTTGGCGTCGTTACCCTCCCCTTTTAGGGATAGTGCAATGGCGATATCGTTTTCCCGCTCATTATCGGCCTTGACTTGTAGCTTCCCCAGGGGGATTTGCATAACGGCCAATTTTTCTATGTCAAAAGTACCCGTGAAGAGTGGGGTAGTCAAGTAGTTTTTTAGTTCTAAATCTCCGTTGAGTGTTCCGCCCATCAGGGTGCTGTCCTGGGTGACTGCCGTTACCAAAGGCCCCAAGGCTATCTGATCCATGGTAATGGCTAAAGGGCTATTCGGAAGGCTATCGGTACTGTTGATGCGTAAGGCCTGCTGGTTTCGAAGAAAAGCGATGTTTCTTACCCACAGGCTATCGGGAGCATATTCGATGGTTCCTTCGCTAGGCGCTTGCCAAGGCTGGTAGTCGAGTAATAATCCATCTCTAAAACTTAAACTATAATGTGAACCCGCTATGGCTATTTTACCCTTCAAAGAATGCCGATCCTTTTGGACGGAGTCGCGTACTGTAAAATCATATACGAGGTTATTGTCGGCGATATCGGCCTCTAGGCTAGCATTCTGCATCCTAAAGCCTCCAGTAGAGAGTTGTTTGAGGGTAGTCTGTAGTCCAGCCTGCTGGCTTTCTGAGTAGAACTTAAGGTTCATTCCTTCCGTCCTAAGGCTATCGTAGCTGACCAGCGGAGCCGACAATGTGGCTATTAGCGAAGAGTCGATCTGGTTATTAAGTTTGGCTTCCAGCTTGATGGTATTCATTTCCTGAAGTTCGGGGACGAATATTTGTATGGCTGGGTGGTTGGTCAAAGTAGCATTTAAAGTAAAATCGGTGGGCTCTTGTATTTCAGTATAGGCCAGTTCAGGTACTTTAAGGTGCTTGCCTACCTCGGTGAATACCGCGTCGGCAAGGGTTTCGTATTGATAGTTGCCCTGAAGGTCCAATTTTAGGATGGGCGACTGTACGATAACCTTTTTTAGGGAAGCGCTATCGAGCATGGCCACATGCATGCTATCCAGCCCAATAGGACGGCCTCGGTGCGTTAGCACCAAGTTGGCTACGTCTATGGTGCCCTTTGGGTTGTCTGGGTTGGTGGACTGAAAATCAATCTTGATATTCCCTTTTATAGCCAGCGAATCGGCATAGAGATTGAGGGCGGTGAGGTCGAGGTTGTCGACGTTCACCGTAGCCGCTGCCGTGGGATACTCTTGGCTGATGTCGGCCTGGCCGTTCACCTGCAGATCGATATTTGTATCCTTTATTTGAGCATCCAGTTGCGCTTTGCCTTGGTTTATCCCTCCCTGAAGGGTGAGGTTATTATAGGTGTACCCTTTAATGCTGGCACTTTGTACGGTGCCTGTTAGGTCGGCACGCATACTGCTGAGGGCGTAGCCTGTCCCTACCACTTGCGTGTTGAGGGTGAGTTTGCCCATTTCTTGTGGAGGTTGTTTTAAAAGCTTTCCGAGGTCGAAATCTTGAAAAGCGAGTTCTCCGTCGTACTCAGCCCTAATGCTATCGGTAATATTTTTGAGGTTCCCCGTAAAAGTCCCATTCCCGTAGGTGCTGACGATATTGGTGCTCAGGTTCATATTGCTCATGTCGCCGGCTATCGCCCCAGTCAATGCCAGGGAATCGGGTAGCTCTATAGAGGCCGGTAGTGTGCTGTCGGGTAATAGTTGAAGTAGATCCGCCTTGGTCGTCGAAAATTGGTTCAGGCTAAGATTAAGCCCCAGCTTGTCGGTGTCGGGAAGTCCTTGTATCCGCCCGTTGAGGTCCAGTATCGTACCGTCATTCAGCTTGAAATTGGCCTTGGCAATTTGTAAATTATCTACAGTGCCTTCTACCCGTGCCGTTGCCGAAAGTGAACCGTTGGGGTTCTTGTCGAAAGGGGGACTCTCTACCAGATCGGGAACCAGATATAGAATGTCGCCAAAGCCTACCTTGCTGTCTTTTAGGTTCAGCGAAACTTGTACCTTGGAGGGGTCCGTGGTTAGTTCATCTATATTTTTGTATTTCAGGATCATTTCATCCCGAAGGGTCGTGTTGCCGGTAGTCAACAACAAGTTCTTAAGGTAGGTTTGTTTGACTCCGTATGCGAAGTTAGTACGGAACGACTCAATTTTGAATCCGCTTTTATCCCTGAATTTTGCGGATTTTAGCTGACCGGCAATATTAGCGTCGGAGAAAATGAAATCGTTGAGTTGAATATGTAGGTTGGTAATATTGATATGATTATAATCCATACCCTTGGCTTGCGCGGGTTGGTTAAAGTCGTCGTAACGCAGCCCGTTGTTAGCTAAGGTAAGGTTGCCCACCTTGGCCGTCCATCCCGGAGTGGGCGCTTGTGCCGGTATGGTATCTTTTACAGGAGCTTTAGCCAGGCGTTTTTCTAATTCGACAAAGGCCGTCATGTCTTCTAAAGCCACTTCTTTGAGATCTACATATTGCCCTGCTACATATACTTTGTTTACATGCCCTTTGAGGCGGCCAATGTTTACTCCATTATTTATTCCACTGGTTTCATCGATAAACGACCATTTGAATTTTTGAATATCAATATCCCCTAAATTGATATTTAAACTGTCGGCAGGATCGGAGGGGGCTGCAGGAGCAGCGGCCTCTGGCTGTGCCAGGGCTTCATAGAGCCGAAGTGAAGCCTCACTATTTCTTAAGAATAAATGGGTAGGGTGGTAGGTCGATGTGGTCGGATTAAAAGCGTCGAAGCCTACATAGGCCGAGTCGATATGTGTTTTGGCATCGGTGCCTATGACGGCATCTCTATAGCTTAATTGTATGTTTTTAAGGATAATTTTATCCAGTCGCATGTTCAGGGGTTCACTTGCAGCCGTGTCGGGGGCGGTAGGTTCCCCAGCGAAAGCATCCACTATAAACTGGAAGTTGAAGGTGGTGTCGGGCAGGGTTCGGTAAATATTAGCTGTCAGGCCAGCTACTTCTACGGTATTGATACCGATGTCGCCCTGTATCAGCCGGTACATATCCAGGTCGATACGAATTTTTTGACCCGAAAGGAGGGTATCTCCTTTCATATCGGCAAAGAAAACCCCCTCAAGAACGATCCAGTCCGGGATGTCGAACCGAATTTTCTCTATGTTTACGTCGGAACGTAGCTTTTTGCGAAGGAAGGTGTTGATTTGTGTGGTGAGTAGGTTTTGGCCAAAAGGAGTTTGGATGCCATAGATGATAATCCCTAATAATAATAGTAGGGTAAGAATTACAATCGCCAATACCTTTAATACTTTATTCATGGGCCTGTGGTCCTTATAGCTGTTTGGTTAGAATTGGTATCCTAAAAAACTTGGATAATAAAAACCTGGGCCATTGGGTAAGCAACGGTCCAGGTTCGATGGCAATCGGCGATATTATCGTACAAATAACTCCTCGGCAATACTTTTGTTAATATCGAGTGTAGAGGTGATGGTAACGGCTTTTTTATCGACGGTATTTATCTCTACTAACTTGGTTGGGTAGAGTATTCCATACTTAGACTTAACATAATTGGACAAATCGGTGGTCGTTTCAACACCGGCCATGGTTTCTTTTTTGCGAACTAACAGTCCTGTTTTAGCATCAAACCACAAATTATATTTTATTTCCTTACCCTGAAGTTCTACTTGGTTGGTAAGTACTTTATTGAGGGTTTCTTGCCCAACAGTTGTTGCAACAAATCCACGGTCGTCATAATCTTTAAACGGCACGAGTAGGTCATAAATTTCATAACGCATGTTAGTTTGTTCGGCTGGGCTCAGGTCACGAACGTCCAGTTTGCTGCCAATAGGGACTTTGATCCACCCTTCTTTGTCCTTAACCCCATATATAAAACTCCTTCTCATAATGGTCTTGGACTTATACATTGCATTTTCAGGGATCGATACCGAGATGTCAGCGTCGTAGGGTGTGGAACCTGGGGCCGCAAAGCTTTGCTTTAGCGTATATGTTTTGATAGAATCCCACAGTTTCTCACCGCCGGTAGCCTTATAATAGTTGGCAAAAATGGTATCTACAGGTATTTTCTGTCCATAACTAGCCAAGCTTAATGAAAGCAATACTGCTAGAAGTGTTATGTTTTTTTTCATATTCAGTAAAATTGTTGATTTACAGAGGAATGTCATCGTTTGAGGACTCCTTTAATGATTGGACACCGCCGGAGCCAAATGGTTTAAGATTTTAAATTAATCAATAATCAATACATATGCCATATATGCCCCAATATTACAAAAAAAAATAGTACCCCTGTTTGGTTCGCTGGCGGTAATGAAGGGGTAATGGTGGTAGGGTTACATCTTTACCTTTTAATGTTATATTAATGGGGTGTGATTAGGCAATAAAATAAAAAAATGTGAAATTGTGGGAGTCATTTAATTTAATATAGAATATGTTTAAGAAAACCATCACCTTATTTTTAGTTTTGGGTTGTGCATTTGTCGCTCAAGCACAGCAATTTAAGGCCCTTTTATTTACAAAAACCGCGGGCTTTCACCATCAGTCTATACATGAAGGGGTTGATGGGGTGCGCCAACTAGGGCAAAGACATAACTTTTCAGTTGATTGGCAGGAGTCTGGGTCTGTGTTTAACGACAAAAATTTGGAGAAGTATGACGTGGTCGTGTTTTTAAATACGACTGGTGATATACTCAATGACGAGCAACAGGCCGCATTTGAAAGGTTTATTAAGTCGGGAAAAGGTTGGGTAGGCGTCCATGCCGCCGCCGATACCGAGTATGACTGGGAGTGGTATACCAAGTTGGTTGGGATGATGTTTAAGACGCACCCCGCCCAGCAAACGGCCTATCTAGATGTAGTGGATAGTAATTTCCCTGGCCTAGAGCGCTTTCCTAAAAGAATGCTTTGGACCGACGAATGGTACGAATATCAAAAGCCCTATAAGTCCAATGACTTGAAGTTTTTGATAACGCTCGACGAAAAATCCTATAAACCCAAGGAGGGAATGGGCGCCGTGCATCCAGTGGCCTGGTACCATACTTTCGATGGGGGACGTGCATTTTATACTGGGCTAGGCCATATTGGCTTGGTCTATTCCGATCAGAGTTTCTTAGACCATTTATATGGTGGTATCTATTGGGCAGCAACTGGTAAAGGAATTAAATAATTTGAACCTGTAACACATAAAAAAATCCTCCAACTTGGAGGATTTTTTTATGTGTTAGTCCAACGAGTGTCGGCTATGCGTCGTCTCTTGAAGCCGATATCTTACCAAAGCGATACTGGAAGCTCAGGTTAATTTGCCGGTTGGTCTGTTGGTAAAGGGAGTTCTGGACATATGATGCCGTCGCCAACTGGCTCTTATAGGCTCTTGAAAGGAAAATGTCCTGAACACTAAAGGATATCGTGGCTTTCCGCTCTAGCATGCTCTTACGAATCCCCATATTGGCTACTACAATTCCCTCTCTTTTTCCCTGGGCTATGGCCCTAGGTCCCTCATAGTTTACATAGGCAGAGGCTCTAAAATCGAGGGGAAGTTTGATATAGGCGTTTATATTTCCAGAGTAGCTCCAAATCCGGTTGTCGATTTGTGCCAAGGCCGAAACGACCTCACTCCGAAATACCCGTCCACTGGCATTAATTTTAATGGCTTCTCCGAGTCTTTGGAAGAAGTCCATCTCATAGCCATAGGCTAATTCACGCCCTACGTTGTCGTAGCGGGAGGTGGAAATCCCTTCGTCATCTATGGTTTTTATCCGCGTTATTGCATTATTGGAGTAATCCATAAATAGGGACGGTCCAATGCCTGAGTTTTCTTCATAATTGGAGTATCCCAATTCGGCTTTGTGGGTAAATTCGGGTTTCAGGTTTGGGTTCCCTGTGCTGATATTCAGTGGATCCGAAATATCTGTAAATGGGTTGAGCCACGTAGCATTGGGGCGTTGAACTCGGCGACTATAGTTCAATTTGATTTGTGCTGCATCCGACAATTTACGTGTTACCGCCAGTGAAGGTACCAAGGTTAAGAAATGTACATCGAAGGACTGGTCTATATTGACCTGGTTGATGGTCTGATTGTAGTCAGTAACCCGTACTCCGACTCTCACACCCCAGTTGTCGGTTTTTTGAGAAAAGGTGGAGTAACCGGTATATAAGGCATCGGAGTAGGCAAAAACATTGCTGATGGAGGGGTCGAACTCGAAGCCCTCCGTTTCGAAGTCGTACTTAAGGAAGTTATTGGTGTTATCGTTGGTATTGAAACGGGTCCTTAAGCCTACCTCTACCGTCGCCTTCGGAGTGAGAGGCCAGGTGTAATCGGTGTTCAGATACACCGAATTTCTGTTGTTAAGCTTCTCGTTCTGCTGGCGAACCATGAGGTCTACGAGATTGCCCTCTTGGTCAAAATCCGTATCACTATCGGAACCACCCTTGGTATAACTCGCCGTAAATGTCAATAGATGGTCCTCCTTGCGAAACTTTTGACGGTAGTCTACATACATATTGGTATTGTCGCCTAGGCCTTTTTGGTCCGATGACCGCGAAAAACGCTCCATAAGCGAATCCGCTTGGCTTGTGGTTCTATTTTCACTGAAAGAGGTATTGATAAAACGATTACGTGAATAATTGAATCCTGCCGAAACCGTGGCTTTTTCTGTAAGATCATAATTGATGCCTATTCTGCCAAACAGGTCACCGTCGTAGTTTTTACCCGTACCATATTGAGAATATAGGGTGGTTTGGTCGGATAGGAAGTTTTCCCGGTCAATTTCCCTCTTCCAGTAACGGTTGCGTATGGCCGCATTGGCAGAGGCATTGATTCCTAGTTTGCCTCTTTTAAAGCTAATATTTCCTCCCGTATTATAATTTTCTCGGTTGCCTAATGTTAAACGAACTCCGCCGTTTACCCCCTGTATTTTGGTTTTTTTAGTGATGATATCGATGACCCCTGATGCTCCGTCTCCCTCATATTTGGCCGAAGGGGTGGTCATTACATCGATCCTGTCGATCAGATCGGCCGGGAAAGACTTGAGTATAGTAGGGAGGTCACTACCATACATACTCGAGGGCTTGCCGTCGATTAATACGATAACATTGCCCTTGCCCCTTACTTGCGGATTACCATTCTCGTCCAAGGATACCGCCGGGACTTTTTCTAATAGTTCGCTCACGTTGGTACTCGTGGCGAGCATATCTTGTCCTACGTTTACTATTTTTTTGTCGATGTCGTTAATAATCATCGTTTTTTCGGCTCTTACGACCACCTCATTGAGCTTGGTAGCTTCTGTGGTAAGTACCAAAGTGCCCACGTCTATCAGGCCCGATTCGGGAGCGACCGAAACTTTGTCGACTACCAAGGTTTGATACCCCATATTCGTCACCCGCAACATATAGGAACCTGAGGTAACATTACTAATGGTGAAAACGCCATCCACATCGGCTACGGCTCCATCGGTAACCGACGAGTCGGCGGCCATTAATAAGGCTACTGTAGCGAAACTCACTGCATTGGAATTGCCCGCTTCGACTACTTTACCTATTATTTTGGTGCCATCCATCGATTTTTCTTTGCCCTCCGGCGTTAGTAAATCGGGGACTTCGCCTAAGGTTTTGAAGCCAATTAAAGAAAGAGATAAGGAGTATATAAGGCGTGTAATACGAGTCAAAATATTAAAGGGTTTAATTGAGTTTAGGAGATTATTGTAGGGGGCGGCGTAAAAGGAGTTTTGCCAATAAATACAAATTTATCGATTTGGTAATGAATTGTCAAACATACGATTGTTGTTTTAACGGGATATGGGCAGAATTTGTTACGGAGAAAATTAAAATAAACAGAATAATTGCCTTTTTAAAATATTAGAAGCTTATTTGTATAATTATTAAATAATTTTAAATATTAACATTGTTTATGAAATACATCATTTTTACGCTTTTGGGCGTCCTTACATCCTTAACTATGCTTGCGCAGGTTCATATCGTACCTAAGCCCAACCAAGTCTTGGAGGCCAAGGGGCAGTATCTCTTGAAGCGAAAAGTGTCAATCTCCGCCCCTTCAGAAGCGGCTTGGCAACATGTAGCGAAGATGTTGGCCGACCAAATCGGCCAGGCAACTGGCAAGGACGTGACTTTAAGCACTAAGGGCGGGCAAATAAGTCTCGCTGTTTCGTCGGATGCTTCTTTGGGATCGGAAGGGTATAGGCTAATGGTGACTCCGAAGGGGGTGAAAATCCAAGCACAAACTCCCCAAGGGGCGTTTTATGGGGTGCAAAGTCTGTTGCAGCTACTTCCCGTCGAGATATTTAGTCCCAAAATGGCGGGCGATGTAACTTGGAGTATTCCCTATGTGACCATCAAAGATGTGCCTCGTTTTGCCTATAGGGGACTGATGTTGGACGTAGCACGTCACTTTATGCCCATCGCCTTTGTTAAAAAATATATTGATCTTATCGCTTTACACAAGCAAAACCAGTTTCATTGGCACCTTACCGACGACCAAGGGTGGAGAATAGAAATTAAGCAATATCCTAATCTCACCAAAGTAGGTGCTTATCGGAAGGAGACCATGAAGGGACATTATTCCGATGGGGAGTATGACGGGAAGCCATATGGTGGATATTATACCCAGGATGAGATCAAGGAAGTAATTCAATATGCTGCCGATCGATTTGTGAATGTGATACCCGAAATAGAACTGCCTGGTCATGCCTTAGCCGCTTTGGCGTCGTATCCGGAGTTGGGCAATAACCCCGATCAAATTTACCAAGTAGGAACTCGTTGGGGCGTTTATGACGAGGTGTTTATGCCTCGTGAAGCGACCTTTAAGTTTTGGGAGAATGTATTGACGGAGGTGATAGACCTATTTCCTGGCAAATATATTCATATAGGAGGCGATGAGTGTCCTAAAACTCAGTGGAAACAGAGCAGGTTCGCTCAGGACCTTATCAAAAAGGAAGACCTTAAAGATGAGCACGGTTTGCAGAGTTATGTAATAAAGCGGATCGATCAGTTTATTACTTCCAAAGGTCGTCGGATGATCGGCTGGGATGAGATTTTGGAGGGAGGGCTTTCTCCCAATGCCACGGTGATGAGCTGGAGAGGCGAAAAAGGTGGAATAGAAGCCGCTCAACAGAATCATGATGTGGTGATGACCCCGGGCAATTTTGTATACCTAGATCATTATCAGGCCGATTCCAAAACACAGCCAGTGGCCATAGGTGGTTTTACCGACCTGGCAGAGTCTTATTCTTACGACCCTACTCCTGAGGTGTTAACCGCCGACCAGGCCAAGCATATTCTGGGGGTTCAGGGCAACGTATGGACCGAATACATGAAAACTCCTGCCTATGTGGAATATATGGTATGGCCTAGAGCCACGGCCATTTCGGAAGTAGCCTGGACCGAAAAGAAGAATAAAAGCTTTGATGACTTTAAGGCACGTTGGGCCATTCATCAGAAGCGCTTGGATATCTTAGGGGTCAACTACTTTGGCGCTCCCATCAATGGGCAGTTCGAATACGTTTGGCCTAAAAAGGATTAAATTATACTGAAGAAAATTGAGGTCCTCCTAGCATTCAAAAGCTATGAGGACCTTTTTTGTTGGCTACTGTTCGCGGCTATTATAGGTTTTGAATAAACTCATATAGATTCACTTCCCTGCTCAAGTTTAGTTTTTTCCTTACGCGGTAGCGTGTCGTATGGACGCTTTCAGTACTTATTCCCAAAAGGCGAGCCATATCTTTGCTTGAAAAGTTAAGTTTTATAAGGGCGCAAATCTTTTTGTCGGAATGGCTTAGGTTGGGGAACTGTTCGGCCAAATTCTTATAAAACGATTCGTTAACCGACGAAAAACGGGCTTCAAACTCTTCCCAGTTATTATAAGTGCTGGTATCGATGGTTTTAAGAAGCTTATTAATCTCCCCAGGGTTTGGCTGTTGCTTTTGGTTGGTAAGCTTTTCTTTCAGATCCGCCAGTAATTCTTCTTTTTCAATGATCCGGAGGGTAGAAGTGGTGAGTTCCTTGTTTTTTATTTCTAATATTTCTCTGGCTTTTATCCTTTCGAGTTCTTGCTGCTGTTGCAGCCATTTTTTTTCGGCCTTATGCTTCGACCGAAGGTATCGATAGATCAGCAGCCCAGAAAAGGTGAGAAAAATAAGACTAATGAAAAGTATAATGGCCTTTAGGTTTTCTATTTTCTTCTCTCCTTCCAGTTTTTCTAATTCTTGTTGCTGTAGCAAATCCTGCTGACGCTCCTTTTCGAGCCTGAATTGGTCTTTTATTTCCAGGAGCTCTCGATTGGTACTACTCCTACTACCAAATTGCTGTTCGGTAAACTGTTTAGAGAGTTTCATCATCCGATAGGCCTGCCGATCGTCTCCTGCCAAGTGGTAATTTTCAGAGAGGTTTTCGTAGATACCTGGCTTCCAGTCTACATGGCGCTTGTAACGGTCTATAATTTGGAGTGAGGCCAGGTAGTTCCTTCGGCTCAGCTCGTACTGGCCAAGTGACTGGTATATATCGCCTAAGAAACTGTACAGTATGGCTAAGTAAGAATCTTGATTCTTTTCGAAATATAGCTTCGTTTCGTTGAGAAGCGCCAAGGATTCGGTGGGTTTGTTCTCCAAGAATAGCAGATACCCCTCCTCGGCATCATGGAAAGCATTTCGTTTGGGCTGGGTGGATGGAGCATCCTTGATCATCCTACAGCTATCCAGATATTGCCGAGCTATATCGATATGATTTAACTTACGATGAAGCGTCACCAGGGAATAATAGTCCCTGAGTAATATGGTTTTGGGGGCCTGGCCAGAATCTGCAAACTGCTTGTTGATTTGAAGGGATCGGTTAAAGTATTCAATGGCGAGGTTTTCTCTGAGGTATAAGCTGTATAGCCAGCCTAAGCCGTGGTATATCAGTGATTTAGAGGGCAGGTCGCGGCTCTGGTCGGCTAATAACAGGGCTGACCAATACCCATCATAAGACTTGCCGAACATGGCGTTATTGGCATATATGTCCGACAGTATCACCATCTGACTAATGGCCTTGGTAGTGTCCTGGTCCTTCAACGAGCTGGTGATACCCGCAGAAAGGACCTGAATGGTGCTATCAATAGTAACGGTATGAGATAGGCTGTTTTTTCCCATAAATGGGGTCAGATCCATTTGGGATTGGCTCCTCACCGGAAAGGTCAGCAGTGGATAGGCCAGCAAGAGCACCAACCAGCATGGGTTATATTTGTGGATTCGAAATAGCATGTTCTAATAAAACGGTAACCCAAAAATAGACGATGGCCGTTTCACTAATTCAGTTCTCGTTCTATCTGTGTTTTTATTGCAATAATAGTAGTTAAAATTTAACTACTCAACTAATTTCTCAGGATTAGCCTTGAGGAGGCGGGCGGCAGTTGACCGAGACCATCCTTTACACGACTATACTATGATGGCGCTTCTGACGCGGGGCTTCACAGGACTGGATCCATATCCTCAAAAGACCCCTCTTTTCTAGTGCGATGCCAATTGCTGGTTTAAGGTAGATATTTCTTGAAATAGTATCGTGTTTTGACCATAAAATGAGGTTGTTCAGTAAAAAGTGTATCATAATCAGGCCAGAAAGCTATTTATTGGCCGATTTGTTCAGTTATTGTTCAGTTGCAAAAAATTATTCTTTAAAGCCAATTTTCCAAATTGCAGTCGCTATCCGAATATTCATTTAGGTGGTAAAAGTATCATTTTATTTAGTTTGTTTCACATTCTTTAAAAAGGCGTATGATGAATAATTTTATGCACTGGACCATCCGATGGTTATTGACAGTAGGGACGTTTTGTATGAGTTGGGGGAGCCTCGAAGCTCAAACCCTCCTACAAGGAAAGGTTTTGGACCAACTCGATGGGGAACCCTTGATAGGGGCTACGGTGGTTCTGAAAGGAATCAGCGGGGGGACGGTCACCGACGTAAAGGGGCAGTTTAGCATTCAAAGTGCTAATAAGAATCCGATTCTGGTAGTCTCGTATGTGGGATACCTTAGCCAAGAGTATACGTATAGTGGGCAACGAGAGGTGGTAATTGCCTTGAAAGAGGATTTGAAGGAGCTAGAACAGGTAGTGGTGGTGGGCTATGGAACGAGCACCAAAAAGGAGCTCACCGGAGCGGTAGCCTCCGTAAAGGCCGACGAAATTATGAAGACCAACACGTCCGACGTAAACTCCGCCCTACAGGGGGTGGTGGCCGGTGTCAATGTTCAAGCCAGTAGTGGTCGGCCGGGCAGTATTGCTAACATCCAGATACGCGGCTTAGGGTCCTTATCTTCATCTGCCCTTACTCCTTTGTATATTGTCGATGGTATTCCGTATGAAGGAGTGCCCAACTTGGCACCAGAGCAGATCTCCACCTTGGATATTTTAAAAGACGGGGCGGCGGCCTCCATCTATGGTACCCGGGCTTCGAACGGGGTTATTCTCATAACCACCAAAAGAGGAGAGGCAGGCACCATGAAGGTTAATTTCTCGAGTTATTACGGTATTCAAAATATTACCTCAGGAACTCCACTGAACAACACAAAGGAGCAACTGTATGTCGAAAATGTGAAGCTAGCAGCCATTGGTCGCACGCCACTCACCTTTTACTTTAATCCTGATGCACTGGACTATGACACCGATTTTGTAGGGGCACTTACCAATGATCGGGCACCGATGCAAAGCCATAATTTACTCGTCTCTGGAGGGCAGAAGGATCTTACTTTTAGTGTGAATACCAATTACTTCAATCAGGAGGGGATACTGATTAAGTCTGGCTTCGACCGATTCAATACCCAAATGAACGGCCAGTTTACAAAAGGGAAGTTCAAGGCCTTTGCAAGCGTAGCCATGGCCAAAGAGAATACCAAACAGGAACCATGGGGACTTTATGAATACGCTATCTTTCAGATGCCTTGGCAGAAGTCACCCTATGCTTTGCCCTCCATTGGCGATAACGCCGTATTATTCCAGGGGGGGAATGCCGAAGGCTACAGCTATCTGGCTCGGCTCCTAAAGGATCAGGATAAGCGGGAGGTGAAAAGTTCGAACATTACCATGAATTTGCAATACGAGATATTGCCGGGCTTGACCTACAAAATGAATGCCGGAAGAAATACTTGGGATTTTAATCGCACTTTTTTTCAACCCCAATATTTGCTTAGCGACCAGAACGGATTAAATGCCGCTGCCAGTAGGCCGAAGGCTATTCTGACGCAAAGTTATACCTTTACGGAGCGTATTACCTGGGAGAACTTACTGAACTACTCCAAAAAATGGGGAGATCATACCTTCAATTTGCTGGCGGGGTACACCATGGAACGGTTCCAGTCCAAAAATATAGGCGCTACGGCCAACGATTTTTTAAGTAACGACACACCCGTATTTAATGCTGCGAGCACCCCTACTTCTATTACAGGGTATAACGAAGAAGGTCGGTTGACGGGGATGATCGGTCGATTGCAATACAATTATAAGGGTAAGTATCTATTTTCGGCAAGCTTGCGCCGGGACGGGTCTTCAAACTTTGGCCCTAGTAACCGATTTGGTTATTTCCCAGGACTATCTGTAGGATGGAATGTGAGTGATGAGGATTTCTTTAAAAATAATGACCGGCTATCCTTTATCAGTAATCTAAAGTTTAGAGCCAGTTATGGGCAGGTTGGCAATCAAAACATACCTCGTTACCAGTATGCAGCGCTCATTGAGCCAGGGCACGATTATCCGTTTGGGACGGAAGGTAGTGAGTACTTGGACCTCGGGGCTATCCAGAAGCGATACGCTAACGAGAATATCAAATGGGAAACCAATATTTCTAAAAATGTGGGAGTCGACCTGCTGATGTTTGATGGTCGGGTGAGCGTAACGGCCGATCTATACCATAATGCTAAAGAGGATATGCTTCTAGCCTTGAATTTGGCACCCTCGACAGGGACCTGGCAACCTCGTGATTGGAGTAATATGTACAAGTCGCGCTTGGTAAATATAGGCAATATGGTCAATAAGGGCGTGGAGCTGGCAGCCTCTTATAATAACCGAACTCAAGGAGGCTTACACTGGAAGCTATCGGGTACTTTTACCAAGAATGTCAATAAAATTACCGACTTGGGGCCCTTGACCAGCTTTGCATTTGGAGGCGGGCGTCCCGTTATTTCTCGGGGAGAACGTACCGATTTTACGACCTACTTGGCTAAGGGCTACCCTGCAGGTTCTTTTTTCTTGATCCCTACCAGTGGGGTACTGAAAAGTCAAGAGGAGTTGGATGCCTATAAAAAGTTGGATGGAAATGCCCGGTTAGGAGATTTACGGTATGTAGATACCAATGAGGACGGGAAAATTAGTGATTTGGACCGGGTATATCATGGCTCCGGACAGTCGGACTTTGAGACGGGCTTAGGGATTAATTTGGATTACAAATCCTTCGATTTCTTCTCACAGCTCTACTATTCGCAAGGTGCCGAGATTTATAATGGATCCAAGCTTTTTGCCTATGGAATGGGACGTCACCGGGACCAGTACTATCAGTGGAGTACCCAGAACCCTACCTCCGACATACCGGCCGTTAGGGAGTCCTCAGAGCATAATAATACCAGGGCACGGTCCGACTACTTCCTTGAGGATGGGACCTATTTGCGCATTCGCAGCCTCACCTTGGGATATACCCTTCCGAAGTCAGTTTTAGGTAAGATAGCTCAGCGGGCTCGTTTTTATATAACTGCTCAAAACCCTTTCACCTTTACCAAATACCAAGGCTACAACCCCGAAATAGGCGGAGATGGGATTTTTACGAGAGGGGTGGACTTAGGAAATTATCCCGTTTCAAGGAAGTTTCTGGTAGGCTTTCAACTAGACTTCAATTAATATAAAAGTAAAATTTGATATGAGAAGTATTCAAATAATAGGGCTCCTACTGGGGCTCCTGATGGTAGGGCAGGGATGCCAACAGGATGAG
Source organism: Dyadobacter jejuensis (assembly GCF_003149085.1). Taxonomy (GTDB): domain Bacteria; phylum Bacteroidota; class Bacteroidia; order Cytophagales; family Spirosomataceae; genus Dyadobacter; species Dyadobacter jejuensis. Next base: position 536,019 of record NZ_QGDT01000002.1, on the reverse strand, counting down.
TTTTTGACCTTAAAAAACCCAAATACCATCACTACCGATACCTATTGGCAGACACCTAGCCAGTTCCAGTCTGGGCTGGCGAGCGTTTACAGTGCCTTACAATTTGATGCGGTTAGCGGCAAAAGTCTGTCCAACGATATGTGCAGGGGCGACCTTGCCGGCACGGAGTCCTGGTACAGTGAAATCGCCTTTCGAAACCTGACCTTCAACGACAATACCGAGTATGTCTCCCAACGCTGGAATCAACTCTACGTAGGGGTGTTTCGGGCCAATCAGGTGATTGAGAATTTGAAAAAGGAAGGGATAGACCTGACCGAACAGGACAAGAAAGTGCTCGGCGGACAAGCACGTTTCTTACGTGCCATGTTTTACTTTTGGTTGGTCAATTCCTACGATGGAGCCGTAATTCAACTAGATGTTGCCAAGGAAGATGCAGATTTTTCGAAGGCATTCTCTAGCCAAGAGGAGGTTTATCAGCAGGTGATTCTTCCCGATTTGACTTATGCCTCCGAAAATCTGCCAAAGCGATGGACAAATGCTAAGGATTTGGGGAGAGTTACCTGGGGTGCGGCCATGTCGATGCTAGGAAAAGTTCATTTGTATCAAAAGAACTGGGCGGAGGCCGCTACGTTCTTTAAAGCAGTGGTCGATTCCAAGGTATATAGCCTGATGCCCAATTATCTGGATAATTTTACCGATGAAAAGGAACATAATGCTGAATCTATTTTTGAGGTATCATTTAGTAATGCGCTTAAGCCTGGGGTGAACTCTGGAATTGTAGACGATAATATTTATGAAAAAGGGGCTGAGGCGAGTGGGATGGCCGTAGCATTAGGTCAACTAAGCTTTGGAGCCTATAACACCACACTTCCATCGTACTATGCTCATGAGTTATTCGTCAATGACGAGCCTGATGCTTCAAGTCCTATTAATGAAGGTCGTAAGCAATCGGCACGTACCTATGCTTCTATAGTGCCTATCAATGGGGATGGCCTGTATTATCAGCTTCCTATTGGCAAAAAACCAGGCTGGGCCTTTGGGCAGAGTGCCTATGTAAAGAAATACACCAACTGGTACCACTGGACACAAGAAGATGCGGTATATCAGCGCTCTGGTATCAATTTCCGACATATTCGATTGGCTGATATCTACTTGATGTATGCGGAGGCTATTCTCAATAGAGATGGAAATGCGGGAGTTAGCGAGGCAATGGCTGCTATCGACATCGTCAGAAAAAGGGCGGGAGTAGTCACTTTAGCCCAGTATATGGATAAAAATGGGGGCAAAATACCTTTGTTGCACCGTTCGTACATCAAAGGGGCAAGGACCTATTTGGCTCCCGATGCGGGGGTGCTGCTGACCCATTTACAAAGGGTAGAGCGTCCTGTGGAACTCGCCTTTGAGGGGCATCGCTGGTACGACCTAGTACGTTGGGGGATCGTTAAGGAGATCTTTACAGAACTTCGGGTAGAGGAGGAGTGGAGACAAAAGAATATTGACCTCAAGAATCCAGTCGCTCCCTTATTTATCCGGGAACGAATTCGGCCCGATTTTACTGTGGCGAGTACGGCCTATAATCCGGCTGCTCACGACTATCTGCCTATTCCTACTGGGGAGGTACAATCCAATCCTAATCTAAAAAAATAATCGTTTGAACGCAATATGAAAACAATATCAAAATGGCTGACCTTAGCAGGGGGAATTGTATGGGGGCTATCCGCTTGTAAGAATGCGTATGAACCTCCTATGGCCGAAAATAATCATATGCTCGTGGTGAACTCCCAGATGGATTTCGGCAATACGGTCGAAGTTGGTGGGGAGATTTCTTTCGGGGATCTGTCGCGAGGGGTGGTCAGAAGAGAGTGGACCTTGCCCGACGCTGGGGTGGATATCGTAGGGAGTGATAATGACCGGACTTCCACTTTGGATAATATTAAGATAGTATTCAACCAACCCGGAATCATTGCCGTAAAGCTGCATCAGGAGTTCAATGGAGAGGTGTTTGTAGGTAACACAACGCGTGCTATGATTCAAGATACCACTTTTCAGGTGAAGGTACTAGAAAAGGTGAAGGCGCAGTTTACCGCCCAGGTTTTAGATAAAAATGGGGTCCCTGGTCCTCCGCTCAATATGGCTCCCGGGGCCGTCAATGAGGTGTTTGCAGGTAGGACCATCCGTTTTACTCAAACATCGCTGGGCGAGCCTGATACCTTCGACTGGAACCTGGCAGGAGGTGATCCGGCCCAGGCAGGAGGTGCACCGGCTGTACCGACCATTGACGTTCGTTATAGCCAACTGGGCGATTATTCGGCACGACTTATCGCCTATAGGAATAGGCCGGCTGGTAGAGATACCCTCCTCCTAGAGAATTTTATAAGAATTGTGCCTTCTACCGATCCCGTCACCATCGACCGCCTCTATGCCAGTGATAATAAAGTGGCGCTTAAGTTTAGTCGTGACTTACAGGACCCAAAAGCCGACGCAGCGAATTTTAAAGTACGCATAGAGAATAATGGAAAGGTATGGGAGCCAACGGTACTACAGGCGAGTCTTCATGCTTCCCAGAAAAACCTAGTTTTACTTTCACTGAGTGAAGCCAAGCTATACAATAGTGATCAAATTGTAGTAAGCTATCAGGCGGGTGGTATCACGACTACCGATGGCGTGAAGGCTCCGTCATTTACAGATAAGAAAGTAGAATTCGATGTGGTGAACTTGCTTCCCGCTCTTGCAGCGGGCTTTGAGTCGGGAGGACAGGAGTGGAAGAATGGGGCATGGTGGGCTAACGGTTCCAGTGTGAGCTACCCTCAAAACAATCCATTTATGGGTAAATACAGTGCTTTTATACGTAATAAAGCCCAGGAAGGCATGGCGCTGAGCTATAATGGCCAAGCGGAACTGAAGGCTAACAAAACCTACACCGTCAAGATGATGATCTATGTCGACAAAGCCAAAGATGGATCGCCATGGCGGTTTGAAGGGATGAACTATAATGAAGATGGTAAAGCAAAAGTTGACCTCTTTATATTGGATGAATGGTGGGGAGTAGGGGCCAAGCCTATAGAAAATAAGCTGCCCCTTCAGCAGTGGGTAGAGGTTCAAGGAAAGTTCAATGCTTCGGCCACTGCCCAAAGGCGTTTCCTGTTACGTGTAGTTAACGAAATGGATCTTTATGTAGATCAGATCGTGGTGCATGAATACGAACCTCGACCCTAATGGGGCATTAACCTGTTGAGACCGCCTTAGGTATTGGATCAACGCACTACCCAATATGTAGAAGTAATCATAATCGCCCCTGCCGGGAATAGCGGACAGGGGCGATTGTGATAAACTTTTATTGCTTTAACCTATACCATTCGATATCGGTCAATGGGGCCCTTCTAGAATAGCTTTTCGAGGGTCCATAATATTTCTCCAGGTAATCGAGTATGACAGGCTCTGTTTCGCCAAGTTCCCATAGGTTATGGTTGGCTTGCATCCACCTGATTTTCTCGAGCCATCCTTCTCGGGTAAACTTATTTTGGCTAATAATGGTGGTCGCATGACAGTTACTACACATCGCCTTGACGATATGCAAGTTTTCGTCCATATACAAGCCACTTTCCGCATCTTTCTTTAGCGTGTCCATGGCCATGGTCTGATTTTTAATGGCCACGGTCGCCTCGGGGAGTTGCCCGCCAAACCAAACCGACCAAGCGAAAAGCCCAGCCGTGATGGTTCCAAATAGTATTTTCATATTTTGCAAGTCAATAGGTTTGGTACGTCAGTACTATTTCTTTCCTGGGCCTACTCGGCCTTCATGGCTATCCGCTCGCAGGCGTTATTGATATAGCCGCCTGGGTTCCAGGCGGGAATAACCATGGGTTGTGCCACTTGGTGCTCATCGGTAGCCCTGGCCCACACCTCATAATAGCCCTTTTGAGGGAGTTTTACCTCTGTACTCCAGTGTTGCCATGCGAGTCGATTGGCGGGCTCTTCTAGCTTACAGGGCTGCCAGGTAGCACCGAAGTCAATAGAAATTTCCATTTTAGCAACCTTCAGGTCTCCTGCCCAGGCGTGTCCGCGAATGGGCGTGGTAGCTCCTACTTCTACTATAGCTCCGGTTTTAGGAAATGTAATATTCGATTTGACGGGCATCGATTCGATGATCTTATAATACTCATCGGTTTCGGGAATGCTGGTTCCGGGTACTACGGGGTTGCGGGGTACTCTATAGCTATGGCCGGTCATCTTGGCGCCGTCATGCACCTTGTTGCGAATAGAAATACGCTCAAGCCATTTTCCAGAGGTAGAGGCAGGCCAGCCTCCTACTACCAAGCGAAGCGGCATACCATGGAACTCGGGGATGTCGGCACCGTTAAGTTCCCAAGCTACTAAGGTTTCGTCCTCCATAGCTTTGGCTATGGGCACGCCTCTAGAGATGGCCTCTTTCTGTGGGTCGCGGCTCAGGTGTAAGTCGGCACTGTGATAACCTATATATACCGCATCGTCCTTAATACCCACGTCGTTGAGGATATCCTTAAGCCTGACCCCCGACCACTGCGCACAATGTACAGCACCTTGGTCCCATTGGTTGCCGGAGGTCGACGGCTGGTATCCTGAGCGTCCATTGCCGCCACATTCTACTACCAATTGGTAGGTATGTTTTTTAAAACGCTTTTTAAGCTCCTCTAAAGTATAGGTTTTTGGGGCTTTAACCGACTCTCCGTCGATGGTTAGTTTCCAGTTTTTGACGTCTATTGTTTCGGGTATGAGTCCGTTATTACGGATGAACATGTTCTTGACGCTGGTGATTCGTTCGTCTAACAAATGAGGGAGCGACTCTACATTCCATGGGCGTTCTCCTCGTACGATCAGCTCGGTACTCTTGCCCTTGAGGGCATCCTTTTCGTCGAATAGTACGGGTGTAAAGCCTTCAGGCAAATTTTTGGCAAAAACGATATTAGTGCCTAATGCAGCCGTCAGAGCGGCTAAACTTGATTTTTTTATAAACCCCCTACGGTTGACTTGGTCTTTCATGTATCGGTAAGAAATAGTACTAGGTTTTTTTCGACAAGTTACGTATTCCCTTCTTTTAGTCCAGCGCTAAGGATAATTCTTTTGTTAATATTTTATAATAGTATATTATTTTACTAAGGATGGTTACAAAAAAACCGGCCTTACTAGCAAATATAGCTTTGCTAGTAAGGCCTATAGATGGCATACGGGGCGTTTAGTCCCAGCCAGGGTTCTGTTCTATGGCCGGATTCTGCGCCAGGGTATTCAAGGGGATGGGCCATAAGTAGTGCTTAGACTCATCGAATACCGGAACGGCCCAGTCGGTACCTTTGTATACGTCGATATAGGTCTTGCCCGATTGGGGGTCTACAGAAGTTCCCATGGTTGTTTTGCCAAATCGTGCTTCCGCAGCGGCATCCCAGCGCATGCCCATAGTAGGTTGGGTGAGCTTTTTGCCTTGCTTCCACCGCAGTAAGTCGGTATAGCGGAGTCCTTCCATAAACATCTCTACCCTTCTCTCTCTGCGTATTTCGGCTATCAATGGCGATATTCCGTCGCTGGTATACCGTGGATCGACGGGGATATTGCCCATTTCTAGGTGAGGCATGGCCACTCGATCTCTCAGTTTATTGATCGACAGGTCCAAGTCGGCCTGGGTAATGGTGCCCAATTCGGCTTTTGCTTCGGCATAGATGAGCAGGGCCTCGGCAAACCGTAATATGATAGCGGGCGATTCTGCGGTATTATAAGCCTTTCCGATGAGGTCGTCGGCATTATAATGCTTGATAATATGATAGCCTGTGGTAGTTTTCATTCCACCTCCTTCATTGCCTTCCAATTTTGGGTAGGTACGCCCGTCGGCACGATCATATTTGTACTTTTCGGTATCGGCAGGGTGCAGTACGGTCTGGCGAAGGCGTGGATCGCGGTTTTCGAAGAGGTCTTCGAAATTGTCGTCCCCCTTATAAAGGGGAGAGGTGGTGATGGGGAGGCCATCGGAGCAGAGGTAATCCTCTACCATGCTCTTAGAGGCGCCTCCCGAATAACTGAAATACGCCTGCACATGATTGGTGAAGACCCCCAGCTTGTATTTTCGCCAGGCCATTACCTCGGGGTTGCCTGTAAGGTCAAGAACATGGTGATAGGCGTTATAGTCGTTGGCGGGGTCGCCGGTGCTGTAGAGCTGGTAAGGGCCGTTATCGATGAGTTCTTTTGAGGCTTTTTCCGCTTCCTGCAGCCACATGTCGGCATCGGAACCCCCATGGTATTTCTGAAAGGTTCCTTCAAAAAGGCATACCCTAGCCTTTACCAATAGGGCACACCAGCGGTTGAGGCGGCCAGGAGCATTCCCGTCGCCCCAGTTGTTGGGCAGCTTTTCGGAAGCAAAGTTTAGGTCGGCCAGCACCTTTTCCATAGCCTCCTTGCGGGGGGTACGAGCGGCAAAGAGTTCTTCTGAGTCGATATTCAGCTCCCGCTCCACAAAGGGGACATCACCGAATTTAGTTACTTTTTCGGCATAAAACCACCCTCTAAACAACCGTGCTTCGGCAATATATTTGTCCTTGGCGGCTTGCGGAATAGAGGCGCGGTCGTAATTGTCGAGCCCTACATTAATAGCTCTCACGAAGTTCCATCCCCGGTATCCAAACCATTCGGGGTTGGAGGGTACATTATGTTTTCCAGCTCTTAATTGTTGGAAACGGGTATGTCGGGGGGCACGGGGCGCCATATTGTCGGCAAATTCGTCCTGGAACCAAATACTGGAAAAGTGGCTGTTAAAACCATCGTGATGACCCATCAAGATAGGTACGTCGATGTCATTACGGACTAGGTTGTAAATGCTGTTGTTGTAAACGGCCAAATCGTTCTCGGAATTCCAGAAGGTACCATTCGTGACCTGGTCAAGCGGGTAACGCTCGAGGAATTCGTCGTTGCAGGCACTGCTGATCACCAGCAATAGGCAGGCGGTAACTAATTTATAGAATATATTTTTCATAAAACCTTGATTTATAAATGGATGAGCAATACAGGATCGACAGTGGGATTTCCTTAAAATGAAAGGTTGATCCCTAGTGTGCCGATACGTTGCATGGGATATTCAATGGTGGGCGTTTGGATGGTCTCTGGATCCAGAGGTTTACGGATCTTCGAAAATTCGAATAGATTCATTCCCGAAACAAAAATTTGCGCCCTACTCAAGCCTATCCTTTCCAATACACCCTGTGGTATATCGTAATTCAGGGTGATATTCTTGGCCCTGATGTAGCTGGCATTTTGTAAGAACCTCGATTGGGTCTGGATGTTTTTCTTGTCGCTGGTCGATATATGAGGGGCCGGGAAATAGGCGTCGCGGTTGTCCTCGGACCAAGAGTCTTTTATGTAATAGTTCTCTACATGACCGGCATTGAATGGGAAGAACCAGTTCCAGTTGCCGTTGCCATGGGAATAATCGGCTTTTCCAATTCCTTGAAAGAAGGCGGTTAGTCTGAAGTTTTTATAGGCGATACTGGTATTAATACCAAAGCTATAGCGTGGGGTGCTGTTACCAATCACTTTTCTGTCGCCTGGGTCGCCCAAGGTATTGCCTCCGGGACTGATCTGTCCGTCCCCATTCAGGTCGGCATATTGTATGTCGCCGGGGCGCCAGTTGTTGCCTAGCCGAGACTGATCGGGCGCCTGGTCTACTTCATCCTGCGACTGGAAGATACCCACTGTTTCGTAGCCCCAAATCTCCCCTAAGTTCTGGCCTATATAATAAATGCCTTGACTTGCATTGGGCAGGGCTCCTGATGGGTTTTCAAATTTGGTGATTTGTGCTGTGGCATCCGATAGGGCCAACGTTACATCGTAGCTCCAGTCCGACTTGATTTTGTCTCTCCAGGTTAGGGCAAGCTCCCAGCCTTTGGTTCGGAGGTCTGCAGCGTTGGACTTTGGGGCGTCAGTACCGAGTATGTCGGGGAAGTTAACATTCATCAGCATGTCTTTCGTGTCGCGGCTATACAAATCGAACGATAGGTCTAGGCGGCTCTTTAATAGAGTAAGATCGAGGCCGATGTTCTGCGACGTTACCGATTCCCAGGTGAGCGTAGGGCTTACTAGGCCTGCGGCCGATACATAGGGAATCACCGAATTGGAGAACATATAGGGGGACTGGCCCGTACCTAAAGAAGCTACATAAGGGTAATAGTTACTTCCTAATAGTTGGTTGCCTAGGGTACCATAAGAGGCTCTGATTTTCAAGTTGTCAAGCCAGTTGATTGTGCCTGCCATGAATTTTTCATTGCTAATACGCCACCCGGCCGATACCGAAGGGAAGAAGCCAAAGCGGCTGTCTTGTGGGAACCGTGAGGTGCCATCGTAGCGGCCATTGAACTCGACCAGATACCGATCGTCATAATTGTAGGTAAGTCTATAAAAGGCCCCCCTTAAGGCCACATGCGATTTGCTGCCATCGGTGCGTTGTACTCCCGTGGTGGCGTTGAGGTCGGTAACCTGTGGAGTGATCAGCGAACGAGCTTGCGCGTATACGCTTCTGTTTTTTCCTCTCTCTTGGTTAAAACCCACCATAGCCGTGAGGTTGTGACGTCCTAGATTCTGAAAACGATATTCGGCAAAGGCATTGAGTACATAATATTGGTTGTAGGTATCACTGTTCTCGATCCAATCGTCCCCACTGAATCCATTACTGATGGGGTTGGCGGCATTTAAGTCTGTATCCACTATTTCCACTTTGCTCTGAACATCCTGATACATATTATTGAACAGATTATAAGAGAAATTTCCAGTGATTTTCAACCCTTCAATGGGGGTCAGGGTAACGCCTTGGGTGAGCCAGATATCATTTTTGGTAAAGGTTTCTCTCCCACCATCTAGGAGATAAGGGAAGAAGTTGGTGCCACCAAAATACTTGCCGATATACTGTTCATACTGGTCCCGGTCGCCAGGTTCTATATAAAAAGGGAGGTCGGGAAACTGCACGGGCATAATAGGCTTCACGCGCGCTAAAGAATTGATATTGACATCCCAGTTGTAAAAATGAGGTTTGTCGCTATGTTGAGAATTGAAAATCACCTTTTCATCGAAACTTAGCCAATCGTTTACCTTAAAATCGGCCTTCATCAAGACATTATAACGCTTAAATTTTTCGTTGTTTTGTCTTAAATACCCGTCCTTGCTATACCGACCTAAGGAAAAGAAATATTTAGAATTAGCACCACCCCCAGATATCGATAGGTCTTGCTGGTTGGTAGGAGCGTAGTCGGTCATGATGCTCTTTTGGTAGTTATTGTATCCATAGTATTGCAGGGCACCATCTACCACGCCCCATTCGTTGGCGGGGATTGGATTCTCTGAATACTTTTTGGTTGCGGCTACAAAGTCGGGTCCGTAGGCGGGGTTCCCGAAGGTCCTTTCATTGGCCGTGTTCCAGGCCTGAACGAACTCATAAGGGTCCGTTACCACGTCCATATTGAAAATGGGCTTGGCCATAGACAATTGCGTTCCAAAGTTAACCTTGACTTTGCCTGATTTTCCACTCTTGGTGGTTACTAATACCACTCCGAACGCCGCTCTTGCCCCATAAACGGCCGAAGCTGAGGCATCTTTTAATACACTGATGCTTTCTATGTCATTCGGATTAATTAGGTTAATGTCCATGGGTACATTGTCGACCAATATCAAAGGACTACCTCCATTAATAGATTCATAACCGCGAATGTTGAAAGTAGTAGCCTGGGAGGGGTCCCCGTTGCGTACTCCGACATTCAGATTGGGAATGACCCCTTGTAGCCCTTCCCCGGCATTGGCGATGGGGCGGTTTTCTAAGCGCTTGGCATCGGCTACTCCGACGGCCCCAGTCAGATTGACCTTTTGTTGGGTTCCGTAGCCCACCACAACTACCTCATTCAAGACCTGGTCTTCAATGGTAAGCTCTACCTGAAGCTGGCTTTGGTTGCCTACGGTAACTTCTTTTGATTGATAGCCTACAAAACTAAATACCAAAATGGTATTATTGTCGGGGACTTCTAGTGTAAACTTTCCTTCCGAATTGGTGGTAGTACCCTGGGAGCTACCCTTCAGGACCACACTCACTCCTGGGAGTAGCTCCCCAGCATTATCGACTACAGTGCCTGTTACTTGTCTTTTTGGGGAAAATAGGTCACTATTTTTTGCAAATACCACCGTAGATCCCCCCAGCCATAGCAGTAGTGCTAAGAGGATGCTGGTATTTCGATTTTGAAAAAGTAATGTTGTTCTCATATAATTGATTTTAAGTTAGTGAATGTGGGAGTCGCTTAAGTCCTTGTTTTTGTAATTTAAAGACCTAATTCTGTCATTTTTTCAGAAGGCCCCTTTAATAAGACGTCTTAATTTTTATCTTACCACCACAAAAAGTATAAAAAAACTAATATATAGTATTAATAAACATATTTATACTTAAATGTAATATAGGAAAAGTCCTATCTGTGGTTTTGTAGACTAATATTTACTTGGCATGCTGTTTTGGAAGCTCATGTTCCTATACTTTTGGAGGGTCCTTCAAAAAGAGCAAAGGAGGAAAATTGCGGATTCTGTCGTTGTTAGTACAACTTCTATTAAGTATCTATAGGTTAATAGTACAGAATACTCTAATGATGTAACCGTAATTATGGTGTTTGAATAGTCAAATAATTAAAAAACTGTTACTTTTAGTAACAATAGTATACTCCAAATTGGAAATGGTTATTTTTTTTTTAAGGAGGGGAGGTGAAATTTGGCAGGCCATCCAAAGAAAAAGGGATTCACTGTGTAGTGAATCCCCAAGGATAGTGTGCCGTAGCATGAAAATCAGGCTAGGAAAGGTCCGGCTATGGCTAAAACGGCCTCTTTTGTAAGTGGTTCGTCGAAGGCTTCGGTAATGGCAGCGTTGGACTTTCCCGAAAGGCCAGTTAGGTCTACGCCTCCTTGCATTTTATTGTCCTCACCGGCATATATAGCCGGAACGGCACCTTCGTTATTGGTGATCCAGCCTTTCATAGCCGTATTACCTGTGAGGCTTGCTACCAGGCGACGGGTTACTGCGGCGTGGCGGGCTTCTACCGAGTGTACCTGAAGGGCGTATTCCAGAATCTGGGGATCGGCTATCAAGGTGCCAGCCTGACCTTTGTAGGCTCTTACTCCTGTGTCTTCCAGGGCGCTGGATACCGTGGCGAAGGTGTTGTAATTCGTAAAGACATCGGCAAAGGCACCTTTATATTGAAAGTCGAAATTGGGCTTGGCTATGGCTGCACTCCCCAGGGCGGTGGTAAGGAAGGCCACATGGGCCGATTCGTGCTTGCCAATTTGGGTGAATATAGCGCGGTCGGAAGCGGGTATCAGACCAGAAGACCCTAGCCCAGCCTTGTAAAACTCATCTTCTAAATACTCTAAGGTTAAGGCATAGTTGAGTACATCTACTGCAGCCGCCGACTGTGCGAAGGCCTTATTGACTATACTTGCAAAGGCCATTGGTGCGGCTACCGTAGCTATTTTGCCGCCGAGGCGATTCATGAATTGGCGTCGAGTAGCATACTCCAGACGGCCCACTGCATCGCCATCTACTTTTTGAAAGTCATCTATTAATTTGAAAATATCCATAAGTTCTACTTTTGATTTTTTAAGAATTATTTACCTACATTGCTACCCATGATCGTCGTTTTGACGTATCCTTTTACTGCTGCGAGTATATCGCCAGGCGCCACGGCCTTGTCGAACCCGTTGGCATCGATGATATCGTCGCCCGCAAAATCAGTCGTTTTAGGATTGAGTAAATCCCGAATTACAGCCGCATGGCGGGCTTCAACGGAAACAATTTTCCCTGCCAATAAGAGATAGTCGGCATTTTTGATGAGTTTGCCCGCTCCGTTATAGGCTTGTACGCCAGTATCTTCAAATAACTTGGCTGCGCCCAGAACCGACGCTCTATTGCTAAAATCGATGCTGGAAAAGTTTACTTCTAAGTCCTGAATGGCGGCATTGCCTAAGGCAGTCTTAAAAAATTCGCGGTGGATAATTTCATGATCCCTGATATCGGTGAGAATGGTTTTCTCTATATCACTCATCCCAGAATAAGGGGAGGCGATAAGTTGGGTATAAAAGGCCGCTTCGAGTTGTTCGAGGGCGTAGGCATAATTCAGCACCCCGGTATCTCCAGAGCCTAGGTCTACAGTGGCGTCGCCTTGCATGACGGGGTCGTCGTCCTTACAAGCCCCCAGTATAAATGCACCCATCGCTGTGGCTACTCCGGCCGAACGAAGAAATAGTCTTCTATTCACAACACTAAGCATTTGGGCCTCGCCCTTTTCCACGGTTTTGCTTGTTTCTATTTTTTTGTTCATAGCGTTTATATTTTTCTAATTCCTTTCGTTCGTCGAAAGACATCGTTTGTGGAGACCTACGTCGTCTATTTCGTTTTAGATCGATTCTTTCTCTAAAAAATATTCGCGTATAGTGCTATACCCCCTGCCATATGGTTCGATGCGTAGTGGCTAAGTGGTTTAAGATTAGTCGATTATATGGGCAGGTTGGTTTCCCTTGCGAATGGCGAAGTGATACAAATAAATGTTTTTAGGCTGCCAAAAGGATTTGGTGAGCCCATTGTATATAAAGTAATGAACGGTTACCTATATGGAGCAATTATTGGGCAGATTGTGGGTAAACGGGCCAATTTCGTATGTGGATAGAAGGCTGTGGTGTATTTGTAACTAGCTTAAAAATAAGTAGTTAGGTTGTTTTGTGGGGAATAGGTAAGGTTGTTTTTTCCTATTAGACTGAAAAACGTATTGTATCATTTATACAAACACTTTAAACAACAACGATTATGAAAAAGTTAGCAGTAGCAGTTTTGGCCCTAGGCTTGTTTCAGTTGCCAGCCGTGGCCGCCCCAGTAGCGACGGAAACCGTAAGTTATATGCAAGATAAGGTTCCTGTGAAGCCGGAAGATCTTCCGGAGGCGGTAAAGAAAACCCTAGGAAGTGATGAATATGCCGGTTGGGAAATCACCACGGCCAATTTGGTTACCGAGGAAGATCAGTCTCAGTATTTTGAGGTGATGGTCAAGAAGGAAAATCAAACGGCCAAAATCAAGCTGGACCAGGAAGGAAAAGTGATTGAATAAGACGCAAATAAACATTTGGATAAGAAGTATTCATACCAAAAGGTCGGTAAACCCGGCTTTTTGGTATTTGTTTTTGTAATTTTATACCAAATTATATGATTAGCATTGTATTCAATTATTAAGAAAAATATATGGCAAAGCTCTTGCTACTAGAAGATGATAGCACATTTTCGAAACTTCTTTTCTCATTTTTGGGCAAGCACGGCCACCAAGTAAAGGTATGTACGACCATACAGCAGGCCAAAGAAGAACTGGCCAATAGTAAGGGGGATGAGTCGCCTTACGAAGTATTGATGCTCGATTATCGCTTGCCAGATGGGAATTCTGTCGATTTTTTAAAAGGGATTCGGAAAGAAGGGGTGCGTATCCCGGCCTTTATTATGACGAGCTTTCAGGATGTACGCACGGCCGTCAATGCCATGCGCAATGGCGCCTTGGACTATATCACCAAGCCCGTTAACCCCGAAGAACTCTTAATGGTATTGGGGGAAGCGCTTAAAAAATCGCAAGCTGGAGAGGTTCCGGCTGTGGTATCTCCAGCCAAAGGAAAGAGTAAGCCGGGAACTCAGGATAATATAGAGGGCCGCAGTGCTATCTCTAGAGAGCTTTACGAATACGTAAGGTTGGTAGCACCCACCGACATGTCGGTGATTATACAAGGAGAGAGCGGTACGGGTAAGGAGCATGTCGCAAAAAGTATTCACAAGCTAAGTAAGCGCAGTAATGGTCCTTTCGTAGCCATCGACTGTGGGTCACTTTCTAAGGAGCTCGCTGCCAGTGAATTGTTTGGTCACAAGAAAGGTGCTTTTACAGGGGCTTTGCAAGATAAAGTGGGTCAGTTTGAGGCCGCCCACGGAGGAACTTTGTTTTTGGACGAAATAGGGAATTTGGGGTACGATGTGCAGGTAAAACTCCTAAGAGCCCTTCAGGAACGTATTATTGTGCCGGTCGGTAGCACGCAACCCGTGAAAGTGGATGTGCGCCTCATAGCGGCTACCAACGAAGATTTGATGGCGAATGCGGCAAAGGGTGATTTTAGAGACGACCTTTACCATAGGCTCAATGAGTTTAAGATAGAGGTGCCGGCACTTCGTAATCGTGGAGAGGACCTTCAAATTTTCGTTCAACACTTTGTCGACAAGGCCAATGCAGAGCTGGATCGGAATGTGCAGCGCCTCTCCAAAGAAGTTATGGAGGTTTTTGGACGCTATGATTGGCCCGGAAACCTCAGAGAGCTCAATAACGTCATCAAAAGATTGATTTTACTCTCCAAAGACGAAGAAGCCTCTTTAAGTGCATTGCCCTCGGAGATGATTGCCGCTTTGGAGGAGGCCCCAAAACCTACCGGCTCTAACTTGAAGGCGATACAAGAGTCGCATGAGAAGGAGATGATAGAGCGGGTGTTGCAGGAGGTTCGTTATAATAAAAGTAAAGCCGCCAAGTTGCTCAACATCGACAGGAAGACGCTATACTATAAAATAGAAAAATATCAAATCGAATAAGGGGCTTAAGCTTCCTGTCCGATTTTGTTTTCGACCTCTACGATTACTGCTTTTAGTTCCTTTGCAAGGGAAGAGGACTCCGCAGCGGTAGGGTGGACCTGTTGTTCCCGAATGCCTAGTTCGAGCTTTCTGAACCGGGCCGAGAGGGGCAGTGCTCCTACCTGTCCGGTGCGTCCGGCTAGGCGATGGGCCAGCTCCATCACTCTATCGTAATCTTTGTTTTTTATGCCAGATTGAAAAGCGCTAAGATCTGCCTTTGAGTCGTCGATAAACTGTTGAAGAATATCTTTTATCAGAGATTCGTCACCGAAGGCCATGGTCTGCAGCGCAGTAAGGTCCATGGTTGGGGCGGGGGGTGGAGAGGGTGAGGGGCTATCCAGTTCTTTATTCTGGCTGGGGGTATCCAGCAGGGCCAGTAAGTCGTGGGTATGAAAGGGTTTCATCAAAAGGCCGTCAAATCCTTCCTGAAGCAATTTTTCTTGCTCTTCTGGGAGGGCCTGGGCGGTAAGTACATAATATTTGACAGAAGAGGCGGTCCTCTGTTTTAAAGTCTGGCATAGTTCGGCTCCACTCATCCCGCTCATCCGCATATCGGTGAGCACATAGCGAATCTGGTCGTCCCAGGGTGCCTCGAGTGCCTCTTCGGCCGATGAAAAACAGGAATGATCGATCCCTTCTTTGTGGAGTACAGTGGAACACCACTTCAAAATAAAGGCGTCGTCGTCGATCAACCATACCTTGCCATCTATATGATATTTGCGTGCCTTATCTTTGGAACCCTTCAGGACAGGGCTACCCTTTTTCATATGTAATGTCACGGCAAAAACGGTCCCTTTACCCAACTGACTCCTTACGGTAATTTTTCCATTCATGCCTTCCACCAATGATTTTACGATACTTAATCCAAGGCCTGAGCCTCCATATTGGCGGGAAATGGAAGCATCGGCTTGTTCAAATTGGTTAAAGACCCGCTGGATCTGTTCCTTGGTAAGGCCTATTCCCGTATCGGTAACCTCGAAGGTAATCCTATAGCCCGCTCCGCTTTGTTTGCCGGTAACCTTCAGGGCCACCTCTCCCTTGGTAGTGAATTTTATAGCATTAGAGAGTAGGTTATAGAGGATCTGACGGAGTCGAAAGGGGTCACTTTCTAAGAATATATCGGATGGGAGTTGGTTGTATACCTTGAATTTTAGGGACTTGGCCGTAGCGGTGGGGCTGAGCATATGGGTAACTTCTTCGAGGACCTGACCAATGGCGAAGTTTCTTTTCTCAAAGCTAAACTGGTTGGAAATAATGCGACTATAGTCCAGGATATCGTTTACAAGGTGCAACAGGTGCTCTGAAGCGGCATGTAAAGTATCGAAGTCTTGTTTTTTTGGTTTATCAGCGGATTTCAGCACTTCTGTATAGCCAATAATCGACTGTAAGGGAGTCCTTATTTCATGACTCATATTCGATAAGAATCGCTGTTTGGCCATGCTGTGGTATTCCGCCTCCTCTTTCGCTTCTTCAAGCTGTCGGCGGTAATCGTTGCTGCGGGTAATATCTGCAAAAATGAAATAGGCCACCAAAAGGGTGAGAAGGAAAAAGCCGATCATGACCCATTCTATACGTTTCATGCTTGCGGTGACCAGCCTTTGTGTTTGCTCATGGTCGGCTAAGGATTGTTGGATGGCATCTTGCTCTATGTTTTGCATCACCATCAATAACTGACTGACGAGCGAACTACCGGTCATGGCCAGCTGCTTTTCCCTATCCACAAACTGGTTGGTTCTTCTCCTCTGCGATTTTTCTATTGCATGCACGGCTTCTCCTACCTTTTCT
This sequence comes from Dyadobacter jejuensis, assembly GCF_003149085.1. Classification (GTDB taxonomy): domain Bacteria; phylum Bacteroidota; class Bacteroidia; order Cytophagales; family Spirosomataceae; genus Dyadobacter; species Dyadobacter jejuensis. Next base: position 519,561 of record NZ_QGDT01000002.1, on the reverse strand, counting down.
ATGGTATTGTCCTGCTTGGCAATCTTGACGGTATCGATGGTCACGTTGACCTCTTGCTTGCGGACGGTCTTAGGTTCTACAGGTTCTGGCGCTTTTTTCTGCTGTTTTTTAGATTTAAACAGACGGGTGAGGAACCCCTTTTTATCCTCCTCCTCCTCCTCTGCCGATTGGGGAGCTTGAGGCTCCTGGGTGTAAACGGTGGTGGTAGTGACCTTTTTTTCTGTTTTAACAACGGTACTATCCTTTTCCTTTTTGTTGGTAGTAATCAGCCCCGATATGGTGCGGACCTTGCTAGATAAGTCCTTGTTGCTCACCAGGTTCTTACGAACGGCCATGTACTGTCCAAATATCTGCTCCCGATCCCGAAGGATAGAACGCATGGAGTCTATTCTGATGATTTGCTTAGGATCATCGATATTAAGCTGGCTGAGGGTATCGAGGCTAGCCAGCAATCGTTCCGAATGTTTTAGGAATTCGTCAGGTTCATTGGAATTGGTATTGCCGGGAGGCTCGTTTTGTAGGTGTTCCAACAAAACGATTTCCTTAAAAACCTGATTGATATGATGGAGTTTCTCGTTCGGTTTGGTAAGCTGCTCCAGTTTTACCAGCATATTTTCAAAGGCAATTTTACTGATAATCCAAGAGGCACCTAAGGCCATGGCAGCGACCATAAAGCCGAGTAAAACCTTGCCTTTTACCGAAGAAAGTATGGATTTGTCCCTGTTTGCCGACATGGTGCTTGACGAATAGTGAGTCTTTTAATGAGGAAAGTTACCAAAAAAACGGCGGATATTCGTTTTTCGTTGCTGGTAGCGCCTGTAGGCGAAATGGGGCTATTCACGGATAGCCCAATACCTTAGGAGGGAGGCTCCTCAAAAAAAAGAGTGTGGAAGGCTTAGGAATTACTTCCAAGCGCTCCACACTCTTTTTTTAATGGGGCTAAGCCTTATTTAGCGAGGCTGTTAATCCATGCTGCGATCTTAGCAGCGTCGGCCTTAGGAACCTGAGCCATAGGAGCCATGGGGGTCGCATAGTCGGGCCAGTTTTCGGGCTTAGGATTGTAGATAAGGTCTACGATCTGCTGGTTGGTATATTTTCTTTTGGCCACATCTTGGTAAGACGGTCCTACCACTTTTTTATCGATGGTATGGCAAGCCAGGCAAGTGTTTTTTTGCAAAAGGGGCTTCACCTCTTCCCAAGTAGGAGTAGCGGCAGAAGCGGTTTTTTGACCTTTCCCGTCTGGAGATACATGTTCTTTAGCAGGGGCTTTAGGAGCCGCTTTCACGCTCGTACTCCGGGTGGTCTTCAATTCTGAAGCGGGGAGCTTTGCCCCATCCGGGATATTATTTAAGGTATAATAAGCGTCGGGATGTACCAGAGACCAATAGTTGTTGGCGGCTCTTACCCCGTTGAGGGATAGCTTATGTACATAGTACTGGCGTAGGTTATCGATCACCAACCGAACGGTCTTTCCATCTTCGGATACCTTCACACCTTTGATGTTTAGTTCTTCGGTGTTGATCGGCGGGCTACCATATACGGGGTAGTGCTTATACAAGTAGCTACTTACAGAATAAGAGCTAAGGTCTTCCGCTGATTTACGATCGACAGGCATGGTGAACTGGATTTCGAAACCATCGGGTTTGGCTTTTACAGTATACATTTCGAAAGGCATTTGGCCATTCCATACTAAGCGCTGAAGTCCTTGGTTGGCGTCGCCGGCAGAGCCCCAACCACGGTTGGTTTCTCCTACATACATCGATCCGTCTTTATCGAAGGCCATACGCAATACACCCGACTGGAATCCACTGCGGAACCCTATTGAAGCACCTTGGTACTCTCCTTTTACCTCTTCCAGTACTACCCGCATGATATTACTCTGTCCTTGATCTCCTACGAAGACCTGTCCTTCGAAGGGGCCAAATCCTCCTTTGGTATCGTCCAGTATGAGTTCGGACGTAGACACGCCGTGTACACCGTAAGGGAGCCATACCGCCGGAAGGCGCACCATATCATACTTTTCCTTCAGTTGATACAGGAATTGAGGTTCTTCATTACCCGTGTTTTCAGGTTTAATGGCGCGGTTGTTGGCGTCGCGGTGCTGCCTATTGTCGCGTTCGGCGAAAAATTGTTTTTCGGTAAGCTTTACAGGAGAGTTTGGAAGTTCGGCCCAGCGTAGTCCTGCAGGGTGGCCCATAAAGTCGCCTTTTTTAACCCTGAAAATTCCTCCTGTACCCTGCCAGTCGCCTTGGTTGTCGGTATACCAAAGCTCGCCGTTGATCATACTAATCCCCGCTGGAGATCTTACCCCCGTTGCCCAAGGCTCGTACTTACCATCGTTGGTAATGTGGAAGATCCAGCCACGGCCAGGTACACGGCTTTCGCCTCTCCACCATTCTTCGTCGCCGAAGGCTACGTTACCACTCACAAAAAAGCTTCCATCTGGTGCCAGCTTGGGGCCAAAAGAGTACTCATGGTAATGTCCCGATAGAGGCCATGCATATACCGTTTCGTATACATCGGCTTGTCCGTCACCATCTTTGTCGATGAGCTTGGTCAATTCTCCACGCTGAGCACAGTATAAGGCGCCTTCTTTATAGGCTAGTCCTAATACTTCGTGCATACCTGTAGCGAATTTTTTGAAGTAAGGACGGCTGCTCGTGGGGTTTTCTACGATCCATACTTCACCACGGCGCGTCGAAAGTGCCAAATTACCGTTTGGTAAGGTGATCAGCCCACCGACTTCTAATATAATGCCCTCGGGAATAGGGGGGGTGACGATTTTATAAAAATCTTCTTCCTTAGGAGATTCCTGGGCCCTCAGCATGGGCATAACAGCCAAGATGAGGATGATTATTTGTGCTATTTTTTTCATTTTATATTTATTTTTCAGGCGTTTATCAGAATAGGATGGCATATTTGGTTTCCTTGTTTTTCAACGGTACTAAAAGTTCTTGTTGGCCATTTACCGTTCTGATTTCGGCTTTTTCGTCCAACTGAATGTAGTAGCTTTTGTCGTTAACTGCATACAAGTTGTTGGCTACTTTTTCTATTTTGGTTCCTTGAGCCACTCGCGCCGTTAGGCCACCAACTACCTGGGACTGAGTAAGGGTCCTTTCCAGGTACTTTCCATCTACGATGGCCAGGTGGTCGGTAATATTCGTTCCAAAGGCCTCATAGCGGAAGGTCGGGATGCCATTCTCGTCTAATTCATAACCCTTTGGGCGGTACTGGCTACCGGTGGTGTCCGTTACCCAGGCAGCGTTTTTGGGCGCCATTCCTAGGAGCATTTCGTCGCCAAGGCGTTCTACACTTCCCAAGGGACGGGAAGAACCGTCGCCGCGGCTGTGCCACATGGGGGTAGCGTCCAGGAAGTCCCCACGCCATACCTGAAATACTGCTCCATTATCCATATCGTAGGTATAATGAATATTGGCAGGGTTACCAACCGATACGGCATGTACCACGCGGTGATTTTTAGACTTGGGCGTCAATCTGAAATCCATGAAGCTACGCGTTACAGTAGGCGAAGTAGCTTCGATAAGGATGGGGTCGGTGCCGCCGCCACCCACAGAAGCGCCCTTGGTGTTGTAGCCTACTTCACGGAAGCCAGGTCCCGATACCCATAGGCCCAGGCTTGGTTTTAACCATCCGTCACGCTTGTTATTGAGTATTTCTATGGTGTGCTGTCCAGCAGTAAGCTCTACATCTACGGTGCGTCTCTCATTGCTGTTTTTCCAAGCCGTAGGGAGTACCGTTTTACCATCTATCTTTAGGTAAGAGTTTCCTGCCGCCTGCAACTTAAAGTGATAGGTGCCCGCAGTAGCCACCTCATACTGTCCGTTATACACCAGGCTGAAATTATTGTTTTCGTTTAATACTTCCCAGGTCAATGCCGGGCTGCTGCCTGTTTGAGCCGGTGTTAGTTGAGAAAGGTCGGCATTCTCCTCTATAGATCCGTAATAGGTCTTATAAGTGAGGTCCTTCAGTACACCCGGTTTTTTGTCAAAATTGTTGACGGTTAGGTTCCGGATGGCGAGGGATCCATGGTCGCCTTGGATACGTATGGGGCCGAAGGCCACATCTTTGGCCGACATGGCACCCCGGGTAGGGCCACTCACCTCCACGTTGTCGTGAATGGTAATTCCATTCAATTCTACCTTCAAGAATCGGGCATTGGCGATTTTGTTACCATTGGCGTCGAATCGGGGGGCCTGATACGAAATCTTGATATGTTGCCATAGCCCTGGCGCTTTGGCTACGTTGTAGCGAGGACCATAGCCCTCATAGCCTTTTTCGCCTTCGGGGCGAGCGTCGTCCCAGCGATGGTATATCCCACCACAATCACCATAATTGACCGACTTCTTTCCCCAGCTATCGAGCAGCTGGACTTCATAGTTGCCTTGGAGGTAAATACCGGAGTTGGAACCTTTGGCCATCATAAAGTCCATCTCAAGGTCCAAGTCTCCGTGCTGTAATTTGGACACTAGCTCATATTGACTCCCATACTTGCCTTTTTGATGGGTGTTCATCAGAATGCCTTCACCCGCTTTGGCGGTCATGGCGTTTTCTTTGTCCAGTTGGACGGTGGCATCACCTACCACTTTCCAGTTAGACGGGGGTGATTTAAAATCGTTCAGACTACCCAGGCTTATCGTTTGTGCCAAGGCGAAGTGCGCTGGAAAACAGGAAGCCAAACCGATCAGAACGGCAAAAAGGGCTTTTCTTTTTGAGTTGTACATATTTATAGGTTAGAAATGGTTATTTACAATTATATTGGAAAAAAGATTAAGCGGGTACTACCTGCCGAATCGACGACTCACGTACCAACAGGCGGGCGGGCACTACTACTTCATGGACTTCCTTGGCTTCGTATTTTCCGTGCAGGGTGTCCAGCATCAGTCTAAGGATGTTTTCCGAAATCTGTTCTATAGGCTGAGCTACTGCCGTTATCGATGGATTGTACAATTTAAATAGATTGGTATCGTCGTAAGAAACCAGTCCAACCCGATCGGGTATTTTATATTTCAATTTTCTCAGTACTTCAAGCCCCCAGTTGCAGATGTAGTTGGTGGCAAAAAATATGGCATCTATTTGAGGGTTCTGCTGAATATAGTCGCTTATCTGTTCGATATTCTTTTCGGCCGGAGCATAATAGTCCAGGTTTTTTACCAAGGGCTGTCTGTTGGCATTGGCCATCGCCGACTCATAGCCTCTGAGCCGGTCTGCCATTTGCGGCTGGTTGGATTCTATAGAAAAATACGAAATATTTTCAAACCCTTGGTTTATAAGGTGCTGGGTGGCGTTGAAGGAACTCTCGTAATTGTCGACCATCACCGAGCTACACCGTAAGCCGGGCAAGTTTCTATCGGCAAGTATGACGGGGATATTGTCGTCGAGGAGTCGGACGATTTCTTTTTCGATCCCCTCGGGAGGGGTAATGATATACCCATCGATCAATCGATCGCGAAACAACTTAATGAGCTCCTTGGTCTTTGTTTTGTCATTGTCGGTACTACAAAAAATTACCCGGTAGCCATTGCTATGCGCCTTTTCTTCGATAAGGCGGGCTACTTGCGAGAAGAAGAAGTTATTGGAGATGTCTTCTACCATCAGGCAAATTAATTTTGACTTTCCCGTTCGCAAGGCTTGCGCCATTACATTGGGGGTATAGTTAACCTTCTCTACGAAATCTAAAACCTTTTTCGTAAGGGCTTCGGAAATCCTTTTCTCCTTGGCTTTGCCATTGAGGATAAAAGAAACTGTGGTGATTGAAACGCCCAGTTCCCTGCCGATGTCTCGTATAGACAACTTTTTCATACCGTTACTTCTCGCTATTTTCCTAATTAAATCTTGTACTCGTACCCTGGCTAGCCTCCGCTATGATGGAAGCCATTTTACTAGGGCTGATCGGTTTTGTTCTTAATTAAATGCCTGTAATATAGACGATTCATGGTCTATAGAGGGGGCATACAATGTCTCCACAAAAAGATATTACCCGCTTATTTTTACCTATTAACTGGCAAATTAACAATAAAACGATTTAGCATTGTAATATATTTTGAATTATTTTAGCTTTGAGATTATAGAGCAGATGGTGCGTACCAAGGAGTTTCTTATTCCAAGGGGCGTGGCCAAGGAGTATCTATGAGTAAAATTGACTCCTGATTTGCTTCTTACTTTTACCAAAAAAATATTTTTTATGAAACGATTATCATTAGTAATTGTCGGCCTACTTTCGGTAGCTGCCGCGCAAGCACAGCTTCAACCCAAAAAGCAAACTCCAGAGTCGAGTGAATTATGGTCTCCTGAGCCCAGAATCGTTACGGCGGGGAAAGCCGATCAGTCGGTGTCAGGGTTTACCGCACCTTCGGACGCCATTGTATTATTCGATGGTCGCAATTTGGACAACTGGGTTTTGGCAGATGGCAAAAGCTCACCTGCACCCTGGACGGTAAGTGACGGTATTATGACCGTGGTACCTAAGTCGGGTAATATTAAGACCAAGCAAAACTTCGGCGATTATCAATTGCATATCGAATGGCGTACCCCTGCCGTAGTCGATGGGAATGGTCAAGGCCGGGGTAATAGTGGCGTGTTTATGCAGGGGATTTATGAACTTCAGGTATTGGATAGTTATAATAATAGGACCTATTCCAACGGACAGGCAGGCTCTATATATAAGCAAACCATGCCGTTGGTCAATGCCAGCAAAGGTCCTGGAGAGTGGCAAACCTATGACGTAGTCTATACGGCTCCTCACTTCAATAAGGATGGCATGATGACCATTCCTCCTTATATTACGGTTTTGCATAATGGCGTGTTGGTACAGAACCATACCATGATTCAGGGAACTACTCCTTATGTAGGCCAGCCTACCATTGAGCCACATGGCCGAGGTCCCATCTTGTTGCAGGATCATAATAATACCACCAGTTTCAGGAATATATGGATTCGTGAATTATAGGCTGGTAATAATTATTTTTAAAAAGGCACAGACAATCGAATCGGATTGCTGTGCTTTTTTGTTGCAAGGGGTATATTAGCGCCTGGAATAGAATTTGGATGGCCTTTATTACAAACCAATGGAACCATGCAAGAAATAGAACCATACTATAATTGGGAGAAATACTATGTAGCTAGCCGCGATAAGCGATCGCCCTTCTATAAGCGTACGTATAACCTCAATTATTACGAGAATGATATTTACGGCTATTATGTGCACCCCTTATGGGATTTTATTGGGACGGAGACGCTCTATGTAAAAGTGCTTTATGTAGATTATACCAAGGCTTTCGCTATCATTGAGCTTTTTGGTGAATGGAACGATGCCATTCATAATGATATTATGTTCTTCAAAAGACAGGTGATCGACCCTATTTTAGCCGAAGGGGTCAACCAGTTTATACTCTTAGGGGAGAATGTACTCGATTTTCATGGAAATACCGATTCTGACGATTACTATGCCGAGTGGTTTGAAGAAGTAGAAGATGGCTGGATTACCGCATTGAATTTCAGACTGCATATCTGCCAGGAATGGGATAAATTTAGGCTAGATTATTACATTAATTTTGGTGGAACCCTCGAATTCTTAGGATGGAGGACCTTAATGCCGGAACAATTCTACGAAGTAGTTAAAAAATTGATCATAAGAAGGTTAGCTTGATAAAAATCATATTCTAAATCTTTGCAGGTTTGGCAGCAACTTTGTAGCTTTAGTCTGTTTCCAATTTGTTTCACTTAAACTACAGGGCCATGTCTGACATAAAACCGGCATCGGATGAATCGGATGATTTGTTGAATAAAAAAAAGCAAGCGATTGAAGATATGGCCTCTGAGCCAGCCAAATCGGTAGAGGATATCTCAAAAGAGGTGGAGGGGGTCGTCCAAGATGCGTCTGAAAAGATATCAGACGAAGGGATAAATGCCGATATCAAGGACTCAATAAACGAAAGCGGTGCCGGCATAAAGGGACAGGTGGAAGACATAACCGCCGATTTGTCGGATAAGGCCTCTCAATTGCAGAATGAAGTAGAACTCAACATTGCCTCGGGGAAGGAGAAAGTAAGGGAAATGGCCGATGAAATGTCCGAGCGGGCCGAACACTTGAAAGAAGAGGCCTCCGAAAAGCTGGATGAGGCTCAGGCGAAGGCTAAGGAATTGTCGCAAGACTTAAAGGAAGATGTAGAAGCGTTTAAGGCCGAAGCGGCAGCCAAGTTAGACGACCTGAAGGAAGATGCTTCAGAGGCCTATGAAGATGCCAAGGATAAAGCGGAGGAGGTTTTAAGAGAGACCCAAGCCAAGGCGAAGGAAATGCAGGCCAAGGCTGAAATGGAACTGTCTGAACTTAAAGATGAAGTAAGAGAAACCTTGCAAGAAACACAAGCGAAGGCTAAAGGGTTTTGGGCTAGATTATTCGGAAAATAAAGAATAGAACCGTCAGAAATGGGCTTGTCGACCTTGTGTTGGCAAGCTTTTTTGGTGGGTTAGGGCCTATATAATCTTCAGAATAACACTATTTCTATCTTTGGATCGTCTTGCCAAAACAACATGATGAAAACTGCTGATTTTAATATTCCTTTCAGAATGCCATTTGAAGTGGCCGAACCCTATACAAGGTCCGTCGCTTATTTTTCAATGGAATTTGCTATCGATCAGTCCCTCAAGATATATTCGGGTGGGCTGGGGTTTCTTGCGGGGTCGCATATGCGGAGTGCCTATTCCTTAGGGCAAAATCTGCTGGGGGTCGGGATGCTATGGAAGTATGGCTATTATGACCAGGGACGGAAGCGGGACAATAGCATGACTCCGGAGTATCATGAAAAGATGTATCATTTTTTGGTAGATTCTCAGATTCGTTTCGAAATACCCATTGGGGGTAGAAGCGTACAGGTAGCAGCCTATTATTTGCCGCCCCATGTGTTCCATACGGCCCCTTTGTTCTTACTCACTACCGATACCGACGGGAACTCCGAAGCAGACAGGGCGATCAGTTATAATCTATACGATAATACGCCTGAAACACGCGTGGCTCAATGTATGATTTTGGGCATTGGCGGAGTCAAATTGTTGAAAGCCTTAGGCCATCAGCCTGATATTTATCATTTCAATGAGGCCCATGCCTTATCTGCCGCCTTCTATCTATATGAAGATGGTCGAAATCTAGATAAACTAAAAAGCCAAGTGGTCTTTACGACCCACACTCCCGAGGAGGCCGGTAATGAAAAACATGATATGGCTTATCTAAAATCGCTCGGATTCTTTGGCGATCTTACCTTAGAGGAAGTCCGGGAGATAAGTGGCCATAGGGGTGATGTGTTTAATCATACATTGGCTGCATTGAGCATGAGTAAAAAAGCCAATGCAGTATCCCAGTTACATGGAGAGGTGGCTCGTAAAATGTGGGAAGGGCACGGGCAGATCTGCCCAATCATCCATATTACCAATGCTCAAAAAAAATCCTATTGGGTAGATGAACCATTGGAAGTAGCCCGTATTAGTCGTAATACCAGTGCGTTGAGGGCTCGAAAGCTCGAATTAAAAAAACGATTGTTGGAGGTAGTGGCGGACCAAACCGGAAAACTGTTCGATCCTCATGTGGCCACCATGGTATGGGCCCGACGTTTTGCTACCTATAAACGGCCCGATATGTTGATTTGGGATTTGGAAAGGTTTAAAAAACTGATGAATGATAGCCCATATCCCATACAGGTCATATGGGCGGGGAAGCCCTATCCAAAGGATGAAGGAGCCATCAAAACTTTTAATGAATTGTTTTATCTGAGTCACTACTTTCCCAATATGGCAGTGCTCACGGGTTATGAACTTGCCTTGTCGAAGCTACTAAAACAGGGGGCCGATGTATGGCTGAATACTCCGGTGGTAACGCGCGAAGCCTCGGGCACCAGTGGGATGACCGCTGCCATGAACGCCAGCCTCAATTTGTCGACCTTCGACGGATGGATATGCGAATTTGCTGTTCACCAGCAGAATGCATTCCTGTTGCCCACTATCCAGGAAGGAGATATTAATGGAATCGACGCCAACAATCTGTTCCATTGCCTAAACGCTGAAGTATTACCCACCTATTACGATCGGCCCGATATCTGGACGAAGATGGTCTTTCGCAGCATGGACGACGTATCGACTGCCTTCGATTCGGACCGGATGGCTCAAGAGTACTATACCAAATTATATAACTAAAAGTTGCCTGGAAAGCACCTTTAGGCCGTCCAAGAAACTCTTGGGATTATAGCCTAGCTCATTTCTAGCTTTGGTGAGTATAAAGCCCGTTTTGGGAGGGCGTCTAGCGGGTTGTGTAAACTGGGAAGCGTCGGTGGGGCCGATAAGCCCTTGGTCGAGTCCAAAGTAATTGGCGGCTTGCTGGGCCATCTCATAAGGAGATAGCTGATCGGGTCCCGAAATGTGAAAAATTCCTTGGGCTTCTTTCTGTGCTATGAGCCAGCAGCCCATGGCCAAATCCTCCGCCAAGGTTGGGCTTCGGTATTGGTCGGTAACCACCTGAATGGACTGGCCATTTTCTAAGGATTTTTTGACCCATAAAATGATATTGCTCCTGCTCATATCGTGCGCAATGCCATATACTAGGACGGTACGGGTAATAGCCCAGCGCAAGGAGGCATGTTGGATGGCCATTTCGGCGGCGTACTTGCTCCATCCATAAAAGCTGATGGGGTTAGGCTGGTCCGTTTCGATGTATGGGCCTTTGTTGCCATCAAATACGAAATCAGTGGACAGGTGCTGTAAAAAGATATCTTCACGCTCACAGATTTTGATCAGGTGCTCCACCGCTTTAACATTCAATTTCCAGCACGCATCTTTTTGTAATTCACAAGTGTCCACGTTGGTCATGGCAGCCGTATGAATAATGACTTCGGGACGGGTAAGTAGGATGATCTCCTCCAGGCTCTCTGGGTCTGTTACGTCCATTTCATGGTATACATAGCCTTCCTGGAAGGGGAGGCGGTTGGGCCCCATGGCGGTGGCAATCGTAAAAACTTCTTTTTGGTCACTTAGGAGAGAGATGAGTTTTTGGCCTAATAAGCCATTACTTCCAGTTACTAATATGCGTTTCTTTGGGGGCATGCTGCTTTTTTCTTTTGTGTTCCAAACGGAGTACTAAACTTAGGTAAATTAGGCCGTGTACCAAAAATAATGGCCAACCACTTTACTAGGGCTGGCCATTATTTTGAACCTCAATATTATTTATTAAATTTTAAAACCTATTGTCGCTCGAAGTACATTATTGTTTTTATCGCTACTCTTTACAAATTTGCTAATACCCCATTCGTGGGAAACGTCTAAGGTGATAAACCCGAACTCTAGGCCTATTCCAGCGTTGGCTCCATAATAGAACTCGTTGAGGTTATCCTTGCTAAAGGAGGTTTGGGTGCTATTGTCGACCGAGAGTAGGTAGTTGCCTACAATACCTCCTTTTACATTGAACTTAAAGAAACCACTGTTGGCTTTGGTTAAATATACCCCCACCATCATAGGTACTTTTAAGGTATGGATCCTAGGGCCGTCAGTGAACGACTTCTGTTCTACGCTGTCCTTCTCAGTGATTTCGAGCGAGGAGTTAAAATAGTGTACACCAGGCTGTACGAAGAATCGATTGGCGCGAATTCTAAAGTCAAGACCGGCATTCCAACCTGCTCTCCCGTTGATCTCGTCATTGTCGGAAGAGGTGTCGAAATCCTGCGCATGAAGTCCTACCATCGGTATGATCCACATGCCTGAGTTTCTGGCTGGTCGCTCTCCTAGGCGTTCTTCAAGACTTTTGCCCTTGCGTTCATCCGACTGTTGGTCGCCGAAATTGTTTCCAAAATTCGATGCTTGATTGTTCTCATTCATGCGGCTATCCATCATGAATTCCTGCTGACGGTACCTGCGTTCCCGCAGCCAAGCCTGATATTCTTCATCTTCTTGGGCAGCACTAAGGCCCGTGCTCATATCTGGTTTTGGAGCCTGAGTTTTATTTATGTTCGGCTGGTTATTTTTTTGATAGTCGGGCGGTAATATAATGTTGTTGATGATGATCGTAGGCTGGCCGGCTTGTTGAGGGTAATTCTTATAAGTTGTTTCAACAACCCGTTCCGTGATATCGCGGATAGTCTCTTGTTTTTTTACCGTATCGACCACCACCGTGTTTTCTATGACCTTAGCAGATTTGTCTTTTTTATCGGCTTTGGTAGTCGTCTGAGCCATTATGACAGGTGCAGTAGTGGCTGATAAGAGGAATGTGCATAGCAGAATCGTTTTCATTTTTCTTAAATTAAAGTTTATTGATGAAGTGTAACTCTAAGAGTCAATCCATACTAAAGATGGTTTTACTTATAAATTAATACAAAAAAACCTTGCCATGGGTCCTTTAGTTGTCCAGAAAATATCAAATTTTTAGTCCATTTTCCTAACGGAGCCGAATAAATGCCGCCTTTTCTTACCTTAACATATCCGTTAAATGCCTTGTTAGTAGTGTTTTGTGAGGCAAGGTCGAGTTCGGGGGGATGGAAGTAATAACCAAACTTTCAAAAAAGATCGAGCGCTAGGTATTTTTTGAAAGAATTAAAAAATGGGAATAATTGGGGCAGTATTACCAAAGTGTTTGATCCACACTGCCCCCCCCAGTGTAGGTGGATGTTCGTGCCTGGGGTGGGTGCCCAGGGATCAGTTTGAGTAGTTATATCCATATTTGCGATGGATTTTTCTCTTACTCATTTTCTTTGACGATATCTTCATAGCAATGTTCTTTTCGGGTCGGTCACGTTGGCCCGTTGGTAAAGCGGCTATTCTGTCGATTACCGCCAACCCATCGATTACCTGTCCAAAGACCGTATAGGACCCATCCAAATGGGGCGTGCCGCCGATGTTTTGGTAAATAGTTTTTTGTTGCTCCGTAAATGGGCGTGCCGCCCGGGTTTGCTGAAACTCAAGTTCGGTGGCAGTCCATTTTCTGCCTTGTACCAGGTAAAACTGACAGCCGCTGGATGCTTTTTCTGGGTTGTCGTTTCGAGCCGCCGCTAGGGCTCCTTTTTGATGGAACAAGGCTGCCGAAAACTCCGCAGGGATGGTATAGCCAATATCTCCTTTTCCCAGGAGCGTCCCGGCAGGTGCTTGTTTGGAGTCGGGGTCACCGCCCTGAATCATAAAGTCGTCGATTACCCTATGAAAAAGTAGGTCGTCATAAAACTTTTTATCCACTAGTTTTAGAAAATTTGCTTTATGCAAGGGCGTTTGATCGAAAAGTACCAGGTGCATTACGCCTTCACTGGTTTCGATCGTGACGAGTTGATCTTTTTTTGTTTTTTTCTGAGCGAAGCTACAAGTAAAAGTAGAAGCCAGTAAAAGGCTTAAAAGCAGATTTTTCTTGAATGACATTGGTTATTGATCTCGATAATTGGTGAAGGTAATTAGTTATGAGCGAGGGCTTGTTTGGACCTGGGCGCAAACAAAAATTTGAGTCCAAAGTCCTTTCCTTTAGTAACGTCCTCCATCAAAACGGTCATCGTGGATTCATTCCATTGGTACACCATTTGTTGGTCAGTACCCGCCCCATATTTATCGGTAAAGTAGTTTTTGCCAGATTCCCATAGCTGTTTGGTGGCCTCTGGGCTGTTCAGGTATACGTCGATTTCGATTTTATTGACAACGCCTGCCGCGGAAAGATGGTACTGTATATCGATGGTTTCGTGTTGGTCGGTTTCGTGGGTGTAGCCTAGATGGTCGGCCGACTCTTCAAACATTTCGTAGGTCTCCAGCGCTTTTACTTTGCTGGGTTCATCGCCAATGGAAATGCCTCTAACACTCCCTTCGGTGCTATTGCTAAATATTTCTTCTAATAACTGGGATTGGTTGCTGTTGAGCTCGTTCTGTATGGGGTCGTTAAGGGCAAGGCTGTCCGCAGCGGCATCGGTAGCCTCCTTAGAGCCTGGCTGACAAGCCGAAAGCAAAGACCAAAACAAAAGAGCGTAAAGTCCAGTGTGTAAAAAGAATGGCTTCATAGTGCTTTAAAATAGAAAGAGGTAAGATTGTTAGATGATGTAAAATTGTAAAATCTTTTCACAAAAATAACTAAGAGCAAGCGGGATAGGAAATTTATTATTAGAAATCGCGTGTCAGGTTAAAGAAGAACCGACCCTCGCGCTGACGGTTGTAACTATAGGTAAATTTTGCTACAATATTATAGAATGTCACGATATCGACGCCGGTGCCAGTTCCCAATAATAGTTGGTTGCCCAACTGGGTATTGCTAAGCTCGGGCTTTGTGTTACGAATATAACCGGCGTCGGCAAAGGTATTGAGGTACACGGCTATTGGAATGGTGTTGAACTGACGGATGGGGATCCAGTCAAATTGTTTGCGCCAGGAGAATAACTTGAATTTAATTTCATTCTTCCATAGGCCATAGTCTTGTCCATCGATCACATATAGTTCATAGCCCCTCACGAGGTCGTTGCGGTAACCCAGTCCGGTTCGTTGTAGGTAAGGCTGGCTCTTGGGGAAGGATAGCCTCGCCTTTACACCGGTATTTGCAAACCATCGGGGACTCAAGGGGATATATTTCCGATACGATCCGTAAAGGTAGGCGGTGTTGACCTGGTCGGAGGGAAGCAGGCCTATTTTGGAGAACTGCACGCCCCAGCTTTGCCCTCTGAGCGGGTATTGAACATTATCCCTTTTGTCGAAAGCGAAGCTATAGGTCAGCTGAAAATAGCGTTGCTGGTTGTTATTCCGATCCAGGTAGTTGGGGTTAAGCCGAGCAATGGTGTCTGAAATACTGGTGTTGCTCCAGCGGAGGTCCAGGGAATGATAGCTGTAAAACTTGTTGCGCCGAGTCAGATTGATAAAGGTGTAAAATCTGCGTTTGTTGATGTCCTCACTGTTGAAATAACTGAGTTTATCGTTCCAGGTTCTATAGGCAGTGGTTTTATTTATCGAATAGGAGGCGCCCACGGTTATACCCGTTTTCTGGGCCTTGTCTATATAAGGCAACGAGTAAGTGACGTCGAATTTGGGTATAAAGCCAAATTCGGCTAAAAGTTTGAGCTTGTCGGCTCTCCCTGTCAAATTTCCATAACTAAAATAACTGCCATATATGGTTCTACGGATGTCGCGGTTGCGGTCGTACCACCATTCGTTAAAGTTACGGTCGGCGAGTTGGAAAATAGGTAAAAATATAAAATACCAGCGCTCTTTCATCACTACGGTGATGTCGATGGTGGTGGAGTCTTGGCCGGGGTTGGTAAGCATGTCTACCGTCACGAAAAGATTGGTATTGATGATTTTTCGTTGGTCTATCTCCAGCGCATGGGCTAGTCCTAGGCTATCGAAGCGATCGCCCGTAGCGATGGCCATCTCCCTTCTAATGATAGAGGGGCGGGTTCTTTCGTTTCCTTCAAAATAGATTTGGCCTACTTTCAAGGGATACAATAGGCTGTCGACCTCCGATTGGCCATGGCCAACTACGGGGGAAAGCAATAGTACGAGAAAAAAAAGGAGGGTATTGGTATACCTTCCCGATCCGAATAATTTCAAATGATTGACGGGCAATAATTTAAGACTTGATTGTTCATTTATAGTTCAAAAGTACTGTTTAATTATATCCAATGACCTATCCAGGGTTATTTTTCCGTTTCGGTGCCTGCTAAGATTGGTGTTAAATCCTATATTTTTTGAATATAAAACCAGAATAATAATGAAACAAAGTAGTCTTTTATTTGAGGGACCGAGTATGATAGACATACAAAGACACTAACGCGATGTCAAGGACAAGGGCAGAAATATTGATCAAAAAAATGCTAAACAATGAGCTCACAGCCAATGAATTAGCAGAGTTTATAGAAGGGCTTCGGGATGTGCAACAAGAAAAGCATTATTCGGACATTCTTGAAAACTATTTCAACCACTTGTTACAGGTGAGCAAGAGAGAACGGATTGATGGAGCTAATAACGACTGAAACATTGCCCAGAGGCCTTGTCGACTGGAGGATCGTATGGTGGTTTTCTGGAGTGCTTTGGGGCATAAAATTCTTCTCTGATGGGAAAGAAAAAGTCATTTATAAATATAGTTTTTGCATTTTTTTAATTGTCGGTTATAGTTTTAAAGTCGAAAATATTTAATTCAAAAATTCAATTTATCGAATAGTCTTTTTTCAGCTAAGCCTAGTATATTGGTAAATAAAACTGGTAAACAGGTGGTTATCCTAATAGAATATTTTTTCTAATAAAATACACTAAAAACTAATCTTAATAATTTGATAATACAGGTCTCTGAAAGAGCCGCTGACGAAAATGTAAATATTCTTCTTTGTGATACGATGTATGGATTTGTATTGGAAAGGGGGCGTTTCGGGCATAGGACTGATGAGTACAAAAAGAAAAGACAATTTAAATCTAGTACCAACTTTTAAACTTTAAATCCGACTATCCATTTTTACTTACTTATTCATCTCACTCAATATGAAAACAAGTTTTATTTTTAAGAATTCGCTCAGGCGTTGGGCCATCCTGCTTTTGCTGGCTGGTTTCCAAACAACGTCTCTGATGGCCGCTCCCAGTAATGGGGGGGTGCATGTTGCCGATAGAACCATCACCGGGAAAGTCGTATCTAAGCGGGATGGTAGCGCATTACCGGGTGTCAATGTGGTCGTAAAAGGGTCGCAGCTGGGTACTTCTACCGACGCCAATGGTAGCTTTAGTATTTCAGTAAGTGAGTCTGCTAGTCCCATATTGGTGTTTTCTTTTATTGGTCATCAAAGCCTTGAAGTAGCCGTTGGAGCTAAATCGGTAATTGATGTGACTCTAGAAGAAAGCAACGAAACACTTAATGAAGTGGTTGTAACGGCCCTTGGAATTAAGCGGGAGGAACGTTCTTTAGGTTATTCTGTAGGCAAGGTAGATGGCAAGGATATCAGCCGTGTTGCCCAAGAAAACGTATTGAACTCCCTATCTGGAAAGGTCCCTGGGGTTACCATTAGCCAAACTGGCGGTGCCGGTTCTTCGGTGAGTATGGTTATTAGAGGAGCTACTTCGTTGAGTAACGATAACCAGCCCTTGTTTGTGGTGGATGGTGTCCCCATTGCCAATACCCTGAACAACATTACCCAGGTGGGTAGCGACAACCGGGTCGATTTTGGAAATGCTATCTCCAGTTTGAATCCCGACGATATTGAGAGTGTATCTATCTTGAAAGGCCCCAGTGCTGCCGCCTTGTATGGTTCTAGAGCCGGTAATGGGGTGGTGTTGATCACTACTAAGAGTGGAGCTAATGTGAAGAAGATGACGGTATCGATTAACTCTAATACTGTTTTTGAAAAGCCATATAAATTCCTTGATTTACACTCACAGTTTGCTACGGGTATTTTGCCATTTACGCCAGATAAAAACCCGTACCCAGGGGGTGTGTTGGTGATCGACGAAAACTCGGCAGGAGGGGTAGGACCGGAGCTAGACAAAGGTTATAATGCCATCCAATGGAATAGCCCGCTAGATGCCGACGGTAACCCAATAGCCACTCCTTTGGTATCGCATCCTAATAACGTTAAAAACTTCGTTAGAACTGGAATTACAACTACTAACGGGGTTTCTATTTCGAATAGCACCGATTTGATGAACTACCGTTTGTCGTACTCCAATATGACCAATCGGGGGATCGTACCCAATTCTGATCTATATAGAAACTCGTTGAGCTTAAACACTTCGATGAAGTTGAGCAAGAAATTGACTTTAAGCTCAAATATCGACTTCAGTCGTAACAACTCCAATAACAGGCCTTCGTCCAACAGGGGAACCAACCCACTGCAATGGGCTTATGCCGTTTCTCCCCATATCGATATCCGTGACCTAAGAAACTATTGGGTAGACGGACAAGAAGGGATACAGCAGCTATCACAAGGACCTGGAGATTATAACAACCCCTATTTCTTGGCCTACGAGGTGAATAACAGCTTTGCCCGGGATCGTGTTTTCGGTAATATGAAAGCCGATTATCAAATTACGCCTCATTTAAGTGTGATGGGCCGTTTTGCCATGGATACTTACCGGGAAGAGCGCCAGATCCAAATAGGAAATAGCTATACCAACCAAGTAGGTGGAGGTTATGGTATTATCAACCTAAACAGCTACGAAAGAAACGCCGATTTCTTGGCTACTTACCAGCGCGATATTAGCGACTTTAGTCTTTCGGTATCGGCCGGGGGGAATTCACGTTATCAAAGAAATGGAAATACGAGTACTGCAAATGGTAATGGTACAGGCTTGGTAATTCCTGGCTTATACAACCTGTCAAATATCGCCACCAACAATTTGGTGTATGGAAGTGGTTTCTATGAAAAATCAGTATTCAGTGTATATGGATTGGCTAACTTCGGCTATAAGGATATGATATTCTTGGACGTTACCGCTCGTAACGACTGGTCGAGTACTTTGCCAAAAGCCAACAGGTCTTATTTCTATCCTTCGGCTTCTTTAAGTGTACTCTTGAACGAAATGATTCCATTTTCGAACCAAGTTAGTTTGTTGAAACTTCGTGGTGGTGTAGCTCAAGTGGGTAACGATACCAACCCTTACAGCTTGTTGGCAACACTTGGAAATGCCGGTTCATGGGATGGAATTACCCGTTTAACGAAGTCGGGAAGCATTCTTCTACCCGATCTTAAGCCTGAAATCGCCACTTCTTATGAAGCAGGGATAGATGTTAACTTGTTTAGAAACAAATTGCGCTTTGCGGGTACTTACTATATGGTAGAGAATAGCAACCAGATTATCCCTACTACGCTGCCTGGTTCTTCTGGATTTACCTCTAAGAATATCAATGCTGGTTTGTTAGTAAGCAAAGGACTTGAATTACAACTTGGGGGTACACCTATCGACCGCAACGGTTGGAGATGGGATATCAACGCCAACTGGTCCAGAAACCGTACGACGATCAAAGAATTGTCGGATGGCCTAGATTTCTATACCCTATGGTCGGATGCCAAAGGGGGTGCTAGAACTTATGTTGGTGAGCAAATCGGAGACTTGTATGATGCCGAGTTGGTAACGGTTACCGATGAAAGCTCTCCGTATTATGGATATCCTATTTTGGATGATAACGGCTCTTGGCAAGATGTTTCTTGGAGCAATACCAGAACTAAAATTGGTAACTTCAACCCAGACTTTATGTTGGGAATGCAAACTTCAGTTTCCTATAAGGGCTTTAGCTTGAACTTGACCTTCGACTGGAGAAATGGTGGTAATTTCGTATCGCAGACCTATCGTTACAGCGAGTCGGATTTGAAATCTCAACGTTTCCTCGATAACCTGATCAATCCAAACGGATTAAGCGGAGATGCCCTTCGTAACCACCTGGTGGAGAACGATCTGGTACGGGTGAATGGGAACAAATTTAATATTGTAGGTGGACCTACTGCCGAATATGGTGGTTTCCCATTTGAGTTTGGTGGAAATGCCTATGACTACGGGGTATTCAATCCTGGGGTAATTGCCGAATACGATTCTGAAGGTAATATTACTGGTTATACTGAAAACTTGGGTGGCCCCGGTACCAAAATCATCCCTTATGGTGACAACTACCCATGGGACTTTATGCGTGCCGCTACCTTCGATGCTTCCTTTATTAAGCTAAGAGAGGTTTCTATCGGATATGATATTCCTTCGGCATTGGTGAAGAAAATAGGTGTACAAAGCGCCAATATTGGGGTGTATAGCCGTAATATCATCTTGTGGACCAAAGCCAAAATCGGAATCGATCCTGAAATGGCCTTCCAGCAAGAATCTGGTACTCAGGCAGGAACGCAGTTCAAGCAAGGTATCGAGCGTTATAACGTAACACCATGGGTGATTCCTGTAGGTTTCAGATTAGGTCTCACTTTCTAAAAAATACAATTCTCGTTTATTTTAATATAAACCATTATGAAAAATTTAAATCGTACAATTTTCTCCCTTCTTGCCCTGGCTATGATTGCCTTTTCGTGCAAGGATTTGTCGGAGATCAACGAAAACCCCAATGGGGTAGCACCGGAGACGGTGAATCCTAACTTGATCATGCCCACGGTATTAACCACAGCGGCCAAGTTATACACCAATCTTGGTTATCAGGATATAGCGGGTGTGGTCCAACATACCCAAAAGGATGCCTGGGCTAGCTCCCATAACGATTACGATTGGGGCGGTAGCCAGAGTTGGAACGACTATTACGGCGTATTGAGAAACAATGACCTGTTCTATCAAAGAGCCGTAGAAAACAATTTTGAGTTTCACCAAGGAGTAGCATTGGTGATGAAGTCCTTTATGTTTGGCCTTATTACCGACCTCTGGGGTGATGCTCCCTATACGTATGCCCTTAAAGGCGAGGCAGGAGCGGTAGAGGACATCCTTCCCGCTTATGATGATCAAGAGGTGATTTACAAAGGCGTTATTGCTGACTTGGAGACGGCTGCTACTTTACTTTCCAAATCCAAATCAGAGTATCAAGGAATTGTGGATGAGGTAGATGTGTATTACGCTGGAGATCCTACCAAATGGCGTAAAATGGCGAACTCGCTCCTATTGCGTTACTATCTACGTATTTCTACCAAATTGCCTGAATTATCGAAGGCTGGAATAGAAAAGATTATGAGCGACCCTGCCAAATATCCCATCATCACCAGTATGGCCGACGATGCAACCATGTCTTATCCAGGTAATAATTCCGATGATTCTTGGCCAGCAAATGCGGTAATCGATGCCAGTGGTAGCAATTACAGAAGAATAAAAATGTGTGCTACCTTGGTTGAAAAAATGCAAATGTTGGATGATCCTCGTTTGGGAATTTGGGCCAGCAAAGTTGAAATACCTTTGGTATATGATCCTACTTTACCTGATGGTACCGATGAGATTATCGATGGAAAACGTTATTTGTCTACCGATATGGTAGGAAGCACAGACATCGATACCGACCCTGAATATGTGGGGATGCCTCCAAGTTACTCGGCCCTCCCATCTATTTACAACCTGAATCCTACTCCTGGTCAAACTTCTCGTAATCCGCACGTGTCGTTCTTGAATGAAAGATACATGGAGGCTTCTGGGGATTTATTGAAGTCAAGACTTATCTCGGCTGCTGAGGTGAATTTTATCCTTGCCGAGGCCGCTCTTAAAGGATGGTCGGTAGGTGGTACCGCTAAGACATACTACGAAGCGGGAGTAAAAGCCTCTCTGTCCACTTGGACGGTAGGCGGCGATTATGCTACTTATATCGCCGGCGATGGCGTTGCCTTTGACAATACCCTTGAGCAAATTATTGAACAAAAGTGGATCGCCAGCTGGACTGCAGCCACCGAAGCTTGGTTCGACTACCGCCGTACGGGTATTCCTAATTTGAAAGCGGGGCCCGCGGCCAAAAGAGATGCACTTCCCGTACGTTTCTACTATATGGTCGATGAATTGTCTATCAACGCTGCCAATGCGGCCGCTGCTATGAGTAAATTGGAGATTACTTCATTCTCTCAGGCAGACCAACAAAATAGTGCCTGGTCTAAGCAATGGCTGGTAAAAGGTACCAACTTGCCTTGGTAATAATGGTTTGAATAAGTTGTTTGGGACTGAGGTTGCTGGGATTTACTGGGCAGCCTCAGTCCTTTTAATAAGGAAACCCATCCTATTAATGAAAAAGATCAAAAATTTCCTGGCCCTCTGCCTCGTATTGCTCTGTTCGGGAGGCTTATGGGCTCAATCACTTCAGCTCGGTGCCGCCAAGCGCGACATTACCCCCAATCCACTACTCCCCGTTTCTGGAGGAATTGGTACACCACAGCCTGCCACCAAGCAGGAAGGTGCCTTGTCGGTAAGGGCCATGGTTTTAGAAAAAGGTGCTACTCGGGTCGCCATTGTCAATATTGATAACCTCGGTTGGCCTGCAGCCTTAGGCGATCTCTCCCGGGCATTGATACCGGATATTCCCAAAGAAAATATATTAATAGGTTCCACACATACACACAGCGGGCCCGATGCCTATGGTTTTCCTAACGAAAAGGGAGAAACCTTTGCCGATCAGTCCTATCTCGATTTTTGTGTTCGTCAAGTAGCGGACGCCGTCAATGAAGCCCTCGCTACTAAACAGCCCGTGGACCTACGCATGGCCGTTGGCGAAGCCAAAGGGAAAATTGCCTATAATTACTATGCACCAGAGCTTTACGACCCCCGTTGTGGTGTGATACAGGCTTTGGGTAAAACGGGAAACAAAAAGGGGGAAGTCATCGCTACTTTGGTCAATTATGCCATTCACCCCGAAGTGATCGGTGCTGGAAGGGGCATCTTGAGCCCCGATCTATGTGGCCCGTTATACGATCGGATTGAAACAAAAACGGGTGGTATGGCCTTGTTTATGAATGGAGCCCAAGGTGGAATGGTTACCGCCGACAACCGCCTGGAAGGTGGAAAAGAAGCCAATGACTATGCCGAATGCACGCGTATCGGTAATTTGCTGGCCGATGAAGCCCTCAGGATCGTATCGGGTGCTCCCTTGCAAACCGACCCTAGTCTGTACATAACCGCCCGTTCGGTCGATTTCCTCATCGACTCCCCTGTTATGAATTATATCCTTAGCAAATCGCCCCTGAAATATAAGATTCCTAAGCCAGGTGTGGCCCGGACGCAGGTCAACCTGGTCAATATAGGGTCTGCGCAGATCCTCACTATTCCGGGCGAAGCCTTGCCCAATATTGGGTACTATCTCAAGAGAAAGATGAAAGGGAAGCAGCCTTTCTTGTTTGGCTTGACCAACGATGCCTTTGGCTACATCCTTACCGAAGTCGATTTCAATAGTTTTAAAAGATATGAATATGTAAGCCGTACCAGTTTAGGAGAACAAACCGGTGAAATTTATATCAAAGAGGCCTTGGAGTTGATTCAAGAGGCCCCAGCCCCCGACGAGACCAAAAAATAACATCCAATAAATATATTACTGATTATGAATAAAATAAAATCCTTGACCCTCGCTTTGGGTATGTTGTTCGTCTGCACATTTGGTGCGGTGGCTCAAGAGTCGATAACTCCCGAAACAGCCCTAGAAAGCTATCTGAATAATGGAGATAAGTCTTTTAAATGGACCATAAAAGACAGCTATAAGCTAGAAGATCTGACGGTATACAATCTTTTGCTTACCTCGCAAAAATGGAGGGAGTTTACCTGGACGCATCAACTTACTGTGGTAGTGCCCCCTAAGACGGAATACGATGGAGCCTTGGTATTCATTACTGGAGGTGCCAATAAGGATGGTATGCCCAAATGGAATGAGAACAAAGAGGATAAAACCCTCCTGGCCTTGGCCAAAGTATCGCAGACCAACAAGGCGATTGTGGCGATGTTGCGTCAAACACCCAACCAGCCCAACTTTGGGGATCTGACGGAGGATGCACTGATATCCTTTACGTTTCATAACTTTAAGAAAGATCATGACTACAGCTGGCCCCTGTTATTCCCGATGGTGAAAAGTGCCGTAAGGGCCATGGATGCCGTTCAGGAGTTTGCTAAGACCGAGCTGAACCATACCGTAAATCGCTTTGTGATTTCGGGAGCTTCCAAAAGAGGCTGGACCACCTGGCTAACGGGTGCCAGCGATAAGCGCGTAGCCGCTATTGCTCCTATGGTAATCGATGTATTGAACATGCCCATTAGCCTCGACTATCAGATGACCTCTTGGGGGGACTACAGCATTCAGATCGAAGACTACGTAAAGTTGGGTATACCCCAGTCCACAGGTAGTGCCGATGGAAGGGCCCTTACTACCATGATAGACCCTTACTCGTACCGGGAGAAACTTACCATGCCCAAAATGATATTTATGGGTACTAACGATGAGTACTGGGTGGTGGATAATATAAAAAACTACCTCAAAGACATCCCCGGTAACAACATGCTTCATTACGTGCCCAATGCTGGTCATAATCTGAATGGCGGTAAGCAGGCGATTGAAGCCCTGGGTTCCTTCTTTGGTGCTACCCTTACGGGCAGTCCCTATAACGTTTGCGACTGGTCACATACTTTGACCAAAAAAGGGGTAAAACTTAATATTAAAACCACCCCCGACAAATTGGTCGATGTGATCGTATGGTCCGCCACCTCTCCCGATCAGGATTTGAGAAACGATACCTGGACCAGTAAGAGTCTGGATATCAAGAAAAAATCAAAAATTGTGGTGACCGAAGCCCTGCCCGTTTCTGGTTTTAAGGCTTTTTATGTCGACCTGAAATACAAGGACATTCATGGGGATACCTATACCGAAAGTACGCGGGTGTTTTTGACGACGGACAAACAAGTTCTTTAATCCATCGTTTAGTATACTTTATCACGACTCGATTATGGTGGCAACCGACAGCTTTTGGGCCGTTGGGTGTTTTCCGAACAAGATTTTCTACCGAAATGTGCTACTCCTAGCTTTGCTATTAAATCGGTCGTGATAAGGTCTATTTTAAATACTGATTATTCCAAACGCCTTGTCTCAGGTATTTGCCTGCAAGCACAGAAATACATTCAAGATATGAAAATAGTTAAATTGGCCTTTTTAATTGCCCTGACCTCTGTCATGTGGCAGGCCTGTAAGCCTACTGAAAAGGTATCTGGTAGAACGGTGAAAAACGTCATAGACGAAACCGTGACCAGGCTCTATGCCGACATGAGTCCCACTCAGCTAGACACCATTCAAGAGGCCTTTATTATGAATTATATAGGCCCTGAGGATTTGGAAGTGTTGGCAACCCAATTTTTGAATTTCGACGCCAATGTGCCCGTAACCGTTTCGCTAATGCGCGATAAAAGCCAAGCCGTGGTTCCTTTTTGGATAGAACAAAAGGGCTTTAAAAAAACGGATATGGAGGTGAAGAACGAAATGTCGACCTACGAGGTTTGGCAAAAGGACTTCGATAAAGGGGCCGTAGGCTTGGGTATTAACGGCTTCGATAAGCATCGTCCCGTTTACTTTATTTCAGTGGCGCCGCAGAAGAAAGGGGATGAATTGCAGATTACCAACGTAGTCCCCCAAGAATACGGACAAATCACCATGAAGAAAGGCGCTTTCGTTTACCATGATTGGGACGAATTGGTGTTGGACGAGGTTCCTGAGGCACTTGAGGGCCAGGTGCTTTTTACCACCGTTCGTGGGCGTGCAAGGGAAGCTCATTTGGTAAAAGCCTTTCGGAACACCATACATCCTTCTACCGACCAGCCCGACCAGCTCTTGCAAACCTGGAGTGGGGATCCCAAAACGACGATGAATATCCAATGGAGAACCAATACTACGGTGCCCACTGGCTTGGTGAAATATTGGATAGAAGGCCAGAAGGATACCTTGAAACAAGAGGCTTCATTGTTTAAAATGGAAGACCGGTTGTTACAGAACGATCGGTATATCCATCGTTTTACGGCCAAATTGAAGGATCTTACGCCAGGTACTTTATACCAGTATCAGGCGGGTAGTCTTGGTGGGAAATGGTCGACAACGGCTACCTTCTCTACCGAACCGGCTGAGGATAAGGGTTTCTCTTATATTTGGTTCGGCGATACTCATTACTCGGCTGAGTGGGGTGTCATGGCTCAAAAGGCCTTCAAAAGGCATCCTGAGGCGGCTTTCTATTCGATAGCCGGCGACCTGGTAAGTACCGGACTGCACCGCAGCGAATGGGACGAGTTGTGGGATAACTCTGGGAATGTATTTCAATACAAGCCGCTAATGCCGGTTCCTGGTAACCACGACAGCCAAGATGGCCTTGGCTCTTGGATGTACGAAGAAATGTTTAGCCTCCCCGAAAATGGGCCTATAGATGTCCCTAAAGAGGTTACCTATGCCTTCGAATACCAAAATGCCCTATACCTTCAGATTGACGGTACCCAGCCCAACGACAAGCAGACCGCCTGGATAGAGGAGCAGCTAAAGAATACCAAGGCTACCTGGAAATTTGTGATGTTTCATTTTCCTCCCTATAACCTGGAAGAACCCTACGACGACATTCGTGAAAAATGGTGTTCTCTGTTCGATAAATACCATGTCGATATGGTGATGAGTGGTCATATGCATTATTACCTGCGAACCAAGCCCATGTATAATAATCAGGAGGTTTCGGATCCATCCAAGGGGACCATCTATTTGATGTCTATCGGCCTGCCCGATCATCAGGAAGAGTGGCCCGAAGAGGAATATGCCGAAGTGCGCTATCCCGACGGCCCCTTTTACCAGCATATGCAGGTAAAAGGCAATACCTTGGTATACGGCTCTTTGGATCCTGAAGGGAAAATTAAAGATGAATTGATCATTAAAAAATAAGATAGACCCCTCTGATTTGGACTTACAAGAACAAACAGAGGGGTATTTAAAAATTTTGTTATGTTTAGAGCTAGTTTATGTGCCTTCTTTTTGCTAGTACAAGTAGGTCCGGGGTTTGCCCAGGATTACGTTTCGAAAATTAGGCAGGAATTCTTGAATACCCATTCCACCTCGGTACTGGTGGCTTCCCATCGTGCCGTTCACAACCATGTTCCCGAAAACTCCATCCCGGCTATCAAGGAAGGGATTCGCTTAGGAATCGATATCTTAGAAATTGACGTCAAGGTGAGTAAGGATGGTATCCCGATGTTGATGCACGACGGGGTGATCGACCGCACGACCAACGGGAAGGGCGACTTGGAAGAGCAGCTTTTTGAAGACCTCCGCAAGCTGCGCCTGGTGGATAAAGGAGAGCTTACCGACGAAAAAATCCCTACCTTAGAAGAGGTGCTTACCCTAGCCAAAGGGCATATTATGATCGACCTCGACCTTAAAACCGACCGGATGGAAGAGGTGATTGACGTGATTCGTAAAACAGGCACTAGCGACATCGTTTTCTTTTTCGATAGCGATTATGAAGTTTTGCAGCTGGTCGATCAGGTCGACGAGCGCTTTATGATCATGCCCCGTGCCTATAACCAGGCCATGGCCGACTCTGCCATCCATCTATTCGACCCTGAGGTGGTGCATATCGATCCCAAATTTTATACTCCTTCGGTAACCAAACTCATTAAGAAGAATAATGCCAGGGTTTGGATCAATGCCCTTGGCAAATCTGATGAGAAGATTAGAGCGGGGAAAATTGAAGAAGTGATCGATGAATTGACCATTCATGGAGCCAATATCATACAAACCGATGAGCCTGAAGTGCTTTTGAAAGCCTTAAAAGCCAAAGGGCTGCATTGGTAAATTAGGATGCCTCCTGTCCCTAAGGTTTGGAGCTCTGGGATAGGAGGTGTTTATTTTCGGTCACCCTTTTATTTGGCTACCTTTTAGGAGCCAGTATGATCTGTCCTTTGGTTAGAAAACAGTAAGCTAATAAGAACCTATGAAAAAGTTAGTACCAGTACTCTTTTTGTTGATGTGTTGTGCTACGGCACAGGCCCAAATACCACAAGTAAAACATATTGTGTTGATAGGGTGCGATGGCTTGGGGGCAAAAGCCATACCCGACGGGGAGATGCCCGTACTCAAGCGACTGATGAAGGAGGGATCCTGGTCTTTGACGGCCCGCACGGTACTGCCTTCCTCTAGTGCGGTGAACTGGGCATCGCTGCTCATGAGCGCTGGCCCCACCGAACATGGCTTTACCGAATGGGGGAGTAAGGTTCCAGAAATCGAACCTGTTCTAAAAACAAAATATGGCCTGTTCCCCAGCATCTTTAGCGTAGTAAGGGACCAGAAGCCCAAAGCCAAAACAGCCGTCATATATACCTGGGGTGGAATCCAATATCTGATCGAAAAGGAGGCTATCGATTTTATTGCAACGGGTGCGGACGACTTCTCGGCCGATACCGCGGCGGTGATCATCGAGCGCGAAAAACCTTTGCTCACCTTTATCCACCTCAGCGCGCCCGACAACAAGCTGCATAACGATGGCTTTATGAGTCCTGCCTATAATGAAGAACTGAAATATGTAGACCAGCGAATTGGCCGGATCGTTGAGGCCGTCAAAAAGGCGGGCATTGAAAATGAAACCATCATTATGGTAACCTCCGATCATGGCGGGGCTGGAAAAGGACATGGCGGTAAATCGCTCGGTGAAATCTCCATTCCCTGGATTATCGCTGGGGCAGGAGTGAAGAAGAACCACGAAATCAAGGACGTGATCATGACCTACGATACTGCCGCCACGATCTCCTGGATCCTGGGACTTACCGATCCCCAAGCTTGGAGGGGAAAGCCCGTTTTGTCCGTATTTGAATAAAAGAGCGCGCGTCTTTCCTAAACCAGATTTGACTATGAAATTACTAGCTATTAAATGGATCCAAATTTACAGCCTAATTGGCATTTTATGCATAGGTAGCTCTGTCTGTTATGCCCAGTTAGTCAATACAGAAGACAGCCCGAAATCAGGGGCGATCCAGAGAGAAATATGGGTGAATGCATTATATAAAATAGCTAATCCGGTCATTGACAACCTGGCCAATGGGACGCTAAAAAAGAACATGCCTATCGAAAAGGGGCCCGGGTATAACGGTGATGCCAGGGAAGTTACCTACTTAGAGGCCTTAGGAAGGACGCTCGCCGGTGTAGCCCCATGGCTGGCACTGCCCGATGATCATACAGCAGAGGGAACCCTGCGGAAACAATTGCGTATGAAGGTTTTACAGGCCCTCAAAAATGCTGGCGACCCCGCCAATCCCGACTATATCCAGTTCGACACCAAGAGCCCACAGCCATTGGTCGATGCAGCCTTCTTAGCCCATGCCTTTGTACGTGCTCCCAAAGCGCTTTGGGAGCCATTGGACCAGAAGACCAAGCAAAGCTATATCGATAATTTTAAGTCGCTGCGAACCAAAGCGGGGGCTTATAATAATTGGTTGCTATTTTCGGGGATCACCGAAGGCTTTTTGTTAAGTATTGGTGAGCAGCCCGATCCAGTGCGGATACAATACGCACTCAACAAGTTCAAAGAATGGTATGTCGGCGACGGGTGGTATTCGGACGGCTCCTTATTTAGTATGGATTATTATAATTCTTTTGTGGTTCAACCCATGTTGGTAGACTTGTATACCGTTCTTCACAATAAAAACAGGGTTTCCGATACGGATTTTCAGTTGGTTGTGAAAAGGATGACTCGACATGCCGAATTTCAAGAAAGGATTATTGCTCCAGATGGCACCTTTCCCGTGTTTGGGAGATCGGTTACCTATCGGAGTGGGGCGTTTCAAGTGTTGGCCCAAACGGCCCTATTACAAAAGCTTCCGGAAAATATAGAACCAGCCCAAGTACGCGGTGCGCTGACCAAGGTATTTCAGCAGTTGTACGAAGGCGACCAGAATTTTGATGAAAATGGCTGGCTGGTCATAGGTTTTAACGGGCATCAGCCTCAGATCTCGGATTACTACACTTCTACGGGTAGCTTATATATGGCTACACTGGGCTTTCTGACCTTAGGTTTGCCGGCTAATCATCGCTTTTGGACCGATCCTCCAGCGCCTTGGACCTCTGTAAAAGCATGGTCAGGGCAAAGTGTAAAGAAAGATTATAAGGTGGATTATTAGGGCGATGCCCTTGAGGTCATCAGGTATTTTAGTCGATCTTTAAGTCGTATTGTGTTAACAGGCCAGCCAGATCCGATGCTGAGAAGCGCGCCTTTTTCATCCGATTGATTTCTGGATTGATCTGAAAGTGTTGGGCCGATCGAAAATCACATTTTTCGAGGATGCTCCGGTCAAATATCGCCCCTGAGAGATCTGAATCGTCGAAGGTGGCTCCTGTAAGGTCCGCTTCCGCAAAGTCCACTTCGTGTAGGGAGCAGCGTGTCCAGGTCGTTTTCTTTAGGTTTAACCTATAAAAGGAGGATAAGTTGAGCTGACAATCCTGGAAGGTCATATGCAGCAGAAAGGTATTACAATTGTCGAAATGCAGGCCCAGGAGCTTACATTCGTCAAAGTGTACATCCTTAAAGGCCGTCTTGGAGAGGTTGGCCATGGTAAGGTTGCAGCCATCGAAGGTACAGTCGGCAAAGGTGAACCCCGTTAGGTCACATTCCGAGAAGTTGCAACCTGTAAAGGTGCAGGAGTCATACTCGCCTTTGGGCAAGGGTACTTGAGTGAAATCCTGGGAGTTAAATGATTGATCGTCGTAATAATTCATAAGTAGGTATTAACAGCGCCTAAAGATCGGTAAAAAACGGGTCTAGGCCTATCCGGAATTCAGATTTTAATGCTATTAAAAAAGCCTCCATAGGCTTAAGTAATGGAGGCTTTTTTATACGAATCCGAATTTGAAGGGTTACTTATAGTATTTGTCGATTAGGTATCGAGGGTTATCCCCCCTTATAGGAACCTTCCAAATCTTTCCTGCAAATCCTGCAGGTCATTACCCTCTGTGATGGAGTCTTTTCCTGCCTGATGGACCATTTTAGCATGACGCAGGATGGTTTGTTGATGGCTTTTGTGGTCTGTAAGCACATACATGGTATGGAAGCGTTCCAAAAGTCGAATCAAAATGGTAGGACTTCCACTTCCATATTGTCGGATGAGGTTAAAGGCTGCGTCCATGGCTCCCGCAAAGGAGATCCTTTTGGTGCTTAAGCGAATTTGTGCTTCATCGTCGTATAGATAGCCACTGGGAAAATGTATTTGGGCCAAATACGAGAGGGGAACGGTCAGCCGATCGATGCAGGTCAGGGCGGTATACGGATCATTCACTCCGGGTGAAAGGGCCCGGGCGGCAATTTCGACCAACTGATGGATGGCAAATTCTACATCCTGAGCAGGACTACGGATCTTTCCCATAATCAGAGCATTTTTCACGGCCTCTGCATGGTCATCGGTAACGAGCTTCTGGCCGCTCATTAAGGCTAGAGACATGCCAGGGATTAAAAAATCGCCTGGTCGATAATGCAATTCGATTAATAGTTTCTGATCCTGAGCCAGCTCCACCAGGCTTTCGTAATCCATGGCCTGTAAGTACCCATTTTTTTCATTACGAACTTCTTTTCGGTAGAGATACCCTTCCTTCGAAGCTTCGAAGCTCTTTCGCTCCTCCGTACTGTTAAGGGTCTGCGTGCTGGGGAGTTCTTTACGTACCGAGTGGGACAACTGCTCGCTGATATCGGAAATAACCTTGTCGGCCTGGATGCTAACGGATGTATGATGAATAAACACGATCAGGAGGATGACGTTCGCAATGGTTAGGAGCTCAGCAAATAGAATGGATAAGTTGGGCACAAATAAATAATCATTCTCAGAGTGAACGGATTTCAGGACGATCAGGCAGAAGACAAAGGTGGCGATGAAGGTACCCAGTACGACTTGGTTGAGCCGGTCGTACATAAAATTGCGCAGAAGTCGGGGGCCAAATTGTGAGGAGGCCAGCGTGAGCACTACCAGGGTGATGGAGAAGACCGTGGTGGCCATGCCTAACATGGCACTGGCAATGGTCGAGAGTACCGTTCGGGCCGATTCGGCACCCCCAGAGAGGATAAACCAAACCAAGCCAGAAGTAGGAAGGTAGGACCACTGGCTATCGATATATAACAAGAGAAAGGCCATGCCTATGGCCGAAAAAATAATGATTAATGGAAGAAACCAAAAGCTGGATTGTAAAGCATCCAAAAAGTACTTAATCTTGGTTTTCATTGTTTTGACCGGTTTCTCGTTGTAAAAACTACCTCTCCAATGCCAACCTCTTGGCATTCATATGCCTAAGCTTTGACATTGGAAAAGGTACGAATATTTCACAGCAGTCCCTAAAAATTGCAGGAAAGGAACCGGCTCTTTTGCTAGCTCCTAGGCAGTGAGCGCAAGTTGGATCTTCACGATGGCCTTGGCAAAGGAGGCTATGTCGTCGGATGTTCCGAGCATCCCACTCTGCAAGATCCATACGGCATCCTGGTAACAGGCTTTTTCGGCTTCTGGACATTCCACTTGGGTATAGTCTACCTCCTCGGGTATGGCGTAGCACATAAAGTTTTTGTTCTGAAACAAAGGTTGTTTGTAGAGGGGCTCCGGATATCCTTTAAAACAGGGAACCCCTTCGGCCGCAAGCATTTCTACAAATTGATTTTTCGGCGTGTTGCCAAAAAAGATGGGGTCGTATTTAAAAATATAGATATGGTAGCCATGCAAGGTCTCTCCATGGCCTCTGGTCAAGGGGCTAATCCCATTGATATCTGCGAGTAAGAGGTTCAATAGGAGCCCATTGTTATTCCTTGTTTGCGTCTGTTCTTCTAGCTTTTCGAGTTGTTTGGAAAGCAGGGCGGCTTGCATCTGGGTAATGCGGTAATTGCAGCCTGGGTTATAATGTTCGTACCACTGGCCCTCTTCAATCCGGCCCACATTGCGTAGGGAGCGCATCATCAGATACAACTCCTTGTCGTTGGTGACGACCATACCTCCTTCGCCCGAGGTGAGGTTTTTGGAGGACTGAAAGCTAAAGCTACCCGCGTCGCCAATGGACCCAAGTTTGCGTCCCTTGTATTCGGCGCCGTGCCCATGTGCAGCGTCCTCTATCACCCGTAGGTTATGCCTTTGGGCAATGTCCATGATGGCGTCCATATCGCAGGCCTGTCCTCCAAAATGAACAGGGATAATGGCTTTCGTTCTATCGGTAATGGCGGCTTCTATTCGTGTAGGATCCAGGTTGTAGGTCTCCGGATCGATATCTACGAATATGGGTACGCAGTTGCATTCGATCACCGTGGAGGCCGTGGCTATAAAAGTATAGGGAGGGACAATCACCTCATCGCCGGGTTTTACCCCACAGGCTATAAGAGCCAACCGCAAGGAAACCGAACCGTTGACACAAGAAACGGCATATTGGGTACCGCAATAAGCCGCAAATTCGGCCTCACAACGGGCCACCAAGTCGCCACAGTCGGGATTGCCCCATTGTCCGCTACGTACTACTTCGGCTACGGCGTCTACTTCCCGTTGGTCGAATACCGGCCAGTTAAATGGTGCTTGTACTTCTTTGGTGCCGCCGTAAAAGGCCAGTTTTGTGTCCATCATGGAGAAAAGAATGTAATAGTAAAGTTTTGTTATAATACGCAAACCCGTCGCTATTGGGCTATTGCCACGCCTATGAATTGGGGGGGCTTCTTCTAGTGGATTTTAGGGGCTCGACCCTTTAGGGGAGCGTATTATCAATAGCCTATTTTAGGAAGTGCTTCGTAATCATGATTTAGCGTATCAACTAACTCAAACCCTTATCCTGATATTCGATGAATCGACAACAATTAGTAGCGCTGGTCCTAGCCAGTATGTGCCTAGCTACTGCCTGGGCCATTAGAGGGCAGTTTGGCCACGAACAAGGGGCCGCCTGGGCTGGAGGCATCGGCGCTTTGGCCATTGTACTCCTAGCAAGGCGTGCCGACTGGTATGCCAAAGCCTTACAACTCTCTTTGGCTTCGGCCGTTGGATGGGGCGTCGGGGGCATTATCAGCTATGGCATGGTAGTGGGCTACGGACACTCTTCGTCCTTCGTCAATGCGTATTATGGCTTGGGAATGCTGTTTGTAATCGGCGGCCTATTCGGACTGCTCGGTGGGGGGATGTTCGGGTTGGTGTTGTCGGACCGGGCAGATAAGCGGGTCGACTGGCCACAGGTAATCGTAGAAATGACGGTCGGGGCCGTTATCTTTTATTATTTTATCGTAGAACAAATGGGCTGGAAGATGACCCCCCCTCGCTCCGAAGCATGGGCGGCCTGCTTCGGCATGACGGTCGCCTTGTTCTGGTATATGTTCCGTCATGGTCATACAGGGGCCATCCGTGTGGCTATTTTCTCTGGACTCGGCGCTGGCTTTGGCTTCGCCTTTGGCAATTTTATTCAGGTAATTAGCCGGGAGTCTGGAATTCCATTTAACTTCTGGAATGTGATGGAGTACGCTATAGGCTTCTTCGGTGGACTGGGCATGGCGTATGGTACCTTCACTACCGATTGGCCTCAATCCGATGCGGTCGTGTCAAAAAAGAAATTGCTCACCCCTTTGGTGCTATTAACCCTGGCTATTCCCTTTATCGTTTGGGAGCAGTCGTTCGGGAGCGAACGGGTGACCAAAATGGTTACCGAGCTCGCGCCCTCTTCCAATATAGAGGCCTTGGCAGGAAATGTCCAAATGGGGGCTTTGTTGTTGGTACTGCTCTCTTCGGGCTTTTGGCTGTATTATTTTTATATCAGAAATAAGGCGTTGGTCATTTCAGTCGAACTGCAGGACATCAAAAGGTTTTTACTAGGTCAATTAGGCCTTTATGCAGTGCTCAGTTTACTGATTACCGGTGCCTTTCTGAGTACCGACCGAATAGAGCAATATCTCTATTTCTTGAATCTAATCGTGATCGGGCTGTGGATCGACAAGTATAGTGTCACCTTTAGTTCGAGGAGGCTCAATTGGTCTCGCTGGGGTATCAATTTGGTTTTTGTGTTGGCCGTAATCGCCTTATTTGCTGCAGTGGCCATAAGTTCTCATGGGGTATTACACCATGCCCAAAATCGGTTTGAGTAAAAGAATATAGAATTTATCATGCCCTGTTTCAGTAATTGGAATGGGGCTTTTTTATGTGGCATACGTAAAGGGGTTTATCAAAGAATGGTTCAATAATTGTAGTAAATTCGGTAGCTTTAACAATTAAGCTATCTTGGTAAATGTAAGGAATGGGACTTTTGTTACGACAGTTACTCCAAATGCGTTTACGTGATTAAACATACTAAATATGAAAAGTGAAAATATCGAAATAAAGAATAGGAATGGGCATAGCTTAAATGCCTATTTAGAACTTCCTGCCAACCAAAAGCCCAATCATTTTGCCATTTTTGCCCACTGTTTTACCTGTAATAGCAACCTAAATGCTGTTAGGAACATCAGCCGGTCGCTGGCCAATCATGGATTTGGGGTACTTCGCTTCGACTTTACAGGCTTAGGAAAGAGTGCGGGTAGCTTTGCCGATAGTCATTTTTCAGCCAACGTGAGTGACCTAATCGACGTTCACCAATACATGAAGGAGCATTACGGAGCCCCTAAGTTGCTGGTGGGGCATTCACTCGGAGGAGCCGCGGTGTTGGTGGCAGCCAGCCAACTGGCCGATATACAGGCGGTCGCTACTATTGGTGCACCAGCCCGAGCCGACCATGTAAAGCACCTATTTATCGATCAGGTGACCGACCTTTCCGACGAGCAGGAAGCGGAAGTGCGCATTGGCGGCCGCCCGTTTAAGATTAACGGCGGGTTTATCAAAGAACTCGAGCAATCGGATATGGATCAGGTGATCGGCTCCTTGCGCAAACCTTTGTTGATTTTTCACGCTCCTATGGACTTAACGGTAGGCATTGAGAATGCTCATCAGATATACCAATTGGCCCACCACCCCAAAAGCTTCGTTTCTTTGGATGGAGCTGACCACCTTTTAAGTGATAAAAAAGATAGCACTTATGTGGGAGATATGATCGGCATGTGGGTGGATCGTTATATCCCACAACAAAAAAATCAAATGCTCGATCCGGTAGGAGAACAGCTGGTAGCACATTTGAACCTCAAGGAAAATAACTTTACCACCACCATTCAAACGGCCCATCACACGCTAGTAGCCGATGAGCCCGCTTCGGTGGGGGGCGACGACTTTGGGCCTTCTCCCTACGACCTACTGGTGGCTGGCTTAGCAGCCTGTAGTGCTATGACGGTGAAGCTCTATGCTCAGCGCAAAGAATGGCCGTTGGAGGAGCTGTATGTATATGTTACCCACGACAAAAAACATGAGCAAGACCTCGATCCAGACCAAAAAGGAAAAGGGTTTATGGATCATATCACTAAAAAGCTCAAATTTGTCGGAGATTTGGATGAGCAACAGCGCCAACGTTTAATGGAAATTGCTTCCAAATGTCCCGTTCATAAAACCTTGGAGAGTAAGGTGGTGTTTGAAACGGAACTCCTAGAAAAAGAGGCCTAGAGATGATAGGCTGAAATTAAAATATAGAAACCAATACAGATGAAAAGACCACTCGTGTTTCCTAAGTCCGACTCCGAGGACCAGGACTTGCAAGAATTAATAGCCTTCTATGACGAAACCTTGGGATTTTGTCCTAATAGTGTAAAAACCATGCATATCCGTCCCAGGATCGCCTATGCCTTTATTGAAATGAACAAGGCCGTAATGGAAAATCAGGGGCGTGTTACCAGTGCGCTAAAAAGGCTTATCGGCTATGTTACCAGCCATGTTACCGGCTGTAGGTATTGCCAGGCGCATACCATTCGGGCTGCCGAGCGCTACGGGGCTTCCCAAGACCAGCTCGATCAGGTGTGGAGCTATCAGTCCAGCTCGGCCTTTACGGAGGCCGAAAAGGCCGCCCTCGACTTTGCCATTGCTAGCGCCTCCGTACCCAACGGGGTCGACGACGCCATTGCCACCAACCTGCGTCAATATTGGGACGAAGGAGAAATTGTGGAGATGCTCGGGGTGATCGCCCTGTTTGGGTTTTTGAACCGCTGGAACGATTCTATGGGTACCGAAATGGAGCCCGGGGCTGTGGCGTCGGGTGAAGCCCTATTGGCTAAAGACGGATGGAGCGTAGGCAAACATCAATATGAATAGTACTAAAATTTAATCTGTATTTGCGTTGGGGAAGAGTCGGGGGCATCGAGTGGTAGACCAGTGGTTGGAGTCCAAAAATTGGGTATGGGCTAGTTTTCAAAAGAAGGCTGCCGCCGCTTATTTGGCTGGTGCTAGTGGGATGGTAAATGCCCCTACTGGCAGCGGCAAGACCTATGCCTTGTGGTTGCCGATTCTGATCCGACATATCAATGCCCCTAAGACGAGGAAAGGCCTTCAGGTACTGTGGGTTACCCCGCTTCGCGCCTTGTCCAAGGACCTTCATCGCAATATGGAGCTGGCATGTCTAGAAATGAACCTTCAGTGGGAAGTAGGTATCCGAACGGGCGATACCCACTCCCAGGATAGGCTAAGGCAGAAAAAACGAATGCCCGATACCCTCATTATTACTCCGGAAAGTTTGCATCAGCTGTTTTCTCAAAAGAACGCGTCCACCACCTTCAAAAATGTGCATACCGTGGTGATCGACGAATGGCATGAACTGATGGGTACCAAGCGGGGAACACAGATGGAGCTTGCCCTAAGCCGCCTCAGGGCGATCAACCCCCTGCTACAGACCTGGGGAATTTCGGCTACGATTGGCAATCTTGACCAGGCACGGCAGGTGTTGATAGGGCCGCAGGCAAATTTGGAAGACACCGTCCTGATAAAAGCCAGCCATAAGAAACGCCTGAAGGTACGAACCATACTTCCTCAAAAAATAGAAACCTTGCCTTGGAGTGGATATATGGGGATCAAGCTGGTCGATCAGGTGGTTGAGGTCGTACAGCAGCACCGTACCACGCTGGTATTTACCAATACCCGTTCCCAAACAGAAATATGGTACCGGACTATTCTGGAACGTTACCCCGAATTTGCGGGGATTATGGCGCTTCATCATGGCTCGCTCGACCGGGAGATAAGGGACTGGGTGGAGGACGCCTTGCATCAGGAGCGTCTGAAGCTGGTGATCTGTACGTCGAGTCTGGACTTAGGGGTCGACTTCCGTCCCGTAGAGGCCGTCGTTCAGGTGGGGAGCCCGAAGAGCATTGCCCGTTTTGTTCAACGGGCAGGACGTAGTGGCCATCAGCCTGGCGCCACGAGTACCATTTATTTTTGCCCTACCAACGCCCTGGAGCTGATAGAGGCGGTCTCCCTACGCGATGGGGTAGAGCGCAATGTGCTGGAGGACCGCCCGCCGGTTATGCAGGCCTACGATGTGCTGGCCCAGTGGATGCTCACCCTGGCGGTAGGCGATGGCTTCCAGGAGCGTACTTTATATGAAGAGGTAAAACGGACTTTTGCGTATCAGTTGATGAGTCGTACCGAATGGGAATGGCTAATAGGCTATGTCAGCACGGGGAGCTCCTCCTTACAGGTTTATGACGAATACAAAAAAGTGGAGCTCGTGGACGGAGTATATCAGGTTTTAAGCAGGAAAGTCGCTCTTCGACATCGGTTGAGTATGGGAACCATCGTTTCCGAATCGTCGCTAAAGGTAAAGCTCCAACAGGGGCGTTATCTGGGCCAGGTGGAGGAGTCCTTCGTAACCCGTCTTAAGCCTGGCGATGTGTTCTTCTTCGGGGGGATGTCGGTGGAGTTTCTACGACTCCACGAAATGACGGTTATGGTAAAAAAGGCCACAGCAAAAAAAGGGATGCTGGTACGCTGGGCAGGAGGACGCATGCCGCTGTCGTCGCAGCTATCGGCCTTTATTCGCCAGCGACTAGCCGAAGCGCAGGCTAATCCGTCCAAGGAAAAAGAATTTACTAAGCTAGCGCCCTTGCTAGAGCTTCAGGCTCGCCGCTCGCTGATACCCGATGCCAATACCTTGCTCATAGAGCAAGGTGAGACTAGGGAAGGATATCATATCTTTATTTACCCTTTCGAAGGGCGTTTGGTGCACGAAGGAATGGCAATCCTGTTGGCCTACCGACTCAGCAGGCTTAGTCCTATTACCTTTACGGTGGCCATGAACGACTACGGGTTCGAGCTATTGAGTGACCAATATGTGGACGTAGCGGCTCTTTTAGAAGAGCATGCCCTTTTTTCGACCGATCATTTGGTGGACGATATCTACCAAAGTGTCAATGCTACGGAGATGGCGCGTAGGAAGTTTCGAGAAATCGCCGCTATTTCGGGCCTCATGTTTCAAGGGTATCCTGGCAAGTATCAAAAAGCCCGGCATCTACAAGCCTCTGCCTCCTTATTGTTTACGGTGATGTCGAAATATGAAGACCGTAATCTTCTCATTCAACAAGCTTATCAGGAGGTGCTTACCTACCAAGTGGAGGAGCAGCGCATGCGGGTAGCACTTACCCGAATTGCCGCCCAACAGATCCGCATTATGAAAATCGCCAAGCCGACCCCTTTGGCTTTCCCCATTATGGTCGATCGACTGAGGGAGCAGTTAACTTCAGAAAAACTGGAGGATCGTATCGATAAGATGCTCCAACAATACAGCCATGAAAATTAGAATACACGATAATGATTTCACCCTTTTGGTCGATAAGGCTATTTTCTGGGAGGATACCCATACGCTATTGATAGGCGACTTGCATCTAGGGAAAATCGCTCATTTTAGAAAGGAAGGAATTGCCGTGCCTCCATTGGCAGCGGAAGATAATTTTAAACGACTTACCCATCTGCTCACCAGGACGAAGGCTAGGCGCATTATTTTTTTGGGAGATCTCTTTCATAGCAAGCATAACAGCGAATGGGAAGCGTTCTTGGTATGGCGTGAGACCTTCCGGTCCACTCAGATGGTGATGGTCAAGGGCAATCACGACTCCTTCGACCGTAGTTTTTATGAACAGGCCAACTTGGAGGTTTATGAAGCCGAATATGTGGTAGGGCCTTTTGTTTTTACCCATTTTCCGAAGACGGAGTGGAATCAGGACCAATTTGTTTTTTGTGGGCATATTCATCCAGTATTTTTAATAGTAGGCCGGGGTCGTCAACATTTTAGTTCCCCCTGTTTCGTGGTAGACCCCTACCAAGCCATATTGCCAAGCTTCGGGGTGTTTACCGGAGGACATCGGATAGCCAAAATACGAGATAGAAGGATATTTATGCTTACCCATGAGCGGGTTTTCGAAGTGAGTAATAGATAGACATTGGTTCAGGGGGAGCCTTTGGCACGGCTTTTTAACCAGGCTGAGGATATCTTGTACTTTACGCACTCAATAAATACTATGGACCTGCTCAGTGGCCAACCTTGGTGGCTTTATAAGAATGGATTTTCCTTTGCCTATCCCGCGCCAGGGGAAGTGGCCCCACAAGAAGTAGTGGTAATGGGAGGGGGAATTACCGGTGCGCTCATGACGTATTACCTTACGGAACAAGGCATTCCGGTGACCGTACTCGAAAAGCGCCATATCGGTATGGGGAGTACCTCTGGAAGTACCGCCTTGCTACAATACGAGATCGATACCATGCTGGTGGACCTAATAGACATTATGGGGGTCGAAAAGGCTGAACGGAGCTATGCCTTATGCATAGAGGCCATTGGGAAAGTACAGGCGATCGTACAAAAACTTGGGGGGGAGGTGGACTTCGAATTAAAGAAGAGCTTGTACTATGCAAGTTTTAAAAAAGATGAGGCAGATCTAAAAAGGGAATATGATGCCCGAAAAAAAATGGGAATCCGCGTTGACTGGTGGGATAAAAAAGAATTGAAAGACCATTTTCCTCACCTTCCGCATACGGCTGCGATTTTATCGGACGATGCCGCCCAGGTGGATGTCTATCAGCTCACCCATGCCTTGTTTCAATACTGTGTATCCAAAGGGGCCAAAGTGTATGATACGGTTAAGGTACAGCAGATTGAGCATCATAAGAAAGGAGTGAAACTCGTATTGGACAACGACCAAGAAATAAAAACCCAGAAGTTGGTGATTGCCTGTGGTTATGAATCTCAAAACTACCTTTCCCAGCGTGTGGTGCGGCTACACGCATCCTACGCCATCGTAAGCAAACCCATGCCTCTTGAAAATCCGTTGTGGTACGAAAACGCCCTCGTATGGGAGAGCGCCAGGCCCTATCTTTATATGCGAACCACTGCCGACCAGCGGATGCTTATCGGGGGGAAAGACGAAACGTTCAGCAGTGCCGTCAAAAGAGATAAATTAATGGCCCGAAAAAGCCGTGAACTTGAAAAGAACGCTCGGAAATTTTTTCCCGACTTACCCTTTACCACCGATTATAGCTGGTGTGGAACCTTTGCCGAGACCAAGGATGGCTTGCCCTATATCGGTTCCGTTCAGGAGCATCCGAATACGTATTTCGCCCTGGGTTTTGGAGGCAATGGGATTCTGTTTAGTATTTTGGCTGCGCAAATCATTTCTGACCAGATCCGTGGAATCGACAATAAGGACGCTACCTTATTCGCTTTTGACCGCTGAGCGCCGTTGGTTCGTATCCGAAATAAAGTGATGTAACTTCCGATACTGCCTATTGAGTGGATTGAAAAACTGGAGAATCATAGGGATGTGCTTCTTGCTTTTTTGCAATACGAAAGGGGTTTCTGGAGCAAAGGCCTCCAGCCCTTCCCGAAACGATTCCGTACCGGCAATGATCGATGGATAGGTTTTGCCCCCCATCAAAAGGATCATCGGAGGCATGTCGCGGTGGAGGTGATAGAGGGGGGAGGCGTCCTTCCAGCCACGCTCCTGAAGGCCAAAGGTATTGGCATAGGTTCTTCCTGGCTTGGGTGGGTCGTTTTTTAAGTAACCATGCATATCTAGCCCGGCAGCATCGATTAGTAAGGTGCCTTTGATCGGGTTGGCCATGCCCAAGGAGTCAAAATAACGATCGTCTATGGAAATGAGTGAGGCTAGATGGCCTCCTGCCGAATGCCCCGAAACATATATCTGTTGAGGATTGCCCTCGTATTGGGCTATGTGCTCCTGGGTCCATGCTACCGAACGGGCCGCTTCCTGAGCCATCTGTTTGTAATTGGCAGCGGGGCTTAGGGTATAATCGATGATGACGGCCACCATTCCTTTGGCCGCTATATTCCGTCCCATTAAGCGGTATTGCTCTTTCCTGCCAGAATTCCAATTTCCCCCGTGAATAAATAACCAAACGGGTTTGGGGCCTTTGAAAAATGGGTCGGTATATACATCGAGTTTGAGCTCAGGACTCTTGGTGGTAGCTGCCTGATAAACGATGTTTTTGTTTCTACGGGTGGTAACGATAGAGCAGCTGGATAGCAGCAGGACTAAGCACACCGATAGGGGCCAGAGTATGCGGGAGGTTTTGGAATACATGAAAACGAGGTAGGGTACGTCTGACACTTAGGTAAAACGCCTAGGTGTGGAGCATGTTAATGTAACGGTCCTTTTCGTTAAACGAAAACCCAGCGATATTTAGCATATCCCTGGGTTCCTTTTAGTGCTTTTCGAATTATACCTTTTTTGGTGGCAAATCGAACGCCACAGCATTATGCTCGAAGTGGCCCTTATGGGAGCCATCGCAGAAAGGCTTGTTGGCCGAAAGTCCACAGCGGCATATGGATACTATGGTGCGGCCCTGAAGGTTGTAGGTGTTTCCCTGAGGATCCACTATCTCGAAATCACCATCTACTTTTAGTGATCCGTTGTTGTTGACTGTTAGTTTTACTTTTGACATGGTCGTATTTTTAACCGCAAATATAGCCAATGGATGGGCTGTTGGCGCTGCAAATGCTTATTTAGGATCATTCAAAGCTGGGGGCGATTTTTGACTGAGAATGGGTATTTATTGATTTTCTCTGCTTTTTCTTCATAGCACTTATAAATTAAATCGTAAGGTCATGAACAAATATATACCAAGAATAGCATGGTGGGCGATAATGTGTTTCCTGCTTCCGGTTCCAGCCTCTCAAGCACAACAGAGCCCCGCAGACCAGCAGGCATTGACGCTACAAATGCAACAGAAGGCACAAGATTTTATGACATCACTAGGGGACGAAGGTCGGAACAAGGCATTATTTCCTTTCGATGATGCGCAGCGGTTCGATTGGCATTTTGTGCCCCGCGATCGGAAAGGGCTCCCTCTAAAAGAAATGACGGACCTACAAAGAGAAAAAGCCATGGCCCTGGTGCGTACCATGCTCAGTACGGAGGGCTTGCTAAAGGTTCAACAGATTATGGACCTCGAAAACGTGTTGCGGGTAGTAGAAAGCCGCCCTCCGAACGACCTGCGGAGAGACCCCGACAACTATTCCTTTATCATCTTTGGGGAGCCCGGGGCCGAGCCCGGGGCCGCGCCATGGGGTTGGAGGGTAGAGGGGCACCATCTTTCTCTACATTTTTCATTTTATAAAGGCCAGATCTCGTTTACACCCGGATTTATGGGAAGTAACCCGGGGACTGTGCTGGCGGATGTACCTCAGAAAAATAGGAATGTACTCCGTCAAGAGCAAATGTTCGCTTTTGAGCTCCTGGGGATGCTGTCGGAAGAGCAGCGTAAAAAATCCATACTTTCCGATAAAGCCCCATATGATATTCTGACAGGCAATAGTCGTAAGGCCTTATTGGAAAATTTCGAAGGGATTTCTTATCAGGAATTGGATGCTACTCAAAGAAAGAAGTTTGAAGGGCTTATTCAGGTTTATCTAAATAGATACCCTATCACCTTGGCCAGCCACCGATGGGAGCAACTGAGGAGCCAAGGGTTAGAGCATATTTATTTTGCCTGGATGGGCGACCTCGCCCCAGCCATGGGGCCAGGCCATGGGCATTATTACCGGATTCATGGCCCCGGTTTTTTAATTGAGTTCGATAATACCCAAAACGACGCCAATCATATTCACACCGTGGTCAGGGATTTGGATAACGATTTTGGCGAGGATATGCTCGGATTGCATTACCAACAAGACCATCCAAAAAAGTAATCACAGGTAATCAGTGGGGATTTGGGAAAAAATATTCTAAATTTCAAGCCATGAGTACTAGCAATATGGTGGCGGAAAGCGGGTTTCGTTATTTTATTATAAACAAACCCCGTAACATGGTATCACAGTTTAAAAGTCCAGATGCAGTAGGTCTTTTGGGCGACTTGGACTTTGCTTTTCCAGAGGGCACCCATGCCATTGGTCGGCTCGATGCCGACTCCGAAGGCCTGCTGTTGCTTACGACCGACCAGCGCATTACCAGGCTATTGTTTCAAGGCCCTATAAGCCACCAAAGGAAATACATGGTGTTGGTAAAAGGAGAGGTGTCGGAGGAAACCCTCAATCTTCTCAGAAATGGGATAGAGATACTGGTGGAAGGGCCTTCCATATACCGAACCGTCCCATGCCTAGTAGAAAGGGTAGCGGATCCTACGGCTTACTACGCTGGGTTTGTCCATGAAAAAGTATATGGAAAGGCCACTTGGCTGCTGATAGGTAATACAGAAGGTAAGTTTCGCCAAATACGTAAAATGGTCCGGGCCGCAGGGCATCCCTGTATCCGGCTTATCAGAGTGGGGATCGAGGACCTTACCTTAAGTGAGCTGCTTCCAGGAGAGCTTAGGGAATTGTCGGGCAAGGAGTTTTATGAAGGTTTAAAAATTGAGCACCCTTGAATTATTAATTTTAAACTAAAAAA
The DNA here is from genome assembly GCF_003149085.1 of Dyadobacter jejuensis. GTDB lineage: Bacteria > Bacteroidota > Bacteroidia > Cytophagales > Spirosomataceae > Dyadobacter > Dyadobacter jejuensis. The sequence goes on along the minus strand of NZ_QGDT01000002.1, from coordinate 475,414 downwards.
AATGAATCTGATTGGAAATATTCTTTGGTTAATTTTTGGAGGCTTTGCCGTCTTCGTAGAGTATATGGTGGGAGGGCTTATCTTGTGCCTGACCATCGTGGGTATACCCTTTGGGCTACAATGTTTTAAGATCGGCCTTTTTACTTTGTTGCCTTTTGGGCAACAAGTCAGGGAGGCGCCACAGGCCAGCGGCTGTCTGTCTCTGGTATTCAACGTCATTTGGATAGTCGTAGCGGGTTTTTGGATAGCCCTTACGCACCTGTTTTTTGGGATTCTGCTGGCGATTACCATCATTGGGTTGCCTTTCGCTCAGCAACATTTTAAGCTCATGCGCCTGTGCTTTGCACCCTTTGGCAAGGAAATATATATGCGTTAGGACTATGGAAGCAAGCAAACGAGTCGATGATAGCTTCACCATGCAGGTGATGGCCATTTCGGGGGAAGGTAATTCTAGTAGTTTTACACTGCTCTCCCGCCCACTGCCCACTCCTGGGCCAGGGCAAGTGCTCATCCGGGTGGCAGCTGCTGGTGTCAACCGTCCCGATGTATACCAGCGGAAGGGGCATTACCCGCCTCCCTCTTGGGCTCCTGCCGATGTGCCGGGGTTAGAAGTAGCCGGGGTAATAACTAGTACCGGTGAGGGAGTGGCGGCCGATCGAATGGGCGATAAGGTGTGTGCCTTAGTTTCGGGTGGGGGCTATGCCTCTCATGTGTTGGCCGAGGCTATCCATTGTTTGCCAATTCCTGAAGGATGGAGTTTTGTAGAAGCTGCCACCCTGCCCGAAACCGTTTTTACGGTCTGGCATAATGTGTTTCAACGGGGGCGATTGAAGTCCGGTGAGCGGCTGTTGGTACATGGTGGCAGCAGTGGCATAGGCATAACGGCCATTCAGCTGGCCAAGGCCTTGGGGGCGCGGGTGTATGCTACAGCAGGCAGTGCATCGAAATGTGCGGCTTGCGAGTCGCTCGGAGCGGAACGGTGTATAGATTATAGGCAAGAGGATTTTGAAAAAATTTTGGCCTCCGAGGGGGTCGATCTGATACTGGATATGGTGGGTGGGGATTATGTTCCCAAAAATCTGCGGATCCTTCATGAGGAAGGGCGTCTGGTGTTGATCAACACCATGAAGGGCAGTAAAGTGGAGGTTGATTTTGGGTTGGTCATGCGCAAACGACTGCATATTTCTGGAAGTACCTTACGAGGGCGTTCACATGCTTTTAAGTCGAATCTTGCTAAAGAAATTTATGAACGGGTCTGGCCCATTATTCTATCCGGCGAGTTTAGGCCGGTTATTTATAAAACTTTTCCTTTACAGCAGGCATTGCAAGCGCACGATTTGCTAGAGTCCAGCACACATATTGGGAAGGTGGTTTTGCAGGTCGCAGCCATTTAATATTTGGCCTTTTAGGGTAAAAAAGAAGCGACTCCTCGTTGATGCACGGGGAGTCGCTTCTATGGTTAGGAATTACTTAGTGATTCACAACGAATTTGTGAACACTCGCATTTCCGTCCGATTTCGCAATACGTAGCACATACATGCCGGTAGAGAGTCCTTTTACCGAAATAGGTTCGGCATTGGGATTGGAAGAACGGTACACGGGGCGGCCGTTCAGGTCAAATATCTCCAGCTGCTGTACCTTACTCCAGTCGGTCATGCTGATATTCAGTGACTCCGAAACAGGGTTAGGCGCTAGGGTTATCCGCTCGATGCCTTCTGCGAAGGACACCGTCCTAATCCGGCTAAAAGAGAAGGTGCCGTCGCGGTCAACCATCTTGAGTCTATAGAAATTGTCACCTGCTAGAGGATTCGAATCGGTATGGCGGTAGAGGGTAGTAGCCCTGCTATTGCCGGCAGCGTCCACATTGGTAAGGATGTTCCAGTTTCTTGCGTCCGCACTGCGCTGAACCTGGAAGAAATCGCTGTTGCTCTCTTCGGTGGTTTCCCACTGGAGTTGAGCTACGTTGCCTTCTTGCTCTACCTCAAACTTGCTTAGGGTTACAGGTAGGGGCGTGGTGATTTCCAATGCCTCCGAAGTACCTTGGTTTAGTCCGTTATTGTCCGAAACTCCCGGCGCTAAGATGGTAGACGCTACGGTAACGACTCCGTTTCCGGCCGTTACTCCCTGGATGGGGAGGCTGATAGCACAGTCGGCACCATTGGTGACTGCAGAACTGTTGCTGAGGAGCAACTGGCCCGAGCTGGCAGTAGCCCCTCCGTCTTGGATCGTCCAGATGTTTCCGCAATTGTCAGATACCGTGGCGGGCAATTTGAAAGTCATGAACTGAGTATCTATCGAAACGGTAATATGTGCTCCCCCAATGGGTAAATCGTTGGGTCCGTTTTGGAGGAAGTTCATCACGATATCGCCATCTGTGCCAGCTAAAATACTGGAGGGTGATGTCGAAACGGAACCTAACTCCAAGTCGACAGATTGGGCGAAGCTGGGGGTTATTCCAGCCAATATACAAAAGGATATGAGTGCCTTTTTCATAATGTGTTCAGTTTAAGATTAAAGTTTGGTTACCGGGTTGGAGATGACATTATTGGCAGATTCAACTTCTCCGCCTCCCGAGCCATTGGTGATGGTAACGGTGTTGAAGATGGTCCCTGCCGTACCTCCTGTACGTGTGATGGTAAATCCAATATATTTGATGCCAAGCCCTTGGATATTGATGCCGCTTTTCGATGTAAAGATAAACTCTGTGCTGTTGGAGGTTACGTCGAAATCGGCATTGCTAAGGGTATAGGCTGTACCGAAAATGGTAACACCAGATCCGGTAGACTGAGCTATTTCAACACCCGATCCTGCGTCGAATTTGCTGACCTTAAAGGTGATGGTTCCGTTGGTGGTGGCGGAGCCTACGTTACTAATCGCGACAACATAGTCGATTGAATTCGAATTGTCCGCTTTTAACTGCGATCCCGATAAGAACTGTGCGGCCGTTAGGTTCGGCACAGCCGTTACTAAGATATATAGGGTGGCCGAGGTACAATTAGAATTTGCATCACATACGGTATAAGGGAAATTGGCTGGGCCAGTATATCCAGCTACCGGAGTGAAAGTATAGCTTCCGTCTGCAAGCAAATCTAAGGTTCCTACTCCCGGTAAGTTAGTGTTCTGTGGCGTCACGGTTGGAGTGGCACCATTGGTATCGTAATCGTTGGAGATTACCCCGGTTGCTGCCGTTTTGGTTAAGGTATTACCCATGGCGACACTAGCATAGTCGTCGGAAGCCGATACGGTGTTGGAAGCGGCAGGTATAAGTACGTTTACAACCAAGTCGGATGTTGCGCATAGTCCAGAGGGAGACTCGCATACCTGATAGGTTACGGTTGCACGGCCATAGAAACCCGGGGTAGGCGTAAATACAAGGTTACCGTTGCCGTCGATGGTGGCAGTACCGTTGGCAGGAGCCGAAGGGATGGTGGCCGTGCCTAGGCTGCCGCCAAAGTTTCCAACTCCATCATTGGAGGTCACGTCTACGATTACCGAGCCAGGAGTGGCATCAGCCCCTTTCATATGGGCATAGTCTGGATTGGCAACGGGAAGGTTAGCCGTGCTGTTTTTGTCGAGGGCCGTTATCTGCAAACTTTCAGTAGCACATCCCGAAGACTGTCCATCCAAACAAATAGGCACTTCATAATTGTAAACCCCTGGAGTGGTTGTTTCGAAGGTATAGGTGCCGTTCGAGTTCATGGTTAAGCTGGCTCCTGAAGGGTTACCGGCATCGGCAACAGGCGTGCCATAAGTTACCGGATCGGAATTTTTATCGTTAGTACTCACATCGCCCGTCGTAGCAACGTCAGGATAAGTCACGTTGAAGTCGGGTGCAGGATTTAAGCAATTGAAGCCCGCTCCCACAATGTTGCGGGTATCAATAAATGCCGAATAAACTCGTACCGAATTAAGAACCGACACGAGGGAATTTATCGAGATACGTACCTCGTCGAAGGATTTTTGGGCCACAAAACCGATGGTATACGGATCGTTAGGAGTGCCACCGATAAGGTTGCCCAGCAGTGTAAGCTCCAGTACTTGCGAACTGTTTATTGTTTCTTGTAAGGCTCCGTCCAAATAGGTAGATAAGGTCAGGTTGTCTAGAAGGTTCAGCTTCAGTATGCCAGTAGGAATATCTATGGCAAATCCGGCTGTGGTTCCGATGGGGTAAGTTCCTATTGGATCTTGAACGGCCAAGGTAACTGCTCCACCTACTCCTGCAGTCGCGGATAGGGTGGCATATTCGGTGTTGTTGCCATTGATAACATGATAGGGATCGGCCACTGTACCACCAACCGATACCAGACCCGTAACACCGGTGGCTTGGCTGTTGATGATGGTAGGGAACTTAGGTCCACTCCAGTCATAGGTTTGATTACAAGCAAGATCGGCTAAACAAAGCTTTTCGACTACGAGTCCGTAAATCTTAACAGAGCCAAGACTGACGCTGACGGGAAGGTTAAAGTTGATTTTTACAGCGTCGAATTCAACATTGGATACGATCCCGATGCGTTGTCTGGCGGGGTCGGTCACCAAGGTACTTCCTACCCCTGCTAATACGAGATTGGCCGGACTGGTTTGGACGGTGGTCCCGTCTTTTAGAAGCGATATCTGAATTCCACTCAGTACGTCGATGGACAGGAGTGAGTTCGTTTCTATGTCAAAGCCTGCAAAGGTATTGGCCGGATAGGTGCTTACTTGGTCGGATATGGTCATGGAGGCCGAGGCCAACACAGCAACGGTATTCGTTAGTACCGCGGCAGTATTGGGGTCATTGTCTATGGCATACTCTGTATCTGTAAACGAACAAGCAAGACATAAGGGTGATAAATAGGTTTCAACTTCCATGGGGTAGGCTGGTAGAGCAAGCGCCGTGGGTTCGTTGCATTCCAAGTCTTCACCCGCTACAAAGCGTTTGACTTCGGCATAATAGATGTAAGTTGCACCTGAAAGCAGTCCACTATATGCGTACTCTATTGCATCGAAGGGCTTGGTTGTAATAATACCAATTTTTTTGAGGCCACCGACATTCCCTAGATCAAGTATATTATTGCCATTTACTTCATCTTGTTCAGTGCCGTTCAAATATGTTCTAATGATCGCCTCGCCAAACAAGCTGAATCCAGTACCAACTGCAAATCCAGCGTAGGTTCCGGCAGGATACACATTGGTTCCTGTGGCGCTATTGTCTGTTACTCGAACCCTCCCGTAAGCTCCTAATCCACTACTTGTTGTTGCATAATTTGAGGTGCTATTATCAATAAGTCGACCTTGATTGGAAACATTTAAATCTGTTACCGACAAATTGCTATGGGTAGCAGAGGTAAGCGGAGCAAAGGTATTGGCCGGGGCGTTACCGCTTTGAGCGAGGGCGGCCGTCATAGGAAAGGCCAGCAAGGCGGCGAGTAGCACACCTAGCCAGGGCTTTCCGGTGGGTCGTGCTAGTAAAATAGTTGTGAATAGGTGTTTCATGGTGAATTGGGTTTGATTTTTGAAAATTTGATACCAAGGTGTGCGACCAAGTATCAAGACTTTTGAATAGAATGGTTGGTTTTTTATCACTTAATTTAACCTACTGTTTCTTACGGCTATTCGAGTATTTTTTTAATGGATGTGCAGAACTACAACTACAAGAGTGACCGTAATTTGATCAAAAGTAAATAGATACATATTCTATTCAAAGAATATTTTACGAGAGATTACGGAATTATTCTACGTTTCTCTAAAACTATATTTTTTAATATTTTTAAAAATATAGTAAAGTTATAGCATAAAAGTATAAAATTAAGAGACGAAAATCACAGTTAATGTAACTTTATGTTAACTATTTTTGTTATATAATAGTATTTCTTCTATATTTCAGATAATTTTTCGACTATAATTTTATGGTTTTGGGGGTGGTTTACAATTTGTACTATTTTTGGTTAGCAGAATTGTAACATAATTCTATGTAAACGATTTCGAAGTTTTAGTATACTTATCAGAAAATATTCTATTGCCGAGAACTGTTGATACTTATTTGAGTATTAGTTGGTCGTATAGTGCGAAATATTTCAATATGGTCTTTAGAAAGTTCATGGGAAGAGGGGGACGCAAAAAAAACGTCAGAAGCCTCAGTCTCTGTAACTGAATGCTTATGACGCTTATTGTTATACGTTAAATTTGTATTTTTTTTAGCCTATAGACTGTATAGGTTAATTAAATGCAGGGCTATGGTCGGTTCATATTGAATTTTATTCCAGCCGCCAGCCAGCGGCCAGGCATAGAGGCTCCTAAAAGGTCGCTATAGGTACGATTTAAAAGGTTGTTGATCTCAAAAAAAACTTTCAAATTTTTTACTGGAAGGTTACAATCGATCTTAGAATTTAATACGAAATAGCTTTCAGAGAGGGTGGAAGCTATAGCTAATGCCTCACGGGGTTCCCGTTGTTTGTATAAACCATTGATGGCTAGATTCAAATTTTTATGGCTATATAATACAGAAAAATTTCCTAAAAACTTAGCGTGGGACGATACGTAAAATGAGGGAATACTGCTACTGCTTTGACTACGAAGCCAGCTGAGTCCAGTGGTAATCCGGAGTTGTTGATTTTCGGAAATAGGCTGGTTCCATTGTGCGTCTAGCTCCCATCCTGTAATGTTAACTTTGGCAATATTGCTGGCCAAGCCAAAGGTCCCCGTACTGGATAGGTTTTCTTGTCGCGGCATATCGGCATAGGCGGTTGCAATGTAGTCTATGAGGTTATTTTGAGCCCTTTGGAAATAGGTGCCCGATAGTTTCAGACTGTTTCCAACGAACCAATCGGCGCCAGCCTCGTAGCTAAAGGAGCGTTCGGCGCTTAAGTTAGGGTTTCCAACATTGCCTCCAGTTACGAGCGATTTGCCATAATTATTATAACGTTCCGTAAAATCGGCATCCCGAATGGTTTTTCCCGCGCTGGCACGGAACTGCCAGGCGGCGCGTTTATAGGAAACATTGAGTTGGGGTACTAGTTCGGCGCCTAAATACTGCCGCCAGTCGAGCCGAAGTGCAGGACTCACGGTAAGGTGTTGGGTGAGTCGGGCCGTTAAAGTGGCGAGTGGAGCTAGTTGGTGGAGGTTATGATGGCCTCTGTCGTTGGAGGCGATTGCTTTGTTCTGATAGTTGAGGCCGGTTACCAAGCTCAGGTTTTCGGAAAGTTCATTTTGCCATAGAACGAGTCCCTGCCATAACGTGGAAACACTTTCATTGGCCGTCGACTGGGGGTTGTAGCGATAATGATCCTTGACATGCTTGTATCCGGCATCGATGGTGAGGCTTGAGCGCTCCATTTGGTGGCTCACCCTTACCTGGTTCCATACACTGCTCACCCGCTCTTGGGCGGTATCGGAAGCGAAGACGGTATAGAAATTCTGCGCCGCAAAGTCTCGGGAGTCATAGGCGGAGCGGGCCGCAAGCTTCCATTTCTCCGAAATAGCGTATTGTCCCGATACAGATGCGGTATGGTTATGGAAATACCCTCTAGCACCCCGTTGCAATACCCCCGCAGCATTATTGGATAGCAGGCCCGCCGACAAGGCTAGCCGGTCGGTTTGTAAGAAACCGCCTGCATTTACGTTGCGAAGGCCGTATTCTCCTAGGGCCACGCTCCCGTCGAGTGCGAAGGTAGGGGGGCTTTTTTCGGGCCCGTCGGCGAGTCGGTCTGTTAGTCTGGCGGCAAAGGTTTTGCTAATCACCTGAACCACCCCCCCTACGGCCTCTGAGCCATAGATGGCCGAAGAGGCTCCTTTTAATACCTCTATTCGGTCGATTTCCGAAGGGGTAATCGGAATATAACTGTTAAAATGACCCGTATTGGGGTCGTTTAGCCTAATCCCGTCCATTATGACCAAGACTTGCTGGAAGGTTCCTCCCCGCATGACGATGTCGCTTTGCGATCCCATGGGCCCCCGAGATTGTATTTCGAGTCCGGGGATGTACCGGAGTAGCTCATCGATGCTATTGACAGGCAGATGTTTAAAATAGGATCCTTTGATGACGGCGATGTTGCGCCCTGTTTCGGAAGCTCGTTTCTCAATTAGCCCGGCCGTAATGGTCACCGGGTCGAGGGCTATTTCCTGGGCCTGCGTGAAAATGGGGGCGATCCCGAGTAGGGCGGTCCATAAAATGGTATATACTGTTTTCATTCTAATAAGTGATTGACTGCTAATAAAGGTGGATTCCTATGGTTTGCCGGCAAGGAAATATCTTATGGTCGGCAAAAGTATTATCTTTCCGGTCCGTTCAAGTAATCCAGTTGTTATATCATGAGTAGTCCGGTTGAAGTAGCCCTTAATAATCTTATCAAAATAGATCGGAGCCTGTCGAGCCCGGTGTACCTTCAGATAGCCAAACAGATGATCAACGCCATACAGCGGGGAGTGCTGCGCCATGGGGTACGCCTGCCGGGGAGCCGGCAGCTGGCCCTGGGGTTGGGGGTGCATAGGAAAACGGCCATCGCCGCCATAGCGGAGTTAGAAGCACAGGGCTGGGTGACGGTCTCGGCCAATAGGGGGACCTTCGTCCATTCGGTACATGCTGGCCCTGCCGACCAGCCCGTAGCATTCGACTCTGCCGAGTTGTTGCGCTATCCCAAAGAAGCAGGGTTTGGTTTTAGGCGGAGTATGCTGCTAGATCGGCCCGTATCCCTATCTCGGTATGAATTAGAGTTTACCGATGGCCTCCCCGACGTACGGCTGGCTCCCATGGATCGGTTATCTAAAAACTATGCGGGAATCCTTCGCCGAGGAAATAGCAGGGGGTATTTGGGCTACTCGCATGTGGAGGGCAATACCTTCTTTCGGCAGCATTTGGCCAATTATCTAAACGATACCCGGGGACTTCATGTGGGCGTAGAGAATATTCTTACTACCCGCGGCATCCAGATGGGCCTATACCTGGCCTCCACCACCCTGCTGGAGCCCGGCGACCGGGTAGTGGTGGGGAGCTTGAGTTATTATGTGGCCAATATGATTTTCCAAAAGGCTGGTGCCCAGCTTAGTGTGGTGCCGGTCGACGAGCAGGGGGTGTCCCTAGAGGCTATTCGCGACCTTTGTCGGGGTGGCCGAATCCGAATGCTCTATATTACCCCACATCATCACTACCCCACCACGGTAACGCTGAGCGCCGAAAGACGGCAGGCGCTCATCCAGCTTTCCGTGGAGTATGGCTTCGTTATTTTGGAGGACGACTATGACTATGATTACCATTACCATAGCAGTCCGGTGTTGCCCTTGGCCAGTGCCGATCGGTCCGGGATGGTGGTTTATATTGGCTCTTTTTGCAAGGCTTTGGCACCCGGGCTTCGGACGGGCTATATAGTGGCTCCCGAGAACCTCATAGCGGAGATAGGGAAGTTGCGAAGGATTGTGGATCGGCAAGGTGATATGGTCATGGAGCAGGCCCTGGCCGAGATGATCCGGGAAGGAGAATTTCAACGGCACCTTAAAAAAGCCCAGAAAATATACCAGGAAAGGCGTGACGCCTTATGTATGAGGCTTGCCCAGGAATTTGAGGAATATCTTACCTTTCAAAAGCCACCGGGAGGCCTGGCAGTGTGGACGGAATGGCGTAGGGATCTTAACCTACTAAAGTTGAGCCGAGCATGTGCCGAAAGTAAGTTGCATTTGCCCCAAACCCTGCTATTTCAATCGGGCCAGGTAAGTGGCATACGGCTAGGTTTCGGGAATTTTAATCTCCCTGAGTTGCACATGGCTACCGATATCTTGAGGGATTCGGTTGCAAAAGTTTCAGGATAGCCTCCGGTAGCGGACAGGGAAGTTTGCCCAGGGAACGATAATAATTTTTTTTAGCTATCGCCAATGATTTCAACGAAATTGTTGTTCTAAATTCATGCTACTCTATGCAACTGAATAGGAGTTGAGCTCAATTTGAAGTTCTAAAATCGTTGATTAACCAATTATACTTATGGCAACAAGGACAAAAGAAGTAAAGACGGCACAACCATTGTCGGCTGAGCATATTTCCAATTTATTTATGACTTACTGTCTCGATAACGGTAAGAAGCCTGAGTCTGTGTATCAATTTGCAAAACTGAATGGATTTGCAGAAAAGGAGTTTTATTCTTTTTATGCCTCTTTGGAGGCTATTGAAAGACAGGTCTTTTTACGGTTTCACCAAATGGCTATGGGACTGATGGCCGATGGCGAGGCGTTGGCTACCATGGGCTTCAGGGAGAAGCTCCTTACCTATTATTATACCTTCTTCGAGATTTTAACCGCTAACCGGAGTTATGTAGTATTTGCCTTGAATGGAGAGAAAAATAGGCTGGATGGGTTGATGAAGCTTAAGGAGCTACGTTCAGAATTCAAAGGCTTTATCGCCTTAATTAGTGAAGGGTACCTCGAGTCCAAGAATGAAAGAGTGAAAAAGATACAACAGGACGCACTCAATGAGGGTGCCTGGGTGCAGCTGATGGTAACGCTGAAGTTCTGGTTGGACGACCAATCTCCTGCTTTTGAAAAAACGGACCTATTCATTGAAAAGTCTATCAGGGTCACCTTCGACCTATTCGATGTCACTCCTCTAGAGAGTGTGATCGATCTTGGTAAATTTTTGTTCAAAGAAAAGATCAGGTGAGTATGGAAACCATTGACAGAATACCGACTTCCAAAATACAAAGAGCCTCCAAAATCCTTTCTACAGGGGTTAAAATTGGAGGGAATTATTTGAAATACTATGGGCAAAAGATCACCAGCCCCGATACCGCCCTCGAAAATTTGAATAACGCCAATGCCGGTGATATATATGATGGCCTGAAAAACTTAAAAGGGAGTGCTTTGAAATTGGCACAGATGCTGAGTATGGAGAAGAATTTTCTGCCTCAGGCTTATGTAGAGAAATTTTCCCTTTCTCAGTTTTCGGTTCCTCCCTTGTCGGCCCCCCTGGTGGAGAAAACCTTTCGACGGTACTTCGGAAAGTCACCAAAGGAACTTTTCGATACCTTCGATGCCAATGCCATTAACGCGGCCAGCATAGGGCAGGTGCACCGGGCTACCAAAGACGGGAAAGCCCTGGCCGTTAAGATTCAGTACCCTGGTGTAGCCGAAAGCATAGGGTCCGACTTGGCCATGGTGAAGCCTATTGCCATGAGAATGTTCAATATTCAGGCCAAGGACTCCGAGAAATATTTTAACGAAGTAGAGTCGAAACTGGTAGAAGAAACCGATTATTATCTAGAAATAGCGCAGAGTGCCGAAGTGGCTAAGTCCTGTGCCCATATTCCCCATCTGAAGTTTCCGACTTATTATCCGGAGTTTTCTTGTGAGCGCGTCATTTCTATGGACTGGATGGATGGAAAGCATTTGTCTGAATTCTGCCGTTCTATTCCATCTCAGGATGTGGCCAATAAGATAGGTCAGGCATTATGGGATTTTTATATGCACCAGGTTCATGTTTTACGTAAGGTACATGCCGATCCGCATCCGGGAAATTTTTTGGTCGATGAGCAGGCCAATCTTATCGCCATAGATTTTGGGTGTATGAAACAAATTCCTGAGGACTTCTACAAGCCATACTTTGAGTTGGTAGATCCTGAGAAACTAAATAATACTGAAATATACCATCAGAAACTTACCGAGTTAGAAATTCTTTTGGATAGCGATACGCCTGCCCAAAGGGCCTATTTTTCGGAGCTTTTTTATCAAATATTATCCCTGCTTACTCAGCCCTTTCAACGGGAATCTTTTGATTTTTCGGATGAAAGTTTTTTCAATAAGCTCGCCGAGATCGGGGAGAAATATGCCAATGACGCCGAATTGCGGAAGATGAATATGAACAGGGGCTCCAAGCATTTTATTTATATCAATCGCACGTTTTTTGGATTGTTTAGCCTACTTCACGATTTGAAGGCGCAGGTTCATACCCAGCAGTAAGCGATATGGTGCCGGGATATTTTTATGGAGGTTATGATGCATTATAACCTCCATAAAAATTCACAATTTCAGTTTTCCTAAAAGCTAGGGAGTCTCACTAAGCTGATCGCTTTCGAGGCTCTTTTTTAGTTTTTTATAGTTGTCGTCTGGCGACTCGTCTCCTAGCAAGATTCCCCATGCGTGCAGGTGGTCGACGCGGTCGCAGATGGCTTTGAGTATGGCAATGGCCGGTATAGAAAGAAACATACCCGACAAGCCAGCCATAGCACCCCCAACCAATACGCCGACGATCGAGGCTAAGGCGTTGATTCTTACTTTTGATCCCACGATCATGGGTACTAAGAAGTTGTTGTCGATGAGCTGTACCAGCACAAATACCCCTACGACTCCCAGGACGGTTAGTCCGTCGGGATGATTCATAAAAGTAACGAGTACGGCTAGGGCTGTAGCGACGAGTCCTCCTATATAGGGTACCAAGTTGAGTATGGCGGCCATTACCCCTAGCAGGATGGCATATTGTACATTGAGCAGCAATAGGCCAATGGAGTTGAGGGTGGCCACGGCTGCGGTTTCCAGCAGCAGGCCTACCATATAGCTCTGGACGATCGTCTTGATCTGTCCCAAAATCTCCAGCACCTTACATTTGTGTTTGTCGGTAAATAGCACAATAGAGAACCGAATGAACATGCTTCGGTAGTAGAGCATTAAGAAAACATAGATAGGCAATAAAACCAAGGTACTGAGAGAGCCTGTGATAGATCCTAGTGCTTCCGATTTCTGAAGGTTTTCTATCGTCTGGGTTTGGGCTTTTTTGATGTACTGGTCTTGTTGCCAGAAGCTGAGCCGATATTCGCGGCGCACCCAGCGGCGTCCATCGTTATAGGCCTCATTTATATTTTTTTTGAGCTTGGGCCACTGGTTAGAGAAATCGGCGATCTGAATGGATAGCAGGAAAATGAGGCCCGCCAATAAGAGGGCGGCCAAAAACACCGCGAGGCTGATAGCCAATACCTTGGGAAGGCCTAGCCTAATAAAAAATGCTTCGACTGGCCGTAGTAATACCGCCAAAAGAAAGGCCAGAGCAAGGGGGACAATGATATCCTGACCTACATAAATACCGCCAATCAAAATGGCGATGACTACCAAAGAGCGGTAGACGCTCATCATATATTCGTTTTTTTCTGATAGGTCGCCCATAGAATTTACGGTGAATGGTTGAAAATAAGGCCTTACTGAGTACGCTTTCTAGGCATGATTTTGTTGGATAAAGAGGAGTCTGGCTCATAGATGGGCCAAATGTAGTCTTTCCAAAATTCTCTACCATTAACAATATTGATCCTTGAAAAATTATTTGGTCATTGGGGCTTCATCAGGAATTGGCAAAAAGCTTGCCAAACAGTAGTTAGAAGCGGGAAACAAGGTGTGGGGCACCTATTCAAGCGCCGATGTATCGGGCTTGGCGGCGGGCATCAATTAGCAATATCTGAATGTACTCGATGAACGCATCGCTTGCGATGGCCTACCCGACAAGCTGGATGGTATAGCGTAGACGGGGGGGGGAGTCGCATCAGGTAGGTGCGGAAAAGCCTATATTAGCGATTTGGCGAAGCAGGTACTGATCTCGAGGGCATCGTAGGCGTTGTAGCCGGCTATAGGCTCATAGCCCAAGTGGGTATACAGCGCTATGGCTTCAGTCTGTTTTTTTCCGGTTTCCAAAATGGAGCGCTTATATCCCAGGCTCAGTGCCCATTGTTCCAGTTCTTTCAATAAAGTACGGGCAAGACCCCGTCCCCTGTATTGGGGGAGAACATACATCCTTTTTATTTCTATATTTTCGGAATCATGGATTTTAAAACAACCACAGCCTATGGGCTCAGTGCCGTCGTAAGCCAGTACCACGGTGGGTAAGTCCGTAATGCGGTTATAGTCGGCATAGTCTTCCTGGCGGGTATTGTACAGGTCGCATAGGGCTTGGTCGAGCAGGTTGGTAAGGAAAGGGAAATCGGGGTCTTCGCTATGAGTCCGCTTGATGGTAATCATAAGGTTTGGTACCAATGGGTGCTTGTCAATCGATTATACTAGCTAAAAAAGAACGAATAGAGGCAGCCAAATCTACCGGACTGCTTCTATTCGTTGGTAACAGTGGGGGGGGCGATGATCAACGACCGAAGTCATCTTGTACCCTTACGATATCGTCCTCGTCGGATGGGTGGCTGGGGTCGGTATGTTGCCAGATTTCGGCTACGATACCCCATACGTCTACGCCAACCAGACGGTGGCGCTCCCCTTTTTTAAGATCGATAACGGTACCAATCGGGAGCTGTTGTAGAGGGGTTTCCTCGTCGGTATCGCTAATGACGATCCCCGCATTTCCACCAATGACCTTCCATATTTCGGCACGGCGGTGGTGGTATTGCCATGAGAGTCTTTTGTTGGGTGCAACAACCAGTATTTTGGGACTTAGTTTTTCATACCCAGCAAAGTCTTCTAAGGAAAGGTGTGGGAAGAAGGTCTTGATAAAGGATGGAGCTTGGGCCTCATCCAACACGAAAAAGCCTCCCCATGGGCGACTATGATCTTTGGCTACTACGGTGAAGCCCTGTTCGTCGATAAATTTTTGGACGCCTTCAAATACAGTTTCTTTGGCGGTATGGGTAGGGAATGTTAGAGACATGAATTGCTAAGTTGAGATTCGATGAATGGTCAAAATTAAGATAAAAATAAAATAACGCCTAAATAAATAGACTGCAGGAGGGGTATGGAACCAAAAAAGCCCCTCTCCAAAAAAGAAAGGGGCTAACAATCCATCAGAAAGGTCTAGACTTTTAACGTCCAACCGAATATGTCAGGGGTATTACCTACCCGTATGTCTGTAACGAAGTTTTTAACTTTGGTAACAAAGGACTCGTCCGTAACTTCGGGAAGTGCATAGTCCACTCCTTCGTAGGCGATGGTGGCAAATGGCGAAATGACCACTGCTGTACCGGCTCCAAAAGCCGATTCCAGGGTGCCATTTTTGAGTGCTTCTACCACTTCTTTTACGGTCACTCTTCTTTCCTCTACCTCTATGCCCCAGTGCTTAGCCACAGCAATGATGCTCCGGCGGGTGATGCCATCGAGGGTCGTTTCGGATACGGCCGGAGTAACGAGCTTACCATCCATCATAAACATGATATTCATCGTTCCTGATTCTTCTATATAGGCATGCTCGCGGGCGTCGGTCCATATCAGTTGGTCGTAGCCTTCCTGTTGTGCTAGCTTGGCAGGATATAAAGAACCCCCATAATTACCGGCACATTTGGTGCCACCTACACCGCCTTCAGCCGCCCGAATGTAGCGTGTTTCTATCTTCACCCTTGGCGGCTTGGCATAATAGGTACCTACTGGGCTGGTGAAAATAATAAAATAATAGCTCTCAGATGGTTTTACACCGATGTAGGGGTCGGTGGCAAACATATATGGCCTAATGTATAGGGAACAACCTGGCGTATTAGGTACCCAGCCTGCATCTAATTTGATCAGTTCGGTAAGTCCATTCATAAAAACCTCCTCAGGAATGGTAGGCATACACATTCTTTCGGCCGATTTGTTGAGTCTTTTCCAGTTGTCGATCGCCCGGAAGAGAAGTACTTCTCCTGAATCGTTTTTATAGGCTTTCATCCCTTCGAAGATGGCCTGCCCATAATGTAAGGCAGCGGTGGCTGGACTTAGGGCAAGGTCGCCGTAGGGGACTATGCGCATATTTTGCCATTGACCGTCCCGGTATTCGGCGATGTACATATGGTCCGAAATGTCACGTCCAAAAACAAGGTTGGAAAAATCTACTTGTTGCAAACGAGATGTTGTCGTCTGCTGTATGTCTATTTGCAAGGTGTCGGCTGTCATATGGCCTGAGTTTTAATGGTATAGGTTGTTAGGATGATGAAAAATCTGGGAATAATTCTAGACTTAAACATCCATCGATACTATCTTATAAAATAGTATGGCAAGTTAAAAATTTAAAATGATATATAATAGATGTTTAGTATGGCAATTATTTTTTTATGCTATTCGTGGTTTCCATTGCACTTCTTCGGACCCAAGCTCGTGGGTCATGCTGCGACAAAGCATAAATAGGAAGTCGGAAAGGCGGTTGAGATAGCGTATGACAATTTCGGCAACCTCTTCTTGCTGTTTTAGTAAAATTACTGCCCGCTCTGCCCGCCGGCAAACCGTTCGGGCCACGTGGCCAAAGGATACCGAGCTATGGCCACCTGGAAGCACAAAAGCGCGCAGCTTTGGGACTTGGCTATCGATCAGGTCCATTTCCTTCTCTAGTAATACGAGGTCGTCCTCCAACAAGTCGGGAAGGACCTTCTTTTGTTGGTCGGGTTCTGAGGCCAGGTGGGAGCCAATCGTGAAGAGGCGGTCTTGGATTTCTTTCAGCAGTTCTTTTCGCTTTTCATTTACGGGTTGGTCGCGGAGCAGTCCTATATAGGCATTTAGTTCGTCGACGGTTCCATAGGCTTCTATTCGGATATGGGCCTTGCTCAATCGGGTGCCCCCTATTAAGGAAGTTGTTCCCTGGTCTCCGGTTTTGGTATATATTTTCATACTAAGCTAAAAAGATTCAAATGGTGGTACGGGGATAAATACGCTTAATTTTGGTGCTAAAGCAATTATTTTAGGTTCAAATATAGGCAATAGGCGCCAGACTCCTGGCAAGGGGATATGGGGTAGTGCTTGAGCCGCTATGGGGCAGGGAGGCTGCCGGGGAGTGATTGGACCATCGGGTTGCCGCACTTTGGCATAGGATGGAAAATAGACATTAAAAATATTGTTTTAACAATCGATCTGTAAACCATTAGGTTTTGGAACTGTTGAGGCCTAATTTTGCGCCAAATTTAGAATGCAGAAACAGCAATGCCTGAACAGGCTACGTAAGTCATGAAAATAACAACATTTGGTTTTAAGGTTTGGCGATGGATGTCCATTGTTTTTTTGGTAGGTTCTTTGTTATGGACCTATTCGGTTTTTCCCGAAATGGTAGCCGTCGATTTTTCTAATACGGGTGTAGCCGAGTTATACATCGGCAAGGAAAGTATCTTTTATATCGTCATGGGGATATTTCTTGTCAATAATGTATTGATTTCCCGCTTGACCAAGCAAATCCCTTTTATTGATGCAGCGTATTTGCCTATTCCCAACCGTAAGGCCTGGGCGCAGAATCGGCCGGTGTTGAACGAGCTGGTGGCGAATTGGCTAAATGCCTTAATGGGGGCCATCAACACCATCACGGGGGTCTCACTCATGGCCGTAGCCACCATCAATTCGGAACAATATAAGCTCGATGTATTTGATTTTTCTTGGGTGTTTTATTTAAGTGTCGCTTTGATGCTCCTTGTTTTCTTGCTTCCACTAAGGATGCTTAAGGCTACGGTGCCCGACGAAACGATTTAATGGGAATGAAGGAGAAATGGCTCGAAAGGGCAGAGCGCATTAGGTTGTCGGATTATGTGTATGACCTGCCCGACGAACGGGTGGCCAAGTATCCATTGGCCGAAAGGGATCAATCTAAGTTGTTGGTCTATAACCAGCGGCAGATATCGCATCTGCAATTTACGAGCTTGCCTGGCCAGTTACCCGCAGAAACGCTGCTGGTATTTAACGATACCAAGGTAATCCCGGCGAGGGCCTATTTTAGGAAGCCTACGGGCGCTACCATCGAATTGTTGCTGTTGCATCCAGAATTTCCTTCCCGCATCATCAATGAGGCCATGCTGGTGAAGGGGGGCTGTGTATGGGCTTGTATGATTGGCAACAAGAAACGCTGGAAAGCCCAAGATACCTTAGAAACCCAAGTACTGATCGATGGAGAACGCATCCGGCTCGTAGCGGATTATGCCGATTATGAGAACAACTTGGTACGCTTGCAATGGGATAGTGAGCATGTATTTCTGGATATTGTGCGTGCGCTTGGTGAAATCCCCCTGCCTCCTTACCTGCACCGCAAATCGGAAGCCAGCGACACCCTTGCCTATCAAACCGTATATGCACGGCAGGATGGGGCCGTGGCGGCACCTACTGCTGGCCTGCATTTTACGGAGCCAGTCCTAAAGGCTTTGGAACAAAATACCATTCACAAAACCCATCTGACCTTGCATGTGGGAGCGGGTACCTTTCAGCCTATTAAGGTAGATACCGTCACCGAACACCGAATGCATTCGGAACAGGTGGTTTTTACTCGACAAACCATCCAAGATTTGCTCGACCATACCGGGTGTATCGTCCCGGTGGGTACCACTTCGATGCGTTCATTAGAAAGCCTCTATTGGTTTGGTGTGAAGTTGTTCAGAAAGGAGACCACGGTCTTTATGATCGAAAAGCTGTATCCATACGCCCTTCTTGAGGAAGAGTTGCCTTCCGCGGAGCAGGCCCTTGAGGCCATACTCAGCTGGATGCAGGCGCAAGGAGTTGAGGAAATAGTAGGTGAGACCGAAATCTTTATTTTTCCTGGCTATCGTTTTCAGCTATGTAAGGGGTTGGTGACGAATTTTCATCAGCCAGGATCCACCCTGTTATTGTTGATAGCCGCCCTCATTGGGGAGTCGTGGCGCGACTTATATGCCGAGGCGCTAGAGCATGGATATCGATTTTTGAGCTATGGAGATTCCTCTCTGTTATGGGCCAAAGAAGCCTAAACCCTCTTCATGGTGACCGACCAGGCTGGCAACCAGCAGGAGCTAGGCAGGGTATCCGGTGATATTCGGTTGTCGATTCTATGTTTTTTCCGGGATGGGCATGGGCGTACTTTATGAATATGGCTTACCTTTGCGTTTCGATTTTTGAAATACAACCATATAGTTACGCATGAAGCCGAATTTTATAGAAGAGCTACGCTGGAGAGGGATGTTGCACGACATGATGCCCGGCACCGATGAACAACTTCAAAAGGAAATGACAACGGGTTATATAGGCTTCGATCCCACGGCCGATTCGTTGCATATTGGTAACCTGGCCACGGTGATGTTGCTGGTGCATTTGCAAAGAGCAGGCCATAAGCCCGTAGCGCTAGTGGGTGGTGCCACCGGGATGATCGGCGACCCCTCTTTCAAGGCCTCCGAAAGATCTTTTCTCGATGAAGATACCCTCCGACTCAACCAAGCGGGGATCAAAAAACAACTGGAACAATTCCTGGACTTCGACTGTGGCGCCAACTCGGCGCAAATGGTCAATAATTACGACTGGTTTAAAGAGATGGGCTTCCTGCAGTTCCTTAGAGAAGCAGGTAAGTATTTGAGTGTTAATTATATGATGTCTAAGGACTCCGTAAAGAAAAGGCTGGAAACAGGAATCTCTTTTACCGAGTTCTCCTACCAGTTATTGCAGGGTTACGATTTTTATCATTTATATAAGCATCATAATGTACGCCTACAGATGGGCGGGTCGGACCAGTGGGGGAATATCACCACCGGTACTGAAATAATCCGCCGGAAGGAAGGCGATGAGGAAGGGTATTTTAAAGCCTATGCCCTCACCACACCGCTTATTACCAAGTCGGATGGCTCCAAGTTTGGAAAGAGCGAAGGCGGTAATATATGGTTGGATGCCTCCCGTACTACCCCTTACGAATTTTACCAGTTCTGGATAGGGCAGAGTGATACCGATTGTCCTAGATTGTTACGCGTATTTTCCCTGAAGAGCAAGGAAGAAATAGAGGCTTTGGAAGCAGAGCATGCCGAGGCGCCACATCTACGGGCCATGCAAAAGGCCCTTGCCGAAGAGCTTACCATCCGCATACATTCAGAAAAAGCCTATCAGTTGGTGATCAAGGCCTCCGAAGTGCTCTTTGGAAAGGCTACCTTGGCGACCCTGCAACGGATAGAATTAGACGAGTTCGATACTATTTTCGACGGGGTGCCTCAGTCCACCATCTCCCGGGCCGATTGGGAAGCTTGTGCTTCTGTGCTCGACTTGGTGTCGACGGTTACCGCTGGGGAGATATACAGTTCAAAAGGAGAGGCGCGCCGGGCGATCCAGCAGAATGCCGTGAGCGTCAATAAGGAGAAGGTGCAACAAGCCGACCAAGCCCTTTCAGACGAATCACTGTTACAAGGACGCTTCATTTTGATATCCAAAGGGAAGAAAAACCATTTGATACGCATTGCCTAATATATAGGGAGCATCTAAGAAAAAGTCGATGGTAAGTATATTCACTAGCCATCGACTTTTTCGTAATATGGGTGTGATCGATTAGCTTTTTCCAGAAAAGCTATTCAAAATGGGAGCCGCTGTAGGGTTGTATTGGTAGCAGGTCCAGGTATCATCTTCGAAAATCTCTAGGACGCGATACCCTTTATAGCTGGTACCCCAGCTCCCTCCGAAGTGGCCATCGAAGAAATAAGGCTTTTTTCCAAGCATCTTCGTGCCGTCCTGGTCGTGATCGTGCCCGTGAAAAATGGCTTTGACATTCGGTGTGTTTTCAAGAAGATCGGTGATCTCCTGACAAATAATTCCGTGGTTGGTCCATTTTACGGGCGTAATGTGCAAGAAGACAAAGATCCCTTTTTTATCGGAATGCTTGGCGACTTCACTTTTAAGCCATTCGGGATCCGTGCACAGATATTCCCCTTTTTCGTTGGAGGTATCCCCCAATATAAAGGCGTAACGGCCTTTTACAAAGCTATGGTTGGTATTATACCCCCAAGTACTCTTCCATACATCCTGGGCTACCTTGTCGTGGTTGCCTCTGGTAACATAGTAGGGGACTTGAAGCTTGCCTAGGGTAGTCTTTAGGTCGTAGAGCAAGGTAGGGTCATCGTGAACCAAATCCCCATTGAATATGGTAAAGTCGACTCCTTTTTGTAGTTTCTCTCGGTTGATCCAGCCAATTAGATCATCATGGAACTCCTGAAATTCAGTATTAGGTTGGCCATAATGCCCATCAGAGGCAATGATAACCCGGAGTATATTTTTGGCGGTGGTAGGCGATTCGGCGTAGACGTCGGACATGAGCCCAAGGCCTGTCAAAGCGGGTACGGATTTCAAAAAGGTTCTTCGTTTAAAAGTCATGGTCTATTCGTCTGGCGGGGTGAACGGTATACATTACAAACCAAAAATATAGGTTTTGGATAGATTATTTCCTTATTCTTGCAATGATTTTAAGAATTATTAACGTTGGACGACTATTATGGACAGGCTTATTTTGCAGAAAGCGGCCATGTATTGTGCTTATCAAGAGCGAACTCATGAGGAGGTAAGGCAGCGGCTCCGGCAGTGGAATGTGTGGGGTGAGGAAGCGGATGAGCTGATTGCCGAGCTCATCTCACAGAATTATTTAAATGAGGAGCGATTTGCGAAGTCCTATGCCGGAGGGAAATTCCGAGTAAAGGGCTGGGGACGACGTAAAATACGACAGGAGCTGCAGCGCAGGGGCCTCAGTGAGTACAGTATAGGGCAGGGGATGAACGAAATAGAAGACCAGGCCTATGCCGAAGAGCTGGGAAGCATGCTGGCCAAGAAAAAGAAACAATTAGAACTACGCGAGACCGATCGATTCAAGCTCAAACAAAAACTGGCCCGTTTTGCCATTGGCAAGGGCTATGAGTCGGAACTGGTGTGGAAAATTTTGGAAGATATCTTTGGAGCGTCATAGGGCTTGGCCTACGACGCTCCTTGTAAGATCAGAAGTCCTCTTCAAAAGATATTTTATGTCCACCCGATTCTTTGTCTTTCACCCCACTCATCACACCGGCTTTTTGGTATTCACCTACCCTTTTTTCGAAGAAGTTGGTTTTTCCGGGTAAGGAAATAAGTTCCATAAAGTCGAAGGGGTTCGATGAGCCATAAACCTTTTCACAGCCCAGGCGTTCCAGCCAAAAGTCGGCAATGTATTCGATGTATTGGTTCATTAATGCGGCGTTCATCCCTATCAACGATACGGGCAGGGCGTCGGTAACGAACTCTTGTTCTATCTTAACGGCATCGGTCATGATCTCCTTAACACGCTCAGGGTCCAGCTGATTGACGATATGGCGGGTATAAAGCAAGCAGGCAAATTCGCAATGCAGACCTTCGTCGCGGGAGATTAGCTCATTTGAAAACGACAGTCCTGGCATGAGCCCTCTCTTTTTGAGCCAATAAATAGAGCAGAAAGATCCTGAAAAGAAAATCCCTTCTACTGCGGCAAAGGCGATAATTCTTTCGGCGAAAACGGGGCTGTTAATCCATTTAAGTGCCCATTCTGCTTTCTTTTGAACGCAAGGAATCGTGTCCATGGCACGTAGCAACCGGTCTTTCTCGACGTTATCCTTGATGTACGTGTCGATCAGCAGCGAATAAGTCTCAGAGTGGATGTTTTCCATGGCGATCTGAAAGCCATAGAAACATTTGGCTTCGGCGTATTGCACTTCGCTAAGGAAATTAACGGCCAAATTTTCATTGACGATGCCGTCCGATGCTGCGAAAAAAGCCAGCACATGAGAGATAAAATGACGCTCTCCATCGTTAAGATTCTCCCAATCTTTTTGATCTTGAGAAAGGTCGATCTCTTCGGCCGTCCAAAACGAAGCCTCATGGCGCTTGTACATTTCCCAGATGTCG
The DNA here is from genome assembly GCF_003149085.1 of Dyadobacter jejuensis. Taxonomy (GTDB): domain Bacteria; phylum Bacteroidota; class Bacteroidia; order Cytophagales; family Spirosomataceae; genus Dyadobacter; species Dyadobacter jejuensis. Next base: position 452,920 of record NZ_QGDT01000002.1, on the reverse strand, counting down.
TTATGCTTGATGGGGAATAATACAAACCGCATGGGATCTTCCTGCAGCAATGGTTCGGGCAATAGTTTTTTATTAATATTTTGAGTCATAGCTTTTTGTTGAATTTATCGGTGAGTGATAGCCCGTTTTTGGGCAGTAAGCCGATAGGCCATTCCTATAGAAAGGGCGACAAATCTACGCCCTTTACCGCGTAATTTCAAGTAGAATTGGCCAATTCTATGGAAACTGAAAGGAGCCCTGTTGTTATGTTTAAAAAACAGTAACTTTGCCCCATTCGGTCCACTAAATGCCTATATTTTGAAGATTTCTGGTTTTACCATCATTCGCAATGCCATCCTAAACGACTACCCCATCGTAGAGGCCATACAGTCCATTTTGCCTGTTGTCGATGAGATGCTGGTCAGCGTCGGTAAAAGTGATGATGATACCATGAGTTTGATCCAAGGAATAGCTTCCGACAAAATTCGTATCGTAGAGTCGGAGTGGGACATGAGCCTGCGCAAAGGGGGGCAAGTGCTGGCGGTAGAAACCGACAAGGTCTTGGCGCAGATCGACCCTGAGGCCGACTGGGCGTTTTATATCCAGGCCGACGAGGCAGTTCACGAACAATACCATGAGCAAATTAGGCAAGCCTGCGCGCAATATGTTGCCGATGAGCGTGTGGAAGGACTGCTGTTCGACTACCTGCATTTTTATGGAACCTACGGTCATTATGGCGATAGCCGCAAGTGGTACCGCCGGGAGATACGCATTATTAGAAATGAGAAAACGCCTAAGGATTCTAAGATATCGGCCTATAGGGATGCCCAAGGGTTTCGGCGCGGTAAGGAGAAACTGAACGTGAAACACTGCGGGGCGGCGATCTACCATTATGGCTGGGTGAAGAGTCCCGTACAGATGAAGACCAAAATAAAAAATGTCAGCAGGTTCTGGAAGGAAGGTGAAGCATGGGAAAAGGAGCTGCAGTCCGATGATGTCTTCGACTATGGGGCCTTCGATTCTCTAAAGGAGTTTGAAGGAACTCATCCCAGCGTCATGAAGGAAAGGATCGAGCGGCAGAACTGGAAGGTGGAGCTGGATATCAGCCGCAAGAAGTTTAAACTCAAAAATGCCTTGCTGTACTGGTTTGAAAAGAAAACAGGACGTCGACTCTTTGAATTTAGGAATTATAGGATCCTGAAATAATGGATAGGAGCAATACCGTGGAGCCTAAATAGTTCGTCGATCGGTCCAGCTAAAATCCTTATAAATAGGTTCCTAGGGGTGATCCTCCATAAAGAGGGTTTTAGACATAATACCCAATGGCATGGGGTGCCTACTCCTTGGGAGTAAGCACACACACGCGTTTGGGCCATGAATCGGTCATTTTTTATTTCAGCAGGCCTATTATCCTATTGGCGGCTCTCATATCGTAATCAGAGTCCTTTTGATTGCCTTTTAAAAGTGCTTCAATATCCTTTAAAACGGGCTTAGCCTCTTCGCCCATTAGTTCCAATACATTCAGCGCTTGTACCCGCACCATCGAAATAGGGCTTGTCAGGGCCTCTTTGAGCACGGGGTAAACTACCGCCTTCTCTCCCTGCTGGTATAAGGACTCGGCAGCGGCAATCCGCACGGTTATCTCTTGATCCTGTAATAATTGTTTTAAAGGTTCTTTGGCCTTAGAAGCTTGCTTATTGAGGACAATAGTGCCTATTACGGCCCAATAGCGTACTACGGGATCCGGATCGCTGAGTCGTTTTACGATTTCATCTATTTGCTCCGCTTTCTGAGACGAAGCCATTTCTGCCGTTTCGAGCACGCGTTTTATATCATAATTACCCTTTTGTTTGTAGTCCATAGGGGCCGATTGTTCCGAGATTTTGGAGAGCATACCTTCTGGCATAAACCCGATGTCGTTGCTCTCGATGACCCAGTCGTGGTTGGCCTGGCGCATCGTATTCAGGACCTCCGCATATTCAGGATCTTCTGCCAGATTATGCACATTATGCGGATCTTTCTCGATATCAAAGAGCTCTTCAGCGGGTTTGGTTTGCCAAAATTTGCTTTGAATATCGTTCAGTCGACCAGCATCATATTCTCTTTTACATGAGCCCAAAGAAGGGGCCTTCCATAGATATTCGAGGTATTGACCATAAATTTTATGAGGCATATAATTCCGGATATATCTATATTGCTTATTACGCACCGAGCGCGATAAATCGATGCGTTCGTCCATTCTCCCCCGAAACGCATGAGCGTATTCGCGGGGTGTACCGGCTTGCTTCCCTAAAAACGCCGTCCCTTGCATATAATCAGGAATTTGAACTCCTACCAGGCTGAGAAGGGTAGGGGCGAAATCCAGGAAAGTAACGATTCGATCGGTCTTGCTACCAGGCTTATCTGGAGCCAGATGGGCATATTTTTTGGGGAATCGGACGATCAACGGAATTTTTAATCCCGATTCGTACATAAATCTCTTACTTCTACCTAGTACGCCTCCATGGTCGCTATAATAGAATACGATGGTGTTTTCGTCCAGACCTTGTTTGGTGAGTTCCTCCAATATTTCCCCAACTTGGGTATCCATATTTTGGACTTTGTCGTAATACTGGGCCCAATCATGTTCCATTTCGGGAGTTCGGGGGTGGTACGGTGGAATGGGGACGCGTTTGGGGTCATGCTTTAGTTGGTCGTCGGCAATAGACTCATGTACCGAGCTTTCGTGGCTGACACCCAAATTGAAAATCGCAAAGAAAGGCTGGTCTGCTGGGCGATTCAGATAGGTAGCCTCAGGACCAGACTCGTCCCATGCCTCTGGTTGATCGGTGGTGTTATAATCTTTTTTTGAATTATTGGTGGTGTAATATCCTGCCTCTTTCAGGTATTTAGGATAAAATTTCACATAGTCCGGAATGGGATAGGTACTACGCATATTTTCGGTACCTAAGGACGGGGGGTACATCCCGGTGATCAGCGTGGAGCGCGAGGGAGCACATACCGGTGCGGTGGCAAAGGCATTGGAATACAGTACGCCCTCCTGAGCCAGGTGATCGAGGACTGGGGTCGTCGCGAAGGAGTCGCCGTAGCACCCAAGCAAAGGGCTGTTGTCCTCACTGACTATCCAGAGAATATTGGGTTTTTCCTCCTGGGGTTTGCATTGACTGAGAGCTAAAATAAGGGTGCAGATACCTACTAAAGTGTATAATTTCATGGGTCGAAATTTATTTAAAATGGGCCGGGTTGATTTATTTTTGAAGCGTTCAGGGCAGCTCCGGGCATTTGGCCCCTAGTTCCTTTGGCAGGTAGGGGCTTGCCCGTCTCCCGATCGTACCAGTCTGGGGTGAGTTGGTCGGGTACGGTATCGCCTGTTTCCATTTGCCATTGTTTCATTACAGACCTTAAGCGATCGATTTGAGTCCGATACTCTTTTTTGCCGATTAGGTTGATCTTGTTCAAGGGGTCCTTAGAGCCATCGAAGAATTCTTCGGTGGCTCTGGGTTGCAGAAAAACATCCTTTTGATAGGCGTTGAGGTTGTTAGCGCTTTTCAGGTCGTTTGCGGCAGGGCTCTGGTTGGCATCTATGGGTCCACCATTGGTCAATGTTGGCCTTTTATTGATCAGATACAAGTAGCCCTCCTTCGTCCTGACCGACCGTTCGTAGGCCGAGTAGTCGTGCCAATTATGCTCGCCAAAGGCATAGTCTCTAAAGTCGGCCGATGGGTTGGTGAGCAGTTTTTTGAAACTAACACCCTGCACGGTAGTGGGCTTGGCTATGGAGGCTAGGTCGAGGAAGGTAGCGGCTAGGTCGACGCTGCTCACCAGGCTCTGGCAGGACTGGCCCGTTTTAACCATCCGTGGCCATTTGACGATAAAGGGGGTTTTTAGGCCCGTGTCGTATAAGCGCGTTTTGCTTCCCGGGAACGGCCGGCCATTGTCCGACATAAAAACGATGAGGGTGTTTTCTGTTATCCCCTGCTTTTCCAGCTCCTGCACGATCTGGCCTACATAATGATCCAGACGGCCTATTTCATTATAATAAAGGGCGAGGTCCTTTCGCGTTGCCTCCGAGTCTAACAGGTTTTCAGGGACTTCAATGTCCTTGTCGTACCGGTGCTGGTAGCCCTCTGTCTGGCTGGACCATGGCCTGTGGGCATCGAAGGAGGAGAACCAGAAGAAAAAGGGTTTTTGTTTTGGACGGTTCTGGAGTAGGTTGAGCCATTGGCCTTCACCACCTTCTCCGTTGGCTTTTTTGTTGACCAACAGCGTATCGTATGCCCTACGCGTAGCGGGGCCTTCGTGCCATTTTCCTGCCAGAGCGGTGAAGTAACCATTTTCTTTTAAGCGCTCGGGGAAAAAGGTCAGGTGCTCGGGGAGGGGGGTATGGAGCTCGGCGGCTCCTGTATTATGGGGATATCTACCCGTCAGAATGCTGGTGCGGCTAGGGCTACACGAACTGGCAGTAAGGAACATATTATTGAAAATCATTCCCCCACTCGCCAGTTGGTCGAGGTGGGGGGTCTTGACTTTTTTGTTGCCATAGGCTCCTATATCATCCCAATTCACATCATCGGCAATTATGAAGATGATATTTGGGGGGCTTTCTGGGGCTTGTTGGCTGTATCCTGGCAGTGAAGCCAGCAAGCCTATCCAGCAACAAGCGGCCAGTTGACGTGAGGGGATTAGCCGGGCCCATAACTGGTACAGGCCCTTTTTGATGGATAATTTAGGATGGATCATTTTTTTGAGGAAGTGGTTAGTCATGCTGAATAACTATTTCTTGGAGTAAATAAGCTTTTTGAAAGTGACACATTAATTGTCACCGTACGATAAACCGTACAGAGCCTGTCGATCTAGGGGCCTTCAAAATAGATATATTAGTTATTTATATTAAAGAAGTGTCAATGGCAGGATCGGGAGTAGCTTTCACAACGATTGATTACTTAGCTAGCGGAATTAAACGTGTTTTAAGAAGATAATAGATATGCAAGATAAAATTGAATAATTAGAATATCTATTGTTGATGCATAATTTTTAATCCAACCTTCAGTTGCTGATCAGTTTTTTGGGACGAAGAGTCTGTAAGATAAAGTCGGAATAATAGGCCATGGTAAGCCCAACCAGTGCGAATATATCCACCTTAGTGAGTGAGGGAGTAGGCCCGATTGATGCGCTTTTTAGGAAGGGTGTAAGGTTTTACCGACCCGCTATATCCATCGTTTTCGTCTAAAGAACCAGAGCACGGTAAGTGAAGATCCTATCATGAGCAACAGGGAGATCCAGAACCCATAGGGCGAATTAGAAGTGGGCAGGCGCTGGTAGTTCATGCCAAAAATACCGGCGATGAGCGTCGGTGGCATAAAGATAATGGTCACTACCGTAAAAATTTTGATCACCTGGCTTTGTTCCAGGTTAATAAGACCCATAAACGTGTTTTGAAGATACTCGAGCCTTTCGAAATTGAAGGTGGTATATTCCAAAAGGGAGTTGATGTCCTTTAATATAATTCTTAGATGCTCCTTCCTGTTTTCGGGGAAATTTAGGCTGCGCAACACTCCCGACAATACCCTTTGCTTATCGATACTCGTTTCTCGGAGCATCATCGTAATTTCCTGTAGCCCACTGATCCGGATCAACACCTCCTGGCGGGCCTTTTGTTCATGGGCCAGGGATTTACTAATGGTGGAAATATCTTTCGAAATAGCTTCCAGCGAATCGGCATCGGCTTCTATGCGGGTTTCTAGGAGCATCAGCATAAAATCGACCCCCGACTGAAAGGTGTGGGGACTTACCTTCATTTTCTTTACGGTGTCGGCGAAGGTTTGAGAGTCGCCACGGCGGTAGGTAAACAACACGCCTTGATGTAGCAGAAAAGAAACCGGATAGGTCTCATAACTGTCTTTGTCTATTCTTAGGAAATTGGAATTGGCGTTGATGGTATCGTTTTGTTCGAAAAAACGGGAGCTGCTTTCAATCTCTACGATTTCTTGTGGGGTTTGAAAGCTGATTTCACATTGACTTTCCACCCATTCCTCTTCCTCCATACTGGGGGATTGCAGATCGACCCATAACAGATTTTTGACCTGTCCCAGGGCACGGAGGTTATCCTCTTTGCGTACCATCCGTCCATCCTTATAGAATATTCTAACCATTTTTTAAAATTGGTGAAAAAGAATCATTGTGAAAAGCAGAACAGGAAATATTCTGCTCGAGAGGCACCAGTGGATCAGAAATGAGGGGATATTTTTTTTAAGTAGTCGTAGGCCTGGGAGTATCCTCTGCCCGAAGCTGAGGCCTCAAGATCGGGTAAGTGGGGTATTTAGATGCCTTCGTTAATGTCGTTACTATTCCCTTCAATTGAGGAAAACGGGGGCCTATTGACCACCTCTGAGTGTCGGGCTAGAATTTGGATGGGTGCAACCCTTTTAATGTGAATTAGAGTTACTAATTTAGTGTGTCAAAATTGTACAATTATTTGGTAAAATAGTAGTGGAATAATTTGGGTTTGATTGGTTGTTTAATTATTTTAGTAATGTATTTACGTTGAAAAATAAACACATCACTATGAAAACAATAATTTCGCTACCCCCGAAAACAGCTGTTCTCTTAGGTTCGGTTGTTTTTATCTCCATGTTACTGTCCATACCCATCGTTGCTCAAAAAGTGATGACGTATACAGTAATTGAGGACACACAATACGAAGTGAGTAATAAAGACCTTCTAAAAAACGTGAATTCACAGGATCTTATTGGAATGAGACCGACCAGGGAGGTGTATAAAATTACAAAAGCAATAGATGGCGATTATTTTCGTGAAACGAAAGAGTACCTTGTGGCAAACTCAACTGAATCTTGGTACCCAGATTCCAAAAAAATTATTACAGATAATGATGGTACTAAAATTTACAATTCTAAGGGTGAATTGATATTTGAAAGGCAACACCCAGAAGAGATCAAGAAACAAATAGATAAAAATATCAGGAACAACGGAAATCAATTAGATTTTTTTAATCTTCCTGACCCTGAGCTGATCAGTTTGGAAGCAAAAGCCCAAAATGCCTCTTTTAAGAAATTACCAGATGGAAATGTTGTCATAAAAAGACCAATCAAAACTAATGTAGACGGTACTTATTTGGATTTTGGATCAACAGAAGAAACCGAAATTAGCAGAAACAATAATGTCGTTAAAATAAGGGTAATTGACTCAAAAAATCATGAGATAAAAAGTGAGGATACATATTTACGGCAAATAACCAAAAATGAACCAAAGGCATTGAAAATGTTCGAAAGGCTTAAAACAGAACATTCTTCATACGCCAATATTTATCTAACCAAGTACATCCGCTACGAGAATTATGAATTGGATGGCAAAAGAGTCTTTGAAGAAAACACAGCCAGCGAACCTGAAAAGCTTAATGATGGGGAGCCAACAGTCAAAGATTTGACTTTATACCCGAACCCAGGTGTTACCGAGATTACTGCACAATATGCTGGTAGCCTAAAAATCGGCGGTATTAATATCGTAAATTCTTTTGGTTTAAATGTATCCACTGTGATTTTGGGACAGGAGAACGGTGTCATAAAACTAGATATAAGTAAGTTGACTCCAGGAGTCTATTCAGTGATTCTAAGTCATTCTACAGGTACTATTAGTCAACAATTTATTAAAAAATAAACTCATGAAAAATTCAATATACTTTGTCATATTTTTTTCAATTGCTGGATTTTCCACCAATGTGAATGCCCAGTATACCAAAAACCTGTACTTTGTCCATGGTTTAGGTGGTAATAGTTTTTCATTTACTGATTTTGCAGGTGCTATTAGTTATGGTGCACCGGGTTATCCATCCCGAAAAGCCAATGTGTTCAGCGATATAATCTATTCGGATGGGCAGCAATATAGCTTGCAGGCATGTGCCGATCGAGTGAAAGAACAAATTTTCACAAAGCCAAACGCAGCTAGCTATGGAGCCAATAGCTTTATTATTGCACACAGCCAAGGAGGTATCGTTTCGAGGAAAGTAGATCAATTGATACAAAATAGTGGAAACACCAGGACATTTGGAGGGATTGTTACCATTGGCTCGTCTCACGGTGGAGCTCAAATTATTAACAACAGGGATTCCAAGCTTTTCCCTTTGGCAAATAGTACTTGCAATAAGCTCTTAAAAGTTGAAATTCAGGGTGTATTAGGACAAACACCACTTTTAAAAGGATTACTATGGCCTATCGCAAAACGACTCAGCGAGAATTTCTCCAATTCACTTTGTAATTTTGTGGTACCTAATGATGCTGATCGTTTTAGTGTAGTGGACATTGTTGCAGGGCATTTCAAATCTGAGGTTGCCAATTCGTATATGGTTGGTTCTTCTGAATTAAATGCCTTAAACACATTTCATCAAAACAATACATCAAATATCCAAAAGGTTGCTTTTTACGGCGTTAAAGACCCAAGTGATGTGTTTTGGCGGGTGCTGCATTATTTCAGGAACGACCCAAATTCGGAATCAACATTTGGCGCTTCAAATGATAGTCAAGGCGTTACAGATGGACAAAATATCCTGATGGATTATCAGGCGGCACGCCAAAGTGAGATGAACGCACTTTCCAGTCATTGCTCTTGGTACAATACATTTCCTTTTTTTGGGTGTGTTGGGAGGCAGCCTTACCTGGATAGAATTGCTGCATTGGAAGATGCTATAAATTTTCTTCAAAACATTAATAGCAAATGGCTGGAGGTTATCGGATCGGCTACCTTTACCACAACTACTACCAACACCTGCTACTATACGCCTATTGGCGAAGGATATCCATATACCTCGTCTGCTCAGCCGTGTCCTGAGATTTCGGGTTATACTTTAACCAACACCTACACGGTAACTACCACAGATAATCCCATAAAACCCTCCGATGGCGTAGTGTTGGTAGAATCGCAAAAGGCGTTCCCTGGTGTTAGTCTAAACAATCAGGTAGAACTAACTAATAATTCACACATGCAGGAGAGGAATTCGCCGGAGTTAAAAACGCAATCCGATTTGTTGTTTAGAGGTACTTTTAGTCAATTTTTTGAAATTACTTATTAATCATGTGCATGCTATTGAAAATTGACCTTCTCATTATCATTGCAGCCGCTTTTATTGGCTGCAATAAGGGTTATGATATTAAGCCTCTTCCGCCTTACGAATGGTCAAAACCTGTATGTGACACTACTTTAAAGGTAGTATGGCAGAAAATAATTTCAAAAGACTCAAGTTATGGTGAGGCGCGTTTCTTATCTGACAATGGCCGGTACATTTACCAATATACTGGAGATTATGATAAGAAAATTAAAGGTGGTTTTTTTGAGTTTGATGATAACAACATTCGCGAACTCTGGAAGATAGAGCCAGATATTCCAAATGACAAACGGGTTTTTAAATTGTACTCATCATTTAGAGACTTTGTTCTTTTGCAAAATAAGTTCATTTATACAGACGTGGCAACGGTATATTGTTACTCGTTTCAAGGTGATTTGATTTGGAAAAACAAATTTGGTGGAGTTGAAAACAAAGGCAATGGTAACTCCTCTATAAGTGGCTTTGGAAATAAAGTGTATATGGCGTCACAAAGGAATGGTTCTAATCATAAAAGATATTTGTTTGAGATTGATATCGAAACGGGGCTTGAAAGATTATTATATACAGAACCAATGGAGAATAATATGATTGGTACATTTGATCCACCGACTACGTATATAATCGAAAGTGATACCATCGCCACTTTTCAAATCAGAACTTACAGCCAGGTAGATGCACATAATAGATCGGATTTGGTGGCATTTAATATTTCTAAAAACAAAATTCTGTGGCGAAAAGATAGTCTGGACAGGTACGCTAGGGGTTCTGCCAACCCGATTCTGATCGAGAACAATAAAATGTATTATGCTGGAGCCTTTGATATTTACTGTCTTGATGCCGTCTCAGGAAAGCTGATCTGGAGGCAGGCTTTCGATAATTATCATTATGAATTTAATCATACAAGTATGTTGCTATTGGAAAACGGTTTAGTAACAAAGTCCGAACACGAGGAAATCGCCCTACTGGATAAGGAAACAGGTGCAATAATTTGGGAAAACAGAGGAGTTGGTACCGGTAGCTTGCAGATTGAGTTATATAAAGGCGACCTTATTATGTCAAGCTCTGGTAAAGGAACCCTTGAATGCCTCGACAGCCGTACTGGTTTGCTAAAATGGAAGGCCAAGGCTCCTAATCAATGTATAGACAACAGAGCGGGCTTTGGTTTATATAGTTTCGTTATTAACCCCGAAACCAATTTGCTTTATATCTGCGATAAGTTTTTTGTTCAGTGCCTCAAGCTTCCGGGGTATGATTAGTAAATCAAATTAGAGATTTCTGAGAATTGCATCCGCAAACTAAGGTCAGGTAATAAATCAAGGAAAGGAATTTGCCGGAGCTAAAGTATAGATCCAGAGAATTGTTTGATGGCCTGTATGATCCTTTTTTTAAACTAGACTCCAATTAGCCATGTTTCATTCCATAAAAATGAACACCATCATCATTTTTGCAGCTGCACTTTTCAGCTGCAAAAATGATTTTGACTTGCCGTTATATCCGACCTATGAATGGACCAATCCCTTGTGCGACACTACATTAAAAGTGGTATGGCAGAAAATTATCTCCAAGGATTCGTCTTATGGGGCAGCACGTTTCTTTTCTGAAAATGGCCATTACATTTACAAATATGTAAGCGATTATGACAAGGAGGTAAAAGCTGGATTTTTTGAGTTTGACGGGAACAATATTCACGAACTTTGGGAGATAAGGCCTGATGTACCCAATGGTAAATGGGTTTTTTACGGCTTTCCGTCATTTAGTGACTTTCTTCTTTTGAAGAATAAGTTCATTTATTCCGACGGAAGAACTTTGTATAGTTACACCTATCAGGGTGACTTAATATGGGAAAACAAGTTTGCAGGCGTCGAAAATAAAGGTAATGTCAATTCTTTTTTAAGTGGTTTTGGAAATAAGGTATATATTTCCTCAAGGAGCGGGGGCTCTGTCCATAGAAGATATCTGTTTGAGGTCGATATAGATACGGGGAAAGAAAGATTATTGTATACAGAACTTGAAGACAATAATTTCATTGGCCTATTTGACCCTCCTGTGCTATATATGCATGAAAATGATACTATAGCTACCTTTCAAATCAGGAAATACAGCCAAATTGATTCACATAATCGAGCAGATATGGTGGCATTTAATATTTCTAAAAAGGAAATTATGTGGCGTGTAGACAGTCTGGATAGATACACCATGGGTTCTGCCAATCCCATCTTGATCGAAAACAATAAATTGTATTATGCAGGAGCATTTGATATTTACTGCCTCGATCCTTTTACCGGTAAGCTTATATGGCGGCAAAGTTTTGACGACTAT
>NZ_QGDT01000002.1:0-441298 GCF_003149085.1 Dyadobacter jejuensis | reverse complement strand
CAGCCGCACCGGTTTGCTCAAATGGAAGGCCAAGGCCCCAAATAATTGTAAAGACAGCAGAGCGAGTTTTGGTTTGTATAGCTTCGTGATTAACCCTGAAACCAATTTACTCTATATCTGCGATAATTTCTTTGTTCAGTGCCTGAAGCTTCCGGGGTATGATTAGTAAGTCAAAATAGAGATTTCTGGGAATTGTATCCATTAACTAAGGTCAGGTAATAAATCAAGGAAAGGAATTTGCCGGAGTTAAAGACTGCTTCATTTAATTTATTTCAAGGGGCTAATGGTGATTATTTTAAACTTAAGTCCAATTAGCCATGTTTTATTCGATAAAAATGATTTTGACTTGCCGTTATATCCGACCTATGAATGGACCAAGCCCTTGTGCGACACTACATTAAAAGTGGTATGGCAGAAAATTATCTCCAAGGATTCGTCTTATGGGGAAGCACGTTTCTTTCTGATAATGGCCATTACATTTACAACATAATTCTTGTGATATTTGCCTATAGGATATTAAATTAAATATAATAAACTTAATTTTGTGTCCAGTTATTTATCAGGTTAGTACCTTACTATACCCTATCACTATGAAACCTGCCGACTTCTGGATCCAACAATACCAACTTCAACCGCATCCCGAGGGCGGACATTATGCCGAAATGTATCGATCCACCGGAATGATAGACCAAAACGCTTTACCTACACACTTCAAAGGCGATAGAGCATATTGTACTGGCATATATTTCCTTTTGGAGCAAGGTCAAATTTCTGCATTTCATCGTATACTTTCCGACGAACTGTGGCATTTTTATGCAGGCGAATCATTAGAAATCTATGTTCTGGACCCTAGGTACAAAACTAAATATACCATCAAGCTGGGGAACAATCCTGAAAATGGTGAGGTTTTTCAAGCCGTTGTTCCAGCCGGAGCCTGGTTCGCTTCTCGACCGATGTCCAACTCTGCTTATAGTTTGGTAGGCTGCACAGTTGCGCCGGGTTTCGATTTCGAAGATTTTGAAATGGCGGATCGGAAATTATTGGGTAGGGAATTCCCTGCACATATCGACTTAATTACAGAACTCACCTACTCCTAAAAAATGATGGTTTCTGAGGATAAATAAAGATTTACTTTCTATTTCCCAACTGGGTATTCAAAAATCAGTACTACTTTTTGGGTTTCAATTAGATTATTCAAAGCACACTATTAAGCCAAAATCCAAGGTACGGTTTTTCCGAAATAACCATTCAGTGCCTCAAGCTTCCTGGTTATGATTAGACTTGGGTAGCTCTGGGACTAGTCCAGTTTAGGAATATAACGGAGTTTGGCAAGAAATGCCGTCGATCGGGATTGCTGTAGCTCGATAATCTTTGTAGTTTTGTCGGATGATTACAGCACATCCACCCCGTATTTTTACGAGTCAGTTCTGGCTTCTGGGGCTTAGTTCTTTCCTTTTCTCCTCCAGCTTCAATATGCTTATTCCCGAGTTGCCCGGTTATTTGACGGCCATGGGGGGAGCCGAATATAAGGGGTTTATTATCGGGCTGTTTACGCTTACGGCGGGGCTGTCCCGACCACTGAGTGGCCGACTTACCGATAAGCTAGGGAGGGTTCCGGTGATGGTCGTCGGGTCCTTGGTATGTGTAGTATGTGGCTTCTTATATCCTGTTTTTACCACCGTTATTCCCTTTTTGTTGTTGCGGTTGGCGCATGGATTTTCTACAGGTTTTAAGCCCACGGGGACTTCGGCCTATGTGGCAGATATAGTCCCCGCCTCGCGCAGGGGCGAAGCCATGGGGATCCATGGGATTTGTATGGGGGTAGGGGCGGCCTTTGGTCCTGCGATAGGGAGCCTTATAAGCAACGAATTTTCCTTGAATATTCTCTTTTATACCTCCTCACTCTTGGCTTTTTTGTCCATTATAATTTTGGTAAATATGAAAGAAACGCTTCAGCAGAAAGAGGAGATCTCATGGAACACTTTTCGCTTGAGTCGTCGTGATATTTTTGAGCCTGACGTTTTTAAACCAGCTCTCATTATCTTATTGGTGTATTTTAGTTTTGGCGCTGTCCTTACCGTCACTCCCGACTTTAGCGATCATTTGGGACTGGGTAATAGGGGGTTATACTTCATGGTCTTTACCTTGTTTTCATTATTGGTACGCCTTGTAGCCGGCAAGACGTCCGATAGGAAGGGACGAGAGCCAGTGGCGATCATAGGCTGTTTATTGCTTATACTGGCCATGTGCGTTACCGGTTTTGCTACCTCTATTCATCTCTTCTGTGCTGGAGCCGCTCTTTTTGGCATGGCCATGGGGGTGTTGTCGCCAGTGCTGTCGGCCTGGACCATCGACCTGGCCGGGGATCAGAATAGGGGCCGGGCCATTGCTACCATGTACATAGCCCTGGAGGCGGGTATTGGACTTGGAGCCGTGCTTTCGGCCGAAATATTCGACAATAATATCAATCAATTGCCAGCGGTATTCTTGGCCATGGGGGGCATTGCCTCCTTAGGCCTTTTATATACGGTCTGGATTTATCATAAAAAAAGTTAGCCACCCGTGTTATTCGAAGATAGTTATCAAACCATAGCAGAACCTGTCGAAGGATTTTTTAAAGATAAAGGAAGCAAGTTTTATGCTTATGCCTACCCAATCGGTACCGAGGCGGAGGCAAAGGACCTACTGGCTGCCCTTAAAGAACTACACCCCAAAGCCGTCCATCATTGCTATGCCTATAGGCTAGGACAGGACCGTATGAGCTACCGCATGAGCGATGACGGGGAACCCTCGGGAACGGCAGGAAGACCTATTTTGAATACCCTATACTCCAAAGATATTACGAACCTTTTGGTGGTGGTAGTTCGGTATTTTGGGGGTACTTTATTGGGCGTTCCTGGCTTGATAAATGCCTATAAGACTGCGACTGAGGAGGCGTTGGCAGAGGCCGAGTTCGTTACCCAATATATGGTCAACCATTACCGGCTTACCTTTGCCTATGTCCAAATGAACGACGCCATGCGCATCGTGAAAGAAATGAATCTGCCCGTGCTTTCACAGGATTTTCAGATGGAGTGCACTATGACCCTAGAAGTACGGACAACGCTAACCGAGCGGTTTATAGCCCGTTGCGACTTGGTAGAGGGGCTGGTAGTCACGCTTGAGAGTTAACCAGCTCGGTTATGCCGTACTATTTAATCGTTGGCGGCCCCTTAATATAGCCTAGTGATTCTAGGAATCGGTCGGCCTGGCGGACGGTTTCTGTGTACGGCTCCCCCTTATTAAAAAATCCATGACCCATCCCTTCGAATAGGTATAGTTCACTACGACTGCCGACCGACTTTAGTTTGTCGCGGTACATTTCACCGACAGCCACAGGGATGAGTTTGTCTTGAGTACCCAGGAATACGATGGTGGGTGCGGCTCCTTTTCTAATGTTATGATAGGGTGATATTTCCATATAGCGGTCGCCAATACGGTCATAACCATACTGGCCAGGGCCATTATTATAAACCGGATTGAATAGCACCAAAGCATTGGGGCGCGAGCTTACTTTGAGGTCTTCGCCGGGCTCGTCGAGTTGTGTAAGGTCTGCTGCCGCGGCCAAATGGCCCCCAGCCGATCCTCCGGCGGCTATGATTTTTTTGCCGTCAATATGCAGTTCTTTTTTGTTTTCTCGTAGGTAGCGTATCGCCGACTTAGCGTCCATGACGGCTTCAAAGGGACTGGTTTTATTACGGCTTGCCACTCTATAGTCGGCTAGTATGGTAATGAGTCCGCGGGAAGCGAAGTATTTGGCTTGATTAAGGAACTGGGTATAGCTCCCACCGTTCCATCCTCCACCAAAGAAGAAGATCATCGCCGCGTTTTTCTTTTTGGTATTGGGTGGGTAGTAGATCCGAAGGTTAAGTGACAGGCTATCGATTTGTTTGTAAACGACCTTAAGGCTGTCCTGCCCGTGTGCAGGCTTGCTGAGGCTTCCTAACAGAAGGGCCAATAGGAAAAAGATACTACTAGCGGCACGTCCCTTGGCGGCTAGATGGATTTTGGTACTTATTTTCATAGGTCCATAAGTTCTAAACGGAAATTTTCTACCCTTTATAAGGTTTTTAAAAAGCAATCCCAAACCCAGCGCCCACGTTCACTACACCTATAAAGCGCTTGTCGCTAATTTTATCTACCAACTGGTAGCTCCCTTTGGTAGCGGTAATGGCCACGTCCTTCAGCTCAGCTTCAGCACCAATGATGTCGCCTGTAAAATGTAGAAACAAGTTTTTGATCAGGGGAAAGCGCAGGCTAGCACCAGCACCATAGCCCATGGCCGAAGTAGAGGCCGAAAGCAAGTCGACATTCACGGGTTCGCTATCTTGAGCCGACCTGCCGATGAGGTTGACGGAGGGAGAATTAGCCCATATTTTCCCTGCCTGCAAGTGGGCTTCAAACTGAACGCGGTTGAAATTGAGGTAGAGCGCCGGACCTATCAGTAGGGCGTTTAGTTTCCATTTGGATACCTGCGTATCCCAGGTATAGGAGTCTCCCAGCAGGGTGGCATAGCTGTCGGCCTTACTGATAATGGGGCCAGAGTTGGTGGTATTGATGTTTTTACTCCCCGAGGCACGGAGTCCCAGCCATCTAAAAACCCGAAAGTCGTAGTTGGCTTGTCCGTAATATCCCGATCCGGCCAAGCCCGATAGGGGGTCATTGAGTTTCTCCTGGGCCATTTCCCCCACGGGTAGGCTATAACCTCCGCTAATAGATAGAAAGCTACGGGTGTTTTGTGCTGTAGCGGTGAGAGAGAATAAGCATAATATTAAACAAAATGTTAGGGTCGATTTCATGGCTATAGTGTTTTGTTGAGACGCTGTATGCTAATAAAGTTGCAATACGAACAGGTCCTATAACGATTTTAGTAGAAGATTGATATATCTATGTTTGTTAAGTGAAATAAATTCAACAAAATGACCAATACAAGGTGGGTTTTTCCCCTCCCAAAGGCCTGGAACGGATTTGTTACAAAGGTAATCATAACAAATTGAGATATGTCATGAACAGGAATGAAACAGATAAAGAAGCAAGAGCCACAAAAAACACAAAAAATGTATGGAAATATATTTTAGGGGTGGGTGTGGTATTAATGCTTATTGCATTTTTTGGTGGGTACTTTAACCATGAAGGCAATTTTAAAGAATCAGAAAATAATACGGGCGTCGCCGCCGACTCCAGCTATACTGGAGAAGTGGAGAAACATACTGATGCCGATACCATTATGGATAATATAAGGGGGACCGAGTAATTATCCTGCCCCCCCTGTGTTGGTTTCTAGTTTTTGCGTAAGGCCTCCCAAAGAATTTCGACGGGGTGAAGGGCCTTTCGGCCGGTACCATCCTTGATTTGGTGCCGGCAACTAGTTCCTGAAGCCGCAATCAGAACCTCGTCGGATTGGCTTCGAATGGTAGGGAATAATACCAGTTCGCCTATTTGCATGGAAACATCATAATGTTCTACCTCATAACCAAATGAGCCCGCCATGCCACAGCATCCGGAGGGGATCAACTGCACCTTATAGTTGACGGGTAATGAAAGGGCCTTTTTGGGTGCAGAAAGTGAGGAAAGGGCCTTTTGGTGACAATGACCATGCAATTTGATCAGACGAGGCTGGTCGGTAAATTTCTCAGCGCTTATTCTTTTGGCGTCAATTTCACGTGCTAAGAACTCCTCTACCAAGAGGCTATTGCTGGCTATTCGTTGAGCTGACCGTTTGAGGTCTTGTGGAACGAGATCCACATACTCGTCGCGGAAGGAGAGAATAGCCGACGGCTCCATGCCTATCAAAGGGGTGTTTTCGGTAATGAGGCCTTTTAGATTTTGGATGTTGGCAATAGCTAGCTGTTGCGCTTGCTTTACGAGGCCTTTAGACAAGTACGATCGGCCCGATTCTACATGTTCGGGAACGATTACCTCATAGCCTAAAGCCTCCAGCAGCTCGACGGTCTTCATGCCTACTTCCAGGTCATTATAATTTGTAAATTCATCACAGAAAAGATACACCATTCTGCTGTCTTTAGGTTTGTTGGAGGCGGGACGGTGGTCGAGCCAGTGTTTTAAAGTTTGCTTGTTGAGTGCTGGCATGGTACGGTCGGGATGGAACCCCACGACTTTATTGGCCATTCTCCGCAAAACCGTGTTTGAAAATACCGCATTGTAAACCCAGGGGGCTATTGAAGCACGCTTCATCTGGGTCGAAAACCCTGCGATAAGCTTAGTGCGTAGGGGGACGGAATGGGTTTGGTAGTATTGTTGGGTAAACTCCGCCTTCATCTTGCCGACATCTACACTCGATGGACACTCCGCTTGGCAACCCTTACAAGACAGGCAGAGGTCCAATACCTCTTTGACCATTTCCTGATCCACAGCGGTTTGGCTGGTGGACTGCGATTTGGGGTGCTCTTGACCCGTAAGGTATTGCCGCAATATATTGGCCCGGGCTCTGGTGCTATCTCTTTCTTGGCGGGTAGCCATAAAACTAGGACACATGGTGCCTCCGGTGAGTTCTGTCTTGCGGCAATCTCCGGAGCCACTGCATTTTTCTGCCATTTTTAGCATGCTCTCTTGCTTCGAAAAATCGAAGGTGGTAGGCAGTGGCGTATGAGGCTGATCCTGCTCGTATCTCAGAAACTCGTTCATAGGTGGCGTATCGGTGATCTTATTGGCGTTAAAAAGGCCATCGGGATCCCAGAGTTTTTTCACTTGTTTGAAGAGCTCATAAACTTCTTCACCCATCATAAAGGGAATAAATTCGCCTCTTAATCGACCATCACCGTGTTCTCCAGAGAGGGCTCCTCGAAATTTTTTTACCAGTACGGCTGTTTCTGCCAATACCTGTCTGAACTGTTGTTTTCCCTCTTGGGTCTTTAGGTTGATCAGCGGCTCTACATGCAGCTCTCCAGCGCCAGCATGTGCATAGTAGGAGGCATGAAGCTGGTGTCGCTGGAGTAGCTCGGCCAGGTCGGCTATATATTCGGGTAGGTCGTCTACATCTACTGCGCAGTCTTCTATCAAATTGACGGGTTGAAGGTCTCCTGGAAGGTTTCGGATGAGGCCTAGGCCGGCTTTGCGGATGTCCCAGGCTTTGTCGGCTTCAGCGCCGAATAGCAAAGGGTAGGCGTAACCTAATTTTTGCTCCTGAAGTTGAGCGATTAATGGTTCCACTTGTCTTTGGACCTCCTCGGTAGTTTTACCCCAAAATTCCACCATCAGTAAGGCCTCCGGGTCGCCCACCATAAAAAAGCGATTTTGCCCATATACGTGGTGTCCTTTGGTGAAGTCCATAATGTACTTGTCTACCAGTTCCGAGGCCTTGGGCTTAAATCGCATGGCGGTTCGGTTGGCAATGAGGGCCTCGGCCAGGGTTTCGGTATGAATACACACGACTCCGACGGCCTTAGGGGGGAGGTCGACTAGGGAGAGTTTGGCTTCGGTGACGAAACAGAGGGTTCCTTCCGATCCCGCTATCAATTGGCAGAGGTTTATTTGGTCGTGTTGAAGGTTGTCGACCAGCGCATCGAGGGCATATCCCGAGTTTCGGCGGGAAACTGTTTTCTTAGGAAACTGTTTTTGAATCAGCTCTTGGTCTACTGGGTTCGACAGTATTCCCCACATGCCGGCATGGATGGCCTTCTCGCGCTTACTCAGACTCGTGTCCCGGAAAGTTTTTTCTTGGTATTCGCTAATGGTCTGGTTGTTAAAAATGGCTTCAGTGCCATCGGAAAGAATGGTGTGTACTTCCAATAAATGGTCACGGGTATTGCCCCAGGTGATGGAATGCAGCCCACAGGAATTGTTGCCGATCATCCCTCCAATCATCGCTCTACTGGCTGTAGACGTTTCGGGGCCAAACAATAACCCATATTCGGCCAGGTGTTTGTTAAGGTCGTCGCGGATGACGCCAGGCTGAACACGTACCCATTTTTCGGCTGGGTTTACTTCAATAATCTTCCCAAAATGCTTGGAAATGTCCACCACAATTCCTTTTCCGACCACCTGACCCGCCAGAGAGGTTCCTGCAGCCCTTGGAATAAGGGTCGTCTTATTTTGCTTGGCGAAGCGTATTAGCAATTTTAGGTCTTCTGAATTGCGGGGAATAGCCACCGCCAAGGGGTCCTCCTGATATACGGAGGCATCGGTAGCATAGATGGCCTTTTGTGCCCGATGCAAGGTGGAATCGTCGTAATATAGCGCTCCTTGAAAGTTTTTTTGTAAGCTATTGAAATTTAAACGGTCTAAGCGATTCATGGGAAAGATGAAGAATTAGGGATGTCGGCGTGGTTAGAGCTGTTGATTCATTATATGGGCGAATATAATGAATCGGATCAGAAATGGTGGGTGAAATGAAACATTTGATATTTTTGCCGGCATTTGGTATTGTTTTTATGACCTATAACGTTGACAACATACTTATATTCTAACCATTCCACATGCCTCGCATTTACAAATACAGCCTCTCACTACTATTAGTACTCCTAGGTAGTCGTTTTATTTTGGCCCAATCAACGAGTAAGCTCGTCATTTCGGGCGCCCAGGGTCTTACTGGTGTTATCACACTGGTGCAGGAAGATGTAGGCTTTCACCCCAATCTGGGTGTAGGCCTTGCCGACTCCAAGTTAGCTGCCGTCGCCTCGGTCCCTATGGCTAAGCGAACGATAGATAGCCTTGACGTGGCCTTAACCACACCTACTATTTTCAGGCTGCAATATGCTGGAGAAGGCGTTAATAAGACTTGGATCCTATACGTTGAGCCGGGAGATGAACTCATGGCCAGGGTAGAGGCCAATCATGATATCTACTTTGAGGGCACCCGTGCCAGCTACCAAGAATTTTTGAAGACTTATTTTCTAGAAAACCAATACCAATATTTGCCCGTGTTCGGTTTTAAACCCACCCAAGTGGACAACCAGATGGTTGTGGTGCAGAGTGATAGCTTAAAGATGCTTAGAGAGCGTGCTTTTAAGGACTTTAAGGCCAATACCACGGTAAGTAAAGCCTTTGAAGGTTATGTGCGTGGGGTTACCCTGGCCGAACCTATGGTGATGAGTCGTTTAATTCAGGAACGCATCATGCGTAAGAACAGAGTGAAGACCCTCGATGCCGAGCAACAGAAGTTATTGGATGATTATAGTCTGGCGAATTTTGAAATATTACCTGACGAAGCTTTGCTCAGCAAGGCCTATAGAGATGAGCTTCGCAACTGGGTGCTCATTCCGACCCTGCGAAAATATCCGGTAGATAAGGCTACTCGTTTCGAAATAAGTCCCGAGGCTATACACGATTTATATTTGTTTAGTAAGGCCAAACTTGCCCCTTATCCTAAGCAACAGGAGTATCTGTTAACTTATTGGCTCAATTATGCCAATACGGCCGTGGCATCTATAGAGCCAGGGAAATCTTTGATGGCCGATTATGAATCCACCTTACCTCATTCCCCTTATATTCCCTATCTGAAAAATCAGGTGGCTACTCGAGAAAAACTGGTTCCGGGTTCCAGTTTGCCCGCATTGGCTTTACAGAAGACCGACGGGTCCATTGTGGAGATCGATCGGTGGAAAGGCCTACCCCTGGTCTTGGTATTCGCCTATAGCATCGGTCAGCATGAGCCCGATCTGAAAAAAATGGAAGAACAATTTAGCGGTAAGGTACAGTTCGCTTATGTTTCTGTAATCCGCGGCTTGGGTGCCGACACCTGGAAAACGTATGTTAAGGATAGGCCTACCGCCATCCATTTATGGGCGACTGACGACCAGATAGGTAAAATGGAAGACGCTTTGGCGATAGATATTCGGTATCCGTTTTTGGTGGCCAATGGCCAGGGGAAAATATTGAACCGTTGGATTCCTCAAGAATTTCCGGACAATGCCGCTTTGAATGCCGCCATTCAGAAGGCTTTAGCGCCTTGATATAGCCGATGTTTAGACTTATATGACCCGTTCTTCCTTATTAGAACGGGTTTTTTTTTTATGTTCAAAATGGATTAAGATATATATAAGAGAGTAGTTGACGCGATTAGTGTTTTGTATGGGAGATTAGTTATAAATGGTAAGCTTTATAAGTAAACAAGTGTTTATCTATAATAAATGAAAAATAATTTTGAAATTTTCCTATAATTTGTCTGTACTGTGAGTACATTTGATTTACAAATTACCATAACAAATCATTTATTTAACCAGCAAAATTTAGAAGCGTATGAAAAAACAGCTACAAGCTATGACATTTCTGATCGGATTGCTCCTTTTGGTAGCTTTAGGAGCTCAGGAAAGCCTTGCTCAAGATCGGAAAGTAAGTGGGAAGGTAACTTCAAATACCGATAAGACAGAAATACCGGGTGTGAATGTTCAAGTGAAAGGGAGCAACATTGGTAGTGTAACCGATGCTGAAGGAAACTATTCCCTTGAAGTAAAATCGGATAATGCCATATTAGTATTTTCATCCATTGGTTTTTTAAAACAAGAAATCACAATAGGCAATCGGACTTTAATCGATGTAACGCTTAATGAAGATATCAAAAGCCTAACAGAAGTAGTGGTAACTGGGTATACCGTGCAGCGTAAGGCCGACATAACAGGTGCGGTAGCGGTGATAGACGCCAAGGAACTTACCGCAGTACCCTCGGCAAGTGTTACACAAATGCTGCAAGGACGGGCTTCCGGGGTAACTGTCGGAAACGATAATTCGCCAGGCGGAGGAACTATGGTTCGTATCCGTGGGTTTGGCTCCATTAATAATAACAGCCCCTTGTATGTTATCGATGGAGTGCCTACGCAGGGCACGCTCAATCAAATCAATCCCAATGATATCGAATCGATGCAGGTGTTAAAGGACGCATCGGCTGCGTCTATCTATGGAGCGAGGGCTGCCAACGGGGTTGTGATTATCACGACCAAAAAGGGTAAGTCGGGAGCACCGAGCATCACCTTCGACTTTTACACGGGTACACAGCGTCCAGGTAAAATGTTGGATCTATTGAACGCCAAGGAATTGGGCGATTATTTGTTTCAGTCGGACATTGGCGCTGGGAAAAGCCCTTGGATTACTTCCCCATCTGCTCAGTATAAATTTGACGAGCAGGGGAATCAAACGATGGCGGATTATATCTATCCTAATATATATGGGGAATTGCCTGCCAATTTTACCTATACCAACGACATAGCGGATCCTAATTTAGGGAAAACGGCTTTTAACATTACCAAGGCTAATAAAGCCGGTACCGACTGGCAGGACGTGATTTTCGACCCAGCGTCTATTTCGAATTATCAAATTGGCGCTTCAGGCGGATCTCAATCGGCTAAGTATGCAATTTCCGCCAATTATTTCAAGCAAAATGGTATCCTTCGTTATACCAACTACAAGCGATACTCTGTTAGGGCCAATACAGAATTTACAAAAGGTAGGGTGACAATTGGAGAAAACCTGACTTTCTCCTACGATGAACGCCAAGGAATTACCAATAATGATGAGAGTAATCCTATTATGTTTGCGATTCGGGTTCACCCTATTATCCCTGTTTTTGATATTACAGGCGGGCCTGTGGCTCTAGGTGGTACCAATACCTCGCCTTATAATGGATTTGCAGGTAGCCGTGGTAGCAACCTTGGTAATGCGCCCAATCCTTTGGCTCGTCTTTACCGTGAAAAAGACAATATCACCAAGGGTTCACACATCTTTGGTAATGTGTTTGCTAGTGTGGAAATATTGGAAGGTCTTACTGCCAAAACAAGTTTAGGACTGGAATATAATCAGTACAATCGTTCTGAATATTTTCACCGTGATATTGAGGCAGCAGAGGCCAGAAATGCCAACAGTCTAAATGTGATCAACGATTTAGATCGGTCGCTCACTTGGTTTAATACTTTAAACTACTCCAAAAAGTTGGGCGTACATACTTTCAATGTTTTGCTAGGTACAGAATCGGTAAAAACATATGGATTTGGATTTAGAGCGAGTAGAAGTGCATTCGCATTCGACGATCTAGACTATCGGTACTTGGATGCAGGATCGGCCTCAGGACTCAGTAATTCAGGTGCGGGTGCAGTAGAAAGTGCTTTATTCTCGCAGTTTGGTAAGGTGAATTATGGTTATAAAGATTTGCTTTTGGCCGACTTTACTTTACGTCGCGATGGCTCATCTCGTTTCTCTGAAGCGAATCGTTATGGGGTTTTCCCAGCCTTTTCTGTCGGTGTACGTTTATCGGAGTTAGAGTTCTTTAAAAAAGCAGGGTTTCTCGACGACCTGAAAGTTCGGGCTGGATGGGGTAAAACTGGTAACCAGCAGATTCCTAACGTATACAATTCCTATACACTTTATGCTGCCGATCCTTCCAATAACGGATATGATATCAACGGTACAGGTTCTTCTATCGTTGGTGGATTCGATCTGGTACAATTCGGTAATTCGTTAGGTAAATGGGAGACCAATACATCCACCAATATTGGTTTAGATGCAGCTTTGTTAAACAACCGTATTGAATTTGTTTTGGACTTGTACGATAGAACCACCACAGACATGTTGACTCAAATTGCCATCCCTCGTACTGCAGGTAGTGGTTCGGTGCCATACACCAACATCGGTGAAATCAACAACAAAGGTTTCGACATAGGGTTGAACTACCGTGAGAAATTAGGAGACTTTAGCTTTAGTGTAGGTCTGAACTTTGGTAAGTATAAGAATAACGTAGTCAAACTGAATGACAATCCTTCTGCTACCATTTTTGGTTTCAGTACACGGCTTCCAGCCATGTCGGCGACCCGTGCAGGCTCACCTATAGCGAGTTACTATGGTTATTATGTGGATGGCGTTATAAAAGATCAGGCAGAGGCCGATGCCGCTCCTAAATTTGGCTCATATACCCGTGAAGGTACCTTCAAGTTCAGGGATATAAATGGCGACGGAATAATTACTGCCGCCGACCGTACTATCATTGGGAATCCTCATCCCGATTTTAATTATGGTATTAATTTGAACGTGGCCTATAAGAGTTTCGACTTGTCATTATTCGGTCAGGGCGTATATGGTAACCAGATTTTTAACTACACGCGCTACTGGACAGACTTCAACGTATTTCAAGGAAACCGTTCGAAAGACATGCTTTATAATTCATGGAAGCAGCCGGGCGACGATGCCAAATTGCCACGTCTTAACTCAGGCGATGCGACCAGCCAGCAGGTATCATCCTATTTCTTGGAAGATGGTTCTTATTTGAGATTGAAGAATATTCAGCTTACTTATACCGTACCTAATACTCTCCTTAACAAGATAAAAATCAATTCGGCACAGGTGTATATTCAGGGGCAGAATCTTTTCACACTCACCAAATATACCGGTTTGGATCCTGACATCAACCTGCGTGCTTCAGGAAATAACAACCAAGATACTCATATGGGTGTAGATGAAGGTGCCTATCCGGTAGCCAAATCATATCTAGTAGGGGTACGTTTCGGGTTCTAATCAAAAAATTGATCTTATATTCTATATATATTATGAAAAAAATTGCAGTATTGATCATTTTGGTCGGATTAAGCTTTTCGTGTTCGGACGATTTCTTCGACCTAAAGCCGCAAGGGCGGGCTTCTCTGGAGCAGCTTAGTACCAAAAACGGGGTGAATGCACTTCTAATTGGGGCTTATTCGTTGGTGGATGGTGTAGGAGCCGGAAATACTGGCCGTCAGTCCACGATTTCTAATTATGTTTTCGGAGGTATTAGTAGCGACGATGCCGTAAAAGGTACCGATGCTGGAGACCAACCGGAGCAGTCTTTTATAGAACAGTATAACTGGTTGGCTGATAATACCTATTTTCTTGGAAAATGGTGGCATTCCTATGATGGGGTTGCACGATGTAACGAGGTCATTCAGATCGTTAATAGTCCAGAGGTAAAAGACATGACGGATGCAGAGAAAATACAGGTAGTAGCCGAAGCTCGTTTTCTAAGGGGACATTACCATTTTGAAGCAAAGAAGATGTGGGGCAAGGTTCCGTTTATTGACGAAAAAATATATGACCGGGCTAACCCTAATTCTACGAAGATTCCTAACAGCGAGGATATTTGGAGCAATATTGAGGCCGATTTCGCCTTTGCTGCCGAGAATCTTCCGGCGACTCAAGCTCAGAAGGGTCGTGCTACCAGATGGGCAGCTAAGTCATACTTGGCCAAAGCGATGATCTTTCAGAAAAAGTGGGAACTCGCCAAGACTTTATTGGAAGAGGTGATTCAGAATTCTGGTAAAAAATTGGTAGCGAATTATCATGACAACTATCGTACAACCGGAAATAACAACACGGAATCGATTTTCGAAGTACAATTTTCTGTCAATGATGGAACGACTGGTAATAATGGTAATGCGGGTGATAACTTGAATTGGCCCTATTCCGCAACGGCTCCTGGTCGGGGGTGTTGTGGATTTTACCAGCCATCTCATAACCTAGTGAATGCATTTAAAACCAAAGATGGCGTTCCCATGATTGGTGCCGCCGCTGATGGTACTTTGGATACTTATAACCAGGTAGACTTGCCAAATGATCAAGGTATTGCAGCGTCCGCTACCTTTGTTTTAGATAAAACGATTCCAGTAGATCCTCGTTTGGATTGGACTGTAGGTCGCCGTGGTGTGAATTTCTTGGATTGGGGTCCTATGCCCGGTGCTATCTGGATTCGTGATCAAGCCTATGCAGGGCCTTTTACAGGGAAAAAATGGATGTATTACGTATCCGAAGAAAACAGTACCACGCACTCTACCAGTAAAAGAAACACCAACAATAACTATCGTCTTCTGAAGTTGTCACATGTTATACTCTGGCTGGCCGAATGTGAGGCAGAATTAGGTAATCTTGCCAAGGCCGAAGGGTATGTCAACCAGCTACGGATCCGTGCTAAAACAGGTTCCGTACAAGATCCTACTGTCAATTATCAAATAGAACCATATCCTACCGGCACATTTGTAGCCAATGGTGCCGCGTATGCCATCAACGCTGTTCGCATGGAGCAGCGATTGGAATTTGCTATGGAAGGTCATCGTTTCTTCGACCTGGTTCGTTGGGGAATTGCTGAGAAAGTGCTAAACAAATATGCTGTAGAGGAAGCGGCGGCTGGTAAAGAACCTTCTGGTCGTACCTTCAATAAACGTGGCTATATGGGTGGCAAGACTTTTACTGCTAAGAACAACTACTTCCCACTGCCTCAGGACGAGATTTTGAACAGTCAAAGAGATGGTCAGCCTACGCTAGTGCAGAATACAGGATACTAATAATCTGTTTACTTAATATAGAAAACCGGCCGTTTGGCCGGTTTTTTTACTTTATTTTGCAAATAAAAATTATTTGGAACCCATGAAAATCAGCACAGAAGGAGAATATGAAAAAGCTTCAGAGCGGGCTGATGCCATTTTTGAAGCTAAAAAAGGTACTTTAGAATATGAAGAGCTTCAGGTGTTGCTGAAGGCATTGAAAGACTATGAGGACGATTTTGTTAGGATGTTGAAAGACTTTAACTGATCGTAAAAGCAAAAATCGTGAACCCTAGTAGGATCCACGATTTTTGTTTGTAAAGGAGGGTTATTTTTTATTTAGCGAACCATAGTTTTAGCTTCATGTCGTTCTGTCCACCTTGATTCGAGAGTGCACTCGAGAAATTTTCATAGTTTAACGATTCCTCAGAAGTGGGGTATGGAAGGCGAGTAGGGATTACGTTGCCATTGGTGTTAAGTAGTGGAGGCGAAAGGGTAGGAATTCCTGTTCTACGAAATTCGGTCCATGCTTCTATACCTTGTCCAAAGAGCGATATCCATTTTTGCTCTATCAACTGGTAGTAGCCTTGCTCTCCAGACTTTAAGGCATTGGCTTCCAGATAAGCTGGTGCAACGGTTAGTTTGTATTGCGCGAAGGAGGCGGTGATCCCTGCTTTATAATTTTCTTCCATGTCGCCAGCCGAGGTAATGCCCTTATAAGCCATTTCACTCTTTAAGAATAGGACTTCTGCATAGGTGATAATCACACCTGGAGCGGTTGCCGCCACGAAGTAGCTCCCTACTGTAGATGTTTTTGACAGGCCTAATGCGTTGGCATCTGAGGCTGCTAGTCCATTGGGAACCCCTTTGTATGGTCCGCCGTCGGCAGGAAGGTTTGCATAAACGGTCAGGCGGTCGTCATCAAGTTCTAGTAAGCGGTTTACCAAGGTGGCACTCACCCGATGGTCGTCACGTGTTTTACGGTTCTGGTTGACGGGGTTGTTGTTGTTGGTAGCATCCAAATAATTCAACTGGATGTTGTCGGCATTACTGGCAATGATGGGATACTGCGTGGGGTTACTCAAGATTCTACCGATTTCTGTTTTTACATCCAGAGAAGCGTCAGATTTATCAAGCATACGGTTGAGGATACGCAAGCTCAATGAATTGGCGAATTTCTTCCATTTCAGCATGTTTCCATTCAAGAGGATATCTCCTGAGATGCTGTTGCCGGTCAGGGTGATCAAATCGTTAGCCGTTTTTAGGTCTCCAATCAGGCCCGCATACACATCTTTTTGGCTCGTATAAGTAGGTAGAAGTGTGTCATCGAGCCCTTGCAGCGCCTGGTCATAGGGGATGTCTCCATAAATATCTGTAAGTAAGGAGAATACCCAGGCTTTCATAATAAGGGATACGGCCTGGTAGTTCGGGTTGCCCGTTTCGGTACTGATGGTGTAAACCCGTTGATAATCGGCAAGTGCCTCAATAAAGAAGTTTTGCCAGGCGAGGTTGTACACATCGGCCGATACGGTGTATTGGTCAATGTCGGTGTATTGGATACGGGCCCAATGCTGGGCATAAAGGTTGCCAATATCCTGGCCTAGCGTACCTCCCCAGTAGGTGTCTACGGCACTTTGGATACCATGAGGAAGGAACAAGTCGGCGGTGCCCGAAGAAGCGCTATTGGGGTTGGTATTAAGGTCGTTAAAATCGTCGGTACAGGAAACGGACGCACATAAAAGGCCAGTGGCCAGTGCGAATGTGTTTATGGAGTGAAGTATCTTTTTCATGTTGAAAATCATTAAAGCTATTAAAGTTTGAAGCTGATATTAAATCCTACAGAGCGAGTAGTGGGGATTTGTCCGTTTTCTATTCCTTGTAGGTTGCCATCGTTATAGTAGCTTGTTTCGGGATCGATATGGGGGAGATTGCTATACAATAAGGCCAAGTTACGTCCTACTACCGAGAAGGTAATGTCGCGGAAGGGGAGCTTCTTGAATACCACACCCGATAGTGAGTAGGTAAGTTTTACCTCTCTTAATTTGACATAAGAGGCGTCAAATATGGTGTTTTCGTTATTGGTGAGCAGGTAATATTTGTGGTGGTATTCTTCGGAAGTAATGCGTTTTTCGTTGGGTACATATTCTGGATTGTCAGCAGTACCAATATTCACGACGCCTTCGCCTACGATGCCTTCTTCACGTCCGACGGTTGTTTCCTTTAATACCCCGGTGTACCGTCCGATGTTGATGGACTGCGAGAAGATATTACCGCCATACTTGGCATCGACTAAGGTGCTCAGAGATATTTTTTTGTAGGTAAAGGTGTTGGACAAACCACCGATCCACTTGGGGGTAAATGTTCCCAGTACACGGCCAACAGGATCTATTTGCGGGTAGCCTTGGCTATCATAAATGATGTTGTTGTCGGGGTCGCGTAGGAAGCCTTTACCAAAGAATGTTCCAAATGGCTGGCCTACACGAGCCTCTACCGACAGTCCTCTAAAGCTGCTGGTACTATAGGTTTGGGTCAAGGCATTATAACTGGTATTGAGTTGATAGGTTGTCAGTCCGTTGGCGAGTTCAACCACCTTGTTTTTGTTTTTAGCCCAGTTTAAGCCAATATCCCAAGAAAAATTGTCGGTTTTTACTGGTGTGGCTGTCAACTGAATTTCGACGCCCTTGTTTTCGATTTTTCCTGCATTCAATAGTTTAGAGGCGTATCCGGTGGCATTGGAGATGTTTACACCTAAGATTTGATTGGAAGAAACCTTAGAGTAATAAGTCATGTCCAAACCTACACGGTTTCTCCAGAAACGGATATCGGCACCTATTTCATAAGAGGAGGTGATTTCTGGTTTTAGGTTCGAATTCAACAACGCATTGTTTTCTGACAGGCTTGGAGTACTTCCCCATGGATTTTCATAATTGTAGGTGCTGCTTAGCATGTATGGGTCGGTGTCGTTACCTACCTGGGCGATACCGGCGCGTAATTTGGCAAAGGAAAGGACATTAGAGCTCACATTGAAGATATCGGTAATAATGGCACTCACCGCCGCAGAAGGGTAGAAGTAAGAGCGGTTGTTGGCCGGCAAGGTACTGGACCAGTCATTACGTGCAGTAAGATCTAGGAATAAATAGTTTCTAAAACCAAGATTAGCGGAAGCATACAAACTATTTACAGTCTTTTCAATGATGGAGTTTTGCGTAACGGGTCTCTGACGAGAGTTTCCTAGGTTCCAAACCCTAGGAATGGCTAGTTCAGTTGCCCCCATATAGTTCCTTTGGGCAAAATTAGAACGGTGGTTGCCTCCGATATTTGCTGAAATATCGAATTCTCCAAATGTTTTTGTTGCATTTAACAGAAAGTCTGAGTTGGATTCTCTTACAAAAATTTGCTCTTCGTTGTAGCTGTCGTAGAGCTTATTGCCATTTAAGTTGTCCTTGCGAGCTGCAGTACGGGTTTGTCGGCGGTCGTTATAAAAGTCAGTTCCGGTGCGAGCCGTTAGTGATAGCCAGTCGGCAAATTTGTAAGTAGCCGAAAAATTACCATAAAGTCGGTCACGGTTATTGGCTTTGGTGCTTAGGTTTAACACGTAGTAGGGGTTGGTCCAATAGTTGTTATTCCAGTTGTTTTGGTAGATACTCCCTGGAGCTTGGTAGGGTAGTAAGTTGTCCATATTGACCTGGCGTCCAAACCATATGAAGTAAAGCCCCCAGTTGGAGCGGTTATCACTCCCATCGTTGATGTAGTTGGCAGTGGCTCTGATGCTTAGTTTTTTAGTAAGGTTATACCCTGCATTCAAAGAAAACGTCTTTCTAGAATAGTCGGTATTGGGCAAGATTCCGTTTTGCTTTAAGTTGGTTACAGAAAGACGGAAATCACCGTTTTCGTTGGCACCGGTAACAGATACGTTGTTGGAGTAAGTTTTTCCGGTACGGTAAAATTGGTTAACGTTGTCAGGTTGTGCTACCCATGGTGTGGCTGTGCGATTTCCGTCGGCATCCAGTGGGGAGTCGAATTGAGGAATTAGCCGGCCATCTAGTTTTGGTCCCCAGCTTTCATCCACTCCATCGTTGACACCGCCACCGGCACCGTCAACGAAGGAGAATAGGCCTTTGGCTCCTTGGCCATATTCATTTTGCCATTCGGGCTGGCGGAAAGGAGTATCGAAAGTGGTATTGCTGTTTACAGAAACGCCTATTCCTTTAGTTCCTTTCCCGGTTTTAGTGGTGATCAATACCACGCCGTTTGCTCCTCTTGAGCCATAAAGTGCTGCTGCGCTAGGTCCCTTCAATACGTTGACACTGGCAATGTCGTCGGGGTTGATCGATGCTGCCGCATTACCATAATCCACTCCGGTACCAGAGCCATAATTGCTATTGTCGACGGGCACCCCATCCACCACAAATAGGGGTTGGTTGTTGCTGCCGATGGAGCTGGCACCACGAATCACCATGCGAGATGAAGACCCTGGGGCGCCATTAGAACCGGTTACCTGTACGCCAGCCAGTCGGCCCGATAGGGAGTTGACCAAGTTGGTTTCTCTGGCTTCGGTAAGCTGCTTGCCACTTACTTCTTGAACGGAATAGCCTAGGGCTTTTTTCTCCCGGGCAATTCCCAGGGCCGTCACTACGATTTCGGAAAACTGCGTAGCATCCTCTTCCAAGCTAATTTCTAACATGGTGGAAGCGCCTAAGCTTACCTCCTTAGATTTAAACCCGATAAAGGAAACGATAAGTTTAGCACCAGAAGGGGCTTGAATGGTAAAGAGGCCTTCAGCATCGGTGGTGCTACCTTTGTTGCTGCCTTTAAGCAAGACACTCGCTCCTGGGAGCGCCGAACCGTCGGCGCTCGAGCTTACCTTACCCTTGATGCTGATCTCCTGAGCGAGGGTACTCAGGCTGAGAAACATGATTAGTACAATGTAACTCAATGTAGACTTTCTTTTCATTTACGTTGAAATTTAATTAGGTTTGTTATGGATAAAATAGGATTATAGATGGAATTCTTCTTAAGTTCGATTTAGTAATGTTTTAAGTTTTAGAAAGGATAATTGGTAGTTCATTATTTTAAAAATGGATAACCTATGCTTTTAATTAGTTTTCGTAAATCAATCAACAAGGAAATAAAATTTTTCTAATGTCACTAGCCGCCAAATAATAATCTATTTTTTGATGTAAATTAAGATTTAAAATGTTGTTAAATCCAAATAAGAAGGATAAGATTATATTAAACATATGTAAAGTATAAAAAGAGAAAAGAAAGAATTGTTCTAATTTGTAATTACAGTATAAAATATTGTATTATTGCAAAATAACAGTTTTATGTATTTTAGACCTGGAGGCTTGAGGAATTTTCAGAATAGGGATCAATTAATAGTAATGATTCCAGAAAGACAGCTCGGGGAGAGGATGTGAGCAAGAGGGTAATGTTCTGGTATAGGGAGTCAGAAGAAGTATTCTGAATCGATGCTTTTAGCCAAATTATAACATAAGCGGACAACGAATTGCTATATTTGTATTCTATTATTCTGTACCCGTAATTCGAATTCAATATTTTAATGAAGGTTCTCAAATTTGGCGGCACGTCTGTGGGCTCTGTCGATAGCATCAAAGCGGTAATTGGTATCATTGAAAACAATCTTGCAAAAGAGGAGCGCATCGCTGTCGTATTTTCGGCGATGGGCGGAGTCACGAATCGGCTCATTGAGATCGGTAAGATGGCGGCCTCAGGCAACAAGGAATATGTTTCTTTCTTACAAGTAGTAGAAGAAAGGCATTTTGCCGTGGTGCGCGCTTTGATTCCGGTAAAGCATCAGAGTAGCACCTTTGCGGCGGTTCGAGGACTGTTTAACGAATTAGGCGATATTCTGAAAGGAGTTTCGTGGATTCGGGAATTGTCGGATCGGACCTTAGATTTGATCATGAGTTTTGGCGAAAGGTTGTCGACCTTGGTAATCTCCGAAATATTAATGGGTAAGGGGGTTAATAGCGAATTTTGCGATGCCCGCCATATCATCCATACCAGCGATCAGTTTGGGATGGCCGAAGTAGATTTTGCCGTTACCGATCATCAGATATTAGAACATTTTGCCAAATCCACCGCCTTACAATGTGTAACGGGATTTATCGCCTCTACAACGGATGGCGTTACCACTACTTTGGGGCGTGGTGGATCGGACTATACGGCATCCATCCTAGCAGCGGCCCTCGAAGCCGAGTGTATTGAAATATGGACCGACGTAGATGGTATGATGACGGCCGATCCTAGAAAGGTCGCCAACGCCTTTACTATTCCGTCTATTTCGTATGCAGAAGCCATGGAGCTTTCGCATTTTGGCGCCAAGGTCATATACCCTCCTAGCTTACAGCCAGCATTTGCCAAGAATATCACTTTGAAGGTTTTAAATACCTTTAATGTAGATTTTGAAGGTACGTATGTGCAAAAAACGGCCAATGGTAAGGACTATGCCATTACCGGTATTTCGTCTATCGATGAGATAGCCCTCGTCAATATTCAAGGGAGCGGGATGATTGGAGTGGCCGGTATATCGGGGCGTGTATTTACGGCCTTATCCTTTCATGACATCAGCGTCATACTCATTTCACAGGCTTCCTCAGAGCATTCTATTTGTTTTTCGGTAGACCCCAAAAATGCCGCACGGGCCATAGAGGTACTGGAAAATGAATTTTCTTCGGAAATAGAGCTTGGCCATATCGACAGCGTAGGGGTAGAGAAGAACCTGTCTATCATAGCTATCGTCGGCGAAGGAATGAAACAAAGTTCCGGGGTGTCGGGAAAGTTGTTTTCGGTTTTAGGGAAAAACGGAATCAATGTAGTGGCGACGGCACAAGGGTCATCGGAACTCAATATATCGGTTGTAATCTCAAAAGGAGATCTATCGAAGGCCTTAAATGCCATACATGGGGTGTTTTTCCAATCCGAAACCAGGTCGTTAAACCTGTTTTTGGTAGGAGTTGGCTTGATAGGTGGTACTTTATTGGAACAGATAAAAAACCAAACCCAATATTTGCGGGAGGAGAAACTGTTGAACTTGAATTTGGCAGGACTCACCAATACCAAGAAGATGCTCTTGGATGCCGATGGTATAAAACCTGAAGAGTGGAAAGCACGTATCGACGAGGAAGGGGTAAAAACGAGCCTTCCCGCCTTCGTGCAACGTATGATAGAGCTCAACCTTCCCAATAGTGTTTTTGTGGATTGTACCTCCGACAAGGATATTGTACAATATTACCATATGTTGCTCGATGCGAGTATCTCCGTAGTTACTCCCAATAAGGTGGCTAACTCAGGGTCTTATGCGGAGTATTTGTCCTTACAGCGTACTGCGCTGAAAAGGGGCGTCAAGTTTTTATACGAAACCAATGTAGGTGCAGGCTTGCCGATTATCAACACCATGCAAGGATTGATGGCGAGTGGGGACAAGTTCCTGAAAATCGAAGCCATTCTTTCAGGAACGCTTTCTTACCTTTTCAATAGTTTTGGGCAAGGGGTGCGATTTGCCGATGTGGTAAGAGAGGCTAAGGAGAAAGGCTTTACCGAGCCCGATCCTCGTGAGGACCTTAGCGGTGCCGATGTAGCCCGTAAAATCCTAATCTTAGCTAGGGAAGTAGGCGTGCCCTTGGAACCTGAAGATATTACTATAGCTAAAATATTACCCGAAAATTGCCTAGCAGCGAAGACAGTCGACGATTTCTTCGACGAAATGGAAAAATCGGACGCTTATTTCGCCGAGCTAGCGGAGTCGGCAGCCTCTGAGGGGAAAAAATTACGATATATCGCCTCTCTGGATCATGGAAGAGCCCATGTAGAATTGAAGGCTGTGGACGCCAATCACCCATTTTATAACCTATCGGGAAGTGACAATATCGTATCCTTTACAACGGAAAGGTACAAAGATCGTCCTTTGGTAATTAAAGGCCCGGGGGCCGGGGCGGAAGTTACTGCATCGGGTGTTTTTGCCGATATTATGAGCATTAGCAGTTATTTGGGGTAATATAGGCGAAGTACCCCAGCCTAAAAAGGAAGAACATTAGACAAAGAATATTGCAGTGAACTATATAAAAGCCTATGCACCGGCAACTGTAGCCAATGTAGCTTGTGGATTCGATATTTTCGGTTTTGCCATCGAAGAGCCCGGGGATATTGTAGAAATTACCCGGACGGAGCGTCCTGGAATCGTTATCAAGGACATTTTTGGAGATGGGGGGCGCTTACCTCGGGAGGCCAGTAAAAATGCTGTCACTGGTGTGATGTTACACCTGGTGGAGCATCTGGGCCTGGCCGACTTTGGCGCAGAGGTGGTATTACATAAGAATATGCCTCTTGGTAGTGGCATGGGCTCTAGTGCGGCTAGCTCGGTAGCGGGGATTGTTGCTTTAAATGCCCTACTCGATGAGCCCCTTTCCCGAAACGAATTATTACGATTTGCTATGGAGGGCGAAAGAATAGCTTCAGGATCGGCGCATGCCGATAATGTAGGCCCTGCCTTGTTGGGAGGGTTTGTCGTGATCAGAAGCTATGATCCTTTAGATGTTTTTACCATTCCCTTTCCTGGCGATTTGTATGCTACCTTGGTACATCCCGATATAGAGATCAATACCAAAGATGCACGATATATTTTACGTGACGAGGTAAGCTTAAAGGATACTATTACGCAAATGGGCAATGTTGCCGGGATGATTAGCGGTTTGATGCAGTCCGATTATGAATTGATAAGTCGGTCGATGGTCGATGTTATCATCGAACCGGTACGATCCATATTGATCCCTCAATTTGGTATGGTAAAACAAGCGGCTATAGAGGCTGGAGCCTTGGGATGCAGTATTTCTGGATCGGGCCCCTCCATGTTTGCTCTGAGCAGAGGCGCTGATACTGCCCAAAAGGTCGCTAAGGTGATGGCTGAAGGTTTCAAACAAGTAGGTATAGATGCCCATAGCCATGTTTCGGCCATAAATAAAACCGGAGCCACCATATTAGAGCAGGCATAAAAAGATCGAATTTTTGGGAAAAACCTTAATTGATGAACTTTCTTAATTAAGATGGACGTTAAAACTTTAGCAATTAAAACAGCAAGGAAATGATAACGGTTAGCGAAGACGCAAAAAATAAAATTATCGAATTACGTAAGGCCGACGGTCACGCCGACGATTACCAGATACGGGTTGGCGTCTTGGGTGGTGGCTGTTCAGGGTTGACTTATAATTTGGAGTTTAACTCAGATTCATTGCCTACAGATATGGTATTTGAAGATAAAGGAATCAAGATTATAGTGGATAAAAAGAGTATACTTTATCTGGCGGGTACCAACCTGGAATTTTCGGATGGCCTTAATGGTAAGGGGTTTCAATTTGTGAACCCCAATGCCACCAGGACTTGTGGATGTGGAGAAAGTTTCGCAGTATAATTTATTAAAAATATTTATTTAATAGAAACGCACCGTGGGGACCACGGTGCGTTTCTATTAAAGGGCAGAAAATTATTAATTTGTCCCGTGATCATGAGTAGAACTAAATGTTTAGTTGTCTCTCGACCATGTTTAGCCATCCAAGGGGGTGGTAGTATCAAAGCATTCTCATTTCATGAAACCAACACTATTAATTCTTGCCGCAGGCATGGGAAGCCGTTACGGTGGTATCAAACAATTGGATCAGTTTGGCCCCAATGGAGAAACAATCATCGATTATTCCTTGTATGATGCTATTCGCAGTGGCTTTGGAAAGGTTGTATTCATTGTACGACAAGAAATCAAGGATCAAGCCGCTGAATTATTTGCTTCGAAGTTGAAGGGTAAAATTGATTTTGATTTCGCCATTCAAGGGGTACAGTCGTATATGCCTACCGAACTAGGTAAGGTAGAGCGTGTAAAACCTTGGGGGACAGGTCATGCCACATTATGCGCCTGGGAGCAGACCGACACCCCATTCGCGGTGATCAATGCTGACGATTTTTATGGTTATGACGCATTTAAAACCATGGCGGAGTTTTTGTCAACCGATACTAATGATAAGCAACACGCCATGATTGGCTATGAGCTAAAACGGACACTATCTGAAAATGGAACGGTTTCTAGAGGTATATGTGTGGAGCGGGAGGATCAAAATCTGGAAGTTGTAACAGAACGCACCAAAATTTTTCCAAAAGATGGAAAAATATACTTTGAAGAAAATGAAGTGTTAACAGAATTGGCTCCAGAAACACCCGTTTCTATGAACTTCTGGGGCTTTAAGCCTTCTATGTTCCCAATCACAGAGGATTTGTTTAAAACTTATGCCAAAGAGAATATGGATTCACCCAAGGCGGAGTTTTATATTCCTACTGTGATGACTCATATGATACAGAAAGGTTTGGGCGATTGTCGCGTCTTTCGTTCTACTTCCGATTGGTTTGGAGTAACGTATCCGGAGGATAAACCTAAGGTGCAGGCAGCGTTATCGGCCCTTCATGCGGACCATAAATATCCTGATAACCTTTGGGAATAGCTAGTACCTAATATTAAAGTACACCCGGGGCCTGAAACTATAGTTTCAGGCCCCGGGTTTGTTTGCCTACTTCTTGAGAAGTGCTTCTACCATTTTTTCGGCTACAAAAGTATTTCCAGCCTCGGTAAGATGCACCCTGTCGGAGGTGAGAATACCTTTTTCCTTGTTTTCGGGATTGTTCGCGGATAAATAATCCTGGAATTCCTTACGCAGGTCTAATAGCTGAAGGTTGTTCCGATCGGCAAGGTCACGTATGAGCTTGCTATATTGATTGAGGTCCCCGTCTTGCTGGTTAGAATTGTCGTTTCTCTCACCAATCACGGAAGGCGTACAAAGGATGATTCGGATGTTTTGCGCCTTCAGTTTTTTGATAATGGCTTCGTAAAACTTAACGTACTTGTCGGGGTCGGTGCCGGTACCAGACGAAGCCTTATGCCATACATCATTGATACCAACGTAGATAAATACGACATCGGGCTTTTTATCCAACACATCCTCGTCCATTCGGAGGTAAAGGTCATATACTTTATTGCCGCCTATACCGGCTCCCATCAACTCATACTGTGCACCTAACCCTTTTGAGCCTAACATCTCACCTGCTTTGGTAATATAACCCTGGGGTTTTACACCCGCTTGTGTGATGGAGTCGCCAAAGAAGATGACCCTAAGGGGTTTGTCTTGTTTCATGGCTAGCAATGGGATAGCCACCACTAGGATCCTAAGAATTCGATACATGATTTGAATAATTGAAAAGTTGAATGTTTATAATAAAAGGCTATTTGGGGTGAAAATTACCTAATGGATAGGACTAATTTTGGATTATTACCTTTTCAAATCTACGGACAGCTGCGGAAGGAACATCCGATCCTGATAGGGAACTAAGATGCTTGAATTGGTTTTATTAGGAGTAAGTAATTTATTTATAAGCCCATGCCCCCCAAACAGGTATGGGTCGGTGGTGAACCGAAAACAAGACCTGACAAGGGCATACAAGGATGAAACTGGAAATTAATGATACCTATAATCGGCAGCTTCCTGCCGATACCAATACGAATAACAGTAGGCGACAAGTGAATATGGCGGCTTTTTCTTATGTGTCACCGAGGATGCCGACTGCACCGCAACTGGTACATGCCTCCGCTGAAGTGGCTCAGTTGTTAGGAATAACGGGAGAGGATATGGGCTCAGAAGACTTTTTACAGGTGTTTTCTGGTTCCAAAGTCTTGCCAGGTACTCATCCTTATGCCATGTGTTATGGAGGCCACCAGTTTGGAAACTGGGCGGGGCAGTTGGGGGACGGTAGAGCCATTAATCTGTTCGAAGTCCACCACCACGAGCGTCAATGGGCCGTACAGCTAAAGGGCTCGGGAGCCACGCCCTATTCGCGTTCGGCAGATGGCCTGGCGGTGCTACGGTCGTCTATTCGGGAACACCTATGTAGCGAAGCCATGGCTGCTTTAGGCGTCCCTACCACACGTTCCCTATCGGTAATGCTTACCGGCGATCGGGTCTTAAGAGATATGCTGTATGATGGCAATGCGGCTTATGAACCCGGTGCGGTGGTATGTAGGGTGTCGCCTTCCTTTATCCGATTCGGGAATTTCGAGATTTTTGCCTCCCGACAGGACATTCCAAATTTAAAAAAACTTACCGACTATTCTATCAAACAGTTTTTTCCCTCAATTACGCCGGAAGGAAAGGCAGGATATTTGTCTTTTTTTAAGGCTGTTTGCCAAAGGACGGTGGAGATGATCGTGCATTGGGAAAGGGTAGGGTTCGTGCATGGCGTCATGAATACCGACAATATGTCGATTCTTGGGCTAACGATCGACTACGGACCCTATGGTTGGCTAGAAGGCTATGACCATCATTGGACGCCCAATACCACCGATCGTCAGCACAGGCGCTATCGCTTTGGACAACAGGCCGACATAGGTTTATGGAACCTATATCAACTAGCCAATGCCATATACCCACTGATAGAAGATATACCCGCCATGGAGGCTATTTTGGAGGAGTATCGTGTGGACTATGCCACGCAATACCATGCCATGATGCTGGCTAAGGTAGGCTTACAAATGGATCGGACCGAGGATATTGACTTGTTAGAAAGTCTGGAGGGGCTACTTCAAAGAACGGAGACTGACATGACTCTGTTTTTTAGGGGATTGTCTAAAGTGAAAAAGGACAATGTCCTAGAGGATGGAGATGCTTTTTTGGAGCCTGTAGCCCAGGCTTTCTATAAGCCACAGGAATTGGATGAGGCGCTTCGATCGGATTGGCGAAGTTGGTTTGTTCAATATCAGGATCGCTTGAAGCACGAAACCCTGACCGACACGGAAAGAATGTTGGCTATGAATGCCGTTAACCCTAAATATGTCCTCCGCAATTATATGGCACAACTGGCTATAGATGCCGCCGAGGGAGGGGATTTTACGGTAGTTGAGGATCTGTACCAGCTGCTACAAGCGCCTTATTCAGAACAGCCTGATCAGGAGCGATGGTTTGCCAAACGCCCCGAATGGGCACGGCAAAAGGTAGGGTGTAGCATGTTGTCCTGTAGCTCATAACAGGGACTATAAAGGTGCGAGCACCGCTTGCTGATGCTGGTAGGTCAGGGTGAAAGCCTGTCCTAACTGAAGCTGAGCCCGATACTCCAAGGGGAGTTTGAGTTCACGAACTTGATGGTCGATCCATGCCAATAGCCTCAGGTGATCATCCTGTATTTCGATAATTAATACTTCACCGTAAAGGGTAAGACTATCGGCAGGCAGGGCTCGTTTTGGATATACCTCCACTGGGCTACCTGAGGCGGTAATTTGACCATGGTTTAATTGTACGACGCTTTGGGCCATTTTAAAGATTTCACCTAGATGATGCGTTACTAGAATCATGGTGAAACCCTGCTCATGCTGTAGCTCCAATAATAAGTTTTGAAGGCTATGGCGCATGTCGGAATCCAAGGCCGACAAGGGTTCGTCGAGTAAGAGTAACTCAGGCTCTCGCACCAGCGCCCTTGCCAGAGCCACCCGCTGCTGCTGACCACCCGAGAGCTGGCTGGGGCGGCGGTGAGCCAGGGCAGACAGCTCCATACGGCGCAGGAATCTATCGACGATAGGGGTAGGTTTCCCTTTTGGAAGTCCATAGGAGAGGTTTTGAATTACCGTAAGATGTGGAAAAAGAGCATAGTCCTGAAAAACGAAACCAATATTTCTTTTTTGAGGGGGCATAAAGATGCCCTGGGAACTGTCGAGCCATACCTGGCTATTCTGAATGATGGTGCCTCGCTGAGGATGTGAAAGCCCCGCTATTTGTCGGAGCAGGGTGGTTTTTCCAGCTCCAGATGGACCCGTAATGGCCAGTCGCTCGCCCTTAGGAATGGAAAGGGCAATGGCCATGGACATGGTGCCCACAGAGGTTTGTAGGCTGTGTTGTAGGTCTATTTCAAGCTTATTTGCGCACACGGAGTAGTCGGTTGTTGACGGAATAAACAAAAAGAAGAATGATAAATGAAATGAAGAATAGTACCATGGCATACTGGTTGGCCATAGAATAATTTAAGGCCTCTACTTCATTATAAATCGCGACCGAAGCCACTTTGGTGACGCCAGGGATGTTTCCTCCTATCATGAGTACGACGCCAAACTCACCTACCGTATGGGCAAAGGTGAGCACGAAGGCGGTTAAAAGGGCAGGTTTGCTATTAGGTAGCAAGATCCGAAAAAATGTTTCAATAGGTCCCTTACCTAAGATGTAGGAAGAGTCGACTAAGGACTGTGGTACGGCCTGCAATCCGGCTCGTATGGGATATACCATGAAGGGGAGGCTATAGATGACCGAGGCTACTATCAAGCCAGGGAATGAAAAAACCAATCGGATACCGAAGACACTTTCTATCCAAGCACCGAACCAGTGAGAGGGGCTAAAAGCAAGTAGCAGATAGAATCCGATAACCGAAGGAGGTAGTACCAAGGGCATTCCAATAAGTGCTTCTACCAAGCCCCGGGCTTTAAATCGGCCAAAGGCCAGCCAATAGGCCAGGGGAGTAGCTAGAAAAAGGAGCATTATAGAAGTGATACTAGCCAGCTTAAAGGTAAGCCAGAGGGGTTGCCAATCCATCATAATCAATGGGCTTAAATTGATGTCAAGAACGAATGGTTGTATTTTTATATTTACCTATATCCATATTTTCTGAAAATTTGCTGTGCTCGCTCCGAATACAAGAATTCATAAAAGGCCTCGCTGCTGGCTTTTTTAAGGGAGTTTTCACTATGCCTGAGTAGGATTGCCGCTTGCTGGATGGGGGCATAGAGGGCGGTGTCGATAGGAGTGAAGTGGCCCTGGTCTTTCATATTGGAAGATAAGACGATGGAGAGGGCATTGAAGCCGACGTCTACCGATCCGGAGGTGATGTATTGTGCCGTTTGGGCGATACTCTCTCCATATACTAATTTGGTTTTAATGGCCGGCATCAGTCCCGTTTTTTCTAAAGCCTGTAGGGCGGCTTCACCATAGGGGGCGGTTTGGGGGTTGGGAATGGCTATTTTGTGGATGTTATCCTCTTTCAGCCTGTTCCAATCCAAGCCTTCGGTAGGGAGGTTCTTACTCCACAGCACGAGTGCTCCACGTGCATAGACTTGTGGTGCCCGATCGGAGCCTCCCTGTTTATAGATCTCTTCAGGGTATTTGGTGTCGGCCGATACGAAAACATCGAAAGGGGCCCCTTCTCGTATTTGAGCGGTAAGCTTTCCGGAGGAGCCTACGATGATCTGAACTTTCTTGCCCGACTCTTTCTCGAATTCGGCTTTAATATCATTCATTACATACTGCACATTGGCGGCCGTGGCTATCATCAGCTCCTCCGATGGCTTGCTGCAGGCAGCCATGACGCTGAGTACGGTCAGAAATAGTAGCTTTATTTTCATCCTGCTAAGTTACTTGAATTTGGGTTGAAGGCCCTTTTTTCGCCTTTAAAAATGACACCAAAGCTTTAATTGACCTTTCTTATGTTCAAAATAGGATGGGTAGTAATGTGTTGGCTATAAAAGTCGTAAATTGCGCCCCATTTTTGAAGGTTGAAAATACCATAAATTTATTTTAATCAATGATTATTGAAACAGCGTTACGAACCCGCCAGACTACTGAATATTACTTTTCAGTAAAGCTGGCCGAGGTGCGCAATTTGATTGCAAATGGGCATGACGTGATTAACCTAGGAATAGGGAATCCCGACATGATGCCATCCGAAGAGACCATCCAGGCTTTGGCCGATGCCGCCTTGAAACCACAGGCACATGGTTATCAATCTTATATCGGAACTCCTTCCTATCGGGAGGCCATTGCATCTTATTATGGTCGTACTTATGGAGTAACGCTGAACCCTGCCGCTGAGCTATTGCCTCTAATCGGCTCTAAAGAGGGAATAACCCATGTGTCGTTGACGTTTCTGGACCCTGGCGACGAGGTGTTAGTACCCGAGCTGGGCTACCCTGCCTACCGTGCTGTAAGCCAGATGGTGGGAGCGGTAGTGAAGGAATATCCTTTGCTGGAGCATGAAGGATGGCAGCCCGACTGGGAACGGATGGAAAGTTTGGTGAGTCCCAAGACGAAAATTATATGGATGAACTATCCCCATATGCCTACTGGAGCCCCGGCCACAGTACCATTGTTTGAAAGGGCAGTAGCTTTTGCAAAAAAACACCGCATCTTACTTTGCCATGATAATCCGTACAGCCTGGTGTTGAACAAAAAGGCTCCTATTAGCCTTCTTGCTATAGAAGGGGCCAAAGAAGTGGCGATCGAACTCAACTCTATGAGTAAGTCGCATAATATGGCGGGTTGGAGAATGGGTTGGCTGGCAGCCGACAAATCCTATATCGATGCTGTGCTCAAAATAAAAAGCAATGTGGATTCTGGTATGTTTTGGGCCATGCAAGAAGCTGCTATTGTGGCACTTCAGAACGATGCCGAGTGGCATCAGGCACGCAATGCAGTATACCAAGGTCGACTTGAAGCGGCGGAAGCTTTCTTGACTTCCTTGGGTTGTAGCTGGGACAAGAGCCAGGAAGGGATGTTCCTCTGGGGGAAGTTGCCCGAGTCGGTGTCATCGGCAGAGGAGTTGGTTAACCGACTGCTCGTAGAGAAGCATGTGTTTATTGCTCCTGGCTTTATTTTCGGCCCCAAAGGCCAGCGCTACATCCGACTCTCCTTATGTATGCCCAAAGAACGCATATGGGAGGCTGTTGATCGTCTGAAAAGCTAGACAGAGATTTATAAAATTATTGGATTTATTTGAAAATAATAATCGCATGATTATCAGTATAATAGGCGTAGGGCTCTTAGGCGGGTCTTTTGCCCTGAGTCTCAAGAAAAAATACCCGCTGGTGAAATTTGTTGGCGTGGATACTTCCATCGTTAACCAGAAGATAGCACTGGCCAAGGGCATTGTCGATGAAATCGTCAGCTTAGAAGATGCCTTGCAAATGGCCGAGCTCAATGTGCTGGCAACCCCCGTAGATACCATCGGTAAACTATTGCCCACCCTTCTGGATCAAATTCCAGAAGGACGTACCATCATGGACTTAGGCTCGACCAAAGAACTGGTCTGCGAGATAGTTGATGGCCACCCCAATCGGAAACAATTTGTAGCGGTGCATCCTATGGCCGGTACCGAAAATTCGGGGCCAGGAGCTGCTTTTGCCGAACTGCTGACCGACAAAAATGTAATTATCTGTGGACGTGATAAAACGGATAGGGATTGCTTAATGCTGGTAGAGGCTTTCTTGAGGGATATAGGAATGAAAATCCATTATATGAACCCCCAAGAGCACGACCATCACCTGGCCTATGTATCGCATTTGAGTCATATTAGCTCTTTTGCTCTAGGCCTGACGGTGTTGGATAAGGAGCGGGACGAAAAAGCGATTTTTGATATGGCGAGCACTGGTTTCTCTTCGACGGTTAGGTTAGCAAAAAGTTCGCCTCAGATGTGGGCACCTATTTTTGCCCAAAATCAGAAGAACGTTTCTAAGGCACTAGGTGATTATATCGCCTTGTTGAAAAAGTTTAAAACCGCTATCGACCAAGGGGAAACCGAAATAAGCTTGGACTATATGACCAAGGCCAATGATATTGGCCGGATACTGGCGGGGATAGAAAAAAAATAGCCGAAAGGGCAGGGGGCTTCTCCTGCCCACCCTTCACCACTATTCTGGTAGATTGGTAGGGCTTCTGTTTGACCCTATAGGGGAGGTGTCTTCCCCGCTTAGCCTCT
The DNA here is from genome assembly GCF_003149085.1 of Dyadobacter jejuensis. Classification (GTDB taxonomy): domain Bacteria; phylum Bacteroidota; class Bacteroidia; order Cytophagales; family Spirosomataceae; genus Dyadobacter; species Dyadobacter jejuensis. The sequence continues at coordinate 408,251 of NZ_QGDT01000002.1, read as the reverse complement.
GGCAGCCCACTCGTTTTAGTCCTTAATTTTTTATACAAAAAATTAATTTAATATAAACAATGGGGCCTGCTGCCTGTCTTTTACCTTTATATTACGTAAATTAGGGAGTAATCAACCAACTGACTCCCTATGTTTTTCCTAACTATCGGCCTGTTGATCCTCATCACCGGCTATGTATTACAATCTTCTGACCGAAATATCGCCCAATATACCCGCTATATGAAAATAGTAGGCGTGGCTCTGGTGCTCGTCGGTGGCCTTACCGCCAGTATCCGCCAGATCGACGCAGGGACCATTGGGGTACAGTCCTTGTTTGGCAAAGTAAGTGACCGGGTGCTCGAAAATGGACTTAACCTAGTAAATCCACTGGTAACGGTAGCCGTTTTCGATACTAAAACACAGAACTACACCATGGCGGCCATCACCAATGAAGGAGAACTAAGTGGCGATGACGCCATAAGGGTGCTTTCGGCCGATGGACTTGAGGTGGTTATAGACTTGACGGTCCTCTATAAAGTTCTCCCATCTAGCGCCCCGTCAATTTTTAAGGATATCGGTACCGACTATAAAGATAAGATTGTCCGCCCTGTCACTAGAACAAGAATAAGAGATAATGCCGTTTATTACGACGCCGTGTCCTTGTACTCCAAACGTAGGGACGAGTTCCAAGATCGCATTTATAAGTCTATAGACAAGGACTTTAAAGATCGAGGGCTGATCTTGGAGCAGCTTTTGATACGAAATATTAATCTGCCAGAGTCGGTAAAGAAGAGCATTGAGTCAAAGATTAATGCCGAGCAAGATGCCCAAAAAATGGAGTTTGTCCTGCAAAAGGAAAAGCAGGAGGCCGAAAGAATGCGGGTAGAGGCACAAGGGATTGCCGACTACCAGACGATCATCGCCCAAAGCCTTACCGACCGTCAGCTGCAATATGAGATGATTAACGCTCAGAAGGAGTTGGCTAAGTCGCCTAATGCTAAAATCGTGATCATGGGCGGGAAAAGCAATATGCCCCTGATTTTGAACTGAAATATAGGGGATAAGTATCTGTTTTTAGATGCTTATCCCCCTAATTGACTACTTACTCTTGTATTTGAATATCGAAGTTGTAACTCCCCTTTTTTGCTACTTTATTGGCTATAAGACTTACTCTATAAATTCTCTCCCCCCATACTCTCGATAGTCGGGGGTCGGGTAGCTCAATGGTTTCAGTCTTGCTGGTAAAGTGCTTGGGGTTATAGCCCATCTCAACGGTTTTACTGCCTACCTGGAGTGTTATTTTCCCCTGCTGCGATAGATCTGGCTTTTGCCATACCAAAAAGTTGATTTCATTGGGTGCTTTGGCCTCCGTGAGGCTGAACTGATCGGTGATGGTGAGCCCTCCCTTTTTTGCTAATTGGTAGGTCCTGTTCCAAAATTGTGCGGCGGCAGTGGCGGGATATGCGCCAGCTAGGTCGAGACTAAAAATCCCTTTCTGCGCATCGAACTGGACATTTTTGGATCGATATTGCGCCCCATCTTGCTGCGATACTCCGTTGATCTTCGGTACATTATGATAGTCGCTCTGCATGGTCCATATGGTATAGCGCTCGTTACTGAATGTCTGCCGGGTATAGGTCCCTACTCCAGCGTCGATGAACACCGGCTGATGGTCAAGATATAAAGAAAAGGTACCCATGTCGTTATGGTTGTGGCTTTCAGCATTGAAACCACCTTTTGATGCGAAGAATAATCCGGACTCATTTTTCATATACAAAAACTCGGTCTCAGGATACCACACCGCCTCGTAGGAGGGTAGTGCTGGGGTAGTCGTCATCAAGGCATTTTTGTATTTCATCTCTTCCATTGGTCTAAATAGATCCCTTCCCGCAGTGAGGAACTTCTCCTCGTTTTTGGCATCCAAATAGGCGCCAAAATGCATCATGGCCTTGCTGTCCACGGCTTTTCCATATCGATAAATGAGGCTGGCATCGCCCCCTCCCTGTGCAGAGGCATCGGCAAAATTGACCACCCACCCGTCGCCTACATAGGTGTTGGCGATGTATTCTCCCATATTCTTGATTAATGGTTGGTCGAAAATGGAAATTTTGCCCGCAGTGGCATAGCTGAGTGCCTGTAAGTAGTCATACATTTTGCCCGCAGCATGCCCCCAATAGGACGGGCCTTCTTCACAAGCGCCGTCGTCGTGGTTGTGGTTGATGAACTGATCGACAGAGACCATGGTGCGGTATACGCCTTCGGCTCGTTTTTGAGGGTCGTTCTCTATAAGCATAAAGCTCATTAACACATTGAAATTACACCACGGATTCCAATTGTTGACGTTGCCTCCTGGCCTTAAATGAATGGCTTGCCACCAAAAATCATCCCGGTTCATATATGGATCTAATATTCTCTCTCTTATGGACTGCTCAAGCCGAGCCGAAATACTGGGGTCGACCCGGTCGAAGGACTCTTTGAAATAATAATGTATCCAGGATAACAAAGATCCCATGTCACCGGCTCCAAGGTCAATAATATGTTCGCGAAAATCGGGTAGGGCACGTCTATTCCGCTGCGCCGAGACTAAATGTGCCGAGGAAGCCCAGGAGGTCAACTCCATGAAGTACCAGGTTCCATTGACGATCTGGTCTATAAACCGACCTTTGCCTTCACATAATTCGGCCAGTACTAGGCTGCTTAGTACATTGCTGTTCGAAAACATAGGGCTTTCCATAATGGTACGAGAGCCGCTTTTCTCGAATTCCAAATAGTCGGTGGCCTTGATAACCCTCCACTCATAACTAAGATATTTCTCACCATTCTGAATTTGATGCTCCCGATAGCTGCCAGATAGTTGTTCCCATCCCGCTCGGTCGGCATAGGCTGGGTAGGGTACCCAGTCTTGGTTGGCTACCAAGGCCGCTTTTACGGCCTGTAAACTGGCTTTATTTTGAAGGAGATCTCGCTTTTGTTCCGCATAGGTACGCAAAGACATGCCTAATAGGATCAGAAAAGTGATGGTAAGAAAACGCATAGGGGTTTAGATAAGTTGGGTGACTAGGAGTCGTATCCTTAATGCTTAGAACCTTGGGTCATTTTTTGTAAAAGATCAAAAAATGCCTTTTTTCGCGGACTGTCTATTCCCCAGTCAACGGGTACACTTTGATACCCGTCCTGATAGGCCTCGTCTTTCATGCGATAATCGAAATACCCCCACGAAGCATGCGCCTTGGTGGCGGCAATGAAGTTGTTATAGGGCTTGTCAAAATCGAAATGATCGTCTTCGTTGAATACGATCGGCTGGCCTTTGTAGGTCTTCTTGTCCCTAATGATCTTCACCATCTCCTCGATTCTTTCAGGTTGCTTTACGCCATTGCCATGGACGAGCACGAAATCACTGGCGGCTAATACTTCGTCGGTAGGGATGAAATTGCCCGAGAAACTGGTCGATACCAGTAGCCGCCGCCCTTTTCGTTGGATGGACTTGACTAAATCAATGAGCGTAACGGTTTGCTGAGGCTGTAAAATGGGATGGGTCTTGTAGTTGATGTTGCATTCGTTGGCAATCTCTACGATTACATTTTCGTATTTTTTGTCTAGTACCCAATTGGTTGTGTTTTTGACCCCCTCCTCTATGGCTCGATCATCGACGATACGCCCGTCTTGCCCGAAATAATAATAACCCAATATGACTACCATTCCGAGTTGGTCGGCCCGGGTGAGGATCTTCTCTAGCCTTTTCATATAAGCATCGTCCAGGGTCCCGTCGGGCCGAATGGCCGAATTGTGCCAGGGCTGGCTCTTGGAATAACCGTAAGGACTTCCCCCCTGAAGGTTGACGGTAAAGGCTAACAGTCCTTTTTTCTTCCATATCTCCATGGCTTCAACAAACTCCCGGGTGTTTCTGTCGGGATCCCATTCGCCAGTGTCCGCATATTTCCACTGGTGCTTGGTCTCGGGGTTGGTGTCGTCAAATATACCCTGCACCATCCTGGAGTTGGGTAGTAAGCCTTCCAAATTCATTCCTTGGTAGGACTTTCCCTGAAGGGTTATTTTACCGTTGATGTAGAAGTTTTCGCTGCGAATGGATACGGTCGTATGGCGCTTTTGGGCCTGAATGACCCCTGCCCATAATAATAGTAAGAGTAATAGTGTTTTTTTTATCATAGCGATTGGTCACTGTGCTGGTCGTTTTTACCTAAAGCTAATTCAGCGTCGATTCTATTGTGAAAATAGTGAATATTTACGCTAGAGTAGGAATGATATTCTGGCCACGAAATGAGGATAGGGGTCGGGTGGAAGCATTCGTGAGATTCGTGGGATTCGTGGCTGGAAAGGTTACTAGCCACGAATCCACCAATCTACACCAATCCTTTCTCAAAAAATAATCCCTGATTACCCTATTTTACTTTCTTTTTCCAAAAAGAAGTTTGATATTTGTGTTCGACAAAAATGTCAAACAGTTATGTTGGATCAAGAAAGTACAGATACTGAAGCACTTATCATCGAGGCCGCTAAAAAAGTGTTCTTCCGAAAGGGTTATGATGGGGCCCGTTTACAGGAAATTGCCGATGAATCGGGAATTGGTAGAACTGCTTTGCACTATTATTTTAGAAGCAAGGAAAAGCTCTTTTCTACGGTCATGAAAGATTTCTTTTCGGAAACCGAAAGACGGGTGACACAATTTGACCCTTGCGAAGTGCCTATAGTGGAGCGTATGAGAAATTTTGCCTCTAGCTATATGAAAAGTGCCTTAAGAAATCCAGAGTTCGATTTGTTTATGCTGAATGAGTTCAATAACAACCCTGATTTTATTGCGGAGGTACTTTTGAAAACCATTCCGGTCAATATGCATGAGCATTTTATAGTCCCCATTGAGGAGGCTGTGCGTAAAGGAGAACTTAAAGGAGACCCACATCAAATATTTATTACCTTATTATCGGTGTGTATGTTTCCATTCACGGGTATGGCCATGATCAAGAAGATGCTCAAGTTTTCCGATGAGGCCTATATGGATCTTTTACGCCAGAGAGAAGCCTTTATTTTGAGCTTCTTAGAAACCGCATTTAAAGCATAACTATTTTTTTGCCCTTATTTCGACAAAATTGTCAGACATTAACATTTAACAAAAAAGTACAGAAAGATAATGAAAAAATACCCGTTCTTAGTGGCTTTTGGATTCCTATTCGGAGGCTTTGGTACCCTCCACGCCCAGAGAAGCTATAGCCTGGAAGAATGCACCAATTTGGCCCTCCAGCAGAGCCTACAGCTTCAGGCAGATGCCTTAGACCTGGAAAAAACCAATGCCTCTGTTCAGCAGGCCTATAGCGCCTTATTGCCCAATCTTAATGCCAGCGGCTCTTATCAATATTCCCCGCAGGTTCAGACCTCGGTCATCCCTTCAGAAACCTTTGGAGGGCCCTCAGGGACTTATATTCCGGCGCGTTTGGGTGTGTCGCAGGTGAAGACGGCCACGGTTAGTCTTACTCAAAATATTTACAATGCCTCGGCGGTTATTGGGTTAAAGGCAGCCAAAGTGCTCGTTGCGGGCAATCAGCTTCAGGTACGCAGCAGTCAGGAAGACCTGGTTTATAATGTGGGGGCTACCTATTATAATATACAGTCATTGGACAAGCAGGAGGAACTAACCCTACAGCGCTTGGAGAACACGGAGGCATTATTGGCCACAACCACCCAACAATTACAGGCTGGGCTAGCGACTCAGACCGATGTGGATCGGCTTACCGTGACACGCGACAACACCAAGGCCAATTTGGAGAATCTGCAGAACAGTAAGGAGAAATACTACAACCTCCTCAAAGTATTGATGAATATGCCTTTAGAGGAGACCGTTCGAGTGGTTCCCTTTCAGGAAGACGAAGTCGGAGCTATGCCAGAAAATGGATTTGATGCGCTAGAGAAGACCAATTATTTGCAGCTGTTACAGAATAAGAAGTTGATGACCCTAGAGTATCAAAATATTAAAGCAGGGTACAAGCCCATCGTATCATTATATGCCAATTACGGCTATTCTGGATTTCAGAGCGATGCCAATCCATTTAAGAATATAAATGGCAAATTTTACCCGGCTTCTTCAATAGGGTTGAAATTTAGTGTACCTATTTTCGATGGTTTCAATATCAAATACCAAGCGAAGCAAAAGCAAATAGAGCTTCAGAAGATCGATGTTCAGGCCAAGCAGATCTTGCAGAATAACGAGCAGGAAGTTGCCAACGCCCATGCCGATTTGAGGAGCAATCTGATTACCTATCAAAGTCAGAAACGCAACCTGGCATTGGCTCAGAAAGTGATGGCCGATATCAACCAACAATACCAAAGTGGGATCGTGCGGGTAAGTGATGTGATCAATACCACTGCCGAGCTCCAAAACGCACAGACCAATTTTGTTACCGCTCTCATCAATTTCAAGCAGGCAGAAATGAGTCTTAAAAAGGCACAGGGTACCTTATTACCTTGATCCATCTTCTTTGAAACTATTATAAACCAAGGATATTAAATTTACAAAATAATGAATAAAGCGACGAAAATCATTCTAGCCCTATTAGTAGCTGGAGCATTGGTAACGATGGTGGCCTTTACGTTGACCAAGAATAAAGAAGAGGTGGAAGCCAAGGTCTATCATCCGGAGGTAAATGCTGCGGTGACCGTCCAGGCCGATACGGTGTCTCCTGCCCTTTTCGATCAGACTACCGCATTTACAGGGTCATTTGAACCCAACAGAGAGGTGGCCATAGGTTCGGAAACTGCTGGAAAGGTGATCAAAGTCAATGTAGAAGAAGGGAGTCGTATTGGTGCTGGGGGACTCATCGCTCAGCTCGACAACGAACTGCTACAGGTACAATTAAGATCGGCTCAAGCCAACTACGATATTGCCGTCAATACCCTTAACCGGTATGAGCAAGCCGTTTCGGGTATTACGCAACTTCAGCTCGACAGGGCTAAAACGGATATTTTGACCAGCAAGGGCCAAATCGATCTCCTCAAGAAGCAGATCAGCCAGTACCGAATCACGGCTCCTTTTGGAGGGATCGTTACGACACGGAATTTCGATTTGGGGGCCATCGTTTCTCCAGGCATGGCCATGGCCACCCTTACCGACAACAGCGCTTTGAAATTGGTAGTCAACGTTCCAGAGAACAGTCTATCTCAATTCAAAAACGGTCAGAGAATAAATGTTACAACCGATGTTTTTCCAGGAGAAGTTTTCCAGGGCAAGGTGGATTTAATAGCCTCGAAGGCGGACAATGCGCATAATTTTACGGTAAAAATCCTTGTACCTAACCCAAAGTATGCACTGAAAGCCGGGATGTATGGTACCATTTCTTTGAATAACGCCGTGGCGAACCAGGCCCTGACCATCCCTCGGGCCGCCTTGTTTGGTACTACTTTGAAGCCACAAGTATATGTAATAGACCAAGGTGTGGCCAGATTACGGGACATAGAGCTAGGGACAGGCAATGAGACACGCATCCAGGTTCTTAAAGGGTTACAAGAGGGCGATGTGGTCGTTTCGGGTGGGTTGGTCAATCTATCAGAAGGTGTTCGAGTAATGGTAGTAAAATAAGGATAGGCTGAAGGTCTGGAAGAATTATTATAATTGATAAAACAAGAATAGGATGTCATTAACTGAAATATCAATCAAACGGCCCTCTTTGATTATCGTGATTTTTACGATACTACTTGGAGGGGGGCTCTTTTGCTACAGCTTGCTGAGCTATGAGCTGTTGCCCGAAATGAGCCAGCCGACCCTGGTCGTTATTACCCAATACCCTGGAGCGGCTCCCGTCAATGTGGAGCAGACCGTTACCAAAAAAATTGAAGATGTGCTCAGTGGTGTCGATGGTATTAAGACCATTACCGCCCAATCTATGGAAGGTAATTCCATTATTACCGCCGAGTTTCAAAGCGGGACGGTTATTAACGAAAAGGAACAAGAAGTGCAGCGAAAGCTCAATAACATCATGAGCGACCTGCCTAGTGATGTTAAGACCCCCAATATCTCCAAGGTAACCCCTAGCGATGCCCCCATCATGCAGTTGGCCGTTACTTCCAACCTAAGTGGCCCCAACTTCTACGATATGATGGAGAATGAAATCCTTCCCCAGCTTCAACAAATCGGTGGAGTGGGTGAGATTACCCTCATTGGAGGCGAAGAGAGGGAAATACAAGTCAATGTAAAAAAGGATAAACTGGATTATTATGGCTTATCCATCCTCAACATTACCCAAGCCATCAATAATGCCAATATAGAGTTCCCAGCGGGGAAAGTGAAGTCCGAAACCAATGGGCAGATGACCGTTCGATTGTCGGGGAAGTTTACCTCGGTCGACCAGCTCAATGATTTGACCATAGCCTTGCCGAGTGCTGGGAGTCCCATCAAGTTGAGTGAGGTAGCCACGGTAGCGGATATCGTCAAAGACCCTGCATCTATCTTCCGATACAATGGAGTGAATGCCATTGGTCTATTGGTCAAAAAACAAGGCAGTGCGAATGCCGTTGAGATCAGCGCCCAAGTCAAAGACAAAATTGGTAAAATACAGGAGAAATATGCCGGTGAAGGAGTGCAATTTATTATTGCCGACGACTCGGCCGATTACACACTGGAAGCTGCCAATGGAGTAGGGCACGACCTATTTATTGCCATCATACTAGTTTCGGCTATCATGTTGCTGTTTTTACATAGCTTTAGAGACTCCATGATCGTCTTGGTAGCCATTCCTACCTCCCTTATTTCCACGTTTATCGCCATGTATCTGTTTGGCTTTACGCTCAACCTGATGACCCTTTTGGCGCTCTCTTTGGTGATTGGGATCTTGGTCGACGATAGTATCGTGGTATTGGAAAACATACACCGACACCTGCATATGGGCAAAGACAAGCGGACAGCGGCCCTCGATGGTCGAAATGAAATTGGCTTTTCAGCCATGGCCATCACTATGGTCGATGTAGTGGTTTTTGGCCCCCTCTGTTTATTGCAAAACGTGGTAGGGGCGATTCTTCGCCAATTCTCGCTGACCATCGTAGTAGCCACCCTGATGAGTCTGTTCGTTTGTTATACCCTCACCCCCTGGCTATCCTCTCGGTTCGGAAAGGTTACCATTTTACGTGAAAACAATATTTTACACCTACCGCTGATTTGGTTTGAAAAGTTAATTCTAGGCCTGACCAAATGGTACGAAGGCGCCTTAAAGTGGACTCTGCAGCATAAACTAATTATGGGAGGATTTACACTCTCACTCTTCGTATTGGTGGGAATGGTCATGAAAATGGGTATCATTGGTAGTGAGTTCGTTACCCAGAGTGATAAAGGTCAATTTAGATTGGCATTGGAGTTCGATAAAAATACCACCGTCAAGCAAAATAACCTGCGCAGTTTAGAGATCGAGAATTATTTGCGAAAACAACCCGATGTCATTACCGTTTTTAGCAATGTAGCCGGTAGTAGTACCTCTTCGTTGGTAGCAGGAGTAGGCTCCGATTATAAGTCGGAGCTCACCGTTACGCTGATCGATAAGACCGAAAGGGCCCTGTCGACTGAAAAGTTAATGCTTGAAAAGGCCCAGCAGATTTCAAAAGAATATGCAGGAGTGAAAGTGAGCCCTAGTTTGGTTAGTATGGTAAATGCTGGTGAACCCATCCAGATCGTATTGAACGCCGAAGATTCGGAGCTGCTGATGAAGGCCGCCGATGAGTTAAAACACCGTATAGCCGCTATGCCTGGGGCGATCAATGCAAGCTTAAGTGTGGAAGCCGGTAATCCGGAGGTAGAGGTCAATCTGGACCGTGAAAAAATGGGTCAACTAGGGCTGAACATTTTTAATGTCGGTGCCACCATGCAAAACGCCTATGCTGGCAACGATGATGCTAAATATAGAGTAGGGAATAACGAGTACGATATCCGAGTGAAATTCGATGACTTTAACAAACAAGATGTTGATGATGTTAAAAACATCACCTTTATCAATGACAAGGGTAAGGCTATCAAACTTTCACAATTCGCTACAGTAGCACAAGGTAGTGGACCTAGTGTGTTGGAACGTAAGGACCGCCGTACTTCAGTGACCATCAAAAGCGGCGTTTTGGGCATCACCTCCGGAGTGCTGGTGGAAGGTATCAAGCAGTCGTTGGTAGATCACCCCCTTCCCGATGGTATCGATTTGCGCTGGAGTGGCGATGCCGAGCGGCAGGCAGATACCTTTGGGGCTATGGGTATGGCTATTTTGGCAGCTATTATCCTAATGTACCTCGTGATGGTAGCGCTCTATAATAACTTTATCTATCCCTTCGTGGTTCTATTCGCCATTCCGGTAGCGTTCTTAGGCGTATTTCTGGCCTTGGCTCTAACGAAGTCGTCGATGAGTATCTTTACCATTTTGGGGATGATTATGCTCCTAGGACTGGTAGCCAAAAATGCGATTCTGATCGTGGATTTTGCCAATCAGCGGAAAGAAGCCGGCGACAGCACCTGGACGGCCCTGATCGCCTCGGGTACCACCCGGTTAAGACCGATTCTGATGACGACCCTAGCCATGGCCATAGGGATGTTACCTATCGCCATGAGTACCGCCGCTGGAAGTGAGTGGAAAAATGGCCTTGCTTGGGTAATTGTGGGGGGACTTGTTACTAGTCTCTGTCTCACCGTCTTTGTGGTGCCTATGGTATATTACACCGTCGATCGTATTGGGGATAAATGGAGAGCAAAGTTTCCTAAGAAAGTGGAAGCGCCCGTTATGGCTACCCATTCGTAGCCTGGAATAATAGTCCTGCTTCATTAGTGGTGATGGCCTGTGTATGTAATGAAAACATGCACAGGCCATTCCTGCTATTATCCCATTAGGTCAGGACTCGATGGGATCTATTTTTGCTTTTTAGAAGCATAATGTTGATCGGCAAACGCGATAAACTGCTCCCAGTCATAGGGGGTCAGGTTATGAGCTCCTTCGCGAATATGATAGCCCAAAGGTGGGGTAGTAAAGGGGGTGTTAACGGCTGGCAACTCATTGGGAAGCGACGATTTCAACCCATAGAGCTCATAGGATGCCTCAGCCAGTTGGGTAGCCATAAAACTTCCCTTCGGATCGGCCCATAAGTCCTCCGAGGCATTCGTAATATAGGCAGGCCTTGGCGCTATGGTGGCGATTAACAAATGTTGGTCCACAGGCAAGTCCTGCTCGCGGTCATTGTATTTTTTATAGTTGGTGTTAAACCAATACGGAAAGCTCGTGTTGATCTTTAAGACGGTTTCTCCAAAATTTCTTTTAGAAAGCGCCGCTCCGGTGTTTCCTGAATTATTAGAATAGCAGATGGCAAATCGCTCATCCTGCGCACAAGCCCATAAAGAGGCTTTCCCTCCCCTCGAATGGCCTACCAGCCCTACCTGTTGGGCGTTTACGTCTGGATCCGTTTCGAAGTAATCCATTACCCGGCTTGCGGCCCAGCCCCAGGCTCCTATCGCCGCCATGCCATCGTCTTTGGTTAGCTGTTCCGGATAGAGCCGTAAGACCCCATTGCGATAATCGGTCTTATTGTCGGGTGCGGCATCACTTACGTGTATCGCTGCTATGGCATACCCCTTTTCTATGATCTGCTCTGCCGGCCAAAATCCGCTCAAGGTTTTTCTCGTTGGGTCGGTATTACTGGGGTCCCGATTGTTGATGAGTAAAAAGGCAGGAGAAGGTTTCTTGGCCTTTTTGGGGATAAACAGTACCAAATGGATGTCCACCTGTTCTTGGTTTCGGAAGGTGCTGATCGTTACCTCCTTCAGGGTAGCCTTCCCCTTCATGGCCTTTTTATCTTCTTTCGTGAGCTTAAAGATGACCCTATCCCATGTCTTTGGTACTTGGCCATATACATGCGTTTCGAATAGTGAAATAATTTCGGGTCTACGAGTGGACTCCCAATCTTTTATAGTCGTCACTTCTCGGCCATCTTGGGTTTTAAGGACCTTAGGAAGGGCTAAAGTGCCGACTTGGGATTCGTCATAATTTTGCGAAAAAACGGGTAGGCAGGGCAGTAAAAATAACAGCCAGCATATTGTGGTTTTCATGAGCAATTTTTAAGGTTTAGGAAACACGGCATTCCCAAGTAGATTTTCAAGACTGGGGGTGCCATTTGGTAACTTTAAAAGCGCTTATGGGATTACTTTTACTGATAAGCCGGATTCTCACGCATGGCACCGATGCCAGGTTGGCCAATTAGTCCATAATAGCGTCGGGCGGCAACAATGGTTCGGGATTGGAAGTCGTCATAATTTGGAGAACCCTCTATGATGCTGTTAATGCGAACGGTGCCAGCTGCATGGATAAACTGTCCCTCACCCAAATATAAGGCTACATGCGTTACCCGCGCATTGGACGATTGGGCCTTACCTCCGGCAAAGAATAATAAGTCTCCGCTTTTAAGGTTTTTTAAAGCCAATTGTTCGTCCAATGCGTCATCTTTTAAAATAGGAATGGCTTCGCCTACCAACACCTGTTGAGAAGCATCTCTGGGGATGACCACCCCGTTCATAAAGAAGGCAGTTTTGGTAAATCCACTGCAATCTACCCCTTTTACGGAAGTGCCTCCCCACAGATAGGGAACCCCCAACATGGTTTTGGCAATGGCAATGATATGGTCGGGGGTGGGGGCGTTGCCTTGTAACCAGCCTTTATAGTCCTTCACCATTTCTTTGGCCACATATCCCTGGCGTCCATCGGGATAGGTGACTCTGAAAAACGCATCTTGCTCTCCGTTTCGAACTAGGATATCGCCCATCACTAAGTCGGACACTCTTTGAGACTGCTTATCTGGCATCGTAAACCCATGGGTATAATCGGCTGTAATGATCAGCTTGTCTTGTTTTTGCCAGGTTTGCGCCTCCTGCTTAGTTTTTAGGGTCATGCCTGCGGCATCGAGCCAGGCCAGGTAACCCTCCGGAGTGCGTACCAGATAATACCCTCCCGACTTTTTAAGTACGTCCAATGGCGTGCCCATCAAGGCTTGAGTGGCCAGTTCCGCCGAATGCTTCGGCGTAGACCGTAGGTTGGCCACCGAAAGATTGACGAGTGCCAGGGTTTTATCTCCTAGGCTTGCCTCGGGGAGGGGCTTTACCGAGAGCTTAATGCCAGGCGACTCTGTGCGAATTCTTTCGGCCATCTTTTGGCCTCCCAGGACCTCCGTAGTCTCTAAAGTATAAGTATCCTCACCGATTTCTTCCAGTCGGAACCAAGCCGTTCGTCCGTCGGGAGCGTATATGTCTTTTAGTTCAGTATAGATTTGTTTTACCCTCTGAGCGGTTGTAGAGTCGACCTTTGGATGGGCCATAAGGCTCGATGCCAGTACCGTCAGTAGAAAGGATAAGTAATATCGGTTTAGATTCATATCATTGAGGTTATCGCTCAGGAAAGCTATGCATTTCGACTAAAAAATGCAAACACCAAAGTGGATTTTTGGATACCTCTCAGAGCGAAAACAATAGGGTGAAAACATACTGAAATCGATATAGAACTTATCCTACTCTGATCATTCCGGCTTCTTTTTGCTGATTGTCATCAGGCGAATTTTGTATTCGGAATGTCGATACTGCTCCTGATCGGAGGGACTTAAAAAATTACGAGATAAACTAGCTAACTTCCCTTGATTTAGGTCTGATTAGTAGGCGAGCAAAAATCATAAGTCCTGGCAGTGGGATTCCGGGAAGACTAAAATAGGGATCCCACTCTTTTGGAACTCCACAATTTTTCGGACTTTGGCCGGACCCGCATTTTCGCCCAATAAGACGATCTGCGTTTTAGGGGAAATATAACTTTGACGAATAGCCCCGCGGCTTACCAGTCGCTCCACCAGGTGGTCACGGTCAGGAAACTGCTTGAAAGTCCCGGTTACGCAAAATCGTTTCCCCTTCCATTGCAACTGCTGTAGGCCCGCTCCAGAATACTGAAGCTCCGACAAATCGGCAGGAGCGCTGGTTGCTTGCCAAAAAGTTTTTTTCGATCCGCTACCTGGAGGTCTATTGGAAACTCTGGGCAGTTTGGAGGGGAATGCTTTTTTTAGCGTGCGGATGTCCTTGGCTTCTATCTTAAGGGCCATGGCTATGGCTATGCGGGCCGAGGCGATGGCGTCAGATAAGGCATCGTGGTGTTTAAGGTCTATATTTAGGAATCGAGAAACATGATCGAGTTTAAAGCGGTCGAGCTCGGGCCAGCACCAGCTGCAGGAGGTATAGGTACAAAACTGGTCCTTGGTTCGGAAGTTGATCCGGAACTGTTTGGTAATCTTGTGCAGCACGTCAATATCGAAGGAGGCGTTATGTGCTACCAAGGTCTGGTTGGTCAGATAAGGCTCCATTTCAGGCCAAAGCGTCCCGAAATTCTGTTGGTCTTTGAGCATCGCCAGACTGATCCCGTGGATACGCTCATTAAAGAAGTTCATCTCAAATGGTTCGGGTTTTATCAGCCAACTTTTAGTTTCTACGATCTGTCCATTTCTTACGACGACGAGGCCTAATGAACAGGCACTGGTACGCGCCGCTGTGGCAGTTTCAAAATCGATGGCAGTAAAATTTAATCCGGGTTGCATGTATGAGGTAAAAATCGACGGTTTGGTTTTCTACGCAATTTACAGCTTTTTCTTTATTTAACTTTTAGTAGTAAACCTAGGTTCCGTTATTTCATCACATGACGCTCTGGGCGCATGGATACCATGCGCCCAATACCCCGTCGCCGACATCAGCCTTTCAGCTTCTCTTTAAAGAAGTCTATGCTCCGCTGCCAAGCCAAGGTAGCGGCAGCTTCGTCGTAGCGAGGTGTCGTATTATTATGGAAGCCATGGTTCACGTTGTCGTAAAAATAAGCCGTATGTTCGATGCCATTGGCTTTTAAGGCGGCTTCATAGGCAGGCCAGCCTTCATTCACCCGTTTGTCTAGGCCGGCATATTGCAGCATCAGCGGGGCTTGGATCTGTGCCGTTTCTTCGGCAGAGGGCTGTCCGCCATAGAAAGGGACGGCCGCCGACAGTTCAGGTAAGTTAACGGCCATCATATTGGCGATCCACCCGCCGAAGCAGAAGCCTACCACCCCCACCTTACCGTTACAGTCATTATGGTTTTTGAGATACTGAAAGGCAGCCATAAATTCTTCTAGCATCTCGTACCGATCTCTTTTACTTTGGAGGGTGCGCCCCTCATCGTCGTTGCCCGGATAGCCTCCCAAAGGAGTAAGGGCATCCGGAGCGATGCTGACAAATCCCTCCAACGCCGCCCTGCGGCCCACATCCTCAATGTATGGATTGAGCCCTCGGTTTTCGTGTACCACCACTACCCCAGGTAGCTTGGCCGTATTTCCTGCTGGCTTCGACAACAAGGCCTTGATCCTTTTCCCACCTTTAGGAGAGTCGTAGTGGATAAACTCGGAGGTTAAGCGAGGATCGTCGGCCGCCACCAGCACCGATTCCTTATAGTTGGGCATAATAAAACCCATCAGCGAAGCCACCGTTATTCCTCCCACGGCATACAAAGAAAGCTTATCCATAAACTGTCGCCTATCGATGCGGTCGTGGGCATAGTCGTCGTATAGGTCGAAAACCTCTTGCTTGATGTCGTTTTTGCTGAGTTGGCTCATGATAAGGTAGAGATTAGTTGCTGAAACCTTGTGATTTCTTAAAATTAAGAATTTTGGGGATAATTATAAGCCGAGGCGACCCGCTAAGTTAAAAATGGCTTTCGGCCAACAACTTACACTATGTCCCAAAAAGGAGACTAAATACTTACAACGGTCTAATTGGTTGGTCTGCTGTTTATCTGTTCGATACCTACGGCATCGTTAAGGATGCATCATTGAGGGTATTTCTATGGACGTTTTATCCCGCTGGGATAATGTAGCAATGGATTTTGATAGATACTTTATAAGGTTGAAAACACTGCCGAAAAGATGCATCTTACGTTTATAGGATAACCATAAACCGCTAAATCTGCGAAAGGGTGACGTGCTGGCTTTCGACTTATTGGCTTCAAATCAAGAAATTGCAACCCTGAAAGGGTGAAATATTTATAGAAAGGTCATGAGGTAGATGATTTTCAAACCCCGAAGGGGTGACATAATTTTTAAAGAAATAGCTCCCTATTTACAAGAAAAGTCAAACCGAAGCCTGGCTCTTGTGACCGCGAAGGGAATGTCTAAGTGCCTGAATTGGAGTTATTTAAATTTAATAATTGAGAGAGCTATAATTATAATATCAATTTTTAATAGATATTGTATTTGTTGCATCAACAACCCTGGATCGCATTAAAGTTTTGTCTTTAAAGCATCGATATATATTAGTGTAAATTGACAGATCCTCTTTATCATGAATATACGGTTGAATTGAAATACAATTTTCATGTTCAAATAATGTATTTAACAAAGTCCTGTCGGTATTAGAGCATGAATGACCATAAATAACTATATCAAATGGTTCAGAATTTATAAAATCGATCATTTCCCTATAATAGGGCTTTCGGGTGTAAAGGACAGATTTTACATGTTTCAAAAATTCATTTGAGGAATTCTCTAGTTGTGATTGGTATTCGCCTAATTCATCCCCGTAGCCAAAAATTATAGTGCTTAAATCTTTATCTTTTAAACTTCCGTGAATATATCTAATCAATGTTTTAACTGTATCTCTAATATCAGGGCTAAGCAAAGGTTCACGATAGAATTTATTCTCTGGTGTAAGTAAATATTGTTCTATGGTGGAAGTATAATTGAAATTTAGAAAGAGAACCGTATTGAGTTTATTATTTTCTTTTGCGGAATTAAAGTACTCCTTATGATGGGGCAAGTATATGGAGTTAGTGTTGAACAAACCATGTCTTTGCTTTTCAATATTATTAGAACCCCAATAAAACAAAGGTGGTGTAAATAGATTGGCAAATATTTCTGAACTAAATTCAGCTTTCTTTTTTTCCATTTCAATAAGATAATCATAGAGCAATTTCATAATTTCTCCTATTTCCTCGTTCAGTTTTTCTACTGTATATTCAATGGGCAACTCGAATATGCCAAAAAGATATTCGTTGTCCTTTAGTTTCAAAAGAAGATCTTTATAGTCATTTTCGAATCCACCCCATGAATTTTTTTCATAATGACCAAATGAATAATTTAGTAAGAAGTTCTTGTTCGATACCACGACTCCTGTAGACATATCAGTATCATACCTATAACGTATAATTTTAGTTAAATCTTGCCAGGTTTCGATGCTCCGTTCTTCTGTTAAAAAATACTTTGGATCGGAATTTTTGTTTACTACAACTGCTTCTTTAGTACCAAATTGAAAAAGTGGATGATTTAAGCACCTGTGATTAAAGTCTGAGTCATTTAAGTAATTAATGAATTCTTGTTTCAGGTAATTTACAAAATCCACATATTTAGTTTGAAGCCTATGAGCTACATCAAAACCATTGCCAATTATTACAACTCGATTCATATTTAAAGGATTAAGGGAGAGTGTTAAAAAGTCATATTCTAATCATAAATACTATGATTATCAATAACGGAGTATGATAATGCACGGAGTTTTGATTATTCGGTAATATTATAATAGTTGTGAGTCGGTAAAACACCAAAAAAACATGGGGAGCTACCAAGTTTAAATATTCGGTCACTTACCATAATTTATTATTCCTCCAATAGCCTCGTATTTATCACCTCATCGATTTCCTCATAACTCATCATTTCAAATCGCTTCCGTTAATGATATAAACCCTGAAAGGCTGAGATCATTTTGATTGATTTGCTGTTTATCTGTTCGATACCTACGGCATCGTCAAGGATGCATTATTGAGGGTGTTTCTATAGACGTTTTATCCCACTGGGATAATGTTGCATTGGATTTTGATTGATACTTTATAAGGTTGAAAAACACTGCCGAAAAGATCCCATCGGGATCTTACGTTTATAGGATAACCATAAACCGTGGAATCTGCGACTGCCGTGCAGTCGAACCAAAGCCGTATAAGTCTTAAAATAATGCATTCGTACCCAATGTTGCGACATACTATTGATTACCAAACTGTAAATGCTTAAACCCACCAATCCATAATAAATCGCGTCCGTTTTAGACAACATGAACCCTGAAAGGGTGAAATATTGATTGCTATAGAGAAGTTGAATGTTCTTCAAATCCAAAAGGGTGACGTGCTGGCTTTCGACTTATTGGCTTCAAATCAAGAAATTAAAACCCTGAAAGGGTGAAATATTTATAGTCTCATTTTTTTGACCTCTACGTGGATAGGTAATGTCTATGAATGTCAATTAGTTAAGTTTTTTGTTGTTTACAGATACATGCAAGACCATATTTTTTCTAATATGTATTTTTTGTACCTTTGTACATAAAATCTTACCATCGAAGGTCTATTAAGGTAAGTGAATAATCTGACTAAAATCGGTTGGCGAGATTGGAATTCTAAAAAGGTTGAATTTAATCCTTTGGGTGCTGTTTTTAGCGCCAATTGTTGATAAATAATAGCCATCTTTAAATTATAGAGCACGTTAGCATGGACACAAATGACGAAAAGGTTGACGGTGTAATCAATTCTATGCTCTATGTTTTAGAGAGTTTAGATAATCAATGTGATTTCCATAAACTGTTTAAAATATTATATTTTGCCGAGCAAAAACACCTTGTGCGGTATGGTGCGTCGATTTCGGAAGATGTATTTATAAAAATGGATAATGGACCGGTCCCATCCTTGGCGTATGATATTATGAAGAGTTTAAGGAGCGGTAAGAATACCTACCAAGGTTATTTTGATGTTGAGTCTGTTTATTATGTTGTAAATAAAGTGAAGCCAGACATGGAATGGCTATCAGAAACAGAGGTTATCTGCCTAGATGAATCTATTGACGAAAATAAAAGTATGGATTTTGGCAAGTTGACTGAAAAGTCTCATGACATAGCGTGGAAAGGAGCAAAGTTGGGCCGATCGATAGATCCAGTCTTGATCGCTGAAGCTGGGGGGGCATCAAAAGAAATGTTAGATTATATAGAAGATCTTTTGTCGTTCCGATTTGCGGAATTTGAATAATATCTTTCTTAAGATGTCCTTAGTTAAGGTTGGTCAAGTATTTAGAATGAAAGTGAAGGATACGAATCCTCCAAAAATTAAGAGGTTTGTTCTTGTATCACAGTCTAGTGATAGAGTTACCTTAGCCTCTGTTTACATTAATTCCAAAATCAACTTAAAAGTCAATTTCAATATTTTATTAAAGAGTCATCATATTCCTCTAAGTAAAGAGGGAAGGGATTATCTTACTAAGGATTGTTTTGTGGATTGTTCGCAGTTAAAGGAATTGATATCTTCAGAATTGGAACTTCATGTTAAAAATAACCCTAAGATTATTATTGGACAACTATCGACTGCTGATTTGGAAACCTTAAGAAATAGGATTAGAGATTCGGAAATTTTGAAAGGTAAAACGAAAAGGAGACTAGGTTTTTTTGATTGACATGGTTTTACTAGAACCTTTAGGCCGGCGATTTGATTAATTATTAGCTGCTTGACCCTTGCACCAGTTAGTAGCTAAACTAAAAATATATAACCCTGAAAGGGTGAAATATTGATTGCTTTAGAAATATTGTAAGTTCTTCAAATCCAAAAGGGTGACGTGCTGGCATTCGACTTATTGGCTTCAAAACAAGAAATTGCAACCCTGAAAGGGTGAAATATTTATAGAAAGGTCATGAGGTAGATGATTTCCAAACCCCGAAGGGGTGACATATTTTTTTAATGAAATTACCTCCTATCCACAAAAAAAGCCAGACCTAAGCCTGGCATTAGTGCCTCCGACGGAAATCGAAGTCGCCCGCGCCCCCGGCCATATCTAGAGTTTAGCGGAGAACTGCCATTGATAAATTGTTTCAAAAAAAGAGGCTGCCTTGATAAGACAACCTCTCTTGGTGACCGCGACGGGAATCGAACCCATATCTAGAGTTTAGGAAACTCCTATTCTATCCGTTGAACTACGCAGTCAGTTATTATGTATTAAATCTATTCTTTCAAAATATTAGTGTATTCATGTCACCAGCGTCCTCTGCCATATCTAGAGTTTAGCCGGGGTCGCGTCCGACAACTCCTATTCTATCCGTTGAACTACGCAGTCAGTTATTATGTATTAAATCTATTCTTTCAAAATATTAGTGAATTCATGTCACCAGCGTCCTCTGCCATATCTAGAGTTTAGCCGGGGTCGCGTCCGACAACTCCTATTCTATCCGTTGAACTACGCAGTCAGTTATTATGTATTAAATCTATTCTTTCAAAATATTAGTGTATTAATGTCGCTAGCGTCCTCTGCCATATCTAGAGTTTAGCCGGGGTCGCGTCCGACAACTCCTATTCTATCCGTTGAACTACGCAGTCTAAAAAAGATATCCCGCTGGGGGATATCTTTTCAGGGTGCAAAATTGCTTAAAATCTCTTACAATAGCAAGACTTTATTCCTCGGAAGTGACGGGCGTATAGCCGAGGTCGAGCCAGTTGGGGTAGATCGAGAAATGCTTTTCTTTCACCATGCCAAAAAGGGTGCTTCTAAGTTCTTCCATATTCTCCTTTTTTTCGGCAGAAATAAAGACTACATGTTCGGCTTTTTTGGCGATATAGCTCTTCTTAAGCTGTTCCAATACAGGTTCTTCCTCTTGATCCTCCTCGTCTTCGAAAGGGAGGTTGTCCTCGTCTTTGTTGAAGTCGGGCTTGTAGAGGTCTATTTTGTTGAACACCAAAACGGTGGCTTTGTCGGCGGCGCCTATTTCTACCAAAGTTTTGTTGACAACGTCCAGATGTTCTTCGAAAGCGGGATGGGATATATCCACCACATGCACCAGTATATCGGCTTCGCGAACCTCGTCGAGTGTCGATTTAAAGGACTCGATCAATGTGGTAGGTAGTTTACGGATAAACCCTACGGTGTCGGTAAGCAGGAAGGGGATGTTTTCCATATTCACCTTCCTAACGGTGGAGTCCACGGTAGCGAAAAGTTTATTTTCTGCAAACACATCGGCCTTCGATAGGCTGCGCATCAAGGTGGACTTGCCCACGTTGGTATAGCCTACTATGGCTACACGTACCAAGCGGTCTCTTTCCTTACGGCGGGTGACACTCTGTTTGTCTACCTTCTCCAATTTCTCTTTTAGGAAAGATATACGGTCTTTCACGATACGTCTATCCGTCTCGAGTTCCTTTTCACCGGGTCCACGCATCCCTACCCCAGCACCCGACTGGCGGCTAAGGTGGGTCCACAGCCTAGTAAGTCGAGGGTACATATACTGATATTGGGCCAGCTCCACCTGTAGCTTCGACTGAGCCGTTTGGGCCCGCATCGCAAAGATGTCCAGGATGAGCAGGCTACGGTCTATCACTTTGATGTCTTCGAATACCCTTTCTAGGTTACGCACCTGAGCGGGAGAGAGATCGTCGTCATAGATGACCATGTCTACCGGTTCCGCCTTAATAAAAGCGACAATCTCCTCCAACTTGCCCTTACCCGTATAGGTCTTAATATCGGTACGTTCCAGATTTTGGGTAAACGTCTGTACGGTATCGATTCCCAGCGTGGAGGCTAGAAAGGCGAGTTCTTGAAGGTATTCTTTGGTCTTTTCTGCGCCTTGTTTTTGCGTGCTTACGGCCACTAAAACAGCCTTTTCGCGTTCAACGGCCGTGCTATATAATTGTTTTTTTTCTATCATTCAATATGGATGTCAGTAGGTAAATATGCTCCTTGGGCTTGGAGTAGCCAAGCTGGATAGGTAGAGCTTAAAAAAATTGGGCCCCCAATGATAAGGAACCTAAAAGTGTAGCAATCGATCTTAAATCATGTTCGTAATAGGAAAGACCCGGCGGGTCTAAGTCTCGAATTATTTTACGGTAAATCAACAACGAACCTTTACTTCCAAAAGTTCAGTCCCTGGCCGTTGCCTAGGCTCGGGCTGTGAAGTTAATAGTTTGGTTTTACTTTTTTGGATTTTTTTCTTGAATTTAAGAGGATTATCGCTTTACCTTTGTCGAAATTCCTTTCGCCTATGTCGCTAGTACATTAGGGTCCATTGGACTCCCTCCATGCGGTTGCTGAACCTTCAGCCCATCACAATCATCACTTCCAGTTCATTGGAAGGCTTATTTTACCTTAATTTTTAGATCATTTTTACCATGAAAAAGTGGTTAACACTATTTCGTCAGGCTTTAGCTGGCTCTGAGGCCGTTTTTACGAGTGGAAGTATCAATAAGGCGATTTTTTTATTGGCTGTGCCCATGATTATGGAGATGATTATGGAGTCGCTCTTCGCCGTTGTAGATATCTTTTTTGTCTCCAAAATTAGCATCGAGGCCGTAGCTACTGTCGGCCTTACCGAGTCGGTGATCACCTTGGTGTATTCTGTGGCCATAGGGCTCAGTACGGCTGCTACCGCCACCATTGCACGAAGAGTAGGGGAGGGGAAAATCGCCTCAGCCCAAAGAGCAGTAGGTCAGGTGATTCTGTTCTCACTGGTAATATCTACGCTATTAGCCCTGGTAGGGGGGTATTTTGCTGGCGATATATTGCGCATGATGGGAGCGGATGAAACGGTCATTCGCGAAGGGACCACCTTCGCTAGGATCCAGTATTTGAGCAGCCCGGTGATTATTCTGCTGTATGCGTTGAGTGGAGCACTGCGGGGTGCCGGTCAGGCCTCTACCGCCATGCGGTCGTTGGTGATCGCCAATGGGCTCAATATGATGCTAGACCCCATCCTTATATTTGGACTTGGGCCCATACCCGCCATGGGGGTAACGGGTGCCGCTATGGCAACGGTCATAGGCCGGTCGGTGGGGGTGGCGTACCAGCTCTATGCCTTACGGCATTCGAAAATGGCCTTTCGGGTCAAAGACCTTATCCCTTATTGGGCCATGCTACGCAACCTAGTCCGTATTGCAGCGGGTGGCACGGGACAGTTTCTGGTGGCTTCGGCCAGTTGGATATTCCTCACCCGCATCCTGGCAGAGTTTGGGAGCGACGTCGTTGGAGGGTATACCATCGCCATCAGGGTCATTATGTTTACGATATTGCCCGCCTGGGGCCTAGCCAATGCCGCCGCAACCCTCGTAGGGCAGAACCTCGGAGCGGGCAAGCCGCAGCGTGCCGTCCAGTCGGTCTGGCAATGTGCACGCTATAACCTGTATTTTTTGTTAGGCTTAGGACTCGTTCTGTTCTTGGCAGCGGAGCCTATTGTTGGTTGGTTTACCTCCAATGTGGAGGCCATAGCTACTGGTCAGCAGGCCCTGCAGGTGTTATGTCTAGGCTATGGATTCTATGCCTATGGGATGGTGATAAGCCAGTCGCTCAATGGGGCGGGAGATACCCGTACGCCTACCATTTTGAACCTGATATGTTTTTGGGCCATACAGATTCCTTTGGCCTATAGCCTGTCCCTACTTTGGGAGCTAGGACCGTTGGGTGTTTTTGCCGCTGTTCCCATATCGGAAGCCTTTTTGGCTACCTTAGGAATTTGGTGGTTTCGATTAGGGAAATGGAAGCTTACCAAGGTATAATAAGCCTTCGTGCAGCCAGCTGAGGCTGGCTGCACGAAGGTTACAGCTTTCGGGCTACGAGATACAGCGCTTCGTCGCCAAGCAGGTATTGGTCAGCTTCTATGCTCGAGTAAGCGCCTAATATCTTAAAGCCACTATCTTCGAACAAGGCGCATAATTCGGCCAAGGTGAATATATATTGGCGTACCCGGTGGGTAACCTTCTCGTCGCCAGATAAAAACGTTTGTTCCGCTTCTATACACCCCTCCTGGGCATTGTATTCGTTTTCAGTCAGATACGTGATGCCATTGCCCACCGGCATCCAGTTGCGGGTTTGAAAGTCAGTAAAGACGCTTTCGGCCAAATTTTGGGTATGAATTGAAAAACAACCTCCCGATTTTAGAGAGCGACTGACGAGGCCAATCATTTTTTTAAGATCTTGTCGAGGGAAAAAGCTAAAGCTATTGCCAAAGCAGTAGGCAGCATCGAAGGTGTCGACTGGCAGGGTGCAGTCTAAAACGTCCCCACAGATCACCTCTATAGGGAGGTTTTTGGTCAGACGAGCCTTTTCCAGCTCATCACAGTATTCCTTCGATATGTCGATACAGGTGAGTTCGCAGCCATCTTTGGCTAGGGGTAAAGCATGGCGTCCATAGCCAGAAAGTACGTCTAGCACCCGATTGCCCGCTTCCAGCTCCAGGACGTCCCATAGGAAGTCGGCCTCTAGCAAATCGAAATCTTCATCTTGATGGAGCTTCCAGGCGCGTTGAGGAAGTCCGTTAAAATAGGTATGGTACCAAGCCAAGGGTTCAAGTTTTAAAGTGTTAATGGTATTTTTACAAAGGTAGCTGAAAAAATGGGAGGGGCCTTAAATCAATAGCCGCAAGGCCCAAAGGCGATGCGGCTAAAAACAAGTAATAATAATCATACCCAGCGGAGGCTGGCCCGCCATTAATGAGGCTTTACGGTCCTTTGGCAACAGTCAGGTAGCTTATCGTGCGATTTTTCGTTGGCAGGAAGTTCATCTGCATCATATCCCGTGTTGACGATGGTGTTTCTGATCGCCTCTTCGTTGGTTTTCTTGGGGTTATAACGTACCGTTACGACCATGTCCTTCAGGTTCAAATCAGACTCTTTGATACCCTTGGAGAGTCCTAAGTTACGTTCTATACGCTCTTTGCACATCTTACATACGGCAGAAGTTTTGATCTTTACCTCTTTTTCGGACTGGGCCATAACCGCACCCGACAATAGGAAAAGGCATGCTATGATACCGAGAATGTTCTTTTTCATATCAATTGAAGTTTAAAATGTATAGTTATAAAGTATTGGTAGAGTCAGCGTCGACAACGGCCACTTCGCTGAGGTCCATTTTACAAACGGGACAGGTTCCTGCTTCCGTGTAGGTTTTTTCGCCTTCACAGCTCATCGGGCAGGCATATGTTTTACTGGCGACTTCATGTTCATGGGTTTCGATACTGGCTTCATCCGTTTTTTGTTCGGAACCCGAGCAGGCAGCGAGAAAGGTCAAGCAGGCAATCATCAAAAGATGTTTCATAGATTAGTTGTTGGTAAATGGTGATTAACCGATTCGGTCTAAGGTCTTTCTATTTTGGATATTACTTTTTTTGAACTGGCTAGGTGTCAGGCCCGTTAGTTTTTTGAACTGGTTGCTCAGATGCGCTGGGCTGCTGTACTGCAATTTCCAGGCAATTTCCGAAAGGGTCAGTTCATTATAGGAAAGCCATTCCTTGGCTTTTTCTATTTTTTGGGCAATGATATAATGTTCTACCGTCTGGCCCGTTTCCGACGAAAACAAATGGCTCAAATAGGTATAGTCATGCCCCGTTTCGCGGGCTAGGAAATCTGAGAAATTTTCAGATTCTGGCTTCTTAGCTTTTAGATATTGGATTTCTTCTATGAGCAAGGTTTTTATGCGCTCTACCAATGTTTTTCGTTTCTCTTCCAGTAGTTCGAACCCGTTCGATTTGAGTGCCTGGCGCACCATCTCGAGTCGTTCTGCTGATAGGTCCTGATCCACCTCGATCTCCCCCAACTGTAGGTCCAAGGTCGTAATGCCTATTTTGGACAACTCTTCGGACACCACCCTCTTACAGCGGTCGCAGACCATATTTTTGATATATAATTTCATTTCTCTGTTCAGTAAAATTCGTTTTCTCCTAAAATAGAGGCGTTGAGCCTATTGTTATCGAATATTTAACGAATCATTTTGTAACGCACCCCCAGGTACAGCATCCGTCCTGTAATAGGGCCCCAAGCCATACCGGCATCAAAACCCTGATCAAAAGGCTTATCAGCACCAATAATAGGACTTTTTTGTCTAAAATTCCCCAAATTTTCTCCTCCAGCATAGATATCCCAGTTAGGAAAGGTACGGGTGATCTGGGCATTTATATTAGCAAAAGACGGTGCCCAGGTAGAGCCATGAGCATCCTGATGGTGCGCTACTTCGAGTTGTGGGATGCGCTTTTTGCCATTCCACTGCAAAGTGGCGTCAAATTTCCATTTGTCATAGGGGAGGGCGTACCCCGCATTGAATAGCAGGCGATTTCGACTGATCATCATCCGAGGGGTCAGTTGTTGGTTGCCCTGCTGATCTATCAACGTCTGTTGAACGTCGAAAAGCCTATAGGCCATCTTAAAGTCTAGTCGCTGAATAGGAGTAATATTTATTTCGGCCTGAAAACTATTCGCAAAGGAGCTTCCTTTAAGATTATAAAAGCGCAAATATTCAGGGTCTTCCATGTCGGCTACGAGCTGGTTATCGAAATTGGTACGGTAGTAGTCTAAGATGATATTGCCTTTAACGGCTCCTATGTACCACTCGTGGGTGAGGCTGGCTCCATAATTCCATGTCACTTCGGGTCTTATCTGCTCCAACACTTCAACATGGCGAGCACTCACTAAGTTTCCATAATATTCGGCAAAGGGATTGGCTACTCTGAAACCCTTACCGGCCGAGGCCCGAAGGATCGTTTGGGCGTTAAGGTCATATTTCAGGTGCAGGCGGGGGGTCCACTGGGTTCCAAATAGATTATGCTGGTCTACACGGCCTCCTGCCACCATCATAAATTTGTCTAGATAATGAAAGGTATACTCTACAAAAGCCCCTGGTACCGACTCTCGTCTGTTGAGTGCAATAGTGCCATACTGTTGCTGATAGTCGTCGAGCAGATAACTTACTCCGGCCTTATAGCTGTGGTTGGTGCTGCCAATGATGGACTGAAATATCAGGTTTCCGTAAAGGCTGTTTTGGCGCCCATCGTAGGAGGTAGTGCCGAAGTAGCTTTTCGAGTCATGTAAGCTGGCGTTGAGGATCAGGCCGAGGCCCTTATAGGGTTGGTTGGGGAATATCCGGCCTATTTTTGAGAAAAACTCGTACCGATTTATTTTCGCTCCGAAGCCATAAACCTCATCGCTTCCCTTGTCGGACTTATGAAAGTCTGTCTGTCCACCGAGCCGGTCTTCGTGTAGGGCCTTGATGCCAAACTGAGCCGTCATTTTATCCCCCTGATACTTCCATCGATTGATGCCGTTGAACTGGCTGAATAGGGGTAAGTCTAGAAACCCATCATGATTTTTATCGACCCTATTCCGAAGCATACTGCTATGGGTAAGGAGTCCGGTACTCCATTTTTTGTTGAGCTGGTGGGAGAGGTTTAGGTTTATTTCTCCTCTTCCAAAACTATTGACATAGGTATTGAAAAGGAGCTTTTCATGGGTATCGGGATTTTTAAGTTCAACATTCATCTGCCCCGTCATCGATTCGTAGCCATTGACAATGGAGCCTGTACCCTTCCCAATATCGATAGAATGTATCCAGGTGCCTGGTATATAGTTCATCCCAAAAGTGCTTTCAAGGCCTCGTAGAGAAGGAATATTATTGATGTTGGTTTGAATGTACACGCCATTGAGCCCCAGCATCTGGATTTGCTTGGCACCCGTTACCGCATCGGAGTAGCTTACCGATATGGAGGCATTGTTCTCGAAGCTTTCCGACAGGTTGCAGCAGGCTGCTTTGGCCAATTCCTTTCCGTTGATAATCTGTGTTTGTTGGGATGACTGCCTGTCTAAGGAGGCGTCGGCCCTTACGGTAACCTCACTGAGGGCGAGTTCGCTGTCGAGTATGACCTGCAGCTCGGCCTGGCTTCCTATTTCGATGGTATCGCTCCGGTAACCTACAAAGCTAAATACTAGCAAATTGGACTTGGCACGGCGAGGGATGCCAAAGCGGCCCGTGCTGTCGGTGGTGGTAGCCATAGAGGTTCCCGCCCAGTAGACGTTTACGCCCGTTAATACCCCCAGTTCAGATGGATCGGCGATGCGCTCATATACCGTTCCTTGAATGCCCTGGGCTACTACTTGGTGCGTAAGAAGGGTAATAAAAGCGCCAATAAAATAATTTTTCATGAAAAATAGATTCACAAGATAAACCAAAATTAAAATCAACCAACTTTCTATCTAGTTGATTGTTATTCAGTGGGTTATCGGTGGATCATATCAGGAATGACTGGACGTGAATACGCATACTTTTCCCATAGGGGTAGGGGATTTCAGCATGTCGATTTCGTAGGGGGACCTGGGTAGGGTCATGTCCTAGGGCACTTAAGAAGTGAATGGTAGCAACAGCGTATGGGAGCATTTGCACGGCACCCTTTAAGGCCTTTGGTGGGGCTTGCGGCGTTGCTAACTCATTTTTTTGAAACTTTTGTTGCACCTTACAACAGTCCGCCTTTTTAAGGAATTCCCTACAGTCCGAATCAATGACCTTGCTTTTGGCGCAACAGCTTGCCGTGGTTTGTTTGGATGTCGCTACCGACTTTTCCTGAGAAAAATAACGTACCGATTTGCCCTGCATCGTACAATGATGCTCCGTAAAGCCAAAGCCAGTACTGCTGATGAGTACCAGCAGGGCCATGATAAGGGTGAAGTATCGGTATATTATATCTTTCATAGGGGCAAAAACCATCCTTTGTACCACCGACTACCATAGTCGACGGTACAAAGGTACTATATTAGGCTGGAATTTTCTCGGCGTTATACCCAGCAGTTTTAAGCATATCGCTTACTTCTAGGGCATTATGGTCGGTAAGTACCGTCAATATTTTCTCTGGAGAGGCCAAATCCACCTCCCAAGAGGCTATTTTCTGGTCTTGGTCGAGCACTGGCTTTACGGCAGCTATGCAGCCGCCACATTTTATATTGGTTTTGAATTTTAAGGTTTCCATCGTATTCATTTTTAATGATGCAAATATTGAGATTATTTCAGCAGGATACTTACAGAATTTTCTTTAAAGCTTGTAATTTTTTGGTGTAAGCTAAATTTTCATGCCTTTAAGCCGTAGACTATTGGTAACGACCGATACGGAGCTAAGGGCCATAGCGGCACCGGCTATCATCGGGTCCAGTAAGAAACCGTTGATAGGATAAAGTACCCCGGCAGCAATAGGAATGCCGATAAGGTTATAAATGAAGGCCCAGAAAAGATTTTGCCGGATGGTACGTACCGTTTGTTTGCTCAACTGGATAGCCTTCGGGACGACCATCAGGTCGGAGGTGATCAGCGTGAGTTTGGCTACATCCATGGCAATGTCCGATCCACGTCCCATGGCAATGCTAACATCGGCCTGGGCTAGAGCCTGGGAGTCGTTGATGCCGTCGCCCACCATGGCTACGATTTTCCCTTGACTCTGAAGTTTCTTTACAAACTGCATTTTATCGTCGGGCTTCACTTCGGCTTCAAAGTGTGAAATCCCTACTTGCTGTGCTACGGCGGCGGCCGTTTGTGGGTTGTCGCCAGTGAGCATATATACCTCCAAGCCCAATTTTTTGAGCTCGGCTACGGCCTGGGTCGAAGTAGCCTTTAGCTGGTCTGCTATGGCCACCAAGGCGATGGCCCGTTTTTGATAGCCGATGGCGATCACCGTTTTGGTCTCCTGTTGAAGGAGCAGGCCTTGTTGTTGGAGCTTTTCGGAAATTGTTATTCCTTCTTTTTCCAACAGAGCCGCCGTGCCTATGGTGTAGATTGCCCCGTCGATCTGGCCGCGTATGCCACTCCCCGTAATCGATTCGAAAGAGGCTACCCCGACAGGAGTTGTTTGGGGGATATGGTCTACAATGGCTTGGGCCAATGGGTGTTCCGATCGGGCTTCTAAGGCTTTGATGGCCCGAAGGTATTGGTCGGCTTCCGAAACGTTATCCTCCCAAATCCAGTCGGTAACCACAGGCTTGCCCTCTGTAAGGGTGCCGGTCTTGTCCAGAACGATACTGTTTACCTTATAGGTGTTTTCGAGGCTGTCTGCATCCCTGATAAGGATATTGTGCTCGGCTCCCTTGCCTACACCCACCATGATGGCCGTGGGGGTGGCCAAGCCTAGGGCACAGGGGCAGGCTATCACCAACACCGACACGGAAGCCAGCAAGGCGTGGGTAAGGGCATTTTCTCCGCCAAGGATAAGCCAGGCGACGAAAGTGAGAACGGCGATGCCCATCACGACGGGGACGAAAATGCCCGCGATTTTATCGACCAGCCGCTGCACAGGCGCCTTGCTGCCTTGAGCAGCCTGTACGGTCTTTATGATTTGGGCCAGAACGGTATGTTTTCCGATTTTTTCCGCCTGAAAGTTAAAGCTCCCCTTTTGGTTGATGGTTCCCGCAAATACCCGGTCACCCGACTTCTTTTCCGCTGGCAGGGGTTCGCCGGTCATCAGACTTTCGTCTACAAATGACGAGCCCGATAGAACGATGCCATCGACAGGGATACGTTCACCGGCTTTGATGATTACCTCATCGTGTTTTTGAATCTCTTTGATCGGAATCTCCGATTCGACGCCCTCCTTTATGACACGGACCGTCTTAGGTTGTAGTCCTATTAGTTTTTTTAGAGCTTGGGAAGTATTGGACTTAGCACTTTCTTCCAAGAGTTTGCCTAATAGAATAAAGAAGATGATTACGGCAGCGGCTTCAAAATATACATGGGGCTCCAGTCCTTTGGCATACCAGAATTCTGGAAAAAAAGTGTTGAATGTGCTAAACAAAAAGGCAATGCCCGTGCTGATGGCGACCAAAGTATCCATATTGGCCTTCCTATGACGGGCTTGTTGGGCGGCATGAATAAAAAAGCTACGCCCAAAAACCGACAGTACCAGCAGCGAGAGTCCCATCATGATATAATTGCCGAAGGGCAGATCCATAAACACCATGCCGATAAGCACTACAGGGACCGATAAGATTCCCGCCCATATTGTCTTGTTTTTTAAGGCTTGGTATTGCTTTTTTTGAAGTGCCTCTTGTTCTGCTAGTCCGGCTTCTTCATCCTCTTCTATGATGAGCCCATAGCCAATGCCCTGCAATACTTCATCGAGAGCGGCTAGAGTGGTCGTATCCGGATCAAAATCGATTAGAACCGACTGGTTGGCATAATTGACCGAGGCTGTGGTTACTCCGGCAGTCTGGTTCAGCATCGACTCGACGCTCACCGCACAGGCAGCACAGCTCAACCCCGAAACGGGTACTGTTATTTTTTGATGTTGATGTGTTGTTTCCATGATAATCAGCTTTGTTACAAAGGTAAGTGGCTATCACTGGACTGTTTCTACATAATTACGGCCCTCTTTTGTAAGATTAATGGTTTCTTGGAGTATCTAGTAGACGGTTGACTGATTTCCAGTCCTTTTTCTTATAAATCGAACGCACAAATGGAAACGGCTTAAATTAATAGGTCTTTCTTATTCTGACCTATTGTCGTGCTATCGGAATATAATTTGATCGGGACGGGGGTATTGCAATAGTTTCGACATATCGGTTTTCCAGAAATCGAGATCCAACAGTTGCCCGTGGACGTCCTGGGTAAGGGTAATGACGACGGGCGTTTGATCGCTGTCTATATACTCCACCTGGATCAGGTCCCCTGCATATTCCTGGGGTGCCAATTGTAGGCCAATGCTCCCCATCTTGTCCCCTTCATAAGGGTCTACTTGCTGTGGAAGTGGATGGTTTTCGATGCCAATAGCCAATTTGTCCAACAACAGATGTAGTAAAGCGATTTCTTCGGGCTTAATATTTCGTGGAGAATTCATTATTCAGTAATATTGGTATCGTAAGGTTATCTACTGGAAGGCTCGTCGATCCTTCGTCGGCTACGCCACTCACCGGCTTTTTTTGCTACAAACCAAAACGACAGCGCCAGCACCGCAAAGAAAATACCTTTGTTGGTACGTTCCCAAAAATATTCGAAATAACGAGTGTATAGATTTAATAGGAAAAATATCAGGGTGATGTCTCTCAGAATGGCTTGTTCGGTCTTAATGGCCAAGGTTAATAGTAGCGCCAAAAGTAGGGTAAATCCCAGTGCCCAGTACCAAAAGTCCTGTTGCTTGATGCTCGTCCACCGCTCCAGGTCGTCGTAGTTGCCAAATATCGATAAGGTCCATGCCGCCGTAAGGAAGAGTATTAAGCCCGCGGTATAGGTAGTTGCCTTAAAGGATATGAGACGGGGAAAACGGTCCAGCACAAAAGAGCTGATCCAGATCAAGAGGCCAAACAAGGTCATCCGTAAGGGGTAGTTCATCCCTGCGAAGCGAAAATCGCCGTCGGCCCATTGGTGCGTTTGGGACGCCCACCAGCCCGTAGCTGCCAGAATCATCACCGTCCACAGGGTTTTTGACTGAAGCATGGCGGCAATGATAAAATAACATAGGGTAGCCAGCAAAAGCGGGAGTTGGTACTGTGAGGATAAGCTATCGAAATGGCGCATCCAGTAGGCAATCGATATGGCGACTGACAGTCCGATGCCAATATTAATAATTTCAATACTGGCCCTATCCTCGGGACGGTTGGCTTGCCGGGCTTTTACCCAATATATCAGTGCTACGCTGACTATGCTAAATAGCAATCCTACCGCCCATTCCGAATATCCCCAGGATTTTCGCAGCTGTTCTATCCATTTCTCGTCCACTATTAAAGAACCAAAGGCCAAAAGACCACAGGAAATGGCGGCTATTAAGGCATATTTGGCTACTGCATCTAGGTTACCCGGCTCCACTTCATAGGATTCGGTAAGTCGGGCCGATTGGTCTTTCGTGATAAGCTGCTGATCCTCCCAATGCTTGATGGCCTTTCGGATGGTTTCATCTTCTTCTTTCTG
The DNA here is from genome assembly GCF_003149085.1 of Dyadobacter jejuensis. GTDB lineage: Bacteria > Bacteroidota > Bacteroidia > Cytophagales > Spirosomataceae > Dyadobacter > Dyadobacter jejuensis. The sequence continues at coordinate 375,567 of NZ_QGDT01000002.1, read as the reverse complement.
AACTTTCATCGTAATATCGTATCATGGGATCATTCAAAAGTACGTGCTTTAGGAAAAATAGTCAAAATTTACTCCATTCGGTAAGAATATGCATTTTTCCATTGTATTTGGATACCTATATAAAACAAAAAGCGGACCAGATACAAGATCTGACGCGCTTTTTGTTTTATAGCTAGGACGTATGTTTTAAGAAGGTCCTGTTATTTAAGTCTACTCAAGAATTCGACTACATCCCGAATATCTCTTTTAGACATGATATGACCCATAGGAGGCATACTGGAAGGGAGGTTGTCTCTTTTGGCAATACGCGCCACAGGAATTTTTAGCGGCTCGGCTTCGGAAGTTTTCAGCACGAGCTCATCGGCATGTTCTTCCATCAATATTCCTGCCGCCGTGCTACCGTCTTTCAGCGTCAGCATCACCATCCCAAAGCCTGGGGAAAGTCGGGCACTGGGTTCTACAAGGGCCTCTAGTATCTGCTCGCGGCTGAGGATACTCCCAATCTTGGAAAGATTGGGGCCGACTTCCCCTCCTTGTCCTCCTATGGAATGGCAACGGGCGCATTCTGCCTCGGAGCTTTTTAAAAAGTATTGTCGGCCTGCCTGAGCATTACCGCCAAAAAGAACATCTTGGTAGTCGGCTACGCTGTCACCCACTTTTTTAAGTGGAGGAAGTTGGGCCATAAGATCGCTGGATTTGGTGGCTTCAACCGCCTCGTTCAGGTCCAAAGCCAAACTTTTGGGGAGCTTTCCTGCTTTCGACTGAGCAATCAGGTCTGCTAAGATAGGCTTGCTCTTCGTTAAAGGGAGTGTTCCCAATACTTTCAGCAATTGTTGCTGTTCTTTGACGGAACCTATTTTTAGTACCGACTGTGCCATAGACTGCAAGGCCGATTCGGACAAGTCTAGGCTGTTGACCATCGCTAAGGCCGCAGTGCGAACGTCGGCATTAGGGTCTTCCATCCCTTTTTTCATGAGTAACTCCATGTCCTGGTACTGCAAATCTTTGAGCGATTCCAGTATGGCTACCCGCACTTCTGGTGGGTTTTGCTGATTCATCAGTCGAGCCAACGTGGCGTTATAGGCCGTTATGTCGAGCTCAGCGAGCATTTTGGACGTGGCGATCAGAATGGCCGGTTTGCCACTATCCAGTAGGTTACTGGCTAGAGGCAGTACTCTATCACGTACCACCTGGGCGTCACGACGGATGGGGCCGCGGTAGCGACCATCCACGCGGTCCAGCACGGAGGGGTTAGCCCAAGTGCCTAAGGTCGCTAGCGCCTCGGCTTTTAGCTCGTCCGAAACATTTTTTCTCTGGGCAAACGCTACTAAGTCATTGAGTTGTTCGGCACCGCCAATGCGAAGCGCCGCATTAATAGACCGGCGTAACAACGGCTCACTGGTGAACCTCGACTCCTTTAAGGTGGCAGCCAAGGCGGGAAGGGCCGCCGTTATAGATAGGTCGTCGTTGATGGCACGGGCCGCTTCAGTGACAATGTACTCGTCGTTATCCCGAAGGAACAAACGGATGTTTTCGTTAGAGAGTCGTCGTAATACCAACACCGCAGCAATGCGCAACGATCGGTCGGGGCTTTTGGCTAAGGCGACCATAGGCTCCACCTTGCCAATTCGTGAAAGGGCTAATACGGCGGCGTGGCGTAGGTACAAGTCCTTATCCTGATTGGTTTTTATGAGCTCCAAAAGAGGGGGCACTGCCGACTGGTCTTTGATGCGTCCTAAAGCTTGAGCGCTAAAAAACTGAACTCTGGGATTGGCATCTTTAAGTAAGGGGATCAATAAAGGGCCGGCCTCAGCGATGCGCGCATCTCCGAGAACCTTGGCAGCCTGAGCGATAATTTCAGGGTCAGCGTCTTTGAGTAATGGCAATAGTCTATTGGCAAAGGCCTTGTTGCTACGTGTAAGCTGTCCTAACCCCCAAATGGCATGAATCCGGGCAAATTGATTGCTGGATTGAAGTGCCTTATTAAACTCCATGGCGCCCTTTTCTCCTCGGTTTGCCAATTCGAATTGCGCTTTTTGACGGATGCGCATGTCTTGATTGGCTAGTAGGCCCAATAGAGTTGCTTCCTTTTGCTTTTCATAGTTTAGCTTCATCAGCCTGTTGGTTTCCTGACGAACGGCCTTGAGATCGTTTTTCTCATCGGTTACGTCTAGGCGCCATACCCTACCATAGTTTTTGGTATCCCATCCGTTGATCCAGTCGGCCACATAGAGGGCGCCGTCGGGTCCGAAGCGGATACCAGTGGGTAAAATACCATTCAAAATATTTTGCTCACCGTCCAGTACGAAGGAGGCTCCTTTGGGTTTAAGTCCAAAGGCCCAGATAGGCGAACGGGCCGGGTTACCGACGAACTCCACTAAAAAGAATTTATTGGTCCAGGCCGATCCCAGGGCCGTACCCGGATTGAACTGCATGCCTGTGGGGCCATTATGGAAATTTTGAATAGGGGGGATGATGTAGGCCGCCTGACCTTCCCAATGGGGGACATACAGCTTTTCGTCCATCCAAACTTTATAATCGTTGTTGCGAGGGTCGGTATATTTGCCATATTGCCAGTTGGAACGCCAGCCGGCATCGGAGCCCTCTACGATATGTACCAAGCGCTCACTTTCGCCAGGGTGGTCGCCGTCGTTATCCGAACTGATGAGGTTTCCATAAGCGTCAAAAACGAATTCATGCGTGTTGCGCAATCCGCCTGCAAATACCTCAAAGTCGGAGCCGTCGGGGTTACAACGTGCTATGGTGCCTTCGTTGGAGCGGTTGTGCAGGGTGCCGTCGGCTGTGGTAACCTGCGACCCTATATCGCCTATGTTCCAGTATATTTTGCCATCGGGCCCCTCGATGGGGTTGGACATGCCATGCCCACCAAATCCGATATGAACGCCATAGCCATGTGCAATGGATGTTTTTTTGTCGTAAATACCGTCTCGGTTGGTATCGGTAAATCGCCACACATCGGGGGCTATGGTGACGAAGGCGTCTTTGGCTCTTACCAAAATTCCCCCTGCTACATCGCTCACTTCTTCGAAAAAGTCGTTGATCACCCTTACCGATACATCGGCCATGCCGTCATGATTGGTATCTTCGAGTCGCCATACTTCGTCTTTTTCTACGGCCAGGTCCTTCCAATCGTGGCTTCCATCCCCATTCAAATCTTTTAGCCAGTTGTTTTCATCACTCTTTTCTGGCGCAAAAGTCTCTCTAAGGAATTTGCGCCGCTCCTCCACCGACTGTAGGGCTATGGATGCAGTCATCCAGTTTCTATGACCACGTATATCGAATTCAGAATTTTTTTGTCGGTTGGTTCGGTTCAGGAAAACTCTACCGTAAACATCCACGTCAATCGCCACGGGGTCGGGAGCTAGGGAGTCGGTTGCCCAGAGGTCTAGCTTCAGTCCATCGGCGAGTTTGATCACCGTATTTTCCCTTATTTCTTGTGCTTTTCTTTTGGCAGTGTTCCCATCCTCATATATTACTACGGCGTCAGAGGGTAATTTCTCCTTATTAGCGGGACTGTTTTTAGCACAGGAAAGGGCAATGATTCCCATGATAGACGTTCCGAGTAGGAGTCTGTATACGGTCGGTTTCTTTCGCATTGGTTGGCTTATGGTCTAAATATTACTTTTTGTAAAAATAAGCCTATAATCTCAAATGTATGGGTTTTTACTCTACTTTTCGCCGTCTTTTAATTTAAAATATCAAGCTATGGGATATTCCTGTTTTGGTACTCATCCCAAATAGGTCTTCAATAATACGGGAATGTTAAGCGAAATTTAACAAAATCTGCTTTAGATTAAGAAATTGTAAATCACATTTTGTAAATTGCTTATGCTCAGTGAAGTAAGGAAGGTCCGTACGTTTACCTCTATTATGAGGATGGCAATTTTTTTACTTTTGCACAATAAAACCAATCACCTCTAAAATGATGTACCATCAAACTTTAAAGTTTCTGGTTGTTCTCTTATTTTTTCTCAATCCTATTTGTCAAGCGCAAGATATCAAGGGGGCTGGCTCGTCTAAGATGTTAGCTCAAGGTATGGCGGATCAAACCAGGCCTGGTGGACAACCCGATTTTTTGTGGGAATTCCATGAAGGAGCCGAAGCATACCAGGACTCTCCCGTATGTGCTGGATTGGTCGATCAGGTTTTTGGCGAAAAAATAGCTTGCTTAAGAGCCTTAGTGGACGATCGGTATAACGAGAAGGAGCAAGCTGTACCGGGTGATCCAACGGTCAGAATGGTCATGTTAAAGCCAGATATATATAAAGCAGTGAAGTCCATCGGAAAGCATTATAAAAAGGAGATCAAAAATGCTTCCACTAAGCCCGACCTGATCGCCGAGTATGAATACGTGCTTCGGGTAGCCCTAGCAGTATTGTATACCGAACCCAGTGATACTTTTGAAGAGGCGCTTCGGGCCTCTCGCAAGAATACCCTCCACCAGATTGCCGTTTTTAAGAAAGCCAAATTGCTATAAGAATGGTTTGCTCTACGCCGTATAGATAGGGACGTGTTACTAGTGGTTACGTCCTAAGCCGCTTCCAAAAACAATTATATTACTCACTTATCTCTAACAATTTATGAAAAGAATCACTACTCTTTTATGGGGCATTTTATTGATGTTGCCGGGGCTTAGTTATGCCCAAAACGCTGTGAATGGACAGGTAAAGGATGCCAAGGGGATGGGATTGCCAGGTGTCAATATTCTGTTAAAGACTACTAATACGGGGACCATTACCGATGCCGAGGGGAACTATTCCCTACAAGCTCCAGCAGATGGGGTACTGGTGTTCTCTTTTATTGGTTACTCGGCCCAGGAGGTTAAGATAGAGGGTCGTTCCGAACTGAATATTACCATGAAGGAGGACCTTCAAAATTTGGATGAAGTGGTCGTTACCGCCATTGGTATTAAGCAACAAAAGAAAAAACTGGGCTATACCACCCAAGAGGTGAATGGTCAGGTGCTCGAACAAGCCAAAACCATGAATGTGGGGAGCGCCTTGGCAGGTCAGGTTGCTGGCTTGACCGTTACCAATCCTACGGGGATTTTCCAAACCCCTTCCTTTACCCTACGTGGTAAAACCCCCTTAATTGTCCTAGATGGTATTCCTGTAGAGACAGATTTTTATGATATCGCTTCGGAAGATATCGAAAATATCAATGTCCTTAAAGGTACCGCAGCTTCGGCATTATATGGTTCTAGGGGTAAAAATGGAGCTATCTTAATTACCAGCAAGCTGGCCAAAAAAGAAGGTCTTGAAATAAACCTGTCTACCAATAACATGATGACTGCTGGATATACCGTTTTTCCAAAGACGCAAACGGAATATGGAAGTGGATCTAACGGAAAATATGAGTTCTGGGATGGTGCCGATGGAGGGATCTCCGATGGGGATATGACCTGGGGCCCTAAGTTTGAGCCAGGGGTCAAAATAGCCCAATGGAACAGCCCTATCCGAAACAAGGAAACCGGTGAGCAAATCGACTGGTGGGGTGATGTGAAAGGTACCGTTTACGACGATCGGTCCAAGTATGAGCGTGTCCCCATCGACTGGGTACAACATGATAACCTTAGGAATTTCTTGAGCACTGGATATGTTACTACCAACAATTTGTCGATAGCCTATAAAGGAGATCGTTCGCGTTTTTATGCCTCTGGAAAGTACGCACGTCAGAAAGGGCAAGTACCTAATTCGGCTTTGTCTACGGGATCTATGAATTTTAATTCTTCTTTCGATCTTACCAAGACTTTGACCTTAGACGCTTCGATGTCCTATACGGCCGTTACTTCGCCTAACTATCCACGTTATGGATATGGTCCTAAAAACCATATGTACACGATCCTGGTATGGATGAGTGACGACGTAAATGGGGAGGATCTCAAAAATCATCAGTGGATTCCTGGCCAGGAAGGCTATCGCCAGGCCAACTACAACTATGCCTGGTATAATAACCCATATTTTGCTGCTTATCAGCTCAATCAGAAACACCAAAGAAACGTAATAGATGGACAAGTAAAGTTGAACTGGCAAATCCTTCCGAATCTGAGCGTGCAAGGTCGTGCCAATGTGCGGGATAAACGCTATTTCGAAGATATGCAGAGCCCTAAGACTTACCTGAACTATGGTGACTCTCGTAATGGAGATTATAAGATTTGGAACACGTCGCAGCGCAACGTAGATACCGATATATTGGCTTCCTACACCCAGCCAATCACATCGAATATCCAAATGAGTGTGAATGCCGGTGCCTCTAGCTTGTACCGTACCTATCAGCAGGAGTACCAGTCAACGGATGGACTGATTGTACCCTCGGTATTTAGCCTTAACAACACCGCTGGGCCTGTTCAGGCTACCAACTATTTTCAAGAAAAGGCGATTCGAAGCGTGTATGGATCTGCCAACTTCGATTTTTATGACGCCGTATTCTTGAACTTGACCGCACGGAACGACTGGTCGTCGACCTTGCCAGCATCTAATAATTCGTATTTCTATCCTTCGGCTTCCCTAAGTACTGTGGTGTCCGAGTATATTAAGATGCCAAAAGCCATGGATTTCCTGAAAGTATTTGGGTCTTGGGCACAAGTATCAAGCGATTTGTCCCCATATAGTATCTATTCGGCCTACTCAAAAGGGGTAACATATGGTAGCACTCCTTCGGTATACTATCCTTCAGGTATAATCAACCCTAATATTAAGCCCGAAGAAACGACTTCAATTGAGTTGGGTATCTCTACAGCCTTATTCAAAAATCGGGTGAGCTTAGACTTTACCTACTATAATGTAACGGATGAAAACCAAATCATCGATTTGGGAGTATCCGAGTCTTCTGGATTTAGCTCTCGTAAAGTAAATGGTAACGTTTATAAAACCAATGGTTTTGAAATTATGGGTAATTTCAAAATGATTCGCCAAGGTAACTTTAATTGGGATATGGGTGTGAACTGGAGTAGGTACGTACGTAAGATCACCGAGATCTATGGCGACCAGTCTAAGTTTGGTAACCTAAGGGTAGGCGATAGGGCCGATAGTCATTATGCTACCGTATGGCAGAAGAGTGCCGACGGCCAGCTAATTCTAGATGCGCGTGGGCTTCCCACCAGAGATCCTTATCCGGTCAATGTAGGACATAAAGAGCCTAATTTTAGAATGGGTTTCCAGAACAAATTCAAAGTTCATGACTTTAATATTGGCGTCGATTTCGACGGGGTATATGGTGGAATTATCCGTTCATTGACCATCGAGAAAATGTGGTGGGGTGGTAAGCATCCCAACTCAGTGGAATTTAGAGATCAGGAATATGCCGCTGGAAAGCCCGTGTATGTACCCACTGGTGTGGTGGTGACTGGTGGTGAGTTTAGCAGGGATGTAGACGGTAATGTCATTAACGATAGCCGTACCTATGAACCCAATACCACGGCGGTAGACTGGCAGACTTGGAGCCAGCAGTATCCTTACCGTGCGGCGGTTACGGAATCGGAGAACAAGAAGTTTGCCAATATCTTTGATCGCTCTTATGTGAAACTTAGACGCGTGTCGGTAAGCTATGACTTGGCGAAGTTGATCAACTTCGGCCCTACTGTTAAAGGATTAGAAGCATCTATTTTTGGGTATAATCTAATGATGCTTAAGAAAATGCCGATCCTGGATCCAGATTATGGTGACGACGACAACTTGCAGGATCCTTCCTCTCGTTTCCTTGGCTTTTCTCTTAATCTGAAATTGTAAGTGAAATACCCCTAGGGGTAAGCTTATTCACCCAATTAAAAAATATGACAATGAAAAAAATTAGTATATACCTTGTTGCTTTGGTCTTGACACTTTCGGCTTGTAAAGATTTTACCGAAATGAATATAGACCCGAATCGTCCTACGGAAACTCACCCTCAGCTATTGCTGACCAGCATAGAATGGACGGCTTTCCAACAGTTTGGAGGTACGGGACCTCTTTATGCCCAGAAAATGTTGGTACAAACCGATGGCGAAAATACTGCGCAGTATTATAAATGGGATAGAGGGAGTTTTGGCCCTTATTCCTCCCTGCGGGATGTTACCAAAATGATGGAGGAAGCCGTGCGTATCAACGATAATTCTTATGTAGCGCTGGGCAAGTTCTTCCGTGCCTACTACTTCTATAACTTGGCGGTCACCTTTGGTGATATTCCCTATAGCCAGGCCTTACAAGGGGAAACGCAAGCCGAGTATTCCCCAGCTCAATACGATAACCAAAAGGCGGTGTTTGTAGGGGTGCTTAAGGAACTGGAAGAAGCGAATACCTTGCTGAAAAATGAAAATAATATTATTGCCGGTGATATCATCTATCAAGGCGACGTAACCAAATGGAGGAAGCTGGTCAATAGTTTCAGGTTGAAGGTGCTGATGTCCTTGTCTAAAAAAGAAGCCGACGCCGATTTGAATATTAAATCTGCTTTCGCTCAGATCGCCCAAAACGAGCCGCTTCTTGCAAGCGCTGCTGACGACGGACAGTTGGTGTTCTTGGATCAACAAGGCAATCGTTATCCAGAGTTCAACTCCAGTAGCTTTGGTTCTGGTATGTACATCGATTCTACCTTTATCCGCCGCTTACAAGATCGTGAAGACCCTAGGTTGTTTATCTACTGTACCCAAACCAAACTGGCCAGCGAAGCGGGTAAGGACCTTACTGACTTTACGGCTTATGAAGGTGGAGATCCGGCTGTTCCATACGCTCAGGTCAACATTAAGGCTACAGCGGGAAAAACCTCCAAAGTGAATGATCGCTATCATAAAGACCCTACTACAGAGCCTCGGGTAATACTAGGGTACTCCGAATTGCAATTTATATTGGCCGAAGGAGTAGTGCGTGGTTGGATTACCGGAGATGCCGCAGCCTATTATAATAAGGGTGTAAAGGCTTCTTTCAAATTCTACGAGACGTACACCAAAGGATCTATGCCCGCTTATGTGTCTGAGGATAAGGCAACGGAGTATCTTACCAAGCCACTAAACGACTTGGCCTTGGCCACCACTACCGAAGCCAAAATAGAAAGAATTGCCATGCAGAAGTACCTGCGCTCGTTCTTTCAGTCGGGATGGGATTCTTACTTTAACACCCTCAGAACCGGCTATCCGGACTACCGCCGGCCTAGCGGGGTATCTTTGCCTTATCGGTGGATCTACCCCCAAGCGGAGTACAATAACAACCGTGAAAATGTTTCGGAGGCTATCAAAAGTCAGTTTGGAGAAGGAAAGGACTTGATTAACGAAAAAACTTGGTGGCTACAATAGACTCTATCGCAATTATTGTTTTGCATTCTTTCTGCAGTCACAACCTTTTTTTTAGCGATTGTCGTCTGTATAAGTCATGTAAAATCATTCGTGTTAAAGTCTAGAAAATAAAAATTAGTAGTAAATATCATTCAGGCCAGAACACTCAAGTTGTTCTGGTCTGTCTTGTTTTAGGGATTATTCAGGGTTGATCGGGACAAAAAATTGGATATTTATGAAGTTATTGGCAGCTTGCATAAAAAAAGAAACTATGACCAATAACGATATACTGAAGAAGCTAAGAGTCGCCCTTCATTTAAGAAACGACGACATTATTCATATTTTGAGCCTCGTCGATTTTAAGGTGAGTGCCAGTGAGCTCGGCGCCTTGTTCCGTAAGGAAGGGCATGAACATTACAAGCCTTGCGGGGACCAGCTGTTGCGTAATTTCTTAAATGGACTCGTGATACACCTGAGAGGGCCTATGGACGATAAAAGGGTGCACGATAAAGACGTTTGACCGCCCTTTCGAGCAGGATATACTGCCTAAAAAAGGGGCTTCCGAATCCATCGGAAACCCCTTTTTTAATTGAAATATTATAACCCCAGGAAAGTCTACGGCTCGTTGGCGGCAATGACCTCGCTGACAAACTGCCATTTCTTAACAGGAGTTTCCGTATGTTCTTTTTTGACAATCGCATCCATTTTTTTGAGAATATCTGGATGCTTAACAGCTAGATCATTGGTTTCGTTTCGGTCGGTTTCCAAATCAAATAATTGCCAGGGATTGCCAGGATTATTTTTCAGGTTCACTTTTACCCCTTTCCATTTTCCTAAGCGTATGGCCAATTGGCCGCCTTTTTCTGGATACTCAAAATAGAGGTATTCGTGTTTTTTTTGCTGATTTTTCTTCCCTAGCAATTCGGGCAAAAAGGATATGCCATCGGTTGGCGGCGCTTGCTGTCCTGTTATTTCTGCCAATGTGGCCATCAGGTCATATTGGGCAGAGAGGTGTTCGGTCACCCGATTTGGTTTTATTTTTCCTGGCCATCGGGCTATAAAAGGTTCCCGAATTCCACCTTCATACACATCCATTTTAAGGCCTCGTAGCGCACCGACACTATTAAAATATTTGGCGTCCACTCCACCGTTAAAAGTGGTCCCATTATCGCTCGAAAACATGATGATGGTATTGTCGTCTAGTCCCAAGCTCTTGATTTTCTCCATGACCATTCCTACCTGGGCGTCTAGAAAGGTAATCATGGCTGCGTAGGTAGAAAACGGGTATTGGGTAGGGGCGTAGCCTTGCTGCCCATAGTAGGGTTTTTCTTCGAACTGTCCTTTATATTGCTCAATATAGGCTTCGGGAGCCTGTAGGGAGACATGGGGGAGTGAATAAGGCATATACAAGAAAAATGGACCGTCTTTGCTCTTGTCGATAAACTCAAGCGCCTTTTCAGTCATTTTTTGTGGGGCATAATCCTTCCCTTTAAAGGCGTCGAAGTCGGCTTTGGTAGCGGTTTTAGGATCCAGTTTTACATGTACATTGAACCAGGGCTGACTCAGTGTATCCCATACATTATTTTCCCAAAGATGCGACGGATAAAGGTTATGCGCTTGCTTCTGGTCGAGGTATCCGTAGTAATAATCGAACCCTTGGTTGGTCGGCGTGCCTTCGGTGTCGCCCATGCCCATGCCCCACTTGCCGGTCAGTGCGGTGGCATAGCCCTTTTGCTTCAGTAGCTCCGCCACGGTAAAAGATTCGTCGGGGAGTGGTTTCTGGCCACGTTCCTCTTCGTCTTTAAAGCCACCCAGTTCGAAATTGCCCCGAATCGGCGAATGTCCCCCATGGAGGCCTAGCATGAGCATGGCACGGGCAGGGGCGCATACTGGCGTACCCGTATAATGGTCGGTAAACCGAATTCCTTCCCGAGCCATCTGATCCAGATGAGGGGTTTTTATTTTCTTTTGACCATAACTTCCCAATTCTTCATACCCCAGGTCGTCGGCGTATATATAGATGATATTGGGTAGTGCGGCTTTGCCTTTTTTATTTTTTTGCCCCATCACACTGAGGCTGGTTAAGGTAAGGATGGTACAGCTTAAAATTATAAATCGAATCATCATAGTTGGGTTAGGAGTCTTATTGGTTTTAGAATATAAGGGAACATGGGCCCACTAATCGAGCTTGGCTTCTGGAAGGTATTTGGGGTTTGCCTGGCTAGGAATTGGGGCATTTAGTTCTTTTTGTTTTTGCTGTAGGATGGCCAGCATCCGATCGGTGTCGTCGACCCTGATTTTTGCCAGATTAATTCGCTCACCCGGGTCATTTTGAAGATCGTATAATTCGAGTTCGTTATTTTCGAAATACTGAATCAGCTTCCATTGGCCAACGCGTATTGAACTTCCCGGACGGGTGCGGAAGAGGGCATCTTGGCTGTCGTCCCCGCCTTTTTGGTACGCTTCTAGGTACACGGGGAAATGCCAGAATAATGGGCGACTTTCCCAGAGTGGAGATACCACTCCGTTCATGAAGGGCATAAGGCTCTGGCCATCGAAAGGAGCGCCGAGGGGGAGGGCAATACCGGCCCGCTCAGCCATGGTCGGCAGCAGGTCGACCAACTGAACTGGCGCTTCGATAGCTGGTTGGCCTGCCAACTCCTTCCGACTGTCGAAAATAAGGAGCGGAACCCTGGTCCCTCCCTCATAATAGGAGCCCTTTCCAGCCCTTAGCGGCCACTGTCTCGAAAGCTTGGCGATTCCTCCATTATCAGACGAGAAAATAATCATCACGTTTTCCAAACCTAGTTTTTCGATCTGAGATACTATGCGACCTATATTGTGGTCTAGATTCTCTATCAGTGCTGCATATGCCGGATTCTCTCCTTGTCCGTCAGTAGGTTTTTTATTTCGATACGCCTCCATCAAGCTGGGCTTGCCCTCCAGGGGGGTATGGATTGCAAAGTAAGGCAGATACAACATAAAGGGGTTGGCCTTATTTTGATTCATAAAATCCATAGCCTCCGTCGTGAGCCGATCGGTGAGCTCTTCCCCCTTGGGGCCATCTGCAAGGTATTTTAAGTGATAAGGACTAAAATAGGTTTTTGGGTGGCCTGCAGGTCCGCCTCCCTTGTGCACGTCGAACCCATGCTGGGAAGGATGATCCCCCAAATGCCATTTGCCAAATACTGCGGTTTTGAAGCCATTTTTTTGAAATATTTCTCCAAAAGTTACCGTGGCCGTATCCAGGTCGTCCCGGTTGGGCGTAGGAATGATTTTACGTGTTTCGCTTTTGCCTCTTTCCGAACTACCCACTGTATATACCCCATGTCGTGGAGTAAGGCTACCAGTCAGCAGGCAGGCTCTGCTGGGGGCACAGTTGGAAGCATTGGCATAGGCCTGTCTGAAAACGGTTGACCGACCCGCTAGGGCGTCTAAATGGGGTGTTTTATAATAGCGTGAGCCCATATATCCCACGTCCTTCCAACCCAAATCGTCGGCTACTATTAAAATGATTTGAAGCGGAGGGGCTGCGTCTTGTGCAAAGCTTGGGCGTCCTATCCAAAGCAATAAGAATAAACAGAATAGGGTCGGTTTTATAGGCATAACTAAACGATGGGGTTCGGTAACCAATTCAGTGGGCTTAAGAGCGGAAATGAGTTCTTGTTAAAACAAGTGCTGTCCTTCTTTATGACTTCATGCTGGAGGGGAGGGGAAGGGGCTCCCATGCGCTGGAAACCCCTAAGTTAATTGTACGCTATCCAAAAAGAGGGATACCAGTGTTTATTTTGCCAAAATCTCCTCTAAGAACTTACGGAAGGGCTCGGCAAATTCTTTACGCTTAAGAGCAAACTCTACGGTCGTTTTAAGGTAGTCGAGCTTATTGCCAATATCATGACGCTGCCCTTCAATATGGTGCGCATAGATATTCTCCCGTTTCAATAATAATAATAATGAATCGGTCAATTGGATCTCGTTGTTCTTTCCTTTTGGGGTCTGGTCTATGGCTTTGAATATCTCCGGGCTGAGGATGTAGCGGCCCGCAATGGCCAAATTGGATGGGGCTAATTCCACTGCTGGCTTCTCAATGAGGGTGGTAAGCTCCATGATCGTATCACTTAGGGCATTACCACCTACTATTCCGTACCGGTCTACTTTGTTGGCAGGTACCTGCTCAACGGCTATTACCGAGCCACCATATTGCTCGTAAGTATCCATAAGTTGTTGGGTAACGGGGATTACCGAATCCATAATCGTGTCGCCCAAAAGAACAGCAAAGGGTTCGTTACCCACATGGTGGCGTGCATAATTAATGGCATCTCCAAGTCCATTGGCTTCCTTTTGCCTTACAAAATGTACATTGGCCATATCGGCCAGTCGGCGCATTTCATTGAACCAGATCAGATCCTCTTTCTCTTCCAAGCGAGACTCTAACTCTACATTTCTATCAAAATGATCTTCTATGGCTCTTTTCCCCTTGCCAGAGATGATCAGGATGTCCTCTATGCCGGAGTCTACGGCCTCTTGTACTACATATTGAATAGTAGGAATGTCTATAATTGGTAACATTTCCTTGGGCATAGACTTGGTTGCGGGTAAAAATCGAGTCCCTAGTCCCGCTGCGGGAATGACGGCTTTGCGTATCATAAAGGTTGTTTGCATGAGACCATTTCAGTTAGCTTGGATTGCTGCCTGTTGGTCAGATTATTAAGAATATTTTCTGAATCGTTCTGTCTGGTTTTTATCTTATTAGACGACGAAGGGACGAATCACCCTTGCATTAAATTGTTTGAGCTTGATAAATAACTGATTCAACATATCATCGTTCTCATAGATGCCTATGATCGTCCCGCCCGAGCCGGCAAATTTGGCGGAGGCTCCACAACTACGGGCTGCATTAATGAGCTTTTTATTGGATTCCGGGACATTGTAGATCTGGCAGCGAAGATCGAAGTTCTCGTTCATCAGTGCGTGCAAGTCTTGGGCACGTCCCTCCTGGAGGGCTTCAAAGCCTTGACGTGCCTTGTCGGCGATTTGCCCGAGTACCTTAATGACCTCCGGCTCACCCCGATCGAAACGTGCCCGTACGTCGCTGTGCACCTTGCCAGAGACTTTGCTGAGGTTGGTGTTGTAGGCCACAAATAGTTTGGGGAGGGAGGTAGGTTCTATGCGCTCGTAACGGCCATGTCCTTTGCTGGCGATCATATCCTTGTCAAAGTCCATATACACGCAGCCTTCGTAACACTGGATCACCCGGTCCTGAAGGCCTGCCGCTATGCCCAGTTCCTCGGTCTCACTCTCCATGACCAGTTGCGGGAGTATAGGCAAAGGAATCTCTACCTTATAGAATTGCATGAGTGCCCTGAACAAGGCGACTAATATGGCACTCGATCCCGACATCCCCACTTGGCGGGGAATAGAAGATCGATAACGTACCGTAAAATTTCGATTGGGTAGCCGGATGCCGTTGTTTTCACAATAGTCGCCAAATTTTTTGATCCCCGCCTTAATCAGCGGTAAGCCGCCGTTATAGCCGAGCATACTGACCGAGTCCCTCAGGTGAAAGACGCTTTTAAAGGTGCTTCCGTCCTGCGGCTCGGGGATGATCTGGAGCTCAGGCGATTCATACAAGGAAATGGAGGCGCCAAAATTGCGTACCGAAATGGATATCGTTTTACCAAAAAATCCGTCTGAGGGATTGCCCAATAGTCCCGCCCGGGCATAGGCGCGTGTTTCAATTATCAATGTGCCAGCTTTTTGTTTTCCAAATGTAATAATAAAGCGGGTTTGTCGGATTATCTATGGGGTTAATCGTAAAAAAAACTGCGGCCGAAGGACTATTGGACCACAGTTTTTGAAGAAAATAGAAAGTCTAAACCATCGGACGCCCATCAAGGAATGGACCGTAGAAGGCTCATATAGGATAGGTAACCTACTGCTTT
This sequence comes from Dyadobacter jejuensis, assembly GCF_003149085.1. Taxonomy (GTDB): domain Bacteria; phylum Bacteroidota; class Bacteroidia; order Cytophagales; family Spirosomataceae; genus Dyadobacter; species Dyadobacter jejuensis. The sequence continues at coordinate 360,360 of NZ_QGDT01000002.1, read as the reverse complement.
ACCACCTGAATATTGGCTACAAGCTTTACCTCATCCCCAACTACCACGCCACCAGCCTCTGTTACGGCTCCCCAGGTGAGTCCGAAGTCTTTTCTGTTAATCTTTCCTGATAATTCAAAACCCGATTTGGCGTTGCCATAAAAGTCGGTCATGTTGCCACCAAATTCAACGTCTAGCTTTACTGGGTTGCTCTGCCCTTTAATGGTCAGTAGACCTTCTAAAGTATAATCATCTCCATCCTTTTTTATGAGCTTGCCATCTGAAAAGACCAACTTCGGGTGGGTTTCTGAATCGAAAAAATCGGCCGATTTTAAATGCTCGTCCCGTTGCGCTTGATTGGTGTCTATACTGGCGGTCTCCGCACTGAATTGGACCGTTGCTCCGTTAAATTCCCCATCTTCACTCTGAATACTACCTTCAAAATCCTTGAAGGATCCCGTTACAGTCGAAATGACGAGGTGTTTTACTTTAAACTGAATTTCTGAATGAGTAGGGTCGATCACCCAGGTGTTGGTTGCAGACATGATTATTTTTGTTTTAAGTGTTATCACATTTAATGTATATACAAATAAAAATTACGTTTTGTTCCAACTGTTCGAAAAAAAATAGAATTAGCATGAAAAGCCCAGGAGAGACCGGCTGGATGGATAGGAAAAAAATGGCAAGCTTGTAACTATCAAGTATCTTTTTGATATTTGTTTGATAGGGTTTTATTTAGGGCCTGCGACCGATTTCAGAGCCTTGCTAGTACAGGGTTCAGGGAAGCGTATGGGATCTTACATCATCATTAAATGGGTATATGCAAGGCATTACAAAGGTAGACGTCGTTATGAACGTGTACGGAAAACCGTATCAAACTGCGGTTTCGATTCTTTCCTTACTGAAGCATTCGGGGCAATGGATAGACAAGATTTATTTTATTGAGGAGAAAAAGCAGCCTCACGGAGCCAATTTTGACTTTATTAAAGAGATGCTTGGGGATAGGTTGGTATATTTCAAGCCGAAGTTTTGGTGGTATGTACGCAACCAGATGGAGTGGCGTCAGCTATTTCGCTTACCCATGTTCAGGCATTCCATTCGTTATCAGTATGGTTGGGAGAAGAGTGATAAGGACTACATTTTGATTATGCACAACGATGTATATGTCAAAGGCGATATTGTCGGGCAATATTTAGAAGAAATTGGCGGGCATATTGGCATAGGCAAAGTGGGGCAGTGTTGGAACTGCTCTGGACTTAAGGCGGGAGTATGCTCGGGGGAGAAGTATTTGAGCTATCGCCCCACTATAGCAGAGCGTGACGAGTTGTTCCGTAATACTCCTCCTATGGAAGAGCGGATTCTAGTACATCAGGCATTTTGTAAGCCCGAAGGCCCGGCCTGGCCGCTTCCAGAGTGTCGGTTAAATGAGTTTATGACGCTAATCAACCTCAAGATGGCCAAGCCTTTGGTATGGCCCAAGGGGCCCTCCACACCATTCGGATTGTACAACTTCGAATTGTCAGTAGAGTGGTTTAGAGATATGTTGAGTCGGGGGTATTATCCTAAGCATTTGGATTTCGACCCTTGGGTAACACACGGCTGGGCTAGTGAGCTAGGGTCGGGTCATGGTGCCTTGTTGAAGGAGGAGCTTTATTGGCGGGAGGAGGAAGTCGCTCAGAACGTCTTAAAAGAAGAATTTGGCATGGAACCTGCTGGGCTATGATAACTTCTGGAGCCATACTGGCTCCATAGGCAGGCATAAAAAAAGGCGAATCGATATCGATTCGCCTTTAAAAATTGGTGTCCGAAACTTAATTCTTCAATGCCTCTGCACCACCCACAATCTCGAGGATTTCTGTAGTAATGGCAGCTTGGCGTGTTCTGTTGTAAATTAACTTCAGTTCTTTTAGTAATTCTTGGGCATTTTCCGTTGCCTTGTCCATGGCCGTCATCCTTGCACCTTGTTCCGATGCGTTGGATTCCAATACGGCCCTGTACAATTGTATTTTCAATGACTTCGGAATAAGCTCCGTCAATATTTCTTCTTCAGTAGGTTCGAAGGAGTAGTTAACTTCGGGCTTTTTAGCCGAGCTAGCGGTATCCTCCGCTACGATAGGCAAATAAGGATCTGTATGGATAATTTGCGTCGCTACGTTTTTGAATTCGTTAAAAACGAGTTCAACGGCGTCAAAAGTCCCATTGGTATATCCTTTCATGATTTCCTCAGCCGCTTCCTTTACGGTAACAAAGCTCAACCGGCTATAGGTGTCGGTAAACTGGCCATGAACCTTAAAGCCACGGCGGGCAAAGGATTCTGCCCCTTTTTTACCAATCGTAAATATCTCTACCTGCCCTTTTTTGGCTTGGGCTGCATATTTATTTTCGATCAGTTGAAGAGTAGCCTTAATGATATTGGTGTTGAAGGCGCCGCAAAGTCCTCTATCGGAGGTTACCACTACGATCAACACACGTTCTACAGGGCGTACCGCTTTCAATGGGCTATCGACCGAGCTTTCGGAACCTGCAGATACCGTCAGCAACATTTCGTTGAGTTTTTGAGCGTAGGGGCGCATCTGTATGATGTTGTCCTGAGCCCTTCTCAGCTTCGCTGCCGCCACCATTTTCATGGCTTTTGTGATCTGTTGGGTCGAGTTGACCGAGACGATGCGGTTACGTACTTCTTTTAAGCTTGCCATTTTAGGTAAGTTAAAAATTATAGGCAGTCACCAATGCCTACCACAGGGGTAGGCACGTGACTGCTCATAATGCTATTAGATTGCTTTGTATTTATTGGCGACTTCTTTGGCGACTTTTTCTACCACGTCGGTCACGCTATTGTCCAGTTTTCCAGCTCCAAGTGCTGCGAGCGTATCACTGTATTGGGTGCTCAGTACGTTAAGGAAATCTGCTTCGAACTCCTTCACTCTGTTTTCGTCTACCTTATCCAGTAGGCCTTTAGTAGAGGCGTATACCGTAGCGACTTGCTGAGCCACAGGTACTGGAGCATATTGAGGTTGTTTAAGAACCTCTTGGTTGCGGCGTCCCCTGTCGATGGCCAATTTGGTTGCGGCATCGAGGTCAGAACCGAACTTGGCAAAAGCTTCCAATTCACGGAACTGAGCCTGGTCCAGTTTGAGAGTACCAGAAACCTTCTTCATAGACTTGATCTGGGCATTACCCCCCACACGCGATACCGAGATACCCACGTTGATGGCAGGACGAATACCGGCGTTGAACAAGTTAGATTCTAGGAATATCTGACCATCAGTAATCGAAATTACGTTGGTAGGGATATAAGCAGAAACGTCCCCTGCTTGGGTTTCGATGATAGGAAGTGCCGTCAATGAACCGCCACCTTTCACTTTTCCTATTAGGGAAGGAGGGAGGTCGTTCATGGTTGCAGCGATATCGTCATCGGCAATTACCTTTGCAGCACGTTCCAATAGGCGGCTGTGAAGGTAGAACACGTCTCCTGGATAGGCTTCGCGGCCTGGAGGACGACGCAAAAGCAAGGATACTTCACGATAAGAAACGGCTTGCTTAGAAAGGTCATCATAAACAACCAAAGCAGGACGGCCTGTATCACGGAAGTACTCACCGATGGCTGCACCCGTAAATGGCGCATAAAATTGCATAGGAGAAGGATCGGATGCTCCAGCAGCTACGATTACGGTGTAGTCCATCGCTCCATAACGACGTAGCGTCGCTTCTATTCCTTTAATAGTAGAGGCTTTTTGACCACATGCTACGTAAATACAGAAAACAGGCTCGCCCTTTTCAAAGTATTCTCTTTGATTTATGATGGTATCGATGGCCACAGCAGTCTTACCCGTCTGGCGGTCACCAATAATCAATTCACGTTGTCCACGTCCAATGGGGATCATGGCATCAATGGCCTTGATTCCCGTTTGAAGGGGCTCTGTAACGGGCTGACGATAGATAACACCCGGGGCTTTACGTTCCAAGGGCATCTCGAAAAGCTCTCCTACGATAGGGCCATGGCCGTCGATGGGCTCGGCGAGTGTATTCACTACGCGGCCTACGATGCCTTCACCTACCTTTACAGAAGCAATTTCCTTCGTACGCTTCACCGTTGCACCTTCTTTTATATCGCTGGCATCACCTAGCAATACGGCTCCAACATTGTCTTCTTCGAGGTTAAGGGCAAGTGCTTTCAGGCCATTTTCGAATACAAGAAGCTCACCCGCTTGTACTTGTGAAAGGCCGTAAATACGCGCTACGCCATCACCGATCTGAAGAACTGTTCCTACTTCTTCAAGTTCGGCTTCCGATTTAGCGCCTGCAAGTTGTTCGCGCAGGATTGCCGACACTTCGTCCGGTCTAACAGATACCATAGTATAATTGACTAATTTAGAGTATAGTAGTAAGATTTTGAAATCAGCCGCAAAGGTAGGATTTTATTTTATATTATAATCAGTATTGAGCCAAAACATTGGATATAAAATTATACTTTTCCAAGGTTGTGGGCTTTTTAAATAATTATTTTACCAATTGGGCGTTTTACAAAATCATTATTATTTTTTTAAAACTATTTTTGTTACCATATGTGTTTTGCTGGAGTGCCGTTCGTTTAGTACTTTAGCAGATTACAAAACTACTTATCAGAACTTTTAAAATCCGAATGTACAAATTAGAAAAATCGCTCTTGGCCGCTGCACTTTTTAGTGCCTTGGCAGTCACTCCTTCCTTTGCACAAGGAACTAAGAAGGCGGCTCCTTCGGCAGCCAGCAAAAGTACACACGCTACCAAAGCCCCAGTTGCAACGAATGTACTAAAAAATACTACGGATTCCTTGTCGGCAGCCATTGGAGTTAGCTTTTCTAACTCCGTTTCCTCCCAAGGGATCGACGATCTGAATGTAGACGTACTCGTACAAGAGATCAGAAAGTCGCTTAAAGGCGACTCTACTATCTTTACCTCCGAGTCCGCTAATGCATTTATTGGCCAATATTTTCAAAATCTAATGGAAAAGAAAGGGGCGGCCGTAAAAATTGCTGGGGAGGAATTCCTTGCCCAGAATGCTAAAAAAGATAGTGTGCATACTACTGAAAGCGGCTTACAATATAAAGTGTTGAAAGCTGGGACCGGCCCTAAGCCTGTGGTCACCGACAAAGTGAAGGCGCATTATCATGGTACTTTGATCGATGGAACGGTTTTTGATAGCTCTGTTGAAAGAGGAGAACCTATAGAAATACCGGTGAGTGGGGTGATTAAAGGGTGGACCGAAGCCTTGCAATTGATGCCAGTAGGCTCAAAGTGGCAACTTTACATTCCCTATGACCTCGCTTATGGCGAAAGACAAGCGGGTCCTCAAATCCCTGCTTATTCCGCTTTGGTTTTTGACGTGGAGCTTTTAAGCATCATTGAGCAGGAAAAACCAGCCGAAAAAGAAACGTTAAAAGAAGTTAAATAAGTTGAATTGAAACCCTTTTGCGCATGACAGGGATATTTTATGACAAAAGTTTGTTATTTTTATATTGACGCCGTGAAAGGGTAAAGAAGCCTGGTGGAAAGCATGTCGGTTTGCCGAGTGGGTGGGCCCTCTAATTTATTGACAGAAGCTTACTTCTGTTATCATTTTTTTAAGTTATATAATGAAAAAATATCTTATTACACTGATTCCTGTCGTGATGCTAGGGGTGCAGCGCGGGCCAGAAGAAGACCACGGACTGGTACTCCCTACCGAAACGTCCCTTTCGGAGGATATCAAGCCTATAGAGGCGCAGTTTAAGGCCGAGGAGCTTACCACCAGGATTTTAGCAAACTATCATTATCGGAAAATTCAACTGAACGACTCCCTGTCGTCGGCCATGTTCGACCGATTTATAGAGGGGATTGACCCCAACAAATTATATTATCAGGCATCTGACCTAGCTGCTTTTGAGCAATATCGTAATTCCTTCGACGATTATCTGCAGAGGAGGGAACTAGCCGTTCCTTTTAAAATATATAATGTATTCAGGAAGCGCTATCAAGAGCGGAGCGACTATATTCATACGCTGCTAGAGTCAAAGAATCCCTTCGATTTTAACGAGAATGAATCGATCGATACGGATCGGGAAAAGGCGCAATGGGCCAAAAATACCAAGGAGCTAGACGATACCTGGCGTAAATATTTGAAGAGTGAAGCCCTGGATTTGAAGTTGTCGGGGAAAGCCGATACTGCCTATATTGCTACCTTAAGCGATCGGTATAAGAACCGGGACCGTGCTTTGGCGCGCATCCGTACGGAACAAGTGTTCCAGATGTTTATGAACGCCTATGCCGAGTCTTTAGACCCCCATACTAATTATTTAGCACCTACTTCGGCCGATCGGTTTAAGCAGGATATGAGCCAATCTCTGGAAGGGATAGGGGCCATATTACGGGAAGAAGACAATTACATAAAAATTGTGGATGTAATCCCTGGAGGGCCTGCCTTCAAAGGCAAGCAACTCAAAAAGGAGGACAAGATCATAGGCGTTGCCCAAGGCGATGACGGTAAAATAGTCGACATCGTGGGCTGGTTTGTTGACGATGCCGTTAAGCTTATTAAAGGTCCTAAGGGGACTGTAGTGCGCTTGCAAGTAGAGTCGGCAGATGCCCTGCCGGGTACTCCTCCCAAGGAATACCGCATCGTTCGCGAAAAAATCAAGCTGGAAGAGCAAAGAGCCTCTAAAGAGATCGTTTCCCTGCAGTCGGCTGGTAAGGATTATAAAATAGGGGTGATTGATATTCCTTTGTTTTACAGGGATTTTGAAGGAGCTCAGCACAAAGAAAAGGAGTTCTCAAGTACCACACGCGATGTGCAGAAGTTGATTGCAGAACTGAAAAAAGAATCTGTGGATGGAATCGTGATCGATTTACGTAATAATGGAGGAGGCTCTTTGACAGAGGCTGTTTCTCTCACTGGTCTTTTTATCGATAAAGGTCCCGTGGTTCAGGTCAAAGAGAGTCAAGGTGAAGTAGAAGTGCAGTCCGATAACGACGCAGGTATTGCCTACGACGGACCTTTAGCCGTGATGGTAAATAGGTTTAGTGCGTCGGCCTCCGAGATTTTTGCGGGAGCCATTCAAGATTACAAAAGAGGCCTTATCGTAGGAGAACAAACCTATGGTAAAGGAACCGTACAAACCTTGATAGGACTTAATCAATGGGTTCCAAAGGAATCGGACCAGTTGGGTGACCTAAAGCTTACCGTCGCCAAATTTTATAGGGTGAATGGCAGCAGTACCCAGCTCAAAGGCGTTACTCCTGACTTGGAGCTTCCGTCAGCCTTTAAGTTGCATGAGTTTGGCGAAGGTTCTCAAACCAGCGCCCTTCCATGGGATCGCATCGCTTCTTCCGACTACAAAGCCGTGAATATGGTAAACGATCAGCTATTGGCTAAGATACGGGCCAAGTATGAATCGCGCTTGACGACCGACCCCGAACTAAAGACCTTGGTGAAGACCTTAGCGGAATTTAAGAAGGCACGTGAAGAAAAGGTCGTGTCGCTCATGGAATCAAAGCGTAAGGTAGAACGGGAAGAAGCGGAGAAAAAGCGCTTAGCTATGAAGCAAATTGGTGAAGGAGAGGACGAAGACGAGTTCTCGGAAGATGCGCCAGAGAAGGCCAAGGAGACCAAAAAGAAAAAGGATATCTACTTGACAGAAACTGGAAGAATGTTGGTAGATTATATTCAGTTGGATAAAGAATTCAGCTACGCAGTTACGAAGAAAAAGAAGTAATCGCTAGTACTCAAAAAAGGCCCCATATTCCGCTAGGATATGGGGCCTTTTTATGGCTAGGGCGCAGGTGTTGGTTATTCCCAACCTCCACCTAATGAACGATAAAGTTCGATTAATGCAAAATATTGTTCTTTCTGAACTTCAGCAAGGGTTAGCTCTGCCTCTATCACGCTTTTTTGAGCCATGATAATCTCCAAATAAGTGGCATATCCTCCCAAAAATAAGTCTTGCGAAGTGGCTACAGCCTGTTGCAAAACTTGTACCTCCTGCTTTTTAAAATCACTAATACGCTTGGTGTATTGAATCCTTTTGAGACTCGTACTCACCTCCTGAAAGCTGGTTAATACCACTTTGTTATAGGCCAACAACGCCTCTTGGCTTTGGGCTTCAGCACGTTTTAGCTCCGACTTAAGAGCTATTCGGTTAATGACCGGGGCCGTAAGTCCTCCTAAGGCATTATAGGCCAATGATCCGGGCGAAAATAATAGATTGCTTTTGAAGGCATTAAAACCTAAAAGGGCGGTAATGTTTAGAGAAGGGAGTAAAGCCAGCTGTGCCGCCTGCTGGTCGGCATAGTAGGACGATAACATAAACAGGGATTGTTGTACATCGGGCCTACGGCTAAGCATGCTGGCAGGGATTCCGGCCTCGGCATTTAAAGCGATAGTTTGTTCCAGACTCGTGCTACGGTCTATTTTTTCGGGAAATCTTCCCAGAAGTACATTAAGCCTATTTTCAGTATCGTTAATTTTTTGTAAAAACTGAACTTCCAAACTCTTGGTATTCAATAATTGGGCGGCAAATTGGCGCACTCCCAGCTCATTTGCACGGCCCCCTTCTTTTTGGATCGTAATGGTTTCTACCGCCGTTTCTTGCAAGATGATATTCTTACGGATAATGTCCAATTCGGTGTCCAGGAATACCAAGTCATAATAAAGCTGAGCCACTTCGGCGACCAAACCGGTGGTGATGGCTTGGCGTGCTTTTTCAGTGGCTAATAGACGGTATAAGGCCCCTTTCCGGCGATTTTTTAATTTACCCCAGATATCCACTTCCCAGCTGCTCTTAAGTCCAACGAAATAGTCGGGTAAGATAGGAGCTGGCAGCAAACGGTCGTCATCGAGGTTAGTAGAAAAATTGGTGTCGTAGTTACCCACTCCGTCCATGGTATAGTCACCAAATTTACGAGCACCTCCCGACACCTCGGCCTGTACCGAGGGAAGGATAGCCGCTTTGCGCATTCTAACGCTCGTACGGGCCATCTCGATGCGTTGCATGGCCATTTTTAGATCCAGATTATTGGCTAAGGCGGTATCGATAAGGGCAAGGAGTTTTTTGTCCTTGAATACTTTGTCCCATTTTAGTTCGGCAATACCGGTGGAGTCCGAAAAGCCCTGGAATGCCTCGGGCGTTTCTATGGCCTGCTTTTGTTGAATGGGCTGCGTGAGTTTACAGCCTGAAAGTCCTCCCAGCAAACCTACAGTAAGCAGATATGGGGCGATTTTATGTTTTATAGTCATTTTATTGAATCAGACAGATTTGGTCTACCGGCAGCTGCAGGGCAACTGCCAGTAGACTTACAATAGCTTAGTTTTCTTGTTGGTCGGCAAGCACCTCTTCTGCTACCACGGGTTGCGGCTTTTCCTTGGTGCCAAAGCTGGCAAATAGCACATAAAGTCCGGGAATGATAACGACCCCGAAGAGCGTACCAATGAGCATACCACCCGCGGCGGCCGTACCAATGGATCTGTTACCTATGGCACCGGCACCTGAGGCCATTACCAGCGGAATGAGTCCGGCTATGAAAGCGAAGGAGGTCATCAGGATAGGTCGGAGCCTTTCGGTGGCTCCTTCCAAGGCTGCCTCAATAACCGATCGGCCTTCGCTCTGTCTTATAATGGCGTATTCTACAATCAAAATGGCATTCTTACCAAGGAGCCCTATGAGCATGACTAGCGATACCTGGGCGTAAATGTTGTTTTCGAGCCCTAGTAATTTCAGGGAAAGGAATGCACCAAAAATACCCGTTGGTAACGAAAGGATCACCGGAAGAGGGAGTAAGAAGCTTTCATATTGTGCCGCTAATAGCAGGTATACGAAGAGCAAACAGATGGCGAATATAAATATCGCCTGGTTGCCCGACAGGATCTCCTCACGGGTCATTCCCGACCAATCGTAGGTAAAGCCTTTTGGCAAGCTGGTAGCCGCAATACGTTCTACCGCCTTAATGGCATCTCCACTACTATATCCGGGGGCGGCATCTCCGTTGATCATCGCGGAGGTGTACATATTATAACGGGTAAGGAGTTCGGGACCATACACCCGCTCCATGGTGATGAAGGTAGAGAAGGGAACCATATCACCGCGGTTATTCTTCACGTAGAGCTTCAAAATATCCTCTGGGTTTTTACGATACTCAGGGTCTGCCTGTACCATCACTTTGTACATCTGCCCGAAGCGGATAAAGTTACTAGCATAAAGACTACCCACCAGCGTTTGCAGGGTGCTCATGGCATCGTCGACAGACACCCCTTTTTTAGCGGCAATATCCGGATCCACATGGATGAGGTATTGCGGGAAGCTGGCATCGAAACTACTAAAAGCGGTGGAAATTTCGGGAGCTTGAGCCAGTTCTTTGACGAATTGGTTGGTGATTTCGGCCGTCTTTTGAAGGTCATCACTACCAGTTCTATCTTGTACCCTGAGCTCGAAACCACTGGAGTTACCGAAGCCCGGTACGGTTGGGGGAGGGAAGTACTGTATTTCGGCATCGGTAATATGGCGGGTTCTACGTTCCATTTCCGATATAATGTCCTTAACCGATTCGGTACGTTCGTGCCATGGCTTCAGGTTGATCATGGCCATACCATAAGAGGCCCCCGCCGACTCGGTCATGAGGCTATATCCCGAAAGGGTGGATACCGATTCTACAGCACCCAAGGTCTCGGCTACTTTTTGGATTTCAACCAAGACCTTCTCGGTCCTTTCTACCGTGGCTCCAGGAGGAGTCGTTACGTTTACGTTGAGCACCCCTTGGTCTTCTGTAGGGATAAAGCCCGTAGGAAGAATAGAATTGACGCCATAGGTGCCAATACAGAAGGCTACTAATAGGCCTACAGTAATGACACGTCGGTTAATTATCATCGAAAGTAGCTTCCTATACTTGCCCGATATGGCCTCATAGCCATTATTGAAGCCCTTAAAGAATCGATCCAATGGGGTGTTTTTGGAAGGTTGCCCATGGGTGTTTTTCAACATTAGCGCACAGAGGGCCGGTGTAAGGGTGAGGGCGTTGATACCCGATATCACAATGGAAATGGCCAAGGTAATGGAAAACTGACGGTAGAAAATACCGACGGGTCCCGACATAAAGGCCACCGGTACGAATACCGCGGACATTACCAAGGTAATGGCGATAATGGCTCCACTCATTTCCTTCATTGACTCTATGGTCGCCTCTCGGGCATCCAAATGTTTTTCGGCCATCTTCGCATGCACGGCCTCCACCACCACAATGGCGTTGTCGACGACGATACCTATAGCCAGTACCAAGGCAAAGAGGGTGAGCAAGTTGATGGAGAACCCAAAAAGTTGCATAAAGGCAAAGGTCCCTATCAGTGCCACTGGAACCGCTAATGCGGGGATAAGGGTCGACCGGAAATCTTGTAAGAACAAAAATACAATGATGATAACCAGTATAAAGGCTTCTATTAGGGTACGTACTACTTCATGGATGGAGGCATCGAGGAAGCGGGAAACGTCATAAGATACCGAATAGTCCATTCCGGCAGGGAAGGTGGTTTCTTTCAATTCGGCCACACGCTTTTTTACATTGGCAATTACTTCCTGGGCATTGGAGCCAGGACGCTGTTTGAGCATGATGGAAGCGGAAGGCTTGCCGTTAGATAAGGACGTCATGTCGTACTCCAAGGAGCCGAATTCTACCTCGGCCACGTCCTTGAGCTTGAGCATGGACCCATCGGGGTTGGCTCTTAGTACAATGTTTTCATATTGCTCCGGTTCAAAAAGTTTACCCGTGTATTTAAGCACATATTGTAGCATTTGTACCTGCTTACCAGAGCTAATACCGGTTTTACCTGGAGCGGCAACTACACTTTGGGTCCGAATGGCCTGCACGACATCGTCGGCCGACACATTATAGCTACTCATACGGTCGGGCTTGAGCCAAATACGCATGGAGTAATCGCGACTCCCCATAATGACCGCCCGGCCTACTCCGTCGATACGCTTCAGTTCTTTAAGAATATTAATATCCGCAAAGTTGTAAACAAAATCTTCGGCCACTGCCGTATCCGAACTCATAATGTCCAGATACATCAGCATACTATTTACTTCTTTTTCGGTGGTTACCCCCGCCTTGATTACTTCTTCAGGAAGTTCATCAATAACGGTTTGAACCCTATTTTGTACGTTAACGGCGGCTAAGTCGGGATCTATTCCTACGTTGAATGAGACCGTGATGGTCGTCACCCCATCGTTACCCGACACGGTGGACATATAGGTCATTCCCGGTACTCCGTTAATGGCTCGCTCGAGTGGTACGGCCACGGCATCGACACATACCTCGGCATTGGCACCCGTATAGGTGGCCGTTACTACTACCGACGGTGGAACGATATCGGGAAATTGGGATACTGGAAGCCCCAAAAAGGCCAAGATACCCAGTAAGGTTATAAAGATGGAGATGACCAGGGAGAGCACTGGTCGCTCTATAAATTTTTGAAACATGGTTGTGATTCGGTAAGTATTAGGATCGATTGGGACGCTTTATAGAGCGCTTACAGCTTTTTGTTGGTTTTGCTTGATCTGATCTCCGTCTAGAGATACCAATTTGGGTTTGATCGACATCCCCTCTTTCAAAACCTGTATGCCTTCATAAACGATACGGTCGCCGGTTTCCAATCCTGATTTTACGATATAATAATCGCCAATTCTTAACTTGGGAACGAAGATCTTGGTCTTCACCCGATTGTCTTTGTCAACCAGAAAAACAAAGCTCTTATCCTGAATATCGAATACAGCCTTCTGAGGAACTAATAACACTTCATCGGCCGAGTTGGTAAGGCGGATGGTGCCCGTAGAGCCATGTTTCAAGATTCCTTGTGGGTTGGCAAAGCGTGCCCTGAAGGCAATGGATCCGGTGCTGGCATCGAACTGTCCTTCCATGGTTTCAATTTTACCTTTTTCAGGAAAATACGTTCCATCGGCTAGTTCTAAGTCTACCAAGTTTTCGTTGGTATCCGATTCCCTTCTGGCTTTTACATATTCCAAATATTCATTTTCAGAAACATTGAAATATACAAATACATTATTGTTGTCGGAAATGGAAGTTAGCAAGGTCCCTTCGTTGATCAAACTACCAATTTTTAACGGAATTCGGTTGACGATCCCATTGAAAGGGGCGCGTACTTGGGTATGTGCCAGCTGTATGCTCGCATTGGTCACGGCTGAGTTCGCTTCTTCAATTTTCGCTTTCACAGCCGAAAAATTAGCTTGAGCAACCTCTAGCTCCGTTTTGGAGATAATGTCCTTTTCAACCAAAACTTTCACCCGATTGACCTCCAATTCGGCTGCTTTGGCCTGGGCCATGGCACTTTGTTGGTTGGCTTTGGCCTTGGCTAGCTCGGCGGAATATTCCTCGTTATTGATTCGGAATAGTACCTGGCCCTTGCGCACAGGTTTACCTTCATCCACATACACTTCTTCCAAATACCCCTTTACCCGGGCGTAAATTTCTACATTTTTTTGGGCATGGATGGAGCCTACATACTCTCTATGGAGTTGGGTTTGTTGAGGATAAAGACGGGCAACTGGGATGGTGAGCACCGTGTCTTGGCTTTCCGAAACATTTTCACTTTGGGTGGTACAGGCCGAGAAAAGGGCGGTAAACGCCATTAAAAATGTCGGCCAAAGAAATTTGTTCATACTAGAGGTTGGATAAAAAAATGGGTGCAATGTACTCCTTCCTTGAAAGTCTCCCTGAGGTACACAGGAAGGCCTTTCCCGTTGGGGGTACCTTATTTGGACTATGGTAATTTGTAAAAAGTTAGAACCCGACAAAACCGACAGGGCCTAGTGAACGAGGTTCACTCAGAAAGGGCAAAGCCTGTGGAGAAAGTAATAATAATCGGGCAGCACTAGTTCTCTTAGGCAGAATACCCAAGAAAGAGTAGGGCGATAATTCCCTGCACTGATAAGACCAAAACAGAAGATCGTAATGGAGAATTCGTCAATACCAGAGAATCGATAAGATGGCCCGCGGTGCCTGAGTAGATCGTTCAGGTTTTCCCTCCATTCCGATTCATCGGCTTGTAAAATGGCCTCTTGATCGTCATAGCTCGTCCCGAATTGGGACGAGGCTATGGCCGATTGCTTGGAATGTAATCCTTTATTATCTGCCCCTATCCCTTGTAAGCTAAGGGAAAAGGTCACTGAGATCATAAAAGAAATCAGAGATACAAATAGTATAAAGGATCTTTTTGTCATGAGGTTAGGAATAGCCAAGGCATTAAAAAATTCATATTTATATAATCATATCAAGATCAAACGATACTATTATATTGGAATAGCAATACTCTCGGGCGTACTAACAAATATAATAATAAGCCGTAGAATGCCAAATTTCATGGGTTGTTAATGAGTGTTAACAATATTTTATTGGTTCTAATATGCTACTGTCGTATATTTTTTTAACTTTCTATAGCCGTTCAGCTTTGCCGCTTTAACAACCTGACTAGAAATATGATTGAATTTGACTCAACTCAAAATGATACATTTGAGTCTACTGACTTTGTCCTATCCAAAATGCGGCCTCAGGATGGCGACTTATATCATTCTCTTTGCACCGATGAGGACGTGATGAGGTATGTGACGGGCAAAGCTTTGAATCGTCAAGAGTCGGAGGCGATGTTTCAAAGCTTTATGGAGGAAAACGCGATGCCTCCTCCTTTTGGTCGTTATTTTGTAATGCTAAAAGAGACTGGCGAATTGATAGGCAGCGCCAAGCTAGAGGAATTTGATGGGGCCACAGAAATCGGCTATAGACTCCAGCAGCAGTTTTGGGGTAGAGGTTTGGCTACAAAACTGGCCCATACCCTCCTTGAATATGCTAGGAAGAAAACCAAGGGAAGACCCGTGATCGCCTTCGTAAATAGTGAAAACCTGGCTTCGATACGGGTGCTGCAGAAAGTAGGAATGCAGCAAATAGAAGCCTATGAATATCCAGATGAATTACGTTTGAAATACATGTATCAACCTAAATCAATATGGACTATGAAAACGTTTCTTTTTATCATTTTTGGATTGATTGGAGCAGTGGTGATCGCTGCTATTATAATGCCAAAAGACTATTCTGTGGAGCGGAGCGTAATTGTCAATCGGCCTAAAAGTCAGGTCTTTGATTATTTGCGAACCTTAGAAAATCAAGAACAATGGAGTGTATGGTCCAAAATGGACCCCAAAATGGAGAAAGGATATGTGGGCATGCCTGGCACCGTAGGCTCCACCTATCATTGGGATAGTAAGGAAAAAGAGGTTGGAGCTGGGGAGCAGGAAATAAAAAAAGTACAAGAAGGGGAACGCATCGACTTTGAGCTGCGCTTTCATAGACCCTTCGAGTCCACTTCCCAAGCCTACCTGCTGACAGAGGGGATCGATTCCACACACACCAAGGTTGTTTGGGGCTTCAATGGTTCCATGCCCATTCCTATGAATGTAATCATGCCCTTTATGGACATTCAAAATGCCATCGGAAAGGATTTTGACCAAGGGCTTAATAACTTAAAGGATATCCTCGAACAATAACTAGGGCGCTAGGTCTACCGCTCTTCCAATATGGATCTCCCGGAAGAGCGGTCTCCGCTGGTCCATTGCCAGCTTTCATAGAGTCGTATTCGGCCGTCGGCAAGGACTTCGGGGGTAGAATGGCATATGCCCGTTCTTATTTCCCCTTGCAGGTTGATCTGCTGATAGCGCATGTCCAGAGAGCCATCGGGTAAGACCAATGCCATTAGCTGGCCAAATTTTATGTTTTTACCCGCATATTGGCAGCTTACCACGTTGCCCTGCTGTTGGTAGACGAACACCATGTCGAGGTCTACCTCCCCATTGGTGGAATTGCTTAAGGGATAAAACCTTTTGTTGTGATAGTTGATCATTTATTCTTGGCCATTAATACTTGAATATTATTCTCCATTCTTTTTAAGATTTCCATTTGTCGGGCCTGCACGCTAAATATTGTTTTCAGCTGCTCTTCTTGCAGCAGGTCTATTTTTTGGTTTAAGCTACGGACCTCAAGTTCCGCCTTAAGATTGACCATATAGTCATTTTCAGCACGGGCACGGTCTTTCTCGGCTTGGCGATTTTGGCTCATCATAATAATGGGGGCTTGCAGAGCCGCAACACAGGACAAAACCAGATTCATCAGGATAAAAGGGTAAGGGTCGAATCGCTCGCCATTAGGCACGAGTTCGTTGAAAAGGATCCAAGCGATTAATAGGGACAAAAATAAAATGATAAAGACCCAGCTACCACCAAACTGAGCTACCTTGTCGGAAACGCGTTGGCCCGGAGAGAGGGTTTCGATGGGGGGATGCGCCAGATTGTTAAAGATAGAGTCCTGTTCTTTGATAGAGAGGAGGACTAAATCATGCAATTTTTGCATTTGGATGGTTTGCGCATTTCGGAGCTCATCGGCATCCTGGTCGTATTCGTCAGTGGACATGCTTGGTCTATTTGAAATTGAAGGAAAGTTAATGATTATTTTGGGATTGAAAATTCAGATTTAATAAAATACCAAGATGGAAATACCAAGAAAATGATCCTGGGTGTCTCTATGATTTTAATCAGTTTTGGAGAAATCTTTAGGCATCAGAAATGGCCTATTGCCTGGACCTAGGAACGGGTAGCAAAAACAGGTAGGAGAATTATAATTTTGCTGTTTGTTGATTCACTTGGTTGTTAATGATCAGAATGTCAGATATTTAAGTTTGTTTTTCGTGTTGAGGGTTACCCCGGCTAGCAGATGCGGCTTCCAGCGCTACTTTCCTAAACGACAAGCTGATACCTCCGTAGTGGAGGGGGTAACTATTCGTAATATCAGTCATTAGTTTATCAGTTTTGAAATCTCTTTAATACTTTTACAGGATAAAGGGGAATTTACCGATTCTGTTAGAACTTATTAGCTTTAAAATATTGTTGTAGCAGACGGCTCTGTTGGAGTTTATTTAATGAAGAGCCAGCATTTGGCTGGAGCACAGAGATTCTGACGCGGAAAATATCGTATTAAATTTTTTGGATTCTTTTATGGAGTTATTACAAATAGAAAAACGGAGTGGCCTTACTCGTGAGGAGTTTATTGAGAATTATCTTAAACCCAGTAAGCCGGTTGTGTTTACCGATTTGGCAAAGGATTGGCCTGCGGTGCAAAAATGGACGTTCGATTGGTTAAGGGATACGCATGGGAATTTGGATGTGCCTTTGGTCGATAACCATATGCACGATGCCGATAAGTATTTTCAGATAGCCAAAACAATGAAATTTGGTGAATACCTTTCTCTTATCGAAAAGGGTCCTACCGATCTAAGAATCTTCTTATTCGATATTTTTAAAAAAGCCCCCGAACTGGCCAATGATATACGTTTTCCAACCATCATGGATGGTTTCCTGAAATCGTATAAGTTCGTATTCTTCGGTGGGGAAGGTTCTATTACCAGTCTTCATTACGATATGGACTGCTCCAATGTATTCCTAACGCAGTTTCAAACCCGTAAGCATATCGTATTGTTCTCGCCAGAGGAAAGCAAAAAGTTATACCACCATCCGTTTACGGTGATGAGTAAGGTGGATCCTTTGAATCCTGATTACGATCGATTCCCTGCCCTCAAAGAGGCCGTGGGACATGAGACGATACTGGGTCATGGAGAGACGATCTTTATTCCATCACTTTGGTGGCACCATATCAAATACGTAGACGGTGGATTTAGCCTGGCACTTCGGGCCAACAACTCCGTATTTACGGCCCTTCAAGGGGGGATGAACCTGGTTCGTCATACTTTTGTGGACAGAGGGATGACTTCCTTGTTAGGAATCAAATGGCAGCATTGGAAAGAACGTAAAGCCATTGAAAATGCCAAATCGACCTTGGTTGGTTAATTCTACTTTTGGGTAATCCAAGGGGGTGCACCTGAAGTCCAGATGCACCCCCTTTTTTGTTTAATAAAAATACGATCTATGGATTTTGAACTCGTTTCGGAATATGTGCCAACTGGCGATCAACCGGAAGCCATCAAGCAATTGGTACATGGATTAAGAGCCGGGGAGCCGGCTCAAACTTTGTTAGGGGTTACTGGGTCAGGGAAGACTTTTACGGTGGCCAACGTGGTGGCCCAGGTAAATCGCCCCACCCTGGTGCTGAGCCATAACAAAACCCTGGCCGCCCAGCTTTATGGCGAGTTTAAGCAGTTTTTTCCTCATAATGCCGTTGAGTATTTTATCAGTTATTACGACTACTATCAACCTGAGGCGTTTATTGCAAGCTCCAATACTTATATAGAAAAGGACTTGATGATCAACGAAGAGATCGATAAGCTAAGGCTGGCTTCTGTTTCGTCATTGATGAGTGGACGTAGGGATGTGCTGGTCGTGGCGTCGGTATCGTGTATTTATGGAGCAGGGAACCCACACGAATACAAAAAGAGTATTGTGAGTGTGAAGCTTGGCGACATCGTCAGCCGGAATCAGTTTCTATTTCGCCTCGTCGAAATCCTTTATAGCCGTACCGAGCTTGAGTTTTCGAGGGGGACTTTTAGGGTAAAAGGAGATACCGTTGATATTTACCCGGGATATGCCGATTTCGCTTATAGAGTCATATTTTTTGGAGACGAAATTGAAGAAATACAACGCATAGAGCCCGAGTCAGGGAAGCGGATTTCTTCGGAAAAGGCTGTGGCTATTTTCCCTGCCAATCTCTTTGTGACGGGACGAGACGTGCTGCAACAGTCGATAAAAGAAATACAAGACGATTTGGTCCAACAGATCGCCTTCTTTACCTCTCAGGGGCGACTTGCCGAAGCCGAACGGATTAAGGAACGTACCGAATTCGATATCGAAATGATGCGAGAGTTGGGTTATTGTTCGGGAATTGAAAATTACTCAAGGTATTTCGACAGAAGGGATCCTGGCCAGCGTCCATTTTGCCTGATGGACTATTTTCCAGATGATTTCCTGATGGTGGTAGATGAAAGCCACGTCACCATGCCGCAGATCAAGGCCATGTGGGGTGGGGACCGTTCGCGTAAGGAGTCCTTGGTCGATTATGGCTTTAGGCTCCCCTCGGCTATGGACAACAGGCCCCTTACCTTCCAAGAGTTTGAAGAGCTTACCTCCCAAAGTATATTTGTGAGTGCCACTCCGGCCGATTATGAATTGCGTCGTTCCGAAGGCGTAGTCGTAGAGCAGATCATACGGCCTACTGGCCTGCTCGATCCGATCATAGAGGTCAGGCCCAGCCTGAACCAGATCGACGATTTGTTGGAAGAGATTTCGGAAAGGATCCAGCAAAATGAGCGTGTGCTCATCACCACGCTTACCAAGCGTATGGCGGAGGAGCTCAGCAAATACCTCGACAAAGTAGGCATTAAATGCCGGTATATCCATTCGGAAGTAAAGACTTTGGATCGGGTAGAAATCCTTCGGGAACTGCGCCTCGGGGTATTTGATGTACTCGTGGGGGTCAACCTGCTGAGAGAAGGTCTCGATTTACCAGAGGTATCCCTTGTGGCCATTATGGATGCAGACAAGGAGGGTTTTTTGAGGGATGTCCGGTCCATGATCCAAACGATTGGCCGTGCGGCTCGGAACCAAAATGGTAAGGTGCTGATGTATGCCGACGTTATGACGGGTTCTATGCGCCAGGCTATCGACGAAACCAACCGGAGACGGAGTGCCCAAATGGCCTATAACGACGCCAATGGAATTACCCCCAAAACGATTTTAAAATCTAAAGAGGCCATTATGGAACAGACTTCGGTGGCCGACTCCAAGGTGCGGAAGATTTATGTAGAGCCTCAGGAAGTAAAAGTAGTGGCCGACCCCGTAGTGCAATTTATGGGTAAGGAGGAGCTCAAAAAACTACTGGCCGAAACCCAACGCAAAATGGAACTGGCAGCCAAAGATCTGGATTTCTTAGAGGCGGCCCGTCTTCGTGACGAGCTCATCCAATTGAAGGAGCGCATAGCAGAAAAATAGATCCTTAGGGCCATTCCATTTTGGGGCGGCTCTTATTTTATTACCGATTCCGGAAGCAATAGGTCCAGTACTTCCGCCCAATTGTTTACCCGGGTGTGCCGGTCGATATGAATATTATGTCCCGCTGTGAAAAGAATGCTTTCTCCTTTAAAGGGATCTAGATTCTTGACATGGTCGTCGATCAGCAGGTCGGTGCCAATGATACTTTTGTCGCCACATAATACAATATTTCTCCAGGAAATAAAGGGCAAATGTTTGGCGAGCCAGTCGTGTTTCTCTTTTAGAGAGTTGGGGAATTCCATGGCGGCCGAAACGATATAAATGTCGTAGCGCTCTTGCAGGGCGATCAGTGCCTCGTAGGCACCATCCATTATGGGAGCGTTAAGGAAAAAGCCAGGTTGGTAAACCAGCTCCCTAGCCGCAACTGGGTCGGGAAAGGCGGCATCTTCCGGTATTCCTCGCATGGCTTCCTTGCTGATGCGGATACCATAGGCCTCTTCATATTTATCAATCCAGTTTATTTCAATGTCGACCAGGACGTTGTCCATGTCGATGGCGATGGTTTTTTTCATAGGTATGGTCAAAAGAAACGGGTATGTAGCAAAATGATGTAATATCGGAGTTTTAGTTTAGTACTGTCAACAGAATACAAAACTACAACGTTTTGGTGAGTATCTTGGACGGTGGAGCGTAAGACATGTTACACGCTGAGGCCGGTTCTCCCCTTCCCTAAGTTTACGGCCAATGTGTCAATGAGGACTATTTTTCTTTTCGGGAAAACGGATTGGAGAATCTGAGCGGCTACTTTTACTCCCAACAGCTTGCTATACTCGGCCTCCATTTCAGGCTCCGTAATGCTGGGGTTTCTGTTGGCCTTCACGGCTCGGGTAGGGAGCATCGTACCTTTTCTGTTGATCGGTAGAAGGCTATATCCGCCCAATGGCTTCCAGGCTTTCTAATTCGGCTGGTTGGCTCGCTTATTTCATACCTCCGTTTTTGTGGAGTTGCAAGCCACCACCCAAACGCCCATTAATCGCATAAGTACTTTTTAAGATAAATAGGTTTTCTGTCCTTCTGTGATTGAGTCAGTCTATTCCTTGACTCCGAAGCCACCTCGAGAGGAGCAAGCCGGGGGGCAACCGTCTGGCATCATGGCTTAAGTCCTCTTGGCGCTCTACTAAAGCACCCCCATTATTTAAAGGTGATTTTCTTAATCCAATGCGTCATTTGTGGTAAATAGTCGTTCGCTAATAATTGAAAATAGGGGATTTCGTCATTTCGAGACATCATGGAATGGGAGGTGTTTTTCAAAAGTACTATGTCATACTGGGTGGTAGGAGCCAATTTAAGGGCTTTCTGGATCTTGAGGTGGCTGTTTTCGGGGATCACTCGGTCCGATAACCCTTGTAGAACCAAAATAGGTTGGGTTATTTTCTCGAAATAGGGGAGTCCACTAAAGTTTAACTTATAATCCTTGTTAACATCCTGCTCAGGAATCCATACATATTCGAGCCATTTTTGGTGGCCATAGCTGTTTTTTATCTTCATGAGGGAGTCAAAGGAAATGCTCCCTGCCAAATACCCGTAGCCGGCTTTTTGGACTTTAAGGGCCTGGTCTATTTGGTCCTTGCCGATCTGCTCGTAATGGATGTTTTTCCAATGGTTCAAATCACTCTCCAGCAGGGTTCCTCCCGGACAGCTTACCGATATCCCGAAACCCAAATCAGGCATTTTGGATAGAATATAAGGTATCTTAATGCCTCCTTGGCTGCTACCTTTGATACCTATAGCCCCCATTGGCAACGAGGAAATTTTGGAGAATATCTCCAAGGCATTCATGTCGTCGGAACATAATTGTTCTATGGTGGCCGACTGCCAGTCTCCTTCCGACTTTCCTGTTCCGCGTTTGTCGTAATTGAAGACGGTATAGCCTAATCTGGCAAAGTAATAGGCTTCGGCATTGGTCGCACTCCGATCATGTCCCTGAGAGGAAGTGACAAAAAATAACCCTTTTTGGATAGGGTTTATGGGTTGCCATAGGGTCCCATGGAGCTGCAGGTTGTTTGATGTAAAGGTGATTTCTCGTCGTTCCATGCCATCCGATGCGACTTCTGTTTCTCGAGTCAAGGAGGTTTCGAAGGTATTTAACAATTGTTCCGTTTCATTAGAATATACCTTTAGCCATCCTTTATAATTCATACTGTCCTGTAAGTACTTATATTCATAGGTATAATAATGGCTCATCACATAAAACTTCAGAGTATCATCTGTCCGTGTAAGGTTCTGACAGGGTATTTCAAAGGCATTCATCGGGACACTCGAAAAGTAGGTGCTTATTGCGTCTTCGGCCTTGACAATCTTAATTTGATAGGGTAAAGTCGAATCCCCATAAGAAGTGCTGCCTCTAAAAGATTGAGCCTGTGTGGTCCATATGATGAAGGTCATGGCCAGAGCTGTAAAATACTTCATGATGTTCGGTTGTTTTATGAATGAAATGGATCATAAGGAGGGCGGTGAATGATGAAGAAACCGTTGAAAAACTTAGATTTATCCAAATGGCGAAAGCAGTTGGATTTACTCTAGCTGAAATAAAGGAGGTGGTTGATGCTTGGTATAAGAAGCAATTGAGTAAAACAGCAAAAATTGATGTTTTAAATAAAAAATTGTTGCAAATAGAAGAGAAAATGAAAGAATTAAAAGCTGTTAAAAGGCAAATCGCAATTTGTAAATTCAATATAGAGAACGAAATTGATTGAATTGTTATCGGTAATTGTGGATTTTTTAAAGGGGTTCTAAACCTATTAAAGTGTGAAGGGCATATCCTTCGGGATAAGCACCATAGACCATCTGTAAGCTGGAATGCGCAAAATCTAGAACTTATCTAAATCTTATTGCTTTCATTCTCCTATTGACTATACAAATCCTCAATTAGAATACATTTAACCTGAGTGCATATTCTGTTCTATGATGGGCTCTTCGTCAATTTTGGTGAAGGATTAAGCTAGAATTGGACAATACTTTTTTTCTCAAAAATTCAAATTCCACCCTTTTTTATAGGCCCAGTCGTCTACACCAATGATGCCGGAAGTCAATGTTGTGGGAGAAATCCTGATTCCTTCGAGAGTCCTCAAAACCGTAGATGAACTAGAAAGCCGTTCAGGCAGAGGAAGGAAGTCCTACCTTCCGGATGAGCAGATGGATAAAGTCAGAAGAATAGTCTTGGAAAACTCACCGGGAGCTAACGGGATTAATGCCTAAGGGTGGTCAGGCCCTGGCATTCTTAAGGTAATAAAAGAACAGTTTGGGGTGGATTACAAACCCAGTCAGTCCTATAAATTAATTGACAGAATGGGGCTGGTATTCAAAAAGGGAAGTGGGGTAACCCTATCAAAATAATGTGTATTTTATTGATATTGTTACCCCAAAAATTGACGAAGAACCCAATATGCTCCAGAATATCCACCTCCAAAACTTCTGGTGAAGGGGATATCAGAAAAGCATTGATAGAAGCGGGCTTAATTGACTGTATCGTGAACTTGCCAGCCAACCTTTTCTTAAATACTCAGATTCCAGCCGCTCTTTGGTTTATGAGTCGTAACCGTTCGGGTTCCTTCCCCTCCTTCGGAGGGGTGGCCGAAGGCCGGGGTGGTTCTTTCCCTCCTTTGGAGGGGTGGCCGAAGGCCGGGGTGGTTCTTTCCCTAGTACACTTACCCCAACTCATCGCAAGTTCAGGGAACGTAGTAAGGAAATACTTTTTATAGATACTTGAAATTTGGGTCATTTGATTAATCGTAGAACCAAAGAACTTTCTAATGGTTCCGTTGATCCTGCTGATAATGAAATGGGCAAATTAGCAGCTATCTACCACAGTTGGCGCAATATCGGAGGCGAGTATGAAGATGTTCCCAGTTTTTGTGCTGCTGTGCCAATTAGTAGGGTGGCAGAGCTCGACTATGTACTTACGCCTAGGCGTTATGTAGGCTTGCCAGACGAAGACGACGATTTTAATTTTGTCGAACGCTTTACTGCTTTAAAAGCCGAATTGGAAGAGCAACTCAAAGAAGAAATCCGGTTGAATAGGGCGATTGCGGATAATCTCGCTAAAATTAAAATTTGATACTGGGAGCATGGAGTAATACTGAGACAGAGCGTTTCCTGTTTGGAAGTGTTTAAAAATGAGATTTCTAGCTAGTATATAAGCGAATGAAATAAATAACCAAGGATATGGAAGAGCAGGATATTCGCTGGCAACAGCGTTTTAGTAATTACAAGAAAGCACTTGCGAAACTAGGTGAGGCTGTAAAATTGGATGCGGAGAGATCTTTGAGTGAACTCGAAAGGCAGGGAATTATACAGGCGTTTGAATATACCCATGAGTTGGCCTGGAAGGTCATGCAGGATTTTTTTGTTTATCAAGGGAATACGGAATTACGTGGTTCAAGGGATGCAACACGACAGGCTTTTAGCGCTGACTTAATTTTTGATGGCGATAATTGGATGGAAATGATCAAGAACAGAAACCTGACCATCCATACTTATAACGAGGCCATTTCCGAAGAAATTTACAAAAATATAGTCACCTTATTCTATCCACTTTTTGTGACATTTAAAGAAACAATGGATGGTATTATAGCCAAAGAGGAATAATGTGCGGACTAGCTGATAAAACCATAGCCGCCATCCAAGGTGTGTTCGTCAAACATCCACTTATCGAAAAGGTGTTTTTGTACGGTTCACGTGCCAAGGGAAGTTACCGCAATGGCTCAGACATAGACCTGGTACTTGTGGGCGATGCACTGGACTTGTCTCAATTATATAAAATTGAACTGGAACTGGATGACCTCATGCTCCCGTATAAAATAGATTTGGCTCTGTTGCATCTAATAGAAAACAAAGAGCTTATCGAACACCTCAATCGAAGAGGGGTGGTTTTTTATGAGAAAAATTAATGCCCCGAATATAGACTATTGCATTGTATCAAAGAACTGGAAACGATGGTTTTAAAGTAAGCAACCACCCATCCCCATCTTTCCACCCAACGCTTTTCTTCGGAGCTTTGTCGCATTGAAGATATACAAATAAAAAACAAGAATTACTACCGGCAGCTTTACGGCCAGTGGAAGGATAGTAGTCTTGGAGTCAAAGGTTTTTTTGCGAACAGCAATCGGTCAAATATGCCATATTTAGATATAGGGTTCGAAAATTGGAGCAACCTAGAAAAGACCCTAAAGGTTTTACTGAGCTAAAATTGGGAGTTGGACCTAACCCATCTAACCCCGTGGCGGTACTGAGTTTCGGCGCTAGGGCCTGCTTGTCATTTCACGAATTCCCAGACCCTACTTTGGATTAAATCGCTGCTTTCATAAAGTCATGTTGCTTTTAACACCCAGCATTCGTTACTTTCATTATGACCAACTTGTGGACATGCGTTCAAGGCATCATTTGAGCATCACCATGAAAAAAAACTACGGACCTTATATCAGCCTACAACAAAGGTATATTCGCTTACAAGTACCAGTCTGTTTTTGCAGAGTTTTGCTTAGCAATTTTGCAATGAACGTAAAAACAAAACAGATGAAAATTACACTTTCAGGCTCATTAGGCCACATAGGAAAACCCTTAGCGCAGGCGTTAGTAAGTAAAGGTCATACCGTAACGGTTATAAGCAGTAATGCTGATAGACAAAGGGAGATTGAAGCCATCGGTGCTAGATCAGCTATTGGTACTATAAAAGATACTGATTTTATCGCCTCGGCATTTTCTGGTGCAGATGCAGTTTTTTGTATGGTGCCACCGGCAAACTATTTTAATCAATACCTTAACTTACTTGATTATTACATAACATCAGGAAATAACTATGCAAAGGCCATTTTACAAACAGGGGTCAAAAAAGTGGTCAATTTAAGTAGCATCGGAGCTCACATGAAGGAAGGCAATGGTATACTGCAAGGCACCTATCATGTAGAACACATCCTTAATGAACTGCCTTCGGATGTTGCCATAACCCACATTCGTCCTACCGAATTCTACTACAATTTGCTGCCTCAAACCCAATCCGCTAAGGCTAATGGATTTTTAGTGTCAAATATTGAGGCTGAAGTGACTAATTCGTGGGTTTCGCCGAAGGATATTGCAAGCGTTATTGCTGAAGAAATTACAATACCATCATCTGGTCGCAAAGTACGTTATGTAGCTAGTGAAGAACTTACTTACAATGAATTGGTCTCAATTTTAGGTGAAGCGATAGGAAAGCCAGACTTGAAATGGGTAACCATAACGGATGAACAAATGAAAGATGGTTTGGTATCTGCGGGTATGCAACCAGCTATTGCAGCGGGTATGGCGGAAATGTATGCGTCTATAAACAGTGGGTTACTATATGAACATTATAAACTGCAGAAGCCTGAAACGATGGGTAAAGTCAAAATAAAAGATTTTTCTGAAGATTTTGCCAAAGCATATCAACAACTATAGAAATAGAATGATGAATAACAGACCACCCCATCATATCAAGACCATTAGCGAATATCATCGCTTTCGAGGCTTACCCAAACCTGAACATCCGTTGATGAGCGTTATTAATTTTGATGAGATAGATAATTTTATAACGGATAAGCAAACGAGTTGGGTTTTTGATTTTTACTCAATTGCGCTAAAAAGAAACCTTGGTGCCGGTATAAAATATAAATATGGTCAGCAAGAATACGATTTTGATGAAGGTGTTATGTTTTTCATTGCTCCTAAGCAAGTCTTTTCTGTAGAAGCAGAAGGAGAGTATAAACTTACGGGATGGATGTTGCTCATTCATCCCGATTTTTTGTGTCAAAGCGCATTGAGAAAGAGCATCAAGCAATACGACTTTTTTAGTTATTCGGCCAATGAAGCCTTACACCTTTCGGATAAAGAAGAAACCCAGATCATAAATATTTTTCAAAGCATTCAGCAGGAATATAAGGCCAATATTGATAAGTTTAGTCAGCCACTTATCGTGTCCCAATTGGAAGTGTTGTTGAATTATGCAAGCCGCTTTTATCACCGTCAATTTATTACCAGAAAGATCATCAATCACTCAATATTAACTCGATTGGAAGAAATATTAGAGGATTATTTTAGTCAGGAATCTCTAATAGAAAAAGGGATACCTACAGTTCAAAGTGTTGCCAATGAACTCAACGTAACCCCAAATTATTTGAGTGATCTATTGAAGACTATAACAGGGCAAAGCACCCAACAGCATATTCACGAAAAATTGATTGAGAAAGCCAAAGAAAAATTATCAATCACCAACTTATCGGTAAGCCAAATTGCTTATGACTTGGGTTTTGCACATTCACAGTCATTCAGTCAACTATTTAAAACGAAGACAAATCTATCACCCGTGGAATATAGACGGTCCTTTAGCTGAAATTGGACTAATGAAGCAAAAAACACATTGGATTCGAGCATGGTGTTATTATATTAGGATTTCTTTTGTCTTAAACTATTATTTTTAGTATGATACTAATAGCGATTATCGTAAAATGTCTTCTGCTTTTCAATTTAATGGTTTTTGGTTTGCTTACTCTTTTAAATTCCAGGCTGGTGGTTCCGAAATTGATGAGCAAACCGATATCCAGTCCGTAGGCTTCTAAGTAATTGATTGCCTGTGCTATAGGTATATCTTCCAACTGGACGACGGCCTTTAACTCAACCATTACCTTTTCTTCTACGAAAAAATCCACACGTCTCGTTCCAATATGATCACCTATATAAAATATTAACATCTCATATTCCCTTGAATATTCAAGTCCTTGGTACTCCATTTATTTCGCTATTGCTCTTTGATAAATGACCTCTTGAAATCCATTCCCTAAAATGCGATGAACTTCCATGGCACAGCCAATAATCTTACCCGTAAGTTCTGAAAGGGGATATTTATCCTGAATAATGGATTTCTTTTCTGGTATTGATGTTAAACCTTCTTCATCTGTATCGTGTGTGTTATTAGTCATAGTGGTCTTATAATCATTAAAACTCACAACTTACTTCGCCAATAGCCAAAATCATTGTCATCATTTAATCATTACAAATCATAGTTCCAGACATTAACCGACTGCGATGATGGCATGAAGATTATAAAATTCCACATCACGAGTTACCTCACGATTCCCATCTTTTTGAACTATCCGGATTTTCCGGATAGTTGAGTCGCGCGGTAATGCTTATTTCCGAGTGACCATACCAGTGATTTCGGTCAAACTGTGCCACTTTTAAGGATCATACTAGGATATGAAAAAGTAATTATTATTGTTTGAGGATTCCTTTTCTAAGCGATTCCGCCGCGTGGCGGCCACGCGTGTCGAAAGTCTAAGAAAAAAACTGTAAAATTGTCAGAGCATTGGAGTCTACTTTCCGAAACTATTTACAGAGGGGTCAATATTGCCCAGAATATGATAAAAACAGCATTCGGCTTTATAAAAACCAATTACGGTAAATTGTTCCTATTGCTGGTTATATATTTAAGCGTCCATAAAAAATATTTGGGCTATGAAAAATTTTACGTTGAGGATGCATCAAAAGAATATTACTTTATAAGTGAAAATTATCGAGATGGTGGTCAATTTTTAAAAGTAAAAGTGCAGGCCAGCTTTAAGGGTATTGCGAATTTAAATTTGGTTGATGATAATAATATACCATATAGCCCAATACTTACTGGCTTTACTGGCCAAACGGATACGACCTTTTTTATTGATTTTTATGGAGGTACACCCCGAATCAAATATTCTCCTTATACAGCAGAAGATGGTAACTTAACAATTGAAATAAAGTAATTTGCAGCATCAAATTGGTAATTCGGTTACTTGAATTTCCCCATTATATCCTATAATATTTTTGTTCTGTTTTTTAGTTCAGATAAAGTGGGGACTTCTAACTTTCCGAATGAAAATCTTTGAAAATTATCAGTGAAACAAGTTCACTGCCATTAATCCCTATATTCTTCTTTACATTTTCGGGTGATTCTTCTTTGAATCCTGTTAATTGTTCAAACCACATCCGTTCAGTCAATATTACAGCCTCTACTGTTATGTACGGCACTAGTTGTGTCGATTTCGTATTAGTTAGAAGGTTTCCTCACAATAAGATCTAAATTTTCAAGAAAATCAATCGGGCTAAACCTTCAAAGAGTCATTACGCTGGTGTATACTATCTAATAAGTACGTAATTTAAGCAGTATCGAAACGAGGAGTAAATGCTAGTTTTAATTCCGCTCATTACTAGGATCGAACGGATGATTTTCTGCAGTTAAAATTAAAAGGAAATCACTTCCTCTTCCACTCGCCCAAGGCTTAAACGCATGGGATGAGCTGGAATCAAACTGACCGATGCGACTGGTTTGGCCATTGCGGGGATTGAACCAATAGGCGTTGAATCGTTTCGAATCCATTTTTGTTAAATCCACGTCGATGGGAAGCCCTAAAGGCGTATAAGCCAGTACGAAGCGCCTGTCGGAGCCCATAGAGCATAGGGTATAGGAGGCATCCTCTACTCCTTTATTTAACAGCATTTCTTGAGCAGGAATCATTTTTTGCCAGGGTAGTCGCTCGAATATCCGCTTCATATAGCTCATTTGTAATGCCCCAGGTAGCTGTAAGGCCGTTTGCCATCCGGTACGCGCCTGAATGACTGGCTCACGGACTCCATCATACATTTGCCATATATCGTTACACCCATAGGTGTATCCGGCACTGCCGGCGAGCATGCTCCAATAGGCCGAAACTCTTACATCGGCATCGTCAAGCCAACCATAGTCTTTATGCAACCAAAACCGGTCGGGTATGTTCTCGTATCGGGCTTCACCGTTAATAATCGGTCGGGGCTTGGAGGACTTTCTACTCTCCCACACGTAGCGATATTCTTGGGCCATGCTACTATGCCCACTTTGAAACATATCTATATCCAGCCAAGGGTCATCTACGTAGTCGGTAGCTTTCTTCTCGCCTACAGGATGGAAGGTCATCAGGTGTTGACGATCTACTTCACCAATGCCCTGGGCCATAGCCCTTACGATGGCAAGATGTGTTTCGTTTTCAAGGGGTCGGTCACCTCCCAGTACCCACACGAGGTTAGGATGCTTAAGATATCTTTGGGCTAACAGTTGCCCGTAAGTATGGGCATTCTCAGGGCTAAAGATTTCCGGACCTGTTCCCCATTTTTTGTTGAATTTATCTCCCCAAGTGGGAAGTAAGGCGATATAGAGACCTAATTCATGGGCCTTTTCTATGACATAATCCACATGTGTAAAATACGCTTCATTGAGCTTTGAAGGGTCATTATTGAGCAAAGGGGTATCCCCATACGCATTAGGAGTTTTTAAGCCATTGAACTCCGCCAGTATCACGGTTTGTATGACCGTAAATCCTTTATTGGCTCTGTCGCTCAGGTAGAGGTCCACTTCTTCCCGACTCGACCGATGTATAAGCTCCCATGCCGTATCTCCTAACCAAAAAAACGGGTGGTCATTTTCTGTGACTATATAATGCTGGTCCTTACCAACCTTCAGCAAAGGCAAGGATTGACTATATCCGGAAGTTAATATTGAAAGGCTGATCAAAAAAGCAAGAATGAGTTTCATTTTGGGACGATACTGTTTAAAGGGCTTGCCAAGGGAAGCGTCAAAAAAATCGGATAAATGTGAATGGGGTGATCGGTTATAATACAATGATAGTTTATTTTTGAATAAAACCAAGAGAAAATAGGGGGTAGATGCGCTATAAAACGATAAAAATAGCTTTAAGAAGAGGAAAGTAGGGCAAATCGAGGATACCGAAAAAACAAAACTGGCTTGCCTTAAAAAGTGCAAGCCAGTAAGAAAACTTAATCGAATAAACGTTTAGCCGGCGTCCCGTATTAATTGCCAAATGATATATCCCTTAGGGATACGCATCGATTAGTATCCAGGATTTTGAGGGAAATTGGTAGATGTGCCCTCGGTACGGTCTATTTGAGTTTGAGGAATGGGGCGAAGGTTATGGTAAGATTGGATGCCTGCCGCACCGTCGGGGTTGTAAGCCTGCACTTGGCTAACCAGTACGCCCCAACGTTTCAGATCGTACCAGCGTGAAAGCTCACCAGATAGTTCACGTTCGCGTTCCTGCATCAAAAATTCCATGGTCGCATCGGATGCTGTAATTTCCATCTCACTTTCCATGCCGCTCCATGCCGCCCGGCGGCGTATCATATTGATGGCATCTGCTGCCTGTTGACTTCTGCCGAGCTTAATATTTGCTTCGGCCAGTATCAGATAGGTATCTGCGAGTCGGGCCACAAATACATCCCGACTTCCTGCACTGGTACCTATTTCAGGCCTTAGTGGATCCAAATACTTACTCAGGGTCGGATATAAGTTAGCTTGGTAGAGGCTCGGAACCAACACCTGGAATTTTTTAGCTGCACGCTGCTCTACGGTCCATTCTATTCCCGGGATATAAATGGCCGTGTCGCCTGATGCAAACGTTACGCTGGTCTTGGTGTTGTCGAATAGTCCTGAAGTAAAGGTCCCTGGACTGTTTGACAGCCAGGTATCTTTAAAGGACTTCTTAAACCTGGAATCCTTACTGCGATCGGCGGGGTTAAAGATTACATTGAGCAAATAGTCGGTGGGCCGGTATCGCTTCCAGGGTCTACCGTTGGCGATATCGCGTATCATCCCCGCCTGCACGTCATATTCCATTAAGAAAAATAAATGCGTCATATTACCTGACCCATTGGTGAGTACATCATTAGAATACTGTACCGCCCAAATGATCTCACTATTTTGCTGGTTGGACTGATCATGAACCAGCGCATAGTCGCTTTGTAAGGCATAGGAATAGTTGTTAATCACATGGGAGGAATAAGTGGCGGCATTTTCGAAGTCGGTGCTTTCGGCTGCCTCCGAGGTGGCTTTGGTGAGGTATACTTTCGCTAGCATATGCTCACAGGCGCCTTGGGTAGCACGTCCATAATCTGCATTACCTACTGTGGTGGGCAGGTAGGGAAGTGCGGCTATCAAATCGGCCAAAATAACGGCATAAACCTCCGCTACTGTCGCTTTGGTGAAGTCCTTGGTCGGATTCGTTATTCCGTTGACGCTGATGGCTATATTTCCCCAGTTTTGGGTCAATAAAAAATACGCATGGGCCCTTAGGAACTTTAGTTCTGCAATCCGTTGGTTTTTTGCTGCCTCACTCAATCCCGTTACACCATCGGTATTGGCCAGGTCAATCAGGATATTAGCGGTATTGATTCCTGAATACAAACTATTCCATAAATTGGTTAAGATAGATACATTGGACCCGAACGAGGCCGTGTATTGATTCATATATTTGTAACTGCCGTCGGATCCATTGGTGTAGGTATCGGTTCCAAAGACGGATAGGTTCGTACTGACCTCCGCTCCATAATAACTTCGCATGGAAGTATACACAGCATTGACGCCTCCCTCAAAGCCCGCCAGTGAATTGTAGTATTGGCTACCAACTTGTGATACGGGGACTTCGTCTAGGATTTGACTACATCCGGCAACACCCCATAGAAGGGTTAGGTATAAAAACAGCTTAAATTTCGCTTTCATAAGTTTGATCAATTAAAATTTTACGTTGGCACCTATTATAAACTGACGCGTAGCATAGCTTTGAGCGGATCCTATAGAATCAAAGGTCTCGTTATCAATGCCTTTGTATTTGGACCGGTATTTGGAAAAGTTGAAAGGCTGCTGAGCGGCCAGGTAAAGTCGTAGGCTGCTAATTTTCATTTTTTGGGTCAGGTCGTCGGGAACGTTGTATCCCAGGTTGATATTCCTCACTTTGACAAACGTACCGCTGAAGTACCGTAAGGTGCTGGAGTTGAGGGGTGATTCCTGATTAACATTGGGGCGTGGAAATTCGTTAGTCGGATTCGTTGGCGTCCAGTAATCGATATCGAGGTTATTGTATCGACCCGCTAGAGAATTGAAATCGGAATGAAAACTACTGATAATAGTACTACCCACGCGGGTGAAAATAAAGAAAGAGAAGTCGAAGTTTTTGTAGTTAAAGCGATTGGTAATCCCTGCCGTAAAATCGGGTATTTGGGAGCCAATAATCGTTCGGTCGTTATCGGCGTCAATTTTACCGTCATTATTCAGATCGGCCACTTTTATCTCGCCTACATTCCTGGAATAGGATGCGGCTTCGTCGGCTTCATCGGCTTGCCAAATCCCTATTTTTTGGTAATCATATATGGCCGTAATCGGCTGACCAATAAAGCGGGAATTGCCTACATCGTCTACCTTGCCATTGGCAAGTTCTACAATCTTCTCCTTGTTTTTGGTCCATTGAATATCCGTGCTCCACCTAAAATCCCCTTTATCGATATTGATCATAGAAATTGAGACCTCGATTCCCTTATTTTGAGTTTTTCCCACATTTCGGAAAACATAACTGTAGCCCGAGGTTCCGGGAAGGTTGTCCTGTAATAACAGGTCGCTGGTTTGAGAAATATAATACTCAATAGATCCTGAAAACCGGTTGTTTTAAAAGGCATAGTCTATCCCGAAATTGGTGGAAGCCGTCGATTCCCATCGTAAGTCGGCATTTCCAATCGTGCTAGGGGCATATCCATAGGCAGCCGTAGCTAGATAGGCATACGCACTTCGGCTCAATAAGGTTTGGGTTTGATAAGGATCAATGGCCGTATTCCCTGTTTTTCCCCAGCTAGCCCTAAGCTTGAGCTGGGATATCCACCTTGCAGTTTTTAAGAAATCCTCGTCGCTGAGATTCCAGCCGACCGCTGCAGAGGGGAAAAAACCATATTTGGTGTTGACACCAAATCGCGATGACCCGTCATATCGGCCGGTTACTGTCAACAGATACTTGTCTTGATAGCTATAATTGACTCTGGCCATAAACGATTGCAAGGCCCATTCTGTGAGTGCACTCGAAACGCTGGAAATGGACGAGGCGGCACCTAGATTGTGGTAGGACATACTCTCCACGGGCAAGCCGGTAACACTGATGCCCGAAGTCTGGTAATTGTCCTGCTGCACCGAATGCAGGGCGGTAATATTAAGGTCATGTTTTTGATTGAAGACTTTGGCATAGGTTAGCACGTTTTCTAGGGTATAATTGAACCTTCGTCCTTTATCCAATAAGGCACGAGGATCGCCCCCTCTGCGGTCATTGGTATAGGTGCCCCAAAAGCGTCCAAAGCTTTGAACGGTAAAGTCAGGCCCAAAGTTGAATCGGTATTTTAGGTTAGGCAGGATCTTCCATTCGGCATAGATGCTGTTAAATAGCCGGATCGTTTCAGTTTCTGCGATATTATTCCCCTTGACTACCTCCGAAGCCGGGTTGGACTGTAGCCCATCGGCGGTGGGAAGAAAAATGAGTGTGCCGTCATCGTTATAGGCCTTACCCAGGGGGTTTTCGCGCAAGGTGAGCGCTAAAGGGGTAAAACCATTGCTTGACGTTAAGAAACTGCTGGCCCCATGGTTTACACTGTAAACGCCCAGTGAAGAAATACCAATTCTAATGTTTTTG
The DNA here is from genome assembly GCF_003149085.1 of Dyadobacter jejuensis. GTDB lineage: Bacteria > Bacteroidota > Bacteroidia > Cytophagales > Spirosomataceae > Dyadobacter > Dyadobacter jejuensis. Next base: position 325,847 of record NZ_QGDT01000002.1, on the reverse strand, counting down.
CTGATATGGTGATCCAAGTTTATTCGCAAAGAATAGCGTGTAAAGTCCATCGTTTTGATGATTCCCACATCTTTGAAATAGTTTGAGGATACGGCGAATTGTGTTTTTTCTGAACCGCCTTGAATACCGATTTGGTGGCTTTGAATGCTTCCAGTACGCAATATTTCGTCCTGGTAGTCGGTACTGCGCCCCTCGGCAATACCTTCGAGCTCTACGGCGGAAAACAGTTTTAAATCGGCAGCCGTAGGATCGGAGTCGTCATAGGTTCCCACTGCCCGGCGCGATTCCCTTTTGTATTCGGCAAATTCCGCTCCATTCATGACATCGATCCTGCTGAGCTCTTTCGATACTCCGTAATACCCGTCGTAGGTAACGCTCATCTTGCCGGTAGTACCCCGTTTGGTAGTTACGATAACTACCCCATTGGCCCCCCTTGAGCCGTAAATGGCCGTGGCCGATGCATCCTTAAGTACCTCCATGGAGGCGATATCATTGGGATTGATATCGTCAATACTACCGGCCATCGGAATTCCATCCACTACATATAGGGGGTCATTAGAAGCATTAATAGAGCGTCGGCCACGGATCCGAACCGATACCCCCGCTCCTGGGTTACTCCCGTTTTGAACCACATCTACCCCCGCAACGCGTCCTTGCAAGGCTTGGCGTGCATTGGTGACTGGTAACTCGCCAATTTCCTTGGCCCCAACGGATGATATCGCACCCGTCAGTTGACTCTTTTTCTGGGTACCATAGCCCACAACCACTACCTCCGACAGGGCCTTCTGGTCGGTTTCCAGGGTAATCTCCAAGTGGGTACGCGTGCCAACGACCAGCTCTTGGTTTACGAATCCTACCGACGAGAATATCAACACCGCTTCCGATCCTGGCACTTGAATATTGAAGTGGCCCGACACATCAGTGGTGGTTCCGATTGTGGAGCCCTTTAGCATGATCGAAACACCGGGAATGGGACTTCGGTCTTCAGCCGAAAGGACTGTACCACTTACATCGATCAGGCTGGGCCGGGCAGGGGTAAATGGACTTGTGGCTCTTCCGAAATCGGGGTTTCCAAATACTGTAAAAGGAATAAATAGAGCCAGGTAGAAAAATAAAAATAAGGGTGGAAGGAAGTACTTTCTCATAAGGTTTGTGCTATTATTATTTACAAATTGCTGAATAGAGACGGCTTGCAGGTATATTCTTCGATGGTTTAAGTCCGTCTCAACCCAATTCCTAGCCGAATAGGGCTAACGGAATGGTCTATACTGGACACGACGATTCGTCACGCTCATGGCGAGCGACAGGTATGATCTCTTCGAGATATCATTTGTAATGAATTTATAAGGTATATGGACTGCTACGGCCTTTGTTTTAAAAGAGATCCGCTTTTAAATCAAAGGCGTTTAGACGTTAAAACGGGGTTGGGCACTTCATCCAAGGAATTCTTTCCGAAGGCCAGTTACACGTATAACGATATTGGTCATGTTAGGGGAGCTTCTATCAAACAAATACGATCTGTTTGAATAGATAATACTCTCCTTAACTTCCTAGTGTTGCACTATTGGTATGTATTTTTTTAAAATATCGTGCTGAGTCCGTCAGAGTAGTCTATTTTAGAGATTTTATGGAATCCTATAGGGACGGAGCAGGCATGGTGGAGACGGTGCCTGCTTCCCTTGGCTTGGGTCACTTGGCAGGTTGTCGGGGGGGGAAAGGCGTGTTCTAGAGGTTTATTTGTGTAGGTATTCTTTTTCGGATAGGCTATAAAGCAGCAATCGGTGCAAACTGATTATGGTTCAGTTTGCACCGATTGCTGCTTAAACTTGGGCCGAAAATTACTTATTCGGGTCTTTTTTTCATAGTTTGGCCAATTTAACATCCGAAATTCATACCATCTATCGACCAAGGTCTCCTTTAGCCATATTACTTTAGGAATGATTAATTACCTATGCAAGGTAATAGAAATCAGTGCTTTAAGTAAAGGTAATATTGATGCTAAAAATGGTAAATATATACGGGGAAAAATCCATTCGGCTCTTCTTACCGAGGCCCCATCCTAAGGGCTCCATCGAGGCGTATCACCTCTCCATTGAGCATGGGGTTTTCCACGATGGCCTTTACGAGCAGGGCATATTCGGCGGGTTTGCCGAGGCGTGCAGGGAAAGGAACTTGCTGCCCCAGCGACTGGCGGGCCTCGCGGGGGAGGCTGGCTAGGAGTGGGGTCTCAAAAAGACCGGGAGCGATGGTCATCACCCGAATGCCCGCTCGGGAAAGGTCGCGGGCCATGGGCAGGGTCATGCTCGCAATGGCCCCCTTGCTGGCAGCATAGGCTATCTGGCCCATTTGCCCGTCATAAGCGGCAATGGAGGAGGTATGAATGATGACTCCCCGTTCGCCGCATTCGTTGGTGGGGTTTTGCTCCATGGCAAAGGCCGTAAGGCGGGCTACATTAAAACTTCCGAATAGATTAATTTTTACGGTTTTTTCGAATAGCGCCAAATCGTGTGGGCCATATATTCCATCCTGTTTGCCGACGGTCTTTCCTACAGGTGCTATGCCCGCACAGTTGACCACTACATCGATAGAGCCAAACTTGGCCACCATTTCCTCCATGGCCAACTTGATGTCCGTTTCGCTGGTTACGTCCGCAATGATGGATAGGAACCGGTCATGGTACTTATGTTCTATAGTTTTTTTGCCAAGTTCGTCTAGGTCGACGATGCATACCCTGGCTCCATGGTGTAAAGCCAGGCGGGCAGTGGCCTCTCCCAATCCTGAGGCTCCTCCAGTAATCAATACATTCGAATTTCTAAGATGCATAGCGGGAAACAGTTTAAGTCTGGTTTTTTAAATATAGATAAAAACAGGAATTTTTCAATAAATTGTAGTAGTAAAAATTATAGCTAAGCTTCGATTAGCTCCACGGGTCGATCCGTTGGGTTGCAGTAGCTGTGGTGATTGGCGTTTTGAAGCCACAAAAAAACGTGCTGACTCACCGAATCAGCACGTTTAAATAGGTAAAATAAGGTTTTTCTATCGAATCACTTCCAGCTTTAGGAGTAGAACGAACTCGTCCATCTCAATAGAAGTAGCCTCCCCGTTAAGGTCGGTCACGATATGTAGCTCCTGGGCCTGTACCTCCTGTTGGATGTAGCTGGCATGGGTCGACACGGCTTCCGAAAGTAGGCTGTCCGAATCCTGGAGATAGATCTTGATCTTGTCTACGACATCGAAGCCCGAATCCTTACGTAAGTTCTGTACCCGGTTTACAAAGTCCCTGGCGATACCCTCCTTGCGAAGGTCGTCGGAGACGCTGATGTCCAAAGCTACGGTAAGGCCGTCTTCGCTGGCTACCAACCATCCTGGTACATCCTCGGCAACGATCTCCACATCGGCAATGCTCACCTCTATGGGGCCCGAAGGACAGCTTAGCGCAATAAGACCTTGGGTTTCTATGGTCTTGATGTCTGCTTCGCCCATACCGTTAATGGCGGCCGCTACTTCTTTCATCTTAGGGCCAAACTTAGGGCCTAAGGTCTTGAAGTTTGGTTTGATTTTCTTTTTGATCACCCCGCTGTCATCCTGTACGAATTCGATGTTTTTGACATTTACTTCATTCAGAATGATGGATTTTACCTGTTCGATTTGCCTTTCGATTTCAGGGTTCAATACCGGGATCAATATTTTTGAAAGGGGCTGGCGTACCTTCAGTTTGTTCCCTTTACGGATGGAGTGCACCAAGGAGCTGATAGACTGTGCCAGCTGCATGGAGGTTTCCAAATCCTGATCGATTTCATCCCTTTTTATTTCGCTGAACAAGGTGAGGTGCACCGAGTCGAAACGGAAAGGACTTTTCGCCGTCTTGGCCGATTCTCTCAATCCATCGGTCAGGTTTTTATAGAGCCAATCACCGAAGAAAGGAGCGATGGGCGACATCAGCTGCGCCACCGTCACCAAGCAATGTTGCAGGGTTTCGTAAGCCGCTACTTTGTCGTCGGTCAGCTGGGTGCCCTGCTGTTGCGAAGGGTTCCAGAACCGACGCCGGTTGAGCCGGATATACCAGTTAGACAATTGGTCGGTGACGAAGTCCTGGATGAGTCGACCCGCTTTGGTGGGGTTATAATCTTCATATTGGGTCGTTACCTGGTCGATCAGCGTGTTCAGCTTGGATAGGATCCAGCGATCAAGCTCGGTACGTTTTTCTATGGAGATAGACTTGCTTTCATCGAATACGTAACCGTCCAGGTTGGCGTATAAGGCGAAGAAGTTATAGGTGTTGAAAAGGGTGCCGAAGAATTTTCGTTGTACCTCTCCAATACCATCTATGTTGAACTTAAGGTTGTCCCAAGGTTCGGCATTGGTGATCATATACCAACGGGTGGCATCGGGGCCATATTTGCCGATGGTTTCGAAAGGGTCGACGGCGTTGCCGAGGCGTTTGGACATCTTGTTGCCATTTTTGTCTAGCACCAATCCGGTAGAAACGACATTTTTGAAGGCTACCGAGTCGAAAAGCATACCGGCAATGGCATGGAGGGTAAAGAACCACCCACGGGTCTGATCCACCCCTTCCGAAATAAAGTCGGCGGGATAGCTTTCGTTGAATATCTCCTGGTTCTCGAATGGGTAGTGCCATTGGGCATAAGGCATGGCACCGGAGTCGAACCAAACGTCTATCAGGTCGGGCTCCCGGAAGAGCAAATGGCCCGATTTGGATACCAAGCAGATGGTGTCCACATAGGGGCGGTGAAGGTCGAAATCTCCACTCTGCAATTTCTGCAAATACTCCGAATTATGTAGGGCCTGCTCCCTGGTAAGGTGTTCGGAGGTTATGGATCGTTCGAGGAGTAGTTTTAGCTCGTCAATGGAGCCGACACAGATTTCCTCGCCACGGTCGTTGCGCCAAATGGGCAGGGGAGTACCCCAATACCGTGAACGAGACAAGTTCCAGTCCACCAGGTTTTCCAGCCAGTTGCCAAAACGACCCGTTCCGGTGCTTTCAGGCTTCCAGTTAATGGTTTTATTGAGCTCCACCAGCCGATCTTTCATGGCGGTAGTTTTGATGAACCAGCTGTCCAAAGGATAGTACAACACGGGCTTGTCGGTACGCCAACAGTGGGGGTACGGGTGCTCGTATTTTTCTACTTTAAAAGCCTTGCCTTCTTCTTTGAGCTGAATGGCGATAAGCACATCGGTGGGCTTAAAGTCCGGGTCTGCCTGAACCTCGGCCGAATAGTACTCCGGCTTTACGTATTTCCCCGCATATATGCCCATTTCCTTTACGAACTTACCCTGGCGGTCCACGATGGGTACCTCTTTTCCATTCTCGTCACGGACCATAATAGCCGGTATGCCATTGGCCTGTGCTACCCGGAAGTCATCGGCCCCGAAGGTAGGAGAGGTATGTACGACCCCGGTACCATCTTCGGTGGTGACGAAGTCGCCCAATATTACCTGGAAAGCCGACTTTCCGGTAGGTCCTTTCTCGGGTTTTACCAGCGGCATCAGCTGTTCATAAGTGATTCCTTCCAATTCTATACCTTTGAATTCGGTAAGGATGGTCCAGGGAAGGATTTTTTTGTTGCTATCGGCATAGGCCTCAAAGTCTCCATCCCGGCCTTTTTCCGAAAAATACTTTCCTACCAAATCCTTGGCCAATACTACGGCAACGGGTTCGAAAGTGTAGGGGTTGAAGGTCCGTACCAACACATAGCTGATCCCTGCACCTACGGTAAGGGCGGAGTTAGCGGGGAGCGTCCATGGGGTAGTCGTCCAAGCCAGGATACGGATGTCTTCCGAGGCAAAAGGAGCAAAAATAGCATGGCTGGCGCTGTCTTCTACCTTGAACATGGCCACGATGGTGGTGTCCTTCACGTCTTGATACGTACCGGGCATGTTTAGTTCGTGAGACGAAAGTCCGGTTCCAGCTGCAGGAGAATAGGGCTGTATGGTATAACCCTTATAGAGCAGTCCCTTGTCGTAAAGTCGCTTTAATAGGCTCCACAAGCTCTCGATATACTCGTTTTTGTAGGTGATATAGGGGTCATCCAAGTCTACCCAATAGCCCATTTTTTCGGTAAGGTCATTCCACTGGTCGGTGAACTTCATGACCGTCTGTCGGCAGCGATCGTTATATTCCGCAACGGAGATGGTCTTGCCTATATCTTCTTTGGTAATGCCCAGCTCTTTTTCAACTTGCAGCTCAACGGGTAAACCGTGGGTGTCCCAGCCTCCTTTACGTTTTACCTGAAAACCTTGAAGGGTCTTGTACCGGCAAAAAATATCTTTGATGGTGCGGGCCATAACATGGTGAATCCCTGGCGTGCCATTGGCAGACGGAGGGCCTTCGAAAAATGTAAATCCGGGGGCGCCTTCCCGTAGGTCTACCGATGCTTCGAATATGCGCTGATCTTTCCAAAACTTTAGCACCTCATCACCCACTTGTGAGTAACTCAGATTCTTATAGGCATTGTATTTCATAATCTATCGTTTGCTAGCAGCACTTGCTGACTGGCTTTAAACAAATTTGGTAGTTGGCTCGTTTCTATTTAAGTCCGCAAAATTACAGATTTTTTCGGTGAAAGCGTTCCTAGGAATTGGATTGACTTGGAAACGGGTTCAATTAATACGGCGACCACCCGAATATCTGGACCCGGATGGTCGCTCAAAATGGTCTTACGAAGCGTTAAACCATATGTGCCCCCCGAAGTTTTATGCCTTCGGGCATTCTATTTAGCCTATAAAACCTTACTTTGTGCGTATGTTACAACAGCGAAAAAATATCTCTACGATACTAGGTGCCATTCGCAATATGGGGTTGGATGGTTTTATGTTGGCCTTACTGTCGGCCATTGGCTTGGCCTACCTATGGCCCTATCCCGGTACGGCCCAAAGTCCGCTCCATTTATCGACTGTCTCCATGTATGGGGTCTCGGTGGTTTTCTTTTTTTACGGCCTCAAGCTGCATCCAGGGAAGCTGAGAACCGGCATTGGCAATTGGAAGTTACATATGATGGTCCATCTGTCCACTTTCGTGCTTTTTCCATTAATAGCCCTCGCCCTGCATCCGTTATTTCATAGGCTGGGGGAGGATACCATGTGGACGGGGGTGTTTTTCCTCGCCGTACTGCCTTCCACGGTGTCCTCTTCGGTGGTGATGGTGTCTATAGCCCAGGGGAACATTCCCGCGGCTATTTTCAATGCGAGCATATCCAGTTTGCTAGGGGTATTTCTGACTCCTATTTGGATGGGTCTGGTTCTGGGAAGCACCAACGCACATTTTGACTTATGGCCAGTAGTCGGAAAGTTAGCTTTCCAAGTACTCTTACCTGTGGCCTTGGGGGTGGTATTGAACCGCCGTTGGGGGCGATGGGCCGAAAAAAATAGAGACAGAATAAAATTGCTGGATCAGTCCTCCATATTACTCATTGTCTACACTTCCTTTTGTGCCTCCTTTGGGGAACGATTATTTAGTGGTCTAGGCTTAGCCGAATTGTTGCTGCTAGGCTTAGGAATGATGTCCTTATTTTGGTTCGTTTATTTGCTTTTATTGGGTCTTACGAATCTATTGGGCTTTAACAGGGAAGATAAAATTGCTACCTTGTTCTGTGGGTCGAAAAAATCGTTGGTTCAAGGGGCTGTGATGGCCAAGGTATTATTTGCTGGCCCGCAAGCTGGATTGATGTTGCTTCCCATTATGATTTATCATGCTTTGCAGCTAATTATGGCGAGTGCTTTGGCTCAACGAATGGCCCAAAAGCATAGACTTAATATTTAGTTAGACTAGTGGACCTTATGCGTATTATAAATTGGATCGTTAGATTGATCGTGTTTGCCTTCCTCATATTAGGGGTCAAGAGTGCCTATAACCTGGTGAGCCATGGGGGCGGAATACCAAGCTGGTGGGCTGGGGAGGACAAGGAGGAAACGGCTCATCATGTGCTGTTACAAGAGATTACGGCCATGGGAAAGCTGGAATTGGTCAAGTATAATTTTAAAGATGTGGTAGAACAGCAAATCGTAAAGACTTGGCTACCCAATGCCAAAGCCATCCTCATCGTTCAAGGGGAAGCCATAGGCTGTATTGACCTTACTCAGGTACAAATTGCCGATATCAGCTCCCAAGATGAGGTATTGGTGGTGAATATGCCCGATCCAGAATTATGTGTCTTTAAAATTGACCATAGCAAATCAAAAATATATAATTTGGAGTATGCCTTTATGGAGGAGTCCAAGCTGATCGATGGGGCCTACAGACAAGCCGAAAAGCAAATCCAAACCTCGGCCTTAGACATGGGGATTCTGGATCAGACCCGGGAAAACGCCCGTAAAATTTTGATCCCTATGTTGGAAAAGGCCTCGGGTCGAAAGGTAGTACTCAAGTTCCCCTTGCATGCTCAAGTAGATAAATTAAGATAATCCTAAAACCTTACTATTCATGATTACCCTTGAAAACCTCGCTGTATTAGTAAAAGAAGAACGTGTTGAAACCATTGTGGTGGCCTTTACCGATCATTATGGACGGTTACTGGGCAAACGTGTGGATGCCGATTATTTTATGGATAGCGTGGTGCATGACGGTACACATGGCTGTAACTATCTATTAACTTCCGATATGGAAATGAACCCGGTTCCTGGCTATACCTATGCGAATTGGGAGCTGGGCTACGGCGATTTTCATATGGTGCCCGATCTGAGCACGCTTCGGCTGGCCGACTGGCTCGACAAAACTGCCATGGTGCTCTGTGACCTAGTCGATGAGAAAAAACATACCCTCGATGCAGTGGCGCCGAGGTCTATCCTAAAGAAACAATTAGAAGTGCTAAAGCAGGACGATTTGTCCTGCTTTGCCGCATCGGAACTGGAATACTATCTGTTAGAAGATAATTACCGCCAAGCCTTCGAAAAAAACTATCAGGGGCTGAAACCCGCCGGATATTATCTGGAAGATTACCATATCATGCAGGGCACGCGCAACGAAGGTTATACGGCCAAGGTGCGGAGGCATCTAAAAAAATCGGGGGTGCCGGTAGAAACCTCCAAGGGCGAATGGGGCTTGGGCCAGCACGAGCTCAATGTGCGCTATGCCGAAGTGCTGCCTATGGCCGACAACCATATCGTATACAAGCAATGCCTAAAAGAAGTGGCCGACGCCATGGGGATTTCGGTAACCTTTATGGCCAAGTTTGCCACCGATCAGGCGGGGTCGAGCAGCCATATCCATATGAGCCTTTGGAAGGAAGGGAAAAATGCATTTATAGGCGATCAGGAGTTTGGCCCCGTGAAAGGATCCGATATTTTTCGGTGGTTTCTGGGCGGCTGGATCAAATATGTCCCCGATGTAATGCCGTTTTATGCCCCTACCATCAACTCCTATAAGCGCTTTGTAGATGGCTCCTGGGCGCCCACCAGGCTGGCCTGGAGCTATGACAACCGTACGGCAGGCTTTCGTGTAGTGGGCAATGGGCCTAGCCTACGCATCGAATGCCGAATTCCTGGCGCCGACTGTAACCCTTATCTGGCTTTTGCCGCATCCCTGGCCTCCGGACTAGCCGGTATTCGGGAGCAGGTAGAGCCGCCAGCAATCTTTGAAGGGGATATCTATGCGGCGGCGCATTTACCAAGAGTGCCGTATACGCTAGCGGAAGCCATTCCATTATTCGAAAACAGTCCCTTTGCTAAAGAGGCATTTGGCGAAGAGGTCGTTGAGCATTATGCCCATTTTTTCAAGAAGGAACAACAGGACTATAACCAATCGGTTACGGACTGGGAAACGAAAAGATATTTTGAGCGTATTTAATATCGATCCCTAAGGAATATCTTTCCTGGAAAATAGAAATAGGAGTGCTTCTTTATTGATAAGTACTCCTATTCATTTATTGGGTATCTTGCATTATAGATTTACGATGCCTTGGGTTGGAACGATCTTTTGGAATATTAGGACGGTGGATCGCTACGCTAAGGCGCCATGACTTGACAAACAACCAAAACAATAGCTTTATGATGACCAGAATAGGATCTTTTACCTTTATACTCCTGCTATTTCTTTGTGCTTCCTGCCATTCCGAAACGGAACGTAAGGAAGTGCCTCAAGGAGAAGTTGATATCAGGCTTATCTCCGATGCGCTTACTCTACCTACAGCCTTTGCCGTTACAGAGGGCGCTCCCGATTTGATGTTCGTTACCGAGCAAGAGGGGCGTGTTAGGGTGTTAAAGGATGGGCAGCTCCTGGAGGAGCCCTTTCTAGATATTACCGATGAGGTCCTCAAAAAGGAAGGGTATGATGAAAGAGGCCTTTTGGGATTGGCCTTTCACCCCGACTATGGGACCAACGGAAAATTTTACCTCTATTGCAGTGTGGCAGCGAATGACGGCGCCTCTGGAGTAAATAATCGAAGTGAAATCAGAGAGTATACCGTGCAACAAGGTAACCCTTTATTGGCCAATAAAGGACAGATGCGTAAGGTGTTGGTCTTCGACCAGCCCGAAGGAAACCATAATGGTGGGGACTTGAAGTTTGGTGCCGATGGTCTTCTTTATATTGCTGTGGGTGATGGTGGTGGTGCTGGCGACAAACATGGGGCGCATGGGAATGCCCAGAACCTGGAGAATTTGCTGGGGAAAATTTTGCGGATTGATGTGAATCAGCCACCTTATGGTATTCCTGCCGACAATCCATTTGTGAATCAGCCCAATGCCAGGCCCGAAATATATGCCTATGGCCTAAGGAATCCCTGGAGGATTAGCTTCGATAAGGAGACCCAAGTGCTTTTTGTGGCGGATGTAGGGCAAAATAAATACGAGGAGATCGATGTCGTGGAGAAAGGGGGTAATTATGGCTGGCGCGTTAGGGAAGGTTTTCATGCCTTTAATGAAAAGGATCCTAAGCCTCAAAACCCTATTGACCCCATATTCGAATATCCTCATTCCGATGGGATTAGTATAACCGGTGGATACGTGTATCGGGGGAAAGAAATACCTGAGCTTACCGGAAATTATATTTATGGCGATATGACGGGGCCTATCTGGAAACTGTCTCAAGGTGATGATGGAAAGTGGACCAACGAAAAAATGGCCATTTCGCAGGATGCCGGCTATTGGCATGTCTACAGCTTTGGCGAAGACCTTTCCGGCGAACTCTATGTGCTGGTACGCCTATTGGGCGAGGGTAAGGGGGCAATTTATAAACTAGTAAAATAAGCCGTTTTAGCACTCACTTTTAACGGAAACCTACTCAGTATCGGAGTGGGTTTCTTTTTTTGGGCCAAAGGGCGACTTGATGAAAAACTCTAAGGTCCCTACCAAACCTGAGGAACGAATGGGGATGATGTCCATTGGGACCTTGTTGCTAATATTTTTGCGATAGCCGGCCGACAGTTCCATGCCGATTAGCTTATTGAATTGTCGATTGTAGAGTACACTAAAGTCCACATCGATGCGGCGGAATATCCCTGCCTGTTTGTTATTGCCATAGGTATAGTAGGAACGGGTGACCGCCTCCGATTTTACATAGATGATATCCTTTGGTGAAAGGTTTTGCCTAAGGGCTATTTTTCGAGGAAGGGCAATCTCCAAACCGCTCACCGGACTGAAGTTATAGTTGAATATAAAGACTGGTAGAATATTCAGGTTGTTGCTCTTGCTAATCAATATACCTCCCCCGATCTCCTTGGTTTCAGATAGTTTTTTGAGAAATACTCCCGTAAAGGCGTAGTTGAAAGGGACACTGCTGGCTGGTAACTCACTTAGGTTTCCACTTTTGTTAATATTGCCCGCTGTAATTATCCAGCTGTCGTCACTCAGTCGGGCAATGGACTTCATGTCCAATCCCTTGGTGCGCAGCTTCCAATCCGAAAACTGTGCTACAGGATTCTCTCCCGTCGACTTAAGCTCGAGTTGTTCCGTTCGAAAGTGGGGGCCTAGTACTACCGAAAAATTGGGGCGATGCACGATGGGGATCCATGCTCGTATATACCATTCTTCTCGTGTAAAACTTTTGGCTGCAGTGCCTACTGTCCGGTATTGGGTACCAGTGGACATGGTGTGGCGGAAAGTGATCCATTTCGAAGGAGCCCTGCCGGTCAGTCCCGGTTCTAACTTTTGGCAGTAAGCATTATTTTTACAGACGCACCAAAACAGTAGGATAAAACAAGGCCATTTGATGTTCATAAGTTTGTTGTAAAATAGTGCTTCAATATGGACTAACGTTCCATTTAATACGGGAAAGGTATGTAATAATATACGACTAGATTGGTTATTATCTTATAAATATGGGCATAAAAAGTTTAGTATATATACATATACAACCTGTTAACGGTATAAAAAGCTAACAGCGTCGAGTCTTACATAAGTTCCGTAAGGGAGGCGGCCGACTCCCTTACGGCCTAATGATTAATTAAAAGATCTACGGTGTAAAAAGCCCTTTTTCGCCCTTTTTGCTGGTAAATTTTGGGGGCTCATAAAAGGCCAGTTCCTGGTTAGAATAGAAAAAAGGCTGCATTTTTTCTGAAAAATAGAGGTTTGATAAAATTTTTTCTTGCAAATTGGCGCTATGACCCTTAATATTAATGGTGATTCTGGATTTGTTCGAGGTATATGAGTTAATAAAATTGATTTGGGCAAATATCTTACTATCACAATAGCCCTTATTACATTTGTGATGGTATCCACAATAGAGATCTGAATGTTAACCCCATCTTAAAATGCGTTTAAAGAATAAAGTTGCCCTCATTACAGGAGGCTGTGGTGGCATAGGCCGGGAATCAGCCCTTTTATTTGCCCAAGAAGGAGCGAAGATCGTCGTTACAGATGTTAACGAGAAATTGGGTCAGGAGATAGTTGACCAGATTGTCGCCCAGGGAGGTGAATCTTTTTTCTTCAGAGCCGACGTCTCTAAGGCGGCAGATTGCGAAGCGATGATTCTCTTTGCCGAAGAGAAATTTGGCAAGCTGGATATCCTGTTCAATAATGCCGGAATTATGCACAGCGACGACGACAATGCGATGGCTACCGAAGAGTCGGTCTGGGATCTGACGATGAATATCAATGCCAAAGGGGTATTCTTAGGCTGTAAGTATGGGATACCCGCCTTGCAAAGAGCAGGAGGGGGATCTATTATTAACACGGCGTCTTTTGTGGCTATTATGGGAGCCGCAACGCCTCAGATCGCCTATACGGCTAGTAAAGGAGCTGTTTTAGCGCTCACTCGCGAACTCTCCGTAATCCATGCTCGCGAAAACATCCGGGTTAATGCCCTGTGTCCTGGCCCGCTCCGCACTGAGTTGCTAATGAAGTTTTTGGATACGGAGGAGAAAAAACAACGACGATTGGTACATGTACCAATGGGCCGATTTGGTGAGGCCAAAGAAATGGCTAAAGCTGCCTTATTCTTAGCTTCTGACGATGCCTCCTTCGTTACCGGAACCGATTTCTTGGTAGATGGGGGGCTTACTTCTGCCTATGTTACGCCCATATGAGAGGTAGCATTTGATAACGGCCCAACGAATGATTATCTTGTTGGGAAAGATACTAAAACTAAGGCCGGCACCCGCCGTTAAGGTGCGGCCACATGGATATAAAAGAGCAGGATGGCAATTCAAAAATCAATCAGCCCGATCGATGGGTCGGTATACGTAGAAAGAACATTGGCCGATTCGGAGGCCATTGCAGGTACTCTGGAAGAGGCCGTCAAGGCACAACAAGCCTGGAAAAATACCAGTATGGCCCATCGGGCGGAGATATGTAGGAAGGCCGTGAGCTATTTTATGGACCACGCTGAGGCTATAGGGGAGGAGTTGACCTGGCAAATGGGCAGACCTATCCGATATACCGCTAACGAAATCCTAAAAGGGTTTAAGGAAAGGGCAGAGTATATGATTGGTATTGCCGAAGAGTCTCTAGCCGATGTAGAAGTAGAAGAGGTCCCTGGCTTTCAATGTTACATCAAAAGAGTGCCTTTGGGGACTGTTTTTGTGGTAGCGCCTTGGAATTACCCCTATCTCACTTCTGTAAACACGGTGATTCCGGCTATCATGGCAGGGAATGCCGTAGTGCTAAAGCATGCACAACAGACCCCCTTATGTGCGGAACGCTATGCCGCCGCTTTCGAATATGCTGGTCTGCCGGCCGGCGTATTCCAATATCTACACCTAAGCCATGAGCAGGTGGCCTCGGTCATTCAAGATTCCCGAATCGACTATGTCGCCTTTACTGGCTCTGTTGCCGGGGGCAAAGCGGTGCAGAAGGCCATCGGCGAACGTTTTGTGGTAGCCGGTCTGGAGCTTGGAGGGAAAGACCCGGCTTATGTGAGGGCCGATGCCAACCTAGAAGACGCCATTGAGAACTTGGTGGATGGCTCCTTCTTTAATTCGGGTCAGTCCTGTTGTGGCGTGGAGCGTATCTATGTACATGAGTCGGTATATGAGCCCTTTGTTCGAGGATTCGCCGAACTGACCAGCACCTATCGCCTGGGCAATCCACTGGAGTCCACTACGACCTTAGGCCCCATGGTACGCACTTCGGCAGCCGACTTTGTGCGTCAGCAAATTGCCGATGCGCTAAGTAAAGGAGCTCAGGCCCTGTTCGATTCGGAAACCTTCCCTGCCGATCAGGAAGGAACTCCCTATATGGGCCCTCAAATTCTGGTAGATGTGGACCATTCCATGGCTATTATGAAAGAGGAAACTTTCGGCCCTGTTGTGGGGATTATGTCGGTGAAAGATGACGAACAAGCCATTGCCTTGATGAATGATAGTGAATATGGCTTGACGGCATCCATATGGACCTCCGACCTAGAGGCGGCCCTCACCATAGGAGCCAGGGTAGATACCGGTACATGGTTTATGAACCGCTGCGACTATCTGGACCCGGCATTGGCCTGGACGGGAGTGAAAAACTCGGGCCGTGGCTGCACGCTGTCGAGCTTAGGGTATGAGTCGCTCACCCGCCCGAAGTCGTATCATTTAAAGAAGAACGTGCAATAGCTATGAGAATTGGATTGTTGGAATGTGACCATGTACGAGAGGATTTTAGAGATATATCGGGAGACTACTCTACCATGTTTCCCGAATTGTTCTTGAAAGTCGCTCCAGATTGGGAGTTTGTATTTTACGATGTGGTCAACGACCAATTTCCACATCAACCCAACGAATGCGATGCATATATATGCACGGGGTCTAGCTACTCAGTGTATGAGGAGCAGGGGTGGATCTATAGGCTCAAGATCTTCGCCCTAGCCGTGATGGCCCAAGGGCGGAAGTTTGTGGGGGTCTGTTTCGGTCACCAGCTCTTAGGAGAGGTCCTGGGTGGGGTGGTGGAGAAGTCGGAAGTGGGTTGGTGTGTAGGAGTGCATGCCTTTGACCTACTGGCCCCTCAACCATGGATGGAACAGGCTACCAAACAGTTTAACTTGCTGATGATGTGCCAGGACCAGATATTGCAGCTGCCACCAGGTGCTCATTTGCTGGCAGCGTCGGAACAATGTCCGCATGCGATGTTCCAATACAAGGATCATGGATTAGGGATTCAAGGGCACCCCGAATTTACTAAACCCTATACCCAAGCGTTACTAGCCGATCGGGTAGCGCGAATAGGGGCACAACGGGTGGAAGATGGCCAGAAAAGTTTGGAGCTGAATACCGACGAACTCCTTTTTGCCCTCTGGGTCAAAAACTTTATGGAAGCAAAGCGTTAGTCTTTTTAGGGGATACTCCAGGGCCCTCATTAGGCGTGGTGAACCCTTGTTTGAAGAGCTAGTTGATATTTCACTTCCAGAAATGGTAGGTATTCCTTAAATTTCGGTTTCTGATCAATAGACAAAATAGATTATGACCGCGATAGAAGGTGTGGGGCACCGACAAATATTGACTGCTCTGGAGACGAGCCAAAAGATAAGACGAATAGCTTTTGAGATATACGAGCAAAATTTTCAGGAACAAGAGGTGGTATTGGCTGGTATTGCTGGCGAAGGCTATGAATTTGCCAAACTGCTCCAAAAAGAGCTTCAGGATATATCGCCCCTTCAAGTGAAGTTGGTCCAACTCCTATTCGACAAAAGGGTCCATGAGCAAAGTCCTATCTTATTCGACGAAGAGGATTTCGTCGTCAAGGATAAGGTGGCCGTGTTGGTGGACGACGTTCTTAACACAGGACGCACCCTCGCCTTTGCATTGGAGCCTTTCTTAAGGGTAAGAATGAAAAAGGTGCAGGTGGCTGTGATTGTAGATCGGAGCCATCACCTATTTCCGGTGCATGCCGACTACGTAGGCTACTCCCTGAGCACTACCATTAGTGAGCATGTTAAAGTAGTACTTAGCAACCCTGAAAATGCCGGAGTATATTTGAAATAGTTTTTTGGATGTTTTATATTGAAGTTGGGGGGCTATGCCCCCTTTTGATTAACAACTAAAGGCTAAGGGACTATCATTCAGACCTCATATTAGTTCACTTCAACGGGTACTGCTAAATTGAATTCCAGAATCATCTTTTTAATGAATCCGGAAAGGTGGTCGGTCGTTCCGCAGGAGACAAGGCCCTTATCGGTAACTATGGATTGGTCGATCCACTGTGCACCCGCATTTTCTAAGTCTACCCTTACTTCCTTACAGGAGGTAAGTCTTCGGCCTGGGGTTACTCCGGCGTTGATCAGCAGCTGTGCTCCACAGCCTATGACCCCCACGGGTTTGCCAGCAGTTAAGAAATGTCGGACAAAATCGATGGCCGTGGCATTGGTCCTTAGACTAGCAATGCTCATCATCCCCCCAGGGACCAGCAAGGCTTGGTAAAATTCGGGACGTGCCATGGGTAAAGGGACATCCACGGCCTGGTCCTTACCCCAGTCGACCTGGTGCCAGCTTCTTACCCAGTCTTTATTAGGTGATATTACTTTTACCTGAGCGCCCGCTTTAGTCAGGCTATCCAGAGGACAGCTAAGCTCTAGCTGCTCAAAGCCATCGGCCACTAAAATGGCTACATGAAATAAATTTGTTGTGTTTTCCATAGGTACGTTGATCTGAATGAGAACCTTATTCAAGTAGCTGATGCGCATTCAAAAATCATACGATCCTTTCTATGAAATCTTAGTCTTTGATAATTTTAGGGCTTTGGGCGTATTGGAAGGGTAAAATAAAAACGACTAGGTTTTTATACCTAGTCGTTTTTATAATTTTACAGGGACAAATTGTAACTAAATCTCTACATTTTCGAAGGCCAATTCCCCATTATTGTCCAGTTCCATCATAATGACCGTATCCTTAGCTACTGTTCCTCGAAGGATGCCCTTGGACAGTTCGTTGAGGATTTTCCTCTGAAGAACTCTCTTGAGAGGTCGTGCGCCAAAGTTGGGGTCGAAACCCTCTTCTCCAAGTTTGGTTAAGGCCTCTTCAGAGGCATCGAGCGTGATCCCTTGTTCGGACAGCAACTGCTGAATGCCCTTGAACTGGATATCCACAATCTTGCGGATGTTTTTCATACTCAAAGGTTCGAACAAAACGATTTCATCGATTCTATTCAAGAATTCGGGTCGAACCGAAGCTTTTAACAGGTCGAGAACGGCCTTTTTGGTTTCCTCTATGACGAGGCTATGGTTCCAGCCTTCATCTTCTGCAAACTTCTCTTGTATTATATGACTGCCCATATTGGAGGTCATTATGATAATCGTATTTTTGAAGTTGGCTATCCGCCCTTTATTGTCGGTAAGTCGTCCTTCATCCAACACCTGTAGCAGAATATTCCACACGTCGGGGTGCGCTTTTTCTATCTCATCGAGCAGTATTACGCTATAAGGCTTACGACGCACGGCTTCGGTAAGTTGGCCCCCTTCGTCGTAGCCTACATATCCCGGAGGCGCTCCTACCAAGCGGCTTACGGCGTGTCGTTCCTGGTATTCGCTCATATCGATGCGTACCATGGCATTTTCGTCGTTAAACAAGTACTCTGCCAGGGTCTTGGCGAGCTCGGTCTTACCTACTCCAGTGGGGCCCAGGAACAGGAAGCTCCCTATGGGTTTCTTGGCGTCTTGTAAGCCAGCCCGGCTGCGTCTTACGGCATCCGACACCACTTCTATGGCCTCATCTTGTCCGGCTACCCGTTGGTGCAAATGTGCTTCCAGCTGTAACAGCTTTTCCCGGTCGCTTTGAAGCATCTTACTAACTGGTATACCGGTCCATTTGGCTACCACTTCGGCAATGTCTTCGGGGGTAATCTCCTCCTGAACCAGGCTTCCTTCTATTTCTTGAGCCTCCAGTTCGGCCAGTTTGGCCTGTACTTCTGGAAGTCGGCCATATCGAATTTCGGCTACCTTCGCTAGGTCGCTGGAGCGCTCGGCTTGTTCGGCTTCCAGGCGCAGCTGTTCTGTTTGTTCCTTTAAGGCCCTTATCTCGTTCACTTTCCCTTTCTCATTCTCCCACTGGGCTTTCAGGGTGTTCCTCACTGAGCTCAACTCCTCGATTTCCTTTTTAAGGACCGTCTCTTTTTCAGTATTATTTTCCCTTCTTATGGCCTCTCTCTCGATCTCAAGCTGCATAATACGCCTGTTGAGCTCATCGAGTTCTTCGGGGACACTGTCCATTTCGAGCCTTAACTTCGAAGCGGCCTCGTCCATGAGGTCTATGGCCTTGTCGGGCAGGAAGCGATCGCTGATATACCGATTCGAGAGTTCTACGGCCGCTATTACGGCGTCGTCCTGTATTCTTACTCCATGGTGTAGCTCATACTTCTCCTTAATACCCCTCAGAATACTGATGGCATCCAGAATATTGGGTTCGTCCACCACCACCGTCTGAAAGCGACGCTCGAGTGCCTTGTCCTTTTCTACATATTTTTGGTATTCCTTTAAAGTAGTCGCGCCAATGGCATGCAGCTCTCCCCGGGCTAAAGCGGGCTTTAAGAGATTGGCGGCGTCCATGGCGCCTTCACCACCTCCACCAGCCCCTATCAGGGTGTGTATCTCGTCGATAAAGAGGATGATTTCCCCATCCGAATCGGTAACTTCCTTGATGACAGCCTTCAGTCTTTCTTCAAATTCTCCCTTGTATTTGGCTCCTGCTATCAGTAAGCCCATATCTAGGGATACGATGATCTTTGATTTTAGGTTTTCGGGTACATCACCCTGTACAATTCGTTGGGCTAGTCCCTCTACAATGGCCGTTTTGCCGACCCCGGGTTCCCCTATCAGAATGGGGTTGTTTTTGGTCCGCCGACTCAGAATTTGCAATACCCGCCTAATTTCCTCGTCGCGCCCTATTACCGGATCTATCTTGCCGGCTTTAGACTGTTCGTTAAGATTCTTACTGAATCTCTCTAAAGATTGATATTTTGCTTCTGCGTTTTGATCTTTCACGGGATTGTTTTTACCTCTAAGTTCCTTAATAGCCTCTATTAATTCCTTTTCTTTAAAGCCAACTTCTTTTAATAAGCTGGCCGTTTTGTCCTTGCCTTTTACCAGACCGAGTAATATTAGCTCAATACTGATGAATTCATCACCGAATTCTTTGAGCGATTTTTGAGCGTTAGCCGTGGCCGCCGCTAAGTCGTTGCCAAGGTAGGGTTGGCCCCCAGATACCTTGGGATATTGCGCTATAATTTGCCCCAGTCGGTCGTTCAATACCGATTCACTAATGTTAAGCTTTTTTAATAAATAGGTCGAAGTGTTGGGGTCCTCCTCTAGTATGGACTTCAGTACATGGCCCGTCTCTATCACCTGCTGTTGGTTGGACTGGGCCATCTCGGCGGCGTGTTGAATCACCTCCTGAGCCTTTATGGTATATTGATTAAAATTCATTGGATCTGTTGGGTTCGTTGAATAATACTGGTTTCCCAAAAACTCAT
The DNA here is from genome assembly GCF_003149085.1 of Dyadobacter jejuensis. Lineage (GTDB taxonomy): Bacteria > Bacteroidota > Bacteroidia > Cytophagales > Spirosomataceae > Dyadobacter > Dyadobacter jejuensis. The sequence goes on along the minus strand of NZ_QGDT01000002.1, from coordinate 306,020 downwards.
TCCTTTAGAAGATTTCGGAAATTTTGTCATTAAATGTTAGCATGATGTAACCTTAAGTGTCAAAATGACATGTAGTTGTCCGTTTCTATGGTCGTTTTTCCCCGACGTATTCTGGTCAATTTCGGCAATGGGTTTACTTCAAGTATTGGTTTGAGCAATCAGTCGGCAAGGTATTCAATTAGGCCAAACTACCAATGACCTTCGTCAGGAAGGAAAAAGGAGATGTCCTCCGGACGCGGACTTTCGGTCTTAGCCATCGGAGTAGGGCCGGAGTGATGTATGTTTTATCTATAAAATACGACCACATTAATATTTACCAAAATATGGTTATCTTTAGAGAAGGATTGTGTGGAGTCGGCGTTTAAGCGAATGACTTATGGAAGGGAGAGGATATCTATTGCTCATAATAATTTGCATCTTTGGGCCTGTGACCATGGCTTTGGGGCAAATCACCTATTTCGAACAGGGGTTCGATGGGGCAGGGCCCTATGCCAATACACCTCCAAACATAGGGCAATTTGACAAGCTCGTACAGACAAACACTTCTAGCTACGCAGCGTTCAATGGGGCTTTAGAGCTCACCCGCGCGCAGAATCCGGTACCGCAAAATACCTCGGGGCTGGTGAGGGCGGTGCGCAGTACGGCTTTTTCCCCCAATCCAGAGACCCTTTATATCCAAATGACCCTTTCTGCCCGCGACATTAGCACGGTGACTTCCAATGCGGTATATTTTTATGTGGGGGAGAATTTCAATCCCGACAACAATTCCATTCCCAGCAACTTACTGCTGTTTTCTAGGATCAGCCTTAACTTTGATGGGATCGGTGTGGTGGTTCGGGATCTTCAGACCAATGTGAACAGTGCTCCCATAGGGCCCAATACGAGTTTTACCCTTACCTGGGTGCTCAATAATTCGGCCTGGGGCCAGGTATACAAGTTCCCAGAAACGGCCCCAGTTGCCAACTACAAGGTGATGCCTTATCGATACGACCTCTGGGTCAATGGGCTATTATTGGTCGACGAGGCCAGTGCTTATCCGCCTCCTGGGTCGGTAGTTCCCAATAGTTATTCTCCTACACGCTTATCCAATTTTGAAATACGTTATCGAGATGGCTTTGGTACGATCGGCATTGATTACCTCTTGATTCGAGATATAGATGGCGTTTTGCCGATATATATATCCAGTTTCGAGGCGACTCAGTTTCAGGAGCAAGTAAGGTTGGAATGGACGGTCCCTTTACAAGAAAATATGCCAGATACTTATTTGGTCCAGCGGAGCGTCGATGGGTATGATTTTACCACTATAGGTACTGTGCCCGGCCAGGGTAGCATTGGCTATCAATATATCGATAGCATCCGAGTGGGAGGGCGGTTTTTCTATAGAATTATGGCCTTGGACATTCAGGGTCGGGTGATTGAAACCACTTTAAGGCGTACCCTGTTCTTAGATCCTGCAGAAGACCTTATTTTTGTTTATGACAATCCTGTAAAGGCTGGCGTCCTGCAGGTGTACGATGGCGGCATGGGGCAGGATTTTAGGTTGCGCAACGTTTCTGGCATTGAAATTCCATTTACTTCGTGGCGAGGTGTGGGTGGTGAGCTGTTGATCGATCCGATCCGCCCCCTTCCAGCTGGTATTTATTTGCTAGGTTTGCATTATAGAGGGAAGAATCGGTCTTTGCGAGTAGCTGTGCCCTAGGCTGCATGATAAGTTGAAAAATGTCACCACTGGTTCTAGGTGGGAATGTGGGCCCATGATAGCCGAATTCTATGGCTTTCCTTTGATTCTCCTTATTTTTTGTGTTAATTCAATTTCAATTTTCGTTTTTCGTAGAATCTACATGTAGTGGCTCAGACTTATGCAGGACATTGATCTACTCTGGCAGCAATTTTTGGAGGGGGACATGCAGGCCTTAGGCAAGATAATGTCGCTGTATTATAGGGATTTATTTTATTATGGGTCTAAATTCTCAAAAGATGGCGACTTTGTCGAAGACGCTATTCAGGATTTGTTTCTGGGAATTTGGGAAAAGCGAAACTCTATTAATGGAACTATTCCGGCGAAAGCCTATTTGATGGCTTGTTTGAGGAGGTCGATGCACCGTGCAACTAAGGCGCAACATCGTTTTATGCCGGCGTCCATTGAGTCGGTGGATGCAGGATTTGAGTTAAGCTTTTCGGTGGAGCAAAGCTATATAGAACAAGAGTCTGCTCAGCATAGCCTTCTCCAAATCCGACAATCGGTAGAGGGCCTTCCCGCCCGACAAAAGGAGGTGATTTATCTTAAATACTTCCAGAGCATGGATCGTTCTCAAATATCGGAGGTCATGGGGATCTCCCCTCAGACGGTCTCTAACCTGCTTCAAATGGCTTTGGGGCAACTTAAAAAACACATCAAGGTTGAATTTCTTACCTTGTTTCTCCTGCATTTTCTAGTCTGATTCTTTTAGTTTAGGGCCTCTTCGAGCGGAAAAGATAAGGCCTTATTTTATTCTTCTCTGCCAAATGTATGGCATTCAGCCTCGTTTATTCACAAATTTTCAGGCTATTTTGCATATTTTATTGTAAATGAATGACTTATCTGATTAATAGTATTTTTTTAGAAAAAAATATTAAAAATGTATGGTATGTAATTCCTTTATGAGGCTATCGAAGGATAGTATTTGACAAATTCATGAAAAGATATGATCATTTTCGAGCCGAAGACTTTGTGTGGGATAGCTCGTTCCGAGAATGGGTATTAAAACCATCTCCGGAAAATCAAAAATTTTGGAATAAATGGATCGAGTTGCATCCCGATCGTAAGGGGCATGTGGAGCAAGCCCGGCAAATCGTAATGTCCTTGCAAATAAGTGAACCGGAGCTATCGGAAGAGCATATTGCCAGTAAAGTGGAAGATATGCTAGAGCAGCTTCGCGTGCAAGATATTCAGGAAGTAGAACCGATTGCCGAAGTAGGTACTTCCTGGCTAATATGGAGACGACTAGCGGCAGCCGTTTTTCTGTTTGTGGCCTTATTGTGGGTAGGTCGGCAGTGGTGGCAAGATCCGTCGGTGGTGGCTACTAGCGATTCTACACAGGTGACGACTCAGGAGGGTTTGGAGGTGTTTTATAATCAATCGGGACATACCGAGTCCTACACCCTGTCGGATGGTAGTCGGGTAAGTCTGGAGCCAGATGGGAAGCTGAGCTATGACTTCGCTAGTAAAGACCAGCAACGTAAGGTTTATCTGGTCGGTACGGCGTTTTTTGAGGTAGAACGTGATACCTTAAAACCGTTTATTGTCCATACCACCGAATTGGTGGCCAAGGTATTGGGAACGAGCTTTACAGTGGAAGCGAATGAAGGTTCACAAAGTGTACGAATTTCCGTCAAAACGGGAAAGGTAATGGTCCTGGAAAAATCGGATCCACTGTTAGAGCAAAAGCTTTCGGAGTTAAACATTAGCGGTGAAGTGCTGACGCCCAATCAACAGATCACCTTTAGTCGAGCGAGTTTACAAATGGAAAAGTCGTTGGTGTCGGAACCCACCCTTGTATTGCCTGCCAATAGGGCGGTTTCCTTCGAGTTCGAAGAGACGCCGGCTAGTGTGGTATTCGCAAACCTAGCAGCGGCATATGGGATAGAGATTCAATACGACGAAGGGCTCCTTAAAGAATGTCCTTTGACAGCGTCTTTGGGTTCGTTGAATCTTCATGAAAAGCTCAATATAGTCTGTAAAGCCGTAGAGGCACGATATGAAATTATCAATGGCCAAGTCGTGATTTATAGCAAAGGATGCCATTAGTTCAATAATAATTTACATCATATAAAACCCTAAAACATATCAATTTGTAAGAAAACCATATTAAAGAAATGAGCCGGCAATGTTCCCGCATTGCCGGCTCTAACACCAGATCCCCAATTGGTAGTCGCCAAAAGCTCCTGTAAAGGAGCACGGGATCATTTTGCCAAACTGTTCAATTAACAAAACATTCAAATCTATGAAAAAACCGGTACATTTCCATCGGCTATTACTTTGGACTATGCGAATAACCGCCACTCAGCTACTACTTGCCCTTGTATTCCTGGGCACCACCCATGCCCATACGACGCGGGCACAATCTGTGCTTAGTCAGAAACTGACTATTCAAGCAAAAGGGGTTGAAATTAAGAAAGTACTCAACCTGCTGGAGGAGCAGGTCGACGTAAAGTTTGTTTTTAGCTCCCGCATCATACAGTCCAAGCGAAAAGTGGACGCGGTGGCGGTAAACAAACCATTATACGAGGTCTTGGATATGGTACTTACCCCACTAGACTTGTCCTATGAGGTTTCAGGAAAGATAATTATCATCAAAAGGGTAGCGGGGGGCTCCAATGCCGAACCTCCCGCCAAGGCGCAAGATAGGACGCTCAATGGTGTCGTATTGGATGAAAGCGGTACAGGGCTACCAGGGGTCAGTGTGGTTTTGAAAGGAACCCAGACGGGTACCCAAACCGATGCTTCAGGGGCTTTTCAATTGTCGATGGCGGAGGCTGTATTAGACAGGGCGGTGCTTGTATTTAGTTTTGTAGGCTACAAGACCCAGGAAGTCGTTTTGGGAGAGAAAACCAACCTAAGTATCAATATGGAACTGGAGGATCGATCCTTACAAGAGATTGTGGTGATCGGATATGGTCAAGTAAAGAAAAGCGATTTGACAGGATCGGTAGCCTCCATCAAGTCGGCGGAAATCAATGCTTATCCGGCCACCAACCTGGTTCAATCTATGGCTGGCCGGGCTGCCGGGGTGTATGTGTCCCAAAATAATGGGGCCCCTGGTGGGGCTATTAGCGTACGAGTAAGAGGAACCAACTCGATTCAAGGAAGTAATGAGCCCTTATACGTGGTCGATGGATTCCCATATTCCGGTAATCCTACCTTGCTCAATAATGCCGATATAGAGTCCATGGAGGTCCTGAAAGATGCTTCTGCCACGGCCATTTATGGATCACGTGGGGCCAATGGGGTGGTGCTGATTACCACCAAAAGAGGTAAATCGGGAAGAGTGAATGTCGATTATGAGGGTTATTTTGGCGTTCAAAGTATTCGTAAGAAGCTAGACTTGATGGATGCTACTCAATACGCCCAGTTTTATAATGAGCAAGCCATTAATGATGGCCTGAGTCCTCATTTTACTCAAGAGCAAATTGCAGGCTTCGGGAAAGGGACCGACTGGCAGGATTTGGTATTTCAAAAAGCTCCGATTCAAAACCATTCTATTTCGGTAAGTGGGGGCAACGAACGTACCCGCTTTTCGGTAGCAGGGAGTAATTTTAGCCAAGATGGGATCATCATTGGGAGTAATTATAAGAGAAACTCTTTAAGATTCAATTTGAACTCAGATCTAGGAAAGAACTTTAAGTTGGATCTCAACTCGGTATTAAGCCGGTTTGACACCGATCGGAAGAACTCCAGCAAGGGTAACCGCGGAAGCTCCTTAATTTCGGCCCTCCTGTCGGGCTATCCTACTATTCCCTCCACCAATGCCGACGGAAGTTATTCGAATTTAGGTGAAGCCTATGCTTGGGGGTCTAATGCGATCGTTAATCCATTGAACTTCTTGTATCAGCAGACGGACCGGTTGAAGTCCAACAAGGTATTGGCCAATATGGCCCTATCTTATAGCCCCTTGCCGGGGCTGACCATAAAATCTATGGCTGGTATAGAAAGTACCGATGACGTTACGAACGTCTATACCACCAACAAATTTGTCAATTCTAAGGGGAGCGCAAGCATTAGTTCTGCCCGTATTAGCAGTTTGTTGAGCGAAAATACAATTAGCTATAATAAGGAAATGGGTAAGCACAACCTGTCGGCTGTGGCCGGGTTTACTTACCAAGACTATACGAGTACGGGACTGTCCGCTTCAGGAAGTGGTTTTATTAGCAATAACCAAGAGTCTTACGACATAGGAGCGGCAGCCACTCAGGGCGTACCCTCTTCCTATTATTCTAAATGGAGCCTGTTGTCGTATTTAGCTCGGGCTAACTATTCCTTTAACAACAGAGTATTGGTGACGGCTAGCATACGCGCCGATGGTTCTTCCCGATACAGTGAAGGCCAGAAATATGGCTATTTCCCTTCGGCTGCAGTGGCTTGGAGGCTTTCGGAGGAGGACTGGATCAAGAACATACCGGTTATTTCCGATATGAAGTTACGGGTAGGATATGGAGAAACAGGAAACACGGCCATCAGCCCCTATCAAACTTTGAATCAGCTATCGTCGGATCAAGTCGTTTTTGGCGATGCATTGACGACCTATTACGCACCAGGGACACGGCTGGCAGGACCCCTTCGCTGGGAAACGACGGCTCAAACCGACGCCGGGATCGATATCAGTTTTCTCAACAACCGGTTTAGTTTTACAGCCGACTACTACGTGAAGAATACCAGAGACCTACTGAATAATGTGGCTTTACCCTCGTCGCTGGGCTTTACCTATACCATCCAGAATATCGGTAAAATTCAGAATAAAGGTTTCGAATTTTCAGCTTCTGGAAAAGTGCTAGAAGGTCCCTTCAAATGGGATCTGTCTGGAAATATCTCCTTCAACAAAAACAAAGTCGTTAAGTTGTATGGTGGTAACGACATCCTAGGCAGTGCCATCAATATTTCGGTGGTCAACGATAATATCAATATCCTACGGGAAGGGGAGGCATTAGGAGCGTTTTATGGCTATGTATCCGATGGCTATGATGAAAACGGCTATCCGAAATATATGGACTATAACGAAAGTGGAACCCGCGATGCAGAGGATAAGAGAATAATAGGAAACCCAAATCCTAAGTATATCTACGGTATCAACTCGAATATGGAGTATAAAAACTTTGAGCTTACCCTATTTGTACAAGGTAGCCAGGGCAACGATATATTTAACCTTAGTGCGGTGAACCAAACCAATGACTATGGTCAGGCCCTTAATATGCCTGTCGATGTATTTAACGATCATTGGACACCTACCAATACCGATGCAAAATACCCTGTGATCAAAACGAACTCCCAGCCTCAGGTATCCGATCGTTTTATAGAGGATGGGTCCTATCTCCGTGTCAAGAATATTCAGTTGAGCTATAACTTGCCCGTGTCGTCCCTTAATCTTAAATGGCTGCGTAATGCGCAGGTTTACGTGAGTGCTCAAAACCTGATCACTTTTACCAAGTATTCGTGGTATGATCCTGAAATAAATTCCTATGGAGGATCCAACTCGATTCTACAAGGAATTGATCATTACGTATATCCTGTGGCCAAGACCACCACATTCGGGATACGTGTCGGTTTATAATTCATTTTTAAATAGCTATTGATGATGAAAAAGTATTGCTTATATATCCTTATCTGCCTGATGGGGGCTTCTTGCAGTGAACAGCTGATAGAAAAGCCCAAGTCGTTGGCTTCTGAAAATTTTTATAATACCGACGCCGAGGCCGAAGCCGCTGTAAATGCCATTTATGGCCCTATGCGGACCAATAATGGTTTAGGAATCAACTATCCCGCTCAGCTGGAGGGGATGGCCGATTATGGTAATTCGCGCGGTAGCCAAACTCCGGTAAGTCTGTACCAAGGCCTGGACAATACCAATGCCAATAGGGTGGGGGTTATCTGGGACAACTTCTACCAGTCTATCCGGAATGCGAACCTAGTGATTCAGAATGTTCCGACAGGAACCGATATTACGGAAGCTAATAAGCTGAAATATGTGGCTGAGGCCAAGTTCTTGAGGTCTCTTTTGTACTTTGCCCTCGTACGTAACTGGGATGGGGTGCCTTTGCGTACAGAGGCCAATATGTCTGAGGCAAATCTGCCCAGAGCCACTGTAGCTGAGGTCTATCAGCAGATTGTGGCCGATGCTCTAGAGGCTGAGAATGGGCTGCCCGATACCCCCGCAGCCATAGGTCGCCCCACAAAATGGGCCGCTAAAACCCTGCTCTCAGAGGTATATCTTTACCAAGAAGACTGGGCGCAGGCGAGTGCTAAGGCCGGAGAAGTCATTGCTTCCGGAAAGTTTGATTTGGTAGCTACAACGGTGTCAGAAGACCTGCAGAAAATATTTGGTCCCGAGGTGGTGAACACCCCTGAAGAGATATTCTATTTCAAATATAACCGGCAGCAGGGATTTGGCTTGGTAAGCTACGCGCATAGGAAGACCAGTGAATACAATTATTACGGTCCGGGTGGGGTGTATGCCCAATATACCGATTCCGTTTCGAATTCCTTTATAAAAGAATGGGATGCTATGGACCTTCGTAAAGCCCATATATTGTATAATGTGGACATTGGTCTAGGGCCTAATTCCTGTCTGTTTAGGAAATTCAGAGATCCCGATGCTACCTCCGGGGCGGGCAATGACTATCCGTGGTATCGCTATGCCGATTTGCTACTGTTCCATGCCGAGGCAGATGCTCGTGCCAACGGGGCCGTTACGGCTGAGGCTTTGGAAAGTATTAACAAAGTGCATCGTCGCGCCTACGGCTTCCCTGCGCAGGTACCTTCTTCAGTTGATTTTAAAATGAGCGATTATAATCTGGATGAATTTATTGATCTAGTGGTACGGGAGCGTGGCTATGAAACGATGTACGAAGGGAAGCGCTGGCTCGACCTGAAGCGACTCGGAATTGCCAAGCAGCGAATCAAGGAGGTTAAGGACATTGATGTTGCCGAAAAGCATATGCTCTGGCCCATCCCCAATTCAGAACTGCTTTATAACACTGCCATTAATGCAGAAAATCAAAATCCAGGATATTAAACAAATAAAAGTATGAAGGATCAAAATCGTTTGGCAGGGCCGCTCTCCATGCTCCTGTTATTACTTGCCATCGTGCTGAGACCCGTCTTAGCCGCCCCACCAGTCCAGAAACAGTACGATATCGTCGTGTATGGTGCCACTTCGGCCGGAGTAATAGCGGCCTATACGGCCAAGATGCATGGGAAGTCGGTACTGTTGGTGGATCCTGGGATGCATTTGGGAGGGTTGACAACAGGAGGCTTGGGCTATACCGATATTGGTAATAAATATGCCATAACGGGTTTGTCCAGGGATTTCTATCGGCGCATCGGCAGCCACTACGGTAAGCTAGAGCAGTGGACCTTCGAGCCCAAAGTCGCTAAACAGTATTTGCAGGAGTATCTCGACCAAGCCGATGTGTCGGTGATGTATGGCATGGAGCTGGTGGGCGTGACCAAGCCCAATACCACTATAGCCTCGGTGATGTTGAAAGGAAGAAAAAGTCCTTTTGAAACGGTAGAGGTAGCCGCTAAGGTATTTATCGATTGTACCTATGAGGGCGACTTGATGGCCCTGGCTGATGTTTCTTATCGGGTGGGTCGGGAAGCGAATGCCGAGTTTAATGAAACGATCAATGGCGTGCAACTGCTCGACGGGCACCAGCTGCCAGACGGTATAGATCCGTATGTGGTGCCTGGCAAGCCTTCTTCGGGATTGATATGGGGGATTCAGCCGGGTACACTGGCCGCCCAAGGTAGCGGGGACAAGCTGGTACAGGCTTATAATTTTAGAATATGCCTGACCAACAATCCAGACAATAGGGTGGAGATCACCCGGCCCGAAGGTTACGATCCTCAGCAGTTTGAGTTACTCGTAAGGCTAATGGCCAAGCAACCTCATAAAACCAAGCTGACCGATTACTTTATCTGGAGTGCAATGCCTAATCAGAAAACGGATATCAACAATCGAAATGGGTTTTCTACCGATATGATCGGGATGAATTATGACTATCCCAACGCCAACTGGAAGGAGCGTGAGCGGATCGTCCAGGACCATGTAAATTATACCAAAGGTTTGCTATATTTCTTCGGCCACGACGAAAGGGTACCCGAATCCTTGCGGGCAGAAATGCGGCAATGGGGATATCCCAAGGACGAGTATACCGATACGGGTAACTGGTCGCCACAATTGTATATCCGGGAGGCGCGCCGCATGCATGGAGCCTATGTGATGACCCAGGCCAACTGTGTGGGGGAGTCGGTAGTGCCTGACGGTGTAGGAATGGCCGCTTATACCATGGATTCTCATAATACCCAGCGTATTGTTGTAAACGGCATGGTTAAAAACGAGGGCAACGTAGAGGTAGGGGGCTTTGGGCCCTATCCTATATCTTACCGGTCATTGGTTCCGAAACGATCGGAGTGCGACAATCTGCTCGTGCCCGTATGCCTTTCTGCAACCCATATTGCCTTTGGTTCTATACGCATGGAGCCAGTATTTATGGTGCTCGCTCAGTCGGCGGCAACGGCAGCCGCTATGGTCATCGACGGTAAGTCGGCCGTGCAGGATGTGGACGTGGAAGCATTGCAGCGATCACTTAAACAGAACCCGCTTGCCAACGGAAGCGTAGCCGAGATATTGGTAGACAATAACGATGACCAACGGGTAGAAATACAGGGTGCCTGGGTGAAGCGAAGCCGTGGAGGATATGGAACCGATTTTTTGGAGAAGGACCCAAATGACAAAGCTGCCGGTTCGGTCAGGTATACGCCGGCCATTGCCCAAAAGGGGCGTTATAGCGCCTATCTTTACCTTCCCCACGTGCAACAAATGGCCCCGGAAATTAACGTGTCGGTTCAGCAGCGGAAGAAGATTTCGAAGTTAAAAATCCGTAAGGCAGATATGGTGGTAGTAGGGCAAACCTCAGGAGAGTGGTATCATCTGGGCGACTACAACTTATCCGATGATGCTGATTTCAGTGTTACGATATTGGCTCCAGGCGGCGATGCGGGCGGAGTTGTATCGGCCGATGCGATGCTTTTTATTCCTAATTAATATAAACCTTTAAATTTTACTGTTTTGAGACAAATCTTTAGAAGTATTTTGTTGACCGTGGGGGTGCTTGCGGTTTCGGCCTGCTCCTCAAATGAGGGGAGTCAGGATACCCAAAGTGCCGATGTAATCATTTACGGAGGTACTTCCGCAGCGGTGACAGCCGCCGTTGAGGTGGCCCAAGCTGGGAAATCGGTATTGGTAGTTTCACCAGACGTTCATTTGGGCGGGCTGTCGTCGGGTGGGCTTGGCTACACCGATACCGGCAACAAATCGGTGATTGGAGGCCTTGCCCGTGAATTTTACCATCGGGTATATATGCACTATCAGGATGAAGGTGCCTGGCAGTGGCAGAAGCGCGAGGATTATGGCAACAGAGGCCAGGGAACTCCGGCTATGGATGGAACGGAGCGTACCATGTGGATTTTCGAGCCCCATGTAGCCGAAAAAGTTTTCGAAGATTTTATTCAAGAAAATAAAATTGAAGTTCTACGCGACGAATGGCTCGATAGGGAGAAAGGCGTTGAAATGAAAGATGGTAAAATTGTTTCTATCACCACCTTGTCGGGTAAGAAATTTGAAGGTAAAATGTTTATTGATGCCACCTATGAGGGCGATTTGATGGCGGCAGCTGGGGTCTCTTATCATGTAGGTAGGGAGGCCAACAGCGTGTACGGTGAAACCTGGAATGGTGTACAGCCGGAGGTTTTCCAACATGGGCATCATTTCAAGAAAAATATAAGCCCTTACGTTACACCCGGCGATCCTGCCAGTGGTTTATTGGCCTATGTCTCTGACGAAAAAATCGCTGAGAAAGGTGCTGGGGATGCCAAAATTCAGGCCTACTGCTTTAGAATGTGTTTGTCGGCTAACCCCGACAACCGTATACTCTTTGCCAAACCTGAAGGCTATGACTCGACAAAATATGAGCTATTGGCGAGAATCTATGCCGCTGGTTGGGATGAGACCTTCCAAAAATACGATCCCATTCCCAACAAAAAGACCGATACCAACAACCACGGCCCTTTCAGTACCGACTTTATCGGACAAAATTACGATTATCCCGAGGCAAGTTATGAGCGCAGAAAGGAGATCATCCAGGAGCATGAGCAATATCAAAAAGGCTTGATGTATTTTTTGGCTAACGATTCGCGGGTACCCGCCGATGTTCACGAAGAGATGCAGAAATGGGGATTGCCTAAGGATGAGTTTAAAGATAACGGTGGCTGGCCACATCAGATATATGTTCGCGAAGCGCGGCGTATGATTGGTGAAGAGGTGATGACCGAAGGCCATACCCTAGGGAGCATTCCGGTTGAAAACTCTGTTGGAATGGGTTCCTACTCTTTGGATTCACATAATGCCCAACGCTATATCAAGGAGGATGGGTATGTGCAGAATGAAGGAGATATTGGCGTACATCCCAAGCAACCTTACAGCATTTCGTATCAGTCTATCATTCCTAAAAGGGCCGAATGTCAAAACCTTTTGGTGCCCGTATGCCTTTCTAGTTCACATATTGCATTCGGATCTATCCGTATGGAACCGGTATTTATGATTCTGGGGCAAAGTGCAGCAGCAGCGGCCGTATTGGCCATAGACGACCAAGTGGTCGTTCAAGATCTGCCTTATGCCAAATTAGAAGAAAAACTCCTAAAAGGACAGCAGCGCTTGGTATACGCCAAAGAGTAAGTGAAAGGGTGAAGGATGCGTGAAATATTTGGCACCTCCGCCCTAATCCTGCTACTTTATTGATTAATTACTGGAAATAGCCGGAATTTTATCCGGCTATTTCTATAATATTGTGCTTCGTTTCGAAAACCCTATTTATTGAATGAAAACCCCCGTACAGCCTCGTTCCAATTTTTCCCACTTATTTAGTGCGCCGGTCATTGTGGCGGCCCTTGGTTATTTTGTCGATATCTACGACCTATTATTATTTGGAATCGTTCGTATTCCTAGTTTGATATCACTGGGACTTTCCGAAAAGGAAATCTCTGAAGTCGGCGCCAGCATACTCAACTGGCAAATGGGTGGTCTGCTCATAGGGGGCATATTATGGGGGGTATTGGGAGACAAAAAGGGGAGACTTTCTGTCTTGTTCGGCTCCATTATCACTTATTCCCTGGCCAATATTGCCTGTGGCTTCGTCCAGGATCCACAGATGTACAAGGTGCTTCGATTTATTGCTGGAGTAGGTTTGGCCGGAGAACTCGGGGCGGGCATCACTTTGGTTTCAGAGATATTGCCCAAGCACCTTCGGGCCATCGGCACTTCGCTGGTGGCTGGGGTAGGTCTCCTAGGAGCTATTGTAGGATACTTTACCGTAGAATTTTTCGAGTGGCGCATGGCTTATTTTATTGGTGGAGGCATGGGAATCAGTCTTTTGTTATTACGAATAGGCGTTTTTGAGTCGGGGATTTTTGCAGATATGAAGCATCAAACCCACGTTAAAAAGGGCAATTTTTTGATGCTGCTCACCAATAAAGATCGATTGACCCGTTATCTGAAATGTATTGGTATGGGGCTTCCTACCTGGTTTGTAATTGGAATTTTGGCCACTTTTAGCAACGAATTTGGGCTCGCACTGGGCATAGCCGAACCTATTAAGCCCGGACTCACGATTATGTGGTGCTATGTTGGGCTGTCGGTAGGAGACTTTGCTAGCGGATTTATCAGCCATTGGTTGAAGTCGCGCAAGAAAGCCGTTTTTATCATGATGTCACTTACCTTAATGGCGACGGTGGTTTTCCTGTATGGAGGCATCCACCAGGCTAAACATCTGTATTCGATTGCCGCAATATTGGGCTTGGGGATTGGCTATTGGGCCATGTTTGTCACCATAGGAGCCGAGCAGTTTGGTACCAATTTACGTGCTACGGCCGCCACTACAGTCCCCAATATGGTGCGGGGGACGGTCATTGCGATGACCACCCTTTATGGGGGTTTCAAGGGATCGTTTTCAATTATTGAGTCGGGGGCATTGGTAGGGATGCTTTGCTTTGCCATTGGGTTTTATTCTATTCTCACCATCCCCGAGACCCACGACCGGGATTTGGATTTCCTAGAGGTTTAGGCTCCAAAAAGGGCCGGATGTTCGTCCTGTTTTATTAGGATTTAAGCATTATAGTATTGAATTTTGTTAATTAGCTGTTAATTTTTATTATATCTGTCAAATAATGATATAATTGCAGAGTTGTATACCTAGAGCGTATTATAAATTTTTTAAAAAAATATGGAAAGACGTACGGCGATACGCCAAATGGCCCTTGCAGCGGGTACGATAGTGAGTTTGCCCACCTGGGCCAAAGGCTGGAAAAAGGCCGACCTTCATACCACCAGTTTTCTGAACACTGAGCTCTACCAGGTTTTGGAGGTGGCCGTTGAAGCCATCATTCCTGAAACGGACACTCCGGGTGCCGGTGAAATAGGGGTAGGAGCGTTCGTGGCGCTGATGGTTAAGGATTGTTATGACACTGCCGTTCAAAATAACTTTAGTAAAGGCCTAGCCGAGATTGAGGCATCGAGTAAGAGCCGCTTCAATAAATCCTTCTCAGCTCTACAGCAGAGCGATAAGTTGCAGGTTTTAAAGTCCTTTGAAAAGGGATCGGATAAGGACCAGAAATCCTTTATTGGGCTATTAAAGAATCTGACGATACAAGGATATATGAATTCGGAATATGTGATGACCAACCTGACTCATTATGAGATGGTTCCGGCAAGGTACCACGGTTGTGTTCCTGTAAAGGGCTAATCACGGACTTAAAATTACCCTTTAGCTAAAACGATTAAAGTAGTGTAGTTCCTAATAACTACTAACAGAATATGGCGAATTTTAATATTGACAGTAAAAATGCCCGGACATACGATGCAATCGTGATTGGTTCGGGGATCAGTGGTGGATGGTCGGCCAAGGAATTGACCGAAAAAGGGATGAAAACCTTGCTTCTCGAAAGAGGAAGAAACGTAGAGCATATCAAGGATTACCCTACCACCAACATGATGCCGTGGGAGTTTGCCCATCGGGAACGTATGCCTAAGGCGGTGGTGGATGCCAATCCCATAGCGGCCAGTTGTTATAACTTCAAAGAGTCGTCGGCGCATTTTTTTGCCAAGGACGACGAGCATCCATATATTCAGGAGCAGCCCTTTCAGTGGATACGCGGCTACCAGGTAGGAGGAAAGTCGCTCCTATGGGCTCGACAGACGCAACGGTGGAGCCAGTTTGACTTTGACGGCCCGGCCCGCGACCAGTTCGCGGTAGAGTGGCCCATTGGCTATCAGGACTTGGCGCCTTGGTATAGCCATGTTGAGAAATTTGCCGGTATCACAGGAAATAAAGATGGGATTGATGCACTTCCAGACGGGGAGTTCCTTAAGCCCCATGATTTGAATTGTGTAGAAAAATATTTTAAGGAAAAAGTAGCTCAGACCTATCAAGATAGGCATATCATCATCGGCCGGGCCGCTCATATCACCGATGCCAAGCAAATACACCTCGACCAAGGACGCGCTACCTGCCAGCATCGTACCATGTGCGAAAGAGGCTGTCCCTTTGGAGGCTATTTTAGTAGCAACGCATCGACGATCCCTTGGGCCTTAAAAACGGGCAATCTTACCCTACGTCCCGACTCGGTGGTGCATTCGTTGATCTACGACGAAAAGCTAGGCAAAGCGACGGGCGTTCGGGTGTTGGATAGCAATACGCAAGAAATGATCGAGTTTTATGCCAAGATTATTTTTGTTAATGCCTCGGCATTGAATACCAATCTGATCTTACTAAACTCTACCTCTTCCCGCTTCCCCAATGGCCTAGGCAACGATAATGGCCTAATGGGAAAATATGTGGCCTTTCATAATTATCGGGCCACCGTATCGGCCGACTACGACGGCTTCTTAGACTCTACCACCGATGGCCGCAGACCCAACAGTGGGTATATTCCCCGTTTTAGAAACGTCTACAAACAGGAGACCGATTTCTTGAGGGGCTACGCCGCCGGATTTGGTGCCAATAGAAGCACTTATAACGATAAGAATGGAATGGGTGAGGAACTTAAAGAGAGTTTGTCTAAAACCAAATATGGGGGTTGGCACGTAGGTTCGCATATGATGGGTGAAACCATCCCCAAAGAAAGTAGTTATGTGGCGCTCGATCCTAACAAAAAAGATCCCTTTGGCATGCCTATGTTGCGTATCAACATCGGCTATGACGATAACGACGAGAAGATGGTGAAGGACTATATGGAGCAGATGACGGAGATGTATACGAAGGCAGGCTTTACCAATATCCGCACCCACGACAACCACCGGGTCCCTGGAAACGACATCCACGAAATGGGTGGGGTTAGGATGGGTAAGGATCCCAAGACCTCCTTACTCAACAAATGGAATCAGCTTCATTCCGTCAAAAACGTATTCGTTACGGATGGAGCCGCTATGACGTCTACTTCCACCCAAAATCCCTCGCTTACCTATATGGCATTTTCGGCAAGGGCTGTAGACCATGCGATCAAGGAGATTAAAGCTAAAAATCTCTAAGCAAATAAAAGTAATTTTAATAAAACCCCTAAGAGGCTATCCGCTGTATGGATAGCCTTTTTTGTGTTAATAGCTAAGTTTTTGCTTCTTGTTTTAGATTAAAATGAGCATGTTTCGGCCTGATGAATTTTATAAATAAAAATAAAGTAAGTTTTTTTATTAGTTTAGTAAGGGAATTCGGGTACAAAAAAGTCTTGTAATTATTACAAAACGTAGGATTGTATGAACGGACTATATGCCAAGGAAGAACGACCTAGTAAGCGACCATTCGTGACCGAGCAAGCACATAAGGAAGATGCCGCTCACGAAATGGATACCAACTTTTTTATCCAAACCACCTTCGATTCTTGCCCCAGCAAGGGGCTCGAACTCTTGTTTCGTCGCTTTTATGGTCCCCTATGCAGCCACGCCGTTCGATTTGTATATTCTAGGCAGATCGCCGAGGACTTAGTTAGTGAGGTGTTCTTTCAATTTTACAGGACCCGCTCCTACGAGAATATCACCACTTCCTATACGAGTTACCTCTTCCGGTCCGTACGCAACGAATGCTATAGTTATATGAAAAGGGAGTGCAAATATAAGGTCGACTCCCTGGCCGTATCGGGTGATATTAATTTGTCGAGTAATCAGCCGGAGCCCGATGCCGAAATCCATTTCAATAATCTGAGTATTAAAATCAACGAAGTAATCGATCAGTTGCCCAAGCAATGCCAGAAGGTTTTTCTGATGAGTCGTTTCGAGAATAAGAAATACCACGAAATCGCCAAGGAACTCGATATTTCGCCTAAAACGGTGGAGGTACATGTGTCGAAAGCCTTAAAATTTCTACGTGCATCTTTAAGTGGAGAATGGCTGATTTTGGCCCTTTTCTTTATCAATAGCGGTATCTAATAAGATTCCTTCCGCATCCTCCCGCGCCCCCCGCCCTTCATCACCTAGCCAAACGCAGCATAATGAAAACGACAATCTCTAAATATATATTTTTCGATTATTTATCCGGACGCTCCAACCCTCTGGAGCGAAAACTAGTAGAGGAATGGATTCGGAACTCCGAAAACCTGGAATGCTATTATGGCTGGCTTATGGAGTGGGAAACCCGTTATCCACAGTTTATTCCCGACCAGCAGCAGGCTCTGGAACGCCTACAGTATCGGGTAACGCATGAAATGGACGCGGTGCCATTGGAAGAAGAGGAGCCTGAGGAGAGCAGTAATTTCTGGCAATGGCCCTTTCTCTATCATCCGTTTTTGGGAGTGGCCGTGGCCTTGGTATTAGTGCTAGGCATAGGCGTATGGTTTGGCGATAGTTTGTGGTATAAAGATTATAGAACTGGCTACGGGCAAACCACCAATATATATCTGGAAGATGGAAGCCGGGTATCCCTGAATGCCAATTCTAGCTTAAAGGTCCCTCGAATTGGTTTTTATGGGAAGGTTAGAAAGGTTCTCTTAGAAGGGGAGGCCGAGTTTGCGGTAAGTCATACCCTAGACCATCAACAGTTTGTGGTCCAAACTTCCGATACCTTCCAGGTGCAGGTCCTCGGAACCGAGTTTTCGGTGCTGGCCAGGCCTAGAGCCACCGAGGTAGCATTGAAGTCAGGCAGTGTACGTATTGCCTATACCGAAAAGGCCAAAAACAAAGGCGTCACCATGAAGCCCGGCGACTTGGCTAAGCTCAATCCCCACGGTGGTGTTCAGATACTCAAGCAGCCAGACCCTGATGCCTTTGGGGCTTGGAAAGAGCAGCGTTATGTGTTTAACGCGACCTCTGTTAGAGAGGTGAGTCAAATGATCCGTGATAATTATGGCCTTACCGTAGTGGCGCGTAAGGATATTCTCGATAGGAAAATTACCGGCAATTTTAAAACCAAAGATGTTGACGAACTCTTAAAGACTATTTCTGAAGTGCTCAACCTGCGGGTGGAGCCTGTAAAAGATGATACCATTCAAATTTCTAACTTTTAAATCACCTTAACCTTTTTAATATGAACATAAAACTTTCCGCAAGGCAATCTGCGCTGATTGGGATGGTGCTTCTGATGCAACAAGCACCCCCTATTACGGCTCAGGATATGGCATTTGCCTCCCGCGTTACCTCCCATATACGGTCGGAGGAACAGGATTTGAAACTGAAGAATGTGCTGTTGGACTTACAACGGCATTATGGGGTCGAAATCATATTTGAGGACCGACTGGTAGGTTCCGTAGACGTTACCTCCAAGCAGCTGAATTATACCTGGACCATCGAGAAAAACCTAGACTTGCTGCTGAAGAAACACGGTTTGTTTTTTAAGAAAACCAGAGCCAATACCTTCGTGATTACCGATAAAAAGAATCAGGAAGGCGAGCGTCCACGATCCAGCACTTCTACACAATCGGTATTGCAGCCTGTCAGTTCAGTACCCCTTATCGTCGATCGGAGTATTCAAGGCCTGGTAAAGGACGAGAGTGGTATGGGGTTACCCGGCGTAAGTGTGGTTATAAAAGGCACCCAGCGTGGAACATCCACTGGAGCCGATGGCTCCTTTCAACTCGATATACCGGAGTCACTTGGCAATAATGCGGTTTTGGTACTTAGTTTTGTTGGCTATAAGTCCAAGGAAGTAACGGTAGGAAGCAGGACGAGCCTTGAGCTTAATTTGGAACAAGACACCAATGCATTGGATGAGATCGTGGTGGTAGGGTATGGAACGGCGCGGAAATCGGACCTGACTGGGGCCGTGAGTACCGTGAAAGGCGAAACCCTACAGGAACGCCCCGCTGCCTCTCTGAATCAAGCGCTAGCCGGTAGAATGACGGGCGTCAACGTATCGGTGAACTCCGGTAGGCCTGGGGGACGTGCCAATATCCGCATCCGGGGAAATACCTCGGTAAGTGTGGCTAACAACCCCTTGTATGTTATCGATGGGGTGATTTTGAACGCAACCGGACTGTCCAACGGGAGTACGCCTATCGACTATATCAACCCCAATGACATCGCCTCTATTGAAGTGCTAAAAGATGCGTCGGCGACGGCTATTTATGGTGCAAGGGGTGCCAACGGGGTAATACTGGTTACCACCAAGAGGGGCTCGAGCCGAGGTGGGCAGATCAACTACGATGCGGACGTCAGTGTAGGAGTTCTGGCAAAAAAATTGGAATTGCTGAATTCTAAGGAGTTTTTGGAGGTAGAGGAGATTGCCTATTCCAATGCCGCCAAATATGACCCAGTAGGCTGGGCCGGTGGTAAGTACACGGATCCTAAAACCAAACGTACCAATCCACTACTGTTCGATGCCAACGGTCAGCCCCTTTATGATACCGACTGGCAAAAAGAAGCCACTCAAAAGGCCATTACGCAAAATCATCAACTGTCGTTTTCAGGAGGAAATGAAAAGGATAGCTACGGGGTATATCTGGGTTATAGGAATGAAAATGGGATTATCCGGGAGTCCTGGCTTAAGCGGTATTCGGGTCGGTTTGTCTTCGACAGCCAGATCAAGAAATGGTTGAAAGTTGGGGGAAGTATGGGCTATAACGATCAGAATGAAAGCCAAATCGACCCATTAGGAGGCGGAGGTATTATAGCCATGCGCCAAGTGCTGGAGGCATTGCCTATTATTCCCGTCAAATATCCCGATGGACGCTGGGGTGGAAATGAGGATTATCCAGGCATGGAAGGTGGGGGTAATCCCGTCAATATCGTCAATGAGCGTTTGTTTTATCTAAAGACCCAAACCTTGTTGGGGAACATTTACTCTAATATTTCTTTCGGAAAAGATTTGCAACTTCGGACTTCTGTAGGGACCAATATCATCAATCAACGCAACGACTATTACGGAGGGCGAACCTTGAATTATATTTCGAGAAACCAAGGAGGGGATGCTTACGTGCGCAACGATCGGTATAACAGCTGGCAGTTTGAGAATTATTTGACCTATAACAAAAAACTCGGCACCGACCATTCGATTAATGCTTTACTAGGGTTTTCTTGGCAGCATGTCGATCAGTTTTATGCACAGGCCCGCTCTCAGAACTTTCAGGACGACTACTTTGGTTATAATAACCTCGGAGCGGGAGCTACCGCCGTGGCCCCGACTTCCGGTGCCAGCGCTTATGGTTTGAACTCGTATTTTGGTAGGTTCAATTATAGCTTGAAGGACAAATACCTCATCACCTTTACGGGTAGGGCCGACGGCTCCTCAAAGTTTGGATCGGCCAACCGCTTCGCCTTCTTCCCCTCTGCCGCATTGGCGTGGAAGCTCTCGGAGGAGGATTTTATTAAAGAAATCCCGGCTATCTCTAACCTAAAGCTACGTACTAGCTACGGGGTGACCGGAAACTCGGAGATTACGGCCTATCAAGCCTTGGCCGGTATGGGCAACTATTCGGTGATCTTCAACGGCAGCAGAGCCATTGGGATAGGTATAGACCGCCTGGCGAACCCTGATTTGCGCTGGGAGAAAACGCACCAAATCGATGCGGGCTTCGAACTGGGGCTATTCCAAAACCGCCTGTCTGTTGAGTTTGATGTATACCGTAAGTTGACCACCGATATGCTCTTGAGTGCTCCCGTGCCTATGAGTAGCGGGTTTACCCAGGTATCGCAGAATGTCGGTAGCATGGAAAACAAAGGGGTGGAAATTGGCCTGAATACCGTCAATATTAATCAAGGGGACTTCGCTTGGAATACTACCTTCAATTTGTCGATCAACAAAAACAAAGTGAAAGCCCTAACCGGTGGAGCCGATATCTTTATAGGGTCCACGGTCGTAAGAGAAGGGGAGCCAGTAGGTTCGTTTTTTGGCTTCGTTCATGAGGGTACCTGGGGGACCGACGAGGAGTCAGTGGCGGCTCAGTATCTGAAAAAGCCAGGGGACATCAAATACAAGGATGTTAACGAAGATGGGGTTATTAATGATAACGACCGGGTAGTGATCGGCAAAGGGATTCCCGACGGATTTGGAACCTTCCTGAACACCTTTAAGTATCGCAATTTTGATTTTACCGTCGATCTTCAATTTATGTATGGCAACGATGTGCTGTACCGCAGTAAGCACTCCGCCGAAGACCGTCAGGGGATTGCCAATAGTTTTAGGTCGGTGTTAAATGCTTGGACTCCCGAGAATCAGAATACTAATATTGCGCAGCTACGACCAGTGTCGGCCGGGTATAATACCAATAACGATACCGACCGGGTGCGTGAAGCATCCTTCTTAAGAGGTCGTAACTTGCTGTTGGCCTATACTTTCTCTCCCGATATCGTAGAACGTCTGAAGCTGAACAGATTAAGAATGTATGCTTCGGTTCAGAACTTCTTCGTTTCTACCAAATATGAAGGCTACGATCCTGAGGTATCCACTTCGGGTAGTGCGTTCGATCAGGGGGTGGCCTTGTACGATTATCCTAAGCCAAGGGTGTTTATGTTTGGTATCAATATTGGTCTGTAACCTTTTAGCCTTTTATTAAAGATGAAATATATAAAAACAACCGCCCGTATCGCACTTTGCAGCGTCATGATGCTTTGGGGCAGTGGATGTAGTGATTTCTTGGATGAAACGGATCCATCGAACTTTACGAAGGAAAATTACTTTACCAAGCCCGCTCATGCGGAGAGTGCGGTGAATGCCATATACGATGCCCTCAAATCCACCACTGGAGGGGGCTTCGGTGGGGCGCCGTGGATGATGTTGGAATTTGCTACCGGCCTAGCCAATACCGAGCTCGGACAGGCTCAAAACAGTATATTTGTGCGTAACCTGGTCAATAACTCCGATAATGGCTATGGAGTGACGTATTGGCAGAGCTCGTACCGTGGTATTGGTAATGCCAACCTGGCCATTGAAAAGATTCCAGGGATCAATATGGATGAGGCCGCTAAAAACAAGTATCTCGGTCAGGCTCATTTTCTGCGCGCCTGGTATTATTACAACCTGGTGCGGATCTTTGGTAAAGTGCCACTGATCACCACGTCTATCGAACTGGGCTCAGAGCAGCTGTACCCGGAAGCGGCAGAAGTGTCGGCCATTTACGACCAGATCGTCGCCGACCTGAAAGCGGCCGAGGCGTCGGGTCTGCCCTGGACCGACAAAACGGGTCGGGTGAATATGGGGGCGGTGAAGTCCGTCTTGGCGGATGTATACCTCACCATGGCGGGGTATCCCCTTCAAAAAGGAGCTGAATACTATAAAAATGCCGCCGACAAAGCGAAGGAAGTGATCGACTCGAAACAGTTTAGCCTCTTTACGAGCTATAATGACTTGCATGACCCTTCCAAAAAGAATATTCAGGAGAATATCTTTATGGTACAGTTTGCCGCTTTTCTACAGCCCTCAGGCTGGCAATCGTCCATTATTCCTTATAACCAGGGGATATCGGCCTATTCCGATGAAACGGGCGCCATATTCGCCAATAAGGAATTTGTAGAGTCCTATGAGCCAGGAGATAAAAGAGCCAATGAAAAGGAGTTCTATTATCGCTCTTATACCCTAAGTAGCGACCGTAGTAAGACGGTAGACCTAGGTGGTTATTATATCTATAAGCACTTCGATACCGCTGCACACCTGACTACGACGAGTTCGGATCTCAATTGGTGCCTAATCCGCTATGCCGATGTTTTGCTGATTTTTGCCGAAGCGTCTAACCAAGCTCAAGGGCCGAATGATGCCGCTTACGAGGCCGTTAACTTGGTACGGAAACGGGCGGAACTGGCACCATTATCTGGCTTGACCAAGGAGACTTTAGGTACTGCCATCATGAAAGAGCGGATCTATGAATTAAGTTTCGAAAACCGGACTTGGTACGATATGGTTCGGTGGAGGAAGGCCTTTAACGTGACCTCCAAAACTTTCGAAGATTATGTGGGTCACCAGTTCTCCTATGGGCCGGTGCTGAAGGAAAGGGAGTTGTTGTTCCCCATTCCTACCTCCGAAATACGCAATAATAAGCTATTGGATCAAAATGTAGGTTACTAGACCGATCAACAATAAAAGCCAAATATGCCGTAGCCTCTCAGCACCTGCTGGAGTGGGCTACGGCATTTGTGTTTTTAGCTTTCCGACCCAACTCCTTAGTATCGGAAAGTGTGGAGGAGGGAGCTTATTACACTTGGCCTCAATCGAAAATATTCCACAAAACCATTTGTCGAAGTATTTAATATTTTAGAATGAATCGTAATTTCCCTATTTGGAGCCGATATTGATAAAAAAGATGGATAAAGAATTTGATTTTTCATTTTTCTTATTTGTTTTTAAATAAAAAAGGGTATTTCTTATAGTAACAATTCTATCGTTGCATTTAAGTAAATAGTATTAAATTTGAAGAGCTAAACGCTCATACGATATAACCTATTGAAAAATGATGACAAACGTACTTATTGTTGATGACCAGCCCATTACCTGGTTAGGGATGGAATCTATAGTTGGAAACGTGATTAAGGAGGCCCAATTCAACTTTGCTTCGACTTTCGACGAGGCAGTGGAATATTGTGAACAAAGTGCCTATGACTTGATCTTGTTAGATTTGTCGTTACCGGGAGGTTTGGGTGTTGAGATGATAGGAAAATTAAGGAGCATACAGAAAGATGTTCGGATATTAATCTGTTCGGGGCGGGATGAGATCACCAATGCACCCGTATACATCCATAAAGGAGCCAATGGATTCGTCAATAAGACGGCACCTAACGAGCAAATTGAAGAGGCGGTCCGTATGGTGCTTGCCGATAAGCGTTATGTAAGTGCTGAGGTACAACGCAATATTTTGGATCGCTTCGTAGATGGGGTAGCTTACCCATCTAACCCTATAGAAACGTTATCGCCAAGGGAAAGGGAAATACTGGACCTCTTGTTAGCGGGTAAATGGACCAAGGAAATTTCGGACATACTCGGAATAAAATTCTCCACAGTCAGTACGCATAAGACCAGAATTTTCGATAAAATGCAGGTAGATAATATCCTGGAACTATCGAAAAAAGTAGAACTTTATGGGGTCGAACACTAAGAACGTATTAAAGTGAAACACAAAAAAAACCTTTCCTAAGAGCGGAAAGGTTTTTTTTGTAGATGAGGGATTTACTATTTTTTTGTCGAGGAAAAGTAACTGTTTTTACGCCTATTCAGCCGAAGTTTTTCAAATATAAGGATGAAGTTTAATTTGACTACTAGTGCCATAGCCTGTCGTATATAGAAACATTTCTATTGATAATGTTTAGGTATAATACTAGATTTGTTGACTAATAACACTAAACATGCATGATGATTATGAAGAATATATTGATAGTCGATGATCACCCGGTGGTTCGATTGATTCTAAAGAAAATACTTGGACGGATTGATTCGAATGCATTGATAACGGAATCCAAAAGTTTCG
The DNA here is from genome assembly GCF_003149085.1 of Dyadobacter jejuensis. GTDB lineage: Bacteria > Bacteroidota > Bacteroidia > Cytophagales > Spirosomataceae > Dyadobacter > Dyadobacter jejuensis. Next base: position 281,341 of record NZ_QGDT01000002.1, on the reverse strand, counting down.
AGGAAGCCGAAAATGCCCTCAAGACTAAACCTATGGATTTAGTAATCCTCGATTTAAGCATCCCTGGAGGGAAGGATGTGCTAATGTTAGGAAGTTTAAGGAAAATTCAGGCGAAGGTCCCTATTTTGATTTTTAGCGGCCGGGAGGAGAAGTCCCATGCCCCATATTATGTAAATCAGGGAGCCAATGGTTTTGTGGCCAAAGTAGCGGAAGAAAGTGAGGTGGCTTTGGCGATTCAGACCGTTTTGAATGGGGGAATATACCTTCGAAAAGAGATCAAACAATTGATTTTTGAATCCATTCTTGATCAAAATGAGTTTCAATTTAATCCTTTACATAGCCTTACCGCCCGGGAAAGGGAGATGATGCAACTGCTTGTGGAAGGACATACGGTAAAGGCTATTGCGGCCTCGCTCTCCGTAAAAATTTCTACGGTAAGCACTCATAAAGTTCGAATATTAGAAAAATTGAAGGTTAATAATATCATTGAGCTAGCCAAAAAGGTAGAACTCCTGCAAAGTGAACTGGCGCATTAATAGGGCCGGTTAAAGAGGCTCCGAGCTTCCTATATTTGCAATACCTATTTAATACCAAGAGGCCGTATTCCAGCGAATACGGCCTCTTGGTTTATGTAAATGTTGGCGTTTTATTTATAGATAACAAGCTTATGTGTATCAGTTACGCTGCCCTTGCGTTGTATTTTTAGTACATACACACCAGGCTTTAACTTTCCTAACTGAAGCTTACCCTGTGCATCGAGCATTCCTGGGTCGGAAAGTAAGGTCTGTCCATTCGCCCCTATTAAGCGATAGGACAGTACCTGCTCTGGATTCTGGAGGGTAACGTACTCTTGAGCAGGGTTGGGGTAAACTGCTAGTTCGTTCGTAGTTCCTTCAAAGTGAAGGCTGCGTATACGGCTATAGGTATAGGTGTCATCCAGATCTACCATCTTTAGTCTATAGAGGTTCTCTCTAGAGAATGGACTTGGATCCGTAAACGCATAGTTACGAAGTGCTGTGCTCTCTCCATAAGCATCCATTTGGCCCAATGGGCGCCAGTCTTTTCCGTTTTGGCTGCGCTCTATCTCGAAATGGGAGCTGTTGGACTCCGAGGTGGTAGACCAGGTAAGCTGTGCCGCTGCGTGTTCTTTGGTGGCCTCAAAGGAGACTAAGGTTACGGGGAGGGGGCAATCTACATTTACTGTGATGGTCGACAAGGATTCTAATCCATTTCCATCCTGAATGGCATAGCCTACTGAAGAGGCGCCTTGGAAACTAGATACTGGAGTAAAAGTTACGATACCTGTATTGGGATCTAACACAAAGCTACCTTCATCGAGAATGGTTACGGAGAGTACTTTGCTGCTATTAGAAGGGTCGATTAGTCTGGTTTCGGCCATGGTAATGGGGGCAGCTCCTGCCAAATCATTTTCCACGATATTCATGGTTCCCGCCGAGCAAGAAGTGGAGAATTCATCGGGTACTGCCGTTGGCGGTGGTACTAAGAAGATGGTAAGGGGATAATCCTCTACCTCCCCATTACTTGCCGACCCGGAGTCACCGCTAGGATTGGCGACCTCCGCCGCATCAGAAGCTAACCTTAAGCGTATGTAGGTCTGTCCGGCCGAAAGTCCGCTTAACCCAGTCCAGTTGAGGGTGGCTGAGTTAGCCCCGTTGGGAACGGTTGCTTGTGCTCTTTCTCCGCTGTTAAATACCCCATTCCTGTTAAAATCGACCCATCCAGATAAGGTGGCATCGGCGCCGGTGGTATTGGTCACGGCTACGTTTAAGCTATAGGCAGTATAGCTGGTCCCTAGCGGAGGAATAGCCGTTAAGCCGTCCTCATCGTCTGGGGAATCGGTGGTGTCATCCCCGTTGGCGGTGGAGGTAGGTTGGCCATCATCTTCCGCATCCACATTTTGACCAAGGAGTAGGTCTTGGCTAAGAATATGAGAAGGACCGCCAGTGTTTAATAAGGTAATATAGCTGTCTGGTGCATCACCCAAGTCGGTTTGAAAGGCGAGAGCCGAAGGACAAGAGGCGCCATCGTTAGAGCCATTCGGTGATTGCGTGGAGAGTAGGGTGGCAGAGTTTGTTTCCACATTGATTCGATAATATTTCCCTAGACTATTACTGAACCCATACAAGAAACCTTCTTGGTCAAAGAACGTAGCACCAAAGCCGGTGGTTTCGGCTTGTATTCCCCCTCCTGATACGGCGGCTGCGCCTACTGAAAAGGATAGGTCACTAGGTTCTATGATTAGGATTTTAAAAGCATTGGCTCGGCCAGGGTTTATGATGCTATAAAATTTCTTGTCTTTGGGGTTGTAGGAAAAATCATAAATCGCGTAGCCAATTATCGTTGTGCCATAAGGTGCGGTATCGAGAACGTAACCTTGAACCGGGTCTACAAGTTGCAAATAGTTAGGGCTATCTGCATTTAAGTCAATGATATAAAATTTAGTTTCTAAGGTTGTATATAAATACAAATATCCATCTTCAGTGACATCTCCTACGTTATAGGAATCACTGGGTAGGTTGGGTATAGTAAAATACGTTTCATTCGCCTCCGAATCAATTCTGACAATTCTGTTGAAATGATTATCTGAACCCCATATCATATTATCTTTTACGTTATAACCAATGCCGTTATAAGTAGCACTAAGCGCCTTCACGCTCGTCCTGTTTCCTGTAAAAGGATTGTAACGGTATAAGGTACTATTAGTTGAAGCGCTTGTAGAGATAACTTGATACAAATAGGAGTCACAATTAAATGGAATTGGGGCCGTAAATGGCATGGTTACGGTACCATGATTAGGACTAGCTTGTCCGGCTTGGTCAATTATGGAATACTCAAAACTTAGGGTAAGGTCCCCATCGTTGGGATCAACCAAAAGCAGGGCATCGTTAAAATTGGCTATGGACTGGCCAGCGGTAACGGGTGAGCCGTTATAATAGAGGGTGCCATCGGCAGGCAGGGTCTCTATAACCACCGTGCCGGTTCCGGTGGTCCATATATTTCCATCCTCTGTATCCAAGGCATTGGGGGCCACAATGGATACTTTATAATTACCATTGGGGTTCTGTTGGCTGGCGGCCGTTATGGATAGAGACTCTGGAAGCTGCTCAATACCAAAATTGATATTGGTTAGGTTTCCACTCCCCGGCATGGTGATTTCGATGATCCCTGTTTGGTTTGCATTATCGCCTGTACCGCTGGCGTTAGAAGTGAGATTGATGCCCGTATTGACATAATTATTGGGTAATGAAGGACTCGTTAGTAACGAGCCTAAAGCGGGTTGAGTCGCCGTAATGATCAACTTATAGACGGCGCCGTTGGTGGCACCAGTAATGGTAGCCACCCCACTACTATTTACGCTACCCTGTCCGATGATCTGATTGGTGCTGATATCGATCAGGTTAATCCATAAAGGAGTGGTACTTCCATTAATAAAAGACTCCGAACTTTTTTGAGCATTTCCATTGTCATCGTTCCATACCTTAATGGTAACTGTGGCAGCATAAGTACTGGCCAGGGTTGCTATTACAAAAGAAATGGTTAAAAGCAGAGCCAGCATCGTTCTTCGAAACGAGTAGCAAATTGTAGAATTATAATGCCTCATAATATTTAGGTTTAAGTATCGTGTTGATTCTATTTTATTACTTCAATCATCTTATTCCAATGCAAATGGTGATTTATAAACTCTGTTTGAAGGGCTAGAAACCCAATTGTTGATCGATATAAGGGTGAGGGGTCTGGGGTTGATGGAAAAGTTTATGACCATTTTAAATAATCCGTTCATTTTCATAGTTTAGTTGTGTTATAGTTATAAAAAATAAGTTGATAATTAAAAGTGTAATAGGTAGATATAATAAGACTACAGTGAGCTAGAATGATCTGGGTGAACTAGAATGATCTGGGTGAAATTGAATTAAGCGTGTTTGTCCAAGCTTAGTATTTATAAATGATCTCTCAAAGATAGTTCGATATATGATCTCGTATTATCACCATATGATTTGCTGTTTTTAGTAATGTTTCGATCTTTCGATTGGTTTCTATTGTTGTTTATAGTCGTAAGAGTTTTGTGAATACTGTAGCGGTAGCGCTTTTAATATGGAAATCTGGGGATGAAATTGGGTAAGGATCCTCGGCAGGGAAGAAGTTTTAAACTTGAGACAGGGCATAGAGCGCGCGGAGGGAAGTGCCGTTAGGGGTATTGGAGACGAATACGAAATAGGAATATCGAGTCGATTTTTCTTTTTAGAGCGTGGATATATTAAAAGAGGCTGCCCTTTTGAGACAGCCTCTTAACTTAATATAAAAAGTGCAATTCTATTTATCGATAACTAGCTTGTGGTGCTCAGTTAGCCCGCCCTTGCGTTGTATTTTTAGTACATACATACCGGGGGTTATTTTACCTAGCAGTAGTTTCCCCTGGGTATCCAACATTTTTGGGTCGGAGAGTAAGGCTTGTCCATTCGGCCCTATTAAGCGATAGGACAGTACCTGCTCTGGGTTTTGAAGGGTGACGTACTCCTGAGCAGGGTTCGGATATACTGCCAGTTCGTTCGTCCTCCCTTCAAAATAAAGACTACGTATACGGCTATAAGCGAAGGTATCGTCCAAGTCTACCATTTTTAGTCTATAGAGATTCTCTCCAGAGAATGGACTTGGATCTGTAAACGCATAGTTACGAAGTGCTGTGCTCTCTCCATAAGCATCCATTTGGCCTATTAGGCTCCAGTCTATGCCGTTTTGGCTGCGCTCTATATCGAAATGCGAGCTGTTGGATTCCGAGGTGGTAGACCAGGTAAGCTGGGCCGCCTCGTGTTCTTTGGTGGCCTCAAAGGTTACTAAGGTTACGGGGAGGGGGTCCACTTTTCCTGCCAGGGTATATATGGTATAGGTATCGGGAGTAATATTGGCTGTGGTGCTGATGGACCCAGCCGTAAGATCACTGCTACCTCCCAAAACACTTACATCGTCCTTTGAAGAGGGAATTTCTTCCCATTGGGAAGTGGACGGATTCCAGCCAACGATCGTGAGTAGTTCCAATTTATTATTAGTAAGTGCATCTACTGCACTGCCGCTATTCCAGGACAAGGTGATGGCAGAGGGATTACTGCCATCTATGTCCCAATATTCAGCCGTGCTGACGGCATGGATGTCCGCTTGTTTATCGGCCGTTGGAAAGGGCCCTGAAGTAGGAAGTATTGGGTAATTGCCCCCTCCGAGGTTACTGGTTACGGCCGAATTGGGATCTACGCCAAAATAAGCACCTGTTGTACCCGCTCCATCGGCGCCGAAAGGACGATAGGATCCATTATCTCCTACAGGATAAAGGAAGTACCCAGCTCCTAAGTTACGCACATAGCCATCTACATGGTTGGCGTCATCTGCCCCCGTAACTGTTAGGCTTGCAGAGCTGTAGTTAAGTACGCCGTACTGTACCGTTCTTTCCGTATTGATAATTCCAGGCATAGTCCCCCCTCCACCGGTAGTGAAGTTATGATCGCCAAAGAAGGTCATCTGCGCACCACTAAAAATGGTGGTGTTGCCTTGGGTACCCTCTTGTGCATGTACATCAATCACAAATGCCATGAAGACTATCCTTATGACGATATTGTAACTTCGTACCCCTTTCCATTTAAAGGGAATGGGTATGGAGTTTTGATTTAATTCCTTCATATTTTTTTTGATTTTAAGTCGGTTATTTATAAACCAATTTAAACGATTTACTAGTTATTTATGAATACAAAGAGTATTAAGCATATTATTACCTGTTTCCATTCGCCAATATAAGGCGACAGGAGTATGTAAATAGTTAGTTGGATAATTTTATCATTGTGAAATGACCTTCTGCTATAGAGTATTTTGCAAAGGAGCTTTTAATCCGTACATCTACTACGTCTCCTGCATTTAAAAATATTGAATTTGAAATATTTACATTTGGTTTTGCGTTCTCTGTCCACGAGTCGTCGTAACCCGCAAAAGCACTAGTACCATTAACATATATGGTTAATCCTATATTGAAGGTTGAGGAAGTATTAGTTACTTTTTTTAAGCCTGCATTTACTTGATAAATACCGCTACTTGGAACTATAACTTGGCTCGTTCCAGGAGAAAAATTATTTCCTCTATCTTCAAGTTCTGTATCAAAAAGAATTTTAGTATATCCGGTAGGAATCGCTTGGTCAACGGTTGACTTTGCATAAATCCACAATTCGGTATTTTGGCTTAACGGCGTCTTCCAGCTAGCAGTACCATTTATATCGCTTGTCAAAATCTTTCCATCTCCCTCTGTCCCATCTTTAATGGTGACCTTTCCAGTAGTTTTATCGATTGCTATCACTCGGTCGGGGGTGGAAGCTTCAACTTCAAGGTTATTGGTTGGATCTATCGAGGTAGGATTGGTCCCAATTTTTACTTGAGCGAAAAGTGTGGTGCTGGCGGTGAAGGCGAAAAACAATGCGGTCGTAAAGATTTTGTTCATTTTCATAGTTTGATTGTGATATAGTTTTAAAAAAAATAGGGATTGGTAAAATTTTAGTAAAGAAATAAGTGTGTGATTGGCCCCAAGGGCTTAAAAAAAAATGAAGGATAATTAAGTTTTTGTGTGTATAGTATGAATGTTGTTTTAAATCTGCATCAAATTTAATTTGTCATAAACTCGTATGTTTTAGCCGCATAGCCTTGGTGTTATAGAAACATTTCTAGGTGTTTATTGGAATGATAGGAGGGGTTTTGAGTGACCAAATAAAAAGATCTAATTGTGGGTTGTATTGGCTCTTTTGTATGATGATTTGTCGATGTTATTTTGGTTTTTGAAAGGAATTCTTCCTTGTAAATGAGTGGTTTAAAGAATTAAGGGTGTTATTAGTTTTTCTAAATATTGGAGGTGGAAAACAAGGAATATTGAATTTGGACAGTAAAAAATTAGGAATTTGGGGTTTAGTGGATAGGCGCTGCTGGCACAATTGGGTGGGTGGAGCCTGGTTGTTACTCCCTAAACCCAGAATTTAAATACGAACCCATGAATCTAATCCACCGAGTTGGGCTGCTATTGGCCTTTATCGTTATTCCCTTTTATTTACAGGCCCAAGTAGCTTGGCAACAGGCTACCACCGTCGAGGATATCTGTAAACTGGCTCCAGAAACGATGCATAAAATGCTAAAGCAGTATAACCTGGACACTCCTGGTCTGGAGGGAGTACGGTCGGCTTATAAAAATGGGGATCTGGAGCAGGCGTGTAGCCTGTTATTGCAATTTTATCGCCAGGGTACTCATGCTGCTCATTTAAGGAGGACCTTGCCGAAGGTCTCGGGAAATCGGGTAGCCTTGGCCGATACCATTTTAAATAATGTTTTTGTAATTCAAAATGTACGGGGGCAGGTCCCATATGGGGCCGATGGCCATAGGGACTGGTATTATAAGGGGCCTCATAACGACCGGGAATGGGCCTGGTTGTCGAACCGCCATACGCAGATCAGCCAGGTGTTAGACAGTTATTTTGCTACTGGCAACCCGGTGTATCCTCAATATATAGACCTTTTCCTTCGGGATTTTATCCTAAAGAGCGCCCCCTATCCCGCAAAAAAAAGTGGTACCTCGGTATGGAGGGGGCTGGAAGTAGCGGCCCGGGCCAAGGTATGGTCTAAGATTTTTTATGGGTTACTCCATAGCGAGTACTTGAGCGATGCCACCCGTTTGCTGATGCTCAGCAGCTTGCCCGATCATGCCCATTATAACCGCCATTTCCATGCCGGTAACAACTGGTTGACCATGGAGATATCGGCATTGGCTACGGTGGCTACCAATTTTCCTGAATACAAGGAGTCGGCGGCCTGGCTCGATTATTCCATAGGGGCGATGGTAGAGAGTATGAAGGGGCAGGTATATCCCGATGGGGTACAAACGGAGCTGACCTCCCATTACCATAATGTATCTTTAGCCAATTTTGAACTCTTTAAAGATATCTGTGACCGGGCCAATAAGCCCCTGCCCGATTTCTATAACCAGACCATCTTGGATATGTATGGCTATATCTCCAGAAATATCCGTCCCGATGGGTTTCGGGCGCTCAATAACGATGGAGACCGGGGAAGCGATAGAAAATTGCTATTGGCCGCTGCCCAAAAATACCAGCGCCCCGAATGGGCCTATCTGGCGAGCAATGGGGAGTCTGGAGCCCGCCCTAAGGAGGGGCCCTCTTACGTTCATCCCTGGGCAGGACAGCTGGTGTCGCGCAGCGGCTATGACCATCAGGCCCATTGGTCGTTTTTCGATATAGGGCCTTGGGGCAGTGGACACCAACATAACGATATGCTGCATCTGTCCGTTGCCGCCTATGGGCGCGACTTTCTGGTAGATGCCGGACGTTTCGCTTATACCGGAGAAGTGGCCGATAAGTTCCGCCCCTATGCCAAAGGAAGCGCTGGGCATAATGTGCTGTTATTCGATGGAAAGGGACAGAGTCCTGGCCCTCGGTTGGCCGATAAACCTCTAGATATGCGGCATTATAAAATCACCCCAGACTACGACTATGCCGCCAATAGCATGGCGGATTTTCAAGACTTAAATGGGAAGTTGGAGCATACCAGGGCTGTAACTTATGTAAGAGGCCAGTTTTGGGTGGTGGTGGATCGGGTAACGACCGACAGGCCCCGTAAGGTGGAGGCCCTTTGGCATTGGCACCCCAGTACGGTGGTGGAGGCAGAGGGGCCCCTCGTGAAAACGAATCATCCCAAGGGAAACTTGGCGGTAATCCCTATGGGTGCTCCTGCCTATGCCATTAGCCTTGTCAAAGGTCAGGAGAAACCGGATCTTCAGGGTTGGTACAGTCCCGAATACAACCAATATGAACCCAATGTGGCCAGTATTTACGAAACAGAAGTTCCTGAATCTACTACCCTGGTTTGGCTGCTGCTGCCCTATGAGAGCACACTTCCTGAGATTAAGACAGGGGTGTTGTCGGTGGATGCGCAGCAGGTTCGAATAGAAGTATCCCTAAATGGTAAGACTTGGAACCTGGCCATTCCTTATCAGCAAAGTGACCTGCTGGATGTCACTAGCCACTAATTTAGCACCCTTCGTTCGGGCATCGTGTGGCACCGGAAAGGATTAAAGTTTAGGCACTCCTTCCGGGGGGAAAGTTAATGTCACCACGGTTCCATTTAGGTTTTGATAAAACAGGGTCACGCCAAGCGTTTCGCAGGTACTTTTAATCATAGCCAGACCTAGCCCGTGGTAGCTCTGGGGGGGGGCTATATGGTCCTTTGGCGGACTGTTGAGCCATAACAGCAGTTCATCGGGTATCCCTGGGCCATTGTCTCGGACGGTGAGTTCGAGGGTCGACTGTGAAAACTTCGTGGACCAGCTGGCATGGATTGCTACCATCGCATTCGGCTTGGACTTAAAGGCATTGTCGATCAGGTTATGAATTACGATACCTAGCAAGTTGGCATTGGTTTTGATTTTTAACTCTGGGTCTATGGTTATTTTGATGGTGCCCTTATTGATCCAGGAGAGACTTTTAAATAAGGTTGTTTTGTCTTCGACCAAAGGTTTGAGAGATACCAGGTTCCAGCTACCTTGTGACTCCGTAGTAATGGCTCTTAAATAATGGGTCATGTCGTCGGTGAGGCGCATCATATGGCGCATGGTTTTCTCGATAAGTTGACTAGAGGAGGAGACTTCACTCGCCTCTCCATTGGCGATTTCTTTGGGTACTTCGGTGAGCCATGCGTGCATAAATTTTAGTGGAGAACGGAAATCATGGGTGATGGAAGCAAGGATATAAGTATGTAACTTGTTTTGTTTAAGTAATTCGGATTGAGAGTTCTTTAGGTCTAGTACAGTTTGTTGTAAGGCGAGGGTTCGTTCTTTGATTTTACCTTCCAATAATTCGTTTTGTTTTAAGGCGCGTCTTAGCTGGAGGTCTATAATCAATAAAATGAAACCCACGATGGCGAGTATAAAAAAACCGATTGCCCACCAAGTTAGGTACCATGGTTTTAGGATCTGTATGGTCAAGCGTTTAGTAATAATACTATCCTTGTCGAAGCCCCCAACTCCCTTGATGACCAAGGTATAGGTGCCTGGTTTTAATGGTGGTAGGGGAATGGAATGGTCACCTGGTTCTATGGGGTACCATTCGGGTGTAGTACCAATCGGGACTAATGAATAGTATATCTTTAAATTGGTGGGATCTCCCAGATAGGCATTGCTGAATGCAATCTTGATTTGCCCTTGGTCATGAACTAAAGCTAACGTATCTTCAATTGGTTTCATCTCTTGCTTACCCACCAGTACTTGGTCGATCACTATGGGAGCTAATTTTTGTTTATGCTTAATCTGCTTTGGATTAAAGACCACTAAACCGTCCATCGATGGGAAGGAAATAAGTCCATTGGGTAATTTTAAGGCGCAGGGTTGGCAGCCTCCATTGAATTCATTGTGATTAAACCCATTCGATTTATTATAGTAGCGAAAATAGGGGATTGTTTTATTGGTAGCATAATTCAATAAAGCCTGCTTTTTAAACTGAAAAAGACCATTATTGGTATTAATCCACATAAAACCGGAGCTGTCTTCTACCATGCAGTGCGATCGTGCAAGGAATCGGTTATTGTCTAAAGGGAATTTAGTTATTTTGTTATCCTTGATCAGAAAAATTCCATTTTGATAGGTCGTGATCCACATTTCATCGAGTTGAGGGTTGTATATGCTTCGAATAAAGAGTCCATTCAGTTGATTAATTCTGGAGGTTTTCTTGGTTTTTAATTCGATTCGATAAAGACCATCTCTGGTTCCCACCCAGAGGACATTATCAAGGGCTTCGTGTATCCATGTAATTCTTCTAAGTGGAGCTCCAATAAACTTTTTTGGCTTAAGGTCCTGGCTGTTGATGTCCAGATAATACAGTCCCAATTGTCTAAACGCAACCCAAAGTCGATTGTTCTTACCTTGATAGATCCATGATATTTCATCAGAATATTTATTTTTGGATAAAATTCCTTTGGCTTGATGATCATATTTGTATAAATAAGAGAACCCTTTAGCCCAAAAGTTTCCATTAAGGTCGTGTATAAGGCCATATTTATCTTTAAATCTATGGTTTTGGGATAAGAGATTATTAAATTCATATTTAATATTTGGATACTCCGAGAAATTAAAAATATCTCCCTGAGGGCTAATGATGCTGTGTTTGTTTAAAAGTTCCTGGGCATAATATACATCGTCGGAATTCGAAAATGGATTGTTGATTGTGGTAAATTGTTTTCTTTTGATAATATATAAACCCTCTATGAGACTACCTAAGTACAGTTTTTGTGTTTCTATGTCAAAAAAGACCGACCGAATCTGCCTTGAAGTGAAATCGAAATTAGATAGCAACTCTGTTGCGATTAGATTCCCATTCTTTCCTTCATTTAACCGATAAAGTTTCTTGTTGACATACAAGAACGATTGATTGTTTGCATTATTCCAAAAAATTTGGCTTTTCTGGTTGTTACTTTTAGGTAGGTTGATAATCCTGGCTATGCGGTAGGAAGAGGTACTGACTTCTGGGTCGAAAACGATGAGGCTATCCTTGTCCGCCAAACGGTATAAACGGTTATTTAGTCTAAAGAAATGCCATAGATTATCGCTTTTTATGGGGTATCGTGCCACTAAAGTATGGCCTCTTAGGAAGTCAATTTTATCGTGTGAACAATTAAAGAGACGATAATCTGAATAGGGGATTTGAACGCTTTCAGGAAAGAATAAACCTTCTGCGTCTTCTGGTAGTCCTCTTGTTAAGAAGTGCTTCGGTTTGTTGGAAAAAGAATTTTTAATAAGCGATTTGCTTAATTGTGAATGATCCATTACTCTTTCAAATTTGCCTTGATGGAGTCTTAGTCGTTCATATTGATCAGTAACGGCATAGATATATTGGGGGGGAGCGGATAGGTCAGGTTCGAAGGAGTGGATTCCACGGATATATTCAAATTCACTATAATTTATAAATTTTTGACCGTCATATCTAGACAGTCCTGCTTCGGTACCCAGCCAAATAAAACCTGCGTCATCCTGAGCAATTTTTTTTACGCTATTTTGTGGAAGTCCATTTTCGTCTGTATAGTGTTGTATATGATAGGATTTGTTAGCGATTACAGTGGGTTGGGCTTGGATAGGAGGATAACCAATACATACCAACCATATTAATATGGTGAAAATATTACTAACCAAACTTTTATAACGATAGGGTAGGTTTAAGAACATGGCCATTACTCAGTTAAGGGTTTAGTCGATTCCGTTTAATTACTTGGTTGAGACCCTAATCGAAGGTCAAAGTAACCTCCGTACCATGATGATTATGATATCGTAATGAAACTCCCAAGGTCTCACAGGCACTTTTGACCATGGCCAATCCAAGCCCTTGGTAGTTCTTTGGGGGCGAGATATTGTCTTTGGTCGGGCTATTGAGCCATAGTAGGAGATCTTCTGGCATTCCAGGGCCATTGTCTTGGACGGTGAGCTCAAGGATAGGCTTGGAAAACTTTGTTGACCAGTTCGCGTAGATATGTACCAAGCCATTTGGCTTGGCCTTAAAGGCATTATCGATCAGGTTATGAATTACGATACCCAGCAGATTAGCATTGGTCTGGATTTGAATGGTCGGATCTATATCTATTTCTATGGTTCCCTTATTGCTCCAAGTGATGCTTTTGAATAGGGTCGTCTTGTTTTCAATCAATGGTTTAAGCAGTACTGGGCTCCAACCACTGTGGGCTTCAGAGGTGATGGCTTTCAAGTAATGCGTCATGTCCTCGGTGAAGCGCATCATATTGCGCAACGTCTTTTCTGCGATAAGGCTTGAAGAACGAAGGGAGTCGGTTTGCCCATTGTCTAGCGTTTTGGGTATCTGGGTCATCCAGGCTTGTATGAACTTTAGGGGAGAACGAAAATCGTGGGATATCGAAGCGATGATATAAGTATGCAGCTTGTTTTGTTTCAGTAATTCCGATTGGGAGTCTTTGAGGTCCAAAACCGTTTTTTGGAGGGTCAGAGTTCTTTCCCTGATTTTCCCCTCCAACAGTTCATTTTGCTTTAACGCATACCTAAGCCTTAGGTTAAAAAATAGTATTATGAGGCCTAGGGTGGAGAGTAGGAGCATACCAATAGCCCACCAAGATTGAAACCAAGGTTTTTTAATTTGAATTGTTAAATGTTTGGTCACCACACTTTCCTTATCGAAGCCTCCAATGGCCCTGATGATTAAGGTGTAATTGCCCGGATTTAACTGAGATAGTGTAATGGAATAGTCGGCAGACTCTAGCCGATACCATTCGGGTGTGGTACCAGCCGACCGCAGGGAATAATAAAGTTTAAAATTGTTCGGGTCCCCAAGATAGGCATTGCTGGTATACAACTTAATTTGCTCATGGTCATGGTCGAGCGTTAAGGTGTCCCCGGTAGGTTTTACTACTCGTTTACCCACAAGCAGTTCATCGATGACTATAGGCGTTGGTTTCTGTATACTTTGGAACTGGTTGGGATTAAAGATTACCAAACCGTTCATGGAAGGAAAGGAAATTTGGCCATTGGACCATTGAAGAGCACAGGGCTGGCAACCCCCATTGAACTCGTTGATATTAAATCCGTTCGATTTGTTATAATGTCGATAGTAAGGGATGGTTTTATTAGCTGCATAATCGAGTAATGCCTGCTTTTTAAATTGAAAAAGGCCATTATTGGTGTTTACCCACATAAAGCCGCTGCTGTCCTCCACCATACAATGCGAGCGGGCTAGGAAGCGGTTTTGGTCTATGGGAAGTTTGGTGATTTTATTATCCTTAATCAAGTAGATTCCATTTTGATAGGTGGTAATCCACATTTCATTGGGCTGGGGACTGTAAATGCTTCGGATAAAAAATGCACTGAGTTGTTTTATTCTTACCGTATTTTTATTTCTCAAATCAACCTTATAAAGTCCTTTATCGGTTCCAACCCACAGGGCCTCTCCCTCGGTTTCCTGTATCCAGGTGATATTCGTAAAGGGGGCACCTATCAGTTTTTTAGGCTTTAAGTCCTGGCTGTGGATGTCCATATAGTAAAGTCCAGACAACCGAAATCCGATCCACAGCCGATTGTTTTTACCAGGATACAGCCAGGTCATGCCATCTACAAACTTCCTTTGTGCGATGATCTTGGTGGCGGTACTGTCATATTTGTAAAGTTTTGTAAAGCTTTTTACCCAGAAATTCCCAAGTGAATCCCGGACCATACTGTATTTGTCTGTGTTATAATGATCACCTAATTCCTTGTTTTCCTGAATATGATATGTTTGGTCTGGCTTTAAATCGAAAAGGTACCCTTGGGGGGTAATGATGGTGCTTGGGTTTAATAGCGCTTGGGCATAATAAACATTATCGGCATGTAAATTAGGATTTGTAAGGGTGGTAAAGCCTTTCTTCTTAATTACAAATAAACCTTCAGTCAGACTTCCCAAGAACAGAGTTTGGTGGTTTTGATCGTAAAAAATGGATTGAATTTGTCGAGATCGGAAATCGAAACCAGTAAATAATTTTTTAGCCTTGAGGCTGCCATTATTATCTTGTATTAACCCAAATAAGGTTTTATCTACCCAAATAAAGGCCTGGTTGGTTGCATTGGACCAATAGATAATGGTATTGGCAGTCTTGAAATTTGGTAGGTTTTCAATATGGGAGCTTTGGACCAGGGATCTGCTTTTTTCAGGGTCCATTATGGACAACTGACCACTATCTGAAATGTGATATAATTTGTCGTTGATCCTAAAAAAATGCCAGAGATCATCACTCTGGAAATTATAGCTGGCCACCACCTGATGACCATCCATGTATTGTACCTGGTCGGTAGAGCAAATATAGGTTCTTGGTCCTGAGAAAGGGATCAATAACTGTTCGGGGTATACGCTCCCCGCCACGGGTTCGGGGAGGCCTCGGGTAAGATAATTTTTGGGCTTGGGTAATAAGGAATTTTTAATCAGTGCTTCATTCAATTCTTCACCATCCCGTATTCTCTCCGCTTTACCGCCGTTAATTCGGACACGATCATATCGGTCTGTCACGGCATAGATATGGCTAGGGGAAGGTGAGAGGTCAGGTTCAAAAGAATGAATTCCTCTGATAAAATTGAACTCGTCAAAATTTTTAAAGTTCTGTCCATCGAACCTAGATAGGCCCGCGTCGGTGCCAAGCCATATAAAACCCGCATCGTCCTGGGCTATTTTTTTGACGCTATTCTGAGGCAAACCATTTTCATCGGTATAATGCTGAATATGATACTCTAAGTCAGCAGGATGCGGAGCTTGGGCCTGAATAGAAGCCGTTGGAACGCCGATAAATAGAATTAATTGCAAGCATGATGTTATCAGTTTAGGTAAGTTTAAAGTGATGGTCACGGATATGATTTATATGTTGTGCTAGGGTTTGGGATCGGTATATAGTATTAATATGGCTTTCTATGATTGTCTTATTTCTAATTTAGTCAAATAGTAATAGAATCAATTTTAACATAAATCCAGACGATTTTAGCTGTAATATAATGATTATTTTGATTGTATGTGTCCAGTTATACTACAACTGAAATGCGCATAGTAGTGATAGAAATCGGAATTGCAGTGGATGACTTTTATGGATAAAAATAACTTCTACATCGTTGTCGCCCCGTTTTTCAAAGGCTTTATTATAATTCAAGGCTAGATAGATCTTAATGATTCTATTTAAGGTTCTGTAATAGAATGTTTTGATAATACTGTTTTCAAAGGGAGAACGATTGGGTAGCAGTTTGAAGGAAAATAGATATTGGAGATTTGAATATTAAAGGATGATGAGGATTCAATGTGGTTACGAATAAATTGTTTTTTATTGATAGTATAAATTCTATAAATAACTTGGAAATTGTCTTACTTTAAACAAAAAAACCAGCCCGTCATGGGCTGGTTTTTGCAACGAGTATGTGTACGGTGAAACTTAGTCCTTTAAGAACTTATGATAGGAAATGACGCCATTTCCATCCTGGACTTTTACGAGATAGATACCGCTAGGAAGCAGGCCTACGTGTAAGGTATGGCTGGAGGCCTTCGTGGTTTCGGTTATTAGGGACTGTCCTAGTATATTGGAAATGGTCAATTGGTTGTTACCAACGAGTCCTTGGATCGTAACGGTGGTGCTTACTGGGTTAGGGGCGAGCACGATTCCCGATCCTTCGAGTTTTAAACTCACCATTGTGGAATAGCTAAAGCTACCATCAACATCTACCGACTTAAGTCTAAAATAGCTAAGCCCCTGAGGTGCCTGGTCGTAAGCGAGGCTATAGCTGGCTCCATGGGTGGAATTCTGGCTTTCTACCCTTCCAATGCTATAGAACTGCTTGCCATTGCTACTGTATTGGACTTCATAATGGCTGCTTTGTTCTTCGGAAGTGGTTTTCCAGTTGAGGAGCGCTGCACCGGTTTCGCTAGCAGTAGCCGTGAATGAAACTAACTTTACGGGTAAGGGATTGGTCGTTTTGTTGGCCATATATCCAAAAGTGCTAAAGCTGGTGATGCCTGTAAACTCTACATAGTTAATACCATTTTCGGTACCATATACGGAATTCTCCAAAAACTCATAAGCATGGGCTCCGCTGAAGCCTGTAGGGGTTTGGTCGGTGAGAACATTGGCCGAGATCCCTTCCATCTTAAACCATTTTCCTTCCACAGTACCCCCTACTGCCGGGTCGAGGTTGTCTTCGGCGGCTTGTATATCGGCCGGGTCGAAATACAACCTTACCGTAAAGCTACTTCCATTTAACAGTAGGCTACCGGTGTTGATAACGGTATACATCCTATTGGATAGGGCGGTGGTGTTGCTGGTAGCGTCGGTTTTGCGTTGATTGGCAATATCGCTGGCTGTTAGGCTCTGGTCGTTTAGGGCAATGGCCGCCGTACTGAAGTTATAGCCCGTTACCGCATTGGGGTGTACGGCCAGGTACTTTATGGTCGGATTGGCGATGTCGTCTACAAAGGTCAGGAAGCCATTTTCGTCGGTACAAGGTCTTAAAAGTGCTAATTCGGACGCACTTGAGGCTACGAGTTGGGGTAGAGGCTGCAGCATGCTGGTCGCTATGCTGGTATAGGCCATATTATTGTCGTAGCTACATTCGCCAATGGTACTGGTGCTAACGGGGAATGAGAGAGGCAAGCTAGCCGTACCATCATCGTTGAGCACTACATATAAGTCCAAAGGTGCCGTAAAGCCCGATAGATCCACCAAGGCGGTTTGGGTAGTACTGGCGCCCATGGCCAGGGTAGCATACAGGGAATCGGTGGTAGCCAACCGGGTCGATCCTGGCTTGGTAGGATCTCCTACGTAAAAACGGATGGGGGTTTTCGCTGGAGCTACTGCCGACCCGCTGTTGGTGATTTTGTAGCTTACCGACACCGCATTCATGGGGTAGGAGCAATCCGTTCCGACGGCTAGTTCCGATAGCCCGGCATCTGGAGCCGCCACCATACCATTGGGTACGGCCGACAGGTAGTTCTGCACGTTAAAGTTATTGAAAGGATAAAGTCCTGAGCCAATCGGATACTCTTTTCGCATGTCCTGCTCTACGCGTGGGATACTCAAGTCATCGTTGATGTTGGTGCTGCGGTAACCCCTTCCGTTCCATACTTTTCTGGCTGGAGCCCAGGCAGAGGTGCCCGCTTTAGCACCAAAGACCGTGAGAGCGCCTATGAAGGCGGTGTTGCCGCCGGCCACCACGACAAATTCGGCTTGCCCATCATTGTCTACATCGGCAACGACGGGGTTCTCCATCCAGGTAGCGGTTCCTGATGCGATTTTAAATAGATCCGTAGGAGTTGCTGAGTTACCATTGATAACTTGGATATATCTTTCGTCGTTATAGATAAGCTCTTGGTTTCCATTTCCATTTAAGTCAAAGGCCGTAACACCGGTTTGACCGGATACATCCACCACGGGAATGTCCCAAATTGATCCGCTTGGATAGTTTAGGTTATAAGCCGACAAAGTAACGGAGTTGGTAAAGATAATTTCGGGGAAATTCTTGGCTTTCCCATCCAAGGTAACGTCATCGTAGACGTTGGCGATGGTTGGCATAGCCTTATAGATATTTGAACCTAAGCGATAGGTGGTCTTCATTTTAAGAACGGATGCTACTGGATCCCAAACCACGATTGCAGTTCCGTTGGTATAGGCGATGTCCAAATTGCCATCGAGGTCTAGGTCGGCTACGGCAGTGGGGCCATCGTCATTCGCCAGGATATCCGATCCAGCAATAGTACTGAGGTCGGCAAGGGTGGTGAAGTCGCCGGTAGTCAGATTGACGCCAAATACCTTGGAGCCTGCCACGATTTCTTTTCCAGGATTACCGGGCATAATGTCGACCACGACGATATCCTGTCCCCAGCCACGGTTATCTCTCCCACTAGGAGCGGTATTGCCTGCGGCAATTTTGGAAAGGGTGCCATTGGATAAATCGAACTGAAAGACGTCGGTACCTACAATAATTTCGGGTACTCCATTTTCATCGATATCTACCACCCGGGGAGACCCACCCTTAAAGACGGTATTGATGGGCATATCCGATTTGAATTCGTAGGTGGTTGCATTACCCGATATATGATTGAAAACATATATATAGCCATCTTCATCTATGGTGATTACTTCCGGTGTGCCATCCAGGTCTATATCGGCCACGGCTGTTTGATTGGTGGACTGGCCTACTTCTACATTCAATTGAATATCGTAGTCGGTGGTCGTTTTGCCAGCATCCGAACCATCTCCACTAAAATAAGTGAGACCGGCTCCTCCAGCTCTGATGGCCAGAATTTCGGAGATCCCATCCCCATTCAGGTCGGCTATGGCTGCAGAGGCGGCACAACCAAAGACATTTCCTGTAGAGCTCGACCACTTCTTATCGATGTTGAAGCTGCTGATATCGGCAGTTGGAGCGATACAGGCCGGTGTAGCGTTACAGTCGGAGTCGGCTTGGTCGATATATCCATCAAAATCGTCGTCAATACCATTTCCACATATTTCGGCCGTGCCAATGACGGTGATGCTCACCTGCTTGATACAACCGTCGGCATTGGTGTAGGTAATGTTGGCAAAGCCGGGAGACTTGCCTGTTACTACACCATTATAGTTCACTATGGCCACCGAAGCATTAGAGGTAACCCATGGGTTGGTAGCGGCCGGTGGGTCGGTGCTCGCCAGCTGGATGGTTGTAGCGCCTGTAATGGACGAAGGTCCGGTTAGTTCTGCCGCAGGGCAATAAGAACCAAAACTAAAATACAAGTCTGCTCCTGTGGGGAAGTTCAATTCAAAGACATCATTGGTGACTCCGTCGATGTCCAGGGTACCACTGGCGACTACCTCAGTAGCGGTTCCGTCACTGAGTCCTGCCAGGCTAGGGCTGTAAAGCAAATATGGCGTAGCCGCTCCTTGAGTGGGTAAATATACCGATACCGTTTGGTTAAAATTATTATTGTTCTGTAGCTTCCAGGTACGAGCCAAACGGTTATTTACCTGGGCTGAGCCTGTAACGGTAAGTTTTGATGACATATCGCTGCCATTATCCCCCCAAACCAAAAATTGCTTGTCCGTAGCGACTGACTGTAGGTTGTCCGTGTTGGTGAGGGCTAGTGCTCCTAGGGCCATGGTTACCTGTGGGTCCGACGACACGATACTGCTACTCTGTTTTTGATGAAGTGCGGAACCATTATCCTTGCCAATACCGGCAATATGATGGTGGTAAGTACTGTTGCTAGCATAGTTCCATATCACCGTTCCATCGGAGAGGACATAATCCCCTTCATTAACGGAGCCAGCGATATTCTCCCCTAATATATTATTATTATTATCATCGTTGGATAGGGTTTGGCCATATTTTAAAGCGAGATAGGACTCTACTTTTCTGGTGTTTAGCTTGTTAAGGCCCGATGGGAACAGGATCACTTCTGCGATTCTTCCATCCATATAACTTCCTGAACCATGGGCCCCTATTTGGAGTGCTGTTGAAGTATAAGACTGGCTGCTTGTACCCGTAATTTTGGTTTGTCCATCGACCCGAATTTCCGTTCCGTCGATGACGCCATTCTGGTACTTACCCACGGCAAGGTATGGTCTTTCGGACGAAACCACGTCATTGGCCTGGACAAGTGTTACCTTATTATGCCATAAGGCTAGTCTGGTAGTGGTACCACTACCCCAAAAGGTATGCCCTGCGTCACTAGAACTGCCGATGATATTGTTTCTGACCGAAGCCGCTGGAGTGGCATTGGGCTGGTATACCACAAACTTGGTATAGTCAGAGCCGCTTACGGCTGGGACGGGCGTTGTGCTTTTAAAAAACGAGGAGCCAAATATCAATCCAGGATTGTAGTTAACTGCCCCTTCATTGATGGTGACGGTTCCAGTAGCCGAAAAACCGTTGGCCACGTCGCTCTGGTTCGTCCAGGCGGTGGCGTTGCTGCCCGATAAGGTTAGCCCTTGGTCGGCTTTCAGCCACACGGTCGATCCAGACACTCCGCCAGGTGACTGGGCCTGGGATGGCAAACTCGCAAAAAGAGCTAATGACACCAGTAAGTTAGGGATTGGATTAGCCCCAAATCGAACCACCCATTTCCGTGCCTTACTCCGTCGGGTGGGTTGAACATTAGTAAAATGTTTTTTCATCATTTTTTGTGGTTGAATGATACAAAATTGTTGAGTGGATATAGGCTGGAGGGTTCTAAAATAGTTAGATGGCTTGCCTGGCGTTAAGCTGGATCAAGGCCATCTCGGGCTCAAAGTGCCATTGTTTCAAGGCTCAAAATTAAGGGGATACTTATGGAAAGAATGTAACCATATGGTTTGCTATTGGTAGAAATGATTCTATGGTCCAGCCGCTATTTAATTAATATTTGATATATTATTTTAGTCGTAATATTTAGCAATAAAAATCCCCCGACAACACAGCGGTGCTAGTTGTCGGGGGAAAGTAAAAAGAGGTGATTTGCCTTTATCGGGCTATAACAACCTTAGAGGTAATCCTGGACTGATCATTCTTGGTGATTTCTATCAGATACACGCCGGAACCCATCTTGTCGATCATAATGGACGGTGTAGGGGTATCACCCGACTGATAATGAACCTTTCCAAGCATGTCGATGATCCTTATCTGTTTTACCTTCGTCCAATCTTCCACCTTAACGTTCAGCTGTTCGGCGGCTGGATTAGGATAGATGTTGGTGCTAAAGGTATTTTTTATTTCTACGTTCACTAGTCTACTATAAGCAAAGCTATCGTCCAGGTCCACCATTTTGAGTCTATAAAGGTTATTCCCAACCGACGGATTGGCGTGGGTGAACTGGTAGGGCTGTAGGCCCATGCTTTCTCCCTGAGCCTTCACCAGGCCTAACGATTGCCAGTTCTTTCCATCCATGCTATGCTCTATGACGAATTCGGAGCTGTTCGTTTCTGCCACCGTACTCCAATTCAGGACGGTTGCATGCTCTACCAGACTCGCCTGGAAAGACACCAATACCACTGGTAGTGGGTCAGGAGCACTACTCAAAGTCCAAGGGGAAAATTCGCTAATTGCAAATGCACTAGTCGTGTACTGGTCACCCGATACGACGGTCGTTAGGGCACCACTCTTTTTCTCCCAAATGCTGCCATTGTAGCGGTAGCCATAAAGTTCACTAGGGCTTTGGCTATTCATATAATCCTGTAGTACGCTAAAGGTAACATCATCACGCCCCACTCCAGCATTGGTAGGGTTGATCGTCCAAAGAGTCTTCACAGCTCCGGCTCCGAAGATAGGCGTGATGGGGGTGGTAGAAGTAGTTCTAATAATCTCTACCTGGCCCAGGTCGGCCCCGGAAGGCAGATGGACCCCAAGAAATTGGATAGCAGCCGTACCTACAGCTCTTTGTTCCATGATGGCCGTACCAAGGATATGACTGCTCGACTTTTCCAAGACATCCGTGGCGGTGGGGCCAAAGGTTACTGGGGTGTTTTCAGCATTTAGAATTCCATTGGTAAACTTCAACTGCCCCTGAATCTGAAAAGCGTTGGAGGGGCCGCCAGTGGGGATAGTCCAGTTACTACCCATCTCCACGATCGATTCGGCACTAGTCTTTAGAATAGGAGCCGTAAGATTGGCGTTACGGTCCACGGTCAGACCAGCGTGCAGGGTCAGGTTGGGTAGAGTGGCAGCAGGCGTTAACGCGAGCGAGATAGCCTCAGTAGTGCTAGGGCTCATTTGAATCTGTACGTCTTCCAGCTCTATTTGTGCATTATTTCCAGAAACTTCTATGCCTTTGCCGAGTGGGAGCAGTATGCTGGTAGTCCCCTTGACAATCACTTTTACAGAAGCATCGAGGCTGTTGTCGGGGTTGTCGTTTACTTTGATCCCTACCTGGGCACCGCTGATTTGGACTTGGTCGACGGTATAGGTGCTGGCCTTGGCGTTAGACCCACCAGAGTCGGGATAACCTTCGTAATTATTGGCATAAATACCACTATAAACATCAGAAACCGTTCCTCCTTTGATGGTGACGAGGTTAGATGGGTTGTTCCAAAGCATATAGCCATGACTCACTCCAGCGATTCCCGTAATAAGGTTGTCTTCTACCGTGGCCCCTACGGTATTTTGAAGGGAACTGAGCATGATACCGTCATGACGGCTGCTGCCTGGTACTGCGGAGATGGTATTTCCAGTGATACTAAAATTGGCCGCATTCTGATAGGCCAGGTTATGCCAGATACCCCTTCGTACACTACTGATGGTGTTACCCGTGATACTATGTGAATCCCCTGGGTCGGCTTTTGAGAAATTACCCGTTTGCACCCCAATCCGTACCCGGGTCATGCTATTGTCTACAATATCGCAATAGGCATTATTATAGAGCAGAATCCCTATACCAAACTGGCTAGGTACTATATTGTCGAAGCTGTTTTGTTCAATGACATTACCGGAAGTAGCTGCTCCTGCATTCGTGTAATTGTAGATAGATATACCAGCGTAATTAAGGTTCTTGATCCTATTATGGCGGATGAGGGTATTGCTGACCCCATCATAGGCCGTAATACTCTGTCCTACATTGACGTCGATCCCATTGATAGACTCCCCACCGGCTAGAGCGGTATTGTCACCATTGAGGGTGAGACCTTCTATGCGTACGCCATCCAGGGCTCCTTGTATCGACAGGATAGATCCGTCTACAGGGTCGTTGGTAGCGGGCATTAAGATAGTTTCAGCCAGCCTAACCCCCGAAATAGGGTTGATGTCCTTATTAGCACCAAATAACTTAAGCGCCTTATCGATCACTACATCTTCAACATAGGTTCCCGCATCAATATGAATGGTATTACCAGAGGCCGCCACTGAAATAGCGTGATTGATGGTGAGGAAGGGCAGGGCCGCCGTTCCTGGATTGGCATCGTCGCCAATGGCACTCGTCAGTACGTCACCTACTAGCGATATGTCATTGACCCAGAATTCGGTTGGGGCTACTGGATCCACACAGTTGCTAAAGGCGGCATCGTCGGAGGTACTCAGGATCGTATTGAGGCCCGTGCTGGCAGTCATGATTTTGGCGTTAATGCCTACTAGATCGGTAAGGCCAAACCAGTTGCAGGTCAGGCTTATGTCGCTGGCCGTCCGGTTGATGAGGGCCTTCCCACTATAGGATAAGGAAAGGTCGTTTTGCTCGAGGCTTACACCCGACGTACCATCATCGATCTTTCCAGGCTCTCCAATCCGTACGCCATTTTGTGGGCCTCCAATGGTGTTTTTGTACAATACAACTCCAGAAAGGGAGGCGGGAGATACGGAATAAGAGCCATCGCGCCGTGCCTTAATGGTCACTGCGGCTGGAGCCTCAGGGTCGGTAGCCGTACCCGTTAGGCCGCTGTTGGTAATGGTTGAGTTTTGAATCCTGATATTTTCAAAGGCTCCGTACTTCAGGTTGATATCGATCCCATTATTGGAACTATTACTGGGGCTGGTACCGCTGTTATGGACCAAAACGTCATCGATCAAAAGGTTGCTGGCGCGTTCGATGTAAATTCCTTTTGTAGCATTATCGCTAAAATCGGAACTGATGATGTTCACAGCATCAAAAACATTGGCTCCTGTAGCGGTAGATCCATAGATGGTCATTCCTTGCCCGTTATGCTTTACAAGGCTGTTGCGTACCGTCAGGTTCGAAATATTAGCGGTGGACGTACCCGTACGAATACCTACCGCTTTGTTATTACTAATGTCAGCGTCTTCTATAAGGAGATGGTTGGCATTGGAATTTAGGACGACCCCGTAGTTGTAATCGGTGACCTTTAGGTAACGGAGGCTAACATTCGGAACGCTGACCGTAATTCCATTGCCTGTGCCACTGGAAGGAGCCTGTAACTGGACTACGGAAGCGCCGCCATTTTTACCCACTATAGATAAGGACTTGGTAACCGTTACGTTTTCAGTGAAGGTACCATCGGCTACCTTTAACTCATGTCCGTCGACCGTAGCGGCGTCGTTAATGGCCCTTTGTAAAGAGCAGAAGGTTTTGCCCGTATTGGTATTGACTACCACGCCAGGCCCCGATTGGTAGGTTACGTCCCGCACAGGGTTGCCCGTATTGCCATCTACCAGGATATCACAAGAATAGGGTGCATTCCCACGTCCGAAGTACATATCCGAGAGGTTACCTTGGTCACCGTCGGTGGTGGTCCCAGCCGTATAAGGGGTATGTCCGGCCTGTCGTTGAATGTCCACCGTATTTCCGGAGAGGGTATTATTGAGCACCTTGTGGTTGGTACCCTCCACCACTATTCCGAATCCTTCGCTATTGCTGCCTGCATTTCCTTGAACGAAACCCGTAACGGTGTTACTCTTTACGACTACTCCCGTTGGAATATCTACATTAAATGCTGAGGCGACGCCACGTCGGTATACGGCGATACCGGCTAGGTCGCGCAGGTCGGTAGTGGCTCCAAAGGTAACGGTGTTATTCCGCACGATGATGGCTCCATCTTCGGTGTCGTTGTCGTTACCCGTACCGTTGGGGTTTTTGAGCTCAATTCCAAAACGACCATTGACAGTGATAATATTGTCCTCGATAATATTAGGTCCAGCACCGGAAGTTAGGCCCACCATACCGATCGCGTTGTCTTTTCCCACAATGGTATTTCCTTTGATGAGCACCCCCGAGGCGGAGCCGTCCTGAAGTTCAATACCACAGCAATCATTATTTTCTACTAAGGAATTTTGGACGGTGATATTCGTTTTTAAACCATTCCATAGGACTATTCCCCTGGCTCCAGCCCCATTATTTTGTAGCGTAGCATCATCGATCAACACTCCATCGATAGGCCCGTTGGCATAAATTCCGGAAGCCGAACTGTTGTTTTTTATCGTTACTTCTTTGATTGTTAGGTTATTATTGTTTCTTAAGGCATAAATACCAGCGCTCTGGTTTCCATTGATACCCGCGTAGTTCTGGATGGTTAGCTTTTGTACCATTACGTCGGTCTGGTCAGCACCAATGTAAATAGCCGATCCTGTTCCCGCCAAGGTACTTCCATCGAGGATGGTACCCGCTTCAGACTCACCGGTAAGTTTCAACTTTTTGTTGAGGGCAACCCTTTCGGTGTATATACCATTGGCGATCAATAACTCGTCACCATCTTGGGTGTCTATATCGTCTATAGCGGCTTGTATCGTTGCAAAGGTCTGTAGGGTACGGAGATTTTTTACCGGGTACTCGCAGGCACTAGCGGTTTGGAAACCCGTTAGGCCGGGGTCGTCGTCGGTACCAGAGAGTAGTTTTGGGGAGGTGTTGATCGTCCCTCCACCGGTATTAGATAGCTTGGGTGCCTCGCCAAACCAATTACAAGAGGCATTGGTTTCACCACTGGCCTCATTGACGATGTCGAAGAGCACACTTCCTGTAAAGCTGTTTTGATGCACTTCGGCTGGTGAGCCTGTATTGGTACTGCTGTTGCTCTTACGAACCACTAGGGCAGACTGTACATCGTTAAACTTATTGTTGGTGACCAATACAGGTTCCGCTCCTGTATTATAAACGGGCGGGTTATAGCTTGTAAAGGATCCCCCTATCCAGGCAATACCTTCCATAAAGCCACTTACCTCGTTGTTTTGGTAAACCAATTTTTTGGCTGAACCCGATCGGGAGGTTACCCAAAAGGCCGTTTGGCGGTTGAGGTTGGCCGTGTTGCCTGCCTCTACGTTCGTAAATTTATTGCCTGAAATATCCATTGCAGCGTTTTCATTGCTTCCATTTTCCCATATCCCTCTAATAATGGCCGGTTGGGCACTCGGTAGACCCGTCACGCTAAAGGTATTATTGCGGATCTGCAGACCATCATAGACGGTCCCTCCACTGGTGGTCGATTGAAGGCCTATGGAAGTGGAATATTTGCTTTCGCTATCGGCACTCTCACCCGTACCGTCCATTACGAATTCGTTTCCAGATATCTCAATATTTTTTCCAAAAGTGTAATGAACCCCTATATTTTGGTATCCGTCGTTGGGAGCAGCAATGGAATTAGGATCGGCAGGAATATAAAATTGATTGTTGAGTATTTTAAGATCATTGAGCACGGTAGTGGGCCCACCGTTATGATCGGCTAATATAGCCACATCAAAATCTTTAATGGTCAAGTTACTAATCGTCCAGTTTTGATAGCTACTCCCTGGCTTACTATTAAGGAATAAAAAGCTTTCCAGGGAAGTAGTTGTCAAGTCGCCAGGGCCCTGGATGGTAGCCGAAGTACTGGAGGTTAAGGTGACTCCGTTAACTGCCGCTGTAGGGGTGATGCTGTAGTCATCGCCAGTTCCGCTTAAAGCAGCACTCCCATTGGTAAGGATGGCATCGGTACCCTTTGCCCAAGCTTCCTGGGCTTCCGTGGTAGTCCAGTCGAAGGTGCCTGCCAAGTCGATCGTCTGATTGTCCAGTACACAACCTATGGCATTGGCCAATATACGATAGTCGTTATTGGAGGCCGATAGGGGGGGAGTGACCGGAGCCACATTTAGGGGAGCTCCAGAAAGCACAAAAGAAGTGGCCGACGGAGCTGGAGCCGCTACGTTGACTAGCCATGGGGCTACTTTGATATTGCCGATTTTGTCTCCAGCAAATGACGCTACGAAGCCTGGGGAGCTTCCTCCAAACTGACTCGTTGTTTGGGCGTCATACCCGGGCTCTCCTGCAGGCGATATGGTGGTAAGAGGAGAATTAGTCGTGAAAGCGTTGCAGGAGAGATCGGCAGTAGCATATTCACTAGTGGCGCCCGTTCCATGGGCATAAACATCCGTAAGCCAGTTGCCACTAAATCGGTTATGACGTAGGGTGAAATTGTTGGCCGTAATTCCTGACCCAAAGGCATGGTTAAAAATGAGTCCATGGGTGAAATTGTCGCGTATGAGGTTATTGAGAACCTGCCCTCCACTGATATTGACACCAAAGGAAAGGCCCGTTCTATTCTGTTCAATCAGACTGTTGATGATCTGAAAGTTCTGTCGATTATATACATATATTCCACTTCGTTGGTCTTTTACGGTAAGTCCATCCAGTATCACGTCGTTGGCCCCTATACTGATGCCACTGTCCATCTTATCGGCTTTCCAGGTCGCTTCGCTCTGTCCATAATCGCGGGTCACGGTGAGCTGGGACACTTTAGCCCCGGCAGCCGATATGGTCATGACGGCCCCCTGGATACCCT
The DNA here is from genome assembly GCF_003149085.1 of Dyadobacter jejuensis. Taxonomy (GTDB): domain Bacteria; phylum Bacteroidota; class Bacteroidia; order Cytophagales; family Spirosomataceae; genus Dyadobacter; species Dyadobacter jejuensis. The sequence continues at coordinate 253,588 of NZ_QGDT01000002.1, read as the reverse complement.
TATCGTAGGTGCCCCGGACAATCGTATTGTTTTGGCTCGTTCCTACCAGGTTTACTTTTTTATTGATTACGACATTATCGCTGTACAGGCCATCGGGAAGCGTAATGGTGGCATCGGTGTTAGAAGCACTGATGGCGTCGGCAATCGAAGGGAAAAAAGCGAAATCGGCATGGCCAGCGAGGTTGGTATTATTGGAATGTATAAAATGGTTGGTGGCAGGGCGCGGATTGGCTGAAGCGGCGTACAGCTCTGTAAGTGCGACTATGGCAGAAGTGGCCGATCCTGAGAGGTCGTTGGGGTAAGTAGCTCCTGGGATGGTGCCGGAATTGGTTAAGACCGCCGTTCCAGGCTCTGTGTCATGGTCGGGTACACTGAAGCCCCCATTGGTGTTGATCTCTAGGCGGTCAGGGGTGTCTTTCCCCAGCCAATTATTGCGCATGATCAGCTTGGTGTTGGCATGGGTATTATCGATTTCTATTCCGCTGGCTAGGTTTCCGGTGATATTATTTCCCGATAAGTACATCTCGACTGGCGAATTGGTATTGTCGGTCAGTATGAGTCCATAACTCCTGTTATTGGACAAGTCGTTGTCGATGAGGTATATTTTGGATAGGGTAGTAGCCGAGGCAGATCCAGGGAATATTACCCCGGTTCTATTGTCATCGAAACGGCACCTTTTGACGGTGATATCGGTAGAGCCCGGTTCAAGGTATATGGCCGTACGATTCTTGTAGAAGGTACAGTTTTCGATCAAAATATTGGAGCTTCCACTCGCCGTGGCCACTGAAATGCTGGGATGGCCCGGGTTGGGGGGCAGGGTCCTTTGTATTTTGAGATTCCACAGTTGCGTATTGGAATTCAAAATGATAGCCCCGGTATGGGCGTTAAGGATGCTTTTATCATCCGGGAGGCCTATCAAAGACACACCTGCTTTTATACTGAGCGATGTGGCCATATAGCTACCAGCATCTACCATAATCCGATCGCCAGCGCTGGCCAGCGACATGGCACGGGTCAACGTAGCAACGGGTGTGGATGGGGTGGCCCCCATCGCAGCATCGTCGCCGATGGCCGTTGTAAAGCGATCGTCGGTGGTAGCGGCGTCGTTCAGATAAATAATTTTTTGGGCATAGGACGTAGCTGTGCCCAGCATCAGGAGCATAAGAATCCTGATGAAAGGGAAATGGTTCCTTTTCATGGGTTAGGAAAATTTAGTAAGACTTAATTGTTTGGATATGATTATTAGGGTACGCAGTTTTCTCCTTTAAAGGGGCGCTCAAGGTACTCCGGGTAGGAGGCCTTTCCGAACGGTAAGGAGCATAACCGTATTGACTCCTTTGCCGTTCGTAATTGGGGGGCCTAACAGCATAGGGATTAGCTCCCTATGCCTTAGTGTGAGTAATAGCCGTTTGAATAGCAAACGAAAACAGGGCCGTACTGAAGGAGCCTTGTACGAGGCGAATTTTTCATTTTCCTCAATGTTCGGTACAACTTTGTGCATAAGGGCGAATTTTTCCTTGCTATGAAGTCAAGGTGGTTTATAACCTTCATAATTTACCTTACGTTGAGTATCGAAAACAATAACCCTTGGAACCATAGGTCCCGCTTAAGAGGGCGGTCTAATTGAAGAAACGTTGAGGGGAGAAAGTAAGCAAAGGAGTGCTAAATAGTAGCTGATAAAAGGATTCTTTAATTCAAATTCTTTTCCTTCCTATTATAGAACACCAAGACTTTCTTGCTATGAAAGTAGAAAAAGGAAGTGAAAGAATAGGTGGGGGGTATTAGTAAACATTTAGAAACTTAGTGAACGGTTTAAAGTTTATTGTTCATCGTAAAGTAGCCTATACTAAAAATGAATATTTCCGATTAGAATATCAAAATAGTTTGAGTTTTGGTTTTTAGAAATTTTAAAATATTGAGAAGCCGTTAGGGGCTCCTTACTCGTTTCTACAGGGTCGTACAGCAAAAAAGGCCGTCAATTAAAGACGACCTTTTTTGTAAAAAAAAATTATATGCTATTTCGCTCAGATGAAGCGATTGATCATATTTTCGAGGTATTCCTGACGGCCCGACAAAGTGGCGGGTTCCCCATTGGCAGCGGCTAGCTCAAACAAATTCTCTAGGCTTAGGGCTCCTTTTTCAAATTCAGAACCTTTGCCACTGTCAAAGCTGGCGTAACGGTCGGTGCGAATCTTATCGTATTCTCCATGAGTACGTATTGCATCGGCAATAACAAGGGCACGTGCTACGGTATCCACTCCACCAATATGGGCATGGAAGAGGTCTTCGGTATCGGTGGAGTTTCTCCTCACTTTCGCATCAAAATTAATTCCTCCTTGCAGTCCACCGGCCTCTAGAATTATGAGCATCGATTTGGTCCACTCGGTCAGGTCTATAGGGAACTGGTCGGTATCCCAGCCATTTTGATAATCTCCTCGGTTGGCATCGATAGATCCCAATATACCGGCGTCGGCTGCTACTTGTAGCTCATGCTCGAAGGTATGTCCGGCTAGCGTGGCATGGTTTACTTCGAGGTTCAAAGAGAAATCGTCGAGTAGATCGTGCTGACGGAGGAATCCAGAAACGGTGGCTGCGTCAAAATCATATTGGTGTTTGGTAGGCTCACAAGGCTTGGGTTCTATAAAGAATTTACCTTTGAAACCATTTGCGCGGCCATAGGACACGGCCATTTTAAGCATCTGAGCCAAATGCTCCTGCTCCCGCTTCATATTGGTGTTCAGTAAGGACATATAGCCTTCTCTACCCCCCCAGAATACATAATTCTCCCCTCCGAGGGCTATGGTCGCATCCATGGCCATTTTGATTTGCGCACCGGCATGCGCTACCACGTTAAAGTCGGGATTGGTGGCTGCACCATTCATATAGCGGTGGTGGCTAAACAAGTTGGCAGTTCCCCAGAGTAGCTTAGTCCCAGAAGCCTTTTGTTTTTCGGATAAGTAGGCAGTAAGTTCTTGTAAGCGTCCTTCATTGGCATTTACATCGTTGGTATAGTCTACCACATCTACGTCGTGAAAGCAATAATAAGGAAGGCCTAGCTTGGTGATGAATTCAAATGCAGCATCTGCCTTATCTTTGGCGCGTGCTACTGCATCGGCTTTTTTGTCCCAAGGGAAGAATAGTGTAGGGCCGCCGAAGGGATCTACCCCGGTGCCACAGAAACTATGCCAGTAGGCTACCGCAAAGCGAAGATGTTCTTTCATGGTCTTGCCTGCGATGATCCTATTCTCATCGTACCAACGATAGGCTAAGGGGTTGTCGGACTCTGGGCCTTCATAGGCCACCTTGCCTATCCCTTTAAAATACTCCTGATCTCCTATTAATATGCTCATTCTGTGTTCGTTTAATAAAGTTTATTCTCGAAAATACTTGAATTCAATAAATGAATCTGGATCCATTTTACTATAATAAGTGTACCGTTGACATTTTATACTGCAATACTATAAATTAATTGTGAAATTTGAATGTTTTTCAAGGAAAAAAATGAGTTAAAACAAAAAAAAGAGGGATGAATGGATCATCCCTCTTTTTTAAAGTGCTTTTTTCTTAAAAGAACTTAGCTCTTTTATCTTTAATTTCTGCTTTTTCACGAATGGCCTCATTGGCTAGGTAAGATGTTCTACCTTCCAAAGATTGGGTCAGTTGCGTTTTATATTGGGTGAAGTCCGCAATTTTAGGGGCTTCTGTTTTGTTGATCAATTCTACGATAAACACGCCATTTTCGCCAGAGAACACATCCGATTTGCTACCTGGTTTCAGACCAAACGCCTTACCCAAAGCGATAGGATCGAACCCTGCGCTGGTCAAGAAGCCTGTTGCTAAAGTGATATCCGTAGCAGACTCTACCAAGGCTCCAGCACCGTATTTTTTGGCAATGCTTTCCAAATCGCCGGTAGCTCCTTTTAGTTTGGCGGTAATCTGTTCCGATTTGATCTGATTACGTACCTTAGTAGTCAACTCGTCTCTGAAGTCATCTATTTTCACCTTATCGGCGTCTGACTTACCTGTTAATACGGCCACGATATATTCGTCTTCAGTTTCGAATACCTGAGATACCGAGTTCAGGCTGGTACGGTCGTTGAATGCCCAGCGAACAATTTCACGGCCATTCTGAATGGCGTTTACATTGGTAGCCGTTTCAGGAATTCGGTTGGCAGTAGCCAATACAAGTTCCTTATTTTTGTTCACTGCCTCCAGAAACTCTTCTTTATTACTCACTGAGTTGACGAACTGATCGGCTTTACTGTATGCCTCGTCACGAGTACTTTGACTAGGAGCGATGGTTTTTCCGATCGTCGCCAATCGATATAAGGTATTGGAACGAGGATCGGTTACCTTAATAATATGGTAACCAAACTGGCTTTCTACCAATTTGTTGACCAACCCAGGAGATGACATAGAGAAAACGGCTTCTTCAAATGGCTTAACCATGGCGCCGTTGTTTTGGAAGTATCCAAGGTCTCCACCTCTTTGAGCTGAGCCAGGATCGGCACTAGAGGTAGCCGCTAGGGCTTCAAAATTGGCTCCCGCTCTGATTTGCGCCAAGATTCCTTCGGCCTTCGTTTTAGCAGCGGCTTTGGCCGAGTCCGATTGGTTTTCAGCCCTGATCAGGATATGGCTTGCACGGGCAGTAGAAACGGAGTCTTTGCGGATACCGTCGTACTTATAGATGTAATAGGTATTGTCCTCGCGGTAGGGGCCATATACACCACCAGGAACGAAAGTCTTAACGGCTTCCTTCAGTTGATCCGACATATTGGCCATCGACATGTTGATGGGAAGGTTGATATCGGAGTTCATTGTGGCGAATGCCGAATCGTTTTCAGCAGTAGCTAAGCCGCGTGCCAAGTCCTTAATTTCTTGGTATAGAGAGGCGCTGTCATCCTTAGCGGGCTGCACAGGGAAAGTTACATATTCTATTGAACGCGTATCTGAGCCCTTATATTCATCCCGGTGTTCACTCAAATAGCTTTCTAACTGAGCGTCTGTAACCTTAATGGTGGTATCGACTACCGAAAAGTAAGGTACGTACAAATAGTTGATGGTAGCCTTGGTGTTTTGAGCCATATATTCCCGTTCTGCTTGAGCTTTTGGGGTATAGGTCGAGAGCCTCAAAAGGTTCTCATATTTGGCGCGGATTCGCTCTTCTTTTAGGTTATTCTCAAAATTAGCCCATGATCTTTGCTGTTCTATGGGCAAAGTTTTAAGGTTTTTGAGGTAATTAATAACGGCACTCTTATCGAATTGGCCCGTGGTAGGATCTGAAAAAGCCTGCTGTATGGATGGGCTCAAGTGATTGCCCTGCACCATATCGACTAGCTCCTGATCGGTAACGGTAAGCCCTAAGTCATCAAATTCTTTTTTGTAGGCGATATCGACAATAAATTGGTTCCAAGCTTGGTCGCGCAGGGAGGCTAACTCATTTTCCCCTAAGCTACGACCCGACTGGGCTTCGTAGTTTTGACGATAGCCATCGACGCGATTTTGGAAATCCTTAATGTCAATTTCTTTTCCGGCTATTTCTCCTACAGACTGGTTATTGCCGCCTGTCAGGAAAGAGTTGGGCCCCATAAGGTCCCCGCCAACCATGAAAAGTATTAAACTGATGGCAATTACGGTTACCGCAACGCCGGACTTTTCTCGAATTTTGTTAATTAATGCCATTTCTTGTTTTCAAATTAGACCCGCAAAATAAAATCTTTTCTGTGTGGAATCCAAGGAGTATATCGATTTTGCCACAAGATTGAGGTTATAGGGTGTTGTTAATCGGTTAAGTGTTTGAGATTAAAGGCATATAAGACCGCCATTAAAACGCTCATCAGAATACCTGAAATAGCGGAAATGATACCCATCCAGCTACCTATAAGCAGTATAGGTCCCAAGAAGGCTACCGCTATACCACCCAGGTACAAATAATATCCTTTCTTTTTAAAGTTCCACATCAGATAGGCCGCGTAAAGGGATATCGATTCAAAAATAATCAGAATAATGGCTCCTGTTTGAATATTTTTGGCCGTAGTCTGGCTAATCACGGCGTCGAACATCGCTTCCATCATCGTCAATTGTTCCCCTTCGGCTTGGGATTCGAATTTTTCACGAACGGTTTCGAAAACTTCTCGGTTAGTATCCGCTACGATCCCGGGACTCCAAAGGCGTTCGGACTGCGTCCATAGGCCTGTAACGGCGGTCATAAAGGTGATATAGCAGAGTACGGTAAGAAATAAGGGCCTCTTTTTAGGTTCAGTCATTCGTCTAAAGGTTTAAAGGCCGCAAAAATTGTCTATTTAATGGAAAACACCAAGTCGATTTGAATATTCTTAACCTGGCGCCTACATTTGCGGAAGAATATATTACTTCTACAAAATTTATTTATACAATAAACCTTTATGAGTCTACAGCTATTAACGGATCGTATCAAGGGTATTCTGGGTGAAAGAGATGATTTGGATGCCACGCTAAAATTTAAAACGGATGAGGGTATGGTTTTCGTAGACGGAAAGGCACAACCTCATGTCATCTCCAACGAGAATGCAGCGGCGGATTGTACCTTGGAAGTTTCTGTAAAAAATGCTTTGAAATTATTGGACGGGGACCTGAACCCAATGATGGCGTTGATGAGTGGGAAACTGAAGATTGACGGGGATATGGCGGTGGCCATGCAGGTAGCCCAGCAGTTTGGTGGAAAGTAATCGCGATGGCGCATGGAGCCTAATGGACTCTATGCGCCATCGTATTGTTATAGTACGGTTTCTCTTAGGTACATTTGGATGGTGTTTTCCAAGCCAAAATAAAGCGCATCGGCTATCAGGGCGTGTCCTATAGATACCTCGTCGAGCCAAGGAATCGATTGACATATGAATTTCAGGTTGTCTAAGCTGAGGTCATGACCGGCATTGAGGCCCAATCCAACTTCTCTGGCGATTTCTGCAGCCTGAATAAAGGGTAGAATGGCCCGTTGACGATTTTCGAAATAATCGGCCGCATAGGGTTCCGTATAGAGCTCCACCCGATCGGCCCCACAGAGTTTTGCTCCTTCTACCATATGTGGGTCGGCATCCACAAAGACAGATACCCGTATTTTGGCGGCCTTAAATTGACCGATCAGGTCTGTGAGTTGTGCCCGGTGACGGATGGTGTCCCATCCAGAATTAGACGTGATAGCCTGTAAGGTGTCGGGGACCAAGGTTACCTGGTCGGGCTTGTTGGCTAGCACCAATTCCACAAACTTTTTCTCCAAAGGGTTGCCCTCTATATTGAATTCAGTTCGTAGTACCTCTTTAAGGTCATACACGTCTTGATAGCGAATGTGGCGCTCATCGGGACGAGGATGTACGGTAATGCCTTGGGCACCAAATCGTTCGCAATCTAGTGCCACCTTTATTACATTAGGATTGTCGCCTCCGCGAGAGTTTCGAAGGGTGGCAATTTTGTTAATATTGACGCTAAGCCGGGTCATATGGAAATATAATTGGAGTATATTAATCTGGTATTTGACTGCCAAATAGCTTTGGAAAGCTCAGGTTTTGAAACGATTCGTGTAACTTTGTCGCTCTATTTACAAATTTAGCATTCAGGTAATCTAAATTTACGTATTTATTAACATTAATTATAGATCATGTCTTTAAAAAGTCAGGTAGAAGCAGGCATTAAGGATGCCATGCGTGCCAAGAACCAAGATACACTAAGGGCCCTGCGTGCCATCAAATCCCTTATTTTACTAGAAGAAACGAAGGGTGCTGCCACAGGCGACTTGTCGGCCGAGGAGGAGTTGAAGTTGCTTACCAAAGCGGCTAAGCAAAGACGCGAATCTGCGGAGATATACAAGGATCAAGGGCGGGCCGATTTGTTGGAAAAAGAGGAAGCAGAGCTAGCCATTATTGAGCAGTTCCTTCCCAAACAGCTTACAGAGGCCGAAATCGAGGAACGCTTAAAGGTGATTATCGCCCAAGTGGGAGCTAGTGCGCCCAGCGACATGGGTAAGGTAATGGGCGTGGCCACCAAAGAATTGGCTGGTGTCGCCGAAGGAAGAGTGGTATCGGCGACCGTAAAGCGATTGCTGGCATGAAGTTAGTGGATGTCATCATCCTTTTACCATTACTTTGGGGTGCTATGCATGGGTATCGCAAAGGATTGCTTATCGAGATCATTGGCATCGCCGGTTTGGTGGTGGCGATGGTCTTGGGGTTTAAATTTTTAGGCTTGGGGATGGAGGTCCTTTCTCCCTATTTGGGCGACTCCATAGCCCGCCGAATATTGCCATACATTGGCTTTTCCCTTATTTTCTTCCCTACTATATTCTTGTTGAATCAGTTTGGCTATGCCATACGCAAGTCTATTCGCTATTCAATATTAGGCATGTTCGATCGATTTGCCGGGGCATTGGTAGGGATTGTTACCTGGGTGTTTGGAATTAGTATATTTTTTTGGTTGGTCAATTTGATCGGCATCGACCTACCGGCTCACCGTACCGACGACACCTACCTATACCCAGTGGTAGTGCCCATTGCCCCCAAGCTGATCAATAAGGCCATGCTATGGATGCCTAAAGGAACGGAGCTCATACAAGAGTGGAAATCGGAATACCTCGAAGAAGTAGAGCCTCAGGAGGAGAAGTTGTAGAACCCCGAGCCTTGAAGTAGCATTTTTTACCTCCTTTTTAGATACCTTTGTGCTTTAATTTAAGTATATAGGAAAGACAATATAATGAGCAGCGACCAGGCGAAAACGGATATTAGGAAGCTTACACTCGATCAGCTAAAGAGTTGGATGGTGGAAAATGGAGAGAAGGCGTTTCGAGCGAAACAAATCTACGAGTGGTTATGGAAAAAATCTGCTCTTTCTTTCGACGAGATGACCAATTTGTCCCTGGCTACTAGGGCCTTACTACAAAATCATTTCGTAATCAACGGAATTTCTACGGCTAAGAGCCAACAGAGCAATGACGGAACCATCAAGTCGGCGTTTCGCTTGCATGATAGCCATTTGGTAGAAGGAGTCCTTATTCCAGCCACCGACCGCATGACCGCCTGTGTGAGTAGCCAGGTGGGGTGCTCGCTTACCTGCAAGTTCTGTGCAACAGGTTATATGGATCGAAAGCGGAATCTAGATGCTGCCGAAATATACGACCAGGTAGTAGCTATAGCCCGACAGGCGGAAGGTAGCTTTGCCAACCCACTAACCAACATCGTGTACATGGGAATGGGGGAGCCTTTGCTCAATTATACCAATGTACTCAAGTCCATCGAAATGATAACTTCTCCTGAAGGCCTCAATATGTCGCCTAAAAGGATCACGGTTTCTACTGCTGGAATCGCCAAAATGATCACTAAATTAGGAGATGATCAGGTACGTTTCAGGCTAGCACTGTCGCTACATGCCGCCAACGACGTGAAGCGCAATCAGATTATGCCTATTAATGAGTCGAACTCCCTGGACAATTTGGCCGAGGCGCTCAACTATTTTTATAAAAAAACAGGAAACAGGATCACCTTCGAATATATTGTTTTCAATAATTTTAACGATACCCTTCAGGATGCGCAGGAACTTTGGGAATTTACCAAGCGGGTCCCAGCACGGGTAAATATCATCGAATATAACCCTATCGCCGAAGCTGACTTTAAAAATACGGAGGCCGATAAACTGGATCAGTTTGCAGCATTTTTAGAAAAACGTGGCGTTTCTGTTCATGTGCGCAGAAGTAGGGGCAAAGATATTGACGCCGCCTGTGGCCAATTGGCAAATAAAGAAAAGGCGGCCTGATAAAATTTTTACCACAAAACGAGGACTTTTAGCGTACTGGAAAGAGGTTTAACAAATTCTTAATCTTCTTTCGACAAACTCTAAGTAATTTTGTCCCTATTACATTTTATAAAAGTGATCAAAATAAATAATACCATTACCTCTTGAATAAGTCTAGCCATTAGGACGGGCAATGACTTTATAAAATTACTCATATCTTCATTTACCACTTTATATCCTCAATTTTATGTTTGGTCTGGAAACCGACATTTTTTTCCTTCTAGCCTTCAGTATTCTCGCTGCTTGTGCCTTCGAATTTGTTAATGGTTTTCATGATACGGCCAATGCCGTGGCCACGGTCATTTATACGAATTCCCTAAAACCGAACATTGCCGTCGTTTGGTCGGGTTTTATGAACTTTTTAGGCGTATTTTTTGGTGGTATCGCCGTGGCTATGGGGATTGTCAATCTTTTGCCTGTGGAATTGCTGATCGATCAAAATGTCTACCATAGCGTAGCCATGATCTTCTCGCTCCTTTTTAGTGCGATTATCTGGAACTTGGGAACCTGGTATTTTGGACTACCCAGCTCTAGCTCCCATACCCTGATCGGGTCTATTTTAGGGGTAGGACTCGCCTTCACTTTTATGCCAGAGAATAACCAGGGGGTAGGTGTTAACTGGTCCAAGGCCAAGGAATTGTTTATGTCCTTATTGACTTCTCCTATTTTTGGATTTGCATTGGCCATTATCCTCATGTTTATGTTGCGTCGATTGCTAAGCAAGACCATTCGGGATGTAATATTTAGTGAGCCCAAAAAGAACCAGCCCCCACCGATATGGATTCGGGGGATTTTGATCGTTACCTGTACCTTGGTGAGTTTCTTCCATGGCTCCAACGACGGACAAAAAGGGGTAGGTCTGGTGATGCTGATATTGATAGGGATCGTACCGGCCCAGTTTGCTCTCGATAGTAGCAAGGATCCGGCTACCATGAAAAATGAAATTTTGCAGATTGAGCAGGTCATCGGACGTATCGACACCACAGCGCTATCTTTGACCAACCGCCAAATGATACGCACCATGAAAGGGGAGTTTGTCAATCTTGAGCAACTCATAGAGAAGCCGATGGTGGACCATCAGATGGCCGAGGGCGACCGTATGGAGGCGCGCCGCGCCCTATTGCTGATCAGCCGCGGGTCTAAAACCTTGCTCGAAGATAGTAACGTAAATTTGAGTGCTGCGGATAAAGCCTACCTCAAGAATCAGGCCGTTGGAGAGGCTGGTGTACGCCGCTTTACCGATTACGCTCCAGGATGGGTAATCCTGATGATTTCCCTTTCCCTAGGCTTAGGAACTATGGTGGGTTGGAAGAGAATTGTAGTGACCATTGGAGAAAAAATTGGGAAGCAGCATCTTACCTATGCTCAAGGAGCTTCTGCTGAGCTGGTGGCTGCGAGTACCATAGGGGTATCCTCTTATCTGGGTCTGCCAGTGAGCACCACCCATGTTTTGTCTTCGGGTATCGCTGGGTCTATGGTCGCCAGCAAGGGGGTGAAAAACCTTCAGGGTGGGACCATCCGGAACATTGTGATTGCTTGGGTGCTTACCTTGCCAGTGACCATGTTTTTGTCTGGCTCTTTATATGCATTCTTTCGCTGGGTTCTTTAGTGTAAGAAAAATAACAGTAGTATATATATAAGGTTAACAAACCAGCCCTAGGTGCATGGTTTGTTAACCTTATTTTTTGATGGGGCCGTGCAGAGGCTGTTTTTTAAAACTGGAATAAAGGCACTCCGTTACTCTATTTTAGGCTAATACGAGACTTTAGGCGGTTTTATCCGTATTTTTGTTGAGAATTTAAGCCAATTATGGTCTGGTGATCGTCCATTTTTGTTTTTAATCTTGTTATTATCGTAATTAGAAACGGATTTTTAATTCTTAATTTAAAGCCATTTATTCCTTTTAGAATGACAACCATCCAAGAACAGGTAAGCCGCTATGGCTATGTGACAGAGAAAGTTTCGGAGCATATTGATCTGATAGCGGAAATTAATAGATTGAAAATTGAAAAAAATGCGGTCATATTAGCCCATTATTATGTGGATGGTGCCATTCAGGATCTTGCCGACTATATTGGTGATAGCCTTGGGTTGTCGCAACAGGCAGCGGCTACCGAAGCCGAAATGATCGTATTCTGTGGTGTACACTTCATGGGGGAGACTGCCAAGATATTGAGCCCCAATAAGAAAGTCGTTATTCCCGATATGAATGCCGGTTGTTCACTGGCTGACTCTGCCCCAGCCGATAAGTTTGCGGCATTCAAGGCCCAGCATCCCGACCATATCGTTATTAGCTATATCAATTGCTCGGCCGAAATAAAAGCCCTTACCGATATCGTTTGCACCTCTTCCAATGCTTTGCAAATCGTGGAGAGTTTGCCAAAGGATCAGAAAATTATATTCGCACCCGATGCCAACTTAGGTAGGTATGTGGCTCAGAAAACAGGACGCGACATGGTGTTGTGGGATGGAGCCTGTATCGTCCATATTGACATCTCCAGGGAGAAATTGGCACAATTGCGCGTAGAGCATCCCGATGCCTTGCTGATCGCCCATCCAGAATGCAAGGAAGATATTCTGCTCCAATCCGATTTTGTAAGCTCTACTACCGGCCTTCTCAAATTTGTAAAGGCGTCGAATCATCAAAAGTTTATTGTAGCTACCGAAGCCGGAATCTTGCATAAAATGAAAGAATCGGTTCCCGGCAAAAAGCTGATACCAGCTCCTGGCTCCGATAATAATACCTGTGCCTGCTCCGAATGCCCCTATATGAAAATGAATACCCTCGAAAAGGTGTACAATGCCCTGCGTTACGAACAGCCTGAAATACATGTTCCTGAAGACATTCGCCTGAAGGCTTATGGTTCCCTAGAACGGATGCTGGAGCTCAGTAAGGGAATTTAAGTATTAGCGTGCTAGTCTGTTTTAAAGCATCTGGCTCATGGCCTCTCGCATAGGGAGGAAGGGGAGCCTTCCATACATTCAATTATAAGTAATTTTTATTTTTTACATGCCTCAATTCGATTTTCTTGTGATAGGCTCGGGCATTGCCGGACTTAGCTATGCTGCCAAAGTAGCCCGCTATTTTGAGCAAACCCAACAAGATGTTTCCATCGCCGTCATTACCAAGGTACAGGCCGATGAAACCAATACCAAATATGCTCAAGGGGGTATTGCCGTGGTATGGGCGGAGTCTGATAGCTTCGAAAAACATATCCACGACACGATGGATGCGGGGGATGGTATCAATAATAGAGAAATTGTTGAAATTGTGGTAAAGGAGGCTCCCGAAAGGATTATGGAGTTGATTGACTATGGCACCCGGTTCGATAAGGAGCATGGTGGGGCTTATGACCTGGCCAAAGAAGGGGGACATTCCGATCACCGTATTCTGCACTTTAAAGATATTACAGGAGCAGAGATCGAAAGAGCGCTGCTAGCAGAGGTGAGCCGCCATAAAAGCATTCAAATATTCACCCATTATTATGCTGTTGAGCTCATTACACAGCATCAATTAGGGGCGACAATCTATAGGTATCACGACGATATCAAGTGTTTTGGGGCCTACGTCTTGAACAGGAAAACGGGACAGGTAGAGAAATTTTTGGCCAAAACCACCCTGTTGGCTACGGGTGGAATCGGCAATATCTACCAGAGCACCACCAATCCCACCATCGCCACGGGCGACGGCATCGCCATGGCCTACCGGTCCAAGGGGATCTGCGATAATATGGAATTTATACAGTTCCACCCTACTAGCCTCTATCAACAAGGAAAAAAGCCTTCATTCCTTATCTCGGAAGCGGTAAGGGGGTTTGGTGGCATCCTGAAACATGAGGACGGGAGTACCTTTATGGAGCATTACGATGAGCGGCTTTCCCTGGCTCCCAGGGATATCGTGGCCAGAGCCATCGACTCTGAAATGAAGAAAAATGGGGTCGATCACGTCTATTTGGATGTTCGTCATTGCGATTATGACAAATTCTTAGAGCATTTCCCCAATATCACCCAGTACTGCCTGGATACTGGTATAGACATACGTAAAGACATGATCCCCGTCGTACCGGCCCAACATTATATGTGTGGGGGAATTCGGGTAGATGCCCATGGAAAGACGAATATTAATTTCTTATATGCAGTAGGCGAATGTGCCTGTACGGGCCTACATGGGGCGAATCGCCTGGCCTCCAACTCCCTGCTTGAAGCGGCGGTTTTTGGGCATAAGGCCTACGAAAGTGCCGTGGCGGGCTTCGCAGGAGCTGTCATTCCCGACGGGATCCCCGAATGGGATGATTCGGGGACCACTCACCCCGAAGAGCATGTATTAGTGACCGAAATGACCCGAGAGCTCAACAGTATCATGTCCAACTATGTCGGAATCGTCCGTACCAATCGTAGGATGAAAAGGGCTTACGACCGCCTCGAACTCCTTCATAAAGAACATGAAGAACTGTACAAGGAGTCCAAAGTTTCGGTGCCGATTTGTGAACTTAGGAATATGATCAACGTAGCCTATCTAGTGCTCAAAATGGCCATGGCCCGCCGTGAAAACATAGGCCTACATTTTAACAGCGATCATGTAGGGGATAGGAGTTAGGTTATTAGGTGTTATTTCCTGAAGATTTAGTGTTTTGTTAAAAGTCGAAGGCGGCCGCCGCGCGGTTAAAAGCGGCCGCCTTTAACCTTTAACTTTTAACCCCTAACCCCTAACCCCTAACCCCTATTCCCCCTTCCTAGTCCTAGCCGTTTTTAACACGTGATGGCCTATTTTTTCGCCTAGGTAAGTGCCTTCTTCCACGCCATCGCGGAAGTGGATGCCCCCGTAAACACGACTGATAGAGGCGTCCCAGTAGGCGTCTTTAAAGGATTTAAAGGACTTTACACCATGCCCATATTGCCTTTCTGTGGTGTCGGTAAAGGCGATATTATCGCCTAGAAGCTCCGTAAGTACCACACCGCAGGCCGCTGAAATGGCACTATGGCCACTCACATACTCCGGGAAAGCCGGCGTCTCTAGGTAAGGGCGCCATGCGGGGTCCCAGCCATTATTGATGACCGTCTCTGGACGGATGCGAACGGAACGGTATTTTTCATCCCAACAGGAGATAAAGCCATCGTATAAGGCCAAAGAAGCCAAGGTGTAAGTCTCGGTGGCGTGCATAAGATCAAGCTGTTTGTCGGTAGCTACCGTGCGCGCTATGGCGAGCCAATGGCCCGGAGGGGTCATTTTTTTGTTGGCAAACATGGCGTGGCCAACTACATTGGTCACGAAGGCGTTGTCGTCCCAAAAGTAAGCGGTGGCACGTTGCTCCTCCGTTAATTCCTTGCTGATATCATATACCTCCATGCATAGCTTCATAAAGGCACTGTTTTTATTTAAGTCGTAAGGTATGGGGGGAGGGCACCGGTACAAGGAAGCCGAGTCGAGTGTAAAGGTCCTTACCGTATTCCATTTGGGCTCGCAGGCATCGGCATATGAAGGGGGAGTAGGGACCCAGGTTCCTGGCTCGTTAGTAACCGTATAACGATAACCGCGTATCTCCTTATAATTATCTTTATTGGCATAGGCAAGCACATGCGCGGCCACGGAATCACCATAAGCAACCGAACGCTTATAAACAGCCGAAGGTATCCCCATACTTTTGTACTTATCTAACAGGTCTCTTTGATAATCTACCCACATATCTTCGGAAAATGTAAGGGCTTTTCCTACTACCATCAACGCCTGGATGCTGGCAAGGGGGTAGCAGTATTCTTCTTGAGCTTGTGGAGGAGCCGGTTTTTGATAACCGATTAGTTTCCCTCCTAAGGATTGAAAGTCGTCACTTCCAGGTTCTAAGGCTTCGTAGGCCGCAAGGCTGGCATAGGCATAAATGCGGCTGGCTACAGGCGGTTTAAATATATCGTGTATAATGACGTCCGTTAAATGCGTAACGGTTTCGTGTAAATACTGTGGGTTGCTGGCTTTCGCATTATACTCCTCGGGGGAGGAGCCCTGATCACAGCCCCACAATAGCAGGCTTAACAGGAAAGGTATGTACTTATTTTTCATCCGGGTTATCACATGTGATTAGGATGTGAAGATAAGCGATTATTATGATATTATTTTGGCAATTTTGATATATAAATTTAAGGGTATTTACTTGCTATTAGATATGGTACCTCCCTGTTTGGAGTTTGAAAAATACAATTTTATTTTTCTGTAAAATACAGTGGATAAATGTTTTATAGAAGTCGTATGTATTAGAAAAACATCAGTTGAGTTACAAAGTAATTTTAATTCCTTTTTAATAATTTTTGGCGGTTATTTAATATTAATTAAAAATAAAGGAATAGATTCTTCTCTATAATATTACATTCTTTATAACTTTGTGGAGTCAATTAATAGTTTGTGTTAAAATTACACTTGAAATTCTAATTCGAATTATTAATTTGTATGCGCATAATTAACCTATCATAAAGTACTTCTAAAGGGGTTGATGGGTACCTTTTCTAAGCATCAAGATCGTTTGAAGGGCCTGCCTATGGAGGTTACCGATGGTGAGTTGATTTTGCCAAAATTTTACCATTTCTAATCATATTTTAACCAACAATCTATGAGAATTACTACTCGATGGGCGAGCCGGGATCATTCCCGATTCGTATTTTCACTGTTACTCGCCTTCATGACGGCGTTTGGCGCTATGGCCCAAAAAACCGTCGAAGGGGTAGTGCAGGATAACAAAGGACAGGCACTCCCTGGAGTGAGTGTGGTAGTCAAAGGAACAACGGCGGGTACTGTTTCCGATATTGATGGGAAGTATTCCGTATCGCTTCCCGATGGGAGTAACACCTTAATCTATTCTTTTATTGGCTATCTTTCACAAGAAGTTCAAGTAGGAAGCAGATCCAAGATCGATGTAGTCCTGATGGACGACACCAAGGCCTTGGAAGAAGTAGTGGTGGTGGGGTATGGTACCGCTAAAAAGGCCACTTTAACCGGTTCGGTAACGGCCGTTAAAGGAGCAGATTTGGCCAAAGCACCAGCCACCAACCTTTCCAACTCCCTAGGAGGACGCCTTCCTGGCGTATCGGCCGTGCAGGCCAGTGGAGAGCCTGGGCAGGATGGCTCGGCCATCCGTATCCGGGGTACCAACTCCCTAGGAAACAGCGATGCCCTTATCGTGGTCGATGGAGTTCCTAACCGTTCTGGAGGTTTGGACCGCATCAACCCAGCGGATATCGAAAGTGTATCCGTCCTTAAAGATGCTGCTGCGGCCATTTATGGTTCGCGTGCGGGTAATGGAGTTATCCTGATCACCACCAAAAGAGGGAAGACAGGAAAACCACAGATCTCCTATGATATGAACTTTGGGCTATCCCAGCCTACTAGGACGCCTACTATGGCCAATGCTTATGAATACTCTACCATCAGAAACGAACTGCAAATTTATGATAACCTTCCGGTCGATCAGTGGCAGGGCGCTTATGATGCTTTTCAGACGACTGGGGTGTACCAGCGTACCGACAAGGATGCCGAATTGGTAGCGAACTATAAGCAGGATGACTTGCAGAAATACCAGGATGGCAGTAGCCCACTCACTCATCCTAATACCGACTGGTACGATACGGTATTGCGCAAATGGGCTCCCCAACAGCGTCATAATGTGCAAGTGACCGGTGGTAGCGAAAATACCCAATTTTTAGCTTCCTTGGGGTATCTCAAACAGGACGGTATCTATAAGAACAGTGCTACTGGCTACAATCAGTACGATATGCGTTTGAACTTGGATACCAAAATCAATAAGTATGTAAAAGCTAATCTTGGTCTGGTATTAAGGGAGGAGAACCGGTATTTCCCTAGTGGTGGAAACACCTCAGGGAGTATCTTCAGGATGCTGATGCGTGGTAAACCCAACGAAATTGCCCAATGGCCCGACGGACGTCCTGGACCCGATATCGAGAATGGACAAAATCCGGTACTAACAACGACCAATTCGACTGGTTTTAATGATGATAAGAGAGACTATATTCAAACCAACGGTGGATTAGAGATCCTGATCCCTGGCGTTCCTGGTTTGAAAGTAAATGCCATGGCGGCAATTGACAAACAGTTGCGGAAGCAAAAAAACTGGGAAACACCTTGGACGCTCTACTACTGGGATAAGAAAAGCTACGAAGCCGATGGGATTTCTCCATTACTTACAGGGTCGGTTCGTTCTACTTTTAGCGATCCACGCCTTACCGAAACTTTTTCCCAAGAACTGTCTATTCAGCTAACGGGACAGGTATCTTATGAAAAATCAGTTGGAGCTCATAACTTCAATGTGATGGCGGGTATTCAACGTGAAAAAGTGGATGCCGACGGATTCTTCGCTTATAGAAGGTACTTTATCTCGCCGGTGGTCGATCAACTGTTTGCCGGTGGTAATGCCGAGCAAAATCTTGGAAATACCAATGGAACAACTAACCTACTTTATAACCGGGCTCGTTTGAGCTACTTCGGACGGGCTGGCTATAACTTTAAGGAAAAATATCTGGCAGAATTCTTGTGGAGGGTCGATGGATCCTATGTATTCCCTAAAGAAGGACGTTTCGGATTCTTCCCTGGGGTGTCGGCCGGATGGCGCATATCGGAAGAGGATTTCTGGAAAAACAATATCGATGTTGTTAAGAATGTCAAGTTAAGAGGATCGTGGGGCCAAATGGGTGCGGAGCCCTATTTCCTGGGTACCGAAACTTTGGCTGAATACCAATACCTGTCTACAATGGGCTTTGGGTCTTACGTAATCAACGATCAGGTGGCTAAGACGTTATTGGAATCTCGTGTGGCCAATAACAGCTTCACTTGGGAGGTCGCCAATAATGTTAACTTTGGTATTGAAGGTACATTGTTGAAAGAAAAATTGGCTTTTGAGTTCGATTATTTCATCAATAACCGTTCCAAAATCCTTATTCCTAAAGTGGGTTCTACTCCCTCTACAGCGGGTATCGATGGGAAATTACCCCCTCAAAACTTGGGTAAATTGCAGAATAAAGGTTGGGAATTTAAGTTGAGTTATGACTCTAATTTCGACGATTTTACCTATTCTATTGGGGTAAATGGAGGCTATGCCAAAAACCAGATCAAATTCTGGGATGAAACACCTGGTGCACCATCTTACCAAAGAACCACCGGTATGCCGTACCAATCTTACCTGGTTTACCAATACGACGGGGTGTTTAAAGATCAAGCAGAGATCGACGCCAATACTTTAGATTACAGTGGCATCACGAAAACTTTGCGTCCTGGCGATATGAAATTCAAGGATGTAGGTGGCCCTAAGGATGCTAATGGAAATAATAGTCCTGACGGTAAAATCACTGCCGACGACCGGATTCGTACCGATAAGGTACAGCGCCCATGGTTTACCTACGGGATCAACGCTTATATGTCTTACAAAAACTTCGATCTATCGATGTTGTTCCAAGGAGCTGCGGGTGGCTTGCAAATTATCGGTTTGACGGAATCGGGCGACATTGGTAACTATTTGAAATATGCCTACGATAACCGTTGGACCATCGATAACCCAAGCAGTGTAGATCCACGCCTTACCAACCGTAGCAACGCCTACTATACCAACACCGGTCAAGCGGGTATTAACAGCTATTGGCTGAAGAGCAACAACTATCTTCGTTTGAAAAATATTGAACTGGGATACAACCTGCCTTCAGACATTGGAAGCAAAATTGGGATGAGCAATTTTAGAATATATGTCAACGGGTTGAATCTGTTAACCTTCGATAAAATCAAGGTTTGGGATCCAGAATCCACCACCAATAATGGGGTGTTCTATCCTCAGTCGAGGGTGATCAATGCGGGTGTACGTATAGCATTTTAACGAATTAGCATATGAAATTGAACTATAAAAATATAAGTAAATTGCTGGCTGCAGCGGTGGTGGCCAGTGTGGGTATTACAGCCTGTAATACCGACTTTTTGGAAGTGACTCCGCCCACCGAGATTCCAAGTTCTGCCGTATGGGGTGACGGGGCATTGTCCGAAGGTTTCGTGACGGGTATCTATGCCGGTCTCCAACAGGGCGGTTTTAGTGAGCAGATGCTCGCGTCCCTGTCCGACGAAGCCGTATTTACCCATACAGGGCGTAATATCAACACGGTGAATGAAGGAAGCTTGAGCCCCTCAAACCTAGGATGGGTAGATGCCACCTATGGATGGAGCCAAATGTATCAGTACATTCGTGCGGCAAATATTGCCATTACCAACTTAGCTACGGCGACCTTTGAGGATCAGACCCTTAAAGATCGTTTAATGGGAGAGGCCTTGTTTCTTCGGGCCTATTACTATCAGCAACTGGTACGCTATTACGGTGGTGTTCCGCTGATCTCGAAGGTATATGAACTCAATGAAGACTATTCGGTAACCCGCGATAGCTATGAGGATTGTATTAATTTTATCGTAAAGGACTTAGATGAGGCCGCAACGCTTTTAGACGGTAAAACTTCTGTAAAAGGACGTACGAGCAAAGTGGCCGCTTTGGCGTTGAAATCTCGGGTGTTATTATATGCCGCTAGTGACCTTCATGATATCCCTACTGCAAAGTCAAAAGTGCCATTGTTTGCCGATTTTGGGAACCCCGAATACCTTGGGTATCTTTCTGGAGATCGTACTGCCCGTTGGCAAGCGGCTTTAGATGCCTCCAAAGCGGCATTGTCAGCCGGTAATGGAGGATACAAATTGAATTTGACGGCTCCGGTCTCTGCGGAGGAAGGTAAGCAAAACTATATTGCCATCTCTATGGGAGGGGGTAGTGCCGACAAGTCGGTAGATGCTTCTGCAGCGAGTGAAATTATCTTCGGTAAATTCTTCTCGCCCAACCTCACCAGTGACAACGGTCGTCGCCAGGGTTTGGACAACGGGCCCAATGGATACCATAACTGGGCTGGAAATACGCCTCTTGGCTTGTTGGTCGACGATTATGAAATGATGGATGGTACCCCATTCAACTGGGCTAACCCGGTGCATGCCGCTTCGCCTTATGTAAATCGTGATCCTCGCTTCTACGCCTCCATTTTGTTCGACGCAGCCGACTGGAAACCCAGAGATAAAATATCTGGAAATGTCGATCCTGCCGACCAAATTCAAACTGGAGCCTATGACCTCCTGGATGGAGACGGTAAGCTAATCAACCGCAAAGGGTTGGATACTCGTCAGAGCTCAATCGAGGACTGGAACGGAAGCCGGACTGGCTACTACCAACGTAAGTTTATCGATCCAAATCCAGATATTGTTGAAAATAAGGATCGTCAAAATATTCCTTGGCCATTTATTCGCTATACCGAAGTCGTATTTAACGCCATAGAGGCCTATATCGAACTAGGACAAGAAGCTGAGGCTCTTGAGTGGCTTAACAAGATACGTTTCAGAGCGGGTATGCCTGCCCTGAATGTAGCAGGAGAGGAGCTTAAGGAGGCTTATCGTCACGAAAAACGTATCGAAATGGCTTATGAAGAGCAGCGCTACCATGATGCACGTCGGTGGCTGATTGCCCCTACTACCTTGGGCCGAAGCCTGACTTATATTTCGGTAACTGGTAAATTTAAGGCTGGAATGTCCATGAAAGAGCCTTATCATTACGATACCACTGTGTACGATTATACTTATGTACCAGTAACGGATAATGCCCATGAAAACCGCACCTGGGTCAATAAAATGTATTACCGTCCCTTTAGCCGGGATGAAATTAACAGGAATGCTAGTTTGATACAAAACCCAGGCTACGATCAATAAATCTTAATGGCATATTGATTAAGTTTGTAGGAACTATGCTTTCGCTAGGAAGCATAGTTCCTTTTTCTTTTTTATGGATTCGATATGAAAACACAATACCTACGTTTTTTCCTCCTCCTTTGCATTCCTTGGTTTTATAGTTGTCAGAAAGAGTCGTCGGATGAGGCTACCTCTGGCCCAGGTGGCCCCCCGGTATTTCACCTTCTGAGCCCCGAAGAAACCAATATAACCTTTGAAAATACCCTTACCGAAGGCATTAACACCAATGTGCTCATGTATGAGTATTTTTATAACGGAGGAGGGGTAGCCATTGGGGATCTGAATGGCGACGGGCTCGACGATATATATTTTACGGCCAATATGGTCGCCAACAAATTGTACTTGAATAAGGGCGACTTAAAGTTTGAGGATATCACCCAAGCATCGGGGGCAGAGGGGAGGCCTCGGCCCTGGAAAACGGGGGTGTCTATGGCCGACGTCAATGGCGATGGAAAACTCGATATTTTCGTGTGTTATTCTGGTACTGTGGCACCCGAAAGTCTAAAAAATCAGCTCTTTATTAACCAGGGGAATTCTCCTGAAGGGGTTCCCACTTTCGTAGATATGGCGGCCGACTATGGCCTCGATAGCCCGTCTACGACCACCCAAGCCGCTTTCTTCGATTACGATCGGGATGGGGATTTGGACCTTCTGTTACTAAATCATAACCGTAAGTCTTTGCCTATATTGGATGAGGCCAGTACCGCCGACTTCCTTAAGAACCAAGACCCTACGGCGGGCATTCGCCTCCTGCGTCAAGAAGTTGTAAATGGTAGTCCTAAGTTTGTAGACGTTACTCAACAAGCGGGTATTAGCAGCTCTTCGCTTACTTATGGCTTGGGGATCGGTATTGCCGATATCAATCAAGACGGGTGGCAGGATATGTACATTTCCAACGACTATGCCGTTCCCGACTTTTTATATATCAACAACAAAAACGGAACCTTTACCGACGTTACCGATGCGGCCATGGGACATACTTCCCATTCCTCTATGGGCAACGAGGTAGCCGATATTAATAACGACGGTTTATTAGATATTTTTACCCTAGACATGTTGCCAGAGGATAATAAAAGGCAAAAATTACTTTCGGGACTCGATAACTATGAGCTCTTCGATTTTAATGTAAAAATTGGCTTCCGACATCAGTATATGCGGAACATGCTTCAGCTCAACGACGGATTGCTACCTGAGGGAAATAACAAAATGAAAACGCCTATATTCTCCGAAATAGGCCAGCTTTCAGGGATTTCTAATACCGATTGGTCCTGGGCTCCACTATTTGCCGATTATGATAACGATGGGCAGAAAGACCTGTTTGTTACTAACGGGTATCTGCGTGACTATACCAATATGGATTTTCTGAAATTTATGGGGGATAATCTTCAGAGAAAGGAAGGGAATGTAAAAAGAGAGGATGTGCTCCAATTGGTGTATCAGATGCCCTCGTCGAATATTGCGAATTATCTGTATAAGAATACGGGGAATCTTACCTTTGAAAATGAAGCCCAGCATTGGGGGATGGGGCAGGTTTCTAACAGTGGTGGTGCTGCCTATGCCGATTTGGACAACGATGGAGACCTGGACCTAGTGGTCAATAACATTAACCTTCCTGCATTCGTCTATCGAAACGAGTCGAATCTGGAGAAGGATCGTCATTTCTTAAGTGTAAAACTCGAAGGGGAGGGTGGTAATACTGCAGGACTCGGGGCCCAGCTCACCCTCTATCATTGCGGAAAAGTTCAGTTTTTGGAGCAAATGCCCACCCGTGGCTATCAGTCCAGCGTTTCTCCCGTGCTTCATTTTGGGCTAGCGGAACAGGCGGCAATCGACTCCCTAAGTGTAAGATGGCTTAGTGGAAAGCAACAAACATTGACAGCAGTGAAGGCCAACCAAAGGCTTACCCTTCAGGAAAAAATGGCTAAACGCCCCCTGAGGACCTCCGATAAAAATGCCGCTATTTATAGGGAAGTGAGTAGTCCATTGACATTTACCGATCCTACTGCCAAGATCAACGATTTTAAACGCCAACCTTTAATGGTGAACCCTATTTCGTTTGCCGGTCCTTGTATGGTAAAAGGCGATTTGAATCGGGATGGAATCGACGATATATACGTTGGCGGGGCCGCTGGGACTTCTGGCCAAGTTTATTTGGGCACTCAAAAGGGTTTTACGCCTAAAATGATGCCGGCTCTGGAGGCCGATAAAATGAGTGAGGATACCGATGCCTTGTTTTTCGATGCCAACGACGACGGCCATGTCGATCTGTTTGTGAGCAGTGGAGGTTACGGGAATTTCCTTCCCCACGACCCATTATTACAAAGCCGCCTCTACCTCAACGACGGTAAAGGGAATCTAGTTAAAAGTCTGGATGCTCTACCTAAAATGTTGACCAGCACCAGTTGTGTACGTCAATTGGACGTGAATCGCGATGGGAAACCCGATTTGTTTATCGGTGGGCGGGTCATTCCGGGCAGGTACCCTGAGACGCCGAGGAGCTATTTGTTAGTCAATAAGGGCAATGGTCAATTTGCCGATCAGACGAAATCCCTGGCTCCACAGCTAGAATTCCTTGGAATGGTGACCGATGCCGCCATGACCGACCTGAATGGGGATAAGGTGGAAGAACTCGTGGTAGTAGGTGAATGGATGCCTATCAAGGTCTTTTCAATAAAGGCTGGAAAGATACAGGATAGCACTTTGGACTATTTTGATAAACCCTATTCCGGATGGTGGAACACCCTGTTGGCCGACGACCTCAATGGCGATGGGGTCATAGATCTTGTGGCTGGGAATCTGGGGCTTAATGCACAGTGTAAGGCCAGCGACGACGAGCCTTGCTCGTTGATCTATAAGGACTTTGACGATAATGGATCCGTAGATCCTATCATGAGCTTTTATATACAAGGGAAAACCTATCCTTATGTTACTCGCGATGAGCTTTTGGACCAATTGAGTATCATGCGCAACCGCTTCCAGGACTACAAAGGCTATGCCGAGGCGGGAATTACCGATATTTTCACCAAAGAAGAGCTCTCTGGAGCCAAAACGCTGGAGGCCAATCGACTTGCCACTACGCTCTTTATGGGTACTCCAAAGGGTAAGTTTGTAGAAAAAGAACTGCCTGTAGCCGTACAGATGTCGCCTGTTTATACCATTACGGCTGTGGATTTCAATCAGGATGGCCACAAAGACCTATTGTTTTGTGGAAATACGCAAAAGGCCCGCCTTCGCTTTGGGAAGTACGATGCTAATTACGGCGTCCTGCTACAGGGCGACGGGCAGGCCAGCTATACCTATGTGCCCCAATGGAAATCGGGCTTTGGCCTTAGGGGCGATGTACGGAGCGTCGTTTCTATCCATGACGATGTATTGTTATTTGGCATCAACCAAAAAGCGGTGAGAGCCTTTAAACTAAATAAAAAATGAAAATTCGCTATTTATTATTCCTGGTATTATCGGGCTTATTATTTGCCTGTGATCCATCGGAAGCCCCTACCGACGAACTGCCCGCCTCCGAAATTGGCCGAGTAACGTCGCGAATGACTGACCTGATGGTACAGGACGTTACCAATCCGCCTTTGGCGGGTCGTTTCTTTGCCTACGCCACTTTGGCAGGATATGAAGTGGTGGCTTTGAACGATACGGCCTACAAGAGTATGGCAGGTGTTTTGAATGACTTTCCCGAAATTGAGAGGCCTGCAGATATTCAGGATTATTCTCCTTCCTTCAGTGCCTTGCTGGCGATGCTGCAAACCGCTCAGAAAATGCAACCATCGGGTGCTGAATTGGGAGCATATACGACTGCCTTACTCGATTCCTGCAAAAATTTAGGTTTCGGTGAGGCCACCTTGGATGGGTCGGTTCGCTACGCTGAGGCGATAAGCAAACAGATCCTGGCTTATGCCAAGGCGGACCGATACAACCAAATCAGTAATTACCCTCGTTATGAGCCTAGTGGCGAAAAGGGAAGCTGGTATCCCACTCCTCCGGGTTATTTTGCTCCCGTAGAGCCTTACTTCAATACCATCAGAACCTTTGCCCTCGATTCGGCGGCTCAGTTTAAGCCGATTCCTCCCGTCGCATTTTCGGAGGATAAGAACTCCGATTTTTTTAAAATGATGCTGGTAAATTATAAGGAGGAGCTAACCGAAGAGGAAAAAGTGATAGCCGCTTTTTGGGATTGTAACCCATTTGCCTTGGCCAATAACGGTCATTTGAATGTAGGGATGAAGAAGATTTCGCCGGGCGCACACTGGATAGGGATCACCGACATCGCCTGTCAGAAGGCCCAGGTCGATTTCTCTAAAGCGATGCTGATTACCATGGCCGCCTCTGTGGGGATGATGGATGCCTTTGTGGCCTGTTGGGACGAAAAATACCGCAGCGACAGAATACGCCCCGAAACGGCCATCCGTCAGTACATCGACCCTAAATGGACCCCCTTTCTACAAACCCCTCCTTTTCCAGAATATCTTAGCGGACATTCGGTAGTTTCGGCGGCGGAGGCCGTTATATTGACCCATTTCTTGGGCGAGGACTTTGCCTATTCCGACACCGTCGAGGAGCGCTTTGGCTTACAGGCCCGAGATTTCAAGTCTTTTAAGCAAGCCTCTCAAGAAGCCGCTATTTCGCGGTTCTACGGGGGGATTCACTATATGGATGCCATAGAAGTGGGTGTGGATCAAGGAACCAAAGTTGGCAATTGGGTGGTGAAGCGCCTCGAAGGAGCTACCCCCTAATATGATGAAGCATATCCTGGTTTTGTTTTAAATACTGCTGAGTAAAACGATACCCTATTTCGAAATTTTTGCGTGGCTGGCGAAAGTCGAAAGGGGCTGTTTTACTCAGGCCTTCGGGTTCGATAAGCATATGGCAGCTGTTCATACTCGGCTGATTCTTGCCTCGCATGGCCAGCCGAAAGCTTCGGTAAATGATCTGTGGCAGGTATCGAGGAGGCGCATCGGTAGGTACTGGGTTGCTGTTGATGCCAATCAAAAAGTCGACACTCTGGGCGATGGGCCTTACGGGAAGATTATCGAAGATAGCTCCGTCCAGAAGGCGGTATGCTCCGAAATGGTAAGGCGTAAATAATCCCGGCAGGCAGCAAGAGCCTAAAATCGGGGGAATCAAAGGGCCTTCAGAAAAGCAACATTCCGCCGAGGTGGTAAGATCTGCCGCAGTTACCTGAAGAGGGATCGCTAGACTTTCAAACCGATTGGCGGGTAGGTACTGGATCATAAGGGACTCCACCCGGTCTATTTTGATAAGACCCTTCAGGTCCCATGCAGGCCGGATATAATGGAGCAATCGGGTTTTTTCTAATATCGACAAGAGGTCATCAGGACTATAGCCCGCGGCTATAAATGCCCCGACGAATGCGCCAGCACTGGTCCCGCTGATGAGTGCCGGTCGAACGCCCACTTCCATCAACGCTTTAATGGCCCCAATATGCGCGATGCCCCTGGCACCGCCTCCCGATAATACCAACCCTATTTTCATTTTTGATGCTCTTTAAAGAAACAAATCGAGAGGGCCTCTTTCTTTGATCCGGATGCCTTTGTTGGTCGCTTCCAAAATAGCCGCTTCGTACACAGGGTCGTGTTCGAAAATCAGGATAGCCTGGTCATTCAAAGCCATGGACAGCAGGTCTTTTTTCTCCTTCATGGTCTCCAAGGGGCGTACGTCGTAGCTCATGAGCCAAGGAAGGGAAATATGGTAAGATGAGGGGATCAGATCGGCCGCATAGATGATCTTTTGTCCCTTATAGTTAATTACCGGTAGCATCATCTGTTCGGTATGGCCATCTACACAAATGAAGTCGATGTTGGCGAAAGGAGTATGATGTGGGTAAATAAATTTGAGCTGTCCGGATGCTTCTATAGGTAGAATATTTTCCTTTAAAAACGATGCTTTCTCACGTGGATTTGGGTCGTTGGCCCAGTTCCAGTGAGCTTCGTTGGACCAATAGGTGGCATTGGGGAAGGTGGGAACCAGTTCTTGTTGGCCCGTGGATCGGCTGATGGCCCCGCCTACATGGTCGAAGTGTAGGTGAGTGAGTACCACGTCGGTGATCTCTTCGGGACTAAACCCCGCCTTGTGTATGGATGATAGCAGGGTGGCATCGCCGTGAAGATCGTAATACCCAAAGAACTTCTCGTCCTGCTTGTCGCCCAAGCCCGTATCGACGAGTATAAGTTGGGAATCATCTTCTATTAGCAAACAGCGCATAGCCCAGCTACAAAGATTTTTTTCATCCGCCGGATTTTGCTTGTTCCACAACGATTTTGGGACCACGCCGAACATAGCGCCACCGTCTAGTTTGAAGAAACCGGTATCGATTATATGAATTTTCATAAAGGGGAATTAGAATAAATACTCGTCATTATAGACATGACTCGCTAACTTATCATTATTTTTAATAAGTTATGAATATTTTTGCGATTATATAGGTACCATTCGCTTTCCTTGCCTCTTAAATGGACTTTAAGGGGCCCCACTATATCGATATTAATAATGTCTAAAGTACGTTTACCCCAACTTTGTCTTTATCTGTTTTTGCTCTTGGGCCATTTGAACGCCCATGCGCAGAAGAAGCCTTATCAATATGTAAACACCCTAATAGGCACGGCACCTTCCAACACGGCCAGTGCCAGGTCGCATAGCGAAGCCGGTAGCGAATTGAAAGGCCAAACCATGCCTGCGGTGGGAGTTCCCAATGGCATGACCCAATGGACACCTCAAAGCCGGGCGACTGAAACCAAATGCATTGTTCCCTATTATTATAACGATTTGATTTTTCAAGGGTTTCGTGGGACGCACTGGCTCAATGGGTCCTGTGTTCAGGACTATGGTACCCTG
Source organism: Dyadobacter jejuensis (assembly GCF_003149085.1). Taxonomy (GTDB): domain Bacteria; phylum Bacteroidota; class Bacteroidia; order Cytophagales; family Spirosomataceae; genus Dyadobacter; species Dyadobacter jejuensis. The sequence continues at coordinate 225,102 of NZ_QGDT01000002.1, read as the reverse complement.
ACGGTGATGCCCTTATCGGGCGAGTTGCTAACCGATCCTGAAGAAAGAGCCTCTAAATATACCCATCAATCAGAAAAAGCTGGCCCCGATTATTATTCGGTGCATCTGGATCGGTACGATATACAAGCGTCTGTCACCGCTACCGCTAGAGGAGCAATAATGACTTTCGATTATCCTGGAGAAAAGGAGGCGTTTATCGTCATTGAGCCTAATAGCGATGAGGGAGAAGGCTTCGTGGAGGTGAATAAGGAAAAAGGCGAAGTGGTAGGTTATAACCCGGTCCATCGGATTTACCAAGGATCGGGCGAGCCGGCAGGTTTTAGTGGATATTTTGTCCTGAAGTTCGATCAGCCCATTACCCAGTTTGGAACTTGGACTAACGACGCCCTAGCGCCTGGAAGTAAGTCGGCTTTGGGCAAAGGGCAACGGGAAAAGTTGGGGGCTTATATAGGCTTTGGGGCGACCACCAAGCGTGTCACGGTACGGGTAGGAACTTCATTTACGAGCCTAGAAGCGGCTCGTAGGAATATGGAGGCAGAGCTATCCGATATGAGTTTTTCTCAGATAAGAAATAAGGCGCAAAAGGCATGGGATTCGGCTTTAGGGAAAATGGAAATAAAGGGTACCGAAAAGGATAAAGAATTGTTTTATAGTGCTTTGTATCGTACCAAGCTGTCACCTCGCCTCTTTTCGGATGTAGACGGTACCTACCCTTCCTTTGCGGGTGGTACGCCTATCGAAAAGGCCAATGGCTTCCACTATTATTGCGACTTTAGTATGTGGGATACCTACAGAGCTTCCATGCCTTTAGAGACCTTACTAGAGCCTAAAATGGCGGGAGATATGATGCAATCATTAGTTAAAAAGGCGGAACAGGGAACGTGGATGCCCATTTTCCCCTGTTGGAATCAGTACACAGCCGCCATGGTAGGGGACCATGTGATGTCGGTAATGGCGGATGCCTATGTTAAAAATATTAGGAATTTCGATGTTAAGAGTGGTTATAAGTACCTTAAAAAGAATGCATTTGAAGTCAATACCGACGCCAAAAGTTATGCTTCGGGTATGGGGCGTAGGGCTTTGGATTCTTATCTGAAATATGGCTATGTGCCCTTGGAGGATAGTGTATGGCAAGCCTTTCATAAGCGAGAGCAGGTGTCGCGAACTTTGGAATATGCTTACGACGACTTCTGCTTGTCGGTGCTCGCCCAAGGGTTAGGGGAGAAAGAGGATGCCGAAGTTTTAAGAAAACGCGCCCTGAATTACAAACACGTCATCGACCCGTCGACAGGCTATGCCCGTGGGCGCCATGCCGATGGACGTTGGAGCAGTAATTTCGATCCCTTTGCCAAGAGGGTCAGTTTTATTACCGAAGGGTCGCCGGCACAGTATACCTGGTACGTTCCACATGATATGGCTGGACTCCAACGACAGATGGGTGGCCGCGAAGCATTTATTAATAAACTGGATACTTTATTTGAGCAAGGGCATTATTGGCATGGCAATGAACCCAACCATCAGATAGCCTATCTGTATGCCTATGCCGGGCAGCCCTGGAAAACCCAGAAGTGGGTTCACAAAACACTTCGTGAAGAATATGATACCTCTACAGGGGGGCTAAGTGGTAATGAAGATGGGGGCCAAATGTCCGCTTGGCTAGTTTTTAGTATGGCAGGACTATACCCGGTGGCTCCGGGCACGGGGGAGTATGTACTAGGCAGTCCGGTGTTAGAGGAAACAAAATTCCACTTGACCAATGGGAAAAAGTTTACGATACAAGCGTTAGGTGTTTCTGATGAAGCCATATACATCCAATCGGCTAAGTTGAATGGGAAAGCGTATAACCGAACTTTCCTTTCCCACGCACAACTGTTGGAAGGGGGGACGCTGGTCCTAAAAATGGGAAAAGTGCCTAATGAAAAATGGGGGGCAGCGGCTGACTCCATGCCGTTTTCATTGTCGCCGAGCACCCCTTAGCGGGAGCCACTTTTGGCTATAGATTTCAAAATTCTTTTTCCTCTAGATCGAAATGCAGCCGTTTCGAACTCCATCCGATCACGTATTATCATCTCTAGTTCCGGGACAATATCTGGGTAGCTGGTCGACAAATGATGGAGGATGGTAAGGGCATAGGCCTTTACGGCAATGGGCGCCTGGTTGGAGGCTACGAGCTCAAAACTTCTGTTTAAGAGTTGCCCATGGTATTCTTCCGGTATTTCTTGTTCCGCCAGTATGCGTGCACTATTGCGCACAACCGCCTGATGTACATCCGTTCGGCTTAGCTGGGCTACGAGTGTGCCTACGAAAGGGGTGATGAGGGAGGGGTTGAGGTCGGTCACAAAACCCACACTCCAAGCCGCTCGCTGGGCCAATAGAGGATCGGCAGAAAGAAAGCAATCCATCAATTCTTGAAAGTGCTCAGGCCCTTGGGCTGCATACTGGGCCACTTGCATGGCAACGGGCTTGGATTGTAACGGTGGTGCCAGCAGTGCTTTCCCTATATTCATCTTGTGTTCAGGATTAAATCTGGAATCAACCTGTTGGTGCTTGGATATTCCCACGGCCCTATGTCCTGCACAGCGCCGTGGGAGAAGTAGGAAGGGGTTTAAAAGTCGTTTTTCCCTACCATATTTTCTGGACGTACCCATTCGTCAAATTCGTCGGGTGTCAAATAGCCTAGTGCTACGGCCGTTTCTTTTAATGTCGAACCGTTTTTATGTGCCGTTTGTGCAATTTCAGCGGCTTTATAATATCCTATTTTGGTGTTTAGCGCCGTCACTAGCATCAAGGAGTTATTCACGTGCTTCTTAATGTTTTCGTGAAGAGGCTCTATTCCCACGGCACATTTGTCGTTGAAGGCCACACATACGTCGCCGATAAGCCGAGCCGAATGAAGGAAATTGTAGGCCATCATAGGCTTAAACACGTTGAGTTCGAAGTGGCCATTGGAACCTCCGATGCTAATGGCGACGTCATTACCCATTACCTGAGCCGCTACCATAGTCATGGCCTCGCATTGGGTTGGGTTTACTTTTCCGGGCATTATGGAACTTCCGGGTTCATTGTCGGGGATGTAAATCTCACCAATACCCGACCGGGGGCCTGAGGACAACATGCGGATATCATTTCCGATTTTCATCAAGCTAACGGCTACCGTTTTGAGTGCGCCATGGGCTTCTACGATGGCGTCGTGGGCGGCTAGGGCTTCAAATTTGTTTTCGGCCGTAACGAAAGGTAGGCCTGTAAGGTCGGCGATATGTCGAGCCACGTTTTCGGAGTAGCCTTCAGGGGTGTTAATGCCCGTTCCTACGGCCGTTCCACCCAACGCTAGTTCAGAAAGGTGTGCCAAACTGTTGTATATGGCCTTAAGTCCATGGTCTAGCTGGGACACATATCCCGAAAACTCCTGTCCCAATGTCAAAGGTGTCGCATCCATAAAGTGGGTACGACCTATCTTGACCACATTGCGGAAGGACTCCGCCTTGGCTTTGAGCGTATCCCGGAGCTTGGTGATGCCAGGAATGGTGGTGTCTATTAGTATTTTGTAGGCCGCTATATGCATGGCCGTAGGGAAGGTGTCGTTGGACGATTGGGACTTGTTGACGTCGTCGTTGGGGTGCAATACTTTCGTTTTGTCGGTTAACGCCCCGCCTTGTAATACATGTCCTCGGTAGGCGATCACCTCATTGCAGTTCATGTTCGACTGGGTGCCGGAGCCAGTTTGCCACACCACCAAAGGAAACTGGTCGTTGAGCTTGTCGGTAAGGATTTCGTCACAGACTTTGCCTATCAATTCACTCTTTTCTACTGGTAGCACTCCGGCCTCTTGGTTGGTGATGGCGGCAGCCTTTTTTAGATAAGCAAACGCCTTGATGATCTCCTTAGGCATTTTATTAATATCGGCGGCGATAGGAAAGTTCTGAATCGAACGCTGGGTCTGGGCTCCCCAATATACGTTGGCAGGTACTTGCACTTCGCCCATGGTGTCTTTTTCTATACGGTATTCCATCTGAATTTATAATTGAATATATAAGAAATTGAGAATTTTATTCTATTCCGTAAAGTTAGGGTTGACCTTGGTAAAACGAATGTTTTTTTAACGTAAATATTCCGAGCAGACCGAAATCGGCAGGGCTAAGTGGAGACCCCATCGCTAAATCAACCTTTTTATTGACGAACCTGCTAACCTATCGGTCTGAAAATAGCGATACACTGTATCCTTGAGTGATGCTATCACGATGAATAGGGCCTTGGGGGCGGCTCAGGTAATTGGCTGTGGGCTGGATTTTTAAAACGACCTTACAGGCTATTGCATTGCAAAACAGGATTTCTGACCCTAACTTGCCATCAAAATCGGGGGCAATGGCCTCCTAATTATATTATTAACCTATTTTATAGAATCTACAGGAGAGAAATTTTCTTTGCGGTAGATTTTTACGCTTTATGAGCTCCTTAGAACAAAAAATTGATCGCTGTCAGGTAAGTGTTTTTAAAACAGTATTCCCCAATGATACCAATCATTATGACACCCTTTTTGGCGGCAAAGCCTTGTCGATGATGGACGAAGTAGCCTTTATGGCGGCAACGCGTTTTACCCGCCTTCGCTGTGTGACGGTATCGTCCGATCGTATCGATTTTACACAACCTATCCCTGCGGGTAGCATTATCGAGCTCGTAGGGCGAGTTGAGGTGGTGGGCAACACCAGTATTAAGGTAAGAGTCGATATTTATATTGAGCAAATGTATGAAGAGGGCAGGGAGAAGGCCGTCTCAGGACTGTTTACCTTTGTGGCTCTCGACGAACAGCATAAACCCGTGAAGATCCACACGGCGTAAAGAGCATCAAGTATCTTCAGCCCATTACGAGTACAATCCTCGCAAGGAGGCAGAAGATCTTGGCACTTTAGCTGAGTTATTTTACTTTGTTCTTTTTTGCTATGGCTCTGTCATATAACATCTGAAGCATACCATCTTTAAGGCCAACGTCGGGCACATGGATGATTTCGGCTCCGGCCCATTTCATGGCCGAAGTATATATGTCTCCGGCAGGAACTATCACATCGGCTCGGTCAGGATTGAGTTGGAGCTTGTTGATTCGCTCTACCAAAGTGAATTGAGAAATATATTCTTTCATCCGGATTATTTCCGACAAGCTGGTAGAGCTTTCAGTGAGTTTGGATGAGAGGTCGAAAAGCTTGTTAATATTTCCCCCAGTACCCACTGCCTGAATGGGTTGGCTATAGTCCACATTGGCACGAATCCATTCTTCTATTTTTTGCCACGATCCCTTCGATTCTTTACCTTCGAGCAGCCTTACGGAGCCCAATTTAAAGGATTTGGAGGTGATTTGCTGGTGATCGCGATATACATTCAGTTCGGTACTACCTCCACCTACGTCTATATGCAAGAACTGTCCTTCACCTAGTGATTTTACGACCACATTATTGACCAAGTCAGCTTCCTTTTTGCCATCAATAATCTGGATATGAATGCCAGTTCTTTGAAGTATATTATCGCGTACCTCATGTCCGTTTATTGCTTCCCGCATGGCAGAAGTGGAACAAGCCATATAATCATCGACTTCATGAAGTTCCATTAAAAGTTGATAGGCCAGCATGAGTTTGATCATCCGGTCTTCACTTACCGCAGAGATTTCACCTTTTGTGAAAACGTCATGGCCTAGGCGTAAAGGAAACCGTACATACTCTACCTTCTTGAAGCGTACGCGACCCTCATCGTTTAGTATCGAGGAGATCTGCATGCGGGCTCCATTAGACCCAATATCGATTGCTGCGTATTTCAATTTTTACTATTTAAAGGATTTAAAAAACCAAAAATAGCTTTTTTGATAAGTAAATCCCAAAACTAATTCCTGGTCTAAATACTTATTGGCTTAGGCATCTTTGCCAATTTGGTAGAGCAACTTCAGTTTTATACCAGGGCCTGTATTGCTATTTAAGGGGGACAAGGGGGTGAAATAGTGAAATACATATCCCTCAACTTGTATAATGAATGGGTGCCAGCTTTTTTCCATACCAACTCCCACATTCATGTTGTTGACCAAAGGAAGCTTCTTGTTATTAGAAAATCCGTTACGATAGTACTCATTGGAGTAGTTGGGGCCTGGTGCCAACATATCGAATTCAAATTTATCCCGTCCCGATACCGTAAATTGTACCCCCGAATTGATATAGTAATGCAAGTCTTTAGCTATATTTTTCCTGAATGCCACCGTAAGCGGGATTTGAACGACATTGGGTCTCATTCTAATATTGAACAACTCGAAGGTATAAGGAATCTTGTTGGGATGTTCTTTTTTGAAATCCATTTTGTTCTTTTCCTTAAAAACCTTTTCATTAATAAAATTCAAGGGTTTCGATTTTAGCCAGGACACCCCTGTCGAAATGGAGAATTGCTTCGTGATTTGGACTTCGGCTACTGCGGAGGTCACTTGGCTACTCCCTTCAAAACCGAATCCAGCACCAAACCGATAGGGTTGTTTTATAGGTAATTTTGGGATGGTATTTTCAGTTTTCTCTACTTGCTTGCCAGACAGAGCCTGCTCCGGTTGGCTTGTCTTGGCGAGCCTAATGGACTTATCGGAGGGTGCAGGGGCTGTAGATTCCTGTCGGGAAGGAGCCAGGGCCATTTTTACCCGGTTGGGTGTCAGCTTACTCCGAAGAGCGTACTCCATCCGAAAAGTTCGGTTGGCAGGGTCCACTATAGCACGTTGCCCTACCGACTCTATTTCCTTAACTGCCGCCAGATAATCCGTAGAATTCGCCGAGGTAGCTTCTGGACTTGCCGTATTACTTTGGCTAGTGTATTCCTCCGTTTTTAGTGGGGGCGTCATGGTGGTTTCAGGAATCTTCGTAATGCCTGTTTCAGAAAGGGAAATAGCGGGTTCGGTAGCACTATCTTGCTCCACCTTTGCTATCCTAATTGGGTCTTTTGGCAAGGGGCCTGCGGATTCATAGGGGGGCAGTGCCCTTGGCTGTGGTGACAAGTAGGGCTCTTGCCTTACGATATACACCGTGTCCACGATTCGGACCGGCGGCGACTGCTGTATGGCCTTTACTTGCTTTTCTAAGGACTGCACTTCTTGGGTGAGTTCAAGATTTTTTTGCAACTGGAAAGCATAAAGTATACCGGAGAGCAACACCACCGATGCCGCCGCTGCATACCCTGCCCAACCCCGATACTGTTGCCAAAAGGTGGGGGGGGATTGCGCTTGAAGATAGTTCTGCATAGAGGTCCAGTCTTTCTCTTGAAACTCAGGCGAAAGGCTCTCTAGCTTGCGTCGTATATTTTTTTCAAATTTATCAGTTTTCATTGCCTTTAAATGTCTTTATGGGCCAACCAGTCGGAAAAAGGTTGGGGTAATTTTGTTTGATCAAATGTTGTAGCCGCGCCCGCGCCCTCACATAATGAGAGCGTACTGTAGCTTCATTTATTTCTAATATCTCGGCAATCTCCCGGTGGTTATATCCATCCACCACATACATCAGGAAAACGTTCTTATAGACGGGCTTAATCCCTTGTATGAGCTGCAAAATCTCCTCAGCCGTAATTTGACCTATCACGTCATCATCAAAATGAGGATAAGGAGCATCCTCTAAGGAAATGACTTCTTCTGTATGTTTTTTGTGCTTTCGGTAATAACTAATAGCCGTGTTGACCATAATGGTGCGCAGCCAGGCTTTGAAAGGATAGGTGGAGTCATACTTTTCTAAATTTTTAAAAACTTTAAAAAAACCCTCGTTCATCACCTCTTCCGACTCTTCTGCCGTATTGGTGTACCGTAAACAAATGCTCTTTGCATAACTGAAATATTGTTTATATAGGTGTCGCTGTGCATGGTGGTTGTTAGCCATGCAAGCAGCGACGATTGAGTCGAAATCCTTCTCATCAAATGATGTGTTTTTTCGAAATAGCAAAATGATAAATTATGAGTTGTCAGGGATTGGATGTATTCAATATAAAAATACGCTAAATAGCTCCCATATGTTGCAAAGTATTTAACTGAGAACAAAATAATTATTTTTTTTTAAAACTTCTGCAACAGGCGAAAGGGGCATGGCGTAAGGTGGATACGGATGATTTAATTTTATCAAACGCTAAAACTGATTTTTTATGAAAAAATGGCTAATGATGATGGCCTTGTTTACAGGCATAGTGCTTACGGGCTGTAAGGAAGACGCGAACAGTGTTTCTGCCGTAGAATCTACTGAAGCAGATGCAGACATTTTAGATTATTCGGCGGCACGATATGGGGTGGCTAGCGACTCGGTAACTTCATATAAATGCAAGGGCAAGCTGACCGAAGTAGCGGCAGAGGACTTGAACACGAGCATTACCGAATATTTGGAGACGAATTATTCAGAAGCGGTAATCAAATATGCTGGTCAAAATGCGGAAGGCAAAACGGTGGTGGCTTTGAGTCTTGCGGATGGGACCGCCACAGGCCTGCTCTTTGCTGCGGATGGTAGCTTTGTAGAGGAATTAAAGTCTCATGCTAAAAGGGCTCGTTTGATAAAAGTAGAATTAGATGCCCTACCGACTGCAATTACTACCTATTTGACCGAGACCTATGCCGACTTTACACCCGCCAAGGCAGGTACCAACGAAGCTGGTGAATACCTGGTGGTGATCGGCTCTGAAGAATCCAAAAAAGTGATATTATTTAATGCGGATGGTTCATTCAATAAGGAGCTTGAAATTCCCAAAATGATCCATAAGCGAAAAAGAAAATAAATTTTGTTAGGGGTAAGTTGGAATACGGTACTGAATTTTTTGGTACCGTATTTATTTTTGTGGCTCACTCATTTCTAATAAAGTAGAGTTCTTAATTTCCCCCATTACAAAAAGGCTATGGGTGCTTCCAATATTGTCGAGAGAGCCCAATTTTTGCATGAGAAATTCCTGATACTGGGACATATCTTCCACCACAATCTTGAGCAAAAAGTCGTAATCCCCCGAAATATTAAAGCATTCCATGACTTCGGGCATGGCTATAATGGCCTTGACAAACGTTTCTCCCATACTCTTCGAATGCTCTTTCAGAGCGATATTACAGAAAGCCATTAGCTTACGGCCGACTTTCTCCCGGTCGACGAGCGCCACATACCGCTTAATGATCCCTTCTTTCTCTAAGCGCCTTACTCTTTCATAAACCGGAGTATAGGACAAATGGAGCCGTTCGGCCAATTCCCTCGTTTTTAATGTAGCATCCTCCTGCAAAAAATGTAAGATCTTAGTGTCGGTCTGGTCTAATTGGTGCATAGATAAAATATCTTAAAATACTTTGAAAGTTTCCTGAATATAGATATTGTAATTACTAATATAACTCATTGTAGTGTAAAAGTCTATTTATTTTAAAATTTTTGAACAAAACATCTATAAAGGGTAAATTTGTCCTGAAAATTAGTAGCCTCTAAAAGATTTAGACCGGCAGAATTTTTGTCCAATAAAAATTAGCAAGATGATTCAAACGGAACAGATTGATATTCGGGAAATACTCAAGAGTAGAATATTGGTGCTGGATGGTGCCATGGGTACGATGATCCAGCGATATAAACTGGAAGATGCCGACTACCGGGGAGACCGCTTCAAGGACTGGCCGCATGATGTAAAAGGGAATAACGATTTGCTGTCTTTGACACGTCCAGAAGTGATCAAAGAGATTCATGCCGCCTATTTCGAGGCGGGTGCCGATATTGCCGAAACAAATACCTTCTCTTGTACGACCATCGCCATGGCCGATTACGGTATGGAAGAGTTTGTATATGAGTTAAATTATGAATCAGCTCGTTTGGCTCGTGAAGTAGCCGACGAATTCACCTTGGCCCAGCCCGAAAAGCCCCGGTTTGTGGCGGGTTCTATAGGGCCTACTAACCGAACGGCCTCCCTGTCGCCCGACGTCAACAACCCCGGGTATCGGGCTATTAGTTTCGATCAACTTGTGGCGGCTTACTATCAGCAAGTTCAAGGCCTCACCGATGGTGGAGCCGATTTGCTGTTGGTAGAGACCGTCTTCGATACGCTGAATGCCAAAGCGGCACTCTTTGCCATCGATCAGTTTTTTGTAGATGCCCGCAACGGTCTGGTGGAGCATTTGCCTTCCTGGCGTATACCCAAAGGAGGGATGTTGCCCATTATGATATCGGGGACCATCACCGATGCCTCGGGGCGTACGCTTTCAGGACAGACTACCGAAGCATTTTTGACTTCTATTTCGCACCTTCCCTTATTATCCGTTGGGCTCAATTGTGCCCTAGGGGCCGATTTGATGCGGCCATATGTACAGATACTGTCCAACGAGTCACCCTTCTATACCTCAGCACACCCCAATGCTGGCTTACCCAACGAAATGGGGGAATACGACGAGTCGCCGGAGCAAATGGGGGAGGTAATCGATGGTTTCCTTGGGGATGGGCTCATTAATATTATTGGGGGCTGCTGCGGTACCACTCCCGACCATATCAGGGCCATTGCCGAAGTAGCCAGTAAGCATGCGCCTCGGACGATCCCTGATCGCTCCCAAGTGATGAAATTGTCGGGTTTGGAGCCCGTAAGTATCAATTCACTTTCCAACTTTGTCAACATCGGTGAACGCTGTAATGTAACCGGTTCTAAGAAGTTTGCCCGACTCATCCGCGAAGAAAAATACGATGAAGCGCTGAGCATTGCCCGCGAACAGGTTGAAAATGGCGCTCAAGTCATCGACGTCAACTTGGACGAGGGGATGATAGACGGGGTAGAGGCTATGAAAACCTTCCTAAACCTGATTGCCGCCGAACCCGATATTTCCAAAGTTCCCATAATGGTCGATTCCTCCAAATGGGAAGTGATAGAATCGGGTTTGAAATGTGTGCAAGGGAAATCGATAGTCAACTCTATCTCCCTAAAAGAAGGAGAGGAGAAGTTTATTGAATCGGCCAGGACGGTATTGCGTTATGGTGCCGCTACCGTAGTAATGGCTTTCGACGAAAGTGGACAGGCCGATAATTATGAAAGACGTATAGAAATTTGTGAAAGGGCCTATAAAATCCTCGTGGACGTAGTGGGTTTCCCTCCGCAAGACATCATTTTTGATCCTAATATCCTCACGGTAGCCACCGGGATGGAGGAGCATAACAACTATGCAGTAGACTTTATCAATGCCGTTCGTTGGATCAAGCAGAATCTGCCTCATGCCAAAGTATCTGGTGGAGTGTCCAATGTGTCCTTTAGCTTCAGGGGCAATGAGCCCGTGAGAGAGGCCATTCATACCGCATTCTTATATCACGCCATTCGGGCAGGTTTGGACATGGGGATCGTGAACGCCGGTCAAATAGGTATTTATGACGAAATACCAAAGGATGTTCTCGAGCTGGTAGAAGACGTATTGCTGAACCGCCGACCTGACGCTACCGAAAGGCTGGTGACCTATGCCGAAACGGTGAAGGATAAAGGAAAAACGCAAACCGGGCCAGACTTGAGCTGGAGGGAACTTCCCGTAAAGGAACGGATATCTTTTGCCTTGGTGAAGGGTAATTCCGATTATATTGAAGTGGATGTAGAGGAATGTAGGCACTTATTTGAGAAACCAATAGAAGTAATTGAAGGCCCCCTCATGGATGGGATGGGTATTGTAGGTGACTTATTTGGCGAAGGGAAAATGTTTTTGCCACAGGTCGTGAAGTCGGCCCGGGTAATGAAAAAAGCCGTAGCCTATTTGCAACCTTTTATAGAGGCCGAAAAAGCCGAAGGAAGCACTGCGGGTCGTATTCTCTTAGCCACCGTGAAGGGCGATGTGCACGACATCGGGAAGAATATCGTAGGGGTAGTTCTAGGATGTAATAATTATGAAATTATTGATCTTGGTGTGATGGTGCCAACCGATAAAATATTAGCCGCGGCCGTGGAACATCAAGTAGATATCATTGGACTCTCTGGCCTGATTACCCCTTCGTTGGATGAAATGGTGGGTGTGGCCAAAGAAATGGAACGGAGAAATATGACCTTGCCGCTCCTAATTGGTGGGGCTACTACTTCTCGCATTCATACGGCCGTGAAAATCGATCCTAACTATTCGGGGCCTGTGATCCACGTTTTGGATGCCTCTCGGTCGGTTCCAGTAGCGGGCAAGCTCATCCAAAGCGATGCAAGCCAAGCCCAGGTGCTGTCCGATATCAAATCGGAATACGCCAAGCTACGCGAAGACCACGCCAAAAGATCGGGAGTGAAAGCCCATGTTCCGATCGATAAAGCCAGGGGGAATAAAACCAAGATCGATTGGTCTGACTTTGTAGCTACAAAGCCGCAATTTCTAGGCACGAGGGTCTACGATGATTACGATTTGAATGACATAGCCAAATATATCGACTGGACGCCCTTCTTTCAAACCTGGCAGCTGCATGGTAAATACCCCAAAATATTTGAAGATAAGGTTGTGGGAGCTGAGGCCACCCGCTTGTTTAACGAGGCCGTAACGCTTTTGGGAGAAATTATTAAGGATAAGTCCCTGAAAGCCAAAGCGGTGATTGGTTTTTGGCCTGCCAACTCCATGGAAGACGATATTATGTTGCATCACTTCGAACAGCATACCAAGGAAGTGGCTTGTGAACGCCATGGCTCGCACCAACATATTGAATATAAAATTTCGCAACCCTCCGCAATAAATCCCGGGGAGCTTATCGCCGATAATATGGCCGTGTTGCATCACCTGAGGCAACAGAGTGAAAAGGCTAAAAACTTGCCTAATTATTGCCTGTCCGACTTTGTGGCACCTCTGGAGTCCGGTCATACCGACTATATTGGTGGGTTTGCCGTAACGGCCGGGATTGGTATCGAGGCATTATTGGAAAAGTATGAACGTGATCACGACGATTATAATAGCATAATGGTGAAAGCCCTAGCCGACCGGTTGGTCGAAGCCCTGGCCGAATTGATGCATGAAAGGGTAAGGAAGGAATTGTGGGGGTACGATACTGCCGAGCAACTTTCTAATGAAGAACTCATTAAAGAAAGCTACAAGGGAATACGTCCGGCACCTGGCTATCCTGCTTGCCCAGATCATACCGAAAAAAGAAAACTTTTCGATCTGCTTGGTGCCGAAGAAATAGGGATTACGCTAACGGAGAGCTACGCCATGTATCCGGCCAGTAGCGTTAGTGGCTGGTATTTCTCGCATCCACAGAGTCGCTATTTCCCGGTAGGAAAAATTCACAAAGATCAGGTCGTGGATTATGCCCATAGGAAGGACATGCCTTTGGAGGAAATAGAAAAATGGTTGTCTCCAGTTTTGGCATATTAGTTTGTAATTAGTTACAGATCAGAAGGGTATGGGCTTGTCTCATACCCTTTTTTTGTGTAAGTGGATGTAAATCGGGTAGTTTTACCCTATTAATTGCTGCAAAAATTTGGAATCTTTGTTAGACTCAACTATTCACCCCTAGCTATGAAAATTTCACTACAAACAGAACAGGTTATCGCCTGCATCATCCTTGTGTTTTTATTGGCTTGTTGCATTCAAGAAAAGGCCGCCACCAACGGAATGAAGTCGGAAAGTGTACCAGACTGGTCCCTCCACCAAGCCAAGGCCGACTCATCGGCACTCCATGAGCCTATTTCCCTTAGTGCTTCCCTGCCGTCTTCTAACCTGGCGCTGGTCGACATTAGTAAGCATGTCGATAACAGGTTGGGTACTTTTAAGTCGGCTCAGTACCTTCCCAATAGCGAAGCCATACGCTTCTACGACGACACCAAGGTGGCCGTGAGGAATAGCCTGATTCAGATCGTGTATCAGACCCCGGATGGGGATCGTAGGCAGAACTTTCAAAAAATAGATGTTTTTATAAAGAAAAATGGCCGATGGGTGCCTAAAACGGAAACGGCCCTTCATCAACGCCATATGGCTAGCTTATAAGAGTGCCCTTTCGAATGGAATCGGTGGGTTTATAAAATTGTTTTAAACGTTTGTTTAAATTTTTTGTTTAATTCTGTTTTGCGTCTTACTTTTGTCTCGTTATCATAAGACCAAATCAGGAATATGTCCGTGGAAAATACATCAACAGAGGAAAAGATAGTAGCTGCTGCCCATAAGTTATTTACTCAAAAGGGGTATGCAGCCACCAAGACCAGGGATATAGCGGAGGAGGCTGGGATCAATTTGGCGTTGCTCAACTATTATTTTAGGAGCAAAGAAAAGCTCTTTGAGCTCATTATGGCCGACAATCTCAAGCAATTTTTATGTAGCATAGAGTCGGTAACCACCGATGCTAGGACTACGTATCAAGAAAAATTTAAATTACTGGTTGAGAACTATATAGACTTGTTCCTGGATAAGCCAGATATGCCTATTTTTATATTAAGTGAAATTCGAAGCAATCCATTGGAAATGTTTCAACGCGTACGATTCGTTAAGATTTTTGAAGGGTCTATTATGTCGGAACAGCTTAGGGAAGCCATTGAACGGCGCGAAATTGAACCCATCAATCCAGTACATATTTTGATGAACTTACTGGGCATGGTGGTGTTTCCGTTTGTGGTCAAACCTATTATACAGAATGTGGTGGGCGTCGAAGATGCTAATTATAGAGAAATGATGTTGGTAAGGAAAAAAATGATCCCTTTATGGGTGGAAGCCATGCTTCAAGTAAAGGCTGATTAGGCCTTTTTTTTGCTTTGTTTTTAATCAAATGATTAAAGTAACTGATTAAATTAGTGGATTATGAAAAAGATGATGTACACCATAGCGGTAATGGCCTGGGGGTGGAACGTCCAAGCCCAGCCCGATTCTCTTTCTCTGGCGGGCTGTTATCTTAAAGCGGAGGCAAACTATCCCCTTATCGCGGAGCAAGGGCTGATTGCCAGCACAGCGGGATACACCATAGAGAATGCGAGAAAGGGGTTATTGCCTCAAATCAATCTTTATGGGCAGGCCAGCTACCAGTCGGAGGTGACCGGATTTCCGATCAGCATACCCGGAGTGGAAATCCCAACCATTAGCAAGGATCAATACAAACTATATGGAGAGGTGACTCAAGTGCTGTATGATGGGGGCGCTGTGGTAGGACAGACCAAACTGGCCGAAGCCAAGGCTAAGCAAGAGCAGGCAGATATACGGACGAAGCTCTACCAGCTCCGAAGGAGCGTTAATGAGCTTTATTTTGGAATATTGTTGATCGACAACTGTTTGTTGGTCAACGATTTGCGGAGGAAGGACTTGCAGCGTGGGTTGGAGCAGGTTCAAGGAGCCATTGCCGAAGGGGCCGCCTTACGGTCTCATGCCGATGTATTCAGGGCCGAACTTATTCAGTTGGAGCAGAATGCCATGGAGCAGCGTACCATGCGTGGCGCATATTTGCAGATGCTCGCACACTATATTGGCGAAGAGCTTCAGGAGCAGGTAGTGTTACAGACACCACCCCCGGTTTCCTTTATAGCAGGCCAAGTGACCCGTCCCGAATTGGATGGCATAGAGGCTACCAAGGATGTAATTGCCGCTGAGGGTAGGCTTTTGCTGGTGAAGAGTAGGCCCAAAGCCCAACTGTTCGCACAGGGAGGGTATGGCAGGCCAGCTTTGAATTTTTTGAAGAACGATTTTAGCTTTTATGGCATTGGGGGGCTTCGAGTTAGTTGGCCCATAGCGGCGGGGTATACCCTGAAGGGGGAACGTCAGATCTTGCGTAATAAGCTCGCCTCTCTGGAGGTGCAGCGGGAATTGTTCCTTTTTCGAACCCATCAAAGTCTGCTTCAACAGGAGGGAGAGCGGAGCAAATGGTTGAGCCTTTTGGCTTCGGACCAAGAGCTTATCACACTACGGGAATCTGTTAAGGATGTGTCGGCCAGTCAGTTGGCGAATGGCGTGAAGCTTCCATCCGACTATGTGCGGGACTTGAATGCCGAAGGGGTCGCCAGAGAAAATTACCAATATCATCAAATACAGTTTTTACTCAATGGATACAATCATCAGGCGACGCTTGGGCAGTAGCCCGTACAGCCTTTTTTTTCGAGTGAGGTTTTACTTTAAAATGACCAGTATATGAAAACATTATTAAAACTTGGGCCAATTGGAGCATTATTATGGGTCCTGATGGGTTGTCAGAGCCAGAATAAAACGTATGATGCTTCCGGCGTGTTTGAGGCGGAGGAGGTGATCATTCCTGCCGAAGTGAGTGGGATCATTACGCAGCTCCACATAGAAGAAGGACAGCTTTTGAAATCGGGTTCGATTATAGGGTATATCGATAGTACTCAGCTTTATTTGAAGAAACGACAGTTGCTGGCGCAGCTGGCAGGGATCGATAGCAAGCTGCCGCAGATTGGTGTCCAAACGGCCGCCTTTCAAAAGCAACGGTTGGTGCTCGAAAGTCAGATCCAAACGCTGGAGGTTGAAAAAAATCGAGTCCAAAATATGTTGAAGTTAGAAGCGGCTACCCCACAACAATTCGACGAAATCAATGGTCGACTCGAGGCTCTTAAAAGGCAGTTGGAGGTAGTGCGTCATCAAGATTTGGCGCAAAGATCGGTGCTGAATACCCAAACCAAAGGGCTCCTGAGCGAACGTGAACCCTTGTTGTCGCAAGTACAACAGATAGACGATCAGCTGAGCAAGTGTACCCTCCGCTGTCCTATGGAGGGGACCGTCTTGGACCAGCTTATATATGCCAACGAAATGGCCCTGCCCGGAAAGGGGATCTATAAAATGGCCGATCTGTCCAGGCTCACGCTTAGAGCCTATATAACAGGCGATCAACTCTCCGGCCTCAAGCTTAACCAGAAGGTTCAGGTATGGACCGATGCCAACAAGGAGGATTATGACCAGCACGAGGGTGTAGTGAGTTGGATTAGTTCCAAGGCAGAATTTACCCCTAAAACGATTCAGACCAAAGACGAAAGAGCGAATATGGTATATGCCATCAAGATAATGGTGCCCAATGATGGGACCTTAAAAATAGGTATGTACGGAGAAGTGAGTTTTTTATAGCCCTATTGCACGTTGGGACAAAAAAATTAAGAACGCATGGAGGAAGCTACAGTAGAGCGGGGCATTAGATGTACAGCCTTGACCAAGACCTTTAACAAGGGGGCTACCACAGCCATTGAGGATATTTCCTTTACGGTGGAGCCAGGGGAGCTTTTTGGGTTAATTGGCCCCGACGGAGCGGGGAAAACGACCTTGATACGGGTGTTGACCACCTTATATGTCCCCGATATAGGACAAGCCGTAGTGGATGGTCTGGACATTGCAACGGAGGTGAAAGCCCTACGAAATAGGGTGGGGTATATGCCCGGGAAGTTCTCCTTGTACCAGGACCTTACCGTAGCTGAGAATCTCGAGTTTTTTGCTACCCTTTTTAATACGACGGTACAGGCAAATATGGATCTGATCCATGATATTTATGTCCAGATTGCGCCTTTTCGGGACCGTAGAGCGGGACAATTGTCAGGGGGGATGAAGCAAAAATTGGCGCTTTGTTGCGCTTTGATTCACAAGCCTACCGTGTTATTTCTCGATGAGCCTACCACCGGAGTGGATGTGGTGTCGCGCAAGGAGTTTTGGCAAATGCTTGCCAAGCTAAAGAAGCAAGGAATTACCATCTTGGTTTCGACCCCTTATATGGACGAGGCTACCCTCTGCGACCGTATAGCCCTGATCCAGGAAGGTCGCATCATGAAAATAGATACACCACAGGGTATTCTAGATGCATTCCCCATCCGGTTGTTTGCCCTTAAGGCGAAGGCTACCTATTCCCTATTGTGCGATGCCCAGGCATTTGATGGAACACAGAGTTGTTTTGCATTTGGCGAATATTTACATCTTACCTTTTTGGATCAAGAAGAAAGTACCATTAGGCGTTTCAAAGATTATTTGAAGGACAAAAAACACCAAGAGGTAGTTTTTATGGAGGTGAAGCCCAGTATCGAAGACTGTTTTATGTATTTGATGAAGTCCGAAAAGCAACTAAAAACTGCATCATGACCAACACGATATCCATTCGAGCCAACGGCCTTACCAAGAAATTTGGAACATTTGTAGCCACCGATCATATCACTTTTGAGGTATATGCCGGAGAGATATTTGGTTTTTTGGGTGCCAATGGGGCAGGGAAGACTACAGCCATGCGTATGTTGTGTGGCTTGCTGGAGCCTACCTCCGGTGAGGCATCGGTGGCTGGTTACGATGTGTATCGGGAGGCGGAATCTATTAAGAAAAATATTGGCTATATGAGTCAAAAATTTTCGCTT
Source organism: Dyadobacter jejuensis (assembly GCF_003149085.1). Lineage (GTDB taxonomy): Bacteria > Bacteroidota > Bacteroidia > Cytophagales > Spirosomataceae > Dyadobacter > Dyadobacter jejuensis. The sequence continues at coordinate 206,868 of NZ_QGDT01000002.1, read as the reverse complement.
TATGAGGACCTAACCATTCAAGAAAATATCCGCTTTTTCGGAGGTATTTACGGGTTAAGTTATGAGGGTATCCGACAAAAAGGAAATCAGTTATTGGCCGATTTGGGTTTGCAATCGAAAGCCAAGGCACTCGTAGGGGACTTGCCTTTGGGATGGAAACAAAAATTGGCCTTTTCAGTGGCCGTACTCCACGACCCTAAAATCGTGTTCCTCGACGAACCTACCGGTGGCGTCGACCCGGTAACCAGGAGGCAATTTTGGGACCTTATCTATCAGGCGGCAGCAAGGGGAGTAACCATCTTTGTTACGACTCATTACATGGACGAGGCCGAGTATTGCGACCGGGTATCGGTGATGGTCGACGGCCGAATGGATGCCTTAGATAGCCCGCAGAATCTAAAAGAGCAATTTGGTGTCAACAGCATCGAAGAAGTGTTTTATCGATTGGCCAGAGGCGCCCAAAGAGCGGATTAATGATAAAATAGAACCGTTGATAAGTAATAATCAGAGAGTAAGTCTATCATGAATGCAACTATAAAGATATTGCTGGTCCAGATGAAGGCCTTTATAACGAAGGAGTTTTATCACGTTTTTCGTGATAGAAAATCTTTATTGCTGTTATTTGGACTTCCAATTGCTCAGATATTGCTCTTTGGGTTTGCGCTTACCAACGAGATTAAGAATACCAAAATAGCGGTATATGACCAAGCCGGCGACAGAGCCTCTAAGCGGCTTATACAAAGGGTTGAGGCTAGCAAGTATTTCGAAGTAGCGGCCATGCTCCATAATCCGGCCGAAATAGAAGGGCATTTTAAGAGTGGCCAGGCTAGGCTCGTATTGGTAATACCTGCCCAATTCGAAGCGGATTTGGCTCGGCAACAGGAGCCTACCTTACAAATTATAACCGATGGTTCGGATCCCAATACGGCTAATACGATTACTAATTACCTGAATAATATCATCCAAGACTTTCAAACGGACCAGAAGGGAAATCTTCAAGTTCGGCCCGAGGTCAGAATCGTCCCTGTGATGCGTATGTTGTACAATCCTCAACTCAAAGGAGCGCCGAATTTTGTTCCAGGGGTGATGTCACTGGTCCTATTGTTGATCTGCGTAATGATGACCTCCATCTCTATCGTGAGGGAAAAGGAGCTAGGTACCATGGAAGTGTTGTTGGTGTCGCCTTTTGAGCCCATATTGGTCATTCTCTCCAAGGCCATCCCTTATCTGGTATTGTCGCTTGTTAATTTGACTTTGATTCTAGTACTGAGCGTGGTGCTTTTGGAGATGCCCATCAATGGGAGTCTACTGCTTCTGTTTGGTATCAGTACCATCTATATTATAACTTCACTATCTCTGGGCCTGCTAATATCGTCGGTCACCGACTCTCAGCAGGCAGCTATGCTCTTGTCATTGATGGGGATGATGCTACCTACCATGCTATTTACAGGCTTTATGTTCCCGATCGAAAATATGCCTATTCCCTTGCAGGTAATTTCTCATGTGGTGCCCGCTCGCTATTATTATGTAATCGTCAAGGCCATTATGATTAAGGGACTAGGATTGTCCGCTATTTGGAAAGAGACGGCTATACTGGTAGGGATGACTATTTTCTTATTAGTGGTCAGTTGGCGTAAGTTCAAGATTCGGTTGGAGTAGCCCTTTTCCCAAAAATTGGAAAGTAGTGGGGTTATAATACATAAACTGAAAGGATATGAAAACGATTTTATTTTTATTGGAAAAGGAGTTTAAGCAAATTTTTCGCAATAAGGCGCTCTTGCCCATGTTGTTTGGAATGCCTTTGATCCAACTCATCGTTTTGCCGCTGGCAGCCGATTACGAAATCAAGAATATTAATATTGCGGTCGTAGATCACGACCGCTCCGCTTTTTCAAGTAGACTGACCCATAAGATTGATGCGACGGGCTACTTTCGCTTAACAGGTTTTATGGATTCGTACCGGGAAGGCGATCGGATGATCGCCCTTGATGAGGCCGATCTGGTTTTAGAAATACCTGCTAAGTTTGAGAATACCCTCCAAAGGGAAGGTGTCGAGCGGTTGTTTCTGGCAGTAAACGCGATCAATGGGACTAAAGCCAATGTGGGGGCTTCGTACCTGAGTCGTATTATTGGCGATTTTAGTGAAGAATTAAACCAGGAAAAACGAAATAAGGGCGCCTCAGCACCTTCTTCCCAAATTATTGTGACCTCGTCCAACTGGTTTAACCCCCATATGAACTATAAATTTTTTATGGTACCAGGCATTTTGGCTTTTCTGGTCACCATGATTGGAGGCTATATGTCGGCCCTAAATATTGTAAAAGAGAAGGAGATAGGGACGATCGAGCAGATCAACGTTTCACCCATTCGTAAGCACCACTTTATTATTGGGAAGCTGGTGCCATTCTGGGTGATTGGTATGGTAGTTTTTAGCATAGGACAATTGGTGGTGTCCCGTTATATTTATCATATTATCCCGGTGGGTAGCCTCCTGCTATTATATGCCTATTTGGCCTTGTATTTGGTAGCCATCTTAGGTTTTGGCTTGTTGGTATCGACCTATACCGACACACAACAACAAGCCATGTCGGTCGCCTTCTTCTTTGTGATGATATTTTTGTTGATGAGTGGTTTGTTTACCTCTATCGATAGCATGCCCGAGTGGGCCAAAGTGATCGCTTACCTTAATCCGGTTACCTATTTTATTGAGGTGATGCGTGGGGTGGTGCTCAAAGGGAGCAATTGGGTCGACCTCCAGAATCATTTTCTGATCATGGCATTATTTGCCGTGTTCTTTAATTCCTGGGCCCTGTTCAATTACCGAAAGTCCTCCTAATGGGGCTGGTTATAGTTATATTTTAAGTAAAAAAACAGGCATTTTATCTAATAAATATCATAGTTTTCGTATCCCATGCGGCGATCTATAAATTTGTTCGTTATTTTGCGGCCTTGGAAAATGAGCGCTAAAAAATAAGGCATGGAAAGATTTACAGGTTTACTAGGCATACTGCTGATATTAGGAATAGCTTTTGCGATGTCCAATAATCGAAAAGCCATCAATTACAGAACAGTAGGGGTAGGTCTGGGACTGCAATTTGGATTAGCGGTTTTTATATTGAGGACCGATACCGGGCAGGCAGTCTTTCAATGGCTAGGAGAAAAAGTACAAAAACTATTGTCCTTTTCTGACAAGGGAGCCGACTTTGTTTTTGGAACCTTGGTGCGTTCCGACCTGATGCAGAAGGCATTTGGTCCAGGAAATGATTTCGTTTTTTTCTTTAAAGTTATTCCTACCATCATCTTTGTGGCTGTCTTGGTGAATATGCTTTATCATTTAGGTATTATGCAGCGGGTGGTATCTACCATTGCCAAAGGAGTATACTGGGTGATGGGGGTAAGTGGTGCCGAGGCCGTGTCCAATGTGGCAAGTACCTTCGTAGGGCAGGTAGAGGCTCAGATTATGATAAAGCCCTACCTTAAAAACATGACCAACTCGGAGCTGATGGCCTCTATGACCGGTAGCTTTGCCTGTATTGCTGGTGGAGTGATGGCCGTATATATTTCCCTTGGCGTTCCGGCTCCTTATTTGATAGCAGCCAGCCTCATGGCTGCTCCTGGAGCCTTGGTGATTTCAAAAATAATGTTTCCTGAAACCGAGCAATCCAATACCAAAGGTGCGGTAAAGCTGGAGATCAAGAAGACCCATGCCAACTTACTCGATGCCGTTGCGGCAGGAGCTAGTGAGGGGCTAAGTGTTGGTTTTAATGTGATCGCCATGTTAATTGGTTTTATAGCTTTAGTGGCTCTATTTGACTATATTTTAGGTCTGGTAGGCGGTTTGTTTGCCTTTCCTCAACTAAGTTTCAACTTCCTATTGGGAAAGGTATTTTCTGTTTTTGCTTGGGCCATGGGGGTGCCTAGTAAGGATATAGAGGCCGCCGGATCGTTAATGGGTACCAAAATGGTGATCAACGAATTTGTTGCTTATCTTGATCTGATCAAAATGAAAGATACCCTCGATCATAAAACGATTGTCATCACTAGTTTTGCCCTATGTGGTTTTGCTAACTTTAGTTCTATAGCTATTCAGGTAGGTGGTATAGGGGAGTTGGCCCCTACCCGACGAGCCGATTTGGCACGGTTAGGTTTTAAGGCCCTTATAGCGGGGACCTTGGCTTCCTATATGTCGGCTACTTTGGCTGGCTTATTATTATAAAGTCCATAGAAAAGTAAACAGATACGGCCTGGAGCATGTAAGTAGTTTGCATGCCCAAGGGGCCGTCCTTATTGAGCCAGCTGGTAACTGATACCAGCTGGTTTTTCTTTTCTGCCTTAGGTTAATTGTCGCATTTTGGTACATAAAAGGCCGTTATCACTTTCTGGCACGATAATATTAAGTTATCTTTCGGTTCAAAGAAAATTAATAACCATCCTACTACACTATGAAAATTGCTAAGACATTTTTCTCTCTACTTTCCGAATCATTTACGGAATTCCTAAATGACAAGGGGCTCAAATTAAGTGCTTCCCTGTCTTACTATACCATCTTTTCACTGGCGCCTATGCTGTTGGTGATTATCTCGACCTTAAGTTTTTTTATGGAAAAGAGTACCATTCAAGGGGAACTCTTCGGTCAACTGCAAGGGCTCGTAGGGCCTGCTGCTACCCAGCAACTCCAGGAGATCATCCAGAATGCCCAGGTCTCTAACAAGTCTACATTGGCCTCGGCCATAGGAATAGCTACGCTTCTGATAGGTGCCACAGGGGTATTTGCCGAAATGCAGGACTCTATTAACTACATATGGTCTATTAAGTCTAAGCCAGAAAAAGGTTGGCTTGCCTATCTGAAAAACCGCCTACTTTCTTTTTCGTTGATACTTACTCTGGGTTTTCTGCTCATTGTTTCTCTTGGAGCCAACGCCATTGTGGAGGTGCTAAGCTCCGAGCTCGAAGCTTATTTCTCGGAGGCTTCCGTCATATTTTTCTATCTGATGAACCTAGCCTTGGTACTTACAGTCATTACAGCCTTATTTACGGTAATCTTTAAGGTGCTGCCTGACGGGGAGCTTCGTTGGAAAGAGTGTATGGTGGGAGCTGGCTTTACAGCCGTTTTGTTTTTATTGGGCAAATTCGGTATCAGCTTTTACCTGGGCAAGTCCAATCTCGGCGCAACATATGGGGCTTCGGCCTCCATCATTATTTTATTGACCTGGATCTACTATTCTTCTATTATCCTCTATTTTGGTGCCGAATTTACTAAGGCTTATGCCAAACTTGATGGTGTGGCCATTGCTCCCAAAAAACACGCCGTGTTGATCGTTCGTAATGAAGTGGACCAATAGGCGTAAAGTGTTGATTAGGGCTATATACTAAAAAAGGGCTGGAAAAATTTCCAGCCCTTTTTTAATTTTAGCATTGAATCTTACAGTTCTGCAGGAGTGGCAGTACGTGTAGTATGCGTTTCAATAGTGATCGGCTTTTCAACGATTTCGCCACCGTTGTTGATCACGAAGATGTAGTTTCCGTCATTTAACGTTGAGAAGTCAAATATTTTAGAGTAGTTGTCTGATTTTGGAAGATTGGTTCTGTAAAGAACTTCACCGAAGTTATCTTTGATAGCCATAGAAGACTTCTCTGACACACTGCTCAAAGATAACTTGAATTTAAGGCCACCCATAGTAGCTAATTCAACTTTTGCTGCTGCATTTTCGTTTTTCTCTGAAGCGAATGAAAAACTGGATACACTTAAACCAATCAATAATGCGAGGCTAAAAATTAACTTTTTCATAATTTTAAAATTTTGGAGTGAATATTGATAATGTTTGTACTTTTCTAATTTACTGTCGAATGGTGCGATAGTTGTTATGTTGCTAGCGTCTTTTTCTCTTTCGACATGTCAAAACTACTCAAGAACCCGTATTAAAGTCAATAGGAGAGGCTTGGTATTTTAAAAGTTCTTTTTATCTCGCTGTACTATATTAGAAAAATCCTATGAATATACTAAAAGTACAACAAGTGATTGGTTCAGCAACAGTTAGAATACTGTCGTTATATTTCTTATTTGTTGTACTATTTTAATATTTGGTCATGGATGCGGTTTTTGAACTATACGCTAATGGCACTCGAGGAGTCGTTGCCTGGGTGGAGAACCGTCATTTGAGGTACGGGTTTGGGGTAAAACAGCCTCTAAAGCAAATTTACTTCTATCTATAAGGTTAATGAGGTAGTTAATCGCATGAAAAAGCCCGAAAAGCAAAATGAAGTCGATTGGCTATCATTTTGCTTTTCGGGCCGTACGGAATACTAATGGGGTATTATTGTATGTTTAGCTCATAAGGTAGACGAGCTTGTATCCCACCCATGCGGGTAAGTCTTTGGAATAACTTGGCATAAGTGGCCATATCTCCCAGTTTATCCATTATGGCTTGTTCTTCATTATTGCCCATTAACTTATTCATGATTTCGTCGAATGGTTTCTTTTTTTCTGGGTAATAGCGGACACGGTAGTCGCCTTCCTTCAATTTGGCGGCTTTAGCGGCAATTTTTATGGCATCGTCCAAGCTGCCGAGGATATCGACCAAGCCGTTTTCTTTGGCTTCAACTCCCGACCATACCCGACCTTGGGCCAGGCTTCTCAATTTTTCTACGGACATATGGCGACCTTCTGCCGCTTTCTTAGTAAAGGTGGCATAGCCTTCTTCTACACTTTTCTGGATCATATCCTTTTCAAAGGGGGTCATGTCGCGGGTGGCAGTGGGCCAGTCGGCGTGTGGGTTGGTGCCTACGCCGTCGAAAGTAACGCCCAGCTTATTGCCCATAAAGTCTTTTACATTAAAGATCATCCCGAAGATACCGATAGAGCCGGTGATGGTATTGGGTTGTGCTACAATGGTATCGCAGCCCATGGCCATATAATAGCCTCCCGAGGCGGCTACATCGGACATCGATGCGATGACCGGCTTAGTTTGGGCCGTTAGCTTTATCTCCCGCCACATCACATCCGAGGCCAATGCGCTTCCCCCTGGGGAGTTGATCCGGATCACCACCGCCTTGATCTTGTCGTTTTCACGCACCTTCTTTAGCTCAGTAATAAATTTTTCGGATCCTATGGTTTCATCGCCACCATCTCCTGAATTGATTTCTCCTTCGGCGATCAGGACACCGATACGTTGATTATAGTCACCTTCTGTATTGGTGGGGGCCCCTTTTAGGTATTTTTCAACACCCACATAGCTAATCTTCTTTTTGATGTCCAATCCCAAGTCTTTATGTAATGAGGAGTCGAACTGATCCCAATAGCCCAAATGAGTCACTAATTTATTTTTTAGGGCATCATCCGGATTTTTTATCGCCAAGGAGTCCGCTAGCCCTTTTAGTATTTGGGTAGGGATATTTCTTGACTTAGAAATATTGTCGATATAATGGTCGTTGATAGCGGTAATAAGTTCTAAGGATTGTTTTTTGCTGGCCTCGCTCATGTCGCTACGCGAAAACATTTCTATAGCACTCTTAAACTCTCCCACTCTAAATATAATAGGCTTGATATCCAGCTTGTCGAAGGTGCCTTTCAAAAAGCTATATTCAGCCGAAAGGCCGTTCCATTCCATCCCCCCGGCTGGGTTCAGGAAAATTTTATCCGCCACAGAGGCCAGATAGTAGCCTTTTTCGGTATAAGTTTCCCCATACGTAACCACAAATTTTCCCGATTTTTTAAAGGATACCAGTTCATTTCTGATTTCCTCCAATGAAGCCCAGCCTGCTTGTGGCCCTTCGGTTTGCAGATAAATGCCTTTAATTTTTTCATCTTTTTGTGCGTTCTTTAAGGCTTCTATTATATCTTTCAGTCCTAAAACGTTTTCGTTGTTTCCAAAGGGTCCACCCAATTCGGCGAAGGGGTTTTCGACACCCACCTCATGGATGGGACGGTTGAGGTCGAGCTTCAATACCGATTTTTCAGCAATCGTTACTTTGTCGTCTGAGGAAAGTGCCGCGCCGATTCCTACCAGGATAAAGAATGAAATGAAGAAGAATACGAATATGCCGACCATGGTGGCAAGTACATATTTAAGGAATTGTAACATAAATCAGTGGTTGGAATGGTTTCTCTTATTTTAAATCATAACAAAATTAAGTATATATTGATCTAAGTGAATAGATAATATTGGTTCAAAGGGGTATTCGTACCATTGAACGGTAAAATTTCGTACCTAAGTAACTTGCCATGGTGTATCTGTGATTTGGCATGCTGCTGATTATCAATGCCTATATATGCTTTACTAATGATTATTTTGGTGGGTTAAACTTTAAAACAATTTTTTACAATGACAAAGACACTCATTTTGGTACGCCATGCTACGGCCGAAGATGCCAGTCTTACCAGAAGTGATTTTGACCGTAGATTAGTGGAGAAGGGAAAAGAAGAGTCGCAGACTATGGCTCATTGGCTGATGGACTTGGGGTATCGCCCTGAGGTGTACATGAGCAGTAGTGCAGCACGGGCCTTACAAACTGCCGAGCTCATAGCTCAGGTAATAGGCGCCGATAGCCGGGCGATTATCCAGGATCGAGACATTTATGATGCTGGTTCCAGGGGGTATTTGCATGCTCTTAACGAGACTCCCGAGCCGGCCACTAGTTTATTATTGGTTGGCCATAATCCGGATATTAGTTTTTTTGCCGACTATTTGTCCCCAGGGCATATCGGTTCCATGAAGAAGGCAGGCATTGTCATTCTGGAGTTTGAGGTGGCCACCTGGGCGGAGATATCGTACTCCTCCGGAAATTTTAAAATTTATATGACCCCAAAACAACTCAGAGAAGGACTGTAATAATGGAAAAAGGTAATCGTAATAGGAAAATATTTATTGTCGTTCTCATTCTTTTTGTGGCCTTGTTTGTATTTATCTCTTACGATATGTCGCAGCGTACCACTGCCCCTTGGAATAAGAAAAAACAATTGAATAGGGCCTTGCCAGCGGCTTTGCCAGCGGCTTTGCCAGGGGCTCTGCCTGCAGCTAACAGCGCTGCTGACAGCCTTAACCTAGATTCACTGATGAAGGAAATCGAGTGATCTCTAGCCTCTAGGATGGAATTCCTTGATGATCTGCTTCAGGTAGTCGCGGTCAAGATGGGTGTATATTTCGGTAGTGATGATGGATTCATGGCCTAGCATCTCCTGAACGGCTCTAAGGCTGGCTCCGCCCTCTATGAGGTGCGTGGCAAACGAATGGCGGAAGGTGTGGGGGCTGATCTTTTTGTTCAGCCCCGCTTTTTTACATAAGTCCTTTATAATGATGAAGATCATTACTCTCGTGAGCTGTCCTCCACGTTTGTTCAGAAAGAGGATGTTCTCACTGTCCCTTTTGATGTGGAGGTTTTTTCGAATATGTTCCATATAAATTTGGCAATATTTTACGGCCTCTTGGCCAATAGGCACGAGTCGGGTCTTATTGCCTTTTCCTATTATTTTTATAAAGCCAGTGTCGAAATGGCAATCGGAAAGCTGTAATCCGGTGAGCTCGGAAACCCGCAAGCCACAGCTATAGAGAACTTCCAGGATGGCGCGGTTACGAGTGCCCTCCGGAGTGGAATGATCTATTTGGTCTATCAGTTCTTGTATCTCATGTACTTCTAAGACATCTGGGAGCTTCCGGGGGAGTCGAGGGGCTTCCATGAGCTCGGTGGGGTCGGCCACGATTTCATTCTCTAATAACAGATATTTGAAAAATCCTTTAATTCCCGATAAGATACGTGCCTGCGAATGAGCACTTAGGCCCAGTTCTGATATATATTGTAGGAAACCCGTTATATGGGTGTCCGTCAGCTGCGTTGGGCTACTGGGGAGGGCAAATAAGGAACAGTATTCGGCAAGCTTCTCCACATCGCGCACGTAGGCCTGGATAGAATTACCGGAAAAGGACCTTTCTAATTGCAAGTAGTTTTTAAAATGTTTGATGTAGCTTTGCCACATATCCTGGTAAGTTTTATAGTAAGACCATCATTAACCTTATATCCTATGAAAAAGATACTGATCCTTAACGGTCCGAATCTTAATTTGTTGGGCAAAAGAGAGCCCACTATATACGGAAACCAAACCTTCGAGGCATATTTTCAAGACTTGTCTAGTCAATATGAGGACGTGTCCTTACATTATTTTCAGTCCAACCACGAAGGGGCCATTATCGATAAAATCCACGAAATAGGTTTCGATTTCGATGGCATGATCATCAATGCAGGGGGCTTGACCCATACTTCAGTGGCTTTGGCCGATGCCATCTCTGCGGTAACCACCCCGGCCGTCGAAGTGCATATTTCCAATATTCATTCACGGGAATCGTTCCGTCACCATAGTTTTTTGACCAGCCGTTGTAAAGGGATGATCTGTGGACTGGGCTTGCAAGGCTACGAACTCGCTTTACGTTACTTGCTGGCCAACTAAAAGTAGGCCGCCATTTACCGAAAGACAGCATTTCCATAGAGGATTTGGCCTTTATAAAGCATGCCCCTGAAAAGTGGGTCGTCCATCATAAAAATGATGGAGCCCCGGCCAACTTCCTTGACTCCGTAAAGTAGGGTGTTGGTCAGCTGGGGCGCCAAGTCGGCTCCGACAAACCCGGCTCGGTAATTGTCCTCATTAAGATACCCCACGTTCCAGCCGTCCTTAAGGAAGTTCCTTTGATAAGCCTGTCTGATTAAGGCGTAATAGGGTCCTTCCCAACCAAAAGCCATGGGATGGCTGTGGTCGAAATCCACCTTGAAAAAACTGCCTGGTGTCGTCTGACTGATGGCTGTCCTGGTTTTTTTATTATAGGGCTGCAAAGGGTTGGGGGGTATGACCGATTCTGGCTCTTTTTTGGTATGACCCAGTTCCGAATTGTTTAAGAAAATTCCAGTGGCACTTTCCATCGCAATGAGCTTGCCCCCCTGTATCACCCAATCCTGTATCTTGCTATAGGTCGATGGAGAGAAGTCTTGAGTATAATCGCCGTTGGGTAGAATCAGGACATCAATTTCGGTGAACGGTACTTTTTCTAAACTAGAGAGCGGTACCGTGGTCAGTGGATACTGGATTTGCGTTTCAAAATAATGCCATATTTCGCCGTAGGAAGTAGGGGAGATGCCCTCCCCAGCTATCACAACAATTTTAGGGGTTTTGATGGCCAGTATATCATCATGGCCTAGGTCAATTCCTTTGGTTGCGAATCCTGTGGTGGTACTGTGTAGCTTGACCCCGTGTTTGACGGCCATTGCCGAGAGCGTCTCGGCGAGGTTTTTCTTAGGGTTTCCATTTCGGGTGATAATCAAGGCTCCTTCATTATAGTCTCGCCCTTCTATGGTAAGGGCCGTATTGGTGGTGTGAATCAACAACCCCTTTTGTAGTGCCTCCGACAGAAACTTTACCGATCCTAGCCCTTTCCAATCGACGAGGTAAGCATAGGGGTTTCTCCCAAGCTCTAAGGGGATGGGGGTAGCTTCAGGCCAAGGCTGCTGCTCAATCTTTTCCTGACTGGCAAAAAGCGATAACCCTAATTGATAACCCAGTCCCCAGCTCGTGAGGTCGTAAGTTAAAGAATCTTCCAAAGCGGGCTGCGACTCAAATAGCACCCGAATAAGGTTGGATTTGGGTTGGTAGGCGCTCACCAGCATATCGGTACTATCTATTAGGATGGTGGCTTCCTGATGGTCGTTTATATTGGTAACTTTTAAGGTTTGGGTCTTTTTAGGGCGACCATATTGGATGTCCTGTCTTTGAAGTAATTGGACTACGTACTCCTGCTGGGCTTTATCACCGGTGTACTTTATCAAATAGGTCTTTATGAGGCCTTCGGGCTTTTGGGCAGCCAGACGGTAATATTCTTCAAAACTTTTGGTAAGCGTTTCCTTTCCATCCACCATGGCCTCTAGGGTAGCAAAGCTACTCGTGAGGTGATGTTCCATACGGTCGGCTAGGGTAAGTGTATCCCTGTGGCTGGGCCGTGCTAGAGCTAGCCCTGCCTTTGCATCTCCCGCCTGTTCGAAAGTGAGGCCGATGGCCCCATTGAAAGTAGGCCAAGTGTCCCCATAGCTGGGAAAGAACAGGTCATATTCATTTCGGGTGAAATAGCTCCAGCCTTGCTGGTCGAAAGCCTTGCGACAATAAGTGCCTATCCATTCATTAAATTCCTTTTGCCATGGCCGAATGGCCTCGTGAAAAGGCCTCGCCGCTGGCGGGAAATAATAGCTCCTATTAGAGCCCATTTCATGGAAATCGGCATGGATATGAGGCATCCATCGGTTATAGAGTGCGATGCGCGCTTTTGTTTCATGCTGGGTCTGCCAGGCCCAGTCGCGGTTAAGGTCGAAAAGATAGTGGTTAAACCTGCCGCCGGGCCATGGCTCTCGGTGCTCCCTGGAGAAAGAGGTAAGGTCGGGAGGAGAGCTGTGGACTCCATTGTACCAGTTGGTATAGCGGGCATACCCATCGGGATTGCTGCAGGGATCGATCAGGACGATCGATTGATCAAGGATTCTCTTTGAATCGGCATTGGTAGGGTCCAGCAGCCGATAGAGCACCTGCATACTGGTATTGGCCGAGCTGGCCTCGTTGCCGTGGACATTATAGCTTAGCCAAGCGATGGGGATATCGGGGTCCTTGCTGGGGCTAGGCAAGAGCCCTATGCGAGACAGGTGGTTCTTGCGAATGGCTTCTAGGGAGCCAAAGTTTTTTTCGGAAGTCAGGATGGCTACCACCAAAGGGCGGTCTTCGGGAGTTCGCCCGTACTCGACCAGCTGCATCTGGGTAGGGTGCTGTCGGGCCATCTCCTGATAGTAGGCTATGATGCGGTGGTGATAGGTAAACCTACTCGCTTTGGGGTAGCCTAAGAAAGACTCAGGGGTAGGACCTTGGGCCGAAGTGAATAGGGGAGTCAGCCAACAAAGAAATAGTATTGAGAATTTGTACATAAGCGCTTTGAGATTCGTCTCCATTGAAACTGCTCAAAAGTAAAAATTGGTGTCGGGATTATTATGGTAAAATTATTTTTTAAAATTTTTTTCAGGCTAAAATATTGTATTTGAGGGGGTAAAGAAATTTGATAAAAATTTTTTTCAAAAGATGTTTGCATATTAAAAATCAACCGTGCATATTTGCACCACGATTCGGCGAAACGGAATCGGAAAGTGAAAAAAAGTGTTGAAAAACGCGCGAAGTAGGAGACCAGTCGGCCCATTCGTCTAGCGGTTAGGACACGACCCTTTCACGGTTGAAACAGGGGTTCGATTCCCCTATGGGTCACAAAACCGTGCGTTTGCACTTTCAACATTTTTAAAAACCTGCTTTTTTAAGCAGGTTTTTTTTTGATCTATGTCTCCACAGATCTCTACTGGATCAAGGATCAAACGATTTTCTTGGGGGGAGAGATTTCACGAAATTATGCATATAACCTGGATAGTCTGAATAGGAAAAATGAGACATCTTTGACCCCACGAGATGTGGCTCTAAAGGCCTTTATTTTAGCACGGACCGTCGCACGGTTGAAGGACTCAGCAGAGGCATTGGTGCTTCGATTGACAAAGAAGTTAAGTATGTCTGCATAATGGGTCTGGATCGATCTAGATACTGTCCTGAACGACTCTAAGTCGCTGTCTTCAACCTGATTGTACCACAAGGCAAGCTTTTTAAAGGCCACAGGCTTGGACTTGCTCGTTTGGAAAATAACGCCCAGGTGGCTTGATAACTTGTAGGCTTGTTGAATGAGTGGATAATGATCGAATAATAGCCTGGAGCGTTGTATTTGTGAGCTCGTCCACTTGTCTTGGTGCTTAAAGAGAAGGTACCTGCTCCTAGCCAAAAGTTGTTTTATGGTGTCTCCATTCGATAGTATTTCTGGCTGATATCGTTGCTTGGCCTGCTTGGCTATCTTAATTGCTTGACTCTCTGCATCTAACCTGCGCGGTCCGAAGCCTCCCATCTGTATTTAATTCGAACCTCTTGAACGGCATCATGGGTTAGTTTTTGGACATGAAAGCGGTCGATGACTTTGCTTGCCTTAGGAAAACATTGACTCACGATGCGCTTCATATTGGCTGCCATATCCAAGGTCACCTCTTTTACCTTGCAACGTTTGCTACGGGATATTTTATTCAAAATTGATATAACTATCTCAGCTTGAGTTCCTTTTATCATCGCTAACAAGGATCCTTTTCTACCCTTAGCGGCTTTATTGGTAACGATGGTATATAATTCTCCATTAGACAAGGCGGTTTCGTCAATACTTAACTGGCTGCCTAAATTTTCTTCAAATAACATCCATTCTGGGGCATGATCCTTCTGATCCCAGTCTTGGAAGTCACTAATATGGTCTTTGTATTGCTGCTGTAAAAGTTGACCATCTAAATGGAAGAATTTGGCTAGTTGAAAGCAACTGACGGGGTTGTTATCAATACATACCTTTTAAAAAAGCCGCGAATTCCGATGTAATTCGCGTTCCTTTTTGAACTAGTTTCCAGTCTCGTGAGATGATCTCATTGCCAGGTTTAACTTCCCATCGGCGCCGCTTAATACAAAGCATAACCTTCTGATTTCGAATAGGAAAGTCTTGAATTTGAATCTCGGGGAGGAAGCCCTTAGATTCGACTTTTTGGTCTTTATATTGCTCAGGAGCAATGTTTTTTTTCTTCAAGATATATAAACAGTCCTACGGTAGATTCAAGGACTTTAGTAACATCAAAAAAATCGAGAACACCTTCAGGCAAAAGGGCACGAACCAGGAAAGTATAGGACTCGCTCAGGGCTGTAAAAGTTAAAGTGAACCCAAAGAAAGTAAATATTCAGCACCCCCCCAAACTTGTTGGTTGATCCATCTTTACTGGATCAAGACCAAATGTTGTGGAGTAACACGGATTAAGCATTTAACTGAGATGTCCGATACCTACGGCATCGTAATAGACGAATCATGGTTTGTATTTCAATAAACATTTTATCCCGCTGGGATAATGTGGCAATGAATTTTAATTCAAATCGAATATTTTGAAAATATTGCCGAAAGGATGCCATCGGCATCTTACGTTTGTAGCAGAACAAAAACGGATGAATCGAACCATAGTCGTACAAACCTTGACTTCTATCCCTGCCAATATTTTTGCCTGTTGTTGGGCAGTGTATTTTTAGGTTAATTCAATCAATACATGAGCTTATGAACTTTTTTGCAGGGGTTTTGATTTGATCCGGTCAATTTACATAGGTTTTATTTTCAATATCGTTCTTCATAATTTTTAAGGTCATTTGCTGCGAATGCTTACCATTCCTTCGTAAACTTGTAGAGTGGTGTTACGGAAAGAATATTTAGGACAAAGTGTAGATGGTGAGGGTGCAATGCGCCATCCAAAATGAATTATTAGGTTCCGATTCCATAACACAGGTCCAGGGTCGAAACTTTTTACAGAGATACGGACAAGCATTAAAATGGTGCATCTTACCTTTCGCTATACAAGGGTCAATACTTTCGATGTAGCCTGTGTGCTAGTGGAAAGGCTGACTTTTGCTGTTTACGTCTTGTTTTTAGATCTGGGGAACCGTAGAATATTGAAGTGAATTTTAAACTGTAAACAAAAGATCATGAAGAAAAGAGATTTTCTAAGGCTTTCGGGATTGGGTGGAATAGGGTTGCTGAATTTTAATCCACAAGGAGCCTCGGTGCCCCAAGGGATCCTGTCCAGGCAAGGGGGAGCCCCTCATTTCAATATGTGTGGCTATAGAGCGCCCAAGATAGATACCGTACGTATAGGCTATATAGGCTTAGGAAATAGAGGTGGGGGAGCCATGAAACGTATTATTCATCTTGAAAATGTGGAGGTAAAGGCCTTATGCGATATTAGGTCAGAGAAGGCTGAGGAGGCTAAAAAGGTGTTGAAGGGCCAAAAATATCAGCCCCAATTATACTCGGGGTCGGTGGATGCATGGAAGAAGCTCTGTGAACGCGATGACATTGATCTGGTATATATCTGTACTCCCTGGAGTCTGCATGCACCCATGGCTTTATATGCCATGGAACAGGGAAAGCATGTAGCGGTAGAAATACCTGCGGCAACTACGGTGGAAGACTGCTGGAGGCTAGTAGAGACTTCGGAACGGACCAAGAAGCACTGTATGATGCTGGAGAATTGTTGCTACGACTTCTTCGAGATGCTGACATTGAATATGGCTCGGCAGGGCTATTTTGGTGAAATTGTCCATGCTGAGGGGGCTTATATCCACGAAATTTTCGAATCTCTCTTCGATAAAGAGCAGCGCTATGACCTGTGGAGGTTACGAGAAAATGAACGGAATGGGAATTTGTATCCTACCCATGGACTGGGTCCGGTAGCACAGATCATGAATATCAACAGAGGGGATAAAATGGATTATTTGGTGAGCATGTCCAGCAATGATTTTATGTTGGAAGCTGAGGCGCGGCAATTGGCCGCTAAGGATCCTGCCTTTGCGGAGTTTCAGAATGAAACTTTTCGGGGTAATATGAATACCAGCACCATCCGAACGGCCAAAGGAAAGACCATTATGCTGCAGCATGACGTAACTTCCCCCCGGGTATATACCCGCCACCATACGATTAGCGGAACCAAGGCTGCGGCACAGAAATATCCTTTCAATGGGCCCGAGGAGCTGGGTCGGGTTTCTAAGGGCCATCAATGGTTGGATAAGGAAGCGTTCGCCAAGCTGGAGAAAGAATACCAGCCCGAAATGATCACCCGATTTGGCGAACTCGCCAAAAAAGTGGGAGGGCATGGCGGAATGGACTTCCTAATGGACTGGCGACTGATCGATTGTCTAAGAAATGGGCTGGCTTTGGATCAGGACGTTTATGACGCTTCCGCCTGGAGTGTGGTAGGCCCACTGAGCGAATATTCAGTGGCGCACCGCTCTAACTCGGTCGATATTCCTGACTTTACCCGCGGAGCCTGGAAGAGCAACTCCCCTGTCGATATCTCCCTGAAAGAAGGAGGGGATACTGGGGTAAGAATGGGATAAATATTTAATCCTGCCTAAAAAAATAAACCAAAAATCGTTTTCGAATGAAAAATATAGTGGCGTTTTTAGGTCTTTTATGCCTCAGCTTTATTGCGAAAGGCCAGGCCGAAATAAAGAGTAAAAAGCTCATTTGGTCCGATGAGTTTGATCGGGAAGGCTTGCCCGATTCTACGAAATGGACCTTCGAGACTAAGGGCAATGCCTATGGCTGGGGCAATAATGAAAAACAGTTCTATACCCCCGCTGAGGCCGGTAATGCCGTGGTTAAAGGGGGCTTTTTGCAGATCGTAGCCAAAAAAGAACCGTCAGCAGAACATCCCTATACCTCGGCGAGGTTATCGACTTCCAACAAATTTTCATTTACCTATGGGCGGGTAGAGGTAAGGGCCAAGCTTCCGGAAGGGCGCGGAACCTGGCCGGCAATATGGATGCTAGGACAGGATATTGGGCATACCAAATGGCCCGACTGCGGGGAAATAGATATCATGGAACATGTTGGCTACGACCCGGGCGTACTGCATGGCACCGTCCATACCAAAGCTTATAACCATGTATTAGGAACCCAAAAGGGTAAAACCACCTCTATCGTCCAACCATTCGATACTTTTCATGTATACGCCATCGATTGGACTCCCGATAAAATAGATTTTCTGTTGGACGGTGCTGTCTATCATACTTTCGAAAATGACCACCGTACTACGGCTGAGTGGCCCTTCGATGCCCCGGAGTTTCTGTTGCTCAATGTTGCCGTTGGTGGAAACTGGGGCGGGAAAATGGGAATTGACGATCTGGTATTTCCCGCTACGATGTGGGTGGATTATGTTCGGGTGTATCAAGGCGAATAGGCCAAGCCCGTGGGTGAAAGGGGACGGCTTGGGGTTATTTATTAAAATAATTTAATAAATTGCTGCTTCAATAATCCCAAACCCCAATTCTCATGTATCATGCATTGAAAAAGGCCCTAATGTATTCGCTGCCGCTGGTAGGAATACTAGGCATGAGTTCATGTGCCAAGGAGCCTGAAGAGCGGCCCAGCCCCGTCGTCATTGGCTATGTAGGAGGCTTTCATGGCCTACTCGACACTGAACGTATTCAGGTAGAAAAGCTTACCCATATCAATTATGCCTTCGTAAATATCGTAGAGGGGAAAGCTTTTTTGACCAACGAAAAGACCGATTCTACCAATTTCAGGAAATTGAATGCCTTAAAAAAGGAAAATCCAGACCTGAAAATCTTGATTTCTATTGGCGGATGGGCCTGGAGTGAGAACTTCTCCGATGCCGTTTTAACGGACTCTTCTCGGAAGGTTTTTGCAAAGACCTCTGTTGATATTATTAGAAAATACCACCTCGACGGTGTCGATATTGACTGGGAATACCCAGGCATGGAAGGGGAGGAGGACAATATATATCGCCCAGAGGACCAAGAAAACTATACCCTGATGTTTGCTGCCCTGAGAGAGGAGCTCGATACCATGGAACAGGAAACAGGGAGTCCCAAATTACTTACCACCGCCGTGGGAGGTTTTGAAGAATATCTTAAACATACCGACATGAAAGCGGCGGCCGAGTATCTCGATTTTGTAAACCTGATGACCTACGATTTGTTTCATGCCAACGTATCGGTACACCATGCCGGTTTGTACGCCAGCGATGCCTATTCTTCCAACAAGAATGCCGATCATTGTATACAAGCCTTTGTAGCGGCGGGGGTGCCGGTAGAAAAACTGGTGATGGGTCTGCCTTTTTATGGGCGTTCTTTTACGGTAGCTCCTCAGACCGATCAAGTGGTGGGTATGCCATATACGGCTAAGTCTTATATCGACGGCTACGGATATATTAAAGATAGCCTGGTGAATCAACGGGGGTTTAAAGTCTTTAGGGACGAAAAGGCCCAAGTGCCGTATATCTATAATGCCGAGACGGGACAGATGATCAGCTATGACGAGGAGGAATCGGTAAAAGTGAAGTGTGACTATGTGTTGAAAAACAAAATGGCGGGGGTGATGTTCTGGGAATACGATTCCGATCCCAAGGGATATTTGTTAGGCACCATCTACGATACCTTTAAGTAAAAACAATGCCTGCAAGTGTATCTCAGGATAGATGTTCTTGCAGGCATTGTTACTACAACTTAGGGTGGCTTATTTCAGCCCCTTACGCTTTTTGTAAGCTTTGAATCGCTCGTTATATTCCTGCAGCTCGGCATCTTTAAATTGCTTTTGAAGTCGGGCAGGGAGCTCTAGCCGCTCTTTCATCTGCAGGGTGTGCTCTTTTTCGATAAGGGTATTCACCCCCTTCTTGTCTTTCGTAAGTTCAAAATTATCGTACAGTTCACCGGTTACCGTAAAGGCCTTGTAGCTTAACTTGTCGTTGGCAATATCGATAATCTGATATAGCTGGGTATTGGAGGCGGCGCGGTCCATCCAGTTTTGAAGTCCGATATCGTACATCTTAGGGCCACTTACCGAAACCACATAGATAGGGCCGTCGGGTTTTTTGCGGCTTTGGCCTTCGGGCATGTTAATCCCCCGTCCATAGGTGTGGTCATGGCCTTGGAGGACGATATCGACCCCATATTTTTTATATAGGGGTTCCATGATCTCCCTCCAGTCGTCGTTATCTCTACCATTTTTGGTGGAGTAGATGGGGTGGTGGTGGAATACAACCGTCCATTTGTTTGTGTTTTCCTTTAGAACAGCTTCCATCCATTTGGCTTGGTTGAGCATCGACATGCTATCGAGCATAGCGCCTTGGGAGTCGATGGATATCAGCTTGATACCCTGGTAATCGATATGATAGGCGGTCTCTGTAAATCCTGAAGGGCCATTTTCGGGCAGAGCAAATTGGGGTCTCCATTGTTGAGAGACGAAGGCTTTCTTCTGGTCGTCGCGGTAATATTCATGGTTGCCAGGTGTAGAAAGGCTAGGGATCATGCCGTTGATCCAGCCTCCCGCCTCAAACCATTCTCCCCATTCGTTATCGGCATTGGCCCGGTTGATAAGGTCCCCGGCATGAACGATAAAGTTGGCTTTAGGAACGTTGGAGAATGCTCCTCGGATGGTCCGTGACCACATGCTGCGCAAATCGTTTTGCGCATCTCCGAAGTAGATAAAAGAAACTGGGTCCGCCTTGTCGGAAGCGGTAGTGAAGTGAAACCACTCGCTCCAGTATTTTCCGTCACCTACCCGGTACACATATTGCGTAGCAGGCTTCAGGTCTGTAAAGTTTACCTCATGGTTCATCACCGATTTGCCTTCGATGGTCGTAGGTAGATTTTGGGCTTTGATAATTTTGGCATGGGCTTGGAAGTCCGGAGAGGCGTCGGCTTCGTGAATGGCGGCGATCCCCTCTGTGATGGTGGAGTCGGTGCGCCAATTGACGGCCTGGCTATGGGCGGGGTCGCCTTTCCAGCCCAATATCACCCGGTCGGGGAAGGGACTCGCCGGGTAAGATTTGTGTTCCTGGGCTAGCGCTGGTAAACAAATGGCTAGCAAACATAAAGATAGTAAGGGGTATTTCATAGGTGAATAGCTTTCATGAATCGTTTCGATATCAACCAGTAATATTACCACAGAAAACCTAAATCAGACCAATGTCGGGCATTAAGTATTTGTGAATTCGGGACGTCGAGTAGCAATTACGATTTTTATGCGTCTTCAGGGCGCCCAAGATCCTAGGTTGCTGTCAGTTTTGTTATTGATTGAAATGCGATGGATACAGAGGGGAAGTTTCCTAATTCCTGCTTAAATGCCGTAACTTTGCCCCCAAAATTAATTGCATACAATTTGAAACGGTCCACCTTACTCATCACCCCACCTTTTACCCAATTAAATACCCCGTATCCGGCTACGGCCTATTTGAAGGGGTTTCTGAATACCCTAAACCGGACCTCATTCCAGGCCGACTTAGGCATCGAGGTGATATTAGCCCTGTTTTCTTCGGGGGGCCTAAGACGTATGTTTCAAATTCTGGACGATTCGGATGTGGCGCTTTCGGAGGAGTCGTACAGAATATATGCTTTAAAAGACGATTATATCTCCACCATTGATCCGGTCATCCGTTTTTTAAAAAACCAGAACCCTACCCTCGCCCATAGTATTTGCGATAGGAGCTATCTGCCTGAAGGTGCTCGCTTCTTACAGCTCGAGGATCTGGACTGGGCCTTTGGTAGCATGGGGATTCACGACAAGGCGCGCCACCTGGCCACGCTCTATCTCGAGGATCTGGGCGACCTTATTCAAGAGGGCATCGATCCTTATTTTGGTTTTAGCCGCTATGCCGAAAGACTTGGACGCTCTGCTACCCATTTTGATGAAATGGAAAGCGCCCTCAGTGCCCCGGATACCCTATTGACCACCATCCTGACCGAATGTCTGCAAGTACATCTGGAACGGCAGCAACCCTCGGAAGTATGCATTTCAGCACCTTTTCCGGGTAATTTGTATGGAGGACTGAAATGTGGTCAGTTTATCAAAAGACATTATCCCCATATCAAAGTCTTGTTTGGGGGGGGATTTGTCAATACGGAATTACGGTCGCTGAAAGAACCCAATCTGTTTAAGTATGTAGACTATGTTTGCCTCGACGATGGGGAAGCCCCCCTTCAGCTGTTACTCGAGCATCTGGATGGAAAACGTCCCATTCAAGAACTTAAGCGGGTGTTTTCTCTTGAAGATGGGCAGGTAGTATACTGGAATGGAGCCAAGGAAAAAGATGTGGCCCAGCGGGATACGGGAACTCCCGATTATCGGGATTTGAAGTTGATGGATTATTTGTCGGTCATTGAGGTGGTGAATCCTATGCACCGGCTCTGGAGCGATGGGCGCTGGAACAAGCTCACCCTGGCTCATGGCTGTTATTGGGGTAAATGCTCGTTTTGCGACATCTCTCTCGACTATATCCGTCGCTACGAGCCCATGACGGCATCCCTGCTCTGCGACCGTATCGAGGAGATCATCGAGCAGACCCAGCAAAATGGCTTTCATTTTGTGGATGAGGCCGCCCCGCCGGCTTTGCTCCGCGACCTGGCCATCGAGATCGTCCGCCGCAAGATCACGGTCGTTTGGTGGACCAATATCCGTTTCGAGCGGAACTTTACCCCCGACCTCTGTAGGTTGTTAAAGGCTTCGGGCTGTATCGCCATCTCGGGGGGGCTGGAGGTAGCCTCCGACCGCCTCTTGGAGCGCATGAAAAAGGGCGTGACCGTAGCCCAGGTGGCTCGGGTAGCCCAGGCTTTTACCAAAGCGGGAATAATGGTGCATGCCTATTTGATGTATGGCTTCCCAACCCAAACGGCCCAGGAGACCATCGACTCCCTTGAAATGGTACGTCAGCTCTTCGACCATGGCGTGGTACAATCGGGCTTCTGGCACCGCTTTGCCATGACCGCCCACAGCCCCGTGGGGCTACATCCCGAAGCATTCGACGTTCAAAAACTGGGACCTGGCCTTGGTGATTTCGCAAATAATGACCTAGAGCATGCCGACCCTACCGGTGCCGATCACGATTTGTTTGGCGAAGGACTAAGAAAATCCCTTTTCAATTATATGCATGGCATCTGCCTAGATTTCCCCCTATCCAAATGGTTCGACTTTAAGGTG
Source organism: Dyadobacter jejuensis (assembly GCF_003149085.1). Lineage (GTDB taxonomy): Bacteria > Bacteroidota > Bacteroidia > Cytophagales > Spirosomataceae > Dyadobacter > Dyadobacter jejuensis. The sequence continues at coordinate 184,261 of NZ_QGDT01000002.1, read as the reverse complement.
CCCAAAACCACGGTCCCGCGTCGGTTTATAGAAAAGGCCATCGACGATACCAGCGACTCGACGGTTCGTCCCAATGCCCTGGTGATTTGGCTAGGCAGCATTCCCGAAACGGAGGATTTAGAGGAGGGGTTAGCGGAGTTGGTTTTTTACAATAAACGAAAGGAGTGGGCGATAGAAGTTTCCCTTCCTATGGCCCAATGGCTCGACAACTGGTGGCCTAGGCTGCGAATAGGTGATCGGCCACCCGTTACCTGGGAACAGTTTAGGGAGGACTTTGACAGACAAAATTTTGGAGCGATGGATGCCTTTACGGAATCTAGGGCATTTAAAATATTGATTAATAATGGCCTGCTACTGGTGTAGTGTCCATGACCTTGCTTGTCTTAACTTAACACCTCAGTGACTGTTTATTGGTTGAAAGGGTAGGGCTTATAATTTTTTTTAAAAAATAGTTTTCAGGCGACGGTTCTATCAAAAATTGGAGTCTAACAGGAATATGACTATTAATAAATAAATTATGAGCGTAACAAATTTAAAGTCCATCGCCATTATTGCGGCTTTTTCTTTGCTGTTTTCCTGCAATAAAGAAGAGGAAGACATCGACACGATTACCGAAGTGGTCACCTCTGATTGTGATGCTTCTACTGGGGTCGATAAAATCGTATGTTTGGCCAATAACTATCTCGGGACACTCAGTACGACCCAGCAAACTACCAGTGTAAATTCCCTGAACCTGACCAATGCAAAAAAGTGGTCCAACTTACCTGAAAATGGTAGTACGCGCCTTGGACTTAAGTTTAGTGCGCTGTCGAGCACGCAACTCCTCGCGGCCAAAGCATTGTTAGCGGAGGTAATGGGCAATACAACGGACCAAGGTTATAATCAATTTATACAAACCACATTGTCTGATGATAATTTATCGGCTGCAGCGGGCGGGCCTTATGGTAGTGGTAATTATGTCATAGGATTTCTAGGTACTCCAAGCACTACGGGCAAATGGATGCTGCAGGTGGGAGGGCATCATTATGCTGCCAATGTTACTTTTGATGCGGGTGAGGTAGTCAGCATTACGCCATCACATCAAGGGGTAGAGCCTATAACCTTCACCACCTCCGGTACCACTTACACGCCAATGGCTACAGAAAGAGCGGTTATGGCCGATATGTTAGCCTCTTTCACGAAGGATGAGCTTGCTGCTGCAAAAATTTCTACGGTCTTCTCAGACTGCCTGTTAGTGCCGGGTTCAACCAGCAATACCTTTCCAGCTACCAAATTGGGGGTGAAGGTAAGTGCCTTAAGTTCTACCGCTCAAGCGAAGGTATTAGCGGCTATGGACCCATGGCTAGATGACCTCAATGAATCCACGGCAGCCAACTACAAAGCACGCTATACGGCCGATCTAGCCGATACCTATGTTACCTATTCTGGGAACTCTTCTGGCTTATCAGGTACGTCTAGTAGCTTTTTTACAGCCAATGCGGATTATGTACGAATCGATGGACCCGGGATATGGATAGAATTTATCTGCCAAACGGGTGTGGTATATCCCTCTTTGATTCATTATCACAGTGTATACCGCGATCATGATCAAGATTATATCGGATTATAATTTATGAGCTATTCCTTTTTAACAATCAATTGCTTCAAGCAATTGATTGTTACCATGATAGGGGTCTTGGTGGTCACCCAGGGATATGCCCACCAAAGTCCAACGACTATGGCTGTAATGGATATAAGTCCACGGCTGCTGGCCTTAGAACTACAATTGCCCCTGAGTGAACTGAGCCTGGCTATGGGTCAAAACTTAGAGGAGAGCCCGGAAACGCTTCTGCAAACAAAAAAAGAAGAGTTAGAAACCTATGTTCTAAAGCATGTCCATGCCTATGTTGACCCTAAACAACCCTGGAGGGTATCTATTACAGACATGCATCTTGATCAAGAAAAGGATGCAATCAGTGGTAGACCCATTCGAGAATTGAATGTAAGCCTGGTACTAAGCCCTAAACAGGGAGAAAATACCCGACGATTTACTTTGGACTACGACTTGATCATGCATCGGGTAGGCAACCATGTGGCTTTTGTATCGATACGCAACGACTGGGAAAAAGGTAGGCTACAGAACAAGCCATCTGAAATAGGCATCATTCGGGTGGATACCGAAGACAACCGTATTTATCCCTTAGAAATTCACTTGGAAAAGGGGGATGGTGTTCAGGGATTTATGGGTATGGTGTCGTATGGCATGCAGCATATTAAAGAGGGTACCGATCATTTGCTTTTTATACTAACGCTCTTATTGCCTGCTTGCCTATTGGTTCGTAATGAGAAATGGGCTGGCTATGGTGGTATTAAATATAGCTTGACTAAGCTTTTGAAAATCATCACAGCATTTACTCTGGGTCACTCACTAACCTTGTTAATTGGCACCTTAGGGATACAGGACTTTCCGGTTCAATGGATTGAAGTGTTGATAGCGGTATCCATTTTTATTTCCGCCATACATGCCGTTAAACCCTTGTTTTATAATAAAGAATTATGGATCGCAACGGGTTTCGGATTGATACATGGTTTGGCCTTTTCCCAAACTTTATACCATTTCAATTTAGATAGTTATGAGCTGTTTTTAAGTGTTTTAGGTTTTAATCTAGGAATAGAATTCATGCAATTGATGGTCATCGTGATTACCGTTCCTGCATTTATAATGTTAAGCCAAACCACCGTATTTGGCTATGTAAGAAACTTTTTGGCGGGCCTAATCATGGTGGTTGCCCTGGGCTGGATTATGGAAAGAATTAGTGAGCAACCTAATTCTGTAACGCAGCTAGTCGACCTGATTTATCCTTATAGCCATTACCTGCTCCTAGGCTTGTATCTGATAAGTATTTTATCCTTGATTATATCATTAAACCGACAACCGTCTAAAAATGAAGCTTCCGTCTAGAGGTAGATCCGCTACTGGTAGTTCAGCCAAAATGATTTTTGGATTTTTTTAATGCCTGTTCGTGTTGTAATCGGAGGGTGCGCAAAATATAAATTAAAATGCAGCCCTTTGATCTCAGGCAATACCCTATACCCAGTGAAAAATTCCAAGTTAATACTTCCAGTCATAGTGATTTCTCAGTTCTGTTGTACCTCATTATGGTTTGCAGGAAACGGGGTGATCAACGATCTGGTTCATAATTTTGACCTTCAAGAAGGAGCCTTAGGGCATCTGACTTCCGCCGTTCAGTTTGGGTTTATAGTAGGTACACTGCTATTCGCTATTCTCTCTATTGCCGATCGGTATTCCCCTTCCAAGGTGTTTTTGGTGAGTGCGGTCTGCGGTGCCGTATTCAATTTGGGAGTTATCTGGGAGGGCAACGGCTTAGCCTCGCTCCTCGTCTTGCGTTTTTTAACTGGGTTTTTTCTGGCCGGTATCTATCCAGTGGGAATGAAAATCGCAGCAGATTACTATGAAAAAGGACTTGGAAAATCCCTAGGGTTTTTGGTAGGGGCCTTGGTCGTCGGTACCGCTTTTCCTCATTTGCTGAAAGAAATGACGGCCACTTATCCTTGGAAATACGTGTTGCTGGTCACCTCATCGCTGGCCCTTACGGGCGGAATATTGATGGTCCTTTTGGTGCCCGACGGCCCTTTTCGGAAGCCTAGTCAACAGTCTAAGCTCTCCAGCTGTTTCACCGTGTTTCGGCGTCGGGAGTTTCGCTCGGTGGCTTTTGGCTATTTTGGCCATATGTGGGAGCTATATGCCTTCTGGGCTTTTGTTCCCATCATGCTCAAAACCTACAGCCATCAGCATCCTCAAGTGACTTTTAATATCCCCCTTTTGTCTTTCCTAATCATTGGTATAGGTGGGGCCGCCTGTGTGCTCAGCGGCTATGTGGCCGAGTGGGTAGGGACGAGAAGCACGGCAAAAATAGCCCTTTACCTATCAGGCACTTGCTGCCTGATGGCTCCGTTATTATTTGGCACTGAAAATGAAGTACTTTTTATAAGCTTTCTAATTTTCTGGGGAATGGTGGTTGTGGCAGATTCCCCTCTTTTATCGACGCTTGTAGCTCAAAATTCCGCCGCAGAGCTAAAAGGTACTGCGCTTACCATTGTGAATAGTCTGGGCTTTTTAATCACCATCCTTAGCATTCAGTCACTGGCTATGCTATTACAACGAACCGACTCCACAGCCATTTATACCCTTTTGGCCATAGGGCCAATGATAGGGATATGGGCGTTGGAAAATAATAATAGAATACGATAAAGAGACTTGATCATGGGATACCCACAAATTAAAATGATGCAATTCGTGATCCGATAAATTTATAATTTGACTAGGCTTAATTATTTATTTTTTGAGTTGTTTTAAACCTTTCTAAGGCAGAATAGTCCTAAAACCAATTACAAACTAAAACATATATTATGAGAAAAGTTAAAAGGTTTTCATTCCTATTATTAATGATGTTTTTTATTTCGGGGCACGGAAATATGTATGCTCAGAATTCAAGAAATTCTAAAAAACCAGGAAGTGAGAAGAAAACAAATGTACGGGTACCAAGTAAATCAGTGACCTATAAAAAGGGCCAAAAGAAAGTTGAAGCGGTAAGAATCATACCGAACAAATCGGTTATAGACCATAAAGGGACCCAATACTATTATTCTAGTAATAAATTTTACACCTATTCAGGAGGAAGTTATATTGTTATCCCCCCCAGAATTGGCTTTAGAATACCAACCTTGCCAGTGGGATACATTTCCGTAAGGCACCCAAATAGAAATTACTTTTGGTTCAACGGTATATATTATATCAATGTTGATAATGGCTATGAAGTAGTGGAACCAGAAATCGGTACCATAATTTACGAGCTCCCAGATGACTATGAACGGGTGGTCGTAAATGGAAGTACTTTTTACGAGTTTAACAACGTGTTATACGAAAAAATCCAGATAGATGGTACGAGAGCTTATGAAGTGGTGGGCTTTATTGAGCAGTAATATCAATTAGAAAACATCCTTCTTGTCATCTAAAAGGAGCCATATTGATATTAATAGGGCTCCTTTTTTGATATTATACTACCAAATAGAAGAAAGTTCTTAGACCATACCCGAAATTGCGAAAAGGGCCATCTAAGCCTTGGTTACAGATAAGATTTGGTATAAACCGAATCCCGCCTGGTATGCAAAATTCACCCAATGGCTTACTGCATCACCATTTATGTCGACGAAAAGATAGCCAAACTCATTGGCTATAACCATTTCAATGGTTACGATGGAGATTCCGTGCGGAGGTAAACGCAACGGCTACGGGGGGGATTCCACAGACCACCAGTAATTAACCTTTCCTTTCAGAAGCTTAGCCCACAGGTTAAGGAACATGTTTAGAAAGCCAATTATTCTAAATAGGAGTGCGTATAGCTACTATAGTAATCGGATTTCACGATCGAATAATTGGCGCGTTTCTGTATTCTAAATAGGTAGGTTTAAGGAGGCGGCCGTGTGTTACAGTTCGGGGAAATTCGGTTCTTTGGCAGAACTCAGAAATTAAAGGATGTATGATTTTGCCAGAATATTGGGCTGGCTACAGAGGATCGGAAATGGAACCAAAGGGCGCATATTGTCGCCTTAGATCCCTGAAATTCACTGTTTTCGTTCTGATTCGCTAAAGAAATCATCTTTGTATAACTCCCTTGTTATTGTAGGTGGGGAGGGAAGAGCGAAGTTTTGACGTTTTTTTTGTAGTGGGATATTGTATTTATTATTCAAAAAAAGGATACATTACAGGGTAGTAATTTAGTTGATGTGATATTTAATACTGTGTCTTTATTGACTTGGATTAATACACCTTATCATTTGAAATATCCGATAGAAAATAGTTTTGGCTACGCTCTAATAGAATTATTAATATTCGAAGTAGAGCTTTAGTAAAAAGAGTAAAAGGTACAACGTGAAATAATCTAATAAGTTTTGGCCGATGAATGTCAAAGAAATCGTAAAAAATAGAAAGTATGAACTGTTGCTTCTGGCTCTTTTACAACATTTATATATCGGTATTGTAGTAAGAGATCTGCCTTTTTATATTGAAATTCTTTGGCCCATCAATATGGTTATCCTTGGCCTGGCCAGTGTGGGGGTTTTTATAGAAAAAGGCAAGGTGAAAAACATCGTTAAAAATGTACTCACCCTCATTGTAATCGGTTTTCCGGTCCTGCTTCCCTTTTTTAAGGGGATACCCACTTTTATGCACTTGCTTAACTTGAGCTATATTGTTTTTTTTATATTCATCTTTCTAGAAGTCTTTAAGTTTCTGCTGAGGCCCCGATATATCAATACCGACATCATTTCGGCGGCTGCCTGTGGTATGTTTTTACTCATAGAAATTTCCGTCTTTACTTTTCAAATGTGGGTGTATTCCGATACAAATTCTTTTAAAGGAATTAACTATACTACCCCGGCTCATACCTTTATAGACCTCGTATATTTTTGCTCTATTACCTTAACCAGTATAGGCTATGGCGACATTACTCCCAATGTCCATTATACCAAACTAGCCGCCTCTCTGATCGGAATTGCAGGGCAGTTTTACTCGGTAGTGTTGGTAGGGATATTAATTAGCAAGTTTACCAATTCTTCAAACCATACATAATTATGCATACAGGAAGTCATTATAAAATATCGGAATTCTTAATGTGGACCAGGCGTGACGTTTATGTGCTGCTGTTGATAGGCACCGTACCCACGATTTTATATCAGGTGTTTGGTCTAACATGGCTAGCCATTCCCTGGGTCCCCGTAGCTTTGGTGGGCACGGCAGCGGCATTTATTATAGGTTTTAAAAACACCCAAACCTACAACCGCTTATGGGAGGCTAGGAAGATCTGGGGAGGGGTGGTCAATACCAGTCGCACTTGGGGAATCCTCAGTAAAGATTTTGTGGCCGATCGGGAGGCCACTGAGCGGCTTATATACCGACATATCGCCTGGCTTACTGCCCTTCGTTTTCAGCTACGTAAAAAGCAGCCTTGGGAAAATTCGAGTAAATCCTATAATGTGGAATTCCTCAAATATTATAAGGTGCCTGAGTGGGAGGGTGACCTCGAGGTCGAATTGAAAAAATACCTGAGCGGAGCCGAACTTCAGCAGGTCCTGGGCAAATCGAACCGGGCTACCCAATTAATAGCCTTACAGTCCAAGGACCTTAAAGCCCTGAGAGCAGCGGGTAAAATTCAAGCCTACGAATATGTGGAAATGGAAAGACGATTGGCTGATTTATACGACCATCAAGGTAAAAGCGAAAGGATCAAGAACTTCCCGTACCCCAGGCAGTTTGCCAGTATCAATTTATTTTTTGTGTGGCTAATGGTCCTGATGCTGCCTTTTGGTATGCTCCACGAATTTCAAAAGCTGGGCGATATTTATGTATGGCTCACCATTCCATTTTCAGTGCTGGTATCCTGGGTTTTTACCTCTATGGAAAAAGTGGGAGAATCCACCGAAAACCCTTTTGAAGGGGGAGCCAACGATATTCCCATGGCCGCCCTCAGCCGTACCATCGAAATCGATTTGAGGGAGATGATCGATGAGACCAACCTTCCCGAACCGATCACCCCGACTAACAACATACTCCTGTAAACAACCATCATCAATATGAAGAAAAGAGAGAAATTGGCCATCATTCAGAAATGGTATCCAAAGGCCATCACCACCATCGACAGTGTAAACAAAATCATAGATTTTGTGGAATGGGAGCTTGACTTGGAGCCCAAGCAGGTTATGTTAGCCGACAGTATATGTAGCGACGATGTGAACAGCATTCAATACCCGGTGCGTACCCAGGAGTTTTTGGGACCCTTCAAAATGGGGGGCTTGGATGGATTCCCCTTTACCGGACTGACGGGTATGGGGGCATTTGCCAGCCATGTCCCCGACGAAGGGGCCGTATTTATTTATTATGGCCCCCATATCGGTGTAACCAAAGATGGTAAGCTTGGCGAAATTCATCGATCGGGCCAGAACAAAAATAGTGGCTGCTGTGGTGCTGCGAAAGGCGCCTTAGGAAAGCTCATCGATAACCAAATTACAGCCGGACATATTACCGAATTGGATTATCAAATGAACACCATCGAACAGATTCTATATCAGGAAAAGGAAAGGGTGTTGTCTAGCCCAACGCCTATATTTGAGGCCACAGAGGTGATCTATGAAGCGATAGATAAGCGCATTGGAGAATTGATCGAGAAGACCCAGTATAAATGTAAATACGTGATACTCCTGGGGGCCATTCTCATTAACAGTGATGGAGACATGGGCTCATTTACCGAAATAAGACGTTTTGAAGTGATTGACCTTTCCACCAACGAACACCATAACTACCTGAATCGTCTCGATTAACGATTTCCTGCAAGTCGAATACATACCAAAAAACAAAGAGAGGTGTTACCCATCTCCCGTTGGTTGGCCTGTGTTAGATGTAGCGGCCAATTTACATGGGGCCGACAGCATTTTGTATCTTCTAGGAATGAGGCGAACCTAGCCGTTTATTGCCTTACCAAAATCTAGTGAAAAGCGCATCTCCCGCCAGAACTCAGCTTGCTGCGCTTCACTGTACCATTGATGAAGTAGACGAAAGCTTAAACCCTGGCAGTTGGGGAGGAGAGCTGGCCCACCCTATGACGAATGAACAGATTTGAATAAAAAAATGATATTATTTTTTCTTGGTTAAAATCAAAATTTCTATAATATTGTAGAATAAAATACCGGTTTGTTTAAAACAAACCGGTATTTATGTTTTTATACTATAGGTGTTAGTACTTATTAAAAATAAGTAATCGTATTATGGTATATATAAACTAGTGCTAATTTTATTGCATGAACAAAATTCGATTTTTTGTATAATTAAATCAATATATAAAGGGGGAGAAGCATTCCTTAGCTAAAATCGATGTACCATGATAAAAACGCACAGTGAAATGACCGTAACTATTATCAACAGCCAAGGCCATTGGCAAAATGGCTGGCTACCAGATAATGAAACCCTGAGGCATTTTGTAAAAAACCTAGAACAAAGTGATGTTAAGGTAGAAACTTTCGAGGTGAAAAATGTATCAGAACTAGAAAGGCTCTTATCCAGGCTCGATGCTGAAACCCTACTTTTGCCCAATGCTTACCACGTAAACGCCGACAAGCCCGGTACAGAGCTCGTTTGGATGGGCGAGATCATTGACAGATTTAAGTTCAAGACCATAGGGTCTAGTGCCAACTCTCTTCGAAATCTGCTGCAGAAGCATGTCTGTCAGCAGATTTTAAGGGAAAATGGAGTGCCCGTACCAGATTTTACTTTTATCAATCCAGAAGACATGGGGAATGAGAAAAACATACTTCAAAAGGCCGGGCTGACCTATCCTGTAATCGTCAAATTGACTGGGGAATCTTGCGGAATTGGTATCTCTACCGACTCAGTGGTATACAACGAAGCGGATGCTATTAGGAAATCACGCCAGATATTGCAGGCTTATAACCAAGGTGTAATCGTCGAGTCCTTCCTTCCGGGTCATGACATTACTGCTGCCAGGTTTGTGATAGGCCATGAAACACTCCACTTAGCGACACATTACCAGATAGGCAATAAGGCTGTGCTGGGCCATGAGGAAAGGAAATTGCCTTGGGGAACGAACAAAAAGATGATTCGGGTCAAGGAATCAAATATTTTAAATCAGCTCGATGAGATCCTACCAAAAGTCTGGAAGGCGTTGGATGTTCAGGATATTATTAGGTTGGACGGAAAATTGGATGCAAATGGGCAATTTCGGGTTTTTGACGTGAATGGCTTCCCGGGGTTAACGGCACATTGTAATACCTTTCCAGTTTAATGCAATGTTTGTTTTTCAGAGTTCCCAGAAACAGATGTTTATGCGGCCATGGTCAATACCATTGTACTTAGTGCCGCTCGTCGTTACCATATGGTGGTTCCAGAAGCGTTAAAAAATACGAACCTTTTTTCAATGCAACATAGCTTATTGGAGCCTGCCACTATTCTCTGATGAGCGAAAGAATGGGTTCAGTGCCTTTACAATCAACTCATGAATGTCCTATTGGATGCTGTTCTATTCATGGACTATAGTTGGTTTCAAATAACTCAAGTCAGTATCCGAAATTCCTAGCGACGGCTCGTGATCGGCCAGTCGCTAGGGATTTTTCTGGAGTCATGTTTCAAATCTTCAAAATTCTATCTGAAATAAAGGGTACGATGGGATAGATGTAAGTATCCATTTCCACCTGCAAATCGGCTGGGGAAGAACCTACGAATTCCGTTTTTTTGCCTTTAATCCGAATCTCTTTACCATCTACTATTTCGATAACGGCCCATATTGGCTCTCGATAAGGTACGGTATATTTGATATTAGGACGGGCCTTGTCCACCTCCTTGGAGTACCTGATTTCCTGATAGTCGCCTCCGAGCCATTGATAAGAGGCACTGTTGATCTGCACGTAATGAATGTCGTTGATCAAGTTGCAATAGTCTTGATGGTGGTGTCCGCTAATCACCATTTTGACCTTTGGCTTTCCCGTTTTGCTTTTTTCTTGCTCCAGCGTATAGCGTAGCAAGGTGCCATTTTCCAAGCCTCCGGCGTCGTTGTCGAGCCCTTGATGACAGAACACAACGGTGGGTAGTGTGGTGTTTTTCAGATCGTCGCGAAGCCAGTTAAGTTGAGTAGCCGAAATATAGCGTGCGTAACCAGGGGGGCGGGACTCGCTTTCGTTGTGCTCATTGCCATCGAGGACTATAAAATGGAAGCCCGATTGATCGAAAGAATAATATTTGCCTTGGGCATTCCAGAAGGCCACCGTTTGCTCGCGGGTATAGCCACCGTCGGTATCATGATTGCCCAATACATGGTGTCGGGGTCCATCAAATTGGTTCCATACATCGAGTAAGGGTTTGTTTTCTTTTTTAGGGATACAAAAATCGCCTGCCTGAATTATAAAATCGGGCTTTTCATGATTCATGGCCTCGATGAATTTCGAAAGGCGATCGATGGCATCATGCATAATGTCATGATGCAAATCGGTGATGATCCCTATTTTTACGGTCGCACTTTTCGCCATTGAACCTTTCAAGTCGCTCAAAAATAATGCGCTACCCGATAATCCAGATTTAACGACAAAGTCTCTCCTGTTCATTTTACTTTTCATTGGACTGACTTATAGAATTTTGAAAATTTTTTAAGAACTCTAAAGTAACCCTTATTTTTGAGATTCTTTATTTGATTAATTTGAAATAATGGTTACTTGCTACACTTGATTTCTCCCTAGAGTTTCTATACTATTGTGGTACGATGTCATCGCCTTAATAGATGGTATCCAATAGAACGAGACCCTTTGCTATGAATGAAATCAGGGAGTTTATTGAAAAAATTACCCCTATGAGTGAGGCAGACTGGGCGTTTTTCTCATCGAAGCTACAGCGGGTAGCGCTCAAAAAAAATTCTATTCTGCTGCAGGCAGGAGAAGTGGAGCACTATCTATCCTTTATTACCCAGGGAATAGTCCGGTTTTATATCGAAGGGGAGGAGAACGATTTGACTTTCGGGTTTTTATTCGAAAAAGAGTTCGTGACAGGTTATGATTCCTTTTTAACACAAAGGCCTTCCGACTATCAAATTGAAACCCTGACAGATAGTGATTTATGGCGAATCACACGTGCTGATTTGGAAGAGGTGTATCAGAAAACGGAGCATGGCAATCTGATTGGACGAAAAATGGCCGAGAAAATGTTTTTGGTCAAATCGAAACGTGAAATGGCCCTACTGAGCAAATCGGCAGAGGAAAGGTACCTCGATCTGTTTTCGGAACGACCGCAGCTTCTGAAGCAAATACCATTAAACTACATTGCTTCCTATATAGGCGTCACCCCGCAGGCCTTAAGCAGAATACGCAGCCGCATTACTTAACTTAGGTTCAGTGTGAATGACCTAAGGATAATGGACCTTTGTAATACATTAATTTACCATGTTATGAAACCATTACTCGTACTTTTAATCACTTTTGCGATCTCAATGCTTGTCTTGAAGGGGATAAAGAAGGAATATGATATGGCCTTGTCGGCCAGGATTGCGATGTCTGTGATGTTGGTATTTACGGCTATTGGGCATTTTGCCTTTACGAAAGGTATGTCCCTGATGATCCCCGCCTTTATTCCGTATAAAGAAGGCCTTGTATATCTAACCGGACTATTTGAAATTCTATTGGCTGTCGGCTTGCTCATTCCTCGTCTTCAAGGGCCCTCGGGATGGGCACTTATCCTGTTTCTTTTACTGATGCTACCGGCCAATATTTACGCTTCTTACCATCATGTAAATTACCAAACGGGGACCTTCGATGGACCTGGTCTCGCATACTTATGGTTTAGAATACCCATGCAGGTACTATGGATCATCTGGACCTATTTGAGTACGCTCCGTAATTGAGCAATCGCCAAGTCTGTTCTGCCTCATAGCGCCTATAACAGTCGATATTATGGAAAAAGGAATTAGCCCAATAATTACCTTACGACCCGCCACAATAGATGATCTTAAGTTGCTGCTGTATTGGGATACCCAACAGCATGTGATTGACTGTGACCCTAGTGAAGACTGGAATTGGGAGTTTGAACTCGGTAGGGCGCCAGTATGGCGTGAGCAACTGGTGTCGGAACTGCAGGGGGAACCCATAGGTTTTATTCAAATCATCGATCCTTATTACGAAGAAACCCATTATTGGGGAATGGTGGAGCCCAATAAGAGGGCCATCGATATCTGGATAGGAGAGGAGAAAAACCTAAACAAAGGCTATGGTAGCTTCATGATGAAATTGGCCATTCTGAGATGTTTTGCTAATCCCGAGGTAACAGGAATTTTGGTTGATCCTCTGAAAAGTAACCATAAGGCCCATCGGTTTTATGAGCGGCTTGGTTTTGAGTGGCGTCAAGAACGGGTGTTTGATCAATCCGTTTGTTATGTTTATGAATTAAGGAAAATGCAATTGGCCCTTATCCCACAGGCCTTAAATAAATTGGGCATATTGTACAGTACTAATTAGGACGCCTGTTCTTTCGTGGTTAGTGTACTATCTTCCATACCCCATCGGTCCAATCCCCTTAAGATGGTTTCTAGCGATCGTCCTCGGTCGCTTAGTTTGTACTCCACTTGTGGAGGAACCACTGGGAATACTTTTCTGGTGATCAGTCCATCTTTTTCCAGTTCTCTGACGGTTTGGGTAAACATCTTATTGGATATGCCGGGGATTTTCTTCTGCAACACTCCCGAGCGGATGGAGCCCTCTAGTAGGTGGAATAAAACCAAGGGTTTCCATTTGGTGCCAATTAGATTCATGGTGTAGTCTAAGGGGCAGTTTACAGGTTTAGTCAAAATAAATTTAGTTAAGAGACCGTATCACGAATGATGGTGTGTGCGCATTTTTACGACCGGTAGTGAGCCATCAGCTATCCACTAGATGATCGGGTCTAGAAAAAAATGGATCGCCCCAATCCGTTTTTTGAGAACAATTTGTACACTTGTGATAAGTCTAATCTGTTGATAATGTTAATTATACTCTTTTTGGGTACTATATTACTTTTTAGTAAGTTGTTGCTATTGGGGTAAATATAGCCGAATTTTGTAGGCAAAAATAGAACCTATGAAAAGAAATAAAAATTATCCACGATCATTTTCGCATATTGGACTTACCGTTCCGAATATTCAGCAAGCCGTAGACTTCTATTCGGAAGTGATGGGCTGGTATGTGATTATGGAGCCCTCCAAAGTGAAAAAGGAGAAAGAAACGGCCATTGGTCAAATGTGTATAGACGTTTTTGGGGAGGATTGGGAAGAATTCGAAATTGCCCATTTAGCCACTTCAGATGGCATTGGCGTAGAGCTATTCTCTTTCCCTCATGGGATAAAGGACGCCCCTGCGTTCAGTCCCTTCAATACGGGTCTGTTTCACTTTTGCGTTCAGGATCCAGATATTGAAGAGCTGATAAGTAAAATAGTGGCCAAAGGGGGCAAGCAACGCATGCCGATTAGGGAATATTATCCGGAAGACAAGCCCTTTAAGATGTGCTACGTAGAAGACCCCTTTGGCATCGTATTTGAAATTTATACGCATAGTTATGAACTCACCTATTCTTCTGGTGCTTATCAAAACTAAGTGGATGTACGGCTAGGCTTCAAATGTTTCTCGATGTACCGCCTGCCCGTTTACGTCGTAATGCGTAAAGGCGATTTCAGTCTTTTTGTCGGGGCGTGTTTTTACCGTTATCCCTAAAAAGCCTCCTTTCAGTCGCAAAAAGCGGTGTTCGGGACGGACGTCGTCGGCATCCCAGCCCTGAACATGAAAGTCGCTAACGGGGCCTGAGCCAAACTCCATAATTTTGGTATCGGCATCCTGGGAGACGTACTGCCAGTGGCGATCGCCATTTACAACGTACATATTGTTTTGTTTGGCGATAAGGTTTCGTAGCCATTTGCCTTCCGTTTCAAAGGCTTTATTGGCATGGTTGTCGGTCTTTTGGGGGCGGTCGGGGCCAACTACCGGAGTAGCCGAGAAGAGCAGCTTAAAGGTGGCATCGGAGGCACTTACGGTTTCTTCCAGCCATTGTTTTTGCTTGGCTCCTAATATGGTCTTCTGGGGGCCATCCTCCGATTTGTTTTTACTACGGAATTCACGCCCCTCTAAGAGCCATATCTGTAGGTTTTTTCCCCAACGTATGGTGCGATAGGGCTCGGCATGGAGGGGGGCATTTTCGCTCCATATTTTAAGGCCGTCCGTATAGGTCAGCTCGCCAAATTTGGGTTTGCTGGGGTCTACGTCGTCACGAAGCAGGTCGTGGTCGTCCTTGAGCATATAGATGGGCGTTTGTGCAAACAAATCCTGTAGGGAAGGCCATCCGTTCATAGCATGCCATTTGTGGCGGGCCTTTTCGGTGTTAGTGGCCATGGGCCCCGGCTTGTCGTAATAGATATAGTCGCCGGTATGGATAAAGAAATCGGGTTTTAATTGGCGCATGGCGTCGTAGGAGCGGAACCCACGAGTCTGGTCGTCGAATGACCAAAAGTACTGGCAGGTAGACGTTACCAGACTGACATCCTCGGTAGCCATGGGGGCTGGAGCGGTCGTAAATTGTCCTTGACTACGAGAAACAGGGCCATTTTCCTGGCTCTTAGCCTCCCAAAGCACGTCATACCGGGTATTCGGTTTCAGATTGGCCACTTCTATTTGGATAGTATGGTCTTTGTCGGCATCGGTTTTTATCCACTCCGAAGTATAGCGAAAGGATTTGTGCCGAAGCTTAACCCTTGCCATACCACTTTTACCCGCTACGGCCCCATCCATATCAGGGACGTTTCCATTTTCATCGAAATCGATGGGATGTCTGAATACCTCTTCACGGCGTTCGTGTTTTACGGGTTTGGGAGTACGGTCGGCACATAGCCTTGTCCAGAAAATGGCCGAATCGGTAGTCACTTCCGCTATCTTGATACCATTGCTAAAATACAGGTCAGGCTCTCCCTTCAGGGTAGGGAGTGACGTAAATAGATTCTCGTCAAATGTAAGTGAAGAGAGTGCTACGGCGGCACCCGCTTTTTTTAGGAATATGCGTCGGTTATTCGAGGACATCTTATAGGGTTTTGCGAGCCAAAAGGTTTGAGTGTGGTAACAAAAAACGATCCGTTCTTGCTGTAGAATGAAAGTGCGGGTATTCGACTTTCTACTCAATTAGACGGCTGGCCTCCACGCTACGAGGGGCAGACCCTCGACTATTTAATGATTGCTGAGGTATAGGAGGTCTTTTTTAAAGGCCTTATTCAATAAATACTTCGCCATATATTTAAAAGCGCAGCACTTCAAAATTCGTCAAGGATGGGTTAAATGCCGTGAATACAGCGGGGTATCCGGGGGCAATTTGGCCGATGTGCTCACTAAGTCCCATGGCCATAGCCGGCCGTGAGGTGGCCATTTCTAAGGCCTCTATGGGTGGAATGCCCAGGAAGGTTACCGCGTTATGAATAGCCTCGCCCAAGGTAATGGCACCTCCCGCCAAATTCCCCTCTTGGTTCACGTACTGACCGTCGACCAGCTGCGCATCGAAGTCTCCCCATTGGAAGGACGTTACCTTTTGGTGAAGGAACAAGGCATCGGAAATAAGGATTAGCTTTTTCTTCTTGAGTTGATAGGCTACACGTGCCGCGGCATAGTCGCAATGAACCCCGTCGACGATGATGGGTGCGTATACTTCGGGGTGGTCGAAGGTGGCCCCTACCAATCCTGGAGCCCGGTGGTGGAATGCCGACATGGCGTTGTATAGATGAGTAACCAGCCGTATGCCCTGCCCGAATGCTGCTTGTGCCTGTTGATAGGTAGCATCGGAGTGGCCAGCCGAAATAACAATACCAGCCTCTTGAAGCATGGTGATTTGCTCCACCGAAAATTGTTCGGGGGCTATGGTCATCATTTTTAATACCCCTTCCCCTGCATGGATAATCTCCTTTAGCTCCGAGTTTTTAGGCTTTCGTACAAATTGTGCCAAATGAGCGCCTCGCTTTTTAGGGTTTATAAAGGGCCCTTCCAGGTGCATGCCCAACACACCGGTCGTAGGGTTTTTGCTTTGGTAATTCCTAACGGCCTGCAGTCCTTGGAGGATGTTGCCAGTATCGGATGTAATAAGCGTGGGTAAGGTGTAGGCAGTCCCCGAGGAGGCGCTGGCAGCGTCTATGTCCGCCAGGGTATGTTCGTCGGGTTTTTGTGTAAAATGAAAGTGCTCCCCGCCGTTGATATGGATGTCGAATAGGCCGGGAGCGAGATGGCTGTAGGACGGCATCCCTTCGGTAGGTTCGCCGGGAGCCATCGTTAGGATCCGCCCCTCCCGAATGGTGAGCACCTGATGGGTGAGATGCGTAGTTCCCGAATATACATTTGCTGCGAATACTTGTTGGATGCCAGTCATTTATGGACTCAATATTAGAGATATTTCTTAATTACTGATTTTAGCTGGTCGGCTTGAACCACGCCTGATTGCCTCCATACTGGCTTGCCATGTTTGAAAATAATGAGGGTGGGTACTCCTTGAATTTTATAGGCTTGAGCGGCAGAAGGGTTCTTGTCTACATCTACCTTGATAATAGAGGCCGAATCGCCTAGGTCCGATTTTACATTTTCTAGAATTGGCTTCATGGTCTTACAGGGGCCGCACCATTCCGCAAAAAAATCGACCACGACGGGTTTATTACTGTTGATGAGTTCTTTGAAAGTAGCCATAATATAAGTTATTTATTTTTTTATAAATAACCATTTAGCCGTGCAAAAGGTTTAATGACTGCTAATAGTTCGAGATGTAGTCGTTTTTTTTCTAAAATAGTTGCCTATCCGCATTTCAACCAGGTGATAGGTTAGATGGGAGTAGGCGATTGTAAGGGCAATAGAGCCTACCAAAGAGGCAAAAATCATGGGCTCAGTGGGTGATAGTTTGAAAAAGCGGAATAGAACTACATTCATTAGAATCAAAACGATGGCATGGTTCAAATAAATGGAGTAAGAGATTTTTCCCAGATATTGCATGGGACCACTACTCAAGAGCCGTGTAAGGGGACCAGTAGAGCTTGAAAATACGATGATACCCATGGAGAATATAAAGGGAAACATCAGTTTTCCTAGATGGAGCTCCCAATGATGGGTCGCATACATGGCCGCCACCATGAGGATGATAAAGGGGAATTCGGCGGTACTGAGACGGAGGCGTACTTTGGAGAGTAGCAAATGCGTAAAAACGCCTACACAAAAGCAGAGGATGCCACGGATGAAGCCATAGTCATAAGCCAAGATATAATCCCCCTTCCAGACTATGAACCCTATGCAAGCCATGGAAATAAGCGTAAGGACAACATAGCGGTTTCGAAGGGCCAATAGGATGACCAGGCCATACACGACGTAGGCGATCATCTCGGCGGAGATGGACCAGGATGGGTAGTTGAGGCCTATCCAGTCGCCAAAAATGGGGGTAGAGCCCATAAAGGTTAGCGTATCCGTGACGGTCCGCACGTAATACATAGGATCCATGCTGAAGTTTTTCAGCGGGCTATGATCCCCTATAATATTAAAGAGCAGAAAGACGAGTTCAGTAAATACCAGGAGTGGGTAAAGGCGTATGATCCGTTTTTTTAGGAAACTAAAAAAATCGGACGGGCTTTTAATCCGATCGTTGTAGTTCATCGCAATCACAAATCCGCTGAGAACGAAAAAAAAGTCTACAAAAAGATCCGAATTGATAACGAAAAAGTTGTTGTAGAAAATGGATTCCTTAAAAGCATTATGATGATGGGCCACCACCAGAACAGAAAATATCCCTCGCAGACCATCCAATTGTTCTACTCTTCCTTTCATTTAAACGAATGATGCGATTTATATCGGTTGTTAGTTTTATTTAGTATGGGTTAGGTCCATCCTATCGGGCGGCTTCCAAGGACGGTGCACTACTACTGCTCGCTATACCAGTAGCGGGATAATGAACGCCCAGGAAGCGTATCATGACTGCATAAGGGAACCAGAAGGTAACGTCGTAGGGCCTGCCGCCAGTGGCTAATAAAATAGACATGGAAATAAAGAAATAGGCCAAAAAGGTATTCAAGGGGTGCGTATTACGCTTGACCTCCCTAAAGGCAAAAATGAAAAGGAATAGGTTGAAACCGGCAAAGAAAACAAAGCCAAATACCCCATGATTCACAAACGACTCTAGGATGGGTACATCGAGGTATTTGTATTTATAACCCATACCCAGGAATACGTTCCAGGAAAAGAAGGTTTCGACGAAGGTCCCAAAACCGCTGACTCGCCCCATCGCGGAATAGTCAACATCGGCCGTTTCCGATAGTCGCAAACCGGTAGAGGTAAAGATTACATCCAGGATCCTATTTTCGAACACATCCCAATAACCCATTATCAGGTAGTATACATCGGCGTATCGGTTGAGGAAATAATTGATGATCAACAGGATGATCATTAAGATGACCATATTGCTAAATTTGAACAATCCAATAATGGACGTCACAATGTTCTTGGCCTTGAACTTAAAGATAAAATAAGACCCTATCATGAGTCCTATACCCAAATAGCTCGACTTGGCTAAGGAGAGTATCACCACACCCAGGCTGAAAAGACTGGCGAAAAATAGGAAGATTTTTGTGAATATCCCCTTGGTCTCCACCAACATGACCCATGCCGATACGAGGCAAATGACGCCATTTCGGGCCGTAATATGCGGATTTCCTCCGGGTTGTGCCCCTTCGTTAGAGAAATTGACCGCAGCCCGCATGCCTGGCGACCAATTGGGGTCGGTAAGTAAAGAATACACCAAGGTAACATTACAGAACAACGAAACTAGGAATATCATGACCAGCAAGGTATCCCGGATATCATTGGGGATATGCATCAACAGAAATAGGAAAGCACCCGTAAACACGAAGTTTCCCATATCGGCAACAGCCTTGCCAGAGGTGTTGATAAACATAAAATAATAGAAGGCTATGACCAAGAATCCCAATCCTAGGTTGAATAGGATGGGATTTGGCTTATAATAGCGTTTAAATAAATGTGGCGGGGTCATTAGCAGTAGTGCTAGCAACATAAAAGCCGCCGTAAATACACTGCTTGCAGGACCTATCTTCAGGGTGTCCCTAATAAAGAAAATAAGGGGAAACCCATTGAACATCATCATAATGCCCAAGGAGTATCTGAGATAGGTAAAGTTTTGCCAAATATTTAATAAACTCCAGTTCATCTGGTGGTTCTGTATAGTATGTATTTGAAATCGAAGTTGGTCGCAAAATAAAGGATCTTGCGCATTCTACACCAAAGGTAGCTTAATTTGGTGGGTGCCAAAGAACTCGCTGCAAGATAAGTTTTTTGAATTTGTTCATGTTCGCTTACCCCCACTGTGGCTATGGTTGAGGACTTGGCGTCGGCATGCACCCTAAGGGCCCCCGCCAACCCTTCGACTTTCCTAACGGTCGACTTTCCGTCGATCGTATATCGGGTAATAAATTCATAGTCGAAGGCGAAACGAAACTGTGCGTCGAAAGGACCATGGCGGTCGACCAACGACTTTTTGAAAAACAAGGATTGGTTGTGTATCTGCATGCCTTCCAAAAGTTGGCATTGCAGGCTATAAGAGGTTGTTTTAAGCAATTCGGTGACTTCATCGTCGGTGGTGATCATAAATAAGTCACCATAGAGTATATCGTCGGGGCGTTGTTGGGCCGCTTGGCCGAAGCGCCGGAGTGTGCCTGGAAAATAGACGTCGTCTGAGTTTTGAAAGGCAATATACTCCCCTGTAGCACGAGCCAGCCCCTTGTTGATCGCGTCGACCTGCCCTTTGTCCTTTTCTGACACCCAGTAAGTTAGGTGTTTTTCGTACTTACGGATTACCTCTACACTATGATCGGTGGAGCCCCCGTCAATAATCATATATTCGAGGTTGGGGTAGCCTTGGTTGATAATACTCAGTATGGTCCGCTCCAAGAAATCGCCCTGATTATAGGAGGGCGTAATAATGGTAAGCTTGGGCCAGCCAGCGGCCGTCTCGACCACCGGTGGTAGCGTTGTCGGGGATATTAATTCCCTTAATGCTCGAGTATGTGTTTGGAGAAATGTCATATTTGGTCCATTCCTAACCCTTATCATGGGTTAGTAATTATCTATGAATGTGGTGATCAATTTTATTTTTTTAGCCGTTCTGTTGCGCAGGAGCCTATTCGGACTTATCTGGGCCACTTTCCCATAACCAGCATTGCCCCCCAAACCATATTCGGTCTTGAGCCCATCCAGCTGGAGTTGGTAGGCATTGAGTAAGGTGGCAAATTGAGGCCGATTTCTTACCGAATTGCTATAGTCCGACCATATGGGGTCGAAGAAGGTGATTCCGGCAAAGTCTGTCGACCATACGGGCATATTGTTTAAGTATGGTTTGCTATTTTGTAGCGTAATATCTTGAAATGCCAATTTATTGAGTCCGTAATGCCAGCTGTCAGCAGCTAATTTTCCCCAATTAGGGAGGTGTATCGGGGCGTAATTGAGCCATAACTGGTCCATACACATGCCCTGGCATAGGTCAAAATAGGCTCGGTCTTGAGTCCGTTGAGCCCACCAGCCAAGGAAATCCTTGCCTTGATCACTCGCGCTTAATATCCAGGACCCGGCATGAAACATCCCCGTATTCAGGATCTGATGGTCCTTAAGTAACGCACTTTTAGGTATGGGTCGGTTGGCTTGGGGGGTAAAAAGTGCCTGTTCTTCACGTTGTAAACTATGCTGCAAGTCGGTCCAAAGTACCACTGTGGGAGCCAAAAATATCAGCCTGTCTGATGAAGTTAGCTGCCCGATCAGTTGCTGAGCAAACCAGGGGCGCGTCGCTGCCAGGAGCTCATAGGTATAGTACTGGGTCTTCATAGCCTCCCATTGTGGAATGCCTAGCTTAGTAACCTCCAATAGTTCTACATCCTTGGGTAGCTGATTCGGGATCACGTCGTCGACCCAGCCCAGCACAAATCTATCGGTGGGTTGGTGCTTACGAACCGAGTCGCCAAGCGCCAAGGCATGAGGTAATGATTTTCGGTTACAGACAGTATATATAATATTCATTTTTTTGAAACTATTTAATGGCTGCGGGCTAATTTCTGCAGGGTTTGCGATAGCTCTAGGCCTGTGCGAATGCCCGTGATCGCAAATGGAAGGTTTTTTTTACTTAATCCCTTTTCCATCCCTGCGAATTGCCCCTGCTGGAGGGCAAAAAAGTTCTCGACGATGGTGGTGGGTCTTCTCAATTGGGGTAAGGTTCTATTCGGAACAAGTTCGAAGAAAACGGCTTCGGCATTGTCAATTGCTTCTGCGTGACGGTATTGATAGGCTTCATTTTTGAATTTCTTTAGAACCGAACGAATACGTTCTAAATGGCACAAGTAAAATCCACCCATCCCAAAGGCGGTTCCCAAGGATACTTTTTCCCCGGGTGAAGGACCCATAATCCTTTTAAACTGCCCCCTAAGGCCCGGTTGTATGGTGCATTGCTGCCAATCGGGTTGTGCCATGAGTAAGTCGTGGCCCTGTTTGCACCAATAATGTAGCTCATCTCGAAGCAGCCAAGTATTGAGAGGGTGTATCAGTAAAAACTCGCTCCAGCTGAATCGTTCATAAAAATCGGCTAGCAGTAGTAATTTAGAAAACGCTTTTCGAGAACTAAAATACTTGGCAGGAAAAGTGATGAACTGAGTTTTTAAGTCATTAATAGGCATATCCTTGACGAGGCCATTTCCTTCGGCTCCAATAAAAATGATCGGGTAGCTTTTCAACAGGCCTAAAGATTGGTCCAGTATAGCGTTTTCGGTGGGCGACAGGGCGGTATTGAAAACAGGGATAATAACGGTGACGAGCTCTCTCATTAGGTTGTTTGAAGCCGATTGATCACAGATTCAAAGGGTTTTTTGAGCCATTTGCGTACCCGTAAATAACGCTTGACAACCACTGGCTTAATATAGGCACAGGGAAAGTTTCGGTAATAGGCATTGCCTAAGTTAAGTAAACTTTCTCGGTATATTTTAAACAGATGGGTTAGGTCGGGACGACGTGACAACTCAAAGCGATCCTGATATTTGGAGAGCACTTCGGGCTTGGCAGGGTCATACCCACTATAATGAAAAAATATAAGGGGGTGTTGGTCATTGACTATAAACCCATTATTACCTTCGGAGAAGGTGCGTTCATGCAAGTTCCAATAGGCGGCATTGTAGCCAGGGCTGCGTTCTATATGTACCCCATCGACAAAAATGGGCAAAAAATCCATCCAATGTTGATCGGTAAATAGGCCATTACA
Organism: Dyadobacter jejuensis; assembly: GCF_003149085.1. Taxonomy (GTDB): domain Bacteria; phylum Bacteroidota; class Bacteroidia; order Cytophagales; family Spirosomataceae; genus Dyadobacter; species Dyadobacter jejuensis. The sequence goes on along the minus strand of NZ_QGDT01000002.1, from coordinate 161,379 downwards.
AAGATCGATATAGCATTCGTATCTCAGTTTCTCTTCCCACCAATGGAGGTAGTCGATATTGGCTTGGTTACGCCCGAAGGCTACAAAGCCCAAGTTGTAGATTCCTGTATTGAGGTGGTGTAATTCGTTGGGAGTGAGCCGATCCTCTATAGCGCTATTGATATGGGGCGTCAGCACGGCCCCGTGGCGGTCTACGTTATGGAGTAACTCGGTAAGCGGCTGGTATACGATGATGTCTGGGTCGAAGTATATCGCCCTGGTAGCTTCCGGGTAATTTCTGAAAAAATAGGTGAAGTAGAATGGCTTGACGGCCGTGTTGAGCTCCGTAATATTATAGCGATTGGCCATTTCGTCAAAATCCTCAATTTCGATCTTGTCGATCTCAATCATAGGGTATTCGGGCAAATACGCTTCCTGAAAGGCTACCCCTTCGAGGCGGTCGACTAATCCTATGAAAAAACGAACCTCAGGATTCGTTTTTTTTAATGAGTCGCCGAGGGTGCGGGCCTGGGCTAGGTAATTTATCGAGCAAATAGTAAAGGCAATTGTCATTGATTCTGCTTTTCCGAAACCTGCAAAGGTATAAACTTTTGTATAATGGCTTCGATGTTACCGATGCTTTTAAGCGTATTATGTCTTGCGAGTACCTTTTGGCGGGCTGTTTGCCCAAGGCTTTCACGCAGTGCGGGGTCCAGCACCAGTTTGATCGCCGCTTCAGCCGCGGCATCTATATCCAAAAACGGAACGACAAAGCCGGCGTCCGCTTCTATAAGTTCGGGAGCTCCTCCAGCATCCTTAAAGCAGATTACCGGAATCTCCTGCAAGGCGGCTTCCAATACCACCAAAGGGTAGGGGTCTTCGCGAGAGGATAAGAGCAGTACGTCGAAGCGGTTAATATAGTCCAGTACCTGAGGAGTTGGCGGGATCAGTATGATACGATCCGACAGGCCCATGAGGCGGATATCGCTCTGTATCAATTCGTATATTTCGTGTTGTGGGCCAGCACCTACCCACACAAAAAATACAGGAAGTGGGCTGGTAGTTTGTATGACCTTTCTGGCGATCCAGTTAAATATATCATTGCCCTTCCGCCATTCGGCATTGCCACAGCCACCAATGACGATGGCTTCCTCCGGAATTTTGTAATTTTTTTCGAGCACACCATGTTGCACCCTTTCCAGCTTTTGGTCGATCAGGGCATGGTCGATCAGGGTGAAAATACTGACGTTCCGCAAGGGGAAATCGTATTTTTTGACATAAAAATTGGCAACCGCTTGGGCTACCGCAATCAAATGGTCGGTCTTCCTTAAAAGGAAGTTTAGGTGCTTTTCGTAGGTGTATATTTTGACAGACATGGCCAATTCGTGGACAAAAAGTACCACGGGGAGGTCATGGAAAAACTGTAGGAAATCGTGGTAAATCGTAGCATTGGCTACCGAATTGATAAATAGAAGTCCAATATTCTGACTTTTAAGCTCGGCAATAATACGATCGTTGGCCTTTTGAACGGTATATTCTTCATATAGCTTATAAAGGCTTACTTTCTTTAATAGCTTATCCGTCAGGGGTAGGGTAGTCCCGTCCGGATTTTGATGGTAAAACCTGGTGATGCTAATGACTTCCTCAAAATCTTTTTCCAACTCGCCTCCATCGCAAAGCAACAGATGCATGGGTACACCTCTTTCCTTCAACAGTCTGATGAGTTGAAGTAAGAGTAATTGGCTGCCTGCCCTATTGGCATCATGGCAAACGAATAATATTTTTTTCTGCGTCATTCCCCTACCGCTTTTATTTTCGTGCTGTTATAGCCATTTCGACCGATCATGATTCGCCAATTTTTTTAATAAGCATCGTAACTTTTCTTTCCTGGAACCTTTTTAGCTGGATTTCCAATATAAATTCCCCATTCTTCGGTTTCCTTCGTGATGGCCGAGGCCATGCCTACCAAGGTACCTTTCGAAATTTTTGTATAATCCCTGATCGTACTATTCACGCCGAAAAAGCTATAAGATTCTACGAGACAATGCCCGGAAAGGACCACATGAGAAGTAAAAAAAACATGGTCCTGTATGCTGCCATGATGACCAATATGATTTCCACTCCACATCACCACGTTGTTTCCCACGGTGGTGAATGGCTGAATGGTGTTGTCTTCTAGGATAAAACAGTTTTCGCCTATCAAGCTTCTATCAAAAATAGTGGCTTTCGAGCTGATATAAGAAATAAAGGAGTAGCCTTTTTCCTTGGCTTGGTGATAGATACTCTCCCGGTTGCGGTTCATGTTCCGTCCCGTCATCGGGGCAAAAAACTTATATTCTGTAGGGTCAAAGTGTTTCTCAACCTCTTCGAAGGGTACTACAGGAAGGCCTTTGAAGCTGTCGGATTCTAAATACTCTTTGTTAATAGTGAATGCCACCACCTCATGTTCTGAATCGTGCTGTAGGTAGTAGTGTGCTAGTTCGGCCGTATCCAGTACTCCGAAGATGATAACTTTTGACATATATTATACTAATTCGTATTGGTCTAAGAATTTGTTTACGTCCTTTGGACTATTAAACATAAGGATATCTATGATTGAAAGCCAAGGAATGTGCTCATTTTTTAGTTGCTGGTAGGAGATTGGTAGGCTTTTGATAAAAGAAAGGGCTATTTTCTCCTGTTCAAATCTATTTTTATCGTACAATTCCTGACCGCCAATGGCATTGATATAGGCGTTGGCACCGGTTTGATGGCAAATGTCTAAAATACGCTCCGGGCCTTTGAGGTGGGTGTTGTTGTATATACGCGAAGAGGGGATAATTTCGGTGTCTATGTCCATATAGGTACATAGCCGTATCAATGCCTGAACGGTAAGTTCGGCAATATTGGTATAGGGAGTCTGAATTATTTCCTGAAGCATAGGAAATACTACACCGAAATTAGGCGCCTTTAGATAGGATTGCTGGATGGTTTTCAATAATTTCTTTCTCCAAGCCTGGTCCTTAGAAATTTCGATTTCCAGAATAAGTTTATTCTGGCTGGCATCCTTTAAGGGAATAGTAAATTGATAGGCTTGTCCTCCCACTAGGATTCTGTTGCGATTGATCCAGCCTTTGTTGATGAAATTGACGTCGTCATAAATCACAAATTGGTCTACTGCCTTGATCAATTGAAAATAGCCTATATAGGGAAATATATATGGCTGCATAATACCTAGGGTCATAATGCCTGCGCGTTTTTTTGATGTGGGCTAATGGCCCTAAAAGGGCCAGGTTAGCGTTATTTTAATTTCCGGAGGTAATGATCCTCCCCTTTTACGATTAGGTTCACCATGGTGGTGTCGGTTCCAAGCCGGATGTCTGTGGGCAATGCTTTTATTTTGGTCGTGTCGTTAATTACACTACGGTCATAAAAGAGGTACTCAGCCTCTTCGGGTATAGGTTGTAAGCCTTGCTCAAAGGGGTTGATGGTGATGAGTTTTCGGGTAAGGTTTTTACCGTATAATGGGTATTCAAAGTCGTCGTTGATGGTAGCGAGAGCTACAACGGCGTCCTGTGGTACCAAGGAGTCGAATTTTTGATAGGCTTTGGTGACGTCGGGACGGGCGAAGGTCTGATATGCGATGCGGTCCATGGTCAAGGCTGATTCATGACCGTAAGCCGAAATAGGCAAACATCGAACGTTGAGATAGACCGACATGACGGCCGAAACACAGGCGAGTACGACCACCATTCCAATATATGCTTTCCATAGCTGACGCCGTGGTTTGATGATCGACAGGCGATGATTACTAAACAGCAGCAATAGAAATAGTACGCCAAAAAGGCCTGTCTCTATAAAATAGCGCCCTTTAAAAGGATCGTAAGCCGCAGAATAGGAAATGGCAGCAAAATGTAGGAAAAAGGCTGCCGCTAAGAACCAATGTACCCTTGAGTTAAGAACCCTGAAAAACACCAGTACGATAAGTGGGAGAATGAGGGCGAACCCAAAAATTCCCCAATAGGGATTGGCATTATAAAAGTCGAACCGACGTTGGAAGGAGAAGGGGATGATGGTAAATGAGGTTTCCTCATCTAAGCCCATCTGTAGCTTATCTTCTAAAAACACGATCGGCTTGCGGATGACGGTATTGAGATCGTACCCCCACTGGGCATTACGGATGCCATCCAAATTAAAAAAGTCGTATCCATAGCGTACCACATTCCGACTCCCTTGTTCGGCCCAATTCCGGATGGTTCCCGCCCGTTCTACCGACTGATGCTTTAAGGCGGTAGGGGGCCCAATAGGGTGGCCAAATACTTGGATGTTTTTGATGTATCCCGTGGGTAAGGTATAGACCATCAAGGCCAAACCAATAGAGATCGATAATTTGAGGAACCTTTGGAAAAATACGGCAAAAGAGGGGGCCAAAAATACGGTATAGAGCATTATAACGAATACCGAGGGCATTAACAGAACAAAGGTAACCTTATGCCCTAGTACTAGCCCAAATACCATACCCGAGAGATACAGGTACTTATTTTCTTTGGTAGCATAAAAACTGAAAAGGAAATACAAAAGGCAACTTAGATAGGCTGCCAGCACGCTGTCGGTTTCGGTGGTGACGGCTTGCATCAGAAAGTCTAGGAAAAATCCATAAGCCAAGGCACAAAACAAACTGGCCGACAGGTTCCTGCCTATCCTTTGGGCGATTCCAAAAACTGATGCAAGGGTAATATAATAGGCAATATGGTGGATAAACTTGAAGGCATTCTCAATCTTCCCGCTGATCAGGTAGGTATAAATCTGAATGGCGGTAACACTTTTGGGATAGGTATCCATATTCCAGTTGGTACCCCCAAAATGAGCCATGGTTCCCCGTTGAATATAGCGCACCGCCCTATTCAAATGCCCCGTCATACTATCCCATTCGTTGGGGACGGTAAAGAGTACCAGTATCAGATTGGTAATCGCTACCACAATAAAGGTAGAGATCATCACCAGGAAAAGGAATTTCAGATAAGTCGAAAGTTCTAGGTACCATACCTTGAAGGTACGGACCCGATTGCTCAATATGGCAGCCAGGGGGATGGCCCGACGCCCCGGACTAAGGCGCGTCCATAGCAGGTAGTGAATGCCCAATAGGGCAAAATTTACCAAAATCCACGAAAGGGTGCTCGCTGTAAGGTCTAGGGCCGATAGCAGGAATCCGGTAGGGACTACCGTACCGGTGAATAGGGTAAAGCATATGATGAGCCATTCGGACAAGGAGGGGCTGGCGATGCGCTTTGCAACGCCCCCAATCCCTATTATAAAGACCAAAAAGGCTATCCAGTAAAAAATAACCATAAGATTAGGCCGACAAATAATCGTTTATAATATTACAGATTCTTTTAACATCTTCTTGAGGAAGTCCCACATACAAGGGTAGGCACATTACCCTTAAGGATATATCTTCGGAAATGGGACAGTCGAAGCGCTGCGGCATAAAGGAAAGGGTGTTCAAAGAGGGGTAGAAATACCTTCTTGGAATTATTTCCTGTGCTGCCAGGGCTTTCATTACGCCCTTAAGCTTTTCTTCGGATGGTAGTACTACCGGATAATAGGCATAGTTGTACTCCACATCGTCCATCAACTGGGGCCTGCTCATATGCTCCCAGTCAAGGCCCTCGTGGTACCAATCGAAGATTTGGGCGCGAGCCTCTATTATACTCCGTACCTGAGGTAGATTACATAGCCCCATGGCCGCATGGAATTCTGAATTTTTACCGTTGATTCCGGCATACAGATATACTTCGTCGCCCTGATGACCGAAGGCTCTGAGCAGATGTAGCTTTTTATCGAGCTCAGGATGGTTCGAAATGAGGGCTCCGCCCTCAATGGTATGAAAGACTTTGGTAGCATGGAAGCTACAGGTGCTGATATCCCCAAAAGAAAGAAGGGAACGGCCCTTATACGAAACACCAAAGGCATGTGCTGCATCATAGATGACCCTCAGCTGGTGCTTTTGAGCAATCTGCTCTATAGCTTCCACATCACAAGGGTTCCCATATACATGAGTGGCCAATATGGCGGTAGTCTTGTCGGTAATGCTAGCTTCTATTTTGGCGGGGTCTATATTAAAAGTATTGGCATCAATATCGACGAATACGGGCAGGCAATTTTCCCATAGTATCGCGTTAGAAGTAGCACAGTAAGAGAATGGCGTCGTAATGATCTCACCTTCTAGCTCCAAAGCCTTTATGGCGATCTGTAATACAATGGTCCCGTTCGAACAAAAATATAGATGATCCACCCCCAGGTAGGACTTTAATTGCGATTCCAGTTCCTGAAGCAAAGGTCCGTTATTGGTAAGATACCCTCTCTCCCAAATTCCCCGTACATACTCCAAATATTGTTCTTGATCGGGCAAGAAAGTTTTAGTGACGTTAATCATTCACTAGGTGTTCAGATTGTTGTATTGAAAAATTTAATTGGGGACGAATATAGCCTGGCCACTTACCGTACCAGGTAACATTCTCTCGGTAATCTTCAATATCGAAAATTAAGGCTTCCTCCATATTGTAAAGAACCGTGCTGGTGTCTTTCACGATCATCATGGATACCACATAGGATCCATCGTTAAGGAAGTTGCCTGGTAGCTGGCATACCCCTTTCACCAATCCTTTTCCAAAGGCCTGTGATGGTGTCCCAACGTTGAAAATACATTCACCAGTAAAGGTGTACAAATGCATGCTCAAGTTTAGATTGGCACCCTCTACCATGTTCCAGAACTCAAATTCGAAATCTACAGGCGTACGGACGTCAATATGGGAAAGGTTATCTTGGAAGTCGGGGGTTAACTTGAAGGACTTGATGCGTACTTCGTCGTTACCGGGAGCATCATGAATATGGTCCCAATGTTTCTCCAACGATTTGTGCGATACTTTGCTCAAATAGTTGGTAACAATATGGGTAGTGTCGCCTTGGTCGATCAGGCGGCCCTTTTCAAAATAGAATGACTTATTGCACAAGGCCTGAATAGCCGTCAAATTATGGCTCACGAACAAAAGCGTACGTCCACTTTCGGAAACGTCTCTCATTTTGCCCAGGCATTTCTTCTGGAATTCGGTGTCGCCAACGGCCAATACCTCATCCACGATGAGTATTTCGGGGTTCAAATGTGCTGCAATAGCGAAGCCTAACCGCACATACATCCCCGAAGAGTAGCGCTTCACAGGAGTATCTAAGAATTTCTCGACACCAGCAAAATCGACAATAGCATCGAAAGATTGTTTGATCTCACTCTTGGCCATCCCCAGAATAGCACCATTTAAGAATATATTCTCCCTTCCGGTTAGTTCGGGGTGGAAGCCAGTACCTACTTCCAATAGACTGGCAATACGACCTTGAATACGGATTTCGCCGGTGCTGGGTTCGGTAATCCTACTCAATATTTTGAGTAAAGTCGATTTTCCCGCCCCATTATGGCCAACTATCCCTATTCGGTCGCCTTGATCTATCTTAAAGCTGACATCTTTTAAGGCCCAAAATTCCTCCTTACTAGAGTCGTTTTGAGTTTTTGACTTGAATATATTATCAAATTTATCTGATACGATATCCTTTAAGCTAGACGAACCATTCTTACGTTGGTGGTCTATGATATATTTTTTACTGATATTTTCAGCTACAATTACAGACATAAGCAAAAATAGTCATTTAGATATGATCAACGAAACTATTTTCCTTTTTACGGAAATAAATCAGGGAAAGGCCCAGAACCACGGTGGATATAATAGCGGTAGAAATCAGACTTGCTGGGTTGAAGTAAGCTTTATCACCGAGAAGACACCAGCGGAACCCATCGATGATCCCTACCAGTGGGTTGAGGTTGTAGTATTTTTCGAACCAGGTACCTTGAGCCAAGGTGCTGCTATACGCTACCGGACAAGCATACATTCCTACTTGAACCATAAACGGAATCAGCTGGCCAATATCCCTAAAGCGTACATTGAGTACGGCAAAAAATAGCCCAAAACCTAAGGAAGTGGTAAAGGTAAGGAGCACAAAAAATGGAAGGTATATTAAATTGATACTCAAAGGGTGCTGGAATACGGCTGTCAGGAAGAGGAAGATTCCAAAGGCAATCAGAAAATCGACGAACCCCACCGCTATGGAGCTCAAAGGCATCAATAGACGCGGGAAGTAGACTTTAGAAACCAGATTAGAGTTAATCAGAATGCTATTGCTGATCTGGGTGAAGGTATTGGCAAAAAAGGTCCAGATGGTCAGCCCACTCAATACCATGAGTGGATAGGGGATGCCCGGATCACTTTTGATCTTGGCTAAGTAGCTGAATACGAAAACCATGACGGTCATCGTCATTAAAGGTCGAAGTACGCTCCATGCCACTCCCAACAGCGTTTGCTTGTAGCGAACCGATATATCCCTTTTCGATAAAATGAGTAGTAATTGGCGGTTCAGCCATAGATCCTTCCAGTAGTCCTTTTCAGATCCTCCTGCCTTGATGGTAATGTTATGTAGCATGTTAATAGGTTATGATTGTTCTTTTTGTGGAACTGTAGAAAAAACAGTTTTGAAGTAAATGAAAATGAGGGAAAGGAGGAAGCCCGCCAAGGCCCCGATTTTAGCTCTTTTCGAATCTTCGTATTTCATATCTAGAGGTACCTTTATGTCCTCAATCTTGGTGAATAAAGGGGATTCCCGCACGAGGGAAACATTCATTTTTTCTACACTTCCTAGCGCTTCATAGTAAAGCTGTTGTAAGAATGCCGACTTACGTTCGGTACTAGAAGTTTGAAGCTTGGGTGCTGCAAAGATCAACTGTTGGCTATTGTCCATTTGCTTGGCGAGCTTATGCTCGGTGATGCCCAACACAGTGGCCAGTGAATCGGCACGCCTTTTTAAGAGGTCTCTGGTTTTCCTTGTTTTCTGAGTTTGGTTTTCGGTATACATTTCTTCTACCGTATCCAGTAAGTTGGTGACCCACAGGCCAGCCAGTAATTCATCTTCCATGCTAGTGGCCAAGGCAATAAAGGACGACTTCCTGTCCAGCGTTCCAATTTCAGTGCTGTTGGCGGCTTTGGTAACGATTTCGTTGAGCACTACATGGTCGTCAAGGGTCATTTTGGCGGGGTCCGACTCTTTGAACTGAAAGTTCTCCATATCGGGCCTGTCTTTCCATTCTTTATCCTTTATGCCACTTTTTAATATAAAATAGTTGGCTAGGAGCATTTTCTTCCCGTCTACCTCTACCTCTTTCATTAGGTTACGTTCAAGAACGGGCCTTGATTTTACGAAATAGAAGAAGTTCTCCCCAGTAAAAATATTGGCATCGGGAGCAGAACCTAGCCCCAACAAGCCTGCTACGTCGCCCAAGCCGTTATTCTGGCCACCTGCTCCTAAGTTAAACACGACCACAGCCTCATATTGAGTGGGGTTTTTCAGCACCTTGTCGAGCACAAATCCGATGCCAAGTCCGATTAATGGAAACAATATTAAGAATTTCCAGTTTCTAATGATGGCATCCTTAACCAGGACTAGTTTTTCAATAACGTCCTTTGGCGTAAGTTGGTCGTCGGGTATAGATGGTGTATTTTGTGACATGGTCGTTATTGGATCGTACGGAATGCTAAAATGGTTACTACTAAGGTCATCACAGACGATAATATGCCAGTTGTTGTCTGTATGGCTTGTTGCGGAGTTAGGCTAGGTGCTGCACGCTGCGGAATAAACAGTTCAGAACCCGGCTCTACCTTCGGATATACATTGAAGAACAAGAATCGTCTGGTCCTGTCAATATTGCCATTAGGGTATTTTATATAGGAACTCTTTCTTAATGAGGATACGGTAAATCCTCCCGATTGAGAAATATAATCGGTAAAGTTAAGACCTTTTCCGTACTTAACGGTGGTCGGGTACAATACCGCTCCATTTACTTGCACCGTTTCCAGGCGCTTAGGCACCCTAATAATATCCCCTTCTTGTACGACTAAGTCTTCAAAAGATCCCGGATTCTTCAGGATACTCTTTAGCTTAATACCAATCGATTCCTCTTTAACATTGGGCTGATCACCTATGATACGGCCTTCTTTGATGCTCTGCTCGCTGGCTTCTTCGGCCAGGTAGTCGGTAGCCTCCTGTAAGCTAGTAACAACCGTACGGCGGAGTAGGGTGGCCCCTTCGGGGTAGGCCAGTTCCGTAAGTCCTCCGGCTCTATTGATGATGTCGCTAATTTTATCATTTTTGTTAATAATGCTGAAAGGACCCGTAACCAATACTTCCCCTTCCAGAAATACCGACTGTTGTTCTACATAATTTGGTGACTTGCGGACGATGATCTGATCGAATGGGAAAAGAACGAAGTTGCTTTCGTTGCTATTGAGAGTAAGGTCGCGGTCTACATTAAATTTATACACTTCGGCTATCTGGGCATTGGCTGCTCCAGCGGGGCTGTTCCTCTTTCTCCTTACCACTTCCACTTCCGACGCATAGGCCGATTCCTTTAGCCCACCTGCCAATAGCAGGGCGTCTTCTAAGGTCATATTGCTGGTATATGCAAATTGCCCTTCATTTTCAGTGATCTTAGGGTTGTTAACTTCGCCTTCAACCGTGATAACGGCCGACTGGGCCATCTCGAATTTTGAAGGAATCACGACCTGGTCTAGTCTGTTAAGGATCAGATCGGGAACGGTGCCATTTAAGATGTCGGCAAAGTTAAGCGATATGTTTTCGATGGTGAGGTCGGTACGCGTACGTAGTACATTCACCCTTCCTACAAAGGCGTCTTCACGAAGGCCCTGGGCATTTTCTACCAGTTGTTTTAGAGTTGCACTGTTTTCCAATGCGTAATTCCCTGGGCGCATGACAGCCCCCTCTATGGTCACAATATTTTCGAAGCGGTCCAATACCGTTTCTACGTGTACCAAGTCGCCAGTAAGCAATTCGAATTGACCATATTGGGCTTCGGGTACGTCCACTATCCGGCGTTCAGTAGAAGTGATGCGTTCAATCTTAAGTCGGCCCCGGTACGCCTTATCCGAAAACCCACCCGCGTAGTTGATCAGGTCCTGAAGCGTTTCCCCTGGTTTCATTTCGAAGAGCCCGGGTCTTTTTACCAAGCCGTCAATTTCTACTCTTTTGAGGTAATACCCTACGATAACGTTATCGTTATCCTGGAGCCTAACGTCTCCATCAATTTTACCATTCGACAGGAAATCATAAATATCTAAGTGGGTAATGACTTTCCCCGCTCTAACTACGCGTATGTCCCGGAAAGAGCCAATTTCATTGGGCCCTCCCGCCAGATACAAGGCATTGAAAGCGGAGGATAGGGAAGTCAATTCATAAGAGCCCGGGTTGATTACCTCACCCGATACATAAGCCTTGATGGTACGAACCTCTCCTAGAGTTACCATAAGCTTGGTTTGGGCCGTCTGTCCGCCATTTCCTATCAGTCCTGGAGTAAAGCGTGCGAGCTTGTCGATTAAGATCTTCCGAACCTCTTCGATGGTTCGGCCAGCCACATATACATTCCCTACTTTAGGAATGGTAACAAATCCATCCCGGTTAACGAGGAGCTCGAAGGTAGCCTCTGCATAGTTGTACAGATAGACGTTCAGCTGATCGCCAGATCCCACTATATAGTTGGTAGGTGTGCTGATCTGGAATTCAGGAATGGGGTTGAAGTTCTTATTGGCAAATATAGAATAGCCATATATTTTGTTACGGAGCACTTGCTTGGCCTCTTCGGCTGCCGACAGCGCATTGGTCGTTCCACGGTTTACCTTCCCTTGGTCGTCCACGTTTTGGCCTTGGTCGTTACCTTCCTGAGCGTTTTGACCATCCGTTGCATTCCCGTCGTTGCCTACTTGGGCGTTTGTTTTTCCTTGGGGATTGTTGGTCTGGTTGGTAGGCACTCCCTGCTGGCTGTTGCCTTGCGTGGTGCCTCGCGTATTGCCCGATTGAGTGGGTGCTTGCGTTTGCCCCCCAGTACTCGCTGGCCCGGTAGTGGGAGCAGTAACCTGTGAGAAAGCTGGAATGGTGAGTAAGAAGCAGAGAAGATACGAGAAAATGTGCTTGCGACGTGAAACTAACTTTATTCGGTTCATATATTGCGTTATTGTACCAGGATTTCTCATGAATTTGGTTAAACCATCATTGGACTTATTACTTTTGCAATCCGATGAGCGCTTTCGTGTGTATTTGGTTTTCATATTTTGGACAAAGTAAATTAGATTTTTCCTATTTTTAAAGAATTTCTATTTGTCGGTTTAAAAAGTACTTTGTGTTACAAAGTTACGATTCTAGTTTATTTATTTAATACCCCGACCTGAAAATAGTTTTATAGGTACTTTATTATACATCAGAATAAATATAAATATGGATAATTCGACTAACGTTCAGTACGATGAAGATAGTATAAGGTCTCTGGATTGGAAGGAACATATTCGTCTGCGGCCTGGGATGTATATTGGTAAGCTGGGCGACGGATCGTCGATCGACGATGGAATATATGTTTTGGTAAAGGAAATAGTTGATAACTCCATCGATGAACATATGATGGGGAATGGAAAGACTATAGAAATAAAAATTTCGGAACATCGCGTAGAGGTGAGGGACTATGGGCGGGGCATCCCCCTAGGAAAGGTAGTGGATTGTGTGTCTAAGATTAATACCGGAGGGAAGTATGACTCCGGAGCCTTCCAGAAGTCTGTGGGACTCAATGGGGTGGGTACCAAGGCGGTAAATGCCCTTTCTCATTATTTTAAAGTGAGCTCTTTTAGGGATGGGAAGGCCAAGATTGCCGAATTCCAACAAGGGGTGCTTACCCATGAGTCGGGAGAGGAGCCCACCAACCAGAGGAATGGTACACATATGGTTTTTGAGCCAGATGGGACTATTTTCAAAAACTTTAGGTATATCCCTCAGTTTTTGAATAACATGATTTGGAATTACTGTTATCTGAACGCCGGGTTAACGATTGTTTTTAATGGGCAGAAGTATATTTCTCAAAATGGGCTTTTAGATTTACTTCAAAGCAAGTCGGACCCTGAGGCCATTCGGTATCCCATTATTCACCTGAAAGGCGAGGATATAGAGTTTGCCATGACCCACGGAAACCAGTATGGTGAGGAATATTATTCTTTTGTTAACGGACAGTATACCACCCAAGGGGGCACCCATTTGAGTGCCTTTAGAGAGTCTATCGTAAAGGCAGTACGGGAGCATTTTGGGAAGGATTATGCCCCTGAGGATGTGCGTTCTTCTATTATAGCCGCCGTGGCGGTGCGTATTCAGGAGCCGGTATTTGAGTCGCAGACCAAAACTAAGCTAGGATCTAATACCGTCACGCCCGACCCAAACAGCCCTACCGTTCGTACTTTTGTCAACGATTTTGTAAAAGAACGGCTCGACAACTATTTACACATGCATACCGAGACTCGCGACGCCATTAAAAAGCGGATCGAACAGTCGGAAAGGGAAAGAAAAGAATTGGCAGGGATTAAGAAACTTGCTAATGAAAGGGCAAAAAAGGCCAATTTGCATAATAAGAAGTTGAGAGACTGTCGGATGCACCTGACCGACGCCAAAAATGAGCTAAGGTATGAGACCACCCTGTTTGTTACCGAAGGTGACTCGGCTAGTGGCTCTATTACGAAGTCTAGAAATATCCAGACTCAGGCCGTATTTAGTCTCAGGGGGAAGCCCCTCAACTGCTTTGGCCTGACCAAGAAAATTGTTTACGAAAATGAGGAGTTTAATCTACTTCAACATGCATTAGATATTGAAAATGGAGTGGAAAACCTTCGGTTCAATAGGATTGTAATCGCCACAGATGCCGACGTTGACGGCATGCATATACGATTATTATTGATGACATTTTTCCTTCAATTTTTTCCGGATCTGGTCAGGAATGGGCATTTGTACGTGCTGGAGACTCCCTTATTTAGGGTAAGAAATAAAAAGGAAACCATATATTGCTACTCGGAGGAAGAGAAACAGGCAGCGGTAGAGAAACTAGGTAATAAGCCAGAGATTACCCGTTTTAAGGGGTTAGGTGAGATTTCCCCAAGCGAATTTGGCCGTTTTATAGGGGAGGATATGCATCTGGAGCCTATCATTCTGCAAAAGGAAACCTCCATTCAAAAGTTGTTGGCCTATTATATGGGGAAAAATACGCCTGATCGTCAGAAATTCATCATAGAAAATCTGAAGACAGAAAAATCTATAGAAGAATTGGCCTTGGCCATGTAGGATTACCAAAAGTTGCTCAATATAAAAGTTATACTAGTGGATTTATTAGACTTAAGGAATAAAATTGATGAGCTGGACAATCAGTTGCTCCATCTACTCAATGAACGAATGGAGGTCGTCAAAAAAGTAGGGGATCTGAAGCGCTCGTCGAATGCCATCATTTATAGGCCCGAGCGAGAAAAACAGATTTTGGACCGACTGGAAAGGAATAATAATGGGTTGCTGACACGCTCGGCGATAGATGCTATATTTTTTGAAATTTTTGCCGTATCACGAAATCTGGAATTGCCAGAGCGTGTAGCTTATTTGGGGCCCGAAGGTAGTTTTACGCATCAAGCGGCCGAAGGCCGATTCGGTGCCATGAGTGAGTATTTGGTACTTCCCAGCATCCATTCTGTATTCGAAAGTGTAGAAACTGGCAGGGCCAAGTTTGGAGTAGTACCTATAGAGAACAACCAAGAGGGGATTGTGGTGGAAACGGTAGACTACTTGAGGGAGAAAAATCTGACGATTGTGGCTGAGGTGCTATTGCCTATCCACTTTTCGTTCGTTTCTCAGGCCGACTCTCTGAAGGATATTAAGCGGATTTATTCGAAAGACATTGCATTTCGGCAATGTGGTAAATTTTTGAAGGAGTATATTTCTGATGAATCCGTGGAGATTATCCCGGTGGAGTCCACCTCGAAAGCGGCCAAAATAGCGGCCACGGAGCCGGATTCGGCGGCCATTTGTTCTTCCATTTCTGCACGAATTTTCGAGGTGCCCATGCTTTTCGAGAACATTGAAGATAGTGATCAGAATATAACGAGGTTTCTGATCCTGGCCAAGGATATTGTGAACGCCAAAAGTGAGGAGGACAAAACGACGATTATTGCCAATCTACCTAACACCAACAGGCCTGGTATTTTGTACGACTTTTTGAAAGACTTTAACGATAGGGGCGTCAACCTCACCAAAATCGAAAGTAGGCCAGTGCGTGGAGAAGCGTCGTTTAGAGCCTGGTTCCTGGTAGAGTTTATCGGTCACTACGATGATCCGGTCATTCAGGAAATTATTCAAAAGTACGGCACACACCTCAAATGGTTGGGTAGCTATGTGCGTGTTTCTTAGTAGGTTATAACAAAATCGCCCGAATGGTATCATTCGGGCGATTTTATTGTCAAGTAGGGCTTACCACCAGCGGTAAAATATCCCCACCGATACGTTTAGCGTCGAGGCATTGCCATCTATATAATCGTATTTGAAAGGTGTATTGGTATATTTGGCTCGCAGATCGGCTCCTACGGATCCATCAGGCTTGAAGAGGAACTTGGAACCTACTCCCACGCCATAAGTGGGCCTAATCTTCTGGTATTGATCCACCAAGTTCCCGTAATAGAGGCTATAATCGACCCGGCTGCCTCCACCACTCAGCTGAATGTAAGGTTGTATCCGGTCATTTTTATTGGCAAAATGGTAGTTCACAAATGCCTGAAAAGGTTGTAAAACGAGGGTGCGGGTTTGAACGGCCGATATGGTTTGGTCTTCGAATTCGTAAACGGCCCTAGGAATTCTTTTTTGGAGATTGGAAGATCCAATTTCCCCACCAATCGAAAGCCTGTTGGGGAGGACCCATTCGAGAGAGGCCGAAAAATTTTTGAAAGTAGCCTTGTCTATGTACTGGTCCGAGAGCTGCCCTATTGGGACAGCAGCCCCAAAACGGATGGTAGCGAGGCTATAATTGTACCTTTCGAATGGAGAAGGTAAGGTGTAAAGTTTAGGCTTATCTTGTGCCAACGAGGCGGTGGCTATGCAAAGGAAAGCCATTAATATTATATTTTTCATTGCTGTCATTTTATTGAAATATCGGGCCTTCAAGCTTAATTCTGTTTAAGGTACGGGGACTGAGAAAATAATGCATCGACCATCGTATTGATGAGTAGCGGGTTTTCTATATCATTCCCTTTAATTTGTGCATTCCACACGACAGGGAAACTTTTTTTGGTTGTGTCGGCATTTTTAAAATCCAACATATTAACCAGCCAATAATTTTCCTGAGTCTGGTAGTATTGGTAATAGCTCGGGTAGCCATAGCCGTATCCGTAGCCACCGTAGCCCCAATAAGATGAAATAGGAATACTGGCTACATTCAGATAAGTATCCGAAATCCAAGAGGCGGTAAGCCCTAGGTCTGGATTGTCATTGGGGCCCACGTAGGTATAGCCCAACGCTTTCATATTGGCAATAATGCCTTCGAGCATGTCCTTGTCTATGCTGGTAAGGGAATAGCCCTGCCGATTATTCTGAATGACCAGGATGGAATCGGCCACGCTAAAGGTCTTGTATTGAATAAAATCAACCGATTTGTCGCGGTTGGTATAATATACCAGCGACTCTTCGCTCGACAAATCGGCAACGGGATCGTCATTGCAGGAGCTCAGCAGTCCTGTGAAGAGTATTAAGGCAATAGAGATTATTTGGTTTTTCATGAGTTGTATGTTTTATCTATTTAACAACGAAAAAAATATTCGGAGATTTTATTTTAGTGGGTTCAATCCATAGATGGTGGGCTCTCCACACTTTATAGGGACAATTATGGAGCCAAAATGGTTGGATGCCCGAAGTACTTTCGCAGCATAAATTGCTTAATAAGTAAAAAGTAGGAACAAATATGCAGTTTAAAACAAAAAATGCTAAATTGACCACTTGCATTTGAATATAAATATGGAAACTAAAGAAGAAATATTAAGGATCATAGACTTACTTAACGATACCTATGAAAGTGAAGAAGTGTGGTTTGGGAACTCCTTGGTCGAAAGCCTAAGGGACGTTACACCAAAGCTTGCTGAAAGGCGACTGTCGACTAATACGCATTCCATCGCCGAGATCGTTTATCATCTTACTACCTGGAGGATTTTTGCGGTTCGTAAACTTCAAGGGGATAAAGAGTTCGATATTACCACCAAAGATAAGGATTGGAAGAAATTTCCGGTGGTCGATGACTTTGAGTGGGAAGCCTTGCAGATGGAGCTAAGTTTGTCGCAAGAAGAACTGATTACCGAGTTGCAAAAGCTCACCGACGATAGCTTTCTGGAAACTTATGTTCCTGGGCGGGATTACTCTTACCATACCTTGGTACATGGGGTGATGCATCATGATATTTATCATGGAGGGCAAATCGGCCTGATTAAAAAAGCATTAAAAACCATGCCCAATGAAGAGGATGAGTTGGACTCCTTCGGCGATGGTAATAAATATGGTGCCGATTCGGATTATTATTAGCATTAAAATACTATTAAAGGGCCATACCACTTAAGGATGGCTTTTTTTTGATCCAATAATGTCCCAATATTGGTGTCCAATCGAAGGGTTATTTTGTTGGTTTTTTCCTTCAAAATAGTGGTTACATTGGAGAGTTTTTTCGGAGTACGTCCCCAGCAAGTCAGCTATCGGTTGGGAATATTGCGTCGACGAGGTAAGATAAAAATGCTAAAACCAAGATCGAATATGAAATTATTAGTCGTTGAAGACGAGCCTAAATTGGGAGGGTTTCTCAAAAGAGGACTCGAAGAACAATCCTGGGAGGTAGAGCTCGCTTTTGATGGTCAATTGGGAAAAAAAATGGCCACTAATTATAAGTTTGACCTTATTATCCTGGATGTCAATTTACCCTTACTCAATGGATACGACCTTGCACGTCAGTTACGAAAGGACGGTCTCGCTACGCCGATTTTGTTCTTGACCGCCTTGGGGACTATAGAGGACAAGCTCGATGGCTTTGAAGCAGGAGCCGACGATTATCTGGTAAAACCCTTTGAGTTTAGGGAGTTAATTGCGCGAATCAAGGCCTTGGTGCAGCGCTCCAACGGTCGAGAACAAGGGGCTCAGGTATTGGCTCTGGCCGATCTGGAGTTGAACTTGGATGAAAAGGTGGCACGTCGGGCTGGTAACCGGATCGATCTTACGGCCAAGGAATTTGCCTTGCTGGAATACCTGATGCGTAATAGAGGTAGGGTGGTATCTCGGGTCGACATTGCCGAGCAGGTATGGGACATACGCTTCGATACAGGTACCAATGTAATTGATGTCTATATTAACTTTTTACGTAAAAAGGTAGATAAGGATTACCCTAACAAATTGATCCATACCGTGGTTGGTATGGGATATATTTTCAAAGAGGAATGAATATAAAGTCGAGGCTAACCTTACTTTTTACTATGCTGGTAGGGTCCATTATGGCCCTATTTTGCCTTTCGATTTACTTTTTTTACGATCAATACCGTGAGAAACAATTTTATTCGTTTCTCAATGAGCGCGGGCAAACCATCGCCCAATTGGTGGAGGGTGGGGGAGCCCTGACCAATGAGGAAATTGTAAAGATTGAGAAGGCCAATAATACCCTGCTTCTGGATGAAGAAATTACGGTATATAATGGTCAGGATTCAGTGATCTTTAGTAGTGGGAGCAGTGAATTCGATCTCCCCAAAAGCACCCTGGCAGAAGTGAGGGGAGGCACCGATGTCAAGACCAAAATTGGCAAAAAGGATGTCATCGTAATTAGGCATATCCTACAGAGCCAAAACAACCCCTGGGTGATCGTGGCTATGGCTCAGGATCTTCTGGGCCTTAACCAGCTACAGCGCTTGAGAGAAATACTGCTGATCGGCTGGCTGCTTTGCCTGGTGCTGGTGGCTGTGGCGGGCTGGCAGTTTGCTACCGACGCCATCCGACCCGTGTCCGACATCATAGAGCAAGTGAATAGAATATCGGCCGGGAACCTGCACCAAAAGGTATCGGTGGGCCGCGAAAAAGATGAGCTCGCCTTATTGGCAGAAACCTTTAATTCTATGCTCAATAGGCTTCAAATCGCCTTTGTGGCTCAGAAGAATTTTGTTTCTCACGCATCCCATGAACTTCGGACCCCCTTGGCGCTGATCATGACCGAAGTGGAAGTAACCCTAATGAAGCGGCGAGAAGTTGAAAATTACCAGGATGCACTAAAGGGGATCCTCGGGGAAGTCAAGGAGATGAATGAACTGGTGAATCGCCTGCTCGACCTAGCCCGCACCGAGGAAGAGGCTTTTAAAGTGACTTTTCAACGTATTCGAGTGGATGAGGTCCTTTGGCTAGCCAAATCGTTCGTTCAGCAGAGGCATCCCGACTATCAAGTAGAAATCTTGTACAGTGACATCCCCGATAACGAAGACCTGCTGATCAGGTATGGGGACGAAAGTCTGCTTCGTACGGCCTTTGTAAACCTGATGGACAATGCCTGCAAGTACAGCGACAATAAAAAAGTTAGAGTGGTGCTGAAGGTACCCGCCGAAGGGATTCTTATAACCTTCGAAGACCATGGTGCTGGTATGGACCCCGACGAACTTCCCTATATATTTGATACTTTTTATAGGAGTACCTCTACGATGGATAAGTCGGGTTTTGGTATAGGACTCGCCCTTACGAAGCGTATACTCATGATGCAAGGAGCGAGCATCGACGTCGACACAAAACTGGGAGAAGGAACCACATTTACCCTGCTATTCCCTTCTTTTTAACACGTTTTTAATTCTGGATTAATGGCAGTTTAACCCCTCAGTTGGTTCTTTGTTATATAAGTTATTGCTCTATGATAGCGAAGAGAGGGAGCGTAGATTGACGCCGTTTCGAGTCCCTATTTCCTCTTCTGATATTAATATAGCATATCAACGAAAGCCGATCGGGCCGGCGATTAAGATACGCAGGTTGGTTCTATTCCTTTGCTGATATATTTATTTGAAAATATAAAAAGTAACATTCAATTATTTGAATTGAGTTAGGTGAGTAGTAAGTAAAAATTGGTTTCCGGGCTTCTGGAAGCCGATTTTTGGTTTAGGGCTGGTCTGGATGACTGGTGCCTTCCAGGAAGAATTTTGGCATGGCCTCGGGCATGTTCTGTACGATGAACTCAATAAGTTTTTCGCGTACATGGCAGCGAAGATCGAAGGTGAGCGAGGAGTTGCGGGAGGACATGATAGCCCTTACCTCCATATACTGATCCTTGGTGTCGGTGACCTGAAGTGCCCAAACTTTGCCATCCCATAGGGGCGTCTCTTTAAGGATGATATGCAACTGATTGCGAAGGGTCGGGACGTCGGTCTTGAAGTGGAGTCTAAAGAAGGCTGTACCTATCAGGGCGCTATCATTTCGCGTCCAGTTTTGAAAGGGCTTGTCTACGAAATAGGTAATGGGCAATACCAGCCTGCGCATATCCCATATATTGACTACAACATAGGTCAGGTTTATTTCTTCAATACGGCCCCATTCGCCTTCTACGATGACGACATCATCGATTTTGATAGGCTGTGTAAAGGCAATCTGAATACCCGCAAGTAAGTTGGCCAAAGATTTTTGAGCGGCAAAACCGATAATTACAGACACTATTCCTGCAGAAGTCAGTATACCGACTCCATATTGTCGAACACTCTCAAAGCTCATTAATAGTACCGATATCCCTATGATAATCATAATGATGACAACCATCCGCTTAATAAACTTGATTTTGGTGAATAACCTACGTGCATGCAGGTTATCTTCATTTTCAAAATCGAGCTTCTGAATGAGGTATTTTTCAATGATGATTACAATACGGATGGCCAGCCAGGTGCTAACGGCTATCAGAGCTACTTTGCTAAGGGCATGTAGAATTTGATAATCGGTATTCACCAGGGCGTATGCCTTGGTGACAGCGGTTTCGATAGCTAAAGGAATAAAAAAATAAAGGACATTGGTTAGGTTTCGTTGAATGACCCTTATCAAGGGCCAGTCCTTCCTGTTGGCAGTAACCTTTATGGCTTTTATCAGACTGTAGCTGATCACCAAGCCTATCATTAGGGCCAGTAGTATTCCCAGCCAGGGGCTGTTTTTATAATTCAGTAGTTCTATTACTTCATTCATTGTCTATAATCTCCTTTAATCGCGCCACCAAAATACCGGAATGTTTGGGTACCGACGAGGTATACTCTGCCAGTGGTACTTTGGATAGTATCACTTTTTTTTCGGTGGAGGAGGCATGTAGTAAATAAGCCCGGTTACCGATTTTGGTAATTAACCCCATATGGTTACAATCCAGGCCGTCTATCGTCGAGGTAAAAGCGACGATATCGCCATTTTTTAAGGAAGCTTCCGCTCTTTTAATGTCGTTTTTGGGGATATAATAATGCTTTCTAGTATTGATAATTGCCTCCTGGCTTTTTACTTTTTTCCACACTTCCGATGGGGCCAAGGCAGGGTATAAGTTGGCATGGTTGCTCATAAAGTTTATCTCCTTCTTAAAGGGGACACCGCCAAGTCGCTCGGTAATGTCTTCGAGCCGTCCACGGTTCTCATTTTCGTAAAGCCAATCGAGTACATAATGAAGGCGGGAAGCATAGCCTTCAATGACGCCTTTGCGGTATCGTAGATTCCTTAATTCCCTCTTATAGTCATCTAAGCTTTTATTTTGTTCCTTAGCCACCACCAAGGCTATGGTGGATTCGACCAAGGTGGTACAGTCGAGGCCGTCGAGCTTACAGACCAGCCTTTCTGTTTTGTTTGTTTCCAGGGTTTGTGCCATATAGGGAACTCCCAAGAAGGATTCGGCCATCCGGAGCACTTCCAAGCCTATGTCCCCGGTGTTGGGCAGGTCCATCTTTTTTTCAAATTGTTGCTGAATCTCGTTCTGTGCCACCGCGGTGGAGGCCAAAAGAAAAATAGACAAGAGGGTCGACCATCTTCCTGCATAAGGAAGGGTCAGATAATTTATTCGATTCATTTTACTTATTTTATAGCCTTATAAAACCAAAGTTCATCTCCGATAACCCACATGAATACGCCTCTTCAGGACGGCCAATAGGATCATGAGTACTCATGCTGAGGAAGAGTAATCAATACCTATGGCCAAGGTCCTCACCGTATTCTCCACACCACTATAAAAGCTTGCCAAGGAAAGCTGGTAATTACTGTTTTTTTCTTTCAATCATGAAAATGCATACCTGCAAAGGCTGAAGCTTGAGGTCAATACCCTCCTCAATGATGCCTGTGGCCTCTATGCGCTCACTTTTTCCTTCATTTCGAAATATAGGCTGTAAAGTATAATGCTCCGGTTGGTCCAGTCCCATTACCTCGTGCCAAGCGTGATAAGGTATTTTTACCGATGTTTGAAAGGTTTGTTGTCGGTCAAAATTAAAAATTAATAGGAGTTTTTGATGATCAGTATGCCGTAAAAAGGAGTATAGTCTGGATCCATCATAGTTTCGACTTTGCCCGTTAATATTGACGTACTGAAGGTCGTAAAAGGCTCCCGAATGAATCGCTTCTTGAGAGGTAATCAGCTGGTTCAATTCTGCGTAAAATGCTCGTAGCTCCTTGGTGCCTTTCTTCATTTTTCGAAGGTTGAACTGGCCACCGTTAATCCATTCCTGCATTTCGGGGATTCCCCAATAGTCAAATATAGTGCTTCGGCCGTCGTGTCCCTGAAATCCTTCGGCTATTTGGGGGTTAACACCCAGCTCCTGGCCTGCATATAGCATAAATGGGCCGGTATGCATCGTGGCACTTAGTGTAATAGCGGGCACGGCTATCCAGGGGTCGCCAGCAAAAAATTCGGAGGCAATTCGCTGCTCGTCATGGTTCTCTAAGAACCGAAGCATATGCTCCGAGATATCTCCCGATTCCTGCTGCCAGATACGCGTTAGGTCATTGGCATCCCCACGCCCTTCCATAAGGGGTCTTAGGGTGTTGTAAAGGCCTACCTTGTCGTATAAATAGTCGAAATGTCCTTGAGCAATATACTGATGGTATAAGGAAGGGTTATAGATTTCGGCAATAAATAGTATATTGGGATTCAACTCCTTGATTTGCGGTATCACCCAGCCCCAGAACTCCACGGGAACCATTTCTGCCATGTCGCAGCGAAAGCCATCGACTCCTTTGGAGGTCCAATAGGCGAGGATTTCATACATTTTATGCCAAGTGGATGGTATGGGGTCGAAGTGAGTACTGCGATGATTCAGGTAGTCGACGCCATAGTTCAGTTTGACCGTCTCATACCAGTCATAAGCACTGGGTTGAGCACTAAATACATCGTTCCCAGTGGCTTTGGCCGGTACTTCATGATAAGGATGCTGTACTTCTACGAGGGGTTCGGGGCCCTCTGGCACGATGAATTCCTTGTTAGGAATATAGTAGAAGTTGTTTTGAGGGTGGAATCCTTGGGTCACGTCGTCGTTTTCGCCAAAGTCCTTTACGCCCTTGGGGCGGGCCGTGGACCGATAGGAGCGAGCCACATGGTTGGGGACAAAATCGATGATCACCTGCAGATTTTGTTGGTGTGTCCGCTCGACGAGATCCTCAAATTCTTGCATTCTGTTTTCAATATTTTCGGCCAAATCAGGATCTACGTCATAATAGTCTCGAATGGCATAGGGCGATCCGGCTTTTCCTTTTACGATGAGGGGGTGGTCGGCAGGGAGGCCATGGGCACTATAATCGGTAAGGCTTGCATGGGCTATAACCCCGGTATACCATACATGGGTTATCCCGAATTTTTGCAGGGATTTTAGCGCAGCATGGTTGATATCGTTGAACTTACCCGAACCGTTTACTGCTAGGTCCCCAGAATATTGGTTGGTTGTGTTTTGATTGCTGAATATACGTGTGAATATTTGGTATATTATAAACTTATCTTTATTTCTTAGGGTCATGGTATGAGTATAATTTACTGTTTAAGGCCTAATGGCGATGGTTTGCGCCAAAAATAAAAAGACATTATTCCGATATTGCCAAAGGAATATTAATATATGTTGTTCTTTCACTATTTTGCAAGATATTAAAATTGAAATGATATGTCTGCACTACAAGCTTGCCTTTTTGATCTCGATGGAGTTATTGTCGATACTGCCCAGTACCATTATATCGCTTGGCGAGAGCTGGCCCAGCGTTATGGATTCGATTTGACCTTAGAACAGAATGAACTTTTGAAAGGGATAGGTCGTATGGAAAGCCTCGACATCATACTGAAACTGGGGGAGGTAGACCTGCCGATGGAGGAAAGGGTGGTTCAGGCCACGATAAAAAATGAAAGATATCTGGAATTATGTCAGCAGATCGTTCCTTCGGATGCATTACCCGGAGTGCACGATTTTCTTAAGGAATTACAAGATAACGATATAAAAATAGGGCTGGGTTCGGCCAGTAAAAATGCCCCCTTGATACTGGAACGTCTACAGATGACCCCCGTTTTTGAAGCCCTAATAGACGGCAATCGGGTGACCAAAGGGAAGCCAGACCCACAGGTGTTCTTATTAGGGGCTCAAGAACTTGGTGTGGACCCGGCAGCTACCATCGTGTTTGAGGACGCATTGGCAGGGGTGCAAGCAGGGAATGCCGCAGGGATGAAAACCGTTGGAATAGGACAAGTGGATGTGCTTAGTGAGGCAGATATGGTGCTTCCTGGTTTCGAAGCATTGCAACTTGCTTCTTTAACCGAAGCATTGGGATTTGAACGTATTAGGAGGTAAAATGACATTGAAAACCATAGAAAAATGAAGAACTATATCACGCAAGATGAATGGTGTATTGTGGAAGATGGTTTCCATGAAGCTCATAATGAGATTTCGGAAAGTCTGATGAGCCTAGGAAATGGGCGCATGGGACAAAGAGGGAATTTTGAAGAAGCCTATTCAGGCAAGACCCTATTGGGTAATTATGTGGCAGGGGTCTATTTCCCCGATAAGACTCGGGTAGGCTGGTGGAAAAACGGTTACCCTGATTATTTTGCCAAAGTACTAAACGCCTGTAACTGGGTGGGGATCGACGTCAAAATAGGGGAGGAGACTTTAGATCTTCATAAAGGAATGATAGAAGATTTCCGTAGAGTACTCCATATGAAGGAGGGTATCCTCGAGCGTACGGCTACGGTGGTCATGTCGGAAGGGCGTCGGATAAGGATCAGCTCCAGCCGGTTTTGCAGCATGGCCGACGACCGTGCCGCCGCCATACGGTACAGTGTTACCCCGCTCAACTTCAATGGGCCTATCACCGTCACTCCCTATTTGGACGGTAATGTGTTTAACCGGGATTCCAACTACGACGAATCTTTCTGGAATGAACTCCATCGAGAAACCAGCTTTTCTGAAGGGTATTTGGTGATGGAAACCAAGCCCAACCCCTACGGAGTAGAGCAGTTTAAGGTCGCTACTGGGATGCGCTTCGATGTCAAAGTCAATGAGTTGAAGAAGGATTATCAAGCCTTGCCTATTCGAAATGAAAAGTACGTAGCCGGGACCGTGACTATGGAGGTACAAGAGGGCCAGGAGCTGATAGTCTATAAATATGCCGTTAATCTGTCGACTACTACTGGTGAGGTAGCGTTGCTACGCGACCAAGCTAAGGCATATCTGGATCGGGTATATGAAAAAGGATTTGAGCAGATGCGTGCCGAACATATACAGGCTTGGGCAGAGAAATGGGAGCGAAACGATATCATTATAGAAGGTGATATAGCCGCTCAGCAAGGAATTCGCTTCAATATTTTTCATCTGCAGCAAACGTATACCGGCGAAGATGAAACCCTTAATATAGGGCCTAAGGGCTTCACGGGTGAAAAATATGGAGGTAGCACCTATTGGGATACAGAAGCCTATTGTATTCCATTCTACCTGGCTACTTCCGATAGTAAGGTGGCTAGAAACCTCCTTGTTTACCGTTATAAGCATCTTGAAAAAGCCATAGAGAATGCTCAAAAATTAGGCTTTGACAATGGGGCTGCGCTGTACCCCATGGTGACCATGAATGGTGAAGAATGTCATAACGAGTGGGAGATCACCTTCGAAGAGATTCATAGGAACGGGGCCATAGCCTTTGCGATTTATGACTACACCCGTTACACAGGCGACGAATCCTACGTGAATGAACTGGGGGTAGAGGTCTTAATTGGGATTTCTCGCTTTTGGAAACAAAGGGTTCATTGGTCCACTCAGCAAGAGAAGTATGTAATGCTGGGCGTAACCGGTCCCAATGAGTACGAGAACAACGTCAATAATAACTGGTATACCAATTACATTGCCGTTTGGACCCTAAAATACACGTTAACGGTCATTAATAAGCTTTGGGAAACGAATAGCAGCCGGCTGAATGAAGTAATTTTTAAAACCAATTTTGACCTGAATGGCGAAATGGGCGATTGGCGGCATATTGTAGACCATATGTATTTTCCTTACGATGAACATCGCCGGGTGTTTTTACAACAGCAAGGATTTTTGGATAAAGAACTGCTCCATGTCAACGATATAGCAGAGCATAGGCCTATCAACCAAAAATGGTCCTGGGATCGTATTTTAAGGTCCTGCTTTATCAAACAAGCCGATGTGCTCCAAGGTATATATTTGTTCGAAGAGGATTTTCAGGAAGACGAGATTCGTAGGAATTTTGAATTTTATGAGCCCATGACCGTCCATGAGTCCTCCCTGTCTCCATGTGTGCACTCCATCTTGGCGGCTAGGCTAGGACTTAAAGAAAAGGCCTATGAAATGTACCTGAGAACGGCACGCCTCGACCTCGACGACTATAATAATGATACGGAAGATGGCCTGCACATCACGTCCATGGCTGGGACTTGGATGAGCGTTGTAAAGGGCTTTGCTGGCCAGAGGACCCAGGACGGCTTATTGCTGCTACAGCCCTATATCCCTGAGCAGTGGGAAGCTTACACCTTTAGGATCGGTTATCGGGGCAGCCTTTTGTCGGTACGAGTGACTAAGGCGGCCGTATCGGTCCAAAATATTTCTGAAGTCGACCTTAGTCTTTTGTTGTATGGTCAAAGACTCTTCGTCGGCGCAGGGAAGACCGAAACTGTTGAATTATAATATAAATCTCCTACCCATAGTACTTCATAAAATAAGTACTATGGGTACGGAGTCGATATTGTTTTGCATCTCTCTATCCTTTTTAATCTGTAGAGGTTCGGCCTAAAGGTTTCTAAGGGTCTAGACTTCAATTATATCGGATCTGGTACGTTTACGGGATTGCGTTACGTTGATTATATCTTGCAAATTATTTACGTGTTGCACGCTAACTTATTATTCATGATCTGAAACAGGCAGCCCGGTAGAATAGGATTTGAATACTAGACCGTAATAGGAATGATATTTTAGATGCATTTTCACCATTGGCAAGGGGTCTGTCAGCGATAAGCTAGTTAATCGTTTTTTGGGGAAATCTGGCCGCTCAATGCCGACAGCCAACAGCAATACCTAATCGTCCCGATAAGTTTACTCCAATATAACTTTAGTGGTATTGATACTGCCGAGTCTGTGGATTTCTAATAAGCTCTAACAACCGAATGTCTAATAATTGTTTATAAATGTTTAAATTGTAGTGTTTATAAATTTTTAGATAAGATGAGTGGTAGAATTTTTAGTAGTTTATTGGTTGTGTTATGGGTGACGGCTGTTCAGGCCCAGATTCCCAACAAGTTGAGTAACAGCGAAGTTGCCGAAGGTTGGAAGTTGCTTTTTAATGGGTCCAGTTTGAAGGGGTGGCATGTGTATGGAGGAGGAGTGCCAGGGAAGGACTGGCAGGTAGAAACGGGTGCTTTGAAATTGTCGGTCCCGGTAAGGGCGGGTAATAAGGCGCCAAACGGCGGAGACTTAGTTACCGATCAAATTATAAAAGGCGATTTCGAATTTAAGGCGGAGTGGAAGGTGGAGAAATATACCAATAGTGGCATATTTTTCTTTGTTAAGGAAGAAAAACGCTACCCCAAAGTTTACACTACTGGCCTAGAACTACAGGTACTCGACGATCAGATTTATGATGGAGCCAAGGAGAACACCCATAGGGCCGGTGATTTCTTTAGCGTGGCCAATGCCCGTTTGAGGGAGATCAACCCGGTGGGGGAATGGAATAGCATTCATTTTATACTCAAAAATGACAAGCTAACGGTCTATCAAAATGGGTTTATGATACAAGAGCATCGGTTGAGTAGCCCGGAATGGAAACAGAAAATGGCCAATAGTAAAATTAATCAGGCGCCCATTGCCAAAGGAGATTTTACAGGAAGAATAGGCTTGCAAGATTGGGGGAGTACCGTGTGGTTTAGAAATATTAAATGGAAGCCAATCGTCTCTAAATAAGTAGTTTGAGTTTTTCTGATTAGAGAACAGGATTATTTTGGGGTCGTTTAGTTAAAGGTTTTGAATTGTCAGCATAACCATGTAGGTTCGCAATAGAGAGTAGCGCCCTAAACAAAAATGAACAAAAGGACTCCATCTGATTATTCCTTTATTTGGCTATTGCTTGCTTGTTTTTGGACAGGCTTGCGAGGGTATGCCCAAAACTTCGATGATTGTAATTCTGGTTTAAAAGAAATATTGCCGTTGTTTAACCAGTCTTTTGAAGAAAATAACCCGGCGCTTTTAAGGTCGGTCGATTATCAGAAGAAACTTCGGCAGCTAAAAGCCCATTATAATAAATACCACCAGGCCCAATACAACCCTTCCGATTCCATTGCCAGGCTGAACAATGAAGCGCTACTACTGGCCTTGAGTGGGAATTTTCATAAATCGTACCGGATTTTGAAAGGCTTAGACCTGTCGAACCAATCGGACGACCTTCGCTACAATCGGGGGCTGGTAGCCATGCTAGCAGGGGAGTATAAACGATCCAGAGAGGATCTTCAAAAAGTGCCCAGCAGGCCCCATTTAGACCTTAATATGCTGTATGGCTATGGACGTGAGCAGGCTTATGAGGCCGCTAATAATTATGCGCAATCGGTAAATTATGGGAGGAAGGCAGCCAAGTGGCATTATAATAAGGGGCTATTGGCCCATCTTAATGGCGAAAAGGCAGAGGCTGTCGATGAGCTTTCCCTAGCGATTCGATCCAAAGATGAACTGGCTGCATACCGGCTACTTCGTGGAGATTTGTATATGGATTTGAACCAAGAGAAAAGTGCCGTGAAGGATTTTGAAAAGGTGGCCCGACGCTTCCATAAAGCCCAAATCCGTTATGCCAATTCCTTATTGTCTTTAAATGAATTCTCTAAGGCCAAAGAGGTATTTGAAGCGTACATTCAAAGTGGCCACAGAGGTTTTAGAGCCAGTGCTTATTTAGGTCTGGCTCATGCTTTTTACGGGAAAAACCAATTGGAAATGGCCATGCGCTATTATCGGCTAGCGGCTTCCTCTATGCGTGAAACCCCTGCTTTGCTTTGTGGAATAGCAAATGTTCATCTGGCCAAACACGAGTATGACTTCGCCTTTAATTTGTTCGATAGGGCGCTAAAGCTGGATGATACCTATGGAATGGCTTATTTGGGAAGGGCGGTGTCCAATTATGGCAGGAAGCGCTATCAGAGGGCTATGGACGATTTTGAAAGTGGGAGCGACGCCTTGGATGACAATAACCCCCAGCAGGCCGACCTGTTTGTGACCAAAGGCTATACCGCTCAGCAGTTAGGACGCTTGGAGCTGGCCGAAAAGTCGTTTTTAACGGCTTTGGCCTTGGATCCAAATCGATACGAAGCTATGGCTGGGATGAGTAATAACCTAATTGCCCAAAAACAATATAGTAGGGCCGGTCAGTATTTGGCCAAGGCCTTAGGGCTAGAAAAAAACTATAGTGAAATGTGGAGCAATTATGGGAACTTGCTCATCCATTTCGATATGTTTACCAAGGCGTATCAGGTTTTTAGAAAGGCAGTAACCTTAAAGCCCGAAAACATTAACGCTCAGAATGGCTGGGGCGTAGTATTGCTAGAGGACGATCAACTGGACAAATCTATGGCCCTATTCGATAGTTTGCTCGGGGAACGCCCTGACTTACCCTTTTTGTTGAATAACCATGGAATCGTACAGTCTTATCTTGGCAACCGTCACGAGCAGAAACGCGAAGTGAACCTAGCCAATATAAGATATGACGGGGCATTTGCTGATTTTAAAAATGCCATGGCTGCAGCACCAAGCCGAAAATTGTATAATGTAAATCAAGGCAATGTATATAAATACTGGGAACAATATGATGAGGCCAAGCTTAGCTATCAGAATTACCAGGACAAGAGTGCTTTGAATAATACCGCTGTGATGTATGCAGGCAGACAGATGGTCAAAGATGCCCGTTATTACTTGGGGGTGGCTATTCAGTTGGACTCCCTTCACCGCGTATTTCAATATAATATGAACGTGCTTTTGAAAGGGAAACAAGAGGAAATGATGAAATTGGTGGCCTCGGCTGGTGATGATGGTCCTTATTCTGATATTGGTATTAAATATAGTCGGGATGGTTTTGTGACCATTTTTTTATACGATTACACCTTCGATACTCTTACATTTCCAGGGCGTCATTATATGCCTTTACCTCCTGAGCATTATAGAGAGGAATATTTTATCCCTGAGTTTGATTTTAAAATGGAGCCTTATGCTCCCCAAGAGGAAGAGTCGAAATCAAGGAAACGAACCAAGTACCGCTCCCAGAAGGTGAAAATGCCCGGGAAACGTGCCAGTTCTGGCACTAGGTGCCCTGTTTTCTGGTGACGCTCGGATTCAGGTCTTACCTAATCGTTGGGTATTTCTTTCTACGATTTGAGTAAAAAAAGTAGAGGTGTGGTGGATAACGAACCTTTTCTAGGAATTGCTGGCGATAATTTTGATAACGGCATTGAAGCTGATAGGCTTATCCAAAAAGAAGTCGGCACCCAAGTGTAGGGCTTCATCTCTTAGGTTGGTCATGGCACTCATCATCACTACTTTGACGGGGTCAGGCGATGGGGTCGATTTAAGATGAACAATTTCGTTGATGCCTTTACCATCGGGAAGGTTATTGTCCAGAAAAATCCAATCAGGCTTCAGGTTACTTACAATATGTTTTCCTTCCGATAAGGTGTGTGCAATTTTAATCACGGCGGCGGATGAGTCGGTTTGAAATTGTTTTATAAGGAAGTTGCGCATTAGTGTACTCAAGTCCTTTTCATCCTCAATTATCACAATTTTCATAGGGCATCTTCTAGATTATATTTGTATATTCAGAGAGGAGGGGTTGGTAGTTTATGGTTACCTATTTCAAAATGAGGAAAAAGGCCTTAAATACAAACTAGCAAGAACCTTGCCAAGGGATACGCCATTTTGGTGATTGTGTTGCGTTATATCATGATTACTGTGGAAAGTTATCCCAATAATTCATCATTTTGGCTAAAATATAGGATATGCAGAATAAATAATGGTGTCTAATTGTCAGTAATTGAGTATATTATAGTTTTCGTTGGGAGGTTGGAATGCTTTTTTAATCTTTCCATTCGATTTTCACCAAATTAACAAATATTAGTATGAAAAATAGCAAAGCATTGATTGGCATAATTTCCGCAGCAGTAGTAGGAGCCGTTATAGGGATGTTGTGTGCGCCAGAGGATGGCGACAAAACCCGTAAAAAACTGAAAAAGAAAACCAACGACCTGGCCTCCGAACTATTGGATGCTTTAGAGAAAAGCAAGGCCAAGGCCATGGAGAAAGTGGACGAGCTAAAGTCTAAAGGGGAAGCCTATGTGCATAAGACTGAGAAGTCGGCCGAGGATTTGAAAAGTGTTAAGCAGGATGTCGAAATGCTATAAATCCCTGATAAAGTAGAGCACCCCATAACGACAGCTATGAGGCGTATTGATAACGCCATCCATTGTAGATCGATTATGGGGTGTTTTGATTAAATGGATATTCACTTAATATATGCACTATGTCTGAAAATAATAAAACTCCTGCAGCTTCCTATGTGAAGGATTTATTAACTGCAGGCCCGTCCAATAGCGTCCTTCAGGGACTCGAATTAAGCGTTAGTACCATATTGGGAAAGACCTTACTCCGTCGGTTACCCACACCGCTCAACTATGCGGTGCCTTTTGTGGTAGAGAAATTGATTGCCAAGCATGCCGTCCCGCAAGGTAGGGATCTGCTCATTCAAGCACTGCGATGGGTCAAAAGGGCTACAGCCGATCCGGTTAGAGGCTATTAACATTTTATTCTTGAGTCCATTATTCCAATAGTCGTATAATTTTAGTACCTTTGCAGCCTATTTATTATTCGGGACGAGATCCCAACATAACATTTCAAAACAATGGCAGTTAAAATTAGACTAGCGCGTCGGGGACGCAAAAAGAAGGCGATTTATGATATAGTTGTCGCTGATGCCAGAGCACCACGGGATGGTCGCTTTATTGAAAAATTGGGTAGCTATAACCCAGGTACAAATCCATCAACTATTGTATTGGAATCTGCTAAGGCAGTGGATTGGTTGTTGAAAGGTGCACAACCTACCGATACTACTCGCTCTATTTTGCAACACGAAGGTGTAATGTTTCGTAAGCATTTGCAAGTAGGGGTGATCAAAGGAGCCATCACTCAAGAAGTGGCCGATGCGCGCTTTGAAGAATGGAGTGTATCCAAAACAGACCGTAAAGCTACTGCAGCTGGATCTTTGGCAGACAAACTTAAAGCAGATAAAGATGCTAAGTTGGATGCAGAACGTAAGGTAAACCAGAATCGTGCAGAAGCGATCGCGAAGAAAAATGCACCTCCGGTAGTAGAAGAAGTAGTAGAAGAGCCAGCAGCTGAAGCCACAGAAGATGAGGCACAAGTTGAAGCTCCTGCTGACGAAACGCCAGAAACTCCTGCAGCTGAATAAGAAATTATAGAATTTAGGAGAAATATGAGTCTGCGGTCCTCCGTCAGGCTCATATTTGTTTAAAGTGAATGGTAAGCAAGATGTTTCTTGCGTCATATAATGCCAACTTAGGCAAAAAGGGATAGGTTTAAAAAATTTGGATTGCCGTGAATCAAGATAATTGTTTTTTACTAGGCTACATTGTTCGTACCCACGGAATGGCCGGGAATTTGGTGTTCTTTCTCGATGTGGACGACCCGTCCGATTATGAGGATTTGGAGACGGTTTTTGTGGAATTGAAAGGGGAATTGGTTCCCTACTTTATCGAAGATCTGAACCTTCAAAAGCAGAGTAACGCCATTGTAACTTTTGAGGATGTGGATACTATAGAAAAAGCGCAAGCCTTGGTAGGAGCATCCTTGTACTTGCCTATCGATCATTTGCAATCCCTAGACGACGATCAGTTTTACTATCACGAGATTAAGGGCTATCAGGTGAGCGATCAAGAACTGGGTGCTTTGGGAGTGGTAGAAGAAGTGTACTCCTTGAACGGTCAGGATCTGATCAATATGAAGTATAAAGGTGCCGAAGTCCTTATTCCTACGGCCAACGATATTGTTTTGAAAGCCGATAAATCTCAAAAGATCCTTTTTGTGAACCTACCCGAAGGGCTTTTAGACGTATATTTAGATACTGAATCAGAAAACATTGCCGACGATGCGGATTGATATTATTACCTGTGTACCCGACCTGCTGCATAGTTTTTTTTCGCATTCCATTCTAAAACGTGCCCAACAGGCTGGCCATGCCGAGATTGTAGTCCATGATCTGCGGCAGTATTCCACCAACAAACACCGCACCATCGACGACTATGCGTTTGGCGGGGGGGCAGGGATGGTCATGCAAGTGGAGCCTATAGCACGTTGTATACGCGACCTGCAATCCCGGCACGAGTACGATGAGGTGATATACCTGACGCCAGATGGGGAGCGCCTTAATCAGGGAATAGTGAACCAGTTGTCGCTCAAAGGGAATCTTATCATGCTTTGTGGCCATTATAAAGGGGTAGATCAACGGGTACGTGATCTGTTCGTCACCAGAGAGTTAAGTATTGGTGATTATGTGCTTTCGGGCGGTGAGCTCGGAGCAGCCGTTTTGGTCGACTCCATCGTGAGGCTTATTCCTGGGGTGCTCAACGATGAAACGTCAGCACTTACCGATTCTTTTCAAGACAACCTGCTCGCCCCACCGGTTTACTCAAGGCCGGCCGATTTTGAAGGGAGTAAAGTGCCCGATATCTTGTTGTCGGGGCATGAAGCAAAGATAGAAGATTGGCGCTATGAGCAGGCTTTGATCCGAACGCGCACACGACGCCCGGACCTGCTCGATTGAGTGTTGAACTAAGCCTTAGAAGTCCAAATTACAGTTAATCCATTCGCTATCGAAATTGGTGCCGTATTTCCGGTAAAAACCGACGGCAGAGGTGTTCCAGTCCAATACTTGCCACATCATTCCGCTGCATGCACTAGCCTTAGCTGCCTGAATAGTGGCATCGAATAGTACTTTGCCGATACCGCTTCCCCGCATAGATTCGGTCACGATGATGTCTTCAAGATATAGTCTCTTGCCTTTCCAGGTAGAGTAGCGATAATAGTACAGCGAAAGCCCAACGATGGTACCATCCACTTCTGCCACGAAAAAATCGAAGAGTTTATCCTCGTAATCTTGACGCATTTTTTCTTCAGTATTACTTACTTGGTCTAGGGCCCGTTCGTATAGGGCCAATTCTTTGACCAGTTCTAGTACTGCTGGTATATCACTTTCCTTACCTTGTCGTGTTGATATTTGCATTCTTATAGTCGCTACTCTTAATGATTAATGAAAATACAATTTACTATATTTTACTGATATTGGACAAAGGTTTCCCATTTATCGATGATGTTCTGAAAGCTTTCGGGCAGTTCGGTATCAAATTGCACCCATTGCTTGCTGCTAGGGTGGATAAAGCCTAACGATTTGGCATGTAACGCCTGTCCTGAAATCATCCCAAAGCAGTTTTGTACCATGGTTTTATAAGTGCCGTTGGCTATTCCCTTCACGATGCGGTCGCCTCCGTAGCTGGGATCATTAAAAATAGGGTGGCCTATGTGCTGCATATGGGCTCTTATCTGATGCGTGCGTCCTGTCTCTAAATTACATTTCACCAAGGATATATAACGCAAGGGCCGCAGGACTTCATAATGCGTAACCGCATGCTTTCCCTGGCTACCATCGGTATATACCGACATCACCCGGCGATCGCGTGCACTCCGTCCGATATGCCCCGTTATAGTGCCTTTCTCTTCGTCAGGAACGCCCCAGACGATCGCCTGATAGGTGCGTTCAATACTGTGATCGAAAAACTGCTTGGCAAGGAAACTCATTGCAAACTCCGTTTTGGCGATCACCAATAGCCCCGAGGTGTCTTTATCGATACGATGTACCAGTCCGGGACGTCCTTCGCCATTCCGACCAGTCGGGAGATTGTTAAAATGATATACCAGGGCGTTGATGAGGGTTCCTGTCCAGTTACCATGCGCAGGGTGTACCACCATTCCGGTAGGTTTGTTGACGATCAGCAGCACATCATCTTCATATATGATGTCCAGTGGGATGTTTTCGGGGAGGATGTCCGTATCCCTCGGTGGCTCGGGTAGCGACAAGGTAATAACATCCAGGGGCTTTACTTTATAGCTGGCCTTGCTGGGGATGTCATTTACTTTTACTGCCTCGGCTTCAATTCCATTTTGTATTTTTGTTCGAGAAGCATTGGCTACATGATGGCTCAGGTATCTGTCTAGCCGGATAGGGGTTTGTCCCTTATCGACTACGATTCTGTAGTGTTCAAATAGATCGTCTTCCTCGGAAGGTATTTCTTGTAAGTCAATAGACATTCGGTAGATATAAGGAATGATAGGCTTTCATACAGCCCTTGTGCTGGGGTATTCAGACTACAAAAATATTAAAAATTGTGAAATTACTTGCAACTACCTTACCCAGTCCTCTGCAGAGACTCACGGATTCGGTGACGAAAACGGCTGAAGTTGAGCTATATATAAAGCGCGACGACCTGATACATCCTTTGGTTTCGGGAAATAAATGGCGCAAATTAAAGTATGCCTTACAAGAGGCTAACGAAAGGGATGTGAAAACCATCCTGACCTTTGGTGGAGCTTTTTCCAACCATCTGTTCGCCTTGTCGGCCGCTGGTAAGCTCTTGGGCTTTCGTACCATAGGGGTCGTCAGAGGGGAGGAACTCGAAGATAAAGAGCGCTCTTCTACACTCGCCTTTTGCGAAGCGCAGGGTATGGAGCTGGTTTTTGTGACTCGCCAGGAATACAAGCAACGGGCTGAACGCCCCTTCTTAGATGAACTGTGCCAGCGTTTCGATTCACCGATGATCATTGCTGAAGGGGGTACCGGACCACTGGCCTTGCAAGGAGTAGCAGAGCTAACGGGAGAAGTGCGGGAGCAACTCGGCCGGCGCCCCGACTACTATGCACTAGCTTCCGGTACTGGCGGTACTGCGGCGGGAATCCTGTCGGCGGGTGCTTCGGTACTGTCTTTTCCAGTACTAAAGGGCGGGGGGTTTTTGGAAAAAGATATTTTAGATTTGGCTGGGGAGCTATCTCCAGATGTCTCCCTAAGCCTGTTTACTGATTTTCACTTTGGTGGCTATGGTCGTTGGAATACCGAGTTGCTCGAGTTTATAGATTGGTTCCACAGGGAGCATCACATTCAGCTGGAGCAAATATATACTGGAAAAATGATGTATGGACTATATCAGTTGCTGGAGCGTGGTTATTTTAAACCAGGCTCCAGCATTGTGACCATCCATACCGGTGGACTGCAAGGCCTGCTCAGTAGTCGTCGATAGCAAGGGACGAATTCGATTCTGCTTTTGGTTCTTTCTGTTTGAAGAATTCCCTAATAAGTTCCTTGTCTCCAGCTATCCAAAGAACGTCTTCATACTCGATAATCATATTAGAATCGGGGTTAAGGATGCGTTCCCCATTTCGCTCTAGGCCTACGATCATACAATGAATCATCTCCCTTATTTTGCTATTTCGTATGGTTTTACCAAGTAGTTTGGAGTCCAATTGGATCTCTACTTTTTCGAGGACGATCATATCGTCTGAATTAAGAAACATATGATCGATGGTATTGATCTCGATATGTCCTTTAAATTCTTCCAATTGTGCATCGGTTCCTATCACCTCGATACGGTCGCAGGGATAAAGGACTTCTGTAGGCTTAGGGAGGCGAATGGTCTTGCTTCCTCGTTCTATCAATACGACGTTGATGCCAAATTTCTCCCGTATTTTTAGCTCCTGAAGCGACTTTCCTATGAATGTGGAGTCGGCACTTACTTCCAGAAAGGCAAAGTGAGCGTCCCAAGGTAGTAAAAGTCGCTTGGACTTGCCGCTTCCCTCGAGTTTCCTTGCGTTGAGGTTTTGGACAAACCTTTCTTCTATCTTCACGTAAAAGTTTTGTAAGCGTTGGTAGAAAATAATGATGGCAAGGGCCATAACAACCCCCGCAACTAGTAAGGCGGTAGGTGTAGCGAAGAAGGAGCTTAACAAGAATCCCATCAACAAAATGGCTATCAATACCCTCGACAATTCAAGTAAGATCAAAGGTCCCCGGCTAAAGCGCCGGTTGAGCCAAATGGATGAGTAGGCCTTACGATTATTTCTTTTAAATACCAATGCCCATAGGAAGGGGGCCGTAAGCATGAAGGTAATAATGGCTAAAGCCGAATTGGTCAAGTTGGTGCTCGGAATGCGGGTATATACCTGTGGGGCTATTTGTCGAGAGCAGATCAGGGTGATGCCTATCACCACCACGGTATTGATGATGACCGTCTGTGCATACGACTTCATGACCAAGTTCCAGTGGGTAGTTTGGACAATTTTTTCTGTTCCGCTGCTATAGCGATTCAGATATGTTTTCCATTTCTCGGGTAAGTTAATGTTAAGCCATTCATAAAATGGCTCTGCAGCACGCATCAAATAGGGGGTTGTAAAGGTGGTGATCACCGACACCCCTACTGCTATGGGGTAAAGGAAGTCGCTGGTTACGTTGAGGGATACCCCGAGTGTGGCAATAATAAAAGAAAACTCACCGATCTGAGAGAGGCTCATGCCCGCTTGTAGGGAAGTCTTAAGGGGCTGCCCCGAAATAAGTGCACCGGTGCTTACAAAAATTACCTTTCCGAATATGACCACAAAAACCAATATAGCGGTCGGGACGGCATATTCCATGAGCAAGCTCGGGTTGATCAGCATCCCAACAGAGATAAAGAATATAGCTCCGAATAGATCTTTTACGGGTTTTAGCAGGTGTTCTATTTTTTCGGCATGCGTGGTTTCAGCGAGTATAGATCCCATGATAAAGGCGCCTAGAGCGGCCGAAAAACCCGCCTTAGTCACCAATAGCACCATACCGAAACACAGGGCGATGGAGGTGATCAGTACGCTTTCGTCGTTCATCAGGTTGCGGTAGCGCCGCAATAGGGTAGGGAATATAAAGATCCCACCTAGGAACCAGAAGGTAAGGAAGAAGAATAATTTAAGGATCGATTCTAGGAGCTCGTAACCCGCAAACTGCTGACTGATAGAGAGTGTAGATAGCAATACCATCAATAATACCGCTGCCAGATCTTCGATGATTAAGACTCCAAATACCATCCGAGTGAATTTTTGAGTCTTTAGGCCCAGTTCGTCGAAGGCCCTAAAAATAATGGTTGTAGAGGAGATAGCGATGATACCTCCCAGGAAAAGGCTGTCGATTTTGGTCCAGCCCAAAAACTGCCCTGCGGCGAAGCCGATTCCAAGCATCATCGTCACCTCAAATAACCCTGTAATGGCCGCCGTGTTGCCGACTTTAACGAGCTTCTTAAAGCTAAATTCTAGTCCGAGGTTAAATAACAAAAAGATGACTCCTATCTCCGCCCATATTTCAATGGTTTTGATATCGGTAATGGTGGGGAATATGGATATATTGGGACCTACCAGTAGGCCTGCGAGAATATACCCGAGCACGACGGGTTGGTTTAATTTCTTGAATATAAGGGTTATTATACCCGCTATGGCTAGGATAAGCGACAGGTCGACTATCAACTGTGGAACGTGAGACATGCAAAATTTTAGTTTACCAATTATTCTTGGCCAATAAAATACAAAAAGCCTTTGACGAATCAAAGGCTCTTGTTTATAACTTTTTTATCGGTGTGTGGATATTATCCCACACTTCCCTCCAGACTAATTTCAAGTAACTTTTGGGCTTCTACCGCAAACTCCATAGGAAGTTGGTTGAGTACCTCCTTGGCATATCCATTCACGATAAGTGCTACGGCTTGCTCCGTAGGGATACCCCGTTGGTTGCAATAAAAAAGGATATCCTCTCCAATCTTAGAAGTAGTAGCTTCGTGCTCCACGGTAGCGGAAGGATTGCTCACTTCTATATAGGGGAAGGTATGAGCTCCACATTTATCTCCAAGGAGTAAGGAATCGCATTGTGAGAAGTTACGTGCTTTGTCGGCGCGCTTAAATACTTCTACCAACCCTCGGTAGGAGTTTTGACTCTTACCCGCCGAAATACCCTTCGATACGATACGGCTCTTGGTGTTTTTACCAATATGGATCATCTTGGTTCCGGTATCGGCTTGTTGCATATTGTTGGTCACGGCCACGGAGTAGAACTCTCCAATGGAATGGTCCCCTTTAAGAATTACCGATGGGTATTTCCAGGTAATGGCCGATCCGGTTTCTACCTGAGTCCAGGAGATCTTGGAATGAGCACCATCACATAGGCCCCTCTTAGTTACAAAATTGTAAATCCCCCCTTTGCCATCTTTGTCGCCAGGGTACCAATTTTGGACTGTAGAGTATTTGACATTGGCACCTTCATGCGCAAAAATCTCAACAACGGCCGCATGAAGCTGGTTTTCGTCCCGCATCGGAGCGGTACATCCTTCCAAATAACTAACGTGGCTATCCACGTCGCCAATAATTAAAGTTCTTTCAAACTGCCCAGTTCCGGCTGCATTGATACGGAAATAGGTAGAGAGCTCCATAGGACAACGCACCCCTTTAGGGATGTATACGAAGGATCCATCGGAGAATACCGCCGAATTTAACGCTGCATAATAATTATCTTTAGGAGGTACTACCGATCCAAGGTATTTTTTTACCAGATCAGGATGCTCTCGAATGGCCTCGCTGATTGAGCAAAAAATAATACCCTTTTCCTTTAAAGATTCTTTAAAGGTAGTGAATACCGATTCGGAGTCCATTACAGCATCCACCGCTATTCCTGAAATTCTCTTTTGTTCATTCAAAGAGATTCCTAAACGCTCAAAAGTATCCCTAAGTTCGGGATCGATATCGTCCAAACTTTCGACGGGTTTCTTTTTCTTGGGCGCCGAGTAGTATTTAATTTCATCGAATCGGATCTCTGGATAGTGAACATTGGGCCATTTGGGCTCAGTCATTCCTAACCAATGATGATAGGCCTTGAGCCTCCATTGTAGCATCCAATCTGGTTCGTTTTTCTTGGCAGATATAAAACGAATGATATCATCGTTCAGTCCCGGAGGGGCTTCGTCTGCTTCAATATTGGTGACAAAGCCATATTTATATTCCGAACTGGTGATTTCTTCCAACAATTCTTCTTCTTTGCTCATAGTCTAATGATTCATCGCAATGATATTACTAGTGGTGTAACACCGAGTCGCTATGATGAGTTTAATAAAAGGCCCAAAATTATACAAAAATGCTGACAAAGTTATGACCAATATCATATCTTATGTCAGCATTTGGCCTATTAGATCCAGATTTTGGGCTGAGAAAGGCCCTATTTACGCCTATAAGGTCTTTCGGCCATCCCGGCTGCTGGCGGCCTTTGGTGCCCGTTGGCCATAGCTAATCCTTAGCGATGCTTAACCGTTGGGCTCAACACGTTACAGATATCGGTGAGGGATTAAATAATTCTTGACATAATCTTCTACACCTTGCTCCAGGGTGTGGAAAGGGCGGTCATAACCAATAGCCCTTAACTTGGCCATGTTGGCTTCTGTAAAATATTGATATTTATCCCGTATATCTATTGGGGTATCAATGAATTCTATCTCGGGGGTCTTGTCCATGGCCTTAAAGGTGTTAATCACCAGGTCTTTGAAGGTACGTGCTTGTCCACTTCCTAGGTTATAGATGCCCGAGTCCTGTCGGTGGTGCATAAAATAAAGGCATACATCGATAAGGTCTTTTACATAAATGAAATCCCGCATCTGTTCGCCATCCTTAAATTCAGGATGATGTGAACGGAAGAGCTTCATTTTGCTGGTAGCCTTAATCTGGTTAAAGGCATGGTAGATCACCGAAGCCATACGGGCTTTGTGGAATTCGTTGGGGCCATAAACATTAAAGAACTTCAATCCTACCCAGAAGAAGGGTTTTTCTTTTTGCTCTAGGGCCCAAATGTCAAAATCATTTTTGGAATCTCCGTAGGGGTTCAATGGTTTCAGCTGGGGGATTAAAGCTTCGTTGTCGTCGTAACCCAGCTCACCAAGCCCATAAGTGGCCGCCGATGAGGCATAGACTAGGGGTATCTGATATTTAACGCAACTTTTCCATAGGTCTTTCGAAAAATTGACATTCAGTTTGTCGAAAATAGCCTTGTCAAATTCCGTGGTATCGGTACGTGCACCAATATGGAAGATAAATTCAACGTCTTTATAGTTCTGTTCAAGCCAAGTGAATAGATCGTCGCGCTCCACTTTTTCTTGAATGATTTTTCCTTCTAAGTTTTCGGCCTTTTGGATTTGCCCAAAATCATCTACGGCAATGATGCTTTTGAAGCCCTGTGCATTGAGGGTACTGATGAGCCCACTTCCAATGAAACCGGCCGCTCCTGTAACTATGATCATATCGATATGGTTTTCTTACTATTTATATTTTGTCCTTTACGTTTAACTTTTAAGCTGGTTATATTGCTTGTAATCAACTTGTTGTGATCGTGATCGGGCCGTCTCGCGGCCCGATCCCCCCTTAATAGACCCAAGTATTAATTTACTTAATACGATAAGGAAACGTAAAACTACCAATACAAGCTGTAATTTTGTACTCAATTTTTAAGAAGGAAGGCATAATTATGATTTATATAACGAGAAAAGAGCATTTTAATGCGGCGCACCGATTGTTTAATCCAAAGTGGTCGGACGAAAAAAACCAAGAGGTATTTGGCCCTTGCGCCAATAATAACTGGCATGGGCATAATTTTGATCTGTACGTTACCGTAAAAGGGCTACCCGATCCGGACACGGGGTTTGTCATTGACCTAAAGGTGCTTGGCGATATCGTAAAGGCTACGATCATCGACAAAGTGGATCATAAAAACCTGAATCTCGATGTCGATTTTATGCAAGGAAAAATGGCGTCTTGCGAAATTTTTGTCATGGAGATTTGGAAAATATTGGATCCAGCCATTAAAGCGGCGGCTTCTCAGGCCCAATTGCATTATATTAAGTTGGTAGAAACCCCCAAGAACTACGTGGAATACTATGGGGAATGAACGAGTGGTTCGTAATTGATTTAAAACCCGAAAGCCATGAAATACTTTATTATTGCCGGAGAGCGTTCGGGCGATCTGCATGGGGCCAACCTCATAAAAGGGATCAAAGAAAGCGACCCCCAAGCCGATTTTAGAGGCTGGGGGGGGGACCTGATGGAGGCAGAAGGCTTAAAGTTATTGACTCATTACCAACAAACGGCCTTTATGGGGTTTTTGGAGGTAATCCTTAATCTGCATAAAATTGCCGGTTATCTTCGAAAATGCAAGGCCGACATTCGGGACTATCAACCCGACGTACTCATATTGATAGACTATCCCGGTTTTAACTTACGGATGGCAAAATTTGCCAAGAAAAATGGCTTCCGGACTTTCTATTACATTTCTCCGAAATTATGGGCGTGGAACCAGGGAAGAGCCTGGGCCATTAAAAAAAATATCGATCGTATGTTCGTTATTTTCCCTTTCGAAATTGATTTTTACAAGAAGTTCGATTATCGGGTCGATTATGTAGGGAACCCATTGATGGATGCCATCGAGGCCTTTAACCCAAATCCAGACTTTAGATCGTTGAACGGTATCGACTCCCGTCCGGTGGTCGCCTTGTTGCCAGGGAGCCGTAAGCAGGAGGTGGAGGCTATGTTGTCGGAGATGCTGCGCGTTAGAGAGGCTTTTCCTAACCATCAGTTCGTGATAGCGGGTATTAGGAATCTTCCTCCGGCGTTATATGAGCCATATCTGGCTCAATTCGACTGCAGTATTGTATATGAAGATACTTATAATTTGCTAGCCATCGCAGAGGCGGCCTTAGTAACTTCGGGAACGGCTACCCTCGAAACCGCCCTACTCAACGTACCAGAAGTGGTATGTTACCGAACCAGCGGGATATCCTATGCCATTGCCAAAGCGGTGATTAAGGTGCGGTATATATCTTTGGTTAACCTGATCATGGACCGGGAGGTGGTACGTGAGCTGATACAGCAGGATCTGAATCAGGACCACCTAACTTCGGAACTGGGCGCTATTTTAAAAGGTGGCAAGAAGAGAACCCACTTATTGTCCGACTACAAACGGCTTCAAGAACTGGTAGGGAGAGGAGGGGCTTCCCAGCAGGCAGGAAGATTGATGGTACAATACCTTACCGAAACCCAGAAATGAGGACCCTAAGGCCCCCAATGATAGGGGCCTCAGTTTCGAAGTCTCAGGAGCTTGTCATATTCCAGTACGGTGATTAAGCTTCCTTTCATATCCACAAGTTTCTCTTCTTTAAAGTCGGATAAGGTCCTAATTACCGTTTCGGTGGCGGTACCAGCCATAGCCGCAATGTCCTCGCGGGTAATGGAAATGGAGAATAATTTGTTTTTATCGTCTTGGTATCTTTGAACGAGCACGACGAGTGCCTGAGCCACCCGTTTACGAACCGAATTGTAGGCCAGCTGGAGGAGACGTTCTTCTCGATCTTTAATCTCATTGGAGAGCATCTTGATAAACTTGGTTGCTACATCCCGATTTCCTTGAAGCAGATTAAAAAAATCTTCCTTAGGAATAATGGCTACTTCGGTGTTTTCGAAGGTAATGGCGGTTTCTTGATAAGGGTTTCCTTGGAGCAAGTCAAGGTATCCAAAAAAATCTCCTTCCTTATATAGGTCGGTTATAAACTCCTTGCCATAATCGTTGGACTTATATGCCTTGACCTTTCCTTTTTGAAGGAAAAAGATGTTGGAAGGGAAGCTGCCTTCCGTGTAGATCGTTTCTTTTTTCTTGAGCGTTTTTACTTTTTTACCTTCTGCAAGTTTGGCAATAAGGTCCAAAGATTTGGCTTCCTGTATAAATTCGTCGAGCCCATCGGCGGTTCTTTCGAATTTTTTCTTGAGCCTTTCACTCTTTTGTAGCCTCATTTCCACGGCATTGAGCAGTTCTATATCGTCGTAGGGT
The DNA here is from genome assembly GCF_003149085.1 of Dyadobacter jejuensis. Classification (GTDB taxonomy): domain Bacteria; phylum Bacteroidota; class Bacteroidia; order Cytophagales; family Spirosomataceae; genus Dyadobacter; species Dyadobacter jejuensis. The sequence goes on along the minus strand of NZ_QGDT01000002.1, from coordinate 116,985 downwards.
TTGGTCAGATAATCGTCGGCTCCCATAGTCATTCCTTTGCGATAATCGTCTTTTTCGACCTTGGCCGTTAGGAATACAAACGGAATCCCGGTGGTGGTATCGTCTTTCCCCAGCAGGTGTAACACCCCATAGCCATCCAATTCGGGCATCATAATGTCACAAATAATGAGATCAGGTGACGATTCTTGGGCCATTTGAACGCCCTCTTTGCCATTGGTGGCGGTGAGGACGGTATAATTGGCTAGCTCCAGAATTTCGGCTGTGTTTTCGCGCATTTCTGGATTATCTTCAATTAATAGTATTTTTTTTGTTTCCACTTTTGGATGGTACGTTTGTAATGAGTCAGAATAGTCGTTGATGCATTAAGCTTCATGGTCAGCTTGATGATTGGGAATAATCACCTCGAATCGGGTACCCACACCCATTTCACTGGTAAAGGATATGCTTCCGCCCAGAAGCTCCACATAATGGTGCACAATATTGAGGCCTAGGCCCGTACCTTGCGCATTTCCAGCATTTTTGGCCCTATAAAACCGATCGAAGATATGGTCCTTATCCACATCAGGGATTCCTATTCCCTCGTCCTGCAGGGTGATTTGGATCCGCTCTTCGGTGGCTTCTACATGCAATTGGATGTTGGTGTCGGGTTCGGAGTACTTGATGGAATTGGATAATAGATTGATAATAATATTCTTCAGCAACTGCTTGTCGAGCCAAACGGCATCAATGCCAGTATGTAAAAAGTGAATTTTTTGCCCTTTTTTACACAGCCCCTTAATTTCTTCAATGAGGCCACCAAAGTATTGAGGCAAGTCGGTTTCTACATAGACGACCTTCACTTGACCCTCTTCCAGCTTCCCCAGAGACAGAAAGTCATTGAGGATTTCTGTAAGATTGGTCACCGCCGATTTTATTCTAAGAACGTGTTTTTTACGTTTGTCTTCCTCTTCAGATGTTTGATAACGCCCTATCAGTGAGGCTGAAGACAAAATAGTGGCCAGTGGAGTGCGGAATTCATGAGAGGCTATGGTAACGAACTGGCTCTTCATATTGTTGAGTTCCCGTTCTTTTTTGAGTGCCCGCATCACTTCCTCCTGCGACTGTTCCACCTTTTTGATAGCCAAAGCCAGTTCTTGGGTCCTACGTTGTACACGATCTTCCAACTCTTCATTCAGTTTGGTTATTTGCTGATTGGCCTGGGCTATCAGTGACTCCTGAGTTTTACGGTCTGTTATATCTATGATAAAACTTACTACAAAATCACCTTCACTGGTCTTAAAAGGACTAAGGCTTACTTCTACAGGAAACTCACTACCATCCTTTCTTTTGGCAAAGAGATCGAGAAGGCCTCCCATACCACGAGCTCTGGGAGCATTGAAATATTTGGCCCGGTGTTTTTGATGGTCGACAGCATGACGTTGTGGTATGAGTACTTCTATTTTTTTGCCCGTAAGTTCTTGTTCCGTGTAGCCGAATAGTTTTACGGCCTTGGGATTAAGTTTTACAATGACGCCTTCTTTATTCACGACCACAATCCCTTCCGTTGCGTATTTGAATAATGCGTCCAGCATTTCGATATGCCGAGTCATTGTTATTGTATGTTTTAATGATTTTAATTCTAACATACCAAGTTAGTTCACATAGTTGAAGGGAACAAATATTAAATATCAAGAGGCCCGGGTAGGAGAAGTTGCCCTTTACTGGATCACTTCATAGTCAGTGACGAAAGCATCCTTACTTAGCTCGCTTTCTTTCCTTAAATCGTTTTGCTAAATAGCTCCGATTTGCGGCTATCGGCCCGTAGCCTGGCATCGAGGGCCATGCAAGCGTTTCTAATGAAAGATCTACCAGCTTCGGTAATCTGCAATTTATAGGGTGTGATCTCCACCAGGCCATCGTCCTGCATTTCTTCGAGTCGTTGCAAACCTTCGTAGAGTTCGTCGCAAGTATCCTTAGGATCCTGCCAGGTAGTTTCGAAACGGGTCATCAGGTTCAGAATATGCTTCCTTAGGATCAAATCCTCCTTTGTAAGTAGGTGTCCTTTAAAAATTGGGAGTTTCCCATTATTGACTCTTTGGGTATAGTCTTCAATCTTTTTCTCATTCTGGGCAAATCCCCACCAGGTATCACTGATAGAGGAGGCTCCCAGGCCAATCAAGAGCTGGGTATGGGCATCGGTATATCCCATAAAATTGCGGTGTAAATTACCGTTTATACTCGCTTGGTAGAGCGAGTCCTTCTCTAAAGCAAAATGGTCCATACCAATATCCTTGTAACCTGCTAGTTCTAAAGCATTTTTTCCGGTCTCGTAGAGTGCCATTTTTTTATCTGGATCTGGTAAGTCGGCTTCGGTATAGCGGCGCTGTCCGGGTTTTATCCACGGCACATGCGCATAGCTATAATAAGCGATTCGGTCAGGCTTCAGCTGTACCACTTTCATCATGGTTTCCATGATGTAGCAGCTTTTTTGCAAGGGTAGTCCGTATATTACGTCATAATTCACTGAAGTATAGCCAATTTCTCGAGACTTTTCAGTCAGGTGTTTTACTTGTTCAAAAGTCTGGTGGCGGTTAATTACCGCTAGCACGGCAGGGTTAAAATCTTGAACCCCGATGCTAATCCGTCGAAAGCCCACCTGATAAAGTGCTGTAAGGTGCTCGTCGGTGGTGTTGCCAGGATGTGCCTCAAAGCTAAACTGTGCCTGTGGATGTACGTCGCAGTCGGCCAGTAAGCTGGTGATAAGCAGGGTCAGGTTTTTGGGGCTAAAGAAGGTAGGGGTACCTCCTCCCAAATGGATTTCCTTGATAATAGGACGTTCGTCTTCGAAAATACGCTTATAAAGGCTCCACTCTTTGAGTAGCGTCCTGATGTACTGTTCCTCCACGGCATGATTGATCGTGATACGGGTGTTACAGCCACAATACGTGCACAGACTTTCGCAGTAAGGAAGGTGAATGTATAGGCTTATGCCTTCCTTTTGGTTTGATATTTTATAGGCGTCCCATACCGTTTCCTCCCACCGACTTTGGGTAGGGGCGTCTTTCTGCCAGTATGGGACCGTTGGATAGCTGGTATAACGGGGTCCGGGGATGTTATATTTGAAGAGCAGATCCTTGTCCATAGTTGCTTCGGATTGGTGATTGAATATGAATTCAAAACTAGGAAGCTCTGGAGCGTAAAAACATGATGTCGATCAGTTTTAATCCTTACTTTTCTTCGAGGGTAGTAGCCGGGCTATGGCAAATAGGGAGGGTAACGTTCTTTGAGGCAGGGTATTGTATCAATACTCCACGGGCAATCAGCCATATGCCTGCGATGGTCAGCATAACGGGTACGAGCCTCCGCATTCGAGTACGCAGACTGGGCCCAATGAGGCCTTTAAAAAAGCCAACGGCCAACATCATCGGCATAGTGCCAATACCGAATAGTAACATAAATGTGGCCCCTTCCAATGGCCCTCCGGTGGCCATCGAGGACATTAGGGCGAGGTAAACGAGCCCGCAAGGCACGAGGCCGTTGAGGCTACCGAGTAGGAACCATGCCATAGGGTTTTTGCGCTGTAGCATACTGCCCATCGCCTTTTTTAGGATCGAGAGTAATTTTTGTATAGGAGCTGGAGTGGGCAATGAGGCCTGGAACCGGGTAGACCAAAGCACATAGGCGACCATTAGGATACCCGCAGTAATAGATAAATATCTGAAGATACCGATCCAGGAAAGCGCGGATGCCAAGGTGCCGGTAAGGGCACCCAGGCAGGCATATAGGAGTGCCCTTCCGAAGTTATAGCTGAAGAGTCCCAGCAATTGGCGACGCTGAGACTGGCCATGTATGGGGAGGGCCAGGGCAATAGGACCACACATGCCCAGGCAATGAAAGCTACTGAGCAAGCCCATAGAAATGGCCAAGAATGGTAGTGGGCTATTCATATTTAGAGCAAATGAAGTGGAGATATCGGACCGGGAATCAGCGTTTGGCTATTACCAAGGCGCCTTCGTTCCAATAGGCCGATTTTCCGTGTTTCCAATCAATTTCTATTTTATAGCGCCCCTGTGGAACCATTGCGATAGGGATGGTCTGTTGGTGATTGCTCGGTTTTATATCGAAGCGACGATCTTTGGTGTCGTCGGAAGGACAATAAAAATGGATGGTGCCAGAAAGCCTCGATTCGTCCAAATCGGTAGGGTAATGAATGGCGATATCATTGGGGGTAATCTCCCAACTGACGGGATTAGCCAAAGCGGAGGCAGCCTTTATTTTGTCGAGCTTAGACTGGAACTTGAGCTCCTGACTGTAATATTGGTCGGTAACCAGGTCGATTTTCTGTCGTGTACTCATCACCACCAGTAGTACAATCATGGCTACGAAGCCTAAGTACAGTCCGGCTATGCCAGCACCCCAGTTTATTTTGATAGTTTTCATGTTTTTAAAATTTTATAAACGTTACTCCTGAGGAGCCATAAAGGTGGTTTCAAATGATTCCAGCTTTCGCTTTCCTTCGTAAACAGAGAGTGCGAGCTTCGACTTTCGTGCTTGAAGGGCCTCCTTTGGGACAATAATAAATACGGTTCCTTCTGCCATTCCGGTAGGGGGTAAGCTCAAATCAGGATTTCCCGCAAACTGCAGCCGGGCTCCTGGCACATCGATTTTGATGGTTGGAGTGATGGCATGGTTCGTTTTGTTAAAGATCTTAAAAGTGTACAAGTTGCTGATGGTCGCATCGTTGTTTTCAATATACTGCGTGCCAGGTGCCCTGAATAAGGTAGTCTGGGTGTCGGCCCGAGAGGCGAGTGTATAGCCTAATACCGACCATAACAAGACGAGCACCACCATATAGCCGATTACCCGAGGTGTAATGAGCTTCTTGTTTTTCTGAGTAATCGCATTTTCGGAGGTATAGCGAATGAGCCCGCGGTCAAAACCCACCTTGTCCATAATATTGTCGCAGGCATCGATACAAGCCGTGCAGTTTACGCACTCCATTTGAGTGCCGTTGCGGATGTCGATGCCAGTAGGGCATACACTCACACACTGATGGCAAGAAATACAATCGCCAGCCGTGCGATCCTGCCCTTTATGTAGCTTTTTCCTGGGTTCTCCTCGCTTATAATCATAGGCTACGATTATGGAATTCCGATCCATCAATACTCCCTGTAAACGGCCATATGGGCATACCACCGTGCAGGCCTGGTCGCGTAGCCAAGCAAAATTGAAATAGAAGATAAGGGTAAAAATGACGATCCCAGCAAACAGGGAAATATGGTCGGCTATGGGTTCATGAATGATGCGCGATAGTTCGTCTACGCCAAGTACATACGACAGGAGTAGATTAGCGATCATAAACGAAATGGCGAGAAATATAGAATACTTCAGGCCTTTCTTTCCTATTTTGGATGCTGTCCAAGGGGCCTTATTTAATAATTTCTGTTTTCCGGCATCCCCTTCAATAGCATATTCGATTTTGCGGAACACCATTTCCATAAATACCGTTTGTGGGCAGGCCCATCCACACCACAGCCGGCCGAATATGGTCGTAAAAAGGACAATGAAAAGCATGAAAGAGAGCATGGTGAGGCCAAAAAGCCAGTAGTCCTGAGGCCCAATAAACAAGCCAAAAATGATAAACTTACGTTCTATTACATTGAGCAATACCAACGGCTGATCATTGAGCTTAATAAAAGGGAGTACAAACAGCACCGTCAGTATGAGTACCGTGAACCAGGCCCTGCGGTTATGCCACTTTCCACTTGGCTTTTGAGGGTAGAACCAGTTTCTTTTTCCATCTTCAGCCACCGCATTAAACTGGTCTCTGAAGGCGTCGGGATTCTCAATGATATGCTTCTCTTTCATGGCTTTATTAATTCTGGGCGACGGTGCTATCGGCTAGTGTCGCACCATTTTCTTCTAGGAGTTCGCCTTGAGGTTCTTTGGGGTTGGCAGGCTTGGTGCCGGCAATCGTTACGATGTAACTAGCTACTTTTTGTATGTCGGTAGGGCTGAGTTGTTTTTCCCATGAGATCATACCTTTTTCGGGAACACCGTACTTTATGACAGTAAAAATATTCTTGATTCCTGCTCCGTGCAGCCAGTAGGCGTCGGTAAGGTTAGGGCCTACACCACCGCCCCCATCTACCGCATGACATGCCGCACATTTTTCGGTAAAAATGGTTTTCCCTCCTTCGAGGCCAGGGTCATCGGCAGAAAGTAGCGTCACGGAATTTTCGTCCATACTCGCACCTACTTTTTCGATATACGCTTTTTTCTCTATTTCTGCCTGAGCTACTTCTTTTTCTAGTTCTGCAATCTGCATGTCACCAAATCCTCCAAAATAATAGGCGGAGTAGATAATGGCAAATATGATGGTCAATATAAAAAGGGATTGTAACCAAGGTGGCATGCGGTTGTCTAATTCGTGAATACCGTCATAGTCATGATCTTTGATCAAAATTTTGTCCTCGTCGGAAAGTGCCACGCCAATTCCGGTAAAGTTGTTCCACCAGGAAGTGCTAAATAGGGATTTAGATGCTCCCTCCGCCATACCTTTATTTCTGATCTGACTTAGAACGGTGAGTGCGTTGTACAGGACGATCATCACCATTATCGTGATGAAAAAGAGTATACCTAGTACGACATAGAGTAAGAAATCGGTACCCGACATCGCTCTTTTAAGGTCTTCGGTCTCTTGGGCCATAGCGGCAGTGGTCCCTATAAACACCATAAAGAAGGAAAGTATTGATTTGGCAGCTGGGTGATCGAAGGGGATATTTTTCATTTTATCGAGGCTCTTTTTGTCCATCGTAAAAACGTAATAAAGCAGACCTAAGAAGAAAACGAAGAAGATCACCAGAGATATGAGGGGGTAGACTTCTATGCCTGCTATTGTTTCGAGATAGTTTCGGAATTTCATGTTAAGCAGTATTAATGATTTGAATAGCACTGAGCTTTATGGAAGGGCTATTGACGGTCTCCGTTAAGATGGGTCAATAGCCCGCCCTATATTATTTCTTGTCTGTTTTGATATCCGTTCCTAGTCGTTGCAGATAAGCGATCAAGGCGATAATCTCCTTGTTTTCGCTGGTTTTAATACCATTTTGTTTTAGACTTTCCTGGATAGCTAAGGCCTGCTTGTGCAAGTCGTCGTTGGCTAATTTATCATAGTCTTTTTCGTATGGTACTCCCAGTTTTTGCATGGTACGGATCTTGATGCCAGTGGTGGTAGTATCCAAATCATCTTCTAGGAGCCAGCCATAGCGGGGCATAATGGAGCCCGGCGACATACTGGTAGGGTCTTCCATATGGTTATAATGCCATGCATCGGAATATTTACCTCCCAAGCGCTGAATATCGGGACCGGTACGTTTAGAGCCCCACTGGTGCGGGAAGTCATAAACAAACTCTCCTGATTTAGAATACTCCCCGTATCGCTCTATTTCGGCCCTGAAGGGGCGGATCATCTGCGTATGGCAAACGTAGCAACCTTCTCTTACATAAATGTCACGTCCTTGAAGTTCCAAAGGAGTATACGGCTTTACGCTAGTGATGGTAGGGATATTAGATTCTACCAAGAAAGTGGGTATCATCTCGATCATCCCGCCGATAGCCACGGCTATTAAAGAGAATATGGTAAGGGCTAGTGGCTTGCGTTCCAAAAGACGACGGTGCCAGTACTCGTTTTTATTGGCATGCCAGATGGCTCTCAACGGCATGGCTTTGGCTTTTTCTGTCGCAATGAAGCTACCCTTAGCGGCAGTCATCCAGAGGTTATAGATCATCACTACAAAGCCTACCAGGTATAAGGTACCGCCCACGCTGCGCATAAAGTACAAGGGAGCTAGCTGCGTTACGGTCTCCAAAAAGTTAGGATACTTCAGTAGGCCTTCTTGGGTGAACTCCTGCCACATACTACTTTGTACCCATCCTGCCCAGTACATGGGTATGGTATAGAAAAGAATCCCTAGAGTACCGATCCAGAAATGGAAATTGGCGGCTTTAGCAGAGTATAATGGGCGGTTGTAAAGTTTTGGAAACAACCAGTAGAGAATACCAAAAGTAAGGAAACCATTCCATCCTAGAGCACCTACGTGTACGTGGGCGACGATCCAGTCGGTATAGTGTGCTATGGCATTAACGTTTTTAAGAGAGAGCATAGGCCCTTCGAAAGTGGCCATACCGTATGCCGTAATGGCCACAACCATAAATTTTAACACTACATCTTCACGTACTTTGTCCCATGCACCGCGTAGGGTCATCAGTCCGTTCATCATACCACCCCACGATGGAGCCAGGAGCATGATCGAGAAAACGGTTCCAAGGGTTTGAGCCCACTCGGGTAAGGCAGTGTACAACAAATGGTGAGGTCCCGCCCAAATGTATAAGAATATCAATGCCCAGAAATGGACAATAGATAGGCGGTAGGAGTATATGGGGCGATTGGCTGCCTTAGGAAGAAAATAATACATGAGGCCCAGATAGGGGGTCGTCAGGAAGAATGCTACCGCATTATGTCCATACCACCATTGCACCAAGGCGTCCTGTACACCGGCATATACCGGGTAACTCTTCATAAAGGAGATCGGAATTTCAATGTTATTGACTACGTGAAGCATAGCCACCGTAACGAAAGAGGCGATATAAAACCACACGGCCGCATAGATATGCTCCACTCTTCTGTTGAGGGTCGTCATGATGATATTGACAAGGGCAGATACCCACACTACCGCTATGGCAATGTCGAAGGGCCATTCCAGCTCTGCATATTCTTTGGAAGAGGTAAAGCCCATCGGTAGGCTGATGGCTGCCCCAAGAATGATGAGTTGCCACCCCCAGAAATGAAACTTTCCAAGGGTAGGGCTCCAAAGCGGGGTTCGTAATACCCTTGGCACAGAATAGTAAAGGCCAGTAAAGAATCCATTACCTACAAAAGCAAAAATAACCGCATTGGTGTGCAAGGGCCGTATTCTACTAAAGGTGGTGTAAGGAAGGTCCATGTTGAGGTTTGGAAAGACCAGCTGAAAAGCAGCCAAGAGTCCTACCAACATGCCAATGAGTCCAAAAAGAATCGTGGCAATGGCAAAGTCGCGTACGAGCCGGTTGTCGTACTGAAACTCGTCCATCTCAATCGATGCTAGTTTGGGGTTAGGGACGTTAGACATAAAAAAAGTAAATAAAAATGGTGAATAAATTTTGAGTTTTTAGGCAGAGGTTACCGGACTCCGGACCCTGGATGAATAAAAATTAGTTTGTTGTGAAGTGTATCGTTTGTTGCGAAGTGTCGTTACTTTTCATCCTCATCGAGCAGTATTCGAATGGCCGGGGTATAGTCGTCATCGAAATGACCCTTCCGGACCGACCAAATAAAGGCACCCAGGAAACCTAAGGCAACTACCAGGCTGACAAGGATAAGTATGTATAAAGCGCTCATAACGATATTGTTTATTTTCTATGGTTCAAAACTACTTCAGCCAGCGCTGAACAAATATGATTGTACTGTTGGTAAAACCTGACCTTGGTCAGTTTTTGAGACAACGACGAGCCGCTATATTACTGGCCATGGTAGTGAAGCCCACCACGGTAATGGAGCTAATAGGCATCAGAATCGCCGCAATGACCGGGCTCAGCTGGCCCATCATGGCAAAGGCTATTCCTATAGCGTTGTATAAGAGCGATATCACGAAGCTGGCCTTGATGATCTGCTGTCCGGCCTTGGCCAACCTAATATACCCTGGGAGCTTGGTGAGCTGAGGGCCCTCAAGGATGGCGTCGCAGGAAGGAGAGAAGTTGTTGATGTCGTCGGACACGGCTATTCCAACCTCACTTTGGCTTAATGCTCCTGCATCGTTGAGCCCGTCTCCAAGCATTAACACCCGGTGACCATCCGCTTGTAGATCGGCTATAAACCGTAATTTGTCGATCGGCTTTTGTTCGAAATATAAGGGGGAACCCTTTCCGAAAAGTCCGCTTAAATATGGGCGGTCGGTGGGTTTGTCGCCGGAAAGTAAGTAAGTGCCAAAACCGTCAGCTTGTAGGTTTTGTAGGGCAAGTTCTAGCTCAGGGCGGTATTTGCTTTGGAATATAAAATGCCCCACCGTTTGGCCATCAATGCTGACATATACTACCGATCGGTTTGCGGCTTGGCTGCTTTCGGCAGTACCCACCCAGCTCGCCGAACCGAGCTTTACCAATTGGCTGCCATACTTGGCGCTAATACCGGCTCCGCTGACCTCCTGATAGTCCAGAAGTTCCCTTTTGCTAATAATGATGTCCTTCAAGCTTTTGACGAGCATTCGGCTCAAGGGGTGCGACGACTGCCGCGCCAGGGTCTTAATAGCGACCCACTCTTGTTGGTTAAGGTCTCGGCCTTGGTACCGTACTTCCGATTCGTTGGCAAGGGTAATGGTGCCCGTCTTATCAAATACAATGCTGTCGATACTGGCCAGGCGCTCGAGGGCATGAGCGTTTTTGGGATAAAACTTATTTTTACCAAAAATGGCCAATAGGTTACCATTGGTAAAAGTGGATGACAGCAGCAAGGCACAGGGACAGGCCACGAGCAGAAGGGTCGTGAAGGCGTTAAAAGCCGTCGTGGTGTCTTTTAATACCAGCGCCCATATGGCAAAGGTGCCTACTGCCAAGGTTAGCACGGCGGCTGAAAAATAACGGTTGATCCGTGCAGATAAAGTTTGTTGTTGATCCTCTTTCTTCCGAGTAAAGCTGTCGTTGTTCCAAAGTTGGGTGAGATACCCTTGCGATACCGGTCGCAGCACTTCCAGCTCTATGGCGGGCCCCATTTGTTTTCCTCCGGCATATACCGTGTCATTTTTGAGTCGGCCTACAGGCTCGGCCTCTCCTGACACGAAGCTGTAATTGATACGTGCAGCAGCACTTTTTAAAATAGAGTCGGCGGGTATTAACTCCTCGTTCCGAATACGCATCACATGGCCGGTTTTAAGGTCGCCTACCGGTATTTTCCTCTCTTGGGTGCCCTCTACCACGGTGATGGCTATAGGGAAATAAGATTTATAATCGCGGTCAAAGGATATTCCTGCATAAGTTTTGTCCTGGAAGTAGCGTCCCAAAAGCATAAAGAACACGGCTCCTGCCAATGAGTCGAAATATCCTGAGCCGGTGCTTGTGGCCACTTGATAGAGACTATTGGCATATACACTGGCCAAGGCCAAGGCTATTGGGGCGTCTATATTCAGGTGCCGTGCCTTAAGCGCCCCATAGGCCGAGGTGAAGAAGTCTGAAGCACAATAGAAAAACACCGGAATACTAAGTATTACATTGATGATACTGAACAAGTTCATCAGTTCCTGATCGGCTCCTTGGGCTCCCATATGAAAGTATTCGGGGAAGCTCATCATCATGATATTTCCAAATGCGAAGCCCGAAATACCTATTTTGTAGAGGCGCGTACGGTTCCATTTAGAAGGCTTGGTACCTTCTAGGTCTTCCAAACTCAAATAAGGCTCGTAGCCGATGCTCGATATGAGCCTCGCCAGCTCGCTGAGCTTTAGCTGTTGTTGGTCGAAAGTGATGCGCGCTTTTTTCTCAGGGAAATCGACCACCGAACTACGGATGCCTGGGTGTAGCCTGTGAAGCTGTTCTAGTAGCCAGATGCAGGAACTACAATGCATCTTTGGAATGTACCAGTTTACAATTCCTCTCTGTCCGTCGGTGAATTCTAGGACTTTTTCAGATACCTCAGGGAGGTCCAGATAATCGAATTTTTCCTTGTAGTCGTTCTGGTCTGGTGATATTCCCTGCGGGCCATCTAGACTATAATAACGGCAAAGGTCGTTTTCTTTTAATATTTCGTAGACTGTAGAGCAACCTTGGCAGCAAAAGGAATGATGATCAAAGTTAATAATATCGTCGGTAAGGCCTTCTCCACAGTGGTAGCAGGTGCCTATTTCCTGATCTTGCTCAATGATGATGGGTTCTTGGGTTTGCATATCGCCTCACTTTGATACTGGAAGGAGCGCCCCTTTGGGCCCTCCGTTGGTTACAAAGGTGTTGCATTGCAGGGTCTTAAAAGATGACTATACCTATCACCATTTATGACATTCGTCAGTTTTTAAAATGTCCTATTCGTGGCCTTAGACCTGGAAAGGAGAACAAAAAAAAAGAGCAATTCCCAAAATAAGGGGATTGCTCTTTTTTCGGTTATACGTCCTGCTTTTATTAATATTTTAAAGTTTGGTTGGTCTCGCTGCTTTGCATGGCTAAGTCGATAACCCGGGTGGTGCGAAGTATTTCCGATGGTTTTACGAGCAGCTCGGCCTGGTTGGCTATGGCGTCGTACACGTTCTGGTAAAACTGAGCGTAGTCACCCGCTTCGCTTTCGATGATTCCGGTATATTCGTCGCTAGAAAGCTTACCCCAGCGGTCTTCAGGTTCTACCCCCCATGGCCGGGCGGTAGGCAGAATATTCTGGCGAAGGGTCTCTTCCTGAGGGTCTAAGCCGCCCTTTACAAACGACCCCTTGGTGCCATGAATACTGTAGCGCAAGAAGTTATCGTAAACCATTAGGCTCGACTTTACGATTACGAGTTTGTCGGCATATCCCAGTCTGATATCGAAATAGTCATCGATCTCACTGTTAGGGCGCACATTACGGATTTCGGCCGAAACGGTGATAGGTTCTCCAAATAATACCAAGGCCTGATCGATCAGGTGGGGGCCAAGGTTATATAGATTTCCGCCAACGGGTACTTTCTTCTCTTTCCACGACTCGGTGGGTACTACCGTCCTAAAGCGGTCGTAGCGGCATTCAAACTCGATCACCTGGCCGATTCGATCTTCGTCGATCAGCTTTTTGATCGTAAGGAAATCCGAATCCCAGCGTCTATTCTGATAGGCGGTAAGGATGAGTCCTTTCTCCTCGGCTTTGGCAATAAGTTGGCGGGCTTCGGCTTCGGTGGCGGCGAAGGGCTTCTCTATAACCACATGCTTGCCATTTTCTAGGCAGTCCATGGCATATTGAAAATGGGTGTCGTTGGGGGTACAGATAAATACCAGGTCAATGGAATCATCGGCCAGAAGCTCATCTATAGAACGGGCATTTTCGATGCTAGAGTCAAACTCCTGAGCTTCATTTTTGCTCCTTTCAACTACCGTTTTTAACTTGAAATTGGGGTTGGTGCTGAGGAAGGGGGCATGGAAATACCGGCCCGAAAGCCCAAAGGCTACAAGCCCTACGTTTAAAACTTTATTGGTCATAATGGTATGGAAAGATCAATTTTTAATGTTCAGTAAAGATAAATAATGAAAAGAGTTTTCGCCAGCAATCTCAAAGTAGATCCTTGTGGTGCCCACCATCAAGACTGATTTTTTGACTTTTCTCCATGACAAGCACCTTTAATTTTAGTTTGATCCAGAGTAGGTTGATCATCATTATTGACAAGCTTAATAGGTTTAGTTATTATTTTTGTATCATCGTATTATCAAATACCATATCATTCCATGTCGGCAAGTAGTACAGTACTCAAGGATCTGAAAGGGGAGATGAATCATGCATTTGGCGATTTATATCGGGATTATTTCGGGACGGTCGAGCGATTTGTTATACATAATAACGGAACATCGGCAGATGCAGAGGATTTATTTCAAGACACTATGCTGGTGTTGGTCGAAAAGCTACGTCAGGAGCATTTCAACCTGACGGCCTCTATCAAAACTTATGTGATGGCCATAGCGAAACACTTATGGTTAAAAAAACTTCGTGATGTGCCAGAAATGGGGGAGCTGGACGAAGCCAATTATAGCCTCTTTGCTGCTGGAATCGATCGGTCCATCGAAAATGAAAGATCGTATACGGAGCGTTTACAGTATTATCTTACCAAGATTACCGATCATTGTAGCAGGTTAATGCAAGATATGTTCTTTAAAAACAAATCCATCGAGCAAATTCAATCTGACTATGGGTATAGCTCGAAGCATAACGCCCAAAACCAAAAACACAAGTGCATGAAGCAGATCATTCGGGTTAAGGAAGAGGATGAAAAAAAATAAATTTTTCGTGCTTGGGTGATTTTTTTGATGTTTTGGTATTAAGTGATATCAAGTTCAAACTTAAACTTAATTGAAGATGAATTCAACATTCAAAAAAATCGCATTGATGATTGGCTTTGTAGCCTTTACTACTTCCATGACACTCGCCCAGTCGGCTACGGCCTGGAAAGTCGACAAAGCGCATACTTCTGTAAACTTTTCGGTCAACCATTTCTTTTCGGCCGTTACGGGCAAGTTTACCAGCTTCGAAGGTTCCATTAATTTTGACCCTAACAACCTCCAGGCGAGTAGCGCCTCTTTTACCATACCGGTGGCTAGCGTAAATACCGACGATGCCAAGCGTGATAAGCATTTACAATCCGACGACTTTTTTAACGTAAAAAAATATCCAAACATTAGTTTCAAATCTACTGGATTCGAAAAGATAAGTGCTTCCGAATATGTAGTGAAAGGCCAGCTAACGATCAGAGACGTGACTAAAAATGTGTCGCTACCATTCAAACTGCTGGGAGAAATGGAACATCCCATGATGAAAAATACCATTATTATGGGCGTTGCGATGGATACTAAACTAAATAGAACCGACTATGGCGTAGGAGTAGGTAGCTGGGCCGCTACGGCCGTCGTAGGAGATGAGGTTACCATCGATATTAATATGGAGCTTAACAGGAAAAAATAATGAAAAAAGTTTGGTCTTATCTCCTGTGGGGGGGCGTCATAGCCGGAGTTTATTACTACAATAATCCTCAAGTAGATTTTCAGCAGAACTCCGAAGAGGGGATCCAATTTCAAAACGATAAATGGGTGAATGCCCTAGCGAAAGCCAAACAGGAAAACAAATTGGTGTTTTTAGATGTTTATGCCACTTGGTGTGGCCCATGTAAAAAGCTAAAAAAGTATACTTTTTCCGATTCGGATGTGGGCAACTATTTCAATAAACACTTTGTAAATGTGGCGCTGAATGCCGAAGTGAATGAGGGTGCTGTCGCCGCTAATTTTTATGGAGTCAACTCATATCCTACCGTATTGTTTGTGGATGGAGACGGCAATGTGGTGAAGCGGCATTCGGGATATTTGAATGCTGGTGAGCTACTAAAGCTAGGAGAAGAACTGCAAATGGACTAGTCCTTCCCCGTTAGGTAATAAGTCGCTGAGGCAGTCGATAGACAATTGGTGGACGATCGACTGCTTTTTTATATTTGTCCCTACCAACAAGGGGTATAATAGGTATCTTTGCGACTTATAAAACGGTGGACAGCGGCATGGGAGGATCCTGCCGTAGGTTCGGTTTTTAATCCTAATCCGTATGAAAATGAAAAACTTTTTATTCGCTATGGTGGCTGTCCTGCTAGGTTTTCCTGCAGTGGCTCAGTCGGGCAAGGTTTATGATAGTCTTACGCTCCCTAGCAAACTCTTGAAAGCAGAAAGGAAATATGCCATTTATCTCCCTCCAGATTATGAAACTTCGGAGCGTAGCTATCCAATCCTTTATTTGCTGCATGGAGCTGGTGACGACCAAACGGGTTGGATCCAGTTTGGGGAAGTCCTTCGCCTTGCCGACGAGGCCATTAGGGACGGGAGTGCTACCCCAATGATCATCGTCATGCCCGATGCCAATACCGAGCGAAGGGGTTATTTTAATGATGTTAAGGGGGACTTTCCCTATGAAGATTTTTTCTTTACGGAGCTTATGCCCTACGTAGAGAAAAAGTATAGGGTAAAATCTGAAAAAAGGTATCGTGCCGTGGCAGGCCTGTCCATGGGAGGGGGTGGTAGCTTTATGTATGCCTTACACCGGCCTGACCTATTCTCTTCTGCTTGCCCATTGAGCGCCTATATTGGTCCTATTACCGTAGAAGATGCCAAAAAAAGACTGCAAGGGCCCAATACCACCATTTCGGATGAGCAGGTGGCTGCTTATTATAAAACCCATAGTGCCTTACCCCTTGTAGAAAACATGCCCGACGACCAGAAGAAAGCGGTGCGTTGGTATATCGACTGCGGGGACGACGATTTCCTTTACGAAGGCAATAGCCTCGTTCATATCGCGATGCGTAAAAAGGAAATTCCTCATGAGTTTCGGATACATGACGGGGGACATTCATGGTCCTATTGGCGCCGAGCTTTGCCACATGTGTTGGCCTTTGTGTCCGAAGGTTTTCACCAATATTGATACCGACGCTCGGCTATCGCTAGGCATTCCGACTAGCCTACTAGCTTTGGTGGCGGAAGTGTGTACAGCTTCCGCCACCGAAATATCCTAAGCCTTCTCCCAAAGTTCCTTCGTTTTCTGAAGGTCGCGGCGCATGGCATCGAAAACTACTTTTTTGTCGACAGTTATCTTTGTAGCGCCATGATTGGCTCCGCCGAGCGGGTACTCTAAGTGCAGGCTGATGGGTACCTGAATATTGCTTTTTTTAAGTATCTTGAAATAAGTGTCGAAATCGGCCATTCCTTGGCCTAAAGGGACATTATTGGCCACCATTTTTCCTTCTTTTTGCTCCCAAATCGTATCTTTAACCACTATGGTTTTAATATGAGGCTTAATGAGCTCCAAGCCGGTTTGCCAGGAAAGCCCGCCCTC
Organism: Dyadobacter jejuensis; assembly: GCF_003149085.1. Taxonomy (GTDB): domain Bacteria; phylum Bacteroidota; class Bacteroidia; order Cytophagales; family Spirosomataceae; genus Dyadobacter; species Dyadobacter jejuensis. Next base: position 100,391 of record NZ_QGDT01000002.1, on the reverse strand, counting down.
TACAGTAGCATGTCGTAGGTCGTATTGGGCTCCCATATGTTGTAAATTAGCCTTTTTTAGGATTTCCCAGATCTCAAACATAGTGGCGCCACACCAGCGCCCTGCATGGTTTTGGTAGCAACCCACCAGCTTAAGCTCCTTGTTGAGCTGGCTAAGACCTGCTATTTTGTCGCGATATTCGTCCAGAAACTCAGGGATTGTCTTCTGTCCCTGATACCGAAACCAGTTCATTCGATAGAATTTAAATCCTTGTTCAGAGGCGGTTTTCAATAACTTGCTATCGATGGGATCGTTGGCATTCTCTACGGCCGTACAGAAAAGTGAAGGCTGAAAACCAACCTTTTTCATGGCTTCTACGGCTTTGGGCAGGTCGTCCTCCACTCGTTCGGGTTCCACATGACCCTTCGGACGGATGGTGAGGTCAATGCCATCAAAACCGATTTCCTTGGCGGCTTCGGCCATATCTTGGTAATTAAGAAACTGCAAGTGTTTCGAAAAAATATGTACCGGGGGCATCGCCAATGGTTTTTGGGTGGCGAAGGCTTCAGGGGTTAAAAATGGCACTACGGTGCCCGCTAAAGCCATGTTTTTAATAAATGTCCTTCTTGACGGTGTTTGGGGCATAATGCTTTGAATTAAAGATCTATAAATGGGGTTTTCGATGGGGTACTACAGGCCATTATAAATAAATAAAGCAAAAGATGTCCATAAAATACTGATTATTGTCCTTGTTGTAATCAGGTAGGATAGTAGTAGAAAGCAGGAGGAATATCTTTTTTAATTAAAATAGCAATTTACTCATGACGAAGGAATTAGATCATTTGAAACGAAGAGAGTTTTTGAAGGCGGGAGCCGTACTGGCAGCCTTTAGTATTGTTCCACGCCATGTGTTGGGCAAGGGGTATACTGCTCCGAGTGATAGGCATACCTTAGGTTTTATTGGTTGTGGAAGAAAAGGGAATGGACTACGTACGCCCTTTCTCAACACAGGAAAAGTACAAATCGTAGCGGCTTCAGATGCCTATGCGTCCAAACAAAAACATTTTCTCGAAGCTACCGATCAGTGGTATGCCGAAAAAAATAATAAAGGGTCGTACAAATCGGTGACAGGCTATTCTGACTTTAGGGAGCTATTGGCTAGAAAAGATATTGACGCCGTAGTGATCGCTTCTCCTGACCACTGGCATGGCAGTATGGCCGTGTTAGCTGCCAATGCAGGAAAGGATATTTATTGCGAGAAACCCCTTTCTCTGACCGTGAAAGAAGGAAGGGCCATGGTGGATGCCACTCGAAAAAATAACCGGGTATTTCAGACTGGCAGCATGCAGCGCTCAGCTCAGGAATTCAGACAGGCCGTACAGTTGGTGCGAAGTGGCGTTATTGGGAAGGTACAGAAGGTGGTTGTCAACGTAGGTGGGCCTCCAAAGGCTTGGGACTTGACTTCTGAGCCTCTTGTAGATGGCTTAGATTGGAATGCGTGGGTGGGGCCCAATGTAAATAAAAGGCCTTTCAACCATGTGGTGGCTCCCCCTTTAGACGCTGATTTTTGGCCCAAATGGAGGGATTATGACGAATTTGGAGGTGGGGGTATGACCGATTGGGGAGCACATATGTTCGATATTGCCCAATGGGGGTTGGATATGGATAGCAGTGGACCCGTAGAAGTAGTGTATTCGGAGCCTGACCAGGGACTGGTATATAAATATGCCAACGGGGTAGAAATGGTCCATCAGCCTATGAGTGGTTCTAATTTCTGTCAATTTATAGGGTCCGACGGTACGGTATGGGTTAGTAGAGGTAAGCTGAAGGTTACCCCGGAAACCATGCAAAATAAAGAATTTGAAAGTGGTGCATTTGGCGTCTACGATAGTCAAAATCACTATTTGGATTTCCTAAAAGCCATCGAAACCCGTAAACCGCCTATTTGCGACGTGGAGACTGGACATCGTACGGCTACAATATGTAACCTAGGTAATATTGCCTATAAGCTCAAACGTTCGTTGCGTTGGGACCCTCTTCAAGAAATAATTGCAAAAGATCCGGAAGCGACAAGGTTATTGGGTCGTAAGATGGATCCTGAATGGGATATCCTAAATTCTTAATAGTCCTTAACTTCTTTAAAGTTCCTAATGAAAAGCAAGTGCCGTGTTAGTTTCTAGAATTCTAGGAGCTAACACGGTTTTCTTATAACGTCTGACTTACTGCTGCAACACGAACCACTGAGTGTTTTTACCTTTACGATTTCCACCAAGCCCTCTTTTGCGAAGGTTTAATTATCCATAAAGATTGTAAATCGGAATACCAAATATGCCAAGAGTACCTAAAATGTGGTAATTTTGTGTCATGAACGAATCTTCGACAATATTTCGATTTAAAGATTTAGGCGAGTTGGACGGTGTTGCTGAACAACTGCTAGAATGGGGTAAAAGGACTCCCATATGGCTGTTTGAGGGGCCTATGGGAGTGGGCAAAACTACCCTGATCCAAGCACTTTGCCGTAAGTTAGGGGTCAGCGAGACGGTCACCAGTCCAACTTTTGCCTTGGTCAATGAGTACAAGGGCTTAGAAACGATTTATCATTTCGATTTTTACAGACTAGAGGACGAAATGGAGGCACTCGATATTGGGGTGGAGGAATATTTCGATTCTGGCGGGTATTGCTTCGTTGAATGGCCCTCGAAGATAGAATCATTATGGCCCCAAAAGTATTTGATGTTGGAACTGGATCTTGATCAAGATCGTCATAGAGTCTTGAGCGTAAAGGTGATCGCTGTTTAGAGATCGAATTGTTTTCCTTAAAACGAAATTAAATATATTCAACAAACTACATGGCACAACCGCAAATTTCTGGTTTCGAACAATTAGCGAAACAGTCGGCCCTTTATCCAAAGGAGTCGCTGATGGAAGTGAAGAGGAATCATCATTCCCTGCATATCGGCTTGCCTTGCGAGGTATCCCTACAGGAAAACCGTATTGCCCTTACTCCGGACGCCGTAGGCTTGTTGGTTAGAGATGGGCATGAGGTATGGGTAGAAAGTGGAGCCGGAAAAGGAGCTAACCTTTCGGACCACGAGTATAGCGAAGCGGGTGCACGGATCGTTCACAGCCCTAAAGAGGTATACCAAGCCAACGTTATCCTAAAGGTGGAACCGTTGGTAGAGGAGGAGTTTGCTTTTATAAAGCCAGGGTCCACCTTGATATCCGCTTTGAACTTGCCTTCTTTAGGGAAACAATATTTTGAGCGGCTCAATCAGTCCAAGATTACCGGGATTGGCTATGAGCTTATAGAGGATAAGGTAGGAGGGAAGCCTATTATTAGAGCGATGGGGGAGATAGCCGGCAGCGCCGTTTTGTTGGTGGCAGCGGAGTATTTATCCAACTCTAACGGAGGGCGAGGCGTAATATTAGGAGGAATAACCGGTGTGCCTCCTACCAGTATTGTGATCCTGGGAGCAGGGACCGTCGCAGAGTTTGCTACTAGAGCCGCCCTAGGTGTAGGCGCAGACGTAAAAGTGTTCGATAAGCAAATATATCGCTTGCAGCGACTTAAGTACGCCGTAGGGCAAAATGTATATACCTCTATTATCGATACCAACACCCTATCGGAGGCCATCAGCAAGGCCGATGTGGTGATTGGTACCATGCGGGCAGAAAATAGCCTGAGTCCTATGGTAGTGACCAAGGAAATGATCGAGCAGATGCGCCCAGGGTCGGTCGTTATCGATGTGAGTATCGATCAAGGCGGGTCTTTTGAAACTTCAAGGATGACCACCCACGATAACCCCGTCTTTAAATATAGCGATATTATTCATTATTGTGTCCCTAATATACCCTCCCGAGTAGCCTATACCGCCAGCACGGCCTTAAGCAATGTGTTTTTGCCATTTTTGCTCCGGACGGGGACTATCGGAGGGATTGAAGAGATGATATATGCCAACAGATGGTTTATGAAAGGAGTCTATTGCCATAAAGGCACGCTTACCAACTCCAATATTGCCAGAGGATTCAATATGCGCTATAAGGACCTAACCTTGCTGATGGCGGCTCGTATGTAGTGAAGGCCTTAGTGAGTCTATTTTTTTAAAAAGTATAAAGAGGCAATCTAAGCATTGTCCATTGATGAAATATGATTAATAATAGTAATGAAAATGCCCTGATGGATGACGCAAATTCTCCGGAATTGAACAAACAAATCATGGGGCTTATATCCGAGGATTTTGTTAAGGTTTCGGACACCTTGAAGGAAGCGTCGTATCAGATTCGGAAACGTGGATTTTCTGAAAACCCCGTTTTCGTCCTAACCGCCAATGAGGCCGATTTGGGTGTGTTGCTAGTCGATAAGGGCGAAATGCAAAACCGATATGCCTTTAAAGCCTCTTACATGCAAGAATTTGTGGACCGCAAATTGATTGGAGAAGAGTCCATATTGCTTTTTAAGGAAAACTATAAGGATGCCGATGAGTATTGCTGCCTGTTTGCTCTGATTGGAGAGTTCTCAGGTTTTGTATTTGTACCGTATCCTGAAGATTAACCCGCTCTAAGTCGTTAATCAGTAAAGAACACCGCTGAATAAGGGAAAAGGTATGCTTACTCATGAAGGGTTGATAATGACAGGGTTATTTAATACATTGCTTTGACTTATCACCTAACCCCGAACAGCATATGGAATCTAAGTTACCCTTTGAAAATGAGTTGGAAAAGATCTTTTTAGGAAAGTTTCCCGCCTTTCCCGAGAACGTTAAAGAGGGTCTGGTGAAGTATGGCCCTTATGTCATGTTGTTTTTTACAGTAATAGGGCTATTTGGTCTTCTGGGAGCCCTTGGGATAGGCGGAGCGGCTATTGGCATGGCAGGCATGTCTTATGGTATTGGGTATCATTTTTATGTAGGAATCATTACCGGTATCATCACCATGCTCCTCTATCTGATGGCCTTCAATCCTCTCCGGAATCGCAAACGTGCAGGCTGGAACCTCCTATACTACGCCATGTTACTGAGTCTTCTAGGTAGCTTGCTTCAGGTTAATATCTTTAGTTTTATTGTTGGAGGAGCTCTAGGTTTTTGGGTTTTATTCCAAATCAGAGAAAAATACGCTTAGTACTTCCCTACCGATCGGAAGTAGGACGTCTGGGATTGGCTCAGACGTCTTTTTTATGCTTTCTTGGCCGCTGGTCAGGCTTATTTCACCAATCGTCCCTACGAGCATTGGGATTTCAGGAGTTAGTTCGCAACTTTGAAGTAATTAACAAACATTGCCTGCCAATAGAAAAACCGTATATTTTTTGGCTACAACCAGATCGAAAATATGAATATAGTTGACATTCAGCATGTTACTAAGGAGTATGCCAGTCATAAAGCCTTGGACGATGTAAGTATTGAAATTCCTAAAGGTAGTATTTTTGGTTTATTAGGGCCTAATGGAGCGGGCAAGACTTCGCTTATTCGCATTGTTAATCAGATTACCGGGCCCGATAAGGGTCAAATATTCTTCGACGGTAAGTTGCTCAATGAGGGGCATATAGCGCGGATTGGTTATTTGCCAGAGGAGCGAGGTCTCTATAGAAAGATGAAAGTGGGCGACCAGCTCCTTTACTTGGCTCAGCTCAAGGGGCTTTCCAAACAGCAGGCCATGGATAGGCTAAAGGGATGGTTTGTCAAATTTGAAATAAAGAGTTGGTGGGATAAAACCATTGCCGACCTGTCGAAAGGAATGCAGCAAAAGGTGCAGTTCGTTTCGACAGTCCTCCACGAGCCCGACCTGATTATACTCGATGAGCCCTTTTCGGGGTTCGACCCTATCAATGCGAATTTGATTAGAGACGAAATCCTGGAGTTGCGCCAAAAGGGTAGCACCATTATTTTTTCTACCCATAGGATGGAAACCGTAGAGGAGCTTTGTGATAATATCGCACTGATTCACAAGTCCAAAAAAGTACTGGATGGGCCTAAGTCCAAGCTTAAGGAGCAATTTAAAACCAATACTTTTTCGGTGGAGTACAAGGGACAATTGAACGGAATGATACCCCAGGAGGATATAAGACAGACTATACCTTTGGAGGATGGCTACACGCGGACCAGCATTCATGTACCAGCTGGACGGTCGTCGAATGACCTTCTACGCGAATTGATCAGTCAGGTGGAGATTCGTTCATTCGGAGAGAATATCCCCAGCATGAGCGAAATATTTATGCGGGCCGTCAATGAAGTTCCCGAAGCCTAATGCCATGGCTTTAACTTTACTTTTCATCACAATCTAAGTCTTTATGCGCAATATATTTCTTGTAATAAAAAGAGAATACTTGGTTCGGGTCAAAAAGAAATCCTTTTTGATTATGACCATACTTGGTCCCTTGTTATTTGCCGGATTTTATGCTTTGGTAATCTGGATGGCCGTAGGGTCGGTGGACAGCAAAACCATACAAGTGGTAGATGAGAGCCATTTGTTTACCAATGAATTCAAAAATACGGAGACCCTCGTTTTTGACCATCTGGACTCCGGTATTGATGAGGCCAAAATGCAGTTTCGGGAAAGTAAGGCCAATGCATTGGTATATATCCCGAAAGATGTGATAAAAGACCCCAAAGGGGTGCGCATTTATGCGGCCAAAAATGTGAGCATGGAGCTTAAGTCCAGCATAGAAAAGACGATAGAAAAGCAGATCGAAGATATTAAGTTGTCACAAGCGGGGATTACCCATAAAATATTGGAGGACTCTCGCGTCAATGTCCAATCCGAAACCATTAGCCTGAGCGACGAAGGGGAAAAAACGAGTAGTTCTGGAGCCGCCACGGCCATAGGCATGATCTGCGGATTTCTGATATACCTTTCGGTACTCATCTATGGTACTCAGGTGATGCGGGGAATCACCGAGGAGAAAACCAATCGGATTGTGGAGGTGATTATCTCGTCGGTAAAGCCGTATCATTTGATGATGGGCAAAATAATAGGGGTTGCCTTGGTAGGGCTTACCCAGTTTACCCTCTGGATATTGCTGACGATGGGTATCACCAGCGCCACTTCGGGCGTGATGGCCAGCAGGTTCGATGGGCTGACTCAAACGTTGGACGGCCAGGCTGGGGCGGCCAGCCAGGCTCCAGCAGCCAGTCAACATCCACTTATGGAAGTGCTCGATGCCGTCAATAGCCTGAACATACCCTTAATTATTGGCTGTTTTCTGTTTTTCTTTATTGGTGGCTATTTGCTGTATAGTGCCATGTTCGGTGCGGTGGGAGCCGCTGTCGACAACGATGCCGACACCCAGCAGTTTATGATGCCCATTACAATGCCCATTATTTTTTCTTTTATTTTCGCTCAATTTGTCATCCGCGATCCTGATGGGGCTTTGGCCTTTTGGACCTCCATGATTCCCTTTACCTCGCCTATCGTAATGATGGTCCGGATTCCTTTTGGTGTCCCTACATGGCAAATTTTACTGTCTATGGGCTTGCTCATTTTAGGCTTCGTCGGGACTATTTGGGTAGCCTCACGGATCTATCGGGTGGGGATACTCATGTACGGAAAAAAGGTAAGCTATAAGGAATTGGTCAAATGGGTATTCTATAAGTAGTAGTTATTTGGTGGTGTGAGCAAGAGGAATAAAAAGGGAGTCTGCAGGCCGTTTAATGGAGGCCATCGGTTGTTGATTCCTAGCATACCTTCAAGGATTAACACTTTTTAAGACGGTAATAACCCTAGTGTTACTCATATTTTGCTAATTTTGAGCCGACCCAAGAAAAAGTAACATTTAGGTGATGCTATTCTTGGAACGATTTGCAACCGAATTTACAACTTATACCTCTTAAAATGACCCGTTTTAACCGCTCCAACAACCTTGCGGGTTGGATAGTTTTCGCCATTTCCTTTGTCACCTACGCCCTAACCGTGGAGCGAACCGCAAGCTTCTGGGACTGTGGTGAGTTTATAGCTTGTGCTTTCAAACTGCAGGTGCCGCACCCTCCTGGAGCCCCATTCTTCCTGCTCATTGGTCGAATGTTCTCCTTACTTGCCTTTGGCGACCTCACCAATGTGGCCTATTGGATCAATATGGTGTCGGTACTGAGTAGTGCCTTTACCATTTTATTCCTTTTTTGGACTATTACGCTGTTAGTACGCAAATTTATAGGTAAGAAAGATGAGGAGCTTAGCACAGCCGATATCGTGACTCTCATTGGGTCGGGAGCGGTAGGGGCCTTGGCCTACACCTGGTCCGATTCCTTTTGGTTTTCGGCCGTCGAAGCCGAGGTTTATGGGATGTCTTCATTTTTTACCGCTATTGTCATTTGGGCGGTTTTTAAATGGGAGAGGATTGAAGACGATGCAGCAGCAAACCGTTGGCTTATTTTTATAGCCTATCTGGTAGGCCTATCTATTGGCGTTCACTTGCTCAACCTGGTGACTATCCCAGCTCTGGCCTTGGTGTACTATTTCAAAAAGTACAAGCAACATAGCTTCTGGGGTGGGGTAGCGGCCTTTGTAGGAGGGTTGATTATATTAGGTATTATTAATTCGGGTATTATTCCTGGCTTGCCCACCATGGCAGGTAAGTTTGAGATTTTCTTCGTCAACTCCCTAGGCATGCCCTATAAGTCTGGAGTGATTGTCTTCATTGTACTCTTTATCGGCGCATTGGTGTGGGGAATACGCTATGCCCAAAAGAAGGAAAAAGTGTTGCTTAATACGGGCTTGCTTTCCCTGGCCTTCGTTCTGATCGGCTATGCAAGTTATTTGATGGTGTTGGTTCGTGCCGAGTACAATCCCCCGATCAACGAAAACAATCCCGACGATGTCCTAAGTTTTGTTTCCTACCTGAAAAGAGAGCAGTATGGTAGCCGTCCGCTTTTATTTGGTCCTAGCTTCGTGTCGAGGCCCATCAGCCAAAAGCGAGGAGCGCCTATGTATCGCAAGCAAAACGGGAAATATGTGATATACGACTACCGTCCCGAATATGAATACGAGCCAGGTAGCAGTATGTTGCTTCCACGTATGTACAGCACGCAAGGAGGGCACCCGCAGCTTTATAGGCAGATGACAGGCTTGGTAGAAGGACAAAAACCCACCATGGGCCACAACTTGTCCTATATGTTCTCTTACCAAATAGGCCATATGTATTGGCGCTACTTCTTATGGAACTTTGTAGGGAGGGAAAGTGATGAAGAAGGAGCCGGGAATATGCTTCCTTGGGATGCTTTTAAGGAATATCCTAGCTCTATTGCCCAGAATAAAGCCCATGACAACTACTTTATGCTCCCCTTTATATTGGGCTTGTTGGGCCTGGTAGTGATGTATTATAAGCGGAAGAAGGACCTGATTGTACTCGGTTTGCTCTTCCTGCTCACTGGTGTAGCCTTGGTGATATACCTGAACTCCCCACCAACCGAGCCTCGTGAAAGGGACTACATTTATGTGGGATCCTTCTATATTTTCTGTATTTGGATCGGTATGGGCGTAGTAGCTATTGCCGATGCCCTTAGTAAATTGGTGAAAATTGCCTCCTCTCGAGCCATCGTAGCCACTTCCATTGGATTGGTAGTGCCGCTTATGATGGGAGTAAAGGGCTGGGATAATCACAACCGTGATAACCGCTACCATTCCGTGGATTTTGCCAAAAACCTGCTTAATTCATGTGCACCTAATGCCATCCTGTTTACTGGAGGGGATAATGATACCTTCCCGCTTTGGTACGTTCAGGAGGTAGAAGGCTTCCGTACCGATGTGCGGGTATGTAACCTAAGTCTCTTGGGAACAGACTGGTACATCGATCAGATGAAACGCCAAACCTATCTTTCTGAAGCCTTACCTATATCGCTGGAAAAGGAAAATTATGCCTTCGGAAAGAATGATATCGTTCCTTTTTATGAAGTCCCTAGTGTAAAAGATGGGATAGACCTCAAGGAGTATATGGGACTGGTAAAGCAAGAGAATAAAGCGATTCAGGTTCCTTTGACGTCTGGGGATATGACCTCAATCCTACCATCGTCGGTGTTATTTCTACCGGTGAATGTGGAGGCCGTTAAAAAGATGAATATCATTCAGCCCGATTTGTTACCGATGCTTGCCGACAGCCTAAGCTGGACGATAGGAAAGGGTGATTTGTATAAATCAGACCTTATTATGCTGGATATCATCGCTACCAACGACTGGAAACGCCCGATCTATTTCTCCTCTACCTTGGGTGGGTCGAGTTACCTGAACCTGAAAGAGTACATGCAGCTAGAAGGCTACGCCTACCGGTTGTTGCCGGTGAAAGTTCCTGGTGCCTCAGAGGGTTATGTGAATTCGAAGGTGATGTATGATAACCTCATGAACAAGATGTTCTGGAGAGGACTGGACGACGAAAAGGTGTATTATGACAATACGTACCTAGGTTCCCCCGTCTTTACCGCTCGCATTGCCTTCTTAAGGCTCGCTGGACAGCTCATTAACGAAGGGAAAAAGGAAGAGGCCAAAAAGGCTATTGATAAAGCCTTGGCAGTAATGCCTGATAAGAGCATTCCTTATGATCAGATATCGGCCAGCTTTATTGCTCCGCTATTTGAACTGGGAGAAACTAAGAAGGCCTTGGAGATTTCGGAAACCATGGCTACACGTGCCGACGAAGTACTCACCTGGGCCAGAGATAATGGCACTACCAAACGTAGAGATACCAATGTCTATTTGTATATCCTTCAAACCATAGTTCAGGAAAATCGCCAGGCGAAGCAAGAAGAGGCCGCTAAAAAATATGAGGCTATTTTCCAGAAACACCTTACTGCCTTTAATATGTATGGTGGAGAGTAAGTAATTATAATAAAACTAAAAGCGGTTGTCAGAGAAATTTGGCAGCCGCTTTTAGTTTTAGCCCCCCCCCCCCAACGAGGATCGGAGGTATAGTTTATAAGGTCACGTATAACAATTTTTGCCGTTAGGTTTAATAGCTGCATAGTGGCTCTACGACCAAGACCCATTGGGCGGTTTATATTCGTGTCTAAACTAGGTAGTGTAGAATAAAATTGATTCAACGCTCCGAGAAAACCTTATCATAAATTACAGTTATTGTGGTGTTTATTAGAATGTATTCCATTATATTTCGAGTTGTATCGTTACTCAAAATGCATTTTATAGGAGTAGACCAAGATAAAATAGCCAATTCAACCGGCCATTACCATTCCTCATTTTTTATTGAATATACCAGTCGAATATGTTGCAGGATAAGTACATAGTAGCGGGAGCGGAGTTTGCAGCCTTACAGGCCTTGCCTATGCCTGTTATTGCATTTTCGACTGGCCCCACTTATAAAGTGTTGGCTTATAGCCAAGCCTTCCTTCCTTATTCTTTGATAGACCAACCGGGATTAACGGGGAGCGATTTCTTTAATTCCTATGCTGGCGCTTGGCAACATTGGAGGGCCTTAAAATGGGAAGGAGAAGGGGCCCGAACAGAGCTAAAGGAGGAAGTAGTTTTGGAGAATTTTAAAGGTGAACATCACCAATACTTAGGGACTCTAACGCCCGTAATGGGTGAAGAAGGCCTAGTGTCCTATTATTTGTGCAGCTTTCAGCGGGTACATCGACCTCCGGAAGGTGATCCGAAACCGATAGAGACCGGCCTAGGGGCCACTCTCCAGCTACTGAAGCACCCTGCTAGGTGTGAACATGGGTACTGTGAAATCGATATGGAAGACCGCTCAGTACGATGGTCGGAAGGAGTAAGGGCGATATGTGGGGTAACTGCGGATTATCGAGTCGAACTGGATTATTTCTTGAGTTTCTGTGCTGGAGATAGGGAGCGTTTCAAGGTGCTTCAAGTCGTATCTAGGACCATAGCGAACGTTGAGGAAGAGTTTGAACTGAATATTCCTATCCGAACGGTTAACAGTAATATTCGCTGGGTACGGGTGCGGGGAAGAATGATATATAGGGCCGGAGTGGTGGTTCAGATTTGTGCTGAGGTTCATGATGTAACCAGCACGGTAACGTCCGATCAGGTAATATGGGAGTCTAAGAATTCCCTGCAATCCATGCTAAATTCTATAAAGGGAATCGTATGGGAAGCCGATCCTGCGACCCTGCAAACTTATTTTATGAGTGAGCATGTTTTCGACTTATTAGGCTATCACACAACTGACTATACGTCGGATCCTTCGTTTTGGCTTTCTGTCATGCATCCGCAGGATAGAGATAAAATCCTACAATCCATAAAACATCGGATAAGCCAAGAACCTAACTTTACACTCGACTATAGAGTGATTGCGGCCGATGGAACCTTGGTATGGATTAAGGATATCGTAACGGTGGTAAAGGCAGGGGGACGGATGGTCGCTCTAAGAGGGGTAATGATCGACGTGAGTGATTCTAAAAGGTTGGAAGAGCTAAATGAACTAGAGAAGGAGGTTCTAGGCGAAAATGTCACTGGGAATAAGTCCTTAGCCGAAATGATTACGAGTTATATGAAAGGTTTGGAGTGTATTTATCCCTCTATGCATTGCTCCTTTCATTTTATTCAGAACAATCGCCTCACGGACGGTATCGCCATATCACTCCCTGAGGAATATTTAAATCTAATCCAAAACCTGACCATCGGCCCATGCGTAGGGTCCTGTGGCACGGCGGCTTATCTAAAAAGAAAGGTGGTCGTCGAAGATATTGCCTCCGATCCACTTTGGAGTGACTATAAGGAGTATGCGCTTAGGTATGGTTTAATGGCTTGTTGGTCCAATCCCATACTGAATACGGTTGGAGAGGTAAAGGCGGTATTTGGTATTTATTACAAGGAACGGAAAGGCCCTGGCGAAGGGGAGTTAGAGGTGATAGACCGTTGTAGCGAGATATTTAAAATAATAACTGAAAATCGCACCAAGACTAAGCTATTAGAAGAGTCGGACTTCTTGATGACTCAGGTACAGGAGATGGCACATTTTGGTAGTTGGCAGTGGGATGTTTCCGAGGATGTGATCATATGGTCCGACGAGCTGTATAGGATTTATGGGATCGAAAAGTCCAGTTTTGAGGCAAATTTGGAATCCTATAAAAAATTACTGCACCCAGAGGATAGAGAACGGGTTATGGAGCAGATCACCTATGTGATGCACTGGAAGCGCGACGGAATGTACGAAGAACGAATCGTCAGGCCCGATGGGAGTATACGGTTTCTTAGATCGTGGTGTAGGGTTCAGCTGAATGAGCAAGGGCAGGCGGATCGACTTTTTGGGGCATGTCTGGATATTACGGAGACAAAAGCTACCCACAAACGCTTGGAAGAGAGTGAAACAAGGTTAAGAAACCTAGTGGATGCACAAACCAATTATGTTATTAGAATAGATTTGGACGGTCTTTATAGCTATTGTAATAAAAAGTATCTGGAAGATTTTGGATGGATTTTTGGCGATGATGACGATATGATAGGGCAAGATCCTTTAATAACTGTTCTTCCAGAGTACCAACCGCTGATTTTGGATACAGTAAAAAGTTGCATTGAAACTCCAGACAAGGTACTCCAGGTGGAATTAAAAAAAGTGTCGAAAAATTCGATTCCAAGAGCTACATTTTGGCATTTTAAATGTTTGTCGGGTGCGGAAGGAGAACCCATGGAGATTCAATGCATTGGTTTAGACATTACGGCACACAAGGCCGCTGAAGATTCGCTGAGAATCAGTAACGAAAGATATGAGTTTGTTAATAAAGCCACCAACGACGCCATTTACGACCGGGATATTGTCCGCGATCATATTCAATGGGGAGAAGGTTTCAGTAGACTGTTCGGATATGAGGTAGATGTACACTCTTTTCCCCTGAGCCTTTGGGCCAGTCTTATTCATAGTCAGGATCAGGAAAGGGTCATGGAGGACCTCCATAATACACTTTCTGATTCTTCTCAAAATAGCTGGTGTGGTGATTATCGCTTCTATAGGTTGGATGGAACCGTTGCTCATATTCAAGAAAAGGGTTATATCCTAAGGGACGCTCTCGGTAAGGCTATCCGTGTTGTAGGGGTCTTACGCGATGTGACTGAACGTATGGAATATATAGCAGCTATTGAGGAACAGAATGCTCGTCTCCGAGGGATTTCTTTCTTTCAGTCCCATGTGGTCAGAGCGCCGTTGTCGCGTATGATGGGGATTATCAATCTATTCAAAAATTACGATACGTCGGTGGAGGAACAGCGACAGTTAATGGACCATCTGATGACCAGTGCTCAGGAGCTCGATGATATAGTCCATAGGATATCAGACAAATCTCAGGCTAGTTGCTGATATATTATTTTCTACTTTGGGCTTGTTGTGTTGGCCAGGTATTTTTAGGCATAAACTACCCACGTTATGCTTCTACCTCAGGCTGGGGTTTGTGGTCGGCATGAGGGGGTTTTTCTATGGCGTGCTTCTCTATCAGCCTATATAAATCTTCTTTGTCAAAGGGTTTCGAAATATAGTCGTTCATACCGTAGCTCAGGCATTTTTCTTTTTCTCCAGCCATGGCATGGGCGGTCATGGCGATAATGGGCAATCGTTTTCCTATTTTTTTACGAATGAGCTTCGAGGCCGTGTAACCATCCATGATGGGCATTTGAATATCCATAAGCACCATATCGAAATGCCTTTCTTGTACCAATTCGCTAGCCACCAGCCCATTTGGTGCAAGGGTCACCTGGCAGCCAAATTTGGTTAAAAAGCTTTCGGCTAAGATTTGGTTTAACTTATTATCCTCTACAAGGAGTATATCAACGGGGTGCTCAAAGGGGAACTGCCTGGATACCTGAATGGGAGGATGCTCCGCCTGAACTGGCTCGGCCTGAACTGGCTCGGCCTGAACTGGCTCGGCCTGAACTGGCTCCGCTTGAACTGGCTCCGCCTGAACTGGCTCCGCCTGAATTGGCTCGGCCTGAATTGGCTCGGCCTGAACTGACTCGGCCTGAACTGGCTCGGCCTGAATTGGCTCGGCCTGAACTGGTTCGGCCTGAACTGGTTCGGCCTGAACAATAAATGGAAGGCTAATCTGAAAGCATGAGCCCATTCCCGGTTTGCTTTCCAGTGTAAGGGTGCCATCGAGCAGTTCGACCAGGTTTTTTACGATGGTGAGCCCTAGTCCGGAACCTCCAAAATCGCGGGTCGTTTCGGGGCTCGCCTGAACGAAACGATCGAATATTTCCTTTTGCTTATCTTTTGGAATGCCAATACCCGAGTCTTGTACCGAAAAACGGAGGTAAACGCGTTCCTCCTCTCTAGGCTCCCGTAATACGCTCAGATGGACCTCTCCATTTTCGGTAAATTTGATGGCATTACCGATTAAATTGGTTAAGATTTGTGTGAGTCGGGTGGGGTCGCCAAGTAAAAAGTCGGGTATGGCCGGGTCCATGGCCAATGTCAGCTTCAGCCCCTTATGATGGGCCCTAGCCTGAAACATGGTCTGAATGGATTGAACGAGGTCTTTTACTTTGAAGTTAGTAGTCTCCAGGACCATCATCCCGGCTTGTATTTTAGAATAGTCTAGGATGTCATTGATGAGCACCAACAGATTCTCCCCACTCGTTTTTATATAATCCACATATTGCCGGGCCTCTTGGTTCTGAGGGGTGCCTTCGAGCAAGTTAGTGAATCCGATGATAGCATTCATGGGTGTCCGGATTTCATGGCTCATATTGGCCATAAATTGCTCTTTGGCTTCTGCAATTTCCTTGGTCTTCTTTTCGTATTCAATTCTTTCGGTAATATCATAGATCACCGTGATCACACAATTGGAATCTTCTAATTCTATGATTTCGGAGGATACAAGGCCTGTTTTTACTTCTCCTGTCTTACAGTGATAGGTGGTTTCAAAATGGCTTATCCGGCCCTCATTACGGAGTGCCAGGGCCGTTTGAGCAATGCTTCTTTTACTCAACAGCCCTATCTCTAAGGCAGTTTGGCCGATGGTTTCCTCCAGAGAAAATCCTGTATGGATAGGTATCTGATCATTAACTTCCAAGAACTTCCCAGTAGATAGTTCTGAAAGGACCATTCCAGCCGGACATAGCTTGAAGGCCTTATGGAATTTCTCTTCGCTGATTTTAAGTTTCTGGGTGCTCGCTGCTACCTTCCTTTCCAGTTCCTTGTTTAGTCTTTTTAGTGATTTATCGGCTTCAACTTGTTGTTCTTCAATTCTGTTGAGGATCCTCGCCGTTTGGGCCAGGATTAGCAAGGTGCAGGTTAAAAATAATACAATGGCAACGGCAAGTCCCATTTCCAATGTGAAAGTCCCATTTTTAAAGAAATATAGCCGGGTTACTCCCTGAAAAGTAATGAGTAAAACCGAAATGGGAAATATACGACGGATCGTCATATTGCCCAGTCCCGATCCTGTAAAAAGCTGAGTTAGACCGTGTTGAGGGTATAAAAGGGCCCCACAGAGCGACACGGCAATCTGTAAAAGTACTACTGGTAAATGATGGGTGTAAAGCAGGGGGGTGTAGGTGCTGCCTCCTGCCCCCAATAAGAAGTTGACAATGACAATAAAACAAAGCAGGGTTGCGAAATTGAAACCTAATGCCGCTGCCCGGTAATTTCGTGCCGATCCGAGGAGAAAAGCCATTGCCAAAATTAGAAATAGAAATGATTCGGTGGCAGGCATTATAAGCCAGGCCGCTGCCAGGGGAGTTATACCAGCTGGGGTAGGGCTTAGGGATATATAAAGGGCGTATCCCAGTCCTAATACAGACTGAAGCGAGGAAATAAATAAGAGTAGCCGATAGGTTTTCGGGTTATAGGTGGCTTTGCCAGGCCGAAAATAAAGGCATAACCCAAGCCATAGCAAGGCCAAGCCATAACCTTGAAAGTATCCCGATGATACACCTTCACCCCAGGTTGAGGGGGAGGTAGGTGCCACCCAACCTGCCAGAAGATGGCCGGCACCGATCAATATTATAGCAAACCCAATGGTCTCCAGGATCTTGCCGTATATATCGGATTTGGAAGCTTCTTGGGTCATCATACCTACCTGGATGTGAAATTAGTAATAGCTATTCTATACAATAAGCCCGAATACCCTCCTCCCTAAAGCACATGGTATGCCTTGATCTACGGGTAGCTGGGATTGAAAATATTTAAGGCACTTCTCTCAAGTCCTATCCCCTCATACAGACCTAAAAAAACTAAATTTACAACAAAAATAGAACGTATAATCTGAATTTGTCAAATAAATTTTGAGTTTATTTCAGGTATATTGTTGTCTAGTATAAGGAATAATAAATAATATTCCTATATTTTACCATAAATATATGTTCTTATCAGTCTTAGTAGTATGGTGATTTATGTAAGAATTAGTATACTATAAATAAGCTATTTGTTGTGGAAATAATTGAAAAGTTGATATATGTAATGGCCCCTTACGCTAATTGGTTATAGGCCTCAAGAATCGGTAGATTGAGCGGGAGAACTAAAGACAATCCCCAATGCCAGAGAGTGTTGAATGGCCTTACTGCTATGATCGAAGTAACAGGTTTCTACACCATTCTGGCGGATATTTTCCATGAGTTGAATAACCGACTTTTTACGGTATTTCCGAGTCCTGCGAATATAAACGGCCTTTATGTTTTGTGGAAAATTCGTACATACTCTTTGATAAATATCGGGGTCTTTCTGGGAGTCATCACCCAGAAGTATGAATTGTAGGTCAGGGTAGAACTGAATGATATTAAATATCTTTTTAAGTTTATGGTCATGACTTCCCGACCCAGTAGATATAAAATCGTCCAGTCCTGATTTTATTTTTTTTAGCTTTAGGATCGCTTTTGGGAGACCATTTAGTTTGGCGAAATTGACGATCATGTCGTACAAATTCCATTCGCTGCTAGAGACATAAAAGAAAATATTATGGTCGGTTTGAGGTCGGTCGTGGCTAGCGAAGGATAGTAATTGATAATGCTGTACGACATCCTGAAATGGTTTACGCGATTGAACATTTTTTGAGAGTAATAGGAAGAGTTTTTTGAAGGACTTTCGGCTGTGGGAGATCAGAAAAGTATCGTCAATATCCGAAATGATACCAAAGGAGCTGGTGTATGGAATGAAAAATTCTTCTTGGCGAGCAATTAGAAAGTCTTCTTTACCAAACTTCCCCTGGACTTCAACCTGATATTGACTCCATCCGGGAGGTATACTATGGGGAAGTGTGACCGAAAATCTAAAATAGCCATCATTTTCGGTTTGGGTGTAGAATTTGGAATTCCCAACTTTGAGGCAAACGGTTATATTCGCAATCGTTTTGACTGAAAAAAGTTTTATTATTGTTCGGGCATATTTGAAACCCTTGTGTGTATACTGATTTTCACCGTGGGGGTATTTTTCGACTACATGCCCAAAAACAACCAGGTTATTCTGATTGCCATACCCTCGGTATAGTTTTATATCTATGTTGGTCATATTTCTCGATTACTTACGCTTTATCGATCCAATTTATAAAATATGCATCCAGAACGGAAAATTTTGTTGGTAGTTAATCCCGTTTCCGGGGGGACTGCTAAAGATGAGATATTTAATATTGCTATAGCACGTTCTAAAATCGAGCCTTTTGAGCTGTTGATTTACCAAACTACTGGGGTAGAGGATTTGGAGGCGATAGGTCATCTGGTGTCCACTCAGCAGCCTGAACGTGTAATTGTAGCTGGTGGCGACGGTACGATCGGTATGGTAGCACGTACTTTGGCCCAGACAGAGGCGATTATGGGGATTATTCCGGCGGGTTCGGCCAATGGCCTATCGGTCGACTTTGCCTTGCCTACCTCCTTCGAGGAAGCATTCGATATCGCTTTAGGGAGCCATGTGATCGCGATGGATGCTGTGGATATTAACGGGGATATTTGTCTACACCTCGGCGACATTGGGCTCAATGCGCTCTTGGTCAAAAATTATGAAATGAACGACAGTCGTGGAAAAATTGGCTATGCCAAGGAAATGCTCAAAACACTCAGCGAGCATAATAATTTTCGGGTTCAGATCGATTATCCGGAAGGACGACTCGAGACGGAAGCGCTGATCGTCATCATTGCGAATGGTGCGAAATATGGCACCGGTGTCAATATCAATCCCAAGGGGAGTATTTCCGATGGCTTTTTCGAACTGGTAATAGCGCGCAGACTAAATTTTATAGAATCCGCTAAAATTTTAACTGGAAGTACCGATTTTGACCCCGATATACTGCAAATTGTATCTACCAAAAGTGCTCACCTGGTCTGTCCCGACCATGGGGTACATTTTCAGATAGATGGTGAGTACAAAGGAGAGGTGAAGGAGCTAAGGATAGAAATTATAGAAAAATATGTGCATGTAGCCGTGCCCGCTCCCCATCCCTAAAATACGCAAGACTAATATAAGTAAGTAGGCTCTGTTGGTAGCTTATATCACCAAGTGTTGTAATGGATATGAATGGAGCTAACGATGAATCGAATTATATTAGGTGTAATACTATTTTGTGGGCTAAATGGTGGCTTATTGGCCCAGTCGGGGGAGTTATGCCAAGGGGCGTATTTTACTGAAAAACAAGGGGCCGAATTTTTGGAAGCCGAAACCTACCAAGACCTGGCCACCTGGGAACATAAGTCTCAGCAAATAAGGGATCGGATCCTAAAGGGCTTGGAGCTTTCGACGCTACCTCCCCGTCCTAGCTCGAAGGCTATCATTCATGGTAAAATGATCCTGGATGGTTATTCTGTCGAAAAGGTGATATTAGAAACTTTGCCGGGTTTTTATCTGACGGGAAACCTATACAGGCCCTTAAAACAATTGGAGTCTTATGCAGGGATACTGGCTCCTCACGGCCATGGCCAAAACCCTACGGGGCGCTATATGGAGCAGACCCAGAAAAGATGTGCCGCTTTGGCCAAAATGGGGGCTGTGGTATTGGCCTGGGATATGATAGGGCATGGAGATTCTCAGCAATGTCAACATAAAATTCCGAAGGCGGCCAAGTTACAGACGATTAATAGCTTGCGTGCCCTCGATTTTCTAGAGTCCCTTCCTGGGATCGATAAACAGCGCATCGGAATGACGGGAGAATCGGGTGGGGGCACCCAGACTTTTCTTTTGGCAGCCTTGGACGATCGGATCAAAGTGTCGGTTCCTTGTGTAATGGTTTCGGCTTATTTTTTTGGAGGCTGCGTTTGTGAGAGTGGCATGCCCATTCATAAGGCTGCAGGCTTCCAGACCAATAATGTTCAGATAGCCGCTTTGGCGGCTCCACGGCCGATGCTATTGATATCGGACGGTGGGGACTGGACCAAAAATACCGCTGAAGTAGAGTTTCCTTATATTCTAAGTATCTATTCCTTATATGGGCAGGCACGGCTGCTCGAAAATGTTCATCTTCCTCATGAGAAGCACGACTATGGACCTAGCAAGAGGAAGGCCATGTATGTTTTTATGGCCAAAACATTAGGGTTGAATTTGCAGGCAGTCCAAAATAGTCAAGGAGAGATGGATGAAAGTAGTATAAGGGTATTGAGTCCCGAAGCACTTTCAGTCTTCGATAACCAGCACCGCCTACCTGCCCATGCCCTTCAGGGCGATGCTGCCGTGATGGGAGTGCTGTAAGTCTTATCTTTATACTTTGCCTAATCGTCTTGAAATGATCATTATTATCGTTTTTATTGCCATTGCCTTTATCGTGTTAAGCTCCACGGTTTTAAGGATGCACCCCTTGGTTGGGCTTATATTAGCCGCTTTGGGAGTGGGAATTGCCGCCGGACTTCCGGTCGATAAGCTCGCTGAGACCATCGGGAAGGGCTTTGGCGATCTGATGTCAAAAATTGGGATGATGGTGATTTTGGGCTGTGTGATAGGATCGATCTTGGACCGATCGGGTGCGGCAGTTAAAGTGGCCGATGTAATATTAAAACTTTTCGGAGCCCGTAGGCCCGCTTTTGCCATGGCCGTCATCGGGGCCGTAGTGGGCATCCCTGTTTTCTGTGATTCGGGATTTATTATCCTTCACAAGCTCAATCGGATAGTAGCCGAGCGTACAGGAAAGTCGCTGGGTACGATAGCTATGGCCCTTTCGGGAGGCTTATTTGCAACGCATACCCTGGTGCCACCTACGCCTGGGCCTATTTCTGCGGCTGGCAACCTGGGCATTCCTCACTCGATGGGGATTATCATCTTACTAGGACTATTGGTGTCCATTCCTAATCTTTTTGTTTCGGCTTGGTTTGCCGAAAAGTACGGGTCAAGGGTGGTGGAGGGGGCGGATCAAGACCTGGGGGCGCATTCGGGTGAGCATCCTACTTTACCACCTGCCTGGAAGGCCTTTATGCCTATTGTTTTACCCATTTTCTTGATCACCTTGGCCTCCATTGGGCATTTGCTCGAGTTTCCTCCGGTTGTATCCCAATGGTTAGGCTTTCTGGGCTCTCCTTTGGTATCTTTTCTGATCGCCATATTCTTTAGCTATTCGCTGTTTTCAAAGGATCGCTCGGGCGCGATGATCGCCTGCTTTAAGGATGGTATCAGCCATTGCGGTACTACCTTGGTATTGGTTGGAGCTGGCGGAGCCTTTGGCGCGGTACTTAAGGAAACCGAATTGAAATACTTGGTGAGTGATTGGCTGGCACATAACGAAATGTCGGGCTTGGCTATGTTGTTGATAGCCTTTGTCATCGCAGCATTTTTTAAAACGGCTCAAGGCTCCACTACCACTTCCATGGTATTAACGACGAGTATTTTGGCCCCTTTATTGCTATCGATGGGGTTTGTTACCCCCTTACAAATTGGCCTGATGGTAATGGCCGTAGGCAGTGGATCCATGACGGTCTCCCACAGCAACGACGCCTGGTTCTGGGTAGTGTCCCAATTTACGGGCATCACGCCTTCATCGACCTATCGAACCCATACCCTGCTTACCGGATTACAGGGGCTGGTCAGCCTGGTGGTCACCTTGTTTCTCTATTTTGTATTGGTGGGGGTGCTAGACCTCTAATTGGCTGGGGTGTATACCCAAGAGGAGCCTGTTCAACGAACAGGCTCCTCTTAACAGGTATAATGACTTCCGGTTATACGCCGAGTTCGGCCAAAACTTCAGAAACTTTGGCAGCAGCCTCTTTAAACTCAATGGCCGATGATACTTTTAATCCCGACTCATTGATGATGCGTGCACCCTCTTCGGCATTGGTACCTTGTAGGCGTACGATAATGGGTACGGGAATCTCGCCGATGGCTTTATAGGCCTCCACGACACCTGCCGCAACCCGGTCGCAACGTACAATACCACCGAAGATATTGATCAGAATAGCTTTTACGTTGGGGTCTTTTAGGATAATCCTGAAACCAGCTTCAACGGTTCTGGCATTGGCACCACCTCCAACATCGAGGAAGTTGGCAGGATCGCCACCCGATAGCTTGATAAGGTCCATAGTCGCCATGGCTAGGCCGGCTCCATTTACCATACAACCTACGTTACCGTCTAGTTTTACGTAGTTAAGGTTGTTGGCACCTGCTTCTACTTCTAGAGGATCTTCTTCGTTGGTATCACGCATCTCGGCCAGTTCTGCATGGCGGTATAGCGCGTTGTCGTCTAAGTCTACCTTGGCATCGACAGCCAAAATTTTATTATCAGATGTTTTTAAAACCGGGTTGATTTCAAACATCGAAGAGTCACTTTCTACATACGCCTTGTAAAGAGCGCCAATGAATTTGACCATTTCCTTAAAGGCATCTCCTTCAAGTCCTAGTGCAAAGGCGATTTTACGTGCCTGGAAGGCCTGCAAACCGACTCTGGTGTCGATCCACTCCTTCATGATCTTTTCGGGGGTGTGCTCGGCAACCTCCTCAATGTCCATACCACCTTCCGTACTGGCCATGATCACGTTTTGATTGGTGGCACGGTCGAGCAGAATGGAGATGTAAAATTCTTTAGGCTCTGTCGGACCTGGGTAGTAGACATCTTCGGCGATAAGCACCTTGTTAACAAGTTTACCGGCCTCGCCAGTTTGATGTGTAACAAGCACTTTGCCAAGAATGTTTTTGGAGATACTGCGTACATCCTCTACCGATTTGGCAAGGGCTACTCCGCGTTGTTCAGTACCTACAATTTTCCCTTTTCCACGGCCACCGGCATGAATCTGAGATTTTACTACATACCATTTGGTACCAGTTTGTTGGCTTAGTTCGCGTGCTACTTCTACAGCTTTGTCGGGGGTATCGGCTACGAGCCCTTCCTGTATACGCACACCATATTTCTTAAGAACGCTTTTGCCTTGATATTCGTGAATATTCATGAGTATAAAAGTAAATTGGTATTTTCACGGCAAATTAAGGAATTAATCAAAACGGGGGTAGGTTTTAGCCCAATTATCTTTTCGATTTATGAAATTACTACATGCTAAGGGGATAAAGAGGAACTATGGGGCCTTGGAAGTACTAAAAGGGATCGATTTGGAAATAGGTGCCGGTGAGATCGTTGCGATAGTAGGTCCCTCGGGAGCAGGCAAAAGTACCCTGCTTCAGATATTAGGAACCTTGGACAAGCCCGACGGAGGGGAGGTATGGATAGAAGACCTCTCGGTTTTTAATCTTAAAGACCAGGAATTGGCTAAGTTTCGGAACGAAAAAGTAGGGTTTATTTTCCAGTTTCATAATTTATTGGCAGAGTTTACGGCCCTAGAGAATGTGTGTATGCCCGGCTATATACAGGGTAGTAAGCCCGAAAAGGAAATAGTAGCCCGTGCCACCGAGCTATTAGGCTTGCTGGGGTTGTCCGAACGGATGGGTAACCTGCCTTCACAGCTATCGGGAGGGGAGCAGCAAAGGGTGGCTGTGGCTCGGGCATTGCTCAATAGTCCGGCCATTATATTTGCTGACGAACCCAGCGGTAATCTCGATAGTCAAAATGCCCTAGACCTGCATCGTTTGTTCTTTCAATTACGCGATGAGTTTGGCCATAGTTTTGTGATCGTAACCCATAACGAAGAATTGGCCGAAATGGCAGACCGACGGTTGGTGATGCAGGATGGATTGATGTCCTAAAACTGGACCTTCCTAGAGGGGGGATCCAATTTATTTATTTTTTTTTAGAAAACTTGTGACCATATATTCCTGATGTCGTATCAAGGGGGAAGTTTTTCATAACGTTGAGTAAAGTGAATAGCCGTCTGAAGTTTTTCGGACGGCTATTTTTTTTTGGTTTACCCTTGCGCTTTATAGGCCCAGCGAGGCAGGGTTTGGCTCCAAAAAGCAAAAATGCTGCCTCAACAGGCAGCATTTTTACTTAATCTATATAAGATATGGGATGTGGAATTACATCATTCCGCCCATTCCGCCTGGGTGGCCATGGCCTCCAGCAGGAGCTGCGTTTTCTTCTGGTTCGTCAGCAATTACACATTCGGTAGTCAAAAGAAGACCGGCGATAGATGCTGCATTTTCCAAAGCCAAACGAGATACTTTCTTAGGATCGATGATACCCGCCTCAAGAAGGTCGGTATACACATTGTCCTTCGCATTGTAACCGTAGGCTCCAACACCTTCTTTTACTTTTTGGATCACAACCGAAGGCTCTTGACCTGAGTTAGAAACGATCGTTCTTAGAGGAGCTTCTAGGGCAACCCGTATGATGTTGATACCGGTAGTCTCGTCATCATTGCTTCCTTTAAGGTCGTCAAGAACAGAAGATGCACGGATAAAGGCTACACCTCCACCAGCTACGATACCCTCTTCTACGGCTGCGCGAGTAGCGTGAAGTGCATCGTCAACGCGATCTTTCTTTTCTTTCATTTCTACTTCTGTAGCGGCACCGATATATAGGATAGCCACACCACCAGAAAGTTTTGCAAGACGCTCTTGAAGTTTTTCGCGATCGTAATCGGAAGTAGTATTTTCGATTTGCGCCTTGATCTGGTTCACACGTCCTTCGATGTCTTCAGACTTACCGTCACCGTTCACCAAAGTAGTATTGTCTTTGTCGATGATGGCTTTTTCGCATGATCCAAGGTAATCCAAGGTAGCGTTTTCAAGTTTGAAGCCACGCTCTTCGCTAATAACGGTACCACCAGTGATGATAGCGATATCTTCAAGCATTGCTTTACGACGATCACCGAATCCAGGAGCTTTAACGGCAGCTACTTTCAAGGCGCCACGGATTTTGTTTACTACCAAGGTAGCAAGTGCTTCACCGTCTACGTCTTCGGCAAGGATAAGCAAAGGACGGCCAGTTTGAGCTACTGCTTCCAAAACAGGTAGAAGTTCTTTCATTGAAGATACCTTTTTCTCGGAAATCAAGATATAAGGACGCTCCATTTCTACTTCCATTTTCTCGGTATTAGTAGCGAAGTAAGGAGAAAGATAGCCGCGGTCGAATTGCATCCCTTCAACGGTTTTTACTTCCGTTTCAGTACCACGCGCTTCTTCTACAGTGATCACACCTTCTTTACCCACTTTTTCCATGGCTTCAGCGATCATATTACCGATCTCGTCGTCATGGTTAGCGGAGATAGTCGCTACTTGCGCAATTTCTTTAGAGGTAGAAATTACTTTTTTCTGAGTTTCCAAGTTGTTTACGATAGCCGTAACCGCCTTTTCAATTCCGCGTTTTAGGTCCATTGGGTTGGCACCAGCCGCTACGTTTTTCACACCGATCGAGTAGATCGCCTGTGCCAAAACGGTTGCGGTAGTCGTTCCATCACCAGCCGAATCAGCAGTTTTTGAAGCAACTTCTTTTACCAATTGTGCGCCCATGTTTTCGATGGGATCTTTAAGATCTATTTCTTTGGCTACAGTTACACCATCTTTGGTGATGCTAGGTGAACCGAATTTTTTGTCGATAACAACGTTACGACCACGTGGTCCTAAAGTTACTTTAACGGCGTCGGCAAGGGTATCTACACCACGCTTAATTCTGTCGCGGGCATCTGTGTCAAAAAATATTTTCTTAGACATATCAGTTTTTAATTAATGGTATTTTATTAGAAAATGTGGTAATGAATATGGTCGGAATTAACCCAAAACGGCATAAATGTCCGACTCTCTCATGATCAACACGTCTTTACCGTCGTGTGTGAGTTCAGTTCCAGAGTATTTGCCATACAATACAGTATCGCCTACTTTTACAGTTAGGGGCTCGTCCTTCTTACCAGGACCAACTGCCAATACGGTACCGCGTTGTGGTTTCTCCTTTGCAGTATCAGGAATAATGATACCAAATGCTGTTTTTTCTTCTGCTTGGGCTGGCTCTACAAGAACCCGATCAGCCAAAGGTTGTACGCTCACTTGTATTTCTGCTAAAGTTGACATAAGATATTAAACGTTTATTTTTTGAATTGTCAGTTATTTAAGATGACTGGTTTGTCCATTAAACAATTCGTGCCAAGGGGTCGGGGCTGCCATTTTTTCATTGCCATTATGACAAAATATCATTCAAGGAGGAAGCTATTGTAATTTAAGGCTGTAGAGGCTGTCAGGTGCTTGTCAAAATTGCATTTATGCCGCGGATTACGTAAATTTTGTCTACATCAATCTCATATTGATATGAAACGCCTAACAGAAAGCTGGATTACCGAGGGGCTGCTCGATTTTGAGTATAAGAAATACGTGCTGCTGGCCTATTTACAACATGTAGAAGGGCAGTTTAATCAGGCTCGCCTCTATCCTCATCTTACTGAATTGAAACGTCATTTGTCAGTTTGTGAGCATGTAAAAGCGCAAAAGGACTCCATGAAGGCCGCTTTTCCACGAACTATCACAGGGATCAATTGGCAAGCCTTGGAGCTCGTATACGAGCAAGAGGTGGAAGACAATCCCAAGCTAGCCGATATTGGTTTTTTGATAGACTATGCCATTCCACAGATCAGCAAGTCGCTAGAACGTGGGGCCAGTGTATTGGAAGAAGTAGGCGATCAATTGCAAATTAGCCCAGTTGGCATCGTGCCTATCCGAACGGAGGAAGGGTATCTGTTTTTCCAAAGAAATAGCCTGAGGCGGATTTTTGTTTATCAGTATCAGCTAGCCTTGTACAATAGTCGGAAAGAGCGCTATGTAAAGCTTCATTATGTGGATCAGGTAAAAGTAGGTCTAGGAAGCAATGTAGCCCAAGTAAAGGTCTCCCTGACCAAAAAATACAAGGAATTGCCCAATCCTGCTACCTATATCATAGAATCCAAAATAGATTATCCCCTGCAAGAAACCATGCTTCCGGTGGCGCAAAGGCTCTTGCTTCGCTACCTTAATCTGGCCTAAAACCAAAAGCAGTCTGCCCCTTGCGGTGCAGACTGCTTTTGCTAAGAGCGTATCTTTTTAGTTAGCACTGTCGGCTGCGGCAGGTACTTCTGTTGCAGGTGCTGGTGCTACTGTACCTCCCGGTACTGCAGTATTTTGAGCTTTTTCAATATTTACACTGTTAATGGCCCCACCGTCACTGCTATTGCCTACCATGATATAAGATACCAATGATATCACAATGATGGCGCCAGCCAGTCCCCAAGTGATTTGTTCGAGTAAGTCGGTCGTCTTTTTTACGCCAAACATTTGTGCAGATCCTGAACCACTGAATTCACTGGATAGCCCTCCTCCCTTAGAATTTTGTACTAAAACCACCAGAATCAGCAATACTGCAATAATGGCAACAAGAATAATCAGACCCAAATACATGTTTTAAATATTTATGATGGAATTTTTATTAAGCTAGACGGTTTAATTCACCTAATTTTTTCGCAAAGTAATTTCTTTTTTCCGGATTTTTCAAGATCAATTTCTGATAAACGTCTTTTGCCTTGTCTATTTTCCCTTGATTGATCAGTATTTTGGCAAATGCTTCAGTGTCAATACTGCTACCTCCACGGTGCGCCAATCGGCCATTTAGGTCCAAGGAAACTGGTTCCAGATCGTTTTCTTGACGAGCGATACGAGGATTTTTTCTCATAAATCCCTCAATAATTTGTTTTTGTTTTTTTTGCTCGTCCGTTATCGGTTTTTCTAAAGACTCTTCCTCCAGTGCGAACGGCTCCGGCACCACTACCTCTGTGTCTAAGAGTAATGCGTGTTCTATAGCGCGTTCTTGAATGGGATCGGCGAGTCTTTCTTCCGAATTTTCTACTAATTGTTGTAGGGCTACCCGGCTCAAAGCATAGGCCGCAGCACGGGGTTTATATTTGCTAAAGGATTCACTCTGGGTGGAGGCAGTAGCCTTGGCCAACAGGGAGTACCCGATTTGGCAGAAAGGAAAACGGTCTACGGTATCCTCCAGATGTGGTATGATATGTTGATCTAGTTTGGATGGATTGCTCACCAGATCTCCAAACATTTCTTTTTCTACTATGGACATGTCCCAGGTTCGTTTAAATATTGGTGTCTTACGAAGATAAGTAATTGGTGGTAGTCCTTACCAATCGGCGGCCGATTTATTAAAAATTTGTTGTACCAAATTCTCTAATATTGTTGGGAGAAGTCTGGCCTCATTTTGGTTAAGGGTTTGGTCTTGAGGGAAATCGGCATAATAGGTAAAGGATTGGTCGAAGTTTTTGGTTTCGTCCAAAGCATTGGAAAAGCGGACCTGGGCTGTGATGTTAAGCCTGTTAAGGCCGGCTTGGTCATTG
This sequence comes from Dyadobacter jejuensis, assembly GCF_003149085.1. Taxonomy (GTDB): domain Bacteria; phylum Bacteroidota; class Bacteroidia; order Cytophagales; family Spirosomataceae; genus Dyadobacter; species Dyadobacter jejuensis. The sequence continues at coordinate 71,876 of NZ_QGDT01000002.1, read as the reverse complement.
GCGGTTGGGGCGGCGGCCGTTACATCGTACCCGGTGATACTCCCTTCTATGATCAGATCGCCCCCTGTGGGTATCTGAGTAAGGCTGGTGTTTTTCTGAAAGTATTCCTTTAAGTCCTCAGTGAGGGTCCTAGGAAGGTCCGATGGCCCTCCAGCCGTTCCCATTGTGAAATTTACCACGGTAAAGGTCTTAATGTCCGGAGAAAGGCTCGTTCCGGTAAAAGAATAAATTCCACAGCCCTGTTGCATCCAAGCAAGGCATATGATTCCGGTCAACAGGGTGAGCTTGTAAAGAAAGGCTTTTATTTTAGTATGGTCGACTCGCATAAATAACTACTTACTGGGTAAATGGACACTGATTATATCGCTTAGGGAGCTGCCGTAGGTCACTCTTCTATATCGTATTGCTTTATTTTCCTGTAAAGGGTCCTTTCAGAAATCCCTAAAGCCTGAGCGGCATATTTGCGCTTATTATTGTTCTTCCTCAAGGCTTTGATGATCATCTCTTTTTCCTTGTCTTCTAACGATAGCGATTCTTCTTCGGCCGACACATGCACTACATCTTCTATGTCCTCCCGGTCTGCATTGTATCGTTCGTAGTGATCGAAGGCAATAGGCCTGGAGGGGGGCGGTGGGTTGAGTAGGCGGGTAGGCTCCACAGTGGGGGCTTTTACGGGTTCCACATGGTTAATCGATTGGAACAGTTCCTCATGATCGTCGAGAATTTCCCGGCCATATTTTTCATTTTCCAGAACACCACGAACCAATTTTTTCAATTCCGTGACATCCTTTCTCATGTCGAAAAGTACCTTGTAGAGGAGCTCTCGCTCGGAAAAGGAGGTACCTGCGTCGTCTTCCGTTTTCAATGGTACCAAAGACCGCCTCCCCGAAGGCTGAACGGGATTGAGGTAAGTATTAAGGGTAGCCGCCGAAATAGGGTGCTCTTTGTCAGTCTCTAGTATGGTAATTTGTTCCGCGATATTTTTTAGCTGTCTAATATTACCAGGAAAAGGGTATTCCATTAGCAGGTCGGAGGCGTCGGGTCCTAGCCGAACTGGCTTACTCCGGTAGCGCTCCGAAAAATCGTTGGTGAATTTACGGAACAGGAGTAGCACGTCGTCGCCTCGGTCGCGAAGGGCCGGGACGTAGATGGGCACGGTATTAAGACGGTAGTAAAGATCCTCTCTAAACTTGCCTTTGTTGACAGCCTCTAGCAGATTGACATTGGTAGCTGCCACAACTCTTACGTTGGTTTTGAGGACCTTAGAGGACCCTACTTTAATATATTCGCCGTTTTCTAGGACTCTTAGTAGCCTTGCTTGAGTACCTAGGGGCATTTCACCTACTTCGTCTAAGAAGATAGTTCCCCCATTAGTCGTTTCAAAATAACCTTTCCGGGAGTCTAATGCGCCTGTAAAGGCTCCTTTTTCGTGACCAAATAGCTCGGAGTCGATGGTGCCTTCGGGTATAGCCCCGCAATTGATAGCGATGAAAGCACCATGTTTTCGTGCGCTAAGGTTATGTATTATTTTAGAAAAAGACTCCTTACCACTCCCGCTTTCGCCAGTAATGAGCACCGTTAGGTCGGTACCTGACACCTGTACGGCTACATTAATGGCATGGTTTAGGACTGAGGACCCTCCGATAATTCCAAAACGGTTTTTAATAGCCTGTATTTCCGAAGGATTCATATATTCTGTTGCATTTTAATTTGTAGAGGAGGCATAGCCTCTCCGATAAAAGAAAAGTAAGTGCGACCGATGCTTATACGGCGTGTCCTTTCAGAGTCGCTGAGGTACATTCCGTTACCAAAACATTTACATAAGTGCCGACTTGATAGTTCTCTTTGGGAAACACAATTACTTTATTCTGATCGTTTCTTCCCGAAAACTGCTCTGCCGATTTTTTGGAAGTGCCTTCAATAAGCACCCGATGTACTTTTCCGATGGCTCTCTGGTTTCTTTCCAATGACAAACGTCGCTGAACACTTATTATTTCGGTGAGCCGGCGCTGTTTTGTTTCTGGATCTATATCGTCTTTATATTTTTTTGCGGCCGGAGTTCCTGGCCTTTCCGAATACACGAACATATAGCCGAAGTCAAATTTCACATATTCCATAAGACTCAGCGAATCTTGGTGCTCGGCTTCGGTTTCGGAGCAGAAGCCAGCGATCATGTCATGAGAGATACCACAGTCCTCTCCAAGTATGGCCCTGATACGGTCAATTCGCTCCAGGTACCAGGCCCTGTCATAGGTGCGGTTCATCAGCTCCAATACCCTACTATTGCCACTTTGGGCAGGAAGATGGATGTAGTTGCAAATATTGTCGTATCGTTTGATGGTATACAGCACCTGGTCGGTGATATCTTTCGGATGAGAGGTGCTAAACCGTACCCGAAGGTCGGGGTGCACCAGGGCTACGCGCTCCAGCAACTGGGCAAAATTGACCGAGTTGTCTTTTTCTGAACCGTTCTCTGCAGTCCATTTATAGCTGTCGACGTTTTGGCCTAATAGGGTGACTTCCCGGTAGCCTTGGTCAAATAATTGACGGGCTTCGGCGACGATACTTTCAGGGTCTCTGCTGCGTTCTCTTCCTCTGGTATAGGGTACGACACAGAAGCTACACATATTGTCACACCCACGCATGATCGATATCATGGCCGTTATTCCGTTGGAATTCAGACGGATCGGGGAGATGTCGGCATAGGTTTCTTCTCTCGATAAAAACACGTTAACCGCCTTTTGGCCTGTCTCCGCCTCTTCCACTAGTCGGGGGAGATCGCGGTAAGCGTCTGGTCCGGTAACAATATCGACCATTTTTTCTTCTTCCAATAGCTTGGTTTTGAGTCGCTCGGCCATGCAGCCCAGCACCCCAATGAGCAGGCCTGGTTTCCGTCTTTTGATGGCATTGAGGTGTTGTAAACGAATACGAACTTTTTGTTCTGCATTGTCGCGAATGGCACAGGTATTCAGGAATATCAAGTCGGCATCATTGACGTCGGAAGTGGTGGCGAACCCCGCCTCTTTCATTACAGAGGCGACGATCTCACTATCAGAGAAGTTCATCTGGCATCCATAACTCTCAATAAACAATCTTTTTTTATTTGATATAGGCTCATTGGCAGTAATTCGGGCCGTTTCACAGGCCTCCTTATCCGATTCGCTCAGTATTTTTAATGTATCCGTGACGATTTGGGTCATTATTGTTGGTCTTAGTCTTAATGCTTTTGTCTGTTCGCTGGCGTCAGCCACCTGTCGGTGCTAGCAAGCAGTGCAAAACTACGAATAAAAGCTTAGAAACTGACAATCTGGCAGGACCTTAAACCCATAAAAGCGAGTCGGACGTGGGCTCGGCAGGAGGCTTAAAAGGGGTAGCCTACGCCCAAGTTGACATTCAAAAAATTCTGTTGGGTTCTATTGAAAAGTTTCCCCCAGTTGAGCTCGTCTAACACGAATCGTTGTACGGAAGGATCGTAAACTTTGATACCGAAGTCGAAGCGTAAAACGAAATAAGATAGGTCGTAACGTATCCCAAATCCAGTACCAACGGCTATCTGCTTAAGAAATGTGGATGGGTGGAGTCGCTGATCGGCATCGGCGTTCTGATTGAGACTCCACACATTTCCTGCGTCAACAAACAAGGCATAATTGATGTCGCCGAAGAAGTTGGTCAAGAATCCCCGGTATTCCAGGTTACCTTCTAGCAAAAACTCGCCTGGAGCCTCTATAGAAATGTTGGAGGTGGTAAGACGGGCCGGGGCGGAGCCAGGGCCGAGCCTTCTGGGCAGCCAGGCCCGGAGGCTGTTGGAGCCACCGGCAAAAAAATACTTTTCGTAGGGAGGGACCTTTCCGCTGCCGTAGCTGTAGATACCGCCGGTGTTTATTCTGGTAACGAATAAGGATTTCCCTCCTGTAGGCCAGTAACGCCTATAATCGAGGCTCGTTCGGAGGTATTTGTAAAATTGTAAATCGCCAAACACCCCTTGTATCCAATCTTGCTGTTTGGGGAATAAGTTGAGGGAAGTCCCACCCGACTCAAAGGCTAGGCGGAGATATCGGGCCTTTTTAGGAGGACCATTTAAGTTGTTGGTATTGTAGATAAAGTTAAAATTGAGATCGGATACAAAAGACTTTTGGAAGCTATTGATCAGATTGTTCCCTTCTAGCTGTAGTTCCGTTAATAGCTCCTCAAAATCCGACCGCAAGCGTTGGGTGTTCAGGATGTTCAGATCGAGCAAGGTGACGTTGAACAAGGTGGTTTGAGAGGGTTTCCACGAGTAGGTCATCGAGGACTTCACAATTGAACGGGTATATTCAGGCCTATTGACATAGTTATACCCGATGCCTATTTGTGTTCTGGGTGTGAATAGGCTCAGTTTATTTTGGATTCCCTGAGCTGGGAACAAGATTCTCGGGAAATTGAGAGAGGTGTTGACGCCTATCTCCTCACTTCGGTATATCTGCTTGCTGCCCAGAAAACCCGGTACGAGCTCAATGCCCCCTCTAATACTGGTTTCGAAATCTTCTAAGCCATTGAACACGTTCCTCACCTTATACGATAAGTTGGCAAAAGGGCCCGGAGCGCCTTGGAGTTGTATCACGTTAAGGCCCAAGTCGGTCGATATCTGATACTTTTCGAGGGGGATTGCTTTGAAATAACTATGCAAACCATGCCCAGTAGAGTCGAAATGATAGCTATAGTTGACAAATCGGAACTGGTCGGTTAAGGAGAGTTGTTGTTGGCTTTCCCGTTCATTTTGTTGGCTGTAAAGGGTGTTGGGCCTTACGAGTATTTTATTGTTCAGGATTTTGGGAGAGAAAAACTTGTCCGTAAATATGTACTCTATGCCATTTAAAGTCACGGTGACCTTTCGAAACAAGGAGTCGGGGAGGCCCGAAGGCGGAAGTACTTCGAAATGTACCGATTTAATGGTATAGGGTTGTATAGGAGCTTCTTGGCTGGGAAGTTCCACTTTTACCGTTACATCGACTTGTTTAAAAAGGCTATCGGTCTGAGGGTAACTTAAGGTATCGTTGACCAGGAAGGAAATATATTGACGTGAAAAGCCAAAGTATCCATTATTTCTCAATAAACTTTCGAGGCGTATCCGTTCCTGCTCAAAGGCGTCACCGTCGTATCTTTTTCCTGGCTTGAGCGCCGAGGCATTATGATGACGCCCCAATAGGCTATCTATTTTTTCGCTATTGACGTCGTAATGAATGTCGTGGAGTAGGGTGGGGCGGTTTTCCTCAACCTTGTAAACGGGCCTAACCCTAGTAAACAAAGTATCGGGCTCTATATGCACGGCAGCAGCGAAGAAGCCATTATTGTATAAGTACCTTTGCATTTTTTCGGCATTGGCAATGGCCTCTTCTTTCGAAAAATAAACGGGTTTCTCTCCAACCACCCGCATCCAAAAGTTTCCTTCCTCGAGTTTTAACTTAGCCCGTGCCATTTTTTTTTCGTATTTACGCGCGGTTTTTTCTAGCTGTCGCGCATTGTCCTGCTGTTTTTGAGATACTTTCTGGTACTTTTGGGTGATTTCTAACAGGCGTCGGTCTTGATCTTCCGAATTATAGAATAACTGGCCAAATTGGTACAGTCCTACATAAGGGAAAAATGGAAGGCCTAAGAATCGTCGGTTGGGTTTTTGAGGGATTAAGGATTCCAGCTCGCCTTTTTTTATGATTTGGTTTCCCTGGAAAATGGAATTGCCCAAAAAATAAGGGTCCGATTTCTGACTAGACTTTCGGGCGCAAGAACTTAACCCCAGGCCAATCAGGAGAAAAAATAAGTAGTAATTAAAATAATTCCGTGTGTTCAATGCTGTCTAAAAATCGTATTAAATATATAAACGCGCTTAAGAATAAGAAATTCAGACAGGCCTATGGGGCCTTTATCGTCGAAGGAGCCAAAAGTGTTATAGAACTCATTCAGTCTGATTTTACTATAGAATTCATATTGGCCACCGACGAGTTTCGGCAAAAATACACAACAATTTTATCAGAGCATACTCCTCCCCTCGAAACGGTAGGTCCTAAAGACCTCGAAGGGATAGGTTCTTTCCAGACCAACGACTCTTGCTTAGCCGTTGCTAAGGTGAAAAATAATGATTTACTTCTCAAAAGTCCGGGAGAATATATCTTGGCCTTAGACGATATTCGTGACCCTGGTAACCTGGGGGCTATCATTAGGGTAGCCGATTGGTATGGGATTCATAAAATAATATGCTCCAAGGATACTACAGATTGGTACAACCCCAAGGTGGTGGCGGCAAGTAAGGGGTCTTTTACCAGAGTTCTTCCATATTATACCGATTTATACCAGTATTTTGGCGAGTACGGTTCTGGGGAGTTTATAGGGGGAGCGTTCCTGGGGGGAAGTTCCTTGTATGAATTTGAGTTTCCTAAAGCCGGTGGCTTCGTAGTGATGGGCAATGAGTCCAATGGTATCGGAGAAATGGTGTCCAAGCATATCACCCACCAGATAACCATCCCACGAATGGGTGGAGCCGAGTCTCTTAATGTCGGTATAGCTACCGCCATTATAATCGATAATTTGCGACGAGGACAGCGTCTATAGGACTTTGTAGGTACTCAGAATCCAATCTGGGAAGTATAATGCTCCATTTTATTGGCCTTTCAGGCCTTAATTCCGTTCGCCATTTATTCAGGACAAAGCGGGATTAGGCCGCCCCATCTGAGGCTGCTTCCTCCATCAGTTGTTCGGCATATTCTTTGCCTAAGTAGGCGTCTATAAAATAATGAGCTACATACAGTAGTGGGGTCATCAGGATGGCTACCAGGCCCTTATATAGATAGTTGATGCTGCCTACGGAGAACACCAATCCCAAGTCCCAGTTTCCAAACACGTAAAAGGCAATTCCAATTACCACGAAACTATCGACTAGCTGAGAGAATAGGGTGGAGCCTGTGGCCCGAAGCCAGATAAAGCGGCTTCCGGTTCGTTTTCTTAACCAAGCAAAGACATATACATCTAAAAACTGGCCGAGTAAAAAGGCGGTAATAGAGCCAGCCATGATACCTAACCCTTGGTTGAAGATTTTGGCAAAAGCATCGTTGATATTAAAAGGATTCCCCTGGCCGTCGGTTCCGTTGAGATCGAGCCAGAACTGCGCAGGGGGAAGCATAGTAGCTATAAATATGGTAATGAAGGTGTAAACAATGAAGGCGGCGGTGAGGTAGGAAATACGTTTTACTCCCTTTTTTCCAAAATACTCATTGATGATATCGGAAGTAAGGAATACCACGGGCCAATTGACCACCCCCGCCGTCATATTAAAATCCATAAACTGACCCCCAATTGGGATCTGAGCGGGCGGCAGGCCCAGCAAGCTTTCTACGGAGAATATCTTGCCACCTACTATTTCAGCAATAAGGGCGTTGGTCAAGAAAATGCCACAAAGTACTAAAAATAGCCTTTGACGCTTTCTTTCGTTAAGACTTCGCCCTGCGGGCTGTAGGGGAGGGCTACCGATCACTGCTTACTTTTTATGCTATTACTTCTTCAATCATTTTAGTAGACAATACCCTTCTGCTCTCCAGAAAATACTGTAACTTATCCATGGCTTGGTTGAGCTCATCGATGGTGGGTAGGGTTACAATTCTGAAGTGGTCGTTGGATATATAGTTGAAGCCCGTGCCTGCTACTACCAATACTTTTTGTTCGCTGAGTAGGTCGTAAACGAATTTTTCATCGTTTTCAAGGCCAAACTTTTTCAAATCTATCTTCGGAAATACATACAATGCCCCCTTTGGCTTCACACAACTGATACCCGGAATAGAGGTAAGTCGGTCATAAATGAGGTTCATTTGCTTATAAAGTCGCCCGGTAGGTGCTACCAAGTTGCTGATGCTTTGAAACCCTCCCAGGGCCGTTTGTATCCCATATTGGGTAGGTACGTTGGCGCAAAGGCGCATACTAGCCAGTAGCAATATTCCTTCCATATACGACTTCGCCTTGTGCTTGGCTCCGCTCATGATCATCCATCCTCCACGGAAACCTGCGGAGCGATAGTTTTTGGAAAGCCCACCAAAGGAAACACAGAGCGTCTCGTGTACGAGGGTGCCCATGGGGTAGTGTACCGCTCCGTCGAAAAGTATTTTATCATAGATCTCATCCGAAAATATGATGAGCCCATGTTCTTCGGCGAGTTTAGCGATTTGTAGCAGAATATCTTTTTCGTAAACAGCCCCAGTGGGGTTATTGGGATTAATGAGGACAATACCCTTGGTGCGCGGGGTAATCTTACTTTCCATGTCGGCGATGTCGGGATTCCAGTCGGCCTGCTCATCACATACATAGTGGACAGGTTTGCCTCCACTGAGGGAGATGCTGGCCGTCCATAAGGGGTAGTCTGGAGAGGGGACCAGTATCTCGTCACCAGGGTTCAATAAAGCTTGCATGGATAGCAAAATAAGCTCACTTACTCCGTTGCCCACGAAAATATCCGAAATTTCTACGTCCGGAATCCCTATCGTTTGGGTATAGTGCATGATGGCTTTTCTTGCTGCAAAAAGGCCTCTCGAGTCGGAATATCCCTGAGCGTTGCGCAGGTTCATAATGATGTCGTGAACGATCTCATCGGGTGCATCGAAGCCAAAAGGTGCAGGGTTCCCTATGTTCAGGTTGTGGATTTTAAATCCCTGGTTTTCTAGCTCGAGGGCTTTTTCGTAGGTTGCCCCTCTAATTTCATAACGTAAATTATTGAGGCGTTGGCTTTTTTGGAAATTCATGGTACTAATGGCTTGATGCAAGTAACAAAGTTAATAATAATTAGCCTAAGTGATAGCTAGGACTAGGGATATCCACTTTTAATTAATACAATCGTTGATAAAAATTTAGTGACATAGCATGAACAAAGCCTTCTCAGCAGACTGAGAAGGCTTTGTTCATGACAATGATACTTACTTCTTAATGGTTAAACCGTAGCTGCCGAAACTTCCTTGGTCTACCGTGTAAGTGAGGTTTAATGTGATGCTGTTTTCACAAGCGTTGATTTCGCCGCTTCCTTCTACGGCTCCATTGGTATAGCTAAAGAATACGGGCGCAAATACCTGCTTACTGACGGATGCTTTGGTGGTCTGAGGGTCGATGGTCACCTTGATGACGGCATCGGGGTCCTCTACAAATCCAGTGATTACCAAAACATTTTCACCTTCGCGCTCAATGGTAACTGGGTAGGACGCTTCCCAGAAGTTGGGGTCGTCGATGGTGAATTCACCAACAAATTCGTCCAGATCCAAGGGGCAAACCACCGGATATTTTATTTTGAGGTTCGATCCGGGGAAGTTGGCGATATCGGCCGAAAACTGGTTGCCTACTTCGGCAAAAGCCGGAATTAGCTTTCCATCTACCGTGTTGATATTGGCTCCGACTTCAAAATAATCGCCCGGGACGATGTCGCTTACATTGATTCCGAAGGCACTGGCAATCTTTGCTGCATCCAAGTCGATGACGGTTGGGAAGCTAGTTAAATTGGACTCCAATACTTTTATCGTCTTGTAGTCCCCATTCATGGTAATGACTACATCGATAAATTTGGGGGCTACGTCCTCGGGAAATAAAAGATCTACAGAGAATTTTCCTTGAAATATTGCCGGATCTTGAATCAGGATATCCGAATTTTCTACCTGTGTGAGCAAAGGGATGGGCACACGGGATAAGTCGGGGAGGTTACCGCCTCCATCGTCGCTACAGGAGGTAGCTAATAGGGCTAAAATAAGCAATAGCGAATATATACTTTTTATCGTTTTCATATGGACAGATTTCGAATGGATGAATGAATATTAATTGTCCCAAAATACGTTGTAGGTCGATGGGGTTTTCTGCGCGGGTGCAGAGGGATTGACCAATAGCTCGTCGGTGGGCCATGGAAGCGACAAGGGATAGTCCCTAGAGCGCTGTACGGGCACGAGTGGTTGCGCACCGGGCGTTTCGAAATTTCCGTTGATAGGAGGCTGAACAAAACCACCAGGTGCCATAGTTGGATCGTTCGGATCGAATAAAATGGGGTAGCCTGTTCTCCGGTAGTCGGTGTATTGGTCCACACTGAAGCCGAAGCTGGAAATCCACTTCTGGGTCATAATCATTTCCAACTGTTTGGTAGGAGTAGCCTCACCAAATGCCATTTCAATGGCTTCTTGATAGCTGGTCGCTGGGGCGGTTCCCACTAGTTTAGGAGCCGTAGTTGCGGCTTTGCTCGATACATAGTCGACCAACTTAAAGGATTCTGCCACAGCATTATTGAAAACGGCTTCAACATCTCCGTTGGCTAGCCCGGCATTGATGAGTTCTGCCTCTATATAAAGTCGGTCGGCATAAGTGAGCAGTCTGAGGGGAGCTGCCCCAGTTCCCGAGGTGGCTCCTATTTTCTCGGCTCCTCCATCATCATATTTTCCTCCTGCCGGATATACGCCCACCAGGGTCATACTCTGGTCCTGGGACCAGTCGCGATTCCTGCCAACAGACCCGAAATAAATAGACAAAAAGCCCCCATCTCTGAATTCTGCGGTATTTTGTGAGGCTTCGGTAGGTTCTAGTTGTTGGTAGAAATAGAATGGAATTCGTGGATCTTCTATTCCTGAGAAAATAGCATTATAGCCCTTTAAGGTACTGTAAAACCAGGGGCTGATGTAATTGGACTTTTGGCCAGCTGGATAATCCGAATAAGCCGGGTTACGGTCTTCAGGAGAGATGCTGGTTCCATAGTTGAACATGAGGCCATCGGTAGTGGTGGCCATTAATTTTCCGGAACTTAGCAGGGCTTGAACTTCTGACGAAACATCGGTGGTGAGCCTAATTTGGTTATAAAGCTTAAGCTTGATGGTATTGGCGGCTTTTTCCCATTTCGCAGTGCTGCCAGCGTAGAACAGGTCGTTGCTAGAGGGGACCAGGGTATTGGCCGCCGAAGTGTTGTTCAGGTCGGCTATAGCCTCGTCCAGCATGGCCAATAAGGCAGGATATATATCCTCTCCCTTGTCGAATTTAGGGTATTTTATGCCTTCTTCGGCAAATTTGTTTGCCTCCGTAAAGGGTATATCTCCATAAATATCGACCATCAGACTAAGTGCGTAGGCCTTGATAATCTTTCCAATTCCGGCATATCTTAAGTTGCCTGCGGCTTCGGATTTCTGAATCAGGATTTCGGTATTCTGCAGACAGCCCACATAGTCGGGGGAGCCCTGGGATATTTGGGGACTGTACATCCCTTTCCAGGAACCATTGATATTGAACTCCGAACCAGTGGCGCCATACTGGTCGGGGGTCTCCCGAACCACGATCTGGTGCATGTATACGGATAATACCGTACTGATTCCACGCGCCCCACGGGCGTCGTTGGTATAGCCCAATACGGCCGCTAAGCCTCTTTCGGCACTAGGCAATAATTGGTGAACCGATATATCGGTGGGACTATTTGGGTCGGTATTTACATCTAAGAAGTCCTTGGTGCAACCCGATAAGACGGACAAGATGAATACGATATATATGATTGGATTTTTCATATTTTTTCTAGCTTGAAATGAAATTAAAACGATACACGAAGATTGACTCCGAAACGGCGGGTGGTGGGTGCTGCTGAGAGCTCGATTCCAGAAATATTGGTAGAGCCATAGCTAGCCGATTCGGGGTTGAAATTGGTGTGTTTAGGCATGTTGGGAGCCAAATACCAGAGGTTTCTACCACTCACGGATAAATTAGCACTACCGAAAGGGGTTTTAGTAAGGAACTTTTTCGGTATTTCGTAGCCCAGTGAAACTTCGCGTAAGGTCCATAATGTGGCATCGAAAACGTTCCATTCGGTGGCCGAATTGATGGCGAAGGTCTCTCCAAAATACAATCCGTTGGTACTGATGGCCGTCGTGTTTGGTACCTTTTGACCATCGACCAATAATGGGGTTCCGGTGTTAGCGTCGCCGTAGTACCCTGGTATTACCCAGCTAGTTTCCCGGTCTTCAGTGTCCTTGGTCACGCCACGGCCAAGCATGGAGGTGACGGTCACCGAGTACATGTCTCCGCCATGGGTGTAGTCGAGTAGGGCGTTGAGTGAAAAACCTTTGTAGCTGATTCCCGTTGAAAAGCCCATTTTATAGTCGGGGTTCGGATTGCCTACTACCCCCGGTTCCAAGGCGGGAATTAACTCTCCTGTGGTAGGGTTAATCAGCAAATTACCCTCTTCATCCCGGGCACTGCGTGTTCCGTACAGTGCGCCATATGGCTGGTTAACGATTCCTTTTTCTGGGTCGCGTATCGCCACGGGCCTAATATCGGTAAGTACGCCTGCTAGCTCAATGAGGGTTACCCCGTCCTGTAGCTCCTCGATTATACTTTTGTTTTTGGTGTAAATAAAGTGCACATTCCATTCAAAGTCGTCGGTCTGAACGGGGATCGCCTTCAGGTCCACCTCGACTCCTTTGTTGGAGATAACTCCGAAATTTTCATAAGTTTCGTCGAAACCCGTAGAACGGGGAAGGGTAATCGGGGCGATTTGGTTCTTCGAAATTCGCTTATACAGGGCCAAATCTAGGCCAATTCTCCGCTTTAAGATCCACATTTCAGCACCTATTTCTTGGTCGGTGGTGAATTCGGGCTTTAAATTGGGATTAGCGGCTGATGGATTAATGGAAGCACTACTTTCTCCCAGGAATGGGGTGTTAATAACATAGGTATTTTGAAGATAGTAAGGGTCCGCATCCCGCCCTACCTTAGACCAACTTGCCTTTAGCTTACCATAAAAGTTTTGCTCTGGGATATTGAGCATCTTGGTAACATTCACTGCCAAAGAGGCGCTGGGGTAAAAATAGCTTCTGTTCGATTTCGGCAAGGTCGATGACCAATCGTTACGGCCCGTCAGGGTCAGATAAGCTAGGTCGTCATATCCGACACTGACTTCCCCAAATATCCCCCAAAGCCGGCGCTGAAAATAATCAGAGGCATCGGCTACCTGAGTTTTGGTGTTTGTAAGGGTATAAATCCCCGGAGCTACGATCTGGTTACCAGTCGTGAGTTGATCCCTCCAATCGCGGCTGTTGACGTTATGTCCTAGAAAAGCTTTGACATCGAACTTTCCGATGGGAGCAGGATTGAAGTTCAAAAGGAAAATAGACTCTATTTCTTTATTGTTGAAGTTTTGTTCCTTGATCGTACCTAATCCTCCGGAGCCTCTAGAGCCCAAATCAACTACTTCCCTTCTAAAAAGGCTGTAATTATTAATACCGATTCGGTAGCTGGCGTTCAGCCAGGAGGTGATATCATAGGAAAGGTTAATGTTTCCGGTAGCTCTGTCGTTTTTAGTAGTTACCACATTATGCTTCCAGGCCCAAAGCGGATTGTCGTATTGGGCGTTGCTGGTCGATACAGGGTAGCCATTGGCATCTTCGAAGGGTAGGCCGGCAATATTCCAGTTTCTGCCCAGGAAGAGGTTTCTGGCAAAGGAGGAGGATGCTCCTTCTACCTGGTTTTCACCAAAAGTACTTCCCGCCTGGTTCGTATGCGAATAGCTGAAGTTCCCGCCTATGGTAAGGCCATTGTCCAGCTTGGTGTTTCCCCCTAAGCCTATGCTTCCTCTATCGAAGCTGGAATTGGGAACATACCCGCTGTGTTTTAGAAAAGACATGGTAGCGCTTACCGAGGATTTCTCGTTACCTCCCGTAACGTTTACCGAATTATCCCATACTTTTCCAGTCCTAAATAGGTCTTTTACATTATTAGGAACGGCTTCGTAAGCAATATTTCCACTAGCGGGAAAGGATCCTGGGAAGGCCGACAGGTAATCGGGCCATACCGGAATGCTATCTCTAGATGCAAAACTGGGCCCCCACGATCCATTGGCATTGGCATAGGTGAAGGAGGACCCTGGGCCATAGGTATTCTGGTAGTCGGGTAGGTTGGCGATGGTCTCCGTAGCAAAGGACCCCGAGTAGGTGACTTCCATCCCTTTTCGACCAGGGCTCGAACTCCCCGACTTGGTGGTAATGATGATAGCCCCATTGGAGGCTCTCGATCCATATAAAGCCGCTGCGGCAGCCCCTTTCAATATATTCATCGACGCAATGTCGTTGGGGTCTAAACTCGACAGCCCGTTGGAGTAGGCGCCCCCACCAGAGGTTTGGCTTGAGGTGGTAACCTGTCGGTTGTTATAGGGGATGCCGTCGACGATGATTAATGGTTCGTTTGAGCCAAAAAAGGAGGTGTTCCCCCGTATACTAATCTTGGTGGCCGCTCCGGGAGTACCCTGAGAGGTACGTATATCCACTCCAGCTACTTTTCCTTGCAGGGATTTTAAGGGGTCCACCTCGCTTTTGCGTACGAGCTCACTGCCGTCTACCTGAGCCACAGAGTAGCCCACGGCCCGCGCCTCTCGTTTAATCCCGAGCGCAGTTACCAAGACTTCTTGAAGCTGGTTGATATCGTTTTTTAAGGATACATTAATGACTGACTGATTTCCAATTTTTATTTCTTGGTTCAGAAAACCAATAAAACTGAAAACCAATGTTGCGTTTGGATCCGCTTCTAAGCGGTAGGAGCCATCGGCTTCGGTGATGGTTCCCTGGTTCGTGTTCCTGATGGCGATGCTTACCCCAGGTAAGGCGCTTCCGTCTTCATCGGTCACGGTACCCGTGATGGTCCGATTTTGACTATATCCGTAACTACAGGCCAGAAGAAAACAGGCCATGACTGAAAATAGAGTATTCTTCATAAGAACAAGTTATTAAGATGAGTGTACGGTTAAGTTACCAAAAAACTACTGGATAACAAAAAGATAAATAGTATTATTTGTCAGTTACTTATTTATTTTGTAGGGCTTCGGTTAGGGGTGGGGTTAGGACCTGGGTGTAGGGTACCGGGCAATGAAGCTAAATGGCCTATGGGAATGACTAAGAGTGAAATCTAATATATTTTTAATGTAGTCGAGTTATTCATACCTTTTACTAGAAAAAAATTGGTAATATTTACTTAATTATTTGATGATTATAATCTGAAAATGAATGGTTAGTTAAGTTGTTCTGAGGTTAAGGAAGGGTGGGTGACGATGAAACAAAAAAAGGCTGCCAATTCTGGCAGCCTTTTTTTGTTATTTTGGGGGATGTTTAGAATTTATCCCACCATAGCTTATTAGTGGCTAAGTCTCCGCCCATGGCCTGAGCTGCAACGGCATAGTTATCGCCGTTGAGGTTGGGCTCATTATGGGGGTAGATCAATCGAACTGGGAGTTTAAGGTCCAGTCCAGTTACCACCGGAGCTTTAATCTGTGGGTAGTCTAGCCTTCTCCAAGTTAGCCAAGAGTCCCAGCCTCTGTTAAAGTAAGCTAACCAAATCTGCATTCCAATTTTCTCCTTGTAGTTGGCACCTGCAGTTTCGTAGGCTACGCCGGGCTGAGCCAAATAGGCACTGGCATCTTCGGCGCTACCACCCCAATAGGTAATAGAAGCCGTTACCCCTTTTTCATAATGCATGGCGGCATCTCCGGTAATAAAGCCTCTTTCTACGGCTTCGGCTAACATAAACTCAACTTCAGCATAGTCCATAACGATACCTTCTAAAGTTGGGTCGATGATCTTGTCGCTGATATGAGAGAAAGCCGAATAGGTGTTGGTAAATCCATACTCGCCACCTTTATACTCGCCATTAACAGTAGTGAAGAATTCGGCTCTTCTAGGATCCGAAAGCTCGTTCATATAATCGATTAAAACCGAAGTAGGGATAAAATCTTGACGTGAAGTAAAAAGCGAGTTAAGATTAGCCGATACCGGGTTGTAATTTGGGGGGGACGAAATATACGGGAATGCAGCGTTATCCGCATTAGATGTAAACACATTGGGAGCGGCGGCAGCTACAAGGGATTTAGCTTTGGCTTCGTCGCTGTCGGCAATGACAAGGGCGAGTTTAAGCATCAAAGAATTCCCTAGCTTTTTCCATTGCGCTACGTTTCCACTGTAAAACAAATCTCCGTCACCAAAGCCACCCGCTGAGGCGTCAATATTGCTCAATGCGCCAGACAGACGGGTCAATAGATCGTCATAGATGGTTTTGGCGTCGTCGTATTTAGGCAAAGAGTTATCTGCATCCAAAGCCTCTGAGTAAGGTACATTACCAAAGGTATTGACCAATACCGACCAAGCCATTACTTCCATAATTTCAACTTGCGCAAGCTGATTTGTTTTTACTGCAGGCGTCAAAATAGCATCCTCACTGATGATTTTTTTCGCTTCGTTCAAGTCCGACAGCACATCTTTGTAAATCGATGACCACAGGTTTAGCGGAATCAGGCGGGCCGTCATATTATAACGAGGCTCGTCCAGATACGTCGTGGTGGTCCACTGCTGCATATACAGCCGGAAGTTGTTTTCGTTTACGTTGGGGGTAACGATGGCATCGGTAAACTCCTTTTGAGCACTAGAGAAAAGGGTTACCGCAGGCACGCTACTGGCCTTTTTTTCGTCGATATTATAATCGTCAAGGCTGTCCACACAGGCTGTCATCAGCATGGCGGGCAATATAAATACAAGTAATTTTTTCATGGTATATTTTAGAAACGGAATTTAACATTGAAACCATAGCTTCTTACGGCAGGGTAGGCACCACTTTGGTATCCACCAGCACCATTAGAAAGACCAGAACCAAGGCCATCCTCAGGATCGGAGTACTTCATGTTCTTGTGGAAGATAAACAAGTTACGTCCAATCAAAGAAACATCGATGGATTTGAATGCCTGAAGCTTGTTAACTACGGCTTGTGGAAGCGCATAAGTAAGGGCTAGTTCTCTTAGTTTTACATAGCTTCCATCATAAACGTAAAGGGCTCTAGGTGCTCCAGAAGAATATCCAAAAGCTGAATGGGTATTACCATCGTAGTTTTCGGCTCTCACTGTATTAGGAGTTCCATCGGCTTGTACCCCTGGCCATAATACACCACCACCATCGGCTACTAGGCTACGCTTGTCATTTCCTAGTTCGTTAAGGCCGGCAGTTTCAGGATATAATCCAGTTCCTTCTCCATACCACTGATCCAAAGAGAAGAGGTCACCGCCTTGACGGATGTCGATCAAGAAGCTTAGAGCTAAGTTTTTGTATTTCAAGTTATTTGAAATACCGCCGATCCAATCTGGATTAGGGTTACCGATGATCTCGTTTGCAGATGCGCTGGCTTGGTAAATACCGTTCGATTTCACGATTTTTTCACCAGTACCTTCATGGTATACAAAGTTGGTACCTTTCAATACACCGAAGGGCTCGCCTTCAGCCGCATTTAAACTTACCGAAGCTTGTAGAGAAGCAATTACTACGTTTTTAACTCTGTTCTCACCTTCACCATATAGGCTAATTACCTTGTTGCGGTTACGTGAGAAGTTAACATTCATGGTCCAAGAGAAATCTTCCGTCTTAATTGGTGTTACATACGCTGCAATCTCAATCCCTTTGTTTTCTACTTCACCAGAGTTTACGTATTTAAACCCATAACCAGTAGCAGTGGAAACAGAAACGGGTAGGATCTGATCCAACGTTCTCGATTTGTAATAGGTAAAGTTAAGACCTAGACGATCTTCTAGGAAAGCAGTTTCAAGACTGAATTCTAAGTTTTTGGTACGCTCAGACTTCAGATTGCTGTTATTTTTGGTATTAGGCAATGAGAAGTATGGGATGGATCCAATGGCAGTAGGTTTGTCATACACGTCGTATACACTACCCCAAGGAGCATCGTTTCCTACTTCAGCATAGTTAATGCTGAATTTACCAAGGGTAAGCCAGTTGTTACGTAATTGCGCTAATTCAGAGAAAACGAAGTTACCACCAATAGATGGGTAGAAATACGTATTGCTAGAAGTTGGCAAGGTAGTAGATTTGTCTTGGCGAGCGGTAAATTCTACGTTAGCCAAGCCTTTATATCCCAAAGATGCTTGTCCATAAATACCGTCTACAGCGATTCTCTTGTAGAATTCTGTTGGAGGCTCAACAGGACTTGCTGAGTTAGACAATGAAAAAAGGTTAGGTACTACAAGACCACCATTGGTGCTCGCCCTGATAGACACTTCCTTTGAACGACGCATGTTGGTACCCAAAAGACCGCTTAAGTTAAAGTTGCTAGCGAAGCTCTTGTGGAAATTCAAATAAAGGTCTAAGTTGGTTTCGTTAAAAGAACGGTTATAACGAGAGTATTCTGAAGGATCGGCACTGTTGGCGGCGATACGCTCTTCTTGCATGTCGTTGGTGCCGTTATAGGCGAAACGACCCGTGAAATCTACCCATGAAGCTAATTTGTAGTTCAACTGAGTATAACCAAAGACGTTATCTCTAGAATCGTTCGAGTAGTTCTTATAACGTGAATAGTACGGGTTTTCAGAGTAGATAGGTCCATTATCGGCGAATGCATCGGTGGGGCTAGCCCAGTTCCAAGTTACATTTTGTTCGTTACGGAAATAGGCTTCTTTTTGTTCAAGAATATCTACGTTAGTTTGGAACCATTGTCTGAACTGTTGGTTAGGGTTTTTACCTTGGTAACCCGTTCCGTACCGTCCCAACCCTGTGATTTGAGAGTAGTTAACATTGGCCGAAACCTTTAGCTTCTTCGTAAGATCGTAAGAAGCGGAGAAACTCAAAAGGTTTTTACCCAATTTACTGTTAGGCAACACTCCTTTTTCATCGTTACGAGTATAACCTAGTTTAAAGGTCGAATTCTCGGCTCCACCAGTGATGGTCACACTTTGGTTGGAGTTAACACCAGTTTCGTAAAACTTGTCTGGACCGTTTTGAGCAGCAGTCCAAGGGGTCATTTTTCCGAAATTAGGAGAGAATGGATCAATCGCATCCCATTGGTATACCATGCGGCTAGGGTCAAACTTGGCACCGAAAGAAGCATCAGCATCGAATAGAGCGATATCGCCAGTTCCCGAGCCTAGATCTCCCGTGTAAAAGGCCTTAGGTTGGGCAGCACCAGTAGAGGTGATTGCACCATCATAACCTGCTCCGTACTGATCTTGGTATTTTACAAAAGTGTTTTTGTTAATGGTACCCCAAGTTACACCAGTGTTGACCGTTACATCAAAACTGTTTTTTCTACCTTGTTTGGTAGTGATCATGATCACCCCGTTGGCGGCTCTAGATCCATAAAGCGCCGTTGCAGCAGCACCTTTCAAAACGTTTACCGAAGCGATGTTGTCAGGGTTGATATCCGAAGCGGCGTTACCGTAATCGGTTCCGGCCCGGCCTCTTTGCTGGTCAGACGTATTGTTATTGGCATTGGAAATAGGCACCCCGTCAATTACGTACAAGGCCTGGTTGTTACCAGTAATAGACTTATATCCACGGATAATCGTACTCGTAGAACCACCCATGGTGTTGCTGGCTTTAATGTCAAGTCCAGCCACTTTTCCTGAAAGGGCATTCATTACGTTACCTCCACGGGCTTGGGTCATTTGTTCGGCCGTAACTTGCTGAGCGGCATAAACCAGCTCATTTCTTTTCTTTTCTTGTCCCAAGGCCGTTACCACTACTTCTTGTAGTTGGCTTACGTCACTCTTTAAAGAAACATTGAGTACGGATTCTGAACCAATCTTCACTTCTTTAGATTCGAACCCGATAAAGCTAAAAATTAGGGCAGATCCCTGTGAGGCCATCACGGTATACTCTCCTTGTACATTCGTAGTAGTACCTCTAGTGGTACCTTTTACTGTAATATTTACTCCTGGCAAGATGGAGCCATCTTCAGCAGTAACCTTTCCGGTTACTGAACGGTCTTGGGCGAATACCTGCGCTCCTACAAGCAACAAGCACCCCAATAATGATAATAGAGTCTTCCTCATACTTTAGTTAAAATGTTAGGTTTGTTATGATAACATAATATTGCAAAATTAACTATTGTTTTGACCATTACAATTTGTTCTTTGAAAAATTTCCAAATAAACTATGTTTCCATAGGCGAAAATGGAAAATATTATATCAAATATTTGGGTTTTATTGCGATATTTTCAAAATGGCTTGGTTGATGAATTTGCCGTTTCTTTGGAAGGATGTTAATGTATTTTTAATATTTTCTGCCTTTTATTAATGGAATTGTAATAAACGCGGCCGTTCCTTTTCTCATTCCGTTCAATGACACTATTTCAAAATTAACCCTTTGATACTCATAGGTAGAGTGATTCATAAGGCGGATTTTTTTCTGATTCATTTAATAATTTTCCTTTTTTGGCTCAATTATAGCGCCTATACTTAATCCTCCTATTAAATCGATCCTGCTATTCCGTTTGGGGTGCCCCATTAGTGATTAAATCGTGTTGTTGAAAAAAATGGGCCAGCATGTCGATTTATTTTTGAAAGCCTAACTTTTTATTTTTTAGGAAATCGGAGTGTTTCCTTTATTTTAGTAAATATTATCTAGAGAAATGTACCTTGTGGCTCGAATTAAAATTTGGCCTCGTAGAACCAAAGCAGGTGAAAAGGAGTTGAATGGATTGATTTTGTGCTTTTAAGTCTTAAGTTTTGAAGAAACATATACAGAAACAAGTTCGTACTGCGCGCTATATATTTTATAAGGAGACGTTAATAGATTTTAAGGAGCATTTCTGGACCTTCGTTGGCTCCTTCGGGGGGATCGCCCTTATTGGCTTTTTTCATACCGATTATTTTAGTAGGATCGACCAGGTATTTTTAATTGGTTCTTTTGGGGCTTCTGCCGTTCTGGTATACGGGTTGGTAAACAGCCCCTTGGCTCAGCCTCGCAACCTGATTGGTGGTCATGTGATCAGCGCAATTGTGGGCGTTACGGTACATATGGTGCTTCCCGATCAAATATGGGTGGCTTCGGCTTTTGCCGTTTCCCTCTCTATTGTGGCCATGCAAATGACTAAAACCCTGCATCCTCCTGGCGGAGCTACGGCGCTGATCGCTAATATTGGTTCGCCGCAAATCACCAGCCTAGGGTATATGTATGTGTTAAGCCCGGTGCTTACCGGTGTCACGATCCTGTTGCTAGTGGCTATTTTGATCAATAATAGAGCCGCTCATAGGAATTACCCGGCCAATAAGGATTGGTATAAAATCTGGAAAAGACGTTACCGTTAAGGCTTTTTGGGATCCGGTTGGGGCGTATATAGTAAAAAGACGGCCTTCAACCCTTATAGGTGGAAGATCCGGAAACTCAGTTTGTCAATATTTTAAGCATAAAAAAAGCATTAAGCTGCTTCTTTAGCTAACTTGCGGTGTTTACTGGACCCTATCCTTTAATACGAATTCTATTTTATCGAGAGAGTGGGCTCTCTTTAGGATCGTTTTTTTGTGGAGCAGGGCATTGGAATTATTGAGAACACTAAATTGGGATTGATAGGAATTGGCCTATTAAATGCGGGAAATGAGTAAAAAGAAAATCACGAGAATTAAGGATATTGCCGAAAAAGCTGGAACTTCTAAGGGAACGGTTGACAGGGTATTGCATAATAGGGGGCGGGTAGCGGAAGATGTAAAAGAGCGCGTCTTAAAGATTATTAAGGAGCTGGAGTATGAGCCTAATCTGATTGCACGAACCCTGAAATCTCAGAAAAGTTATAATTTTGCTGCATTAATTCCTAGCGAATCTTTCGATCCGTATTGGGCATCGCCCAGTGAGGGGGTTCATAAGGCCAATAAGGAATTACGGCAATTTGGGGTTCAAGTTAACGACTATAAGTTTAATCCGCATGATGTGGCCTCCTTCATTAAAAAGGCTGGTGAAGTGACGGCCGAAAAGCCGGAAGGTATTATCATAGCTCCTATATTCCATAAGGAAGGACTGCCATTTTTTGAAAAATGGAAAAAAGACGGAATCCCATTTGTATTAATTAACACCCAAATAGAGCAAGTTAGTCCCCTGAGTTATATAGGTCAGGATTCGTATCGTAGCGGTTATCTGGCGGCCAAGCTGATCAGCTATGGCCTGTCCAATGAGCCCCAAACCGTCCTTATCGCCCATATCAACGAAGATATCCCCAACTCAGTACACCTCCAGGATAAGGAACTAGGTTTTAATGCCTTTTTCGAGACTGCTTCGGAAACCAAGCATCAGGTGATCCGCACCGAAATAAATACTTCGACCGCACTAGAGTTGAGTAAGCATATGGATGAGCTCCTACTCACACATCCGGAATTGGCGGCCATCTATGTTACCAACTCCAAGGCCTATGAAATTGCCAGCTATTTATTCGCCAACAAACACCGTAAGATCAAGCTTGTGGGGTATGATTTGCTGGAAGAGAATCAGAAGTTCTTAAAACTAGGCTATATTGACTTTTTGATCAATCAAAATCCTCATGGACAAGGTTATTGGGGGATTCAACAATTGGCCAATCATCTCATTTTCAATAAAAAAATTCAACCCATCTTATTTTTACCCCTCGATATTATAACCAAAGAGAATCTTGATTACTACTTAGACCCTCTTTCTTAAACGGAATGTCTAGCAGTTTAAAAGTTAAAGGTTAAAGGTTAAAGGTTAAAAGTTAAAAGTATCGCAAACCTAACCCCTAACCCCTAAAACCTAAAACCTAAAAAGCACTGAACTGCTCATACATTTCCTTAAGCTTGGGTTCCGATTCTTTTGCCCTGATATCTTTCCGAATGGCGGTCACTCCTGGAATATCGGTGAGCAGGCCTAAAGCCTGATAGGCTCCAAAACGCACGAAGTAAGCAGGGTTATTCCGCGCTAAGCCTTCCAGTACGGGAATACTTTGTCTTTGAATATCCGGCTTGGACTTGAGTAAGTATTTACCGAATACTTGCAGGAAGTTATATTTTTCGGTAGGTTTCATTCGCTTCATTTTTTCTAAAAACCATTCGTACCTTTCTGGCTGCGCCAGGCCGGCGTAATAGTTGCCCACTGAGGTCACTATGGCGTCGTTGGGGGAGTTCTCAAACTGTAGGGCTATCTCGTCTGCATCGTCGGGGCGGTTGAGCAGATATTTGTCTAGGGCAATGGATACGACCTGGTAAGAGCTATCGGTGAGCGCTTCTCTGAATATTTGATCGCTGTTATTATCACCATAGGTAGAGAGGGTAATAATCGCCTCGGAACGCACCTGCGGGTGGGCATCGATGCGTGCACGGCTTTGTACGATCTTTTCTATAGCGGCAAAGTCGGCCCGGTCGTACTCGGCAAAATTGGCTATCGCCATTTGTCTGATTTTCCAAAATGGATCGGTCATTGCTTTTACCAAGACGTTTCTCACGGTGGTGTCGGCAAGTTGCCCTTCTAGCTGGGCAATGGCCTGGTATTTGGGTAGGAAGCGATCGGCGTGTTGATATTGGAAAATCATCTCCTGCCTATCCTTACGATGGTCGATGGAAGCCAACAGGGTAGCTTCAGGATCGAATAGCACCAGGTTCGGTTTTTCGGCAGCGGTAAAGCTAAAGGTCTGGTTGGCGCGTTCAAGTAACACCTCATGGCGTTGTTTTTTCCCTGCAACCCAAACGTCGATCGCTACAGGAATACGGTATACCGTGCTGGCGAGGGTATCTTGTAGTTGTTGGACCGTCAGTTGAAGGGTCTTGCTGGCTGGGATGTATTCTTGAGACACAGCCAGGTTAGGATGTCCAGGGCGGAAGAACCATTGGTCAAAGAACCAATTCAAGTCTTCACCAGTAACCTTTTCGAAGGCCATTCTTAGGTTACCTATTTCGGCCGTACCTAGGGCATTGTTTTGTAGGTATAATTTTAAAGATTCAAAGAAGGCGTCGTCGCCCACATAACTTCTTAGCATATGCAAGATACGCCCGCCTTTGGCATAGGAATGGCTATCGAAGAGGTCGTCGGGGTTCTTATAAAAATAACGTATCATAGGCACTTTTTTGGTCTCAGCCTCCGCCATGTACTGGTTCGTTTCCTGCAGGTTGATCCAGTCGGCTTGGTCGCGTCCTTCCCGGTACTCGGCCCATAAGTACTCGGAGTAGTTGGCAAAGGATTCGTTTAGGGGTAATTGTCCCCATTCTTCGGCGGTTACATAGTCGCCAAACCAGTGGTGTGCGAGTTCGTGGGCTATGACGCCGTCCGAATTGCCGTCCACCAAGGATCGGGTGTCGTTCTGCACCCCTTCTTCATGAACGGTGGCGGTGGTGTTTTCCATGGCTCCAGCTACAAAGTCCCTTACGGCGATTTGTGCATATTTCTCCCAAGGGAAAGGCATACCGAAAATATTGGTAAAGAAGGCAATCATGGCGGGAGTTCGCCCGAAAATGGCGTGTGCATCGGCAGCATATTGTGGCTCCACATAATAGCTCAGCTCCATGCCATTGGGCATAAGGTCCTTGGCCACGGCGAAGTCGCCGACAGCCACCATGGCCAAGTAGGGGGCATGTGGAATAGACTGCCGCCAATGGTCGGTACGCTGGCCGTCTTTGGCAGGTTCCGATTCGACCAGAATTCCATTCGACAGGGTCTTATAGGTGCTGTCGACGGTCAAATATATATCGTGGGTGAATTTTTGGTTGGGGGCGTCTAAGGTAGGGAACCAACAGGAGCTGGCCTCAGTTTCTCCTTGCGTCCATATTTGCCGTGGTTTTCCTTCTTCCATTCCATCGGCATTAATGAAGTACAAGCCCTTATCGGTAGGGTGGTCGTTGGGCTGGTTACGGGGAAGCTCGTTGGGCTTGGCAATATAGTCGATCCAAATAGCGATGGTGTCCTTTCTGGTATAGGTTTTACCAAGGTCGACCGTCAATTTCCGACTGTCGTATTGATACTTTAATTTGTTGGCTTTTTTACGGTCTATGTCCTTCGAAGAAGCCTCTCCAAGGTCGGACTGATCCTTTAGTAGGTATACCGATTTTATTTCGAATCCTTTGGCATCGATGGAGATACTATTCTGGGGATAGAAATGAGGTTTGAATTGAAGTATAGCCGTGGCTGGTACGCGTTGTCGTTGCCAGTCGAACTGAAGGTCGAGGCGGGTATAGATCAACTGCATCGGCATCGGTTTTTGTGGCCGATACGGGCCATTAGGGCTTTGCATCCCAGGGTTTTTTCGGTAGGTCGTGTCCAGGGTACTATTGGCAGAAACCGAAAAGTTGGAAATTAATGACAAAACAAGGGCAGTACCAATAATGATAAAGTTGTTGAATGTAGTCCTGTTAGCGTTCATTTTCTCCACTCGATAGGTTGTTTGTATGAGTTGATTCAAAATTAATTCAGATATGATTAGGCTTGGCGGGCGATGGTGCTCGACAAGGCAGCCCTTTTGGCTGGGATATACGATACGGTCAAGGTGATCACCACGAT
The DNA here is from genome assembly GCF_003149085.1 of Dyadobacter jejuensis. Classification (GTDB taxonomy): domain Bacteria; phylum Bacteroidota; class Bacteroidia; order Cytophagales; family Spirosomataceae; genus Dyadobacter; species Dyadobacter jejuensis. The sequence continues at coordinate 46,619 of NZ_QGDT01000002.1, read as the reverse complement.
AATACTTCCCGACAACAGGATATCACCGGCAATTAATTTGACGGGATAGGCGTCTACAAGAGAGGACACCATTCCCATAGACACCAGACCATACTGCTGCTGGGCCAAACAAAGCAGCACTCCACTGACGATCCCGAAAGCGGCGCCCGTGAAGGCGACTATGGCGCCTTCCATCAGGAATATTTGGCGGATCATTCGAGGAGTAGCACCAAGAGCCATTAACATGGCTATGTCTTTTTTCTTTTCGATGGCTAACATGCTTAAGGAAAAGAATATGTTGATACCCGCTACCAAAATTATAAATGAAAGGGTAATAGTCACGAATAGTTTTTCAATTCCTATAGCCCTTAAGAGATCGGCATTCATGGCATCGCGGTCTTTTACGACGAATGTATCCCCCATAGCGGTTTCTATTTTGGAGACTACTTGCTTGGGCTCGTACCCTTCCTTAAGCTGGACTTCTAGGGAGGTACGTTCATGATTATATTGAAGCAGCTCCTCGGCAATTTTGAGGGGTACTATCACATAGTCGTCATAGCGAGTTTCTATAAAGAAAACGGCTCCAGGCCTCACAGGAATCTGGCTGAAGGCATCGGTGGCCGTAGGGTTGAGCACCCTAGTGCCCGTTTTGGGATACCAAAGCTCCAGGGGGATGATGATGTCCTGCAGGGATATCGCCAAAGCACTACGCACTCCTTCGGCTATTATAGCGAAAGGGGTCCCATTCTCTCCATACAGGCGAAGCTGCCCTTCCACCACGGCTTTCTCCAACTGGTTGCGCTGGCTGAAGGTACTATCTACCCCTTTTAGTCTGACTATGCTCTGTTGGTCTCCATAGCGGGCCAGGGCGTTGTCCTCAATCACTTGGGTGACGCTCTTGACGCCGTCTATCGATTGAATATTCTGCAGCAAATCGTCGGCGATTTTAAAACGCTTGCCTTGAGTAGGTGTAATCGTAACATCGGCATCGAAGGTTTTGAAAATGCTTCTGTTGAGTTCTTCCATCCCATTGAAAACCGATAACACCACCACCAAGGCCATAGTGCCTACAGCCACACCGACCATAGCGATGCGGGCAATGAGGCTAATGAAGCTTCTTTTGTTGCGGGAGACGAAGTACCTTGACGCGATTCGAAAGGGAAGATTCATTTCAGGTACCTTTTATGGCTGGGTGTCGTCTTGCTCGTCCTCTGGGTCGGCAGGGGGGATGACCAAATCCGAAAACAATTGGTCCATTTTGGACGCGTATTCGGCTGTGTCGTCTAGGTAAAATTGTAGATGGGGCACTATTCTTAACTGATGTCGCACCCGATCGCCCAGCTTCTGTCTGATAAATTTGGTGTTTTGCTGAATGCCCTTTAAGATTTCCTCCTTATTTTTATCCGGCAAAAAACTTAAGTAGGCTCTCGCAATACCCAAATCGGGTGTTACCCTCACCGCCGTAATGGTTATAAAGGATCCATTCGCCAAATGAGGGGCATCCTTTTGAAATATCTCACCAAGGTCTTTCTGTATTTGTCGGCCTACTTTCTGTTGTCTCTTCGATTCCATCTGAACTTTATCATTATGATAACTTTTCCTTAGAAGATCCTTCCAGGATGTTATATTTAAAATAACTGCAAATATCCGTACTTATTTTGTTTTTGTAGGGCTTGCCATTGTAATTTCGTGAAACTTATTCTTTTGATACCTATAACCAACACACCTTTTGTTAAGTTTTTTTAGGGTAAACGCTCGATATCAAACCGTAAGTTTGGTTGTATTCTTCCTGCTACTGAGGCTTCCTTTCCTATTTGGAGGAGCACCTTTATTGGTGCCAGAGCTCAGCTGGATGCTGGTAGGCGAGCAGCTAGGCCATGGTTTTATGTTATATAAGGATATCTGGGACAATATAAGCCCCTTGTCAGGCCTGGTCTATTGGTTGATGGACACCCTCTTTGGGCGGGCGCAATGGGCCTACCAGTTTGCCGCCATGGCTATTTCTATCGTACAGATTTTGTACTTCAATTACCTCGTTAGGTCCAAGGATCTACTTTCCGTTCGTTCCTTCATACCAGGGGCTGTTTATGCCATTTTTTTAAGTATATCCTTCGATTTGGGTACCTTATCGCCGATGCTGATGGCCACTACCTTCCTGCTATTTGCTTTTGGTACGATGGTGCAGGTGCTGCTACGGCGCGAAGTGTCGGTACAGGTATTCGAGATAGGACTGTATATTGGCATCGCCACCTTATTCTATTTGCCGGCGTGTTTGTTTATGTTATGGGGCTTTTTTGCCTTACTATTCTATACGGGCGCCACGTTTCGTCATCATCTACTGGGGTTTTTTGGTGCCGCTTTCCCCTTATTGATGGTGGTATTGATCTTCTATATGAGCGGCAGCCTGGAGGCGCTCAACCGTAATTTGCTCACTTCGGTATTTCAGGTGAAACAATACGATTTGAACGATTTCTTTTCTTTACTGATTTCAATTTTTCTGCCCCTTTTTATAGGTGTGTTGGGTTTCCTTAGAATATCCACTTCGATTCGTTTCGTCAATTTTCAGACCCGGGTGCAACAGGTACTGGCCTTGTGGTTCCTGGCTGCCATAGCTACCATTCCACTCATGCAGTTTTTGGCTCCGATGCAGTTTGTGATTTTTATCCCCCCATTGGCCTTTTTTGCGAGTTATTATTTCCAGAGCTTTAAGAAAAAGAATTATTTAGACGAACTACAGTTTTTGGCTATGACTGGGGCGATTCTCACTCTTCAGTATCAAGGAATGCGAGGTATCATTCCTGGGCTATCGGTAGGTAGGTTAGAGAATCTACAGGCAAAGGCCTCTGCCTTACCTGCCGAAATTGTAAATAGAAAAATATTGGTTTTAGGATATCATCAGGGGGAATATTTGCGCAATTATTCGGCGACTCCATATCTGAACTGGGATCTGGCTAGTCCCTATCTGAAGGATTTGGATAACTTCGAAAACGTGGTGCAGGTTTACGACAACTTCCAAAAAGACCCTCCCGACTACGTAATTGATAAGTCTGATATCATGCCAAAACTGCTGGAAAGGGTTCCGGCACTCAAAAAGCAGTTTGTTTTGAGTGCCAGTAAGGGGATTTATAAGCGACAGGCCTCACCAGAATAAATGGCAGGCTTAGCAAGAGATTTTTTCGACCCTTCGCTGGTGCCGGCCTCCTTCAAATTCGGTATTCAAAAAAGCCTCTAGCGATTCTAGAGCCTCCTTTAGGCCAATAAAGCGTACCGGAAAGCAGATGATATTGGCGTCGTTATGCTGACGTGATAGCGCGGCAATTTCTTTTTCCCAAGCTAAGGATGCCCGAATTCCCTGGTGCTTATTGGCTGTGATACACACCCCCTGGCCGCTTCCGCAAAGTAGAATGCCTTTTTCAAAACCTTCCGATTCTACGGCGCTGGCCACCGGATGGGCGAAGTCGGCATAGTCGGCCGAATCGGCACTATAGGTGCCGAAATCCTTCACTTCATAGCCATTAGTAGTAAGCCAGGTGACGATTGGCTCCTTGTAGGGAAATCCTGCGTGGTCCGACCCAATTGCAATTTTTCTCATTTCTTTTTTGTTAATTGTATCCACCTTGCCGTTTTACACTGGCGGTCTGGTGAGTAATTTGAAAGGATTGACGATAGTACAAAGGTACTATCAAATCGGAAACAAACTGAAAAACAAAGCTTATGAGTAAAGAATTAAACCATATAGAAGAAAATGCTACGGATTTATCATTGATGAATCCTGCGGTTAAAGAGGACGAAATACGCATTAAGGAGGCTTTTGAAGATAGAAACTGGAGTGAAATCAAGAGTTCTGATTCATGGGTTATTTTTAAAGTGATGTCCGAATTCGTTACCGGGTTTGACCATCTGGCTAAGATAGGTCCCTGTGTCTCTATATTTGGATCGGCCAGAACCTTGCCCGATAATCCTCATTATCAATTGGCCGAAGAAATAGCGGCCAAGCTGGTACGCCATGGCTATGGAGTCATTACTGGGGGAGGACCCGGTATTATGGAGGCCGGTAATAAGGGGGCCTTCGAGCAAGGGGGGAAGTCAGTAGGTCTTAATATAAAATTGCCATTTGAGCAACAAAGTAATATCTATATCGACGTCGACAAGAATATTAACTTCGACTTCTTCTTCGTTCGAAAGGTTATGTTTGTTAAGTACTCTCAGGGCTTTATTGTGATGCCCGGGGGCTTCGGTACTTTGGATGAGCTATTTGAGGCGATGACACTGATCCAGACTAAGAAAATAGGGCGTTTTCCTATCGTTTTAGTGGGTAGCTCTTTTTGGTCGGGCCTATTGGACTGGATTAAAAATGTGATGCTCACCGAGAAAAACATCAGTCCCGAGGATCTAAAGCTTATCAACGTCGTAGACAGCGCCGATGAGGTAGTGAAGGTAATCGATGATTTTTATTCGAAGTATCTACTTAAGCCCAATTTTTAAGAAGAGCAACGTGCCCCAACTTTTAGCAGTCATTCATTTATGCATCAAATAGACATTGCGGCCATTATAGCCATCGCCAAGGAGGCGGGAGAGGCTATAATGGCTATTTATGAAGACGATCAATTGAAAGGACAAGTAGCGTGGAAAGCCGATCACTCCCCGCTTACCCTGGCCGATCAGGCTGCGCATGGGGTCATTCAACGGGCGCTATTGGCCCAGTATCCGGCTATTCCCTTGCTTTCGGAAGAAGGTAATCTGGCGCCCTATTCGCAAAGAAAAACGTGGCAACGGTATTGGTGTGTGGATCCATTGGATGGTACCCGCGAATTTATAAATAGGAATGGGGAATTTACAGTGAATATTGCCTTAATAGAGGAGAATAAGCCCGTTTTAGGGGTGATTTATGTTCCAGTTACCGGGGTCGTGTATGCTGGTAGTGCCCGTGATGGGGCCTTTAAGGTGGACCCTCAAGGCCTTCAAAACTCCCTAAAGGTACGTCCTAAAGCAGACTCCTGGGTGTCGGTGGGCAGTAGGTCGCATGCTTCAGAATACGAGCTGAAGAAATTATCGAAATTCCCGATAGCCAAAAGCATTGCCATCGGTAGCTCATTGAAATTTGGCCTGCTAGCCGAAGGCTTGGCTCAGGTGTATTATCGTCATGGCCCTACCATGGAATGGGACACGGCTGCCGGGCATGCCATTTTGAAATATAGTGGCGGTACGCTTACTGGGCCACAAGGTGAGGATTTCCTTTACAACAAAGAGGATTTGCATAATGGCAGCTTCTTGTGTTTGGTAGGGGAGTAGGGTTGTGGCATCAACAGCTCCCTACGACGGTCTACTGCTACTATCCCGGCCTCAGGCCTTCCTTTTTTTGAGGAAATTCGCCTATATTGTCATATGAATCGCTGGTTTTTGATCAAGAAATTTATTGTCCCTTTGCTATATCTTGGAGTCCTTACACTTTTTGGGACGGTAGGGTATAGGATCATCGATGGGTTCTCATGGGTCGATTCCTTGTATATGACGGTCATTACGGTGAGTACGGTAGGGTATGGGGAGGTCAACCAGCTCACGTACCAAGGTCGTATCTTTACCATTGTGCTTATCATTACCAGCATCGGTTTTGTGGCCTATTACCTCACTTTTGTTACCCGGCTAATAGCCGATGGAGAATGGTCGAAAGAATACAAGCGGTTTAAGCAATATAAAAATTTGAAAAAAATGGAGAATCATGTCATTGTATGTGGTTATGGCCGTAACGGAGGAGAGGCCTGCGCCATACTGCGTGACAATCAAGTCCCTTTTGTAGTGATAGAAAAGGCCTCAAAAATAGAAGCACATCCTGGCGATATTGTGCTACATGCCGATGCTACCAGGGATGAAGTGCTGCTGGAAGCGGGGATTTTAAAGGCCAAGGCCATTATTATAGCCTTACCAGAGGATGCTGCCAACCTTTTCGTGGTCCTTACGGCCAGGCAGCTGAGTCCTGATATTCTCATCATCAGTCGGGCCTCTTACGACCAGAGTGTGGGCAAGCTCAAAATTGCGGGTGCCAATAATGTAATTATGCCCGACAAAATAAGCGGAGCCTATATGGCCTCCCTGGTACTTACCCCGGACGTCCAAGAATTTGTTACCCTCATGAGTACGCAACATAACGATCATTTTCAGATCGCCGAACTAGAGGTGCATGGAAAAGCGCATTTAGGGAGTCTGAATTTATGGTTAGAGACGGGATGTACTATCTTGGGGATTAAACAGTTGAATGGCCAGTACCTACGTAATCCCAGTCCCGACTACTACACCGCCCAGGCCGAAAGAATGCTTCTGATGGGTAGTAAAAAACAATTGGAGGAAGCCCGAAAGCTACTCCGTTCCTTGGCTTAATACTTCCCGGTTCACTCGAAGGAGAGGTATGGACTTAGTCGGGCTAGAGTAGCTTCATCCATGATACTAATCTTCTTTAGGTCGTCGGCATTGGTATAGTTTCCGTGTTGCAGTCGATAATTGACAATCACTTGCGCCAGTTTTTTATTGCGCAAATAGGGATGGGTACTAAGTTCTTGGGCCGAAAGCTTATTAATGGCAAGGAGATGGACCGGACTATTGGGCTGGGCGTATTGGTCCAGTTCCAGTAGCACCAAAGAGTCCAATCCATACACTTCCGCATATTGACTTTTGGAGTGAAAGCCTCCTAGTAAATCCCGATATTTGACGATTCGAAGGGCTAGTTTGCTGCCTATGCCTTTAAGGCTTTTTAGTTCGGTCGTATCCGCCCGATTGATATCGAATGGGGCCAGCGTTTTTTTGGGAACGAAGGGTCTGTCGGCGGGAGAGCGGGCCGATCGGAACCTGGAGCTAGACGAGTCCTTGGATTCACGAAAAGTCGTTGGTAAGGGGGCTGTCGACTCTGGTATTCTGATATAGGGAGCCAGCTGGTGGAACAAGTCCGACGGGAAATCGTATATACGCAAAAGGTCCTCTTTTTTCTTAAACTGCCCGCCTTTAGCCCTATAGTTGGCGATTCTTCGTGCCAAAAAGAGTGGGATTCCTTGTGATTCCATCTCCGGAACACCGATCGTATTGGGATTAAATGGACTATGCTGGATGGGCCCTTTTATGGAAGCTGATGAGGCGTGCCTAGATTCCTGGGAGGGGTATTTTTCTGCTGCCTTGGCGTCGGCCTCTAGTATTTGCGCAATGCTGTCCAATCGTCGGGTATCTACGGGGTCGTCGGCAATAGGCAAGTAGGGTAGTAGATACCGATTAAAAATATAAGGGAAACCCGACAGTACGATCATCAAGAATATGAGTGCCAGGGTGGCTCTAGCCTGTTTAGGGGTTATTCCGAAGAAATCCTGGAGTCGATGGTATATCCGTCTGAGCATGTGAATGGAAACGTTAAAAATGAGAAACATTTTTAAACGAAGGAGGGAGAACTACTAGGTCGACAGAGGAATGCCAATATTAATTTACAAAATTCCCTGACATACTCCATCATTGCGATCAAATTTCCTAATTTTGCCCGCTACCTGCCGATGGTAGGCTTAGAAATGACCTAGTTTTTTAAATTGACATAAACGATTATAATGGATCAAGCACCGGCTACATCCCTGCAAGATATTGTAGGACATGCAAAAGAATATGGTTTTGTTTTTCCTTCATCGGAAATTTATGATGGCTTGCAAGCCGTGTATGACTACGGTCAGAACGGTGTAGAGCTTAAAAATAACTTGAAAACGGCATGGTGGAAGGCCATGACACAACTTCATGACAATATCGTGGGCATCGATGCGGCCATCTTTATGCACCCCCTCACTTGGAAGGCCTCTGGGCATATCGATGGGTTCAGCGATCCAATGATCGATAATAAGGATTCGAAAAAACGCTACCGTGCCGATCAGCTCCTGGAAGCCAAGGCGGAAGAGCTCGCTGCAGCCGGAGAACCCGAAAAGGCCCAGGCCCTGTTGGCCGAGATGGGACGCTTGCTCTCTGCTGAAGATCTGACGGGAGTAAGGGAGCTGATAATCGCTCAGGATATCAAATGTGCCGTGTCGGGGACTACCAATTGGACGGAAGTGCGACAGTTTAACCTGATGTTTAGTACACAGGTAGGTTCCGTTGCCGAAGACTCGTCTACCATTTATTTACGTCCAGAAACTGCGCAAGGAATTTTTGTTAATTTCCTTAATGTACAGAAAAGCGGGCGCATGAAAGTGCCATTCGGTATCGCTCAGATAGGGAAAGCCTTTCGGAACGAAATCGTAGCCCGCCAGTTTACCTTCCGTATGAGGGAGTTTGAACAGATGGAGATGCAATTTTTCGTACGGCCTGGCACCGAAATGACCTGGTACAATGCCTGGAAAGAGGCACGTATGAAATTCCATGTGGCCTTGGGCCTCCCTGCCGACAGCCTTCAGTTTCATGATCACGATAAGTTGGCACATTATGCCAATGCCGCCGTGGATATCGAATATAAGTTTCCTTTTGGTTTCCGCGAGATGGAAGGGATCCATTCCCGTACCGATTTCGACCTGCGCAACCACCAGGACCTCTCCAAAAAGAAGCAGCAATATTTCGATGCCGAGCTAAACGAAGATGGAAAGCCTTATGGGAATTATATCCCCTACGTAGTAGAGACTTCCGTTGGGGCCGATCGTATGTTCCTAGCGGTATTCTGCAATGCCTATACCGTAGAGTCGGTGGGTGAGGGAGATAGTGCGAAGCAGAGGACTTATCTTAAGCTGCACCCCGCATTGGCTCCTTTCAAGGCTGCGGTACTTCCACTCGTCAAAAAGGATGGATTGGCCGAAAAGGCCCAAGAGGTAGCTGCCTCGTTGAAGTCTACCTTTAGGACTACCTACGACGATGGAGCGGCCATAGGGAAACGCTATACCCGGCAGGACCTTATCGGAACGCCCTACTGTATCGTGGTGGATTACCAGACCATGGAAGATGAAACCGTGACCATTCGTCATCGGGATACCATGGAACAGGAGCGTGTGGCTATAGCCGATCTGAAGGCCAAAATTGGCTATGAAGTAGCTATGGAACGTATTTTGGAGGCCATCTAAAAGATACCAAAATTGCATGAATACAATGCCTATAGGTCAGCCTCGGAAGGGGAGGGGTCTATAGGCATTTGTTTTAGTACCCGGTTCCGATAATGAAGAATTGCTTCAATAATTTTGGCCACGCTACTTGGCAATAGAAGTGGTGGTTTGTCGTTGCATTGTAAAAAATAGCTAAGAAATGAAGACGACTCCCTTTAATGCCCTGATCCTGGCCTTGTCTATTATTGTCACGTCCCTAATATTGTCCAACGCCTTTCAAAATCGGAACAAGGCCCAGAACACCATCAGCGTCACAGGTCTTGGTACGAAGGATTTTGTGTCGGACCTGATCGTTTGGAGCGGATCCTTTAGTAAAAAGGATCTGGATCTGAAGAGTGCTTATGCCAATTTGGATAAAGACAGGGAGAGTATTCGTCAGTACCTCATCTCGAAGGGTATTCAAGATGACCAAATAATTTTCTCGGCCGTTAACATTTCAAAAGAATTTGATAATGTGTATGGTGATAATGGGATGAAGATTCGCTCTACTTTTACAGGCTACAGTTTAAGCCAGAACGTACAGATAGAATCGAAAGAGGTAGACAAGGTAGAGGGTATCTCTAGGCGTGTGAGCGAATTAATTAATAAAGGAGTAGAGTTCTATTCCAATAGCCCCGAGTATTATTATACCAAATTGAAGGAACTCAAAATTGAGATGATCGCAGAAGCGACCAAGGATGCCAATATGCGTGCTAAGAAAATAGCGGAGAATTCAGAAAGTAAAATAGGGGATCTTAAAAAAGCGGATATGGGCGTGTTTCAGATTGTAGCCCAAAACTCTTCAGAAGAGTTTTCTTGGGGTGGCTCCTTCAATACGGCTTCCAAGCGCAAAACGGCGAATATTACCGTGCGACTTCAGTATGAAACTGAGTGAGATGCCCTGAGTGGTAGCATCGGCAAAAATAAAAGGCCTCACTCAGTGAGGCCTTTTATGTAATACATTTATATTAAGTTACGATTATGCAAGCTTAACATTCACGGCGTTCATGCCTTTACGGCCTTCCTGAAGGTCAAAAGTAACCTCGTCGTTTTCGCGAACCTCGTCAACCAAGCCTGAGATGTGTACGAAATAATCTTGACCTGATTCTGTGTCTTTAATGAACCCGTATCCCTTAGAGTCATTGAAGAATTTTACTGTTCCTTGATTCATATTAACTTTTAAATTATAAATTTGACCAAATATACGAGTAATTGTAACTAATTGCAAAGAATTTTTATTTTTCTAGTACAGCTTTCTCTGAGCGGCTGACCTGCGGTGGTCAATAATGTGGGCTGATTGGCTGGAAAGTATTTTTTCCTTTGGTCCAATCTGGCTACCTTTGCGTTTTAGATAGCATATACATGACAGAACAGATTTTAATCCTCGATTTTGGATCGCAGTACACTCAGTTGATAGCGCGTAGGGTACGCGAACTAGATGTTTATTGTGAGATTCATCCATATAATAATTTTCCTGAACTTACCCCCAATATAAAAGGGGTGATCCTGTCGGGAAGCCCTTGCTCGGTAAGGGATGAAGGCTCCCCAAGAGTCGATTTATCACAGATCAGAGGCCAAGTACCTATATTAGGCATTTGCTATGGAGCGCAGGTGATGGCCCAAATGTTGGGTGGAGAGGTGCAGGCCTCTCAAACTCGCGAATACGGAAGGGCTAAATTAAATATTGCCGATCATGATTCTTCCTTGTTGGCTGGTCTTTCATCCAGCTCTCATGTATGGATGTCGCACGGCGATACCATCGTAAGTATTCCCGATTCCTTTCACGTGATTGCCTCTACCGAATCGGTACGAGTGGCGGCTTACAAGCTTGCCGATGAGCTTACGTATGGTATCCAGTTTCACCCAGAAGTTACCCATTCTACCGAGGGTAAGCAGTTGATGCATAACTTCGTAGTGGGGATCTGTGAGTGCAAGCAGGATTGGACCTCAGAGTCCTTCGCAGAACAGACCATCGCCGAACTTAAAGTAGAGCTCGGAAACGATAGGGTGGTGATGGCCTTGTCGGGTGGGGTGGACTCCTCCGTAGCGGCTACCTTGGTGCACCACGCCATAGGCAAGAACCTCTTCTGTATTTTTGTAGATAATGGCTTGCTACGTAAAGATGAATACGAGCAGGTGCTTCATTCCTATGAGGACATGGGGCTGAACATTAAAGGGGTGGATGCTAAAGATTTATTTTATAGTGAATTAGCCGGCCTGACCGACCCAGAAGCCAAGAGAAAGGCGATTGGTAAGGCCTTTATTGATATATTTGACCAAGAGGCGCATCTGATAGAAGATGTGAAATGGCTCGGACAGGGTACCATCTACCCCGATGTCATAGAGTCGGTGTCGGTGAAGGGGCCATCGGCTACCATCAAGTCGCACCATAATGTAGGGGGGCTCCCCGACTTTATGAAGTTGAAGGTTGTTGAACCTTTGAAAACCCTTTTCAAAGACGAGGTGAGGGCTGTGGGCCGCACTTTGGGTATTTCTGAGAATATTTTGGGAAGACACCCCTTCCCAGGACCAGGCTTGGCCATCCGTATATTGGGTGATGTCACCGCCGAAAAGGTTCATATCCTACAGCAGGTAGATGCCATTTTTATCAATGGATTGAAAAAGTGGGATTTATACAAAGAGGTTTGGCAGGCAGGTGTAATGCTCCTACCGGTACAAAGTGTAGGGGTGATGGGCGATGAAAGGACTTATGAAAATGTAGTAGCCTTACGCGCAGTTACCTCCGTAGACGGTATGACGGCCGACTGGGCCCATTTACCCTACGACTTCCTGGCCGAGGTCTCCAACGATATTATCAATCGAGTAAAGGGAGTCAATAGAGTGGTGTACGATATTTCGTCTAAGCCACCGGCTACCATCGAATGGGAATAAGAAGCATAAAAAAAGAAGACGGTTTCGCCGTCTTCTTTTTTTATGGGATATATGAATGGGCTTTAGGATCGTCCGAAGCCTTTGCTGATTAGGCTGAGTACGAAAAGTACTAAAAATACGAAGAAGAGTATTTTGGCGATACCAGCCGCTCCAGCAGCAATGCCTCCGAAGCCTAAAATTCCCGCTATAATCGCTACGACTAAAAATATGATGGTCCATCTTAACATAATTGACAAAGTTTTAAGTTCTACATTTCGTTTGCCTTAGTTACCTACCAATCCTGTGCCATCGCTCTTTAGCGCCTTAGAAGCACGCTTAGAAGGTTGAATTGACCTTTCTTGTAGAATATCCTTCCCAGCTAATTTCGGAAAGCTAATTAATTTGTCCTTAGCCTAAAGCCTTGCTTTTAGCATGATTCGATTCATGTTGCTCGCTCTCCGCTGTCGGCGTGCCAAATGAAATATAACTAAATGATAACATCCTAAAAGGTGTATGAGTAGCTTATTAGTATTAGATTGAAACCAAAAAATGTTATCATTAATCAATACGATACTGATACAAGCTGGAATCAATGTATTCCTCCTATGGTCGAACCGAAGAAGAAATAGTGAGGATTTCTATTTGGTGGTGATTATGGGATTATTTCTGGCTCATACGGCATTTAAGTACACTTTATTAGTTTTATCTGACGACTATTCTGTATTTGATAAGATACATGGCTGCTTTTCATTATTATATGGACCTTACCTACTTTTTTATTGGCGTAAAGTGATAGGCAAACCCCTGAGTCGACATTCCCTTCCAGTTCATTTTCTGCCTTTTGTAGCCACGTTTTTTCTTAATATTTTTATCCTCTTCGATGTTTTTATTTTAGGTAATAGGACGCATATTGAGTTGTTTCATAGAATTACCCTCTATATTGTTCTAGCTTCGTCTTTGGGTTATTCACTTTATATTTTACGTGAAAGACTGACCTTCAGGACAACTGACGATATTATATTTGGTTATCAGCTAAAAATTGTTCAAACCATATTAGGGATTTTATTTTTACCTTCTGTCATTTTTATATTTTGGATGTTTTTTGGCATCCCCGAATACCTGAATCGTTTCGGATGGTACAGTGCAATAGTACTTATGCTCGCTATAGTTCTGAATTATCGATTCAAAATATCGAACATTGTAAAAGACCATCAAGAAAAGAAAAGCACTGATGGACGTAAGTATCATAGCTCCTCGCTTTCCAACTCTAGGCTCGAAGAAATTACCCACCAACTTCTCAGAATCATGAAGGATAAAAAACCCTACTTGGATGCTGACCTTTCTCTAGAGTATTTTGCGGACGCCTTATCGATACCGAAGCATCATGTTACCGAAGCATTGAATTCCTCCCTTCATGTGAACTTTTATAAATTTATTAATCAGTATCGGGTAGATGAGTGTAGAACGTTAATTGAAAACATGAGTGGGAGCGAAAGCCTGATTCAAATAGGATTTGCTAGTGGGTTCAAATCTAAGTCGACCTTTAATAAGTATTTCAAAGAATTGACTGGATTAAGTCCCTCCGAGTATCATGAAAGGACGTCAAAGATACCACTTAACTAAAATGGTATTCATTTGTTAACTATTCCTTAATATTTGTAATAAATTGATATACAGCGTTTAAGGTTTTGTTTTCTTCAGGTGGCGTACGTCTTAATTGACACGGTCGCATGGTGAAGGGTTTAATATTCAGTTTTGTGACTGTATTTAAAACTTACAAAACCTAAAATGAAAAAGTCTTTACTAATCGTACTATGTATGCTATCGGCATATTGGAGTACGGCTCAAAAAACGGGTATGCTGACTGGGTATATATCCGATCCGACAGGCTATTTGCCGGGAGCTAATGTTGTGTTGATGGGTAGTAACCAAGGCACAGCCACTGACCTGAATGGGGGCTTCCAGTTAGGCGGGGTACCTGCAGGCAAACAAAAGGTTGTGATTACTTTTATGGGGTACGAAGATCGTGTAGTGGATTGGGAAGTGAAAGAAGGGATCAACGATCTTGGGGTGATTTCCTTGACTGATATTAATAATAATTTACGGGAAGTGGTCGTGAAAAGTACAATGGCCCCGTCGCAAATTAAGGCCATGAGTATCAAAAAAAATTCTTACGCCATTATGGAAGTTATGGCGGCCGATGCCATTGGAAAGTTGCCTGATCGAAACGCAGCAGAGGCTGTTCAGCGCATGCAAGGTGTGGCGGTAGCCCGTTACCATGGGGAGGCAGACCAGGCTACAGTGAGGGGGACGCCCTTTGCCTGGACATCCACCCTTTTTAATGGTACGCGAATGCCTAGTGCCAATGTCTACGGAAGTAGGAATTCAATATTGGATGCAGTTCCATCCGAAATGATTCAATATGTACAGTTGGCTAAGGCCATCACACCCGATATGGAAGGTGACGCCATAGGCGGGTCAATCAACTTTGTGATGCGGACAGCACCAGAACATCGTGTGCTCAACATTAGTGCGGCTGGTGGTTATAACCAGAGGTCGAAGGACGGAACCTATAATGCCTCTATCGTATACGGGGATAGGTTCTTTAAGGACAAACTGGGTGTTATGGTGGCCGCTTCCATATGGGACAGGAATTGGGCTACAGACGAACTGGCATTAACCTATAATACCTCCCTGCCGGACCCAGTTCAAAAATATTCGGTGAATACCATGTTGGCTAAGCGTTATATGGGGAAAAGAAAGACCTATGGGATTAATGCTGGGCTGGAATATAGGTTCAATGCGGCTCACCGTCTTTATACCAGGCTATTAATCGATAAATTCGACGACGTACGTCCGGTTTACGAATCGTATTACGATTTTAATAATAGCCGGTATCAGGTCAATTACCGTTTTTCCGAATACCAGTCCCCTTTAAATGGTATAGAATTGGGTGGGGAGCATCAACTTTCGGATAAACTTAAGGTGGATTGGTTGGCATCTAATTATGTTTCTAAATTCTTTATCGATACTCCTCCTACATTAGATAAAAGCCTAAGAGGTCTGCCGATTGCCACTTTTCGGCAAAAACTAGCGGGAGGATTCGGTAAACTTTCTTCAGACGGAAGAAAATACTTGCACTTCGATGCACCCGATGGAGTCGGCGATGAGGCCGAGTCGATAAAACCCTATCTTACGAATCCAGAAGATCTTTTGGACCCGTCGAAACTCTCCCTGCAGCAACTCGTGGTGATACAACTCGATACCAAGGAGCATGATAAAACGGGGCAAATGAATTTGACCTGGAATGCCAACTCCCGATTAATCCTTAAAGTCGGAGGGAAATACCGTTCAAAAATTAGAGAGAGTCACAACCAGACGGTACAGGTATGGCTTCCTGGGGCTGCCGTTGGAATTCCAAATTCACCATCCTTGGTCCCCATGAGTAGTATGCAGACGACGGATTTTCCTGTATCTGGTAACTTCTTCAACGAAATAGGCGCTCCTTTTAATAATTTGATTGTGAACCCAATCACGAAAAATCAGTTGTTCGATACCTTTTCGCCTGAATTTCTTGATGAAAATGGATTCCATAATTTTTCTTCTGCCTCTAACCCTACAACTATTTATGATGGTTCAGAGAATGTTCTGGCAGGATATATTATGGGTATTTACGACCTTACGGATAAGCTAAAGGTCATAGGAGGTCTAAGAAATGAATTTACCAAGCTAACGATGAATGGCTCACAGTACCTGGCACAGGAGAAAAAAATTGTAGCTCTCAAGGCCGAGAATAACTATAATGCCTTGTTGCCTATGCTTCATTTTAAATATGCCATAAATGATAAATCCAATATTAGGGCGGCATACACTAGGACTTTTATTAGGCCCAATTTCCCAGATCTTAATCCGGGAGAGTCGGTCGACGTTACAAAAACACCAGGGGTCATTACCAGAGGAAATGCGAATCTAAAGCCTACTTTCTCTAATAATTTCGATCTGATGGGTGAATACTTCTTTAGTACCATTGGTCTGATTTCGGGAGGGGTGTTTTACAAAGATATCAGCGATGTGATCTTTAGCGATGTTTCAAATGAATCGATCAATGGCAATAATTTTATAGTAACACAACCCAAAAATCTTCGGAAAGCCCGACTGGTGGGCTTTGAGGCGGGGATTACCAGACGTTTTAGGAATTTGCCTGGGATACTAAGTGGCTTAGGAGTTGAGTTTAATTATACCCGTATCGATTCACAGGTCGAAGTGCCTCGCAGTGTGGATGAATCGACAACGACTATGGATAAGACCAGATTGCCCAACCAGTCGAAGGATATGTTCAACGCCATATTGTTCTATGAACGTAATGGGCTCATGATGCGTGTGGCTGGTAATTTTAGAGGTACTTCAGTAGAAGCCATTAACCAGCAACTGGGTCCTGATTTTTATACGCATTCGGGTAAAAATTTCACAGTAGATTTTTCTGGCGCCTATGCCATAACGCCCAAACTCCGATTTTTTGTTGAAATTAACAACCTTACCAATCAACCCTTGGTAATGTACCTTGGCAATGACTCACGGAGGTTAACTTCCAAGGAATGGTACTCGATTAGAGGACAGGCAGGCCTTCGATGGAATTTATTTTAAGGTCGGTGCGCATGGACTACGCGCTCGTATACAATCCAACCCAATCATCCATATTAAGTTTTTCAAACCTTATTATATTATGTTAAAGTTCATTTTGAGTGTTTTTCTTGTTACCCCAGTTTTTGCCTTTGCGCAACAGAGCAACTTGCCTTCCGAGAGAATTTGGGCAGTGCGTGACAGCCTTGGTAACTATACCATAAACTCAACGGAGTCGGTAGAATGGAAACTATTTAGTGGGACCTCCATCAATTCCATTAATTGGAAAAGTAAAATAGCTACCTGGAAAGGGGAACCCATTGTGCAATCAGCTGATCCACAGAATCGGATTTTTTATGCAGCTGTGCACCAAAAAGACACCATTGTCTTTTCGGAAAGAAGAATTCCTATGGCTGGTACACCCAACTTTAGGGATCTCGGTGGATTGAGAACAATGGATGGAAGGACGGTTCGTTGGAATACTCTGTTCCGATGCGGTGACATGGGGCAGCTTTCAGGCCAAGATCTTCAAATTATAGGAAGATTAAACATCAAAGACGTGGTAGATTTTAGAAATGACTCCGAAATTGAAAAGAGTCCCGATCGCTATCCGAAGGAATACGCCATGAATCGTATACATACTCCAATTGGCACGTCCGACGGAAAGGACATGGCCAAATTTATGCAAGTAGTTATGGATCCTTCGGCCACAGCATCATCGGTAGAAAATATTTTTGCGGGTTTTTACGAGGCGATGGCTTTAGGTGCTAAGGACTACCAACCTCTATTCGACGAGTTACTCGAAAATGGTTACGGGGAAGCCCTTTTATTTCATTGCACCGCCGGCAAGGACCGAACCGGGCTTGCTTCGGCCTTGATCCTGTCGGCCCTGAATGTTCCTGAGCAGACGATTATCGATGAATATACCCTTTCCAATCGGTATACTGTGGATGCCTTTATGAAAAATCCGATGATGAAAGGAATAAAACCGGAGATAGCCGAAGCATTGGCGGGAGTTAAACCCCAATATATCCAAGCTAGCCTTCATGCAATTAAGGAAAAATATGGTTCAGTTGCAGCCATGCTAGAAAGGGAATTGGGGTTGGATCGAGCCAAGATCCAGTCTTTGGTCGATAAGTATACTTACTGATTCTTTATCTTGAATTTATTGGCCCAAATCTTTTCAAACCAGGATTTGGGCCAATGCTGTTCCGCAGTAAACCGTTATATTTATAATCGACACCTTGGTCATTCCTCTAACCCGATTCTTGAGTTTCCTTCAATTCATTTCCTTCCCAAGGGAATTACCGCTTCTAGAAGTAACTTTTGGTATAAAAAATGCTTTTTCCAGCCAATGGATTACATAATTGATTAGCATATTATGGAGGCCAGCTAATAATATATTGGCTTAAAGTGTTTCGAGTAAAATAGCAGCTTGAGCCTTTTCTTAAAAGGAATTGTAAAGTATTTTTATTATTGTAAATATGACTAACTTTCTATTATCATAAGTTCCACTTCTGACATCAAAGTCATCATAATCCGAATAATTTAATAAGGAATTAAAAGCCTTAAAACTATTTTAAGCAAAAAAGGCTTCCGATTTTACGATCAGTAGCCTTTTTTGTTTTTTAAGGAGTTGGTCCACGACAAAAGTCGGGCTTTACCTTTTAATAATTCCAACCGGGTTTCCAACCGGGTTTCCAACCGGGTCAATATTTTTAGCTCATTTTGGTTAAAATGGGACTAAGTACCACCGCTAATCCTCCTTTTTCTTTGGAACTTTAGCGCCTTCTTTACGGGCTTCTGAAAGCCCAATGGCTATGGCTTGTTTGCGGGAGGTGACTTTTTTGCCGCTTCCCGATTTTAGCTTTCCTTCCTTAAGTTCATGAAGGTTTTCAGCTACCTTTTCACTGGCTTTTTTTGAGTATTTGGTCATGGCTGTAAGTTTTAATGAATACAGTCTGTACTTCAAAAGTTATGCCAATAGGATGGTGTAGGCAGGTTCAGAAGGGTGCATTAATGCTTCGTTTCTGAGGCTATTATCATAGCCGCTATTTGGTCGGCCGACTGGTCGGGGAGGGCTGCTACTTTGCCAATGACGATGATGGCAGGAGAGGCCATTTCGGCGATATTGGACAAGGCCACGATATTGCTTATTTTTCCGGTAACCACTTTTTGGTGTGGCAAGGTACCATTTTGAATGATGGATATAGCTTCGTCCAATTTACCTAAAGAGGCATAAATCTCCACGATCTCTTCCAGTTTATGGAGCCCCATCAGGATCACCACGGTAGCGGTAGACTGTGCCGCCAAATGGACATCTTTGGACAAAGAGTGGTTTTTGGTAGTGCCCGTCACCACCCAGAAGCTTTCGCTGAGCCCACGGCTGGTGACTGGTATGCCTGCCAGAGCCGGTGCGGCATAGCTGCTAGATATTCCAGGGATAATCACCGTACTAATACCTTGTTGGGCGGCAAAGGCGAGCTCCTCATAACCCCGTCCAAATACAAATGAATCTCCGCCTTTAAGTCGGACAACCTCTCCATATAACTGGGCATATTCGGCAATAAGGGCATTTATCTCGTCTTGTCCACAACTGGTCTTACCAAAACGCTTTCCCACCAATATTTTTACGCAATCCTGAGGGCAATACTCCAGCAAGTCGGGGTGAGCCAGGGAGTCATAAAGGACTACTTTGGCTTTTTGCAAGGCCTTCACCCCTTTTAGGGTGATGAGTTCGGGGTCGCCGGGACCGGCGCCTATCAAGGTAAGTTTCATCTTAGCAAGTGGGACAACGGGAAAACTTCCCGTTGTCCATTCATTTATTTTGGCGATAATATTAGAAAGGCCCATGACTGGCCTATAGCCATTATTAGCTATCCTGGCCGAAAGTCAGCTCTTTCAATGTGGGTTCTCCGGTTTCTTGAAGCTGAGCCTCACGGGTGTCGTTTACAAACGTAAGGAATTTACTGGCAGTAGCGATATAATAGCTAGCAAAAGCCTCCGTAGGTTCAAACTTGTTGAGGCTGAACACCAGCGATTTGAAAGGAGTCTCCGTGGCTTCGGGCAAGGCGAAGGCTGCTGGGACTTCATATTGGAAGGCCTTTCCAAAATGGGTCTCAAAGTCGTTGACAATCCCATATTGCGTGTTGGTCGACACGTCGGTGGTCATCAACAAGGCTTTGGCGCCTGTAATGAGTACGTTATAGGCATGGTAAATCGCATCGGCCCATACCTTGGATTCAAAGTTTTCTTCGGCCAGCGACAGTTTTTCCTTAGCTTCTATCAGGGTAGTTCCTACCAAATCCACCAATACACTCGCACACTCCCCAACACCTACTTCGGTCTTAAATAGCTCATCGTGATCCCAGTCCCGGAATTCGTCGTCCTGAACTTCCGTCAAGTCGGCCAAGGGCTTCAGCAGTTGATAGAAATAGTTTTTGGTTTGGCGCTGGTAGTACTGGTTGAAATATTCACCTTCAAAAGCGTTGGCTTCGAAATCGTTAAAGAGGACACGTAGGGCTTCGGGGCCACGTTTGGTAGGTACCTTAATGACCTTGTCGCCAATAAGCCCTATGCCGTCACCCGTAAATCCACCTCCTAGTAGTACCTGCAAGGCGGGTAAAACTAGTTTGCCTTTTTTTATAGAGCTACCATGGAAGCCGATATTGGAGGCGTTATGCTGCCCACAACCGTTCATACATCCACTGATCTTTATTTTGATATCTTGGTTATAGATCATCTCCGGAAACTCCTTATGCATCACATCTTCCAAGGCACGGGTAATACCATAGCTGCTCGAAATAGCCAGGTTACAAGTGTCGGTTCCTGGGCAAGTGGTGATGTCGGCCGTGCTGTCGAAGCCAGGATTGGCTAGGCCTAAGGCCTTTAATTTAAGATAAAGAGTGGGTAGATCTTCGCCTTTTACGAAACGAAGCAAATAGCCCTGGTTTACCGTTACCCGAATGTCGTTGCCGGCTAGGTCTTTCACGATGGCCGCCAAAGAACGAGCGGTATCGGAGTTCATATCGCCGAGTAGCACCCGAAGATTCACGCCATACCACCCTTTTTGCTTCTGTTCGAATACGTTGGTTTTTAACCATTTTTCGAAGTCAACAAGCTCGTCAGCTTGCACCTGCTGCTGAGCCAGGGTCAGTATTTCTGTTTCTGTAAGGGAAGCCCTGTCGGTGTACGCTTCGCTGATATCGAAAGGTATCGTTTGGGAGATCTGAAATTTCTTGTTTTTAAGGGCTTTATGTTCCTCACGAGCCCTTTCTAATAGGGACTCTAGGCCTATATCGTTGAGCAGGAATTTCATACGGGCCTTGTGGCGACGTACTCGTTCGCCATAGCGGTCAAACACCCTTAGCACTGACTCAATAAATGGAATCACATCCTCTTCGGGAAGGAAATCGAAGGCTTTCTGAGCCGAGAATGGCTGGGCTCCTAAGCCGCCACCTACATATACCGTATACCCTCTTACCGTTTCTCCCTGGTCGTTGGTGCCATTTTGGGCGATTAGTCCCACATCGTGGATGAAAGAGAACGCCGAATCTTTGGCAGAAGAGGAAAGGGATATCTTAAACTTACGCCCCATATCTTGGCAGATAGGGTTCCGTAGAAAATAAGAGAAAATATTATAAGCCATCGGCGACACGTCGAAAGGCTCATTGGGGTCGATTCCAGCCTCTGCCGAACCCGTTACATTTCTGATGGTGTTCCCACAGGCCTCTTTCAAAGTGATGCCCGCCTCTTCCAGGTCGGCCCACAGCTGTGGTGAGTCGGCGAGTTTTACGAAGTGAAGCTGAATGTCTTGCCGCGTAGTGGCATGCAAATTTCCAGTAGCATATTTATCGGATGTATCGGCAATTTTTACCAGCTGCTCTGCCGTGATACGGCCAAAAGGCAATTTGATACGGATCATCTGCACCCCGGGTTGGCGTTGGCCGTATACTCCACGGGTAAGGCGAAACTTACGGAAAGCCTCCTCAGGAGTTTCTCCGCTATAAAAGCCCTGTATTCTATTATTAAGGTCAAGGATATCCCTTTTAGCAGCGGGGGAAACTTTATCAGAAATGATTAATTCGCTCATAGTAATTTTCCTTTTGTCTATCGGATTAGTATAGTATAAATATACGGTTATAATTATATTCCCCTGACAACAACCGGTATGAACCGATTGTCGTCGGGGTGAGGGTTACTCGATCATGCAAGCTCCCACGGTAATATTGGAAGTCTCGTCGATCAATATGGCTGCGCCTGTAGCCCGGTTGCTTTGATAAGGGTCGTAGGCAATAGGTTGTGCCGTACGCAGAACCACTTTGGCTACATCGTTAAGTTTTAGGCTGTCCACCTCGTCTTGCTGCTCATAAGTGCTGATATCAATTTGGTAGTCGATTCCGCGTACTGAGCAGCGTGTTCTGGCGGTGCCATGCTGAAGCACATATTTATTGCCGGGTTTCAGCTGTTTTTTGTCGTCCATCCAGCAGATCAAGGCGTCGATATCTTGACTTACGATGGGTGCGCTGTTGGCCGACACGATGGTGTCTCCACGGCTGATGTCAATATCGTCTTCAAGTAATATGGTCACAGACTCTAAAACAGTAGCTTGGTCTACTTCGTTTCCTCCAAACTCAATTTTTGCAATTTTACTTTCGAATTCAGAAGGGAGCACTTTGATAGAATCGCCCTTTTTAAAGGTTCCGCTCTGCACTCTTCCTGCGTAGCCGCGGTAATCGTGAAGGGCTTCGGTTTGAGGACGCACCACATATTGTACCGAAAAACGACCGTCTTCGCTGTTATAGTCTTTTAGGACATTTACGTTTTCGAGCACCGAGAGCAGGGTTTCACCGGTGTACCAGGGCATATTGGTCGACCGCTCCACGATATTATCTCCTATAAGGGCACTAACTGGAATGATGGTAAGGTCCTTGATGTTTAGTTTCTTAGCCAGTTCCTTATAATCAGAGGCTATTTTAAGGAAAACGTCTTCGGAATTCCCTACTAGGTCCATTTTGTTGATGGCTACTGCCACATGCGGGATTCCCAACATTGAGGCGATAAGGGAGTGACGGCGGGTCTGTTCGGACACTCCATGACGGGCATCGATCAGGATAATGGCTAGGTCGGCGTTAGAGGCACCCGTCACCATGTTACGGGTATATTGGATATGACCTGGAGCATCTATACTGATAAACTTCCGATTGGGAGTTTGAAAATACTTGTAGGCCACATCGATGGTAATGCCCTGTTCGCGTTCCGAACGCAAGCCGTCGGTCAATAAGGCCAGGTCAATTTCACCTGCATTACGCGTTTTACTGGCTTTTTCAATGGCCTCCATTTGGTCGGCCAATATATTTTTGGTATCGAAAAGCAGACGTCCGATGAGGGTACTTTTACCGTCATCGACGGAACCTGCCGTTATAAATCTTAGTAAATCCACTTTGAAGTAATTTTAATGTTTGCAACTATGGCTCAGAGAGGGCCTTTTCGAATTGTATCAGAAGTATCCACCTTTTTTGCGGTCTTCCATGGCGGCTTCTGTTTGTTGATCGTCAATTCGCGTTTCCCCACGTTCGCTGATACGGGAAACGGTAATCTCGGCGATCACCTCTTCGATGGTTGCGGCCGACGACTCCACTGCAGCGGTACAGGTCATATCGCCTACGGTACGGAACCTCACTTGGCGTGTCACAATTTGATCTTCGGGGTCACTTTCTATGACGGGGGTGTTGTTCAACAACCGTCCGTCGCGAAGGATGAGCTCTCTTTGGTGTGCAAAATAGATAGAGGGTAGTTCTATTCCCTCTCTTTTTAAATAAGCCCAAACGTCAAGTTCTGTCCAGTTCGAAATAGGGAATACCCGTACGTTCTCCCCTTTATGAATCCTTCCATTGAAAAGGTTCCATAGCTCCGGGCGTTGGCGTTTTGGATCCCACTGACCAAACTCGTCTCTAAACGAGAAGATACGTTCTTTGGCACGGGCCTTTTCCTCGTCGCGGCGGGCACCACCAATACAGGCGTCAAATTCAAATTCCTCGATGGTGTCCAACAAGGTAAATGTTTGCAGCCAGTTACGGCTGGCATTTTTACCGGTAGGTTCTTCCAAGCCCTTGGCTTTGATGGTGTCCTCTACATATCTTACGATCAATTTGGAGCCCGTTTTTTCCGCTAACATGTCGCGATAATCTGTGGCCTCCACAAAGTTATGCCCCGTGTCTACGTGTACCAGGGGGAAGGGTATTTTGCCAGGAGCAAAGGCCTTTTGAGCCAGACGTACCAGGGTAATGGAGTCCTTCCCACCCGAAAATAGCAATGCCGGGCGTTCGAACTGGCCTGCGACTTCACGCATGATATAGATGGCCTCCGCCTCTAACTGATCCAGATAATCAAAATTCATAATCTCAATTTGTTATTTACACTTTCATTAATTATTCGGACCTCCACAAGGGATGGATCCTTTGGGTGACCCGCAATTATTTAGCGTGTAAGCCACATTCTTTTTTAGATTCATCTTCCCACCACCATCGGCCTGCACGGAAGTCTTCACCTTCCTGTATGGCCCGGGTACATGGCGCGCAACCTATGCTTACGAAGCCTTTGTCGTGCAAGGGGTTGTAAGGGATCCCATTGGACTTGACGTACTCTTTTACCTCCTCGAAGCTCCAATGCAGTATAGGGTGGAACTTAAAAAGTTGGTGGGCCTCATCCCATTCTAGCTGGGGCATGTCGTGGCGGTTGCCCGACTGCTCAGCCCGAATACCAGTCACCCATATTTTGGCACCTTTCAAGGCGCGATTCAAGGGTTCCACTTTACGGATAAAGCAACATTCCTTACGGTTTTCTACCGATTCATAAAAACTCAATGGGCCTTTGGTGCTCACCAAATTTTCTGCTGCGGCGGTCTGTGGGTAATATATTTTGATCTTGGCATCGTACCGGTTGTTGGTCTTTTGCAAGGTCATATAAGTTTCATTAAATAGCCGTCCTGTATCGAGGCTGAAAATTTCGATATCGATTTTATTCTTTAATATAAAATCGGTAATCACCTGGTCCTCATAGCCTAGGCTAGAGGAAAATACGATTTGGCCAGGAAATAGGTCGGCCAGCAGGGCCAAAGATTCGGTTTCATTTTTTCCTGCCAGTGCCGCTTGTAAGTCTTCTATTGTTGTATTCATCATATGTAATCTTTCCAAAATGGCTTATTGGGCCGATATTGCTGCTGCTTGGGTAAAGTCTTCAATCAGGTCTTCTATATGTTCTAGTCCAACCGAAATACGTAACAACCCTGGAGTAATGCCCAAGGATAGTTTGTCTTCCTCTTTAAGCTTGGCGTGGGTGGTGGTATAAGGGTTGGTCACGATGGTACGGGTATCTCCTAGGTTCGACGACAGCGTTGCGATTTTCAGTGCCTTCATAAAGGCCGAAATCCTGCTAAAGCCACCCTCCAGTTCTATGGTGATGACCGCACCGCCTGCTGTCATCTGTTGTTGGGCCAGGGTATGTTGCGGATGGGAGGGAAGGAAGGGATAATTGACCCTTTTTACCGACTCATGAGCATCCAAAGCCTGGGCCAGTTCAAGTGCATTAGCACAGTGTTTTTCCATGCGTAGCTCTAAGGTCTCCAAACTTTTGCTTAACACCCATGCATTGAAAGGAGACATGGAGGGACCCGTTTGGCGACAGAAAAAACGAATGTCCTTGATGTATTCTTTTTTACCAACTACGATTCCCCCAAGTACTCGCCCCTGTCCGTCCATAAACTTGGTAGCCGAATGTACGACCAGGTCGGCACCATATTGTGCTGGGATTTGCAGACATGGGGTAGCGAAACAATTGTCGACGTTAAAAATAAGTCCATGCTTTTTACAGAGCTTACCGATCATCTCTAGGTCCACTAGGTCGAGGCCAGGGTTAGAGGGAGTTTCTAGGTATACCATTTTGGTATTGGGCAATATGGCCGCTTCCCATTCTTGTTCTGTAGCCGTCGATTCCAGGTAGGTATAGCTAATATTCCATTTGCTCAGGATTTGAGTTATGATCTGGTGAGCCGAACCGAAAAGGGCACGACTTGCTAAAATATGGTCTCCACTTTGCAGTAATGCGGCCATGCTCGCAAATACGGCCGCCATGCCGGTAGCCGTGGCTACGCCCTCCTCACACTCTTCCATCATACACACCTTATCTACAAATTCCTGAACTGAGGGGTTCGAAAATCTGGAGTAAAGGTTTCCTTGTTCGGTTTCGTCGAATAAGGCTTTCCCCTGTTCGGCAGTTTCGAAAGTGAAGCTGCTGGTAAGGAATAGGGGAGTAGAGTGCTCCCGGTACTGTGTCTTGGTGGTTTGCGTCCTCACCGCTTTGGTTTGCTTTTTCATTCAATGGGGCCTAAGGCGTATGGCAAAGGTATTGTTGTAATCGGTTTGTTTTGGTGCTGTTAATGCCCAAACCAGACCATGTAAATAATTCTCAAACTAACTATGATCACGATAGTACCTACCAGGATCATCATGGTTTTGATGGGTAGTCGTCGCGACAGGCTGACTGCGATAGGAGCGGCGGTCATCCCACCCAATATAAGTCCTAATACCACCTGCCAATGCGAAAACCCAATTAAAGTAATAAAGGTAACGGAACTGGCCAAGGAAACGAAAAATTCGGCTAGGTTCACCGAGCCAATGGTATACTTTGGGTGACGGCCTCTGGCAATAAGCGTCGAGGTGACGATAGGCCCCCAGCCGCCTCCGCCGATGGAGTCGAGTGTTCCGCCAGCCCATGCCAGCCATCCTATTTTCTTTATGGGTCGCTTTTCAACCCGTTTTTTTAACGCTTTCTGTATGATAAGAATTCCCAATATAAGGGTATAAAGCGCGACCAAAGGCTTGATGATATAAATATATTGTTCCAAGGACGACACTAGGTAAGCCCCCGTAATAGCCCCAATTACACCGGGGATAAGGATTTTCTTAAATAGTTTGCTGTTAACGTTTCCAAATTTTAGGTGCATATAACCCGAAACCCCACTGGTGAAAATTTCGGAAGTATGTACACTTGCACTGACCGCCGCAGGCGGGACGCCAATGGTCAGCAAAAAGGTGGAGGCCGTAACCCCATAGGCCATTCCCAAAGCCCCGTCGATCATTTGGGCGATAAAGCCCGCCATTAAAAAATAGAAGAACTCTTCACTTACCGACAGTTCGTTCCATACCAACGTGAGCCGGTCGAAAGTAACATAGGTAAATAGCACGTGGCCGATGATCATCAGGGCTATGGCCGCAAAGATATTCATGGCTGTTTCGGTCCCAGTGCGGGGCCGGAAGGTCGCTGCCCATATTTTTTTCTGTACCAAGTCCCAACTGAATGGCTTACCACTGAGGGGGCTAGTAGTTTGTCGGCTTTCGGGGGTCGGTCGCGGACTGTTGACGATTAGGTCCGATTCCTGAGGCAGGTTGGTAAGAAGCACCTTTTGGCCGTTGCCCCTGGCTATAGCGGCTAGGCGACGGTCTTCCTCGATATTTCCTGTAGCAATAACTACTACGGGTATCGTTTCAAATTCGTGAAGTTCACCCTTGTCTTCGGTTGGGGATAGATCGGTTGCTGCCTTCAAGTCTATTTAGTATAGTAATCTTATAGAGTAATAGCTTAATAAAAATAGCAAACTGTTCATTTGCTAGGTATTAGGCTTGCGGCAAAGATAAAGGGTAATTATTATTATTCAAAGGAATCTGCTGGCGGAAATTTGTTGCTTGTCCATCTACCCTTGATCGGAATATGGTTATTCTTCGCGCTATTTTGGAGTGTGATAGGTCTTTAGAGCCAATCCTTGCAGGAGTTACGTATGAATTGGTTATATGTTTTTTTACAGACCCGCCTATTTATCCAAGAAAAATGAAGATGAGATTACCTTTTTTCTTGGATGATCTCCTTTAGGCCAGGGCTCACATAGGTCTGCAGCTGCCCTTGGTCGTCGGTATAAACGAGATAAACTTCTAGATCCTTCCTTTCGCGAATAAACCTTATACTTTGCGCTACCCCCATTAGGAATAGCGGTGTGTCGTACCCATCGGCCGTAATGGCATCATTGGCGAGTACCGTTACACTCAATATATTGCTGGACTCCATATCTCCCGTCTTAGGGTTAATGATATGGTTATAGAGACGCCCGTTGTGCACGAAATGGTTGCGGTAGTTTCCTGAGGTGGTCAAGGAGCGGTCTAAGAGGGGAAGGGTGGCGATGAGCCTGCTGGGGCGGGTGGGGTCCTCTATCCCGGCCATCCATGGCTTGCCATTCTCTTTTTTCCCCTGGCAACGTATCTCCCCGCCTATTTCGACCATATAACGATGAATACCTTGTTTCTCTAGGAACATCGCCAAAAGGTCCACGGAGTAGCCTTGGGCTATTCCATTGAAATCTAGGCGAATACCTGGGTGTTCTTTTCGTACCGAAATGGAATCGAAGTGTATGCGATCGAAATTCACTAGGGGAAGTATTTCCTGAAGGATCACTTCCGATACCTGGTGTTTTCGATTGGGCCCGAAACCATAAGCTTCTACTAAGGGGAAAATGGTAGGGTCAAAAGCCCCTTGGGTTTGCTCGTATACCTCACGCGATTTGAGCAGTATCGGGTAAAAAAAGGGGGATTCGAAAGTATGCTGGTCGGAGCGGTTGAAGCGCGAAATTTCCGAATCGGGCCGATAGAGGGATAGGCAGCGGTCAAATGCCAACAGGATGGAGTCGATAGCGCCTTTATAGTTTCGGGCTTCTTGGTCGTAATATTTAAGATGGTAAGTCGTCCCTTGGGTTTCCCCTTCTAGGGTAACCAAGGGTATATCGCCAGCTGCTGCCCTCCCCAGCATAGGGGAAAGCAGCATGAATGGCAAGATAAGGCATTTAATGAAAATAGTATGGACGATATTCATAGTTCGAATATACCAACCGAATCCATAGCATTGGGTCTTAGCATCTATAATTTTTGGATTAGGGTTGTGGAGTGGGTTCGTCTTTTACGAGCACCAGCAGGTCGCTTAAATAATCCTGATATACACCCCTGGGAGTGGTATTATGTTTTTTGGCTACGTAAGCGGCCATTCCTACCACTTCGCCCATCATACCGCAGGTTCGCATAACGCGGGTACTTCCAAAGGCGACGTGGGTGGTACTGATATTTCTACCGGCCATAAAAAGATTCTGGATATTCCGAGAGTAGAGGCAACGGTAAGGAATGGTATAAGGAGCTACCCTAATATGCTTGGTGCCAGCAAAAAACTCTTGACCTTCGAAATACTGGCTGTTTTTCTTGTCCGGGAAGTGCAGGTCAATGGTCCAAGTGGCGGTTACGGTGCCATCCTTATAGAATTTTCCTTCTTGAACGTCCATTTGGTTAAGAATATGATCTCCTAAAATTCGGCGCGATTCTCGTTTTCCACCGATATAGGCTACCCAGGCCAGTTTATGTTTGGCATACTTCTCTGCCTTGTTGTTTTTGAGGTACGACCAGTTTCCGTAAATGGCGCGTAAGTTATGATCCCGGATTTGTTCGGCTTGGGTAATGGTATTATAATTCCCAAATCCTGTTTCCCACTGCCAGTCGGACTGGGGCTCGTCGATATGGTATTCGTCCGAAAATTGAAGCGCCCAAGGCAAACGGGGGAAGGTGGATACAGAGTCGCGGGGGGTGGACGCCCAAAGGTTTGAGGTTCCTAAAGTGAAATCGTCGGCCTTGGTACTGGCTAGCGATTCGCCGGTTTCGGCTTGGCTTTCCCGCCCCATCCTGAAATCGGCACCGGCCAAATAACCCAGGGTACCATCGCCGGTACAGTCAGAGAAAAATGAACCCGTAAAACGTATCTCCTGGTTGGTGGCTATGTCCCTTCCTATCACAGCGGTGATGATATCTTGTTGTTTTTCAAGACGGTATACGTGGGTGTTTAGGAATAAACTGATGTTTTTCTCGGCCTTAACGATGGCGATTTTCCGTGCATCTCCATATTCTTTGGCATTCGGGTTACCATTGCCAGGGTCACCATTATCGAGCTCTCTGACGATTCTCCCCAATTTGGGATAATGATTTTTATCAATATCACCCATTAAATGGACGCGTACTTCCGAGCTATTATTGCCGCCTAATACGGGACGGTTCTGTATGAGGGCCACTTTGAGGCCTAGCCGGGAGCCAGAGATGGCCGCCGTAGTACCCGCTATTCCGCCACCCACCACTACGAGGTCGAAATGACCGGCTTCCATAGGCTGATCGGAAAGCTTTAGCTGCTTTTTACGAAATGCGGTGAGTTCGTCCAGGGTGTTGGGCGGGGTAAAGTCTGTAGATTCGGTAAACAGGATGGCGTCACAACGTCCATTAAAACCCGTAAGGTCTTGGATGGCGAGCTTTACCTGCAATTGCTTTACAGTAATACGTTCCCCTTTGTACCATTTCCATTCGTCATTACCACTGGCACCATACACGGTGGGGAGGGGCTTGCCATCGATCGACATCTGGAATTGTCCGGGGCCTTTTGGATAGGGGGCCCAGTCTTTGGTCCGTACCCACATTTGGTAGGTGCCCGCCTTGGGGAATTGTACGGTGGTACTGGCATCGCTCACAGGCTCGCCCATGCCATGGGCCATCAGGTAGGAGGATTGCATAACGGCGAAAGATTGCTGGTCGATTACCCAACCCCCTTTGTTGTCGAAGGATTCGGCTTCTACAAAAACATGATTTTGGGCCATAGAAGCCGGTATCAGAATGTACCCCATTAGGAAGAGGTAACCTAAGAATTTGAACATAACGATAAATGTTTTGATGTAAAGGAATTATTTAGCTAAAAAAAGCTAGGGTTTAGGAATAGGTTAGTATTCTTTTAGCTTTTGTATTATTCTTGGGTCGGGGTGCTCCACTTGTTCCAGAACGGCCAGGCAGCTCTGTGTCAAGGCGGCATCGTTACGGTCCAAAAAGGCCAGTAACTGTTGTTGTGAGCGACTAGATAGATCCTGTGCTTTAAGCATTTCTACCAGGCCTTCTCTTTGTTCTCGGTTCGAGCTTGGCAGCCGGTCGATCCAGCGGGCTAGCACCCCATCTTGAAACCTAATCTTTGGCAGCTTGTCGAGGATTACCAACTGGGTAGAATAGGGAACGCTGTCAAATGATCTTACTAGCCATTGCTGGCGGTTAGGATTTTCAAAAAAGGAGGGGTTCACGCGCGTCCATGCCTGTTTGGCGGTGAATATATTTTTTCCCGACATCACCCCCATGAGGTCCTCTGAAAAGGTATCTCTGACTTTTCCCTGGGAATCGAAGAGGCGGTCTAAGGCCCAGTTTTGGTAATGATGATTCGAACTCCTTAAAAATTCGTGAATCAGCATATCATCCTCATATTCGTGAATGAGGCCTGGAATCACCTCTGCTATCTTGCCATGGGCAATTTTCCATAAAGTAAAGCAAGTGTAAACTGCCCCATCGATAATCTCATTCTTAATGGTTTTAAGTGTAGCTCCCGACTTGGTGTCTACCGAATCGCTGAGATCGTCGGTGCCTTCCACGATCAAATCATTCATTTCAAGATCGATAAATATGGAGTTCTCCTTGCTAAGAATTTCCTGCAGCTTCTGGTAATCTTCCTCCATAAAGGGATCATGGTCAACCTTGGTAAGGATTTTTCCTTTTGGTAGGTCAAAGCGTTGGTAGTTTCCCAACAGGTCCCAATAGAAGTTGATATACACCGGCTTGCATTCGTTGGTATAGCAAACCGGTGTGAAAATATTCCGGTAGAAATATTGTGGCCTCCCCGACTCATCAAAAGCCAGTTTGAGGGTATAGCTCAGGGTGTCGTTTTCTGTGATTTGGAATTCGCGAATAGTCGGTATGCCTTTGTCAAGGGGACCCGACGGCGTGGAGGAATACGCCGGTTGGCCCCATAACATCATCATAAAAACGAACAGCCCAGATGGAAAGCCCCAATATCTTTTCATAGCCTGATTTGGATTTAAGTTGGACTCCTTCCCAGCTGAACCCTCTGCTTGGAGAGGGCCCATGGGAGGGAGTTTATACATCGTGGATTAAAGCCAGTCGGTATTTTGAGTCAATTTGGGATTGGCATTGATTTCATCCTGTGGGATGGGGAAGTACTTGTTTTTTTTCTGAATGGGGCGTTCGGGATAAACCGAGTTAACCGCCTTAGAAACCACCTCTTGGTACTGGTCGGTGCGGGAGAGGTCGTACCAGCGATCGCCTTCGCCGAAGAATTCCCAAGCCCTTTCCTGAATGACCGCCTTGATAAACTGGTCCTTGGTCATGCCCGTAGGTAGAGCGTCGAGTCCGGCCCTATCCCGAATCACCTGTATCAGTGAATATGCTTCCGAACTAGCACCGTTCAATTCCGCTTCCGCTTCGGCAGCTATCAAATACATATCTGCCAAACGCAGAACAGGGATATTGGGAATGGTGCCCGTAGTAGAGACAGGGTCTTGGTATTTTTTGATCAATACCCCATCCGTCGTAATTGGTGTGATGTCCTTTTGAGCCACCCATTGCCCCGATTTGTTTAGGTAAGTGGTGTCGAGCATCTGTCGGCGCTTATCGGCAGGGTCAAAGGAATTATAAAAGGACATATAGGCAAACATGGAGCCATAGGAGGTTCTGGCATATTCCACTCCTGCACTACCCGATGGTCCACATAGGCCAATCAGCTGGTGCGAGTTACCAGGGCTAATCGGGTCGGCCTCATAGGCCCATATGTTTTCCTTTCGGGCATCATCCTCTTTGAGGTAGCTGTAAAGGTCTGGTACGCTGGCCATCAGTTGATACTTGCCCGAAGCGATCACCGCCTTTGCCTTAGACAAGGCCGTAGCCCAGTCTTTATTATAAAGGGCCACCTTGGCATAAAGGGCCGACACTGCTTCATTGGAGGGCCTTCCTTTTTCTACCGCAGGGTAGGAGGGTAGGCCCGATTGAGCGGCTTGATCCAGATCGCTATAAATTTGCTTATAAACCTCCGGGATTGTGCTTTTTTCTACAAACGCCTCCTCTTCCGAATAACTTGGAGCAGTTTTAATCACCACTTCTCCGAAGTTCTTGGTTAAGGTCCAGTGAAAAAAGGCTCTCAAAAAGTACGCTTCCCCGATGATTTGTTTTTTACGGGTTTCGTCCATGGTGGCATCGGGCACTTTGGCGATAATCCAGTTGGCTTTTTCGATTCCGCTATAGGAGCTCGACCATAGATGCTGAGGGGATTCAAATGTCCTTCCTGCACTCTTTTGGACGGTGTAAGTAGGTTCCACTGAAAACAAAGTGAGGGAGTTTCTACCTACCACCCCGCGTGGGTAGATTTGGTCCCCACTGTACTCGGGCACCATAATAGCTGCCGGGGCTGCATATAGCTGTCCAAAGGAATCGTAAACGGCAATAAGCCCCTTTTCGGCGTCGGAGGATGTTTTATAGAACGTTTCCGTAAATATGGAAGAGTATACCTCCTCTTCTAATTGGCAAGCTCCCATTCCTAGTACGATGCAGCAGGAGGCAAGAGCCGTATAGATTTTTTTATATGATTTTTTCATGATATTTCAAGTTTTGACTGCTAAAAAGTAAGCTGAAGACCACCCAATATCGATTTGGCCTGAGGGTATACCAAGTTGTCGATCCCAATAGTGGTGTTAGATCCCGCATGGGTATTGACACCCGGGTCGAAGCCAGTATACTTGGTGAACGTAAAGAGATTGTTGGCACTTACGTATACGCGCAGCCTACTGATGCTCTTTAGGTTAGGGATGGTATATCCCAACATTAGGTTCTTACAACGCAGATAAGATCCATCTTCAACAGGGTAGTTGGAGATCGGCAGTCGGCCGGCAACGAGTGGGCTTACGTATTGGTTGCTGGGGTTGTCGGGAGTCCACCGATCCACGACGCCCGCATATAAATTCCGTTGTCCCAATGGGTTTTCGAAGGAAAGCCTGCTGGCATTTAAGATGTCGTTTCCATAGCTCCCAGCGAAGAATGCGGCAAAGTCGAAGTTCTTGTAGGCTAAGTTGGTCGAAAATCCGTAGATAAATTTGGGGTTAGGATTACCGGTAATGGTTTGATCGCTAGAATTAATCACCCCATCGTCATTGAGGTCCTTGACCTTGTGGCCACCTAGGCGACCGTCATAGCCAGGGAGGATCGCTTCTCCAGTTTGATTGATTCCATCAAATACATAGGTTTTGAACATACCCAACGGCTGACCCACTTTTAGGATGGTGTAGTTGGTAATAAAGCGTTCGTCGGTAGTTCCACCGTCCAGGTCCAAAACTTTGTTTCGGTTAACGGTAAAGTTACCATTGACGGTCCATTTTAGGGGCCCATCGATCAAGACCGCATTGGTGGCAAATTCGAATCCTTTATTTTCTAGGGATCCGTAATTGCCCGTGATACTGGCGTAGCCCGACGATAATGGTAGGGTTTTGATATATAACAGGTCGTTGGTCCGCTTATGATAAAGGTCTATGATTACAGAGACCCTGTTTTTTAGTAAGCTAATATCCAACCCAAAGTTACTTTGTGCCGACTTCTCCCATCTTAAATCTGGATTGGCGATCCCTGAAGGGCGTATGGCCGTTTGATAGGCGTTATTGAAATTATAACCACCTCCCGATGATACAGTAGCCAGAGAGTTATAAGGAGAGATACCTCCTGCATTTCCAGTAATACCATAGCTAGCACGGAGCTTAAGGTCGGTCAGCCAGCTGACGTCCTGTAAAAATGGCTCCTCGATGATTCGCCATGCAGCCGAAATGGCCGGAAAGAAACCATATTTATGATTGGCGCCGAATTTGCTGGATCCATCCATTCTGGCAGTAAGATCCAGGAAATAACGTTCCTTGAAGCCATAGTTGACCCGTCCCATATAAGAGTCGAGCCTTTCTAAGCTACGGTAACTGCTTACGGTTCGGTTCAAGGCCAGTTCCATGGCTTCGTTTTGGGTGGCATCATTGGGGAAACCGCTGGCATTCAGGGTGTTTGAATTGAATTTTTGGGATTGGAAAGCATAAAGACCCGTAAATTTCAGACTATGCTGCCCTGCGAAAGTTTTGGCATAGGTTAAGATACTCTCGTGTAATAAATTCAAAGAATTGGAATTGTACTTAGAGGCCGAGCCCGAATTATCATTACGGTCGTTGACGGCAATGATCGAAATAGGGGAGTAGCTATCATTGAGGCCAGTGGTAACATCTGCATTAAAAGAAGCCCTATAGTTGAGGCCAGGAGCTATGGCATAGTCTCCATAAACATTAATCAGCGCTCTTTTGCTATTTCTGTTTTGAAGGATAGAGGTATAATTCAAAGGGTTAATTACCTCTCGGTATTGTCCATTACCCTGCTCGGCAAAGGGGAAAATACTGCCATCTTCCCGATAGGGTTGTAAGGTTGGAGGGGCTCCTATGGCCGCGCCCAACACACTGCTAGTCACCACGGAGGCATCCCCTATATTGGTGCTTCCCGCGTTGATACCGTTATTGTCCGAAAAACTACCCATCAGGCTCGTACCCACCTTTAGCTTATCGTTGACCTGATGGTCGAGGTTTAATCGGTAAGAGAATCTTTTGAAACCGGAATTGATGATGATTCCATCTTGATTGAAATAGTTTAAAGACAGGGACATTTGTGTCTTAGGGCTTCCTCCAGAAATAGTTAGCTGATGGTTCTGTATGGCAGCTTTTCTAAAGATAAGATCCTGCCAGTTAACACCCTCACCCAACGAAGCAGGGTCGGTATAATAATTGTTTTTGAAGACCTCATTCTCTAGTTGTGCAAATTGGGAGGCATTTAATACATCCATTTTTTTGGATACTTCTTGCACGCCATAATAGCTCTCAAAGGATACTTTAGTAGCCCCTGCTTTCCCTCTTTTCGTGGTGATTAGGACTACTCCGTTGGCCGCTCTGGAACCATAAATAGCCGAAGCGGAAGCGTCTTTTAGTACCTCTACCGACTCTATGTCGTTGGGATTAATAGAAGATAATGGGCTCACATCGTTGATTCCCCCACTATTAGATATCTGAATTCCATCGATGATATAAAGTGGCTCGGAGTTTCCATTAATAGAATTCGTTCCACGGATGCGGACACTAATGTTACCACCTGGCGCTCCTGAGTTTTGGTTGATCTGTACCCCCGATACTCTGGCTTGTAGCCCCTGAGCAACATTGGTGACGGGGAGCTGATTAAGATCCTCGGCCTTTACAGATGCTATGGATCCGGTCGTTTCAATTTTACGTTGGGTACCGTAACCCACTACTATTATTTCGTCCAAAGCCTTGGTGTCCGGGCGGAGGATTACATTTTGCTGGGTCTGGTTGTTGATCACGAGCTCCTCTTTTAGATATCCTACGAAGGAAAAGACTAACGTAACGGGCGTTTTGTCCAAGCTTAGCTCATACTTCCCGTCAACATCGCTGGTAGTACCCTGTTGGGTGCCTTTTACCAGTATGCTTACACCCGGCAAGGCCGTTCCAGACTCATCGGTTACCGAGCCCGAAATGATTTGTTTGACCTGAGGAATAGGTTGTTCCGTCTTAGGTGGTGACGGAGCTTTTTCCATATTTCTGAGAACAATTTGGTCGTCAAAAACTAGATAGGTGATACTTTTGGGTGTCAGTAATTGTTCTAAGACGGCTGAAAGAGGCTTGTTGGTAGCCTGTATAGAGGCTTTTGCCGTACGTGTCACCACCTTGGAGTTATAGGTGATTCTTACCCCAGTCATTTGGCTTAGTTCACTGAGGATGGTACGCAGGCTCGATTCCTTATGGCTAATATTAACCCGAACCTTTAGCATCTCCTGAGCCGATGTATTCGCCCAGGTGGCGGAGGTCAGCACGAGAGCCATCAGTATCTGTATGCTGGAAATTTTCATGATCTGGCTCCAGGTATGAGCGTTGAATAGTTTTTTTTTCATACTTTTAAATGTTTTTGAAATTAATAAGGCAAAAACGTCCCCCTATGCATCTGTAAGGATGCATCCTGTTGGTTTTCAGTAGGGGATCATTGGGTCAGTCATGGTGCGAACATGGCTGACTTTTTCTATGGTGTTTAGGGCATAGGCACTGGGGGTTTAGTTATTACATCCTTTAGTGGTAATTAAAATTTGATTTTCGAGTACTTTGAAATCTGTCGACGGTCCGATGGCCTGACAAATGATTTTTAGTTTTTCAAAAAGAGGTTCGTCGTTGAAAGTGGTCGTTAATGCGCAGTCCGCTAGTGAAGCGCCTTTTAGAACGATTTTTACATCATAACGCTTTTCTAAGACTTGAAGAATCGAGGCCACTGAGCTGTCTTCGAAGATCAACTTCTGAATATTATTAGGGCTTACTCGCTGTACCTCCTCGGTGGTAATGACCTTCTTTACCATCGTATGTCTATCCCGCTCTAGTACCAGTTGGTGATTGGGCGACAATTCTATTTCCTGTTGTTTTTTGCTGTCCTTTTCTACCGTGCTCACGGTCACTTTACCACTTTTTACCACGACCTCGAAGCGAGGGTCGGTTTCGAAGGCTTCTATAAGAAAGCTAGTACCTAGTACCTTGGTCACCATTTCCTGGCTGTGCACGTAAAATGGGCGGCTGGCGTCTTTCTGAATTTCAAAAAAGGCCTTACCCTCCAAATGTACCACCCGTTGCTTGCTGGCAAAGGTGGGGGGTAAGTGAAGGCTACTTCCAGGATAAAGCAATACCGTGCTCCCGTCCGACAGTGCTATGGGTTTTATAGTGGCAC
Organism: Dyadobacter jejuensis; assembly: GCF_003149085.1. Lineage (GTDB taxonomy): Bacteria > Bacteroidota > Bacteroidia > Cytophagales > Spirosomataceae > Dyadobacter > Dyadobacter jejuensis. The sequence goes on along the minus strand of NZ_QGDT01000002.1, from coordinate 9,331 downwards.
CCTCCCCTTTGTTGGCTATGATGGTCCATGGTGTAGGATCTTGCTTCCCAAATGGGCCAATATTAAACTGCCACAGCGCCATAATAAGCAATACGATGGATGCCGCAATAGAAAGGGGGAAATGCCAGTTACGGCCAAATACATTACGATGCGGCGCCAATTCCTGTACGCTTTGAAGGGTATTCTCTATAATACGTTCCTTATATTGAGCGGGGAGGGCTTGCTCCTTTACCCCGGTAGCCAACAGGATCTCCTGCGCAGTGGCCGCTATTGCGGCCTGTTCTGCATGCTGCGAAAGCCATAGGTGCCACTGGGTAGCTGGCTGGTCTTTTCCCCCAGCCCTGACCCATTCCCTGAAGCTTTGGTCTTCCAGAAAGTCCTCTAGTTGGTAATCGATATAATTTTTCATCAAAGTCAATTGAGCTATTCATACCCAGTAGGAACGCTATGTTGACTTTATACTGTTTTTTATAATATTTTTTTAGAAAATATTAATGTGCGAATAAATAGCCCCAGGTGTATAGGAGCGAAAGGATTGATTTGGAGGGGATTAGTTCGCGAAGGGAGCTGATGGCCTCATGAAGTAAATTAGTGGCGGTTTGGTAGCGAACTCCCATGATCTGGGCAATTTCCTCGTTGCTTAGATTTTGATAGAACTTAAGGTAGATTATTTCTTTTCGCCGCTTCGATAAGCTATTGATATGACGGTTGAGTTCTTGTAAGCGTTGCGTTTCTTCCTCGTTTTTGACGAGACGATCCTCTATGGAGAAGTCCAACTCAAAGGTCAACGTGGGAGGATTCTCTTCCAGGGATATGTGGTTATCCTTTTTTATCGCCTTGCCTATCTTCCTTCTCAGGCAGGTAAGCAGGTATGGTCTTATTTCTTGAAGGGCCTTTAGGCTTTGGCGGTACTGCCAAATCTCAATAAACGTTTCCTGGATACAATCCTGAATCAAATCGTCGTTGCGCGAAAGCTTCCTTCCATAATAGGTCATGGGTTCAATATATTGATCCATTAATTGGGTCAAGGCCAGCTCACTGCCCGACTGGAAGTCGAGCCATAGGCTTTCATCACCTGAATAAGGATGCTGTTTCATGAGGGCAAATGAAAAGGATGGATGTGCAATTTGTAAATATTTGTTGAAATTTTAAGTATATTTCTACTTTTATCTTGCTTGTAAATCCATTTCTCTCTATAAAATTTCCCTTTTTCGACTGAGTGCCATCTCCTTGGTACAATATTATTAACGGGACCCTTTAAAATAGTTTCGCTAGTGTTAATCGGATGTAGTTGAACATACAGGCTATGAAAATAAATGAAAATACAGGTAGTCTTGGGGTAACTTTTGACCAACAGGGTAATGCCCAAATCCTATTATGGGCTCCGCTGGCTCTTTCTGTGGAATTAACGATACAAGGCCATGAGGCCCCTCTGGCCCTAGTCCAAGTAGATAGGGAGTACTGGTATTTGAAAACGCCAACATTGAAGCCGGGAGATCGATATTGGTTCCGCTTGGATGGAGCACCCTTGTTGCCCGACCCCGCCTCCAGGAGCCAGCCCGATGGGGTACATGGTCCTAGCCAGGCCCTGCGCCTTGATGATTTCCCGTGGACCGACATGAAATGGACCAATAAGCCACTTTCTGAGTACATTATTTACGAGGTACATGTAGGTGCTTTCTCTTCCCAGGGTAACTTCGATGGCCTATTGGAGCGCTTAGACTACCTCAAGGCGCTGGGTATTACAGCCATTGAGCTGATGCCCGTAGCGCAGTTTCCCGGTAGGCGCAATTGGGGCTACGACGGCGTGTTTCCCTTTGCAGTTCAAAACTCCTATGGTGGCGCCCAGCGTTTGCAAGCTCTGGTGAACGCCTGCCATTGCAAAGGCCTGGCCGTAATCCTCGATGTGGTCTATAACCACTTGGGGCCTGAGGGTAATTATCTTCCTCAATATGCTCCTTATTTTACAGATAAATATCGAACCCCATGGGGGAAGGCGGTCAACTATGACGATGCCTATTGCGATGGGGTTCGTCGATATTTCCTTGAGAATGCACGTATGTGGTTCGAGCATTTTCATTTCGACGCTTTGCGCCTCGATGCCGTACATGCTATCGTCGACTTTAGCCCTAACCATATCATGAGGGAGCTGCTGCAACAAACCGATGCACTCATGGAAGCAACGGGTCGGTGTCATTATCTGATTGCCGAGCTGGACCTCAATGATCCCCGCTATACCGATACGCTGGCAGATGGAGGCTATGGGTTGGACACCCAATGGGTCGATGAGTTTCATCATGCATTGCGCGTGGCAAGTGGCCAGGAGAAAATGGGGTATTATTCCGACTTTAATGGATTGGAACACCTAGCAAAAGCTTACCGAGACGCTTACGTATACGATGGAGCGTATTCGGAACACCGGAAAAAGAATTTTGGACGGAAGGTCTCTACAGCCAAAGGAGAGCGATTCGTCGTATTTTCACAAAATCATGATCAGGTAGGCAATCGAATGCTGGGGGAGCGAACCAGCAAACTGTTGAGCCCAGGAATGCAAAGGGTCCTGGCAGGAGCGGTCCTGTTGGCGCCATTTATCCCCTTGTTGTTTATGGGGGAAGAGTATGCCGAGCCTAATCCTTTTCAGTATTTTATCGACCATGGGGATGTGGAGCTGGTAAAGGCAGTGCGGGAAGGAAGGGCTAGGGAATTCAAAGATTTTTATGGAGAACGACCACCGGACCCTTTTGCCGTAGAAACCTTTATGAATTCCAAATTGGAATGGGAGCTGCTATCTAGGCCCAAACACAAAAAGATGTTGGCTTATTATCAGCAATTGATAAGGCTTAGGAAGCACCACGAGGCCTTACGACACCTCGACGGGCCGTCCTGCAGCGTGGAGCTGCATGCTCCAGTATTGGTGGTGATAAGGCGGTATCAAAACCAGGTGGTTATAGGGATCTTAAATTTCTCGAACCAATTGGTTCCCATTTCACTTCCGCATCATTCGGGGAATTGGCACAAGCTGATCGCCTCCTGCGACAACGCTTGGGGGGGGACGGACGAAGGTCCTGAAGTCCTAAGCAATCGTCTGGAATGGACGGTTCCAGCAGAATCTTTCTCACTTTACACCAACTATTATGAACAGTCCTAAGATCACCTATAGAATTCAGTTAAGAAAGGAGTTTGATTTTACTCAACTGAACGAGATCATTCCATATCTAACCGATTTGGGTATTTGTACCATTTATGCCTCTCCCATCTTGAAGTCCCGGGAAGGCAGTGCCCATGGCTATGACGGGGTCAACCCCGATGAGCTGGATCCCGAGGTTGGTACGCCGGATCAGCTAGCATCCTTGCTAGAACGGTTGAAAGCGCATAATCTGAAATGGTTGCAGGATATCGTACCCAATCATCAAGCATTTAGTATTCAAAATCCATGGCTATTGGATGTTCTGGAAAAAGGTCGGCGATCGGAATATGCTCCCGTTTTTGATATTGATTGGGAACATCCCCACTGTGGTGGTAAACTCCTATGGCCCATCTTGGACCGTCCGTTGGAGGAAATTTATCAGCAAAACGAAGTTCAGGTGCTGTATGAACACCAACGCTTGTTTTTCGATTATTCGGGAAATTTATTTCCCCTGGGGCCTTCTGGCTACCAATTGTTTTTTAAGGATCCCATATTCGCCAGCAACCAGGCCTTTAGGTCAATATCTCAACAATTAGATGACCTCGAAAGGGTAGAAGATCTTAAGCGATATGCTTTGCAATGGGATGAAATAAGGATGCAAATCTATGCGCTTAGCCAGCAGGAATGGGAGCAACAACTCATCGCCGATAGGCTAAAGGCGATGAAAGAGGGGGGCTTTGAACCGCAATTGATGGAGGTGCAAGCTTATACCCTTGTGCCTTGGTGGAAAACGAACAGCCAGATCAATTACCGTCGTTTTTTTACAGTAAATGACCTTATCTGCCTCAATATGCAGGACCCTGAGGTGTTTACAAAATACCATCAAAAAATTGCAGAGCTTCTCCAAGAGGAGCAGGTAATAGGCTTGAGGATCGACCATATAGATGGATTGCTAGACCCTACCGCCTACCTCCATAGGCTCAGGGAGCTTATGGGCGAGGAGAAATATCTGGTGGTCGAAAAAATATTGGAATCGGATGAAGGACTGCCTGAGAATTGGCCCGTACAGGGAACAACGGGATATGATTTTCTGGCGACGGTTAACAATCTTTTAACGGATCCTCAGCAGGCCGATAGCTTTACTTCATTTTATGAACGATTCGTAGGGAGTGGCGAAAAGCCAGAAGTATTGCTTTTACAAAAGAAAAGGTTGATTCTTAAGGAACATATGGGTGGGGAGTGGCAGAATTTGTTCAATAGGCTGGCCGATCTAACCGACCTAACTACCCACAAAGGAATGGCCGAGTCTGTGAAGGAGGCTTTAGCCGAGTTTTTGGTGCGTTGCCCGGTTTATCGGTACTATGGCCGACAATTTCCCCTATCTCAGCAGGAGTCGTGTAAGGTTCATGAACTCCTCGATGCCGTAAGGGGGAGTAACCCTGCACTTACTGAGGCGGTACAAGTCCTTGAAATGGTCCTGTTAGTGAGTCCCTTAGATGCCGATGCTGCCTATAGGCGTCGCGTGGCCGACTTCTATTCGCGCTGTATGCAACTGGCAGGGCCTCTTATGGCCAAGGGAGTGGAGGATACCTTGATGTACACCTACAACCGCTATATCGCTCATAATGAAGTTGGCGATTCCGTATGCAATTTTGGACTTAGTATCGATGCCTTTCACCAGAAAATGATGGATCGGCAAGCATATTATCCCGGAAGTATGTCGGCCACAGCCACCCACGACACCAAAAGAGGGGAGGACGTGCGGGCTAGGCTTAACGTTCTCAGCGACGTTCCTGCCGAGTGGTTTGGCCTCGTAGAGCGCCTTCATCGCAGCATCGTCGAAGGCCGTGAGCCCGGCATAGGTCCCGATGCCAATGACGAATACTTTATTTACCAAACCCTTGTCGGCTCCTATCCAATGGGTAGGGAAGAGGCAGACGACTATCCGGAGCGGCTAAAAGCCTACTTTAAGAAGGCATTTAGGGAGGCTAAGCGCTTCACACATTGGGAGAAGCCCAATGCTGAATACGAGCAGGGAGTGGACGACTTCGTGTCGCTATTGCTCGATAAGGAGGGACCCTACTATAAACTTTTAATACCTTTTAAAGAGAAGATTGAGGACTTTGGAATATTAAATTCATTGGTACAGCTTACCCTGAAATTTACCTGTCCTGGCGTACCGGATATTTATCAGGGAACGGAGTTATGGGATCTGTCACTAGTAGACCCAGACAATCGTCGTCCTGTGGACTACGAATTGAGGAATCAGATGCTAGAAGCTCATTCACAGTCCAATATCCGAATCGAGTCGCTCTGGAACCGTCGACACTCCGGAGAGATAAAACTCTGGTTGATGCAACAGTTGCTGCAAGTTCGCAAGGACTATCACCGGATCTTTGAGGAAGGTACCTATGTACCCTTAGCGGTAGAAGGTCCGTATGCACAGCATATTTTGGCCTATGCCCGGGAGTTCAAAAACAGATATATCGTAGTGGTGGTACCGCTTCACCTGGCGCAACAGCCCGATTCCTTAGCTTGCTTGCCGGCAGGTTTCGACTGGAAGGACACCTACGTCCGCTGGCCCGACACGGCCATGGTACAATGGCAGCACTTACTACAGGGTTCCGAATGTCAGCTGGATGCAGGGTTTTATGTTCGAGATATATTTCAAGGGTTTCCTTTGGCCATTTTAAAGGGTGAAAAACAGGAAAAGAGACGGAATGCAGGCATATTGCTGCACCTAACCTCCCTAGCTGCGCCTTTCGGAATAGGGGATATGGGACCAGAGGCCTACGGCTTTATCGATTTTTTGTCAAAAGGTAACCAGGCTGTTTGGCAGATGTTACCCCTAAACCCCACAGCGGCTTTGGAGCATCATTCCCCTTATAGTACCCTCTCTAGCCAGGCAGGTAACCCCTTATTGATAAGTCCAGCCCTGTTGTATAGAGAGGGCTTGCTGGAATATGTGAATCTTAAGGAATTTTATCTGCCTCAATTGGGAAAGGTCGATTTTGCCGCGGTAGAAGCCGTGAAAGGGGAATTGTTAAGGCAGGCCTATGCCTCTTTTCTGAAGAAAGCATCGGCTTCCCGTTGGCAGGATTTTAAGGACTTCTGCTCCAAAAATGAGGGTTGGCTCAATGACTACGCCGTGTTTATGGTGATTCGCCAGTTGGAGTCGGAACGGCCGTGGTACGAATGGAGCGATAAATATAAAAACTATAACCTAGGTGGGTGGAAGGACATACATATAGAGCAGGAAGACGCATTGCAATATCAAAAATGGGTGCAATATATCTTCGACAGACAATGGAAAGCCCTTCAACGGTATGCTCATGGCAAGCAAGTGCAGCTCTTAGGGGATATCCCGTTTTATGTGAGCTATAACTCGGTGGATGTATGGGCACATACCTCTTTGTTTAAGCTAGATGCCGATGGACAAATAGCCAGCATAGCTGGGGTGCCGCCAGATGCCTTTTCGAATCAGGGACAACTCTGGGGGATGCCTGTTTTTGATTGGGAAAAAATGCAGGAGAATCAATACGAGTGGTGGATACAACGATTGAGAAAGAATAAGGAATATTTCGACACCCTGCGCATCGATCATTTTAGAGCCTTTATCGATTTTTGGGAGGTGCCCGGGGGAAGTTCGACCGCCCAGGCAGGCACCTGGAGCCAAGGACCTGGGGCCGCATTTTTCGAAAGGGTGAAGGCCGACCTCAACGATCTGCCTTTCGTGGCGGAAGATTTGGGTGCGAGCAATCCGGAGGTAGACCGGGTTAGGGACCTTTTTGGCTTGCCGGGGATGAAAGTGCTGCAATTTGCTTTTGATGCTAATTTTGCCCAAAATCCACATATCCCGCATCAGTATTCCAACAATTTTATCGCTTATTCGGGCACCCACGACAATAATACCACCAAAGGCTGGTTTGAAGAGGATATCGATGAGGCGACTCGGAAACGTATCGGTGCCTATATAGGACAGGACGTAACCTCCGAAAATATTGTAGACCTCTTCGTTCGGCTGGTATATGCTTCCGTCGCTCAGACGGCCATTCTCCCCCTTCAGGATGTACTTGCCTTGGGTGCCGAAGCCATGATGAATCGCCCAGGTTCTACTCAGGACAATTGGACTTGGAGACTGTTGCCAGGCCAGCTAGGTGTTGTAGAGGAAAATAGACTGAGGGTGTGGACAAAATTGTATAACCGGGGGTAACATGCTATGGGGAAGTCTCGCCTCGACTTCCCTAATTCATGGAATTTGGATTGGTATGGCCCTTTTTGATGGGAGACTCATTTTGGGTATGCTTTTTTAAATAGGACAGCATCTTTAGTTCTGTAATTTGAAAAGGCATGGGGCAGCAAGAAAAATTTGTATTAGAAGTCGCAAAGATTTGGAGGATGCATAAGAAGCAGGAGCTCCGTTTCCTGGCCATGATGCGCCTGGAGGTAGCGCCCGCCTTACGTAAGTTGTGCGCATGTGGGCATATAAGTTCGGTTCTATGCCAAAAAGAGATCGAGTTTCTTTATGACTCTGCAAGAAATTGTTTCGACGATGGCGATTTGAGGAGTATTTATGTGCAGGAAACCAATGCATTAAAGTATTCAGACATTAAGTATGGCCTTCAACAGATTTATGGTACCCAGCAGGAGTTGCTGAGGTATTATAACGAATACATTGAAGAAAATATACTTAATGAGGACTCTCATAGGATATGCCAGGATCATTATGTTCAGTTATTAAAGTTAGATGCCAGCATCAAGAAAGAGTTGAGGTCCTTCGATTTGCAAATCAGACAAGCCTATTTGGTGGTGGCCTAAAGACGAACTATACCAAATTATTATTTTAATTTAATATTGATTACGAATACCTGGCATAGTATTTTATAGATTATAATCAAATCAGTTGATTATTATAAATCAAAATATCACACTTTATTATGAAAACTTCAAAGAAAAAAGCCAAGAATCAGATCACCGCTACAGACAGCGAAAAGTTGAAGTCCTTATTTGTAGATGGCCTTCAGGATATCTATTGGGCAGAGAAAAACCTCTCGAAAGCCCTGACCAAAATGACCAAAAACACCACATCCGATGAATTGAAGGAGGCTTTCGAAACACATCAAAAACAAACGGAAGGCCATATCGACCGGTTGGAGTCGGTATTTCAGATGGTAGGAGAGAAGGCCAAGACCAAAAAATGCCCGGCCATGGAAGGCCTTATTGAAGAGGCCAACGAGATAATTTCGGACACTGAAGATGGTAGCATGGTGCGCGATTGTGGGCTTATCATGGCGGCTCAAAAAGTGGAGCATTACGAAATGGCCTCTTACGGTACCTTACGGAATATAGCCCGTACACTGGGCTATGAGGATGCCGCCAAGCAGTTGCAGCTCACCCTCGACGAAGAAGGCGAGACCGACCACCTGCTCACCGAACTCGCCGAAACCTACGTGAACCAGGAGGCTGGGGACGAGTAGTGATTTTCATTGGATATTAATTATAGAAAAGCCACCGGAATGGGTGGCTTTTCTATATGCTGGAAATGGGGTGCGGGTGGGCCTGAGAGAACTAGCAATTTAGGTAAATTCCTACTGTTGCTCGGATGGAAAACCGACTCTCAATGATGGTGCGGGTAGATCGCAGCCCCCTTTATTTTACATATACGGCACCGTTCGTTCTGATATATAGCATAGTTGCTCCATTAGAAATGTTTTTGACCTTATGAGTAGCATTTTCTGTCGAGCCAAAATAACTTCCAGCATCTAGAACTTTGGTTTCCTGGCCCTGTGGCATATCATAACTCAGTTGGCCTTGTATTACAACCGAATGCAAAATAGAACCATTGGTTTCGAATGTTCCGATATATCCCTTAGGAAGTTTAACGAAGAGACTTTTGTATTCGTGATCATTTAGCAGAAAACTTATTTCAGCTTTACTTTTCGAACTAACCCAACTTGTATTTTTGTAGTCTAACCAAACTACATTAGAAGCATGGATGTTAATTGGCCTTTGACCATCATCAAATGCCTCATTAATGGGTTTTACCAAATAAGGACCATGGTTAATCTCTACTAAAGCTATGTTTTCTTTCCCGTTAGCTGCCGTAATATATAATACTCCCCAGAATTAGGGCCACTGTTAAAATTTAATTTTTAATCTTAAATTAGTGGAACTATGAGAGCAAAAAGGAGAAAATTCAGTTCA
>NZ_QGDT01000001.1 GCF_003149085.1 Dyadobacter jejuensis | reverse complement strand
TAATCCCTACCTCTATCAAAAGTCAAAGCGATCCCTGAGCGGAGCCGAAGGGTCGAATACCAATTTCCAGATTAGATGGATTGAAACGTTCCCCCCGCTTTTTTAGCGGGGTCGTTGCTCTAATTCAATACTAACATATTCTTAATATGCAATTAATCCCTACCTCTATCAAAAGTCAAAGCGATCCCTAAGCGGAGCCCAAGGGGGCCCCTGAGTGGAGTTCGAGGGGGCTCTGTAAGCGGATCCCAAGGGGGGCCCTGAGCGGAGTCGAAGGGAGTCCAATACCAATTTCCTCACGTCCCATCTGGCCCAGTATCGCCATAATCCCCCAGAAAAACTCAGAAGCACCAATGGATCGATTGGTGCGTAATTCGTAAAGAACCGAACTGATTGCCGGCCACCGCGTGCCGGGCATCGCGTGCCGGGCATCGCATGCCGGCCACCGCGTGGCGGCCACCGCGTGGCGGCCACCGCGTGGCGGGCACCGGGTGCGAATATTTAAGAAAAAAATTGCCCTACCATGGGAGTCTACTCTCCAAAACCATTTATAAAGGGGTCAGTATTGTCCAGAATATGCACCTGCTAATAAGAAATAACCGAAACGGATTCCATCATTTACGATGTAGTTTATAACTTTGATTCTCAAATACTTAAGTAATCTGCAAAACCCAACCTAAAAAATGATTTATTATTGGTTACACATGATTTATATCTACATTGGATCAAGAATATTTTGGAAGAAAGTCCACCCCACTGCTGAATTAACCAGAACCAGAAGCGTGGGAATTTTGGATTGCGACGCGCTTCGGTTCATGGCAAACTCCAAATACTTTTATTACATGGACTTAATAAGATACGAAGTGGTATTTAGGTCAAAGTTATATGACAATACCATAAAAAAGGAATGTTTGGTGTGCTGGCATCTCAAAAAATAATATATAAAAAACCATTAAAAATTTTCCAAAAATTCGACATTACGCTTAAACTAGAAGGTTCCGACGAAAAATGGGTTTACCACCGACAAACTTTTGAGCAGAATGGACAAGTATGTGCCATCGGATTCACCAAAGCTGGATTTTGGAAAAATAAGAAAACGCAAGATATGAGAGAAATAATCAAGAATAGTGATTCCGAATATCAACTCAGAACTCCTTCAGCTGAAGTGATCAGCCTATTTGAGAGTGATTATGAAACGATAAAAACCTCCAATAAAGATATCTAAGGGGGGTAATATTATGTCCCGCTACGCATTAGCCTGGTACCTTCGTCCACTATACGTACGGCTGCTGGGAATAATTCTCGTTTTATATTTGTATATATTTTATGCGCCAAGCGCATACCAGAAATAATTGATTTTGGAAATGGGACAAGGCGGTTGCTTACCAGGAAACTAAAAAATGAATGAATAAAACCACTTTTGAGATTACACAAATGGATTGTCCTTCGGAGGAAAATCTAATCCGAATGAAGCTGGACGGAATTTCAAGTATTGCAAATTTGGACTTTGACATCCCAAACCGAAAACTAACTGTTTTTCATAGTGGACCGACTGACCAAATCGAGAAATCTGTTCTCGAACTGAATTTGGGCGGAAAAAAAATCTCAACGGAACAAACTGACCAAACAGATTTTAAAGAAAATTCAACTCAGAAAAAACTACTTTGGTCTGTACTTGCAATCAACTTTGCCTTTTTCATAATCGAAATGACTACTGGAATCATGTCAAAATCGATGGGATTGGTTGCCGACAGTCTGGATATGCTTGCCGACAGTTTTGTTTACGGAATAAGCTTGCTTGCGGTGGGCGGAACACAGGTTAAGAAAAAACAGATTGCGAAACTTGCTGGATATTTTCAGATTACACTGGCTATTATTGGATTTATCGAAGTTTTAAGAAGGTTTTTTGATAACGAAAAACTTCCCGACTTTTCGACAATGATTACCATTTCGATTTTTGCCCTTATAGCAAATGGAATTTGTCTTTATATTTTACAAAAGTCAAAAAGCAAGGAAGATGCTCATATGAAAGCGAGTATGATTTTTACCTCAAATGACGTGATTATCAATTTGGGTGTACTCCTAGCGGGACTCTTGGTAAATTGGTTGAGCTCAAATAAACCTGATTTAATTATCGGAACAATCGTTTTTGTATTGGTAATTCAAGGAGCATTTAGAATTTTAAAACTGAGTAAATAGATAAAAACCGTACTTGGATGTGTATTATGAACTCTGTCTGGGGTCAATTGATCATTCAAGTTTCTTTTTTCAATTTTCAAGTAGTATTTAAAAATTACGATTGGATTGGTCAAGGGGGGCCGAGGCACAAGGACATTTATATACACTTGAGGAAATCAATCGTTGCTAGCTTTGCATTGGCATATTGGAAATGAATTTTTATAGCTCTAGTTTCATTCTGTCACCAAACTTAATCTGCCGTTGCTGAGCGATTAAACCCCAGTTTTGCAAAGGGCTAGTCTGGGCGACCCCGTCTAGGCGACCCCGTCTGGGCGACCCCGTCTAGGCGACCCCGTCTAGGCGACCCCGTCTGGGCGACCCCGTCCATTTTTTGTTAATATTCTCGGCTGCTAAATAGATCATTTTAAGCAGCACCCTACCATTAGGAAAGCAGGGCGGCGGTGGCCCTCGTTTCAGAAATATACGGGACCGCCCGGCGATGCATAGCATCAAGCCAAACAAGGGTATAAAGCTCTTCCAAAGGCCTGTTATGCCACAGCAGCGGCTGTCCGATCCTTAACCAGCGGAATAATACGTTCGGCAAACTCAGAAAGAGTAGTGCGAGATACGTTGAAGTCGAACATTTCCATGATATGGTCAGAATTGCCCCTAATGCTCATTCCTCGACTGTAAAGAGCGATAATGTGTGGTGCTAAACTATCGGCTAAGGTATTTTCCCCCTTCCTATCTATTTGGGGCTCAAAGGTACATTTTCTATCCTGAGGTGTAGTTAATTCAATTTCTCCAGATATCGTTTTCAGACGATTTAGAGCCTTTCCCATTGTGCATATTACCCATCTGACGCTCCTCTTCGCTCAAGTGTGCACTCCTCTCGGCACCTAAGGGATTATCTAAAAACTGTTTTGAGAAGGGAGCAAAAGCCTGGGGGCGCCCAGCCCATTTTTGCCAGTCCATGACTCTCCCTTCATTAACTGCTCTAGCGCTTTGTCGCGCATTTCTTCCTATTCTTTCTTTCCGATACTCTGACTTAAAGTTAAAAAAACTTTTAAACTGAGTTTATTTACAGTCTCTAGCTTTATCGTGCCTATGGTTATAATTCACAGGGTGGTTTTAGTATTAGGCTATGGTCATCACAAAGATTATCATTCAACTGAAAGCCTCTTTTTGGAACCTAAATTTAAAAAGCCTCAATAATACAGTTATATTTAGTGGCTTCGTAGTATTTTAATATCCTCAAAACGATATCCGACACCACTGACAGATAAGACAAAATGCCCCCTCCGTCTTAGGTTTAGGGAAAATAGGGTGTTAATTAACTTCGAAACTTCAGTACTATTAATCATTACCGCCAAGTTAATAACTTGACTATATAGACAATTAAAAAGTAAGTTTCGGGCTTAAATACAACGCAAGGTCCATTACCAGGCTTGCCAACTATTGGCAACCTTACACAACTCCTTTTTGATTAAAAGAATCAAAACCCTTTAAATATGTATCCAAAAATCTTTTCAATAAAAATAAAACCTACAAGAATGACCCAATATTTCCTTCTGTCGGCAATGCTTACTTTCATGGTAGGATGTGGCAATAATACATCAAAAAAATCATCTAATAGTAGCGCAAAAATCACTCAAACTTCCAGTTACACGGGAACTGCAAGTATTACACAAGGAATAGCCAGCACCATAAACGAAGACATCTATTCTTGTGAACGAGGACGAAAAACGGATGTTGGAGCGATCACCTCTACCGATGGTAAAAAATGGACGGTACCTGCTCAAACCAATTTCACAAATGTCAGCTTCCCTTTTTCATCAGACTTATTTAATTCTTGCGAAGGAAAAAAATATGCAACACCACAAGAGGCTCTATCCAATTTTGATGATTCCAGAATTATAGAGATTGACAAGGAAGGCGAGATATTCACTGCCTATATATTTGCCGACAATTATTTCGAAATGTACGTTAATGGTGTAGCAGTGGGTAAGGACAAAGTTCCGTTTACCGAATTCAATTCTAGCATCATAAAGTTTAGAGTAAGCAAACCGTTTACAATAGCAATGAAGTTAGTGGACTGGGAAGAACACCTAGGTATAGGTTGCGAAGCAAATAGAGGCAAATCTTTTCATGCGGGCGATGGTGGAATGGTGGCTGTTATCAAGGATAAAAATAACCATATTATTGCCACAACTAATGAAAACTGGAAAGCGCAGACCTTTTATACGGCACCCATTAAAGACCTAAATTGTGTTTCGGAGGTAGGCAATTACAGGTATTCCGAAAATTGCGACACAAATGGTAGTCAAGATGGAACCTCCTTCTATGCGTTACATTGGGAGCTACCCAAAGAGTGGATGAAAGCGAATTTCAATGATTCAAATTGGCCAAATGCAACCACCTATACCAACCAGGATATTGGAGTAGATAATAAATCAGCATACACCAATTTTACCTCGATTTTTGATGATACCAGTGAAGATGCAAAATTCATATGGTCGACCAATGTGATATTGGACAACGAAGTTTTAGTACGTTACACCATCAAATAAACCAATGAAAAAGGTATTGTTTTTAATAATCATTCTTTTTGCATCCTTTCAAGTCACTGCTCATGAAGGTGGGCACGGTTCACCAACTAAAGTTTGGCATTTTTCAAACGGCGAAATGACCTTAAAGGCAGAATTTATTGAAAAACTCGACGACAGAGTTTATTTGATGAATGATAAACATAAAGTGATAGCCTTCAATTTTTCGGAATTCACGAATAAGGAGCAAGCATATATTTTGAGTAGGACCAATTGGATTAATGACAAAAACACCACTACATCGGAGCATGGAGTATTTTCGATTAACTATTCGAAAGTTTTAATTTACCTTGGTGTCGCCATATTGCTATTAGCATTCTTCATGTTAAAGCAAAAAAACAAGTCTAAACTATGGGCTGCTAGCCTAACCGGGCTAGCATTTGTCGTTATAGGCTGTAAATCCAATGCTTCAGGTGTAGAAATAATAATGGCAAAAAATAATATCTCCTATCTAGAATCTATTTTTGGAGTATTTGATAAAGTGTCTACTCGCTCAGATGACAAATACTTCTATATAGAATCGGATGGAATACCTGATCATGAAATGATGACAGGCATCAACAATTGGCAACAACAGGTCCCTATCAATCACGATTATTCTGGCAGTAATGCTTGGGCAATTCCCTTACAACCTGAATTGGCTAAGAATCCGCTCTCCACCAAAGAAAACTTTATGAAAGGAGCCATAGCCATTGCAGCGAATGGAATACCCATTTTTAATCCATTGAACAATCGTGGCGAAGATGCAAATGCTATTGGAGAATTAGATAAATGGGGCGGACATTGTGGACGAGCGGATGACTATCATTATCATTTACCACCTTCCCATTTGCAGTCTAGAGTAGGCAAGGGCAAACCAATAGCGTATGCATTGGATGGTTTTCCAGTTTACGGAGAAACTAACGAGCCCTTAGACGAAAGTCTTGGACGTTTTACAACCGATAGCACCTATCAATATCACGCCATTAGAGAATACCCGTATTTGATTGCATCTATGAAAGGTAAAGTCGAAATAAATCCGAGAACCCAAGCTCCAGAAAATGAAATAATGCCTCAAGCGAAAACAAAGGGAGTTCGGCCCGATTTACGACCTCTACGTGGTGCAGAAATCATTGATTTTAAGAATCCAGCACCTAACCAATACATTTTAAAATATGAGGTTGAATCGGCAATTTATACTATAAACTATGGTTGGAATAGCGATGGAAATTATAAATACGAATTTATTAACCCAGACGGAACCTCGACCAGTGCGACATACAGCAGGAATTAAGCCCTACCTCTACCCTATCCCAGAGGCTGATAGGCTCTTTAACCCCGTCTTAGGCCAAAACCCTGGCTAGGGGATATTCTGGAGCATATTGCCCCTTTTTATCTGACTTTACGGAATTTGTTTAGGTCCTTCTTCAACGGAAAATCCTTTTTGTCCTGAACAGAGCCAGTACTCTAACTAGAGACTCGGCTATATTATCTCCAAGTTCCTGTTATTCACGCGCACAGAATCCTTCCGGGTCGAAGTTCTCCATTGCTGTGTGGAATTTTTCGGAAAAGCCCCTACGTGGGCGCAAAGTGGCTGCCTTGTTGCGCTTTTCCCCGGCTTCCCCCAGTCGTTGGTTGCCTTTGGTCTAAAAAGGCGATACCGGGCCAGCGAAAACAGTTCGGATTGTGCTGCAAAATTTAAAAGCTACTAAAACGAATAGTTACAAGCGAACAAATTGTAAGGTGATGACCCGTTCCCAGTCCATCGGATCATATTAAGTGGGCCATGTCCATAGGTTCTGAATAAGCGACCAGGTGTTTTTTTGATCTTCTTAAGTGGCACCAATCGAACCGTAATCTTCTGCGAATGTTTAGGCTAACGGTCATTCAAATAGTTTTGTCATCTACCCCGAACCGTAAAATTCAGCCAAGCTTTACTACCTATTCAATATAGGCTTATGGCCTTCAATAACCTTTAAGGCCAGGTGTGCTATTTCTTATAAAAATGCAATTATACCGCCACAGTAAATAGCCCCTACAACTCATGTTGCTAAATCGTTAAATCAGCGATATATCATGTTCATAATATCATAATATTTTTCCATAACTAATACGGGGGTTACCAAAATACATTTGTAAGAAAATTTATTAACCTAATATTTATGTTAACAAGGACTACAAAATGGCCAGTAGGCATGGGGAAAACATTTCTGGGAAGAAGTGTTTTCCTGATCGTCGCAGCTATACTGTCGATAGCAGGCAGTACTCAAGCTTCTACCTTAAAATGGTTGCCCAAAGCTCATCTGCTGGCGGCCCCTTTCCAAACCCAAACATCGATCACGGTAAAAGGGAAGGTTACTGATTCGCAAAATGCGATGGGCTTACCCGGAGTAAGTATCATCGTAAAAGGAAGCACCCAGGGTACTACCACCAACGGAAATGGAGAATATGAAATAGAGGTTGAAGGAGAACAGGTGATTCTTATATTTAGTTATGTAGGTTTCGAACCACAAGAAATAAGGGTTGACAATCGCAAATCGTTAGATGTAGTCCTGAAGGAAGATGCTAAAGCCTTGGACGAACTGATTGTAGTAGGTTATGGCTCTCAAAAGAAGGCCAACCTAACGGGAGCGGTAGATCAGGTCTCTAGCAAGGTTTTAGCCAACCGCTCCCTCCCCAACCTTACCCAGGGACTACAAGGGGTCATCCCCAACCTCAACCTGATCATGGGCGATGGTAAACCCATACAATCTCCTACTTACAATATCCGTGGAGCCACCTCTATTGGCCAGGGAGGCAATGCCCTCGTACTGATCGACGGCGTAGAAGGAGATCCCAGCAGGATCAATCCCAATGACGTTGAGAGCGTGTCGGTCCTTAAAGATGCGGCATCGGCGGCCATTTATGGTGCCAGAGGGGCCTTCGGGGTGGTATTAATTACAACCAAAAATCCGGTAAAAGACAAAACAACGGTCAGTTATTCGCTAAATCACTCGATTAAGAACCCTATTGCTACACCTCAATTTGTTACGGATGGCTATACCTTTGCCAAGATGTTCAATGAAGGCTGGAGCGCTTGGAACAACTATTCCCAGTCCCCTCAAAATGTCAATAAAACCGTTAAGTTCTCCCAGGCTTATCTGGATGAATATGCTAAGCGCCAGAGCGATCCCAATGCCCCTACAGTAGATGTAGATCCTGTGACCGGCGAATACGTATATTATGGCAATATGGACTGGTACCAGGAACTATACAAGAAAAACACCAGCTCGACCGAACATAATTTGTCAGTATCAGGGGGCAACGAAAAGGCCGATTTTTTGATTACTGGACGCTATTTCGGACAAGATGGACTGTTTAAATACAATACTGACAAATACAACCTAATGAGTCTAAGAGCCAAGGGGTCTGTGCAACTCTACAAATGGCTGACTGTCTCTAATAACGCGGACTTTTCTTCGATGAAATACCACAACCCGTTAAACGTCGGCGAAGGAGGTTCTATATGGAGGAATATTGCCGATGAAGGGCATACCATGGCACCCATGTTTAACCCCGACGGTACCCTTACCTACTCGGCTGCTTATACGGTGGGTGATTTCTGGTATGGCAAGAATGGCATAGACATGGACAAACGTGTATTTAGAAATACGACTAGCTTCGATTCTAAGTTCTTCAACGATGTACTGCGCTTCAAGGGAAACTTCACCTTTCAGGGTACCGACAATAATGAGTATACACGCAAGGTTCCTGTGCCCTATAGCCGCAAGCCAGGGGTAATAGAGTATGTGGGTACCAATACCAATTCCCTCGAAAACCAGTACCGAACTACCCAATATACGGCCACCAACCTATATGCAGAATTCGAACCCACAGTAGGAAGTCAACATTATTTTAAAGTTTTGGCTGGATTCAATAGAGAACAATCCAGCTACCGAGGGGTAGATGTTACCCGGAACGGGCTGATTTATGAAGATGCCACCGACTTGAACCTGGCCCTCGGACAATCCATCACTACCGGTGGCGGATGGGAGAAATGGGTGATTTCCGGTGGTTTTTACCGGATTAACTATTCCTTTAAAGACCGGTACTTATTGGAGCTCAACGGCCGATATGACGGATCGTCGAAATTCCCTTCCAACCAGCGTTTTGCCTTCTTTCCTTCTGTCTCGGCAGGGTGGAGAATATCCAACGAACCTTTTTGGAAGGTATCTCCTAACCTTATTTCCGAGTTCAAACTGCGTGGATCTTATGGTTCCTTGGGCAATGGTAACATCAATTCCTATGCCTTTCAGGAGCAATTTGGCATAGGCCAGTCGGGCAGAATCCTCAACGGCGTTCGCCCACAAAAGACGGGACAGTCGGCAGTATTGCCAAACGGCCTGACCTGGGAGACCTCCAGCACCGCCGATATCGGTATAGACCTATCGATGCTCTCAAACCGATTAACTTTCAATGCCGATTTCTACCAAAGAAAGACGACCGGAATGTTTACTGTGGGGATGACCCTGCCCGCAGTATTTGGCACCAGTGTACCCAAAGGCAACTATGCCGACCTTACCACCACAGGCTGGGAAGGAGTGTTGACTTGGAACGACCAGTTTAGCTTAGGCGCCAAACCAATGCATTATTCCATACGCCTTACCCTTTCGGACTACACCGCCAAGATCGACAAATTCAACAATCAAAGCCGAAAATTGACCGATTACTATGCCGGACAGCGATTAGGAGAAATCTGGGGATATGTAAATAATGGGTATTTCACCTCCAACGACGATATCACCAATTCGCCAAAACAAGTTTTAATAAAGGCCTCGAGTACGGGGGTATTACTGCCTGGGGACATCAAATTCAGCGATTTGAATGGAGACGGAGTGATCGACTATGGGGACAACACCGTCGACAACCCTGGCGACAAAAAGATCATCGGAAACGCCCTTCCTCGTTATACCTTCGGTACGACCCTCGCTGCCGACTGGCACGACTTCTTCATCTCCGCCTTCTTTCAAGGTGTGGGCCATCAGGACCGGTACCCTGGAGGAGAAGCTGCTAGTTTCTGGGGGCAATACAACCGTCCGTACAACAAAATCCCAGCATGGCAGCTAGGGAATATATGGTCAGAAGACAATCCAGATGCATATCTGCCTCGCTACCGGGGGTATGTGGCACAGAATGGGTCTGGTGAACTACGCCAAGAACAAACCAAGTACTTGCAAAACATCGCTTATGTAAGGCTCAAGAATATTCAAGTAGGTTATAATCTCCCTATGGCCGTTACCAGCAAATTAAAAATGCATGCAGCTCGTATTTATGTTTCTGGAGATAACCTATTCACCTGGTCGCCTTTATACAAAATCACGAAGGATATAGATGTCGAAAACACAGGTGGTTCCGATAGAGTACTCACCTCAGGAACCAGCGGAAATGGAAATAACTATCCCATGTTAAAAGGCTTTACCATGGGACTTTCTGTTACCTTCTAAGCACGAATCTTCACCATTCTTTATAAAGATTAAATAAGATGCAAATTAAAAATATAGTATTGGTATTACTGACTGCCTTGGTGGCATTTTCCTGCCAGGACTTGGATCAAGTGCCCCAGTCAACAGCCGACAAGAACGCCGTTTTTGGTAGTGAAAAAGGCCTTGAATTATACGCTAACTCCTTTTACGATTTGTTGCCCAGTGGCAATTCCATCATCCGGTCCGACGAAATGACCGATTTTGGGGCCCGTTCCCAAGTTCCTGACTTCTTAAGAGATGGTGCCTTTGGGGCTCGCCAGAGCTCGGGTTGGGACTGGAGCCCACTCAGAAATATTAACTATTTCTTGGAGAACAACAACATGGAATCTGTACCGGCCGAAACACGTAAAAACTACAATGCCCTGGCGCGTTTCTTTAGGGCCGTATTTTACTTCGAAAAAGTAAAAAGATTTGGCGATGTCCCCTGGATCAACAAAGCCATGGACGTAGAAGACCCCGACCTATACCACGGCCGTGACCCCCGAACCATAGTGATGGACTCCGTGCTGGCAGATATCAATTTTGCCTGTGAAAATCTAAGCCGTACTAACGACAACAGCCGTAGCCTTATCACAAAGTCGGTAGCCTATGGTATAAAGTCTAGGATTTGCCTTTTTGAAGGGACCTTTAGGAAATACCATACTAGCTATAACCTACAGGCTAGTGCAGACCAATGGCTACAGGAATCGATCGAGGCATCTTCCAAAGTCATTTCAGATGGGGGATTTTCCCTTAATGAGGCCGGAGGTAGTGACAACTCCTACCGTCAATTATTTACGAGCACCACTCCAGTAAGTAGCGAAGTGATGTTATCCTATATTTGTGACCCTGCCCTGGCAGTGTACAATGATGCCAACTGGTGGTGGACCAGCTCCACTTATGGGGCCCGGTTAAGTTTTACCAGGACGTATATCAACACCTATCTCAACATCGATGGGACGCCTTTTACTGAAACCCCTGGTCATGAAAAAATGACTTTCTCTCAAGAGGTAAAAAACAGGGACAAACGTCTCCAACAAACCATCAGAATGGGCGATTACCAACGTATTAATGGCGGAAATCCTGAGCCTGCCCCTCCCGTGTTCTCCTATACCTATACCGGATATCAGCCTATCAAATGGTGCCTCGATGATGTGTATTATGATGGTGGTACCCGAAATATCAACTCTATTGTCCTCATGCGATATGCCGAAATTCTGCTCAACTATGCCGAAGCAAAAGCCGAATTAGGTACTATCACCAACGACGACTGGACAAAAACTGTGGGGGCACTAAGAAAACGTGCTGGCATAACGGGGGGACTCAATACCCTTCCTGCCAAAATCGACACCTATCTACAGACTAATTACTTCCCAGAAATATCGAACCCTAGCCTCCTAGAAATCCGGAGAGAAAGGGCCATAGAACTATGCTTAGAAGGGTTCCGTTTCTATGACATTGTTCGCTGGCATAAAGGGGAGCTAATGGAAAAACCTTGGAACGGCTTTTATGTCCCCGCCTTAAACCAGCCCTTCGACTTGAATGAAGATGGGATCATGGACGTTGCTTTCGTTAAAACGCCACCCACCAATCCGCTACCCGGTGTTACGTACGTCAATGTTGCAGAAACTACGAGTTCTGGTCCCAACCCTCAAAGATTGTCCGAAGATACTTCCGGTGAAATATCGTGGCTGAATACCGTCCCCAGAAAATGGGAAGAAAAACACTACCTCTACCCTATCCCAGAGGCTGATAGGCTCTTTAACCCCGTCCTAGGCCAAAACCCTGGCTGGTAAGGCTTCTTACAGATCCTTAGAAAGCACCGGAAATATTCTTAAATTTCCGGTGCTTTAACCTTCAACGTTTAACCTTCACCTTCGACATTTAACCTTTAACCTTTAACCTTTAACCTCTAAAAATGAAACATCTGTTTTTAAGTCTACTGTTAGGCTGTTCACTTCTGACGACGGGATATGCCCAGAAAAACAGCCCGATCACCGTGGCTTCCTTCAATATTCGCTATAACAACCCTGACGATGGAGTCAATGCCTGGCCCAACCGCAAGGAAGAGGTAAAGGCGCTTATCCAGTTCCATGAATTCGATATTTTCGGTGTTCAGGAAGCCCTGCGTGGTCAACTCGAGGACATCGCCGAAATAAAGGATCTGGCTTTTCTAGGCAAGGGCCGCGACGATGGTAAGGAAGCCGGTGAGCATTCCGCTATTTTTTACAATAAGGACCGATTTAAGCCTTTAAAAAATGGAGATTTCTGGCTGAGTGAAACCCCCGATAAACCCGGCAAAGGATGGGACGCCACCTGTTGTAACAGAATTGCCAGCTGGGCCCAGTTTAAGGATTTGAAGACCGGAAAGAGCTTCTATTTCTTCAATGTACACTTCGACCACCGGGGAGTAGAGGCTCGGAAACAGTCGGGCCAACTGATGGTCAAGAAGATCATGGAGATTGCCGGCACGGCCTCCGTTTTCCTCACCGGCGACTTTAACTCCACCCCCGACACCGAGCAGATCAAAACCATTAGCGCCCTGTTGAACGATGCCCACGACGTATCCAAGCTCCCCGCTTACGGGCCCGAAGGGACCTTCAACAGCTTCAAGTTCGACGCACCGATGGAAAACCGTATCGATTATATATTTGTCAGCAAAAATGTGGAAGTATCCAAATACGGGGTCCTTACCGATTCTTACGACCAAAAATACCCTTCCGACCACCAACCAGTGGTGATCAAAGCCCTCATCAAATAAAGGGAAACCTATTTGGCAGTAGGCCAATAACCATCAGTTAACGGGGTGTTAAGTATAAGCTTAGCATCCCGTTGGCTTTTAGTACCGTTGGGCGTCTCCACTTTTACAAGATTAATAGATATATCCTCGGGAGAAAATGGATTTCTGTTTAATTTGCACCCAACATTAACAGATCGACACCATGTCATTTCAATTCAAAATTCAACTAAAGAATGTATCTAAACCTACCGTTTGGCGCAAAGTGACTGTACCGGAGGAATATACCTTCGAACAATTTCACGAAGTGATCCAAGTGGCCTTCGGCTGGGATATGTATCATCTATTTCAGTTTAACCCCGTAGGCCGTGGTCGAACGGAGCTTGTCATCGGCATGGTAGACGAAGATTTCGACGATTTTGGTGAAGAAAAGCTAGATGCTTCGGAGACCGTCCTTTCGGATGTTTTTGAAGACGAAGGCCAGAAATACCTTTACCTCTACGACTTTGGCGACGACTGGGAACACCAGATCACCCTAGAGGCCATTATCGACGATGGTGCCGAAACCCCTACCCTCCTGGATGGCCAAGGAGCCTGCCCTCCCGAAGATTGTGGCGGAGCCCCAGGCTATGCCCACCTTAAGGAGGTGCTGGCCGATCCGCAGCACCCTGAGCATGCGAGCATGAAAGAATGGCTGGGAATGCCCCTAGATTTCGTTTTCGATCCTAAAGAAATAGAATTGGACGACCTGAAAGTAATGGTTTCTGAGGTAGAATAAGCGAAATTGGAGAACGTACTAGGTCGTTCTCCAATTTCAAAGATTACCCAGCAGAGAGGCCAATCTTTTACTTGGCCTTATTCTCCAGCACCACTACAGAGGGGCCTGTCTTAAGCCATTTTTCACCCAGACCCGTAGTATCACCTTGCGCTTGAAAATAGACGAAGGATCCTAGGGCGAGGTCCACATCCCCATCGCCGTCTATATCGCCAGCATCCATCACGATCCAGCGCCCCCGGGTGGCCTCTGGAAGCGACGAGCCACTGAACCGCATCCGTCCTTTATTTTCAAGGTACACAAAGCTCTCCTCGGGCTGACGAACATAATCGGGAAAAAAGGCTATGGCGGCAATATCAAGATCCCCATCCAAGTCAAAATCCCTGGCAACGGCCTTGTAGGCTCCATTGAGGGGATAGAAAAATGTTTGTTCAAAACGATCCTCCCCCTTATTGAGGAAAATATATACCCCGTGATAGGGTTTTAGTATAGGCGTTTTATCAGCATTATCTCCACATACATACAGGATGTCGTTGAGACCATCGTCGTTAAAATCGGCCAGCTCAATATACTGGGAGCCATTAAGAGGTAAAAAAGTCAGCAATCGCTTCTCTTCGAAACGCCCTTTCCCAAGGTTTTTAAAGAGAAATATCCCCTCATCGCCCTGGGCCATCAGGACCAACACATCGGGAAGGCCGTCGTGGTTCATATCCTCAACCACCGTACTGACAGCCCCCGGCAAGTCCCTTAAAATATGCTTGGTATAGCTTCCAGGAACCTTTTGTTCATACCACACCAAAGCACCCGTCTGATTGCCATATTCGCAGGCCAAAATATCCTCCTGCCCATCCTGGTTCAGATCGGCTATCGTCAGCTGAACGGGCCGCTGGAGCCGGTCGATCAGTAACCTGCCCGACCGTACCATTCGTCCCATAGGATCCTGAGCAAACTGGTAGAAGCCTCCATTGGAGGCATCTGTAGGAAACACTCCCCTACCCGTGGTGGTAAGATATACCTGCCCCTGCCGCTCCTCATACCCCACCGTCGAGGCAGGCAGGGGAAGGCTATATTCCTCTTGCAAAGAGGGCGACAGAAAGGTTATTATATTCCTTTTGGAATCACTAAAAACGAGGCCTTTGCCAGGGCGTATTTTTACCAGGGTCGTTAGAGCAGGACGGTGGGCTAAGCTAGCTTCTTTATATCGAAATTGCGCGATTCCCATCGTGATAGGCGATTCTCTTTGCGGAGCAATGATCGTATCAGGGGCATTATCAATATAGTAGGCCACCAATTTGAGCCAATCCTGCCGGGCCAACATGGGCTGCTCGGGGAATACATGGGCCTCACGTACCACCTGTCCACTGACCCCCTGATCGAAAAGGGCGTCGGGCTGATGCGCCCCCTCATAGATCCCCAGCCGATGCCCCATGGCGGGCAGCACATCCTCTTTCCAGCTCGCTTTGGGCAGCAGATCGGGAGCCACCAACGCATGGCAACGGCTACAATGCACGGCTGCCAAGGCCTTCCCGTCCAGATCCGTCGCTAGGGGTTCGACAGGAGGAGCCTGCTCCTGCCGCTGGGGCTTGGAACAGGCCAGGAATAGTAAAAGAGGAAATAAAAATAAGAATCTCATAGCCATTAGCCGGCGATGCTGCGACGGCGAAACAAATGTCTTTCATTGAATACCACGATAGATAGCAAAATTAGGGCATATCCCAAAAGCTGCAAGCTATTGATCGATTCATGGAAGTAAAATAAGGCAATCAAAAAATTCATCAAAGGGTTGACATACAGCATAATCCCCATAGTCGAGGAATTGACACCCTGCAAGGCGTATAAATTAAGAAAAAGCGGGATAATGGTAAACAACACGGCTATCAGCAGGATCATCTCATAAAAAAATGGTTCGCTGGGAATGGTGCCCGAATATTTCGAGAAAAAGGGCAGCAGAATCAGGGCTGAAAAGACGATTTGAATCGTCAAGACTAGAAATTTATCGATGCCCACATTTTTGCGTTGACTCACCAAATAAAAGGCATAGGATAGGGCCACGATAAGGCTATAAGCGATATCGGCCCAATTGTTAAAAGACAAAATAAGACAACTCGCGACGCTGATCCCCACGGCCGTCCATTGCCAGAAAGAAAGCCTTTCGGAAAGTACAAAATAGGCCGTAACGGTGGTAAGAATGGGACATACCAGATAGGCAAACGAAGCCACCTTTACACTGATATGGTTCATCACATAGATAAAAAAGTACCAGTTAGCCGTCAACAACAGCCCACCTGCCAAGGTAAGGACCACCGTGCGGCGGCGTTGCGCCAGGGGCATCTGCCTAAAGGTGCGTAGGCTTTCGCGGAGCACTTGGCGGCGTACTACCAGGCTGATAAACGCCATAATCACTGCGCAAAAAAACACCCTATAAAATAGGATATCCAGGGAAGCATAGGCATATAGAGGCTTTAAGGCCAGACTAAAAAAGCCCCAAATGACAAAAGCCAAAAATGCAGAAAAGTAAAACTTAGAAAAGGCCATACGTATATTTGGTTATGCCATACGAACAGCGCAGCGAAGTAGCAGGTTCACCATGTGCCATAAATATTGGTCAATATGATTTTATCAAAAAAAAAGGTTTTGTCGTACCTTGCAGGCCTTTACAGAAAATGAAACTTATGATACCTACTAATATTCGTCTTATCGCCACCGATATGGACGGAACTTTATTGAACTCTAATCATGAAGTCAATGAGTCGTTTTACCCCGTATTTCAACAACTAAAGGAGCGTGGTATCCAATTTGTAGCGGCAAGCGGGAGGCAATATTTCAATCTGGAAAAGACCCTATCCGACATCAAAGACGATGTGATATTCGTTTCCGAAAACGGCAGTTATGTAGTATTCCGCGACGAAGAGCTGCATGTACAAGCCTTGCCCAAGGAGGCCGTGTTCGAGTTTATTCGAATTGCGCGCCAAATTCCAGACAACTACCTGGTGATTTGTGGCAAGAAAAAAGCCTATGTAGAAAGCGATGCCAAAGAATTTCTTAGCCACCTTACTCTATATTTTGAGCGGTATGAGGTCGTCGACGACCTGCTAGAGATACAGGATGACGAATTTCTAAAATTCACCATCTGCAATCTAAAAGGTTCTGAGAAGCATGCCTACCCGCATTTCAAGCACCTGCATGCCGACTACCAGGTAAAGGTCTCTGGGCCTATCTGGCTCGACATTTCGCATAAATTGGCTAATAAGGGCGTTGCCATGGCCTTTTTACAAGAGCGCCTGGGTATCGACAAGGCCGAGACCATGGTATTTGGCGATTATTTTAATGATGTAGAGATGCTCCAGCAAGCCGGACACTCCTATGCCATGGAAAATGCGCACCCCGACGTCAAGAAACTAGCCCGCTATACTGCCGAAAGCAACGATAATAATGGCGTGGTAAAGGTCTTACAAAAACTATTGCTAGCCCCGCAGAGCGTATAGACGACCGGTTGGCGAAATCAATTATTAAAATACAATTCACCTAATTTATATGAAAAGAGTCGTAGTTACTGGCCTCGGGGCGATCACCCCACTAGGAAATTCCGTAGAGGAATTTTGGGCCAATATTCTGGCAGGGAAAAGTGGAGCAGGCCCCATTACCAAATTTGATGCCGAGAAATTTAAAACCCGTTTCGCCTGTGAGGTCAAGGGATTTAAAGGAGAGGACTTCATCGACAAAAAAGAACTTAAGAAGTACGACGGCTTCACGCAGTATGCCATTGTGGCTAGCGACCAAGCCATCGCCGATGCCGGCCTCGACTTCGCTCAAATGAGCGAACAGCAGCGCTATGGCGTAGGGGTCATATGGGGAAGTGGTAACGGAGGTATTATCACCTTCGAGCAGCAACTTAAAGAATACCACGGTGGTGACGGCACACCCCGCTACAATCCCTATTTCATTCCGAAGATGATCGTCGATATTGCGGCGGGGGTCATCTCCATCCGGCACAAGCTGCATGGTCCCAACTATTGTACAGTTTCGGCCTGCGCATCGTCCAACACCGCCATTATCAGTGCCTACGACACCATACGCCTAGGTAGAGCCCAGGTGATGATAGCCGGTGGGTCTGAGGCCGCTATAACGGGCTCGGCAGTGGGAGGCTTTAGCGCCGCACAGGCACTCTCCAAAAATAACGAAGATCCACAAGGAGCCTCCAAGCCCTTCGACAAAGACCGCGATGGCTTCGTAATGGGCGAAGGTGCTGGAGCCTTGGTATTAGAAGACCTCGACCATGCCCTAGCCCGTGGAGCCCGTATTTATGCAGAACTTAAAGGGGGCGGTATGGCTGCTGACGCTTACCACCTCACGGGCACCCCACCCGATGGCCTCGGCGCCTCTTTAGGGATTAGTACGGCCTTGGCCGACGGCGGACTCCACCCCGACCAGGTCGACTACGTTAACGCCCATGCCACTTCTACCGCCCTAGGCGATATTGGCGAGCTAGAGGGGATTAGACGGGTATTTGGTGATCAAAAAGTGACCGTTACCGCTACCAAGTCTATGACGGGACATTTGCTAGGGGCTGCAGGAGCAGTAGAAAGCATCATCAGCATCTTATCCATTCGGGATAACGTGGTCCCCCCAACGATCAACACCAAAAATCTGGATGAGAAAATCCCAGACACCATCGAGATCGTGCTAGGAACACCTCTGAAAAAGAAGGTCGACGTGGTGGTTAACAACACTTTCGGCTTTGGAGGGCATACCGCTACTTCCATTTTTAGTCGCTATATATCCGAATAGATAAACGATCGAGGGGTCTTATCCCCAAATACGTACGAAGGCCACAGTACTGCTCTTGAGCAGTGGCTGTGGCCTTCGTACTTACAATGGCTTTTGCTTAGAAGCTTACTGGAACCGCTACTAGCGTTTTGGCCCAGCCCATCAGCATCTCACCCTTTTTATCTCCAGTCGACTTAAACTGGATAGAGAAGTTCTCTGCGTAATCGTTGCTGGTAGAAGTTACAGGAACCGTTACACGTAGTACATCCTGAGCCTCTTTGTATTTGTAGGCTCCCCATACGTCCACATCTTTGTTTAAGATGATAACCCAATCTTTTTCATTAGGAATGGTAAAAAGAGAATAAGTACCCGCCTTCACCGATTTTCCGGCTATCTTGGCGTCTTGGTAAAAGGTGATTTCAGTGGCCTCATCGGCTCCTGTTCTCGACACCTTGCCATAAGGCACCAGCTTGCCGAAAATCTCCCGGTCCTTAGCGAAGGGACGGCTGTATGATACTTTAGCAAAGACCTTGTCATCCCCTTTGCGGTCATGGGCAAAGTTGTCGGGGAAGTAGGCAATATCGCGAGGGCTGTTATCGAGTCCGCGGAATTTTTGAGCTTGAGCGGTAAAGGCCATCAAGATGGCTAAAACGAGTAGAATGGCATTTTTTTTCATTAGTGCTAATTTTTTAGTTTTTATAAAAGTATCAAAAAATACATAAGTATTACCTTCACAGTCGGGCATTTTCCCGATTACTTACAAAATAGGCCCTATAAATTTCTGAATGGCGATCCATCCAATAATCGTATCTTTGCCCCTATAACCGATATTCAAAAGACAATTTATGCCCTTTAAAGCCCTAGGTCTCTCCGAACCCTTACTCAAAGCCATAGCCGACCAACAGTATCAGACCCCCTACCCCATTCAAGAAAAGGCCATACCGGCCATTCTACAAGGAAGGGATATTCTGGGCCACGCCAAAACAGGATCCGGAAAGACGGCCAGCTTCGTACTGCCCATACTAGAATGGTTTCAGGACAAGGGTCCAGCAGAGAACCGTTCCATCAGGGTGTTGGTGCTCGCACCTACCAGGGAGCTAGCCATACAGATTGGCGCAGTCTTTCAGGCTTTCGGTGAAAAACTACCCAGAAAAGTCAAGACCCTCGCCGTCTATGGAGGGGTGTCGATCAATCCCCAAATGATAGGCCTTCAAAATGTAGAGATATTGGTTGCCACCCCCGGCAGGCTGATAGACCTGCTCTCGCGCAGGGCCCTCACCATCGCCGATACCGACATATTGGTACTCGACGAAGCCGACAAAATGCTCAATATGGGCTTTGCCGACGAGATGAAAGATAT
This sequence comes from Dyadobacter jejuensis, assembly GCF_003149085.1. Taxonomy (GTDB): domain Bacteria; phylum Bacteroidota; class Bacteroidia; order Cytophagales; family Spirosomataceae; genus Dyadobacter; species Dyadobacter jejuensis. The sequence continues at coordinate 1,014,832 of NZ_QGDT01000001.1, read as the reverse complement.
CCTATTCCTTCTTCCTAAGAAAAAGCAAAGTATCCTCTTTTCGGCCACTTTGGGCGAAGCCTTAGAAGCCATCCACAAAAGCTTATTAAGAGATCCATTAAAAATAACAATAGCCGAGGAAAAGCAAGACCTGGAACAGATAGAGCAAAGGGCTTATAGGGTGAGTCCAGAAAGAAAAGGACCGTTATTGCGCTATCTGATCAAAACTCAGGAGATGGAGCAGGTGTTGGTATTTGCTTCCGCCAAGCGTTCTGCCGATAACCTCGTAGAGAAATTAAAGAAAAATGGAATCGATGCCGCCGCGCTCCACAGCGAAAAAAGCCAGGGAGCAAGGACCGAGGCCCTCAACAAATTTAAAAGTGGCCGCCTCCGTGTTCTGGTAGCCACCGACCTCGTATCGAGGGGGATCGACATCCAGTTTTTACCCTATGTAATCAACTTTGAGCTGCCCCGTTCCCCACAGGACTATGTCCACCGCATAGGTCGTACGGGCCGTGCCGAAGCCTCCGGAGAGGCCATCTCGCTAATCTGCCCCGACGACGAGCACCACTTTAAAGTCATCCAAAAAAAGATGAAGAAAAGAGTAGAAATGCTGGAAAGCGACGACCTGGAGCTACAGGGTTACTGATACGATTCACACCATAGGCAAAGCAATGTCATGCTGAGTTCGTCGAAGCATAGGCAAAACAGTGCAATGTTAAGCAATGTTAGGCCCTTCGACGGGTCCTGTCACGGCCTGCGTGATGCCGTTGACACGTTACTCATGTGCTGATTTTTAACATATCTATTTTGAGGGCCCGTGGTTCAACAGGCCCAGTACGGTCCGTCGCACGAAAACGATTAAAGTGTCATTTTCAAAGAGCTTGTTTGCTCCAAAAATAGTTACTCAGGGTTATATTTGTAATGCACTGATAATCAATTTATTGCAATACACATCAATGGTAGTCACAGAGAAAACCACAGTGTGGTAATAAATTAATTCTAGCAGCACAGAAAGCGATATCGCTTAAGAGACGGCGGGGGGATAAGGAGAATGGGGAAAGGAATGGTAGAGGATTGGTCCAAATTAATATGTCGCTCCTCTCGAGCTGCTATGCAAGCCACAGCGTGGCGACATATTAATAGAAATATTGTTTTAATTCCGAATTTGAGCTCCGTAGGAGCGGCATATTAAATAATGAATGTTGCCGCTCATCTGGAGCTGCAGAAGATGCTACGGCATGGCAATAGATTAATGAAATAAATCTATTGCAGCAAAGAAAGCGATATCGCCTAAGAGACCGCGGGGGGATAAGGAGAATGGGGAAAGGAATGGTAGAGGATTGGTAGAAAATAATATGTCGCTCCTCTGGAGCTCTAAAAACCAACGAGCATTAGCTTGCTATTAATATTTCGCTCCTCCGGAGCTGCTATGCTAGATACAGCGGGGCAATATTTTAGATGAAATTAATTCTAGCAGCACAGAAAGCGATATCGCCTAAGAGACGGCGGGGGTATAGGGCGAGTGGAGAAAGGAATGGCAGAGGATTTGTAGAAAATATTAGTCGCTCCTCTCGAGCTGCTATACAAGCCACAGCGTGGCGACATATTAATAGAAATAATGTTTCAATTCCATATTTGAGCTCCGTAGGAGCGGCATATTAAATAATGAATGTTACCGCTCATCTGGAGCTGCAGAGGATGCTACGGCGTGGCAATAGATTAATGAAATAAATCTATTGCAGCACAGAAAGCGATATCGCCTAAGAGACCGCAGGGCATATGGCGAGTGGGGAAAGGAATGGTAGAGGATTGGTCCAAATTAATATGTCGCTCCTCTCGAGCTGCTATGCAAGCCACTGCGTGGCGATATATTAATAGAAATATTGTTTTAATTCCGAATTTGAGCTCCGTAGGAGCGGCATATTAAATAATGAATGTTACCGCTCATCTGGAGCTGCAGAAGGTGCTACGGCGTGGCAATAGATTAATGAAACTAATTCTTGCAGCACAGAAAGCGATATCGCCTAAGAGCCGGCGGGGGGATAAGGAGAGTGGAGAAAGGAATGGTAGAGGACTTGTCGAAAATATTATTTCGCTCCTCTCGAGTTGCTATGCAAGCCACAGCGTGGCGACATATTAATAGAAATATTGTTTTAATTCCGAATTTGAGCTCCGTAGGAGCGGCATATTAAATAATGAATGTTACCGCTGCCGTTGACACTTTATAAATGTGCTCATTTTTAACATATCTATTTTGAAGGTCAGTGATAACCTGTCGAAGCAATGTCATGCCCTTCGACGGGCTCAGGGTGACAATCTTGAACTTCATAGCATTGCCAAAACAATGTCATGCTGAGCCGTCCGAGCATAATCCAAGTACCTACTATAAGCGGCTAGCAAGTAAAATAGAAGACGACCCTACTTATCATATTAAGTAAACAAATACCAACCAACCACAAAGAACGATTGAAAACGGTAGCTTTTAAAATGCAGCTTCACCCGGGTCAGGTGGAGGAGTATAAGAAACGACACGACGAGATATGGCCGGAGCTGGTGCGTCTGTTAAAGGAGAGTGGAGTAGTAGACTATTCCATATTTCTAGACGAAGAAACCAATACACTATTTGCCCTACAGAAACAAACGGGTGAGGGCTCTTCGCAGGATTTGGGACAAACGGAAATCGTCCAGAAATGGTGGAAATACATGTCCGATATCATGGACACCAATCCCGACCATTCGCCGGTAAGCAGGCCATTGGAGCGGGTCTTTTATCTACCATAAAATATTGGGGACCGAAAAATGCCAGAATAAGCTGCTAATTTCGGTCCCCAAGTGCTGTTATTTCGACAAGGCTACGACATCGGCCTTGCTGCCCTTCCAAAAGGCTATTTTTTGCCTGTTCCAAGTATACGTTACCGCCACCGAATCGCCCCAGGCAATCACGGCAGGATATGAAAACTCATCCTCTTTGTCGCCTTTGTCGAGGTCGAAGCGGACGGGCCAAGTAGTACCATTATCCTCCGACATAGCCAAGGACAGGGGTGAGCGAGATCCCCAATCACTATCATCGGGATTGTAGGCTAGTACGAGGCTGCCATCTTCAAGCCTATCTAGGTCTATGCCACTGTTGGGATTGGGCAAGGAAGTCGCTACGATCTCCGACCAAGTCTTACCATTATCGTCCGAATCGCTTCGGCCAATTTTCCCACCGGTTGTTCTTACCAGCATATGCACTTTACCAGGAGCCGACTCCCACAAAGTAGGTTGGATAGCCCCTTTTCCTTTGATGGCCATGGTGTCTATTTTAAAGAATGGAGAGCGTGTCCACGTTTTACCTTGATCTTCGCTACGATCCACAAACACCTTCCAGCCATCCTGCTCGTCGGAAGCTCCCGCCAGCCAGGTACCATCGGTAAGCACGATCAGCTTATCTTTTACGGGGCCACGTCCCCCTTTATCACCAGGTACTAGCTCATAGGCCTCCGACCAGCTGTCGCCCCCATCGTCGGAAGTCTGTACCCAGGTCTCCCACCTAGCAATCTCTTTGCCCACTTTATAATACAAGATCACCTGACCACCGTCGGTGACTTGCAAAACTGGGTTCCAATGGGCATCCTCTCTTATTTTGGCGATTTCGACCGGTGCCGACCAGTTGCCAGGCTGTCCCTTGGACATCCATATGCCTACATCAGGATCTTTCTCCTTGGTACCTCCAAACCAGGCAGTTATAAAATTTCCATCCGGAAGCCTCACCACTGTGGAAGCATGACATTCGGGAAAGGGGCGTTCGTCTCCAAAGACGAAGGACGTGTTGACGGTGTTTTCGTCGGCTTGTTCTTCCTTTTTCGTACTCTGACAGGCACTGAACAAGGCCAGGCCGCCGGCCATAAGGCCCAAGGTAAGGGATCGCGGAATTAGGTTCATATCAATCATAATAGGTTTCTAAGGTGTTATAATGCAAGTACCCTTCAAAGAACCAATTGGACTATTATGCGAGATGATTTTTCAGATCTTCCATCACCGCTGCTGGCGACTGATCGGCATACAGAATGGCATGAACCGCTTGGGTGATGGGCAGGGAAACTGCATAAGCTTTATTGAGCTCCATGATACTTCGGGTAGCGTAATACCCTTCTGCTATCATTTTCATCTCTAACTGAGCCGCCTTAACACTATATCCCCGGCCAATCATATTGCCAAATAGGCGATTTCGACTAAACTGGGAATAGGAGGTCACTAACAAGTCGCCCAGATAAGCTGAGGACGTCAGCTCCCTTTCCCTAGGGTCGAGGGTACTTACAAACCGACCTATTTCCTGCATCGCATTGGCTACCAGCACCGCCTGAAAGTTATCGCCATAGCCGAGGCCATGGGTGATGCCACAGGCCATGGCCACGATATTCTTCATAACGGCGGCATATTCGACCCCATAGAGGTCGCCTAATGGCCGGGCGGCTACGAATCGACAGGTCATATATTTGGCAAATGATGCGGCCGTAGATAGGTTGGTCGAAGCAATGGTAAGGAACGATTGCTTTTCCAAGGCCACTTCTTCGGCATGGCAGGGGCCAGCAATCACACAGGTTTGTTCTAGGGGAACTCCATAGGTCGCCGCCATCCAGTCGGTTACTAGGAGGTTTTCTTGTGGTATCATGCCTTTAATGGCCGACACAATGACCTTCCCATGAAAATGTCGTGCCTGTAGGCCAGCCAAGGAGTCCCTTATAAAAGCGGCAGGAACTGCCAAAATCACGAAATGGCTACCCTTTAAAGCCTCAGCAACTTGCTCATAGACTTTTATTTTTTTGGGAGGCAGGTGTACATCGCTCAAATAGCTCGGGTTATGGTGAAATTGGCGGATATGCTGAATATCGGCCTTATTACGTAACCACCAGCGAATCTGAACGTGCGATTGCTCCGTTAATATCTTAACGATGGCGGTAGCCCAGCTTCCTCCACCGATCACTGCTATTTTTGTTAAACCTTCTATTGCCATCATATGCTCCGCCTCAATGCCTAAAATTTTATTTTTTATTCTCTTTAAAACTTCCGTACCCAAAGTAGGTAAATATTTAACTTATAGAAAACAACTTCTCCAAACACGGAATTTATTTAAAGTACGGGCTCCGACGTTCATAGCGGTAAGTGCTTCTGAAAGAAAAACATAAAATAAGGCTTTTAACCTATAAAAATCCCTCAAATGTTTTGATATATACAAAACTTACCATTAATTGTACCAGCAAATATTCGTACCTATCACTATAACAGACTAAAGAATGAGCAAGCTAGATGATCTTCTGTCCGTGTATCAAGAAGAAGCCTCCAAAATCGACTTGAAGCTAGACAACGACTTGTTAGCCAAGGTAACCAAAGGCCTAGGTCCCTCCATTTATAATGCCGATGCATCTAAAGTATCCTGCAGCGACCAGTCGGAGCTGGACAGGGTAAAAACGAGTTATTTAATAGGGAAACTCGGCCTGGCCGATGGACCGGAACTAGACGCGGCCATTAAAGAGGTTTGCGAGAAATTCGGAAGCAGTAACCGCAACAAACACCGTGCCCTATTTTATTATATGCTGGCCAAAAAATTTGGCAAAGAAAGCATTTACAATTAAAAAGCATCCTTTTCTCAGGACCTCTTGATGCTACAATAAAAAATCCTTGCCGTAAAACAGCAAGGATTTTTTTTAACCTAAACTAAATCGAACTTATTACGTAGTAACAACGCAGTTACCTCGATATTAATTTGATTATTTTTTCTCTTTTTTATCGGCTTCATTTTTCTTCTCTACTAAGTCACCAGCTTTAAGGTTTTTAGACACCGTAATATAAGGGCCAGAGATAATTTGATCTCCTTTCTTTAATCCAGAAAGGATCTCGATATTTTCGAAGTCACTAATACCAGTTTTTACTTCTACCATCTTCGCTACGCCTACGGAGTCGATAAAGACTACTTCTTTGATAGCCTCTTCCTTCTGTTTTGCCTTGGCTTTATTGTCAGTTTCTTCCTCGGCCTTTGGTTTTTCGCCACGGGTCGTAACAGCGGCTATTGGCACGGCGAGCACCTTATTTTTCCGATCCGTAATAATATCGACAGAGGCCGTCATTCCGGGTTTGAAAGGATACGATTTTTTGGAGCGATGCTCCATCAAGTCGGCGAAAGATTCATTCAATATTTTCACTTTTACCTCAAATTCGGTAACCGCATCGACTGAGGCACTCGCACTAGTCGAGGAAGCCAAGCCAGCTGCCGTATTGGCGATCTCTTTAACCACGCCTTTAAACTTCCGCCCTGTGGAGCTATAGGCGTCCACATCGATTTCGGCCGTGTCGCCTAGGCTTACCCTTACGATATCGTTTTCGTTGACGTTGACGCGCACTTCCATATTCGCAAGGTTGGCAATACGCATCATTTCGGTACCGGCCATCTGAGAGGTACCTACCACACGTTCTCCTGCTTCTACATTCAATAATGAAATAATACCGCTTACTGGAGCAAATATGCTGGTTTTTCTCAGGTTCTCAACGGCATCCCTTAAGCTTGCCTCGGCACTTTTGATGTTAAAGCTAGCTGCCGACACATTGGCTTTTGATGACTCTAGCTCTTGCTTGGCCACCCGGTAGGTGGACTCCGCCTGCTCGAAATCAGAGGGAGAAATAACCTTATCGGCATACAGCTTCTTATTCCTTTCATAGCTCGCCTTGGCCTGAATCAGCCTCGCTTCCGACTGGGCCACCATCGACTTGGACTGTTCGTAGCTTGCCTTACTGGAATTAACCGCCGCTTGGGCCCTAGCCATCAGAGATTCATAATTATCAGGGCGAATTTTGAGCAATAATTGGCCTTTTTGAACGGAATCACCCTCGGCAACATTGAGGCTAATGATCTCACCGGAAACGTCGGGACTGAGCTTTACCTCTACTTCGGGCTGCACCCGGCCAGAGGCACTCACCCGTTCTATAATATCTACGCTACTCACGGTAGCAAATTCTACTTCACTGCTGGCGGGTTTGCCAATCAGTCCGGCTTGTTTGGCGCCAAACAACCCAGCGATAAGTACGACAACCACCCCTGCTGCTATCCACCATGTTTGATTTGAAGATTTCCGGGCCATATGTTTTTTTTGTTACTTAAAATAAGGAGAAAAATGAGGTATGCTATCAGAAGCACCCCTTTGTTAGAAATCGGATAAGGGACGGTTCATATAAAAATCAAGGATCTTAGTCCGGAATACATAATCGTATTTCGTTTGTATCAGATTCGAATTGGCCCGGTCCAGATTGGCTTTTGCAATATTATAATCTAAAGAGTTTATAGCTCCCACGTCGAAACGTACCTGAGATATCCTAAAGGCCTCTTCGAGGGCATGCACCTGATTGGCCGTTGCCGAATACCTTTTGGCCGCATTCACCATGTCGATATAGGCCTGCTCCACATTCTTACGGATCGTAAGCTGCGCCTGCTGACTCTGATATTCTATGTTTTGTTTCTGTAACTTGGCATTGGCCACATTATATTTGACCTGAAAATTAGAGAAAATCGGGATCCTAAGACTCAGATTGATTGAGGAACTTCTATTGCCATCTAGTTGGTTAAAATAGCCAAAATCCTGATAGGTCCCATTCGGAATCGTAACCTTGTTGATGACCGGTACACTTACTCCCGCATAGGACACATAGCTAGTAGTGGAAGGGATGTCCTGAACGGTACTACCCGTACCATCGGCGATAAATCGTTCCTTAGGAGCTGCACTAGAATAGGCCGTCCCGATGCCACCACTTAAAGTCAAACTAGGCCTTCCTGCCGCTTTGGCGATTTCAATATTGGTATCAGCGGCATCAATACGAAGCTGAGCGGCCTTCATTTGTGGCAGGCTATTGAGGGCCACATCGTAAATCTCCTGAATGCTGGCATCGTAGGCCGCCAAAGTAGGGTCGGCCACCGACACCTTCACCACCTCTATCTGCTCACTACCAGGCATATTCATCAACTGTTTAAGGTTTAGCTTGGCAGTTTCAAGGTTATTTTGTGCATTCACAAGGCTTAACTCATCGTTGGCAACCTGCGCTTTCAGGTCGAGCAGGTTACTCTCTGCCAAGGTACCCGCCTCTACCAATCGGGCGGTACGGTCTCTTTGCAGCTTCGAAGCATCCAGCTGGCTTTGTGCCACCACGATCAACTCCTCGTTGGTAATGACCTGCAGATAAAACAAGGCAACGTTCAACATAATATCGTTGCGGGCAACCAATAAGTCCTCCTGACTGGCTTTCAAGTTACTCTCATTCCGTCGGATAGCGTTTTGAATTTGAAATCCATTGAATAAGGTTACCGACGAACCTACTTGAAAATTATTGGAATTGACATTCCGCTGAACATACACGTTGGTATAGGGGTCGATATTCCGACCCGAGCTAAATCCCTGCCCAGCACTAAAGCTTAAGCTTGGCCACCGTTGCCATTTGGATTGTTGCAGGGTATTGTCGTTGGTACGCACCTGCAACTCTGAGATCTTCACCTGAGGGTTCGTTTCCAAGGCGATACGGATGCAATCTTCTAATGAATAAGTATTTGCCGGCTGGTCCACATTGGTCTGTGCTTGTGCCATGCCAGCGCCCAGAGTAGTGGCGACCAGCGCTACATTACGTATGGTTTTCAGTAACGAATGAAACATAGTGACGGATTTGTTATAGGCCAATATTACAGGATGTGTATGCAAACGGCTATTCCTTTTTTACGGACGGTTGCAGGAGTAGGTAAATGGGCTCATAGCCAGATGCACCTTTTAATGGAAAAACAAGTAACCCAGCCATATACCGGCCAACACCCCCACCATATCGGCGATGAGCCCCGCTATGACGGCATAGCGTGTATTTTTGATTCCCACCGACCCAAAATATAAGGCGACGATATACAAGGTCGTATCGGCTGACCCTTGAAAGATACACACCAATCGACCTACAAATGAGTCGGGACCAAACTCTTTCATGGCATCGATCATCAGTGCCCGCGCACCACTCCCACTCAAAGGCTTCATTAGTGCCACAGGCAAGGCGTCGGTAAAGTCGGTATTCCACCCGGTATGCGAGAACATCCACTTCATGCCATCGATCATATAATCCATAGCCCCACAGTTACGAAAAGCGCTAATAGCGACCAACAACCCTACCAGATAGGGTATGATGGTCACTGAAGTAGTAAACCCACCCTTAGCTCCTTCTATAAAGGAATCGAAGACGTTTACTTTTTTGTACATCCCTCCTAAAAGGAACCCCGCCACGACCGACAATAAAATGGAGTTACCCGTAACGATCGAAATCGTTTCAATTTGCTCCTTAGGCAAGCCCGCCAGGTACCATAAGGCCAGTCCCATGAGGCCGGTCACCGTACCTAATCCCAACACCACCGTCCGGTTCCAAAGGTTAATTTTCTGCCAAATAGCGGTAATAATTAGGCTGACGACCGTGGTAACATAGGTACCCACCACACAAGGGATAAACACATCGGAGGGGCTAGAAGCACCTAATATGGCCCGCTGGGCGATAATGGTGAGGGGGATGATCTGCAAACCAGAGGTATGCAGTACTAGAAACATTATTTGGGCGTTGGAGGCCGTATCTTTTTGCGGATTAAGTTCCTGAAGACTTTGCATGGCCTTCAACCCGAAGGGGGTGGCGGCGTTGTCTAACCCCAACATATTGGCCGAAAAATTCATGATCATCTGCCCATTTGCTGGGTGGTCGGCGGGAACTTCCGGAAACAGTTTATTGAAAAATGGACCAATAAAGCGTGCCAAAGCGTTGATAAACCCGGCTTTCTCCCCTACGTTGAGTATTCCTAAAAAGAAGGTCATGACCCCAGTGAGCGGCAGTGCAATGTCCATCACGGCCACCTTGGCCATCTCCAGCATCCCTTCTACAATGGCTTTAAAGGTGAGCACGTCGCCCGTCAACAAAAACTTGAGTGCCGCAATAGCAAAGGCAATCACGAAAAAACCTACAAAAATATAATTCAGGGCCATAGAGGAAAAGTCAGGCTGGCACGCTATAAGACCCTAAATAGGCCAAGAGGTCGTGTCAAAACGGATATAAAACGGCAAATACTTATAATTCCTACCCTATATAAAAAGGGGCAGGACCAATTGAGCCTAAAAATAGAATAAAATGATGAGTTTAAAGTAATGTTAAGTTTAGAAATCCAAACACGGCTGGCACAGTATTTCTCTGAGTTTTCACTATTTTGGGAACATCTTTAATTTTTTACCACTATGAGCTTTACTATAAATAAAAACCTGGCTTTGATTTCGGTTCTGGTTTGGGCTGGATGTACCTCTAATAATTCTGAAAAAAAAGAGTTGACGGTCACCAAGGCCATCAATGATACGATTCCTGAGACGAGGGAGCGGGTGAGCCAACAGGCCGTCGCGTCCTATTCGGAACCAGTTAAGGATCCCGATGGCCTTAACGACTGGAAGTTTGAAATAAAAGCCTATGAAACCCAGGCTACTTTCGAGTTTTTACTTAAAATCCAATATATGGAACTGGCTGTTACCGACAGCCTTTTCATCCCGAACTTCGGAATTCGCCCTCAAGTAAAAATGATAAAAGGCCCATATCCACTATCCTGTGTGATCGGGTTTCTGGATAAAGAAGGCGTTTTCAAGGAATATAAGCTCGTAGAAGTCGCAAAAGGACAACTTAAAATCCGCCAGATAAAAAGCTACCGCAGAGCTATATTTAAGAAGTCATAAGTCACACCTAGCTCTCTCTCAGTAAAAGAGCATACACAAGCTAAAAAGAGCGCCCCCAGATAGGAGACGCTCTTTTATTTAATATTTAACCATTTAGGCCTTAAAAATATCATCCATTTTCTCTCGAATGGTGAGCAGGCGTTTTCGATCGCCTCCCGACACCTCTGCAGAGGCCCATCCGGAATAGCCTATTTTCTTGAGGGCCTGATTCACCACGGGCCAGTTGACGTCACCGTCGAAAAATTCGACCTGAAAACCTTTCCACAACCCCTCGTCGTTCTGCTTTTTAAAGCTAAACTCTTTTAAGTCAAGCTTCAAAATACGGTGATCCAACGCCTCAATCCACGAAGCGGGCCAGCTATAACGCAACACATTCCCGATATCGAAATACCAGCCTACCATTTCACTGTCGAATTCGTCGACATAGCGGGCTGCTTCCAAAGGACTCAGCAGAAACTGGTTCCATACGTTTTCGAATGCTATTTTAACACCGGTTTTCTCTGCTATGGGCAGCAACTTACGAATCTCTGCCTGCGACCGCTCATAGGCCTCAGCATAGGAGACGTCCGCATTCACCACGCCCGGAACCACCAAGACCGTAGTACCTCCATAGGCTTTGGTATCCCAAAGCGCTTTTTCGATGGATTTGGTGCAAAGGCTACGCGTGGCGGGATCAGGGTGCGACAAAGGGTATTTCCAATGCAGCGAGTTGACCGTCCCGGGTATTAGCAGGCCGGTCTTATCCCGAGCGGCTAGCACCTCTTTCATGTCCAACTCGTTGGGGGAGTCGAGCTCCACCCCATCATAACCCAAGTCCTTGAGGAGCTTAAACTTGTCCATCACCGACAAATCCTCCTTCACCATCCCCCATTTCAGGCTTTTCTTGACCATAGGCTGTGCAGCGACTTTTGCATCGGCAGCCATGGCGTGGTGTCCCACCGCCGACACCGCCGTAGCGGCTAGGGCGCTTTTTATCAGAAAATCTCTTCTATCCATATCCATTAAGAAAAAGCAGTAATTCCCGGCTTGGCCACCTCAATGGCTGGAGGGGTCATGCTAAAACTGTAAGTATCTGGGCCGAGTACTTCGGTGGAGTTAAGGGCTTGGTCCCAGGTAATACGCTTACCGGTATAGGCAGCCATACGTCCCATAATGGCCGTCAAGGTGCTATGTGCCATAAACTCACCGTCATTTACATGGTTTCCACTACGGATAGATGCGAAGAGCTCGTTATGCTCCGTCTGGTACATATCGTTGCTTGGGCCGTCGTACTTCCAGGGGTTCTGGCCATAAATTTCATGGTGATTTCTGGCACAATTGACCATCGCCCGTCCCTTGTTTCCTATCGTTTCTACCAAATAGCTATTTTCGCAATTGGCCTGTTGGCGCGAATGGTGGAAGCCCTTTACTCCATTATCATAATCGTAAACAATAGAAAAATGGTCGAATACATTGCCAAATAGAGAATCGGTACGCACTTGACGCCCACCAGTTCCTACTGCCGAAACGGGTAGTTTTCCACCCATGGCCCAGGCCATCATATCGAGGCTATGAACAGCCTGTTCTACGATATGGTCTCCAGCAAGCCAGGTATAATAGGTCCAGTTACGCAATACATATTCGGCGTCGGTCCAGCCTGGTTGGCGAGGGAACGACCATAAAGTACCGGTATCGTAAGTATTATAGATAGCCGAAATATCACCGACTGCACCGTCCAATATCCGGTTAAAACTTGCCCGCTTAGGCTCATGGTATCTCCAGCAGAAGCCCGACATCAAAGAGACATTTTTTTGCTTAGCCAACTTGGCAGCCTCCAATACCTTGCGCACCCCGGCGGCATCTACCGCCACGGGTTTTTCACAGAACACATGCTTGCCAGCCTTTACAGCGGCTGTTAGGTGTTCCGGACGGAAATGAGGAGGAGTAGCCAATATAACGACATCCACGCCTGAGTCCAATACCTTCTGAAAGGCATCGAAGCCTAGGAACTTTCTTTCTTCATCCACCTTCACTTTTGCACCGTGAACTTTGGTAAGGTTGGTATGGGATGCATCCATTTTATCCTTAAAGATATCGCCCATAGCGTGCAACACTACGTTAGGATCGGCTTTCAAAGCCTGGTTGGCAGCGCCGGAACCACGTCCACCACAGCCTATCAATCCCACCTTAAGCGTTTCGCTATTCACGCCGGCGTATACCTTATTTGGATTGAGGATGGTTACGGTAGGCAATGCGCTTCCAGCGATAGCCATTCCCGCCATTTTCAGTACGTCTCTTCGAGATGCATTCATTTGTAATATAGGATTAAGGATTTAAGATAGTCAGTATTTGATCCGTGCTGATTTTATAGAACCACCACGAATTAAAGCTTTAAAGATAAAGAAAGTTGATTAAACTTTGGAAGTAAACACACAAAAAAAATGCTTGCGTGCTCGAAACCGCACCCACACAAACCCCTCTTTATAGATCAAGCACTCGCTTATTCCATGACGCTTTAAGTCCCTAAATTAGTCCCATTGAACCTCAATTACACGGTCTTTTAGATCGATGGTCGTATATTTTTCGCGTCCAATACGCTTGAGATTAATCTTGCCATCTTGCACCTTGCCTATTTGTTGGCTGATCACATCTTTCTTGTTTTTCTTACGGTACAAGGCTACCAATTTATCCTGACTCTTCACCTCAACGGTCATATTACGCCCTTTAGCGACGAGCAGTTGGGCATGAGAAGGCAAATAGGGCGCCTTAGCCAGGGCCAAAGCCCTAGAGGCCTGAGGTACTCCATACCCTACATAATTATTGCCGTAAGGGTAGAGATGGGCCGACTTCTCTATAATCTCTATCAACTCCTTGTTGCTAAGCTTAGGATTGGCCTGAAGCAAGCAGGCTGCGAATCCGGTGATTACAGGTGCCGAAAGCGAGGTGCCATAAAGGGAGAAGCAGGAAACGTTTGGCTTAATATAGGGCAACGATTCGGGCCCCATACTGCTGTATCCTATCTTATTCCACAGGGTACTGTTGGTAGCCCCTATGGATAGCACGCCTTTGGCATCGGCCGGTGCCGACACCACCTCCCAACTTTTGTCGTCGCCTTCATTACCTGCCGACACGATTAGCAACAATCCCTTCTTGTCGGAGGCGATCTGCGCCGCTTTGGTGATGGCGCTAGTCTTGCCATCCATCTCAGCAGGCTTATAGTTCTCTTTTGGATCGGAAAAACCTTTGGCATAGCCTAGGGAAGTATTGATAAGCCGCACTCCAAGGCTGTCCATCCACTCCATAGCGGCTATCCAATTATCCTCTTCCCCCCTATATTCCCGCATAGAATAATCACTACGGGCTAAGTAAAAACTGGCATTAGTGGCCATCCCATATTGCATCTGCTCTTTGGGATTAATACCCGAAATGGCGGCCATCACTTCGGTACCATGCATATCGGAAAAGGACTCTGCAGTACTAAAGAGCAGTTCCCCTGCCCTACCTGGCTTAACATAATCGCGGATACCCAATATCCGGTTGTTACCAAAAACCTGTTGAAGCGATAAAGAAGAGTCGGCTCCATAAAATCCGGCATCTATGACCCCAATGGTAATATTTTGGGCCGTAATTTTCTGTTTCAAAAAAGCTTCAGCCTGCACCTGCGACATCACCGGGGCCATTTGAGCACGCTCTACCGGCCGGTTGCTAGCAATAAAAAAACCAGGATCAATCGGTTCTACTGCCTCCACAAAGTCCAGGGCTTTTATACGGGCTACTTGCTCCATACTCATATGGGCTGATACGGCATTGAGCCATTTTGAACGGTGTAGGATCTGCACCTGCTGCCCCCGGATGGCCTCCTCGTATGCGGGCATTATGGGCAAGTCGTAGGTATCGAAAGAGGCCATCCCTAGCCCCTGTCGATTCTGCATGGTCAGAGCCGAGATGGCTGGAGATAATGCGGCGTCCTTATCTTTGAGATAGATCCAGTACTTGGAATTAGCAAAAAGTAAACCAGGAAAAAAGAAAAATAGGATAATAAAAAAATTCCGCTTCATGGATAATATCGAATTGTTAGGCTTAAATAAAGGTATTAAATATGTTATCGACCACGCTATAAAAAGAATAGAATGCCAGGTAATTTTGTAATTTCGATCTCTAGGATCCGTTGCTGAGCGGGTAGGTTCTTCATTATTAAGCCATTTCCCATCAGCCCTCGCGTTTTCAAGTACAAAAATCCAAACTTTTACTCGATAAACGTAAATTTGTATCATTAATTACAGTTAGAATCTAATGGATTATGCGATATTCACCCATCGACCCTCAGCTTTTCAAAAATAATCGTCAGAGATTATATACGCTTTTAAAACCCAAAGCACTGGCTATCTTACAGGCCAACGACGTACTGCCCACCAATGCCGACGGTTCGATGCCCTTCAAGCAAAATGCCGACTTTTTCCATTTAACCGGGGTCGACCAGGAAGAGTCGATCGTATTGCTTTTTCCAGATCATCCCAACCCCAAATATAGGGAAGTGCTCTTTTTGCGAGAAACCAATGAGACCATTGCCGTATGGGAAGGGGAAAAACTCTCTAAAGCGCAGGGGACAGCCGTCAGCGGCATTCATACCATATTCTGGACCCATCAATTCGACCGCATATTAAGCGACCTGGTTTTCGAGGCACAGTATGTATACCTCAACACCAACGAGCATACCCGCAACGACTCAGCGACACAGACACGTGATGCCCGGTTTATCGACTCTTTTAAGCGTCAATTCCCCTTGCATCACCTAGAAAGAATAGCACCACTCATGCACATGATAAGGTCGGTGAAGCACCCTATAGAAGTGAATTTGCTCCAAAAGGCCTGTAATATTACCCGCCAAGGCTTCGAAAGGGTTCTTTCCTTTGTAAAGCCCGGCGTACAAGAATTTGAAATAGAAGCGGAGCTACTGCATGAGTTTGTCCGTAACCGATCCAAGGGCTTCGCCTACCAGCCCATTATAGCCTCTGGAGCCAACGCCTGCGTATTGCATTATATCCAAAACGACCAGCCCTGTAAGGATGGCGATGTTATACTCCTAGACGTAGCCGCCGAATATGCCAATTATAATAGTGATCTGTCCCGAAGCATCCCGGCAAATGGTCGATTCACTCCCCGTCAAAGAGCCGTTTACGATGCCGTTCTCAGGGTTTTTAAAGCGGCAAAAGGTATGCTGGTGGTGGGCAACACTTTGGACGCCTACCACCAGGAAGTAGGACAACTCATGCAATCGGAACTCAAAGGACTGGGCTTACTCAACGACCAGGACATAGCCCGTCAGGATCCGGACTGGCCCGCCTATAAGAAGTACTTTCCTCATGGCACCTCTCATTTCCTGGGCCTCGACGTCCACGACGTGGGCAACAAATACCAGCCTTTTACCCCCGGCATGGTATTTACCTGTGAGCCAGGAATATACATCAGGGAGGAAGGACTGGGCATTAGGCTCGAAAATAACCTGCTCATCACCGAGCAAGGAGCTATAGACCTCATGGCCGACATCCCCATTGAAGCCGAGGAGATTGAAGATTTGATGAATCAACGCGCTTAAGCCATGGAATTGTTGCCTGAAGACATCCTTAAAGTAGGAATATCCTTCCTGGTCGGTTTGCTCATCGGTTTTGAGCGAGAGTATCGGAGCAAGTCAGCAGGACTTCGTACGATGATCATGATCTGTATGGGCTCGACGATGTTTACCATTTTTTCGTTCAAAATAGACAGCGATACCGGGCGCATCGCCGCCAATATCATTACAGGGATTGGGTTTATTGGCGCTGGTATTATTTTCAGGGAAAATGATCGCGTAGTGGGAATTACCACCGCGGCTATCGTGTGGCTTACCGCCGCCATCGGCATGGGGATAGGCTCGGGCTATTACGTACTAACCTTCTTATGCTTTTTGATAGCCAGTGCCGCTCTGATCCTCTTATATCCCTTACAGCACTGGATCAACTCCCGCTCCCAGATCCGACACTACCGGCTAAATTGTATCTATAAGCGCAAAACCCTCAACAATTATGAGGTCCTATTTAAAAAAAATGGACTGAAAATATTAGAATCGAAGCAACGAAAGGAGGAAAAAAACATATCGGGTCATTGGATTTTGCAAGGTACCCAACAGAATCATGAGCGACTTACCTCTAAGCTCTTAATGGATCCAGAAATACTGGAAATGGAATTTTAATCCCCTCAGACCCTAAATATCGGCATGGCAAACAAACTTAGCATGCTTTCTCGACGTTATAGAATTCAGTTATTATTCTTTAAATCCTTAATTCATACCATCAACTTCTTCTATTAAGTAATCAGTATGTCAACAAATGTGCAGCAGAGATTGTGGACGGTAATCATTGCCAATACCCTTGCTTCGGAATCGGAATGGCTTGAGAGCCAATGCGAATCTACGCCCTTGGAACTGATGACAGCCTTTGTCGCAGCTCCCCGGCACCTCCGTAAGACCATCGTACTACTCGACCATACGGAGATCGACTTGCCAGAGTGGCCTGAAGGCGTGGAACTCATCGTAAAAGACTGGTCCTTAACCCGCCTCTGCAGGGTATGGTTACTGATCCAACTCGAACAAATGGATCCTACGTCATTTTCAAAAAATATAGAAACCCTTTTTGACACAGCGGAGATCAATGAACTGGTGGCTCTATACTCGGCCTTGCCGGTGTTACCCTATCCTGAAAAATGGCTTTTCAGAGCTACGGAAGCCGTACGATCCAATATGGGGCTCGTTTTCGATGCCATAGCCATTCAGAACCCCTACCCGGCCCAGCACTTCAGTGAAGCGGCTTGGAACCAGCTGGTTCTAAAAACGATTTTTAACGACAAGCCAATCCATCTTTTATATGGGCTCCAGAAACGGCAAAACGCCACCTTGGCGCTGACCTTGTCCGACTTCGCTCACGAACGCTGGGCGGCAGGAAGGAGTGTAGCTCCCGAGGTATGGCGCCTAACCAGCCCTTTTATGAATGAACGACTGTTGGCCGACATGGCTACCCTACTTGCCTCCAAGGTTATAGAGAACCAGTGGGCGGCGGCTCTGGCCTGTGCCGACTCTTCCTACCCACCTGCCCACACCTTGCTGGCCCAGCACCCCGACTTAGAACGCCAGGTGCGCAGTGGCGCCATATCCTGGACCAATATCGAATTTAATGATCTAAATACTTATGTGCCTCAACCCTAACGAACATTCTCAGAATCCCTCTCATTTTGAAGACTCGGATCAGCAAATCGCTCACCCTGCCCATAGGGACCTGGCCTGGGCCGACTACCGGGAGCTTATCGAGGGGATGACTTTTTTTGACCCTCATATCCATATGGTGTCACGCACCACCGACGACTACCAGGCTATGCGGCAAGCGGGGATAGTGGCCCTTATCGAACCTGCCTTTTGGGTGGGGCAACCACGGACGGGCCTTTCGAGCTTCAAGGACTACTACAGCAGCCTAGTGGGCTGGGAACGCTTTCGTTCCTCTCAGTTTGGCATCAAGCATTATTGCACCATGGGCCTTAATTCGCGAGAGGCCAATAACGAACCTTTGGCCGAACAGGTCATGGAAATTCTCCCTCTGTATATTTATAAAGAAGGGGTGGTAGGCGTGGGAGAAATCGGCTTTGACGACCAGACCCCCGCCGAGGAAAAGTATTTCCGCCTACAGCTGGAGCTGGCAAAGAAAGCCAAGCTTCCCGTCCAAATCCATACCCCACACCGAGACAAAAAAAACGGCACCGAACGCAGTATGGCCATCGCCTTAGAACATGGCTTGGATCCATCATGGGTGATCGTCGACCATAATAATGAGGAAACCGTTAAGCGTGTTTTGGACCAAGGCTTTTGGGCTGCATTTACCATCTACCCCTTTACTAAAATGGGCAACGAACGAATGGTGAAAGTTGTGGAGCAATATGGCCCCGAGCGCATCATGGTCAACTCCGCTGCCGACTGGGGAATTTCGGACCCCCTGGCCATACCCAAAACTGCGGCGTTAATGAAGATGAGAGGCATCCCTACAGAAACCATTCGAAAGGTTACCTACCAAAACGCCATCGATGCCTTCGGAAAAAGTGGACAAATCGACCTGAACGATTTCGGCGACGACACCAGTCAGCAAGAAGCCGATAAGTTCCATGGCAATTCAATTTTACGGGGAGGCCAGCAGCTAAACCCCAGCAAAGATTCCCTAGTGATACAGTAACGTGAGAACATTAAAAGCTTATTTACAACTAACACGCCCCGCCAACCTGGTCACGGCGTTGGCCGATATCCTGGCAGGCCTAGCCATAGCAGGATATACCTTTGCCGATGCCAGTGCGTGGCCCCTCCTTGGCGCTACTTTAGGCCTCTATGGTGGTGGGGTAGTGATGAACGACGTGTTCGACGCGGAGCTCGATGCCATCGAACGTCCCGAACGCCCTATCCCTAGCGGGAAAGTAAGCGTACAAGCCGGGAGAATAATGGGCTTAGCCTTGCTTGCCATGGGAATAATTCTGGCCAATAGGGTTGGATTCCAAAGTGGCCTAGTCGCCCTGCTCATTGCACTGAGCACTATAGTATACAACCGTTGGGCTAAGCACCATTTCTTTATGGGTCCTCTTGTGATGGGCCTATGCCGAGGAGGCAATCTGCTGCTTGGTATGAGCATCTTTTCGGGCGCCATTCCCCAGTGGGGTTGGCTGGCCATAGTCCCCATCGTATACATCGGTGCTATCACCATGATCAGTCAAGACGAGGTGCATGGGGGCAAACAAAAGACCTTATATTTGGCGGCATTCTTATACCTTTCTGTATCCCTTACACAGCTCCTGGTTGGCTACAGCCAAGGAAACCTGATGGCTACAGTACCTTTCGTGCTGCTACACCTTTGGCTGATTGGGAGGCCCTTATGGAACGCCCTCCAAAACCCTATCGGCCCGCTGATTGGCAAGGCCGTAAAAGCAGGGGTCATCTCGCTCATTGTCATGAATGCTTCCTGGTGTATGGTATTTGGGCTTTGGCCGGTGGCATTGGCCGTCCTAGGCCTACTGCCCATATCGTTAGGGCTGGCCAAGGCTTTTGCCGTCACCTGATGCCGTCCAAAATAAAAACATGCGACCGTACAGGAAGACGGCAAAAAAATAGTCGTATAGAGAACTAAAGGATAAATATGGTTTTTTTAAGGAACCAATTCGTCTGATGTTCTCTTTTAAAACGGTAACAATTTCTAAACACATCGCCTACTTTTGCCCCTAATATAATGCAACCGATTCATCAATCCTTTCAGATCACCTATCAATACGGAGTATATTTTACTCAGGATCTGTTTGGTAGTTCCAATCCAGAACTAAAAAACTACCTGGCCGACGCTGGTTCCGAAGGTTTTCAGAGAAAAGCCCTAGTAGTCATAGACCAAGGCGTAGCGGACCACCACAAGGGTCTTGTGGAAAAAATAAAGCGGTATTTCAACGAAAACATCCCTCATATCCTGTTGGCTGCCCCCCTTTTGGTACCAGGAGGAGAAGCTTCCAAAAACAACCCTGTACATTTTGAAAGGCTCGTAGAAGCGGTGGATACAGAGGGCATCGATAGGCATTCCTTCGTGATAGCCATAGGCGGTGGAGCAGTGCTCGATATGGTGGGCTATGCCGCTGCGGTATCCCATAGAGGCATTAAGCTGATTCGCATACCGACCACTGTGTTAGCTCAAAATGACTCTGGAGTGGGGGTTAAAAACAGCATAAACTTCAAGGGAAAAAAGAATTTCTTGGGAACATTCGCCCCTCCCATCGCGGTGTTCAACGACTCCGCCTTCCTAGCTACCCTCGAGGACCGGGACTGGCGAGGTGGAATAGCGGAAGCCATTAAAGTAGCCCTCATTAAGGATCCTGCTTTTTTTGAGTGGATAGAAGCCAATGTGACGGCTCTAGTGGATCGCCAACAGGCCGTTATGTCCTATTTGATACATCGATGTGCTCAAATGCATACCGATCATATCGCCGGGGGCGACCCCTTTGAATTTGGCTCTTCACGCCCCTTAGACTTTGGACACTGGGCAGCCCACAAGCTGGAATACCTTACCGACTTTAGGGTACGCCATGGGGAAGCAGTAGCCATAGGCATAGCCCTCGACTGTGTGTATGCCAACAGGATAGGATTACTTGCCGCTGCCGACCTACAACGCATATTGGACGTTTTACTGGGGCTTGGCTTTGAGCTCTACCACGAAAAATTATCAGAAAACGACAAGATCAATCTCAAAAATGGAATTCAGGAATTTAGAGAACATTTGGGAGGTAGGCTGACGATCATGCTCTTAACGAAAATTGGCGATAGCCTAGAGGTTCATGAGCTCAACGAAAAAGAAATTGGCATTTCGGTGGATGTGCTAGAAGAAATGCACCGAAAGGACCCAAACCTTAATCAGGTTTTGGTATAATGTAAATCAGAGTGCCTTGCACAAGGCATTTTCTAAAAACAGGAAACATGAAAACGCCCTACGGACACCTTACCTATTGCAGTAACATTCACCCCGGTGAAATCTGGGAAGACCATTTTGCCTCGTTAAAGGAGCACTTGCCCTATATAAAAGCACAACTCGCCCCAGACCAACCCTTCGGCTTGGGACTGAGGATAGCCAACGAAGCTTCCATAGCGCTTTCGAAACCCGAAAAACTGGCTGAGTTTAAAGAATGGTTGACGGCCGAAAATATTTATGTCTTCGTTATCAATGGGTTTCCCTACGGCGGCTTTCATGATACTATCGTAAAGGATCAGGTACATACCCCCGACTGGACGACCGACCAACGCCAGGAGTATACTTTTCGGTTGTTCAGGATATTGAGTCAACTGCTGCCAGATGATATGGAGGGAGGCGTATCTACCCCGCCGCTATCCTATCGCTTATGGTGGGAAAGCGACACACAAAGGCTATTTGCAACCGAAAAAGCCACCGCCCATATGCTAGAGGTCCTAGACGAACTCATGCGCATCAAAAAAGAAACGGGTCGGAACCTTCATTTGGACATAGAACCAGAGCCCGATGGCATCCTGGACAATATTGCCGACTTTATAGAATGGTATACCAAAAGCCTCTTGCCCACGGGCATTTCTTACCTGATGGCCAAATACCAGGTAGAAGAATCAGAGGCTAAAGAGGTGATATTGAATCATATTAGGCTCTGCTATGATATTTGCCATGCAGCAGTTGGATATGAACAACCAAAAACCATTCTAAAGGAACTTCAGAAGTATGGGATAAAGGTGGGGCGTATTCAGATTAGCTCGGCACTGAAGGTCGACTTTACCGAGGAACCTCAAGCCAAGCTACAAGCCATAAAGGCCTTT
The DNA here is from genome assembly GCF_003149085.1 of Dyadobacter jejuensis. Lineage (GTDB taxonomy): Bacteria > Bacteroidota > Bacteroidia > Cytophagales > Spirosomataceae > Dyadobacter > Dyadobacter jejuensis. Next base: position 992,749 of record NZ_QGDT01000001.1, on the reverse strand, counting down.
AATGAGCCCGTTTATTTGCACCAAGTAGTGGCTCAAACCGACGAAGAAGAGCTAGAGCACTATCCCGACCTTCCACAGGCATTAGCCCATTACAACGGCCATCAGCGACAGTGGCGGGTACACTTTCATGTACCCCTATTCATTGCTCAGTACGGACTTCTTGAATCTACTCAAAGCCAGATTGAAGAGACCCTGGCCTTGCACAAGCAAAATTCTTGCACTTCATTTTTGGAGGTCGAAACCTATACCTGGGGAGTATTGCCCGACGACATGCAAAAACCAATAGGTGACTCCATCATAAGAGAACTGGAGTGGGTCCTAAAAACCCTTAACAACCCCGTCACCAGCGAATAGCAGGACTGGAGCCCCATTTTATAATTGTACCCGCTCTACCCTACTATTTAGTGACGAGCTGGTATAAAAAAACAATTTTTAAAAATGAATAAGACCGTAGTGATCGATATAGTGGGTTTAAGCGCCAACCTGATTGGTGAACATACGCCCTACCTATCAAAATACCTCACTAATAAACATTTAACTCCTATAAAACCGGTATTACCGGCGGTCACCACCAGCGCGCAAAGCACCTATATTACGGGCAAATGGCCATCGGAACACGGCATAGTCGGTAATGGCTGGTACGACCACCAGGATGCTGAAATTAAGTTCTGGAAGCAGTCCAACCATTTGGTACAAAGTGAAAAAATATGGGATAAAGCCAAGGCACTGGACCCTAACTTTACCTGTTCCAAAATGTTTTGGTGGTATAATATGTATGCCTCCGCCGACTATTCGGTGACTCCAAGGCCTCAATACCATGCCGACGGAGTAAAAGCTCCCGATTGTTATGCACATCCTGCGAGCTTAAGAGATGAACTGCAAAAGGAATTTGGGCAGTTTCCCTTATTTAGCTTCTGGGGACCCAACGCTAATATAAAGTCCTCAAAGTGGATAGCCGATGCGTCTATGTGGGTCGATCGCAAGTATGACCCCACCCTTACGCTAATATACCTCCCTCACCTCGACTATTGTTTGCAAAAGTTTGGTCCCGATTTTTCAAAAATCCACCGCGAACTTCATGAAATAGATCAGTTAATCGCGGAATTGATAGAACACTATGAAGCGAAAGGAGCCGAGATCATACTACTTTCCGAATATGGAATTCAACCTGTAGACGACCCCATCCATATTAACCGAATCTTACGCCAAGAAGGGCTCATTAGCGTACGCAAAGAGCGGTGGTACGAGCTCTTAGATGCCGGCGCTTCCAAAGCCTTCGCCGTGTCCGACCATCAGATAGCCCATGTGTATTTTAACGACAAATCGGAAATAGCACGAATAAAGGCCTTGCTAAAGCAATATCAAGGGATAGCGATGGTGTTGGACAAGGAAGAACAAAAGGCCCATCATATCGACCATAGCCGCTCCGGGGACCTGGTATTAGTGGCCGCCCCACAAAGTTGGTTTACTTACTACTATTGGCTCGACGACGCCCATGCCCCCGACTACGCTAGGCTGGTGGACATACATCGGAAGCCGGGGTACGACCCAGTGGAAATGTTTATGGATCCCAAAAATCCATTTATAAAATTGAGGGCGGGGTATAAATTGGCAAGGAAAATGCTTGGGTTTAGGTATTTGATGGATCTTATCCCTTTAGATGCTAGCCTCATTAAAGGATCGCATGGAGCCATAGATACGCCTAAGGAATATTACCCCGTATGCATCACCAGCGAGCCGCTTCCCTATAACGAACTTCAAGCTACTCAAGTTTACGACCTCATCTGGGAAAGACTTACGACGACCCAATAGACCTTGGGAGCTTGTGAGGGATCACTCGACGAGTGACCCCTTACAAGCTCCCCCATAGCGAGATGGTGGCGAAGACGATCATCGCCAGGCATAGCATTACCTGCATGACCACCCCAGTCATAAATCCAACAAAGGTGCCAAAGGCGGCTCTTACGGCCTTATTGACTGGAAATCCCCCCAGCAGCTCTCCCACCAATGCCCCTAAAAAAGTCCCCAACAGGAGTCCTATACCAGGCAGCAAAAACAAGCCGGCTACAAGCCCTACCACCGCTCCTACGGAGCCATAGCGGGTACCTCCAAAACGCTTAGCCCCCCACACGGGTAAGTAGATATCCAAAACAGCCATTAATAAGGCTAAGGCCCCAAAGGCGATCAGGTAGGTGGAGTCCAACGTTCCGAAACCACTCAGATGAAGCAACAACAACCCTACAAAGCTTAGTCCCGGGCCAGGCAAGGGTAGAATGGCACCCGCCAACCCGATTAACAGACATAACGCTCCCAACACGACTAAAAAAATATCCATCACCGATTCAGACTATTTTGGGGTTAAATAACGAAAAAACTGTGGCTCGTCCTATCTTTGCACGATATTTGCAGGGCTACCTAAGCAGAGCTAATAGGAAATTTATATTCAATAAAAAAAGATCAGAACGATGTCCAAAGTACTAATCATAGGTGCCGGTGGTGTAGGCAGTGTTGTCGCCCATAAATGCGCCATGAACAGCCAAGTTTTTACGGAAATTATGTTGGCAAGCCGTACCCAGTCGAAATGCGATAAAATAGCCGCCGAAATCAAGGAAATGCACGGAGTTACCATTCAAACGGGACAGGTGGATGCCGATGTCGTAGCAGAAACCGTCAGCTTGATAGAAAAATTCCGGCCTGTACTCCTTATCAACGTGGCACTACCCTATCAGGACCTTACGCTGATGGAGGCTTGCCTGGCTACTGGGACGCACTATATGGATACGGCAAATTATGAGCCAAAGGATGTCGCCAAATTTGAGTATAGCTGGCAATGGGCCTATCAGGAGCGCTTTAAAGAAGCCGGTCTGATGGCTTTGCTTGGATGTGGTTTCGATCCTGGAGTCACCCAGGTGTTTACAGCCTATGCCAACAAGCACCATTTCGACGAGATGCACTATTTGGACATTATCGATTGCAATGCGGGTGATCATGGAAAAGCCTTTGCTACTAACTTTAACCCCGAGATCAATATCAGGGAAATTACCCAGCCGGGGCGGTATTGGGAAAATGGCCAATGGGTTGAAATCCCCGCCATGTCGATTCATAAACCCATAGACTACCCTAATATAGGCCCCAAGGAGAGTTATGTCCTATACCACGAAGAGCTAGAGTCGCTGGTAAAACACTTCCCTACCCTGAAGCGGGCACGTTTCTGGATGACTTTCGGACAGCAATATATTACTCACCTTAATGTCCTTGAAAATGTAGGGATGACCAGCATCAAGCCGATCAAATTCCAGGGAATGGACATTGTACCTCTGGAATTCCTGAAAGCCGTACTCCCAGCACCAGACAGCTTAGGCGAAAACTATTCGGGACAGACCTCCATTGGCTGCCAGATAAAAGGTATTTCAAGCGGAGAAGAAAAGACCTATTATGTATGGAATAACTGCCACCATGCCGACTGCTACAAGGAAGTAAGGGCCCAGGCAGTAAGCTACACTACTGGTGTTCCTGCTATGATAGGCGCTATGCTCATGCTGACCAATCCCGAATGGATGAAACCGGGCGTGTGGAATTGCGAACAACTCAACCCCGATCCATTTATGGAGCAGCTCAATGTACAAGGTCTGCCATGGCAAGAAACCGTCAACGAAGCCCTGCCTCACGAATATTAGGACTGATAGTATCGTTAAAAAAAAATGCCTCCAAATGAGGCATTTTTTTAACGATATATCCCTCAAGCTCCTAAATTTTCCTGTTGTGTATATTTTAAAATTTGCTCAAAATCGTCGGGGTGAAACCATTTGAATTCGCCCTGATGCCTAAACCAGGTCAGTTGCCGCTTGGCATAGCGCCTACTATTCTGCTTGAGCAAACGAACCATCTCTTGCTCATCATAATCCCCGTCCAAAAATCCGTATACTTCTTTGTAGCCGACCGTCTGCAAGGCGTGGGCCGTCCTGTAAGGGAGGAGGTCTTGCGCCTCTTGAACCAGCCCTTCTTCCAACATCTGGTCCATACGGTCATCTATGCGCTTATAAAGTTCCTGTCGATCTCTATCCAAGGCGATAGCCACGCTCTTAAAAGGCCGACTTTTTTTCATCGTTTGCTGAAAATAAGAGATTGGTCGACCTTCGGTGATATATACTTCCAGAGCCCTAATAACCCGTTGAGGATTCTCAAACTCCGCCGTTTGTGCAAAATCGGGGTCGAGATCCGCTATTTCTTTTTGCAAACTCGGCAAGCCCTCGGCCTGCAGCCGGAGCGTGAGCCGCTCACGTAAGCCAGGCAAGGGAGCCGGTAAGGCATCTAATCCCTCCAAAAGTGCTTTAATATAGAAGCCAGACCCGCCTACCATCACCACCCGGTCGTATACTTCAAAGAGTCGGCTCAAAAGCACTAGGGCATCCCTCTCGAAATCTCCTGCACTGTAAGTTTCCCCTATATGATGCGTATTGACAAAATGATGTGGCACAGCAGCCAACTCCGCTGGGGTAGGCTTAGCAGTGCCTATCTCAAGTTCCTTGAAAAACTGTCTGGAATCGGCCGAGATAATCTCTGTTTGAAGATTTTGGGCCAGCCTGATAGCCAGAGAAGTCTTACCTACGGCCGTGGGACCTGCGATGGTAATCAGGTATTTTTCTTTAGTATTTGGCATTCTGCTGTTTTTATTTCAACTTTAATCAGCACAAAAATAAATATCATGGATGCTAATTCAGTATTTTTTTTCATTCTCACACTATTCATAGGCGCCGGAGCAGGCATATTCGCATATAACCGGCTTTTCTCAAAAAATTCGGGCAAGTCCATGGCCACAACGGAATCGACCGTACTGCTTGAAAGTATCGAAAAGGTTTTTAAGGTGGTGATGGCCGAGGGGTATTTCACGGAAATTTATAATTACCAGCACGACAAAAATTTTTGGAACCTGATTAAAGACAAAAAGAAAGCGCTGATTATCGCCAAGGCGAAGGTATTGGTAGGCTACGATTTTGGCAAAATGCGTTTTCACTTCTCGGAAGGAGATCGTAAAATGATTATCGATTACTTCCCCGACCCAGAAATCCTCTCCATGGACACCGATTATAAGTTTTACGATATTGAACAAGGCTGGCTCAACCGCTTTCAATCCGACGACTACACGGCCATACTCAATGAGGCCAAACAAACCATGAATGACAAAGCCCTAGAGAGCGACCTTCCCCGAATCGCCACCAACCAGGTGCAACTCATGATGTTTCAGATAGCGGCGACTATGAACTGGAAGATCGATATGGAGCTTGCCGAAAGCAATAAGGGCCATATTAAGGAGCTAGGCAAGTACCATCCTACTCAGGCAAAAATTGAAAATTTGGAAATAGACGAAGAATCCTAATATTTTTCAGTATTTTGGAATCAAATCAATATTCTTTCAACGTTTTAGGCCAATTTAGCGTATTTATTCTTCGTAAACCGTATTCATTCGCCATTTTAAACTCTTAAACATCAAGATCATGTTAAAAAAACTATCGTATTTTCTAGTTATTGGCTTCTTAGTCACTCTTTTTGCCTGTGAAGGCCCCCAAGGGGAAGTTGGACCACAAGGTGAAAAAGGAGACACTGGAGCGCAAGGTCCGGCAGGACAGGATGGAGAAGATGGTGAAGACGGTGATGGCACCGGCTCACTTCCCCTATTGATGTCGTCGGGAGCGGACTCTACCGCTACAGATGGCAATTACTACACTGGACTTTCGGGCCTTTCCGAAAGTGGCATCGCTATTTTGGAAAAATCGGTCGTTTTAGTTTACATCAAAAGTGGAGGAGTTTACTGGCCTTTGCCTGGCATCGTAACTTTTGGGCAGACGGCAGCGAGTAACTTTACATTTGTCCATGGTATCGAAGACGATCTGTTTTTTGTAGATATATACCAAACCAACTGGTCAGAAGAGGTAGACAATGCTCCAGTTCGTAAGTTTGAAGATGTTCGTGTGGTGATTATGCCTACCCAAGACCTTGCCCGCCAAGATCTTGAAGTCGACTTCAACAACTACGAAGAGGTAGTCGCTAAGCTAGGACTTAGTGGCGAATCGATCGGCCAACTACAACGGGTATCGAAATAATCCATTTATAGGCACAAAAAAGCTGGTAGGCGTTGAACGCTTACCAGCTTTTTTGTGCCTATTGGTATCTGTTACTTATAGCAAACACTTGCTACACATTGAAGCGGAAATGCATAATATCGCCATCTTCAACGACATATTCTTTTCCTTCTACCGACATTTTACCGGCTTCCTTTACGGCTGCCTCACTCTTATATTTTTCAAAATCGGCAATCTTAATGACCTCCGCACGGATGAATCCTTTTTCAAAATCGGTATGAATGACCCCAGCTGACTTGGGAGCCTTCCAACCTTTCTCGATCGTCCAGGCACGAACCTCCTTCACCCCTGCAGTGAAATAAGTGATTAGGTTCAGTAGCGCGTAAGAGGCACGGATCAACTTGCTAAGGCCCGACTCTTTCAGACCATATTCCGATAGGAACATCTCATGCTCTTCTTCATCTTCGATCTCGGCGATCTGCGACTCTATGGCCGCGCAAAGTACTATCACTTCGGCGCCTTCATGCTTCACGGCCTCTCTCAGCTTTTCTGAGTATTCGTTACCAGTTAGCATAGCGGTTTCATCCACATTGGCTACATATAATACGGGCTTAGCCGTCAATAGCTGAATATCTCCGATGGCGGCTTCCTTCAGCTCTGGGTCAATAGCTAGGCTACGGGCATTTTGGCCCGACTCCAGTACACCCTTATATTGTTTCAGTACATCCAGCTCTACTTTGGCCTTGGCATCCCCCGTACGGGCAGCCTTCTCTAGCTTCTGAATTTTCTTTTCCACCGACTCCAAATCCTTAAGTTGGAGCTCAGCGTCTATAATTTCTTTGTCAAAAACGGGGTCTACCCTTCCTTCTACGTGCACCACATTTTCGTCCTGAAAACACCGCACTACATGTACTATGGCGTCGACTTCCCTGATATTGGCCAAAAACTTATTGCCCAATCCGGCTCCCTGACTAGCACCTTTTACCAGGCCAGCAATATCTACGAACTCCATAATGGTGGGTATAACCTTCTGAGGCTTGACCAGGCCGGTCAATACGTCCAGACGTTCGTCGGGAACGGTTACCACCCCTACGTTTGGTTCAATAGTACAGAACGGATAATTAGCAGCCTCAGCGACCCCGGTAGATATAGCGTTAAAAAGCGTGGATTTCCCTACATTAGGCAATCCGACAATCCCACATTGAAGACTCATTTATTAATAAAAAAGATAATACAAAAATTAAAATAGCCGGAAGTATCACAAACCGAGCCGCAAAATTAAACATTGTCTGCTACTATTCCCCAGAAATTGCCCGAATAAATCACGATACAAAACCAAAAGCCTTTGGAACTGCTCCCAAAGGCCCTTATATCGTATGAATAAGCTTAGTAAATCAATCCCATTTAAGATCCGATTCCCCTAAAAGGTTCGCTTCTTCGGGTTTGGGTTCAAACTGCGTGAAGTCGACCTCAGGCATGAGCTCCGTCTTAACATGATCTACCGCCTCTTTGAGTGCATCGGCAAATTTGTCAAAATCCTCCTTATACAAAAACATCTTGTGCTTCTCATAGGTAAAGCCGTCTCCTTGCGGGTGGCGTCGACTCTCGGTAATCGTCAAATAATAATCGTTAGACCTTGTTGACCTTACATCAAAGAAGTAAGTCCGTTTTCCTGCCCTGACTCTTTTGGAGTAGATTTGCTCTCTGTCTTCCACTATTTTAGCTATTTTGAATAGGTTTTCGAACGCTAAAATATAAAGTTTATTCCTTGGAACAAAAAAACCATTCGATTATCGGCATATAAATTAGGAAATAGCATAAAAGCGGGACAAAAGGCACAAAAAGGCATTATAATGCCGCTTTTCTAACCGAGAAGCCATAACCCAAAATGGTCAAAATCCGGAACCAATCATATAAGAAGGGGATACCCAGCGAAGGGTACCCTACTTACATCCTCCGCTAAGAAATAGTACCAATTCAAGAATTATGTGATAAATTTGCCGGGCGGCCAATAATTTGTCCCATTCAGGAGTTCTCTTAATTCCATACGGTGCCTTTACCTGGGTATGACGATGCCAGTATGGATCCAAAACGGGTAATGAAGATGTTTCACATTAATTAAAAACTATGTTATCATTACGGATGTATATAAGTGTTTTAGTTTTGAGCATTTGGGCCTTACAAGAATCCTCGGCCCAAGTCGTACTTGGAGCAACAGAAAAAGGAAGAGCCTCTTACTACGCATCTTCTTTACATGGAAGAAAAACCGCCTTCGGAGAAACTTTCAAAACCACCGAACTTTCGGCCGCACACCGTACCTATCCGCTAAATACCATGTTGGAGGTTACCAACCTCGATAATAATGAGAAGGTAGTGGTTCGAGTGAACGATAGAGGCCCCTACGCCAAAAGCCGTATCATCGACTTGAGCAGAGAAGCCGCCAAATTACTGGGAATTGTCTCCAAAGGAGTAGCCAATGTGGCTGTCCGCGTGGTGGGCATGGAAGGAATGATTTTCTTGGGCATGCAGGAAGAAACGGATGTAGACTCCGGTAAGATCATATCAATGGCCCCTTAAACGACCTCATAATGAAGCAACACACGATGGATTTGGCCAAGGTTAGAGCCTTTGGCAATATCGAATTTCTAGCCAGACAACTCGTGGAGGGCTTTATTACCGGCTTACACAAATCCCCATTCCATGGTTTTTCGGTAGAATTTGCCGAGCACAAGCGCTACAATACTGGCGAATCGACCCGAAATATAGACTGGAAGGTGATGGCAAAAACGGATAAATTATTTGTAAAGCGGTATGAGGAAGAGACCAATTTGCGTTGCCATATACTACTTGACATTTCCTCGTCGATGTACTACCCCATCGATACCCATGGAAAAATCACCTTTAGTACACTGGCAGCCGCAAGCCTTACCTACCTGTTACAAAAACAAAAGGATGCAGTAGGCTTATGTACCTTTGCCGACGACATTAAGCTACAAACCCCCGTAAAGTCTACCCCCTCCCATGCACATACCCTGATGCTCGAACTGGAATCCATTCCCAACAAGGTACCCGAACGTAGCAGCACGCAGGTTGCCTCCGTTTTGCATCAGATTGCCGAAAAAATCCACAAAAGATCGCTGGTCATCATTTTCAGTGATATGTTTACCCAAGCCGATCAGACAGATGATTTATTTTCGGCCTTGCAACATCTGAAACACAAGCTGCATGAAGTCCTGTTGTTTCATGTTACCGATCATAAAACGGAGCAAGATTTTGCCTTCGAAAACCGGCCCTATGAATTTATAGACCTGGAAACAGGAGAACGTATCAAGCTCCAAGCCGATCAAGTGAGGAGTTCTTACCAGAAGGCCTCTAAAACCTATTATGAGGACTTAAAACTACGCTGTGGCCAATATAAGATCGATTTTATAGAAGCCGATATCGACAAAGGCGTCGAACCTATCCTCACCGCTTATTTGGCCAAGCACTCCAAAATGCATTGATATCACCTAAAGATCTCCATAAACAATTGGTCTAAATGCGCTACCGGAATAATTTCGATTTTGGTACGCTTCAGATCGATCCCTTTGCTATTGTACTTGGATATATACATTTTCTCAAATCCTAATTTTTCGGCTTCCGACACCCTACTTTCGATCCGGTTCACCGCCCTTACTTCCCCTCCTAAGCCCACCTCGGCAGCAAAACACACCGACGCAGGAAGATACCGGTCCTCATAGGACGACACCAAAGAGGCCACTACCGCCAAATCGATAGCTGGATCCTCGACTTTGAGCCCACCCGCTACGTTTAAAAAAACATCCTGAACCCCTAACCGAAACCCTCCGCGCTTTTCCAAAACCGCCAAGAGCATCTGCAAACGCTTGGCATCGAAGCCAGTACTACTACGTTGTGGAGTACCATAGTTGGCCACACTCACCAGCGACTGCAACTCAATAAGCAAGGGACGATTCCCCTCCATCATTGAGCCGATCGTAATTCCGCTGACAGGCTCATCCCTCTGGGAAATAAGAATCTCTGAAGGGTTGCTCACCTGCCGTAGCCCGTCACTGTTCATTTCGTAGATGCCTAGCTCCGAAGTGCTCCCGAAGCGGTTCTTCATGGTGCGTAAGATACGGTAGGTAGTATGTCGGTCCCCCTCAAACTGCAGGACGGTATCTACCATATGCTCCAATACCTTAGGACCAGCCAAAGATCCTTCTTTGGTAATATGACCGATCAGGAACACCGGAGTGCCCGTTTCCTTCGCAAATTTCATAAATTCGGCCGTACACTCCCTCACTTGCGACACACTTCCAGCGCCAGACTCAATATAAGCCGACTGCATGGTCTGGATAGAATCTACCACCACGATATCCGGCTTAAACTCTTCGATCTGTCTAAAAATGGTGGCTGTTTGTGTTTCCGTCAGTATATAACAGTTGGCACTCTGGGATAGCATCCTCTCGGCGCGCATCTTAATCTGCTGCTCCGACTCCTCTCCCGATACATATAGCACTCTTTTGTTGCCCAGTGTTAGGGCTATTTGCAACATCAGGGTGGATTTGCCTATACCCGGCTCCCCCCCAATAAGCACCAAAGACCCTTGTACAATGCCCCCCCCGAGTACCCGATTCAGCTCTTCATCGGTGGTAATGGTGCGAGGTTCGTTTTCATAGACGATCTCGGCAATGGCTTTGGGTCTCCCGCCAAGGTTTACCGATTTCCAGGAAACGGTAGTCAGCTTATCTTCCTTTTCTATCACCTCCTGAACGAAAGTATTCCATTCGCTGCAAGAAGGGCAACGTCCGATCCATTTGGGAGAATTATAGCCACATTCTTGGCAAAAATAGGCGGTCTTGGCTTTGGCCATAGGGGTTGTAAGTAATTAAGTTGTCTGATTAAAACGCTAGGGTACTAATTTTGTTCAAAAGAACGACAGTTTTCGACGTAAAATCAAAAAATGACCTGGGCTGGAATAATTTTATTAGCCCTTCGTTATACTGCCACAGATCACAAAAATACGCACAAGCCATGAAATCTATTCGCCTAACCCTATTGACAACCTTATTCTTTCTCGCTTTGGCTCCCTGGGCCATGGCCCAGAAGAAAGGCTTCGCCTTTGGTATTAAGGGGGGAGTTAACCTCTCCCGACTCTCTATGGGGGAGGTGTTCACGACCCGCTACGACGACCTAGGGAACCCCTATTTGGGCTTCGACGGCAAGGAAGTTACTGACAACCTCAAGGCGAGCTTCCAGACGAAAACTGGGGCAGTAGGTGGGATTTACGCTCGCTTTGGCAAAGTACTATTCATTCAGCCAGAGGTACTGGTATCTACCAAAGGGGGGACCTTCGATGTTATCAAAACCGATACCGAAATTCCTATTCAAGAATCCGTTACTTTCAAATATAGCAATATAGACGTCCCCTTGCTCATTGGATTGAAAGGAGGCCCCATTCGCATACTAGCCGGCCCTGTAACCTCGTTCCGGATCGGCGACAATCAGAAACTATCGGATGCCCTTCGGCACTACACCTCTAACTTCAACGACGCCATGGCCGAAGCCACCTTCGGGTATCAGGTGGGAGTAGGACTGGATATTGGTAGCTTCAGCCTCGATGTGCGTAACGAAGGCTCCTTTACTAACCTTACCAGCTTTCAGGTGACTGGTCCTGCTACCGCTGGTAATACGTCCCTGAAACAAAAAATCAATTCCTGGCAGGTGACCTTAGGGCTCAAACTTTTCTAAGAGGAATGGGGTTAAAACAAAACAAGCAGCCTTCGATCGGTGCGATGGCTGCTGTTCCAATTAAATAACCCACTAATTTAATTTCCCAAAAAAATTCTTATGCGCTAATTCTCCAGCGCTTATGGTCCAACCAAGTGGCCACTTCCTTTATTTTTCTGCGCGCTACTACCACTTCCCGTCCACCGGCAAGCTTGAGTATGCGGTCGTCGTCAGTTCTATCCACAACATATTTGGCATTGACCAAATACGATTTATGTACCCTAATAAAGTTGGAGGTAAGACTCTCTGATAGGGATTTCAAAGTTTTGGAAACCAAATACCGCTTTCCACAAGAAGTGTAAATATAGGAGTAGTTCCCCTCTCCTTGTAAAAAGACGATCACGTCTACGGGAATATAGCTCGTATGTCCCATGGTTTGCACGGCAATAGACTCCGATCTGGTACTAACTCCCGATCCAGGAAGCTTTGAGTAAGCTGAAATAGTATAGTTTTCCATAACGTGATTCGGTTTACTTTTTGAACTTTTACATGTCAAATTTAAGAAGGTTCTGTATTTGAAAAAAGTAACCGATCTTTTAATAAAAGTCGCAACTATCTGTTTTATAGTATTTTAAAGTTTTTTAAATAGTAAAAAGGCGTAGCTCCCCTCAACGAAATACGTAATTTTACGTATAGGCCAATTTCCATATTTTAGTGACAATTCTAAAAATGCGTGGAGCGCAGCCACAAAATAGCCCTGGTATAGCCTAACTTTATTTATCTTTGTTGGCTCAATACTACAGCGTGATACCTTAGGCACAGGCCACTGTAAGCACCAAGCATATATTTCCTAAGAATATAAAATAGAAAAAATGATTGCCAACCGCGTTAAAGAATATATAGCCGAAATTCAGGACAGCCAAGTTTCATCCAAAGAACAGCTAGAGGCCTTCCGAATGCGCTTCATTAGTAAGAAAGGTATATTAACAGAATTATTCGACGACTTGAAGTCGGCAGCACCCGAGCAACGTAAAAGCCTAGGACAAGAGCTAAACACTTTAAAGAACCTAGCCCAGAGCAAGTTCAAAGAATTTAACGAAACTATCCAGAACCAATCCGAACAACAAGCGGCAGGAACCCTGGACTTGACCCTCCCCGTCATCCCCCATGAGCAAGGCAGCTTGCATCCATTGTCGATAGTAAAGCGGAGAATCATCGAAATTTTCGAAAGGATGGGCTTTAATGTTTCCTATGGCCCCGAAATAGAAAAGGACTGGTACAACTTTAGCGCGTTGAATTTTGCGGACAACCATCCTGCTAGGGAAATGCAGGATACCTTTTTCATCACCAAAAGTCCAGAAGAAACCAAAGAAGACGTTTTGTTACGTACCCATACCTCCAATGTACAGGTACGCTTGATGGAGCGTCAAAAACCACCCATTCGGTCCATCATGCCGGGGCGGGTGTTTCGAAACGAGGCTATATCGGCCAGGGCACACTGTGTTTTCCACCAAGTGGAAGGGCTGTACATCGATAAGTCGGTATCCTTCAAAGATCTGAAAGACACCCTATACCATTTCGCTAAAGAAATGTTTGGAAAGGATACCAAGATCCGGCTCCGCCCTTCTTACTTTCCCTTTACGGAGCCCAGTGCCGAAATCGACGTATCTTGTTTTATATGTGGGGGCTCGGGCTGTAATATTTGCAAACACACTGGCTGGGTAGAAATAGGTGGATCGGGCATGGTAGATCCTAATGTGCTAGAAAATTGTGGCATCGATAGCAATGAATATACCGGATTCGCCTTTGGAATGGGTGTAGAGCGCATTACCATGCTGCGGTATGGGATTAACGACCTTCGCTTATTTACAGAAAACGATATTCGATTTATAAGGCAATTTCAAGGAGCCTAACAACAAAGCCCGCCAAATACTGGCGGGCTTTGTTGTTTATCATCAATTAAAACCGCGTGTTGAGATAATGGCCCAACATTCGCTGCCAAGCTCCCCAATTATGGTCGAATTCTTTTCCCCAAATATCCAATTCATGCCCCACCATTTTGGTCTGTAACACTTCCGAAAGTTCTTTGGAGTATTGGGGATGCTCCTGAGCACCCGACCCAGACACCAAATGGATATGACGGCTGCTTCGGTACAGGTTCAAATGGGACTCCACTTTTAAGTTAGATAAGTAATGTTTCGGAGAATTAAAATAAACATTATCGTCAAAATAACCCTTGGTGTAATGGCTAAGATCATAACAACCGCTGAGGCCAATTACACCGCCAAAAATATCAGGAAATTTAAAATATAAATTCGCCGCATGCAAGGCGCCAAATCCGGCGCCAGCCGTAATGATCAGGTTAGTTGGGCTCGTCGTGGTACGTATATAAGGCACAACTTCCTGATACACATAGTCGCAATAAGCCTGGTGCCTCACTCCCTGCTCTACAGGACTCATATATGGATTTAACCAGCTTTCCCCATTGATACTATTGATGCAATAGACCTTTACCTTCCCTTCGTCGATTTGTTTTTCTATACTCCTGATGAGGCCCTGGTCCTCGTATTCCAGAAAATTAGAACTCGCCGTAGGGATAAGCAGCAGGGCAAAGCCATAATGCCCATACATTACCACTTCCATTTCTTTATTTAAGCAAGGGCTAAACCAACTCGTTACAGTCCTTTCCATCTTTGTGTGTATTTTATTCGCCGATTGAAATAGTTAATATAACACCCAAGTATCTTTACCACCTCCTCCTTGCGAGGAGTTCACCACCAACGATCCCTTCGTAAGCGCGACCCGGGTCAACCCACCAGGGATTACACTAATATGGTCCCCATACAGGATATAAGGGCGTAGATCCACATGACGGCCTTCAGCGTGTCCATTCACCATACAAGGTACCCTAGACAAGGAAATAGTCGGCTGGGCAATGTAATTACGCGGATTGTTCTTAATTTTTTCACGGAATGCGTTATGCTCTTCGGCGGTAGCCTTAGGGCCAATCAGCATACCATATCCCCCCGCTTCATTGGCTTCTTTTACGACCAGCTGATCGATATTCTCCAACACGTAATTCATATCGTCCTGCTCCCCACATATGTAGGTGCGCACGTTTGGTATAATCGCTTCTTCACCCAGATAATATTTAATAATACGGGGCACATAAGCATACACCACTTTGTCGTCTGCAACTCCCGTGCCAGGGGCATTGGCCAGGGCCACTCGGCCTTTCTTGTACACCTCAAAAATACCCGGTATACCTATTAGAGAATCGGGGTTAAAGGCGTTTTTATCTAAGAAGGTATCATCGATACGCCGGTAAATCACATCGACAATCTGTAAACCAGTTGTCGTTCTCATCTTAACATAACCATCCGAAACGACCAAATCACGGGCATCGACCAGCTCCACCCCCATTTGTTGGGCTAGGTAGGAGTGTTCGAAATAAGCCGAATTATAAATACCTGGCGTCAGAACGGCGATGGTAGGATTGGGCCTATCGGCCATGCTTTGTAGCATCTGAAGGAGCCTGGTCGCATAGTCGGAAACTGGCCTTACGCCAGTTTTTGCTAATACGTCCGGGAATATCTGTTTAGACAACTCCCTATTTTCTAGCATATACGAAACTCCTGAAGGGCACCTGAGGTTGTCTTCCAGGACCATAAAGGTCCCGTCGTCCCCTTTTATGAGGTCCGTTCCGGTGATATGGCACCAGATTCCCTTGGGAGGCTGCAAACCCATACAAGGCTTTAAAAAACACTTACTCGATTCTATCAAGTCGCGAGGCACTACTCCATCGTTGAGGATGTTTTGTTCATTATAAACATCATGGATAAACATATTCAAGGCCTTAATTCGTTGCTTGAGGCCCCGTTCGAGCCATTGCCATTCGGCGTTGGCCAGGATGCGTGGGATAATGTCAATGGGCATAATTCGCTCGGTCCCTTCTCCTTCGGAGTAGACGTTGAAAGTGATCCCCATCGACAGTAAAGCCCGCTCAGTAGCCAGTTGCCGGTTGGTTAAGTCCTCATGAGAAAGGCTCTCGAATTTTTGCTTTAAATGCTCATAGCCTGCTCGAATACCACCTGCAGGGGTAAACATTTCGTCATAAAACTTTTCGGTGTTATAGTCTGCGAATGAAAAATTCATACAATACAAAATTAATTTAATTATATCCCTAAAACGCTCAGAACAATATATGGCCAAAGTTTGGTATTACAAAACAATATAATAAAGTTACCATAAAAATAAAAACGAATGGTGACTAAGCTTGCTCAAAAAAGCTACTCATATGCCCTATTCCACAGAGAAGTCGGACGTAACTGAAGTAATAATCGGGAATAGTTTGATAAATTTAATCCGTTGACCATGCTAATTTTACAGGTATTTGTTATTTTCGCAACCAAAATAAAAAAAGATAGCAATATCATAATCGAATTATAAACGACTTATATCACAAGCCCATGAAATTACCTAGTTTCGTCTACATCTTAACTTTTATAATTCTGTTCCTCGTATTGGTCGTATTTGCTGATACCTTTATTTTTGCTTTAGGAACGATTGGCTTGGTAGTAACATTTGCCGCAAATTATAAAGATCAGGCGCATACTGCAGATCATCACTGATCCGACCCTGCTGCCATAAATTATTCGGCCAATTCAGAAAGGGATTCTATGAGTTCCCAATCGAGTTGGCCATTTTTTGTATCTACTAGCCAATGTTCCCTGGCCACCACCCGGTTATCCAGATCGATATATTGCGCCTCCAACTCCGGCCCTTGCAGGCTTAGCTTTACAAATCCGTTATACCCTACTGGATGCCCCTTAACGACGACTCTAACCCGGCGGTCGTAGAGCAATATCTTCGCTTGCTCCTCTTTACTTTCGGCGGGGTCCGTTTCTACTGGCATCCCTCCATGCCCAATACACCGCCCATACACCATCGGCCCATGGCCAATTTGAGCCATTTTATAGAGCACCATCCGATGATCGTGCCCCCAAAACCATATGATGGGGCGCTGAGCCTCCCCCATTAATTCCTGTAACTGCTCGGCGGGGCGGCTATAGGCTTCCCTAAAGGCGGAAAGATAGGGATGGTGGCTGAGGATAACGATACCCCGACGGTCGGCAGGGTCCCCAATCTTGACCACATCGCGCAGCCAAGCCAGCTGCTCCTTACGAAGATGGCAGTCTGGTGGGCTTATAATTTCGACCAAGGGTCGCTCTACCGATGTGTAGCCGGTATCGAGGCCTATGATGCGCCAATGGTCATTTTCCAGACAGAAAAACCCTGCTTGCTGGGTCATAACGGTCTCCCCCTCTCGCACATACATGGCTGGCAACAGGTGGTTGAAGTACGCGTTTCCATTGGAATACATCTCATGATTACCAGAAAGTGCTAGACTACCCGATGGTCCATAATACCAGGAGGCGTAAGGGGCCGTGAAATTTTCACGGACTTCGGCCTCCGTTCCTACAAAATATATGTCCCCCAGATGAATCGTATAATCGGGAACATGGGTGGCTATTAAGGCCCCAATGCGGTCGGACTCTACGGTGTCGCTAGCCCAATCCGACGCCAAAGCCAAGGTAACCCCGTCTTGGTGAGAACGGCTCGACTGTAACCTAAAACAACCTGACTGTCCATGTCGCGGATACGCCCAATAGGGATGCCTGACGCCAAAGCGGCTCCTAAGATAGTGCCAGGCAAAGGCTACGATGTTCGTCTTAAAAAACTCGGATAGTTTGCGTGTTACCGTGGCATGTTCTCCCGTCTTTTTTTCAAATATCTTCTGTTGAGTTTTGGCATGGTTCTCCACCTGATTGTGGCCCAAATCCAAATATTTCTCTAAATGTTGCTTCGACTTTTCGCTCATAAACCCTTATTACTAGCAAATATCACCTCAATTGCCCCCACCATCCATAACCATCAGGCTCTCCACAAGTAACCTACATACAACTGAAAATCAATTAGATAAATAGTTTTTAATCTTCAATCTTTTTAAATTGTAGGTAATATACACTTAAACAAACTGATATGAAACGTTTAATACTATCCACGATGGGGCTGTTATGGGCAGGCTTGGCCTTTGCCCAAGAGACCAAACAACAGCAGATCGCCAATTGGGAAAGGGCTAAGACCTACACCATGGAGTACTTAGAGGCCATGCCCGAGGCAGCCTATGCCATGAAGCCTACACCCGATATACGCTCCTTCGCACAACAAATGGGGCATATTGCCGACGCCAATTATGCTTTCGCTTCCGCAGCATCCGGGATTGAAAGCCCTATGAAGGGGTCGATTGAGAAAGGGGATGACCTCTCTAAGGCTACCATTACCGAAGCCGTAATGAACAGCTACGATTTCGTCATATCGGCCATTGAGGGAATGGCAGATTCGGATTTCGATGAATCTATCAAGTTTTTTGGAATGGACGTTAAGAGTGGATTAGCTCTGGAAAAGGGCTTTGAGCATCAGACCCATCACCGAGGCCAGTGCACCATTTATTTACGCTTGAATGGCGTCACCCCTCCCGAAGAGAAGCTCTTTTAAGAAAATCTAAGGGATCGTTTTGAAAAGTACCCCTCCTCCAAAACGATCCTGCAAATCATTTCCGCAATTGGTACATTCCAATGGCGAAATAACTATAAATTCTCATCAAAATGGGCGGGATAATATGATCCCGAAGAACGGCTTTACGGGTATCACCCTCCGGCTGGGCTAGCTTCAGGTATTTTAAGGCAAACTTCAGTTTGGGCCAATAACGATCCTTGTATTCCCTCGAAAATAGAAGCTTATAATAATAGGTGGCTATATTCTTTTTTAATCTATCATCGTACTCATAGTTCAACTCCTTGTTGATATTAGAATACATTTGTATCCGGTTGAATAAGAAATCCGCTCCATAATGGTTATCGGCAAAGCTGGCCCCACCCCGATTTTTCCGATATACCGACATCACCTCATCGATATACCCGATAGGCCCACGCTTGGCCAACATAATGTTTCGGGGTATATCTCCACTGGTCGATAAGTTGGTCCACTCCGGGTCGGGATGTTTGGCGAAATCTTCCCTACGAAACATCAGGCTGGAGGTGGCAATAAAGCACAACTCGTCCTCTCCTATCAAATCTTCGACATAAAATTCCGGTTTTTTAATCCAATTGACCAAATAAGGCGGTGCCGCATTATCGTCATAGATCACCTCGGCATTATGAAAACTAGCGGTATAATGCGGATTAGCATCCAGCATCTCCACTTGTCGCTGAAGCTTATGGGGAGAGGTGAGATAATCGTCCCCATCGAACTGGGCAATATACTCACCTTTGGCCGCAGCAAAGGTGGCTAGCGCATTGAACTTCCCATTCAATCCTAAGTTTTTATCATGCAATAGTAGCCTGATCTTATCGGGATATTGCTTCTGATACGCCTGTAGGATCGACCGGGTTCCATCTTTAGACAAATCGTCTCCTACTATGATTTCGAAATCGAAGGTCGTTTGCTGCATGAGTATAGACTCCAACATCTTTGCTACAAACTTTTCATGATTATAGGTAACTACACAAACACTTACCTTTAGCATACTATTTTTCGCTGTTTTAAGACCTATACTACTCTTCTGACTATCAACACTTCAGGTTCTTTTATGAAGATGTATTTAGAATAATAACAAGACAATCAGGTTATCAGGCCCCAAAGATACCGTATTTTGACAAAATGGTCTTTATATTTGAAGATGCATAGCCATATTCCAACTTTGTTCCGTAATCCTACCATCTGGACCTCCCAGCCGCGACTCATAGCCGCAGAAAGCACGCGCCACGGTGGGGTAAGCCTGCCCCCATACCACTCGCTCAATCTGGGCGGCCAAGGAACGGATAGTCCCGAAAACATCCTTGAAAACAACCATCGATTTTTCAATGCCCTTCAGGTCTCCTATGAACGAGTAGCGAAGTCGCATCAAATACATGGAACGGAAGTGCTGCACGTGACCGAGCCAGGGGCCTATCAAGGTTATGACGCCCTAGTGACCAACCATGTAAATATACAACTGGCCGTTACCATTGCCGACTGTACCCCGATACTGATTTTCGACCCTGTTCAAGGAGCCATAGCGGCTATCCATGCAGGCTGGAGGGGTACGGCCGGAAAGATTGTTGAAAAAACCTTAAAAACTATGGAAGCTACGTTCCATACCCAAGCCAAGGACTGCCAAGCCTATATAGGTACCTGCATCGACTATGCGTCCTTCGAAGTAGGCCCCGAAGTGGCCGAACACTTCGACCAAGACCTTAAGGACTGGGACCCTTCACGAGGTAAGTTTATGGTAGACCTAAAAGGAGCCAATAGAAAGCAACTTTTAGCAGCTGGCTTACAGGCCGATCAAATCGAAGTTTCGCCCTATTCCACGGTTCTTAATTCCGGCGATTATTTTTCCTATCGCCACGAGCAAGGCACCACCGGTAGAATGCTGGCCACAATTGGCCTCCGATTTTAAGAGCCAAATTAAAAGGGTCAGCGCGCTACGACTACTTTATTATAAAACTGTTGGTTAAAACCCTTGGAGGACCAGATCTGCGTATTAATAAAATAATATCCCCCGCTCACCAACATGCCCTGGTCGTCGGTACCATCCCAGCCGATTCGGTCCTGCCCTCCCAAAGTAGCCAGCGGCAACAGCTTTCTTACGACCCTACCCCGGCTGTCGAAGATGGTAATGGTACCATAATAACCCGCCGATGCGAGGTCAAATACGATCTCCATGGCATCGTCGACACCATCGTTATTGGGGCTTATACCTTCGACCGTTAGTGTCACCATGCCTGTAGGGGCTTGGGTATGTCGTTGCGAATTCTCATAGCCGGGTGTTCCGTACCCACTCTGCGCCGATGCTGAGCGCCAATTACCCATTTCGTTAGCCGAACGACTTAGGTCCACCCGTTCCAAAGCCACTCCTTTAACCTGACTCAGCAGCGGATCATGCAGCTGCTCGGAATACAAAAACCGATCGACTACCAGCCCATTTCGATCCTTTAGAACCACCCCGCCTGCCGAATTCACATAAGCGGACATGGCCGACACATCTACATAGCCTCTCTCACCTTTATAAGGGTACTGTTCCCATACCAAAAGCCCATCCGTACTCAAAATAATAAAGGAATGCGGTGCCAACAAGATACTTTCCTGGCCCAAAAGATGAAAATTCGCATCTAGTCCGTTTTTAAGATTACCTAAACTCCAACCACTCAGGTCTATAAATTTGCCAGAACGATTGGCTAGCTCGACATAATCGACGCCATTGGCCTGTGGGTTGAATAATAATTCAGATATGACCACGTCGGAAGAGTCGGCCTCCAGAGGGATCCCTACAGGCACATCAAAAACGGGTGTACGGTTACCTGCGCAGTCCGTCATGTTCATAACCTCCAAGCTATAGGTCTGATTCGCTATCAAGGGAGCATTCAGGTATAGCAGGATATTGGTCCGAAGCGGCGACTCTAGTTCGACTCGGTCAATGCTCCTTCCGGGTAATTTATATAAGTGAGGTTGGGAAACGACCAGGCTATCGAGCCGCTCTGATGCCACCATTCGGATCCGCCGGCCATCCACTAAGCCCCAATAAGCATATACCGGCGCCTTACGATCGGGCACATCTCGGTCCACACTATTTTGCCCACCAGGGGTCCCTCCTTGCAGGTTAAGCGATACCCGCCAGTTAGCCGAACCCACACAGGGCCTATTACGGTCCATCATTTCGAGGGAATACCCACCCCCACGCTGGTTGGCAGGCCACCAGGATAGGCGATAATCCAGAGAAAAAATCAATCTGTTTTGGGAAGTGTATAAGGCGAGTAAGGCCCCGGAATTGGGCAGAGTGAGAGTGGGAAGCCCACAGGTGGAGCCATAGGACAGCCATAGCTGCTGATTGGCCTTATGAGATAATATGAGGTAGGAGTATGCCCTTAGGGAGGTATCTGGCAAGGTGATCGAAGTATTCCCAATCTTCAATTTCCATCCTTTTAGAGAAAAAGCCTGTGCAGTCCGGTTGTAAAGCTCCAAATATTCCGTGGCTGGTAGCCCATGATGGGGAGTCGGGTCGGCCATCAACTCGGTAATCACGACGTCGTTGAGGGATTGCGACAAAGCCTCCACCCCTACCATGCAAACGGAATATACCCCTATACAAAACGCTCTGAAAGACATAGGCCTATGGTCAGTGATTTTTTCACACCAAATAGGGAGTCGCGTAAGGAGGGAACCAAAGAATAACATGGGGTCGTTTGTTTATTCCAAACGACCCCTATGATTCAGTTGACATCAAATTAGTTACCTGCTTCGTTAGCAGGGCTAGTTTCCGTTTCGGAGGCTAGCTCTGGCTTGGCTGCAGCCGCTTTAGCACGAGGAGTACGGGTACGCGTAGTGGTGTTTTTTTGGGCAGCGGTAGTCCGAGGTGTCCTGGGTGCTCTGGGAGTACGTGGCTTGCGAGTTACCGGTGCTTTAGGAGCTACTGGCGCCTCAACTACCGAACTTTCTTTCACATCCTCTACCGCAGACTTAGGCTTTTCTACTACTTTGGCCTTCTTTTCTACTTTTTTCGCTTTAACGCTTTTACTTTTTTTTTTAGACTTAGCCGGCTTTTTAGCCTTGTCTTTTTTCTTGGCTTCATCCTTTTCAAGTTTGGCTACCTTCTTGGCCAACTTGTCAGCTACCTTTCCAATCGATTTTTTAATTTTTTTGGAATCCGAGGTAACCGCAGCTACCTTATCCGTTATTGAACTCGCTATCGCTTTGGACAACTTTTTTACATTGGCTTTCATAAGCAAAAAATTGGTGTTGGTACTCGAAAATAAGATATCTTCCTATTCTTAATGTTTTTTTGGCAAAAAGTACCAAAAGATACAAATTTCTAACTATAAAACAATCCACCAAATAATATGTATTATCTTTTAGTTAATTTTTTTTGAAACATAACTCCAAAGAATTATACCAGCACTTACGGATACATTCAAGGAATGCTTCGTACCAAATTGAGGGATCTCCAAACATGCATCACAAAGCGCCATGAGCTCATCTCTTACGCCTTCTACCTCATTCCCAAAGATAAATGCGTAACCCACTCCCTCCATAGGCACAAAATCCTCCAAAGATATGCTCCCTTCCGCTTGCTCTATGGCCACCACCTGGTATCCCTTTTCCTTCAGATGCAATACATAGGACTCCAAGGATTCGACCTTCACCCAGGCTACCGAGTTCTCGGCTCCTAGTGCGCTCCGGGTGATCTCCCGATGCGGCGGGTGTGGGGTGTACCCTCCCAAGACCAGCTTCTCGGCCCTGAAGGCATCGGCAGTACGAAAAAAGGAACCTACATTATTCAGGCTCCTGATATTATCGAGCAGGATTTGAAAAGGAAATTTCTCTGACTCGATAAAATCCTCCACACTGAGGCGGTTCATCTCCTCCACCATTAACTTTCTCATAACTTAACTGTAATTAAGGCTACTATTATTCTTAAATCAACTCCCTTCGACCAAAAACAAAATGACCCAAACCGACATCAGGTGCCTGCTAGGGTCATTCTCAATATTGCTTAAACATTTATAAAATCATCCCTGAGCGGAATCTATAAACCTCTTGCTTTATCAAAAAGCGGCGCTATTTAATCTTGGTAATAAGCTCTACGATATTCTTAACACCCAATTTCTCGAAAATACGCGCTTTATAGGTACTTACCGTCGACAGCTGCAGGTTGAGTTTCTCGGCAATTTTTGCCGTGCCCAAGCCCTCCTTGAGCAAATTCATCACGTCGGTCTCCCGGGGCGATAGTGACACTACCGGATCTGGCTGGAACTCCTTAGGGTTAATCAAGCGATTGATGTTAATTTGCTGCATCTCTTCGCTCATGTATTTGCGATTGGCCAATACACTGGTCACGGCAGTCTTAAACTCCTCCTCTGGTGCATCTTTGGACAAATAGCCATCGGCTCCTGCCTGCAGGTAAAGCAATCCATACAGCTGCTCATCATATCCCGAGAACATTAAGATTTTAATATCCGGAGCCTTTGCCCGAATCGTTTCGACCATTTTCGTATTATTCCCTCCAGGAATGTTGATGTCGAGGATCAGTAGATCGTAGGACCTTTCATTCATGGCTGTAATAATTCCATCGAAATCATCAACGCCCGTAATTTCCGCGTCTGGTAATAAAGATTGTAATAAATGCTTGGTGCCGATGCGAACAACCGCATGATCCTCGGCAATTATAATGTGTTTCATGAAAAACTTTTTGGTCCAAAACTAGAAAAACGGCAAACCTTCAAGCCAGATTAATACAACAAAAATGATATAAAAATCTTGCAAACCTCAACAAATTAAAGAAATACTCCCAATAAGCCACAATAAAATGATACCTTTTAGGAATACTCTTTAGAATATTAACAAAGATAACGATGAAATTAGAAAAGCTTATGGCTAACCCTAGTATATTCTACTCAGTTGAATAAAAGTCATGGAACAAGTTCGACGTATTTATTTGATACACCTTTCAAATAAGATACCCTTATCGCATTGGCACTAAATCATTGATACTCAAATAAGCACCTTATTTATGATCAAAGCGTCACTTACCACCTGCCAAAAAAGTAACCAATGGGAAGTATTTCTCATGGAAGGGGAAACTTGCGAACCCACTTTAGTCGACTTTGAACCCCTATTTTACTACAATTTAGGCCTTATTAGATTAATACACAAAAACCGTTTCGTTTCATTTTTACTTTACAGTAATAAAAGTAAGAAAATTATTGGACAAATGATTCTCACTAGTAAGAAACCGAGGCAATGGATATCGGTAGCCTCCTTGCCGTTCGGCTCCGTCAATGGCCCCGTCAACTGTCCGGCCCCCGCCTTAGACTTTTTACTAACCACCATTGAAACCTGGCTACAGTCCAATGCTCAACAAAGTTTACTAATCAAGACCCCAAGTCCTATCTATGCAACGCCAAGTGCCATGGATTTGATATTAAAAAAGCGAAGATATACCCTCTACGAACGTAAAATAAATTTACATATTCAGTTGGACCACCGACCCTTTGTGGATCGCATAAGCATTATGGAAAAGAGGAGGCTCCTAAAAGCTCGAAAGGCCGAGATTTCCAGTAGGCCGCTAGAACCCCGTCCCACCCCAGCCGACACCTACGACTGGCTCGAAGTCCATCGACAAATGAGAGGCTATACCCTTTCAATAAACAAAAAGGAATTCTGTGAAATGCTTCTACTTTTCCCTGAGCATTATATCCTCTTTGGCACCGAACTCCACGGAAAGCTCCTGGCCTTGGCCGTGGCGGTAAGGGTTAGCCCGTCGGTATTATTTACCTTCCTATTGGCCGACGACCCTGCCTATCGCCACTTCAGCCCACAAATCCTCCTTTATGAGGCGGCTTATTCCTACTGCCAAAATATGGGAATCCCGTATTTGGACTTCGGCCTATCGTTGGATAGTACCGGTGCCTACAAGCCTAGTTTGGCCCTCTTTAAGAGACGTATCGGCGGGGTGGAAACCTTTAAGAATGATTGGTTCAAAGCGTTTGATTCAACCAGCGAAGTCATCTAAGTTTCTTGGTCAAGTTTATATGAAAATAAAAAAAGATATTACCTTGTACCAAAAAGTCCTGACCAAGAATGAAACTAAGTACGCTAAAAACAATATTAAGCCATCCACTCAATAAGAATAAGGCCATACCCGCCCTATTTACTTTCTTTAAAAGAGGGGTTGCCATACGCCTGCACGACTACCCCATGGTATATCCTTTTATTGAAAACACCTATCTGGTGGTGGAAAAAGGCATGTCTAGTGCGGAGTTGCAGATCTATACAGGATTATATGATACCGAGGAGATGCTTTTTTTGATGCATCTATTACGACCCAACGACACCTTTGCCGACGTGGGAGCCAATGTAGGCGTCTATTCGGTACTTGCGGCGGGAGTATGCGGCGCACATACCATTGCATTCGAGCCTATCCCTTCCACTTTCCGGCGGCTAGAACGGAACATTACCTTTAATCAGCTTCAAAAGAACGCTACCCTGCATAATCTAGGGGTAGGCGACAAAGAGGGTACTTTGACTTTTACCGATAGCCTAGACGCCATTAACCATGTGTGGAAAGAAGGAGAAACGGGCACACCTACTCGCAGCGTACCCGTCACTACTTTGGATATGACACTACCCGATACGGTCCTGGCGGCTAAAATCGACGTAGAGGGCTATGAAGCCAATGTGATCAATGGGGCCCAAAAGACCATTGCCAACCATCAGTTGAAAGCCATTATTATCGAGACCAATGGACTTAGTGAGCAGTACGAATTTGGCCAAAATTATATCCACAACCAATTGATAGCCGTAGGATTTCGCCCTTATAATTATAGCCCATCTACCCGTAGCTTGAAGGCTATTGACACGCCTAATCCATCCAATACCATTTATTTGCGCGACATCCCGTTTATAGAACAACGATTACAAACAGCGACCAAAATAAAAGTAAAAGACCTGGAATTTTAAAAGGCAGCGGTAGCTACTTCCTGCCTCCAAACACCTTGGCTTTCCCTACCCTGACTAGCTCATTAATTTCCTCGGAAATACGCAACCAAATGGTAAGGCTAGCAAAAATCAGGACTAGCAATGCCGACTTCATCACGATAGACAGGAGGGTATTGACCACATTCTTTTCATAATGGGGAGCTAGCCATGTCAGACCGTACAAGGCCATTAATACGACCATCACCTGGAGGGTTTTGTAGGAAAAGGGCAGCACTCGAAACTTTAGCCATACGAAGGTCATCCGGGTGACGGAATATACGAGGGTAGTCAAAGCTGTGGCGATAGCGGCTCCCGTAAAACCGTATAGTGGAATAAGCCATAGATTGAGGCTAAAGCCCAACACAGCCGCCGCCAAGATAAACAGCGTAGCAAAACGGAAGTATTTGGAATATAAGATAATCTCAGTATTGAGGCCCGTGCCGATATCAAAAACCTTGACCAGGGCTATAAATAAGACTACGTACTTCCCTTCCCCATAGGTATCTCCTTTGGGAATAAGAAAGAAAATTTCATCGATACAGCTCCATATCAGAAGGAAGAACAAACCACCTGCGATCAGCTGATTGAGTGCCGACTTGCGGTTCATCGTCCTTACTTGCTGCAGGTCCCCCCTTAACAGGGCGTCGGACAGTAAGGGGATCGATATTTGTGCGATAGCTTTCCGTGGAATTTCGATCACCCCAGCCATATAGGTGGCAATGATAAAGATCCCCGTACTTATCAGCCCCCTCTCACCGGCCAGCATCGAGCGATCAATGAATAGCATCATGTTCACTCCGAGCCCGCCCAGCAGGGTAAAACTCCCATAGCCTAATATCTGCTTGATGAGCTTGCCATTCAGAATCGTCCGATTGGGAAACCGCCAGTACCATTTGCCCAAATGTTTGAGATAAATACATAAAAAGATTACGGCCACTCCATAGGAAGCCACCATCAGATACATGAGGGTATCGAAACTTAACCATCCCAATCCGAATATTAGGATTAGAAGCATATTGGCTAGCCGCAGGTATACCTCCCTAATGAAGCCCGGAACTGCAATGCGCGCATTATTACGACAATAAGACTCCAGCACCGATATGTAAATCCAGAAAATAGTAATTGGAATTACCAACACATGGTATTTCAGGATCATAGGCGAGCGTTCTGCATAGTAGCCCTGTATGGCGTCGGAACAGGCCAGATATATTCCTGCAAATAGGATAGAACCTATAAAAGGAAGGAAGAGTAAGAACGGTAAAATGCCATGGTGCTCCTCTTCATCATTGCGAAAAAGACCAAAAAATTTATCGGCTATAAAAGGAGTCCCTAGATGGGCAAAGGCCGAAAATACCAAGCTGTTTTCGAAAAGCAATCGCGACAAGGCCAACTGTTCGACAGACAGGTATTTCGTAGAAATATACATTTGATTGATGATCCCTACTCCTACCCCAATATAGGATCCAAGTCCCGCTTTTAAACTCTGACGAACGACTATACCCACAACAACGATGAACAAACTGGCCTAAAACCAATGAATATAAGTTTACTTTCTATCATTTTTTATTCTCAAAAACACCTGGTAGCTGTATGATAAGGCCAGCGTGACGCATCCTTACTCCTACTAGCTGGGCTTTCTATAAGTTTCCAATACTACAGCGGCAATCCTCCCCGCCGCATGCCCATCCCATAACGGAGGGATACTCCCCTTTTTGGCATTCCCCGCAACGATTTCGTCGACTAGCCCCAGTACCGTCTGGGGAGACAGGTCCGATGCCAAATAATTGGTCCCCAAGGCCACGGTAACGGGCCTTTCGGTCGACGAGCGATAAGTAATGCAAGGAATTTGCAAAAAAGTGGTTTCTTCTTGAATGCCACCCGAATCGGTGATAACCAATCGTGCATCCAACATCAGGCTTAAGAACTCCAAATACCCCTGTGGCTCTACGAGCACCACTCCTTCCATGGCCGTTAGCCGCAGGAGAAGTCCCAAGCGCTGCAAACTGAGGCGCGTCCGGGGGTGCATAGAAAAGATGACCTTTTGCCTTTCAGCAATGGATGCTAGCATCGTTAACACACCCTTCAGCCCTACTTCACTATCCACATTGTCGGGCCGGTGCATGGTAACTAGCACATACTCCCCCGATTTTAATCCAAATTGCTTCCCAACATGAAGCTCTTGAGCCTTCTGGCGATAGCGTACCAGCGAGTCGATCATCACATTCCCTACGAAATGGATCTTCTCCTTGCTTATCCCTTCGCGGAGTAAGTTCTCGGTTGCAGAAGACTCGGTAGTAAAAAATAAATTGGAGACACTATCGATCAGAATACGGTTAATTTCCTCCGGCATCGTCCGATCTCCACTCCTCAGGCCTGCCTCTACATGCACCAAAGGAACCTGCTCTTTGGCCGCCACCAAGGCGCAAGCGACGGTAGAATTTACATCCCCCACCACCAATACTACATCGGGCTTCTCGTCCAATAATACACTTTCGAAAGCCATCATCATTTGGGCCGTTTGCACCGAGTGCGACCCCCCGTTGATACCCAAATAATAATCGGGCTGTGGCAACTCTAATTGTTCAAAAAAAACTTCAGACATTTTAGCATCGAAATGCTGCCCCGTATGCACAATTTTGGATTCGACATCCTTATTATGTAAGAAAGCCCTATGGAGCGCACCCACCTTAATAAAATTAGGGCGAACGCCAACAACATTTATGATTTTCAAGTGTGCCATAGTTTTATAACAAACAAAGATATACATAAACTAAAAATCTATCCTAAGACCTTCATCTTACTTTTGACAAACATCTATCAGCCCCCATGCCTATCTTCGCTACCTTCTTATAGAATACCTAGTGATTAGGGGCTATTTTTCGGATTAATTCATTTTACTTTGCAATCACCGTTCTTTATGCCCTGCATCCCAGACCATGAAACAACCGCTTGCCCCTATCATTTTATTCTGCTACAACCGTCCATGGCATCTGCAGCAAACCATCACTTCCCTATTGCAATGCGACTGGGCGGCGGAATCGAGCCTGACCATTTACTCGGACGGGCCGAAAACTGCCGCTGATAGGCACTTGGTAACCCAAGTTAGGGATTATTTAAAGGAGGTAAAAGGTTTTGGAAGCATACATATTATAGCATCAGAACAAAACAAGGGACTCGCCTATTCGGTAATTCAGGGGGTTAGTGAAGGACTGTTAGCTCATGGCAAAATCATCGTTTTGGAGGACGATATGATCTGTGCCAAAGACTTCCTTGTATTTATGAACCAAGCCTTGGAGACCTTTAAAACCAGGGCGGAAGTGTTTTCGGTGACTGGCTACGCCCCTCCTGTCGCTATTCCCGATGGCTATCCCTTCGACTTATACATGGCCCCAAGGGCTAGTTCCTGGGGATGGGGCACTTGGAACGACCGCTGGCAGAAAGCCGATTGGCAAGTAAAAGACTTTGAGGACTCCAAATTACGTAAAGAGTTGAAACGAAAAATGGTGCAGGGTGGCGACGACCTATGGCCCATGTTGGTTAAGCAACAAAAGGGGCTTATCGATTCCTGGGCGGTACGCTGGACTTGGACCCAAGCCAAGCACCATGCCTATGGGGTATATCCGGTCCGATCCAAAATTAAAAACATCGGTACCGATGGAAGTGGCACCAATTTTAAAACCACTAACCACTATTTTGACAATACGCTAAGTGCCTCTCCCCTTCAGATCAACGGCGACATTGAGCCGACCCCAAGCGTACTTGAGGCCTTTAGAGCCTATTATAAGCTTCCCCTATTGTTAAAAATCAAGAACCTGATTCGTTATAAAATTTTCTAAGCACGCTGGCAGATTTTATAGCCTGGAGTCGACGCCGTCTGGCGGAAGTACCGATTTCAGATCGAAGATTACCGAATTGGCTTGGGTTAGCGATACGAGGCTTAAGCTTTGAAAGGCCTTGTGCGCCACCGCCAATACCACCGCTTCATAGGGGCCTACGGGGCTTGCTGCCAATTCTAGGCCATACTCCTTTTTCACCAGTGAAGGGCTAGCCCAGGGGTCGTAAATATGTACTTGCATCCCAAAGTCCGTCAACTCATTATAAACGTCGACTACCCTTGTGTTGCGGATATCGGGACAATCCTCCTTAAAGGTCACCCCCAAAATCAAGACCCTGCTCCCTTCTATTTTATGCCCCTTTTTGATCATCAACTTCACCAGCTTGTTGGCCACAAAGACCCCCATCGTGTCATTAACTCTCCTACCCGACAGTATTACCTGTGGGTAATACCCCAAGGATTCGGCCTTATAAGCCAAGTAATAGGGGTCTACTCCTACGCAATGCCCACCTACCAAGCCAGGCTTATATTTCAAAAAATTCCACTTAGTACCTGCCGCTTCTAGCACTTCAGTGGTATCGATTCCCATCCGGTCGAAGATCAATGCTAGCTCATTAACAAAGGATATATTAACATCCCTTTGGGCATTCTCTATGGCCTTGGAAGCCTCGGCTACCTTTATACTGGAGGTCAAATGCGTACCAGCAGTAATGATACTTTTATATAGCTGATCCACAAACTGGGCTATATCGGGGGTGGAACCAGAAGTAACCTTTTGTATCTTTTTAAGGGTATTGATTTTGTCACCAGGATTAATACGTTCTGGAGAATAGCCGCAATAGAAATCCTGATTGAAGCGCAAGCCACTCTCCCTTTCCAAAACAGGCACACAGTCTTCCTCGGTACACCCCGGGTACACCGTCGACTCATAAATCACCACATCGGCGGGCTTTAATACCCGCCCGACCGTTGCGCTAGCCGCCAATAAAGGCCCAAGATCGGGTTTTTTGTAATTGTCTATCGGCGTTGGAACCGTTACAATATAAACAGTGGCATCCTTCAGGTCGGCGATTCTATCCGTAAAACATAAGTTTTGCGCCGCTTCCAATTCCTGTGACGACACCTCCAGGGTGCGGTCGTATCGGCTGCACA
Source organism: Dyadobacter jejuensis (assembly GCF_003149085.1). GTDB lineage: Bacteria > Bacteroidota > Bacteroidia > Cytophagales > Spirosomataceae > Dyadobacter > Dyadobacter jejuensis. The sequence goes on along the minus strand of NZ_QGDT01000001.1, from coordinate 961,375 downwards.
GCTCCTGAACGCGCTGGGAGCTAATATCGAAACCAACCACTGAATAGTGCTCACTAAAAGCCACAGCGAGGGGTAGGCCTACATATCCTAGGCCAATGATGGCTATTTTAACGGTGGTATGCTCCGACATCGATTCTTTTTTTTGGGCCATAAAGCTATGCATATTAATCATGCTTGTCAAAATTACCACCGACTATGCCTCGCGCCGGAAGGCTTTTTCTTTTATTTAAACCCTAGGAATTCCAAAAACACGGCAATAGTAATACCTTTGAAGCTGTATATTCACCTTCATGGAAACAGACTATGTACTGGCTGCGTTATTTGCTTAAAGAACCCTTTCATACCCTCAAAACTGCCGAATACCGGCAATTCTTACGACTATGTTTCCTATATGGCGATAAGCAGCGCTTCAAACCAACTGAAGTTCAGTTTGGCGATACGGCCCTTAGCGTTCCCGACAGCATGTCGTTCTTATGGCAGTATAAGGAAATATTCGCTGACCAGAGCTACCAATTCAACTCCGAGAATAGTAGGCCTGTCATCGTGGACTGTGGGGCCAATATTGGCATGAGCCTATTGTATTATAAACAGCAATTCCCAGGGGCAAACATTACCGCCTTCGAGGCCTCACCGAGCATTGCCAAGCTCCTCCGAAAAAATTTGGAGCGTAACCATATTACCGATATCAACCTGATTGAAAAGGCGGTGTGGACCGACGACCAGGGCATATGGTTTGCCAATGAAGCGGCCGACTCCTCTTCTATGTTTTTGGGGGGCGACAAGGTGCTCGTGCCCTCTATTCGCCTGGCCGACTTCCTGGCTACTCAGAGTAGGGTAGACTTCCTAAAGATGGACATTGAAGGGGCCGAAACGGAGGTACTTAAAGATTGCAGGTATGAACTCCATAAGGTCGAAAATATTTTTGTAGAGTTCCATTCCTATATCGGCCAGCACCAATCCCTGGCCAGCGTCATTCAGGTATTGGAAGAAAATGGATTTCGATACCACGTCGATACCGAACAGCACCGACCGAGCCCGTTGATCAACCACCGCTATCGAAATAACGACGTAATGGATTTACAATTGAATATTTTTGGCTATAGACCTAAACCAAAACAAGGGTGATCAATATCGTTCATATCAGTACTTTTCACAGAGAAGGCGGGGCCGCTATTGCCGCTTTAAGACTCAACGAGGCCTTGCGCCAGTCGGGCGCCAATTCGTGTATGCTGGTACATAGAGCTAACTTTACCGAAGAGGGTGTATGCCCAGTCGCCGAGTCGCCCTGGCAAAAAAAACTAAGCTGGTTGCCTTTTATTGGCGAACGGCTATATTTTTTGCCTCACGAAAAAGACCCTTCCGAACGCTATGCCTTCTCTCCAGCCCAGTACGGCGAAGCCCTTAGCCAGCATCCACTCATTGAGAGAGCCGATGTCATCCATTTGCATTGGTTCAATTTTGGACTTTTAGGCCTAAATGGCCTCGAAAAACTACTTTCCTTAGGCAAACCAATCGTATGGACCCTCCATGATATGTGGGCATTAACGGGCGGCTGCCATTATAGCCGGGGTTGTAGCCTATTTCAGACCCACTGTCAGGAATGCCCCTATTTGGCCAAGCCTGGCCCCTATGATCTTTCCTTCGAGCAATTTGAAAAGAAACGGTCCATATACCCCAAGGGGAAGTTAAGCTTTATCGCTCCCAGCCAATGGCTGACAGAATTGGCCAGCCAAGCTCCTTTAGGAATAGGCATGGCGACCCACAGAATCCCCAACTGTATCGACACAAGCGTATTTAGTCCCAATAATAAAGTGGAGGCAAAAATGGCCCTAGGACTCCCCTCCGACCAAAAGTTGCTGTTGTTTTCAGGTGCTAACACCTCCGACCCCAGAAAAGGCTTCGTGTACTTACAAGAAGCGCTTCAACTCAATCCGGATCCGGATATAGCGGTACTCATTTTTGGAAAAGGTGATCCCACATTATTTCAAAAGATGGGCGTAAAGGTGCATTACTTGGGCCAAATCACGGAGGTGTCGACCATGGTACAAGCCTATAATGCTGCCGACCTCATTGTGGTGCCCTCTCTGGAGGACAATCTACCCAATACGATTATGGAAGCCATGGCCTGTGGCACACCGGCCGTCGGGTTCAATACCGGAGGGATAGCCGACCTGATCGACCACCAGCAGAATGGATTCGTGGCGGAATACAAATCCGCAACATCCCTCGCAGCGGGTATCCGGGCCGTGCTTAAAGCCCCTCAAATGGGCTCTTTAGCCAGAGAAAAAGTAATGCGAGAATATACCCAAGAAGTGATTGCCCGGAAACACCTCGACCTTTATCAAAGCTTATTATGAAGGAACCCTCAACGCCCAAACTGACTATAATTACGATCACTTTCCAGGCCGAAAAATATCTGGAAAGAACCCTCCAAAGTGTAGAAAAGGCTTGGCATAAACTCGAAAACAAATCAGACTTAGAATATATATTGGTAGACGGGGCATCGACGGACCATACCTTGGCCATTGCCAGTCGTTATGCACACCTGCTTAGTCGCGTCTATTCCGAACCCGACGAAGGCTTGTACGATGCCATGAACAAGGGGCAGCAGTGGGCCAGGGGCACATATATATGGTTCCTCAATGCCGGTGACAGCCTTTTCGACAGCCATACGCTGTCACAGGTGTGGCAGGCTATGAAAACCGAGCCGGACATACTCTATGGCGATGCGATGTTGGTCCGGGACGATGGCCGTGAGATAGGCCTTAGAAGCGCATACACCCCACATAAGCTCCCCACCAACCTCAGCTGGAGGCATTTTGCTACGGGTATGAAGGTATGCCATCAGTCCTTTATCACGAAAAAAAAACTGGCTAGCCCTTACCTGGTTCACAACCTGAGTGCGGATATCGACTGGGAAATCAATTGTCTCAAAAAAGCAAATAACATAGAGTACCTTCCTGTAGCCCTATGCCGTTATCTGGTAGGAGGATTGTCGGTACAGAACCATCGGAAGTCTCTAATCGATCGATTTATAGTACTTCGTCATCATTTTGGTCTCATTCCAACCCTCTTCAACCACTTATTCATACTGGTTAGGGCCTTTCTATTCACACAAAAAAATGGAAAGTACTGGTAAGTGTCACCCTGAAAAGTCGCATTTACTTTTCCCAATGAATCCATCCCTTCGCGTCATCGGCACTTACCATGTCGTAGGTGGTATCGCTCAGCTGGATCAGATAAAACCCACTTGAACCGTACAGGTAATCCCGTATCGCTAAGGCCGGGCCACTGGTAGGGTATGTGCCCAACGTACCCAGTCCGGAGAATAACACCCTGCCATCGTTGGTAAAGGTAGGTGTACCGGGAGCATCCAGATAGTACAGGGCTAAGGCGTTATCATTGACGAATACCGGCCCAAAACCGTCGTAATTGGGGCCATATCCTGGCCAATAAAGATAGAAATAATAATAGGCGGTACCATTTGTCAATGAATTGACATTAAAGGCATCGTCGACCCCGTTAAGGTGAAAACCTGTTTCAGACACCCAGTAGGTATCTTCCGCAAGGGCAGCATTGTACCATCTTTTGGGGGCGTCCACGTCTACCTTCAAAGGCTTGGCGGCTTCTTTAACTACCAAACTGGTACCAGCGGCCGTGAAACCCAGGCTTAACTTGGTCTCGTCCCAGGTAATATTCGAAAACCCATTCACGGTGACCGACCCATTTACAAAGGGAGTAATGAATGAAACACCCGTCGAACTGTAGTAGTAGGCCGTTGTAAATGAACTTACGGTGCTCCCCTCCAACCAGGTAAGGGTAATGGTCCGAGCGATCTGATTCACCGCTATTTCATACTCCTTGCCCTCTAAGGTAATGCGTTTGAAATAGGTCAGGTATTTACCAATATTGCTAAAAACAAAACTCTTGGCCAAGTCACCACGGTCATAGGCCACAGCTTCTTCCTGGGTAGCCTTGATGAGCACCAGCCGGGTTTGATTCTTCGTCCCTATCAAAGTCAGTTCATCCGGATTGTCGGGATTGGGTTGAAAAGAAAACTCATAGTCGGACTTGAGCCCATCGCCATTCTCGCCACCATTGACACTCCCCGACGGATCCGCTAGCACATGAAGGTAGGAGTAAGTATCAAATATCAAAGAGGGGGTCTGCATGGCTTTGAGCCTGTAGCTACTTTCCTTAGGGGTAGCAGCCGACTCCAGGCCAAAATCAGAGTACATCGTCACCCGGTTATTGTCTCCGAATTCAAAATAAAAACTATACACCCCACCGGCTCCAGGATAGATCACCCCTTTCCAGCCATATGGAGCGCCTGAAAGCTGACTTTGATAATCGGCCAGGGTAGCATTAAGTCGCTCGTCGGCCGTTTGCTCAAATACCGAATCCTCCTTTTCGCAGCTCATTAGCCCGGCCAGCAAGCACAGGAGAAAAATGGGGTTATAATAATTTTTCATATCTTTTTATTAAAAGGAATATCTTATAATAATGGCTGAAGGGCGGCCCGGGAGCGAGCCTGTAGTTCATAAAAATCTATCCCCCAAGCCGTCTTAAAGTAGCTAACCACCAATGCCTCTTTCCTGCGAAGCTTGGCAACGGCATCGGCCTTAGAGGTACCATTCGCACTGACGCCTTCGGGAATGGCATTCAAAATGGCTTCCCAGCCAGCCTTCCCTTCGATGAGCATAATGGACACCGTTTCTACAAAATCATCGTCGAAGCCCGAACTGGCATAGGCGGTAATAAAACCGTCCTGCCGCGCCTCGGTATTGCTTACATTGATCCAGTTTTCGCCTTGAAAGAGCCCTGCCGTTACCGTTTTGAACTCTACCGGGTACAGGATGTTCTGATGAAGGATATGGGCAAATTCATGTTGCAGGGTATGAACAAATTCCTTAACCACTGCCGAATCCCGTGCTGGCACATATCCAGCTTCCTGCTTGGTAATAAAATTATTGACATCGAAAACCACAATTTTACGCCCCCCTTCGGCTTGCCCAAGCACCACGGCGCCATTGGAGAGGTATTGGACACTCCCTGAGAGTACAAAAAATTTGGGAGAATATTTATTAAAAAACACCAAACCTACTTGGTCTATATAAGGTTTGATCCAAGCGCTCCGAACCACTTTGGCCAAAGGAATAATTTTTTGCTCGTCGGGAGGAACCAACGTCTTCGACACATCATTGAACTCGAACTGGTCCCATCGATACTTAAAGGCAATATTGTAAGGAACTGTAATGCTATCCATCAGCCAGTTATCGATAGCTGTCGGCACCACCACGTCGCCTCCCAAGCCCGAAATAGCCTCTACGTCGCCAAGGGGCTCCTCCTTACAGGAAGCGAATCCCCATACCAGGAGAGGAATAAATAAAACAAAGGTGTATCTTGATATGAATCTCATAATTATTGAAATTAATCCAATCCTATTTTTGAATAATGTATAAAGTCTCTAGCGTTCGTTTTGGGCAATCCCCGACTGAACCACCGATTGCGGCAGTTGCAATTGTCGGCGGGGATCGTCGGCGTCGACGGTGATCACCTGCCCATCCCGAGTGGTATGCTCCACCGGGATGCCATACCGGAGCATATCGAACCAGCGCATTCCTTCCTGCACAAACTCCACCCGACGAAGGTCTAGAATGGCGTATAGCAGACCTAAAAGATTGTTTTGAGTGGAATTGCTAAGGCCATAGTAGCTCCTTACCTTGGTTAAGGATACGTTATGTGTTGTAGCACTATAGCTCCGAAGTCTCTTACTCATATACATATTGATATCGGCCAAGGCGGCGGTAGTATTATTGAGGTACAGATAAGCCTCTGCTCTATTGAACAATACCTCTTCGGCGGTAAACAGGGGTACCATTACATACACGGCTCCTATTTCGGCGTTGACCGATTGCTTGACGAAATATTCTGAAAGCTTGGGAATAAGCAAGTTCCCATCTCCTTGGGTATAGAGCGGAAAGGCCCAAGCCGGGTTGGTACCCGTCAGCCCATTAATGGCCGAAATCTCGTTCCATTTGGCGTTGGTAAGGCCATAGCGGTAGCGCGCCACAAACCGACCATAAATAGAATTTGTCTCCGTTAAAAGTAAGTTTGCATTTTCGCTGGCCTTGGCATACCGGTTGTATAAGGCTTCGGGACTCAAAGAAAAGTATTCGGTGTTCCAGGGGCGAAGATTGGACCCAATGTCTCCAGACGGAAACACTGCGTTAGCATATTGAACCACCTTGGCGTATTCGCCCTTTACCAGGTAAAACCTACTGGCAAAGGCATTGGCAGCGGCAATATTAAAATGGTACTTGGGAACCGAGTAAGCATAATCCTTGATTAGGGGCAGTCCTTCTAACAGGTCCTTTTCTATCATTTCATACACATATGCCACGGTTTTCCGGTCATATTGCTTGTTAACCACCTCTTCGGGTTCGGTAACATAGGGGATTCCGATATCAGTACTGGCAGTTTCAGGATTATAGAATTTGGAATAAAAACTCACCAGCATAAAATGGGCATAGGCTCGGGCTACCAAGGCTTCGCCTTTTTGAATGCTAAAAAGTTCTGGCTGCTCGCTATTATTACAAATTTGTAGGGCTAGGTTAGCCGCTGCTATAGCTTTATAGGCCATGGCCCAGTACATATCTGGGGAATCTTCTTTGTCTACGGAGGCGTTGACAACCTCAAAAAGGTAAGATCCTCTGTTGACCCGGTCGTCTTCACCAACTCCCTTATCACCAGCATTGTCGCTCATGGCTTCGCTAAAGGCCACATAGCTCCCTTGTGGATAGGCCGTGGCTAGCAATTGCGACACCTGATCGGGGGTATCTAGGCTCGCCCGGGTGCTATCGGGCTCTGTAGCCAAAAAATCATTACAGCCCCATAAGAACAATATTGTCAATACGGGAATCGGGTATAATCGGTATCTCTTCAGTTTCATAACCAATATCATATATTACAAGGTAAACTTGATAGCCACTGTAAATTGCTTTTGAATGGGCTGTGCCACTCCACCAGCATTAAAGAACTCAGGATCCTGGCCTTTGAGTTTTTTATCGGAGTAAATCAGCCAGGGATTAATCGCCGACACTTGGATAGAAGCGGCCTTCATCCCGAAGCGCTGAATGGCCGACAAGGGTAGCTTATAGGCCAAAGAGACCGACTTCAGGCGAACAAAATCCCCTTTAGCCACTCTTTCACTGGAGTAGTTGTACGTGGTATAAGGATAAATACCCGCCAAGAATTGATTTCTCAACAGATCAGAAATAGCTGGTATGGTGGTGGTTAGCTCATCCCCAGGTTGTTCCCAGCGGTCGTTAAACTCCTTGGGCATGGCATCGAGGTCACTATAGGCACTCCTAGAGTTTGTCCCTGGCTTGTAAAGGGCATTGAGTCTGATTTTATTGCCATACTGGCCGGTAACGAATACCGTCGCCGTAAAGTCCTTATAAATCAAACTGGTATTGAGGCCACCCGTCAATGGAGGGTCTACCGGCCCTTCATATTTCAGATAAGCGATATTCTGATCTTGAAGATACACATCCGAACTCACTTCGCCATTCTCATTCAGAAAGGTAGGAACCCCATTACTGGGATTTAAACCTTTAAATTGTACTGAATACAATCCCCTAACAGGGCGTCCCTCAATATTGGACCCTTCCGCCTGAACCATTTCGAAAATATTGGGCTCATTGTCTACATGGGTAATGAGCGTATGCGAGTAGCCTGCCGTGAGGCGTGTTTTCATAGACCAATCTTTGGTTCTAAAAAGGACTGCATCGAGGCTCAAATCAATCCCTTTGGATTCCATATCGGCATAGTTAGCAATCTTAAAGGTTTGTCCCCCAATACCCGAAGTACGGATTTGATCGATAAGATCGAAGCTCTTGCGTTGATAAAGGTCCAAACTCATATTGAATCGATTGGCTAAGAAACCTACGTCAATGCCGACGTTGGCACTATAAAGCTTCTCCCAGGTCAGCTCTAGATTGGCCAATGATTCTAGGTTTATGGCCGACTCTTTCTCATCGAGGAAGGGTCTGTTGGTGATCAAGCTTTTAAGCAATATGGCCGAATTGGTGGCCGGCCCGGTACTAGCGGTGAGCCCATAGCTCCCCCGTAGCTTGGCATAGCTGATCCACGGCAGGTTCTTGACAAACTCTTCGCGGTCTAGGTTCCAGGACCCTGCCACCGTCCAGGTAGGGAGCCAACGACCAATGGCCGATTTTCCAAACCGGTTAGACCCATCATACCGGCTATAGGCCGTAAAGTTATATTTTTCGTCGAAGGTATAGCCTACGCTGGCATAAAAGGCCGCAAAGCGATCGTAGGTCTGCTCCATTCCATAATACTGAAAATTACTTTCAATAGTCTGTTTCAATATCCGATAGTCGACATAAGGGACACCCCCTTGGTCGTACTGATAACCATAGCCCGTAAAATTGGTATTCTTCCGATCGGTATACTTAATTTCTTGCCCTATTAAAGCATTGAAGGAGTGCTTATCGGCAAACACGTTGTCGTAACGTAGGTTGTTTCTGACGTTGTAAAAGGTAAGTTCATCGGAATTGGTATTATAAAAACCACCCCGAGGCAATACTACAATCGGATAGGCATCAGGGTCGTCGGGATCGCTGTACAAGAATTTGTTCTTGCTGGCAATGGTCGAATTCCCTGCGGCCCGATAGGCTTCAGCCATATTAGAATTTTCCCTGATCTGATGCTCTTGTCCCGTTTTAATATATCTTAAGGCCCCTATAAAGTCGTAGGTAATGTGAGGGGTAATTTTATAATTAAGATCCCCCTGCAAGCGTATATCGACCAGGTTAATGTCGATTGTATTGTTTTTCAACTCGTTAATAATATTAAAAGGGGCATAGTTTCTTCTAAAATATTCAAGATTGCCGTCTTGGTCATAGGCCGTTAGGGTGCGACTGGTATTCAAGGCATAATTGAATGGGTTGATATCGAAATCCCTGCTCTGAGTTCCCTCCACCGGATTGCTCTGGCGCGACAAGGAGCCTGGAGCCTTCTGTTTCCGTACCGATGAGAGCGTAGAAAAGCCTAAAGAAAGCTTGTCAGAAATTTTATAATTATTCCTAAAATTGAGCGTATATCTGCTCACTTTGTCGGCGATGGTCCATCCGTTATCATTTAAAAAACTAGTAGAGAAATACGATCGTGACCGATCCGAACCAAAGGAAATACTAAGGGAATGTTCCTGTAAAAAGTTGTTTCTAAATAACAGGTCGTACCAGTTGGTATTGGCTCTAGCGAAGCCCAGCAGGTAATCTCGCTTGGCCGCCTCGGTATTGGGGATCCCAAAGGAGCCATCGTCGGTCCCATTGAGCAAGCTATAATACTTACCATATACCCCATAGTCGGAGTTATCCAAGATATTAGAGTTCAAATATCCCTTCCTCTCCAACTCCCCCAAGACCGACATCTGCTCGGCCGAGTTCATAATATTAAAATTGCGGTATGAGGGTTTGAGCTGGGTACTAAAGTTACCCGAATAACTAATTTCAGGCTTTCCGGCCTTACCCTGCTTGGTGGTGATCACGATCACCCCATTCATGGCTCTTGCCCCATAAAGTGCTGCGGCGGCGGCATCTTTCAAAATATCAAAGGTCTCAATATCATTAGGGTTCAGTCCGGCTACCGACGAGCCCAGCAAAGTGGTAGGGTCTCCGCTAGAAAGCTGTTCATTAGAAATATTGACGATATCCTCAAGCACTACGCCATCGACCACCCATAATGGTTTGTTATCCCCATTTAAGGAGGTAGCGCCTCTGATTCGAACTTTAGGCGCAGCTCCAAAAGTCCCCGACACGTTTTGAACCGACACCCCAGCGGCACGCCCTTCAAGCATTCTGCTGACATCGGGAAGGCCATCTATTCGAACATCGTCGGATTTGAGCGTTACGGCCGAACCTGTGAATTTATCCTTATCGATTTGTTGAAATCCAGTAATTACCACATCCTGCAGTCCGACGGCATCTTCCTTTAATACCACCGTCAGATTCCTACTGGCACCTATTTCCTGGCTAACAAAACCGATCATGGAGATGATTAGCGTGGCGCCTTCCTCCACATTTTTTAGGACAAACACCCCATTTTCATCCGTAACTGTGCCGAGTTTGGTACCTTTTACCTGAACGGTGGAGCCAATCAAGGCCTCCCCAGAAATGGTCTGCACCTTACCACGAACATCAATAGGGGCGGCGTGAACAGGCGTACTGATGAACAGACCTACTAGCAACAGCACATACACGGGCAGCATGGCCCTGAATGGTTTACAAGAACCAGGAATACAGTAATAATCCTTCATATAAACGAGTAAAAGTATATAGGCGATACGATGTTGATGATTAGGGTAATCAAATTCAAGAATACACAATATCAAAATAAAAATGGAAAAATCAATCGCCAAAGCTGGAAATTGGTAGATTTAATATTACAATTTTCCACTAAACGGAATTATTCTGAATCAGCATTGGCTTTTTTACCAATTATTTTTCTGTTCCATGCCCCTTCAACATCCTAGGGCCTGTCTTGCAATGCCAAACTAATAAGCTCAGCCGTATTTTTCACCTCTGCCTTTTTAATAATGCTCGCCCTTTGATTGGCCACGGTATTGGCACTGATGTCGAAGCGCTGCGCAATGTCTTTGCTACTGAGGCCTTCAATGAGACATTCGAGGATCTGTCGCTCTCTGCTGGTGATTTTATCCCATACCGATGCACCAGACTCGTGCCCCCCTGCCACAGGTTCTCGAGGCGACTTGACCATAGGGGTCTTAACCAAATTTTGGATAATGACCGACGACACGTTTGGAGGATAGTACAGCTCACCAGTGGATACTGCCCGCACGGCCGATAAAATTTCGGCTCTGCTGGTGTCCTTTTGAAGATAGCCCGCGGCACCGTTATGAACCGCCGCCAGGATATAGTCCACCTGGTTGTGCATGCTAAAAACCAAAACTTTTACTGAAGGAAAAGCAGGCATCACCTTTTTTATCACCTCTATTCCAGACATTTTTGGCATGGTAAGGTCCAGCAAGACGACATCGGGCCGACACGACCTTATGGCCTCTTCGACCTCTACCCCATCTGCTGCCTCTCCCACAATTTCAATGTCGGCCTCATCTTCCAAAAGAGTGATAATTCCCTGACGCACCACGGAGTGGTCATCGACGATTAACAGACGAATAGCCATAGTAAATGTAGGTGATATAGGTTTAAACCTTCGAAAATAAGGTTTTACCAGCATTCTGTACCATTATCCTTATATATTTATAATAATGGTTAGTTTACTACCAGTGCCCGCGACGGATTCTATCTCAAATTGTCCGTTTAATAAATGCGTTCGCGTACGCATATTTTCAAGACCATTATGCCCTAAACCATAGGCCTGGGCCTGCTGCACCTGATCCGTATTAAAGCCACATCCGTTGTCGGCAATGCTAAGGATCACCTTCCCTTCTTCCTTACGCAACAGGACCCATGCTTGAGTGGCATGGGCGTGTCTGACGGCATTATTTAGGGCCTCCTGTGCAATACGGTACAGCCCTATAGCCGCTTGCTTGGTGAGCTCAATTCTCTCCACTTCTCCTTCATAATGGATAGGAATTCCCGAAGAATCGGTCAATTGTTGGGTCAACACTTTTAATGCCGAGCCTATGCCAAAATCGTGGAGGGACGAGGGCATCAGATTAAAAGACACCTGCCGGGTGGTCTGAATGGTCTCCTGGATAAGGCCTACTAGCTTTTCGACCCTGCTGAGGCGCTGCGCTTCGTCGGCGGGTATAGTCCCGAGGCGTTCAGCGTGCAGCTTTAGCCCTGTGAGCATCTGTCCTATTCCGTCATGAAGCTCCAGAGCAAACCTTTTCCTCTCCTCCTCCTGCCCCTCTATCAAAGCGGCAGCGCGTATTCTTTGTTCCGCCAACTTCAGCTGATATTTTTCCTCCTGCGCTTCATCCAGCTCCTTTTGAGCTCTCCTGAGTTCATCATTAGCAGCATGTAATTTTTGATTGGACCTATGCAGCTTTTCTTCCGATTCCGACAGCATCCGTACTACCCGCCTGGTCGTATTGACCACCGGCCTAAAAATCAAAAGACCTTCAGCAAACAACACCATGATGGTCATCAGGTCGAGTATCCACTCTATCCGTTCCAAGTTCTTGAGGCGGGCATAACTTTCTTGGTCAAATTGAAAAACGATCTCATCCATCCGTTTTAAGTATTCGGACTCGTAAGTCAGTATCGCCTCCAGGGCTGCCACATCCCCTCCTTCCACTATTTTACTAAAATTGGTATATAGTATTTCATAAGTTGGCCCCAGCTCCTTAAACATCCGATCCAGGGTATCGCTCTTCCAAGTGACCGTCTCCCCATTCACCAGCAACTTCTTATTCAACAACTGCTGATGGCTATCATTCCAGAGTTCTAATAAGGAATCGAGCGCCATCGCATCGGAAGTTGGCCGGCCATCCTGCCGCAGAATGGCCAGCTTAGTGAGGCGTTGACTTAACATCCGTTGACGACCCGCCACATTGACAATCCTACCGTCATGATTGAGACTGCTGATGGTTTTACGAATAAGAAACAACCCGCTAATCGTCAAAAAGGCAATGACAAAAAGGGCGACAATATAGAATCGCGTAAGACTCTCGGCAACACTTTTATCTAATTTTTGCATACATGAACTTCAAATAAGCCAGCGCTAGGAGCCTCGGAGCGGATGAACAGGGTATCGTCAATTTTCCTAACCTAGCACTCAAAGGCCAATATACACCTTATCTTCCCTTATATGAACAGGAAAGGTGTCGATTCTGCAGTTCTCATCGTTGAGCCCTTGCCCCGTCCTAAGCGAAAACGTTTTTTTATGAAAGGGACAAGCAACCTTGGGTTCTTCATTTTCGCAACCCGTCATGCCCCTGGCCAGTGCCATCTGTTGCCGATGCGGGCACTGGTTGTCGGTGGCATACCATTCGCCCCTACGGGCCAGATTGAAGATGGCGATCTGCCGGCCTTGTATGTAGGCACAGGCTCCCCCTTCGGCCGGCACATCTTCGACCGTACAGGCCAAGTGCCAGTTAATAGGCTCATTTGAAACATGGTTCATCGTTTATGTATTTTGGAGTGAAAAAATATTTATTGAATAACAGCATTTATCACGACTAGTGGGTAGAGCTGTCAGCAGGCTACGGTCCAATTGTCGCTAGTGAAAATAAACCCATCCTATCGCCGCTGATACGGCCTCATGAGTTAACCGTTATGCCCAATCCTTGACTTTAATTTGACCTCTCATTTCTTCAAAAATTATGGAAGGATCCTTCTCTGGAACATTCACAAAATGCGTAAAACGTTTCCTTAGGCTAGGATTCTCCACTACTTCTTTCCATTCGCAGTGGAAGGCGTCCACGAGTCGTTGCATTTCCTCTTCCCATTGTGTGCCCATTTCCAGTAGGTCATCTACCACTACGGCCCTTAAATATTCCATCCCCCCTTCCATTTTATTGAGCCAGGTAGCGGTCCGGGTCAGAGGGTCGGCGGTCAGGATGTAGAACATCAAAAACCGGTCGATCAAACGAAGGCAGGTCTGCTTGTCGACGTCCGAAGCCAGCAGTTGAGCGTGTTGAGGCTTGGAGCCCCCATTTCCACATACATAAAGATTCCAGCCTTTTTCGGTGGCGATGATACCGAAATCCTTACTTTGGGCCTCTGCGCATTCCCGAACACAGCCCGATACCGCCGATTTTAATTTATGTGGAGATCGCAGCCCTTTATAGCGCTCCTCCACTTCTATGGCAAATGAAACCGAATCCTGCACGCCAAACCTACACCAAGTTGATCCCACACAGCTCTTGACCGTGCGGAGGGATTTCCCGTAGGCATGGCCACTTTCAAATCCTGCCCCAATCAGTTCTTCCCAGATATGGGGAAGATCTCCTACGTGGGCACCGAACATATCGATCCGTTGCCCTCCGGTAATCTTGGTATAAAGCCCATATTTTTGAGCCACCTGCCCTATGACGATCAATTTTTCGGGGGTTATCTCTCCCCCCGGAATACGCGGCACTACCGAGTAGCTCCCTCCTTTTTGTATATTGGCCAGAAATCGGTCGTTAGAATCTTGGATCGTCGCCCGGTCGCTGGTGAGTATGTTTTCATTCCATAAACTCGCCAAAAGCGATCCGACCAGGGGTTTACAGACCTCACAGCCATGGCCCTTGCCAAAGAGATCGATGGTAGCTCCAAAAGTTTTTATCTGATTCATTTTGATAAGGTCCAGCAGCTCCTGACGGGAATGCTCAAAATGCTCACACACCACATTTCTGACATAAACCCCTTGCTGCTTAAGCACCCCCTGAATCAGGTCCTTTACCATCGGCACGCAGCCTCCACAACCCGTTCCAGCTTTACAGCTTTTCTTCAGAGCGTCAACAGAGGTACATCCCTGTTGTACTTGTTCACAGATCATTCCCTTGGTAACGGCTTCACAAGAACAAATCAGGGCATCGGCAGGGAGGCTCATTACCCCTCCACCTGGCTCTTCTCCTCCCCTACTTCCTAGGATGAGATCTTCCGGATCGGGCGGAAGAATACTCTTATTCTTTGTGGTTTGAAGCAACATATTGTATTGACTGGCATCCCCTACCAATATCCCTCCCAAAAGGGTACTTCCATCGCTCGAAATGTTGACCCGTTTATAAACCCCTTTGGCCTTGTTTTCATAGCGCACCGTTTTACACTCGGGCTCTGCCAAGAAAGGATCTCCAAAACTGGCCACATCGGTGCCTATCAGCTTTAGCTTCGTCGACATATCATAAGGCTGAAAGGTCTTCTTACCTCCGGCCAATTGTGTAGCGACTACTTCGGCCATTTCGTACCCGGGAGCTATTAATCCATAGATCATCTGGTGGACTAGGGCACATTCCCCAATGGCGAATATGGCCGGATCGGAAGTTTGTAGGGAATCATTTACCACAATCCCCCCCCGAGGGTGGGTCTGCAGGCCAGCCAGTTTGGCGAGTTCGTCACGGGGGCGAATACCTGCCGATATCACCAACATATCGATGTCCAAATGCGTACCATCGCCAAACTGCATCCCAGCTATGGCCGTACTCCCCGTGATGGCCTTGGTAGCTTTCGACAAATGAATTTGTAGGCCTAAGGACTCTAACTGGGTCTTTAATATATCGGACCCGGCCTCATCTATTTGCCGGGGCATCAAGCGAGGTGCGAACTCCACCACATGGGCCTCTTGCAAGCCCAGATCCAATAGGGCCTTGGCGGCTTCCAACCCAAGCAAACCCCCACCCAGCACCGCTCCCTTCCGAGCGTTTTTAGCATGATGTTGGATCAGCTCCAAATCTTCGATGGTACGATAAACGAATACACCCTCTTTTTCAACCCCTGGAATAGGCGGAACAAAGGCCCCCGACCCCGTCGAAAGAATCAAATAGTCATAAGGAACTATCAATCCATGGTGAGAACGTACCGTCTTGGCTTCTCTATCGATGGCCACTACAGGGTCGGAGAGGTAAAGCGTTATTCCCTGTTCCTGGTACCATTCCATGGGAGCGAGGGTAAGGTCTTCTGCCGACTTGCCCTCGAAGTAAGCACTCAAGTGTACCCTATCGTAGGCTACACGAGGCTCCTCTCCAAAAACGGCGATGGAATATTCTCCCTTATTTTTCTGCTTCGCCATTAATTTTTCGCAGAATTTGTAGCCAACCATCCCATTGCCTACCACTACGATGCGCTTGTTTAAATTCGTATTCATAGTTGTTTTATACTATTTGATTTATAAAATCGTGATTAATAATTGCACTTTACCAACAAAATAGTCATTTTGACCTATATTTCTTCACCTCAAATTTAGATGGCAGTTTCAATATTTCCTAATTTTTTATTCTTCCATAGTTAATTTTTAATGCATATTTTTCTGCAAATGTATTGTTTTAACAAATTTTGCTATTAATTTTGACCAAACAATCAATATAGTTACTTTATACTATATATAGTACATTTCACAGATCACACCAAACCCAAACGCTATGACCCCGCAACTCACTCTGATCGGAGCCGGCCCTGGAAGCGAAGAGCTAATCACCTTAGCAGGCATAAAAGCCTTACAGCAGGCCGACGTGGTACTCTATGATGAATTAGCCTGTCAAGGGCTTCTTCAACACACTCCCGAGGGGAGTCTAAGAATGTATGTAGGAAAAAAGGCGGGGCAGGCTCGATTCACCCAGACTGAGATCAACGCATTGATTGTTCATCTGGCACGCAAACGGGGACATGTGGTACGCCTTAAAGGTGGAGATCCGTTCGTATTTGGCAGAGGCCATGAAGAAATCCTCTACGCCCAACAATACGGAATTATTTGCCATACGATACCGGGTGTATCCAGCTGCATAGCGGTGCCCGAAGCCGTTGGCATCCCGGTAACCAGGAGAGGGTACAGCCAAAGTTTTTGGGTCATCACGGGTACCACCCAGGCTGGGGAGCTATCGGAAGACCTGCACTTGGCTGCCCAGTCGCAAGCGACGGTAGTGGTACTCATGGGATTAAATAAACTAAAAGAAATCACTGCCATCTTTCAAAAACACGGAAAAGGGAATCTCCCAGTGGCAGCCATTCAGGAGGGCACCAAGCCCAATCAAAAGCTAGCCATCGGACAGGTATGGGAGATAGAACGGCTCGTGGAGGAGAAAGCCTTGAAGGCACCAGCGCTATTGGTATTTGGAGAGGTGGTGCGTTTACAACCCGACTACTTACTTCGACAGCTGCAAGAGGCGGCGCTTATTCCTTAACCCATTCAATCCATTGAGCCCAGCTATCGGCGCACTATTATATTCTACTTTTTTTCTTTCACTCCCAATTACCAGGACGTTATGAAAATTTTTATCCATTTATTTCTCTTAATGCTATTTTTCTTAGCGGGGCCACCGGTAAAGGCCCAGCTGAGCCTCGAAGGGCAATTGCGCACCAGAACCGAAGTACTTCATGGACAAGGGGCGCCTCTTCCCAAAGGAAGCCCTGCGGCCTTTTTCACCTCACAACGCACCCGCCTCAATGTTGGCTATAGCCAAAACCGACTGACCCTAAAAACCGTTGTGCAAGATGTGCGGATATGGGGACAAGATGCCTCTACCAACAACCGCATAAGCCCTGGCACGAACAACGGACTGATGTTGCACGAAGCATGGGCTGAAATAGACCTGCTCGACAGTAGCCACACCCAACAAGGAAAGGCCATAAAACTAAAGATAGGCCGACAGGAGCTGCTATACGACGACAGCCGGTTGTTAGGAAATCTCGATTGGCTCCAGCAGGGCCGTCGGCACGATGCCGCCATCCTCAAATTCCAAATCCCTAATCTCTCCCTGCATATCGGGGCTGCGTATAACCAGAATCGTGAGTCCAAATCGGGCACCCTATACGATGGAGTTCCGGTGGGTTACCCGGCCGGCACCAACGGCATAGGCACTATGTATAAATCCATGCAATACGCCTATATCAATAAAAAAACCGGCAGAGGCAACCTATCCTTTTTATTCTTCAAAGACGATTTTCAAAAATACTCCCTCAGCGAAACTGGGGTAAAAATAGGAGAAAATGGCACCTGGAAAAGGATCACTCTTGGGCCTTATCTTCATACTAAAGTGGGTAAGGTATGGGATATTCAGGCAAGCGCCTATCTGCAGACAGGGCAGGACCCGGCAGGCAGGAATATCGCCGCTTACATGTACACCCTAAAGGCCACGGCCCAGCTCAACGAATCTGTAAGCCTTGGCCCGGGCTTCGACCTAAGCTCAGGAGGTACTGGAAGCAAAAACAAAAGCTTTGATCCCCTCTACGGAACCCCACATAAGTTCTGGGGACAGATGGACTACTACTACACCGCCAGCAGTTTTGGCCAAGGAGGCCTGGCCGATCTATACCTTCATAGCCACCTAAAACTCAGCAATAAGCTTAACCTACAAGCCAGCCTGCACCACTTCAGCAGCGCTAGCGCCTTGAGCACCGAGGATGGAAACCCTGCCTCGCGGAATTTGGGTAGCGAAGTGGACCTGATCGCCCAGTATAACCTCAGCCCAACCATAGGCTTTCAGGCAGGCTACAGCCATTATTTTTCTACCAATAGTTTAGCAAGATTAAAGGGAATCACTAATGCCCAGAAACAGGCAGACTGGGCCTATTTGATGATCAATATTCAGCCGAATTTCCTTCGCTAATATAAAAAAGACAATACACAATTTTCACTCTAAAAATGGAAAACCTATGAACAAGCCCCTTGAAAAATTAAACATATTCAGTTTTAAAGGCGTACAAATGCGCACTTTCCACCTGTCATGGATGGCCTTTTTCTTATGCTTTTTTGGGTGGTTCGGCCTGGCCCCCCTCATGTCGGTCATCAAAGTAGACCTAGGCCTCACCAAGGATCAGATCGGCAATATCATCATTGCTTCAGTAGCGGCCACGGTAGTGGCACGGGTACTTATTGGCAAACTCTGCGACAGCTGGGGACCTCGCAAAACCTATACGGCCCTCATGGGTATTTGCTCCATTCCTGTTTTAATGGTAGGACTGGTACACAGCTATGAGGCATTCCTGCTCTTTAGGCTAGCCATTGGGGTTATAGGCGCCTCCTTTGTGGTTACCCAGTACCATACTTCGGTCATGTTTAGCAAAAAAATCGTGGGCACCGCCAATGCTGTGGCCGGAGGCTGGGGCAACCTGGGTGGTGGAGTTACCAATATGGTAATGCCCTTGGTATTTGCAGGCTTTGTAGGCCTAGGATACCTACCCGAGCAAGCCTGGCGCCTGGCGATGATCATTCCTGGATTCCTACTCCTCGTTTTTGCTGTGCTCTATTATATGTATACCAAAGACACGCCAGAGGGCAATTTTGACGAACTACACACCACTCAAACGGACTCCCCAAAAACCAAAGGAAGCTTAAAAGCGGCAGCCATGGACATCCGTACCTGGGCCTTATTCCTGGCCTATGCGGCCTGCTTTGGGATAGAAATAACCTTCGACAATGTAGCGGCATTGTATTTCTTCGACACCTTCGATACCAGCTTGGCCATGGCTGGTATATTGGCAGGGTCTTTTGGCCTCATGAATCTTTTTGCCAGGGCCTTTGGAGGAATCATTGCCGATAAGGTAGGCAACAAATTCGGCCTTCAGGGTAAGGGCCGCCTACTAGCCCTATTCTTGGCCATGGAGGGGATAGGCATCGCTCTTTTCTCCCAAAGTGGAAACCTAACGGCCGCTGTAGTGCTCATGCTGGGCTTTGCCATGTTCCTCAAAATGGCCAATGGGGTCACCTACGCCATCGTCCCCTTTGTCAACCCCAAAGCCATTGGCTCAGTAAGTGGCATCGTGGGGGCAGGAGGAAATGTGGGCGCCGTATTGGCTGGGTTCTTGTTTAAGTCCAACGGTATCAGCTATGGACAGGCTTTTTTGTACATAGGAATGGCCATAGCAGTGGTAGCCGCCGTGCTGGCCCTCATCGATTTTAACAAAAGCAGGGTTTCACATCCTGCTCCCGACTTAGAAACAGTAAAGGTAAGGCAATAGCCCACCTTCTTATTCAAATACCTGAGTGCTATGGATAAAACGGAAAAATTTCAATCGACCTGCTGCTACTGTGGGGTGGGCTGCGGGGTGGTGGTACAGAAACAGCCCAATGGGCAGCTCACCCTGACTGGCGATGCAGAGCACCCTTCCAACAAGGGCATGCTTTGCTCCAAGGGAATGAACCTGCATTATACCGTCATGGATCAGACTGACCGCATCCTCTATCCACGCATGCGCTACAGCCGAGCCTCGCCACTACAGAGGGTGAGCTGGGACGAGGCGCTTGAGCGTGCTGCAGCAGTATTTGCCACCCTCATCCGCCAGCACGGCCCCGACTCCGTAGCTTTCTATGTATCAGGACAATGCCTCACGGAGGAGTATTATCTGGTCAATAAACTCATTAAGGGCTTTATAGGCTCCAACAATATAGACACCAATTCCAGGCTATGCATGAGCTCGGCCGTGGTAGGCTATAAACTTTCGTTGGGCGAAGATAGCGTCCCGGTATGTTATGACGACATAGAAGTCGCCGATGTTTTTTTGGTCACCGGCGCCAATCCAGCCTGGTGTCACCCTATATTGTGGAGAAGGATCGAGGCGAGAAAAGCCGCCAACCCCCATGTTAAGATTATCTGCGTGGACCCCCGAAAAACCGATACCGCCCGTTCGGCCGACTTACATTTACCCATCAGCCCAGGCACTGACGTGCTCTTCAACCACGCCTTGGCTAAGGCCCTGATAGAAAACGGCAGTATTGACCACGATTTTATCCAACAACACACCGACGGCTTCGAAGACCTACTGAGCCTGATCGACGATATTTGTATTCAGGAAGCGGCCATAACCTGTGGACTACCGGAGGAGGACATTCGGCAAGCCGCCCAATGGATAGGGCAAGCAAAGGGATTCCTTTCGCTATGGACCATGGGCCTAAACCAGTCGGTGATTGGGGTAAACAAAAACCTCTCCTTAATTAACCTGCACCTGATAACGGGCCGGATTGGCAGCCCAGGCAACGGGCCCTTTTCCCTTACTGGGCAGCCTAACGCCATGGGAGGCCGAGAAACCGGCGGCTTGGCCAATATACTCCCTGCTCACCGCGACGTCACCAACCCGGCCCATCGCAGCCACATGGAAGCCTTCTGGCAGACTCCCGTTCCCATCTCAGAAAAACCTGGACTCACGGCTACAGAGATATTCGAGGCCTTGGACGAAGGTAAGCTGAAAGCCCTATGGATCATCAACACCAACCCGATGGTGAGCATGCCCGATATCAATAGGGTAGAAAAGGCTATGGGCAAGGCCAAGTTCGTGGTGGTACAGGATATTTCGGAAAGAGCCGATACTGTGGCCCATGCCGACCTGGTGCTACCGGCGGCAGGCTGGCTCGAAAAAGAAGGCACCATGACCAACGCCGAAAGGCGTATCACCTATCTCCCCAAAGTAATGGAAGCTCCGGGAGAAGCCCTGCCCGATGTGGAAATCATCTGGAAATTTGCCCAGAAAATGGGCTTTAAAGAGGCTTTTTCCTACACCAAAGCCGAAGACGTATACCTAGAATATGCCCGATGCACGGCCAATACCAACATCGACATTACCGGTGTAAATTATGAGCTACTCCAAAGAAAAAGGAGTATCCAATGGCCATCCCCCAAAAACCACCCCGCAGAAAACGGAGGTACCCAGCGACTTTTTGAGGATCACCAATTTTTTACAAACACCAAAAGGGCAAAAATCCATGCGCCGCCCATATACAACGAATCTGAAAAGACGGACTCTGAATTCCCTTTAGTGCTAACCACCGGGCGCATCAGAGACCAGTGGCACACCATGACCAAAACCGGTCGCGTCAGCCGGCTCACCCGCCACATCCCCAAGCCCGTGGTACAAATACACCCTGCCGATGCCGAGGCCAGGAATATTCAGGATGGCGACTTGGTAGTGGTGCAAGGACGCCGAGGCCAGGTACGCCTGAAGGCCGAGTGTTCCGAGGACCTTCGGCAGGGGGTCTGCTTTCTACCCATGCACTGGGGCAAAATTGCTGGCTTGGCCGATACAAGAGCCAATAATCTGACCAATGCTTTGGTCGACCCCCGCTCCAAGGAACCCGATTTTAAATATACGGCCGTTCAAGTCAGTCGATACTGCAAGCCAACGGAGCGGATTATTATCGTCGGCGCGGGATCGGCAGGCCTAGGATTTATCAACAGCTACCGCCACCTCAACACGACCGACTCCATACAGGTGTTCTCCAAAGAAATATATCCCTTTTACAACCGGGTGCTGCTTCCCGATTACATCAGCGGGGAACAGACCTGGGAACAGCTCGTAAAGCTCCGAGAAGACCGATTCGAAGCTGCTGGCATACGGGTCCATAAAGGGGTCAGCATCACCCATATCGACAAAAAGAATCGGGTAGTTTGTGATAGCATGGGCCAGGAGCATCCCTATGACCGGCTTATTCTGGCTACTGGCAGCAAGGCCTTTATCCCAAAAGGGGTACCTCAACTCCCCGGCCTTTTCAATATGCGTTCGCGCCTCGACGCCGATTCTCTGAAACCATACTTACAAGCAGCAGACGCTCGTGCCGTCATCGTAGGAGGGGGAATCCTGGGGCTAGAACTCGCCGCTTCCCTGGTGGCTACAGGCTGTAAAGTCACGGTGATCCAGCGCAGCGGGAGGCTTATGGAAAGACAGCTCGACCCAATTGCCAGTGAACTGCTCTACCAGGAGCTTATGGACCGGGGTATCGAGGTATTTTTCAACGACGAAGTGGCCACCTATTTGGGAACAGACCAGATAGAAGGCCTACGCTTAAAATCGGGCAGGAAGATCGACTGTGAGGCCGTCATATTGGCCATAGGCACCACGCCCGTCACCGACCTCGCCGAAGCCGCTGGGCTCGAGAAAAAGCGAGGAGTGGTGGTCAATGATTATTTACAAACCTCCGACCCCCATATTTTTGCAATAGGGGAGATTGCCGAATGGCAGGGACAAATGTGGGGCATCACCCTGGCAGCGGAACAACAAGCCGAAGCCTTGGCCCATTTTATAGCCGGCGACATAGCCCAACCTTACCGGGGCAGCACCGCTATGAATATCCTTAAGATGGAGGGCTTGCACCTGTGTAGCATAGGAAAAATAGATCTGCCCGCCAACGACCCCCGCTACGAGGAAATTATATTTATTGACAAAGCCAAACGGTACTACAAAAAATGCATCGTCGCCGGCGACAAACTCGTAGGGGCCATTTTGGTGGGGGATAAAAATGAATTTTCCGAATTTAAAACCCTCATAGCCGACGGGCTGGAGTTGTCTGAAAAGCGCCTGCAACTCCTAAGAAGCAGTCAAAAGGCCGAGGCCCTTTCAGGGAAGATCGTGTGCTCCTGCAATAATGTAGGATCGGGGAATCTGGAAAGGGCGATCGCCCAAGGCTGTCACGACTTCAAGGCCTTATGTCAGCAGACTGGTGCCGGCACGGGTTGTGGGTCCTGCCGCCCTGAGGTGCGCGCTATTCTAGAAACTCATTTAGAAAAGGTGTTGGCCTAGACCGGGTTTTAATCAACAAAATCGACGATCATGAGAGATTATTTTATTTTCAAAGTAAACCTAACGGGTGGAATCGTCTCCCCCGGAACCCTATATATTATATTAAAAAGTGCCTGGAAAGTAGGGGTTCGTCACGTTCGATTCGGATCCCGTCAGGAGCTTTTTATCTCGGTACACAACGATGAAGTCCGGTTATTAGAAAAAGAATTCATATCCCAAGGGATTATTTATGAACTCAATACCGACCGTCAGCCCAATGTCATTAGCTCGTACTGTGGCGAAGAAGTTTTTAGGACTGGCCAGTGGCTGGGCCCACAGGAGTATCATACCATACTCGACAGCCTGGAGCCGACGCATCGCCTCAAAATCAATATCTCCGATAGCAATCAAAGCTTTACCCCTTTTTTTACGGGCCATCTTAACTTTATATCCTCCCCTATTCCCCATTATTGGTACCTGTACGTCCGGGGCCAAAAACAAAACACCATCACCAAATGGCCAGAGTTCGTCTATACCAATCATATTGGACAACTGGCTATGGAAATAGAAAAAAGGCTACTTCCTCATCCTACAATTTCTGTGGCGGCCCTCAACGACCTGATCCAACAAACCCGCCCTTACATATCCCTTCCTGCCGGCCCCGACCTGCAACTTCCAGTCTTTTCCCTCCCCTATTATGAGGGATTTAACCGCTACGAGTCCCGCACCTGGCTAGGACTTTACCAACGAAACGAGCAGTTTTCGATAGCTTTCTTGATGGACCTCTGCGACTTATGCTTACGAAGCCGAGTGGGGGAGCTATGCACTACTCCCTGGCGCTCCCTGATCATCAAAGGCATAGCCGACGAATTCAGGGCCCAATGGAGCGACATACTCGCCAAGCACCAGATAAACGTAAGGCATACCGCTAGCGAGTTGGCATGGCAAACCGAAGATCATAACCCCGAAGCTACTGCCCTAAAAAAAAGACTATTAAGGTATATGGACCAGCAAGATACGCGAACCTTTGGCCTGTGTTTCGGAATTCAAACCCGACCCAAATCAGAGGTATTCGGATCGGTTTTGATCAAAAAAAGAGTCAAATTCAGTTTCGGATCGTTCCCTCTACTTTCGGTTTATGACCTGTATCATACCGAGCATTTCAATCCAAACAGCCGAACCCTTATCCCCTTCGAGAAAGGTCTGTTTAAAGCCCAGCTACCTAGCCAGGTGGAGCGGCTCTGCAGGCGATACAACCGCACTCGTGGCAGCAAAGACTTGACTGGCACCCTGCTAGAAACGGTAGAGAATCAACGACCTACTCCTCAGGATCCATCCTACCAATGCCCCCATTGCCTGAGCCGCTATGACCCTTTATACGGGGATCCCAGCCAAGGAATCACCAAGGAAACCCCTTTCGCCAACCTACCAGAGGCTTATCGCTGTGCTGTATGCGACAGTCCCAAATCGGAGATGATCCCACTTTAGGTAGTACTCCCTCTGGCCCACCTCGTAGTCGTACTTCTACCTGGCAGCTCGGCGCAGATGGATATTCTTTATGATTAACCAAGGAATCTCTCTATGGTATAAGCATGACGCAAATCCCATATGTATGTATAGGGCATTCCTTCCAGTCCTACCTTAAAAAGTGCGTAGAAATACTTATAAAACACTTTCTCGCTAAAGTCTAAAGTTGGCTGTAGCCTATATGAACCAAACTGTCCCCCTTCAAATATTCGGCATAGGTCAGAAATGGCTTTACTAGAATAGAATATATTCGAGTTTACTAGTGCTAATTCTAACGGAAATCATTCATCAACAGAGGCTTCAGCCCTATCGCTTGTACCAACTAGCCCGTACCATCGGGAATCTTTAATAAGCTTCCCAGCTAGCTTTTTGTAAGCAATCCGAACACATACTTAAAAACATCAAACCAATATACACATTCATTTAAGCATATTTAGTAAATATATTTTTTACTAAATAATTACTTCTAATAGGTTATTGGATCTATTTAGATAGGATTCAAAAAAATACTTGTTCACCCCATAATCTACGGGGATTACCCCAATTTTTTTTCATTTTGCTACCCTTAGTCTAGGTTTGCAAATACAAAATGAGATCCATCTCTTGGGTCCAAATTAATTCCTACACTTAAAAATATTTTTTATGAAAACGAATCAACACACTATTGACGAATTAGAAAGATTACTATCAGAATATATTCAAGAAATTGAGAATTCTAATTTGCAGAACCTTTCCGCACAAATGTACACCACGCAGTCCATCAATTTTGTCAGGTGGGTCAAGGGCGACTATACGCCGAAAGGAAGGGCGCGTAAGACCTTAGCCTAATTCTAGGACTTATAGAATAATAGAAATAGTAACGACAATTATTTCTAAATAAAAGCCTCTTGATATCGAATCAAGAGGCTTTTATTTGATTATGCCACTAAGATTAATAATGGCTAACGATCCGTCTTTACAAATCGGGCTACCACCGGCAAATGATCGCTAACGATCCGCATGGTGTCTGCAGAGAAGAAGTTGGCCACCTGAGCGCCTCCGTCTAGGGACTCAGAAAGCATATTTTGATTCATCAAAATATAGTCTAATCGTCTGGAGGGCCGATCGGCGGGGTGTGATAATACCGACGGATCGATGGTATCAACAAACCGATTGACGAGTCCATCGCCAGCAGTCATCAACCTAATTTCCTCGCTCTCTGGGGTGGCATTCATGTCACCAGCCAGCACCATATTTGCTTTCGGATTTTGTTGCAGTTTCTCATTAAAACGTTCTGTAAGCAAAGCGAGTTGTCCTTTTCTCATGGCAATATCCCTTGCGCTTCGTCCAGCTTTAAGGTGTACGCCCGTCAATAAAAAGGAATAATTTTCGGATGGCAACACCTTTATCGTCCACATCCGAGAATTGAGCTGGTTTTGGGTTTCCTTAACTCCCTGCTCGTTAAAATAACCGGGCAGGGCGGTGGTCACAGCCCCATAGCCCTCAATAACGCCCATAGGAAAACGGCTCATCACTACCACATTCATATACCAGCTATGACTGGTCACATCGGCAAAATAGAGGTAACCCATGGATGCCAAAGAGTCTTGAGCCAATTGATTCAGAAATTTGGCACTTTCGAATTCTTGAAGAACGACTACGTCGGCATTGGCTTGGCGTAGGGCGCGGACCAACAAGCTTGTCCGCAGCGCCATATTTTGTGGAGGGTTGTTCTCCCTTTCGTTATTAATATAAGGATCATCGAAGCCGTCGACAAAATGCTCTACATTCCATGAAAGAACCTTAAAGGTAGAGTCAGTAGGATAGGTGTATCCCACCGGCTTTACCATGGCCGAAGTAGTGGTGCTTATCGTTTCGACGGAATGCTTAGAAAGATTGGTTTTGGCACAAGCGGCCAAAAATAGCAAGGACAATAGTCCGTAGGTTATTTTAGACATTCTATAGTATTTTTTAATCAATAAATCTTTATTCCCGAGTGGTTTGCTCCGATTAGAAAAAGGAGGCAAACCACTCGGAAGCAAGCCCTAAATGGAGGGATAACGGAGGGCTATTGGAACCACCAACTACCCGACACCAGCTCATCGCCATGGTCTAGGTAGTCATTTACGGCTTGGGAATAGTTGGCCGCATTTATGGCCTTAATGAGGGGAGGGTATACCATCCTTTTCATGATTTGGTCGGTCGCCATGGCCGATCCTACGTGTAATACGGGAAAACCTACCCTTTTATAGTTGATCCAACCGTCGTAGCCCTGATAGTAAAAATTGATGTATTCTTCACGCATCACTTGTTGCAGGGCTACGTCGGTGTCATTTGATAAACGGACGGTAGGCTTGGCCAAATGTGCCACGATATCGGCTTCTTCTACCCCCCACCAGGCACAGCTGGAGCGGATACCTGCCTCATAATAGGCCGAAGCATCGCCCGAGGTATAGCCTTTCAGAATGGCTTCTGCAATGTAAAACGCTACTTCGGAGTGGGACAAGACGACCGACGGAGCTCTGAGGCCGCGAAGGCCCGTATACGGGGCAGCCAGTCCATTAAAGTCTCTAATAATGTCTGGACTTTCTCCCGACGGCACGCCAAGATAAATGGGTTCGCCTTGGGCATCCACATTGACAGGCAGTCCATTCTTATCCTTACCTAAGTTAGCCATAAAAGGCCTGCGCGGGTCGAGGGTGTTATGGAGCTCTTCAGCGAAGGTTTGCCCCAAAGAAACCGATCCGGCAGTACCGGTAGCAGTGGTACTTTGAAGGCCAAATCGGCCATCATAAATAATTGCACAGGTCTCCGACGCACTAGAAATGAGTTCACCAGCGGCTATCACATCCGCAATTTTACTCTTTACCGTCGGATCCACTTTCACCATTTTCATCAACATACGAAGCTTGAGGCTGTTGGCGAACTTCCTCCATTTCTTCATATCGCCCATATAAAAGGCATCTCCACCCCGCACAAAATTACCCGTTGGTAGCACCTCCATTAGGCCCAAAGCCTGATCCAATTTATCGAGATTTTGGCGATAAATCGTCTCCTGATCGTCGAATTTGGGAGTAAAGTTAAGTTCATCCCCTTGCATGGCCTCGCTATAGGGCACGGGTCCAAAGACGTCGGTTAAGTAGGTAGTCAAATAGACCTCTAGAACGAGGCCCGCACCCAGATAATCGTCTAATTGTTCGGCTTGTGCTCTTTTTTTAAGATCATAGATATCGTAAAGCGTACCGTAGATGCTATTGTATACATCTTCGGAGTCGGATCCTTTAAAATCGTAGCGATGGCGCTGATCGATCAGAGAAGTATTGGTCCAATATTGACCGATATAATTTCCGATTTCTCCGTAGCTTCTTGAGCTAGTACCGGTGTTATAGATGATCTGAGTCAGCAAAGAGGCCGCATTGATATTGGTCATCCGAGTAGGATCGGTATTGATTTCCTGAAAATCGTTACAGGAACTTAGGCAGAAGAAAAATAGGCCCAAGAGAGCTCCTATCCCTTTTTTAGTAAGATTTTTCATTGCTATATTTTAAAAATTAATGTTTAAGTCAATCCCTATCGTACGCATGGAAGGAGAGCCTACCGCTTCGAGGCCAGGAGTTAAGGCCCCGTTGTTGACCACCGAAAGCTCCGGATCATAAGATGGGAACTTGGTCCATAAAAACAGCTCATTGCCATAGACCCCAATTTGAGCCCCTTTAAGACCCCATATAGAAGGCAAGTTATAGCTCACACGTACATTTCTTAATTTCAAAGAGGTGGTTTTAAACACATTACCTTCTATCTGATCGCGTTCGTACATGGCATTATAATAGTAAGGTGCAGGTGCCGATACGTTATTTTTGACATACTGGCCCGACTCTTCATCGAGCATCACTCCATCGCCAATGACCCCAAAGCGCCCATCCTGGTTTTGAAGCCAACTTCCCGAGGCCATATCATACTCCGCTCCGGATGGGTAAGGTGCTCCACTTTCCCGACCATACACCGTCTTAGTCGATTTGCCGGTATAGTTCATCAGGAAATGTGTAATCGAATAAGCATTTCCTCCATGGGTATAGTCGAATTGAAACGATAGGTTAAGGTTTTTGTATCGTAGATTATTGACCAAACCGGCCTTCCAGTCGGGAAATACATTACCTAAGAAGTCTTCATTATTATCCCGTTGAGCTAGGCCATCTTTAAAAACGATCTGCCCATTTTGACGATCATACCCCTTTCCGTAGATTCTCCCCAATTGCTCCCCGGGCTCGGCCTTTACCAGCACCCTGGAGCCTACATAGGAGCCAATCACATACACGTCGATTACGCCGGGCACGAGCTTCTCCACACGTCCCTTATTGGTAGCCCAGTTGGCGGTAATATCCCAGTTAAAGCTTTTGGACTTCACAGCCTTGGCATTGAGCTGTAGCTCAACACCTTGGTTAGAAACCGATCCGGCGTTCATCAATGCGCTCTGGTATCCCGAAGCGGGGTCGACGGGTAAGGACAGGATCTGGTCTTTGGTTACGGCCCTATAAAAAGTAAGGTCGAGATCGAAGCGATGGTTAAATAAATGCGTATTTACCCCAAATTCCATAGAGTTGGTACGTTCGGGCCGAAGGTCGGGATTGGGCAGCGTGGAGGGATTGCTATATCCTCCCGAGATAGCCGTCGACGACACATAATACCGATTGAGACGGTAGGGGTCGGTATCCGAACCTACCTGAGCATAGGAAGCCCTAAGTTTTAGGTAGGACAATACCGGGCTATCGATACCATACAGTTCGGTAAGGTCTACAGCCAGCGCAGTGGAAGGATAGAAATAGGAATTATTATTTTTCGACAAGGTGGAGGTCCAGTCGTTTCGACCAGTAACGTCCAAGAAAACGATGTCCTTCCACGATAGGTTGGCCACCCCATAGGCCGATACCAATTCTTTTTGGCGACGGCTGTTGCTTACGCGCGGTAGCTCCTCTGAATTCTGAAGGTTAAATGCTCCTGGAATTTTCAGGCTAGTGGCTTCTCCATACATCCCATTTCCGTTGGTATAGCGGTGGTTGAAGCCCAAGGTAGCCCCAATTGTAAAGTCCCCTATCTTAGAATTTTGAGTTAGGATTACATCGGTATTAAGCAAAATGGTTTTCAGGTTGGTCTCACTGTAATTTCCAAAGGAATTGCGAGGCTCCGACCAGGCACGCTCCCTTGTGCGTAGCTCGGTATAAAAATCGAGACCACTACGCGCTGTAAGCTTGAGTTGATCGGTAAAGGAATGGTCGAGCTGGATATTACCAAATACCCGGTCCTTATCGAGGGTATTGATAGAATTGTGCAGGATCCAATAAGGGTTCGCACTTAAGGCCCCAATCGTGTTCTGCTGAACATCTTGCTGCCCATCCAGCCACAGTTTGTTCTTATACCAAGGAAGCTGCTCATTGGCACTCAACCAAAACACCTGATAATGCGCATTGGTGCGGTCGTAACCTTCGGCGGGCAAATTGGCCGAGCTCTGGCGCGCATAATTGATTTTGGTTGAAAATTTGGTTTTACCAGTCTTAATCCCCGACGACAGCGATAGGTTCAATCGGTTATAGCCGGTATTTTCCATGATATACTTATTGTTAAGGTAATTGACAGAACCTCTAAAAAAGGCCATATTATTACCTGCCGACACCGATACTCCAGTGGAATGGGTATAGCCTGTTTGATAAAAATTTTGCTCTATCTCGTTACCTACCCAGGGGGTCTGGCCACCCGGTACGAATTCCCAAATTTCATCTCTAAGGGCTGGGTCGTATACTGCCGAATGGGGGGAGTCGTATTGATAGAATTTCTGTCCCATAAATTTTGGTCCCCATGAGTGTGAATTCCTATTCTGGGCACCATCAGGAGAGTCTTTGAAGGCATAATAATCGTTTTCGGAACGATTTCCCGAACCAAATTCCGTCTGGCGAGGCAGCCAACGATTCACCTGCTGTATCGAAGACGACTGGTTGACATTTACTTTGAGGCCTTGGTTAAACTTACCTCCTTTAGTGGTGATCATCAACACCCCATTGACGGCCTGCGAACCATATAGTGCCGCAGCAGAGGCCCCACGTAAAACGGTAATATTCTCGATATCCTTTGGATTGAGTGCCGATAGACCATCGCCGTAGTCGACAGCGGCGCCCAAATACGACTCCTGACCGTCGCTATTCTGGTCGTTGGTAACGGGCACCCCGTCTACAACGAGCAGGGCCCTATTTTTTTGCATGTCCAAGGAAGCTTCTCCGCGAAGCACGATCCGCGACGACCCCAACGGACCCGACGACCTGGTTAGCTGCATACCAGGCACTTTACCCGCCAAAGATGTAGCCAAATCGGTATTTCCACCTACATTGATGGCTTCGCTCTTCAGGTTAGAAACGGCATACCCCAAAGCCTTGGCTTCGCGCTCAATGCCGATGGCCGTTACCACCACCTCATCTAAGCCATTGGCAGCCACCTGCATGGCCACAGAGAGTTGCTGACGGCCACCAACCGCCATTTCCATCCTTTCATAGCCTATAAAAGAGAACACCAATAGGGCCTCCTCATTGGGCACCTCTAGCTGATAGGCACCATTTACATCGGTTACGGTACCTACCGAAGTGGACTTCAAAACGATATTCACCCCGGGCAGAGGCTCCCCGTTGGTAGCGTCTGTAACGACACCCCGTATCACGATCCCCTCGTTCTTAACCGCCCCTTTTCCAGGAACTACCGCCACATTCTCTCCTACTATTTTATAATTCAGCCCCGTGCCGGCCAGCAGCCCCTTTAGAATGGTATCGATATCTTGCTGCTCAATACCCTGCTTGGCTATGGTGAATGACCGAATTTGATCGGGGTTATAAACAAATTTGAAAGTACTCTGGCTTTCTATCTGCTTGAGGGCACTTATTAGTGTGCCCGACGCTAGGTTAACGCTTATTTTAACAGAACCGCTTTGGTTTTTCTTGTCGTCCTTGGCCGAAACTTGAACAGAACTTAGGGCTAAGACCAACAAGGTCCCCAGTAGAAAGGTTACCTTTTTGGTAAAGGCACCCACAGGCACAAACCGCCTTAAATCAAGGTTTAGATAATTTTTTTTCATAAATTTGAGATTATAAATAATTGTAACAGATTATTTTTCTTTCCACGGTTATTGGTAGTAACCCGGAAATCAGGAGCCAGATGCGCTTGCCGGATCTGGCTCTGTAGTTTTGTCATAGGCTATTCTTTTTAATTAGAAATACTACAGCCCTGTCCACTGATCAGGATTTGTTTTTCATCTTGAAACTCATATTTAGTATTCGAGACCAGGCAAATCATATACAGGATCTTCTCCAAGCTTTCCTGTTCGTCGAACTGGGCCGTCACCGGGCAGGCCTTAATAGACGCTTGCGCAAACGTTATTTGCACCCCATATCGCCTTTCTAGCCTTTGTGCAACAGCCAACAGGCTTTGATCGTCAAAGACCAGCTTCCCTTCTTTCCATACATTGGCCGCGGTGGCATCTACCACCTGGCGCATTGAAATGCCCGTATGTTTATGA
This sequence comes from Dyadobacter jejuensis, assembly GCF_003149085.1. GTDB lineage: Bacteria > Bacteroidota > Bacteroidia > Cytophagales > Spirosomataceae > Dyadobacter > Dyadobacter jejuensis. Next base: position 929,179 of record NZ_QGDT01000001.1, on the reverse strand, counting down.
TAGGCTATTTGCTGGTTCTTACTAAGCTCACCAAGCACTCCAGTAGAATCCACTACCGACACCTTCCCTGAGCTCACCGTCACCTCTATGGCCTCGGCCTCGGGATAGGCTTGGATATTAAAGGAAGTCCCCAGGACCCGGGTCGTAACCCCTTCGGTATACACCAAGAAAGGCTTATCCTCATCACGCTGCACTTCAAAAAAAGCCTCTCCAGTCAAATAAACCTCCCTGACCTCTCCCACGAACCGGTCGGCGTAGCGGATCGTACTACCGGCATTGAGCCACACCGTGCTGCCATCGGGCAATACCACCTTTTCTGGATGATGCTGCTTGCCATTCGTACTTACCATTAGAGGAGCGGTTGTCTCTCCCACCATGCTCCTATATCCCTGCACGCCCACAACCATCAACACGATGGCCGCGGCAATTTTCAGGTAGGTAGAAAGGCCAAGCCATTTGACATTTGTATCGGCACAACTTTCAGGAACATTAGGCTGCTCTCTTTCAATCCGCTCAAAAACCATGGCTTTTCCCCTTTGCAAGGACACAGGCACTCTCTCTCGCTGCTTGGCGTGCCAGTCGCGCTTCACCTCCTCAAAAATGGTTCTATTTTCGGGCGACAGGGCCAACCAGTCCGCCAAGGCTGCATCTTCCTCGCTCGTGCTCTCCCTCGAAAGTTGCTTGGCGATCAGTACCCAGTATTCATTTGTTTCCATTCCATGTGTTTTCATAGGTACGATCCCATTTGCCTACCAATGTCCCGACCCAAAAGATTATCAAATTGTTAAGCCAGCCCATTCTTTCAGTAAGGGAAAGAAGGGCCGCTCATCGCCTTTAAAAAGGTGTTTTAGCAGAATTAATAGGAGTTGTGTGCACCTGCTCGAGCATATTGCCGGAGGTATTTGATGGCTAAGCTCATTTGGTTGACAACGGTTTTCTCCGAAATCTGAAGCAGTTCGGCAATTTCCTTATAGGTAAAGGATTCGAATCGATTGAGCTCAAATATAATGCGTCGTTTCTCTGGAAGGGTATGTACCAGATCGATAATGTCTTGATTCAACTCCTGCAGGATGAGTCGTTCCAATCCATTGGGCTCCGAATCGGCGTCATCGGCAGCGCTATCGATGTCCTGAAAGGGCATACGGGACTCCTTGCGTAACTGTTGTAGGGCCTTATTTTTTACAGAAACAAATAAATAAGATTTTAAACTGGTATGGATCTCAAGTTCCTCTCTTTTGGACCAAATACTAAAGAAGACGTCGGCTACCAGCTCTTCTACCTGTGCCCAGTCATGAAGCAAAACATGCCCATAAGCGCATAAAGGCTCGAAATAACGATCCATTAAGGAAGCCAAAGCTTGCTGGTCGTCCTTCCGCAGTCGGGATAGTAAACTTTCATCTGAAATAGATTCCTTCCTCATTTTTATCGGTGGGGTAAAATACTCTTTGGAGTGCGTGCTACTTCCGACTGGTCCTATAAAGACCTTCCATCTCCTTGGGTGCCGGAAGTCCATAGCTATTGACCCACAAAACAAAAAAACAGGACTTGGGATAAAAAATATGCTGGATTAACATTTTGTTGTCATTATGAATTCTCCAATGCTTTTTTAGCTATTTTTAAGGAGTATTCGTCATAAATGTTCCCTATCAGCCTACGACCGACCCTTGATGAAGCATGAAAAAAACGATCGAAATGTCTATAGCCCTATTGGCATGGTTTGCAGTGATCACCCAATATTATTTGATGCTCGAAAACCGAATCACCGACGTCATCGAAACGAGTATTCGCTTCTTTAGTTTTTTCACCATTCTTACCAACAGCTTAGTCGCCATTTTTTTTAGTTATCGGTTGATCACGGATTCGAAAAAGAAAAAGCAGAAAGCCAATGGACGGCTCAGCGCGTTAACCGTCTATATACTGGTCGTTGGGATCGTATATCAGCTGGTATTGCGCCCGATATGGGACCCTAAAGGCCTTCAGAAGGTAGTAGATGAACTTTTACATACGGTGATCCCATTATTGGTCCTGCTGTTTTGGTACCTCTACGAACAAAAGCACAAGCTTACTTGGCGGTTGATACCATCCTGGCTCATTTACCCTTGCGTGTATTTGCTATTTATTCTGATACGCGGGTATTCCGGACATTTCTATCCTTACCCTTTTGTGAATGTGTCGGAATTGGGGATACAAAAAGTCTTAACCAACTCCTTCCTGCTATTCCTATTTTTCGGGTTCTTGTCCCTTGTGTTGATCGTCCTGGGGCAACGGCTAGCCAAACTCGGCGAGCAGGCCACTTCACCCTAACCTTTAGGCTTAGGCTCCACCAACACCGAAGTAATCCTGTTCAGCTCGTCGACCTTATAGGCAAAATCTCCCTTGAGCATATCCCGAACTGCCTTAAGCTGTTCCATGGCCGTTTCCAGATTATCGGGAAGCGCCTCATTAAGCACCTCTTTCAATCTTTTGGCCATAGTAGGCGACATTCCATTGGTAGAAATCGCCACTTTCAAGTTACCCTTTCGCACGACTGACGAGAGGTAAAAATCACAAAGCGCGGGGGTATCCGCCACATTGCACAGTAGGTGCCTGGCTCGTGCCAGCGATTTGATACGTTGGTTTTCTGGTTTGTCGTTGGTAGCTACAATGACCAGGTCCTTCTCTTCAAAATCCGACTCTTCAAACGGCTTAGTTACCAAGGCAATACGGGGATTTTCTTCAGCTATCTTCCAGATTTCATCCCTTATTTGGGGGGCTACTAAGGTCACCTTCGCATAGGGGGCATTATCGAGCACGGCGGTAATTTTTTCCAACCCTACATAGCCTCCACCGACGATAAGGGTGTGCAAATTTTCGAGCTTTAAAAATATAGGAAATAACTCATTCATATCCTTTGGGGGTAGTTCTGTTGTGTTTGATGACTTCAGGTTGACTGTACGGTATAAACCGACAATTTAGCCAAAAAAGTGCCCAATGATGCTATTACCCTCCATGAAGGAGCTAAAATCATACTATTCAGGGCATTTGGATCCGATATTATAACTATTCCAACATGTACCCTTTCGATATATGCCACATTACCCGTACCTTTGCAGCATGATCGCGATTACGAACCTTAGTTATTACCTCGGCGACCGGGCACTATATGATAGTGCGTCGCTACATATTAAACCTAAACAAAAAATTGGACTCATTGGTCTTAATGGAACGGGCAAATCGACCCTGCTCCGGATGATCAATGGGGAGTTTCAACCCGACGAAGGGAGTATTTCCATGTCGGGTGACTGCACCATCGGTTTCCTTAACCAGGATTTGCTGTCCTACCAAACCGACGACTCCATATTATCTGTAGCCATGCAGGCCTTTGAGCGCCAGAATGAGTTACAGGCACAGATCGACAAGATTTTGCATGAAATGGAGCACGACTATAAGGACGAATTGGTAGATCGCCTGGCCAGGGTACAGGATGAGTTCGACGCCCTAGACGGATACAGCGTACAATCCAAGGCCGAGGCAATACTAGAAGGACTTGGCTTCGCCACTAGCGACCTGGAACGCCCCTTAAGGTTGTTTTCTGGAGGCTGGCGGATGCGGGTAATGCTCGCCAAGCTACTCCTTCAAAAACCCTCCTTGCTGATGCTCGATGAACCTACCAACCACTTGGACTTGCCGTCGATACAATGGGTGGAGAAGTACGTGCAGTCCTATGAGGGTGCCGTCATCGTAGTATCTCACGACCGGCAATTCCTGGACAACACCATAGACACTACTGTGGAGGTATCGGGTGGAAAGCTCAATTATTATGCCGGAAACTACTCCTATTATTTGGAGGAAAAATCGTTGAGGAACGAAATCCAGAAGGGCGCCTTCGAAAACCAGCAAGCTAAAATTCGACAAACGGAGCGGTTCATTGAACGCTTTAAAGCCAAGGCTACCAAATCCAAACAAGTTCAGAGCCGGGTTAAGGCCCTCGATAGGATGGAAGTGATAGACCAGGTAGTCGACGAAGCGGCGAAGGTTCATTTTCGCTTTCAATTCACCACCCAACCTGGGCGCCATGTGTTTCAGCTGGAGGATGCCTCCAAAGCCTACGGCGAAAAGGTGATTTTGGATGCGGCCAACGTTACTATGGAAAGAGGGGATAAAATAGCCCTTATTGGAGCAAACGGACGGGGTAAGTCCACCGTACTCCGGGTAGTATCGGGCGACGAACCCATAGAAGGTAAGCGCCGGCTAGGCCATAATGTATCCTTCACGTTTTATGCCCAGCACCAGCTAGAGTCGCTCAATGTAAAGCATAACCTATTGGAGGAGCTCAAATATGCCAATCCAAACAAAACGGAAACAGAACTCAGAACGGTATTAGGATGCTTCCTATTCTCCAGCGACGATGTATTCAAAAAGATAAAGGTACTCTCGGGAGGAGAAAAATCGAGGATAGCCCTGGCGAAGGTACTGCTGTCGCAGGCCAACTTCCTGCTGCTCGATGAACCTACCAACCACTTGGACATGCAGTCGGTGAATATCCTCATACAAGCGCTGCAACAATATGAAGGTAGCTATATCGTCGTTTCCCACGACCGGTATTTTGTAGAGAATATTGCCAATAAAATATGGTATATAGAGGACCATCAGATCAAAGAATACCCAGGCACCTATGAGGAGTATGAGATATGGGTGGCTGAAAGAGGATTGGAGTCGGCGGTGAGCGAGAATGCGGTTGTCAGCAGCGCCCCTCCTCAAAAATCCAAATCGGCGCCTGAGCCGGCCCCTTCCAAGCCAACCAAGACGTTTTCCAATGAGGATGCTCAAAAACGCAAAAAGGCTCAGAAGCGCGTAGACGAATTAGAGAACACCATTAATACCCTAGAAATAGAGAAGAAGGATATCGAAGCGCAATTGGCCAGTCCGGATATCTATCAGGACCAGCAGGCACTCAGCAAGGTCAACCAAGCCTATACCGACCTCAAAAGTCGGTTAGACCAAGCCACTTCAGAGTGGGAAGAGGCCATGATGCTTGTTGAGGAGTATGCCAACTAAATAGATCTGCTTACTGATATAAAAAAACCACTCTTTCGGGAGTGGTTCTTTTTTTTTACAGCCTCCAATATTTATCCTATATTTAAATAGAAATAGAATTTTATTCATTGACCATTTCCTACCTATGAAGCATTCCCATTCGCGATTATACCTCACCTTATTACTCCTTGTGGAAGTGGTCCTGGCCAAGGCCCAGCAGCCCGAAGAACTACTCAAGGATGCTATATATAACCCCAAGATTGCGACGGTATTGCTATATCCGAATATAGAAGAACCGGATAATCCCAAGCGACTCATAAGCCCTCCTATCACTTCGGTCCAAAATACGAAGGGGCTTATGCTGGAATTCGACGACCTGTCGGCACAGTACGACCGGTATTCCGCCAAGATCCTGCATTGCAATGCCGACTGGAGCAAGTCAAACCTTAACGACATCGAATTCACCTATGAGTATAATGATTATCCAATCCTCGACCAGCAACAATCTTTTAGCACCAAGATCCCCTATTTCCATTACTCTTTCCAAATACCCCGTCTTAAGCTGTCGGGCAACTATGTAGTGGTGGTATACGACCAAGATCGAAAACCCGTACTGAGTAGGAAGTTTATGCTTTATGACCTACGGGTGAACATCTCGGCCGAGGCTCGGTTTTCACAGGGCATCCAACAACAGTTTAGCGACCAACAAATAGACTTTAAGATCGACTACTCAGGACTCAACTTAGTAGCACCTCAAACCGATTTGAAAGTAATAATGCGTAAGAATTTCCGATGGGATCAAGCAAAAATGGGTTTCAAACCCTCCCACGTCCGGCCATTTGACAAGCAACTGGAATATACTTTTTTCGATTTAGAGAACACCTTCCCTGGTGGCAACGAATTTCGATATTTCGACAGCCGAACCCTATCGGGTCGGGGGTATGGAATAGAACAGATGGTCCGCAGCCCCGACCATACCACCTTGCTTTTATTTGCAGACAAACCCAGGAACGACAACGGCTACCTGCAGATCGACGACCTCAACGGACAATATGTGGTAGATCAACGGGAATCGGGCCGGGGTAGTACAGATGCCGATTATACCCCCGTCCGGTTTAGTCTTAAAATGGCCGAAGTCCCCCATGCGGAGGTATACGTGAATGGTGGCTTCCATCTGTGGAATTTGAACGAACTCAACAAAATGACCTATAACCCCGACACGGGCAGTTACGAGGTAGAAATGCTCATTAAACAAGGAGTCGTGAACTATGACTATGTGCTGGTACCAGCAAATGGGCAACCCGACGAGACTTGGGTAGAAGGCGACTACGCCACTACCGAAAACGACTATGACCTATTGGTTTATTACAGGGCTCCTGCGGGGCGTTCAGACCTTCTGATAGGATACAGGACGGTAGAGTGGAACCGCCGTCGATAGGACAACAAAAAGGGGATGGTGCCAATAGACACCATCCCCCTTTTTATTAAAATCACTTGGTAATTAATACTCCCAGAGTCCGTGCTCCAGTTCCATCAATTCTTGTTCGTAGTTCAATGATTTAATAAGGGCCTCCTTTTCGGCTCCATAAATATCCAAAAACGCTTTATCGTTGGCATTAGAGTATTTTACGATTCTACCGTAGAACAACCGAAGGTCGAATGCATCGGCCAGGTTCTTGTTCTGAGCGGTATTATGCGTATTATACCAGATATACTTCTTCGAATCGCTTCTAAAAAGCCTATCTACATCCTTGTAACGGAAAGAAGCAACAGGAAGTTCTAGTCCTGTGGCAGTCTGATCGGAAGGAAGAATGATCGTAATGGTCTGAATATCGTTATACAAGCGTGAGCGCTTTCTATCGAAAGTCCAGTCTTCTTTAATCTCGATCAAAGAAAGCTGCTGAGGGAAATACTCCTCCTCGGTAACTGCCACATCGGTACTGAACGACTTATCGAAGGCAGGATCGGCTGCTGGAGCATCCACAGCCACCTCAGTTTTAGGCTGTTCTTTAGCAGCATTTTTCTTTTTGGGTGGTCCCCAGCCGTCGTCTTCTTCTACAGTTTCTTTAGCGGCAGGAGCCCCCCAGCCATCGTCGGCAGCGGCATTAGCCGCTTTGGTAGGCTCGGTCTTTTCTTTGGTATCCCCCCAGCCCCCATCGGTAGCCGGCGCACCAAAACCCGCCGCCAATTCCTCTTCGGAAAGGCCTGCGGCCTGGTTAGGTATCACCAAACGCTTATGCAGATCGGCCTGAGAAAGGGGCGTCACACAAGAATCGTTGGCATACGCCTCTATCAAACCGGCTTTAGCCGCTTCTATCAAATATTTAGTGATCTCATTATTTTTAGAAAACATGGACATGTTTTGCTTCTCTTTGAGATCCACCCGCCTCCATAATGTGCGTTTCATCATGATGTCTTCATCACTAATGGGACGCGCTGAAAATTGATTATTGGTCGAATCCACTCTTTCCTGTGCCGATACGGCTCCAGCACCGAGTGCAAGCGTCAACATGGTCAATGCCATCGATTTTCCATTCATACTTCTCATATCATGCTGTTTTATTTCCTTGTTTAACCAACGTAGAAAATACAATTTTAGTACAAATTGACGGTACGTACCTGCGTTCCCATTTCCACATCACTCACTACTCCTTTGAAGTTCTGACGTTGTACTTTAAGGATACGAATGACATAACGGTCACCAGGCTGAGCCTGCTGTGCCAAGGTGGAGATAGAGCCACCACCGCTGTTCAGGGTTACCCCGTCGATCCGGCGGTTACCTCTTGCCAAGGATATTTCTACCTGAGCCACCCTAAAGCGAGCATCTTCAGGAGAGAAGTTCTTAAAGCCTTCGTCGGGGATGGCTACCACCTGAATACTCCGAGCACCCGTAGCAGCTACGCCTCTTCGTTCGTCGAAGGCGGCGCCGTTAACCCGCACATCCAAGGAAGGTTTGGGAACCCGGTTTACACGGAAAGGTTCCGAACCAAGTACATTTCCAGAGTTGCTCACGGTAATGTTTAGCTGCGCCTTGCTAGGCACGATGGTAAACTTCCCTTTCGCTTGGCTGGCAATGATCTCTCCACCGTCGGTAGAGAAAGTAGGAGCCCATAAGGCACCTAAAGCGGGGCTTTGTATACTTAACTTATTGGCGCAACCCAAGTATAATGGAGGCAATGTACCAGTCTCGATTTGATACGAAGGCTTCACAACGAAGTACTCCTGGGTCATGCTATAGGTGGTATCCCTTCCCGAAGGAGTAGGAATGGTAATGGTACCTTTTAGCTCCCTACGGGCAATACCTTCGGCATTATATCCTCCACCTTGAGCGGTAAATTCGATAAGACCAACTCCATTTTCTACTTTCACTGGCGCACCATTTAGGCTCATCCGAGGAGTGAGCCCACTAGCTGAGGCTGCAATAAACATTTGGCCTTTGAACTTGGTACCAGCTACAACGGTTTTGGCATCGGCACTTACCATCGCCAACACGCGGTCAAACTTAATATCGGCGGCTCCCACCTTGCTAGCAAGGTAATTCAACGCCTCGCCTTCCATCCGACGAATATCGGTTTGTTTCTGACTTAGAACTGCAAGAGCGGCGGCAACAGGAGTTTGAGCGAAATTCAGCTCAGCAAAATCCTTGTTTCTCTGGTCTTTCTGCCCTTTGCTGATGGGGTCATCCTTACCATCCAAAGCCAGCATCTGAAACTTATTGGGAACCAAGTTATTCAAATTGCCAACATACTTGTTGAGGCTTTCTTTTAAGGCATAGGCCTTGCCGTTTTTCTTGCCCCCTATCATCAGTTCGGCTACCTTACCCTCTTCTTGAGGATTCTTGATAGACCCTTCTTCGTTTAAGCCTCCACCAGCAGTATTAATAATTTCCTGCTTGAGGGAATTCAGCTCGTTGATCATCGCTACGGATGCCTTACGAACCTCGTCGGCTTGTTTCATCACGGCCACATCGGCATCCCGGTTACCCGATTTTTCAACGGCGGCCTTTATTTTCAATACCGTTTCCTGGTTTAATTTATTGGCTGCTCCAGAGGAGAGCTCCAGAGAATTGTTCAAGAGAATGAATTTTTCAATGATGGCCGAACTTACCTGCAATGCGAGCATTGCCATAAGTACCAGATACATCATTCCAATCATCTTCTGACGGGGAGTTTCTTTTCCACCTGCCATATTGTTCAGTAATCAGTTATCAGTGATCAATTAGTTTAGATAAGACAATCATTTAAAAGGGATCTCGGAGGATTTAGCAAATGAAAGTTTAAGAGGCCGTGGCCGCTTAGGCATTACCACGCATGGCCGTCAACATATTACCATATATGCCATTTAGTGACGATATATTGGTAGTAAGTTTCGACATCTCATTCTTAAATACTTGAGATTCTTTGGTAGCATCGGCCATGTTCTCCATAGCGGTAGTCAGGTTGCCATAGAAAGCATTCATGGCCTTCAAATGCTTGGTAGTGTCTTGCAATTCCAATTCATAGACGGCATTCAGAGCGCCCATGTTCTTGGTAATTTCCTGGAATTGGGTACGGTAGCTTTGCGCATCTTTGGTAGCATCGGCCATAGACGACATAGCCGTAATAGCCACTCCATACGACTTGTTCATATCGCTAATGGAAGAAGAAGCCGATTTTACGTTTTTGGCGTATTCGTTAGTAGCAACTGTAGCGTCGGTAAGGTCCGACATTTTACCTACTGTGTCCGAAAGACTCTTAAATCCTTTACCAAGGCTATCAAAAACATCGGGAGAGATTTTAGCATTATCGAGCATATTGTCGAGCTTGGCCGTTACGCCACTGCTAGGTCCTGCACTGCGCGACACTGGAGCACCCGTATAATCGTCGGCTAGCTCAGGGTATACTTTAGTCCAATCGGGTTCAGAATTGATGGGCTGTACAAAGGTTTGAAGGGCATAAATCAAGAAAATACCCACTTCTGTTCCTAATCCAATGGTTAGCATAGGGCCACCGCCATCCCAGTGTTGAATTTTAAATAATGCTCCTAATATTACAACAGCAGCACCTGCGCTGTATATGGTAGGTACTAGTCTGTCCCAAAAGAAACTAGGTCCGCTATTCTTAGCCATAGGTAAATAAATTCAGTTACAGTGAATAATAATAAATGATGAAAATATAAAATGGTAACAGGGACATTGCTGTCTCTTTTGCTTATTAAATTATCTCCGTGAACGAGCGCCGCCTCTGTCGTTAACATTGTCCATTACACAACGGAAGCCGATAAATGCCCTCGTTTCAGTTTCAAACTCATAACTCCTAGTACCCGTTTGAAGGTAATAGGCGATATCCTTCCAGGAACCACCCTTTACCACTTTACGAGGTTCGTCAGGATTTACATACATGGGATTCATATCCCATACAATAGCGGTCGCATTGTCGGTATAAGAGTCTAGGGTCCATTCAGCTACGTTACCCGCCATGTTGTACAAGCCAAAATCGTTAGGATTATAGGCGTTGGCAGGAGCCGTGTAAGGATAGCCATCGGCGTCGTAATTCCCCCTTTGTGGCTTAAAGTTAGCGAGGAAACACCCTTTAGCGTTCATGGTATAAGGATTACCCCATGGATATTTTGCTACAGCACGACCCCCACGGGCGGCCCACTCCCATTCCGCTTCCGAAGGCAAGCGGAAGCCAGTAGAGTTGAACTGCCCCTCCTGGTTCTGGAAATCATGAAGCAGATTGGTACGCCATTTGCTAAAGTATTGAGCGCCTACCCAGCTTACTCCCACTACAGGGTAAGTGTCGAAGCCTGGGTGTTGGTAATAATATTCCTGAAAAGGATCACCGTTTGAGTAGGCGAAATCCTTCTTCCATACGGTAGTATCCGGATAATATTTAGTCATGATCTCCTCTTCGCCTAATACCGAAATAGAGTCTACCAAAAGTGCATCCACAAACTGCCTGTATTCATTATTAGTAATTTCAGTATCGTCCATAAAAAACGAACTGATCGTTACACGACGGTTCATATTGTTCATAGAAGACGCAATGTCTTCATCCGCTTGGCCCATAATAAAGGACCCTGAAGGAATGACCACCATCCCCGCCGGAGTAGTTTGCTTAAATCCTTTTCGTGCCGTAGCGGTAATTTCTCCATTCTGGATGCCGCTTTCCTCTTTCCCTCCTCCAAACTTGTTTTTTATAAAGCTACAGCTTTGTAACAGTAAGACTGCAGCAAGTATGAACAAGCCTTTGGTTCCATCCCGATAGAATACTTTCACATTCATAGTGGTTCTTTATTATTGAGTATTAGATGTCTGCCTAAAAACGTAGGCCAGTGTTTATATAGTATACCTTTTAAAAAACAAAAGTAACAATCTGATTGAAAGGAATAAGCATTTTAAAAAAATAGACTCTTAAAAAACACCCCAAAAACCATAAAAGCTACTCTACCGAGACGGTATTCCCGCCTTTAAGTCTCGGATTATTATCTTACAAATATAAATTAAAGTTTGCCAAACTAAACCCATTCGCACGATACCGTTTATACAATTTAATTTTCCGAAGAAAATTAGTATTATTATTTAGGTATTTTATGGTACTATAAGGTAGCTTCAAACTCAGTAATTTAATACCTGAAGCGTGGAGTCCTGATAATAGTCTTCTTTCCTGTTTTGAGGGCCGAAATAGCATAGGACAACTGCAATTCAAAGGACGACGGCGCCTTGGATTTATTACCTCCTATCACCAAATCGTAGGCTCCCGATAGCTTTAATGACTGATCGGGCAACAGATACAACCCGCCCATCAGGATAAAGAAGGCGTCTTGCTGCCGGTATGTTCCACCCAACCAATAGCGTTTATTATAAGTTACGGTGGCCCCTCCTTCCACAGAGATGGTCGAAATATCGGTTTTCGCAAGTACAATAGGCTGAACATCCAACAAATACCCCACCCCAAAATTCAATCCAGCATTCAAATAAACCGTCCTGGGCAGGGGGTTGGTACCCGTATCGGTACCCAATTGATATTGTGGCTTTAGCAAATGATTCAGCGAAACTCCTACATAATAGCTTTCATGCTCATACCTGGCCCCCACAGCGAAGTCGGGATTTATTTGAGAGATGACCCCACTAAGTATCAAGGGATCGTCGGGATCCCGATATCTCAGCTGACCATAGTCAATAGATTGACGAAAAAGTCCAGCACTAGCCCCCAATTGAAGTTTTCCCGCTCCCAGATCAAAATGATAGGCTGCTGATATTTTAAAGTCCTGGTCGTTTCTTGGTCCACTTTTATCGTTGAGGGCATAAAACCCTACCCCAAAGTTTTTCAAAGGCATGCTCACCGAAAACAGCTGGGTAGACAAGGCCCCACCCGCATCGTTGGGATTGGTGGCTTGGTAGCCTACATATTGGGTCCTGTGCGTAAGTTGGAAGGTGGTAAGCCCTCCCGCACCAGCAGCAGCCGGATTCAAATAAAGCTGATTCAGCGAAAACAAACTAAACTGGGCATCTTTCTGGGCATGTACCTTACCGGCTACCAACAAGCAGTAGGCTAACAGGCCAATACACAAAATATTTCTAAAGGTAAACGTAAGGGTCATGTGGCAGAGATGTTTTACAAAATGGTTTTTTGCAGCTCGCTGAATTAATAACGCATATTGCCTAAAAAAATTGACATATAATAAAAAATGGCCAGGAAAATTTCCCAGCCATCCTTTTCAAATATCGACTTCCAAATATACTTATTGTTCGTTCACCTTCTTAATATACAATTCCAAGGCACCCGTCATGGAAGGGGCGTTGGGCAAGGGAGCTTGTATATCCAAAACAAGACCAGCCTCTTCTACGGCCTTAGCGGTGGTAGGCCCAAAGGCCGCAATCCGAGTAGAGTTCTGCTTGAAATCGGGAAAATTCTCGAATAAAGACTTGATACCTGAAGGGCTAAAGAAAGCGATAATATCATAATAAACATCCTCTAGATCGCTTAGGTCGGAGGATACCGTCTGGTACATGGTAGCCTCAGTAAAATAAAACTCCCCAGTATCCATAAATTCGGGAATGTCATTTTTACGCACATCGGAGCATGGGTACAAGAACTTCTCCTTTTTATGCTTTTTCATGAGCTCCAATAGCTCCAAAGCGGTTTTAGTACCTGTAAATATCTTACGTTTCCGAATAACGATATACTTCTGGAGGTAGTTGGCCGTTTGCTCCGAGATACAAAAATACTTCATGGTAGCGGGTACTTCTATCCTCGCTTCGGCACATATTCTAAAGAAATGATCGATGGCATTTCTACTGGTAAAAATAACGGCGGTATGGTCGAGAATATTTACCTTTTGCTTACGAAAATCCTTATAAGACACCCCGTCAATTTGAATAAATGGACGGAAATCAACCTTAATATTGTATTTACTGGCTAGTTCAAAATACGGAGAATTTTCGTCTGCCGGCCTTGACTGGCTTACTAAAAGGCTCGTTACCTTTTTTAACCGATCCTGATCAATGTTGATATTCTCACTCATGTACAATTTCGAATTTATTTTTATGTTCCGGCATCCAACTACGATTAAATAGCAAATTTAATGCCAATAATTAGGGGGATTACTTCCACGACGCAAAGGTAAGAAAATAAATATAGATTAATAAACCTATCGGATGGGTTTACAAGAAGATAGAGGGTGCAGAATCGTAGAAAATAAAATACTAGGAATGGAAAATGTAGATAAGGATCCAGCAAAACATCCCAACCGGGGAAGTGCATGCTTAAGGACCAGATCAGCATAAACAATACCGAATGAAATATAAAACTCGATTGCACGATTTTAAGAAATAGAACATCGACCTTTTGATCTAGGTTCAGCATATTGCCCACAATCAGCATCAGGGTGTATTTCAGGAACAATACCAAAAAGCAGCCGATGGTGAGCACCCCAAAATCCCGCAACAATTCCCACAGATTCGACCCGTCCGACAACAGGGAACTGATCATGAGCAGGTGTATATGGCCATCGTTGAGATAGATGAACACATAGGCCAAAACCATCGAAAGTATGAGTACAAAAAGAATACTGAGGGTATTATAGGGCTTATAGATCTTCGGAAGGCCATCCCTTTCAGAGTAGGAAAAGAAGTCGTAGGGGTTGATCAGCCTCATAAAATAGGCCTGATTATAATTGAAGAGCAACCCGCACAGAAACAGGATCAACAACACGACGATCACCGAAAAGTCGCCAAATGGGCTCGTAATAATGGGTTTTATGTTGATCAGGCTGTTGGTACCTCCGGTCATCCCGATCTCAAAATTCGAATCTTTCTGATTGCAAATTAACAAGGTCTTGCCCTCTATTCCGGGGCTTCCGTAGAGGGTTACCAGGAGTTCGTCGCGCTTATATATTTGATACAGGCTATCGATACTCAACTTGAGCCATTGATCGGCCTCCAGCCGTTTTTGTAGGGCTCCTTCTACGAACAAATAATTTTCAGCAGTAGTATGAAGCATTAAAAAATAGCGCCGATTTTTAATTAAATCGACGTATACACTTACCGACCTCGAATCTTGATCAATGTCCTTGGAGAAGGGAACAAAATTTTCATATTTAGGATGATACACCAACCAATCTTGGTCATAATCATAAATAGGAAAATAGTCACCAGGAGGTACGGTTTGGTTGAGGCCACGCCCTAGGCATACCTCGACCGAACCGGCCAACAGGAGTAGAGCCCAAAATAAAGCAAGGACGACGGACTTCATAGTTATAAAATAGGGCGGAGTTTCCCCAGCCCTATTCGTAAAAAATTATTAGTATTCATTATTCTTAGCGCTTACCTAAAGCGATAAGCATGGTTTCTCCGATCAAAGCAGGAGACTCAGCAACATAAATTCCTGACTCTTGCATAATTCTGATTTTAGCTTCAGCGGTATCGTCGGCACCACCAATAATAGCCCCTGCGTGGCCCATTCTTCTACCTTTAGGGGCAGTTTTACCGGCTATAAAGCCCACCACGGGTTTCTTGTTACCAGTCGACTTGATGTAATGGGCAGCATCAGCTTCCATACTTCCACCAATTTCACCAATCATCACGATTGCTTCTGTTTCGTCATCGTTCATCAATAACTCAACAGCTTCTTTGGTAGTGGTACCAATAATGGGGTCTCCACCAATTCCGATAGCGGTGGTCTGTCCTAGTCCGGCGCGAGTCAATTGATCCACGGCTTCGTAAGTAAGCGTTCCTGACTTAGAAACGATACCCACAGTACCCTTATTGAAGATAAAGCCAGGCATAATCCCCACTTTACATTCTTCAGCAGTAATAATACCGGGACAGTTAGGGCCGATAAGACGAACATTTTTTCCTTTAATATATTCCTTAGCCAACAGCATATCTCTGGTAGGGATACCTTCTGTGATGGCTACTATTACACCGATGCCAGCATCTGCAGCCTCCATGATAGCATCAGCCGCGAAAGCTGGTGGAACAAAAATGATGGATACGTCGGCACCCGTCGATCTTACGGCTTGGTCCACAGTATTGAATACTGGTCTATCCAAATGCGACAAGCCGCCTTTGCCAGGTGTAACACCCCCTACGACATTGGTACCGTACTCGATCATTTGTTGGGCATGAAAAGAACCCTCAGAACCGGTAAATCCTTGAACAATAACCTTAGAATTTTTATTTACTAAAACGCTCATGTTGGTAAATCAGTTTTTTTGGTAAAAGTAGGACGAAAACGACGAAGTAGCAAAATGTAGGTATAATTTGTAAATTGCTTTTTTGAGAACCTGTCAAACATTTATGAAGATTATAGCCAATCCGCATTTTTTTTCTAACCTTGTTCTGGGCTTCTTCTGTCTTTTTGTTCTGTGGAAGATGATTAAACCCCAACCTCGTTACAACTGTTTACTCTTTGGGATTTTTATTTCCTGTATTCTGGGAACCGCCGTTGCCGATATCCTGATATATTTGGGGGTGCATCGCCTCGAAATGACCTACGAAATGTTCCTGCTAGCTTCTACGGTGGTAGGCCCCATCTGTCTGGTTTCCGTCACATGGTCGCTCATACGACATAAGCCTACCAACCCATTACAGTTTTGGGTTACCCTCCTGCTCGGCATCGGGATGCTGGTAACCCTTATAGAGTTCGGTGTCCAGTACCTAGGGGTGATCGTCCAGTCATTCTGTATTTTGGTGGTGATGCTCACCTCTTTGCTAGGCTTAGCCAATCGGCAAAAAAGTGCATTATGGATCATCATCGCCATGATTTTATATGCACTTACTGCCAAAGCGGGAAAAATACCCCTCCCAGCAAACCCAAAAGACCTGGAACATTACCTGCTTGCCTTAACCCTGCTCAGCATGGGCAAGGCCTTTACCAACGAGTTCCGATATCTTTTCTAAAATATTGTTTTCAAACAATTGTTAACGTGTTGTTTTTTTAAACGGCCATATATTAACTTGCACTCATTAAACTAACATATAACAAGTTTTCTTTAAATTTTAAGATGAAAAAACTAATAACCGGAATGTTTTTATCCGCTAGCATGATAGCATTGGCGGCTACGAATATGGCTCATGCAGCATTCGTAAACTCCTCAGCTACCACCGAGCTTGTGGACGGCAAACAAGCCAAAGTCATCGAGATAAAAGGTACTGATGCCATGCAGTTCGACCTTAAAGAGATAAAAGTAAAGGCGGGTCAGAAGGTAAAACTAAAGCTTACACATGCTGGTAAATTGGCCAAAACAGCCATGGGCCACAACTGGGTATTGCTTAAAGAGGGCGTAGACGTACCTGCCTTCGGCTCTAAAGCCGCTGCTGCTCGTGACAATGAGTACATCCCCAAATCGGAAGTGGGTAGCATTATTGCACACACCAAACTGTTGGGTGGTGGAGAAAGTGATACCATCGAGTTTACAGCCCCTAAAAAAGGAAAATACACTTATATCTGTAGCTTCCCTGGTCATTATGCTTTGATGAAAGGTACTTTCATCGTAGAATAAGTCTGCCGAAAGATTATAATTATTATAAGGCTGCCTTCTGAATGGGGGGCGGCCTTTGTTTTGCTCTTTAGGCTTTCTTCCCCGGACCTATCGGCCATTCCCAATCATAAAACTATTTGATTATGTTTGCAGCCCATTATGGAAGCGCTCAACATGACTAAAATTCTTCTTCTCGAAGACGATACCATTCTTTCTCAAGAAATTCTTACTTTTCTGAAGTCTAAGAACTTCGAATGCGACGCCGTTTATAACGGAGACATATTTTTTCGCCAAATCCATAAAAAGCCCTATGGCCTGTATTTGTTGGACATTAACGTTCCGGGCATGCATGGCCTGGAGGTATGCCAGAAAATACGCGATACCGATCGAGTCTCCCCTATTCTGATGCTCACCGCCTATGGAGAACTTCAAGATAAGCTTGATGCCTTCAGGAATGGTGCCGACGACTACCTGGTAAAGCCTTTTCATATCGAAGAACTTTATATACGCATCCTGGCCCTTTTACGAAGGAGTTCAATACCTCAAGAAAGTGAGCAGACCATCCGAATATTGGATCTGGAGATTAACGTGAGTGAAATGAAAGTAACCCGCAACCACCAGCCCATTGAGCTCACCCCCAAGGAATACCAACTGTTGCTGTTATTGGCCAAGGCCAAAGGGCGGACGCTCTCTAAACAGACCATTGCCGAACAGATTTGGGACATCCATTTCGATACCAATTTGAATACCATAGAGGTGTATATCAATTTCCTAAGGAAAAAAGTGGATAAAGAACATGCTCAAAAATTGATACATACCAGACCCGGATACGGGTATTACCTGCAAGCCGATTGATTTATGACCATTAAACGACGTATCTCGGTCTATGTAAGTGCCGCCTTTTCCTTGCTTTTTGGACTGGGAATCGTGATCGTGTATTTTGTATCGGCCTCGTATCGGCAAAATGAGTTCGAAAATAGGCTTAACGAAAAGGCGCTCACCACCGTAAACCTCTTACTGACCGTCAAGGAAATAGACCAAGAGGTACTTCGAGTCATCGACAAAAACAGCATTAATAGCCTCTATAATGAAAAAACACTCATCTTTAACGAGCAGTATGAACTGATATACAGCAGCATCGATGACGCTTCCATTACCTGGAACAAAGCGGACTTGGTAAGATTAAAAAAAACGAAGACCTTCTTTAAGACCGATCAAGGGCGTGAAGTCGCAGGGATTTATTTCGACTTCGAAGAGGCCGACTACTATGTGCTGATTGCGGCAGAAGACAAATACGGAAACAGCAAGTTGGACTATCTGGCTTATACTTTACTGCTTACCTACCTAGGAGGAACCCTTCTGATGTGGATATTGACCTACATCATTGTGGGTAACCTTACCAAGCCACTAGATATATTCCAAAAGAAGATCAATCATATTTCAGCTTCCGAACTAAGCTACCAGCTTCCCATCAAAGAGCACCATAAAGATGAGATCACTCAGCTCACCCGTTCCTTTAACCGGATGTTGAGCCGGATAGAAAAATCGTTTTTGGCGCAAAAAGAATTTACCACCAACGCCTCTCATGAGCTACGCACCCCCCTCAGCCGCATCATGCTCCAGGTCGACAACCTATTGCAGTCCGATGAACATAGTCCCGGCACCAGAAACTACCTTCTTAGCATCTCCAATAATGTAAATCAATTATCAGAATTAATAGACTCCCTACTCCTTCTGGCTAAGAATAATGCAGTGGAGGCCCAAGGCCTATTCGGTGTTGAGCGAATCGACGAAATCATTTTCGCCGCCTATGCACAGGTGCGCAAAACAAACCCTGACTTCAAGATGCATTTTGAAATATTGGAGGTGGAAGAAATAGCCCATATCCTCGAAGTAAAGGCTTCTAAGCAGGTTTTGGAGATTGCGTTTACAAATATTTTTAGAAATGCATACCAGTACTCTCCTGACAAGGCGGTAGACGTAAAGCTCTGCCAAACCGATAAGCAGCAATTGCTGATCCTGATAGCGAACCAAGGAAATCCGCTTACCCTGAAAGAGCAAAACCAACTCTTTCAGCCTTTTATGCGTGGGGCCAATGCCCGCCACACCCACGGTTCGGGCCTGGGCTTGCAGATCGTTAAAAGGATCCTCGACTACCACAAGGCGAGCATACAGTATCAATATACTGCCGAAAACACCCATCTTTTTTCTATTATTTTTAGACCTTAAGCTTTTTTTAAGGCAATATAAAGGCCATTTTAAGTTACCACCGAGACCTTTGGGAGGCAATCAAACCTATGCATCCTACCTATGAAGCGTCTTATCTTGCTCTTTTTTTCACTCTCTTGGTTTACGGTACCTGCTCTGGCACAGCTTACCCTACAAGAGAGTGAAGAGGCCTTTAGCCGAAACAACCTCCTGCTCCTAGCCGAACAATACCATATCGACGCTGCCAAGGCGGCGATCATTCAAGCCAAAATATGGGAATTACCCTATCTCTCTGGCGAACTAAACGCCGTCAACTCCCAGAATAACCGGCTCTTTGACACGGGGAAAACGGGCCAAAAGACCTTAGCCATCCAGCAACTGATTTATTTGGGAGGGAAGAAAAGAAATGAAGTAGAATTTGCCAAATCGAATGCCGAACTCGCTGAGCTACAATTTGAACAATTACTGTTGAGCTTACGCTATCAACTCAAGCAACACTTTTACAGTCTTTATTTTAACCAAAAGAAAATTGAACATATCGCCAGCCAGGCGAGTCGGGTCGACACCCTGTTAGCGGCTTATTCTATACAGGTAGCCAAGGCCAATCTCCCTTTAAAGGACCTGGTAAGGCTCCAATCCCTCTCACTCAATCTTCAAAACGACTTGGTCGCGCTACAAAATGAGGTAATTTCCGAAACGAGCAGCCTTAGCCTGTTGACGGGGTTACAGCCTCCATTCACCCCGACAGTCGACTCCGCTAGCCTTGAGGTAGCCTTTCGCCAAGGGTCCCGCTACGCCCCTGAGGAGCTGGTAAGCCAAGCGCAGTCGGCGAACCCGGAGTATCTGAGTTATCTTAGAATGATAGAAAACCAAGAGCTCTACCTAAGTTGGCAACAATCCTTGGCCAAGCCCGACCTCACAGCAGGCCTATCGTACGACCAGCGTGGTGGGGCTTTTAACAACCAGGTCAACCTCACTTTAGGTATCCCATTGCCATTTTGGAATCCTAACAAAGGAAATATCAAGTTGGCTCAGGCTCAGCTGGCACAGGCGCAGCTACAGAAAGACTACAGAACCCAAGTGCTGAGAAGACAGATCAACGAAGCCTATCAAAAATGGGAGAAACATCATAAGCAGTATGCCCAATTCGCTACTACTACTGCCCCCTTAGACCTCGTCTATGACGCGGTCGTCGAGAATTTCCGCAAAGGAAATATCCCCATGATGGAGTTTACCGATTTTATGGAAAGCTACAACCAAAGCATGATGCAAATTAATGAAATGCGTAAGCAACTGATTATATCCAGAGAAAATCTTAACCAACTCGTAAACGCCAATGTATTCCTATAATAGACTGAAATACCCTACCCTATTCCTTGTGGCCCTCACCCTGCTCGCCGGCTGTAGCCAGCAACAACCCAAGGAGGATAGACTTGAAACCTTTGTGTTAAGCGACAAGATGCTGGCCACCACCGACACCGCCCATACGGTCGACCTTCCTTTACGAAATGAACTTTCGTTTTATGGAAAAATAACCGCCGATAACAATAAAATGATTGAGGTGTACCCCGTAGTGGGTGGTAACGTCACCAAGGTTTATGTAGAACTCGGCGATTATGTAAAAAAAGGGCAACTCTTGGCGACTATCCGAAGCACCGAAGTGGCCGGTTTTGAGCAGGAGCTCGATGATGCCCGCAACGACGTGGAAGTAAGGCGCAACAACCTAAAAGTGGTACAAGAACTTTATGAAGGAAAGCTCAACGTCGAAAGAGACGTCATAGAAGCTAAGGGGGAGCTAGAAAAGGCCATGGCCCAATTACAACGGATCCAAGAGACCTTCAAAATTTACAATATCAAGAAAGGAGCCATTTACGAGGCCCGGTCTCCGATCAGTGGATTCGTAATCGAAAAAAACATCAATGAAAATATGTTGCTAAGAAGCGATAAGTCGGACAACATTTTCGATATCGCCGAGATCAGCAACGTCTGGGCCATAGCCAACGTGAATGAGAGTGATATAAATCGGGTAAAGCTAGGTATCGACGCCCAGGTGACCACCCTCAGCTACCCCGACACCGTCTTTCATGGCCAAGTCGACAAGATCTTTAATATAATCGACCCTGAAACAAAAGCCATGCAGGTGCGCATCAAACTCCATAACCCGGGCTATTTGCTGAAACCCTCCATGCGGGCCAATATCAAGCTATCCTACTCCGAAGGCAAACAGATGACGGCTGTCCCTTCGAAGGCGCTCATTTTCGATAAGAGTAAGACTTTCGTGATGATATTTAAGGATAGAAACAATATAGAAACACGGCCAGTAGAGGTGTACCGTCAGCTCGGCGACCGGGCTTATATTGCCAACGGTCTTCAAACAGGGGAAGCCGTAATCACCCATAACCAGATGCTAATTTACGACGCCCTAAACGACTAATCCTGCCATGAACAAGTTCATCAGAAATATTATTTCATTCTCTCTTAAAAACAAGGGGTTTACCTTTTTCTGGGTAGGGCTACTCGCCATATCGGGTTTTGTAGCCTTTAGGAATATGCCCATAGAGGCCTTTCCCGACGTTACCAACACGCAGATTATCATCGTGACAGAATGGAACGGAAGAAGTGCCGAGGAAATAGAACGATTCGTGACCACTCCGGTCGAAATCGCCATGAACTCCGTGCAGAAAAAGACCAGCGTACGCAGCATTACTATGTTTGGCTTATCGGTGATCAAAATCATATTCGACGATGAGGTCGACGACTCCTTCGCCCGCCAGCAAGTCAATAACCAATTGCGCAATATATCACTCCCCGACGACGTAGAGCCGGATATTCAACCCCCTTACGGGCCCACTGGCGAGATATTCCGATATGTCTTACAAAGCAAATCAAGGGACACACGAGACCTGCTTACCATCCAAAACTGGACCATCGATAGGCAGCTACGGGCTATTCCGGGCGTTGCCGACGTGGTGGCCTTTGGCGGACAGGAAAAAACCTATGAAGTCAGTGTAGATCCCAACCGTTTGGCAAAATACGACATTACTCCCCTGCAGGTATATGAGGCCGTCAACCAGAGCAATATCAATGTAGGAGGCGATATTATCGAAAAAAATGGACAGGCATACGTCGTAAGAGGCGTGGGCTTGGTGAGCAGCATCCAGGACATCGAGAATATTATTGTGGACGAGGCCGCAGGCAACCCTATATTGGTGAAGCAGCTGGCCGACGTATTAGAAAGCTCCATGCCTCGTGTAGGACAGGTAGGGCTCAACGATAACGACGACGTTGTGGAAGGGATAGTGGTGATGCGAAAGGGGGAAAACCCCAAAGAGGTCCTGACCAGAGTTAAAGATAAGATAGCAGAGCTCAACGCTTCGGTGCTCCCTTCCGACGTTGTCATGGAGACCTTTTATGACCGTGACAATCTCATGAATTTCACCACCCAGACCGTCATGCACAACGTGGTGGAGGGCATCGTATTGGTAACGGTCATTGTTTTTTTATTTATGGCCGACTGGCGCACCACCCTCACCGTGTCGATCATCATCCCCCTATCGCTCCTATTCGCCTTTTTATGTCTGAAGCTAAAAGGCATGAGTGCAAATTTACTCTCCTTAGGGGCGGTCGATTTTGGAATTATTATCGATGGAGCCGTGGTAATGGTCGAAGGCATATTCGTCACCCTCGACCACCTGGCTATCAAAAAAGGCTTACCTCGCTACAACAAGCTGGCCATAGGGAGTGCGATCAAGAAAACGGGCACCGAGATGGGTAAATCCATTTTCTTCTCCAAACTCATTATTATCACCGCCCTGCTCCCCATTTTTGCGTTTCAGAAAGTCGAGGGAAAGATGTTTAGTCCACTCGCCTATACCTTAGGCTTTGCCCTTTTGGGCGCACTCCTATTTACGCTGACTCTGGTGCCGGTGTTATGCCATCTATTACTCAATAAGAATGTTAAGGAAAAGAATAATCCTTTTGTGAATTTTTGGAACCGAGCGGTAGAAAAGGGCTTTTTATGGACCTTCTCGCATAAAAAGCTGAGCCTCACACTGGCCTTGCTAATGATGACGGCCACTTTCTATTCCAGCAGTTTGCTAGGAACAGAGTTTCTTCCCCAACTCAACGAGGGCGCATTATGGGTAGAGGCTAAGCTACCCATGAGCTATAGCCTTCCAGAAACCGTGAAGATGACAGCCACCTTGCGAAAGGAGCTCCAAGAATTCCCTGAGGTCAACGGTGTACTATCTCAAGCTGGCAGGAGTAATGATGGAACCGACCCCAGCGGTTTTTACTATGTACAAATGCAGGTAAACCTGAAACCAAAGGAATCCTGGGAGCGCAAGATCAGCCTCGATGATTTGGTGAAAGAAATGGACGATTCGCTGAGCAATTATCAGGGAATTGGCTACAACTACTCCCAGCCCATCATCGATAACGTGGCCGAAAGCGTGGCGGGGATTAACGCCTCCAATGCCGTAAAGATATATGGCGACGACCTAGACCAGCTCGATAAAATAGCCAACGAGGTGATTAAGCAAATAGAACATGTGCCTGGTATAGAAGATGTAGGCATATTGCGAAATGTAGGCCAGCCAGAGGTGAGTGTGTTGCTAGACCGGGAAAAAATGGCTGCCTATGGCGTCAAAGTGGCCGACGCCCAAGCCGTTTTGGAAATGGCCTTCGGTGGTAAAACCGCCAGCCAAAAGTACGAAGGAGAGAAAAAATTCGATATCCGGCTTCGCTTTCAACAAGCGTATAGGAAGGACGAACAGGATATGGCGGCTCTTAAGGTCCCTACCCTACAAGGAAGCAAGATCCCTCTGAAGGAAATCGCCACCATAGAAAAACAAACGGGACCGGCGTTTATCTATCGCGACAATACCAAGCGATTTATTGGTGTTAAGTTTTCGGTTAGAAATCGAGATTTAGGAAGCACTATCACAGAGGCTCAAAAAAATGTATCGGCCCACATTCAGCTTCCCATCGGCTACAAGGTAGGATGGACCGGAGAGTTTGAAAACCAGGTAAGAGCCTCCAAGCGACTCGCCGAAGTAGTCCCGCTCAGCCTTATTGGGATATTCTTTATTCTTTTCGTTTTGTTTGGGAACATCAAGGATGCATTGATCGTCCTTTCCAATGTCCCATTTGCCATTATGGGTGGTATCTTGGCCTTGCACCTCACGGGGATCAACTTCGGAATTTCGGCAGGAGTTGGTTTTATCGCCCTCCTGGGCATATGCATACAGAATGGGGTCATCCTGTTATCGGAGTTTCATAGTAATCTTAGGAAGCGCTGGTCGTTGACACAGGCCATTTTTGAAGGGGTAAAAACTAGAACCCGGCCGGTGGTCATGACGGCCCTGATGGCCTCCATAGGGCTTCTGCCAGCGGCCTTGTCGACAGGAATAGGTTCAGAATCTCAAAAACCCCTCGCCGTTATAATTATTGGGGGATTAATTACGGCCACCGTGCTTACCCTCATGGTATTCCCGATTGTATTCTGGATATTTTACAGGAAACAAGAAAAGGAGTCGGAGGTGCTTCTCAACCTAGGGTCCTAGGCCAGCACGACAAAAAAAACAGCCATGTCGGCCTATAATAAAATAAATAGGCAGACATGGCATATGTTACGCTTTGCTAGGTAAGATTAGTACCGGTCCACTAAATGAAAAGAAACCTATACAGGACATCGAACATCACGAGACCAAGATTACTAGATTTCCGCAATTTTTTCTTCAATGAGTTGATGCACCTCTGGGCGATCCCACTGGGAGGCACCTACCTCTTGTGCCACGATCTCTCCTTTATGTATGATATAAGTACGTGGTATAGCGTTACCATCCAAGGCCGAAGGATAAGGACCTACATACTGATAAAAAGGAAGCTGATACCCTTTACGCTCCACGAAAGGATTTACTGTGGCTGCATCCTCATCGGATACGATATAAAATGCCACCTTGTCATTATCCTTATACTTGTCATATAAGGACTGGATACCGGGCATTTCCATATTACAGGGCCCACACCAAGTAGCCCACACATTCAAGAACACCAGCTTATCTTCTTCCATGGGTACTACCTTCCCTTGAAGATCCCTCATCCCAGTCAGATAAGAGCCTGTAGGTTGCGTTATGGGCGCTTCAAATTGAGCCACGTCGGTATCGTCATTTCCTTTAAAAGCAAAATATATTGCCCCGGCCAAAACAAGTACCATCACGACCAGAACTATTTTCTTCATTCCTTGCATTATTATTCGGATTAGGTTTTAAGTAAGAACGGTATAAAATTAAATAAATTCCTCTAAAAGCGAATAACACCAAAAAATGCTATTGCGGAACTTGATGCCCAAGAGGAAATTAAATACTTTTATAGCCGAAACTATCACTATCAGAATCGAGGAAACGATTACCCTACATGAAATACTTATTCTTAGGCCTATTGGCTTTAACGACCCTACTAAAATCCACCTCTTCCATTGCGCAACGTTCGGCTGCCGATTATTTCGAAGAAGGTAACACCAAGGCAAGAACCGGCAATTATGTTGGTGCCATCCAGGACTTCACCCAAGTATTGGCCCTAAGCCCCGACCATGCTCCGAGTTATTTTAACAGGGGTCTTTCGAAAGCCAGCCTAAAGGACTACCGGGGAGCCATCAGCGACTATGATAAGGCCATTCAAATTAACCCCAAGGAGGCGCTTTATTTCGAAAGCCGTGGCGTGTGCAAGAGCTTACAACAGGAATTCTCCTCCGCCCTACAGGATTACAGCATGGCCATTGAGCTCGACCCCGACCAAGCCAAAACTTACTACAACCGAGGGGTGAGCCATGCCAAGCTTAAGAACTTAAGACTGGCCCTTCAAGATCTGGACAAGGCGCTTTCAATGGATCCCGACGATGTACCAGCCCTTTATGCCCGAGGAAGCTGCAGGCAAGACCTTCAAGAATACGCAGGAAGTCTGGCAGATTTTACCCGGGTTATCGAGTTAAGCCCCAAACGGACGGGCGCTTATGGAAGCAGAGGCCTTGCCAAATTCGAACTTGGCGACTACCAAGGAGCCGTCGATGACTTTACCAAGGCCATGGCCCTGAATCCCGACGAAAGCTGGTACCATACCAACCGGGGTTTTGCAAAAAATAAACTAGAGGATTTTGAAGGTGCCGTACAAGACTACGATAAAACCCTAGAGCTCGAACCTAATAATGTTGAAGCCTATTATGGAAGAGGATTCGCCAAAGCCAAACTTAATGACCAGGCGGGCGCCATTAAGGATCTGGAAATGGCCATTAAGGTAAAAAACCAATATCTGGCTGCACCAAAGAAAAAATCACTGAAGTTTTGGGCAAAACCTGAGCCATCGGTAGGTCCGCTCTCTCTAGATACGCTCAACCAGTTCAGAAAGGAAGTAGTCGTAAACTTCAAAATAAAGGAAATTAGCAACGAAAGGGCCGAGGCCTACTTTTTACGGGGTACAAGCTATGCCAAATCGGGCAATACCAAATCTGCCTTCAAGGATCTGACCAGGGCCATTGAGCTCTCCCCCAATTATTCTGAAGCATTTTACCAAAGGGCTTTGATTCGTTCTGAATGGGGCAATCAGCAGGAAGCTATCTTAGACCTTACAACTACCCTAAAGCTAGAACCTAGCTTTACCGAAGCCTACTACCTACGAGGTGTGTTCAAGCTCAATATTGGACTCGTCCCCGAAGGCTGCGAGGACCTTAGTACGGCAGGTGGAATGGGCTACAAACAAGCCTATACCTTAATAGCATCTTACTGTAATTAATAAAATACTTGCGGCCATAGCTTCTTTATGTTGATTATTCGTCATAAGGCTATGGCCGCTATCTTTTATGGCATCGTCTTGCTTATTCGCAGCCCGACGACCCCACCAATGCTGCCATAGTAGACGATTTCCACACTGAAAAGGGAATCAAATACCCACCTCATTTTTCCCCGTTTCAGCCCCCTATTTCTACAATACCCAAGGTCCTTATGGGCCTACCCGCCTCATACCTATTGATTTTCAAAGCCTTACTCCGGCGCCTTACTTTCAGCCCAATCAAAAAGCAAGAATCGAATGTTTTGGCATAGTTGTTTTTTAATCTGTAAAAACGATTGAAATCATTCAAAACTAAATCAACGCAATCATGATAGCATCCATAGGCGACAGCGGAATAGATAAAATTAAGGCGGGTTCAGTAATTATGGTTTCGGGAACCCCCGGCGAGGTGGAGGCAAGAGAGGAGATCTCCAAATTCTTAGCAGAGCATCAAATGCAAGACTTAGGCTATTTTGCCATATCGGACGGGTATTATATCCTCTACCATAAAACGACCAATCATCAGGAAGCCTTGGCATAATGGAGCACCTCACCCCCCACAAAGAGGCTGAGAAGAAAGGGACCTTTCAACTCCTAGGCCAGCGACTTATTCAGATTATAATCCACAAGCAAGATGTGATGAAAATTGCTCCTATAAAAAAGGGAGAAGCCAGTACCATCTATCTAAAAAACAATGTGTACTACCAGGTTCAGGCCACCCAAGAGGAAATATTTCGGGAACTTGCTTGGGGCAATACCGAGGCGGCTCATCCGGCATAGCACCGCCCCTATTCGGCTCCTAAACTCTTTGTAGAATCACCTTTCTACAAAGAGTTTTAAGGAATCGGTCCCCATGCGTACCGTAAGCCATTTTTTTATTTTTGGTAACTCTTTCATCGTCTTCTTCGACTCTTTGGAGCCTAATACCACCACAGTATAGGTAGGAACCGCGGTTGAATCGCCAAAGAAGGCCTGTTTACGCGCCGAGATATAATATATCTCAGGAAAGAACGACTTAATCTCTTTAAAAAGATTGTCGGCTATCAGCTCAGCCCGGCGAATGCTATCCTCCTTAGCCAAATTCAGACTAAGGGTCGATTTCAGCTGGTTGATCTCGGCGGCGTATTTGTCGGCCTTGGAGAGTTCCTGAACGGCTTGCACGTCATCATTAACCGAAAAACCCTGCTGGATAATGACTTCCGTATCGGCCAACCCATAAATGGAGAGGCGTTGTTGGAGTCTTTGTTTTTCATCTTCCCCGATTTTTTTACCCCCATAGGTCAGCACAATTTCCCTCTGACCATAATTAAAATCGGTTTTCAACAAGTAGTCACCCTCTATATAGCTTTCGTTCACTACAAACCGATTGGCGTTCTGCGTAAACTGTTCCTGCTGAACCAGCAAATAACCATAATAAAGACTGGGCACGGCCGTAAGTACCACTATAAACGAAACCCAACGATTGGCCGATCGCTTTTTTCCTTCGTCGGTATAAAACCGGATGGGGTAATTCAGAATTCGAACCGTAAGGAGCGTAGCGGTACCTATAAACACCGTATTGATCAATAGCAAATACAAGGCACCAAAAAAGAAATTCCATTGCAGGGTAGCCAAGCCGTACCCCGCGGTACAGAGCGGTGGCATCAGGGCCGTGGCGATGGCCACACCCGGTATTACGTTGCCCCGGTTGCGGCTCGATAAGGCGACCATACCGGCCAAGCCGCCCAGAAGCGCAATAAGCACGTCATAAATATTAGGCTGCGTTCTCGCTAGTAACTCCGAATGCGCTTGGTAGATGGGCGTTACGAAAAAGTAGATAGCCGAAGTGACCAGTCCGGCCATTACGGCAAATAAATAATGCACTATAGACTTTCGAAGTAGGGGAAAATCGTAGGTCGCTATACTATAGCCGATGCCCAATATGGGCCCCATAAGAGGCGATATAAGCATGGCACCGATAATTACGGCCGTACTATTCACATTAAGCCCAATGGAGGCGATAAAAATAGCAAAAATAAGGATCCATAAATTAGTACCCTTAAATTCTATTCCCAGTTCCACCGTATCATGAATGGTGGTATAGTCTTCCCGTTCGGAGGATATATCGAACTTGGAAAGAATATCCTTTAATCCCATAGTATTCGTCATTTAAAAAAGAAATGCGAATATATGTCAATAATAGCGCAAAGGGAAAGAGTATTTTACCAAGTCGCCGGCAGGGACGTTATACCGTAGTTTCTGTTGCTTGATGACGGCTGCGAACTACCGTCTTTTTATCCAAAAGCGACAACCAGGTATAGCCCAAAGCTCCAGAGACCACTGAGCCCAAAAGGATGGCAAATTTCGCTTCAGCCATGATCAAATTCTCGCCGGCAAAGGATAATATGGCGATAAAGACCGACATGGTGAAGCCAATCCCACCCAGCATACCTACCCCAATAACATGCTTCCAGCCCGCTCGGTTAGGCAAATTGGAGAAACCCAACTTAACCGACAACCAGGATAGCGTTGCGATGCCAATCGGCTTTCCTAGGACTAAGCCCGCAATAATACCAATTCCCAAAGGGGTGGTAAGTCCCTCAAGCATTTCACTTTGAAAACGGATATTGGTATTGGCCAAAGCAAAAAGAGGCATAATGAAAAAGTTGACTGGGTTAACTAGAATATGTTCTAGTTTTTCCAAGGGCGACTCTTTAGCATCGGGTGTTGTAGGAATAGCAAAAGCAGTAAGCACCCCTGCAATAGTAGCATGAACACCGGAATGGTGAATAAAATACCAGATAAAGGCACCTGGAATCAGGTAGGCCCATAAGCTTTTGACTCCCACCTTATTGAGCGCTAGGAGGAATAAAAAGATGCCCCCGGCATAAAATAAATATTCGAAATGTAGATTGGATGAATAGAAAACGGCAATCACCAAAATGGCCATCAGATCGTCTACAATAGCCAGAGCGGCCAGAAAGATTTTCAACGATGCAGGCACCTTATCGCCTAGCATATTGATGATGGCAATGGCGAAAGCAATATCGGTGGCCATCGGAATCCCCCATCCACTGGCCGTATGAGTCCCTTTATTGATCAGGAAATAAATAGATGCCGGCACCAAAACCCCTCCTAAGGCGGCAAAAATTGGCAAGGCCGCTTTTTTCAAGGACGACAGCTCCCCCTCAACAAGCTCCCGCTTTATTTCTAAGCCCACTAGCAAAAAGAAAATGGCCATCAAACCATCGTTGATCCAGAGTAAGATAGGATATCTCAGATGAAGCGTGTCGGTGTGTATGCCCATCTCCTTAGCAAGCAAAGCCTCGAAGGCAGGGCCTGCATCGGTATTGGCGATGATCATCGAAATAAATACACATCCAATCAAGATAAGTCCACCGATGGATCCTGATTGGAAAAATTCCTTAAATGGTTTGAGGTTTATAAGCTTTGCCATGGTCACAAAATTAGCCAATTTTTTTGGCCCTGCTTCATATGTTCAGAGGTAGTTGAAGTTAAAATAAATATAATGATGAAAATTATTTCTAAAATCACAAAACAACCATTCCAGGGAAGGATACCTTCCCTGGTTCCCAATCTAACTACATCCAGAATAATTTGGATGTTTTTCTGATAATTCCAAATTAAAGCGAAAGCAATTGATATATTAGCAAATTAATAACTTACTTGTTAATATTTTTAAGTGATAAACCTTTCTTTAAACCAAAATTAATCTACTAAAGTCAGGCCCTATAGCCTGACGACAAATCCCATATGGAAGAAATCGTTGGAGTCATCAATAATATAGTTTGGAGTAATGCATTAATTATCCTTTGTCTCGGTTCGGGCATCTACTTTTCAATTCGTACTGGTTTTTTGCAGGTGCGCTATTTAAAAGACATGGTGATGCTATTGTTTGGAGGTGAATCGTCTCAAAAAGGGGTCAGTTCTTTTCAGGCTTTCACCATCGCCATCTCAGGGCGAGTCGGCACCGGGAATATTGCCGGAGTAGCCACCGCCATCGCTATGGGCGGGCCTGGCGCCGTTTTTTGGATGTGGTCCATTGCCTTTCTGGGTGCAGCATCTGCTTATGTGGAGGCTACTTTAGGGCAGATCTACAAACAAGTTAATAATGACCAATACAGAGGTGGCCCGGCCTACTATATCGAGAAAGGGCTAGGAATTAAATGGTATGCCATTGTATTCGCCGTCGCTACCATCATGAGTACCGCCCTGTTCCTACCTGGGGTTCAAAGCAACAGCATAGCCCTTAGTGCCAATACGGCCTTTGGCATACCCGTCGAATGGACTGGCGCCTTCGTCACCCTTTCATTGGCATTGATCATTTTTGGAGGTGTTAAAAGAATCGGACGAGTAGCCGAACTCGTGGTGCCCTTTATGGCTGGGGCTTATATGCTGATGGCCATTATTATTATCCTGATGAATATCAAAGAAGTCCCCTCCATTTTTGCCCTAATATTTAGATCGGCGTTCGACTTGGAAGCCACCTTCTCCGGCATATTTGGTATGGCCGTTGCATGGGGAGTTAAGAGGGGGATTTACTCTAATGAAGCTGGCCAAGGCACTGCCCCACACGCTGCCGCCGCTGCAGAGGTAAACCACCCCGCCAAACAGGGCTTGGTACAGGCCTTTTCGGTGTACGTCGACACCTTCTTCGTATGTACAGCCACCGCTCTAATGATCCTGTTTACAGGCCAGTACAATGTGGTAAACCCCGAGGGCGGCTTCTTAGTAGAGCACGTACCGGGACTGACCATCGGATCGGATTTTACTCAAGCGGCTATCAACACCCATTTGCCTAGTGTGGGCAGTGGCTTTATATCGATAGCCCTATTATTCTTCGCATTTACTACCATCATGGCTTATTATTATATAGCCGAAACGAACTTAAGCTATCTGATTGGAAAAAAGCAAGGAAAGATATACCTCTACGGCCTACGAGCCCTGATATTAGTGGCTACATTTTATGGGACTATCAAAACGGCCGAACTAGCCTGGACCATCGGTGATATTGGCGTGGGACTCATGGCATGGCTGAACATCATCGCCATTCTAATGCTTAGAAAACCCGCTTTACTAGCGCTAAAAGACTATAAGGAACAAAAAGATGCCGGCAAGGACCCCGTATTCAGTGCCAAGAAACTTAATATTAAGAATGCCGAATTATGGGATTAAAAGGGTGTGGTATAGTGTAAAATAGAATTTCAATCCAATTTTTACTGGAATCATTCGTCCCGGCGACCCTATTAGGAGGCCATGGCGAGTATGTAAGGTAAGGTAAAAATACTGCTTGAGTAGCTCATTAGCGCGCGTCATTGAGCCACTGATGCGCTTCACTAAGTCAATTGCAATTTCTATTTAGCAGCTGCTTATCTGCAGGCGCCTTCAAAAAGCTCCTCCCCGACTCGCATCCGGTTAGCATATGAACCTATATGACCCCACGGAGATTGGTGTAGTGTCCTCAAAATTGTAAAGAGACACTACACCAGTTACTAACCGAAACCCCTTGCCTGCTAACCAGCCCATGAATAATCTACAAAAGCTCGTATTTTTGTAATATTCCCAACGACCAGGGCCATGCGATCACGTGTTATACTTCTACTGTTATTGAACAGCTTGGCCGCTATTGCTTTAGGCCAGGACACCTTGGCTTGGACGAGTATTAAACAGTACGACTACCTATGGAAGCTAGGAAGGCTCTACCACCTCAACCATAGTGCCGCCCATCCCAACCAAATTCCCGTAACGGAGCAGTGGACTCTACTCAATGGGCAATCCCCAGCCGATAGTACCAATTACACCTGGCTCAAAACCACCATTAAAAACGACACCGATTCGACAGTTTACTTCGATCTCGACATTTGGTATGCCGATAGCATTTCGGTTTGGGATAAAAAAAACCAGGTTCATCCCACCATACTGGGTGGCCCCTATGTGGACCTAAACCGATGGCCATTTTATGAAGACCCCAATATAATACCGATCCGCTGTGCACCCGGGCAGCATATGGTCTTATATATACGGCTCTGGAGCGATGAAGGCCGCTCACGCTCTCTTCGGGACATTTACGTACAGACTCGTGAGGAATCCCTCAAGGAGACCATCGCCAATTACCGAAGCAGCATCGGGCAGATAGAGTTTAATGGATTCTTTTTGGGAGCAGTCTGCTTTGCGATGATATTCTTCGTTTTTATCTTTCTTAAAGTTCGAGAATCCCTATTCTTGCTCTATTCACTTTATTTATTAGGAGCCGCTATTTATGCGCTTCTGGTGAAGACCCTCCCATTTTCATTTATAGCCCGACTGGCCTATCTCGACTACCCCATCACCTACAAGCTAGGTGAACCTATCCAATACCTTTTCTTCGCCGCATATATCGCTTTTGGAAAGGCCCTCCTCGATATCGACCAGCGCTATCCCGCCTTAAACAAAGCCCTTAAGGGATTCATTTTCTTGCTAGTCATAGGTGGCCTCTCCTTATTGACATACAATTTATATCATCTCGACTTCCTTTTGCAGAAAAAGGCATTTGGCATTTCCAGGTTGATCATCCTACCCCTGTCTATCGCTGGGCTAATCTGGATAGGAATCGCAGTGAGGAGCCCCTTAAAATGGTTCCTTATTGTAGGTAGCTCCTTTTTTATACTAGGTGGTCTCCTTGCCATCATGGTGGATCCCAAAACCCGTCATTTGTTTTTCGGAGATATAGGACTCAACCCTATTATACTATTTAAAACAGGGATATTGCTCGAGAGTTTATGCTTTGCCCTGGCTTTAGGTTACAAGATAAGGCTCACCCAAGTAGCTAAGGAGCAGGCCTCCAAGGACTATATCGACCAATTGGTACTGAACCGCCGAATGGCCGCTACTGAAACTGAACGTCTCGAAAAAATGGTGGCGGAAAGAACTGCGGAAGTCATCGAAAAAAACCGCCTGATTGAAATCCAAAAACAGAAAGGACTTCGATCGGATTTGGAGAAAAAATTATCAGAAATGGAAATGAAGGCCCTCAGGAGTCAGATGAACCCCCATTTTATCTTTAACAGCCTCAACTCTATCCGATACCAAATACTTACTGAGAACTATGAGGTAGCCTCTAACTACCTGACCAGGTTTTCGAAACTTTTACGTCATATTTTGCAAAACTCCCGAGAACACATTATCAATCTGGACGATGAGATCGAAATGAACCGGCTCTACCTGCAGCTCGAAAGCTTACGATTCAGTAGGGGTTTCGAGTACCTCTTCGATATACCCGACGACGTGGATACCACCGAAATTATAGTACCTCCTATGCTCCTGCAACCCTATATCGAAAATGCCATTAAGCATGGGCTGGTACCAAGCAACAAAGCACAAAAAAAAGTAGAAATAAGAGTCAGTACCTGCGAAACCGGCTATATGATCACCATTGAAGACAACGGGGTAGGCCGACAAACCTCGGCCACCCATAGTAGGATGCACGACAAACAAAGCTTGGGAATGATTATCTCGGATGAGCGCATAGCCCTTTTTAACGATCATTTTAAATCAAAAATAGAAGTTACTGTCACCGATCTGTATGAAGATGAATTAGCCAGTGGCACCCGAATCACCTTCATCTATAAACCCGAATTATGATGTATACAACCATACTAGTAGACGATGAGCTGCATTGCACAGAAAGCCTGGCGATGCTACTTAAAAAAAATCACCCGGAACTCACCATTTTAGGGAAGTTCAATGAATCCAAAATGGCCCTTGAGTTCATCAAGGCTAACCAGGTCGACTTGATATTTCTGGACATAGAAATGCCAGGCCTCAACGGCTTCGAACTGTTGAGCGAAGTGGAAGACCTGAATTTTGATGTGGTATTCGTGACCGCCTATGACCAATACGCCATCAAGGCGTTTACTTATAGTGCAATCAGCTATCTACTAAAACCTGTAGACGAGGAGGATTTACAGGACACTATCGTAAGGTGGAAGGAGAAGAAAAATAAAACCTTAGCCCTAAATCAGCTGCATATGATGCATGACTTACTGACCAATACCAACCGCCTGAAGACAAAAGTGGCCCTTCCTACCTCAGATGGCCTGGAATTTATTGAAATAAAATCCATTATGCGCTGTGAAAGTGAGAGCAATTACACCAGGTTATACTGCCTCGACAAATCCAAACACCTCATTTGTCGGACTTTAAAGGAGGTTGAACGGGTGTTGCAGGAAAGCGGATTCGTCAGGGTGCACCATTCCCACCTGATTAACCCTCAGTATATCAAGAAGTTCGTAAGAAATGACGGAGGATATATTATCATGGACGATGGTGAACAAATATCGGTGTCAAGGACTAAGAAAGACCGTCTATTCGAATTATTCAATCATGTCGAAAGGTTATAATGCAATTGAAAATAATAACACCAATTGTACTTTTCCTATTTAACTTGAAATTAACCAAATAATATTTTCTGTTAAAAAAATTTAAGATTCTCTTGTAAATCTTCAATTTTAACCTCTTTTTAAGGTAATTACAGGGTTGATAAAAAAATATTTTAAATATTATTTCCCAAACTGAAACATATTACCGTACCTTTGCGTTGTAATAATATAAGAATTCAGAAAGAAAGAGAAAAACACAGAAACTATGAAATATACAATTAAGAACACCGCCATCATCGCTTTTTTTAGCATTGCCCTTGGTATCTCAGCACAAGCAGCCAATAAGGATATTAATACTCACTTGCCCGCATCGATCCCTGTAATGGACAGTCCATCACCAGAGGCTCCTAAAAAAGTGGAAGTTGAGAAGCAATATACGCCTACTCAAAAAGCGAGCATTGTAAATCTTAAAATAGAGAACCTTAAGTAAATGCAAACGGCATAAAAAAAGGAGGCCTTAGAGGCCTCCTTTTTTTATGCCGTTTCGAACACCACCGCTTCCCTTTCGGGATGGGAGCGAACCCGCTGCCACTCCAGCAGGAAGTTGGCCACTAGCAGCAACCCTAGCCCTATGACGACCTGGCCATAGGTAAAGTTCATCAGCACCGACGACCAACTAATATCTTTCATAAAAAATTCTTTGAACAGCAGCAGACCAACACTCCCTAAGTACCCAATACTCTCACAGATATAGACAAAGAAACCGGCATTGGCCTTAACCCGAAACAAGGCGATAAAACGCTCAAAAATCACAGTCTGCAAGGCAGTATAGGTCAAAAACGTACCTATGCCCAATGATAACATCCAAGAAAAGCCCTGAATCACTCCGGTTTGAAACAGATAAGTAGCCCCTCCACAGAGCAACATCCCCGCTAGCATAATCAGATTGGTCAGTCTAAAGGCGAGCAAATTACTCTTGACATACACCAAAAGTCCGATGACGACAAAAACTACAAATCCTGATATGGTTTCCGTCTGAGCCAAGACTCCATTTTCCCATCCTGCATCTATTTCGTTCCAGATTTCGATCGTGAAGTTGTCGCGAAAATCGCGTACTACCACCAAACCCGCATAAAATAACACCAAACAGAATATCGACAACCCATAGCGCCTCAACACCTGCACTTTATCGAAGTGGGTCATAGGCAACCGTTTTGTTCGTTGTTTTATATCAAAATCGGTAGGATCGGGAATAATGGTGAGCATCCACACAAAAAGCAAAAACGGGAGTAAGAAAATCCCCCCCATAAAGGCAGGCATCCAGAACTCACTGATTTGCGGAAACAGTACGGCCAAATCCAGATAAATGGTTTTAAGGATTCCCGAAGCGATCACCACACTAATGCTCAAACCCATGGCCAGCATCTCCGTCAAATGACGCCCCTCCACAAAGCTGAAAACTACTCCATAGACCATCCCCAAAGGTAGTCCATTCAAGAAAAGCAATAAAAAACCATATGGATGCGGCATCAAACCAAAGAGCAGGAGAGCGACTTCTGCAATGAGTATCAAACCGACGATCAGATAAACCCGTTGCTGGGGCTTCAACTCCGAAATCACCTTAATCCCTACAAATTTGGAGAGGGTATAGCCCACCACTTGGGCAATAATCAAAATAGCCTTATACCCTACCCCCCACAACATTAAGCCCTCATAGAGGCCCGCACTAAAGGGTTTGCGAAAGGCATACATACAAAAATAAACCCCAAACGACGATAACACCGTCCAAAGAATCATCAGGACATCAGACTGCTGTAAGCGACTTTTAAGTTGATCTACCATGATAGCATAACATGAATCGGCCCCCAGCCATAATAACTGAAAACGCATTTAAAAAATTTCGACACGTCCAACCCCTCTTATATAAATAATGACTAGGAAACTTTCCCTTCAATATCACTAACCTTCTGGAGGGCATCATGCAGAATGGTGATGGCCATCTGCAATTCGGTCCTACCAATAGTCAGCGGTGGGCATAGTTGCAGCACATTTCCTTGCGAAATCTTGAAACTCAGGCCATTGGCCAAGCAACCATACATCACTGCCTCTGCTTCTCTTATCGCCTTTTCTTTCGTTTGGCGATCGGTTACCAGCTCTATCCCCCACAGCAACCCTTTTCCACGCACATCGCCAATCAGGGGAAACTTATCCTGCAAGGCCTTTAAGGCCGACCGCATATAGCCTTCATCCTCTTTGACTTTCGTTAAAATATCTTCCTTTTCCAGCACCTCTAACATAGCCAAAGCCGCCACACATCCTAATGGACTCTTTTCATGGGTAAAATGCCCCAGAGAAATATTGGCTGCCAGGTTATAGCGCTCCCTGGTGACGATCCCCGCTAGAGGAATAACCCCAGCCCCCATACCCTTTCCCAAGCAGAGGATATCTGGCTCTATCTGATAGTGCTCAAAAGCAAACATTTTGCCCGTCCGCCCGAAGGCAATGGGAATTTCGTCTAAGATCAACAACACCTGGTGCTTATCGCAGATTTGCCGAATCCGGTCCCAATAAGCTTGTGACGGGATTTGAACATCGGTATTCCGGATCGTCTCGATCAAAAAAGCACCTATATCACCTTCTTTTTCTATAACATACTCCAAATAATCGGCATAGGCTAGGTCTCCATTTTCGGCCGAGGAAAAGGGCCCTCGGTAGGTCATAGGAGGTGGAATACGCTCCACCCCTGGCAGCAACGGACCCAAATCTTTCCGGAAGTCCATCTCCCCACCAGCCGATATAGCATCCATAGAAGCCCCATGGAAAGAATCCCAAACCGACACCAACTTATGCTTGCCCGTCACAACCCTGGCCAGCTTTAGTGCCATACTGATAGCAGAAGTCCCACCGGGTGCCAAAAGCACCCTTTTCAAGTCCCCAGGCAACAAATCGGCCATTTTCTTGGCCAAATTTATAGCAGGTTCATTGGTATATCGCCGCGGTGAAAACGGCAACTTATCCATCTGCTCCTTCACCCGCTCCACCACCAATGGGTGCCCATAGCCAATCTGATGAACATTATTACCATGAAAGTCCATATACTTCTTCCCCTGCAGGTCCGTAATATAGATCCCTTCACAAGATTCCAAAACATCCAGACATGGGGTAGACAAAGACTGATGTAAGAAGTAATCGGCATCCTGTTTCAAGAGCTCTACCGTAGCCGGATCGTCAAGTACGGCATACCATTGCTCACGAGCCGAGGATAAATTTACGTCACCTTCGGTCCTATTCGGTTGTATACTCATATTATAGTCTATGGTTGGGTTTTCTAGTTCCAATAAAACAGAAAACCCTTAAAGAATCAAGCCAATAATAACAATCTACGCATTTAACCTAAGTGGAGGCTACAAGCACCCCACCTAGGTTATCCTGCTTTATTTTGTAGTGTTATCCCCTGTCAGCTCTAGGTTACTCGGCTCAGAGAAACCCTCGAACGCCGCCTTAACGGGTCGGCCAGTCCAGGCATAGGGCTGCTGAACACCTAAGGCAAACGCGATTGTCGCGGCCAGATCGTAGGTATACACTTGTTGCTGCACTTCATAGCTCTTTTTCACCCCTTTACCCGAAAATATCATGGCTATTTCGGCCTCTTCAGGAGTAGCGCCACCATGTCCGGTACCCTTTCCTCCATGGTCGGCAGTAATAATAACCAAGGTATTACCCTCCAATTGAGATTCCCGCACGCCA
Organism: Dyadobacter jejuensis; assembly: GCF_003149085.1. Classification (GTDB taxonomy): domain Bacteria; phylum Bacteroidota; class Bacteroidia; order Cytophagales; family Spirosomataceae; genus Dyadobacter; species Dyadobacter jejuensis. The sequence continues at coordinate 890,060 of NZ_QGDT01000001.1, read as the reverse complement.
TTCATCACCAGGCCAATCAGGGAATCGGCCTTGGTTACCGACGCGTAATACGGCTCCGATCCGTGGCCATCATGATGACCTGCATGGTCCACATGGTCCAAATGCAAAAAGCCAAGCGTGGGTTTATTTTCTTTCCAATATCTTACAAAGTCGATGGCCGTCGAATCCTCTGTTGAGAAGGTACGGTCATAGCTCACAGCGTCCTTTTGGTACAATCTGCCATACCCTCCCCAATGATAGACGACCTCAATAGTCGCTTCAGGCTGAGCCTTATGCAGCACACTAAATATCGTAGGAAAGCGTCCGTCAGCCTCGGCTACGATTGGTGGCAAACTATGGTCGTCCAGCTCCCAATCGTTACTGGTAATACCATGCTGCTCGGGCCCTGCGCCCATTATCATCGAGGCCCAGTTCGAACTACTAGAGCTAGGCAATACCGTTCTGGTTTTCCACTTTATACTCCCTTGTCCTACCAGGCTATCCATCACTGGAGTAGAAGCCTGCCTAATTCCATCGGGACTCAAGCCATCGACCCCTATCACGATCACATGGTCTACAATCTTGGATGGAAGCTGCTCTTCGCCAGTCTTTTGGTCACAGGATAAGGACACAACGCCCAAAAGAGCAGCCAAGCCGAAAACATTACGATTAACAAATTTCATACTGGTATGGGTTTAGAATAATCAATATATAATACAAAAGCTTAACAACCGTAAATTATAGGGACTAGAGCGGCAAGCGCAAACGCTACCGCTCTAGAATATACGCTAAGAGGTATATTTACCCTGCACCACTTCTTCGCAAAGTCCAAATGAAAGCGTCATTCCCGCTCCTCCTAAACCGTTCACGATCGTGACACCGGGTTCCGGATGAAGCACGACTTCAGTAGCACCGTCCTTCATTTTAGAATAGATACCGTGCCAAGTCTGCGCTATCTTGGGTGATTTGAACTGTGCAAAAGTCGCCAAATAGTCCAAAATCATTTTATTCACAAATTCTCTGTCAAATGGATCGAAGGTGAGGCCGTATTCATGTGAATCGCCAACGGTGATCTCTCCCAACCCATTTTGGGAGGCCATTACATGTATCCCCCATTTCAAATATTCGGGATATTGCTCGGCATAGCGTTCCTTCAGAGCGGTAAGCCCAGGCGCCACCTTAAAGCCATCGTAATGGATCAAAGACAACCCTCCACATAGAGACGGTCCAATCTTCCAGTCGTTGGGCTGGGACTCCAAACGTAACATTTGCAGCTTACACTTGGTAATAGAAGCCTCCCGAAACAAATCAGGATAAAGCGTTTCAAAGTCAGCCCCACCACATACATAGATTACATCGGCCGAAAAACGTTCCCCGCCCGCCGATACATGGGGATGGGCAATCTCCGTAACAGCCCGATCCCAATGAAATTGTACCCCATATTTTTCTGTAAGATAACCGGGAATAGAAGCAATAGCCTCTCTGGGGTCTACAATCATTTCATCGGCCGAATACAAAGCTCCCAGCAACCCCTGAGGATTAACGGCCTGAGACTGGGCCAGGGTTTCGGCTGGGGTCAAGATCTTCAATGGGCGCTGTGGGCTACTTTCAGCCACGAACTGCTCCATCACTTCTAGCTCATCGGTATGGTAGGCCATATGTAAGCTTCCCGCTTGGTGATGCCATATATCCCCTTCTTTTAAAACTTGTTTCCAGATCTGTTGCGCACGCAAGGCCCGGTCATAGAGCTTTCCTTCGGGCTGCCCGATGGGCCACACCATACCAAAATTCCGAACAGAGGCCCCTACAGCCTTACTCGATCGGTCGAAGACTGTGACCTGGTAACCCGCCTCACATAAAGCGCGCGTGGTGGCCAAGCCTACAATGCCAGCGCCAACAACTATAGCAGATGGTTTCATAGGGCCTTTGTTTTTAATTGAAGTATTTCCAACAATCCATCGATACGATCGAGAATATGCGTCGGTTCATACGGCAACAATTCCTCTCGCGTAAAAGCCCCGGTCGTTATGCCAATCGCTAGTGCGCATCCTGCATTTTTGGCTTCATTAATATCCACCTCTGTATCCCCAACCTTCACCACATTTGTCGCCGACTCCACTCCTAGAGTAGCCATTATTTTCTGAATCATATCGGGATAAGGACGGCCATGAGCCACCTCATCACTAGCTACCAACAGATCGATTTTCTTTTCCCAACCAAGTCGACCGACGATCACCTCGGCAATATTTCGCGAAAAGCCGGTATTCAAGGCGATTTTAATCCCTGCCTCCTTTAGAATCGCAAATGTATCCTCTACCCCTGGCAGGGCCACAATATCGTCCGACTCCCGATAGAACTGCATCATCCTCTCTACGAATTCCTGATGAATTTGATCGACCAATAGATCGGTAATCTCCTCAACACCCTGCTTTTCGAGCATCATACGGATGGCTACCGGTTTTTCATAACCCATAATAGGGTTCACCTCAGCCACCGGAACATCATATCCATAAAACTTCATGGCCTGCTGAAATGCCTGCCCAACATAATTACGGTCTTTGACGGTCGTTCCAGCCATATCAAAAACTACAAGTTCAATTGCCATTTTCTTTAAATCTGTTTAGTATTTCAATTTACGGACCTTGCCATTGCTGAATCGATTATTCCGATTCAGCCCGATAGCACTCAAATTACTGTCCACCGTAAAAATAAAGAAAGGCTCTTTAAAAATCAAAAGAAAGTTAAGTAATACTTAATTATCCACCTCTACTTTAAACTATATTGCAAAGAAAATGGATTTATTTTGAACAAATATTACCTGTATGTTAATTAATACTAAACCATTCCTGGGATAAGGAATACGGGCAAAAAAACTTCTTATAGATTCATTTCATTGAAAAAATAAATGACCAACATCAGGGCTTCATCCCCATTGATACATTCGGGATTATGGAGCTCATTGGCATCAAAAAACATGGAATCCCCTTCCTCTAGGATGTGTTTTTCACTACCAATGGCATATTCCACCGTACCTTTTAGAATGTATTTAAACTCATAGGCATTGGTACGTACCATAGGACGCTTCGCCCCCTTTTCTAATCGAAGCAGTACCACATCAATATGGTTATCTTTAAACTGTTTGCTAAAAATACGCTGATAGAAGAATCCTTTGGCGTTTTCCTTGGTAAAACTCTGATAATCTTTTTTCCTTTTTATCACCACACGCTCTTCGGAAGCGTAGGATATGATATCCTTAAAAAACTCATTCAAATCCACATCTAAGGCTTTAATGAGCCCCAACATTACGGGCAAGGAAGGAATGGTCCTGCTATTTTCAATTTGTGAGACTAGGCTTTTGGTAACCCCGGCCTCATTGGCAATATGTTGCAAGGTAACTCCCTTGCCCTTCCTCATTTCTTTGAGTTTGTTACTAATTTGAAAAAGAATATCGTCTTGCATACAAGTATTAATAGTTAGAACACTAAAATGAATTAGATTAACCTTCATTCTCGTTGCTAATAAGAAGGCAATTACGCATCTAATCCAACAACGATAGGCCAACAAAAATAGGAAGATATAAGTGGTTGTCTGAATATTCCTTAGGATATTTGCCAGCTTCAGTAACTGCAATTTTCCCTAAACATATTGGTGAACACCCATAAGAATGATATGAAAGCATTGCATTTCAAGGACGTATCGGTCCGAAAATACGATTCCATAATTTTACAAAACATACAATGGACCCTTCACCCCCAGGAACAATGGGCCATTATAGGACCAAACGGCTCAGGCAAATCGACGCTATTAGAATGCCTAGCTGGCAAATGGCCCCTTTGGAAAGGGCAAATAGACACCGGCCAAAACGGCCCCTTACGCGAGCAAGTGGAGCTACTGCCTAGCGACTACTCCTTTAATAGAATCGTAAACGCTGGTGCAGAGTATTATCAACAGCGATTCCACGCATACGAAGCCGAAAGAGCGCCCACCGTTCGCGCCATACTTACGGATCAGCTTCGGCCGATTGGCACTATCGACGACAAGTCGGTAGACTTGGCCCCCAGCAGCATTAGTGAAGAGAACTTACTAAAAATAACCCATTTACTCTCGATCACCCACCTGCTCGACCATCCGTTCGTTACCCTGTCAAATGGAGAGACCCGGAGAATGTTACTAGCCAAATCACTGGTCAAGCGACCTAAATTCCTATTACTCGACAGCCCCTTTGCGGGCTTAGATACCCATAGCCGCCAGGTTTTGCACCATGCTTTGAAGGTGCTCACCGACGAAGGCACACGCATCGTACTGGTTACCACCTCTACCGAAATCCCCGAGTGCATCACCCATGTACTCGAACTCGACGAAGGAAGAATAGCACGCCAGCAGCCGATTTCACTATTCCGAAGCCATCCCCAACACCGCCCGCAGCTCCCCTTGCCATCTGCTGAGCATCTGGCTCGATTCGGGCTACCCCATACCAACAATTTCGAATACGCCGTCGATCTGCGCAATATACGCGTAACGTATGGTTCCGAGCAGATCCTCAAAGGAATTGACTGGAAGGTGGCCAAAGGAGAAAAATGGGCTTTATCGGGCCCAAATGGATCTGGAAAATCGACCTTACTCAGCATTATAACTGCCGACAACCCCCAGCGATTCGCTAACGACTTCGACCTGTTCGATCAGAAAAGAGGGGGGATTGGAGCGTCTATCTGGGACATTAAACAGAAAATAGGGCATATTTCACCAGAGCTTCACCTCTATTTCCCCAGACACACCCCGGTTCACAAGACCATCGCTTCGGGTTTTTTCGATGCTACGGGTGTATTTTTCAAAAAACTTTCCCCCGAGCAGCTGGAGAAAGTTCAGGAGGTAGCGGAGATTCTTCACGTTGCAGACCTGTTAGAGAAAGACTTTGCTCAACTCTCCAAAGGACAGCAGCGCCTGGTGCTCCTAGCTCGCGCCTTAGTCAAGAACCCGCCCCTGCTCATCTTAGACGAACCCTGCCAGGGTCTAGATGTGCAGGCCACCGAGTATTTTAAGGATATCGTCGACGCCATCTGTCATAACGACGAAAGGACCCTGATATATGTATCCCATTACCCGCATGAAATCCCCTCATGTGTTACCCATTTCATCAAAATAAAAGATGGGCTTATAGCGGAACAAACAAGAATAAAACAGACTGAAAATCAAGATTAGAGTTTGACTTATTGTTTTTAGAAAAATACGGAAACAACCCACATGGAGGATGGCCCCGTGTAAGAATGTCCCCGCTCAATGGAGACTTTTTTGGTACAATTATTGTTGTCACTCATATTGGGTCGAATAATTAAATTAGATATAAACCAAATTCATTATGCTTCAATGGAATGATATCATACGGTTCACCAATCATGGCAACCCGGAGCCCGATCGACGGTTAGAAAAAACCGAGGAAGAATGGCGCGCTATCCTAACGCCAGAGCAGTTTAGGATTGCCCGAAAAAAAGGTACGGAACCCAGCTTTAGCGGGGCCTTGTGCAACAGCCATGAACCAGGGATCTATAGCTGTATCTGTTGCAAAACCCCTTTATTCGATTCTACTATCAAGTTCGAATCGGGTAGTGGGTGGCCAAGTTTTACGCAACCCATACAAGACAATGCCGTAAAATACACCAAAGACACCTCTTTTGGAATGATACGCGTAGAAGCCGAATGCAACGTTTGTGATGCCCATTTGGGCCATATATTCCCCGACGGCCCCGCTCCCAGCGGACTCCGTTATTGTATTAATTCTGAATCGATAGAACTTAACAAAAATGATGAATAAAGAAATAGCAACAGTCGGAGGAGGATGCTTCTGGTGCGTTGAAGCCGTAGTTCAAAGGCTCCAAGGAGTCGAAAGCGTGGTGTCTGGATATGCTGGCGGAACTACAAAGAACCCCACCTACCGCGAAGTATGCACCGGAAATACTGGCCATGCCGAAGTAGTACAGATCACCTTCGACCCCTCCCAAATAAGCTATAAGGATCTGTTAACGGTATTTATGACCACCCACGACCCTACCACCCTCAACCGTCAAGGGGCCGACAGGGGTACCCAATACCGTTCTGTAATATTTTATGCCGACGACACGCAAAAGGCGATTAGTGAGGCGGTTCTCGAGGAGCTCGCCGACACTTTTGACGACCCCATAGTGACCCAAGTGCTTCCCCTACCCGTTTTTTATGAGGCAGAACAGGAGCACCAGAATTATTACAACACCCATCCCGATGCTGGCTTTTGCAGCATGGTGATCGGCCCTAAAGTGCAAAAACTTCGGAAACTTTATGCCCAACGGCTCAAGCCCGCAGAAGCGTAAAATCAAATTTGAACAGGCATAGAACCTACCCGGAAACGGAAGGACCTCTATGCCTGTGTCCGTAAAAAATAACCCGATGGAAGATCTCTGGAAAACGATAAAAGCATGCACCAGATGCGCCGCCGATCTGCCGCTAGGCCCCAACCCGGTGATCGCCGTAGGGCCCAAAAGTAGGATCGTCATCATAGGGCAGGCCCCAGGAAGGGTGGTCCACCACACCAACCTCCCTTGGAACGACAAAAGTGGAGATAACCTACGCCAATGGATGGGGGTAGACCGAGATAGCTTTTACAACACCGACCTTTTTAGCCTAATGCCCATGGGCTTTTGCTACCCGGGAACAGGCAAGTCTGGCGACCTCCCTCCCCGAAAAGAGTGTGCCCCCCTTTACCACCGGCCTCTGCTCGAAAAAATGCCGAAAGTTAGCCTGACACTTCTTGTAGGACAGTATGCCCAACGTTACTACCTAGGCCAACAGGCAAAAAAAACGCTTACCCATACGGTTCAAGCCTTCGAAGAATACCTTCCTCGTTATTTCCCCCTGCCACACCCTTCGCCACGTAATAATATATGGCAAGCCAAAAACCCTTGGTTCAAAGACCAGGTCCTCCCTCATCTTTATTCGCTGGTGCAAGGTATCGTGCACGACGATGATTCCTCTTCAAATTCATAATAAAACAAAAATGGTTTCTATATTTAGGAATCAATCCGGGCAGCCGGAAAACCCAAGCATAGAAAAATGGAATCGAATCGAATCGAAAAGACTAAAAAGGAGACTTTAGACCGTAAAAATGCTGAAGCCATGCTCGGCGGAGGAGAAAAGCGAATAGCCGCTCAGCATAAGAAAGGCAAGCTCACCGCTCGTGAGCGTATTTCTGTTTTGATGGATGAAGGAAGTTTTGAAGAGATCGGACGATTCGTGTTGCACCGAAGTAAGGACTTCGGCCTCGATAAAGAGCATTACTTGGGCGACGGCGTAGTAACAGGCTATGGAAAAGTCAATGGTCGGCTCACCTATGTATATGCACAGGACTTTACCGTATTCGGTGGGTCCTTGTCCGAAACCCATGCCGAAAAAATATGCAAAATCATGGATATGGCCTTAAAAAATGGGGCGCCTATCGTAGGTCTCAACGATTCGGGCGGGGCGCGTATCCAAGAAGGTGTACTCTCCTTGGCGGGATACGCCGATATATTCTACAAAAACACCCTAGCCTCTGGGGTCATCCCGCAGCTTTCGGCCATCATGGGACCCTGTGCTGGAGGAGCTGTATATTCCCCAGCCATTACCGACTTTATTCTGATGGTCGAAAACACGAGCTATATGTTCGTTACCGGCCCCAACGTGGTAAAGACGGTGACCCATGAAGAGATCACTTCCGAGGAGCTTGGAGGAGCCATGACCCACGCTTCCAAGTCGGGGGTTACTCACTTCGTCGCCGAAAATGAAATAGAATGCCTGTTGTCGATAAAGAAATTGCTCAGCTACATGCCGCAAAACTGCGTAGATGAACCCTCTCTTTGGCCCTATACCCTTGCCGACGAATCCAGGACTCTCCTCGATACCATTATCCCCGAAAACCCCAACCAACCCTACGACATGCGGGAGGTAATTGGCCAAATTGTGGATGAAGGAAGCTTTCATGAGGTCCACGAGCATTTTGCCGAAAATATAGTAGTCGGTTTTAGCCGTATCGCGGGTAGAAGTGTAGGCATAGTGGCGAATCAACCCGCCGTATTGGCCGGAGTGCTCGACATCCACGCCAGCCAAAAAGCGGCCCGATTCGTGCGCTTTTGCGATAGCTTCAATATACCGTTGTTGGTATTGGAAGACGTACCTGGCTTTTTACCAGGCAGCGATCAGGAATGGAACGGCATCATCACCAATGGTGCTAAGTTGCTCTATGCATTTTGTGAGGCCACCGTGCCGCGCATCACCGTCATTACCCGCAAAGCCTATGGCGGTGCTTACGACGTTATGAATTCCAAACATATCGGCGCCGACCTCAATTTTGCCTGGCCATCGGCCGAAATCGCCGTGATGGGTGCCAGCGGTGCCGCCGAAATCATCTTTAAGCGAGAGATTGCCCAGGCCGAAAACCCCAGCGAAAAGCTGGCAGAAAAGGTTGAAGAATACACCAATAAATTTGCAAACCCATTCCGTGCTGCACATCGGGGCTATGTCGACGAGGTGATATACCCCTCTCAAACCCGTGAAAAGCTTATTCGTGCCTTCGAAATGCTCGAAAATAAAGTCGCCCATTTGCCTAAAAAAAAACATGGCAATATCCCTCTATAAATAATGACCGAAATATCCTGGCCTCATCGTATCGTTACTAGTGCCCCACGAAAACTCGTAGGCCAGCACCTTACGATGAGCCTAGCCGACAATCATACCTTCCGACTCTGGCAACAATTCAGATCCTTACAACAAAGAATCACCAACCCGGTATCGGCCGACCTCTTTTCTGTTCAGATATACCCCAACGGTTTTGACTTTACCTTTTCGACCCTCCACTCCAGTTTCGTAAAATGGGCAGCCATCGAGGTCCTCGACTTCCAGTCTGTACCTCCCGAAATGTCGACCCTCGACCTACCAGGCGGCCTTTATGCCGTTTTTAATTACCAAGGCTTACCCACCGATCCTCGTATTTTTAGATATATCTATGGAGAATGGCTTCCCAATTCTCCTACCTATACGCTGGACCATCGTCCTCATTTCGAAATCCTAGGCAACCTTTACCGTCATAACGACCCCCAGTCGGAAGAAGAAATCTGGATTCCGATCAAAACAAAAGCTTAGACACTAGCATTCCTTTCCATTTTAGTCGCTGTCTATTTTTTATCCAGTTCTACTCGCTGGTATTATGCAATATTTCCCCCAAATCGCAATAGTTTAAAAAATCTAACCTATTCACCACCTCGGCCATAGGTTTCCATCAAATACTTTCTTTAACCTAGTACAGCGATTAGTTATGTTCAAAACCTCGTTATTCCTTTTGTGTGCAGCCCTGTATTTCTCCTGTAAAAATAACGGAAACGATGTCCCAATTCCCGAAGTAGAGCCTCCTCAAATCACCTACGATTGGAAAGACGTACCCGTACCAGCAGCAGCTGGATCAGGCAAAAAATGGAAATTACAAAGCCTTTCCGACGACTTCAACTACCAGGCAGAAGCCAAAAACAAAGGCCCTGAATTTTTAAAGAAATGGACCGATTTCTACCATAATAACTGGTCAGGCCCGGGGCTGACGATCTGGGACAGGGCTCATTCGCTAGTGGCCGATGGCAGGCTTCAGATCCCCGCCAGCCGGGTAGCAGGAACCAACAAGGTAAACACCGGCTGCATCACCTCTACCGAAAGGGTGATATACCCGGTCTATATCGAAGCCAGGGCCAAAATAAGCAACTCTACACTGGCGTCGGACGTATGGCTACTCAGCCCCGATGATACCCAGGAAATAGACATCCTCGAAGCCTATGGCAGTAGTTACTCGGCAGGGGCAAAAAAAGACCTCACCTGGTTTGCCGAAAGAATACATATCAGCCACCACGTATTTATAAGGTCACCATTTCAAGATTATCAGCCCACCGACCCCGGCAGCTGGTATTATAATGGTACCCTATGGCGTAACGACTACCACCGGTTTGGCGTCTATTGGAAAGACCCTCTCCATCTCGAATATTATATCGACGGCAAGCTGGTCCGTACCGTTTCAGGACTAGAAACGATAGACCCCAAAAACTTCACGGGCGGTACCGGGCTAAACAAAGCGATGGATATTATTATCAACGTAGAAGACCAAAACTGGCGCTCCGACCAAGGCTATACCCCTACCGACGAAGAACTCGCCAATCGAGAGGACCATACCTTCAACGTCGACTGGATAAGGATCTATAAACCAGTAGACCTTCAATAAAGCACCAGTGGCTAAACAGTAAGGACTACCTTGAGCACCCATCCCACATCGGTGGCACGGCTTCGCGCTGAGCCACCGCCCCCTAGCTAGTGGATACAGACGCCAATAATTAGGAATATAAGATGGGAACCCAAAGAAAATTGTTACTTTCTAAAATTTGTCATAATTTCATGGATATTTTTTAATAAATATTACTATTTACTAAACCCATTGAAAATGACAGAAAAAACTCAAAATTCGGCTTCCAGAAGGAAGTTTATCAAGGGGTCGCTGGCTACCTTGGCCACCTTTTCCATCGTTCCACGACATGTTTTGGGAAAAGGATTTTTAGCTCCCAGCGACACCCTCACCAAGGGAATCGTGGGGGTAGGTAGCATGGGTAGAGGACATATCCCCTATGCCGGCACCAAGGTAGTGGCCATCTGCGATGTAGACAAAAAACACATACAGATCGCTTCAGACTTGATAGGTGATAAGGGGTTAAAAACCTTTTCGGACTATCGAGAACTCATCCAACTTCCAGAGGTAGACATCGTACATGTAGCCACCCCACCACATTGGCACGGGATCATAGCGGCCGATGCCGCCCGAGCTGGCAAAGATGTATGGTGCGAAAAGCCCATGACGCGAACCATTGGCGAAGGCAAACGCCTCGTAGAAGCCGTACAACAACACGGCCGGGTATTTCGCCTCAACACCTGGTTTCGCTTCGACTCCAACTTTTACGGAATGAACACCACCGTAAAACCCATCAAAAAGCTAGTTCAATCGGGACTCTTGGGGTGGCCCCTCAAAGTTACTGTCAGCAAGCATACTGGCTTCGACTGGAAGTTTTACTGGGTAGGAAAAACCGATAACAAGCCCGAAACCGTACCTGCCGAGCTTGATTATAATATGTGGCTGGGTCCCGCTCCCTATAAACCGTACAGCGCACACCGCACTCATGGGACGTTTAGAGGTTACTGGGACTATGATGGTGGCGGACTAGGCGATATGGGCCAGCATTATATCGACCCCATTCAATATTTCTTGGGCAAGGACGACACCAGCCCGGTAAGTGTAGAGATAGATGCCCCTCAACAGCACCCAGAAGCGGTAGGAACCTGGCGACGTATCACATACACCTATGCCGACGGCTGCCAGATCGTATTGGATGGAGAAGGAAAAGACGAAAACGTGGCCTATATTGAAGGCCCGAAGGGCAAGTTATACCCTAACTTCGAGTCGGACATTCCCGATCTTAAGCGGAAACTTGCGGCATTCCCTGACCCTGAACCTCAGGTAACCGACTTCGTGGATGCAGTGGTGAACAGGAAAAAGTTTGCCTTAAACGAAGAAAATGGCCATCGTTCTTGTACGATTGTCAATATGGGATTGGTAGCGCTACGGCTGGGTCGCTCTCTAAAGTTCGACCCCATCAAGCAAGAGTTTATCGACGACGAGGGAGCTAACCGACTCATCGATCAGCCCATGCGTGACCCTTGGACCATCTAGCGATCCGCCATTCAAAAAATCCTATTTAGTAAGATCATCCAGTCCTGGGGTACCAGGCAACCCATTTTATGAAAAAACAATATCAACTTATTGTCCTCCTTTGCCTATTCGCCGTTCAGTCCTGGGCACAGACCGACGCCGGGCGAACCCTGTCGACGAAGGTAGCGGATATATTGGCCCAAACTCCCGCCAACGACGCCGCCAAACTGAATAAAAACAACGAAAACATAGCCGAATTAGGGGTAGAAGGCCTCGTACAAATGGCCACAATGCTGGTTCCGGCCGACAAAGGCGACAACAGCAAGGTAAAATTTGCCTTGGGAGGTTTTACCTTCGCCGCCACCAAGTCGGGTCACGAAGCCTGGCGAAAGTTAGCAGCCGCCGCCTATGGGCAAGCATTACCTAAGGTGTCGGACACCTATGGAAAGGTCTTTTTGATCTATCAATTGCAACAGGTAGGCCAAGATGAATCCGTAGCCTTGCTAAAATCATACCTTTCCGATAAAGATTTGGTGGGCCCTGCCTCCAGAGCACTCGCCCGTATAGGCACCGAACAAGCGGGTAGCGCCTTGCTAGAAGGTTTTGCCACTGCCAAGGGGGAAGGACTATTGGCTATTACCGAGGCACTGGGAGAAGCTAAGATCGTTTCGGCTGCACCAGCCATAGAAAAAAATGCCACAAGCTCGGACGAGACCCTTCGTAAGATCAGTCTCTTCGCCCTATCCGAAATCGCCTCTCCTTCGTCGATGGCCACCTTACAAGGTGCTGCCAAAGCGGTAGGCTTCGGATACAACGAGTCGGATGCTACCGCAGTATACCTGAAATACCTGGCCCGTTTAAGCCGGAATGGCTCGGCCGATATAGCAGAAAAAGCCGCATTAACATTGATCAAGGCCGGTACAAATGCGATACCCACTGCCACCCGATCGGCAGCATTGAAGGTGTACGCCGACAGCAAAAAGGATGGCGCCACGCCTATCCTTACCACCGCCATAAAAAGTGACGATGCCCAATACCGGGCAGCAGCCCTTAAACTAGGACAAAAATACACCCTGAGCTCCGGAAGCACCTCCTGGCTTAAGGCCATGAAAAAGGCCAAGCCAGAGGTGCAGGCCGAGGTAATCCGGATGCTTGGCGCTTCGGCGTCTCAAGATGCCCTACCGGTGGTACTGAAATCCATGGCCTCTAAAAATACCTCCTTGAAAATGGCGGCGATATGGGCAGCCGGGAAAATTGGCGGTGAGTCGGTAGTAGGACAATTGATTCCCCTACTAAAAACCGGCGACGCAGCCGAAATTGCCACCATCCAGTCGACCCTACAGACCATGCAAGGCACCGATATGGTGAATCAGCTAGCCAGCGCTCTCCCCCAATTGCCCGCCTCTGCTCAGCCAGCGGCCATCGCCGTTTTGGCGGGACGATCGGCCAACGCCAGCTTGCCCACCGTTTCCAAACTACTCACCAGTACAGACGCCGACGTGAAGGCTGCCGCTTATGAAGCGCTACCCTCGCTGACCACTGCCAGTGATTTGCCACAGCTCTACGCCTTGGCCAACACCGCTGCCAGCGCTTCCGAACTGAACAACGTACAGCAGGCCATTGCCTTAGCAATTAAGAAAACAGGGTCAACGGCCGACCAGAGTAGCAAAATCCTGACCCAAATGGCCTCAGCTCCCAAGGCGGCACAAGCCAATTACCTAGAAGTGCTAGCAGCTATTGGGGGAAGCCAGGCCCTTGAAGCCGTAGCAAAGGCTTATACCAATGGAGATGCCGCTACCAAAAAAACGGCCATTGACGCCCTCTCCCATTGGACCGATGGCAGTGCCGCTATTGAACTCCTCCGTATTGGCCAAAACACCAACGACAGCCAGGAGCTACAAGCCGCTTTAGCGGGCTATGTGTCGGCTATCAAAAAGTCGACTAGCACCCGTGCTAACAAGGTGATCATGCTCCGAGAAGCCATGAACATTGCAAAAACGAAGGCTCAAAAAACGATGATCCTCCAGGAGATTGGCCGTACCAGAACTTTTAACGCCATGGTGTTTGCCGGCCAGTATCTCGACGATGCCGAACTTCAACAAGCGGCGGCTCAGGCGGTGATCATGACCATACTCGCCAACAAGGAGTTCTATGGTACTGAAGTGCGCAGTCTACTAAACAAATCTCTAGCACTGCTAACCGGAAATGAAAGTGAATACCAAAAGGCACAGATCCGGAAACATCTGGCAGAAATGCCCGAAGGCGAAGGCTTCGTCTCCCTATTTAATGGCCAAGACCTTACCGGATGGAAAGGCCTCGTGGCTAACCCCATTAAGCGCAACCAAATGTCGGCCGACACCCTGGCCTATAAACAGAAAATAGCCGACCAACAGGCCATGAAAGACTGGGTAGCCAAAAATGGTGAACTGGTATTTACTGGCCATGGAGATAACCTCTGTACTATCAAGGAATATGGAGACTTTGAAATGTATGTGGACTGGAAAATCCAGAAAGAAGGGGATGCGGGCATCTACCTACGAGGAACCCCTCAAGTACAGATCTGGGATACGTCTAGGGTATCGGTAGGAGCCCAAGTAGGCTCTGGTGGGCTTTATAACAACCAAAAGCACCCTAGCAAACCCTCCCAGGTGGCCGACAACGCCATAGGCGAATGGAACACCTTCCATATCACCATGGTAGGCGACCGGGTCTCGGTTGACCTTAACGGCATCAACGTAGTCAATAACGTTACCCTGGAAAACTACTGGGATCGTTCCCTACCTATTTTCGCTAAGGAACAAATAGAGCTGCAGGCCCATGGCACGGAAGTGGCCTACCGCGACATCTATATCCGCGAGATCCCTCGCCCTGAGCCCTATCAGCTGACAGCCGAGGAGCAAAAAGCGGGTTATAAAGTCCTTTTCGACGGCACCAATATGCACGAATGGATAGGTAACAAAACCGACTATTTTATTGAGAATGGGGAGCTCGTCATCGACCCTACTCGGGGAGGTAGCGGCAACTTGTATACCAAAGACGAATACAGCGATTTTGTTTATCGCTTCGAATTCCAGTTGACCCCTGGCGCTAATAATGGCCTAGGGATTCGCGCTCCGCTCACTGGCGATGCTGCCTATGTAGGAACGGAGTTGCAGATCTTGGACAACGATGCCGATATCTACAAAAATCTTAAAGAATATCAATACCACGGTTCGGCTTATGGGATCATCCCCGCCAAAAGAGGCTACCTAAAACCAGTGGGCGAATGGAACTACCAGGAGGTCTATCTTAAAGGCTCACATGTAAAAGTGACTCTGAATGGTACGGTAATACTGGATGGTGACCTAGCCGAAGCCAGCAAAAACGGCACCGCCGATCACCGCGACCACCCTGGCCTACAGCGTACCAGCGGGCATATCGGCTACCTAGGCCATGGCAACCCACTACGCTTTAAAAACATCAGAATACTCGACCTAGCCAAAGCATCTGCCGAGGCACCTGTCGAAAGCGGTAAAAAAGGCAAAAAAGCTAAAGGAAAAAAATAAGCCCGTAAGCCGAATTATAAACCCGAAAGCCTGATCCGAATAGTTTCCGATCAGGCTTTCGGGTTTTTTATTTGGTAGGGGGGCTGCCTTTGCCTTCTGCCTTCGACTCCGCTCAGGCAACGAGTCAGGCAACGGCTGTGGCGTCGGCTGTGGCATCGGCACAGGCAACGTTACCCATCCGCCACCCACCCGCCCACCGGTTGAGCGGAGTCGAAACCAGCGGAGCCGAAACCAGCGGAGCCGAAACCAGCAATGCGACAAAACTACCTTTTGCTTTTGCTTTTGCCTTTGCCTTCGACTCCGCTCAGGCATCGGCAGTGGCGTCAGCTCAGGCACCGCCACCCGCCGGTTGAGCGGAGTCGAAACCAGCATCACTAACACCCGCCACCTACCCGCCCGCCGGTTGAGCGGAGTCGAAACCAGCGGAGCCGAAACCAGCAATACCAAAACCAACGGTACCCAGTGGCAGCATTTGGCTATTTTTTATTTTTAGAATGTGTTATATTTTGACATACGGATAATAAGTGAAGATTATCGGGGCGATTTTTTATTAGTGCTTCTTTCTTTTTTCTACTCCAACCTTGCACCTGTTTCTCCCTATAATAGGCTTCATCTATTCTGCTAAATTCCTCATAGTAAACAAGTTCAACAGGCAGATGTTTTTTTTGTATGATTGGCGCCTTCACCATTTTGGTGTTGCTGAAAACGCAGCTCTAAATTATTGGTACTGCCAGTATAATAGCTCTCGTCAGCGCACTTCAATATGTACATATATCCTTTCATAGGCTTTAATTTTGTATGGGGACATTGTTGCCTTTGCCTTCCGCCTTCTGCCTTCGCCTTCGCCTTCGACTTCGCTCAGGCATCGGCACCTACCCGCCGGTTGAACGGAGCCGAAACCAGCGGAGTCGAAACCAGCAATACTACAAAACTACCTTTTGCTTTTGCCTTCGCCTTCTGCCTTCGACTCCGCTCAGGCATCGGCAGTGGCGTTGGGATTGAGTCTGCTCTGGTTCGAATCCATCATGGAGTGAGGCTGAAGTGAAGTTACTAAACCAAGAAAAAGCATTGAACTTGCTTTATATCATAGCTTCAAACAAAATGGAACTACCTATTTGACTATCAAGTATTTGGTTTCTTTAGGTTACCATCAAATTAAAAAATGGAGGATCTATCGTTTTCATTTAGGAGCCCATTCCTACCCTCCTTAGCCTATCGGGCGATATCAATCCTTAGCTTGCATGGATGGATATGAACTTTTTAAAAAAAAATAAAATATATCTATAAATATTCGAGGCCATTTTTTTACTAAATTTGGTTAGTTAAAATGTACAATTTCAGAAGTTCAGGTCAAATATTTTTACAATAACACTTCTTATGAAGCTTCGTTACGTCTTTTTCAGCTTAGTTACGCTATGGGTTTCTAGTACCTGCGTACAAGCACAGCGGCAACTCACCAAGCTATGGGAAACCAAGGCCGAGCTCCCCATACCCGAATCGGTGCTATTTAGTGCAAAAGACAAATTACTCTATGTGTCCAATATAGATGGTAAGGCTTCCGAAAAAGATGGGCAAGGTAGCATAGGGAAAGTCGACCTTAAGGGCAATATTATTGACAATAATTGGGTGTCGGGCCTGAACGCCCCCAAGGGCATGGGCAAAATGGGTTACAGCCTCTATGTGGCCGATCTAGACGAGATCGTTGAGATCCATACCAAGACGGGGGAAATTATTAAAAAGCACCCGATAGAAGGAGCCAAATTCCTCAACGATCTGACCATAGATGCCAAAGGAGCAATATACGTGACAGACACCCAGACCAAAAAGATTTACAAAATGCAGGATGGGGTGGTCACGACCTACCACGAAAACCTGACCAGGCCCAATGGATTATTGGCCTTAGGCACCGATCTACTCATTGCTGACAACGGCGTACTAAAAAGACTTTCTGGAGCGACTAACCTGACCATCGTAGCGGAAGGAATGGAACCCAGCACCGATGGTATTCAAGAAATAAAACCTGGAGAATATCTGGTGAGCTGCTGGACCGGGACTGTCTACACCGTAAAAAGTGATGGGACCATCAATAAAATACTCGACACCAGTGCCGAAAAGATCAATGCAGCGGACATTGGTTACGACAATCGTAAAAAAATAGTATATGTACCCACTTTTATGAAAAACAGTGTGGTAGCTTACCAGCTTAAATAAATATCTTTGTATCTCACAATCTAAAACAATCAAACTGGCGTTTTGTATGGACATTTTTGTAGGGAGTCTTTCTTTTAAACTTAAAGAGAGCGAGCTGCGGGAAGCTTTTGAAAAGTACGGAGAGGTAAACTCCGCAAAAATCATTATCGATAAGATTACCCGCCAAAGCAAAGGCTTTGGTTTCGTAGAAATGCCCGACGAGGAGCAGGCCCGATTCGCAATCAGCCAGCTCAATGGCGCGGAAATGCATGGTCGTCCCCTTGTTGTCAATGAGGCGCAGAAAAGAGAGGCCAGTGCTCCTAGGCCCGCTCGCCCCAATCCTAGGCCTACATCTTCTGGCGATCGCTACACCCCTTCCAGCACGGAAAGAAACACCGATTTTGGGGCTTCAAGCGAGGAAAAACGTGGTGAACGCGTCTTTCGCGACGCCGATAAGCCTGCAGGTGGCAGCCGTTACAAAGACTATGGCAAAGGCCGTGGAGAAGGCAAGAAAAATATGGGTTCAAAAAGAGGTGACTCTCGTCGTGGTCGTAATACCGACTTTAACGACGACTGGTACTAATCTTTATAGCTATAAACAAACAGAACCGACCGGAGCAAGGCTTCAGTCGGTTCTGTTTGTTTAGGCTCCTTTACCTTCGATAGGTATGCTTGGCCGGGTCCTCATTCCAATAACAGGACCCATATAACCACTAGCGGAGGCACCAGAAGTATTGACCGACAGCGGTTATTGACCTTTTCCTTAATTGGCGGCCTTTACTTTATTGTCTTTAAAAAACAGGATAAACAGTACTAAGACAATGGCCGATATCCCTGCGGGCACCATCCAGATGCTCGACCAATCTTTTATACCATCCACGGTATAATGGTCGGCCACCAATCCGGCTAATGACGACCCTATAGCCATACCAATACCGTAGGTTGCAATGGTGATCAATCCCTGAGCTGAAGAACGGTATTTTTCACCGGCCTTGCTATCCGTATAAATCTGGCCCGTCACAAAGAAAAAGTCATAGCATACGCCATGTAAAATAATGGCCAAATACAGCAACCATTCGGTGTTAACGTCCCCATAGCCAAATCCAATAAATCTTACAATCCATGCAATAAGCCCAACGATTAGCATCCACTTTACACCAAGCTTTCTAAATGCCAAAGGAATAAGGAGCATAAATACTACCTCCGAGGCTTGGCCCAGTGACATTTTATTTTCTACGTTGGTCATTCCAGCATCTGTCAAAGATGGGTTGGCCATGGCATAATAAAACGACAATGGAATACAGATCAGCAGGGAAGAGATAAAGAAAATAGCGAAGGAACGGTCCTTAAACAGGGTAAAAGCATCTAGGCCTAAAATGTCAGAAAAAGAGGTACTCGTACTCGGTTTGGGGGGGGTATTTGGCAAAAAGAAAGAATATACCCCTAACACGGCCGCAGTCACCATCGAAATTTTAAAAATCATGACGTTATCGCCAAAGCCATAGAACCCAATGATATTACTCACGACGATCCACGCCACGGTTCCCATCACCCGAATGGCCGGAAACTCCTTCTCGGAGTCCTGCACCTGCTGCATGGCAATGGAGGTGGTAAGGGCCATGGTAGGCGCGAAGGTGATACAATAGGCTAGAATGACCCAAAAGAAGGTGTCGGCATCGGTAACACCCGTCAGGAAGTACAGTAGGCCTGCTCCAGCCAGGCTGAGTACCCCCAATACCTTTTGGGCGGCAAAGTAACGGTCGGCGATCATCCCGACAAAAAAGGGAGCGATGATCATGGCTATCGAAAATGCGGCATAGGCATTCCCTACTTGCTGGCCAGTAGCCCCTAGCTGAGTAAACATATACTTACTCATTTGACCATACCACGATCCCCATACGAAGTATAAGAGGAACATCATGGCCATTAACTGAAATCGGGTGGAATTTTTCATTTATAAAATTTAAGGATATAGGATAATTACACTTCTATTTTTGAAGTAACTTTTGAAGTTCATTCAGCTTCAATAAGGCTTCGATGGGCGATAAGGTGTTGACATCCAACGCCCCGATCTTTTCTTTTAGCTCTTCCATACGCGGGTCGGCGGGCTCGAAAATACTCAGTTGGTAGTTATTTTTAGGAACTTCCTTCATTTTTTTCTTATGATGCTCCGCCTTATGGTCCTTCTCGAGATGTTGCATGATTTCGCTGGCCCTAAGCACGATCGGCTGAGGCATACCGGCGATCTGCGCCACGTGTATACCAAAACTATGGGCACTGCCACCTGGCTTGAGCTTCCGCAGGAATATCACCTTATTATCTACCTCTTTGACCGCCACATTGAAGTTTTTAATACGTGGAAAATCGTCGGCCAACTGATTCAATTCATGATAATGCGTCGCAAAAAGGGTCTTGGGCTTAAACTTCTTTTGGCTATGCAGGTATTCGGTGATGGCCCAAGCTATGGACACCCCGTCGTAGGTACTGGTTCCCCGGCCTATTTCATCCATCAGCACCAAGCTCCTATCGCTCAGGTTGTTGAGGATACTCGCCGTCTCGGTCATTTCGACCATAAAAGTACTCTCTCCCCGGCTGAGGTTATCGCTAGCCCCTACCCGAGTAAAAATCTTATCGACAATACCCATCGTAACGGCACTAGCAGGGACAAAGCTCCCCATCTGTGCCATGAGCACGATAAGGGCTGTTTGCCGCAAAAGGGCAGACTTACCCGCCATGTTGGGACCAGTAATAATGATGATCTGTTGGGTATTGTCATCCAAATATAGGTCGTTAGGAATATAGGACTCTCCTACGGGCAATTGTTGTTCAATCACCGGATGCCGTCCTGCCTTTATGTCCAGCTCTTTACCCTCCGTCAATACCGGTTTGGTATAATGATGCTTCCTGGCCACGGTGGCAAAGGAACTGAGGGTATCTAAGGTCGAAATAACGAAGGCGTTTTGCTGAATCGTGCTAATATATTCGGATGCCGTGAGGACGATATCGTTGAACAACCGAAATTCGATGGCATTGATCCTATCCTCAGCATTGAGTATTTTCTCTTCATACTCCTTCAGTTCGGGGGTAATATAGCGCTCAGCATTGACAAGGGTTTGTTTACGAATCCAGTCGGAGGGCACCTTGTCCTTATGGGCATGCGTTACTTCCAGATAATACCCAAAGACCCGGTTATAGGCAATCTTCAACGATCCTATGCCCGTACGCTCCATTTCGCGATTTTGCAGTTTTACCAGATAGTCCTTGCCTTCGTAGGAGATCGCATGAAGTTCGTCGAGCTCGGCATCGACCCCCGACCGTATCATTTTACCTTGATTGGACAGTATCGGGGCGTCGTCTCTCAGCTCTTTTTCTATTCTTTCTACCAAAAAACTACAGGTATTGAGCTGATCGATATAGCGGTTCAGGGTGGCTTTTACCGTACTGGATTTGTCTATTTCGCCACTACTGCGCAGCTGGCTGAGCAGATCTTTGATAGGACCTATTTGGCTGAGGGATCTTTTCAGCTGCACCAGCTCCCGAGGGTTGATACGCCTTACGGCTACTTTGGATATCAGCCGCTCTAAGTCGCCCATTTGCTTCATGGCGTGAATAAGCCCTTCGTGAAGCTCTGGATTTCCTAAGAAATAAGCCACCGTATTCAGCCTTTCCTCTATCGGCGCCCGGTCTTTGAGGGGAAGCACCACCCATTTTCGGAGCATACGCGCCCCCATGGGCGTTACGGTATGGTCTAGGATCTGGATGAGGGGCACCCCTCCTTCTTGCTGCGGATACACCAGTTCGAGATTCCGGATCGTAAATCGATCGAGCCATACATACTTCTCCTCTTCTAGCCTGGTGACGTTGCCAATATGGCCTACTTCCCGATGCTCCGTTTCGCGGAGGTAGTGCAGGATAACGCCAGCGGCAATAATGCCCATGGGCAAATTATCGATCCCAAAGCCTTTGAGCGTGGTCGTCTGAAAGTGGGTCGTAAGTTGCTCATACCCGTAGTCATAGCCAAAACACCAGTCCTCTAGCTGAAAGGTATGAAACTTCCCTCCGAAGAGGTTATTGAATTCGGCCTTATTTTTCTTACAATAGAGCACCTCCGAAGGAGAGAACCCTTGCAGCATTTTGTCGACATAGGCGGCATGGCCTTGGGAGGTCATAAACTCCCCAGTCGACATATCCAAGAAGGCTACACCGTATAAGTCGTCGCCACCAATATGCACCGCTGCTAAGTAATTGTTACGGCGCAGGTCCAGCACGTTGTCGTTCATAGACACCCCGGGCGTTACAAGTTCGGTAACTCCACGCTTCACGATCCCTTTGGCCGTAGACGGATCCTCCAGTTGGTCGCAAATGGCCACACGCTCCCCAGCCCTTACCAATTTGGGCAGGTAGTTGTCCAGTGAATGATGCGGGAAACCGGCCAATTCCTCATGGGCTCCTCCATTATTACGCTTGGTAAGTACTATTCCCAGGATTTTGGATGCCCTTATGGCATCTTCGCCGAATGTTTCATAGAAATCGCCTACCCTAAAGAGCAGCAACGCTCCGGGATATTTGGCCTTAATCTGGTTGTACTGCTTACTAAGGGGAGTCTCTTTCTTTGCCTTTGCCAATGAATCTTATTTTGAAATTGTGTAACCACAAAATTAACTCTTCTATCTGGTTTGGCAAGATTTGGCAGGGAATACCCCAAAATTATCGTCAGCGATACAAAGCGGCAATATCGGCTTTACGAAGCTCCACGACCATTCCGGGCAGGAGCAGGTCAAAGTCCGACAGCCGTATAGCCCCTATGGACCAGCGTACTAGACGAAGCGTAGGGAAGCCTACGGCGGCGGTCATCTTACGCACCTGACGGTTTTTGCCCTCATGTAGCGTTAATGCGACCCAGGAGGTCGGTATGTTTTTTCGGAAGCGTACAGGTGGGTTTCGCTCAGGAAGTGTGGGCTCTGGTAGGAGTTCGGCTCCGGCGGGTAGGGTCTTATAACGCTTTCCGTTTATCGAAATAGACACCCCTTTCCTAAGCATTACGCATGCCGGCTCATCAATATCCCCCTCCACTTGGCTATAGTAGGTTTTAGAATGTTTGTTTTTGGGATCGAGAAGCTTTGTCTTTAGAAAATTGTCGTTGGTCAGTAGCAACATTCCCTCGCTGTCAGCATCGAGCCTACCCACGGGATATATATCTTTGTCAAATTCGTACTCCAAGTCGGCCAGGGTGGGGTGCTCGCCCTCCTTAGTGAACTGCGACAACATACCAAAAGGCTTATATATTAAAAAATAACGGTACAAATCTCGATGGTTTAAGCTTGGGTATTAAGTAGCCAGATACGTTTCTTTAGGAAGGGAATTGGAGGTCGAGCCATACCGGACAATGGTCGGAATGAACAGCGTCGTTAAACTGCCGGCTACCCAGAATACGCCCCTTCAATGGCTCTGAAACGGATATATAGTCAATACGCCACCCTTTGTTGTTGGCCCTGGCTCCTGCCCGGTAGGTCCACCAGCTGTATTGGACGAGTTCAGGATTTACATGCCTGAAGGTATCAATGTTTCCGGCGGCGAACCATTGGGTCATCCACTCCCGCTCTTCGGGCAAGAACCCCGACGACTTTTGATTGCCCTTGGGATTATGAATATCCATTTCGGTATGTGCGATATTATAGTCCCCACAGATTACGACATTGGGGCGTTCCTTCTTCAGCGCTTCTACCCAGATCAAAAAATCGGCTAAAAACTTCATTTTAAGGGTTTGGCGGATATCCCCGGTCGTACCCGATGGAAAATAACAATTCAACAGGGTAACATCTCCAAAGTCGGCCCGTAAAATGCGTCCTTCACTATCGTAAACGGGGATCTGCATCCCTGAAGAAATATAATCGGCTGGGATTCTCGAAAAGATGGCTACCCCACTATATCCTTTTTTCTCGGCAGCATGCCACCCCACCAGCTTGTAGCCCAAAGCTTCGAATGGGCTAAGATCGACCTGGTCGGGAGTAGCTTTCACTTCCTGAAAACATAAAATATCGAAATTGTGCTGACTCAACCAGTCTATCAATCCGTTTTTTATGGCTGCTCTAATGCCATTGACATTATAGGTAAGTATTTCCATGATTCTTCGAATCGTTATTTTTAATGAATATTTAAGGACTTGTTGGTGTTCCAATACTGATCGTCGTTGGTTACTAACCAAACGGCATAGCTTCTATTACTGGCGGGTAGTTTCATCCGATATAACCCATATTGATAGGTATCGCTATAATATCGGTTTTGCAAAAACATACTCCACCAATCGAGCGGCTTAGGAACTGCAGGAAGCAGAAGGGTATGGGTGCTATCTTTAAGCACAAAATATTTCACCTGCTCTGCTCCCAGTGGACTCGCCTCCAAGGTTAAGAAATCGGAGGCTAGGTTGGTCCAATCGGTCCGAACCTCCGAACGGACTTTAAATTCCCCTAAAAAGGGTCTTTGCGCCGTATTATGCTTCGCAAAATTCAAGAAATTTTCGGCTGACGGAGCAACGTTCACCTTGCTGATCCCGTCCTCAGAGATGGCCTCCATGAGTTGTTTCATACGCGTAGGATGATTCCAGAAGGGCACATCCCCATATTTATCTCCCTGGGTGAGGAAGGTATTATACTCGCGCCAATAATAGCCATCGAGGGCCAAAGATTCGTACGACTGCCGTAAGTCGACCAGCGTGAGGTAGTAGCTACAAAAATGTAAGGAAATTACCCCCAAAAAACTCAAAACACCAGAGACGAGTAACCCTCTTGGCGATTTTTTTAGCATGACCAACACACAGGTATACATCAGAGCGAGCAATACCACTCCGAATATCATATAACGTCTAGAGAATATGGCACCTCCATACATAAAAAAGCCTCCTGAAGGACGGCTAATGACGAACATCGCTCCAGTCCCCATGATAAACATAGCGGCTCCTAATAGGAACCAAAACGTCCAGGTAAGCTTGGGCATGGTGACGATCCGAAGCAGCCAGAAAAGCAGAATGATGGTAAAAACGAATCCTAATACTGCACACCAAACCATATCGGCATGGAAATAATTGACCAAGGGATGCGGGACATTCAGATACAGGGCGTTGCCCCAAAAACCCCATAGTAATAGCAGGTTGTAGAAAGGATGCCTTAATACACTTTCGTTATCGGACTGAATGATGGTATAATCGTAGGTAAAGTAAAAAATAACCACGGCTATAGTCAGCATCACCCACACTACCAGTCGTTTATATTTCCTTTTAAATGCCAAAAACAGAGCCCCAATGATCCAAGTCAGCAAGCCACTACCACTGATAAAAGTGGTAACCAAGGCGGCAAAAAAGCCGAGGAACCATCCGCCTCGGCCCGAGCGGCTCAGGCCATACACCGACAAGAATGCCATAAAAATTAACGGGGTATTCTGTATGGCGGCTATCCCCCAATACGCGTTTTCACTGTATACCAGATTAAACAACATATAAGGCACCGGTATGAAATAATGCCAATGGATACGCTCCGACTTGAAGATAAGATAAATCAACAGCAAAACGCCCAGCATAAACAGGTTGCCAATAAAAACCAATACGGGCACACTTACGGTTCCGGTGCTGTAATACATAGCCAGCATCACCAGCCGTTCGAAGGCAAAACGGTGCTGATTGACCTGCTCGAACAAGGCACTACAAAAGCTGGCCAAATCCTGGGCGCGATGGAGCTTGGATATGGTTTCAAACAAATTATAATCGTCGGTAAAGGGAACCGGACTAACGTAAGTTACTAACAGAGCAAAAAAGTAAACGATCGGTAGAAAGATAAGAGATACCCCGGCGGCTGTCCGTAAGGAACGAAGCGAAGGGACCACAAAACTTAGGCCAAACATTCCTACCAAAAGAATAACTAGTTCCACATACTGCGGAAAATACGGATTGTTCATAAAAATATCTGGTATCGTCATACGGTTGTTTAGCAACCAAAATGCCCTCAGATGTAAAACCATTCCGAAGGCATATAGGATTCTGTTACTGGTAAGTCAATAGGGATGCAGCGTGCCAAATACTTTCCTAAAAGCCAGGTCGCCGATCGAAATCGAATTTTGCTACGGTTATTTTGACACCCCTGTTATCATCTCGGCGGTAATGGCCTTCTCAAAGGTAATATACCCAGGGTAGTTCAGGCTTTTCCCGGCTAAGTCGAGGGTAGGCTTCACTTTTACTACAAATTTGGTGGGATCGGTATCTTTTTTACCGCTCAAGGCCGATATCATATTGATTAATTCGTCGCGGGTTTCATTATTACTAACCAGGTCATACACGTTGGCTTTGAGCTGAATAGGCACACGCGTGCTTCCCGTACCGGGCATCACCTCGATAAGCCGGCTTAAGTAGCCATTAAAAATCTCATTTTTGGACAAAAGCACCTTGTATTCAATCTGGTTAACAGCGGCCCTTTTCCGAGTGGGGTTGGTGATGTCCAGATTTACCCGCAGGTTAAGGGGTATATCTTTCCGCAACAATGCCAGGCCTAATTTAGGATATTTGGCCAGATCGAAATCGCTAATACTTTTGATATCCCTGAACTCCTGTATGCTTATTCCGGCCAGGTATACGCTGTCGATAGAAGCCAGGTCATATTTACATTCTCCAAAGGTCTTCGCTTCGGATACCTGCTTACTCACGCCACAGGCAGACAGTAAGCTTACTACGGCCAAAACAGCCACGATGTATAGTGTTTTTTTCATGTTGATCTTTAAAATTTGCGCAAGATAAAAAGTCCAGTGCACAACGCATAACGGATATCCAGATTGTTCCATTTAATCCCTTTCTTTTTAGCCCGTCGATTTGCCCACTCCACCCCCAAACCGTTTGCAAGCCTAGGTAGAAGGATATACCTTTGCATTTTTAACACTCATATCAAAAATAACAGGATGGCAAGTTGGTATTTAGGGAAGATTCGATATCAAAAGGAAGATGAGGCAGGAAGTTTGAAGACCACCAATGAAGCCTATTTGGTGGATGCGGTGTCGTATACCGAATCCGAGGCCAGGCTTTACAGCCAAATCGTGACTGGTGCCAGCGACTTTTCTGTCATGAGCATCTCTAAAATGCGCCTGGCCGATTTGTTTACCTACGAAACGGGAGAGCAATGGTTTAAGGTGAAGGTCATCTATTTCTCAGTCGATGAAAGAAGCGGGAAAGAAAAAAAGGTCGTCAACTATATGCTAATCAACGCCGACGGCATTCACCAGGCCTTGGAGCGTATGACCGACAGCCTCAAGACCATGTTGATTCCCTACGAAATAACAGACATTAACTTAACGCCGATATTGGATGTATTCCCTTACTCGGCCGACGAAGAGCAAGAAGAGGAGATTCCTGCCAATCTAAGACCACTGTCGGAAGTGCTAGCGGAGCGGTCCACCCCCACTTCGGAGGACAACCAGTAGCCCTTATCCACTTAGGGAGCGAACGGGCCGGCTTTGCCTACCCGTTCGCTCCCTAAGTATTTAGTACATCCTGCCAAAGGCATCAATCGGCTAGTTTCAATTCGCGATAGGGGGTTGTCTGCAGGGTAAGCGGATGAGCCACCATTTCCCTTAGCCTGATCACCACCTCCTTCGACTCGTAAGAGGTAAGCAACTGGTTGGAGCCCAGCAAATCAATAAAATCGAAAGATATCGGCAAGCTCGCCGTACCTTCCATCAGCTCAAAGCCATAGAGCTGGGCAATTTTGAAGGGAGTAGTGGCTAGCCATAGCTGATCGGTGGTTTCGGACCTTGGGTATGCTCTCACATACTCTTCCGAAGGCCAGCCATACACGAGTCTATTGCTGCCGCTAGGCGTACAGAAAGCCTCAAAATCGGCTTTTTTTTGCTGGGCGGTTTCTGTATCGGGAGTCACCTCCTCCACCAATTGCTTTACACGGTATTTTTTCCCACCCTCATCGACCCCACAGGACACATACGTTCCGTTGGGAAAGGCCAGTATAAAATCGAATTCTGGGGCCGTACCTCCAAATGAGCTCGATTTGACGAAGCCTAGCGTGCCCGTTTTGGGGTCTAGGTACACTTCCACGGTTCCTTTTTGCCCTTCCATTTTTTGTTCAAAATCGAAGACCAATTTATGGCTAAAATAATACTGCCCCCGTTCCGGTTTCCATAGCTGGGATCGCTTGGTATCGGTCCCCAATTTTTCGGAAGGTTGCGCCATCAGGCCTGGCATGATGCCTAGCCAGATGGCGAACAAAAAAATGAACTTTGTTTTGATCATAGAAAACATCATCGATATATGAAGCTACAAAGTTGGTCATTTTCCTGAAATCCTCTATAGCTTTATAAACTCTACCCGGCGGTTATTGGCCTTGCCCTCTGAGGTAGTATTGGGCGAAGCGGGCTCCGACTCTCCCTTGCCATCGGTCTCCATCCGTGCCTTATCGATACCAAAATCGGCCGCCAAAGCCTCTTTGACCGACTCAGCCCGTTTTTTGGACAACGCCAAATTGTTGGCATCGTCGCCATCGGAGTCGGTGTGGCCTATGATTTTCACTTTCACTGCTGCATTTTCTTTCAAAACTCCAGCAATATCTTTAAGCACCCCATACGACTCCGCCTTAATATTAGCCGAATTTACATCGAAGAGTATCCCGGTGGTCGAGAACTTCCCTTCGGTGATCAGCTTACTACGGGTATCAGGAGCCCCTACTGCCAGGCGGATATTAGAAATAAAATACCGATCCGACTCCACCGAGTACCCTCCGTTGGCAAAGGCAATGAAATTATATTTGGTTTCAGGAACGAAAGCCCTCGGCAAATCCCATACCTTATAATCGTCGACATACAGTCGAAGGCGGGTTTTCTGCCTCCAAATAGATACCTTCACCAGGTTATGGTCGGGAACATGAAAAGCGGGGAAGCTCTTTTCGTTTTGCATAAACTCCTGGCCGGCTTGTCCACCAAACACTACAAAGGCCGTATTTCCTTGATCTCCACCCGCATCTTTAGGGTGCAACCCTACCTCTACGGCGTCCTTCTTATATCCGTTATAGGTCCCCCAGTGGCCAAACTCTTCCATAGGGCTAGCAACCTGTGCAATTACCGTCCTTAACCGCGCCGTATAATAGCTCATTTCGGAAGTACAGGCCAGGTCGAACTCTAGGGTAAAGTTATCGGGTAAGCTCTTGATAAACTCCGGATAAAACACCCCGTCGGGCCCCAGCATAAGCCATTTCCCTTCGGTGCCCTCTATGGTTACAATCTCCCCCGACGAATTGGTATTCCATTTGGCTGGAAAATCGCCCACGGCATCTTGCGAAAAATCTTCCATAGCTACCACCTTTTCTCCTGGTATAAAGTCAAATTTACCATAGGACTGTAAAGTTGGCTTGGGCATGGTTCCTGGGGCCGCATCTCCGGAGCTAGCGGCCGATGCCGCCCCCGTGTTGGTTTCCGAATCTGTCTGCTCCGTCTGACTTTCGCCGTCGTTCTTACTCTTTTTATCTTTCTTTTTAAACAAGCTTCCTATGCCCTCCTCTATTTTATCAAATCCCTTATCAACCGCCTGGTCTATCTTCCTATTGGCCCGGTTTTCGGCTTGGCGTTCTACTACCTTTCCCGGGTCATTGATTCTTATCTGAGCATGCGCGCTCATACCCGCACATAATATCATTATCAATAATAGTGTTGGATTTTTCATGTTGTTGAATCGTTACAAAATTGGATTTCAGTTTAAAATACACCTATAAAAATACAATATTTCGCCCCCCATTCCCATATCGACTTAGTAACAGGCACGAATTGAATCGGATATGTTCTTTTAGGCTGATTAATCAGAAGATTGTAAATTGCGCACCATACCGATTCGATTCATGGATTTTCATTTCAAAAAGCAAAGTATCACACTCAAGGAGGGCAAACGACTTTATTTTTCCTCCGATTATCATTTGGGCGTACCCGACCTGCTCACCAGCCGGGAGCGGGAACAAAAGATCGTAAAATGGTTAGAAAGCACCCGATCCGACGCTCAGGTCGTTTTTTTGGTCGGTGATATTTTCGATTTCTGGTTCGAATACCGGCAGGCGGTCCCAAAGGGCTCCATAAGGCTGCTAGGCAAACTTGCGGAGATGGCCGATGAAGGTATAGAGCTCATCATATTCACAGGGAACCATGATATGTGGATGTCGGGATATCTTAGTGAGGAGTTGGGGGCCACTATTTACCGCAATCCGGTATCCTTTGAAATTATTGAGGCCAGCCAGCCCCCCAAAACACTATTGGTAGGCCACGGCGACGGCTTAGGGCCGGGCGATCATACCTACAAATTTCTTAAGAAAGTGTTCGAAAATCGGCTATTCCAGGGGCTTTTTCGCTTCGTCCACCCCGATGTAGGCATCTGGATAGCCAAAGAGTGGTCCAAGCGTAGCCGAATAGCCAACGTCAACAAAGGGGAGGAAAAGTTTATGGGAGCGGACCGGGAATGGTTGCTACAATATTGCAAGGAGGTAGAAAACCATCAACATCACGATTACTATGTGTTTGGTCATCGACACCTGGTACTCGACCTCCCTGTGAACGACACCAGCCGGTACATTAACCTTGGGGAATGGGTAAGCCAAAGGCACTATGCCGTTTTTAAGAACCAATCCCTACAGTTGCTCCCCTATTTGGCCAAATAGGGGGAGGGGGGGACCCCTACTCTATTTTCTTTTTGTATTCCTTATCTTCATCGGAAGATGGTAAAAAATCCTGACGGGTGATATTCTCACGAGGGGTATTGCCCAAATCGCGCCGGAAGTCCTTCTTTTTCAAGTCTCCATTCTTAACCGATTTAATAAAATTCGACCAGGCAAATGGGTTTAAGAAGGGGAATGTGGTGGCAAAGTTTTTATTGGTCGACGACTCCCTACCAAACATTTGTTGATCCATGGTATACCGGTAGTTGGTTTGGGCATTATTAGGGACTTGGGAGGCCATCCTGTTAATGTAGTCGATATCGGTACTACGCGCCAAGGCATCTCTATCGGCTTGGTCTGGAAGTTTCAGCGCTAAAAAGGCCTTCTTGAATTCCTCCTCGGTGGCGTACGGATAGATCTTCACTTCGGAGAGCAGCTGAACATCCTCCTGCATGGCCACAATAGCCGAATAAGTATTGGACTTATACCCTCTGGGGATCACATGATACTGCTTTTTGTATCCTACATAGCTGTAGACGATACTGTCGCCGGGGAAGACCGGAATGGTAAAAGAACCACCGGCATCGGCCAGAGTACCCTTTCCGGCTCTGGGAATGAATATGTATGCTCCAGGAAGGCGCTCACTAGACTTACCCCCTACCACAATACCGGAAAAAATGATGGCTTTTTGTTCCCCTTGAGCTCGAAGGTCCTCTCCTACCAACAAAAGACCGAGTATTAATACCAACGATACAATATTTAACTTCATTCCAATTTCAAATTATCAGTCACCTCATTAACGAATGACTGATGGGTTAAGAATATAATAACTTTAAAATTTTGGATCTAGCCGTATAGCCTGTCCAAAAAATACTAGTCCTACCGCTTTTTCCAGGACTAGGGAAACAACTTTATAAAGGTAACAATAAAGGGTGCTGAAAGCAAAAGGCCGTCGAAGCGATCCAGAAAACCCCCATGCCCTGGAATACTCGTACCGGAGTCCTTGATGGCGATGCTCCGCTTAAATAGGGATTCGACCAAGTCACCATAAGTACCCACTACTACCATAATTGCCCCTATGCAGTACCATTTCCAGGGTGCAAAAGAGGTGAAGTACAACCCCAAAAAGAAGGCTATAATGGCTGCAAAACCCGCAGACCCCATGGCTCCCTCCCAGGACTTCTTTGGAGAAATCCGCTCGAACAATTTCCTCCGACCAAACTTAGTACCAGCAAAATACCCCCCGATATCCGAGGCCCAGAGGAGCAATAAACTCCCCAAAATAATTTCGTAATTATAGGAAGGCCCGCTCAAAGCCAACACTATAATCAAAGAAAAAGGCAAGGCCACGTAAATAATACCCAGGAAGGTAAAGCCAATATTCATAAAAGGTTTGAGATCTCGCTTTTTATAAAGTTTTATAAAAAAAATCATGGACAGCACCGGGCTGATCAAAAAGTAATTTTCGAAGGGTACAATGCCCAGTTCTATTAGATACGTCAAACCTATTAAAAATGTACCACAGAAAGTACCGTAATAAGTGAGCGGTTGATTCCCATCCAGGCCAAGGAGCTTATAAAACTCCATCTGCGTGAGCCCGCTAATGGTACAGAACAGCAAGAAAAAGGTCCAATCGCTGTAAAGGATGCAACCTATAACAATAAATACTCCTATGAGTCCAGTAATAGTCCTTTGTTGTAGATTACTCAGGTTGTTCAAGCGACTCATTATTTTTTACGATTATTTGGGCATTGTCAAAATCAGAAGTACGCACATGAACTTCAATATTTCCTAAAAAAGGGTAACTACTATCCTGTTTGTTCAAAATCACGGCGGGGATCTCTTCCTGTTCCAATTTTTCGCGCATGATCTCAGCCCTTATCAATCGTTCACTTCTAAATACTCTTTTCCAACTTTCTTCCATAGTAAGGACAATAATAATTTGGTGTTCTAATAGATATCACCCCTTAGAAGGGGCCGTTTTTATTCGGTACAAAATGTATGCCGTACTCAAAAGAGACGCAAAAACCATCAATATCGGCATTGTTTTCGTTTCTTCAATATTTATTTCAAGTACTTTTATATGATTCAAGTAGACCATCACCAATACGAAGCCATTATTAACAAAATGTGCCAGGATGGCCACCCATATATTTCCGGACCAATAATAGAGATATCCAAATAAGGCACCAAGGAGCATACGAGGGATAAAACCATAAAACTGAAAATGGATCGCACTAAAGATGGCCGCTGCCAGCCAAATGGCCATATGAATATTGCCGGTCTCAGCCAACTTCCGTTGGATCACCCCTCTAAACACCAGCTCTTCGCCCATGGCAGGCAGCAGTACCACCACCACCATGGCGATAAGCAATTGCCCCACTTGGGTGTAGGTAGTCAGGAATTTGGTAAGCACTTCCATCTGATTCTCCTTCTCCCGCATCCAGCTTTCTAAGCCCGAAAGGGCTTCTGGAAAGCGCATGGCCGAATTCCATTCTATAAACTTCGCATTGAGCGGAATCGACAATATTACCACCAATATTGCAAGCAGCCATACCCGCCCGCTGGTATACTGGCGGGTATTGATTCCCTCCATACTTTTTCTTTCAATAAAATATATAAAAAGCAAGGCTGGCAATAGGTAAGAAAATAGATGTACGACACCTTGAAAGAGCATCATCAAATACCAACCATTCGGAACTTCCTCGGGCGAAAACATCAGATCAGTGATCAATGTCGGCGTGGCATCCATCCCTGTGCCGGTGAGGGCAGTGAGCCCTATCAGCGCTAGCAAATTACCTATGGCCATACCTATAAGCACGAAGCCCACCAGTACTAATAAACTAGCGCCGGTACCAGATACCCGGGATTCAATCAAATTTGGAGAATTTTTAAGCATAATTGATGTAAATTTACAGCTTATTCTGTATTGTAAAAATATTGCCCATACTGAAAGGAGCATTCCACCCAGGCTGGCAGGATCAAAATGAAGCCGTTCGTACGGCTATTTGTTTAAGAACATGGTGAAAATCGGAAAAATAGAATTAGGGGACTTCCCACTCTTACTCGCTCCCATGGAGGACGTAAGCGATCCCCCATTTCGGGCAGTGTGTAAGGAACATGGAGCCGACCTGATGTATACCGAATTTGTATCCTCAGAAGGTCTTATAAGGGATGCGGTGAAGAGTCGAAAAAAGCTCGACATTTTCGAATATGAAAGGCCCGTAGGCATTCAGCTGTTTGGCAGCGATATCGAAACGATGGGCTCCTGTGCCGACATCGCTACGCAAGTCAACCCCGACCTGATCGACATCAACTATGGCTGCCCCGTCAAGAATGTCGCCTGCAAGGGCGCTGGAGCCGCCTTGTTACAGGACATCCCCAAAATGGTGCGGATGACTGAGGCCGTTGTCAAGTCCACCCCACTGCCGGTAACCGTCAAAACCCGACTGGGCTGGGACGAATCGACCAAAAACATTACCGAGGTAGCCGAGCGCCTTCAGGACATCGGCATTCAGGCCCTCTCCATCCATGGGCGTACCAGGGTGCAAATGTATAAAGGCGAGGCCGACTGGTCGCTCATTGCTAAAGTAAAAGAGAACAGTCGCATCCAAATTCCTATATTCGGAAATGGGGACATCGACTCCCCAGAGAAAGCCCTGGAGTACAAAAACCGCTATGGGGTAGATGGTATCATGATTGGGCGAGCCTCTATTGGCAACCCCTGGATCTTCGACGACATCAAGCATTACGTCAGGACGGGAACCCGAAGGGCCCTGCCAACCTTGGCCAACCGGGTAGCCACCTGTCAGAAACACCTGGACTTCTCCATCCGTTGGAAAGGACCCGTCCTAGGAATTCTGGAGATGCGCCGCCATTATACCAATTATTTCAGGGGAATGGATCATTTCAAACCCTTCCGCATGCGTTTGGTAGAGTCTATGTCCTACGACGAGATTTGTCAGATCCTGCAAGAAGTGAAAGAACATTATCAGGAATGGGCATGCTAAAAATAAAGGTATCCGACAGCAGTACGACTGAACCACAAATCTTCCAACTCTCCGTTAAAGGGAGGGAGCTCATGATAGATGACCAGCCCTTTACGGGCGACTTGGTACGCCTCAACGACCACCATTTTCATCTGATATGGAGGCATCACTCTTTCGACATTTTGGTGGTGGAGCACTCCACAGCCGACAAGTCGGCCACATTGCTGATCAATGGAGTAGAGATTCGTACTGAGCTAAAAGATGAGCTCGACCTGTTGCTGACGGCCATGGGAATGCAGACAGGCACCGCCAAAAAGCTTAATGTACTCAGGGCCCCTATGCCAGGGCTCATCCAGGCCATTTATAAGGCAGAAGGTGAGCATATAAGCCTTGGAGATAACCTCTTGGTGCTGGTAGCCATGAAAATGGAAAATGTACTTAAATCCAATGGAAGTGGCACGGTAAAGTCTATTAAGGTTAAAGCCGGTGATATAGTCGAAAAAAACCAGGTATTGATGGAGTTTCAGTAAATAACTTGGTTTTCTGGATACACTAACATTATTTTTACGAGAAATAAACAGCAAAACGATAACATGTCACAACTGAAATATAAACGGATACTGCTAAAGCTAAGCGGAGAGGCCCTCAATGGAGGAGACAAAGGTCAGGTAATTGACTTTAATATTCTGGATAACTATGCGGTTGAAATCAAAAAAATCGCAGATGCTGGAGTTCAGGTGGCCGTGGTGATAGGAGGTGGTAACATTTTCAGAGGAGCATCCGTAGAGAAGTCTGGTATCGATCGGGTACAAGGCGATCATATGGGCATGTTAGCCACGGTAATTAATGGTATGGCCGTTCAGAGTTCTCTAGAGAAACATGGCCTAAAAACCAGACTCATGTCGGCCATAAAAATGGAGCAAGTGTGCGAGCCCCTCATTCGTAGAAGGGCCATTCGCCATTTGGAGCGGGGCAGAGTCGTAATTTTTGGCGCCGGAACTGGAAACCCCTACTTTACTACCGACACCACGGCGGGGCTTAGAGCGGTAGAATCGGAGGCCGAAGTGGTACTGAAAGGAACACGCGTAGACGGAGTGTATACGGCCGATCCGGAAAAAGATGCTCAGGCTACCAAATACGACAGGCTAACTTTCGACGAAGCCCTCAATAAAAATCTAAAGATCATGGATCTCACGGCATTTACCTTATGTAAGGAAAACAATGTGCCGATCATCGTATTCGACATGAACAAGCCAGGAAACCTATTCGACCTGGTGATGGGTAAAACGGTGGGGACCTTAATATCGAACTAACGCTAAAATAAATAATAGTAATGGAAGAAATAGAATTATATCTGGAAGATGCCCAGCAAACTATGGATGGGGCCATTAAGCACTTATTGATCGAATTGGGTAAAATAAGGGCTGGAAAAGCTACTCCTCAAATGCTAGAGGGCCTTCAGATCGAATACTATGGTTCAATGACGCCCATTCAAAATGTGGCCACCATCAATACCCCTGATGCTCGTACGATCGCGATCAGGCCTTTTGAAAAGAAAATCATCAATGATATCGAAAAGGCAATTCGCAATGGAAACCTAGGTTTTGCCCCCTCCAACGATGGCGAAATGATTCGTATATCCGTTCCCCCGCTCAATGAAGAGCGACGTCGTGAACTCGTAAAAAGAGCCAAAGCAGAGATAGAAACGGCAAAGATAAACATTCGTAACATCCGTCAGGATGCCAATAACGCCTTGCGTAAATTAACCAAAGAAGGCGTAGCCGAAGACTTGGTTAAGCAGAGCGAAGACAAGGTACAAAAGCTTACCGATAGCTTTATTGCCAAAGTAGAGCAGATCCTTTCCCTGAAGGAAAAGGAGATTATGGAGGTATAGAATTTAATATTTAGCATATAAAAAGAGGCCGTTTCATCTGAAACGGCCTCTTTTTACTTTAATATACTTACTTATCTTGGCTAAAACCTTCAAAGCCCCTATGGTTCGACTCTTCATAAAGCCGTTCGGTGGGCAGGTTCCGGAAATAATCGTAGGTGATTTTTAACCCTTCTTCCCGTAATACCTTAGGCTCCCATCCTAATATTTCCTGGGCCTTAGTAATATCGGGCTGGCGCTGCTTGGGATCGTCCTGAGGGAGGGGCTTATAGATAACTTTTTGCTCCGTACCGGTCAGTTTAATGATCTCCTCGGCAAACTCCTTGATGGTAATCTCGGCTGGGTTCCCTATGTTAACAGGCAGGGCGTAGTCGCTCAGCAACAGGCGGTAAATACCCTCTACGAGGTCGTCTACATAGCAGAACGACCGGGTCTGAGAGCCGTCGCCAAATACGGTAAGGTCTTCGCCCCTAAGGGCCTGTCCGATGAAGGCAGGCAAAACCCGGCCGTCGTTGAGGCGCATCCGAGGACCATAGGTATTAAAGATACGAACAATCCTAGTTTCGATGCCATGGTAACGGTGATAGGCCATCGTAATGGCTTCCTGATACCGCTTAGCCTCGTCGTAGCATCCGCGAGGCCCTATGGGGTTCACATGCCCCCAATAGTCTTCGGTTTGAGGATGTACCAATGGATCACCATACACCTCGGAGGTCGATGCAATAATGAAACGTGCTTTCTTTACCCGGGCTAGTCCTAGGAGGTTATGCGTCCCCATCGCTCCAACCTTAAGGGTCTGAATGGGGATCTTCAGGTAGTCGATAGGGCTTGCTGGCGAAGCAAAGTGCATGATATAATCGAGCTCACCCGGAACATGCACATATTTGGTCACGTCGTGGTGGTAAAACTCAAAGTTCGGATTGGGCATCAGATGTTCGATATTGCGCATATCGCCCGTTATCAAATTGTCCATGCCTATCACGTACATGCCTTCTTTCAGAAAACGCTCGCAAAGGTGAGAACCTAGAAAACCTGCTGCGCCTGTAATTAATACACGTTTCATGTAAATATTTGCTTATTTATGTTTCTAACTCTAGTAAATATTAATATTAGGGAATCTCTGGCGAATATCCTGCAAGTTTATCGAACAATCGTACAAAAACTTGCTTTTCAAAGACTTCCCAAAGCTTATTAGGCTTCTTGAGGATCCACACAGCCACGGCCAATGCTGAAATAGGTATACCCTAATTCTTTCATTTGCTCGAGTTCATAGAGGTTTCTTCCATCAAAGATCACCTTATTTTTAAGCAATTTACCCATTTTGTCAAATTCCGGAGTGCGGAACTGAGGCCATTCAGTGAAGATCATGAGCCCATCCGCATCGTCCAAGGCGGCATAAGGGGTGTGGCAATAGGTAATCTGATCGCCAAGGAGCCCCTTTACATTGGCCATCGCCTCCGGATCATATACCACCACCTGCGCACCCGCTTGTAATAACGCTTCTATGTTTTCCAAGGCTGGAGCCTCCCGAATATCATCGGTATAGGGCTTAAAGGCCAGTCCCCAAACGGCGATGGTTTTACCCTTTAAGTCATTATTAAAATAGCTATTCACCATAGGCAACAGCTTTTTCTTTTGGTCGTAATTGACATCCATCACCGATTTAAGAATCCTAAAATCATAGTCATAGTCGGCCGAGGTCTTGGCTAAAGCCTGAACATCTTTCGGGAAACAACTTCCCCCATACCCAATACCGGCGAAAAGAAACCTTTTGCCTATTCGGCTATCGGTGCCTATTCCTCTACGGATATCATCGACGTTGGCCCCTACTTTTTCGCAAAGGTTGGCGATCTCGTTCATAAAGGTAATCTTCATGGCCAAGAATGAGTTAGCAGCATATTTGGTCATTTCGGCAGAGCGCTCGTCCATAAAAATCACCGGGTTACCCTGCCGCACCAAAGGGGCATAGAGCTTCTC
This sequence comes from Dyadobacter jejuensis, assembly GCF_003149085.1. GTDB lineage: Bacteria > Bacteroidota > Bacteroidia > Cytophagales > Spirosomataceae > Dyadobacter > Dyadobacter jejuensis. The sequence goes on along the minus strand of NZ_QGDT01000001.1, from coordinate 852,078 downwards.
CATGATTTTTTTGGCCTTCGCCGAGGTAGTACCTACCACCACCCGATCGGGCTTCATAAAGTCCTCGACGGCCACGCCTTCTCTTAGGAACTCCGGGTTAGACACTACGTCAAAGTCGACCTTAGCATTTTTGGCAATGGCAGCCGTCACTTTCTCGGCCGTACCAACAGGAACGGTACTCTTATCGATGACCACCGCATAATGGTCCAGTATATTGCCCAGGTCATCGGCTACTTTGAGGATATATTTCAAATCGGCCGAGCCATCTTCTCCGGGAGGAGTGGGAAGGGCCAAAAAGATTACCTCCGCTTCCTTAATTCCCTCACTAAGATTCGTTGTAAACTGTAAACGCCCCTCTGCAACATTCCTATCGAACAACACATCGAGCCCAGGTTCATAGATGGGTATTTCTCCACCTTGAAGCATCTTTACTTTTCTTTCATCTATATCGACACAAACGACCTGATTTCCCGTCTCGGCAAAACATGTACCGGTAACCAAGCCCACGTATCCTGTTCCAACAACTGCAATTTTCATAATATGTGTTTTAAAATATCGAAATGAAATGTATGGGTAAAAACAAAATTGTATTAATTTAAGTAATCACCTTTTAGATATGGATGCAAAAGTAATTTTTTTAAGCGAATTGCTCCCCCCCTATTTTACTTTTGTTATTGATTGGCACGGGAATTACGTTGATTTCTTTTTATTATTGGTAAAACATACTAAACATCAACGACTATGAACCCAACCACCGCACACACCCCCTCCGACGAGCGCAATGAAAACTGCCGGCTGATACAAGACACGGTAAGAGACTTTGCCAGTATACATATGATCCCCAAGCTACAGGAATGGGACGAAAGCCAGCATTTCCCAGTACAAGTATTCCGAGAACTGGGCCAGCTGGGCCTTATGGGGATGCTAGTACCCGAATCCTATGGAGGAGCTGGCTTAGGCTATCAGGAATATATCACCGCTATTATCGCCCTGTCGAAAGTCGACCCTTCCATAGGCCTCTCTATGGCCGCCCATAATTCCCTATGTACCAACCACATCCTGATGTTTGGCAATGAGGATCAGAAAACCAAATACCTACCCCGCCTGGCCACTGGCGAATGGATAGGTGCTTGGGGGCTTACCGAGCCCAATACTGGCTCCGATGCCGGCAATATGAAAACTACGGCCGTAAAAGACGGGGATGGATGGATCATTAATGGGTCAAAAAACTTTATCACGAATGGCAAAAGCGGAAATGTAACCGTATTAATTACCCGTACCGGTGAGCCGGGGGACAAACATGGGGCCACCGCCTTTGTGATTGAGCAAGGCACCCCGGGATTTACCGCCGGGCGTAAGGAAAATAAGCTGGGAATGCGGGCCTCAGAAACTGTTGAGTTACTATTTGAAGACTGCCGGATACCCGATAGCCAGCGGCTGGGTGAAGTGGGGGAGGGATTTATCCAGTCGTTAAAAGTGCTGGACGGAGGGCGCATTTCTATAGCCGCCTTGGGAGTGGGCACGGCCCTTGGAGCCTATGAAGCGGCCCTAGCCTACTCCAAAGAGCGTCAACAGTTCGGAAAGCCCATCTCCTCTTTCCAAGGTATCGCCTTTAAGCTCGCCGATATGTATACCGACATCCAGGCTTCGTCGCTACTCACTTTCCATGCAGGCCATCAGAAAGACCAGGGCCAAAAGGTAAGCCTGTCGGGAGCTGTGGCCAAGTACCATTCCTCCGAAACGGCCGTGAGGGTCGCTAACGAAGCCGTGCAAATTTTTGGTGGTTATGGATTTACCAAGGACTATCCGGTAGAAAAGTTTTATAGAGATAGCAAGTTATGTACCATTGGAGAAGGAACCAGCGAAATACAAAAAATGGTAATTTCCAAAGAAATATTAAAATAAATCAACAATACCATCCATCCTCCTAAGCGGCCGATAGCCCATCTAGAAAGATCGTTGGTACCAGTTACTTAGGAAACCCTTGAGATTAGACCTAATTTCATAAAAAATAAACAAACCTCTACTTACTATGCCTGCATTCGTTATTCTCCTCGTCCTGGTGGTATTGACCATCCTGATGACTGTGAAGGTGGTTCCCCAACAAAAAGCCTACGTACTGGAACGGCTCGGGAAATTTTATACCGTGCTCCAGCCGGGTATCAACTTCATCATCCCGTTTTTCGACCGCGTAGCCTATAAATACAATTTGAAAGAAGCGGCCATAGACATTCCCGAGCAGATCTGTATCACCCGCGACAACGTCCAAGTGCGTATGGATGGGGTCATCTTTATACAGGTGATAGACCCTAAAAAGGCCGCTTATGGTATTTCAGATTATACTTTTGCCGTTATCCAATTGGCCCAAACGACCATGCGTAGCGAAATAGGAAAACTGGACCTCGATAAAACCTTCGAAGAACGGATGATCATTAATAGGGCCGTAGTCGATAGTATCGACGAAGCGGCAATAGGTTGGGGGGTAAAAGTGCTGCGCTATGAAATCAAGAACATCACGCCTCCCCAAAGTGTATTGATCGCCATGGAAAAACAAATGCAGGCAGAGCGTGAAAGGCGTTCGGTGATCCTGCAATCGGATGGAGAAAAACAGGCAGCTATAAATGTTGCCGAAGGACAAAAGCAAAAAGTCGTGCTGGAGTCGGAAGCTCTGCGGTTACGGCAGATCAATGAAGCTGAAGGTGAAGCGGCGGCCATCCGCTCCGTTGCCGAAGCCAATGCCGAAGGGATTAGGCTGGTGGCCGAGGCCATACAAAAAGAAGGAGGGATGGAGGCCGTACAGCTCAAAGTGGCCGAGAACTATGTAGAACAGTTCGGCAAGTTGGCCAAGGAGGGTAACACGCTTATACTTCCCTCAAACCTCGCCGACATAGGCTCACTGATAGCCACGGCCCTTACAGTAGTAAAATCTGACCAAAAGAAATAATGATAGACCTGTCTCTACCTCAAATCTGGTTAATTGTAGGACTCATCATGCTAGTCCTGGAGTTGATAAGTGTCGTATTGGTTTTTGTGTTCTTCTCCATAGGGGCATTATTAACGGCTTTGCTGGCCATACTCGGCATATTACCAGGAATCGAAATACAAATCGTCGCCTTTTCCGTCATTTCCTTATCATCGATGCTGCTACTCCGCAAGCATGCACGACGCCTCCTGGGAGGAAAAGGTAAGCAACACGAATACTCCGAGTTTGTAGGCGAAACGGCCATGGTGATCAAAGATATTGATGGAGGGAAAGAAGGTAAAATTTACTACCGTGGTGCCGAATGGATCGCATTGTCTTCAAATAAAACCCCCATTAGCGCTGGGAGCAAGGTGAAGATTATAGAAGCCAGAGGCATTGTGCTCATTGTGGTGGAATCCTAGGCGGCAGTCGGCTTTCGGCAGTCGGCTTTTTAACCTTTAACAAGGCGGCGCGCCGCCTTTAGTTTCACGGGACGCCGCCTTTAACCGGACGGCGTCCCGCTTTTTTACCTTAATAAGGTTTTCGAACCTATTTCAAGGCTTCCTCTGCCGGCAAACCTATACTGCCATTTGGGGGCAGAATATGGAGCAAGGCCGATAGGGTGGGTGCAATATCGCAAACAGAAGTCCTTCTTAGAGTTTCTCCTTTTTTGACCCCCCAACCGAACATCACAAACGGCACATGGGTATCATAATTATAGGGCGTGCCATGGGAAGTTCCCGTTTTAGACCCAAACAGATAGCCTGGCTGAATCATAATCTGAATATCACCGCTTCTCTTGGCATGAACATTATTTTTGAATAATTCGGCTTGATAGGCATTTACCGAGCCAGAATTCAACTCATTCAAGTTCAAAACATCGGCGATGCCCTCCATCGGCAACAAAGCCTCCCGGATAGCATCTTTCACCTGAGCCACTGTAAACCCTTTCTTAGCCAGCAAGCCATGATCGAGATATAACTGGTAGTTCTCTTGAGCTATAATATAATTCTCTGATCCAAATTTTTCGGTCATTGTTGTTTGTATCGCCTTATTGATAGCCGAAGAGCTCATTAATCCACCTGGCAATTTGTTGGCCTGAGCGAAGCCCGGCACATCGGCCACACCATGGTCGGCCGACAAAAAGACGGTATACTCGCCCTTCCCTACCCAAGTATCTAGGAAACTAAACAAGTCGGCAAACTCCCGATCGAGGCGTAAGAAATTATCTTGCTGCTCAATGGAGTTGGGCCCTACCCTATGGCCAATCTTGTCGGGAGAAGAGAAACTTACGGCCAAAAAGTCCGTCTCTCCGTTCCTTCCCAAATTCTCCCCCTTAATAGCGGCTATGGCCATTTCTTTGGTGATGGTATTTCCCCAAGGCGTATTGGAAACTATATCGTAGGCATTGCCAGCCGTTCCGGCCAACTCATAGGGAAAGACCGGACGGGTCGACCCCTGCAATACACCTTCCCAGGGAACGTCGTCGACAGTACTTTGGGTATAGGCCTCAGCCGGTAAAAGCAGCTCCCATCCCTTACGCAGGTATTCAGCAGGCTTTTTAAGATTATTATAATCGACCACCCATTGTGGAAGGGCATCCATATAATAGGTGCTGGTCACCCAGTTCCCCGTCTTGGAGTCGAACCAGTAGGAGCCGTTGGCGGAATAGCCTGCCGGTAAAATAGAACCGCGATCCTTAATAGCTACCCCAATAGTTTTGGCTCTGAAATTGGTAGCAATACGAAGTTGATCGGTCACCGTACTCGTATACATGTTCCGAGGCGACATCTTCCCTACCGACACGTTATCGCTACCCACTGTAGCTACCGTGCTGTCATCAACACAATAGACGCCTTGCCCACTAACTCGGTCGTACCATTCGTTGCCTACAATACCGTTGATAGCCGGAACCGACCCTGTGTATATGGAAGAATGACCGGCGGCAGTCACCGTAATGGCATAACCGTAATGCGTATTACGGAAATTAAACCCTTCATTCATCATCCGTTTGATCCCTCCTTCAGTGTATAGGTCATAGTACCGATAGAGATAATCGTAGCGCATCTGGTCTACTACAATCCCTACCACCAATTTTGGACGGGCCAAACTGGAGGTTTTAGTGGTTTTCTTGGCCTGAGCCTGTGCTTGCCCCATGCAACATACTGCACAAAAAAGCACCCAAAGTGTTATTTTTCTCAAAATCAAAAAATTATTAAATAAAAGAATAAAACAATATTAAAACCATTTTTTACCAGCAAATGTCGGCAGATAAGCGGTACTCCTTGCGTCAAATATTTGCCATACTAGTGATAGCCATTCAGCACTCCTATCGGGTACCTCTAGCGGCCAATCAAATCAACTAAAATATACTACCCCGTAAAGGTATAAAGGGACCATCAAATATCGGAATTAAGAAAGGGTTAATATGCCAAATATCCTTCCACTATGGCCAAACTTTCTCATGATATTCAAAAATCACATTTTATTATCCTAGTTTAGCGCAGGCGGGGCGTTTGCTTAACCTGGCTATTTGCCCTAATTTTAACCATTGGTAGGAAATCGCTCGAGGAGCTTATAAACTAGCCCCCCAGATGACAGACAAAAAATGACTTTAAATAAAATGGGGCTTTGCCACAGTTTATTTAAACCCATCGAATATAAATCAAAGACCCGAACCGGGTATTTAAGAGTTTTACAAACACCAACCCATGAACAAACCTAAAAAACAACACAGTGCCTTATTCCTGCTGCTCCTATTGGGGGTCATTAGCTGCGCCATACCCATCTCCAGCTCCACTAAATACCCCATAGATGTTTTTTACGAAAACCAGGCGGTCGATCGTCCCTATTCGGAAATCGGACTGATTGAAATCGGGAGCGAGGACTCCCTGACAGCGGGACAAACCACGGATAAAAAAATGTTGATGCGGGGTAACGATGCCAGGACGAAGGAACTCCTATTGGCTAAACTGGTGTTAAAAGCTCAGAAAATAGGAGCAGATGCCCTTATAGAAGTTAAATACAAGTATTATACCTCCATCAGCAAAGAAGGCTATATGCTCAGTGGAATAGCCGTTCGGTACAGAGGTCAATAAACAGAAGCTCGTCTTAGTCAATCCTTTCGAAATATGCTTTTTACAGTAGATCTTGCCAATATGCCCATAGAGGCCGAGTCCAGAATGATTATTCGTTTTCAGGACTGCGACCCCCTGATGCACCTCAATAACTCTAAGTATTTCGATTATTTTTTCAATGCTCGAGAAGACCAGGTATCCAAGCTTTACGGGTTCAGCTACGAAGCCATGTTCCGGGAGTTGCGTACCAGTTGGGTGGTGTACCAGCACCAAATCGCCTACGTAAGGCCCGCCAAGATCAGCGAATGGGTTCGAATTACCTCCAGGGTGATTCATTATAATGAGGACACTATGGTGACAGAGTATTTCATGACCAACGACCAAAAAACCGAATTAAAAACCGTATTATGGTCTACCTCCAAACACGTAAGCATCGAGAATGGTCGGAGAGTCCCTCACCCCCAGCCTATTATGGAGTATTTACAAGCGACATGCGTACCAGGGATTCACTTCGAGGAAATCGACTTCAACCAGCGCATTCATGCTATTAAGCAGGAGCTCACGAGATAAGAGCTAGCCACAGGGCATCGCTGCCGTTATTCCCATGACCTATTGGATGGGTCTATCGGCAGCCCACTTCTCTTTGTTTTCTGCTTCGGATAGCGAATCTTCGGAGCTGGGAGTCGGCTCCAGTCCCGGTTTGGGAAGGGGTACAAACCTGTTGAAACTATGGGTAAACTGCATACTTACGCCTCCGGTCGTAAAACTGTTTAAATAAAAGGAATTCTGTATGTTCCTATTATAGGCCTTCACCCTGACCGACCCGCTGCGGTTAAGCCAATACTCCAGGGTCCACTCTCCTAATAAGCTGGCGGCATTATAGGTAGTGACTCCCCCAACGCTGCCATTGCTGATGCGCCCATCACGGGTTACCCGGAAACGGTCGTTAAGAAACCGATAGGAGAATCTTAACTGTATGTTATTGAGTGCATTTTGGTCCAAAGACAGTCCTGACACCCCTACCTCCAAATTCTCATTGATCTCCGAAGCCCATCGACTGATCTGATTGGACACCAGCTCGCTGATGCTATTGCCTAGGAAATTCTGCCCCGATGTTTGATTTACCAGGTTCGTTTCGGGTTGCAACTGATTCAATACCAAAAGGCTGGTCACCTGCCTGCTGAGCTCCTGCTCGTTGGTCCTCAACTTATTTTGAAAGGCCTCCAGATAGCCCTGGTAGTTATTAGAACTCAAGGTAGGGTTGTCGAGAATCTTCAGGTCATACTTGATCTGCGGGGCGAGGAGTTTATCGGACAGCCCAATGGTCACCTCCACAGGGTAACGGCGCGACAGGGCGTCGTTGGTCGTGCCCGTCGTATTGCTTGGCAACACGCCCAACAGGGATACCGATTGGGTATAACCCGCTTTGACGTCCAACTGTGCGCCATACGGGTCGCCCGACCACACGATCCTACTCCCTGGCTTAATGGTAAACCGCTTACTAATCACATTTTGAAGGCTAAAATCATAATTACCCCTTTCTATTTCATAGGTCCCCGACATCGTAAAATCGCCTTGAGTATCGATATTCATATTAATACGTCCACTACCTACCCCACTGATGAGATCGCCCGTTTGCCGGTCAAATATAATTTCACACTGGGCGTCGGGAGTAAGGTTGAAATTAAAATCCATTTTAACCCCACTCAAAGTCTTCTCCATGGCCGGGTCAGCCCCCTGAGCGGTCCCATCCTGCCGGGGAAGTTGGCTTACAAATTGGATATAATCCTGGGTAGCGACCTCCGTGGCTCCGTCGAGTGGAATATATATTTTGGTACCCTTATTGCTGGTGGCATTGGCCTCTATATTCAGCTTGTTGATATTCCCAAATACGCTAACAGGCCCAGTAACATAAGCAGTACCATAAAATGAATCCCCATTTTTAGGACTGGTGTTAAGGATTTTAAAACCCTTCAGGTCGGCGTTAAAGCCTAAGGAGAAATATTTGAAGCCGTCGTGGTACACGCCTCCCCGCACCACGGCCGTATTGCCATCGGGATCGGTAAGCACCATGTTGTTAACCGAAAACTCCCCCTCCCTAATATTGATCTGATCGCTAAAGGTAAAAACCGATTGTAGATAGTCGAACTTCATTTTACCTTGCTCCACCTGAAGCGTCCCCTCCAGGATAGGCGCCATCAGGCTGCCTTTCACCCCTATCGCTCCCATTACAGCCCCTCCTACTTCCGACACCAGCCCCCCAGCGAAGGGCTCCAGGGCTTTGAGCTCAAACTGCCTCAAATTGGCCTTTAAGTTCAGGGAATTCACGGGGGCTTTAGGCTTGTATACGCCGGTGATATCAAAAACCTTTTTAAGGTTTTTATTTAAAATCGCCTCTACGATGAGTTCTCCCGAGACGGGGTCCCAATCGCCGGCAGCGGCAAAATTCCCAAATTCGTATTTCCCATAGCCCAGCCCTTCTATTTTGGTCTGGGTATCGAGCTGTAAGTTATTGTACACATCCCGCAGCTTGGCCGTCCCATCCATGATCCCCGACAACCGGGTATCGAACAAGGGATTCAAAGAACTTAGCTTAAAGTTACGTACATCGAGCACCAAGGACTTCATGGGATCGGCGCTGATGATCCCGTTGACGCCCAAACGCTGCTTCCCACTCACCAAACCCAAATTTTTGAATTGGATATCCGAACCATTAAATAGTAACTGCCCGTTGGTAGGTACTTCCCATACCTCCTCCAGCAGATTGAGCTTGGAGTTACTAAACCCAACCGTCAGCCCATCGGACAAAAAGCGGATCTCTCCATTCAAGTTGGCATTATTGGTGCTTCCCTCCTGGCGGAGCCCCCCATTAAAATCGATATGATCCACATCCCAGGCCCCTTCAAACACCAAATTTTTGGTGGGCACCAGCTGGCTGATCCGTTGATGATCGGACAAGACCAACATCGACGCCAGTACTTCCGAGCTGTTGGTATATTTGGAGGTGGCCAGGTCAATTTCCGTTTTTACAAATTGGCTGTGGCCATAGCTCAAGGTATCGGCCAGGAAGTTCATCGACAGAAAAGCGGTTTGGTCCAGCCTAAAATTGCCCCGAACCTGGGCGCCCTTAGAAATGGACAAGTCGGGACTTAGGAACGAAAAGAAATTGGTAAGGTCCTTGGTATCCACACCATAGTCGATTCGGTATCGTTTTTTGACCTGTTGGCGTGGCTTTTGGGCGTAGTAGTGCTGTCGGTTGACTTCCGTATCGAAAAAATATAGCTTATACTCCTCCAGAAGCCTGGTGACGTCCTGCCAGGCTTCCGTGGGCAGGAAGTCCCCCTTTAGGTAGGCCGTCAGGAATTCGCTATTGAGCGATAAGGTCCGTTGCCCTTGGTCCATGCTGGAGGAAAAAGACAGGGAGTCCACCACCAAATTCCGACCGTTGCCGGTATGTAACAAAAAGGTATTCAACAAAAAGGCTTTCCCCATCAATTCGTCGATATCATTGCCGCTAAGCTTCACGTCCAAATCGGTGGAGAGGGTGATACTATCCTTGGAGAACCCCATTTCCCGAAGATTGGCCCGGGCCACCGAGCCCCGCACATCGAAATAATTTTGAGCCTGGGAGAGATCAAACTCCCCATTCAGATCGAAAACAAAATTGCTATCTCGGGCGCTGACGCCACCATGAAAATATTGATTTTGAAGATTGCCTTTCAGCTTAATATTTTGGTAGGCATAATTCTTAAAACCGATTTTACTGATACGACCGTCCATCTGGGTAGAGGCATACGCCAAAGCGAGTCCTTTACCGGCGATGCTCCCCTCAAAATCGAGCTTTTGGTAGGTTGCAGGATCCTCCAGCAGGCGGCCGAGGTCGAAACCCTTCGTCTGCACGGTTCCCTTATAGGTGGTAGACTGGCTGTCGACCACATGAAACAGCAGGTCAAAATTGGTGCTTCCCAATTCGGACAGCACTTGGGCTTTGATGGTAAAATCAGTCAAGTCCCCATCATAATGTCCTGAAATAGTAGACAGGCCAAATTTCTCCAGGTTATTTATCGGCAGATCGGGATAATACTGTACAATATCTGTAGGCAGGATCCGGGTATCTTCCAGGCGTAAGTCCATCCTTACCCGATCCAGGTCGGGCAAGCCCTTAAAACCCAAATCCCCTTTGACGATACTTCCCGACCCAAATTGTAAGCTAGAATGGCTAAAGACAAAATCGTCTACCTTGCCATTGAATGCCCCCGACACCAGCCAGGTCTCATCTAGAGCGTCCACGTAGGTCGAGAACAAGCCCAGATCCTGGGAGCTAATCCGGCTGTCGTGCAGGCGGCCTTTGATAAACACCTTATGGTTAAAATCGCCTAACTCCCCCGACCGGTTATAGTAAAAGGCGACCTGATCCTGAATATGAGAACTCCCTATAAAAGCATCTAGGTCGTTGAGTTCCATCTTCTTTTGGCAAAACAAAAAATTGGTATTTAACCGATGCATGCGCAGACCGGTTTGCACATCCTGGGCCTTCAACCCCGTAGCATCGAAAGAGATGGTATCCCCTTGCACCAGAAAGTCTTTCAGATCTCCAGAAATCCCCTCCAATGTAAAATGCGAATAGTCGAACACCCGACTACCCCTCCGGCGTTCCATCCTCGGGTCGTCGTAAGAAAGGCTCCCGTCGGTGACCTTGGACTTGCCAATGGTAAAGGGAATGTTATTTTCTGGCGCATTGGGCGGGCGCGGAGTGGCCGGAGCGGTGAGTTCGGCGATGCGCTCTATAAATCCATCGATATTTAACATGCCAGCCTCGGGCACCACCACCAACTTTACCTTGGGCTGGTATACATTCACCTCATCTAAATGAATATCGCGGTCCGACTCTTGAATCAACTGTGAAAGATTGAGGTTCACGTCGATCCGGCCCACATCTATCATTTCTTTTTGGCTGGTATCTTTTACCGACACCCCTTCGAGAGATACCACATCGAACCATTTGATGTTGACCCGCTGTATCCCCACAGGGTAACCCAGCTTATCGGAAATGCTATGGGTTGCATACCGTACCGCGCGGGTCTGAACAGAAGGGAATTGTAAAGCAATGGTACAAATCCCCAATGCCAGCAAGGCAAAGATGAATACCACTACGAGTCCATTAAATAGTTCCTTAAGGAATGTTGTCATAAAATTTTACGATGATAAACGGCCCTTCCTCTCGCCAATTCGTTGGATTACCTATCCATCACTGTATATTAATGCTTACTTTTGTAAATTATTTTTCGATTACCCTATGAATATTCTCGCTATTGAATCGTCCTGCGACGAAACCTCAGCAGCTGTAATAGTAAACGGACAGATAGCCTCCAATGTTATAGCCACCCAGCTTATCCACGCCCAATATGGGGGCGTAGTGCCTGAGCTCGCCTCCCGTGCGCACCAGCAGCATATTCTTCCGGTCGTCACCAAGGCCTTATCCGATGCAAAAGTAGCAAAAATTGACCTCGATGCAGTGGCCTTTACGAAAGGACCCGGATTATTAGGCGCCTTATTGGTAGGCACCTCCTTCGCTAAGGCCATGGCCCTGGGCTTAGGAATCCCGCTTATAGAGGTAAATCATATGCAGGCGCATGTTTTGGCACATTTTATCACCGCTCCCCAGCCCAGCTTCCCATTTTTATGCCTTACGGTAAGTGGGGGCCATACCCAAATCGTGCGGGTGAATAGCCCCCTAGCTATGGAGGTAATCGGGCAGACCAAGGATGATGCCGTGGGAGAAGCCTTCGACAAGACCGCCAAGCTCCTGGGGCTACCCTATCCTGGAGGCCCACTCATAGACCGCTACGCCAAAGAGGGCAACCCCTTGGCCTACCCCTTTCCGCTGACCGAAATGCCTGGCCTCGACTACTCTTTTAGTGGTATTAAAACGTCGATCTTGTATTTCCTTCAAAAACAGGTCCAGCAAGAGCCCGAGTTTATCCCGAAGAACTTAGCGGATATCTGTGCCAGCGTACAGCATACCCTTATTGAGATCCTGATGAACAAACTGAAACGGGCCTCCAGGGAAACGGGAATCAAGGAGATAGCCATAGCGGGAGGTGTTTCGGCCAATTCTGGTTTGCGGAAAGCCCTGGTGGAGCTGGCTCATAAACACCAGTGGAAGACCTATATCCCCGACTTTGAGTACTGTACCGACAATGCGGCGATGATCGCCATGGCCGCTCATTATAAATTTTTAGCGGGCGATTTCGCCGATCAATCGGCCAGCCCCATGCCGCGGATGCACCTGTAAGGCTGGGGCTCCTATATTATTCGATTAACTGAACTAAAATAACTATAATTTAATCCTAGTCCACATCTTATGGCCACCATGACCCTCTCCGAAATCTGGATCTATCCCATCAAATCCCTGACAGGTATCCGCCTGAGCGAAGGGATGGCCTTGGAAAGAGGCCTTCAGTGGGACCGTCGGTGGATGATCGTGAACGGCAATGGCCTGTTTCTCTCCCAACGTACCCTCCCTACTATGGCCTTGCTCCAAACCACCCTGGAGCCCGGTGGAATACGCATTTCCAAACCAGAGGCAGGGTCGGTACTGGTTCCATACCAGTCCAGCAACGGTCCTACCCTACCCGTGACGATATGGGACGATGTGGTGGAAGCCAGGGCCGTCGATCAGGCCATAGACCTTTGGCTGAGTGAGGTACTGCAGCAGCCCGTCCGACTGGTCCAACTCACCGAAGACACTGCGAGACCCGTTGACGCCCGCTTCGCGGTGAATCAGGAAAACGTAAGCTTTGCCGATGGATTCCCCTTTTTGCTGATAGGCCAGGACTCCCTCGATGCACTCAATAAGCGCCTGGAACACCCCCTCTCCATGAACCGCTTTAGGCCCAATTTTGTAGTGAAGGGCTTTACGCCCCACCAGGAAGACCACCTAAAAGAAATCAGGATTGGGGAGGGGGAGGTTCATTTTCATATCGTAAAGCCATGTTCCCGATGTGTGATGACGACCATAGACCCCACCACTGCCTTAAAAGGCAGTGAACCCCTCAAAACACTCGCCACCTATCGTAAGGTGGGCAACAAAATACTTTTTGGACAGAATATGGTATGTAGCCAGGTGGGACTCGTCAAGGAAGGGGACCCGATTACGATCTTAGCCTAACGCATACCCACCCGCTATTTTCCGACTACCCATGCCACCATCCCCCGCTTCCATTTTACGCAATAGCCTCTACCTATCTCCACAGGTCATCGTAGGTGCTTTGAGCATTTATATCCTTTTGGGCGCCCTCCCTACAGGCGCCGTCCAGGCTCATTGGGACACGCCCGTACTACTTGGGATTTCCGTTCTGGCTTTTCAGATTCTTTACGCCTACTGGAGGCCCGGCCCTTGTAGCAAAGCCAAACAGACTTTCTTAAAGCATCATAAGGTTTCCCTCGTCCGACTCGCCTCTCTCTGCATGGTCGGATCGCTTATCCTCGCCTTTTTTGCCCCAAGGCCCCTGCTGATACTCCCCGTATTTGCCTTGGCTTCCGCTTACTTGTGGGCAGTACCGCGCTACTTCAAGGCCTCGGCCTATAGCCTCCACCGCCGCCTGGCACTCATCGGGCTCCTTATGGCCGGCATATGGATGGCTTTTCTACAATATTGGAGCTATGGACCAGAATCCCTCGGCGTGGCGGCCATTTGGCTAGGCTTACTATTGCAGAATGCGTTAATTCCCCGTCCTGATCGGCAACCCTTGAGCCCTGCCCCTACCAGTAGCCCTACCATCCGCCTCCTGATGAAAGTTGGCTTGCTGCTCATCGTCCTGATCGACCTATGGATGATCTACTACAGCCCCCACCGCTTCACCCATAGGGTGCTCGTGCTGCTGTTGCTGATCGCCGTCGTACAGGCCACGATATTCTTTAGCAGGTTCAAAATTATACCCCCTCTGATGGTCCGGGGAATACTCGATTGGCTCCCAGCGCTGCCCCTGCTCTTGCTATAACCACAAAAAAAGCAACCCCCATAAATGGAGGTTGCTGGTAATGAGGTACTGTATTTCTAAGCTTGGCTCTCTCCTTCCGAAGAAGCGTGCGTCTGAAAGGGACTACGCATGATCCCTCTTTCGGAAGAGCGTACGAAGTTGATGATATTATCCCTTTCGTCGGAAGGGGGTAATCCCAGTTCTATTTGTTGCAAGGCTTCGGCATTATTGAGGCCCTTCATATAGATATACCGATAGACGTTCTGAATTTCGATAATTTTTTCGTTACTAAAGCCCCGGCGTCGAAGGCCTACGGAATTGATCCCTACATAGGAAATGGGCTCTCTTGCCGCTTTGGTATACGGAGGGACGTCCTTGCGCACCAAAGTTGCGCCAGATATGAAGGCATGAGCGCCTATTTTGACAAACTGATGAACGGCACTCAGGGCGCTAATAATGGCCCAATCGCCCACATGAACATGGCCGGCCATCTGAACATTATTGCCTATGATGCAATAATTCCCTACCCGGCAATCATGCGCCACATGCGCATAGGCCATAATCATACAGTCAGACCCTACGACGGTCTTCCAATGCTCCTCAGTCCCCCTACTAATGGTAGCATATTCCCGTACGGTGGTGTTGTCGCCAATGACGGTAAAGGTATACTCATTATTATACTTCAGGTCTTGTGGGGTAGCGGATATTACCGCTCCTGGAAAAATACGACAGTTTTTCCCTATTCGTGCTCCGGAATTGATTACCGCATGCGAGCCTATCCACGACCCTTCACCGATTTCTACATCGTCGTGAATCATCGCAAATGGCTCAATTTCTACATCTTGGGCGATCTTAGCGCCAGGATGAACATAACTCAAAGACTGTGTCATTTTTTCTTTACAAGGCTAGCTATCATATCCGCTTCACATACAAGCTGACCGGACACGTATCCGCGACCACTCATCTTGACGATTCCCCGTTTCATGGGAGAAGTAAATTCACATTTAAAAATCACCGTATCTCCTGGGAATACATTCCGGCGGAAACGGCATGCATCTATACCTATAAGATAAGGCCAGTAGTTGTCGGGATCGGGCACACTCGATAGTACCAATATACCGCCCGTTTGTGCCATAGCCTCCAACTGAAGCACCCCAGGCATCACGGGGTTGCCCGGGAAATGGCCTATAAAGAACTGCTCGTTGATCGTAACGTTCTTCACCCCTACCACGCTTTTCTCATCCAATGCAATGATCTTATCGATCATCTGAAAAGGATATCGGTGCGCCAATAATTGACCTATCTGATTGATGTCAAAAATAGGGGCTTTGTTGGGGTCATATTGGGGTATGTCCGACTTAGAGGACTTAATAAGCTTTTTAATCTTTTTGGCCAAAGCCACATTGGCGGCGTGGCCGGGCCTTGCAGCCAGGATCTGCGCTTTAATGGGGCGTCCTATCAAAGCCAAATCCCCGATAAGGTCCAGCAGCTTATGACGGGCCATTTCATTGGAGAAATGTAAGTCTACATTATTCAAGATCCCGTTCGACTCGTCGACGCTCACCTTGGGCTTGTTGAGCAGCTGCGACAAATGATCCAGCTCTCCATCTTCCACATCCCTATCTACGATCACGATGGCATTGGTTAAGTCACCCCCTTTTATCAGGTTTTGCTTGTACAAGGCCTCTAGTTCATGTAAAAAGACGAAGGTGCGGCACTGAGCGATATCGTCCTTAAACAAGGTGATATCATTCAATGAAGCGTGTTGGCTACTGATCACCTTCGAGTTATAATCGACCATCACCGTCAGGCGGTAGTCAGACAAGGGAAGGGCCACCATTTCGATTTTGTTCTCCTTGTTTTTATAATGTATAAACTCAGGAATCTCAAAATAATTACGGTAGGCGTTTTGCTCCTCAATACCAGCACCGATCAGCGCATCGACAAACTTAATGGAGCTACCATCCATAATGGGCGGTTCGGGGCCGTCGAGCTGAATCAGCACATTGTCGATCTGTAGACCGACCAATGCCGCCAAGGTATGTTCTACGGTATTGACCCGGGCTCCATTCTGCTCGATGGTCGTCCCACGAGAGAGGTCCACCACGTTGTCTACGTCGGCATCGACGATCGGCTGACCGGGCAAATCTACCCTTTGAAACTTATATCCATGATTGGCCGGTGCAGGAACAAAGGTCATTGTAGCCACCACCCCGGTATGTAAACCGACTCCCGTAACGGATACCGACTTGGAAATCGTTTGTTGTTTTTCGTTCATTCTATTCTACCAATTACTAATAGGCTTACGAGAACATGGCTCGTATTTTTTTGTCATAAGATCGATCAGCATCGTCCTACCCCTTGGCAAAGGTCTGGGAATTCTCTCTGATATTCTCTAATTCTTTTAATCTTTTCTCAATTTCAGGCAATCTTCTCACGGAAGCCATCGAGCGTAGATGTTCGGTCAAATCCCTGGAAGGGGATCCCGAAAGGGACATGCCTTCCTTTTTGATGGACTTTCCCAGGCCACTTTGGGCGCCAATTTTGGTGTGGTTGGCTAGGGTCAAATGCCCGGCAATCCCTACCTGTCCGGCAATGATACACTGCTCTCCGATTCGGCTTGAGCCGGAAACCCCCGTCTGGGCGGCTATGACCGTATTACGGCCAATCTCCACGTTATGGGCGATCTGTATGAGGTTGTCCAGCTTAACCCCTTTCCTTATAATGGTGGAGCCCATGGTGGCGCAGTCGACCGCCGTATTGGAACCTATGCTGACGTCGTCCTCTATGACCACATTGCCTAGCTGAGGGATGGCTTTATACGAGCCGTCGGCCTGAGGAGCGAACCCAAAGCCATCGCCACCGATGACGGTATTGGCAAAAATAGTACAATTATTACCTATTACAGTATCATCGTATATCTTCACTCCCGGGTGAAAAGTACAGTTATCACCTATCACCACATTATTACCGATATAACAATTGGGATAAATTTTCACCTCTTTGCCTATCTTACAGTGATTGCCTACATAAGAAAAAGCGCCCCTATAGGCCCCTTCCCCCATACTACTGGTCTCCGCAAAAAAACTTGGCTGCTCCACGCCCACTTTGGTCCCCAGAAGTCTCTTCTGGTATTCTTCCAACAAAATGGTGAAGGCCGTATAGGCATTTTCCACAAAAATTAATGTGGTTTTAATCTCTGTTTTCGGAGTAAAATCTTTGTTGACAATGACGGCCGACGATTTCGTGCCATAAATATGCGCTTCGTACTTACTATTAGCCAGGAAAGAAATTGAGCCTGGATGGCCTTCCTCTATCTTTGCAGCTGAATTAATTGTAATTGTCTCATCGCCAACAACTTTTCCATCAAGCATTTTTGCAATTTCGCTGACAGTAAATTTCATATTTCTTAGGCTAAATTCAGATTACGTAATGATACACGTATAAAGTATTTGGGAATATGGGCACCCGCAAGGGTCTTTTGTGGAAGCCATATATTACCAACCTCGCAAAGATACAGGTTTAGTCCAACATACATAATACTTGCGGACAATCTTCGTTAAGGCTTCTATGGTCGGAACGTCGGATGCTTCTGCGATATCCAACAGCTCCCCAGTCTTCATTTTGACCCGGATCGGATCCCGCTGGTTTTCATACCCAGAATTGATGGTAAGCCCCGAAACCAAAAAATAATCCATCAGACTTTCATCAATTCCTTCCCTCAACAACTCATTTTTTAGTTGGTTTAGTACGTTGGCGTCCGGTTGATTGTCAAAAAAGGCGATCTTAAATAAATTCCTATTCAACAGGGCCTTCGACAATCGGGAGAGCACGAAGTCGTCGTGTGCCGTCCAAGCCTTTACAGAAGCCCATACGTCGTTATCGTCCAAATCGTTGAAGGCCTCCAACAATTCCTTGTTTTCCTGAAAACCCTCGAGGCTATATTCCTCCTTCAAAAACTTGGTAAAGGCCGGAGTAGCAAATAATGTGACGCCCTCCCTCGACAGCAACCGGGCCCGGTGCATGATCTGGGTAAGCATGGCCTGGGCACAGAGCAGGGTTTTGTGCAAATATACCTGCCAATACATCAGCCGGCGGGCATGTAAAAAACTCTCTATACTCAGCAAGGCCTTTTCCTCTACCACCAATTCGTCGTGGCTTAGGTCAAACATCTTTATTAAGCGATCGGCCCCTATCGACCCTTCTACCACGCCGGTATAAAAACTATCGCGATTCAAATAGTCCATCCGATCCATATCCAGCTGGCTGGAGATCATCTGATGGAAAAACCGACGGGAATAGGTCCCTTCGAACATTTCTATGGCCAGCTGCAGCCTCCCCGACAGCTCCTGGTTCAGCTGCTGCATCAACACCAGCGTGATGGCCTCATGCTTAACGCCTGGCATCAGCACGTTTTCCAGTACATGCGAAAAGGGCCCATGGCCTAGGTCATGCAAAAGTATCGCCGCTTGTGCAGCCTCCTGCTCCTGGTCACTGATCTGGTGCCCCTTGTCTTTTAGGGATTGCAGGGTGAGGGTCATCAGGTGCATGGCTCCTAGCGCATGATGAAAGCGGGTGTGTAAGGCGCCAGGATATACCAGATCGGCCAATCCGAGTTGTTTAATGCGGCGTAGCCTCTGAAAATAAGGATGCTCTACCAAGTCGAACAGCAGGTCCGAGGTTATCGTTATAAATCCGTATACCGGATCGTTGATGATCTTTCGTTTATTCAAAATCAATCGTTTTTTGCAAAAATAATAAACCTATCCCGGAACGAATAAGAATATCTTATCAATATCGTTTGGAGAATTAAAGTCTTTGATTAATTTTGCAGTCCGATAGCGCAGCTGTCACGGGCCTATAGCTCACAAAGCGTTTGCCCGGTCGCTTAGAGCAACTGACCCCGAGCCGTCCGCTCATCATCAGTAGGTAGTGTCGCGTAGACCGCCGTCGCGTAGACCGGGGTCGACTTCGATTCTAATAAGTGTAAAAGGGCCTATAGCTCATTCGGTTAGAGCAACTGACTCATAATCAGTAGGTGCCTGGTTCGATTCCAGGTGGGCCCACATTGAAAATCAAGGACTTAGCTTAACAGCTAGGTCTTTTTTTGTTTTTACCCACCAAATTCATAAAGGTTGGAGCAACTGACTCATCATCAGTAGGTACTGCCGCCGTCGCGCAGACCGGGGTCGCGTTCGACGGGGTCGCGCAGACGGGTCGCCCGCCCGCGGGGCGCCCGACCGATTCGATTCCAGGTGGGCCCACATTGAAAATCAAGGACTTAGCTTAATAGGCTAGGTCTTTTTTTGTTTTTACCCACCTAATTCATAGAGGTTGGAGCAACTGACTCATCATCAGTAGGTACTGCCGGGGTCGCGCAGACCGCCGTCGCGTTCGACCGGGTCGCGCAGACGGGTCGCCCGCCCGCGGGTCGCCCGCGCGCGGGGCGCCCGCCGATTCGATTCCAGGTGGGCCCACATTGATACTCAAGGACTTAGCTTAACAGCTAGGTCTTTTTTTGTTTTCACCGACCTAATTCATAGAGGTTGGAGCAACTGACTCATCATCAGTAGGTACTGCCGCCGTCGCGCAGACCGGGGTCGCGTTCGACCGGGTCGCGCAGACGGGTCGCCCGCGCGCGGGGCGCCCGCCGATTCGATTCCAGGTGGGCCCACATTGATACTCAAGGACTTAGCTTAACAGGCTAGGTCTTTTTTTGTTTTTACCCACCTAATTCATA
Organism: Dyadobacter jejuensis; assembly: GCF_003149085.1. Lineage (GTDB taxonomy): Bacteria > Bacteroidota > Bacteroidia > Cytophagales > Spirosomataceae > Dyadobacter > Dyadobacter jejuensis. Next base: position 832,317 of record NZ_QGDT01000001.1, on the reverse strand, counting down.
GAGGTTGGAGCAACTGACTCATCATCAGTAGGTACTGCCGGGGTCGCGTTCGACTTCGATTCCAGGTGGGCCCACATTGAAAATCAAAGACTTAGCTTAATAGGCTAGGTCTTTTTTTGTTTTCACCGACCTAATTCATAGAGGTTGGAGCAACTGACTCATCATCAGTAGGTACTGCCGCCGTCGCGCAGACCGGGGTCGCGTTCGACCGGGTCGCGCAGACGGGTCGCCCGCGCGCGGGGCGCCCGCCGATTCGATTCCAGGTGGGCCCACATTGATACTCAAGGACTTATCTTAACAGACTAGGTCTTTTTTGTTTTTACCCACCTAATTCATAGAGGTTGGAGCAATTATACGGCTTTGGTTCGATCCATCGGTTTTTTGTTCTGCTACAAACGTTAGATGCAGCTTTTCCGCAATATTTTCAAAATATTCAATTTGAATTAAAATCCAGTGCGACATTATCCCAGCGGGATAAAATGTTTATAGAAATACAAACAAAGATTCGTCTATGACGATGCCGTAGGTATCGAACATCTCAGTTATAGGCTTCATCCATGTTACTCCAAAACATTTGGTCTTGATCGACAATGGATTCATCATCAGTTGGTACTGCCGGGGTTGCGCAGACCGACCCGCGCATGCGCAGGTCGCCCGCCGGTTCGATTCCAGGTGGACCCACATTTAAAATCAAGGACTTAGACTCAAAACCTAAGTCCTTTTTTATTTGACTCGCCTACAAACTCGCCTACAATCATCCATTTAGTGTTCGGTAGGCACCCGTAAACCTACTTTTGGCTGTGCTTGGGAAGTACTCTGACTTTAATTATTAATTGGTAGAATTTCTGCTATTTCCAAACCTGATACGAACATCCGAATGTAAAATTAGAGCAAGATTCAAATGCCCAAGTTTTTTTAGTTTCCTTATTCATGCCGGTCTTTAAAGTTATATTACCAGTTTTACACTGCGGACATTTAGCTTCTTTTTCCTTATCAGTAACTAATTCTGAAATAAACTTTGACATATTAGAGTTATTTACCATCAAAAATACCTTTTCTCTAGCACGTGTAAGTGCTACATAAAAAAGTCTACGTTCTTCTCCATTTTCAAATTGATCGGCACCACTAAGAAGTAAAGACAAGACCGGATCGTCGGAACGCAAGGATGGAAATCCATATTCCCCAGCATCATTATTCAGTATAATAACATAGTCTCCTTCTAAACCTTTCGCTTTATGGACTGTAAGGAATTTCATTTTGATATCACCAATGGAACTCGAATAGGTTATATTATCATCTAAGATTTTAAACTTTGCCGCAAGGTCTACAGTTTTCTTACCCCCTTTATCTGCTACTAATTTATTTAGATCGTAATTGTATCTTCCAAGCAAGTAAATAGACCCCTTAAAATCATCTATTGTTGTACAATCAGCAAAAATATGTTCCTCCAATATTGATATCAAACTCTCTAAAAAATTTGGAAGTTTTTCTTCTTTAGTAGCGTACTGGTAGTATTGTATTATATTGACATTCGTTTGACCCTTTTGACTTGAAAATGCTTTTAAGTCTTTCCTTAGCTGATTGGGGTTTTGTAGGATGAATTCACTACTAATCGTAATCAATGGTTCTTTAAATCTATATGTCGTTTCTATTTTGGAATAATGGGTGTATCCAAAATATTTTTCGAATTCACTAAAAAGGGTTATATCAGCTCCAGCGAATCTATAAATTGATTGCCAATCATCACCTACAGCAAATAATTTACAAAATGGATTACTCTCCTTTAATGATTTAATTAATTGAAATCGCCCTGTTGACAAGTCCTGAAACTCATCTACAATAATATAATCAAATTGCTTCCGAAATTTGTTTTCTGCAATACACTTTGTCGCATGATTAATCATATCACTAAAATCAATTTCACCTCTTTGACTAAGATGGTTCTGATATTGCAGATAAATGGGCTTAATAATATCCAAAAATGCTATTAATCTAGTCCTGTTCGAACCACTAGCCATGGTAGACAAATCAGAACTAATTATCTCTATTGACCTGCTATTTGATTTTAACAAAACAATAAACGTTCGCACTATTTCCAAAAACTTAGCTTCCCCTTTTGGATCCTTTTTTTGAAGTATACTCCATATCTCCTCCTGTGACATTAAGTTAAATACTACGCCATGTCGCTCTAAATTCTTTTTTAAGTTTTCTAATAAAATCCCTTCACTATTTTCAAAAGAATAGGATTCAACTAAAATGGTTTGATTTTGCCTATGCAGATTTCTTTTCCATATTATCCCCTGCTTATAATCTTCTGGATCATGGAATATCGGAGCGGGTTCACCTTTCTTATTAATGCCAAAATGTTCTAAATAAATCCTTTTATCGCCAACGAAAATTGAAAAATCCGGTTGATAGTTCTTTTTATGTTTAGTGGCAGTCTTAAACTCATATGGATACTCATATATATACTCTACCCTATTAAAATACAAGAAATTGGCAATTTTACATTCTTCAATAGATTTTACCTTCTCGTGTTTTAATGTAATCTTCTTCCTAGTGCTATTGGCCAATTCGATTGGCTGAAAATTTTCATCTTTTAGGAGGTCAATATATTCTCCATGCGTTTCAAACTCAAAAATATCTTTTTCAATTTTGTAATGTGCGATAAAGAAATCCGTAACCATTCGTAAATAATTATCATCATTCATTAGTTTTTTGAAAATTGATTGAATCAAATGTGGAAACTGACTCGAGTCAAAAATAGACTGTTTATATATCGACTCTTTAAGAACTTCCAGCCCAAAAGAGTTAAAGGTTTTAGCTACAACCCCATTTACATTGACTTTCAAAGCAAGATTTTCCACCGCCTTTCGTGTAAATGACATTAAAAGTATTCTATCCGGGCTAACTCCACATACATCCACCAAATATTTAACTTTACCAACTATAGTAGTTGTTTTGCCCGATCCCGCTCCAGCAATAACTAAATTATTATCTTCATTTGCTATAATAGCTCTTCTTTGCTGTGCATCGAGAGGAACACCTGCTACTATGTCAAAAAAACGCTTTCGCTTGACTAATTCCTTTACCAGAAAACGTCTGTTGTGAATTTCAACATCTTCCTCAGTTCGTTTATAATATCCAATGAATAAATTCACCAACTCCAGCTCATCAGATTTCAGAAATAACTGGCCCAGCACATTTTCATCTATACGTTGATATAAGTAGTAAAACTTTTTCTTTAAATTATTGTATGGGAAATTCGCAACATAGCCTTTATATAAGGATTCATATTCCTTATTAGCCACTAAATAGTTATCATATTCTACTAAAAAAGAACCAGTTAAAGATACGAGTAGCCTCACTTTTTCCTTCTTCTTTCTCTGTCTTCTAATATAGCCTCCAATGAATACTAGGACAAGCAAGACCCCAACTGTAATTGATTCGTACATAATTACCAATTTAAACGACCGACGAAATAGTGCATCGAACTAACCTCACCCCTCCATAAACTTACCTACAAACTCGCTTAACTTAACGACCAGCCGCTCCCCTATCGAAATCCTTTTCCTAAAGGAAGGCTTTTTGTTTAGGGTATCTACCAATTCATCTTTGGTAGGGAATCGGCCTGAGAACTCTATGGAGTCCATGGTTTTTTGAAGCAATTCAGGATTAATATCTTCCTCAGCCGTGAGTTTTTCGAAGGCAACCCGCCTTTCTACGCTGAGGAAATCTTCATATTCTCGCTCCAGCTCGTCTTCCGATACTGTGGGTAAGTTTTCTAAGATAAACTTTTCTATTAGTTCCCGCTTGGTACTCAGGACAGGATCTGAAGATACCATGGTTAATATCTCCTGTTCCCGCTTCTTACGTGTGGCCTCATCCCCTCCCCGATTTTGAGCCAACAAACGCAAAATATACATGACGTTGATTTCATCTCGCCGAATCAATTCCAATTGGAAATCGACCTCGTTCAAGATGGATTCCTTTTTCTTTTCGGTACTGCTTTTCGTTGCATTGTACAAGTCCAGGTATTTGGATCCATAATCGGCGAAGGTCTGCGCATCCATCGACAAGCTATCGAAAGTAAAATCCACAAAGGTCTCCATTGCATTTTTGATCCGCATCAGGTTGCGGTAAGCCCTTATAAACCTCAATTGTTCATCTTCACCCAATAAATCGTCCACAGAACCAACCGTAGGAACAACGGATAATAACGTAGCTACGGCCTGATCAAATTTTTCTACATAGTCCTCGTAAGGCTCTATCAAGATCGTCTCTTTGGCGTCTAAGGTAGAGAACAGTTCTATAGAATCGTCGGTAGCCTGTTTCAAATTACGGAATACCACTATATTTCCATGTGATTTCTTTTCACCGGTGACCCTATTGGTACGGGAATAGGCCTGAATCAGTCCGTGGTATTTTAGGTTCTTGTCTACATACAAGGTATTTAGCTTTTTACTGTCAAAGCCAGTCAGAAACATATTGACCACGAATAGTAAATCGATTTCCTTATCGATTACACGTTTGGCCACGTTTTTATAGTAATCGTTAAAAGACTGGCTATCCTTGGTCGAAAAGGACGTCTTAAACTCTTGGTTATACTCCTCTATGTATTTGTCCATTACATCACGGGTATGTATATCGACTTTGCTATTGTTAAAATCCAGATCCTCCTCAGGTATTTCGCCTGTATCACTGTTTGGGGCTTCATTGGCTGTATAGCTAAATATCGAGGCGATCCTTAAATCATGCTTCCCCTCTCTTTTTAGCCTTCTAAACAGGTCGTAATATTTGATAAGCGTCTTAACATTGCTGATACAAAACATACCCGTAAAGGCCCTATTATAGGTCTTCGAATCGTGAATACCAATGATGTAGTGGGCTATCTTACTGAGCCGTTCCTCACTTTCCAATAGCTCCGCCGTATCGATGGCCTCCACATCAATATCCAGGTTTGACCGACTGTTGTCTTTGTACTCGTACCGGCCTGTATACTCCACCGAAAAAGGCAGTACGTTCTGGTCTTTGATGGCATCGGTAATGACGTAGGTATGCAGCCTCTCCCCAAACAGCATGGCGGTGGTCACCTTTTGTCTTTTTATCGTAGCGGCATTTTTTGTAAAGATAGGCGTACCGGTAAAGCCAAACATTTGGTGGTTGTTAAAATACCGTACTATGTTTTTGTGGGTATCTCCAAACTGGCTTCGGTGGCATTCATCAAAGATAAAGACGACCTTTTTATCCTTGAGTCCGTCCATGGTCTTTTGGTGCCGCTCCCGGGTAATGGCCGTATTGAGTTTCTGAATGGTGGTCACGATAAGCCGCACACTAGGGTCGGCAAACTGTTTGACCAGCTTTTTGGTATTGTCAGAACCATCGACCGAACCGGGACTAAAGGCATTAAACTCCAGGGTGGTCTTATAATCCAGGTCTACCCGATCTACACAAAATACCACCTTGTCTACTTTGGGAATCCGGGAAAGAATCTGACTGGCCTTAAAGGAAGTCAGCGTTTTGCCCGATCCGGTGGTATGCCAGACATAGCCATTTTTGGAGGGCCCCACGGTTGGGGAGTTCTTCACCCGCTCCAGTATTTTTTCTACTGCGAAGTATTGGTAAGGTCTTAGGATCATCAAAGCCTTATCGCCTTCGTGTAGTACCGTATAGCGGGTGATCATCTTGGACACATGGCATTTGTCCAAAAACACTTTTGTAAAGGACTCAAGGTCGGAAACACGGCGATTGTTTTCGTCTGTCCAGTAAAAGGTAAATTTAAAATCTGGTTTTTTGGTCAGGGCAAAATATTTGGTATTCACCCCGTTGCTGATCACGAAGATCTGAATGTATTGAAACAGTCCCATACCGATATGGTAGGAATGTTTTTTGTAGCGATCTATCTGGTTAAAAGCCTCCCTAAGCTCCAGCCCTCGTTTCTTGAGTTCTATCTGTACCAGTGGAAGTCCATTGATGAGCATCGTAACGTCGAAGCGGGTCTGGTACTTACCATCAACTGTGATTTGGTTGGTTACCTGGTATTCATTTTTGCACCAGTGTTCCATATTTAGGAAACGGACGTACACGGTTTCATTATCGGCATTTTTGAAAGAAAACTTATCCCTTAGAATTTTAGCCTTTTCAAAAACGTTGGTCGTTCTGGTAAGGTGGTTGAGGATCTGTTTAAACTCCTCATCGGTAAAAGTCCTTTCATTGAACTTTTCCAATTGGGTTTTGAGATTGCTTAGCAAATCCGCCTCATTCTTGATGCAGACGTTTTCATAACCATTCTCCACCAGCTGAACGACAAGGTTCTGCTCCAGGGCTAATTCCGACTGTGTACTCATAACGATAGGGATAAGGCACTATACAAACATCTTTTGTAATAGGCCTTTTTTATAGGTTTGGTTGAGGGTGATTTGATTGTCTAAGCTTAGAATATTAGCATCTATGGAAGTTAAAAATTGCCCAATTTTATTAATTTCACTTTGCGATTTCGGATAATTGAAAATTATGCCCCCCAAATCCTTAGAATTAATAGCAGGGTAGCTCGTACCAGTACATCTATTTATAACTTCGTTTGTAAAAGACTGATTACAAATCAATTGATAAACAAAATTTGAATTAGTATCAGACCTAAGAACGGCATATCCTGTAGAGGCTACTACGGGTTTGCCTAAAGATTTTCTAAAAATATAATTATTCTGCTGATAGGGTCTTACCATTTGAAAAATCACATCACCTATCTCAAGCATTCTTTGCGCTCTACTAGGTGCATCATCTCTAGATATTATTGATTTTTTAACCAAATTGCCATTAACAACACTCTCTAAATCAATATAAAGAAATTCATTAGGCAACTTATCTTTGGACACTGGATTAATTATTACGACCTCTCCCAACCTCCTCTCCTCCCACTCCGGTGGTTCGACAAGCTCACCATGACCATTATCGATTTTAAACCTTAATTCCTGATTAAAGATCTTTTGCATCACACCTTTTTTGTAAAGGGTAAGTTTCTCCTTTTTGGCGGTGAGTAGCTCTATACGCTTGTCTATGGCCGTTAGAAACTCGGCAATTTTGGTTTGCTCGGGGAGGGTGGGGAAAGGTAAAGAAATGCCTAAAAAGCTTGATTTGGAAATATTTTTCATGCTATTGCTAGTGCCAGTCGCAATATTTGTTAGAATGTCTCGAAGTTTTGCAGATGATAGCATTAGACTAAAAAATTTCGAATTGTTTTTTAACATATCTACCTGGCCTAACCAAAGTCGATCGGGTAAAAATATATTATCGTAACCTTTCGAAACGTAACCACTTTCACCAACCAAATTAGGAGTATTCATCCTACTTATGATAACAGAATCCACAACAGGATTCAATTTTGCACGTTTAACATCTATGTCAATTATTGATTTATTTTCATTCGGAAAAAACTTCCCATTAAGTACACAACTAGTTTTAAGTACACCAACTTGCCCAGGAGCACTTATCGGGACATCAACAGAATTCACACTGACACCTGAATCAAGAGATACCACAACATCCTCAAATTTTATACTTATCCAATCCCCTTCAAACTCAGAAAACCTCAACTCTGGCACTAACTTTTCCATAACTTAAAACGGGGCTTTAATGTTGAGTTCTTTACAAAAAGCCAAGATACTGGTTTCCGTTTCAGCCAACTCGGTGTTTATCTGTACCAGTTCGTCGGCAACGGCATCCAGGTCAATGCTTTCTTCTTCTTCAAAAGTATTGACGTAGCGGGGAATATTTAGGTTGTAGTTGTTTTCCCGCACCTCATCCAGGGTGGCCCTATAGGCATATTTGTCTACGCCGCTGCGATTTTGGAAAGTATCTACGATGGCATCAATATGCTCCGGCAGTAGGTAGTTCTGTGTCTTTTGCTTGTCGAATCCTTTGCTGGCATCTATAAATAGAATATGCTCATTATCTTCCCGGCATTTTTTGAGTACCAAAATACAAGTGGCAATGGAGGTACCGAAGAACAAATTGGCAGGCAAGCCGATTACGGCATCGATGGCATTGAGTTCTTCAATAAAATGTTTGCGGATATGCTCCTCAGCGGCACCCCGGAAAAGTACGCCGTGAGGCAATACAGTAGCCAGTACCCCATTATCGGCCAACTGGTAATACATATGCTGCACAAAGGCAAAATCGGCCGTTCCCTTGGGGGCTAGTTTACCAAACTGGCTATACCGGTCGTCATTCATTAACAAGGGGCTGGCACTCCATTTGGCGGAAAAAGGCGGGTTGGCCACGATGGCTTCGAAACGATGACCCAAATGCTGCGGATGCTCCAGGGTATCTTCGTTTTTGATATCGAACTGCAAATAAGATACGTCATGGAGTATCATATTCATCCGGGCCAGGTTGTAGGTGGTTCGGTTCATTTCCTGCCCGTAAAAATGCCCTACCTCATCCACTTGCTTGGCTACCCGCAACAACAGCGAACCCGATCCACAGGTAGGGTCATATACCGATTTTAGTTTTTTCTTCCCCGTGGTCACGATCCTGGCCAATACGGTAGAAACCTGCTGAGGCGTGTAAAATTCTCCTGCCTTTTGTCCCGCTCCCGCTGCAAACTGTCCGATCAGATACTCATAGGCATCGCCCAATACGTCGGAATCGGTACTACCCAGATCGAAATCAATAGTATTGAGAGCGGTCAGGATTTTTACAATTACCTTATTCCGGTCATCTACCGATTTTCCTATCTTGGTAGAATTAAGGTCTATATCATAAAATAGGTTGTCGAAGTCATCCTGTGAATCCGTTCCCAGGGTGCTACGCTCAATATTCTTCAGCACCCGTTCCAGATCTTCCAGTATAAAGGTCTGCGCATACTCCTCGTCAGTATCCTCTGCTAAAATTGCGGTCGTATTGGTAAGGGGTTTCGTTTCATCTTCTGTAACGTTACCACGCCGGACGTTTCCACGCCGGGCCAGCGTACCGAATAATTCGGAAGGTTTCAGAAAAAAGCCTAGTCTTTCAACCGTAATCTCTTTGAGATGTTCTAGGTCTTGCTTTCCTTCTTCGGTATTTTCATCGATATCGGCATAGGTGAGGCCATCGGGCTTTAGAAGCTCGTTTACTTCATTGACCAGCTTATCGGACAGGTATTTATAAAATATAAACCCTAGGATATAATCCTGAAACTGACTAGCATTCATTTTACCACGGAGGATATTAGCTATCCCCCACAGCTTACTTTCTAATTCTCTTTTTTGACTCTCAGACATATTACTAACTAAATGAAAGCCGTAATATATCAATATTTCAAATATGAATGTTCTATTTTTTAATAGAAAAAAGGAACCGATGAGGAAGATTTATAGGGGAGGACTACCGTCGTGTTCATTCCGTTTGTTAATTCTTTGTAACCGAAGGATAATGTTAAAACCTCCACTTTGCAATTAGAATGGCAACTGCCACGAATCAAAAATGGCTCCCCGACCTGGAATTATGACACGACGTATAGACGGGCGGGGGTGTGGTTGTCAGGATAATACCATAAAACCTTTACTATACCCCTCCCCTCTTAGAAACATCCGCTAAGGTACTGTCGCCGTCGCGCAGACCGCCGTCGCGTAGACCGCCGTCGCGTAGACCGGGTCGCGCAGACCGGGTCGCCCGTGCGCGGGGCGCCCGTGCGGTTCGATTCCAGGTGGGCCCACATTGATACTCAAGGACTTAACTTAACAGGCTAGGTCTTTTTTTGTTTTTACCCACCTAATTCATAGAGGTTGGAGCAATTATACGGCTTTGGTTCGATCCATCGGTTTTTTGTTCTGCTACAAACGTTAGATGCAGCTTTTCCCCAATATTTTCAAAATATACAATTTGAATTAAAATCCAGTGCGACATTATCCCAGCGGGATAAAATGTTTATAGAAATACAAACAAAGATTCGTCTATGACGATGCCGTAGGTATCGAACATCTTTGTTATAGGCTTCATCCATGTTACTCCAAAACATTTGGTCTTGATCGACAATGGATTCATCATCAGTTGGTACTGTCGCAGTCGCGTAGACCGCCGTCGCGTTCGACCGGGTCGCGCAGACGGGTCGCCCGCCCGCGGGGCGCCCGCCGATTCGATTCCAGGTGGGCCCACATTGATACTCAAGGACTTATCTTAACAGACTAGGTCCTTTTTGTTTTTACCCACCTAATTCATAGAGGTTGGAGCAATTATACGGCTTTGGTTCGATCCATCGGTTTTTTGTTCTGCTACAAACGTTAGATGCATCTTTTCCCCAATATTTTCAAAATATTCAATTTGAATTAAAATCCAGTCCAACATTATCCCAGCGGGATAAAATGTTTATAGAAATACAAACAAAGATTCGTCTATGACGATGCCGTAGGTATCGAACATCTTTGTTATAGGCTTCATCCATGTTACTCCAAAACATTTGGTCTTGATCCAAAAAATGTATTCTCCCTTTAAACAAATATGACAATCAAGAGAATGCTATTAAAAATGTAGAAAAACTTGAAAACCGATACTTTGATAGAAGTTTTTCAAATCAAAACCCCTGCAAAAAAGTTCATAAGCTCATGAATTGATTGAATTAACCTAAAAATACGCTGCCCAACAACAGGCAAAAATGATGACAGGGATAGAAGTAAATTTCAAGGTTTGTACGGCTTTGGTTCGACTGCCCTGCAGTCGGAAATTCATCGGTTTTTGTTCTGCTACAAACGTAAGATGCCGATGGCATCTTTTCGGCAATGGATTCATCATCAGTAGGTAATGCTGCCGTGGCGCAGACGGGTCGCCCGAGCGCGGGTCGCCCTCCGCGGGTCGATCCCAGGCAAGCACACGTTGAAAATCAATGACTTAGGGGAATCCTCTAAGTCCTTTTTCATTTCTGTGTAATACAAATTTGTTTATTAGCCGGGTTGCAAGGGAGCGCATTGATGAATTTTTATTCATGAGCATTTTTTACAATTCGTTGATAAACTTCTTGTTGACAGGCAGGAAAATTGGATACCTTTTGTCCGTTTCGTGGCTGTAATGGCTAACACTGCAATCTATTATTGTGTTTCGTTTACCCGGACATTCCCTCTGACATACGGTACCAGTGAACAGATTTGCTGTAACTAACATTAAAATAGTCATTTAATGATGTTGGCTATCAGTACCATATATGCTTTGATGCTCACTTACTAGTCTAACATTAAAATTATAAGATTTTAATGTTAGACAAATGACTTAGCTTAATTTTAAGGTCAAAATATCTAGCTAACATTTGTTCTTAACTACTTAAATCCTCGGACCAAAGTCTAGACTAAACAAGTAAAAAGGATGACCAACGAAATGGTGCATAGAGACAATAAAATAAACGATGCTAAAAGTGTTTTAACTTTAGTCGGATGATGGCGAAGGTTGGCAACAGAAAAAAACTCGGCCTTAAAAATCCATTTGCATGGGGTACCTACCAAGCTAAATTACGATTGAGTTCCTCCAGGGTTTATAGACGTACTCAGGCTTGCCCCTCCTTGCTGGGCCGTTTCGTTGCTTGATAATCCACTAAAAAAGAAAAATAAATTGAGATTGACTCATGAACCGCACGGCGGACTGCACTTTACAGCTCGCATGCCTATTGCCTGCTCTTTTTATTCATGCATTGGCTAACTCAATTGCTCAAAGGTTCTAGAAGGAAAGAGATTTTCAGTTAATTTACAAGCTCTTGTCTCCTTCTACAGCCAATTCAGTAAGTATTAGACAGCAACAGGCACTTCCCCAAAATATAAGTAAATCCATCAAAAAAAACCGCCTAATTTATAGAATATCTTAGTGTAATCCTGCTCGAAAAATTATTTTTGCAACAATGATGCAAATATTCTGTTTTGTTCTTTATTTCGCAACAATATTGCAGCGTATCAACCCTTACCTATCTCCGTTTAAGGTAAATCCACTACAACCATGCATTTAAAATTTATCCAAATCATTGGCCGGCAGGAATGGAATTCCATATTCCGCAGCAAGATTCCACTTGCGCTTTATGCCGTCCTATTGACGGTCAGTCTGCTGGCTACTTTTACCGGCTGGCAGTATGTCAGCAAATTCAATCAGCAGCAGGCCGCTGCCCGTGAAGAGGTCCACGACCATTGGATGACCCAGCCCAACCGACATCCGCACCGGGTGGCACACTACGGGTACCTGGTCTTTAGGGAAAAATCACCCCTTAGTTTTTTTGACTTTGGGCTGGATAGTTATGTAGGTAATTCCGTATTTCTGGAAGCCCACCGCCAGAACACCGTTAATATGAGCGAAGCTGGTTTTTCCAACGGCATGCTTCGTTTCGGTGAGCTGAGCATGGCCCTGGTATTGCAGGTGCTTGTTCCATTGTTTATCATTTTCATCGGCTTTCACACCGTCGCAGGTCTGAAACAAAATGGCGTTTTAAAAATCCTGCTCTGTCAGAAAGCCTCATACCTGGATATACTTCTGGGTAAAACTGTCGGTATTACCTTGGTTACCTGGGCTTTATTTTTACCCCTGCTTATGGTCAGTCTGTTGACAGGCGTGATTTCGCTCTCCGCTGGTTTCAACAGCGAACAATTGATGCGTTCGGCACTTATCGTTCTTTTGTATGGGCTCTATTTTCTAGTCATCACCTTACTGGTTGTAGCGGTTTCAGCCATGAGTGCCAATGCCAGAAATTCTTTGATGGCGCTCGTGCTGGTATGGATTCTGTTTTTCGTAGTAGTACCTAAAAGCGCCCAGACGCTAGGAAGCAGCATTTTCGCTGCTCCCGATAAAATTGCGTTTGAACAAGCCATCGAGGCCGAAGTCAGCAAGGAAGGTGACAGTCATAATCCCAACGATCCGCACTTTTCGGAATTAAAGGCGGCTACACTGAAAAAATATGGCGTTGATTCCTTGCAGGCTTTGCCCGTCAATTACGGCGCCCTGGTCATGCAGGAGGGTGAAAACATCAGCTCCCGGATTTTCAACAAACATTTCGACCAACTTATCGGGGCTTATAAAGCGCAGAATTCAATCTCTAACTATCTGAGTTTTACCGATCCTTTTCTGGCCATACGCAATGTCTCCATGAACCTGGCCGGAACTGATTTTGACACCTTTACCGAATTCCAGAAACAGACCGAAAAGTACAGATTTGAAAAAACTAAAAATCTGAACGAAATCCACCTCACCCAGATCAGCTACAAGGACGACAGCAAACAAAAGGTAAGTGCCCGAAACTTTCAACAGCAGGCTGAATTCAAATTCAAGCCTCTTACGATCAAAGCCAGTCTGGCCCATGGAGCGGTGAGCCTTGTCGCGCTGTTCATCTGGGTTCTTGCCGGATTGGCATCCTTAACTTTTATCTCCTCCAAACGCGCCTACCAGCTATGAAAATCAGTCAGAAAATATTGTATCTGGAAACTAAAAATTTCCTTCTGGGCAAAACCGTTCTGATCGTTGCAATCAGTCTTGTACTATTTGGAATTTATGGATTTTACCATGGCAGCAAGATCATCGACCGCCAGCAAAAAACGATTCAGTCTGTTGCCCAAGTTCAGAAAAACCATCTCGATTCGATCGTTGCACACGGAACAGGTAAACCTGCCGGCACGACAGCCTATTATCCGTTTTTCTATACCTTCCATCCCGCTACACCCTGGGCTAAGTTCTCTATCGGGCAAAGGGACGTGAATCCATTCACACTCAAAGTAAAAATGCTGGCCATTGAAGGACAGCTCTACGACTCCGAGCTAACCAACCCGCTCACGCTGCTGGTTGGCAATCTGGATGCATCCTTTGTTTTCATCTTCCTATTCCCGTTGCTGATCATTGCCTTTACTTACAATGCTATTTCCGAGGAACAGGAAAACGGGGTCTGGAAAATTGTCCGGACCACTACCGAAAGTATCACCTCAGCCATCGTAAACAAGCTTGTCGTACGCCTCGCGATCATCCTAGTCACTTCGCTACTGATTTTCATGGCCGGGGTTCTGTACCTGCAACTCCCCTTCTCCTATCCTACTTTACAGCTCGGTCTCGTACTCCTGATCTATATACTATTTTGGTTTACGATATCGGTGTTCGTAATATCGCTGGGAAAAAGTTCGTCTTTCAATGCGACCACGCTGGTTTCCATCTGGATTTTCCTCTGTATTCTTTATCCGGGTATCGCCAATGTGGCCGTTAACAGTAGGGTGCCGGTTCCGGAAGCATCAGAAACCACCATCAAACAACGGGAAGGCTACCATGCCAAGTGGGATCTGCCTAAGAAACCGACCATGGAGAAGTTTTATGCCGTCTATCCGCAGTACCGGAAATACCCGATCCCGGATGACAAATACTCACCAGGCTGGTATTATGCCATGCAGTTTTCGGGTGATCTAGAATCGGCCCATTCTTCAGAAAAGCTTTTCGAAAAATTGTTTCAAAGACAGAAATTATCCGAAAACATAGCTGCATTTAATCCGGTTATTTCGGCCCAGCAGTTGCTAAACAAGATTGCAAACACCGATCTGACCAGCCACATACGCTATTTGCAATCGACCAAAGCCCATCACAAACAGATTCGGGAGTATTTCTATCCCTTCATTTTCGAAGAAAGCCCGACCGAATCCATCGACTGGGCAGGTTATCCGGAGTATCAACCGGCGGGTTATTCGCAGGATAATCTTACAGGTGCCCAGATTACCATGCTAATCTGGACGGCTGTTGGGCTGGGAATTTCCATCTTATTATTCAAAAGAAATTTTATCCATATCAAAGACGTCCAAAATGCTTGAAGCTAAAAACTTGACCAAACGATACGGCAAACATACTGCCCTAAATAACCTGAACCTGACGATCAAACCAGGAGAAATTTTTGCCTTGCTGGGACAGAACGGTGCGGGTAAAACGACCACCATCAATCTCTTTCTGGGCTTCATCGAACCCAGCGAAGGCTGGGCCAGTATCGACGGGGTATCCGTAGTGGAGCACCCGCAGCAGATCAAACAATACCTGGCTTATATTCCCGAAACCGTCATGTTGTATCCCAATCTGACGGGAATCGAAAACCTTGAATATTTTTCTTCTCTAGCGGGATTTGATTATTCCAAAAAAGAACTCGGAAAATTGCTATCTACAGCTGGTTTACAACCCCAGGCATTTGAACAGAGACTAGGTGGATACTCCAAAGGAATGCGGCAGAAAGTGGGCATTGCAATTGCAGTCGCCAAAAAAGCAAAGGTGCTACTGCTAGATGAGCCCACAAGTGGACTCGACCCAAAAGCCTCCAATGAATTTTCAGAGATCTTGAAAACACTTGCTGCCAAAGGCACTGCGATTCTGATGGCGACCCATGATATTTTCAGGGCAAAAGAAGTGGCCACACGCATCGGGATTATGAAAGAAGGCAACCTAGAATCGGTCCTCCATGCCTGTGATATTTCGGCCAACGAGCTTGAAGCACTATATCTGAAAACTGTTTAAATGAACCACTCGCCCCTCTAACCCCATTTTATGCGGCCAATACTAATTATTTTTTTCTGCCTGAACACGCTCCTGTTAAAAGCCCAAATCATTTCAGGTAACGTATCAGATGCTCACACAGGAGCAGGAATCCAGGGAGCTTCAGTAATACTTTTGGATTCCCAGACGGGAACTGTTACTGATTCCACCGGGGATTTTTCCATCGAAGGAAAAGGCACTATAGAAGTTTCGATTTTGGGCTACAAAAAAACAAAGATCAATCCAACCAATCAGTTTTTAAAGATTGCGCTGATCTCTGAAACCAATCAATTGCAGACCGTTGAAGTATTGGGACGAGTAGCCAGGGACTATAACAGTGAATACTCCTTTTCGGCCACCAGAATTTCTACACTCAATAAGGACATCCCACAGTCAATCTCTACAATCACCAAAGAACTGATGGCCGACAGGCAGGCTTTTCATCTAGGCGATGCAGTCAAAATCGCTAGCGGAGTAATTCCATCAAGCTTTTACAACCAGTATACCATCCGTGGTATCAGCCAGAATGAAGAAGGGCAGATTATCAATGGCATGCGTACGCGGCAGTATTATTTTTTGCAACCGCTGACTACCAATATTGAGCGCGTCGAAGTAATTAAAGGCCCCGCCAGTGCGACATTCTCTTCGGTGGATCCGGGTGGGAGTATCAATCTGGTGACCAAAAAACCTCTGGCCGTCAACCGGAATGAGGTGACCTTGAGTGCGGGAAGTTTCAGTACTTTTCGTGGAACAATGGACTTTACCGGCCCCTTGAACGAATCCAAAACCCTGCTTTACCGGCTCAACGGAGCCTATCAGGAAGCCCGCTCTTTCCGGGACCTGGTAAGCAGCAAATCGCTTCTGATCTCGCCATCGATCAGCTACCTTCCTTCCGACAAAACGGCGATCAATGCCGAACTGATTTACAGTAACGACACCGGGAACCTTGACCGAGGACAACCTATTTTCGGAGCCGTATCTGGAAAAACGGACCTGAGCAGTACCCCAAAAAGCCTGAATTTGGGCGCGACAAATGACTTTTTCAAGTCAAAACAGCTGATCATGATGGGAAATATTACCCATAAATTCAACTCCCTGATCAGTTTTAATGCCTCATATATGAAGCAATCGTGGACCGAAGACTTACAAGAACACCGCACCACCAATGCCTTTGCACCTGATATTACCAACCAGCCTGTCACCAGCCTAGCAGCTATGCAGTTCGTTCAGCGTCAGCAGTACTGGAGCATTGACAATCTAAATGCCTACTTCAATTTGAATTTCAATACCGGTTCTGCCGGCCACAAACTTTTAGTGGGATATGATCTGAGCAGTTGGCAGAAACTCAGAGGCGGCGGACAAAATGCCGCACGGGGCTTTCTGTTAAAGGATGGCACGGTGGCTGCTTCCTTCGTGGCAGCAAACGCCGCCGATTACCAAACCATTACTGTCGGAGAAAAAACACTGCCACGGCCCAATGTAAATTATTTTGATCTGCAAAATCCGCAGTACACTATCAGAAACGTAGATGATTATTCCTTGAACCTGCGCTCGGCATTACCTCCTGCGCTGACGACCACCAACGCCATCTACGTTCAGGAGCAGCTACAATACAATAAGTTCACCCTGCTGCTGAGCCTTAGAAACGAATGGTTTGAAGACATCACCAACTACCAAGCTCCGGGGACGTTGACAGTAAAGAAAACGGCTTTGCTGCCCAGGATTGGCCTAACCTACGCAATTAGCAAGGCGGCCAATATCTACGGAACGTATCTGGAAGGTTTTCAGCCGCAATCTAATACCGTAACACTGATGCCCCAAACAGGATCGCTACCAGCAGGTAGCCAGTTTGACCCCTTGACCAGCAATCTGAAAGAAGTCGGATTGAAAACGGATTTGTTCGAAAACAGGATCCACATGAATGTAGCAGTTTATGAAATCAAGCAGAAAAACATCCTGATGAACGCCAACGATCCGGACAATCCTGACCTGCTCGTAACCCGTGGGGGTGAGCGCAGCCGGGGAGTAGAATGGGATATTGCCGGATATATCACTCCAAACTGGCAGATAAATGCGTCGTTCAGCTATATCGATGCGATCATTACCCACGATGCCGATGAAAGTCTGATCGGTGCTAGAAAACAAAATACGCCCAAACAAAGCGCCAACCTATGGACCCGCTACAACTTTGGCAATTCTTCACCGCTGAAAGATTTGGGCCTAGGTTTTGGCTTGCAGTATCAGGGCAACAAACTGCCCTGGTTCGACCGCACATTTACTATTCCAGCGTTCACGGTCTTCGACGCAGCATTGTATTACAATCCGGGAAGAAGCAATATGCAGATAGCCGTTAATGCAGGCAATTTATTCAACAAAAATTACTGGCTCGGGGCACAGAATTACCTTCGCTTGTTTCCGGGTGCCCCAAGGAATGGGATGATTACGTTGACATATAAATTTTAGGTTTAACAGTTTTTTCCAAAAAAAAGAGCCCTCGGCGGAGCCCTCGGCGGAGCCCCCGGCGGAGCCTGTTAGCAGGAACCGATCGGGGCTCTTTGGTTTAAACTTTGAACTAAACTTCAGATTCCGTATTGATCTTGCTTAGGTCGTTCAAACTTTCGAATTCAATAGCTAATTGTGACGTATTGGACCAATTGTTGCTCATAAGATCCCCAAATTGTTATCCTTCCAAGGCCTATTTAGCGGCCTGTAAAATTGGTCGTTTTAAGTAGGTATATGATTCTATAGGATTTGAAGTGGAAAAACGAATCGTTACTATTCTTTGATTCGAATAGGGTACCCTACAAATCCAATCCGGATTTTCCAAAAGCACTTGAAAATAAAAGGATGAATTAACCCCTAAAAGGGCTCATTTTACCCATCTTGCCGCTGAAATGGGGAGTACTAAAACAAGAGGCCACCTCGTATTAGGAGTGCAGCCTCTTTCTATAATACAATTGTATCGGAAAAATAAAGGAATCCTTTATTGAACCATTCTCCATTTTTGTATTAAACCGATCTTACCTTATTTAACCAGTATCTTTTTATTAATGACGGTGCCCCCACTTTCAAATCGAAGCACATAGACACCCTCCGTATAATTCTTCAGAGTAAGCTGGTATTGGTTTGCATGGGTACGACTTACCGTAAGATGAACCTGTTTTCCCGAAACATGGACCAAAGTAAACTTGGGGTTGGTCAAATTGGTATAGACGGTAAAACTTCCGTTTTGACTCGGATTCTGAACCATCGTATAGATGGCATCCGCGCTGTAGTCCACCGCAATAATCTTGGACAACTCCGCACTTCGATCCTGGTTCACCATTTTTAGGCGGTAGTAATTAATGCCTTTCAGGGGGGCACTATCGGTGAAATTATATGCCCCAAGGGAAGAGCCTTCTATGCTACCCAAACTGGCAAATTCTAGGGCATTACTGCTTTTCTGTAGCTCGAAATGACTACAGGCCTTTTCATCGGTCGTTCTCCACCTGAGCTCAACGCCAGTCCGCACTATTTCCGATTCGAAACTGATAAGCGTAACAGGAAGGGCACTAGCTGAAACGATACCTAGGTCCACAGTCAATCCGAACTATTCACAATTTCATCCTTGATTTGTAGGCCCCCATCCCTATATTTGCAGCAAATATTCTTCAGTAGTATCTAGTTCTGTTCAACGAAGCTTACGAATTGAAAAGTTTTAAGAGACAAGGGATTGGCCTAGGCCTTATTTTGCTCATGCTGCTGAAAGCATGGGTGATCCCCCTGATATATCTGGACTACGAAATACGTAAAGATTTCATTGCTAGCACCTTGTGCATCAACCGCGACAAGCCCATGGTCATTTGCAATGGCAAGTGCTACCTGGCTGAAAAAGTCGCTGAAGCCGAAAGGCAGAAGCAACAACAGTCGGAGCAAGACTATATGTCGAGCCTGATCTACCAGGTGATGGATACCATGACGGTATACAGCTTCCCACCAGCCCCTATTTCCGAAGAAGAGGTATCCTCTTTATCTTATTTTTACAAATCTGCCTTTTTAGGTCGCCTCGTGCCCGATCGGATCTTCCATCCACCACTTGCCTAATCCCTATTAGGCCCCCCACCATTCACACCAGAATTCTCTTAGGCATCCGTCGCTATGGGATCAGGAAGCATACTTGAACCTATTCTTCTATACGCTATTGCGTCAGAAATGCCTTTGTCCGGAAACTCCGGTCCACCAGCCGTTGGCAACCAGGGCTAACACTGGGGCATACGGGTCTGGGGTTCTTTTAGACCTTTTAATACCAATCAGCGAGATGCCTATGCCCTAACCAGGAGAGTGGTTTTAAGCTGGTTATAAGGAGCGATGATCGTAATATCCGGAAAAAATTTATTTTAAAACAATCTGAATCCTTCTATTTTAGATGCGAACCGTTATAGCATATGTACTGCTTTTTGCCGTGATGCTACCCATGTTAAGTCCATGGGGAACGATCGCCTATTTTCATATCAACAGAAGCTATATTGCCAAGGTGCTATGCGAAAACCGGGACAGACCCAAGCTGAACTGCAACGGGAAGTGCTACCTCGCCAAAAAACTCAAGGAACAACAGGATAAAAGGGACAAGGAAACCACCGAGCGCATCGAGAATATGCCGGTTAACCAGCTCTTTTTTATGCCCGCCTACCGACTCTCCCTAGCTGGCACCAGGGTTATACGCTTACGGGTGGATTACTATTATTTGCTTCCCATTTATACGACTCCTACCACAGATATCCTCCAGCCCCCTCAGTTAGGATAACCCAACCTTTTATTGAGGCGACATTCTATCCGCTAGCCCGGCAAAAGGCTAACGACAGGCATCGCTTTGCCTTTACAATATCCTATTCAAAATTTAATTTAAACCAATGAAATCCCTTCTAAAATATATACCCGTTGCCTTAAGTGCCCTGATTTTTGTGTCTTGTCAGGACGAAAAAATCAGGGAAGTAGAGAAGATAGTTAATAAAGAAATTTATATCAACGAAGACTTCGATCCTGCCAAGGGAGTGGCCAAGTTATCTATTTCGCATTTGGTCAACGGCCAGCCGTTCCAGATCAACAAAAGCTTTAACGACCAGGAAGGCAACACCTATCAGTTCAACGAGATCAGATACTGGTTGAGCAATATTGAGTTTGTGACGCCAGCCGGCGAGGTGGTAAGTGTCCCTAACACCTATTATTTGGTAGAAAACCGCGATACCTTGTACTATTACGGAACAACCTCCAACAACCAGTCTACCATGAAATCGGACCCTAAGATTAGGGAAGAGGTACTGGTGGGCAACATCCCTACGGGTAGTTATTCCAAAATTCGGTTCTCGATCGGTGTCGATTCCGTATACAATAGCAACTTTACCCTTAGGGCTGGGGAGCTAGATGTAAACCAGATGTCGCAGGTGGGCGGCTGGGCCTGGCAGACCAGCTATATTTTTCTCCGCACCAAGGGTACCTTCCTTGCCAAAGGTGGGGATCCCCTTTCAGATGCAACGAAATTTATCGCTGAAATCGGTGGGAACAGTCTATACCGTACCGTGGAGCTGTCGCTGCCGGCCGTTACAGCCATGGAAGCGGGCTCTACAGCCGAGATTAAGCTAAAAGCCGATGTCTTAAAACTCTTTGGAAATGGCTTGCCAACGGTGCCGGACTTCAAGGGTTCCAAACCCAGCGGATGGTCGGCAGATCCGAATCTGGCCCCTTACCAAAAATTCATCAATGCGAGCTCGGTGGCCGATATGACTACGCTTTCCAATAATGCGAGTGAATTTATAACCATCGATTCGGCCAAATAACGTCTAGAGGTGCTGCACAGGGTGATGTGCAGCACTTCTTTCCCTACGCTATGACTGATATGTTGTATAAAAATACGGACCATTTTCCTCCGACGAATACCGCCGCCCTACCAGCGCAAGGGAATCCTGATGCCACCTGGCCCCTTGTTTACCGACCCGAAGCATATAAAATGGGAACCTTATACCTAAAATCAGCCATTCTCATCGTTGCCATGCTGGTATTCGGATGTAGCCAAAAAGAAGTAGACCCAGAACCTGGGCCCTATAGCTTCCAGCTCCCCGCGCATTTCCCCCCACCGGTTTTTAATACGGACAATCCCATGAGCCGAGAGGGTATAGAACTGGGAAGAATGCTATTTTATGATGTCCGACTTTCAGGCAATAACGAGGTGTCCTGTGCCAGTTGCCACACCCCCAGCCTCGCCTTTAGCGATGGGGTCCAGTTTAGCTCTGCAGGGGTTGCGGGCTCTGCCTTAAGTCGTCACTCCCCTGCCCTGTTCAATCTGGCATGGGCAAATAATGGGCTATTCTGGGATGGTGGAGCGACCAACTTAGAATCCCAGGTTTTTGGCCCTCTCACCGCCCACGACGAAATGGCCCAGAACCTGTACGAGCTCATCGATGAACTCAATGTCGAGCCCAGCTATGTGGCCGCTTTTAGAGAGGCCTTTGCGGAACCTATCAACTCACAAAATGTTGGGAAGGCCTTGGCCCAATTTCAACGCTCCCTGGTGTCGGCAGACGCGCGCTACGACCACTATCGACTCCACAAATCTGCAGGAGTCCTTACGGCCGAGGAGCTGGCGGGCATGGAGCTCGTTCGTCAGAAATGTCAGGGTTGCCATAGCGGAGCGCTATTTACCGATCAGGGCTATCATAATAACGGATTGGATGCGGACTTCAGCGACAGCTCCCACGAAGGCCTATACCAAGGACGCTACCGGATCAGCTATCGGGAGGCAGATATGGGTAAATTCAAAACCCCTTCCCTCAGAAACGTGGCCCTCACCGCTCCTTATATGCACGATGGGCGACTAGCTAGCCTAGAGGACGTTTTGGAACATTATTCACGGGGAATAAAAGCTTCCACCACCCTCGATGTGTTAATACCAGCCACCGGAATGAACCTGACCGGACAGCAGAAGAAAAAAATCATCGCATTTCTGCATACCCTAACCGACCATAATTTTGTAAATAACCCAACTCACCAACCACCAGCTAACCTCTAAAACCATGGAGCCTATCCTCTCCTTGGCATCATCGAATCACCAACACTCTTATTCTATTTTTATGAAAAAAATCAGCGTATTTATCATCGCCTTACTTTTGGGCTTTCAGCAAGCCCACGCCCAGCAAAAGGCCAGCACCAACATCCCCGACGACATCCAAAAGCTCCTTCAGCAATATGCCTGTTTGGCCTGCCATAAGGCCGATGCAAGGCTCGTAGGGCCCGCTTATACGGATGTAGCGAAAAAGAAATACACCAATCCGCAGATTGTTGAATTGATCTATAACCCTAAGCCGGCCAACTGGCCGGGGTATCCTCCGATGGCCCCTATGAAAAACGTGCCAGAAAAGGATGCACTCAAAATTGCTGCCTGGATCAACTCCCTGGCCAAAAAACACTCTTAATATATTTGGAGTAAACTTGTTAGTAATGCTTAAAACACAGGAATCGCTTATTCCTGTGTTTTTTTGTAAACATCGGGGGGGGGTAGGGGCAGCCGCCGAGCGGACAAAGGGGGGCGCCAATAGCCAAAAATCAACTGCCAAAAGCCAACTGTCGACCGCCGAAAGCCGACCGCCGATAGCCGACCGCCGAAAGCCGACTGCCGACTGCCGACTGCCGATAGCCAATTAAGGTTTGGCGGTTTTACGGATACGGAGGTAGGCGAAGGTGCAACATACCGACAGGACTAGGAAGAGGGCATCGATAAAGAAAATATCGAAGGCACCCTGTTGCCAGGTGGTCCACATCCAAAGGCCCGTGGCAAAGCCATTGGCAATAGGAACGCCCAAGCTGAGCACCGCAGACCAGACCAGGGTTTGGCGGTTGGTGAGGGCAAGATCACGCCGTATTATAAAATAGCTAGACGAGACTAGCCAGCTGTAAAAATAGGTCTGATAAATGATGGTCTGATCCAACTTTGGCAATACCTTCAGCATGATGAACGTAAAGGCCGTCACGGGCATCATGCTCATGCAAGCGGCGATAAATACATGGCTAGCCCAGAAGTTAAACCTACGCTTATACCCCTCGGTGCTCACCTTATCGCGCGCCACGAGCCAGATCAGGATCCCCGATATGATAACGGCACAGCCCATGAGTCCAAGAATAAAAAAGACGATGCGCAGCGGTTTACCGCCAAAATCGCCGAAATGAAGATGGTACACCAGACTTTTAACCCCATCGATATAGTTACCTCCACCGATAGGCGCTTTCTGGGCCAAGACCTTGCCGGTTGCCGCTTCCACATGGATTAGCCCCGACCCTGCAAAATTATTCCGAGGATCTGGCTTGGCTTCCATATACACTTGCATGCTCTGGTCGCCGTAGTTTCTGACATACACCCGGGTAATGGGGCTGCCCTTCCATTCTTGCTTCCAATGCGACACGAAGGCGTCCAAGTCGAAACCGGCCGTCATCGGCTGGTAGGTATAGCTTACCTCCAAGTTACGGTTGTATTGGAGACTTTGGTAAATCTTGTCGGAATCACCCCCGTAAAGCAAATTTGTAAAAGGGGTTAAAATGACGTAGTTAACGATCAGTACCACTCCCGTTACCGCATACATCCATTGGAACGGAAAGCCGATCACCCCCAAGGCCGTATGCAGATCCGTCCATACGGTCTTCCATTTGCTTAGAGGCCTGAACAGGAAAAAATTGGATTTGATTTTGTCCCAGTGAAGCAAAAGGCCAGTCAATAGTGCAAAAAGGAATAGGAACGACACGATACCGGCAATAAGGTAACCGATGGGCACGCCGATATTGAAAGGAAAGGCCTGATTCAACTGCGCCAGGAAATGAAGCCGGTACAGGAATTCCCCCATATCGTAGGCTTGGGCATAGTCGCCCTTGGCTTTATGGTCCTGGAAACTATAAAGAAAGTAGGCCGAATCGTCGTCGCCTCCCCTTCGGCCCCTACCCTTTCTTTTGCCGGCAGGCTTTGGCTTTGGTTTGCTGATGGTGCTGTCGGCCGAGGCGGTCATACTCACATAACTCCCCTGGCCTTGTCGCTGGAAGTTAAAATCGATATTCCGGCCAAGCATATTGTATTTTCCGGCCAAGGAGTCGATCACAGGATTCAATAGCGGCACGGGCTTATGTGCTACGATCGACTCCCCCTTTTGCCAAGCCGAGATATCGTCCTTAAAGAAGGAGAATGACCCGGCAAAAAAGATCACATATAAAAGCGCTGCGATGAAGATCCCGCTGATGGTATGGGTGTGAAAATAGATGTTGTACTTCCTAATATCCATGGTTGAGATTTATTTTCAGCAGGTAAGGCAATGAGAACAGTAAGGTACAGGCGATATAAATCGCCCATACACGCCACACATTGGATGCAACGAATGCGTAGAGAAGCAAAAAAGCCCAGAGGATATACCCCGTAAAAAAGGCCGTTATGATCACATTTTCTTTGGGCAAAAAGGCGGTAAGAAATAGGTGCAGGCTCATCATTACGGCATAGCCACCCACAGTACCGGCCAGAATTTTGCTCAGCCGCAGCCAGGGGGACTTGGTAAGGTGTTTCTTATTGGCAGGCATACGATTAAAGGGTAAGGAGTTCGATAACGAGAGAGCAGATATATAGGATAATAATGCCTTTTAGACCGAAATAACGGAAAGGGAAGAATAGAACAGAGACCGATCCTACGGCCATCAGTACCACGACTGCGGCAAATAGCCCGCTTCCCAAACCCATGGAGGCCACACAAAGGGTGGTGGCCATCAGGAATAAGCCTCCCACCGCCACCAGGCTATAATTGGGACTGCTGGCCATATAGGTCAGGGTCCGGTTTTTATCAGGCCAGGCGATCCGCTTAGAGGTATTCATCCACACGATAAAGCCAATTAGAAATAGTAAAAAAATGGTACTAAACATTTCGCTGAATGCTGTTTTAGGTGATACACATGCCTAGGCTCCCTCCGGCAGGGTGAGAGCGGAGATGGGGGGGGGCACCAGGTTATTTTAGATCCACAACCTTCTTACGAAAGTCCTGTGGACTACAGCCCGTTTGTTTTCTAAAGAAACGAGTAAAGTAAGAGGGCTCGGAAAACCCCAGTTCATAGCTAATTTCCTTAATAGGTTTTTGGATATCCCCCATTTCCCGTTTGGCCTCGAGGATGAGTCGGTCGTTAATGAGCTGGGATATGGTTTTTCCAAACGATTTTCGGCTCACTTCATTGAGTCGTTTGGCACTTACACACAGCCGTTTGGCATAAAATGCCACCTGATGCTGCCGGCGATAATTCCTATCTACCGTTTCTATCAATACCTGAAGGCGTGGATCTTCGGCTGATAGCGTACAGTTCCTTTTTTGAACTTCTATACAATGCAGGAACCAGCTGCGCAGATAAGACCCGAGTATGGCCGACCGACGGTTGCCGATATACTCCATGCGAATCAGGTCAGTCAGCATATTCAACACCTTTAAAGAACAACTGGGAATCACGACTGAAAAGTTGGAAGCGGCGCTCACCAGCCAATAGACATCACTTCCTAAGGTGACTTCAAAAAAATCCTTTGCTATAGCCATTCGAAAACCACGCGCCCCCCGAGGCTCCAAACTTTGTTTTTGACCGGGCACCGTGAAGTATACCTGATTGGCCACCACCGAAACCTGATTCCCATCGATTACATGGAGATAGTCCGATTCCACGTCGGTAAACCAAGTCACCTCATAATAGCCCGGACCAGCCAGACGGGTCCTTCTGTTATCAGCTTCCTCTTCGATGGTCGTGATCGCAAAAAAAGCTTCGCTCAGGTGATGACTCGAGGCATGGGGCCGTAGTGGCGCCCCTGCCTCCGGCTCGTGCTTTCTTTTGCTGATGTCGTCGCTCCTCTCCATATCTTTTTATCCCTCGTTTCTACCAAAAACTTAATAAACCCAGCCACTTAGGACCGATGGACCTACTGAAAAAACCGCTCTCCCCTCCTCATTTCCCATTCCCTGCTTAGCGAACAAGTATGGGAAATGAGCGGAGAAGCGTCCTATTATTTTACTTTGACAATGGCGGTAATGGCGCCACCTTCTACTTTTAGCCCCTGCTGGGCCACAGCCGATTCTATATCGATGGTATACACCCAGCTACCAGCCTCGGTATTGATACCCACATAAACCTGCTTTTTATCGTCGCTGATGGTATTGTTATTATACGATGCCGACGAAGAAGAAACCACTTCGGGTATACCATTTACCCAGGTAAAGGTTTGGTTATAAAGGTCTGCAATGGCCAGTCGCTTGTTGCCAGCGTTTTCGTTGACATTTCCATACATATAGAGTAGGATTTTACCACTGCCCAAATAAGTTTGATTGGCCATTTTATAGCCCCCCGATTTTTCCTGAACATTAAAGAAATAGCTGGGATCGAACTCGGTAGTCCCCCCTTTGATACGAATGATAGCCGAAGGGTTGGTGGAGGTGGGCACTCCTGCATTGGTAGCTGCCGCCGGAGAAAAGGCATACACGTCGCCGGACTCGTCGACCGCCAGACCATTATTGAAATAAGACCCAATGAAGCTGGTACGGTCGTCTTTGATCGTTTTCTCGTAGGTCATGCTCGGGTAAGAAAATACGGCGATCCAGCTGCTGTCGGGATAAGCCGTCCCGAAGACATCGGGCGACGCCCCCTTGATACTCATATAAGGGGCATATACCTTGTCGCCTACCTGGGTAGCCCAGGTAAAGTGCGCCCGTTCTCCGTTACCCGCCAGGGATACAATATTGATTTGTCCTTCGCCCACAATTTGCGACTTATCGGCATTGATACGGAACCAAGAAGCACTTTCATTTCCGCTACGAGGTACTTTGATCGTCAAGATATCGTCCCCGGCCGTAGTAAAGACCTGTACCGTTTCCGACTGAAAGTCGGAGATTTTTTGTAGCGCTCCGTTATCATCAAGCTCATAGGTGGTAACGGCACCAGGGTTCCCCTGACCGTATAATAGGCTAAAAAATTTGTTTTTATGGGTAACATAATACCGATACGAGCCGTCCTGTTCTATACCCTGCCCTACAGTACTTATCGTGCCTTGGGAGAGGTCGCTGGTGGTCAGTAGGTAATCGGCCACCCCTTGTGAGCCTATCGGCGAGGAGGCTACTACATAACGTGCGCTAGTAGGCGTCGGCGTGGGGGTGGGCTCGGTGGTATTATCGTCGCTGCACCCAGCTAGAAACAGACCCATTCCCAATGCTAAATATAATTGAAGATATGACTTTTTCATGTTTTTGTTTTGAATTAAAATATATGATAAGGGGTAATTATTTACTAATAAAATAGCGCAGTTTGACATAGAAGCCCCGGCTAGGCTTTTGCAGGCTAAAATTGTCGAACAGCTTAGCATCCAGAAGATTTTTGCACTCTAGAGATATATTATATTTTCCGTTGGCCATGGCATATACCATATTCACATCGTGACTTACCTGCCGGGGGATATCGAGCTTATCGCTACCCAAACTCGGCCAATAGAGGTAATAGGCATGTACAAACAGGAGGTTATAGCCCAATGTGAGCGAATTTCCTTTTTTAATAAAGTCCTTCAGGAATAATGAGGCATCGGCATGCCCGAACATAAAGGGCATATTGGGGATACGGTCGCGGTAAAGCGGGCTTTCGATGGTATATCCCTCCTCGAAACGGGTATTATTGCGCAGATCCTGATAGGTCAGGTTTACACTCGCCGTCAGTAGCTGTTTGTAGGAATAGCGCACCTCCCCATCGATCCCAAAGTTGGTCACATCGGCCAGGTTATCCATAACCTGCTTGGTCTGATTGGCATTGAGCCGGGGACGTATAAAGCCCTGGGCATCGCGATAGAGCAGGTTGGCATCCAAGCCAATTCGATGGAACTTATTAATATTGGTTTGATAGCTAAAGCCAAGATTATAGTTATAGCTCGTTTCCGGATCGAGTGCGATATTGCCTTCCAGGTTGATCAGATCACCAAAAAGTTCATCGGTTTCGGGTAAACGGTAGCTTTTTTCAAAAGAGCCCTTGAGCTGTAACTTCTCCAGCAGAAAAAAGGTAGAAGCTATCCCATAGCCCAGCTTCGTAAAACTGTTTTTCTGCTCTTCGTACGCATTGTCCCCCCAGTTCCCACTCGGATTGTAGGACACCGAGTACTGGTTGTATTGAGTAAACTGCTTCAGGAATACCGAGGTGTTCCAGCGCTCGCTATAATCGTACTTATAGCCAAGGCCCAGCACATTCTTTTTGTTCACCTTAGGCTGCTCATATTTTTCGGCATCAGGAAAAAGTTCGTCCTCCCCTCTCCGGTTAAAAGTGTTGTAGACGTTGTTGAGGGTAATGGAGTGTTTAGAATCGATCTGATAGCTCATATTGGCAGTGACCAGACCATTATTATTTCTAAAACGGTATAGCGACCGTTCGCGCTCACTACCTAGCCCATCGTACTGCTTAAATTGCTGAAACCAGTTGTAGCGGCGATAGAGGGTATCTACATTCTGCTCCTGACCCAGGTTATAATTAGCCGAAACATTGACATTCAATCCCTTGACAAACAGATCGTTTTTCTGATATTTCAAGCTAGGCATCACAATATTCCCTTTGCGATGCCAGGCTCCAAACACGCTCACCATCCTGGCGCCCGTCTGGATCTCGGCCCGATTCTTACCCAGTGTAATCCCTATTAGGAGCCGATCGGCAAACTTTTTGTTGACCACCCCTACATTGGCAATCACCGTTTCGTTATGATAGGTGTCGTGGAAGCGTCTCAAGCGTTGATCTCTAAAATAGGCCCCGGTGTTGATGTCGGCCACGTCGACGTTAATCCAATAGTTATTGTCGGAGTAGTTTTGAAAGGCATTCAGCTGGGCCGTGAAGCCATTTTTGCTGGTATAACCCGCATTGACCGTCGTACGGTGGGTATTGAACGAACCATACGAATAGGAGGCATCCAGATAGCTATTCTGCCGGGTGCTAGTCACGATATTGACCGCCCCTCCTAAAGCATCAGAACCCAGCCAGATCGGCACTACCCCTTTATATACCTCTACCCGCTCGGCGAGGTTAATAGGGATATTATTGAGCTGGAAGGAGGAACCAAAATTATCCATAGGCACCCCATCTAGAAAGAATTTCACCTGGCGACCCGTAAATCCATTCAAAGAGAAATTCATATTGGAACCCACGCCCCCACTTTCCCTCACCCGTACGCCTGCCACTC
Source organism: Dyadobacter jejuensis (assembly GCF_003149085.1). Lineage (GTDB taxonomy): Bacteria > Bacteroidota > Bacteroidia > Cytophagales > Spirosomataceae > Dyadobacter > Dyadobacter jejuensis. Next base: position 802,607 of record NZ_QGDT01000001.1, on the reverse strand, counting down.
GGTCGAGGGCATGGGACAAATCCAGTGTAGAGTTTTGTAATTTTTTGGCATCTATGGCCGTGACATTATATGCCTGGCGATTCACTTCCGTGGTTTCAGTTCTCCCTACCACCGACAATGATTCCAGTTCACGAGTCGTAGACACGAGTTTATAATTCTGCTCGATTGGCTCCCCGACGCTGACCGTGATGTCTTTAGAAACCGTCTCGTATCCCATAAAGACCACCAACAGCTGATACCGACCGGGCCGGACCTGCTTCAGCACATACCTGCCGTCCGCATCAGCCGTGGTACCATAAGAAGTCCCTTGAAGACTTACCGTTGCCCCTGGAAGGGCTTCCCCATCCTCCGACCAAACCTGGCCCGTGAGTACCGTCCCTGGCTTTTGGGCCATGGTGAGCAGAGACAGTACACAGAGTAGCCCCGAAATAAGAATAGTATTAATTTGCATAGCTTTAAAATATACAGAGTAAGAAGGCCTGACAACCGGGTGTCAGCAGGTAGAATAAGCCCTAAGGACTTTAACATTAGATATTTACAGGAGATGAAGTATAATTCAGTTCATATGGTTTTTAGATTTTCTTTAGCCGAAACCTCCTATTCATCCTGGATTACAGCGAGAGAGGAAGGGATTGTGTACTAATTATAAATAGACTGATTCTAAATAATAGCACAAATGTAGCTAGATTTTAAACAGTGTACTTATACAATCTGCCCGTTTAGTGGGACAAATCGGAAGTTTCACAATGGTAACAAAAACCATTTATATCGAGTCCTGAATATTCTTATAATTATACCATTCCACTAACCCCACGTCCCCCTTCTCCGGATAGCCTACAAACAGTCCGGTTTTAGGTAGGGGATCTGTGGCTATCACATATTTGGGCAAGACAAGGATAGTGGGCTTGTAGCTCTTAATATTATACCTTTAAACGGGGATTAATAAATAGGTTCGTTCCATGGGCAGGCTACAGCATATATGGGAATAGGACCATTCAACAGTGTGGCGCTATTCCCATATTCACTTTCCCTAGGTAGAGCACTTGATGGGCCGGGAGGGGGTTACATGGAGGGGAATGGATCAGGAAACGAATGACTTTCCTGCATTTGGGCTATTTCTGCTGGGTTACAGAGGCAAGCCTCTAGCTCTTGAAAGATGGCGTCTCGGTCAATATCCTGACCAATAATGACCAGCTCGTTCTGCCGGTCGCCAAAGCGCCCCCATCTGGACTCAATATGTTCCCTATTTTCCTGATATGCCTGGTAGCGCTGTCGCTCACTTAGGCTCATACTAGCCCACCATACACCAGCGGCCTCTGCCCGTACCGATCCTCCTGCCTGGCTCCAGTTATAGGCATCGTTGGTTCGAGAGGCCATCCAAAATAAACCTTTGCTACGGATGATTCCCGCAGGCCAATGGTTTGAAATATAATCCCAAAAACGCTGGGGATGGAAAGGGCGCTCATCCCGATATACAAAGGAGCTGATCCCATATTCTTCCGTTTCAGGCACATGCCCCCCATTTTCAGCCTTATTGAGTTCTTGTATCCATCCTGCCGACTGCTCGGCCTTCTCATAATCGAACAATCCGGTATGAAGTATTTCCTGGGGGGCTACCTTGGAAAAGCTACTCTCTATCAACTTCGCAGTTGGGTTTAAAGCGCTAATTACAGCACGAAGTTCTTTCAAGGCGAAGGCTGAAACCAAATCGACTTTATTTAGAACGATCACATCGGCAAATTCGATTTGGTCGGTTAGCAGGTTCACGATGGTCCGTGTATCCGTCCCGTCCTCATTCATATTCCTGCTTAGGACCGTATCGAGTGAACCAAAATCTTTAGCAAAATTCAGGGCGTCAACCACCGTCACCATACAATCGATGGTGGCCCATTCCGACAAGTCAATACCCTTTTCTTGGTCCATAAAGCTGAAGGTCTGAGCCACTGGTATGGGTTCAGAAATACCGGTACTCTCTATGAGCAGATAATCGAATCGATCCTCTTGAGCCAGTTTCTTGACTTCTACCATCAAATCTTCACGGAGGGTACAGCAAATACAACCGTTCGACATCTCCACCAACCGCTCTTCGGTACGGCTCAAGGTATTCTCATCCCTTACGAGTTGTGCATCAATATTAATCTCACTCATGTCATTGACGATCACGGCCACCTTTAAGCCTTCCTTATTGTGGAGCAGGTGGTTGAGCAGGGTAGTTTTTCCGGCCCCTAAAAATCCGCTTAGCACGGTTACCGGCAATTTTCTTTGGTTCATACACTTGAATTTATATTTGCAACAATGTTGCAAATATAAAAATAAACTGATAATCCCCTCCTCCTGAGAGAACTTATTCTTGAACCCATACCCGATGCCCCTTTTGCCGAAACGCTTCGATAAGCTGTTCAAGACTGACCTGCTCGGTCTGATAGGTAATCGAAAAACCGATGGTACTGCCTTTGGTCGGGGGGGCTTCAGGTAAAGCGACTTGCCGACACGATCGGATACCTTTCACCAGGGTGATTTCCTTTTTTATTGACCCTGCGTCAAAAGTCCCCGTAAAGCCTAACACCGTGCGGCGATGTGTTTTAAAGAATTGAAATTGTTGTTGGGCGATGCGCTGGTTTTCGGTATGAAAAGGCTCAAAATGCCCCACCACCAACGACAAAACGGTAAATACCAGTCCTAGGTGATAGGTAAGGCGCTCCAATGAGGAATGAAAACGTTCCTTACCGGTGTAATGCCTGGAGAGGTGAAAGCCGAGGTAAGCCAGCATTCCTAACTGAAAAAAAGCCACGACATCCTGGTATTCCGACAGAAAGGAAAAAAACGGGATAGAACTACTTGCGAGCGCTACCAGCGGCAATAAACAGCAGCCCACATGTGCAAGCGCAAGGACTAAAACTGCGGATAAGGTAGAGATAGATTTTTGAATCATGGGGTAGCAAACTTAAAAATTCAGAAAATTTTGTAATATTTGCAACATTGTTGCAAATACATAAGTTCACGACCATGAAAACATTTCTTTATCTGCCGGTATTAGCGGGGATTCTCTTTCTTATCTCCTGTTCAGGAGAACAGGACACATTGAAGCAAGCCCATGAGGTTCACCTCGAGTCGGCTGCTACGGCACAGGAGCTACATAAAACCCTATCCATACTTCAAAACAGGGCATTACCCCCTTCCCAGAAAAGCAAGGCCGATAGCCTAAGCCAGCTCCTAGACCAGTGGCAGGAGGCTCTGCTGGAAGTCCCTGGCTTCGAACATGAACATACCCACGAGGGACCTCACGAACATAAGCCAGCGCCTGCCATGACCGCCGAGTCCATGCTCGACTACCAGATACAGGCCAAAGAAGCCATCCTTTCCATCCAAATGCAGTTGGAAGAAATAACCCCATGATAAAACTTTCACTCTTGATCGGCTTCTTCTTATCCAACCTGGTATCGCCTATGGCGGGCCTTCCGATCACCATCGACTGGAAAAGATTGACGGATGTAAAGTTCGTTCGGAAATATAATCAGGAAGTAGATATGCATTTTCTTTATCCCACCTTTGGCCCTAAGGTACTCGCCCTTAGTGGGAAGGAAATACAAATACGCGGTTATATGATCCCCGTGGATCCTGAGTCCAATATGTACGTCCTTTCCTCACAACCTATGTCCATGTGTTTTTTTTGCGGGGGAGCAGGTCCCGAGTCTATCATGGAGCTACAGTTTAAAAATAAACGACTCAGCTTTAAGACCGATGCCATCAGGAAGGTGAAAGGAAGGCTCGTATTAAACCCCAGCGATATCGAACACCTCAATTATATTTTAACAGAGGCCGAGGTGGTAAATTGATAGGAGCTAGTCCCCTACCCGGCTCTACACCTCCTCCATGCACATTGCAACATAGCGATGGTCTTTCGAAGCATATTATTAGAATTTTGGGAGTCGAGGCTTATGGAAATGAATCTATAGAAACACCTTCTAAAATAGGGGAAAAAACCCCTGTTTTAGGAAGGCCGAAAATATTTTATTTGTATGCAAATGGGACGGGGTCGGCTCCCTTATCAACCGGGGACACCCAACGCCCCAGTCCACCGCATACCAATACATTCATTTTTCACCTTATAACCAATTGCCTGATCTTTTACCTACTTTTAGATTCGACTCGTATTAAAAAAGCCATCGTCTACCCCATTCTCGTCTTGACGGTGGTCAGCTTAGGCATTTCGGTGGGGGATGGCCTGGATCGTACGACTTCAAAAATATTCCTGATCCAATCCATCGCCATGGTATTTCTCTGCATGCTTTATTCTAAACAGCGGTTGTCTAAGAAGCCGTTTATTTCTTCAAGCTTGCCTTCGGCCTTCTGGTTTTGTGTATCGGCGGCTTTTTACTTTGGTGGAAAACGCTTTATCACCGGCCTTGTGGATACCCTGCTACCGCATAATATGGCGATTGCCCGAAGTTTTTATGATGCTGGCTATATCTTCAACGATTTATACATGCTCGTACTGATAGGAATTGCGCTCAGTCAAAACCTGGATTAACCATGAACACAACCTATGATATTGCCTGGATGGTGGGAGCCAGTACGGTAATCTTTCTTACGATACTATTCATCATTTCGATGATTGTCCTATATTTTAAAAGGCAATTGCATAGTCAAAAAGAAAAAGAGGGCCTTCAGGCTACCTACGAAAAGGAACTCCTACAAGCCCGAATAGAAGTTCAAAATGAAACACTCCGCTATATTACTCAAGAACTTCATGATAATGTTGGGCAACTACTGGCTGTGGCGCACCTAAACTTGAATATCCTCGAAGACAATCCAGAAATGGACCCCACCGATTATATCCACCAAACCATTGAAATCATCCGGCTAACCACCCAAGAGGTCCGTACCCTCACCAAGCGCTACAACAGTGACTTCGTTCGAGATTTTGGCCTGCAGGAAAGTTTAATTCAGGAACTGGAGCGGATAGAAAAAACAAAGAAATTCGAAGTGAGCTGGGAATCGGCGGGAAAATCGGTCCCCTTAGGCTACGAAAAAGAGATTGTCCTCTTCAGAATAGCACAAGAAGTACTCACTAATATCATCAAGCATGCCCAAGCCAAGTCTATTGCGATAACCCTACATTATAGCTCCAACCTTCTGACCCTATCCTTTCGAGACGACGGAAAAGGCTTTAGTTTCGCAACCGGCAACCAGGTCTCCTTAGTACCCTCGGGTGCGGGACTGCGAAACATACAACGTAGGGCCCAACTCATACAAGGTAGTTGTACCATCACCTCATCTCAGGACTGCGGCACGAACGTCTCCATCACCGTGCCCCTGGAGCAAGCTAGCTAAGTATGGAAAACTTAGACGATTTGGCTCCAAGCCTTTGCCCAGGAAATAATGGGGAGGATGGGTAGGAATAAATATTTTATTTTCTAAATTGTCAATAAATTTCATTGAATAGATTCTGATGCCCATGGCCTGCGTAACCGACCACCGAGCAGCGCATTTATTAGCCTCGACAATAAGGATTTAGACCTATATTCCCGACCCATATCATAGCAGTGAATCATGTTAATTAAAAATCCATGGACATTAAAATTGCCATTGTAGACGATCATGAACTCATGGCTAAGGCGCTCTCGGGCCTAGTCCAACGCTTTGATGGTTATGACGTCATATTTGAGGTATCGAGTGGGAGTACCCTTATCCAACGGCTTGAGCTCGGCATGCTGCCCGATATCCTGCTATTGGACATCAACATGCCCGATATGGATGGCTTTGAAATAGCCTCCTGGCTTCAGATACATTATCCTCAGATAAAAATCCTTGCCCTCTCGATGAACGACAAGGAGACGGCCATTGTAAAAATGCTTCAAAACGGAGCTCGTGGCTATTTGCTTAAAGGTTGTAAACCGCAGGAATTGAAGCAAGCCCTAGAGTCCTTGGTCAAAAAGGGGTTTTACTATACCGATTATGTAACGAGTCAGCTGATCAAGAGCCTTAATCCCGACGTTAATAACCCACCGGAAGCACAATACGCCCTCAACGACCGGGAGAAACGGTTCGTTGAACTCTCCTGTAGCGAACTCACCTATACCGAAATTGCGGATAAGATGTGCGTGAGCCCAAGAACGGTGGACGGGTACCGAGAATCGGTATTTCAAAAAATGAATGTAAAAAGCAGGGTCGGAATGGTCTTAGAAGCCATAAAGGCCAACTTAGTCAAGCTCGAAGCCTCTTGATCACCCCACGGATAATAGGTGCGTGACTGAAGGTCCATCATATTACTAACCCATGAATCGTAATAGCCCAAGAGATCAACCCTACCCATAGGGGTTATTAAGCACCGGTTTTAGTTTTCATCAATTAGATTAACCCTATGAATACACCCACTTTAACAGCCATCCAAAGCCAGTCGCTCCTGCAGACGCTAAAAAACCGTTTTATAAAATACGAATCTAGGCATTCTGGATTGGATTGGGACCTACTTCGGGTTAAGTTAGAGGCTAGTCCAGAAAAGCTATGGTCCTTGCAACAAATGGAAAGCACTGGTGGGGAACCCGACGTGGTGGGCTTCGATAGCGGCCGTGGGGAGTTCCTGTTTTTTGATTGCTCGGCAGAGAGTCCTAAAGAGCGTAGAAGCCTTTGCTACGACCGGGAGGCCCTACAGGCTCGAAAAGCCAATAAACCCACCAACAGTGTCATCGACCTCTCTACCCAGATGGGCATAGCGCTATTGTCCGAGGAGCAATACCTGCACTTACAATCCTTGGGGGAATTTGACCTTAAAACCTCCAGCTGGCTATATACCCCCGCCGAAACGAGAAAACGCGGTGGGGCGATCTTCGGAGACCGGCGTTACGGGAGGGTGTTCGTTTACCATAACGGTGCCGATTCCTACTATGCCGCTAGAGGCTTTCGTGGTGCTCTTAGCGTCTAGGAATTTCCCTTTAACATAAACCCAAAAAATAGGATGAACCCAAAAGCTGATTTTTATTTTGAAAAAGCCGGTCCTTGGACCCAGGAGATAGGAATGTTAAGGCAGGTAGTGCTCGACTGTGGACTATCGGAAGAGGTGAAATGGGGGTGCCCCTGTTACATTTACCAGAAGCAGAACGTGGTATTAATCCATGTTTTCAAGGAATACTGTGCCGTCCTGTTTTTTAAAGGGGCACTCATTGCTGACGCAGAGGGGATATTGATACAACAATCTGAAAACGTTCAAGCCGCCCGACAGATGCGCTTCACCGGACTTCAAGAGGTAATTACCAGAGCGCCCATACTTAAAGCCTATATCTTCGAAGCCCTTGAAATTGAAAAAGCAGGACTAAAAGTCCCCATGAAAACCACCCGCGAATATTCCGTTCCCGAAGAGTTTCAAAGAAAGCTCGATGAGCTACCCGACCTGCAGGCCGCCTTTGGGGCCCTGACTCCCGGACGCCAACGCGCCTATCTACTGCATTTCTCTCAGCCCAAACAATCCAAAACTCGGGAGGCACGAATTGAAAAAAACCTTAGCAAAATCATGGACGGCAAGGGACTCAACGACTAGAACTGAACAACGAAGCGTTTTTACAAGTAGCCTATCCTACTGAACCACCTCTGCCAGCACCATAAATATTCTCGATAAGATTATAAAAATTACTAAAAAAATCGTTTTTCTCGACAAAAAACGTCATTTTGCCTTAGAATTAGGTGCTCCTGAGTTAAAGAAAAAGTAGGTCAGCAAAAAAAGCCCTATAAGCCGCCAATAAACATAGATAACCCCGATCTATAGATCAATACCAAATGACATGTATAGATTTTAACTATTGAATTATAGAATCAATCGATTTTTATTATAACTAAAGACCTGCTATTTTTACGACATAGAATAATTCATCAGGAGAACGGATATTAAGTTTTTTAAAGAAAAAATAATCAACATGGAAAAAGAATCAGCAGACCTCAGTAAATGTCCTTTTCATAACGGCAGCATGCAGCAAAATGTAGGCGGTGGCGGCACCAGAAATCAGGACTGGTGGCCCAATCATTTGAAGGTAAACATCCTTCGTCAACATTCCTCACTATCCGACCCGATGGAAGGTGATTTCGACTATGCGGAAGCCTTTAAAAGTCTAGACCTGGAAGCCGTTAAAAGGGATCTTCATGCCCTTATGACCGACTCACAGGACTGGTGGCCTGCCGACTTTGGACATTACGGCCCCTTATTCGTGCGCATGGCCTGGCATAGTGCCGGTACCTACCGCGTAGGCGATGGCCGGGGAGGAGCGGGTTCGGGGCAGCAGCGTTTTGCCCCATTGAACAGCTGGCCCGACAACGTAAGCTTAGACAAGGCGCGTAGGTTATTATGGCCTATCAAGCAAAAATATGGCCGCAACCTTTCATGGGCCGATTTATTGATATTAACCGGAAATGTGGCTCTAGAGTCGATGGGTTTCAAAACCTTTGGCTTCGCGGGAGGCCGTGCCGACGTATGGGAGCCCGATGAGGATGTATATTGGGGTAACGAGACCACCTGGCTGGGTGGTGACCTTCGCTATGCGCATGGATCGGAAGGAGCCCCCAAAACACATGGAGTACTCGTTTCCGACGATGACGCCGACGGATCCATCCACACGCGTAATCTGGAAAACCCGCTTGCCGCGGTTCAGATGGGGCTTATCTATGTGAATCCGGAGGGACCAGACGGAAATCCGGATCCAGTTGCTGCGGCAAAGGACATCCGCGATACCTTTGGACGTATGGCCATGAACGATGAAGAGACAGTAGCCCTGATAGCCGGTGGGCATAGCTTTGGAAAAACCCACGGTGCTGCCCCCGCCGACCACGTAGGGAAAGAACCCGAAGCGGCCGACGTTGACATGCAAGGCCTGGGCTGGAGCAACAGCTACGGTACTGGTAAAGGTGCCGACACCATCACCAGTGGACTGGAGGTAATCTGGACGACTACCCCCACCCAGTGGAGCAATAATTTCTTCGAAAACCTATTCGCCTACGACTGGGAACTCACCAAAAGTCCGGCTGGAGCCCACCAATGGGTAGCAAAAAATGCGGGAGCCATTATTCCTGATGCTTATGACGGCGACAAAAAACATGCCCCTAGCATGCTGACCACCGACTTGGCCTTGAAGTTCGATCCTGCGTATGAAAAGATATCGAGACGTTTTTTTGAAAACCCCGACGAATTTGCGGATGCCTTCGCCAGGGCTTGGTTTAAGCTTACCCACCGCGACATGGGTCCCCGTGCCCGTTACCTAGGCCCCGACGTCCCCCAAGAAGTGTTATTATGGCAAGATCCTATTCCAGCAGTAGACCATGCCCTGGTAGAAGACCATGATATAGCCGATCTGAAGGCTAAAATACTGGCATCGGGCCTTAGTGTATCTGAATTGGTATCTACGGCCTGGGCTTCGGCCAGCACCTTCCGTGGTTCCGACAAGCGTGGAGGCGCCAATGGTGCTCGCATTCGCTTGTCTCCTCAAAAAGACTGGGCTGTCAACAACCCTGCCCAACTTCAAAAAGTATTGGGAGTACTGGAGGGCATTCAACAAACTTTTAACCAAGCCGGTGGTAAAAAGGTCTCTATGGCCGATCTGATCGTGCTTGCCGGATGTGCGGGAGTAGAAAAAGCGGCTCAAGATGCCGGACACTCCATAGTAGTACCCTTTACCCCAGGACGCATGGATGCGACTCAGGAACAAACCGATGTAGAATCCATGGCATTTTTGGAGCCTGCTGCGGACGGTTTCAGGAACTACCAAAAAACCAGCTTCTCGGTACCTACTGAGGCGCTATTGATCGACAGAGCGCATCTTCTCACCCTGACTGCCCCCGAACTGACCGTACTTATCGGTGGAATGCGGGCTTTGGATACCAATTATGATGGGTCGAAATATGGTGTTTTCACGGCAAGACCTGGACAGCTTACCAACGACTTCTTCGTGAATCTGCTTGATATGAATACTTCATGGAAAGCCCTGTCCGACGACAGAAAGCTGTATTTGGGCAGCGACCGCGCCAATGGACAGCCCAAATGGACGGCCACCAGAGCCGACCTCGTATTTGGGTCTAACTCCGAGCTAAGGGCAGTGGCCGAAGTATATGGTAGTGCCGATGCACAAGGCAAATTTGTAAAAGACTTTGTGGCCGCGTGGAATAAAGTAATGAATCTGGACCGCTTCGACCTCAAGTAATCCGAAGTGTATAATAGCAGTGCGAATGGGTGCCTTTACGAGGGCACCCATTTTTGCTGATGCCCCAGCAAGCTCCCTTAGGCCATCTGAATGACGAGGAGCCTTCTCAGTATCAAAGAGCCGCAAGAAATAAAACTTTTATACACTTCCATGTAACTATTTGTATAAATTAGGATATTCTGAAAGCTTCTTTGTATTATTGTTTGTATTTAGTCTAATTATGTTAGCCTAAATATTAGGGTCCTTTTATTGATGATGGAAAAATATCCAAAAGGATGGCAAATTACGAGCAAATGGAGGGAGATAAAATTGCACGAGATATCCAGATCGCCTCATGGAAGTTTCCAGATTTTGGCAATTTTCAGGAGCATGAAGTGATCGAAAACGATATTGAATATAAGGATGACCTGCGCATCGGATGGGGTAAGGAGTTTATAATGGAGGACATTTATATTTGGTATGGGAAGTTTCACTCCCCTTCGCAAAAACCCTTGGCGGTCATACCGCTCCAGTCTCATATCCAAATGTTTTTTAGTTTGGGCTCCCCTATGTCTTACCGTCACGAAAACGAGCGAGAGCCCTTCGTGCGGTTCGAAACGCACCAGCAGAATATGCTCCTGCTCCCTAAAAAAAATTGGTATGTGGAGTGGCAACCTGAAGAGGATAATGAAGCTTTTTCTATTCATATCAGCACCGACTTTTTATTCCGCAACCTGGCCAGAGGGCATAAGCTACAAGCACGGTTTGAAAGTGCGAATCAGTCTAACAGCCCTGCTTTCTTATGTCAGCGGCACTTGCCACTCACTCCACGAACCCTCTCGGTGCTTTTTGATATATTGCACCACGACTGCAAGGGCCAACAAAAAGGTATGTTCCTAAAGGCCAAGGTCATCGAACTAATAGCCCTCCAGCTCGACCAGTTCGAGCAATGCCCTCCCCCAACCCAAAGCGACCCGCTCCAGGAAACTGACCTCAAAAAAATGAAGCATGCCCGGGAGATACTTATTGGCAACCTAGAAACCCCCATTTCATTAAAGGACTTGGCACGGCAAGTAGGCACCAATGAGTTTAACTTAAAGAAACAATTTAAGCTAATTTTTGGAGATACCGTTTTCGGATATCAACACAAATACCGCATGCAACATGCTCGGGAATTACTATGCAAAGAAGAAAACAAAATTTCGGAAGTCGCTCAGATGGTGGGCTATAAGCATGCCACCCATTTTACGGCGGCTTTTAAGAAACACTTTGGTTACCTGCCCAATAAGATTAGGCTGAGCCTCCTATATTTCTTTCAGGCCCTGGAATCGTTGGAAGCGCTGGCGGCAGCATGTGGTGACTCCGGGGTGGTTACGCTCTTGTAGGGCTCTAGGCAGTAAGCTAGCATTGATAAACTTCGTAACTAATTGATTAATATCTAATTAAACATGCCACCCTAAGCCCCTCGAAGGGCTTAACATTGCATCGTTTTGACTGTGCTTCAAATTTCAAGATTGTCACCCTGATCATGCAGAGCTTGACAGGGCCCGTCGAAGGGCTGAACATTGCTTGACATTACATCGTATGGACTATGCTTCGACAGGCTCTGCATGACATCGTTTTGGCAATGCTATGAAGTTCAAGATTGTCACCCTGATCATGCAAAGCTTGACAGGGCCCCGTCGAAGGGCTTAACATTGCATTGTATGGATTATGCTTCGACAGGCTCTGCATGACATTGCATCGTTTTGACTATGCTTCGACAGGCTCTGCATGACATTTCGTAGACGTTGTTTCAAAAATTCACATCTGTCACCCTGATCATGCAGAGCTTGACAGGGCCCCGTCGAAGGGCTTAACATTGCATTGTATGGATTATGCTTCGACAGGCTCTGCATGACATTGCATAGACGTTGTTTAACTCAAAACATTACTACTTATTTCTATTTTTAGATAGTGCGGGGAGCAAGTGCCACTGATCAGAGATGATAGCTTCCTTCTTTTTTCTACTCCAACCTTTCAATTGTTTTTCAAAAACGATTGCTTGAGTAATATCAGCGAATTCTTGAACAAATACCAAAACTACAGGCCTGCGAAAGTAGGTATATGCAGTCTTAATCTTACCCGCATTGTGCTCATCCATTCTCCTTTCTACATCGTTAGTAACTCCAATATAATAACTACTATCATGGCATTTAACGATATATACATAATACTTTTTCATGATATATGAACGGTGTCGTGGAATATGAAATTACGCATTTTTTATTGTAAGTCACATTAAAATTAGAAATGAAACTTGCTTGCGATTTGACCATCCATATTTCTTTTTACTTAGTGTATTTGTCTGATAATGATTTGTTTATTGGGTAGTGGTAGCGTTCGATGAGCTGGTATGTGATTTTATCATACCCGTCGAAGGGCTTAACATTGAATCGTATGGATTATGCTTCGACAGGCTCTGCATGACATCGTTTTGGCAATGCTATGAAGTTCAAGATTATCACCCTGATCATGCAGAGCTTGACAGGGCCCGTCGAAGGGTTGAACAATACATTGTATGGATTATGCTTCGACAGGCTCTGCATGACATCGTTTTGGCAATGCTATGAAGTTCAAGATTGTCACCCTGATCATGCAGAGCTTGACAAAGCCCCGTCGAAGGGCTGAACATTGCTTGACAGTACATCGTATGGACTATGCTTCGACAGGCTCTGCATGACATTGCATCATTTTGACTGTGCTTCAAAACTCATGATTGTCACCCTGATCATGCAGAGCTTGACAGGGCCCGTCGAAGGGCTGAACATTGCTTGACATTACATCGTATGGACTATGCTTCGACAGGCTCTGCATGACATCGTTTTGGCAATGCTATGAAGTTCAAGATTGTCACCCTGATCATGCAGAGCTTGACAGGGCCCGTCGAAGGGCTTAACTTTGCTTGACATTGCATTGTATGGACTATGCTTCGACAGGCTCTGCATGACATCGTTTTGACTGTGCTTCAAAACTCATGATTGTCACCCTGATCATGCAGAGCTTGACAGGGCCCTGTCGAAGGGCTGAACATTGCTTGACATTGCATCGTATGGACTGTGCTTCGACAGGCTCTGCATGACATTGTTTTGGCAATGCTATGAAGTTCAAGATTGTCACCCTGATCATGCAGAGCTTGACAGGGCCCTGTCGAAGGGCTTAACATTACATTGTATGGACTATGCTTCGACAGGCGCTGCATGACATGGTTTGTACTGTGCTTCGCCGAGCACTGCATGACATTGCTTAGACGCTTCCGATTTGTTCTTAAACGAAGAAACGGAGAAAAGACTATCCTTTCCTCCGTTTCTTTGGCTTCAATTAGCTTAGTACGATCCGATATAGCTCGATCCAGTTTGTCCGGTCAAGACGGCTCCTTTGATAACCTCTTTCGTTTTCCAGTTAATGACATACAACCTTCCCGACTCTCCCACTGGAGTAAGGGGTACATAGGCGTAGTCGCCACTTACAGCTATATTTTGATATTGCTGAAAGCTCAAGGTAGCCTGGTAATCGCTGACAATTTTAGTAGCCGTTTTGGCATCTAGGTCGATCAGGGCAACATATCCTCCATTGCCGGCAATATTATATAATACCACGGCCATACCATCTTCGATGTATCTGAATGCCTGAATACGTGTTCCTGTAAGGCCTAGTGCCTGATCTAAATCGAAATGATAGCTATTATCATAGTCATTCGTGCCTTTGCTTATGCGCAAAATATCCTTCCCACCCGTAGCGGTAGCTTGGTAAATATGACCGTCCGTTCCTAAGTGTTGCGTCATAGTACGGTATGAATGGTTGTTGGTGGTAGAGACGGTAGAATAGATCAGGGTGGGGTTCTGCAAAGAGGGATAATCCACAACGAGGGTAGTCGTCCCTAGCGTTCTATTGTCGGTATCACTCGCCCAAGTAGGTTCTCCACTCTCGTCGTAGGAAAGCTTGGTAGGATCGATTTTGCTCACATTACAACCTATAAAGATTTTTGTTTGATCTTCATTCAAAATAGGAACGTCGATACGGCCCACCGAATAGCCCTGTGCTTCTAGCTCAGCCGGGAATGGGAAAGGAAATTCGGTAGAGTTAGGTACTCTGGCGTTTTCCAAATCGATGACCGCAATCCGAACGGTTCCCCTGGTGTATTTAAAAACATGGTTGGGAGCTTCGCCTTCGGTAACGGTGGTGCTTCCGGTAAGGTGAACCCCAATTCCGATATTCTCGGCTGCTTTGGTCCAACGTGGAGAAGTCCCAACAATATCGGACAGGTCTAGTTCATTGCCGGTATCCAAATAATTGCTGGCGCCATTGACGATGTATTTATTAAAAACGCCCCCATCTTCGCCCGTATATTGGATATTATATAACTCCTGGCCATTTTCAGATGCCTGTACACGAGCGGTACGCGCCGACCGTAAGCCAAATCCATCCTGATAAATATTCACCGAAAAATTTGGGTCTATCGCCTGCTCATGGGTAATGGCATAGGCCATAGTTCCACCATTTCCGGCCGTGCCTGTAGCATCAGGAATAGAGGCCGTCAATGAAATAAACTCGCGGGTATCTACTGAACCCTCGCCTCCATCTACCGGATCGGTAGCATCCTCCTTGCATCCTGCAAAGGACAAGGTTATCCCTAATATCAGCGCTTTTAACAGGTTCTTATTCATATTGATTTGCATTATAAAAATTTACTAATTGTATAATTTAACTTAATTGAAAAACTCCTCCCTGGTTTCTGCACGCCGAAATTGTCATAAATCTCTGCGTTCAGCATATTTTTTATATCGACACTCACGACCATCTTACCATTGGGAAGCCTATAGCTAGCGCCCAGGTCATGATAAAACTGGGTGGGTGTAGTAAACCAATCCGACTCCATCCATACGGTGCGAAAAGGCGCTACAAAACCCGTATTATAATAGATATTCAAAATAGATTTCTTTTGGAACACATCCTTCCAGCGGTACTGCGCACTCCCATTCATGGTAAAAAACGGTTCGTTAGGAAGCTGCAGATCGTACAAGTCGTGGGGCTTACCGTTAGCATCATACTGTTGCTTAAAGAGCGTGCTGAATTTTGATAAGTTGAACAAGACATTCAAACGGTTGTCGTAAACATAAATCAGCTCGCCTTCGAAGCCACGGGATTGCGTTCTTTCCAGATTGACATATTTGGTAACTTGAATATCTGCATCGCTTTCTCGACCCTGCACAATTTCGTCTTCCACCGCCTGAAGGGTAATCTTATCGTAACCATTTCTCCAAAAAAGACTACCGTATAAAGTGAGCTTATGCTTTCCTTTTTGCAGAGTACCATAGCGGAAGCCAATATTATAGTTCACATTCTTTTCAGGAATTAGATCAGGGCTCTCCAGGATATTGTTTTCTGGATCACCGTAGAGCTGATTTTCGGTAGCCACCACATAGGAGTCTTGAAAGGAGCCTATGAGGTACATTTTAGGGATGATATTATAAGATACCGTAGCCCCATAGCCTTTGTTGTTGTTGACCGTCTTTTTTTGAACCCGATTCACAATATTGACACCGTCCTGCTCTATTAGTTCGGGCCGTGTTTGGATCGTACTATTGAAGGTGTACTTAAATAATAGATTCGTTTTTAGCTTATTATTCAAGAGTTGCGACTCATAATTGGCCGCCAAAATATTATTCATTACCTTACTTACGGTCACCAAATCCTTATTGACCGGAAGGAGTAAGTCATTATCATCCCGATCCGTCGTTTCGAGTTTATGGTTGATCGATAACCGATGACCTGGCGCAATGGTGTAGCCCAAGTTAGCCCGCATATTGGTTATTTTACGATTTACCTCCACAATAGAAGCCTCACCTTGCTGGCCCATACCAGCTATGGCGGGTACCGGTATCACCTGACCATTTCTGATCAGCATCCTTGGGTTTCCATCCCAGTTGTACACCTGCCCTACCGTATCCTGAACATAGGTACTCCGAAAACTCCTTACCGCATTAACATTAAGAGCCAAACCCTTGGTCAGAAAGTCCTTCTTCTGGTAATTTAAGCTTACCACATGGGCCTGGTACTCCCCAAACCGACCCACATACGGCCTGGCCATAGTGGTACCGTGGGGTATTTCACTGTAGGTATCGGAAATATTATAACCTACAAAGAAAAGATCCGCCCAGTTTACGTTGGTAAACCCCACCTCAAACCTTCCACCAATGGACTTATAGGTATTGTTAAACCGCTTTGCTTTATAATAGCGCTCTAAGGTCCTGTCGGGATGTACGAATTTGGAAAACTTACCCCAGGTAGTATAACTATTGTCGGTATAGGTATAAAACCCCGCTGCCCTTGTGGTGAATCCGTTTTTCTTGTTCCGGTAGATCCCCGACACATCCGCTTGAAAGGTATTGAATGAACCATAGGATACCGAACCAGACACATTATTTTGAGAAGCATCCTTTTTTAAAACCACATTGATAGCCCCTCCTACATAATCGCCCGAAAGGTGAGCCGGCAATACGCCCTTGTACACCTCTATCCGTTCGATCATGGCAGGTGGAATGTTATTCAGGTTGAAGGAAGAACCGTAAGTTGATATTTCGATTCCATCCAAAAACATCCCCACGGCACTCCCCGACATACCATTGAGGTTATACTCTACATTGGAGCCGACCCCGCCGTTCTGACGGACCCGTACCCCTACGGCCCTATTAAGCAGCTCGTTGGTCGTAATATTTCTTAGAGAGGCCTCTTTGGTTTCTATCACGGCCACAGCAAAGCCCTGTGTCTCCAGTTCTTTTTTTTCAGTTTTTTGAACAATCTGCACCTCATTAAGGTCCAGGGCCGTTTTGGCCACCACCAGGTTTAGCTCGTGGCTGGGTCGGTCGACATGCAGCTTTATTGTTTCCGACTTTATTTCCATCGAACTGATTTCGATGTTTTGATCCCCATAGGGCACCTCTTTGAGCTGAAAGGTACCATCCGTTTCAGAGAAAGTGGCAATGCTGGTGTCGCCAACTCGAATGGTAACAAAGCTAACAATGGCTCCCTTCTCGTCCTTGACCTTCCCTTTGATAGTGGCCAGCTTAGGCGCCATGGGTTGTGCAACGGTGCAGAAGCTTACAAAAAGGAATAATCCGGTACTGAGTAAAGTATATTTCAAATGGGCCATTTTTTTGACTAAATACATGATCTTCTTATGCTCTCCTTTGAAGTAGGAGTTACCCTTGAACGGGACAAGTCTTATTTAGACTAATTATAACAATGGCAAATATAAAAGGCTACATTGGGGAAAAATGACGCTAAAAGGAATTCTAGTAACGATAGGCGGAGAATATCAAACATAGCCTCCCCTTCCCGAAAGCTCCCCAACACAAACACCTGGCCAATCCCAAAGGTCCCCGACCTCCCTCATAACCACTAGTACTACTTAGTAAAGCCTCCTCGCAAAAAACCTCTGACACGGCCACATGAAGTTCCTAAATCGGCCGAAAACCATACTGCACCTATATATGTAAAGGGAAATAATAATTTCTTTCGCCAACCAAGCGCCTCACACAATGGGAAGGAGCCTATTTATAGTGGACCATCACACTACCAAATATTGGCACTTCAACAGACAGACTTTTATCTAATTCATCATAGAATAGGTATTGAACCGTAATTTTGAGCCGCCTTCTTCAAATAAAATTTGTCCATAGGTACACCAGCAATTGGGTCTATTTAGACTAATTATTATTAACTTGCAGCATCTTCAGGGGGATTAGCCCCGTTGTGTTAAAAGTATATTATCAAAGCCTTA
This sequence comes from Dyadobacter jejuensis, assembly GCF_003149085.1. Classification (GTDB taxonomy): domain Bacteria; phylum Bacteroidota; class Bacteroidia; order Cytophagales; family Spirosomataceae; genus Dyadobacter; species Dyadobacter jejuensis. Next base: position 784,625 of record NZ_QGDT01000001.1, on the reverse strand, counting down.
ATTAAATATGAGAAAACTCTTATTTGCACTTTGCACCCTTTCTTGGTTCTCTGTCCATGCGCAGAAGAACCTACTCTTGGAACCATCCTTTTGGAAAGGTAGCCCCGATGTTGCAGCAGTAAAAGCCGCCATAGAAAAGGGAAGTAACCCGGCTCAATTTAACAATAATAGTTTCGATCCGGTAGTATTGGCCATCAACTCTTCGGCCCCCAACGAAACCATCAAGTATCTGCTCGACCAACCCGGAAACGGAGTGGATAAGATCACTCATGACAGCCGAACCTATTTGCATTGGGCTGCCCTTCATGGAAATGTAGAAATTATGGAGTTCCTAATTGGCAAGGGAGCCAAAGATAATGTGGTGGATAGCCATGGTTCTACGGCGTTGAATTTTGCTGCTGGCAGCGGACAAACCAATACCAAAGTATATGAACTATGCCTGGCAAATGGTGCCGATCTTAAAAAAGACCTCAACCAAAACGGAGCCAATGCCTTACTCATTGCGGTAGCCAGTGACGAAGACTTCAAACTGACCAATTATTTTATTTCCAAAGGTCTCGATTTGAAGAGTACCGATGCCAGTGGTGCCAACGCCTTTAGTTATGCGGCACGATCGGGTAATATAGACTTGCTAAAAAAACTTCAGGCCAAGGGAATTAAACCCAACGGAACGGCTATGCTCATGGCGGCCCAAGGGTCTCGTCGTAGTGTCAACAAACTGGACGTATATCAATACCTAGAAAGCCAGGGAGTAAAGCCTGACTTTATTGGTAAAAATGGTCAGAATGCGCTGCATACCATTGTCCGCAGACCCGGCCAAAACGATATCATTGAATATTTCCTATCGAAGGGGGTAGATGTTAACCAGGCAGACGAAACCGGCACCACCGTATTTATGAATGCCGCTGCCTCTAATGACGACCTAGCTACGCTGAATCTATTACTACCGAAGGTAAAGGATATCAACCAGGCCAATGCCCAAGGCGTAACCGCTTTAATGATGGCTACAAAAGGCAACTCTGCTGAAGCGGTAGCACTTTTGATTGGCAAAGGCGCCAGCATCGACAAAGCTGACAATAATGGTGACAACTTAGCCTACTATTTGGTACAATCCTATAATAGCCGAAGCACCGACGCCTTTGAAGCCAAACTTAAAGTATTACAAGATAAGGGCTTTAAGGTAGACGCGCAGCAGCCCAATGGCAGCAGCTTCTATCACCTTGCAGTAGCTAAAAACGACCTAGAGCTCGTCAAACTATTGGAGCCCTTCCAAATAGACGTAAATGCAAAGGATAAGCAAGGACTGACGGCTCTTCATAAAGCGGCTATGGTATCTACCGACGATGCACTGCTAAAATACCTCATTGCCAAGGGAGCCAAAAAAGATGCCATGACGGGCTTTGACGAAACGCCTTACGACTTGGCCTCTGAAAACGAATCGTTTGCAAAAAATAAAATTGATATTAATTTCCTGAAATAAATAGTATATGTCTTCCCTATTTAAAACTGCCTTATTGCTAGTGGCACTCCTATGGGCCAGCCCTTCGGACGTCATGGCCCAAAAGGCGACTTCCAAGTACAGGTGCATGATCCAAATGACCAACTATATGGGTGAAGGTGCCTATGTGGTAATTTCGTTGATCAACCCGAAAGGTGCCTACGAAAAAACCCTATATGTGTTGGGGCCCGACAAGGAGTGGTACAACACCCTTAAAAAATGGCATCAATTTCAATCCAAAAAACCGAGCAATATCAGCGCCATTACTGGAGCCTCAGTAACGGGTGGCGACAGGGCGGTCAATGTTTTGGATATCGAAACTTCAAAAATTAATGCCGGCTACAAGCTCCGTTTTGAAAGTGCTGTAGAGGACAATAAATATCATGCAGCTGATCTGGAAATCCCGTTGACCACGGCAGGCCTCTCAGCAAAGAGTGAGGGTACGGGCTACATTCGTTATGTACGCTTTAGCCCCAACTAACGCACCCAATATATGACTATTTCTATTTGGAGATACAGCCACTTGGCGTTGGCTGTATCTTCTTTTATATTGCTGACCCTCGCATCGATCACCGGGATCATATTAGCCTTTAAGCCCATCCAGGAAAAGCTACAGCCCTATCGTACCGAATCTTTTGAAAACATTAGCCTCGCCGAGGTGATTCCCCAGCTCCGAAAGCAATATCCCGGGGTAAGCAACCTCTCGGTAGATGCCAATCAGTTTGTACTTATCAAAGGGATGGACCAGGATGGAGAAAATCTGTTGGCCTATGTAAACCCTACAACCGGAGCCCTATTGGGGGAGCCAGAGGCTCCATCAGAGTTTTTCGAATGGGTCACGGCATTGCACCGTTCTCTATTTTTACACGAAACCGGTCGTTTCTTCATTGGCCTCACCTCCTTTTTACTCCTACTGATTACCATTTCGGGTGCGGCCCTAGTGGTACAACGCCAACGGGGGTGGAAGCGTTTTTTTACCAGCATCGTTAGAGAAAATTTTGCGCAATATTACCATGTAGTATGGGGGCGCCTGTCGCTACTACCGATATGTATTATAGCCCTAACGGGGACCTACCTGTCGCTGGCGCGCTTTCAGCTAATCGACACGGCGTATATCCTACCCGATGTGGACTACGACTCCATCCAGGACGAACCAGCCTTGGATCCTACCCTTTTTGAGATCTTCACTAAAACTCCCTTGGCCGACTTACAGTCGATCGACTTTCCTTTTTCGGATGATGTAGAAGACTATTATACGCTCAAACTGAAGGACCGGGAGCTGAACGTCAATCAAGTGACGGGGGAAGTATTGTCGGAAGTACGCTACCCCATGTCGGTCATCCTGACCGAACTCAGCCTAGACCTCCATACCGGCAAAACCAATAGCCTATGGGCGATACTACTCGCCTTGGCCTCTGGGAATATCCTGTTTTTTATATATTCCGGGTTTGCCATTACCATTAAACGCCGCGCTGGTCGGGTTCGCAATAAGCATACCCCTCGCGAAAGCGAATACATCCTGTTGGTGGGTTCGGAGAATGGCAGCACCTTCAGGTTTGCCAATGCAATACAGGAGCAACTCATAGCGCAAGGCAAAAAAGTGTATGTCAGTGAGCTGAATAATTATCAAGCCTTCCCCAGAGCCAAGCATATCGTAGTGCTAACGGCCACCTATGGCCTGGGGAACCCACCTACCAACTCCTTACAATTTGCAGCTAAGCTTGCCCAATACCCGCAGGCTCAGTCGGTATCTTATTCGGTGGTAGGATTTGGCTCGCATGCCTATCCCGATTTTTGTAAATTTGCCTTTGAAGTAGACCACCTGCTTTCGCGCCAGGAATGGGCCGTTCCACTCGTCGAAATTCAAACGGTCCATGATAAGTCGCCCGACGAGTTTGGCCATTGGGCGGGCGTCTGGGCCCAACATGCCGCGGTGTCGTTGACGCTACCGGCAAGTCTGATGACCACCCGACAGGATCGCCCACATACCTTGGTGGTCACCGAAAGGACCACCCTATCCGAAACCCACGATGCTTTCCGAGTTCGGCTTCGTCCCCAACATGGCCTCACCTACCGCTCCGGCGACCTGCTCAGCGTATATCCTGCCGACGACCACCGAGAGCGCCAATACTCCATAGGCAAAGTGGCCGGGGAGGTTCAGCTCAGTGTGAAGCTACATCCTGGTGGGCTAGGCTCGGAATATCTATATGCCCTGCAGCCAGGCGACAGCATTACGGCCCGAATAGACGAAAACCCTCATTTTCATTTTCCACAAAAGGCCCAACAAGTGTTGATGGTCTCCAATGGTACGGGCATAGCTCCCTTCCTAGGAATGATAGATGAATGCACTTCCGATACTAATATTTATCTGTACTGCGGTTTCCGCGATCATGCCTCCTTTAGCTTATATCGAGCCTCTGTAGAGGATTATGTAGAGCAGGGTAAGCTCAGTGGGTTCCAACTGGCCCGCTCAAGGGAAGATAACCGGTACTATGTAAAGGATCTGTTGCAGCGCGACGAATCACTAGTAATCGAAACACTGGAAGGTGGAGGGGTAATAATGCTCTGCGGCTCCTTGGACATGCAAAAAGACGTAGTGGAACTGCTGGAGACTATTTGCCAACATCGACTCCATAAGTCTGTCAGCTATTACCAGTCGCATGGGCAGATCTTAATGGATTGCTACTAGCCTTCATCCGGGAATTAGGGCTTCATCTGAAATGCTGCTAGATCCAAATTGGGAGAGTGCGTCATGCTGCCATCGTCGGCGACCATCAGACAGCTATATTCAGGAAAATTGGAGAGGAATTCTAATCCCTCCTTTTTTCCTAATACCATCATCGTAGTACTCAGCCCATTGGCCTGCTCGGCACTCGGCCCAAACACCGTAACGCTAGTGAGGCCTGTGGCCGGGTATCCGGTAACCGGATTTATAATATGGGCATATCGCTTACCATTGAAAGTTACAAATTTTTCATAACTCCCCGAGGTCACCACAGCCCCTTGCCGCAAGGGGACCACAGCCAATAGCCGGCCGCTATCGGCCGGATCGTTGATACCGATCATCCAGTCGCTCCCGTCGGGTTGCTTACCCCAGGCACTCATGTCGCCAGTGCCATTCACAATCCCGGCCTGGATCCCTCTTTCCTGCATCATGCTCCTACATCGGTCGGCGGCATAGCCTTCACCCAACGCTCCAAAGCCTATCTTCATACCCTTTCTTTCCAAATATAGGGTGCTGTCCTCCCGACTAATCAGGATATGACGATACCCCACCTTTTCTACCGACCTGCGGATGGCCTCGGGGGTTGGCATGGAGGTCATGGAGCCATCAAACTTCCAAATACGGTCCATGGCAGCGAAACTAATATCGAAGGCTCCGTGGCTAAGTCTAGATAGCTCTAGGGCCCTTTCGGCTAGCAACAACAGCTCCCAATCCACTTTTACGGGAGCTATACCGGCCTGGGCATTGACCGTCGAGACCTGAGAACTGGGTATCCAGTCGGAAATCAGGTGCTCTATACGAGCGATCTCGGCGATCACCGTATCAATATGCATTTCGGCGGTGCGGGCATCCTTAGCCACCAGGGTGATATCGAAGCGCCCACCCATCAGCATCGTGGTTCTTTTGCGCAACACCTGAGCCTGGGAGCTCAGCATAATCATTGCGAAAAGGAAAGTCAAAACATTTTTCATAATGGCAACAAAACTCCGAAGATAGGCAACCCACCCAGCAATTGCACCGAATACTTAGAAAAATAGGCATAACATACCCATTCAATACCCGGCCAAGGCTGGCCCATTCAAAATTAGGAATTACCCACCTACCCGCTTTTCTGATTCTTTCCGGTAGTAGGCATTTTTGTATTCAAACATCTCGGCCATCTTTTGCGCTCTCCACTTGGCCTCTTCGGCCCGCTCGCCTACAAAGAGTGTATCGATGGTCTCAACAAACAAACCAACCCATTTTCTAAAATGCGTATGGTCGATCTCCAACAAGGCATGTGGCGTAAAAGGACTCCCAAAATAGGTATGCTCCTTCAACAGTACCGTCTGCCAAAATTTATACAGCTTTTCTAAATGCTGGGGCCAATGGGCCCCTATTCGCTCGTTAAATATAGGAGCCAAAAGTGCATCTTGCCGTACCTTCCCATAAAAAGTGTCTACTAACAGCTTAATATCGGCCAGTCCTTCTATCGTTTGTCTGCGTTCTATTGATGGTTCCATGTCTTTTTTGTTTTCCTTTCAACAAAGATATTTCAAAGGCATTTAAATAAAAGACTTTTTACTCTTTTATTTTTTTTAAAACAGGGGGCATTCTAGTCCTTAGTACCTACTAATGAGGAACCAACCATTTTTGACGGGCATACTCTTATTTCGCCTAACCTAGATATAAAAAGTTACATAGCTCCATTATCCGTAATAATTGAAAGGCTACCTGACATAAAAATAGGTGCATTTTCAGCTAAAAAAATCAATAAAAAACCGTTAGATAAAAAGGCGAATATTGATAACCTGCTGGTAACATAAATACGGACGGAAGCGATTAATTTGGTCTTTAAAATCGTATACTTACCAACCTATCCAAGCCTCTATGAGCTCTCCATTGAACATGCAAACCCCCTGGGTAGAATCCCCTTTTTTCGAAGCCGAACTGAGCAGGGCCAATCTAGACGATAAAACCCGAGAAATGATCCGTTTTTATTCAGAAAACGGCTACTTAATTATCGACCCAGAGCTAGACGTTGACCTATTGGACCGGGCCGTTGAAGAGTTGAAGCCAATATTTGCATCGCGTAACACCAACAGAATCCAAGATGCCTGGAAGGATTACGATGCTGTTAAAAAGATAGCCACGGCCCCTAGGGTATTAGAAATATTATCCTTGCTGTACCAGCGCCGTCCTATCCCTTTTCAAACCCTCAACTTTTCGACGGGGAGCCAACAACGGACGCATAGCGATTCGATTCATTTCAATTCCGTTCCTGAGCGCTTCCTGGCCGGAGTATGGGTAGCCTTAGAGGACGTCCACGACGGCAATGGACCCTTACATTATTATCCTGGTAGCCATCGCCTTCCCTTCTACGACCTTTCCATATTGGGGCTCAAGGGCTCTACCAGTGTGTCCATTGAAGATATGTTAGCCAACTATTACCATAAGTACGAGGATTTTATTGAACAGCTTGTCGCTCAAAAGCATCTCAATAAAAAGATATTGAACATCAAAAAGGGGCAAGCACTTATTTGGTCGGCCAACCTCTTGCATGGAGGAGAGCCTATCTCTATGGAAGGTTCCACTCGCTTTACACAAGTCAACCATTTTTATTTTGAAAACTGTGCCTATTACCGTCCTATGAAAACGGATATGGCCTTAGAAAGAATTTCGATTCAGAAGGTAACCGATATCACTACGGGCCAAGATGTAAAGAGCACTTATTTCGGCACCCCCATCAATTATGTGGGTTACTCTTATAAGATGTACCTTCCCGAAGGGCTCATGCGGAAAGTACTGCCTACTAATTTACGGCAATGGGCTCGCAGATTGATTAATAAATAGGCAACAACCCGATCCGACTCATGATTAATTATCGAGTGGCCTATTTACTGATGGTCCATAAAAACTCCAAACAGGTACGCAGATTAATAGAAAGGCTAGACGCCAAACAGGCCCAATTTTGGATTCAAGTCGATTTAAAGGTGGACCTGGCGACGTTTCAACGGGAACTGGAGCATATGCCTCAGGTCCATTTCGTTCAGAATCGAAAGAGCGGTGCCTGGGGGCGATTTGGCTTTGTAGAAGGTAACCTTGAGGGCATACGTAGCATAGCCCGTAGTGGATACGCCTACGACCATTTGGTCATCCTCAGCGGTCAGGACTACCTTTTAAGTTCCAATGAAGCCATATTGACCCTCTTGGCCGGCAACCCATTGGCGAGCTTTATGCATTATACACCCGTCGCCGACACGCCAGATGCCCATGTAGCCGAAAGGATGCGCAAGTATCATATATACGTGCCTTTCAATAAGAAAGTAGTGTATCCTTACGACTCCCCTACTCCAGTCAAAAAGCTTTTAAACGGTGCCCTGGCTCTTTCCGGTCAATTCCCCCTGCCCAGAACCTTGCCCGGTGAAAGGCCTATATTCTTCGGGTCTAACTGGGTTCGTCTTTCCAAAAAAGCAGTTAATTACCTTTTGGACACCCTGGAACGCGAACCCGAACTGATCAGATTTTTCCGCTATACTACGCTTGCGGAAGAGCATATATTCCAAACCATCTTACTTTCGGGAAGTGAGGCCGACAGAGGAGAGATTATCAATACGAATTTCACCTTTTGCCATTGGAAACGCGCTCCGGAGCTCTACACCGTCCCACTAGGCATGAGCGACCTAGACCTGATCCTTGGCTCAGGCGACCTGCTGGCTAGGAAGTTCGACATGAGCCATAACGTGGAGCTCATGGACTACCTCGATCGGAACTGTAGCTAAAACCTATGAAGCGGCAACCCTCCTGAGCGATCAGGACGGTTGCCATTTGGCCGCTTGTACCTGTATCGCCAATGCCCTTTCGTCGGTCAGGTCGAGCCTTAGTGGGGTAATAGATACCAGATCATTTTCTACGGCCCATCGGTCGGTACCCTCCTCAGCAGGCTCCAGAGGCACTACCGTAAACCAATAGTGCTTTCGCCCCATAGGGTCCATTCCAGGCTCTATTCGCCCATCATACAACCGTACCGACTGTCGCGTCCACTGCATCCCAACGGGAGTTCTAGGCAGGTTCACATTGTACAGTCCCACATCTCCATCATGAATCAACTGCTCCAATACCTTTTCTACAAAGGGGTCTAGGTGCTCAAAGTCGGGATCCTGCTTATCGGCAAAGGTGCTAAAGGCAATGGATTTGATACCGAGTAGGGCCCCTTGCTTGGCCGCTGCAAGTGTGCCTGAGTGCCACATGGAATTCCCCAGGTTAGGACCCATATTAATTCCAGAAAGGACCAGATCGGTCTTGCTCCAAAGGTGCGTCCCTAAGGCTACACAATCGGCCGGGGTACCATTGACCTTATAGGCCTCGGCTCCTGGAAATTCGATGGGTGATTTCTTGTAGGACAAGGGCCTAGAGGCCGTGATGGCATGTCCCATAGAGGATTGCTCCACATCGGGAGCCACTACCCGTACTTCGCCAAAGCGGGTAGCAACCCGAGCCAAAGCGGCGATACCCGGACTATATATACCATCGTCGTTTGCAATTAGAATATTCATGCGATCAAAGTAGTTATGTGAAAAATAGTAAGCCTCTATCACTACAAAACACATACCAACGGCTCCAGCGATCTGGAACGCTTTTTTATGAGTATTCCAAAAATTAATTTGACTATGGCTATCGTTCAGATCTTCCACAATCCTGGAGCGGGTACAGAGGACCACTCCAAAAAATGGCTCATCCAAACCCTAGAGGAGCAAGGCTTTTCCTGTGTTTATCGATCGACCAACAACAAAAATTGGCAAAAACTCGACTCAGAGGCCGACTTCATCGTGTTGGCTGGGGGGGATGGCACCGTCAGGAAGGTAACCGCCGAACTCTTGAATCGGAAGCTTATAGAGAAAAAATACCCCATAGCCCTGCACCCTCTGGGTACAGCCAATAACATAGCTCTCACCCTCGGACTGAACGATTGTCTAAAGAAATTGAGTGACAATTGGTGGAAGGGCGATGTCAAGAGTTTTGATATCGGCCTCGTAGAAGGCTTAGACCGCCCAGCTTTCTTCTTAGAAAGTCTCGGTTTTGGGCTTTTCCCCAAGTTACTGAAAGAATTGGCGTCGGAGGACCGCCCCACCCATGAAACACCGAAAGAAGAGATTCGTTATATTCTGAAAGTACTGCACCGCCTCGCAGAAACCTACGAACCCAAAGAATGCCATGTGGAGATTGACGGGGAGGACCATTCTGGTGAATACCTATGGGTCGAGGTAATGAATACGCCCTATATGGGGTCTAATTTACAGATGGCTCCCAATGCCGACCCGGGAGATGGCTGCTTGGAAGTAGTCATGATCGAAGCCAAACACCGCAAAGAGCTTTTGAAATACTTGGCAGCGAAAATAATAGGTAACGAGCCCCAGTGGAATCCGCCTTTCAAACAGGCACATCGGGTACGTATCGCTTATAACAGCCCCCATCTCCATATAGATGACCAATACCTGAAACTCCAAAAATTCTCTGAACTTAAAATTCATATTCAAAAGGGCATTTTGGATTTTATAGTCCCTGCATAAAGGTATTCTTTTTTAGAATAAACATGATTTTTACCCTATCAATGAGCGATAAGGTCAAAAAAATATAAAAAAAATCAATTTTGACTGAGTAAACTTGGCCCTGCTTTTGTCCTTCCAGTACATCCTCGAATCTTTTCAAGGACGGAAAGCGCAAAAAAAGCATTATGGCTCCATTTATTACACAGGAAAACTCCAAGGAAGGTTCTTTAGACGGCTTAAGGTACCGTGCTAAGAAAACGCCAGAAGAAACCAAGCCACAAGAGCAAGAGGTACCCGTTAACAACGAATCCTTTGTTAAAGGAATCTTCAACGTCAATCCCGCTCAAGGCTGTGAGCTTCTCTTTAGGTTGTATTATTCTCCCCTGTGTTCCTATGCCGTGCGATTCGTGTACTCCAAAGAAGTAGCCGAAGACATCGTAAGTGAAATATTTTATAACTTATGGAACAGCCAGTCCTATAAGGCTATCAACAGTTCCTACCGCGCCTATTTGTTCCGTTCCGTTCGGAACAGATCCTATAATTACTTGGCCTCTGCCCATCATCAAAAGACGCCCATCAACAGTCTTGATTTGGAAGAACACCCTTCCGACGAATCGGCCGAAGACATGATTCAAATCGATGAATTATTAGGGAAAATACAGCAGGTCGTCAACGCCCTACCTCCCAAATGCAAGGAAATTTTTGTTAGAAGTAGGTTTGAGGGTCAAAAACCCAAAGAAATCGCTACTGAACTTAACCTATCGGTTCGAACCGTGGAGAACCATTTGTTTAAAGCCATAAGTATTTTAAAAAATGCGCTTAGGGATTATTGGTTATGTTTCTTGCTTCTCTGCCTAAGCTGATTCACAAGTACCCGCTATTCCACAAAACATTGATACGGTTATCAACAAATCATGAACCCAACTATAAATAAAACGCTACTACGACTCCATTTCGCTGGCAACAGCAGTTCGCTCCAAAGGCGGATGATCAGTGAATGGCTGAAGGATCCCCACAACCGGGAGCTTTACTATGAATGGCTGGCGGAGTGGGAGCGTCAGAACCCCCAATTCCTACCCGACCCGACCCCAAAGCTAGAAGCCTATGTCGCCCATATGCTTGCGCATCCTAATGACAGGCAGGAGGTAGCGGATGAAATGATTATGCCGCCCTCCGCTCCGAAAACGACCTGGAAAGCCTGGCTAGGCGTAGCCGCAGTGTTGGCGTTGCTCACGCTTTTTGGCGCCCAGTACCGCGAAGAGCTATGGTACAGATCCTACCACACGGCCTATAACGATATTCGGACCTTGACCCTCGACGATGGAACCCGCGTGGTCATGAACTCCAATACGACCCTGCTCATACCACGATTTAAGTTTCGCTTCATGGACCGACACGTCGTACTTAGGGGAGAGGCCAACTTTGCCGTTACCCATGGTCCCAATGATGAGAAGTTTATCGTCAAAACTGACAACGACCTAAAGGTTGTCGTTTTGGGCACCGAGTTTACCGTCAACTCTCGGCGCCGGGGTGATAAGGTGCTCTTGAACAAGGGAAGCATACAACTGGAATACCTTCAAGAGAAAGAAGTTAAGAAACTTCTCATGACCCCCGGCGACCTGTTGACTAGGAGCCAGGATGGGCATATTGAAAAAAGGAAAACCAATATTCACCAGAACTATACCGACTGGATCAACAATCGATTCACCTTCGACGGCACCAGTCTACAGGAGCTAAACCATATGTTTCAAGACAATTATGGAATCTTCTTAAAATTTGAAGGGAAGGAACTACATAACTTTTCACTTTACGGATCGTACCGTGCCAAAAGCGCCGAAGAGCTGATCTTGGCCCTTACCAAATCGGCTAACCTTCAATATAGTCAGAATCAAGATACGATAACCATCATACAGCCCTAAACCCTAATTATAAATCATCTTAAGTTAATTTAAACACTTAGCAAAATGAGAAAAGCAATACTCCTGATGCTCCTAGTTGGGCATCTGACAGGGGGCCTATGCCCTATTCAAGCACAGGTTTTGGCGCAAGTCCAACGAAAAAGCTCCGAGCCTGTCCGACAAAGCAAAACCATTAAACTGAAAGAAGCCCTTAACATTTTAAAACAACAATATGGCATCGACTTGCTGTTTTTCGGGAAGGATCTGGACTCCTATGAGGTGCCTTCTTCCGGCATTAACCCCAGCAAGAGCCTAGAGAAAAACTTGGATCAATTGCTTTCCCCTTTAAAGCTACAATATCAGAAACTGGACAAGGGTGAGAGCTATATGATCACAGAGTCTAAAAACCTTAAAACCAGCCAGAGTACACCCAACACATCCACCAAGACGGTGATCGGCAATAAGGCGGCCCCTCGTATCGAGGCATCACCCATTGAAATAACCATTAAAGGCAAGGTGAGCGACCTCGACAATGGGGAGCCTCTTCCGGGCGTAAGTATTGTAATAAAAGGTACCCAAACGGGCACTATTACCGATACGGATGGGAACTTTAGCCTAGAGGTCTCCGACCCTACCGACCTATTGATTTTTAGTTTCGTAGGCTACCTCCCCAAGGAGGTAACGGTAGGTCAGCAGACCCAACTGAACATACAACTTTCTCCCGACAACAAGGCCCTCGATGAAATCGTGGTGATTGGCTACAGTTCCAAAAACCAAACGCAGCTATCGAGCTCGGTGTCGGTGGTAAGTGCCGAAAAACTGAAAGGAGTAACGAGTCCGAGTTTGGGGAATTTGCTTCAAGGAAAAGCTTCAGGGCTAATGATATCCTCGGGAACGGGGCAACCGGGAGCTGACCCAGCCATCCGCATCAGGGGTACGGGCACTATTTCGGCAGGGGCAGGGCCCTTATACGTCGTAGATGGGGTGATTGGCGGTACTGCCAACCCCAGCGACATCGAATCGGTAACGGTCCTGAAGGATGCCGCCGCCACTGGTCTCTATGGGTCGCGGGCCGCCAATGGGGTCATCGTCATCACCACCAAAAGCGGTAAGTCTGGAAAAACCAATATCCAAGTCAACAGTTCTATTGGTATTAGTGAAATTTCGAGAGGGAAATTCAGAATGATGAATACCCAAGAATACTACGACTATACCCGGCCCCTCTATGTGAACGATTATAATGGTAAAAGAGAGGGCTTTATCCAGCAGTTGGAAGCCACCAATCCCAATCCAAGCCCCGAAGAAATCAATGCCTATCTGACTTCCAAAAATCTACCGACCAGTCTGGACGATTATTTACAAGTCAACTTCCCGGAGAGCCTGCTCAATTACGATACCAACTGGAGTGATCTGATATATCGGAAAGGCCTTACTCAAAACTATGACGTGTCTGTGTCGGGAGGGGATGAAAAAACCAAGTTTTACATCGGTGGCAATTATTATCATGAAAAAGGCACCATCACCACCTCGGCTTATGAGCGCTATAACCTCCGCATGAACCTAGACCATCGAATTTCACAGCGGCTACGACTAACCGGACGCATCAATGGACGCATGGATGGCACCAATTACGATTACTCTGGCGACCGTGGTGGGGCTTATACCACCTACTTCAACCTCCCCACCGACCGCCCCTATAACGACGATGGGAGCATCCGTATCGGAACCGAGTCGGATTGGTTTGGCCGCGACCGGTTCAATTTCCTATACCCGATGCAATACAACTATAGCAAATCCCGATCCAGCGACGTCCAGGCCGACTTGGTCCTGAATTATGATATCAACGATTGGCTAAGTTTTTCGACCACCAACCGGGTGAGCCTCAAGAATCAGCGTGCCGAGATATATGATGATCCCAGAACACTTACCGGTGGTATCCGCAAAGGACTGCTGCGCAACAACAGTATTTATGATCAAAGTCTGCTAAACTCTAATCTGCTTAAAGCGAGTCATAACTTCGGATCGCACGGAATATCCGGATTGATAGGGGCGGAGTTCCAATCCAATTACGGCGACTTTACCAACAGCAGCGGGGGCGGAGTACCGATAGGCCTGCACGTCATGGACGTTTCGGCTAACCCAGTGGCCATAGCAGGATCCAAATACCGCAGCGCTTTCAACTCCTATTTCACCCAGGCAGACTATAACTACAACAACCGCTATTTCCTTACCGCTTCCTTACGCCGAGACGGATCGTCCAAGTTTGGACAAAACAATCAATATGGAAACTTCTGGGCCGTGGGGGGATCGTGGATCCTCTCGAATGAAGCGTTTATCAAAAATTCAAAGTATATATCTCTGTTGAAACTCCGTGCCAGCTACGGAACTACCGGCAACGCCAACATTACCGATTTTATAAGCAGGGCCTTGTATAGCTACTCTACCCAGTACAACGGTACGGCTGGAGCCATCCCCGCCCGTTTAGAAAACCCTGACCTCACCTGGGAGAAGGCCTATACGACCAATTTAGGACTAAATATAGGCTTTTTCAATAGAATAGAACTCTCTATAGACGCTTACCAACGCGACACTAAAAACCTGCTATTCGATGTCCCCCTTTCCTCTGCCACGGGCTTTAAAACCCAGATACAAAACGTGGGGCAGATTCGTAACCAAGGATTGGACCTAGAGCTTAATACGGTGAATATAAAAACTGAGAATTTTACCTGGACCTCCAATCTAAACATAGGCTTTAACCGCAACAAGGTAGTGGCCCTATACCAGGGCCAGGATATAGACCTTGGAACCCGCCGGGTCATCGTGGGACAGCCTTTAGGCACTTGGTTTATGCGGAAATGGCTAGGCGTAGACCCGGCCACGGGAGACCCTCAATGGGAAATCGTTCATTATAATGAGGATGGAAGCGTAAAAAGCCGGGAGGCTACCAACAATTATAACCTCGCTACCCGACAGATTGTCGGCAGAGGGTTACCCAAATTTACCGGTGGTTTTTCCAATAACCTCTCCTACCGAGGCCTTCATCTGGACGTCTTCTTTACCTTCACCCAGGGCAACCAGATCAACCATGCCCTTCGCGAAAATCTGGGCGCCGATGGAGCCTACCCTACTACCAACAGCATTGCCCTACGCCCGGGCGATGTACGATGGGAAAAGCCTGGAGACATCGCCAAATACCCCAGGGCCGTTCTCGGTGGTAACCTCAATTCTAACAAAATGTCGTCAAGATACCTTGAAAACGGGAGCTATATCCGATTACGAAACGTAAGGCTAGGCTACGATTTGCCGCAGGCTTTCATTGAAAAACTAAAATTGGGCAGTCTTAACATTTTTGTCTCGGGCGATAACCTGCTTACCTGGACCAAGTTTAGCGGAATGGACCCAGAGGTATCCTTAGACAATCCTTCCGCAAGCCTCACCAATTACTTTATTAGCAAAAAGGTTCTTTTTGGAATCAATATAGGCCTATAACCTTAAACCATCTCGTCAATTATGAAACGTTTATTATCGATCCTTTTAATCTGGACGGCGCTGCTACTATCTTCTTGCGAACTTGGCTTGGAACCCTATAATGGAAAAGAAGCACAGACACTCTTTAATACGGTAGAAGGAGTCCAGGACGCTACCACGGGGAATTATAGCCTATTAAAGACCCTCGAATATGCTACCTTCTACCACTTCCTGACCGAATATGCCAGTGACAACGTAACCCTAAGCGGCTCTACGGGAAACACCTTCTTTTTTGCCTATAACTACCGGCATATTGTAGACATGACCCAGACCTCGGGCTTTTGGAGATGCGCTTACGAGTTGATCTATGGCGCCAATAAAGTCATTGAAAATGTCAGCCCAGAAACCTCTCCTGCCCTGGATCAGCTGTTGGGAGAAAACCTGTTCCTTAGAGCCATGGCGCATTTCGACCTGGTCAATACTTTTGGCCGGCCTTATACACAGAATGATGGGGCAGGATTAGGCGTGATGATCAGAAAAGATACCGATGTCAAAACGCTTCCCCCGAGAAGTACCGTCAAAGAGGTTTACGATTTTATCATCGCCGATCTACTCCAGGCCGCTTCATTAATGTCCGTTAGTAAAAGCAACAGCTATGCCTCCAAAGAGGTAGCCTATGCCTTACTCTCTCGGGTGTACCTTTTCAAAGGAGAAAATGCTAAGGCCGTTGAGTATGCCAATAAAGTGATAGATAGCGGCCGATACAATCTGGCAGACACTGAGACCTTCAAAAAATACTACAGCCAATCCAACGAAAGCAGCGAGACGATTTTCGCCATTAAACATACCCCTGTAGATGACCTGGGGAAAGGTTCTATTGGCTCGATGTACGACGGTACCGGTGGGCTAGGCTGGGGAGAAATGTACGTATCGCAGTCCTATAGAGACCTGATCGGACAACACCCTTCCGATGTTAGGAGCACCTTCTTCGCTCCCTTTTATATTAAAGATGCAAGCGGGAAACTCGTATTGGCCAACCGCAATGGGATTCCCAAATACTTTATTTACAAGTATTCGGGACAGGATGGTATCCAAACCCTAAGCTCTCCGATATACCTTCGGCTGGCCGATATATACCTGATTCGTGCCGAAGCCCTCGCCAAGCTGGATCGAGATGTCGAGGCCCTGGCCGACGTCAACCGGATCCGTACTCGAGCAGGACTCTCCGAGTCAGCGCACTATTCCCCGGCTAATATGCAGGGCAAAGCCACAGCTTTGGAGGCAGTGTTAGAAGAAAGACACCTGGAATTGGCCTTCGAATGTCAGCGCAAATTCGACCTTTTCCGTAACAACCTACCCTTGGTGCGAAACTATCCCGGGTACCATTTGCTAAGTGGGCAAAATTCGCAAGTCATAGAGCCTACCGATCCTCGGGTCGTTTATTTTATCCCTCAGCAAGAGCTCATATTAAACCCCAATCTGGAACAAAACCCTTAACCATTTGAGAAAAGAATGAGGGGCAGGAAATATCCTCCCCTCATTCAACTTAATTGCGTCTTTCCGACACAATGACAAGACAAAATACTATATTTGTTAAATGATATTTAAACCAACTAAAATGCTGGTATCTTTTAAAAATTCGTTGGCCGTGGTCGCCCTATTGTCGTGGACTATGGCCTGTCAAAAAACTCAGGGCCACGGCCAGGAGGACATAAAGCGTCCGAATATCCTGTTTTGCATAGCCGACGATGCCTCCTATCAACATATGAGCGCCTACGGACTAACCGACTGGGTACAGACTCCAGCTTTTGACGAAGTGGCGGCAGCTGGGGTCCTGTTTTTAAATGCTTATACACCCAATGCCAAATGTGCTCCTTCCCGATCCTGCATACTTACGGGTCGTAACCCATGGCAACTAGAAGAGGCCGCCAATCATGTCCCTAACTTTCCGGCGAAGTTTACCACCTGGATGGAGGCCTTAGGAGCCAACGGCTATCAGACCGGCTATACGGGAAAAGGATGGTCCCCTGGAAATCCTGGCAGCAAAGATGGCAAACCGCGACTCCTCACCGGGAAGGCCTATCAGGACAAAAAACTACAGGCTCCTACCTCTTCGATATCTTCTACGGACTATGCCGCCAATTTTAAAGATTTTCTGGATCAGCGTACCGACGACAGTCCTTTCTGTTTTTGGTATGGGGGCCATGAGCCACATCGGTCCTATGCCTACGGATCGGGGCTTACCCAAAGCAAGAAGAAACTCTCGGACATTGACAAGGTACCCGCCTACTGGCCCGACAACGAAACCGTCCGTACCGATATGTTGGACTATGCCTTCGAAGTAGAATATTTTGATCAAAATCTGGGAAAAATACTGTCTGTTTTAAAAGAGAAAGGAGAGTTGGAAAACACGATCGTTATCGTGACCTCCGACAACGGTATGCCTTTTCCTAGGGTAAAAGGCCACGTTTACGAATACGACAACCACCTTCCTCTCGCTATTATGTGGCCCAAGGGCATTGCAAACAAGGGGCGAAAAATTGAGGATTTCGTCAGCTTCAACGACTTTGCCCCCACCATCCTGGAAGCTGCCGGCGTGAGCCATCAGCAGAGTACCATGCAAGAAGTGGAAGGAAAGTCCCTGCTGCCTCTTTTGCAATCGAGCAAATCGGGCCAGACCGGCCTAGGTCGGGACCATATGTTGGTCGGAAAAGAACGAACCGATGTAGGTAGGCCTCATGACCAGGGATACCCTGTACGAGGCATCATCAAGGACAAGTATATATATACCATCAACTATCAGCCTGACAGATGGCCTGGGGGGAACCCCGAAACGGGGTATCTGGATACCGATGGTAGCCCTACCAAAACGGAGGTACTCCAAGCCCGTCGCAACGGCACCAGCGATAGCTTCTGGAAGCTTGCTTTTGGCAAGAAAGGCAGCGAAGAACTTTATCGATTCGACCAGGACCCCGACGGGGTAAAGAACCTGGCCAACGACCCTGCATACAAAACGTTAAAAGCATCCCTTAAAAAACAGTTGGAAGAAGAATTAAAAAAACAGAAAGATCCCCGTATGTTTGGGAATGGAGCTGTATTTGACAACTATCCTTACTCCGAGGCTAAAACCCGAAATTTCTACGAACGCTATATGCGCGGTGAGGATATCAAGGCAGGATGGGTCAACGAAACGGATTTCGAAAAAGTAGACCAATAAATTATGAAAGTATTCCGCATGGCAGTGGCACTATTTTGTGCTACTGTCGCTCTGCCTTCTCAGGCCCAAGTTAAACCCAATATTCTCTGGATCACCATAGAAGACACCTCCCCGCAGTTTATAGGGTGCTATGGCAATAAAAATGCCCGTACGCCAGTCATCGATCAATTGGCCTCGGAGGGCATAAGGTTTACCAACGCCTTCTCCACCGGAACGGTGTGCTCTCCAAGCCGAACGGCCCTAATTACCGGTGTCAAAACCTACGAAGCAGGGACCGGCAACCACCGGAGCAATTACCCCGTCCCCGACTTCATCAAAGGATTCCCTTACTATTTGCAGCAGCAAGGGTATTATACGAGCAATAACAGCAAGACCGATTATAACGTGGCCAACACCCAGGCCTTTATAGACGAAGCCTGGGACGAGAGCTCCAATAAGGCTGGCTGGTGGAAACGCAAAGCCGGACAGCCATTCTTTGCGGTTTTCAATATTATGGACTCCCACCAGTCCCGCACCATGACCAACACCTATGCCCAGTACCAGAAGGATGTCCTAGACCAGCTTCCCGCAGCCGATCGGATAGCCGAAGATGCCTTCGAGATGCCGCCCTTTTATCGGGACAGCCCAGAGATGCGGAAGCAGTTTGCAAGGGTATATAACGCCATAAAGCTCACCGACAACAAAATAGGAAAGATTTTGGAGCGATTGGACCAAGACAAGCTTCGCGACAGTACCATTATCTTCTTCTTTGCTGACCATGGCGAAGGCGTGCCCAGAGGAAAGACCAACGGAATCAACCTAGGCTATAGGGTCCCTTTCGTGCTCTGGATACCCGACATGTACAAGCATCTGAGTCCATGGAAAAAAAGTGGGATGATCACCGACGAACTCATCGACTTCAGTGACCTCGCCCCTACCCTGATCAGCCTGGCAGGAGGTACTCCTCCTGAGCATATGAAAGGTAAGGTTCTGATGGGAAAAGAACGTCAGAAACCCAGTGACCACCTCGTCTTATCCTCCGACCGCTCCGACAACGGCATCGACCTGGTCCGTAGCGTCACCGATGGCCGCTTCGTTTACTCCCGCAACTACATGCCCTATATGCCTGAGGCACGATATATCCGTTATATGGAAATCGGTGATATTAAGCAGCAAATGCGTATGGACTTAGCCAACAACAAACTTAACGCCTTACAGAGTAGCCTGTTCGCCCCTCGGCCAACGGAATCGCTTTATGATATAGAGAAGGATGTATGGGAAACCAAAAACTTGGCCCAGGACCCAGCCTACAAGTCCCTTATGGGTAAGATGAGAAAACGCCTCGACCAGAACCTGACGGAGGCTAGGGATGTGCTACTGTTACCTGAATACGAAATAGCCCAACTATCCAAGACGACAACACCCTATTCCTACCGCCTCACCGACGCTACCTATCCTTTTAAGAAGGTGTATGCTGCGGCCTCCCTCTCGGGGATACGTTCTAAGAAGTCGGCCAAGCAGCAGGTAAAACTCCTAACAGACGCCAGTCCGGTGGTACGGTACTGGGCCGCTATGGGCCTTCATTCCCAAAATAAAGAGACACTTCTTCCCTTTAAAAACTCCTTACAAACGGCGCTGTCGGATAGCTATCCACCCGTTAAGGCCATTGTATCGTCTATCCTGGTAGAAGTGTTTGAGGATAAACAAGCGGAATCTGAGCTTAAAACGCTATGTCTCTCCCCCAACCCTGAACTGGCCCTGATGGCCGTGAACGAGCTATTGTACCTTACCGACAGAACCCCCTTTGTGGAAACGGTAAAGACCCAGCATGAGCGCCTATCCTCCTTACCAAAAGGTGATCATTCGACAGCTTATAAAGTAAAAGCCGCCTGTATAGACGTGCTAGGGAGCTTGGGCTTAGTCCCCAACAATCCGACCTATAGCGAATAATAGGGTATCATTCTTACAAATAGAAAATAGGCATTCCACTACAGAATGCCTATTTTTACTTTATGAAGAAAAAAAACAATCCAACCCCTTCTAAGGCCGAACTACGACAACAAATTGTGGAGTCGGCCATTGCTTCCTTTCAGATTGAAGGGATCAGCATCCCTCCTTTGGAGGCCCAGAGGCTCCTGGAAAAGATAGAAGCTAGACTGGAAAGATAAATCGGATGAGTCGCTCCATCGGCTGGTATTCCTGACTGGCGGCGGCTTGCACCGCCCCTATATAAGCCTTCATCACTTCGGCATCTATTCGCTCGTACCGAAGAGGTGCATAGCCCTGCTTTCTCATCATCAGATTGGCCAATAACCGGGCAGTACGCCCATTGCCTTCCCGAAAGGGATGGATAAATAGCAGTTCAGCATGTACTTTTGCCAAATCGACGATAAACGACTCTGGGTCGTTGTAGCGATGCGGCATGTTACCGAGTATTTCTGACTGAAGTAATTCCATGGACTGGGGTAAGAACTGCGCCGAAGGAAACACAAAGCCCCCTTTCGACATATTGACATCCCTATATTTCCCGGCAAACGGATAAAGATGCCCCAGAGCCATTCGATGCATAGCCAGTATGTATTTCAAGTCGAATTTGGCACGACTCGTCAACGCTTCGGTAAGCCGGATCTCCGCCTCCAAAAAACCCTCAAACTCCGAAAACCCAACGGCCTCAAAAGTCGTAAGACCCAATTTATTAGGAAGAATAGGCGGACTCACATTTTCTTGCATCAGTAGGAAGGATATTGTCTGTCGAAATCGCTGGCAGAAGGCTATTTTACCAGGGTGTATTTACTGGTTACAAGATCGCTATTTTCTCATCAAAAAGCAATAAAAACCCCCTATTCAATAAGCAACAAACGTCGCGCTTCCAAGGTGCTTGTCCTTGTTTTGGGATTTAAAAACTTACCTTTCAGCCGGGTGATATGGAAATGCTCCGAATCGGTAATCAGCTGGGTCTTCAATCCGGCGGCGGTAAGGCTGTCGGCTATGGCCTTGGAAGTATACAGCAGGGCAGGTTTCGTCTCTAAAAATGCGGCCAAATCGGCTTGCTGGTCGAGTAGTTGTACCTCTCCAGGAGCATAAAACTCGAAGGCATAGGAAAAGCTATCGTAAGTCCCTATGGGGAGACCGGCCCAGTCGTCCTTTATCTGCTTGGCCACCTCACTACCCGACTGATATTTAAACAAAAATGGGTAAAAAATAAAAAATAAGAAGCCAGAAATCAGACAGAAGGTAACCATTCCTTTCACCATAATAGCCTCCAGCCCATTGGCTCGTTTCCCTACCAAAACGGCCCCAATGGCCAACAGAGCGCCTACTATCAGCCAAGGCCAATGCGGAAGCCCCACCCAGTAGCTAAGGGCCAGAACCAAGCCCACCACCAATCCGAAGATGATATTCTGACTGATTATTAGCCCACGCAGTCGAGCATGTAGGTCCAACTGAACCAACCCATTGGCCGTAATAATGGCCATATACGGAAAGCAAATGATAATATAATGAGGTAGTTGAAACTTGGACAGTGAAAAAAGCAGGAACGTTACAGCCACGCTACCGAGGAGTACCCACCGCCTGGGCTCATCTTTGAGGGAAGGCCTCAGTTTATAAAAAAGGGCTGCCAACAGTCCCAGCGTCCAAGGCAAAAAAGCCCATAAGGTGGTATGTACAAAGAAGGTCGGATCGCCCGACCCTTTGATGGGCCCGGTATTGAAGAACCGGCCAAACTGACTATCCCAAAAGAAGAATCGTATCCCGGACACCTCGTACTTCCCAAACACCAGTTTTTCGGGGTGCATATCGAACTGCACATACAAGGCGTACAGTTCAGGAAGAATAAAAATGAAGCTCAAGGCGAGCCACGCCCACCAGCGCCAGTCGACAAGGAATTTCCACTGGGCCGTCACCAGCCAATAGATCCCCCACCCGGCGCCTATGGTAATGAGCACGAACAGCCCTTTGGTCATGAGAGCGGCGGCGGTAAAGAAGGCCGCCATCACCAAGGCTTTCCCACTCGAATCGCGATCGAGCAGCAACATATAGTACACAGCCCCTATGATCGTAGTGGTGAGGTAAGGCTCTGCACGGACGTCAAAATTGGCCAAAACCGTGTGCAAGGCCGTGGCTTGAATGAGCACGGCCACCTCGGCTACCCGCCTGTTGTACAGCAAATTTCCCGTCAAATAGGTAAAACGAAGCCCCAGCAACCAAAACAAAAAAGCAGGTAGTTTATAGGCGAAGCTATTGATTCCAAATACGGAATAGCTCAGGGCAGTCACCCAAAAAGGAAAATGGGGCTTATCGAGCCAGTCGCTCCCATTCCCATACATATTGAGCCAATCCCCATCTCTTACCATTTTCTTGGCAATCGTGGCATATAAGGCTCCATCTGGCTCTATAATAGGCAGCCAGAGGGCTGGCAGATTGAATAAAATCGCCACAATCAACAACAAGCCAAAAATATTCAAACGTTGTCCATCCGATGGTCCCATAGCGAATGGGCTTATTTTTTCTTTATCAAGCAGCATGCTGTCCAATTATTTTTTTCAAAAAACTCCATACAATTCGTCCGCTGGCGGCTATCCAGCCCTTGCATAAGTCGCAAAATTACGACATTAACGGGTACAACGCCTCTAGATCACCGATATTAAATCGTTGGCAATAGGAAGCAGGGGACTATACGGCGGTTCAAAGTTGGGTCAAAAGAATTTTATAAAAAACCTGAGCAAACTGTTTAAATTGCCGTCTAGTTCTATCCCACCACATCAAATAAACTTTATAGTGAAGAATCGATACCTCCTAGCAGCCGTTTTATGCACCCTGGTGCTCGGTTGTAAAAACCCTGAAAAAAGCAAAAGCAAGCCTATATCCTCCGAAATAGCGAAAACAGCTTCTGAAAAACCTGAAAAAAAATCCGACAAAAAAACCTATTCCGATATCATCACCAAGAAGGCCATAACCGATTTGGGCTTGTTTCAGGTGCATCAGGTACAGGACAAATATTACTACGAAATCCCCAAGGATTTGATAGGAAAGGACCTCTTGTGGGTGACCAGGATCGCACAAATCCCTGCGAACTTAAGTCCATACCTGAACGCGGGCTCCAAGGTAAACGAACAGGTGGTACGCTGGGAAGTAAAGCACGATAAGCTGCTATTGAAGTCTATCTCCTTCGACAACGTGGCCAACGACACCATTCCTTTGGGGAAATCGGTACAGCAAAATAACTTCTCCCCCATCCTTTTTGGTTTCGATATCGAACTGGGTGCTACCGATAGCACCGGTTATTTGATTCAAGTGGGTAAACTTTTTGAGGAAGATGTACCGGCGCTGTCGGGCCTAAATCCCAACCTTCGGAAAGACTATAAGGTGAGCCGACTGGACAAAAGTAGGTCGTTTATCGATACTGTCAAGTCCTTCCCCACCAATATAGAAGTGCTGCATACCATGACTTATGTGGCGGCGGCTCCTCCTGCCAACAAAGACGCCGAGACCCTTACCCTGCAAATGAACCAGTCGATGATCCTGCTCCCGGAGGATAAAATGACCTCTAGGCTGTATGACGAACGGGTGGGATGGTTCACCACCAAAAAAGTGGATTACAGTTCTGAAGCCCTGAAATCGGACACCAAAACGTACCTACGCCGCTGGAAACTGGTTCCTAAGGACCCGGCTGCTTATTTGCGCGGAGAGCTCGTAGAGCCCGTAAAGCCCATCGTCTATTACCTAGATCCGGCCACGCCGCGAAAATTCAGAAAGTATTTTAAGCAGGGTATAGAGGATTGGCAGGTAGCCTTTGAAGCCGCAGGTTTTAAGAATGCCATCATCGCCAAAGATGCCCCTACCCCGGAGGAAGACCCGGAGTTTAACCCTGAAGATGCCCGCTATTCGGTGGTACGCTATGTAGCCAGCACCACCCGCAACGCAGTAGGCCCTAGCGTATCCGATCCTCGGACCGGTGAGATCATCGAGAGCGATATCATCTGGTACCACAACCACCTACGTTCCTACCGCAACCGCTACCTGATAGAAACTGGCGCTGCCAACCCTACCGCACGCACCTTGGATACCTCACCCGAAGAGATTGGAGAGATGATGCGCCGGGTGATCAGCCACGAGATAGGCCATGCCCTAGGCTTGCCCCATAATATGAAAGCCAGCTCGGCTTATCCGACCGACAGCCTGCGTTCGGGAAGTTTTACTCAGAAGTTCGGGATCGCCACCACCATTATGGACTATGCCCGGTTCAACTATATAGCTCAACCAGGCGATCAAGACATCCGGTTTGTACGGCAGATGGGACCTTACGATTACTATGCCATCGAATATGGCTACCGCTGGTATCCTAACGTTACTACCCCAGAAGATGAAAAGCAGATTCTGCACCATTTCGTCTCTAAGCATTCGGAGGACCCCATCTACCAGTTCGGCTCGGGATCCAGTGGCTACGACCCCGATTCTCAGACGGAGTCGGTGGGTGCCGATGCCATAAAGGCCAGCACTTATGGGTTGAAAAACTTGAAAATAGTAGCGAAAAACTTGATCGACTGGACCGCCAAGCCAGATGAAAACTACGAGGACCTGGAGGAGATCTATGGAGAACTGCTAGGGATTTGGAGCCGGTACATCGGCCATGTAGCCACCAATATCGGCGGAGTACACCAGACCCTCCGCACCCAGGACCAACCGGGCGCCATATACCAACCCGTACCCGCCAACACCCAACGCGCCGCCACGGAGTGGATGGCCCAATATGCCTTAGTAAGCCCCGAATGGCTCCTCGACCCACAGATCGTTCAGCGCATCAGCTACAAGGGCGTTACCGATAAAATCGGCAGCCTCCACAACAGAGCCCTGGCGGGGGTGTTTAATCCCGAAGCTATGGCTAGGATGCTGGACAATGAACTGATGCACCCCTCCGAGAAGGTATATACCCTTCAAGAAATGATCGCGACCATATCTCAGGGTATCTGGAAAGATGTACTGGCAAAGGGCTCTTCCGACCCCATCCAACGTCAACTTCAGAGAAGCTACGTGAGCCGTGTCGAAACGATATTGAAGGATAAGAAAACCACCTCTACCGATATAGACGCCTTGCTAAAGGCCAACTTGCGTCTGATCACTGCCAAACTCAAGACGGCATCGGGCCCAGCAGTGGTCAAGGCCCATTATCTGGATATGGCCGAAAGGATCGATAGTATACTAAAGGGTAAAGAAGCTTAAAAGACATTTATCCAGACCAAAAAGGCTCCTTGTGGAAGGGAGCCTTTTTGGTCTATTTCAAGGGGCTAAATGCTGAATTTCATGTCGAAATTTCTAATTAATCGCATAATAGGCTGGTCTTAAAACCATTAAGGCCTCTTCGTCCTTAAATTCGACCATGGGATTTTTATGTTCTGTCCTCAGGCTTTTAATGTTTAGCATCACAGTGGGATGGGCGCCGGCTTACCAAGCAACACCATGTGCTACCATCCTTCACAGAACTCATTAAGTGGAATTGCCCCCTAACAGAGCATAGCTTTCACCCCAGTCACAGAATGCATCGTTCCGATGCAATACAGAAGCAAATTCCTGCAACTTCTCTGATAAAATCCGCCCATTTATACACCAATTTTCAAAAGAAGCTTCGGTTTTTCTTCCTGTTGTATCCCCCCTTTTACCGCCAAGCTTACCTTCCTCCTTTTCTTTTCTACGACGGATAGTAAGCCATGTGCACATAGCAAGAATTTGCTATTGTGCCAGGTAAAGAGATTGATTTCTTTTGCACTGTTACGTGTTATGACCCAGGACTAAGCTGGCATAGCCCCGAAAGAATGACTATTAGGCCTGACCAACTCAACAATGAAAAAGCAAACTTCTCTTTATTTTCCTGATCCTTTAAGGCTGGGTATAAATCAGCAGCACCTCCCCACCGATGCTATTAAGCTTACATGCCAGGCAGAAATCAGTATTCCCCAAACCTTATACGGTTCATACTCAAAGTCGATTATCATCTTCCTTCAAAGATTCTGGCGGTCGTTGTTATGCTTAACCCTATTCCTTTACGCTACAGGAAGCAGCATTTACGCACAAACTTATTGTGCTTCTATGGCTACCGAAACCGGTCAGGCAGACATTTATAATGTAACAGCAGGGACACTGAACAATTCGAGTGACCATACCCAAACCGGAGGGCCTGGATCCGTGTTGGATAAATATTCCGACTATACGACCTTAGTGGCTGCGCCGATATTTAATCAACTAGCAACGATCCCGTTTTCAGTACAAATTGCAAGTAGTTATAATACCCATACTGCTATCTGGATTGATTATAACCATAATGGTACTTTTGAGAGCGCGAGTGAACGGGTATTTCAAACAACAGGAGGAAATTTTGGATCCTATACTTTAACCGGTTCATTCACGATTCCCATAACCGCTTTAACAGGTAATACGCGTATGAGAGTGATTACCAGCTACGGTTCTACTCCATTAAATTCTGGCTGTGAAAATTATAGTTACGGAGAAACAGAAGATTATTTGGTGAATATTGTAATACCTCCAGCTTGTAGTGGCAGCCCAATACAAACGAATACGATAGCAACCCAAAATGAGGCTTGCCCTACTGTAAGTTTTACTTTTTCCCTGAGTCCGTCAATTACTACTACCGGCAACACCTATCAATGGTATAATAATGCAGGCTTAATTGCAGGTGCCACCAGTGCTACATATACAGCAACAATTACAAGGGCAGATAATTTCTATTGTAAGGTTACCTGTCCCACTGGTGCAAAGACAACGGCCTCAACCCCGGTTGCTATACATGATCCTTATCTTTACTGTTCCTGTTCTTCTGCTTCAAATGCGGCTAATGGCGACAAGATATTTAATGTAAAAATAGGCACCCTAGATAATTCCTCAACTTGTGATCCAACGGGTGGTCCGGGCTCCATACAATACAGGTATTCAAATTATACAACCATTCCTGCCCCGGATCTTAAGCAACTAAATCCAATCCCTTTTTCCATCGAACTCGGCCCCTGTGGAAGTATCAGTGTAAGCTCAACATCGATTTGGATCGATTATAACCACAATGGGAGCTTTGATGCGCCAGGTGAGCGTGTATACAACTCAGGCGTTAGTTTAAACAAACCCCTTACCCTAACCGGTGCCATCATCATTCCGGAAAGTGCTTTGAAAGGCCTAACGCGAATGCGAGTTATAATTGCGAAAGGTGAGAGTATTCCTCAGGCCTCTGCTTGTGGAAGCTATGAAGTGGGCGAGACAGAAGATTATTTCGTAAATATTGTTGAACCCGTGTATTGCAGTGGTGTACCCGCACCGGGAAATACAATTGCCAGTCAAACCACTGCTTGCCTCAACACCAATATTGATTTGTCGTATTCATCATCATCTACACTTAACGACGATGCCTTTCTCGGGCTTACATATCAATGGTTTAATAGTGCAGGAGCTATCCCGGGCGCTACGAAACCAACCTATACAGCAACAATTACAGCTGCTGATGAATTTTATTGTAAGGTAAAGTGTAGCCAAAGTGGGCAAACTGGGCAGTCGACTCCGGTTGCTATAAGTTTAAAAACCTTTGATAAATGCTATTGTACTTCGATGGCTACCAGTACGGGTGGTCTGGACATTTATAATGTGACAGCAGGAACACTCAACAATTCAACTACCCTGTCTCAAACCGGTGGGCCTGGATCCATATTAAATAGATATTCCGACTTTACCACCTTAGTGTCGGCACCCGTATTTAGTCAATTGGCTACCATCCCATTTTCAGTGCAAATCGGGGCAAGCAACTATTATTCTCAAACCTCCATCTGGATCGATTATAACCATAATGGCACTTTTGAGGATCCCGGTGAACGCGTATTTCAATCAACAGGAGTAAATTCAGGAAGTTATACCCAAAATGGTTCTTTTACGATTCCTTTAATCGCTTTAACAGGTATTACTCGTATGAGAGTTGTTACGATTGAAGGTCTTGATCCGGCAAATTCGGCTTGTGAAAATTACATTAACGGAGAAACAGAAGATTACATCATAAATATTGCAGCGGCGACTCCTTGTAATGGCCCCCCTATACAAACTGCAACAATAGCCACGCCGGTTTGTACTGAATCCAAGCACATTTTTTCTTTAAGTCCTTTAATCACCACTACCGGTAACATGTACCAATGGTATAATAATGCTGGCTTAATTGCAGGGGCAACCCATGCAACCTATACGACAACAATTACAGGTTCGGATAGTTTCTATTGTAAAATCACCTGTCCCAATGGTAATAAAACAACAACATCGACTCCGGTTGCTGTCATAAAATGCTATTGCGCTTCTATGGCTACCAATACCGGTCAGGTAGAGATTTTTAATGTAACAGCCGGAACACTAAACAATTCAAGTGACGATATCCATATCGCAGGGCCTGGATCCGTGTTGGATAAATATTCCGACTATACGACCATAGTGGCTGCACCAGTGTTTAATCAATTAGCAACGATCCCGTTCTCTGTACAAATTAGAAGTAGCTATTATACTCATACTGCTATCTGGATTGATTATAACCACAATCGTGCTTTTGATAGCCCAGAAGAACTGGCCTATCAGACAGCAGGAGGAAATTTTGGAACTTATACTTTAACCGGTTCCTTTACCATTCCCATCACCGCTTTAACAGGTGACACGCGTATGAGAGTGATTACCAGCTACGGTTCTACACCTTTAAATTCTGCGTGTGAAAATTATACTTATGGAGAAACAGAAGATTATTTAGTAAATATTGCCGTCCCTCCTGCTTGTAGTGGCAGCCCAATACAAACGAATACGATAGCCACTCAAAATCCGGTCTGCCCTACTGTAAGTTTTACTTTTTCCCTAAGTCCTTTAATTACGACTACCGGTAACACCTATCAATGGTATAATGATGCTGGCTTAATTGCAGGGGCTACAAATCAAACATTGACTGCAACGATTACAAAAGCAGATAACTTTTACTGTAAAGTTACCTGTCCTAATGCTAACAAAACAACTACCTCAACACCAGTTGCTGTACGAGAGCCCTATCTCTATTGTCCTTGTGTTTCTATTTCTGATACTCCCGCTTACGAAGATATAGTTAATGTAACTGTAGGCAGTTTAACTAATTCCTCTGATTGCAACCAGACTGGTGGCCCGGGTTCTGCATTACAAAGATTTTCAGACTACACGACCTTGGTTTCTGCACCGAATCTGGCTGCATCAAATACCATTCCCTTTTCGGTAACAACAGGTGCTTGTGGTGGATTTGCAGGGACGTCAATTTCTATCTGGATCGATTACAACCATAATGGTGTTTTTGATGCTCCGATTGAAAGAGTATTTAATTCTGACGAACACACCTTTGCTATATCTTATACCGCATCTGGCTCATTCGTAATTCCAGCAGGTACTTTGCCCGGCCTGACTCGCATGAGAATTATTTGTGCCAGAGATGGAGGGTTGCCAATGCTCTCCGCTTGTGGTGAGTATGGTGCGGGTGAAACAGAAGATTATTATGTAAATATTCTAGCACCAGTGCAGTGCAATGGCCTACCTGAACCGGGAAATACAATAGCAAGTCAAACCACTGTTTGCCTTAATTCAAGCATTGACCTCTCGTTATCATTATCTACACCTGATGGTCATGCTTTTGCCGGGCTTACTTATCAATGGTTTAATAATGCGGGCGCTATTGAGGGTGCTACTAAAGCAACCTATACAGCTACAATTACAGCTACTGATGCGTATTATTGTAAGGTTACTTGTGTCCAAAGTGGACAAACGGGGCAATCAACTCCGGTCGCTATTAGTTTAAAAACCTTTGATAAATGCTATTGCACCTCTGGGGCAACTGCCACCAGGAGACTAGAAATTTATAATGTAACAGCGGGAACATTAAACAACTCAAGTAACGATTCTCAAACCGGAGGGCCTGGATCGATATTAAATAGATATTCCGACTATACAACCGTAGTAGCTGCGCCGGTATTTAATCAATTGGCTACGATTCCTTTTTCAGTACAAAATGGTGCAAGCGACTTTTATTCCCACACATCTATCTGGATTGATTATAACCGTAATGGAGCTTTTGAGAGCCCGGGGGAACTGGTGTATCAGACGACAGCAATAATTTGGGGCAATTATACTGCCAGCGGTTCTTTCAGAATTCCAATAACCGCTTCAACAGGTATTACCCGTATGAGAATCGTTACTAATTATGGTAGTGATCCAATAAGTTCTCCTTGTGAAAATTATATTGATGGAGAAACAGAAGATTATTTAGTGAACATCGCAGTACCTCCTGCTTGTAGTGGTGCACCCATACAAACCAACACAATAGCAACTCAAAACCAGGTCTGCCCTACCGTAAGTTTTACTTTTTCCCTCAGTCCTTTAATAACTACTACAGGTAACACGTATCAATGGTATAATGATGCTGGCCTGATCGCCGGTGCTACAAATGACACGTATACAGCCACAATTACAAAAGCGGATAATTTTTACTGTAAAGTTACTTGTCCCAATGGTAACAAAACAACAACGTCAACTCCCGTTGCTATAGAAGGCCCCTACCTCTACTGTTCCTGTGTTTCTACCGCTACTACTTCTGAGTGGGAAGAAATATATAATGTAACTGTTGGAGGATTAAATAATTCCTCTGATTGTAACCTAACTGGCGGTGTAGGGTCAGTACTAAACAAGTATTCAGATTATACCCGGTTAGTCGCTGCCCCGGAGCTACCCATATTAGGCACTATCCCATTTTCTATTGCAACAGGTAGGTGCGGCGTCGGCAATTATTTTTCAACTTCTATCTGGATCGATTTTAACCATAATGGTGTTTTTGATGCTCCTGAAGAAAGGGTGTATAACTCTCCATCTTATGTTTTGCCTAACGAAGCTCCAATATCAGGTTCATTTACAGTTCCAAGGGATGCTTTGACTGGCCTGACCCGGATGAGGATTATTTCTGCCAGAGACGGAGGCTTGCCAATGGCCTCTGCCTGTGGTGAGTATAGTGCGGGAGAAACAGAAGATTATTTTGTAAATATTGTACCAACTCCTGCTTGCAGTGGTAGCCCGATACCAATGAAAACGGTAGCCACTTCGGTTTGTCCCGAATCAACGTATACTTTCTCTCTAAGTCCTTTTGTTGCTACTACCGGCAACACGTTTCAATGGTATAATGACGCTGGCTTAATTGCCGGTGCTACAAATGAAACTTACACGACAACAATTACAAGTCCAGATAATTTTTATTGTAAAGTTACCTGTCCCAACGGCAATCAAACAACAACATCAGCGCCGGTTGCTGTCTTAAAGTGCTATTGTCCTTCTATAGCCAACGGTGCCGAATCGATCGATATTTATAATGTAACGGCAGGAACACTAAACAATTCATCGAACAGTTCTCAAACGGGAGGGCCCGGATCCATATTAAATCGGTATTCCGACTTCACAACCTTGGTCGCTGCACCGGTATTTAATCAATTAGCTACGATTCCATTTTCAGTAGAAATAGGTGCAAGCACCTATTTTACCCAAACTTCGATCTGGATTGATTATAACCGTGACGGAGCTTTCGATAGCCCGGGTGAACTGGCCTATCAATCAACAGGGCAGAATTTTAAAAACTATACGCAAACTGGTACGTTCACGATTCCCGGAACCTCTTTAACAGGTAGTACTCGTATGAGAATTATTACCAGTGAGGGTATTTTCCCCGTAAATTCTGCTTGTGAAAATTATAGTAATGGAGAAACAGAAGATTATTTAGTTGATATAGCAGTACCCTTAGTTTGTAGTGGCAGCCCAGTACAAATGAACACAATAGCTACTCAAAATCCGGTTGACTCTGAAGTTAATTTCACTTTTTCCCTGAGTCCTTTAATTGCTACATCTGGTAATACTTATCAATGGTACAACGATGCAGGACTAATCGCCGGTGCGACCAATGAAACATATAGTTCAACCATTACCAAAGCAGATCATTTTTATTGTAAGGTTACTTGTCCCAATGGTAATTTAACAACAGCATCAACGCCAGTTACTGTGTTAGCGCCCTATCTATATAGTTCTTGTGTTTCTGGCCCTACTGATCTCAATTACGAAAAAATATTCAATGTTACTGTTGGCACTTTAAATAACTCTTCAAATTGTGACCAAACTGGTGGTCCAGGATCTGTGTTAAGGAAATATGCAGATTATACAACTTTGGTGTCCGCCCCCGATCTTCCAATAATAGCGACTATTCCATTTTCCATTTTAATAACTGCTTGTAATGCTTATGGCCCAATGGCAACTTCTATGTGGATCGATTTTAACCACAATGGTGTTTTTGACGCTCCTGATGAGAGAGTCTTCAGTTCTCCAAGTTATCCTTTGCGTCCCTCATATACAGAATCGGGTTCATTTATCGTCCCTGCGAACGCCTTACCTGGCCTAACGCGTATGAGAGTAATTACTGCCAGAGATGGAGCGCTGCCAATGACCTCCGCATGCGGTGAATATACCAAGGGTGAAACTGAAGATTACTTTGTAAATATTGTTCTTCCGGATTGTAGTGACACGCCTACTGCTGGAAATACGGTCGTCAGCCAAAACAATGTGTGCGCCAGTACAAGCATTACCTTGTCACTGTCATCTCCTCCGGCAAACACCAAGGGAATCACATATCAATGGTTCAATAATGGCGGGGCTATTATAGGCGCAACAGATGCCAATCTTACGACAACAATTTCAACGACTGATCTTTTTTATTGCGAAGTAAGCTGTACCAATAGTGCATTAAAAGTTTCTTCAACACCAATAACTATAAATGTAATCCAGGTTTCGCTCCCTACAGCAGCTACAACAAATACGCAAAATGTAGCGACAACGCCTTTGATAGCCAATGACTGTCAATATATCGCCAAGGTAGTGCCCACAACAGGCTTTACTATTGCCACTGTTAAAAGTTGGCTCGAAACAACCCCACCATTTAGTTATGTGCCAAGGCATTATGAAATTACACCAAATACCAGCCCAGATGCGGCAACTGGTACCATAACCTTATATTTCACACAAGCCGATTTCAATGCTTATAATGGAACTTTAACGAATGGCTTATTGCCCACCAGCCCATCTGATTTGTCAAAAATTGCTAATTTTCAAATTATTAAGTACGCGGGAACCAGTCCGACAGGCTTGGGCTACACGGGTTCACCAACGTATATTCCAGGAGAAGGAAAGGTCTGGAATGTAGATGATCACACTTTTGTTTGGAATGCAGCAAATTCCATTTGGGAGGTAACCTTCCCTGTTACGGGTTTTAGTGGTTTTTTAGCTAAATCAATTTCACAGCCTTTGCCCGTTACTTTGATTTATTTTACAGGAAAAGCCACTGAGAAAGACACTGAGCTAAACTGGAAAACCAGCTCCGAGGTCAATTTCAGCCATTTCGAAATACAGAGAAGTACGAACGCACGAGTATTTGAAAAAATAGGCAAACAGGTATCCAATGAGTCCGGAAATTATATGTTCCTTGATTCGGACGCACCCAATGGTAACGCCTATTATCGCCTCAAAATGATAGATCTAGATGGTACCTACAGCTTCTCGAAGATTATAGCAATAGATAGCCATGCAGAAACAGCTATGGTAGGTGATTTCTATCCCAACCCAAGTACGGGCAAAGCATCTATTGAAATTAATGCACTAGAAACAGGAACCTGGACCATAACTACCTATGATTTAAGTGGCAGAGTAATATCTGTAAAAAGTAACCTTTTACAAATTGGATTGAATAAAATTTCAATAGAAAAACTGAATCCGGGTATCAATTTTGTAAAATTCGAGAATGGATTTATCTCTGAAATTAGGAAAGTAATTAAAGAGTAGTTTTTCTGATTATTAGCTATTACTCGTTAACAATAGAAATTACATTTTCGCAGTTTCTATTGTTTAGCATTACAACTACTTCACTAAAATTGGACAACCTTTTAAAAAAGTAAGCTATTTCAACGAGACAAGCCGTTCACTGTCTGGTGATGTTGGCAAATATTTGCTAAGTGCTTCAACATTCTTATTTGTTAATTTTACACCATGACATCAAGAATCATTATTTTCGACGATAATCAAGAAAGGCTTAACAGTGTGGCCATGCTCCTGAATCTGTCACCTGAGTTTACCTGCACGGGTACCTTTATCAATGCCAATAATCTGGTAGCAGATATTGCAGGTTCCAAACCGGACCTTGTTCTTATGGATATCGATATGCCAGGGATAAACGGTATTGAAGCAACCAAAATGATACGAAGCAATTTTGAGGAGCTCCCTGTCCTGATGCAAACTAACTTTGAGGAAGACGATCGGATATTCGACAGCCTTCGTGCTGGAGCCAACGGATATCTGTTAAAAAAAACAGCCCCGGAAAAATTTTTGGAAAGCTTAAAAGAGGCTTTAGAAGGCGGAGCGCCTATGACGGGCAGCATCGCCACCCAGGTACTGCGGTACTTCGCCAATGAAGTACAATCAAAAAAAGATTACCATCTTACCGTCCGCGAAAAGGAAATTCTTGCCTACTTAACCAAGGGTTATAGTTACAAATTAATCGCCGCCGAGTGTAACATTTCCTACAACACGGTAAACAATCATATAAGAAATATCTACGATAAGCTTTACGTAAACAGTGCTACGGAAGCCATCAGTCTGGCAATCAGAGAGAGGCTGGTTTGAAAAGACTGTCGTTATCGGTTACCTTTAGTCTACCAGAGTTTGGTTAATAATCAAACTAGGACAGACAAGCCCAGAGCAACGACCAAAAGGACGTATGCAAATGTGACTTGGGTCAAAACCGTCACAGGCTAATATGGAATAGCAACGTCACTCGCATCTATTTCAGGCATGTTTATTCAATATGGTTACTCCAGAAACAAGCATAGCACTCGAGAGTAAAATTAGTTAGTACAAAAGAGGCAAAACGTTCTATTCTGGTACAAATGTAAATTCTTGCTATATACGACCCAATTGGGGCACCGCTTACCGTTTAATAAAAAGTAACCGTACCTTGACTATCGTGTTGATTTTTACTGTATACTGCATACTTGTTCTCACGAACTCAGTCTCCTCTACATGCCACGTGAATTTTCAATTTTTAATCTTTTTGAATTACCGGGAAAAATTCATTTTTTCTCTTTGTTTATTTTAGTAGTTCTCAATGGCATTCAAAACTGTCTGGCACAAATTCCTCAAACGCGCGTTAACATTCAATTGCTCGGGCCCGAGCAAGGATTACCGAGTAGAAATGTTCGTTGCCTTGCACAAGACAGACGTGGCTTTATGTGGGTAGCTACCGGACAGGATCTATGGCGCTACGACGGATACAACTTTCAAAACTTTACAGAAACACTGACCCGGTCGATAGGCAGCCGTACTCTGATAAATCAGCTCCGGACAGCACCTGACGGCAATATATGGGTGGCGCATAATAATGGTTTCAGCATTCTCGACCCCGTCTATCTTACCTGTAGGACAGTCGATCCTTCTCGCAATATAAAGGGCGTGGATTCCAAACAAACCTTGAATATTTTCTTTGATAAAAACAAGAATGCATGGATGGCAATTCCGTATGGAAAACTGATCAGGATTAATATGGATTATAGGTCCGTGGCGGTGTACACTCCACCCGCAACTTCTTCCCATTCATTTTCAGCTGAAAGCTTGGTCGTCTTCTTTTTTAATGATCTTCGAAATAATGCGTATTTATTTAGTGAAGATGTTTTTCTGGATGAAATCGATTCGAAAGCAAATTTTATCCGCAGGATCAGTTTGTTGAATAAAGAACTTGTTAACAAGCACTTCCATGTTTCAAGTGTTGTCCAGCAAGATATAGATGGGCTGCACATATACTACCGACAAGGAGACAGTAAGGAATATTTGATGCGTAAATATTTCTTCGGGACAGGTACGTTCGGACCACTAACAGACATCGATACGCCGATAGCGCCCAAAATAATTTCACCTGATAAAAAAGGAAACCTATGGCTTAAATCGGCCGAGGAAATCGGATTTGTAAATCAAAAAACAAACCATTTCACGGACCTGACCACTCGGCTGCAACAGAAATCAGGGGCACGCATCTTCCTATTTGCATCCTTGGTGAGCACTGACGGTAGTTTCTGGATATCCTGTGTGGACGGACTTTTCAAAATAACGTTGACTGACGAAGTATTCCGGAAATACCTGAGTGTACCCCTGGAAAAACCGGGGGATATTGGTAGCAGCATTCGGGGTATTACACAAGATCCTACGGGAAAAATATGGGTTTGCTCTTATGGATTCATGGTTGACGGAAAACCGAATTTACTCCACCAAATAGACCCGGCGACAGGTAGAACCAGGCACATGATTTTAAAACGTCCAAAGAACGTGCCGGGTGATACCGTAATACCTTATAAAGTGCTATTTGCCGGCAACCAAGTATATGCAGTGACGGATGGTACCCAATTTATCAAAATAGATCCTGAAAGGGAGCAATATTATTCGGTAGAGCTCCCTTTTGTCAGCGGCCGGGGGTTTACCTCCTTTTATAAACTCAATGAATATACCTTTTGGATGGGTACATGGGGCGGAATGGCTGTGCTAGACACACGGGACCTAAAACCTGTGCTACTGAATGAGAAAGCAGGCAAGTATATTAAAAACGAGCGGGTAAACCACTTCATGCCCTGGTCAGGAAACCGTATTTTGGTCAGCACGACCAATGGTTTATATGTATTAAACCCGGATGCCACCATTCATGAACATTACGGACAAACTGCCGGCGACAAGATCAAACTTCCTGCTTTACAAATATTCCACACGCTTTGGTACGAGCATGCATTATGGGCGGGATCTGGAAAGGGACTAATTCGTATTGATACCCTAAATCAAGAGATACGCCTTTTTACAACGGAAGATGGCCTTC
Source organism: Dyadobacter jejuensis (assembly GCF_003149085.1). Taxonomy (GTDB): domain Bacteria; phylum Bacteroidota; class Bacteroidia; order Cytophagales; family Spirosomataceae; genus Dyadobacter; species Dyadobacter jejuensis. The sequence goes on along the minus strand of NZ_QGDT01000001.1, from coordinate 747,348 downwards.
CTGATAACAATATTTACGCTGCCCTGCCTGACGAGCAGGAAAACCTTTGGCTAAGCACCAATAAAGGACTGTCTCGATTCAATACACACTCGAAGAAGTTTCATAACTATGCCATTTTTGACGGCCTGCCCCATATGGAGTTCAACCACGGTTCATATCTTAAATCACAAGATGGAACGCTCTATTTTGGTGGGCTGAATGGCATTGTGGCTTTCGATCCAGCACGGCTCGACACAAGTGCGGAAAAAGAGGGCGAGTTACAGTTGATATCTTACTCGAAATATGCCTCCGGCCGTAACCATACCGACACCGTAACCAGTCATAAGCAAGGTAATAAGATTATTTTGGAGCCCGATGACCGTCTTTTCACATTCTCTTTCATGAGTACTAATTACCATAATACAGCTCTCAATCGGTTCCGTTATAAACTGGAAGGATGGAACGACGACAGATGGCATATGTTTGAGGACGGAAATAAACTGCTTTTTAACAGTTTGCCACCTGGCGAGTACAACCTAAAGGTCCAAGTCTCTGCCGCTGGTGCCGACTGGGGTACCTACCAATGGCAGACTCCACTCATTGTGCTGGCACCGTGGTATAAGTCTGTCTGGTTTTTTATCCTGAGTATAATTTCCCTCGGTGCAATATTCTATGCGTTTTACCAATACCGTTTACGCCAGATCCTTAAAATTCAGCAGATACGAAACGGGATCAGTGCCGATATGCATGATGAAATTGGAGGTACTCTCAGCAGCATCTCGTTTTATAGCCAGGCATTACTAATGCAAATAGTGGAAACAGAGCATCAGCAAGTTGTACAGAAAATAAAGGAAAATGCACAGCAAGTACAGGAAGGGTTAAGCGATATAGTCTGGAGTGTAAAAGCAGGAAAAGACCAAATCAGCGATGTATTTGCCCGCATGTTACACTTTGGAGGCGAACTGGCAGAATCCAAAGGTTATGATTTTCATTTCAACACAGATACACCGCTAAATAACCTGAAACTGGACATGCAAACCCGCAAAAACTTTTATTTGATATTTAAAGAGGCCATAAATAACGCCGCCAAATATGCTGAATGTAGTGCCATTTACACGGATATTGGCTACTCAATGGGTAAAGTAAAAATGGTTATTAGGGACAACGGTAAAGGTTTCGACAAGCAGTTGGACCGACAAGGAAATGGCCTAATAAACATGCGGCATCGTGCAATGCAGATGAAGGGACAACTCACGATCCAATCTACACGGGACAAAGGCACTGTAATTACACTTCTTTTTTTGGTCGGAAGGTGATAATACAGTTCAACATTTGAGGACATTGGAAATTTGGCAAAATATTAGTTTTCGAATGCCAACTGTCATGACCATCAAGGTGGACGTTCAGAATGGTCAAAATCCCCTATATTATCCTTTTCCCATCCACAGCGTCAACTAAAGTAGACCTTCAAATTTGCACCCATAATTTCCCGCATCAGCAGTGGTGCTATCATCCCCACAGCTTGGAAATATAATAACTCCAATATTTATAATGGCTGTTGATTTTGCGCGGGTGGGCCAATTATTGAATTACTCCATATACAGTTATATTCATCAAGTTCTATCTTTATTAATCCCTTTTTAAAAGAATTCCTAATTCTCTCTGGTGTACTTTAATTACCATCTTTTTAAGAAGTTAACGACTGATCTAAAGGACAACTTGCGGTTCCTAGGAAATCAAGCCCTACTGATATGTACCCTTTTTCTCTACCAGCTTGTTGAATATTGGGCGGTCGATCTTCGAAATCGCTTGAGAGTATCGGAAGTCATAAGAGTAATTGACCTACGCATCATACTCTCAAATCCCGCTGACTAGCCTCCTTCTCCCCTGCTTCAGGATCATAATCTACGAAAACGTTGATCCAAATGGCTCTCCCTAGCCTAATAATGATAGGCTGTAGAGAAAACAGGATTATGGCGATCAGCACAAAAAACACATAGAGGTCTATCTGCAACACCACCAAAAACAATACAGAAAACAGGGCCAGCAGACTGATCACCAAGGGAAAGCTCGTCCACAGGGCCCCTATATAAAACCCGGGCTCCATACGAAAATCCTGCTGACAAATGGGGCAGCGTTCGGGCATTTTCAAGGCATCCTTGATGGCATAAGGGTTCTTTTTTACAAACAAGTCACCTTGCCTGCAATGCGGGCATTTCTGTTTTACTATGGCCGTCAACCGGGTCATTGCAATGGGGTTTAAGGGTGTAAAGCGCAAAGTAGGTTTTTAACCCGAAAAATAAAAAAATGCCCCCTCCTATCGTATAGGGTGCACTAATCCACCATATGCCCTACAAACTGCGCCTTGTTGTCGAGGATCTTACTGCCTCTACGGAACCCAAGCCCACTGGCTTCACCGGCATAAAAGACCCCTGCCTGGTAGCTCTGTCCATGCTCATCCTGGTTGAGCGCTACATATTCCTGATAGACGCTTGGCTGCTCCCCGTACTCACCACCTACCGACTCTAGCACCGTGCCATCTTTTTGGACAATGGACACATTAGCACCTTCCCTGCCCAAAATCACCTTTTTTACATATTGCTTATACGACAAAGGCCTCGCTTCGGTTTGAAGCAATAAGGGGTGATAAGGGTACAAATCCCATAGGATTTTCAAAATATATTTCGACTGAAAAAGCAGGGTATAGGCCGGATTCAAGATCAGCACTTTACGTTCTCTACTCAGTTGGGTAAGCATGGCTGTAAGCTCCGGTTCATCTTCGGCAATTTGCTCCCAGGGAACCAGCTTAAACCAAAAGTCGTAGCGCACAAAATGTCCTGTTTCCGCATCTTGCTTAAAAATCCCCTGCTCCGAGGAGAACTCTACTTCATGAATAAAACGATGGTCCGTTTCAAACCCTGCCTCTTTGGCCGCTTCCATGAGTACGGTGACATTGGCAAAGTCCTCAGGATACCCCTCCAGAGAGGAGAATAGTATGGAAGGCGTCAGATCGTTATTGCCCCTGCGTATATAACGAAACTGTTCGACCATGGTCTCGTATACGGCATTAAACTGAGCGGCCTCATCATGGCCATTCATCATGAGCTGAGCCCACTGTACCACCGCTGTTTCGGGCAGACAAGTGGCAGTATCGGCATTGAACTCCAATAATTTGATGGGTTCTCCATCGATCCCTCCTGCAAAATCGAAACGACCATATAAATGGGTATGGCGATCGTCGTCCCAGCTCTGGCGCACCAGCTCAATCAAGTTTTCAGGAATACCCATCTCCTTAAACAGGTGCTGGTCTATGGCGTATTGGCCTGCCTCCACAAACATCTCATAGAGGGTGTTGGCGGCTTTATAGTAATTTTCGGCTTCCGACGTATTGACCGACACCACCTGATCGACCAGGTAAGGCACGGTGTCTTCACCAATCATCCATTCCCACCCCGCCTTTCTCAAGGCTTCGGTTGGTGGGTTGGGCATATTTGTAAATCGTATCATAGTTATTTAAAATCCTTCACCATTTTCTCCTCAACCTCCACTTCGCCCCGCCGAACGGCCAAAGAATCCACTTCTTCCCCCCGATGGCCGGGAGGTCACCGTGCGGGTGGAGCGAGAGGCTTGTGCCGACTCCACAGCTCCTTGTGACTTAGAATATGCAGCGGTATTGGCATAGGCGGTTCCGGGAGCGGGGTTATTGGCCCGATAATTATTAATGTAACTATTCCCCGAATTCCTGCCTAGCATATAGCCCATGCCCCCATATAGCAGCATCGACGACAATCCGCTGCTATGATATCCTTGGTTAGAATTATTCTGAATCTCTTTGTCGATTAACGCTTTGGAAGCGGCCGTCGATAGAGAATCCGTATGGCCATCGAGATAGGACACGATAGCCACCGACTTATCTGCATCCACTGCCTCCTCGTCGGTAATTTTAAATTCGCCTGGCGCTACCTCTTTGATATGCGAGCGTATTCCTTTGGTATAGCTAGTTTCTTCGTAACTGTAATCGGCCTCGTTGTCGTTATTGGACGAACAGGACGACATCATGGCACTGCCCGACAACAGGCTGAGGGCAAATGCCGCTCCTACGCCGATGTCTTGAACTTTCCTTATAAATGCACCCTTTCTAATCTGACTCATTCCTTTTTATCATTTAGTATTGGACTAGTCAAATATAGCCCCATATTCTGGTCATTGGGCAATAGAATATGAGAAAAGGACCAAATCCTTTACAGACCAAGAGGAGTACGGTGATGGTTGGTAACCAGGTTATACCTTCCGGGCGATGGAGTCAAGGGCTTCCAGCAAATGATCGAGGTCGGCTAGGCTGGTATAGACATGGGGCGTTACGCGCACGCAGCTCACATTTTTGTAAACCATGGCTGTCGTATGGATTTTAAAATCCTTAAACAGGGCCCTGTCGAGTTCCTGAGGGGTGAGCCCGTCGACGGTTACGCCCGCAATGGCGCAAGAATACTCGGGCTTTAAGGAGGTATGCAGCCGAACACCGGGTATTTTGATGGCCTGGCTACCCCAATAATGCTTGAGAAAATGCACCCGCTCTTCCTTCCGCTTACTCCCTATGGCCTCCTGAAAGTTAATCGCTTCGCCTATGGCCTGTTCGATACAAAAACTACGGGTTCCCAAGGTTTCAAACTTGCGGATATCGGTACTCTGTGGATGTTCGCTACCTGAAAGGGGGAAGATCTTGGCAATTTTATCTTTTTTGATCCACATCATCCCAGTTCCCAATGGGGCGCTTAAGAACTTATGCAAGCTGGTGCCAAAATAATCGCACTCCAGATCGGGAATCTTAAAATCGAGCAGACCGAAGGAATGCGCCCCATCGACGATCACCTCAATCCCATGCTTGTGGGCCATTTGGCTAATCTTCCTTACGGGCATAATCTGCCCTACCCAGTTGATAATATGGGTGATGTGAATGACCTTGGTTTTCGGAGTAATGGCCTGTTCATAGGCCTTTACGATGGTATCGTCGTTCTCAATGGGGAAGTCGAATACCAGCTGCTTGTAGACGATCCCATCTCGAAGTTTACGCTGATTCCAGGCATGCATCATATTGGGGTAGTCGAGGGTGGTGCCTATTACCTCGTCGCCTTTCTGCAAGGGCATACCAAAAATAACGGTATTGAGGGCTTCGGTAGCATTTCTGTTGATGGCCACCTCGTCGGCATCTACTCCAGCGAGGCCGGCGAGCCGCTGGCGGAGTGGTTCCCTGCCCTTGTCCATAATACGCCACATATAATAGGAAGGCCCCTGAGCGGCAGTAAGATTATACCGTTCCAAAGCCACCTGCACCGCTGTTGGAGACGGGGAAACACCTCCATTATTCAAGATCAAGATATCGCTTTTACTAGCCGTATAGGCCTCTTGTATGACCGACCAATAGTCTTCGGGACTACCGTCTTCCCCATTCAATAGACTTTCCGCCATTTTAAACTCTTTGGCATGCAAGGTATTAAATAGGCTGTGGGCACCGAAGGCCCCCAAACTGATGGCAGCCGACTTCTTAAAAAAACTCCTTCGATTGTTCATTCTTTAAGGTTTAGGAAATATTTTTACTACAAAATATAAAAATACCCTATTAATACGAACTTAAACAACAAAATCAAAGATTAATATTTGGCAGGAATACCTATTAGCGATTCATATATATGGAAAGTCGAACGACATATCCAGATTCATTATCAGAGGCTTATAAAGCTGCAATATCCAATAAATTGCACCCTAAATAAGGCATTTTCATGACGCCAAATTATTATAACTATTCATTGGACTTGGACAATGAAAGTTTCCTTTAATCCACAGGCCTAGCCTCCAAAAGCCAGTCGTAGGTATTCCCTGGCTGGGGCTGCCCATAGGCATCTATTTGCAGGTACATAAAGTGCAGATGGGTAGGCGATCGATGCTTATTGGCATTGAATCCGGAACGGCCCATCTCGGCAATTTTCTCGCCGGCCTCCACCCACTGTCCCGGATCGACCACCACCTTACGGTTGTGGGCATAATAGAACACCCCATTCAGGCATGGGTCGTAGATCCAGATCCAGTTTCCTCCCCGGCGGTCGCTGTCTACGGTCCAGTTTTTCTCGCAGGCCAACACCATTCCAGAGCTAAAAGCCAGTATATCGGCAGGTTGTTGGGTATAATCGTCCAGTCCATCCTTATTTTTGTCCCTGATAAAAAGGTCGTGAGCCGGATGGCTGCCCTGCACATCCATGTCGAAAAGATCGAAGCCGTCGGGTCTATAGCCCCTTCCCCTGCCCCCTATCGACTCCTTGGGCCGATAGCCTTTTACCGGGTAAACGTATCCCGCACCATTGTTGCAGGAATCCTCCCCAAACACCTTCCTGATATTATCGATATTCTGTTTGAAAGCCCTGGCGGCACTATCGGGCGTAATGGCACAATCCCGAACATCCATTTGTATTTGACGAAAATCGGAACAATATTGCAATAAAAGGTTGCTGGCAGGAGGCGACTCGCTCGTCCAGGCCGAAAACACCAACACTACCATCAAACCCATCGTACTCCACACACTCTTCATCAATATATCCCGATTAAAGGGTCCAGCCTCAACCTTTCGCATTTTTTTACCGTAAAGTATATATTTATTCGAAAACTTTTCTTCATGCAAATGTATCGGTTTTCCTAAAGTTAATAAATCATTTTATCCTTAATAATAAACGCTTAACTATTTAGAATATGCAATATCGCCGTTTTGGAAGAAGCAACTGGAATATCAGCGAGATAGGCTACGGAATGTGGGGCCTTGCCGGATGGACCGGTTCCGACCGCAAAGAAACCGACGACTCCCTAGACCTCGCCGTAGCATCGGGAGTGAATTTTTTTGACACTGCTTGGGGCTATGCCGAGGGACTTTCCGAAAGGATACTGGGGGATCTTATCCGTCGTTTCCCTGAACAGAAAATTTATGCAGCAACCAAAATCCCTCCCAAAAACAGAATATGGCCGTCACAATCGACCTTCAGTCTGGAGGAGGTGTTCCCGGCCGACTACATTGTTGAATATACTGAAAAAAGCTTACGAAACCTGGGCACCGAGCAGATAGACCTGCTGCAGTTTCATGTTTGGGAGGATGCCTGGGCCGATCGCGACGACTGGAAAGAGGCCATTGCTAAGCTGAGCCAGGAGGGCAAGGTAGCTCGATGGGGAATAAGTGTAAACCGCTGGGAGCCTAATAATGCCTTGAAGACAATAGAAACGGGGCTCATAGATTCCGTACAAGTCATTTACAACATTTTCGACCAGGCCCCCGAAGACCATCTTTTCCCCTTATGTAGGAAACATGACGTGGGGGTGATTGCCCGGGTACCCTTCGACGAAGGAACCCTCACCGGAACCTTTACTAAGGAAACTACTTTCCCTGCCGACGACTGGCGTTCTACCTATTTCGTACCCGAAAACCTGCACGCAAGTGTGGATCACGCAGATGCGCTGAGAGCCGACATTCCTGAAGGGATGACCATGCCCGAGCTGGCACTTCGGTTTATCCTTCAAAATGAGGATGTACATACCACCATTCCCGGCATGCGTAAGCTTCCTCATGTGCAGTCCAATGTAGCCACCAGTGGCAAAGAAGCCCTAGCTGCTTCCTTAATGGAAAAGTTAAAGACCCACCGCTGGGACAGAGAACCTACCGAATGGTCTCAATAAACCCCTCATCACCCATCCAAAAAGGACTAAAACTCCTTTTTGGATGCCCCTTTCCTAGAAACTACTGATCCGAAACTTCTTGCCATAGAGTTTTTGATCGATGGAATATTGCCCTGGTCCGGTGATGAACATGACCAAATACACCAGAAGAAAAGCGATGGCAAGTTCCTTGACCTTAAAAGGATCGGCAGCGTGAACTATGAAGGTCACCACGAGCATCGTACTCCCCAAAAACAGCAAAACGGCCCGGGTAAAAAGTCCCAATATAAGTAGTATGGACCCTATCATTTCTACGAAAATGGCCAATATTAAAGTAGCCTCCGAGCCTATGCCAATGGGGTCGGCAAAGGCCGTGTTACCTTCCAGATAGCGGCTCAATTTCTGAAAACCATGGCCCATCATGAGTATCGATATCCCTACCCGCAAAATAAACAATCCAATATCCACTTGTTTTGAAGCTTGCCCGGGAGCAAAAAAATTTTTAATCATCATTCAGTTTGAGTTTGAAATGGTTGTGATCCGCAGACCCTATGGCAAAAACGTGAATTGTTATCAACTATTGAAATAATTACTCCAAATTTTTTTAATCCCCCCCTACACCCCTACTTCTATTTCACTCCATCCTCCCCCTACTAAATACCCACAAAGGGCTATTTTACCCGTGTAACTCTAGTTGATCTAAATAATTTTTAAGGATATTTATTTAGCAAAAATAAAATATGACGTAATTAATTTTTAGATTTGTCTAAATTTTAAAATTAGATATCTCGAATATTATTTTTATAGATATGAAATCAGCATTTACTTTATTGCTTTTATTGATGGTCACGACGGCGTGGAGCCAACACCAATTAAGAGGTAAAATCATGCTTTCTAATGGGGAACCTGCCATAGGCGCGGCCATATTCATACCGGAACTCCAGGTGGGCTCCACGGCCGACACCACTGGGAATTACCGCATCCCCAGCCTACCTTCAGGCGAATACACGCTGAAGGTGAGCTACATTTCCCTACCCTCCCTTACCAGGAAAAAGGTAAGCGTCACCAAAAACACCATTCAAGACTTTCAATTTGAAGAAGGAGATCAATCCCTAGGCGAAGTGGTGGTAACCGGCACCATGAAAGAAGTTTCGAAGCTCGATAGCCCCGTTCCCGTAGACATTATCACGGCCAAATTCATTTATAAAAACCCCGTTCCCAGCATATTTGAGGGGCTTAGCTATGTCAATGGCGTACGTCCTCAGCTCAATTGTAATGTGTGTAACACCGGCGATATACATATCAACGGCCTGGAGGGGCCCTATACCATGGTGCTCATCGATGGTATGCCCATGGTGAGTGGCCTGTCGACGGTATATGGCTTATCGGGGATTCCAAATAGCCTGATTGAGCGCGTAGAAATCGTAAAAGGCCCCGCCTCCACCCTTTATGGATCGGAAGCTGTGGGCGGGCTGATCAACATCATCACGAAGAACCCATCCAAGGCCCCTCTATTTTCGGCTGATGCCTTTAGTACTTCCTGGCTCGATTACAACGTCGATCTGGGAGTCGCTTTCCGGGCTGGCGCTAAGGCGCATTCGTTGTTGGGAGTGAATTATTTCAATTATCAGAATCCAGTCGATCATAACCAAGATGGGTTTACCGACTTGACATTACAAAATAGAATTTCCGTGTTCAACAAATGGTCCTTCGACCGTAGCGACAACAAACAAACCAGTATAGCCGCACGGTATTTCTATGAAGACCGCTGGGGTGGGCAAATGAACTGGGACAAAAGCTATAGAGGCGGGGACGATCGGTATGGTGAGAGCATTTATACCAAGCGTTTTGAACTGCTAGGTACCTACGATCTCCCCACAACAGAAAACTTTAAGTTCCAATACTCTTTTAGCAGCCATCATCAAAACTCCTACTATGGGAATGTTCCCTTTATGGCGGATCAAAAGATCGCCTTCGCGCAGATGCTTTGGGATAAAACCTTGGGAAAACATGACCTCCTTTTTGGGACACCATTGCGCTATACTTACTATAACGACAACACCGTGGCCACTGAGACCACTGCCCAGGTAGACAAAGCCGACAGGATATTCTTACCTGGCCTATTCGTTCAGGACGAGATCACCCTGGGAGACCACACCGTGTTACTAGGAGCTCGTTACGATTATAATAGTCGTCATGGCAACATTTATACCCCGCGGCTGGCTTATAAATACAAATTTAACCCCACCGACGTGATTCGCTTCAATTTTGGCCGAGGGTTCAGGGTCGTCAATCTGTTCACCGAGGACCATGCTGCACTTACCGGCTCCCGGCAAGTCTTGGTAGAGGAAAAGTTAAAACCCGAGCAAAGCTGGAATGCTAATTTGAATTTTGTCAAGAAAATGGTGTTAGGCAACTCTTTTATTGGCATCGATGCGTCGGCATTTTACACCTATTTCACCAATCGTATTCTCCCCGACTACGACACCAACCCCAATCAGATTATCTACAACAACCTCGATGGCTACGCCGTGTCGAAAGGTATATCGTTGAACCTGGACTTCAACTTCCCGTTTCCGTTGACCATTTTCACGGGGGTGACCTTGATGGATAATTACCAGTACGAAAACCAGCAACGCACCCGTCCAGTGCTCACCGAAAAAATAACCGGCGTATGGACCGCCACCTATGAAATTCCAAATTCAGGTTTATCCATCGATTATACGGGTAATCTGTATGGCCCCATGCGCCTGCCCACGCTGGGGCCCTTAGATCCCCGCAGCAGTATGTCCGGTGCCTGGTCCCTTCAAAATATACAGATCACCAAAAAATTCAGGAATGGTCTAGAGGTATATGGAGGGGTTAAAAATCTGCTCAACTTCACTCCTCCTGTCAATTCCATTGCCCGATCGCACGACCCATTCGACAAAATGGTACAATTTAATGACCTCGGCGAGGCCCTACCCACAGCCGAAAATCCATATGCACTCACCTTCGATCCGTCCTATGTATATGCTCCCCACCAAGGCATCAGAGGCTTCCTTGGACTACGATATACGATTGAATGAAAACGGGATCAAACCCTGTCCAAATCCTAAAATCGTAACAAAAGATTGAACTTTATAAAGATTATAGCTATTTATAGCATTGATATTCATTGCATTGTATAATTATAGATTGTATATTTGTTTTATCAACCAAACAACACTACATAATATGGCTTTAACTAAAACTTTCGTAAAGAGCAGATCTTTGTTCAAAGTGACTTTCACGCTACCTGCTGAGGTGGTAGATTCGGCCAAAAAGGTGGCGGTCGTAGGTGAATTTAACGGGTGGGATCCTGAACAAGCTACTGCATTAAAAAAACAAAAGGACGGCTCCTTCAAAGGCACGGTAGAACTTACCGCCGGAGAATACCAATTCCGTTATTTGCTCGACAACGAGAAATGGACCAACGATTTGGAAGCTGACAAATACGTACCAGCAGGTGTGAATGCCGAAGAAAACTCAGTAGTAGTTTTGTAATCGCCTTTATGCTATGCTTAACAGGCCAGTATCTATGGATGATGCTGGCCTGTTTTTTATAATAGCAGCTATCCCATTTTCCCGTAGTATGCTGCAGAAAAATATACAAAGCTCCTAAAACAATTTCCAAACAAAAAAAAGAGACTGCCAAACCAATGGCAACCTCTTTTTCTATCCCGACCACATCACACGGCCCAGCGCTATATGCTTATAGCTTATAGCCTAAAGCATACAGCCTTAAGCCTTAAGCCTAAAAACGCTACTTCGCAAAGCTATCACTTTCCTGATAGGCCTTGATAAGGTCCATTTCCCCGTCCTTTCCAGGCTTAGAGTTCCCATGTTCCATACCCATAATAAAGTCACGGCCTTCTTTTTTGCTCCGGTCGTAGATGTATTTAAATACGTTTTTATAGTTGATTTCTCCAGTGGTTGGCTCCTTACGGCCTGGCTCATCGCCGATCTGGAAGTAGTCAATCTCACTCCAGGTCATATCGATATTATGAATGATACGGCCTTCGTTTTTCTGCATATGATAGATATCGTACAAGATTTTACAGGACTTGCTATTCACCCCCCGGCAGATCTCGTAGGTCTGGTCGGAAGTACGTAAAAACAGGTCGGGGGAATCGCTCAAAGGCTCCAAGACCATCACTAGGCCATGGGGTTCGAGGATTTCGGCACCTCGGCGCAGGGCATCTATCACATGGCCCGTCTGAACGCCTATAGGGAGCTTACGTTCGAAATTCCCCGGCACTACGGTCATATATTTGGCATTGACACGCTTGGCAACGTCTACAGCTCGCTTACAACCATCTAAGAAAATATCGATATATTCTTGCTTGCCTGCAGCGAGCGTATTGGCACCGTTTCCTCCTTTATCGACTACAAAAACCCCCATTTCCATACCCAGTCGCGACATCTCTTTGGCGATACGCTCCTGCTCTGCGACGGGGCGCTTCATCATCCCGTTATCTTCCAAGGCCATAAATCCCTGATCGGCCATAAATTTGAGCTGATCGATGATGTCTTTGCCGGCACTATTGGCAAACATACCAAAATGAGAAGCATATTTTAAGTTATAAGAATGCTTAGCCTTGGGGCCGAAGGGAGAGGCCATGGATTCGGCGGTAGCCAAAGCGGCTCCAGCTATACCCATCGTAGATTTTACAAAATTTCTGCGGTGCATATCAATTATACTGTTTAGGTTTTATCAGGACTAAAAGCAGGCCAAGGCCCAAATATACCCCTACCAACAAAAATAAAGGCTCAAGACCCTTTGTTCCTCCTTTTCTTACGGCGCTTGGCTTTGGAATCAGGGGCAACTTCGGGCTCAGGATCGGACGCTTTTTCAACCAATTGGGGGTAATAGGGTGCTAAGGCCAGCTGAATTTCTTCCCTAAAGGCATTTCTAACCCCTTCTAATGCGGCTTCTTTCACTGAATGATCGATACGATTCTCCTTTAACAGTTTCAACACGGCATCTTCTCCTGGCCAGCTGCCCCCAAGGCAACGGGCCGCTTGCTCCCTGACGGTCAACGAATGCCCGGCATTGAGCGCTATATTTCTTAATAGATAAATAGCCTCAGGGGTCCCGGCCGTCTGAACAGAGGCCAATAAGGCCAACTTTTGGCTTTCGTTCAAACTGCGCAAACGTTCGTTCATATAGGATACTCCGGCAAGGTCGAGTAATAAGGCCCCGGCATCGCGCCCTATCACCTCTTGCGAATGCCCTACGGCCAGCTGCAAGAGCCTATTAATTTCGGATGAGGGCTGGTAACGGGTTACGAGCTCAATATAATCTTCGGTGCCATAGGTATCGTCCAGTAGCTTGCTGAGCACCGTCAATCCTTGTTGAGAGTTGGCTACAAACTTACGATCGAGGTGCATCAGGGCCTGCTTAGCCACCTGAATACGGTCGGAGGAAGGCACATTCACTACATTCAACAAGGCCTGATTTTTCTCGTATCCGGCATGGAAAAAGTCGAAAGCCCTGAAATACCGCAACCGACTCTTGAAGCTAACACTGGTGTCGGCGGCAAGTCTTTCCAAATAGGGGATAGCCCTACGGGTACGGGCGAGCCAGATAAGATCCCCACCCCCAGGCACAGCCTCGGGCTTAGGGCCTGCCTTGGCAAGCCAAGCAGGAAAAATTCTTTCCCACTGCCCTATGGCACCTATGCTCAGGGCCTCCACCGACCAGCGGTCGTTGCCTGGATACTGCCCTGCCAGCTGCAGCCATACGTCCAGGGCCTCAAAGGTATGGTTGTGGTTGATGGCTAAGGCCGCCTCCCGCCTCACTTGCGGGTGGGGGTCGGCCGCCAGCCTTTTGATATATTCAATGGGGTCGCTATTGCGCTGGCGCACGGCGCGCAGGGTGGTGATGCGCAAATTGGGATTCAAGGACCTAAAGCCAATGTCCAGGTTTCGGCTATTGAAACCCTCTATGCGGTTGAGCACCCAAAGGGCTCGCGCCCTTAGCTTGGGGTTGGCGTCGTATTGGCGGAACAGCTCCTCTAACATGGGCTCAGCCGCCCAGCCATGTTCCACACAGGCGTTCCAGGCCAGGTAGCGCATCGACAGGTTAGGACTTTGAAGCGCTTTTACCGCTTGCTCAGGAATCGACAAGTCGTACTGAGGAACCGTATACTTCACCCCTACCGGGGCCACTCTATAGATACGCCCCCTACTTCGGTCGCTCATTTTATTTTCGCCGATCACCTCATCGTACCAATCCGAGACGATCAGGGAACCATCAGGGGCCACGCAGACATCGCTAGGCCTAAACCATTTGTCTCTTACGCCTTCAAGAATCGGCAACACACCGGTGGACTTATAGCCGGCGCCATCGTCTACCACCGGATAGGCCCTCAGGGAGTTAAGTCCGGCATCGGCTACTAATATCTGATCCCAATATATTCTAGGCAAAAGTTCACCCTCATAAATCGTACTCCCCATAGGAAAGCCCGAACCCGTCTGCAGGAGGTTGGGCACCACGCCAGGGTCGTTCTGATGCCAATGGCGTCGGGGGATTTCATCTTCGAGGTTGGTCCTATCCACCCGCCAGCTATTACCGTTCATCTCGTCGATATATCCGAAGTTTCCATTCTCCATCACATACGATACCCGATCGCTCTCCTGACCAAGCTCACCCTGATCGGCCTGCCACATGGTTCCGTAACTATCGACGGCGGTTTCAAAGGAGTTACGGAAATTCTCGGCCAAAATTTCCACCTTGCGAAAGCTTTGGTCGCAACGGAACACCACCCCTTCTCGGTATTTCCTGAAGTTGATAGGCCGTTCATACTTGTCGAGCAGCGGACGATTATGTCCGTCCACCAGCTGCCCACCGGCATTGCCGTAGTTAAAATAAAAATTTCCGTCGGGGCCAAATACAAAGGAATGAATGCCTGCATCCTGCTGGTGCCCGCCTATTCCTTTAAAGAGCACTTCTTTTTTGTCGGCAACGTCGTCCCCATCGGTATCGGTAAATAACCACACATACGGACTCTGAGAGACAATGGCCTTATTGCCCATCACCCATATCCCCAAGGGGGCCTGTAGTTCAGGACCTTGGTAGAACACCTTGGTCTTGTCGGCCACGCCATCCTGGTCACTATCTTCCAATATAACGATGCGGTCGCCCATCCCCAACTCCGACTTGCCGTTGACGGCCGGTCTATAATTATAGGCCTCTAGTACCCAAACACGTCCCTTATGATCCACATCGATATTGATGGGATTGACCACCTGAGGCTCCGAGGCAAACAACTTCGCCTGTAGGCCCTCCGCGGCTTTTAGCCCACCAAGGGCATGAACGGCAAAGCGCTTTTCTGACTCTGAGAGCCGCAAATAGACACTATCGGGATGCTGAGACAGCAGAGAGTCAGGGGTTTGGGCAATTCCAAAACACTTAAAAAATAAAGAAAAAACGATACAAAACAGGATTGTTTTGCTAAAAGAGAATGATTCCAAAATGTACTTTACTATTACGCCATCAGCCAGTTCCAAAAAACGGTTAAAAGTAACAACTTTGAACAACATTGTAATAATGAGGTAGTGAAATTGTCCGGCAGGACCTCTCACGATTAAATTTTCTTAGAAGGCCTTGGAGATAGTTATAGTAGTTTTTTATAACACAACTCTTTATTAAACTGGATTTTCACCGCCAAAATAGTCTTATAACTAGCCACACAGTGTCATTATCTTAACCAATTCATTGCTTATGAAAAAGTACCTCCTTCCGGGATTTGGCGTCCTGCTCTTGATTTGTAGTTTTGCCGTTCCCGAAAAGAAAGAAAAGAAACCCAACGTGCTTTTTATTTTTGTGGACGATCTGAGGCCCGATCTGGCTTGTTATGGCAACAAGGAGATTTACTCACCGAATATTGACCAATTGGCTAAGGAAGGCGCCCTATTTACGAATCAATATGTTACGGTACCCACCTGTGGTGCATCTCGTTATAGCCTGCTGACCGGCCAGCTTCCTAGAAGAACCGAACACCTCAGCAACTCGGCTTTCGAGAAACTCATGAAGCCAGGAGTCAAAACCAGCACCGCCGAAACCTTCGTCGATCAGTTCCGCCGCAACGGCTATCGAACGGTAGGTCTGGGAAAAATAAGCCACTCGGCCGATGGATATGTATATGGCTATACGGAGCCTAAGAGCGATCGGCTCGAGATGCCTCAGAGCTGGGACGAGATGTTATTCGACTCTGGCCATTGGAAAACCGGCTGGAACGCCTTCTTCGCCTATGCCGATGGGGCCTCTAGAATGACAAAAGACAAACAGGTGAAGCCCTATGAAAAGGGAAAGGTAGGCGACCAGGGCTATCCCGACGGTCTTACGGCCCAACTGGCCGTAGACAAGCTCCAGGAGTTGGCCAAAAGCGATCAGCCGTTTTTTTTAGGCGTCGGTTTCTTTAAGCCTCACTTACCCTTCAACGCCCCCCAGAAATACTGGGACCTGTACGACGAGGATAGCATTAGCCTCACCCCTTCTCCCAACCTGCCTGCACATGTGCATCCGGCTAGCCTACATGAGAGTGGGGAGTTTAACCAATATGCACTAGGCGAAGAGAAAGCCTCCCTAGACAAGCCCGTTTCCGATGCCTATGCACGCAAGGTAAAGCATGGGTACTATGCTTGCGTTAGCTATACCGATGCGCTAGTGGGAAAGGTATTAGGGCAACTCAAAACCTTAGGGCTCGACGATAATACCGTAGTAGTCCTATGGGGCGACCACGGCTGGCACTTAGGCGACGACCGGGTATGGGGCAAACATACCATTTTCGAAAGGTCGCTACGCAGCGCCCTGATCATTAAGGCGCCAGAGGGCCTATCCGGCATTCAGAGAGATGAAATCGTAAGCGCTATCGATATTTACCCTACCCTTATGGAACTCTGCAAGCTAGAGAAACCGCAGCATTTGGATGGAAAAAGCATGAACCTCTTGCTAAAACAAAAAGCCGCTCCGCAATGGGATAACAGGGCCTTTAGTTACTTTAAAAATGGCATAACCCTACGCGACAAAGACTATCGATATACCAAATATTTCAGGAACCAAATGCCTAATATTGAGCTATACGATCATCGGTCCGACCCCTTCGAAAACACGAATATCGCAGCTTCTAACCCAAAGGTTATCGCCCAGATGGAAAAAAAATGGCGAGTTGGCGACACGGGCATTTTTAAAAATAAAGAGAATAAATAAGGCACCTCTCTGTTTCCGGTTCGCCTTCGCCCATCCGAAGGCGGACCGATGCAGGCAAGTTTTGGGAAAGCCCTTTACTATCCCCCAAAAATCACTTAACTTGTAGTCAGATGTTCTTTTACTGATCCTACCATTTTTAAGATATGAAACAATCCTTATTAATAGCCCTTACACTGGGAATGGCGTCTCCGTCGTTCAGTCAGTCCACATCCCCCAGTACCGAGGTTCAGATAGCCACTGCCATCCTTGCCGCCCCCGCAGACCTCCGCGATGGAGCTAAGGTATATGGGATCTCCTCCGATGGAACCTATAAAGTTTTACGCGCAGGCTCCAACGAGCTGGTGTGCATTGCCGACGACGCCTCCAAAGACGGCATCAGTGTGGCTTGTTATCACAAAAGCCTCCAGCCATTTATGGAAAGAGGGTGGAAGCTAAAACAAGAAGGTAAAAATGCCAAGGAGGTATTCGACATCCGCGAAAAGGAAGTAAAAGAGGGGAAATTAAAGATGCCCGACCAGCCGACCACGTTATTTGCCCTCTCCGGAAAGCAAGATCAGTACGATTCGGCCACAGGAGCATTGAAAGACGGCTATCTGCGCTATGTGGTGTACATCCCCTATGCCACCTCCGAAACTACCGGCTTACCCCTAAAGCCCGATGTACCCGGGATGCCATGGATCATGGACCCAGGCACCCATCGTGCCCATATTATGATCAATCCAGCTAAGAACTAAGCCTCCTTCACCGAGAAGGCCATGGGTTTGTCCCGAAACAGTCGCTTCGTATCGCCCCATACCTGCTCAAAAAACGGAGAATGGCGGTAGGCATCCAGACTGGCTTCGGTATCCCAATGGCTATAGGTGACCATTATACTCGGGTCGTGGAGGTCCTGCCACAGAGCCAAGTGCAAACAACCCGGGGTGGAAGCTATGGTAGTGCGTGACGCTTCGAAAAGCCTTTTAAAAGCCTCCACCTCTTCGGGACGGAAGTACATTCTGACGATCCTAATTAACATAAAATGAAAATTTTATAGGGAATTATCCATAAGATTGGGTAGTAACAGGACTAACCAGCCCTTTTAAAAAATAAACACCTATCATTAATGAAGCTTTTTACTTTACTTATCGCAAGCGGTATGCTTATCATGACTCAGCAGCGTGTCCAGGCGCAGCAAGAAGAACTCCCTTTATGGCCTGAAGGCAAGATACCGAATTTCATCCAGAATGACATACATGAAAAGTCGACGATCGATGCCAATGAAATCCTCAGAATAAGTGGGGTAACGGTGCCCACCATCACCCCCTATCTGGCCCCCAAGGATAAGGCCACTGGAGCGGCCGTAATGATATGTCCGGGAGGAGGCTATGCCATACTGGCCGCATCGCACGAGGGGAGTGATTTGGCACGGTGGTTTAACCAGCGTGGTATTTCTGCTTTTGTATTAAAGTATCGCCTCCCAAATCCCAAAGGCATGGTTCACCAGCATGAAGTGCCCTTAATGGACGCCATGCAAGGTATGCAGATGATCAGGGCGAGGGCAACGGAATGGAATATTGACCCCGAAAAAGTAGGCGTAATGGGATTTTCGGCAGGAGGCCACCTGGCGGCTACCCTATCGACGCATCATAATAAAGGCTCCAGAGCCAGTGCACTAGCCCGGCCCAATTTTTCTATTCTGGCCTACCCGGTTATATCCTTTTCAGCAGAACTGGCCCACGGAGGCTCCCGCAATAACTTGCTGGGAGATGAGAAGTCCGATGAGCTGATCCAATACTACTCCAACGAATTGCAAATTGACGATCAAACACCGACCGCCTTTTTGGTGCATAGCATGAACGATGGTTCCGTTTCGGTTGAAAATAGTATTGCCTACTATCTGGGATTAAAAGCACACAAAATACCAGCGGAGATGCATCTATACCCACTCGGCGGCCATGGCTATGGCCTTCGTACCGCCGATAAAGGCTCCCTCGAAGGCTGGCCCAAGGCCCTGAATACCTGGCTCAGTTCCCTAGGATATGCACGCCATTAAAATGGGCGTTTTTAGCCTCCAATAGCGATCATCGTTCTGTTGGTTTCATATGCATCCTTGGCATTCTCTGCAGTAAATTGCCCATGGCCACCATGGGCAAAATGCTTTTTACGGAAATGCGCATAGATCAGGGGTTTCACGTCCGCTCCCGCACGCAAAGGGCCCAGCAGATCCACTTCAGTAGTATCGAACAAGCAGTTTTTTAACTTGCCGTCGGCAGTGAGTCGTATCCGGTTGCATCCCGAACAAAATGGATGAGTCACCGTACCAATGATACCAAAGCTGCCAGCCCCACCCTTTACTTGAAATAGGTGAGCAGTATCCTGCAGTTCTCCTGGCAATCGGCTAAAAGAATAACGTTGCGATATGGTTTCCAATAGACTATCATAGGAGACGATTTTGGACATATCCCATTGGTTACCGTTAAAAGGCATAAATTCGATAAATCGAACTTGCATCCGGGGGTTCTGTAAGGTTAACCCTACAAATTCATTGACTTCATCGTCATTGACTCCCTTCATGACGACCATATTTATTTTTACAGTAAGCCCTTCCGCCAATAATAAATCGATATGGTCCAGGGTTTTCTGTAGTTGATCCCTCCGCGTAATGGTCTTAAACTTATGGGCATCGAGGGTGTCCAGGCTCACATTAAGAGAGGAAATTCCGGCCGCTTGAATAGCGGACAGGTACCGGTCTATCTGGATGGCATTGGTGGTGAGGGTGAGCGTAGCGGGCAACTCGCCTAGGCTATCGATGATGGTTCCAAAATCCTGACGCACCAAAGGTTCCCCACCCGTTAACCGAATCTTATCGACGCCCATCTCTACGAATACACCGGCCAAGTACGCTATCTCCTCGGCCTGCATCAAATGCCTATGGGGCATAAACTGCATATCCTCTTGAGGCATACAGTAACTGCACCGCAAATTACACTTATCGGTCAGCGATATGCGGAGATAGGTATGCGTACGTCCAAAAGTATCTAAGATGGGTATCGACATCGGTTGTAAATTCAAAATTCTTTATAATCAGCCTCTGTGGCTGCTGGGTTATCAATGACCTTGTCCCTCTATGATTCCAAAAAGATGAAACACTTGTGGAAACAGGGCATCCATATATTCGGTTACCCCACCGGTACTACCGGGCATGGCGATCACCAAGGTGTCCCCTATAAGGCCGGCTACCGACCTCGACAACATGGCTAGGGGCATCCTAGATTGGCCATATTGCCTAGCGGTTTCGGCAATTCCGGGTATTTCTCGATCCAGCAACTCCCGCACCGCTTCAGGGGTAACGTCGCGATGGGACAGTCCAGTTCCACCGGTTAGCAAGATCATCCGAAAGGAGGCCTGCGTCAGTTGTCTTATTTTGTCTTGAATGTCCTCTTTCACGTCGGGCACCACACTTAGGTCGTGTACAGCCACCGACATCGTCTCGAGCTTTTCAACGATCCTAGCCCCAGACCGGTCGGTGCCTATGCCTTCCGAAAGCCGATCGGAACATACCACTACGGCCGTCTTCAGATCGGCTGGAGGGGCACTTCTGTCACTTTTACCTCCCGATTTGTGTAGTAACCTAATCTGATGAATCTCTACCCCTTTATCGATCGGCTTCAGCATATCATAAAAGGTGAGCGCCACCACGGAGGCTCCATGCATGGCTTCCACCTCCACCCCTGTCTTATAAATGGTTTTGATGGTCACTTCAATGATAATCGTGAGTCCTTCGATCTTGTAGTTTACCCCGGTGTATTCTATAGGAATAGGATGACAGTCGGGCAAAAGATCCGGCGTCTTTTTTACGGCCAATAGTCCCGCCGCCTTCGCCATTTCAAAGACATCGCCTTTGGGTACTTGTTTCTTTATGATGGCCTCGATAGTCGCCAGCTTGCTGACCAACACAGTGGCCTCGGCGGTAGCGATGCGGAGGGTATTCGTTTTATGGGTTATGTCGACCATGATTCTGCTTTTTGTGACCGCCCCTGGCAATCTCGAAGGGGCTAGTTATTTTCTTTCCAAATATAATCTCCTGTGGCTCCTATTAGCTCCTTGCCAAAGATGGGTACGTCTTGTTTGATACGCTCCACCAGAAAGTCGACGGCTTCGAGAGAGGCCCTCCTATGCGCCGACGACACGAAAACAAAAAGGCTGATCTGCCCGACAGGCACCACTCCAAGGCTATGATAAAGATGCATACAGGTAAGATCGTATCGGGTAAAGGCCTCCTCTCTAATGCGGTGAAAGGCTTCTTCGGCCATCGCTTCATAAGCAGAATATTCGATACCCGTCACCACCCCGTTATCTTTTTGGTCGGCGCGGATCTGCCCTAAAAAAAGGGCATGGGCGCCAATATTGGTTTTGGATTGATGGTTAACCAAGGAAGTGGCTACCATTTGTGGGTCTATAGGCCCTTGCATGAGCACCTTCTTGGGTTTATGCACCTTGTTCATAATTTTCAGTTTTTAGGCCTCTAGCCCCCAGCAAAAGGAGGCAGGCAGGCTATCTCGGCAGGAAATGGAATAGGCATGTCCTCCTGCATGATTTTTTGATTTACGGCAATTTTGAATATTTGGTCCTTTAATATGGGATATTTGGCCAGGATCTGTTCGCGCAAAGTGCTTACCAGAAGCCCAGAAGTCCAGTCAAAGTTTTCTGCCGATAGCCCTATGCGATCGGCTATTTGTCCGAAATATAAGATCTGAATATTCATCTTACTATCTATTTAGCTGGGTAATACATGTACTTCTACCAGATCGCCCGGCAGCACTTGTTGCTGGCTGGCGGGGAGATAGATCAGGGCATTGGCCAGGGCAAAGGACCTTAATGCGAAGGACTCTTGTCCATAAAGCGGCATCACCCCCTCTGGGGTAAGGAGTCCCTTCAGAAACTCATCCCTTTCCCCCTTAAAGGAGTAGGCCTTTAACGAAGGCATTCGAAAGGATTGAAGGTGGATATCCTTCCGTCCATAGAGCAGGCGCAGCGCTGGAAATACGTATTCGTAAAAACATACCAAAGAAGAAGCCGGATTGCCAGGCAAAGCAAAAAGCAACTTACCACCCTTTTCACCGAAGAAGAGTGGCTTTCCCGGGCGTTGTTTTACCTTATAAAAAACGGTCTGCACCCCTAGATGATCGATGGCTTCCCCTACATAGTCGTAGTCACCAACGGATATCCCTCCGGAGGTGATGACCAAGTCGGCCCATTTGAGTAGCCCGTCCAATTTGGCCACCAGCTCGGCTTTATCGTCGTGAACGGCATCGATACGGATATCCTCCACGCCTTCTTTGAGCAAAGCGGCTTCGAGCATAGCCGAATTGGACTCGTAAATTTCCCCGGGCTTTAAAGGCTGTCCGGCATCTACGAGTTCATCGCCAGTTACGAGTATCGCCACCTTGGGTTTCCTATAAACGGCCACATGGGTAATACCAAAGCCCGCCAAAAATCCAATGGCTCCCGGGCTAAGTAAGCTACCCATTGGCAAGGCCACCTCTCCTTTTTGGATTTGCTGACCTTGGTATCTTATATGAGCCCCATCGGCTACGTTCTCGAGATTGATCTTCACCCGATCGCCTTGCCGGGTAACGTGCTCCTGCATGACCACGGCCGTGGCGCCCTGAGGCAGGGGGGCTCCTGTAAATATTCGTACGGCCTTCCCCGCTTCCAGATTGATGCTTCTTTCACTGCCCGCCTTCGATTCCCCCTGCACGGTCAACCACTCCTCGGCCACCCGGTCCTCGTCGTGGCGAATGGCATAGCCATCCATAGCCGACTGAGTAAAAAGGGGTAAGGGTAGAGTGGCTATAATATCCTGGGCCAACACGTAGCCGGCAGAGGCAGTAAGCAACCTACTTTCTACTTCTAGTCTTGTGGAATATTCCACTATTTTCTCCTTGGCGATGCTAATTTCTATCATGATTTGCCCTGGGTTTAATCATGCAAGTTAACATTTATTAAAACAGCTCCTAAATCAAAATAAACGCTCCAAAGCCTCAAAACGCACATTTTTGACCTCATAATGCATTTAAAAATAATAACAAAAATAGCATAACTATCTATATATCAACGCTTTAATGTTTTTATAATAATTAACGATATATGTATAGTACAATTTTCAACCAATCATATCGGTTTTGAAAAGTATTATATGTCCCAACGAAAATTGCCTTAATCGAGAGAAAACGCCAATTTTTTAATTTAAAACAGCGAAACAGCCAAATTTACAAATATAGAATTAGTACAAAATACACAACACACAAGACACTGTATTTCAAGTTTTTAAACATTATTGAAACATTATTAATACTAATAGCGTTACCTTTGTCGCAACGTTAGTCTGAGAGGGCTAATTAGTTTTATGTTTCACGAACCAAAAAATGAATGATTAGATTTGTCTTTATTGCCTTTGCAGTATCGGTATTAGGATGGTTTTCCTTCCGGGCCAAAAAGGTAGAAAAGAAAGAATTGAGTGTCAACAACGTAAGTGTTGAAAAACTTAATTCAGAACTTTTGGCAATTGATTTTTGTGGAGAAGCGATCCCAGTTAAAAAATTAGTCGTTGCCAAGAAGTATCAAAGCACCGTCAGGAATTACGACAATCCTACATTCCGTAAACTGATGACCCGCACCGAGAAAAGAATGCAGGCCATAGAGTCTATTCTTAAGAAACACGGGGTACCAGTCGATTTCAAATATATCCCCGTCATAGAGAGTGCGATGAGTAACGAGGTTACTTCGCACAAGGGAGCCGGAGGCTATTGGCAATTTATGCCAGCAACGGCCCGGGATCTCGGCCTGGTAGTAAACGACACGATAGACGAAAGGAAGCACCTTACCAAATCGACCCATGCAGCTGCCAAGTATCTTTTGAGGCTACACAGCCAACTAGGATCATGGACTTTAGTAGCCGCGGCCTATAACGCCGGACCTACGCATATCAAAAGTGTAATTAACGCACAAAATAAAGACGATTACTACCAACTGAAGCTCAACCGAGAAACGAACCAATACCTATATAAGCTTATTGCTGTAAAAGAATGGTTTTCTAATCCGGAACGAAGCCGAGCATGGGGAAGTGGGAACATCGTAGACCAGCTGGCAAAAATAGACATGGACAAGAAAAACAAGGTCAAAGACCCTGTCGTTTCAGCTATCGGTATCGACTCCTGAACACCTAAATGTTTTCATAGGGTGTAAATAAGGAAACATATTGCTTACTTTGTTGTTAAATATCCATATCCTTCGATATGGATATTTATTTTTATACGTACAACTAATTACAGATAACAAGATGACTAAGGCTGAAATGGTAACGGATAAGGGCACCATGCTCATCGAATTCTACGATGAAGATGCACCTATCGCCGTGAAAAACTTTGTAGAGCTTTCCAAAAAAGGATTCTACGATGGGCTTATATTTCACCGGGTGATACCCGACTTTATGGTCCAAGGGGGTGATCCTACTGGAACGGGTCGTGGAGGACCTGGCTACAAGATCAAATGTGAAGTGAACGGTGGCAAGCAATATCATGACCGTGGGGTACTTTCCATGGCACACGCTGGCCGCGACACAGGGGGATCACAATTCTTTATCTGTCATAGCCGCAACAATACCGCTCATTTGGACGGTAACCATACCTGTTTTGGCAAGGTAGTAGAGGGTGTGGACACCGTCGACCTCATTGCCCAAGGGGATAAGATCCAAAAGATCACCATCATTGAAGATACAGTAGCTTAAGCGACTTTGCTCAAAACATAAAAAGCCTGCCCAGGAAACTAGGCAGGCTTTTTTTAATAAGAATATCGAATCCTTACCAGAAATTGGTATACAGCATCACAATGATTAATAAGACAATACCGGCACCTACTGCGAAGGTGGTGTCGACTTTGAACATGCTCACATCGATCTCCAGACCTTTCTTTTCGTCGGGCAATACCAGCCCTAGAATGAACATCACCACTACGCAGATCAAAAATACCCATCCCATACGATCTAGGAACGGAATTTGAGACCAGTCGGTACCTGGAAGCCAGTTATTATGCATCCCTAAGGCGAGGAGAAATCCACCTACGATAGCAAATAAGGCACCAGCCGAATTGGTACGCTTCCAGAAGAAACCCATCACAAAGGCAGCAAAAACGCCTGGAGATACCAGACCGGTCATCTCCTGGATAAATTGAAAACCTCCCTTTTTGTCGATTCCCATATAAGGAGATACTACTATAGCGAGCAACATAGAGATTACAATAACGATTCGGCCGATTTTAACCAATTGTTCCTCCGACTTGTTTTTGCCAAAGTACTCCTTAAAGATATCCAAGGTAAAGATGGTCGAAATAGAGTTGGCCTTTCCGGCGAGTGAAGCCACTACGGCGGCCGTTAAGGCGGCAAAAGAAAGTCCCTTTAGCCCTACTGGCAATAGGCTTAAGAGTACAGGATAGGCCTTATCCGCTACTATCTCCCCATTTTCGGTGAGCTCATTCACGAACAATCCCTTGCTATATAAAGCATAGGCAGCGATACCTGGTATAACTACCAAAGCAGGCATTAACAGCTTAAGAGCCGCAGCGAAAAGCAATCCTTTACGAGCAGTGGGCAAATCGGCCCCTAACGCACGTTGGGTAATGTACTGGTTACAGCCCCAATAGTTTAGGTTCACAATCCACATCCCTCCAAACAATACCGTCAAGCCAGGCAGCTGAGAATAAAACGGATTCCCTTCTTTAAAAATCATGTGAAAATGATCGTCGTGGTTGGACTTCATTTGAGCGAACCCATCCAACATCCCATTCATCGTAATAGCGGCGTCGCCCGCCACCAGATTCAACGCCAAATACGACGTAGCCAAACCTCCGATAATGAGGAAGAAAACTTGGATCACATCGGTAAAGCCAATTACCTTCATACCACCAATGGTAATGATGATTGCAAAAATGGCCAAGGCCCACATACAAAACCAGAAATTGAGGCCTGAAATACCCGATACGGCCAACGCTCCCAAATATAGGATAGAGGTAAGATTGACCATAATATAGAGGCCAAGCCAAAAAATGGCCATAATCAAACTCACCCGTTTGTTGTACCGCTGGGTAAGAAACTGTGGCATGGTCCATATCTTGTTCTTAAGATAGATGGGCATAAAAAAAACGGCAACTACGATCAAAGTTGCCGCCGCCATCCACTCATAGGTCGAAATGGCCAACCCCATGGTGAAACCATTGCCCGACATACCGATAAACTGTTCGGCAGAAATATTGGAAGCAATCAGGGAAGCCCCAATAGCCCACCAAGTCAAAGAGCCTTCTGCAAGGAAAAAATCTTTTGTCGACTCTGTAGCCGCTTTCTTTCTGTTATAAATCCAGTAACCATAAGCAGCCACAATGATAAAATAAACGAAGAAGATAATGTAGTCTAATAATTGTAAATGTTGCATTTCTATTCCTTTGACTGGTAAAGAGGTGGAACAATAATAGGTTCTAATCCGAAAGGTACATTATTTTCCGAAAATTGTGCAAGCAAAATTAAAAACAAAGTCGATCTTTATTTAATTTTTCTAAGTTATCGTGCATTTTTGACACAATTCACTCTCATTCCGCCGAACCCAACGAATCATCGGGCAAAACCCCTGTCTATCAGAAGTCAATGCGATCAGCCGCCTCGGAGCTCACCTGCTCATAGGCCTCGGCAAAGGGAATACCGCTTTTTATTTTTTGTATTAATTTTGTTAATGCGAAAGGGCCACTTTCTATTTGCCAGCGAGAAACTTCCTTTCCAGAAGTCATATAGGCATACATGACCCGGTCGGGATCGGGGCTGGTAAAGGCCGACATCCCTTCTAACTGGGCGAGGGGCAACAGCCAACCCAGTTCTCGTGCATACTGCCGCCATTCACGGCGATAGCCTCGATAGCGGCGGACTGGGTTGGTGCTCTTTACAAAGCGCCGATCCACCATAAGCGCCAAGCCTTCATTAAACCATTGGGGGACGTCGACCAGGACCGTCCACCAACCCAATCGTTCCAGTAACTCTATATGGCTCATTTCATGACTCATCACATCGGTGTTGATCCCTTGCAGATGGACCACCACAAAATGAAGTCCCCAGGGGGTGCCCACACTGCACCCGGCACCTACATTGCTATTGCAATAGCGCTTGTATTCGCTTTCGGTGGCACAAACAACAATTCGGGGATGAGACTGGTATTGACCAAACAGTGCGCCCACTCTGTGCTGGGAATCTGTAACCACGGTGGTGATCTGTTTTTTCAGCGGCCCCTCCAAATGCTTGCTCACATAGATATCGCCATCGACACGCTCAAAATCGGAAAGACACAGGGTATGTGTATAAAAGACCTGAGGGTATAGATAGAAGAGGCTGGCGAGTATCAAACCAATCGCGTAAAAAAGATACTTTACTGTTTTCAAAAAATGCAATATTCAACGACCCATAATAGAGAGCAAGGTAAGAGATTCTGTATACAAACGAGCATTGGCTCCCGAAATTATCCACTGACGTTCGGAAAGGATATGGCCGTTCCCTGCTCCTTTGGCAAGAAAAAGGGCATTCATCCGAAATCCGGAAGAATGCCCTTAAAAGCAGTTAACAGAAGATACGGTCTGTTAGTGTTTGAAATGCCTTACCCCAGTGGTAACCATTGCTAGGCCGTGGGCATCGCAATAGGCGATAGATTCCTTATCGCGGATAGATCCGCCAGGCTGAACCACGGCAGTTACTCCTGCCTGATGGGCGATTTCCACACAATCGGGGAAGGGGAAAAAGGCATCGGAGGCCATTACCGCACCGTTAAGGTCAAAACCGAAGGCCTTGGCCTTGTCGATAGCCTGACGAAGGGCATCAACACGGGAAGTTTGACCCGTACCACTCGCGATCAATTGATTTTCTTTGGCCAATACGATCGTATTGGACTTGGTATGCTTACAAACTTTAAGGGCAAACTCAAGGGCCGTCACCTCCGCTTGTGTAGGGGCCTTGGTCGTCACGGTAGTAAAGCCTTCGGCAGTTTCGGTAACAAGGTCCTTGTCCTGTAGCAATACTCCGTTGAGCAAGGTCTTAAACATCACCCCGGGCAATTGTTCTGGATTGCGCTTAAGCAGTATACGGTTTTTCTTAGACTTCAATAACTCCAATGCATCCGTATCATAGGCGGGGGCAATCAGAATTTCCATAAAGAGTTTATTCAGCTCCTCGGCGGTAGCCAGGTCGACCTTGGCATTGGTAATAACCACCCCACCAAAAGCCGACACAGGGTCGCAAGCCAGGGCGTTGTCATAAGCTTCCTTGGCGGTGGCTGCCGTGGCAATACCACAGGCATTGGTATGCTTGATGATAGCATAGGTAGGGGCAGTACCTACAAACTCGTCGATTAGGCTCACACAAGCGTCCACATCGACCAGGTTATTGTAAGACAACTCCTTGCCATGCAGCTTTACAAACATAGCCTCCAAGTCGCCGTAATAAGTAGCCTTTTGGTGCGGATTCTCTCCATAGCGCAGGGTTTGGGCTGGCAGCCCTGTAAAGCCATACAGCTCGGCATCCTGGCGGTCAAGGAAAAAACTATTGATGGCGCCATCATATTGAGAAGAGACGGCAAAAGCCTTTCCAGCATATGTCCGACGATCGTCAAGGTCTGTTGCCGCTTCTTTGCTAGCCAACAAACTCACTACATCGGCATATTGGCTACGAGAGGAAACGATAAAAGTATCCTTAAAGTTTTTGGCGGTAGCCCTTATCAGAGAAATACCTCCGATATCAATTTTTTCGATAATTTCTTCTTCGCTAGCTCCAGAAGCCACCGTTTCCTCGAAAGGGTAAAGGTCCACCACGACCATGTCTATTGATGGAATATTGTACTGCTCGGCCTGAGCTACATCGCCAGCATCGTCGCGGCGGTACAAAATACCTCCCATAATGGCTGGATGTAGGGTCTTTACCCGTCCACCAAAAATAGAAGGATAGCCCGTAAGCTCCTCAGCGGGGGTGACAGGTATTCCCAAGTTCTCAATAAAAGTCTGCGTACCTCCTGTAGAATAAAGCTTAACGTCGTTTTGGTGTAAAATACGTACCAAAGGCTCAAGCCCATCCTTATAGTAAACAGAGATTAGTGCCGATTGTATTTTTTTGGACATGGTAGAGATTATATAATATTAAGTTATATTGGTATAAATAGCCTGAAATAGGCCTTTGCGAAGTATCGGTACGAGCATGGGTCGACGGTACCCCAATTTTTTTTGAAATAAACCGCAAATATAATCTAAAATAAGACAAATGACATGGTATTGGAGCCACGGAGCTGGAACAATTCTTTGACGGCAAGTAGGGATACGTACCTGACCTTACCGAATACCCACGTCAATAGGGACCATCATAGAACTAAAAAACTAAACGCATATGAATCTAAATCTTAAAGAAAAAACCGCCCTAGTATGTGGCAGCACCCAGGGAATAGGCCGCGCCACGGCAATGGAGCTGGCGCAGCTTGGTGCCAACGTCACCCTGATGGCTCGCAATGAGGATGCCCTACGACAGTGTGTAGAGCGGCTCGACGACTCCCAGGGGCAGATGCACCGCTATATTGTAGCCGATTTTTCTCGTAAAGGAGAGGTAAAAGAGGCCATAGAAAACTACCTAAGGCTCTGCCCCGAGGTGCATATATTGGTTAATAACACCGGTGGGCCTTCTGGAGGGCCTATCATAGAGGCCGATCCCGATCAATTTCTGCTAACGTTCCAAATGCACCTGATCAATAACCAGATCTTGTCGCAAGCAGTGATCCCCTTCATGAAGTCGGAAGGATACGGGCGCATCGTCAATATAATTAGCACATCCGTCAAACAACCCATCGTGGGGTTGGGGGTGTCCAATACCATTAGAGGGGCGGTAGCGAGCTGGGCCAAAACGATGTCCTTGGAACTGGGGCCCTATGGCATCACCACCAACAACGTTTTGCCGGGATACACCAAAACGGCTCGCCTGAACGCGGTGTTAGAAATGCGTAGCAAGGATCAGGGACAAACCGTCGACGATTTGTCGACACAAATGGAGCAGACCATCCCTATCCGCCGGTTTACCGAGCCCGAAGAGGTTGCCGCTGCTGTTGCCTTCCTTTGCTCCCCCGCAGCAGGCAGTATCAACGGCGTCAACCTGCCGGTAGATGGCGGGAAGACGGAGAGTTTGTAAACGCCAGACGGCGCCGCCCCTAGGCCATGACCTGGGGGCGTCGTTATCTCAGAATAAATGAAGCCCTATTTTAAGCTTACCCCTTTTGATAAAAGCATGAGGTAATCGTTATTGCGTACCACCAGAAACATCTCTTCACCTCCTACCCTAATCTTACGAATCTTCTTTACCTGGCCAGTAATGGACAGTTCAGGGATTTTTTCAACATCAAAATGGCCTTTCCCTCTGTTGATCAACAGAGAGCCATAGTCGGCATCATAGCGCCCCATCTGCACATTGCTCTCATAAAAATTGCCCATGAGCAGGAAGTCAGGTAGGGAATCTTGATTGGCCTCTACGACCGCCGAAGCATAATACGGCGCCCACTGCGCCTTGTAGGGGAGCGGTTTTGCGACATAATTACCCTTTCCGTCGTTCAAGAAAAGGGTAGTCTCGAAGGAGTCTGCCGTCCACTTTTTCGAAGCTTTGATTTTATCCTCTCCAAGGATCGTTTCAAAGCTTGCTTTGGAAAATTCGGAAGCTAAATTATATTTCTTTCGAATCAACGGAATTTGCTTTTCCAATTCCATTTTGGTGGGGAATAAGGACTCTACTCCATTTAAATAATGCGTTAAAATGGGCTCATTTCTGCCGTTCTGATCGTAATCATTTACATACAAGTGGACAGGTTGATCTTTACTAGCCTTCAGTCGGCTATTGAGCCCCAAGTTGCCCGCCAGTAAATCCATATCCCCATCTCCATCCACATCTACTGGAAACACAAAGTTCCACCAACCCCTTTGGTCGGTAATCACGCGCTGATCGAACCCTTTAGGTCGATTTACAAAAAGGTATATTCCGCCCCATTCGGTAGCTACCACCAAATCTTTGTCCTCATCACGATCCATATCCACCCATACAGCATCCTTTACATAGCCGATTTGCGATAAGCCAGAAGCATATTGGTCGGTGACTTCGGTAAAACGTCCATGGCCATCGTTTTTTAATAGGTAGGAATGGGGCACCTCACCATAGGCCGTAGGAACGGCTCTCCCTCCTATAAACAAATCGACGTAGCCATCACCTGTGAAGTCATGGCTTACCACACATGAGGCAGTCACATAAATATCTTTAAAAGCATCGGGGCGAGCCGTAAGGGTACCGGTTCCGTCGTTGAGATAGAGTCTAGGTTGCTGATAAACCGAACGATTAAAAAATTCGTTACCACCAGTAGCCACCACTAAATCCAGGTGTCCATCTTGATTGACATCGACCCACTGAGCGTCTATTTCCTCATAGGTAGAGTCACGAGACAAGGCGGGTTGATATTTCTCCTGGAATCGACCTTCCTTCGTTTGCAACATCAACCGGGCTTTACCATTCTTAGCAGAACCTAGAAAAACGTCCTCAAGACCATCGTGGTTCACATCCGCCACCGCTACCGCGGGACCCTCCGCTGTGGTTTCGAAGGGGATCAGCGAATTACGATCAAACTCAACAAAATTATTTTCTGTATGTTTAAGATATAAACCTGCCTGTTGTGCTCGGTCGACAAAATGCGGAAAATGGGTGCTCGTAGCATTGAAATCTTGTAATAAGGAATAATTGAAACGAGGAAGGCCTGTTAAATATTGAAGGTTCAAGGAATCGGCTAGTTCCGAATGGGCTATCACCTGATAGTGGCCATTGGGCCAAATGAGCGCTATAGAATCCACTTCGTCCCTATTACCCACTCCCATATGAATCGGTAGTTCCATACTCGACAAGAAGCCTCGAACCGGGAATTTTTCATAGAGCTGCGCTCCGCTCCCTTTGTATACCACACATTTGGCTCCTATCGCGTTTCTGTTAAGGGAGTCGCCCTTCAAATACAACCGGATATAATCGTTTTTATTCGGACTCCTAACACTCACATTCTCATATAAAAATACTTTATCATTAATATTATTAGTCACCAGGTCTAGGTCCCCGTCGTTGTCAAGATCCGCATAGACAGCCCCATTGGAATAGGAAGTCCGATCATTTTGAATTTTGGCTTCCAAGTCTTCAAATTGCAAGGCCCCCTGATTTCTAAAAAATTTATTTTTAAGCTTAATTTCTGGGAGTTTGTCTGCCAGACTTGGATCGTTTTCATCAAAATTCCGATCCTTGATTTTCTGTTGTACCACGTCATTGGCCACATACCGAATATAATCGATGTCGTTCATCCTTTTAGGGATCCCATTGGATATGAATAAATCCTTAAGGCCATCATTGTCAAAATCGGCAAAAAGGGACGACCAGGACCAGTCTGTAGCTGGTACCCCCGCGTACAGTCCAATTTCACTGTAAGTACCATTCCCGTTATTCCGTTGAAGGTTATTTCGCGCATATTGGTGGCTATAACCCTGCTGAAGTTTATAATTAAAAATACTATAAGAATCCTCCCCTTCCGACTTTTTAAGTATCTCGTAGTCGGAAGGGAGCATATCCAAGGACACGATTTCGGGCATAAGGTCATTATCAAGATCGGCTACATCCACGCCCATAGAGAACTGACTAGTATGTCTCAAGGCTTGGGCCGCCCGATCGTCAAACCGCCCATTGCCAAGGTTCATATACAAATAATCATTTTCATGGAAATCGTTCCCAACATATAGATCAGGAAATCCGTCTAGATTGAGATCCCCTACTCCGAGTCCGAGCCCATATCCTAAGGCACTACTATGGATGCCCGCCTTTAAGGTAATGTCTACGTACTTCCCATCCTTGTTTTCGAAGAGTCGGTCACCTGCCATGGGATGATACTGTTTTTCAAAGAACGCTCTTTTGCCGAAGGTTCCGTTCTGATGGACGGAGTGGTTGAGCTGAAACATATCGAGGTCACCGTCCAGATCGAAATCAAAAAACAGGGCTTGAGTACCAAATACAACTAGATCCAAACCATACTCCTCCGACATTTCTTTATAAACTGGAATCCCCTCTGGAGTTATCTCCTGACAGATATACAGTAAATTATGCCCTCTCATACCTTCATAATCCCCGACCTGGCTAATATATAGATCTAATAGGCCATCCTGATTGATATCCACAACCGACACCCCAGTAGACCACCCCTTTCCTTCGGCCACATTGGCTTTTTCGGTGATATCCTCAAATTTCAGATTCCCTTTATTAATAAATATTCTGTTGGGCTCTTGGTTGGCAGTGAAGCATAGATCTACCAGTCCGTCGTTATTCAAATCGCCAGCCGCTACCCCTCCTCCATTATAGAAGTACATATAATAGAAAATATTAAAGGACTTGTCGGATGTTAATTGGTTGGAGAAGTTAAGGCCCGTTTCTTCTTCCATATGCAGCCGAAAAAGTGGGTCTACCCCATTTTTTTTGCTCGTACACCTACTCGTACCGATCAGCAGCAAGCAGACTAGCCCAAGGTTAGACGCCACACGAAGCCAGCCGTTTCTCAATCGTCTAATCCAATTTTTCATGGTTTTCTAATTTTATATACGCTAGGTTGCTCATTATTGACCAAGCCTATCAAATGCGGCTGATGTGCAAGATCAAAAGCGATGAGCTGCTTCACCTCTCCTGGAAGATTCAACCCACTTTTTTTAGCATTTAACACGGTAAATTTCAGATCCCCTTCATTCACCAACACGAAACCATTACACGCATCTAAAGCTCCTAATTGGGGAATAAAATGTGAATAATTACCCGCTAACACCAAGTCTTGCTGGCCGTCTTCGTTCACGTCCACTGCTTCTATTGCCGTAATACATGAGGTTTGAACGAGATCGGGCAGAGGCATTAGCCGGAATCCTCCCTTTCCATCGTTAATGGCCAATGCACTGAGCAAATAATTGACCGATTTCTGATGAGCACTATTCAATAAATCCTTGGGAAACAATTCTTCGATAGAACGCACCGCAAATTCGGCATGTTTAAGGCTTTTCTTTTTAAGGAAGGGAAATTGAGTCGTCAACTCTCTTTTTAATAGGATGGGCCATTCCTTTTGATCCAGCGTTTTGGTAATCACCTTATCCATCACCCCATTCTTATTAAAGTCGTTTAAGTAGAGCTTAAGGGGACTTTCGGCGGTAGCCTTCAGTGAAAAATTATCTCCTATATTTCCGAGAACCAAATCCATATCCCCATCCTCATCCAAGTCCACCGCCTTTACACTGCCCCAGAAACCTCTGTAATCCTCTAGCCCAGATTTCAATTCTACAAATTGGGAGCCGACCACCTTGAAGAGTCGTAACGACATCCAGTCGCCTACTATTGCTAATTCCTGTTTACCGTCTCCATCGATATCGTGTAATACGGCATCCCGAATCATCCCCAGAGCATGTAATGCAGGGAACACTTGTTTGGTCACGTCTGTAAACTGACCTGAACCATCGTTACGGAGAATTGAACTAGTCGGGCTGGCGCCATAAATCTTAGGAACACTTCTACTACCCACAAAGAGGTCCAAATCGCCGTCGGAGTCGAAATCCATGGAACAAAAAACGGAGGTATTCATACCATTGGGTGGTAAGGCACCATTTTTGAGCTGAAATTGCCCCGCTCCATTGTTAATATACAGTCGAGAAGGGAGCTCGGCGCTTCCTAGGGGAATTTGGTTCCCCCCACTTCCAACTATAAGGTCCAAATCTCCATCCTGATCACAATCAAAAAAAAGTGCGGCTGTATCTTCAAAACCAGCCATATCATCAAACAGCTTTTGAGGACTAATTTGAAACCCACCCTTACCCTGCAAATACAACTGTCCCGCCTGTCCCAAAGCGCCACAGACATACATATCGACTAACCCATCCTGATTCACATCGCCCATTGCAGCCTTGGGCCCTTCCCTCGAGAGCAACATAGGCAAATTCCTTTCATCATAATAATCCTCATATTTATTTTCCTGATGCGCTTTTAAATCACTTTTCAGGGGTTCAAAATAATAAAAAGGTTCATGGGAGGCGGGCTCAATATTTTGCTGAATGGCCTGCTGGACAGATAGGGTTAGAAGCTGGTTTATTGCAGGGTTTTCTAGCTTAGTGACCCGACCATCGGGCCAATCCACCAGCAACGAGTCAATGCGGGCGATCGCCCCTAACCCAATGGTTAGGGGGTATTCGGTACTCGACTGAAAGCCCTTAGAGGGAAACAGTTGTCTGGTAAAAATCTGCTTCCCTGCATACACTTTTAGCGAAGCCCCAATAGCCCTCGTATTGAGTCCCTCTCCTTGAAGTTTTACTTTTATATAATTACCTGGATGGGCCATGACTTCGGAGCGATTTTTATAAATCGATACAGGTTGATTTACGTTATTGATCACCAGGTCCAAATCCCCATCATTATCCAGATCGGCATAAGCGGCCCCATTAGAGAATGTTTTTTGTTCCAAACCAAACTCCTGGCCTTGCTCCTCAAATCGCAGCCCACCTTTATTGTGAAAGAACATATTGGCAATGGGTGTAGAAGGCATTTTATTGACAATTTCTTGCATCGATTCCTTTTTGCCCGTGAGGGCCATTTTCTGCACCACATCATTGGCAAAAAACTCTATAAAATCTTGGTCTATAACATCTTGATAGATCCCATTACATACCAGAATGTCCGTCCAACCGTCGTTGTCGGCATCGAACATCAATGCGCCCCAGCTCCAATCGCTGGCGGCAACACCGGCAAAATTTGCTAATTCACTAAAAGTTCCATCCTGGTTATTATATTGAAGGCTATTTTGCATATACTGCGCTGCAAATCCCTTTTCCTTTTTTAGATTGAAAACATAATGATTTTCGAAAGAGGTGGTCGTCCGTAACCGATATTCGTCCCGAGGCAACATATCGGTAGCGAATATTTCGGGATATCCATCATTATTGATGTCGGCCATATCGGCTCCCATCGAGGCTAGGCTCGTATGCTTGATACGCTTTTCTAGTTCTTCCGAAAAAGTCCCATCGCCTTTATTAATGTATAGATAATCTCTTTCGAAGAAGTCGTTGGAAATATAAATATCGGGCAAATGGTCTTCGTTAACATCCCCTACCGTAACCCCTAGCCCAAAACCGATAAGACTCCCATAAATACCAGCCTGTTCACTTACATCAACGAAGTGACCATTGTCATTTCTAAGCAAGCGGTCGCCCCCACCCTTCAGGAAGTCACTAACGGGCCAGTCTTTGGCTCTTAATGTTCTATTATTGCTGTAGTTTAAGGTGTTTACCGGAATAAAACTATTATTGAGGATATACACATCCAGGTCGCCATCTTGATCATAATCAAAGAAAGCGGCATGGGTGGTATACCCCGAATCGTTTAGCCCATAAGCAGCGGCCGCTTCGGTAAAAGTAGAATCGCCGTTATTAATAAAAAGCTCATTCTCTTGCCCAATACCCTTTTGGAAACCCGCATTGCAGACATAAATATCCAGAAGATCGTCATGATTAATGTCGACCATCACGACCCCAGTGCTCCATTTTCCCTTCACACCAGAGATGCCTGCCTTTTCCGAAATATCCTCAAATTCCAATCCTCCTTTATTAAGAAAGAGTCGGTTTGGACCCATGTTGGCCGTCAGGAAGATATCGGCTAAGCCGTCATTATTCACATCACCTGTGGCTACACCACCTCCATTATAAAAATTTCGGTAGGTAAAAATATTGAAGTCCACTTGGTTGGCTACCGTATTTTCAAAATAAACACCTGTTTTTGAGGCCTCTAAAAGTTCAAAGTTGGCCGTGGAGTCTTTTTGCTTACAGGAAGGGTTCAAAACTGCCATGAGAAAAAGCAGACCACTCCATTTTACTTGAGAATAAAGCTTCATTGCGGAAATTTACGGCGGATAACGGATTAAGAATTATTGCAGATCGGACCAGCTCATATGGTCGAAAGAGACATGTGGAGACTTATAGACGATAGTACCCTTTATCTCCACGGGTTGCTCTAGGAGTAAATCTACTCCATATTTCACCCCTTTTCCATGAAGATCCATATGAAAATATTCGGGATCCATTTGTTTTACAGTAAGGCTACCCGAAGTCATCACATAGCCCAATCCTTTGAGTGGGTTCGTCTCGATGATTTTACCGATAAGAACTTGCGTTTGGGCACCTTTTCTTTCGTCAAAGGTTATTTCCCATGGGAAGTCTTTAAGGCGGTCAGGCATTTTTAAGGAAACAATCGTCTGACCATCAAACTGATTCTTTAGATTAATGGCCATGGTTCCATTACTCAGGGATATGGACCCTTTAAAAATACACTCATTGGCATAAAAAGTATCGCCGGCAATCTCCAGCCTAATCAGTGCTTGGTGATCGGCCAGAACCGATTTATAGTCCTCTAGGCGCTGATCTTGTTGGGGTTTTGGCTCACAAGCCAGTAATAGACTGGATAATAAAAGTCCTAAGAATCGTTTGAAAAACATAAGTTACTTAAAAAATAGAAGTACCCCTATACCAGGAGCACTTCTATATCAATGGTTATTACTACAAACTTAGTATCCAGGATTCTGGTTAAGATTGGGATTGGAAACAATGGCCGTAGAGGGGATGGGGTACAGCACGGTATGGGGATCGTTGACAGTAGCGCCTTCACCATTTACAAATTTCCCAAAGCGGATTTCAATAGTTCTTTTTCCACCTTCCCAATACAGCTCACGTCCGATCTCTTCAAACAGATTGTCGGCTGTGAGGCTAGCCAATGCGGATGCCTTATTTTGAGTCCTAAGGTCATTAATCATTTCTAAAGCACCAGCAGTATTTCCCGATCTGAATAGTGCTTCGGCTTTCATCATATAAGCCTCCCCAAAGCGCATCAGCACATATTTACCGGCATCGGCGGGGTGGTACTTAATAACCCGGATTCCTTTTTCGGTAGCGGCTCCAGCCAAGGGAACATCTCTAGAGAACATCAGTGGTTTGTTTGACCGGGAGTCGATAATATCTTCAATGAGTATTTTACCATCTGCATCGGTCACATATTCACCTTTAGAATCTTTTACGGGGCCTCGTTGCTGACCAATCAAGAATCCCTTACCTAACCAAGAGAACTCGGTTCCATCTTCGACTGGAGGAAGGCCTTTACGTATATCTGTATCCTCAAAAGTATCATAAAAATCGGCCAATGTGGTAAAACCATTCCATCCACTAGGGTCCTGATCATAATGAAGGGTCATCATCCATCGATTTTGGGGAGTCCCTTCCAAGGAAACGAATATGATTTCGTTGGAAGCATTAGAAGTAAAATTCTTAAAATAGCTACTTTCCAAGCTATACCCATTGGCTTCGATAGCATCTACATATTGCTCAACCTTGGCCATATCGGCATTATCGAAGGTGTAGCTAACTTCCCCCAAATTACTCTTGTAAATGGCCTTATTCAAATAAAGTTTGGCTAATAAAAAGTTGGCTGCAGCTTTAGACGCCACGCCATTATTAGCACCAGGCCCTATATTGGCGAGATTGGGCAAAGCCTCTTCCAAGTCCTTTACAATGAAATCGAAGGCTTCTGAACGAGTCAGTACACGTGGAAGCTCGTCAGCACCTTGTGTCACTTCCCGAAATGGGGTAACACCCCAGTAGTCCATCACATGAAACATATTAAAAGCCCTTAAAAACTGAGCCTCCGCCTTTTGAGCTGGGGTAGGATTGGAAGCAATAATTTCATTGGCCTTATATGCCCTCTGATTAAGGTTATTCCAGGCGTCTCTAATATAGGTATGAGAGGCATCCCAAGTATGAGAATCTAAGGTTCTCCATACCCCATTATCCCCCCAGTCCACTCCACGTGTGGGCGGAATCATTTCTGCAGAGGTATGCATTCCCAAGGCATATATCCCAGCCTGGTCGGTATAAGTACCCAAGTCTTTATATGCCGAAGCTAATAGTTCTGTAGGATTACCGGCTGTAAACCCTCCCCCTTCCGAGGATCTTACAATAGAATCCTTCTCTTCATTTACAAGATCAGTACAGCCTATGAATAAGGACATACAGGCTGCTGACGCTAAGATCTGATATATTGATATATTTTTCATTTTGAATTCTTTTTTTAGTTAAAACGACACATTTACTCCAATCGTCCACGTTCTGGCACGTGGATAAGCAGTATAATCAATACCGAATGATGGAATGTCATTTAACGATTTGTTTGTGGTAACTTCAGGATCCTGCCCATCGTATTTGGTAAAGGTCAATAAATTTTGCCCCGTAATATAGACTCTAGCCGAGGAAATCACCTTATTATCACCTACCGGTACCCGATATCCTAAAGATAGATTTTGCAAGCGGACGAAGTCCCCTTTTTGAAGAAAGCGAGTACTTACCTCTGGTGCATTTAACGATCCTTCTCCATTACCTATAACATCTTTCGTCACGTTACGACCGTTGGCAAAAGAACCTTGAGTAAAAAACGCATTCTCCGTATTCGAATACAGATAATTCCCAAACACTCCATTAAAAAATAAGCTGGCGTCGAAATTACCATACCTAAAATTATTAGTTAAGCCACCCGTAAGCTTCGGCAGTGGGCTTTTTCCTCCCAAAAATTGTTGAAAGTCTCCGTTTGGATAGATACTATTGCCCGCCTCATCGAAGCCACTAAACTCTCTTAAGAAAAAGGCGAAGAGGGGTTGTCCTTCAGCCAGCCGTTGGGCAAAGGCACCCGACAGACCTTGACCGTTTATCTCCCCTGTATCGTAAGTCCCTGTCAGGTTCTTTACTAAATTTTTGTTGTAAGCCATATTGAATAATACCTCCCAGGTAAAATCCTTATGATCCACTACTGCCGCATTCAAGGCCAATTCAACGCCTTGGTTCTGAATATCCGTATCCAAATTTTGGAAGACAAATGGATTGGGGGCAGGCTGAGCAGCAACTACCTTAAATAACAGATCCTTGGTCGACTTGGCATAAAATTCAAGAGACCCAGATAGGCGGCTCTTCAGAATGGCGAAATCCAACCCTAGATTAAGTGCAGCTGTTGACTCCCATTTCAAGTTAGGGTTATTAAAAGCCACGGCATTCAACCCACCGCCTTCAATTTTATTAGCATCCTGATTGATCGTATAATCGCTGTACCGATCGCGACGGTCATACACATTATGTGGAATGGCTTGGTTACCTGTCACTCCATATCCTACCCGAAGGGCTAGATCGTCGAAGACCCCATCAGGCATAAAACTTTCTTCCATCAACTTCCATTTGAAAGCCCCAGAAGGGAAGTAACCGTATTTGTTATTCCCCCCAAACTTAGAGGAGCCATCGACACGGAGGGTAGCGGTAAACAAATATTTGCTACTCAAGCCTACATTGACCCTACCAAAATAAGATTGCAGTTCATCTTTGGTATAATTTGAATTCTGTACAACAGACCCTATCGTTTCAAGATTTGAAGCGTCTTTGATGAGAATGGTTCCGGCCGAAGCCAAATTATTGATCATGACATCTAGGTCAGTAGTTCTAAAATTAGCAGCTGCTATGCTTTTACCTGAGTTTTCAAAACTCTGATAAGAATATCCCAGTAGTCCATTAAAAGACACGTTCCCGAATTCTTTATCATAGGTAAAATAGTTCTCCCATAATTGATTATTCGTTTCTACGTCTCGGACATACACCCTCCCTTTACCGGTGATTCCTGAGGCTACCAAGTCGCCAGATAAAGCTTGCTTCCGACTAGCCATCGATTTATCGAAACCCAATACCGTTTTAAACTTAAGCCCCTTCAAAATTTCCAGTTCGGCATTGATATTACCCAATGCACGCAGGGTATTATTATTATCCTTTGAATAGGCTAAAAATGCCATAGGATTGGGTTCCGTATTACCTGGCTGATTATAAGACCCATCCGCATTAAACACCGATCGAGTAGGATTTGATTTTAAAATTGCCCCCATTAAATCCCCTTCAAAACCTGAATTTTCGGAGATAGGAACCCCCGCATCTTGGGTATTGGCGAAGCTCAAATTACTCCCTATGGTCAGTTTGTCGTTGATAAACTTCTTTTGACCGTTAAAGCTGACACTATAACGTTTTACATTTGACTTCTCTACGATCCCATTTTGGTCCATATACCCTAGAGAGAATCGATAATTTCCTGTTTGATCGCCCCCCCCATACGATAGGTTGTGCTGCTGGGTAATGCCCGTCCTAAAGGCTTCATCCTGCCAGTCGGTGGTACTTTCATAATCTTGCCCTCCAGCTGCTCGGTATTCGTCGGCGGTTAATAAGTCATATTTTTTGGTAATATTGCTTATACCCACAGAAAATCCGTAATCCAAAGAGCCTTTACCTTTTCCCTTTTTGGTAGTAATCAAAACGACCCCATTGGCCCCCCTAGAACCGTAGATGGCAGTGGCAGAGGCATCCTTAAGAATGTCTATGCTAGCAATATCATCGGGGTTCAAGAAATTCAAAGGATTTTTTGCTGCCTGACGGCCCACCCCTTGAGAGCTCCCACTCCCAGAGGTATTGTCTCCACTAAGGGGTACGCCATCTATCACAAATAATGGATTATTCCCTCCCAATACCGATGAAGTACCACGGATCCGCACATTGATACCCCCACCTGGCTCACCGCTCGACTGGGAGATTTGTACCCCAGCTACCCTACCTTGCATCAATTGCTCAGGAGAGGTGACCACTCCTTTCTGGAAGTCTTTAGCTCCTATCGCGGATACGGCTCCCGTGGCATCTTTTTTCTTGACCGTACCATATCCTACCACGACCACCTCTTCAAGGGCTCGAATATCCTCCTTCAGTGTTACATTAATCACCGTCTTATTACCAATGGCTATTTCTTCGGTAACAAACCCGATGGCCGAGAAACTTAAACTAGCGTTAGCGGGTGCTGAAATGGTATAATTACCGTCGATATCGGAATTGGTTCCCGTAGTTGTCCCCTTTACTGTGATAGTGACCCCGGGTATCCCTTCCGATCGGAGATCGGTAACTCTACCACTAATCGATACATTTTGGGCCCAGCTTAGAGTGGAACTAATCATTAAGGCAGCCAGGACCAGTAGGAACAGGACTAATATCCTACTATAACTTGAACGAATGTCTACTTCTCGAATTTCGGAGGCAGTCATTACTTTTGAGTAATTGTTCTTCATTTGGTTTCATTAGGTTTGATTGAACTACATGATGTGGTTAAAAAACGACGCCACTTTAAACCTCCCCAGGTACATTTATTATTTCAAATGGGGATAAAAATCGAATCGGTCGATATCCATTTCATGCAAAAATATGTTTGAAAATAACAAATTACGACTTTTTCTTTAGAATTATAAAATTATATTAATGATTTTATTTTGCCATTTTCTTGTACTATAATGGCAAAACTTAAATATCGAAATAATATGCCCCTCAAACCATCATTTACCTACAGGGTAAACGGTCATGCCTGAAATTTCCCCTTCTTATAACACATCAAAGCCATGCAGTTCGTAACTTTGTGTCCTTATCTTTTCTTGAACAGTACCTATGACCACCTCGCCTGAGCAGTTAAGCGTAAACTTAAAATCATTGGCAGATCAAATAGAAGGCGATCTCCATTTGGACCAGACTATCCGAACCTTATATGCTACCGATGCATCGGCATACCGTGAAATGCCATTGGGTGTAGCTATCCCCAAACATATAGCCGACCTAAAGGCCATTATCGACTTTGCCATACGCGAAAAGATTTCCCTCATTCCCCGTACTGCAGGAACCTCCCTAGCAGGCCAGGTAGTAGGGGCCGGGCTGGTGGTGGATGTATCCAAACATTTCAATAATATATTAGAGATCAACGCCGAAGAGCGCTGGGTGCGGGTGCAGCCAGGGGTGGTAAGGGATGAACTGAACCACGCTTTAAAGCCTTACGGCCTGTATTTTGGACCAGAAACCTCCACAGCCAACCGCGCCATGATAGGCGGAATGGTAGGCAATAACTCCTGTGGGTCCAACAGCCTGGTTTATGGCAGTGCCAGAGAGCATACTTTGGAGTTGCAAGCCATTCTTTCCGACGGCTCAGAGGCGCATTTCCACGACCTAAGCTTGGTCGAATACCAGGAGCTCATCCAACGCGCAAAGGCTAAAAATGGCTCAGCCACTCTTGAGGATAAAATATATTTAAAGGCCGACGAAATACTTCAAAACAGTCAGAACCAAGAGGAGATTCGCAAGAATTTTCCCAAACCGAGTATCAGCCGGCGCAATACAGGGTATGCATTGGATATGTTGCTCCATATGCAGCCCTTTGGTAACCAGCAAGATCCCACTGCCTTGCCCTTTAATATGTGTAGCCTGGTGGCAGGCTCCGAAGGAACCCTGTGCTTCCTCACGGAGATCAAGCTCAATCTCGTTCCCGTGCCTCCCAAAACCCAGGGGTTGCTGTGTATCCATTGCGACACTATTGACGAAGCCCTGAGGACTACGGTACTAACACTTAAATATAACCCACAAGCGGTAGAGCTCATCGACGATTATATACTGGAATGTGCCGCCACCAATGTGGAGCAAAAGAAAAATGCCTATTTCGTAAAGAATAAGGAGGACGGCAGCTTCCCTGCCATCTTGGTAGTGGACTTGTCGAGACATTCGGTACAGGAAGTAGAAGAGCTCTCTGAGCAGCTTACCAACGAACTTAAAGAAGCTGGACTAGGATTTCATTATCCACTGATCATCGGGGAGGACACCAAGAAAGTATGGACCTTACGCAAGGCCGGTTTAGGACTACTGGCCAACTTACCTGGCGACGAAAAAGCCGTGGCGGTAATCGAAGATACAGCAGTAGACGTGTACGACCAGCCCCAATATATCCGTGACTTCAACGAGATTCTCAAAAAACATGGGATGTCTGCAGTTCATTATGCACATGCCGGTACTGGGGAGCTTCACCTGCGCCCCATCATCAACCTAAAGACGAAGGAAGGGCACCAGCAATTCCGCATGATTGCCGAAGAGATAGCCACATTAGTAAAAAAATACGA
The DNA here is from genome assembly GCF_003149085.1 of Dyadobacter jejuensis. GTDB lineage: Bacteria > Bacteroidota > Bacteroidia > Cytophagales > Spirosomataceae > Dyadobacter > Dyadobacter jejuensis. The sequence goes on along the minus strand of NZ_QGDT01000001.1, from coordinate 703,293 downwards.
TGGGTCGCTATCGGGAGAACATGGCGATGGGCGACTGAGAGGAGAGTTTATTCCTAAAATGGTAGGAGAGCACAACTATCAGCTGTTCAAAGAAATCAAAAAAAATTGGGACCCCAATAACCTCTTCAACCCCGGAAAAATAGTGGACACGGCCCCCATGGACTCGTTCTTGCGCTATGAGGCCGATCAGAAAACGCCGGAGTTCAAGACCAACTTTAGGTTCCACAACCAAAATATCCTTCAGCACGCCGAACAATGTAACGGGGCAGGAGACTGTCGTAAGACGAAAATTAGCGGGGGAACCATGTGCCCCAGCTTTATGGCTACTCGCAACGAGAAGGACACGACCAGAGCCAGAGCCAATATTCTACGCGAAATGTTGACCCACTCCACCAAGGAGAACCGGTTCGACCATCCAGAAATCAAAGAGGTGTTCGACTTGTGCTTGGCATGTAAGGGATGTAAAGGCGAATGCCCCTCCAATGTGGACGTGGCCAAGCTAAAAATGGAGTTCTTACAACAGTACCATGATGCCCATGGTGTGCCGACGCGATCCTGGCTAATTGGCAACTTTTCTAAAATGACAGGTTTGGCCAGTTATGTACCTTGGGCCTATAACCTGATCTACAAAAACGCTCCATTACGGCGCTTTGCCAACAAAATGGTTGGGTTTCACCCCGACCGAACCATGCCCTTGCTACAAGCAAGTACCCTGAAAGCCTGGTGGACGAAGCATGCCAAAACGGTAGATAACCAAAATGCCCCCGTGGTATACTTATTCTGTGACGAGTTTACCAATTATAATGATGTAGAAATAGGCAAGAAGGCCATTTTAACATTAGAAAGACTCGGCTACCGGGTAATCATCCCTAACCACAAGCCCTCGGGCCGTCCCCAACTCTCGAAAGGACTACTCCGAGACGCCAAGGTGCTGGCCGAACAGAATGTAGCCTTACTCAAGGATTTAGTGGCCCACGATACCCCGCTGATTGGCATAGAACCTTCGGCCATACTCACCTTCCGAGACGAATACCCCGATTTGGTAGATGACTCAATGGTGGAAGATGCCAAAAAATTGGGGAACAACGCCCTTCAGTTCGACGAATTTATTGCCAGGGAAATAGCCCTTAAAAAAATTGATAAGGGCCTTTTTACCAAAGAAAGCAAATTGATCAAATTGCATGGTCATTGCCAGCAAAAGGCTATATCGAGCATGGTTCCTACCAAGCAAATGCTATCGCTCCCTGAGAACTACACCGTTCAACTGATACCGTCGGGATGCTGTGGAATGGCTGGATCTTTCGGATATGAAGAGGAGCATTACGACCTTTCGATGCAGATCGGCGAACTCGTCCTTTTCCCCGCCGTACGGCAACAGCCCGCAGAAGTACTGATAGCAGCACCTGGCACCAGTTGCCGGCACCAAATACATGATGGCACCGGACGCAAAGCCATGCATCCAGCCGAAATATTATTTGAAGCGTTGCTATAAAGCAGTCGGGCCATGGTATAAAGTAGAAAATGGCCTGACTATTACGCTTCATCAATTATCCATACTGGGCTTCCCTCGCATCGACTTAACGGCCGACCGCTTTTGCTTGGTCTGCAACCTCCTTAGTTTGCTGGCCAGGGTAGGTTTTGTAGCCCTTCTAGACTTTTCCTGTTGAAAAGCTTGGGTTATCAGTTTCCTGAATTTTTCGATCACTCCTTTCTTGTTAGCCAGCTGGGTCCGAGCGGCCTGGTCATACAAGAGGAGTATTCCGTCTTGGGTAAGCCTCGTTTTTAGCTTTAGGAGCAAACGGTGCTTTTGTTCCTCGGTTAAAAGCTGTGAATTCGGTATATCGAAACGTAACTCCACTTTTGTCTCTACCTTATTGACGTTTTGTCCACCACTGCCTCCACTTCTGGCCGTCTGGAAAACAACCTCTTGCAATAGCTGCGAGGGATCTATACTTCTTATCATTTCTTCTTCCTTAAAATACTTAAATATCCCTTTATCGGGCGTTAATGATGCTGGAAACCATCTCCTTAGCTTGTTAATACATGTTAACCTTTTGGGCGAAAAATAGGGATATTAGCCTCCTGAATTGTCTTTACAAAGCTAGTAAAAAGAAATACAGACGCATCAAAAATATTGATTTACAAAGATTTACGCACAATTCTCAAATAAATAAAATCGTTATGCATGCAGAAAAACGAGGAGTACCTATCCCTAGAGGCCTACCGGTTCGGCTTGGAGTCCTTTAAACTATTTCCTTCTTTTTTGATCCTACTTATATAGATCGATACACCATACAACCAATCATATAGCCATGAAAACTAAACATTTCTTCCAAACACTGACGCTGACTTTGCTAATGCTCGGTGGATGGATGCTCCCCCAAAAGGCCCAAGCTCAACGGGGAGTTTCCATCAGTTTCCAAACTTTTTATCAAGAACTTTCCCCTTACGGACAGTGGACTACCAGTCCTCAATACGGCTCGGTATGGACCCCTTACCACTCGGGAGACTTTCAGCCCTACTCTACCAACGGATATTGGGAAATGACTGAGTACGGTAACACTTGGGTCTCAAACTATGAGTGGGGATGGGCGCCATTCCACTATGGCCGCTGGTCCTTTGACGATTATTTGGGATGGTTTTGGATTCCGGGTTATGAATGGGGCCCGGCATGGGTCAACTGGCGCTCCGGTGGTGGATACTACGGTTGGGCTCCATTAGGACCAGGCGTCAACATCAATATAGCCGTCAATATCCCCTCTTTTTGGTGGATACTCGTACCTAACCGCCATTTTTACACGTCCAATTGGCATCGCTACTGGGTACCTCGTAACCGGATTTCCAGAATTTATAATCAGACGACCATCATCAACAACTATTACCGTCGCGACAACCGGACGTATGTATATGGCCCTAGAAGAGACGAAATCGAACGATATACCCGCAGAAGTGTACCCGTTCGTCAGGTAGTGGTCAATGACCGAGGACGTATTATCGTCAACCAGTCGAGCCGGAATAGCCAGCCTTATAGCCCCCCAGCCAACAGTCGAGGCAGTGTATATGACACACGGAGTGGCAATGAAAGGAGCAGCCGGACCGGCTCATCGGATCGTTCGGGCTATACGCCTCCAAGGGAGTCTACAACCAGCAGTAGAACGGGAGTCGTAGAACGGTCGTCGAGCCCTAGTTATAACAGCCGCAGCAGCCGGACAGAGGCTCCAAGAGAATCGGGAAATACTTCGCGAAGCTATGAGCCCCCAAGAAGCAGAACCACTAGCCCTAGTACTAGCCCAAGTCGATCGGAACGCAGCAGTAGCCCTGCTCCCTCGCGCAGTAGTAGCCGAGAACGTTCCTCAACACCTACCGTTCGGAGCAGCCCTAGTGTAGCCTCGCCTTCTAGATCTACTCGTACTAGTAGCCCAGCAAGATCGAGCACGACCCGGTCCGAATCGAGTAGAGAATCTAGCTCATCTGAAAGAAGTAGCCGTTCACCCAGATAAGGAACCGGTATCCTCCATATCAAAGCACCTCGAAGTTGATCTACTACGAGGTGCTTTGTTTTATATACCCATATCCATGATAATAGGGGAAAATGTATTATTTTTAGGCATTACATAACTGACATCCAGCAATGGAAATACAATTCGATATTGAGTTTAAGGAGAGTGCCCCAAAATATGTCCAAATCAGCAAATCGATCCTTCAAGCCATTAGTAAAGGCAAACTAAAACGAGGAGATAAAATACCATCCATCAACCAATTGAGTGAGGAATATCTCCTATCCAGAGATACCGTAGAAAAGGCCTACAAACATCTCATTAAGGATGGAATTCTTATTTCGGTCCGAGGCAAGGGCTATTTTATCAATAGAGTCGATATAGAACATACCACCAGGGTGCTGCTGGTGATGAACAAAATCAGCAACTACAAGAAACAAGTGTACAACGCCTTTGTGGAGCAGATAGGAAAGAATGTAAATGTGGACTTACATATCCATCATTCCAATATCAATATCTTTAAAAACCTGATCAAAAACAGTCTTGGAGAATACGACTACTATGTGGTAATGCCCCATTTTTACGATAAACAGGATGAAGCCGTTGAAATACTTAAACTAATCCCGCCCGAGAAACTGATGTTGCTCGATAAGGATATTGACCTTCCTAGTAAGAAATATTCCTGTGTATATCAGAATTTCGAAAAAGACATTGTAGAATCCCTCAATGAAGCGACCGATTTACTAAAGTCCTATACTAAACTTATACTCATATTTCCGACCATCATCCCCTATCCCAAGGACATCATGAAAGGTTTTAGGGTCTTTTGTATCCAGCAATCGATCTCCCATCAAATCATTTACGATTTTCAGGAAAATGATGAGGTTACTCCACAAGCGGCATATGTGGTCATCGAAGAGAATGACCTGGTACATCTTATCAAAAAATGCAGGCAACAGAACCTGGAAGTGGGCAAGGACGTAGGAATCATCTCCTACAACGAGACTCCCCTGAAGGAAATCCTACTCAATGGTATTACCACCATCTCTACCGATCATGAACAAATGGGGCGGACGGCAGCCTCACTGATCGTCGAAAACAAACAGGCCATTGTCAAAAACCCCTTCACCCTTACGATCCGTAAATCGCTTTAGGTACTGGGCTTTCCACAACGGCCTGTAAGGTATTCTTCAATTATAATCCTGTAGCTACCGACACAGCCCCTCTTTCCTGAGTAAGTTGTGTGCGTAATTGCAGGTCTCGGAATAAGCCAATGGGATCGAGTGCTCCACCACTGCGGCGCATCATCTCACGTACCAAGGGACGCACATCGGTTCTAAAGGCATTTTGGAGAATTTGCTGCGCCCGTACTACATCGTTTTCCTGCCTGGCTACGGCAAGCTTAGGCCTATCAATTAGTAAGGCTTGCGCATAGGCGATCAAGATAGCCTCCACCGACTGCAACAAATCTTCCAAAGGATCTTTTACGTTATGGCTGGCATCGATCATCCAGGCGTACGCATCGCTGCTGTTACCTGCTCGTTGCATCCCCTCCACGAGTTCATTAAATATCAAAAACAACATATAGGGCCTTATGCTCCCTACGGTAAGGTCATCATCTCCATATTTGGAGTCGTTGAAGTGAAAACCGGCTAGGCGGCCTTCCATCATCAGAGTAGCCACAATCTGTTCGATATTGGCATTAGGCAGATGGTGTCCCAAATCGACCAATACGTCGGCTTTGGGCCCTAACTTCTGGCAGAATAATAGCGAACTACCCCAATCCTGAATGACGGTCGAATAAAAATTCGGCTCATAGGCTTTATACTCTACAAACATCTTCCAGTCGTTGGGCAAGCCTTCATAAATAGCCTGCAAGGACTCCAGGGTATTCTGAAAGGCCCTCACAAAATTGGACTGTCCAGGGAAGCAAGAGCCATCCGAAAGCCAGATTGACAAGGCTTTGGACCCCAATGCCTCACCATATTGGATGACCTCTAGGTTATGTGCTACCGCCTGCCGACGCACCTGAGCATCGGTATGCGACAAGGACCCAAACTTATAGGACAATTCCTGACCTTTTTGATCTTGGAAAGTATTGGAGTTCACGGCATCGAATTGCAAATCGAAGGAGCTTGCCAAATCGATTATAGAATCGGCCTGTTTGGGGATATCCCAGGGTATATGCAGAGAGATAGATCCACTCGATCTGTTGAGGGCATGCAGCAAGCCCACATCTTCTATTTTTTGTTCGAGAGAGCCGGGTTCTCCCGAGCCTGAAAACCGGCCAAACCGAGTACCACCGGTCCCCAAGGCCCAGCTTGGGATAGCCACTTGAAATCGCGCCAGCTCGGCAATTATCTCATCGGCTTGGACGCCTTGCTCGGCTAGCTGCTCTTTCAGAAATATAAACTGATTATTATGCCTAGAAAATAGGCCATCATTATATTGATCGATCTGACTTTTTTCTATTCTCATACTAGCAATGGTTTGAAAGTAAAAAAGGAAGTCAAACCTACCGGTTGTATCCACACACCCTTTGCGGACGACAAAGTCTACATTAGCGCGAGCGGATACATCGGTATTTCAACTTCCTTTCGGGTATCTTAATTAGCGTACAAATGCAGCCGGTACTCCACCATCCACATTGATCACATTCCCGGTACTCTTATTAAGCATGCCGCTTACGAAGATATATACGCCATTGGCGATGTCTTCGGTATGGATTTCGGCACCCAAAACGGTACGTTTAGCATAAAATGCGGGTAGCTCTTCAATTTTGATTCCATAAGCTTTTGCTCTACCAGCAGCCCAACCACTTTCCCAGATTTTACTTCCGGAGATTACGGCATCGGGGTTCACGATGTTGACGCGGATTTTGTCACCACCCAATTCGGCAGCAAGCAAACGGCTCATATGCTGCTGAGCGGCCTTAGCCGTTCCATAAGCCACATTATTGGGGCCCGAAACCAGGCCATTTTTAGAAGCGATATTAATAATATCACCGCCATTACCTTGCTGGCGCATAATGGCCACAGCCTCTTGCGACACGAGGAACTGCCCCTTTACGAGCACATCCTGCAAAATATCCCAATCCTTAATGGTCGTATCGGCCAGGGGTTTCGAGATCGACAATCCGGCGCAATTGACCACAATATCCAAGCCTCCAAAACGAAGTTTAGTTTTTTCCATGGCTGCCTTAATTTGCTCAGGATCCAGCACGTTAGCATTAGCTGTTTCTGAAAAATCTTTACCAAACTTGGCATCGAACTCGGCCTTAGTTTCGGCCAAGGCCTTATCATCGATATCGGATACCACTACGCAGGCACCTTCCTGAAGTAACTTGGCGGCTATCGCCTTGCCAATACCACCCGAACCACCCGTTACTAGGGCCACTCTGCGCGATACGGTTTTTTCCTTGGGCATGCGTTGCAACTTAGCTTCCTCCAATAACCAATATTCAATATCGAAGGCCTCTTGCTCAGGAAGGGATACATAGGACGAAATAGCCTCGGCACCTTTCATAACATTGATGGCATTGATGTAGAACTCAGCGGCTACACGGGCTGTCTGCTTGTCTTTGGCAAAGGAGAACATCCCTACGCCAGGCACCAAGATAATGACTGGGTTAGGATCCCTTACTGCAGGACTGTTATCGCGCTTACAACGATCGTAATAAGCCTGATAGTCTTTCCGGTATGCTTCGAATTGAGGCTCAATCTGAGCGAGGATTTCCTGGTCGGTACCCGTGAGTAACTCAAAAGGAAAATCTAAAACCAACGGACGAATCTTCGTACGTAGGAAGTGATCGGGGCAGCTGGTGCCTAGAGGTGCCAGCTTGGACAGATCCTGACTTCCAATAAATTCCAATACGCGGCTATCGTCGGTAAAGTGACCGATCATACCCTGCTTAGAGGATGCCAAGCCACGCAAGTAAGGCGCTAGGGTTCCGGCGATTTCCGACCGGCGCTCCGGCGATTCGTCGTTCAGAACACGACCTCCAAAAACGGGTCTTGATTTACCATAATTTGCTTCTAGGTATTCCGATGCTTTTTCTATGGTATTAAGGGTATTGATATACGACTCATAGGCCGTATCACCCCAAGTAAACAGGCCATGACCTCCCAATACGATACCACGGATGCCAGGATTGTCGGCTAAGGCCTTTTCTAGCTGCAGCCCAAGGTCGAAGCCAGGGCGTTGCCAGTTTACCCACGCCAATTCTCCATCAAAAAGCTCTTTGGTGATGGCCTCCCCTTCTTTAGAAGCGGCTATGGCAATCAAAGCATCTGGATGCAAATGGTCGATATGTTTGAAGGGAAGAAGCCCATGTAATGGGGTATCGATAGAAGGAGCCTTCGATTTCAAATCGAAAATACAATGGTTGAATAGCTCTACCATTTCATCTTCGAATTGGAGACCTCTATAAATATTCTTTAAGCTATGAAGGCGGTCTTGGTACAAGCCGGCCAATCCGCTGCGTGTAAGTGTACCTATATCACCACCAGATCCTTTAATCCACATCACCTCTACCTCTTTACCGGTCAAGGGATCTTTTTCCATGGTTTTGCAGCTGGTATTTCCACCGGCATAATTGGTTAAGCGAAGATCGGCTCCTAACAAATTGGATCGATATAGAAGCAATCCGATCTGGTCGTCCCCGAAGGAGGCCGCCTTTTCGTCGTCCCATAAATAACTTACATGCTTGTACTGAGCGGCTTTTGATTGGTCCATTTTTTTATTTTATGTCTAAAGGTTGCAATATGAATACATACGGAAGACAATGCGCTGGCATTCTTACCTATCCGAAACGTACTGCAAGGATAGGGAACTTCGCAATTGGTTCCGTCCTGTGGTATCCTGCATCTAGCAATAAAATAAGAAAGTTTAGCAAATTAATAAGTACCATACTAAGAGCCCTTCAAACTAAAAAATCCCGCAATAGCGGGATTTTAAGGGCCAGAAGACAGTCTTTTTATCATTTCCAGGTCAGCCCCATATTGCTAAACATAAAGGCATAAATATCGGATTGGGTCTCCAGAGCTTTTTTGGTATTACTGGCCCCATGGCCCGAATTGGTATCGATTCGTATCAAAAGAGGCCTTTCAGAGCCCGGTCCGGCAGTCCGTTGCAGTTCTGCCGCATATTTGAAACTATGTGCAGGCACCACCCGATCGTCATGATCGGCGGTGGTAATCATAACTGCAGGATAGGACGTATTAGCCCGAATATTGTGCAGCGGAGAATACCCATAAAGAACCTCAAACTCCTCAGCATTGTCGCTGCTGCCGTAGTCGGCTATCCAGTTCCAACCTATTGTAAATTTATGAAACCTTAACATATCCATCACACCAACTGCCGGAAAAGCGACCCTACAGATATCGGGCCGTTGGTTAACCACCGTACCGACCAATAAGCCCCCATTGGACCCACCCTGAAGGGCTAGCTTATCGGAAGAGGTATATTTTTCTTCGATCAGATATTCCGCTGCGGCTATAAAATCGTCGAAGACATTCTGCTTTTTAAGCTTCATGCCTTGTTCATGCCATTTTTCTCCGTATTCGCCACCACCCCGCAAATTGGCCTGTACATACACGCCCCCTTGGTTAAGAAAGGGAATTCGGGTGGCACTAAACGAGGGGGTAAGGCTAATATTGAAACCGCCATAGCCATATAGTATGGTTGGGTTCTGCCCATCCAATTCTAGTCCTTTTTTGTGGGTAATGAAGGCTGGAACAGCCGTCCCATCTTTACTCTTAAAAAACACCTGCTTGGTCTGATAGTCCTCGGGATTGAAGGATAGCTCTGCTTTTTTAAACAGGGTACTTTCTCCTTTCCCGATGTCGTATCGAAATATGGTAGGCGGGTAGGTAAAAGACGTAAAAGTATAAAACACGAAGGCGTCGTCGGCCTCGCCTCCAAACCCACTGGCCGTTCCCAGCCCTGGTAACGGCACTTCTCTTTCTAGCGCTCCAGTGAGGCCGTACACATATATCCGTGTCGTAACATCTTTGGAGTACGAAGCAAAAAGCTTCCCTCCTGCAGATCCCACCCCTTGCAAAGGTTCGGGCTTTTCCGCTATTAGCGTCGACCAGCCTTTATCTCCCCTACTCCACTTCATCACCTTTCCGTTAGGTGCTTGTTCGTTGGTTTCTATCAAAAAACCATCTTCAACATGCTCGATAAGGCCATAGCTAAAGTCGGATATTTCGGCCTTTATGGGTTGAAAAGTCGATTCATTCTGAGCCATCACCCAAAGTCCGTTGCCGTCCTTCCCTTGGCCACGGTCGCTTACATAAAGCGCTGCGAACTGTTCGTCTTCGGTGGTTGATACGGTATGGAATCGTTGCGGGTTGGCAGGGTCCTCAAACACGAGCCGGTCGGCCTGCTGATCGGTACCTACTTGGTGAAAATAGACCTGATGATTTTCATTTTTCGCCGCCAAAGCGCTTCCATCGGGCTTTGGATAACGGCTGTAATAGAATCCATCTCCTTGCCAGGCAGCCCCCGATACCTTCACCCATTCGAGCTTATCGGACATAAGCTCGACGGTTTTCATGTTCATAACCCGATATTCCTGCCAGTCGGAGCCTCCCTTAGAAAAACCACATACGGCATATTTCCCATTTTTAGAAAGACTAAAGACCGTCAACCGGGTAGTAGCATCGGCCGATAGGGCGTTAGGGTCCAACACCACCTCCACAGTACCGTTTTCGCCTAACTGGCGGTAGAGCACCGATTGGTTTTGTAAGCCATCGTTTTTATAAAAATAATAATAGTCGCCCTTTTTCTTTGGTGCCGAGTACTTCGGATAATTATAGGCTTCTTCGAGTTCCTGGTATATTTTCCCCTTAAATGAAATACGATCGAGGTAATCGAAAGTAAGCTCGTTTTGGGCTTTCACCCATGCTTCGGTTTCTTCTGAACGGTCATCTTCGAGCCATCGAAAAGGGTCGGCCACTTTTACACCATGGTACTCGTCGATCTGCTCCACGGTATGGGTAATAGGGTAATTTAGCTTTTGTGCCTGGACGGCTTCCGCCACCAAGCCTGAGGACAACAAACTCATTATTAAATATTTTGATTTCATGTTTACGATTTCAATACAACGGGAAAGACCTTCCAGAATGCATAAGTCTAGCTTACCACCTTCTATTTCCTTTTAAAATAGTTTAACCCCACCGAGGAGGCAGCCCCCAGCTCACTCACCGTGAAATAGCCTTTTAGGTCGTGGTCAAAACAGATTCCCTCGCCTTGGGGTTCAAGAGCCACCAGATAACTCCGATGTGCACTCGTTTGAAGGGTTTGAAGGATGGTCTGCCCTGTAGGCACTCTCCAGTAGCTCACACTCAAATACGTGCGAATGAGGATCTCGTCCCCTTTAGCAGAAATATCCCCAGCCGTCACCAAGTTAATACCTGGAATTACCCCTACCTTTTCAGCCATATTCACTTCGGTAGTAGACTGAGGGTATGGAATACGATAAATGACCGCTTGGCTTGCCTCTTTGGAGATGACGATCAGGTCGAGGGTGGTAGGATCGAGCAGCAAGGCTTCGGAATTATGGAAGCCATCGGGATAGCGAAACTCAATTTTCTCAACGGATTGGCTTTCGAAACTACCATTAGTACTTTGGAGGTCAGGCATTCTATAAATGGTATTGCTAATCGGAATGCCACTGTTATTGCCAATATCCGCGACATAAAGATACTGCTTACCTTCCTCGGGGCCATGGCCCGATGCAATATCCTCCCAGTCGATATTATTGGCCCCAGGAATGCTGTATTCGGTAATGGTACTGCTGTTTTTAGCCAAGAGATAAACAGAATTAGGGCCTCCCGAATCTTGAATGGTCCATAGGTAATCGGTGAGGTATTGGGCAGGAGCAATACCGGAGGCCTCGTCGATGATACCCGGTACGATCGGGTACACGGTGGGTATGGTTTGAAACTCATCGCCAGACACGGCCAACGGGCCATCACCCGTTTTACAGCTCAGGGTTGCCAGTAAACAGGTGGACAAAAATAACGATAAAATGTGTTGTACAACGTGCTTTGGAAAATTCATAAATAACTGTTCATGATAGATTTGGTAAAATTACGTAGTTTTGCTGCATTTATTATGAAGCACCTTCATTATACCAGTATTAAAATTATTATATGTTACGTTCACATACCTGCGGGGAGTTAAGTTTAGAGCAAGTAAATCAAAATGTCGTATTATGTGGTTGGGTTCAGCGTGTAAGAGATAAGGGAGGCATGGTATGGCTCGACCTACGCGACCGATATGGTATTACCCAGCTACTTTTCGAAGAAGGTAAAACCCCGGCCAGCATCTTAGAAATGGCGCGTACATTGGGCAGAGAATTCGTTATTTCTGCAAAAGGAGAAGTGATAGAGCGCATCGCCAAAAATGATAAAATAGCCACTGGATCGATTGAAATCAGGGTTTCAGAACTAGAAATACTCAATCCGGCTAAGCTTCCACCGTTCCTGATAGAGGACGAAACCGATGGTGGCGACGACATCCGCATGAAATATCGATATTTGGATTTGCGGAGAAATGCCGTTCGCAAAAACCTCCAGCTACGCCATCAGGTGGCCAAATATACCCGTCAATACCTGGACAACCTCGACTTTATTGAAGTAGAGACACCCGTACTCATTAAGTCTACCCCCGAAGGGGCTAGAGACTTTGTAGTTCCTAGCCGTATGAACCCCGGGGAGTTCTATGCCCTGCCCCAATCTCCACAGACTTTTAAGCAGCTGTTGATGGTAGCGGGCTTCGACAGGTATTATCAAATCGTAAAATGTTTTAGAGACGAGGACCTACGGGCCGATCGTCAACCTGAGTTTACGCAAATCGACTGTGAGATGTCGTTTGTAACCCAGGAAGATATTCTCAACACCTTCGAAGGCATGGTGCGCCATCTGTTCCTCCATGTAAAAGGACTAGAGGTGCCCGAGGTACCCCGTATGACCTACGCCGATGCCATGCGCCTTTACGGCTCCGACAAGCCCGATATTCGCTTCGGAATGGAGTTTGTAGAGCTTAAGGGAGCCGACCAAGACCTGGTATCGGGCAAGGGCTTCAGTATCTTCGACGACGCCCCCATGGTCGTAGGGATATGTGCTACAGGTTGTGCTTCTTACACCCGTAAAGAGGTGGATCAACTGACCGACTGGATGAAACGCCCACAAATAGGTGCCAAGGGACTTATTTACCTTCGGTACAATGCCGATGGCAGCGTAAAATCGTCGGTCGACAAATTTTATGACGAGGAGACGCTACGAAGCTGGATTGCGGCCTTCAACGCCCAGCCTGGCGATTTGATTCTACTCCTTTCGGGGACTGAAGACAAGGCTCGTAAGCAACTTAACGAGCTCCGCTTAGAGATGGGTAGCCGCCTAGGACTACGCAACCCTGAGGACTACCGGGCCCTATGGGTACTTGACTTCCCCCTATTGGAATATGGAGAGGAAGAGAACCGCTGGTTTGCCATGCACCATCCATTCACCAGCCCGAAACCCGAAGACATCGCCTTGCTAGAGACAGACCCCGGCAAGGTACGTGCCAACGCCTATGACTTGGTGATCAACGGTGTGGAAGTAGGTGGGGGATCGGTTAGGATCTTCGAAAGAGAGCTTCAGCAAAAAATGTTTGGGATCCTTGGATTCTCTCCTGAGGAGGCTCAGGAGCAGTTCGGCTTCTTAATGAACGCCTTCGAATACGGAGCACCTCCGCACGCTGGAGTGGCCTTTGGCTTCGACAGGCTCTGTTCGCTCTTTGGCGGCGCCGACTCCATCCGGGATTTTATTGCCTTCCCCAAAAACAACTCAGGCCGTGACGTGATGATCGACTCACCGTCTACGATATCCGAGGCACAGTTGAAGGAATTGGAAATATCCGTGAAACCCATGACCACAATAAAATAAAAAATACTAACAGATATGGGGACATTTTGTAGCTTTGCCGCAAAGGACTCTAAAATGTCCCCATATTATCTTTAGTTTGACGTTGAATCGTAACTAATTCACTACATGCATTATATAAATATTTGGAGGAACACTTTATACATCTGTTCTCTACTACTTACATTACAACTTACCGTACAGGCTCAGGAAACGGCCCCTTCCTCCCCTTCAACAAATCCATCCTCTGGAACAATTGAAACTCCAGCCGGGCCTGTGACCAACTCAAAAGCCGCTGAATATTATAACCGAGCCAAGTCATCAGGAATGTCGGATACCGACATCGAAAAAGCCGCAAGAGATCGCGGGTTTACAACCGATCAGATCTTAAATGTAAAAAAACAAATACTGAATTTACCCAACGAGCAGCCTTCCGTAGACCCAAACCGGGATGAAATTGACGATTCGCGCGAGGATAAATTAGATGAAGAAACCAATAACGACAGAGATTCCCTATCTGGGAGGAGAAAGCAAGACCTGAGAATTCAAAACACTTTTGGCCAGTCCTTCTTTTCTTCTTCATCAATGACCTTCCAACCTAACCTACGGATGGCTACTCCCAAGAATTATATATTGGGCCCCGATGATGAATTAATCGTAGACATCTATGGTAATTCGGTAGATAATTTTAGAATGAAAGTCAACCCGGAGGGAAGTGTTAAAATGTTAAATTTAGCACCCGTCTATGTCAATGGGCTTACGATTGAACAAGCCAATGAAAAGATAATCAACAGACTCCGACAGGCTTATTCGGGCCTAAATCGCCCCGGGTCTGGCACTTATTCTTCGATAACCTTAGGGGATGTCAGAAGCATTCAAGTACTTATTACTGGAGAAGCGATGAGGCCGGGAACCTATACAGTTTCTTCCCTTGCCACGGCTTTTAATGCTTTATATGCTTCTGGAGGTCCGAATGTCAATGGTTCTTACAGAGATATAGAAGTAATTAGGAATGGAAAAATGATCCGTAAAATGGATCTATATAAATTCTTGATAGATGCCGACTTGAGTGATAATATCGCTCTACGAGATCAAGATATTATATTGATTCGTCCTTACCAAAATCGTATCGAATTGAAGGGGGAAATCAAAAAGAAAGGATTGTATGAAGCCAAAGAAAATGAAACCATTAAAGACATTTTACGCTATGCAGGAGGTTTTACCCCTACAGCTTATAAAAACTTAATCACGTACCAACGAAATACGGGAATTAGTTACCTTGCGGGTAGTTTGGATTCGTCTATGATTGCAAATTTCCATCCTCAAAACGGCGACATTTTTACGATCAAAAAGATATTAGAAGTAGTCACTAATGAAGTAGAAATTAGAGGTGCAGTGACAGCACCAGGCATATTCCCCCTTGAGGAGCGCAATAATACCGTACTTGAACTGATTGAAATGGCCCAAGGCTTAGGACAAAAGGCATTTCTAAATAGGGCCGTTTTGGAACGGGTTAATGGGGACTCACAAATTGGTATCGTGGCAATCGACTTGCGTAAGCTCATAAATGGCGAAATACCTGATATTGAATTATTACCTGGTGATGTTTTAACTATTAAGTCAACCGAGGACTTAAGACAATTTACTTACCTTACTATTCAAGGGGAGATAATGAACCCTGGACCATATTATTACTATAAAGACATAACGGTCTCCGACCTAATATTTCAAGCCGGCGGTTACTCAGAGGGCGGTATTCCTTACAGAATCGAGGTCTCTCGAAGAGTAAAAGGAGACACCCTTGACCTACCCGCCAATCAAAATATTAGGATCTTCACTTTAAACATTGCCGACAACCTTGTATTAAACGAAGAGGACCAACAGTTTAAACTTTCTCCTTACGATATTATAAACATTCGTAAGTCACCCCGTTACGAATATCAAAAAACGATTACCGTACTTGGGCAAGTCATGTATCCAGGGAACTATTCTATTATTAATAATTTCGAACGCATTACAGACTTGCTTCCCAAAGCTGGTGGGCTAAAGCCTGAAGCCTATTTACAAGGCGCCCGTTTCTTTCGTCGTGGGCAACCCGTAGCCGTTGACCTCAAAAGCATTTTAGAAAAGCCTTCGTCACCAGCAAATCTGTTGCTTACCAATGGCGACACCTTATATATTCCTGTAAAATCGGAACTTGTCAGCATTAGTGGAGGGGTATATAACCCATCGATTGTGAATTTTGATCCCAATTTTAGCTTTAAAGATTATATCTCACAAGCAGGAGGGTTTAGTGAAAGAGCTAGAAAGAAACGGGTTTTTATTTCCCATCCCAATGGACGGACCCATAGGACAACACATTTTTTATTTTTCAGAACCTACCCTAAAGTACAACCTGGTAGTCATATTACAATACCCGAAAAAGAGCCCAAGTTGGAACAACCCATGTCTAGAGGTGAGCGCTTCGCATTGTTTTCTTTGATAACCACTATTGCGATAACCGCTATCCGATTATTTTAATTAAGAAAAGTAACGATTAATTCTTTCAAGTTATACTAAATCACAAATGGTAAACAATCCAATAGAAGAACAGGATATCTTAGAAAAAAGCGTTCTTTATTTAATTCGTGTAATTGGTAAAAACTTTAAGTTTTTGATATTAGCTATCGTTTTAGGTGGAGGATTGGGAATTGGTCTTAGTTACATGGCAACTGTAAAATATAAAGCCAGTGCAGAATTATTACCTGAGTTTTCACGAGGCAGCCTCAGTAGTCTAGGGTCCCTTGCAAGCTTGGCTGGTTTGAATACATCCTCAGGTGAAAGTGATGCTATTAGACCGGACCTATACCCAAATATATTACAAAGTAACCCTGCTGTTCTTCACCTTTTGAAGCAACCGGTGGAATCTGTAGATGGCAAGAAATTCCCTACTCTATTTGATTATTACAAATTAAAACTTGAACTTCAATTACCCCCAACTTTCCTAAACACCTCTCTAAATGACAGTATTGTAAAATTTAAGCCCGAAGAAATGTTAGTTATTTCTTCACTTAAAAACTCTATTGAGTCTAATTTCGATAGTAAACTCGGCATGGTAACGATCGGGGTAGAAATGGAAGATCCTAAGATAGCTACAATCACCTTAGCCAATTGCATTAGTTATTTAAAAATTTCGGTAAACGAATATCGTTACGGAAAAAACGTAGATCAAGGAGACTTTCTGACAGCTCAGTTGTCAAAGGCCAAGGATAGAATGGGGAAGGCTCGATACAAATTGCAAAAGTATCGTGATAACAATAGGAATATATTTACCAACGCCGCAAAAATTGAGGAGCAAAAACTACAGGAAGAGTATTCTATTGCGTTTTCTATTTACAATAGCTTACTCGGTGAATCAGAGAGACTTAATATTTCGTCGCAGGATGAAAAACCTTTATTCCAGATATTGAACCCACCTGTAGTTCCCAATAACAGAAGCAGCCCTAACCGATTATTCTATGCAGTGGGTTGTGGATTGGCCGGCTTCATGATCACCCTGATACTTTTATTAGTTCCATGGAGAAAAATTAGACTTACTTAATGGTTATTAAGAACAGGTACGCAAATTCAACCTAAAACATGAATCTAAGATTTCAGTGATAAGAAACCCTCAGGCCCTTTACCTTTTGCCATCTTTCAAAACTGCCGATATAAGAATTTCACTTAAGCTAAAGCCTCACTATAAAATTATAAAATAAAATCGTTAAATTTATTCACTTCGTTGATCCTTTGGTCGGGAAACTGCTTCGCACAATCGAAAATATTCTTAGCCATCTTGCCATACATTCAATTTACACTAAACATTTCACTATATGATGACTGACATTTATATTTCAAAAAATGAAATATACTATACTAATACAAGGAAAGACATCCTCTCAATGATGCCTAAAAAATCAGATCAAAAGGTCCTTGAAATTGGTGCTGGTGGGGGGGATACCCTTGTGGCTATAAAAAAGTCAGGCTACGCTCAAGAAGTATGGGGTATTGAATTATTCAAATTAGATGGTACAAACCAATCCCACGAAGCTATCGATCAAATGTTTATTGCGGATATTGAAAAAGATGAACTGAACATACCCAACAATTATTTCGACGTGATAATTTGTGGTGACGTTCTTGAACATTTGGTTGACCCGTGGGCTGCGATGGAAAAAATTAATAAATGGACCAAAACCGGTGGTGTGTTTATAGCTAGTATTCCCAACATCCGTGAATTATCGGCATTTTATCATATAGTTCTTGGGGGATCATTCGCCTATAACCCCGAGGGTGGAATATTTGATAAAACTCACTTAAGGTTTTTCTGTAAGAAAAACATGCGTGACCTCTTTGAGCAAAAAGGATTTGATGTTACCGAAATGATCCCTTCCTTTATGTTTACAGGGACTTTTGAAAAAGGAGTTAATTTAAGGCGTGTTTCCAACATGCTCACTTTAGGACTCTTCAATCAGTTTCTAGCTCTACAATATATTACTGTTGGAGTTAAGCGATAGATTTGATAAAAAGGGCTTCTAAATCATGAAGAAAAATCCAGAATTAGGTATTGTATTTTTAATGTGGGTTCCTTATGGTATTGAACACCTCGTCGAATTTGTACATTCCTACGAAACCTACCCCCCAAACGTAGATCATCAACTCTATATTCTGTTCAACGGCACACTCGATAATAATATCGAGCCATATTGTCAGTTTTTAAAAAGCCGAAATATAGAATACAAAACCTCATTCCTAGAGTCTGGTCAAGATATTTACGCCTATCGTCATATTGCGAAACAAATAAAATCAAAATACCTTCTATTTCTGAATACTTACTCTAGGATTTTGGCAGCGAATTGGGGCAAATTTTTCCTTTCTGCTATAAAACAACCCAATGTCGGCCTTGTAGGTGCTACGGGATCTTGGCAAAGTAGGACATCTAATGGTTTTAAACGTATGGCTTACTTTTTAAGTCCTGAACAGGTAGCCAAAAACCACGTACTCAACTATTCCAAAAAAACGATTCAAATTGGGAAATTTTCTATAGGTATTAGCCCTAGGCTATCCTTAATTGGTGCCTTAATTAAATCTATTCTGGATTTTTCCGATTTTCCTCGGTTCCCAAACCCCCACCTAAGGACTAACGCATTTATTGTCGAAAGAGAGTTTTGGCTCGAAATGAAAATTAATGGATTAAAAAGCAAAAAAGACGCGTATCGGATGGAAAGTGGAAAAAATTCATTTACAGCCCAGACTATTCAGAAAAACAAGAAAGTATTGGTAATTGATAAAAAAGGAACTACCTACGAGTATACCGAATGGAATAAAAGCCACACCCTTTGGCAGTTTAAACAAGAAAATCTACTGATTAGTGATAATTTTACACGTTTGTTTGAGCATGGCACCGAGAATGAACAAAGAATTATGACCAGTACAATATGGTCGTAAGAATTACTATTAGTGCCGTGGCTTATTGATGTTCATTTATTTTTAAATACTTCAATCAAGACCATGGATTACTTCATGTTCTTAATTTGGCGTTCATTAGCAATAGTTAGAGTCTCAAAACGAGCTCCAAGATGTTTTCGAATTTTTATTAAGAATAAACAGATGTGACTTATATCTATACCAATAAGTGATAAAAATATGAAGATAACTGCAGTTATACCCGTCAGAAAGGGCTCTGAAAGAGTGATCGATAAATGCACTCGCCCATTTTCAAATACTAGTCTATTGGAATTTAAAATACAATGGTTAAAACTTGTTCCGGAGATTGATGAAATTGTGGTTAATACAGACTCCCCTAAGGCAATTAGCATAGCCTTGGAACAAGGAGTAAATTACCATGAAAGAGATCCCGCTTACGCCTCGTCCAATACGCCTGCGAATGAATACTTCAAACATTTAGGAGAAACTACCGATTGTGATTTGATTGCATATACCCCAGTCACATCTCCCTTTATAAAACCTGAGACCTTTTCGAAATGTATACAATCCTACAATTACAATGAAAAAAATAGTAGCATTGTAACGGCAACAGTTCTAAAACATTTTCTTTGGAAAGACGGCAAACCCTTAAACTTTGAATTGGACAAACATCCTAGAAGCCAGGATTTCAACGATATTTCGGCGATTAATTTTGGTTTATGCCTTATACCAAGAAAAACCTTGATAGAATTTCGAAGCATTATTGGCCCCAATCCTACCGTTCACTTCGTATCGGAAATAGAAGGTATGGATATTGACAATAATCTTGATTTTTTCATAGCAGAACAGATATACTTAAAGACAGTCTTAAATCATCATACTATATAAAAACACATATGTCTATCTGCACCGATATCAAAGAAATAATTATTCAGCACCTTCCAGCAATCATAAAGCTCCGTGACACTAAAATATTAAAAGAGGACAATAGTTTTGTTTCACAAGGCGATTTGCTATGCGAGCAACTCATAAAATCTTATATCAGTGAATGGTGTCCTGAGTACTATCTCATATCTGAAGAAAGCCCAGAGAATAACATGCAAAATTATGTTCAGGACCATGTCATTGTTTTGGACCCCATTGACGGAACTGAAAACTTTGTCTCAGGTCTTAAAGAATGGGGAGTGGCCGTATCAGTCTACAAGAATGGTATACATCAAGAGTCAATGTTAGCCCTTCCAGAACTGGACAATTATTTGATCACTGGTGATCGGTTTAATAGATTTCAGTCTCGGATAGCGGGTATTTCATCGAGTCTTTCGCAGGAAGATATTCTGAAGTTGGAACCTGGCTTTGAATATCGGATTATTGGGTGTTGTGTATACAATATGTATAATGTTATCACAGGATCTTTCGCCACCTTTGAAAATCCAAAAGGAGCGAAGGTATGGGATATACTGCCAGGGCTTAATTTGGCCCTAGAAAATAATTTATCAGTCACTGTAAATCAAACCACATACTATGGACAACTTCTTGAGCCAAGTCAGAAATATCGCTTTAAAATCGGGGAAAAGTAAAATAGCTATCATAGGTAAGGGAGAATCTGTTCACGAAATAATTCTGGAAAAATTAAACAATTTTTTCATTATCAATCTCAATGATTCTGAAAGAATAATTCCCGGAAATGTCGCCTTTTTCTATAGAATCGACTTCTTCAATGAAATAAAAAAAAATGGTTTTAAAGCTGATTTTTATGTAGCACCCGACCATTTAAAAATTCCGGACGATCAACACCTGGAAGCCAATTACCAACCTCGCAGTCAAGATATAGTGGATCAGCCTTTTAGTTATATTCAGGACACGGAATTCACCCTGACTGATTTTACGGTACTTTCCGCTATCAAATTCCTAACCATTTATCAAGGTTTTTTGAATCTACCTATCGAAGTTTATTTCTTGGGCTTCGATTTTACATCTGAAAAATTAAAAGACGATGATTATGACATGCATGATTTAGAGTTCAAAAATGCCTTTTTGAAAACTCAAGAATCCGTATTTAGTAGTGTTTTAAGAGGCTTTAACAAGTTTTATCCTGATATCAATTTAATACATGTTGGTAATAAAAACTATAGTTCAATTTCGGTGACGGGTTTGAATAAGATAATTGGCGAATTCCAATTTGATCATAAACCTAGACTACTTGCAACCAATCGGGAATTATATCAACAAGTATTGAAAAGAAGCCAAGAGAGCAACCAGGTTATAGTGGTAGCCGAATTCACAAACAACCATATTGGTGATCCACAAAGGCTGGTAAAAATGATTAAATTGGCCAAAGAAGCTGGCGCCGATATGATTAAACTGCAAAAAAGAGATGTTGACTCTTTTTATTCAGAGAAAGAACTATCCAAACCATATGACTCTCCCTTTGGGAACACTTTACGCGATTACCGAACCGCAGTTGAACTTAACGAATCTTTATTTGAGCTCGTAGATGAGGAATGTCGTCGAAATGAGATCCCCTGGTTCACTTCTGTACTGGATTGGAATTCTTATGAATTTATGCTCCAGTTTGACCCTCCCTTGATTAAGCTACCCTCAACGATCAGCAACCACCGTAACTACTTACTCAAGGTGGGTAGTCATTTTAAAGGGGATCTTATCATTTCAACAGGCTTTACCGATAAAGATTATGAAAATTTTATTTTAGAAAACTTCCTTACGGATCGTAATCTTTTCATTTTACAATGCACCTCTTCCTACCCCACTCCTCCTGAAGCCTGCCAGATTGCTGTTGTAAGACATTATGATGAGTTAAGTCAAAATCAATACTCCAATCTACTACCGGGATACTCCAGTCATGATGTGGGTTCATTGGGCTGCATGCTGGCCGTAGCAGCAGGGGCAAAAATGCTCGAAAAACATGTTAAGTTAGGCAATTTGGATTGGGTGCATTTCGATGGAGTTGCAATCGATCTTTATAATAACGAGTTCAAACAATTTGTCCATGATGTTCGAAAGGCGGAGCTTATGTGTGGAAATAAAACGAAAAAAATTCATACCATGGAGCATCACAAGTATATCCCCCATAAGGGTAATAATTAAATGCTAAATTTATTACCCAATAATCTGTAATGTCTATTCAATCACTTTATGGCTTAATTAAAAAACTGGACCTTTGGAATTCCCCAACGTTAATGACCTGGCTTAGCTATGCCGCCAGATCAGTGACTAACCTGGGACTTCTAGTGTTCGTTTTAAACAGGTTTACTCCGGAAGATAATGTATTATGGAATCTATTTGCCACGATTGTAGGGATGCAGCTTTTGGTGGATTTCGGCTTTCGGCAAACTTTTTCTCGTTTCATAGCATATGCCTTTGGAGGTGCTACAGAGATTGGCACATATGCCAATCCAAAAGAAATAGACACCAGTCAGCAAAAAGAATGCAACTTGCCGTTAATGACTTCTATCGTTTCGTCCATGATACTCGTTTATAGATGGCTTACTGCCCTATTGTTTGCCCTCTTGTGTACATTTGGAACTTGGTCTATGCTTAAGCCACTTTCTAGTGTGCAAGAGGTAAAGCAAGCGTGGATCGCATGGATAATAGTAGTTGTCTCGACTTGTGTAGTCTTCTATTCTAAGTTATACTTAAATTTCTTAGAAGGACTAAATAAAATTGCTTTAGTTAGAAGAGTTGAAGTCTATACCTCTGCCGGGACTATTCTAAGTAGTTACTTGGTTCTAATTTGGTCCCCAACCGTCCTTAATTTAATGATTGCCAGTCAGTTTTGGCTATTGGCTGGAGCTTTAAGAGACTTCATATTATGTAGGAGAGTAGAAAATGGGCTATTTAAGAACGTAAGCATTCGTCAACCAGTCGGCATGGAATTCTTAAAGAAAATATGGACACCAGCATGGCGTAGTGGCATAAGCGGCCTCATGTCGGGAGGGGTTACCAGTATGACATCCCTAGTCTATGCCCAGTTCGGAAGCAGCGTTTCCGTTGCATCCTATTTACTGGCTCTACGAATCATGAGCCAAATTCGCGAAGTATCCATGGCTCCATTTTACAGTAAAATCCCGTTGCTCTCCATTTTAAGGGTGAAGCACGATTTAACCGGACTTTTAGCAACTGTAAAAAGAGCCATGAAATTGAGTCATATGGTATTTGTGTTTGGGTTCATTTGCGTTTCCATACTAATTAATCCATTTCTGGACTTAATCGGATCCAAAGTTGCATTTGTAGATATGGACTTTTGGTGCCTGCTCGGAGCTGCTATTTTTGCCAACCGATTCGGAACCATGCATCTGCATACTTATACATCTACCAACCATGTCATTACCCATATCGCCGATTCCATATCAGGGTGTTTATATATAGCCATTGCCTGGTTGTTAAGTGGCTACATTGGTCCTTATTCTATCCCCTTTGGGATGCTAGTCGGCTATGTTTTTTTAAGTTGGTTTGCCGCTACTTATTCCTATCGATCACTTAATGTTCCGGTGTTTTGGAGGTTTGAAAGTAAAGTCAGTTTCCCTTATATTTTTATATTTATCTTGTTTTCAGCCCTGATAATCTACTTCACATACTAACATGATTCACGACAAGGAGTTTACTCAATACAAAGAACTAAAAGAACTGCTAAAATTTAACGATCATGGTATTGATTTCGAAAAAGTACTCGCACTAGATATTTGCACGTTAACCTATCAAACAGAATTATCTTTACCTCAAATATTTTATAGTTTTTTCTTATCGAATTCCCTGATTAAACCATTAGTAGCAGGATTGCTGAAACCGGGAATTTTGGTCATCGAAGCAAATACTAGACCTGAATTTGCCAGTCTTTTAAAGCAAATGCTAAAGGATTTAAGCAATTATGAAATAGTACCATTAAGTGACCATAGAATTTCGATACTGCCTAATATCTTTTTGGCCTTGGCTTCCTTTGCGTTCGTCTGGAAAAGAACACACAAAATTTTACCTCTTACCAGTATAATTTACTTATCATCAAGACTAACCTATTATAGAACAATCGCCAAAGCCATAATTAAAGAATTAGAAAACAAAAAGATTAATTGCCACACGTTGGTTTCCTTTAATTGTCAGGTCCGACTGGAGGCACTTTTCACCCAATTTGCCAACAATCAAGGCCTCAAAACCTACACATTGACCCATGGCATGAGTTATACCTCGTATCGAAAATTTATCCCGGTGGATGCGTTAAATGGTGAAAATGTCACGGCCAACAAGATCCTAGTATGGGGGGAATCCAACAAAACAGACTTATCGAGAAATTTCGGAATCGATCCAAGTCGCATACTCACAGCAGGAAACCCGTTATATCCTTTGCAAAAAATAAACGTACAGCAGTCTTTCCGCTGTGCAGTTATACTTCTGGGTCGAAAAATCTATGATAACGGTAACCAAAATATCCTAAAAGTAGCTGCTGAGTTAAAAAAGCAATATGGAATCGAATTTGCTGTTCGACTTCACCCTTCCCTTGACGCACAGTTCTACTCCCAATATTGCCATAAACTAGGACTCTCCCTTGCTGATAGTACCATTCAACTTAAGGAAATGCTGCAAAAATCCGAATACGATTTTGCTATAGTTAACAATTCAACTACGTATTACGAATCAATGTATCATAACATGATCTGTTTTCGATATGAACCCGATGAAAATGATGCCTTTCATGGGCTTGATGATAAATTTACCAATGCCTCTTCCTTATATGATAGAATAACTACTTTTAAAAATGCTGATCCTTACATATTAAATAATGAAGTAAAATTCGTACTTGAAGAAAATTTAGGAATGGGTATCAATCGATATCGGGAAATTCTTGAAAATTAGACATCAACTTCTTATCCTTGTTTCGATGAACACACCATATATTTCAATATGTATTCCAGCCTATAAGAACCCAATATTATTGGAACGATGTCTGCAATCGATTTTGGAACAAACCTTTTCGGATTTCGAAGTTATCGTCACTGATGATAGTCCCAATGGCGAAGTAAGAAGTGTAATTGACAAATATGCTAAAGATAAAAGGCTACAATATTTTAAAAACGAATTTGCGCTAGGTTCTCCCGAAAATTGGAATGAAGGTCTTCGATGTGCAAAAGGCGAATATGTCAAAATCATGCATCATGACGATTGGTTAAATAATCCCAACTCCTTGCAAACCTTTGTAAATGTAGCTAAAGACTCGGATGCTGACTTTATTGTTTCCAGTTGTAATAATGTAGGACCATCTCAAACTAAGGCACATCATATTAATAAACGCTTCAGGAAAAAATGGGCAAATAATAATTCATTAATTCTTTATGCTAACTACCTCGGAAACCCGAGTACCACATTTTTTAAGCGGCATATAGATTCAAAATTGAATTTCGATGTGAAAAGTCTCTGGTACGTCGACGTGATTTTCTACTATGAATACAAAATTAAACATCCCAAAATCGCTTATATTGATGATATATTGGTAGATACCTCTGCAGGGCTCGACACCCAAGTCACCAACAGCGCTATCAGCGCCAAAGTGGGCGTTGGTGAATTTATTTATGTAGTGGAGAAATATAATTTATTCCAACGCAACCCTTTCCTGACCCATATTAGCCTATTGGAGGTACTCAAAAGGTACGGAGTAACAGACATTCAGCACCTAGAGCAACTCTTGGGCAAAAGCTTTAATAGGAAAATCCCATTTGAAATTTTACGGCTTCCTATTCACCATCAAATATATAATATTATCAAACATATCTGTCTTTTGGCCTAAAGACACCTAACCTGAGTAATAGCATAAACTCCTGTACTTCGTCCGAATCACCTTCAGCCAAAATTATTCGATCTATTCCTATATCAATCATCTTAAACTATAGATTATGAAATATCTGATGATCCTTTTATGCACCTGGTCATACCTTTCAATGGCACAAACTAATAATGGTAAAACCCTTGACGAACAGTGGAAACAAGCCGAAGAAACAATCAATAAAAACACCACGGGCAAGATCACCCAAGCCAAACTAAATGATTGTCTAAATATCATTATGGATTTATCCATGTCATTAAAAGACAGCTTAGCACAGGCTAAAACAGGTTGGGAAGATCAAACCATTATTTGGACGGGTACCTCAATTCCTTGGGCTTTTGGAGATAACAGTTATCCTAAACAAGTTGCTAGAGCCCTAAAATGTAAGATTTACAATAATTCTATCTCTGGTTCAACAATAATATTCAGGGCACCTGATTCCAGCCAACAAGGTAGCTATGGTATGGCCGGTACCTACTCCCAGCTAAGAGCTGCAGGCTTCTCTCAGAATTACAGCTATGAAAACCGAATTTTAGCCTTTACTGTCCCTCCCTACAACGGTAACACCATCGTCATAGACCATGGTCCCAATGATATGGCGAGTCTTAAATCTGGTAAACTGGGGGACATTGATAGCTATGATGTCAGAACTTTTTATGGAGCTTATAATCAAATAATAAAGAAAACCCTGGAATCCAATCCTCACCTAAGGATTATCATTACCACCTTAATTAATCGATACCAAGTCAATGGGGTATCCCAAGAATTTTTCGAAAAGGCCGTTACCGCCCAACGGGAAATAGCAAAAAAATGGGGTCTCCCTCTTTTAGACTACGCACAGTTGGCAGGAGTGAACGAAGTAACCGTACAGCCTGGCCGATTGACCTCCGACGGTCTTCACCCCACCAAAGAATTTTCGGACCGTATAGCACAAATATCTATCAATTTTTTTAAAACCTTAACGCCCTAAATTAAACTTGTCCTTAAAGTTTAAAAGGACTAATATACAATTTTCAAATCACCGAGAGGAGTACGGTATACGGTACCCTTGCTTTGGTTTGACTTTAGTGCTTCTGTGTTGTCCTTATATACAGGTAAATCTGCTATATTGATAGCTCCTTTAGACTTAATTCCTTTCGAAAACGAGGCAGTCCCTAAAATTTCTAAGTCTCCATTAAGGACACCTCCCTTGTTTTTCAAATAATAATCTTCAACTCCCCTCTGCTCTCCTGCTATCACTCTATTTCCAAGGGCGACCATCTCTCCTGCCATATTATTAATAGCTATACCACCTGGGCTATAAATATTATTATTACTTACAATAATGTTGTTTTTCGAATAAACTCCATTTAGGCACTCTATTGCATTTCCACTGATAATATTATTATTACTAGTGGAATATATTCCATAATCTGAAAACAGTCTTGTAATATTATTCGACACCATATTATTACCTCCCGCTCCGGTCATCTTTATGGCATAACTAACACTAGGCCGAATGGTTTTTAGCCGTGCACTAGCTTTAGTCCCTTCTTGAATTATCTCTTCCCCTTCTATAAATATGCCTTCTTTTAAATATACCACGATTTCGTTGCTAACTTTATTATAGCCATTGAGTTGTCCAACGGCCCCAGATTGCTGACCTCGTACTGAAAAGCCCCCAGCCGCAGTACGAAAATTCCCTTTGATCTGGGAAAGTACCGCCGACATGGGTAAAGAAGCCGATGATTCCACAAAAAGATTATTTCCAAATATTTTATTATAAGAATTACTTCCCCCGTTTGAAACAATCTCAATGGCATGAATTTGCCCATTAAATTGTGCGTTAGGCTCATGTCCGACGTAAGGGTTAAAAGTATTGCTGTAAATCATATTTTTGCCACCGCCATTACCATCTATATAAACGGCCGCCTTTTTGGATCCCTCAATTTTACTATTCGCAATAATGTTGTTATCCGAAGCTCCTATCATCTCGATACCATATCGCCCTCCGTCCGTTTCCATTCCTTCAATCACAAAAAAGCGGGCACTAATCAGCCTCAACAAGGCATTATTATGCCCACCAGTATAGGTACCTCCATGATGATAATTATTTTTAAGATATACACTATAGGCAGCCGTGCCCCCTTTAACACCGAATTGTACCCCTGCATCCGTGCCCCCCATGAACATATTGTCATATAGCTTAATAGAGGTGACTTGGGGAAAGTACAAAATACGACTACATTCTAAACCCCTAAATTCAATATTCCGAATGCTGATATAATTATCCTTGCCTAATGTTACTTTATCTTGAGAGTTAACTTCAAACATGTCCCCTCTAAATCCAGGAAAACCATAGATACGCGTGCGCCCTACCCCTTCTCCTTCAATATTTAATTTATTATAGTACTTTGGAGCTCCAGAGACCAACTTAAACGATACAGTTTTTCCTACGTAATAAATCCCATTGCTAAAACGTACACTCAAGCCTTTTGCTGTAGCCTTATTAAACATTTGTTGAATAGCTAAGGCATCATCTTGTTCATCATTTGGATCCGCTCCAAACCATTCTGGCCTTAAATATCCTAAATCTTCCCTTTTATATCTCCTCTCGCCCGCTACAATTACCATGCTTCCATCATCCTCAGACTCCCTGTCCGCCGGATCAAACCTAAAAGTCCCTGACCGCAACCCCTGATTAATGTAGACTACGCTAGCAGTATCGGCCATTCCTTTCCGTAGTTCGTTCAGATTCAAAAAAGGTACCTTCCTAGCGGCTAAGTCGGCAAGATTGGTCAACACTTCTTGAAGAATCGGTGTATGCTTATCATCTTGGTAATCTTGTCGCAACTTCGAAATGGACAATCTAGCCTGACTTTCAGGTCCACTAATTTTGTCAAATCTATTAATTTGAGCAAAAACAGTGCTTGTCAGCAATACGAGCAATAATGGAATTAATTTCATCATGATGTGTATAGGAATTCAGAAGAGCAATAATGGTCATAATCAACTTCAGGGGAGTTCTAACAAAAAGCGGGCCACAATTAAAATTGCCGGCCCGCATCACGTCCTCAATACTGAAGTATTTCATTTATAGTTTTCCAAAGACGGAGTGACTGTAATTGAAGGCCCTTGCTTTCAACTTAAAACTTCAGCCTTAGGCAACATTTTCATTAGCAAATGAACCAATATCATATGAATATCTTCAGAAATCTGCATATCGTTAAAATTAGCATTCACACTCATTTTAGCCATTTCCCTGAGTTTGCCCCCTCCAAAACCGGTTAGGCCTACCGTCAGGTTATTTTGACCGTTCGCATATTCTATAGCCTTCAGCACATTTTTAGAATTTCCACTTCCGGATATCCCCACTACTACATCCCCAGGCTCTAAGAAGTTCTTCAATTGTTCTACGAACACTTCGTCATACGACAAATCGTTAGAATAAGCCAACATGGTCGGTATATTGTCGGTAAGAGCGATGATCCGATGGCGCTTCTCCAAGCCCAATGAAACCCCCTTATTGATATCACATGCAAAATGGCTGGCCGTGGAACCACTTCCTCCATTACCAAATATAAATACCTTATTGCCATTCTGGCGTGCATTTTCAATCACCTCGGCAAACTGCACCACCTCTTTTCTATCCAACTTATCTAAGGTTTCCTTAAGTTGAGATATGTATCCGTCTACTAGTTGATTCGTCATGTTGTATGTTCGTTATAGTGTTTTTTTAACTAATATTAGCTGCGTGGAAACTGTTCATCGGCGAAGACAATCGAACTACCGCTAAAATCAAACTGAAACGGAAGTTCTGCCAATTCCTGTAAGGCTACCCTTACCGATTCGTGGCTCTGCTCAGGCACATAAAAGAGCAGAAACCCTCCTCCTCCAGCACCTAACAATTTACCACCCACTGCTCCAGCCTTTAAGGCTAGGTCGTAATAATGATCGATTTGAGGATTCGAAATCTGAGAAGCCAATTCCTTTTTGTACTTCCAGCCTGTGTGCAGGATTTCCCCAATAGCGTCCACCTGACCGGCTTGAAGCTCCTTCTGCAAATCGTAGGCCAGTTGGACCATTTTGTGAAGATTATTGTTTTTATCAGCCCCAGATATGATATTCTTTCTTTGCTCCGAAAGGATACTACTGGCACTTCGGGTATTTCCTAAATAGAACATCAATAAGTTGTTCTGCAACTTGGACTGATTGCCAGCACCCAGTTTCACCTTGTTGACGACGACTTGCTCATTTTCTCGAAATTCTATAAAATTTAGGCCGCCAATGGCACAGGCATACTGGTCTTGCTTACCTATAGGCTCTTTCAATTGTTCTATTTCTATATCACAGGCCATCTTAGCAATCGCCTCACGACTTATAAACTTTCCCAAATAAGCATAGGTGAGATTTAACAGTCCAGACGTAAAAGCAGAAGAAGAAGCCAATCCAGTACCTGCCGGAATATCCGCACTAGAATTAAGATCAACCCCCGATATATTAAGATTGGAAAAAACTTGTTTAATAATTCTATGTTGAATCTGGTCGACGGTATCGACCAGTTCATTGGAAGAATATTTTAGAAAAATCTTCTTCTCGTTGAAATAGGGGTGCATCGATAAATACACGTATTTGTCGATAGTAACACTTAATACGGCTCCGCCATAATTTTGGTAATATTCCCTTAGGTCGCTGCCTCCACCGGCAAAACTAATCCTAAACGGCGTTCTCGATATGATCATTTTCTTTTTTACTTTGTGTGAGTATACATTCTATGGCAGCTTCTAAGTTTTCTACCTTCAGATGCGCCCTGGCGTCGTATTTCCCATCTTCACCGGCATACCCTGTTTCAACAAGAATGCCGGGTATCCCTGCATTTTCTGCAGTCCTCATATCGGTCGTAGTATCCCCAATAAAATAGGAACTCTTTAAATCGATATTATATTGGGCAACGGCCTGGTCAATCATACCGGTTTGAGGTTTCCGACAATTGCAATTAGTCTTCAAAGCTTTCACTTCCCCCTCAAAACCCGAATCGGGATGATGGGGGCAGTAATAAATATGGTTTACAAAGGCCCTTTCTTTGCCTAGTTCCGTCTGCAATAATTTATGAATATCTTCTAGCTCCGAAACCGTCAAAAAGCCTTTGGCTACGGCTGGTTGATTGGTGATGACTATGGCTAAAAAATCCGATTGGTTAATCTTTTTAATAGCTGATGATACTCCAGGAAGAAGTTTAAATTTGGTAATATCGCTAAGATTATCCACTTCCTCATTAATCACCCCGTCCCGATCTAAAAAGATGGCAGGTCTCTTATTTTTAAGATTCCAACGCGCTATCTTACCACTTGAAAGATCCTTTTCCACTTTAGAAAGCCTATCGGGCGTTCCAAGATCCTTAATATACTCCGCATTCAAATAAGCCCTGAGGAGCCCTCCGTCTGAGATCACCTTCGGAAATACATCCTTACCAAAGTCGGAGGCCACTCCTTGCGGTATATAATCAAAAATTCTCGGACTAAAAATGTATACAGCAGCATTTACAAGATTCTCATACAGCAGTCCATCGGGATGGGGTTTAGAAATAAATCTGGTAATACGATCCTGATCACGCTCAACCAAATCACTATCATAGGGATGGTCGTTTGGATGCACGATCAGGCTAGCAACGGAGTCTTCCTGGGCATCGAAACCTATAAAACTTGTGATATCAAAATCCATTACCACATCGCCATATAACACCAAAAAGCGTTCGTCTATCTTGCCTAGCAGTTGTAAAACTGCGCCGCCAGTACCTAGTGCCTTTTCTTCTTTAATATAGCTTAATTGCATCCCCCAAGCGGCTCCATCTTGGAAATAATCTTCAATTTTTTCTGACAGATATCCGGTAAGGAAAATCACCTCTGTAATGCCATGAGTTTTCAACAGCAACAATTGATGCTCTAGTAATGGCTTACCACATACGGGCACCATAGGTTTTGGAATGTCTGAAAGTCCTAACCGGGTACCCTTTCCTCCTGCAATTATAACCGCTTTCATGATATATTAATACCTATTTTTTTGATACCAAGCCTTGAAGCTTGATAATTTCTTGAACCGACTTCCTCACTGCCTCATCCGAACTTAGGGAGGCCTTCCAACCCAATGCATGAATTTTTGACAGATCATATTCGAATTCGGGGACATCTCCAACCCAGCCCTGAGCCCCGCCTGTGTACCGAATTTCTTTGTTAGACCCAAGCTCTTCCAATACAATTTCAGCCATCTTACTTACTCGAGTCCTGGAGTCCACCCCCAGATTAAATAGATTGATAGAGGCTGATGTATTGTTCCAAACAAACAATACTGCCTGTACCAAATCTTTGACGTAAACATAGGGTTTATTCTGGTTACCATCCCCAAGCACCTCCAAATCAGCGGATTCGCTCTGCGCCTTTCTGATAAAATCGAAAATGGCTCCATGGGTGGCTCTTTCTCCCACCACATTGGGAAACCGAACGATCCAGGCCTGAATGCCATAGTTCTCTACGAAGGAAGATATAAATGCCTCCGACGCCAATTTGCCGGCACCATAATGAGATACCGGTAATAAAGGCCCAAAAGATTCCGTCAGCTTTTGATTTTGGGGATTACCATATATAGCAGAAGTAGAGGCAAAGGCCAATCGCTTCACCCCATGTATCCGCATCATATTTAGAACCTGAAAAGTAGTCCTAAAAGTACTCTCCAAATCAACCTCCGGCTTGGTATGACTGATCGCTATATCGGAATTAGCTGCTAGGTGAAACACCATATCAAAACGCCCTTCTGCAAAAACTCGCTCCAGAGCAGGTGTATCTAAGATATCTACCTCTTCAAACTTAAACCTAGGTTCAGTACCAATCAGATGTTCAATATTATCCAATCGCCCAAGAGAAAGATTGTCTAGGACGGTGATTCGATACTCTGGTTGTTGTAAGAGTGCGTCACAGAGGTGACTACCAATAAATCCCGCCCCTCCTGTTATTAAAATATTCATTATTGAAAGTATTGTTGCCTGTCAGGCAAGTTTATTATATATAAAATTCTGCACCGACTTAGGGGTATAAAGGTACAAGTAGACGGATGCAATCCCTATTAAACTTTCTGTTAAGTAGTTTCTTGAAAAATATTTCTTCTTCAATTTCAAGTTCAATTTCCAATTAAGATCATCTCTCTTTACTGCATTGGCCATTTTGTAGTTAAGCAGAACCTCCTGTAAATTGGCAATTTTCACTCCGTTCGCATCGGCCCGAAACCATAGTTCATAATCTTCAGCCCGCTTAAAGTCTACGTCATATACCCCAATTTGATCCAATACCGATTTCCGAATCATCACCACACTATGACAAATAGGATTTCTTAAATGAAGCGCTTGGCTAATTTTGTCGGGATTCTCTGGGAAAATACGCGTTTTCACAAATTTCCCTTCAGCATCAATATAATTAACATTACTACCCAAAATACCGATTTCAGGATGAGCCTTTAAATAGCTTATTTGCTTCGATATTCGAGAGAGATCTTGAATATCGTCGGCATCGGCACGGGCAATAAACATCCCCTGGGCGACTTTAAGACCATTATTGAGGGCCTGTGCCAATCCATTTTTCCCATTTTCCCTGATAATAATAACCCGCTCATCCGTACGGTACTCGTCCAAGGCAGCAATCGTCGCTTTATCTGTACTGTCATCTATAACAATAATCTCCAGATCCTTATAGTCTTGCCCTATAATACTTCCCATACTAAGCCTAATATCATCAGGAGAGTCGTTATAGACCGGATAAATAACACTTACCAAAGACATTTTCATGATTCCTGATAGCTAGTTTTTATAAAATTTGGCTCCATAAAGCAACGTATTTAACGGAGGACACTTTTTAACAATACCGAATATTAAAAGACAAAACTCTATTACTAAAACAGCATATAGTAAACTAATAATTAACAATAAAAATGGAGATAATTGAGGAATCATTGCCATCGAATTGGTAAGAGCAGTGAAACTAAAATGCGTAGCATATATCACCAAAGACTTCTTCCCCCAATTATTAATAAAGCGATACGCCCATGGTTTCAAAGCCGTATTCCTAATTAGATAGTAAATACAAAAGATACCTGTAAGTGCAATAAATACCTTTAAAAATAAACTTACACCAATAGAATGAAAGTCTGGATTATTTATGGAATAATACCCCACGGTAATTAAAAAACTGAATAAAGCAGCAGAAAAAAAATCTACATTTAGTAGCACATTTTTCAATTTATTGTACTTACACACAAATACGCCAATAAAAAAATAGGCAAAGTATTGAATAAAAGCATCCATATATACTGTTACTCTGAATATTTTTAAAGTCAGAACCCCTCCCCCTACAAATATGACAATCAGCACATCCCACCAAAAGTTCTTTCTTTGATTTAATCGGTTACTGAGATAAAGGAAAGCGGAAAAAAATATATACAAGAAAAACAAATACCAAATAAACCACAAACCGGTTCTTGGGTCATATAAAAGTTCACTCAGCCGCACTTTTACATTAAACTCCAACCCGCGTGTAAAAAAATAGCCGTTAACCAGAAGTGCCCAAGAAAAGAATGGCAATAAAAGCCCTCGCCCTTTATTAAAGATAAAAACTCCGAATGATCCGAAAATAGAAGGTTTGACCGTAAGATGAGCTACATATCCACTTATAAACATGAACAACGGCATGTGAAATGAATAAATAATACTAAAAATTACATTATCTTTTCCTTCTGCAGAGTTGTACTGTATAAAATGGCCTACTACTACCATCAATATGGCTAACCCTTTTAAATTATCTATATATTCAATTCTATCCTTCATAAAATTAGTGTGAAATCTCCTTCCAAATAAAATAGCTTAATTATAACCAAGAAATAAACAGTTGTGGTGTATCAATCAAAGAATTCCATTTTTTGGGCAAAAACACTGCTGTAATTACAAACATTAAGACAATTAAAGTTGCTGAAAGTATAAATATTCTATTCCTTACTTTAATAGAATGCAATGTAAAGCAGGCTGCCAAAAAAGGAGCGTAAGGATATAAGTATCTGGCTTGTATAATAGGAGCGATGATCGTGCTAAATACGCCCAAAAATGCATAAATAAGGATAAGTTGAGCCATTCGATTAATTCGGGGATAATTTGCTACACTTTGATAAATGAACAACAATATAAAACCCATATTAATCGGAAAAAGCACCCAGCCCATTATTGTGTACCCCCAATCTAATAATGGGATGTATTCAGAAAAAATATTATTTGGTCTTGCGATAGGGGCGAACATCACCAATATCATTTTTATTATAAGAGCTGGTATTTGTAAGATAGGACTCTCTTGCATAAATTTCAAAATCATCGCAACTTCATAATAATTGGAAGAAGCAAAAAACTCCAACTCCTCTCCTCCAGAATTTGAGATGATTGAGTTTATAGCCGGTATAGAATTTAGCAATAAAAAACTCACAAAAATCAACAAACAAAACCAGATCGTTTTTCTTGCAAAGTTTAAAACGACCACAGTTGCAAGAGAAACCAAAATAATTAAACCAAACTGAGGCCGAATACTTAGTGCAATTAGGGCAGGAATTATACTTAGAAATTTTAGAATTAAAGTATCCTTACTAAATAGAAACAAAGAGAATAGAGAATAAAATGTTAGGTTTATTTCTTTTGTAGGTCCCAGAACCGAGATTAGCAAATATGGATTAAAGACTATTACCGCTCTAGCCAAAGAAACTGCTTGAGATGAAATACACTTAAAAATGGAACAACAATAGATAGACAGTAGTAAGAGAATAGAATTGTAAATCAAAAAACTTTGCACTCCTATTGAATACAAAAAAGTATTTATATGTAAGAATCCATTTGCTATTCCCTTATCCCTAGGTCTAAATACCCAGTGCTCGTAATACCCGCTATCTGGAATTGCCAAATGTGTAAAAGGAAGAAGTTCATGCTTACCCATGTATATAGAGAGCATTGTAAAGACTATCATACATAATTGGAGGAAATACCACTTATACTCCGTTGGCTTTCCCAAATTCTCGATTTGCATGTTACTCATAAAGGCCCAATTTTACCGTACACAAAACATAGAAGATTTGATTATCCATTTACTAAAACCACGCATCCGTATCCTCCCCAAAACCCATCGGGAAAAGGTGTTTAATTCTATGGATATCGCCACTATCGTAGCTTAAATCGGGCAATATCACCTTTTTGGGTTTAAAGATTATCGAGAACTCTCTGTAGCCATATACCATTTGGGCATCTGAAAGGTCCACCCCACACATCACGCAGTTATAAGCCAAAAATCCCGGCGTCCATAAGGAGAGATGCCCTCCCCACAAATTACGATGTGGATTAGGCACCGTGATAGCGACATGCCCATCCGGTGAACAACATGCGATCAATCTTTCTATAAAAAAACCGGCATTTCTCTGATGCTCTAATACATGGGACGCCCATACTAGATCAAATTGTTGGGTAGGCTCCCAGGTGGTAAAATCAGTATATACCACATTAATAGTAGTATCAGGAATAGCCTTTTGTGCATAGACAGAAGTCCCAAAATCCACACATATCACTTGTGCCCCCGACTTGGAAAATTCTCGGGCATGCTCTCCCCCTCCTGACCCTACATCTAACACGGAATTTGGCTTCAATTGTAAACATTTTTGAAGAGCCACGGCACTTCGATCGGCTACAGGATGCTTGGCCTGCGCTACGTTGTAACCCAAAATAGAAGTCCCTCTATCAAAGGAACGGGTTACTTCCAAACCCAAATCCAACAATTTTTCCCTAAGCCAACTATTCTTCTTTTGCATAATTAAGTAAATTATTAGAACCCGCTTGTCCCGTGTGTATATTCTTTAAATAGATTCTTTTAGTTGATCGTAAATTTTAAAGTATTCTGCTCGCATATATTTCCAATCAAAGTTCTGAGCATATTCCAGACACCTTTTAGACAAAGCCCCATACCGTTCTTCGTCAACAATCGCCAAGGCTGGAAGTATATCAGAAGGTTTAGAGAATATAATTCCAACCCCATATGCATCGACTATTTCCTTAAAAATTGGGATGTTGCTACAGACTACCGGCATCGCCTTGGCTAAACTATCTTTAAAAGTTCCTGCCCCGTTGGTATATGCTTCCGGATAAGGCAAAAGCATATAATCATGCGAATCCACTAATTCATTTATTTCTTCCTCACTCAAAAACTTGTCAATAACCGTCAAATTCCTTCGTTTTGGAAGGGAGTGAAGGCGTGTGTCAACGACCTTTCCTGCAATGGTAATATTTAGTGATTCGGTAGCTGGATCAGAGAGAAACTCAAAAATACCCTTATCTTCTCTTATTTGACCATATATTAAGAATTTGGGATTTGAAATATCTCTTTCGGCTCGAGGTACTAAAGTTTCTGGCAAGGGAGTGGGATATTGAATCACAGCCACTTGTTTTTCATAGCCCGGTCCCACTATTTCACAGATTCGTTGACGATGACATTGGTAATGCGTCACAATAAAGGCATCGTGCTTAACGGCTTTTTTGAGGGCTGTCTCCAGCAGCCATCTTTGAAAGCTTGAAAGCTGATTATTCAACCAACTCGAGAAATGCAAACGATCACTTGAATGTATGGTAATAACAAGGGTTTTATCTCGTAAAAGTGCAGCCGAACACAGTAGAAAGGACAACGGTTCAAATTCTATAAAATGAATCACGTCAAAATCCTGTTTCCCCAAGAATTTATAAACCCGAAAAGAGTCCCAGAACCGTCCTTTTATTTTGGTCCAAATAGTAAGCGGTTTGTCCGCATCAAAGCTTGATGGAATCCATGTGGATCGAGGATAAGTTTCCTTGTCATTCGAAGCATATAAGGAGTAATGATCCCAATCCATTAGATTCTCAAAATACTGTCGATAATGCCCTTTCCAAGACAAATATTGTTGGACTACGACTAATTTTTTACGCATTAAACTGTTGGGAATTAAAAATAATCTGGTGGTCTTTATTTAAATTTTCATTTGCCATGGCCTCCAAGCACCGTAGCAATGGTATGAAATATAATTTTTATATCCAGCATCAAGGAGCAATTCTCTATGTACAGTATATCATATTTCATACGTTCTACCATTTGAGTTACATTTTCAGCATAGCCGTATTTGACCATCCCCCAAGAGGTAAGCCCTGGGCGGACCTTATGTAGATAACGATACTCAGGCTGCGATTTTGAAATAATATCTATAAAATGCTGCCTTTCAGGCCGAGGCCCAACCAGACTCATATCCCCTTTCAAAACGTTAAAAAATTGAGGAAGCTCATCAATACGATATTTCCTCATCACCCTCCCCCATTTAGTGATTCGAGGATCCCCATCGCTAGAAAGAGATGGCCCCAATGCCTCTGCATTGACTACCATAGACCTAAACTTTAAAATATTAAATTTCTTGCCGTACAACCCTACCCGTTCTTGCCTATAAACGATCGGACCTGGCGAAGACATCAACACCTTAATGGAGGCAAACAAATAGATAGGTGATAAGACGACTAAAGCGAAAAGAGAACCTGCAATATCTAACATGCGTTTACTTACCTTCTGCCATCCTGGCATCAGTGATGGGGCAATATGTATAAATAAGGAATCATCGTATATATCCGTGATCCTTACCGAACCCGATATAATATCGTAAAGGTCTGGTAGAATCTTTATGTAAACTTGTCTGTAGCTAACTTGAAGTAATATTTTCTTTAAAGAACTGTGCTCATCACTGTCCACAGCGACAATGATCTCCTCTATCTTATATTTATCAATAATTGCCTCTAGTTCATTTATGTTTCCGAGCTTTGGCAAATAACCACTCATACCGTTGGAGCTTTCAAGCGACGAATAAACGAAGCCCACAAAGCGATTTCCGTACGATTTTTTTGAAGATTTTATTTTTTTAAAGAGATTTATCGCATTCTCATTTCCTCCAATAATAAGTGTATTAAAAAGAACTTTACCTGAAACAACATTATGATGAATCATACTCAAGTAAAGCATCCGTACTAGAAGCGTAAGAGAAGTATGAACTAGTGCATATTTCCATAAAATCCCTTTAAAATATGCAAAATCCAATGCGTCGTTAGAGAAAGCGATCCAAGCTATAATGAAGGTGCCGATCAGACAGGCTCCCAAAGTCCTCTTGATTTCTACTATTCGAGCCTTTTTGTATAGATCAAAGTACGTTCCAGACAAGTAGTACAAAAAACACCAGCCAAAGGGCACCACTACAAGCCCTAAAAATACATCGGGCCACCCGAGATAAGCCATACTCCAAAAAAAGTCCTTTTGAAGTAACCCGAACCTATATACATAGAAGAATACCCATGTAGCTACCGCCACCATACCATCTAAAAAAAGAAGGGTAAATATGGCACCAATGCGGCTTGGAATTGTAAATGATGATTTCAACGAGAAATAGGACAACAAAAAATTCAGAATAGAATTAGCATCCTTAAATGCTGCTGGCTTATCAGCTATCTGATGGTGTGCATCTGAATCTAAGTACTTATATGACATATTCAGTAGAGTGTGGTGTATATGACCCAAAGATAAAGAACAGTTTTTAGAACAACAAATGACCGAGCATCTCCCAATTCTCCAATTTCACTCCTTTATTTTTTGAACAAAACATAAGCTAAACAATATGAAATTAGGTAAGTAACCTATCCCATTGCGTTACAGTAAAGCCTCAACTATTATAATAGACCTAAACCAAAATATAAGGTTACAAAACAATTGTAGGCAATAATTAGCCGAAAACTAATTCTCTCACCTATGGTTATATTAATTTCGTGGCTATTGCCTCCATTGTATACAAACTCTATAATTTACTTTGTTTCAGTTACTTGACCTTACAATTCTTATACCGTTCATGATTACGTAGTGCTGACCGTCATTTCATTGTATCTGAGCATCTACTCAGGATACAACAATTGGCTGCCCTAAATCACCCTCTAGGGCCCTGCCAACAAAGGACATATCTTGTGAAATATATACCAGCAATAATAGCACTATACCCAGAAAAGAATCACCCTTCCAGCAAGCTGGTAATTACTTAAAAGGTACAATCCAAGGACCATGCAAGCTCCGCAGAGGCTTTACCAATACCAACTTCAATATTAAATCGAAAAGAAACCTTTTTTTACCAGACCCATATACAATAATAAAATAAGAAGCCGTAGTATACAGGCAAGGGCAAAAGAAGCATTGTTTGGGTATGGCTGATTCTACCTTTGAGTTCCCTCCCTTGTCGTTTCTTTCCACGCAGGACCTTTCCCACGAATATAGCGTCCGAACCATAACTTACTGTCGACTCATTGGACGAATGATACCCCCTCAAAAATTGTAGTCACCCTACGAAACACAGAAGAAAGCTCCGTCAATTTCGGTCCTGTACTACTAACCCCACAATACATTTTCAATTAAAAGCTTCCATACCATCGTATTGGCAAACCGAACACCAAACCATTAAGTTATTAAGGATTAAATGACCGTACAGCGACCAAGTACCACTCCTAAACCGTAATTATGACGTATTTCTTTTCATACTGAGGGAAGGGTACTCAATCTGCAAATAAGTAAAAAATCAACGGAATGGCCTAGTAGTCGAAATTGGACTACTTAATACTTAGAAAAAGCTCGTCAAACAAAGAATTATCCACCTCCATTATTAGTAATATCTAAAAAATCAGGGTTATTGAAATCGAAAAAGTATTGCCTATATTTGAAAAAGAAAGCATGTTCAACAGGAGAACTGAAAAGAAATTACCTTACCGATAGATACGTACTGGTACTCATATTTCACCCATTAATTAAAATCCCCTGAAGACTGTAAGCTATTGTTTTAATAAAATTATAGATGAAAACACACTATTTCTTTTGTACTTTACTGTCGGTATTTATCAGTTTCCAAGCATTATGTCAAAACTTAGTTCCTAATATTTATGATAAAGCGGACTCTTCGTTCGCCAGTGTTGAAATATACGGTCTCAGTTCTTCCAACAATATCACGCCTTTCTGGCTTCACGCCAACCAATATGGTATCATTCCTAAAGATTCGCCTACTGGTGCACTAAAGGTGAGCATTCAGAAATTTTGGCCAGCCGCTTCGACTACCAACGAGCCCCGAAAGTTTAGAGTGGGTATTGGAGCGGAAGTAGTGGGAAATAGGAGTCAAAACAATGAAATACTGCTACCCCAAGCCTATGTTGCCATGCGCTATAAAGGATGGGAACTATCCGTAGGACGAAAGAAACAAAACGTTGGATTGGCAGACTCTACCTTAGGAATGGGCTCTTATGCCTGGTCCGGAAATGCGATGCCTCTTCCTAAAATACAACTTGGAACAATGGGATTTATTGATGTTCCATTTACGAAAGGGTGGCTGGCATTTAATGCCTTCTATTCCGATGGTTTTTTTGAAAAAAACCGCCCCTATACTTCTGACCTCCTCTTCCATCAAAAAGCCTTATACCTGAGAATTGGCAACCAAAATAGCCGCCTTAAACTGATTGGTGGTATAAACCACCAAGTCCAATGGAGCGGGTATTCTCCCTATGAAACTATCAATGGCAAAATGCCCAGTGGAATCAAGAATTATTTTAGAGCGGTTACCGGGAAATTGTATCCAGTAGGCGAAGAACTTACCCCCTTTGACTATGAAAATAGAGTAGGGAACCATTTGGGTACTATTGATTTTGGACTTCAATACTTAGGATTTAATTACCACTGGTTCTTTTATAGACAAAATATTTACGAAGACGGCTCTCTTTTTACTTTAAACAATTTGGCAGATGGACTTAATGGGGTTACCATTAAAAAACAAAATTCATACGGGTCAAATTTTGAGATTAATCAGATTACCCTTGAGTATTTATACACTAAAAGCCAAGGCGGAAGCCAATGGGATAGGACTATTATTTTAGGTCGCGACAACTATTTCAATCATGCCCAAGTAAGAGACGGCTATTCTTATTTCAATAGAACCATTGGAACCCCCTTTATTCCCCCAAGCAGCGATACAGAGTGGCGGTGGCCAGCCTACTGGTTTACTGCTAATAACAGGGTGGCGGCATTACATTTGGGTCTTCAGGGATCGGTTTTCCAGAAGGTTTTATGGATGAGCAAACTTTCTGTTTCCAATAATTCAGGTATATACGACGTACCCTTCGAAGGTAATCCCAAACAATTCTCTGGAATCCTCTCTTTGCAAACTCATCTGAGCATACTTGGAGGAAGCACACTGAAGGGCTCTGTTGCCGCCGATATGGGCGATTTGTACCGAAAATCAGTCGGGTTTTCTCTTGGTCTGCGCAAAGACTTTAACCTGTAGTCATTGCCTAAAGTCCGGCCCTGATGTTGGCTGCAATAGTCGCTAATTCTTCCGGGCTGGTCTTGATCTTTTGGCTAAAATCCGCATCCTTCATGCTATTGAGCGGAATCAAATGCACGTGGGCGTGGGGGACTTCGAGCCCAATCACACTCATCCCGATCCGGTTACATGGCACGGCTTGCTCTAGGGCAGGTACAATACTGCGGGCAAAGAGCATTAGCCGTAAGTACTCTTCCTGATCCAGATCGAAGATATAGTCTACCTCTCGCTTGGGGATGACCAATGTATGGCCTTTGGCGATGGGAAAGGCGTCGAGAAAGGCTAAGAACTCGTCATTTTCCGCAATTTTATGACTTGGGATCTCCCCATTTACTATTTTAGAAAATATAGAGGCCATGGTGTTTAGCAGTTTTTTAGCTTTAGAAAAGCTCAATTTTAAACATTATTTAATCAAATCGAAAGCTAAAAGTAACTAATATTGCAATTGAAACTTTTAACTAATCTAATATGAAATTGATGAATTTCCGTGCCTTGGGTAAAGCCACCCTCGTAGCACTCTTCGCCTTAGGCATTTCTGGTACCGAAGCATTCGCCCAAAAAGGAAAATGGGTAACTTTATTTGATGGAACAAGTCTAGATGGATGGCATAGCTGGAAGGAAGACAAGGTCCTTCCTAAATGGAAGATTGAAGACGGTGCGCTAACCCTCACCGAAAAAGGAGGTAAAGACCTGGTAACCGACAAAGAATATGGCGATTTTATCCTGGAGCTGGAATGGAAGATCAGCGAAGGAGGTAACAGCGGTATCATCTTCCATGTTACTGAAGAAGCCAAATATTGCTGCCCCTACTCTACTGGCCCCGAAATTCAGATCCTCGACGACGAGCGTCATGCAGACTCTAAAGCGGGAAAAAATGGAAATCATAAGGCCGGATCGCTTTACGACATGATTCCAGCCTCCGATTTCAGTGCAGTAAAGCCTGCAGGTGAATGGAACAAGGCCAAGGTCATTATCAAAAAAGGCAAAGGCGAAAGCTGGTTGAATGGTAAGAAAATTGTAACCTTCCCAGTTAATGGACCCGAGTGGGACAAATTGGTGGCCAACAGCAAGTTTAAAACTTGGGATGGTTTTGGCGTGCCTCAAAAAGGGAAGATTGCCCTACAGGACCATGGCGACAAGGTTTCGTTCCGCAATATCCGTATCAAAGAGCTTTAGTCAGCCAGTTCTAAGCGGAGACTTTTAGACCAATATTGACGACTATAAACGCGCTGATAAGGCCAGTTTTTTAGTCGTAACAGGAGCGGCAGATAAGCGTGAGGCTCTTTCGATGTTCGGCTGTGGTAATACAGGTCGTCGTCGGTAAGGGCCATTGCCTTATAGGCCGCTCCTTCTTTGATGGTAAGATCGCCAAATGGCAACTCAGTACTGAGGCTGTCGTGTCCGGCCACCAACTTCTCTTTCAATAGCCAGTCGGAACGATGTGCCTTAACCACAGCCTGGTCGGGCTTAAATTTCCCCTCGCTCACCGACAAGGCAAACTGCATATAGGCTTTCAGTAACTTAGGCCCCTCATTGGAGGCGGTGTCGGTACGGAGCTGGTCGGGCCACAGACTCGACACAAAGAATATCTTCTCTTTAGCCCTGGTAACGGCCACATTCAGGCGGTTCTCTCCACCTTGCATGTTTAAGCTTCCAAATTGCATCGATAATTTCCCTTTCTCGTCGGGGGCATACCCCATCGAAAAGATAATAATATCCCGTTCATCGCCCTGAACATTCTCAATATTCTTCACAAATAGCCCATTGGCCTCAATATGTCCGGCTTCTAGGCGCTCTTGGATACACTGTTGTTGATAGAAATTGAAGGTCACCACGCCGATGGATTTTCCAGTAGCGGCAAGGCTCGACAC
Organism: Dyadobacter jejuensis; assembly: GCF_003149085.1. Lineage (GTDB taxonomy): Bacteria > Bacteroidota > Bacteroidia > Cytophagales > Spirosomataceae > Dyadobacter > Dyadobacter jejuensis. Next base: position 659,300 of record NZ_QGDT01000001.1, on the reverse strand, counting down.
GATATCGGCCACCAAGTCGGCCTCTACCAAATTAGCATTTTGCACCCATATACCATCCGTTTTTAGATAGGTAATGCCTGGCTCTATGGCATTGATATGCTTAAAATCGGGAAGCAGTTTCAGTTTTTGATTATAAAAATGACGGTTTGAAAAAGCGATCAGGTCCAAAGACAGGCTCCGATAGTGGCCCGTTAAGGCATATTGCTCCAAGGACTGCGCCGCCAGGCCCAGCAAGGAGTCGACTTCCAAGGCGGGCTCATATTCGTCGGTATCGTCTTGCTCCTCATAGCGCACCCGATACAGGTCACTAGGAGCCAGCTGCATGGCGTCGCCGGCTACCACCACTTGCTTACCGCGGGCTGCCGCAGGCAGGCCAAACTCGGCATAGCATTGCGATGCCTCATCGAATATTACCAGGTCAAAAAGATCGTCGGCCAGAGGGAACATGGCCGATACCGACTCGGGCGATGCCAGCCAACAGGGAATCAAATTGAAAATTTCCTCCGAATACCCTTCCAACAGCTTGCGAACAGGCCAGATCTTCCGCTTTTTAGAAACTTGGTGGTCCAGCTCCCGGTAGGTCACCCTGTTGCCTAGGCGGTTGTTTTCTACATCCTTATAGGTATGCTCTCGAACCCTGATTCCTACGATGTCCCGGGCCAACCGCTGCCTTTCGGTAACGGCCCTTTGCAGCTCTTCTTCTAGGAACTGCATCTTTTGAGAGGATACCGTCCGAAGTATCGGCGTCAGCTGCTCGATATGCTCTATCCAGGCCAGCTGCAGACTATTGATCCATGCAGCCAACACTTCTGTTGATTTGAGGGTGGTATCGGTTTCGGCAAAGGTCATACAATCGATCGCTGCCCGGCGCTCAGTGTCCCCCATGGCCGCAAAGGACTGGTCCATCTCACAGATAGCATCGAAGTCCACCTCCAAAGCCTCCCTCAGCCGCTGGCTATAGGCTTCTGGCTCATGCAACAACACCCTGCACTGGGTAAAGGACAAATACTGCCCCATTTCTTCTTCGAGTTCTTGCCATCTTTCTAGCCAAGCTCTAAAGCGATAAAGATGGTTATGAAAATCGGCTATAGTGTTTGCGCGCGTAGACAGACCCGTTAATAACGAGGACCAGTCGGAACTGGTCACCTCTTGTACGGCCTCCATGGCACGCTCCGCTTGTGCAAAAAAGGCTTGATAGCCAGATGCTTCATTCCTAGCCTCCTGCTCCTGATAACCCAATAGTGGATCTTGCAGCCATTGCTCGAGTTGTAGCCGGTTATGCAGCTTCCGTTCTAACAGCAACAGTTCCTCTAAGCTGGTCCCCAGCCCTTCCTGAAGTGCAAAGCCTGTCACAAGTTTAGTATTCTTATTAAACCAATCGTAGATCTTACCCGACACCGCCGACTCCTTAGCGCGGATGGCCTCGGTGAGTACCGATTGGCAAATGCCCAGATCCTCTACATCTATATGCAGCGCTATCCCATCTTCGACCAAAAAACCATCGAATTCATCGCGAATCTGACGAATGAAAGCCATTCTATGGCCCACCAAGTCTGGGCTACGGAGATAAGTCTGGTACAGCTGCCATATGCCTGCTTCATCTACCCAGCCGGCGAGCTCAGTCAATGTCTCCCGGTGCAGGCTGGGTTGCTCCAAGTAACGATGCGTAAAAGTTTGGCCAGTAAGGCTTTCAAATTCCTGCCGGAGGGTATCCAAAGCCTGCGGCCAACTTTTCAGGATGCCTTCCATAGCCCGTAAGTCGGCCAAGCCATGATGCGTAAACGGTAGCCGGTCGTGCCAGGGATGTGGAAACCTTAGCCGCAGCGCATAGGTCAAATAGCGCCCCATGGCACGCTCAAATTCACTACGCATATCGAAACGAAAATTCCGATAATAGCCCGACACGTCGAAATGTGGAGCCTCTGGATCGCTATTCAGATACAACTCCTTTACCGAAACGCCAGCTACCTGCTCGTCGTAGAGTGCCTGCTTAAAAGCATCTAAGTCGCGTAGAGTTCTGTCGATGAGCCTGCTCTCTTGAATAAACTGTCGCTCCAAAAACACCGCGTCCAGCGAATAATTTTGCTTCCTATAGGCCTCCACCTGCTCTATCTGTCGCTTTAGCTGCCCATAGAGTTGTGAACGGTCGTTTTTAAAATCGTGAATCAGCCCTACAAATTGGTCCATGCCAATCCCCCCAAGCCGTTCATAGACCACATCTAAGGCTGCTCGCTTCTGACACACGACCAGTACTTTTTTGCCCTGGGCTATAAAATCGGACACCAGGTTGCATATGAGCTGAGACTTACCACTGCCCGGAGGGCCTTGTACCACCACCGAATGCCCACGCTTCACCTGCAGGATAATTTCCTCCTGGGACTCGTCGACGGGAAAGGGCGTTAGGATCTCTTCTTCTTTGATCTCTCTATGGAGGGTATCGTCGGGTTCCACGTACTCATCTTCCTCTTGCGGCAGCAGCACCGACTGAAAGTCGCCTCCCTCCTCCGCCAGCAATTGCTGATAATCGGGCACCAGATACGACCCAGCCTGAGGGAATATACCTAAAACGGCCTCTGGCATCAGCTTGAGTTCCCCATTACGCTCCAGCAACTTCAGATCGGTACTTTTTAGGGCTTCAAAGGGTTTCAGTATATTCTCGAAGAGCTCCTGATTGAAGTTAATCTTCAAGGCGGTATCTTTTAGCCACTCATAAAGCTCCGTACGAAAGGCAAGGGCATCGGTAGAAAAATCCTCGAAAGACTTATCGAGGATGTCGTCCGACACTTGGGCCTCATTAAAATAAGCATATGCCAAAGCCATACTCCGATTGAGTATCACCCGGCTGTCGCCCCTTTCTGTCAGGCACCATTGTTCCTTTTCGGTGGTTAGGGTTACCGGAAAAAACAGCAAGGGGCCATGAATGGGTGTGCCATCGGCCAACTTCCCCTTCAAAAAAGGATAGCCGACATATAAATCCTGGGTACCGCGCTCGTCGGCCACAAACTTTTCGGTACGGCTAATCTTCCTCAAGCGCTTGCTCAATACATTCACCTTTTCCATTCGAGGATCCTGTACATCGCAAAGTGGGATCGTCTTTTTCCCGGCTATCAGCTGAACAATCAACTCAAAGGCAGGTTTCTGCAAGACAAAATCGGTAGCCTGTAAATCTAAAAATTGCTCACCAGGCAGGCTGGTGAGCAATAGTGACTTATTTCGGGTACTCAAATTGGTCAATCTTTTTAAATATGCCTTGAGAATCTGCTGCATATGAGGCCTTCTATTCGATAGCTTGATAAATTAATAAAAATGACGATTAGGCCGGAACCTCCTCTTCTTTAGTTTTCTTTTCGGGAATCAACACCGATGCCAATATACTAACGACCAGTATTCCCAAAATAATGTACAAGGAATAGACGGTCTTAAAGCCTAAAGCCTCTAGCTGGTGATGGGCCAACATCTTACTACCGATAAATACCAACAATACCCCGAGTCCGTATTTTAAGAAACGGAATAGTCCCATGATATTACTTAAGAAAAAGAACATGGATCTCAAGCCCATAATCGCAAATATATTAGAGAAAAACACCACGTAGGGGTCCTTGGTCACCGAAAATACCGCAGGAACGGAGTCAACTGCAAATATTAAATCGGTAAATTCTACGATTAAAACGACTACGAATAATGGGGTCAACATCCATTTGCCCCCCTTCAATACGAAGAAATGCTCCCTCACATAACGGGGATAAACGGGGAAATACTTGGAAGTAAACTTCACCACCGGGTGCTTGGCAGGCTCTATCTTCTCATCTTCACCCCCTTCAAAGAATATTTTACCACCTTGATATACCAGCAACAGGCCGAAGATATAGATGATCCAGTCGAAGCGTTGCATGAGGGCTGAACCCAAGAAAATAAACAAGAAACGCATGACGATAGCGCCTAAAACGCCCCAAAAAAGCACCTTTTTGAAGTATTTGGGCCGAACGCCAAATGACGAAAATATTAGGATAATGACGAAAATATTGTCGATCGATAAGGCATACTCTAGCAAATAGCCCGTAATAAATTCTAGGGACATATTGCGCCGGTATACTTCCACACTAGCCTCAAAATTACCCGGAATAAGCGTAAGATGGGGGGCGTATTTATCCTTGACTGCTACCAACTCCTCATAGGTGCTCATGCCGTGGATCAGATCCCCATGGGTATTGATCACTACATAAAACACGAGTGCCAGGGCGATCCAGGCGACCGTCCAAGCGGCCGCTTCTCCGAACTTGACTACGTGGTCCTTCTTGTTGAATACCCCCAAATCGAGGAGGAGCATCACACTGATGACTAAAATAAAACCGCCGAAAAATAGTACTTCGTTGGAGATCATGAAATAGTAATACTTTAGGTAAAGATTAAAACCAATAGATTATCCCATTTTAGCGGGTTCATTTCAAACATTTTCCGCAAAGGTAATCAAAAATAGAAGGGCCCGGCGAAATAAGGATAAACGGTAGGGTACAAAATTCAAGAAGTTGCCATCAGAGCCCCCTCCCCATTACCGACCTATTGAACAATACCAGAAAAAATCGGGCCAGGTGAACTACTGCCACGACAAGGCCCCATTGGAGGCTTGCAAACCAGGCTGAATTAGCCCTAGGTATGGTCTTCGTAGTATCTACGATTATGCTCTTTTGACGGCTAAAAGAGTCATTCCTGCTTCTTCATTCACCAGAACCGCACAAATGACAAAAAAAATCAAAAAAAACCTCCATGGGATCTCATTGATTTACAAAATGTTAAATAATTGTTGTGAAATTTTGAAAAAATATTTGCTACAAACATTTGCGTATGATCACCAGACTATCTACTTTTGCATCACCATAAACGATATGGAAATGCGAAAGTAGCTCAGCTGGTAGAGCGCGACCTTGCCAAGGTCGAGGTCGCGGGTTCGAACCCCGTCTTTCGCTCAGAGATTAAGCACCGGCGACGGTGCTTTTTTTTCTAAGCGACCACAGCCAAGTGCCAAGGCGCATGCCGGGGTGGTGGAACTGGTAGACACGCAGGACTTAAAATCCTGTGAGCCGAAACGCTCGTACGGGTTCGATTCCCGTCCCCGGTACCATCACGGTCAAGGAGTTACGATTTTTTCGTGACTCCTTTTTTTTGTGCCTGTAAAATTTATGCCAAACATTGGATCAAACGATTTTCTTGGGGGGAGAGATTTCACGAAATTATGCATATAACCTGGATAGTCTGAATAGGAAAAATGAGACATCTTTGACCCCACGAGATGTAGCTCTAAAGGCCTTTATTTTAGCACGGACCGTCGCACGGTTGAAGGACCCAGCGGAGGCATTGGTGCTTCGATTGACAAAGAAGTTAAGTATGTCTGCATAATGGGTCTGGATCGATCTAGATTCTGTCCTGAACGACTCTAATCGCTGTGAATCAACCATAGTATTTCCTTGTAGGCTTAATTTGATAAATTTGGACATACAATCGTAAGAGTCTGAATAGAAAAAAGAAACATCTTTTCTCCCTAGGGATTTAGCTCTAATGGGCTTTATTTTAGCACGGACCGTTGCACGGTTGAAGGACTCAGCAGAGGCATTGGTGCTTCGATTGACAAAGAAGTTAAGTATGTCTGCATAATGGGACGGTTATGCGTCAGAAGTAGCTACTTGCAATCTACTAGCAGTACATCCAGTCGTAGGCTGGTGGCGAGAAAGAGCAAATCTGAAGAAGACAGACTCTGAAGCACGTTATTCATTGGTCGTATCACTGGAGACACAAGCAACCGAAGTAGACTTCTACACTCCTGTCTTGACACAGATCACTAACACTATTAGAAGTCAAACTATTACCACCTAACCTCAAAGAACACCGTAGACCCAATACAGGGGCTAGTCTCATTTCAAAAGCTTTCATAGAAAATAGTAATCTTCTTGAAGCAGGAGCTCTCGACCCTGAAATTTTTGTTACCGTAGATTATCCAAATGGCAAGCTAAGATATACCTACGTTCTCCTAAATGGAAATATCGTCACGGCGTAGGTTATGTTTGTCGCAATTACACCATTAGAAGGAAAAGCTCGTCTTCAAATCGGTTACGCCGTACATCCCGAATACCGTGATAACGGACTAGTTAAAAATACGGTGAAGGCAGCAATTGAAGAACTCCAATATGGATTGCGACGAGCAGGAATTACTGCAATTAAAAAACCGTTTTTATCAACCACATGTCACTTCACCCCTTTTACTTTTTTATTGCCATCAAAGCCATTTAAGAACCTATTATGACCCCAACGTACACTTTGACTATCCACAATACCAAGTGATGGATTAGCTTTTTGACCCATTTTTACACGAACCTTTCCTCTCAATTCTTCTAAAAGCAAATCAAACTGTCCTGTATCTGCCCACTTCTTATAATAATACGGGGCTGGCCACCCAGTAAACCAGTTGCCACTTTGGGAAATTTGATGGCAACATACGCCACTGACATCCAGTTTTAACAAGATAAAGAATACCATTCCAAATCTCTCGAAGGCTATGTTTTCGCTTCCTGTCGTCGAATTGTAATGTTTTTTTGATATATTTCCAGCGGGCATCTGATAAGTCAGTTGGGTACATTTTTAAAAGTTTAGTCACTTCAAAGAACGTAACTTTAACTTACTTGTCGATGCCCATATTCATTTTCAATTCTGATTCTTAATCAGGCTCTAATAAAAAACTGGACAAATTGACTAATATTCAATATCAAGCTACTCTGCACTTTTAAGCCTTCGCCATTCAACCGACGAAAGTCTATCGCTTATCCTTAAAAGTGTTTTTTTGACCAATGCAGGATCTGGTAGCTCTCCAAAAACCAAGGTTTTAAAGGGACCATTATATGTAACCATTAATTCCGCCCACACCGTATCGATTTCCGAAAATATTAATGCTTCACGAGGATGGTTGTACAGCCAATCCTTATTGTTTCTAAAGCTCAATTCATCCTCCTGAGCCACCTTATGCAACATTTCATCAAATCCAGAAGATTCGAAAAATGCCGCTATATCTTCCTGACCTAACAGTTGATGGAGATCATAGACATGGCGTATTTTATTGCGCAAATCTAAGATGGGCTTTTCTGTGTAAGAAAAACGAACTAAGCTCATAATCTTTTCACACATGGTTCTTGTCGGAGCCAGTATCGATACTTCAAATGGTAAAAGTCCGTATTCACGAGCTATTTCGGCTTGCCCTTTTTCTGCCATCATTTGGTATATAAAGGAATTGACCTGTGAAAGTACCGCCGGTTCGGAAGAGCCAAGCCAGCTTGATTCCAGTATAACAACATCCCTTGCTGGCCCAAAATCTCCAAGAAAAACCTTTGAATAAGTATGAGCCGTTTTCCGGATCATACCTTTCTTATTGGTTATACCAGGCACTTCCACCTCTGGCAACCACTCTGCAACAGAACTACTGATCTGTTTAAGTCTATCTTTCAATTGATTGGATGACACTCCATGCTGTTTCATCACAACCAAATCTATATCTTCCGAAAACCGATTGATATAGGTAAAGCATTTGGATAATGCAGTTCCACCTTTGAAGATGGTAAACTCTGCTAATGGCCCTTTGAAAATGCGTTCAAGTGCAAGCGTTACCCAATAATCCTTCTCAATATAAATTTCGGGCAAATGCATGTGTTGCGCGGTAATGGTTACCGCGTCGCGAAACAATTCTTCGTTTTCATGCAAATTCATTGAATATTCCATTTCGACACAGAAGCTAATACGTTACTATCAATGCCAAGAACAAACGTAGTGAGAGGATTAAGGCTATTATATAATGGCTGAATATCTATTGTGGTATCTGTCACGGTCAAGATAGCCCCTAACAATGCGCGAACCCGAGGCGGGTATTTTAGCGCAAACCCTATCAGCTCACCGAGTTTTTTCTCATCCAATTGAGATATTTGATTCTTGAAAATCGTTAAGGCGGCTTGGATGTCCATGTCTGGAATTTGTTTCAGATCTTTCATAGCATCTAGCAATCCGAGAATCTGGAAATTACTCTCCGTTACATCCACATAACTCTTTACAGCTGTGGCCTGGATAGTACCCCTGTTTATAAAAATCCGTTTATCCTTGCTAGCTATCTGAATAACAACCGGGATCTGTGTGGTTAGCCCCATTTGATTATAGAGGTAAGTCCCCGTAATATAGGCTGCCCGTTTTCCATTTTGGTATAGATATGGCTTTAACACCTGTTGCTCGTCCGGCAGTTTTTCACCAAAACGTGTCATTTTAGGTTTATAGAAAAGGCCTTTAGATAGCTTTTTCACGATCCCTTTCTTCTGCAAACGCTCAAGAACCTTTGCCGCGGACTGGTACTCTTGCCCAGCAATGGCCAACTGGGCATACCCGAAGCTTATATCTTCTGGCAGCCCTTGTATCTGTTGTGTTATTCTTTGAGTCAAACTGATCATGTCACAAATATAACATGTTGCGCACCTTTTGTCAAGTTTATAGATTCAAAAACTTGACATATAATCGAGAGTATATTCAGTTCTTAAGTAACATTTAACAACAGAATCAAAATTTAACTCCAAAATATCAGCGTATTAATTAAAATCCGCTAACATGTGTATAAAAATCCGCCAGATTCTCAACCTGACTCTTTAACTATTCCTGGAACTTAGATAAGTAAATTTGTCTTTGTGGAGTTGAGCACTCCTGTTGCCAATTTCTGTGCAGACCTTGTTGCCGAAAACTATGACTTGTTTTTTCCTGATTATAATTGAGTAGGTCATTGATAGATAGTTGAAGAATTTTCACTCAAAGCATAAGCAAATCCAATTATTCGGGATCATGCACATTATCATTAACAACAGAATAGTTCGACTTTTTAAATGCAAAATCGTAACTAAAGATCATGCTACGCTCTTTACTGATTATTAATCATATTGCATAATCAACAAATAATCAAGCTAAAAGTAAACAACCCCCTAAATGATGCGCTGAAAAGCCCCTCTAATTACCGCATAAAATGCGTTAAATAATTTGACAGTGCGGTGAATAGATGCTATATTTAACGCATAACTTGCGGTGAAAATATGTATATCTATCAAAATCCCAAGTGGCCTACGTTTAATTGGGAAAATGACGCAATTGTAGAATTGCTAGGATCTGTGCGCCATAAACAGGGGCTACTCTTGGGGCGTATGCAAAACTTAGGGTTTCCGCTTCAGGAAGAAGCTTTATTGCAAACTCTGACTCAAGATGTTCTCAAAACAAGTGAAATTGAAGGTGAACTTCTCAATATAGATCAGGTCAGATCTTCGCTTGCCCGACGCTTAGGGATGGATATAGGAGCCTTGGCTCCGGCAGATCGTCATATTGATGGGGTGGTCGATATGCTTTTAGATGCTACACGGCACTATAATCAACCCTTGTCAGAGGAGCGACTTTTTGGTTGGCACTCTGCCTTATTTCCAACCGGGCGAAGCGGTATGTACAAGATAGCAGTTGGACAATTGCGCAATGAGACTGCGGGCCCTATGCAAGTAGTTTCTGGTGCTATGGGGAGAGAAAAGATACATTTCCAAGCGCCCTCCTCCGAAAAACTTCCGACAGAGATGACTGCGTTTATACAATGGTTTAATGACAGACAAGGCTTAGATCCAGTAATTAAGGCAGCCATTGCTCACTTATGGTTTGTAACTATTCACCCATTTGATGATGGAAACGGCAGGATTGCACGCGCTATCGCTGATTTGCAACTGGCTCGCTCGGATAACTCTGCGCAACGCTTTTATAGTATGTCTGCCCAGATTCAAATAGAACGTAAACACTATTACGACATCTTAGAAAAGACGCAGAAAGGCAATTTGGATATTACAGAATGGCTCATGTGGTTTTTGTCCTGCCTAGATAGAGCGCTTATTGCAACAGATACAACGCTTGATACTGTTTTAGCAAAGGCCAATTATTGGGAATATTTTAGCAATAAAAATATAAGTGAGCGACAAAAACTAATGCTCAATAAATTACTGGATGGATTTGAAGGCAAGCTCAATACATCCAAATGGGCAAAAATCACCAAGGTCTCCACCGATACCGCTTTACGCGATATTCAAAACTTAGTGGATCAAGGTATTTTAGTAAAAGAAGATGCGGGAGGGAGAAGCACGAGTTATGAACTCGTGAAACTTAGTAGGTAAAAAAAATTTCAATTACCTATCACCGGATACAAAATTAGCGTCTTGATCCATTTATAGCTTGATCGTATTCAGCCGACTGCCCAAAAATTATGTCACCCTTTCAGGGTTTTGATTCGCTTGAACTATGCTATTGCTAGAATTATGTCATCCCTTCGGGATTCACGTCAAGATTTTAAGAAATCCGCTCGTTTTCCGCCTATTCCAAGTTGAGAGGCACTAGTTTACCTTGATCCGTTTAAGCCCAAAGCCCTCAGCCCAAAAATCCCCCTATCAGATGATCCTGTCTAAAATGTGATAAGTATTGCTGCTTAACATATGGATACAAAGTAAGCTTGGAGGATGCAGCTATTCGGCTTGGAAGAAATAACTTTGTCCAGTTTTTTAAATAAAAAACTGGACAAAAATGGAATATTTATGTTGATACTGAATCATGAAAACATCTGATTACATACCAGTTACAGTAGATAGGCTACCCAAAGGTTATATATTCACCTATTCCGATTTTATTACCACGGTAAACCAAACAGAAGCGGTCATAAAGGCACTTAACCGGATGGCTGTTTCGGGCAGGATTGCAAAACTGTCCAAAGGGAAATATTACAAACCCCAAGTGACACCTTTTGGCAACCTACTTCCCAACCAGGCCCAGGTCGTTAAAGATTTGTTGGAAAATGATGGTAAGATTACGGGTTATCTCACCGGTTACCGTATATATAACCAGCTCGGACTAACGACACAGATCAGTAACACAATACAAATTGGCAAAAAAGAGATCCGACCTGCGTTTTAACTGGAACGTTACAGAATTTTATTTCTCAATCAAAAAAATACGATCACCAAATGGAACATCATATGAAGCTTCACGAAAACAAAATGCTTTTCCGGCAAGCGATTCAGTTCACTGCAGATCAGATGCAATTACCGGCAATCTAAATTGAAAAAGATTATTGGGTAACCTACGCATTATACGTCATCTTTCACCATGCTATTGGAGAAGATACGATTTTCAAAGTTGGCACCGCATTATCTATCGGACTCCTTTATAACCCATGTTACTTCGCAATATTTGGCTTTGATCCGACATTCACATAAGACTCGCCGTGCTGAACGAACAAACAATTGTTTTGTATAATTTATTTGCTGAGAATTTTAAAGTTTTGACGAAAGATAAAAATACTTATAATTAATATCATATTCATTCGGTAATGCGGTATAAAACCATTATTGCATAATTGGCAAATCCTGGCAAAGTGAGTTATACCAATACATTGCCGGGATTGTTCAAAATCATATCCATACAGTTCTGGCAATAAATGGCATGCCCGATTACATGCATTTATTCTTTGGAATGCGGCCAACCCAGTCCTTGTCAGATTTGATACAGGATATTAAGGGTGATAGCTCCAAGTGGGTTAACCAAAGCCAGCTCACGAAAGGCCAGTTCTCCTAGCAGGAAGGATATGGTGCATTTTCTTACAGTAAATCCGAGGTTTCTGCAATAATAGACTACGTAAAGAACCAAGAGGACCATCATCGTAAACAAACCTTCACAGAGGAGTACCGTTTTCTTTTAGAGGAATATGAGTAACAAAGGTGATCTTTGCATAATTACGGTCATAAAAAACTCGACTGGTCGGATCGGGGAGAGAAGGCGGAAAAGCATGGCCAGTGGAACATATATGAAATCCTTACTGCGTGTAATCGTATCTGAACTCGATTTTCAAACATTTCTTGAATACTAATCCTAATCACACCATTATATTATTCCTATAAGTACCTTTATTATTCTAAGCACCGAGTGGATGCAGACTAATTCATAAAAGCCACGATTAGGTTAATAAAGCACGATGAAAAGATTACTCTCCTTACTGATTACCATGGCCCTTGGTGTTTCTTTTGGTAAAGCTGAAAAGCTTCCGAATATTTTATGGATTACCAGCGAAGATAATAGTGCCTTTTTGGGATGTTATGGCGATCCGTTTGCTACCACTCCCCACCTTGACGCCCTGGCTAAAAAGGGATTTCGATATACGCATGCTTATGCCAATGCGCCCGTATGTGCTCCTACCCGAAACACCATTATTACGGGTGTATATGCCAATTCGGGAGGCAATCAGTATATGAGAAGCACTAATGATAAATCGGAGCAGGTTAAGTTTTTCCCTACTTTACTTCGGGACGCTGGGTATTACTGCACCAATAACAACAAGGAAGACTATAATGTTAACGGTAGCCAAACCAAAAATATCTGGAATGAGTCGGGCAAAAATGCGCATTATAAAAACAGAAAACCTGGACAACCCTTTTTTGCCGTATTTAACTCCACCATATCTCATGAGAGTTCGATTCATAAGCTAAAACCTGAAGCCGAACTACGCCATAATCCAAAAAAAGTGTCGTTACCTCCCTACCATCCGGATACTCCAGCGATGCGTCGGGATTGGGCGCAATATTACGACAAAGTGGAGGATATGGATACCTGGGTGGGGAAGTTGTTGCAGGAACTGGAAGAAAGTGGCGAAGCTGAAAATACTATTGTATTTTATTATGCCGACCACGGCGGTGTGCTGGGGCGAAGCAAAAGATTTGTCTATGAAACGGGGACGCACGTGCCGTTTATCATTCATATTCCCGAAAAATATAAACAGCTTTGGCCCAATGCCCAAACGGGTACTACCGTAGACCGTCTGATTAGTTTTGTCGATTTGGCCCCGACCCTGTTAAGTATTGTCGATCGTCCCATACCAGCTTATTTACAAGGGGTTCCCTTTTTGGGTAGTAAGAAATCGGCGGCCCCCAGGTATGTATTTATGTTTAAAGACCGAATGGATGAGCGTTATGATATGTCTCGAGCCGTGAGGGACAATAAATACAGGTATATTCGTAATTATACCCCTTTTCGGCCCCATGGGCAGCATATCGAATATTTGTGGCGGGCCGCTTCCCTGCGCTCTTGGGAAGAAGAGTTTAAAGCGGGTCGCTTGAACGAAACGCAAGCCGCATTTTGGAAATCCAAGCCTACCGAAGAGCTCTACGATACAGAAAACGACCCCTGGGAAATCAATAATCTGGCCGAAAAACCAGAATACCAAGCTATATTGAAACGACTGCAAAAAGCCAATCGTGACTGGATGCTGCGAATCAAAGATACGGGCTTCATTCCTGAAGCGGAATTAATGGATAGAACGGCTTCGACAACCAGCTATGATTATATGCGTTCCGGCAAATTCGAATTAGAGCCAGTCCTAAATGCGGCGGAATTGGCGACGACACCGAGCGTTAAAAATATTCCAGAATTGACTGCATTGCTACGAGCTGACGACGCAGCGAAACGCTACTGGGGAGCTACTGGGCTACTGATATTGGGCGAAAAGGCGAAACCGGCTATTACCGCCTTGAAAATAGCCGCAAAGGATAAGTCGCCCAATGTGGCAACCGCTGCCTCCGAAGCCTTATACCATTTGGGAGAAAAGGAATTGGCTAGAAAAAGCCTGATAGCCGTGTTGAATTCCCCCAATTCATTTGCAAGAACGCATGCCCTGACAACCCTCGATTATCTTAACGACAGTGCAAAGGAAACCCAGCAGGCCGTCATTGCGATGACCCAGAAATATCTCAAAACCTCGCCGAATGGTTATGATTTAAGAGCTTCACAATGGCTAATTGAAAAATGGGGAATAAATCCAGAAAAATATCAAATTGATTTCAAATTTTGATGGCCTATGTATTATAAGCAAGGTCCCATTTAAGTCAAATTGGTAGTTTTCAAATCCTTAAAGTAACCAGAGGGCCCGTATAGGATTTAAATAGATAAAGACCAACAAATGAAAAAACGAATCTATTTTTTATTGGGATTATCTGCTGCAATGGTGATTCTGCTGGTTTCCTGTTTTCAAAATAACGGGACGCTAACGAAGCTTGGCGGGACCGAAGCCGTCAGCTACAACTTCGATATACGACCCATATTGTCGGACAAATGCTTTGCCTGTCATGGTCCTGATGCCAACAAGCAAGAAGCGGGGCTTCGTCTTGATAATGCTGAAAGTGCCTATGCCAAACTTAAAAGTGGGAAAGCCTTTGCTATTATGCCAGGCGACCCCGAGGCGTCCGAACTTTATAGGAGGGTCACCTCCAGTGATCCCGATTATCAGATGCCGACCCCTGAGTCACATTTGGGACTTTTGACAGAAAAAGAAATAGGTTTACTGAAACGGTGGATTGAGCAGGGAGGCCAATATGAACAACATTGGGCTTTTATAAAACCCAAGCAAAGTGCCTTGCCAGAGGTAAGTGATGATAATTGGCCGATCAATGAAATAGATTATTTTGTACTGGCCAAGATGGAGGAAAAGGGGCTTGAGCCCAATGAACAGGCCAGTCAGCAACAATTAATCAAAAGATTGTCTTTGGATCTTACCGGGCTGGCTCCCTCACTGGCGCTCCAGCAGAAGTTCGAGAAAGCGGAAGACGATAAGGCTTACGAAAAACTAGTCGACGAGTTGATCGGTCAAAAAGCCTATGGCGAGAAAATGGCCCTTCATTGGTTGGACATCGGCAGGTTTGCCGACTCCTACGGCTACCAGAACGACAATGCCCGAACGCAATGGCCATGGCGAGATTGGGTGATCCATGCTTTTAATAAAAATATACCTTATGATCGATTTGTAATTTGGCAACTTGCCGGTGATATGCTGCCCAATGCCAGCAAAGAGCAAATACTGGCTACGGCTTTTTTACGTAATCATAAGTACAATGAAGAGGCGGGCATTATTCGTGAGGAATACAGGGTTGAGTATCATCTGGACAAGACCAAGACGTTCAGTTCGGGCCTATTGGGCCTCACCGTAGAATGCGCCCAGTGTCATGACCATAAGTACGATCCTATTTCACAGGAAGATTATTACCGGTTGTTTGCTTTTTTTAATAATTCCAAGGAGGCCGGTCAAGAATCGCTGAAAGGAAATGGACTGGCCACTAGTCCTATATTAAATATCAAACACGATGAGGTGAAAAATCTCCTAACCTTTATAAACAGTAAGGACACCAGTACCATCTCCCTTTCGGTGATGGGGGAAATGGACAGCCTAAGAAATACCTACATACTTAATCGCGGTGTATATGACGCACCTGGTAAGCTGGTTACCGCCAATGGATTAAAGGCGGTGATGGCTTTTGATACTACCAAATATCCCCGAAATCGTTTAGGATTGGCCAAATGGACGGTTAGTAAAGATAACCCGCTAACCGCGAGGGTATTTGTAAATCAGGTATGGCAGGAGATTTTTGGCTTAGGGATCGTAAAAAGTACGGGTGATTTTGGCATGCAGGGTAATATGCCTTCTCACCCCGCCTTGCTGGATTGGCTCGCCGTCGACTTTATGAATCATGGCTGGAATATAAAACGCCTGGTAAAACAAATCGTCATGTCGGCCACGTATCGGCAATCGTCCAAATTGACCAAAGAAAAAAAGGAAAAAGATCCAGAAAATATTTACTTGTCAGCAGGAGTAAGATACCGGGTTCCTGCCGAAATCATCCGAGATATTGTCTTATCGAGCAGTGGTCTTTTGGTACCTAAAATTGGTGGGCCCAGTGTAAAACCGTATCAGCCTAAGGGTATTTGGGAAGCCACCACGGCCAATAGGGGGAGCCTTAAAACGTACGTCCAAGACAAGGGCGACCAGCTGTATCGACGCGGCCTGTATACATTTATCAAGCTGACTCTCCCCCCTCCAGCCATGATTGTTTTTGATGCCAGCAGCCGGGATCACTGTGAAGTGACGAGGCAAAAGACTAATACGCCATTACAAGCCCTCATCATGATGAATGACCCTACGGTACTCGAAGCGTCGCGGGTGCTAGCCGAACGGATGGAAGGTAGGCAATTGTCCACAGAGGATAAGATTGCCGAATTGTTCCGTAAAATTGTTTGTCGTTCTCCTACAGAACGGGAGGTGAAGCTTCTGATGGAATATTATAACAGCGAATTGTTGAAACTCACTAAGGCTAAGGGGAAAGCCGATAAAGTACTCAACGTCGGAGAGTATCCCCACCCGAAAGGCATTACGAAAGACCAGGCAGCGGCTTTAATGCGGGTGATAAGCACGATATACAATATGGAAGAAACCATTACTAAATCTTAGAATAGCCCAAACGGCCCCGTCCGTTGGGCTAATAGCGAATACATATGGAAAAGCCGATTTTTGATTTTGGGATGAACGTCAACCGCAGGCACTTTTTATCTAAACTTAGTTTAGGATTAGGAAGTGCAGCATTGGGTACGCTCTTGGTCCCCGACCTGCTAAAAGGAATAGGGGGAAGCAGTGTAAACGACATCGTATCTCGTTTGCCCCATTTTGCACCTAAAGCCAAACGGGTGATCTATTTGTTTCAGAATGGAGCTCCCTCTCAATACGAGCTATTTGACAATAAACCGTTATTGAACAAAATGTATGGCCAAGATCTGCCTGAATCGGTGAGAGGGGGGCAGCGATTGACCGGCATGACGGCCAAACAGTCTCGGTTTCCACTGGCAGGATCCATTTTTAATTTTGCCCAACACGGCAAATCCGGATCCTCCATAAGCGAGTTATTACCTTATACAGCAGGAATTGCAGATGATATCTGTATCATAAAATCGATGAATACGGATGCCATCAATCATGATCCGGCACTCACTTTTTTCCAAAGTGGCGCACAGGTAGGTAACCGCCCCAGCATGGGCGCTTGGCTAAGTTATGGATTGGGTAGTGAAAATCAGAATTTGCCCGGCTTTTGTGTTTTGTTATCCAGAGGAATAGGGAATGGACAGGGCGTTTATTCTAAATTATGGACCAACGGATTCCTCGATTCCGTCCATCAGGGAGTGCAGTTTAGCAGTGGAGAAAACCCGGTACTTTACCTTGGCGACCCTGACGGTATGGATCGGGTAGACCGCAGGGATATGCTGGACAAATTGGCAGCCCTTAATCAAGGATCATTTGACGAATTTGAAGATCCTGAGATAGTGACTAAAATACAGCAATATGAAATGGCATTTAGGATGCAAACTGCCGTACCCGAAGTGACGGACATGAGTAAAGAACCTGAATCGATCATTAAAATGTATGGCGCAGACTCCTTAATACCAGGGACATATGCTGCGAATTGCCTTTTGGCCCGAAAACTATCGGAACAAGGTGTGCGCTTCGTACAGCTTTATCATCAGGGCTGGGATGGGCATGCCAATTTACCCATGGAGATAAGGGCTCAAAGTAAGGACGTGGATCAGGCATCGGCCGCATTGGTGACCGATTTGAAGCAGAGAGGCCTGCTCGATGAGACGCTAGTGATATGGGGAGGGGAATTTGGACGAACAAATTATTGCCAAGGCGAATTTACAAAAGAAAATTATGGCCGGGACCATCACCCCAGGGCCTTTACCATATGGATGGCAGGCGGAGGTATCAAACCGGGTATAGAATACGGCGAAACGGATGATCTAGGCTATAATATCATAAGGGATCCGGTTCATGTCCATGATTTGCACGCCACCATTTTAAATCAACTAGGGCTGGACCATGAAAAGCTAGTGTTTAAACACCAAGGACGCCGCTACCGCCTTACCGATGTGGCTGGAAATTTGGTAAAGGGAATTATCGCTTAAGCGACTGGTCCCTTAAGAATTGTGTCCTTGGTGGATGGGAAAGCAGGGGAACAGAAATAGTTTGGATATTGAACCTACCTATCATTCTCCTTCTCTTTTAAATTTTTTGAAAACATATACACGCATGAGTAGTACTAATATTCCTTCTGATGAATCGTGCTTGCCCGAACTTTGGGCAAGGTTCAGAAACGGAGACGGCGAGGCTTTCGATGAGCTAACGAAGCGACGGTACAGACTGCTCTTTAATTATGCTACTCGATTTACAAAGGATACGGAGTTTTGTCCTCCATTCATAGGTTAAACTTTTCGAAACAGATATTTCTTTCTATTTGCACATTGTTATTTATTAGCTGTGCAGATACTCAAACCAACAAATCGGAACAAATTCCGGTTGACAAGCTTTATCCAAAAGTGAAAGTACAGGCCAAGGAACTGGTAATCGTAGACCTGCAATTCAACAGCCGCGATGCCCAGATTTCGGCCGTTGTTTTACAGGGCATTGTCAACAGGTCGAGCACTAAAAAAATATATGTTACTAATACCTATTGTGCCAACAACCGCAGCGGCTGGGCACACGATACCCTGCCTCGTTATCCTGATCAGGCTCAAATGGCCGGTCTATGGCTTAAAGAACTGTTTGGAGATATTCCCAAGCAAGTATTGCCGATCAGTAAGTCGGCTAATAATCCGGGATAGCATGCCCTATTGAAAATATTCGATTCGCATATAAAGGGATTGATTATATATGACCCAGAACTACAGGATGCAACCATCGAAGCGGGGACGACCATAGCGGGCCAAACGGATGGACTCGTTCTATCTCCCGACCTTGCGGCCGAACTCAAAGAATCTAACTTTTCGGTGTTGGTCGATTTTCGGGATTTAAAATTCAAGGACAATATCAGCTGCCATAAATGGAGAAGGTTTGACTTTTTGGCCATCTGCCTGAAAAGGATGGGCTAAAAGGAACATATTTCCTCTGGGAATTCTTGTAAACGGTTGTAATCTTGACTTAATATCTTTCTATTAAAACATTACCATATATAAGGAGGATAGGCCTGCGATCCTAAGATGCGATTTTACAGAAGCATCGTTTTGGAAACGTTGAAAATTGACACCTCACTTCCTCTGTGGAGCGGTACGTTTAACGGGGTATAACAAAGTTTTCAGAATAGTAATAATCAGTCATAGCGGGCTAATCATAGGCTTTGGCGAGAGAATAAAGATGGGTATTGAAGAAGATAATGTAAATTTCACGGCTTATTTTGTTCCAATATTAAGGCTATCTGGGTGCGGAGTCAGATTAGTTTATGTAAAAAGAAGAAGTATCCATAGGGCCGCCTTAGGGGTATAGAAGGACCGGGTCTTATATAAAATTCCCTATGCCACTAAAAATGACATAGGGAATTTTAATTCTTTTTTTATCTCCTTACTAAGAGACCGTATCACGAATGATATTGAAAGAACATTTTCAATTTCGTTATGATCCACCAGTCAGAAGCAAGAAAATAGTTTTAAGGATAAGTCTAACCACCGACCGCCAAAAGCAATTCAAATCAGCCGTGATAGAGTCTATGGAATGAGTATCTTCTTTGTCAAATACCTACCCTCGGCCATAACTTGGAGGATATACACGCCGGTAGGTAAGTGGCTTACATCTAAAGAAATATTTTCCCCAGACTGGCCCAGCTTTTTAATGGCTATTTCTGTCCCCACGACACTGAGCAGTGTAAATCGGGGATCGGCAAGGTTGGTTCGAACCATAATGCGCTTATTGCTTACGGGATTCTCAACGCTTACATATCGGCCATTCCGCTCTACAGTAACAGACACCAGTCTCGAAAAAGAATAGGTTCCGTCCTTGTCCATCATTTTCAAACGATAATAATTGTCTCCTTCGTTTGGTGAGGCATCCACAGTCGTATAAGTCCCAGCATTACTGCCTTGCAAAGTCGAAATGACTGCAAAGTTCACCCCTTCAACGCTACGTTCCACTTCAAAATGAGAGAAGTCTATCTCATTAGCCGTTTCCCACTGCAGGCGCACCGAACTTTCGTCCAAGACGGCATTGAAGTTGATTAAAGTTACGGGTAATGCACAATTGGGTGAGGTAACCGTCTTCTGAGCAACACCGCAGCCATTGGCCGAAGTTGACGTTATTACTACATTGGTGCCTTCTGGTATATTGATCACCATATTGCCACTGACAGTACCCGCACTACTGCTCACAGTTCCATCGCTGGTAAAACTTACATTATAAGTAGTGACGCCATTACATACGGGGCTTCCGACGGTTAAGCTCGGTGCGGTATTGGCGGGTTGCGGATTGATGGTAGCACTAGCACTGGAAGGAGATGCACAAGATCCGACCGAGGTAACCATAAAAGCATAGGTTCCGGCTGGAAGGTTTCCGATGGTGGTTGTGGTTCCAGAACCCGCTGTGCCTGTGGCTCCCCCTACGGCGGGACTTATGCTGATGGTCCAGGTTCCAGAGGAAGGTAATCCACTAAGGTCGACACTTCCGGTGGCCACCGTGCAGGTTGGCTGGGTGATGACTCCAATAATTGGTGCAGTGGGAATATCGCTAACTATCACATTGGCCCCAAACTCCGAGGTGCTACCAGTTGTAGAGGTAGCGGTGCCTGTAAGTTCCGTGATCGAGGTAATGCCCATGCCCGCTACATTGAGCGTACCTGAGAAAAGACTATTGCCGTTGGCAGTAAGCGTACCGATATAGGTCCGGCCCTCTCCATGTTGAAGGTTTTTTCCATCACCTGCTATCACATTTCCGCCCTGATTGGCAGGGCTTGGGTCGGCTATGAAAATCTCCACAGTAGCGCCTGCAAAGGTGGGAGTACCGGCAGCCACATTTCCGATATAGCCCGCAATCGTTAGGTTATTCCCCGATAAACAGTTTTGTGTTAGGATGGGGTAGTCCATATTTCTATTAGCTACAGTAACGGACGGAGTTTCCAGTAGACCGTCATTGGGATTTACAAGATAAGTGGGGTTCAAGTCAATTCCTAAGGATCCATTATCATAAACACTGTTCTCTGTTAACTTATTATCAGTAGCATCCGGATAATAATCTGCAGTGGATACGCCTCGTATTGCAATTCCATTTATTAAGTTGTTGGCGATGATGTTTTTGGATATCAAATTGCCTCTACCACTTTTAATCTCTATGCCGTTTCCAGTATTACCCGCTGGTGTAGTCCCATCTTTGCCAACTCCTATGTAGTTGTTTGCAATTATGTGGTCGTTTGCTGAAATCGATGTCGAACCTGAAATCGTAAAATTGGCGCCAAAAAGGATTCCATTCCGATTCCAACCTATCACGTTACCCATGGCAGGATCAGTTAAGGAGCCAATACTATTTCCATTAGCGTTGAGCAGAAAAATACCATCTCCATCATTTGCAACATTAGATAGGCCATCTGCACCCAGACCTATATAATTACCTGCAATTAAGTTGTTGCCTGGCGACCTGCCCGATTGTCCTAGGGTGGTAGCCAGCGTAGTATTGCCTGCAAGTAGGATACCTGCACTCGTATTACCACTAATGAAGTTACGTTCGAGTAAGTCATTTACTCCATTCCCGTCCGTTCCTATACGGCAATTTAACCCATTGTTTATGGAGATTCCATAACCACTAATTAGAGGATTCACTACTAAGGGAGCATTTCCTGCTCTATTGATGCCAATGTAGTTACCAGCAATGATTGCATTATCTATACTGTATAATCGAATCCCGTCATAGTTGGTAGTTGCAGAACAGGAAATCAAATTCCCTTCATTCGCAGCATTTGCAGGAGTACTTGTTGACTTGACCCCAACTGTTATATTTTTCACATTAGACACACCCGATGTAATAATACCTTGGCTTGATAATATGCCAATACCAGCTCCATTAGCCATACCTGATACATCTGTTTGAAGGAAGCAACCCCATATCCAACAGCCATTTACTGAAGCTCCAGATTTTCCAATATTTATTCCTCCACGCCCAGATGACATTCCATAAATAGCCAACCCACTAAAGACGCAGTTATTTGCTTTTACTATAAATACATCAAATGTTCCACCATTGGCATTGATACCCACTGTGATGTTTCTAGTAGCTATAGGGCCGGCAACACTTCCAGCACCAGTTGTATAGCCATTAAAGGTTATGGAACTTGTAATATCTGGTAATGCGCTAGCCAAGGTGATGACACCCGGCACATTGAAGTTGATGGTATGTGGCCCTGCACCAGCAGCGTTGGCGCTGGTGATGGCGGTACGAAGAGAACCTGCCCCTGCATCTGCTAGGCTGGTGACGCTGTAAGTTGCTGCTGTTGCTGATGTTGTGAAATACAACATGGCCAAGGATAGTGATTTGATTAGCGTAAAAAATGATTTCATTTCGATAAATGTTTAGACAGTGTGTAGTTTATTCTATTATTTTATAGTATTTAATATTTCAACAGATAGTATGTACATAGAATTTTGTGTATATTCATATATAACTTTAGTAATTTTCAAATATAAATTAATATACAGTATAAATCTAGATTTATGATATATTTTCATACATAATACATTTCATTTATAGATATATATTATGTATTTATTTGAACACTAAAGCCCTGTTGAATAGCTACAAAAGGATATAATCGCCTTTAAATATTTTACCATGTACTTACGAAGCCGTGGCCGTCAAAATGGCCTCTGCTTTTTTTTTGAAATGATGGCATACCATACATCGGTTTTACGGCAGCTATAAAAAGCGGCGTTTTCTGAAGCGAAGGAGTATTAAAATGTAAATAAGTGTTGCCTTAGTCGGTGGTCGATGTTCAAATTTTGAGGATCCAATAGTTTTCCCGAGTTGGAAACATGCCCCTTCCAACTCGTAACTGAACTAAATTATGTAGTGAGTTTTAAAGATACTTCTGCAGGCATCAAATTGGCGGCCATACCATTCGCCCCCCGCTCCAGTACCCAGCATATTCAATTATATTATTATCACAATATCTTTCTACCAATTTATAGATTCCTCCTGGCCCCAATACCCACCCCTTTTTTTTCAGCCTGCAATATTATATATTTGAAGTTATCCTAAATGCCAGGCAAGGAGTAGCCTATACATACTTCTACTCTGCCCCCATTTCCCTATAGCCGTCAAACAGTACAAAATGAAAGTAGCTCCTAACCAACCTTTTAAAATTATATACGCCATTTTAAGTCATGAGTATTTGGGGTATATTTTCGAATCGTTTGTGGTACAATTGAATGCCCAAGGCGAATACACCTATCAAGTTCAGAACATCTCCTCTAAGAACGTCAAGGAATTCAAATCGGCTATAGACAACACCGATTACGAGTTGGTAAAGCTTATTGATGACATTCAGCAGGATTATATTCTTAAGAAATTCAATCCAAAGAAACTTTCTGCAGTGGATTTTTTCTTAAAAGTCTACGACCCACAAAAAGGCGACAAGATGCTTCAGGAAGCCATTGCCGAAAATCTGGATCGGAAGAAAAAGGGCATCTTGGAGCGGCTGGCAGGTAAGGAGCTTTTTATTATGGGTAGTGATGGGAATCCACTTTGGAAAAAAGTGATATGGGAGGAAGAGCCAGCGAAAATCCGCTTTCACTTCGTCCGCAATGATGACAACACGCATTATTTTCCCAGCATCTTACATAACGGAAAAAAACTCGAATTTCAATATAAGAATGCCATCGTCCTCTGTGAGGAGAAGGCGTGGATAGAGGTAGACGGCCATCTTTACCATTTTCAGGGAGAGGTGGACGGAAAGAAAATAAAGCCTTTCCTAGCCAAAAATTTCATTGCTATTCCTCGAAGTGTAGAGGAACAATACTACCGTAAGTTTATAAGCCCGCTCATTGCCTCTTACGATGTAGTAGCCAGGGGCTTCGACATCAAAACCGTGGAGCCTACCCCCAGGCCAACGCTTACCATTACCGACTTGGTCGCAACGGGAAAGTTGGCTCCAGCCCTATTTGGCGAAGACCCTGTGGGAGATGAAGAGCTAACGAGTACTAATAATGACGTGGTCATAGAGCTTTCATTTAGATATGGTAGCCACACCTTTCCCCTCGACGACTTCGCTCATGCCTCCAGCGTATATATGGAAAAACAGGGTGACGAGTATACCTTTTTTAAGGTAGGGCGCGACCTGGCTGTAGAGAAACAAAAGCATCAATACCTACAAGAGAGAGGCCTGAAGCTCAAGAATGGAAAGATAAAACTAACAAAAACTGCCGCCTTCGGCTGGTTGCAGAGACATATACAGGATCTCAACGAGGCGCGCTTCTCCATAAAACAGAATGCCTCGGATACCAAGCGGTATTTCCTCGGATATTCGTCACTGGACATCTCCATACAGGAGAATCGCGATTGGTTCGATATCCATGCCAAGGTTATTTTTGGCGACTATGAGATCTCCTTCTTAGAACTTAGGCAATACATTCTGCACGAAAAGCATGAGTTTACCTTACCTAACGGAGAAGTGGCCGTGATCCCCGATTGGTGGTTTACCAAATATTCGGAGCTCTTCTCTTTTTCGGAAAACGGCCGGGAAGATCATCAGCTACGATTGAAGATGCACCATATGGCCTTGGTCCAAGAGCTATCGGACGACAACCTTGCCACCACCGTGATGAGTAGAAGGCTGGAGGGCCTTAAGCAATTCGACAAAATTGCTCCTCAGCCAATACCACAAAGATTTAACGGAACCTTGCGCCCCTACCAAAAAGCGGGCTACGACTGGATGTCCTTCCTCAACCAATTTCGGCTCGGCGGTTGCCTGGCCGACGACATGGGTCTGGGGAAGACGGTGCAAACTCTGGCCCTATTACAGGCCCAAAAAGAAACAGGACATACCGAGCCATCCTTGCTCATCATGCCCACTTCGCTGCTGTACAATTGGTCGTTGGAGGCTTCCAAGTTTACACCCGACCTAAAGGTCCTCTTATATACGGGCACCTACCGGGAAAAGGACACGAGCCGTTTTTCGGACTACGACCTCATCATTACTTCTTACGGCATTGTCCGGCTCGATATCGCATTATTGCAATCCTTTCGGTTTCATTATATCATTCTGGATGAATCGCAAGCCATAAAGAACCCTGGCTCGATTATCACCAAGGCGGTAAAAAAGCTCAATTCGGCACACCGCCTTATTTTGACGGGTACGCCCGTAGAAAACAGTACCATGGACTTATGGTCGCAAATGTCGTTTGTCAACCCCGGACTGTTAGGAACCCAACGTTTTTTTAAGGACGAATTTCAGATACCTATAGAAAAGAAAAACGATGAAGAAAAGTCAAAAAGGCTCTACAATCTCATCAAGCCATTTATTTTAAGGCGTAACAAGGTACAGGTAGCCACCGACTTGCCCGAAAAAGTAGAGCAAATCACCTATTCGGAAATGAGTCCGGAGCAGGAAAAAGCCTATGAAGAAGCCAAAGCCTACTATCGCAATCAGATTTTGGAGCAAATAGAAAGGGACGGAATGGGCAAATCGCAACTGACCGTACTACAAGGCCTCAGCCAACTCCGACAACTCGCCAATCACCCCAAAATGGTACAACCCGAGTATGACGACAGATCTGGGAAATTTGAAGACGTGTTGCATAAAATTGAGACGGTGATCAGTGAAGACCATAAGATCTTGGTCTTTAGCCAATACATCAAACACCTGAATCTTTTCAGGGAAGTATTAGATAAAAACCACATCAAATATGCTTACCTCGACGGCTCTACCAAGGATAGGCAACAGCAGGTCGAGGACTTTCAAAATAAGCCAGAATTGAAGCTCTTTCTGATTTCACTAAAAGCTGGAGGGCTAGGCCTTAACCTTACCGCCGCCGACTATGTGTTTATCCTAGACCCCTGGTGGAACCCAGCCATAGAGGCCCAAGCGGTAGACAGGGCCCACCGTATCGGCCAGGATCGTACGGTTTTCACCTACAAGTTTATCACCAAAAATACGGTGGAGGAGAAAATATTGGCTTTACAAAAATCTAAAAAACAGCTCGCCGATGGATTGATCAGCAGCGAAGATGGCTTTATGAAGTCCTTGACCAAGGAAGATGTGCTCAATCTGTTGGCCTAAGGGCTCACGGCCCCTTCTTGGCATAGGGGTTGGGTGGGAAAATATGGATCTGGAACCCATCCTTTTCCAAGGCAGCCATCACCCGATCGGAGGGTCGTTTCTTGAAAATTACGGCACATAATACCTGCGTAGGCATCAGGGAGAATTTCGACAATAGATTATGGATCCGAAGTTTTCGTTTGATCTTCCGAAAGGCTGCCGAGGAATCGTCGGCCTTTTCATGAGCTGCGGCGGCATTATAATAGTTGTTATTGATGCCCTTAAAGGCCACCATAGGCATACCAATTCCATTGGCGAGTTTATCCATTTCTCGTTCCGAAAGCTTAAACACATAATTACCCACGGCCTCGAAAGAATATCTATTCTTCCAATATTTCTGTAACAACGATGTATCGAACCGATCGAAAATATTCCTTAGCGCGAGTAAGAACGGCATTTTGGAGATTGGGTCGTGAGGCTCTACAAGGATAACCCCTTCCTTGGCCACCCGTAGCATTTCATAAACGGCCATATAAGGCCTCGGAAAGTGGTGGTAGGCCTCTTTACAAAAAATATAATCGTAGGTATTATCTTCGAAGGACAACTTCTCAGCATTCTCTACGGCGTATTTTTCAAATAACCCCTCTTGTTGAGAAAGCGGCAAGAAGGTGTCCGAAATGTCGGTGGCCGTCACATCCAGCCCCTTTGTATAGAAGAAATTTGCATCGAAGCCGTATCCATCCCCTACGGTAAGCCAGCTTTTCGGCTCAATAAGCAATGGGTTCACCAGCTCCAGCAGCCTCTTGTGGATCCAGTGGTTAATCGTTCGATTATCCTGGTCGTATCTCCAATCGGCAATAGCCTTTTCTTGCGCCTCTTTGGTGGCGTATTGTACCTTATACCACCCCGAGTGCGCCTCGTGGCTAAGTTTCTCTACGGTCATTTTCGAATTTTCCATCTAGCAGTTATCTTTTGGAACATCAACTTCCCGCATTCCGGCTGTATATTTTAGGGCTAGTTGATTGTGCTTTATATTGAAAGTACAAATAGCGTTATATCTTACTTCAAAAAAAACCAATTAAGGAATATTTAATAGCTCTCCCGAGCATTTAACCATTTCCGGTCCAAGCGAATGGAACTTTTAAGTCCCCCCCGTCTCACAAAACAAATAAAGGGTTTGCCTATTATAAGCAAACCCTTCATCGATGGTAATATCCACATCCAGAGGATCAGGCGGTAGCCACTTCTCTGCTGATGAGGGCCTCCCGATCGGGACCGGTGGACACGAATCGGATGGGCAGTTGGAGCTCTTCCTCCAAATAGGCGATATATTCGGCCAAGGCAGGTGGAATAGAATCAAAATCACGAATGCCTTCTAAAGATTGCTCCCAACCACTAAAATCGCGGTATACGGGCACTACCTCGTCGTCGCACAGATCGTACGGAAGCTGTGAGGTAAGGGTTCCGTCGGGCAACCGGTACTCAGTACAAACCTTAATGGTATCAAAAATATTCAGGACATCCACTTTCATCATGATCAACTGAGTGACTCCATTGATCATAATGGCATATTTAAGGGCAGGAAGGTCGAGCCATCCACAGCGTCTTGGGCGGCCTGTAGTAGCACCGAATTCACGACCTTCTTGGCGTATTTTTTCTCCTGTTTCATCCATAAGTTCGGTAGGGAACGGTCCGCTACCTACCCGGGTACAATAGGCCTTAAAGATTCCGAACACCTCTCCTACCTGGCTTGGGGCTATTCCTAGTCCTGTACAAGCACCTGCTGCCATGGTAGTGGAGCTGGTTACGAATGGGTAAGAGCCAAAATCGATATCCAGTAATGAGCCTTGAGCACCTTCGGCCAGGACGGTCTTACCAGCCGTAAGGGCATTATTGATGACGTACTCGCTGTCGACCAGGGTAAACTGCTTCAAAAAGTCGATCGACTCCAGGAACTTAGCTTCGGCTTCTGCCAGTTTGTCGGCGTAGTCGTATTGATAGAATTCGAGGATGACCTTATGGGCATCCACCAATTTCTTGTATTTATTGGCAAAATTCGGCGACAACACATCTCCTACCCTAAGGCCTAAGCGCGCAATTTTATCCTGATAAGTTGGCCCTATACCCCTTAAGGTAGAGCCGATTTTGGAATCTCCTTTCGACTTTTCATAGGCCGCATCCAGCAGGGCGTGAGTCGGCAGTATGATCGAAGCCTTCTTGGACACAAAAAGGTTTTCGGTCAAATTGAGATTATATTGTGCCAGGTTCTCAACCTCTCTTTTGAAAACGATAGGGTCCAGCACCACGCCATTGCCGATGATATTCTGAATATCGCTTCTAAATATCCCAGAGGGTATTTGGTGCAACACATGTTTGATACCATCAAATTCTAAGGTATGTCCGGCATTGGGGCCTCCCTGAAAACGGGCCACCACCTCATACTGGGGTGCCAGAACATCTACGATTTTACCTTTACCTTCATCTCCCCATTGGAGACCTAGCAATACGTCAACTTTCATTCAATATATGGTTACTAATAACTATTATTCAAAACAGGATTAGGGGCTGGAACTAACTGGCTCCAGACTATTATCTTCTTCCGACCTTAGAGGGATAGCGGCAACTTGTCGGTTTCATTGCGATTCTGGCAATTCTCCTTGGTACAGTTGCCATAAAATATCAAGGAGTGGTGCATTACGGTGAAGTTTAGCATTTCACCTACCATATTCTGAATCGACTGAATCCTAGGATCACAAAACTCCATCACTTTATGACAATCGGTACAGATCAGGTGGTCATGCTGTTTATTGCCGTACGATTTCTCGAACTGAGCCAGGTTTTTTCCAAACTGATGCTTGGTCACCAAGTCGCAGTCCACCAGCACGTCGAGCGTATTGTAAACGGTGGCCCGGCTTACCCGATACTTTTTATTCTTCATGCTGATATACAGCTCATCTACATCAAAATGATCCTCTCGGGTATAGATTTCCTCCAGAATAGCAAAGCGTTCGGGGGTTTTCCGTAGCCCTTTATTCTCGAGATAGGCCGTTAATATCTTCTTGGCGGCTTCAAAATTTGGTTTACTAGCTTGTGGCATATCTATTCAAAATCACGCACAAATTACGTGCTTTTTTGGTTAAATCTCGGTCTAAATTAATTGATTAATCTCATTTTGTTAAACAATGGTGCCCTAATTAGGTTCAAATGTTAACTGGTTGTAAGCAGGTTGGCATCGAATCGGAGCACTTTATATACTCCATCGACCACCTCTAGCTTGCCAATAAGCTTATCCAAATGCTTTTTATCCTTAACATAAAGCTTTATTTCCCCATTGAACACCCCATCCTTGGTATCGATGGTCAAGCCTCTCATATTGATATGTAAGTCATTGGAAATAATGCGGGTGATGTCGTTGATAAGCCCCAGCCGATCGGTACCTGAAATAAACAATCCGGCCAAGAAGGCTTCCTTTTTACTAGACTCCCATTTGGCTTTTATGATCCGGTTACCGTGCTTGGACATCAGCTCGGCGGCATTGGGGCAGGTGGTCCTGTGAATCTTAATCCCTTCATTGACGGTTACGAAACCAAAAACATCGTCGCCGGCAATAGGGTTGCAGCATGGTGCCAGTTTGTAGTCGATCTTATCCATGTCGTCGCCTATCAGCAAGGTATCGCTATCGGCACGTTCTCCGTGGATATTCTTGAGGATCTTCGTAAAGGATTTTCCGTCGCTGGCATTGGTATCTGTGGCGGCGGCACTACTTTCTCCTGCCTTACGTTCTTTCGCCTCTTTGTCCTTCTTAAAGCGCTTAAGCTCGTCGAGGTGGATATACCCCTTTCCTATCCTGTAGAAAAATTCGGTGGTGGTTTTGCATTCAAAAAACGCTCTCAGTTGGTTGACCACCTCAGAGGTCATCTCAATCCCTAATATCTTCAGTTTCTTTTCTACCAACTGTCGTCCATCGGACTCAAACTGCCGGTTATCTTCCTTCAAAAAGTCTTTGATTCGTGCTCGGGCCTTGGAGGTGATCACAATCCGCAGCCAATCTTCGTTGGGTTTTTGCTTGCTGGAGGTGATGATCTCGACCTGGTCGCCGTTATTGAGCACATAGCTAATGGGCACGAGTATACCTCCTACCTTTGCGGCCATACAATGAGCCCCTATTTCGGAGTGGATATCGAAGGCAAAGTCCAAGGCCGTAGCCCCACTTTGTAGTACCTTAAGCTCCCCTTTGGGGGTAAAGACAAAAACTTCCTCGTTGAATAAGTTACTCCGAAACTCGTCTAAAAACTCGATGGCAGCCGTTTTATCACCAAAGCCATTTTCTAATGTTTCACGTACCTGGTTGATCCAGGTTTCGATATTACCCTTTACTTTGGTATCGTTGCCTTTGTATTTCCAGTGGGCTGCATAGCCCTTTTCGGCGATCTCGTCCATGCGCGAAGTCCTGATCTGCACCTCTACCCACTGCCCACTCTTGCTCATCACCGTGGAGTGTAACGACTGGTATCCGTTGGCTCGAGGGGTGCTCAAGAAATCCTTCAGGCGGTCGGGGTTGGGCTTATAATGGTCCGTTACAATGGAGTAAGCCTGCCAGCAGATGGCCTTCTCCCGATCCACCTCCGCCGACGACTCCATCACGATACGGATGGCAAATAGATCATAAATCTCTTCGAAAGGCTTATTCTGTTTACGCATCTTATTCCAAATGGAATATATCGACTTTGGCCGCCCTTTGATGATGAAGTTTAGCCCTGCCGTTTGCAAATCGGCAGAAATAGGGTCCATAAATTTGGCTATAAACCGATCCCTAGCTCCTTTAGTCTCCCTCAATTTCCTTGCTATAGCCCTATATTCGTGGGGTTCGGTGTATTTGAGATAAAGCTCTTCTAGTTCCGACTTAATGGTATACAACCCCAAACGGTGGGCAAGAGGGGCATAAATAAAGATGGTCTCCGAGGCGATCTTCAACTGCTTATCCCTGGGCATGCTATCCAGCGTGCGCATATTATGCAGCCGATCGGCAAGTTTTACCAGGATTACCCTCACGTCGTCGGAAAGGGTTAACAACATTTTCCGAAAGTTTTCGGCCTGTTGGGAAGTGCCATGCTCGAACCTACCCGATATTTTGGTCAACCCGTCAATAATTCGGGCGACCTTTTTGCCAAACATCCTATCGATATCCTCGATACGCATGTCGGTATCTTCCACTACATCGTGGAGCAAGGCTGCCACGATGCCCGTTGTGCCCAGGCCTATCTCCTCGACGACGATCTGTGCCACGGCCAAGGGGTGGTAGATATAGGGCTCTCCAGACCGACGCCGCATGTTCTGATGGGCGTCTACGGACGTATTAAATGCCATTTTGATCAATTTGGCATCATTATCCTTTAAAAAAGGCTTGGCTGTTTTTAACAGCCGGCGATATTTTTTTAAGATATCTTTGCGCTCCTGCTCCAGATCGATGGTCAGTGCTTCCACATGTTGCTCCACTCGCAAATAGTTAGTTTGTAAACCCTACTAAAGTAGCAAATTTCAGGGACATTAGCCCCATCAAAAAAAATATTTTAATTTTTTTTCTTAAAAAACTTGCGAGTTTAAAATAAAAAAAGATACCTTTGCACTCCCAATTCGACACTCGCAGTCGACGGGAAACGAAAAAATAAATAAGCGGGCGTGGCGGAACTGGTAGACGTGCTAGACTTAGGATCTAGTGCCGCAAGGCGTGGGGGTTCGATTCCCTCCGCCCGTACGAAAAAAGGGAGTGACGGGGCGTCAGTTTCCTATCTGACTTTCAGATGAACTGCTCCGAAAACCCGTCAAATGCCCTCAGGACATAGTTTTGAGGGCATTTTTTATATCATCAATCTAGTTTAGGCTTTATATCATCATCATATAAATTTCGCATGGAAGTTCAGTTAGAGAAGAATTCGCCCACATTAGCATCTCTTAATATCACATTAGTAAAAGAGGATTACCAACCAACGGTCGATAAAACCATCAAGGACTACGCCAAGCGTGTTACTCTAAAAGGTTTCCGTCCAGGAAAGGTCCCTACTCATGTAGTACAGCGTATGTATGGCAAGAGCATCTTAGTGGACGAGGTAAATAGCCTACTGAGCAAGACCGTAAGTGGTTATATCCGCGAAAATAAATTACAAGTGGTAGGTGATCCCATCCCCAATACAGAGAAAGCCGAGTCGGTAGATTGGGACAAACCCGAAACGTTGACTTTCAGCTATGAACTAGGGTTGGCATCGGACTTCGAAGTGAATATTGCCGAGCTACCAGCTGTAAAGCGCTATACCATCAATGTGGACGACAAGGAATTGGCCAAAACTGTAGATGGACTAAAAGAGCGATTTGCTGAAACTACCCACCCAGAGGTAAGCGCAGAAGGCGACACCGTCTTTGGAAAGCTTACTCAGGACTCCTCGGAGTTTAGCACCCAGAGTGCCATCCCTACCAAACAGCTTAAAGAAGAAGTTCTAGCCAAGTTTGTAGGCCTTAAAAAGGACGATGAAGTAGTCTTTGACATTCAAAATACCTTTAAGGAAGAGTCGGCCATTGCTCATGTTACTGGCAAGAAAAAAGAAGATATCGGCACCTTATCAGGCGATTTCACCTTGAAAGTAGAGGATATCACACGTATGGCTCCTTCGGAAGTCAACGAAGCCTTTTTCGAAAAAGTATTAGGACCAGGCCAAGTGGAGAATGAAGAGCAGTTCAACGAAAAGGTACTCGAGATCATCAAAGGTAACTATGAGCGCGAAACAGAAGCACTTCTGAAAAGAGATATTGAGTTGGCTTTGTTGGAGCAAATCTCGATTGACGTTCCTGAAGAGTTCCTTAAAAACTGGTTGGAACGCTCAAACGAAGGCAAGTTTACCCGTCAACAAATCGACGAGCAGTTCGAAGACTTCAAGAAGTCGTTGAAACTAAGCCTAATCAAAAACAAAGTTGCTGAGGCTGGCGATATCAAAGTGGAATACCCCGAAATATTGGCCTATACCAAACAAATGGTACAGGGACAGTTTGGCGTGTACGGCGACGACGAAGGCATGAACGAAACCATTGAGCGTGTAGCTCAAGGATACCTTGCCGACAAAGAACGCGACAACTACTCGAATGTATATAACCAAGTGTTCGACGAAAAAGTATTTGGCGCCATCCGTAGCCAAATCAGCACCGACGAGCAGACCATCGAAGTGAGTGAGTTTGAAACCCTTGCAAAAGGAGAACAAGAGGAAGCTGAAGCATAAGCACCTCCATAATTTTCTATCAAAAGCCCTGTTTTCTTTCGAAGACAGGGCTTTTGATTTTAGAAACCGATACGTTCTCTGCCAGTGCCTTCGTCTTGTGTACGATATTGCCAATACCATTTCTTCCATTGCTCGAGCTCATTGAGCAAGCGTCCATTCAGGCTCACCAATCGTGCATTCTCCTGCCTCAAATAATCGATTTCGGGGAGTGTGCCATCCGCAATCCCTAAGAGATGAGGCATGGATACTTCCAATATATTGGCTACACTTTCGATTCGGGAGAGCGTGAGCTCGGTACGTCCCCGCTCCAAGTCACCATATGCCGTAGTGGATACCCCCAACATATCGGCCATGTTCTCCTGCGAAAAACCCTTGGCTAATCGTAACTGACGAATTTTTTCAGGTAAATTTTCTTTTAACTCCACGGATCTACATTTTTTTAACCTTTTTACAATAATACGGATCCCATTTGATATCGCATCTCGCAAATTCTGACAATATATCAGACCATCTAACACGCTTAAACAAAAAAATAATACAAATTTGCAATACAAATTTTTGGGGCCTCAACATCCTTAACGGGAAACTTCCACGTTATGCGCTTTGTTATCTCCCCTAAGATTCCTTTATTTAGTGATCAATAATTTTAATATTCATTCATGAACTACGGAAACGAATTTAGAAAATATGCCGTCAACCACCTTGGCGTAAATGGCCTTACGGTCGATGGTTACATGAACCACACGGTCGAGAACATGACCCGCTCGGTGATTGAAGAACGTCCTATGAACTTTAGAGAGGTCGATGTATTCTCTCGTCTGATGGCCGACCGCATTATATTTATGGGCACCGGTGTGGACGATAATATAGCCAATATTGTGGTAGCTCAGCTACTATTTCTAGAGTCGGCCGATCCTAAGAAAGATATCTTGATGTACATTAACAGCCCTGGAGGTTCGGTATATGCTGGCTTGGGTATTTACGATACCATGCAGTACGTTCGTCCCGACGTAGCAACGGTATGCACCAGCTTGGCGGCTTCTATGGGTGCGGTACTGCTGGCCGGAGGTGCGGCAGGTAAGCGCTCAGCCCTACCCCATGCCCGTGTGATGATCCACCAGCCATCGGGCGGAGCCCAAGGTACCTCGGTCGATATTGAGATCACCACCCGGGAGATTGTCAAGCTACGTCACGAACTTTATGATATTTTGGCTAAACATACTGGCCAAACAGCGGAGCAAATTGGCATCGATTCGGACCGCGACAAGTGGTTGCGTGCTGGAGAAGCTAAGGAATATGGACTTATCGATGAGGTATTGACCAGGGACCTTTAAGCCCTAATCCCTGTTGCAGTTCCCCTCAGGGACTTCGAAATGCCATCAAAAAACGCCGATGAAATTCACTCATCGGCGTTTTTTGATGGGCAACTCCAACTGTATTTGGTAAGCAGCCCAAAAAATCGGAACTTTGCAGAATCAACACAGAAGCTTATTTCCTTCAAAACCTAAGATTTTCAAATAGTTGCCCATCCAAAATGGCGCGAATCGTAGGTCCTATTGAACCCAAAAGGGAGGTAGTGTTGTTTGGTGAGAACGGTAATCTTATTAGCCCCAGGCTGAGGATAGACCGAAAGATGAAAAAGTAGAACTGTATAGCATAATCAAATGGCACAAGTAAGTTGTTCGTTTTGCGGACGTAAAAAAAGCGAAGTAGAGTTGTTATTATCTGGGATAGATGCCCATATATGCAACCATTGTATAGCCCAAGGGAATCAAGTCATTACCGAAGAGATGGGCTCTAAGGAGGACAAAAAGGATAAAAAACCCAAACTCCCAAAATTAAAGTCTATACCCCCTACCGAAATAAAAAAATTCCTTGAACAATACGTTATCGGTCAGGATGAAGCCAAGCGCTCTCTAGCCGTAGCGGTATACAATCATTACAAACGGCTGAACCAATCCTCGGCAGACGATGGAGTGGTGATCGAAAAATCCAATATCATTATGGTGGGTGAAACGGGAACGGGCAAAACCTACCTGGCCAAGTCTATTGCCCGTATCCTACAAGTACCTTTCTGCATTGCCGATGCTACCGTAGTAACCGAAGCTGGGTATGTTGGCGAGGATGTTGAAACCATCCTTACCAGGCTGCTACAAGCTTCCGACTATAATGTAGAGGCGGCAGAAAGAGGGATCGTTTATATAGATGAGATCGATAAAATTGCCCGTAAATCCGATAACCCTTCTATCACCCGCGACGTCAGCGGTGAAGGGGTACAACAGGCATTGCTGAAGTTATTGGAAGGATCTATCGTAAACGTACCCCCACAAGGAGGCCGTAAGCACCCCGACCAAAAGATGATCAGTATCAATACCGAAAACATCTTGTTTATTTGTGGAGGAGCATTCGATGGGATCGACCGTCATATTGCCAAAAGGATCAATACCCGCCCTATCGGGTTCTCTGGCGACAACCGCATCATCGAGATATTCGACAAAGGAAACTTACTCCGGTATGTTACTGCGCAAGACCTAAAATCGTTTGGCCTTATCCCCGAGCTGATAGGCCGCTTGCCTGTACTCACACACCTTAATCCCTTGGATAAGGAAACGTTACGGCGTATTTTGACGGAGCCTAAAAATGCCCTCGTGAAGCAATATTCCAAACTATTCGCCATGGAAGGTATCAAGTTGCATTTTGAAGACGCCGTCTTGGACTTTATTGTCGATCAAGCGATGGAGTGTAAGCTAGGTGCCAGAGGACTTAGGGCCATCTGTGAGTCTATTATGACCGATGCCATGTTCGACCTCCCATCCCAAAAAGATGTCACCGATTTTACGCTGACTTTAGAATATGCGAAGGAGAAGTTCGACAAATCGTCGATGGCCTTACTCCGCTCTGTAGCTTAAGGTGTGCTAAAATCTTACTTAATAAAAGGCCCTGAAAACGACGATAGTTTTCAGGGCCTTTTTTATATCTTGTAGAATAGTTCTAATTTGCATTAAAAAAGAATCATTATGAGTGAAAATT
The DNA here is from genome assembly GCF_003149085.1 of Dyadobacter jejuensis. Lineage (GTDB taxonomy): Bacteria > Bacteroidota > Bacteroidia > Cytophagales > Spirosomataceae > Dyadobacter > Dyadobacter jejuensis. Next base: position 623,056 of record NZ_QGDT01000001.1, on the reverse strand, counting down.
GGCTATCCCACAAATCTATTGTGATCATAGGCGGCACTACCGGATTAGGTTTCTCGGCTGCCAAGGCCATGGTAAACCATGGAGCATCCGTAGTGGTGGTCGGTAGGAATCCAGAAAACTGCTTAATTGCGGAACTCAACTTAGGTTCCAGCGCAAGGGCCATGCAAGGAGATGCTACCCATAGCCAGACCTCCCTGGCGGCCATCCAACTGTGCATTCGCGAATTTGGTAGCTTCGATGGGCTGTATCATGTGGCCGGAGGCACAGGCAGGCAGTTTGGCGAAGGAAGCCTTCATAAGCTCACTTTAGAGAGCTGGAATAAGGCCCTGGACCTAAACCTGACCTCTTTAATGCTCTCCAACCAAGCTGCCGTACAGACCTTCCTAGGAATGAATAAAGGAGGCACTATCTTGAATATGGGTTCTGTATTAGGCCATGCACCCTCGTCCGACTTGTTTTCGGACCACGCCTATGCCACCGCAAAGTCGGCAGTGATTGGCTTTTCCAAATCCATAGCCGCTACCTATGCCAAAAATAATATTCGAGTAAATGTTTTGGCACCAGGTGTAATCGAAAATTCGGAATCGGAAAATAGCGACTTACACCAACTGATCCCCGAAAAGCAAATATTAGATGGGGGCCGATTTACCCAAAACCAGGACTTAGACGGTTCGGCGGTATACTTCATGTCCGATTATTCTAAGTTTTCTACTGGCCAGGTTTTGGCCATCGACGGAGGCTGGAGCGTCACCGACCGGAATCATTTCTGAGCTCCCCTCGTCCCTTTATTATAACCTACTAATCCGATAACCATGGCAACTGGCCCAATAGTAACTTTAACCATCAACCCAGCCCTGGACAAGAGTTCTGAGGTAGATCGCATCGTTCCCGAAAGTAAGCTACGCTGTAAGACCCCCACCTTCGAAGCCGGAGGAGGGGGTATTAACGTGGCCAAGGCCATACATAGGCTCGGTGGTAACCCGATAGCCTTGTTTACCGTAGGTGGCCCCACAGGCCAACGCCTTCATAAGCTAGTCAAAAATGAAGGTGTAGAGACCTTGGTAGTAGAAACGAAACAATGGACTCGGGAGAACTTTCATATACTGGAAAAAAGTACCGGTTTTCAATACCGATTTGGCATGCCAGGCACCGAAATGATGCCCACCGAAGTACGGACGGTCCTGGAAGTCCTCGAAGACCTCGACCCCAAACCATCCTACATTATTGCAAGTGGAAGCTTGCCACCGGGAGTACCAGACGATTTTTATGCCCGAGTCGCCAATATTGCCCAACAACAAGGGGCCAAGTTTATCGTGGATGCTTCTGGCGACTCCTTGCGGTCGGTAAGTGACAGCGGGCTTTACCTACTAAAACCCAATATTACCGAGCTCAGCGAACTGGTGGGCGTCGACAAATTGGAAATGGATGAGGTAGACGATGCAGCTCGGGCCCTCATCATTAGAGGGCAATGCGAAATTGTGGTCGTTTCTATGGGAGCCATGGGAGCTATGCTCGTCACCGAAGACCTGGTCGAACATATCCCCGCCCCACCCGTGCAGCCCAAGAGTACCGTTGGCGCCGGCGATAGCATGGTGGCTGGCATGATATGGACCTTGGCCCAAGGAAAATCGCTCCGGGAGGCGGTTCGCATGGGAGTAGCCTGTGGATCGGCCGCTACGATGAATCTCGGAAGCGAGTTATTCAAAATGCAAGATGTAGGCAAATTAATGGACTGGCTCAACCGCTACGATAAACGCTATGTTACCTCTTCCTAGGCCTTGCTAGCCAGTCCGATGGGCCCCAATCATGACTCCTGCTATGCATCTTCGTGAGGGACTACAGTAGAATTGGCCCTAGAATGAATTATTATTAGAGCATTAGTGCTGGACCAAAATTATTTAAGACCCATGAACATCAAACAAAATCGACGCGATTTTGGCAAGCAAGCCGCCCTAGCTGCCGCTGCTCTAACCATAACTCCTTTCCATATCCTAAAGGCGCAACCCAAAGCAACCGGGGAGATCATCGGCCATGGAAAACATCGATACCGGGTACACCAGCAATGGGGAAGCTTGGATACGTCCAAATTCCCGGTCAACAATTGCCATGAAATGGTGCAGGATAGCAAAGGGAGGCTCATCATGGTAGGCGATGAAGTAAAGAACAATATCCTGATATACGACCGCTCCGGTAAACTATTGGAAAGCTGGGGCCACGACTTTCCAGGAGGCCACGGACTTACACTCTGGAATGCCAATGGGGAGGAGTTCTTGTTCATCTGTGATCCTAACCTTGGAAAAGTCTTCAAAACGGACCTTAAAGGGAAAGTGCTGCTCACGATCGGCCATCCGTCTACGGTGGGCGCTTACAAAGAAGGAGACGCCTTTAAACCCACTGAAACCACTATCGGCCCCGATGGCAGTATCTACGTCGCCGACGGCTACGGATCCCAATGGATCCTAAGATACAGCGCCACAGGCGAATTTATGGGCAAGTTTGGTGGAGCGGGTGATGGAGATGAGCAGTTTTCGACTGCCCATGGAGTAGCTATCGATTATCGTAACAAGGCGAACCCCACGCTATTGGTCACCTCCCGTGCCCATAACGCCTTCAAACGTTTCACCTTAGAGGGGAAATACCTCAGTACCATTTTCCTACCTGGCGCCTACGTATGTCGCCCGGTTTTTAAGGAAGACACCCTCTATGCCGGCGTGTGTTGGTCGAGGCTACGTTATCTGAATCAAACACCCAATTCGGGTTTTGTTACGATCCTAGATAAAAACGACAAGGTGATTTCTAACCCCGGAGGCACCTCCCCCGAATACAAAAATGGAAAGCTGCAGCTCATGGTTCAGCAGCAACCCATTTTCATGCATTGCCACGACGTTTGCGTGGATCAGGACGATAATATTTATGTATGTCAATGGAACGCAAAAAAGAGTTATCCCATTAAATTGGAAAGGGTATAATCACTTCAACCCCATCCTGCTACCGATGGCCCCTCGGCCATCGGTAGCAGGATATAGTTAACAAACGGCTCCCTCATGGGTGTACCGCGGTTAAAATACCTTCTGCCACCATACTTTTCCTCTCTGCTTTTGAAAATATAATTGCCCCTAGCATTGCAACATAGTTGCACTTGAATTACATTTGCAACGTTGTAACAAAAAAGCGCAATTAACCTATATAAAACGACTCCAAGGCAAGCGCAACTGACAATTTAAGTATTGCCAGGCCGGAAATCGTTTTAAGCCCCATGAAATATTATATAACGCTACTGCTTTTCCTAGTTATATCTTCTATCAGTCGTGGACAAAAAGCAGATTGTCAATGTTTTCTGAAGGGGGTCATTAAGGACCAACATACGGGGCTTCCCTTGCCAGGAGCCACCTTACTGCTACTCGACAAAAACCAAGGTGTCGTTACCGATTTACGTGGTGAATATCTACTTTCGGGCCTTTGTCCCGGAAAGTATACGATCGAATGTAGGATGGTAGGCTATAGTCCATTTCACTTGGAGATCGACCTACAAGAAAGTCACGAAGAAAATATAGGCCTTGCTGAACAAGAGATTCACCTCAAAGATATTGAGATTACCGCCCAACGCTCAGACGCTCCTTCGTCGCAGCCCCTGGATGTGCTGAAAGGCAAGGCCCTTTTCGAGACTAGGGGACAAACCCTCGCCGAAAGTATGAAAGGGCTCACAGGCGTGAGCACCCTTCAAACCGGAAACTCCATAGCCAAGCCAGTGATACATGGGTTGCATAGCAATCGGGTATTGATCATGAATAATGGCGTGCGCCAAGAGGGGCAACAATGGGGTTCTGAACACGCTCCGGAGATCGACCCCTTTATAGCCACTCAGATATCGGTAATCAAAGGTGCTGCCGGTGTCCGTTATGGCTCCGACGCCATCGGAGGGGTGATTCGCGTCGACATGGATGAATTGCCCTACAATAGTCCGATTAGCGGAGAAATCAACACGGTAGGCCTCACCAACGGCCGCCAAGGAGTAGTGTCGGGCACTGTTCAGGGAAGCCTGCCAAAGGTAGGCCTAGCTTGGAGAGCACAGGGGACCATTAAACGGGGTGGAAACACCAAAACACCCGATTATTACTTGGACAACACGGGCACCAAAGAGCGGAACTTTTCTCTTTCTACGGGCTACCGCTACAAGGGCTTCGGCATTGACGCTTTTTATAGTCTTTTCGACACCCATATAGGCCTTTTCTCTGGCTCGCATATAGGTAGTATCACCGACCTGCTTCAAGTAATAGAAAATGGAGAACCATTAATTCAATCGGGCTTTACCTATCTGGTAGGACGCCCCAGACAAGAGGTGCGCCACCAACTCGCAAAGGTGGAGGCCCACTACCACTTTCCCGATGGCAATCGCCTACAGTGGACCCTAGCCAATCAACGCAACGATCGTTCTGAATATGACCTACATACTCCACGAAACGACTCCATAGCCGCACTGAATCATCCGGAGTTGGCCATGAAGCTCAACACCCTGACTACCGACTTATTATGGGATCATAAGCCACTAGCAGGAAAATTTACTGGTCAAATGGGTATAAGTACCCTATACCAATATAACCTGATGACAGGCCGCCCGCTCATACCCAATTTTAACCAATGGACCGTAGGCCTATTTGCCATGGAACGCTATACCCATAAGCAATGGGAATTGGAAGCGGGTGTCCGGTTCGACTACCGCAATCTGCTCACGCATCAATTCGTGAACCAGCAAAAAGTGAGTAATGAATTCAATTTCTCCAATTTTTCGGGAACAACTGGGGCTAATTACCGCTTCAACGACCAGCTTTCAGCCCAGCTTAATGTAGGGACAGCCTGGAGGGCTCCAAATGTCAGTGAGCTTTTTAGCGATGGGGTACACCATGGAGCAGCGGCATATGAACGTGGAGATGCTTCGTTGGGAGTCGAAATGGCCTACAACAATCAACTTAGTGTGCAGTATCGTTCCGATCGCCTCACTATTGAATTAGGCACTTATCTCAATCGGATTCATAATTATATTTATCTCAACCCATTACCCGACCCTATACTCACCATCAGAGGGGCCTTTCCCGCCTTTCAGTACACCCAAACCAACGCTAGTTTTAAAGGAATCGATCTCAGTGGGCTATGGAGCTTCGTTCCCGCCCTATCATGGAGCAGCAAAGCTACCTACCTAAGGGCTTATGACCTGAGCAACGATCAATACTTGGTAATGATCCCCCCTAATCGCATCGAAAATTCCATCATATGGAAAATACCTCCAGTCGCCGGCCTTACAGACCTCCACTTAACTTTTGGCAACCTTTGGGTGGCCCAACAGAAACGCGTCCTGCCGAATAGCGATTATGCCCCACCTCCCCCGGCCTATAGCCTATGGAATGCCAAATTAAGTGCAGAATTACCCCTTTCCGAATCCAATAAATTGAATATCAGCTTGGCGGTCGACAATCTATTCAACACCCGTTACCGCGACTATATGAATCGGTTGCGCTACTATTCTTTGGAACTTGGACGACAGGTGTCTATAAGGTTAAAATGGCAGTTCAATACCCAATCATAATAATTACCCAATCAAATTAATTTTCACCCTAAAATGTAATAACCATGAGAAACAACAAGAAAATCGCTCTTTTATTATTCTTAGCCGCAGCCCCTCTGTTTATGCAATGCAAGGATTCGGGAGAGGAACTAGAACCCGATGAGGAAAATGAGTTGATTACCACAGTTACGCTTCACTTTACCGATGAGGCATCGGGGACGACCAGTACTTTTCTTTTTCAAGACAAGGATGGAACTGGGGGAAATGATGCCAGCCAGTTCGATACCATTCGGCTAGCCCCCAACAGCAGTTATACGCTAGAACTGGAGTTTTTGGATGAAAGCAAGAATCCAACCGACGATATCACAGGGGAGATTTTGGAAGAGGCAGTGGATCACCTCGTTCTGATCACTCCTAATCCATCTACGGCCTTAACTTATCACTATTCAGATGAGGACTCCAATGGATTGCCATTGGGACTAAGCGGCCATGTAAACACCGCAAGTGCTGTTTCAGGGAAACTGAAGGTACAACTTCGCCATCAGCCAGGTACCAAAGATGGTACTTCCACACCAGGCACCGACGATGTAAATATTGATTTTCCTTTAATTATAGAATAGACCTAGACACTGCTACATCCACTCCCAGCGGATGTAGCAGTGTTCAATTACAATTGGGACAAACGCCCTGTATCAGCAGATTGAACCCCTCGGGCTTATATCCCTCGGGCAATTGAACAGACGGAATATGCAGGTTTTCCAAACAGTTCGTTTGGCCACATTCACTGCATTTGAAATGGATATGATCGTGTTGGTGCTTCTCTTCGGAACATTGGTGCGAACATAAGGCGTAGCGTAAGCCCTCATCGTCGAGCACCTTGTGAATGATTCCTTTTTCAAGAAATGTCTTGAGGGTTCGATAAATAGTCACACGATCGTAGCTTTCTCCCAAGCCCCCCTCTAAATCTCCATGAGAAAGTGCAATTTTTTTATCAATAAAAGTCGAAAGTACATCCTCCCTACAGGTAGTAGTTCTTAAATGATGTACCCTCAAAATCTCTCTTAAATCATCCATTTAAATACATTTTGATCGGTTGTCGGGATTGCCATAAATTTATAACGATCCTTGTCAAAGTTAAGTTCTATTCACTTTACTTCAAAAATTTTTAGACAATCTACCCATTTCCCTGCTCCATCTTTTACTTTATGCCCAATGAGATGTGCCAGTACTGAAGGCAGAAAAATTGACTGCAACAAAGTTGCACGAGAACTTTTACCTCATTACTTTTGCAACAACATTACATTTAGCATGAGAACAACGCATACACATAATAAGGCCGACTATGTCGGTATATTTGGATCAATACTTTGTATTATTCATTGTTTATTGCTGCCTGCGGTATCATTGGGTTCTACTTTGAGCCATGGTCATAGCCATCAGTCAGGCTTATTGTCGTTAGACTTTCTGTTTATCTTGATCAATGCCATTGCGGTATTTTACGCTACCAAGTCGCATCCCGCGCGAGGCCTTAAGCTATTCCTTTGGGTCGCTCTAGGCCTTTTTTCGATGAGTATTCTTCTAGAAGGGCATAACTCCCTATTTGTATGGTTGGGTTATGTAGGTTCAGGACTATTAATTATAGGGCATTTCTATAATTTGTTTGTCTGTCAAATCGCCCCAAGACTCAAGCTGAGGGTATAAGGCCAGTTAACCTATTATTTATCATACTCTACTTCGAAGCGATCCAAATCAGGACGCATTTTCCGCTTCCGCTCTAGCTCATACTCAAAAATGGTCTTCCCCAAATTAGCCAAGAAAGGAAGACCTATGCTATCGTACTCATACACGCCATCTCCAATAATTTCATTCTGGTTGCAGTAAATTACAGCCGTAACCATAAATTCTATTCCTTTCTCAAAATCTGCCACATAGGCATTGTCTAACAAATACCCGTAGGCCCCACCCGATTTATTAAAAAGTCGAATATGCCTAGGTAGCCTCGTTTTTGTGGCTCCAAAAAGTAGAAATTTCGAAAAGCCGTCATAATAGTCGTCGGTATAAGTCTTAGGAAAACTCGTTTCTACAGGAAATTGAGACATATACCGATATAGGAAGGTATAATCGTCGTCGGATAGCTGAAAACGCTGCGACTCAGGCACCGATAGCGGGAAATACAGAGCCCGTAATAGTTGGTGTTGCTCCGCTATAGGAAAGTAGTTCTTCTGCGAAAAATCGAAAGGCTCCATGCTCACCCGGTCCTCTCCATCAAGATGCCCCTTGCCTTGGTATATGGGCTCAGGAGCCCAGTAAGTCTTTTGCGAATAAGCACCAGGCTGGTCCCACAGCACTTTTCCATCCATTTTGAAGGTTACAGGATTGGTGTATCGATTTTCCTCAGCCGACAAAGCGATACTCAGTCGGTGGGTGATTCGGGTATTGGAATAACCCTTCGCTTTGAGGGAGTCGTTAATGGCCTCCTGCCCCAGAAATTCATACAACCTGTTAAAGGCATCATTATCGCTAACCATCAATATTTTTTTGGCATAATGCCCTACCGACGGCAGGCCTGACTCTGAAGAGGAATCGGCCAGAACTACAGTTTGAGATGGCCTGTCAGCACCCGTTAGCATGGGCGTATATTTGTCTATCCCCAGTTTATTGAGCCTTTCCAGGGCCAGGGCAACCACTGCGAGCTTTACCGTACTAGCCGGATAAAAGTATTGATTGGGATCAACTCCGTAGTCGAAGGTAGTAAAATGCGGATCATTATTCCTTTTACGATCGATTCGGGTGTATCGAACCTGAACCTGAAACTTTTCTGGCTCAGCAAATACCTGCTCGAAACGTTCTGGATGCTTTTGCATCAATTTGGTCAGCAAATTTTGTGACTTCACCTGGCCCACCGAAAGGGCACTTACTAGGAAGATGATCGTCCAAAAGTCTCGTGTTGAATTCAAAATTACTATCGTTTAAAGAGCGGGAATGAAGGCCCCTAAATTACTATATTTTCCTTTTAAAGAATATATAGAATTATATTTCAGAATAAAGCTGCTTTACCTCATAAATACTAAATAAAACAAAAGATGGAAGATAATCAATTACGAAGCCGCGGCTGGTTTGGAAAAACGGGAAAGGATGGATTCATATACAGGGCTTGGATGAAGAATCAAGGGTACCCCGCCGACGAATTCGATGGGCGCCCGGTGATCGGCATTTGCAATACTTTTTCTGAGCTAACCCCTTGCAACGGACACTTTAGGGAGCTGGCCGAGTCGGTAAAAAGAGGAGTATGGGAAGCGGGTGGGTTCCCGGTAGAGTTTCCGGTGATGTCGCTCGGCGAAACCCTGATCAAGCCCACGGCCATGCTGTATAGGAACTTAGCCAGCATGGATGTTGAGGAATCTATACGAGCCAACCCCATAGATGGGGTAGTGCTACTCTGTGGATGCGACAAGACCACTCCTTCACTCGTCATGGGAGCTGCGAGCGTCAATATTCCTACCATCGTAGTGTCTGGAGGCCCTATGCTTACTGGCAAATACCGAGGCAAAAGTATCGGAACTAGCGATGTGTGGCGATTCTCGGAAATGCACCGAAAGGGCGAAATCTCTCAGGATGAACTCTCCAATGCTGAAGCTTGTATGTGCCGTAGCAATGGCCACTGTGCCGTAATGGGTACCGCCTCCACCATGGCCTGTATGGTGGAGTCCTTAGGACTTACTTTGCCCGAAAACGCCGCCATTCCCGCTGCCGACTCACGCCGCAAGGTAATCGCACATTTATCGGGTCGCCGCATCGTACAGATGGTCAAAGAAGACCTTCGCTTATCGGATATTTTAACCCGGCAGGCCTTCGAAAATGCCATTATGCTCAACGCTGCCATAGGGGGATCTACCAATTTTGTCATCCACCTGCTCGCTATAGCCGGCCGAATAGGGGTCGACCTCACCCTGGAGGACTTCAATGCCTTATGTGAGAAGGTTCCTTTATTGCTCAATCTCCAGCCCTCAGGAGGCTACTTTATGGAAGACTTTTACTATGCTGGCGGGCTTCCTGTAGTGATGAAAGAGATGCTAGGACTGCTGCACCAAGAGGCCATCACGGCCAATGGAAAAACCATAGCAGAGAATGCCGCCACTGCCGAATGTTTCGATACCGACGTGATCGCCACCTTAGCCGAGCCCATTAAGGACCTCACCGGCTTGGCCGTCCTAAAGGGTAACTTATGCGAGGATGGGGCCGTTATAAAACCCTCCGCCTCCCTAAAGCCCGAACTCATGAACCACAGAGGGCCCGCTATCGTATTTGAAGATATCGACGATTATAAGGCCCGACTCGACGACCCCAACCTGCCCGTCGACGATAACAGCATCTTGGTCCTAAAAAATGTAGGCCCTAAGGGCTACCCAGGCATGCCAGAAGTAGGCAATATGTCGCTTCCTAAAAAGCTATTGGCGAAAGGTGTAGTGGATATGGTACGCATTTCCGATGGACGGATGAGTGGCACCGGCTTTGGTACGGTGGTCCTACACGTTTCCCCTGAAGCCGCTGTCGGTGGTAACTTGGCCTTGGTAAAAGATGGAGATATGATAGCCCTAGACGTAGCCAATCGAAGCCTGATCCTCGAGGTGAGCGATGCAGAGTTAGAAAGGCGCCGGGCCGACTTCCAGCCGCTGGAACTAGGCTATAACCGTGGCTATGTGAAGCTGCATCTCAATCACGTCATGCAGGCCCATCAAGGTGCCGACTTAGACTTTTTACGGGGTGGCTCGGGCGATAAAGTCACGCGCGATTCCCACTAACTCCAAGGTGTTTAACCAAATCGGCAGCCTCTTTCCCATCCACTAGCCGATGAGAAAGAGGCTACCCTTAAGCAGTTACCACCTGCCAACCCGTATCTTTGACAGAATCCTGAATGACAAAAAAGATCATGAACAAGCTACAATTTCAAGATCAGGTAGCCATAATTACCGGTGCTGGGCAAGGCATAGGCTTCGAAATAGCACGACAAATGGCCTTAGAAGGCGCGGGAATCATTCTTAACGACTTCGATGAACGGCTCGCCAAAGAGGCCTCTGAAAAGATTCGCAGCGAAGGCGGTGAATGTATCGCATTCCCTGGCGACGCCTCTCTAGCTACCACCATCGACGGCCTAGTACAAGAGGCCGTCAACTGCTTCGGAAAACTGACTATCGCCGTGGCCAATGCAGGCATTACCCTCTTTGGCGATTTTTTTGAATACCCAACGGCCGACCTCCGCAGAGTACTGGACGTAAATATGGTAGGCACCTTTCTGCTCACCCAAGCGGCTGCACGGCAGATGAGACTCCAAAAATCGGGCGGACGGATCCTCCTGATGTCGTCGGTAGTAGGACATCAGGCGCATCAGAATCTGGGCGCCTATGCGATGACCAAGGCAGGCTTAGAGATGCTGGCAAAAAACCTCGTCTTGGAACTGTCGCCCCATGGCATCACGATCAATACAGTAGCCCCCGGGGCCACCCTAACCGAGCGTACCCTCAAAGATGACCCCACCTACCCCAAGATGTGGTCGGCTATAACTCCCTTGGGCCGCCCGGCCATCTGCGAAGACATTGCCCATGCAGCTTTGTTCTTATGTTCTCCCCAATCGGGACATATCACCGGACAAAGCCTGGTGGTAGACGGAGGCTGGACTTCCGTAAGCCCCCTCCCCGACCTTTCTAACCAGCGGCATCCTGCTAGCTAAGCAGCCTTTTCAAATCCAGCGTATTGCCTCGTGTAGCAGGGCATCCAAGAGCCCATCTGGGCCTGCCCCCCGCTGCAAGGAAGCCATTTTGTCCTAAAAAACAACCCCCTAAGCCATGGTATCTAATAGGACTTTAATCGTATATAAAACAGATAAGATGGGCTACTTTATAAGGTTAACAAAAAAATAATTTCAGTATGAACGCTCACCTTGCGACTTTTAATCCTGCATACAAAAAAAATCTACTAACCCCATCTAAGTCATGAGTGAAGAAAAAAAGATAAATCCGGTTACCCGCCGCGATTTTTTATTAAAAAGTTCTGCAGCCGCTGTCGGTAGCTTTTTCATTGTACCTCGCCACGTTTTAGGAAAAGGATTTAAAGCGCCTAGCGACAAGCTAAACATTGCGGGAATTGGTATAGGAGGCAAGGGAACTTCAGACATTGCCAATGCCTGGAACAATGGTGCTGAAAATATTGTGGCCCTCTGTGATGTAGACTGGGAACAAGGCAAAAGGAGCTTTGAGAAATTCCCAACCGCTAAAAAGTATAAAGACTTCCGGAAGATGTTCGACGAAATGGGCAAGGACATCGACGCCGTTACCATTAGCACACCCGACCATACGCATGCCGTTATAGCCATGGCAGCGATGCAAGCCGGTAAGCATGTGTATGTTCAAAAACCTTTAACCCACGATATCTACGAGGCTCGCATGCTTACCGAGGCGGCTCGTAAGTACAAGCTCGTTTCCCAAATGGGTAATCAAGGAGCCTCCAATCCCGGTCAGCAGCAAATGGTCGACTGGTTTAAGAAAGGCCTCATCGGAAATGTGAGTGAGGTAGAGGTATGGACCAACCGTCCCGTATGGCCGCAGGGCATACCCGTGCCCACCGAAAAGTCACCCATTCCAAGTACCCTAGACTGGGACTTGTTCCTAGGACCATCCGAATTTGTAGACTATACTCCTGCTTACCATCCTTTCAAATGGAGAGGCTGGTGGAACTTCGGAACCGGTGCTCTGGGCGATATGGGCTGTCACCTAATCGACTCTCCCTTCCGTATTTTCGAACTTGGCTACCCTACCGCGGTAGAATGTAGCGCCGGAGCCGTCTTTATTAAGGACTGGTCGCCAGAGTACATCCCAGAAGGGTGCCCACCTTCTTCGCGGGTAGAAATTCAGTTCCCGTCGACCAAGGTCAATAAGTCCAACCTCAAAATGACTTGGCATGATGGCGGTCTACGTCCCTTCCACCCCGAATGGATCCCTGCCAACGAACCTTTAGGTGAAGATGATAGCAGCAATGGTGTGTTAATGATAGGCGAAAAAGGTGTAATGACCTGTGGAACCTATGGCCGTAACCCCAAAATTTACATGAAGTCGGGAGAGAAGATCGAAATGCCAGAAGGCGCTTTCGAAAACAAATATACCTCTATGCCCGAATATGGGCACCAAACTTCGTGGGTAGACGCCTGTAAGGCAGGCTTTAAGAGTAAGGAACATAAGGCACTTACCTCTTCGTTCGACTACTCGGGCCCGCTTACCGAAACGGTAATAATGGGTAACCTAGCCATACGGAGCTACAACCTTCGCGAAACTAAGGCCAATGGCAAGGGCTTCGATTATCCTGGAAGAAAGAAACTATTATGGGATGGCAAGAGCATGAAAATTACCAATTTCGAGCCAGCCAACCAATTCGTAAAACGCAAATATAGAGGCGACTGGAAGCTCTAATGGCGCCCCATCCCTTTACTTAAAGCACTGGCCGTTCCTTCCCGAGGGGCGGCCAGTTTTAGTCTATCACCAGATTGTCGATTAGCCGTACATCACCCAAATAGATGGCGATGCATAATGCCACCGACTGGCCTTCGGCGAGCCCCTCGACCCGCTGGAGGGTCTCCCGGTCCACTATCTCGAAGTAATCTAGCCTAAATTCAGGAATTTGGTTGAAATACGCTTCGATAGAAGCTATAACTTGAGGAATGGATATGCCAGACAATAATTGATTTTTCGCTTCTGCAAGCTTTTGGTAGATCAGCGCAGCCAGCTTCAATTCCTCGTCCGACAACCTTTTGTTACGGGATGACATGGCCAACCCCGACTCCTCGCGAAGGGTAGGACAAACCACGAGCTGAGCGGAGAATGAAAGATCCCGAATCAGCTGTTCGACAATTGCCACTTGTTGTAGGTCCTTTTGGCCAAAATAGGCCCTGTCAGGCATGATCATATGCAGAAGCTTCGATACCACTACCCCCACTCCGTTAAAGTGCCCAGGGCGCGATTTCCCTTCCATCACTTGAGCTATAGGCCCAAAGTCCATCTGAAGAATGCTTGGCGTCGGGTACATTTCCGACACCAGAGGAACAAATGCTACCTGGCAACCGGCTTTTCGCAACAAGGCGAGGTCCTCCTGTTCACTACGCGGGTACTTTACCAGGTCTTCGGGGTTATTGAACTGGGTAGGATTCACAAAGATACTGCATACGACTACCTCATTTTCGGAGAGGGCCGCCTCAATCAACGAAATATGCCCCCTGTGAAGAGCCCCCATAGTGGCTACTAAGCCTACAGACTGGTTATTGAAGCGTGCCGCTTGGAGATAGCCCTGCAGCTCAGAAACAGTGGTAAATACGTGCATTCCGGGTACTTGAAGGTATTAAAAGAACGGGATGACCGGTTGGCTTCTGGCACTAGGAGTCATAAAAAATGGACGCCAAAGGACCTTTCCTGAGCGCGGAAGCAACTGGGCAATTTAAAGGAAAATGCCTGCAATATCATAATTAGTTTGGAATATCTTTTGAAAATGCGATTTTTTTTGTATAATTTTGCAAAACTTTTTTTCACAAACTGCTAATATCTATGGAGAAACTACGAATTTTGTATGTAGCCAGTGAAATCAATCCTTTCCTTCAAACTACCGATGTTGCTGATTATGTGCGCAGGCTGCCACAAGCAATGCAGGAGCGAGGAGCCGAAATCAGGATTTTGGTCCCAAGATTTGGTCTTATCAATGAGCGCAAAAACCGGCTTCATGAAGTAGTTAGACTCTCAGGAATAAATATTACCGTTGGAGACGAAGAAAAACCCTTGATTATCAAGGTCGCTTCCATTCCAAACGCTAAATTACAGGTTTATTTCATCGACAACGACGATTATTTCCACCGTAAATCTGTTTTCTTCGACAAAGAAAACAATTTTTATGATGACAACGACGAACGATCTATTTTCTTTTGCAAAGGAGTACTCGAAACGGTCAAAAAATTAGGCTGGGCCCCCGATGTCGTTCACTGTAACGACTGGATGACCGCCCTAATCCCCATGTATTTGAAGACAACCTATCGGAACGATCCGATGTTTAAGGATACCAAGAGCGTATTCACGGTTCATAATAACGCTTTCGATTATAAATTCGACGCCGACCTTCAATCCAAGGCCAAGGCCATGGATGTAAGCGATGAGGCCTTAGCACATTTGCATTCTGCCGACTTTGAAGGCTTTGTGAAAATTGGCTGCGCCTATGCGGATGCCGTACTGAAAGCCGAAGAGAATTGTGGCGAGCTATTGAATCAAATCTTCAATGAAACCCCTAAAAAGGTAGAGTTGGACGAAGAGGAGGCTAACTTCTCCGAGTCGTACTACAATTTGTATACGGATCTACTGAACTAATCCTCAGAGCATCCTTCTAAAAAAGCCTCTTCCAAGAATATGGAGGAGGCTTTTTTAGTATCTCCCCCCCAATTAGCTATATTATTTTTTAAAAATATTTAATAAATAATTGTGTTCGAACACCCTTAACTTAGGAGTGTTAATTGACCTATTCTATTCCAAAACATTTGATATAGCCCTATTTTTCCCATTAATTTGCATCCATTTAAGATACTCGATCAAGTCATTTAAATCGAAAAGAAGATGTGCGGAATTGTAGCATACATTGGAAATAAGCAGGCCTACCCTATTGTAGTGAAAGGATTGAAGCGGCTTGAATATAGAGGGTATGATAGTTCGGGTGTAGCGCTAATAGACGGCAACCAATTGAACATTTATAAGAAAAAGGGGAAAGTCTCGGAGCTGGAAGCCATCATGGCCGACAAACCAACGACTTCGACCGTGGGGATAGGCCATACTCGGTGGGCCACTCATGGGGAGCCCAATGACCGTAATGCACACCCCCATTTCTCGAACGACCACTCCTTGGCCATCATCCATAACGGGATCATAGAAAACTATGGGGCGATAAAACAAAACCTACTTAAAAAGGGACACCAATTCGCCAGTGATACCGATACGGAGGTACTGATCCACTTTATCGAAGAGATCCGCAAAGAGACTGGGGAGAACCTCGAAGGAGCGGTTCGTATCGCATTAAAAGAAATTGTAGGGGCCTATGCCATCGTGATTCTTGACCGTGATGCCCCACAGCAGCTGATAGCCGCTCGCAAAGGAAGCCCACTGGTGATAGGGCTAGGAGTAGACGAGTTCTTTTTCGCCTCCGACGCTACCCCCATTATAGAGTACACCAAAGATGTGGTATACCTCGACGACTACCAAGTAGCAATGGTACGGGACAATAAACTGACCATTAGCGACCTAGACAACCTTCCTACCATTCCTTATATTCAAAAGCTCGAAATGGAACTCGCCACCATAGAGAAGGGGGGCTACGATCATTTTATGATCAAGGAGATCTTCGAGCAACCACGTTCTATAGCCGACAGTATGCGCGGTCGGCTCATAGCCAGTGAAGGACACCTTCAACTGGGGGGACTAGAGAACTATATGAACAAGCTCGCCCAGGCCGACCGAATCGTGATCGTAGCCTGCGGAACATCCTGGCACGCTGGACTAGTGGCTGAGTATCTTTTTGAAGAGCTGGCCCGCATCAATGTAGAGGTGGAATATGCATCCGAGTTTAGGTATCGTAACCCAGTCATTGGCGAGAATGACGTGGTGATAGCCATCTCCCAATCGGGAGAGACCGCCGATACCCTAGCGGCCATAGAACTCGCCAAGTCCAAAGGGGCTACCATTTTTGGAGTTTGCAACGTGGTCGGTTCGTCCATTGCCCGTGCCACCCATGCCGGAGCCTATACCCACGCTGGGCCCGAAATAGGAGTTGCTAGCACCAAAGCCTTTACGGCCCAGGTGACCGTACTAACCCAAATGGCCATTGCCGTGGCCAGACGTAAAGGCGCCCTCACCGAAGACACCTATAGGCAGCTGCTCATTGAGCTAGAGACCATACCGACTAAGGTGCAACAGGTATTTGAATACGCCGACAAAATCAAAGAAATCGCCTTTATATTTACCTATGCCCGCAACTTCATCTATTTGGGAAGGGGGCTCAATTTCCCCGTGGCCCTAGAAGGCGCCCTAAAGCTGAAGGAAATCTCCTATATCCATGCAGAAGGATACCCCGCTGCCGAAATGAAACACGGGCCAATCGCCTTGATCGACGAAGATATGCCCGTGGTCTTCCTAGCCACCAAGGATGGATCCTATGATAAAATTGTATCCAACATTCAAGAAGTGAAGGCCAGAAAAGGCAGGGTCATCGCCATTATTACCCAAGGTGATACACGGATACCAGGCATGGTCGACTTCGTTATAGAAGTTCCTCAGGTACATGAGCTTCTGACCCCCTTGGTATCGGTTATCCCTCTACAGTTGCTGTCCTACTACATCGCTGTCATGCGGGGACGAAACGTGGATCAGCCCCGAAACCTAGCCAAATCGGTGACCGTCGAATAATGTTCAGCATGGGGCCCGGAATTGTTCACTCAATTATTTTTGAGAGTCAGCACGGGCCCCATTTCAATAAAAACCCAAGGATTTCGTTAGCTTTGTGACTTGTCAGATGGCTTAAAATGAAATTCACACCTACTTATTTTTACACCATACTTTGGGCTTGCCTCATTCTAGTAGCAGGCTGTGGCCAGCAAAAAGAGGCCTACTATGCCCCCAAACCTAAGGGCTATAACCGGCTTAACTTACCCGCACACCGGTACGTGAAAGTCGATAAAAAATACCCCTATCAATTCGACGTATCAAGATGGGCCCAAGTCCTTCCCGACACCTTCAAAACGGCTGGCAAAGACTGGATCTTCATTCATTACCCCGATATAGACGCTAATATTCAGATCACCTACAAGCCTCTGAACGGAAACCCTACCCTTTTGCATCAATATATAGACGACAGCTATAAGCTCGCAGCAAAGCACCAGATAAGGGCCTCCTCCATTCAAGAACAACGCGTACTGTCGAAAACCGGCAAAACGGCCATCATTTTCAAGATAGAAGGCCCCGTACCAAGCCCGTATCAGTTCTATACCACCGACAGCAGCCGCCATTTTTTGAGAGGTGCCATCTATTTTCCGACTGCGGTAAAGAACGATTCGTTGGCTCCTGCCATCGACTTTATCCAACAAGATATGGTGCATCTACTCAACACCTTAACTTGGAACTAAAACACCTTTAGCTTATTGTCTTCGAGCAATTTAACCCGTATCTTTGATAGGCGCATCATCTTATAAGTTACCCGGTCATGGCTAAAAAGCTCCCTAAAAACCAGCTCCCGTTGGATTTCTCCGTACATGCAAACCGTATTGTACTCCGCCTAGGCCAGCTACAACACCACCCATTGGCCGACGATTTATTTCAGCGACTCGTCCAGAAAGAGTGGATCATAGAGCCTCCAGGTGAGGTGGCCGACATATCGTTTGCTCAGGATATTGTAGCCCATATAGGCCATAAACTCCCTTATCCGGAGGGAATGAAGATCGCCCAGCTCCATGGATGTGAGGCTGAATTCAAAGGCTTTTCCGCCATTTTTCAACAAAAAGGGTGGATTTTCGTCAATGCCGCCACCGAAGCAACGGAGCGCAACTACCAGATTCACCTACTTACCGTATCCCTGGGCCTACACTCCCTTTATACCACAGCAGAATCTCTCTTTAATAGATCCGAACAGCTTGTTTTTGAGGCTTTACTTCCATTAAAAGAGGTGGAAAGTTTCTTTAGGAAGGATATCGTCAAGATTCCCGAATTTCTGGCCTCCGACATTGCGACTTTCTTTCGAGTCCCCTTTCCCATGGTTCTTAAACGGGCATTGCAACTCCGTTTAATTTCCGATGAGCAGTACCGGAATTTTATGACCATCAATCCCGAGTCCGGTAGAAAACCTAGGGAATTGTTTGTTTCGGACGACGGGACTATGGACGACCTAGAAGCTCAACTTTTTTCGGAAGAATAATTTCTAATTTATAGAAGGCAGTACGGTACAGGATGGCTCTTTCAATAGCACATTGCATCTTTCAGGGTAATTTATGGACAAATTCCATTTCTAGAATTTTTTAAAACCATCAATACCTCGTGCAATGCAAGCAATTTTAGGTGTTATTTTTCATTTTTTTGGAGGCTTTGCCTCTGGCAGTTTTTATATACCTTACAAAAAAGTAAAGGGATGGTCTTGGGAGAGTTACTGGATAGTGGGAGGCTTATTTTCCTGGCTTATTGTCCCTCCCGTAGCGGCTTATCTCACCATTCCTGACTTTTGGGACATCCTGGCTCATGCCAGTGATACCGTCATTTGGGTCACCTATATCTTTGGTGTTCTTTGGGGCATTGGCGGCCTTACCTATGGGCTCGGGGTACGCTATCTGGGGGTCTCCTTGGGTAGTAGTATCATATTGGGCCTATGTTCCGTTTTTGGGGCCCTTATACCCTCTATTTACTATTATTACGTCCCTACTGCTGGCAAAGACTCTATATATGACCTGGTTACCAACACCTGGGGACAGATGGTTCTCCTAGGCCTCTTGATCTGCGTGATAGGCATCGTAATATGCGGCTGGGCAGGATCAATGAAAGACCGAGACCTCAAGGGGAAAGGAACCGATCTGCCAGAAACAGAATTCAAATTGGGGTTGGGACTATTCGTGTCCATTATTTCGGGTATACTTAGTGCCTGTTTCGCTTTCGGTATTGATTCCGGCAAGTCCATGGCCGAAGAGGCCAACCATCTCTGGCAAAATATCAATCCCGGAGCGGGCGAATTTCTATATCAAAACAACGTTACCTATATCGTCATCATGCTCGGCGGGCTTACCACCAACTTCCTCTGGTGTATGTTACTGAACTACCGCAACAAAAGCTTTGGCGACTATACCAACCCCAAAACACCCCTGGCTTCAAATTATCTTTTTTCAGCCTTGGCCGGCACCACCTGGTTCTTACAATTTTTCTTCTATGGCATGGGCGAAAGCAAGCTAGGTAATGGTCCTAGTTCCTGGATTCTCCATATGGCATTTATCATTCTAGTGGCCAATGCTTGGGGCCTCATCCTTAAGGAATGGAAAGGAGTAAGCCGTAAAACCTTATCCACCATTATTTATGGAATATTGGCCATCATCATCTCCATTTTGGTGGTAGGATATGGAAATTATTTGCACGAATAAAGCCTTGTACCCAGCGTATTTCCGTATAAATTAGGTTTTCGATCCCGATCAGATACCCCTAAATACTAAAATCAACATTAAGTTTTTATTGTGAATTTTATCAATCTATTTAATAATTTGGGTAAAACAGTTTAATAAGGCATATTTGATCCTGCATCTGGCCATGGCAAATGCGGTACAATCATCATTATACCCGCAACTGAATGTTGATAAAGTTACTACTGTTCTGCTTGTTACTCATTGGTATCGATGTTTGTGCTCAGGCACAAACATCAGCTACACAATGGCAATCCAGTTTGCAAATGGATATTTACGCCAATGAGCGGACGCATGCCCCATTCTGGTTCACAACGAACCGGTATGGCACTACACCAGAAGGATCTGTAGCTTCCTCTGTTCGGTTAAGATGGAGCCGTCCCTATCAGAAGATCGATAGCAGCCAAAAGTGGGATTACACCATAGCCCTGCAACCGGTTCTTAACCGGAGCCTTGGGAATTTTGGCCTACTATTGCCTGAAGCCAACGCTGGCATTAGCTACGGACCGTGGGAACTCCATGTAGGAAGGAGTCAAGCCCAAGTAGGACTATCCGACAGCACCCTATCTTCTGGCAACTTTATTCAGTCGGCCAACGCCCTTCCAAGGCCACGGGTCCTGTTATCGAGCAGAAATTTCGTCCCTTTGAGACCTTGGAACCAGCTCTTTTCCATCAATATGGGCTTTGGAGTTGGAATTAATAACGACGATTATATTAAAAAATCATATTGGCATCAGAAGTATCTTTATCTCCAAATTGGCCAATCAAAACACCCTTTCAAAGTGTTCTTGGGGACTCATCACCAGGTCATATGGGGAGGAGAGGCCGAGTACCTCAAATCCCGCCCCGACATCGCATTGGATGGAAAGCTCCCCTCATCACTCCGTTATTGGAACAACATACTACTGGGGACTAAGCCCAAGGCATCGGCAAACTTAACGGCCTTCGATCAGGACTACCGCATCGGAAACCATATGGGCACCTACGAGCTCGCCCTACAATGGAATAGCCCTAAAGGAATGGTCCTGTTTTACCATCAACACCCCTTTGAAGATGTTTCGGGTGCCGCCCTCCAAAATATTCCCGATGGGCTGTATGGACTATCCTGGAAGCCTCAAAGGTCGCCCTACCGATTTCCTGCCATCCGCAAGTTGGCGTTCGAATACCTCCATACGCTTTCACAGAGTGGAAGTACTTTTTTACGAAACCATTCCATATTTCAGGGAAATGACAACTACTTTAACCATTCGCAATATGCGCAGGGCTGGACCTATCGACAGCGAAGCTTAGGCTCTCCATTCCTGCTTCCACGCACCGAAGTTACCGAAGAGGTGAGCAGGAGTCACCCCTATTATTTCCCAAATACGCGGATTCAGGTATGGTATTTGGCCGTAAAGGCCGACTTGATGGCCGACCTCCACATGGCCTGTAGGATATCCTATTCCCGCAACAGAGGCACTAACGACTCCCCTATAACACCCGCCATACCACAAACTTCTGTATTATTAACTTCCGAATGGCTATTTAACAAACGTTATCTGACCCAGCTTAAACTCGCTTGGAGCCTAGATCGGGGACGGCTCCTTGACCGCAATTCGGGCCTGCGGGTTTCCCTACTACAGCCATTTTAACGGACTACAGGAGCTTCTTAGGAAAATAAAAAATAAACCACCCTGAGGATAGTAACTTAGGACTTGAGAAACGTACCCCTGTTGATACGAACCAGGATATATAGATTACTTTAAAGATATGAAACATTCAGAAGGCAGCTTTGGCCACGACCTCGATTTTTTACAAAAACATCAGGATACCATTCTCTTACAAGCGGCTGATAACCCCAAAGCCATGGTCGCTGTGGCACCCGACTACCAAGGCCGGGTGATGACCAGTACTGCTGGAGGAAAGGAAGGGAATAGCTATGGCTGGATCAACTACGAGCTTATTGCTTCGGGTGCACTCGGCCCACATATGAACGCCTTTGGTGGGGAAGATCGGCTCTGGCTCTCTCCCGAAGGCGGACAATTTTCCCTTTACTTCGCACCTGGCAGTTCCTTCGATTTCGAGCATTGGCAAACTCCCCCCGTTATCGATTCGGAGCCCTTTGAACGCCTGGAAAGAAATGACGAAATGGCGAGCTTTTCCAAGCGTGCCGCCCTTAAAAATCACTCAGGAACACCATTCGACATTGAGATATATCGCAAAGTTCGAATCCTCAATCACAAGGACATTCAGAACACCTTTACACTGGCTAACCTAGCCAACTTGGAGGTAGTAGGATATGAATCCACCAATGCGCTTACCAATCATGGAGCCGACTGGGCTCCGTCTACCGGGGCCATTGGAATATGGATTTTAGGCATGTTTAAACCCTCAGCCACTACGACCATCATAGTCCCTTTCGATGGTAATATACAAAATGGGCTCACAGCCGATTATTTCGGCCCCATCCCCTCCGACCGACTGGTGGTGGCCGAAAAGGCATTATTTCTTCGGGCCGATGGGCAATATAGGAGTAAAATCGGGCTTTCACCCTCCCTGGCCCATCCGATCGTTGGAAGCTACGACCGGCAACAAGGCTTGCTCACCATAGTGACTTATGACTTAGATAAGAATGGTGCTTACCTCAAGTCGACCTGGGAGCACCACACCCACCCTTATGCAGGCGATGTGTTAAACGCCTATAACGATGGCCCACTAGAGGACGGCAGCCAAATGGGCCCTTTTTATGAATTGGAATCCAGCTCGGCCGCTCACTTCCTAAATAAAGGAGAAAGACTCAGCCACAGGCATAGAACCTATCACTTCAGTGGAGCCCACGCCCTATTGGAGCCCATAGCTCAACGGTACTTGCAAGTTTCTCTTTCCTCCCTCCCCTTCTAAAAACGCATGGAACAATCCCCCTGTGTACCAAGGTCAATAAATACCGCACCAACCCCTAACGACGACCGACCCACCCGCCACCTGTTGCTTGGCGAGGAGCCGTACCCGATGATGATCCGAAACGTTTGGAACGAAGTCCTTATATAAAATTTGTGAGCCTTTGGTTGGCATTGACTATTTTTGCAAATTATTAAGTAAATAAGCGTCTACAATGAAAACCATTCCTTTACACCAGATACACGTTGATCTGGGCGCCAAAATAGTCCCATTTGCTGGCTTTGAAATGCCGGTACGTTATAGCTCCGATATGGACGAGCACCATGCCGTTCGCAATAACGTGGGTGTATTCGATGTATCACATATGGGGGAGTTTACCCTCAAAGGCCCTGGAGCCCTCGCTTTGATACAGAAGGTGTCGGCTAACGATGCTTCGGTATTGGTAGATGGCAAAGTCCAATACAGCTATTTACCAAACGAACAAGGAGGAGTAGTGGACGACCTGCTGGTGTATCGCATCAAAGCCGACGAATACTTGCTGGTAGTAAACGCCTCTAATATCGAGAAAGACTGGAACTGGATACAGCAATATAACACAGAAGGTGTGACGATGGAAAACATCTCGGACAACACCTGCTTATTCGCTATTCAAGGGCCTAAAGCCGCTGAAGCCATACAGCCACTCACTGCGGTGGCCCTAGCCAATATGCCCTATTATACTTTTCAAATAGGCGACTTCGCCGGTGTACCCGACGTTCTGATATCCGCTACCGGCTATACCGGGTCAGGAGGTTTCGAAATATATGTCCCTAACGACCATGCAGAAAAGGTATGGAAGGCCATTTTTGAAGCTGGTGCTTCTTTAGGAATTCAGCCCATCGGCTTGGGGGCAAGAGACACACTGCGCCTAGAAAAAGGCTACTGTTTGTACGGCAACGACCTGAATGACGAGCGCTCCCCTTTACAGGCAGGCCTTGGCTGGGTGACCAAATTCAGCAAAGATTTTGTCAATAGCGAAAGCTTAAAGAAAGAAAAAGAGGCTGGGATCAAACAGAAGTTGGTTGGGTTTGAAATGATAGACAGAGGAATTCCTAGGGGGCATTATGAACTCTGCGATGCCGAAGGGCTTCCGATTGGGGAAGTAACATCGGGCACCCAGTCGCCTACGCTTCAAAAGGGAATAGGCCTTGGAATGGTTCCTACTACCCTCAGCAAGCCAGGCACTCCTATTTTTGTAAAAGTACGCGATCGATTGTTAAAAGCGCAAGTGGTAAAACTCCCTTTCGTTTCTTAACTCATTTTTGATCGTATATCCACATTATTTTTCCAGTAACAAGGCCCCAAATTAATGAAACAACTAGATGTTTGTTTAACTCCTGAATTATTACACCTACATAACCTATCCAACTCCATAGTCGTGGTGGCGGATATTTTTAGGGCTACCTCCTGTATGGTAACGGGCCTAGCCTATGGGGTCAAGAGCATTACCCCCGTTGCCACCCTTGAGGAGTGCCGCCTATTGCAAGAAAGAGGGATGATAGGTGCTGCCGAACGGAATGCTAAAAAAGAGGAGGGTTTTCAGTTGGACAACTCGCCTTTTAGCTACATGGCCGATAACCTTATTGGCGCCGAAATTGCCATGACAACCACCAACGGGACTTTGTCGATCACTAAAGCCAAGGCAACGGCTGTAAAGGTATTGGTAGGATCTTTCTTAAACTTAGGCGCCTTAGCCAATTATTTAAGGTCGGAAGTTTACGATGTTACCGTCCTTTGCGCAGGCTGGAAAGGCCGACCTAACCTTGAAGATACCCTCTTCGCTGGTGCCTTGGCCGATGCACTTCAGGAACAATTTATGCTACTGGAAGATGGCACCCTGATGGCCCAGCGGCTGTACCAAGAAAGTAGACACAACCTTTTGGCTAGCGTAGCGAACTCGTCCCATGTACGTCGCTTGCAGCGGCTAGGAATACAAAAGGATATCTCCTACTGTCTTCAAACCGACCTATACGACATCGTTCCCGTATTGAGAGGCGGCAAGTTAATTGCGATGCCCTAATTACCTTACACTTTCGTTTTGAACTATCCATACCTTGTTCCATGAATCGTTACCCATTGCTGTTGCTAATCTATGTGTTGCTGGTGAGTAGCGCACAAGCCCAGTCGCCGGCGGTCTCTACTTCCGACACCACCCAAATAGTAACCGAAAAGGAGGCCGAAGAGGCCTTAGAGAAGGAGCTGAAAGGACAGGCAGACACCTTATATACTTTCCAAATACAGCTTCCCTCTATGGACTTTCTATCGGTATGCCCAGGCACCACCATATCCATCCCTTTCCAACCGGTGGGGCCCTACGATGAGGACAATACATTTATAGCTCAGCTAATCGACAGCCAAGGAAAAGCGGTAGGCATTTCGAAACCATTTAAAAAAAGCCCCATACAAGCCGTAATCCCTTCATATAAAAACGGTGGTGAAACCTATAGGCTGCAGGTCGTCAGTACCATCCCCATTGCCAAGAGCAACCAAGTCGAACTGCGACTCTTAGACAAGCCACAGGCACAATTATCGGTAATCGATGGCAGCCAAACCATACGCATCATGCCAGGGCAAGAAGCTTCTCTGAAGGTGAGTTTGAGCGGTGCGGCTCCCTGGTCTTTCCAATTATCGGACAGCACGACGGTCATGCAAACGCTCTCCAACCCTCATTATGTAAGGGTGAGGCCACAAGCAGTGAAAGCCTATACGATTCAGGGTATTGCCAATGCATGTGGTAGTGGGCAAGCCAGTGGACAAGTTATCGTCAACGTCGACGACAACCCTGAACCGAAGCTTGAGCTAAAGGATTCAGATAAATATGCCAAGGTATGCAGTGGTATCCCTTTCCAAGTTCCAATTAACGCCACCGGAAAATATAATAAAGGGAATAAATTTGTAATCCAACTGGCCGATAAGAGTGGCGTATTTAAGAGTATTTCTACTCCTGATTCTAGCGGACAGCTAGTCACCCAAATTCCAGCCAGCTACAAACACGGCAATTATAAATTGCGGGTAGCCTCAACTGCTCCTGTATTGTACAGCCAAGCTACCAACATTAGCCTAGTAGAACCCACCGTTACAACCTTATTGAAGGACTCATTGCACCTAGACGAGGACCAGACCGGCGAACTCACGGTTAAGTTCAGTGGAGAAGGGCCTTGGTTCGTTCTACTTTCTGATGGAACTTACGAGAATAATATTTTGGAGTCTCCCCATAAGATCAAGATCAAACCCCTCTACAACACGGTTTACCAAATTAGCTCTGCCGGTGGCCTCTGTGGGGTTGGGACTTTTTCGGGACAAGCCAAAGTATCGGTAAAGAGCCCACCAGTGTCTATCCATATCGATCGGCTGCCGCAGAATATGGCATGCTTGGGCTCAACTATTGAAATCCCCTATAAGACCAGTGGCCGGTTCAATGCTAATAATCGGTTTGTGGTACAAATCACCGATAAAACGGGGCGTTTCGTAGACCTGCCCACCACCGTAACCCCTACCGCTATGCAGGTACAGCTAAAGGGGATTGCTCAAACGGATACGATCAAAACCCAGCTAATACGCATTATCTCCTCGTCACCGGCGGTGTCGAGCACCCAGGCTGAGCTCGACCTTATTGCCCCTAATCAAGCATTAGGCGAAGTATCGGGACAGGGGATCGTGGCGCCAGGCCAATCCAAACGGATCATGCTCAAATTCAAAAACGGCCTCCCTCCATGGTCCTTTACACTATCCGATGGAAGTAGCATCAGTGGGACTTTTCTGAACCCCTATCTGATCACCGTAACGCCAGAAAAAACTACGGAATACAAAATCAGCAGCCTTAAAAGCGGCTGTGGGACGGGGATAGGCAAGGGTAGTGCGCTAATACGTGTAGAAAAATAAAAATTCTGGATATTACCCTATCTAGCCCCTTGTTTCTATACGGAATATATGGAAATTTGCATCAACAAACTAAGTAAAAGGGCCATTACGGGCCCCCAATAAACGTCATGACAGAAGAGAAGGCGCCTTTTATAATAGGCATTACCGGAGGAAGTGCATCGGGCAAAACATATTTTATGAAATCCCTGATCGAATCCTTTGCAGAAGAGGATATTTGTCGTATTTCCCAGGATAATTACTACCACCCCATTCACCGCATCCCCAAAGACCTGAATGGGATAGAAAATTTTGATTTACCCGAAACCATCGACCACCAGTTGTTTGGGGAGCACCTCTCCCTTTTAAAACAGGGCAAGACGATAGAACATCCGGAATATACCTTTAACAACCCAAAAATAGCGCCTAAAGTATTATATTTCACCCCAAAACCCATCATTATCGTTGAAGGTATATTTGTCTTTTTCTTCCCCGAGATTGCCCGTCAAATCGACCTCAAGGTTTTTGTTGACGCCAAAGAGCATGTCAAGATAAAGCGCCGTATCATCCGTGACAATAATGAAAGGGGTTACGACCTCAACGACGTACTCTACCGCTGGGAACACCATGTAGGGCCAACTTACGACAAATTTATTGAGCCCTTACGCTATGAGGCCGACATCATTATCAATAATAATACCCATTGTGACACCGGCTTGGAGGTGCTTCAAGGGTTTTTGCAAAAGAAAATCGAAGAAAGACGCTAGCTTCATACTATTTCTTATAAAAGGGGAGTTTTATTAGGGGACAACACCATCCCAGCCGAGCGTAATCCCAAATTTTAAACCATCATCACTATACCGTGAGAACACCTATACTAACAAGGCCATTGGCCCCGTTTATTGCCTTCTTACTAAGCATAGCGTTCAACGCCTGCCAGAAGGACGATACCTTGCCTATAGATAGCTATGCCTATTATCCATTGGAACTCGGGCAATACCAGGTCTATCAGGTAGCGGAAACAACGTACTCGGCAGGCCAAACGGCCCCCGTGGTTAAGACCTGGCAGGAGAAAGACGAAGTGAGCCGTATCGCAGAACAGTCGGAATTCTCGACGACCTATATCGTAGCACGGTACACACGAAATTCTGAAGCCGATTATTGGCAAAAAACTAAGGAATATGCCATCACGAAGTCTCCCGATAAAATCCTGACAAACCTCGATAACCAAACCACCTTCTCGCTGGTGTTCCCAGTGGGCTCGGGTCTGGAATGGAATGGCAACCTATATAACAGTCAAGACCCACGGAAGTACCATTATGAGGATATTGACCAGCCTCTAGCCATTGGCGACTTGTCATTCGACAGGAGCCTGACCGTAGTAGAACGGCGCGACTCCTCGCTGATTAATAAGTACATAGGCATCAAACAATATGGTCTAGGAGCTGGGCTGGTAAGTGACCAACAGATCAACTACGAGTATTGCCAGGATGAGGCTTGTATCGGAAATTATATCATCGAATCGGGCACTCATAAGACCAGAACGATTCTAAGTTATGGTAATAACCTCTAAAATAGACACCCATCACCACATTAAATATATAAATAATACAAATTAAATGTTTTTTTTTATATATTTAATCCTTTAATTTGCAGGCAATTAAAAAAGACGTATTTTTACCTACGGATACTATCAAGGATATTAACAAAACACTAACATGATAAACATGAACTCGCACGCTAACACAGCAAAGAAAAGCTACCGCAAGCCCGTTTTAAATAAAATTGGGAATGTGAAGACGTTGACAAAAGGAGCCAAACCAGGAAGTACGGATGCTAACAATGTTTCTAGCCAAGTTTAAGTGATTAGTAGCTATTATAATTCCTAAAAATGTTCTTTGGATATTTTAGCCAAGAATCAATAGACAATTTGCAGATTAAATCCCACAATTTATTTTCTTTTGGAAAAAATTTTGTGGGATTTTTAAATTCTCCTCTCTCTGTTCCCCACACTCTTCGCTTCAATATTATTCATACCAATGGAAAAGTTGATAGTCATACAATAGATGACAATTCGGTATGTCATTTTCCAAATCATGAAGCATTCGAAACTGAATTAGGTACAAAACATCAAAATAATACATTTTTTAAAGATACTACCATCATTTATTGTATAGCTTCAAAAGAGATACAAATTACAAGGGATATATTTGGAATAACACCTATTTATTATATTCATATCCCAAATAAATTTTTTGCCTTTTCTTCTAGCCTTTCTTCATTGGTTGCAACGGATCGCTTTAAGGATTTCTTAGAATTGGATAGTACTAAAATGACCCAATACCTTACCTTTGGTGCAGATTCAGCTCCCTACGACGATTCAACTTTTTACAAATATTTCAAAACAGTTTTGCCAGGCTATACGATACATTTAAATTCTCAACATTGTAAAACTACGGTAAAAAATCAATTTGAATTAAATGACTCCATCCAAAAAAGTAGTCTGACAGAGATTGCCGATTTGTTCAAAAATGCAATTAAACAATCTACTTCTTATGGAATGAAAGGAATTTCCAAGGTTTGCTCGCAATTAAGTGGGGGCTTGGACTCTTCTTCAATTAGTTCGATGATACATGAATGTGACTCCAAAATACCTATTTACACAATCTATGCAAAAACAAATACTCAACTAACTGATGAATCCTATTACGCACTTGAAGTGTCAAAAAAAATAAATTCTAAGCACTTCGAGGTACTTCCAACATCAAATTTCCATGAAAGTGCAAGTCTACATATAGGACTTTATGGACATCCAGAATTTATGCAGAACGGATCCTCCTTTAACCAATCAATGTTGTTAAAAGCAAAAGAATTAGGATGTTCCAACCTTTTTAGTGGGCACCCAGGTGACGGAATAGTTGGATATGGAGGCGATTATCTAATAAGATTATTTGATAATCGGCAATGGACTAAACTTAAAGCTTTATTGAATGATAGCAATCTTATATTACAAAATATTGGGGACAAAGATCATATCGAAGCCGTTTATAAAACAATTAATAGCCTATTATCAAGACAAAAGGCTAAACTCAATTACTTCGAATTATTTAAATTAGTTAAGGACGCTAAATTTTTTTTTAATATTCCAAATACTTTTTTCATATATAGTTTGTTTAGAAAAATAAAAGATAAATTCTTGCTACCTAAAAATATTTTACAACCAAATCTAAAGAAACAAAAGCTACTCAACAGCAATTCAGTAAATGCAATACATAGTATAAAAAATCCTGAGTATATTACAGATCCAGAACAATATAATGATGTTTTTCAAGAACAAGCTGTTCTATTTCAAGAGGAAATCTACATACTAGAATATTATTATGGTGTAAAATGTATTTTTCCTTTTTATGACAAAACATTATTTGAAATTTGCCTATCTACTCCTTCTGAGTTAAAATTTGGGAATGGAATTAGACGGGCCCATTTTAGAGAAGCGATGAAAGGAATATTACCGGAATCAGTACGATTACGAAGATCCAAAGGTAACTTTGGCATGTATGGACGTACCGCAGCTATCGGATTATATGAACAAAGTAAACCCCTACTATCGACAAGTTCAAAAGTTTGGAATTATGTGAATAGAAATACATTTTTCCGAGCCTTAAAACTTTTGAAAGATGATCAACAACAACTATATGTTTACAATCGTATGTTGTTTTATGTTTCTCGCACAGTTTATCTAGCTATCTGGTTAGATAAAATTGACAATCATGAATTTGTCAACCATTTTACTGAAAAATAAAATGATTTATCTCCTTAGTTATTCCCTTACAATACAAGGTGTGCTTAGGGGTAAAAGAGGTATCTAGGAATACTAGGTATTAGAAGTTAAAAGAGAACCTACTATATCCATTGTTACCTCTTGATAATCCATATAAAGTATCATTAATATCTCTATTGTCAAAACCTTTAATCTTCCTCCAACTCCTTATCTCAGAAAAGTCAACACCACTCAACCATAGCTTGTTTACGCTACAAGATCAAAGTACGGTACTATAAAATAAAAAGTTCACTCCTATGACTATTGGTATGAACAGTATTGAGAACTTACACGATAATACTGAATTTACAAGCCTGACCGCCAATGTAATTATAATGAAGTTTCTTAATTTATACGATAATCGTAGAAACTCACTATTAATAATTGTCTCAAATACTTCTCTGAAATTTATAAGAAAAGCTTCCGACCATAACTATGAATTGATTATTGTTTCGAATATAAAGTGATTATTATATTCATAAAGATACAATTGTACCCGCAAAATCTGTTATTTCCCCAGTTAAAGACGTCACTTTTGCCTTATAAATTAGTAAGCCCGTTTTATCTTCTGGGAACCAAAATATCTCCGACTGGCTACCATTTGAAGTCACTCTATCAATAAATTGACCACTATTATTATAAAACTCTATAACTATGGACTTACTATTTAGATCACCAAAGTTAAATTTCACAAAACCCCTAAATGGATTTGGATATACAAGGACCGAAGGTTTATTATTAACTTGTCCAACCTCAAATTTAACTCTATAGGGCATTTCAATTGAATTTCCATGGATATCTCTCGCATTTACCAATAACTCATACTGCCCTGTCCTTACACCCTCTGCATTATAATTAACTATAAGAGACCCATCCTCATTAGCTGAAATGGCTAATAAATTAGAAGAATATCCCAACTTGACAAATTCACAGGAACTATCCCAACACTCTTTAATATATAAATCTATTAAAGTGCTGTCTATTACCAAGTAACTATTATCCATTAATTGTACGCTAATCAATGGGAAACTTATAAAACTTTTCTCGTTGACAATTCTATTATTATTGAATTTCACCGACAACAGTGGCGCTATTTCATCGGTTTGATCAATACCCGAATAAAAACCGACCTCCTTCGCATTTCCCCAATTAACTAATAGATCGTTCTTATTATTTAGACGATTAATTTCCTTAAGTGTATTCTCAGGATCAACTGAAATAGTCACTCTAGATATATTATTTGGAGTAGGTATTTCCACGAGTATCGTATCAGAATAAGCTATCGCTTCGGCATTATGACTAACTTTTGTAATTTCCCCCAAATTGTTTAACAATGAAATTTCAATAGGAAAACTCTGGGTAGATGTATTTGCACCATTATTATATACTATAACACCTACATTTATCATTTCCTCTTCGCCAATCAGTTTGCCTGGTGTAATTGATTTCAAAAATATGTCAGTAGATTTCCGCACCGAATAGTCTAACGGATCCATTTTAAGAAGCCTTAAGGATGGATCTCCTTGTAAAAGTGATTGATGAAGATTGGCCCTATCAAATTCAGTAAACCCATTCGATACAAGCTCTTCAGCAATTGCTTTCTGGATTTGCCCAATGGATAATTCATCATTAGATTTAAATAATTTATTATATAATCTATCCAAGTAACGAGCAGAGGTCGAAGCAAAACTATAATATGTATTGGCAATAATTGCAATACTCCCTGTCTCATTTAAAATCCAATCCGTTGACAACGGCAATCGGTCAACGGCTGAAACATTTGGATTGTTTCGTCCATTAAAGATATTAGCTACCCCACATCCATTAAAATACATTAAGGGTGAATTTTCTGAATTTAGATAACCCCTATTTGGATCAGAAACATACCCTAAATCATAGTCAGTTACAGTGGAAGAACCGTGTCCTACATATGTGATCATTCCAACCCCAGAATTGACTTCAGGTGTAATATTAACATCACTTACTTCAATTGGACTTGGTTTTACAAAGGACTTAATATGTCCCCCTAAAGGTCCAGACTTAACGACGTTTTCAAGGTTTGACAATATGCTGGCTAGTTGCTGGATCTCACTAGCTGACTTACCACCACTAACATGTAGTACGTTCTTTTTCCAGTATGTTGTGGTATTGGCTTCATATTTCTGGACCTTCTTCAAATAATTATATACCTGTTCATTTTCAGTAGCCGACAGGCGACCAACAGGTATCGCCGGAACATCCACAGGTACACCACCTAATCCTTCTGTTAATAGTAAATCAGAGCCAGGAAAACCAATTGTAGGGACTTCATCTACCAATTCCTTTTTCATTCGATTCCATAAAGTATTTGAAGTCCCTACTAATAGTAAATAATGATCCTTACGGATTCCAGCACTTACCATATAATCAACAAAACGGCGTATAGCAACTGGACTGGGTTCTCCGTAATTAAATTGATTATAAATATCCTTGATAGAAACAACTAAACTACGATGGCTTCCTCCTATGGAGCTTGAACGATAGTTGCTATAGCTTTGTGCGGAACTAATTAACTTATCATTTGAAATGATCAAATAGTCACTATCTTCTGGATTTAACTCTGTAAAATGAACCTCTTCTATTTCCTCAATTTCTTGATAACCGTTCGTCACAATAACAGCAGCATTCTTCCCTTGGGCTCTCTGAATCGTACACTTAAGTTCCTTTCCTTCCCGTATACCATTGATGATTATTGGATTCCTCGGATCGGAAATATCGAAAGCTCGTGTTCCATCTGAGGCATCTGGCACAATAAATGTACTTGTATTTCTGTTTGTTGGAAGAAAAGTATAAATTTTAGACTCCGCTGATCCTAAATTAAATAATTGAGGGTACTTAACCTCTATAAAATTTACAGAAAAAATACTTGTTGATGAATAACTCGAGGTATTATTTGAAGGTTCAAATTGAATAACAAAACTACCATCTCCATTTAAATCACTTTGAGCCTTTAGTTCTATAACCTGATTTAATATTGAAAAACCGTCGAGATTAAAACTTTGATTAAGTTCCCTAAGATTAGTCGAACTTTTACCAATTGAAGCTTTAACTAAGCTTCTGCTAAATGTACGTCCGTTCAATTGGAAAGTAAGACTTGGAGATAAATCCTCTGTCTCTGCAATGTTTTCTATCTGAATGGGTACCAAAAGTTTTGGATTCCCTTCAAATGTCCCATCTTCCTTTATCAACTTAAAAATGGCTTTACTTGAACGGCCTTTACCTTCGATTAAATAACTCTGATCTAAGGTATGATATTGATAATTCTGACTTCCATCATAAGTGTCACTTTCAGTAAAAGTTAGTACTTTACTTGCCAAATGAAATTTCTCAGTTACGGCATCTTCAAGCTTACTTACTAATGTATTAGATTGTTTTGTCCGTTCTTCCCCATATGTTAGGAAATAGGTACTTTTATCAGAATACCAGCTATAATAAGGGTTTTCTTTATGTCCGGTA
This sequence comes from Dyadobacter jejuensis, assembly GCF_003149085.1. Classification (GTDB taxonomy): domain Bacteria; phylum Bacteroidota; class Bacteroidia; order Cytophagales; family Spirosomataceae; genus Dyadobacter; species Dyadobacter jejuensis. The sequence goes on along the minus strand of NZ_QGDT01000001.1, from coordinate 589,192 downwards.
TATGGTCTATATAATAATGCATCCGACTCACCTAAATTCTTTTCGGCATAAAACTCAATGTAATCAGGAGTAGCTGAGATTAAACTTATCTCAACTCCTCTCCGATAAAGTTTCAGTTTATCATATTTTGTCTTTAGGCCTTCAGGTAAAATCACGCGCTGTAACCCTTCGCTGTCAACAACTATTTTAAACCATCGTTGCCCATATTGGTTAGCTAGCCATTCATTTCCATGTACCCCACTCCATTTTGACTGAGCATTTACCTTACAAAAGGTAAAAAAACAAAGCCAAATACAGAGACGGATAAATAATGTTACTCTCATATGCTTATAGATACTCTAATTAATTGATAACATTAATTTTTTAAAATTTTTCTAGTAAGCACTTCCCCATTAACCGTTTTGATTTGTAGTAAGTACAATCCTTTAGGAACTTGAGATAAATCGATCTCGAGACCTGAAAAGAGAACAGGGTATAATTGTCCGTTAGCATTAGTTAACTCCAAAGACTCAATTTGAATATCATTAGGTAATACTAACTGAGCCTTATCATAAGTAGGATTAGGTTTTACAATGATATTTTTTGAAGTAAACCCATCCACATAAATAATTCTAGACATAACACCAGAAGACAAATCAGTGCCAAGATCATGTTGCACTAATCTATAATAGTTTTTCCCATCTATTGGATTTAAATCGTTAAATACATAAAAGCTCTCCGAGCTCGTATCACCTTTACCATCAACGACCCCAATACTTTTAAAACTCTTGGAGTCACCACTTCTCTGAACCTCAAAATGACTGTTCCCCTTCTCCCAAGCAGTTCTCCAATTTAATTCAATAGAATTATCCTCCATCATTTTACCTTTAAAACTCATTAATTCTACAGGTAGTGGGTCGGTAACATTAAGAACTTGTAAAGCTGGATCTCCCAACAATAGCGTTTGATGCGTATTTGCCATATCATAAGAACTTGCAGCAATCCTTCCAGTACTACTACCCGTCATAATTGTCAGCCCAGCAGCACGATGTAACGATCCTAAGGTAGCTCTAGAGCCATCAGCTTTGAATAATTGATCATATAATGCCTCGATAAAGTCGTAAGAAGATGTTTCAAATGCATAATAACTATTACCTATAAATGCTATTGAACCCTTATTTTCAGCTAAAAGCCAATCCGAACTTAGCGGTATTTGATTTGATACAGGGGAGGTTGGATATGCGCCAAAAGCTCCATTGAAAATATTTCCAACACCACAGCCATTAAAATACATTACGGGATATTTCCCTGAATTTGAGTAACCTCGCGCCGGATCAGTGGCATAGCCCAAATTATTATCCGTATAATGGGAAGACCCGTGTCCAAAATATGCAGTAAACCCTGTTCCATTATTGATGTCAGAGGCAATATTTAATGTTGTATTCGGATAGCCGTAATCCCCATCCGCCTTAATGAAAGCCTTTACTGACCCTTCAAACGGAAAAGAAGTTACTTTAGCAACTTCATTAGCCAAATAATTACCGAATTTCACATTTTCATTATACCTTAAACCACCACTAATATGTAAGACATTTTTTCGCCAAGTTAAATCTGCTTGAGAGCCTTCATAACTCTTGACTTTATTAAGGTAATTTGATACTTGTGTCGGCTCAGTGGCAGGAATTCTCCCCATTGGGATCGCACCAACTTCAGATGCCTTTCCAGCGAGACCCTCTATCAGTAGAACATCAGATCCTGGAAATCCAATGGTAGGCACATCCCCAGCCAGTTCTCGAGGCATTTTGTTCCACGCCGTTGTAGATGGACCTATTAACAATAAGTTATGTTTATCCCGAACTCCATCCTTTAACATAAAATCAACAAAACGACGTATAGCAACCGGACTAGGCTCTCCATAATTATATTGATTATATATATCTTCTATTTTGACAACCAAAGTTCTGTAACCTCCTCCTAATGTGGAACGGTATGACGCATAATTCAAAGCCTCCGAGTAGAGATTCTCATTTGTTATTATTAGATAATCCTTGTCTGACGGAATATGATTGTTAAAAACCACATTACTTCCAACTCCATTAATTGTCCTTTTCGACACCAAAAGTATTAATTCCTGTCCAACTTCACGCTTAACGACAACCTGCAAATCATTTCCATTTTGAACCCCATTTATCAAACTTACATTATTAAGGTCCGTAATATTCATAACCCTAACTCCTGTTGGGACATTGGATATGTTAATTGTGGTCTCGGTACCTGCCGCAGGTATCAATTTGAAAACTTTTTCTTCGGAGGCATTCATATCAAATGCCTGAGGGTAAGTCAGCAGAGTATATGATACCGAATAAATCCCAGTTGAGTAATCAGAAGTGGTAACTTTTTTAGATTCAACTTGAAAATAACCATTTCCATTTATATCTACGCTTGAAGATGCTAAATCTGTACTAACTGGAATAGTGTAATTAGCTTTATAAGGTATAAAGTCTGAAAATTGAATTAAACCAGGATAATCTGTCAAACTTGAAGCAGACTTTCCGACCGAAGCTTGTATGCTATTACTACTAAATGTTCTACCATTTAACAAGATCTCTATTTCAGGCTGTTTGGTTGGCGTAACTACTAGATTCTTTAATTGAAAGTTATAACCAAATACTGGATTCCCAAAAAATGTCCCATTACCATTGTCTTTTTTTAGATAAGCCTTACTTGATCGACCTTTCCCCTCAACAAAATAACTTTGATCCAAACTATGATAGACAAAATTTTGGGTACCATCATAATTGTCACTATTCGAATAAACAATCAGTTCCTCTGCTATATGATATGGTTCAGGCGTACCCGTCGGTGCAATAATCGCTTGATTTACTGCTAACTTGGTTGGACTAGTAGATGAGTATGTAAGGAAATAAGCACTTTTATCCGAGAACCAGCTGTAGTATGGATTAGCCCGAACGCCTGTATAAGGCCTGTAAAGTAAAGCGTCTGACTCCCCATCATTAGGTACCCCGTAAAATTCAATTTCCGACTCCGAAGCAGAAATCAAGGCAACCTCCTCACCTCTGTGATATAAATGCAATTGATTCGCTTTGTTCAAAAAATTCCCAGTAAGCGTCACTTTTTGCACCCCCTTTTCACTCACTTCAATCTTCACCCACTCCTGGCTATATTTATTTTCCAGCCACTCATTCCCATATGCCCCACTCCACTGGGCTTGACTGTTCACCGCTACACTGCCTAATATGATAGCGAACAACCATAGTTTTCTCGTAAACATCCTTATTTTCATAATATCTGCTGTTTTTATTATTGGTATATAGTTCTAAGTTGTTGAAGCTTTGAGCTAAATTAGTTCGACAGCGCATCAGAACTGCCATATAGAATACGATTTTTAAGGATCAAAGTTACAATAATTTGACCTTTTATTTAAATAAATGTCCTACCAACCTTAAGATAACTTGCCTCTACCTCAATTCTTTCAATCATAAAAAGGGCTAATTCCCTTAAAACGGCTCCTGGCCCCCAGGACCCTCCGACAACCCTTGACTGATTTACACCGTTCATTTCCGCGTAACTCCTTGTTTACAAATGGCTTACCTTCATTAAAATATGCCATTAAACTAATATTTAATTCAAAAATAAAACCAAATACCACGAAACTATAATCGATATTTTAGTAACTATAGAATTTCTATTGATTGATGTATAGCTTTTTTTGTAGTACATTCAATTTATCATATAACGTCAGACCTAGTCGAATTTGCCGGGAAATAAAAACTACTTTTAGACTACATATTTCTACAATGAACTTTTGTAGATTGCCAGCCAATAGCTCAAAACCCTCATTCATCCTAAAAACATGCTAAAATTCACCCCGATAATACCAATTATCGCTTTATACACACTATGAAAAAATTCTGCTTTCAAAACATCTTCTGCCTGATGCTATACGCACTCCCTCAGGCAGAAGCACAAATCATCCTGACCAGCCCTCAAGATAGGGTGGTATTCCAGCGCAATGGAAACAACCAACATACCTTACAAGTGTCGGGTTATGTACAAAGTTGTGTGGACCGAATAGAATATAGGCTAGTCCCCCTCTCATCGAGTTCTTCGGGTCCGGTACTAGGTACGGCGGCTCCTGCCACAGGTTGGCAGGAGGTAAGTGGTCCCAATATATGCAGTAACTTCACGAGTTCGCTTACCGTTAGTGGCGGCTGGTACCGGCTTGAGGCCCGGGGCATCAAAGCAGGCCAAGTTACCACCACCTCTAGTGTGGACCACGTGGGCGTGGGAGAAGTGTTTGTGGTGGCAGGCCAATCCAACTCCACTGGGGGCGACCACCATGTATCGGGCCCTGGCGCACAGGAAGATGCTGTCAGCAGCGTCAATTTCCAAAACGTCCCCATTAAACCCTATGAACAAGTCCAGCTCCCCTGTTATGAATATGTCCATCTTAATCAGGATACCAAAACGGCCCCATTTGGAAATTATGCCTGGTGCTGGGGCAGTTTCGGAGACAAAATGGTCCAAAAGCTGGGTGTTCCCGTGATGATATTCAATTCAGGCTGGTCGAGCACTGGGTTGTGGAATTGGAAGGAGAGTATCGACTTTCACAATCCCCTGCCTACCGTTACTCCGTGGGGTTATGCTTTCCCTCAGGGATTGCCATTCGGTCATCTCCGACTAGCCCTCAACAATTATATTGCCCAACTGGGCGTTAGAGCCGTTCTCTGGCACCAAGGCGAATCCGACAATGTGGTAGAACGTACCAAGGCCCAATATTATGACGACCTAAAGGAGGTGATAGACGCCAGCCGCAGCCTTTCTGGCAAGCCCAACCTTCCCTGGCTAGTGGCCAGGGCGAGTCGATTTACGGTTAACGGTACCAGCCGGGTATGGCCTCCCGTCATTGAAGCACAAAATGCCTTATCAGGAATGGGACTTCCCGAGGAACACCACCCTTATGTATACCCCGGTCCCGATACCGACCCCTATTTCTCGGCTGAGTATCGGTCCGATAGCGTCCACTTTTCGGGTCCGGGGCTCGAGTTCCTCGCTCAGCAATGGGCCAATTCCCTCGACGAGGCCTTCTTTCTACAGGCCCCGGCCTACGAGGCATTGCCCCAACCCCAGATCGTCAGCGATGGCAATGGTTCCACCCCTGTTCTTATGGCCCAAGCCGGATGGAGCGCCTATGACTGGATGGATGCTGGCGATTGCCATGTCCCTCTCGCTTCGGGCCAACAATATGCAGCCAACCCTGGCTTGCTCAAACTAAAAGCCACCGATGCTTATAACAATATTGTGTACACCCCAAGCTATTTCATCCCCTCTACCGCCCTACCCGTTACCTTAGCGTATTTTAAGGCAGAGGCCCAAGAGAATAAGTCGGTCGCTTTGAGCTGGTCCACTACGCACGAAACCAACGCCGACTACTTTCAAATAGAACGTGGTACCGACCCTAATCGATTCACAGCCCTCACCCAAGTAGCGGCTCAAGGGGAATCCCATAAATTAACAAAATATAACTTTTTCGACCAGGAGTTTTTGCAAGCACCTACGCCTATTCAATATTACTACCGTCTGAAGATGGTAGACAAGGATGGCAGCTGGAGTTATAGCCGCATTGCCAACGCCCTGATTGGCGACTACCAACCCCTGCTCGCTTACCCAAATCCTGCCCAAAATTTCCTAATTATCGAAACCTCTTCTCCAACTCAATCCATTGAAATATACAATTCGAAAGGGCAGATTGTAAGGCAGTTCCAATCGGTAAGTTATAAGACAAAAATCGATTTGAGCACACTTTCAGAGGGGCTTTATAGTGTGCGAGCAGGAAGAGAATCGTATAATTTTATCAAGACCTCATATTGATAAAACAAAACTACATTAACAATACCTTAAAAGGAAACAGAAATAGAATGGCCATAAAATTGAAACAAAAAAGGTTTTAATTGTCCCTAAAAAAGAAGTTTCGAAAGAGACTTCTTTTTACCTAATAAATGAGCGAATTTCGGAAACAAAACTTAAGTCAATCTCTGTTAATAAATAATTAATAGGATTTTTCCGAGTCACGACTCATAACTTATAACTTTTGTTCTTCCAATGGCCATTGATAAAACCAGCAAAGTACCTGCCCAGGATGTAGTATTGATTGGAGCAGGAATTATGAGTGCTACGCTTGGGGTATTATTAAAAAAACTAAATCCCCAATGCACTATTTCTATTTATGAACGCTTGGACCGCGTTACGGCCGAGAGTTCCGATGCATGGAATAATGCAGGAACGGGGCATTCCGCATTTTGCGAACTAAACTATACCCCACAAAAAGAGGACGGTAGTGTAGACATTACCAAAGCCATAAAAATAGCCGAGTCCTTTGAAGTTTCTAAGGAATTTTGGAGTTTTTTAGTACAAAACGATATCATCGATTCCCCAGACGATTTTATACACCATATCCCTCATATTAGCTTTGTATGGGGTAAAGAAAATGTGTCGTTCCTAAAAACGAGGTTCGAAAGCCTTACGGCACACCATTTGTTTGAAGGGATGGAATATTCGGAAGACCAGGAAGAAATCAAATCCTGGGCTCCCCTAATCATGGAAGGTAGGCCCGCCGACCAACCCGTGGCAGCTACCAAAATGGAGCTGGGTACCGATGTCAACTTCGGAGCCCTAACCCGGGAAATGTTCCGTTACTTGGAGCAACAGGACGGCGTTAACCTCTACTTGAATCATGAAGTAGAAAACCTTAAAGCCAAAAAGGATGGTAGCTGGACGCTAAAAGTACAAAACCGCGATACCAAAGTAAGCACCAAAATAAAATCTAAATTCGTATTTATTGGGGCTGGTGGCGGATCCTTGCCCTTGCTCGAAAAATCAGATATACCCGAAGGAAAGGGTTTTGGCGGATTTCCAGTGAGTGGCCAATGGCTGGTATGTACCAATCCGGAGATTATCGAAAAGCACCATGCCAAAGTTTACGGAAAAGCAGCGGTGGGATCTCCTCCGATGTCGGTACCGCACCTAGACACCCGCATGATCGATGGGAAACAGGCCCTTCTTTTCGGACCCTACGCAGGTTTTTCAACTAAATTCCTGAAAAATGGCTCCTATATGGATCTCCCACTTTCCATCAAGCTTAATAATATAAAGCCCATGCTTTCGGCAGGGATACATAATATTCCCCTCACCAAATATCTGATCGACCAGGTACGGCAATCTCCCCAAGATAGGCTCAATGCCCTCAAGGACTATTTCCCCGACGCCAAGCTCGAAGATTGGAAACTAGAGAAAGCCGGACAGAGGGTGCAGGTGATTAAAAAAGATAAGAAAGAAGGAGGGGTTCTAGAGTTTGGAACGGAGATGGTGACCGCCGCCAACGGTTCGTTGGCTGCCTTATTAGGAGCATCTCCGGGTGCTTCCACAGCGGTATCGATCATGATCGAGCTCATTCACCGCTGTTTTAAGGACCAGGCCAATACCCGGGAGTGGCACAACGCCTTTAAGGAGATGATTCCATCCTATGGGCATTCGCTAGCCAAAGAAGCCGAGCTTGCTCGCAGCACCAGAATCCGTACGAGTGCAACCCTAGAGTTAGGCACTTCTCATTTTGAAGAAGAATTTTTCGTATAAGGACTAGAAATCAGACCTTTATCTAAAGAATACGTAAACCGGCCTCCAATAAAGGTCGGTTTACGTATTTATGGGTTCTGTAAAAACACCCGCACACCTTTCTTATTACCCGTTACCAGGTCCAGTCGGCCGTCCTTATTGAGGTCGGCTATGGTTACGTGAAGCCCCACTCCCGAGTCTTGGTCTATGACATGTCGAACCCAGGATGTGCCAGCTGCTTTCTCGTACCAGCACATTAAGGCGGGCTCCAGCCCTCCCGGATCCTTTCCACTATGTGCAAAATATCGCTTTCCCGTAACGAGGTCCAATCGCCCATCCCCGTTCATATCGGCCAGTGCCATGCCGTGGGTTTGTGAAAACGACGAATCGATCAGGTGGCTCGTCCAAGTGGCAGCCCCTCCATTGTCGCGTCCTTGCTCGTGCCACCATATCCCATAGCGATGTGCCGAGGCAGATATCACGTCGTTAAGGCCGTCATCATTGAGATCGAGCACATACATCTGAGAACAATCTTCCCCCAAATTTGCCGGCACAAACTCCCATGCCTCTTGTTCTATATTTTCAGGGCCTTTCCACCAGCCACTTTTCACCAATACATCCTTGCGTCCATCTCCGTCCACATCCCCATATCCCAAGCCGTGGGTGTACATATGAGTGGCCCGATCGGGCGAGGAGCTAATCACATACTTAGTCCATTCGTTGACTCCAGGAACAGAAGGGGCCTTTAACCAAATTACCTCCTTGGCCGTCGGATCATTACAGAGCAGATCGAGCCGGCCGTCCTCGTCCATGTCGACAAATATGGGGGATTCATTGCCCACCGAAGTATGTATCAAATGGGTGGGCCAATGTCCCTTCGTATTCTTAGGGTTCTCGTGCCAATAGGCCGCCTTACCGGGCCAATCGATCCGGATCAGGTCCACCCATCCATCGCCATTCACATCTTGAGCGAAATTTAGAAATGAATCGCTATATCCCCCTACCACCTTAAAAGTATCGGGCTTGGCGAGTTGATGGGGCGTCCAATGGGGCCCTTCAAACCAATACGCACCCGAAAGCACATCTAACTGGCCATCCCGATTGACGTCCCCAACGGCGGCTCCTTCCGAAATAAACCGGCTAGTCAATACCTCCTTATTAAAAGAAACCTCCCATCCAGCGTTGCTCCCTCCCCTATCTTGAGCAGACAGTAACTGTTGCCCGAAAAAGAGGCTAATCAGGAAGAGTAATAATAGTTTGTGTTTTAGTATCACTACAATTTCAGTTTAAAAAAAACGCACAGGCTTTTAAGTTAACCAAAACTATGCCCGTATACTGAATATAAAGTCGAGTAACCCTAAAAACTCCTCACTCGAATGAGGTGATTGCATCGTACCAAATAAACGGAAAGTCGTTTAAATAAAACGATGTGAGAGAAAAAAGAGGAGGGCTATTTATAAAAATGAACCGGAAAGCAGGCAAGTACGTTTTGAAGGCTAGGGATTTATCGCTTAACTTTGTGCGGAATAATCCTATTGAACCTATTTTCAACGAGAAGCACCGAGTAATGCAAATAACACTGATGAAGTCTAAGATACACCGGGTTAAGGTCACTCAAGCGGAACTTAATTACGTGGGGAGCATCACCATTGACGAAGACTTAATGGACGCTGCAGGCCTTATCGAAAATGAGCAAGTACATATCGTCAATAATAATAATGGGGAGCGCTTTGTGACGTATGTCATTACGGGGGAGCGTAAATCGGGCATGATTTGCCTCAATGGGGCAGCCGCCCGAAAGGTTCAAATTGGCGATATCGTCATCATTATCGCCTATGGTAGCCTGAGTGAGGAGGAAGCCAAAACATTTAAACCGAAGGTCGTTTTCCCTGACCATAACAATCAGCTCGTATAATTGTCGACTCTAGCACCAACAACGCCCGACCCATAGCCCACAGCCTCTGTCGGGCGTTTTTTTATGCCATAACAATACTTTAATACCGCATTTAACTCATCCCGGTAAGGGACCTTTCCATTATATGAAAAACACACTCCGATATATCATCTCCCTGGGGCTTGCCGGTGGACTGATATGGTACGTATTCAAGGATATTAATCTGGCTCAAATGATGGACCGCTTCGTCCAGGCCGATTGGAAATGGATCGTACTCTCCTGCCTATTCCTCCTGGCAGCGCACATTACCAGGGCCTGGCGCTGGAACATGCTCATGGAACCTTTGGGCTACTCGCCCAGCCTAACCGACAGCACCATTGCCGTACTCACCGGTTACTTTGCCAACTACATCGTCCCTCGTATGGGGGAGGTCACCCGTTGTGGAACCCTCAACCGCCTAGAAGACGTCCCCGTCAACAGGAGCTTTGGAACCGTAGTGGCCGAAAGGATTTTCGATGTCATCGTTCTGATACTATTAATTGGCCTAAATTTCCTCTTAGAGTTTGATAGGCTCAGCACCTTCTTTACGGAGCTCGTACAAAGCAAAACCGGCGCCAAGTCCGACAGCCAACCATTATGGTGGCTCGCCGGACTAGCGGTCCTGTTGCTTGCGGCGGCCATTATGCTCTTTCGGAACGAGGCCATCCAGCAAAAACTCCTTAACAATTCACTTATAGCCAAGATCCTTGATTTTGGAAAGGGCATGTTGGATGGTTTATTATCGATCAAGAATCTCCGCCACCCCGGATTATTTATACTCAGCACCCTGATGATTTGGGTTTTATATTTTCTGGTTTCCTACGTATTGTTCTTTTGTATTCCTGAAACCTCCAACTTAGGACCTTTGGCGGGGCTCACCCTGCTGGTAGTAGGTGCCATCGGTATGACGGCCCCTACTCAAGGGGGAATCGGGGCTTATCACCTTTTGGTGGGGAATGTAATGGTTCTTTATGGACTCACCAAAGCCGATGGGATTACTCTGGCCACCTTTATCCATGGAGCTCAGATGCTTTTTATGTTGATCGTCGGCGCTCTGGCCTTTGTAGTGGTACTTTTGAAAAAACCCCGCAATGCCCATCATGAAGCTACCCCTCCTTTGCAGCCAAAACGCTAGCCCCTTCAGCTACCGACTAAGGTCGGCATCATTTTTTTGAGCCACCAATAGTCAAATGCACTTTGAGGAAAGTAGTGTAATTTAGTAGCCTGAGGGTAGGAGCCCCAATTATCCATGACACTTAAGCCCATACCAATGAATACAATCACTGAAAGTAAAATTCAAAATATTGAGAATGCCATAGAGACCATCGCTGACTGGCAAAAAGCAGGACAAAAAGTCGTATTCACCAATGGATGTTTCGACATTGTGCACCTTGGTCATATCGATTACCTGGAAAAGGCTAGAGCCTTAGGCGACCGGCTCGTGTTAGGACTAAATACCGACGCCTCAGTAAGTAGACTTAAAGGACCCCTCCGCCCGGTGGTCAACGAATACGCCCGGGCGCGACTTATGGCTGCCTTATCTTTTGTCGATGCTGTCATTTTGTTCGACGAACCTACCCCTAGCCAACTTATAGAGGCAGTAAAACCTGACATTTTGGTAAAAGGTGACGATTATACCATCGAAAACATCGCTGGTTCGGATTTTGTACTTTCGAGAGGAGGAGAAGTTAAAACCATCGCCTTGGTACAAGGTTACTCCACCTCCGCTCTAATCGAAAAAATCAAACAAGGGTACTAGCGTATCTTAAGATTTGAAATATTCGTTAGTCTATATATGGCTTAGAGCACAAAGGCGTTTAAATATTGACAACTTAATAAATCGATTATGGCAGGAGCATATTTTATAGGTATTATCGTCATGGCCATCAGCATGTACGTGCAATGGCGCCTAAAGAGCAAGTTTGAAGAGTATTCGCAAGTAGGTCTGAGCAATGGGATGAGTGGCAAAGAAATTGCCGAGGCCATGCTTAGAGCCAATAATATTTTTGATGTGAGGGTACTCTCTGTGGAGGGTCGCCTTACCGACCATTACAATCCCGAAGACAAGACTGTCAACCTCAGTCACGACGTATTTTATGGGAGAAGTGTATCGGCAGCGGCTGTAGCGGCTCATGAGTGCGGCCACGCCGTGCAACATGCCACGGCCTATGCGTGGCTAGGCATGCGTTCGAAAATGGTACCCTTTCTTACTATTTCCTCAAAATACATGCAATGGATCATCCTCTTGGGCATCATCATGATTAACACCTCCGTGATTCCGCTAACCATAGGTGTCGCCTTATTTGCAGTAACAACTTTGTTTAGCTTCGTAACGCTTCCGGTCGAATACGACGCCAGCAACAGGGCACTGGCCTGGATCAAAAACAATGGGGTAGTGAACCAGCAGGAGTATGCCATGTCGGCAGATGCCTTAAAATGGGCCGCCCGAACATATCTGGTAGCGGCTTTGGGTTCTCTAGCGACGCTGTTGTATTACGTGAGCCTATTGATGGGCAGGAGAGACTAACTCCCCCTTCATCAAAACATAAAAAAAGCTGTCCGTTGGGGCAGCTTTTTTTATGTTTTGATATCCTACTCATTGATTCTAAAACCATTGCTGGAACCTGGCAATTCGGGGGACACCATGATAGGACCGTAAACTTTACTTTAAAAAGGAATCCACATTATCGATCGTTACCAGTTGAAAGGGGATCAACGTTTGTTTTTGAACGCTATCTCCTTTGGCTAACTGAACGGCCTTAAGTACCGCTTGGCTACCCTGTTTCCGAGCATTTTGAAAGACCGTCGCATCCAGACTCCCTTGCTTAACGGCCTTCAGCGCATCGGGAATGGCATCGATGCTCACCACGATTACTTGTCCTTTCTTTCCGGTAGCCTCTAAGGCCTTAACAGCCCCAAGCCCCATTTCGTCGTTTTGAGCAAAAATGGCCTGCATCTTATCTCCATAGGATTGTATCCAGTTTTCAGTAAGCGACATGGCCTTGGCCCTATCCCACTCTCCCGACTGCTCGGCCAGCAAGCTTAGCCCAGGATTGTGACCCAATACTTCTTTGGCCCCATCATTACGCTTAATCTGGGCGGCCTGCCCCATATACCCATGCATCATGAGCAACTGCCCCTTGCCCGACAAACGCTCCTTAATATAATGGAGGGCTATTCTTCCCGACTCTACATCATCGGACCCTACGAAGGCGTCGGGCGGACTGGCGGTCTCAGAATTAACATTTAATATAGGAATCTGGGCCTTCTGTGCCAGGCGAACGGCCGGGGAGCTAGCCTCCACCTCACAGGGATTCATAATGATGGCATCGACCCCTTGGGCTATGAATCGCTCCACTTGCTCTACTTGTTTCAGTGCCGAACGCTCTGCATCCACTACTACCAGGCGTACGCCCAGCGAATCGGCAGTACGCTGCATTTCGTCGGCCACGTTGACAACAAATTCGTTTTGCATACTCAACATGGTGGCACCTATCACCATCTGATCGGACGATTCGCCACCTCCACAGGACCACATAATGGTCGCCATACTGGCAAGAATTCCTATTTTTAACATTTTCATAGAATCGATATAATTGGTCATTAACTGACACACATAAGACCAAGACCTTACTTTTCTATCGATTTTTGGGACCGAAACTTTATGATCTACCCTTGTCTGTCGGTCCTGTACCTGCCGCAAGTGGGCCTTATATTCCAGCAGCTTTGGCTTGGTTCCAGTATTCATCCATTTCCTCTAAGGTCATCTGATGAAGCACCTTATCGTCGGCTTTAGAAGCCTCTTCCATAAATTGAAACCGTCGGATAAACTTTTTGTTGGTGCGCTCCAAGGCCGTTTCAGGATTAATATCGACAAAGCGGGCATAGTTGACCAAAGAGAATAACAAGTCGCCAAATTCGGCTTCCGCTTCCTGCTTATCGATGGCCTCTCCCGTGTCAATATCATAATGCTCCTTAAACTCCTGCAATTCTTCCTCCACTTTGTGCCATACCTGAGCCTTTTCATCCCAGTCAAACCCGGCACCTCTGGCTTTCTCCTGCACTCTCATGGCTTTGACCAAAGCAGGTAAAGATGCAGGAACACCGGATAAAACCGACCTATTCCCTTCCTTAAGCTTTAGGCGCTCCCAATTTTGTTTGACGGCCTGTTCGTCTTCAGCCTTCACGTCGCCATATATATGGGGGTGTCTGTGGATGAGCTTTTCGCAAATACCATGTAAGACATCGGCAATATCGAAGGTATACTCCTTTCCCTCGGAGGGTTCAGAACCTATCTTGGCGTAAAAAACCATATGCAGCAGTAGGTCTCCAAGCTCCTTTTTCACCTCAGGGAGGTCGTTTTCAAGTATGGCATCCGAAAGCTCGTAGGTCTCCTCAATAGTGAGGTGACGTAGGGTTTCCATGGTCTGCTTGCGGTCCCAGGGGCATTTTTCCCTAAGATCATCCATGATGGTAAGCAGCCTATCGAAGGCCATTAGCTGTCCTTGCCGACTTTCGGGCAGGGTTTCAAATTTGTTTTCCATGGGGTAAAGTTAACTTTTCTTCTCGGGCTCGGGGAGGCTGAGCTCGGGAATTTTAATTGTAGTTTGAATCATATTGGTGGCACACTTGGCGATGATTTTATTATCCTGACTCACAATTTCACCCTCCACATGGATAATATTTTTGCCTTCGCGAACCACAAAGGCATGGGCTGTAATAGACTCCCCAAGTCGGGCAGCATGCAAAAAATCGCAGTTCAAATTAACCGAAGTAAACGCAAATGGCCTTCCTAAGGCATATACCATCGTACCGATCACATCGTCGAGTATGGCAGCGGCAATGCCCCCGTGAAGGATACCCATGGGGTTGGTCATATCGCGCCTTACTACAAATGCCACCTTCATGGCCCCTCTATCGAGCTCCAGGAGGGTGCCATTCAACCAGCTTCCTACAGGAGAAATACTTTGGTCCATCGATTGGCCTATAAATGATTGGAATAATTGAAGACGTAATGGGTCCGATGATTCGGATATTTGCGAGACGCTCATAAGACTAATAATTTAAAACATTAAAACGTAAGGTCCTTTGTGCCAAATAGTAATTATCTGAGACAAATAGGTGGTATTGTGTCAAATTTAAGGATTTTATTGGTACGTATTAAAGGTTATCATTACCTTTGCCGGAGTTTTGAAGTGCCAAATTAGTATAACAATATATGAATTTTACCTTATCCCAAGTACCGGAACGAAGCGTACAACCACGCGAAAGTGGTATCACCATGGTAATGGACAAAGGCCTCAGCGTTCGCCAGGTGGAGGACATGATCTCATCGGCAGCCCCCTACATCGATATTGTAAAACTAGGATGGGCGACTTCTTTTGTAAGCCCCACCCTGAATGAGAAACTAGCTGTTTATAGGAGTGCCAATATCCCCGTTTATTTTGGAGGAACGCTTTTCGAGGCCTTCGTAGTGAGGAATCAGTTTGACGACTACCGTCGATTATTGGATAAGTATCAGCTTACCCATGCCGAAGTATCGGATGGATCCATAGAACTACCCCAAGACAAAAAATGTGAATTTATCAGCACCCTTTCGCAGCAAGTAACGGTATTATCGGAAGTGGGCTCGAAGGACGAAAATAAAATTATCCCTCCCTATAAGTGGATAGAGCTGATCAAAACAGAGCTGGAAGCTGGTGCTTGGAAGGTGATTGGCGAGGCCCGGGAATCGGGAAATGTAGGTCTCTTCCGTGCGAGTGGAGAGGTACGACAAGGCTTGGTAGAAGAAATCCTTACCCAAATCCCCTTCGACCGGATGCTCTGGGAAGCCCCTCAAAAATCGCAACAAGTTTGGTTTGTAAAACTCTTGGGCGCGAATGTCAACCTTGGTAATATTGCCCCCAACGAACTAATCCCATTAGAAACGATTCGACTAGGACTACGAGGAGATACCTTCAACCACTTCTTAGATCCCGACACCAAGCAGCAATGGAAAATTGACAAGTAAGCCTGTTTGTAACCAAACAGCTATTATTGCACACCATATCTTGAACCAATCATATCTCTAACATGGATTTTATCACGCAGTTTATTGACATCTTCTTACATCTGGATAAGCATCTCTTTCAGATCGTCGAAGACTATGGTACGCTTACCTATGTTATATTGTTTCTGATCATTTTCACGGAAACGGGCTTCGTGTTGATGCCGCTGCTACCTGGCGATTCCTTGTTATTCGCCACCGGCGCCATAGCAGCCTCCACGGGCTCTCTTAATGTGTGGTTGGTCATCGTCATCCTTATTGTAGCCGCCTTGCTGGGCGACAACCTCAACTACTACGTGGGCAGCAAGTTTGGTGGTGAAATCAAGAAACGGGAACGGATCTTGTTTCTGAAGAGGGAATATCTCGAACGGACCGAGGCCTTTTACGAAAAACATGGTGGTAGCACCGTTATTATGGCTCGCTTTATTCCCATCGTTCGTACAGTAGCGCCTTTTGTGGCAGGAGCCGGGAGCATGAAATACTCCAAATACATCATTTTCTGTATTATAGGTGCGTTTCTGTGGGTACCCTCCTTAACCTTACTGGGCTATTTCTTTGGCAATATGGAGATCGTAAAGAATAACTTCGAATTAGTTATATTCGGCATTATTGGATTCTCTATCCTCCCGATGATCTATCAGTTCTTAAAGAGTAAGTTCTCTAGTCCTTCGGCCAAGGCTATTTAATAATATTAAGACATAAAAAAACGGGGTTCGAAAATTCGAACCCCGTTTTTTTATGTCTTATTTGGAAGAATAATTCGGCGCTTCCTTTTGGATCATGATATCGTGTGGGTGGCTCTCGCGCACCCCCGCTGAGGTAATCTTAACAAATTGTGCTTTTTGAAGTTTCTCGATGGACTGGGCACCGCAGTATCCCATACCAGCCTTAAGTCCGCCCACCATCTGATAGATAATCTCGGAGACCTTACCTTTAAAAGGTACCCGTCCTACGATTCCTTCTGGAACCAACTTCTTCACGTCGTCTTCGGCATCCTGGAAATACCGGTCTTTAGAACCATCTTCCATGGCCTCCACAGATCCCATACCCCGATATGCTTTAAACTTACGTCCTTCGTAGATCACGATTTCACCTGGCGCTTCGTCGCTACCAGCGAGCATAGACCCAATCATAATCGTATGTGCACCTCCGGCAATGGCCTTGGTCATATCGCCCGAAAACCGAACGCCGCCATCGGCAACTATAGGAACTCCGGTACCTTCCAAAGCCTGTGCAGCCAACATCACGGCCGACAGCTGCGGCATCCCGATACCGGCAATAATTCGTGTGGTACAGATACTCCCTGGTCCAACCCCTACTTTAACGGCGTCGGCACCCGCATCGGCCAAGGCCTTGGCAGCCTCACCCGTGGCTACGTTTCCAGCGATAACATCCAAATTAGGGAATTTGGCCTTAATAGATTTTAAGGCATTAATAACGTTTATAGAATGACCATGGGCCGTATCCAGGCTGATCACGTCTACCCCAGCTTTCACAAGGGCCTCTACCCTAGTGAGTACATCGGCGGTAACCCCAACGGCTGCACCCACTCGCAAACGGCCATACTGGTCCTTACAAGCATTAGGATGGGATTTCCGCTTGAGGATATCCTTGTAAGTGATCAGTCCAGTCAGATGATAATTTTCATCTACAATGGGAAGTTTCTCAATTTTATATTCCTGAAGTATCGATTCAGCATCGTCTAAAGAAAGACCTTCTGAGGCGGTGATCAGGTTTTCCTTGGTCATAATTTTAGTGACCGACTTGGTCTTATCCTTCTCAAAACGAAGGTCACGGTTAGTGAGGATACCCACCAATTTATGATCGGCATCGATCACCGGGATACCACCAATGCGGAATTCACGCATGATCTGTTGGGCATCGCCTAAGTTTGCATCTTCCGATAGGGTAATCGGATCCAGAATCATACCACTTTCAGACCTTTTCACCTTACGTACCTGTTCAGCCTGGGCCTCTAGGGACATGTTTTTGTGAATGATACCAATTCCACCTTCCTGAGCCATCGCAATGGCCAAATCAAACTCTGTAACCGTGTCCATAGCGGCAGAGATGATCGGAATATTTAGTTCAATGTTTTTGGTAAGCTTTGTTTTGGTTGAAGTGTCTCTTGGCAGAATCTCGGAGTAGCCCGGAATAAGAAGAACGTCGTCGTAAGTAAGAGCCTCGAAGAGGACTTTGGATTGGTCTGTGCTCATAGCAAATAATCTATTGTTATTTGCGGGGCAAAATTAAAAAGAAGTTTGCAAGAAATAAAGCTATTTGTATTTTTCCGCTAACTTTATTTTTTGCCAATCTGCCTACCAGCCTCTTAGGTTACCAGTACTCTTACCTTCTTGATGCGTCGTTTATCGGCCGATTGCACTTTAAAGGTGATGTTTCGGTGGGTAGCGATCTCGCCCGTTAAGGGTAGGCGCGAAAACAGCTCTAGTAAGAGACCAGCAAGGGATTCGTTATTACCCCGTACTTCATCGAAATAGTCGGGCTCCAGATTCAAGATTCTACATAGGTCACCAATATGTACCTTCCCTTCAAAGACGAAGGTATTACCATCCACTTGGGTGTAGTTGATGGCATCGTCGTCATCGTACTCGTCGTTAATATCCCCAAATATCTCCTCTATGATATCTTCGAGGGTGATCAGCCCGCTCGTTCCTCCATATTCATCCACCACGATGGCCATATGAACCCGACGATTTTGGAATTCCTTCATCAGGTCGTCGAGACGCTTACTTTCAGGAATAAAATAGACCGGACGCAATAGCTTTTGCCACTCGTAATACTCATCGTTATGAATATGGGGCAATAGGTCTTTGACGTTCAGGATTCCTTCCACATGGTCGAGGTCGTCGCGAAATACGGGTACCCGCGAGTAGCCCGATTTGTTGATACGGTCCATGAGTTCATGAAAATTAAGTTCTATGTCGAAAGCCGTTATATTCACCCTGGCTTGCATGGCCTTACGGGCATTGGTCTGGCGAAAATTAGCCAGTCCTCGCAACAAATCAGTCTCTTCTTCACTCTCCGATTTGGCCTCCAACCGGTCCATATTCACTTCAGAACCGGGCCGATCTAAAATTCCAAAAAAATGGCTCACCTCAAGGACTACCTTACTAAGGGGCTTCAGCAGTAGAAACAATACTTTAGAGATGCCCGCCGTTTCGGCGATAAATCCGATGGCATTTCGAGATACCACGTACCTAGATACCGTATCGACCCATAGCCACAGAACCATACAGGCTACAGCCACCCAAAAGATATAAGGCTCGTGGCGGTCATCAAAAAAATTCCAGGCAAAACGGGAAGCCAGTATGAGCCCTAATAAGGTGCAGGCTCTTTGAAGTACGGATAGGGTAAGCTGTTGTACTTCATTGGGAAGGAGTTCGGCTTCCTCATCCCTACGATCCCATGGATTTTCCATGGCCCCCGCAGTAGCATAAGCCGCCCTTAACCAGGAAAAAAACAAAGACAGGAATATTAAAACGAGTACCGTACCCAACTCATAAATAGCCACAATATTGACTGAGGGGACGAATCCTAGACTAAAAAACAGCGTGCTAGTGGCGTAGCTACGCCTTCGGGAAAGGGGGTCTTCAGTATCTGGGTCTTCTTTCACTAAGAAAATGAATACGTTAATAAATAGGCCAATCGGGCATCCCCTACATAGGGACTGATAAGTCTAACTTAAAGTACGCCAAAAAGTTTCATTTTATATGCATGCAGGATATAAAAATCTATAAAATTCCTAAAACATCCTGACCGCCCCTAAAAAAGCACAGGGCGATACGCTTCCAGCATGAACTTCGGTGGTTTTAACGACCAAGCGTCATGCTGGAAGCCCCATAATTCTTTTGAAAAGGAATTAGAATGGCAAATCGTCGTCGTCGTTCCCAGCGGCCATCGTCGGGGGTACGGCATCGGTAGGGCGGGGTGCCTGGGCTTGTCGCGGGGCGCCTCCTTCACTACTACCACCCGATGGGCCACCTAACAGGGTCATACTGTTGGCACGAATGGTGGTACCATAGCGCTGTTGCCCTTCTTTGTCGGTCCAGTTGTCGGTACGAATCCGCCCTTCAATATATACTTGATTACCTTTTTTCAAATATTTCTCGGCTACTTTAGCCAAGCCTTCCCATAGTTCGATCCTGTGCCACTCGGTATTTTCTACGCGCTCACCACTCTTGTTGGTGTAGCTCTCTGTGGTGGCAATATTAAATTTCGCCACGGCCGATCCACTCTCCAGATACCGCACCTCTGGGTCGGCTCCCAAGTTCCCTATCAATATTACCTTATTTACACTTCCTGCCATGATGATTGTCGATTAGTATGGAATAATAGCTATAGTATGCGTTTGTTCAGAGCCATAGACGCCCTTGCTTATCGTTAGTAAAATATACTGACGGCACGGCTGGCACTCTATTCACCCAGCTCGCTCCTTCTTTACTTACAAATTTAACCTTGTTTAAACGTATTCCAATGCAGCTGCCCAAATTTTCGGCTCCCGCGAATCAGCAAATTCTATTCCAGAAGCCCTTCTTCCTTTAATACCAGATCGATTAGTATCGGTTTGGGCAATTTTTCTATTTCCAGCAAAGGATATACCTTATACCCATTTGGCAGATCCGGAATCGCCCCCTCCCTAAAATCGACCCGCCAAAACTGAACATGTAATTTTTGATGCGTTAAAAGATGAACGAAAGATTTGGGGACTTCCGACACTACCCCCTGCCCAAGCAGATCCAACAATCCACTATCGGCCGAAAAAGAGTCGAGAACAGCCATAGGCTCGTCAGATTCTATTTCATAAAAATCGTACAAGCCCTCCCAAATACCTTTCCCTATACGTTCTTTCATCACCAAAGTTTCATGGTTGTGCAGTATAAAGTAGTTGAGGTAACGATTCCTAGCCTTGGCCTTTTTGGTTTTAACAGGCAGCCTCCCTTGCGCTTGGTGGGCGTAGGCATAGCAATGGTCACTAAAAACACAGTTGGCACAATCGGGAGCTACTGGCACGCATTGCAGGGCACCAAACTCAATCATCGCTTGATTGTAAGTGGCCGGATCCTCCCTAGAAATGAGCCCTTCGGCCAACCGTTGAAACTCTCTTTTACCTTCTGGCTTCAGTATATCGGCCGATATCCCGAAGATCCGTGCCAATACCCGATAAACATTTCCATCGATAGCGGGCACCACTTCGTCGAAAGCGAAGGAGGCCACCGCTGCGGCCGTATAAGCACCCAGTCCTTTAAACTGGAGCAGCTCCTTGGCCGAACGGGGAAATAACCCATCGAATTCTGCTACGATCCGCTGGGCAGTAGCATGCATATTACGTGCCCGAGAGTAATACCCCAACCCCTGCCAAAGCCGGAGCACATCCTGCTGCTCGGCCCTAGCCAAATCGAAGACGGTAGGGTACTCTCTGACGAATTTAAGGTAGTAGGGAGTCCCTTGGGCCACTCGGGTTTGCTGCAGGATTATTTCCGACAACCATATTTTATATGGATCCTTAGTACTTCGCCATAACAAGTCACGCGCATTTTGGCTATACCAACTATTTAATATTTTGTTAAAATACAGAATTTCAACCTTATCCAAACTTTCCAGTGCCATTCTGATAAACCCTGTTATATAACCAATTAGAAAAAAAATGAAAACGTCAACCTTTTAAATTACAGTAAAATTAGCGTACCTTTGTGTTCCCAAAAAAATGGAGGAACAAAAAAATACAAGAAATAATATCCACTTAAAGTAAACTATCAAAGTGACTAAGGCAGACGTAATCGCACAAATATCTGAGAAAACAGGCGTAGAGAAGGGCGATGTTCAACAAACGTTAGAATCGTTTTTCACCGTTGTTAAAGATTCGCTTTCGGAAGGTGAAAATCTTTATGTAAGAGGGTTTGGAAGTTTTATCAATAAAAAGCGTGCCCGTAAAGTTGCACGTAACATATCGAAAGGCACTTCCATGATCATCGATGAACACTTTGTTCCTAGTTTCAAACCTGCCAAAGTTTTTGTTGAGCAAGTTAAAGAAAGCGCAAAAATTAAAGAAGTTGTTGAGAAATAATCTCTTCCCTAATCTTTAAAAAAAACCATGAAAAAATCCATTATCCTTTCTTGTTTCCTTGCAGTGGCTCTTGCGGGTACATTGTACAGTTTACCTAAAGTGGTAGTAAACAACAAGTCTGGCGAAATGGAAACGGAAGAATCTGTCGCTGTGGAGGAAACTCCTGCAACGGAACAGTCCTCCGACAGCCATGCTGGAGCCACTTTATCCCCTGATCAGCAAGCAGTTGTCGATAAGTTGAGAAGTGGCTTCATCTTGGCTTCAGAAAAAGAGAAGGCCAGCGCTGGCATCAAGCTTTCGGACCAGTTCCGAAGCTTACAGAAGTTTGACAGTTCGGCTTATTATGCGGAGCAAGTCAGCCTGCTAGCCCCCACCATTGAGAATTATATGCGTACGGGTGATCGCTACTACGACGCATACGGATTTGCCGTTGACGATCAAAAAGCAAAAAACCTAGGTCAAAAGACAAGGGAATATTACCAGAAAGCCTTAGATTTGAATCCTGGTTTGTTAACGGCGAAAGCCAATATGGCCATGACTTACGTAAATACACCTAACCCTATGCAAGGGATTTTGATGTTACGTGAGGTTTTGGACAACGACCCAACCAACGAATTAGCCCTGTTTAATCTGGGAATTTTGTCGATGCGGTCGAATCAATATACCAAGGCTACCGATCGTTTTCGTCAGATATTGACGAATAACCCATCGAATACCAAAGCAAAGTTCTATCTTGGACTTTCATTGGTGGAGCTGGGTAAAAACGACGAGGCACGTAAAGTGCTAGCCGAAGTAAAAAAAGAGGAGAAGGACCCCATTATCCAACAGGCAGTAGCCGAGCTAGAGGGGCGCCTGAACCAGTAGAAGCGTAAGAAAACAATTTAATTATTATAAACGATATCAATATGCCTTGCGGAAAGAAAAGGAAGAGACATAAGATCTCCACTCACAAAAGAAAAAAACGTCTAAGAAAAAACAGACATAAGAAGAAATAATATATCTATGGTCGGACTTGGCATTCCCTGCTCCGACCATAGATTTTATTTTCCCCCATTCAGTTTTTATTCCGGCTCATCATGATGCTTGGATGCTAAGTTTAACTTTATACGGCCATTAGGTTGGTTTTACATTGAGTAACGAATTACTTATAAATTCTACTCAAAAGGGAGAACGTATTGCCCTTTTGCAGGATAAACGTCTATTAGAATACCACGTCGAAGTACCAGACCAGAACTTTACTGTAGGAGATATATACCTAGGTACCGTTCGAAAGCTAGTATCGGGCCTCAATGCGGCCTTTGTAGACGTAGGTTTCGAGAAAGACGCATTTCTGCATTATTTGGATCTAGGTCCCAATATTAATTCGCTCAACAAACTCACCAAGGACACTATTGCTAAACGTGGGCAGTCGACAGGCAAGCTGAATAACTTCAAAATGGAGCCCGAAATTGAGAAACTGGGCAAAATAGACAAGGTGCTTTCTAGAAACCAGCCTATTTTGGTCCAGATTGTCAAGGAACCCATCTCCACAAAAGGTCCCCGCCTATCCTGCGATATTTCTATTGCAGGCCGTTACATCGTCTTAGTTCCATTTTCCAACTCGGTCAATCTCTCCAAAAAGATTACCGACAAGCAGGAGCGGCAGCGCCTTCAAAAGCTACTATCGTCCATCAAGCCTGCTAACTTTGGGGTCATTATTCGTACCGTTGCTCAGGGAACGCACGTAGACGACCTCAACAAAGACCTTCAGGACTGTCTGGAAAAATGGGAAAATGGCATCAAAAACCTTCGGGATGCCAAGCCAAGAGACCGAATTATCGGAGAGATGAACCGAGCCTCGTCCATCATACGCGATATGCTCAACGAATCTTTCGATAGCATCACCGTCGACTCTAAGGACGTTTATGACGATATCAAAGCCTATATTCATAACATAGCACCCGACAAGGAAAACATCCTTAGGCTGCATAATGGTAAGAATAAAATCTTTGAACAATTCGGACTCGAAAAGCAGATCAAATCTCTTTTTGGTCGGTCGGTAAGTCTTCCTAATGGAGGCTATCTGATCATAGAGCACACGGAAGCGCTCCATGTGATAGACGTCAACAGTGGGAACAAATCGAACTCGGAAGAGGATCAAGAAGCGACCGCGCTGAGTGTCAACATTGAGGCAGCCAAGGAAGTGGCCCGCCAGCTTCGGCTTCGGGATATGGGTGGTATCATCGTGATCGATTTTATCGACATGAAGAAGGCAGAAAACAAAAGGATTCTGTTCGATACCATGCGCACCGAAATGAAAGGGGAGCGCTCTAAATACACCGTTCTTCCCCTGTCCAAATTTGGACTCATGCAGATTACCCGCCAGAGGGTAAGGCCCGAGATGAACATCGTTACTCGGGAGGTATGCCCTACTTGTGGCGGCTCAGGTAACATTCAAGCCAGTATCCTGGTTTCCGACATTATAGCCAATAATGTCGATTACATGCTCACCAAGCAAAACGAGAAGGGGATCATGATCGCCCTACATCCATTCTTATACGCCTATTTCACAAAAGGCCTTATATCGGAACAGGTGAAATGGTTCTTCAAATACAAAACTTGGGTGAGGCTTATGAAAGACTCGTCGTTTGGAGTAGTCGATTTCAAATTCCATAATCAATATGGAGAAGAAATAGAAATCATCCCTGGCAGCTAAGTCAGGCGTTGCGGACCCGATAGCCTGGGTTCCCCATACCTTATTCTCCTTGCCAATTGGGCTTACGTTTTTCACGAAAGGCCAATACTCCCTCTTTTGCATCTTTGGATAGCAATATGGCCTGTAACTTTTCCTGCAGGTACCCGTGCCGCTCATCCGTTGCTACATCTTTAAAGGCGGCGAAGGCCTTCATACCCTCCATAATAGCTAAAGGAGCGTTTCCAGCAATTAGTTCGGCCAGTTCTTGGACGCGTACAGAAAGGGTCTCTTGTGGCTCCAGCTGCGTCACTAGGCCCATATTAAGGGCTTCCATGGCCGAATAAGACCTGCCGGTAATAGCCATCTCCAATATCTTACGATCGGCCACTAAACCACTCAGTGACGCCATAACCTGCATAGGCCATATCCCCCGCTTCACTTCGGGTAAGCTAAACTTCGCCTCCGGAATCGTGTACACAAACGTACAGCCACAAATAAGTAAAAAGCCACCAGCCAAAACGGCCCCTTCGACTTGGGCAATAGCCGGCTTGAAAAGCTGAGCGAAGGCATCGCCCAGCTTAACGGGCTCATTGGGGCGGGGTAGCGTAGGATTCGGCGTATCTACCGACGCATCGTGGAAGGCGTTCAGATCGGCTCCAGCACAGAATACCGGCCCCCGAGCCGATAGTACTACACAACGGATATGGGAGCTATAATGGGCATAGGCCAGAGCAAACACGATTTCCTCGGCCATGGTGGGCGTAAAGGCATTCCGCTTTTCTGGCCTATTCAGGATGATCTTAAAGACGGATTCATGCTCCTCCGTTTCTATAAAAACGAAGGATACGTTGTCGAAGCGAGCGATATCATTTTCACTGTAGAAACGCATAAATCTTATATTTAACGGTTATCGATCGATTATCATTACGATCCTACCACACTTTCCACCATCGCGATATACTGCT
Organism: Dyadobacter jejuensis; assembly: GCF_003149085.1. Taxonomy (GTDB): domain Bacteria; phylum Bacteroidota; class Bacteroidia; order Cytophagales; family Spirosomataceae; genus Dyadobacter; species Dyadobacter jejuensis. Next base: position 563,878 of record NZ_QGDT01000001.1, on the reverse strand, counting down.
GTATTCCTTCGGGAATCTCGTGCAGATATATAAACTCATCGGCACTATGCGAACGTCCCGAATGGCCCGGTCCCATCTTTAAAGAAGGGCAGTCGAGCAAGGCCTGATCCGACGTGGTGGGCGACCCATAGGTATTACGTCCCATGGCTACTCCTGCCTGCACAATAGGGTGTTCCATGGGTATGCTGGAAGGCCGAAGCCGAATAGACCTAGGCGAAATTTCGGAACCAATATGTGCCTCTATCACCTCAATAATCTCTTCCAAAGTGTATTGGTCGGTGGCACGCACGTCGATGGTAAAGCTACACTGATCGGGCACTACATTATGCTGCGTGCCTGCCTGAATGATGGTTACCGACATTTTGACCGGACCGAGGGTGGGTGAAACTTTGGGAAACTGATAGCTCGAAATCCACTGTATATCTTTTAGAGCCTTATAGATGGCGTTATCACCCTCGTCGCGTGCGGCATGGCCTGAGCGCCCCTTGGCCGTACAATCCAGCACCAGCAGGCCCTTCTCGGCCACCGCCAGGTGCATCTCCGTAGGCTCTCCTACTATGGCGAAGGCTATTTCGGGAAGTTCAGGTACTACCAGCTCCAAGCCTTCCTTGCCCGATATCTCCTCCTCAGCCGTGGCAGCCAATATGATGTTATAGGTAAGATCGTCCCGTTCATAGAAATGACAAAAGGTAGCGATCAGCGAAACCAGGCAGCCACCGGCATCGTTACTGCCAAGGCCATAAAGTTTGTCCTCGATGACCTGTGCCTGGAAAGGATCCAAGGTCCAGGACTTATTCGGCTTTACGGTATCGTGGTGCGAATTGAGCAATAAGGTAGGTTTGGACGGGTCAAAATGTTTGTTCAATGCCCAAATATTATTCAGTTTTCGCTGAAATGGAATATTCTGACCATCGAAAAAAGCCTGTAGTATGGCTGCCGTTTCGGACTCCTCCTTACTAAAAGAAGGAGTTTCTATCAAGGACTTCAGCAAGCTTATGGCCCGATCGGACAAGGATTGCAGCTGTTCCAAAGGAATAATTTTCATAAGATAATCACGCTAAAAGCTTATATAAACTGGAAACTAACGAACCTGACCATTACCTCTTACCACCCATTTTTCGGTTACAAGTTTTTCCAAGGCAAAAGGCCCTCTGGCATGTAGCTTCTGGGTAGAGATCCCGATTTCGGCTCCCAAGGCAAACACCCCCCCATCGGTAAAGCGGGTGGAGGCATTCGCATACACGGCGGCGGCATCCACCTCGTTGAGGAAACGTTCCAATGCCGCATGGTCCTTGGTAACTATGGCTTCCGAATGACGTGAAGAATGCGCCCGAATATGATCTAAGGCCTCATCCAGGTTATCTACTACTTTTATGGAGCATTTATAATCGAGAAATTCCCTGCCAAAGTCGGAATCCGCTGCCTTCTGTAATAGGGGATAGCCCACTGTTTGTAATATCTGATAGGAAGTCGGATCGGCAAACACCTCTACGTTATACCTGTTAAACTCGGAAGTTAACCGAGGCAACAGCGCGGAAGCAACGGACCTGTCGACAACCAGTGTATCCAAGGCATTGCAAACGGAAGGACGCGATACCTTGGCATTCACCACAATCTGTGCCGCCATATCCAGATCAGCCGTCTGTTCTACGTAAGTATGGCAGACGCCTGCACCCGTTTCGATGGTAGGAACTAAGGAGTTTTGACGTACAAACTTAATGAGCCCTTCGGATCCTCTAGGAATGATGATGTCCACATATTGGACTGCGTTGAGCAGCTCGGCAACGAACTCCCGGCCTGTAGGCAACAGTTGCACGGCCGCTGCCGGAATTCCGAAAGTCGCCAATACTCCATGAATAAGCCCTACCAGGCAGGTATTGGAGTAATGCGCCTCCTTGCCTCCTTTTAATACACAAGCATTCGCTGAGCGCAGGCAAAGGGCGGCAACATCGACAGTGACGTTGGGTCGCGATTCATATATTACCCCAACGACTCCTAATGGAACGGCAATTTTTTGGAGTTGCAACCCCTGCTCTATCGTTTTCTCCAATAGTACCTCCCCCGTCGGATCGGGCAGGGCGGCAACCGTAACAAGGCTTTGGGCCATGGCTTGAATCCGCTGCTCGTTGAGCAAGAGCCTATCCTTTTTAGGATCCTCGTCGGACATCACGTCGAGGTCTTTCTTATTTTCAACTACAATCAGTGGGGCATTCGCCACCAAGGTTTCCGAAAGTGCTAGGAGCAATTCGGATCGTTGTTGGTCGGTTAACCGCCTAACCGCCACGGCCGCCTGATGGGTTTCTTGCAATAAGGGTATGATCGTTTCCATTATAATAATACTATATCGTTGGCATGTGCCACTTCAAAATTATTTGCTTTGATATTTTCCTGAATAGCCTGTGAGGTCGCTCTGGCCCTTGCCACGGCTATCATTTCTTGTTGGGAGGAATAAATTTCTATGAGCTCACCGGCTTCAAATGAACCCATCACTTCCAATACCCCCACGGCCAGAAGGCTTTTGCGTTTGAGCAGAGCTTTTCCCGCTCCATCGTCTACCTTCAGGTAGCCCGACACCAGCCCTCCACTGCCCAACCACCGGTTACGAGCCGAAAGGGTGCTTTTACCTGGAATAAACACCGTGCCCACCTCCCCTTTCAAAGCCCTTAACAACTCGTCGGGTTGGTTCATCCCAAATATCACCACCCTGATGCCCATTCTAGTGGCTAACTTGGCGAAGGTAAGCTTGGAAGCCATTCCGCCTAGTCCTAAGAAGGATTTCTCCGTCCGGACCAGTTTAAATACCTCGTTGACATCGGTAACCTGGGGAACGATACTCCCGTCGGCATCCAGCAAGCCGCCCACGGAGGTGCAGTACATGAGCGTCTCCGCACCGAACCCTACGGCCAGCAGGGTAGCCAACTCGTCGTTATCCGAAAACTTCAACTCCCTATCGCTGATCACGTCATTTTCGTTCACAATGGGGATGATATTACTACGCCATAATTCCTCGAAGGTCTGTTTCAGCTGTAAAAACTTATTGCGATGTGCGAAATGTTGTCTTTCACATAGACTTTGAGCGATATGGATTTTGAAGGGCGCAAAAAACGTGGCATAGAGCCCAACCAACAGAGGGTTCCCTACCGAAGCAGCGGCCTTCCGCTGGATCATCGTTCCCTTATAGCGCCTTATTTGGGACTTTCCTGCCCCTACTGCACCAGAAGATACCAAGATAATCCGGTAGTGGAGGTGCAAGCCCGACACTTGGCGGGCAATTTCGGATATGACACGACTGTCGGGCTCTCCAGAAGGTAGAGTGATCGATGCCGTTCCGAATTTTATGACTAGTATTGGTTTTGACACGTTCAGTTGCTATTGACAGGTCTTGAGCCTTCCTAGCAAGTAAATGCCAAGACCTATTTTGGTAAATTTATTCTCGGTCCTGCAAAAGTACCCTTTTAGAATGAAACAGCCGCCAGAAATACGGGTCTGAATTCATTTCTAGGCATGACCCTCCGTAAGTATGCCTTGCGGATCGAAACGGCGAGGCTCCTGTAGGGCATCGTGCAGCAGGCTCAGATAGGTAGCTCGGGGTATCTCAATGGCTCCATACCGTTTTACGTTTTCATTCATAAACTGAGTGTCCAACAAGGCGAAGTCGTTAGCCTTTAGTATGGCTATCAAATAATGAAAAGCCACCTTAGAGGCATTACTTATCTGAGTGAACATAGATTCTCCAAAAAAAGCGCCATGAATACATACTCCGTACAACCCTCCTACCAGTTGGCCATCTTTCCATGCCTCCACACTATGGGCATAGCCCAATTCGTGCAGCTGGGTATAGACCTCTATGATATGCTCAGATATCCAGGTCCCATCTTCTTCGTCGTCGTTATGCTGTCGGGGCAAAGCACAGCCCCTCATGACCGCCTCAAAAGCGGTGTTGATCCTAATATCGAATACCCTTTTGTTAAGAATGGGTCGTAAGGACCGGGAAGGTTTATATTGCTCAATAGGTATGATGGCTCGAGGGTCAGGAGCATACCAATGGATGGTGCCATCGGCATCGGCCATAGGAAATATGCCATTCACATAGCCATTTAAAAGATCCTCTACATCAAAAAAAGTTTGCTCATTTTCCATACATCGGGTTACCATTCTTCCATAAATACGTCTTATCTTCCGGGAAATGGTCAATTCGGTTTATCTGCAATTTTCTTATAAAATCTGAACCAGAAAAATAATTGATCTGTTCCTTTGTAGTAAATAATATTTGTGCAAAATTTGCAACTTCTTACACGACAACAAGTCAATGAATAACAACGGCATACTTACTGTTTTTCATACTACACCATTCCGATTTAGGTCCTGCCGGACCGCATGATATTATTTTGCCTACGTGGCAAATGTTCTCCCCCCAAAGCATTACAATTTCATTACCAACGTCCCATCGTTTCCGTTCTGGGGTTATTTAATTTTGTTCCGATTCTTATCAGAATAATCATTCATGAAAAATACCGAAGTAGTTCAAAAGTATATCGTTCAAACTGCCAGTGAAGACCATCTTTCCTACGCCGAGGTGATATGCGCCGAAATGGAAGAAAGTGCCAAAAAACGGGGCACTGGCATCGCCAAACGCTCCCCTGTTTATATCATGGAGAAGATGGTGGAAGGTAAGGCTATTATTGCCACGACCATAGAGGGCGAATGGGTAGGATTTTGTTATATCGAAACCTGGGAACACGGCAAGTTCGTAGCCAACTCTGGACTGATCGTACACCCCAACTTTCGTAATAGTGGCATGGCCAAGGCTATCAAAGAAAAGGCTTTCGATTTGTCGCGTAGAAAATACCCCAATGCCAAAATCATAGGGATTACCACCAGCCTACCCGTGATGAAGATCAACTCGGACTTAGGTTATGAACCCGTAACTTTCAGCGAACTGCCCGCCGACGAATCTTTTTGGAAAGGCTGCGCTAGCTGCGTGAACTATGACGTGTTGACGCGTACCGGCAAAAAACATTGCCTATGCACCGGAATGATGTACAACCCTGATGATCATAAAAAAAATACCGTGGTAAAAGAAAGCAATTCCTGGGATTTCATAAAAGAGTCGGGCTTGTATGAGCGTTGGATGCGCATCAAGCAAAGGATTCTGTTGCGTAGGGAAGAACGCGCAAAAAAGAAAAATGCCGGGGCCATACTCGTACATTAAGTACTTGTCTGTAAAAAAATCAGATTTAAATATCTTGGAATACCTTGCCCGGCCGCCATTATAAGCCTGTTGCGAGGTATTTTTTCGTTACTTTGTACTTTAGAATTAAAACTTTAAACCTCATATATATACCCATAATGTCAAAGCCAAAAGTAGTTCTAGCGTTTAGTGGAGGATTAGATACCTCGTTTTGTGTTAAGTACCTTGCCGAAGATAGAGGCTATGAAATATACTCAGTCCTTGTCGATACAGGAGGCTTTTCGGCGGACGAACTACAGACTATTGAAGCCAACGCATATGCACTCGGTGTAAAAAAACATGCTACCATCGTCAAGACTCAGTCTTACTACGACGACTGCATCAAATACCTTATATTCGGAAACGTATTAAAGAACAATACCTATCCGCTCTCGGTAAGTGCCGAGCGGATGTTCCAGGCCGTAGCGGTAGCAGAATATGCTAAGGAAATTGGCGCAAATGCCATTGCCCACGGAAGTACTGGAGCCGGTAACGACCAAGTGCGCTTCGACATGGCCTTCCGGATCATCATCCCCGAAGCCGAAATTATCACCCCCATCCGTGACCTGAAGCTATCCAGAGAGGCAGAGATAGAATACCTTACCAAAAAAGGGGTCGGTCGCGAGTGGACCAAAGCCGCCTATAGCATCAATAAAGGCCTTTGGGGAACCTCTGTAGGTGGGAAAGAGACCCTCACCTCAAGCCAATACCTTCCCGAGGAGGCTTGGCCTACTCAGGTCACCAAATCGACGCCGGAGACCATCAGCCTAGAATTCGTAGAAGGAGAACTTAAGGCACTCAATGGTAAAGCATATGACACCCCCGTGGAGGTGATTCAGGCACTGACGGCCATTGCCCAGCCTTTTGGAATTGGACGCGACATCCATGTGGGCGACACCATCATTGGGATTAAAGGACGGGTAGGTTTTGAAGCCGCCGCACCACTTATTATCATTAAGGCGCATCATACCCTCGAAAAACACGTCCTTTCCGAGCAGCAGCTCTACTGGAAAGAACAACTCGCCAATTCGTACGGTACCATGCTGCACAAGGGACAGTTTGTGGAGCCGGTAATGCGCAACATCGAGACCTTCCTAACCGACACCCAGGCGCATGTGAGTGGTACCGTTCATGTACATCTGGCCCCTTACCGTTTCCATATCGAAGGCATCGAGTCGCCCTATGACCTGATGTCGGCCAAGTTTGGTAGCTATGGAGAGATGAACAACGCCTGGACAGGCGACGACGTAAGAGGCTTTTCAAAGGTAGCTTCTAACCAGTCGATGATCTACCAACAAGTGACTGAATCGGCAGAGTAAGCCTTCATTACAGCAAAAAAGCAAACTGGAGCAAAATCCCAGCTCTTGCATCCTATCATCACCGGAGACGCCTCAGGCAGCGTGTTATCCCCTGCCTGAGGCGTCTCCAAAGGAAAAATTGAATATGAGTACCAAAATAAATATTGGCATTATAGGGGCAGCGGGCTATACCGGCGGTGAGTTACTAAGAATATTGATCCATCACCCCCAGGTGACCATCGCCTTCGCCCATAGCAAAAGCCAGGCAGGGAAACCCGTATATGCTACCCATACGGATTTACTAGGAGACACGGACTTGATTTTTTCTGGTGAAAACCTAGAAGAATTACTCAGCCAAAAGTTGCTTCAGGCCATTTTCCTATGCTCGGGTCATGGAGAATCTAAGAAGTTTCTGGATCAATATCAGGTTCCTGAGTCGATCAAGATCATCGACCTCAGCACCGATTTTCGTGACGAATCCTTCGGCTTCACCTATGGCTCTCCCGAGCTACAACGTGACGCCATTCAGCAAAGTAGTAAAATTGCCAATCCGGGTTGCTTCGCCACCAGTATCGAGCTGGCCATCCTCCCCTTGGCCCATCACCACCGCTTAGCTGGAGACGTACATGTGAGTGCCATTACGGGCAGTACGGGTGCCGGACAAGCACTAAGCCCCACCACGCACTTCTCATGGCGCAATAATAACATGTCTATTTATAAGGCATTTACCCACCAACACCTTAAGGAGATCAGGATGGTGTGGACCAGCGCACAGCCCAGCTTCGACAAGGGCATCCATTTTGTACCCTATCGAGGCGACTTTACCAGGGGCATTATGGCCAATGTTTACACCAGTTTCTCGGGAACCTTAGAGGAGGCGTACAATTTGTACCAGCAATACTACGCTACGCATCCTTTTACTCATGTGAGTGAAACTCCGATCGACCTCAAGCAGGTGGTCAATACCAACAAGTGTCTACTGCATCTCGAACTGCACGATGGACAATTGCTCATTACCAGCATCATCGACAACCTTACCAAAGGAGCATCGGGACAGGCTGTTCAAAATATGAACCTTATGTTTGGTTTAGCGGAGGATGCAGGCTTACGTCTAAAAGCCCCCTCTTTTTAACCATCCTTTAAACTCGGCAATATTATGTCACACTTATTTGAAGTATATCCCCTGTACGATATTGAGCCTGTAAAGGCTCACGGAAGCTACCTATGGGATAAAAATGGCGTAGAATACCTCGACCTTTATGGCGGGCACGCCGTAATATCGGTAGGCCATTGCCATCCCGACTATGTAGCTCGGCTCACCCAACAACTCTCTGCCATTAGTTTTTATTCTAATTCGGTACAAATACCCCTCCAAGAGGAGCTGGCCCAAAAGCTTGGGAAGCTATCGGGATACCCCGACTACAAGCTTTTCCTATGCAATTCGGGAGCAGAGGCCAATGAAAATGCCCTGAAGCTCGCCTCCTTTCATACGGGCCGAACCAAAGTGGTATCTTTTACCAAATCCTTTCATGGACGTACCGCTGGAGCCGTTGCCGTAACCGACAACCCCTCCATTGTGGCGCCAGTCAACTACAAAGAACATGTCCATTTTCTACCCTTCAACGACGTAGAAGCGCTAGAGACAGGCATTACTGACGAGGTAGCGGCCGTAATTGTAGAAGGTATCCAAGGAGTGGGCGGCATACAGGTATGTACCACGGAGTTTCTACAGGCCCTCCGTCGCCGATGTGATGAAACGGGCGCCGTACTCATCCTCGACAGCGTACAGTGTGGCTATGGCCGTACCGGAAAATTCTTCTCCCACCAGTTTAGCGGTATCGCTCCCGATATGATGACCATGGCCAAAGGAATGGGCAATGGTTTCCCCATAGCTGGCGTGCTGATTTCGCCTAAATTCAAAGCGAGCTTCGGCTTACTGGGAACCACTTTTGGAGGGAATCACCTAGCTTGTTCGGCAGGTATTGCAGTTTTGGACATTATAAAAAATGAAGGTCTGATAGAAAATGCCGCAAAAATGGGAGACTATCTCTTCGAAGGAATACGCAAATTGGGCGGATATAAGGACCTCAGAGGTCGGGGACTTATGATCGGTATAGAGTTCGAATTTCCCGTCAAAGAATTCAGAAACAAACTTTTGTTCGAGCATAAAATATTTACCGGAGTAGCTGGAGCCCATACGTTACGGCTCCTCCCTTCTTTGGCCCTAAGCCAAAAAGAGGCCGACCTATTTTTAGCCGCCTATGCCGATTGCCTGAAGGCATTTCACCAACCGGCTCTAAAAGAGGCTTAACATCGATTGGCCTCTTAGGAATCTCCTGATACTCCTCCTAAGAGGCCAATTAAAAATCGAGGACTTGGGCAACTGTATAGGACCAAAAATTGTACTATATACATCCCAAAGCCAAAAACCTATAAAAAGACCTTAACCGTCGTAAAATACGATACCTAATAAATGAAACATTTTTTATCCTTCCAAGACGTTCCAGACCTGAGTCAGCTGATCACTAGTGGCATTGTTGCCAAAAGAAATCCATTTGGCGATCAGGAAATGGGAAAAAACAAGACCATCGGTCTGTTATTTTTCAATTCGAGCCTACGTACCAGGATAAGCACCCAGAAAGCGGCGCAAAACCTTGGCCTTAACGTCATCGTGATGAACGTAGGGCAAGACGGCTGGGGCCTGGAGATGGAAGAGGGGGTAATCATGAATGGCGACAAAGCCGAGCATGTCAAAGAAGCCGCCGCCGTTATTGGTAGCTATTGCGACATCATCGGGATCCGTTCGTTTGCCTCCCTGTCGGACCGGGAGAAGGATTATCAGGAAATTGTTTTTCAACAGTTCAAAAAATATGCTGGTGTACCCATAATTAACTTGGAATCGGCCACACGCCACCCATTACAATCCTTGGCCGACTGCATCACCATCGAAGAATTCAAGCTCAAGGAAAGACCCAAAGTGGTGCTTACCTGGCTTCCTCATTTCAAACCTCTACCCCAGGCGGTGGCCAATTCGTTCTGCGAATGGATGAACCATGCCGAGGTTGAACTGGTCGTCACCCATCCGAAAGGGTATGACCTTTCGCCCGATTTTGTGGGTAAGGGCCAGGTGATCTATGACCAGGATAAAGCCCTAGAAGGTGCCGACTTCGTTTACGGAAAAAATTGGTCGTCCTACGAGCACTATGGGCAGGTGCTGAGCAGCGACCCAAGCTGGATGATCACCAACGACAAGATGAGCCTCACCGATAATGGTAAGTTTATGCATTGCCTGCCCCTGCGTCGCAACATGAAAGTGGCCGACGAGGTGCTCGACGGCCCACACTCCTTGGTCATCGAACAAGCCGCCAACAGGGAATGGGCTGCTCAGGCTGCCTTAAGAGAGATTCTCCTTGGAATGAAATAACGGGTTTCTTCATTCGCTCCAACCCAACCATGTACCAATTTGGGCATAAAAAATGTCCTCTATTATGAAATTATGATGCTCGATTCTCAAGAAACTTCAGAACTAAAAAATATCCCCTCCATTCGTAAAACGGGTGTATTGATCGTTAACCTGGGTACACCCGACAGTCCTTCGGTACCCGACGTACGGAAGTACCTACGCGAATTCCTGATGGACGAGCGTGTGATAGACATTCCTTATCTGAACAGATGGCTGTTGATTAACCTGATCATTGCCCCTTTCAGAGCGCCCAAGTCGGCAAAAGTATACAAGGAACTCTGGTTACCTGAAGGATCACCCCTCAAAATCTATGGCTATTCGGTAGAAGAAAAGCTTCAAAAGGCCTTAGGCGAACGCTTTGTAGTTAAACTAGCCATGCGTTACCAAAGTCCGAGTATAGAATCGGCGCTTACGGAGCTACGGAAGGAATGTTTTACCGATATCATTGTAATCCCATTTTTCCCCCAATATGCATCTGCCTCTACGGGATCGGTATATAAATTGGTGATGGAGACCATCAAAGACTGGGAGGTACTCCCTGAGCTACGCTTCGTGAACCGCTTCTTGGACCACCCCAAGTTTATTGAGGGCTTCGTAAACCTCGGCAAAAAATACATGGCCCAAAGGAAGTACGACCATGTGGTATTTAGCTACCATGGCCTACCAGAGCGGCAAATTACCAAGGGCGACGTTACCAATGAGCAGTGCCAGTTTGGAAGCTGCTGCGACGTGCTCAACCATCGCAACCAGCATTGCTATAGGGCGCAGTGTTTCGAGACCACCCGTTTGTTGGCAAAAGGACTCGGGTTAAAAGAAGGCGAGTATACCACCTGCTTTCAGTCGCGACTGGGCAAGACCCCATGGATCAAGCCCTACACCGACGAGATTATCCCTCAATTAACTGCCAAAGGTGTCAAGAGTGTTCTGGCCTTCTCCCCATCGTTTGTAGCCGACTGCCTAGAAACTACCATAGAGGTAGGTGACGAGTACAAGGAGCTTTTCGAAGAAAATGGAGGCGAGCATTGGCAACTGGTAGAAAGCCTAAACGATAGCGATATCTGGATAGAAACCCTGGTAGACTTGGTAGAAAATGCGTAAAATAACGCAGCCTTATACTTCAACACACTAAAAATCGATTTAATCATGAAGATAGCCATCATTTCGACCTCGCCCCGCCAAGGGAGCAACTCCTTAAAAGTAGCCAAATATATGGCCAAGAGCCTGGCTAATACCGAGCATCGGATACGGGTAGCCAACTTTGAGGAGATCGACATCCCCATGGTAGGAAGGTCGAGCTTGAAGGCCAGCGCGCTTACCCAATTTCAATCGAACCTCATAGATATATGGAAGGAAGCCGAGTTAGTGATCTTTGTAATTCCTGAATATAACTGGATCACCAGCGGAGAGCTGATCAATGCCCTGCATCAGTTGGGGCAAAAAGACTTCTCCTATCTATTCGATAACAAGGTTTTCGCCCTAGCAGGTGTATCCCGAGGCCGTGGTGGAAGGAGGCCTTGTACGGAAATAGGCACGGTGCTGGGAAAATTGATCAGCTTTCTGAATCAGCATTCGGTAATCTCCCCTCTAATTTTGGAATCGCACGAGACGCACAACCAACTCGCCGACGATGGGACCAGTTTGGGCAACGCCTTTTACGAAAAATCGGCCCAGAAGTTTTTAGACTATTCATTGACCATTGCCAATAGATGGCACAGAAGCGAATAAAAGTCCCACATCTCAATTTCGAACTAGGGTTTGAAAGAAGCTTCATGACCATCCAGGTCATCAACTAAAACAGTGGTGGGATCTCCCTATACAAAGGCCAGAGCCCATTTCGCAGAGCGAAAATAGGTGGCCTGGTTCACCAGCGAAATGCCTTTAGGCGATGATCCTTTCTTTTTTGTGACTTACCTCGACTCATTCACGAGCTCACCGACAGGTGTGGACCTTCTCACGTCGTTCTTATAGTATTTCCTGCGAAGCACCAACCGATCCCCATGCACCGGCACCAAAGTCGGCCAACTCTTCGATAGCAAAGCCGAGAAACATATATGAGATAATAATGCAATGGAATCGGAGTAATCATCATCTTAAAAAAATACTCCCTTTACCTTCGGCTTAAGATTTGGATTTTATTGGGTTAATTGCAAAAGAACGCATCCTCTTTAGGTTATTAAGAATCAGAAATGCAGAAACACCATTCCTCATCAAGGATAACATATATCCCTTGTTGAGGATTTTTATATATGGATACTAGCCAACACCAAGCCAGTCATTCCACGACTACCATCCTCCCTCTTTTCGCATTATTTACCAATCATACCGTCCATTTGCTTATTGCCATTTATTTTGTATTCATTCAATATGGTGATTATAAACGCACTAAGTCTTGAACAAAAACAATTGCCCCCCGTCGGTTAAAAGTTATGGCCGCTTGCCGAATGACCTTTCTGTAAATTATGGACTATTGCAATATTATATTGAAAATATCAGGAACAACAAATTAATATTGTACAAATATCTATTTTTCTGATCTTTTATATTGCTAATAATCACATATTCGGTATATTTGAAATACAAACATCAAGAAAGGATATAGTTACGCCGCACCACGCTGTATCCGAGATTGTTTCTCTAGGCCACCGAAAGTGGTCCATGGGAACCTATTGCATAAGCAAGATTAACCAAAATCCATAAAATTTAACTTTTCCAGAAACACGAAAAATTAAGCTGCCTAGGCGGCTCCAAGAATTCTTTTTTCTGGTCCATAGGGCCTCTCGTAAAACAATAGCTCTTTGACAGATAATGACCAATTATCTGAACGGAGAAGCTTTGTGTTCAAACCATAAAATATTGGTGCTTACTTGGAATTTTTAGTATCCAAGTAGTAGCCAAAACAAATATCAAAATACCCATTCAGCTATCACCCTGAAATCTTAAGAAAAATAACCACTAAACAAAATTTAAATGGAAGACAAAGGTCTAAACAGACGACAATTACTTAAATATGGTGTTCAAGGAGCTGCCGCAACGGCCCTTGGGAGTCTATTACCATCCGGAACCATTAAAGCGCAGACCCAAAATCGTTCGAATGCCAAAAGTGGAAAACTAGTTGTCATTGGAGCGGGAGCCTTTGGAGGCTGGACCGCCCTGCATTTGTTACGTAAAGGGTATGACGTTACCCTCGTCGACCAGTTCGGCCCTGGGAATAACCAAGCCAGCTCGGGAGGAGAGACGCGCCTCATCAGAGCCCTATATGGGGAAAAGCAGCATTATTTCGATATGGTGCTAAGATCCCTAGAGCTTTGGAAAGAAAACGAGGCCAAAATGGGCAAGAAAATACTCTATCAAAATGGATTGATGGCCCTTTATAAGAATGGTAACGATCCGGGTTTAAAGGCCTCTTTACCCATGTATAAAAAGGCAGGAATTGACGTGGAAATGCTCACACCCAGTGAAGCGGGTAAGCGATGGACAGGCGTAAAAACGGACGATTTGGAAGAGGTGTTCTTCGACCCTACCGCCGGCTTCTTAAAAGCCCGTCAGGGTTGTGAGGCCGTCCGCGATTTATTTGTCAAAGAAGGGGGGAAATTCGTCCAGCAGCAAGTAAAGAAAGAAAACATTAAAGGCGGAAAAGCCACTTCTATCCTATTGGCGGACAATACCACCATAGAGGCCGACGGTTTCGTATTTGCCTGTGGGCCTTGGTTGGTCAGGCTATTCCCTGAACTCACCAAAAAACTCATCGTCACCCGACAAGCTGCATTCTTTATAGCCTCTCCAGCCGGTGCTTCCGACTTGATGGAGAATACCCTACCAACCTGGTTTAACCGCGACAAGGAATTTGGGGCTTACGGAATGCCTGGATGCGAATATCGAGGCTTTAAAGTGGCTTGGGATATCCGAAACGACATTATTACCGACAAGTTCGATACTTACCAACGTTATGTAACTCTAGACGAGATGGACCATGCCAAGAAAATAGTGGCATCTCGATTCCCCAAGCTAACCGGAAGACCCATCCTCGAGCAGCGGGTATGCCAATATACCGAAACCCCCGACCGGGAATTTATCCTCGACAAGCATCCCGGAGTAGACAACCTCTGGGTAATGGGTGGAGGCTCAGGACACGGGTATAAGCATGGTGCTTCTTTTGGGGAAATGGCAGCAAACACCGTCAACGGTGACCTTGCCGTTAATCCGATCTTCGCCTTGGGCAGGCTCCTTTAATGAGGTCCTAAGATCGTTTTAAACGTCGCTCTAACGAAGTATTAAAAGGAGCTATTGGTCGGTATCGATACAGCATAAGACTCCTTTTTTTAAACCAATAATCTTTGATTAATTAACTTATCCAAACCTATATATTATGCGCAAAATTTTACACCTAGTTGTATGGGTCTGTATTTTTTCGACGTTGGCCAAGGCCCAAACGCGGGAGATCAGTGGGACCATTACGGCCAATGACGATGGCCTAGGCCTAGCAGGGGCATCTGTGATCTATAAGGGTACCAACATCGGTACCAATGCCGACGCTGACGGAAAATTCAGCTTCGTGATACCGACTGAAGGGACTACCGAAGGAACCTTGGTGGTTTCATATGTCGGATTCCTAATTCAAGAGATTCCAGTAGGCAACAAGTCCAAATTTGACATACGCCTCATTGCCGACACTCGGCAACTGGCTGAGGTGGTAGTAACCGCCTTTGGTATAGAAAGGGAAAGGAAAGCCTTAGGATATACCGTTCAGGAGGTCAAAGGAAGTAGCTTGACCGAATCTCGCTCAACGAACGTAACCAACGCCCTATCCGGTAAAATCGCCGGTGTAAGGATACAGTCAAACGGTGGTCCCGGAAGTGGCTCCACGGTACAAATACGTGGGGCCGGCTCCATCTCGGGCAATAACCAGCCCCTGATCGTAATCGATGGGGTCCCTATGCAACAAAGTACCTCTTCGGCCGCCGAGAATCGATTTGGTGGAGGGATGTCGGAAGTCAATCCCGACAATATCAAGGATGTATCGGTACTAAAAGGACCTAACGCTGCGGCCCTGTACGGATCTAGAGCGGCCAATGGGGTGATCCTGATCACTACCAAAACGGGACAAGGAACGAAAGGGATCGGCGTGTCGGTCAACTCCAACGTTACCTTTGAAAGGCCTTGGATCAAACCTAATTTCCAAAACACCTATGGTGGAGGAGATGGATACAGAACCTGGTACTCCGATGGATGGAGCTCTGGCTTTTCGGATCCCTTACAAGTAGAGCAGTACAGAGCCGCCTATGGTCCCAATGCCCCTCTGACGGGTACCCAAGGAACCGACGAAAGCTGGGGAGCTCCCATGGATGGTCGGCTGGTAAGAGACTGGCAAACTGGTGAAGGGGTGTATGCACTCGTCCCAGAACCAGACAACTGGGAACAATTTTGGGATACTGGACGCACCATTTCTAACAGTGTAGCCCTATCGGGTGGAAACGATAACGGGTACTTCCGCCTAGGCCTCGGCCATACCAACCAAAAAGGCATTGCCCATAATAACGACTACCACCGTTACAACTTTAAAATCAACTCAGGTTATAACCTTACCAGTAAACTGAGTGTAGCCCTATCGGCCGAATACATTAAGTCGGGTGCCGACAACCGCGGCTACACTTCGGGTTCGGAGTTTATTTGGGCCCACCGCCAGCTAAACTGGGATCAGTTAAGAAACTACGAAGACTATGCCGACATTCACATCCAAAAAGAAGGAGACACGGAGCCCCCAAACTGGCAGCATAAATATTTTACTAACCCATTCTATATCCAAGACCATCTGCCCAATGCTAATGAGAAGGATCGCCTCTTAGGGAATTTATCCTTTAACTATCAAATATTGCCTTCGCTTAGCCTGATGTTACGATCAGGAACCGATGTATGGTCTGACACCCGGATCAACGTGGCCAATTTCGAAAGGACCCGTAATGGCAACACGACCCCTGGAAAGTACAGCGAAGAGGTGTTAAGAAACCAAGAGACCAACAGCGACTTTATCTTGACCTTCAACAAGGACATCAGCTCCGACTTCTCTCTTAACCTACAAGGTGGTGGAGTACAGCGCACCAACTACTCCAAGCGTAACTACTTCTATGTTAACGAACTGGTAGTAGACGGGGTGTACAACGCCGCCAATTCCGTGGCGAGCTCAAACACGATAGAGAGTGAGATCACCAAATCGAAGGTTCAAAGTCTGTTTGCTGCCTCCCAACTAGGATGGAAGAATATGCTCTTTTTGGATCTGACGGCCCGCAATGACTGGTCGAGCACCCTGCCGAGCAACAACCGCTCGTTCTTCTACCCTTCTGCCTCCGTAAGTGCGGTAGTAACCGACCTACTGAACATACAGAGCAGTGTGTTAAGCTTTGGTAAGTTAAGAGCCAGCCTCGCCCAAGTGGGTAACGACGCAACGCCCTATGCCTTGCAACAAACTTTCACCGCCAGCGGATCCTGGAACGGCCAGCTTACCAAGTTCGCTGAAGCCGTTAAGATCCCCAACTCAGGGCTGAAGCCGGAAATCACCACCGGTTTGGAATTAGGTGCAGATATCCGTTTGTTTAAAGGTAAAATCGGATTAGACTTCACCTATTACGAACAAAAAACCAGGGATCAGATTTTGGCTGTAGAGATCTCTAAGTCGAGTGGATACGACTCTCGCGTACTTAATGCCGGGGCTGTATCGAATAAAGGGATTGAAATCATGGTCAATGCCAACCCCATCAAGCTCAGCAATGGCTTCTCTTGGGATGTCAGCCTGAACTTTGCCAAAAACAAAAACAAGGTACTTTCTTTGGCAGAAGGATTGACTACCTACACCATCACCACCCAAAGAGGGATGACCTCTGAAGCACGGGTCAATGAGGCCTATGGTACTTTCTATGGAAAAGGATGGGAACGCTCCCCCGAAGGAGAGATTGTTTACAAGGATGGGCTACCTCAATTGGCCAGCGGAACCATTAATTTAGGAAATATCCAACCTAAGTGGACGGGAGGACTTACCAACGTATTCACCTACAAAGGCATCACCTTATCGTCATTGATAGACGTGAGAATGGGCGGAGTAATCTTCGACGAAGGAACCGCTACCGGCCGTTGGACGGGCCAGTATGCCGAGACTGGCGTGGGTAGAGAAGAAGGGGTGATAGGCGACGGGGTACAACTAGGCCCCGATGGAAACTATATCCCCAACGACGTCATCATCCCGGCCAAGGAGTTCTATGGTTATAACAACCCAAGAACCAACCACGAAGCGGCTATTTTTGACGCTAGCTATGTAAAACTGAGAGAACTCTCTTTAGGGTACAGCTTGCCGATGTTTTTGCTCAAGAAAACATTTTTTGAGTCGGCCAAATTGTCCCTAGTAGGAAGAAACGTATGGATGATATTCAAGAATACGCCACATGTGGACCCTGAGTTCGATTCGAAAGGTGGAAACGCCCAAGGCTTCGGGTATGGACAGCTTCCTAGCTCCAGAAGTATCGGAGTGAACCTCAGTTTTTCTTTCTAATAGGCTAAGATAGCCAATCACTTTAATCTGAAACTTATGAAAAAGATCACCTATAGATCCCTACTAATGGGCCTGATGGCCCTACTGATAGCGAATAGTTGTACCAATGATTTCGACGAGATAAACTCAAACCCCAACAGCCCTACTTTGGTTAAGGCACAATATCTACTCACTACCGCCTTAGAAGCCTCGGTAGATCGGTATTGGGGAAGCCGTACCCGATTCGAGAGAATCAATATTGACGCAGCGGAGTTGTACATTCAGCACCTTACCCGTAACATCCTTTCCAATGAAGGGGATAACTATCTGGTATCGGTATCGCTGACCAACAATAACTGGAAGGGCTTTTATAACGATGCTCAAGTCAATTACCAACGCATCTATGACCTATCGAAGGCAGATGGCACTACTCCCAATACCAATTACGCTGGGGTGGCCTTAACGATGCGCTCATGGGTGTTTATGTTACTCACCGACATGTACGGGCCCATCCCCTACTCAGAAGCCATAAAGGGAACTGCTGAGGAGCCCATCTACAGCCCCAAATACGACGATATGGAGGCGATCTATGCGGGTTTGTTGAACGACCTCAAAATGGCGAACGAATTGCTAACGCCCTCCGGGCCCGCCATTGCAGGGGATATCTTGTATAACGGGGATATCTTAAAGTGGAAGAAATTCACCAATTCCTTGAGACTTCGCATTGCCAACCGCCAGGCTGCGAAGAAACCTACCGAATCTCGTGCCATCTTCAAGGAAATTTTGGACAATCCTACCACCTTCCCCATTTTCGAATCCAATGCCGACAATACCCAGCTCAATTGCAGCGCCGTTTTGCCTAGCAATAATGAGTGGAACCAGGTGATGATACAGGACAGCAGAACCGACTGGAATATCAGCAAAACATTTGCTGACAAGCTCAACGATATGGAAGACGAGCGTATCACAGTTTTTGCCAATCCTAATTCGGAAGGGGTTTACCAAGGCCATGCCAACGGGCTACCCGACGCCATTGCCACCAACTACCTGGCCACTAGCTCTACAGTTGGCGATTACTTCACTGCGGCAACAGCCCCAGAGGTGATCATGACCTACAGCGAATTGCTCTTTATACTGGCCGAAGCAGCCTTGGATGGAGACATTGACGGTGATGCCGAAGCCTATTTCCAAGACGCCGTAGCGGCATCCTTCGACCAATATGGACTGACTCCCTCGGCAGCCTTTTTAGCCAATCTAGGCCCTGTTAGTAAGGAAAACATCATGGAGCAAAAATGGGTATCTCTTTTCGGCCAAGGCATTGAGGCCTGGACCGAATGGCGCCGTACGGGCTATCCCGTCTTCCCGCCTGCCGACTCCCGAGCCGTATTCAATAACGACGGAATTCGTCCTACTCGTTTCACCTACTCTACCAATGAATACTCTTTGAACAAAATCAATTTGGAGGCAGGTATTCAGCTATTAGGTGGCTCCGACGACATGAAAACAAAATTATGGTGGGCCGAATAACGCCATTCTATTCACTTAAAAATCACGATCATGATCCGATTCAAAAGATATATTAAACTGGCCATAATGGCTATCGTACCGGTAGTATTGCTTTTTTCGTGCAAAGCCGAAGATCCTTGGGTTGATAACACCGTCGCTCCTTTATTGGTCGACATTATAGGAGCCGACTTCGGCTACCCTATTGAAAAGCAACCTGCAGTAGGCTATGCGGCCAGTGCTTCCGAGCTCAAGCTTTCAGCACGGCTCTTGGAACTCGACAAAACCAATATCCTCAACAAAGACATTGGCATCGACTCCATTCCCGTGGCCGGAATCACCATTTCGGTCGCTATTAAAGGGGGAGCAAGCCTAGGTGAAGTTACCTCCGATGCCGACGGCATGGTTTCCCTAACCAAAAGCTGGACCGATTTGGGAGTGACAGCCCCAGCAGCTGGCCAGCTGGTGCCACTTACCTGGACCGGCAGCTATAAGGGAGTAGGCTTTACCAGATACTCTCAGGTAAAAGCACTTTAGAGTAGCCCCCTGCTCAAAGCCATAAAATGCCCCAAAGGTGTGGATGATAAGCTCCACCCTTGGGGCATTTTGCATTTAAGGATATAATAGGGCTAATTTCTGAACTGCAAAATCGACCTCTTCTTCTGTATTATATTTACTGAAAGAAAAACGTACATTAGCCCTTTGAGAACCGGGGTATAGCTCATTTAATACGTGAGACCCCACGTCGGTTCCACTCGAACAGGCACTTCCTCCCGAAACGGCTATCCCGTCGATATCTAGGTTAAACAACAACATATCGCTAATATCGGACTCCGGCAAGCTTACACTTAACACGGTGTACAGGCTTTGGTCCAAATGTTCGGAGAGACCATTGAACCAGACCCCAGGAATCTGATCCTTTAACTGGGCCATCATTCTCGCCTTAAGTCCTTCTATATGCTGACGATGAGCATCCATATCGCGATAGGCTATTTCCAAGGCCTTAGCCATACCCACGATTCCATATACATTTTCGGTTCCTCCACGCATATTCCGCTCTTGGGCTCCACCATGAATATACGGACTGATCTTGGCATCGGGACTCATATATAAAAAGCCAATACCCTTAGGTCCGTGAAATTTATGAGCCGAGCCTACTACAAAATGCGTCTTGATAGCCTGCAAGTCGTGCCGATAATGACCCATGGTTTGTACGGTATCGCAATGAAAGATGGCCTTATGTGCTGCACAAATATCCCCAACGGCATCCAGATCGAGCAAATTCCCCAACTCGTTGTTCCCATGCATTAGCGAAACCAAGGTCTGTGACCGACCTGTCAGCAAACTATCCAAATGTTGTAAGTCCACCCGACCGTCGGCATCGGTCTGCACATAGTCCAGGGTGATCTGCCCGACTTTGGCCAGATACTCTAAGGTATGCAATACGGCATGATGCTCGAGCTTGCTAGTGATGGCATGCTTTAGGCCGAAGGTGGCTATACTCGAAATAATGGCGGTATTGTCGGCCTCGGTGCCTCCAGAAGTAAAGAAAATTTCGGCGGGAGCGGCATTTAACAAACCAGCCACCGACTTCCTGGCCCGTTCTATGACCGACCGAGCCTTACGACCATAGGCATGTATAGAACTAGGATTACCAAATTGCTCCTTCATGATCGGAATCATGGCTTCTAGTACTTCAGGGTCCAGAGGCGTGGTAGCGGCATTATCGAAATAAGCATTCATAGACGATGATCTATGTTAAAAAAAAGTAATACATTAAAAACAAAACAGATGAAACACGAATGCCTCATCTGTTACCTAATAGGTAGGGAAAAACAGCAACTCCCAGCAGCTTAATTGCTCGGTTCAGAGATAATTTCCTTGATGTCCAAGATGATTTTATTGGCCAAACCTGCCGCAGTGGTATGCGTTTCGGACTCGGAGTAGATGCGGATAATAGGTTCTGTGTTCGACTTTCGAAGATGTACCCATTCCCTATCAAACTCTATGCGCACCCCATCAATCGTATTGATCGGTTGTTTGGCGTATTTAGACTGAATTCTAGAAAGGATATAATCTACATCGATTTCCTCGGTCAGCTCAATTTTATTCTTTGAAATATAATATCCTGGAAAGGACTTGCGTAGTACCGAAGCCGATTTCCCAAACTTAGCCAGGGAAGTTAAAAACAAGGCAATACCCACCAAGGCATCGCGTCCATAATGGCTTTCAGGGTAGATCACCCCACCATTACCTTCTCCTCCAATAATGGCCTCATTGGCCTTCATGGCATTCACTACATTGACCTCCCCTACGGCAGAAGCGAAATAAGCCCCTCCAGCTTTGAGGGTAACATCGCGAAGGGCCGCTGTCGACGATAAGTTAGAAACCGTATTCCCAACCTTGTTTTTGAGTACGTAGTCGGCTACTGCCACTAAGGTATACTCCTCTCCAAAGGGAGAGCCATCTTCACAGATCAAGGCCAGACGGTCTACATCGGGGTCCACAACGATACCGAGGTTATAGGAGCCATTTTCGAGTTCCTGGCTAATCTCCCGCAAATGCTCGGGAAGTGGTTCTGGATTATGGGCAAAATTACCCGTCGGCTCACAGTTAATCAGTTTGATATGATCGCTGTCCACACCTAAGGCTTCCAAAAGCATGGGCACGGCAATGCCCCCCGTTGAGTTAACGGCATCGACTACGATCTTAAAGTGAGCCTTCTGAATGGCCTCTTTATCGACCAAAGCCAACCCTAGTACATGGTCTATATGTTTTTGGATAAAGGTATCATCCTGTTGATAAGACCCTAATTTCTTAACATCTACGAATATAAAATCTTCCTCTTCAGCGATACGGAGTATTTCGGCACCATCGGCCTCCGAAATAAACTCTCCATGATGATTCAGCAGCTTGAGGGCGTTCCACTGTATGGGGTTGTGACTGGCCGTAAGGATTATCCCCCCAGCGGCCTGCTCCATCACCACCGCCAGCTCTACCGTCGGAGTAGTAGAAAGGCCCAGGTCCACCACATGTAGCCCAACCCCTTGTAAGGTTCCTGCTACGAGGGAGCTCACCATAGGACCCGACAACCGTGCATCACGACCTATAATTACCTTTAAATTATCAGGATTGGTACGTCGCAGCCAAGTTCCATAGGCCGCAGCAAATTTAACAATATCGATCGGAGTCAAGGCTTCGCCAGTCTTCCCTCCCACAATTCCTCTTATCCCTGAGATAGATTTGATTAACGTCACGGTGCTTTTTACGCTTTAATTTTCCCGACAAAAGTACTAAAATTCCTTCGCTATGACGTTTTTTTTATTTGATGTAAAGAATAAAATGATTCAATGGCATGCACTATTGCTGTAGGCGTATGTCTACATAGGTGTATAAAGACGAATCGGTAACTCCTTTAAAAGAGCCCATTACAGGTGCTAGCTGATCATAATCGGCCGAGGCACCCATACAAATATGATTATTGACCATGGCCTTTCCTTCTGTAGGATCAAATCCCCTCCAGCCAGCCCCAGGCAGGAACACCTCTACCCAGGCATGTAGCTCGTGGGCTTGCATGGGGTTGCCGTATAAATAGCCACTCACAAACCTAGCGGCAATCCCCATGCTTCGGCAACAGGCAATATAAAGCCTCGCAAAGTCTCTACACGATCCCGCTTGCTGTAGTAGCGTATAGTGAGGAGGAAGGGCATCTCCAAAAGTCCTTTGGGAATACACAAAGTTCTGATGAATATATTTACTTAAATTGACCAGAAAGGGCACCGTACGCCACTGCGCATCCTGAGCGACTTGGTTCGCAAAGGCAGCCACGGCGTCGGTAACATCCATGCGTGACAGATAAGGAGCTAAATATTTATAAATCCTATCTTCATAGAGAAACGACAGGTTTTTGGTATTAAAAGGATAATGTACAAAGTCGAAGACATTGAAGGGTTTAGAGGACACTACCATAGTGGCCACCACCGAAAGCTGGTGTACCCGATTATCCGAAAAATAAGCCATTTGCTGTACATTCCCCTCGGCATCCACGTTTCTCACCACTTTGCTAGGCAAAGGGTCTATCTGCAGATCATACTCCAACAGCATTTGATGCGGATAAGACTTGGGATACAAATACAACGTTTGTGGCTCCAGGGCCACGGCGTTGGAATAACTGTACTGCAGGGTATGTCGAACGTAAAGGTTCATAGGGACGATGGCTAATATTATTATTTAACCCATAATCTTAAGCAATAATTGCCCCATATCCACTATTTCATCCACTGCCCCATGGTTATATCTTCTAATTTGTGGTGCGCTTCTTCTGTTTCCAGGCCGAAATACAAATCAAAAATCGAGGTATCGATCTCATTATTAGACACTTGGAAGGTATCCAAAAATTGGTGCAACCCTTGCTTAAATACGTCGTCGACATCGGTAAATTCCAATTGGCTACGTAGCTTACTCACCGCTCTTTCGGCCAAGTTGGTATGTCCACGCTCTGGAATAGATCCCGCAATGGCATATAAAGACAGCTCAGCCTGTCGAACAGAATAGGCTATTGACCTAGGAAACAGTTTATCCAAAATCAAAAAGGCTACGATATTCATAGGAGTAAGGGCTCTGTGGGTTTGTCGATACATATTATAGGCACTTACCGACTTCAAAACCGCCATCCACAGCATCAAGTCTAAGGTGGTCCCTGAGGTGCTTGAGTCCTGCTCTAATGTAAAATATTTAACATCCAGAAATCGGGAGCATTTGTCGGCCCGCTCCACATACCGTCCCAGCCTTCCGAAATGCCAGGCTTCATTGCGTGTGATCGACGAGTCGACTACCCCATGAAACAAATGGCAATTCTTGCGGATATCGACGAAGTAGGACTGCATATGATCCATATTACGAAAATCGTCAGGCGAGGTACCCTTCATCCTCAAATAGAAGGCATTGATGCTCTCCCACATTTCCTTTGAAATGGCCTCCCTTACCGTCCGCGCATTCTCCCTTGCCTGATATAGGCAACTTAATATGGAATTGGGATTACGCTTATCGAAGGTCATAAAATGAATGACATCTTCCTTCGTAGGCTTTTCGTAATATTTATAAAACAAATAATGATCGGCAGTGGCAATCAATAAGGGCTCCCATTGCTCATCTATGTCGGGTGGCAAGTCGAGGGCCAAATTAAAATTAACTCCTACGAAACGGGTATAATTCTCCACACGCTCCATATAACGATTCATCCAGTAAATGGAATTGGCAACACGACTTAACATATACGCTACAGTTATTAATTACAAAGAAGAACAAAATTTTAGTACTGCAATACAATCAAAATACATAACAATATTTTGCATTTACAAGAAATTGCCGACATATATTAAAAATACCAGGTAACTTTAGAATAATATAAAGACAAAATAAGACATAGCAAACAGCAATAAAGTGGCAAAAATGGACATCCCTTCACTGTTGACTCACAAAAGGTACAACATCTTACGATTCTTTTTCGTAAAATTGAAAGTCAATCTACAATCCATTGCTATTCATCATCAGGTTAGTTACTGAATAAACGCAAAACGACGTGTCAAAAAGAGAACAATTTACCGCCTCCATCCAAAAATCCTATCAGACCAATAAGCCTACCATCCATCTAGGATCGGCCATTTTAGAAGGGGAAATCATCCGGGAAGCCTCCGTAAACCTTCCCTTAAAAATGATGAACCGCCACGGGCTCATTGCTGGAGCTACAGGTTCCGGAAAAACCCGAACCTTGCAAGTATTTGCCGAGCAGCTTTCGGCAGCCGGTGTACCGGTATTTATGTCCGACATCAAGGGCGATTTGTCGGGCATAGCCCAGCCTGGGAAAACCAACGCGGCACTCGAAGAGCGCGCCAAAGCACTAGGAATCGACTTCGTCCCCAAAGGTTTTCCCGTAGAGCTTTATTCCCTCAGCGGAAAGCTAGGCTCCCAAATGCGCGCCACCATTCTAGAATTTGGCCCGGTATTGCTATCAAAAATATTCGATCTTAACGACACCCAGTCTGGTGTGCTGTCCATACTCTTTAAATATGCCGACGACAAAGGCCTTCCAATGGTCGACCTTAATGACCTCAAAAAGGTTCTGAATTATCTGTCGGAAGGGGAAGGAGCCAAAGAAATCAAGGCCGATTATGGCTCCATTTCTTCCTCTACAGCTGGCACCATCTTACGGAAAATAGTGGCTCTGGAACAACAAGGGGTAAACTCGATTTTTGGAGAAACTTCTTTCGATATCGACGACCTCATCAATAAGGTCGACGGACAAGGGGTAATTAGCCTACTCAATGTGTCGGATGTTCAGGACAAGCCCGCCTTGTTCTCTACTTTTATGCTAAGCCTATTGGCCGAGCTATACAGCAAACTCCCCGAGGCAGGCGACCTCGACAAGCCTAAATTGGTGTTTTTCTTAGATGAAGCACATTTACTTTTCAAAGATGCTCCCAAGGCTTTTCAGGAGCAGATAGAGCAGGTGGTGCGCCTTATCCGCTCTAAAGGGGTAGGTATATTTTTCTGCACCCAAATGTCCCAAGACATTCCGGCGGCAGTACTGTCTCAGCTGGGTAACAGGGTCCAGCATGTGCTGCGCTCCTTTACCCCGCAAGACGCCGACGCCCTACGACAAACGGTAAAGACCTACCCCCGATCCGACTACTATACGATCGATGAAGTGCTCACCACGCTGGGAATTGGCCAGGCCCTGGTAACGGTACTCAACGAAAAGGGAATACCCACCGAAGTGGCCGCTACCCACCTCACTCCACCGAGGTCTATCATGGGCCCCATGCCCCAAGCCGACTACGAGAGGCAATTTAATGCGTCGGACTTGTACCAAAAATACAAAGACCCGGTAGACCCCGAAAGTGCCTACGAAATCCTTACCAAACGAATGGAAAGAGTGGCCCAAGCGGAGGAGGAAGAAAAAACAAGCACCAAGCCGGCTAGAAAGATAAAAGAAGAACCTAGTATGATCAGCGAGGCCCTGTCCTCCCCCTTAGCCAAGCAGATTGGCCGAGAAGTGGTGAGGGGCATATTCGGAATGCTTTTTGGCAAAACGACCACAAGCCGTAAAAAAACGGGAGGCCTTTTCGGGTTTTAAGCTCCCCCCTATTTACATAAGGTGCCATCTTTCTGGAGATGGCACCTTTATATTCCAACGCATAGCAATAGCTGGGCCAGCTAGCTACATTCCTTGCATGAGGGTAAGCCTCTTATAGAAACCATGATCGTTCTCTAGCAGATCGGCATGCGTACCCCGCTCCACAATTTGCCCTTGGTTCACGACCAATATCTCATCGGCATGCTGAATGGTACTAAGCCTGTGGGCGATTACCAACACGGTCCTATGTTTCATTAAATGCGTGAGGGCGTCCTGCACCAACCTTTCCGACTCGGTATCCAGAGCCGAAGTCGCCTCATCCAAAATAAGAATGGAGGGATTTCGAAGTATAGCCCGGGCTATACTGATACGCTGCCGCTGCCCACCCGAAAGCTTACTCCCCCTATCCCCAATGGTGGTCTGGTAGCCATCGGGCTGTTCGCATATAAACTCATGGGCGTTCGCAATTTTGGCTGCGGCCACTACCTCTTCTTCGGTAGCTTGCGCCCCAAAAAGGATATTATTATAAATGCTGTCGTTAAAGAGTATCGACTCCTGGGTAACAATCCCCATCTGTTGGCGTAAAGAAGCCGTAGAGATAGCCCGTAAGTCGTGCCCATCGATGCGAATACTCCCCTGAACGGGGTCGTAGAACCTAGGAACCAAGTCGGCAATGGTAGACTTTCCTCCGCCAGAAGAACCAACCAGAGCCACTGTTTTACCCTTTTTAATTTCGAAATTCAGGTTGTTAAGCACGGTCAGGCCAGGCTCATATTCGAAAGACACCCCATCGAATACTATGGATTGCTCAAATCCTTTGAGACTAACCGCATCGGGACTCTCTTGAATTGCATTCTGAGTATCCACCAATTCCAACACCCTTTCGCCCGAGGCCAAACCGCGCTGGGTATTACTGAAGGCATTAGATATCTCTTTAGCCGGCCGCATCACCTGCGAAAAAATGGCAATGTATGTGATAAATTCCGAGGCGGCAAACGACGACTGGTTGGTCAGCACCAAAGTACCGCCATATAGCAAGATAATGGCCACCACGGTAACCCCCATAAATTCAGAAAAAGGCGATGACATTTCTCGCTTAAAGGCCATAGAACGGATGGCCTTTTTATAGGCCAGATTTTCTATGCTAAATTTCTCCTTGATAAAACCCTCAGCATTAAAGCCCTTTACGACCCGCATGCCTCCAAAGGCCTCATCCATCAGGCTAATCAACCCACTCAAACGATTTTGTCCATCGCGGGCATCCTTACGCATTTGTTTAACCATAAAGGCAATGAAGGTGCCGGTTACAGGGATAATCACAAAAGCGAAGAGGGTCAGCTGTACGGAAATACTAAATAGCGCAATAAGATAAATAATGAGGGTAAACAGCTCCTTAAAGGCGGCAGAGAAGGTATTGGCGATAGAATTCTCTACTTCCTGTACGTCCGTCACCACCCGAGATATCAGATTGCCCTTGCGCTGGCTCGAGAAAAAACCCAGGTGCAAATCAACGGCATTGTCAAAAACCGACTGACGCAACCTGGACACCATGTTTACCTTAAAATTTTCTAGAAATCGAGCCGACAGATACCGAAATATATTCGATAAAAACACCGCACCGACAATCAGTATACATACGAACTGCAAGGCACCAATGCGGCCCTTTTCCTGAAGATAGCTTTGGAAATAAAAATTAAATAGCTGCTTGGGCCAATCCGTCGAGAAGCTAAAACTCGGAAACTGCAATACGGCAGAGGCCTGGTCGGAGCCTACTTGGTTGAAAAGAACATCCAACAAGGGGATGAGCAACGTAAAATAAACGATCCCTAAGGCTGAAGCCAATAGGGAGGTAATAAAAAAGGGGGCTATAAAATTCCGTAAAGGACGGGCATAGTTCAGCAGACGCCAATAAGTTTTCATGCGGCAAAGGTACAGAAATTTGGAATTGGTAGTGAAATTCTACGTCAGGACCTTTGCCTGACCCCAGCAGAGCCTCACTAGGGCGCCAGCCTGACGATAATTTCCTTTCCTGAAGCCGGCAAGGTAAAGGCACAATCAGAAAACTTGGGAGGAGCCAGTCGGGGTCTAAAATTATTGCTAAACCCGTAAGGCTCTTTGGGTATACCCAAAAAGTTTTTGTCCAAAACGGCATTATCATTTTGATCATGATAAACGGCCACGGCATATCGACCCGGATTAAGACTAAAAACGGCTTCTACCTGAGAGCGGCCTTTGACGGGTATAATTTTATAAATCTTTGGCTCGTCCTCACCAAATCGATCCTCGGGCCGGTAAACAGCCAACCAGACCTTCCCCTCCTGTTTTTGGATTTCGGTAATATTTACTTTCAGTATGGCCTCATCCGAAAATGGAGCGAGCGCGAGGCTCCAAAGCATATACAAAACTACGATCATCTTCTGGCGTTTAGTTTTCCTACTACGGTCAGTCCTGTTCCCAAGCCACTACACAGCGTTCATTTTCTAAATGCAAGCTGTTGACATCGATATGAAGCTCTTGCTTGAGTCGGTCGAACTCCAGGTTATAACGATTCTTAAGTTCTTTTCTTTTAATCGCTTCCAAATACCGCCTACCGTCCTCTTCGGTCTCTAGGAGCAATGGTGGCACTACGGTCGGTTTATTATCTTCCCCTTTGGCTACCATGGTAACGTAGGAGGTATTGGTATGCCGCTGTATCCCATTGCGAACATCCTCTGCCACTACCCTAATGCCGATAATCATGGAGGTACGGCCTACATAATTGACCGAAGCATGTAAGGACACCAAGTCGCCCACCTCTACGGGGGCTAGGAAGTCGACCGTATCTACCGAAACCGTCACGCAATAATTGCCGGCGTGTCGGGAGGCACAGGAATAGGCTACCTTATCGATAAGCGACAGGAGTATACCTCCATGGATTTTCCCGCCAAAGTTAGCATAAGATGGAATCATTAGTTCCGTAAGGGTAGCCTGAGAGTGGCGAACTGAACGAGCCTGCATATTTAATAATGGTTTTAATTAACTCAATTTCATCATCAAGGTGAGTTTTAATGGCATTTCTGGTCCGTTTTTCTTAGGACAGCTTATCGATAATATCCTTAATGACCTCCTGGAGGTAGGCTCCGTTATAGGGCCCATACCAGCTCATCGTCTTGGTTTCATACAAGTCTCTATCAAAATATTTGTCGTGGGTGATGTACCCAATATACCCACCATTAAAGCTGGTTACCATCAGGTTAAGTCCTTTGGTTTTGGCATAGGCATCGAGCCCAGGGACCAATTCTCCCGAAAAGTCACAAGGCATACCCACCAACAAAAGGCCCCCTATTCTAAGGGCTTTAACATATATTGGAAAGGCTCCAAAAGCCTTTTT
Source organism: Dyadobacter jejuensis (assembly GCF_003149085.1). Taxonomy (GTDB): domain Bacteria; phylum Bacteroidota; class Bacteroidia; order Cytophagales; family Spirosomataceae; genus Dyadobacter; species Dyadobacter jejuensis. Next base: position 534,363 of record NZ_QGDT01000001.1, on the reverse strand, counting down.
GAAGGCCCAGGGCCTTAGCACCAAGCCCATGGTCAGGCGGGGAGAGGGCTGCCGAAGCGGCAGGGGTAGCATCAGGGAGCGTATACCCACCAGGGAATCGGCGCTCGACAGGGTATCGGCCTGTAGAATAGCCTTTTGAACACCGTAGGCCTGATTTTTCATTTCGTCAAAATCGTCACGACCCTTTTCTATAGGTCCCATACTGCCTACGGCACCTGCCATATACATGGCGAAGTCGTAATGTCCCCGCTCCAAAGAGTCGACCAAGACTCCGGGATAATCCCTGGAAAGGACCATGTTTTTGGACTGAATTACGGTAGAGTGAGCGGCATAGCTACTCAAAATGGCCTGCTGCCCATCGGCACGGGCCACGATGATGGACCGTACCTCCGGATCGATCCCCCCTTCTTCGCCGACGAGTCGGTTGCGGATATCGACCGTATCGATGGCCTCGGAATAGCGGATTGCAGACGGCACTAGCTGCGTGCTGGCCTTGTCTATAGACTCGAGCACGGCATCGGCTAGCCGATCCACCACGGCCTGGTCGTAGGCACCCGAGAAAAATAAGCCAGAAATTCCAGTCCCCCAGCCTCCCAAACTATTATGACTATGGGTAGCCCCGAAATACACCCGCTCATAGGGAATCTTATGGCCTTTCATCCGGACTTCCAGAGCCTTGGAAACCGTAGGGGGGATTATCAATAAGTCGCCAGTTACTATGGCCACCTGTTCGCCCCCATTGTCGATCACCATGGTACGGATAAAAAGCGAATCATGAACGACTGTATATGGCTTACCATGCCGATTACCATACCCAGCCATAGACATAGGGCCTTCGGGGGTGATATTGACCTTGGCCCATCCCACCTGAAGGGCTCCGGGACTGGCTGCCGAATAGGGTTCTTGGGCCGCAATACTGGCCTTCCATTCGCTATAATAAGGCATGTCCTTATAGGGCGTTTTATCCATGGTCGTTACCATCGTTGCCACCATCACCAATAGGAGCCCCAAGATGATCCCTAGGATAGACAACAAGATTTTTAGAATTTTCATCCGGGCGCTTTTATATGCATTTTAAGTCGTAAATATAAGGAACCATTGCCATAACTGGCCTTCGATAGCATAATAATGACGGGAATAGTCCTGGTTAGTACAATTGTCTCCCCATTTTATTTATTTTCTGCAGCCATTGCTCCCGAAATCCGACGGACGACTTTCGGATAGGACCTATGCTGGTTACTCGCACCGGCTTGATACCACAGAATTCTAGGGTCATTTTCTTCATAGCATGGTAGGAAGGCCGCCCGTTGACGAGCCAATAGTACCAATACGGCTGGTCGAGGGTATTGATGATATGCGCCGATCGGCCGGCCAATAGCTTGTCCCACCATACCGAGTTGTCGCGGTAAGCAAAGGCAAAGCCAGGAAGGAACACCCTATCGATAAACCCCTTCAATAATGCTGGCATATTGCCCCACCATATCGGAAACACCCATACCAAATGATCGGCCCATTGGATCAGCCGTTGTGCTTCTAGCAGATCGGGCTCCAGCTCGGTGCGTTTCCGGTAACCATGGGCCAGGCTAACCTTAAATTCTAATTCGTAAAGTGCCAATACCCTCACATGAGCACCAGACTCTGCCCCTCCAGCTCGGTAGGCTTCTACCAATGCGGCACCATAACTCTGATCGTCGGGATGGCCGTTGATGATAAGTACTTTTTTCATAAATTTAGATTTTTAATATACATACAATATTTAATGAACAGTGTTTAGTATCAAGGCAAAAAAAAGGCTCGAAAGCCTTTGCCACCCTTTAGCCCTGCGACTCATGCTTCCCTATCTTCCCGAGGTGGGTATCCTGGAAGCCAGTGCTATATTTCAGTCCATACCCCAAGCCCCTGTCCATAGCCGAATGAGCATACAAAATAATCCCTGCTAACATGAGAAGAGGCATACTCATATACATACCCACAGCACCTATCGCCACAGCCAGCGCCTTATGGTGAAAGAAATTATAGACTCCTGCCCCTATTCGGTTACCGCCCAAATACCCCAGCATGCTCAAATCGGGCAGTAGTAAGAAGGCAGGAAAATACCACCATGGAAATTCCAGTTTGGAAAACAAAAACACCCCTAACAGGAATTGAGCCGCTTCTTCTAGTTGTAAAACCTTCTTCATATTATCGCTATTTTTTACTTAAGAGATCTATAAAATTCCGCTGCGATTCACGCAACCGGTCTAACTGAGAATCCTCCCCAAAAATAACCATCCTACCCTTTAGATACAGACTCACCAAGCCATGCATATAGCTCCATACCGTAAGGGCCAGAGCGTCTATATCGGCTGACTCTTCGAAATAACCCGCTTCTACACAGTCCCAGATGCTTTGTTTTAGGAAGTCGAAGGATTGCATCCCATTCAGCCAACTATCTTGCTGACATTCGAGCGCCTCCATAGGAGCCTCCAGCATAAACATCAGGTCGTATAGCTGCGGATTCTCCAAGGCAAAGGAAATGTAAAGCTCTCCCATGCGTTGCAGGCGTGCGAAGGGATCTGCGATGGCCAGCAGCTCCCCAAAAGAAGCATTCATTTTCCCAAAGGCTTCTACCTGCAGGGCCAACATCAGCTCCTTTTTATCCTTGTAATATAGGTAAATGGTTGCCGGACTGTACTCGATCCGGTCGGCAATGCCTCGGATGCTGGTTTTGGCATAGCCATGTTCCAAAAATAAATGTTTCGCGGCCTCTAATATGAGTGCCCGCATTTCTTCTCGCTCCCTTTCTTTCCGTTCAGATATTCCCATTTCGATCATTATAAACAGCGCAAACATACTAAACACTGTTTATTAAATCAATTATATTCATAGAATATTTATTCAGGAGACCAAACCATTGTCAATCAAGTTATTAAGAATTAAGAAAATCACAAACCCCTCCTGGTCTTTTTTGCTGGCATAGCTTTTTATACCTTATACAGCAAATACTTAACGCAACGAAAAATGAAAATGAAAGGCAAGAGTGTATTCGTCTACGACGTCAATACACCTACAACGATTACGACCATGTTACGCCCTCGGCGACAAGAGGGGCAATCCATACTGCATGAGGGGTTTACCCTCAATCCTGAAGTATCCTTTACCGAATACATCGACATTTATGGCAATATCTGCCAACGTACCATCATGCCGGTGGGAGAGGTTACGATCACCACTGAAGTGGACGCTCAGGTAACTCCCACCAAAGAAATACCCGAGCAAGAGCCCGCCTTTATTCCGGTGGGCGACCTGCCCGATGAGACCATGCACTTTATACTGCCTAGCCGCTATTGCCAGTCGGATCTTCACGATGTTAACCAACTGGCCTTACAAATCACCCAGAACCTCACTCCAGGCTACCAGCAGGTAGAGGCCATCAGGACGTGGATCCACCAGAATATCAAGTATCAATACGGACAGACCGACTCTAGCACTACGGCATTCGATGTACTTCACCGCCGGGTGGGCGTTTGCCGCGACTTCACCCATCTGGCCATAGCCCTCTGCCGCAACCTATGCATCCCAGCGCGTATGACGGTGGGCTATCTCGACAAATTACCCGAAATGGATCTTCATGCCTGGTTTGATGTATTCATTGGAGGAGAATGGTATACTTTCGACGCCGTTCAGGAAAAGACAGAAGGTTACCGCATCGAAATTGCGCATGGACGCGATGCTGCCGACGTCGCCATGGTGACTCAGTATGGCAATAGTGTATTGAAATCGTTGGATGTTTACGTCGAAATGGAACAAGAAGACGCCTAAATTATCAACAAAGGCGCTCCAACATGGAGCGCCTTTGTTGATAATCAGCTACCTCAATAACGATACCATTCGGGTGGGAATATTAAATATGGCTTACTGAGTATGGACGAAGGAACTACCCCTGCCGGCCTAGCTTCCTTAGGCCGACACCATCTCTTGGGCTATTAGCTGAATATTAGCCACCAACTTCACATCCTCCCCAATTACGAGCCGACCCGATTCGGTGAGTTTAAGGTAATTCAGTCCAAACTCCTGACGACCAAAACGGCCCACTACCTCGAAACCCGCTCTCTTCTGCCCTTGTTCATCCACTTCAAACCCTCCGAATTCGGCATCCAGCTCGATGGGCTTGGTCACACCTTTTAAGGTCAGAAATCCATTAAGCTTATATTGTTCTTTATTAATTTTATGAAAATAATTGGACTTAAACTCGATATGCGGAAACTGCTCGGCGTCGAAAAAATCGGCCGACTTGAGGTGGGTGTCCCGCATACTCTGATTGGTATCGATGCTATTGACATCTAAGGAAAAATGGATTTCAGCGTTCTCGAAATCCTCATGGTCAGAAGTTGCTCCACCCTCAAAATTTTTGAAAGAACCGGTAATGGTAGAGATCACCAGATGTTTAATTTTAAACTGTACTTCTGAATGGGCAGGGTCTACGACCCATTTGGTATTTCTCATATATCCAATTTTTTAGGTTAGTGATGAAAGACCGCAATACGCATGTAGGTATCGCTTTCTGTTTTTTTGAAAATATAACCTAAAATCCGGTTGTTTTGTTATTCCATCAGATTAAATTATTCTAGAAATACTACCTTTTCAAGGCTAATCCCTTCAGGATATTGGTACCCGGGTTCAACCAAACACGACTCCGTCTCTGAAGCCCTCTAAAATTAGGCGTAGAAATGCACAGCGACGAAGAACCCAATAATTGTGTATATTGAGCACACCATTTGGATGATGCTATGCCAGCCGAAGACAATCTACACGCGCAAACCCTCCATGACCTGTACAGAAACCAAGGGATTCCTCTGGAGGGCCTAGAAACCGAATCGGGCTTCACGATTCACTTCTTAGAGGAGTCCTTTAAGGAGCTCCCATACCGGTCAGCCCCCTTCCGTCCTTACTACTTCAGCTTTCTTTTTATCAAAAATGCTTCGGGAAAATACACTATTGACGATCGGCAATTCGAAGTTTCTTCACATACGGCTTATTTTACCAACCCAGGCAACTACCGCCTCTTCGAATGGGATCGGATTGAGCATACTTGCCTCATCACTTTTAGCGAAGCATTCCTAAAAACATATGTGCATAGGGATGTCTATAAAGACTTTTCATTCCTACTTTCCGAAACAGTTTCTCCCCGCATCTTGTCAGACGAGCAGTTTGAGCAGGTGGAAGTATTGTACCAACTGATTCGTCGGGAATACAAGGGCCATGCCACCTACAAAAACAAGATTATCGGCAGCCTGATGGTGGCTCTGCTGCTTAAACTAAAGGAGTACTTTTTTCAGGACTACCACCCACTTATAGAAGGTACCCGCAGTTCACTTATCGTGAAAACTTTCAAGCAGAATCTGGAGCAACATTTTCAAGAATTAATCCATGGAAAAGTCGATCGAATGTATCGGGTACAGGATTATGCCGGCCTGCAGGCCTTACACGCCAACTATCTGTCCAGCGTGGTAAAGAGTAAAACCGGCAAAGCGATAGGCCAATGGATCGCTGAAAGGCTTACTACCGAAGCCAGACTAATGCTACTGAACCCACGACTAACGATTAAGGAGATAGCCTTCCGGTTAGGTTTTTTGGAAACCGCACATTTTAGTAACCACTTTAAGAAGCATACAGGGTTAAGTCCGGTGGAATATCGCAAACAGGAATCCTCCAAGCCAAATTCTTAGCTATTTACAAGCCTTACTATAGTACTTGCAAGGCCTTATGTGTCGTTATTAAACAACTTTGCAGGACCAACTATAAACTATAAATACCCACAGATGTTCACCTTAAACCATAAAGTAGTACTCATAACGGGAGCCTCAAGAGGCATAGGCGCGGAAGTTGCCCAAGAGATGGCCGCCCACGGAGCCAAGGTAATTGTAAACTTTGCGAATGACCAAGCTGCTGCCGACCGGGTAGTCCAGCAGATTATAGCCCAAGGCGGCGAAGCGCTAGCAGTTCAGACCGATGTAAGCGACGCCGCCGCAGTGAAGCGGTTATTCGATAGGGCCATCGCTCAATATGGAAAAATCGACGTTCTGGTCAATAATGCAGGAATATTGATCAATAAATTGGTCAAAGATACCACCGATGAAGATTTCTCGCGCCAGATGGACGTAAACGTAAAGGGGGTTTTCAACACCCTTCGCGAAGCCGCCACACGACTCGCCGACAACGGTAGTGTCATCAACTTTTCTACGACGGTAATTAGGCTGATGTTACCCACTTATGGCACTTATGTCGCCACCAAGGCGGCGGTAGAACAGCTAACCCGTGTTTTCGCCAAGGAGATAGGAAGCCGTGGCATCAACGTCAATTCCGTAGCGCCGGGCCCTACCCATACAGAACTTTTTACCGATGGAAAATCCCAGCAACAGATCGACCGCTTGGCTTCTATGTCGGCCTTTAGCCGAATTGGTACTCCAACCGACATTGCCAAAGTCGTGGTGTTTCTGGCCAGCGATGAAGCCAAATGGATTTCTGCTCAAAATATTGGCCTCAATGGGGGCGTGGCTTAAAGGCACCTGGTAGGCATTCGAAGCCATGGTAGTGAACACCCTTTTATTCCAACGAAGGTATCTTCTGATTGGTACCAAAACAGACGGAGGTTGAGGGAACCCTCAACCTCCGTCTGTTTTTATCCGTCGATCTATTAATCAATCACCTTTAAAGCCCTACCGACCTTGGTAAAGGCTGCCACGGCTTTTTCAAGATGCTCCTGGTCGTGCCCAGCGGAAATCTGTACCCGAATACGGGCCTTTCCTTGAGGCACTACCGGATAGAAAAACCCGATGACGTAAATGCCCTCGTCGAGAAGCTTGGCGGCAAACTCCTGTGCCAACTTGGCATCGTACAGCATAATAGGCACAATGGGGTGTTCACCTGGAAGGATATCGAACCCAGCGGCGGTCATAGCCTTGCGGAAATATTGTGTATTTCCTTCCAGCTTATCGCGCAGGGCCGTAGAGGAAGTCAGTAAGTCAAGAACCTTAATGGAAGCTCCAACGATACTTGGCGCCAAGGTATTGGAAAACAAGTAAGGCCTCGAACGCTGGCGTAACACCTCGACTATTTCTTTCTTGGCGGCCGTAAAACCTCCCGATGCTCCACCCAGGGCTTTTCCATAGGTACCCGTGATGATATCGACCCGACCTATTACGCCACGGTATTCGTGGGTACCCCTTCCGGTAGCACCTATAAAACCGGTGGAATGACATTCGTCTATCATCACCAGGGCACCATATTGATCGGCTAGGTCACATATTTTGTCGAGCTGAGCGATGGTCCCATCCATAGAAAACACCCCATCGGTAACGATCAGTACCCTTCGGCTACCTTGTGCCGCCTTTAACTGGGCCTCCAAATCGGCCAGGTCGTTATGTTTGTAACGAAAACGCTTGGCCTTGCACAAGCGAATGCCGTCGATAAGCGAGGCATGATTGAGCTCATCGGAAATAATGGCATCCTCGCCGTTCAATAAGGGCTCGAATAATCCGCCATTGGCATCGAAAGCGGCGGCATAAAGGATGCAGTCCTCCATACCCAAAAACTCGGCGGTTTTTCTTTCCAACTCTTTATGAATATCCTGGGTACCGCATATAAACCGTACCGACGACATCCCAAAACCATGGGTGCGTATGGCTTCAATACCGGCTTCTATCACGGCAGGATGCGAGGACAGTCCCAGATAGTTGTTGGCACAAAAGTTGAGCACCTCTCCACCAGCCTCCGTCTTGATGGCTGCTGACTGAGGCGTAGTAATAATCCTTTCTTTTTTATAGAGGCCAGCCTGTTGTATATCGGCAAGTTCTTCACTGAGTTCTTTTCCTAATTTTCCGTACATGATCTTATGTGTTTAGTATGGGTCAATATGATATACTATTTCCTTAGTCTTTTACCGTTTGGTATTTCTGGTTGAGCGCACCGATCATCTCCCTGGTGGTTTTGTCCAGATCGTAGGCAGGCCTCCAGCCCCAATCGGTACGAGCAGCGGTGTCGTCCAGGTCGTCGGGCCAGGAATCGGCTATAGACTGGCGAAAATCGGGTTGATAACCAATCTCAAAATTGGGCAAATATTCTCGAATGGTATGGGCTATTTCTCTAGGAGAAAAACTCATAGCAGCCAGATTATAGCTATTTCGAATCGTAATTTTGTTGGCTTCGGCTTCCATTAGGTTGACGGTCGCATGGATGGCGTCGTCTATATAAATCATGGGCAAACGGGTATCTGAAGCCAAAAAGCAGGTAAACGGAATTCCTTTAACCGCTTGGTGGTAGATATCTACCGCATAGTCGGTAGTGCCACCCCCAGGTGCCGACTGGTGGCTGATAATTCCCGGGAAGCGCAGGGATCGGATATCGAGACCGTATCGACTATGATAATATTGCGACCAATTTTCGCCAGCTACTTTACTAATGCCATACACCGTTGTGGGATGCAAAGGGGCTTCCTGAAGCGCTGTACCCTCTATTCCACTGCCAAATACTGCGATAGAGCTTGGATAAAACACCTTAGCTATTCTATACTCCCGGGCCACTTCCAATACATTAAAATAGGTTTGCATGTTGATATCCCAGGTCTTTAGAGGCTCCTTTTCGCCATTAGCCGATAGGATAGCCGCCAGATGGTAGATCTGCGTAATTTTATATTGGGCCACTACAGCCGCTAGGGCATTGGCATCGGTGGCGTCGAGCCGAACGAAAATCCCCTGCTCCTGCTCAGGAATACGAATATCCCCAGCAACAACGTGGCTCTCTCCGTAAATATCCCTCAAATAGGCCACCAGGACCGACCCTATCTGACCATTGGCCCCTATGACTAAAATATGTTCATTTGCCATACAATTACCGTCTAGTAAAAAAGTATAATTATCTTGCAATTTCCCCAATTATGAGAATATCTTCAAGGTAAGGCCTTATTTACAGTAAATATTACCAGACCATATTTCAAAGTCAGCAATAATTACTTTTAACGAATCAATTTGTATATTTTTACAGAAAAAATTATTCCTCCTATGGAACAACTCGATAGAATAGACGCAAAAATCCTGAGGATTTTGCAGAAAGATGCCAAGAAAACCACCAAAGAAATAGCCAAGGCACTAAACCTTACGGTATCGCCGGTGTATGAGCGAATCAGACGGTTGGAGAGCTTGGGATATATTAAAAACTATGTGGCCATACTCGACAAGAAACTCATAAACAGGTCGGTAACTACCATCTGCCAGGTTTCTATGCGTTATCATAACGAAGCGTTTATAGAAAAGTTTGAGCAAGAGGTCCAAAATCTGGAAGAGGTGCAGGAATGCTACCATATGGCCGGACAGGTAGACTTTCTACTAAAGATCAACGTGGCGAGCTTGGATGCCTACCACGACTTTGTAAAGTACAAGCTTTCGAAGATCGATAATATTGGAGTACTCAACAGTACATTCGTACTCAAGGAAATTAAACACACATCCGAGTATTATATTTAAGAGAAGCCCTGTATCCTCAAGCATTAGGGCCCTGCAGCTAATAATGAGTCATAGCTACAGGGCCTACTACTGAGTTTGGAAACTATAATACGGTCTTTTTTACTTCAAAATAGAAGGACTTGGTGGCCGCATGGCCGTCGGGTCCCACCCCCTGAACCACCACCCGGTATTTGCCGGGTTGGTCGGAACTATAAAGCGGCACACTGGCCGTTCCTTGGGCATCGCTGGTAATATTGGGAGCCCACAGCAACAAATTACGAAGGTCAGGAACGCGACTTGCGACGGCTGCAGGGGTATCGTACCGGGGCATATAAAACTCTTTGGCGACCTGTAAGCCTTCATAGGGGATTACCTGAACGTTAGGATCTAGCTCAAAGCCACTGAGGTCGTGGTTATAGGTAGAAAAGCTAACGATTCCGGTAAAGGCCATTGTACCCAAGAAATACTTCGCATTCATTAATTCCACTTTCTTGATCTTTAAAGGATCGAAGGCCATGATTTTGTCTATACTCGAAATGGGGATCCCGTCTAGCAATACCAGAGGATCCGAGTCATATATGGCGTCGGGGACGAGGGCATCTACCATCTTAAAATGAAAAGACTTTTGTCTTTTCCGCACCAACACTCCTCTCACATACTCCCTTAGCACCTCCTCCATGGTAGGAAAACGGGTGTAATCGTCAAGAATGTAACGCTCGTCGGGCCTACCGAAGAATGCCAGGGTATCGGGTTGGGGCACTTTCCCCTGCCGATAGGAAGCAGGCATATAGGCATTGCGGGCCTGCATGTTGATGGACCTATTCAGCAAAGTTTGCTCCCAGGCCTCGTCGAAGCTAAAAAGAGGGAGCTTCTTGGCGGAGACGTTCTTGGCAAATGGACTTTCGAGCTCGAAGCGGTAAGTACTGTCTTTACGAAGGTCGGTCTGAATGGTAAGCTCTTTTGGCCCCCAAAAGTCCTTGACTTCGAACCTGACCGCTCCGTCCTCTGCGCTGTAGGTGGTATATAGCCTGGCTGGAAAGTCAGGAGCTGCCAGATACAAATCCTTTTGGAGCGCCGGGGATCCGGTAGTTCGGTCTACTAATTTCCCTTCAATAAAATGCCCCTGATATTCGGGCAGGAAGTCGAACTTAGGGGGAAGAGCGGCAAATACTTGGCCCCAATCGAGCCGACGCCAGCCATGGGTGAGCATCAAATAGTCTATAGCCTGGGAGCGTCCCTCATTATTAGGATCGAAATAAAATGAGGGGTTTTCTACCTGCCCGTGCAAGTCGGAGGTAAGTAAGAGGTAGGCTGCAAAATCCATAGGATCCTCCGTTTGGATGGAGTCGGTAAGGTAGATAGCCACCGAAAGGTCGGCCTGAGCCATGGGTTCGTTACCCAAGGAAGCGGCCAAATCGAGGTTTATTTTTTCCCTAGACCCGTAGGTACCCTTACCCACTTTCGCTTCCAGCGACAAGCCACTTTTGGGAAAGGTAAAATACAAACGCTCACAAAGGGGCTTGCGGTAACCGTCGAGTAGGGTAATCTGGCTAATACCTTCATTCAGGGACCCTTTAGGAATGACAAAAGTGGCGTTTCGGTTCGTCAGTTCCATGGACTGGACCTGAACATTCCCATGGCGGGTATGTACCATCAGGTACAGCTTTTCGGTGGCCGTTTCGATATGCTTGCTTACCTCTACCTCCAGAGTTTCGCCTTTATCTTTTAAGTGCATGACCACCCCTTTTGATTCGACTGTAGGAAAAGTAAACTGTGAACGTTCCCCATTGGCGTCGGTTAGTATGGCCGAATAAGCGACACCCAGCTGGGGAGTAAAACGAAATGCCCCAATTCCGAATTGGCTAGGCCGAAAGTCGGCGACAACGTTTTGCTGCTCGTCGATGAGTTGGCCAGTAAAGGCAATACCGCTCCCCTGGGTGTCGGTCGCCCTAAAGGCCACCGTACTCTCGAGGCCAGCCACCAAATGCCCTCCTTCGGGGAAAAATTGCAGGTCGTAAGCTATGGGACTCTCAGCGACGGGATGAGGCTCAAAGGGAACAAATGGGTTAAGGATCGTAATACTGGTTTCGAAGAAATAGCCCGGATCAAAATTCTTCATCCAATTGCTATAACACCGCACGGTGTATACGCCACTCCCCAAGGTTGAAGGCAAAACTAGGCTACCGTTTCCGTGACCTTCTTGTAAGGCAAATTTGGTCTGCAGCATAGGGGTGTTCTGCCTATCGAGAATCTCCAAATAACCCACCTTGCTAAGATCGAGGGCTTTATGGCTGGTTCCATCGCGCTGGTAGGCTTTAAACCAGAGCGTTTCTCCTACCAGATATAAGGGACGGTCCAGATGCACAAAAATTTTCTCTTGTACTGCCACCTTTCCATAGCGTTCCAAACCATTCTTGATTGCCGTTTCGGGCCCAAATTGTGCAAAAATGGGTGCCGTTAAAAGTAGAAATTGAATCAATAAAAGACTCATTTTCCATGGGCAACGTGGTGGGTTTAACCCAAAAACTCGTTTGATTATTTTTCTTGATATCATAATTCTAATAGGCCTTGGCTAAGGTTTCAGCAACAGTTTAATCATCAGTTTCGGGATGCTAGTCCCAAAATGAGGGACGTACATTGGTACCACCCTGGGTCCTGCAGTCGGCGCATGAAGGTGCCGCAGAAAAGACAAAGTCATCGTCCATATAGGCGAGCAGTAAATTCTGGGTTTCGAAAGCACAATCAATATCAGGATTTCCACAGGCAATCGGGATCGTATCTACTTGGCAGGTATTGGGAAAGCCCAGCCTTGGACTAACAAATATCCGTTTTTTCTCCTCCGTTACTGCACCAAAATAACCGAATACCAATTCTTGAGGATCATCCACATTTTGAATGTTGCCCGTTACAGTCGATGGCTGTGGGTCGAACAAGCTACCAGTACCTTGTGTAGATTTGGAGAGCTCGGTCCAGTACTCAAAAGCCTCCCTAGTAAGCCCATACTGACGCACCAACATGGAGTATTTGATGAGTAACTTTTGGCTAGAAACATAAACGGTATTAATGGGAAGTTCCCTAATCTCATCCTTAGTTATTTTAATTGTCGACCCCAGGATGATATTGGTAGAGTTCCCACTTCGCCAACAAGTATATATATTGTCGGGTCGAGCGACGATCTCGTCACCTTGTACCATAATAGACGAAAGAAGGGCTGCATTATATTCGTAGGTATCCTCAAACTTCCAGCGATAAAACCGCGTTTTACCAGTATCGTCGTGGGTATTGACACTAAATACCATTGCATTTTGCCGGGTATCTAGTTTTGAGCTAATACTGTCAATAGCTGGAGTAACGATGGCATTCACAAAGGCTGACTGATAATGCTTTCCTTCACTGGTCAGAATATCTAACCGATAGCGATCGTTGATATCGAACTGCATGCCGGGAAGCGTATATACGGCATTACTGGTTTCAGTAAAATCATATTCCTCGCCTTTTTCGCTTTGAATCTTCAACTGCGCTCCTGTCACTTGTAGTGGCACCGTGTTATCGTTGACGTTCTGAGATTTCCTCAGGGTGATCTGGCTCTCTTCGTTACTCAGGTTCAGAAACCCGTCGACTACCAGGTAACCCTGGTCCGAGTTAACCTCGGGCGGAGAAAAGGGATCAATACAGGCCTGTAAAACGAAGAGACCCGCTATAAAGGAAAGTACTAGTTGGTATTTTAGGGTATTTTTCATACTATTTCGAAAGAATGGCCACGGCCTTATAGATATTGTGTCCCAATGTTATGCTGACTTTAAAACCGGAAATTATATGTTAATGTGGGAATGGGTTGTCCAAATATGGACAGTTGGTAGCCATTCACCCGCCCCTGATTGGTCTGAAAGTACACCGAGCTAGCATTCCGCCTTCCCAGCAAGTTGTATACCGATAAGGACCAGGAACTGTGCGCCAACTTGCGTACCTTATGATTGCCTTCAATATTGACGGACACATCGGTTCTATAGTAATCGGGAATGCGGTATTGGTTGCGGTCGGCATAGTACACCCGCTGCGAGCCATCAACGATGTATTTGCCAACGGGTGGCGTATAAGGCCTGCCCGTGCTGTACGTAAAATTCAACGATACGCTAACCCGATGTGAAAAGCGGTAGTTGGTGATGGCCGTAAAGTCGTGGGGTTTATCGAAATTACTAGGGTAGTATTGCCCATTATTGGGTGCGTCGGGAGAGTCGCGATCTATGGCCCTTAGCAAGGTGCGGGAGTAGGTGTAGCTTACCCAACCATTAAATTTGCCAGTAGCCTTTTTGACCAACAACTCGACTCCATAGGCCTTCGCACGGGTATTGATTACGGCCGCCTCGATGTTATGATTCATGATTAAAGAATCCCCTCCTTTGTAATCAAGGAAGTTGTTGATATTTTTATAATACCCTTCTAAGGAGACCTCTATTTTATTGCCTCGAAAGTTACGATATAACCCAACCGACAGCTGATCGCCGACCTGGGGCTTAATATAGGTATCGCTCAATTTCCATATATCCGTTGGGGAGACCGTCATGGTGTTGGTCAACAAATGGATGTATTGACGTAGGGTATTGTAGCTAACCTTCATCGAGAGGTTATCCAAAAGACTATACCGAGCCGAAAGTCTGATCTCAGGTCCACCGTAGTTTTTGATTTTTTCACCTTTACCATAAGTCACCACACCATCCTGGTACAAATAATCGATGGGTAATCCCGGCACATAGGTATTGACCGTTTTGGGTCCGAGATATTGAAAGAAAGAGAACCTCAAACCGGCGGTAAGGGATAGTTTTGGACTTACTTCGTATTTATCTTCCAGGTATACCGCACTTTCCAAGGCTTGCTCTGCCTCTAGCTCGTCGGGGATAATGAGCGACTGCGCCCCTTGAGGGGTAAACGACCCAGGGTGCAGCTTATAATAGATAGACGACAGTCCAAAGTCAAGGGTATGTTTCTCGTTCAATAAGTAACTAAAATCGGCTTTGAAATTCGACTGGTTGATATCAAATTTCAAATCGAAGGAATTGAGCGGTAAGCCTGAGGCCTTCATTTGATATTGATATTTGCTATGGGAGGCAGTAAACTCACTATAAAGCTTCGGGCCAAAGGTATGTTTCCATTTGAGTGCTCCTAACTGGTTTTGATAAGAATAGGTGGTATCCCCATAAAGGCGAAAGCGGTCGTTGCTTTGATAGCCTGTGAGTACGAGGGTATTTTTTTCGTTAATCTCGTGAGTTACTTGCAAATTAACGTCATAAAAATTCCCTGAGCTTTGATTATAAGCGGGATTATCGAGGGCACGAATCACCCAATTCGAATAGGTAGAACGCCCACCTAGGATAAAGGAAGTCTTATCCTTTACGATGGGGCCCTCTAGGGTAAGCCGACCAGTCACGATGCCAATCCCGCCGGAGGCCACAAATTTCTTCTTATTACCGTCTCTGCCGTTTACGTCGAGCACCGACGACAGCCTCCCCCCAAATTTGGATGGGATGGTACTCTTGTAGAGCTCTACATCGCGAACCACGTCGGGATTAAAAGCCGAAAAGAAACCAAAAAGATGGGAAGGATTGTAAATGACTGCGTCATTAAACTGTATCAAGTTTTGATCGGTTGAGCCTCCACGTACATTAAGACCCGTACTGTTTTCACCTACCGACTTTATTCCCGGCAAGGTCAGCACGGAGCGTAGCAAATCGGCCTCTCCAAAAACTGTAGGGACCTGTTTTAGGTCTTTAATGGTCAGCCGAACCTGTCCCATCTGGGTTCCCACCACATTTTTATCCACTCCAGCCTTTACTTTCACCTCTTTAAGGGCGATCACACTTTCTCTCATTTCGATGTCGAGCTTCCCATCGGTATAGAGCATCACTTGGCGCTGAGTCTCTCGCATGCCAAAGCTTTTGATTTTTAGTACCAATCGCCCTCTGGGAACCTTGATAGAATAAAACCCTAAAGCATCCGTATTGACACCTATTGAAGGCTTATCTATAAAGACCGCAGCACCGATTACCGGCTCTCCATTGGCTGCATTCCGCACATAACCGGTGATGGTCGCACTGCCCGGCTTCACCTTATAGGCCTTCACACCCAGTTCATGCAATTTACTTTCGGCGGTTGAAAGGAGTTTTTCCTTCATCTCATTTTCAGGAGATTCATATACCGCTCCAGTATTGTCGCTAGGACGGTCTGGGTCGAAAATCCCAGGCTGTAACTGGGTAATAATCTTGGTCCCTTTGGTAATAAAAATTCGATTTCGATCATCGATACCATAGGAAAATTCCGACCCTCTAAATACCTGATCAAGCAGTTCTGGGACGGTAAGCGATTCTAATTTTACGTCCATGGCTATACCCACAAAGTCGGCTGGGTCATAATATACCAAATAGTCGGAATTCCGTTCGATTTGATCTACGAATACACTAAAAGAGGCCGAATCCAGCTGCATACTGATGCGCCTGTCGCCGTTGTTCTGGGCCCATACCGGGGTGACAAGCATGCCCAATAAAAAGAAAAAGAGTAGATTTTTTAGGCTCATATTGCTTTTGAATCGTAGTTTTTAATCATCAATAAAATCCCCTCTTCCCGATCTTTCCTGTACTGAATTTGGTTGGCACGTAGGGCCCTTCTCATGGCTCTCTCTTCGCCAGGGAAGAGCCTCAGCACCGATTTTTTGGAACGTACCTGGTGATATTCCCCTCCTATTTTAACATAATACGCATCTTTGATAGGGTAAAGACTAATCACCCGCTTATCCACTATTTTCTCTTGTCTATCTTTTTTTCTACGAATTAGCAAGGCTGTGGGGCCAGTATACCGCTGGTCATAAAAACCCGTGGGCATAAAGGCAGGAAGGTCCTTACCCGAAGTCAGGTGTAGAAAGGTATGATCATGCACCCTGAAACGGTCAATTTTAGAGGTTTGGAGCAACATATGATCCCCATTCAAATGGTGTATCACCACCTGATCTTTGAAGATATCATATTTGATTTGAATGCTGTCGAAAGTCTGCCCATCATAATGGACCCCACCTACGCTCCAGTCAGGCACCTGGAAAAATTGATGCTCTTCGGATCGATAATCGTACCAATAGTAAATGCGTCCGTTGTAAAGGTTTTGGGAGTAACGGGTGGCCTCTTTGTAGGCTTTTACAGGCTCTTCCGCTTGGGCGAAGGGGCCCTTCTCCCCTTTTGGAGCCGTCTGTCCATAAGCCTTTGAAAGCCAAAAGGTAGCCAGGACTAATAGGGTAATAATACGCATGGGTTAGGTTTTTTATCTTAGCTACGTTAGGTTCTGGTTTTTTGTGGCAAATAACAAAATTTGCTTGTATTTTAAAGTGACTTATCTTTAATTATTCTTGGCCAAAATTCTAATCTATCTTCCAATATCTGAATCTAGGTACCATCGATATCTCTTGCCTTGTACTACGACGACCGAATGGGCACAAAAAAGGTTGTAAAAGAAAATGTTTTGGCTTCAGAAATATGGCCCTAAATTTGTCCTAATATATTGCAACTAACTTCGATAGCAGATCCATGAAAATACTCATCACCGGAGGAGCTGGCTTTGTCGGATCGGCACTGGCCATTTCCTTAAAGCACAACTACCCACACTACCAAATCTACGCCCTGGACAATCTAAAACGTCGAGGCTCCGAACTAAACCTTAGCCGTCTTAAATCGGCAGGAGTTGAATTTGTGCATGGAGACATTCGAAACAAGGAGGATTTTGACGCCTTCCCCGCCGTCGACTCCGTGATCGAAGCATCTGCTGAACCATCTGTTTTGGCTGGTCTTGATGGCACTCCCGACTACCTGATCAACACCAATCTAGTAGGGACTGTAAATTGCCTCAACTATGCCCTTAAGCATAAGGCCGACTTTATCTTTTTGTCGACCAGCCGAGTATATCCTATCAAAACGATTGAAGGCCTTAATTTTTTAGAAGAAGAGACCCGCTTTGCGCTGAGCGACGACCAGCCTGTGCCAGGCGTATCCTCCAAAGGTATTGCCGAAGACTTCCCCCTGACCGGAGCACGTTCTTTATACGGAACTACCAAGCTCGCTTCAGAACTGATCATACAAGAATACAACGAGTTCTATAACTTACGCACGGTCATTAACCGTTGCGGGGTTATCACTGGCCCTTGGCAAATGGGCAAGGTAGACCAGGGCGTAATGGTACTTTGGATTGCCAAACACTATTTTGACCAACAGCTCGGGTACTTCGGGTACGGCGGAACGGGCAAGCAATTGCGCGACATGCTCCACGTGGCCGACCTATACCGCCTTGTAGATTGGCAGCTCCATCATATGGACCAGGTAAATGGAGAAATATTAAATGCGGGTGGTGGACTTGAAAGCAGTGCTTCACTACAGGAGCTCACCAAAATTTGCCAAGAGGTTACCGGAAAGACTATCCCCATCAAGGTAGTACCCGAAAACCGGACCGCCGATATTCGCCTCTATATTACCGATAATAGTAAGGTAACCGCCCTTACGGGATGGAAACCGCAGATCGGCATCCGACAGATTGTAGAAGAGATCACCGCCTGGCTCAAAGAAAATGAAGATAGCCTGGCTCCAATCCTAAAATAAGCCTAAAATCGTTTATAATCAGACATTCCCCATTAAAATTTCTTTTTTTGATGGGGAATGTCCTTATCCCACGCTACGCACTAGCCCATGGGAACACATGCTTTTAAAGCCTCATAAATGGGATACCTATTATCTTTCCTAACCCCATTCCCATACTAATGCATCCACTACTTTCCTATCTCAATCGTGCTTGAGATATAGCATATCTTCGATACGGAACTAAGGAATATAGCCAAACTCAACCAGCCTAACTATAAATAAATCGATACTTAGGATGAAAATCCCTAGTTACTATTGGGTTGTTTCAAAGAAATTTGATTTATTTATACATTATTCCTTCGAAAAATTTTAAGGCTATTTACCTACATAGATATAATAGTCCTAATGACTCGATCAGACAAAAGTGTACTTTACGTATACAAACCACCTAACAGTTTAGTAAAACCGTTATGAAGCAGACTGACCCCTTCGACCCTACTAAGATAAGCGACTGGAGGTCAGTATGCCAAGCCATCAGCGACGACTATTTCGATCATATTCTAAAGCTCCTATCGCTGCTATTTGAGGGAGCGAGTACACAACTGGCCCTGCAAATTCACCAGAGAACATTAAGATGCTTTAACAATCATTTCACTATAGCGGCAGCCGAACTTTTTGAATATGCTGCCAATAAGCCCGATACCATCATTAGCAACATGGTGGCCATTCCCAACAAGGCCCCACAGCCTTCCCAAGCATACGCGTTGGGAAAGGCTATTATGGCTCCTTCTGGACAGATTTTAGGCATTCTTTTTGTTGAAACTAATGCATCCTATAACCTAAGCAAAATACAAAAAGAAGGCTTACTAACGCTTATAAAGCAAGCAGAAGAACTGATTGTGGGAGCTGCACGATTAGGTTACGAACAAGAGTGTAATCGACAGATATCACGTCAAATCGCCCGGAAGAACCAACAACTTAAAACCACCAGGCTGGGCACTTTCGAGTGGGACATCGCTACAGGGTATACTATTTTCGATGACCCATGGGTGGGCATTCTAGGATATAACCAGGAAGAGGTACATCCCGCTTCAATGAAGACTTGGGACAACCTGGTACACCCCCACGACAAACACCAAGTGCAGGCCAAAGTCGAAGCATGCTTGAGTGGGAAGCATGCATTTTACGATTTGGAATGCCGAATGTATCATAAGGATGGAACCGAGGTATGGATGCAGATCAAAGGAACAGTCGCAGAATGGACCGACGACCGGCAACCCGTGACGGTGGTGGGCACCTTTACGGACGTTACCATCAACAAAACAGAAGCTCATCAACTTAAGCTACTCACGAACAATATTCCTGGGGCAGTTTTCCGTTATAAGATTTCTCCTAACGGCAACGAGGCGCTGGAAGTAGTTAGCGATGGAGCGTACGCGTTATGGGGAGTCTCTCCCGAGCTGCTAACTGCCAATATCGCTTTGCTATGGGCGGGTTATTCCTCGGAGCACCCTATCAAAAGCAGCCTCAAAGAATCGGTCGACCGACTGATAACCTGGCAAGGAAAATGGCCTTACCAACACCCCGATGGTAAAAGACGGTGGCACGAAGTCATCGGCCAACCCATGCTCCTCGACGACGGTAGTGTTGTTTGCGACACGGTGGTCATCGACATAACCGATAAACAATCGTTAACTGAAAGAGAGACGTCCCTAGCTAAGGAGTTGAGAAGCAGGAACCAACTAATAGAAACCATATTACAAAATCTACCCCTCGGAATTGCCGTCAATGATATAGACACCGGACAAGTAAAAATGTCCAATGAGCCGTTTTCAAAAATATATGGCTGGCCCAAAGACCACCTAACGGACCTGGACAGTTTCTTCAAAAATATATATCCAGACTCGGCTTATCGCCAGCAAATGCGCCAGGTCATTATCGAGGCGATCCAGAGTGGCGATCCAAAAAGAATGCACTGGCAAAAGGTTCGTATAACGACCCAAGCAGGAGAGACCAAATATATTAATGCAAAAAATATACCTTTATACGAACAGAACCTGATGATTTCTACGGTGACCGACGTAACCCAGGAACATCTGCAATCCCTAGAAATACAAAGGGTTCGTAAAAATTCAGACGCCCTGATCAATAGCACCGAGGATTTGATATGGTCGATGGATACCCAAGGCGCTGTTATCGCTTATAATCGAGCATTCGCCCAGAAGGTCCATTCCCTTACCGGAGTAGTGATTCAAGAAGGAGACGTCTTAGTTTCCGAGCTTTTCAAACCCCCTGTGGCCCAAAAATGGAATCAATATTTGCAACAAGCTAGGCTAGGAAAGCCCTTTCGAATACTCGATCAACAGACCAACCAAGAGACCCAGCAAAAAGAATCGCGTCTTCTGTCATTTAGCCCTATTCTGGATGAGGATCATCACTTCGTGGCCGTAGCTTGTTACTCCAAAGATATCACAGCAGAGATTCAAGGTAAAAAACAAGTAGAGCGAACCAAAGAAGAACTCGACAAGATCCTATCTACTTCTATGGACGTGATCTGCACGGTCGATTCCGAAGGTAGATACGTAAAAGTAAGTTCCGCTAGTCTTAAGACTTGGGGATACAGCCCCGAGGAGCTATCGGCAAAGGGTTATATTCAGTTTGTAAATGAAGCCGACCAAGCGAAAACCCTTCAAGTAGCCATAGACGCGAAGGCAGGTCAACTGGTCCGGCATTTTGAAAATAATATTGTTAGGAAGGACGGCGGCCTAGTACCCATGGAGTGGTCGGTTATCTGGAACACCACCGACCAATTGTATTACTGTGTTGCTAGGGATGCTACCGAAAAAAAGAACGCCGAATTACAGCTCCGACAGAGTGAACAAAGATTTAAAGCATTGGTGCAGAATGGAAATGACATGATCTCCATCCTGAATAGTTCCGGAAATTACCTGTATGTAAGCCCCACTTCGTACCAAATATTAGGAATTTCTCCCTCCTTTTTTCTCGGCAAAAATGCCTTCGATTTTATACATCCTCAGGACCGGCCGCAAGCCCTACAGTCGTTCCAACAATTATTTCATGTCAAAACCATCAAGCTCGATCCCTTCCGGTTCCAAGACCATCGAAGGCAATGGCGCTGGATTGAAACGGTAATCACCAATATGCTCGACGAGCCAGCGGTGAAGGGCTTCGTGGCCAATTCGAGGGATATTACCGACCGTATCCTTTCGGAAAGGGCTTTACAAGAAAGTATGGAACGCTTCGAAAAGGCAGCAGAAGCTACCAACGACGCTATTTGGGACTGGGACCTCGAGACCAATGCCGTATATTGGGGAGGAGGACTTAAAAGTGCTTTTGGATACGACCATATTCCCGACCATACCACCATAGCCACATGGCATCAAAACATCCATCCCGACGACAAAGAGACTATTGTTCAGTCTTTTACCAATACACTACAATCATCAGAAACTAACAAAATCTTATTTGAATACCGTTTCAAGAAAGCCGATGGAAACTATGCTTTGATTATTGAACGGGGGGTCATTAGCAGGGATAATACTGGACAGCCCACGCGAATCGTGGGCGCTATGACCGACATTACCTATCGAAAGGATCACGAGGAGACCCTTCAAAAGCTCAATGCCGACCTCGCTAAGTATACCAAGGAACTGGAACAGTCCAATACCGATCTGGAGCAATTTGCTTATATGGCTTCTCACGACCTACAAGAGCCCCTGCGTATGATCAGTTCTTTTCTTTTCCAACTCGAGAAAAAATATGCCGATCGACTCGACGACCAGGCCAAAAGATACATATATTTTGCTACCGATGGCGCTTCCCGCATGCGGCAAATCATCCTCGACCTACTGGAGTACGCTCGGATCGGACGCATGGAGCTCGTAAGAGAGCCCGTGAACTTAAACCAATTGATCGATAATTATAAACAACTCAGAAAGCAATGGATGGAAGACAAATCGGTGCTAATTATCGCTGAGAATCTTCCCGTCATAATGGCCTATAAGGCGCCTATTGTTCAAATCTTGCACAATTTGTTAGACAACAGCATCAAATACCAGCGGGACACCCAGCCCCCCGAAATCCGGATCAGGGTAAAAGACGAAGCTACTTTCTGGGAATTTGCTATCGAGGACAATGGGATTGGTATTGCGCCGCAGAATTTGGATAAAATATTCCTATTCTTTCAAAAGTTAAATAAAAATATTAACATTAATAGTACAGGAATTGGGCTGACCATCGTAAAAAAAATAGTTGAAAATTTAAATGGTAAAATATGGGTAGAATCAGTAGTAAACCGAGGCAGCACCTTTTATTTTACCATTCAGAAGCCATAAGAAAGGCCCTTAATCTTAATCCATGGATTTTCGGCTGCGCGCTCATTTTTTTGGTAAAAAAATAAAGAGTTAACCCCTACCTAAAGAGCAAAAATTTTTAAAACTGGATACTCGACCTGAAAACGCTTTAAAATGAATCTGGACAAGACGGCTTACCGTATATTAATCATTGAGGATAATCCCGGCGACTATTATCTCGTAGACGATTATTTGCATGAGTATATATTAAATCCTATTTTATTGCATATACAAACTTTCGCTGAAGCTCGGCAGTTGATTTCTCCCGACAAAAGAGATTTTGACCTTATCTTACTGGACCTTACCCTTCCCGATATCGATAAGGAAAGCCTGCTGGTGGCCGCTAAGGAGATAAGTCAGACCATCCCTATTATTATTTTAACGGGCTATGCCGATTTAAATTTCGCTACCAGTTCCTTATCTATGGGGGTTTCTGATTTCCTTTTAAAAGACACTATCAACGCCCTTATTCTCTATAAGAGCATCTTATATGCCATCCAAAGGGATAAGTTTTTAAATTCCTTAAGGATATCTAAAAAACGGTATATGGAGTTGTTCCACCTAAGTCCAGCTCCTATGTGGGTTTTCGACCTGAACACCCTCCGATTCCTAGACGTCAACGAGGCGGCCATTCGGCATTATGGTTATTCGGAGGACGAATTTTTGTCTATGGCGCTGCCCAAACTCTTTTCCCTCGACGACCTCCCTGTCCTAAAAGGATTATTGGCCAAAACTCGGATGTTACAGTCGCACCAATGCAAGGATACCTACCGTCACCTAAAAAAAGATGGTACGGTCATTCAGGTAGAAACGAGTGGAAGTAAGATCGATTTTAATGGCATTCCGGCCGAAATCGTACTGGCCACGGATGTGACCGAAAAGTTCAATCAGATGAATGCCATTCAAGAACAAAACAACCAGCTCAAGGAAATTGCCTGGCTTCAGTCTCATATCCTAAGAGCCCCCGTGGCCCGACTTATGGGGCTTGTTGACCTACTCAAAGAGGATGAACTCGAAGGGCCAGAACATAAAGAAATTTTGAATCATCTTTTCAATGCCGCCACAGAGATAGATGAAGTAATCAATAGTATTGTAAAAAAATCTAAATCAATAAGAAACAACTTACATGAGTAACCTACCAACCCAACTAAGCGTCATGATGGTCGAAGACGACCCTATATTTGTAATGCTATTAAAAAGGCTTTTGAAAAAAAGTAACTTGGACAGTGACCCATTAGTCTTCGAAAGCGGGAAAGTAGCCTCGCAATACATCATCTCAGATATAGACAAAAATACCAATGTTCTCTTATTCCTGGACCTCAACATGCCCGTTTATAACGGATGGGACTTGTTAAGTTCTTTGGAGGGACACCGCCAGAAAGAGAATACCTGGATCGTCATTACTTCCTCCTCTATCGACCAGCAGGATTTGGACCGGGCCAAAAAAAATCCACTCGTCCTCGATTTTCTAACCAAGCCCCTCACGCTGGAACATATGGAAGTGGTAAAGCAAAAAATAAGCAGTAAAATTGTACTAAATTAGTGCCTAAATATAGCCGTTTACGAAGACAGACCAATAGGTAGTACCCGCAAGGGTTTGCATATATTGTAAGAAAAAAGAAAATGAAAAAACTAATCCTTTACATTGCAACGAGCGTAGACGGCTATATTGCCCAGCCCAATGACGACCTCAGTTTTTTGTCGACGGTACAGCGAGAAGGGGAAGACTATGGCTATGGTGCATTTATTGATGGAATTGACACCGTCATTCTCGGTCGCAAGACGTATGAATGGGTTCTCAGGCATGCCGAATATCCGCATGCCGACAAAGACAGCTACGTAATTACACGCCAGGCTCGACCCAGTGTGGGGCGTATTCAGTTCTACACCGGTGATATCTCTAGCTTAGTCAACGAATTGAAAAACAAACCTGGTAAGGATATTTTCTGTGACGGCGGTGCCGAAATCGTCCATCTACTCCTCAAAGAAGGGCTTGTCGAGGAAATCATCCTCTCGATTATCCCCGTGCTTTTGGGGGCAGGCACTCCCTTGTTTAAGGAGCCGCGACCCTATGAAGGACTCCAACTACTCTCGAGCAAAGCCTTCGAAAGTGGACTTGTACAGCTGCACTACCAAATAAAGGCCAGTCAAAAGCTACCATAAACTAGTCAGTAAGATGTCATTTATGTATATTGCTTAGGAGCAGGCTATCTCGATTTCAGTATGCTCCTTAAACAGACACGCCTATGAAACTGATAGAATGCCCCCGAGACGCATGGCAGGGCCTTAACGCCTTTATTGCCACCAAAGACAAAATCGACTATTTGAACCGTTTGCTTCAGGTAGGTTTCGACACCCTCGATTTCGGCAGCTTTGTATCGCCCAAGGCCATGCCTCAAGTAAGTGACACGGCGCTGGTCGTCGAGGGCCTAGACCTCGCTAAGTCCAACACCCGCTTGCTTGCCATAGTAGCCAATGCCAGAGGTGCTGCCCAGGCTTGTAGCATCGAAAAAATACATGCTATTGGCTACCCTTTTTCAATTTCCGATACCTTTCAGATTCGCAACACGAACGCCTCTATGGAACAATCGGTTGTAAGGTTAAAAGAAATAAGCACGTTATGTATGGAACACGGCAAAGAGTTAGTCGTGTATATCTCCATGGGTTTCGGCAATCCGTATGGAGACCCATGGAGCCCGACTATCGTAGGGGAATGGGTGCAAAAGCTTTCTGGATTCAATATCCGAACCTTCTCCCTATCGGACACCGTAGGCCTGGCCCAACCCGACGCTATAGCGGCTCTTTTTACAGAACTTATTGGTACCTATCCCGAAATAGAGTTTGGGGCGCATTTCCATACTAAACCGGAAGAATGGAAGCCTAAGGTCACTGCCGCATATCAGGCCGGATGCCGGCGTTTCGATGGGGCCCTTTTAGGTTATGGAGGCTGCCCCATGGCGCAAGACGACCTCGTGGGAAATATGCCCACCGAGCGGCTTATCCAGTTTGGCCAGGACGAAGGAGAATTACTTAATTTAGATCTCGATTTGCTCGAAACATGTAAGGCACAGTTTTCGACCCTCATGCAAGGAGTTTAGGCCCTATTGGGTTCCATCCTCGGGCGTAGGACGTATAAAAAGGTAGCCCAATGACAAGTGCTGGGACCATCCTAGGTGCGGATGGCTATGTACGGCATAGTCGAACCGAAATGCTTCCAGCCTAAAACCCGCTCCAAAATGCTGGGTCATGGGGCCCGACGACAGTCCGGTGCGCAGGCTCAGAACCTTAAAAACCCGATAGTCTAAGCCTACTTTAAAAACCAAAGGGTGGGTGCTGTTCTTATTGATCTCAGAGACTAATGACAGCTCCTCTATGGGCCTATAGCGGCCACCTAGCTTAAGAACAGTGGGTAACCGACTCCCAACGGCTCCCGAAAAGGAGCCCTGCAATAGATTATAAATATGGGCGCCAAGGCATAGCTGATTCGAAAGTTCAATGATCCCTCCTAGCTCCACAGAAACGGCCTGCTGGCTGCTTACCCAAGATGGAAGGTTATAGGCCACTTGTAGGTAATTAACTTTCACGCCTAAGCTGGCCCAGTCGAGCTTATGCCCTACCCCTATTCCCAGATGCACCTCGTTGTAAAGCTGATCGCCAAATCGACAGATCGTAAAACCTCCTGCCCGGTCGGTACCGATCGGCAGGACGCCACCAAAAGTAAGGGTATGAATACCAGGAATGGAATAATAAGTATCGACGCTACTAAAAATCAAGGGATCGGTTATGGTAGCAATTCCCGCTACGTTGCTGCCTATAGCATAAGGATCGGATAGGGTCACCGTTGCATTTCCTAAGCCCCAGGCACGTGCTCCCATCACGAAGGGCTCACCCTGAGCGAAAAGGACCGAGCCCGAATAATCAAGTCCTCCTACGAGCCCAAACACCCATAACCATTTCAGCCCTACTAAACGGCGCTTACATCTCATAGCCACACCTCCTTCCTCTATAAATGGGATAGGTTTTTTGGACTTATGCTCCTAGGACCTACTCCTTAAATATACAAAAAATATGGGAGGAATAGGTCCTAGCAACTGAGATAATAGCACCGATCCGTTTGGACTATTGAAACTTCCGTTTTACGATACTCAACAAAGTAGTTACAGCTTCCCCATTGACGTCCCAGGCATACTTAGAGGCATACCGATGCCAGATAAGGTCCTTCGCTTCATCGAAACTCTTGACGCTATCTAGTTCATATATTGCCTTATCGAAATGTTCGCTGTTCTTATTAAAAAGCTGATTGACAAACATAAACCTTTGACCTAAAGGGATGGACCCGGCAATACTGTCGACCCGCGCCGACACATGCCCATAGGAATGCTCTTGGGCAGGCTTGGGAATATCGACTTTAAACCGGCTATTGAGCGATTCGCGCTCCATAGGGGTTGAAGTATGGTTAGCCTTGGATACGATTTCAGAAAGCACGGCTACATTCCGTTCTTTGGGTACTGCCACTGGAGCAGATTCTATATCCTTTAATGCGGAGTCAAAAAAAGACGTACCTTCCTTAATCTCCGGCATCGCCGCTGCTTGCTCTTCTTTTTCCTGTTGAAAATCGGATAAATTGAGATTCCGTATTTCACTAAACTGCGAGACATAGCCTTCCAACGCCTCCTCCTTGGCTTCCAAAGCGCCGTCGAGCCAGCTGATGGCCTCCGACACCTTTACGGAAGTTTGGCCGCTAGCCGCTAACTGATGCGCCAATTTTTCGGCTACAGCTTTATGAATATGGGTATACTTAAAAAGTTGTTCGGACACCGCATAGCTAAATCCTTCGTCGGCGCGGGTAATAATTTTCTCCTTAAAGTATTTGGCGGGAACCAGCAATAGCTCCAAGGATTCTATGGTAGAAGCGACAAGCAGAGGCTCCAGATCCGCCCTTTTCACGGCGATATGCTGGGAAACGGTATTCATAAAGCTGCTAAGCGCCTGTTTGACCGACTCATTTTCAAAGTCGAAGTACGCACTTCTAAACGACTCGGCGTTGCCTTTCCAGGTTTCAAAAAGGCGATTAAGCACTCCTAAATTAACCTGCCTCACGGGAGTAAGTTTCAGTAAATCTCCTCCTGATATTATATTTTTAGCATCATACGCCTCATTAAGCACCAAAGTGGCAAAACCAGTGGCATACTGTTGGATAGCATTTGAATTCAAACCATTCGACATAACGAATCAGAATTTTTTACAGATTGTTTTAAAAATTGTGCTTGATTTGTAAAGATATTAAAAAATTAGCCGCCTCCTTGGCCTTCGCACCTGAAAGATGTTTATAGAACCCTCGCATAAAAGACAAAACCCAAAAACGGGATGGATAGAAGTAATTTGTGGTTCCATGTTCTCCGGAAAAACCGAAGAGCTAATTCGGCGATTAAACCGTGCCAAAATTGCCCGACAAAGAATAATGATCTTTAAACCCGCGATGGATAAACGCTACCACCAGCAGAACATTGTCTCTCATAACGATAATTCGGTGGCCTCTATGCCCGTAGACAGCGCCACCACCATCTTAGAGCATGTTGGCAACAGTGAGGTTGTGGGGTTAGACGAAGCCCAGTTTTTTGACGAGTCGGTGGTAGCCGTATGCGACCAGCTGGCCAACGAGGGCCGTAGGGTCATCGTAGCCGGGCTCGACATGGATTATTTGGGAAAGCCATTCGGGAACATGCCTCCACTCATGGCCATAGCCGAATACGTCACCAAAGTCCACGCTATTTGTATGGTATGTGGCGAAGTAGCTTCGCACTCCTATCGGCTATCGCCCTCCGACGACCGCATCCTTTTGGGCGAAACAGACCTGTATCAGGCACGTTGCCGGCGATGCTTCAACCTTGGTGAGCAAGTTTAATATCATCCAGGGACTAATAAGCCCCCAGATTGACACTATTTCATTGCAATTCTGTTTTTAGAAAATGTCCGGTATGACTGGCCTTCACCTTGGCCACCTTCTCGGGGGTACCCGCAGCCACCACCTTGCCTCCTTGGCCTCCCCCTTCGGGGCCCATGTCGACCACATAATCGGCCACTTTGATCACATCCATATTATGCTCAATCACTAGAACGGTATTTCCCTTTTCTACCAATTTTTGCAAGACCAGCAACAGATGTTTGATATCCTGAAAATGTAGCCCGGTAGTGGGTTCGTCGAGGATATAAAGGGTCTTACCTGTATCGCGCTTAGAAAGCTCTTCCGCAAGCTTCACCCTTTGGGCCTCTCCTCCCGAGAGCGTCGTAGCATGCTGCCCTAAGGTGATATAACCCAACCCCACATCGAAAAGCGTTTGCACCCTCCTTAAAATCCGGGGTTGATTTTCGAAAAACGACAAGGCCGTTTCTACGGTCATATCTAAAATATCGGCCACCGACTTACCCTTAAAGCGGACCTCTAATGTTTCACGGTTAAAACGCTTGCCTTTACAAGTTTCGCAGTCGATATGCACATCGGGCAAGAAATCCATTTCAATCCGTTTCCTACCGGCCCCTTCACAGTCTTCGCAGCGCCCCCCTTTTACGTTAAAGGAGAACCTCCCCGGCTTATAACCTCTGATTTTCGACTCGGGTAATTCCGCAAAAAGAGACCGAATATCGGTAAACATATTCGTATAAGTAGCCGGGTTGGACCGTGGTGTACGCCCTATGGGCGACTGGTCCACCTCTATCACCTTATCAATATGCTCTAGGCCTTCAATACTCTTATAGGGGAGAGGCTCTCGGCGCGATTTGTAGAAGTGCTGATTGAGTAAAGGAAACAGCGTTTCATGAATTAGGGAGGACTTGCCACTACCACTTACTCCCGATACGGTGATCATGGTGCCTAAGGGAAGGTTTATCTGAACATTTTTGAGGTTATGCCCCGTACAGCCCTTCAGGCTTAAAGTCAGGCCGTTGCCCTTACGACGTTTTGTGGGCACCTCTACCTGCTGCCTACCACTTAAGTAATCGGCGGTAATGGTCCCATTTTTTACAAATACTTCGGGAGTTCCGGCTCCTACAATACTTCCCCCATGCCGACCCGCTCCAGGCCCTATATCGACGATATAGTCCGATGCCAGCATCATATCCTTGTCGTGTTCCACCACCAATACCGTGTTGCCTAAGTCGCGCAAGTTCTTTAGGGAGTTGATCAGCCTTACATTATCCCTCTGATGCAAGCCTATACTAGGCTCGTCCATGATGTACAAGACCCCCGTAAGCTGGGTACCTATCTGCGTAGCCAGGCGGATCCTTTGGGCCTCCCCTCCCGAAAGTGTACGTAGGGACCGGTTCAGGGTCAGGTAGTCGAGCCCTACATCCAGTAAAAATCCTACTCGCTTCCGTATCTCCTTCAGAACCTCAGCGGCAATGAGCTGCTGACGGTCCTCGAGGCGTTCTTCTAGGCCTACCAACCATTTTGACAAATCCAAAACATCCATCTCCGACAATTCGGAGATGTCCTTGCCGTCTACCTTAAAGTGTAGGGACTCGGTCCGAAGTCGTTTCCCCGAACAATCTGGACAGGTTTTGATCATCATAAAATCTTTCAACCAATCCTGAATCTTTTCATTGCCCGACTCCTGCTGTTTTTTAAGGAAATTAATAATCCCTTCAAATTTGGTATCCCATTCGGTACCGGGGTATTTTTTGGAAGGCACAGGAACTGGCTCGTCACTGCCGTAGAGTACAAGTTTGATGGCCTCCTCCGGAAATTTCGCTAGTGGGGTCGATAAGGTAACTTTATATTTCTTTAGCAGGACCTCCATTTGCTTGAAGATCCATGCCTGGCGGTATTCTCCCATCGGGGCTATCCCCCCCTTAGCGATCGACAAGGACTTGTCGGGCATCACGGAGTCTTCGGTAATATCATCGACTACGCCAAGGCCCTGGCAGGTGGGGCACCAGCCATAGGGTGAGTTGAAAGAAAAAGCATTGGGGGCGGGGTCATCGTAGCTAATTCCCGATTCGGGATCCATCAGGTTTTGAGAGAAATAGAAGGTATTGCCTTTTTCATCCAGTACCATCAGCGCTCCTTTCCCTTGCTTGATGGCCGTAGCCACCGACTGGCTCACCCGATACCGCGACTGGGGGTCGTCTTTCTCCGACTTAGGAACCACCCTATCGATCACTATTTCGATGTCGTGGACCTTATAGCGATCCAATTGCATTTTGGGTTTTATATCCTGCACCTCCCCATCTATTCTCACTTTATTATAGCCTAGTCGGGCTATTTGTACGAATAATTCTCGATAATGCCCCTTCCTTCCCTTGACGGCCGGCGCCAGAATAATCGTTTTCTTATTAAGAAACTGGGTCATCAATTGATTGACGATCTGATCCTGCGACTGTTTCACCATCTTCCGGCCGGTCACATAGGAGTAAGCCACCCCTGCACGGGCAAAAAGTAGTCGTAAAAAGTCATAAATTTCAGTAACCGTTCCTACGGTAGAACGAGGGTTTCGAGAGGTCGTTTTCTGCTCGATGCTGATCACCGGCGAGAGGCCGCTGATCTTATCGACATCGGGGCGTTCCATTTCTCCTATAAAGCCACGGGCATAAGCAGAAAAACTCTCCATGTATCGACGCTGCCCTTCGGCATAAATGGTATCGAACGCCAAGGAAGACTTTCCACTTCCGCTAATACCGGTGACCACCACCAACTTATTTCTGGGAATCTCCAGATCAATATTTTTTAGATTATGCTCCCTGGCGCCTTGAACTTCTATTAGGTCTCGGCTATCCACTTCTAGGCCATTCAATGAATTCAAAATTTCAACAGTGTTTATGGTATTGCTGGATTTACTTTAAACAGCTCAAATAGAACGACAAAAATACCGCTTCAGTTTCAGTATACCTTTTCTTTTAAATGGGGGCAACCATTTTCAACCATGCTAATCCCCCCCCACCTCGGGTCCCTGACCGCCTATTGAGGTAGGCTAACGAGAAATATAAAAAAAGGGTGCCCACATGAGCACCCCACAATTTACAAATAGGTTTCTTAATTCCTACTATAGGTATCCAAAGTAGCCTCAGGGAAGGTTCGCAGGATATCGGCTATGGTGTTTTTAACCATCGTCTGGCGATCCTCCTTCTTGGTAGGCGCCTTCACCTTTCCCGAAGCCCAACCTTGCCATATCATCCTATCGCTGGTATTCTGGTATATATTTAGGATAAAACGACTTTCCTGATAGTTGTAGGTAGAGATGTTATTTCCACCTCCGTACCACCACATATATGGAGAGTACATATTATTGGAGCGAACCTGTTGCCTGTCCTTTACGTCCGTCATAAACCGCACGGTAATTTCAGGAGTATCTGCTACTTGGGTATATCCCTTCGATAGCATTACCTCTACGACGGCATCCTGCAACCGCCGGCGATTGAGTTCACTGCCGAGCAATGGATCCTGTTCCATATTCAACTCAGCCTCTACCTTAAAGGTTTTGAATTGCTTCAAATTGACCGACGAGTCGTAGTCATAGCTTACCTGTAAGGCCTGGCTACAGGCCGTGAGTAATATTCCCAATAACCCTATGTATAGGATATTTTTTATTTTGAAATTCCAGTTTTTCATGTCTATTCCGTTTTAAAGTTTATTGTTGACACCGGTTTCCTTAGCCGAAAACGGTTACCATTAATATACGATTTTTTGGGCAAAATTGTTGCAGGTATTGGTGATTAAAAGGGCTTGTTTGGCAGTTAGCCTATTTTTAGGATCCCAATACTACAGACGGCCACCACCTTGTTGGGCATCAAAGGGTATGCCAAAAATAAAACAGCAATACCCTGAGGATATTGCTGTGATTAACTTTGCAAAAAAAGGACCTAGCCCCCCAGCTGGCGGTAGTCGGGATGTTCGTACCCTTCTCGATACGCCCGAGCCAGCAAGGCAGTAGCTTCCCTGTCGCCTGTGACTTCTTTTTTGACAGGGTCGTATGCCAACGGCCTGCCCAATTGCATCGCCAAATTGGCCAAAATACAACTTGCCGTAGAAATATGCCCTTCTTCGATATCGGCAATGGGCCGACTGCTTTTTTCGATGGCATTCAAAAAGTCCAACATATGCAAACGTGTTGCTGGGGCCGCATTGAGTTCTATTCGCTCCTCTTTGAGGTCTTCCGGATATTTTTCCCTTTCATATACCACATCTTTATGGATCTTCTCCCCTTTTCCTTGTGGAATAAAATCGTAGGCCATTGTACTCCCCCAAAGGGTACCTTTTTCCCCATACAAGGTAAAAGACCAGGGGTAAGCCGGATTATTGGGTGTACCCCAGCTCCGGTGCTGCCATATACAGTTTAGATTATCATATTCGAAGATGGCCGACTGGGTGTCCGAAATATTGGATTTCGCATCGGAGTTCATGTATATTCCACCGGTAGAGCTGATCTTCTGAGGCCATCCCAAGTCCAGCATCCAACGTACTGTATCGAGCATATGCACACACATATCGCCAGTAATACCATTGCCATATTCCATAAATGCCCTCCACCACCTGATATGTGGGAGGCCATCGTAAGGTCGTAATGGGGCTGGACCCGTCCAGCGCTCATAATCCAAATAATCAGGCACTGGCTCTAGGGGTGGGTTGGCTCCATTTCGCATATGAAAATAACAGCACATTTCTACATGCGACACCTTCCCCAAAAGGCCCGCATCTACAATATTCTTTTTGGCATCGATCAGGTGCGGCGTACTTTTACGTTGGGTCCCTACCTGCACTACCTTTTTATATTTCCTGGCCGCTGCCACCATGGCCTCACCTTCCATCACATCTACACTAATGGGCTTTTGTACATATACATGTGCCCCGGCTTTTACGGCATCTATGGTTTGTAAGGCGTGCCAATGATCGGGCGTACCGATCAGCACGATATCCAGCTCATTTTCCTGTAACATTTTTTGGTAGTCCCCATACAACTTAGGTACCTTTCCCGACTTCTGCCTTTGGCCCACCAGGGTACCAGCCGCTTTCAATATATTTTTATCGACATCACACAGGGCAATTACCTCCACCGGCGCCACTTGAATGAGCCGAAACAGGTCACTTTTACCATACCATCCCGTACCAATCAGCCCCACTCTAAAGGGCTTGGCTGGGTTGATTAAGTCCATTCCCTGGGCTCCAAAGGTAGACAGGGCCAAGGCTGCCGTAGCTCCCTGCAAAAAATTTCGCCTATTTATATTAAAGCTATACATATGCTTATTCTTTTTAAGATGTTAAACAGTCGTTTATCCTTACATGCGCTATTAAAAGAAAACAGGGAGAAGAGTATACTAAGTTGTACCCCAAAATTATTAGTACTGCCATATACCGCACTTCGGAAAGAGGGCTGGCAAGGGCAAGAATATCCCTACCATACGAAACAGCTTGGAGCGAGGTATAATAGCAAAAACCATGGCCCCAAGCCGTATGGAGGTACAGTCTTGGGGCCATGGTGCCATCTCGCCAGCAACTTGGGCTTTAAGTTGCCTTGCCTTTTATTTGGGCAGGCTGATTAACGCATGAGCAATTTCTTTTAGGTTGGGGGCGGTAATCTCAGTGGCTGGTGCCAACGGATATATCTGCTGGCCTGGCCGGCTTACAAAAGCGGCTCTCCACCCCGCCCATAAGGCGCCGGCGACATCCCAGCCATGGGCAGCCACGAGCAAGCAGTCGCTTGGAGCTACGCCCATTTTGCGAGCAGCCCAGTTGTATACATCTGCATGGGGTTTATACTTCCCTATCTCTTCTATACTCAGTTGCTTATCGAACACGTGGCTAAGACCTGCATGAGACAGCTGGGCCTCAACGCCCTTGCTCGACGAGTTGGTCAAGGAAACCAAAGTATACCCAGCAATTTTCAATGCCTCTAATGCCGCCTTAACTTCCGGGTAAGGCGACAAGCTTAGGATGGGCTTAATGGCCTCCTTGGCTTGAGCGTCGGAAAGTGCGATCCCCTGATTGGCCGCAACCATCTGTAAGGCGGCGGCGCCTATAGTACCAAAATCGTGGTACCGATTGCCCACCGTTTCTACCAAAGAATACTGTAGCATGGTGGTAAACCACAGGGGTAATAATTCGGTCTTCCCCTGCAAAGCCTTACCCACACTCTTTTTTATATCATTAAGGTCGAGTAAAGTCTCGTTTACATCGAAAAAAAGCACCTTAGGACGTGCCATCTGAGGGTTTTCATCCTGTGCTAAGGTATGGGTTGAAGCTAACATCCCTATCCCTCCTGCCTTCAACGCCTTTTCCATAAATTCTCTTCGGTTTTTGTTCATCGATTTCTTCATTTTTAATTAAAGTCGGGTTCTTTGGACTAGGCTACCTGCTCTACCAAGCCCGAGAGACCCTCCCCCTATGAACGTGAGAAAAGCGTAAGAGGTTTGGACAAAGTCGATTAAAAGGTCATAAATATATTTTTACCATTTCTCGCCAATACCTCGGTCGATGGGCTTCTTCCTCCCAGACAAACAATTTATGTGGGACATTTATTTTATTTAAAGCATCGCTAAGTTGCTGATTATCGGCCAGAAAGGCATCTTCTCTTCCGATGACAATCGTAATATCGATTTGGCTGATTTGTCGGATCAGCTGCGAGTCGGTAATGCCTGGGACGTACTGGTTAGGCATATTAAAATATACATTATCATCAAAATAGCCATTCATCAGATCGGCAAAAAAAGGCAGGGGTTTGGTGAGATCGTACCTCCCGCTCATTCCCAATACCTTATGAAATAAAGTAGGGTGCTTGAGGGCAATATTAACCGCGTGATAGCTCCCCAAACTACAACCCGCTACCCCCAACTGCGGGTGGGTATTCTGTCGCTTGATGAATGGAATAACTTCCTGAATGATATATTTTTCGTATTGAATATGTCTGCGTATACGATCGGGAGGCGGGGAAGAAGAATAAAAGCTCTCACAATCGATACTATCCACACAAAATACCTGTAAGTAACCTCCTTCTATTTTATCCCGCATGGCCTCTATAATACGCCAATTCTCGAGGTCATAAAAATGTGCCGACCGAGTAGGGAAAAAGACAACGGGTAGTCCTTTATTTCCAAATACTAACAGCTCCATGGACCGTTGGAGGGAAGTGC
This sequence comes from Dyadobacter jejuensis, assembly GCF_003149085.1. Taxonomy (GTDB): domain Bacteria; phylum Bacteroidota; class Bacteroidia; order Cytophagales; family Spirosomataceae; genus Dyadobacter; species Dyadobacter jejuensis. The sequence goes on along the minus strand of NZ_QGDT01000001.1, from coordinate 498,786 downwards.
TAAACCATTTGTGATAGGCTCTCTCCATAACTAATGGACAATTCTGAGGGTTTATATGACGTGTTGTAAACTTTCCGCCTCGAGGATCGCCTCTTGTACGGCTTTCTTCCATATTACATAACCTTCGGCGCTAATATGCAGGCCGTCGGGTTCAAAAAGTTTTCGAGACGGAACACCTTGATCGTTGAGCATATCGGGATATATGTCGATAAAATGTTGATGAGGGTCTTTGGTTGTTTCTTGACGAATGAGCCGATTAGCCGTCTTGATTCGCCCGATGATTTCCCAACGTTGAAAACTCGGCTTGATACTGATAAAATAACAAGGTATATCGCCAAATTTTTCGCGAAGATGGTAGATCAACTGAGAATAAAACAGATACACTTCCTCAGGGTTGCGCCCATCTCCCAGATCATTATCTCCGGCGTATAACACCAGACGCTGCATACTTTTAACGGGTTCTATGACCCGTTGAAAATACCAGGAGCAAGCCGCCAATGTAGAACCTCCAAAACCCAGATTGATCGGCTTTAATGAGGCCATATCCGTATATAGGCTGCTCCATAGGGTAATACTAGAACTTCCATAAAATACGGTTTCTGGCAAATAATCGAAGGTTTCCTGTAGGCCTTCGATTCGCTTTACTTCTTCTTCATACCATACCATTCTACTACGAATTTAATTGAATACGCTGTCCGCCTAAATTACACAGTAATCCATTAAATACTTGTATAATAACCCATTAAATACAAATAAATTCGACAGTAAATAAGCATCCTTAAACATAAGAATGAAATATTACCAAATGGTAAATTCAGTGTTATCAAATAAAAAAGCAGGTATACGATAAACGAAAGAATCCGGACACTTCAGTAGCATCCGGATTAGGGCGAGGGGGTGGAGCCTCCTCCATTCTACTTTACTGCATATCCCAGAATATGGGCGTTTGAACCTTATCGCCACCCATGGCCGAGGCTGCTGCATTCATATTTGCGCCATTGAGGGTCGCCTCATTAACGGGATATACGACACGCAGCGGAATATCGGCACGGGTCAGCCCTGCTGGGATATTAAACAACTCAAAATCGAGAAGCCTCCACGTAGTCCATCCCTCCAAACCGTTATTATAGAGGGCCAACCATTTTTGGATGCCAATTTTTTGCTTCCAATTTCCTGAGGCTGTGGCATAGGCTACTTCTGGCTGGCTCAAATAAGCCAAAGCGTCCTCTGTAGTTCCTCCCCATTCCAAGATAGAGGCCGTAACACCCTGTTCATAATACTGAGCGGCCGTGCCGCCTACGTCCATACCTCTGGCGGCAGCCTCGGCCATCAAGAAAAGCACCTCCGAATAGCAGAAGCTGATTCCAGGGCTGTTGGCAGTATACATGAATTTGCCTGGCGAAGAAAAGGAGGAGAATGCATTGCCAGAACCATAAATTCCCCCTTTAAAGACCCCAGCCCCCAAGTTCTCTTGAAAGTAATAGGGCCGACGGGGATCGTTGAGGGCATTCATTTTATCGACAATCGTATTGGCCGCAATATAATCGCTCCTACCACTTAGGACCAAGTCTTCATAAGCGGGATAGGTGTAAGGGGCATTACTGGTATATTCTACCGAAAGGTTTTCGGCAACCGAGCTAAACACCCCAGCCCGCACGGCCTCTTCGGCCATGGCCTTGGCCTTAGCAGGATCAGTATCAGCCAGCCGCATGGCCATTCGAAGTTTTAAGGAATGGGCAGTTTTCCACCACATATTCATATTTCCCTGATGTACCAAATCGCTATTGGCATCGAAACCGGCGGCATCGACGTCCATGTCCACAATGGCCTGGTCGAGCTGGGCGATGAGTTCGTAGTAAACTGTCTTCGCATCGTCGTACTTTGGATTGGGATTGCCAAAATCCAAGGCTTCACTGTAGGGAATATTCCCAAACAAATCGACCAAATTGGCAAAAATCTGCACCTGAGTAATATGAATAATGGCCAGCTTGTTCTTTTTCACGGGAGCCGTCAGTGCATTGGCAGCTTCGGATCCGATAATTCTTTCAGCCTCACTCAGGTCCTTTAGGGCGTCTCTATAGCAGCGTTCAAACCAATTATCAGGAATTTTCCGCTGTATCTGTTGGTACTGGCTTTCCTCGGGATAGGTGGTCTGGGCCCAATACTGGGCATAAAGCCTAAAGACATTGGTATTGACGTCGGCATTATTCAAAATATGATGATACCTTTCGGTAGCATTATTGAACAAAGACTCACCCGTTACGGTAGCCGGATTCTTTTGATCGGTATTGATTGCCTCGAAATTATCGGTACACGCCCATACCACCGCTAGAGTCAGTATATATAGTAACTTTTTCATGATTGACATCGGTTGAAAATGTTGGGACTAAAAATCGAGCTGCAATTTGAAACCTAAGTTCTTAACGGTAGGGTAAGAACCCGACAAATACCCCTGGGCGTTGCCTGCACCTAAACCGGATTCAGGATCGGCAAAGGGAACATTCTTATGGATGATCCATAAATTTCGCCCGACCACCGAGAAAGTAACGTTCTGAATGGCTTTTCCAAGGACCTTTTGAGGGATCCGATACGAAAGTGCAGCCTCCCGTAGTTTTACGTAACTAGCATCGTAGACGGTGAGGGCCGACGGATTTCTCGATGCATTGCCCCAATAATAATAACCACTGTAGTCATTGGCTCGAGCACGTATGGTATTGGGGGTGCCATCGGCTTGCACACCTGGGTTAATTAACCCGCCCCCATCGGCCACCGGAGCACGTACCTCCTTTCCTAAGTCGTTGAGCGCAGCCGTGTAATCGGGAAGTCCTGTTCCTTGACCATAATGCATATCCAGAGAATACACATCTCCGCCTTTAGAAACATCCACCAAAAAACTCAGATTTACTCCCTTGTAGGTAAAACTATTGGTGATCCCGCCCATCCAGTTGGGTTGGGCGACCCCTATCACTTGATCGGCCGTGGCCTGATAGTACCCTGCAGGGGTCACTACTTTTTCTCCATCCAGATAGGTGAAGCCCGATCCACGGATCGTACCGTACTTCTCCCCTTTGGTGGCATTGAGGGTGATTCCTCCTTGGTATGTATTGAGGACAATATTGGACACCCCTTCGTACAGATCCCCTACTTTATTAACATTTTTGGACCAGTTCACCACCGCTTTCCACTCGAAGTCATCCGTCTTTAAGGGGGTCGCCATCACCGATAGCTCAAGGCCCTTATTGGTAAGGTTTCCGGCATTGACATAACGGTACTGAAAGCCCGTAGCGAAGGACTGGGTCACCCGCAGAATCTGATTGATGGTATTGACGTGATAGACCGAAAGGTCCAAGCCAAGCCTACCCGCAAGGGTGTTGAGTTCCAGCCCTATCTCCCAACTCTTGGTCCTTTCGGGTTTTAGATCCGGGTTATTTTTGGTAGAGGGTACGGAGGTCAGGATAGAAGACCCAAAGTTATCGATACGGCTGTATACATCCCCTACGCTTAGGGCCGGTGCATCATTGCCCACTTCGGCATAACCGACCCGAAACTTCCCGAATCGTAACCACTCCGCGTCAATATGATTGGAGAAAATATAAGATCCCGAAAAGGAATAATAGTTATAGGTATTATTGGCCTTGGGCAAGGCTGAGGACACATCTACCCGATCGGAAACATCTAAAAAGTAGGTATCCTGGTACCCCAACGAAGCACTGATATAATAACCATTTACCTGTTTCTCTTCGAGGGTTTCTTTGGGCAACGGTGCATTATTTACTGAATTGCTTATGGCATAAAGCCCGGGAATAGCGAGCCCACCTGAGGTAGACTGAATGATGGTTTCACGACTTTCCTTCCGTATGTTCACCCCAACAATCCCACTCAAATTCAGCTCATTACCAAGATCCTTGTTAAAATTACCGATCAAGTCGTAATTTTGCTCCGTAAAATCGATATCGGTCCGTTGGTATCCTGAGCGCTCCTCGTTATTTTGGAGGCCAAATTCTGTCGAAATAGAACCCACGGCCCGTCTTTCTTCCCGCAGCTCCTTATAGGTATCCAAGGAAGAGCGAGCCAGCAGCCCAAACCAATCGGTAAGTTGATACTCTACCTTGACGTTTCCATATAGTCGACCCCGATCGTCGGAATTATAATTCTGCCAGCGCGTCCAGTAAGGGTTATCCCAATAGATAGGCCCCGTATTACCATCGATGGGGTTATCCATGTTCCAGGTTACGTTCCGTCCGGTTAGGTCATAAAAGTACTTTTGTCTCTTAATATCAACATTCGTTTGCCACCACTGCCTGAAATTGGTCATTAAGTTGTCGGAATAACCGGTAGAATACCGACCTATAGTACCCTGATTGGCATAATTAGCCGAGATAGAGGACTTTAGTTTACTGCTGAAATTATAGGTCCCATTAAAATTCAGGTTATGTCGTTTTTGAGAACTGTTGGGTAATATACCCTTGTCATCAAAATACGTATAAGCTAAGCGAAAAGTACCGTTCTCATTGCCTCCGTTAAGGCCCACACTGTGGTTCCAGGTGACTTGTTGTTCAAAAAACTTGGAAGGGTCATTTTGTGCCGCCACCCAAGGCATGGGTTTTAGGTAATGCTCCGACTCGGGAACGAAAGACTCCCATTGGTAGACCATCAAGTTAGGATCGAAAGCGGCACCGTAGGAGCCGTCTTCACGGGTGGGGTTTACCAAATCGGGAACTCCATCTCCATTGATATCGGCATCTTCGAAGTAAGGATTGGTAGGACCATACCATGGTGAGTAGCCGGCTCCATACTTTTTCTGATACCTAATAAATGTGGACTTGTCGATTTGGCCGAAGTTGACGCCACTAGAAACGCTAAGCCCCAAACCTTTGCGCTTAGATCCTCTTTTGGTAGTGATCAGAACCACCCCATTGGACCCTCTAGAACCATAAAGGGCCGTTGCAGCGGCCGACTTCAGAATGGAAATACTGGCGATATCCTCCGCATTGATATCGGAGGCTGCATTACCATAATCGTAGCCCCTTCGCCCGTTGGTTTGGTTGGTACTGTTGCCCTGATAGTTCGAGATGGGCACCCCATCTACCACAAATAAAGGCTGGTTATTGCCCGCCAGGGAATTGTTCCCACGTATCAATACGTTGGTTGATCCCCCAAAGGTATTGTTTTGGCGGATCTGTATTCCGGCCACCTTGCCAGAGAGGGAATTAACAAAATTCTGTTGCTTCACTGCAGAAACCTGATCTCCCTGGATTTCCTGAACCGCAAAACCTAGGGATTTCCGTTCTCTGGTTATACCCAAGGCGGTCACTACTACTTCCTCTAGTTCATTTATTTCGTATTGAAGTAGCACGTTTATAACCGATTGATTGCCCACCGTAACCTCTCTCTTATAGAAGCCAATAAAACTAAATACCAAAATAGATTCCTTTTCAGCTTTTAGCTCATAGTTACCGCTTGCGTCCGTACTGGTACCGCGGTTGGTACCCTTTATTGCAATATTTACACCCGGTAATACCGAGCCGTCGTCGGTGGTAACCGTACCACTAACGAGCCGTTCCTGAGAAAACACTTGCATACTCGAAAGAAGCAAAATGCCTAAGGAGACAAGTATATGCTTTTTCATCATCCAAATATTTAAATTATGTGATTTTACCAAATTGAAACTTATATAAAATTATCAATTTAATTGCATAATTCAAATATTTAATATTACTATTATATAGTAATAAATAGAATGTATTTTATAAAAAATCTAATGCTATTTTTAAATTTACATAGATAATAAAACCATAAAAGCCCCCTATCCGAACACGAGGGGGCCTTCAACCAGAAAATGGTAACAAGCTGAAATTCAGAAAAAAAAAATGGTTATAAATAGAAACCTAACTGGTATGATTAGAGGTTCCTTAGAATTTACCACCAATTAACCCGCATCTTTAACAAAGGCAATATCGGCCATACGGATGAAGGGAACGTCGATTTTGAACTAGCGTTACGCCAAGCAAGTTATCGTAGCAACATAAAGGTACCGGACTTAAATACTTCCTGACCGATAATATCGACAACCTTCACCTTATATACATAGGCTCCAACGGGGGCCTCTGCACCTTTGATGGTCCCATCCCACCCTTCATTGGAGTCTTCTGAGAAATAGATCACCTGGCCCCATTTATTGAATATGGTCAGACTGAAATCTTTTATTAGGGTTCCATAGGCACGAAACACCTCATTATCTCCATCCCCATCGGGGGTAAAGGCGCTAGGGAGGTACACATTAATATTCCGATTTAAACTCAGCAGGTTCGACTTACTTATAAAATTCCCATTGGCGGAGCTAGCCGTAACCTGAAAATTATATTCCAAATCGGACTGGGTATTAAACTTGGGAAGGTAGTTATTCGCCTGATTGAGAGCAAAATCAGAACTACCCGCCGCACTGCTTTGGTTCAGAGAATAAGTGTCTAGGGCATCTAAAAATGGATTTTCAGTAGTCCATCTTAGCAAGGGTTGATCGAAAGAGAGATGAATGGAACAGAATGGATCGGATTCTGCGGAAGTCTGTCCACAGGCATTGCGGTAGCTCACCTTATAACAATAGGACTGTTCATTGGCTTTTACATCCGGATCGTTATAACTGGTCTCGTTATACAGCGTGGCTAACCTTTTGAATGTGGTACTCCCCGCATCGGCTTTTTCAATAATTATTTCGTAGTTGGACTTCCCACTGGCTCCTGGCACATCCACATCGATGGTGATTAGATCGTCGGCGTCGACGGTAACGGAAGCCTGCTCTATACTTCCAGGAGTATTCACCACGGTTTTAACGCTAATAGGTGCCGAAATAGAGCTAATATTTGTAGTTTTAGTAACGATTTGGTACTCAAAATTATCGCCACATTCCACATTTTCGTCAGTAAAAGTCGTTTCCTTGATATCTGTAAATGTCTGAATAGAGATGCCATCCCGAAACAATTCATAGCTTTCAAAAGACTGGCCGGAGGGGTATTCGTTCCAGGTCAAGATATTAGTTTCATTGGCAGTGCTTCCATTCAACACCATAGAGGTAATCACATCACTATCCAAAACGCCACCGCACAAATCCCTGGACCCTAATTTAACTTGGTAGATTTGAGCAGGATTCAAGCCATTTATTCGGGCAATCTGCGTACCGCCCCCTGAGCGGGTAGCGGCGGTAGTATAAGTAGCACCCCCATCGGAACTGTACTTTAGATCAGTATAGACTCCGGTAAGCCCCATATAATCAATTTCGACACTCCCTCCCCCTTTCATCTCGATACTATGAATGGTGATATCCTGTAATTGGGCCTGTTGGAATACCACCGGAAGCACACTTGCCAAACCCTTATCACAAGATTTCCCTGCATTATAATGCCCTATTATTCGGATGCTAGGCTTTACCGATGTGTCTTTATAAGTATATTCGAGCGTCAGGTCGTCACCCTTATTCCAGGTCAAACTTTGCCCGTCGCCCCAGTCCACTTCTACCCAGTCATAGGCCTGTAATATCACATTATCGATTAGGGTCAAAACTACCTTAGACCCTCCGCAAGAGGTATAGGTGGCCCAAATACCTCTATTTTCAGCGACCGTAACCGTTTTGCAGGCGTAATACTGTCCAGTTGCAGTAACCACCTTTTGGAGTAGGGTATATACTCCCGCCGAGGTATAGGTAAAGGAGCTGAGCCCATCTATAAAGGCCACATTGGTAGTAGACACTCCATTATATCCCACCACATACCCATCGGCAAAGCTATTGGCTACCTCATTGGTGATCGTCACCGTCAATGGGGCGCAGCCTTCCGTTTTATCCAAAGAGAACCCTCCCCCTCCTCGGTCGCATAAGCCTTGAGACATGGCATATGGAAGGAAAGAGGCTCTAACTCCTATAAGAAGACAGAAAGTAAAAAGTAATCTTAAATACATAGGCGTGTATATTCTAGTAATCTTAAAAAAAAATCCAATATTTCTAGATCGACTAAAAAGCTATCATTACTGAATATCAGACAAATTTAGCCAAATTATCATTACCAGAAAGGGAATACTTCATTAACGGATTTAGGGAGTTCCGTATTTCCTTAAGGTTGAAAAAGCTGATTAAATGAAAAAATTCGACGCAATAACCGTCATTATTATTCCCTCCCGCAAGCCCTTTACTCTGAGCCAACAAACTCCCATGCACTGTGATACGCATCCTGTTGCTCGGCATAAGTGATCAGATTGGCATAAAAAGCCGCTTGTCCTAAGGTCGCACTGTCGCCGATCATGACCAATTTTTTTCGGGCACGGGTCATGGCCACATTCATCCGGCGAATATCGGACAAGAAGCCTATGCTCCCTTCTGAGTTGCTGCGCGTCAGACTGATCAGAATCACATCCCTCTCCTGCCCCTGAAAGCTATCAATGGTATTGACATTAATAAAACGGCGGTAGGGTTCTAGGGCAGGATGTCTGTCCACCAGTTCCTTCAGCAGATGCACCTGCTGCTTATAGGGCGAAATGACCCCTATCGTAGGGAACGAAGCATCTAGGTCGATCTGTTGGACTTCTAACTCGGATATCAGCAGCGACAGCTGACGCACCAAAAACGCTCCCTCTTCGGGATTGGTAGAGCTGGTACCTTCCAGTTTCTCCTCGAACCCACAGCCAGCGGTATCAATAAAAGCCAAGGCTGTTGCATCGGCATATAAGGTGCGATGGGCGACTGTGGGATGGGCTAATAATTTGTTTTGATAGAAAACACCTGAGGAATAACCCATAATATGAGTATGCATACGATATTGCTCTTCTAACATGGTCACGGCATCTGGGCTACTTTCTACCAGTTTCTCTAGGAGCGTCATTTCCAATCCAGCCTTTGCGGCCAGCTCCGACTTAATGGTGGGCGGGAGCTGAAAATGATCGCCGGCCAACACGAGTTTCTTCCCCTTTAAGATCGGAATCCAGCATGCTGGCTCCAGAGCCTGGCCCGCCTCATCGATCACCACGGTGTCGTAGGTCAAGTGCCGAACGGTATAATGGTTGGCCCCCACCAGAGTAGCCGTGACCACCTCTGCCTTCGCCACCAGATCGTCGAGAATGTACTGCTCCGTCCTGCCTACCTCCTTCATGATTTTGTGGGCCTCGTCGAAGAGGGCCTTACGTTGTTCCCTTTCCGATTTACCAAAATGGCGTTTGTATTTATGCGCCATATTCTTAAACTCGTTGGCTTGTTTCTTCAGGGTTTTTATATCCTTATATCGTGCATGCTGCGACATTTGATGGTCCAAGGTCAGGCTACCAAGCGCCTCCGAAACCTTGGCCGGATTACCAACTCTAAGCACCTGAAGCCCTTGGCCGCTGAGTTTCTCGCTGAGCAAATCAACGGCAGTATTACTAGGGGCCACCACCAATACCCGCTGATGCGACGACTTCACCAACGCTTTGATAGCCTGAATGAGGGTGGTTGTCTTTCCGGTACCGGGAGGACCATGTACAATGGCTAGTTCGTTGGCCGATACAATCTGCTGGGCAGCCTTGGTTTGGGAGGCATTCAGTCCAAGAAAATCAAAAAATGGTATATTGGGCAGAAAAGTGGCACTTTTCTGCCCGGTCAACACCTTAAGATAGGTTGATATTTCAGAATCTTCTAAGGCTCCCTCGGCGCGCTTAAGGGCGGCCTTCATTTCGTCATAGCTGTTGTCGTCAAACAAGAGTTCAACCCCCAATTTACCATCTCGGGCCCAGTCGGGCAGCTCATCGGTTTTTAGGGATAACTTTAGCCTGTTACCGCTCTGGTGGGCAATGGTCCCCTCTATTTTATCCTTGGCAGGGTCATGGTTAGAGAATAACACAGCGGGCACGCCAAAGCGCAATTGATGAGGAAGGTCTTGGTGCGTGGTGCGCTCTAGCTCTACCGTGAGGTAGTCGCCCCGGCCTAGCTCAGATCCTCTAATAGCTATGGGATACCAGGCCAGCCCTTCCGCTCTTCTGGAGGCCACACTACTATGTAGGGCTAGTTTTTCATAATTACGTCGATCCTCATCTCGTTCCAGTTGGAGCAGTTCCTGCAACTTTTTAAAATAATCCATATGCAAAGTTAAACGGATATTTTATTCTACGGTGAGGCAAGGCACTCCCAATAAAGGTGGGAATCTTATGCTAACATCTCCAGATGTTGGCTAAAATGACGTTTGAGAGCTTCCCAATCCCGTTGTGCAATCATTGTTTTATTAAAAAGCTGGCTGGCCAAGCCATAGCCATCGGCCCCGGCACGTTTAAATTCACGGATATTCTCTAGGTTTACCCCTCCTGTAGGCAGCAGCTTAATCTGCTGCAATGGTCCTTTCAGATCCGAAATAAAGGAAGGGCCCAAGGCAGTGGCAGGAAAAACTTTTACCATGGGAGCTCCCAGGTCCCAGGCCTTATAGATTTCGGTAGGGGTAAATGCCCCCGGGAATACTGGGATATTCTTTTTGACACACTTTTTAATGACCTTGGGGGCAATAATGGGGGTTACAATAAACTGGGCACCAGCGGCCAAAGCCACCTTAAGGTCCGCCTCAGTACATACGGTACCAGCACCTATATTGAGGCCTTCCGACTCATGATCCACTGCATAGGCGATTAGTTCCGCTGCCTGTGGAGTATTCATCGTAATTTCGATGGTGGTAAGCCCTACCTCCCTGTATAAGGGCAAAATAATCTTTAGTTCCTCTAATGTCAGGTTACGGACAATCCCTACAATGGGCGCTTTATCAAATAGGTCCCAGGAGAATAAATTCGGATTCATGGCAATACATTAAAATTGTAAGCAAAATAAAAGAGAGGTACGGCATTTTTGCTGATGGCACCTGGTCCCTACCAAAACGGATATTCCTAAAGATACGTTTCTTTATGTTTTCTACTGATGGGATCAGAAAAATTTGTGAGGCCCCTGTAAAAGCAAAAAAGCCTGACATTGCTCCACCTTACCACAGGTTTAAAACAACGTCAGGCCTCATATATACGATCCGGGACCTACGAGATACCTTTAAAGGCTTCTTCCAGTATGAATGGCTGGTTTCGTAAACGTTTGCCAGTGGCCTTATAGAACGCATTGGCTACCGCAGCACCTGTAGGAGGCAAGGCGGGTTCTCCGAGTCCGGTGGGGGCGATCCCATTATCTACAAAATGCACATCTACCTCAGGGATTTCATTCATCCTGATGATGCGGAACCCATCGAAATTATTTTGTTGGGGGGCTCCATCTTTAAAAGTCAGGTTGCCATACATGGCATGGCCGGTCCCATCGACCACCCCACCCCTTACTTGCTGCAAGGAACCTCCTTTATTGACCACTATGCCACAGTCTACAGCAGCAATTACATTCTTTAAGACTGGCGCCCCACTGACGGCTACTACTTCTCCCACCTGCGCTACATAGGAGCGGTGCGAAAAATAAACACTAAAGCCTTGGTGTACACCTTTCTTCTTACCCCACTGACTTTTCTCCGCAGCAAGTCGGATTACGGCCAGCATACGGTCTATATCGTACTTCACCTCACCATAAGGCTTAGCCTTGGCATTTTCTAGTAACTCTATTCGGAATTGAACGGGGTCCTTCCCAGCAGCCTCGGCCACCTCATCCAGAAATGCCTGTTCGGCATAGGCTAGGAAGTTGGTGATAGGAGCACGCCAAGGCCCGGTGGTAATAGGGGATGGATGATCGACCGAGTCAATGAGCAGGTTTGGAACCGCGCCAGAAGGGAAATTATCCTCTCGAGTAGGATTACCGGCGTTCATACCGACACCGCGCAGTTTATAACCAACCATATCCCCGGCCCGATTCAACGCCGCTTCAAATCGGTATCGTACCGCCGGGCGGTAGGTACCACCCGTCATATCGTCCTCGCGGGTCCAGATTACCTTTACAGGGGCTTTCACCAATTTAGAGACAAATACCGCCTCTCTGACGTAATCGGCTGCTAGCCTTCTTCCAAAACCTCCACCTTGGCGAGTCATCTCCACGGTAATTTTATCGGCGGGTATTCCCGTAATCTTCGACGCTTCCCCTCTTGCCCGGTCGGGAGTTTGGGTGGGGCCAATCAGCTCAACGCCGTCGGCCCGTACATGGGCGAAGAAGTTCATAGGCTCCAATGGGCTATGTGCTAGAAAGGGACATTGATACTCGGCCGTAATAATCTTATCGGCCTCTTCGAATGCCGCCTGAATATCTCCTTCCTTGCGGTGTACCTTAGGCTGACCATTTACCAGTAAATCCTTAAATATTCGGTCATGATCGGCACTGCTTTCTAAGTCGGCCCCCTTCTCATACTCGATATTCAGCACTTCACGTGCCTTTTTTACTTCCCAGGTAGACTTCCCCACCACGGCCACACTATTCTCGAAAGTTACTACATCGACGATACCGGGCATTTTCTTAGCTGCCACAGCGTCTACCGACTTAAGTTTTAGCCCAAAGGCCTTTGGGCGTTGGATCTGGGCGATGAGCATTCCATCCCTATGAAAGTCGATGCCAAACATCGGCTTACCGGTAGCGATATTATGATTATCGACGTTGGCGACTTCGGTCCCTATGAGTTTAAAATCCTTAGGGTCCTTTAGCGTTACCTCCTTAGGAGCCTCCAGCTTGGAAGCCGCTATAGCCAGGTCGCCATAGGGGAGCGACCGCCCTGATGCTTTGTGAAAAACTTTGCCAGTATCGGTGGTACACTCCGAAGCGGGCACTTTCCATTGCTTGGCGGCGGCGCCTATGAGTAAGTAACGGGCAGTAGCTCCAGCCTTCCGGAGACGGTCCCAAGAATGGGGTACAGCACCACTCCCACCAGTAACCTGGCGTTCGAACTTGCTGTTATCCAAAGCCCCTTGTACGGTCTTCACCTTGCTCCAGTCGGCATCCAGCTCTTCGGCTACTACCAGCGGAAAGGCTGTTTTAATACCTTGCCCTATTTCAGGATTTGGGGATACGATCGTAATACTATTATCGGTACCAATGGAAAGGTAGCTATTGAAATCGGCCAGGCCATTGGCTATATTCTCGCCCGATACCACCACCGGTGAGGCTTCTGCATGGTTCCAGTTAAATCCTAAAAACAAGCCCCCGCCTGTCAAGGCAGCAGCTTTCATAAATTCTCTTCTTGAACTTGTAGTCATTTGCTGCATGATTAGTGGGTTTTGGAGGCTGCTACTTGAATGGCTTCTCGGATACGGTGATAGGTACCGCATCTACATATATTTCCACTCATAGTATCGACAATTTCCTGCTCGGTAGGTTTGGGATTATCTTTTAGAAACGCCGCTGCAGTCATGATCTGCCCGGCTTGGCAATAGCCGCATTGGGCCACATCTACCTCACACCAGGCTTCCTGAAGGGGATGGTCTCCTTTTTCGGAAAGCCCTTCTATGGTTGTCACCTCGGCATTTCCAACGGCCGATACTGGCAGCACACAGGAACGAACAGCCGTTCCGTCTAGGTGCACGGTACAAGCTCCACACTGTGCCATACCACAGCCAAACTTAGTACCCAATAACCCAATACTGTCGCGAAGAACCCACAACAAGGGAGTGTCGTCGGCTACCTCAACCGGATAGCTCTTTTTGTTAACAGTTAGATTGTATTTCGCCATTTTCGAGAATTTTTGCTTGAATTCGTTAAGCATTTAGGAGTGAAAGCCTAGAAATTCATCCTAGGCCATATAGTATTTTAAAAAGATTGATCTTATTCAACACAAGATACGGAATTACTACCTTGAATTCAAAGCACTTACCATACAAAGTGGGTATTCACTAGGAATACACCAAAAATAGTCCTCTCTTACTCTACCTTGACAAAACGGATGGCATGTCCGCCTCCGGCAGCCAGGTGAATGGAAAGAGAGTCCTGACTCGTCACTGACCCGGCGGCCACCTGTAGGTGGTTAGGATGCTTTCCTACATCGGAGGCATCAGCATATATTTCGGCGCGGTAAGTTCCAGCGTCTAGGAAACTCAACGAAATTGTAAATTCCCTTGGTTGGTCGTTGGTAATGCTTCCTAAGTACCATTCCCCTCCATGCTTCCTCACCAAGGTAAGGTATTCTCCTGCCAAGGCATTAAGTACCTTGGTATCGTCCCAGGTGGTGGGCACTTGTTTTAGAAAGTTGAAACCCGGCTGCCCTTCATAAGCCTTTGGATAGTCGCTCACGATCTGAAGGTAGCTCTCCATTACCACATACATCGCCAATTGATGTGCCCGAGTCCCCAGCATGAGTGGTTGAATATATTGGGTCACGAACGAGTCGGCCGGGACGGCGCGAAAGCCCCCCAAGTGATAGTCGGTAGGGCCCGCCAGCATACGGGTAAAGGGTATGTTGATATCGTCGAAAGGAACCAAGCCATGCGGCTCCCACTTATTGACCTCATAATTGCGTGTGCCCTCTCGGGTAAACTCATTGGGATAGGTGCGGCTTAACCCGGTGGGTTTATAGGCCCCGTGAAACTGAATATGCAAGTGGTGTTTCGCAGCTTTTTCAAGCATTTCCGTCTGAATATTGACCATTTCCTGGTCGTCACGATCCATAAAATCGATCATCATCCCCTGGATCCCCCATTTTTCATAAAGTGCAAATGCACTATCGATCTGCGGATAGAGGGCGGCCCAGTGCACCCAAACTCGTATGCCCACTCCTTTTTGTTTTCCATAGTCACAAATTCGCTGCATGTCGAGTCCGGCAACGGGCGTAGTGACGTCGGCATTGGGCCCAGGCATGTACCTTACCCCGTCGTCTACATACCACTGCCGCACCCCGTATTCCACCACTGAATGGTATTCTATTCCATTGCGTGCACAGAAGTCTATGTAATACTGGGCCGTTTCAAAATTATTTCCTGGCGCATTGAGTGTCAATGGAACGATGTTCCCATTCCACCATGGAAAGGTAGTTTTGCCGGGCTTGATCCAACTGAGGTCCTCAAGCCTATTGGGCTCATTCAAGCTGGTGATAATGGTACTCTCTAAGAGCGCCCCCAACCTATCGCTCAGGAGCATTACCCGCCATGGACTTTTATGAGGAAGCATGGCCTTCACCTTCACCCCGCCTTGCCCAGGAAGTGGAGAGAGCATGCTCACGAATTCCCCAGCCTGTTTGGACAAATACATACCGGCATAGTCCAGCAGGGCGGCTTCGGTAATCCCCAAAAAAGCCTCCCCATCAAAGTCGAAAAGGGCAGGCATATCGAATAATGAATCGGCTGGAATAGCACTCAGAGGAGCCACGGTATACACTCCCTCATGTGAACTGGTATAGCTAGGAAGGCCCAAGGCCATTACTCGGGGGTTGCCGGCCAATTTGAAATGGGTCTTTTCGTCCAGAAGCACCATATCGTTGCGCTGGGCTTGTACTGGAAACTCATAACGGAAGGCTAGCCCATCATCAAATACCCGTACGCGGATCTGAAGATTACGAAATGGTGAAAGTGTCTCCATTATTGGAAGTAGTAGTTCTTGATAGGAATCATGAACAGACTTTTTCTTGCCGACCACCAGCTCATAGGTCTCTTTCCCTTCCCTAAAGGATGGCTTACCCAGCTTAAGCCCCTGGGAGAACCGCCCCTCATCGAACTCCAAGTTCAACGCCGATGCTTCTACAATGGGTCGGTCATGGAGCCAAACAGAATAAAAAATCTGATTTTTAACCAGCTGAATACCTATCTTGATGGTACCATTGGGCGAATGCAGCTCCACCTTTTCATTCTTGGCCAGTGCCGGACTGATCCAATTTGGAGCAGGAAGGAGCCCTATTCCGACCAGAAACACTGTGATGATAATGATATGACGCATAAGATTGAATCCTAAATTTTGACCCAAATTAGCCTAAAAATCTCAGATGAATAACCCTTACGGTAACATATCCTACCCCCCTTCTAAAAAAAACAACCCGGTAGAAAGCGCTACCGGGTGTACTGTATTAACTGATCAACATGAATCAGTCCTTTATAAATTTCAAATATTGGGCCTCGTCTTTTTTATACAGTTTCAAAATATATAACCCCCTATCAACCCTATGAATTTGGGCGTTAATCGAGGCTTCAATAGCTCCGATAAGCCCGGAGCCTTTCAACAATACTTGCCCAGTACTGTTGAGAAGATCGTATGAATAAACTGTATCCTGCGTTTTCGCGACGGCGCTAATGGTCAGCTCCGATTGTACGGGATTAGGATACAGGGTAAAAGTGCTTCCAGTATTTGCCCTATTAACCCCTTTCATACGATATACGGTACGGGTACCGTCTAGGTCCACCTGAACAAGGCGATAGTACGATAGTCCCGCAAATGGCTTTGTATCTATATATTGGTACTGTTTGGCTACCGACTGATCGCCAGAAGCATCAACACGGCCAATCTCTGAAAACTGAATAGCATCTACAGATTTTTCTATGCTAAAATGATCGTTATTGGTCTCTGAGGCCGTTTCCCAATTGATAACCACTTGTTTGGTTTGATTGTCTACCTGAAAAGCAACGAGCTCAACAGGAAGTGCCTCGGAAAAGTCCAACCCAACTATTACCGCATCATGATCGGACGAACGGAAGGCATCGCTGCTGTAGGTCGACGACCAAGGATTAGCCTGGTCAGAGCCCCCGCTATCGATACCATCTTTGTAGGATAAATAGGTGGGTTCTACGGAGTTGATATTCCATTTGGCGACACCACTAACTAAGGAGTTCAATTCTGAACTTACTACGGCATGGTCTAGAGAGCCCATCTGCCCACCAAACTGATAAGAATAGTCCGTTGAATTGGCCAAGACCATCATATTCGAATTCCTAAGCCTATCCAGAGGGTCTTCTTGGTAGTAGGCATTATAATCGCCCATAGAGATCACATAATCATTACCTGATGTCGCTTTAACCGTATTGATAAAGTTGATCAGTTCGGCGGACTGTTGTGTCCTTGTACTATTATAGCAGCCCTGTCCATCGTTTTGATCCGCATCAAGGCCAGAGGCAGACCCACAACCTTTCGATTTAAAATGATTGATAATATAATTGAAGGCTACCGTTGAGGAAGTTCTAGCCGCAGAGCTAACGATTTGGAAATTCTGTGCGAGTGGAGGACGGTTAAAAACCGGGTTGTTACTACTCAAGGCCGCACCCATCGGACTAACCTTGGCTGGCTTGTATATGATGGCGCAACGTATGGCATCCGACCCTGCGAAAGGCTCAGTAATATATGCATAGGTATTGGCCCCTAACAGGCTATTGAGCCCCGAAACGATATCGGCCAAGGCAGAGTTCGCGTCGTTGCCGTCATTTTCAATTTCCAATAATCCTACCACGTCGGCATCTATCGCTCCAATGGCAGTGATTATTTTAGCTCTCTGACGGTTGAACTCCACCTCCGTTATGGCCCCTCTGGAGGTAGGAAATCCACCACCAAGGCCATCACCGTTAAAATAATTGAGCACATTAAAACTTGCCACTTTTACCGTAGCAGCCCCTACTGCGGGGACCGTGGTGGGTCTTGGGGCATAGGTAAAGCTCGTAGTACTCGCCAAAGGATGGCCATCAGGTAGTTTTTGTATGCGGTAAGCGGAATAGCCATAGCCCAAAATACCCGTTAAGTCCTGGACAGTACTCCCTATCCGGAGGGTATTGTCACTGTTAACGTAAGGCAAGACAACGGGAGCCACCGACCGGCCATCATCGAGGATCAGGGTACGAAGGGCATTTTCTTCCAACAAATTATTAATGGCGGTCACATTGGATTTTCCACTGAAAGTGGTCCCGTTGGGATCAACATCATTGGGATCGATCAACTGGGTCGGTTGGTATACGATACCTCCTTGCGACAATTTTATACTTCCATAGCTCCCCAGATCATAATTGTCGGTAACGGTAAGCGTTCCAGAATACTGTACCAACATGCCCTCGAACCGCTCAAGATAAGTAGCCGAAGTGGCTGGCAAGCTTATCGCTACCGGCGCTGGTAAGGCATTCCCCCCAGATGTTACAGAAACTGAAGTAGGGGTAATAATCGCCTGACCGTACGAAGGAGCCGTTCCATCTTCTTTAACATCGCCGGCAACAAGCACTAGGTCTCCCACCAAAACGGTTGGATTATCCTGAACCACGTATATAGCTTCCGAAGTCAACGGATCTCCATCTATCTCCCCGTCTTCTTCTTGCACATAAAAACCTGCGGGACTCCAATTGGGAAAAACTGCCGTTACGATTCCTGATATGGTATACGTGCCGCTACTCGCCGATTCGCCAGTACCTTGTATGGAGCTAATGAGGGTCGGTACGCCAGGGTCGTTCACGACCGTAAAGTTCCACAACGTAGCATCCGACTCTCCCACAAAAAGATTTCCCGCCGCGTCGGCAAAGGCCCCTGCATCGATGGTAACATGGTAGGCCTCCCCATAGGCGAGGCTCACGCCCGATATGGTAACCTGGTTTCCAACAACTACCACCGCTGCATCGGCCACATCGATTACCTGATCCGTCGAAGCCGACTCCAGGGTAATGGTAATATTCCCGGTTCCTTTTACCACGTTTTCTGAAAAGGTGGCTACCAAGCTGGAACCCAAAGATACATTAGAAGCATTATCGGCTGGGTTGCGGGTGCTAATCACAGGGGCCGTTACGTCAGGTCCGGTCGCAGCACCGTTAATGGCGATCTCGTCTACGGCGATGCGGTCGCGCCCACCCGATAGTCCCTCCGATGACTCCCAATATACCCAACGAACCTGAACCTCTGGCTGATCATTGGCCGCCGCAGGCAATATTTCGGTAAAGAGGCTCGAGGCATCACCAGCCGTTTTTCCCGCTGAGGAATAGGTAGAAGTGGTTCCAACATCGATAAAATTGCCCGATTGGCCTATGCGATATTGTAAAGCAATGCTATTATCTCGATTGGTCGATGAACTTGTAATGACCCGGCAGAGCCATTTTACCGTAACATCCTGCTTTCCGGTAGTATTTATGGATACCACAACGGCTCCAGCAGCATTGGAACCAGACGCCAGAAGCCCAATACCGTCGGCCCCATTGGTTCCTGCATTGAGCCAGCCCCCTGCAGACGATGTGGTGCTGTAAGGCAAGTCACCGTTGCCTTCGGACGTTGTACGACTGGTTGGAATTGTGGAGGAAGAAGTACCAAACCGATGTATGGCCATTCCTGCAGGAGCCACCTCTGCCGTTTGACCGGTAAAGGTATAGGGCAGCAACTGGGCGGTAGGTTGGGTTTGGGCGTATCCCGAAATAGAAAGAGATAAACCCACTACAAAAAGAAGAACCCTTCTGATTGGAACTCGAAGTAAATGATGTACCATATATTTTTTTGCTATGAAATGATATAGCAAATATATAGGATAACAACAGTATAAACTCTACAGCAACAATATCAAATTATTAATAATATTTTCAAATTAATTTAATATTATCTTTTTATAACTAAAAATAGTTTTAATATAATATAAGATCACAACTTCATAAATAAGGTTTTTAAAACGAATCCACGCCAAAATATGCTACTAACTAACGTATATAGTTGTTTGTAGAGGCAGTAGGTTGTAAGCAATAAGCAATAAGCAGTAGGCTGTAGGCTGTAGGCTTTAAGCGGTAAGCGGGCGGCGGACTACATTTAACCATTAACATTTAACTTTTAACAGCCGTAGGCGTTAGGCTTGCGCCACCTTTAACCGGGCGGCGGACCGCATTTAACCATTAACATTTAACCTTTAACAATTAACCTTTAACTAATCCATTAAGTCTATTCGAGATAATAAGTTGTAATCAAATTTGTATATATTGGTAACAATATTGAAATTATTACAAAATTTCTATTTTTATTGACAACCTATTAAATTTAAAGACCATGAAGGAAATTTTACCTAAAATATTGGTTGTCTGCTTTTTGGGATTATCCCAGATAGCCTTTAGCCAATCTGTTGCAACCGAAATAAGCGGCACAGTGACAATCGCTAAAGACAACACCCCGTTACCGGGGGTAAGCATCTCCATTCAAGGGAGTACGCAAGGCACTCTCACCGATCAAAATGGCCGTTATCACCTTGCGATTCCAAACCCGAATACCGTGCTGGTATTTAGCTCTATTGGCTTCGCAACCCGCCAAGAAAGGGTAGGAAATCGCAAAATTCTCGATATTACCCTCGAAGAAGACACCAAATCCCTAGAGGAAGTGGTGGTAACCGCCTTGGGAATTAGTCGAGAGAAGAAGGCCCTTGGCTATGCATCGCAAACGGTGAATAGTGAGGAGCTCATTCAGAACAAACAAACCAATATCGTCAACGCCTTACAAGGCAAGGTAGCGGGAGTCACGATAACCAGTACGGGTGGCGCCCCAGGACAGGGAGCGCAAATTTTGATACGAGGTATCAACTCCATAGATGTCAACCGCGACAATCAACCTTTATTCGTCATCGATGGTATTCTGATGGATAACAGCACCTCTACAGTGGGGCAAAGCGCCGAACTCAGGGGGATGTCTAACCGAGCGGCCGACATCAATCCTGAAGATGTAGAGACAATCAATATTTTAAAAGGAGGAGCCGCTACGGCGCTATACGGTTTAAGAGGGGCCAATGGCGTGGTGGTGATCACCACCAAATCGGGGAAATCGGGGGCGTTGCGTGCCCACTTCTCCAGCACCTATGGTACCGAAGCCGTCAACCACTTCCCGGAAGTACAAGATAAATATACCATCGGGTATGCAGGAGTATACAATCCTCAAGATTTCTTCCCTTCGTGGGGACCTACCGTCGAAGAGGCACGAAAAATAGACCCTACCCACCCCGAAAAGCTTTATAATCACTTTAAGGACGCCTATAAAAAGGGACAACAATTTCAAAATAACCTATCATTTTCTGGTGGCACCGACAAGGTTACCTTTATGAGTTCTTTTTCTCAGCTCCACCACGAGGGGGTCATTCCGTTTACCGACTATGACAAATACTCGATACGACTCAATACCCAGGTGAAGTTCAGCGATAAGTTTACGACCAGTACCAACCTCAACTTTATCAATTCGGGAGGAGATCGGTACAATGCCGACCGTTTCAGTGAAAGCCTCAGCTATTGGTCGCCACGCTACGATGTGCGGGACTATGTGAAGGCCGATGGCACCATGAACACCTACGGTAACAACAACCCGATTTACGGAGCCTCTACCAACAAGCTCAAGGACAATGTGAACAGACTCATCGGGGAGATGAACTTCAACTATACCCCTTGGAAATGGCTGAACCTGAACTATCGGGTGGGGCTGGACACCTACGACGACAACCGCCTGCGTACCGCTCCGGGGCCAAGAGGCTTTGCCGACGAAAGGGTGTATGAAGACAACGACCTTGGATTTGTATACCAATACACCACCAGTTTCAGATCGCTCACCTCTACGCTCACCGCCAGCGCTACTAGCAATTTAGGGAAGGACCTAAAAGGCACACTACGGGTAGGCCATGACCTCTACGACCGTCAGTCGCGCAGCTTTGGCTCCGAAGGCAATGAACTCACCGTCTATAATTATTTCGATCTCCGCAACGCCAAGACCATTACCCCCACCCAAAGTGCCGAAGACTATAGACTCATGGGTATTTTTGGGGAGCTCACATTAGACTATAAAAACTACCTATATCTTACCCTTACAGGCCGTAACGACATTACGTCGTCGCTTAGGAAGCCTAATAATTCTTTCTTCTATCCCTCGGCCAGCATAGGATACGTCTTTTCGCAACACCTATCGCTGCCCCCTTCCATCAGTCTGGGGAAGCTGAGGGCTTCCTATGCCAAAATCGGTAAAGATGCCTTGCCCTACTCTACCACTACTGGGTTCGCTTCTTATACCAATCTCCCGGGTGGAATCACCGGATTTACCCGGGGAAGCCTGCTGGGAGACCCCAATCTACGTCCCGAGTTCACAGAAACCTATGAGGCGGGCCTCGAATTGGGCTTCTTTGGCAACCGACTAGGGCTGGACCTTACCCTCTATCAATCCTTGAGTAAGGATCAGATCATCAATGTGGCCGTGTCCTCATCGACCGGATACGAAAAGGCGGCGATTAACTCGGGAACGATGCGGAACCGAGGGGTGGAGCTTATCCTAAAGGGATCGCCCGTACGATCGGCCCACTTTAGCTGGAATGCCAGCCTAAACTTCGCTGCCAACCGCAACAAGGTACTGAGTATCCGGGAAGGACTCACCGAAATCACCTATGCTTCGCAATATGGCTACTCTGGGTCGACGGTAACCATGCGACTAATTCCTGGCGAATCCTATGGCAATATGTATGGCACCAGCCATCAACGCTACTATGCCAGCGGTACGGTAGAAGACCCCCGCCATATCGACCAGTCCTTACCGATGGTAATAGGGGCCAATGGCTTTCCGGTGCGTAACAGCAACCAGAAACTGATAGGAAACTCCCTACCCAAATGGACGGCAGGATTTAATAATGCGTTTCAATACAAGGATTTCAGTCTGTCGGTACTATTCGATGCACGGGTAGGCCAGGATCGATACAACCAGCTGAGCAATTTCTTTTCGGCCTTTGGCATAGCCAAATACACGGAGAACCGTAACGAAACGAAGGTTTTCGAAGGAGTATTGGCCGATGGAACGCCCAATACCAAAGCGGTATTTTTGGGGCAGGGGAAAGGCCCCGATGGTGCGGAGTATGGTAATGGCTACTACCGAAATGTCCATAGAGGGATATCGGAGAACTTTGTAGAAGACGCCTCCTGGGTACGTCTGCGCTCCCTACGGCTGGCCTATAGCCTTCCCAAAACACTTTTGGATAAAGGAATCCTAAAAACGGTAGAATTGAGTGTCACAGGCAACAACCTTTGGCTTGGCACCAAATACTCAGGATATGACCCTGAAACCAGCTCCAATTCTAGTGGGAGCAACGTGGACGGGTTTAGTGGCTTCACCTATCCCGCCGTCAGGAGCTTCCTGTTCTCTTTGAACGTGGGCTTCTAATGTCCAGATCTTTTTTAAAACCTCGAAACACGAAACGATGAAAAATATAACAAGACGTCTGCACTGGTATTTCACCTTGGTCCTTATAGTAGGGCTATCGGGTTGTGAGGGTTATTTCGATCTGAACGAAAACCCGAATCTGGTGAGTAACCCACCCCTAAAATCATTGCTCTCGACCACCACCCAAAAAACGGCTCTGAATATGCAGCGCGTGGGAGGAATCACCTCGTATTTTGTACAGTATTTGGCCAGTCCAAGTGCGGGAAGCTCCACGGACACCTATCAGGAAACCGACTATACCAGTACCTGGGACGCCCTCTACTACGCCATGGCCGACTTGACGGACATGAAAAACCTAGCCTCTACCGAAGGAGCCTCCGAATATGTCGGCGTGGCAAATGTGCTACTCTCCTACCATATTAGCCTGGTAGCCGACACCTTCGGCGATGCCCCCTTTAGTGGGGCCTTTACGGGCGACCCCTTGGTGCCTGCCTACGACAGTGAGAATAGCCTGTATCAAACATCACTAACACTGATCGACGAGGGAATAGCTGAGCTATCCAAAACCGATTCTAAAATCGCATTGAGTGGATCCGACGATTTGATTCACCAGGGCGACACCGAGGCTTGGATAAAAACGGCCTATCTTCTTAAAGCTAGGCTCCACAACAAGCTCAGTAAACAAGGCACCTATGCCCCCACTGCCGTTTTGAGCGCAGTGGACAAGTCCTACACCTCCAACGACGACGATGCCCGGATGGGCACATTCCTGCTGCGAAGCCCTTGGGCTCAAGTGGCCCGAGACAACGCCGCTCTAGTCCTTAACGGATGGCTATCTACCCAACTGATTGACCAGCTATTAGGAAAAAACGGCGGAGTTTACGATCCTAGGATCGAAAAGATTACTGATAAAACGGTGAATGGAGAATATAAAGGGACCGTCAACGGACAAGGCAATGTAGGGGGTAACAATACCGTGAAAGACGAATCGTATATCTCGCTCAACTCCCCTTTAACTGGTGATGACTCCCCTCTAATCCTCGCCAGTTTTGCCGAGCTAAAAATGATAGAAGCCGAAGCGGCATTTCGAAACAATAATAAGACCAGGGCTTATGCCGCCTATATACAGGGCATACGTGCCAATATGGAGAAACTCGGCGTTCCCAACGAACAAATGGAGAAGTATTTGACCGATCCGAAGGTAGCCGTTGGAGAGGCGGGGATAAGCTTGGCCCTCATTTTTAAGGAGAAATATGTGGTCACCTATCTCAATCCCGAGGCTTGGAACGATGCCCGGCGTTACAACTATCAATATGCTGGCTTTAAGCTACCACTTAATGCCGCCCTGTCGACATTTATCAGACGAGTAGGATACCCAAGCTCGGAGCGGGCCGAAAACAGCAATAATGTCCCCAATATCATAACGTTGGACTCACCCCTGTGGTGGGACCAATAGCCCCAATATAGCGCAGCGGCCGACCCCGTATGTAGGAGTCGGCCGCTGAGTTTCCAAATAATAGTTCGCCACAGGGCTATTTACCCCCTTTATACGTACAGAGGCTGTTGTCGGCCTTTACGTAATAGCTTTTATAGTTTTTGGCTTTGGGGTCCATGCAGCCTTTTAAGTTTAGTATCTCTACCTTCCTAAACTCTACCGGATGGCTTTCACTTTGCAAGGAAATGGTACCATGGTCGAGTAACTTACCATTCTGGAACAGGGAAGCATCATGCCCACTAACATTTCCGCCCCCTAGCTGGGGTTTTTCATAGGAAAGCACCATTTCACCGTTCGCAAAATGCTGTATGAGCGAATCGCCCAACACCAATACTTCGGCCCGCACCCACTGGTCCCCGTTAAAAGTTTTAGAAGTGGAGTTTACACAATGTTGCGTGACCAGCTTACCATCCATCTCTACATTGGTCCCCGGAGTACATAGGTTACAGGTGGTCCTTACCTTATCGTTCCCCCCTAGCAACTGCACTTCAATAGAGGCCGGAAAATCCTGATCCTTGCCCATGGTAGCCGCCGGTTGGCCGTGCACCATAATACCGCTGTTGCGCCATGCCCAGCCTTCGCCCTGTGGAGCTTGCTCACCTACAAATCGGTACTCCACCGCTATCCGGTAATAGGAGTATTCGTCTTTATAAAAAATATGTCCGTACTTCCTGGCAAAATCGTCGTACTGATCGTAGCGAACGACCATCTTCCCATCCTCTACTCTAAAGGTATTGCCATAATTGTCGTTAAGATCGTTGCCACGGATTTTTATATCCCAACCATCCAGATTTTTACCATTAAACATTTGCTTCCACTCTTCTTTATTGGCCTTCTTTTGCCCAAAAGAAAGGACTGAAACCAGAAGAAATGACAGACTCAATAGAATTTTCATGTCAGATTAAATTAATTTCGAATTTATTGGTACCATTTTTGGGTTTACGAAGTAAGCATAAATTAAAGTAAAGTCCGCAGCCCCTATCTAGATTTCAGCGGAATCTTTACTTTTCTTGAGCTGAATGAATCCCAGTACCGCCGTTCGCTGACACCCATGAATGAAACACATAAACCTAAAATAGCCCTATTCTGGCACCGTCGAGACCTCCGTTTCGAAGATAACGCTGGACTTTATCATGCCTTAAAAGCCAAGCATCCAGTACTACCATTGTTTATTTTCGATCGGAATATACTGGACAAGCTCACCGACCGTCAAGACAAGAGAGTTACCTTCCTTTATCAAGCAATAGAGCGATTGAAAGTTACCCTTCGCAGTAAAGAGTCGGACCTTTTGGTGCGTTACGGCTACCCCGATCGTATATGGCTACAGCTTCTGGAAGAATACGATATTCAGGCCGTATATACCAATCACGATTATGAAGCCTACTCTTTGGAGAGAGATGAACAGGTATCTGCCATATTAGGGCAGTTTCGAATCCCGTTCTACACGTTTAAAGATCATGTTATATTTGAAAAGCGTGAGATACTCTCTGGACAAGGAACCCCCTATACGGTATTCACCCCATATAGTAAGGCGTGGAGGGCCAAATGCACGGAGTTTTATGTTCAGTCCTACCCCATAGAACGGTATGAAGACCGACTTTTCAAAACCTCCCCCACCCCTCTGCCCACCTTAACACAGATGGACTTTACGGCTTCGCCATATACCTTCCCCAACCCCGATATAGCGAATACGACCCTACAAGAATATGAGGAGGTGCGCAACTACCCTGCCATGGATGGGACCAGCCTGTTGGGCATCCACCTGCGGTTCGGCACCATTAGCATCAGGAAACTGGTACGGCAAGCACAGGAAAGTAGCCTAACCTTCGAAAATGAACTTATTTGGCGGGACTTTTATCAACAGATATTGGCCAACTTCCCACATGTAGGCGAAGGAAAGGCCTTTCGCCCCGCCTACGACCTCATACAATGGCGGAATAACGAAGACGATTTCAAAAGATGGTGCGAGGGCCGTACAGGTTACCCCTTGGTAGATGCCGGCATGCACCAACTCAACGAAACCGGTTTTATGCACAACCGTGTGCGTATGGTTACGGCAAGTTTTCTGGTCAAGCATTTACTTATCGACTGGCGTTGGGGAGAGGCATACTTCGCCGAGAAGCTTTTGGATTATGACTTTGCTGCCAATAATGGAGGCTGGCAATGGGCAGCAGGATCGGGAACCGATGCCGCCCCTTATTTCCGCATTTTCAACCCAACGGCCCAGGCTCAAAAGTTCGATAGCCGGGGGGAGTATATCAAAAAATGGGTCCCCGAACTCAATAGCTTATCCTACCCCGCTCCGATGGTAGACCATAAAATGGCAAGGGAACGCTGTTTACGGATTTATAAGGAGGCTTTGGATCGGTAGTCAGGGGTAGGTCGTCATGGTACACGTCGGCCTACCCCCCCATTTTATTTACCTCCTACCACTACCTCCAGCATATCCTCAGGGCGAAGATATTGCTGGGCCATGGCCATCACCTGTTCTGCCGTAGTGGCATGTATGCTGTCGAGGTATTGTTCATAAAAGTCGGCAGGAAGCCCCTCCAAAAGGATGGTTTTACGTTTATCGGCTATCTCGAAAGCCGTATTGAGAGAGCCGGCTAGTTCGCCAGCCATAAAATTCTTGACCGTTTGTAGCTCATCATCTCCTACGAGCTCGGTCTGAAGTCGTAGCATTTCCTTTTTGATTTCATCGATGGTCAATTGGGTAAACTCCTTTTTGGCATCGGTGCCTATCATCAAATACCCGGCCTTGGACATACTTACCAAATGGGAGGATATGCCATAAGTAAGTCCTTTATCTTCCCGAATGTTTTTCATGAGTCGCGACCCGAAATACCCGCCAAATATCTCGTTGGTCACCAACATAGGGAAATAGTCGGGGTGGCTGCGGGTAAACATACGCCTCCCCAGTCTGATGGACGACTGCAGGGTATTGGCCTTTTCTACGAGTATTTGCTTGCCCGCATAGTCGTCATTCAGTAGTTGAGCGTCTTTTTCAACTCGCTTTTCGGCAGTTATAGATCCCAACGATTGGGCCACCAAAGCTACGTCGTTCTCAGACACTTGCCCGGCCATAATCACCGAGCATGGGGCATTTTTGATATAATTATTATAATGATCCAGGATGGTTTCTCTTTTTAAGTCACGGATCTCACCCTCCAGCTGGACCTTACCATAAGGGTGTTCATTTCCAAAAAGCGCTCTTTTCAGGGTTGTACTGGCCAGATAAGCCGTTTTTTCCATATTGACCCGAAGGTTCTGTATGGTAATATTTTTTTGTTCTTCCAGCTCGTGTTCCGGAAAAGCGGCATACTGAACCAGGTCCGTAACGATCTCCAGGACATCGGGCAATACCCGCGACAGGCAATAGACCAATATACCCACCCTATCGGCCCCGGGGCTCATCTCTACGAAGGCGCCTAGGCGCTCAAAGGCCTCGCTGATCTGACTAGAGCTTCGGGAGCTAGTCCCTTCCGTGAGCATCTTTATGGCATAATAAGCGGCATTGGGCGCCGACTCATACCAAGTACCGGCATCGAAAATACATTCGAGCCTCATGACAGGCTGTTCTCCTAAGTTAAGCACATGGAGGTCCAGGCCATTCGGCAATATGGTGGACTGAACCTGGGGCAATTCTATATTGGTGATCACCTGAAAGTCAGGTGCGAGGGTACGATCTGGAGTCATGGCATATACTTTAAAATGACGAATGGCACCCGATTAGGCACCATTCGTCTTCTATTAAATCAATTATTTAGGCTCAGTTCTCATCGGTAATATCCAGCTTTTCGGCTTTGTTCAGATACAACCCTAAGGTAATACGGAGCGTCTGTGCGAGTGGGCTATTCTGCTTTACAGGAAACAAATAGGCGAAATCGACCGCATACCGATCTTGGAAGCGTATCCCTGCCCCAGCGGTAAAGAACTTACGGTCGCCTTTGTTTTTGTTTTCTCCAAAATATCCGGCACGTACCGCAAAAATATCATTGTACCAGTACTCGGCACCCGCTAGGATGGCTACCTCCTGAAGTTCTTCTTTGAACCCATCGGGCGCATCGCCGAACGAGCCAAAGGCTCCGGCTAGGGCACTTTTGGAGTTGATATCGGTACCATCTGGAGTGGGTACCATCAATTTAACTCCATCCAACACGAAGTTGAATTTGCTCCGGCCATCAGCAGAGAACGAAAGTCCACCACCTACACGCAAGTTGGTAGGTAAGAAGTTTTCGGTATTGGTTCCAGAACCATAATTAACCTTACCACCGAGGTTGGATATTACCGCTCCCAACGACCAGGTCAGCTCTCCACCGGTATCGAAATTCTTGAATTCTTTCTTATAAAATGCGCTGATATCTCCAGCGAAAGTACGGGCAGGTTTTACAGAGGCATTATTAATAATGGCGTTACCGGTCAGATCCGAGTTGATCCACTTCAAGGTAAGCCCCATCGAGAAATTCTTCCCTAGCTGTCTGGAGTAGGTCCCGCTAATAGCAAATTCTTTGGAGGTAAAGTAACCCATTTGCGTACCTACGGCATCTCTAAGATCGAGCTCCCCATTGCTAAAATAGTTTACAGACAATGCTACCGCCTGCTTATCATCGATTTTCTTGAATGCGGAGATATATCCCAGCCACATGTCATCGATATAATTGCGCAACCAAGGCGTATAGGAGGCCGATACCCCGAAGTCCTTTTCGTTATATGGCAACTTTGCTGCATTATAGAAAGTCGAATTAGCATCGGCACTAGAGGCTGCACCCGCCTCACCCATGGCCGCTCCACGTGCATCAGGAGCGAAAGTTAGAAACTGCAAGGGGGAGTGTGGTATCCTGGTTGAGTCTTGAGCCTGAACCAGAGCTGCACCAGAAGTAAAAAGAAATAAAAGAGTAAACTTTACAAAATTTGGTCTCATATAAATTGGATTTGAGAAAGGAAGTGCGTTGATTCAGCTTCTTTTAAAGGGTCAAAAATACGATGAAAGATAGTTAATATGAAAAAAATAAATGTTTTATTGATTCTTAGGGAGCACGCATAAGCCTTCCCATCCTTTTACTAACGGAACGATCCGCTAATGATTTGACGATTAGACGGTATAAATACATTTCATTTGGCTGTAATTTGGTCGTTAACGCAATATCGGTTACTCTCTTCCGAATGTCTTTAGGGGCATTATATAGAATCCATTTTTCGGTCCCTATTAATGCTCCCGACAGGGTCAGAACACTCAATTCTAGCGCCACATCTTCATCGGCCCGGTTATGTTTTAGGTCAAAAGACCACTGATCTCGAAATGGCATCGGGTACACCACCAGGTCTGAAACCTGAATCCCCTGCTGCGCACCTACCACAAATCCGAACGTTATTTTTGATAAGTTATTATAAGAATTATAAACTTTTACAGTTGCGGTGTAGTGCCCTATTGGCAAATCTTGCAAGGGATAAACTACCGTTCCACGAGTATAATCATCCAAATCGGCTCGATAATAGTCTTCAAGGCCTATTTCTAGCGTATCGTTGAGGTTTAGTATTATTCCCGGTTGGCTCAGCTGAATCCCTAACTCGTCTTGCAGCCTTACCATCAACAGCGAAGAGGGTTCAACAAGATCACCATCCCGGAAAGATTCGTCGTTCAAAAAAGCACTGATTTGGGTGGCAGCACTGGAAGTAGCCGTGGCCTTCCCTCCTATCACCAAAGGAAGCTGAGCGGATGCCGTATGAGTCCCAGTTCCCGAGCGACTATAGACACTCGCGCGCCCTATCCGAAAAGCCGTATCGGTGCTGACAGGCACTATAAACTCGAGCTCAAACGCTCCTCCTTGAACGCTCAGGCTTCCCTCATAAAGCTTATTCCGGTTATCGGTATACTTTTCGGGCCCATCTTGGTCGCCAAGGGTAGCAAAACTACTCGGCTGGTCATAAATAGACAGATAAGCCACACCATCGAAATCCCCATCCAATTCGCCGGTTCGGGTCAATTGTATCTGTCCCTGTAGCTTTACCCTTTGCTGAGGCCTCAAAGTATCGGGCACAGCGGACCATTTTATGGTCCTCGACTGGTCGACAACCGGCATAGAAGGGTCGCCTATGAGTGTAAAATTTCGGTTTAAACTGCCAACTAGCGAATTATTTTTGGTTTCACGAACCAAGTCCCCTAGCCTCAGTAGCGTATCACTTTGGCTCAACGCCCGATACAGGGCTTTATTTAAGGTAAAGTTGGTACTAGAGTATACCGGTCGGGTAGTTGAAAGAGCCGCTATGGCTCCTCCTTTGGGACTTAGGACCATCAGCTCCCCACCCGACACCTGAGCCATATTATCGAACCGTCCGAAGTCGCAGGTGGCCGTAACCAAGATAGGCAGATTATCATACCCTCTCATGCCTATCATATCGGAAAGGGTTAGGATTTGCTCTTCAGCCCAGCCGCTCCCTCCCCCATGGCCCGTATAATTCATAATAAGCGAACCCCGTTCTATGCCATCTCGTATCAGTCCATTGGTAGCAGGCGACCTTTGCCCCCCCTCTACGGCCTTCTGGGGTTGTTCGTCGAGGAAAATCTTCTTGGTCAAAAAAGTATGATCTATCAGTTTTGCCAGTTCGGAGGCGTGGTACTGATGAATATTACCATCCCCGTCGTCGGCTACAAAACGTACCGTATTATGCCATGCCCCCATAGAACCTGGAGACTGATAATGCATCAGCTTTTCGACCATCTGATCGGCTTCCTCTAGACTTTTGACGGGAAGCCGCCCTACTCCAATATCGAGCAGTTCGTCGCCCGCCACCGACTCCTCCCAGGCGCCCTCATCTTCGTCCATAAAGCCGAAAAAATCGTCGGAAGCATAGGTGTAGACCGGCAACAGCGATTCCCTACTTTGATAAGTAGGCACCCACGCTGCCCACTGAGAGGGAGTTTGATTCTTCAAATTGTTTTTATAATCGTAAGTAGCATCACCAAAAAGCAAGACATATTTGAGCTTACTATTTTGGTACACGTTGCGGATATAATCGCGGATAGCCACCGGATCGGCCTTACCGGAGGCATGATGATTATAAATCTGATCGGTGGTCACGACCGCTGAAGGCAAGCCATCCTGAGAATGCCGAAAATCGGCTAATCTCTGAGCTTGTTCTACGAAAGCAGGGGCGGTAATAATCAACAATGCGACCTGAGCATAGACCTCTACGGTAGGTTGGTCCACCGGGCTATAGCTGGTCGGGACTAAGGCCTGTTGAGGATCAAAGCCTATAAACCGACGATAACGACGACTATTTTTTAGGCTAAAATTGGCCGTAGTACCCTTCAGCAACAACCCTGGCGACAGGGGCACCGTTACATCCCATAACTGCCCACTCCCGCTCAATCCATCTATATGGTAGCTGGTGGTATCGGAGCTGGCAGGCAAAAAGTGATAGATCTGCTGCTGGTCGTAGGCTTTGAAGGACCTCAGGCCTTGCAAAGTCAGGTAGTCAAGAAAGGCCTGAGCCGAAAGCTGACCATTATTATGGTAGGCGACCGTAATATTTTGAATATCGGCAGGAGCTCCGCTCAGGGTACTCACATAACTCCCTTCGGCAATGGCTCCTTTTTGGGTATAGGTTTGGCCAGGCACCGTACCAAAATTCCCCGTGCCTATGGTAGCTCCATTCAGTGTAAGGGTGAAGCCAGTGGTAACCTGAGCAGAAGCTATGGCTGAAAAACGGACTGAAACCTCACTGCCTGGCAAAAGATCGGACATTGGAACGCTTACTGCCAAAGGGGAGCCCCCAAGATATTCACCCCACCACCTCCGGCCCGATTGTAACAGGTTGTACCTTTCCGTTTCATGAAACCAATAATCAACAAAACTAGTGAGGAGAGGCTGTCCAGCCCATGGGGGTAAGGCACTACTTTCTATACGCCTACCCACTTGGCCCCCATAGGTAATAAAATAGTAATTGGTGTCGCTATAGCTATGAAGTTGATGAGCCAGTCGTTTGGTATCGGAATCATAAAAGATGGTATGCGGCCCCTCGGCATAAAAGTACAAGGCATCGGAGGCATCCCATTGGCCATCTGCCTGGCCATCGAACCATGCGGCACCCTCGAGGGGCTCAGCGGGGCGGGCCAGGCTATTGGCTTGTGGAAGCATGGCCCCACCAAGGCCATATATTTTGACGGTACGCGGGTCGATACTCGTAGGATCCCAGCCTATTTTCCGGATAAAGTCCCGATCCACTTTGTAGATACCCGTCTTGGTAACGCCCAATTTCATCCAAGCTCCCGACACCAATCGGGAGGTATTTTGAG
This sequence comes from Dyadobacter jejuensis, assembly GCF_003149085.1. Lineage (GTDB taxonomy): Bacteria > Bacteroidota > Bacteroidia > Cytophagales > Spirosomataceae > Dyadobacter > Dyadobacter jejuensis. Next base: position 466,008 of record NZ_QGDT01000001.1, on the reverse strand, counting down.
CCCTAAGGGTAGTGAATGTGAGCAAAAAGCCACATCCAACGAAAGAGGCAAGTAGGAGTCGTAAAGTCTTAATATATTTCAACCAATACATGTGCGGGGATGGTGTATCGTTTCTGAGAAGCCTGATGGGTGCACAGCACCCGAGTACGGCGAATAGTCTCTTTCACAAAGACTCTATTCTGAAAAACGAAAGAAGCCCCTTCATTGAGGTCTAGAAGCCGTATTTTATTCTCATGGCTGGGTTGAAGGGTATCAAAATTCCGTAAGGCGATATATAAAGGCATATCTGCCGACGAGGACGCTCGCGGATTCTTCATATAGTCGACCAAGGGAACCAGTATTTCTTTAGGAAAAACTTGCTCGTTGGCCACCGGAATCAGTAAATCCTGGAAGGTTTTCTTCCACTGAGGTCCATGCGGAGCCTCGCGTAGGCCACCCACCGACATTCTGTGCAGGTATACCCGCAGGTGGGCCATTTCGTGAAGATAGGTGATCAAGAAGCTATACGGGTTGAGGTCGGCGTTGACCGTCACCCGAGGCCTCTTGCCTGGCTTGACAGTAAAATCGCCTAGACGCGTACGCCGTGGCCTACTCACAACCAAGTGAACCGGCTGGGCCATAAATAGCTGCTGACAATACGCTTCGGCAGACTCTGGCACCAAGCCTTTAAAAAAATTGCTGGGCAAGGACATAGGCTATAAACAAAAAGAAAGCCCTATAAAAATAGGGCTTTCCAATTTCAAAACCTGAGTTTTCTGATTATTCAGCAGAAACTTCAACAGTAGTGTCAGCAGCCATGGTAGTATCAACAGCCATAGTGTCAACTTCTACAGATTCAACAGAAACTGCAGTAGAGTCAGCTGCTTCTTCAGCAGGTTTGCTAGTACAAGAAGCGAATGCTACCATCCCGGCAACAAAAGCAAAAGCAAAGAATTTTTTCATTTTTTGGGTGTAATTAAGGTTCACTACAAAGGTAATACCAAAGAAATGACAAATCCCAAATTTTTGGATTGTATTTTTCTAAGAACTTAAAATTTCCTTAGAAAACTATTTACATCCTTCGCAAAGTACAATTTATACCACCAAAAACCCATTAAACATTTTCAGTTCGCTCGTTGAATGCGCGAACAGCAGAGGCTATTTCGGGCAGTAAGTTAGCATTTTCCTCGATCCCATTTCCTACCACGATCACGTCGGCTCCGGCTTCCAAAGCCGAAGAAGCTTTTTCGTAAGAATTGATGCCACCTCCCACCAAAATCGGGACAGCCACAACTTGGCGAACGGCAGATATAACCCTAGGAGGCACCGGGTATATAGCCCCGCTCCCAGCATCTAAAAATATGTGACTCAGCCCCAAAAGCTCTCCAGCGGCAGCCGTACAGGCGGCGATAGCGGGTTTATCTCTCGGAATAGGCGTGGTGTTGCTAATGTAGGAAACGGTAGTAAGCCTACCGCTCTCTATGAGCATATAACCGGTAGGCAATACCTCCAATCCACTCCTTTTGATGAGCGGGGCGGCAATGACATGCTGGCCAATGAGCAGCTCTGGATTACGCCCCGAAATCAAGGAAAGAAGCAGAATTGCATCGGCCGATTCGTCGATGTGCAAGCTGCTTCCTGGAAAGAGAATGACCGGAATTTGGGTATATTGTCGGACCGCTGCAATGAGCTTATCGATGGAATATTCGGTGATAAGACTCCCACCTACGAAAAAATAATCGACCTGATTTTGAACAGCCACTTCCAAAAATCCGGTGAATTGTTCAAAGTCTATCTTGTCAGGATCGAGCAATACGGCAAAAGAGCGTCTATTGTCGGCCCGCTCTTTCAGCAATTGCTCCTTAATATTATAGTTTATTTTTCTCATTCGCTCTTCGGTCAGCCGCAATATAATTCATTAGTTGTTTGCGAGCCCAGCCAACCGCAAGGGTCCAAGCTATGCCTTGAGCAGCTTTCAAAACTTCCTGCGTCGCCTTATTTTTTTTCTTTTTAGTAGGAATTTCGATTACCTCGTCAACCTCGATATCCTTAATTTTTTGGGGCTTGTCCTCCTTTTCTTTGGGGAGCAAGGCATTCATTACAATATAGGTGCTCGCTACTATCCCTCCTACAATCAAGGCCTTTTTACCTGCCACCGTGGCCTGGGTCTTAAGCCCGTCGAGTTGCTGGTCTAATTGGTCTTTAAACAGGCCAATTTCCAACTCTAGCTCTTCTTTCTGGGCCTGAGTATCCGACGAAAAGGGCTTTGCTGATATTTTCGAAGTCAAATCTGCTGATGAACTCATCTCTAAACTGGTTTATGGATGAACAGGACATTTGGCGTACCGGGAGCCAAAATTAACAATTAGCCCCGACTAAATGCCCTAAGATTGGATAAATTATTCTTCCTTCTTGGACATAAAAGTGGCAATGATCCCCCCTAATACGCGCATGGTCCACTTTCGGAACACTACCCACACGATCAGCTTTAACAAGACGATGCCTAAAATTATAACATAGCCAAGATAGGCACTATCCAGTCGTTCGTTGAGATAGTTAGCCAACAATACCGTTCCCAGCGTGAGGCCAACGAGCACGATACTGTAGAGTAAAATGCCATATACGACCATCACGATAGCCTGTTCGATCCTGCCTCGCGTTTCAATTTTGAACAAATCGAGGCGCGTCTCCAGGTAGCGCATGATGGTATCTTTTATTTCATCGAGTTGATTAATCATACGGTGTATAGGTTTATCTGATGCGAAAAAGAATAAGTGTTGTTAGGAGGCCCTTCACCTGGTCTCCTAATCCAAAAACATGCCCAATACGGAAGAAACCACGGTCATAATCAACCCAAAGAACAAGGCAGCAATGAAGCCATCTACGGCAAAACCATCTACCAAATAGGCGGCCAGGAAAATCATGAGCACGTTGATCACGAAATAAAATAAGCCCAAGGTCAGTATGGTAATGGGTAGAGCCAATATTTGAAGCACCGGTCTGATAAATGTATTCAGAAACGCCAGAACAACCGCCACGATGACGGCAGTTACGGTTCCATCTACTTGTACCCCAGGTACAATATTTGCGGCAACTAAAACTGCCAAGGTGCTGATTAAAAGCCGAATTATTAAGGACATAAATATATAAAGGGTTAGGCGTGTCGACTACGAAGTACGCTAATTACGTCATCTAAGTCAATATTTTTTTGCTCTAATAGTACCAGTAAGTGGAAAAGCAGATCGGATACCTCCCCTTTAAAAAGGTCGTCGTTATCGTCTTTGGCCTCTATCACTACTTCCACCGCCTCTTCGCCAACTTTTTGAGCTATCTTGTTGATTCCTAGGTTAAAAAGACTTGTCGTGTAGGAACTTTCGCTAGGGTTCAATTTACGATCTCTGATAACGGCTTTCTGCAGGTAATTCAAAAAGGCCGCTTCACCTCTGCTACTGTTTTTTTCTATCACTTCACCAAAGCAGGTATCGGCACCTGTATGGCAGGTAGGGCCTGCTGGAGCGGCTTTTATAAGCACGGTATCCTGGTCACAGTCGATCAAAACCTCCTTGACCAGCAAGAAGTTACCAGAAGTTTCACCTTTGGTCCATAGCCGTTGCTTACTGCGGCTATAAAAAGTCACGGTACCTTCCTGGAGTGTCTTCTCATAGGCCTCTTCATTCATAAAGCCCAGCATTAGTACTTTGTCGGAGTGTACATCCTGAATGACGACAGGCACCAGCCCATCGGCCGACTTATCGAATGCTATCGTAGATTTATTTTTATTCATTGTATTCATAATTTCAATGTCAAAAGAATGCTTTAAAAAAATCGCACCAAGAATTTAATTGGTAAGCCTAACGGGAAGGCCTTTTATCGAAAGGTATTGTTTTAAATCCGGAATGCTTATTTCCTTAAAGTGAAATATGCTGGCTGCAAGACCGGCATCGGCCTTGCCCGTGGTGAACACATCATAAAAATGATCCATATTACCGGCACCACCGGAGGCAATCACGGGGATATTAGCGGCTCCCGACACCAAGGCGGTAAGTTCCAAAGCAAACCCATCTTTTGTGCCATCGGTATCCATCGAGGTCAGGAGAATTTCTCCTGCCCCACGGTCCTCCACTTCGGTAGCCCAGGGAATGGTACGTAGATTGGTCGCCTTTCGGCCTCCATGGGTATGAACAATATGCTCCCTTCCATTTTCAGTCTCTATATAGCGGGTATCGATGGCCACTACGATGCATTGGCTCCCAAACTCCAAGGCGAGCTCATTGATAAGGGCCGGGTTCCTTACTGCAGCAGAATTAATGGAAACCTTGTCGGCTCCGGCATGCAGCAAAGCCGATACATCTTCCTTCGTCGATATTCCCCCGCCTACGGTAAAAGGGATATTGATGGTATGAGCCACCCGACGCACCAGGTCGATAAACGTCGATCGGCCGTCGACGGTAGCCGTAATATCCAAATAGACTAACTCATCGGCACCATGTTCTGCATATAGTGCCCCTAGGGCAACTGCATCACCCGCATCGCGCAAGTTGACAAAGTTTATACCTTTGACAGTGCGTCCATCTTTTACATCCAGACAGGGAATAATTCTTTTGGTCAACATAGATAATGTATTGATGGGTCGATTGGACAACCCTAAATTTATGAAAGGGGGTGCTCCCCAAAAAAATTAGACTAGGAACCGCTTCAACTCACTTAACTTAATACGGTTTTCGTAAATGGCCTTCCCTATAATAACCCCATAGACGTTCATCTCGGCCAACTTTTCCACATCTTCCAACTTACTCACCCCTCCACTTGCAATGATGTGTAAATCGGGGCATTTATCTTGAATATTCTTGTATAGATCGAAAGAGGGACCTTGCAGAAGGCCATCTTTGGCCACATCGGTACTGATGGTATAGGAGATTCCCTTTTCTACATAATTCTCAATAAAATCGTAGACCCATAGCTCCGTTCCCTCTTCCCATCCACTTACAGCAACTTTTTCATTTTTGGCATCGGCACCCAAAATGATCTTATCGCCTCCATATTGACTCAACCATTTTTCGAATAGCTCTGGTTTTTTGACGGCAATACTCCCCCCGGTCACTTGTTTGGCTCCACTTTCAAAGACCACTCGAAGGTCCTCCTCGGACTGCACACCCCCTCCAAAATCGATATGTAGGCGGGTTTGTGAGGCGATACGCTCGAGAACTTTCCAGTTAACGACCTTTTTTGCTTTGGCTCCGTCGAGGTCCACCAGGTGCAAACGCCGGATACCAGCATCTTCAAATTCCTTAGCTACTTCGAGTGGGTTTTCATTATAGATGGTCTTCTTACCATAATCGCCCTGGGTAAGTCTTACGCATTTCCCATCGATCATATCGATGGCGGGTATTATTTCAATCATATTTAATTGTAGGTACGATTATTCCTTTAAAAAGTTTTCCATTATTTTCTGACCAACACCTCCACTTATTTCGCAATGGAACTGTGCTGCATAGAAGTTATCCTTTTTGAGCATTGCACTAAATGGAACGATATAGTCGCAGGTTGCTACCGTCTGTGCGCAAACCGGCGCAGCATAGCTATGCACAAAATAGACATAGGCGTTATCGGGTAGCCCGTCGGTGAGGTGTGAGTGATAAGCCTTGATATTATTCCATCCCATATGCGGTACTTTGAGCCCTGGAATGGCCGCAAACTTATACACGTCCACATCAAATATCCCCATGCAGGTCGTATCGTTCTCTTCCGAATGCTTGCACATCAGCTGCATTCCTATACAAGTACCAAAGACTGGCTGCTTCAGATCGGGGATGAGCAGATCCAATTTTTTCTCTTTAAGATAGGCCATGGCCGTACTGGCCTCTCCCACACCGGGGAATATCACCCGATCGGCCGAACGAATCTCGGCCTCCTCATCGGAATAGACATAACTAACCCCCAACCTGTCCAGTGCGTACATTACCGATTGTACGTTCCCTGCGTTGTATTTGATAATAACGGTCTTCATGATTAGGCGTAGTAATTTATATTCAACTAATAAAAGTAAGGGAAAAATAGTGAACCCGGGGAACAAACCCCTTCGAATTTGAATAAAAACGAAAAAAGCCCGATTCATAAGAATCGGGCTTCTGGGATACTATGTATTCAACCTTATTACAACACTACTTGCAAAAACATATCATCCAAGACGCCCAAAAGCCTGATGACTTTGATGTAATTGAGGACATGTTTCAGTTTTTAACATGTTGCAAATGTAGTCAAAATTTTAGAAAAAAATAAACCGTAAATTGAATTAATTTATTAAAATTTGCTTAGAATTATCCCATTTGTCAGCTCCCAACTCGAAACGAATGAAAACTGGTCATAAATAGGGTTTTAGGGCGAACCTGTACTTACGATTACCAGAGGATCGATAAGGCTTAAGGCCCTAGCCAACAGCATGCTGGGTATGCGCCTACCCCCACCGTACATTTTGGTAGGTAAAAAAACATATCCAACACAACAAAAACTATATTTTCCATTTATCTTAGCCTTCAAACCATGTTAGCGACCTTTTTACGCCTTTCATCGACCTCTTTACTATTTATTCTTTTGACTAGTATTTCACCATCCACCGATTTGTCTGACAGTCTATATAAGACGCATCACACCTTCAAAGAGCAAGGCCTAAGTCAGCGACGCTTCAAACAAAAAGACATTTTACCCTTACTCGACCGTCGTCGTAACAACCCACTTTATACCATTACCAAGGTGGGAGAATCCTTTGAAGGCCGCAATATCCAGATGGTTCGGATAGGCACAGGCCCCAAGAAAATACTACTGTGGACCCAGATGCACGGAGACGAGCCCACCGCCACCATGGCGAGCTTCGATATCTTCAATTTTTTGGAACGACATAACGATGGCTTCGATGCCTTCAGAAAAAAGATCCTGGAGCAAACCACCCTGTACTTTGTACCCATGCTCAACCCCGATGGCGCCGAGCGCTATCAACGGCGTACTGCACAAGGCATAGACATGAACCGTGATGCTGCCGCTCTGCAAACCCCGGAAGGAGCCTTATTGAAACGTCTCGTTGACGAAATAAAACCAGATTTCGGTTTTAACCTGCACGACCAAAGCCCTCGCTATTCGGTAGGCCGAAGCGCTGAAGCCGCGGCTATTTCGTTTCTGGCTACCGCCTACGACTACCCCAGGTCCATAAACCCCGTCCGGGAACGGTCCATGCAGCTGATAGTGGCCATGAACCGCCAGCTTCAACGTTATATTCCCGGTAAGGTAGGCCGCTATGCCGACGACCATGAGCCCAGAGGCTTTGGAGATAACGTTCAGAAATGGGGAACCACCTTGGTACTCATCGAGTCGGGAGGCCTGGCCGGTGATCCTGAAAAGCAATATCTGCGCCGACTGAATTTTATGGCCATCTTATCGGCCATAGACAAGATAGCCGATAACTCCCTGACGCAAGAGAACAGAAACGACTATTACGAGATCCCCGAAAATGGTCGTTGGCTGTACGACCTGGTCATACGGCATGCTACGGTGAAGCAAGGCACCAAATCGTTTGAGGCCGACCTAGGCATTAACCGCAATGAGGTGAGCTATGCCAATGCTTCCAAGTTTTTCTATTATAGTAAAGTGGAAGAGTTTGGAGACCTGCATCCGCAATTTGGCACTCAAGAAATCGATGCGAAAGGCCTCACCCTAGAAAAAGGGAAATTATACCCCAAGGCCTTTAAAACCATTGGGGAGGTGAGTCAACTGAATGCACTTAACTTACTGAAAGAAGGCTATACCTACATACGCCTTACAGCCGACAATGGGGGGCGTAACCTAGGCCTATATTATACCACGGCCCCTTTGCACATCCTAAGGAATAACAAATCGGCCCCTATCGATAGCCCCAGACTCGGCTCAACGGCCACTTTTCTATTAAAAAAAGGAGGAGTAGTGAAATACGCCGTCGTGAATGGCTTCGTGTATGACCTGGCTAATTTCAAAACGAAGGCAGGAAATGGTATTGTAGAGTAAAAAGAATGACCAAGCAAGTAGTAAGCGACCCCTGCCGCAATACTACTTGCTTGGTTAAGCTGGCCTATTGATAGCGATTCACTACGATAGCGCTTACTAGTCCATTATCGAAATTAATTTTCACCTCCTCTATCAAATTAGGGGCTGGCGCATAGGCGAAGTACCACTGAGACGAGCCCGCCATAGCCGGGTCGTAGGCCGTAGACAAATTCTTGGTGAGGAGCATGATCCGCTCAAATTTGGAAGCATACCCCTTTATCGAATGGATATTCACCAGCTTCTGGTACAACTCCTCCGCCTTATCGCCCATCCTAACAGCCGACTCCCCATTCTGATTGGCAGGCCATTGGCTTAGTTTTACTCCATTATTAAGATAGATATGGGCGATCCGACCTTCGGCCAAAGTTAGTTGCACCCCAGTATCGGTTCCTTTTTGCTCGTCCAACAAAATATATTGGTACAGAGGCAACCGCTGGACAAGGGACTCCAGGTCCGAAGAAGTGTTCCCTACGACATTCACATAAGAAACCCCCTGGCTGGCTTTAAGGCCTTGAATAGCCTCATAAATTTTTATTGCCTCGGTGCCAATACCCAGCCCCAGGTGACTTCCGGCCGATAGACTGTCCGAGCTAATCAGCTCTGACATGGGTGGGTCGGTTATCAATTCAGGATCCATGGAATTGTCATTAATACAACCAGGCATAACAAAAATAAAAGAAAGGGCAATAAGGTATACAAGAACTTTCATAGGTCGGAAATGGTAAGATGACAGATACTCTTACGACAGTGGGGGGGACTGAAACGTTGTAAGCGCTCCTAAATATATTGACATTACTGGTTACCCATACCCGCTCGGAGGATTCATTCTAGCTCGTTTTTAATATAATTGTAAAGACAGGACTTTCGGTCGCAGCGCTGTACTAAAAATAAACGTTATAGTAAAGACCAAGAAAATGGACACTAACAAATAGGCCCGTACAAATAAGGAAACGGATCCTTAACGATTGTCTACCTAGCAAAATTTATACTTTAACCAGTATCAACTACTCGCTATTAACCTATAATCAACCCAAGTGGGGGCTTGTACGCCCTATAGAACGAAATAGGCTATTGACTTGAACCAAATAGCAAGTCCATTGTTTATAAATACTTGATTTTCAATAATTACGATTTTTTTATATAATTAAGCCATAACACTGGCTTAATATTAAGGTAACATTGAAGGTCTACTTTTGTGTCATAAAATAATGACACCTTATATATGACCAGAAATTACTTTCTTCTTCTATTTTTCCTTGTTTTTGCCTCTACAGTTTTTGCACAAACCGGATCAATCAAAGGTACCATCGTAGACGCTCAGAACAAAGAGGCCGTGATTGGTGCCACCGTAATTCTCAAGGGTAGCACTCCTCCCGTAGGTACCGCCACCGATGTAGAGGGCAATTTCGAAATTACTGGAATACCCTCAGGCCCTCAGACTGTCATCGTTTCTTACGTTTCGTACAAGCCCAAAGAAATTGATGTCACCGTATATCCTAACCAAGCGGTCCTTATCAACGCCACCGTCGAAGAGGATGTAGCCAACTTAGCCGAAGTAAAAATCGTAGGGCAACGCCAAACCTTTACCGATGTGTCGGTGATCACCGAAATCAAACAAGCTGAGCAAATAGCAGTAGGTATTTCGGCACAGCAGATTCAAAAATCACAAGACAGAGACGCTTCGCAGGTGATACGCCGCGTTCCCGGGGTATCAATTCAGGACGACCGCTTCGTCATTATACGTGGGCTTAATGAACGCTACAACACCGTAATGCTCAACGACGCCATTACTCCATCATCCGAAGTAGACGTTAAGTCTTTCTCATTCGATCTTATTCCGAGTTCGGCCATAGACAGGATGCTGATTTACAAGTCGGGATCGGCGGAGCTTCCTGGCGAGTTTGCAGGGGGGATTATCAAGATTTATACCAAAACAGTACCCGATGAAAACGGATTGACTTTGAGCCTTTCAACGGGTATCCGTGGCAACACGACATTCAATTCGGTACAAGACTACAAAGGATCCTCCACGGATTGGACGGGCTTTGGAGCCAGCAGCCGAGTGCTCTCTTCGAACTTCCCGAGCACTTCTACCTTACAGTCCGAGAACCGCCCGTCGGAAAACAGCCTCAATGCATTCCGTAACTTGCCAGAATATTACACCCTACAAACCAAGACAGTTAACCCCGATCTTCGTGCCTCATTGGGTTATAATGCCAAGTTCCAGGTTGGAGATCGCAAACTAACGACATTTAACAATATCAACTATTCGTCGACGAACCAATATTTACCAACTTCACAGCATCGTTACCTCCAATTCGATGCTAGCAACGGGGAATCCGAGATCCAATCGAAATATGATGACCAGCTTTTCAAACAAAATGTTCGACTTGGAGTCCTGTCGAACTGGGCTTTGATCCTCAATCCCAATCATAAGATAGAGTTTAGAAACTTGTTTAACCAACTGTCCAATAAAGAGACCAACTTCCGTCAAGGATATAACACCGACAACAGTACCGAGTTACAAAGCTATGCTTTCCGTTACGAATCCAAGAGCATTTACTCCGGACAGCTAGGCGGCACGCACGAACTATCGGGAGCCACTACCTTAAAATGGCTTGGAGCTTATGGCTTGACTCACCGGGATGAGCCTGATTATCGCCGATTCGTGACTAGCCGCAGGATTGGATCAACAGACCCTTTCCGGGTAGAAATAGTACCGGGAAGCAACGCCAGCTTGAGCCGTGGGGCACGTTTTTACTCTACCCTCAATGAATATACTTCCTCATTCCGTGTAGACCTTGAACATCGCATCAAAAGGAATGGCTATGAAGACGACGAAAACATGGAGATTAAGCTTCGTGCCGGTGCCTATGGCGAATATAAGGATAGAAGCTTTAAGGCCCGATGGTTTAACTTAACGAACCCTGGAAATACACCAGAAGAAATATTATCACAACCTGGAAGTCAAATATTCGACTCCGAGAATATAGGTTTGGATAAACTATACTATGCAGAAAGAACCAACTATGACGACCGTTACGATGCTCAGAATACACTGTTAGCCGGCTATATTGGCAGCTACATTCCCTTCAGCAATAAATTCAATGCATCCTTGGGAGTTCGGGTTGAGAACAACGTTCAGAAGCTCCAGAGTCGACAACGTGGATCAGGAACGAATATAGATGTAAATAATCCGATTTTAAGGGTGCTACCTTCTGCTAACTTCGCTTATAACTTCACCGAAAAGACGCTTCTACGCCTAGCTTATAGCATGTCGGTCAACCGTCCCGAATTTAGGGAACTGGCTCCATTTACCTATTATGACTTTAATTTCGACGTGTCGCGGGTAGGTAATTCGGAACTAAAGACCCCTTCGATCCAGAATATCGACTTACGTTACGAGATCTATCCAACGGCTGGTGAGCTCATCTCTTTCGCTGTTTTCTACAAGCACTTCACCAACCCTATCGAAGCACGTATTCGCTATGCGGGATCAGGAATTTCCTTTTACGTGGATAACGCCGAATCGGCTTATACTACCGGAGCTGAGCTAGAGGTACGTAAATCACTGAAGGGAATCACCACCAGCAACTTCGTAGACAACCTTACTTTGCTGTTGAATGCCTCCTATATCAAGAGTAATGTATTGACAGGCTTCGCAGGACAGGAAAACGACCGTCAATTGCAAGGACAATCGCCCTACCTGATCAACGCCGGACTATACTTCAACGATCTGAACAGAGGATGGCAGGTAAATGCCCTCTACAACGTGGTGGGCCGCAGGATCTTCCTGGTAGGTGACAACGACCTTCAACCTACCGTATACGAAATGCAACGTAACGTGATCGACCTGAACATCATCAAGTCAATTGGAGAGCACCTGGAGATTAAGTTAGGAATCCAAGATTTGCTCAACCAGCCTTACAGATTGATCCAAGATAGCAATGGTGATAAAAAGATCACTTCTGTAGATGAAAGCTACCAGACCTACCGGAAAGGAACTTACTCCACCATCGGTCTTACCTACAAGTTTTAATACCCAATTTACAAATTCAATAGTTAATTAAACACATCGAAAGTATGAAAAAGACAAGTAAAATATTCAGCTTGTTAGTAATGGGAATCTCGGTTTTCGGACTCGTATCTTGTAATAATGACGATAACGACGATCCAATCATCGTAACACCAGTAGGTGAAGCTAAAGTAGTGAGTGGAAAAATCACTACGAACACTACCTGGACGGCCAACAACCAGTATCTGCTTTCAGGTTTTGTTTATGTTGAAAGCGGTGTAACCCTGACTATCGAGCCAGGAACGGTAATAAAAGGAGATAAACCTACTAAGGGCTCCCTAATTATTCAGCCAGGTGCTAAAATAATGGCCGAAGGAACTGCCGACGCACCGATTGTCTTCACTTCTAACCAAGCCAAAGGCCAGCGTGCCGCCGGTGACTGGGGTGGATTGATCATCTTGGGTAAAGCCCCTGTTAACAAGCCTAACGCCGTTGTAGAAGGTGAAAACGTATCTACTTTCGGTGGAACTGACGCTGCTGATAACTCTGGTTCATTGAAATATGTTCGTATCGAATTCGCTGGTATTGCCTTCGAAACCGACAAAGAGATTAACGGCCTTACCTTCGGTGGTGTAGGTAGCGGAACTACTATCGATTACGTACAGGTTTCCTACAGTGGTGACGACTCTTTCGAATGGTTCGGTGGAACCGTTAACGCCAAGCACCTTATCGCTTACCGTGGATTGGACGACGACTTCGATACCGACAACGGGTATAACGGAATGGTACAGTACGGTTTGATTCTTCGCGACCCTGCAGTAGCCGATCAGGCTGGTGACTCTAACGGTTTCGAATCCGATAACGATGGTTCAGGATCTACTGCCACGCCTCAGACTGCTGCCAAGTTTGCTAACATCACCATGGCTATGGCCGACGGAACCGTGAACGGTAAATTTGCTTCGGCCTTGCGTATTCGTCGTAACTCAGCCGTGTCTGCTTATAACAGCGTATTCACTGGTGCATGGCCTAGAACTGGCCTTCGTGTAGAAAACGACCTTACCATCGCTAACTTCACGAATGGTACAATGCAAATGCAAGGAGTGGTATTGGCTTTGTCTGGAACACAGTCTGCTGGAGCCGTTGAAGGAATCACTCAAGAAGCCTTCCTTGCTTCAAATGCCAAGAACGCTATCATGGCTCAAGCTGACCTTAAATTGGCTACTGGATTCAACTCTATCACGGCTACTCCATCTGTATTGCCTCAGACAGGATCACCTCTATTGACAGGTGGAACTACGCTTCCTGCAGGCTTTGAAGCGAATACTTACGTAGGTGCTTTCAGTACTACCAACTGGACTGAGAAATGGGCTAACTTCGATCCTCAGAATACCGACTACGAATTAGAAAAATAACAGACTATATCACGACTGGTTCGTATTGCTGTCGGCAATCGGCTTTCAGCAGTCAGGTTTTTCCTGAAAATGATTATCCAGCAAATGCCAGGTAGATCATTGACTACAGCGAAAACGCTCATAAAATACCTTTCGTGATTCGGTCTAATAAAAATCTTAAATAATTGGTGTCAGAATTTAGAAAGGCCGGGGGCAATTGCTCCCGGTCTTTCTTGCTTTATCTCAGGCGCTCAGAGCCCTTATTTTGTTTACTGAACGAATTAAAATATATTAGCACATCGATTTTTGTTTTAACAACTATCCTATCCTATTCATATAACCCTACCGCAAATTAATGTCAGATTTCCAAGCTTACTTTCTCCTAGGTTTCGAACATATCACAGATGCCAATGGTTATGACCATATTCTTTTTATCATGGCATTATGTAGCATTTATACATTAGTCGAATTCAAAAAAGTTTTTATCCTAGTTACTGCCTTTACCATAGGCCACTCTATCACTTTGGCCCTAGCCACCTTGAACATCGTAAGCATCGCTCCCGATCTTATCGAGCTCCTCATTCCGATCACGATCCTGATGACGGCCTTCGCCAATTTTTTTTATAAGCCACCCGTTTTCTCATTCATCCAAAAATCACCCAAAGTCAACTATCGCTATCCTGTGGCTCTAGGCTTTGGGCTCATTCATGGAATGGGATTTTCTAACTATCTCAGGGCACTACTGGGCGGCGAAGCCGACATCGTATACCCCTTACTGGGATTCAACCTAGGGCTCGAAATAGGCCAGCTCATCATCGTGGTGGTGTTCTTATCTTTATCTTTTGTATTGGTAGAAATACTCCGTGTAACGAAGTTAACCTGGAACCTGATCATCTCCGGAATTATCGCCGGAATGGCCATCTCCCTGATTTTTCAGAACGAATACCTTCCTAGTCTTTTTAATACAGCCGCCAATTAACCCCCATCATCCATCAACCAATTTTAAAATGAAAAAATGCTTTATTTTTGTTTTGGCTATTGGAATAGCGACCAGTGCCTCTGCCCAGAGGATGTCGTCCAATCCAAACTACCAAGCCAACGACCAGTTTGAACAACTCGGCACTACCCTGCCCACGCCTAACACCTACCGCACGGCCTCTGGCGCACCGGGCAAGGAATACTGGCAACAACGCGCCGACTATGACATTAAGGCCGAACTCGACGAAGAAAACCGCAGGATTATCGGTACCGAGACCATCACCTACACCAACCACTCCCCAGATGACCTACGATACATCTGGCTACAGCTTGAACAAAACCTCTTTAAGCAAGACGGCGTAGCAGGAATGTCGCGCACGGGATCGGTTAATCCCAATGGCATGAGTACCAGCCAACTGGCCTCCTTAAACAATGGCCGTGGCTCTAAGCTGGACCCGAACATCACCTATGGCTACGAAATAAAAGCCGTTAAAGACAAGGCGGGTAAGGCCCTTCCTTACACCATCAACAATACCATGATGCGGATAGACTTACCAGCGGCTATGAAACCAGGCACTAACTTGGTGTTTTCAGTAGACTGGGCCTATAACATTACCGAGTACTACGGTAGAAGTGGCTTCGAGCACTTCCCAAAAGATGGTAATGACGCCTTTTTTATAGCACACTGGTTTCCACGCATGGCTCCCTACGACGACGTAAACGGCTGGAACCATAAGCAGTTCTTGGGACAAGGCGAATTTGCCTTGAACTTCGGCGATTACAAGGTAGCGATCACCGTCCCCGGCGACCATATATTGGCGGCTAGCGGAGAGTGTCAAAACTACAACCAAGTACTTACCAGCACGCAAAAACAACGGCTAAAAAAGGCAGAAACTAGTGCGACTCCGGTGATTATCGTTAACCAGGAAGAGGTAGAAAAGGCAGAAAAAAGAGAGAATAAAAACCCAGGCAAGAAAACATGGATTTTTAAAGCCACTAATGTACGGGACTTCGCTTTTGCCAGCAGTCGTAAGTTTATTTGGGATGCTAAGCAAAGTGACGTTTACAAAAACGGCAGAAAGATCTGGTGTATGTCCTACTACCCTAAGGAGGGCAACCCGCTATGGGAACAATATTCGACCCGTGCCGTTGAGCACACCCTAGTTTCGTACAGCAACCGTACCTTCGAATACCCCTACCCCGTGGCTATCTCTTGCCACTCCGTAGCAGGTGGTGGTATGGAATTCCCTATGATCAGCTTTAATGGCGGCCGGCCAGAACCCGATGGAACCTATAGCGAAGCGACTAAGTATGGGATGATCGGCGTTATTATCCACGAGGTAGGCCACAACTACTTCCCCATGATCGTCAATAGCGACGAGCGCCAGTGGGCCTGGATGGACGAAGGGCTAAACACATTCCTGCAATATTTGGCAGAAAAAGAGTGGGATTTCAATTATCCTACCCGCCGTGGAGAGCCTAATCAGATCACCGACTATATGTCCTCCGATCCTTCTATGCTCTCTCCAATTATGAGCTCTGCCGAAAACGTGATAGGCCTAGGACCTAATGCTTATGCCAAACCTGCCGCCGCCCTGAATATACTCAGAGAGACCATAATGGGTCGGGAGCTATTCGACCACGCCTTTAAGGAGTATTCGAACCGTTGGATGTTCAAAAGCCCTACACCAGCCGACTTCTTCCGCACCATGGAAGATGCCTCTGGAATGGACCTCGACTGGTTTTGGAAAGGCTGGTTCTACGGAACAGAGCCTGTAGACCAAGACTTGGTGAGTGTGGATTGGTTCAGCCTCGACACTCAAAATCCTGAAATCGAAAAGGAACTAGCCCGCAAAGCCGATGCTGAACGCAAAAACACCATTTCGAAACTAAGAGATAAAGAGACCATGAACGAAACGGTAGTGGCGAAAGATTCGACCATGGCTGATTTTTATAATAGCTACGATCCCTTTAAAGTAACCAGTGCCGATCGCCAGAAATACGAACAATATATGGCTAGCCTGTCGGATACAGAACGTGAATTGATGACAGAAAACACTAATTTCTATACCCTTTCTGTCAAAAATAAAGGAGGATTGGTGATGCCTGTTATCGTGAAGATGGTCTTTGAAGACGGTACCGATTCCGTAGCTACTTATCCTGCAGAAATTTGGAGATTCAACAACCAAACGATTTCGAAGGTAATCACAACCAAAAAACGGGTAGTTCAGTGGACATTGGACCCTTATGCCCAGATTGCGGATATCGATACCGAAAACAATTCGTTCCCTAGAATTGCCAAACCTACCCGCTTCGAGTTGTTTAAGCAACAGCAGTACAAACGCCCCATGAACCCCATGCAAATGGAGGGAGCCGGAAAGGCCGGGGACGCCAATAGCAATTGACCCTGTAAACTGTACTTCAGAATAAAAAAGAGACCGACTCATTTCTATAATGGGTCGGTCTCTTTTTTATACCGTTCTAATTGAACAATATCGAGTCCTATTATCTAAATTTCAAATAGGGAGCGGTCGTCTTTTGGACAACCGCTTTTTTTATAGCCATTGACTTAGGTCATAATCCATGACTGTCATGTTCTTCATTAAAAAAGGTTACTTTCCCGCTGGCTATTTCGTGCATCCCTCCTACAATACCTAGTGCACCAGATTGAATCATCTCCTTCAGGATAGGGCTACGATCCATAATGGCCTCTACGGTTTGCTTCACATTGATCGTCGACACTTTTTCTACAAATTCTGAGTTTTTGGAGTTACGTTCGGTCTGTTCACTCACTTCAGACTCTACTGCTGGCTTTATCTTAGACAGCAGGCCTGTAAGATTACCCAATTCGACATCGTCACAGGCACCCTTAATAGCTCCACAGTTGGTATGGCCAAGCACCACGATAATCTTGGCACCTGCTAGTTTACAGCCAAATTCTAAGCTGCCCAAAATATCGTCATTGACAATATTGCCAGCAATCCGAACACTAAAAATATCCCCAAGCCCTTGGTCAAAGATGAGCTCAGCGGAGGTTCTACTATCGATACAGCTCAATATCACGGCAAAGGGATGCTGCCCATCCGACGTTTCATTGGCTTGTTGAAGCAAGTTGCGATTAATCTTAAGATTATCCACAAAGCGTTTATTTCCCGCCACAAGGAGGTCGAGGGCGGTACTCGGGGTCAAGGCTTCTTGGGCTTCTTTGGTCAATGTTTTCATAGTATTAACAGATCAGTAAGTCCTTTTTTTGAAACGAAGATAAGAATAGACGATTCAAAATCACATTTTCAGGTACCTAAGTATACCTTCTTAATTAGATTTCTTTCAAAAAGTAGAAATGACTGGTACAGTTTTAAAAATGATATAGCTTTGCATTTAAGTAGAGAAGTAACTCCAAGTTCCGGAGCTAAATCCCTATGTGTTAATATAAATCCTCCGATGGCACCGTTCCCAAGCGGTCCATCATCTATTAAAATTCAAAATACCATGAACATCGTCGTACTTGATGGATACCCCCTTAACCCAGGAGATTTGGACTGGGCACCCATTGAGAGCCTAGGCTCTTTAACAGTTTATGACAGGAGTACCAAATTCCAGATTATCGAAAGATCTAGGAGTGCTAAAGCTATCCTAGTCAATAAAATCGTGATCAACAAGGAAATCATTGATCAGCTTCCTTTGCTGGAATATATAGGGGTTATGGCCACAGGGTATAACAATATCGACTTAGAAGCGGCCAAAGAAAGAGGGATCACCGTGACCAACGTAAAGGCTTACGGGCCTGCCTCTGTGGCCCAACACACCATCGGACTACTATTGGCCATTGCCAATCATGTAGAGCTCCATAGCCAAAGCGTAAAAAGGGGCGATTGGGAGTCTTGCGAAGATTTTTGCTACACCAAAACACCCCTCTCAGAACTGGATGGCAAAACCATGGGACTAATTGGCCTAGGCGATATTGGTACACGAGTGGCCGACTTGGCCCATGCACTGGGCATGAAGGTAGTAGCCTACCGAAAAAACCCAAAAAAGACCGATAAAAAGTTTATCGAAATGGTAACTTTGGAAAGGCTTTTCGAGACCAGCGACGTCATTAGCCTTCACTGCCCACTTACCGAAGAAACACACGAGATTATTAACGAGCAACGACTGGCCTCGATGAAGTCCAACGCCATCCTACTCAATACGGGACGAGGCCCCTTGATTCATGAAAAAGCCCTGGCCGATGCACTCCGGGAAGGGGTGATTGCGGCGGCAGGCCTGGACGTCCTTTCTGAAGAGCCCCCAAAATCGGATAACCCATTATTGACTGCACCCAACTGTATCATTACCCCGCACAACGCCTGGGCCTCCTTCGAAGCCCGCCAACGGCTGCTATCCATGGTGGCTGGCAACCTGAAGGCCTATAGCGAAGGAGCCCCGACCAATAAGCTGTAATACTAATCGCTTAATTAAAGTAGTTTTCGAAATTTTTTGATGCGGTGAAAGGTCATAAAATTGGCATCATGGTTGTTATGCGCGCCACCTAAGCCATCGTCGAAGGCCGTCCTCGATAAAAAGAGGATGTCCTTCCCATCAAAAAGCCAATCGACATACTGAAACCCATGATGCTTAATTTCGGGATGTTGAAGCAAGGTCTTCTTATGAGTCCAGGTGGCTAGGTCTTTGGAAAAATAAAGGGAAAGGGTATTGCGAATAGACGCCGGATTACGGCTGGGCTCTGCGGCACGAGACTCCTCCGTTATATTGTTGGTGATCATCCAATACCCTTTCGATTTTTCATCGTAACGAATCATAAATTTCTTACTCCCCCCTGGCAAAGGCCTGAACCCCGTGGCGGCATCGAAACTGGCTACTTTCCCGTCGGAGCTAATGCGTACAAAAGCGGCTTTTTCATCCTGCGTAGAGCGATCGTCCACCCTCAAAATATCCCAAATGGTCCCATTTGGCTCTACTACGGCATTGCCTTCTAGCATACCACCAAAGTTCCCGTTGAGGTAAGTAGAGTCGAAGCGGATAAAACTTGAAGAACTCCAGTTGGAAGCGATCATGGGATCCTTGTCCAATGGTATCGACATCATAAAGGGGCTGTAGCGCTTCCCCCAGTTACGAGGAGGCCCGGCGGCATCCTCCATAGCCCTCCACAACTTACCGTCATGGACGATCAGCTGCATGGGAGCACAGTGGTACTCGCCCTCTTTCAACAATCCATGCTGGGCATCTGTGGGGCTAGTCCAGCTACTACCTTGGTCGGTAGACTTCCGGATGATGGTATTGCCATGGTGGCGGTTAGTACCCATTAGAAAAAGAGCCCCTTGATGCACAAATAACTTAGACCAAAACTGCCCGTCAATTTCGGCTACCTGTTGCCAGGTCTTACCCTTATTCGACGAACGGAAGATACAGGAAACAGCACTTACATGCTCGGTAGATTTGGGCCCAAAGAAATCGTGAGAAGCCACATAATCCCCATTGGGTAAGATGGCCAAGCTCGGCGAACCAATATATTTTCCCGAAGAAGCTGGACTATGGGTGATCACCACCCCAGGAACCCTAGAAAAATCGGCCACTTGCCCCCTAGAAGGAGCAAATCCCAGGCTTAACAGTAAAAATAAAGCACCTCTAAAAATTCTTGTCAACATCATTAAAAGTAGGTTAAGGTAATAGCCATACAGCCCCCCAGACACCCCGGATGCCACTGTATTATCAGCTAGGTTTTATCTACAGTACGTACCATAGTAAAGACAGGGCTAATAATAGACAATCTTTTTGTTTTAGACTCATAAAAGGCTTTAGGCAGTAGGCGGTAGGCCTTAGGCGGTAGGCGAGCGCTGGACCTGGTCTTACTAGCACACCTTTGACCTTTAACCGCGCGGCGGCCGCCTTTAACCGCGCAGCGGAACGTATTTAGGCAGTAGGCGGTAGGCCTTAGGCAGTAAGCCTTAGGCGGTAGGCGAGCGCTGGATCTGGTCTTGCTAGCGCACCTTTGACCGGACGGCGGCCAATTTTAGGCGATAGGCAGTAGGCCTTAGGCGTTAGGCGAGCGCTGGACCTGGTCTTACTAGCACACCTTTGACCTTTAACCCTTAACCTTTAACCCTTAACCGGGCGGCGGAACGTATTTAGGCAGTAGGCGGTAGGCCTTAGGCAGTAGGCCTTAGGCGGTAGGCAAACGCTGGACCTGGTCTTACTAGCACACCTTTGACCTTTAACCTTTAACCCTTAACCCTTAACCCTTAACCGCGCGGCGGAACGCCTTTAACACCTAATCCCTAACCCCTAAAACCCTTTCTTCCGAATAAGGTAGTATACTGGAATACCCAACAGCACGATAATTAGTCCGGGCCAGGTGTATTCGGGCTTATAAATAATAAGCAGGGTGCAAAAAGTCGTTCCCATCAGCATATAGATCAACGGCAAGAAAGGATAGCCAAAGGCCTTGTAGGGGCGTGGTGCGTCGGGTTTTTGCTTTCTCAGAATAAAAATCCCTGCAATGGTAAGCATATAAAAGAATACGACGACGAAAGAAATCATGTCTAGCAAATCACCATATTTTCCACTCAGGCACCATGCACAGGCAATAAGACATTGAATCCACAGGCCAAAGCCTGGAACGGCGTTGCGGTTGAGATCCCCCACCTTTTTAAAAAACAATCCATCTTTGGCCATGGAATAATACACCCGCGCTCCCGACATGATGAGGCCATTATTACAACCAAAGGTAGAAACCATGATCATGAGAGCGATAACGACGGTTCCGGCGGTACCAAAAATCTCATGGGCCGCCGATATGGCCACCCGATCTTTGCTGGCAGAGGCGATTTCGGTCATGCTCAACAGACCCGTGTAAGTAATATTAGTTAAGACATAAATCACCGTGACGATGAGCGTGCCCAATCCCAAGGCCAGCCCTATATTTCTTTGTGGATTTTTGATCTCTCCAGCTATAAATGTGACATTATTCCAGGCATCGCTACTAAAGATGGAGCCTACCATGGCAGCAGCAATGGCACCAAGAGCGGCTATAAGCGTATAAGACGTAATGGTACCATCCCGACTGAGGCCCTGCAAGTCCCAGCTCGCCTGGCTATGCCAGTTGGCATCCCATATTTCTGGTTTCATATACAGTAATCCAAACAGAATAAGCCCCAGCAGACTTAGGATTTTGGTAAGGGTAAAGGTCGTCTGGATGACCTTGCCACCCTGCACACCACGGGTATTGATATAAGTCAGCAGGGCGATCACCACGATAGAAAGCAGCTGGGCAGCGGATATCTGCAGCAATCCGAGATCCAGGGCGATGAGATCTTCGCTAAAAATAGGGAAGATATAGGCCGTAAACTTGGCAAAGGCCACCCCTACGGCCGCAATAGTGGCCGTTTGAATAACCGTAAAAAAGCTCCAGCCATACAGAAAACTAACCAAGGGATTATAGGCCTCCTTAAGATATACATATTGCCCCCCCGCCTTGGGGTACATGGCACTAAGTTCACCATAACTTAAGGCGGCGGTGAGGGTCATAAATCCGGTAATGACCCATACCAGAATAAGCCAGCCAGCGCTACCTGAGTTTCGGGCAATGTCGGCACTGACAATAAAAATACCGGAGCCAATCATACTGCCCGCTACGAGCATGGTGGCATCGAATAGTCCTAAAGAGGGTTTGAAGGAACGGCCAGTTTCTTGCATAAATAGTTCTAGTAGGGATTATAAATCAGGAGTTTCGAAAACTACTGAATTTATTTGTAAAACCAGTAAATAGCCTCCTAAAGAACGCAATATACCCTAGAAAAACCTACTGAAAGCGATCTGGAGCATATAAGGACAAATCGACCGAGGGACGTTGGCCCATCGCCAATTGGGCGACCAACTGGCCAGTGCCGAGGCCCAAGCTAACGCCCATCATACCATGCCCCCCAGCCACGATCAGATTTTTCAATCCTCGGGCATATCCCAGATACGGCAGCCCATCGGGCGAACAGGGGCGATACCCAAACCATATTTTTTCTAATGGAGGTATTACCGGACGGAAATCTGGATAATAGTTTGGTACTGCTCCCAGGATGCCTTCCACACGCTTCATGTTGATACGTCGATCCATAGCGCCGAGCTCCATGGTACCACCGAATCGGACGAAGCCTGCGAATGGGGTCACCGCTACTTTGGCCTCCACCAAAAGCGAGGGATGAAGCATCGGCTTGCTACCAAGGGGTTCGAGAATGGAGTACCCCTTCCCTGGCATCACCGGGATTTTCAATCCTGCTTTTCGCGCCAAGTCTGGCAGCCATGCACCGGCAGTCATCACCACCAGATCGGCCTGGTATGTATTGGTATTGGTCGCCACCTCTCTTACGACACCCTCTGTAATGCTAAAGCCCGTCACTGCAGACTGGCTCCTCAGTTCGACGCCTTTATGACGGAGGTGTTGCAGCAGCTGGCTACAGAGCAGGGAGGGATCTAGATGGGCATCGCAACGGTAATGTGCCGCCCCCAACACCTCTAGCCGGGCATGAGGTTCTAATGCCTGCACCTCCTTTCCATTTAAAAGGGCGACGTCGAGCCCAAGCTCCGAGGCTTTTTGTGCTACCTGCCACTCTTCTTCTCCGGCCTTTACCGATTTAAAAAGCATCAAAATCCCTTTATGCTGGAGTTTGAAGTCGAATTCGGGGTCGTTCTGAAGGTCATTATATAGCTGTTGACTAAAAAGATGGTAGTCGCGCAGGGGAACTGATGCCCTTTGCACCTGGGCTTCGGTGGCACTGCGCATAAATTGCAGCCCCCAGCTGGCCAGTGACCAACTCAGGGCCGGTTTCACATAAAAAGGACTCTTGCTGTCGAACATCCACCTTATCCCCTTGGAGACCATCCCGGGTGCGGCCATCGGAACAAAATGGCTCGGCACGAGCATGCCTGCATTGCCTTGAGAGGCATTATCTGTAAAGTCTCCCTTGTCCAAAACCGTAACCTGCCAACCATCTTTTAATAGATAATAAGCCGAACTAAGACCCATAATCCCACCGCCGATCACCAGAACAGTACCTTTTTTACCCATATTGATTATTATCTAATAACGTTAAGCGATCTATAGCTCCCTAAAGCACTTGAAAACCATAAGCATATGGATCGACTTCATCATCTATAAAAATAGTATTATAGCCTGTTACCACTGCCCAGCCCTCTATGCCGGGAACGATAGCGCCCTTATCACCCACTGCCGTTTCGGCCTCAATGGTACCTATAAACTGAGAACCTATGATGCTCTCGTGAATAAACCGGTCGCCGACTTTTAGCTTACCTTTGGCATGCCATTGGGCCATCCGAGCGGAGGTGCCGGTACCACAGGGCGAACGATCCAGGGCTTTGTCTCCATAGAATACCGCATTGCGGGCGGTAGAAGAAGGATCCAAAACCGCTCCAGCCCACAGAAAGTGACTCAATCCGTTAATATGACTATTCTCAGGGTGCACGAAACTATACTTTTCATTCATCTGGGTCCGACACGCCCTGCTCCAGCTAATGAGCTTGTCGGCGGGATAATCTTGAATTCCAGTAAAATTTTTTTGAGGGTCGACAATGGCATAAAAATTACCGCCATAGGCCACGTCAACGGTGAGGATACCTAGCTCTGGACAGTCGACCAACAGATTTTCGGCGGCCAGATAGGATTTTACGTTGACCAATTTCACCGACTTTACCTTCGTGCCCTCCTGCTGATACTCCACCATTACCAGCCCAGCGGGGGTTTCTAGCCGTAGCTTTCCTGGCACCTTAGGGGTCACCAGCCCTTCTTCTATGGCAATGGTAACCGTGCCAATGGTACCATGGCCACACATGGGCAGGCAGCCGCTGGTTTCTATAAACAAAACGCCAATATCGTTGGCCTCATCGGCTGGGGGAAGCAGGATGCTTCCACTCATCATATCGTGCCCTCGGGGCTCAAACATCAGCCCCTTGCGGATCCAGTCGAAGTCTTTTAAAAAATGGAGCCGACGTTCCATCATGTCCTTGCCTTGAAGCATGGGTCCGCCACCAGCTACTACCCTAACGGGGTTGCCACAGGTATGGGCATCGATACAAAAAAAAGTTTTACGCATCTGTCTATTTTAAGAATGGCCCCCGATTGCTTACAACCGGGGGCTTATAAAGGTATAGGCAGGCACTTTCAGGTGGCATTCAGGGTTCTGGAGACCATGGGAATGATCGCCAACAATCCGTCAGCACCACCAGACGACCCAGGCCTTAGGCTATTGGGGCCGTGCTACGCACGTTATCGACCATGCGATAAATCCCCAAAGGATTGGCATTTTTCAATTCATCGGGCAACAGGGCATCGGGCCAATTTTGATAACTAAAGGGCCTGGTGAATCGCTTGATGGCATCGGCACCAACAGAAGTAAAGCGGCCGTCGCTGGCTGCCGGAAAGGGACCTCCGTGGTGCATGGACTTAACAACTTCGACCCCTGTCGGGAAATTATTGAATAGTATACGTCCACATTTTATCTGCACTTGAGCGATAAGCCGTGCATATTGGGTAAGGTCGGCTTCGGTACCTAGCAAGGTACAGGTAAGCTGGCCTTTAAGGCGTGCTGCCACCTGCTCCATCTCTTGGGCGTCCTTACATTTTACCACCAATGCAAATGGCCCGAAGACCTCTTCCTGCAGATGCTCGTTATGTAAGAATTCCGTACCCATCACCGACGCTACCGTGGGAGAACCTTGCCCTTCCGACGCTTCTCTAGCGGCCCTCGCTAGTATTTCTACCCCTTCTTGGCTCGTTACCAGTTCTTTGTTATGAAGGTAGTTTTTGGCAATGCCCTCATGGAGCATCATGGCGGGAGCCGCCCCTTCAATGGCCGTTGTCAACGACTCGATAAAGGCATCGAGCTCGGGACCATCCACGGCTACTAACAAGCCAGGATTGGTACAAAACTGTCCCACACCCAGGGTGAGAGACCCCACATATGCAGTAGCTAATTCAGCTCCTGAAAGTTTTAATTTTTCCTCCAGCAGAAATACCGGATTGATACTCCCCATTTCGGCAAATACTGGAATAGGATCTGGACGATTATTGCCCAACTCTACCAGCGCCATGCCTCCTTGATAGGAGCCTGTAAAGCCCACCGCTTTAATAACGGGGTGAGTTACTAACCATTGGCCCGCCTCATAGGAGTTGCTCAAAACATGTGAAAACATTCCTTTTGGAAAACCACTCTTGGCTACACCTCGGGCAATGGCCTGGGCCATCATCGTGGAAGTTTTGGGATGGCCCGGATGCCCTTTCACTACCACCGGGCAGCCAGCGGCGAAGGCACTGGCAGTATCTCCACCAGCCGTAGAGAAAGCAAAGGGGAAGTTACTCGCCCCAAAAACGGCTACTGGCCCCAAAGGAATATTGGTCTTACGCAAATCGGGCTTAGGAGGTGTACGCTCTGCATTGGCCGTATCGATGCTAGCATCGAGAGAATCCCCTCTTTTAAGGGCCTCCGCATAGCTTCTCCATTGAAACACCGTCCGCGCTTTTTCCCC
Source organism: Dyadobacter jejuensis (assembly GCF_003149085.1). Lineage (GTDB taxonomy): Bacteria > Bacteroidota > Bacteroidia > Cytophagales > Spirosomataceae > Dyadobacter > Dyadobacter jejuensis. Next base: position 440,046 of record NZ_QGDT01000001.1, on the reverse strand, counting down.
CACCAATCTGCCTTCGGGGAGGTTCGACTCCTCACCGGCCACCGCGATAAGCTCCGGCCCTAGAGCCTCTATCTCGTCAGCCACGGCATGCATCAATGTCAACCGCTCATCGATAGCCTTAGCTTTGGTCTCTACAAAAGCCAACTGGGCCTTATCGAGGATCGCTTCTATTTCTTGTTTACTAGGATTCATCATCATGTCATTTTAGGTATTAATTATCGAGCTTTTGAACAAAAGGAATAAATGGCTTCATCTTACCTTCTATCCCCTGTCCATTCTTATAGTACCATCAATTAACGTTTCGGGCTACCGCTTCGTTCTGTAGATCGCTATAGATGGACAGGCTCTCAACAAATCGCCCTGCTACAGATGTAGGTAGTCGGGTAGCTGTGGCTGGGTATCCATTGCCCTTTCAATGACCTGTAGCACGGCCTCCCTTTCGGCCCCTGCCAGCGGTTGTCGTGGAGCCCGCACGGCTTCATTGCCTATGCCCGTCGCTTGGGCTGCCAGCTTTATGTTTTGTACTAGTTTGGGGTGTATATCTAGCTCGAGCAAGGGCAGATACCAACGGTAAATCGCCAAGGCCTCCTGATACCTACCCGCCTTGACAAGCTTATAGATCGCCACCGTTTCCTTGGGGAAAGCATCTACAAGCCCCCCTACTACTCCATCGGCTCCTAGCATCAGCTCTTCCATAATGAGGGTATCCACCCCGCAAAAGATCTGGAATCGATCGCCAAATTCATTGGCTAGCCGGGTTACATTGCTTACATCGCGGGTCGACTCTTTGATGGCGATGATATTATCCTCCTCCGCCAACTGCCGGAACATCTCCAAAGTAACCTCTATCTTATAATCGATCGGATTATTGTAAACCATGATCGGCAAGGAGCTGGCCCTTGCAATGGTTTTGAAATAGAGTACCGTCTCGTCGTCATCGGCCTTGTAGCGCATGGGAGGGAGTACCATTAGGCCATCGGCCCCTACACGCTCTGCTTCTTGGGCTAGCGCCACCGCCTGGGCTGTAGACTGCTCCGCAATACATAATACCACGGGTAGTTCGGCCAGGGAATCCTTGGCGCAACGCACCAATTCGAATTTCTCCTCATTGGTGAGTGTACTGGCTTCTCCTAACGACCCTGCCACGATGACCCCCGATATGCCCGCCTCGACTTGCGCCAATAGGTTTTTCTTAAACATGGGTAAGTCGAGTCCATCGGCATCGTCAAAAGGGGTTAGTAGAGCGGGAAATATTCCTTGCCAGTCACTTTTTTGCATGATTCCTTGGTCTTAAAATGAATAAAATGTTTCAGCACAAAAGTATCGCTATCTCCATCATCAGGCCAACCTGTAATTAATCAATTCTTTACCGATTTTAACCTAAGCCACTCGAAGACCCAAAACAGGGTCATGAGTCCAAAATCATAATTAATCCTTATTTTTGTGCTCAATGGTTCTTGAAGACCTGGTACTATTCCTAATTTTAAATAATAAGTTATGTCAACTCAGCAACTTACGAGCCCAGTACGCGTGCTCGTAGTAGGAGCCGGAAACATGGGCGCTTCGCATGCCGCGGCTTATCATAGCCAGTCGGGCTTTGAGATATGTGGTATCGTTACCCCCGGAAAAAGCAAAGAAGTTCTAAACGAAAAATTGGGCGGAGGATATGCCCTTTTCAATAATTACGAGCAGGCGTTGGCGGAGACCCTCCCCGATGCGGTCTGCATCTCCACCTATCCCGACACCCACGAAGCTTATGCCATTAAGGCCTTAGAGAGTGGCGCTCATGTGTTTATAGAGAAACCACTAGCCGCCACCGTCGAAGGTGCCAAACGGGTGGTAGAGGCCGCCAATAAAGCCGGCAAAAAATTGGTAGTGGGCTATATCCTCAGGCATCATCCTTCATGGGAACGATTCGTAGAAGAAGCCCAGCTGCTGGGCAAGCCGTTGGTGATGCGTATGAACCTCAACCAACAAAGCCACGGATATATGTGGGGGGTGCATAAAAACCTAATGAATAGCCTTAGCCCTATTGTAGACTGTGGCGTTCATTATATAGACGTCATGTGCCAGATGACCCGCTCGAAACCCCTACGGGTGAATGCCATTGGTGCCCGGCTTACCGAGGAGATCCCCACCGGGAACTATAATTACGGTCAATTGCAGATCTGGTTTGAAGACGGCTCCGTGGGTTGGTATGAGGCCGGATGGGGACCGATGATCAGCGAGACTGCCTTTTTTATAAAAGACGTCATAGGCCCCAAAGGCTCCGTATCCATCGTAGCAAAAGACGCCGGAGGGACCGGAAAGTCATCGTCTGTTGAGGCGCATACCAAAACGGAGTCGATCCGGGTACACCATGCCAAGCTCAACCAGGCCGATGAGTTTATGCAGGAAGATAGCTGGATCAACTTAAATGATGAGCCCGATCACCAAGAGCTCTGCAACCGGGAACAGAACTACTTCTTAAAAGCGATACAAGAAGACCTAGACCTTACCGACCATATGCAAGACGCCGTTACGAGCCTACAAATCGCCTTCGCCTGCGACGAGTCGGTGCGCACCGGCCGCACGGTAGACCTCGTCTAAACCTTCCTTTCTCTAAAGCCAATTCTTACCCGCTCCTCAGGCTACGAGCGTAGGTAAGGATTGGCTTTTTTATTTTCATTTTTTTGGAACCATCCATATCCTTATTCCCTCTTTTCATATAACCTACTAATGAAAAGATTCGCCCTTCCGGACTTTTTCTAAAATCGGAATAGCTTTAACAGGGGAATAAATGTTTACCTTAAAGGTTTCAAGATCATTTCACATCAGCCCATACGCTAATTCCCTTAGCCCACTCCTAGATGATTTAACAATTTAATCATCTATCCCTTAAAGACTTACACCTCCCTCAAAACCACCTCATAATCAATTGATTAGTACGTTAAATTGACAATCAACCGCCGACTGCTTTACAAGTCACCACTTATAGCCATTAAGTAAAGTTAATATTTTTGAAAATATTTTAGTTTATTTGGCACTATTCTCTAATTTTACTTAAAATACTGCCATTAAAACTCCCTATTATGCAGTATAGATAGCACAACGGTATATTCTCCCAAAAGGTCAAATTAGGCTTAATAGCCTATAAATTCATTCCAAAAAGAATTCTAGTAAACCAATATATACATCCATTTCTAAAACAGTTATCTATGCTAAAACCTTTTTGCTAAACAGTAATTCTACTATTTCAGTAGCCAATCCAAAAAATCGCTAACTACTTCCTAACAATGAAAAGAAAATTTACGCAATCCATAGCAGGGACCTACCGCCTATGGCGGAATCGGCTTATTCCTGCCCTACTATTGGCAGTGAGCTCCCTCAACGCAGTTATGGCTTCTACTCCACCCAGGAGTATAGCTCCCATGTCCCAGGCAGTCGACAGGACTGTGACGGGGAAAGTCACCGACGTATCCACAGGAGACCCTCTTCCCGGTGTCAATGTCGTTGTTAAAGGTACCAGCCAAGGCACCAGTACCGATGTCGACGGCAGTTATTCCATACAAGTTGCCGACAATAGTTCGGTTTTAGTATTTAGCTTCGTCGGTTTTGTAAGCAAAGAAATACAAGTAGGCAACCGTTCCGTAGTCAACCTCGCTATTGAGTCCGATACCAAGGCCTTAAGTGAGGTGGTCGTAATTGGCTATGGTACTGCCAAGAAGTCCGATCTTACGGGCGCGGTGGGTACCGTCAAGGAAGATCAGCTCAAGGAACGCCCAGCGCCATCCTTAAACCAGGCACTACAGGGTAAAATTTCTGGGGTTCAGGTTAACGTCAACTCAGGACGTCCTGGAGGACGCGGTAACGTACGTATACGGGGGTTTAGCTCCATCAACTCCTCCAATAACCCCCTATATGTGGTGGATGGAGTGATGCTTCCTCAGGGAAATCAGAATCAACAAAGTCAGGCCATCGATTATATCAACCCGAACGACATCGTATCGGTGGAGGTACTTAAAGATGCCTCATCAACGGCTATTTATGGAGCGAGGGGCGCTAACGGGGTGATCCTGGTAACGACCAAAAAGGGAAAGTCAGGCGAAGGATCGATCACCTATGGGGTCGATTTCAGTGTGGCTACGCCTGGTCCTAAGAGAGCCAAGGTGCTCAATGCTCAGGAATATCTGGATGTAGAAGACCTTTCCTATAAAAATATGGAAAAATTCGATCCAGTAGGCTGGGCTGCCGGCAAGTATCTGACACACGACCCACAAGTACGACGTGCCGCCTTGCAAGCCAAATATCCTGAAATATTCACAGTTCGTGCTGACGGGACCTTTGCACCCAATTATGACACGGATTGGTTTAAAGAGTCTACACAAAGTAAACTTTCTCAGAATCACCAACTGGGTTTTAGTGGAGGCAACGAGCGAACTACCTATTCCCTTTCTCTTAACTACCGCGACGACCAGGGACTGCTTAAAACCTCCTATCTAAAGCGCTATTCCACGCGCTTTAGCATTGATGATCAGGTCAAAAAATGGCTGAAAATTGGGGCCACTTTGAGCTATAACAATCAATCGGAGAACTTAGTAGATATTAGTGACGCCGTTCCTCGTCAGATGGTCGAAGACTTCCCTTTCCTACCCGTAAAATATAAGGATGGATCTTATGCTAATAACAGAGATTATCCAGGCGCCGAAGGATCATTTAGCTCTGTGCATCGCCTGATGGGCCGTCGGTATATCCAAAACACGCAAACGACCTTAGGGAGTATTTATTCGAATATCAACCTTGCTCCTGGCTTAGAAATGCGTTCAATATTAGGGGTTAACATCCTAAACCAGGAGATTAACCAATCGGAAACGAGGACCTTGCGCATCGGGGAGTCTGGGACTGCCAGCAAAAACAACTCTAAGGAGCAGTTTTGGTCATTTGAGAATTATTTGACTTACAACAAAACCTTCGGTGGTATTCATTCGTTGAACGCATTATTGGGTATTTCATGGCAAGAAACCAATATTGCTACCACCGGAGCGAGTGTTCGGAATTTCTCCACCGATGCCTTTGGGTTCAATAATCTAGGGGCGGGATCGACCTTACCAGCTGTTTCCTCAGGCGCCTCTCGTTTCGCTTTTAACTCCTACTTCGGTCGGATCAATTATACCCTTCAAGATAAATATCTTCTGACCGTGACGGGACGGGCCGATGGATCCTCCAAATTTGGAAACAACCATAAATACGCATTCTTTCCTTCTGCTGCTTTGGCCTGGAAAGTTTCTGACGAAGAATTCCTAAAAGGAAATTCGATTATCTCTAACTTGAAAATAAGGACCAGTTATGGACTAACGGGTAATTCTGAAATTCCTTCTTACTCCTCGCTTTCTTTACTGAGCTCTACATATGCGACGGTATACAACGATACCCGATTCAATGGTACTGGTATCAACAGACTGGCCAATAATGACCTAAAATGGGAGAAAACAGCCCAAACGGATGCAGGTATAGAGATCAGCTTCTTGAAAGGGCGTATTTCTGTTGAGGCGGATTACTATTACAGAAAAACCACCGATATGCTTCTGGATGCACCCGTTCCACGTACAAGTGGCTATTCTGTAATCCGTAAGAACATTGGTTCTATGGAAAACAAAGGTCTAGAGTTTACGCTCAATACGGTAAACATCGAAACCAGCAGGTTTAGCTGGAATACAAGCTTTAACATATCTCTCAACAAGAGTAAGGTACTCTCTTTGGCTACTCCTGCCGACATATTCGGTGTAGGTGGCCCTGGAATTACCAACCAGACCAGCGTAATCCGTATTGGAGAACCGGTGGGTGCTTTCTGGGGACTTACAAGGCTAGGTACCTGGAGCGAAGCAGAAGCGGATGATGCAGCCAAATTTACCAGCTACCGTGCCGGCCTTACCATGTTGCCAGGCGACATCAAATACTTAGACGTAAACGGCGACGGTGTAATCACCGATGCCGACCGTAGCATTATCGGAAACGGTAGTCCAAAAGGCTGGGGCTCGCTTACCAACACGATTCGCTATGGTAATTTCGACCTTATGCTCGACTTGCAATATTCATATGGCAACGATGTAATGGATATGAACTTACACGCCAGTGAAGACCGTGTTTCGCTAGCAAACAGCTACGCTACCGTATTGGACGCTTGGACGCCTACCAATCAGAATACACCGATTGCACAGCTTCGCGATACAAAAGCGGGCTATGTAACGAACGTAGATACCCGTTGGATTTTTGACGGATCATTCCTACGGGGTAGAAACCTCGTGCTGGGTTATACATTCCCATCCGAAATGATCAATAAGATCAAGCTTAACAGACTTAAACTGTATATCTCTGCCCAAAACTTCTTCTTGTTAACGAAGTATCCACACGGAGATCCCGAAATGACCCCGATACGTGGTGGTGACAGTAATAATGTATTCTCTCAAGGCATGATCTGGCACGGGTATCCCAAGCCATCGACCTTCACGGGAGGTTTGCAAATCACTTTGTAACAGGCTGATTTTATTATTCCAAAAAGACATTCATTATGAAATTATATCATTTCAAAAAACTAGGACTAGCCATGATCTCAGGGGTCATGATGCTGGCCCCTACGAGCTGCTCCGACTTCCTAGACGAAAAGGATCCATCAAACCTAACGCCTGAAAGTTTTTATACCATTCCCGACCATGCGGAAGCGGCTATTGGGGCCACTTATTCGGGCCTTCGCTTCTACGGTGATGGGGCGGGGATCTTCTCTGCCAACTGGCAAATGTTGGAGGCCGTCACCGGGACGGCAACCACTGAAACTGGCCAAAACTCCAACCTTAACAACCTTTATTCGTTGAGTCACGACGGTAATACGGAGCATGTTAATAACTGGTGGAATGGACTCTACAGAATCATCGCCAATGCCAACCTTGCCTTGGACAAAATACCAGGCATCAGCTTTGTAGCACCTGCCACAGAGGCTCAAAAAACGAAGCTCCTAGGCGAGGCAAAATTTCTGAGGGCATGGGCCTATTTCAATGTGGTAAGACTATGGGGCGATGCACCGATCATCACCATGCCTCAAACCGCCTCTTCGGAGGATTTCTTCCCCGAAAGGTCCCCTCAGGAGCAAGTTTATAACCTGATCGTAGAAGACCTCAAGGCAGCAGAAGCGGCTGGCTTGCCCGTGTTTGAAACCAGTGGACGTGCCACACAAATGGCCGTTAAAGCGCTGCTCTCGAAGGTTTATTTAACGATGGCTGGGTTTCCATTAAACAAAGGAGCCTCTCACTACACTTTGGCAGCAGCCAAAGCAAAAGAGGTGATCGACTATTCGAAGGCAAACCCAACGACGGTGAATTTGTTTGATACCTATAAAAAAATTCATGACGAAACCCAGAAGAATAAATTAGAGCATCTATTCCAGATCCAGTATAACACCGTGGTGGCGGGTTTCCCATTGAACGACTTTTTTCCCAATTTTAAGCCTGTAACCTTTGCAGGACCTGGTGGAACGGGAAGTACGGTACCTACTTTATCTTTTTACAATTCGTTCGAAACGGGGGACCTACGTACGAAAGACCAAGAAGGCTGGTTTTATACGAGCTATTATATGAATGGCAATGGGGCCCCCTTTGAATTAGGAGCACCCTATGTATTCAAATATTTCAATGTGGCAGCACTGGGTGGGCCGGGTATAACCGCTACTAGACTCAACAACTTAAATGTAAACCTGATTCGTTTTGCAGAGGTATTGCTTATCTACGCAGAAGCGCAAAACGAAGTGGGCGGACTAAACGCAGAGGCTTATGAGGCTTATAAGCGCATTCGCGACCGGGCTAAACTGACCACACCTGCTATGGGTACTTTTTCTCAAACTTCGTTCAGAGAAGCGGTATGGAGAGAGCGATGGTACGAATTCTGCTATGAGGGAATTACCTGGTTTGACATGGTAAGGCTCCGTAAAGTCTTCAACGAGAAGACCAAAGGCTTTGACGACTTCGTGGGCCACGTCAACTTAAATACTGGCGATGGGGTCACCCTGAAGGAAAAACACCTCTTATTCCCATTGGGGGTGCAAGAAATGCTGAACAGCCCCAACTTGAGGCCTCAGAATCCAGGATACGACCAATAACCCAAAAAAATCCCCTGCGAAATCGATCGCAGGGGATTTTTTTAAATGTATACTTTTAGAGCAATCTAATCTTCAAAGAGGTTACCCAACTTCCCGATTACTGAACCACTTTCTTTGTTGGCATTAGGACCTCCTACCGCCAAGCGCTGAATCAGTTTGGAGATAGGCATCGACTGGATCCAGACGCGCCCTGTTCCTTGCAAGGTGGCCAAAAACATACCTTCACCACCAAACACCATGGACTTTAACCCACCAGAGCGCTGTATATCGAAGCTTAACGACTGTTCGAAAGCCACTACACAACCCGTGTCGATACGTAGGGTTTCGTTATTGAGTTGACGCTCTATCATCACTCCACCGGCATGCACAAAGGCCATCCCGTCCCCTTTTAGTTTCTGAAGGATAAAACCCTCCCCACCGAAGAGGCCAGAACCAAAACGACGGTTGAAGTGAATTTTCATGCTAGTCCCCATGGCCGCACATAAGAAACCATCTTTTTGAACGATTAACTCATTACCATAGATTTTCGACAGGTCAATAGGCATAATAGTACCCGGGTAAGGGGCGGAAAAAGCGACCTTTTTCTTGCCCATCCCACGGTTGGTAAAGTGGGTCATAAAAAGGGACTCTCCCGTAAGGATACGCGTACCCGCCTGGAATATCTTACCCATTATGCTTTGATTGGCTTCGGAGCCATCGCCCATCTTCGTTTCGAAATGAATGCCATCTTCCATAAAAAGCATCGCTCCGGCTTCGGCAATGACCGTCTCCATAGGATCGAGCTCTATTTCTGCCACCTGGATATCGTCGCCAATAATCTTATAGTCTATTTCGTGTGATCTCATCTGTATTGATTATGGTTTAAAGAAGTCTTTCAATTAGCATTCGAGGGGTACCCTACAAGCGGCTACTCCTCCTCGTCCGAAAACAATGCGTCCTCATCCAGATCGTCCTCATCGGTATCCCCTTTGCGTCCTGGAATATCCTCTCGGTCTCTTAATTTTTTGTCATCGACATTTTTATTAAGAAACTCATTGATACGATCCATGTCGTAGCTAGTGGTAATCTCACCGAAGGAATTGATCTTTATATCGAAGCCCTCTAGGTCTTTATGTACCCTCGGTTTTTCATCCGTTGGTTTTATAATTCCCGTCTTTTTTTTCTTTGCCATATCATCTTTGGTTTTACCTATGTGCTAATCTACACTAAAACGCTATACCACCCACGGCGGAACTGCCTCGATGATGGGCTTTCGATACCATGAAAATACGAAAGCATGGAAGGCCCATCAACCGAAACTTAGTAAACGGCCGTTTTGAATTAGGCCAGGCGAATTTGAGCTGGTAAACGGTCAATCGCCCCTTTCAATCGTTCTTGTACTTCCTGCCTTCCCAGGATCTCCATGATCATCATCAGGTCGGGTCCTGTGCCTACACCCGTAAGTGCCAAACGAAGCACCTGCATGACCTTGCCCATTTTTATAGACATCGCCGTGAGGGTATCAAACACCAATTGTTTGATATGCTCGGCGTCAAATTCGCCCTCATAGGCTCCAAAGGCCTCTTCTAGCCCTGAAATAGCGGTGACAGCCTCTTCATTCCATTTCTTAACGGCCACATCCTGGTCGTATTCCTGAGGAGCCGTAAATAAAAATAACGATTCCTCCACGATATCCCGTACAAAATAGACCCTATCCTTAAGCAGCTGGACCACCTGAGCCACTTGCTGGTCGTTGACTGCAATGCCACGGCTAGCAAATAAGGGCTTCACCTCCTCGGCCAACACCTCTATAGGGCGTTCTTTTAGATATTGTTGATTAAACCAGTTGGCTTTTTGAATATCGAAACGCGCTCCAGCTTTATGAACACGCTCAAAGCTAAAGGAGTCGATCAGCTCCTTCATGCTAAAGATTTCCTGCTCGGTCCCGGCATTCCAGCCCAATAAGGCGAGAAAATTGGCAGTGGATTCGGGAAAATACCCTTCTTCTCTAAACCCTTTGGCCACATCGCCACTCGTAGGATCGGTCCATTGCAGCGGAAAAATAGGAAAGCCTCCCAAGTCGGCATCTCGCTTAGAGAGCTTACCGTTGCCATCGGGCTTTAATAATAAGGGCAAGTGAGCAAACTTAGGCATGCTCGACTCCCAACCCAAATAACGATACAAGAGCACATGGAGCGGAGCGGAGGGCAACCACTCTTCTCCACGGATCACATGGGTGATGCCCATCAGGTGGTCATCTACAATATTGGCCAAATGATACGTGGGCATGCCGTCCGACTTCAGCAACACCTTATCGTCGATCTGGCTGGAGTGCACCACTACCCATCCACGAATGAGGTCGTTGAAACGGACATCTTCTTTCGGCATAATTTTCATACGGACCACATAAGCGTCTCCCCGGTCCAAGCGACGCTGCACCTCATCGGGTGGCAAAGTAAGGGAGTTACTCATCTCCATGCGGGTGATGGCATTGTACTGAACGGCGGCCACTTTAGCTGCCTCCAAGCGTTTCCGCATCACATCTAGCTCCTCAGCCGTATCGAAGGCGTAGTAGGCTTTTCCCTCATTAATTAGCTGCAGGGCATATTGCAGATAGATGTCCTTTCTTTCCGACTGCCTATAAGGAGCATGTGGCCCACCCGTTTCGGGACCCTCATCTATTTCGATTCCCAACCAATTGAGGGCTTCTAATATATACTGCTCGGCACCGGGTACAAACCTGGTTTGATCGGTATCTTCTATCCTAAGGAGCATTTCACCCCCCATCTGACGGGCAAATAGATAATTATAAAGGGCCGTACGCACACCGCCCGCATGCAAAGGACCGGTTGGACTAGGGGCAAAGCGTACCCGTACTGGTTGATCACTCATTTATTTTATTGCTGATTTTTTGTAAAGAAGAACGGTGATAACCCTTGCCAAAAAAGCCAGGAATATTACCACCATCAATAATTTATTACTACCGCTGCACCGCTGGTGTCGCCTATTCTACGGCAATCACCGAGATCTCCACATTTACGTCCTTCGGGAGCATGGCCACTTGTACGGTTTCTCGTGCGGGAGGCTCACTGGTAAAGAAGCTACCATATACCTCATTGACCGCTGCAAAGTCCGCCATATTTTTCAAAAAAATAGAAGCCTTTACCACATGGGAAAAAGACATTCCTGCTGCACCCAGAATATGGCCAATTTGCTGCATTACCAAGCCCGCTTCGGCCTTGATGTCGCCCGCCTTAGCAAGTTCGGCGGCTATCTGCCCCGACACATACAAAGTCCCGTTGGTTTTTACTGCCTGGCTATAAGGCCCAATAGGCTCAGGAGCCTTATCTGAATATATGATTTCTTTCGCCATAAGAATATTTTTTTTAGTCATCGGACTTTCGAAAAGCCCATTCATGAGATGATTTAGGTCACAAAATTATCAAAAAATAACGCCAATTATGATTTTATTCTATTTCAAATAATGACCTTAACTCTTTAGCCTCCGTGGGCTTCATCCTTCCTGCCAGCACCAGCCGCAGCTGACGGCGGCGCAGGGCACTGTCGAACAGCGCCACTTCCTCCTCAGTCTCTGGCAACAAGGAAGGAACTTCTATAGGGCGGCCGTTCTGATCGACGGCCACAAAAGTGTAAAAGGCACTGTTGGTACTCACCCGCTTCCCTGCAGGAATATCCTCAGCCCATACCTGAAGATGGACTTCCATTGACGAATTGAAGGCTCGGGTCACTACGGCCTTCATAGTCACGATATTGCCCAATCGAATAGGCTCAGTAAAGGACACATTATCGACGGAGGCCGTCACCACGATCCGGTTAGAGTGCTTTTGTGCCGCTATGGCCGCACAAATATCCATCCAGTGCAGCAGGCGCCCCCCCATCAGGTTATTCAAGGTATTGGTGTCGTTAGGAAGCACCATTTCGGTCATGGTAACCTCCGACTGTTGCGGAGTCTTAGGATTCAACATATGGTTAAGTCTATTTTAATGGCCGAGACTATCCCTAGCCTATGGAGCGATACAATGGGTGAAAGGATAAAAAAACATCATCCTTTCTACAAATACTACGAAAGGATACAAAAATTGGTCGCTTCATTTTTGTTGATGGCCTAACCAGCAACATCCATAAGGCGACCCATTACAAATTTAGAGCACTTACCAATCTAAACAAAGTGAGCAGGCGTTTCTTCCGGGCAATACCACCCATTCCAAAGCAAGGCCCTGAAGACCCTCCGCCTCAGCAGGCTCCAAAGCCAATAGTACGAACACGCCTTCGGCCGGTGGCTCCCCTTCTCTAACCCCCTTACTTTACCGGCTAGCTTCCGCCAACATAGCCAGATCCTCCCCGTCCAACCTTAGCAAGGGGGCGTCGAATAAGGTTTGCAATTGACTCTGGCTAGTCGCACTCACAATAGGTGCCGCTATAGCTGGCTGCGCCAACAGCCAAGCCAAGGCTACTGTAGCTGCTTGGCTGCTATGCCTCGCCGCAACAATATCCAGGGCTTTAAGTACCGAAAGGCCCTTATCGTTCAAATAACGCTTAGCTCCCTGGCCACGGACACTCTTATTTAGGTCGGCCTCGGATCGGTATTTTCCAGTCAAAAATCCCGCTGCTAGAGAGAAATAAGGCATTACACTCATCCCATATTGCTCTACCAAGGGTGCATATTCCGTCTCATATTGTTCACGCTCCACAAGATTGTAATGAGGCTGCAAGGCCACATACTTAGGAAAATCATTTTTCTCGGCTACTTCAAAGGACTCCGTCAGACGGTCTGGCGAAACATTGGATGCGGCAATATACCGGACCTTCCCCGCCTTTACGATCTCGTCGTAGGCCGATAGGGTTTCTTCTACCGGCGTAGTGCCATCATCGAAGTGGGTATAGTACAAATCGATATAGTCGGTCTGTAACCTCTGTAAGGATTCATCCACCGATTTTAATAGGTGTTTTTTACTAATATCGACGGGGTGCTCCTTCGTTTCGGACCCCACCTTGGTAGCCACCACCACTTGTTCGCGATTCCCCCGGGCTTTCATCCACGCTCCGATGATTGACTCCGACTGGCCTCCGGTGCCATTTACCCACCACGAATAGGTGTCGGCAGTGTCGATAAAGTTAAATCCAGCCCCAACGAAGGCGTCCAGTATTTCGAAAGATTGTTGCCGGTCCAAAGTCCAGCCAAATACGTTTCCTCCAAAGTTAATCCGCGCGATTTCCAAATCGGAAGCGCCTATTTTTATTTTATCCATCATGATTTATTTCTAAGAGCAATAAAAAAAACGCAACCCCAATGGGGATGCGCCTGTAAGCCGTTACACGACTTGAGACATTTCGTGGATCGCCACCGACGCCAAAGCTCCTTCCGTGGCTTTGCCAAAGTTGGCCGAATGCTCGCTGTTCATATGTTGTTGCCAGAGCTCCCGGGTACTCCAAGTCTCGTAAAACAGAAAAAAGCATGGATTCTCTAAGTCTTGGTGTAAGTCGTAGCACAAGCATCCTTCTTCGGCCTTGGTAGGCGCTATGAGCTTTATCAATTCGGCTTTTACCAAGTCCTTAGTTTGTTCCTTGGCGTAAATCTTTGCTACAATGGTTAATGGCTGGGCTTTCGTCATGCTAATTATTAGCTTTTATAGGTTTTTTTAACGATTTAAACTCTTTACTGATCGATTGCATACCTCAAAACTGGCACGCAATTTTGAACGGTTCCAAAATATTGTTGGGAGCCAACTTCTACTTTTAGGCGTATCCGCAGAACTTTTAATAAGCCAAAACTAATCGATCCAAATGGATTTCGTATTAACAAACTCACGGATCCCATACCCGGATAGCTCACGGCCGTAGCCGCTATTCTTAATACCACCGAAAGGCATTCGAGGGTCGGAAGCCACTAGTTTATTAACGAAGCTACTACCCGCCTCCAGCCTTAAGGCTATGCGCTCCCCTCTGGCTTTGTCGGTGGTGATCACCCCCGCTCCTAGTCCAAACTGCGAATGATTGGCCAAAGCAATGGCCTCCTCTTCATCCTTAGCACGTATTACCGAGGCAACCGGACCAAACAATTCCTGATCGAAGGCCTCCATGCCCGGCTTTAAGTCGGCCAGGATGGTGGCAGGATAGTAGGCCCCTCGCCCCAGCGGCACCTCGCCTCCCAATAGCAAGCGCCCCCCTTGCTCAACGGTTTTCAGTACCTGTTGGTGAATCTCGTCGCGTAGGTCCGTTCGCGCCATGGGGCCATAATAAGTATTATCGTCCAAAGGATCCCCCATCACTGCCGCTTGCATTTTCTGGGCGAAAAGCTCCAAAAAATCCTCATAAATGGAGTCCAGCAGCACAAAGCGCTTGGCGGCAATGCAGGTCTGCCCGTTATTTTGCAACCTACCCAAGGTAGCCAAGTCGGTGGCGAACTCTAAATCGGCATCTTCCAATACAATGTAGGCATCACTACCCCCAAGCTCCATAACGGTTTTCTTTAGGTTTTGTCCTGCCACCGAGGCCACCGAACGCCCCGCAGGATCGCTCCCGGTCAGGGTTACCGCTACGATAGGCCTGTGGGCAATAATATCTTTGACCTCCCCCGCGCTAAGGTTTAAGTTCACGAAGGCGCCAGTAGGGAAACCAGCCTTTTCGAAGGCTACTTCCAATGCATAGGCACAGCCTTGTACGTTCGATGCATGTTTCAACACTCCGGTATTGCCTGCCATAAGAGCGGGAGCGGCAAAGCGGATGACCTGGTAAAATGGAAAGTTCCAAGGCATTACTGCTAATATCACCCCCAAAGGCTGAAAGGTAACATAACTTTTGGTAGCCTCCGTCTGTACGCTTTCGTCCAGCAGCAGCGAACGTCCATGGTCGGCATAGTACCTGCAAACCCAGACGCATTTCTCAATTTCTTTTCTCGATTGTCCGATCACCTTACCCATTTCCATGGTAATGAGTTGGGCATATTCCTCCTTATTTTGCTCCAGCACATCGGCTAGTCGGTGCATGAGCAGCGAGCGTTCTTCATAACTTTTTAGTTTCCAGGTATCAAATACGCGCTTCCCCGCTTCCACCTTCTGCTTGGCATCGTCCAAACTGATACGTTGGTACTCAGCCACTTTGTCGCCGGTAGCTGGATTAATAATGATTGTGCTTGCCATAATTTTCTCCGTTTGGGTTTTATACCAAAATTTATTTTTAGTAATGGGGAAATAACCATGCCTAAACGGCCTGTCAAGTTTAGCTGCCGTTGACAAGTTATCAATGTGCTGACCACCAACACCTCTATTTTGAAAGTCTGTTTTGTGCTTCGACAGGCTCAGCATGACATTGCTTCGACGAGCCCTTTCACACCCTGCGTGATCAGCAGGACATTGTCTCGACAGACCAACATTGATATGTTTTGCAATAAATTGATTCACAATAAATTACACATGTCAGCCTGGGCCTGTCGAAGGCCCGTTTTGTGCTTCGACAGGCTCAGCATGACATTGCTTCGACAGGTCCTGTCACGCCCCGCGTGATCAGCAGGACATTGCTTCGACGAGCCCTTTCACACCCTGCGTGATCAGCAGGACATTGTCTCGACAGACCAACATTGATATGTTTTGCAATAAATTGATTCACAATAAATTACACATGTCAGCCTGGGCCTGTCGAAGGCCCGTTTTGTGCTTCGACAGGCTCAGCATGACATTGCTTCGACAGGTCCTGTCACGCCCCGCGTGATCAGCATGACATTGCTTCGACGGGTCCTGTTACGCCCCGGGTGATCAATGTGTCATTTTCAAAGAGCTTTTTGCTCCAAAAGATAGTTACTCAGAGCGGCATTTACACAATACACTATCAACAAACGACTTACTAAGCCAGCACTAATACTAGCAACCCTATTTCCATTTAATATTACAACCCATGCTGGGATGTTGCTCTTGGGACACTGGCCTGCCAGCTAGGAAGGCATCCAAAGCCTGAGAAAGGTCACTACCAGTTGCTTCGTCTTTTTGAGGCCGCGAATCGTCGAACCGACCCCGATAAACACAGGCCAGGTCTTTGTCAAACACAAAAAAATCGGGGGTACATTCGGCCCCATATGCCTTGGCGACTTCCTGGCTTTGGTCGTACAAATAGGGAAAAGGGTAGCCTTCCTCTGCGGCCACCTGGGTCATCAGCTCCGGGGCATCCTGAGGGTGGGTCTCTACGTTATTGCTGCTGATAGCCAAAAATTGAATCCCTTTTTGTTGGTAGCGATGGGCTAGGGCTACCAACGGAGCATTGATATGATGCACATAAGGGCAATGGTTACAAATAAAGACGACTACTGTCCCTACCTCCGACTTCCATTCCGATAGGCTGACGGCCTGCCCAGAGACGGTGTCGGGCAAGGTAAAGCCGGGGGCCTTAGCCCCCAACTCCATCATATTTGAATAGGTTAATGACATAATTTCAAAATTTCGAGCAGAATATAGCCTCTAGACAAGGCATATACCGGCTTTCATGAATCGCATTCCTCCAAAGGAAAACTTAGCGGACGATAATCTACTAGTAGAGAACGACCGTTTTGCCGATGGTAGTTCCAGACTCTTGCATTTGATGCGCTTTTTTAAGATTGGCTACCGTAAAGCCTTCCAAAACGGTGGTCAGCGTGGTCTTAAGGGTTCCAGCATCCAACAAATCGGCCACTTCATTTAATATTTGGTGTTGACGGTCCATATCGGGCGTGCTATACATGGAACGGGTGTACATGAACTCCCATGAAAAGGTAACACTTTTGGTTTTTAGGACATCCAAATTCAATGGGGTACCACTTCCTGTAATGGATACAATATGTCCTTGGGGCTTGATAAGCTCGGCGGCAAGGTCCCAATAGCCCTCCAGATCCACAAAGTCCAGAATATAATCTACCTGACCGTGGCCTATAGTTTCGAGATCGGCTTTCAGATTGCGGTGATTCACCACAAAATCGGCCCCTAATGCCTCACACCATGCTATCGTTTCGGGCCTTGAGGCCGTTGCGATGACGGTAAGCCCTGCAACTTTTTTGGCAATCTGAATGGCAATTGAGCCGACCCCTCCTGCACCCGCTAATATCAATACCGTTTTGCCTTTATCGGTGGCAGGGTTTACTTTTATTCGATCGAATAAGGACTCCCAAGCGGTAAGGGCCGTTAGAGGTAAGGCAGCCGCTTCGGCTAGAGTCAGCGATGTCGGCTTGCGACCAACAATCCGTTCGTCTACCAGTTGGTATTCGGCATTGCTTCCACTCCTGGTAAGGTCTCCTGCATAGTACACCTCATCCCCTACCTGAAACCGTGAGACCTGTTCCCCGACGGCTTCCACCACGCCTACGGCATCCCAGCCTATTATTTTTGGTTCGTCCAATACCGTATCCTTGGCGGCATTCTGACGTATCTTAAAATCGACCGGATTCACCGAAATAGCGGAAATCTTCACCAGCAGATCATGGCCCGAGGGAGTGGGTATCTCCGTCTCAAAGGCTATAAAACTATTCTCTTCTGTAATGGGCAACGATTCTTTAAATCCTATGGCTTTCATCATTTGATCTTGGTTAGTTTTAAATTTTACACAAAATTAAGGCACCTCCTCCTTTCTTCATAGGTATAAAAACTGGTAAACTAGGTATAAATAAAGGTTTACACCTCATCATCAAGCATATAATTAGCCCAATTCACTATCTTTGTTAATATTATTCGTCCATTTCGAGAAATTATGCACATAGAACAGACTATAAAACCTTTTGAAATACATATTGAGATACTAGACCACTGGCAAAAGCGCCCGCATCAACACAATTTTTTCGAGCTGGTCTATATAGACAAAGGAACGGGGCATCAGTGTATCAATCAAATGCAGTTTCCCTATGCCCAAGGAAATATTTTCCTACTTCCCCCTCTAGATTGTCATTCCTTCAAAATCGAAGAAAGAACTACCTTTTACTTTATTCGGTTTACCGATCTTTATTTCACCAAAGAGGCCATGCATGGCCATTATAAGGAATGGTTTCAAAAACTATCTTATGTATTGAGCAATTACAATAAGGTAGCTGGCGACATCATCCAGACCCGCACCAGCTTGGAACGTGAACTATTGGTTCATTTGATCAAACAAATCCATCAGGAATACCTTACCAAAGACGACTATTCGGAGCCGATTATCGAAAGTCTATTAATGAGTACGCTGAATATATTGGCCCGAAATATTGAAAAAAGGTATGTCGATGAAGGCCATAACAAGGATTATAAGTTTGGCGAGATTATCCGCTATATTCAACATCACCTCTACGACAAGCAAAAGCTAAGCCTAGAGGCTATAGCCAGCGAATTCAATATAGCTCCTACGTACTTTAGCGAGTACTTTAAAAAACACTCGGAATATTCGTTTCAAGAGTATATCATCAAATCCAAACTCAAATTGGCCGAGAGCTACATCAAGCACAGCCAATACTCCATCAAGGAAATCGCCTATATGTTAGGCTTTACCGATTCCAGCCATTTGTCGAAGTCCTTTAAGAAAAACTATTCGGTCACCATTCAGGATTTTAAAAAAGGAAAAACCCAAGCCTGTGCACCTCAAGGGCAAGCCTTATTAAATAGGGTTACACCTTAGCTTTTTACGAGCTCGTGCTTGCTGGAGATTGCCCAGCATATACTGCGCTCTGAATTGGAAAAACAGATAGCTATCTTTCACTGCGGCTCCTCCCCGCAGCCCCCCTACCATGCGAGGAGGCAGGCCAATCTCAGGCGATCGATCGGAGAGCTGACGTGCCAAGTCGGAGGCCAAGGCGTCGGGATCGGGATAAGTTGTACTCACGTCGTCGAGGTAATCGGAGTTGACAAAATTATTGCATAACTCAAGCCCCAGGCTGAGCTTGTCCGTCGTCTTGACAGACACCCCAATACCGCCGGTAAACACCAAAGGTAGTCGGTTGTACTTTTCATTTTCGGTCATCAGAGGCGCCAAACTATACCAGTTATCTCCCAACTTAGCCTTCGGCGTCATAAAAGTGGCCCCCACCCCAGCAAACAAATAGGGATTGATGGGGGCATGGCGGTTATAGCCAAACAAGTCGGCCTGGATCCCCAGATTGATATCGGGGTTGCGGGTCCTAAAAGAAAGGTTATTTTGATAGTTTTTAGAGTATTGTTGATCCGCCTTTACCTGATAGTAGCGAAACTCGCCTCGAGCACTAAAATTTTCGCTAAGCCGAAACTGCCCTCCTAGGGAAATAGACGGCCCCAATCCGAGGTGTTTCATATCGATCCCATCGCGCAGATCGCCCATATAATAGGCCACTCCAAGGCCAACAGTTAGGCTCATCTGGCCAAAGGGCTGCACATAACGCTGTCCCGATTTGCTATAACCTTGTGAAAAAGATTGGCTTATAGCACTTAAGGTAAAAATAATGGTGAATAGTATGCGGTACTTCATAGTGTAGTTTCTTTGTCAGGACACAAATATGCGCCGGGTCGAGGTAAAATGCTATCTTTTAAAAAAATTGTACGAGTAATAAACGAAAGAAAATAGGGAAGTAGGCTAAACTTTGAAAATATTTTATCGATATCGGCTGTACCGTCACTCAGCTTTGGGCCTATGCTGCCATGATGAGCCATGACCTATTGGGGCCTACCTCACCATTTTTAGCACAAAACGGCCGGCGCCCGGTATAAAACGACATGTTTTGTAGCCTACATAGTTTTTGGATTGCACTTCAAGGACTAATACGATGAGAACGCTGTCTTTTTAGTTTGGCTATAAATATCCAAAAATTATAAATTTACCCTCTTCTACAGTATGCGCTAGGTAGGGATACCGGATACGTATTCCCCACGATAGGGAAGTGTTCCTAGAACGGGCTAGTATTGCTTCCTGCCGCCAAGTTGTCCATAAAAAGCATTCCGATCGGCCTACCAATAAAACTTAAACACACTACTATGGAACAAGGAGCATCGTCATTATCTGGCTCGATGCCATTAAGTCTGTGCAGTAACTTTGTCCCAATTTCGTGCAAAATCAACCCCTGTCATTTCCCTAATAGATTACTCCAAACGCCTACCGCTACCTCAGCAGCATTCCAGGCGGACTATAGTTTATCCCAGAGCAAGGAAAGCACCTGCTCTCTATCAAGATTTGGGTAATCAGGTTTGCCATTTGGGGCATAGTTGGGTATATAAAACAAACACTGACGGGGGATAATTATTCATTCAAATTTACTTTTCCCTTTTCGATTTTCAAGGGCCCGTTGCGGCAGGAGATCGCTTAGTTATCCTTGAGGAATTCAATTGGTTTTAGCTTTGCATTTTCAGATAGGAAATGTAAATTTACTAGGAAGTAATCATTTCGAGAATTACATAAACGGAAAAATTGGGGATACACCCTATTTTTATCCCGATAAATAAAAAAAGTCGGCTTTCACCGACTTTCTTTTTATTTAGCTAAAAACGTTACCTTATTTACGCTTCACCGAGCTAGCACCCGAAGTATGCGACTGCACATTTTTGACCGCACCCGCATACCTCACACTACTGGCTCCGCTAGCCTCCGCTCTAAGTTCTTTTTGAGCAACTACCTGGGCACTACTAGCCCCAGAAGCTTCTATAATGACCTCTTCACAGATTAGCTCCATCGCTTTCAAAGACGAGGCTCCCGATACTTCTCCATTCAAGACGGCACAAGATCCTTTCAGGCCGAGTCCTGAGGCCCCACTAAGGGAAACCGCTACTTTATCGGCCGACAAATCCATCATCACCTTAGAAGCACCTGACACCTCGACGTCTATATTTTTCGCCCCAGAAAACCGTCCTACATTGACCTTGCTGGCCCCTGAAAAATCAACAGCTTCCAAGCTAGGCATTATAATGTTAATCTTCACTTCGCTCCGGTTATTTTGCCTGATATTATTATCATACCCCAGGCTAAGAGTCCCTCCTTTTACCGTGGCCTTTAGGGCCGACAGGTCCTCTTGCCGGCCTGTAGCTACGATCCTAAAATTGGCCCCCTGTTCCACATTCACCTTAAAGGCACTACCCATAGAAATACGGGTGAAGCCCTTTTCAGTAAACTGGCGGGTATCTTGAGCACTTACCATTATTGAAAGGGCCAAGAAAAAGAGTAAGGTCAGTATATTGGTTTTCATATTTTTAGTTTTTTATGATAGATGTAATATTTATTAAAATGTTGCACCCCTTCCTATTAAATTAAAACCAATCAGAAAGAAACTATTGGTTCACCTCTACCTTGCTAGCGCCAGAAGTGTGCTTTTCAATATTACCTACCCGGCCCATTTCGGCTCGGGAAGCACCCGATGCGGAGACACGCGCACTTCCTATCCCCATACGAGTGGCATCGACTTTACAAGCCCCCGAAATGTCCAATTCGACTTGGCTGGCCGACCCCTTCAAGGTCAGCTTGGAGGCGCCCGACATATCCACAAGGAGTTGGTTCGTTTCCACGTCAATCTCCGTCTGAGAAGCCCCACTCACATCGACATACAGCTTATTAAGACCCTTAAAACCCGATACCCTAGCTTTATTGGCACCCGATAGTTCGAGGCGCTCCAGGTTGGGCGTGGTGATCACCAGCCCTACCCTTTTCCATTTGTTATTACCAAATATGCTAAAATCGTCGGAACGGTTTACTTTCAAGGTCCCATTGTCTACGCGCACCTCAATATCATCCACGTCATCTACTTCTCCATCGGCCGTGATGCGGTACTCCGTACCTTGGCGAATGCTAATCACATAAGCACCTCCCAAATCGATTTTGTTAAAATCGTCAACTGGAAATTGTTTGATATAAGTACCCCTTTCTCCCATATCCAGCTCACTGTCGGAGTCGTCGTAAGAGTAAGACTGACCTCCTTCTTCTTCGTCTCTCAAAAACCGTTCGGGAATGTTGGTGCATACCAGCCCCGAGTCGCGGAGCATGACCCACCGAAGTCCGTTCCAATCCACATCGTCCTCGTCGAGGTTGTACCGTTTCATGGCCGAAAATCCATCGCCCCAGTGCTGGCTAGCATGGTAAAAACGCTCACTCATGATGAAAGGCCGATCGTAAGGAATGAAGACCGTCAGGCCGATCCTCTGGTTTCTGAAGCTAGACAAAGCCCCCAATTCGGGTCCTTCATGGAACACCAGGGTAGAGTCCTGCCATACGGCTTGGTAAGTCAGCTTGGCGGCGATTCGTTTGGCCTCTTCCTTGTTACGTCCTCTAGAGTACATTTTCTTTTCTATCTTTAGGCTATCTTGGGTTGCATACGCTGCCAACCGGATATCCAGGTCCAGATGGTCTACCTCATAGTCGTCTACCTTATCGAACCTCAGGATTCCATTGGGCAACTGGTGCATTTCTGTCTGTACTACTTCACCTCTGGTGGCAAAATTGCGCTGGTAGGCAATGCCTCCAATGGTAGACCCTATGATGCCGACGATCCATAATCCGGCCATGGTAAGCCAAACCGACGGTGGAACGATGCGACGGTTGCCCAAAAGGGTCAACCCCAGCATTAAAAAGGCTATTAAGGGAATGATGGCCAACAAGATTGCCGATATGATCAGACTAGCTGGAAGCTCCTGAAAAATCAAAAAAGGAATAGGCATCCCCTCCAGAGGAACCGCCGAAGTTACCCCTAAGGCTACACTAGCCGCTATGAGTATCCCCAATAAGGCGGTAGCGGAAAAGCCTACCAATATTACCCCCACAAATACCCGGAGGATAGGGCCTAGCCCCTTAAAAATTTTGCCCAGGGCTGCAATAATCAAGGCGATAGCCCGGAAAGGGAAGAGTACGATCTTAGAAGCGACGGGCTCTTCTCCCGCTCCCGCATCCAAATTTAGGCTTTGCTTGATATTCGATTCAATATTGGAAAGCGTAATGGGTTCCCCCTGCATTTCCATTTTTTCGGTAAGGGTGTTGGCCGAAGGGGCTATCACCCATAGGACGATGTAGATGAGTAGCCCTGTCCCGAAAAATAAAATGGAAAGTACCCATAGAAAACGAACCACGCCCAGGTCTATCCCAAAGTAAGAGGCGATCCCCGCTGCTACCCCACCTACCACTTTACGGTCGGGGTCGCGGTAAAACTTCTTGATATTGGTATCCTCTTCCAAGGTAGAGGAGCCCGGGAAGGCCACCCACATGGCCAGGTAAACCAGCACGATAATTCCCGAAATAGGCCCTAGCTCATCTTCTAGGTTTAAATTCATCATTCCAGAACCAGCCGGTAGGCCTACCACACAGATTAAAAAAGCCAACCGGACCCAGATAGGATCGACGGTAAAATAATTGGCTAAGCCTGCGGCTACCCCACCAATTAGTTTACGCTTCAGATCCCGATAAAACTTGCGGGGATCCTTAGGAGCAAACCTCGCTTGCTCTTCCTGAGGGGTAGCAAAGGTACCCTGGGATTTGGAATGTGATGGCTCCCCCTCGGTCGACTCCCCATTGGTAACCTCCAAAGGATCGGCCAATATATCTTCAGATTCCTCTAACTCTTGAAAGTCGGCTACCGTACCCATGGCCCCTATCAACTCCTCTACGTCCACGAGAGAAATAACTTGCTTCGAATCGGCCTTTTGCTTGTTGTAAAATCTTTCGGCTACCCGTGCTTCAATATCCGAAACGATCTCTTGGCTATCGGCAAAGCCACTGAAGTATCGTTGAATGGAGGACAAATAGTTCTTAAGCCTCTCGTAGCCGTCTTCCTCAATATGGAAGATGATGCCACCTATATTTATGCTGATTGTCTTTTTCATGATGCTGAAATCAATATCGTTATGGGATCAGTTAGGATCAAGATGGTTGCACACCCTTGGATCGGATCTCCTCGGTGCGTTTTATGACATATGAAACGGAATCGGCCAGGTCGAACCAGGTGGTCTCCATGGCCTCCATAAATACCTTCCCTTCTTCGGTCAATACATAATACTTCCTGGGAGGCCCCGAAGAGGATTCCACCCATTTGTATTCCAACCAACCCGAATTTTTCAAACGCGTCAATAATGGATACAAGGTCCCCTCTACCACCATCATCCGGGCAGAGGTTAACTCATCCAACATATCTGAGGCATATACTTCCCCCCTCGATATGATGTGCAGAATGCAGAATTCGAGAATCCCCTTACGCATCTGCACCTGGGCATTTTCTATGTTCATATCTCTTTCATTTAAAATAAGGCAATTGCTTGTTCATGGCTAATAGCGGCAAACGTGTCCTTTTGCACGACTAATAATACAAAGGTATACACAGGTACTTTGTGATGCAAGGTACTGTGCTAATTAAAAGATGGATTCCTGTTGAATGGCTCAATTTCAGGATAAATGGCAGATATATTTACGCACCCATTTAAAATTCCAAATAAAACCATAAATTGTCTATATCTAAATCATATTATAACTACACACCTATGACACCAAAAATTAGTATCATAGCCGCCATGAGTGAGAATCACGTTATTGGTCGCAACAACCAATTACCTTGGCATCTACCTGACGAATGGGAAAATTTCAGGAAAATTACCGACGGAAAAGCCTTTGTAATGGGCCGCAAAAGCTACGAAGCACCCGATGCCCTACACTCGACCTATAAAAATGTCGTGCTCAGTCGCCAGCAGACCGAATTCTCGGGGGCCATTAGGACCGACAATTTAGAGCGTGCTCTGGGTATACTGCACGATGAGGAGGAGGTATTTATACTCGGTGGGGCGAGTGTCTTTAAGGAGGCCATTCTTTTGGCCGACATCCTCTATCTGACGGTCGTTCATGCGCAGCTAGATGGTGATGCGTTTTTCCCAGAGGTTGGGCGCGACCTTTGGCGGCTCGGCACGTCGGTCTACCACGGTGCCGACCAGTCCCATGAATACGCTTTTTCAATGAACATATTTACCAGAAAGCAATAATATACCCCAGAAAAATAGTAACTTAATAGCCTATTAGTCTATTGGTTATGAAATGGATCCCATCGATTTCTGGCATAGCTATCGTTATCCTCCTGTTGGGGGACTGCTTACTGCTGCAGGGACAATCTGTGGACCCCCAGGGATGGATTAACACGGGCCAACCTTATCTAAAAATATCCGTTTCAAAAACCGGTTTTTACCGAATAACTTCTAAGGAACTCGTGCTGGCCGGTATTGAGGTTAGCGACCTGCCTATGGCCAACTACCGCCTCTACCGGAGGGGGCGGGAATGCCCCTTACAGATCACCGAAACCGACTCGGGCAGGCTTAGCGACCTTGTTTTTTATGGTGAAAGAAATGATGGCGCCAACGACATTTCGCTTTATACGAGCCCAACAGCCATGCCACATGCCTACTATAGTCTATACTCCGACACGGCCTCCTATTTCTTGTCCTGGCACCCGGTTCCCACACCTGCCCTACGAATTCGTCAGGAGCCTCTATACCATATCCAAGAGGCGTTGGATTTTCATTTTGAACAAAGCCTCCAGCTCTTTAACAGTCATTATCCAGCTGGTCAGTTTTATCCGGCGGAGAGCAGCTACCCTACTGGGTCGGTGCGTACCGCTTACGATACTGGAGAAGGCTGGACGGGCCCGGCCATAGATCCCTCCACAGGCCAAACGCTAACTTTGGCGCTTAACCAAGCGGTAAACTCCCGGTTTCAGCTATCCCAAGTGAAAGTAATGATGGTAGGGCTCGGGGCAGGTTACCATCAAGTTGATTTTTATATGGGGAGCGGCCCCACCCCAGGTCGTTTCCTAGGCCAATTAGACTGGGCCAATTACGAAACGGCCACCTTCCAAACCACCCTGCTGCCCGAAGATATCGGGGCAGATAACAAAATAGTCTTAATGGCCTTTCCACTTAGTGGCTCTACGTCCATTTCGTACGTTCAATGGAGCTACCCGCAATATAGCCACCTACAGGACAGCACGGCTCAAAAAACGTTGTATTTCCAACAATCAGCCGCTTTCAATTGGCAGGTAATAGCCGATAGCACCTGGACGTATTATTCAATAGGCGAAGGAGGAGAAGTCAGTAAGCTGCAAGCTGGGCCGACAGGCATAGCCACCCACTCGAGGCAGATCGTGGCGGTCAGGAAGTTTATGAAAATAGCGCATATCCAAAAAGTAGTTTTCGATCCCATCGACTACGTGGCCGCCGATTACCTCATCATCACCCACCCTAGCTTGCGTAAACCCATAGCAGGAACGGATCCGGTAAGGGCCTACGCCGATTATCGCGCCTCAGCCCCGGGGGGCCACTTCCATCCGCTTGTTATGGATATACAGGAGGTGTTCGACCGATTCAATTATGGAGAATCAAGCCCCCTAGCCATCCGCCAGCTGATCGGCTGGTTGGCAGAGCGCAGCCCCTTAAAATATGTATTCCTGATCGGCAAATCCATAGATCCTCAAACGGCCCGAAAACTCGCCCAACCCCGAAACATCGATATGATCCCGAATGCGGGCTGGCCCGGATCGGACATCGCGCTGAGCATGAACCTGAATGGCAGCGGTACTTTTATACCCCTCATCCCTATAGGAAGGCTCAATACCGACCAGTCTCAGTCCGTTATGGATTACCTACAGAAGGTAGTAGCCTTGGAATCCGAAAAAAAAGCGGCTAGCTGGCGGAAACGTATCCTACATTTGAGTGGGGGAAGATCGCGGGCCGAGATTTCGGTCTTTCGAGAATATGTCGATCGGTTTGCCGAAATACTCCATCAAAGCAATCTGGCACCTCAGATCGAGACCCTGTCTAAGGTTTCGGAACGGGCAGTTGAGCAGATCGCCATCGACGGGCCTATTAACCAGGGAGTGGCCCTCGTAACCATGTTTGGGCATACGGGCTTAAACCAAACAGACCTCGATATAGGTTTCGCTACCGACGCCCGGCGTCATTATCAGAATGCCCCCTACTACCCGGCTTTGTTGGTCAATGGATGCGCTACAGGAAATATTTTTTATAGGGAAAAAACCATTACCAACGATTGGATATTGGCTCCAGAAAAGGGCGCCGTATTGGCCATTGCACACACCCATAATGGGCGGACAACATCGCTCCGGCGCTACAGCCAGAGCTTCTATGAGGTCCTGGCCGACTCCAATTTTAATAGCCAAGGGTTTGGCGATATCCAAAAGGAGGCCATAAGCAGGTATATGAACCGGAATTCGAGCATCTACGATGGCATAACGGCCGAACAAATGAACCTGCAGGGCGACCCTGCCATAGCCATCTTCCCGGCACAAAAAGCGGACTACACCTGGTATAACCATCGGATGACCATAACGGATGAACGCGGAAATCAACCCACTACCTATAGTGACTCGCTCGTATTGCGGGTAAGTTTGGCAAATTTTGGAAGACTAAACCCCGACTCGGTTGCTATTTCTGTTAGCCGGACTTCTACCCGGCAGGCTGTCTTTCACCATCATTCTCGTTATCACTTGAGCCGTAATGCCCAAACATTAATGATCCGGATTCCCAACGTTTTCACCGAAGCCGGATTAGAATCCTGGGAGCTGACCATAGACCCTGAAAACCTCATCGATGAGGAAAACGAAGACAATAACCGATTCACCTTCCCGCTATATTTACCCTTCGGCGGCGCCACCCCCTTGCTCCCCACTACAGGCTTTAGTACCAATCGTACCCAGGTCGACCTCATTGCTCAAGCTCCGCACGACCAAGCCGACGGGACGGTCGTGTTCCAATGGGCTAATGACAGCTCGTTTACTAAAAACCCTCATATACAGTCTATCGTAGCGAAAGCGCGATTGGCAGACTGCCGCATCCAATTACCCCCCGGCTCGCTTACCTATTGGCGGGTATGGATGAACGGCGATGTAGGCAGGCCTTCTCCTCCCAGAGCCATCCATCACGACCCGGGGATAGACGCTCCCCCACAACCTCCCGAAATAATGGCCTTAGCCAAGTCAAAAACGACCTCAAGCTTACTGGAAGGCGGCACTTTCACGACTACCGTAGAATTTCTAAATATTTCGCCTACTTCCTTCTCCGACTCCGTCAGCATCAGTACCACGGTCAGAAATGACGATCGAATAGAAGAAATGATCCAAATAATAGCCCCCATAAAAGGAAATGAACGTATAACTTACCCTGTAGGGTACCAGAGCCTAGGAAGAGTGGGACTCAACGAAGTAACGGTTACGTGTAACTCAACCTATTTACCTGAGGCATATTTTCATAATAACACACAGGAGTTTTCCTTTGAGGTAATACCCGACGGCGTTCCACCGACCCTACAAATATGGCTCGACGGGCAAATTCCGGTAAATGGGGGCCCGGTAGCCCCGGGAGCCGAGCTACTCATAGCCCTCCGCGACAATAATAATTCCCTTCCCCTTACCGACACCACTGCCATCCTATTATGGCTCCAGAAGGACTGCCCGAACTGTTTCCGACAAAGGGTGTATTTCAACGAGGCTTCCTGGGAGCGTCTCCCGAATGGCACGTTGCTGATCAGGCTTCACCTTCCTACAACCCTGGACGAGGGTAGCTATTACTTATTGGCCTCGACCAAAGACCAAAGTCAGAACTGGGCTCAAGACTATGAAATTTATTTTAGGGTACAGCAATCGTGGCGCTTGCAAAGTTTCCAAGTAAGCCCCAACCCGTCTAAAACCCTTTTCTTTTTCGAGATGATCATGGAAGGGACTTGGGAACCAGCCCCTTTTCACCTTCATATACAGGATATCTGGGGCCGCAGCATCGCTCATTTTACTCAAAAAATACATGTAGGAAGCAACCGGCTCGTTTGGGAGCCAGGCTATCGACCTACCGGAATATATCTTTATAAATTTTATCCTGCCGATACTTCTAGGCCATGGCCTGGCTTCCCCCGAGTAGGCCGCCTACTCTACCTACCATAACGGCCATGGATACGATGATATCTTTCAGCAATCATTCCAAGTACAATACCTTACTAACAGGGCTATGGCTAGTCCATGCCTTGATGGTGGGGTTACTCATTGCAATCAACCCCAACCATTATACTACCATCGATTCACATGTTTACCTTTCTTCGGCACAAAACCTGTTGGAAGGACATGGATATGTATTGATGGAAGGGGAGGGATACCGCTGGAACAGCACCTTCCCACCGGGCTATTCCCTATCCATAGCCTTAGTGGCCCGGCTGACTAGCCTGGAAGTACTCTGGGCCTCAAAGATCGTTAACCTACTTTGCTCAGCGCTTTTACTCGTTTTTATCCGCATCCGTTTCGGGCCTAGGAAGGCATTACTCTTGGGGAGTTTTTTGGTGTGGGGGCCCTTCCTTCGGCTGTGGGCCCATACCTGGTCCGAACCATTGTTTATATGCGTACTATTGATTTGGGTGGATCAGTACCAGCGGTATCAAAAAAATGTTGGGACCATTCAGTTTGGAGGATTGTTACTATGCGGCTTTACCCTTTTAAGCATTCGCTATGCGGGTATCTTCATCGTTTTGGTAGCGTTATTCCATAGCTTCCAAGCCTTGATGGACCATAAATTTCGACGGTACCATGGGCATCTACTACTGCTGTCGGGGATATGGACCTTGGGATTGCTGGGATACTGGCAGGCCAACCTACACTGGTCGGGCGAGCGATATGGTGGTGAAAGGATCCTGCTAGATGGTGCTCTATTTGAGAACATTCGACTTTTCGCCGCAGGCATATCCAAGTCCCTTCTGGGCTACGACATCGAGGCTACGGCTGAGGTTACCTTAGCCAACGTGTTGGCCCCCATGAGGCTACTGTTGCTCATTGGGATCGGTTTTGAAGTTAAAAAAAACAAAATCCCACTTCCTAACAGGAGATCATTTTGGCCATGGGGAACCCTGAGGGTTGGTTTTACTTACTTGATTTTTTTGTTTACCTTGCGGCTTATTAGCCCTTTCGATGCTCCGGGCTACAGGCTACTGGCACCGTTTATGGTTTTAATATGGTGGGCCCTTTTATATTGGTTGGCCCAGCAGAAGCCCAACGCCAGAGTCGTGACCTTAGGCCTTTTATGGATTATTCTGTCATGGGTACAGCTTATTCCAGGTACCAACCTAAGAGGCCAACTACTGCTGGTAGAGAATATATGGTGGGACGGGATTTTGAGGCATTGCATTTTGCCTTAAAAGTTTCATCAAAACTTCTTATTTTTGTAAAGTCTTTAAACAAAATTTCCTTGAAAGAATACGGTAGTAACGTACAAAAGCTAGCCGATCAGATCGTAAGAATGGAAGATCGGGCCAAACGCACCTTATACGCGCATATCTTGGTGGAACTCATGCGTCAAATCCATCCGAACATGAGGGATAACCAAGACTATACCAATAAGCTATGGGACGACTTGTACATCATGTCGGGCTTTGAACTGGACGTAGACAGTCCCTATCCCCCACCATCCAAAGAATTACTGGGCAAGAAACCCCTTACTGTAGGCTACAATCAGCATAATCTTTCTTTCCGCCATTACGGAAGAAATATCGATTTGCTGTTAGAGAAGGCCATTCAGGTAGAGGACCCCGAAGATAGGCTCGCTTTTGTTTCCTATATTTTTCGCTTGATGCGTTCCTTTTTCAATACTTGGAACAAAGATAACCCAGAAGATCACGTGATTATTGGGCAATTAGAAAGACTTGCGAAGGGGAAGTTGGCGGAAGAAATCGAGCATATCAAAACCAAAGGCCCTGTGGAGTCGACTCCTAAGGACAGGAACACCAATGTTCATGAACGCAACAGAGCCAACCAAACCAACTTTAGGGCACCCAATCAGGAGCGCCACGGGTCTCAAGGCCAGCAGAACCGAAACCGGCCCAATAACAAATACAAAAATAACCGGAACCGCAAAAAAACAAGCATGTAATGCATGTAAGGGTTAGCAACAACATCCGATCGTTTTGAGAAGATGTTGTTGGTACGTTCCACACCACCCATATATCTCGTTCTTCATACTTATTCATTTCGCTTAACATTATCATGGCGTCTTTCAAAATCACTGGAGATCAACGTCTCAAAGGAGAAATAATACCCCAGGGAGCAAAAAACGAGGCATTACAGATCCTCTGTGCTGTAATGCTTACCCCCGAGGTGGTTACCATACATAATATCCCAGATATCCGGGATGTCAATCAGCTCATCCATTTATTAGGCGACCTAGGGGTTAAGATAAAAAGGTTGACTCCTTCATCGATCCAATTTCAGGCCGACGATATCCATCTAGACTATCTGGAGACGGAAGAATACCGTGTAAAAGCCGCAGCCTTAAGGGGGTCGGTGATGTTGCTAGGGCCTATGCTCGCCAGGTTCCGTAAAGGGCGTATTCCACGGCCAGGAGGCGACAAAATTGGCCGCCGTAAGATGGACACTCATTTCCTGGGCTTCGAGAAGCTAGGAGCCACCTTTAGCTATGATCGAGAAGATGGTGGGTTTTACAAGGTCGATGCCGACAATCTGAAAGGTACCTTTATGTTATTGGATGAAGCTTCGGTAACCGGAACTGCCAATATATTGATGGCTGCGGTGATGGCCGAAGGGGAAACTACCATATACAATGCCGCTTGCGAGCCTTATCTACAACAATTGGCTAAGATGCTCAACCGGATGGGGGCCAAAATCACCGGTATTGCCTCCAATTTGCTACGGATAGAAGGGGTAACGGCGCTGAAAGGCACCGAACATACCATCTTACCCGATATGATTGAAATTGGTAGCTTTATTGGCCTTGCCGCCATGACCCAATCAGAAATCACGATTAAAGATTGTAGGATTGCTGAACTGGGCATCATACCCGATGTTTTCAAAAGACTAGGTATCCAAATGGAGTTTCGGAATGACGATATCTTTATCCCAGCTCAGGAACATTACCGCATCGAAAACTACCTGGATGGCTCTACCCTATCGGTAGCAGATGCTCCCTGGCCAGGGTTTACGCCCGACCTGCTCAGTATTGTTTTGGTAACGGCGATCCAGGCCCAAGGAACGGTACTGATCCATCAAAAAATGTTTGAAAGTCGGTTATTCTTTGTGGACAAGTTAATAGAAATGGGCGCACAGATTATTCTTTGCGACCCGCATAGGGCCACCGTGATTGGGCATAACCGCGAAACGCAGCTTAGGGGTATACGGATGACTTCTCCCGACATTCGTGCGGGGGTAGCCTTGCTTATTGCGGCCATGTCGGCCAAGGGCGTCAGCATCATCGATAATATCGAGCAGATTGACCGCGGATATCAATACATTGACACCCGCCTAAATGCTATAGGAGCCGAAATTATACGGTTGTAGCCATATTGCTAAGGCATAGTAAAGGGTTGACTGAGCGGCATAGGCCGACCAGTTGACCCTTTCTTTTTATAGTTACCTATCCTAGCTTATGCTTCTCCACCAGGCCCTCCGAAACTAATCGGGAAGTTGAACTGATGATCGGCATCCTGGGAATTCTGAATAGGGCCATATTGGTCCTCATATTTGTCAATATTGTCCTTCAGAGCGGCTATAAGTCGTTTGGCATGTTCGGGAGTAAGAATCACCCGAGCCTTCACCTTAGCCCTGGGAACACCGGGCATCAGACGGATAAAGTCCAGAATGAATTCACTACTCGAATGGGCGATCATGGCCAAGTTAGAATATACTCCTTCAGCCATTTCTTCGGAAAGCTCCACATTGATCTGCTGTTCGTTTTCCTTTTCTGATTCTTGCATTTGTTTATAGGTTTGGGGCCTACCAAAACGGAATATCTTCCGTTTCTTCCTCCTTTGATTAAGATTGCTCGGCATAAATTTAACAATAAATACCTAACCAGTCATCAAGAGCACAAAATATCGACAGCTGGCTTTGGGCATAAAAAATGCCGACCCTGATGGGGGCCGGCATTTTTCGTTTATATCAATCGCTTTGGTTACGCTATCTCACGTTTTTTGCGTGCTTGCTTTTCCCTCGATTCTGTCAAGGCATCGAACTCCTCTTTAGAGCCCACCATTAGGTTTACGTATTTACGCATACCCGTTCCGGCAGGGATCAAGTGACCTACGATCACGTTCTCTTTCAATCCTTTCAATTCATCGCGTTTACCCCTTACGGCGGCTTCACTCAGTACTTTAGTAGTCTCCTGGAAAGAAGCAGCAGAAACGAAACTTTCGGTACCAAGCGATGCCTGAGTAATCCCCATCAAGGTGGGCTTAGCCACAGCGGCTTGGGCATCCCGGGCAACCACGAGTTTCATATCGCGGCGTTTCAGGCTCGAGTTTTCATCTCTTAGGCGACGCACCGTGATGATCATACCAGGTTTCAGCGTCTCTGAATCTCCAGCATCTTCCACTACCTTCATATCGATAATCTTATCATTTTCCTCACGGAAAACAACGCGGTCTACTGGCTGCATCTCTAGGAAGTTGGTATCACCGGCATCCAAGATCTCTACCTTCTGCATCATTTGGCGAACGATACACTCGATGTGCTTATCGTTAATTTTCACCCCTTGCAGACGGTATACTTCTTGAATCTCGTTTACCAAATACTCCTGAACGGCTGTTGGCCCTTTGATAGAAAGGATATCGGCAGGGGTAATGGCTCCATCAGAAAGTGGATCTCCAGCCCTTACGAAGTCACCATCCTGAACCAGGATATGTTTCGAAAGCGCTACCATGTAGCGGCGTTGAGTACCATCTTTGGATTCTATATGAATCTCCCGATTACCTCTTTTTACACCACCATACGATACTACACCATCAATTTCGGTTACTGTAGCAGGGTTAGAAGGGTTACGGGCTTCGAAAAGCTCGGTTACCCTCGGCAGACCCCCAGTAATATCGCGGGTCTTTCCTACCACACGAGGTATCTTGGCAAGTGGTTGACCAGCCTTAACGGAAGTACCACTCTTCACTACCAAACGTGCTCCTACCGGAAGGTTATAACCTTTTTCGGTCTGATCCTTCAGAAGGGTACTCTTACCCGTCACAACGATGGCCGGGTTCTTGGTTTTATCACGAGTTTCGATGATCACCGACTCCTGGAAGCCTGTCTGCTCATCAAATTCTTCCCGATAAGTAATACCTTCTTCGATGGCATCGAAAGATACCGCTCCGGTAAATTCGGAAAGGATAACTGCGTGATAGGGATCCCAGGTACATAGTTCTTGTCCTTTGGATACCAACTCCCCTTCTTTTACCAATAACTGCGCACCATAAGGTACGTTATTGCTGATCAAGAGTTGCTTGGTTTCCGGATGAACGATCTTCACCTCACCCGAACGACCCATTACTACTGTAACGTCATCGCCTTCTTGATTGACAGACTTCACCATCCTCAAATCCTCGAACTGCACCATCCCGTCGAATTTCGACTTGATATTGGCATCTACAGAGATGTTGGAGGCCGTACCACCGACGTGGAAAGTACGAAGGGTAAGCTGTGTACCTGGCTCACCGATCGACTGAGAGGCGATAACCCCAACAGACTCTCCAATGTTGACCATCTGGCCCGAAGCAAGGCTGCGTCCATAACACTTGGCACATACTCCATTACGAGTTTCACAAGTCAGTACCGAACGTATTTCTACGGTCTCGATGCTGGTCTCGTCTATATAATTGGCGATCTCCTCGGTGATCTCCCCGCCCGAAGCTACGATTAGTTCGTTGGACAAAGGATCGTAGATATCATGAACACTTACCCGGCCCAAAATACGCTCAGACAGTGGTTCTACAATGTCTTCGTTGTCCTTCAAGGCGGCGATCTGAATCCCACGAAGGGTTTCGCAATCGGTTTCCACTACCACCACATCCTGAGCCACATCGTGCAAACGACGGGTTAGGTAACCTGCATCGGCCGTTTTCAAGGCGGTATCTGCCAGACCTTTCCGCGCACCGTGGGTAGAGATAAAGTACTCCAATACATCGAGCCCTTCTTTAAAGTTAGAAAGAATAGGGTTTTCGATGATCTCTCCAGCACCACCAGCAATGTTCTTTTGCGGCTTAGCCATAAGACCCCTCATTCCACCTAGCTGGCGGATCTGCTCACGAGAACCACGAGCACCGGAGTGCATCATCATATAGATGGAGTTAAATCCAC
The DNA here is from genome assembly GCF_003149085.1 of Dyadobacter jejuensis. GTDB lineage: Bacteria > Bacteroidota > Bacteroidia > Cytophagales > Spirosomataceae > Dyadobacter > Dyadobacter jejuensis. Next base: position 404,902 of record NZ_QGDT01000001.1, on the reverse strand, counting down.
CCTGATCGGTCTCTAGTTGCTTCATCAAGGTCTCGGTAATACGAGAGTTGACCCGCGTCCAGATATCAATAACCTGGTTATATCGTTCGTTCTCGGTGATAAGACCCATCAAGTAGTTGCTCCAGACATTTTCTACGTCTAGTTTCGCTTGCTCAATAAGTTTCTCTTTTTCATCGGGAACCATTACGTCGTTCAATCCCATAGACAAACCACCTTTAAAGGCCATTTGGAAACCAAGTTCTTTGATTTCATCGAGGAACTGCGCACAACGAGCCACCCCAGCCATCTTAAATACATGGCCAATGATTTGTTGAAGTTTCTTTTTGGTCAACAACTCGTTGATATACCCTACTGACTCAGGAACGGCCTGATTGAACAGGATACGTCCGGCCACGGTATCAATAATTTTATCTGCGAAAGTACCGTCATCATTACGGACTCTTAGTTTACATTTGATGTTGGCGTGCTTCGAAAGCTTGCCTTCATTAATGGCGATAATGACTTCATCGGGACCATAGAATATTTTCCCTTCACCCATAATCGGATATTCCGGAGTACTCACACGGCCTTTGGTTACATAATAAAGCCCCAACACCATGTCTTGGGAAGGTACCGTAATAGGCGCTCCGTTGGCAGGGTTAAGAATATTATGCGACGAGAGCATCAACATCGAGGCTTCCAAAACGGCTTCCTGACCTAGCGGCACGTGAACGGCCATCTGGTCACCATCAAAGTCAGCGTTGAATGCCGTACATACCAAGGGGTGCAACTGGATCGCCTTACCTTCTATCAGCTTAGGCTGGAAAGCCTGAATACCCAGACGGTGAAGTGTAGGAGCCCGGTTGAGCAACACAGGGTGCCCTTTCAACACGTTTTCCAAGATATCCCAAATCACAGGATCCTTACGGTCTACGATCTTTTTGGCCGATTTCACCGTTTTTACGATTCCCCGCTCAATAAGCTTACGAATAATAAAAGGTTTGAAAAGCTCTGCAGCCATATCCTTAGGCAAACCACACTCGTGTAGTTTTAGCTCAGGACCAACCACAATAACCGAACGACCCGAATAATCGACACGCTTACCAAGTAAGTTCTGACGGAAACGTCCTTGCTTACCTTTCAACATATCGGAAAGAGATTTCAAGGCACGGTTACCTTCAGACCGCACTGCATTCACCTTACGGCTGTTGTCGAAAAGGGAATCCACAGCTTCCTGCAACATCCTTTTCTCGTTACGAAGGATCACTTCTGGCGCTTTGATTTCGATCAGACGCTTCAAACGATTGTTACGGATAATTACCCGACGATACAAATCATTCAAATCGGAAGTAGCGAAACGTCCACCATCCAGAGGCACCAATGGGCGAAGTTCTGGCGGTATAACGGGCACCATGCGTATCACCATCCATTCGGGACGGTTTTCGATACGGGTGTTCGCATCCCGGAAGGCTTCTACCACTTTCAGGCGCTTCAAGGCCTCTGCCTTACGCTGCTGAGAAGTATCGGTAGCGGCTTGGTGACGTAGCTGATACGACAGCTCGTCCAAGTTAATCCGGTTCAGAAGCATCTCCAAAGCATCGGCTCCCATCTTAGCAATAAACTTGCTAGGGTCGGTGTCGGGCAGCATCTGATTTTCGCGGGGAAGCTTATCTACGATATCCAGGTATTCGTCTTCAGTAAGGAAGTCCAGATAGCCCACGCCATCTTCTTCTTTCACTCCCGCCTGTACTACGGCATACCGCTCATAATAGATAATCTGGTCCAATTTCTTGGTCGATAATCCCAGTAGGTAACCAATCTTATTAGGTAAGCTACGGAAGTACCAGATATGTGCTACAGGAACCACCAGTTCAATATGGCCCATGCGCTCACGACGTACCTTCTTCTCGGTCACTTCTACTCCACAACGGTCGCAGATAATGCCTTTATAGCGAATACGCTTATATTTTCCGCAATGACATTCCCAATCCTTTACAGGACCGAATATCCGTTCGCAGAATAACCCACCCATTTCCGGCTTGTAGGTACGGTAGTTGATGGTTTCAGGCTGGGTCACTTCACCAAAAGAGCTCTCAAGGATAGACTCTGGTGAGGCCAGACTGATGGTCATTCTGGAAAAATCACTATTTAATTTTTTGTTCTTTTTGAAAGACATAATAAAAAGTCGTTTGTCTGTTAGTCGAAACTCAATCTGTATTTCATTTCTGGCGCCTTTCGGCGCCACGACTAAAAATTAGTCCAGCGTAATCTCCAATGCTAATCCACGAAGCTCGTGAACCAGTACGTTGAATGACTCCGGAATATTGGGTTTCGGAAGGTTCTCTCCCTTCACGATCGCTTCATATGCTTTGGCACGGCCAACTACATCATCAGACTTAACGGTAAGGATCTCCTGAAGGATATGGGATGCACCGAAAGCTTCGAGTGCCCACACTTCCATTTCTCCAAAACGCTGTCCACCAAACTGCGCCTTACCACCCAACGGCTGTTGCGTAATGAGCGAGTACGGTCCAATAGAACGGGCGTGCATTTTATCGTCGACCAAGTGACCTAGTTTCATCATATACATGAGACCTACAGTTACTGGCTGGTCAAATTGCTCCCCAGTCAAACCATTGTATAGATAGGTACGTCCCCATTCTGGCAATCCGGCTTCGGCAAGCTCAGCGGCTACCTCGGCTTCTGTGGCTCCGTCAAAGATAGGAGTCGCATAGCGACGGCCTAGTTTTAGACCTGCCCAGGCCAAAATAGTTTCGTAGATCTGACCGATGTTCATACGAGAAGGTACCCCTAGTGGGTTAAGCACGATATTTACCGGCGTACCGTCTTCAAGGAATGGCATGTCTTCGTCGCGAACGATACGAGCTACTACCCCTTTGTTACCGTGGCGACCCGCCATTTTATCCCCTACTTTCAGCTTACGTTTTTTGGCAATATACACCTTGGCAAGCTTCACAATACCTGCTGGCAGCTCATCTCCTACTTCCAGGGCGAAGCGATCGCGCTTAAAGCGTCCCATCAATTCGCTACGGGCGTTGAGATAGTTTTTCAACACCAAGGAAACTTGTGCATTCACACCGGCATCTTCCGTCCAATTGTCGGTAAGTACGTCTCCGATCAAGTTTACCTCTTCGGCTACTGCATACTGGCTTTCGTCGCGGTATGGGTTGTTGGCTGGGAACAAGTTCTCCGAGATATTTCTCACGTTAAACTTCATTCCTTGGCTGATAAGCTCATCCCCAAACTTGTGTTTGACACCCTGGCTGGTCATACCATCCACGAGTTCAACTAGTTTGTCGATCACCCGGGCACGCAAGGCGGTAAGGTCACGGCTGTATTTTTTCATTAACAGGCGTAGCTCATCCTTGTGCTTAGCACGTTCTTCTTTGGTAGGACGAGAGAAGAGCTTGGTGTCTATAACGACGCCCTTCATAGACGGTGGAGCCTTCTTAGAGGCATCCTTCACGTCGCCAGCCTTGTCGCCAAAGATGGCACGAAGTAGCTTCTCCTCAGGAGTAGGATCGGACTCTCCCTTAGGAGTAATCTTACCAATCAGGATATCTCCTTCTTTAATTTCAGTACCTACTTGAACGATACCATTTTCGTCCAGATTTTTTACAGTCTCCTCACTTACGTTAGGAATCTCCGCGGTAAGTTCTTCTTCACCCCGTTTGGTATCTCTTACTTCGAGTTCGAACTCTTCGATGTGGATAGACGTAAAGATATCGTCGCGTACCACCTTCTCAGAGATTACAATAGCATCCTCAAAGTTATATCCTTGCCAAGGCATAAACGCCACCAGCAAGTTACGACCCAAGGCTAGCTCACCCCCTTCGGTACCATATCCCTGGCAAAGGGCCTCCCCTTTTTTAACTTTCTGTCCTTTCAACACCATCGGCTGAAGGTTCAGGCAAGTATCCTGGTTGGTACGACGGAACTTCACTAGATCGTAAGATACGCTGTCGTCGATAAAGCTTACCAGACGGTCGGCATCAGTACGGTCGTATTTAACTACGATTTTGGTCGCATCCACGTATTCTATTTCGCCATCGCCTTCGGCTACTACCAAAGCACGGGAGTCCATAGCCACTCGTTTCTCCAGACCAGTACCCACGATAGGTGCCTGAGGACGAAGCAAAGGAACACCTTGGCGCTGCATGTTAGATCCCATCAAGGCCCGGTTAGCATCATCGTGCTCCAGGAAAGGAATCAAAGACGCCGCTACCGAAACGATCTGGTTGGCGGCCACATCCATATAAGAGGCTTGGGCCGGATCCACCATCGGAAAGTCCCCTTCGAAACGGGTTTTAATTTTTTCTACTGTAAAGTTCCCTTCTTCATCGACGGAGGCGTTAGCCTGAGCGATGTATTTGGAATCTTCTTCTTCAGCAGTCATATAAATAAGCTCCTTGGTCAGCTTACCATTGCCATCGATCACCCGGTAAGGCGTTTCGATAAAGCCCATTCCGTTCACCTTTGCAAATACACAAAGAGAAGAAATCAGACCAATGTTAGGACCTTCCGGAGTTTCGATCGTACACAAGCGCCCGTAGTGGGTGTAGTGAACGTCACGAACCTCGAAACCGGCTCTTTCACGGGAAAGACCACCAGGCCCAAGTGCCGACATCCGACGCTTGTGGGTGATCTCAGCCAATGGATTGGTTTGGTCCATGAACTGAGAAAGCTGGTTGGTACCGAAGAAGGAGTTAATAACCGACGACAAAGTACGGGCGTTAATCAGATCGACAGGTTTGAAGTCTTCATTATCCCGCACGTTCATACGCTCCTTAATCGTACGTGCCATACGCGCTAAACCTACGCCAAACTGGGCGTAAAGCTGCTCTCCAACGGTACGTACCCGACGGTTAGATAAGTGGTCAATATCATCGACTACCGCTTTGGCGTTGATCAGTCCGATCAAATACTTCACGATCGATACGATATCGCCAGTCGTCAATACGCGTACATCAAGGCTGGTATCCGATCCCAACTTTTTGTTGATACGGTACCGGCCCACGTCGCCTAGGTCATATCGCTTATCACTGAAGAACAAGCTTTGGATGACGTCGCGAGCGGTTTGCTCATCGGGAGCTTCCGCATTACGCAGCTGACGGTAGATCTGCTCTACCGCTTCTTTGTCGGAGTTAGAGCTATCTTTTTGTAGCGTGTTGTATATAATATTATAATCGGCCACGTTCATATCTTCCTTATGCAGGATGACAGACTTCTGGCCCGATTCTACGATAATCTCGATATCTTCTGGATCGATGGTCGAATCTCTTTCCAAAAGCACTTCATTACGCTGAATAGAAACTACCTCACCGGTATCTTCATCCACGAAGTCTTCCGTCCAGGTACGCAGTACCCTCGCAGCCAATCGGCGGCCGACGGCCTTTTTAAGGTTAGAAGGAGTAGCCGAAATTTCTTCCGACAGTCCAAAAAGGTCCAGAATATCTTTGTCGGAACCAAAACCAATGGCACGCAACAAAGTAGTAACAGGGAATTTCTTTTTACGATCGATATACGCATACATGACATTATTCACATCGGTCGAGAATTCGATCCACGAACCTTTGAAAGGAATAATTCTTGCAGAATATAGCTTAGAACCGTTGGTATGCTTGCTCATCGAGAAGAACACGCCAGGAGAACGGTGCAATTGAGAGACAATTACACGCTCCGCACCATTGATAACGAACGAACCCCGTTCGGTCATGTAAGGGATATTCCCTAGGAACACCTCTTGTTCAATGGTTTCGAATTCTTCATGATCGGCATCGTTACAGATCAACCGTAACTTTGCTTTTAGGGGCACGGCATAAGTAAGACCTCTGTCGATAGATTCATCTACAGAGTACTTAGGAGGCTCCAATAAGTAATCGATAAACTCCAACACGAAGTTATCGCGGGAGTCAGCAATAGGGAAGTTTTCGGCGAAAACTTTGTACAATCCTTCACCTGAACGGTCTTCAACGGATGTATCCAAACTAAAGAAATCGCGGAAGGCTTGCACCTGGATTCCTAACAAATCGGGATAATCCAGAACGGGATTGATCCTAGCAAATTTTTTTCTGGGTATTATTTGTGTAGCCAAGGCTATGTTTGATTTGGGTTAACAGAACAAAAAACAAAGCGTAGAAGTAACGAACTACAACACGCAATTGTACCAATTAGTTTAAAACCGCAATCGTATTGCCTCGTAGAGAACTTATAATAAGCGACCCCTGTGCTTCTTTTCTACGAGTAAAGAAGTGTTTCGGATCGGCCTATTGTAGAAGGAAGGCAGGACAGGCTACGATACCAGGGCCTGAACGCCAGTGAAAATATTCGAACCAGAAGGGAGGATGGCCGAATGTTAAAATGCAAATAAGAATAGACCTGACGGATCGCCAGGCCTATTCTATATTATCGTCAGGTGCTAAAACCTGTAGGGAAAATTACTTAACCTCTACTTCAGCACCAGCTTCTTCAAGTTGTTTTTTCAAAGCTTCAGCTTCGTCTTTAGCAACTCCTTCTTTAACTGGCTTAGGAGCACCATCAACTAGTTCTTTCGCTTCTTTCAAGCCAAGGCCAGTAAGGTCTTTTACCAATTTAACAACTGCAAGCTTGCTAGCACCAGCTGCTTTCAAGATAACGTCAAAAGATGTCTTCTCTTCTGCGGCACTACCTTCACCAGCACCGCCAGCAGGACCTGCCATCATCACTGCACCAGCTGCTGCTGGCTCAATGCCGTACTCATCTTTAAGAATTGTAGCCAATTCGTTCACTTCTTTAACCGTAAGGTTAACAAGCTGTTCCGCGAAAGCTTTCAAATCTGCCATTTTTATTTTTGATTTTGTGATTATACAATAAGAATGATTAAAAGGACTCTGGTTAAACAAATCCGGGGAGTCCCACCCGGTTACGCATGATATTAGTCTTCTTTTTCAGACAAAGTCTTAAGAATACCAGCCAACTTGTTGCCACCACTCGAAAGAGCAGAGATAACGTTTTTGGCAGGAGATTGCAACAATCCGATCACATCGCCGATCAATTCTTGTTTCGATTTCAGCGTGGTAAGAACTTCAAGTTGGCTTTCACCTACGAAAACAGAGGAATCTACAGAAGCTCCTTTGAACTTCAATTTATCCGATCCTGTAGTCTTTTTGAATTCTTTGATCAGTTGTGCAGGAACTTTACCTGACTCCGGGTGAAACATTACCCCAGAGAAACCTTTCAATACCTCGGCATCGAATGGAGTATAATCTGTATCTAATGTTTCTAGCGCTTTCTTAATCAGGGTATTCTTTACTACGCGATACTCGATACCTTTATCGAAGCATAAGCCCCGAAGGACGTTTACCTCACCTACGGACATACCGGCCGCAGAGGTAATATAAAAGTATGGCGTGTTCGAGAATTTCTGACTTAGTTCGTCAATAATTAATGCTTTCTCTTCCCGTGTCATATTATAATCCTGGAATCGTGTTTTTATCAATAGTAACACCCGGGCTCATCGTGCTAGACAAGTGAATGCTCTTTACATAGGTACCTTTGGCTGAAGAAGGTTTCAAACGAATTAACGTGTTGAGAACTTCTTGCGCATTTTGGGCTAGTTGATCGGTACCGAAAGATACTTTTCCAACACTAGCATGAATAATCCCTGTTTTATCGACTTTAAAATCGATTTTACCAGCTTTTACTTCCTTAACCGCTTTACCAACTTCAGGTGTAACAGTACCCGATTTAGGGTTTGGCATCAATCCACGTGGACCCAATACCTTACCTAACCTACCCACTTTTGCCATTACACTAGGCATTGTGATAATCACGTCAATGTCGGTCCAGCCTTGCTCTATCTTTTGGATATACTCATCAAGACCTACATATTCTGCTCCGGCTTCTTTCGCTTCTTCTTCCTTATCAGGAGTACACAAAACAAGTACCCGAACGTTTTTACCTGTACCGTGAGGCAATGTTACCACGCCACGTACCATTTGATCGGCCTTACGAGGATCTACGCCCAAACGAACGTCGATATCCACAGAAGCGTCAAACTTAGTATAGGAAATCGTCTTAAGTACATCCGCTGCTTGTTCAAGCGTATAATCTTGTTCCGCGTCGAATTTCGAAAGAGCTTCTTTTTGCTTTTTGGTCAGTTTTCCCATGTCTTTTTTTCTTTAGCGCAATTAAAATACGCTTAGTTGTTTTCTTCCCACGGGGCTTTGCCTGCTACAGTAATACCCATACTACGAGCCGTTCCCGCAATCATTTTCATAGCAGCATCAACTGTAAAACAGTTTAAGTCGGGCATTTTCGTTTCAGCAATCGTGCGTACTTGATCCCATGATACGGAAGCAACTTTCACACGGTTAGGCTGAGCCGAACCAGACTTAACTTTTGATGCATCTAGAAGCAAAATTGCGGCCGGGGGAGTCTTGATAATAAAATCGAAAGACTTATCCTTATAGTACGTAATAACTACCGGCAATACCGTTCCCATTTTGTCTTGGGTACGGCCATTGAATTGCTTGCAAAACTCCATGATATTCAAACCCTTGGCCCCTAATGCGGGTCCAATTGGAGGTGAAGGATTGGCTTGACCACCCTTTACCTGAAGTTTGACGTATCCACTTATTTCTTTTGCCATTGTTTTGGAATTTGTCGGTTCATTGTTCGATCTAACGGCTCACATGCAAGTGGAAGCTTACCCTGCCCGTTATTTCAATCAACTATCCTTTTCTACTTGTGCGTAACTAAGTTCCACGGGTGTATTACGCCCGAATATTTTTACAACTACATTGAGTTTTTTCTTCTCATCGAACACCTCTTCCACTACGCCGATAAAGCCACTGAAAGGCCCATCGACCACCTTGACGGTCTCTCCTTGTAGGAACGACAAGCTCGGTGCCTCTTCTTCCTGATCGGCCTCTTCGAACTTACCCAGGATACGATTGATCTCCGACTGCCTCAAAGGCACAGGAACTTTGGAGTTACCCTCCGAATTCCCTAGGAAACCGATCACCCCAGGTATACTGGTAATGATGTGCAACACTTCCCCTTTCGATAGGTCGGCAGAAATAATGATGTATCCAGGAAAGAAATTTTTCTCACGCACCCGCTTTTTGCCATTCCGCATCTCATAAATCTTCTCCGCTGGGATCAGAATCTGGGGAACGAACTCGGACAAGTTTTGTCGTGAAATTTCATTCTCTATGTAGGACTTGATTTTTTTCTCCTGTCCTGACACAGCTCTCAATACAAACCAATTTAAACCACTCATACCTTCTGGGGGATTGTCTTCTTAAAAAGACTGATAAAACAGCTTGAGGGCGTTCTCAAATACAAGATCCATCACGCCTACCACTAAGGCAAAAATAAGAGATCCAACTAGCACCAATGTCGTATTCGACTGAAGCTCCGAAAAGCCTGGCCACGTAACATGCTGGGTGATTTCTTCCCATGATGCCTTCAAAAATGAAGTAAATTTTTCCATGTTTCCTATTTACTTATTGGCACGGGTGGAGAGATTCGAACTCCCATCAACGGTTTTGGAGACCGCTATTCTACCCTTGAACTACACCCGTATATTGTGCAAACCAAAGTTTCGGGCTGCAAAGATACTGAACTACATTATAAAAAACAAGTGCATTTCGACTGAAATGCACTTGTTTTAAAATATTTATCGAAGATTAGTCAAGAATCTCAGTAACCTGACCAGCACCTACGGTACGTCCACCTTCACGAATCGCGAAACGAAGACCTTTTTCCATAGCAATCTTGTTGATCAATTTCACTTGGATAGTGATGTTATCTCCAGGCATTACCATCTCTACTCCTTCAGGAAGAGTGATCTCTCCTGTTACGTCTGTAGTACGGAAATAGAACTGAGGACGATATTTGTTAAAGAATGGAGTGTGACGTCCACCTTCTTCTTTTGAAAGTACGTAAACCTCTCCTTTGAATTCAGAGTGAGGCTTTACAGAACCTGGCTTACAAATAACCATACCACGACGGATATCCTCTTTGTTGATACCACGAAGCAACAAACCTACGTTGTCACCCGCTTCTCCACGGTCAAGGATCTTACGGAACATCTCCACCCCTGTTACGGTCGATTTCAAGTTCTCAGCTCCCATACCCAAGATATCTACAGGCTCTCCAGAGTTGATCACACCACGCTCGATACGACCAGTAGCTACTGTACCACGACCAGTGATCGAGAATACGTCTTCTACAGGCATCAAGAAAGGAAGATCAGTCATACGTGGAGGAATTGGAATGTAGCTATCTACAGCATCCATCAAATCCACGATGGTTTTAACCCATTTCTCTTCTCCGTTCAATCCACCTAGGGCAGATCCTTGGATTACAGGAATGTTATCTCCATCATATTCGTAGAAGCTCAAAAGCTCACGAATTTCCATTTCTACAAGTTCAAGAAGCTCAGGATCGTCTACCATATCCACTTTGTTCATGAATACAACTAGCTGAGGTACACCAACCTGACGAGCCAAAAGAATGTGCTCACGAGTCTGTGGCATAGGACCATCTGTAGCCGCAACTACGATAATCGCTCCATCCATCTGCGCAGCTCCAGTTACCATGTTCTTCACATAATCCGCGTGACCAGGACAGTCAACGTGTGCATAGTGACGATTAGCCGTCTGGTATTCTACGTGCGATGTATTGATGGTAATACCACGCTCTTTTTCCTCAGGTGCATTGTCAATAGAGGAGAAATCACGTTTCTGTGAAAGCCCTAGATTAGCCAATACTGTAGTAATTGCCGCTGTCAAGGTAGTTTTACCGTGGTCAACGTGCCCGATAGTACCAATATTTACGTGGGGTTTCGAGCGGTCAAACGTCTCTTTTGCCATGTCTTAAGTACGCTAAAATTAAGTTATTACGAATTTATTAAACACTATATGATGACTCAACATAGGGTCTAGCCAGATTCGACTTTATCGGCCCTATCGGAATCAAAATTTTCTATGAGCCATTGAGGGGATTTGAACCCCTGACCTCTTCCTTACCAAGGAAGTGCTCTACCCCTGAGCTACAACGGCAATATTTCAATTTCTATGTCATGAATATCGCTTCTGATATTCAAGTGCAGTTGCTCTCAAGAATTGCGATACTTACAGTTTCCTTACCAAGGAAGTGCTCTATCGTATCGACGAACCGCCCTGAGCTACACCGGCAATATTTCAATTTCAACTACCAATCCCTCTTTTGGCTTGGCTTACACTCGTCAGGTCTTGGAGAGTCGATTCGACTAATCGGCGACTCCTACCCCTTTAACAACCAAAAGCGATCAGCGAAAGGGTTCGAATGAATGTTTTCGCTGATCGCTTGACGGTGCTCTTAAAATTGAGCGGAAGACGAGGTTCGAACTCGCGACCTATAGCTTGGAAGGCTATCGCTCTACCAGCTGAGCTACTTCCGCAATCGTACTATGCAAAGATCAATAACTGGTAGTAATGAACTTTTTTCTTGCATATACTGTGGGGGCGGATGGATTCGAACCACCGTAGGCATACACCAGCAGATTTACAGTCTGCCCCATTTGGCCACTCTGGTACACCCCCTTTTCAATATTTCAACACAACCGTGAAAACCTCTTGTCTCACTTTTGGAGCTGCAAAATTAGGTTGATTTTTGATATTCTCAAACTGTTTTAAGAAAAAATTTTAAAGTTTTTTTTCCTAAATGTCGAAATATTGAACTATCACTCTGATTTACAATCGCTTATTAATTTATAATTTTATTCCAAAATTTATCATCCTTACAGACGGCCCATGGTTAGTACGGTATACTTCGTTTAAATCGTACTGAACAAAGAGATTCACGAAATTGCGGATACCTAATTCCGCACCAATCCCATAGCGCAAATCATTTACATAAAAATCCGAGCGCTCCTTCTGAATATCTTTAGAACCCTCTTGCCTTACCTTGGTATAGCCTCCTATCCTATAGCCGCCATACACCCCCGCACTGATATACGAAATAAGCGTCTTTGAAAAAGAAATAGTGGGCATCAGCGATAAATTCACGTAAGGAAGTACCAGCTTACTCTTTTTCAGGTCCAGAGTGGCCCCGTTCGAATCTGTGACCGGTACGAATTGGATCCTTTCGTTCCCTTTTTGAACGGTATTATCCCCTTCGAACATGAGGTTGTTCCAGGAAAAATCGGCCCCTAGGTCTAGAAAAAGCTTCGCATGCTCCCCTCGTACTATCGTGCCACTGGCTACATAGCCCAGCTTCACATATCGCGACCCGAAGGGTCGTAAATCATAATCCGATTTCACATACCCCGGCGTCGCTTCATTTTGAACGTAGGTATTGAAACCAAACGACAGATCGAACCCCTTTCTAGGACTGCTCCCTTTGGAATTTCTATAAAACTTATGCGTATGCTTTTTACCTTCTCCTTCGTCGTCATCCTCCTCATCCTCATTATCCTCATGCACCACCCGGTCTGTTTGGACGTGAATCCCATTAATATCGATCCGTACCGATTCATGAGCCTCCCCCTCTTTAATATACTGATACCTTTCCCCGTCGAAATTTTCGACAATCAAGGTAGTTCCTAATTGGCTGCTATCGAGGCGTATCTTCAAATCCCGAAGCAAGGCATTGATATCGTATTGCAATAATTTTTCCAGCTCTTTCTGATTCTCTCCCACGATGACCAGGCGAGTCTTATTTCCAATGCTAATGACGATGGAGTCCTTCCAGGCCGTCTGTACGCTGGTGGCAGGGTGCGCCTCACTCCGTACCAGGCCACAGATCAACAGCAGCATCCCAATTAAAATAACAGGTAATTTTTTCATGGCTAATAGTAGTTATACGTCTGATTTAATAAAACTTTCATTATTCGTCTTCCGAATTTTGTTTGATGCGTCGGTTTTTTAAAACCGGGATATTCTCCGAACCCACCAGGCGATCATCCACGCGTGCCAGAATAGACTTTGGATCGATCCCTACTTGGTCCCAATTTACAGGCTCCCCAGACTTGACATTTTTTAGTTGCTTAAACAAACGGCCTAATCGCCCGTTTCTATCGGCCTCGGTGGCCGTTGGCTCCTCTACTTGAACGAGGATCACCCGGTTGGCAGGAGCATTATCTTCCAAATCCTCGGGTACTATAGTCTTGGGTAGCTTAAGGTCCGCCTCGAGGTCTATTTGCTCTAGCTTCGGCTTGGCAATCACTGCTACCTTTTCCGTATATAAGGGTTCCTTCACCTCTGGCGCTTTTTCCTTCTGTAAGTCGGGCTTCACGGGATTATGGCCTGTGTGGGCTATTGCCAGCGGCTCTGCCATCGCATTTTCACGAGGCTTACTTGGAGCCTGAGCCGGTTCTTTCGAAAGCCCTTCTGCAGTCAGGGGAACTACAGTTGGTTCTTCCTCTATAGGTCGATTCATTACTTTCTCCGACTCACTGACGCCCAAAGGAGGCGCCACAGTGCCAGTCCATAGGGACATATTCCCCCAAAGCAAAGCGCCTAACAACAAACTGGCAGCGGCAGCATACCACCAATACGGTGGACGTCGCTTCGTTGACTGGCTCATACGGCCCGACAACTTTTCCCAAGCTTGTGCAGAGGGCTCTTTGGGCAGATGGCCTAGTTTATCCTTAAAAATTTCGTCAATCGGATGCTTTTTCATGATTTATCATCTTATTAAAATCCTTGTCCATTTCCAATAGCTGCTTTTGCAACAGTGCCCTTGCCCGATGCAACTGCGACTTGGAGGTACTCTCACTTATTTCCAACATAACCGCTATTTCTTTATGGCTATAGCCTTCTATAGCATACAAATTAAAAACAGTTTTGTATCCTACCGGAAGTTCATGCACCAGCTTCATGAGTGACGCTACCTCCAGATCGGCATCCGTATCGTAGCCCTCGGCTACCACATCGATGGTCTGCTGCAAATTCTCCTCCATGCTTTTTTTGTTTTTACGCAGATAGCCTAAGGCCTCATTGACCATAATACGGCGAATCCACCCATCTAAGCTCCCTTCACCAGAGTACTGCTCTATTTTCGTAAAAACTTTCATGAGGCCTTCTATCATTATATCTTCGGCGTGCATGCCATCGCCAACGTAACGGGTACATAGCCCTAGCATCACGGCAGCATAGCGGTCATAAAGCTGCCGTTGGGCTTTGGCGTTGCCTTGCCGGAGTGCTTTTACAAGCTGTGCATCTTGATTAAAAAAGGCTAAAACTCTACCCATTACATTCCATTAGTTTCAACAGTAAGATGCTAAGGTGCTATACAAAGGTTGCATCTAGGTGCCTAGACCAGACAAAAATAATTTATTTAACGCGCTTAAAACCATTGAAGCACAATTAGTACACTGTAATTCAAAACATTAAAAAACCAATTAGCCATTATTTATTTAGGTCCAAACATGAATTATTCGAATCCATACCTTAGTTTTGGCAACCATTATTTCAGAAATATCATCGATATAAAACATGTTCGACTCAGCAGCGCCTATTGGAATCTTCGACAGTGGCATAGGGGGTATGACCGTCGCTAGCGCCGTCACACGACTCCTACCCCATGAAGATACCATCTATTTTGGAGATACGGCACACCTACCCTACGGCGACAAATCAACGGCAGCCATACAATCGTATGCAATCAAAATCTGTAATCTGTTTATTCAGAAAGAATGCAAGCTGATATTAATCGCCTGTAATTCGGCCTCTGCAGCGGCATTCGATCTGGTAAAAGCCTATGTAGGTTCCAAGGCCAAGGTCATGAATGTGATAGACCCAGTGGTCGATTATGTAAAGGAACAGTACCCAGGTAAGACGGTGGGGCTCATCGGTACCAAACAAACCGTCCTTTCGGAGGTTTATAATAGGAAGGTATCGGAACTGAATAAAAACATTCAACTCCGATCCCTGGCTACCCCTTTGCTAGCCCCCATGATAGAGGAAGGGTTTTTCGACAATAATATTAGCGAAAAGATAATAGAAGCGTATCTCTCAGATCCGACCCTAGCAGGAATAGAGGCCCTGATATTAGGATGCACTCACTACCCCTTGATAAAGCAACAAATCGCAGAGTACTATCAACAACCGGTGGCCATTCTGGACAGCTCCGAAATAGTGGCCCGTTCGCTCAAGGCCTGGCTAGAGCAACATTACCTTTTGAATAGTAAAGGAGAAGGAAAACGCCACTTCTATGTTTCGGATTATACCAAATCCTTTGAAGAATCGACTAGGACGTTTTTTGGTCAACACCTCAAGCTGGAGCATTACCCACTATGGGAATAAGCTTAGGCGCTGACGATCGTAAGAAAACGACAGGACGCAAAAAAAGCGGAATCACCAATAGATTCCGCTTTTTTTGCGTCCAGCAGTTAACTATGTAACAGGACCCTCTCAGGACATAGCAATTTTGCGTTCGGCCTGAAACTTCTTACTCTTTTTGTACCACAAATACGAAATGACACCCACCAGAAGGTAGGGCATCACAAAGAGAAACATGATACCAGTATTCAGGCCAAAACCTACGTTATTACGCCCGTTCCCTATAGAACTCTCAACCGTCCCACGACACATGGCACACTGAGCGATAGCCTCGTTCCCAATAAGAAAAAACAAGACGAATACCGTGCTAACAATCAATAACTTTTTCATGTATAATAAGGACTAATCATTAAATAAACAATCACGCCACTCACGCTCACATACAACCAAATAGGCCAGGCCCATTTCACTGTTTTCCTATGTTCGGCAAGTTGGTTGGCGAATCCAAAATAAATGGCTCTCAACACAAACCATACCACCACGATGGAGAGTACGATATGCGAGATCAGCAAGAAAAAATAGATTGGACGCATCAGTCCTGTTCCACCATAAGGCGTGGACTCGTTGGACACATGGTACAAAATATAACACACTAAAAATACAGATCCAAACAGGAAGGCCAAAGTCATGGCTTTCCGGTGGGCGTCGTATCGACGTTGCCGGATATAATAATACCCCACCAACAAACAAATTGCGGTAAGGCTATTGATAACCCCTATCACATGGGGAAGGGATTTGGTCCAGGCCCCTAGTTCTACCTTTTGGCGAATCCCCAACAAGAAAGCCACGGTAATAGGTACCACGATGGCCAACACATTGATCACCTTTCTATAAATGGGCTTATCCTCTATTGCAGCAGCCATATCTTAGTTATTTCTATGTTTCAATTCGTAATCGAGTATTCTAATCTCAGCCATGAGGCGATCCACCTCTTCGGCATCATTAAAATCGTAATATCCTCTGGTATAACCTTCGGAATCTAGGAGTAACAACCTAGAAAAAGAATAATTGGTTTTTGTTCCAGCCGCATTTTTATAAATATTCAACTCCCGGGATATTGCCCTTGTAGAGTCGGAAGTATCTAACCCGTATAAGGACCAACCATCACTCCCCATCCCGTAGGTATTTCCTACCTTCAGAAGTTCCGCCCCATCGGTCAGGGTAACCAGGCTCAGGGTAGGAACGGCTTGTCGAAGTTTATAAATCCGTTGCAAGCCTTCCAAATACAGGGTACAACGATCGTCACAGTCTTTAGGCAAAAAGCCCACTACCGTAAACCTATTTTTAAGGGGGATCGACAGAAGGCCCGAAGAGTCCAAGGCATCCACCATCAGCTGCTCCCTAGAGGAGAATAAGGTATCGTCCCCACGCCTAACCACCCGTCCTTGGTCGTCTAGAATAGGGTTAAAATACGGCAACACATAATGGTTGGTCGTAAAACCCTTTAGAAAAATTAAGATTAAAGCCGGAATTGCTAATGTAAGTATTAGCAACCCGGCTCTACGGTATCTTTTCATAAGTCTTTACTATCCGAAAATAGCCTCAAATACGGCATTACCTTCCAAAAGTAAGGCTAAAATAAGCCAAGCAACGAAAACAATGGGTATCAAGATCGACCAAATCAATCCTTTGGTTTCATGTTTTAAGTGCATAAACTCTCCTACAATATAGAAAGCCTTTACGATAGTCATTACAATAAATATAGTCACCTTAAGCGTGCCATGAGCAACGGTAAACGCTATGAGGAATTCAAGAGCCGTAAGGATCAACAGAATCCAGAAGGTTTTCCAGATGGCTTTTCTTTGTTCGGCCCCAGCATTGGGATCGTTACTCTGTATATGATGCGCGTCTGCCATAATGATATATAATTTTAAAGATCTTTGTGAAGATTAAACCAGATAGAAGAAGGTAAACACGAATACCCAGACCAAATCGACAAAGTGCCAGTAAAGACCCACTTTCTCAACCATTTCGTAGCTTCCACGCTTATCATAAAGCCCAGTAGCCACTCTAAAGAAGATCAGGATGTTCAGGATAACACCACTAAATACGTGAGTACCATGGAAACCCGTAATGAAGAAAAAGAAATCGGCAAAAGCGGCAGGGCCGTACTCGTTTACGGTAAGGTTAGCACCAAAGATCGTTTTTTCTACCATCTTACCATTTTCCATAATGGTCATCAAAGTACCATTGTCGGTACCGTGGATAAAGTGAGCCCATTCCCAAGCTTGGCAACCCAAGAAAGTGAAACCACCCAAAATAGTCCAAAGCATATATTTCTCTACTGTAGCTCTGTCCTTACGATGACCGGCCTCTACGGCTAACACCATAGTCACCGAACTGGCAATCAAAATAAAGGTCATAATCCCTACGAAAACGAGGGGAAGGTATACTCCATGAAGGAAAGGAACTGCGGCATATACCTTTTCGGGGATAGGCCAATAGAGGTTGGAGTTAACAAAATCTGCTACCTCACCCGAGTAAGCAGGAAAGCTAAACCGCTGATAACCGTAGGCCACCAGCAAAGCCGAAAAGGTAAAGGTATCTGAGATGAGGAAGAACCACATCATCAATTTTCCATAACTCGCTTTCATGGGCTCAATTCCACCCATCCAAAATTTGGGTTCTACCGCGCCAGGTGTTGTTACATTTGAAGCCATTGGTAAATAAAAATCAATTAAAGGTCAATAAAAAAACAAATAGGTATACCCAGAGTAAATCTAAAAAATGCCAATACGTAGTACAGATCTGAATCTGTCTTAGGTTTTTGACATTCGCTTTTAACTTAAAAGATGCAAACAAGGCAAATACCAATACGATGAGGCCACTGATAATATGGAATCCATGCAGGCCCGTAAAGACATAAAAAAACGAACCAGACGGGTTTCCTACGAAATATACATTCATTTCGACCAGGTCCTTCCATCCTTGGAACTGCATCGCAAGGAACAACAAGCCAAGCGCAAAAGTAATAGAAATTGCCAGCTTCAATCGCTTGATCTCATCTTTTTTTGCCATTATATAAGCCCAATGCATGGTGATACTACTTGCTAGTAGCACGACGGTACTGTACCAAAATATAGTAGGCATTTGAAATTCAAGCCAATTACCCTCTGCCCTACGTACCAAATAAGCACTGGACTGAGAAGCAAACAACATGACGATCGTTACCAGGAACAACCACAATATAAACTTAACAGGATCCATCGATAGGGTTTCCTGCGGTTCTTTATCCATTTTCAACTGTTGAACATCCTCCATTTCACAAAATAATTTAATCGATCACAACTTATCCAACAAAAAGGCGATTTGTACAATCGGCAAATACAAAAACGAGCCAAACATCAACTGACGTGCGGTCTTATCACTGCAATGGCGCATCAAATGGAAAGTTTGAGCGAGGAATAACACCCCAAAAACGGTAGCAATAAAAGCCGAATTGATGCCAGTCATTCCAAGTTTATAGGGTAACCAACCTACAGGTATCAAAAATAAGGTATAAATCATGATCTGTAAGGTGGTATCCGAATCTTTCAATCCATTGGCAGGCAAAAGCCTAAAACCAGCCCGTTTATAGTCGTCGTCCAGTACCCAGGCTATGGCCCAGAAATGGGGAAACTGCCAAAAAAACTGAATCGCAAATAATATACCCGGCTCCAGTCCAAAGTGATTGGTAGCAGCCACCCAGCCGATCATCGGAGGGAAAGCCCCAGGAATGGCACCTACAAATACCGCAATAGGCCCTACCCTTTTGAGAGGGGTATAGACGAAGCCGTAGAGTACCAACGACAGCAGGGAGATTAAAGCCGTACTGATGTTAAACATCCATACGAAAATAACCATTGAAACCACCCCTAAAACCACAGCCCAAAGAATGGCTTGATCTACCGAAATACGACCACTAGGAAGCGGCCGGCCAGCGGTACGTTTCATTAACTTATCCAAATCCTTCTCCAGGATTTGATTGATGATATTGGCCGCACCCGTCACTGCAATAGATGCTACCACAAAAGCTACCAGCTGCAAGGCATCGATCACAGCAGCTCCCAAGCAGTAGCCCATAGCTCCTGAAAAGGCGATTAATGCTGCCAGTCGAAATTTCAATAATTCAAACAATACCCGGACACTAGCCAGCGGATTTTGAATACTTAAAGTGCTATTGTTCATTAATGCTATTATAAAACCTTTTCAACCCTACCTACCTCCACGTCCTTCGATTTGGTATTTAAAAATAATATAAACTGCAAGCCCAAGAGTAAAATACCCAAAGTAAGATGCACCGGTTGGGCGAAAGCGGGTACGCCAAAATAGGCCATGATAATACCCGTTGCCGTTTCTAATCCTAAGATCACCACCGACCAAACTATAATACCTTTTAGGTCCTTATAGCCCTGCGGTGTCTTGCGTATCATTTGAAACCAGTACAAGTTAATTCCTAGTACGAGTATAGAAAAAGTGCGGTGCAAATAGAAACGGAAATCCAAATGATCTATCCACATACTCCGGGCATCATAACCCAATACCCGCACCACTTCATCGATATTTTCTCGAACCTGAGTTCCTAACATGACTTGAACCAAGGTTAATCCAAGGACCCACCATCCAATTCTGGACTGCTTAAGCCCAAGTCCGGAGCTCCTTTCATAAGCCAAGCGATCTGCCTTGTCGAACAGCAGGATCAAGACGCCTACGATAATAATGGCCACCAGCATATGTACGGTTACCACTACCGGATGGAGTTCAAAACTTACAACTTTCGACCCTAACCACCCCTGAAAACCCACCAGAACGAATCCCAATAGTGCTAACCAGAAAAAACCACGTTTGGAGTTCCAGAAAGCAAGGGTAGCCAGTAGCGTACAGAAAATCATAATCCCTGTAAAGGCTCCTAAAAGGCGGTTTACATATTCAATCCAGGTCTTAACCGGGTTAAACTCTACTTCACCTTTCAACTTGGCTCCGTATATTTCCTTGTAATTATCAGGCAGCTGCGACACATCCGTCGGAGGGATCCAGGTGCCGAAGCATCTGGGCCAATCGGGACATCCCATGCCAGCCCCAGTGCTTCTTACCACCCCACCGGCCATTATTAACAGGTAGAGGGTAACAATCGTATTTAAGGCCACTCGTCTTAAACGACGAATGGCCTTAGGATCAATGTGCTGTCTTAAACTGGTCATTAAAGTTTTGAGCCTCTATCTCCTTCTCCGTGGCTATAAGCTCATTTTCATGAGGTAAATTAGACTCCAATGTTTGTGAATAAGGCACGTTTTGAGGGATAAAATCCTCTTTAGCACCAGGCTTGCTATAGTCATAAGACCAGCGGTATACGGCAGGTATTTCACCTTCCCAGTTACCATGTCCCACATTAACGGGAGTAGTCCATTCCAAAGTATTGGATCTCCATGGATTTTTAGGGGCTTTCTTACCTTTAAAAATGCTATAGAAGAAGTTCCAAAGGAAAATAAACTGCGCCAAGAAAGAGAAGATGGCCGCTATAGATATGAACATATTCATGTCCATAAATTTATGCGTAAAATCGTAGCTCGTAAACTGGTAGTAACGTCTTGGGAAACCAGCGATACCCACATAGTGCATAGGGATAAACACCATGTAAATACCTATAAACGATAACCAGAAGTGTAGTTGACCCAAGGTAGGGTTCATCATACGCCCAAACATCTTTGGGAACCAGTGATACACCCCAGCAAACAGACCGAAGGCCGATGCAGCACCCATTACCAAGTGAAAGTGGGCCACCACGAAGTAAGTATCGTGAAGTTGAATATCCAAGGCACTGTTTCCTAAGATAATCCCAGTAAGACCTCCCGAAACGAATAACGATACCAAACCAATTGAAAATAACATACCGGGCGTAAACACGATATTACCTCTCCATAGGGTAGTGATGTAGTTAAAGCCCTTCACAGCCGAAGGTACGGCGATGATCAGGGTAAGGAACATAAATACGGACCCTAAGAATGGGTTCATACCAGTTACAAACATATGGTGAGCCCAAACGATAAATGCCAAGAAAGCAATACCAAGCATAGAGGCGATCATGGCACGGTAGCCAAAAATAGGCTTACGAGCGTTCGTTGCGATAACCTCCGAAGTAATACCCAAGCCAGGAAGCAATACAATATATACCTCAGGGTGTCCTAGGAACCAGAACAAATGCTGGAACAAGATAGGGCTACCCCCTACATTTGGAAGGGCTTCTCCATTGATATAAATATCTGAAAGATAGAAACTCGTTCCGAAGTGACGGTCCATAATCAGTAATAATACCGACGACAAAAGCACAGGGAAAGAGATAAGACCTAATACAGCGGTGATCAAAAAGGCCCAAATCGTAAGCGGAAGTCTGTCGAAAGACATACCCCGAGTACGAAGGTTAATCACGGTAGTGATGTAGTTGATACCTCCTAATAGCTGCGATACAATGAAAAAGGCCATACTCGTCAACCAAAGCGTCATACCCATTCCTGAGCCTGGATGCGCTTCGGGCAAGGCACTTAGAGGAGGATATATTACCCAACCCCCAGCAGCAGGACCCGTCTGTAAGAATATAGAACCGAACATGATGATACTAGCCAAGAAAAAGAACCAGTACGATAGCATGTTCATAAAGCCTGAGGCCATGTCGCGAGCACCGATTTGCAGGGGAATAAGGAAGTTACTAAAAGTACCACTCAAACCCGCTGTAAGCACGAAGAATACCATAATGGTACCGTGCATGGTAACTAAGGCCAAATAAAAGTTAGGATCCAACTTTCCAGAATCACTAATCCATTGACCCAATACCGGCTTCAACCAAGACAGGTTCGAATCGGGCATTCCCAACTGAATCCGGAAGATAACCGACATAGAAATACCAATAACCGCCCATATGATACCCGTAATCAGGTATTGTTTGGCAATCACCTTGTGATCCTCAGAAAAAATATACTTTTGCCAAAAGTTTTGGGACACATGATGATGCTCATGCGATTCTGCATGTTCGTGAATGCTTTCCGCTCCTACGATAGCTGACATATTTATTTACTGTTTTATTGTAATAAAAATTAGCGGAGGCTACTAGAACCCATTCCAACAGTACCAGAAGTACTATCAGCCACCGCTGTAACGCTTCCTTCAGGCAAGTATTTCATTGCCTTAGCCTTCAAATTGTCGGGTACCTTAGCCAAATATTCAGGATAGGTATTCAGGAAAGTAGGCTGTTCCGCACACCATTTTCTATAACTGGCCTCGTCTTCCACTACAATTTTGGTTCCCATCGAGAAGTGACCCATACCACAGATTTCAGTACAAGCCAGCTCGTAGTTAAAATCAGGGTCGTTCAATTCGGCACGCATATCGGCAGTAGTCTTATCGGCTACAAACCAAAACTTAGTAGGCATACCAGGAACCGCATCCATTTTTACCCGCATATGAGGGATAAAAACACTGTGTAACACATCACGTGCCCTAATTTTTAGCAATACGGGCGTATTCACAGGAATGTGAATCGCACTGGCAGGGCCCATAAAGTCATCGAAAGAGTTTTCATCAGAAAGGTCAATTCCAACTTCGTTTTGGGCGTCGATCAGGCGGTAGTCGTAATTACCAAGGGTATTGTCGTTAACTCCTGAATAACGGGTAATCCAGTTGAACTGCTTACCAGTAATTTCAATCACCTCGGCATCCTGGGGAGCTTCACCCGTGATATCGGACCAGGCTTTCCAGCCGGTAAACACCAACAGGGCCATTACAATGGCAGGCACGATGGTCCAGATCAACTCTAAGCGGTGGTTGTCTGGATAAAATGCCGCTGTGTTCCCTTTTTTGTATTGGTACTTCCATGAGAAGTAAAAAATAAGGACATTAACGAAAATAAAAGGAATGGTTAAGATCCCCATAGAGAACCAGAACAAGTCGTCGGTTCTTCTACCATGGATAGAAGAGGCCGTTGGAAGAAAATCTCCGCGGGCATCCATATAAGACCAGAAGATTGCAATTCCCCCTAAAACCAGCACGAACAGGAACATGGCACCGTTAAAACGGTTGCCAGTATGCTTCACCTCCGTGGAATCATCGGATTTGACCGATTTCAATACATTCTGCAAACGGGAAATGACGATTCCTGTTAAAACAATAAAGACTAAAGCAACTAAGGCGATAATATAATACATATCAAATAGAGTTTTTAACGATTTAGGCTATATCGTGATGAAGGGATTCTTCCAACATAGGATGATTCCGTGGGATCAGATTAGCTTTAGATAGCTGCGAAGCAACCGACCAGGTAAACGCACAAATAAATATAAGGAAAAATCCCCATTCTAATGGACCAAAAGAGGCTTCGGATCCAACGGTACCAGGCATTATATTGGTATAAAAGTCCATATAATGACCGATAATAACACTCCAGCAAGCCACTTTCAATATCGACGGCGTATACTTAGAATCGCGGGTCATCAGGACCAAGAAAGGGAAGAAGAAGTTCAAAAACAACGTGATAAAGAACGGAGCCTTGTAATATCCTTCATAACCACTGAAACGCTCTATAAAATAAATGGTCTCTTCTGGTAAGTTGGCATAGTAGATCAATAGGAATTGAGCGAACCATACATAAGTCCAGAAAATACTAAAGGCAAATACAAACTTACCTAAGTCACGAAGGTGACTCTTGTTAACGGCTCTAAGGTATCCCCTATCGCGTAGCATCACCACAGTCAAGGTAATAACGGCTAAGCCAGATACATGCCAGCTGGCCAAAGTATACCATCCAAACATGGTGCTAAACCAGTGGGTATCGATAGACATCACAAAATCCCAGGCAGAAGTAGAGGAAGTAACCCCGAATACTACCAAAAAGGCCGTACCAAAACGTATCGATTTTTCGTAGAACTCAGTACCTCCTATTTCGTCCTCCTGAAGGGAAAGGTTACGGATTACCTTCCATAGCCAGTACCATACTACAAAATAGAATACCAATCGGCCAAGGAAGAACGGGGTATTCAAATATCCCTGTTTTCCGGCGATAATAGGATCATACTCCGGCCCACCTACTTCATAAAGTCCAGCGTGTGTCCAGTGAAATAAGTCATGCCCTCCAAAAACAAAGGTCAACAACATGATAACCCCAGTGAAAGGCAAAAATGCGGGCATTGCTTCGGGGACTCTTTTAAAGACTGCCGACCAACCTGCTTGTGCCAAATAGTTGTAGGAGATAAAGAACAGGCCTATTACGGAGATTCCAGTAAAGTAAACGCCGTTAACCCAAAGGTTAGCCCAAATACGCTTAATCCAACCGGCCGTATGATGACCTGCCGCTTCGTGTCCTGCGGCGGCATGTTCTGCTCCGGCATGCCCTGCCGCCTCGGCCCCATGGGCCGCCACTTCATGTCCACCCCCACCATTGGCTGCCAAATACGCTCCAACCAGAACAAGTGCCAAACCGACAGCTCCTCCAATCATCAAGTTTCTTTTAGCCCCTGAGGTGAATTCAAACCGTTCTTCAATAGAAGGAATCGAATGTGCTGATGCCATTATTAAATATTATTAATTCTCAGTTATCAAAATTTTATTAAGATCCTTTCTGCAACTTTTGCACGTAGTGTACAATTTTCCAGCGCTCTTCAGGAGTAACCTGCGAAGCATGTGGCCACATACGGGCCTTACCAAAGGTAATGACATGGAAAATATGTCCTTCGTTCAAATTCTTATAGGCGTCTGTTGCATAATTAGGCACCCCTTTGTACATGCCTCCTACCTTACCATCGCCGGCACCGGTAGCACCATGGCAATGTTGGCAGTAACGATCGTATAACACTTTACCTTCAGCAAGCGTCTTTTCGTTAAGTGGTACAGGATTCTTTAATACCCTTGAAGAAACCTCAATGCTATCGGCATGAATATTGTAGACCATCAAATCGACCTGGGCAGAATCTCCTTCACCAAATTGGGTCGTATAATTCCTCCGAGCCACGGTACCTTCAACAGGCAAGCGCATGGTAATCCCCATGGGGTTGATCGGGTTTGGCTTCTCTTGACGGAAAGGCTCATAGCCTACCGGTAAATACATGTTGGGGGCATACTCCTTACCTGGGTCATTTGGGTCTTTGCTACAGGCCGTAACAAACACCAAAAGGACAAAGGCCCAACCAATTAAATTATTTATTTTTCCTAATTTCATCGTACTATTCTATTAAAATTGTTTGATGTTAACCTCCTCTGCTCCACTATCTCTTAGGGCTCTGGAAATCTCATCCTCGCTCATGGCGTTACTACCCATATTGATGGCCATCACAAATTTGTTGTCCGTAGATCTAAAATCGAATCGGGGGTGAAAATGCGAGGCTGGTCCCATTCCATTGGAAATAAAGAAAGTAGTAACCATACCAAAGGCGGTAAATAGAACCGTTAATTCAAAAGTAATAGGAATGTAGTTAGGAATAGAAATAGGATCCTTACCACCAATAATCATCGGCCAGTCGATACCCATCGTCCAGATCATCAACGTAAGGGCACAACAGCAACCTGTAACACCAAACATAAATGCAGCAATACCGATACGCGTACGGGGATGGCCCAATGCCTCGTCTAATCCGTGAATAGGAAAAGGAGAATATACCTCTTCAATTTTTACGCCAGACTTCCTTAATTTAGGAACGGCATGTAATACGGTGTCATCGTCGTCGTAGACACCCACCAAATATTTACCTGTTAACTCTGCCATTTCAAACTTATATTAAATGCGCTTCGATTTATATGACTATTCTTGCTCCTTATTGTAATTCGGAACAGGCTGACCCATTTTATTTACATCGTGCCGTGCCTTGGCGACTCCCGCAATTTTCTTAGGTAAATCGGCAGAGGTAGAACGGATCACCGCTTTCACTTCCGCCATGTTGATTACCGGCAAATACTTCGAGAATAAGAGGAACAAGGTGAAGAACAGTCCAAAAGAGAAAATATAGTCACCAATATCGTATCGAGTCGGAGAGAACATAGCCCAGCTAGAAGGCAGGTAGTCGCGGTGTAGAGAGGTAACAATAATTACGAAACGCTCGAACCACATACCAATATTTACAATTACCGAGATAAAGAAAGTAAAAGTGATGCTTCTACGTAATTTTCTTGACCAGAACAACTGTGGAGAGATCACGTTACAGGTCATCATGGCCCAGTAAGCCCACCAGTAAGGTCCTGTCATCCGGTTAAAGAAGGCGTAATATTCATATTCCACCCCACTATACCAGGCAATAAAGAACTCAGTGATATAGGCTACCCCTACTACCGATCCCGTCAAGGTAATTACCTTGTTCATGGTTTCAATATGCTCCAGTGTAATGTAATCTTCTAGACGATACACCACCCGTGTAATCAACATCAGGTTTTGTACCATGGCGAAGCCCGAGAAAATCGCCCCTGCCACGAAGTAAGGAGGGAAAATAGTGGTATGCCATCCCGGAATTACCGAGGTAGCAAAGTCCATACTTACAATGGTGTGTACCGAAAGTACCAGAGGGGTCGACAAACCTGCAAGGATAAGGCTGACATACTCGTAACGAGCCCATGTCTTGGCCGAACCATCCCATCCCATTGCGAACAGACCGTACATCAATTTGGAAACTTTGCTAGTGGCGCGGTCACGAATGGTGGCCAAGTCGGGGATAAGACCGATGTACCAGAACACCAATGACACCGAGAAATAAGTACTAATGGCGAAAACGTCCCAAACCAAAGGTGAGTTAAAGTTTACCCATAAAGAACCAAAGGCATTAGGAAGGGGAAGTGCCCAATAGGCCATCCATGGACGCCCCATGTGCATTAAGATAAAAGATGCTGCAGCCAATACCGCAAAAATCGTCATCGCTTCTGCCGCCCGGTTGATGGATGTTCTCCATTTTTGACGGAACAGCAAAAGAATAGCTGAGATCAACGTACCAGCGTGACCGATACCTACCCACCATACAAAGTTGGTGATATCCCAAGCCCATCCTACAGTTTTGTTCAAGCCCCATACGCCAAGACCTTCCCACCAGGTCCAGGCCAGACAGTAACTACCATATCCCAAAACGAGCAAAGAAATACCAAAAGCTATTTTCCACTCCTTGGTTGGCGCACCCTCTACATGGCGGCAAATATCCTCCGTTACGTCTGCATACGTTTTACCACCTTGGATAAGTGGTTCTCTCACGGGTGAAGTAACATGCATACTACTTTAATTTATAATGATTTAATCTTCAAAAAAACTCTTCAATACTAGCTTAGGCGTGCTCCTTAGTGGCTTCTACCTTCACCTTGGTATCCTTATTTCTTACCTTAGTTAGGTAGGACACCTGAGGCCTCACGTTGATCTCTTCCAACATATGGAAGGCACGGCCTTCTCTTTCTTCAGACAACAATTTAGAAATTCTACTTTCCGCATCGTTCATATCACCAAAAGTAATGGCATTGGTAGGACAAGCAGAGGCACAAGCCACATTGATATCCCCATCTTTTACCTGACGGCGCTCTCTCTTGGCTGTCAACTTACCCTCCTGAATACGTTGCACACACATAGAGCACTTCTCAATCACCCCACGAGACCTTACGGTAACTTCTGGGTTGATGACCATCTTACCTAGGTCGTTATTGAAGTTATAATCGAAGTTATCGTTATCAAAGTACTTGAACCAGTTGAAGCGTCGTACTTTATAAGGACAGTTGTTGGCACAGTAACGAGTACCTACACAACGGTTATAAGTCATTTGGTTGAGACCTTCCGAGCTATGGGTAGTAGCCAATACCGGACAAACCGTCTCACAAGGAGCGTTATTACAGTGTTGGCACATCATGGGTTGGAAAGTAACCTCAGGATTCTCAGAGGCGATCTCTAGTCCACGAAGGTCTTCTACGTCTGCATCGCTGCTATAATAACGGTCGATACGCATCCAGTGCATCTCACGGCTATTGATAATCTCCTGGCGTCCTACAACGGGAATGTTGTTTTCGGACTGGCAACCAATCACACAAGAGCCACATCCGTAGCAGGTGTTCAGGTCCACTACCATTCCCCATGAATGGTTCTTATATTGGTGTCCATTCCAAAGAGACAGGTCGGTAGCATCTACCACGCCGTCTGAAGTATGAATTTCGGGGATAAACCGTCCCGCCAATGGATCCTTCTGGAATTGACCTAAGACTGTTTCCTGCAATACAGATTTACGGTTCATCACCGTATTATGGGTCTGTGTCTGCGCTACCTCGCGGAAATCACCCGTTTTGGTAACGGTAACTTCTCCAGGAGCGAACGACAAGAAGCCTCCAGCGAAAGAAGCCAATGGATAGGCATTCTTACCTACGCCGTCAGCCGACTTACCCGCTTTTTCGCGGCCAAAGCCTATGGCTACTGCCACCGTTCCGTTGGCCTGCCCTGGCTGTACCATCACGGGAAGCTCTATGGCTTTCCCATTCAGGTCGACCTTCACTACATCTCCCTGCTCGAAACCAAGTTCGGAAGCAGTATGCTGTGAAATCATCGCAAAGTTGTCCCAACAAGCCTTGGTAACTGGCTCAGGTAGTTCCTGTAGCCATGGATTATTGGCAGAAGCTCCAGTACCGATCCCTACGTTTTGGTAAAGGGCAAGTTCTAGGCCACTAGCCGATGCTTTATATTGCTTACCTACCGAGGCAGCTGCGGCATCTATATCTCCAGCAAAAGTAGCGCTGGCAGTAGCATTGGCCGCTGGCGTCATAAATACCCCGTCATGAAGCGATTTCACCCAGAAGGATTCATAATCGCCTTTTCCACCTTGGGTATATACATTTTTACGCCAGTAGGATTTGATATACTCGTGATAATCGTCATTCAAACCAGCCCATTTCAACAAACTTACCTGTGCTTGGCGGGTGTTGAACACTAAGCTAATGGTAGGCTGTGTAAGGCTATAGAAGCCTGCTTTCGGCATGGCATCGTTCCATGACTCCAAATAATGGGGAGCAGGACAAATAAATTTCAACAAGGAAGCTGTTTCGTCAGGACGATCATTGAAGGCCACACTTAAACCCACTTTAGGGAGTGCAGCAGCCAATTCGGCTCCTCTTGGATGGTCGTAAACGGGGTTAGCACCTAATACAAACAAGGCATCCACTTTACCACCCTTTATCTCGTCGACCAGTTGGTTCATCGCCACATCATTACCCTGACGGGTGTATGCAGGAGCCTCCAAATTGATGGTTGTGCCGTAGCTACCCAACAGGCTGTTGAGGGCATTTACAATAACTTGTACTGCCGGATCATTGACCCCACACACTACTAAGGCGTTGGCCTTGGCGGCGATCAGGTCGTTGGCCGCCTTGTCCAAATGGGCCACGTCCACCTTAGCGGAAGGAATAGCCTTACCGCCTAGCTTAGCGGCCACTTGATTGTACAAAGAGGCCACTACTAGGCCAATTTGCGAAGGCTTAACAGCCGTACGATAGTCGGCATTAGAACCAGTTAACGAAAGCGTAGTTTCGAATTGGTAATGACGCGACATGTCTTTTTTACCATCCTTGGTACTGCTTACCCGGCGCGTTTCTGCAAACTGACCTGCAAATATCTCTGGTGAGATCCAGGACCCTTGGAAGTCGGCACCAATGCTCACTACGGTTTGTACTTTGCTGAAGTCGTAGCTAGGAACGACCGCCTTGCCAAACGATGATTCGTTGGCTTGGATCAAGGCCGATACCGAATTTGCATCGTATGTTACGTGCTGGGTAGTCGGGTATTTCGAAGTAAAGTCGGCAATAACCGCCTTCGTAGAGGGACTCAAAACGGTGTTGGATAGGATACGAATGGCACCGCCTTTGGCAGCCACCTGACCCAACTGAGCCATAATATCCTTATCTACCGCTTCCCACGATACTTTCGTATCGTCCCCTTTTTTGGGACCTCTTAGTTTTTCGTTGTCATATAAACCCAAAAGTGAAGCATGTACCCGTGCTCCAATTCCAGAAAAACCCTTTCCAAGGTCATTTGGCTCTATTTTAATAGGACGACCTTCCCTTGTCTTCACCAATATACTGGCATAGTCTCCGCCTTCAGTATAGGAAGAGGCATACCAATTGGCCAGGGTAGGGAATTCCCCTACCGGCTTGTTAACGTAAGGGATGGCTTTTTTAACAGGTGTCTCGCAAGCGGCCAAAGAAACGGCCGCCATACCAAAGCCCAATACTTTTAGAAAATCACGGCGATTGGATCCAGTTCCATCCACTAAACTTTCGTATTGGGTATCTGATGGGGCATCTGCAAACTCTGATCCAGCGTTCTTTACGAATTTTTCGTCGTTACGTAGCTCTTCGAGTCCCCTCCAGTATCTTTTATCAGTATTTTTCATATAATTTTCAATACAAATGCGTTGTATTCTGCTGTTAATTTCCTTGTATTAATAATGGCATTTTGAACATTCCAAACCACCAATATCTTCCACTTTTAAAGCTTCTTGGCTTTCAGATGCATGCAACTGTACCAAGTTATCATAATACTTATTATCCTTAGTATTAACTTCCGTAGTACGGTGACAGTCGATACACCATCCCATCGTCAAAGACGAACGTTGCTGAATCACTTCCATGCTTCCAATTTCACCATGGCAAGTTTCACATTCTACTCCTCCCACATTCACGTGCTGAGAGTGGTTGAAGTAAGCAAAGTCAGGCAAGGTATGCACCCGCACCCATTCGATAGGCTGGTCGTTTTCAATAGAAGTATAAATCTTCTGAATCTCAGGAGATTCTTTTTTGATCACTCCGTGGCAGTTCATACAGATGTTGGCCGACGGAATATGCGCCGAACGACCCCTGTTTACACCAGTATGGCAGTAGTTACAGTCAATTTTGTATTCGCCGGCATGCAGCTTATGGGAGAACGCAATCGGCTGCTTAGGAGCATAACCTTGCTGAACCCCCACGCCAAAGGCACCGTCTACAGTAGCCTTAAGTGCCAATAGAGCGAATACCCATATCACCGCCGAACGGATAGCCGGGTCGGCTACGATACCTTTTAAGGAGTTGCCCAATCGAGTCATAAAATCGGTATCGCCTTCGGATGCTTCTCCACCGGCTACCGCTTTACTCAATATGGTTACAATTACTAATAACACACCCAATACTAGGAGCATCACCACGACCAAGGCGACCAATACGATCATAAACAGATCGGAGGGACCACTGCTCGCTGCTGGAGCACCAGCGGCCGCACCTGCACCGGCAGCCGCTTCGGCTGGGGCTGCGGTAGCCGCATTGTCAACATAGGCGAATATCGCTTTGATATCCTCTTCAGACAGACCCGGGAAACTGGTCATCTGAGCTTTGGAGTATTCGTTGTAGATCTTCACCGCATAAGGATCGCCTGACGCAATCATGGCTTGTGAATTCTTTACCCATTTGGTCAACCAGGCCATATCGTTACGGCTAGTAGCCCCTTTGAGTCCGGGACCTACTACACGCTCATCGGTAATGGCATGGCATTGGGCACAATTGTTCTTAAAAACCGTTTCCCCATGCGCAACGTCCGCCCCACCGGCGTCTGCGGCTGCATCCTGAGCGGAAACAGCGAAGGGTAAACTAAGTACAAGCGTTAATGCGAAAGCGATTAACTGTTTCGAACACTTAAAGTTGGGAAAAAACTTGGAGCCTTCTCTGGATGGTATATTCATAATAAACTATGCATTATTCTTCAGCTGACAAAACTAGCTTACGATTCGTTATCGACAAAAGTATTTTAATTATATTTTGGGACGCTTCCTTATTTATAATATTTCTAATTAAATACGTCGGTTACAAGCGCACGCCGTATTCATTAAACACTGATAACCAGCTATATAGCAAAAAAATTAGGTCATATAAAACTTATAAAAGTACAAGTTTTATATGACCTAATATCGGTAACAATTCTCGACCGAATGTAAGAGAATCACAATCTGTAATCGGTAGAGGTTCCGAGCGGATTCGAACCGCTGTAGAAGGTTTTGCAGACCTCTGCCTAGCCACTCGGCCACGGAACCAATTCGGATTAGCGGATGTGAATCCGCTAATCCGGTGCAAAAGTATTAAATATTTTGGCTATTCTGCACTACCATCTTCCTTTTTTGTTACTTTTTTACCTTTTTTCTCATTTTCCTCGAATTGTTCCTTCAAGGCAGAGAGAACGCTAAGGTCTCCAAAAGTAGATTTTTCCTCCTTTTCAGGGGCTGAAGGCTTAGTAGGTGCCGCTTTGGCCACTTTTTCCTCTTTCTTCTCTTCAGATGGAGCAGGTGCTTTTACTTTAGAGTGAGAAAGTACAATTTTCTTCTCATCCTTCAAGAACTCAAGAACGGTGAAGTCTAAGCTCTCTCCAACTTCGCCAAGGGTACCATCCTCTTTGGCTAGATTTTTGATAGCAGAAATACCCTCAATACCATACGGAAGCTCCAAGGTAGCGAACTTATCACCCTTCGCTACGATAGTAGAACGGTGTACGGTTCCTACCGCAAAGATAGACTCAAAGGTATCCCATGGGTTCTCCTCAAGCTGCTTATGGCCTAGTGCCAGACGACGGTTGTCGGCGTCAAGCTCCAATACCACCACTTCAAGCTCATCGCTTACTTTAACGAAATCGGAAGGATGTTTGATTTTCTTGGTCCACGACAAATCAGAAACGTGTACCAGACCATCGATACCCTCTTCAAGCTCGATGAACAAGCCGAAGTTGGTAAGGTTACGTACCACCCCTTTATGACGGGTTCCTATAGCGTATTTATCTTTAAGAGACGCTTGAGTCCATGGATCTTCGGTAAGCTGCTTGATACCTAATGACATCTTGCGCTCCTGACGGTCCAAAGTTAACACTACGGCAGCAATCTCATCGTTTACATTCATAAACTCCTGAGGATTGCGCAAGTGCTGAGACCAGGACATTTCCGAAACGTGGATAAGACCTTCCACTCCAGGCTTGATCTCCAAGAACGCACCGTAATCGGCTACATTCACGATCCGGCCTTTCACTTCCGATCCTACCTGAATCTCTTCTTCCAAAGAATCCCATGGATGAGACTGAAGTTGTTTCAGACCAAGAGAAATACGCTTCTTCTCTTCGTCGAAGTCGAGAACTACTACGTTTAGTTTCTGATCCAAAGCCAACAAATCGGATGGGTGGTTGATACGTCCCCACGATATGTCGGTAATGTGCAACAGACCATCTACACCTCCAAGGTCGATAAACACCCCAAAGTTGGTCATGTTTTTGATAACCCCTTCCAGTACTTGGCCTTTCTCAAGGTTATTCAATATTTGCTGACGCTGAGCCTCAAGATCTTTTTCGATCAAGATCTTATGAGATACTACTACGTTATCGTTGGCATAATTAATTTTAACGACCTTCACTTCCATACGCTTTCCTACGAAAACGTCGAAGTCACGGATAGGCTTCACGTCGATCTGAGATCCTGGCAAGAAAGCCTCGATCCCGAAAATATCCACGATAAGTCCACCTTTCGTTCTTCTTTTTACATTGGCATCGATCACCACATCCTCGTCAAACGACTTCTGAATGTTATCCCAAGCGGTGATTACTTTCGCTTTCTTACGAGAAAGCACCAATTGTCCCTGAGCATCTTCTTGGTTCTCTACATATACCTCTACTTCATCACCGATTTTCATCCCAGGGATGTCACGGAATTCATTAGAAGATACGATACCATCGGATTTGAAACCGATATTAAGAATCACTTCGCGGTCGGTAATACCTACCACGATACCTTTTACCACCTCTTTTTCCTGTACAGGAGAAAGTGTGCCGTCATACATTTGCTCCATACGATCCCGGTCAGCTACTGAGTAACCTGTTCCGAAACCTTTGTCTTCTGCTAGATCCCAATCGAAATCGGGGAATACTTGTGGTTGTTTTTCCTTAGACATAAATAGGAATTAAAGCCCTTTGATACATCAGCCAACGGGCTAATTGACTGAAAATAAGTGAATGTTCTATTTTTTAAAAATGAGTCCGCAAAGGTAAGTCTTTAGTAATCAATATACCAGCAGTTAACAAAAAAAATAGAAGTTTAACGTAAGATCCCCTTCAGAGTGGCGTGAAGGCACCCGACATTTAATGATAAACCCGACTTTTAACCCCTAAATAAGGCTGCCACTCCGCCGGAGCAAGATCGGTACAATCACGGATAAACATCAAAAAAGAAGGACGAAAGGGTCTTTGAAGGAGGGGCATTCCTGCTTCCTCAGGGGTAAGATCTCCCTTTTTGGAATTGCAACGCTTACAGGCAGTGGATAGGTTATCCCAGGAGGTCTGCCCCCCTCTCGATTTGGGAAGGACGTGATCCAGAGTAAGGTGTTCGTGGGTACCACAGTATTGACATCGATTCCGGTCCCTTTTAAATATATTGTGACGGGTGAGCACCACGCCCCGATAAGGAAGGTGAATATAGCGATGCAAGCGAATAACAACAGGCATAGGGTACCTATCACGTACGGTACGCAAATAACTATCTGGCGATTCCGCCAGTAATTCTGCCTTATTCATATAAACCAATAAGAACGCCTTCGGAGCAGTACAAATACTTAAGGCACTATAATCTTGATTGAGAACCAATACTTTACCCATGAGCCAAAAAGGGGTTTCGTTCCGGCAAGATAGCTATTTTTCCTGAAAAATCAGGAAGGCTTGTAGATTTAAATATCTGAAAATCCTAGAGTTACTATCTATAGCATGCGGCGCCCCCCCCATCGGCTACTCCTGTAGCGGGAGTGTGGCTTAGAATTTCATGCGGTCGGTTTCGCGCTTCATATCCCGCTCCTTAATAGAATCCCGCTTGTCATAAAGTTTTTTCCCTTTGGCTAAGGCAAAGTGTAGCTTTACCAACCCCCGGTCGTTGGTAAACATCCGAATGGGAACGATCGTGAGCCCCTGGTCTTTCAAGCCCTCGTTCAGCTTCTTCATCTCCCGCTTCGTAACCAGAAGTTTTCTGTCCCGCATGGGCTCATGGTTGTAGTGTGTACCTTCGGTATAGGGCGATATATGCAGGCTCCGTATATAAAGCTCTCCATCCATAAACAAACAATAAGCATCTTGAAAATTAACCTTCCCTTGCCGGATCGACTTCACCTCGGTCCCCGTAAGGGCGATTCCAGCGGTGTATTCGTCCAGGAAGAAGTACTCGAAGGAGGCTCTTCTGTTCTTGATATTGACCTGTTTTACTAATTTTTCCGCCATACGGTATCTTTAAAAATCCAATACAAAAATAGATGATCGATAGGGCAAAACCTACCGAGAGGGAAGTAAGCCGCAGCGGCACGCCACGGAGCCTAATGGAGGAGTCTTTTCCAAGTCCCCTTAATCCTACTGTACTTTAATGTACTCGGCAGGGCTTTCCACCAATAGCGGTTTATTTCTACCGCAAAGGAGGGTTGCATATAGCAGTTGATGGCACACCCTTCACAGGCAGGAAGCTTACCCTCCAGGGCTACCAACTTCTGCACTTCTTCGGAATGGTACAGGTCATGGAGTCGCCCTTCAATCTCAAATTCCTTTAACCCTAAGTGATAGCATGGAAGCACCAGTTTATTTTCGGGCGATATCACCAGGGTGGTACTCCCCGCTTTACATACGGGATCATTCACCTTATTCCCCCCGTCGAGTCGTAACTGAACGAAGGCGTCGTTGAGATAAACATTCTTTTGCTTTCCCCACCACGTCAGCCTCTTGAGGGCATCGGCAGTAAGGCTATCCCCTACCCCGTTGTATTCGAATACAGGATTCAGTATCAACACCAAGTCATTGGGCTGGCAAATCTCCTCGGAGAGCTGCTGGATTTGATCTATATTCGAATCGAAGACGGTAAAAATAATATCGGGTCTTTCTCCCAGGGAGCGGGCTAAAGCAATGGACTCCATCACCTTATCGAAACACTTCACCTTCCGAGAGGCGTCGTGCTCTTCTCGAATGGGCGAATCCAAGGAGAAGTGTAGCATATCGATGAGCCCCTTCAGTTTATGCGCATACTTTGGGTAAAGTAGGCCGTTGCTGGTAACGGTGGTGATCATCCCCTGATCCTTTGCTTCTTTGAGCAGCAAATCTAACTGCCGGTGCAACAGAGGCTCACCTCCAGTAAAATCGATCACCTTTACGCCCAGTCGCTTGAGGTCCTTTAGGTTTTGGCGAAAATTATCCAAAGTAATATAGGGAGAGGGTTTCTCCCATATATCACAGAACCCACAGGCAGCATTGCAGCGGTAGGTCACATAATAATTGCACAAAACGGGATGGGATACCAATCTCATGTTAGCGCAGCATAGTCAGCAAGCTCGTAAGCTTATCTTTGAGGTCCTTACGATCTACAATAAAATCAAGAAAACCATGCTCAAGGACGAATTCGGCACTTTGGAAATCCTTAGGGAGATCTTTACCGATGGTTTCCCTGATCACCCTCGGGCCAGCAAATCCAATGAGTGCACCTGGTTCAGAGATATTAAAATCGCCTAACATGGCATAAGAAGCCGTCACCCCACCGGTAGTAGGATCGGTCAACATAGAGATATAGGGGATTTTGGCCTCCAGCAATTGAGCTAACCTCGCAGAAGTTTTGGCCATCTGCATCAAGGAAAACCCAGCTTCCATCATCCGTGCACCTCCCGACTTGGAGATCATCAGAAAAGGAATTTTATGCTCCAGGGAATAAGTAATTGCCCGAGCAATTTTTTCTCCGACTACCGACCCCATAGAACCACCAATAAAGTTGAAGTCCATGGCGGCAATTACAATAGGACTGCCGTTCATTTTACCATGACTGGTCCTCACGGCATCCTTTAGCCCGGTTTTGGCCATGGTAGCCTGTACCCGGCCGGGGTAAGGCTTGGTGTCGGTGAACTTCAGCGGATCGCCTGAAGTCAACTCCGAATTTAACTCTTCAAACTCATTATCATCGAACAACAGTTCAAAGTAAGCCTCAGAGCCAATTTTTTCGTGATAATTACAATGGATACAAGTATAGGCATTCAGCTTGTGCTCTCTGGTAGCCGAAATCTTTTTACAATTAGAACACTGATACCATAACCCATCTGGAGCTTCGCGCTTCATTTCGGTGGGAGTACTGATACCTTTTTCTTTACGAATAAACCAAGACATATCGATAGTTGGGTTTTGACCTTAACAAAAGCCTTAATTGCAATAAATTATGTTTTATTCTTATCGCAACCAAGGGTCAAAGATAGTAATAATAGTTGGGTATCCTGAAAACTGAACCTAGTTAAGCCCAATTTTGATCGAGTACATCCAGACCATTATCTTCGTATACTCCACCAAAATGTCTTATTATTGTGGAAAAACTCGAAGTCCATTCTCAGGGGAGAAGCGTCCCTGGAACATAATAATGAAGTATTTCTAATGACCGATAGCAAAAATCCCATCGTCCTGATCGTAGGCACCAACCGCCCCAACTCCATGTCTGCCAAGGTAGCCAGTTACTATCAACAAGTGCTCCAGCAACACGGCCAACCGAGTATCATTCTCGATCTAGTCCATTTACCCGCCGATTTTACGGTAACGGCCCTGTATGATAATACTGGCAAAAATGAAGCTTTTAATGTATTAAAGTCTTTATTGGAGCATACCGACCGCTTCGTGTTTATAGTACCAGAATATAATGGATCTTACCCTGGGGTATTAAAGGCCTTTATCGATGGCTTACCCTACCCCAATAGCTTTAGCAACAAGAAGGCTGCCCTCGTAGGATTGTCGTCGAATACGCAAGGAGCCAGCATCGCATTGAGTCATCTGAACGACGTATTTAGCTATTTGGGGATGAACACCCTGGCCTTGCGGGTCAAACTAGGCCAGATACGCCTCCACTTTTCTGAAACAGAAGTAACCAATCCCCTGTATCGAGAGATGATCGAACTCCAAGCAGAGCAGCTCATCGGGTTTTGAAAAGGTGATAGGTTTATAGGTTTTAGGTGATAGGTTTTAGGTGATAGGTTTTAGGTTAAAAGTTAAAGGTTAAAGGTTAAAAGTTAAATGCGGTCCGCCGCCCGGTTAAAGGTGGCGCAAGCCTAACGCCTAACGCCTAACGCCTAAAGCCTAACGCCCAACGCCTTTTAAAGCTAAAATAAAAAGGGGCTTACGCCCCTCTTTATTTTAACCAATGCTGTTCCATTTCACTAGCGGGAACGACCGGACGCCTCCACAGTTCCAATCGGCTCCGTTTATAAGCCGCTCCTTCCAGGTCTTGGAATTGCACAATACCTTCTCGAAAGGACTGCACCATAGCCGAAATCCTTTCTCCTTCCTCTTCGCTCCACGGGCCATTGGCGCTTATCTCCATCATCGATACATTGAGGTGGTCGGCCGGAAGCGTAATGCTATGGGCATCCATATCCAAATCTATAGAAGACGTTGGAGTAGCCTCCATTTCAGAAGAGACATATTGTTCTTCAGAACCGATCTGCTCCGGAGCATAGGGCTGCTCCACGGGCAATTCTTTGGGCTCTGTCCGTATTTCCATACCTGGGATAGGCGACTCTACGCTGTCGAATCCTGCAGCAACGATGGTAACCCGTAGCTTATCGCCAAGGGAATCGTCGGTGATGGTTCCCAGCTTAAACATCCTGGCCTCACCTCCCACCTGCGACAATACATAGCGCCAGATTTCGCGCTGCTCCTTCATGGTAGCCTCGTTCTTCTTGCTAGTGGCCAAGGTCACCAGAATCCGCTTGGCCCCTTTAATATCGCGGTCATTGAGCAATGGGGAGTCTAAGGCATTTTGAATGGCTATCTTAGCCCTATCGCCACCAGAAGACTCGGCAGTACCCATCACCGATTGCCCGGCCCGTTTCAGTACTTTTTCTACATCTTTAAAATCGGTATTGATATTACCACTCGTGGTGATAATCTCAGAGATACTCTTTACGGCGTTCAGTAAGATCCCATCGGCTTCGGCGAAGGCCTGGGTGAGGGTCATGTCTTCGTAAAGTTCCTCGAGCTTGTCATTCAGCACCACCAGTACGGTATCACTGTATTCTTTGAGCTGCTCAATACCATCCAGGGCCTGCTCTTTCTTATCGAGCCCTTCCCAGGTATAGGGTGCCGTCACCACGGCCACCGTTAGTTTGCCCATTTCCTTGGCCAACTGGGCTATCACGGGAGCGGCACCGGTACCGGTTCCACCACCCATACCCGCCGTAATAAATACCATTTGGGTAGATCCTCCCAAAAGCGCTTTAATCTCCTCGATCGTCTCTAAGGCTGCTTCTTTTCCTTTAAGCGCGTCGGTTCCCGCCCCCAAACCTTGGGTAAGGGTAGCCCCTAATTGAATCTTTACCGGTACTGGACTGTTGGCCAATGCTTGTCGATCGGTATTGCAAACGGCAAATTCTACATCTTTGATTTTTCTCTCAAACATGTAATTGACAGCATTACTACCACCACCACCGACGCCTATGACTTTAATTATGGCCGGTTCCAGGGGGGCATCTCCACTGGGTTGTTCTCTGACGATCTGGTTCACAATATAATCTTGGTCTAATGCGTGTAATAATCTGCTATTCATGTGCTACGTAAATTACGAGGTCCCCTGTTCAATTGCTAATACTCATC
Organism: Dyadobacter jejuensis; assembly: GCF_003149085.1. Lineage (GTDB taxonomy): Bacteria > Bacteroidota > Bacteroidia > Cytophagales > Spirosomataceae > Dyadobacter > Dyadobacter jejuensis. The sequence continues at coordinate 364,996 of NZ_QGDT01000001.1, read as the reverse complement.
CGTTTGCTGATCATTTCTCCCAAGCAAACTTTCCCAAAAACTCAATCCTGTTTTTTTGGGCTCTGTTTTTACTTTTTCCTGTGTTCTTTGCCCCGCTGCCACGGCTGGAGGGGCTTGCTTTACTGGTTCTTCTTGAGAGGGTTTACAAACGGACTTGACGCGCGGATCGATCGACTGCACACCTGCCCAGGCTAAGCCTATGGCCGTTGTGAAAGAGGAATTACTCACAGCGTCGGCCTTGGAGGTATGTGCCAGATTTTCTGGAAAACCTACCCTTACCGACAGATTAGTAACTTTTTCGAATAACAATTCAATGTCCGGAATATTGGCCGTACCGCCCGTAAGGACAATACCACCAATTAACTTTTCTTCATATCCCGAATTCAATATTTCCGCATATACCATAGCGGCTATTTCCTTCAGGCGTTCCTCAAGTATGAGGGCTACGTTCTTTTTAAGCACTTGCTTGGGAGGTCGCCCTGCCAAGAAGTTGACTAAAATCTCCACATTCAGTGGGATATCTTCTGAGATAGCGGCTCCATAAACTTTCTTGAGCTGCTCCGCATTTTCGGGCTGTATACCACAACCTATCGATAAATCATTGGTCAGGTGCCTTCCACCAATAGGGAACGAAACGATATGCCTAACGATCTTGTCCTGATAAATAATAAGATCGGTGGTATGATCTCCAATATCGACCAAGGCTATGCCGGCCTTCATTTCATTGCCCGTCAACACGGCGAGGCCTGTGGCCAAGGGTGCGAAGATCATTTTGTCGTAGCGCAAATTTTCGTCTGCATCCAGCAGGCTCTTACGCGTCCTTTGGATGGATTGATTATTGCCCGATACGACCAAAAAATTGGCGCCTAGCTTTATTCCAGTTCGGCCCACGGGTTCCTTCACCCCTGCCGAGTTATCCACTACAAAGTCCATGGGCAACACATGCAACACTTCGAAGTTAGGCTCCGTTTTGGCCCTGTACATATCCTCGACGAGCTGGTCTACGTCTTTCTGGGTCACCTCTTCGCCGGTAGAAGCGGAAGGCCTTAACACTCCGTCGCTCTGGGCGGTCACTTTCACATGAGTACCCCCAAAGCTTACATTGACAATCCCAATATCTAAATCGGACAAAAGGGCCGTCTCGGCTAGAGCGGTCCTGATGGCTTTCCCTACTTGTTTTATATTTTCTACAGAACCGTTCACTACGGCTCCTGTCGGCATTAGCACCTCACTAAATCCCAATATTTCGATCGTATTTTGAAAAGCCCCAGAAACTGGCAATTGCGCAGCTACCACGGCTATTTTAGTACTCCCAATATCTACTCCTACTACAATGTTTTCCTGTGCCATGCTGATGAGTGAATTATTATTCACATACGATTTGATCTTGAAATTTAACTATAATCTTAGAATACCTGCCCCAATCTTGGCTAAGTACTTTGTTATAAAATAACCGTAATTTATCCAATTTTTGAACATAGCCTTCGGCCTCTCCAAACTCCACACGCTGATCGCCCAAAAGGGTGAACAAGCTGATCTCTCCGTCCTTATCGATATGCATCTGGGTCACTTGAGCCTTCCAAAAAGGGTCCGTGTCCAAAAAACGCAGCATCTCCATGAGGTTGCTATTTTGCTCTAGGCCTTTCAACTGGTCAAAATAAGGACCCGATAACAATAGGGTCCGAGCAGAAAAGCTATCGGACAAAGGGAAAAACTGGCCATTTTCATTGAGGTACTTCCCCGATGCGCTGCGCCACTCCCCCGTCTGGGAAGTATTGATCCACCTTGCCAATGGTTTTTGCTGCTCTACGTTTACTACAATATTCCCCTTTAGGTCACGAAAAACCTCACATTTCTTAATTAATTTATTCTTGGCAATCCTTTTTTCCACATCGGCCAAGTTGATTTCTCCCAGCTTAGCCCCCGTTAAAGGAGCACCACCTCCATCCGTCGCCAGCAATAAAATATCGCGCTGGTTTAGAAAATTGGTACTAAGATCCCCCTTCACATCGATCACCAAATTCACACAACGCTGATTATCAATACGATGCTCCGCCATCCCAATTCCTAAACCGGGCAAAATAAACCAGATGCTTTTTTTAAAAAAGTGCCAAGGATTATCAAATTTACGTAACATCTTAGTAATTTTAAAAGCGCAATAGCCATTTATTTAGTTAATGGTTTCCCCAATAAATTTTGAATAGGCCGTACAAGGCTATCAATATCACCGGCACCAAGGGTTACTAATAATTCCAATTCATTTGCATTCAAGTTATTCAAAAGTTCCGACTTTGTCACCAAAACCTTATTTTCTATTTTCACTTTGCTCAATAACCACTCCGAATTTACCCCTTCGATGGGTTCTTCACGAGCAGGATAGATGTCCAATAAGATGAGTTGATCTACATTGGAAAGGCTTTCGGCGAAGCCGTCAATAAAATCCCGCGTCCTGGTAAACAAGTGTGGCTGAAATACCACAGTCAACTTCCTATTGGGGTATAAAGCCCTCACCGAATTTAATAGGGCGGTGATTTCGGTAGGATGATGGGCATAATCGTCGATATATACCAAATCCTCTCGCTCAATATGGTATTCAAACCTTCTTTTTACCCCCTTATAACTCTCTAGTGCGCTTTTTATTTCATGAGGGGGCAGTTGCAGATACAAACCTACTGCCGCCGTAGCCAGGGCGTTTTCTATATTATGATATCCTGGCACCCGCATGCTAACCTCGGCGATGACACCTTCAGGGTATATCAGATCGAAGACAAACCGAGCATTTTCTATTCTTAAATTGGCCGTGTGTATATCCCCATCTTGCAGGGAATAAGTCCATATAGATGCCTTAGAGGCGCTGGCAAGGGGCAAGCCGAACCGCATGATGAATAGGCCCTCTGGCTCTATCTGCCCCACAAAGTCAGCAAATGAAACCAACATTTCTTCATGCTTTCCATAAATATCGAGGTGGTCAGCATCTGTAGATGTTACCACAGCCACTTCAGGAAAGAGCGTTAGGAAAGAACGGTCAAACTCATCGGCTTCCACCACGCATACTACGTCTTGAAGCCGATCGGTCCGTTCATTCATCAGCATATTACTTCCATAGTTCTGGGTGATACCACCCAGAAATGCAGTGCTATTGACCCCTGCCGAACGAAGCATATGGGCTATCATAGAGGACGTTGTCGTTTTTCCATGAGTCCCAGCTACCCCTACGGTACGCATATTCCCAGCCAACATACCCAACACTTGGGAACGCTTCAGGATCATATAATTTTGCTCTTTAAAATAATTCATTTGCACATGACGCACCGGTATAGCGGGGGTATACACGACCAGAGTTTCCTGTGAATCGGATAAAAAAGAAGCCGGAATACTTTCAATAGTGTCCTCTATGGTGACTTCAATACCTTCCGACTCCAATGCCCCGATTAGGGGCGTGGCTGTTTTGTCATACCCTGCTACTCGGTATCCGTTGGTATTAAACCACCGTGCCAATGCACTCATTCCTATCCCTCCAATCCCAACAAAATAAATATTTTTATACTTCATCATCACTCAAGACTCCGTTTTTGATTTTTTCGAATGGACTAACGCCAGTATCTCCTTTGCTATGCAAGCCGCTGCCTGTGGCTGAGCGAAGCTGCGAATATTATGGGATAATTCCCGTTGTAATGGTTCGTTATGGAGCAGCTCAATAGCCGTATCCAGCAACCTTTCCCCCGCCTGCTCATCTTTCACCATGATAGCGGCTTTCTGTTCCACCAGGCTTAAGGCATTCTGGGTTTGGTGGTCCTCCGAGGCAAAGGGATAGGGCACCAATATAGCCGGCTTTTCGGCCAAGCACAGCTCCGACACCGACAGGGCACCGGCCCTGGATATCACTACATTAGCCATGGCATAGGCCAGGTCCATCTCATAAATAAAGGGATAAGACTGGATTCCAGGACACTTTAACCCTTGCAAGGCTTCTTGGGCCTGTCCATCGAAGTCCTTGCCCGTCTGCCATATGACCTGGTAGCCAGCGTCAGCCAGGCGCTGAAGCCCCTGGAGTAAGCTCCTATTGATACTCCTCGCTCCTAGACTTCCACCAATGATCAACAGGGTCTGTTTATCGGCTTTTAGACCAAAATGCTGGGCTGCCGCTTCTCTTTTTTGATCTATATTTATGATATCACTCCGCACAGGATTCCCAAAGAATAAAATTTTCTCCTTAGGAAAAAAACGCTCCATATTGGGGTAGGCTACACAGATTTTTTTAGCCCATTTTGACAACACTTTGTTGGTTATTCCCGCATAAGAATTCTGTTCCTGAATGAGGGTCGGAATTCCCATGGCCGAGGCTACCAACAGAAGAGGCCCACTAGCAAAGCCCCCTACACCCACCGCAACGGATGGCCTAAAATCCTTTATAACCTTGCGAGCTTTATTCAAACTTTTGATAAGCTTATAAGGGAAAGCCAGGTTGGCAAGCGTCCATTGGCGCTGTATGCCCACGATGGGTAAGCCTACAATAGCGTACCCCGCCTTGGGCACCTTTTCCATTTCCATTTTGCCTTCGGCCCCCACAAACAGCAGCTCTATGCCGGGTTCCAATTCCCGTAAAGCATTGGCTATGGCCACGGCCGGATAGATATGCCCTCCGGTCCCCCCTCCACTTATTATTATTTTCGTTGACATACCCATTATAATCTTTGTTCTTCGACATTTTCTCCACGGCTTACACTCAGTATCATTCCCATGGCTATGCCTGTAAACAGCAAGGAGGTCCCTCCCTGACTAAAAAAAGGAAGGGTCTGTCCTGTGACGGGAACTAGGCCTACCGTAACGGCCATAGCCGAAAAAGCCTGGCTTACCACCGTAAAGGTCAGCCCAGCCGACAGCAACCCACCAAATGGACGCTTGGTAACTTCTATGGCTTTTAGCCCCCTATAGAGTATGATTAAATAGAAAGAGATGAGTACCATCCCTCCAATAGTACCGTACTCTTCCACTGCTACTGCAAAAATAAAATCTTTTTGAGGCTCGGGTAAAAAACGACGTTGCCGGCTTTTGGCCACTCCTTCGCCGTACAATCCGCCCCGGGCCATGGCCATATAGGATTGTTGGGACTGATACACGACCACATCTTTATCTAAAAAGGAGGCGATCCTGTTTTGGGCAGTCCCCGACCGCTGGGTCGAATTGAGCAAAATAGCCACCGCGGCACAGAACACAACGCCAATGGCCGTCAGTACCAGGTATTTTATAGGGACCTTCCCTACAAACATCAGCAAGAAACAGATACCGGCGAGCATCATGGCGGTGGACACATTGCTGGTAAATATAAGCCCGCAAACCACGCCCACCAGGGCTAGCGGCTCCGTAAATAATTCTCGAGGATTCCAACCCCCTTTTATATGACGCGCCAATATCAGGGAAAGGTGCGCCACTAGTGCCACTTTGGCCCATTCGGAAGGCTGGAACCGCTGCCCTATAATGGGCACCTCTATCCACCGGGAAGCTTCATTGACGGAAGTCCCGAAGAAAAACGTAAAAATCAATAAAAAGATGGAACTCCAAACGGCAATTCTAGTGACGTAAATAAATTTTATGTACGGAATCTTATGGATCACATACATGATGACCAGGGACATAAAACACAGGAAAGAGTGCTTCAACAGGTAATACTCTGTATCCCCCTGCTTATGACTGTAAGCATCCTTAACACTCGCGCTGTATACCACCACAATACTCCATAAGAGCATGATAATACATATAAACCAGATCCATCGATCCCCTTTCAGGTTCCTTGCAAACCAATGCTGGGTGCTATCCTTAATTCTTATCAAAGCCTCCATGGCAACTTTCTAGTATAGTGGATGTTATAAATGCAGGTCCTTTCTTGAGTTGGCGTAGTCCCTAACGGCCATTTTGAACCGATCGCCTCGATCCTGATAATTCTTAAACAAATCGAAACTGGCACAGGCCGGCGACAATAGGACAACATCTTCCGGCTCGGCCCATTGGGCTGCTTTGGCAATGGCCTCTTGCAGGTCCTGGGTTACAAAGAACGCTGGCACCATGCTTTCGAAGTACGACTGAAGTTTCTCAAAATGCGGACTGAGTACGATCAAGCCCTTTAGCTTTTCCCGCACCAAGGGTTCGATTTGGCTATAATCATTGCCCTTGTCCACCCCACCGGCAATCAAAATAATCGGTTTATCGAAACTCCCTAAGGCATAATAAACCGAATCGACATTGGTGGCCTTGGAGTCATTGATATAAGTCACGCCATCGATCACCGCCACCGGCTCCAAGCGATGGGGTGCATTTACGAATGTCTGCAAAGCGGTATGGATAGACTCCGCGTCAAGGCCTAGCTGAAGCCCTATCGTAATAGCCACCAAGGCATTCACGGCATTATGTGGGCCTTTTATTGGCAATTGGCCGTAGGGTACCGTAAAAGATTTCCCATCTATTTGGCTTAAGAGTTGGTCATTGGCCCAATACCCCCCTTGCTCAATTGGGGTTTCTAAGGAAACCGCTACCGTACGCACCGGCAAATCGCGTTTTTGAAGCTCAGAGTCCAGCACTTCACTATCGGCAAAGTAAATCAAAAGATCCTCGGTGGTTTGGTTTTCGGTAATCCGAAATTTCGAATCCACATATTTGTGGAAGTCATGCTCGTACCGGTCGAGATGATCCGGGGTGATGTTGAGAATCACCGAAATATGGGGCCTAAATTTCTGAATATTATCGAGCTGAAAACTACTTACCTCCAATACGTAATAATCGAACTGATGCTGTGCCACCTGCCAGGCGAAGCTGTCGCCGACGTTACCGGCCAGGCCGACATGAAGCCCTGCCGACTTCAACAAATGGTAGGTTAACAAGGAGGTCGTCGTTTTTCCATTACTGCCCGTAATGGCTATCAGCCGAGCCGACGTATACCAGCTGGCAAATTCGACTTCGGACACTACAGGAATTCCTAGGTCCCTTACCTCCACCAGCAGCGGAACATGGTCAGGAATCCCCGGGCTCTTTATAACGAGCTGAGCAGCCAGGATTCGGTCGGGGCTATGCCCTCCTTCCTCATAGGCGATGTCATTTTCGTGCAACACCGACCGATAACGGGCCGATATAGCCTGACTGTCGGAAAGAAAAACCTGATATCCCTCTTTTTTTGCCAGTATTGCCGCACCAACACCACTTTCTCCACCACCTAAAATTGCTACTTGTTTGGGCACGATTTTCAATGAATTTATATACAAGAATGGCTAAAACACGAAGGTAGAATTTTTTTAAGGGAAGTTGTATGAGCAGGCCCCAAAAAATATTGTAGCATAAAAAAAGGGCATGCGAACATGCCCCTTTTTTTATGCTTACGAGTTATTATTCCTCTTTTTTCTCGGTCAAGCGCATTTTATTCGCTCCTTTAACGACTAAGAATATCACCCATGCAACCAATAAGAACTGGATAATGGTCTGTATAAAGTTACCATAGTTAATGGATACTTCAGGGGTTTCTCCAACGGCTTCCTTCAGTACATACTTCAGGTTAGTAAGATCGGCTCCGCCAATCACCAGCCCCAAAATTGGGTTTAAGATATCCTCTACCAATGAGGTAGTAATTTTTCCAAATGCGGCTCCAATTACAACACCGACTGCCAAATCCAATACGTTCCCTTTAGCGATAAAGGTCTTAAATTCTTGTAACATACGCTTAAATAGTTAGTTGATATGATTATTTGATCTGATATAAAAAGCCAACTCCAAGTCCTTGGGCAAACTGTACTTTGGATGCCTGGTCCTTGTCATATACGACAATAGCACTTAAATTAACGTTGAAATACTTAGCAATTTTGGCATTGATGGAGGCATCTAGACGATGGTCGCCATTGAATTCTCTTTTATCGGTAATGGAATTTTTACTATAGGAAGTATACACCAAATATCTAAACTTAAGGTTTACATCCTTAGCTATGTCTTTATCAAAGTTAGCAACTAACTGGATAATACCCACTTCATTCCTCAATTTCTTATCGTAAGGCACACCATAATTGGTAGGAACCGATTTTTTGATGTCGTCATCCAGTACGATGGTCTGTCGAAGTGCGGCTGGTGCAAAGTCTACAAAGAAATAAGAAACAGGTTTATATTCGATACCTATGGCTTCGGTTAAGTAAGCAGGTGAGAAAAGCCCAGAAACGTGGTTGCGGTATTCGACGGAGTCGACTGGGGTGATGTACTCGTATCCTTTCCCAAACTGCGAAAGGAAGTTAAAATTGGCGAAGAGGCTCCATTTGGAGTTCAGCTCCCGATTATACTTGGTATCAAAATATATTTTATCCACATTCTTACGGCTCTCCTGGCCTCTGTTCTTCACGATACCATATTGAGATTGGAAATCGTTTCTCCAGGAATGCACTCCCTTTTTATTGAGACTTAAGGCATTAAAAAACAGACCCAAGGCCACTGCGTTGACCCCACCACCAGTCCAGTTGGTACTAAAAGAGCCCTGGTTAAGATTGGCACCAAATTCGATTTTTCGGTAAGTGGTATCTTTGGCCACCGACAATTTGGACTTATTGAGTTCGTTGGTCAAATCTACTTTTTGCGCCAGAGAAGGAGTTGCCTGAACCAAAACAGCAAGCAACAGGGTAAAGAATGGTGCGAAATAATATTTCATAAAGGCAATAATTAATATGGATTGGTGTGTAAATAAAATAAAATGCTTAACTATTATAGACTTCTACTTGGGTGTTTTGGAACATTTGCAGCGGGATAATGGTGGTAGCCGTCTCATTGACTACGGTAACCGATGTAGTATCGATTTTTGAAATCACCCCTTTCACCGTCCCAATTTTTATGACCTGGCCCACTTGATAGTTTTTGCGGCTGTAGAAGGACGATATGATATTGGCCAACACATCGCGAGAAGCGATCCCATAGCCCAGTCCGAAGGCGGCGATGGCGCCACCGAATATGATGGTGAAGCTAGATTCTAATAGGGCGGTTTCAATGCCTATTTGACCCAAAGCCGTAATAAAGGTAATTACCAGGAAAAATACGAAAACAATATTCCCTATTAATTTGGCTGCGGAAATATTGAAGGACTTACATATAGACACCACGCCCGTCTTGAGCGCATCGGAAAGCATGATTCCTACTTGGAGCATAATAGCCCCGGCAATCAGCTTAGGGATAAAACCAACCAAGGATAAAACCATATTGGTGATGGTATCGACCCCTAAGGTATCGGCGGCGAAAGTTAGGAAGATCAACAAAATATAGTAGTACAGGATCGTAGCTACGATGTCACTAAGCTTTACCTCAGTTTTAAGCTTTTTGATGATATCAATTTCATTGAGCTTGTCACCGACCCTATCTAAGCCCACCCTACTCAGGAGCTGAGAGATGACGATACGCACCCCTCGGGCCACCAAATATCCAATCAATAAAATAACAATACATCCGATCACCCGAGGTACAAATTCGACGAACTGGCTAATGAGTGTATTGAAGGTATTAAGAAGGATTTCGGTTATGTTTGGAAAATTATTCATAGAAGTAAGATAATGGTTATAGTGCTATACATGAAGAGGCTAATCCTCGGAACGATCGGTTCCCTCGGGCGCTTGGTCGTCGGGAGAAATAAGGGCGACAAAACTTCCCAAAAAGTTTTCTGTAAAATGGTTTAGAATGTGCATAGCGTCGCGAATCGTGTTTACTTCGCTGACCAAAGCAGTCTTTAGATACTCTGGGACTTTTTCATCAGGAGCTATTTCCTTAAAAATATCATTACCTTTCGGCATAACGATTCGGGTTAAACGATTGCACGTATTATTTCAATAAGCTTTACTGCGAGAACTCCCAAGAACACGATGGTTTCTAGGTACTTCTTCCTAAGTTTTTCTCTGGAACGTAACAACCGCATTTTAACGGCACTTTCTGTTATATCAAAGACGGTGGCGATATCTTTAATACTCATATCGTCCATGTATTTCATAAACAGGATCCCTTTTTCATCGACTGTAAGGTGGCTCATGGCGAGCTTCAAATTTTTGACTTGCACATCTTCCCCGTCAAAAATGGTATCCAAATCTACATCATCCTGTACTTCTATAGGCTCATCACTAGTGACTTCCCCTCTTTTTTTGTAGGTTCTGAGCTGATCCATGCATTGATTATACGTAATGCTGTAGAGCCAGGTGGAGAACTTGGCATCTTGTTTGAAAGTACCGAGCTTAAAAATCAGCTTCAAGAATATATCGTGGGTAAGGTCTTCGGCCTTGGCCGTGTCCTTCACAAAAGAAAGGCATTTTTGAAATACCTTATCGGAGTAGCGCTCGTAGAGTACTTCAAAATATTTGTTTTGTTGAGACTGCACGAACAAACTCACCAACTCTTCATCGGTATGACTTTTCACGGCTTGGAACTTTGAAGCTTTATTCATTTAGTGTGCAATATCCAGTCAGTATAAAGGTATTAACTTTTGGGCAAACGGATAAATTTTCCGTAAATATCAAAAAACAACGCTTGGCATACAAGTAGTAGCCAAGCGTTATTGATAATTATATAAGAATTAATGCTAAATTATGCACCAATCGCTACACGTTTAAAGGATTTCACGGTAAGACCCTTCGCTGTTTTCTCTAAAAGTTGACGGATAGTCAAAGAAGAATCCTTAACAAACTCCTGATTCAACAAGGTATTATCCTTATAGAATTTCTGAAGCTTACCTTGTGCAATACGCTCCAACATAGCTTCGGGCTTACCTTCGGCGCGAGCCTGGTCTTTTCCTACTTCTATTTCGCGTTCTACAGTTGCCGAATCTACCTCGTCTTTATCCAAAGCGATAGGCTTCATAGCGGCGATCTGCATGGCTACGTCTTTGCCTAGGTCGGCAACGTCTACACCATTCACGCCATCAAAGGCTACCAGAACGCCCAATTTACCATTGGAGTGGATATAAGGAACCACTTTGTCGGCTTGTGCTGTTTCGAAAGCGATAATCTCTAATTTCTCTCCAAGCTTACCAGTAAGGTCGATCATATGCTCCGATACAGGGCGTCCGTCGGCCAATACGGTAGTCAACAAAGCTTCTTTCGACTGAACGTCACCAGAAACGGCCGCACTCAGGATGCTTTGAGCCAAGTTTTTAAAATCTTCTACGTTGGATACCGGTTCGGTTTCGCAAGCCAATGCTACCAATTTACCATGGGTACCATCCTCGCTGATATGCACCAATACGGTTCCTTCAGAAACGGCGTTGTCGGCACGCTTAGCCGCCACTTTCTGGCCTTGCTTGCGTAATATATCCACCGCTTTGTCAAAATCACCTTCAGCTTCCTGAAGAGCCTTCTTACAATCCATCATACCAGCACCGGTCATCTGGCGCAGCTTGTTTACATCTTGTGCAGTAATTGCCATGATCTTGTTTTATGTTTTTTTCTTTATTAACCCACTATAACGACTTATCTATCCAATAGGTCATTATCAGAATATAAATTTTACACAAAAAATATATTCTAAAAATAATAGCCCATAGCATGGAGGCTATGGGCTATTTTCTATATTCAGACAGAACGGCTTCTTTAAAAGCCCTTCCTTATCGCCCTAATTATTCTGCGTCACCTTCCGTTGCCGGTGCCGGTGCAGAGGCCTCTACTTCGGACTGAGCCTTATCGGCTTGTCTTTTGGCTTCCTCTTCTTCCGCCAAACGCTGATCGTCCTTATCTTGCTTGCGCTCCATAAGGCCTTCTTCTATGGCTTTACCTACCGCTAGGGTAATCAATGAAATGGCCTTGTAGGCATCATCATTGCTAGGGATTGGGAAATCTACCAATTCAGGGTTTGAGTTCGTATCGCAAATGGCAAAAATAGGGATGTTCAATCTCTTTGCCTCCGATACGGCAATGTGCTCGCGTTTTACATCAACGATGAAAAGTGCCGCTGGTAGGCGCGTTAGGTCCGCTACACCACCCAATACGCGCTCCAGTTTGTCCTTTTCACGTGTAAGCATCAGGCGTTCTCTCTTCGCAATATTGCTAACCGTGGTTTCGTCTTTTAGCATCTTCTCAAGTGTCTGCATTTTCTTCAAAGACTTGCGAATCGTACCAAAGTTTGTAAGCATACCACCCAACCAACGATCGGTAACATAAGGCATTTTCAACCTTCTTGCTTCTTCCGAAACGATCTCTTGAGCTTGTTTTTTGGTGGCTACAAACATGATCTTACGTCCTGAACGAACGATTTGTTTGATGGCTACTTCTACTTGATCCAAGCAGCTCAACGTTTTGTTCAGGTCAATGATGTGGATCCCGTTCTTCTCCATAAATATATATGGAGCCATCCGTGGATCCCACTTGCGGGTAAGGTGGCCAAAATGCACACCTGCATCCAATAAATCTTTATATTCTAACTGTGCCATTGCCTAGTTTGATTTAAAATATTAATAATTTGAATACGCAGCACAGCACATCGGGCACGATAAGTACTGCCTGGACTATTCAGCTTGCGTAGGGCCATTCGGTTAAGAAGCCATACGCATATACCGAAATATTAACGTTTCGAGAACTGGAATCTACGACGTGCTTTCCGGCGACCGTATTTCTTACGTTCTACCATACGTGGATCACGCGTTAGGAATCCTTCTTTCTTCAACGCTGGACGGTTCTCTCCGTTGTACTCAACCAAAGCTCTAGAAACGGCCATACGGATAGCCTCAGCTTGTCCCGTAACACCACCACCTCTTACATTCACTTTGACGTCATACCCGTTGCCTTCGCTCAATGTAGCAAATGGCTGTTGAAGCACGATCTGATGCACTTCAAACGGAAAATATTCCTTGAAATCACGGCCATTTACCTTGATTTCTCCTTTGCCGGGCGTAAGATAAATACGGGCCACAGCAGTTTTTCTTCTACCTATTGTGTTGATAACTTCCATGAATTACAACTGGATTTCTTTGGGCTGCTGAGCGCTATGTGGATGCTCTCCAGCAGCATAAACAAACAGATTGGTGAACAAACGACGACCTAAACGATTTTTAGGAAGCATGCCTTTTACGGCCTTCTCGACCACACGTTCTGGGTGTTTTTCGAGCAACTCGCGAGGAGTTTGAAAACGTTGACCCCCTGGGTATCCTGTATGACGAACATATACCTTGTCCGACATCTTCTTACCGGTCAACTTAATTTTGTCGGCGTTGATAACGATCACGTTATCACCACAATCAACATGGGGAGTATAATTGGTCTTGTGCTTGCCTCTGATCATTTTTGCAACTTCACTGGCCAAACGACCCAAAACTGCATCCTTGGCATCAACCACGATCCACTCCTTGTTCACTGTGTTTTTGTTCGCCGAGATGGTTTTGTAGCTTAACGTATCCACGATTAACAAAAAATTTAATTGATTTTCAATAATTTACACTCCAGTGAGTACAGCTCACTGGAAAATGGAGTGCAAATATAGCGTTTAACTTTTTGATTTACAAATATGTTCGAAATTTCGCCTCCAACTCTCGTATAAGTTACTAGCAACCCAAAAATCGTGGTCAGTATATCCCCAATTTAACCAGTATTTACACCCTTTCCTCGGCTTATCTAAGGGATAATCCGCAACGAATTTATATTTTACAAGCCTATGATTTCTAAAAATGCCTGCTACCATTGGGCACTCTCCCTTTTGTTTTTATTACCCTACGCTACTCAAGCCCAAGAAGCCCTACAATTCAAACCCCTCTTCAATGGGAAGGACCTAGCCGGCTGGGTCAACGTCAATACGGCTGCCGATACCTGGAAAGTCCGGAATAACGAGCTCATATGCTCCGGGTTGCCGATTGGCGTCATGCGCACCGATCGGCAATACGAAAACTTTATCTTAGAAGTAGAGTGGAAACATATGGAGGACGGCGGCAATTCCGGAGTGTTCGTCTGGAGTGAAGGTACGCCCTTCGAAGACGACCCGCTTACCAAAGCCATAGAAATTCAAATGCTCGAACTCGCCTATTCCCCTATGCATCAGGTTACCGACGATTACGTGCATGGAGAGGTATTCCCTACCATGGGCATGAAGGCCATCCCCGATAACCCTAGGGGAATAAGGAGCAAATCCTTAGAAAAAAGATGTAAACCCAAAGGCGAATGGAATAAATACGTGGTGGTATGTGTAGATGGAGTGGTAAAGCTGTCGGTAAACGGAAAATTTGTGAATGGACTCCGGGCTTCAGAACGCAAAAAAGGGTATATCTGCCTAGAGGCGGAAGGAGCAGAAATCCACTTCCGAAATATCCGGATTCTGGAACTCCCCAGTGGCATTACCAGCGCCGAACAAACCGCCCCCTTGGTGCATTGATTTGCTAAAATTAAAAGGACCCTTTAAATTGGACCAAGCAAAATCATCACATGAATATGAAAATATCGATAGTAGGTTCTGGAAATGTGGCTTGGCACTTGGCCATGGCTTTCGAAGAGGCAGGCCACTGGATAGGAGAAGTGTACAGCCGAAACCCTGAAAACGGAGCCAAACTGGTGTCTCAACTCTACGATACCGACCTGATAGACTCCCTCAACTTTTCGGATAGCCAAGCCGACCTGATCCTATTGGCCGTTACCGACCACGCCCTCGAAGAGGTAATGCAACAAATCGTCCTCCCCGAAAACGTGATCTTAGCCAATACGTCCGGGACTACTACCCTAGCCGAACTCCAAAATCTGGTCGATATCTATAGCGACGTAGCCGTCCAGACCGGAATACTTTACCCCTTACAATCCTTCACCAAAGAAATCCCCCTGGACTATGAGGAGATTCCCTTCTGTGTGGAATCCCGAGATGCCGACACCGAAACAATTCTATTGGATTTGGCCAGGACGGTAAGCCATCACGTTCGGACCATGAATTCCTTCGAGCGGCTCGTCTATCATGTTGCGGCGGTTTTTGCCAGTAATTTTACCACCCAATTACTGGCTCTCTCTCATGATTTAATACAAAACGAATCCCTAGACTTCCAGCTCCTTAAACCCCTCATAGGAGCCTCCATACAAAAGGCCATTGAAGCCCCCAATCTCCATGATGCCCTGACCGGCCCAGCCAAAAGAGGGGATTATGAAACCATCAACAAACACCTGGAATACCTCGATGAACTAGACCCCGACTACACCCAAATCTACAGACTCATTACTCAAAATATTCAAAAAAGACATACAACCAATTCTTGACATATTGAATGTTGACAAAAAAGTTCGGTTATATTTGCAATATAAAGAAAACTGACCCCTATGGATATTACTGCTGACGAACGTTTTAAAAGAATTTCTACCTTTATTTTCGATATCGATGGTGTTATGACCGATGGTAGTGTACTGGCCCTCGAAAGTGGGGAACAGGCTCGAATCTTTAACGTAAAAGATGGCTACGGCATAAACCGGGCCATTAAAATGGGCTACAGAGTGGCTATACTTTCCGCTCAAAATCAGGTAGGAGTCCGCAAACGTCTGGAATATCTGGGCATTACCGATATATTTATAGGTGCTTCACCCGATGGAAAATTGCCCATCTACCAAAAATACATGGCCGACAATCAACTGACCGAGGACGAGGTGGTGTTTATGGGCGACGACTTACCCGACTACGAAGTCATGCTTACCGGAGTAATGGGAGCTTGTCCGGCCGACTCCAGCCCCGAAATCCTCGAAATTGCCGATTATATATCACCAAAAAATGGGGGGCAAGGCGCCGTCCGTGACCTAGTGGAACGGGTCATGAAGGCTCAGGACACCTGGATGCGTTGGTTCAAATAGCCCGCCACGTTTACCACTTATAGCACGGATACGCCCATACCCAACTATACCAATTACGCACTCCCTTCTTGCCAGCTATGACTAAACATTATTTCCCCAACCTCAACGGTATCCGTTGTATTGCTAGCCTTATGGTTCTTTTCCACCATATCGAACAAGCCAAGCACGGTGTGCACCAGCCGAACATTTATGACTGGGCCATCATTCAACACTTGGGGAGATTGGGCGTAGGACTGTTTTTCGTGCTGAGTGGCTTTTTGATAACCTATTTATTGCTCTCCGAAAAAAACCGGTTTGGAGACCTCGATACGGGCAAGTTTTATTTGCGGAGGGTATTTAGAATATGGCCCATCTACTTCCTAATCGTCTTGCTCAGCTTATTCGTATTCCCCCACTTGAGCTTATTCGACTACCCAGGCATAGCAGAAGTTCTAGACCGACACACAACAGAAAGAATCACCCTGCTGATGCTGGTACTGCCCAACTATGCTTTTGTATTGTATGAACTCCCTTATTGGTGCGCACAGGCCTGGTCGATTGGCGTAGAAGAACAATTTTACTATTTATGGCCCTGGCTTATCAAATACCCAAAAAGAAAAACCATTATAATCCTCCTTTTTGTAGCGGCCTCTCTCCTATTTCTATGGATAGGAATCCAGCTCCTAGATGTCCCCATAGAGGAAAAATGGAAGATCGTAGCCACCTTTTTCGGACAGTTCCGTATTCAGATCATGGCCCTAGGCGGAGGATGTGCCTGGCTGTTCTATAAACAAAAGTTTTACATTCTCAATGTCTTATTTCGTAAAGACCTCCAGGTTGTCGTATATAGTATACTGTTGATTCTATTTTTCTCTGGAATTCACTTCCCAGCCTTTCTTGAAGTATACTCCGTTTTCTTTGGATATTTCATTCTGAACGTCTCCTGCAACCCTAACAGCATCATCAATCTGGAGAATTCTGTAATGAGCTTTTTAGGAAAAATCTCTTATGGACTTTACCTCTATCATGTGGTAGTAGTAATACTAGTGATCAATATAATGCGAATCTACCTCCCTGCCGTTACTGGACCCGCTTATCATATCGTATTATACTTCGTAGCTACCTTAGGATCTGTGGTCGTTTCTACCATATCTTACAATTACTTCGAAAAGCCCCTCTTGGCCTTCAAGGATAAGCACTTTGGTCGGTAGCATTAGGGAGCTACCAGGTCCGACATGCGGTAGTAGCGCAGGCCTGCTTCCTGAGAACGCTGTAGAATGGCCTCTAAAAAGGCGATATCGAAGCCATATTGCCCTCCGACAGGAGGCCCTGACAACGGCTGGTGACCAAAGAGCATCAGGGCAGTACCGGTAGCTTTGGCCTTCCCTACGGCCTCCTCCATATCCTTTACCGACAATCCTCCGTCGGTATCGATCAACAGGGCGTCGACCTGAGACTCCCCGTCGAAGGGATTATAGATCCATGGCATTATCTTAGGCGCTATCCGATACAGGGGAACCCCAAACATCGTCCGCCTTGCGATGGCCACGTCCCGCTGAATCCTAAAGCCTTCGGCCAGCAGTACGGAGTCTACCCGCTCGTTATGGTTGCCCCCCGGATGCGCATAGGAGGTCGGCGTAAACCCAGCAGCCAACATATACCCCAGGCCAGGACTAAGCTCGATGTCCTTATAACCCTCAGGCCCTTGTGTGGCTATAAGATCCGTAGATCGCCCATGAATGGTCCCATGAAACCCTATCTCATGGCCATCGGCCTCTAAGGATTTTAATAATAATACTTCCCGTGGAGTGAGGCTATCGGGACAGGTAACAAAAAAAGTCACCTTCGCTCCATACCGATCCAACATGGGTTTTAAAGCATACCAATCCTCAATAAAATGATCATCGAAAGAAATGGCAACCCCTCCTTTACTGGGGTCGTTGGTAGAGGTTACACAGCCTCCTAGCAGCAACAGCAGCCCTAAAGACAGATGCCAACCGGTCAATTTCCGGAGCCGATAGCTTAATACGGTCAATGTTATTCCAAAATCTTTCAAATCTGTAGAGCCTTTATATTATTTTCGCTAAAATAACGATTGATTATGAAAATACTACATACGGCCGATTGGCATATAGGCAAAAAACTAGATACCTACTCCAGGTTGACAGAACAACGACTGGTTTTAAATGAAATCTGTGAGATCGCAGAAAAACAAAGCGTTGATGCCGTAGTAGTTGCCGGCGATTTATTCGATAACTTCGCCCCCTCATCTGAAGCTACAGAGCTACTCTATACCACCTTACACCGCCTGGCCGACAACGGGCGCAGGGCCGTTATAGCTATAGCAGGCAACCACGACTCTCCCGAGCGGATAGAAGTTCCCGATGCCTTGGCTAGGGTATGTGGCATCATATTCATAGGGTTCCCCAATGCTACGGTCACGCCTTTTCGGACTCAAGCCGGAATAGCCATTACAAAGTCGGAACCTGGGTTTATAGAATTGTCCTTGCCCCGTTGTGATATCCCTTTACGCGTTATTCACACCCCCTATGCCAACGAACAGCGTCTTAAGGTATTCTTAGGAACGGAACAGCAGGAAACGGCCCTACGCGATCACCTCCAACAACACTGGCAGGCACTGGCCCTGGAGCACCTCGACGATCGGGGGTTCAATCTGCTAGTGACCCATCTGTATGTAATGAAAGAAGGTGGAGAGGAACCCGAAGAGCCCGACGACGAGCGTCCTATTTTGCATATAGGCGGGGCTCAAGCCATTTATACCCATAACTTCCCCACTGGACTTCAGTACGTAGCACTGGGCCATTTGCATCGCTATCAGGTAGTCGACACCCATCCGGCTCCTATCGTGTATGCCAGCAGCCCCTTGGCCTATAGCTTCTCCGAAGCCGATCAGCAAAAATATGTGGTACTCCTACATGCGGCAGCCGGCCAACTAGAGTCTTTCCAACGCATAGAGCTGCAAGCAGGGAAACGGCTAAAAAGAGTTAAATTCAAAGGTGTGGATACGGCTCTGGCGTGGTTGATGGATCACCAACACGAGCTTATTGAGCTTACCCTGGAGTCGGACACGTATTTGGAAGCCAGCGATAAAAAACGACTTACCGACTGCCATGAGGGCATCATTCAAATCATCCCTCAAATCAAAAATATGAATGAGGGTGACTCAAATTCCGAAATCGATCTCAGCCTGAGTATAGACCAACTTTTCGAGGCCTATTTTAAAAGTAAAAATAAAGGACAACAACCCTCCGAAGGGTTGATGGAGGTGTTTAAGGAAGTATTGGGCACCCAGGAAGAATGATGCCCCGCTACCAGGCAGGGCCAGGCCCAGTAAAAAGGAAGGGCAGCCCTCACAAGAGCTGCCCTGACCTGGCAAAATAATTTAAAACTAATTGGCCCTTTTCAATTTGGCTTCAATAGTTTGTTGTGTGTGTGGAACGATACGAAGGCGTTCTTTGGGGATCAACTTACCGGTATCGATACAAACTCCGTAGGTACCGTTCTTAATGCGCACCAAGGCGTTTTCTAGCTGAATAGCATACTTTTGTAGGCGAGATGCTAGTTGGCTTAAATTTTCACGTTCGCTGGCATCGGCTCCATCCTCAACGGCCTTGTTAGCACCCGAAGTGATATCCGTACCCGTATCGTTTTTCTTACTTAATCCAGTTTTAATGTAATTAAGCTCACTCATGGTATTATCCAGCTTGCTTCGAATAAGCTCCTCAAACTCCTTCAATTCTTCTTCTGAATAACGTGTTCTTTCTTCTTGCATAGTCTTCAGTGATTAATTTAGGCTCATAATTCAGTCATATGGCGAATGGCATATTCTTAACTTAAAGGTACGCGATTCAGGAAAGGCATTTTTATGGGGTCCTGCAGAATCCTACCTAGTCTACCTTAATAGGAGAGAAACAAGAAAGCCATAAACAGAATTATGGCTTTCTATAGGATTCTTTATTTATACAATACTTGCTTTACAGCTTCTACCACACGCTTGGTGCTAGGCAAAATCTCCTCTATCAAAGTAGGTGCATAAGGCAAGGGAACGTCTCTATTGGTTACTCTAAGTACGGGGGCATCCATATAATCGAACGCATGGCGCTGAATATGGTAGGTAATTTCGGTAGAAATAGATGCCAAAGGCCACGCTTCTTCTACCACTACTGCCCGGTTGGTTTTCTTTACCGATTCGATAACCGTGGCATAGTCGATGGGCTTTACGGTCCGTAAGTCTATCACTTCTACGTCTATGCCCTCTTTTTCTAACTGCGCCACTGCAGGATTCACAACCCGGGGGATCATTTTACCAAACGAAATAATGGTAACATCCTTACCACTACGTTTCACGTCGGCTTTCCCCAAAGGAATCAGATATTCTTCTTCGGGAACCTCCATCTTATCGCCATACATTACCTCCGACTCCATAAAGATAACGGGGTTATTGTCCCGAATAGAAGCCTTCAGCAAGCCTTTGGCGTCGTAGGGGTTAGAAGGAACCACCACTTTAAGACCGGGGGTATTGGCGAACCAGTTCTCAAAATTCTGAGAATGCTGAGCCCCAAGCTGTCCGGCATTACCTGTTGGTCCACGGAAAACGATAGGACAACCGATCTGTCCGCCCGACATAGAAAGGATTTTGGCCGCACTATTGATAATCTGGTCGATGGCTACCAGGGAGAAGTTGAAGGTCATGAACTCGATAATAGGACGCAGCCCATTACCAGCCGCTCCTACCCCAATTCCGGCGAAGCCTAATTCGGCGATAGGCGTGTCGATTACACGTTCCGGACCAAACTCATCCAGCATTCCCTGGCTGGCCTTGTAAGCACCGTTGTATTCGGCTACTTCTTCGCCCATCAGAAATATATTTTCGTCCCGACGCATCTCTTCCGACATAGCGTCGCGAATGGCATCTCTAAATGCTATTTCTTTCATCCGTAATTTTATGATTATTAATTCACAGGGCAATCTAAGATTCAAAAACGAAATGCCTTATTCACTTAATTCACCTTCTGTATTACTACTGGTTTCAAAACACTGGCGTAAAATTAGAGAAACAAGGCCAATTCTCAAATTCTTTCAAAAAAGCAATCCAACAAAAATAGGCGATAAGCCTTATTCTAGTGGAATCACGTCCACTTCCACCTTCAATTTTTGTTTTCCCGAGCTAAAAATGATCCCTTTCATAGGCGGCACATCACTATAGTCGCGCCCATAAGCCGTAATAATATGCCGATCGCCCGGCACCATATTGTTGGTAGGGTCGAAATCGCACCAACCAAAATCGGGTATAAACACCGAAATCCAAGCATGGCTGGCATCGGAACCCTGCAACTTTTCTTTTCCAGGAGGAGGCAAGGTTTCCAGATATCCACTTACATACCGAACCGGAAAGCCCATACCTCGGATGCAGGCAATGGCCAAATGGGAAAAATCTTGACATACCCCCTTTTTCGCAGCCAACACTTCCTTAATAGGGGTATTAATGGTCGAGAAATCGGGAACAAAATCGAATACCGAAAATATTTTTTGACAAAACCGTTTCGCACATTCGTAAAGTGGAAGCTGATCCTGAAAACAATCCTGTGCAAAAGCCACGATCTCGTCGTCCCATCGCACCATAGGGCTAGGGAGCATAAATTCTAGCAACCCCATTCGCAAGGACCGATCCTGGGCCAATTGTTTACGGGCTTCTTCGCAGGTAATATCGGGCAAGGCTTGGGCATCCCCAACAGACTCGTTATCACGATGAACGAGACTAATAGCCGTTACCGACAACTCCTGATGGGTGGTATGGAGCGAAAAATAATGGGTAGTATTCCCGAAATAGTCCTTCCGCTCCACAATTTCGGAAGGAGCCGGGTCAATAGCTAGCTCAAAGTCATCGCATACTTGGCCAGGCATATTCCGGGGAGCCAGACAAAGCAAGCTCTGATAGCCCATCACCAAGCTAGGATACTCATAGATGGTTTTATGAACCAACTTATATCTCTTCATCGTCGATCGGTTTAATAAATGAATTCTGCATGACACTATGACTAAAATATTGGCTGGTGAGCTCGACCGACACCTGGGTTACCAGCTCACTCACCCCATCGAGCAACTGGCATAAGTCAAGCCGGTCGTCCTTACTGTTGGGGTCAGCCAAAGCCATTACCTCTGCAAGCTGTATCGACAACAAAGCCTTCGATGCTGCCTTTTCCGCCGCATTAAGCCTTTCATTTTCAACGCCATGTGGAAGCCTATGTAAATTATCCTTTAGCTCGGCCAACATATTGACTATAGAAAAAGGATGTGATTTTTCAAGTAATACCATATCCAACATGGTCACTAGGCCCAGTCGCGACTTGTAGAGCTGCCTATACTGGACCAACTGATGATGGTTCAACAGGACGGCCTCTACGAGCTCCTCCTCCACGTTATCGTCGTTGACCTCCGAGAAACAATGCCTTATAATGGTCAACTTACCCAAAACACGCTCAATAAGCTTCCCAGTTTCTAGTAGCAAGTAGCTCTTATCCCTAGGCATGGTCTCGGACACCACACCCAAAAAAGTAAACATATGATTATACAAAGAATCGATGCGCTTGGGCAGGTTGCTCTTGTTGATAGGCAGCGTGTCTTTGGTCGGACTATAGCTATTTTCTATCAGATCGATGATGCGCCATATCTCGATATCCCATTGGTTACGAACGGCGTTCACCGCATTAAGGAAAGAGGCGACCCCCGAAGCGACCGATCCAGGCCTACTTCGGTTAGCGAATACATCGAGTAATTCCTTATAAGGATCGGCTAATTTTTCGGCGTCGTCCACAAACCCAGGCAATGAAGCGGACAAATGCGAAAAAGCTTCCAACAATATTTTGATATGGCCAGGCTTGGAAATACCAGCAAAGTTTCGGTCTAGATTAACGACGTTGATGACGATATTCATAAATTTGATTACCGCCATAGCTCGCTCGCAATAGCGCCCCACCCAAAACAAGTTCTCGGCACTTCGGCTAGGCAAGCTCACGAGTTTGTTGGCAGCAGCCCAGTGCGGCAATACCACTTTCTCTTGGAAAGTATGGCTGTCGTCAGACACAATCCAAGTATCTTTCGAAAGCCCTCCTTTTTGATTGGACACCACGAAACGATCCTTGATGGGCGAGCTTCTGGTGAGCCCTCCGTCCATGGCCCGGTATCCACCGGCTCCATCACTCACCAAAAACGTCCTCAGTGCGGCATAACGCGGCACTATCTGTCCGTCTATAAGCGATGGGGTCGTCGACAAGCTCACCTCTTCCTGAGCCACAAACTCATGTGGAGCTGCGCTGATTTGCTTCCTTAAAAAAAACAGTTCCTTTTCCGTCAGCCGTCGGCCATAAATGGAAGGGAATCTCGATTTTCGGTTGGCTTTTTTAATGATCAACCTGTTCAGATTGGCCAATACATACTTAAGCTCCTTTTCATGACCACACCACCAAGTGGCTACAGAAGGCATAATCAGATCCTCCCCGAAAAAATACCTACAGATGCTAGGCATAAAGGCTAAGAAAGCGTGATTCTCTACCAAACTGACCCCTGGCGGATTCATTACCCGTACGTTGCCCATGCGCATGGCTTGTAACAGCCCTGGCACTCCTAGGCGGGAGTCTTCCCGCAGCTCCAAAGGATCGCACCAGTCATCGTCGATACGCCGAAGAATGACATCTACACGTTGTAAGCCATCTAAAGATTTCAGATAGACGGTGTTATTACGTACTTGGAGGTCTTCTCCTTGTGCCAAGGTATAACCGAGGTAGGAGGCTAAATAGGCATGTTCAAAATACGATTCATTCTTAGGGCCGGGTGTCAGATAAATAACGTTGGACGACTCTTGCCCCTTCTCCGACATAGCCAACACCCGTTGCTGTAGCCCATTAAAATAAGGCGACAGCTTGTTAATATGCATGCCTTCGGCTAGTTCTGGCAAAAGCTTACTCGTAACCAGTCGGTTTTCGAGGGCATAGCCAGAGCCAGAAGGAGCCTGTGTGCGGTTATCGACTATCCACATGCGCCCATCTGGCCCACGGGCCATATCGGCGGCAAAAAGGGGTAAAAAATTCTTTTTGTCCTGAAAAATATCCATACAGGGTCTAAAAAAACCCGTATTAGCAAACACCAGCTCGGCCGGAATGACGGCATTCTTTACCAGTTTTTGTTCGCCATATAAGTCTTTCAATATCAGGTCGAGCAGGCGGGCCCTTTGCTCCACCCCCCTATTAATCAACGTCCATTCCTTTTGCTCAATGAGAAAAGGGATAGGGTCGAGCCTCCAGGGACGACTTTCTCCATCGGGCGACTCATACACATTATAAGTTACTCCATTCTCTTTAAGCTTACCAATAATTTCATGGTTTCTGATAATCAACTCCTCTAACCCTAACTTCTGTAAGTTAACGAACAGAGCCAACCATACAGGTTTGATCTGACCTTTAGCATCCAGCACTTCGTCATAAGAATTAAGCGAATTTTTATACGAATGGATTAGGTTCACTGCGGCTTCGGTAAGCATATTATTAATAAACGGTTTTATAGAACACCCCTCAGGTACTAAGAGTTAACAACTAAGTCACTACTTCGCACTCCAAAACTTACGCAAATCAAGGGTATTTGGATACTCTGCATCAATGAGTTCCAGGGGCACATCGGCCCTCAGCTCCTTTTTGGTTTCGGCAACGAACCTAGACACCGTCCCGGTAGACTTAGAAACAATAGGAATATTCGAAGTCGCCGAAGGGGTATGTCCGAAACCTTGGAAAAGGCTAATTTTCCTTGACTCCGCCTCAAAGCTATTGACTGGGTAAGTATCGAAACTACGACCTCCAGGGTGTGAAACGAAATAAGTACAACCGCCCAATATACGGTTATTCCAGGTATCTACAATATCGAAGACCAGCGGGGCGTCGGAGCCGATGGTGGGATGCAGAGCCGACGGTGGGTTCCAGGCCTTATAGCGTATACCCGCCACATATTCCGATTTTATTCCCGAAGGTCGGAGCGGCACCCTACATCCATTACAGATTAATATATGGCGGCCCTCTACGAATCCACTCACCTTTACCTGGAGTCGTTCCAGGGAGGAATCGACAAACCTTGCCGTTCCCGAACTCGAGAGCTCCTCTCCCAGCACATGCCAGGGTTCTATCCCCAGCCTCAACTCCAGATGGATATTATCTACTTGTATGCCTCCATAAAAAGGGAATCGGAACTCAAAGAAGGGATCGAACCACGAAATATCGAAGGCATAGCCGGCCTCCTTCAGGTCATTGACCACGTCGATCATGTCCAGATAGGCGAAGTGAGGCAACAGAAAGCGATCGTGAAGCTCCGTACCCCACCGTATTAGTTTATGTTTATAAGGTTTTTTCCAGAATTTAGCGATCAAAGCCCTTATCAATAGGGTTTGAACGAGATTCATATGCTTATGCGGAGGCATATCGAAGGCCCTAAACTCCAGAATCCCCAGCCGCCCTGTCGAGGAATCGGGGGAGTATAATTTGTCCATACAGAACTCCGAACGGTGGGTATTGCCGGTAATATCGACCAATAGGTTCCTGAACACCCGGTCTACCATCCAAAAAGGAATGTCTTTGCCTTCTGGTATTTGTTCAAAGGCCAACTCTACCTCATAAAGCCGCTCATCGCGTCCCTCATCGATACGCGGGGCCTGGCTGGTAGGACCTATAAAAGGACCCGCAAACAGATAACTCAAAGCAGGATGATGCTGCCAATAGGTCACTAGGCTCCGTAGCAAATCGGGGCGTCGTAATATCGGGCTGTCTGCTGGGGTATCCCCACCGATAGTAACATGGTTGCCACCTCCGGTACCGGTATGCCTTCCGTCCACCATAAATTTGTCGGTCCCCAGCCTAGCGAAAAACGCTTCTTCATAGAGGGCGCTAATATTATCGACGAGTTCCGTCCAGTTCTTAGCCGGATGAATATTCACCTCTATTACGCCTGGGTCGGGCGTCACATTGAGTTTTTGCACCCTACTATCCGAAGGCAATGGGTAGCCCTCTATGCGTACTGGACATTGTAGCTTTTCGGCAGTAGCCTCCACCGAAGCGATCAGGTCTAAATAATGCTCCAAATAATCGGTAGGCGGAAGGAACACATAAATAATCCCCTCTCTTTCCTCTACCGATAGGGCCGTTTTAATCACGGGCACTTCGAAAAGCAGCGTGTTCTCTACTTCCGGCTCCTGCTCGGCATCTTCGGCCTCCTGCTGGTGCGTCGCCGGCTCATAGGGCTTAGCTACGGTCCCGTAGCGAGCACGCACTTGTGGACTAAACAAGGGCAAGGCGGGTAGATCTTCGAAAGGGCTTCTCTCTATAGGCTGCTCTCTTTTGTTGGGCGCTACTTCGGGCAAGGAGCTCAAGGGAAGCCTAAAGCCCATAGCGGAGTTTCCAGGGACTAAGAAGCAATTGCCTCTCCGAAACTCCCAGGCACAGCTCACCCAGGACTGGCTCTCAAAATTCCATTTTAATGGGAGCACAAATCCCGCCGGATTATTCAAGCCCTTTTCTAATAAGCGGGCTAGCGTACGACGCTCGATAGAGTCCTTTAAGTTTACCTGAAGCGGATCCACGTTGACAGGCAATTTTTCCTCTTCCATGGCCCAGAATATGGGGTCTTCATAAGCTGCCGTCAGGTTATTGACGCCTATTCCTAAAAACTTGGTCAGCTCAGTGGCAAACACCTCTGCGTCCTTAAAGCTCCGCTTCTGGTCATCTTCCTTAGCCACTAAGGCATCGTTATGCCAAATAGGGCTACCGTCTTTGCGCCAGTATAGGGCATATTGCCAGCGAGGAAAGGGCTCACCCGGGTACCATTTGCCCTGCCCGAAGTGCATAATTCCTCCAAAAGCAAAGCGATTCTTGAGGCGTAGGGATAAATCGTAGGCCAGTTTACGCTTCAACGGACCATCGGCAGCCGTATTCCATTCTTTAGACTCATAGTCGTCGATGGAGATAAAAGTAGGCTCTCCCCCCATCGTAAGCCGCACATCATGATCCTGCAAGTCTTTCTCTACTACCTCACCCACCTGCATCACAGAGGCCCATTGCTCTTCGGTATACGGCTTGGTGACCCGTGGGTCCTCATGAATACGAAATACTTTGTTTTCGAACTCAAAGGTAACCTCGCAGCGATCGGTGGCCCCTGTAACGGGGGCTGCACTTTGGTAGTCGGGCGTGCAGCTCAAGGGGATATGACCTTCACTAGCAAATAATCCTGAGGTAGGATCCAGGCCTATCCAGCCAGCCCCCGGAACGTAAGCCTCCGTCCAGGCGTGCAAGTCGGTAAAGTCTTCCTCCGGGCCGGAGGGGCCATCCAAGGACTTCACATCGGAGGTAAGCTGCACCAGGTATCCCGACACGAAACGGGCGGCTATTCCCAAATGCCGGAGCATTTGTACCAGTAACCATCCAGAGTCGCGGCACGAACCACTTTGGGTCTGGAGCGTCTGCTCACAAGTTTGCACGCCGGCTTCCATTCGAATATTATAATTGACATATTCGTATACTTTCTGATTGAGATACACCAAGAAATCGACCGTTTTGATGGGACCATCATACTGGTTTTTTGCAAGCCAATCCAATAATAACGGTCCTCCTTCGCTGGGTTTCAGGTAAGCGCCTAACTCCTCTTTCAGGCCCGATTCATAACTGAAAGGATACATATCGGCATATTCCTCTACAAAAAAATCGAAAGGGTTGATCACCTGAAGTTTGGCAATCACCTCCACCTCCACATCCAACTCCGTCGTTTTTTCGGGAAAAACCACCCTAGCCTGATAGTTGCCGAAGGGGTCCTGCTGCCAATTGATAAAATGGGTTTCGGGCTTGATGCGTAGAGAATATCCTTCTATGGCTGTACGAGAATGGGGAGCGGGTCTTAACCTAAAAATATGGGGGGATAGGGATACGCTCCTATCGAACTTGTATTTTGTTTTATGCGAAATAGCAACTTTAATAGCCATAATAGAACAATTTCAACAGTAAAGTAATGTTTTGAATATTCGGGAAAAATATAGATCAAATTATTGTTTTGTACGCAATAATTAAAATAAAATAAACGAATCGTGTCAATTTACAAAACATTTACCTGTAAGCAATACCCCGTCTCTGCTTTCTATATTTTCTTTAGAACGGCAAGGTACACCAATCTTCCCTTCAAAAAATCGGAGATATTGAGGGGATTCACTTAAATTCGATTTTTATTCCAAAGCAATATTTACTCTTACCTTAATCCCTCATTCAAAAAAATGAAAATAGCAATCATAGGCTGTGGTAACATGGGGATGGCTTTCGCCAAAGCATTTTTGAAATTTGATCTCGTAAAGAAAGAAGATTTTTTGTTGGTTGAAAAGGGAGAAGATAGACTAGAAAAACTAGCTAGTTTTCAACCCGGAGTCATTACTGGTACCGTCGGCCAACAAATAGCCGAATACGATCTTATCATCCTGTCGGTGAAGCCACAGGATTTCCACTCGGTTGCCCAGGCACTCAAGCCGGTGATGCAACCCCAGCAGATCGTCCTATCCATTATGGCAGGCATTACCATCCAAAGTATCCAAGAAGGACTAGCCCATAAGCAAGTAATACGTGCTATGCCCAACACCCCCGCCATGCTCGGAATGGGAATAACCGCCTACGCGGCCTCAGAGGAGGTCGACAGCAAACATATGCACAAAATAGAGAACCTTATTAACGCCACCGGCCGATCCGTTTTCTTAGAAGACGAAGACCAGCTCAATGCCGTTACAGCCCTTAGCGGGAGCGGGCCTGCGTATTTCTTTTATATGGTGAAAGCGATGATTGAGGCCGGTAAAGACATGGGCTTCGAGGAGTCTGTAGCCTCCTTACTCGTCAAACAAACCATGCTAGGCTCTTACCACCTCATCCAAACCGCCGACAGAAGCCTAGATGACCTCATCAAGGCGGTTACTTCTAAAGGAGGCACCACCGAAGCGGCTCTACAACAGTTTGAAAAGGGAGGCCTTGCCGATACCTTAAAAAATGGCATCGCCACTGCCCAAAAAAGATCCATAGAATTATCTAAGGGATAACCGCAGTCCCCCCTATGCCGAAGCTTAGGAATTCCTATAGTACTTTGCACTAAGTACCTAGGCTTCGGCCTTCCATTTTATTCGAACCTCGCTTTCGAGTCTCTACTCCCCTCCTAATAATTTTTGTCCTTATATAAGTAAAAACCCTTGGGGTTTTAGCGTAAAAATACTTATGATCAACGGATATACGTAAACATTTTTTGATAACTTTTCAACAATATAACATGACTAACATATTCATTTACAGGTTATTGAAATATTTATTTTGATAACTTTTAAGAAACAAGACCATCAATAAATGAATATTAATTAAATTTGCGTTCTACTTCAAACTCACGCAAACACACCCCTGAAATAGTCATGGAAATAGCACAACCAATTAAAACTTACACGACTGAAGAGGCCTATCAGGCTTCCTTTCAATACTTTAAAGGCGACGATCTAGCGGCTCGGGTCTGGGTAAATAAGTATGCCCTCAAGGACTCCTTCGGCCAGCTGTATGAGCTGACACCCGACGACATGCACCGGCGAATCGCCGGGGAGATCGCCCGTATCGAAGAGCGGTACCCCAACCCACTTTCCGAAAACGAGATTTTCGACCTAATCAGGGATTTCAAATATATCATTCCCCAAGGAAGCCCTATGACGGGCATAGGCAACCCCTATCAGATCGCCTCCTTGTCCAACTGCTTCGTGATCGGCAACGACGGGTCGTCGGACTCCTACGGGGGCATTATGAAGGTAGACCAGGAGCAGGTACAATTGATGAAAAGACGAGGTGGGGTAGGTCATGACCTCTCTCATATTCGTCCTAAGGGATCGCCAGTAAAAAACTCGGCCCTTACCTCTACCGGTATCGTTCCCTTTATGGAGCGCTATTCCAACTCCACCAGAGAGGTGGCTCAGGATGGGCGTCGTGGTGCCTTGATGCTCTCCGTAGCGATCAAACACCCCGACTCTGAGCAATTTATCGATGCCAAAATGGAGCAAGGCAAGGTAACCGGCGCCAATGTGTCGGTACGCATAGACGACGATTTTATGCGGGCCGTTGAGCGTGGGGCTCAGTACACCCAGCAGTACCCCATATTTGGCGACAACCCCTTGTACCAAAAAGACATAGAGGCCAATGTACTTTGGAAAAAAATAATCCACAACGCATGGAAATCGGCAGAGCCCGGTATACTATTCTGGGATACCATTATCCGCGAATCGGTACCCGACTGCTATGCCGACCTGGGCTACAAAACCGTATCGACCAATCCATGCGGCGAAATCCCATTATGCCCTTACGACTCCTGCCGACTATTAGCCATCAACCTGTTCTCCTATGTGAAGCAGCCCTTTACGGCCGAGGCAAGCTTCAACTTCGATCTGTTTAAGAAACATATTGCCGCTGCTCAGCGCATCATGGACGACATCATCGACTTGGAGTTGGAGAAAATCGACGGCATCCTACAGAAAATAGATGAAGACCCTGAAGAAGAAGAAGTAAAAAGAATCGAAAAAAATCTATGGCTCAACATTCGTAAGAAAGCGAAGGAAGGTCGCCGTACCGGTATTGGCATTACCGCTGAGGGCGACATGCTTGCCGCATTGGGCCTTCGTTACGGAAGCGATGAAGGAACGGCCTTCTCCGTAGAGATTCATAAAACGGTAGCCTTAGAAGCCTATCGAGGATCGGTTCACACCGCCAAAGAGCGAGGAGCCTTTGCCATCTTCGATGCAGAAAGAGAGCAAAACAACCCCTTTATTCAAAGACTCAAAGAGGCCGACGGCCAGCTATACTACGAAATGTTGGAGTATGGCCGCAGGAATATTGCCCTATTGACCATTGCCCCCACCGGTACCACCAGCCTTATGTCGCAGACGACCTCGGGAATAGAACCGGTTTTCCTGCCCGTATACAAGCGCCGTAGGAAAGTCAACCCAAGCGACAAGGATAGCCGGGTCGACTTCGTAGACGAAGTAGGCGACTCCTGGGAAGAATACGTGGTGTTCCACCATCGTTTTAAAGAATGGATGGTCATAAACGGCCACGATACCGCTATCAATTACTCCGAAAAGGAGCTGGAAGAGCTCGTTCGTCAGTCGCCCTATTATAAGGCCACTTCTAATGACGTAGACTACCTCAAAAAAGTAAAAATGCAAGGGGCTATTCAACAATGGGTCGACCACTCCATTAGTGTAACCATCAACATGCCTCAGGACGTAACCGAAGACATCGTAGGAGAATGTTATATGGAGGCTTGGAAGTCGGGATGTAAAGGGGTTACCGTTTACCGCGACGGCTCACGCTCCGGGGTGCTCATATCCAATTCGGAGAAAAAAGAAACTCCGGAAGCCAAAATTGTTACCCCCTTCCCTACCACCCGTCCCCAGACTTTGCACGCCGATGTAGTTCGGTTCCAGAATAAAAAGGATAAATGGATCGCCTTTATAGGTCTTATCGACGACCAACCCTATGAGATATTCACCGGATTTGCCGACGATGAAGACGGTATCCTCATCCCTCGCTGGGTAAACGAAGGGGTGATCATCAAAAACCGCGAGGCCGATGGCAGCTCTCGTTACGACTTCCAGTATACCAACACCCGAGGCTACAAAACGACTATCGAAGGACTGTCGCATAAGTTTAACCCCGAGTACTGGAACTATGCCAAGCTCATCTCAAGCACCTTGAGACATGGCATGCCTATCGAAAAAATCGTAGACCTGATCAGCAGTTTACAGCTCGATACCGAATCCATTAACACTTGGAAAAACGGAGTAGCCCGAGCATTAAAACGCTATGTTCCGGACGGAACGGAGGTAAGCAAACAAAAATGCCAGAACTGCCAATCCACCAATCTGATGTATCAAGAGGGTTGCCTCACCTGTAAGGACTGCGGTTCTTCGAAATGTGGCTAAAAAAAGAAAGGCCTTCCAATACGACTGCGTAATGGAAGGCCTTTCTTTTTATTGTTTTAAAAACTACCTGGAGTAGGCACTCAATGCGCCTCCTCGACGATCCCTAAATAGTTGAAAGGGGTGATTTGACGTAGTTCTTCACGTATCTCTTCAGAAACATCGAGGGTTTCTACAAACCTTGAAATGGCTTCTTCATTAATTTTCTCATTGGTACGGGTCAAGGCCTTAAGCGCTTCATAGGGTTTTGGATACCCTTCTCTACGCAAGATGGTCTGAATAGCCTCCGATACTACCGCCCAATTATCGTCCAATTCGGCTTTCAATCTATCGGCATTAAGCTCCACTTTACCTAAACCTTTGATCAGCGAATTCAAAGCGATGCTCATATGGCAAATAGGTACACCGATATTCCTCAGCACGGTAGAGTCGGTAAGGTCGCGTTGCAAGCGAGATATTGGTAACTTGCCAGCAAAATGCTCAAAAAGAGCCGTAGCGATACCAAGATTCCCTTCAGAGTTCTCGAAATCGATCGGATTCACCTTATGCGGCATAGCGGAAGAACCTACCTCACCGGCCTTAATTTTCTGTTTGAAATACCCCATCGATATATAAGTCCACATATCTCTGTTGCAGTCTATCAAGATGGTATTGATCCGCTTCAGGTTATCGAATAACGCCGCCAGATTGTCGTAATGCTCGATTTGAGTGGTATGCTTACTGCGTACCAAACCCAGGCCTTCTACAAAGCGATGGCCAAAGCTCATCCAATCCTGCTTAGGATAGGCTACATGATGGGCGTTAAAATTCCCGGTTGCCCCACCGAATTTTGCCGTATGCGGAATCCGATCGAGCATTTCAAATTGCCTTTCCAATCGTTCTACATACACCAAGAACTCCTTACCCACCCTGGTGGGGGAAGCGGGCTGGCCATGGGTAAAGGCCAACATCGGTACATTTTTCCATTCTATAGACATCCGCTTAAGTACGAAAAGCACCTGACGGAAAAGCGGCTTGATCTGGCGTTCCATGGCGTCTTTCAAAGACAGAGGAACGGCAGTGTTGTTGATATCCTGGGAAGTAAGACCAAAATGAATAAACTCTGAATAGGCCTCAATACCCAGTTTCTCAAACTGAAGCTTAATGAAATACTCTACCGCCTTAACGTCATGGTTGGTTTCCTTCTCGATCTCCTTAATTTGTAAGGCATCCGCCTCACCAAAATTCTCATATATATTCCTCAACGACGGATATAAGGTTTTGTCGATGGCCTCCAACTGCGGTAAAGGAATTTCGCAAAGGGCAATAAAATACTCCACCTCTACATACACCCGATAGTAAATAAGCGCATATTCCGAAAAATAATTGGAGAGTTCCGATACTTGCTTGTAATAGCGGCCATCTACTGGAGAAATAGCCGTAAGTTGGTTCAATAACATGATAGTCAGTCCTAAATAATAGATTATTCAGCAAAGTTAGCAGATTTCATGGTCCTAAGTTGGTAAAGACGTGATGAATTATTCTTTCTATTAATTGTGCAAGAAAAATTAAAACAATTCGCATATTCGCAATCTGACTAAACTTTAACTTACAAATGATACAAACCACTCCCTTTTTAGGCGAACTTATAGGAACTATGGTCCTAATCTTACTAGGCAATGGCGTGGTGGCCAATGTAGTGCTCAACAAAACTAAAGGCAATAATGGCGGATGGATCGTGATCACTGCTGGCTGGGGGTTGGCCGTTATGGCGGCGGTGTTTACCGCTACGGCTTTAGGCAGTCCTGGCGCCCATATCAACCCCGCCGTCACACTGGCTTTTGCCGTGCTGCAGGGCGACTATAGCCTACTAGCCACCTTCATTCCTGCTCAAATATTAGGGGCCATGATTGGAGCCACCCTCGTTTGGATCCAATATTATTCGCATTGGGAAGCCACCGACGACCCAGGTGCTAAGCTTGCATGCTTTGCCACGGGCCCCGCCATACGCTCGGCCATTCCTAATTTCCTGAGCGAATTCATTGCGACTGGGGTGTTAATTTTAGGAATAGTAGCCATCGGGAACACCAATATTACCAGTGCCGACCAGGGTGGGATTCCTCCAGCCATAGGGCCTTATATTGTGGGTATGCTGGTATGGAGTATCGGACTCTCTTTGGGAGGCACCACGGGCTATGCCATCAATCCAGCGCGAGATTTGGGCCCAAGAATCGCCCACGCCCTACTGCCCATTGCCAAAAAAGGATCCTCCGACTGGGCCTATGCTTGGGTACCTGTGCTAGCACCTCTGCTGGGGGCGGCGATATTTGGTTTCATTCTACGGCTATTTTCTTTTTAAATTCACCTTAGTTTTCAACCCTAATGATTCTCTCAAATGATGAAGAACATCCTTACCGTCCTCTTAGTACTTTTCATTTTAGGCCAATTCATTCGTCCTACACACAATATTTCGGCCGAACAAAGCCCTAACGACATCGAAAGACATTACCAAGTGCCCACCGATGTAAGGCTTACCTTAGAGAAAGCCTGCCGAGACTGCCATTCTAATAATACCCGTTACCCATGGTATTATAATATCCAACCCGTAGCCTGGTGGCTCAATGATCATATCGTAGAAGGGAAAAAACACTTTAATTTATCAGAATTCGCAGCCTATCCTCCCAAAAAGGCCGATCATAAACTTGAAGAACTCATAGAGTCCCAAACCGACCATTGGATGCCTTTGGAATCGTACCAAAAGCTACATGCCGATGCCCGCCTTACCGAAGCGGAATCTCAAGCACTTATTGACTGGGCTAGCGCCGTACGCGACAAAATACAAACGACCCACCCCGAGGCATTCGTAAAAAAGTAGGGAAAATATGCGTAACTAACGGACCATTAGCCGCTTCAAAACGCCTAGAACCAAAGAAAATGCCTGGCATTAAGAAGTCCCTATGGAACGCTTGATGCCAGGCATTTTCTATGAAGTAGGCCTTTAGTTTACCAAAAGCTCATCGATAAATATCCATGCCTTTTCGCCCTTTCCTGGATGCCATACCGGCAACTTGCTCAACGGATAGGCCATCACCTTGATACAGGAAAGATCCTGGCTTGGGAAGTCGGTGGTATAAGATATATTGGACATATTCAATGATTTTTCTTTGGGAACATCCACTTGTATGACCTTCAATCGTTTTAAATGTTCCTCATCTGGCCCTCCCCATACTTCAATTTTTACGGGAGGAAATATATAAGAATCTA
The DNA here is from genome assembly GCF_003149085.1 of Dyadobacter jejuensis. Lineage (GTDB taxonomy): Bacteria > Bacteroidota > Bacteroidia > Cytophagales > Spirosomataceae > Dyadobacter > Dyadobacter jejuensis. Next base: position 329,965 of record NZ_QGDT01000001.1, on the reverse strand, counting down.
GCTTACGGAACATACTCAGGGTAACACTCGACAGGGTAACCGGTTTATCGAAATGCAGCATAGCCCCAAAATCGGTATTCCTATACCCCAACCATTTACCAGACCCCATAGCCGCATCACTCTTGATGCCATCGTTTAAGGCAGCGGCACCTAGGGCACTATACTTTTTCTCAGGCTCGTACAGGAGCCTCACGCTATCTATGGGCTGGCCGGCAATCAGAAATAGCTTGTCACGCTTGGCGCTCCCCAACCAGCCAGGCTTAAAGGCCTTCACCTTTAAGTTCGTATTTTTATCGATTGTGATTGGCCCCTTATACAAATTGGCCAATAGGCTGTCGGGCTCCGACCCATCGAGGGTATAGCGCATCGACACCCCGGGAATCTGATGCCGTAGACTCACCTGCGTGCCCCGCTTCAGAAATGTCTTTTCGTTTTCTATGACCGGGGGAGTAAGGGCTATGACCACCGTATCCCCGTCGAATCCCGATTGGAACTCGGGACCATTCGGCCATTTCAATTGAGCCAACTCTTGCGGGCTTATCCCCGTACTCCATACAAACACCTTCTGAAGAGCTGGAAGTCGTTTCAAAGGCTCTAAATGCTGCGATTTTACGGCGGTTCCACTCAAAGATAACAGCTTCATATGCGCCAAGCCACTTAGCTCGCCGAGGGATGTACCTTGTAAGTCGGTAAAATTTAAGATCAACGTTCTTAACTGCGTAAACTGGCCTACCAGTTTAAGATCTTCATCTTTTATAGGCATCTTGCTCAGGTCCATCGACACTACTTGTTCCTTTAGCGGGAGTATATCCTGAATATCAGAAGCCTTGAACTGAGCTCGATTATAAAAATTAACAGCTAATGCCGGCGATCCCGTAGCCAATGGCGCTATGAGGCGATAGCTCGTATTTAGCTTCGCTATCTGGTCGGCACTGGCCGCTTCAAAATCGTAATGGTCTTGCTGGCGATCGCCACCTATCACTTTTTGGGCATAGGCATACACCGGATCCGTCGCTTCCAACTCGGCGACTTTCTGGTCGAACCTCGAACCGCCCTTCACCCAGGCTGCCAACAGAACCACCTCCTCGTCGGTAAGTTGGGGCTTACCCCTTGGGGGCATATGCTTTTTATCGTCGATAGGAAGGTGCAGTCGGCTAATCAGCAGTCCTAGGTTCGCTTGGGTAGTATCCCATAGTATCCCATTTTTACCCCCTTTGAGTAGCAAGTCTTGGGTCTGCATACGCAGTTCTCCCTTGGCCTTTTGGTCGTTATGGCAGCTATAACATTTTTGTTCTAAAACCGGCTGTACCAGATGCTCATATACGAAGGCTTGCTCCATGGCAACGCGGGGTGTATCCTCCTTACTAGGCAAAAATGCCCCCGTCAAAAAATCTTCCCCATGGGTGAGGTTCCCACCCAAGTGCCCCCCTATGAGCAGAGCCACTACCATGCTGCCCGCCACTAGCTTGGCATACAACTTCCATGGAGGAAGGTAGCGTATTAACCCAAACCACGCCGCACTTCCTACAGATATCCAGATACCCAACCATTTGTGCCAAAACAAGGTTTCACCCTCGTACCCGGCTTCATGGGAGAGAATAAACCCCGAAAAAGCTGCAATAACCGCCGTAAATACGCCAAGTAACAGGAGCATTTCGGAAAGCTGCTGATGCCAGCGTACCGAATCGGGCTTTTCGACCAGCAATACCCAAAAGGCATACAGCAGCAACACCACCAAAGGAAAGTGTAATACCAGAGGATGTAGACGCCCTAGTGGCTGCAGCCATCCTGGAACGGTAAATTGCTCTTCAAAAACTAATAAAAATAGCAGCAGGCCGTTCAGAAAAAAGGCCATATTATACACGATAGCCTTCAGATCGAATGGCCAGGTGGATTCAGTAGTGGGTCGACTCATCAGGCAATAATATCCTTTACAATTTTTCCGGCAACATCGGTAAGGCGGTAACGACGACCTTGGTGTTTAAAAACGAGTTTTTCATGGTCCAAACCCATTTGATTCAGTATAGTAGCATGGAAGTCATGCACATGGACGGGGTTTTTGACGATATTATAACCAAACTCATCGGTTTCGCCATATACCATTCCGGGCTTAATGCCCCCGCCGGCCATCCAAACCGTAAAGGCCCTAGGATGGTGATCGCGCCCATAATCGTCCTTTTCGAGCTTACCTTGGCAATAATTGGTACGACCAAATTCCCCCCCCCAGATAACCAGGGTTTCGTCCAACAATCCTCTTTGCTTTAGGTCGGTCACCAAGGCAGCAGAAGCCTGGTCCGAATCCATACACTGGCCTCTTATTTCCTGAGGAAGCTTGCCATGACCGTCCCAACCTTGGTGGTAAAGCTGTATAAAGCGTACCCCCTGCTCCGAAAGCTTACGAGCTAACAGACAGTTGGCGGCATAAGTACCTGGCACCAGGCATTCGGGACCATAAAGCTTCACGATAGACTCGGGTTCCTTGCTCATATCGGTGATCTCCGGAACGGCCGTTTGCATCCGAAAAGCCATTTCATATTGCTGAATTTTTGTAGCAATTTCAGGATCCCCAAATTCATCTAGCGTTCCTTGGTTGAGCTCGGCTAGCTTATCGAGCATATTTCTTCGCTGGGTTCGGTCCATCCCTTCGGGGTCGCCCAGATACAGGACGGGATTCTCCCCACTGCTAAACTGAACGCCTTGATGCACCGAATCGAGAAACCCGTTAGTCCATAACTTAGAATAGACCCCTTGCCCGTTGCCCTTACCCCGCGAAAGCAACACACAGTAGCCTGGTAAATTCTTATTTTCACTCCCCAGTCCATAGCTCAGCCAAGCGCCCATGCTGGGCCTATTGCCTACTTGTGCACCCGTCTGAAAGAAAGTAAGGGCAGGGTCATGGTTAATGGCATCGGTATTGAGCGATTTCACAAAACAAAGATCGTCGACAATTCCGGCTGTATAGGGCAGCAATTCGCTGATCCAGGCCCCCGACTTCCCATGCTGCTTAAAATTGAACATGGAGCCGGCCAAAGGAAAACTAGCCTGGTTGGCCGTCATGCCCGTCAGCCGCTGCCCCCCTCTAATCGACTCTGGAAGCTCTTCTCCATGCATTTTATTGAGCATGGGTTTATAGTCGAAAAGATCGAGCTGAGATGGGGCTCCATTTTGGAATAAATAGATGATCCTCTTGGCTTTAGGAGCGAAATGGGGCAAGCCTGCAATAATATCACTAGGGTCCGCTTCCCCGCCCTTAAATATGTCGGGCACCAATAACGACCCCAAAGCTGCACTGCCTATTCCAAGACTCATCTTGGAAAGAAAATGCCTCCGGGTGGTGTTCATGCCAAAATCAAATACCTGCTTTTCCATAATGCTCGTTCTTTATTCAGTCCGTTTTACTAAGCCGCTAACCTCCTGAGTGGGTTACACGCCGGTTATATTCTATATCGTAACAAAACTCCTCCCTTGCAAGGGCAGGGACTAGGATTTGGTGATGGTCTCTTCCATATTATACATCATGTTAATTACACGCATCAGGGCCGCCGACTCCTGATAGGGCGCCTTGGTATCGTGTGGATATTCCCCTACATTCAGCACCTTTTGGGCTCCAGCCTTGTTTTTGGTAAAATAGGCCTGTTCTTCCTGGTAATAGTCTAGCAGCAAAGACAACTCCTTGTCGGTAGGCTCACGGCAGACTATCCGCCGAAACGACTCCCTAATTTTTTCCTTTGCCGGACTCTTGCTCACCGCCATTTTTTCGGCTAATACCCTCGATGCCTCCAATACAGTGGGATCATTGAGCATAACCAGAGCCTGTAAAGGCGTATTGGTGTTCAGCCGGGCGACCTCACACTTATCTCGATTGCTGGCATCGAATATAATCATCGATGGAGGGGGCACGGTGAGCTTAATAAATGTATACATGCCCCGCCGATAGAGCAGCTCCCCTTTGTCCTGTACGTAAGTAGCCAGCAATCCACGACCCGAAGTCGCCGATTCCCATAGCCCTTCTGGCTGGTAGGGTTTAACACTATAGCCCCCAATTTTTCGGTTGAGCAACCCACTTGAGGCCAATACGGCATCGCGGATAAACTCGGCAGGGAGCCGTACCCGTATCCCTCTCGCCAGATAGACGTTGTCGGGATCGCGGTCTCTTTTCTTGGGGTCGGCCTTCGACGACTGCCGGTAGGTCGCCGACATGACGATCTGCTTCACCAACCGCTTAACGTCCCAACCATGGTTCATAAAGTCGACAGCCAGCCAATCCAATAACTCCGGATGACTCGGCAAATCGCCCTGCATGCCGAAGTCGCCAGTACTTTTAACAATACCTCTTCCGAAGAATTCCTGCCATAGCTGATTGACAAATACCCGGGCGGTCAGCGGGTTTTGCTTACTGACAGTCCACTGGGCTAGCCCTAGCCTATTCTTGGGATATTTGAGGGTATCAAAGTCCATCACTACCTTCAGGGCCCTGGCCGTAACCACCCGCCCTGGCGCATCATAGACGCCTCTATTAAGAATATGTGTAGGTCGTATGCTATCGTTTTCACCCATCACCGACACGAGCAACTTACTGGTATCGGCATGATTAATAAAGCGCATCATCTCGTTGATCTCCGACTTACTAATAGCCAAAATGGGCGACTTTGCAGGTACACTCTGAGAAACATCCCCCTCAAATCCTTTCTCTTTGGAATTGTTAAAAAAGGCAAATAGGCGGTAATAATCCTCTTGCGACACCGGGTCGTACTTATGGTCGTGGCACTGGGCACACTCCACGGTAAGGCCCAACAGCCCCGAACTATAGGTCCTGGTCTTGTCCAAATTATACTCTATTCGATATTCCTCCGGTATGACGCCCCCCTCTTCGGTATATTTATGGTTCCGTAAAAAAGCGGTGGCGAGCACCTGTTCTTTGGTGGCATCGGGCAATAGATCTCCGGCAAGCTGCCAGGTTATGAACCGGTCGTAGGGCATGTTTTCGTTATAGGCCTTGATCACCCAATCGCGCCAGGGCCATTGGGTCCGGTATTCGTCGTCCTGATAGCCATAGGAATCGGCATAGCGGGCTACATCGAGCCAATGTACCGACATCTTCTCCCCATAGGCCTTTTCGGCCAATAAGGCATCTACGACTCTCTCATAAGACTCCTCACTCTGGTCTTGTTCAAATTGTTGCTGTAACTCCAAGGATGGGGGCAATCCGTTGAGATCGAAGGATAAGCGCTTCAACAAATAAGATTTTTCGGCCTCTTCACTCGGGCTTAGACCCTGTTCGTCCATTTTGGCACGCACAAAATGATCGATCTCATTTTTACTCCAATCGGGATCCGACGTTTCCGGAACTTTTGACGCTTTGGGTACGGAAAACGCCCAGTGGTTCTCATACTTCGCCCCTTGTTCTATCCATCGCTTCAGTAGCCCTATCTCCCGCTCATTAAGTAATCCTAAATGCGACTCCGGCGTTGGCATCTGGTAATCAGGATCAACGGAAGTAATACGCTTAAAGACCTCCGACTCGTCGGGTTTCCCCGGTACAATCGCATATCCCTTCCCATCCTTTAGCTTGGCATAGGCACCTTCGGCCACGTCCAACCGTAGCCCTGCCTCCCGTTTTTGCGCATCAGGCCCATGACAGGCATAACATTTATCAGAAAGTATGGGCCTTACGTGGAAGTTATAGGAAACCTCCTGAAGGCTTCCACTACTTTGTAGCGCCCCATTCTTCTGAAAACAAGAAAAGACGATCACCACCAGGGCTAGTAGCCCTACCATCCCAAATACAATTCTTTTAAACATAGTATAAAGATACAAATGATGTAAATTTTTTCTTAATTTAATACCATGAAAGCTCAAGTTAAGAAATTTTAAACAAAAGCCAGTTCGCCTTATTAAAAAATATTAAAATCAATACCCTTCATTCTTTCAGCACTTAGAAGCAAATACTATTTGAAACTTAATCATCAGCGACAACAATTATTTTTACACACTCATGGAACAAACACACATTAATACGGAAGCTTTGGATATGGTTATGGAAGGACTGATGTCTCGATACAAGGAGAGGGTCCCGGCCGTTGGTCAAATATTCGCAGCCATGCTAGCAGAAGGAATCATAGGCGGTACCCACGAAATCGAAAACGACCATATCGCTTTTAGAACGCTGGGGATAGAGCACTTAGGTGTACGCTCTTTAGAGAAGATATTTCTTCATTATGGTTATCAAAAAAGGTCCCATTACTATTTTGAAGGCAAAAAACTTGACGCCTGGTGGTATAGCCCGCCCAGAGAGTCCGACCCGAGAATCTTCATCAGTGAACTCCGGGTATCGGAACTCTCCAAAGAGAGTCAGCGGATTATCCAGTACTATACCAATCTTATTAAAACCGATCCGGTAGATGCCCTAGACTTGGACGACGCACAGGCGGTGGACAGTTTCCTTCATTCCCCCCTATGGCAAACACCGACCATCGACGATTATAACTATTTATTGGCGGAAAGCGAATACGCTGCTTGGGTAATATTTAACAGATATTACCTCAATCATTTCACCATCAGTTTGCACCATTTGCCGGAGGGCTACAATACCGTGGCGGCCTTTAACGACTTTCTAGAAGCCCATGGCATACGGCTCAATACGGCCGGAGGGAAAATCAAGACCAGTCCAGACGGAGGTCTTATTCAAAGTGCCACGGTGGCGCAGATGATAGAGGCCGATTTCGCTTGGGACGAAAAACGATTTATCGCCGGCTCCTATGTAGAGTTTGCAGAGAGAAAAGCCCTACCCGAATATGCCCATCTGGACAAAACGGTCCTTAAGCGCAGGCATCGACGCGACGGCTTCGAGGCCGCCAACGCCGACAAAATATTCGAAAGCACTTACACTACCCAGATCATCGATGACCTGTGACGGCTGTACAGAGATTGACCCTACGTCCCACTAGCCGGCTAGTGGGACCTATTTTTTTAATCATTGACATAAAAATGTACAATACGACAGGCATTGCCAGTGCTCTTTTCATTTTTTTGAGATAAAACCTTCACCTTCAAACGGTGTTTTCCCGGCTTCAACTCGTCGGATAGGCTAAGATACCAGGGCAGATGCAGCTGCTTACTCCATTGGGTAAACAAGTCGAGGGTCTGGGCTTTTTTCCCATCGACACTATATTCTATGGTAGCCGCATCGGGGCCAGCCACTACGGCGATGCCAATGGCTCTCCCTGTAAACTCTAGCTCGAAGGTATCTCCGGCATGCTCCCCTACTAACATGGGGACGTTAACAAATCCTGGACGAGTACTAAAAGTCGGTTGCGGGGTCCAGGCAGGATCTTGTACAAAACCCTTCAACTTTTTGGCCTGCTGCACCGGGATATAATGCCCCTTGTCGTAGGAATAAGAATCTAAAGCCTTGGGAAGTACCCATTGCTCCCCTGGCTGCCCCTCTTTATTGAGCAATGCCTTAATCGTCTGAAAATAGAGTTCTTGCCCATAAGGGGATGGGTGCAAATTCTTAAAATCATATTTCCAGCTAAACTCCCCAGCTTCGGTACGGTCATATACCTCCTTGGCCAGATTGATATAGGATGCGCCATAATACTGGGCCAACCGCTGGTGTACCGCCACTTCTGTAGGATTCTTATTGGCAGCATAATCGGCATTTTTATCGGGATCGGCAAAGGCCATGAGCACGATACTGGCCTTCGGATTTTGAGCATACATATGGCGCATGATCCCTTCTAAGGCCCGCACCTGCGCTTGCTCGTTAAACCCATTGCCTCGGTCGTTTACAGCCGCCTCCACAAACAATAGGTCAGGGATGCCTTTCTCGAGCACGTCCTGTGCAAACCGGAAGGCATGGGGCGTACTCCCCAAGGAAGGGATACCAGCCGCTATAAAATTAAAATCGGTATCGGGGAATCGCTCCTGAAGATATTTGGAAGTCTTTTCCTTCCACCCAGGGTTATGCGTAATGGAACCTCCTAAGAAGGCCACGGTCCCCTTTTTTGTTTCTGTAAAGGTCTGATAAGCCTGCTCCAGTCCTCGGTTTATTTCCAAATAAGGGTCACGGGAGATGGGATTTTGAACAGGCACCGAATTTTCGATGATAAAATTGGCCCATTTCTCAGGATGCTCTATATAAAAATGATGTCCTCCCAGTTTTTGCTCTCCCCGAGTCATAGGGTATACCGAGGCGGGCCCTCCCTCTTTGATATAGGCAGCCACCAACAAATCGGTATTTTCTGATGGAGGCACTATCTTATCTTCCAGGCCTATCACATGCAAAATGGGAACTTTAAATGCCGCCAGCCCTTTGAGGTCCTTTATAGGATAATCATTAAAATTAGCCGACTCTTGTTCTGTTAACCCATAAAGCTTCAGCCATTCCTGCCACTGCTTAGGACCGCCGTCGCCTTTCCCTTTTCCTCCAGGCCAGCTCCGTGGGTCACAAACGGGAGCTTCGGCATATATACAACTTACCTTGTCGGGGTTGCGCTTGGCCCAACCATATACGTACAGGCCTCCTCTACTCACCCCTTCGAGGGCCACTTTTGCTGCAAATCCTTTTTGGGTTACCAAATAGTCGTAAAACTGATCCCAGGCTTGCATGGCCTTGGGATGCCCATACAGGTCGTTGGTATTGATAAAAGCCACATGAAAACCTTTGGTGAGCAGGATACTGTCCATCTCGGTATGCCAGGTAGGGAAATGCGCCCTCCAAACCCAGGGGTTTCCGGCTAATGCCTTCTCGGGCTTCACATACCAAGCCTGACGGCCAGCGAATTGAAATTCTACTTTCTCAAATCCTTTCCAATCGGTAGTCTTTACCCCCGATGCTTCCTGGCCTAAAACCGGAAGGAGGCCTAAGAAGGCCAAAACTAAAATACTGCACCAAAGTTTTTTCATAATCCCAAAAGTGCCTTTAGATGCATTTTCTACCGTTTAGCCGTCGCTCAAATCTTCTGCGGGGCGAGATAGTAGCCTGTAAAAAAGGATTTTACCTATTTATTTATTATTTTACATAAAAAAAATACCATCATGAACAAGGTAGAAAAATTTAAAACCATGGAAAAGATCCTACGGGAGGTAGAAGATCTTAAGAATAGCCAAACGGCCGTCATCAAGAAAATAGGTTTGATCGAAGCCGAGAATATGAACCTAAACGACCAAGAGCTGCAGAAGTCCCTCAATGTGATATACGATGGGGTGCATAAAAATCTTCAAACGGTGGAAGGCCTCTTCCATACTTTCAGCGATTCGGTAGCCACCTTTAAGCTAAAGGAAAACATTACCGCCGAAATGCTCATGGACATAAAAGCCTAGCTACTGGAACTTAGCTCTGGTAATAGGAAGCTCCAGACCCGAGGGATCTGGAGCAAGGTAGTTCGTATCCTAAGGGATTAAACCTGCAACACCCCTACGTTAAAGGGTTTAACTATGGGGGCCTGGTTAGCGGCCTGAATACCCATGGATATAATTTTGCGAGTTTCCGTAGGGTCAATGATACCATCCACCCATAGCCGGGAGGCGGCATAGTACGGCGACAACTCTTCGTTATAGCGATTGGTAATTTCGTCGAGCAATTCTTTTTCCGCTTCGGGGGTTATCGTCTCCCCGCGAGACTTATGCTTAGCGGTTTCGATCTGCAATAGGGTATTGGCAGCGGTGGCCCCACTCATCACGGCCATTTGAGCAGTGGGCCAGGCAAATATCAGTCGCGGATCGTAGGCCTTGCCACACATGGCATAGTTGCCGGCTCCATACGAGTTGCCTACGATAAAGGTAAACTTAGGCACCACCGAGTTGGCCACGGCATTCACCATTTTGGCACCATCCTTGATGATCCCACTCTGCTCGGCCTTACTGCCCACCATAAAGCCCGTTACATCCTGAAAGAATACCAGCGGAATTTTTTTCTGGTTGCAATTCATAATGAACCGGGCCGCCTTGTCGGCAGCTTCACCGTATATCACCCCTCCAAGCTGCACCTCCCCTTTGCCCGATTTCACGATGGTACGTTGATTGGCTACGATTCCTACCGCCCAGCCATCGACTCTGGCATAGGCACAAATGATCGTTTTCCCATAATCGGGCTTGTATTCCTCGAGCTCCGAACCATCCACAATACACTCCAATATTTGGTTCATATCGTAGGGTTTTAGCCGATCGGTAGGCAGTAGATCATAGATAGCATCTAGATTTTTAGCCGGCGTCACAGCCTCCTTCCGACTGAAACCGGCCCAATTTGGCGCTCCTAGTTTATCTATATGCGAACGAATAGCCTCCAAACACGACGCGTCGTCGGGATACTTATTATCGATAACGCCCGAAATCTCGGAATGCATGGTGGCCCCTCCCAAAGTTTCGGAGTCCACCACTTCGCCTATCGACGACCGTACCAGGTAGGAACCCGCCAAATACACCGACCCCGTTCCTTCTACTATAAAGGCTTCGTCGGACATGATGGGCAGATAGGCTCCCCCCGCCACGCAGCTTCCCATTATAGCCGAAATCTGTACGATTCCCATCGCCGACATCTGGGCGTTATTTCTAAAAATCCTTCCAAAATGTTCCTTATCGGCAAATACTTCCGCCTGCATGGGCAAATATACCCCTGCACTATCGACCAAATAGATAGTCGGCAGCCGGTTTTCCATGGCAATCTCCTGGGCACGCAAATTCTTTTTGGCTGCTATCGGGAACCATGCCCCTGCTTTTACGGTGGCATCGTTGGCGACGATCATGCACAGCCGTCCCATCACGTACCCAATCCCCGTCACCACTCCACCCGACGGACAGCCGCCATCGTCGGCATACATACCATCAGCTACTAGTGTTCCTATTTCCAAGAAGTCGGAATCGGGATCGATCAGGTGGGCGATACGCTCCCTAGCCGTCAGTTTCCCCTTTTTATGCTGGGCTGCTATTCGTTTAAGACCGCCCCCCAAGCGAACGTCTGCTTCCTTTTGTTGGAGGGCCTCCAGTAATTCTTGCATCGACTGCCTGTTGTCCATATCAATCTATTTTCTGTTTGAAAATTAAGGTAAGCAATCTAGGATAGAATCCAAACCAAAGCCACTTACCGGGTAAGGTTCTGCTACGTACCTAAAAGCACTCCACACCCTACTTATATCAATTATATCAAGCGCTTACCTCAGCCCATTTTTTATTTTTCTTTACCGATTGCTTCGCCTCGGGGTTATAACGAAGGCAGAGGCCAATCCAATATTGAAAGTCTGCTCGACGACGGTACCCTTCCACCCCCACAAATACATACCCTTTCATGGGGCGACCATTGAACACCATTTCCCTGCAGCCAGACTTCTCAAGGGCCATTTCATACATTTCTGGGCCAATTCTGCACATCATTTCATCTTTGACCACTCCTACACACATCTTACTGTCGACCATATAGCATACCCCTCCAAACCTATACCGCTCTTCTACAAGGGGCACCTGCGCCAGCTCTTCCCTAATTCGTTCGCTCAATTGTTCGTTATAAGCCATTTTACTCCATTTGAAAGTAGCAATATCGTCCCATCAAATTAGGCAGAAAACAAGCCAATTGCAATAGATAAGCCCAGGCCCTAGCCCCCTACTTTTTCTTGGCAAGCCCTATAAAATCGCGCCAGTTGCCGGATTACCAGGGACGATGCCATTACCTACAACCCCACTATTTATTGAATAAATTATATATTATAGTAAAATTATATTAACCCATCAACCCATTCTAAAGGAATCCAGCTTCCCTCGAAATCCCTCCAACCTAGACCCTAAACCTTGACAATTAGGCATTACTAGACTAAGGATAAGTACATTTCAAGAAATTTTAGCTAACTTGCACCCGTTATTGGGATAGCAGGCAGGCTTATACATATGCAACCGAAAGATCAACTTCCCATTCAGACTAATTATTAGTTTCGTTATATTTCACACAAAGCCTTCAACCTTTAGTTATCCGAATTGCCTCATGAAAACTTGTACTCCACCCTGACGTTCACCCCACATTTTTCTTAAGGACAAAAGCATCAATTAAGGGACCTAAAGTCACTTTAAAGAGCGCTGCTACGTCCGATAAGTTTGGACAAGGCATTTCATATTCCTATGGAAGGACATTGTCTAGACGAATATTTAGAGCCATTCAGTTGGGTTCTAAGGTTTCTATGAACATTTATTAAAACCAATACCCCATTCAAACTAGCTTATGAAAGGATATTTAAATCTATTTGATTTTACCCAAAAAGTAAATTATAAAACCGAAGTCCTATCGGGGCTTACAGTAGCCCTAGCCCTGATTCCGGAGGCGGTTGCTTTCGCCTTGATAGCCGGCTTATCGCCCCTTACGGGACTTTATGCCGCCTTCGTCATGGGTTTTATCACTTCTATCTTTGGAGGCCGTCCCGGCATGATTTCAGGAGCTACAGGTGCCGTAGCGGTGGTCATTGTGGCGCTAGCCAAAACACACGGAGTGGAATATATTTTTGCCGCCGTCGTACTAGCCGGTGCTATACAGGTTTTAGCAGGCTTGTTTAAGCTTGGCAAATTCATTCGCCTGGTACCGCATCCGGTTATGTTCGGCTTCGTTAATGGATTGGCCATCGTAATTTTCATGTCCCAAATCATCCAGTTCCAGCAGGTAGATGCTGCTGGTAACACGAGTTGGCTCAGCGGAACGCCACTATATACCATGTTGGGATTGGTATCGATTACCATGCTCATTATATGGGGACTCCCCAAGCTCACCAAGGCGATACCCGCATCCTTAGCGGCTATCCTTACCATTTCGGCCATTGTGATCGGACTAGGTATCGACACCCGTACTGTAGGCGACATCGCCTCCATTCAAGGCGGTTTCCCTCCTTTTCATATTCCCATGGTTCCTTTTAACTTGGAAACCTTGCAGATCATCCTCCCTTATGCCGCCATTGTAGCCGGAGTAGGGCTGATAGAAAGCTTGCTTACCCTCAACTTGATCGACGAAATCACCGAAACCCGGGGTAGTGGTAACAGAGAAGCAATAGCCCAAGGAGCGGCCAATATGCTCTCTGGGTTATTTTCGGGGATGGGCGGTTGCGCCATGATCGGCCAGAGCCTGATCAACATCTCCTCAGGCGCTAGAGCAAGGCTTTCTGGTATCGTAGCGTCGGTATTGCTGTTGATTTTTATCATGTTCGGGTCGAGCCTGATCGAACAGATTCCCATGGCAGCCCTTACCGGCGTAATGATCATGGTGGCTATAGGCACCTTCGAGTGGGCTAGCTTTAAGATGATCGGCCGGATGCCCCGCCACGATATTTTTGTAGGAATGCTGGTAGCGGCCGTTACCGTCTTGCTACATAACCTAGCCCTGGCCGTTTTAGTAGGGGTAATTATCTCAGCTTTGGTGTTCGCCTGGGAAAATGCTAAGCGTATCCGTGCCAAAAAGTTCGTCGACGACAAGGGCGTAAAGCATTACCAGATCTATGGCCCGCTCTTTTTCGGTTCTGTGGTGGCTTTCAACGAAAAGTTTGAGGTATTATCCGATCCTCAAGAGGTGGTCATCGACTTTTCCGAAAGCCGGGTCACCGATATGTCGGGTATAGAAGCCCTCAATAAGATTACCGAAAGGTACCACAAAGCCGGCAAAAAGATTCATCTGAAACATTTGAGTCCCGACTGCCGTGCCCTCTTGCAAAATGCCAATGAGGTGATAGACGTTAACATCATCGAAGACCCTACTTATCATGTAGTGGTATAGCGACTCTGGTTTACACAAAAAAGGCCTTTTGCATGATGCAAAAGGCCTTTTTTGTTATTATAAGCTTATTATTCGTATTGAAAAGTCCCGTATTCACTGCTGATGGTTAGGGCCTTCTTCTCCGATGCCTCCACTCTACCGATCATCTGCGCCGGGATACCAAAAGACTCCGAAATCTCGATCACCCGCTGGGCCTTGGCCTCATCCAAATAAAGCTCCAGACGGTGTCCCATATTGAATACTTTATACATTTCCTGCCAGCTGGTACCACTTTCCTTTTGGATAAGAGCAAATAACGGCGGTACAGGCAATAGGTTATCCTTGATAATATGTAGCTGATCCACAAAATGTAAGATCTTCGTCTGTGCTCCACCCGAACAGTGTACCATTCCATGGATATCCGCCCGCATTTCGTCTAACAGCGCTTTGGCCACGGGAGCGTAGGTACGGGTAGGCGAAAGAATCAACTTTCCTGCATTCACCGGTGCTCCCTCTATAGCATCGGTTAAGCTCTTAGATCCACTATAAATCAGCTCTTCGCTTACTTCGGGATCGTAACTTTCTGGGTATTTCTGAGCCAGGTACTTCCCTAGCACGTCGTGCCGTGCCGAGGTGAGCCCATTACTACCCATCCCTCCATTATATTCGTTTTCGTAAGTAGCTTGTCCATAGGAAGCCAGCCCTACGATCACATCACCGGCCTGGATATTGGCATTATCCACCACTTCCGAGCGCTTCATACGGGCCATCACGGTACTGTTGACGGTGATCGTCCTGACGAGGTCACCCACATCGGCGGTCTCCCCACCGGTGCTATGAATCTCCACCCCGTAGCTTCTCAACATCTCAAGGACCTCCTCGGCTCCATTAATAATTTCGGCAATTACTTCCCCAGGAATCTTATTCTTATTTCGGTCGATGGTAGACGAATACAACATAGGTCCCGTAGCCCCTACACAAAGCAAATCGTCGGTATTCATCACAATAGCATCCTGAGCGATGCCCTTCCAAACCGATATATCGCCCGTTTCCTTCCAATAGAGGTAGGCGAGGGAGGTTTTTGTACCCGCCCCATCGGCGTGCATCACGGTACAATAGGCAGGATCTCCCGCCAAAATATCGGGAACAATTTTACAAAAGGCTTTAGGAAAAATCCCCTTATCGATCTTTTCAATGGCCTTGTGTACGTCTTCTTTGGAGGCGGAAACACCGCGTTGTAGATACCGGTCTGAGCTATTCATGCTTAATATTATTGCTGTTTCAGGCTACAAAAGTAGTAAAAAAGCGGGTCCTGAAGCCGAAAAATATGCCTAGTGCTTCTCAGATCCATTTACTGCTTATATTTGCATCACCAAATGAGCGAGGGTTCACCAGTACTCCGACCTCACTGGGCAACCCATACCTAGATTCCTATTCACTCTTATGCTAGACAAACTTTCCCGAATACTGATGCCGCTGATGCTCCTCGGAATATTTAGCCATGGTACCATGGCTATGGGCCCAGCTCACTTCCAAGGGTCCCCGGCCCAGGACAGCCTCACCACCACGGAGCATCTGATACAGTTTGCCGCCAAGCAGCTCCATATTCCTTATCGGGCCGGGGGGAGCAGCCTCAAGGGCTTCGACTGTTCGGGGTTTGTACGCTATTGCTACCAACAATTCGATATCCTACTCCCGCACTCCAGTGCCAAGCAAGCCTCCCATGGCGACGCCGTAAGGCTAGAAGATGCCAAGCCTGGGGACCTGGTATTTTTTAAAGGCCAAAGCACCAAAAGCTCGATAGGCCATGTAGGTATCATTACCGATATAGGGCCTAATTCTGTCCGTTTTATTCATGCCGCTTTTAAGGGAGGGATACGCTACGACCTACTTCAGGCCGACTATTACCGTAAACGCCTCGTAGCCATTCGCCGCTTGGTTCACTAAGTCGCATGAGCTAGTTTCTGAAACTAGCAAGAAACCTTCGCGGCACCAAACTCCTAAAAGGAGCGGCAATTATTCATTTCCTGCTAAAAGCTGATTAGTTTTGTAGCTTTATTATTCCGCTACCCTAGGGCCATACCATGGGCCCGGAGGTACTTTCACCGCAAAACGACTCTATAATCTTGAAACTCTGGCAGAAAGAAAATACCGTTACCGCCGAAAAAATCGAGCGCTTTACCGTAGGACGCGACCGAGAACTCGATCTATTTTTAGCCGAATTTGATGTACTGGGCAACCTCGCACATGCACGCATGCTGGAGTCCATAGGCTTATTGACCCAAGAAGAACTCAGCGCTCTACAACAGGAGCTACGCCATATTTATACCCAAACCCAAGATGGTAGCTTCGTGATAGAGGAGGGTATAGAAGACGTCCACTCTCAGGTAGAGCTGATGCTCACCCGTAAACTTGGCGACACCGGAAAGAAAATCCATAGCGGTCGCTCCCGTAACGACCAAGTACTGGTAGACATGAAGCTCTTTACCCGTCATCGCCTATTTGAAGTAGTAGAGGCTACCGACAAGCTTTTCCAAACGCTGATACGCCGGTCCGATCAACATAAAAACGACCTGCTTCCTGGATACACCCATTTACAAATCGCCATGCCTTCTTCCTTCGGACTGTGGTTTGGCGCCTATGCCGAAGGGCTTATCGACGACGTGGTGCAACTGAATGGTGCCTTTAGACTAGCCAATAGGAACCCCTTGGGGTCAGGAGCTGGATATGGCTCGTCTTTCCCGCTGAACCGCCAGATGACCACCGACCTCCTAGGCTTCGAAGGCATGCACCACAACGTAGTATATGCCCAAATGAGCCGGGGGCGCACCGAGCAAGCGGCCTTATCCGCTATAGCCTCGCTGGCGGCCACCCTATCCCGATTGGCCATGGATGTTTGCCTTTATAACAGCCAGAACTTCGGGTTCATAGTCCTTCCCGACGACATGACTACCGGAAGTAGCATTATGCCCCATAAGAAAAACCCGGATGTAGCGGAGCTATTACGTGCCAAAACCAACCGCATGAAGGCCCTGCCCATGGAAGTTACGATGGTATTGAGCAACCTGCCGTCGGGCTACCACCGCGACATGCAGCTGCTTAAGGAGATCCTTATGCCCGCTTTCGACGAAATATTGGACTGCCTCGACATCGCCAATTTTATGCTGGAACATATGCAAGTCAAACAAGAGCTTCTGGCCGATGCCAAATACGACCTGTTGTTTAGTGTAGAAAGAGTCAATGAGCTGGTCATCAACGGAGTTCCCTTCAGAGACGCCTACCGACAAGTAGGTGCCGAAATAGGCGACGGCACTTACCAGGCTTCCCGCAACCTGCAACACAGCCATGAAGGAAGTATTGGAAACTTGCAAAATGAACAAATAGGCCAACGTATGGCCCAAGAAATAGCCCAATTCAAGATGGACCAAACGGCCCGGGCATTAGCGGAACTCCTTGTTCCCTAACGGTTTTTTATCTAAATTGTATCCATCTCACCAAAAGAAGATTCGGTGTGAGACGGATACAATTTCTACTTAACACCATGGCATCTCATTATTCAAAAGTCCTCGAGCCACGCACCGCCATGCGTATTACATGGCTCCTTTTGCTCTTCACCTTATGGCTTCAGCCCAGTACCTTGTGGGCTCAAGAGCCCACCCACACCGCGCCATCTAAACTTAGGGTCCTGCTGTTTTTAGATCCTGAATGCCCCATCACCCAGTCGTATATGCGGGAGATAAGGAACCTGATAGCCGACTATGAGCCCAAGGGCGTAACTTTTGAAGCTATATTCCCCACTTATACGGTGACTGATGCCGAGATTAAGAAATTTTTTGTCAAGTATAAAGTTCCCTTAAAGGGGCGCACTGACCCCGCGCACATCACTACCAAGCGATATGGCGCCACGACCATGCCCGAAGTCGTGTTAGTATCGGGCATTGGGCAAACCTTGTATCAAGGTGCGATCGACAACTGGTATTATGCCCTTGGGAAAAATCGCCCAAAAGCTACGGCTGCCTACCTCCGAAATGCCCTCGAGGCCGGCCTTCAAGGAGCCCCCATCCTGGTAAGGAAAACGGAGGCTATCGGCTGCCTGATCAACGAATAAATAGGCCCCTTATAATCTCTATAACCTAGTAACCCAGCATTTTTACTTCCTATTTATATATTTTAGTACAAATATTTCTTTAAATATTAGCTTTTTAAAACTAATAAAGTTAGATTTATACCTACCTGTAAGCGTGCTGAATTTGTAGAGAGAAAGGAGAGAATTATGGGAAAAGTGAGGAATATTTTAGAACAAAAGAAAACAGTCCCCATTTCGGTTGGCCCCGAAACGACTGTTTATGAAGCCTTAGAGCTGATGTTGGAGAAGAACATCGGTGCGCTCCTTGTGATGGAACAGGAGAAGTATGTAGGCATCCTAACAGAGCGTGATTATGCGCGTAAGGTCATCTTAAAAGGACTCTCGTCCAAAAGCGTGCCGGTAGGCACCATTATGACGGTCAATTCGGCCACTGTAACGTCTGACACCTCCATAGAAGAATGTATGGAGTATATGACTCAAAAATTCATCAGACACCTGCCCGTTATTGACGACGAAGTGCTGATCGGCATCATCTCCATTGGTGATGTGGTGAAGTATATCATAGAGGATCAGGAATACATCATCGGTAATCTTAAGCATTACATTACAGGTATCTAATAGCTAGTAGCAGTGAAGCAACGCTCGCATGAAGCGGTGCCGTTTAAAAAAGACCGTTTCATGAGGGGTTTTATTTTTTAAATACGGAAAGCTATGCCCTATACACACACTGCCTTAACTCCCGACTGGAGCTTCTGGATTTATGCCCTATTAGTGGGCGTATTATTGACATTCATACTCACGTTATCCTACTTCCTGGGACAACAGAACCGTAGCCGAGCCGTGGGCCAGCCATATGAGTCGGGCATTCTGCCCACGGGCACAGCCCGGTTGCGGTTTTCTGCCCAGTTTTACCTAGTGGCGATGCTCTTCGTCATTTTCGACCTTGAAGTGGTTTTTATAGTGTTATGGGCCCTTGCTTTTAAGGAGCTTGGATGGGCAGGCTATGTGGGAATCTCCGTATTTATAGGTCTGCTTTTCGCCGTTTTACTCTACGAATGGCGCATAGGAGCCCTCGACTTTGGCCCTAATGGAAAACGGATATTGAAAGCCTATAAGAAACGAATCCTTAACCAACCTGAGCTATGAACTGGTGGCTAACCCAACCTACCGAACCCGCCAAAACCATCGGTGGGACGGGATCGACAGTCGATTCACTCGAGCAAAGTATCCTGCTGACAACCGTACAGGATCTGGTAGCCTGGGGCCGGAAGAACTCGATATGGCCCTTTCATTTCGGGCTATCTTGCTGCTTTGTAGAGATGGCCACCAGCCTTACCAGCAAATACGACGTAGCCCGCTTTGGCGCGGAGGTTATACGCGGTACACCGCGCGAGTCCGACGTGATGGTCGTGGCAGGGACTGTATTCGTCAAAATGGCCCCTATCATCAAAAGATTGCATGAACAAATGATGGAACCTAAATGGGTTATTTCTATGGGTTCCTGCGCTAACTCTGGGGGCATGTACGATATATACAGTGTGGTACAGGGAGTGGATAAATTTCTGCCTGTGGACCTGTACGTACCGGGCTGCCCTCCCCGACCCGACGCCTTCTTACAAGGGCTTATGCTCCTGGCCGACACCGTAGGAAAAGAACAACGCCCCTTGAGCTGGGCCATTGGCCCTCAGGGAATCATAAAACCGGAACAGCGAAACATGAAAGAGGAGAAAAGAGCAGAGCGGAAAAACTGGACCGACATACGCACACCCGACTCCATCTAAGGCCCCACAGCCCTATAAGGAGACCTAACCTCCACACAGCCATGGAAACAGATTCGGACTTGGAATTATCACTTAGCACCCTATTTGGAGAAGGGGTCCAGGCCGCTCCGTCCAATAGGCCCAAGTCTTGCCCAACATTTTGGGTAAAAAAAGAACTCCTACAGCAGGTACTCAGTCACCTAAAGCATACCATCAGGCAGCCCTTCCATTTCCTCTATGACCTGACGGCCATAGACGAGCGCAGCCGGGGTGCCTTCGTAGCCCACCGAACAACACACGCCGATTTCACCCTCGTTTACCACCTTTTCTCCTACAGCCGCAACGCGTTTGTACGCATCAAAGTGGCTTTGCAGGGAGATTTCCCCCAGATGCCTTCTATCACCTCTCTTTGGGAAAATGCCAATTGGTACGAAAGGGAAGTGTACGATCTTTTCGGCATTCGCTTCGAAGGCCATCCCCATCTACGTCGCCTGCTAATGCCCCTTACCTGGGAGGGACATCCTTTGCGAAAGGAACATCCCGCTCGAGCCACCGAAATGGGCCCCTTCAGGCTATGGGACGAAAAACAAGACCGGGAGCAAGAAGCCCTACAGTTTATCCCCGAAGAATGGGGAATGAAAAAACGAGGGGAAGATGCCGACTTCATGTTTTTGAACCTAGGCCCACAGCACCCTGGCACCCATGGTGTGTTGCGTATTATCCTTCAGCTGGAGGGCGAAGAGATTGTAGACGCCATTCCCGATATAGGATTTCACCACCGTGGGGCCGAAAAAATGGGAGAACGGCAATCATGGCATACCTACATTCCCTATACCGACAGGGTCGACTATCTGGGGGGCGTGATGAACAACCTCGCTTATTTGTTGGCCGTAGAAGAACTTGCAGGCATAGAGGTCCCCCAGCGGGTGGCCGTCATCAGGGTGATGCTCTGTGAGCTATTCCGGATCGCCAGCCACCTGGTATGGTATGGAACCTTTGCCCAAGACCTGGGTCAGCTCTCGCCGGTTTTTTACATGTTTACCGACAGGGAAAAGATCTTCGACATCATAGAGGCCATTTGCGGAGCCCGTATGCACCCCAACTGGTTTCGGATAGGTGGCGTAGCTCAGGATTTGCCCCTAGGATGGAATATTTTAATCAGCGATTTCCTCTCCTATTTCCCCAAACGCCTCAAAGAATACGATCAACTGGTGATGCGTAATGCGCTCTTTAAGGCCCGAACGGTAGGCATAGGGATCTACACCCGCCAAGAAGCCATTGAATGGGGGGTAACAGGGCCCGGACTTCGTGCCTGTGGTATGGAGTGGGACTTTAGGAAGAAAAGGCCCTATTCTGGCTACGAAAACTTCGATTTTGACATCCCCACCGCCACCAATGGCGACTGCTACGACCGTGCCCTGGTACGGGTGGAGGAGATGCGGCAGAGCCTGCGAATTATAGAACAATGCTTGTATAATATGCCTGAAGGACCCTACAAATCGGACCACCCCCTTACCACGCCCCCCCTCAAAAAAAACACCATGGAGGACATTGAAACCCTGATCACCCATTTTCTGAATGTTAGCTGGGGGCCCGTCATCCCGGCGGGGGAGGCCATCAGCTGCATAGAGGCTACTAAGGGTGCCAATAGCTACTACCTAATCAGCGATGGAAGTACCATGCCCTACCGGGTAAGGATACGCACCCCTTCCTTCCCACATATGCAAATGCTGCCGTATATCAGCCAGGGCTATACGGTGGCCGACTTACTGTCCATCCTAGGCGGTATGGACTATGTATTGGCCGATATTGACCGATAAACCACCAAACACGGAAACGATGCACATAGACTCAATACTATCGGAACAGGAAATTGCCGCTATCGAAAAGGAAGTCGCCAAACTCCCTATGCCCAAAGCGGCCTGCATAGAAGCGCTCAAAATTGTGCAACAGCACCGAGGATGGGTATCCGACGACAGCCTGCAACTGATAGCGCAGCACTTACAGATGTCGACCGCCGAGCTAGACAGCGTAGCGACCTTTTATAATCTTATCTTCAGAAAGCCTGTTGGCCGGCACGTCATCTTACTTTGCGATAGCATTAGCTGCTATGTGATGGGTTACGAAAAAATATACGAAGGCCTACAACGACAACTACAAATAGGATTTGGAGAGACCAGCCCCGACGGGCGGTTCACCCTGCTCCCCAACGCTTGCCTGGGAACCTGCGACCACGCTCCCGCCCTGATGATAGACCAGGATACTTATCCCGATTTGAAACCAGAACAATTGGAAGCCATCCTCAACACCTACCCCTAAAGCCATGGAAAAGCCCCTTACCCAATATATCAATCCCAATCGGCCGGCCCTTCACCTGAAGGAATATGAACGGGTAGGGGGGTATTCGGCCCTGCGCAAAGCGCTGACAATGGCTCCTAAGGACATTACCAACATGGTGCAAGAGGCGGACCTGAAAGGCCGGGGCGGGGCGGGATTTAACACCGGGATGAAGTGGAGTTTCGTCCCTATGGACCCCGATATAGGAACTAAGTACCTCATCGCCAACGCCGACGAAATGGAGCCCGGAACTTTCAAAGATCGGCTACTGATGGAAGGGAACCCCCATCAACTGATAGAGGGGATGATTATTGCGGCCTATGCCATACAAGCCAACGTATCCTTTATCTTCCTGCGATGGGCCTACAAAAAAGCGGCCCGATTGCTAGAGCAAGCCATCGCCGAGGCTTATGACGCGGGCTATCTGGGACGCCCCATGGGCAGCACTGGCTACCAGCTGCACCTGCACCTACACACCGGTGTGGGGCGTTATATCTGTGGAGAAGAAACGGCTTTGCTCAACGCCCTCGAAGGCAAAAGGGCCACTCCTCGCCTTAAGCCTCCATTCCCACAGATTAGCGGACTCTTTGGCAGGCCTACTATCGTCAATAATGTGGAGACGCTATGCAATGTCCCGCATATCGTCAACAACGGCCCCGACTGGTTTAAGGCCTTGAGCAATAGCGGCGATGCCGGCACCAAGCTCTATGGAGTGAGTGGACGAGTAAAGACACCCGGGATTTGGGAGCTGCCCCTGGGAACTCCCATGGACCAACTCCTCGAGGATCACGCAGGGGGCATGCAAGATGGCTACCGGTTCAGAGGGGCCTTACCAGGCGGAGCCTCCACCGATTTTCTGGTGACCGAACACCTAAAAATCAATTTAGACTATAAGTCTGTAGCCTCGGCAGGTAGCCGCTTGGGAACGGGCACCATGGTCGTCCTCGACGACCGCACCTGTCCCGTTGGCTTCGTACATAACTTGGAACATTTCTTCGCCCAGGAATCCTGTGGGTGGTGTAGCCCCTGCCGAGAAGGCCTACCATGGACCGAAAAGATACTGCGGTCCATAGAAGACGGACGAGGAACGATACAGGACCTAGAGATCCTCGAACAGCATACCATTCAGCTTGGGCCGGGGCGTACCTTTTGTGCTCTGGCACCGGGCGCTATGGAGCCCTTGCAAAGTGCCCTCAAGTACTTTAGAGAAGATTTTGAAAGTCATATTTCCCAGAAAAAATGCCCGTGGAGGTAATCAATCATGGCACAGATACATATCGACAAGGAATCTTATGATGTAAAAAATGGGAAGAACCTATTGGAAACCTGTTTGTCTTTAGGCTATCAGCTACCCTATTTTTGCTGGCACCCGGCCCTCAACTCCGTGGGAGCCTGTCGACAATGCGCCATAAAAGTATTTAAAGATGAAAAGGATACCCGGGGTCGGATCGTGATGGCCTGCGTAGAACCCGTCAGCGACGGTCTGCACCTATCGGTAGCCGACCCAGAAGCCAGCGCTTTTCGCTCCCAAAACATAGAATGGCTCATGACCAACCACCCCCACGACTGTGCCGTGTGCGATGAAGGAGGATCCTGCCATTTGCAAGACATGACCGTCATGACTGGCCATGCCTACCGTCGTTTTCAATACCCCAAGCGCACCCACCACAACCAATACTTAGGCCCGCTGGTGCACCACGAAATGAACCGTTGCATCCAGTGCTACCGTTGTGTGCGTTTTTATAAGGACTATGCCGGCGGCAAAGATCTCGACGTGTTTGCAGCCCACGACCACGTATATTTTGGCAGGGCCAAAGAAGGAATTTTAGAGAGCGAATTCAGCGGTAACCTGGCGGAGGTATGCCCGACCGGAGTTTTTACGGATAAAACCTTACATACCCATTATACACGCAAATGGGACCTCACCATGGCGCCTTCTGTCTGTCAGCATTGCAGCTTAGGGTGCAACATCATTGCCGGAGAACGATATGGTAGTCTGCGAAGCATCACCAACCGCTACCACGAAGCGGTAAATGGCTATTTCCTTTGCGACAGGGGACGGTATGGATACGAATTTGTGAACCACCCCTCGCGCATCCAACACCCCAATGTAAGAGGAAGGCAGGTAAGCGGTAAAGAACTTTACACGACCCTACAGGACCTTTTGACTTCAAAAAACTGGATAGGAGTGGGATCGCCAAGGGCCTCCTTAGAGGCCAATTTCGCCCTCCGCAAACTGGTAGGCGATCAAAACTTCTACCAAGGGGTCAGTAAGGTAGAAGCCGACCTCCTCCAACGGATCCTTCATATGACTCATTCGGGGCAGATTCATCAACCTTCTTTGCAAGAAATAGAGCAGGCCGACCTGGTATTGATCCTAGGAGAAGACCCTACCCATTCGGCTCCCCGAATGGCCTTGTCGATACGACAGGCCGTTCGGAATATCCCGCTGCAGCAGACGGCCTCTACCCATATACCCGCCTGGCACGACGTAGCCCAACGCGAATACATCCAGGACACCAAAGGCCCCTTGTATATAGCCTATCCAGTCGCCAGCAAACTAGACGAATTGGCCAGCTATACCCTTCACGACCACCCCGATGTCCTAGCAGCGTTTGGCTTCGACCTTGCACAGGCTATTGGCGACGACCCGCTAGGCGACCAAAATGAGCCTACCCTGTTAAGAAATATAGCCGAGGCACTTTTAAAGGCCGAAAGACCGCTGATCGTGACGGGAACCAGTCTCATTAGCCATAATATCCTGGAAGCGGCCTGGGCCATTGCGATGGCCCTAAAGCATCAGAACAAAAACGCCAGCCTATCCTTTATACTCCCCAGCTGCAACTCCGCTGGGCTGGCCTATATGGAGGCCGAGCCCTTGGAAGTCCTTATGAAGTCGGCGAAACAAAACGGTATAAGTGGGGCCATCGTCCTCGAAAATGATCTATACCGCCATTATGATGCGTTAGAACTCGACCAGTTCTTCGAAAGTTTAGAGGATATCATCGTATTGGACCATCTGGAGCAGCCCACCACGGCTCAAGCTACGGTTACCCTACCGGCAGCCACCTTTGCCGAAACCAGTGGTACACTCGTCAATAACGAGGGGAGAGTCCAATCTTTTTATCAGGTATATATGCCAAAAAATGAGGACATTCGCCCATCCTGGCAGTGGTTAACGGAACTCTATCAGATCAAAATCGGCCTGACGCCCGACCTGCTTTATCCTTCCACGCCACTGCTAGAAGAACTAGCCGCATCCCTACCACAGTTTGCAGGCATAGGAGCCCATGCTCCTACCTTTGGGCTGAATGGGCAGAAAATCCCTCGGGAGCCACATCGGTATAGTGGCCGTACCGCTATGCTCGCCCATATTGCAGTCAGTGAACCCCGCCCCGATCAAGACGAGTTGTCCCCTTTTAGCTTTACTATGGAAGGATCCAGAGGGTTCCCACCACCTCCCCTGACCCCTTATTACTGGTCGCCCGGCTGGAACTCCAACCAAGCCCTCAACAAATACCAAATCGAGGTGGGAGGTGCCCTAGCAGGCCGACATGCCGAGGTCAATCTATTTGCCATGGCCAGCACCATTCCTTATCCCACCAAAAAGGGAGGGGTGAACCAGAGCCAATCTGTCATTCAGAATGCGACAACCCATACTTTCGAACTCCTGCCGATCACCCATATATTTGGGTCGGAGGAGCTCAGCGGCTACGGTGACGCCATTTCGAAACTGGCACCAGCCCCCTATTTTGCTATTAATAAGCAGGAGGCATCACGACTAAGCCTCCAACCCGGTGTCGACATTCATTTACGAATAGGGAAGCAGACTTACCCCTTAACGGTACAAATTGGCCAGGAACTTCCAGCGGGATGTGCCGCCATACCCTATAACATCCCCCCACTTACCGGTATTACTTGGCCTGCCCAAGGTACCCTAATCCCTACTACGCCATGACCGAGCCCTACCATTATCTGCTGATGATCGTGCTGGTATTGTTCACCCTTACCAGCGTAGCCGCCTTACTCATTTGGGTAGAGCGACGCCTGTTGGCCTTATGGCAGGACCGATGTGGCCCTAATCGTGCTGGCCCGTTGGGCCTATTCATTGTAGCGGCCGACACCCTCAAGCTATTCTTCAAAGAAGACTGGATCCCTCCCTTTGCCGACAAGCGAATCTTCGTGGTAGCCCCAGCCATTGTGGCCGCTACGGTATTGCTTAGCTTTGTGGTAGTACCCTTTGCGCCTAACCTACTCATAGCCGATTTGCACATAGGCTTGCTATTCTTCCTAGCCATGTCGTCGATGGGGGTTTACAGTATCGTGTTGGGTGGCTGGGCGTCTAACAACAAGTATTCATTATTGGGAGCGCTGCGAGGAGCCGCCCAAATGATCAGTTACGAGGTTTTTATGGGCCTATCGCTCATGGGGGTCGTTATGCTTTCCGGCTCGTTCCGCCTGACCGACATCGTCCTGGCGCAACAGGACTATTGGTTTATTTTTACACAACCCTTGGGTTTTATCATCTTTCTCATTGCTGGAGTCGCCGAAACCCACCGCCTACCTTTCGATATCCCCGAAGCCGAGAGTGAGCTCGTAGCCGGTTTTCATGCCGAGTATTCGGGAATGAAGTTCGGAATGTTTTTTATTGGCGAATACCTAGGCATCACCCTCATCTCGGCCATGCTCACCACGCTATTTTTGGGTGGCTGGCTCGGCCCTGTACTCCCTCCTATCCTGTGGTTCATACTTAAGACCAGCGCATTCATCGTCCTTTTTATCCTCCTAAGGGCCTCCTTACCCCGCCCACGTTACGACCAACTCTTAGAATATGGCTGGAAAATCCTGCTACCCCTCTCCCTGATCAACTTACTGGTCACAGGGGCTATTTCCTTACTCACCAGTTAAAACACAATCGTTATGTTTAGTCTATTGAGAAGTATGGCCATCACATTTCTGCATTTATTTAGCAAAAGGGAAACGATCCAATACCCCGAGGAGCGGGTTCCTTTGCATCCCCGATGGAGGGGGCGCATTGTGCTCACCCGCGACCCCGACATGGGTGAGCGCTGTGTCGGCTGCTACTTATGTGCGGCAGCCTGCCCTGTAGACTGCATCTCTTTGCAGGCCACCGAAGACGAGCAGGGACGACGCTACCCCGAATTTTTCCGAATCAATTTTTCCAGATGCATCTTCTGCGGGTATTGCGAGGAGGCCTGCCCCACTTACGCCATTCAGCTACTCCCCGACTTCGAGATGGCGGAGTACAACCGTCAGAACCTGGTGTATGAAAAAGAAGACCTGCTCATCGACAGCCAAGGAAAATACCCGGGCTATAATTATTATAAAGTTGCTGGAGTGGACTCCGGAATCAAACCCAAAGGTGGAGGAACTAACGAAAATCCTCCTGTAGATATTCATCAAATATTGCCTTAATCATGACAACAGCCTGGTATATCACCGCAGCCATTACCTTGGTATCGACATTGATGGTCATTACCCGGCATTATCCGGTTCATGCCCTGTTGTATCTCAACGTATCGCTTATCTCTTTGGCCTTGCTCTTTTATCTGATGGGCGCTCATTTTGCTGCTCTATTGCAGATCATCATCTATGCCGGGGCCATCATGGTGCTTTTCATCTTCGTGATTATGCTCCTCAACTTGGGCCAAGAGACCGCCACCCAAGAAAAACGATGGCTGAAACCCAAGGTATGGATAGGCCCTTGTCTACTGGCCCTGATCTTGCTGGTCCAGTTCACATATTCATTAAGCCTTTCTAAAGGGGAAACCTATATCAATAACGTGGTGGAGCCCAAGGCAGTAGCCCTATCCCTATTTCAATCCTATATGATAGGCGTCCAGCTGGCGGCTTTACTGCTGATGGCTGCGGTGGTAGGTGCCGCTCATATAGGCAGGCACAAAAGGACGAATGTCCATCGATTTCTTCAACATAAACCCGATGAATCATGACAACCGCCTCCATAGATAACGTACTCTTGTTAGCAGGCCTGCTCTTTACGATAGGAGTAGCTGGAGTGATGATGCGCAAAAACATCTTCTTTATGCTCCTGTCGGTGGAGATCATGCTCAATGCTGCCGGCCTAGCCTTTATAGCCGCAGGCTCCCATTGGGGGCAACCCGACGGCCAAGTCATGTTTATTTTTATACTGGCCATGGCAGCAGCTGAAGTCTCCATTGGGTTATCGCTTATCCTTCAGATTTACCATTTACACAAGTCGCTGGATATCGACAATCTAAAAGAGATGAACGGCTAGCAATACCTAAACAAAAAACCAATGCAAACGATGCTCTGGATCATACCGGCCTTGCCCCTACTCGGATTTCTGCTATTGATATCCTATGGCTCCCGTTTGTCACGAAGACAAACTGCGGCCATAGGGGTTGGTAGTGTACTACTTTCGGCTTGTGCAGGCCTATATGCTGGGGGACAGTTGCTGTTGCATCCTAGCCTGGTGTATGAGGTAACGCTTTGGACCTGGATCGACATAGGCGATTTCCACCCCGCCATAGCCCTGCGAATGGATGCCCTAGCTGCGGTATTCGTTTTTGTAATCACCCTGATCGGCGCCCTCATTCACCTCTATTCGGCCGAGTTTATGGAAAAGGACCCCGATTACAGCCGTTTCTTCGCATGTATGAATCTGTTTGTTTTTGCTATGCTCGTCTTGGTCCTGGCCGACAACCTCCTGTTGCTCTACTTAGGCTGGGAAGGGGTAGGCCTGTGTAGTTACCTGTTAATAGGCTTTTGGTATGAAAACCCCGCAAATGGCCATGCGGCCCGGAAGGCCTTTACCATGACAAGAATAGGTGATACCGCCTTGGCCATAGGGCTTTTTTGTATCTACTATGCATGCAAGAGCCTGAATATCGTCGACATATCTACTGCAGCACCACTGATCTTTCAGCAGAACCCTCAAGAAGCCACCCTCATAGCATTTCTGCTGCTGGGTGGGGCCTTGGGAAAATCGGCACAGCTCCCCTTACAAACCTGGCTGCCCGACGCTATGGCGGGACCATCGCCCGTTAGTGCGCTCATTCATGCCGCCACCATGGTTACGGCCGGGGTATACCTCATCGCCCGGATGTACGTTTTCTTCGAACTAGCTCCGGCGGTTCAAGGGTTGATAGCTGTGATAGGCGCCATCACCTTGCTCGTGGCTGGCCTCAGTGCGCTTACCCAATACGATATTAAAAGGGTACTCGCCTACTCCACCATCAGCCAGATCGGCTATATGTTCCTAGCCCTGGGCGTGGGAGCCTGGACGGCAGCTATTTTTCATTTTATGGTCCATGCCTTCTTCAAGGCCCTGCTCTTCCTTGGCGCGGGGGCCATTATTGAGTCGGTAAACCATGAACACAGCATGTTTCGAATGGGCGGACTCCGTAAGAAGCTGCCCATTATATTTTGGACCTTTATGGTTGGCACGGCGTCCCTAGCCGCCATTCCACTGGTCACTGCCGGTTTCTATAGCAAAGACCAGATCCTCTGGTATGCCTGGGGAGCTAGGCATGGCCAAGCCTGGCTTTGGTCTATGGCCTGGGTGGGGGCATTCATCACTGCAGCCTATAGCGCCCGTATGGTACTACTGGTATTTTGGGGCCCGCTCAAGACCGAGGTAACCAGCCGCCCCCGGTGGTCCATCACCTTCCCGCTCATCGCCCTGGCCGTATGTTCTACCTGGATCGGATTTGTGGACCTGCCGCATAATTTTGGCCATTTCACTCCATTCTCCGATTTTCTACATCATACCCTACCTCTTACTGAGCTCCGCGCCGACCCCACTACCGAATGGATGTTTCAGATATTGGCCACGGTAGCCACCGTTGGTGGGCTCTTGCTGGCCTATTCCTATTATTATATCCATAACAAGCGATTACGACACCTAGCCAATCAACCTTTGTTCAGACGGCTGCATCGACTCTGGCTGGCGGGATGGGGCTTCGACAAGCTTTACCAAACCTTCATCAGCAGGCCGTTTCTATGGGTCACCAAGGCCAATAAAGCCGATGGAGTCGACCAACTTTACTCGGCCATGGCCAATATTACAACATCCCTCAACCAGCGAATGGCGGCCCTACAGAGTGGGTCGCTGCGGTGGTATATCATGGGCATGGTACTGGGAGCCATCATTTTATTCGGTTTACAACTATTATTATGACACTCATATACCTCATCGTTATACTCCTAGCAGGAGGCCTTCTTAGCCTCTTGGCAGAAAGACGCTCTCCCCATGCTCCTCGATGGGTAGCGCTGATCACCACCTGTGCCAGCCTCGTAGTAGGACTCCTGTTTTGGATTCAGCATTATCCACAGATCATCCAGTCTCCAGCCGACCACTGGCTAGAACGCTTTCAGGTGAGCTGGATCCCGTCATTTGGTATTAGTTTTCACTTGGCCATAGACGGCCTCAGCCTGATCCTGCTCACTCTCACAAGCTTTATGGGAATTTTGGCCGTAGGCTGTTCATGGAATGAGATCCAGGAGAAGACAGGATTCTACTACTTCAACCTCCTGTGGGTTCTCGCTGGGGTAGCGGGGGTATTTATGGCCATGGACTTGTTTATGTTCTACTTCTTTTGGGAGGTGATGCTCATCCCCATGTATTTCCTAATCAGCCTTTGGGGAAGTGAGAAAAGAGAGTACGCCGCCATCAAATTTTTTATCTTTACCCAAGCCAGTGGGTTGCTCATGTTTCTGGCCATATTGGGCCTTTATTATATCCATGGTCAAAATACCGGTGTCTATTCCTTCGATTATTTCGATTTGTTGGGCAGCACCCTACCTCCTTCCCTGGCATTTTGGCTTATGTTGGGATTTGCCATAGCCTTTTCGGTGAAGCTCCCCTTGTTTCCTTTTCACTCTTGGCTCCCCGATGCCCATGGAGAGGCCCCTACTGCGGGAAGCTTGCTTTTGGCGGGCCTCCTGCTCAAAACCGGCGCTTATGGTCTACTCCGATTTGTAATACCCCTGTTCCCCGATCAAGCCCAGGCCATGGCTGAGCCTGCCATGGTTTTAGGAGTTATAGGCATCTTGTACGGAGCCTTTTTGGCCTTCGCCCAAACGGACCTTAAACGACTGGTAGCCTATACGAGCGTCAGCCATATGGGATTTGTAGTGTTAGGAATATTCGCCTTTAACGAGCTGGCCCTTCAAGGTGTGGTGATGCAGCTGGTGACCCATGCCATAAGTACTGGCGCCTTGTTTATATTGGCAGGAATGCTCAAAGAGCGGCTCCATACCCGCAATATCGACCAAATGGGTGGGCTATGGTCCCGTATGCCACAGCTCGGAACCTTAGGGTTGGTATTTGCCCTCGCCTCCTTAGGCTTGCCAGGCTTTGGTAATTTTATTGCCGAATTCCTGATCTTAATGGGCGCCTTCGAAGAAAGTCGTTGGCTTACCGTCGTGGCTGCATTGGGACTAATTTTTTCGGCGCTCTATTCCCTACGAATCGTACAGAAAATATTTCTTGGACCTCAAGAGCGGTATGGGGAGCTGCCCGATTTTACGGTCAGAGAAAGATGGATGATGGCTGCTTTGGCGCTCTCCATTCTATGGCTTGGCATATACCCTCAACCCATTATTAATACGGCCAAACCGGCCATTGTCCAACTGGTGAAGCTTATGGATATCAAGCCTGACACCACATCCCAGCACCATTATGGCCCCTAATGATTTCCTTGCTTTGCTTCCCCTGCTGATTCTCTCCATCGCTGCCGTGCTGGTCATGATGCTCATTGTGGCCAACCAAAGCCATAGAGTCATCCAAATGGCAAGCTTATTCCTGTTCCTTACCTCTTTCCTTTCCCTTTTCTTAATCCCAGTAACCTTACCCTATGCCATAGCTCCGCTCCTTCTGATAGACTCCTTTGGGGTTTATATGATGGCGCTTATCGTCTTCTCCGCCTTAGTCGTCAATATTATTTCTTATGTATATTTCGAAGGCAAAGAAGAAGGACCAAAGGAGTATTATGTCCTCCTATTTCTTTGCACGTTGGGAGCCTGTATACTCGCCGTTAGCCAGCACTTCGTGTCTCTATTCCTAGGTCTGGAGATTCTTACAATAGGACTTTATGCGCTCATCGCCTACTTGAGATCCCGGCAGCGAGCCATTGAAGCAGGCATTAAGTACCTTATTTTAGCCGCCTTTTCTTCTGCCTTTCTATTATTCGGTATGGCCCTTATATATGTCCAAACTGGCTCCATGTCCTTTTCGCTTATCGCCCATTCCTTAGCATTAGAAACCGACCTACCGGCACTATTCCTACTCGGAATAGGCATGATGATGGTAGGCATAGGCTTCAAACTCGCCATAGTACCCTTTCATATGTGGGCGGCCGATGTATACCAAGGAGCACCGCTGCCTGTTACCGCCTTCATAGCCACGGCCTCGAAGGGCGGAGTGCTGGCCGTTACCTTTCGGTTCCTGACTAGTATTGATGGACTTCGGTTCCATGTACTGAGTGCCAGCTTGGTCGTTCTGGCGATGGTATCTATTCTGCTAGGGAATATTTTGGCGCTTCAACAAAAGAATTTGAAACGCTTACTCGCTTATTCCTCTATTGCCCATTTTGGGTACCTGCTCGTTGCCTTTGTCCCCAATAGTCCTCTTTCACTCCCTGCCATGAGTTTTTATTTGTCGGCGTATCTGATCAGCACTTTGGCTGCATTCGGCATTATGGCCGTACGCTCCGATGGCACCGAAGAGGCGGAAGAATTGGCCTCTTACACCTCACTTTTTTGGCAAAGCCCCTTACAAGCTAGCATCCTTGGACTGGCCATGCTATCGCTGGCCGGTATCCCCCTCACGGTAGGCTTCACTGGCAAATTTTATCTATTGGCTGCCGCCATTCAAAATAATTATTGGGCCCTGGCTTTGGTACTCGTACTAGGTAGCATTCTGGGTATTTACTATTATTTACGGGTCATCAACAGCTTATTGAAAGGGGGGACTACCACGGGGGCATTACCAAAGACCGCCTTCCCTTATTTCTTGGTCCTCAGCCTGGTCATGCTATCCTTGTTGGCACTGTTTATCTTAGGATTGGGAGTTTTTCCCGAGTCTTTGATAGGCTATTTGAAAGACTTACAAATGGGCGGTACAACCAGCGTATATTAAAAAAGAGACAGACCAACTGGCCTGCCTCTTTAAGATAATTAAGACAAATTATGAAAGTCTATTTCCTTATGGTTTATCCCACCATACTCTACCAGTCGCATCCTGAGGATCCTTACCGAAGCCTGGCAAAGTAGCCATGGCATCGTAAGCCGCCTTTTGGTTGGTATAGTTCTGGTCATTTTCGTTCAATAACGACAAGGGAGCTCTGCGTGGCAGGGTCAATACGGCGTTATTATTGGTAAGTACAGGCAACATTACCGACGAGGTGGCATTGGGGAATCCGGTACGTTTCCAAAGTGCCCAACCTTCAGCAGGTTGCTTTAAGAAATGCAGATAGGCTTGTGAGGCTATCTGATCCAAGGCCTTGGATGCGTCGAAGGCTACTGCCGGCATCTGCATATAAGCCTCTACCTCCGCTTCTTTCACTGGAGTATAGTTGGTCAGTTTCGAATCGATTCCGATCATATCATACCAGTCAATAGAGCTTTTCACACCTTTTTCGTACCAATCTTTGGTTCCTGAGCCTATTCCACGAGCCGCGATCTCGGCACGCATAAAGCAATACTCAGAATAGGTAATAACGGGTATAAATACCAGCCCGCTACCCACAACACCATTTGCGTCCGTTTCCGATGGGCGGAATAAGCGAGGCTGCAAATAGCTCAAGGTATCGACCACGATAGAAAGGTCGCCGGAGCGTACCGTTCTGGTTGCATAGTATTGCGCCTTAATGGCTGGACTACTCGCCTGATCGGGGCTGGTGAAGCTCCCTAGGTACCGGCGTGAAGCTTCGGTAGTACCCGCGGGCAGTTGGTTGTCGGCAATCAGCAAATCGATATTGGCCTGAGTATAAGTATTGGGAGCCACGAAAGCGTCGAGTCGTGGATCTTTATTTTCATACATAAAATCGACCATAGGCTTAGTGGCCCTGAGGCTAGCTGGGTTCCAGTTACCTCCAGAAGTAAACGACTGGTTGGCAGTAAACACCCATCCATCGGCTTGGGTAGTCATCAGGTCGGTTTCGGGCATGGCCACGATCTCATTGATGATGCTAGTAGCCGTAGAAGGATCGACCTTGATCTGTCTTAGGGCGATTTTTAGTCGAAGGGCATTTCCTGCTTTCACCCATTGCGTGCTGCTACCGTTATAATAGCCATCATAGTCTCCTAGGGTTACCTGAGGAGCCGATTGAGTCTGTTTCAATACCGAAACGGCTTCCTTGATCTCAGCGTCGAGCCTAGCAAATAACGCCTGCTGGGTATCATATGCTGGGGTTAAGGTGCCTCCGTAACGTGCCTGAAAGGCCTCTGAATAGGGAATGCTGCCATAGATATCCGATACATAAAAGGCATAATAGGCCTTTAAGATTCTAGCAATGCGAATCATATGTACGTAGCGTGGCTGCACGTCGGCCTCCATTCTTTCTACCAGTTTCTCTATATCGTAAAGCTGGGCTCCGTTGCTATACAAGGCACCATACCGCGACGAAAAATTCGACATGTTGGTGGTGAAAGCACCTTGGTTCCCGTTAACACCGGTGGCATATTGCATCCAAGGCATAATTCGGGTATAGAAGTCGTAGAACGCCTCAAAATCTTGACCATGAATTCCACGGGAAGCATTCAAAAACTGGTTTTCGGGTGGTATGCTCGACAAGGCATCGGGATCCACGTTAATGTCCACAAAGTCTTGTTTGTCACAAGCCGTCAGCCCCCCTAACAAGAGTAGGGAAGTTGAAAATATTATTTTATTAAATGTTTTCATATGAATTTTCTTTCAAATATTATGGATTGCACAAATCAGAAGCCTACGTTAATAGAAAAACCAAGGTTTCTTGTGAAAGGCGCCCCTCCGTATTCAGCAAATTCACCGGCACGGTTACTCTTAAGACCTTCCGGGTTTATACCGTCCTTGGCAGTCATATAGAGGTAAGTCAGGTTACGTCCTACCAATCCTACACGTAGCGATTGAATTTTGTACTTGTTGATGATATTGGCAGGAACCGTATACCCTACAGAAACTTCGCGTAGAGAAACCCATGAGTTTTCAAAAACAGAGTACTCACGAATTCCTGATCCCCATTGGGTCAAGTTTTCATAATAGGCATAGGCTGGTATCGGAGTAAGGTATCCGTTGGCTACGGCCTCAGAATACTGCATGCCTCCTAGGTCGATATCCGTTCCGTCCACATTCACTTTATATCCGTCGGCCAACACACCTTCGGGGATAATACCATCATCGCGGGTATTTCCGGCGGCATCGGTAAAGGTAACTCCACCAAGGGCTGCATTTCTACCCGGTAAGCTGTTTTTCAAGCTACCGTTGCTCGAGCCATATTGGTGCGTACCAGAGGCCATCAAACCACCAATTTTCGCATCTACCTGTACCGACAGATTGAAATCGCCATAAGAAACCGAGTTAGAGTTACTCAATAAGAATTTCTCAAGCATGGTTCCTAGGTCTCTTGAACCCTGTCCATAAGAACCGCTCCGTAAGTAAGTAGGGTAGCCGTCGGTAGCATTACTAGACGCCCCAATTACCCGCTGTCCATTGGATGGGCTGCTAATTTCGGCTCCGCTTGCATCTTTGGCTTGGTATAAGGCATAGGCATACGATGAGGAAATGGTACCGTAGTCGCCACCCACTCGGGCAATCGAGCGTACATCCGCACCAAAGGCCAAGCTTAGCTCATAGCTATCCACTCCGTCTACCAATTCAAGAATCTTGTTTCTATTTCTAGAGAAGTTGAAAGTAGTATTCCAGTTAAACTTATCCGTTTTGATAGGATTAGCCGTCAATAATATCTCTATACCCCGGTTTCTAATCTTACCCGCATTGATAATACGACCCGTTAAGCCCGACTCCGAAGGTACACTTACCGTCAAGATCTCATTAGTCGTCAATTTATTGTAGAAAGTAAAGTCAATACCTAAACGGTTTTTGAAGAACCGAATATCGGTACCAAATTCTATCTCACGTGCCAAACGGTTTTTCAAATTAGCATTTGGCAAAGTTCTGTCGCGGAAACCGTAGGATGGAAGTACTGAACCATCTGGCAAGGTATAATTTCCTGAAGGATTGTATATACCCGTTCTGTTGGTAGACCATGCGTCGGTATCACCACCTGTATAACCAAAGCTGGCACGAACCTTACCGAAGCTTAACCAATTGGGTGTATCCTTAAAGGACTCTGTGGCGATCCATGACAGACCCACAGAAGGGTAATCGTAAGACCAATCGCCAGTTCCATTTTTATAAGTCAAGGTAGAAGTCCAGTCTCTCCTGTAGCTGGCATTCAAAGTAAGCAAGCCTTTGTAGGTAACATCTCCATAAGCGTACACTGCATCCGTTCTTTTGGAAGGTATTAAGCTAGCACTAGAAGAAGCTACGTTGATAGAATTGGAAAGAGAATAGACTTCAGGAATTCTAAGGCCACCACTAGTTCCATTGGTAAACTGACGTCCACCATTGATTTTGTTGGTCTCTCCCCCCACGGTCAAGCTCGTCTCAAAGTCGGAACCGAAGCTCTTGTTGGCAGTAAACAACCCTTGTACCCGGTATTGGTTATTGTTGGTTGCATACGTACTGTATTCATCATTGCCCGAGAAAAGTGCGTTATCACCACGTTTCAGATATTCACCCGTATAGATCTCGTTCTGCAAGTTACTACGAAGTAAACCCGTCAGCCAAGGAGTGATCTGAGCTTTAAGGTCGATGTTACCACGGAAAATTTTCTCGTTACGCATTCTCTTCCTTTCATTGATCTCCCACATAAAGTCGGTGAGGCTATAGGGATCATTCGCACCCCTTCTACGGCCTCCTACGTTAGGATCTATGTAATTATTCATCCAATAGTCGATATCCAAACTACGGGGACGATAATACACAAATTTGAAAACCGGGTTATAGCTACTACCTTGGTTAGTAGGATTCAGCAAATTGTTGCTGGTATAATCGGCGCTTACATCCAAATCGATAATTTTACCAATTTTCTGGGTCGCACGAATGTTAAAGTTATTCCTTTTCATTTCCGTCCCTGAGGGCATCACCGACGAATTGAACAGATTGGAGTAAGATACCCGGAAGCTCGAGCGCTCGTTACCACCATCTACAGCAATATTATGGTTGATGTACTTACCCGTGTTGAAAAAGCTAATAGGGTCATTGGCCTTCCATTCTATCATACGTCCATCCAAATCTTTCACTTGCTGCCCATTGAACTCAGGACCATAAGAGTAGAACCAGTTATTGGCGTCTACCATATCCACACCATTGGCGTCTTTTTCAAATGTAGGACTCAAACCAGCACCAAATTGGTTCTGTAAGTCGACGATCCGATAAGCCTTTTCAAAAGAAGAGGAATGGTTATAGGAAACTCCCAAACCTTTGGTTTCACGACCTTTTTTGGTCTGAATCAACACCACCCCATTCAAAGCCTCAGAACCATACAAAGAACTCGCAGCGGAACCCTTCAATACGCTCATCGACTCGATATTATCGGGGTTGATGTTCTTCATAATATTTCCGAAATCCTGCGCTCCACCCCAAGAATCGGCCCCGGTAGTACCAGGACGTATCAATACTCCATCTACCACGAATAGAGGCTGAGTATTAGAGCTCAAGGAAGCATTACCACGAATCCGAATCCGAGAAGAGGACATAGGACCGCTGGCACCTTGGTTGATCATCACCCCGGCTACTTTACCTTGTAGGGCATTCACCAAGTTGGCATTATTGGTACGGGTCAGATCCTTCCCTTCTACGGTTTGGGCCGAATACGTCAATTTCCGAGTTTCGGTAGCCATACCAAAACCAGTTACTACTACTTCGTTAAGGGTTTTTAGATCTTCCGCCAAGTTAACGGTGAGTATACTGGCATTTCCTACTGCTACCTCCTTGGTAACATATCCGATAGACGAAAATACCATTACGGCTGAGCTGGAACCTATCGATACAGTGAACTTACCATTCACATCCGTAGCTCCGCCATTATTCGTACCCTTTACGAGGTACGACACGCCGGGTAGAGGATTTTGCTCCTCATCAAGCACCGTCCCACTGACGGTCTTTTTGTCTTGGGCCATACTCCAGGTACTTCCTAATAGAAGTACAAAAAGTGATACCAGACCTAATAAAGTTGTAAACTTTTGTCTCATGGTAATCCTGGTTAGTTAAAAAAATTGGGTGTTTAAAGTTAGAATACAAATATTTAAAAAGGTATTAGGGGCAGATTGCCCAATATTTGGCATTCATTATAATGAAGTACCAAATATATGTATTTTATTTAACATAGATTTAATAGTTATTAAAAAAACTTAATAAATATTTATTCTTAAGATGAAACCCACCAAGCAAAACTGCCCAAAAACCAAAATAAAGGCATTTTACGCCCCTTCAGTTTAAAGAAATATTCGATTTTAGTCGAATTTTTTCTAAAACTTGCCGTCCTACCAAATCCCCTTGCAACTGCCCCTGCTCAATAGCCGAGCGGTAATGAATACCTCCATACAGCCGACTTATGGCCGCTTCATTGCAAGCATGTCGGAAGGAGGTAAAGCTCCTAACGGGTAGCCCATACTCCACTTCGGTATGGTCGTCAAATGCATGGTCGTCGCCAATAAGGGCGGTAAGCACAACGGCTGCCGCGGTAGATATGACACTATGCCCACTCGTATACTCAGGAAAAGGGGGCGTTTGCAATGCAGGCCGCCACGATTCGTCGATATGCGCATTAATAAAGGTTTCGGGCCTGATCAACTGACTCCGGTATTTTTCGTCCCAACAGCTTATAAAACCATCGAATAAGGCGATGGAGGTCATCAAATAGGTAGCGCTCGTGGCCGTCCAACCCAAATGAGCGGACTGGGCCACCTGCCCAGCTATAGACATCCAATGTCCTCCAGGGGAAAGCTTTTTAGTAGCAAAATTCAAATGCCCTTGGGTATTTAGGAAAAATGGATTACAATCCCAAAAGCTGGCCACTGCTACCTGCTCTGGGTCCAACCGCTGGGTAACCCGGTACACCTCATACACCTCTTGCATAAAACGGCTGGTAGTGTCGAGGCTAAAGGCCGGAGGAGGCGCAGGCTTAAACTGGCTAGCCGAATCGAGGGCCACCGGCCTGATCATGTTCCAGTTAGGCTCTATAGCATCCATATAGGCCGGAGGAGTGGGGGTCCATTTCCCTGGCTGCTTGGCATAGCGGTATCGTCTTTTTTTACGCGTTTCGGCATAAAAATCGCTAGAGGCCCATTCCAAAATGGCCCGACTCACCCGCTCGCCGAATCGTATAGAGTGGGCATAGGTAACAGAGTCGGGTACCACCCTTTCCTTCAGGATTACCTGGAGGCTATCATCGAGTATCTTTTCTGAAAAAACCAAGGCGGCCCCTGTCTTCCAAAAAGCGTATAAAGCGGCCAAAGGGAGGTCGACCGTCTGCTCGGGAGGCTCTATGGCGGGAAACCCGCCGATCTGCCCTTGCAGGCTATGGTAGGATGTATCTCCAAGCACCAACACTTCATAAGCGGCTACATTGGCATACAGATAAACCCGACTAGCCACTGGAGGAGAAAAAATATCTCTCACAATGGTCCTTGTCAAGTTCTTCTCTGCCCGGTGCATCAGAGCGGTACCGCCTTGACCCTGGGCCTTTCCCACCGTAACGAAGGCCAAAAGTAGCCCTATCACGCCAATACAACGGGGTAGCTGCAGTCCTAAGTTGATAGATGGTTTTGTCATTTGATTTCAAATAATAGTGGTTGGTCGTCATTTCTTCCGACAAGGATTCTCCTCCCCAGGCCGATCATGCTCCGGACATCTCCCCCCGCCCAAAAGCCCGATTGGGAGGAAGGAAGGGCTTCGAACTGGAACGGGGCTATTTGCTTCAGCACATTACCTACAGAAGCATCGCAAGGGCCTAGCTGTACCCTCAACGGCATAAAATTCCCCGCCAAAAACAAATCGAGGCGCTGGTCTCCATCCACATCATAGGGCACTATTCCACTAATTCGGGAAAGCTGGGCCATGGCTGGCAACTGATGAATCTCAAAATTAAAATCGCCTTTATTTTCTATAATGATACTCGACAGCGTCTTACATACCAATCGCGGGGCATCGGCTACGGCTTGGCGTCCAAAAATGGAATCGATAGTAGCATCAGCAAAAGATTGGTAGGTAGTATATTTCTTTTTTAGGGCGGGTATCTGGTCCAGCAGCTCGTCTCTGGAGAGCATTGGAAAGCTCGTTTCCCCTATAAAATAAGTCATGATGGGGTCCACCAGTCCATTGGAGTCGAAATCGTCGTAATAAAGGACCATGGGTTTTTCGATGCTAGCCGCAAACTGGTTGTTACGTCCCAGATTGCCTACAACAAAATCCAGGTCTCCATCCCCGTCGATGTCTACGGGTTCCAGCATGGCCCAAAGCCCCTCGGTATCATGGAGGGCTGTAGCCTCTATTTCCTCCATGGCGGTTCCCGTATTTTTAAAAGTCCTAATTTTCATCCAGTCCCCGCTAAGAATCAGGTCGGGGAGGGTATCGGAGTCGAGCCTTACAAACTGTGCGCCTGTCACCATACCCGGAGTCATAAGGGCGGGGCTCCAAGCTTCCGTAACATCGGTAAAGCGAATGTGGCTTTCATCGCTGTCGTTGCGAAGTATATAGCTCCTAGCCGCCATAGGGAAGGCCCCCGGAATAGCACGCCCCCCTACGAAGAGGTCGAGGTCACCATCCCCGTCTATATCGGCGGTGGTGATACATTCTTTGGGGCTTTTCATAGCAGGCAAGGCCAATATCTCCTCTTTCCAATTCCCCTGCCCCCTATTAATATACAGATGATCGCGATATTCGGCGGCCTGGTCTTCGTACTCACTTCCTCCACTCACCACATACAGGTCGGGGCGGCCGTCCCCGTTGGCATCAAAAAACAAGGCATCGACCTCCTCAGCCCCCACATGAGCACGCCATGGCTGCTGTTCGTTAGCCATAAACCGCCCATCTGATAGCTGCAAATAGAGTACGCCAAACTGATGGGCAGCCCCTCCAAAGAACACATCTTCGAGCCCATCTCCGTTTACATCGGCTTTGGCCAGGGCAGGCCCGAATTTTGAAAGTTGGTAAGGCAAGAGTACTTCCACTTTAAAATCTACAAAGTCGTTTTCCTGATGGATAAAATCCAAACCCAGTTCTCGTGGCTGAAGCTCCTTTACCAAGGCCACGGGGGCTGGCTTGGCGTTAGTGGGCAAGGATTTGCCTTCTTTTTCACTTAACGTAAGCCGCGTTTGGCTCACATCATATAGCAGGGTTTGTTTTTGGGAGGGCCAAAGGATCCGTATAGAGTCGGCTTTGGTAGCCGTGCCTAAGCCAAAATGCAAATGACTGGTTACTGTCGACTGATAGCCCCTTACGGGATAGAGTTCGGCATATTGAGCTCCCCCATGGGCATACACCCAGGCCTTGGTGCCATAGGCTTGGGTATTGGCTCCCTCCCCTTGTAGGGTCAGAACGATTGATTTCTGGGTGGCGCTATTTTGATAGACCGACACGAGCTCATTGATATTGGAAATGAGCAAGTCTAGATCTCCATCCCCATCGAAATCGGCATAGGCTGCGGCATTAGACACCTGTTCGGTATCGAAACCCCATTTCTGGGAGACATCCTCGAATAACAACTCCCCGTTCTCTCCTTGCCGATTATGATACAAATAACTCCTCAGCTTATTGGAAGGCATCTTTTTTACCAAATCGTAGGTCTTAAAATTAAGATTGCCCTGGGCAACGGCTTTTAACTGCTCGTCGGAAACGGTATATTTAAGAAAATCCATATTGGTAAAGTCTCTTAAATATCCATTGGTAACCAACAGGTCTTTCCAGCCGTCATTATCAAAGTCGGCCATCAGACCGGCCCAGCTCCAGTCGGTATTTGAGATACCTACCATCTGCCCTATTTCGCTAAACCGTACCTGCCCTTGCGCATCCATTCCCTGGTTCAGATGCAGCATATTCCGCATGTTCTGGTGGTAATAACCGCTGTCGAGCAACAAATGATATTGATCGTACATATCGGGCCCCTTTAAGAGTTTCTGGCGTCGATTGTCCTCCGGAAGCATGTCCAAGGTGAACACGTCGGGGAGGCCATCATTATTAAAATCCCCCACATCGGCCCCCATCGAAAACTTTGAGACATGCGAAAACGACTTCTTAAGCGACTCCGTAAAGGTCCCATCGCGGTTGTTGACGTAGTAGCAATCCACCTCCGTATAGTCGCTGGTGGTATACAGGTCGGGCCAACCATCCTGATTAATGTCGGCGACTATGACGCTTAGTCCAAAATTGAGGGCATTATTGACAATACCCGAATGTGCGGTAACATCCTTAAACTGGAGCTTGGAGCCTGCACTAATATTCTCGAAGAGTCGGTTGCCAAAATAGGGGTTCGGCGTACTCCTCATCTCCTTGGTATTCAGAAAAGGATTGACACTGTGGTTGGAATGGTTGAGTAAAAACATATCTAGGTCCCCATCTCGATCGTAGTCGAAAAAAGCGGCCTGGGTGGACTGGGAACCGGTGGCCTGAAGGCCCGCTTCCACGGCCATTTCTTTAAATACCGGGACCCCCTTTTTCAATCCCTGATTGATATAGAGCAGGTTATTCTTATCGGAGAGTTTCTTATAAAACCCCGAATGACATACATAGATATCCAGGAGTCCATCCCCATTCACATCGGCCACGCTCACTCCTGTGGCCCAGCGCCCATTCCCATCCACCTTGGCCTTCTTGGTTACGTCTTTAAAGGCTATTGTCCCATTTTCTGACTGGTTCAAAAACAATTTGCTAGCCACGGTATTGCCCGACAAAAAGACATCGGGCTTCCCGTCGCTATTAAAATCGCCGACGCCTATACCATTCCCATTGTACAAATATTCGTAAAGAAATATATGCAGGGAATCGGATTCTTCGATCTTATTGACGAAGTCGAGGCCTGTAGCTTCGGTCCTCAGCTTAGTAAAAAGCGGCTGGGACTTAAGCCGGTAACCTACAGAAAAAAGGAAAATAAAGAGTACAAGTATTCTCATATAAGATGGTTTAGTCCTAAAATTATTGCCACTGAAATACCAGGTTATCGTCGTCAGGATCGCGCTCCACATACATCAGCATGAGGGTCATCATCTCCTGGTCGCTGCGCATATTGCCCGTCGACATCACCAGCTCTGGAGGGCTATGGGGGTTCATCGGGTTGGCAGTCGTATTGTCATAGCTCGCCTCTATATGTACCACAGCGCCTTTAGGAAGTAAAAGGGGCTTTTTATATTTATAGATTTCCTGCCAACGAAAATCCCAAGCCGGGATATGTACCAACCGTATGGTATCGCCGGCGGCGGTGGTAGCATAGGCCTTAAATTCCTTCCCCAACTGGTGCATATGCGGCCAAGCGTACAACAGAGAAACGTCGGGCTGGTTGTTGGCGATGCGCAGTCGGAACGACATGACCTCATTGGCAAAGATCATGAGTGGAGGACTTATGTCCTTTTCACCAATACCTCCCGACCCGAGGCTTATCACTTTTACCTTCCGCTTAATGGGGCTGTCCTTAAAGAAAACATTAATCCCATTCAAGCTTTCAGCATCGAGGGAAGAGGGCCCAAAATGGACCGTCAGCAGGATGACCCCCCGTTTAGGCATTACCCAGCCCATGTCTATAGGGTAGGTTTCTACTGTAGCCCCGGGGATCCAGCCCCCATAATAGGTCATATCTTTTTTGTACTTCACCCATTCATAATACCGGTCGGCGTCGGGACCGCTTAGGTCCACTACCGTGCCCGTATCATGCAAGTCGATAGCGGGATCGCTAACGGGGTGAATGGCGAAGTTGGCATGATGCACCAATTTCTTATTGTTCGAAGTAAACTCTATGGCCTCTACATTGGCCTCCGAGGCAATATCGAAGGGGATCTTAAACATCACAAAGCGCTCTGTCCCATCCCCTTTCACTACAAAAGCGTCTTTCATTCGTAGGGTCAAATCGGGCTTACGCTTGTAGGCCGTGCCGGCATCGACCCTGGCCCTAATAGCGTTTTCTGCTTTAAGGTCCACCTTACCCTTGGGTGCGCCCCCGTCTATCCATGCCATCAGCGTCCCGATCTCCGACTCCGTCAGGGAGCGGTCGTTGGCAAATTCATTATAATGTTGGTCGGCTTTCCAGGGCGGCATGTACCGCGAACTGACCACCTTCTTGATAAATTTGGTCCGCTTATGAACATCTTCATAGCTCACCAACGGAAATGGCGCCGCCTCTCCTGCCCTATGGCAAGGCACACAATTGGCATGAATGATGGGCTGTACATCCTTATAGAAATCGGGGACCTTTTGGGACATCGCATTTCCCGATAAAAATAACAACAAGAAAAGAAGGCTACTTCGACTCGACATGGGGTTTTCTGAAGATTTTAACCCTAATATACTTAATAGTATTTTAATTTTAAAAAAAAATTAAAAAGTATCCTTGCTAATCTTGTCGTTCCTTGGTCGAGGTTCTTAGTCCAAAGTCACTACCGTACCGGCATTTCCTAAAACGGCCTGAGCCAAATCATTAGCGTGACAAATGGTGACTTTACCCACCCCATCGGTCAATGCGGCGAAGGCATTATCGAGCTTAGGAATCATCCCTTTATTAATGCTACCCTTGGCTTTGTAGGCTGTATAGGTAGGTGGGGTGAGGCTTTCCAGTACGGAATCGTCGTCGTCAGGATCTGCCAATACGCCTTTTTTCTCAAAACAATATAGGAGATTAGTATCAAAATAAGTCGACAGCGCCACAGCCGTTGCAGAGGCCATGGTATCGGCATTGGTATTCAGCAACAAACCTTCGTTGCTATACGTCAATGGAGCGATAACGGGTACGAGCCCACTGGCAATCATCTGCTC
Organism: Dyadobacter jejuensis; assembly: GCF_003149085.1. GTDB lineage: Bacteria > Bacteroidota > Bacteroidia > Cytophagales > Spirosomataceae > Dyadobacter > Dyadobacter jejuensis. Next base: position 284,999 of record NZ_QGDT01000001.1, on the reverse strand, counting down.
AATTTGCTTCCCATCCACGGCAACAATATCCCCCACGAAGCCATAGTCGAGGCTTTTGACGGGGCGCTTTACGGAGCGAATAATACCTCCGTCGGCCCCTGTAAGCCCTATGGCGTTGGTGCCTAACGACTGCAGCTGAGCGACCAAATTCTTATTGACCAAGCCACCATATACCATGGTCACCACGTCGAGCATGGGCTTATCGGTGATTCTGCGGCCATCTACCATTTTTGTCTCAATCTGGAGGGATGCAGCCACTTGCGTCGCTACCTTCCCGCCCCCATGTATTAATATTTTGGGGCCTTTCACTTTCGAAAAGTCCTGCAGGAATCGGCTACATGCCTCCGGATTGTCGATGATATTGCCTCCTATCTTTACTACGCTTAATTGGGTACGCATGGTCATAAATAATTGTTCCAAATTTATTTTTAAGGGCTAAAGTTACGAGAAAAATAGGAAGGTTATGGCCCTTCCCCAATTTGGGAAAAGAGGGCATACTGCTCCCAGAAGGGGCAAGACGGGCTTTAAGCGATTCTTTGAGTTCAGGCGATGAAGCCTCACAAAACTAGGGATAAGACATTATTCCTGAATTTTTTTAAGAAAATTACGTTCATTTATGTATCAGTTGTAAGGGATACCGTTACTCCTACGTCTATAGTCCTAAAGAAAAATAAAAATAATAACTCAAAAACATGAATCGCAGTTTCTTCCTACTCCTCCTAATCGGTATATCCTTACTGGGCAGGCCCGTAAGCGCCCAAATTCACAAGGCAAAGGCCCAATGGACCTACACATTTTCTGAAAACACAGTTGAAAAAGGAGGCACAGTCGATTTAATATTCACGGCTACCATCGACAAAGATTGGTATTTATATTCTTCCGATTTTGATCCCGATTTGGGCCCTATGCTCACCAGCTTCAGCTTCGAAAAAAATGATAGCTTCGAGTTGGTAGGCAAGCTTAAGCCACAAAACCCCAAAACGAAGTTTGAAGAAGTATGGGGAGGTGATGTCAAATACTTTACCGGTAAGGCGGTGTTCAAACAAACGGTTAAAATACGCTCAGACAAGCCCATTATCAAAGGTACTTCGGAGTTTCAGACTTGTAGCAATGTGACGGGCCTATGTATAGCGGGGAGCGACGATTTTGAGTTTAGTGGGCTAAAAGTAACAGCCCCGGCAGAAGCGGCAGCCCCAAGCACCAGCTCACAACCCGTAGCAACCGAAGAGGCCCTCACCGCAGAAGCGCCCAACCAACCCGCCGCGGCGTCTTCCGACAGCCTAGCCGCTGCCGATGAGGCAATAGCACCTGCAGACGCCCGTGCAGACGAAATCACCACCACCGAAACAACCGACTCTGTTATGAGCGGATCCCTTTGGGGCTTTGCCTTGGCCGCGTTTTTATCGGGGCTGGTGGCTTTGCTAACCCCTTGTGTATTCCCAATTATCCCAATGACGGTGAGTTTCTTTACCAACCAGGAAAAAGGCAAATTTAAGGCCTTGCTTTACGGGGTGTCTATTGTGGTTATTTACACGCTGATCGGAACCGTCGTTTCACGGATCAACGGTCCCGCTTTCGCCAATTTCTTAAGCACCCACTGGATCCCTAATGTACTGTTTTTTGCTGTTTTCTTTATTTTTGGACTCTCGTTTCTAGGACTTTTCGAGATCGTATTGCCGAGTAGCCTGGTCAATAAGATGGACCAAAAGGCCGACCAAGGGGGCTATGCAGGGGTATTTTTTATGGCCTTCACCCTCGTATTGGTATCCTTTTCTTGCACCGGACCCATAGTGGGGAGTCTGTTAGTAGCCTCGGCCGGCGGGGAAGTACTGAAACCGATAGTAGGCATGGCGGCATTTTCGTCGGCCTTCGCTATCCCCTTCACTTTGTTCGCCTTATTTCCACAGTGGCTCAAGTCTCTACCCAAGTCGGGGGGCTGGCTCAATACTGTCAAAGTAGTTTTAGGGTTCTTGGAGCTGGCTTTAGCCTTAAAGTTCCTCAGCATTGCCGATCAGGTATACCACTGGCACCTGCTCGATCGTGAAGTATACCTGGCCTTTTGGATTGTTATTTTTGGTCTTTTGGGTTTTTACCTATTGGGCAAAATCCGTACCCCCCACGACTCTCCCCTGGAAAAGGTGAGCGTACCCCGGCTGTTGATGTCTATCATCACCTTCACCTTCGTGGTCTATATGATACCGGGTATGTGGGGAGCCCCACTGAAGGCGCTGGCGGGTTATCTACCTCCCCAGTCGACGCTCGATTTTGACCTCAATAAAAGAGCCATAGGGTCCGCTAGCCCTAGCACGGTGACGGATAAAAAATATGCCGATTTGTTTCACCTGCCCCATGAGCTCGACGGATTCTTTGACCTTAAGGAGGCCCTGGCCTATGCCAAAACGGTCAACAAACCCGTATTTATCGACTTCACCGGCCATGGCTGCGTCAACTGCCGGGAAATGGAAGCCAGGGTATGGTCGGACCCGGCGGTACTTCAACGCCTGCGAAACGACTATGTGATAGTAGCCCTTTATGTAGATGATAAAACGGAACTTCCGGAGGCGGAATGGTACACCTCTACGTACGACAATAAGGTAAAGAAATCGATAGGGGCGCAGAATGCCGATTTACAAATCGTAAAATATAATAATAATGCTCAGCCGCATTATTGCTTGGTCGACCACGAGGGGAATTTGCTTGTAAAGCCTATCAATTATGATCTAAATCCCCAGAACTTTGCTGATTTCCTCGATAGTGGCAAGGCGGCTTTTAATAAATAAAAAGCTTTTTAGCGAGGTGATTCATTGCTGATCGACCTATAAACGACCTAAAAAAGTTCTTCTTGAAGGGAAATAAACCGAAGTGTTCTACCCCTCTAACCCTGCCGGGATAGAGGGGTAGCTAGTTTCGAGCCGGCCCGTTTCACACCCAAAACCATTCACTCCGAAATCGGGCTCGCTTAAGGGGATACCCTTTTTCGCTATTTATTAATTTGGTTGCAGACGCTGAGTTGGTAGACAATAACTACTCCACGCGACCATTGATCACAAATTCACTGGAAGCAGACACACTACGGTGGTCTTTTATAGAAAAGAAACCGTATGCAAACCCTTCTTCTGGCATTTTGCAGCTAATTTTTTTACTGTCCGGATCGATTTCTGCCTTTACGGACTGCCATTTCCTATTTTCATTCGTCGACAAGGTATCCGAAGTATAATAAAAGCTGGCATTGGCTAGCGTGACCGGAGCGTTATAGGAGGCAGAAATACTCCCTTCTCCCATTCTAATGTCATTCAAAGAGGGTAAGTCGGCATAACCGTACGCTAAATGATCAAAAAATGAACGAATCTCCAATGGCTCCCAGCCTCTAGGGTGGCTATGGAGCATATCTGGTTTTATACAAACACGCCGATTCTTCTCGCTGACTAGCGAATAGCTTTTAGAATAGGGAATGACGTTATAAAACCGATCCTTATTGCCATTAATAAACAAAAATTTCACCTGACTATGAGGCAAATAAACGGAGGGATCAAAATATTGAAGCCACTTCTCTCTAAACCCACCAGATAACTGGTTGAGGTCTTTCTTAAAGACATCGGATTCGCCATAATAACCACAGCCATATACAGGTACTGCCGCCTTAAATCGGTGGTCGACCGACCCAACGATGCAAGTGAGGTAGCCCCCCCAGCTAATACCAGTTACAAAAGTCATGGAGGAGTCGACCTTGGGCTGTGCTCGCAACCAGGAATGAGCCAGAATACTGCTCGCTACAGCATGATACGTCCAGACATCTGTGAGGGGACCATTTGCTATATTGGTAAACTTTTCCTCGGCACCTTGCGCAGGTCCAGCATTTTCTAACCGATTCCCATTACCGTCTTTGCCTCCAAAATCAATAGCAATGGCGGCGTATCCTTCAGCAGCCCATTTTTCCACCCATTCCTGAAAAGCCTTTCCCCCTCCGCCGTGTAGGAGAACGACCCCTGGAAATTTCTTCTGTGAAGTTTTCCCATTCAGCATATCGGGATCAGAATAATAGGCAAAAACTTCGGTTGACTTGCCCTTATAATCGACACTTTTGAATAATAATGACTGTACCCCACTGCTTATTTGGAGCGATTTGGAATCAGGTTTTCCAAACAAAACCTTTGAGTCCCAAAACCCTTCGTTATTCCCAGCTCGATTTTGATTTGCATCATGAACAGCGTTGGATTGGGCAGTACCGTCCACAGCACAACCGCATAGCAACAGAACAAAACTAAAAATTGGGACAAAACACTTCGATTTAAAATTATCCATCTTCATTAAGAGCGCGTAAAACGTATGATATTGTCTAAGCATATTCACCATTGGCAATGAGCCATTAGCTAAAAAATCGTTTCCAGGAAAAGACGGACCGCCGATTGCACTTCGAACCAGTCGGGTTAAAGTCTTAGATAGTTCTTCCCATGCAAGAAGAAACATTATGACTATAAAGCAGTTTGCTTAACTAAAATACTTGATCGGCGCTGTAACACTGCGACGTCGCAGGCAGCAAGGAGGACAAAATGGGTCAGCTTCGGAACGGTACCCGCCGCTGGGGAGCAGAAATTCAGGGATATATATTCATTGGCTAACAACAGCACCGAACGCTAGGGCTCTTTGACTTTCAACCAATTATAGCCAAATACCAAGTTAATCAATCAAAAATCCCCCTCGGCATTGCCGAGGGGGATTTTTGATTGGACTATGTAAGCGTACCTACTCTCCTAAAGTTTTAAAAAGCATCCCTTTTTCGACTTTAGCGTCTAGGTCCATGCCATTCAGGATCGACAGGTCGGCCATTTTGCTTTCGGGCATATTATAGGCCTTCAGGGCATCTTTCAAGGTTCCTGAGCGCTGAACCGTCTTAATTCGGATGCGTTCGGGCTTTCTATTTAAAATATTGGAATTGGTTACGGCTTTAAATCCCTGGGCTACATTTTTAAACTGCGCCACATTGCCATTAAAATCGGCTCCGCCTGCTACCCCATGAATGGCATAGATATTGCCTCCATACTGAATAAGCCAGGTAGCGACCTTCGTCGTGTTGGCCTCGGTTTGGGCGGCAGGTTGTTGCCCTTCCTGAGTCTGCTGAGCGATCGTCGACACCATGACCAAAGCGGGGTTGCCATTGATGGTCGTTTTATTATTTTCAGAAACCTGCAAGTTATATCCCTTTACGACGGATTGGGCCGCCTCATCCAAGGATTTGCCTTCGGCCAAGGTAAATAGCATCATGGCCTTACCATCTTTAGAAGCCATTTGGAATTGTATGGGGCTATTTTCATACTGCCAGCCGCTAGGAACCGGGAATTGAAATCGTAGCTCCGGGTGGTAAAACTGTCCATTTTCTACGAAGCCCTGTTTGGGGTCATTTCCATAGACGATCCCCTCTATCCGTTGTAAATATTGATTCCGATTTACTTCATAATTGGCGGGGTGCTCCTTCTGATAGGCAGTGGCTAGGCCGTCCACCTTCGTCATACGGTCGCCCGGATCGGGGTGGGTAGACTGGAAAGTAGGGATACTCTGTCCACTCTTGTCTGAAAGTTTCTTTAATGTACCGAAAAAATGAGCCATTTCGTGGGCATCATACCCGATTTTGCTCGAATACTGTACCCCTATACCATCCGATTCCGTTTCGTGTTCCCGGCTATAGCTCAGCAGTAACGTCCCTACTACCTGCTGGGCTTGGTCGGCCATGCCGCGGATTTGCGGAGAAAGCACCATTCCCGCCATCAGGCCCACTTGCCCAAGGATCTGGGTGGTTTGCTGACGGGCCGAATGCCGGGCCGTAATATGGCCAATTTCATGGCCCAAAACACCCGCGAACTCCGCCTCATTATTGAAATGTGCCATAATGCCTCGGGTGAAATAGACGTAACCTCCCGGAACGGCGAAGGCATTGACCACCGGAGAGTCTACAATAAAAAACTGGTAAGGGATATCGGGGCGGTGCGAAATGCTACCCATCGCCTTTCCTTTTTCATTGATAAACGCCTGCAAATTCTTATCATCATATATTCCCATGGTGGCTACTACCGACGGGTGCGACTCCGCCCCAATGGCGAGCTCTTTTTCTTGTGACATAAATATCAGCTCCTTCTTTCCTGTAACTGGGTTCTTCGAACACCCCGACAGGAGCCACATCGTGCCCATACCAAATAGAATATGGGTAAATAGCTTGATTTTCATATATTGTGATTATTAATTATAGTGGTTCTCTAGAAACTTCCTGAATGCATATTTCAAAAAGACTATGCCAAAGGTGCTCCTAAGATCTTTCAAAGGGCCCTTGAAGGTATTCCTAATTTAATTGCATCATTTACGTCAATTTGTTACAAAAGTAACTATTTTCGGAGTTTTTTCCCGATTTAAAAACATTCCTGGCTCATCGATTTAAGCATGACTTCAAAAAAAACCACTTATAGCCTGCTTCCCAAGAGATTGGCCAAAATTGACTTTTTGGGGCTATTAGAATGCGATCCATTTGGGAACTTTCTGCTCTTAAAACGATTCTTTATTTTCATAATAGGCTGGTTTACCTATTACAGGTATACGGCCGTTAACAAGATCGAGATTACCGGTACTGAGCATTTGCTCACCTTACCCGACCACGGAGTGCTCTTTCTGGCCAATCATCAAACCTATTTCGCCGACGTCATCGCCTTTTATCATATCTTTTGTGCCACAAAATGGGGATATAAGGACACGATTTCTCCGCCTTTCTATCTATTCTCGCCCAAGGCCCGTTGCTATTATGTGGCCGCTTCCGAAACCATGAAAGAAGGCGGCCTACTTCCAAAACTTTTTAGTACAGGTGGGGCCATCACCGTCGACAGGTCCTGGAGGGCGAATGGTGAAAACGTAAAAAGGGAACTCGACAACAGCGGTCAGGATAAGATAGGACTTGGGCTTCAGCATGGCTGGGTAGTAAGCTTTCCGCAAGGTACTACCAAGCCCTTCGCGCCCATCCGGAAAGGCACGGCACACCTTATTAAGGCCCATTCGCCCATAGTGGTGCCCGTGGTGATCAATGGCTTCCGTAGGGCCTTCGACAAAAAAGGGCTCCGGTTCAAAAAACGAAATACCAGGCTGACCGTACAGTTTAAGGCCCCCATGCAGCTGGCCCCCGATGCGTCCATAGACGAGCTTGTGGCTAGGATCACCGAGGCCATAGAGCAAGTTCCTCCCGCCGATCTCGGTACGGCCTAGCAGCAGTAGCTCCCCTTGGCGATCATCAAAACGTACCCATCGGGCACGTTTCTTTCTGTCTAAAGTATTCTAAAGACAAATTTTATGGCACATCAAGTACTGATCACCGGAGGAACCGGCCTCATAGGCACCCGACTCACCACCCTGCTAAAGGAACGGGGCTATTCCGTAGCCTATCTTAGCCGAAGAAAAGAAAACATACCTGGAGTAACGGTGTTTCGCTACGACGTAGCTACAAACTTTATAGAAGATGGGGCCCTCGACGGAGTAGAACATCTAATACACCTCGCAGGAGCGGGAGTTGCCGATGGCAAATGGACCACAGAAAGGAAGAAGACCATTATAGCCAGCCGTACCGAGACCATAGGGCTAATCGCCAAGGCCGTCAAAGAACGAAATATAGCTCTAAAATCATGCATTTCTGCTTCTGGAAGCAGTTATTATGGACAAGACACCGGCGACACCCAGCATACCGAAGACGCTCCCGCCGGCAAGGACTTCCTAGCCACGGTCACGGTATTATGGGAGAAGGCCGCGGATCAATTAGCCCATTTGGGCGTTCGAACGGTAAAGCTCCGCACGGGGGTGGTATTGAGCAAAGAAGGAGGTGCCATTCCCAAAATCGCCCTTCCGGCCAAGTTTGGCCTTGGAGCCCCCTTGGGATCGGGAAAACAGTGGATGTCCTGGATTCATATCGACGATCTTTGTCGGATGTATATCGAAGCCATGGAAAACAGCGACTGGGAAGGGGCTTATAATGCCGTAGCCCACCCACCCGTTACCAATAAGGCCCTAACCCTGCATATTTGCAAGGTGCTGGGTCGGCCACAGTTCCTTCCCAACGTCCCGGCTTTTGCCTTACGGCTGGTGTTCGGGCAGATGGCCACCGTGGTATTGGGAAGTAACTATGTACTCAATCACCGCATCACTTCGGAGACTAATTTTATTTACGAATTTCCAGAAATAAAGGAAGCCTTAGAAAATATTTTCAATTCATAAAGCCCCTGCCCCCATTTCTCCCTGGCTAGCAGGCTGCCGGCTACTCAGCCAACGGCTAAGGTGTTGGGCGCTGCCCTCATCCGCCTGCAGGGAAAGGCTTATCTGTCCATTTTCTAAAACCAACATTTGCAGGCCTACCAATTTCAAGGCCTCGTTGAGCAAGCCTTCCAGCGGCTCCGTTCCCCGTATACAACGCTCCCAGTACCAGTCCAGAGGCTCCCCGGCTACTTCTTCTACCACTTGCTGATAGTCCTGTAGGCTATATCCTATAAAAGGCTTCCCAAAACGCTCCCATAGGATCCGCATGACGTCGTCCAGGGAGCGGCTATGGTTGGAGTGTTTGCGCAGATACAAATCCAAAATCAGGGCTACGAGGGCTCCTTTATGGTAAACAGACACTTTTCTGTCGGGGATGCCCTTCTCATACCCGTCGAGCCAGAGGTCATAGGACGACTCTAGCAAGGACTGGGAGGCATTTCCACTGTTTTCAAAATGGCGCTTCATATATACTTCCAGCTCTTTGATATAGGCCTGAAGATCGAAAACTCCGGCTCGCACCAAAAACAAATCGCCGTAATAGGTGGTACATCCCTCGGCCACAAAACAAGTTTGAAAATAATTTTCACGGGTAAAGTCGTAGGGCAATAGTTCGACGGGACGAATCCTGATGATGTTCCAGGCATGAAAAAGCTCATGCGAGCTTACCCCCAGCAGATCGGCATAGAACTCCTCGCCTTCGTCATCGGGCCCGAGCACCACCATGGTAGAGTTCCGATGTTCCACCCCATGGTAGTAGGCCGTGGGGAGTATCAGATTCATAAAATGGTAGTCCTTTTCGGGGAACGTGCCCATAGTAGCCAATTGTTCGGCGCTAAAGCGTGAGAATTGATCGAGGATACGCTCCCAGTTCGGCTTTTGCTTCCCTTGCATCCACACCGAAAAGTCTACCCCCTCTAGCTGGTAAGTACCCACTTGAATGGTAGCAGAAGCCAGGACGGGGCTATCCACCAGCGTATAAAAATCGGGGGCAAACAGCTCGGGGCCTTCCATTTTAAGTCCGGTGGCCACTTGATAAGCTGTGGGTATGTCCAGGCTTATTCGATAAGGTTCTGTCATACGCCCATCTACATACAGGGCAAAATTGATAAAGTTAAGATACCATAGCTCGGCGTCTACATAGCTCGTCCCGGCATTGAGGATATTGGCATAGTAATTGTACGCTATGCGCACTTCTTGCTGGCCCCGAGTAGCTACTCTCCACCGATCTTTTCCTATCTTTTCTATCGATAGTTTGTCCCCTTGATGCGAAAAGGCAGCGATATTTTGAATATTTTTGGCAAAATTTTGAATTTCATATCGACCAGGACGCCAGGCCGGAAGCTGAAGTTCTAGGTATTCCTGATCTACCTTAGAAACGGTAAAAGTAAGATTTAGGAAATGAGACGCCGGGTCGGCAACGGTGATATGGTAATGCATGGTAAGTATACTGGGGTGCTGGCCTTATGGAATCTACAAACCAAAACAGCCAACTTTATCGTTACAAGAATCAATCGGACCAAATAAACGACTTTTAAATGAAAATTAAAACCTTCTTACTACTCCTGTTCACCTTCACGATGCTGGGTATAGGCGGAGCCTGGGCCCAAAACGACGAGTACTACCGTCCCGACTCCCTGAGGACCAAAAAACCGGTCGAATACCAACCTGCTGAGCGAAAGGCCATCCCAGCTCCCCAGGAGGCGCCCTCAGAATTCAGCCTTCGGGCCCCTATCGATCGCGTCCGCCTGGGCGGTAGCTTCGGGCTAAGCTTCGGTACGGTTACCAACATCAACCTATCGCCTATGGCTGGTTATGAACTGACCGAAAAACTCGTTGGTGGTGTGGGTGGAACGATTATGTATTTTAAATCGAGGTATTATAATATCAGTACAGCCTACTACGGCGGGCGAGGATTTTTGATGTATGCTATAGCTCCTATGGTCAACCTTATAGGGGAATATGAAGCCATGAATGTGGAAGGCTCCTACCAAAAACGCCAATGGCTCGGGTCTCCTATGTTCGGTGCGTCCTATACCCAACCCCTAGGAGGGCGCTTTACCAAGGGGGTTCATCTTACCATCCTGTACAATTTCAATTATAACAATCAAATCGATCAATATAGCGGACAGAATCTTTCCCCCTATAGTAGTCCATTTGTCTTTCGAGTAACCTTTTTATGATTTTAACTGTTAGCGCAGGAGATATCAATAATTAACATGCGGCTTGGGGTGGGAAAGCCACTCCTTAGGAGCCAAAAACAATGCTATGGAAAATCCCGTATTAATATTTGGAGCGGGCGACTTAGGACTTAAGGCGCTCGATATTTTCAAGAAGAACAATGTAATGGTCTATGGCTTTCTGGACGACCGCCAGGAGCTTCAGGGCAAGGAGTTTGGCGATGTGAGTGTCCTAAGCCACACCGACGACAAGGCCTATTTGGACGTACTAGGCAGCAAATGCGAAGTATTTTTGGCCATAGGAGAGCGTTCGGTACGCGAACGCCTGGTGGAGACGCTGGTAAAGGACTATAAGGTGATGCCCGTTAACGCCATCCACGAGAGTGCGAGCATTTCGGATACGGCCACCGTAGGGCACGGCAATCTGATAGCGGCCAGGGCCATTATAGGGCCAGTAAGTGTATTAGGCCAACATTGTTTGGTGCTGGCAGGAGCCATTATCGATGGTTCGGTACAGGTCGGCGACTTTTGCACCATCGGCGCAGGAGCCATCCTGAACGACCGCGTGAGCCTGGGCGAAGGCGTATTTATTGGCGCTGGGGCCACTATCGTCGCCGGAGTTACTATAGGAAAAGGGGCCCGAATCGGTGCCGGATCGGTAGTAGTAGAAAATGTACCGGCCAATGCCACCTACTTTGGTAATCCTGCTAGGAAAGTATAGTTCGCGGCTTGGCAATAACGCCCTTCTTATAGGCTTAAGCCCATAATAATAAGGAATTTAAGGGAGCCTGGCCCCTACTACTTCCCTCATAAGGAATAAAGTGTATCGGGAAGGCCAATAAAATTTTACAGATAGTTTTCATTCAAATAAAAAAGGTACTACCTTTGCAGTCCTTTTATCGACACAAGTGAAAGAGCTAAGTAAATATAACATAGACATTTACGGTTTAGAAGACAAACGGTATGACTATGAAATGGAGTCGGGAGACCCCTTTTTTGCGGAATTAGAGCAGGATTTGATCGAGCGTGGTCATTTCAAATCGCAAATTGTGATGGATAAGTCGTCGACGATGCTTCAATTCAACTTTCGGATTGAAGGTTCGGTGGAGCTGGTTTGCGACCGGAGTTTGGAGCCTTACGAGGAGCACTTTAAGACTGAAGATCGGTTGATCCTTAAGTTTGGCGACCGGGATGAAGAGTTGTCCGATGAGATTGTGTTGATCAATCGGAATACGAACCGCGTGAATGTAGCGGGTTATATATTTGAATTTATAGCCCTGGCATTACCTGTAAAGAAAATCCACCCCGATTATCGGAAAGACGATGACGACGATGACTTTACACAAGAGGCGCAAGAATCGGTTCTGGTATACACCTCAGAGGGTGGATCGCCAGCAGCCGATACTCAGAGCACCGAAGCGGTAGACCCCCGATGGGAGGCCTTAAAGAAGCTGAAGGGCGAATAAAGATCGAATAGCCCCCTGTAGAAAGGGAAATATTGAAGTATATAATTATTGAAAGTTAACAATTAGAACATAATATCATGGCACATCCTAAGCGGAAAATCTCTACACGCCGTCGCGATACGCGCAGAGCACATGACTTCCTTACAGGAAAGCAATTGGGAGTAGACACTACTACTGGTGAGATTCACCAATTCCACCGCGCTCACGTACACGAAGGAAACTTGGTGTATAGAGGCAAAGTAGTGGTAGAAAACTACAGCAAAACGGTTTAGATTTCGGAAGATGAAAAGAGAATTTCGTAATATACTTGTAAAAGTTGTTACGAAATTCTTTTTTACTGAGCACATCTGCTAAATTTACACCTTTGATTTCTAAACTTATCAGTAAAAAAAACTGCGTGTAAATGAAAATTGCGGTAGATGCTATGGGGGGAGATTTAGCTCCACAGGCAATTATTGAAGGCGCCATTCAGGCAGCTACTGAACTACCTTCGGATGCGAAAATTATATTAATCGGCAATGAGAACATCATTAAAGATGTTTTTAAAGGCTACGGGGACGTACCTTCCTGCATTGATATAGTGCATGCCGAAGACGTAATAAAGATGGGGGAGCATCCTACGAAAGCGCTTTCTCAAAAACCCAATTCCAGCATAGCCATAGGGTTCAAGCTTCTTAAAGAAAAGGAAGTAGACATCTTTTGTGGGGCCGGAAACACGGGAGCCATGCATGTAGGGGCACTTTTTAGCATCAAAGCCATAGAAGGCGTGTTAAGACCGGCTATTGCGGGGTTTGTTCCTCAGCTAGGTGGAGGCCATGCCATTATGATGGATATAGGAGCCAATGCCGACTGCAAGCCTGAGGTATTGGCACAATTTGGCGAACTGGGATCCTTGTTTGCCCAATATACCTTTCAGCTATCCAAGCCCAGAGTGGCCCTCATGAATATTGGCGAAGAGGAACAAAAAGGTTCGCTCACTGCACAAGCCACCTATCCACTTCTAGAGCAAAACAAGAAAATAAATTTTATAGGAAATATTGAAGGAAAGGATCTATTCACCAATAAGGCAGATGTGATTGTTACCGACGGATTTACGGGTAATATTCTGTTTAAGATGGGGGAATCGCTCTATGAAATCGCCAAAAAAAGGGGGATTAAGGACGATTTTATCGATCAGACCAACTATGAGGCCATTGGAGGAAGTCCTATTGTGGGCGTCAACGGTAACGTCATGATCGCACACGGAGTATCCACCCCCCTAGCTATTCAGAATATGATTGGCTGGGCCTATAAACAAGTAAAATCCAAAGCTTTTTTGCATATTGCTCAGGCTTTGAATTAATAATGAAAATGAATTTATACGGCTCAACCTCTGATCATATCAAAATCCGATCTTGTCCTTCACCAAAATCCACAGTGATTTTGACTGCTACCATTAAATCATGACCCACATCAGAGCCTCTATTACGGGAGTACAAGGGTATGTACCCGATTATATTCTCACCAATGCAGAATTGGAACAGATGGTTGCCACTAACGATGAATGGATCGTTAGCCGAACCGGGATTAAAGAAAGACATATACTAAAAGGTGAAGGCCTTGGCAGTTCCCATATGGGCGCCGAAGCCGTAAAAGGCCTTCTAGCCAAAACCAACACCTCGGCAGAAGAAATCGATCTATTGATTTGTGCCACTACCACTCCTGACTACGTATTTCCTTGTACTGCCAATCTGATCTGTGATATGGTAGGGATCCGCAACGTGGGTAGCTTCGACATACAGGCGGCCTGCTCGGGCTTCGTTTACGCCCTGACCATGGCTTCCCAGTTCATTGAAACGGGCAAATACAAAAAAGTGATCGTAGTAGGTGCCGACAAAATGTCGTCGATAGTCGACTATACCGACCGCAAAACATGTATCCTCTTTGGCGACGGAGCCGGGGCAGTATTGCTCGAGCCCGACACCGAAGGCAATGGCGTGATCGACTCCATCATACGTTCGGACGGCGCGGGCTATCCATACCTTCACCAGAAAGCAGGGGGGAGTAGATATCCACCCACACACGAGACCATCGATAACCGCTGGCACTCTGTGTATCAGGACGGCGCGCAGGTATTCAAATTTGCAGTGAAGAACATGGCCGATATTTCGGCCGAGATCATGGAAAAAAACCAGCTTACCGGCGACAACGTCGCATGGCTGGTGCCGCATCAGGCCAATCGCCGGATCATAGAGGCCACCGCCAACCGTATGGGAGTGGGCATGGACAAGGTAATGATGAATATTGACCGTTATGGCAATACCACTTCCGCCACCATTCCATTGTGTTTATGGGATTTCGAATCTAAACTTAAGAAAGGTGATAACCTGGTACTAGCCGCCTTTGGTGGAGGCTTTACCTGGGGAGCGCTGTATCTCAAATGGGGATACTAATTTATAATCAATTACTATTATGGCAAATACCGCAGATTTACGTAACGGACTGGTAATTAACTTTAACCACGACTTGTTTCAGGTGATAGAATTTCAACATGTGAAACCTGGGAAAGGAAATGCCTTTGTACGTACCAAAATCAAGAGCCTCACTACTGGAAAAGTATTAGACAATACTTTTTCATCTGGAGCTACCATTTTTCCAGTACGTGTGGAACGCCACAAGTTTCAGTACTTGTACAAGGACGATATGGGCTTCAACTTTATGAATGCCGAAACTTTTGACCAGGTATTGATCGATGAAAAACTGATTACCAATGCCGATTTAATGAAAGAAGGCCAGGAAGTGGAGATTTTGATCAACACCGAAAATGATTCGCCCTTGCTATGTGAACTTCCCCCTTTTGTGGAACTGGAAGTAACCTATGCGGAGCCAGGCCTGAAAGGGGATACCGCCAACTCTCCTAAAAAAGCCATTGAGGTGGAAACCGGAGCGCGCATCATGGTTCCATTATTCATAGATGAAGGCCAAAAAATAAAAGTGGATACTCGTACGTATGATTACGTAGAAAGAGTAAAATCATAAGGCCCTTTTACTTATTATATACTGAATACCAAAAGCTTATATATTCAAGCAAAGGCACTCATCTCTATACCGTAAAATTTCGCTAAATGGAAACCAAGGAAATACAAAAACTAATAGACTTCATTGCTCAATCGGGCTTAGATGAAGTGAACATCGAGACCAACGACCTCAAAATAAAAGTGAAACGTTATGGAATGGGCCCCGCTCCTGTGGCGCAGCCTGCTCCCGTAGCTCAGCCCGCAGCGGCACCCGTAGTGGCAGCGGCTCCAGCAGCAGCCGAGCCCGTAGCCCCTGCACCAGCAGCCAACGAGGCTAACCTGATCACCATCAAGTCGCCGATGATCGGGACTTTTTACCGGGCCTCTAGCCCCGAATCCCCAGCCTTTGCCAACGTGGGTGACGATATTAAGCCAGGGCAGGTGGTATGTGTGATCGAAGCTATGAAATTATTTAACGAAATAGAGTCGGAGATCTCTGGAAAAATCGTCAAAATACTGGTAGAAAATGCGACTCCCGTAGAATTTGACCAACCTCTTTTCCTTGTTGAGCCAGCTTAACCACTAGGAACGTTATTGGCTATTCATAAATTGACAATTCATGTTCAAGAAAATACTCATTGCCAACCGGGGTGAAATTGCCCTTCGCGTCATCAGAACCTGCCGTGAAATGGGCATTAAAACGGTGGCCGTTTACTCTACCGCCGACCGCGACAGCCTTCATGTGCGATTCGCCGATGAAGCCGTCTGCATAGGCCCACCAATCAGTAAGCTATCTTACCTGAGCATTCAAAATATCATTTCGGCAGCCGAAGTAACGGGTGCCGATGCCATCCACCCTGGCTATGGCTTCCTGTCGGAGAATGCTGAGTTCTCCCAAATTTGTGCCGATTATGGCATTAAATTTATTGGAGCTACCGCCGAGCAAATCAATGGAATGGGCGACAAGGCCACGGCCAAGGCGACCATGATTAAGGCCGGAGTACCCGTTGTGCCCGGTTCGGAAGGCCTCCTAGAGTCTGTAGAAGAGGGCTTACGCCTCGCCGAAGGAATGGGATACCCCGTCATCGTGAAGGCTACTGCCGGTGGTGGTGGCCGTGGGATGCGTATCATCAACAAACCAGAGGAATTCGAAAAAGCCTGGAACGACGCCCGTACCGAATCGGCAGCCGCTTTTGGCAACGACGGCCTCTATCTAGAAAAATTTGTTGAAGAGCCCCGCCATATTGAAATCCAAATCATTGGCGATCAATTTGGAACAGTTTGTCACCTATCCGAAAGAGATTGTTCTATACAACGTCGCCACCAAAAACTAGTAGAGGAAACTCCCTCTCCAGTTGTAACCCCTGAGCTTCGCGAAAGAATGGGTGCTGCCGCCATCAAAGGCGCCCAGGCCATTGGATACGAAGGAGCAGGTACGGTCGAATTTTTGGTAGACAAACACGGGGACTTCTTCTTTATGGAAATGAATACCCGGATTCAGGTAGAGCACCCGATTACCGAAGAGGTGACCAACTTCGACCTTATTAAGGAACAAATTAAAGTTGCCGCAGGCGAGCCTATTTCAGGGGTAAACTATACCCCGCACCTGTTCGCTATGGAGTGCCGCATCAATGCAGAGGATCCGGGCAATGGCTTCCGCCCCTCTCCAGGAAAAATAACCAACCTTCACTTCCCCGGTGGACATGGCATTCGGATAGACAGCCATGTGTATAGCGGATATACCATCCCCCCAAATTATGACTCCATGATTGCGAAGATTATCGTAAGTGGACAGTCGAGGGAGGAAGTGATCACCAGGATGAAACGTGCCTTACAGGAATTCGTATTGGAAGGTATCAAAACGACCATTCCTTTCCATATCAAGCTGATGGACGATCCTGGTTTCAAATCAGGGATATTTACGACCAAATATTTAGAGTCTTTCGATTTTGAATCATTGAAATAAGGTTCTTTTACCTAGCATACAAGGCGAAGCATTGGGATTCTGATGCTTCGCCTTTTGCGTATTACCGGGCCAAGAGCCAATCTTTATGGCCCCAGTCGCCTCGCCACACTTTTGCCTGGCGCATCAATAGTGGTACTAGGCGAGCTTGCCTCCATTGAGCCGGTCCTGTAAGGCACCGAGGTCGTCCCAGCGGCCGTCGCGAGCCAAGGCGGCCTGCTGAGGCCAGGAGGTAGGATCATGTAGCTGATACTGATGTCCCGCCTCGTCCAGCATAGCTTTTAGAGCACTGGAGGGTACACTAGCCAAGGAGGAGTAGGTTCGTATTCCTTTGCTCGTCAACAGGGCCTCGATCATCGGCCCTATTCCCTCTATCAGCTTCAGATTATCGGGAGTTTCCACGGGCTCATTTTCAGATAAGCGTACCTTAGAAAGCACCACCTTTTCCTTGCATACCTGTAGTTCGGTCTCCAGGCTGGCCACCTCTACCTCCAATCGTTGGAGCCGCCCCATAATCCGGCGTCTTCCGATCCACCAACCTACGAAGGCACTGATCGCCAAAATGATCACCATTTCCGAAATGGCTACCGTTCCACTCAAAGGGTTCATTTCAAGTAATATCATGATTTTATATTCAAAAAATTTTCTTGTTGATTCAGTTTAACTCATTTCTTTACCTCCTAGCAGCCTATCCTGCCAAGCCTTCAATTCCTCCCATTTGCCATCGTGCGCCAGCTGGGCCTGTTGTGGCCAGGTTTGCGGGTCGTGCATCTGAAATCGGGATCCGGCATTTTCCAAAATAGCCTTGAGCTTATCCTCTGAATAACCCGCCAAATCGGCAAACGTAACGATCCCCTCCGCTTGAAGCAACTCTTCAATCTTTGGCCCTATTCCCTCTATCAATTTCAAATCCTCTGCAATTGGCTTCGGGGTCATGGTATTGGAGAGGGTCTTTTTACAATGATCAAGGATATTATTCAGGCGGAAGCGCTCCCTGCTACTCTCGAGCAGCTGCGCCGCTCCCGACCTATACCCTATCATATAGCCCAATGCTACTGCCACCACTACCATGAGTAGGTGCTGCCACCAGGCATCGGCTAGTCCGTGCGGATTCAATTGAAACATAGTGTTTTAGATTAAGTTTTTAACTATTACTACTGAATACGGACGGTGCATCGACGATTGGCCGTACGCCCCTCAACGGTTGCATTGTCGGCTTTAGGCTCTGCCTGTCCCCTTCCCTCCACTACCAGCTGGGCTGGTGGTAGGCCATGGCGTACTAAAATGCGCTTGACCGACTCAGCCCGCTTTTTGGACAGGGCCACATTGTACGATGGACTCCCCGTGTTGTCGGTATGTCCTGTCAAATAAAGTTTTTTGTCGGGATGGTGCTTCAGATAGTCCTGAGCATCGCGGATGAAGGCCTCATTATCGCTGGTTTGGATATAGGTACTGCCTCCAGAAGGAAAATACAGATCAAGTGCTTCAAATAGCCCCCTATAAGCTTGTCTCTCCGCCAGTATTTCTACATCGGCAGTAGGGGCCTCCGCTGGTGTGCGGTTTGCCTTTTCGAGAGGGGTTGGGGCTATTTCCAATGGCCCTACAGCGGCAATAACCGACTGTCCACAACCCATTTTTATTTTACAATAATGCCACCAGGAACCAAGGCCTATCCACCCAACGAGTAGAATCCACCATAAACTGTTATGCTTCGACATTGTGATAATATATTTTTGTGTATAGCTATCATTTCAGACCTGCTATGTTACACTTTGTCACCGAATTATCGAAGATTTATTTTGGCAGCTGGCCGAAAAGCCAGAACAGTGGGGGAAGAAATAAGGGGCATGTGGCATCAAAAAAAATTGAGCCCGTACTAAAGTGACAGGCTCAATTCGAAATTACACACATCAAATTAACATCTACTTATACCTTATCGGGAATACTAAACGGATTTCGATACTTCCGTGCCAATAATCCATCGGCTTCCGTATCCCCTACAAATTTCTCTTTGGCAGGATCAAAAGTCAGTGAACGCCCTACTCTATAGGCTATATTGCCCAAATGAGCCAATCCAGAAGATAAATGGATGGTTTCGACGGGCCCATTGACCATAGACGGATCCCCGGCCACAACGGCATCTATAAAGTTTTTATAATGGTCGCCTCCAGCCTTGCGCGAGGGGCCCGGCTTACGATCGCGCCCCAAGAAGGTCTCATAATAATCGTAACCCTTTATCACCATATAGCCTTCAGAGCCATAGAATATATTGCCTATTCCGGCACCGTCTTCCAGGTTGGTCATCCAGGGACGTACTTCAAACTCTATAATCTTTTTTTCTTTAGGATAAATATAGGTCGACGATAGCAGCTCCGGAGTCTCTTTGGCGTCGTCCCAAAGGAACTTACCGCCAGCAGAGGTTATTTTTTCGGGGAAGGTGTCCACACCAAGGCCCCACATACAAAGGTCGGTCTCGTGAATTCCTTGATTACCGATATCCCCATTTCCATAGTTCCAGTGCCAGTGCCAGTTGTAATGAACATAATTTTCGGAGAAAGGCTTCATTTCCGCCGGCCCCGTCCACAGATCATAGTCTAGTCCGGCAGGCACCTTCGACACCCCCTTATCGCCGATATCGGGTCTCCATTTATATACTAGGCCGCGCGCCATATAGACCTTGCCAATCAGGCCATCTCTCAAATGCTTTACGGCCTCTTGCATGGCGGCTGAGCTGCGCAGCTGAACCCCATGCTGTACTACCCGCTTATACTTTTGCTGGGCTTCTATCATTTTCCGCCCCTCTTCAAAGTGATGAGAGCCTGGTTTTTCAACATATACGTCTTTACCCGCCTGGCAGGCCCATATCATGGCTAAGGCATGCCAATGGTTTGGGGTAGCTATGCTCACGGCATCGATGGACTTATCGTCATAGACCTTCCGGAGGTCCATTTCAGTCTTTACCGTCTTGCCTGTTTTATCTTTAAACTCCTTAGCTCTGGTTTGTAATACCGTATTGTCAGGATCACATAAAGTGGCCACCTCCACGTTTTTCAAGGCGCTGAAGCCACTAATATGATTTTTACCCCGGCCATTTACGCCCAGTACGGCCACACGTACCCGATCGTTAGCACCAAAGGCACTTTGGGGTACAAAGTAAGGTACGGAAAGCGCCAGGGCGGCACCCGTCGAATTTTTTAAAAACTTCCGTCTCGACACTTGATTTACTTCATCCATGATCCTTTGTTTTTTTTTGAATGGTGAATTAACCAGATTACTATCAAGGACGATAGACAGGCCATAAAACCCTATATAAAATGCAAACTTTTCTACAAAAACAGCAAATATGACTTATAATACCCCCCGATAGGCGGATTTAAAGCACCACCTTCCATACCCCATATAGGCTGACCATGAGGATAGCGGCCACACTGAGCCAGAAGAAGACATCATAAAACCGGGAAGGCCATAAACTTTTGGGCAATTGACGATACCGGAATTCATAGGCTACATATACGATCAGCAGCAAGAGTACCGAGGTGGCTATACCTCCTAAAACCACCATGAGCACGGGGGCTTTCATAAAGAGGTACAATACAGCCCATATCAAAGGCAATATCCAAGTAAAAAGAGCTATCGAACGCTTTTTTTCTGACACCGTGCCGAAAGGCAACCAGCCTATCTGTCCGAAAGCGTCGCCCCAGACCCTGGCCCAGCTCGCCGTGGCCGTAAACAAGGTAGAATAGAGGGCAGCAAAAGCCCCTATCAAAAATAATATTTTGGCCCAAGGACCTAAGGTCGCCGTAAAAATTTGGGACAAGACCTCTATCATCTGGTACCCTTCGGGCACCTGGCCCTGGCTATGCAATACTGCCGCCCCCAGCAGATAGAAGGCGGCTGTAACGACCGTATAAACGCACATCGACAATATGGCATCCAGGTACATTACTTTTATCCAGCCTTTGGCCCGATCGTTCCATGCCTCAGAACCATCGTTGGGGCCAGTGTAGGTGGCATAGCCTTTCTCGATGCACCAATAATTATAGTACATGATCTCGTCACCGCCCACTCCCGTGATCCCGAAAGCCCCAAAAGCGATCGCCACCAACCCAGTTGGCAAAGAGAAAGTCAGGCCCGACTTTACTTGCTCCCAGGTAATGGCATAGGGGGTGTATTGGAGTAGGTACAAGGAAGTCAGAATAACCGACGTAAAGAGGAGGATCAACACGAGGGAAATCTTCTCTACTGGGCCATAGTTGCCCCGGTACAAGATGAGCGAAGTGAGGAGCACAGAGATTAGTGCCCATGCTTCTACCGGTATTATGGGCATTACCATATGCAAAACGATGGCTACCCCGCCTACGATTCCACCTACCTGAAGCAGCTTCAGGCCTTGCAGCGAAAGCCAGAGCCATATGCTCCAATGGGTCCCTTTCAGTCGGGGCCCCGACAACCTGTTAAAATTATGCATGATAAAGGTGCCGGAGTATATGGCATTTTTGCCGAACTCCAGTTGGAGGGCCACCTTTACCAAACAGCTGACGAGTATTACCCAAAAGGTAATAAAACCCGCCTTTGCTCCTAAGGCAGTAGTGGCAATAAGCTCGCCAGAGCCTACTATAGCGGCCGAAAGGATAAAACCTGGCCCCAGGTATTTCAGTCTTCCAAAGAAAGTGGTAGGAGGATTTAGGACTTTTGGCATAAACTTTTTGATCCAAAAGTCATTTTCTATTGTAAAATACTGATATAAATGGATTTATTACAGATTCCCCACCGCCTGGTGTATTTGTTTGACTACATCGACATAATTGTCCTCGTTGGGTAAGCCGAACAGCGACTTCTCTTTGATCATGGCCGCTACATTATCAGGAACCATTTTATCCCAACCCGGTTCTCCCCGCTTAATCATCTCGAGCACGCTGTCGGTCGTAATGTGCATATGTTCCTTATTGTAATTACGGATATCCTCAATTTTATCGTTCAGGATAAGATATTGGAAAAGGGGACGCAGATGCTCGGGAACTACGAAGTTCTCACAACTATATACCGATCCATCGGGCTGTAAGGTGGGGTAAATAAAGAGTTTGACTTTCCTACTAAACAGGGTGGCAAACGACTCCAAAATACCGCCGGGCAAGAACTCGTAATGCTTTTCTTCGAAAATATCCTGCAGATTGGGGCTCCCCAATAATAGTCCCGCTTTCAGTTTCGAAAGCCTCGATAAGAAAGAAGCTAATTTGTAATATTCATGGTAGTTGGAGATCATCACCATATGTCCCAAGGAACAAAGGATGTCGACGCGGTCCAGAAAGTCCTTTTCATCGATATCCCTCGACGAGCCTTTGAGGTTGTGCAAAGTCAACTCCGAAATAAGCACCACTTTGGACTCATCGACGTCGGGCTCGGCCAAAAATTGCTTTTTACCATTTTCTATCAAATCGATATGAACATTGGTAATAGGCCTTAGCCGCCCTCTCATCATCAAAATATGTTTTTTATAAAGGGCTTCCGATGGTTGTAACACCCCTCCGTCCGCTCCAAAAAGGGCAGCATCGGTAAATCCATTTCGAACCAATCGTAGGCTCATCAGTCGGTTATCGACTTTTTCAAAGTCGGGTCCACTGAACCGTACCATATCTATTTCGATACGATCGGTCGTCAGATCGTCCATCAACGATTTTAGCAGGGTCTGGGGAGATCGGTAATAGAAAAAACAACCATATAGTAAGTTTACCCCAATAATTCCAAGGGCTTGTTGCTGCAACAAATTTTCATTATCGCGCATCCGAACATGGATCACCACATAATTGCTCGGGCCGAAGGGCGTCAACTGGAACTGAAGACCCAGCCAGCCATGCGCTTCATTGGTTTTTTGGAAGTTGAGGGCTACAACGGTATTGGCGAAAGCGAAGAATTGGCTGTCGACTCCCCTTTTTTCGGAAAGACGCTTCTCTACCAAATCGTACTCCCTGTTGAGCATTTTCATCAAACGGGACTCTACTACATAGCGCCCCCCAGTTTCGGTACCATAGATGGCATCGCTAAAGGTCATATCGTAGGCCGACATCGTCTTGGCGACGGTTCCGGAGGCTCCCCCTGCCTTAAAAAATATGGCGGCAGTCTCCTGTCCCGCACCGATTTCGGCAAATGAACCATAAATCCTGGGGTCAAGATTAATGCGTAAGGCCTTCTGTTTGGTTCCCAGATTTTTTTCGTACATAACTAAAATGGATGAAGCTTTACCTGCAATTTAAGAAAAATACTACCTTCATGTATGATTCCCTTCGAGGACTTCTTCAGATAAACAAAAAAAAACGACCAGGTATTACTTTAAAAAGATTTTATTTGACGGAATCATGCAAAATCACTCCCTATCCGAGTATCTTTTCGTATATGGCACCCTGATGAGTGGGCATACCAACCCATTTTCACATCAATTACAACGGATGGCGACCTACTATGCCGAAGGCTATATGCCTGGCGCCTTGTATCGGATCGACTGGTATCCGGGGGCTATATATCAGGCCGACAGTAGCAGCACCGTACGCGGTGAGATATATCAACTAAATGAAGCTGGGCCATTATTGCAAGCCCTCGATGCATACGAAGACCTACAACCAAACGAATCACAAAGTGAATACATTCGCAGGATCGTCCCCATCGATACACCCGACGGTTCAAGAGTCGACTGCTGGGTATACCTCTTCAATAAGCGTGTGAGTGGGCTTCAACGAATATATGGGGGCGATTTCCGCCGTGGCTAGCCCTACACCGCCCCTACTCGCTCACCAATCAGCCGTAGTCCATCCAGGGTAAGGCTAGGATCTATTTCGACGAACTCATCCTCTAGGGTTTCTATGATGGAAGACAGCCCACCCGTAGCAATGGCTATGCAGTCGCCGTTTAACTCCTTCCGAATCCTGGTCAGCAAGGATTTGACGAGTCCTTCATACCCCAAAAGAATACCCGCTTGAATGGCGTGTACGGTGTTTTTGCCAATAGCCGACTGAGGCAGCACTAGGGGCACTTCCGGCAGCTGAGCCGTATTGGTAAACAAGGCCTTTACCGCCGTTTTTAACCCGGGTAGTATCGCAACCCCGAGTATCTGACGGTCGGCGGAGACGGTCGTAAAGGTAAGTGCCGTGCCGAAGTCCACCACCACACAGTTCGATTGATGACGATGCATGGCGGCTACAGAATTGGCAATCAGGTCGGCCCCTATTTCGTGGGGATGGTCTATGGCGATATTAAGATCGGGATAGATAGTGGGGCCTACTATGATAATATCGTCTACGAAAAGCGTTTTTAATACCCTAGACAATACTGGGGTGGCATCGGGAACTACACTGCCTAATACTACAGTGCCTACATCTCCTAACCATAAGCCCGATTCCATAAAATGCATCCTGATTTGGGATTCATAATGGGAGGCACCCTCCGACACCCCTGTCCTAAGCCGCAAAATGCTGATACAATCGCTCCCTTCATATAGTCCAAAGACTGTATCGGTATTCCCAACATCTACTGCGAGTAGCATAAGTTTCCAGTTTTAATAGTACAGTAGGTAATCGATTTATTTCGTCCCTAGAATTAGTCAAATAATCGAACAAAGCTAATAAAAGTAGCCTTCGATTGGAAAATTAGATCTAAAAGGTAAAATTTTCACTATTTATCAGTTCAAATGATTGACGATTCCCTATCATATTCCCTATTTTTGGCTTCATTATAAAATAAGCGACTCCCATTCGGGTACTTCCGGCGGGGGAAATGCTCACTCGAACCCTTCAGTTACCATGCGTTTTCTATCCATCACACTATTATTTTGCCTTTATCTTTCCACTACTAAGGCTCAGCATATTCCCGAATGGCAGGACCCCCAGGTAATCAGCGTCAATACCGAGCGCCCCAGGGCCGATTTTACCCCATATCCTAGCGAATCGGACGCTAAAGTTTTCAACAAAGAGACTCCTTTGGTACGGTCTTTAAATGGAAACTGGCACTTCAAATGGGTATCCCATCCTAATGCCGTTCCCGAAGGATTTTTTAATGCGGCTTATCCGGCTACTAACTGGGAGACAATCCCCATCCCTTCCAACTGGCAGGTGATAGGCGCCCTAGAAGGTCGCGCCTACGACCCACCCATCTTTAGCAATATCAAGCATCCTTTTCACGCTGACCCTCCCAAAATATCGGAAGAGAAAAATGCGGTAGGACTCTATAAAACAACTTTTACGGTGAATGAAACCGTAAACAAATCGGCCTATATGCTGCGTTTCGACGGGGTTCAGTCGGCCTGTTACGTCTGGCTCAACGGAGTAGCCTTAGGCTATCATGAAGATAGCATGACCCCTTTTGAATTCCAGGTATCCGACCTGCTTACAGAGGGAGAGAATCATTTGGCGGTACAGGTCATCAACTGGTCGACGGGGAGCTATCTGGAAGATCAGGACTTCTGGCGCCTATCTGGAATTTTCAGAAACGTGTCCTTGATAAAACGTCCCCTGGTAAATATCTCCGATTTTACGGTGAATACCCCCTTCGATTCCGAATATACCAATGCCGATTTGTCGATTAGTGCATTCGTCAAAAACAATGATCAAGAGGCAGTGTATGCCCACCAGCTCGTATTTACCCTATACGATGCCCGAGGTGAAGCGGTGGTGAAGCCTACCAACCAGATCCTGCGGTCCATTGGCGGAGGCGAGGAAGCTTCGGTTCGGCTCCACCTTCCTATATCCCAGCCCGTACAATGGAGTGCGGAAAACCCCTATTTATACACCCTTACCATCCAGCTGATGAATAGCGACGGAAGGGTCCTCGAAGCCACCAGCCAGCGGGTAGGCTTCCGGGAGGTAAAAATAAAAGGGGGCCAATTGCTGCTAAATGGAAAGGCCATTACCCTAAAGGGCGTCAACCGGCACGAGTTCGACCCTAACACTGGCCGGGTCGTCGACCGGGAGACGATGATTCGCGACATTACCTTGATGAAGCAGCACCATATTAATGCCGTTCGTAGCTCCCACTATCCCAATGTAGGCGAATGGTACGACTTATGCGACCAGTATGGCTTGTATGTGATGGACGAAGCCAATATAGAAAGCCATGAGTTATGGCAAAAAAATATCATCCTGGCTGCCAAGCCCGAATGGAAGCAGGCCTTCGTGGCGCGGGCCAATGCCATGGTGGAAAGAGACAAAAATCACCCCTCTATCTTAATTTGGTCCCTGGGCAACGAGTCGGGAATGGGGCGAAACTTCACAGCCATGGCCGATTTTATACGCCTAGCCGACCCCTCAAGGCCCATTCATTATGAGGGAAGGCAGGACTATAAACCCACCACTTTAAGTAGTTTTGACATTATCTCGGTGATGTACCCTTCTATTTCAGACATGAAGGAGCTCGTAGCTAAAGACAAAACCCGCCCACTGATTGTCTGTGAATATGCCCATGGAATGGGCAATAGCATAGGTAACCTCCAGGAATATTGGGATGTCATCGAAAAAAATCCAACCATGCAAGGCGGATTTATTTGGGACTGGGTAGACCAGGGCCTACGACTCAAGGATGCCAACGGCAACTATTACTGGGACTATTTCAATACGATAGATGGCGCCAATGCCGGAGATGGACTGGTAAATCCAGACCGACAGCCTCAACCGGAGCTCCAGGAAGTCAAGAAAGTATACCAATACATTAGGCTAGAAGCCCCCAAAAAGCTCGGAGAAAATAGCCAACAAGTTGTGGTAAAAAACGGTTACGACTTTGAAAACCTCTCCCGATATGCAGGAAAATGGACTTTATTGGAAAGTGGCAAGACTATTGAAAGCGGCACCCTGCCCGATCTCACCGTTTTGCCCCATCAGTCCAAATCTATCGAGGTACCCTTTAAAACCCCTGAACACCCCAAACCTGGCGCAGAATACCACCTGACGGTCTCCTTCGAACAGAAAGACAGCAGTGCCTATGCGCCTAAAGGGCATGTAGTAGCCTGGGAACAATTTGAAGTAGACCTTCCTACGCCCACTAAAAAAAGCAGAAGCATCGCTGGTTCCCCTCCTTTAAAACTCACCCAAATCAATAACAATCTTTTGCAGATCAGTGGAGAGGACTTTTCGGTACTCTTCGATAGGGCCAAAGGAGGCCTCACCTCTTTCAAAAATAATTTGCAAGAAATGCTTAAAGAGCCTCTGGTAGCCAATTTCTGGCGCGTGCCTACCGACAACGACCTGGGAGGCACTGAAAAGAGCTATGCCAGTCAGTGGCAGAAGGCAGGTCTCGACCAACTGAAACTTACAGGAGTGACGTATCAGGTTTCTAAAATTAACACTCAGGCGGTCAGGGTCCTGTTCAAAAATACCTTTGGGAACCCTGACCGTCAGATCAAGGTAAATACCCTATATACCGTCTATGCTACTGGCGATGTTCATGTACTCAATCAATATGAACTTGAGGGCCAGTGGCCAGCCCTGCCTAGGGTAGGACAACAAATGACCATGCCCTCCTACTTCGACAACATGAGTTGGTTTGGCAGAGGGCCTCACGAAAGCTACGCAGACCGCAAACTTGGTGCCTCTTTGGGCATCTATTCAGGAACCATAGCGGCCCAGCATTTCCCCTATATCTCCCCGCAGGAGAATGGCAATAAAACGGATGTACGGTGGGCCAGCTTCACGAATGAGCATGGACTAGGCCTGCTTGTCACGGCCGACTCCCTCCTCAACCTTACCGCCCACGACTATTCGGCAGAGGAGCTGATAGCAGCTAAGAAGCGTACCGCAGTATTGTCCCGTAATTCTGGAACCTATCTGCACCTAGACCTCGCCCAGATGGGACTGGGTGGGGACGACAGCTGGTCACCGAGGGTACATGAGGCCTTTCTATTAACTCAAAAACAGTACCAGTACGGTTTTAGGCTATCACCGATTAACAAACAATCTAAAATCGATGATATCGTGCTAGGACAGCTTCCCTTTCAGAAAAACACATTCGACCAACTAGTAGATGAGACTTTCGAAAACCCGGAGGCACTCGTAAAAAAACCTACCAGAGGCCGAAGACGACGATAGCGCTCCATAAGGGAATAAATATTAAAATTATACGATTAGACCGTATCATAATTGATAGGGTATGTGCATTTTCTCGATGGGCATTAATCCTCAAGTCTATGGCTAAAAGATCGTTTTTAGGAAGCCGCCCCTTAAAGCCGACTACTCTACGAGCAAGTCTAGAAAACCTCTAAAGTAATACGAGCATTAGCGTTAAATATTACCAAGACGTATATGGTACTCATACAACAAGCTAGAATTATTACTAATGAGTAGTTTTTTATAGGCATATTTCATATAAATGAATTATTTTTACTGTATTAATTAGCAGGAATAAGTTAGGAAACCACACACTTAGACCCAATGGATCGATCTATTCACCATAGATTCTTCGAGCTAGATGTTCTGAGAGGGATGGCTGCATTAGCGGTGGCCCTGTTTCATCTAACCATCAATGAAAACACAGAAAAGCTGGGATGGCAATTCCGATATGGCGTAACGGGAGTGGATATCTTCTTTATGATTAGTGGCTTTGTCATATATATGAGCCTGAATAAAGTCCAAAAGCCAGGCGATTTCTTAGTTTTCCGTTTCGCCAGGCTCTATCCCGCCTATTGGATGTGTGTACTCCTCACTGCGATATTCATCCTCGTTTACGAACCGGCACATTTTAGCCTTGCCCAAATACTGGCCAACCTCACCATGTTTCCGATCTACTTCGGGGTCGAAAACCTAGATGGTTCCTATTGGACCCTGCTGGTAGAGCTCTGTTTTTATATTTGGATATTTATCCTGCTTTTCCGCAGGTCGATGCGCTCTATCCTATACCATGGAGCTATATTTACCTTATTGATCGTAGGGTTTCATTTATTCAGGAATAGCTACCCCTCACTATATCAGTATATCCAATTAAAGCTTGAGCTTATCAACCATTTCCCACTTTTCTTTTCTGGTATTGTCTTTTATCATATCTGGACCCAAGGATACAACACAAAGTATATCATCTATTTGTTATTTTGCTTTGGTGTAGCTTGTTATTTGCATGACAAAGGAGGAAGAAGTATGTTTTTTGTAAGCCTTTGGGAGCATATCTCCATTCTATTGGTCTACTTTTTAATTTTTGCTCTGGTAGTTTCCAACAAACTGATTTTTATAGTTAAATCTCCCCTGGTATATCTAGGCAATATCTCCTACGCCCTCTATCTGCTACACCAATACATTGGCACGCACCTCGTCAGGACCTTAAATGAAACCTACTCATGGTCCATTGAGTGGGCCATCATAACGGTATTGTCGGTCTGTATTGGATTGGCGGCGATGGTCCATCACCTCGTCGAGGTACCAGGAAAGGCCCTCGTGCTGAAATGGTACAAACGCGAATCACCAGCCGTCAAGCAGTTTGCCTAACAGCCCGACCGCTTGGAGGCCAACGCTCAGAGAGCCTATTTACCCTCCCAATTCGTAAGCTGAGCATAGAGGGATTTCATCTGCTCTGGGGTAGCATTATAGTATACGTCGTGTTGGTCGGTGCGGATATAGATGGCCTGGGGATATTTTTTATTAACAAAAAGCTTAACAACCTTCCCATCCTGAGTTTTAAAACTTCCCTTGGCCATATATCCAGCGGCAAATCCATTCACTTTAATGGAGATAGGAGGAATACGTTCGACCATGTTAATTTCCTTCACCTGCTGGCGTGGAATGACCATGCCATAGCTTCCCTCTATCACCAGGGCATCCTCTTGTATCAGCAAATCATTGCCCTTAAAACCCTTTATTTCAAAGAAACCAATTACTAAGGCCAAGAGGAGCATAAAGCCTGTCACAAAATAGTTCCGTTTCACGTGAGTTCTATCCTGGTAAAATTTCGCCGCCCTCCATAAGAAATAACCATAAGCGAATAAGGGATAGGTGGTCATAAATAAAGATGCCAGGTTCCAATCGACCAGCCATAACAAGGAAGTACCCACGAATAATGAAATACCCAAAAAAATATGGAACCGCTTAAAATAGGGGACCAGAGCCTGTATGTCTACTTTAGCCCTTTGCTCTTCCGACATGGTGTTATATCCTGAGAGTAAATAACGCGCATTTTTAGTCGTTAAACCAAAGCCCAAGGAAATAAATACAAGAGAAATAAAAGCGGTTACATATAGCATAGGGATGGCATATAAAAAAGAAAACATGGTTTTAGGCAAGATCAATAAATCGCTCGAAAATTCCTATACCTACCCCTAGCCCAGAGGAGTAAAATCAGGAAAATAAGCTAGTCCCTCCCAGCAAAATCCTTACTTTTGTATTCCCTATTCACCCGCTATAATCCCAGAAATATGTCGGCTAACCCCACGCTTCAGCTCGCTAAGGAATATGTCCACTTCACCAACAAAAATATTTTTTTGACGGGAAAGGCGGGCACAGGGAAAACGACATTTTTGAGGAACCTCAAAGATACCCTCCCCAAAAGGATGGCCATAGTGGCTCCTACAGGTGTGGCGGCTATCAATGCGGGGGGAGTCACCATCCATTCCTTTTTCCAGCTTCCCTTTGGACCACATATTCCCGAATCTATTTCCAGCCAAAGCACCTACAAATTCAAGCGAGAAAGAATTAGCCTGATCAAAAGTCTGGATCTACTGGTGATCGACGAGATCAGCATGGTCCGAGCCGACACCCTTGATGCCATCGATGAAGTACTTCGCAAATACCGCGACAGGCATAAGCCCTTTGGAGGGCTGCAATTGCTGATGATAGGGGACCTTCACCAGCTACCTCCCGTGGTAAAGGACGCAGACTGGCAGATGCTCCGAGAATACTATCATACCCCTTACTTCTTTGGCAGCAAAGCCTTAGAGCTCACGGCACCAGTACGCATTGAACTGACGAAAATCTATCGCCAAACCGATCAACGCTTCGTAGACCTACTCAACCAGGTACGCGACAATCGGCTGACCACTGACGGGCTCAATACCCTCAATGCCCGGTATATCCCCAATTTCACCCCCGACGAGGAAGAGGGCTTTATTACCCTCACTACTCATAAGGACAAGGCTCAGCATATCAATACCGATAAGCTTAAGGCACTCGGGGGCTATAGTCGAACCTTTGAGTCGGAACAGACGGGCGATTTTTCGGTTCAGAACTTCCCTACCGAAGCTTCCTTAGAACTAAAAATTGGTGCACAGGTGATGTTTGTAAAAAACGACCCCAGCAGGGAGAAGCAGTACTATAATGGCAAAATTGGCAAGGTGGTCAGGTTCAATACCGACACCATCTTCGTGAAATGCCAGGATGAATATGCCGAAATAGCCGTTGAAAAAACCACCTGGCAAAACGTAAAATATGTACTCGACCCACAGACCAAGGACGTAGGGGAGCAGATCATCGGCACCTTCGTACAATTTCCCTTGAAACTAGCCTGGGCCATTACCATACACAAAAGCCAAGGCCTAACCTTCGAAAAGGCCATTATAGACGCCAACAGTTCCTTCACCCACGGCCAGGTATACGTAGCACTGAGCCGTTGCAAAAGCTTGGAAGGACTCGTACTCAGTAGCCAAATAGGTGCTTCCAGCATCAAAACCGACGGGGTGGTGGCGGCCTATAGTGCCGAAGCCAGCAACAACATGCCCGATGCCCAACAGCTGGAAAAGGAGAAATTGGCATTTCAGCAACTGCTACTGCTCGAGTTATTCGATTTTGATGGGCTAAAAGGTGCTTCTTTTACCCTGAATAAGACCATCCAGGAGAACGCCTCCTCCCTCCCTCCAGACGTGGCTACCCAGCAATATGCCTTTAACCAGAACATCTATGAAGGGGTGTATCGCGTAGCCGACAAATTTAAGGCCCAGCTCTATCGCCTTTTCCAGGAGGCGGATGGAGCGGTGGATAGTCCTCCCTTAACCGAAAGGGTGGGAAAGGCCTGTAGCTATTTTTTGGATCAGATAGAACAGGAGCTAAGCCCTAAGCTAGAGGGCCTAGTCATAGAGACCGATAATACCGCCTTAAAGAAAACCACCAACGATGCCTTAGAACAGATCAAAAGGGGCCTTCATATCAAGCTAAAATGCCTTATGGCAACTTTAGGAGGATTTAAAGCGCAAACTTACTTACGAGCTAAAGCCGACGCTGACATTGAATATCAGGCCAAATTTAAAGCTGAAACTCCACCTACTAAGATACCGAAGGGACAGCACAACGGACAGCTCTATGCCCGCCTAAAAGCTTGGCGCAATGAAATGGCTGCCGAAAACAATGTAGAGGACTATATGATATTGACCGTAAAATCATTGTCGGAACTGGCACAAAAGCTCCCACGCAGCGGCAAGGCCCTGGCCGACATCAAGGGGATCGGCAAGGTGAAGATCAAACAGTTTGGAGAGGCTATTTTACAAATTATTGAGGAATATTGCGAAGAAACCCGTGTGACGGGCCCTAGTGAAGAAGTCCCCTTAACGCTCACCAAAAGCACACACAAAGCCAGTGGCAAGGTTCCCACCAAGCAGGTGAGCTATGAGGCCTTCCTGTCGGGAAAAACGATAGCAGAAATTGCCACGGAGAGAAAACTTACCGAGGGCACCGTAGAAGGGCATCTGTTAGACTATATCGCCACTGGCGACATCGATATCTTTCAACTTTACCCTGCCGAAAGAATCCAGCCTATCATCGATCATTTTATGGAACGCCAGAGCCGGTCGGCCACGGAGGCCCGACAGGCTCTGGGTGATACCTATTCCTATTACGAAATCAGGGCCGTATTAAAGCATCTTCATACAGTTTCTTAAGTTTTTCGAAGTCCGGAGCCGGCTGAGTTCCTCCTCCTTTCCGCTCGAAGCTGGAGTTGATGGGGGTATAATCGGAGAAGAACCCACAGTTTTTTAGATAAAAATACTGCGCATCCTGCCCCCCGGCATAGTCCATACGAAAGGCCTTACGCGCCGTGGCATCGGCCGTGAAGCCCGCCGTGGTCAGCTCCCGCCACTCACCCGTTGTACTGCGCACCCATTGATTACCAAAGTTTACACGCCTTTCTACCACCCCCATATCGGGTACAAAATTCTCTAAAAAAGAGTGTAATCGGGTCAGGTGACTCTTGGTATCGGGTCGCTTAAAACTCGCTATCAGCGCCCATTCGCCCACCTCTGGAGCATAGAAATAGGCCGTAAATGTGGTGGTGCTGTCCTGTCCGGGGACTCCCCTCAGCAAAAACCGGTAGGTGTTCCCCGCTTTCCAGTTGTAACGGAGGTAACTTTGCCCTCCCGAACCTTCATTACCAAACTCCCCAGCGTACACGTCAGCTCCTTTACTCAGCAGTACAATCCGCTTGTCTACAGGGATAGAGGCGGGGTCGTCGGTCTGGAAGGGGCTCCAAACGGAAAACAAAATTCTACGCTCCTGCTCAGAATTGACCTGCATGCCGAAGTACCCTTGGGCGAAGCCATTGGCCATAAAATAGGACCCAATCACGTCCTGCCCCTGAGGAACGGTTACTTCATTATAAAACCACTCCACCGGCTCCAGCTCGGCAGGCAAGGGATAGTTAAGATGCACCGAAGGGCCCCTCCTACCCCAATAAAAGTAATTATCGGTATTATTCGCTACAAACTTGGTGTCGGCATCTACGGCATCACCCTCTAGTACCCATTCCTGGACTTCCCCATAGCTACTGCCCGTTTTGCGCATACCTTGTAGGCCAATCTTCACATACCCCGTATCGGCAATGGCCCATTCTCCTAACTCATACAGTCCATCCATGTTTTTGGACATATCCACTACTCGGCTGTCGCCGCCAAGGCTGACCTTGACTTGCATATCACCAGAGAGCGTGGCCCTGAGTGAAAGTTTCGCATTTCCTGTTTTAGAAAAACGAATATAAGTATCGATTGTTTCCTCAGGACTGCTCCAGCCTACTAGTCCTTGGGGCGTTAGCTTGGCAGATACAGCGCCTCCAATATAGGCGTTTCCCCCCAAGGGAACGACAACCCGCCCGTTTTGGGCGTTATCAGTGGGGCGAGTCCCTTCTTCGCTGGCTTGGGTACAGCTACAAAAAATCAGCAATAACAGGCAATAAAGGTATTTGAAATTCATAAGGGGATAGGATTTATACTTCCTTCCCAATAGCAGGAAGGATGATCGTTATATACTGGCGAAAATATAAAATAAATCAAAAAACTGAAGAGAAGATCGAGGGGCTACAAAATAAAATGGCGCAGGAGAGCCTCCAGCGCCATTATATTTTATACAAGAAAGGTAAGCAATCTTACTCGCCTAACAATTGGTTTCGTTTTTTGATGATCGCCTCACGGGTTTTCACGAGCTTAGCCTTTTGAATGGCCGAAGCATTGGATATCTCCCCATCCAATCGCTTGATCTCCTTATCGAATGAGTCGTATTGCGACTTGGCCGACTTGTCCAATTTGGCTACCTTATCCTTCACCGACTGCGAAACATCCGATGCCGCGTCCTTCACATTGCCTGCCACATTGCTACCTACCTCTTTTACGTTGGTAGCCGCATTGCTAGCCGCATCTTTCACATTGGATATTAGCCCGGTAGAAGCATCTTTTACATCACCAGCCACATTTTCAGTCGTTTCTTTCACATCGGAGGCTACATCCATGGCAGCGTCTTTTACATCAGACCCAGCCTCTTGCACATCGCTTACTACGGCTTCGGCAGCTTCTTTGGACTCGTCCTGAGCGCTTTGCGAACAAGAAGACAAGGTAATCGCAGCGGCCATCATTAAGACTCCAAACTTCAAAACAGATTTTTTCATTTTCTTAAGTGTTATGTATGGTTTTGAATTGATTTATCAATTACTTACATGGTTTAGATGTAAAAATACAAATTGGTCACACCGGCCAACTCCCTTCTAACCCTTAGCCCCCTAAAACTTTATAGATAGAACGGCCTAAAAATGCATTAAAACAGGCTCAGGTCGACTTCCTAAAAACATGACAGAAGCTAGCTGTAATACTTTTCGTACCTTTGTGCCATGCAGACAACGCAGTCCACTTTCGAATCTTTTAAGCTCAATCGCCAGCTTCTTAACGCCATAGAAGAAGCAGGCTATAGCGACCCTACCCCTATACAGGAGCAGGCCATTCCGATTATTCAGGCGGGGCACGATGTGCTCGGTATCGCCCAAACTGGCACCGGCAAAACGGCAGCCTATGCCTTGCCGCTCTTAATGAAAATAAAATTTGCTCAAGGCACGCATGCCCGCGCCTTGATATTGGCCCCTACCCGCGAGCTAGTCATGCAGATTACGGCGGCCATCAAACAGTTTAGCGTGTACACCGATATTCGTACCGTAGCTCTGTTTGGAGGTGTAGGAACCAAGGCTCAGATAGAGGGCATCGAAAATGGTGTCGACATTATTGTGGCTACACCAGGACGCTTTATGGACCTTTATCTTAAGGAAATCGTCATTGTAAAGCACCTCAATACTTTGGTATTGGACGAAGCCGATAAGATGATGGACATGGGTTTTATGCCCCAGATTCGCCGGATGCTGGAGATAGTACCCCGAAAGCGGCAAAATCTTCTTTTCTCAGCCACCTTTGCCGACAAGGTGGAGCATCTTTCGCACGAGTTCCTGGAGTTCCCTACCCGTATAGAAGTCACCCCGCAGGCCACTGCGGCCGAAATGGTAGAGCAGGTACTCTATGAAGTACCCAATTTTGGCACAAAAATCAACCTGTTGACCTACCTGCTACAAAGCTCCGAAAGCTTTAACAGGGTGTTGATATTTACCCGGAGCCGAGAGATTGCCGGGTTTGTTTATAAATATTTGCTGCGAAAAGTAGTCCCGGAAGAGGAAATCAGGGTAATACATGCCAACAAAGGTCAAAATACCCGTACCAATGCCATGGAAGCCTTTAAGGAAGGAGCTGTGAGGGTGTTGGTAGCTACCGATGTGGCCTCCCGGGGTATCGATATCACAGAGGTGAGTCATGTGTTCAATTTCGACGTCCCCCTCATCTATGAGGATTATGTACACCGTATTGGGCGAACGGGCCGTGCCAATCATGTAGGTAAGGCCATCACCTTTGCCACCATGGCCGACGGCTATCATATCAGGAAAATAGAAAAGATTATCCGGATGGAAATCCCCAAAAAGGAGCTCCCTACCGATCTGGAAGTCCTGACCACCCCCAAGGAAGAGCAACAGCAAATGCTTCGGGAGATCGATATACAAAAGAAGAAAGAGGATCCTACCTTTAAAGGAGCCTTTCACGACAAAAAGAAGACATACCATGCCAAACCTAAGCCCGATAAACGGCAGCAGCGAGGAGGAAAAAGCAGTGGTGGCAGAAGTAAAAGAAGATAATACAATACATTATCAATATTTCCGTTTATCTTGAACAATAGAAAACCCATATCGCCTTTATACTAAAACATGAAAAAATCTATTGTTTTTTGGTTGTTCCTTGTCGTACCTATAGTGGGAGTTTGTCAAATAAACCATTTGGCGAGTGCTACCGCTCCGGCTTCCGACACGAACGCACCCCAAAAACGTTCATTAACGTTGCAAGAAAAACGTGTGCTCCCTCTTTTTGGTGATGCCAGCAAAACCTCTGAGCAAATCGACGAAGAGATACACTTCCTAAGTAATTGTGACAAGTCCTTTGCCACCAGAGCCGAGGCAAGTAGTTTCTTCGTAAGCCGTGCCTGGGAGTATTTGCAGGAGGGATCCTTAGATACCGCCTGCTATCGATTTAACCTAGCCAACCTACTCGATGATAAAAATGTAGAGGCTTATTGGGGCCTAGGGGTGGTGAGCTACCAACGTGAGCACTGGGCAGAAGCCAAGGATATGCTGAGCAGAGGAGTGAATTTGCAATCCAATAACGTGGCCTTATTAGTGGACCTCTCGACCGTCGACCTAAAGCTATATGAAATTACCAATAGCCAAGAAGAACTAGAAGAGGCCCAACTGCTGCTGAACCATGCCGAAAAGCTGGATTCTACCTATGCCCTCGGGCATTATAACCAAGCCTTGCTACATTATAACCTCGACAATCCCGAGAAATCCTGGGAATACCTGCATAAAGGAAGAATGCTCGATTTTAGCCAACTCAATCTAGAGTTCGTCAAGCTACTGAAAAACCGGATGCCCGATCCAGCAGGATTTTTCAAATAACCGGAGTTTCTATTCTATATAGAGTGGCCAACCTGCATTTAATCCATGCCTGTTGGCCATTTTTGTAAGCAGCCCATTCCGTAATCACCCCTTAGCAGCCCGGCGCCGCTGCCCCATTCGGAACACCTTGTTGTTGAGGTAAATGAATAAGCCCAGTCCCAATAGGATAAATAGGGCCTTCCACTTGTAATTAAAACCCGCAAAACTGGCCTCTCCTTTCGTGGTAATTTCATATTTCACTCCATATCTTTCGGCCAAGGTAGTCGGATGGTCGAAAGGCAATGCCTCTTCAAAATGGAAAGGGGTGATGGGTTTGCCATCTATATCGATATACCCGTATCGATCGCCTACCCTCACCATGGAAATGCCATGGTTATAATAAGAAGCGAAATCATATTTCAATGGCGTACGGATATTGCCTTTCTTATCGATATGCCCAAACTTGCCATCGATGGCCACAGCCGAGCGATCCTCCCCCGTAAATCCGGTGGCCTCATCATATAAAAAAGGAATCCTCGTTTTGCCCGTCTTATCAATACAGCCCCATTTCCCATTCTTCTTGGCCCAAAACAGTCCAGCTGTGGGCTTGCGGGTGTCCGTAAAAATGAAAGGAGCCACAATTTCCCCCGTATATCGATCCATATACCCAAACTTGTCCCCGTACTGTAGCCGCTCCAGGCCCTGGCCCGAAAACTCGTACTCCGGATCGATGCCATCTAAGACAACCGGCACTCTTAACACCATGTCCTTACTGATAATACCGTATTTCCCCTTATACAGGAAATGGTACACCCCATCCGATTCCTTTATTTCCTTTTCAATAAAGGGGCTAAAGTTCCAGTTCAACAGGTATATCTCCTTATTTTTCCACCAGATCAAATCTTCCTTGGTATCCTGATTGCAGAC
Source organism: Dyadobacter jejuensis (assembly GCF_003149085.1). Classification (GTDB taxonomy): domain Bacteria; phylum Bacteroidota; class Bacteroidia; order Cytophagales; family Spirosomataceae; genus Dyadobacter; species Dyadobacter jejuensis. The sequence goes on along the minus strand of NZ_QGDT01000001.1, from coordinate 247,030 downwards.
ATAATCGATGGTCGCTTTCGATTTTAAGAAGTCGTTTTTAAACAAATGAACTGGTACCGTAAAAAATTCTTTTCCGGTACTATCGATATAGGAAAGTCCATACTGTTCTCCGGCATCGTAGATCACCCAGGTAATGCCATTGACGAACCGGTCGGTCCCCAAATATACCGGAGGAACCACCACCTTCCCCCGTTTGTCGATGAAGCCATGGTATCCTTGCTTATTCTGATACCCCTCCTTAACCACAAACTCGGCCAGTCCACCAGAAAATGGACCAATGTCACGGTAGGCCGGAGTAAGCTTGCGCCCTTGGGAGTCTACCAAATAGGTGTCGTACTGCCGACAGGACACCTGGATCTTCTTAACCACGTATACATCCTCATATTGAATATGGCTACTATATTCTGATAGCCAGGGCTTGGTATCTTGGGCCTGTAAAAACCTTGGCGATACGACTAAAAAGAAAATTAGTGAAAATAAAATAGAACGGAAATACATGATCTTAATCGGTAATAAGGGGCAAAAATTGTTGGAAACGGAAGATACTAACAAAAATAATGCCCTTCAAAATTCTATCCCTACTTACAGAAAGCAAAGGCCCATGCAACGACAGTCGAATGGGCCTAAAAAACAGTAGGGGTGTGGGTGTTTATTTAAAAACAAACCCAGTTGGAGCAATTCCCACCTTCACGGAGTCGACCACCGACCCGTCGGTACGGTACCTTACCGCATAGCCCGCTTGGGCGTAGGACGGCGTAACGGCTCCATAGATTAACCCCTGAAGTGGGTCGACGGCTAAGCCCGTAAACACGCGATTGATCAAAGGCTTCGAAAGATCCACTGCATTGTCGCTAACCTTAAAGGCATAAGTTTGTCCCTGGCTCACATAATTGGCATCATAATAGCTCAGGTTAAAGAAAATCGTCTGCTTGTCGTTGCTCAGGGCGAAATTACCCGCCGATTTGCTCGCATCGGTCGACAGCGTGATCGTTTTTTCATTAATCCAACTTGCCTGGTCTATCTGAAACACTTGTAGACCGGCCTGTACCCACAGCTTACCGCTGGCATCGGCCCCAATAGGGTTAGGAGCGGCAATCATCGATATTTCCTTGGCGACTTCGTTGGTGGCCGTATTGATAACCGTTAGCGTATTCACCCCGCTATAGTCCACCGTACCTACTATTAGCTGGCCATTGGCATACACCATATTCTCAGCACCTTTGGCTACCGATATCCGTTTTTTAATGCTATTGCTAGCCAAATCGACCACGGCTATATAGCCATTCGAAACGAAGAAATTGGGATAGGTACCCGTAGTTCCCCAGCAGGACACATAGGCGGTATGGTCATCGACTACGACCACATTGCGTGGATTCTCCACGTCGGGACTACCGATGGTAGCCAGGCTCTCCATGGTATTAGCATCTACAATCTGAATTTCGTCCTGCCCAGCAGCCGAATTATCTACCAATATAAGCCCTTTTTCATCTGATACGGCATATCCCTGAATCCCCCCCTTAAGGGTTTGACCATTGACGATGTTGAAGATATCCGCTTCTGCAGTGGTATTTTCCCTGGCAAAAAAGGCTAAGGAACCATTATTAGAACTAAAATTCCCTTCGTTGATTACGAAAACTCCCTGTACATAATCTCCCTTGGGCTTAGGGTCGCTCTGGTTACACGACCATGTGCCTATAGAGGCGGCCACTAGGGCGCAGGCGCTTATTATTCTTGTCTTCATTCTATTATAGGTGTTAATCATATGGTAAAATTATTCAATAAAAAATTAATCCACATTGCTTCTCCCAGGTTCATTTGGCGGCTGCCCACCCCAGCATCAGACTCAAAGCATAGTTCCGACCCGGCATGGCGTTATTACGTACATTCAGATAAAAGGTATCCAGAATATTATTGGCCTTTGCCTGAATGTCCAAGTGCATAGCCCCCATAGGAATAGAAGTAGCAACCACCATATTTACCAAGCCATAGCCGGGTAAAAAACTGGAATTGTCAAAAGTAGTATATTGCCTAGACACCCCCTGATAGAGCCACGACAGTTGAGTACGCTGGTACCGCACATGGGCATTCAAATGAAGCTGATGCTTGGGTACGTACATCAGTTGTTTTCCTACTACATCCGCTGAATAAGCATCATAGGCCTTTTCTTGTACACTGCTGGTAAAGGCCCAGCTCCCTGCCGCTCCCATTCCCCAGTCATCGCTATCCCTTTTCCATGCCATACTGATCTCCAGCCCTTTGGCCAGAACCTGCTGTAAATTTTCGACGAAATAGCGCTTGGCAGGGTTCCAGTAGGTCCAGTCCTTCACTCGGTTATGATACAACGACAAGGAGGTCGATAGCACCTGCCCCTCCCCCAGTCTATGCGTATCTTCTAGGCCTACCTCCTTGTTCCAGCCGGCTTCGGGACGAATATCGGCATTTCCAAGGTCCTGCCAGTACCGCTCATTAAGCGTAGGTACCCGATAGCTCCGGCTAATATTGCCACGGACTTTCAGCTGATGTGCCGTCCCTTTCATCAGCCAGTAGTCGGCCCCCACCGAGGGGGTAAGAGGAGGGCTATATTGGGTGATAAACGCTTTACGCAGATTCAGGGCCAGCACGAGCCTATCGGATGCCTGCACGCGCGACAAGATGAAGGCATCGAGGCGATCTTCGGTAACGGTAGGATCTTGGTAATTCTCCAATTGGGCCCTATAATGGGTATATTCCCCGCCCAGATGCCAATGTACGTACCGCCCCATTCCGAGAGACCACCGCTGCTGGTACTCGATCCGGTTGGCAAATTTATCGATCACCGAATGGTCCAAATCTTCAAAATCTCCCTTGCCATAATCGGTAACATCTCGTACCCAAGCCGACCGGGCCGAGAGCCCTCTCCAACCATATTGCACCATGCCCCTATAGGCTTTGGTTCGGGTAAGCTCCCTCCCTAGGCTATCGTCGGGCACGAGGATAAGTTTATTGTCAGTCAGCCAGATATGGGCCGAAACTTCTTGGTCGTCTTTCGACAGCAGATAAAAGTCCTGAACCAACCCCTGCTGTGTCGTTGCGGTAGGCAACAGGAGGGTATTCTGCCGTTCTTGCTCTGGATAGGCATTGGGCCAAAAAGTGTGGTATAGGGAGGTTTTACCGGTAAAATCCCAATTCTTGGTGATTTTTGCCGCATACCTTCCCTGAAATTGTGTACTACGGTTCCAAAAGCTCGCTTGCTGGTGCCCTACTCGGAAATCGTTAACTCCTACCGAAGGCTTGCTCTCCAATAACACACTGCCCCCTACGGCATCGGAGCCTACTAGGCTCGCCGAAGCGCCATATTGAACACTCAGCTCGTCGATAGCGGCCACAGGAATGGTAGAGAAGTCGGACTGCCCCAGGCTCGGTGAATTGATGTTGAGGCCATTCCAAAGTACGGCCGTGTGGTTGGCCGATGTTCCCCGAAACGATACGGTGCTCAATTGTCCTGGTCCATAATTGCGAAATGCCAGCGACGATTTGGCCGCCAGCAAGTCGGCCAAGTTTTGAAACCCATACTGGGTCATGCTGGTAGAGTCTATCTTTTGTAGCTTCATCCCCGCCATATAGCGCTGAGGCACGAAGCCCTTCACCAGCACGGGCGTCAGCTGTATGGAGTCGGACTGGGCATAAGCAATAGGTCTTAGCAAGACCAGGCACATCCCAAGCAAAGGCAACAGACGGCTCAATATTAAGACCAAAAAGTGAGATAAAATATGCATATAGATGATTGCCTATCAACACTTTTCCTCCGAAAGGCTGAAAACAAAAACCCTTGGCAGGTCTCCTGGCTCATCTTCTCGCCCCCTAGGCCTTCCCATTCTGCAGCACAGAACAGTGGCAATGAAGATTCGGGTACGAGTCACTAAGACTCACAGTTGCGGGGACAGCTCCCGGTCTTCACGGGATTCCCTATTAAGCACGATCGCCATGTAATGGCTGTGGGCACCAAAGTTTGGCAAAGGTAAGAAAATATACCGGTGAATTCCGATTTATACCCGCCAACACAGCGACAGCTAAAAGCGATCCCTTATCTTTGCCCAAAAAAGCACCTTGCTCAATACGCTCACCAACCGTTTTACCATCTCCCACCAGCATAAGGGTACGCTGCTTATGTTGGGCACTACCCTGTTTTTCGCACTTACAGCCGGTATTTCAAAATGGCTCGGGAAGGACTATCCCACTTTAGAACTGGTTTTCTTTAGAAATATAATCGGAGTTCTGTTTATCTGGCTCAGTATTCGCAGCCGCCCTATAGAGCGAAAAGCCGGAGGAAAACTAGGGCTACTGATCTTCAGAGGAGTAGTAGGTACCCTGTCGCTTTATATGTTCTTTTATTCTATACAGGTACTAGGCCTGGGGCATGCCGCTACTTATCAATATACCTATCCTATATTCCTGGCCCTATTGTCGTGGTTATTCTTGGGTGAACGGCTCAAAATACCAGAATGGCTGGCCATATTCATCGGCTTTGTGGGGATACTATTCGTCTTCCGACCCGACCTCGACGTTCCTGCCGGTGAGCATATCCTCGGATTGGGAGTCGCTATCCTTACTGCCGTCTCTTACCTCTCTATAAGGCGCCTAGGGCAGTATTATGACGTCCGTACCATCATTTTATCCTTTATGCTCAGCGGGATTTTGATGCCCCTATTGTCGATGGTCATAGGAGAGTCCTTTCCTGAAATTGAGGACAATTTTCTAGTCGGACACTTTATTTTACCTCATACTACTTACCACTGGCTAGGATTTCTGGCCCTGGGCATTACGGCCTATTTGGGCCAAAAGATGCTCACCCAGGCATTTACCTACGACAAGGCTGGGCGGATTGCCGCAATAGGCTATTCCAATATTCTGTTTTCTACCATTCTGGGTATCCTCATGGGCGAAAGCTTGCCCTCCACAGCCATGGTGATAGGCATGTTACTCATTATATTTGGAGGCGTGCTTATAGCACTTACCAAATCCAAAAGTTGACGGGAATACCTCAGGGGGGTAGATCGCTCCGACATCATTAGAGGCCTATGCACCCTTTCGTGCTGTCCTCCAAGATTGAAGCCAAGGAAACTATTAACCGACTATTTGTTGTTCTGAAGAAAAAACTGCCATGATCAACACCACTTTACGTTATATCCTGCTACTAGCCATCCTTAGCCTGAGTACGGCTTTTAGTACCGGCCCCGCTAAGGATTCCCCGATTCAGTGGATCACCATTGAAGAGGCCTACGCCAAAATCCAGCAGAAGCCCAAAAAGATTCTTATCGATGTATATACCGATTGGTGTGGATGGTGTAAGGTGATGGACCGCGAAACCTTCCGTAACTCCGAAGTAGCCGCCTACGTCAACGAAAACTACTACGCTGTCAAATTCAACGCGGAGCAAAAAGAACCCGTTACCTTAGGGAATATGCAGTTCGAATACGATGCCGCCAACCGCGTTCACCAGCTGGCGCTCTCGCTCACCAACAACCAGCCTAGCTACCCTACCACGGTCTTTCTCGACGATCACTTTCAGATGATCCAACCCTTACCCGGTTATATGAAGGCTCGGGAATACCATGAGGTGATTACTTTTTTCGGAGAAGGATACCATAAAAAAGAGGCCTTCGATACCTACAAAAAAACCAGTTATAAACGGCTTTTTAAGCAGGGAACCTAAGGCCTCCTCTTGTCGAACTGGCTACCCTCATTCGGGAGCTTTGTCTTATACCGATTCTCCTTCTTGCATACGCTCTGCATTTTCGGCAATACGCAGCTTTTCGATGAAGTCGGCAATGTCGCCCTCCATAACCGCAGGAAGGTTATATACCGTATGCCCGATGCGGTGGTCGGTAATGCGGCTTTGTGGGTAATTATAAGTCCTGATCTTATCGGAACGGTCACCGCTGCCCACCATCGACTTGCGCTGGGAACTAACGGCATCGTTATGTTTCTTGAGTTCTATTTCGTACAAGCGCGACCTTAAGACACTAAGAGCCCGATCCTTATTCTTGAGCTGTGAACGCTCGTCCTGGCAGCTTACCACCAAGCCCGACGGAATGTGGGTAAGGCGAACCGCCGAATAAGTCGTGTTTACCGACTGGCCACCCGCTCCTGACGACATAAAGGTATCGATCCGAACGTCGTTCATGTTGATCTGCACGTCCACTTCCTCCGCTTCGGGCAACACGGCCACAGAAGCCGCCGATGTATGGATCCGTCCCTGCGATTCCGTTTGTGGAACCCGCTGCACCCGATGTACGCCCGATTCGAACTTCATTTTTCCATATACGTCCTCACCCTCTACCTTACAGATGATCTCCTTATATCCTCCATTGGTACCCTCTGTATAATCCATTACGGAAGCTCTCCAACCCATTTTTTCGAAGAACCGCTGGTACATCCTAAACAAATCGCCAGCAAATATGGCGGCTTCATCGCCCCCCGTTCCGCCTCTAATCTCTAATATGATGTTGCGGCTGTCGTTAGGGTCTTTCGGAATAAGCAACTCCTTGATGGTCGCTTCCATTTCCTCAAGCTTAGGCAACAGCATATCCAACTCCTCCTTGGCCATCTCCCTAAGCTCCTCATCCTTCTCAGTAGCCACTAGCTCCTTGTTGCCGGCAATTTCCTTTTGTAACTTAAGGTAGGCCTCGTACTGCTCCACAATGCGCCCCAAGTCCTTGTACTCCTTACTTAACTTCGAGTATTTGTTGGAGTCCGATACGACTTCAGGTTGGCTGATTTGCTGCGAAACTTCTTCAAAACGTTCCTTGATCGCCTCTAATTTATCTATCATCTGCTCGTTAATTCTTTATACCATTCTTTTAGGTGCACAAAGATAGTTATTATTAAGTTTTTATAATATCCTTGCCGCAGCCTCCTACCAGGTACCATGGCCCCAGTGGCCGGTATTTACTTGCATTGCTTGGTATACTTATCCTATATTTGACGTTTATAAAAATGCTATCATGAAAAATTTGCCTCTTTCTCTTGGACTGCTCCTGCTACTGGGGGCCTGTAATGCCAAAAGGCTCGACAATACCAAAGAACTCTCTAAAGAAATAAAAGCCAGCCAAATAAAACGAGTGACCAATACGCAGCTGATTTATACGGTAGATGAATGGGGTAAGAAAATTGCACAAATCGCCCAAAAATCATTGGCGAAAGAGTTAGAGGCCCATCCCGAAAAGGCCGCTACCCTGTGTAAAAATTTAAATTCTATCCCCGTGCTTGCCGCCTTAGCAAAAGAATATGGGGTACGTATGTCCCTGTGGAGCACCGCCGACCTACACAACCCCGACCTGCTCCCCAAAGAACTGGAAATGCTGAAAGCCTATCAGTATGCGGCACTGAACAACCCCACCGACAAAGATAATATCCAGACCCTGGGCGACTCCCTGCTGCTGTACAACGCTCCGGTGCCTACCGACCACCCCATTTGTAATAGCTGCACCCCCGACGACCACTTTGCCCTTTGGGCGCTGGTGTTCGACAAAAAGCAGATTATCCGTAAGCTTGATGCCAAACAGCTTGTCGATTGAACGCAGCCATATTTAAGATTATTTAAAGGAATTTTAGGCCGCATTAAAGATATTCATTCAATAAAAGATATTAAGGTCTTTTAATATTTATTATGGCTTATATTTGGGAAGAATTTTTCTTTCACCCAAATCATGAGAGCACATGCTGACGACCGAACAGAAGGAATTGGTAAAAGCTACCGTACCTATATTGAAGGAAAGCGGGGTATTATTGACAGATTATTTTTACAAGCGCATGTTGAGTGGCAATCCTGAACTCAAGCATGTATTTAACCTAGCCAACCAGCGCAATAAAAAACAACAGACCGCACTAGCAATGGCGGTACTGGCCTATGCCGAGCATATAGAGGACCCCTCGGTATTGATGCCGGTTGTCGACGGAATCGGCCACAAGCACGTGAGCCTCAACATACGCCCCGAGCAGTATATGATCGTAGGCAAGCATCTGATCGCCTCTATCGGGGAGGTACTCGGGGAAGCGGCGACGCCCGCTCTGTTAGAAGCCTGGACGGCCGCCTACAACCAGCTAGCCAGTATCATGACAGGGCATGAGGATGGCCTCTATCACCAGCAAGTACAGCGACCAGGTGGATGGAGCGGATGGAAACCCTTTACCATCAAAAAGAAACAGAAGGAGTCGAGTGAAATAACCTCTTTCTACCTTGTACCTACCGATGGAGGGCCGGTTGCCGACTTTATTCCCGGCCAATATTTAAGCATTCGCCTATTTATACCCGAGCTGGGCCTTTTACAGCCCCGTCAATACAGCATTTCCAATGCGCCAAATGGCGAATATTACAGAATTTCGGTCAAAAAAGAGGGAGCCCCCGAGCCTAATCCCGATGGCCTCATCAGCAACAGGCTGCATAGCCATGTTCAGGAAGGCGACATCGTGGAAGTAACGGCACCTGCTGGAAGCTTTTTCCTCAAGGACCAAGGTGACCATCCCGCCATATTTATCAGTGGGGGCGTCGGCCAGACTCCCCTCATGAGCATGTTGGAAGCGCTAATCAGAACGGGTAGCAAGAAACCCAAGACCTGGATTTATGGATGCAAGGACATAGATGCCCATGCATTCAAAGACCAACTAGAGCTATGGGCGAAAGAAAATAAGGAAGTCTCCAAACATATTTTCTACGACACCCCACCTACGCCCCCCCATACCGAGCAGGCATACCAGGGCTGGGTGGACCTGGACCTCCTCGACGAGGCCATATTAGCCCCCAACGCCGATTATTATATTTGTGGTCCGGCCCCCTTTATCACCAAGCATATGAAGGCGCTACTTGAAAAAGGGATCCGTAGAGAAGCCATTCATTTCGAGGAATTTGGCCCACAGACGCTCTCTTTTAACGAGAATTAATATCTTTTTTTAGCCCCCCACCTATGCCGGGCTATGGCCGTCGGCTCACAAGCCAACGGCCGTAGCCCGGCATAGCCTTATCGCCTCGATCCCCACCACAACTACCGGTCCAATCCCCTCCCTTAGCCAGAAGGAATTTTTGAATAATTGGCCATTAGGAGCAAAAGGGTACTTGCACGCATTTTAAAACTTGTTAACTTCGCTCCGTAACAGCTAGGTGATCGTAACAATGGACCCAAAATCAACATTTTCTAAAATACACTTTATTTCAATCGGCGGTAGCGTAATGCATAATTTGGCTATCGACCTTCATCAAAAAGGCATCATTATTACCGGTTCGGACGATGAGATCTACGAGCCTTCGGTAAGTCGGTTGGCCAAGCATCATTTATTACCCACTCAGATGGGCTGGTTTCCCGAGCGTATCACCCCCGACCTCGATGCCGTAATACTCGGTATGCATGCCCGGGCCGACAACCCCGAATTGGCCAGAGCCAAGGAGCTAGGGATTAAGGTATACTCCTATCCCGAGTATATTTTCGAGCATAGCCAAAACAAACAAAGGGTGGTTATTGCAGGAAGCCATGGAAAAACTTCGGTAACGTCCATGATTCTCCATGTATTAAAATTCCATAACCGTGTATTCGACTACTTGGTAGGGGCTCAGCTCGATGGCTTCGAAAATATGGTGAAGCTCTCTAACGATGCGCCGGTCATTATTATCGAAGGAGATGAGTACTTCACCTCGCCCCTGGACAAGACCCCTAAGTTTATGCATTATCAGCCCCATATCGCCCTGATCAGCGGCATTGCCTGGGATCATTATAATGTGTTCTCTACCTGGGAGCAGTATGTACAGCAATTCGAGCGCCTCGCCGACAGTATCCCAAAAGCCGGCGCCATTATTTTCGATGAAACCGACAATATGCTCGACGTGATAGGGCGTAAGGGCCGCCCCGACGTCGCCGCCATCCCTTATAATGCGCATAAGTCCAAAATAGTGGAAGGCAAAACGTACCTGCAAACCGATACCGACGAACTGGTGCCCCTGCTCATTTTTGGGGAGCATAATATGAAAAATATCAGCGGGGCATGGGATGTCTGTGAGCGATTAGGAATCACCAAGCCCGACTTTTACAAGGCGATCAGCAGCTTTAAGGGGGCTTCCAAACGATTAGAAAAACTAGCCTCTAAGGGTGAGGTACATATTTTCCGCGATTTTGCCCATGCTCCCTCCAAGGTGGAGGCCAGCACCTTAGCGGTAAAGGCGCAGTTTCCGGAAAGCACACTGGTAGCCTGCGCAGAACTGCATACTTTTAGCAGCCTTAACAAGTCGTTTATGAGTCAGTACCGCCGTAAACTCAATGCTGCCGACGTAGCCGTTGTATATTTTAACCCGCATACCGTCGAAAGCAAGAGACTGGAGCCCATCACAGAAGAGGAGATCAAGGCGGCCTTTAAGCGAGACGACCTACATATATTTACCGAAGCAGCTGCCCTAAAGGCCTTCTTAACCAGTCTGAAATGGGAGCAGGCCAACCTTTTACTAATGAGCTCAGGGACATTTGGAGGCATGGACCTGAAGGCGCTGACTGAGGAAATTTTAGCATAAAAAAGACCAAAGAAAAACACGCAACTAATATAAGATGAAATCAATAGTCGTTTATTGCGGGTCCAGCTCGGGGAAGAACCCTATTTATGCCCAACAAGCCTATGCCTTGGGCGAAGCGCTCGCCAACAGGGCCATCCGGGTAATATATGGTGGGGGAAATATGGGCCTCATGGGTAAAGTAGCCAATGGGGCCATCGAAAACGAAGGCTTGGTTACTGGAATAATCCCGAACTTCTTGGCCAAATTGGAGGTGGCACATAACACCCTCACAGAGCTACACCTGGTAGATACCATGCATGAGCGGAAGGCTAAGATGGTGTCGGTTTCCGATGCCGTCATCGCACTACCTGGGGGCTATGGAACCTTCGACGAACTCTTTGAGATATTAACATGGGCCCAGCTAAAAATCTTCTCTGGGCCCATTGGGCTACTCAACGTGAACGGATACTACGATCTACTCCTTTTGCAGCTCGACAAAATGGTAGAGGAAGGATTCTTGCACCCCTCCAATAAGGAGCTACTACTGGTAGATACCGACATAGCCGGCTTACTTTCACAAATGGAAGCGTACATAAGCAAGCAAGGTGAAAATAAGAACTTGGATCGTACGTTATACATCGAAGACGGTAAACAGAAACCCGAATAGGGACTGCCCCGTACCATTGATAACTATACCTACTCTATACTCAAGTTAATAATGCGGATTTTATCCCCCTTCTTCTTTATCATCAGCGGAGTATTTTGCTATGCCCAGCCCGAAAACTTAGGCAAAACGGTCAATACGGAATACAACGAAATAGCGCCCATCATCGCACCTGACGGGAAGACGATCTATTTTAGCCGGATCAGTCACCCACAGAACACCAACGGTACGAAGGGCAGTCAGGACATCTGGTATTCGGAACTTAAAAACGACCTATGGACGGCCGCCAAGAGGCTACCCGCACCCCTCAACCGCGAAACCTATAATAGCCTCTACAGCATCACGCCCGATGGAAACACGATTCTTATAAAAGGTTCTTATAAAAATGGGGTGTATGAAACGCGAGGTTTTTCTGTGAGCCAAAAAACCGCCAGAGGATGGAGCAGACCCAATAAGCTGGAAATTCCTGGATATACCAAGCTCAGCAAGGGACAGTTTGACTGCGGCTTTCTGTCCAATGACGGGAAGGTATTGGTGATGTCGTTTAGCGAGAAAAAGAATAGCAAGGTCGATGATCTGTATGTAAGCTTTAAAGACAAAAAAGGGGATTGGTCCAAGCCTATGAATTTAGGACCGGAGATCAACAGCAAGGAGTTTACCGAAACCACCCCTTTCCTGGCTTCGGACGGGTATACCCTCTATTTTTCAAGTAACAGAAAAGGAGGTCAAGGTAGCAATGATATCTATTACAGCAAGCGTATCGACAAAAGTTGGAAGCGCTGGAGCCGGCCCGTCAACCTCGGTGCCGAAATCAACACCCCCGAATACGACGCCTACTACACCATATCGGCATTAGGCGACTATGCCTATATGATTTCCTTTAAGGATAAAGAGAAAAAAGGCGATATCGTGCGTTACGATTTGAGGCCACAACAAACGCCCACCGAAAGCGACTCCGCCGCCGCTCCTATTGCGCAAATCCCCACGCCCGACCCTGTGGTGATGATCAGCGGGAAGGTGATCGACTCCAAAACCGGCAAGCCAGTAGAAGCCACTATCATATATGAAAATCTTGCAGATGGAGAAGAGGTAGGTACGGCCACCACCAACCCTACCACCGGTGAGTACAAAATTGTGCTTCCTTATGGTCAGAAATACGGGATGCGCGCCGTGGCCCCCAATTTTATTGCCGAAGGAGAAAACGTAGACCTTACCGACTCCACGGGGAGCAATGGCAAACTCCAGTATAAGGAAATCACCAACCAGTCTCTAAAATTAATTCCGATCGAAGAGGGGCAGATCGTAAGGCTCAACAACATTTTCTTTGCTACCGGCAAATCTACCTTAGACAAGACCTCCTCTCCCGAGCTAAACCGTATTGCCCTAACCATGTCCGAAAATAAAACCTTAGCCATAGAACTAGGGGGACATACCGACGACGTGGGAGGCGATGCTTTTAACTTAAAACTCTCCCAAGACAGGGCCGACTCTGTCCGCGAGTACTTGATAGGAAAAGGAATAGAGCCCGACCGCATTGCCAGCAAAGGATATGGAGAGACTAAGCCTGTAGCCAGTAACGACACCCCCGAAGGGCAACAGAAAAACCGGAGGGTAGAATTTAAAATTCTAAAGAAATAAAATAGAGAAATGTCAGTGATAGATCACCACCAAAAGTAAAAATACGACCAACCAAAGGGCATCTACAAAATGCCAATACCGGGTCACCAGTTTCACTTTTAGCCGGTTTGGAGGGTTTACACTATAAACGAACGAGTCGACATAGGAACTGTTCTTTAAAGCCTTTTGAAAGAGCATTCCCATATAGACGACGCCTACCAGAATATGCAACATATGTAGGCCAGTGAGTAGATACACGAAGCCTATGGCCATATTGTCTTTAACAAAGACCCAGTTTTCGGACATTACATACCAACCACTCGCCTGTAGCACCATAAAGATTAGGCCTAAGGCCAGGGTAGCCCCCAGAAATATCCTAAAATGAAGGAACCGCTCCTGTTTAAAGGCTAAGTTGGCTTCATGAAGCGTAATACTGCTAAAAAGAATGACTAAGGTACTTAACCAGAATAGGTCGGGAAGGACGATATAATTATAACTATCGGGGTTGACTCTGGTCCAGTAACTGAAAAAGATGACGGCAAACAGGAGTATACTACCCCCTAGCCCTAACCAAAGCATAAAGCCAAGCGGTTCTCGTCGCTTGGTAAACTTGTTTTCATCGAAACGGGTAGAGTGCTTGGTACTCATCTTAACAACTGCTGATTATCGACCCTTGTAGAAATAAAGCTATCAATGGGTTAATATAACGGATATAAATAAATTTCCCGCATATGTAAACTCAAATTTATTTTAGAACCCCATGCCACTGCTTTAGTCCTACAAAGGAATTCATTAAATCGGTTTCTTGATCAAATATTCCATAAACGGTAGAACCCGACCCCGTCATAGAAGCATACAGGGCCCCCGACTCATAGAGTCGGTTCTTAATTTGTCCTATTGCGGGGTATTTCGCGCTTAAAGGACCCTCGAAATCATTTACCACATTATATCGCCATTCTTCTATTGGGGCTATTAGGCTCTGTCGAAGATCCTGAGCGGGCTCCTTTGCTATAATACCAGCATAGGCCTCAGCCGTAGAGATATGAATCCCAGGATTGACTACTACGATCCATTTACCAGCCAAGGAAAGGGCGATGGGCTCGAACTGGTCGCCCTTCTGATAGCAGTATACCGGTTCATTCTTTACAAAAAAAGCGCAATCGCTACCAAGTTGCCGGGCGTAGTCGGCCAGCTGAGCCTCCGACAGTTTTAAGTCGAACTGTTGGTTCAGCGCCATTAGGGTAAAGGTAGCGTCGGCGGAGCCACCACCCAGCCCAGCGCCAATGGGTAGGGCCTTCAACAAATGGAGGGCCACCGTCGGCAGAGGATAGTCCTTGGCCAGCAGGCGGTAGGCCTTAAGGCATAAATTATCGCCTTCGGCCCCTGGCACGTCGATCCCTGCCACATGGCATACGAGCTCCTCGGCCGGCACCACCTCTAAGGCGTCTGTCCACCCTATGGGATAGAAACAAGAGGAAATATTATGGAATCCATCCGGCCTTTTTCCTATAATATTGAGGCCTATATTGATTTTTGCGTTGGGGAATACCACCATGAAATTTCGAACCTATGTTGTCAATAGTGGGGAAAAATTATTTCCCCCAGCGCCATTCTTGACCTATCACCAATTCATTTTTGAGTCCTTGTGATATTAAAAACTCTTTGGTCTTGCTATCCGACAGTTTTTTTACGGGTAATTCGGGCGCGGTAGCCAGGGCATACAGGTACATCGCCGCCACCCGAACGGTATTCTTTAGCTCAGCTTCATCCACTAGCTCCATATCGTCGCAGTCGGCATGATAACAATCCAATACCGACCGATCGAGATGTCCTAGGAGCCCGGCAATGGGTACTCCTTCGAGCATAAAAGGCTGATGGTCGCTGTGCAGCCCCGCCCGGTTGGCCGATTCATTTTTGAAGGCTGGATACACCTGCTTGATCGCCTCGCTCACCGGCTCATAAAATGATTTCATCTCCTCCCGACCAAACAGGTTGATCCCTTTAGGGTCGTTGGTCATGTCGAGATTCATCATAAAACTCACCCGATTGATCTGTCCCGTTTTTTTCAACTCCCTGACAAAATGCTTTGATCCTAATAGACCTTGCTCTTCGCCCATAAAGAGTACAAATTGGATGGTTCTTTCGGGCTTCACTTTCAGCTTGCGAAAAGTACGGGCGATGTCCATCACCGCAAAAGAGCCTATACCATTGTCGATGGCGCCAGTGGCCAGGTCCCAAGAGTCCAAATGCCCCCCGATCACCACCGTTTCATCGGTTTTACCCTTGATGGTCGCCACCACATTCCTGGCTTTTATAGGCTTAGAAAGGTTATGCATTTCTATTTGAGCCTCCAAGGGTCCCTCTTCTTTTATCCAGTTACGAATTTCCACCCCGCTACTGCTAGAGATGCAGACTGCCGGAATAGAAATAATACCACCGGTAACCGATGCCGTACCTGTCAATAATATATTTCCTGGAGCACCATTGACCATGACGATCCCTGCGGCTCCATATTTAATGGCTAGAGCCGTTTTTTCGGAACGGTGAAGGTTCTTCTTACCTTTTGCGTCTACCAACCCGATATTGGCCATAGCCACCTTGCCTTTCAATTTATGCTTTACGGCTTCAAAATCCTCCTCCAAGCCATTGCCCACGTCCACTACTACTCCCTGCAGATTGGCATCTACGGGCGAATGAGCCAGAGAAACGACAGGAATTTCCCTAAAGTTATCGCTACTGCTCGGCGCCATACTGAGCGTAACGGTGTCGCGCATCCAGGACTCCACGACGAAGGGCTGGTATACGACGTCGGTAAAACCGTATTCCTTCAAAAGATTGAAGGCGTATTCTTCCGCTTGCTGCCCATTAGGACTACCCGTTAGCCGGTGCCCTATTGAGGAAGTGGCCTCATCCAGTGTTTGGTACGCCCTACTGTGCTTACTAACCTCATTATTAATTTTTTGAAAACTTCTTTCCCACTTTTTCTCCCCTCCACGGAAGGCCGAAAACGCTAGAAACACACCCCCAGCTAAAAGCAGCAGTAACTTTTTTTTCATAATAACGCCAATTCAACGATTTGTTTTTCCAAAATCCGAACTTACTGATTGGTAACCAGTCCTCTTCGAATATGCGGACTAAAGTTAACATAAATTAGACGCTAAAAGGATTCCAAAGGTTCGGATTAAGCAATAAAATGATTGAAAGGTCGAAAGAAAGAGCCATAAGAAGCCCCTTTCAACCGACCTATTCCGTTGATATTCAATGGTATTAAGAACCTTTTCTTCACAAACTTCTTAGTCGAACACCACCACGCCTTTGGCATTCTTACCGGCCAACAGATCGTCGAAAGCCTGTTGCAGATCGTCGAGCCGATACGCTCGGGTGATCATTTCATCCAGCTTAAGGTCACCTTTCTTATACAGTCGCATCAGATTGGGGAAGTCGATCTGGGGGCGACATTTCCCATACAGGGGGTTGATATACACCTTGTCCCATTCGAACAACCGCATGTCGATGGTGATTTCTTCTTCTATTCCACTCACTTGTATGGCCGTGCCTGCATTGCGCACCATCGCCAGGGGAGCGGCCCCCAAGGCTGGTATGGCGGTGCACTCGAAGGCGTAGTCCGCTCCACGCCCTCCCAACAGGTCTTTTACTCGCTGGGCGGCCCTGAGCAAACCCGTGTCGTCGCGCTCAGCCAATAACAAGTCGGTGGCACCAAACTGCCGGGCCAACTCCAATTTATGCGGATTGATATCGACGGCGATGATGCGCCCCGCACCGGAGATTTGGCAGGCGTTGATCACATTGAGGCCCACTCCGCCACAGCCCAAAACGACTGCCGAGCTACCCGCTTCCAGCTTAGCGGCATGCACCACCGAACCATAGCCGGTCATCACCCCGCAACTGATGATACTGGCGGCCGAGAAGTTCAAATTAGGCTCCTCCACCCTCACTACGGCCGACTCTTTCACCAAAACATACTCACTCAGGGTACCCAGGTTAAACGATCTTTCGATGGCCTGGCCTTTCCATTGGCTCCCTTCCAGATGAGCGTGTCCGGGAGTATGTCCGTTTCCACCGGCTACTACCGGGGAGTGGTTCTCACAAATATGTTGGTTTCCTTCTTGGCATTGGAAGCAGTGCAAGCAAGGCGTCGCCCAATTGAGGATCACCTGGTCGCCCTCCTTTAGTCCCTTTACCGCCGCTCCTACCTTCACGATGATTCCCGCCCCTTCGTGCCCCATCACGATGGGTTTACCCCACGACAAGGAATCGTAGTCGGTATGGCAGAGGCCGGCAGCCTTCATTTTTACCATTACTTCGTCCGACTCGGGATCCTGCACCACCACCTGGTCGATCACAAAACCACCCGTACCAGTAGCCACCGCACTTTTTGATGTAACTGACATATTTTATATAGTTTTTAGAAAGCTCACACCATTGGAGCTTTTAGATTGATTCACTAAGAAGGTTGGCCAACTTGAAGTCCACGGTAGGATCGGCTAGCTGGGTCTTGTCGATGCGTTGCCCTCCTTTTATCAGTTTAGTACCCAATACATAGGCCTTGGCCTGATTAACGGCATCTACCGCTAGCAACACTTCGTCGAGGAAATACCAGACCGAAAAGCTATTTGGGTTCTCCGCTTCCTTCCGCACCAGCACCTGGTTATAGCCCTGTGAAAGGCCTACCATTTGCAGCTTCACGTCGTACTGGTCCGACCAAAACCAAGGCAATGTATCGTAAACGGGCTCCTTGCCGGCTATAGCGGCTGCCGCCACCTTGGCTTGGTCCACGGCATTCTGTACCGACTCCAGTCGCACATATCGGCCATAATGTGGGTTGTAATGGTAGGTACAGTCGCCAATGGCAAAGATCGACTCGTCGCTGGTCCGTGCGGAGGCGTCGACTCTAATTCCATTATCAATGGTTAGGCCGGCTTGTTGGGCCAACTCTTTATTGACTACGATCCCCACCCCTACCACGATCAGGTCGGCCTTATACACCGTTCCATCGCTACAATGCACCTCATTCGCCTCTCCATGGGGCTCTATAGCCACTACATTTTTAGAAGTAAAAACTTTCACCCCATGCGCCGCATGAAGGTCGTTAAAAAAGGCAGACATTTCGGGTGCCGTTACCCGGGCCAATACCCGCTCTTCCCTCTCCAGGACCGTCACAGATGCTCCCAGCTTTCTCAGGGAGGCCGCCGTCTCCAGCCCAATATACCCTCCTCCAATAATCACCACTTCTTTGGAAGTTCCCAGCCTTAATACCTCCCTTATATGCGCTACGTCGGCGGCGGTACGCAACGGAAAAAGGTTTTTGGCCTGGTCTATACCCCTGATGGGGGGCATAAAGGGGCGAGCCCCTGTAGCCAGTACCAGCTTGTCGTATGGCTGAATACCCCCATCGGCCAGCACGATATGCTTGGCCTGGCCATCCATAGAAACGACCGTCTCACCGAGTTTCAGCACTATTTGTTCCTTGTTATAACGCTCGGCAGCCTGTAACCGGTTTTTATCTAGCCCATCGTCGTTGCTCAGATAGGTTTTCGACAGTGGGGGACGGTGGTAAGGCAGCTCGGGGTCCGCATCGTAGAGGAGTATCTCTCCCTCCCATCCTTCCTTTCGCAAGGCAAAAGCGAAATTTACCCCGGCATGGCTCGCCCCTATCACCACACAGACTGGCTTCTTTGTTGGCATTTCAGTCATCATTTTTTTATTTAATTGGCCACCGTCAGCACTATGCCATCCAAGGCCCCACTGATTTCTATCTGGCAGCACAAACGGCTGTACTCGTTGGCATTATCGTCGAGTTCGAGCATATCGGTCTCTATTTCGGAAGCTGGTCCCGTTTTATGCATATCTTCGGGTGCCACATGCACATGGCAGGTAGCGCAGGAGCATACCCCACCACAGTCGCCGTCGATGCCACTCACCCCGTTCTCTACGGCCAGGGCCATCACCGACCCGGCGGTGCCTTCTAAGGTAATGGTCTGATTGTCGTTGGTGATAAAGGTTATTTGAGCCATGGGATTAATGATTTATGGGATTAATTTTTACGGATAATTTATGAAAGCCTACCTTACGCTTAAACTCATCGAGTTCCTCTATATTTTCTGTAAAATCCAGCATTTCGATGGTGCTAACCCTTTCAGCTAGGGTTTGGAGCAATATCTTCATGATCTGTCGGGCGTGGGTAGCCCCTAGGCAGTTATGATGGCTAAAGCCGAAGCCCACATGTGGGTTAATCTTCCGGTCGAGTACTATTTCATTGGGATTTTCAAATACGGCAGCGTCCCTATTGGCGGAGGCCCAGCACAAAGAAATCCGGCTGTCGGCTTTTACGGCATGCTCACAAACCTGGCTATCTTCCATCACCACCCGGCCCATTTGGGTAAGGGGCGAAAAATACCGAATCATCTCCTCTACGGCCCTCCCAGTGATGTCGGGTTCCTGGCGTAGCCGAGCCAAAGACTCTGGGTGCTCCGCAAAATAGGCTATAGCGTTGGTAACGGCATTAATCACCGTGTCGCGCCCACCGGCAAAAGTCAGCACCAATACGCCCTTTACCTCTTCAGGAGTCATTTTCCGGCCGTCTATTTCCGAATCTAAAAGCACGGAGTACAAGTCCCCACTGGGTTGTTTTTGGGCCCTTTCTATCTGCTCGTCTATATAATCGTAAAGCACGGTGGCTTTATCCCCATCCAACGCCACTCCCTCACTACGAAACACGTGGGTGCCCCATGATATCCACTTCTCTGATTCGCCATAATCGGTATTGAGCAACAGGGTGAGCGCCCTCGACTGCAAGGGCAGGGCCAGTTCACTCACCACTTCCACCCGCTCCTGCCCCACAAACTGATCTACGATACCGCTGATCTGATCGGTGAGGCGTTGCTGGTATTCGGCTTGCAGCGGGCGCTTAAACCAGGCCTCTACCAAAGCCCTGTATGCGCCATGGCGTGGCGGATCGACCTCGAAGGGGATCTGCCGCATATCCCGAATATTCACTTCCGAAGGTACTACGATCCGCCCAGGCACCGCCTCCGAGCTGTAGGACTTCCAGTTATGCGCACATTTGCGTACGTCCTTAAGTCTTAATACCATCGTAACCGGATCGTTCTGGTCGTCCATTTCTCCGTAGCCTTTTTCCAATCGAGCCTGCTCGAAGGGATCGGGAAGCGTGCTGTTTTTCATATTATAATATTATATATATATGTTTTAAATATTCCGAGAACACAAAGATTGGGCGTTTCTACGGCAAATACCTCGCCTGTTTTCACCAATAAGTAAACTATTCTGTTGTCTTTGTATTATTTTTGTATCGCTAGCGATAGAATACAGTATTAAACACAGCGACCGATCAACCGCCGATGGTATGAAGCCGATATTAGAACCCATACATCTTGGAGAGCAGCGTACGATTATGGGGTTTTACTATGCCAAAAAAAACTTTGAAACGCCCTGGCATTTTCATCCCCAGCATGAGCTGACCTATATTGAAGAGAGTGTAGGCACCAAGTTCATCGGAAACTATGTGGGCAGCTATCAGCCGGGCGAATTGGTGTTGCTGCGGTCGAACTTACCGCATTGCTGGAAAAACAGCACCCAGCAGGAAGGCCTCTCCCGGTCGGTGGTGGTGCAATGGAACGTAGGGGTGTTCCCCAAGGTCCCCGAGCTAGCCCCTATATTCGATATGCTCAAAACGGCCTCTAAAGGGATTATTTTTGACAAACAAGATTCCGCCCCGTTGATTGCCCAACTCAAGACCTTCCCCCAGCTCGAAGGTCCCGACCTCTACCTGCAACTGTTGACGCTGCTCGCCCAGCTGGCCAAATGTCCCTATAGAACCCTGTCCGAAACCAGCTTCACCGACGACCTGCCCACAGAATACAGCACCCGCATGGCCAAGATTCATGATTTCGTAGGGGCACATTTTGACCGGAAGGTCTACCTCAAAGAATTGTCGGACCTGGTGAATATGTCGGAACAGTCGTTTTCTCGTTTTTTTACTAAAATGATGGGTCGATCGTTTTTCGTCTTCCTCAACGAATACCGCATCAATATGGCCGCCAGAATGCTGCTCGACACGGACGACACCGTCGCGCAGATCGGCTATGCCTGTGGCTATGAGTCGCTACAGTTCTTCCACAAAAAATTCGGAGAGCTTCACGGCATAACCCCACTCAAATACCGCCAGCAATATGCAGGAGAGCGCTACCGATAGGGCTTAGCCCGACGCCTCTAGGCTCGTTTGAACTTCCTGTAAAGGGCGTTCCCTCCACTTAGCAATACCGTCAGTCCCGCAACGAGCAGCGCCATGGGCAGCGCCCACAATTCTATAAAACTATTCATTTTGGCCGTTTGAGGATCCTCCTTTAGGTATCTGATATTTATGATATCACCCTTGGAATAGTCAAATGCCGCACTGGTGCCTGTTTCGGAAGTGAATGTATAGCTTAGGCCGTCGCTAGCCTTAAACAGAATGACGGGGTAGTAATAGTCCCTGCTTCTGCTTTTAATAGTGGTTACCTCCACCACCTCCCCTTCTGTGGGAACGGAATCGACGAAGAAGGCCATTTTATCCTTCAAAAAATAGACACCTCCTCCTAGCAAGGCCAGACCAACCATAACCAGTAGAATATTTTTAAACCATGCGGATCCTTTTTCCATTTTTTGAGGGGTGAGATTTTAAGATGGTTTTAGGTATCAAGGGGTTAGGAACACTCTATTTGATCAAACCTTCTTGAGTTTCTTTTGTATTCCGGTAAGTATAAGAAAAAGGGCTGCCAAGGAAGTGTAAAAAACAACAAATGATACTATTTCTGATTGGAATCCGAAAATACCCCTGCTACCTCGTCCATAATAAGTGTGAATTACGTAAGCGATACGAAAGGTACTTATCAGGACTAATAAGGCGACGAGCCCCAAACCCATAATCCTAAACTTTTTGGCTCTCCAAATATATCGGAAGGAATAAATGATAGGGAAGTAAAAAAATGGATTAATGGTGAAAATGTGCCGTGTAAGCGTGGTTTTGTGAAAAGCGGCGATAGCAATAGAAATGCCGATCATTAACAAAAAAAGCAAGGCCATGTTTTTTTCCCTTTTCAAAAATGGCACAAATCCCCAAATGGACAAAAGAAGTATTGGGGAGGAAACCAATAAACCGGGGATATCATTCCCAACTCCCTTTTGCCAGTTTACATATAAATTAATATTAGAGAAATTGGTTAAAAGCTTATCTAAGCCTAGTATGGAATTGCCTGAAAGGGCGCTACTAAAGGACTTTTCTTCGGGAAAATGAGGATTATAGGTATTGCTTTTTAATAAGAGCTCCCCAAATGTAATGTAATTGTAATAAACAAGACATCCGACAAAGAACGTCAATAGGGCTACGCAGCCCGATAGAATGGGAACCCACGACCTAAATTCCCGAAAATCGACCTTCGCTGATACAAAAATGTACAGAAAGATGGGGAAGAAAAAAAGTATGTTTTGTAGTTCAATAAGCGTAGAAAACCCAATTAACGCTGCGACCACATACAAGTATCGTTTATCTCTGTTTATATCTTTGATCGAAATAATAGCAAGGTAAACCGCCATCATTACAAAAAGCATGGAAGGTGCATGAGAAAAAGCATGCACCGACTCAAACCAATGAAGGGTGGAAACTCCATAAATAATCGTAGATAAATAGGCCAAATTAAAACCAAAGCCGATTTTCAGATAGAGAAGAAACATCAAAACCAAGCCTAAAATGCCACATATATTGGGGAGGAATAAGACGGCTATGATATCGGCTTCAAACTTGTTACCAAAACTGCTTTTGCTAACAAACTCAAAGAAATTGGAGTAGGCAATAAAAGGAAGCATGAGAAACGCATTTCCTGGTAACCTATCCGAATATATAATTCCATCTTTTACGGCATAATCGGTATCTTTCACATATCCGAAAAATGGAGTGATTTCTGTTTTATGGTTGTAGTAGATTGATTTGGCTAATGCAAAATGACTACCATCATTAGAACAGTTGATTCCCTTAGAACTGGTAAAATACAATATTGCGTAGACCAATAGTGTGAAATAACCGATGTTGGTTTGAATTTTAGTTAAAGAGATAGCCTGGGGCATAGTATTTAAAAAATTAATTGGACTGATTGTACCCTGCCTTATCAGTTAATTCCGCTCGCTGTGAATATTAGCTTAAAACCGATGCGATACCAGATCGAAATTATAATACTTCTAGAATCGAACTAAAAGTAGGGCCCCTTCGGCTAAAGTTCAAAAATTTTGACCGTATTTTTAACCCTAAATACTCCAATTTTTTTTAAGGTAGTGCTACGATCCATTTAAATTGTCTCCGGTTTTATATTCATAATCAAAATCACTAAGGGGGCCTCTCCAGTTTTTCACACTACTAGTCTTTATACAGACAAAGCATATAGATTTATTTGCAAAAATATCAATATTCCCCTCCCAGCAACGCCAATCCAATTTTTTCCTTAACACCCCAACTCTTTCCAGTAGATACTAATTTATGGAAAGCTTATAAAATAAGATGGAGAATGGAAGATATTTAATTTTTTCAATGCAACAGTATAGTTTTTTTTAACGTAACTTTTGATTGTAATATGACCCTATTCCTTTTATTGTTAGCAACTTATACATGCAAAAAACTTTACTGGTTTTACTTTTCTCTTTAGGGGTACTGCACCATTCTCATGGGCAGGTTGGATGTGAAAACATTGGTTTTGAGCTGGGCACAACGAGCGGCTGGACACTTACCTATGGTACCGTGACCGATGCCAATCAAAAAACTGTTTATAGTGCCGAGCAAAGTGGTTCCAATGATCATTATATTACCAATTTGACCGACGGAAATGACCCCAAAATACCCTCCATTCCCATGGTGGCGCCGGGAAGCACCCATTCCATCAGAATTGGAAACATTACCGAAGGAGGACATTATTCTAGGCTCAAAACCAATTTTACGGTTACAGCCGACAATACCCTCCTACAGTATAAATTTGCGGTTGTACTACAGAATTCTGGCGCTAACGGAAATGGGAATGCGGGGCATGAGCCTTATCAGAAACCTGGGTTCAACATTGTGATTTATAATAGCCAGGGACAGGAACTCGCCTGTAGTAATTATGATGTGCAGTTACAAGGAAACGATACCGTTGATGGTTTTATGGCGTCTGGCGACATACAATATAGAAATTGGACGTATGGAGCCATCGATTTAAGGAATTACATCGGAGAGCAAATCACCATGGAAGTTACCGCTCATGGCTGCACTAGGCAGCGACATTTTGGCTATGCCTATTTTGATGCAGAATGCTTAAAATCTGAAATTAAACAGGCCTCTTTATGTCCCGACGAAGCCGGAAATGTAACCCTTGTGGCTCCTGCAGGTTTTGCAAAATATACTTGGAGTAATGGCAGTACCGCTCAAACCAGCTCCGTAAAGGCCTCAGCTGGCGATCTTTATTCCGTCAAACTGCTGCCGCTAGGTAGTTTAAATGAGTCCTGCGAATTTCAATTGGACTATACCATCGCATATAAAAAAGCCGAATCTACACTTCTAAAAACAATTTGTGATGGAGAGGAAGTTACAGTAGGGGATACCGTTTATCGCACCTCAGGGACTTTCGTTAGAAATGTTTTAAAATCAAGCATCTGTGACAGTACGGTAACCTTAGTTTTGACCGTCAACCCGGTCCCAAAGTATACCCAGCATATAGCTATTTGTGAAGGTGATACCCTGTGGGTTGGGGACTCCACCTACTATCAAACAGGCACTTTCATCAATACCATCCCCCGGCCCAATCGCTGTGATAGCCTTGTAACCACGCACCTTACCGTTTTAAAGTTAGATCTGACCTGGACCCCACGCCTATCGATCACCCAAGGCGACAGTACCCAAATAGAAATATTGGCCGATCCGCCAAATGACAATTACCTATACCGATGGAATGAAAGCATGAGCCTCTCTTGCTGGGATTGTGATCGGCCTTGGGCCAAGCCCATGATGTCAGAGGTTTTTTCGGTCATCGTATCCGACCCTGAGGAAGTATGTGCCAGAACAGCCAAAATAACTTTGACCGTTATACCTTGTGGTGTTTCTATACCAGATGCATTTTCACCCAATAACGATCAGTTAAATGACGTATTTTATGTATTAGCAGGAGACTGTATCAAGAAAATCACCCATTTGACCATTTATAATCGATGGGGCCAAGTAATCTTCTATAACCATTCTTTTGCACCATCCGATCCTAACCAGGGATGGACGGGCCTATACGATGGCTTAATGAGCCCTCCCGGAATATATACTTATAAGGTGGAAGCCGAAATGAAAAACGGAGCCATTTTGTATTACAAAGGCGGGCTTCAGCTAATTCGGTAAATTTATAAAACTCCATTATTCCAAACCATACTCTGGTGCAATACCAGATGATATCTGCTCTTCCTAGTATTTACAGGTTTTCTTAAGACAGAAGTTTATCGATATTATCGTTTTGATAGCCAAACCCAAAAAGGGGCGATAGCCCCATAATCCAAGTATAGTCGTCATCTCCCCTAAATGCGACAGGATGGTGCGCACGCCAATAAACGTATCCCCCCACCATGACCTGTCCTGGTGGGGGAATACGAAGAGTCGGACTAGAACTTCCTATACATTCCACCCAGATATTGGTTGGCCTCTTCTTCGGCAAACTGGGCCTTTTTGGCATCCCAGTGCAATGTTTTGTTGGGGAAGCGACCTGCAATGACGCCGAGTAATATGGTTTCGGTGAGTCGCGAGGCGTAAGAAAATGGTGCGCTACAAGTAGCCTTTCCTAGACAGGCATCCACAAACTCATGATAATGCTTGTGCACTTCTGAACTATACTCGCGTACTGGCTCACTAAGTTTGAATGGGGTGATATCGATATCTTTATAACTACCATCGACGATCAACTTGGGCATTACCTGGAAATGTGGTAAATACAGTCTCCCTTTTTCTCCTATAAACATAGCCCCTTGGTCGTGAAGGTCCGCACCATCGGGAAGCATCAAATCTTCCCTTTGCTGATCGGCCCCCACACCGTCGTACCAGACCCATTTGAGGGTGTCGGTGGTATATTTTGTTCCTGGAAATTCATACGTCACCATATTCTTTTCAGGGTACCCAAATCCGTTAGGCTTCCTACAATTGGTCGTGATGGTCCTTGGCACATCCAGCTGCAAGGCATTATAGGGCGTATCAAATATATGCACCCCCATATCGCCCAAAGTAGCACAGCCGTAGTCTATGAGCTTCCGCCAGTTGCCCGGATGGTAGAATCCATCTTTGTAGGGTCTTTCGGCAGAAGTCCCTAGCCACAAATTCCAATCCAAATTACTAGGAACAGCATCGGCGGTTTCAGGAATGGGTCCATTATATCCCCAGTTTTTGGGCGACCAAGCCCTTACGGTGTGCACCTTCCCCACAATACCCGATTGGATGAGCAATGTAGCCAGCTTGTAGTCATAAAAAGAATGTACCTGAATACCCATTTGGGTTACCAGCTTCTTGTCTTTGGCTATTTTGTCCATGGCTCTCGCCTCCTTTACATAATGCGTGAGGGGCTTTTGACAATAAACGGGCTTGTTCATTTCCATCGCCATCATAGAGGCTGGCGCATGGGTATGGTCGGGAGTGGACACTATCACCGCATCTATTTCCTTGCTCATTTCTTTGAGCATCACCCGGTAATCTTTATAGGTCTTCGCTTTGGGGAATCGAGATTTTACATCGGCCAATATTGCGGAGTCCACATCGCAAAGTGCCACCACATCCACTTGGCTATGTGAGGAAATAGACTCCAAATCGGCTTTCCCCATGGAGCCCAAACCCACATGAGCGGTCCTTAGACGCTTGTCGGCCGACAGCGCCCATGATTCGGCAGGTAACATGGCTAGGGAAGATAAAGCGGCTGCATTTTTGAGAAAGTCTCTTTTGTTCATAAATCAATAGGTTAATCAATCGGGGTTAGAAATAATGAAGATAAAAATAAATGTATAAAACTTTTCGCATCTAAAATACATTTTTATTGAAGGGTAAGGGCATTTATTCCAACCCTCTTAGCTTATACGTCTTGTCGGTGGTCTGTCTCTCCACAGCCCACCGACAAATGCCTTAGAATCTTTCATTATATTGTATTTAAAACCAAACTTATCAATTCCTGTTTTATACTATTCGGCCGAAGACCATGCATAGTTTTCTGGCTTATCGGCCCCATTCCAGCGCTCATGCAATGGATTATTGTGAATAAATCTTCTGCACCACTTTGGTTTTACTGGCCATGATATGAATCAATTGAATATATTGCCCCCCCCCCCCTGCCGAAGCGGACGTATGGGTGTTAAGACGTGATGTGGGTGCCATCCCCGGCGGATCAACAAATATAATTGGGTTATTAAAGCCGTAACTATAAGGAGACCAAACTGGCATCTTTTCGGACAGCGGATCCACCTGCATAAACCGCCCAATGGTCGGGTCATAGAAGCGTCGGGAAAGGTCTAAATACCCTGTACCAACTTGTAATTCTTTGCCAAGATAAAGTTTTCTGTTAAGATCATTCCTCACATTCAACCCAACAACGGGGCTGTTTCTATCGATCTCTAGCCCAAAGGGGTAGTAATTTAAATGGATTTTTCAGAGTATTGAAAGTTTTCCTATTACACAAATGGCAAAAAATAACGCAAGAGGGACGTTTTTTGCATTTTTAATTTTTGGTCCAATAATAATTTCCCCGGTAATCATCGAAATGAACGGAATAACCCTTACTGACTGCATGAGCAATGACATTTCCTCTAACTTTACCTTTTAAATCTTGAACTTTCAGAATTCCACTAGAATCCATTGCAGAAGTCATTATGCTATCTAACCCAAATTTGCTAATTTCATAACTGATTTCGAAGATTGGAGTTTCGGAATTTTCCCTTATTTTGTTAAACTCAGCATTGCTTAGTTTAACAATCCCGCAAAGGATTCTTTTTCTTTCAGATTGCCCAACCTCCAAATGCATATAGTCGAAAGGTGTAACAGTGGTAAGTCCATCATAAGGCAAGCAAAATTCTTTACCCTCTACACTTTGAAGCTTTATATATTCAGATGATAATGTATCTAAGTGTTTGTTTTTAGCGCAGTCTTCCTTTTTCGAACACCCGATTACAAATAGCATAAGTACAATGATAAAATTAGTTACTCTCATTTTGTTTCCTTTTTTTTGGATCTTCTAATTTTCTTCTATCGATTTTCCCGCCATAATGTGTTCTAAGCTCCATATTATTATTAACTCGATATCTGTTTTCAACGTTAACTGCCCGAATCTCGTTAGGATCTCTTTCAGTTCCTTTATCATCGATTGAGATATTTCTATTTTTCCTACCAGTTTCCCGGTCATATTGGTGAGAGAGTTCATGAGCTATAGTTGATTCCAAATTCTTGTCTTCTCCACTATTTAGCGGTTTAAATAAGTTATCTGAATCAAGGAGCATTAATGAGCTTTTAGGATTAACATCATTAGGGTTACCTTTTACTTTTGATCCTTGCACGTTATGCGTAAATTCAATAATATGATCAGCAGATTTGGTTGATTCCAAAGTTGAAATTATTTTTTCCAAATAAGAGTCCGATTTTCTTATGTTATTTAATGCCCCTAGGACTCGGTTGGATAGACCCGTTATGGAACTTTGCTTATATACCGACCCATCTTGATTGTAAAATTTATTGTTCTGATACCTTAATGCTAGATCCGCATTTCCATTTTTATCTCTTGAAACCACTAAAATAATATCTTTCCCATCGGGGTCAATATATTTCAAAGGATTGTTGGCTACGTAGGCATAAGGGGATAAATTAGAATATTTCTCGGCCATTGGATCCACCACGCCCCACCTCCCAATCTCCAGCATATACATCCTAGCTCCATAATCTACATACCCCGTACCCACTTGCAACTCCTTACCGTTGTAAAGATATCGGTTCACCCCATTCCTGGCATTCAACCCCACAACGGGCGTATTTCTATCAATCTCTAGCCCAAAGGGGTAGTAATATCAATAGATTTTGCGAAATTTTACGGGCTTTTCATAGTTCTGATCTGGAACTCGACAAGCCAACCTTGGACCGGATTCAGGAGGTTTCTAAAATGCCGAACGCAGCCCGGCCCGATGCGGACCGTAAACAGATTTTTATGGTCATCGATGTGCTGATACGTGATTTTAATTCCAAAAAGCAATATGCTGTATAATAGAACAGGCTCCGGTTCTGGAGCCTGTTCTGTTATACAAAGCTTTTATATTTTAAACATTCCCCAATCCCAGTATCTGCCATAAATGAGAATGTACAATACAAACAATCCAATAGGGCTACCCGCTAATACTAACTTTGCTATTGGATTACTTGGAATAATGGCCATTGTTGCTTTACCAAGTAAAGCCATTCCCGTAAGACAGATACTAATTATTGTTAAAAGAGTGGGCAGTGCAAGTAATATCCCCCAATTTAGGACTCCATCTTCAAGAATTCCTTTCAAAAGCATAAGGCTATAAGGCAATATTGATAGAGAGCCAATCAGGCCTATTATTAGGCCTGATCGGCGATAATACATAAGCATTGGAGCAGCAAAAACAAATAGAATAATTGTGCCCAACAATGCCAAAACAGGAAGGTAACTAGCAAAACCAGCAGAAATTCCTAGATAAAATGCAATTACCCATGAACTTAAAGTCGCTGTAAATATATAAACTATGTAAATTCTCATTGGTTTTCCTTTTTAGGTTTAGTATTTGAGAATTGATTATTCCAATCTGCGATACTATAAGTTTTACCACCGGATTGAACTCCTGTAAAATTACCTTTTTTGTCAGTCGTAATTGTCAAATTAAAGCTGGTAATCGGGTTGTCACTATTTTGCCCTGGAAGCTCTGTAAATGGACCGGTGTTTCTTCCAACATCCGCACCTATTTGTCCAACGCCCAAAAATAGACCTTGACCGCTAGGATCATTAATAAAAGCCTCTGTACTTGGAAAGTTATCACCTGTCAATTGACCACTAAGTGATAGTGTCCCCGCCTTCTTATTCTCAGTAATTGAAAAGTTAGAGAAGACACCAATATCAGGTGTACCAGGCGGTGTTTTTGGGTTTGCAGCAGCAGAATGTGTACCAAAACCAAATGTCCTTGAATCTCCCCCATCCTTAATTGATAAGCCATTAGTAAATTCAATTGACGGTAAAGCTCTTTTTGCACCGTTTGGGTTTGAGCTCATATAGGTAGGGGAACTCCAAGCTTGCGCTGAAATTGATGTTTTGTCAGTGTCAAAATTAATCCTTTGATGAGCTCTTGCGCTTGCATTAGCACTTGTAGAAAAGCCTCTATTGTCTCCGTGGAAACCAAAACCAAAAGAGCTAAAAGGAGCAAATGATCGAATTGTGATTGGATAAGGTATTAGTCCACCAACATCAATAAATCTCAATGGATTATTGAAAGCATAAGAATAAGAAGAGCTTGAAGGCATCTTCTCTGTCACAGGATCCACCACGCCCCACCTCCCAATCTCCGGCATATACATCCTTGCACCATACTCTACATACCCCGTTCCCACTTGCAATTCCTTACCGTTGTAAAGATAACGATTCACCCCATTCCTAGCATTCAACCTCACAATGGGCTGATTTCTGTTGATCTCTAGCCCAAAGGGATAATAATCCGTTTGTTGTAAAACTTTCCCACTTTCATCAAAAACCACCCTCACGTTGCCTAGGTGATCCTTCAAGAAATAATCAAAGCGAAGCATATCACCAGATGGAACCAATTGCCCTTCCGAAGTAGCAATTCGTTTCAGAATATTCGAAGCATCATACTCAAAAAAACCTGCATATTTGGCGGTAATCGTATCCCCAGCATATTTATGTTTGTTTCCGCGCCCGGGGTCGCGCACGACTCATAGTCGTAAGTAAAATTCTTCCCACCAACAGCAACGGTTTTGGGTAAATTCAGCCGGGCCGACGTTTCGGGAACTTTAGGTTAAAACCGCCCCCCGATTCCCATCAGAAGTCATGTTTCCGTTCAAGTAATGCTTGTTTTAGATTCTTAAACTTTTGAATAAGGCTCCTCTCTTTTCAAATAAATATATGCCAGTTCCTTTACATCCCTAATGAGGCTGTCAAAGTCGATGTCCAGCTTTTTTTTAATAAGTCTTTTCCTAACAAGTTCAATAGCATTTAATGTGCTGTTCACAATAAACTCACGCCGTTCAAATTCGTTCCGGTCATGGAATACATCGCGTGTTACAGCTATGGCCACAGCAATATCCTTGTTCTTTTTCAAGTAATTGCCAACCTTTGGCTCTTCAGGTAGATAGGAACTGAATTTTCCTTCAACGTAATATTGAATGAGCAACAAGTCCAAATCATCGCCATAATTTTTCTTAGCTAGTTTCAAATCCATCAATGTATCGAGACCATTTTCTTTCCAGACATAAGGGCTGAACATATTACTCACTTCTTCGTCACCTGTACTTAAATAATATCCAATCATCTTATTCATTTGGTTTCTTCTTCCCTGCCCAAGGTTCACGATTTAAAGGGCCAGGGTTGGTTTCTACAATTCCTCTTTCTTTTTTGAGCATATCAGTACGACTTCCAGAATCTATTTTTTTCATTTCCTTACCAAGCATAAATTTATTGGAATATCGCTTTTCAGGTGTGGCTTTTGAAGTAATACCAGTTTTCAAATATTCTCCTTTCTTGGTCTCAAGTTTATATAAAGTGTTGATTTTTTCACTTGCTTTTGAATTCGCATGGACCGCAGCATTGGCTACTTCTTTTCCTGCCTTCACAACCTGAGATTCTACACTGGTCTTAGAAAGCAAATTGCCAGGGTTTGCTGGACTTGATCCCGCAGTAGCTACTAAAGCCACATCACCGATCGCATTTACTGCTTCTCTTACCTGCCTGGATAGCGAATTGTCAACCGCTTGTCTGCTGATCTGGGTCTCGAATACCTGCTGCCCACCTTCGACTTTATAACCAGCTCGAATATCGGAACCAAAGGCCCTTGCCGCCGTATTAATGATCGCATGCTTGGTATCAAAGAACGCCGTTGTTACCAGCCTTGCGATCAGGAAAGGGTCATCACCAGGCCCGTCTGGGTAAGTACCATTAGGGTCGCTCCGCAAGATAGGGTTATTCCAGCCATACTGATAGGTGGATTGATCTTCCTGAGTATCCGTAACCGGATCAATCTGCATAAACCGCCCAACGGTCGGATCATAGAACCGTGCTTGAAGATCAATATATCCCGTAGCAACCTGAGTTTCTTTACCCAGGAAGTTGTAGCGGTTAATGGCGTTACGTGCCGCTGGGATTTGAACTGGGCTGTTTCGATCGATCTCCAACCCAAAAGGATAGTAATCAGTTTGTTGCAAGATATCTCCTTTTTCACTAAAAACAACTCTCACATTCCCCAGATGATCTTTCAAGAAATAGTCAAAGCGAAGCGTATCACCAGATGGAACCAATTGCCCTTCCGAAGTAGCAATTCGTTTCAACACATTCGAAGCATCATACTCAAAAAAACCTGCATATTTGGCGGTAATCGTATCCCCAGCATATTTATGTTTTGTACCAAGCCCGGGGTCGCGCACGACTCATAGTCGTAAGTAAAATTCTTCCCACCAACAGCAACGGTCTTTGGCAGATTGAGAAAATTGTAAGTAAGCGTAGCCCCCCGGTTGCCGTCGGTGAGCATGTTTCCGTTGTTGTCGTATGTATAACTGCTTCCGCCGCTTTTGACCCCCGTATTAATTCCACTCGAATCATTGACCGCCGAAAGCGGAACGCCGCCCGGCCGCTTGCCTGCGTACGAATAAGAAAGGTTATCAACAGCCGCACCAGCCCGCATCAAAGTCATGATATTCCCGTTGTTCCGGGGTCGCGCACGACTCGAAAGTAATGCCACTTTCCGTATCGCCATAGCCACCTATTCCCGTGCTACTGAGTAGCCGATTGGCTCCGTCATAGCTAAACGAAAGGCCCTTGGTGTCCGCACTCTTCCACCAGTAACTTGTCCTCCCCCCCCTATTTTACCCCTAACGACAACGGTAGAATTTCTGCCCTGGATGCTCTATTCCTTAATCACCTTTTGTCGTTCATTGATCGCGTATACCTAAATACGACTTTTAGGGTATTTGCACCGATGGACCGTCAGCTTGGTAGCACCCTCGACATTTGCAGGGAAGTGAAATAGCTAAACCCCCAATATTAACCTTTAGAATGACCCTATGAAATTCCTAACCCCCATTTTCATAACCCTTTGCATGGCAGTGCACGCTCCACTCCGGGCCCAGGAAGTACCGACTGTATATGATTACTGGAAGCTAGAAAGAGGGAACGCCAGCCAGTATTTATACCAGGGGCTCAGTGACCGTGCCTTTTCCCTGTTGGAGAAAAGACAGGGTGAGATCGGCAAATTACAGACCCAAACCGACTGGCAACGACGGCAGGCTTATGTGCGGCAGCAGCTGGCCAAAGCCCTGGGACCCTTTCCAGAAAAAACACCCCTCCAGCCCGTTGTCACGGGGGTATTGCACAAGACGGGTTACTCTGTAGAAAAACTTTATTACCAGTCGCGCCCGGGATATTATGTATCGGCCGCCCTGTTTTTGCCCAATCAGCGCGCCCAAAAAGCCCCGGCCATTATTTTTTGCAGCGGACATACCGACCAAGGCTTCCGCAGCGAAACCTATCAGCAAATGATCCTAAACTACGTCGGCAAGGGGTTTATCGTCCTGGCCTTCGACCCCATCGGTCAAGGGGAGCGCATCCAATACCAGGATACCGACCTCTTTAAAGGCGCTACCAAGGAGCATTCCTATCCCGGAGCCCAGTCCTTTCTGGCGGGCATATCCCCTGCCCAATATTTTATCTGGGATGGCATCCGCTCGGTCGACTACCTCCTCAGCCGGCCGGAGGTCGACCCGCTCCGAATCGGCATTACGGGCAGGTCGGGAGGGGGCACCCAGAGTGCCTATATCGCCGCCGTCGACGACCGCATCCTCGCCGCCGCCCCCGAATGTTATATTACGTCTTTCGACAAGCTCCTCCGCTCCAATGGGCCGCAGGATGCAGAACAAAACCTGCTCCATGCCCTAAAAAATGGACTCGACCTGGCCGATTTGCTAGAGGTACGCGCCCCCAAGCCCACCCTGATTGTGGCCACTACCAGAGATATGTTTAGCATACAAGGCGCAAGGGACAGCTATATAGAGGCCCGAAAGGCCTTTAAAGCCTTTGGTAAAATCGAACATATGAACATGACCGAAGATGATGCCGGCCATGCCTCTACTCTCAAAAATAGGGAAAGCACCTATGCCTTCTTCCAGAAATACCTCAACAACCCCGGCAGTTCAAAAGACCAATAAGTGGAGCTTCTGACGGAAGAGGAACTGATGGTATCCCCTCCTTCTCTTAAAGCGGAAAGTATGTTTTCACTCAACAAAACCACGGTCCAACAGATGGTGGAAAACAGGGAAAAGTACCGTAAAGCCAACCCCGGATACGAGAAGACCCTGATGAATCGGGTGATCGGCCTGTCGGGCTATGAAAAGCCTGCTACAAAAGTGGACGCTATTTTTTCGGGTCGGGACCAAAGAACCGGCTATACCATCGAAAAATACCTGGTAAAGGGCGGTGGGTCCTATTACCTGCCTGTTCTCTGGCTAAAACCCTCCCAGGCATCTACCAAAACCATCCTCTATCTCGACGACCAGGGCAAGTCCATAGCTGCCCATACGGGTGGAACCGTAGAACAACTGGTTAGGAATGGGTATGAGGTGGTCGTTCCCGACCTGAGCGGAATAGGAGAACTCGGCCCCGGAAACATCCCGGGAGGGGACGCCCTGATCGACGGAGCCCCCCTGAACCTCTGGTTTATGGGCCTGCTGGTGCAAAAAAACCTAGTGGCCGTCCGGGCCGAAGAAATAGCTGTTCTATCCTATTTTATAAAGCATACAAAAACGGATGCGACCGTATTGGGAGCTGTGGCCAGCGGTACCCTCACCGCCGACCTACTGCATGCCGCCGCTATCGACAACCCCTTCCAGCGGCTGGTACTGCACAACCCCCTGGTTTCTTACCTGTCTATTGCAGAGGAAAGGCTATATAAACCCAAATTTATCATATCGGCAGTACCCGGCGCCCTACCGCTATACGATCTGCCCGACTTGGTGCATCGGCTCTCTACCCAGCGCCTTTTGCTGGCCAACCCCGTCACGGCCGCCGATCGGGAGGTGGGTCCAAGCCAGACCGAAGCCTTGTATGGAAGATCGATACAAAAGGAACACCCCGAAAATTTCAGCGTCATGATCGGCCTCCGTCCTGACGACTGGCTCCCGGTCCTGCTGAAATGGCTCGACTAGGCGAAACGCCATAGAGGTTTAGGGGCAGTGCCGTATGGTTCTCCAGTGCGCCCGTGCACTCGACCTTATTGATTTGGATCCCCCCGGCCAACTCAGTAGGAGATGGTATACAATTCGAAGAAATAAGTGTATATTTAACAATTAATAACCTATACAAGTATGCTTTTTTTTGTTCAAATTTGCCTATCCTTGTATTAATCTCGTTCAAACTATAGTAATTCAAAGCTTCGTATGTATTTCCTAGGATTCGATTTGGGTAGCTCCTCTGTCAAAGCATGCATCCTCGATGCCGATACCGGCCAGGCAGTAGCCTCGGCTTTTTATCCAGAAAAAGAAATGACCATTGCCTCACCCCAAACGGGGTTTGCAGAGCAGCAGCCTGAGGCCTGGTGGGAAAATGCCTGCTTAGCCTCCCAGGAGGTGATCCGCCAGTCGGGCATAGACCCAGCGTCGGTAGGGGCCATAGGGATCTCCTATCAAATGCACGGGCTGGTGGTGGTCGATAAGGATTTGAATGTCCTACGCCCGTCTATCATCTGGTGCGACAGCCGGGCGGTCGACACAGGCAACAAGGCCATGGACAGCCTGGGGGCCGACCTCGTGCTTCCACGGCTCCTGAACTCCCCGGGCAACTTCACGGCTTCCAAACTCGGCTGGGTAAAGCAGCATGAACCCGGGGTATATGCCCAGGTGCATAAGTTTATGCTTCCCGGCGACTACCTGGCCGCTCGCATGAGTGGGGAGGTGGTCACCACACCCTCAGGACTTTCTGAAGGGATATTCTGGGATTTTGTGAAGGGGCAACCGGCCGATTTTCTGATGGAATATTTTGGTTTTTCTCCCGAACTATTACCTACCGTTATGCCCACCTTTGCCGAGCAGGGCCAGCTAACGGAGTCGGCGGCTCAGGCGCTGGGACTCAAGGCGGGAACGCCCATCACCTACCGTGCCGGCGACCAGCCCAATAATGCTTTTTCGCTCAATGTACTCGAGCCAGGAGAAGTAGCGGCTACGGCAGGCACCTCGGGGGTGGTATATGGGGTGAGCGACCAGATCAAGTTCGACCCCAAGTCGAGAGTCAACACATTTTTACACGTCAACCCACTCACCGAAGCGGCCCGCTATGGGGTGCTGCTCTGTGTGAACGGAACGGGTAGCCTTAACGGCTGGCTACGCAATACCCTGATGCAGGGATCGGTATCGTATCCGGAGATGAACGAGTTGGCGGCACAGGCTCCAGTAGGTAGCGACGGGCTGCTGTGCCTGCCATTTGGCAACGGGGCCGAGCGGATGCTGGAGAACCAGGACCCTGGTGCACAATTTAAGGGGCTGCAATTTAGCCGTCATAATAGGACCCACTGGACCCGTGCGGCCCAGGAGGGCATCGTGTTTGCGCTATACTATGGCATGGAAATCATGGAAACGGTAGGGGTGTCCCTTAAGAACATCCGTGCCGGAGAGGCCAATATGTTTTTAAGTCCGCTTTTCAGGGAGACCTTCGCCAATGTTTCGGGCGCCACCGTGGAGCTCTACAATACCGATGGAGCCCAAGGAGCGGCACGTGCGGCAGGTTTTGGGCTGGGTTATTACAAGACCCGCGCCGAGGCTTTCGTAGGCTTGGCGGCCGTCAAGACCATTGCCCCTGACCAGCAGCAGGTAGAAGCCACCAAAGCCGCCTACCAAAACTGGAAACAGGCGCTATTGAGCTAATAAATAAAGGGAAGAGGGCCATTGGCGCACCTCTTCCCTATTCATAGTCCTCATACTTGAGGAGCGGGAGCCTTTACGTATTCTTCAACCTTGCTGGCTATGATTTCGGTCACCTTCACCGTTTGCTGATCCTTGTTCTGGTATTCCCGGTAGTTTATTTTCCCTTCCACCACCAGGAACTTTCCCGTTTGGAAAATAGAGTCACAATGCTCCGCCAACTTTCCATAAGCGACTATATGGTGCCAGCTGGTGGTTTTTACCTCTTCCTTATTCTTATTGATATAACTCTCGTTGGTAGCTAAAGAAAAGTTAGCCACTTTACCATTGGCAAGCTCCTTGATTTGAATCTCCTTGCCGACATTTCCCATTAATTTGACCGTGTTCATGATCGTATCTGTTTAAAGTGGAACGCATCGCCGGAAGCCCTTTGCTAGCCGACTCAACAAAGGTGCGGGATTGGCTTGGTTCGATTCGGTTATTAAGCATTTACAGTCATCTATAAACATTTGTAAGCATTTGCAAATGGATCTAAAATACCGCACTTAGCACCTAATTATTGCTTATCTTGCATATAAAAAAGGAACATTCATCAACCAAAAACAGAAGGCTATGGGACAATGTCTGGAATGTGACAAGCCCTTGGTAGGCCGCACCGATAAAAAATTTTGTTCGGATATGTGCCGGAATAGTTATAACAACCGCCTGAACTCCGACTCCCATAATCTGATGCGCAACATCAACAACCAGCTGCGCAAGAATAGGCGGATATTAGAAGACCTATGCCCCGACGGAAAGGTGACCCTCCCCAAATCGACCTTGCTAGCCAAGGGTTTCGACTTCAACTGGATGACGCATGTTCGCACTACCCTCAAGGGCACTGTGTACCAATACGTTTACGATTATGGCTATCTGGCTATAGAAAACGACTTTTTTGTAATTGTTCGGGACAAAAGGCTAGAAAAATAGTACGAGGCCAGCGAAGCGCTACACCTATGCTAATGCTTTCTTTTATAGGCATTTGCAATCTTATTTACCATATCCAGCGCTTTATAGGCTTGGCCACGTACGAGAGTCATTGCGGGCTTTACCCTTGCCTTTTTCGAAAATAGGGTAATTTTACAATTCAATACAAACTACTTAGGGATGAAAACAGTTAGTCTAAGCGATTCGGGACCAAAAGTATCCGAAGCCATATATGGTTTTTGGAGATGGACCGACGAAGGAGCAGAAACCACCAACAAGATAGAAAGAACCGTAAACCTCTGTCTGGAACTAGGGGTGAACACCTTTGACCATGCGGACATTTATGGAGACTCCGCCATTGAAACCCATTTCGGCAAGCTGATTCAGCAGAAGTCTTTCAACAGAAAGGACCTGGTACTGTTCAGTAAATGCGGCATTCGCCGGTCCGACTCGGGGCGTTTCAACTATTACGACACTTCCGCCAAGCACATTATCGACAGTGTGAATGGCTCCTTATCTCGGTTAAAGACCGATTATCTGGATATATTTCTTTTACAACAAAGCGATTTCTTGTCAGATCCTGAGGAGACGGCCGGAGCACTCTCGGAGATTGTCAAATCGGGGAAGGCCTTGCATATAGGGGTCACCAATTTTTCGGTGTTTCAGCACCAGTTGCTCGCCTCTTACCTGCGCCTGCCCATCGTGACCAACCATATAGAGTTGAACCTGATGAACACCTCAGCCATAGACGACGGGCGAATCGACTTTATCAAGCAGAGCTTTTCTAAGCCACTCGCCTGGGCACCCTTGGCTGGCGGAAAGATATTGCATGGTACGGAAGAGCGCACGGTGCTACTTCGCGCCAAACTGGAGCAGCTAGGTGAAAAGTATGACGCCAACATAGAGCAGATGGCCGTAGCATGGCTGATGAAGCTAGGAACCTTGCCCATTATCGGATCCCTATCCGAAAACAGGATTCGCAATGCGGCCAGCGCCTCAAAAATCCAATTGGACCATCAGGATTGGTACGAAATATACCATTTGGCTAAAAAGAAGCCCGACCCGATGTAAGCGAAGGCTCCCAAAGCAAAAGGCCTTTCAATCCTAGAGACTGAAAGGCCTTTTGCTTATATGGCTTGGTTACTTCACCTTCGACCTGTAGGCCTTCACCATAGCGATGCTCTGAGCCACCTTTTTTTCTATCCATGAATAGTCCTCGGCGGCAATGACCTCCTTAGGGAATAGGTTCGACCCCAGTCCTACAGCATAGGCACCGGCTCCAAACCACTCCCCTATGCTTTCGGGCGTAGGCTGCACCCCACCCGTAACCATGATCTTGACGTCGGCCATGGGCCCTTTGATGGCCTTCACGAATTTGGACCCCACCACGTCGCCGGGGAATAGCTTCACCACCTCGGCACCTGCCTGGCGGGCATTGTAAATCTCGGTAAGGGTGGTCACACCCGGTATCCAAGGGATACCGGCCTTCTGACATACTTCACCCACGGCGGGGTTAAGGCAGGGGGTCACGATATAGTCGGTGCCGGCATCTATAAACTTTTGAGCGGTAGCGGCATCGTAAATAGTGCCGATCCCGAAGCCCATATCGGGTAAATGCTCCTTCACGAAGGCCAATACCTCCACGAATACATCGAAGGCGTTTTCACCTCGGTTGGTAAATTCGAACACCCTTGCGCCCCCGTTATAACTAGCCTGTACCACTTTTTTGACGATGGATGCATCGGCATTATAATATAGAGGCAGTATGCCTATTTCATGTAAGTCAACTAAGGATTGATTCATATTTGGATCGGTTTTTCTGTCAAAGAGGCCAATAACAGGCCTCTTCGCCTAGATGAATGAGTGAATTTTTAACCTTATCTCTTGATACGACCGGAGGTCTCTCCCTGCCTGATGGCTTCCACTTCGGCTTCTGTCGAAATCAAGGCGTCGCCTTCTATGGTATGTTTCAAGGCTGAAGCGGCCACGCCATATTCCAGGGCCTTCTGGGGGTCGTCGAAACGGATGAGTCCGTGGATAAGCCCTGCGATAAAGGAATCGCCACCTCCCACACGGTCTACGATGGGGTTGATATCTATATCGGCCGTCTCGAGCAAGGTGGTACCATTCCACATGATGGCCCGCAACAGGTTATGCGATGCAGAAATCGACGTACGCTTGGTATCGACCACCATTTTCACCTGAGGAAAGGCCTTTTGTAACTTCTGGCTGCCGTCGATAAAATCGGTACAGGCTATGCCAAAAATCTCCCGAATATTTATTTCGTTGGCAATCACCACATCGGTACCAGCAGTGAGTTCGGGGAGGACGTCGGAGGGTTTCTTGCCATATTTCCATAGGTTGGCCCTATAGAATATATCACCCGAAACGGTGAGTCCATATTTCCTAGCCACCTTAATACCCGCTAGGAGCGTGTCGGCGGCCCCTTGGGAAAGGGCCGGGGTAATACCCGCCCAGTGAAACCACTTGGCATCTTTTAGGATCTCTTCCCAGTTTACATCTTCCGGGGATATTTCGGCCAGCGACGAATTGGCCCGGTCGTAGACGATCTGGCTACCGCGCAAGGCAGCACCGGTCTCTAGGAAATACACCGCCATGCGGGACCCTCCATACAGGATATGGGAGGTATCCTGGCCATGGCCACGTAGGTACTGGCTTGCCGCTCTACCGATAGGCGAATCAGGGAAACGGGTTACATGTGCCGTTTTGTGCCCCCAATAGGCTAAGGCGGTAGAGACATTGGCCTCTCCACCAGCATAAGTCACCTCAAACTGTCGCGCTTGTTCGAACCGAGAAAAGCCCGGGGTAGAAAGACGCATTAGAACTTCTCCGAAGGAAATAAAATCTGCCATATGTTTTTTTTATCTGCCCGTCCCCAGCCAAAGCCGAGGTGACAGACGTTGGAAAAATTTTTTAACTTAAAAAATCAAAATATTCAAAACAAAAATAGCCCAAAACACTGAGTAGAGGGCCATTTTAATTTTTTTTAATTTAAGAGCTATGATTTTTCTATTTTAGAATCCAAAATACCCCTTCGCATTATTGTAGGAGATGTCGGATACTATTTTGCCCAACCAAGGTATATCGTTGGGTAATTCTCCATTTTCTATATCATTTCCAATGAGGTTACAGAGAATCCGGCGGAAATACTCATGCCGGGGATAGGACAAAAAGCTTCGAGAATCGGTGAGCATCCCCACAAATCGGCTTAATAGTCCCATATTCGACAAGGCATTGATTTGTTTTTCCATTCCGTCTTTCTGATCGAGGAACCACCATCCTGAGCCAAACTGCATTTTGCCTGCGATGGTCCCATCGTTATAATTGCCAGTCATGGTGGCCAACACCTCGTTATCGGCCGGATTGAGGTTATATAGTATCGTTTTTGCCAGCTGGTTGGTAGAATCCAGGGTATTCAAGAAAGACGACAACGCTTCGGCTTGGCTATAATCGCCGATGGAATCCCAGCCAGTATCGGGGCCCAATTCGCGAAGGGCCCTGCTGTTATTATTTCTAAGGGCTCCCAAATGGAACTGCTGAGTCCAGCCTTTGGCATGGTCGAGCTTGGCCAGGTCGTGCAATAGCACCGACTTAAATGCCAGGCTATCCGACTCCGAGGGGCATTCCCCTGCTACAGCCTTAGCGAAGGCCCTGTCGGCGGCGGCTCTATCCAGTGAGGCATAGATATGGGACAGCCCATGATCGGACAGCTTCCCTCCCATGGAGGCAAAGAAGTCGTGGCGCTTTTCGAGCGCTGCTAACAGAGCTGCATAGGAATGGATAGACTCCCCGGAAGTTAAGGCCGACAGTTTGGATAAATATTCCTTAAACTGCTCGGGCGTGTCGATCAGCAACATGGCCTTATCGGGGCGGAAAGTAGGAAATACGTCGATACCAAAGCCACTTTCGGCTATGCGCTGGTGGTATGCCAGGCTATCGATGGGGTCGTCGGTGGTACAGATCACCTTTACGTTCATCTTTTTGAGCAATCCACGCACACTGTATTCGGGGCGCTTCAACTGCTCAGAGCAGGTTTCGTAGATTTCCCGGGCGGTATCCTTATTCAACAGGATATCGACGTCGAAATACCTCAGCAACTCCAAATGGGTCCAGTGATACAGAGGGTTTCGCATGGTATAAGGAACGGTAGCGGCCCATTGTTCAAACTTCTCCCAGTCGCTGGCATTGCCGGTGGCATAGCGCTCGTCCACTCCATTCGCACGCATGGCTCTCCATTTGTAGTGGTCGCCATAAAGCCAAATCTGAGTTATATTGTCGAACTGTTTGTCTTGGGCTATTTCATCGGGAGGCAGGTGACAATGGTAATCGATAATGGGCATATCTTTCGCATAGTCATGATAGAGCTCCTTGGCGGCCTCTGTTTTAAGCAAAAAATTGTCGTCAATAAAAGTTTTCTGAACGGTAGAAGGAGAAACTGTACTCATTTTTTTGGCATTTGGGCGCCCACCTGGCCATCCAGATGGGTGCGGGTGATATTGATTAAAGACTTTTCCGAATTCCGAATTCCAAACCTCGGAGTTCGGCTAGGCCACGGAGCCTTCCTATGGCGGTATAGCCTGGATTGGTGCGCTTGGTAGCCGACAGGTCGTCGAGCATGCGGTGGCCATGGTCGGGGCGAAGTGGCATCCTGATGTCGGAACGCCCCTCGGCCTGCCTGCGCCGTTGCTCTAGGACCAGCTCCTTCATCACCCCATACATGTCCACATCCCCATCGAGGTGATCGGCTTCGTAGAAGCTTCCGTCGGCCTCGCGGTGGGTGGCCCGCAAATGGATAAAATGGATACGATCGCCCATACGGCTCACCATGCCACTCAGGTCGTTGTCGGGCCGTACCCCGTAGGAGCCCGTACAAAAGCAGAGGCCATTATTGCGGTGATCGTAGGCTTGCAACAACATTTTAGCATCCTGTTCGGTACTTACCACCCTTGGAAGTCCCAAAATGGGATAAGGGGGGTCGTCGGGGTGAATAGCCAGGTTGATGCCCGCTTCTACGGCCACAGGCCCTATGGCCTGCACGAATTGATAGAGATGCGTGCGCAGTTCCAAATCGCCCACATGCTTATATGTTAGCAACACTTCCCTGAATGATTCGATACCGAAACTTTCTTCGGAGCCTGGCAAGCCGGCAATAATGTTGCGGATAAGCTTATGTATATCGTCTTCGGAAGCCGCTTCCAGCCATTTTGCTGCCTTTTCTTTTTGGGCATCGCTATAGAGGGTCTGCGCCTCAGGACGTTTGAGCAAATACAGATCGAAGGCTTCGAACTGGGTAGCATCGAAGCGTAGCCCCGTCGAACCATCCTTCATGGGCGCGTCCAGATCGGTGCGGGTCCAGTCGAGGATGGGCATAAAATTGTAACAAACCGTATCGATACCACACTTGCCCAAGTTGATCAGCGACTGTTTGTAGCGATCGATATAGACCTGATAATCCCCCGTACGTGTTTTGATGGACTCGTGTACCGGAATACTCTCTACCACCGACCAGCTGAGGCCAGCGGCTTCGATGAGGTTTTTGCGTTTCATGATTTCGTCGACTTCCCATACCTGCCCATTGGGGATATGGTGTAAGGCCGAAACGACTCCTGTAGCGCCTGCTTGGCGCACATCGGCGAGAGAGACGGGGTCGGAAGGTCCAAACCACCGCCAAGTTTGTTCTAATGACATATCTATTATAAGGCCATCCCAGTCAATTGGGCTACCACTATTTTAAAATTATTATTCTAATATTTATGATGCACAGGCACTATACCCACAAATCCATGCTACTCAAGCCACTAGCCGATGTGCTGG
Source organism: Dyadobacter jejuensis (assembly GCF_003149085.1). Classification (GTDB taxonomy): domain Bacteria; phylum Bacteroidota; class Bacteroidia; order Cytophagales; family Spirosomataceae; genus Dyadobacter; species Dyadobacter jejuensis. The sequence continues at coordinate 203,266 of NZ_QGDT01000001.1, read as the reverse complement.
CACCCGCTCCCGAAGTACTTTCAGGGCCCGGCTCATCTGTGTCTCTACGGTTTTTACCGAGATATTGAGCTTCTCAGCAATGTCTTTATAGCGTAGGCCCTCCTCCCGGCTCAGCCGAAAGATGACCTGACATTGGCAGGGCAAGGCCTGAATACAACGCTCAATATGATTATAGGTCTCATTAAAGGCCAGCTCGTCCATGGGCGAAAAATGATCGGCATGGGACATACTCCATTGGATAGAATCCAAGGATTCCTTCTCGTATTGCCGGTGCATTTTTAGTTTTAAGTAGTCCAAGGCCTGATTCCGTACCGCCCTATAGATATAGGCCTGAAAGGAGGTATGCACTTCTATCTGCTCCCTATTCTTCCATAGCTTCACGAATACATCGGCTACCACTTCCTCGGCAATTTCCCTGGTCTCAACTACCCGCATGGCGTAGTTGCACAGATAGCGATAATGGTTGGTAAACAGCTCTCTAAAAGCATAGTAATCTCCTTTTTTGACTACCCGGCCAAATAGACTTTCCAGGGCATTTTTTTGCCCTGCTCCGGGGATCATCGCGGGGGTAAAAGTATTCGCTTCCATAAATATCAATATAGGTTAATAATAGAAAATTACCAGGAAAAATGAGTATCGGCCTTAGATTGACTTTTTCAATCTTTTACCTAGTTTAGGACAGTTTTCGGTGTAATGCAAAAATAAATCTTGAAAAAAATCAATAATTTTACGCAACCGTTCCCGGAACCGTTCCCAATGAGCGAATAATTCCGGGACAATGACTTCCAAATCACTATTTTTGCAACAAGTTTAAATTGTTCACATTTCCAGAGCGAATATAACCATTGGACTATTCCAATATTAACCCTATGAAAAGACCCACAGTCACGATCAAAGAAATTGCTAAACTCCTGAACGTATCGAAATCGACGGTCTCACGGGCCCTACGCGATAGTTCCGAAATAAGTACCGAAACAAAGAAAAGAGTGCTGGAATTGGCCGAGCAGTTGCATTATGCCCCCAACCCCATAGCCTTAAGCCTGCTCAAGAATAAAACCCAGACGATCGGGGTGATCGTACCCGATATTGCCAACCGGTTCTACTCGTCGGTGATAGGGGGCGTCGAGGATATTTCCTATAGCCGGGGCTACCATACGATGATCTACCAGAGCCACGAGCTGCTAGAGCGGGAGTTGGCCGTTACCCGTCACCTGGCCTTGCGCCGGGTCGATGGCCTGGTAGTAGCCATTTCGAGCCAGTCGGAGCATGTGGATCATTTCAATGACCTACAGGAGCAAGGCATTCCGGTCGTCTATTTCGACCGGGTCAACGAGCTCATGGCGAGTCATAAGGTGCAGGTCGACGATTATAAGGGTTCCTTCGAAGCTACCGAACATCTTATTGCGCAAGGATGCAAGCGCATTGCGCATATCGCCGGCCCCAAACAAGTATCTATAAGCCGCAACCGGCTGGAAGGGTATTTGGATGCACTCCGAAAATATAAATTAGAAATTAGAGACGAGTGGATGTTGCATACGGAGATCACCCAGGCGGGAGGCACCGAGCGGACCTATCAACTGATGGCCATGCGCGACCGACCCGACGCCATATTTGGCGCCAGTGAGCGTATTACGATGGGGATACATCTGGCCTTACGCCAGCTGGGTTATCGCATGCCCGACGATGTGGCTGTGGTGGGTTTCTGCGACTTGGCCATGTCCATGCTAATGGACCCGCCGGTTACCTCCGTAACCCAGCCCTCTTTTGCCATGGGCCAGCAGGCCACCACCTTATTGCTCGATCTGATTGAAAGCAACAATACCCCGGTCGTTTTTGAAACCAGGGTATTGCCTTCCAATTTACTTATACAAGGATCCTCACTAAGAAAATCTTAGCTCAGCGACTTAAGTTTTCTTTCGAACTCCGATAAGATTCTTTCTTTCATTGCGACCTTACGCTTCTGAATATTGATACGCCCCATGGCCGGTTTGTCAATATCGATATTGCCGGTAGAAGTCCTTTCGAATTCTAGAATAGCGAATTCCAAATCACTTTTTTCCCTTTTGGCGAGCCATTCCAGCTCCCGGTGCTTGGTGCGCAGCTGCTCTTCCTGGCTTTTCAGCTCGAAGGCAGGGTATTTCCGGCTGATCACCCGGGCCAGATAGCTCAGCTCAAATATCTTGTCACAAACCATTCTAAACCGATCGGCTACTTCCTTATCTACCAACTTATAAGGAATTTTTATTTCCTTCCATTTGCTGAGAAGTACCTTAGCCTCGGCGGCAGCGGCGGCAATATTGGGCTGGCGCAACAGTTGCTCGGCCTGCTGAAGTAGCTTTTGCTGCTCCACAGTGCGAGGGTCTACCCGTACTTTGGGCTCTATGCCCTTGGCCAAGTTGTACTTATCATAAAATAGTTTCAGGAAGTGACGGTAGGCCTTATTGACCTTAAAGAATCTTTTGGGAGGGACCTCCCCAACATTGTTCCAGGCAGTACGTACTTCCCTGGCTTTCTGATAGGCCTCATCCATATCCTTGGCATAGCTCAAGGTCTTGGTGATTTTGATCAAGGCCTCATATTGATCGATTCGCTCTTGATTAATCCTGTTTTGCTCATCGAAATAATCCCGTCTGCGTTGAAAAAATTGATCCAGGATCTCCTGAAAAGTAGCTTCAACTTCCTCCTGGGACTCTTTTTCTACGGGGCCCGTACGGATCCATTTGGCTTTTATTTCCTGAATTTGCTCGGTGGCTACAGCATAGTCTTCTATGGCTGCCGCCACTTTCACGTCCTCGATTAGCGCCCTTTTGATCTCCAAGTTTTTAGTTTGGTTTACGCCAATCAAACTCTTTAGATACTCCTCTTTCTCTTCCAATCTGCGCAGCAAAGGGATAAAATCCCCCAGTGCGTCGAAAGTAACCAGCTTGCGCTGCAGTTGAATCAACTTAGTCAGATAGGAGCCCTTGTTCTGGGCCTCATCTATCTCCTTCTCGAGTTGTTCCACCTTGTTGAGCACGATATTGAAACGATTCTTAAAATAATCGATCGCCTCTTGTTCGGTTCTTTTAACTTCTCCAATTTGCCTGTCTGGAAATTCCAGATAACCTTTTAAAAATACTTTGCTGTCTTTGACATAGCCGTATTCATCATTCAACGTGGCATTTTCCATTATTTCAATTTTATCTGCTAAGTGTAGGGAATATATAACGATATTTGTTACGCACAAATTAACTAAAAAATGAGTAACGAAACCATTATTTTCTCAATGTCTGGGGTGAGCAAGGTCATTCCACCCAATCGACAGATTATCAAAAACATTTATTTGTCATTTTTTTACGGTGCAAAAATCGGTGTTCTTGGTCTGAATGGATCAGGAAAATCTACCCTCCTACGCATTATAGCGGGTATCGATAAAGATATTCAGGGAGACGTGGTGTTTTCGCCAGGCTACTCGGTGGGGATGCTCGAACAAGAACCGTTGCTAGACCCTACCAAAACAGTCAGAGAAGTTGTAGAGGAGGGAGTCCAGGAAGTCGTGGATTTGTTAAGAGAATTTGAAGAAATTAACGAAGCTTTCGGCGGAGAGGATCCCGATTTCGATAAACTCCTAGAAAGACAAGGGGAGGTACAGGAAAAACTAGACGCCACCGATGCTTGGAACCTCGACAACCGACTAGAAGTAGCGATGGATGCGCTCCGCTGCCCTCCTTCCGATGCCCTCGTCAGTACGCTCTCTGGAGGGGAAAAACGCCGGGTAGCCCTTTGCCGCCTGTTGCTACGCCAACCCGACGTCCTGCTCCTGGATGAGCCTACCAACCACCTCGATGCCGAGTCGGTATTATGGCTGGAAGAACACCTTCGCCAATACAAGGGAACCGTTATTGCCGTAACCCACGACCGGTACTTCCTCGACAACGTGGCCGGCTGGATCCTCGAACTCGACCGTGGAGAAGGTATCCCATGGAAAGGGAACTACACCTCTTGGCTGGAGCAGAAACAAGAAAGATTACAAAAAGAAGAGAAAACAGAATCCAAACGCCAAAAGACCCTTCAAAGGGAATTGGAATGGGTACGCATGGCTCCCAAAGCCCGTCAGGCCAAGTCGAAGGCACGTCTGGGCGCCTATGAAAAGTTATTAGGAGAAGAAACAAAAGCCAAAGAGGACAAGTTGGAAATCTTTATTCCGGCTGGGCCTCGTTTAGGCAACAAGGTTATAGAAGCGCATGGCGTATCTATGGCCTTTGGGGACCGTCTACTGTACGAAAACCTTAATTTTGCCCTTCCACCGGCCGGTATCGTGGGCATAATAGGCCCCAACGGAGCGGGTAAAACGACGCTTTTCAAGCTGATTACGGGGCAGTTAAAACCTAATGCAGGGCATTTTGAAGTGGGTGATACCGTACAATTGGCCTATGTGGACCAAGAGCACGACAACCTCGATCCCGACAAAACGGTATACCAAAATATTGCCGATGGCAACGACTGGGTGATGCTTGGAGGTAAACAAACCAACGCTAGGGCTTACGTAAGCCGATTCAACTTCTCGGGTGGAGACCAGGAGAAAAAAGTAGGCAACCTGTCGGGAGGAGAAAGAAACCGCGTGCACCTGGCCATGACCTTGAAAGAAGGTGGCAATTTGCTCTTGCTCGATGAGCCTACCAACGACCTGGATGTTAACACCTTAAGAGCCCTGGAGGAAGGTCTGGAAAACTTTGCGGGTTGTGCCGTCATTATTTCTCACGACCGCTGGTTCCTGGATCGGGTAGCCACCCATATCCTCGCCTTCGAAGGAGACTCGGAAGTATACTGGTTTGAAGGAAACTTTTCGGATTACGAAATTAACCGTAAAAAACGATTGGGTAACGATGCTACTCCAACGAGAATAAAATATAAAAAACTAGTGTAGTACCGAATTTGTTCTAATACATATTTAAATAAAAACTACAAATATTGCAATAACAAGTCAAAAAGCGGCCAAATCTGGCCGCTTTTTTTGTGATACCCTGAGATACAAGTGAATAGCAAAGCACTTTTAATCGCTCCCAATCCTCAATTTATGAATTTCCTGTCGCAGGCTGGCCCATCCAAACTGAATTATTCTTCTACATTTTTTTTGAAATTTTAATTTTCATTGTCGAATTTCCTTTATATGTTTGAGGAATATTAGCAAACAAATTCGAACCCCTCCTCCTCATTATCTAATAAATAAGCCCCTGAAATAGAAAATATTAGTTACAAATAGCCCAGATAATTTAAAGACTCAATTTCTTATGCCAATTTTATTTTATGCCGTAGAGCGCCTGAAGGGCGTTATCTACGACGGAGGGAGGGTTTTGTGCCTTCTGACCCTTGCTTTTTTGGGATCGGTCACCTGTGCCATGGCCCAAAGGGAGATTATCCTCAACACGACGGGATACGGATTCGACCGGTCAGCTGCCAATGGTATTAATGCCGACCAATGGACTTATATCCAAAAGTTTACCAACCTCAGCTTCAACGGTCAAGATGCCTCCGTAACCTGTATTCGCCTGCATATCGAATGGAATCAATATGAACCCACCTCGGGCACTTATTATGGAGAGAAAATCGCTAAGGCAGCGGAAGCCATCATTAATTTAAAGCCAGGGATGAAATTTGCCCTATTGTTTCCTTATCAACGTCCAGGATACTGGACGGATAGCTACTTATCGCAGAATGAAGTGGCCAAGACGGTAAAAGGCGTATTGGTACAACAAAATATTGCCTACACTTGTCCTTCCCTATACGGTGAAAATGCCAAATCCCGGTATTTGGCGTTTGTAAATGACGTGCTGAACCATATAAAGCCCTATTATGACAAGCTCCTGTATGTGCAAATGGGCAATAGTGCTTCGGAAGAGTATTTGGCCCCAAATGTTTACATCAATAATGTCAATTATGTAGGTTTGTACGACACAGAGGCTACAAACTCCTGGAGAAGCAATTTTCTAAAAAGAAGATTCCCTAATCAAGAAATAGTTACTTGGGGATCAAATTCCTATAACCTTGACACCGCACCACAGCCCGCCGATGCCAATTGGAACAGCGACATCGGTCGCGACTTCCATCGCTTTGCCTCCTGGGGGCTCCTTACCTTGTTTAAGGACTTTTATAAGCTGGTCAAAAGCCACGATAATAATATACAGGTACTCTATTTTATTTCGGACCTAGGGGGAGGGCAAGGCAATGTGCGACATATGCATACCAGCTCGGTACCCTTGGCATTAGAACTTTCGGATGGGGTGTACTCCTCCGATGGAGGGGATCAGTACGATATTTGGCGCAAAATTGCGGCCATAGACGTATTAAAAGGCTCAGATCCCAATAAAATTGCAGCGATAGAGTTCGACCCCACCGACCTTGGGGAGCGCAGTGGGGAACAAAATCTAGAACCACAGCTAGCCACCGAGTGGATACACAGGGCCTTTGAGCATGGAGTCGACTACGTTCACTTGGCCATGCACTTTCACGATCCGCAGATCAGTATGGTAGCACCAGCCCTGGCCACCAGCAAAGCCAAGTACATTAGCCAGCCTTTCACTCCACCAGCCAGAAAGCCTGCCATAGAAACCAATTTGTTCCCTAATGTATTTTTAGATCAATATTTATTTGAGAATTGGAAAACTCAAGGAGGGAATTCCTGGTCGACCAGTGACCAACAGCCCGTTTCGATAAAGATGCAAGATGAAGGATATTGGGAAAACATCTGGAACGAAGAGGCCTACCTACCTTGTACCTTTGTAATGTCCGCTCCGGCAAGTACCATGCTAGCCAAACCTGGCGAAGCACTCACGCTTTCCGCAAACTGCCAGGGCGAAGAGTGCGATCGGGTATATATCAACTGGAAAGGCACCAACCTCAGCAATGCTACGGGAACTACGGTCCAGCTGACCTCCCCCGCTCAAGATGGCACCTATACCTATACAGCCGAAATAAACCGCAGTGGCTGTCCACAACAAGAGATGGCATATACGCTAAATGTGTCCCAGGCGGCACTGCCGGTAACCCTCATCGCGTTCGCAGGAAAGGAAGAGCAGGGACAGGTTCTATTATCATGGCAGACCACCGAGGAGATTCACAGCGACCGGTTTGAGATCGAACGCATGGAAACCTCAAAACAATGGAATAAAATAGGAACAGTCCTGACCCAAGGTGATGCCAGCGACCAAACCAACAACTATCATTTTACAGACTTCAAAGCCGCTATGGGCGAAAACCTCTATCGCCTAAAGATGCTGGACCTGGATGGGAGCTATGCCTACAGCCGACTGGTATCGGTAAAAGTCCTCAATAGCCCCACCTTCGCCATATATCCTAATCCCACCACCGGCTACCTACAAATCAATGACCAGCAGTCGTCGGAATTGCAAAGCATTATTATTTACAATAAAAAAGGACAAAAGGTACTCGCTCCGGCGGTAGGCTCTGAATCCAGTATCGACCTCAGCGCCTTACCCGAAGACCATTATACCTTGCAGCTTAGCTACAAGACGGGACAGACGCGGGTAGCACATTTCGTCAAAATCAATTAGAAGAGGATCTTCTCTTGTTGAGAAATACTTCATCAACGCCCATCTGGAGGAGGTCGGTTTCCTACCCAGGACATCGACCTCCACCTTCTCAAGGCCTGTCACTGCAACAGTACCAGCCAAGCCTCCTCGGTTTTCCCCGCTTCCAATAATTGATGGGCATAGGCATGCAGCACATCCGGCACATAAAGACAACCCAAGGTAGCCTCTTGTATTTTTTGTCTTATTTCGGCCTTTTGACCATAGGCGATCACTTTTTCGGGATCGGGCCTAAGTAGTACACTTCCTAAGCGCCCTAAATCGTTACCCGTAAGGATTTTTGAGTTTCTAATGGATTCTGGCAAGGCGTCGACACCGATACCCATCTGGGGTCGGGGCACTTCGAAGAGGTGGTCGGTATGCGCAAACCAATCGCCGCCCAATCGAGCGACCCAGCTCGTTTTCTTTTGATCGATCTGTCCCGCATCATCTAGCAAATCTTCAGAAAAATGGGCCAGGACCACCTCCGCCAGTATAAGCTCCATAGACCCTTTTTCTATGATCTCCAAGACCTTGCACTCCAGCTGTACCGGCGACTCCAGTACCCGAGGAGGAGCCACCACCCGCGATGGGAGTTCCGTAAAGCCGGCCTTGGCAAATTCATTGACTCCACGGGCAAACTCGGCACTGGCCAGTGAAATCTGTTGCACCATCTCTGCCGTCACCATATTGACTACCACCTCGGGCACTTGTCGGGCATTGATGGCCGTATGTTTTTGGCTTCCATCGGCAGACCTTCTATTGGGTGCAAAGGCAATAATCGGGGGATCTATCCCCATCATATTGAAAAAACTAAAGGGGCTCAAGTTCACCCTCCCGCCATCGTCGATGGTACTAACGAAGGCAATAGGCCGCGGTGCTACCGAGGCCGTCATATATTTATAAAAAGCTCGGGCACTGATTTCAGTGGGGTCTATGGTTTTCATTCAAGACAAATCTAGTAGTTGTAAACGCATCATATTACCTGCTTAACGCCAAATCGATGGAGATGGTTTGTAACCCTTACCCTTATAGCCCGGCTATGGCAACTGGAAGGGTGGGTGGACCTCTCCTTCCGCAGTGCCAAAACCGACCCTTCCTTCCGTTCCCTGGAAATAGCCGGTAAAAACGACCCGATCTCCATCTTCCAAATAGCGCCTTACCAGCCCATCACGCAGGGGCACAGCCCGTGTTCCCCCTTTAGTAGCCTCCAACAAGCAGCCCTCCATGCCAGGTTCTGGCCCACTGATGGTCCCAGTGGCCAACAGGTCCCCTATTTGGAGGTTACAACCACTTATGGTATGATGGGCCACCTGCTGGCTGACAGTCCAGTACAAGAACGATGCATTGGTATGCGCCACCGGATAGGCCTGCTCATCGGAAGGCTGAATGGATAGAAACAGATGAATATCGAATCCGAGTCTTTTGGCCTGGGTCAAATAAGGCAAAGGCAAGGGGGACTGTACTGGAGCAGGGGTGCGGCAAGCACTAAGCGCCTCCATGGTGACAACCCAAGGCGATACGGTACTGGCAAAATTCTTGCTGGTAAAAGGCCCCAAAGGCTGATACTCCCAGCGTTGTAAATCCCTGGCCGACCAATCATTAAAAAGCAATGCGCCAAACATATACTCCTCAGCCCGCTCTACGGGTACTGGTGCACCCAACGGCGAGTCTTTACCTACCACAAAAGCTAGCTCCAGCTCATAGTCCAGTTCTTGGGTGGGCTGCATTACGGGCCCTTCCGATGGATGCGGGCACACCTGTCCCCGAGGCCGATAGATAGGGGTATTAGAAACCACAACCGACGACGCCCTACCGTGGTAGGCGACCGGCAGGTGCTCCCAGTTGGGCATTAGGGGCCGCTCGGGCCTAAAGAGCCTCCCTACCTGAATGGCATGTTCGCGGCTCGAATAAAAATCGGTATAATTCCCGATGCGAAGGGGTAAATGTAGCCTTACCAGCTCCTGCTTCACCAGTAGCACACTGGCCCATTGAGCTAACCGCGACGATCGGTCGCACAGTTGATCCTGCAATACCTTGCGGATAAAACTCCAATAGGATGGCCCTATGGCTATAAAATCGTTGAGAACAGCACTTTGAAAGACATTCTTAGCTAAGGGATAATCGGCAAAAAGGCCCTTCTGATAGGCCATCGCAAGGTCAATGACATACTCGCCGATGGCCACCCCTACTCCCGGCACTCCCTGTGGCCTACTAAAAATACCATAGGGGAGGTTGCCCAAAGAGAAGTCGGAATCGTCAGGAATCGTCAACCAACTGGATCGTTTCTGCATAGTGATTTGGAATTTTTGCTGGCTATAGAATTTTCGGAGCCCTTAGCCATTGGCATAGGAGCGCAAATGTCCTTCTAGGTCCTGGATGGACTGATAAAGCTGGTCGTACGAATCGATCACAAAGTAATGGTCCTGGTAGTGATCGATATGGTAGGGCGTCTCCAACACCCGCTCCAGGTCAAAATCGTACTTGGGGATTTCGGGATTAAGACAATACAGGCTTTCCCCTGCCGACGATAAGATGCCGCCACCAAATATTTTGAGGGCACCCTCCTCCCTAATCAGCCCAAACTCTACCGTATACCAGTAGAGTCGAGAGAGCCGCTGTAGCGCATCTTCCTGCTCAATAAACTGAAGGGCTACCCCACTCAAATGTTCCATAAAGACGCAGAATTCGGCGTTGCTCAGCAAGGGTACATGACCGAAGCTATCGTGAAACAAGTCGGGCTCCTCCAGGTAGTCTTGCTGCAAGGGGGTGCGAAGCCAGTTGGTGGCAGGAAAACGTCGGTGAAACAAATGGGAGTAAAACTCCTGATGCGGAATGAGTCCGGGCACGGCATATACCTCCCAGCCCGTCAGTCTTTTTAGGGCAGGGTTGGTCTCACTTACGAAGTGAGGGATATGATCGGCTACAAACCCTACTTTTCCAATCCCCTCCAAATAAGCGTTACTCGCTATAGAAGGTAAGATTTCCATTTGCCGCTTATACAGTTTTTCCCACATCTGTTGATCGGCTGGGGTGTATTGCTCATATTGTTGGTCCATGATCGTATGCTGTTTATAAAAAAAACTTACAGGGTGCCCCGCAGCATTTGAGCCCTTTCTATGGCTTCGAACAAGGCTTTAAAATTACCTTTCCCGAAAGATCTGGCCCCTTTTCGCTGAATGATCTCGAAAAACAGGGTTGGGCGAGGAACTATGGGCTGGGTAAATATTTGTAATAAATAACCTTCATCGTCCCGGTCTACCAATATCCCCAGCTCCCTGAGGTCGTGCAGGTCTTCGTCGATCATGCCCACACGTTCCAGAAGTTGGTCGTAATAGGTAGCAGGAACTTGCAAAAACGACACCCCTCTATCCCGTAACTGACGGACGGTATCCAAAATATGATCGGTAGCCACGGCGATATGTTGAACGCCAGGCCCATCATAAAAGTCGAGATACTCTTCCACCTGCGACTTACGCTTACCTTTGGCGGGCTCGTTGATAGGAAACTTGATACGCCCATTCCCATTACTCATCACCTTGCTCATCAGGGCGGTATAGTCGGTAGAGATATCCTGATCGTCGAAAGTAGCAATGGTGTTAAACCCCATAACCCTTTCATAGAACTTCACCCAAGTGTCCATCTCATTCCACCCTACATTACCCACCATATGGTCAATGTATTTTAGCCCGATGTCCTCTGGAATGGAGGCAGGCTGCCAGGCCACATAACCCGGCAGAAACACACCGTGATAGTCTTTGCGTTCGACAAACAAATGGACGGTTTCGCCATAGGTATGTATGCCAGAACGTACCACGGCACCTGCATCGTCCTGCTCCTTGCGGGGCGTCATATACGGCTCAGCCCCTCTTTTTACAGTCTCTTCGTAGGCGCTTGTAGCGTCATCGACCCACAGGGCAATGGCCTGGACCCCATCTCCATGGCGGTCTATATGTGCCCCTATGGCCGTACCGCCGTGGAGGGGGGAGGTGAGTACGAGACGAATTTTTCCCTGAACCACCACAAACGACTCCCGGTCGGCAAGGCCAGTTTCGAGCCCAGCCATGGCCAAGGGCTGAAATCCAAAGGCTTGTTGAAAATAATGCGCCGACTGCAAGGCGTTGCCTACATATAGCTCGATGTAATCGGTACCGTTAATAGGCAAAAAGTCTACTGAATTCCTGTCCAATAGATCTTGCTGATGTATGGTCTCCATAGTTTTCTTTTTTAGTGTTCTATTCGAAAAAGGAAAATGTAGCAACATTACCGGTCAAGCCAGCTCTTAAAATAGAGCCCATCGTCCACGCCCATAGCCGCTTCCGTCAGCATTAACGGACGAAAGGTATCGATCATTACGGCAAGCTCTTGGGTGGCTTTCTGCCCAATGCTTCGCTCATAGGCACCGGGGTGTGGCCCATGGGGAATGCCTCCGGGGTGGAGCGTCATATCGCCCGCGGCAATGTCGTTCCTGCTCATAAACTCCCCATCTACATAGTACAGCACCTCATCGGAATCGATATTGCTATGGTTGTAAGGAGCAGGGATCGACAACGGATGGTAGTCGTAGAGCCTAGGACAAAACGAGCAGACGACACATGCCGCCGTTTCGAAAGTCTGATGCACCGGTGGGGGTTGGTGAATACGTCCGGTAATGGGTTCGAAATTATGAATTGAAAAGCCCCAAGGGTAGTTATAACCATCCCATCCCACTGCATCGAAAGGGTGGGTCGCATACACCAAAGGATGGATATAGTGGCCCTTCTTTACATTAACTAGGAAGTCACCCGGCCCGTCATAGGCTACCAGGTTGCGTGGCAAAATATAGTCCCGCTCACAGAAAGGGGCCTGCTCTTGCAGTTGGCCGAAATAATTGCGATAACGCTTCGGCGTATAAATGGGTGCATGGGATTCCAAATAAAGAAGCCGATTGTGGTCGGTATCGAAGGATATCTGATAGATTACCCCCCGGGGTATCAGCAGGTAGTCGCCCGGCACGAATGGCAGCTCTCCAAAAAGGCTGGTGAGCCGGCCGGTTCCCTGATGCACAAACAGCAGTTCATCGGCATCGGCATTCTTATAGAAATAGGCCATGGGGCGTTGCAGTGGTGCGGCCAGGCCTATCTGTAGATCCTGGTTTACCAGCAAACACACTCGGCTTTCAAGGTAATCGGCCGATGGTGGTATATTAAAACCTACCAATCTGCGCATGGTAAGATTATTGGCCACGGCCACCCTAGGCGCCACATCATAGGCCGGCTTTAGCGCTTTTACCTGAGTGGGGCGGTGGTGGTGGTATATCAACGAAGACATCCCTTCGAAACCGATGGTGCCAAACAGTTCTTCGTAATATAGCCCGCCGTCGCCAGGCTTCCTCAATTGGGTATGCCGCTTGGGGGGAATCTGTCCGAGTCGATGGTAAATAGGCATAGGATTGTCGTTTTAGTCGTCATAATACCCGAATACTGGTTCTCTGCAAGGAGAGAAATAAACTATGTAAGCTAATTATTGTTAGAGCAATAATATTACAAATAAATTACTATTTAAACAAATATTAGGATTATTTGAATTTACGAAATATACGGCACAAAACATAGGAATAGACTGAAGGCGGATAAGCTAAAGAATCAACCCGCTTAAAACGAAGAATCCCAGCCTCGGAACGGAAACTATCCGTCCAAGGCTGGGACCTCACAAAACTCGTATTTCTATAGGGTACCTAAACGGGCCAAAGCCTCTTGAAGGGTTACAATTTTAGCTTCAGCATCGGCTAATTTCTGTCTTTCCTTTTCTACGATATCTCCTTTTGCGTTTTGAACGAAGCGTTCATTGGAGAGTTTTTTAGAGACCGAATTTTTAAAGCCTTGGGTATATTCAAGTTCTTTTAAGAGGTTCGCTTTTTCCTCTTCTACGTCGACTTCACCAAGCAAATTCACAAAAAACTCGTCGGACTTCACCCGGAAGGAGGTCCCCTCACCCTCTTCGGCTACCAAGACCAATTTTTCGACATTGGCTAGTTTAACGATAAGCGGCTCCAGCCGTGCATAGCGCTCAGGCTGGTCGGTACGTACTGCCAGCGGCAGGGTAATTTTGGGACTTATATTCTTGCTATTTCTTAGGTTCCGAATGGCTGAGACCAATTCGAAAAGCACTTCGAAATCACCTATCAAAGCCATATCAACGGCGGTTTGAGGCTTGGGGAATGGGGCTAAACAGATGCTTTCTTTAGCCGCTCTTTCGCGAATATTTTGCCATATTTCTTCCGTTATAAAGGGAATAAATGGATGGGCCAAACGCATGAGCTTATCGAAAAATGCCAGCGTAGCCTCATAGGTATCGGCATCGATTGGCTTTTCGTATGCTGGCTTGATCATTTCCAAATATTGTGCACAGAAATCGTCCCATATCAATTTGTACACCAAATTGAGCGCATCGGAAATCCGGTATTTAGCAAAATGATCCTCTAGCTCCAACAGGGTCTGATCGAGTGTGGAAGAAAACCAAGAAATGGCCAATGTAGAACCTTCCGGCGCCTGTAGTTGGCTATCGACGGTCCATCCCTTCACCAGTCTGAAGGCATTCCAGATCTTATTACAAAAGTTACGTCCTTGTTCCACCAATTTCTCATCGTAAGGCAGGTCATTTCCTGCTTGCGAGCTAAAGAGCATGCCGGTACGGATACCATCGGCTCCATATTGCCCGATGAGGTCGATAGGATCGGGGGAGTTGCCCAAGGATTTGGACATTTTCCGTCCTTGTTTGTCCCTTACGATACCCGTCAGATATACATTTTTGAATGGATAGGTATCCTTATAGGCATAGCCAGCGATGATCATACGGGCCACCCAGAAAAACAAAATCTCGGGGGCTGTTACCAGGTCGTTGGTGGGGTAATAATAATTCACATCGGCGTTGTCGGGCTCCTTGATACCGTTAAATACGGATATGGGCCACAGCCAAGAGGAGAACCAAGTATCCAACACATCGGGATCTTGTTCTAGGTCTTCCTCCGTAAGGGCAAAAAGCTGGAGCTCATGCTGTGCTTTGCGGAGGGCTTCCCGCTTATTTTTGGCCACGATAATCGTTCCGTCTTTCAGGTAGAAAGCGGGAATACGGTGCCCCCACCAAAGTTGGCGACTAATATTCCAGTCACGAACATTTTCCATCCAGTGGCGGTAGGTATTTTTAAATTTGGCAGGAATCAGCTGAACGGTATCGTTCATCACATTTTCGAGTGCAGGCTTACTAAGGCCTTCCATTTTCAGGAACCACTGTTCCGATAACCGGGGCTCTATCACCGCGTCGGTCCGTTCAGAATGCCCAACGTTGGATTGGTATTCCTCCACTTTGACCAAATGGCCCGATGCTTCCAGAAGTTTTACAATCTTTTTCCGTGCCACAAACCGGTCCTCTCCTACCAGGATCTGAGCCTTTTCGTTGAGCGTACCATCTTCAGCTAGCAAGTCAATGATGGGTAGACCATGTCTTTTGCCGAGTTCATAGTCGTTGGTATCGTGGGCGGGGGTCACCTTCAGGCATCCCGTTCCAAAATCCATTTCCACATAATCGTCGGCGATAATGGGAATAGCCCGATTCACGAGCGGGACCATCACCTTTTTACCAATCAGATGTTGGTAGCGTTCATCGGCCGGATTAACACAAATGGCGACGTCGGCCATAATGGTCTCGGGGCGGGTGGTGGCGATCACGACTCCGGGGGCTCCACCTTCTTCGAGGTCGTAGCGAAGATACACGAGGCGTTGGTTCACCTCCTTCATAATCACCTCTTCGTCCGACACCGTAGTCTTGGCTTGAGGGTCCCAGTTTACCATCCTATGCCCACGGTAGATCTCCCCTTTCTGGTACAAATCGACAAAGACGTCGATCACCGAGTCGTAGAGATCGGGCTCCATGGTGAAGCGCGTACGGTCCCAGTCGCAGGAGGCGCCGAGTTTCCGAAGCTGCTTTAAGATGATCCCCCCATATTTATGGGTCCATTCCCAGCAATGTTCCAGGAATTCATCCCTACTCAAGTCCTTTTTCTGAATGCCTTTCTCTTTGAGCATGGCCACCACTTTGGCTTCGGTAGCGATGGAGGCATGGTCGGTACCAGGCACCCAGCATGCTTCCTTACCTTCCATTCGGGCCTTACGAACGAGAATATCCTGTATGGTATTATTGAGCATATGCCCCATATGCAATACACCCGTAACATTGGGAGGCGGAATGACGATGGTGTAGGGTTCCTTATCGGGATTGGGCTTGGAATTGAAAAACTTATTTTCAATCCAATATTCATACCACTTATCCTCTATTTCCTGGGGAGCATAGGTTTTGGAAATCATTCTTGTAGAATAAAATGCGTTGTTTTGCGCGTTACTGCCTTAAAAAGACGGCAAGTTAGGATTTGAATCGCATATATTCTAAATTTTTATGCCTCCATGGCCGTCGGGAACCACAGGGTAAAGGTACTCCCCTGCCCCAGCTTACTCTGAACCTGGATGGTGCCCTGATGGGCCAAAACCATTTTTCTAACATAACTGAGGCCCAGACCAAAGCCCTTGACATCGTGTACGTCGCCAGTGGGCACTCGGTAGAAGGTCTCAAATATTCGGCTTAGTTGCTCTTTTTTAAGCCCCACCCCCTCATCTTGAATGACGATCTGAATACCATTGTTTTTGTTGCTGGTTTGGATATTAATCAGCAATTGGTTTGGAGAATACTTGATGGCATTATCCAATAAGTTTTTAAGGATATTAAGCAGGTGTATTTCATCTCCATAAACCAAATCATGGTCGGCTTCGAAGGCCAGATCCACCTTTCCATCCCTTTTTTCGATCTGCATCGACAGGCTATTTAGTGCCTGAGAGATAAGGTCCTGCATGGGTATTGATTTCCTTTCGAGCCTGACCTCTCCCTTCTCCAGCATGGCCATTTGCAATACCTTTTCCACATGAACCCCCAGCCGTTTATTCTCTTCTTGAATAATTCCCAGATATCGACTCATTTTGGGAGGGGCGGGTTCGGTACTCACTTCGTGGGCCATGTCCACTGCCAGCCCTATCGTCGAAATCGGTGTTTTGAGTTCGTGGGTCATATTATTGATAAAATCGGTCTTAATATCCGACATCTTCTTCTGCCTAATTATGGTCGAAACGGCCAGATAAAAGCAGCCCATCACCACCAATATCAGGGTACCAGAGCCCCCAAAAAGTACCCCCATATTGCTCAGGATATACTTTTCCTGATCGGGGAAATACACCATCAAAAGGTTCTGGGTGGGCGCCATCTCATTAGGGAACAAAGCGGCTTTATAGGACTTTGTCTGCCAGTCGGTACTGGATATTCGGGCCGTCGCAAAGATAAATTTTTGAGGGTGGGCATCTTGCACGGCGAACTCAAAGGGGATGTCTATTCCATTGGCGTTAAGTTCTTTCCTTAAAAGGGTATCGAGCAAAAAGCGATTGACCCTTTCGTGAATAGGTCTTTTGGTATACAACAGGTCCTGCATCACGTCCCTGAGCAATGCGACTTTGTCGGGTTCTTGGCTAATTTTAGGACTAGGAAGTTCATTAGAATGGGCCTGGGCGTCGCTCCCTGCTTTGGGAGATACGGCGCGCTCGGCAGGTGAGCCAGCTGTAGGTTCCTTACTGGTAGAGGCCTCGGAGAAAACCTTGCCCAAGGTACGTTCATCGTCCAGACGCCTCCGTATAAAGGCATCCATTCCGGCAGCACCTTTGCGCTGGGCATCGAAAAACTCTTCGACAATTTGTTGCTGGAAATCGGCCATTATCCGAAAGTTAGGGCTCAAGGCATCCGTAGGCACCTGTTCCGACACGATTTCATAATGGATTTCTTCCCCATGCGGACCTATGATAACGGCATATTTGGGGGAAGGTTTTTGGGTAGGCTTCCTGTTAGCTGGAGTGGGAGCGGGCTTCGATTTTTTGACGGGGGTATTGCGTAGCTTGGCGATACGGTCGAGCTTATTCTTTTGTTGCTCGCTGTCGATGCGCTGCTGTAGCAAATACCTCATTTCTTGCTTTTCTAGCCGATGCACCACTTCCTGTACCGACTCGGCGACTTTATGGTTAAACTGATCGTTGCGAATGGCTTTGGCTTCCCTAATCCAGTACCACTGCAGGGCTACAAGGCCTATCATCGCCACGCACATCAACCCTATAATGATCTGTATCTTTCTTTTGGTCATAAAACTAATTTCTCTTTTGGATGCAACGCTGGCAACCGTCTTACCATCCTTATTGCGCTTAGCAAATTTACGTCATCCCTTGGCCAAAGTGCAGCATTTAACACTTTTTAACACGCCTACTAATCAATAAGTTATAATTTTACACGGTTCAATATATAAATTAAACACTAGCAAGCCATGAAAAAATTCAATAGCATGACAAGGTCCCTGGCCCTACTCGGCCTACTCCTAATGGGCTGGAGCGTGACCGCCCTAGCCCAGGATAAGGCTTATAGCAAAATCCGCATTAAAATTACCGACCAAAAGGAAGGCAAGACCGAGGATAAGATAAAGGAATACAAGCTTCCCCCTATGACCGAAAAGGACCAGCAGGTCTTTATCGACAAGGTGCTGGACTCTCTGGGAGTGGACGACCAGAAGCAGCTGGTGTCGATAACGATTGAGGATAACCACCGCCGCACAGCTGGGGAGTCGCACAGGGAAAGCAACCGCCGCTCTGCCGATGAAGACGCCTTAGCCTATCACTGGGATGACCTCGACAAGGATTGGGACCTAGCAGCGGAAAATATTAAGAGTCAAATGCGGCATTTTGAGCGCTCTATTAGCCCAAAGGCACGGACTATTGTCCGTGAGATGGAAAACATAGGCGATCGTATGGGCAGGTTTTGGTCCGAAGAACGGCCTAAGCCTTCGGCGATTAGCGGGCTCAGTGTTTATGCAAACAAACCCAATGATGGCCAGTTAAATATACGTTTCCACGCCCTTCAAAAAGGAGATGTACACATCAGAGTCACCGATACGAAGGGGAAAGACGTAGGGGACAAGAGTCTAAAAGACTATCAGGGTGAATTTGTGGGCCAGATTGAACTAAAAAGACAGGCCAAAGGCACCCTTTTCGTAATGGTGACTCAAAACGAGGACGGCACCGTAAAAAGATACGTTCTCCCCGAATAAGAAAGGCTTCACGACGCTACACTTCCCTCAGGTTATTGTCTATCTGGGGGATTTTATTTTAAAATATTGATTGATAATTAGCTGACAAAAGGTAAGAGTTGTAAATTTGCCAAAAACAACCAACTTTAGCGACACCCAACCTTAATAAGCTCCTATGCTCAATCTTATTCTTTTTGGCCCTCCAGGGGCAGGGAAAGGCACTCAAAGCGAGAAAATCATTGCCCAGTACAAGCTCATTCATTTATCGACAGGCGACCTGCTACGGTCTCAGATCCAGCAAGGTACCGAGCTAGGAATGAAGGCCAAAACCCTTATGGATCAAGGATTGCTGGTACCCGATGAGGTCGTGATTGGCATGATCGACAGCAAGCTTCAAGAGAACCGCCAGGCGGCAGGGTTTATCTTCGACGGTTTTCCTAGGACTGTAAAGCAAGCCGAAGCTTTGGACGCCCTTTTGGCTTCTTATGGCGAATCCATACAAGTAATGGTAGGCTTAGAGGTAGACAATGAAGAGCTACTGGCTAGGCTACTCAACAGAGGTAAGACATCGGGCCGGCCCGACGACCAGAATGAGGAATTGATCCGCAAACGGATACAGGAATACAACACTAAGACGACCCCTGTAGCCGATTTTTACCGTTCACAAGAGAAGTATGTGGCTGTAAAAGGAACAGGGGAGATATCTGAAATTTTCCAGTCGATCACCGAGGCCATAGGCTAAGCCCTGTTTACATATTTTAACATTAAGACCCAATAATGGCTTCTTCCAATTTTATAGATTACGTAAAAATTAATGCAAAATCAGGGGCCGGCGGAGCCGGATCCATGCACTTCCGACGTGAGAAACACGTTGAAAAAGGCGGACCTGATGGGGGTGATGGAGGTAGAGGCGGACACGTAATTCTGAGAGGAAACACCCAGCTTTGGACCCTGTTACACTTAAAGTACACCAAGCACGTAAAGGCCTTTAATGGGGTGAACGGCGAAGGGGGCCGTAGAACGGGAGCTGAGGGTAAGGACATCGTCCTTGAAGTTCCGTTGGGCACCATCGCACGTATGGCCGAAACCGGCGAACAGGTGTGTGAGATCACCGAAGATGGCCAAGAGATCATATTATTGAAAGGTGGCCGCGGCGGATTGGGAAACGACCATTTCAAATCGGCCACCAATCAGACCCCACAGCATGCGCAACCTGGCGAGCCAGGAAGGGAAGAGTGGGTCATTCTTGAACTAAAGGTACTGGCCGATGTAGGTCTTGTAGGCTTTCCTAATGCAGGAAAGTCCACCTTGCTTTCGGCCGTTTCGGCTGCTAAGCCAGAGATTGCCGACTACCCTTTTACTACCCTGGTCCCCAACCTAGGGGTGGTTCCGTATCGAGACTTCCGTTCCTTTGTAATGGCCGACATCCCGGGGATCATAGAGGGTGCTTCACAAGGAAAAGGCCTAGGAATTCGCTTCCTGAGGCATATAGAACGCAATTCGATTCTGCTGTTTATGATTCCGGCCGATACTGAAGACATTCTTGCCGAATACCATACCCTATTAGAAGAACTGAAACTGTATAACCCATCGTTACTCGACAAAGATCGCCTCTTGGCCATCTCAAAAATGGACCTTATCCCTGAAGAATTTAGGGACGAAATCAAGGACAAGCTACCAGAAGGAATCTCTACCATCTTTATTTCAGCAATAACCCAAGAAGGTATTGAACAATTAAAAGATTACATATGGAGTCGAATCAATACGACGTTGGACGTTAAATAAGTTTTTTGGAACGGTGCAACTATTAGTAGTAATTTGGTGTCACCTCAAAAACTCAAAAATTCCAGTTTGCGTAGCCATGAACTTTTCGGTAACATCTGCCCTTAAAATAACATTACTTTGCCTTTTTTCAATTATTGAGAGCCATGCGCAAATAACAATTGATTTTCCAATGGACCGATTGGTGGTTCAAAGAAACCAATCGAACCGGGCTACCATCCAAGTCAGAGGGAGCTTCACCAGCAGCATCGATAAGGTAGAGGCCAGGCTGGTGGCGCTTAATGGAGGTACTAGTATAGACTGGCACGTATTACAGAACAATCCACAGGGAGGTATATTCTCGGGAAGTATCGAAAGCGACGGAGGCTGGTACAAGCTAGAAGTAAGAGGCAAGCTAGGCAGTACCGACGTAGGTTCGGCAACGGTCGAACATGTGGGTATAGGGGAGGTATTTATCGTAAGCGGCCAGTCCAATGCCCAGGGATATGCCAATTTTGGAATTCCCGAAGTTACTGACGACCGTGTGAATACCGTCAATTATACCAATCTCTACGATGACCATGTAACGGGCCTGCCCTACCCCCAATTTAGTCATTTGGATGCCAGTAGCCAGATCGCCCCCCGAGGACTTTCGGCTTGGGCCTGGGGACATTTGGGCGATCTGCTCGCCAGCCGATTGAACGTACCCATTCTGTTTTTTAACACCGGTTTTGAGGGAACTATGGTAAAGACTTGGAAAGAGAGTATTACCACAACGGCCTATTCGCCTTACTCTGGCATGCCTTATGCGCCCAGTGGAATGCCCTTCCTCAATCTTCGCTGGGTCATGCAATATTATGTCCCGATTACAGGGGTAAGGGCCGTGCTTTGGGAACAAGGCGAGGCGGACAATTATTTTGCAACGCACCCCATATTCTCCACCACATCGGACCAATACGCCCAAGACCTAAAGGCCGTTATTGATGCCAATCGCCTGGAGAGTGGAAAAGATATTTCGTGGGTGATCTCGCTGAGTTCTTATGACAATACCAGGGGGGTCAACCAGATGGTAAGAACTGGCCAGCAGACGGCCATCAATACCACCTCCAACACTTTTCAAGGTCCCGACACCGACGTCATCCAGATTCCCCGTAGTAATACTTTTAACCGGGGCGACGGCGTGCATTTTACCGATGCGGGGTTAAATTCCCTTTCCCAAGCCTGGAATACGGCTTTGACCGATCAATTTTTCAACAACTCGGTCCCCTACTCCGCTGCGAGTCCCCTGGATATTGCGGTGAGTTGCGCAGGATCGTCCCTTCAGCTAACGGCCACCAACGGGGGGTACTCCTCCTATAGCTGGTCGAATGGGCAGTCGGGACAGAGCGTCACGGTAGGCAATGGCACCTATAGGGTAAAGGCAACGGATAGCTATGGGAATTATGTCTTTTCCTCCGAAATTAAGATTACAGAATCTATTATAGGCCCAAAACCGGTTATAAGCCTAGAAGGTAGCAATCCGGTTTGTTTGGGAAATACCGCCACCTTGGTTTCCAGTGTAGGCAGTGGGATCCGATGGAATACCGGCTCGGTGGAGCAACGACTGGCCGTATCTACCGGGGGGACCTTTACCGTAACCAGCACGAGTGTATATGGATGCGAAAATACCTCCGACCCCTATGCGGTTACCGTACTTACCTCACCCTTACCCGACAAGCCGGCCATCCAGGTGACTGGTGCCACCACCTTTTGTGAAGGAGGGGCCGTTCAACTACAATCCAACAGTAAGGTAAAAAACCTATGGTCGTCAGGGGCCACTTCAGGGAGTATAGAAGTAAGCTCTTCAGGGACTTTTACAGTAAAAGCACAAGATGATTTTGGTTGCTTTTCACCCGACTCCGACCCGGTGGTTGTCAAAGTCAACCCAATCCCTGCCAAGCCCCAAATTAACCTGAGCAGAAACCCTAACTTCTGTGAAGGCGAAGTCCTTACGATGACTTCCAGCTACGACAGTGGCAATATCTGGAGCACAGGCTCCAATAACAAAACCTTGGACGTGACCACCTCCGGGACCTTTACGCTTAAGCAAAGGGATGCGAATGGATGCGAGGCAAGCTCCGACCCCGTGACTACCAAGGTCAATAGCCTTCCAGCGACCCCATCGATTACGGCCTTAAAGCCCACCACCTTTTGTGAACGCGACTTCACCCTATTACAGAGTAGCCCAGCACATATATACGTCTGGAGTAATGGTTCCAACAATCCCGAAATCGCTATTTATGAAAGTGGGGAATATACCATTTCGGCTAAGGACGCCAACGGCTGTATTTCTCCGCCATCGGCCGTGACGAAGGTAGTTAAAAACCCTATTCCACCGCAGCCCAGCATTACTGCTTTAGGCCCTACCACCTTCTGTGAGAACCTGTCCGTAACCCTTCAGGCTCCGTCTGCTACGTCCTACAAATGGAATAATGGGCTGACCACGGGGTCGATTACCGTCAATTCTTCGGGTAGTTACCAGGTACAGACCGGCAATGAATTCAATTGCTTCTCCGACCCTAGCAATACCATACAGACACAAACATTATCCTTACCAGCCCCTCCTACGGCCAGGCTAGAAGGCCCTTCTACCTTTTGTGAAGGTACCACCACCACACTAAGCGCCTCGGCCTCCGGACAAGTCGTATGGAGCGACGGACAGGATGCCGCCACGATAACCGTCGACCAGTCGGGAAGTTATTTTGCCCAAACCATAGACCACCAAGGCTGCCGCTCTCTATCGTCCAATGTATTAGTAATCGACGCCAAGCCCGCCCCAACGACTCCGGAAATCGAGCAAACGGGCGTATACACCCTGAGTGCGGTAAATAACCTCAATAGCGGCGTTTATACCTGGCAAAAAAATGGAGAACTACTTTCGGAGGAAGGAAGAGCCATTAAAACGGCCGAATCGGGCACCTACATCGTCAAGGATGCCATTGTATATTCGGCCGATCTCAGCTGTAGTTCTGCCTATTCCGAACCTTTTTATTTTATAGCCCAATCCGACGCTGGTGCGATGATCGTCTACCCTAACCCGGTTATGGATGGCCAGATCACCCTTGAAACCCTCGACAACTTAAAAGATGCTACGATACAGATCGTCGATATCCGAGGAATTGTTCACAAAACCATCCCAGTGAATGAATTAAGTGGCCAACAATTTATTCCGGTATCTAGTCTTCCGGCCGGCACCTATTTCATTAGGGTTTTATCTGGCTCCTTCAATGGAATCAAAAAATTTATAGTACTGCACTAGGAAATGCAGGGAGGGTTTCCAATCAAAAAAACGGAATAGTTATATTATAGCCAAAATAATATATTAAATTTGCCATCGTTTGTTTCAACTCTGGGCAAACCTGTTTCAACTAATTCTTTCGGACGATGGAAGATTTTACCTGTTCCTATATTTCCAATGCGTAATAATTTAATCATTCAGATTGCAGCAAAAGCCCTGTTATTGTTACTAATTATTCCTGCAACGGTGTTCGCACAGTTAAAAATAACCTTCCCTGCCGCCAGGGCGGTTTACCAGCGGGACATATCTGGGCAAAGGACTGTACCTATTTCTGGCACATTCAGCATCGAAATCGACAAGATTGAAGTCCGTGCAGTGCCCGTTATCCTGGGCCAAGGAGTAGAACAAGCATGGAAAACCCTGGTCGACAGCCCAAAGGGGGGCGTCTTTTATGGCGGACTAACCCTCTACGGAGGCTGGTATACCATTGAAATTAGAGGAATAAAAGATGGCAACGTCGTAGCGAGGGACGTGCTGGAACGGCTGGGTGTAGGAGAAGTATTCCTAATTTCGGGCCAATCCAACGCGCAAGGGCTCAAAAAATACCCAGGCCCAGGAGCTACCGACGACCGCGTGATATACATTACCAATGGGACCAACGATGAGGTCGATCGCCTCACCGACCCGGCTCCTCCCATATTTGCCAAAGTAACCACCGACTTGGAGTTTATGTCGCCCAGGGGGCAGTCGGCCTGGTGCTGGGGAATGCTCGGTGACAGGCTGGTAAGCCAGCTCAATGTACCCGTGCTATTTATCAATACGGCATGGGAAGGAACTAGCGTAGTCAACTGGGCAGAAAGTGCCGACGGCAAGGACACCTACAACCGCTACGGGGGCTTCAAATACCCTTTTAGGATGCCCTATGCTAACCTGATGATATCGGCCAAGAACTATGCCAACCAGTTTGGAGTTAGAGCGATCCTGTGGATGCAAGGGGAAACCGACGGTGCCAAAGGAACCGACCCAACGCTCTACCGAGAGAGCTTACAACATATCATCAATAAGATACAGTCGGATACAGGCAAACGGATCACCTGGATGATCGCTCGGACCTCACGGACGTCTGAACCAGAATCGGCTCCAGCACAAACTTACCCCGCTATTATTGCCGCCCAAAATGCGGTGATTGACACCCCATTTAACCCGACTTACCCTGGCCCCGAAACCGATCCTTTGGTTCCACTTAGGCTTCCCGATCATACTCACTTCGTAGGGGTCGATGCCTTGACGATCCTAGCCGACGCTTGGTACAAAAGTATGGATGCCCAGTTTTTCGCTGAGGCTCCTCCTGTAGCTCCTTCGTTAATGCCGCAAATCACCGCTACTTGTACGACCGACAATAATGGGGTGACCATCACCCTACCTACTGGCTACGCCTCCTATACCTGGAGCAACGGCAGCACCGGCAACTCTATTCGGGTAACGGCCGCTGGCACCTATAGAGCGACTGTAAAAGATGCTTTTGGAAATAGCACCCTCTCGCCTGTGGTAGTGCTCGAGGGCAATGCCAAGCCCAGTACCCCCATTATCGAACCCAGTGGCGACCAACAAGCCTGTGCCGACTCCGCTTTTACCTTTTCAGTAGCGGCCAATACCGATATCTTCAAATGGTACGACCAGTCCGACAACAGCCTGGTGGCTACCGGCATACAGGCCAAGATAGCCGAAACGGGTAATTACTATGTTCAACGACAAAATGTATTTGGTTGTGTATCCAATATATCGGAGGTGCGCTCCCTGACCATACGACCTCAAATCCCGGCACCGGTTATAGAGTCGTCGGGCCCTTTTAGTATTACCGCCAATATAGCGACCCCGGGTTTAAACGAATCCTACATCTGGAATAGGCCAGGGATGGACACCGACACCACCGCCAACATTATTAAAGTATTGAAGTCGGGAAAATATACGGCCAAGGCCAAGGTAGACTTTAATTTGAACGGTAATATATTGACTTGCTATTCGGACACAGCTTCGAGGGACTTCAAAACCAATGAGAAAAATGAAGTAGTGATTTATCCCAACCCAAGTCAAGAGTCCTTTATCTATATCGAGGCCCGTGACGCTATAAACGATGCCGACATTAGCCTTTTCGATATTAAGGGCAGATTGGTCAAATCGATGACCACCCCCATACTTAACAGCCGGGCGGAGATTAACATCACCAATATGCCAGCGGGTAAATACTTGATCCGCGTTACAGGAGAAGGCCAAAGCCTCACCAAACAAATCGTGATTCGATAGGCCTCTACATAGTATAATTTTAAAATAAGCTCCGTATTTTCGGGGCTTATTTAGCATGATACTAATTAGACAAAAGAAAAACAGCAGAATTTGATTGATAAATTTTCAGCTACTAACTTTGAAAGGGTTTAAAAAAACCAAAAAATGGTATTCATCAAGCCAATATAGAATTTACTAGAAAGCCAATACTAAGTCCTATGAACAGTACCTATTTACCTTCCGACTATTTACCCATCTTGGTGCAGTTTTTACTGGCCGCCGGGTTTATTGGAGGAACGATGATTGTCACCCATTTAATTGGCCCAAGCCGTAGGAGTGCAAAGAAAGACGACCCTTTCGAATGTGGAATCGAGTCGGTAGGAGATGCAAGAACCCCCATTTCGGTGAAATACTTTTTGGTGGCCATTCTCTTCGTGCTTTTCGATGTGGAGGTAATCTTTATGTATCCCTGGGCCGTAAATTTTAAAGACTTGGGAATGTTTGGCTTTCTGGAAATGTTAGTTTTTATGGCACTCTTACTTTCCGGCTTTTATTACGTCATCAAGAAAGGCGTACTCAATTGGGAAGAATAAGGTCAAAAGCAACCAGCAACTTACGAAATTATGAAAGAAGTAACCATAGCAGATGCCCCACAGGGACACAGCGGATCAGGATTTTTTGCGACTTCATTTGACGAAGCCATAGGGCTGGCCAGGAGTTATTCTTTATGGCCCCTCCCATTCGCTACCTCCTGTTGCGGTATAGAATTCATGGCTACCATGGGTTCTCACTACGATATATCACGATTTGGCTCGGAACGCCCTAGCTTTTCACCCCGCCAGGCCGACTTATTGATGGTCATGGGGACGATCGCCAAAAAGATGGCCCCCGTAGTAAAGCAAGTGTATTTACAAATGGCGGAGCCCCGATGGGTATTGGCCGTAGGTGCCTGTGCTTCTAGCGGTGGTATTTTCGACTCTTACAGCGTATTACAAGGAATCGACCGCATTATTCCTGTGGACGTCTACGTGCCTGGCTGCCCGCCTCGTCCCGAACAGATTATCGACGGACTGATGCAGATCCAGCATCTGGCACAAAATGAAAAACTTCGCCGTCGGAATAGCGACGAATACCAACACTTACTAGCCTCTTACAATATACAATAGTCGATATGCTAAGTAATCAGGAAGTAGCAGAGGAGCTTTTAGGGAAATTTGGCAGCCAGGTTTTTGACTTTGAAGAACCTTATGGCATGCTGACGCTCTCTACCACCAGAGAAGAGATCCTGTCTGTACTAGAATTTTTAAAGGAACATAGCCATTTTCAAGTTAACTTCCTGACCGACCTTACGGGCATTCAATACCCCGACAAGCAAGGACAGGAGTTTATGGTGGTTTACCACCTACATAGCTTTATTCATAATTTCAGGGTTCGCATTAAGGTATCTATTCCTGAGGCCGACATCCATATTCCTACTGCCACTGGCTTATATGCCTGTGCCAACTGGATGGAACGTGAGACCTATGACTTTTATGGCATTCTCTTCGACGGCCACCCAAACCTGAAGCGGATCCTCAATATTGATGAAATGGATTACTTCCCCATGCGCAAAGAGTATCCTCTTGAGGATGCCACTAGGGAAGATAAAATTGATGCACTTTTTGGCAGATAATGCTCAACATATAGTTTACAACTATGGCAGATATTGAACTTTTACCGCATCAGGTTCCGGCCAATGCGGATTTACCCGAGCTGGTAGAAGAGCTCACCACCCTTAACCTGGGTCCTACCCACCCCGCTACCCATGGTATTTTCCAGAACGTCCTCAAAATGGATGGGGAGAAAATCGTGTCGGGGGAGCAGACGATCGGTTATATTCACCGTGCCTTCGAGAAAATCGCCGAAAGACGCCCCTATTATCAGATCACCACCCTTACCGACCGGATGAACTACTGTTCCTCCCCGATCAATAATTTGGGATGGCATATGACCATGGAGAAATTCCTGGAGGTGCAAGTTCCCAAGAGGGCTCAATACATCCGGGTCATCATGATGGAGCTTGCGCGGATCTCCGACCATATTATCTGTAACAGTATTTTAGGTGTGGATACAGGAGCCTTTACCGGTTTCTTGTACGTGATGCAAAAGCGGGAGGAGATCTACGAAATATATGAAGAGGTATGTGGGGCCCGTCTAACCACCAATATGGGGCGACTTGGGGGCATGGAACGTGACCTTTCCAGTACCGCTATCAAAAAAATAAAGGACTTTATCCAGTCCTTCCCCCCCGTGCTGAAGGAGCTCGAGAAGCTGCTCAACCGGAACCGGATCTTTATGGATAGGACCATCAACGTAGGTGCTATCTCCATGGAAAGAGCCCTGTCGTATGGTTTTACTGGCCCAAATCTTAGAGCTGCAGGACTAGACTACGATGTGCGGGTAATGAACCCCTACTCTTCTTACGAAGACTTCGACTTTAGCATTCCAGTAGGCCAGAATGGAGATACTTACGACCGCTATATGGTTCGTAATGAAGAAATGTGGCAGAGCTTAAAGATCGTCGAGCAGGCCATTAACAACCTACCTGAAGGCCCCTACTACGCCGATGCGCCCGAATATTACTTACCACCCAAGCAGGAAGTATACCGAAGCATGGAGGCGCTGATCTACCATTTCAAAATTGTGATGGGAGAAATAGACGCTCCAGCAGGAGAGATTTACCACGCCGTAGAGGGTGGCAATGGGGAATTAGGTTTTTATATGGTAAGCGATGGTGGACGGGCTCCATACCGCTTGCATTTCCGCCGGCCTAGCTTTATCTATTACCAGGCCTACCCCGAAATGTGTAAGGGAAGCTCCCTTTCCGATGCGATCCTTACCATGAGTAGCCTGAATGTAATTGCCGGAGAGCTCGATGCCTAACCTTCTTCAAGGGTTGGCATTCTTTCTTAAGTTTAAAAATGTTCAAGTTTTAGAAAAAAAATGACCGATACTCCCAATACAGTGGCTTTTAGCTCAGAAAGACTCGAAAAAGCCCAAGAGATCATAGCCCGATACCCCGAAGGTCGCCAGAAATCGGCCTTGCTTCCCTTACTACACCTAGTACAAGAGCAATGGGGCTGGGTGAGTAGCGAAGCCATGGACTATGTGGCCGAAATGTTGGACATCAAACCCGTAGAAGTCTATGAGGTGGCCTCTTTTTATACCATGTACCACCTCGAACCCGTAGGGAAACATGTCATCGAGTATTGCCGAACTGGCCCTTGTTGCCTGATGGGTGGAGAAGAGGTCTATGCCCACCTTCGTCAAAAACTGGGAATTAACCCAGGAGAAACGACTGCCGATGGGAAATTTACCATCAAAGAAGTGGAATGCCTAGCCGCTTGCGGTTGGGGTCCCGTTTTTCAGGTGAGGGAAAAATATTATATGAACCTTACCAATGAAAAAGTAGACGAAATTATTGACGAACTAAGCAAATAAAGCGAGTCAAAAGCAGCTAATTAAATCCTGAAATGGCTAGAAAAATATTAACAGAACATATTCATGTACCCGGCATCGAGACCTTCGACGTCTATAGAAAGCAGGGCGGGTATACTGCTGTTGAAAAGGCAATCAAAAGCATGTCTCCTGAGGAGGTAGTGGAAGAGGCGAAGAAATCGGGAGTGAGAGGCCGGGGAGGTGCAGGCTTCCCGATGGGAATGAAATGGGGCTTTCTGGCTAAGCCCGAGGGCGTCCCCCGTTACTTGGTATGCAACGCCGACGAATCGGAGCCGGGGACCTTCAAAGATCACTATCTGATGAAAACGATCCCTCACCTTCTGATAGAGGGGATGATCGTCTCCAGCTTTGCCTTGGGTGCAAACAAGTCCTTTATCTATGTGCGGGGCGAGCTGATGTATGTGATCCGAATTTTAGAAAAAGCCATCGAAGAAGCGAAAGCCAAAGGCTTCTTAGGCAAGAATATATTAGGTTCGGGCTACGACCTTGAGCTGGTAGTACAGCCTGGTGGTGGAGCCTACATTTGCGGAGAAGAAACCGCCTTATTAGAATCTTTGGAAGGTAAGCGAGGAAACCCTCGTAACAAACCTCCATTCCCGGCAGTAAAAGGACTCTATCAATGCCCTACCGTGGTTAATAACGTGGAGTCTATTTCTAATATGCCGTGGATCGTCAATAATGGTGGCGAAGCTTACGCTCAGATAGGCATAGGCCGGAGCACGGGTACCAAGCTGATATCGGCCTCAGGGCATATCCAGAGGCCTGGTGTTTATGAAATAGAACTCGGACTAAGCGTCGAGGAGTTTATGAACTCGGACGAATACTGTGGCGGTATTCGCAAGGGGCATCACCTAAAAGCCCTCGTAGCGGGAGGATCCTCCGTACCCATCTTACCAGCCAACCTGATCATGAAAACTGCTAATGGCGAGGATCGGCTGATGAGCTACGAATCCCTGTCCGATGGAGGCTTTGCAAGCGGTACCATGCTAGGATCTGGAGGCTTTATCGTCTTCGACGAAACGGCCTGTATCGTTAAAAATACCTGGAACTTCTCGCAGTTTTACCACCACGAATCCTGTGGGCAATGCAGCCCCTGCCGGGAAGGTACGGGCTGGATGGAAAAGGTATTGCACCGCATAGAACACGGCCATGGTAGCATGCATGATGTAGACCTGCTGGTCGACATTACCAAGAAAATAGAGGGCAACACCATTTGCCCCCTAGGCGACGCCGCCTCTTGGCCTGTAGCCAGCGCTATTCGTCATTTCCGCGATGAATTTGTATGGCATATTACACACCCTAGCGAGGCTACTGCCCCTGGGGCCGCCTACAGAGGAGATATGGCTCTGGTATAACATTCCAGGGACTTTTGTGTAATTTTGGTATTGAAAAATTGAAATAACCGAAAAGGAACATAGGGAGCGAGGGCACCGATACAACCCCAGCAACCCTTTACAATATAAATGGCATGGAAGAGACAAAACCGCAATTATTTAAAATAACCTTTGATGGCATCGAAGTGGAAGTGGAGCCTGGTACCACCATTATGCAGGCTGCACGAAAAATAGCGGAGGCTGACCAAAGCCAGACCTCCATAGTGCCCCCTGCCATGTGCTATTACAAGCCTCTACCGGCTTCTGGTGGTAAGTGTAGGGCCTGCTTGGTAAAAGTGGCCCAGGGGTCGGCCAAAGATACCCGCCCCATGCCCAAGCTAGTCCCCTCCTGTATCACCCAAGTACAAGATGGAATGGTCGTAGAAAATACCACCAACGAGGCCGTTTTGGAAGCCAGAAAAGGGATCGTAGAGTTCTTGCTCATCAACCACCCCTTGGACTGCCCCGTATGCGACCAGGCAGGAGAGTGTAACCTTCAGGACTTTGCCTTCGAGCATGGCTCAGCCCATACCCGTTACGAAGAAGAAAGACGTACCTTCGAGAAAAAAGATATCGGACCTTATGTGCAGCTGCATATGACGCGTTGCATACTTTGCTACCGCTGTGTGTATACCGCCGACCAGGTCACTAACAAAAGAGAACATGGGGTGATGAACCGTGGCGATGCCTCGGAGATCAGTACCTACATAGAAAAGAGCATCGACAATGACTTCTCTGGGAATATTATCGACGTTTGCCCCGTAGGAGCCCTCACCGATAAGACGTACCGGTTCAAGAACAGGGTATGGTTTAGCAAGCCCGAGGATGCCCATTGTGACTGTGACAAATGTTCTGGTAAGGTGATACTGTGGTACCGCGGCGACGAGGTGATCCGGGTAACGGCCCGCAAGAATACTTGGGGTGAGGTCAACGAATTTATCTGCAACACCTGCCGCTTCGAACGCAAAAAAACCAGCGATTGGGTGTTAGAAGGCCCTACTAAGGTTAAAAGGAGCTCGGTAATTTCGGCCAACAAATACCGTTCAGACCTCGTAAAGAAACCAGATTTCGCCTTAAAGTTAGCTGCCACGCAGTTCAAAAATATCGACGATACCCGTGAATACGTCACCGATAAGGATACGATCCGGCATCAAAGTATTGAAAACAACGACAAGGCCAACCACCGGTCGTTGCTTAACCAAAACAATTAAACCGTAATTGGGGAGATCATTTTCCTAATAAAGACTAAAAATGGAATTAACGGAATTTACAATCAAATCGATCACCATCGTTGCCGTATTTGCCCTTACGCTGGTGATAGCCATGTACTCTACTTGGGCGGAAAGAAAGGTGGCGGGATTTATCCAGGATCGTCGCGGACCTAACCGCGCCGGTTGGGGAGGCTTGCTACAACCCATGGCCGATGCGGGTAAAATGTTTTTCAAAGAAGATTTCATTCCCGCTCTGGCCAATAAATGGTTGTTTATTGCCGGGCCAAGCTTAGCCATGCTAACAGCCCTTTTGGCTAGTGCGGTGATACCCTTCGGCTCCACTTTCCGGTTTAATGGCGTAGAGGTACCCTTGCAAGGGGTAGAGTCCAATATTGGTATCCTGTATGTTTTTGGCGTGGTAGCCTTAGGCGTGTATGGTATTATGATTGGTGGATGGGCATCCAACAACAAATTCTCCCTACTCGGTGCCATCCGTGCCGCGTCACAGAATATTAGCTACGAGATCGCCATGGGGCTCTCCCTGATCGCCGTGCTCATGATGAGCAGCTCCCTATCGCTGGGCGAGATCGTCTCACAACAGCATGGAGGCAACTGGAATATCTTTTACCAACCCCTAGGCTTTATCATCTTCCTTACCTGCTCCTTCGCCGAATGTAACCGAGTACCCTTCGACTTACCCGAGTGTGAAACCGAACTCGTAGGGGGCTACCATACCGAATACGGAAGTATGAAGTTAGGCTTTTACCTCTTTGCCGAATACATCAACATGTTCATTTCGTCGGCCATTATATCTACCCTCTATTTCGGTGGCTATAACTATCCTGGTATGGACTGGGTGTACAATCAACTGACCTCGGCCATGGGCACTGCCACCGGCCATAACATCGCTACCTTGATCGGTACGGCCGTATTCTTTGGTAAGGCCTTATTCTTTGTATTTTTCTATATGTGGGTTCGTTGGACTATCCCTCGTTTCCGCTACGATCAGCTGATGAACCTGGGCTGGAAAAAATTGATTCCTTTGGCTATCATCAATATTATATTGACGGCCGCCGGTATCCTTTTCCTTAAGCCAATTATCACACAGATATTGAATTAAGCCTGTCCGGAACACCGATACCACCGGATCACCTAGTAACTGAAACAGAACCTTATACCCTACCTTAAGTAGCGCGTATAACTTAATAAAATGACATTGCCATGCAATTGACCAACCGCTCAAAGCAAGTAAGCAATAAAGAAATGACCTTTATGGAAAGGGCCTACCTGCCTGCCATTGCGACGGGTCTTGGAATTACCATAAAGCACTTTTTTGCCAAAAAGGTAACCATAGAATACCCGGAGGTTAAAAGATACCTGGGGCCCGTCTTTCGGGGACGCCATATCCTCAAAAGAGATGCCGATGGCAAGGAACGGTGCACCGCTTGTGGCCTTTGTGCCGTGGCCTGTCCCGCCGAAGCGATATCGATGGTGGCTGCCGAGCGCGAAAAAGGAGAAGAAAACCTGTACCGTGAGGAGAAATACGCCGCCGTTTACGAGGTAAATATGTTACGCTGTATCTTCTGTGGACTATGCGAAGAGGCCTGCCCTAAACAGGCCGTTTACCTACGCCACGACGAATTTGTACCCGTATTTACCGACCGCGACCAGGTGATATGGGGGAAAGACTTGCTGGTAGAAGATATGAACAACCGCTATACCCGCGAAGCATGGACCAAGGAAGAGGCCAAGGCCCTCGACGACAAACGTGCCAACGGAGAGGTTACCAACGTCACTCCTCGTCCCGTTCCCTGACATCATTTACCCATTCTGGCAGACACTTATTTCTAAAATTATGAATCCGTCGATATCCTTTTTCTACTTCCTTTCCTTCCTTACCGTCTTTAGTGCCTTGATGGTAGTGGTGGCAAAGAACCCCATACACAGCGTATTGTACCTGATCCTGACGTTCTTTACCCTGTCGGGGCATTATATACTGCTCAATGCCCAATTCTTAGCGGCGGTGAACATCATCGTCTATGCCGGGGCCATTATGGTACTCTTCCTCTTCGTAATTATGTTCCTGAACATGAAGCAGGATGAAGTGGAAACCAAAGCCAATCTTACTAAAATAGCCGGTACCATCGTAGGAGGTACTGTTTTTGTAATTCTATTTGGTGCTTACCGCAAAACAGCCATTCCAGCTTTTGACCCTCAGTCCTATCAATCGCAAGTAGGGATGATCGAAAGCCTGGGCCATCTGCTTTTTAAAGACTATCTATTGCCCTTCGAGCTTATCTCCATCCTGCTACTGGTAGCCATGATAGGCGCCGTGATGCTGGGTAAAAGGGAAATTGGGGAGCGGCACTTCTAAGTCCATATCACCCAATATTCAAACAGGTGAATTACCAGAGGGTAGTTCACCTGTTTTTTTATACCTCAAGTCGATACGGCTGAAAGGCCCCTTAAAAAAGAGTTGAGGTAATTACCCATTTGTATCAGCAGCCCTATTCCGGCAACACTGGGCTCCCGTTAGTGTAGGGTCGGCATAAGCTGCAACTGGCTTATCTCATCAAAAAAGGGAGATAAAGCCTAAGCCCTATCTCCCTTTTTTTAAAGGTCATCCTTATAAGCGCTACTCTACCTCAGCATAAGCCTCTACGGGAATACAAGCACATATTAGGTTTCTGTCGCCATATGCGCTGTCGACCCGGCTCACACTAGGCCAAAACTTGTTGAAACGTAGATGTGGAAGGGGGAAAACCGCCTTCTCACGGCTATAAGACCTGGCCCATGCCTCATCCATCACTACCCGCATGGTATGGGGCGCATTTTTAAGGACATTATCTTTGGGGTCGGCCTCTCCGTTCTGCACTTCACTAATTTCTTGTCGAATGGCGATCATGGTGTCACAGAAACGGTCCAGCTCCGCCTTAGATTCCGATTCGGTAGGCTCTATCATTAAAGTACCCGCCACCGGAAACGATAAGGTAGGCGCATGGAAGCCATAGTCCATCAACCGCTTGGCCAGGTCCTCGGCTTCTATACCAGCGGCTTTGAAGGCACGGCAATCGAGAATCATCTCATGTGCACAGCGTCCGTTGGTACCGGTATAAAGCACATCATAATGTTCTCTTAGTCGCTCCTTAATATAGTTGGCATTCAGAATCGCCAGCTTCGTAGCATTGGTAAGTCCCTCGGCACCCATCATCGCGATATAGGCATAGGAGATCGTCAGAATACTCGCACTACCATATGGCGCAGCCGATACGGCACCCGCCTGACCATCTTCCAGATGTTCCGGCAGTTTGTTATAGCTTACATGGCTAGGAAGGAAGGGCACCAAGTGCTCCGCTACCCCTATGGGTCCTACGCCAGGTCCACCTCCTCCATGAGGTATGCAGAAGGTCTTATGTAGGTTTAGGTGGCAAACATCGGCTCCTATGCTGGCAGGGCTCGTAAGGCCTACCTGGGCATTCATATTGGCCCCATCCATATACACCTGTCCTCCGTGGGAATGAATCACCTCACAGATTTCTATAATACTCTCTTCATATACCCCATGTGTAGAAGGATAAGTCACCATCAAACAGGCCAGGTTATTGGCATGGAGTTCGGCCTTGGCCTTTAAGTCGGCTACATCGATATTTCCCTTTTGATCGCATTTGGTTACGACCACCTTCATTCCCGCCATCACTGCGGAGGCTGGGTTGGTACCATGTGCTGAGGCCGGGATTAAGGCTACATTTCGGTGCTGATCCCCACGGCTAGCATGATAGGCCCTGATGGCCATCAGTCCGGCATATTCCCCTTGAGCGCCCGAGTTAGGCTGGAACGACATGGCTGCGAAGCCGGTGATCTCACACAACCAGGCATTGAGCTCTATGATCAACTGAGCGTAACCACCCACCTGGGCAGTAGGAGCAAAAGGATGTATATTGGCAAATTCGGGCCAAGTCAACGGGATCATTTCCGCGGTAGCATTGAGCTTCATGGTACAGCTGCCCAGGGAGATCATCGAGTGCACCAAAGAAAGGTCTTTGTTCTCCAACACTTTCAGGTACCGCAGCATCTCGTGCTCGGTATGGTGGGTATTGAACACCGGGTGGGTTAGGTAAGGCGACTGGCGTAGTAAAGACTCCGCAAGGCCCGACTCTACCTCCTCCTCAATCACCATTTCGCCAGAGAAGCCCGATACTTCCGCAAAGATATTGAGCAGGTCAATCACATCAGAAAAGGTTTTGGCCTCATCCATGGCTACGGTGACCGTTCCATTCTTATTATACCCTAGGTTAACCCCCCATTTTTCGGCTTGTTCCTTGAGCTTAGGGCCCAATGGAGTTTCGATGGTTACCGTATCGAAATACTGGTCGGTAAGCACCTTATAGTGAAACTGAGTGATGGTATTCACAAAGAGTTGAGTGAGGCCATGCACCCTTAAGGCAATGTTTTTGATTCCTTCCGGACCATGATATACGGCGTATCCGGCGGCAATAACCGCCAAAAGAACCTGAGCGGTACAAATATTGGAAGTAGCCTTCTCTCTACGTATATGTTGCTCTCTGGTCTGTAGCGCCATGCGTAGGGCACGGTTTCCTTCGGCGTCTACCGACACCCCGATGATACGGCCCGGTAAGCTTCTCTTGTACTCGGCGCGCGTAGCAAAAAATGCTGCATGCGGTCCGCCATAGCCCATAGGAACACCGAAGCGCTGGGAGGATCCCACCACGGCATCGGCGCCCATTTCACCGGGCGACTTCAACAGGGCAAGGGACAGTAAATCGGCCGCAGTAGCCACTAGTATGTTGGCTTCATGCGCTTGAGCAATGAAATCGGTGTAGTCTATTACCTCTCCATTATTGGCAGGATATTGCAGCAAAGCACCATAAAGGCTTTCATCCTGCAGGTCTACCTGGGTATGGTCGCCTACTACCACCTTAATACCCACCGGAGTAGCCCGGGTATGAACTAAGTCGATGGTTTGTGGGTGGCATAGCTCCGAGACGAAAAAAGTATTCGCCTGCTTTTTGGCAGCGGGTTTAACGGCATAAAACATCGTCATGGCCTCTGCTGCCGCAGTAGCCTCATCCAATAAGGATCCGTTGGCAATTTCCATCCCAGTCAGATCCGTCACCAGAGTCTGAAAATTCAGGAGCATTTCTAGACGCCCTTGGGCAATCTCCGCCTGGTACGGCGTATAGGCCGTGTACCAAGCAGGGTTTTCCAAAATGTTTCTTAATATTACATTTGGAGTGATGGTATCGTAGTATCCGCCACCAATATAAGATTTGAACAACAAATTCTTTCTGGCAATCTTCTTGATACCTTTTAGAAAAGCCTGTTCGGTCTTAGGGCTGGGCAAATTCAAAGGTTTCTGTAACCGAATGGTGGCGGGCAATGTTTGGTCTATTAATTCGTCCAAACTCGATGCACCTACCACATCCAACATACCTTGTAGTTCTTCGTCGTCTTTTCCGTGGTGACGATTTTCGAAGAGATCCTGGTTCTGAAGATTAATTTTCATTAAGATTGGCTAACAATGCCGAAATTAGATGGTTAGAAAACACAAAAGTAAGCAAATCCTACCAAATCCTTTCAGTTTGGTGTTCTTGCTTACCTTGAAATTTATATAAAATACGTTACCATTTTCAGGGTGTCCGGCCACTAAGGACCATAATACCAGGTAACTGACTTTAATGAACGTGCTGGATGAGGGTATATTTTACTTGTTAGGACAACCACAATCGGTCTTCCTTTTAAAAATTCCCAGAAACTTTTTAGACTTAGGCTTCTTATACCCTTTGTATTTCTTTTTCTTCCCCCATTGTTGCTCCACCTGAGCCGTACTTTCCGGCGAAAGGGCCCAAACAGGGGCATTAAGCCCTAATAATAAACAGCAGACAATAAAAGTTCTAATTCGTTTTTTCATCGGGTTATGTCGAATAAAAAGATGTACTAATAACGATTAAAAAACAGATACAGTATCTATCAATCAGGATTCCTAGGCCCGTACTAATTCCATGATGGTAATTTCGGGTAGTATACCCACCCTGCCTGGATAGCCAATATAGCCAAAACCCCTGTTGACATAGATGTACTGATCTTTTTCTTGGTACAACCCACCCCATTCCTTATAGCGATACTGCACTGGGCTCCATTTTAAGGCTCCAATTTCTACCCCAAACTGCATTCCATGGGTATGCCCGGCAAAGGCGACATCGATATCGGAATACTTGGGCAGCACCTGAGCCCTCCAATGACTGGGATCGTGAGAAAGCAATAACTTAACGGGAAAGTCCTCACTACCTGCATAGGCCTTGTCGAGATTGCCATATTTGGCAAAATTACCGGCACCCCAATTTTGGATACCAATGAGTCCTATTTCCTCTCCATCGACCCGAATAGCCCTATTTTCGTCGAGCATTAGTTTCCAGCCCAACAGCTCGTGAGCCTTCTTAAGGTCATTCAAATTCCGAGCCTTCCTCTCATCGGAGCCCCATTGTACGTAGTCGCCATAGTCGTGATTGCCCAGGGTAGAATGAACACCCAGAGGTGCTTTTAACTTGTCGAATATATCGATATAGTCCCTCACCTCTTCGGCCCGATCGTTGACGAGATCGCCCGTAAAGAAAGCGATATCGGGTTTCTCTTTCATCAACATTTCCACCCCACCTTTCACGGCCGTTTTATTGAAAAAACTCCCTGAATGAATATCCGAAAGTTGGGCTATCTTGATGCCATCGAAGGCCTTGGGTAAGTTTTTTAGGGGCACCGTTACCCGACGAATCCGGTAGTCGTGTGCACCAGAAAGGATTCCAAAAGTGAAAGTCCCCATAAGCCCGGTGCCGGCTATCAGGGCCGTCTGCGCCAGAAATTCGGACCGGGGAATGACTTTTTCCCCAGTTGCTGGAACCGTATCGGCTACTGACGGGAATAGCAGGCTAGCCCCCCATTGAAAAATACGGCGCAACTCATCGACCAAGAGGATCAACACGGCCAATAGCTTCGAAAGGTAGGGAATCGATATAAAAGCGATTATAAATATACGAGTAGTCCTTCCGAAGGTATCGGGAGGCAATATTTGCATCGCCAAATAGGCCAATAGAGTCAGGGCCGTAAGCAGCCAGTAACCGAGGCCAATCCAGCGCTGGCTCTGAGGACCAAAATTTCGAATGGCCAGGCGTAAGCCGGTCCAAACGTACCAATCTATCGCAAAGAGAATGAGGGTTAAGGCTACAAAGAAAAATGTTCTATTCATAAAATGGATTAATCTATCGTTTTTTAACGCTTTGAAGCTCCTTCTCGTTCAGGAATGGAAAGGTAAATCTTAAAATTAGTAGGTAAACGGATTATTTACAGGGCTAATTGTTCCATTTTCAAGGATTAACGGCGAACTTTGTAGCGTAAACCAAACCACTATCAATATGCAATTCGATTTTAAACGATTCCATATACGATCTATGAACGCTGCCGATGAACAAGAACGTGCGGCGATCAACCTGGAGCTCAAAGCCCTGTACGCTAGCCTAAATGAAGAAGAACAAAAGGAATTCAACACCCAGCTGCAGCTATTCCTGACGAAGGAAATGGGGAGAATTAAGTCGGACTATGAATCGATACAAGGAACGATTCACCAAAACTAAGGCGAATAGGGCTTAGTTGAGACGGGGGTCGATAGGATAATGGGACATGGAACGGTATTCGCCGCCCATTTCGCGAAGCACGGCTCGCCAAAATTGATCGGCAGGGGTATTGAAAAGGAAGTCTGCCGTTACTTTGGTAACAATCCATGTTTGGGCCTCCATTTCGTCTTCTATCTGCCCCGTTCCCCAACCCGAATAGCCAATAAAGAAACGGATGTCTTCCGGGGTTAAGGTATTGATATTAATCAGCGTTTTTACTCTGTCGAAATCCCCCCCCCAATATAGCCCATCCATAATCTCCACCCCTTCGTCTATCAGGTCGGGGCGGCGGTGAATATAATGCAAAGTATTTTTTTCTACGGGTCCGCCAAGGTAGAGGGGAACCTCCTGATAGATAGACTCCTCGAGCACATCGCTCAACAGGAGGTTTGTAGGTTGGTTGAGGACAAAACCGAAACAACCCTCCACGGCATACTCACAGATTAGTACCGCACCCCGCTCAAAATTGGGATCCCCCAGATAAGGCTGGGCTATCAAGATACTCCCCTTGTTTATTTGCTGCATTCCAGAATATATTCCGTTTTCAATGTTACTTTAAACCTCAATATATTTAATTTTATTTTAAATTGGGGACTTCCAGGGCAGTTCTATGGATATTTTATTGTGAAACTTGGATTCTGCTGTGGCCCAAAACAAAAAATAATAAAGGAATGGCACTTATAAAATCTGTAAAGGGTAAGGCTCCAAGTTTTGGAGAAGAGGGCTGGCTGGCCGACAATGCCACCATCGTGGGCGATGTTATTTTTGGCTCCCATTGTACGGTCTGGTTCAATGCCGTAGTTCGTGGCGACGTCAACAGCATCCGTATAGGCCATCATTCCAATATCCAGGACGGAGCCGTGGTACACTGTACCTACCAGCGGTTTGCCACCCAGATCGGCAATTATGTATCGGTAGCGCATAATGCCATCGTCCATGGCTGTACCATCGAGGATCATGTGCTTATTGGCATGGGGGCCATTGTGATGGATGGGGCCGTAATAGGGAGCGGGGCCATTGTAGCGGCAGGGGCCATCGTTACCCAAGGCACCAAAGTACCCCCGGGGACCATTTATGCCGGTAATCCCGCCAAATACTTGAAGGATGTCTCTCCAGAGCTGAATGCCGCCATTGATAGAACCGCCAATAACTACATAACTTATTCGGGTTGGTTTAAGGAGGAAGGGGCCGAACAAGGCCAAGCCGAACACTAACGGCCTGGCCTTGTCGCTGGGTCACCCTTTGAGTTCCTTACGAGAATTAAGATATCCCTTGATGACTGTAAAAGTGGTAATAGCCAAAAAGAAGAGGATGATATAATGAACGTAGTCGACAATCCAAGGAAAGCGTTCTCCAAACAGGAAGCCGCCCCCTGTGAGCAATCCTATCCAAATGGCCGCTCCAGCCACATTATTAAACAAAAAATAGGGAAATGGCATCTTGACCAGCCCTGCCAAAATAGGGGCAAAGGTGCGAACAATGGGCAAAAAACGACTGATAATCAGTGTTCTACTTCCGTATCGTAGAAAATACTCCTTGGTGGTTTCGATATGCTTCTTTTTGAAGAATAAAGAGTCCTTTCTGTTTTCGAACATGCCACTGAAATACTTACCAAAAACATATCCTAACAAAGACCCCAATACGGCCGCGGTAAACAAACAAATGAGTAGAATAGCTATAGGCACTTCCAACAAGCCAGTTCCACAGAAAACCCCCGCCAGGAACACCAAATAGTCGCCGGGCAGGAAAAATGCGAAAAAAAGACCATTTTCTGCAAATACAATAAAAGTTATTACCATTAACCCACCCGTTCGTATCAACTCCTCCGAATTGAGCAGGTATTGAAAAAAGTCTATAATCGAATTCATATTGTTTTTATTTGGTACACAAAGAACAGTAAATGGTCATGGGAGCCGATCGCTAAACGCTTTCAGAGAGCTCTAACCACCGCAATTCCCTTTCTTCCAGGGTGTTGGTTGCCTCTTCAATTTCGCGGGCCCATTGGGTAAGTTCCTCATGAGAGCCTCCCTGGCTAAGTTGTTCTATCAACTTTGCTTTTTTCTGCTCCAGGCTAGCCATTTCAGCTTCTAAGCCCTCGAACTCTTGTTTCTCCTTATAGCTCAATTTCCTTTTGGAAGCCTGAACTACGGGCTGTTCTACAGGCTTAGCCACCACTTCTTTGACAGGATTGGCCTTTTGTTCCAGTTTCTGCTCATCCTGATACTCCCTAAGTTCAGAATAATTGCCAGGGAAGTCACTAATTTTCCCTTCTCCTTCGAAGACAAAGATATGTTCGACGAGACGATCCAGGAAGTATCTGTCGTGGGAAACGATCATCAGGCAACCTGGGAACGTCGCCAAAAACTCCTCAATGACATTGAGACTACTGATGTCCAAATCGTTGGTAGGCTCATCGAGAATTAGGAAATTGGGTTCCTTCATCAAAATCAACAACAGCTGAAGTCTACGCTTTTCTCCCCCGCTGAGCTTAGCCACAAAATCGTATTGTTTTTCGGGAGTAAACAAGAAAGCCTGCAACAAATGGGTGACGGTTACCGTCTCACCAGTACCTAGCCGCACTACCTCAGCCACATCCTTCACCACATCGATCACCCGTTGATTGTCATCGAAAACCATATCTGACTGTCGATAATAGCCAAATTGTACCGTTTCGCCGGTTACGACCTTGCCGCTATCGGGTTCCAGTTCTCCCATAATCATATTGAGCAGGGTAGATTTTCCCATCCCATTTTTACCAACAATTCCAAGCCGGTCCCCCTTACGGAAAGTATATTCAAAATCCTTAATGAGCTGCCGGTCACCGAAGCCTTTGCTCACCTTATCGAGTTCTACAATCTTACTACCCAGCCTAGAGGTACGCACATTTAACTCCAACTGAGCATCAAATTTTTTCTGACTGGCTTTTTCCTTTAGTTCCTCAAAGGCATCCACCCTATATTTTGCTTTGGTACCCCTGGCCTTTGGTTGGCGGCGGATCCAGTCGAGCTCCTTGCGCATCAGGTTACGCGCCTTATCGATTCCTGCCGCTTCTATTTCCTCTCTTTCCGCCTTTTTCTCGAGGAAATAAGAGTAATTCCCTTTATAAGTATAAGCAGAGCCATGGTCCAACTCCAGCACTTGGTTACACACGGTGTCCAAGAAATACCGGTCGTGGGTCACTACCAGCAAGGTGGTATTGGAGGTATTCAAATAGTTTTCCAACCATTCTACGGTATCCAGATCCAAATGGTTGGTAGGTTCATCGAGAATCAGCAAATCGGGCTCTTCGAGCAAAATCTTGGCCAATGCCACGCGTTTGCGCTGCCCTCCAGAGAGGGTCCCATACAGGCTATCGGTATGGTGAATGCCCAGTCGGCCCAGAATCTCCTTGGTTTTCGACTCGAAGTCCCAAGCATTAAGACTATCCATATCTTCCATAAGCGCCATCATGGCCTGGTCGTCATGGGCTTCCAGAGCCTCTTCATACTTCTTAACGACCTGGGCTACGGGATTGGCCGACGAAAAGATGACGTCCATCACTTGCATCGTCTCATCGAAAGCGGGACTTTGATCGAGGTAGCCCACCCGGGTGTCTTTCCGCAGACTTACCGAACCTTCACTAGGAGGAAGCTTCCCAGTGAGTATATTCAGGAAGGTAGTCTTCCCCGTTCCATTGGTCCCGATGAGTGCGATTTTGTCTCCTTTGCTAATACCAAAATTAATATTTTTAAAAAGCCATTTATCTGCAAATGACTTCGCAAGATTTTCTGCTGAAAGATAATTCATATAATAAAATCTAATTCTGTTTGTACAAAGGTAGGATAGTTATCAAAGAAAAAATTCGTTTTACTAAGGTAAAAACGATAATATTGCTCCTTATATAAAGTTAGTTGTTTCTTATTGAACACATCAAATGATCATGTACAAAAAATTTCTTTTCCTAATCCCATTAACATTTCTTGGTAACTTATCTTATTCTCAAACCAAAGATTTCAAAAATTACACGCAGGTAATAGGCGGTAGCCCGCAAGTTTACGACATGGTAGCCATTCCCGGAGGGGAGTTTACCATGGGCAGTCCTGCCTCCGAAAAGGGGCATCAAGACGACGAAGGCCCACAGCATAAGGTCAAAATCGAACCTTTTTGGATGGGTAAATATGAAGTATCCTGGGACATTTACGATCTGTATTCTTTTAAGAATATGGAAAAAGAAATGGCAGCAAGGCACCCAGACCCAGAGAAGAGTGTAGTAAAAACCGATGCCAGTACCCGTCCTAGCCCCCCCTATGTGGACATGTCCTTTGGGATGGGAAGGGAACATTATCCGGCCATTAATATGACCCAATATGCCGCTATCTACTTCTGTAAATGGCTATATGACAAAACAGGGATTTTCTACCGATTACCTACAGAAGCCGAATGGGAATATGCCTGTAGGGCAGGAAGCCAAACCGCCTATTCATTTGGTGACGACGCCTCTAAGCTCGACGAATACGCTTGGTACAGCAAGAATAGCGATGGCGCCTACAAAAATATTGGCCTTAAAAAACCCAATGCCTGGGGCCTTCATGACATGCACGGGAACGTGATGGAGTGGACTTTGGACCAGTACATTCCCGACTATTACGGCAACAAACCCAACGGAGAGAAATATGCCCCAGTAAAAGAGCTATACCCTACTGCCGTACGTGGCGGTTCC
Organism: Dyadobacter jejuensis; assembly: GCF_003149085.1. GTDB lineage: Bacteria > Bacteroidota > Bacteroidia > Cytophagales > Spirosomataceae > Dyadobacter > Dyadobacter jejuensis. The sequence goes on along the minus strand of NZ_QGDT01000001.1, from coordinate 158,777 downwards.
TGGGACGACGACGCCGAGGACCTCAGGAGTGCTGCGCGTACCGCCTCCAAACCTGAATGGAAGATACTAGACCCCCAGTTGCCTAAGAGTGAATGGTGGATGACGAGTGCATCTTTCGTTGGGTTTAGAGTAGTTCGCCCGGTAAAGGTGCCTTCTAAAGCTGAAATTGAGGCCTATTACAATCCTACCCTCATTGAAGATTATTAATCCTTAACTTTTAACTAACCTTTTAACCATAATGAATCAGAACAGAAGAAACTTCCTAAAGGCATCCGGGGTCATTGCCGGTGGGGCCTTGCTGAACCCCGTTGCGGGGAAAGGCCTGAACCATTCGGTAGACGACGTCATCAGGGTTGCTTTAATTGGATGTGGGGGCCGGGGAACTGGTGCCGCTGCCCAAGCGCTGAGTACCACTCAAAACGTACAGATCGTGGCCATGGCCGACGCCTTTCAGGATCGGCTCGACGGCTCCTATAAAAACTTAACAGCCAAAAAATATACCAACGCAGCTGGTGCCCCTGTGGACATCAAAACGAAGGTAAACGTACCCGACCATAACAAATTTGTTGGTTTCGACGCCTATAAGAAGGCCATAGCCCTCAAAGAAGTGGATGTAGTCATATTGGCTACTCCTCCCGGCTTTCGCCCTTGGCATTTTGAAGAAGCCGTAAAGAATAACAAACAGATATTTATGGAGAAACCCGTGGCTACAGACGCCCCGGGGATCAGAAAGGTGCTGGAAGTAGCCGAGGAAGCCAAGCGTAAAAAGCTAAACGTGGTAGTAGGCTTACAACGCCATTACCAAGCGAACTACAGGGAGGCTATCAAAAGAATTCAGGATGGGGCGATCGGCGACATCGTCGGTGGCCAGGTGTACTGGGTCGGCAGCAGCCCTTGGATGCGTGAACGCAAGCCCGAATACACCGAAATGGAATATCAGATGCGTAACTGGTACTATTTCAACTGGCTATGTGGAGACCATATATCCGAACAACATGTACACAATATTGACGTTGCCAACTGGATAAAAGGTAGCTATCCGGTAGAGATCCAGGGAACTGGGGGCCGCGAGGTGCGCGATGGTAAGGAATACGGGGAGATATTTGACCACCATTTACTCGACATGGTATATGCCGATGGGACCGTTATTTCGAGTCAATGCCGTCAATTTCAGGGTACCTGGAACCGCGTCGATGAGGCATTTGTAGGTACTAAAGGACGTATCGATAGCTTCGACAGCAAGCGTACCGTCCTGAAGGACTATAAGGGTAATGCCTTGTACAGCCATAATGGCAAGAACGATAAAAACCCATATCAGGTAGAGCATGATGAATTGTTTGCAGCTATCGCCAAGGGTGAATATAAATATGCCGATGCCGAAAACGCCGCTAAAAGTACCATGACGGCCATCATGGGACGTATGGCTACCTATTCGGGCAAGCTTATTAAATGGGATGAAGCCCTCAACTCAAAAATCAACTTGTTCCCCGATACCTTGGCTTGGGATGCTATGCCCAAGATCGTTCCCGATTCCGAAGGATTTTACCCAGTGGCCATTCCAGGAAAAACCCAGGTAATATAACAAGGCCCTAGCACATAAAACGGAAGGGCTCTGCGCTCTTCCGTTTTTTTGTACCTTTACACTATAAATCAGTTATCTTAAAATTACGTGAATTTTAATTTTGGTAATTCCATCACTCTATTGATCGCCGGCCTAATGGTGGTGATCATTGGTGTATTTTTTAACCTCAAGAGTGAGACACTAGGCAATCCGGTCATATTTGGGGGGCTGATATTGGCATTTATTGGGAGCATCTGTGTGGTTTTGAGCCTAAACCACCGACGCCGTAAAAACAAATAGCCTAAATCATCCCGGTACCTTCGCACTTAAATTCCTTAAATAAAAGTCGGCTAATACCAACGCCGCCATGGCTTCTACTATAGGTACAGCCCGGGGTACTACACAGGGGTCGTGCCGTCCTTTGCCTTGCACAATGGCCTTGTCTCCATGCTGATCAACACTTTCCTGATCCTGCATAATAGTGGCTACAGGCTTAAAGGCCACCTTAAAATAGATGTCTTCGCCATTGGAAATACCGCCCTGAATACCGCCCGAATGATTGGAACGTGTCCTGACTTGCCCCGTTTCTTCCAAATAAAACGGATCGTTATGCTCCGAACCTAATAAGGCAACTCCCTCGAAGCCGGAGCCATACTCAAACCCTTTAACGGCATTAATACTCAACATCGCCTTGCCAAGCTCGGCATGAAGCTTATCGAAAACGGGCTCTCCCCATCCCACTGGTGCACCTTGTACCACACAGTTGACGACCCCTCCTACCGAATCGCCTTGCTTACGGATGGTATCGATATAATCAAACATTTTACCGGCCATTTCAGCATCGGGGCAACGAACCGCATTGGACTCGGTAACCGACAAATCGAGCTCGGTATAGGGCACCTCCAGACGCATCGCACCTACCTGTGAGACATACGCTTGGATACGGACTCCTATGCCTTTGAGAAGGGTTTTGGCAATAGCCCCTGCTGCTACTCTAGCCGCAGTTTCTCTTGCCGAACTTCTCCCTCCCCCTCTATAGTCGCGTAGTCCATATTTCTCTTGATAGGTGTAGTCGGCGTGAGAAGGCCTATACTGAGCCGCAATATGTGAATAATCTTTGCTTCGCTGGTCTTCGTTGCGTATCAACAAGGCGATAGGAGTACCGGTGGTTTTACCCTCAAACACCCCCGAAAGCACTTCAAACTCGTCGGCTTCCTTGCGTTGGGTAGTAATCCTCGACTGCCCTGGCTTCCGGCGGGTAAGTTCTTGTTGAATAAAATCAGAGTCGAACTCCAACCCTGCAGGACAGCCGTCTATCACTACGCCAATTCCTGACCCGTGCGACTCTCCAAATGTAGAAATATTAAAAATCTTACCGTATGTACTACCCATTCCAATTATTTTCTGAAAATCCAAATCAATACTAACAGCAATAAAATTACGACCAGATTGGACAGATTCTTCAATATTAACGAATAATTTATAAAATTTAAGCTCGTGTCCCGCCCTTCTAGGTTGTCGTACAGACCATGGCCAGTATCTTCAGACAGCCTTCCCGGCATGTAGTCGGCTCCTAGGACTTGCAAGGTCAGTGCCGACCTTAATGTATCATACTTTTCTTTTTCATTATTAAAATACACCCACTGAAAATACCTACTCAGGGGGAAGGTACCGTCTTTTCGAGGCACCACAAAATACTCGAAGCCTTTTTCGCCAGACACCCCTTTCCCCGTCCGTCGCACCTCCTGGCTGAGCTCTGGAGCATAAAAGTCGAATGCCGAACTTGGGGTGATGTCCGGTGCGGGTATCCCTACGATATTACCCTGGCCTACTATCTTGAACTGATAACGAATACTCTCCCCTGGGTATACTTTATCGTTAGAAAGGCGTTCCTCCAACCTATATGCGCCCACCGCCACCCTATCGCGAAGGGGGTGCGCTGGCAAGGGCTTGACGCCTATACTAAAAGCCCTAGAATAAAAAGGCTCGACCACCTTGGTTTCTACATTCACGGTCCCTTTACGATCCACCACCAGCATATTGAGGCCTACAGACGGAATATTAATATCTTCCAATTTTAATGGAAAGAAATTGGCCCGGTACATATTATACTCGGTATAGAAGCGTCCCTGAATGCGCACCCGGCGCTTGACGATCTCCTCGATACCAATGTTCTCCTCCCAACAACCAAGCGGCTTCACCTTGGTCAAAATAGCCTGCAATTGCTCATTAAACCTATAAAACTCCATTTCTACTGGAGCATCTTCTGAAATATATAGGGATATACCCAAGGAAAACCCCTCCCGAATGTAGACCATTTTTTTATCGGTATACACCGAAAAGAACACACAGTTATCTATTTTTGTTAGGGCAGGCAGTAATAAGTCGGTATCGCCCTCTTGCTCCTGCTCAACCTCCCTTTCCGAAAAAACGACGGTACGTTGCTCCGACTTAAGATTTTGCCCATTCACTCGTAAGCTAAAGGCAGGAATAATATACTTCCCGGCCTTAGATGCGAAATACTCCTGGCTAATCTTCTGAATGACAACGGTTTTACCATCTTCTTGTTCTGACCGGCTAGTGGCAGACTTACTTCGTTTTTCCAAACCGTCGATGTCAGGAAACGTTATTGAGGGGCGTTTTTCTGTGTCGGTAAGCACGACGGAAATCACTAAAGGATCCGACAACGTTATAAATTCGCCATTGAATACAATTTTCGCACTATTATTTGGCGTTTGAGCCTGAATAGTGCAAAAAATAAACGAAATAATACAGGCTAGAATATATACTTTCATCAATAAATTTCGTTAAATTTATATTGTTGAACAGATCAATACTATTTAACGCTTTTCAAAGAGTTTTTTCCAAAAATAGATTTGTTTCACCCTAAACCACAAAACTAAAAAAACAATGGCCTCAATGCTTGAATACATTAAAATTATTCTGCAAAAGGTAAGTTTTGATCGTAGGTTGTTTGAGAAAGAATTGCGTAAGGCGATTCGAATGTTAATGCCAGCTGAAGTGAAACGTTTAAGATTATGGTGTTATGAAAACTACAGCTCAGTTCATTTACCCGTTCTGGATAGCTGTTTCACCTTGACCTCGTAAGTACTTACCTTTTAAAATAGCAAGCCCCCTTGGACGGATCCAAGGGGGCTTTTTATCTTTCAGACAATTACTACTGCAAGCTACTTTTGCTCAGTAGTAGCAGCCGCTTCATTCAATCCCAAGGCTTCTTTGGCATTGGCATTGTCAGGATCTATGGCCAGTAACTTTTCCCATGTCGCTTTCGACTTTGCTTCGTCGTTCATAGTGGACTGGTAATAGAACGCCAAGTAGCCATAAGCAAGCTTTAGGTATCCGTTATATTTCGAAGGATCCTCGTCTTTTTCAGCGAGCTCAGTCAATTTCTCGTAATAAGGTGCAGAAATACCCTTATCGATATTCTCTTGTCTGTCGTAAGCATTGTACAACGAGCTAGCTCTCCAGTAATAAGCAAATGGCCAATCTGGAGTCTTTAGAGTTACTGCCTTAAAGCTTGAATCTGCAGAAAGGTAAAGGCCTTTCTTACGTGCAGCTACCGCGGCGCTGTCGGGCGATCCGGCGGGCACTACGATATTGGTAGCTTGTTGGAAATAAGACAATCCAAGATAAAACAAGTCGTTAGGAGTAGCTTTGGTAGTATCTAGCTCAATACCTTTTTTGTAAGTAGGCGCCGCCTTTTTGAAATCCTTGGCACCATAGTACAAGCCAGCAACTTCCTTATAGGTCGCAGCGGCGTCAGTAGCACTGGTATCGATATCGGCTCCTTTGAGCATATATACAACGCCTAATGAGTCGTACCCTTTTCCTTCTGTCTCCATTAAGTTGTAAGCCCGACCTAAAAATTTATAATCGTCAGAAATAACTTTTTCGGGGGCAGTCTTGATAAAGTCTTCCAGGTATTGAACCGATTTCTCAGGTTCGTTGGTCTTGAAGTAAGACCAGCCATACATCCTTTTGATGATAGGATCATCAGAACGCCCTTTCAAATCATCCAATAGCTGTATCGATTTGCTGTAGTCGTCGGCAGTAAAGGCGAATTTAGAAGCTCTAAGCTGCATATCCACGCTGATATTACCGCTTTTGGTAAGGTAAAGGTCAAAATTTTCAGCTGCTTTTTTGTACTGACGAGCCAAAAAGTAAAGCTCAGCAAGGTCCTTATAAGCGGGAGCAAAATCGGGGTTAGCCTCAATAGCCTTTTTATAATTCTCTAGAGCAAGGTTGTAATTTTTACCTCTTAGGTACACCTGTCCAATACGGTTATGCGCCACGGCATAGTTTGGCTTAGCAGTCAAGGCATATTCATAAGCCGTCACAGCAGCACCACCTTCATTACGCATCATAAGCGCATCACCTTTTACGAGGTAAGCGTCGGCCAGGGAGTTGTCTCTCTTTACGGCTTCATCCAAAAGTCGAATGGCTTCTGCAGGATCGCTATTCTTTTCGAAAAGCGTGTAGGCTTCTCCAATCCGGTAAAGCACTTCAGCATCCTTTTTCTTTTTCTTTTCGGCTAGGTCAAAAAGTTCCTTGGCAGCGGCTTTATTGCCCTTTCCAAGCTCTACCATTCCCTGACCCACCATATTCAGATAGGATTTAGAATCCATTTCCAGACCTTTGTCGAAGGCCTTTTTGGCTTCATCCAACTGGTCGTTCTTCACATAAAAGTAACCAAGGTAAAACTGATTGTCTGCTGATGAACCATCTGCTGCCAGTTTTTTAAAAACCTCTTCCGCCTCTTTCACCTTCTCACCGTGGAGCAAAGCCACCCCATCCTGAACAGACTGTGCGTGTACACCCAGGAATGACATAACCCCCAAGGCAACTAAAATTAATTTACTTTTCATCTTCTTGTACATTTTTTACCCGGTTAATTTAATGATAAAAAATTTGCTTATTCAATAACAAATTCCAAATGTAATAAATAGTAATAGCAATTCTAAAAATTATTTCCAGTAGTAATCTCTAACTGCCGTGGATAGGGTACGGTAGGTAGCAGCCCCATCTTTTGAATGATAAGCCCTCCTACATCCCTGGCAATATAGGTCATAAGCCCTCCACCAAGGCCCGAATACCCTTCTCTACTGAGAATATACAATTCTCTGTGCAGGGGATATCTTTTAAATTCCAATCCACTTTGAAAAGGTTGGATATATTCCGCTTTACTTTCAGGTTTGTCACTTTCAGAAATTCCTAGGACGTTAATCCCTTTCGAGAGCTCTGCCGATCGGATGGCATGACCATCACTGATCCAGCTAACCCCAATAAAGCCCAAATATTTTGGGTTCTCACGGATCATTTCAATCACTTTTTCGTTGGAACCGGCCGATATCACCCGCAGGTGGTCGATCGATTTAAGGCCAAATTTATCCAAAACGAAGTTTAGGTTACTCGCATTAATATTATCGAACACCAAGGTAATTAGCCCTTGGGTATTTCCTCCTTCGAGTTGTTCCCAGGTCTTTATTTTCCCCTCGAAAATCTCCTTCACTTGTCGAAGCGTCATCAAAGAATCGGTATTGGCATTACTTACCACCAGTGCCAGCCCATCGGTAGCGATGTGCTGAGCCCTTTGCGACCCCTTCTGACGCCTTATAATTTCTTTTTCCTTATCGTTTAGCTCACGTGTTGCAAATACGATACGGGCGCTATCCTGCAAAAGTTGCAATATAGCATTCTGCTCTGGCTTATAATCTAAAATAAAATGGGCATTGGGGTAGATTCCTTCATAGGCGTTGGTTAAGGCGTCGACCAGTGGCTTAAACGACTCATCCGACGCTACAGTAATCTCTCCTCTTGTGGGGTTGTCAAGGCGCTCGTTGCTCTGGTTGCAAGCAGCCAAAAAACAGGTTAGCGACACGATGAGCAGCAATCCCTTCATATTTCCCAAAATCAATCTCTCCATTTTTTCCAGATTCTAAATCCTCTCAGAAGGCCGTATAAAATAAGTATGCCAGCAAATGCATAACGTGTTACACTCCCGACTGGCATCAAGCTAAAAGACAAGGAGGAGGAGATCAGATAGATCCCTCCTCCTGCATATGTTAATGCCATCAACACAGAGGCTAGATCGGTGATCTTCTCATGCAATGGTCTTTCCCTCATGATTACTCAAGTTGGAAATTGATGGGCAGGTTATACTTTACACGTACAGCACGACCTGACTGCTTTCCTGGCTTCCATTTTGGCATGGCTTTCACCACCCGCATGGCTTCTTCATCGCAACCGAATCCAAGGCCTTTCAAAACGGAAACATCTTGAATACTACCATCTACGTTAACAACGAAGGACAAGAATACACGTCCAGAAACGTTGGCACGAGAGGCAGCACTTGGGTACTTGATGTTTTTACCAAGATACTTATACATCTCCGAGGTTCCCCCTGGGAACTCAGGTTGTTGCTCTACCACAGTAAAGATTTTCTCCGGTTCGGGAGCCGCTTCTACGACTGTACCCTTACTTGGAGCCGCTACCGCTTCAGGAGCAATAATAAGCTCATTGGCGTTAGGGTCACCTTTTACTGTTTCGTTAGCCACAACAGCCTCCTTAATTTCCTCTACTGTTGGAGGAGGAGTCTCGATGGGTACCTCTTCATCCTTTTTAACCTCAGGAGGTAGGAACTTCACCGTGTTCACCTTAGGCTGCTCTACTGGCGGCGGCGGTGGCGGTGGCGGTTCCGCAGGATCAATGGGCGGTGGTGGTATTTTCATCAAATCGACTTCCACCATAGGGGCCTCTTCTTCTTGGGTTTTGGACAAGCTACTGATAATAGTAGGGGCAAACATGCCGAAAACGAATAAAGCTGCACCTATAATTGTTGCCTTTGTAACATCCGACCGGTAACCCCGACGGAGTGAAAATGCACCATACGCCTTATTACGATTCGCAAACACTATATCATCCAGTGTTGCATTCGGGCCTAAATCTGCCATGGCGTTTAAATTATTAGGTTTAATACTCACTTACTTTTCAGGAGTCGATATTTTGTCTCCTAGTACTTTTTTCTCTGAGTCAGTCAAGTTGTCCACTAGGGCATACCGCTTAGACTTTGTAATGGCCATTTCGTCGAGCACATCCACCATATTTTTGTAGGTAGAGGCCGGAGTTGGCTTAATTACGACAACGAAAGCATCGTTGCCTTTTTCGTCTTTCGGGTTCTGGCTGTTGATTCTTTTCTGCGAAGTAAAGATCACAGTTCTCAAATCGTAGCCATATTTAGTTGTTCCTAGTTTTTCAGCTGCTGCATCATCATCTGCCGCAATACCGTCAAGATAGTACACTTCGTCGTCTCCTCCCATAAATAGGGTCAACACTTTCGAAGCCCTCAAAGGTTCGGACTGTGCCTGTTCCTTATCGTCATTCTTATCGGGTACGGCTAGCGTCATGGAGGTGGGCTTAGACATTGTCGTCGCCAACATGAAAAAGGTGATCAACAAGAATCCCAAATCCACCATGGGGGTCATGTCTACTCGGGTCGAGACTTTCTTACCTCTTACCTTGCCATCATCCTTACCACCACCACCGCTCTCTTCAATTGCTGCCATGTTTGCTCTTAGTTAATAATTAACAATTACTCTTCGGTGGTTTCCTCTGAAGCAAATCCTGCTGGAGCTGCTTCACTACCTGTAATCAAGTTGAACTTGTTGATATTCTGCGATTGCAGATTCGCGAGTACATCTTTAAATACAGGAAACTTCGCCAAGTTATCCCCTTTCAGGGCAATTCTTAGCATGGGATCTGCCTTTCTTGCGGCATATACCCAGTCGGCTAATTCACTGGTTCCAGTCGAATCGACCGGAATTCCTGGCTGCTTCACCTCATTCATTTGATCCTTGCTCATATTTAACCAAGGTTTCAATTGATTTAAAGGAATACCGAAGCTCGTTTGCAAAGCAAACTTGTTTCTTTCCAAGTCGGTGAAGGTTATCCCTTTCGTTTGAGCGATGTTGTCTAGCATGGCTACACGCACTGGTTGTGCATCCACACCAAAGTAGACTTTACCGTCTTTGTCTATACTTATGACCATGATTTTATCGTCGGGCACCTTGATTTGCGAAATCGATGTCGGGGTATTAATCTCGGCATCATTCGACTTAAAGGTAGCCGTCATGATAAAGAAGGTCAGAAGTAAGAACGCTACATCAGTCATCGCCGTCATATCGGTAAACGGCGCATGCTTCTTAGGTCTTACTTTTCCCATAGCAAATATATAAGTTTTTTAGATATTAACGAAACTTACACATTAAAAGTTTTTCAACTATTAATAATGTGCAGCAAAATTTGATTGAAGGCTAAGGCCAATTTCATCAATGCTGTAAGTAAGATCGTCAACACGGCTGTTCAAATAAGCATAAGAAATGGTTGCAATCGCAGAAGTACCAATTCCTAAGGCAGTATTGATAAGGGCCTCAGAGATACCCGTTGCAAGAGCCGCAGAGTCAGGAGAACCAGAAGTACCCAAGGCGGCGAAGGCCTTGATCATACCGATTACCGTTCCTAGAAGGGCGATAAGGGTAGCAGCACTAGCCAAAGTTGCGATAATGGTCAAGTTTTTCTGAAGCATTGGAAGTTCCAAAGTAGTTGCTTCTTCGATTTCCTTCTGAAGAGCCGCCAATTTTTGCTCTTTATCAAGTTCAGTTTCAGTAGTTAATTGCTTGTACTTCAACAGACCCGCTTTTACTACGTTACCTACAGAACCTTTTTGCTTGTCACATTCTTTGATAGCCTCTTCGATTTGGTTTTTATCCAAAAGGGATCTCAATTTACGAACAAAGGCATCGATATTGCCGCTTCCGTTCGCTTTAGCAAGGGTAATCATACGCTCGATGGTAAACACTAGTACGATTAAGAAACAAGTCATCAAAATCGGTACGATAGGCCCCCCTTTATAAACGATACCGTAGTAATCGCCATCCATTGGGCCTTTTTCATGATCTCCATCTTTAAAGTGGGAAGCATCTCCCAATACAAATAGATAAATACATAATGCAATAACAAATAAAACAGGGATTACTAACGCCGGGTTAAGGCCGCCTTTGCCTTTTGATGCTGCCGCAGCGGGCTTTGGAGCTGGTGCCGGGTTTGTTGCTTTCTTTTCCATCAGACTTACTTTTAAAGGTTAAATTGAGATTTTGGTTGTGAATTAAATAAAAGTTTTGGTTAAAACAGATTTTTAGAAAATATTATTTTGAACTGGGTTATGAGTTTACCTATCTCACAAAAGTATGATTTTTCCTTTTAATTAAGCGCAAGGATTTTATAAGAAATTTCAATAAATATTTAACGAATACCTCTAGAAATTATATTATATAAGGACTTTCCAGTACTCACCTCACCCCAATATTATTACGCTACACACTGAAATACAGTTATTTATAACCCATATATCGTAATCATTCAAATTGCACTATTAACTATATAGAAATTTATCTGATCGCTATAAGAACCATAAAATGTCATTTTCCTTCCTTTCGTGTCATAAAGACAATGTCAGATTGAAACTACTGTATCCGAAACCTCCTTTTCAAAAGACGGGATAGAACCCCAACGAAAGCCCTTCATACAGAACCCTCTATCCGATACTAAGGTACGAATAAGGGGTATATCCTTTAAAATTGCAAATTATGTGCTAATTTTGGTGAGTTAGTACTCTTACCGTAATAAATAACAAATACTTAATACCATGAACATTGATGCGCAAACCCTTGACAAAATCGCTCATTTGGCTCGCCTAGAGGTGAAACCTCAAGAAAGCCAAAACCTTATCAATAGTTTGGAGAGCGTTTTATCGTGGATGGAACAACTCAACGAAGTGGATACTACAGGCATAGCCCCCCTCACCCACATCAGCCAAGAGAACAACCGTTGGCGGGATGATATAGCTCAGAATACGCTAAAAAGGGAAGAAGCGCTAGAGAATGCGCCCTCGAAAACGGAACAGTACATTCGGGTTCCGAAAGTAATTGAGTAAGCCCCTTTTTTCTTTTGGGTTAGGCGCTTATTGGATCTGGAACGGGTCCGCATCTTGAAGAAATGGAAACTTTTCTCTAAATGCCTGCAGGAAACTATAGGAAATAGACACCACAGCCTCTTGGGCACGATCCCCCATATCGAGGGCCACCTCACCCGAGCAGCCTATCACCCGGGAGTCGCCTTGATAGGCTATTCCCTGGCCATCGACCCCTACCCGATTGACGCCCACCACGTAGGCCTGGTTTTCGATGGCTCGGGCTACCAGCAGGCTTTTCCAGGCATAAGCCCTAGCCGCAGGCCAGTTGGCCACATATAGCAGTAGGTCATAGGGACTGTCGGGATTGTTGCGGCTCCATACCGGAAAGCGTAAGTCGTAGCATACCAACGGACAGATCCGCCAACCTTTCCACTCCACGACAAGCCGGGTGTCGCCGGCACTGAAGCTCCGATGCTCCTCTCCCATTCTAAACAAATGCCGCTTGTCGTAGGTCTGGATGCTCCCGTCGGGAAAGACACAAAACACGCGGTTATAGTACGCCTTGGCCTCCTGAATCATCACACTCCCTACCACCAAGGCCTCAGACTTTGCTGCCATTTGTTTTAGCCACTTCGTAGCCGTCAGATTCATCGGCTCGGCCCACTGGGTGTTCATCGTAAAGCCCGTACTAAACATTTCAGGCAACAACAGCAAATCGAACGGCTCCTCGATGGCGGCTATCTTTTCCTCTATAGCAGAGAAGTTCGCCGTGCTATTTTCCCAATATAAGTCCGTTTGAACGAGGGCCACTCGCAAGTCATTTTTTACTTCCATAGGGTATCTTTATTTAACTTGATCGCGACCTTTTTTAACATTGCCGTCGGCTATCGACTTCCCTATTCTTCCCGAAATCCATTTTCAAGAGGATTGGTGATCGCTTTTTGGATATCAAAAGTCTGCCTACAACAATAGTCGTGCTAAGGTCTATTATGATTTCATCGTTTCTATTTCGTTTTTAGGCCAAGCCCTAAAAACGATGAAGAGGCGGCTGGTAGCCTCCTCTCCATTATTTTTAAACGGGCTCTTATCTCCTTAAGGCGAATTTCATCCGGTAGTCAGCATCTACCTTTCCTTTAGATATATCGGTTAGTTTTTTCTTTATAAACTGTTTCTTAAGAGTGGGCAGATAATCGATAAACAGTTTTCCTAATAAATGGTCGTATTCATGCTGGATTATTCTGGCGGCTACTCCTTCATAGACCTCTTCATGCTCGTTCCATTCCAAGTCCCTATATCTAATTCTAACTCGCTCCGGCCTAAAAACTTCCCCCCGAATTCCCGGAATACTCAAACATCCCTCATCGAAACCCCATTCCTCACCATCTTGGTCCAAAATTTCAGGATTGACAAACACCTTCTTAAAGTCGACCAAAGATGGATCGGGATCCTCATCTTCATCATCTTCGTCCTCTTCAGTAAACGGGGTTCCATCCACTACAAACAGACGGATATTCAATCCTACTTGAGGGGAGGCTAGCCCAACTCCGTTGGCATTATACATGGTTTCGAACATATTGTCCGAAATCTCCTTCAAATCAAGCTCCCCTTGTTCTATAAATCTCGTTTCTTTCCTAAGTATCGGGTCGCCATAGGCAACAATTGGGTATATCATGGGTATTAAAAAATAAGTTTTTAACTGGATACTAAATTTTACAAACCTCTACTTTCCATAAAGGATTGTAGGATGATCGTCGCACTGATCTTATCGATATTTCCTTTTTGTTTCCGATCACTCTTTTTGCTTCCATTGGCGATCATCACCTGCAAGGCCATCGAAGAGGTGAACCGCTCGTCGTGCTCATAAACTGGAATTTCCGGAAATTTCTTCTTCAGTGATTTTATAAATGCTTTTACTCTGGCCGCATTCTCACTGTCGGTATTGTCTAGCCTCCGAGGCATTCCAACTACAAAAGCCTCTAGGACTTCCTGCTGGGCATAGGCCTCCAGATAGGCCAACAAGTCGTGGGTACGAACCGTTTCCAAAGCGGTGGCTATAATCTGCAGCGGGTCGGTAACGGCTATTCCCGTCCTTTTGGAGCCATAATCAATCGCAAGTATACGGGACATATCGGATGTTTAAAGAGTAGACAGACCGTAAGCCCCAAAAACCATTCCCGACACCTTATGGTTCGGTATTGGCAAGCGAACATCTCTGTGAAATTATAAAATGCAAAGATAAAAGGTTTCTGGCAGCTTTTTGCTCCCAAGCCGGTACATAGATTTTGACACACACGATATATTCCGCTTATCTTTGCAGTATGATTGAAAAGCGTTGGCAAATTGCCCCCCAACTAAGTACTGAACAACAAGCATTGGCCGACAGCCTCGGCAGTTCCCTACAGGTGGATCCCAACCTGGCGACTCTACTCGTCCAAAGATCCGTAACCGATTTTGACCAAGCCAAGGAGTTTTTCCGACCCGACATTAATAAGCTCCACGACCCTTATTTAATGAAAGACATGGACCGGGCGGTGGAGCGCTTGGAAAAGGCGATCGCCCAGGGAGAAAAAATACTGGTTTATGGCGATTATGATGTTGACGGCACCACTTCCGTCACCTTGTTCTATGGCTATCTCCACAAATACTACGATCGGATGGACTACTACATTCCGGACCGGTATAACGAGGGCTATGGGGTCTCGTCCCAAAGTATCGAGTGGGCCGCCGAAAATGGATTCAGTCTGATCGTTACCCTAGACTGCGGCATCAAGTCGGTGGATAAGGTGGAAGCCGCCAGCAAACATGGCATCGATTTTATTATATGCGACCACCACCGGCCCGGCGAGCAGCTTCCGGCGGCAGTAGCCGTACTCGACCCTAAAAGAACGGACTGTCCTTATCCTTATAAGGAGCTTACCGGTTGTGGGGTCGGGTTCAAACTCCTGCAAGCTTTTGGCCAAAGCCAACAGCACGATCCCGCCCTGCTATTGCAATATCTGGACCTACTGGTGATTAGCATCGCCTCCGACATTGTACCCATCACGGGTGAAAACCGAATCTTGGCTTACTATGGCCTCCAACGACTAAATACCCAACCCCGTATCGGCATCAAGGCCCTGATCCAAATAGCAGGGCTGGCTGGCACGCTCGACATCACCAACGTGGTGTTTGGCCTGGGCCCTCGCATCAATGCAGCAGGGCGAATCAAACATGCCAAAGAGGCCGTCCGCCTCTTACTGAGTGAGGATGTGGAAGAAGCGGAGACCTTTGCCGAAGAAATCAATATACACAACCTCGACCGGCGCAAATTTGATAGCAGCATCACGGAGGAGGCCATTTCGATGATCGCCAACGACGACGGGCTCTCCAAAGCCCATAGTACCGTGCTCTATAAAGAAGACTGGCACAAAGGAGTAATCGGTATCGTGGCCAGCCGGTGCATTGAGCAGTACCACCGGCCCACCATTATATTAACGCAGTCGCATGGGAAAGCGGCGGGCTCCGCACGTTCAGTACCTGGCTTCGACGTCTACGAAGCTATAGAATCATGCGCCGACTTACTCGAACAATTTGGAGGCCATACTTTTGCTGCTGGGCTTACCTTGCCCATAGAAAACATACAAGCCTTTCGGCAGCGATTCGAAGAGATTGTTAGCGGAAGTATACTTCCTGAGCAACTTGTTCCGTTGATAGATATTGATTTGGAGCTCAACCTAAGGGCCATTTCACCAAAATTCTATCGAATTCTCAAACAGATGGGGCCCTTTGGACCTGGAAATATGACCCCGGTTTTTACATCTACTCCGGTAACCTTGGTAGGCAATCCTACCATCATGAAGGAAAAACATATTAAGTTTGAGGTACAACAGGGCGATTCGGCGTGTTATACGGCCATTGGCTTTGGCATGGCCCAAGCGTTTCCCCATTTGCTAGAGAAAAAACCGTTTTCTATCTGCTATAACTTGGAGGAAAATAATTTTAGAAATAAGTCGACCCTACAATTGTTCTTAAAAGATATCAAGTTTCACGAACCTATTTAGTCCTGTTTCCACACCAATAGCCATGATACTAAGAACCGAGAATCTAATAAAAAAATACGGCTCACGATTGGTCAACAATAATGTGAGCTACCAAGTGGAGCAAGGCGAGATCGTCGGGCTGTTAGGCCCCAATGGAGCCGGCAAAACCACCTCCTTCTATATGGCGGTAGGCCTCGTAAAGCCCAATAGTGGGAAAGTATATCTGGACGACCAGGACATCACCAGCCTACCCATGTACAAACGGGCCCGGCTAGGACTGGGATACCTGGCGCAAGAAGCATCGGTATTTAGAACCCTAACCGTCGAGGAGAACTTAAAGGCCGTATTGGAACTCACCGATACAACCAAAAGCCAACAAAAAGAAAAAGTGGAGGAGCTTATGGAAGAGTTTCATTTGCAACATGTACGCAAGAGTAAGGGCATGGTACTGTCGGGTGGAGAAAGACGCCGGACGGAGATAGCCCGTGCCTTGGCAGTAAATCCAAAGTTTATTCTGCTCGACGAACCCTTCGCGGGGGTGGATCCAATAGCCGTAGAGGACATCCAAAGCATTGTAGCCAAACTAAAACATAAGAATATTGGCATTCTGATCACCGATCATAATGTAAACGAAACCTTGTCGATCACCGACAGAGCCTATCTGCTCTTCGAAGGTAAAATACTAAAACAAGGTACTGCCGAAGAACTCGCTGAAGACGAAGTGGTGAGGAGGGTGTACCTGGGCAAGCATTTTGAACTGAAAAGGAAGGTATAGGGCGGCTATTAAAAACCAAAAGGAGGACCCTCGACGGATCCTCCTTTTGGTAGGTCTTATCTATTTCTTAGGACAACTCTTACAATGCTTCCCCTTGCGTTTATATTTCTCGCAACATTTCTTAAAAACACATTCAGGCCCTTCCGCTATACGCCTCGTCCACACATCCTTGTCTCCACATTCCGACACTGGCTCACTGAAATTGAAACTGTTCATCCCTATCTTTTGATTAGCAACGGTACAAAGCTACACCCTATTTAGAATGATTCCAATAATCTTGGAATTTATTTTTACAGAATCTAAATAAGCACGCTAATAGATTTCCTTTTAGTAATAAATAAGGTGTAAAAACGGATAAGAATTCACCCTTGATTACTTTTGGTACCATCACTATTAACAAAAGTCGTACCAGCTCAAAAATATATGACCACCTCCCGACTAGAAGCCTTTAGCGACGGCGTACTTGCCATCATTATTACGATTATGGTATTGGAACTCAAGCTCCCACATGGCGATCATTTTGAGGATTTAAAGGGCCTCATCCCCACCTTAATCAGTTATTTGTTAAGTTTTATTTATGTAGGGCTCTATTGGAACAACCACCATCATCTGTGGCAAATTGCAGAACGGGTCAACGGCAAAATTCTTTGGGCGAATTTGCATTTACTTTTTTGGCTTTCCTTATTCCCTTTTGCTACGGGATGGATGGGCGAGCATCATGACTCTACCGCACCTGTAGCCATGTATGGCCTGGTGCTGTTCATGGCCAGCTTGGCATGGTACCTGCTAGCCCAGCAGGTGATTCGGCAGGAGGGCCCTACTTCTAAAGTGGCTCTGGCCTTCAATAAGGACTATAAGACCAAGGCCTCCTTACTCATATATGCCTCTGCCATGGCCATATCTTTCTTTGAACCCCGCATTAGTCAGGTCATTTATGCCCTACTGGCCGCCCTGTGGATCATTCCCGACAAGCGTATTGAACGGATGGTCTGAGGCAGAACTTTACCGACGGTTTTCAGTTCCAAAAGTCTAGCTGCTAGCCATGGCCAATCAAAAATGAAGCCCTGTTCTATACGGCTCGCAATCGCCGCTATACTTGGCTCCCAATAAAGGGCTTCAGTATTAAAGGTTCGCTTACTTAGAGGCCTATATAAAAAGGTCTCCTTCTTTAATCGGGATGGCCGAAAAAGAAGGAGACCTAGCTTAGAGACAAAAAGATCAAGGGATCTTCTCCCATATTTCATGAATGGAGGCGCCTTTGCTGCTTTTTCCGCTATGGTCCCAACGCCCATTTTGCAACCCCCAGTCGAACTGAAGACTGGCGCCCACTCGATTATTATCTCTAGAGAAGAACTCTATTTTCTCGGTATACTTCCCATTTTCTATCTTATAAGTTCCGCCGCCGGTTCCATAGAAGCCCTTCTTGGCGGGGTCGATGGCGATCCATTGAAAACGGGTAGCCGACAGTATTTTCAATGTTTTCCTTGTTCCTGACTGGTGGATTTTCACGAGTTGATCGCTCCCTTCTTGGGCACGCTCCGTAATATGCCAGGCTCCCGCCATGGGCACCCCTTGGGCGTCGTCGACCTGCATCCATACCCAGGCATCCTTATACCGAAGGGTAAGCACCCCGTCCTTACGGCTCACCGTGAAATGAATGGGGATACCTATTTTTGTTGAGTCGGCGGTATTGTATTCGGGGGTATATACCAGCTGGTCGCCCTGCATGGTAAAGGGCCCGCCCTCCGTCCGTTCGAAGTATTTGTTCAATACACTATAGGAAGCAATGGATAAGTAATTGTCAGCGACAATCATCATGGAAGTACTTCCAGTAGGCTCTTGCGACTTCCAGGCCCCCTTGGGTACCTGGGCAACAGCAACCTGTAGGCTCAAGGCAAATAATAAAGACAGATGTAATTTCATAATAGCATCATTTTTTTTCAATTTATCATACACTTTAACTAAAATCAGGCCAGAATCTATCGGCAAAAGCATCGTTAGCGCAGTACCTCTCGAAGCACATCGAGGGATCTGAGATCACCCATCCCTTCATTATGGATTTTATAGAAAAAAATAAGTTTTTCCAACAAGTTGGCCCTACTGCGCCGATCGAGCCGCACCTTTCCATAGCCAATATTTTGCAATATGGCGTCGACCACCTGGTCCTGTTGCGGATCTACCCCAAAGGGTGAATGATGTTGCCGGAGCTCCCGCTCCATTTCAGACATACTTTCCACACCAAAACCCAAATAGGAGGCATAGTAAATCAAAAACTGTATATGGAAATTTTCAAACTCTCCTTCCATCTCATCGAAATGGAGGATAGACTGCACTAAAAAGTCAAAAAGTTTGGTGTTTTCCTCTTCTTCCTTCAAGGTTTTTCCAAGAATTTCGGTTAAAAATAAGGCGATACTCGATTTGGCAATGTCGAAAGGGATAGAATGAAAAGGCACGGTACATTTCATTTCCGAAATTCGATGTACCGTATCAAGCTTGGCTTTATGGTACACCACCAAATCGAGCAGGGTCAGTGGCTGGAACAGGGCTATCTTATTGCCTTTGGCCTTGCTGCTCCGCACACTGTTGACGATATAGGACTGTATACCAAAAGATTCGGTGTATATTTTGGCGATAATAGACGATTCTCTGAACCGAATATAGCTAATGGCAATTCCTTTGGTTTTATAGAGCATACCCTATCGATAAATAGCTGAGCGCAGTCTCAAGCATATAGTTACAAAGTAAACAAGATAAGGGTGATATTACCCTATCCCAACGGCAAGAATTCCTCCAGCCTCCACAAGAACCGACTATTTATAGAAGAATCTCGTAAACCTGTACGTCATTAATAAGGAAAGGATTTGTACCTTTGCAAAGATTCTTCGAACTAAGATTATTTTTTGTTCGTTAATGATTTATTAACAAACGGAATACGTTTTTAAACTGCATAGGAATTCAATTCTAACGCATAACGCGACATATGAGCGACGCAATAAAGCATGAGTGCGGGATAGCACTTATTCGTCTTAGGAAACCTTATCAATATTACCTTGACAAGTACAATACGCCGCTCTATGCGGTCCATAAATTGTCGGTAATGATGGAAAAACAGGTTAATCGGGGTCAAGATGGTGCCGGAATTGCCAACATCAAGATCGATATCCCACCAGGCAAAAGGTATATCAGCCGATACCGATCCGTGGAGCCTCAACCCCTCACGGACATTTTCTCTAAAGTTCATAAAAAGTTCAGGAAAGGCCTTAAGAACAATAAGGATAAGGCCAACGATGCCCAATGGCTTCAAGAGAACTTGGCCTTTACCGGTGAAGTTTGGCTAGGACACCTGCGCTATGGCACCCATGGTACCAATGAAGTAGAGAACTGCCACCCCATGCTTCGTCAAAGTAATTGGAGAAGCCGGAATTTGGTGATGGCGGGGAACTTCAATATGACCAACGTCGATGATCTTTTCGGCAAATTGGTGTCCCTTGGCCAACATCCTAAAGAGAAAGTGGATACGGTTACCGTCATGGAAAAAATCGGCCATTTCCTCGACGAAGAGAACCAAAGAGTCTTTGAAAGATTTAAGGGGATTTACGAAAACCCTATCCTCTCGAATGTAATAGAGGAGAATATCGACCTCCAAAGACTCCTTTACCGCTCGTGCCGTGACTTCGACGGAGGTTATGCCATGTGTGGCATGACGGGCTATGGAGCCTCTTTTGTAATCAGAGACCCGGCCGGTATTCGCCCTGCATTCTACTACGCCGACGACGAAGTAGTGGTAGTGGCTTCGGAGAAGCAAGCCATTAAGGCCGCCTTTAACGTAGAATACGGTCAAATCCAAGAAATAACACCAGGCTCAGCCCTGATCATCGATAAATATGGAGAGTATAATGAGCTCCCCATCTTACCGCGTCTAGAGAAAAGATCCTGTAGCTTCGAAAGAATCTATTTCTCGAGGGGTACCGACCCAGACATCTACTATGAGCGTAAGCAGCTGGGTAAGCTACTAATACCTCAAATACTGAAAGAAATCAACTACGACTTAGAGCATACTATTTTCTCGTATATCCCCAATACGGCCGAAACCGCCTTTTTAGGGATGATTGAAGGTCTAGAAGAATACCTTTCCAAAAAGCGTAAACAGGCTATTATGGAAGGGATCTTATTCGAAGAAGACTTAGAAAAGGTTTTGTCTTTTAGGCCGCGTATTGAAAAACTGGTGACCAAAGATGTAAAATCGAGGACCTTTATCACTGCCGATGAAGTACGCGACGACATGGTTTCTAGCGTGTACGACACCACCTTCGAGGTCGTGCGCAAAAACGTGGATACCGTGGTGATCATCGACGACTCCATCGTAAGGGGGACTACCCTCGAGAAAAGTATTCTGACGATGCTCGATAGGCTCAACCCCAAGAAAATAGTGGTCGTATCTTCTGCGCCTCAAATTCGCTTCCCCGACTGCTACGGCATCGATATGTCGCGAATGAAGGACTTCGTGGCCTTCCGGGCGGCGATGGCCCTTATCGAAGAGCGAGATATGGAACACCTCCGCGAAGAGGTATACACCCAGTGTGTTACCGCAATAGCGACCAAAAACCCTAATAACACCAATTTTGTTAAGGCACTCTACGATCCGTTTACCGACGACGAGGTGTCCAATAAAATAGCGGAGATCATTAGGCCCCAAGGATTGAACGCTGAGCTTGCCGTCATATTCCAAACTGTAGATAACCTGCACCTGGCCTGCCCTCAGCATACCGGCGACTGGTATTTCACAGGCAACTACCCTACCGAAGGCGGTAACAAAGTGGTGAATAAGGCCTATGCCAACCACCATGAAGGCAAGTTAGTAAGAGCTTACTAATCATAAATTATTGTTGAAAACGACAAAGAGCCGCACTTACGGCTCTTTGTCGTTTTAAGGCCATCCGCCAAATTTTAAAGGAATAGGTTGCCCTCCCTATCAGAATTACTGAACTTTAACGTTATTTGCTCGGTTCATTTAATTATTATTTTAACTCGGATAGATTTGGATTCTTTTACAGCGGTTGAAACGAAAACTTCCATGAATGCCCTTCCCATAGATTTACGTAGCACAGGACAGTTCCCAAGCCTTTTGTTGGACTATCTCGACCAAAAACCAGAAGTAGCCAAATTTTACGAGACCTTCCCTACGCTGGAGAAGGCGCAGGATACTATTGAAAAAAAGAAATCATTCGATCCCGAAACCAGGAAGGTATTGGTAAAGGCCCTCGAAAAGCAATACCAGAACCTTCCTAATAAGCCCGATTTTAGTCCTCTACTCGCCCCTAATACCTATACCGTTACCACGGGCCATCAGCTCAATATATTTACGGGCCCGCTATACATCATTTATAAGCTGGTAACGACCATCAATCTGGCCAGAGAATTAAAAAAAACCTACCCTGATTGTCATTTTGTTCCGGTATACTGGATGGCTACCGAAGACCATGACTTCGACGAAATCGCTTCTTTTCACCTCGATGGCCAAACGCATCGTTGGCAAGGGGATTATACTGGGGCAGTAGGCCGGCTCAACCCCAACGACCTGGCAGCCATTCTAAAGCAATTGCCCGAAGAGCTTCTGCTATTCAAAAAGGCCTATTTGGAGCACAGCACCTTAGCGGACGCCGTTCGATGTTATATGCATGAGTTGTTTGGCCAGGAAGGACTGGTCTGTTTGGACGCCGACGACCCCGACCTTAAACGATGTTTTCTGCCGACCATACAAGAAGAATTATTACAGAGTCCCTCTGCAGAGCTCGTCTCACAAACCTCCGCCGAACTAACGGGGTTAGGATACAAAACCCCCGTCTATGCAAGAGAAATCAACTTCTTTTATCTCGACAATAATATCCGTGAAAGGATCGTGAAGGAAGGGGATCAATACCAAGTACTCAATACCGACTTACGCTTCCAAGAAGCCGAAATCCTGGAACTCACCCAGCAACACCCCGAACGCTTTAGCCCCAATGTAGTAATGCGCCCCTTATACCAAGAGGTAATCCTACCCAACTTGGCCTATATTGGTGGACCGTCAGAGATTCCCTACTGGATGCAGCTCAAGTCTATCTTTACTCATTATAAGGTTCCTTTCCCGATGCTGATCCCACGCAACTTCGCCCTTTGCCTCACTGGTGGCCAGGTTGACAAGGCTAATAAGTTAGAAATAGCACTGGAAGATTTGTTTTTAGACGAGACGAGCTTACGCAAAAAATTCACGAAGCAGATTAGCAATAACAAGCTGGACTTACAAAACCAAAGGCTCGCTATGCAAGGCCTCTTCGACTCCATTGCTGAGCAAGCGGCGGCCATAGATCCTACCCTAGAGCCCACCGTAAAGGCGGCATTAACCCGATTGGAAAAAATATTATTACAGCTAGAAAAACGCCTTACCAAGGCAGAAGAAAGGAACCATAGCTCGGAAATAGGACAATTGATGGGGTTAAAGAAAAAGCTTTTCCCGAACGGAGTAGCCCAGGAGCGCTATGACAACTTGCTAAAGTTTTACCTTACCGATCCGCAATTTATCCAGAAGCTATTGGGCACTTTCGATCCATTGGATTTTAGGTATCTCATACTTACCGAAAAGTAGCTCAATCTTTGAACCGTACATTGCCGTATTTCGATTGGATTGTAATGGCGGCTCCGGCTCCATTTCTGATTATCCCTTGGAAGTTTTGGGTCTTGTCGGGGCGTATTCCCTTTTCGGGCTGTACCGTAAAGGAGGCCTTGCCCGCGGGATAGCTAAAGTTTCCATGGGTAACGCTTACCTTAAACCGATTGGCCTGGGCAGGAAGCTCTACCGACGAATAGTTGGCATCTATCTGCAGGGTCTTACTGAGGCTCTGGAGCTCATCGATACTGAAATCGCTGGAATAATTGAGCCGGATCTGGGAAGGCCCACGGATCACCCCGATTTTAGCATTCGAATAATCGATATCGGCCTGTAAGTTTGTAACGTCTTCGATCTTCAATTCGCCAAATTTATTTTTCAACTCCAGTTTTACTATTTCTTTTAGCTCTAAGTCGGCGTACTTAAAATCGAATTTACCGCCCACTACCTTGCCCAGCTTTGCGCTGCCATAGCTCATCTCGATGAGATTGGACACATTTTCGAGGGCATTGGAAAACAAGTCGCCATACCGACAGTCTATAGTCAGTGGGGCATGGAAGGTAGGAATTTTGGTATCGCCAAATTGATTTTTGACCAACAAGGCCGTTTCTCGGGGCATATACAGGGTATAGTCGATCTGGAGAGATTGGGAGTTGCGCTGCCCTCCAATATTTTTGGTAAAAGGTCCTCTACCAATCACCGTCTTTATCATGATCTTACCTCCCTGGCGCTCTTCATCGATTTGTACGGCATCCAGATAGGCCATCGCCCGCGATTCGGAAACCGCATTGGCGGTTATTCTAATATCCACTTTAATACTATTCCGCTCCCAAAGGTTAACGGTCACACTCCCAAACTGGTTGTCAATGGACAGGGCCTCTCCGGGACGAACAGAAAACTCTTTAGTAATAACCCTACGTCTCTCGTCCGGCGAATGTTGGTATGGCCTAACGGCCCCTGCCATGGCACATAGGCTAAATAACAGCAGGATGGTCGTCAGTTTTATTGTTTTCATCGGTCGAATTGTTAAATCTTTGTAAGATGTCTAATTGTTGATTCAGCAGATCTATCTGCCATTGCAAATTTTGTATCATGGCCTGCAGCATCGCTTCTTGGTTTGGGGCATTGCCCAGATCCTGCTTCAGCGATTGGTAATTAGCCTCTAAGGCCTGTAAGTCCGAAGAGAATGCTTTTCTAAGCTCTGGGTTATGATTGGTAAGCTTCAGGATCTCATCGCGCTTTTGGTCGATCAGTTGGGCATACTGGCTCATTTCCTGGTCGTAGCTAGGCTGCTGCTGAGCCGTAGGGTCGCTAGCATCCCCTTCGTGCAAATAAAGAAGCATGCCCAGTCCTAATGCAAGCACCAACCCGGCGGCAATGCGTAGCCAATTCCCAGCCAGAGGCAGCATCCAACCCTTCTTTTTCTCGTTTGGGGACGGGACATCGGCGGGCAAGGCGCGGTCTATCCGCTCCCACAGCTGAGCCGACGGCTCATACTGGTCGAAGCGCTCCCGATTATCCCTTACAAATCGCTCTAAATGATCCTTTTTACCCGATTTATCTTTCATAATACCATCACTTAATCGTCTATAATCCGTTTCTGCTGCCGATTCTCTCCAACAATTTACGCTTACCACGTAAGTACTGGGAACGAGAAGTCGATTCACTAATCCCTAGCACTTCACTAATTTCCTCATGGTCGTAGCCTTCGAACAAATACAGGCTCAGAACGACCCTATACCCATCGGGCAGCATCAGTATTTCTGTTTGTATACGTTGTACATCCAAGTCCAGTTCATCTGAGTCTTCCTGATAGTCCGCTAAAGTTTGTCCTCCATTTTGCTCCCAGCTACTCAGCTCTACCCATTCTACTTTTCGGCTCCTGATCTGGCTAAGCGCCCTATTCACTACGATTTGCTTGAGCCAGGCACCAAAAGTCGACTGCTGCCTAAATTGATGCAAGTTGGTAAAAGCATCCATAAACGCTTCTTGCAAAGCGTCCTCAGCCTCTCCAAAATGATTCAATATGCGCATACAGACGTTGAACATAGCCTTGGAGTAGCGCTGGTACAATTCATACTGTGCCTTTCGCTCCCCAAGCTTACAACGGGCTACTAGCTCGACATGTTGGTCGATATAGGGTTCAGATTTCAAGCTGTAGGTTTGGTTTTTTAACGTTACGAAACAAAGACTCCGTAACTTTCAAAAAGTTGCATGTCGGCAACAAATAAGTTTTTAGTATAAAGAACAAACCGCCAGCAAGGATTGTTCTTTGTACCGGGTACGTTATCTTTGAACCCAGGAACGCCGAAGCCCCATAGTACTTCGCCAGACGTCACTCCCAAGCCGAACATCTAATATGAAGACCTTTGATATACCCGAGTTTTATAGAAGCCGTATCATTAGCCCCATTAAGGAGCATAGAAGAAAAAAAGACAAACTAAAGCGGGATTACAGCCCCACAATCCTCGATTTTGGCCCGGTACAGTTTCTGATTGCCCGCCATTTCGGTTTTTGTTATGGGGTAGAAAATGCCATCGACATCGCTTACAAGGCACTTTCAGAGAATCCCGACAAAAGAATATTTCTTTTGAGTGAGATGATCCACAATCCTGACGTCAACCGTGACCTGGTCCAAAGAGGCGTCCAATTCATTATGGATACAGAGGGTCGGCAGATCATCCCATGGGAAAGCTTGAGCCCTGAGGACATCGTGATTGTCCCGGCCTTCGGCACTACCTTAGAAATCCAAAACCAGCTCAAAAATCTGGGTATTAATGCTTATATCTACGATACTACCTGTCCCTTCGTAGAAAAAGTGTGGAACAGAGCCGCCCAGATAGGGGAAAAGAGCTATTCAATCGTCGTTCACGGCAAGCCTACTCACGAAGAAACCAGGGCCACATTTTCCCATAGCAAAGCCAATGCCCCTACCGTGGTAGTCAAAGACATGGCCCAAACGAGCGTATTAGCCCAATACCTTACTGGAAGCTTGCCCTATGAACAGTTTTATATAGATTTTAAGGGCCAATATTCCGAGGGATTTGACCCAGAAAAAGACTTGAAACGCATTGGGGTCGTCAACCAAACCACGATGCTGGCCTCCGATACCCAGGGGATTTCCGACTTCCTGAAGAATGTGATGATACAACATTATAATCTACAGCCTCATGAAGTGGAGAATCACTTTGCCAATACCCGCGATACCCTCTGCTATGCCACCAACGATAACCAGGACGCTACCTATGCCTTGCTCACTCACGAGGCGCATTTGGTGCTGGTAGCAGGAGGTTATAACAGCTCGAACACCTCCCATTTGGTGGAACTGTGTGAAACCAAATTCCCCACCTACTTTATAGAATCGGCCCATAAAATACTGAGTAAAGACCTGATTCAACATTATGTGCTGCACGGCAAAAAGGAGGTAACCACCCAAAATTTCTTACCCGACACCGAGCCAGCACGAATTATGCTCACCTGCGGTGCCTCCTGCCCCGATGCGATCGTAGAGGCCATTATGCTCAAGATACTCTCGTATTATGAAGATACGCGCCCTATAGAGGAAGTATTGGCCAAAATGGAAGCTTAAGGCTTTTTAGCTTCCGCCAATAACCAGCTGATATCCTTGGCAAGCTGCTGGGTTTCCAGCTCTAAGGTGCCATTATATATGCCTCGTATACGTTTGCTACCGTCTACTAACAAGACATGCTCCGTATGCAGAAAATCGCTACTGTCCTTGGTAAAGCCTAAGTCCTCTTCGGCAAAGTAGGACTGTCGTGCCAATGCATAAATCGCCGCCTGGTTGCCAGTCAGAAAATGCCAGTTCTTAGCCGTAATACCGTTTTGCTGGGTGTACCCCTCCAGCCTATCGACGGTGTCGATCCATGGAGTGACACTATAGGAAAGCACCTCTACCTGCGGATTGTCGCCAAACTGCTCCTGGAGTATTTTTAGATGCTTGGTCATCACCGGACAAATACTGATACAACTCGTAAAAACGAAATTAGCTACATGGATTTTGCCCTCAATATCCTGATCGGTAACCGTGGCACCGTGCTGGTCGGTGAAGCTAAATTCGCCAATAGTATGGTCGATCTGCGTAAGGGCCTCGGATGGACTCAAAAATTGTGGAGTGAAATCGGCCTGGTTATAGTACGGTAGTCTATTCTCCTTTTGTGCTGTTTGACAGCTCCAGAGGCTTACTTCCAGCCCCAAGAGGAATAGGAACGAATACCGAGTCCGAAATATTAATACAATTTTTGGTACCCAATAGCCCAAACCTACGCCCATCCACCACCGTGTAGTTCGCCCTGATTTTGCCATTATCGTAATACATTTTCTGATTTCCTTTTTCATGCCCTTTGCTGTAATTCATTTCCAGTATCAATTGTCCATCCCTGTTCCATTCCCGGCAGGTACCTTCATATTCCCCCTCTCGGAACTGATAGGCCAGCATAGGGGAGCCATCGTCCCAAAAGGCCAGGTAGTCCCCGGTTTTTTGACCTTTGTCGAAAAACCTCTTCTCTTTCAATTGCCCATTGCCGTAATATTGCTTCCAAGCACCATGCTCTAGTCCATCCTTGTAAGATTGGTAGACCAAGGTGTCGGTCTTATTGGAATCTAAGGTAAGTACCACTCCGGAAAAGGGTATTCGATCGAGCAACAGATATTGCTCCGACTGGAGCAACCTTGCGTCATCCCATAACACATAGTGGACGTCGGGCTCACAACTCAAAAACACAATAAAGGCCCACAGGGACAGGCTACCGCGAAACAGTGCCCGCCGTCCCATAGAACCCACTGCCATTAAGATAAGGGTCTGCATCGGTAATATGATAATGGTAAATGCCCTCGGGATAGTCGGCGGTAGCATGGCTATGGCCGTGATAGGCGTCTAAAGCATCATTGGACACTTCGGCACCGTTTTCTTCGGGACCATATACAGGGAAACCGTCTAACAAGAAGCCTAATAATGCCGAACGGGAGGCTTTCACCTGTGTGAGGTACAAGGGCTCAACATGATAATGATACTGTCCAGATTGCTGCGGATGTCCCCAATATTGATCAAAGCTCATTACCTCATTGGTAAGAGGCTGGTTAGGACCTGCATATTGATTGTAAAAAGGAACTCCATTGAGTGCTACTCCTATGGCACCGAGTGGCGTGGCGGCATGGCTGCTGGCCACTTTGGGCTCAATAGGAATCTTAAAGGTCAGCGACTGAGTGGCTATGGTGTTCGGATTTTTGATAAACTGATACCCCCCAAAGGTACTTCCCGAGAAGTCTTCATAAAGCCCTGAAGAGGCACTTTGATAGATGCTTTTATGGTCGGGGACTCCGTTGGTCTTAATGGTCACGTAAGTTCCATCGCTGGTAATGCTCGTGGCACCATATATTTTGGAAAATACAGCTGGGACGTCGGCCTCGGTGATCTCAGGATCCACAGCAGCGGTGGCCGACTTATCGCAACTCAAATAAACCAAGGATAGGCAGGCGATCAAAGGGAGTAAATAACGGGATGTCTTTTTCATCTTTTATAGTTTTTTAAACTTATACGACATCCGACCTTTAATCCTTCGCAGCGCGATCATTATTTTGAGAAATACTAAAAAAACCTGCAAGCTCTTGGGTTAGCCTTTGATATTCGGGCAGCTGGTCGGGTCGGCAAATCTTTTTGAGCGCTACGAAATGTCGAAAGTGTGCCCCCTCCAATCGGCTCTGTAATTCCATTATTTCGTTTTTCAGAGAATCTGCTTGCTCCTCATGCTCACCCGACAAGGTGCGATACCATTGGCCTTTAGCCGTGCCAATAGCCTTATTCAGATGCCTAACGGCCACCCGGTGTTTTTTAATCAATTCCTCGTAAGCTGCCCGCTGTCCTGCATCTAGCTTTAACCGCTCCACTACCATGTGCTTAGGAAAGGCCGCTCTTCTGACGAACCCTCTCCTTTCGGGCTTACCCAAATATAAAAAAGTAGCTAATACCAGATTGACCAGTAGTAAGAAGCCCACCGCAAAGCTTAAGAGTCTCATTTTACTCATCGTAGATCGTCGTCGTGGGAGAAAGCTGTAGGCCTTCAACCAAATGAATAATTTCAGCCTGAGCAGATGGGGTCCTTACCGCCTTATAATGAGAGAATAGGGCCCCGCCATTCACCAGCAATAGTATCAGACCGACGGTGGCAAAGGACCATTGCCACCTCCTTGGAGCCAAGTGGGTATCCACCTGCAACCGACCTTGGATTCGGGTCCATAAAAACGGAGGTGGCTCCACTTTTTTGATCGTTTTAAGCCGATTGAGTCTTTGATCGATATTCATCCTGCTATGCTTTTTTTAATGATACGACTTTTGTGTTCGATTCCTTCTTAAATTTCTAACTTTTTAGCTAAATGAGTCTTAGCCCTCTGAAAGAGTGACTCCACCGCTTTAACACTTATTTCCATAATTTCGGCCACTTCTTTCTGGGACCGGTCCTCTATTTTCAACAAAATAATCACTGTTTTTTGCTTCTCTGGCAATTGCTGAATAGCCGCCATTAAGGTATCTATTCCTTCGCGCTCCTCTAATAATAAGCCAGGATGAGCAGTTGGCGCAACTGGCTCCGGCTTTTCACCAGATTCGGAACGAAACAAATCCAAAAATAAGCCAAAACGCTTTTGCCGTCGTTTGGCCTTAATAAAATCTAAGCAATGGTTGATGGTAACCCGATATACCCAAGTTTTTAGTGAGGCCTTAGCCGGATCATAGGAAGAATGATGCTGATAAAGCTTTACGAATACCTCTTGTGTAATGTCCTGGGCATCGGCCATATGAGGTACATAACCTAAGGCGAGGTTATACACCATAGATTTATATTCCTCGTAAAACTCTTTAAATAGGCTATTTTCCATCCCTTCAATGACACTTACGGGCCTGGTTGCTCCAAATAGCCACCTCCTGTACTAGTTCTTGACGATCAAGTAAACCCCCGCAATCAATAAGACCGCCCCAAGTATACGGGGTAGTGTGATTGGGTGAACATCGAACCCCTGAAACCCAAAATGATCGATGGTCATGGCGGCGATCATTTGACCGGCTACTACCAGACAGAGCATATTGGCAGGGCCAATATCGCGTACTATAAATATAACAGTCAGTACATAAAAGGCTCCACAGAGCCCACCCAAAAACCGGGTCCAGGGCACTTGCCGTATATCGGAGAGGCTAGGGACAGGATCTTGATTAAAAATAAGAAATACCACTGTAAGGATCGTAAGGCCTCCTGCAAAAGAAAATATAGCCGCCAATATTGGATTTCCCAGTGACTCACGTAAGCCAGCATTGACGCCCGATTGGACCGTATTTGAAATACCTATAAGAAAGGCAAGGAATAAGAAAATAATATTCATACTAACTAATTTCGTTGAGTATTTACTTTAGCAGCCTTCAAAGGGAGTATATGCTCTAATTTACCCGTTCGAAAGAGGAAGAGGGGGATCAGTGCTTCAACCCATCGATCTTGTCGGGCTCTACGGTACCATACTGTCCGTATACTCTAAGAATAATGGCCAATGCTACGGTTATCTCGGCTGCCGCCACCACAATTACAAATAAAGCAAATAGCTGCCCCCCCAGCCGCTCCGGATCGTGTCGGCTAAAGGCTACTAAGTTGATATTGACAGCATTGAGCATCAATTCGATGCCTAAAAGAATTCCGATCAAGTTTTTTTTAGTGACTACAATCGCCAATCCAATGCTAAATAAAGCAGCGGCGACGATTAGAAAATGTATCAATGGGATATCACTCATGAGAAGGGTTACGGTTAAGGGCCAAATAGGCGGCGCCAATCAAGGCCACCAACAGTAATATACCCGCGATTTCGAAGGGTAAAAGATGGGAAGTCATCAGTTCTACCCCTATCGTTTTGATCGTAGATTTCCCCAAGTTGACATTTCCTGCGATCCTAAAATTGGCTGAGACTATCACCAAACTAAAAAATAGAAAGGTAGCCATGGCTATAATAAAAGCGGGGACCCTTCGGCTCGAACCTGCCAAAACCTGGTTGGCAGAAGTCGACTCTGCCCGTTTGTTGGTTTGTTGCGTAAGCATAATCCCAAAAATCAAGAGCACGAGTATTCCGCCCACATAAATCATGATTTGGGTAACGGCCAAAAAGTCCGCGCCTGCCAAAACATACAATGCAGCGACGCCCAGAAATGTTACGAAGAGCGCAAACGCCGAATAAATAAGATTTTTAGACAACAATATAAAAAGTGCCGAGACGATCGCCAAAGACGCAAAACCATAAAATGCGATCAATTCCATGTTCCAGTTATTTTCAGGTTTCTATTCATCTTTTTGTTCATTACCCTTGGCCTTGGGCTTCATCGTAGGCCTAAAAGCGGGCTTGGCCTTAGGAGCTTCCGAAGGGGAGGCATCCGAAGGAGACGCTGCCTTATCTTCAACTTCTGGCGCTGGGGCCGCAGTTTTAGGCTTCATCGTAGGCCTAAAAGCGGGCTTGGCCTTAGGAGCTTCCGAAGCGGCGGCATCCGAAGGAGAGGCGGGCTTATCGTCAACCTCTGGCGCTGGGGCCGTAGTTTTGGGCTTCATCGTAGGCCTAAAAGCGGGCTTGGCCTTAGGAGCTTCCGAAGGGGAGGCATCCGAAGGAGAAGCGGGCTTATCGTCAACCTCTGGCGCTGGGGCCGTAGTTTTGGGCTTCATCGTAGGCCTAAAAGCAGGCTTGGCCTTAGGAGCTTCCGAAGGGGCGGCATCCGAAGGAGAGCTGGTGTTAGCTTCATCGCTTGGAGCAGAACTTGTTTTGGGCTTCATCGTAGGCCTAAAAGCGGGCTTGGCCTTAGGAGCTTCCGAAGGGGAGGCATCCGAAGGAGAGCTGGTGTTAGCTTCATCGCTTGGAGCAGAACTTGTTTTAGGCTTCATTTTAGGCCTAAACGCAGGCTTGGCCTTAGGAGCTTCCGAAGGGGAGGCATCCGAAGGAGAACTGGTGTTAGCTTCATCGCTTGGAGCAGAACTTGTTTTAGGCTTCATTTTAGGCCTAAACGCAGGCTTGGCCTTAGGAGCTTCCGAAGGGGAGGCATCCGAAGGAGAACTGGTGTTAGCTTCATCGCTTGGAGCAGAAGTAGTTTTAGGCTTCATTTTAGGCCTAAAAGCGGGCTTGGCCTTAGGCGCTTCTGCGGCAGGAGTAGGCTCCTGAGGTATATCCTCCTTAACCTCCTTTGGCTTTGGTTTAAAAACTGGCCTCGGTTTCGGTGACGCATCTACCGGCTTAGCTGGTGCTGGCTCCGATGTATTAGGAAGAGCACCTGTCTCTTCCACTGGCTTTGGCTTAGGACGAAATGCCGGCCTAGCAGCAGGCTTTGTAGCCGGGGGAGTGGCCTTTGCAGCCTTTTGGGCTTCTTTTTCTTTTTGAAACTGCTCTAATAATGCCCTCTTTTCATCGGCCACTTCTGGAGATATATTGGCATAATTGTACACCATATCCCGAACATCAAATTCAGAATAGTCGAAAGTCTTGGTCATCGTCAGACATTCGGTAGGACATACCGTGGTACAAAGGCCACAGTAGCAGCACTTGGCCATATCGATGTCAAATTTGGCGGCATACAACCGTATAGGAGAGCCATCGGAAGCCTTTCCAACTTCTTCGGTAGCCTTTATCGGCTCAATTTCAATACAATCGACGGGGCATACCTTGGCACATTTGTCACAAACGATGCAATCGTCCATTTCATTATGAAGCCGGTAACGACCAACATCTGGTATAGGGATCGTTTCGAGCGGATATTGAACCGTCACCATCCCATTTTGCGTATCGTAGAAGTCGTCCTTACTAATATCGTTGGCCGAACGCCTATTACGAGCGGCCCATAGGTGCCTCCAAGTCAACCCCAATCCTGTTAGGGTCGTACTTATTCCTTCCGATATATTTTTAAAATAGGACGACAATTCAATAGTAATAAACCATGGACATTTGGACACCAGGACAATCGCTGTCGATTATCCTAGTGCAAAGATAGACTAAACTCTTAAAAATGGAACTCTAAACAAGCTCTTGTAACAAAAGAGCGTGTAGCTCCGCCTGCAGCGACATCGATTTATCGGCGATGTACCATCGCTGAATCTGCTCGGCGAAGGCGGCATGTCCCATGGCTGGATCGGCCTTATAAGCCATAAAGAGTTCCTGAGTCCCCTGCGGCCTAGGGCCCCAAGTAAAAAGCTCATTATTTTCGGCATCCACCGCAATCAATTTGGGGATAGACCGTCCTCCATGGGTAAGGTACTGATCCATAAGCTCCAGATGTTCGTCTCTTAGGAGCAATTTAAGTTCTACCAAAGGGTTTTGCTCCGCTAAAAGTGCCAAAACAGGAATATTTTGAGCGGCATCCCCACACCAGGCTTCGGTAAGCACAAACCATGTTTGGGGCTCCTTAATTTCCTTAATGGCCTCTACCAATTCCGGCTGCAGCTTTGTCGTTTTATAAATCCGCTGCATCCTCGATAGATTCAAACGGGTATAGTGCGACAACTCCTCCGACTGTACCGGGCCGGTGGTGAGGCCTGCTTTTACCACCCTTTCCATAATGGCTACATAATCTATATAGCTATAAGCCTGACTCACGACAGTGTCTGTGAGTAGATGTTCAATGTTTCTTAATGAAGTGGACATATGTTGTTCTTAAAATCAATAATTGCAATCAGAACCAATTTGCCTACTTTTCGGTTCAGAATTTCCGATCCAAATACGTACTATAGTCGATTTGAACGGCCGTATAGTCCTGATGCATAAGGGGTGATGTAAAGAGGAAGTCGGCACTGGCTCTATTGGAAGCCACAGGGATATTCCAAACTACGCAGAGTCGCAACAGGGCCTTTACATCGGGATCGTGCGGCTGCGCCGACATAGGATCCCAAAAGAAAATAAGCATATCGATTTTCTCTTCGGCTATCATTCCACCTACCTGCTGATCGCCCCCCAAAGGCCCACTTAACAAGCGCTGAACGGGTTGATTCAACTTTTCTTCCAATAACTTCCCAGTGGTACCAGTTCCGTACAACTCGTTTTTGGCTAACAACTCCCGATTAGCCCAAGCCCAATCGAGTAGCTCTGGCTTCCGGTTATCATGGGCAACGATGGCAATTCTTTTCTTTACAGGAATAGTACGCGACTCAGTAATCATAACTTTATTAATTTGGTTTAATGTGATTTTCCTTTCGTATTATGCTTTTTAAATGATCTAAGAATAACTGGGTCAGAACCTCCCGGTCAAAATTCAGTTTGGCATATCGATAGCCACTTTCCCCCCATTTCTTAAGCAACTCTGGCTCCTGCATGCAATGTCTTATTTTTGAGGCAATATCCAATGGATTTTTCGCATCGACATACACTCCAGCATTGGCTTTTTCGATCAACTCCCTCGATAGCCCGTCGATAGCCATCAAAACGGGTGTTCTACAGGAGAGGTAATCGAAGGTCTTATTAGAGTATATGGTGCCAAAAACCGGAACTTTCTGAAGGATGGATAGGCCCATATCGGAAGCCCGAACATACGCTAAGGCTTTTTGCCTGGGGCAAGGATTTAGAAATAAGATATTTGTCAAATTCCTCTTTTTAGCTTCCAACTGCAAGGCCTCCTTTCGGGCACCATCTCCTATCAACAAAAACAGTACTGGAGTCTGGAGCAATATATGCGCCACTTCCAATATTCCCTCAAGGTAATTGGCCTCGCCATGAGCTCCTAAATAGACGATCACAAAGCGCTCCGATATCCCGAGCTCCGACCGTAACATCGTCCTATGCTTCTCCCCTGCCTCGCTGACCAGATCGGCCAGGGCAAAATTGGCTCCATTCGGAATACAGATTAATTTGTGTAGCGGCACCCCTTTTTCCGAACTGAGTATCCGCTTAAAAGCAGGCGTCAATACCACCACGGAATGGGCCGACTGGTATAGAACTTTCTCTAACCACAGGGCCCAACGAACCATCCATTTATTGGTGAGTACCCCCGTCTCCATGGCCGATTCCGGCCATAGGTCCCGCACCTCAAAAACCATAGGAAGGCGTTTTACCCGTCCAATGAGTAAACCCACGAGGCCTACCAACAATGGTGGAGACGTGCAAACCACGAGATCGTACCGATCGCGCGCTAAAAAAAGCCCTGCCCAGCTTCCAGTAAACATAAAGCTAAGGTATTCCAACAACCGACCTAAAAGGCCCGGCTTGGGACGCATCGCCCGGCACCACCATACCAGCACCCCGTCGTTCGTACGACTCTTCTGCCAGCAACCCGCCCTAGGTCGGCGGGCCGAGTGTGCCATATAATGTCTATCGCCGGCGAGTACGGTCACCTGATGTCCCATGCCTACCCAAATCCTGGCCATCTCGTTCCATCGTGCCCCTCCACCTTGCTGATCGTCCAAAAAATATTGATGTACCAGTAATACATGCATGATCGGTCGTTATAGTTAGTTGCGCTATGGTTTTGCTATTTGCGTTGAATAGTCGTTTTGATATACCCATCTGTTAAGGCAAAATACAGTTGATCGGCTCGTTGCCGATGACCATACGTGTCGGCATGCCAGCCCACCTCGGCCGACGGCCGCAGCGCCTGCCCCATGGCATCGACGGCCCTGAGGCTATAATCCCTTTCGAAACCCGGCGATGGATGCCATAGTTGTCTGATAGGCAGAGCGGCTGGCACTCCTTCCAACCAATCTTCAACTACCCAGCACAGCTCGCCAATAGGCTTCGTAACGATCCTTCTATGAACAATCTTGGGGGCCAAATGTTTATATCCTATAAAATAGCCGTAGAAGATATACTGCTTTCGTTCTTCATGATAGCTCCAGCCTCCAGAAGCCTCACCAACCCAGTGGTTCCACACAAATCTAGGGCCTCGTTGCATCTGGTCGGAGGCGTTGATCTGTACCGTATTATGAGCAGCCGTCCCCGAAAAATAGGCGCTTCCCTCATCGAACTGGTGATAACTAAAAGTACCGGCATCCCTCAATATGTTTTTACCTTGCACCCAAAGGTCCAAATGCAAATTATCGGCTTGAAAAGGCCTAGTGATATAAGCGGTATTCCGCAGGAACGACATGCTTTCCCTATCTTTAAGAATGTAATATCCACCTTGATCATAGTTTGTAACCCTTGCTAGGCAAGGCTGCCGCGCCATAGACTCCCCCCTCGCTTCCATCCCCCACCAGCCCAACTCCTCCTGCCAGCCCCCGGAAGCATATATGGGTGCCAAAGCATGTGCTAAGGAGGCTAATTGCGGCCGAAAATCGCGCAAGGGTTCATCTGAAAAACTAAAAAATAATGACCCATCATGGGGGCCATAATGTGGTAGCCACCCCGAGTGAGGATCTTGACAATCCCTTAAAAATGAGAGGGTAGCCTTAGCTCTGTCTATAACAGGCGCTTTAAAAGGGTCGTGCATGGCCTGCGAAAGTCGAAAAGCCCAAGTAAGCAACTGCACCACCACCCGATGGTAGTTCATAGAATGCTGCAAATAGCTCCCCTCTTCCGATATTTGAAATAGAATTTCGGATTCAAACCCCTCCTTTCCCAATTGCTTCCAATCATTACTTTCATCCAAAAAAGGAAACAAACTACCTACCGTATAAAGGGCCAAAAACTGTGTAAGTACATGATTGTTCCTCACCGTCACCCTGTCGTAAGCTTGGCTTTCCGCTACATGCAACATCTGTTGCCGAATGCTATTCATCATTTTGGCAAACAATTCTGCAGAAATCCTATTTCTATAAAAATGTAGGGCATAGGTCCAGTGCAGGACCCGTAAGGCTATCTCTTGACCACAATACCAGTGCGGCCCACAGTTTACCGGATTATCGTTTATCCAACTCGTTATCCGGCGGGCTACCAGCTCCCACTGATCTACTCCACTGTACCATTCGTACCGGATAAGGTCGATTAAAAAACCGAAACGTCCTTTCTCCCAAATGTATTTGATATCCCCATGTTGTCGAGTAAAGTCGGAAATCGACGACCAATGACGGCCAGGTGGGTATCGGTAGTGCGTAATGGGATGGGTATGCCAATCGGGAACCTCCAGCCAGGTTGCCCCGAAATACAGATACCTATGGCGCGCTATCGCCTCAGCCCTATGCTTTAGCCTTAACATAACCGACTCAGACGGCTGAGGCCTCCTCCCCTCAAGCATTCCCCCTCCCGATTGCCGATTCATGATAAATGGGATGGGTCGTTTGAGCCAATCCTCGAGACTTATGGGGGAGCTGTTGTCAGTAGCGGCCATGGGGAATGTTTTGAGGAACCAGCCCGTTTTTCTCAAAAGGATAAAACCGACCCTATACAGCAGATAGGTAAGCCCCATATTCCGAATCATCTCCACTCCGATGGTTAGAATTTTCACCATAGTTTATAGCTTAGTTAATAATCCAGATCCACCCAGCGCTTTTCCTGCAGACTCTGCAAGGCCGCCAAAGAGGCGTAAGAGGTATTAAAAACCATATCCAAGGGTATTGGAGGAGCTCCCCCCGCACGCATACTTTCAAGACAGGCTTGGTACAGCCCTCGATGTCCTTTATCCTGGATAGTAGCGGTTTTGGTAAAATGCTCAAAACCATACCCCCGAAGTACCCTAAAATTTTCTAACCTCAAGATGGTCCCCGCCGCAAAGACCTCCACCCGCTCTTTGGGGTAATCCTGGTTTCCCTCCGTAAAATAGTGGACTATCCCGGTGGAGCCATTCCGATAATTGAGAAGTATACTTCCATCCCCCGTCCCGTTCCCAAACCCTTGCATGCATACTGCCTTCACCAGGCTGTCCGTCAAAAAAGTGATGAGATCTATAAAATGACAAACCTCTCCCACAATCCTGCCGCCTTGGTCAGGGGCATATACCCAGGAATTGGCCTCTACCCGTCCCGCATTGACGGTAATAACCACCTGCACGGGTACGATCCCTAGATGGGACTTCATTTTCAGGGCGAATGGCGCAAAGCGTCGGTTATAGCCCACCGACAGAAACCCGCTGGAGGTGACGCAGACCCTTGCAATGGATTCCAGTTCGACGGCCGACAATGCCAGTGGTTTTTCTACCAACACATGCTTACCCGCCGCCAGGCTCTCTAATACCAAGGTAGCGTGTAAGTGATGCCTAGTGGCTATCCACACCAGCCCCACCTCCGCATCGGCAAGGACCTGGTGGTAATCGGTGGTGCTCCTATCGATACCATATTGCAAGGCCAGGCTAGCGGCTGAGAGCCCCTTCGCACTGACTATATATTTTATATCCGCCCCTTTTATGGTAGGCAATAACGTCGTTCTCACAAACTGACCTGCACCTATAAGCGCGATGCGCCCTTGTCGATGCCTCGTGGGCCTCATATCATGGTCCACCACTTTACTGACCAGCTTAGACGTCTCTGACGAATAAAGCAACAGGTACGCTATCCCTTTATGGGTATTGAGATGGGCGTAAATCCGCCCATAATCGTGAAAGGGTACCTCATCTGCTATCAAGGATTCAACCTCCAGCTGACCAGTAGACAATAAGGCCAAGACGGCCTGAAAGTTTCTGTTTTCGGTCCAGCGAACATAGGCGAGTGGATAGTCGTTTTGCTGCTGTTCATAAGAAGGGTCATATCGTCCGGGACCATAGGAGCATGAAACCTGAAAGCTTAGCTCCTTCTCATAGAAAAGCCGCCGATTCA
Organism: Dyadobacter jejuensis; assembly: GCF_003149085.1. Lineage (GTDB taxonomy): Bacteria > Bacteroidota > Bacteroidia > Cytophagales > Spirosomataceae > Dyadobacter > Dyadobacter jejuensis. Next base: position 120,093 of record NZ_QGDT01000001.1, on the reverse strand, counting down.
ACTTAAGGTCGACCACGCCTATCAATACGATACGCCCTCTTTTCCGGCATATTTCGGATGCTTGGTGAAGAATATGATCGGCATGTGCGGCCGCCGTGACCATCACCCCATCGGCACCTACGCCTTTAGTGATAGAACGAACTTGCCCCTCCAAAGTCCCTTCGCCGGCATTGATCACTTCTATCCCTCTATTCTGAGCTTGGCGGATCCTACTCGGCTCCAAGTCTACCCCTACTACCCTGCAACCATTGATACGCAGCAATTCGGCAGTTAACAGGCCTACTAATCCTAGCCCCACCACAACGATTGTTTCTCCCAATGTGGGGCTCAACAGCCGAATCCCCGCCAAACCAACCGCCCCCATCACTGCAAAAGCGGCCTGACGGTCGGTAACAGCGTCGGGTATGGGACAAACGAGGTTTCGAGCTACACATACGATTTCGGCATGAGGACCGTTACTCACCACCCTATCTCCTAATTGCAGATCGTGAATGTCTGTTCCAAGCCCAATTACCCTCCCAACATGATTGTACCCTAAGGGTACGGGGGTGTCTAATTTTGTATTGACAGCCCGCAAAGTGGCCCTAAAACCATCCGTTTTGAGCTTCGCCAACAAAGGAGGGATCCTCGCCGATTCTAATAGGGCCTTTCCTAACAACCCAGACTTGCTAAAGCTTACCAACCTACCCTCGGTACCTAGGGAAACCAGACTTAGAGTTCCCGATATCAACACCTCCCCAGGCCCCACTACCGGCACCGGCACCTCCAATAATTGCGTGTGGCCTGATCTTACGTTTTGAACGAGTTGTTTCATGAACGGTAGCATTAGACATTCCCCTACTCCCTTGCAACTTACTGTAAGTTAAGAATTTCCGATGATAATTACCCAAAAAAGACCGGCCCTATACCGGCCGGCCTTTCCTAATTACTATGGCGAAATTATTAAATATCGTAACGAGTCATTCACAACTGGCCGTTCACAACTAGCCGTTCGCAACTAGCAACGTCTAATGAATGATGCTGTCTATTTCTAATGTTAAAAAAGCCTCCTGAAACATATCTTTAATCTCCTCAATTTCTTGATGATTAAAAGTGAGCATAAAGTTGGGTATGGGAGATGGCAATACGAAATCCTTCCCGTTTGGCAAGGCCTCACTGAGTTGATACATCTGAACCGACTCCGAAAGCATATTATAAAATCCTCGCAGGCCGTCGGCAGTGAAAATAAAAAGGGCATTACCATACACAAAATTGTAGTGGTCGCAGCAGGCGCATTGACCGATATAGCCTTGTCGCGCCTGCCCCAAAATGCGCAAGGAGTTGGAATGTTTACTTGGTTCTATCATCTCTCTTTTTTAAATGAATGGAAACATGAGTGTCCTACGGTGTTGAGGCAAATATATAGTTTTTATTTAGACTTATTATAAACAAATGCAAAATTTTAGAAACTTAGACTCCTCCCAACCTCGCTCCTTAAAATCTTTCCTATCTTGTTTGCATTCCTAAAACACCCTTAAAAATCAAGTTACCAACAGAATATGAAATTCAAATCTTTACTTACCAACCTTACCTTTTGGGTCCTTGCGGCCATTACAACGGGAGCCTTACTCGGTCATTTTTCTCCAGCACAAGCCGTAAAAATGGACTTTCTCGGGAAAGGTTTTATTCAAATCGTCAAATTATTCATTAACCCCATCATTTTTCTCACCATTACGTTGGGGATTGTAGGGATGGGCGACCTCAAGAAAGTGGGGAAAGTGGGTGCCAAAGCCCTCTTATATTTTGAAGTCGTCACCACGTTTGCCCTATTAATAGGCGTTGTGGTAGCCAACCTGATCAACCCTGGAGAAGGGGTGGTAACTTCTTCCCTCGAAAAAGGGGATATTTCTGCCTATTCAGGAAAAGTCATGGACTTTAGTTGGTTACAATTTTTCTTAGATAACCTGACTTTACAAGTGCTTTTATTCTCAGTACTTTTTGGTATGGCCCTCAGTAAGTATGGGGGGAAAGAAAGGATTGTACAAGGGCTTACCTTTCTTTCTAAATATGTATTCCGAGCACTGCATTTGGTGATGATGCTGGCACCCATCGGCGCCTTTGGAGGCATGGCCTACACCATTGGGAAGTACGGCATAGACACCCTGTTGCCACTTGCCAAGCTAATGGGAACGGTATATGCCACCATGGCCCTCTTTATTTTTGGTATACTAGGACTCATTCTTCGAAGCTACAAAGTAAGCCTATGGCGTTTTTTGAACTATATCAGAGAGGAGCTGCTTATCGTGCTCGGGACCTCCTCCTCCGAAGCCGCCTTGCCTTCCTTGATGGAAAAGCTCGAACGTATGGGCTGCTCCAAACCGGTCGTGGGGCTAGTGGTACCTGCGGGGTATTCCTTTAACCTCGATGGCACCACCATATACCTCTCTATGGCCACCATATTTTTGGCCCAAGTATTCAACGTACATCTCACCATCGGCCAAATCCTATCGTTAATAGGAATACTCATGGTGACCTCCAAAGGAGCGGCAGGGGTAACGGGCAGTGGTTTTGTGGTGCTGGCATCTACCCTCACGGCCATCAAAGTAATTCCCCTCGAAGGCCTAGCGCTATTATTGGGAGTCGATCGGTTTATGTCTGAAGCAAGGGCCATCACCAATTTTATTGGAAATGGAGTAGCCACCATTTGGCTAGCCAATAACGAAAAAGAGTTTGACAGGGAGAAAATGAATTATGCTTTTGCCAATATTAAAGAAACAGAAGACATTCGCACCGACAACCTGACCGACATCAGCCAAAGTAGCCAATAGATTTACACGTACCTAAGGCACAACTTCCTGACCAACAAGCATCCACCATGGATAGAGGCTTAGGACCTTGCACTTTAGGACAAATCCCACTTACCTTTGTAATTCTTAAAACTTGACATTGATGACACAAGAGCAAACAATAGCCATACCGCAACGTGCCCCAAGAATATTTATAGGGGAAACGTTCGAATTAAAGAATTGGGACGACTTACAACCATTAATTGACCAGTTGCTCCAAAGAGAAATTTCTTCTGCCAAAGACTTTGAGCAATGGCTTTCGGACCGCAGTGAGCTAGAGTCCTATTTGAGCGAGAACTTTGCCTGGAGGTATATCCGGCAGACTTGCGACACAGCCAACCAAGGGCTTATTAAGTCCTTACAGTTTTTTATCTCTGAAATACAACCCAAACTCGCCGAATATGGTAACCTGTTAGACAAGAAAGTAGTCGACAGCCCTTATTGGTCGGAGCTTAAGGAATCGGGCTATCGCATCGTACACAGGGGAATGAAGCGTGGGATAGAAATATTTAGAGAGGAAAACATTCCGGTTTTCACCGAAATGCAAACCGAGGAGCGCAAGTATGGGGCCATTGCTGGGGCGATGACCGTCACCCTCGATGGAGAAGAAATGACCCTACAAAAGGCTGCTGACCGGCTCCAAAACACCGATCGTAGCCAGCGTGAAGAGGCTTGGAAGGCCATTAGCAACCGACGCTATGAAGACCACCCCGCCTTGGACGAACTGCTCAATACACTGGTAGGACTTCGCGATAAAGCGGGAAAAAATGCCGGATTTGCCAACTACCGCGACTATATGTTCGCCGCCATGGGCCGTTTCGACTATGCACCTCAAGACTGTTTCGATTTTCATGATTCGGTAAAAAAAGCCATCGTCCCCTTGCTTAACGACATGGCCTCAGAGCGCAAAAAAGCCTTGAAGGTCGATGCACTACGCCCCTGGGATACGAAGGTAGACCCTAACGGTCTGCCCCCCTTGAAGCCTTTTCAAAATGGCGAGGAGCTATTGGACAAGACCATCCGCTGTTTTAGCCGCCTCGACCCTTTCTTAGGCGACTGCCTCCGCGTGATGAAAACCATGAAACATCTGGACTTAGAGTCTAGAAAGGGAAAAGCACCGGGTGGCTATAACTATCCGCTCGACGAGATTGGCGTTCCGTTTATATTCATGAATGCCACTTCCAACCTCCGGGATATGGTAACGCTTCTTCATGAAGGAGGCCATGCCGTTCACTCCTTGGTAACACGTGAGCTACCCCTAAATAGCTTTAAGCATACCCCTTCGGAGGTAGCTGAGCTAGCCTCCATGTCGATGGAGCTGATCACGATGGATTTCTGGGATGAATTTTTCAAGGATGAAGACGAACTCAAAAGAGCCAAAATACAACACCTGGAGTCTATTGTAGAAACCTTACCTTGGGTAGCTACCATCGACAAATTCCAACATTGGATGTATGAAAATCCACAGCATACCGCCCAGGAGAGAAAAGCGCAATGGGTAGAGATCTATGGCCAGTTTACCGATACAGTAATGGACTGGTCGGGACTAGAGCAGTTTCAACAATACCTATGGCAACGCCAGCTGCATATTTATGAAGTCCCCTTTTACTATATCGAATATGGTATTGCACAACTTGGCGCCATAGGGGTATGGAAAAATTACAGAGAAAACCCTAAAAAGGGCTTGGAAGGGTATTTGAATGCTCTGAAGCTAGGCTATACGGCGCCTATTACCGAAATCTATGAAGCGGCTCATATTCCGTTCGACTTTAGCGAAAAAAATATCAGAGCGCTTATCGACTTCGTTCATGAGGAGTTGAAAGCATTAAAAAAATAATATTTCAAAGTAAAGCATTTGGTGGTTAATGAAATGGCCACTATTTTTGCAACCGTTACCTAGAACAAACAAAGAAATGAAAGTATATAAAGCATTCGCATTTGTTGCAGGCATGGCCTTATTGTCCTCTTGTGATTATCAGAAATACAACAAGAAAGTGTCTAAAGATTTAAACGCAGGCAATGAGTATGTCTACGGTGTAAGCCCCGATAGCCTGCCACGTCAGATGGCTAATAAATACGATGCCCAACCAGAACTCGATAGCCGGGTGAATGCCATTAGGGAAAAACTTTACGGAGGTGCTACCAGCGCTGTAGCCAAGCAGTAAGTTTGACTTCATACCTACAATATTTAGAAAAGAGCCTTTGGAATTCTACCAAAGGCTCTTTTCTGCTTTAGAGGATCGGCTAACTCATAGAAGCCCTAGAAGGGAAAGTCAATAGACTCCAAACTATCAAAAGAAGAAATTTAACAAAGCTAATATATGAACAAAGATTCTTAGCCGCAATTTTAATCCTATTGACAAAGTCTTCTGCTTCTTTGATTTGCTAAAATTGTGAAACCCTTAGTCAAAGACACCTATTGACCCTTCTGGCAGCTCCACCACCTTCAAAAAGTCCTTGCCGTTGCTTGCCGCCGATGAAAAATGTATAAAATGAGGGGTCATTTCGCTTGGGTATGTCCTTTAATCTCCCCTTTTTCTTTTACCATCCAACGGTTTTCTTCCAGCCTTTTAATATTTCTTTAAATAGGGTAATCGTAGGTGAGTCAAAATTTCAACCTTATCAGGGTTTACCTTACCGTTTATGTCCATTTTTAAGTAGCTGCCCGATCAATATTCCCGATATTAATCGCATAGTCCGAAATAAATGGCACCAAAAGCAGAATGATCTCGCATTGAAGTCGCATCTGAAAAAGTACTGCGCTTCGGCAGTGTAGTCAAACCGCAATAAGCGAGCTTGCTGCCCAAAACACAATGTTTTTACCTATTTCCCGCAAGGTACTGCACTTTGTTAACACCTCGAAAAGCATGCATAAGAAGTGGCTTTTGGTCTTAAAAGATTTGGCTGTAATAAGCCGAGTTATACTTTTTTTATACCATTATCGATCACCTCTGAGGGTATAAAATGGAACAACTGGCTAATGATTGGCTGTCCACTTAAATTACTTTTCAAATTTTTGCACCTAGAAAATTATTATTTTCAGGAGGAGGGTCAAACATGTTCCACGATGCATGGCCTCCCACTTTTCTTGCAAGTATAATTATTCCCAGGACAATGCTTCAAGTCCTCAATTTATACGGACGACAGTAATTCTTAATAAATGAACTAAAGAAGCACCTCCTCCATTCCTAAAATTCCCCTTGGGTGGGTTACCCAGGTAGCAGCGTCATGGGTTGGCGGATTTTTAGAGCGTTAGGAAAAGCAATGTTTTATTGCGCCAGAAATATACGGTTACGTCCGATTCAAGCGGCTGGAATGGTATTTTGGCGGGTCGTGGGCTGAAAAGAATAAACTATTGCTGTGTGCATGGAAATAAAATCCGCTCTCGTGGTCCTGCAGTGCGGCTGGGGGTGGGTTAATAGGGTATTCTAATTGCAAATATACCTTAAAGAACCAAAAACATCAGACCTGATCAGTATTATAATTCCGAAATCCGTTTCAATTACTTAAAGAAGGAGTAAAATCTATGGAAACAAGGGCAATCAGTATTATAATACGGATTACCCTCGATTTTATACCTCAATTTGGTATATTTGGACATAATCAGTATTATATATCCGATGAATAAGGAGGAAATTGCCCATTATATCACTACCCGCAGACAGCTTTTGGCCTTAAACCAAGAGGATGTTGCGGCTATGGCCGGCATCACTGCCAAGACGATTTATATGATTGAAAGTGGAAAAGGGAATCCGTCCTTGGAAACGCTACAAAAATTATTGACCGTACTTGGCCTTACCATTCAGCTAAAAATTAAATCCATCCCTGAATGAGAGGTCTCGTATACAATAACAAAGAATTAGCTGGATACCTCACAAGGACCGATAGCGGGAAATATATTTTCGAATATGAATCCAGCTATTTCGAAGATAAATCCAAGCCGTCAATCAGCTTGTCGTTACCAAAAAAACAGCAGATTCACCATTCTCCTACCTTATTTGCATTTTTCTTTGGTTTACTTTCAGAAGGTGTAAATAAAGATATTCAATGTAGCCTGCTGCGAATAGATGAAAAAGATCATTTCAAAAGGTTGTTATTAACTGCCGGACTCGATACCATAGGCGCCATCACCGTTAAACCAGAATAATCATGCTATGTTCAAGTTGTTACTCTGAAACCAAGGAACATTTTTGTCGTAAATGCCGGATAAAACTATTTGACGGAGCAAAAGTCTCCTCAATACTCCGTTTCAAAGCGCCCAAAGAAGACAATTTTGAGACATACCAGCAACATACCAAACGGCTTTCCATTTCAGGTGTCCAATTAAAATACTCACTTCGATTAGAGACAAATAACTTGGTGCTCAGTCAAAAAAATGGACAATACATACTAAAACCGATACCACCTGCCCGACAAATACAAGCCATAGACGACGCTCCAGAAAATGAGCATTTGACCATGCAAATTGCCGAGCAAATTTTCAAAATACGTACTGCCCCAAACGCCCTGTTGTATTTTGAGGATGGGCAACCTGCCTATATCACTCGAAGGTTTGATTTAAAAACCAATGAAACCAAATACTTGCAAGAAGATTTCGCGCAGCTCTTATCCCGAAGTAGTGACTCTCATGGACAAAATTATAAATACGATGGGACTTACGAGGCAATAGGCACTTTGATAAAAAAATATGTAGCCGCCGCTCCCCCTGCATTAGAAGAACTTTTTAAGCAAATCACATTCAACTATATTATCTCAAATGGAGATGCCCACTTAAAGAACTTTTCATTAATGTTGCTGGAAACAGGCGAATACTGCCTTACACCCGCCTATGATCTGATGTGTACCAAACTTCACACGCCATATGAGTCCGATACCGCATTGGAATTATTCGAAGACTGCATGAATTCCGATTTTTACAGCATATATGGTTACCATGGTCGCAGCGATTTCATGGCATTCGCAAAGAAACTCCAGCTTGTTGAAAAAAGGGCAACTGACATGCTCAAAAAGTTTATGGCCAGTGAAAATCAGATCATATCCATGGTAGAAAAATCTGCGTTATCAGACAGTAGCAAGAATTTATATCTGAAAAACCTACGAGATCAGATTTTTAGGATGGGGTATTGAGACAATACTCATACACGGTAATTTTTCAAAACTAACCGTTAATATCTTACATAAAGCCATCAGGAAATGAGAAATCAGTTTTACTCGGGCTAAATTTACTTTTCCTTTAAAATGGATATTTAGGATTGAACTTAATTCTGATTTTTATCCAAAACATTGCTTTTCGTATGTACAAAAATGAGTGAGATTATTCTTCTATACCTACTGATCATCAATGTTTTAGCCTAATTATTTATCATGCAATTTGCTGATTATTAAGCGGTTGGTTTTGTCATGTACTAAAGAACATTATTCTCCCCTCTCCCCACTTTTCAGAAACGGCGCTACCCATTCCTTAACAATTCCTTAACATACCAATAAAAATTAATAGGGCTCAAAAGCTTTCCTTTGTGCGATTATTACTAAAACATAAAATGGATATTTCAACCGTATTTATGTATTTGGGTTTCACCTTATCGGCATATTCGGTAGTAGGAAACGACACAATACAGACCCTGGGTACCTTTCTAAGTAGTAATGAAAGAAAAAAATGGTGGGTACTATGGCTTTTCGCTGCGAGTATTCTGACGGTCACCCTGCTTTACGGATATTGCACCAGTGCAGGTGACGTCTCTTATGGCCGCCTTGAGAAATATAAACTCCCCGATCCCTTCGACTGGTACTACATACTGCCTCCGCTGATCCTAATGGTCCTCACCCGCACAGGGATACCAGTGAGTACCTCTTTTATGATTCTTACTTTTTTCAATAATAAGAATCTGACCGATATGGTCGTCAAATCGGTAATGGGCTATGCGGTAGCGTTTGGAGCGGCTATTGCCCTATATTTTGCCATATCTAAGTCGCTGGAAAAGAAATTCATAGAAAACCCGATTACCGAAAGGGAGTCTCAAATTTGGAATACCCTTCAATGGTGCTCAACAGGGTTTTTATGGTCTCAATGGTTGATTCAGGATTTTGCTAATATTTATGTATACTTACCGCGTAGCCTAGGGCCTTGGGAGTTATTTGCTTCCCTAACGGTAATCTTAATCATGCTCGCCTTTATTATTGCCTCCAAAGGAGGAGCCATACAGAGTATCGTTCGTACCAAAACGAATACGGTAGACATTCGTGCCGCTACGCTCATCGATTTCTCTTATGGAATTATTCTATTTATTTTTAAGGAAATGAATAATGTCCCTATGAGTACTACCTGGGTTTTCATTGGGATATTAGCCGGCAGAGAAATTGCACTTAACTTTGTACTGAGGAGAAACTCGGCTCGCAAGGCCATGTTTATCGGGCTTGGCAAGGATCTTATCAAAGTGCTTATAGGGCTAGTGGTGAGTATTGCCCTTGTGTTTTTGGTAAAGTATGTGGCGACCATGTAACATTACCTTTGGCAAGCTTTTTATGTCAAGTAATTTGAGTATATTAAGATGGCGCTCATTCAGGTAGAAATGGGCAGTATGACACACACCGAACATTATTAAAACATTCCCCTATGCAAAGCATCCTATTCCCTACTGATTTTACAGAACTGTCTCTTAATGCATTTACCTATGCCATGGAATATGCGCAGAAGTCCAATGCCAAGCTGATCGTATACCACTGCTACGAGCCCAGTTCGCCCTTAGACGAAAACACGAAGGCTGTTTATGACCAGGTAGACATTCAGAATTTCAGGAAGAAAAAGGATAAATTCCCTATTTTCGAAAAACTCATCGCCGAAAGTTCCGTGGGAGAGCTTAAGGTAAAATATGTAGTCAAAGAAGGTAAGTTCGTCGATACCCTTAAGGCCTATGTGGCCAAAAAGGAAGAGAAAATAGACTTGGTGATCATGGGGACCCATGGCAATAAGAGTAGTCTATTCAATATTTTTATGGAAACACATACCATCAAAATATTAGAAGAAATCAACAAGCCCCTATTCGCCATTCCTGAACGGGCCTCCTTCGATGGTACGCTCGACAATTTCGCCTTTATAGTAGACTATAACGAAAACGAAATTCAACCCTTACAAGAGGTTATCGCCAAAACTCAAGAGTTTGGCTCCCGACTTCATGTGATACATTTCGACGTGGCCCATAGTGAATCCATTGTGCCGCATATGGAAACTTTTAAGAGTTCGCTACACACGGCACATCTGGACAACGTGGTGTTCTCGAGCATCGACACCATCGATATCAAAAAATCGCTTAGCAGCTACTGCAAAGAGAACAAGATCGACATCGTGTGCCTGGTTAACCACAAGCGCAATTATTATCAGCGCTTGTTCTCCTATAGCTTGTCGGAAGAGCTCCTTTACTTCCTCGATATCCCCGTTATGGCTATTTATGTGGATTAATTAGCGACCACCCACCCATGTCTGGCCGTTCTTTCCACTTATAAACAGTACGGAAATACTTACCAACAAATAGGCATGGCGAGAACGAAGCCTCGCCATAAAACTCAAGAACGAGGTATTTTGGCCCGCCCTTACCTGGACGGGCTTTCTTTAACAGTCAATACTTTGGCCAGGAAATGGAATTTCTACCTCATGAAATCCTTCTTTCTGCAAGCGATATTTGAAGGCGATCTGGGTTTCATAATCCCCGTGCACCAAAAAGACCTTCTTGACCCGCGCCGGATCCTGGCAAGCCAGGAACTGTATCATCTCCTGATAGTCGCCATGGGCCGAAAAGGAATCCATAACGGCTATCTGGCACTGTACCTGGTAAGTCTCGCCAAAAATATTTACCTCCGTATCTCCTCGTTTTAGCGCCCCGGCCAGGGTATTACTCCCTGCATAGCCCACCAGCAAGATGGTACAGTTGGGGTGCCCAATATTATTGCGGATATGGTGCTTAATACGCCCGGCCTCTGCCATGCCCGAAGCCGATATGATGATAGACGGCTCCATAGAATCGTTTATGGCGATACTGTCCTTTACATCCGATACATAGTGCAGATTGGGGAAGCCAAAGGCATCACCATCTTTCTCTATATAGGCCAGTATTTCCGGGTTAAAACATTGGCTGTTGTCCTTCATAACCCTGGTGGCTCGTATCGCCAAGGGGCTGTCTATATATACGGGTATCCGGGGCAAGAGTCCCTCACTCGACAGCTGGTCCAAGGCGTAGATCAACTCTTGGGTCCTATCGACGGCAAAGGCGGGTATGATGAGCTTCCCTTTGCGTTTCACGCAGGTTTCTTGGACAATCTGGAGTAAATGTGCGCGCATATCCTTTTCCTTTTCGTGCAGGCGGTCGCCGTAGGTCGACTCACAGATGATATAATCGGCCTGTGGGAAGGAGTCGGGCTTCCGGAGGATGCGGTCGTCGGGGCGGCCTATGTCGCCGGTAAAAGTCAGTTTCTTAAAAGTGCCATCGTCGGGGATACTCAGGTGTACTGCAGCACTCCCCAGCAGATGGGCGGCATCGGTAAGCTTGGCCGACACTTCCTGGTTTTCGCCCATAAAGAAGGTCTGCCCATAGGCGACGGTCTGGAACAAGGACAAGGCCTTTTCGGCATCCTCTGTGTTATATAGCTCCTCGAGTAAGGGGCGGCCCTGTCGCTTCCTTCGCCTATTGATACGAGCAAGGTCTTCTTCCTGAATATGGGCACTGTCGAGCAGCATAATTTTACAAAGGTCGGCGGTGGCTGCCGTACAAAATATGGGCCCTTCGAAACCCTTGCGTACCAGCCGGGGTAAGAGACCCGAATGGTCGATATGGGCATGGGAAAGCACCACATAGTCGACGGTGCTGGGCTTAAAGCCAAACTCTTGGTTTAGGTCGCCTGTCTGTATTCCCTGAAATAAACCACAGTCGAGCAGGATTTTCGTACCCTTTTCAGTGGTTATCAAGTGTTTGCTTCCTGTCACCGTTCTGGCGGCCCCAAAAAATTGTATGCGCATAGTTATTTTGGTCTATCGAGTTGCTGAAATATTTCAATCTACCAATTAAAACCTAAATTGCAAAATCGGAATAGGCTATTTTAATCTAGCTAAAATACCACAGACTTTCACAGTGTATGTACCAGGAGCACCAAAAGACCCATGCAGGGTTGATAGGTTTATCAGGAGGGTTGCTGGAGCACGTAAATGGCATTCAGGTTACGCCCCAGTCCATCATAATCGAGTCCATAGCCTACCACAAATTTATTCTCTATCTCAAAGCCGGCATACTGAAGCGTTACCGGGGCTACCAAGGCTTCGGGCTTATGGAGCAGGGTAGCGACCACGAGAGAGGACGGCTGCTTGCTTTGCAGTTGCTGCAGTAATTGATGCATGGTAAGCCCCGTGTCCACAATATCTTCAATGACTACCACATCCCTATCTTTAATGTCTTCCTGCAGCCCCATGATTTCGCGCACCGTTCCCGTAGACGCTAAGTGCTCATAAGACGCCAACCGCACAAAGCTTACTTCACAGGATAAGTCAAGCCGTTTCAGCAATTCGGAGGCAAACAAAAAGGCCCCGTTCAATACCACAATAAAAATTGGTGTTTTACCGTGGTAATCTTCGTTAATTTGTGCCGCCATTTCTCCGATGCGCCTCTCTATATCGTCTTGGGATAGGAAAGGTCCAAAGGTTTTATCCAATATTGTAACCATATTATATTTTTGTGAAGTTTCAATATTAACGCTTTTTTAGAAAACCTCATCGGTGAACAAACCTAAAACGGGGAAAGATCGTTATTATTTACAGATTTCGATGAACATCATGCCTATGCGCTTTAACATTTTGTTGGCCCTACTACCTTGGTTGCTAGCCCATGGGGCACCAGTACGGGCTCAGTTGTACTCTTCGGCAGAGCTGGATAAAAAGTACGACATGGTACTAAACAACCCCGGCGTACAGATTGAATCTACAGAGGCTATCAACCTGATGTACAACTATCAGTTCGACCAGGCCGACGTAGAGTTTCGCTGGCTACGTTACCGCTACCCCGATCACCCCATGCCCCATTTCTTGATGGGCCTAGCGGCCTGGTGGAAGATCGTCCCCAACACCGACATCGAAATATACGACGACCAATTTCTAGCGCATATGGACTCTACCATCTTCTTGGCAGAAAAGCTGTATGATGCCGGTAAGTTCAAAGTAGAGCCAGCCTTTTTCCTTTCAGCAGCCTATGCCTTCAAGGGTCGGCTTTATTCGGAACGTAAGAAATGGACCAAAGCGGCCTTTGCAGGGAAAAAGGCCTTAAAATATTTTGAGGAATGCAAGGGAAATGGCGACTTGTCGCCGGAGCTGCTCTTTGGAGACGGACTCTACAATTACTATTCCGAATGGATCCCCAAGGAATACCCTATCCTAAAGCCCATCCTAGCCTTGTTCCCTAAGGGCAATAAAAAGCTTGGTGTGCAACAACTTCAAAAAGTCGCCAATAATGCCTTTTACACCCGGGTGGAAGCCCGGTATTTCCTCCTGCAAATATATAGTATGGAAAATGAGTACCCCAAAGCCTATGAACTGGCCAGGTATATGTGGGAATCTTATCCCAACAACCCCTATTTTGAAAGGTACTTTTGCCGTACGGCCTTTGTAACTGGGAGAGTGAAGGAGGCTACCCAAGCGGCCGAAAACATACTCCGTAAAATTGAAGAAGGACTCCCCGGCTATGAGGGAGTGAGTGGCAGGAACGCCGCCTACGTACTCGCATACTACAATATGGGATACCATAAAAACTATACCCTAGCAAGCCAGTACTACCAGCAGGCCATCGATTTCTCCCTGAAGACCCACTCCACCAATGCAGGGTATTATTTGTCTTCCCTCATAGGAATGGGTAAGCTCGCCGAAATGAGAAAGGACTATGATGAGGCATTGCGCTACTATAACCTGGCCGACGACCGAGCGGACAAGAAGTCGGGGCAAGACAAGGAGGCTAAAAAAGCCATAGAGCGGCTAAAACAGATTAAAAGAGAACAACGCCGAGCCGCACGTCGTAAGAGGTAAGAGGTAAGCGGTAAGCTATAGGCCGTAGGCGGTAAGCCGTAAGCCGTAAGCCGTAAGCCGTAAGCCGTAGGCCGTAAGCCGTAAGCCGTAGGCCATAAGCCGTAGGCCGTAAGCCGTAAGCCGTAGGCCGCCCTGCTCGAAAGGCAGGACGGCTTATCGATTATTTTTTTAATTGGGCATAATGCTTGAAGAATAAAGGGATGGTTTCGATCCCCTTATAATAATTAAACAAGCCATAGCTCTCATTGGGCGAGTGTAAAGCATCGATATCGAGGCCAAAACCCATTAGGATACTCTTTCTACCCAAAACTTGCTCAAAGAGGGCTACAATAGGAATACTCCCTCCTCCACGAGCTGGGATAGGTTTTTTGCCAAACGACTCTTCCATAGCCATTTCCGCTGCCCGATACTCTACCGAATCGGTGGGCGTAACATAGGGCAACCCTCCATGATGAGGCTTTACCGACACCCTCACTGAGGCCGGAGCTATAGCTTCGAAATGCTTCGTAAACAAGGCACATATTTCCTCGTCGGTTTGGTTGGGCACCAAGCGCATCGATATTTTGGCATTGGCTTTCGAGGGCAAGACGGTCTTGGCGCCTTCACCGGTATATCCTCCCCAGATTCCGTTGACATCGAGGGTAGGCCTTACAGAGGTACGCTCGATAGTGGTATACCCCTTTTCACCGGCCACATCGCCAATTTGTAGGTCTTCCTTATACGCTTCCAAATCGAAAGGCGCCGCATTGAGCGCCGCACGCTCCTCTGCCGATAGCTCAACCACCTGGTCATAAAAACCGGGAATGGTAATGCGTCCGTCGGCATCGGTAAGTGAGGCGATCATCTCACAAAGCACATTAATAGGGTTGGCCACTCCACCTCCATATACCCCTGAGTGCAGGTCTCTGTTGGCACCCACCACCTCTACTTCCATATAGGTAAGGCCTCGTAAGCCTGTTTCAATAGAGGGCACGTCATTGGCGATGATGCTGGTATCGGATATCAGAATAGTATCACATTCCAATAACTCCTTATGGCTGTTCACAAAGGTCTCCAGGTGAGAGGAACCAACCTCTTCTTCGCCCTCTATCATCATTTTGATGTTACAGGCTAGCGTATTCGTAGCCACCATCATTTCCAAAGCCTTGATATGCATATAGAACTGTCCCTTGTCGTCACAGGCTCCCCGCGCATAGATCCGGTCGTTCTTAATAACCGGTTCGAATGGTGGTGAATCCCATAACTCGTAGGGATCGGCAGGCTGAACGTCATAATGCCCATAGACTAGCACCGTGGGAAGTGAGGGATCTATAATTTTCTCGCCATAGACGATCGGATGGCCAGGGGTTTCATATATTTCGGCCGTATCGGCCCCAGCCGCCAGCATACTCTTTTGTACGAAGGCCGCCGCCGATCGCATATCCCCTTTAAACTTAGAATCGGCACTGACCGACGGAATACGCAAGAGATCGAGCAGCTCATTTAAAAAGCGGTCTTTATGCGTTTCTATATATTGTTTCATGATGATGGTATTAGAATTTGACAAAAGCGAAGTTATAAAAATAAACCCCTCCAGCGTAACTAGAGGGGTAAGAAATTATCTCATTCGTGCCTTCTACTAGGCTCGATTCGTTTTAGGGAATATATTGACCCTATTCTCGTTTCCACGAAGCAGCCTGACAATATTTTTTTGGTGGGTAAGTACCACCAAAACGAACATAATAAAGCCAAAAACGACTAGCAACGGCTCTGGATGCCCGAACATCCCCACCCACGAAAGCACCGGAAAGGCTAAGGTGGAAAGAATAGAGCTCAACGATACGTAATGAGAGGCCAATAAAGTCAGAATAAAAATGGTGATGCATACGGCTGCTAACTCTGGGTGAATCGCCAGAACCATGCCCAAAAGGGTGGCGATACCTTTCCCTCCCTTAAAGCCTACAAAAACGGGGAAAATATGTCCAAATATAGCAATCACTCCAAATAGGATTTTGAAGAGTAGCAATTCTGTCTCCCCGATTACACTCATATAAAAAAGTAGAGAGGCCAAGCAAGTGGCGGTCCATCCCTTCAATACATCGATCAACATCACGATGGTCCCCGCTCTTTTTCCTAACACCCTAAAAGTATTAGTCGCCCCTGCGTTCCCGCTGCCGTGTTTTCGGACATCAATACCAAAATAGCCTATACCATACCAAACCGAACTTGGGATGGACCCTAGTAAATAAGCAGCAATAATTGTGATAATGAATAAGGCAACACTCATACGTAGAATTAATAGTATTTTGTTAGGTCGAAAATAGTACTTTACTTTGAAATATTTGAACTCGAACGAGCAGTTACCAAATATACAGGAAGATATTCAATTTTTCAAATTCATGAGAAAGAACATGAAGCAATAAAAATATCGAAAAAATACATTAGTACCATGTCTATCAAGCACTTACCATATTGACAAAGTCTGGCTGTATCCCTTCAAAACTTTTCTACACGATTTATCCTACAGGTTGTACGCTGCGGAAAGTCGGTTGATGAGAAATATGTTAAGCCCAAGGCGGACACGGTCATAGAGCTTACGGATAGAAGCGTGGAATATATAGACATTTAAAATAACTTCCTTAATTTGCCATGGAATCAGTAAAAACCGGCACACAAAAGCATTCCAGCATAGCCTAAACTTGTATCATGCGTATTTTAGTAACCCGTACCGACGCCATAGGAGACGTCGTCTTAACGCTCCCGTTATGTGGCTTTCTTAAACGGCAAATTCCCGGAACAACCATTTGTATTTTAGCCCGCACTTATACCAAAGCCGTAGTTGACGTTAGTGATTCTATAGATGAGTTTTTAGATTATGAACGGCTTATGGCCCTTCCTGCAGACCAACAGGTTCAGACGCTCAAAAGCCATCAGTTCGACGCCATTATCCATTTGGTTACCCTTAAACACATGACCGAAATGGCCTACAAGGCGGGGATTGGCATTCGCATTGGTACCTGGAGTAGGCCCTACCACTGGCTCCAGTGCAACAGACTGGTATGGCTCCGCCGCCGGCAGTCCGACCTCCATGAGGCCACCTTGCATTTTAAGCTAATGAAACCCCTCGTACGCGAGCCTATCCCAAAAAACCTATGGGAGTATTATAATTTAACCAATTTCGCTCCGCTGCCCGATCACTATCTACAATTACAAAATACCGACAAGTTTACGATCATCTTACATCCTCTTTCCAATAAAAACGCTTTGGAATGGTCTCTGGAAAGTTTCTCAGAATTGATAGGCCTACTAGACCCCGAGCGATACCGCATCTTTATTACCGGTTCCGAAAAAGAACAAATAGAGCTAGAGCCATGGGTTAAGAGCCTTCCTTCGCATGTAATTGACCTTACAGGACAGCTCCCACTCCCGCTCCTGATCACCTTTATCAATGGAGTCGACGGATTGCTGGCCGGCAGCACCGGACCCATGCACCTCGCCGCCGCCTGCGGCATCAATACCCTTGGATTATTCCCTAATTATAAACCCAAAAATGCTGGCCGATGGGGACCACTCGGCCCTCGTACCGATTTTATTGAAACCCAAACCGACACCCTAGACAGTGTGAGCCCCGAGGCCGTTTTCACAAGGATACAGCGCTGGAAGAAAATGGAAAGAAATAATGGCTAGCAGATACGTTTTAGTGAATTGGCTTGTTTAAACTTTTCTTGATTTGGTTGTTTTCCTTATTGAAAGCCCTAAGAATGCCATTTGATGCAAAGTTTTTTCAAAGTGAATTCCTAACACTCCTTACTGCTTAAGGATCAAAACCACATGTTGTGGAGTGTTTCTATAAACATTTTGTCACGCTGGGATAATGTGGTAATGAATTTTAATTCAAATTGAATATTTTGAAAATATTGCCGAAAAGATGCCATCGGCCAAAAAGGGTCAAAGATGTTTCTTTTTTTCTATTCAGACTCTCCAGACTGTTTGCCTAATTTTATCAGATGCCCCCCCAAGAAATGGGATTGATCCTTGAACACCTATAGCATACGGCCTAAAGCTTATAGCTAAAAGAAAATCCCCTTCACAGGTTTTGACTTGATCCTCCTCTACTCCGCCATTTTGGTCCGTGAGGGACCAAAAAAAAGAGCTCACTTTCGTGAGCTCTTAGTAACTATCGTTGGCCGACAAGGACTCGAACCCTGAATGAGACAACCAAAATGTCCTGTGTTACCATTACACCATCGGCCAAAACCGTAATAGTGGTGCAAAAGTAATGGGTAGATTCGAATATGTCAAGCGTTTTTAAAAAAAAATTAAATACTTTTCAATTCTACTCCAGAAGCTATCTTTTTAACGAGTCCCTGAAGCACCTTTCCTGGGCCACATTCTACGAACATCTCGGCGCCGTCGGCTACCATATGCTGTACCGACTGCGTCCAACGAACGGGGGCGGTAAGTTGGGCGATCAGATTTTCCCGAATCGCGGCCACATCCGTCGACGGCAGGGCATTGACATTCTGGTATACCGGACAACGGGGAGGCTGAATACTGGCGGCATGAATGGCCGCGGCGAGTTTTTCCCGCGCTGGCTCCATCAAGGGGGAGTGAAAGGCCCCACCTACCGGCAACACCAAAGCCCGCTTAGCGCCGGCAGCCTTCAGTAATTCACAGGCCTTTTCAACACCGGCAATAGATCCCGATATAACCACCTGTCCAGGGCAATTATAGTTGGCCGCCACGACGATCTCATCCGTTATCCCAGCACATATCTCTTCGATCACCGAGTCGGCAAGCCCTAGGATGGCCGCCATCGTAGAGGGTTGCAACTGGCAAGCCTCCTGCATGGCATCGGCACGTTGGGCTACCAAGCGCAGACCATCTTCGAAAGAAAGGGCTCCTGCCGACACCAACGCCGAAAATTCGCCCAAGGAATGCCCTGCTACCATGTCCGGATCAAATGAGTCGCTGGTAAGGGCTAATATCACCGAGTGGATAAATATGGCGGGCTGGGTAACGTTGGTTTGTTTGAGGGCCTCATCGGTACCTTCAAACATAATGTCGGTAATGCGAAAACCCAATATTTCGTTAGCCTGTTCAAATAGTGCCTTAGCGGCCTCGGACGACTGGTAAAGCTCCTGCCCCATACCTTTGAACTGAGAACCCTGTCCTGGGAATACGTATGCCTGTTTCATTTAAAATATACTGTTTATGATGTTTCGTATAAAAAAAGCCAGGCTATGCTCGATAACCTGGCTGCAAAGTAAGTATATGCTACTGAAAGATAAAAGGGCCGCCCTGTAGCATCAGCGGAGCAACTGAACCCAACCTTTGATCGTCGTGGCTGTACCTCCTACCTTCGAGGATTCAAAAAACACTTTCGCTTCATAGTAATATTGACCCGCCGACAGCTCTTTGCCTGCATTGGTAGTTCCATTCCAGTTTACATTTACATCTTTGGTATCGAATACCTGAGCCCCCCAGCGGTTAAACACCCTAAATTCTAAGGACTGTACGAAGGCTGGACATTCCATAGGCTGAAAGACGTCGTTTTTACCGTCGCCATTTGGAGTAAACACATTGGGTAGCACAAAAGCCGGGCAATTGTCCTTGCATACAATATTACTTGGAGCACTTTCCGTTCCAAAACCATTGAGGGCCGTCACATAATAGCAACCCGCATACGATTTTAACCCGTTATGGGTATAAGTAGTCGCCAAAGGTGCAGGAGGCGTGGTGACGGTTGTCAATAGGCTAGGACTATCCGTTTCGTAGCGGGCATAATAGATTTTATAGGCAGCAATATTCTGATCACAGTCTTTCCCATCTACTTGTTGAGGATACTCCCAGCTGAGGTTATTGGCAAATGAAGTGGTATTGCAATAGGTATCTGGACTGAGATTCGAACAATCGAGCAGGTCTATGGACAGTACGGGGGCACAAGGCTTGGTAGTATCGGAAGCCGTTACGCATATAATCTGCGAAAAGTTATAGAGCTTATCGGGCTTGATCTGGCTGTTATTATAAGACCCTACCGTCTCTACCTTATAGCAATATTGGTCATTGGTGCTTATGGCAACGTCCACACTTCCATCGGCAGTATATCGATCGGTACCGTCGTCAATATAGGTAAAACTCTGAGCGCCCGTCACCGACACCTCGGCAATGCGGTTAAAAGTTCCAGGATTGGCCTTATCCTCCCGATAGACCCGATGCACCTGGTTGTTATTACTCCAAGGTACAATGGCCGACCAGTTGAGGCGTATATTAGTAGGAATAGCCGAACCTTGCTGCAGCCAAACGCTACTGGCGGCCTCGCTAGCATCGAGTTTGGTAAGTAGGCCATTCTCTGTAAAATAGTAGTCTAATCGGTACCTATAGGCATTATCCGTGGTATTAAGACCCTTATCTACGAAAAGCGTATCCAGAGCACCGGCTTCCAAGTTGGTATTAATGGTGGCGATAAGAGAGTAATTGGTCCCATTTTGGCCTTCGGCTCTGTACAATTGATACTGAGCAGGCAGCCCCGAACTAGCAGTAGGGCGGGTCCAGCGTACGGTAATTTCTCCTGCAGCTTTGTCGGTAACATCCACGGTTACGTTTGTAATAACAGGCATTACCATTGGCAAATTCAAGCAAAACTCATCGGAAGCGATACTCTCGCCCCCGCCAATCAGGCTCCCGGGCTCGCTCGGATTGGCCCCCGGACGAGGGAAAACGGCCACCAGGCGGTAGCTATAGGACACCCCTGTCCGTAGGCCTGCTCCATTATTATTGTCTAAGAAAGTCGTTTGGCCTATGCCTACCCTTCCTATTTCGGTGTAGCCATATCCCGCCGGGATTCCCGATACACATACATCTTCGGGCAATGTGGTACAGCCTTCTTTCCGGTATATGACGATTTTGGCCCCCACGGTCTGGCACTGGTAGGCATCCCAGGTCAGCTGGTAAGCCAGGCCAGCAGGGTCGGCTAGATCGACGCCCGTCAGGTTCTTAGGCTTGGGGCCATATACCTGTATATTCAAACTTTTGTAATCGGTAAGGCGTCGAAACAATGCGGGGTTAGGAGCGCCAGCAGCCGGGCCATCTTCCACCTTAAAAAGAACATCATAAGGCTCCTGCCGAATATGGGCACAACTGGTCTGCCATACAAAGTTCCCTGAAATAGTCCCCTGCGTACCCTGATTAGGCACCAAAAAACTAGCCAATTCAGGACTAACCAGGCTGGCGTCGTAGACTCCACCAGAAGAAGAAAGCGTCAATCGATCGCCATTCTTGTCGGTGGCCGATATCAATTGATTGATCCTCGTACCCGCTTCCACGCATATGGGTGCTAGTGGGTCCAGGGCGGGTCGATCGTTATTGGCGTCCTCCACGATAATCTGCATATCTCGGACGATCTGTCCGATCAGCACCCCGTCGCGCCATTCTTCTACAATAAAGGCTACGTTATAATATCCTTCGACCATCGGTGCATCCCATACCATATCGCCCGTAATGGGGTCCATGCTAAAGGTAGCGGGGCTAGCGCCGGTTTCGGTGAACGATGGAGAGCCAGCAGGGACTACCACCATATTAGGGTCCTCATATTGTAGATTAATGCCTCCCCCATTGGAGGTACCCCGTTGCGGAACGAACAAACGATAGGCCAGGCTATCGCCGTCGGCATCGAAGGCCCCAGGATTATGGATATAACGCTGCCCAACTGCCGCCAAGTCGATGGGGGCGTTGAGCATCACCGGGGTTTGATTCATCCCAAAATTGGCATTGATCTCCAAGGTGGTGCTTACATAAAAATTTAGGTTTTGGGTGGGAGGAGGACCTATATTCAATACATTATTATTACGATTATCCTCTTCGAAGGAGATTCGAAATTTCCCGGCAGCCGGAAACGTATGGTTGATGATATAGGTATTCTGGGTGGTATTATTGCCAATATTGACAATATTAACCCTCGGGGCTATGATGGGTCCTTCGGAGCCTATATAGAACTGTACGGTATTCTGCGCATTCGCCGCTCCTTCTCCATTCTGCATGTCAAAGTAGGCCGTAAGCCTAATTTCGTAGGTAAGGGAAGTCGCTGAAATACGCCGCGCCGTAATCTCCCCGGCCCGAATATGGGTGGCTTGAGCCTGTTGGCTTATCGTGGCTAACAGAACTACTAAAATAATATAAAGATACTTGGAAAAAGACCGCATATATATTGAAATGCTATATGGACAATGGATAGGAAACCTATATGATTAACGGATGTTATGACTCGAATTGTTCGAAAAATAAGGAATAATCTATCATGTTACTCTTATTTTTTCAATTAGTATGTTAAAAACGGAAAAAGGGCCTACGTATTATCCATTTTCTCTGACCAATATTAAGGATTACAGTCGAGATAGTACCTTTCGACCAGCCTACCTGACAGGGCCAACAGCTTCGTTTTTTTTAAAACCCCAAACTTTTAAACCATTCATTTGAAATCACGGCCACTCGAAAGTCTCTATAAACTTATGGTTAATAGGACAATTTTAAGGCTAAATAGTTGGGGCCTGCTGCGAGAAATGATCTGGGGCAAATATCCCCTAGCACCGAAGCAGCTACCGGATCCTTATACACTTCGCAACTTTTTGAATGCATCCGTTTTTTGGCCAAAAAAACCAGGGCATTCCTATCCATTTATTTGTATAGACTTTGGGTCAGTAGAGAAAATGTGTGGGTTGGTGAGCCAGAGGGAAATAACGCCGGATACGCTTACTTACCTA
The DNA here is from genome assembly GCF_003149085.1 of Dyadobacter jejuensis. Lineage (GTDB taxonomy): Bacteria > Bacteroidota > Bacteroidia > Cytophagales > Spirosomataceae > Dyadobacter > Dyadobacter jejuensis. The sequence continues at coordinate 97,477 of NZ_QGDT01000001.1, read as the reverse complement.
GATCACCCCGTACGATAAATGGCACTGTAATGGTTCAGCATTGCCACGTCGAATAGCTATGCTTCAAACAGCAGTGGCGATGCTGTGTTAAACTACAATTTTTCAACGGGAGGCTCTACTCCTTTTGGAGATAATCTTCTGAACAAAACCACGACTACCGATGGGAATGGCAACAAGTCTATCACATTTACAGACAAAAAAGGGAGGATGCTGTTGAGCCGAAAGGCCAATAGCGGTGAAAGTAGTAAGGCTGACACGTACTATGTGTATGACGATAAGGACAGGCTGGTACGGGTGATTCCACCTGGCGCAAGCTGGAACGACAGCGAGCTGGTATTTACCTACCAATACACCAACAACGACCTCGTAAGCCAGAAAAAGGTACCGGGCAAGGCTTATGAAGCCTTTGAGTACAATAATCGCGATTTGCCTGTTAAATACCAAGATCCGATCCTACGGGCTAATTCCAATCGCTGGATGGGCAGTAAGTATGACGACTATGGACGGCTCACCCAGAAGGGCGTATATGCCAGTGGCAGCGGTGACGGCATGACCCTGTCCAATACCATTATTGAAAACATGTATAGCACGGCCACCTCGGGCATCGAGATCGACAAGCTAAAAACCAGCAAAGTACAGGTGTTCACCGCAGCCGACCCAGTGGTGACCCCTTGGGCAGCAAACGGAGTAATACAAACTACTTTTAATTATGATGCTTACGGACGGGTCAGCTCCATGACCGGAAACAACCATACCAATCTGGGTAATGCCTCCGCCGAAAGCATCAACTATGGCTACGATCATGGGGATAATATATTAACAGAAACACGCAGCAGTGCACACAGTGCGGGGACAACGGGTTATGTAAACACGCGTCAGTTTGACGACTGGGGACGGCTTGCCCAGACCAGACAAAATCTGAATAGCGGTGGCGACAAAATCATCAGTGAACTATCCTACACCGATAAAGATCAGTTGGCGTGGAAAAAAATTGGAAACGGTTTGCAGCAGATTGACTATTCCTATCTGCAAAACGGAATACTTTCCAGCATCAACGGAGCTTCGGCATTAAGCGGAAGTACCTTCCCGGTTAGTAACATGCTTACCGGTTTTAGTACGCCGACTTTCCCGGCAACGACCGATGATCTTTTCCGGCAGGTACTCGAATATAATTCACTTACCGGCGGGCTAAGTGGCACCAGCCAAAACAGCGGCAATATCGGTCAGATGATCTGGCAGGTAAAGGGCAGGGCTGCCCAAGCATACGGATTTACCTATGATTACTTGGACCGGCTCACAACTTCAAGATATACCAATTATACCGCAGCGGGGGGGATTGATCCTGTGGATTACTATGGAGAGTCTATGAATTTCGAGTCGTGCGCGACCCCGGGCGTGGGGAAATATCACCTCCATCACCCGCAAAGGCATGGTAAAGGGTGCCTCCAACTATACAAACACCACCATTGACAATCAGACACTAACCATTCCAGCCGGTGGAAACCTGACCACCCAAAGCGACGGGACCAGCAGCATCCCCCAGAGTCATATCAACCTGGAGGCCCCGCATAACCATCTAAACCTGCCCACCAAGTTTGACTTTGGAACCGGCAATACCATTGAACTTCTTTATGACGGCCTGGGCAATAAATTAAGAAAAACGGTTAAAACTTCGGGAATCGTAACCCTAACCCATGACTATCTGAATGGCATTGAGCTAAAAAACAATACGGTTGAAGCGGTATATAACGAGGAAGGCCGGGCTTTAAATGATGGCGGAACATTTCGGTATGAATATGTGCTTCGGGATCACTTAGGCAACACCAGACTGGTTTTTACCGATAAAAACGGAAGTGGCAGTATTGATCATACTGAAATACTAAGCAAAACACATTATTATCCTTTTGGTAAAAGTTTTGACGGAGCCTGGTATAGTGATGCTACGGCTGGTAAGTATCGTTATCTTTATAATGGTAAGGAGCTCAGTGAAGAATTTGATCTGAATTTCTATGATTATGGGGCTAGGTGGCTGGATCCAGGGTTAGGGAGCTGGTGGGAGGTGGATCCGTTGGCTCAAGAATACCCAAGTGTATCACCTTATGCTTATGTTCTGAATAATCCAATAAACGCAATAGATCCAGATGGCAGAAGAGTATATTTCATCGGTGGGGCTAATAATGACAGAGATGGTTGGAACTATATAAATAGATGGAGAAGTTCATTTGCAAATGCGGGCATAATTGATTTTGTTAGAGTAAACGCCAGTCACGGTAAAGCAGGAGATGTAATGTTTACAAATTTTTATCGTAATTCAGGAACAGAGTATGAATATAGAATGCGTAAAGAGCTTGGCGAGGCGATGTTTCGAGAATATACAGGGCGAGAGTTACCAGTAAACAATTCAATGATTAACAGTGTTGTTAAGCAATACAAACAACAATTGGCAAATAACCCATTTAAAGAAGGGGAACAATTTAATCTAGCAGGTTATTCATATGGTAGTATTTTACAAGCACAAGCAGCATTAAAACTTGCAAATGATGGGGTAGTAGTTGACAATCTAGTTTTAATAGGAAGCCCTATTTCTGATGACTCAAAGCTTTACCAACAATTAAGTGGAAGCAAAAACATAAAGAATATTATCCGAATAGACATTCCAAATGATGGATTAAGTAACCCCAATTCAGAAGGAAGTTTTAATTGGGGTGGGCTTAAAGCTATATGGAATGGTGATAATGCAGCACACTTTGATTTGGCTAGACCTGGAGTCGAAGCAGACAAGAAAATACAGCAAGCAGTAGATCAAATCAAAAAAGGAGGAGTAAAAAATTAAATACATGAAAAGCTTTTTAAACATAGTATTAGGAGTTGTTATTTATGTAGTACTCAGCATAATTGCTTCACCTTTTTTAAGTTTTAATTTTGGAGCAAAACCAAATAGGTTTGAAGAAGTAATAGGTTTTTTCATTAAACACCCTTTTGGATTTTTTTTTATTAATATGTCTTCAATAATCGGGATGATACTAATGTTATTATCGAATGGTATTTTTTGGAGTACTCTTGTTGTAAAAGGCATTCCCATAATCAAAAAGTTAATACAGAAATGAAACAACAAGCTTTCAGAAATGTAGGGCCTTATTAATTTCTACCCTCCCCGTTTTGAAGAAATATTCAAACTTTTTTGGTAAGCGTTTTATCCACGAATTTCAAGAGTGCCTGCATTTCCTGGCTTTACAATTTCTAAAACAGCGGCAATATCGGTCAGATGATCTGGCAGGTAAAGGGCAGGGCTGCCCAAGCATACGGCTTCACCTATGATTACTTGGACCGGCTTACCACTTCAAGATATACCAATTATACCGCAGCAGGCGGTATCGATCCGGTGGATTATTACGGAGAATCTCTGAATTTTGAGTCGTGCGCGACCCCGGGCGTGGGGAAACGTTACTTCGATCACTCGCAATGGTATGGTGAAAGGCTCCAGCAGATACACGAATTCCACCATTGACAACCAGGCATTGACCATACCAGCCGGTGGAAACCTGACCACCCAAAGCGACCGGACCAGCAGCATCCCCCAGAGTCATATCAACCTGGAGGCCCCGCATAACCACCTAAACCTGCCCACCAAGTTTGACTTTGGAACCGGCAATACCATTGAATTTCTTTATGACGGCTTGGGCAATAAATTAAGAAAAAAGGGTTAAAACTTCGGGAATCGTAACCCTAACCCAAGACTATCTCAATGGCATTGAGCTAAAAAACAATACGGTTGAAGCGGTATATAACGAGGAAGGCCGGGCTTCTAATAATGGCGGAACATTTCGGTATCAATATGTTTTAAGAGATCACTTAGGTAGTGCGCGTTTGGTATTTACGGATAAAAACGGAAGTGGCAGTATTGATAATACTGAGATTTTGGGTGAAACGCATTATTATCCTTTTGGAAAGGCCTTTGATGGTGCGTGGTATAATGATGCAACGGCTGGTAAGTATCGTTATCTTTATAATGGTAAGGAGCTCAGTGAAGAATTTGATCTGAATTTCTATGATTACGGAGCGAGGTGGTTGGACCCGGGGATGGGGAGCTGGTGGGAGGTGGATCCGGCTAGTGAAAAATATTTTGGAGATTCACCTTACAATTATGTCCATAACAATCCTGTAAATGCAAAGGATCCAGATGGAAGGTTAGTTGTATTTGTTAATGGACAAAAAAACACAGCGCAAGCGCTTAGGGATTATTGGGAAGGGTTCGATTCCGCTGTTATGAAACGGTTGAATGATAACAATGCACAATATTATGATGGCTCATTAGGAGGATGGGCAAATACTGTTGGAGGTAGCATATTTACTGGAATGGGCAATAACTTATCTGCCTCAAACAGATATAAGGCTGGTAACGAAAAAGGATTTGGCGATGCTGCTGGACTGATAGCAGGCCTGGCACGTGATAAGAATGGAAACATTACTGAAACAATTAAAATTATCACTCACAGCATGGGGGGAGTATATGGAAGCGGGTTTCTGGCAGGCTTGAAAAAATACCTGAAAAATAATCCTGAATTGGAAAAGCAGGTCAAAATCAGTTTAGTTGCCCACTTTGATCCTTTTCAGGGAAGCGATATTACTACCGATCCTAATGTATTTACTATGCAGTTTATGCATCAATTTGGCCTTACAGCTGATGGTGGGAAAAGAAATGAAAGCGATAGCTTTTGGTGGCTGGCTAATGAAAAGGTCAATGGGACAGATTACTTTGAACAAAGTAGCACAGAAATGGGGCACGGTATTGGATCATTTTTTGAAAATATTGGCACACTTCAAGAGGGAAGTTATATTTGGAATAGCGCTGCTTGGGAATGTCAAAACTGTAAATAATGATTGCTATGAAAAATTTCTTAATTATGATTGTTTATTTGTTTAACACAAGTTGTTCTGACTCGCAGCAAAATCATGTATATACGCCAGATGAATATAAAAATAATGTTCATTTACCAAAGGATAAATATTATAAGGATAGCTTGTCAATTATTAATGATTTGACAACAAGGCTTAAAAAGCAAGATGAAATTTTTTACGCCTATAAAGCACCAGTTGTAGATACTACTAAATCACAAATCTTAATAGACACAATATTATTTGATAGTACGGCAAATAAAGCAATAATATTAACAGTAGTAAATTTTTTGGATTTGAATTATTACAGAAAAGAAATAAATGGGAAACAAGGAATAGCAAATCCTAGAATTCTATTTGATGGCCATGCCTTTTTTGCTCAAAGAAGGAAGAATAAATGGGAGTATAAAATATATTATATTCATGTAGGTAAGTATGAAAAAAAAGCAGAATGTCTGCAAAGACTCAGGGAGATTTACTTTCATGAATTAAAATCATTACAAGAAGCAGATTACAATAGGTACAATATTGATGATAAACGAATATGGCAAGAGCCCATTTGGAATCAATTTTAATCCATCGTTTACGTCTTTATAAAAGATCAAAACTCTGTAATAGTAACTTGGTATATAGAAAGTGCTAATTAGAAGATATCATTAAGTCTAACATCTTATGACAAAAAGATACATAATAAAACAATTTATGAGAAACGTTTACATTTTACTGTTTATGGTATTAACGGCTCCGCTAACAATAGCGCAAACCACTTATAATCATGACGTTTCGGGAAATCGGATGAAAAGATTAAAATCTGTACCGCTTCCGGTAACCTTGATCAGTTTCACCGCCACCAAGGTGTCCGGGGGGGCCGAAAGATCCACCGCTTTACTTATTTGGCAAACATCTTCCGAAGTCAATTCTGACCGTTTTGACATCGAGCGTAGCCAGGACGGAAAAAAGTGGAGCAGTATTGGAAATGTGGCAGCCGGCGGAGATAAATCGTCAAACACCAATTATTCGTTTATAGATAAAACTCCTACGTATGACCGAACGCGGCCCGGAGAAAATCTGTACCGGCTTAAAATGATCGATAAGGATGGTACATTTGCATACAGTCGCATCCAAAGCCTGGATTTTGGTTTTCAAACGTAAGCCAATGCGATCACTTTTTATCCCAATCCGGTTAGAGATCTGTTGAAAATAAAAGGCGCTGCCGTTGAGAAAGTACAGCTAATCAACAATGCGGGTCAAGTGGTTTACAGTTCGGATAATATACCAACCGAAGGGATTGAGATGAGCAATTTATCCGTTGGTGTTTATCTGGTCAAGATTTTAATTACGGATGGTTCTTTGACAACGAAGAAAATCGTAAAACAGTAACCAGAAACCCACGTTAACCCTGATTCGTAATTGAGATTTGCTTGGGTTAACGTATTAGACGCGTTCAGTCTTCTAGTAACTTGTCTACACAAAGTACTGGTACCAGCAGCATCCCCCAGAGTCATATCAATTTGGAGGCTCCGCATAACCACCTAAACCTGCCCACCAAGTTTGACTTCGGAACCGGCAATACCATTGAACTTCTTTATGACGGCCTGGGTAATAAATTAAGAAAAACTGTAAAAACTTCGGGAATCGTAACCCTCACCCAAGACTATCTCAATGGCATTGAGTCTAAGCCGACAAGATTTCCAGATCATGCCAAGTAGCACGAATCATGATTTTAACCGATGTAAACTCGACGCTGCAGGCCAATTCCTATCTCAAATCTTTAATTATTCTCAATAATGATTATAAATAATATTTTCAACAATAAAAATGGTTCGCTTTTATTGTGTTGGAATCGTTTGTGACATACCTTTGAAAGGTTATAAATGTACCTTTTTTTTGCACTAAAATCATACATGATTGTTATGTCGTGGTTTACACAAACGTTGACGAGTTCCATTGGTAAAAAGCTTATTATGGCGCTCACAGGGCTCTTTTTGATAAGCTTCTTGGTGATTCATGCCGCCATTAATGCCATGATTTTTTACAATGATGGAGGAGAGACCTTCTCCCACTGGGGCCATTTTATGGGCACCAACCCCATTATCCGGACCCTAGAAATTGGGCTAGTACTCGGTTTTCTTTTCCATATCTACGATGGATTGATGCTGACGAAAACCAACCGTGCTGCACGTCCAGTAAGTTACGCCTCACGTAACGCCAATGCCAACAGCACCTGGTACTCAAGGAGTATGGGCCTATTGGGCACCATCATCCTTATCTTTTTGGTGATCCACACCTCTCATTTTTGGATCCCAAACAGGACCAACCAGTTTGCTACCGGTGAAGAGCTAGACCTCTACAATATGATGCTAACTACCTTCCAAAATCCATGGGTGGTACTCATTTACGTAGCGGGTTGCTTCTCTTTATTCTGGCATCTACTGCACGGCTTCAAGAGTGCCTTTCAAACCCTTGGGCTGTATCATGTAAAGTACAACGGGCTTATCGCCTTCTTAGGAACGGCATTTTCCATTGTGGTACCATTACTATTCGCCCTGATGCCCATAGCGATGTATTTGGGTTGGGTAAAGTAAAATCAGCTCCATAGGTTTTGGTGAGAAATATTTATCAGAAACCCAAAAAACAGCTGATCCAGTTGATTTCTTAACTTTTTTGATCAATTAATAATACAAAATATATGGCAACGTCACCTCGTCTGGATGCCAAAATACCTCAGGGGCCATTGGAAACCAAGTGGAGTAAGTATCGTTCCTCGGTTCCCCTGGTCAATCCAGCTAACAAGCGTAACCTCGAAGTTATAGTGGTAGGTACTGGCCTAGCCGGTGCTTCAGCAGCCGCTACCTTAGCCGAACTAGGTTATAAAGTAAAGGCTTTTTGCTTCCAAGATTCCCCTCGTCGTGCGCACTCTATTGCGGCACAAGGTGGTATTAATGCGGCAAAAAACTATCAAAATGACGGAGACTCGGTTTACCGTCTTTTTTATGATACCGTTAAAGGTGGAGACTACCGTTCCAGAGAAGCCAATGTGCATCGCTTGGCGGAAGTATCCGGAAATATCATTGACCAATGCGTCGCGCAAGGAGTTCCTTTTGCTAGGGAGTACGGCGGCTTGCTTTCCAACCGGTCTTTCGGTGGGGTGCAAGTTCAGCGTACCTTTTATGCAGCGGGACAAACGGGCCAACAACTTTTGCTAGGGGCTTATTCGGGCCTTCAGCGCCAAGTAGGGATGGGTACCATCCAGATGTATAACCGACATGAAATGCTCGATATCGTTAATATCGACGGGAAATGTAGGGGGATCATCGCCCGGAACCTGATCACCGGAGAGCTAGAAAGACATGCAGGCCATGCCGTATTGCTATGTACTGGAGGTTACGGGAATGTATTTTACCTCTCGACCAACGCCATGGGCAGCAATGTTACTGCCGCCTGGAAGGCACACCGCCGTGGGGCTTTCTTTGCCAACCCATGTTTCACTCAAATTCACCCTACCTGTATCCCCGTTTCGGGCGACCACCAGTCGAAATTGACGCTGATGTCGGAATCGTTGCGCAACGACGGACGGATATGGGTACCCAAGAAAAAGGATGACAATCGGCCCGCCAATGCCATCCCTGAAGAGGAACGTGATTACTATTTGGAAAGAAGATACCCCGCTTTTGGTAACCTAGTACCTCGTGATATCGCCTCACGTGCCGCCAAAGAGCGTTGCGATGCAGGTTATGGGGTGGGTTCCTCCAAGCTAGCCGTTTACCTCGACTACTCCGCCGCTTTCCGCCGTTATGGACTGGGCGAAGCCAATAAAAACAATATTACCAACCCTTCGGAAGAAGATATAATCGCTTGGGGCAAGGCCGTAGTAAAGGAAAAATACGGTAACCTTTTCGATATGTATAAGCAGATCACCGGTGAAGATCCCTATGAAGTGCCTATGCGGATTTACCCTGCAGTGCACTACACGATGGGGGGACTTTGGGTAGACTATAACCTGATGACCACCGTACCAGGGCTTTACTCGTTAGGGGAAGCGAACTTCTCGGATCATGGTGCTAACCGACTGGGCGCCTCGGCGCTCATGCAAGGGCTCGCCGACGGATATTTCGTAATCCCTTATACCATCGGATCGTACTTGGCCAATGAGATCAGAACGGGCAAAATTGCTACCGACCATCCCGAGTTCGCCAAAGTAGAGGCCGAGTCGAAAGCTAGGATAGAGAAGCTGATGAGCATCCAAGGCAACACCTCTCCGGAGATGTTCCACCGCCGCTTAGGAAAAATTATGTGGGACAAATGTGGTATGGCCCGAAATGCAAAAGGACTTACCGAAGCCATCTCCGAAATCAGAGCCCTTAGAGAGGAGTTCTGGAAGGATGTACGGGTAATGGGTAAAGTAGATGAGTTCAACCCTGAACTCGACAAAGCTAACCGCGTTGCCGACTTTATTGAGCTAGGAGAATTGATGTGTATCGATGCTTTAAACCGCAATGAATCCTGTGGAGGTCACTTCCGCGAGGAGTACCAAAGCGAAGAAGGAGAGGCCCTTCGTGACGACGAAAATTATCGTTATGTAGCCGCCTGGCAGTACCAAGGTGTTGAGAAATGGGAGCTTCATCAGGAGGACCTTATCTACGATAACATCAAAATTGCACAACGTAGCTATAAATAAGGCTGATTTAAACGACCCTATTCTTTGCAATCGGGCCAATATATATACAGTTAATTGATAATCATTAACTATTACAACAATGAGTGAAGGTAACATGCGTCTTACATTGAAAGTGTGGAGACAAAGCAATAGTAATACAGAAGGTGGTTTTGAGAACTATCAATTGGAAGGCATCTCTCCGGATATGTCCTTTCTAGAAATGTTTGACGTACTAAACGAGCAGTTGGTAGAGGCCAAGCAAGAGCCTGTTGCCTTCGATCACGACTGCCGGGAGGGTATTTGCGGAATGTGTTCTATGCATATCAATGGCCAACCTCACGGCCCTTTGCAAGGAGTAACCACATGCCAGCTGCATATGCGCTCTTTTAAAGATGGTGACACCATTGTGGTAGAACCCTGGAGAGCCGGTTCTTTCCCCGTCATCAAGGATTTGGTTGTGGCACGCGACGCTTTCGACCGAATTATGGCTGCGGGTGGGTTCGTTTCGGTCAATACCGGAAACGCGCAGGATGCCAACAACCTACCCATCCCCAAAGAAGCTGCTGACGACGCTTTTGCAGCGGCGGCTTGTATTGGTTGTGGTGCTTGTGTAGCGGCATGTAAGAATGCCTCCGCCATGCTTTTCGTTTCTGCCAAAATATCTCAGCTGGCCCTCTTACCTCAGGGACAGGCCGAAAGAAAAATCAGAGCAGAGAAGATGGTAGCCCAAATGGACTCCGAAGGATTTGGCGCTTGTACCAATACGGGTGCTTGCTCTGCCGAATGCCCCAAAGGAATCACCTTCGACAATATTGCACGGATGAACCGGGAGTATCTCGGCGCCAAGCTATCGTCTACGAACGTTTAATCGTATTCTTTTAGTCATCATCGAAAAAGGCTGTCTCACAAAGGCAGCCTTTTTTGTGTTCTCCGGTATACTGCCCCCCTCGCAACCCAGCGATAGAGGAGGCGGGACCAACAGCCAATAAAAAGGACCAATACGCCTAGGTATTGGTCCCTTTTATTAGATATCGAAACGATAAATTATTTCTTCGAAGTCGTATCGGCAGCCGCTGGCTTGTCTTTGGCAGCATACTCCTTGTTTAGGCCTTCGATAATCTTCTTAGATACGTCCAAGTCGGGATTAGCGAAGAGTATTCCACCACCCAACGAATAGCCCAATACATACTCATACCCATTATCCTTATTGTATTTTTCGATATAAGTACGGATATTTTTATAAAGCTCTTCATTTTTAAGGGCTTCTTCTTGAGCCAATCCCTGAGCCGCCTGATCGCGATAAGCAATAAGGTCTTGCTGCTTTTTCATCAATTGAGCCTCCGTCGAACGCGCCTGATCGGGAGTCATCGTCTGGGCTTTCTTTTGGAAGAAGGCTACTTCATTCTGAAGAGAACGTCCTTTTTGATTTAATTCATTTTCTAGTTGGAAATTCTTATTCTCAAGCTCCTTTTTAGTGTCTTTAAAGAAATCGTAATTAAGTAAAAGTGAGTCCACCTGAACATACACCGTCTTACGTCCGGCCACTACACCACCATCCGTTACGCTGCCTGCACTGGGCTTGCTTGAAAAATGTAAGAAAAATAACACCGCCACGGCTAGGGTTAATACGATGTTCCAGATTAAGGAAGTATTGTTGTTCACGTTTTTAATAAGGTTTTGTTTTACAAAGAGCGGCAAATATAAGGATTCTCCCCAATAAAAAAGGGATACCTCCGTTTCAGGGTTATTTATGCCCTACAATTTTTTGTATCTATAGCTAAATTGTTGATTTTCTGGCTGGACTCTACCGGGAAGAATCGGCCATAAAGATATTTTTTACGGAGAATCCGGCCAATCCAGCAAGCCCCCCCATCAGTCCACCCACCAGTACCGTTATTGCCAACAGTGCAGGGGCATTGGGCAGGCTAAATACCTGCGCCATACGTTCCGACAGGATTCCGGCCGATTCGCTATGCTGGTACCAGCCATAGCCTAGCCACAATAGGGCAATCCCCAAAAAGCTACTCAGAAAGGAAGGCAAAAACCCAACGGGCCGCCAAAACTGAACGGCAAAGGGCACCAAGGCGATCATCCACCAGGGAGCCAGCAATTGGCCTACCAAGGCCAAAATGAATACCACAAAAAAATTGATAATTCCCTGCATATTATTTTTTGTTAAAAATGATACTCTCTGTGAGTCGTTCATCCTGTTGCTGCTCCGACTCCAAAAATAACAGTCTATTCAGCTCTCCGTGCTCCCATTTCTCCAATAAATTGAGGTAATAGGGACTTCCAGGATTGCCCGACTGCCCCCCGGGGTATATTCCATAGGCAACAGGCTTAGGACCTAGCTCCACCACCATGCGCCAACTAGGCCCATGGGTGCTTGTAATGGCATTGACGATGCTGGATCCACCACCCGTCTGGAGGGCCCCTGAGTTGAAAGGTTTTATTTGTCTGCTCAAATGTCTTATTTCCGTGCCCTTCACCTTCCACCAGGCCCAAGCCGGGCTCAAAGCCCCATAGCGCTTGGTAAGGTCATTGATGGTCGCGATATAACTCCTGATCACAATATCCTCCATACTTTCCACATCGGGCGTACGCTTATCGTCGAACCAAGGAGCTTCTGGCTCATTAAGCAGCATATAGATCGTTCTATCACGGCTGGGGCTACGTAGTGGCAAAGGCTGATTCCTAAACTCATCCTCCCAGATGGCCGCTTGAAGCTGCACGATCCAGTTTTCGAAAATAGTGGCCCCCAAGGACTCCGCGCTATTGATATAGTCCCATGATGCTAATGTATTTTCAGCCGCTTTTTGAGAGGAAGTTCCCGGGTGATTCTTCAAAACAGATAGTAAACGAGGTAGAATAGAGCGCGCTAAGACACTATAATTATCATTTTGTAACATCCTCAGGCTGTCGGCGGTGGCACCACGCATCATTTGCAAACGTTCGTTGATTCGAATACCGCGTTCCGATGGAGCGAACTCCCAATTGATATAATAAGGGTAGCTAGGATCCGTAGACGACTGGTTGGCCGAGCTTACAAAGCCCCGGGGAGGATTCTTTACATAGGGGTTTTGTTCGAAAGGAATCCAATCGTTCCAGTCGTCGGTAGGGTTGGTACCATCCAAAACAAACTTGCCCTGATCCTTATATTTGAGGGGAAACTTGCCATTAACCGTAATAGCAATATCCTTATGATTATCAGCAAAGATAAAGTTCTGTCCTGGCCCCACGTAATGCGACAAGGCGCTGCGGTAATCGTCATAGTTCTTAGCAGCATTCAGCTCATAGAAAGTCAAGAAACTATTACCCGCTTCTCTACCTATCCAGCGAGTAGCAAAATAATTGGTATTTCCCAGACTATCATTTTCACTAAAGACCGGTCCGTGGTGGGTGTATACTACCTTGAGCATCCGTGGTTCGGACTCCCCTTTCACAGCTATAGGCTCCTCTCTAGTGACGGTCTGTTTCCATTGGTTATCGTGCCAATAGAGCGACTGAGTAGCATCTTTAAAGCGAATTTTATAATAATCGAAAACATCGGCGTCCACATTGGTGACTCCCCAGGCGACGTCCTTGTTGAAGCCAATAATCACGCTTGGAACCCCAGGCAAGGAAACCCCATAGACGTTCATCGTGGGTCCATGCAGCTGCACCTGATACCAAATCGACGGCAATGTCAACTCCAAATGAGGGTCGTTGGCCAGAATAGGGTAGCCTGTTAACGACTTTTCGGCTCCTATAGCCCAGTTATTACTACCCACCCCTTCAATTTTGGGTTCCATGGCCCCCAAGGGTTGGGCCTCAGCGCGAATTTCGGCCAGGGTATCGGCCTCAGTAAGCTGCGGGGTAGGAATGGGAGTGGGGAGCCGCTTAAAATCCCAGGGGGTCCCTACCGGGATAATGGGACTTTCCTGGAACATAGGATAATCGGGAAACAGGTTTTCCAGGACCTCCTTTCCATAGGTTTTCAATACATTCGACATTTTCAGGTCGTCGGACCTGCCGGCCAGAGTCAGCGTCATCTGCTCTAACATATACATGGTATATATGGGCTTCCAATGCTCGGGAGCATAGCCTAGCAACTTGTATTCTACCGGATATTCTTTAGGGCTCAGTTGATCGATATAGGCGTTGATCCCCGCAGCATAGCCTAACAGAGCCTCCCTGGAGCGTGGATCGCTCATGGCTACCTTAAAATTACTTTCGGCACCAAAATTCATGCCCATACGCCTGTTTTTCTCATCGAGCTTCACAGTAGCCGGCCCCAGCACCTCCGACAGCCGGCCAGAGGCCGCACGTGTTTGAAGGTCCATTTGCCACAGCCTATCCTTAGCGGTAACGTAGCCTTGTGCAAAGAACAAGTCAAAATCATTATTGGCGAAGATATGAGGAACCCCCATATCGTCGTACCGTACGACCACCTGCTCACGCAGGCTGTCGGAGCTTATATGTACCTGTTCACCCTTTTGATAGCTGCGCTCCCAATTCTGCCAGAAGCCGGTGAAAGGGCTTAAAAAGTTGCCTAGGGCCGGAGCCGGGCCTAGGGGCCTACTGAGCACAAAAAACAACGAGCCGGCCAAACCCACTGACAAGATGGCTTTTATAAGTTTCATATACCAAAGGCTTATAGGGTAGATTATCTATTTTTAAAAGGGCTATTCAGCCGAAACTACTCTTACAATGGACTCAATTTGGGCGAGATCGCTGTACATCACCGAGCGTTCGTCGGGCACCTCTCCAGCCATAGATACCTGAGCAGAAAAATACTTTTGACGTCCTGGTCTAAACGCTTTGGCCGTGAGGTGTAAAGCGTGTACGCCAGCCTCTTTAAGGGCCGAGGCATTCTGATCGTTAACCCCTGCCCCAGCCATAATTTCAATTTTACCCGTAGCTGCCTTAGCGAGGGATTTCAATACTTCAATACCTTCTACGGCAGTTGTATGAAGTCCCGAAGTAAGGATACGCGCTGCGCCAGTGGCGATCACATCGTCCAAGGCCTTGAGCGGGTCAGGGGTAAGGTCGAAAGCCCTGTGGAAGGTAACTTTCATGGGGCTGGCCAGCTCTACTAACGACCGCGTGCGGGCAACGTCCACTCGTCCGTCGGACTGTAAAATCCCGAGCACCACCCCGTCGGCTCCTAGGCTCTTAGCCATTACAATATCTTTACGCATAATCTCCTCCTCGAATACATCATAAACAAAATCACCGCCTCTAGGCCTTATCATCACATAGATGGGAAGATGGATATACTGCCGAACGAGCTCAATAAGTCCGGCACTTGGGGTAGTACCTCCTTCGCCTAGGCCTGCACAAAGTTCTATTCTTCCGGCTCCTCCTTCTTGTGCATTAAAACAAGACTCTAGTGAATAAGCACAGATTTCGATGGTCATAATCGTAAAAAATTAATGATATTGGGATAAATACAAAGATGAATAAATATTTTGTGCACACGAAGAAAAAGCGTCTCTAATAAAGGCTAGAGGCACAACGGCCCGAAGTTGATCGGTCAGGATCCTACACGAATGCCCTCATTCTATCTTCCAGGATAACTCCCCAGCTAAAATGAAATATTTTTTTGTAAAAAATAGCCATACAAGACCCTGAAAAATAGACAGTTATAAAAATTGAAAAAAATCAACGTTTTTTAATGCAATTATTTTCATTTTTTTTGGTTAGACACTATTAAAGGATGCAATTTTTTTTACTTTTGCACTCCTAAAATCAGTAAGTAACTCTTTAATAGGCTAAATAATATGTACTGGACACTCGAACTTGCATCATATCTTGAGGATGCTCCTTGGCCAGCTTCGAAAGACGAGCTAATTGACTTTGCAATTAGAACAGGTGCTCCCTTGGAGGTAGTAGAAAACCTTCAGGAACTTGAGGATGACGGTCAACCTTACGAAAGCATTGAGGAAATTTGGCCGGATTATCCGACCAAAGACGACTTCTTCTTTAATGAAGACGAATATTGAAACTCAGCGGCACCAATCGGTGCCGTTTCTGCGTTATAAGCGCATAAATTTCTAGAAACCTCCTGCAATAAATTTTATTTTAAGTCAAAAAAAAGTATCTTGTTGATTATAAATGTAAGTCTTTAGGCGTTGGATTACGGATTTTAGTCACCTTAAAACCCGGATTTTTATCCATTTATACCAATGGAACTTCGATTATTAAAAGAACTGGTCAAAAAGGGGGAGGGTCAAAACTTGGAGTTTAAGTTAAAGTCCAGTCACCCCGAAAAAATTGTTCGAGAGATCGTCGCTTTTGCTAATTCGCAAGGCGGCAAGTTGATGGTCGGTGTGGGGGACGATATGCGCATTAAAGGACTCAAAGACATTGCTGAAGACGAATTCATCCTCTCCAGGGCCATCGACAAGCTGATTCAGCCGCCCCTACATTTCCGAAGTGAGCGCGTCCCCATCAGTCCCGACAGGGAGGTACTCGTGCTACACATCCCCAAAAGTGACGACAAGCCACATTACGTCCTCGACGAAAAAGGAGAGCGGAAGGCCTACGTGAGGGTGGCCGACAAGTCCATTCAGGCCAGTCGTGAAATGAAAGAAATTATGCGTCGTCGCCGAAAAAACAACGACATCCGTTTTAGGTATGGGGAAAAAGAGCAAAAACTCATGCAACTATTGGACACCAGGCCTACGGTAACGGTCGATCTGTTCGCGGCATTCGCAGGCATACCGCGTAAAATTGCTTCGAACACCCTGGTGGTCATGGTACTGGCTAGGGTCTTGGACGTTCATCCCCAAGAAATGATCGATCATTTCTCGGTAATGCCCGCCACCCGGTAAGGATAGGGAGGAAAAAGAGTATTGCAGGCCATAGACCTGCAATAGTTTTTAGAAGGGGAGATCGTCCGACTCATCCTCTGTAAAGGTTGTTACGGGGGGGATAGGCGCTCCACCTGAACTGGCTGGCTGGCTACCGCCACTTTTTTCTACTTTCCAGGCTTTCACTTCGGTATACCACCGCGAGTTGTACTCTCTGCTTTCTATGTCTATAGAAGCAGTGACGGTGTCGTTCACCTGCAACCCAGCTTGGTCAATTCTGTCACCCCATAAGGAAATACATACTTTTTTAGGGTATTGCGAAGGGACTTCCAAAATGAACTCCTGCTTGCGCCATGTTCCATTTTTACCCTGACCCGACACTTCAGGCAACAAGGCTAGAACGGTTCCTGTTAATTCCATATTTAGTTTAAATAAGTAGTTACAATTTATTGAGACTTCAAAAGTACAGGATTTGAAGCTTGGAATCAACTGTCGATACTTCATTCTGCTGAAGGGAACGGCTAAGCACTCTACAAGCTACTCCCGGTTATGGATAGCCCTATTGCGCATTGAAAAGCTCCAAAGGCGGCCCAGCTCCAAACGCTTATCGCAATACTGGCTAAGCAGATAGAATAAAAGACAACTTCAGTGCGTGCTGGGGCCGTTGGGCAAATACCTATAAGCCTCGCCAGCCATGGGTTCAAATATCAGCAGAGCCACCGCTTAACCTACTTATGGGTATCAATACTATCCTCTAGTTTGGGTATCTTTGGCCCTTTACAGTACTTTGTGCGCTCCTTAATAACGATATTGACCTAGAAAAGCAGCACCTAACAACTTCCGGTTTTGGCAAAATTAACATTCAAAAATATCCCGACACCACTTATCATTAGTATTCTCATGACCTTGGTGCCCCTACTGGCCACTTCATTCCTTACCGCCTGGGCCATATCGCAAGAGTCGGTTGTGGCGGCATGGAGTCCTAGTACCTGGATCCTGATTACCGCCATACTCACCCTCACTTCAGCCATAGCCCTTACCCCTCCCACATTTCTGGCCTTAGTTTACGGATTTTTTATGGGACTCACCGCGGTTCCTTATCTAATATTTCTCAACCTTGGCGCCATAGCCTTGGTATACGCCCTAGCGCATGTATTCGATACCAGCCACACCTTGCCCTACCTTTTAAAGGCTTTTCCTAAAGCGGAGCGGATGTTGGAACGGTTTAAACTGAATCAACTCAGGCTCATATTCTTCGCCAAATTATCGCCCGTCTTACCCTTTGCAGTCACCAACCTATTTTTTGCCATTGCCGGAGCTCGTTTCAAACAAGTCTTACTAGGAGGCACCATGGGCATGATCCCCCGAACGATATTGGCGGTGTGGGTAGGAAGCGAAGCACGGGACATCGAGTACTTACTCAATCACCCCAACGAAGGCCTCACCAGCAAACTTCTCACCATCGGCCTTCTAATCGCCTCGACCTTCGGCATTGGTTATTTTATGCGGGACAAGAGAATTGCGGAAAATTAACAAGGTTTTTACCACCCTCATTCAAAATTTGATAATATCGTATAATAATAAGCAAGTTATAGCGATAAATGCATTGGCAATATCCTCTTTATTTGCAAAATAGTTATACTATTAATCTCGGCTGAATGAAATCCCTCCCGCTTCTGGACCTGCTTATTGTATTTGCATACCTAGTCGCCATGGTGTTGGTAGGCATCTATTTTTCAAGAAAAAATACGACTGCCGATCAATTTACCAAGGCCTCAGGAAAGATACCCGGCTGGGCCATCGGTATCTCCCTATATGCCACTTTTTTGAGTAGCAACACTTTTTTGGGGGTTCCTGGCAAGGCTTATGGCAGCAATTGGAACTCCTTCGTGTTCAGCCTTTCCATGCCCTTGGCGGCTTGGGCGGCTACTAAGTACTTTATTCCCTTTTACAGAAATTCGGGGGAGGTCTCGGCTTACACCCATTTGGAGCACCGATTTGGTGCATGGGCGCGTACCTACGCGGTAATCTGCTTTCTATTGACGCAACTGGCCCGCATGGGCTCTATATTTTTCGGAATCGCCCTTAGCCTCCAGGCACTCACGGGCTACCCCATGGCCGTTATCATGATCGTCGTAGGGATTTCGATAGTGGTATATACCGTTATGGGCGGTATAGAGGCGGTAATCTGGACCGAAGTGGTACAGGGCGTTATCAATACAATAGGTGCGCTGGCCATCCTTTACTTGGTAGTCGACAGCATGACCGGCGGCATCGAGAAGATTATTGAAGTAGGGCAGGCTAACGATAAATTCAGCCTAGGTACATTTTCCCCCGACTTCGTACAGTCCTCGTTTTGGGTCGTATTATTGTATGGATTCTTTATGAACCTCAATAATTTTGGAATGGACCAAAACTACGTCCAGCGCTACCATACCACGGGTTCCATTAAAGAAGCAGCGAGCTCTATATGGCTCTGTGTTTATATATACATCCCCGTTTCGTTGCTATTCTTTATACTAGGGTCCTGCCTGTTCGCCTATT
Organism: Dyadobacter jejuensis; assembly: GCF_003149085.1. Classification (GTDB taxonomy): domain Bacteria; phylum Bacteroidota; class Bacteroidia; order Cytophagales; family Spirosomataceae; genus Dyadobacter; species Dyadobacter jejuensis. Next base: position 78,586 of record NZ_QGDT01000001.1, on the reverse strand, counting down.
ATGAGAGCAATCCAGAACTACTGACCACCATCAAGATGGCCGCGGCCTCCGAACTACTCCCGGGAGGTAGCCCCGATGCCATAGCACAGCTGGCCTCTACGCTTACACCTGCCGACTATGGCGACAAGGTAATGCCCAATTTCATGGTCACAAAGGTTCCAGCAGGTCTTTTAGGTCTTATCGTCGCAGCCATTATGTCGGCGGCCATGAGCACCATTAGTTCCGGGATGAACGCCTCCGCCACCGTCTTTTCAGTGGACATTTACCAGCGTTATTTCAAGTCCGAACTCTCGCCCAAGCAGTCCATGCGCGTACTGTATATTGCCACCACCACCTTTGGCTTACTAGGCATGCTGACCGGCATAGCCATGATCGGCGTCAAGAGTGTGCTGGATATATGGTGGCTATTGTCGGGAATATTCGCTAGCGGTATGCTGGGGTTATTCCTACTGGGAATTATATCTAGAAAAACCAAAAATGCGGAGGCACTCACTGCCACCATTATTGGACTAATCGTGATCGTATGGTTGACATTCTCCCCGAACCTCACCGACGAATACGCCTATCTACGGAATCCCTTACACCAAAATATGATCATGGTCGTAGGAACCCTGACTATTTTTCTGGTCGGCATGTTATTGACGCGCCTAAAGAAACATAAAAGAGAATTGGCCGAAGTGGCCAAGGAAGAGCTATAAAGGACCGCCAATACCTGACCATTCACTTACAACCAGAAGATCTATATGAATCCTAGTAACCCCTCCTCTATCCAACTGCCCCAAGGGTTTATACCTGTCATGCTCACTCCATTTCTAGAAAATGGCGCTATTGACTTTTCCGGACTCCGGAACCTTACAGAAATGTATATCAACGCTGGGGCTACTGGGCTCTTTGCCAACTGTTTGTCCAGCGAAATGTACGAGCTGACCCCCGATGAGCGTATCGCCATCACCGAGACCGTCTTGCAGCAGGCTGCAGGACGCGTTCCGGTAGTAGCCACCGGCACCTTGGGAGGTACCATAGCCGAGCAAGCACAATTTGTACGACGTATATATGCAGTAGGCGTTCAAGCCGTAATCGTGATCACCGGCCTTATGGCCGCCGAGACCGAGTCGGATGAAGTATTCCTAGAAAGAATGCAGGAACTAATGGCCCTAACCGACGACATTCCCTTGGGTATGTACGAGTGTCCCGTACCTTACAAACGAGTAATATCCGCCGAAATTCTTGAAAAACTCTTACCCACGGGACGTCTGGTATACCACAAGGATACTTGTCTGGATGCTGAAGAGGTGAAACGGAGGATAGAAAAGGGCTCGTCCTATAATTTTGGTCTATACGACGCCTATATGGTCAATGCCGAAAGTTCTTTGCAAGAGGGTGCTGCCGGTCTTTCTTGCATCCAAGGAAATATATACCCCGAATTGGTGGTGTGGATCTGCAACCATTATAATGATGAGACCAAGCTAGCCGAAAGAGCCAAAGTGAACCAGTTCTTCGTCGACACCATGGACTTAGTTCATACCGCCTACCCTACCATTGCGAAGTACAGCCTAATGAAACGTGGATTGCCCATATCCTTATATACCCGGAGAGAAGTGGAGCCCCTAACCGATACGTTGAAAGTGGCCATGGATGCCCTACTCCTCGATGCCCATGCACTGATGCAAGAAATTGGAGTAACACCAGCGGTGTCCATTTAGACACTTACCGAATCCATTAAAAAAGATACTCTAGGTCTTTTGGGGGTATATCCATCTAAAGCATTGGATATACTCCTGCTGTTAGTCGTTTTGAATGTTCTAAAACCTTATTCCAAATCGTTATGAATTTTCCTAGCCAACAAATTCTCATTCAAGTTACAAAAGGCGACGAGACCGCATTTTCACAACTCTACATCCATTTTAGAACCCCAGCTGTCAAATTTTGCACTTCCTTGCTGAAGGATGTGGATGAAGCCGAAAATGTCACTCAGGATGTTTTTGCCAAGATATGGGACCGTCGTAGCCAAATCAAACCCGACCATAGCTTCCAATCCTACCTCTTCGTAAGCCTCCGTAACCAGGTGTTCGACCAGTTCAAGAAGCTGGAGAAAGACCAAAGGCTACGCCAGCAGTACATGGAAAACCTACAGCTACGGGTAGAAGATGAAACCGACGATCAAGAGGTTCATCTGCAAGCGATATACCAGGCCATCGAAGCGCTCTCATCCCGAAGAAAGTTAATCTTTAAACTCAATTTTGAGGAGGGGAAGACCTATAAAGAAATAGCCGAGTACTTGAATATTTCTACCAATACGGTAAAAAATCAACTGATCAAGGCCAAACAGATCTTAAGAGAAAAGATGGACCCAGGCTTCTTGGGGACCATAAGTCCTAAATTTTGATCAGAGAACCCATTGGCGCATCTCACCGTTTTGGGGGGAGTCGAATTATCCGTACTGGTCCTACTAGGGCAAACTATCTCAAGAGCTCTCATTGGCCCAAGGGATGGTTAGAATTCCTGGTTGCATTGCTTTGGTAGGAAGTAACATCGATACCGCCTGCCCATGAAGCCCCATTTTCACAGAGTCCCCATCAAATCGCAGAATTCATTTAGCATCCGACATGAAAAGGATTCCGGTTTTGGAACGGTATGGCATTATCACCCTGAATTGGAATTGCATTATCTGGTAAAAGGAAAGGGCGTACGGTTTATCGGTGACAATATTTCTAATTTTACGGATGGGGAGCTTATTCTATTGGGCCAAAACTTACCCCATACCTGGCGCGTAGAGGAAGGTGCTGAAAAAGCGCCTGTAGAAGTTATCATCATCCATTTTTTACCCGAATGCCTAGGTGCCGACTTGCTGCTACTGCCAGAAGCCTATTTGATACCGAAACTGTACGAAAAAGCAAAAAAAGGACTGATCATTGAAGGTGAAACCCGTGAGAAAGTGGTGGCTCAGATGCATAAGGCCGTTACGTCTCAAAATCTCGACCGCCTCATAGCACTCCTGTCCATTCTTAAAATATTGGCGGAAAGCCAGGAAACGACCAGCATTACCTCCGCACACGCCTTCTATAAGTCTAACGATTACGAGACCTTACGACTCAATAAAATATACGCATATACGCTCGCTAACTACAAACAGGATATCAGCCTGCAAGAGGTAGCTGCACTGGTCAACCTAGGAACAACTTCTTTTTGTCGCTACTTCAAAATGATGACAAAAAAGACCTATAACGACTTCCTGGTCGAAATAAGGATTAGTCATGCCTGCCGGTTTTTGGTAGAAGACCGATTCCCCACCGAGGTGATCTGCTTCGAATGTGGCTTTAATAATGTTTCTAACTTCTACCGGCATTTTAAAAAAGTGACGGACATGACTCCCCTTGAGTACAAGCGAAAATTCCTTAAGGCCTCCTCAGAAACCCTCTAACGGTTATGTTTACGCATATATTCGTCTGTAGACATCGTCCCCGATCCTACCACAATAAACAGCACCAGTAAGAACAAGGTAAGAAGCGACAACCATAGCTCAGAATTAAGGTAGGAGAAGCCCATCCGTAAATTCACAAAAAACACCGCCGTAATCAAGATTGGCAGCTGCACGATGGCTGCCAGCCTGGTGAGGGCACCAATGGCAATCATAAAGCCCCCAAAAATATGTGCGAAGGCAACATAATGAATGGCGGTAACCGTCCAGAGTTGAATGTCGAGTCCCGACACTAGCTCCATAATACGGGCCGTATCACTGATAAAACTTACTCCCTTAAAGAATAATAAGGCCCCCAGGCCAATACGTAGGAAATCCAACCAGGCGGGGTGATGCGCATCTCCCCATTGCTCAATTTTATCGATTATCTTCATCGTGTTTGAATGGTTTGGTCTGCAGAAATATACCCATATTAAATAAATATATCAAGTTAAATATGGATTATTTATATTCAAAACACGGTTGCCCTAGTCCTATTGTGAAATTGCTAAAGTGGACAGCAGGGTTAAGACGATGGACAAAGGGTAAAAGCTTGCCATATGGCCATGCAAAAAGGACCACCCCGTAGAGCGGTCCTTTAGGAGCGTATAAATAATGGGCATCCGTAAGATGCTAGCCATTACTTATAACATATATTTCAGTTTTACAACTTCCCTCTCGAGCAGGAATCTCCATTTTCCTCTAGGCAATTCCTTTTTATTCAGTCCTGCAAAAACCGTCCGGTCCAGTTTCTGAACCTCATAACCCAGGTGTTCGAACATACGGCGAACGATGCGGTTGCGGCCACTGTGAATTTCAAGGCCTACCACCATGGCATCGGGGGTTACCAAGCCTACCTCATCGGGACGGATAAAGCCATCCTCTAGCTCCAAGCCATGTTTCAACAATTCGAAGTCCTCGGTAGTAATGGGCTTGTCGAGTTCTGCCTGGTAGATCTTCTTGACTCCGCTCGACGGATGCGTAAGCTTTTCGGCCAGTTCCCCATCGTTAGTAAGCAAGAGCAACCCTGTGGTATTTCTATCCAAACGTCCCACCGGATACACGCGCTCTTCGCAAGCCCCCTGGATCAGGTCGAGTACGGTTTTACGTTCCTCGGGGTCGTCGGTAGTAGTGATATAATCTTTGGGTTTGTTGATCAGGATATACACCATTTTCTCAGGATTGAGGGCCTTTTTCCCAAATTTTACCTGATCGGTGCGCATCACTTTATGGCCCATTTCGGTAACGGTTTTTCCATTGACCGATATCTGGCCAGAGGCTATCAACTCATCGGCCTCACGCCGCGAACAGATACCCGCATTGGCAATATACCGATTCAGGCGTATGCTTCCGTCGTCCTCCGACCCTTTGGATTTTTTACCTGGCTTCTTTTCATCATACCGGTTCAAGTTGTATTTGGGAGCGGCTTCTAACCGACCCACCCTACGATCCTGACCAGTCGCTTTGCCCTCGGCACGGCCCCGGCTAGACTCTTCCGACGGCTGCTCTCTATTTTTCCAGTCGCCTCTTGGCTCCCGGTCTTTTTCCCAAGGTTTCTGATAGGGTTTCTTAAAATCGGCGGATGGTCCTTCCGATCGGTAAGGTTTTGAATACGCTCCTCTATCGTTTTCACCGCGATTCCGGTCCGACACCGGCTTTCCAAAACGCCCCGGCCCTGCAAGCTTTTGCTTATAGGAACCACCACCTGGGGTACTGTCAGAGTTGGATCTGAAGCCAGGGGACGACTGTTTTTTGTCGAATGAACGGTAAGGTTTATCACGATTTGGTCCTTCGAACGACCGCCCTTCGGAGGAGCGGTTGTCGTTTCCACCACGGTTGAAGCTAGGCTTTCCATAGGCAGGCTTTTCGCTCCATGGCTTCTCAGAAGTCTTGGAGGCACCCGATGGCTTGCCTTTATAGGCCTTCGCCTCGGCGGCTTCCCTCGCTGCTGCAAGGCGCAAGCTCGACTTTTTGATGGTAGGCTTGCTAAACCGGCTCTCCATGGCCCAGTCACCTCCATCAATACTTTTCTTTCCGGTACGGGACGACTTCTGTCCCCCTCTGCCCGACGCCTTTGCGTCAGCTGGTTTTTCTATTCTTTTTCTCATTAGGAATGCAGTATCACTACTGGATTTTTTTTCCTCTTAACAAATTTTGTGCGAAATTGTGCCCCAACCTATTAATAATTTGCCAGGCAAACACTTTTACGAACGTATCTGATGATCAGAGTACTACGTTATATTTTTATTTAAGACTGCAAAGATATAACAATTTTCAGTGATATTAATCCGAACCAATTGATCCTAAATAATTTATCGGTTCATTTATAGTTTTCAACCAGGAAAGCCAATTTGCATAACAGCCAAATTACCTACCATTGATACCAGTATTGGGTTTGACTTTGACACCCTCAAGTGGGAAACAACCTAATGTTTCCTTACTTTCAAGAATGGGATACAAAGTTGTGTCGGATCCAAAAGTCACTAGCAGTTCCTCCTGATTAAATGTCCCATTAATACTCCTATTAAAGCTCCTAGACCTAAAATCGGGCAGGAAACAGATGGTCTCTTTTACTTAACCCTACTCTTATAAAGTTGACCTGGAGAATGAATGGTTCCGGATTCTGCTAATTTAATGCCGGTTATTCTTTGAAGTATAGCTTCAAATTCTCCTGGGCTTAGGATATTTTGCAGGTCATCGTGGGAGACTGAGAATTATTATTCAGAAGACCTTTATACCGTTCTGAAAATGTCTATTTCAAATTATTCTGAAGCAATCTATCCGAAATATTATATTGGTTCGTTTATAGTTTTCATTTAATTAAGTGCATTCGTTACCCACGATGCGGCACACCTACAAACCTAAGCAGTGAAAGATGACTACAAATCATGATACCACTCCTCAACCCCTCTGGAAGCCAGGCCCAAAACTTACGGAGCATTCCATTCTAAAAAACTATATGAATTGGCTCTTTGTAAAGAAAGGGCTCTATTTTAGGACCTACCAGGATCTGTGGGACTGGTCGACGACCGATTTGGAAGATTTTTGGGAGAGTATCTGGCAATATTTTCATATCAAGTCGCACGATATATACCTAGAGGTTCTTTCAAAACCTAAAACCGGCTTCATTGGTACCAAATGGTTTACAAGATCCCGCATCAATTATGCCGAGCATATATTCAGAAACAAAGGCACGGCCCACCCCGCCCTGCTGTTTCAGTCCGAAACCCAACCATTAACGGCCATTTCTTGGGAACGCTTAGAGGAACAAGTGGCCGCCGTGTCAGCCTGGCTGAAGCAAATAGGGATTCGACCCGGCGACAGGGTAGCTGCCGTAACGCCCAATAACCCCGAGGCCATTATCGCATTTTTGGCCACCAATGCCATAGGAGGGGTATGGTCGTCCTGCTCTCCAGACTTTGGCGCAGCGGGCATTGCCGATCGTTTCAAACAAATAGAACCAAAAGTTTTGTTTCTCTGCGACGGCTACCATTATAATGGCAAGGCCTACCCGAGTACTTCCTTGCACCATTCCTTGCCCAACTCCCTGCCCTCCGTCAAGGACTTTGTCCACATAGGAACGGGCGACTTCGATGCCCAGCCCAAGGGTACCACCTCCTGGGAAGATATCCTACATTTCCCTCATCATGGACTCGAATTTGAACCGGTACCCTTCGACCATCCCATCTGGATCTTATACTCCTCAGGGACCACCGGCAAGCCCAAAGCCATTACCCATAGTGTAGGAGGCTGTTTATTAGAACATCTTAAGGCACTAGCGCTGCACCAGAATGTAAAACGCGGAGATCGGTATTTCTGGTATTCGACCACCGGCTGGATGATGTGGAACTATGCCCTGGGGTCCATGCTTTGCGGCAGCACCTTGGTTCTCTACGATGGCGCTCCGATGTACCCCTCTTCACAGGTTCTCTGGAGCCTGGCGGAAAGAGCAAAAATAAACCATTTCGGAAGCGGTGCAGCCTATTTCATCGCTTGTATGAAAGCGGGAGTTAGCATAGCCAGCGATCAGTTAAGAGCCTTAGAAACCATCGGATCGACCGGTTCGCCCCTCACTCCCGAGGCCTTCGAGTGGATCTATAAATTCGTAAAAAAAGACGTGTGGCTGATCTCCCTAAGCGGGGGTACCGACGTTTGTAGTGCCTTCGTCGGTGGCTGCCCCCTCTTACCCGTTTATGCAGGGGAAATACAATGCCGCATGTTGGGAAGCAAAATAGAAGCCTTCGATGAGCAAGGCCAGGCGCATATCGATACCCTTGGAGAGATGGTCGTGACTCAGCCCATGCCTTCTATGCCCCTCTACTTTTGGAACGACCGCGACAATATCCGGTATAGTCAAAGTTATTTCGAGAAGTACCCAGACATTTGGTGCCATGGCGACTGGATTAAAATCGGCGATAAGGGCAGCGTCATCATCTATGGACGCTCCGATACCACCCTCAACCGCGGGGGCGTTCGTATTGGCACAGCCGAGATATATAGCGCTGTAGAAGGCCTCCCCGAGATAAAAGACAGCCTAGTCGTGTACTTGGAAAAGTCGGACGGAATTGGCACTATTTCCTTGTTTGTGGTGTTAAAACAAGGATACCTGCTGACCGACCTCTTAAAAAAGACTATAAAGGAGGAACTTCGTACCCAATACAGTCCTAGACATGTACCCGATACGATAGAGCAAGTGCAGGATATTCCCTATACAATCAGTGGTAAAAAAATGGAGACCCCTGTAAAAAAAATATTGATGGGCGAGGACCCCAGTCAATCTATGAACTTTGCCAGCATTCGCAACCCCGATTCGTTAAAAGGTTTTTTATAGGCCCGCTAGGGTTATCTTGGATCGTTCCTACTATTTGGACCAGTAAATCTTGTAAATCTTGGTCCTTTTGACTTAATTCACAATATACAAAGACATAAATCAACATGAGTAAGGAGGAAAACAAACCCGCCATCAACAATTCGCCTTATGTAGTAAGGATGCCCATCATCATAGGCATCACCTTGGCAGCAGGCATTTTGCTGGGCAGCACCTTTTTTAGCGGCAACAAAAATATGAAAGAGGTGGCGCGGGGTTATTCCAAGTTCAGAGAAGTACTCATGCTGGTAGAGAACAACTATGTCGACTCCGTCAGTACCGAAGAGCTCGTCGACTACTCGATCACCAAAATGCTGGAGAAGCTAGATCCCCATACGGCTTATTTCAATGTAGAAGAGGCCGCTGCCGCTCGTTCGCAGCTCGACTCGGGCTTCGATGGTATCGGCGTCGAATTTAATATTTATAACGATACGGTGTACGTAGTGACCCCGCTCAGTGGTGGACCCTCCGAAACCATAGGCATACTCAGTGGGGATAGAATCCTGAAGGTAGATCAAGAAAAGCTCTCCGGCCCGGGTGTTACCAACGCCGACGTCTTCAAAATGCTTCGGGGCAAAAGGGGGACCAAGGTCAACTTATTAATCGAAAGGGTGGGTCTAAAGGAAAACTTGACCTTCACCGTAACCCGTGACCGCATCCCGACTTACTCCGTGGATGCCGCCTATATGGTGGATCAGGAAATAGGGTATATTAAAGTCACACGGTTCTCCGAAACAACCTACGACGAATTCAAATCGGCATTGATGAGCCTAAAGGCCGAAGGGCTTAAAAAATTGATCCTCGACCTCAGAGGGAACCCAGGAGGCTACATGGAAAGAGCCACCAGCATGGCCGACGAATTTATAGATGGCAACAAACTCCTGGTGTATACCAAGGGAAAGGACTCCCGTTTCGACAAGAAAACGGAGGCCCATATCGACGGAATCTTCGAAAAAGGCCCCGTCATAGTACTGATGGACGAAGGTAGCGCCTCCGCTTCCGAAATCTTGGCAGGAGCCTTACAGGACCATGACCGCGCCTTGGTGATAGGCCGCAGGTCCTATGGAAAAGGGCTCGTACAGATGCCCGTCAAATTATCGGATGGCTCCGAACTTCGGCTTACCATTTCTAGATATTATACCCCTAGTGGCCGGAGTATACAGAAACCCTACGAAATGGGCAAAGGCGAAGACTACAGCCAGGACTTGTCGCACCGCTACGAAAGCGGGGAGCTCTTCAATGCCGATAGTATCAAGCTCGACAAATCCAAGGTTTATAAAACCGATGGCGGCCGGTACGTCTACGGGGGTGGGGGAATCATGCCCGACGTATTTGTCCCTCGCGACACCTTGACCAACAGCAAATACCTATTTGAGCTCTATGCCAAAAATATTATTCGGGAATATGCCTTGAAGTATGCCAATACCCAACAAAAGAAATTAGTTAAAAGCTCCTTTGAGCAGTACTTGGCCCAATTCAAAGTAACCGACGCCATGATGAAAGAACTGATAAAAGACGCTACCTTGGCGGGTATCGAATACAAGCAAGCGGAATTTACTCGCTCTCGGCCGCTCATCGAAGCCCAAACTAAGGCTATCATTGGCCGGTACGTTTGGGGTCGTAATCACAAAGGAGGCCTCAACAACGAAGTATATCGGGTACTCAACCCCACCGATAATGTATATCGGGAAGCTATTCATCATTTCAGCCAAGCTTCAGACCTGGAAGCAGGAAACTTTAGTAGCCTCAAAACCCAAGACTAATACGCTAAGAAGTCGAAAACCCCATTATGTCACATATCGCATTGATTACAGGTGCCACCTCAGGTATAGGTAAGGCTACCGCTACGCTTCTTGCCCATTCGGGCATACACCTGATTATCTGTGGCCGGCGCCAGGAAATACTCGACGAAATGGTCGCCCAGCTGTCCAAACAAGTAAGAGTAATAGGCCTTTGCTTCGATATTAGAGATAAATATGCCGTAGAGGAGGCCATAGCCTCCCTGTCAGCCGAATGGCGGCATATCGATATATTGATCAATAATGCAGGAAATGCCCATGGCCTGGGTACCATCGCCGACGGCGACACCGACGATTGGGACCTGATGCTCGATGCCAACGTAAAAGGCCTCTTGTATGTATCCCGCCTCATCATCCCACTTATGCGCGCCCGAGGCCAGGGGCATATCGTCAACCTAAGCTCCATCGCGGGCAAACAGACCTACGCCAATGGCGTGGTGTACTGCGCCTCCAAAGCGGCCGTGGAGACCATAAGCGAAGGGATGCGACTCGAACTTACTCCCCATGGCATAAAGGTCACCAATATTGCCCCTGGAGCCGTCGATACCGACTTTTCTCTGGTACGGTTTAAAGGAGATGAGCAGAGGGCCCGACAAGTATACGAAGGCTTCGATGCCCTTAAAGCTGAGGACATCGCAGAGGCCATTCGCTATGCCGTACTGGCTCCTAAGCACGTTACTATTGCCGATATGACGATCCTCGCAGCGGCACAATCCGCAGCCACCACCATTCACCGTAAATAATTTTTTGACCTAGCGTGTCACCATCTAGTATTTCTTTTGCTACCTTTGAAACATCAGATGATATGATGAATCAAAATTTATGATTACGAAGCAAAGCTTAGCAGATGCAGTGGCCCAGCAACTCACCGACCGCATAGGCCAGGGAGAGTTTGCGGTTGGAGAGAAACTCCCTACTGAGCCGGCGCTCATGGAACTCTTTGGGGTGGGACGATCGACGGTACGGGAGGCGATCCGCAAGCTTACCCATTCGGGGATGGTCAGGGTACAGCAAGGCCTTGGGACCTTTGTCCTTAAAGCAGCCGCCAACGAATCGTTAACGGAGCGCCTGCTGCGGTCACAGGGAAAAGAACTCAACGAGGTGCGCGAGCTACTCGAGCTTAAAATTGCGGAAAAGGCGGCGAGGAATCGGACTCAGGAGGACATCGCCGAAATGAAAATGCACTTGGAAGAACGCCAGAAAACCGCCTTGGCTCACCAGGCAGCGCAGTGTATACAGGCCGACATCGACTTTCACCTTTGCATTGCCAAAGCGGCTAAAAGTGACATTCTGCTGGACCTCTACAAAACGGTGGCGGGGCATTTGCAACAATATTTTCAAAAATTACTGGTAGACACCGAAAAGTTTATCGCCAGTCAGGCATTACATGAAGATCTGCTCCAGAGCATTATCGATCAAGACCCTAAGCAGGCCTGGCAGGCAGCCGCAAAAATAACAGGCCAACAAGCCATACTCGATTAACCTATCAACAAATTCAGTCTTTTTATGACCAGCTCAACACCCCGACTAACGGCTTCGGAAGCAGTACCCCCACAAGCCACCGTCTTCCCTATCTTATTGGCCCTTAGTTTTTCGCATTTACTCAACGACACCATGCAGTCGCTGATCCCGTCGATCTACCCCATGGTGAAGGAGTCCTTTCAGCTTAATTTTTCGCAGATTGGCCTTATTACGCTGACCTTTCAGGCCAGTGCTTCTATCTTACAGCCCATTGTTGGCCAGTTTACCGACAAACGTCCACAGCCTTACGCCCTAGCCATTGGCATGTGCTTTACGCTACTGGGGCTCGTCTTACTGTCGATGGCCACCAGTTTTCATATGATTTTGCTCTCGGTTGCTTTTGTAGGCATCGGGTCGGCCATATTTCACCCCGAAGCCTCACGTATTGCGCGCTTAGCCTCGGGGGGACGTCATGGGATGGCACAATCCTTGTTTCAGGTAGGTGGCAATGCGGGTAGTTCTTTGGGGCCGCTACTGGCTGCCCTGATATTATTGCCTTATGGACGCTTCCAAGTCATCTGGTTTTCACTGGTCGCCCTATTGGCCATTATCATCCTGACGAAAGTAGGGGCCTGGTACAAGAAAAGTATGCCTTCCAAGCGTAAGCACCCCGTTTCTACGTCCCTACAGGCCACTAACCTAAGTAAGGCACAGGTGGTATGGGCCATCAGTATCCTATTGGTGCTTATTTTCTCGAAATACATATACATGTCCAGTCTTTCGAGCTATTATACCTTTTACCTGATTCATAAATTTGGCCTAAGCATCCAAAGCTCTCAGATTTACCTGTTTGCCTTCCTATTTTCGGTAGCGGCTGGCACATTCTTTGGAGGGCCCTTAGGCGATAGGATAGGACGTAAATATGTGATCTGGATTTCTATATTGGGGGCGGCCCCCTTCGCTTTGGCCCTGCCCTATGTGGACCTGGTATGGACGGGAATATTGAGTTGTATCATCGGCCTAATCCTGTCCTCCGCCTTTTCGGCCATTCTCGTTTACGCACAAGAACTTATCCCCGGGAAAGTCGGAATGATCGCCGGATTATTTTTTGGCTTCGCCTTCGGGATTGCGGGTATAGCTTCGGCCGTATTGGGTAACCTAGCCGACAAAACCAGCATTGAACATGTTTTCTGGCTATGTTCCTTCTTACCCCTCATAGGCCTGATCACCGGTTTTCTTCCTAATTTGGAACATGAAAAATAATCCTTTTGGATAGTTTAGATACGAAAAGAGGCCGGAAAATTCCGGCCTCTTTTCGTTCGTACACCTGTTAACCCTACTATCTTGGATCCAAGGCTAGTTTGATTCTTTGGTTAAGGTCCTGCAAATGATATTTGCTCAGCTTATCGGCGGCCTTGGGCAAGGCCGACAGGATCCCAGCCCTCAGCTTTTCAAGATGTGCCCTAGAGATTGAGGGCAGGTCCGTCTCACTTAAGTCCACGGTATGGCTGTTGAAACCATAGGTCACCCCGACGGGTATCGACCTTACGGTAGCTTTACCGGGCTTCAGCATTTCTATCAACTTATTGGCATACACCTTCTGCAGATTGCGGCGGTAAACATCTATCGTACCACCCGACTTCAGCTCCGACCAGATCCCTTGCTCCAGATCGGCAAAAAGATCATCGAGCATATAAGCCTTGGTATCCTGTCCGGTTTCGACTAGGCGCACCACCCTATCCCCGGCAAACAGGGACGACAGGGCATAATCCTGTAGGGACTTAACGGCCTCAACTCCGGCTTCGGGCTTAATTTTAGTGAGCACCTCCGGTTCCAAAAGCCAGGTCGGTGTTTTGAATAATTGACTATTCAGAAATTCTACGGCTTCCTTTTGGCGCTCTTTGGGGACCGCTGTAAACGTTGCAGAAGGCATATCATAAGTCTTCGGGTCGTCATAAATCCCCCCCACATTCTTGATCACATGGCCCAAGTAGCGTCGATACTGGGTTACCACATTTCCATATAACTCGTCCAATTCCTTATACGACTGTCCATCCTCTCGGCTCCATTCAACGAGGTTAGGGACAATCCGCTGTAGATTTTTGATTCCATACGCCGACGATTTCATGGCATTATCGCCAAGATCTTCGGTTTGATACCGGGGGTCATAGGGGCTGATCTCCGTTCCGAAGCGTAAACGGGGATTTTTATAGGCTTCAATGGTCATCTTATTCAGCAGGGAGGCTACTGCTTTCGGATCCTGCTCGGTAAAATAGCTATAGCCCCATTTGATGGCCCATTTGTCATAATCGCCGATCCGTGGAAACAAGTTAGTAATACCATCTTCGGGCTGAGCGACGTAATTGAAGCGTGCATAATCCATAATAGAAGCCGTATGACCATTTTTCTCGACCCATTCTTTGTTGCGGAGCATTTCTACTGGTGTGGCTGAGCTCGCTCCCATATTATGGCGCAGGCCAAGGGTATGACCTACCTCGTGAGAAGACACAAAACGAACCAACTCGCCCATCAACTCGTCGTCAAAATCGGTTTTGCGAGCCCGGGGATCTACCGCTGACGCCTGGATCAGATACCAATTGCGAAGCAAACGCATCACATTATGGTACCAGCCGATATGGCTTTCGAGGATTTCGCCTGTGCGAGGATCATGTACATTGGGGCCATACGCATTTTGGATATCCGCAGCAAAATAGCGTATCACCGAATAACGAGCGTCTTCTAAACTCATGGTACTATCGCCTTCGGGCCAGTATTCCCCACGAATTGCATTTTTCCAACCCGCATTTTCGAAAGCGACTTGCCAGTCGTCTACACCCATCTTCAGATATTTCCGCCATTTTACAGGCGTAGCAGGGTCGATATAATATACTATAGGTTTTTTGGGTTCAATAAGTTGGCCTTTGCGTTGCAATGCGGCGTCTTGTTCGTTCTTTGGCTCTAGCCTCCACCGAACGGCAAATACATCTTTATCGGCCTTTTGTGACTCTTCTCCAAAAACGGCATATTGATTGGCAAAATACCCTACCCGACTATCGAATAATCGCTTGGCCATAGGTTGTGATGGCAGCAAAATAAAGGATGTGTTTAGTTCCAAAGTCACTACCCCAGCATCGCGGCCTGCTGGCAGATACTGTCCCTGCTGGCTACTAGAAGGACTCGACAAAGAGGGTGGCACGACTGCAAAGGTTTTCACGGCCCTTATCTCGGTATTGATAGGGTAGGAACGAATCTTTTCAATAAATGAGGCTTCTTTTTTTAGGGCCCCCAATTTATGCCTTTGCTTGGCGAGCGGGTCGATGGAAAAAGTCTGGTTATCGGCGCCAAAAAATTCGGTCACGTCAATAATCGCCGATTTCTTCAGAGAGTCTTTCCCATAGGCCTTTATTTCGAAACTGCCTATAATAGGATCTGCATTCGAATTCCGTACTGCCTGAAAAATGGGCTTCGTACTGTCGGCACTGCTCATCACCAAGGTTACCGAACGCAGCAAAATCTGGTCATTCAGCCCTTTTTCCCAGCGCAACATTTGTCGATTCACCTCTTCCCCACCAAAAATACCCCCACCAGCGGGCGTTTTGGAATAGCGAGTAACGGACATAAAGTCCCGGTTGAGGAGGCTGTCAGGAATCTCAAAATACCATTTTTCAGCTACCTGATGCACTGTCATCAGGCCCTTTTGAGTCCAAGCCGTAGAGTCGATTACCTCTTTAAAGGGTTTAGGCCCTTTCTTCTTATCGTCCTTGGGCTTTTCTTTCGGGGTGGCTACTTTGGTTGCGGCTACTTCTGCCTGCTTTTTTTTCTTCTTCTTTTGGGCAAACGACGGCTGTAGCAAACCGCCCATCAAGGCCACCAACAGAAACAATCTTACTTGACTTTTCATATATTTATTTAAGGGGTTAATTATAACAGGGGGGGGAACTTTCCTAGTATTTTCGGACACCTTCCTTGTAGCGAGTCCAGGCCGTTAGGAGGGCTTTAAATCCATTTGAATGATTCATTTTCTAACATTTTGGCCAAAACTCCCTCTTTTAAGGCATAGCGAGACACCTGTATCTCGGAGATTCCATAGGTTTTCAACAAATAGTCGATGAGGCAGCAGGCCACCACGATCATGTCGGCACGCAGGGCTATCATGCCAGGAATGGCCATGCGCTCCTGATGGTTGCCCACCATCACCTTCGAAAAGGTATCATAAAAACTTTCCAGACTCAGGGGGAAGTCGGTAGTATCGCTACCAGGAATCCCCATTCTTTTGGCCTGAAAGTCAATGTCGATCAGCGTATCGAAGGTCCCCGACGACCCCACGAGCTTTTGAGGCGCATACTGGTGCATGGCATTGGCCAATGGCACCAAGGCCTCTTCCAGGTAATTATATAGGCGTTTTTGATCGGCATGAGCGATAGGATCCTTCTTCATAAATCGGTCCATCAGCCGTTGCCCCCCAATCTCTATGCTTTTTTTCCACCAAATCTGCCGGTCATTTCCGATGATAAACTCGACACTACCTCCACCAATATCGACGATCAAGGCTGGCTCCGAGCCTAGCTCTGCCCCATTGCGCACCCCATAATAAATATACTCAGCTTCTTGGTCTCCATCTATAATGGTGATGTCGATGTGAACGGACTGGAGAACAGCCGACTTAAAGACGGCCTGATTGTCGGCATTGCGAATGGCACTCGTGCCGTAAGCAAAGGTATGCTCGGCTGCTATTTCGTAAGCATCGAGTTGTTGCCTAAAATATTGGAGCACCTCCAGGGCTCGATCTATCGCCTCTGGGGTGATGACGTTCTGGTTAATCCCCCCCAAGCCAATCTTGGCCGGGCGGCTTTCATGGAATAGCGTGCGTACCTGCCCCTGGTGTTTCTCAACAATCAGTAAATGAAAGGTATTGGTACCTAAATCGATAATGCCCCAACGGGTATTCATATAAAATTGTATATAAAATGATCCTTACTCCTCATTGGAGCACAATATGCAAAAATATCCTTATTTTTAACAACTTAATATTTGACATTCTGCTAGATATATATTTTCTTTGCAGTCCAATTTGAGAATCCAATTCATAGAACATTATATTTTATAAGCATGCTTATTATAAACATCAAAGACAACGAATCGATTGACCGTGCGCTTAAGCGTTACAAGAAGAAGTTTGAAAGAACTGGTACTATGCGTCAATTGCGTTCACGTACCGCATTCCAGAAACCATCTATCAAACGTCGTTTCGAAGTTTTGCGTGCTGTTTACAAAGAAAAAACATACGGACACCTCGATAACTAGTTTTTGGTTTTTTGATGTTCTGTAGGCTGTTAAGGGATAGCTATATCCTTTTTAACATACAAAAAAGAGCTGTCTTGAAAAAGAGGGCTCTTTTTTGTATGTTAGTCCTATGATAAAAAAATTCATTGATTTTTTAACCTTTGAAAAAAGGTCGAGTGCTCATACCATCAAAGCTTATCAAACCGACCTGGAGCAACTACGGGTCTATCTGGCAGCTCATTACGAGACCGACCAACCCGAGGAAGCCCAATCGGGCATGCTTCGCTCCTGGATCGTCGCCCTGATGGAGCAGGGGATCAACCCTACCTCCATCAACAGGAAAATAGCCTCCATAAGATCTTTTTATGCCTTTCTACGAAAAAAAAAGGTCATCCTCAAAGACCCTTCCAGCATACTCGTTACCCTCAAAACTCGGAAAAAACTACCCGAATTCATCGAAGAAAAAGGTATAGCACAATTATTTGAGGAAATAGAAAACCCCGAAGACTTTGCCGGTATCAGGGATCAGGCGGTCTTGGAGCTATTATATGGCACTGGTATCCGCCTTTCGGAATTACTTAGCATCCGCACGAGCGACATCAACTTGTACAGTCATACCCTGCGGGTACTTGGCAAGCGGGGCAAGGAGCGGATCGTACCCCTCACTGGCCCATTATCGGAGCTTCTACCTAAGTATCTGTCGATGAGAGCGCCCAGCGAGCCCACCGACCAGCTCATCATTACGGACAGTGGCAAACCCGCCTATCCTATGTATGTGCAGCGGCTTGTCAAGAAGCATTTAAGACTGGTGACCACATTAGGGCAAAAAAGCCCCCACACCCTCCGCCATAGCTATGCTACACACCTACTCAACAGAGGCGCCGACCTGAACGCCATTAAGGAACTTTTGGGCCATACGAACCTGGCCGCCACACAGATTTACACCCATAATACCATCGAAAAACTAAAAAAATCGCATCAAGATGCTCACCCAAAGTCCTGAAACCAAAAATTTTCAGGTATATTTGTTTTCGTTGCTTATCACCAAATAAAATTTTGTCACTCCACCATGAATAATAGTTTCCAGGACGCAGTAGTTACGAAATATAATATTTTCAACAGTCTTTTTTTGAGTCTACCCTACCGGGGTATATTTCAGACAGGCTCCTTGTTGCCCATCCTCACCCAGCAGAGTGAGGTAGGATTTCAAGAAGGAAAGTCCCCCAAACAAATAATTGAACATTTTTTTGAGGAACTTTTGGACACAGCAACGCCCAAAGAAAAAACGGATTTGCTGTTCGCTTTCATTCAATACATAGAGCGTCAGGTGGTACTTTTCGATTCTGTCGAGGATGCCGCATTCGATCAAACCCACGACCTCACCGGTAAGGGGTCGGTGGTATATCTTACCGAACGCGTAGATAGCGAGCTATTGAAAGAGAAATTGCTCGCCAAATTACAAGATTATAGCGTACGGATCGTTCTGACGGCCCACCCCACTCAGTTCTATTCGGGCAAGGTGTTGGGAATCATGAATGATCTCGAATACGCTATTAAGAAAAATGATTTTACGGAGGTCAATTTACTCTTGTTGCAACTCGGAAAGACGGCCTTTATTAACCACGAAAAGCCTACACCCTTCGATGAAGCGGTGAGCCTATGCTGGTTCCTAGAGAATGTTTATTACGACGCCATACCTACCATTATCAGCAAGCTCATCAAAGGACTAGGCATGAGCATTCACGACTGGCCCTATAACAATCTTTACCGCTTGGGCTTCTGGCCTGGAGGCGACAGAGACGGCAACCCGTTCGTAAATGCTGAAACCACCCTTAAAGTAGCGGCACGCCTAAGAGAAACGCTTCTGAGAGCCTATTACCGCGACATCCGTAATTTAAAACGGAGGTTGACGTTCAAGGGGGTCGATGAGGCCATTGCCTTGGCAGAGCGGAAAATGAATTCTACCATTTTTGGACCTTTCGATGAGGGATATTCCAATGCGCAAGAGCTAATCGATGAGCTCCTAGCCGCCAGGGAGGTACTCACCTCCAAGCATCAAGGGTTATTTGTGGAGTTGCTCGACAACTTTATCCTTAAGCTTCATACTTTTGGTTTCTTCTTCGCCAGCCTCGACGTCCGTCAGGACAGTCGCAAACATGGCAAGGCTTGGGAAGATATCCTGAAACGCTTGGAGAAAAAAATCCCTCTTCTAAAATATGAGGACTATAAGAGCTGGGAAGAGGATAAGCAAATCGATCTGCTCCTGACACTCGACATTCCGCTTCGCGACGAGGACTATGACGACCCCACCACCAAGGATATACTAGGATCTATTCGTTCTATAAAGTCGATCCAAGCCAGCAATGGAGAAAAAGGGGCACATCGCTACATTATCAGTAACAACACCTCCGCCCTGAACGTAATCCAGGTAGTGGCGTTGGCCAAAAACCTGATCGGCAATGACCAAAAAGAGGTAGCATTGGATGTAGTGCCACTTTTCGAAACCGTCGACGACCTGGCCAATGCCGAGGATATCATGCGTAAGCTCTACGAAAATGATTATTATCGGGCCCATTTATCACGCCGAGAAAACCATCAAACCATTATGGTTGGCTTCTCCGACGGTACAAAAGATGGGGGATATCTAAGGGCTAACTGGTCGATATATACCGCCAAAGAGGCACTGACAAGAATATCCAGGGAGTATGGCATCAAGGTCACCTTCTTTGACGGCCGTGGAGGACCTCCGGCTCGTGGAGGTGGCAATAGCCATAATTTCTATTCGTCGTTGGGGCAGGATATCGAGGACAAAGAGATTCAGCTCACCGTACAAGGCCAAACCATCAGCTCGAACTATGGTACCATTACCACGGCCATGTACAACCTTGAACGCTTGTTTACGGCCGGTCTTGAAAATGGAATCTTTAAGGCCAATCGTACCGAAGACGACCTAAACGCTGCCGACAAGGAACTTATTGAGGAAATGGCCGCCGCCGCTTATGACTCTTATTTGGGACTGAAAAACCACCCCAAATTCGTGAAGTACCTCGACAAAAAGACCCCATTAAGGTTTTATGGACTCTCCAATATAGGGAGTCGGCCTACCAAAAGAGGCAGTGGTGACGAAGGGTTGAAGTTTGAGGACCTAAGGGCTATCCCATTTGTAGGCTCATGGGCCCAAATGAAGCAAAACGTACCCGGTTTCTACGGCTTTGGCTCCGCCATTGCCCAACTTGAAAATGAAGGTAAAATTGAAGAAATAAAGTTACTCTATAAAAAGTCGCTCTTCTTTAGAACCCTCATAGAAAACTCCATGCAGTCGCTATCCAAGGCCTTCTTTGAGGCGACCAAGTACCTGCGCGACGACGAGGAGTATCAGGAGTTTTGGGATATCATGTATGCCGAATTCCAATTGACACTTAAAATGCTGTTGACCGTCTCGGGACAATCGGAACTACTCGATAGCAATAACATTACTAAGCTGTCGATCAAAACCCGCGAGCGGATCGTGCTTCCTTTGATTACCATTCAACAGTACGCCTTGCAAATGTTGGCAGAGGATCCAAAAAATCTGCCAGTAGACATCGAGGTCTATAACCAGCTTATCGTTCGGGCTATGTTTGGCATTATTAATGCCGCTCGAAACTCGGCCTAGCTTAAGATTGAATAAAAAAACCTTCCAATTTTTAAATTTGGAAGGTTTTTTTATATCCATTTTAATGCTCATTTCCGACATATTCTATACCGAAAAAATATTTTTGTCCCATAATAATTAGTAGACGAATAATTATTCTGCTTTATATATTAGATTAGTAGTTTCTAATCGAATCCATTGCAAGCATATGACACATCACTCCGACCAGAGAGCCTATTTTTTTAAAATAGACATCACGATTAAGAAAATAAGAAATGCCCTACAGAAACGTCTTTTAGATGCAGGGTTCGATCTAACGGTTGACCAGTGGGTATTAATCGACCATATCTACAGACAAAAAGGGATATGCCAGAACGAACTTGCAGAACTCACTTTTAAGGATCCACCCACGGTGACACGAATCGTGGATTTGCTCCAAAAAAAAGGCCTCGTAGAAAGGGGGCCTGTGGAAGGCGATCGGCGAAAGTTTCGACTATCGCTCACCAAATCGGGCAAAGGTATCTACCAGAAGGCCTTTCCTATCGTAGCCGAGATCCGCAGAAAGGGATGGGGAGACCTGAGTGAGGCCGACTACCAGCATTTTGTTCGCATTATGGACTCGATATATCAAAATTTCACCGATCCGAAGGCTGTATGACACAAACATCAAATTGCTGATTTTTAAATAGTTGCACTTCCATTTATTCGGGTTAACATTCCTTAACAATTATAGAAGGGGCTATTATGAACATAATAAGCAATCATTGTAATAGATTTACATTACAAAAGCAGCAGCTGCTAGTTTCAAATCTTTGAAAAAGGCATTTAGTTGTTGATCTATTAGCCATGACCCCTTATCCAAATTGCTTAGCCGGTATCCATCAGCACCGGTTAGGCAATGGAAAGGCCCTTCAGTACTACCAGGGCCTCCCATCACAACAGCCCCTCCAAAGGACTATACACTGAGAATACCCCCCTATGTTCCCTCCGCTGTTTTGGCATACCACCATGCATTTGTGCTTGATTATCATGATTTTAATCAAAAGTTTGTTAACTTTAGTTAAACCTAAAACAAACTAAGCGATGAGCGTTAATAAGAAACATCTTGCCACTTTTATCTTAGGGGCTGCAGCAGGAGTAGCGGCTCATAAGTACCTTCAAACCGAAGAAGGTGAAAAACTCTTGGAGGACCTCAAGTCCAAAGCCAGCAACCTAAAGTCGGAAGCGGAACAGGCGGTAGACAAGGGACCGGAGTATTTCGAAGAATTAAAAACGAAAGGAACGGATCTACTCAAAACGAATTTTCCTGATGTAGAACAATTCTTAAAGGAGCTATTTGAAAAATTTAAAGGTAACCCTTCGGCTACCGATGCCGCCCCTACCGAGCCCCCCACACCTACCACCTAGTCAATTATCTGCAAAGGTTGAAGCACCACTTCAACCTTTTTTATCGCCCTGGCTCCGTCGTTCTTTAAAGTAAAAATTTCAATAAAATGCACTAGAATATTCTTTACCACTCATAGAATTATTCCTATATTTTGCCAATATTTGTACTTCTTTAGTTGGAAAAAACAATATTTTCCGGCAACACTTACCCAAGAGCAGGTGAAGCATTGAGTTCAAATTCCTACAGAATATTATCCCCCATTAATATAGTGCGGTTGGCGGCCATCCTTCAGGCTCCCCCTTTTCTGTGCATTTTAGTTGCACTATTGTATGGTTCGAGTTACGGTCAGAGTCCTGAAAGCTCCAGCCATCCCGCTTCAGTATCATTCGCTACGTCGTACTTTGTGGATAGTACGGCAAGTTTAGCTTTGAACGATATAAAAGGCGAAGCCTTCAGCCCTATTTCTTCCAGCAATTTCAGAGTACCCTTCTCTTCCCATAGCATCTGGTTTCGATGTGTCGTCCAAAACCCTACTTCCGCCGAGCAAAGGTATTATTTTGAATGGCAGAGCCCCATGATAGAACGGATCGACTACTACAGCCCCGACAGCAGTGGACAATACTGGCGACAACGAGGGGGAAACCTGGTCGACAAGGAGGCTAGGAGTTATCTGGAGAACTCCCCCACCTTTGCCATCGATTTGCCCCCCGATAGTGCCACCACCGTATACTTCCGCATCAATAACCAGAGGGGGTTTCGTAGCGACCTTCGGCTCCACACGCCTACCCAGCTCCTGAAAGCACAACTCAGCCATGCTAAGTTGTTTTCGTTCTTCAGTGGGCTCATATTCATCAGGTTATTTTTTGTGCTCTTGCTCAGTATTTTCGCCATTAAGGAGTTTACCTTTAGGCGCTATTCCCTGATGATCGTCTTTCGATCCCTGGCTTTCTGGGGGATTATTGCCGTACTAGGCTCCACCTTATCATCCCTGCCAAAGGCTCAGGTGGTGATCAATTTTTTGTCCTACCATTTGCTCCCTATAGGGTATTTTCTACTGATAAAAGCCTTGGTCCCTCTCGACCGCTTCCCGGCTATGGTCAGCCGCCTCATCCATTTATTGCTGGCCATTACTATAGCCCTATCCTTAGCCATTGTAATGGACTATCAATGGCGTTGGCTGCTGGCAAGCACCTATTTGGTAATCACCTGCCAGGGCTTAATCATGGTGCTTTATCTGGTAGCTATATATAGAAAGTACCCCATAAACTGGTATTATTCTGCCCCATTTCTATTGGGTATGATCAGTTATTCATGTTTATTAGTCAATTTGGTAGGATGGCTCAATTTCGAATGGGTATTCGTTGCCGGCACTATTTTATTTATCTTAGAGATTTTCGTCTTCGGCTTGTTTCTGGGTAAGATTATCATGGACTACCAATCTGCCAAGGACAATTCGGAGAGGGCCTTAGAAGTCAATCGACTTAAGACCCAAAACCTTCAAGAGCTTGACCGCCTAAAAACCAACTTCTTTACCAATATTTCTCATGAATTCCGTAGTCCATTGACTCTGCTCATAGAGCCACTAAACGATCTTAGCAAGAAACATCCTGAAGAAACCCTCCTACCCATCATGCAACGGAACGTAAGGCGGTTGCATGCGCTGATTAACCAGCTTTTGGACCTTTCGAAGCTCGATGCGGGACATTTGAAACCCTACATCCAATTCAGCAATCTGTCGGACTTCCTAAGGCAATTATTTGCCTCCTATGAGTCCATGGCCCAAAGCAAGGAGATCATTTTCTTACATGAACAGCAAGAACCCAACCGATTCGCTTATTTCGATGCCGATAAATTAGAAAAAATTGTAACGAACCTGTTGTCCAATGCCATAAAATTCACCCCTCAGCAGGGGCGGGTCATGGTGCGGGCCAACTATAGCGAAAAGGAACTTCACCTTACCATTCAGGACTATGGAATTGGAATATCCGAAGAGGCACTTCCGCATATTTTTGATCGCTATTTCCAAACAAGTCCTACCAAGAAGGAGCATACGGGAACAGGCATAGGCCTGGCCCTGGTAAAAGAACTGGTAGGCGTACTCAACGGGACGATCGAGGTGAGCAGTACCCTACACCAAGGGACCCGATTTTCTATACGGCTACCCATCGATGCCCACTCATGGGGCCAATCAACACCTATTGTCGAGTCTCCTTGGTCCCACCCACCCGTAGGCGAGGCGGTATTGGAGGGAGAACCTACAGACTCCCCGTCCGACAATCGGCCGATAGTATTGCTGGTAGAAGACAATCCCGACCTGAGCACCTATATTCAGTCCTTATTCCAAGACCAATACCGGGTGCTATCGGCTGCTAACGGTCAGGAAGGCTGGACGATGGCCACCGACAAGATCCCCGACCTGATACTCTCGGACGTCATGATGCCACTCATGGATGGATATACCCTTTGTGAGCGATTAAAAGCGGACCAGCGGACCAGCCATATCCCTATCATTTTACTGACTGCCAAAGTCACTTTAGAAGACAAATTAGCAGGACTGTCGCTGGGAGCCGACGATTATCTGGCCAAGCCATTTAGCAGGCAAGAGCTCACGATTAGGGTAAAAAACCTCTTACAACAAAGGCAAAAGCTTCACGAGGCCTTTCACCGCATGCTTACCCAAGCCCCTTCCCAAGAATCGACACCCGAGTTTTCACAGATGGAGAGTAAGTTTCTCCAAGCGGCCATAGAGATAGTAAAATCTCACCTGCACGAAAGCAGCTTCAATGTCGACGAATTTGCTAGTGAAATGAAAATAAGCCGTACCAACTTGCATCGTAAGCTGAAGGCCCTCAGCAACCAGTCCACCACCGAATTTATCCGTACGATACGGCTAAACAAGGCTGCCGAACTCTTACGAAAGGAAGAGCTCACCGTGTCGGAGACGGCCTATGCCGTAGGATATGAAAGCTTATCTTACTTTTCAAAAAGCTTTAAGGAGCAATTCGGCGTTTCTCCCAGCGAATGGGCGCTTCATAAGTAAACACTTTAAGGATCCTGTAACTACTATTATTGAAGGGTAGGCTAGTGTTGGAACATCAGAGCATGGTCATGAAACAAGAGAGCAAAACAAATTCCACTTCGCTCAGGTTTATGTTAAAGATTGGAACAATTCTTATAACGCTCCCAGCTGCTTAGGCGGTACTTTTGCACAAAGTCTTCGGTAGGGGGATCTTGTTACACCCTCTTTGCTTGGGGTTATCCGATTCCTAAGCCAGACTTTCATTTATACCATTATAAATTGGTTTTTACTCAACGTTAATAATAATTCGTATGGAAGTTTATCCCGGAATGATTTGCGTCTTCCTTCAAGCCACTATCCCTCGAGAGTGGGCCACTGGCAATGGCCAGCCAAGTCCTATTTCACCCAATACCACACTTTCGCCCGTTTTAGGGGGTTGCTACGGGGGGCATGGCTTGGGGGCCTATGCTTCGACCAACTTAGGGGGGCGAGGGCTCTTCGGAGCGACAACCACAAAGGATACAGGTACCCGCTTGTCGGACTCACGAACTCAAAATGACGACCAAGTCGCTACATCAATCCATGTGGGCCATCGGGCTCCCAGACGTACCTCCCCTCTCCTAACGGGTCAGGCGGTATCGAAACTTTTGCTACAATTAACCCTCCTCGTTTCCCGACACCGCTTGCAGGTGTTCGGGAAGCACTTTTTTAGTTTTTAATCCCAAATTTTTTAGCTTGGTAGCCTGCAGTACCAAATTATCATTCCCGGTGGTCAGCTGCTTAAATGCATCCTGATATTTGGTTTGTGCTTTATTGATCTGTAGACCAATATCCTGCATGTTCTGAACAAAGGCAGAAAACTTATCGTAAAGTTTAGCTCCTCGCTCTGCTATTTCTTGGGCATTCTGATTCTGATACTCCCGTTTCCACAGATCTACGATCAACTTGAGGGAGGTAATCAGGTTAGTAGGGCTTAGTAAGAGGATGCGCCGGTCGTAGGCGTAGTTCCACAAGTCGGCATCTCCTTGCAAAGCCGCCATATAAGCGGGCTCACTCGGTATAAACAGCATGACGAAGTCGAGGGCCTTATCATAATCATCATAGCCTTTATTGCTCAGTGCTACTATATGCGACTTTACAGCGGCAATATGTGCTTGAAGTTCCTGCTGCTGTATCTGCTTATCGGTAGCATTCAGAAAACGCAAAAAGGCATTGAGCGACACCTTGGAGTCAATAATAACACTGCGGTTATCAGGATATTTTATGACGGCATCGGGCCGCATTTTCTTAAGCTCCATATCGGAGCGTAGGGGCTTGCCATCGCGATCGTAGAGCTCATGTTCCATAAAGTACTCCCGCCCTTTCACCAGGCCCGATTTTTCCAGGATATTCTCAAGTATCATCTCGCCCCAGCGTCCTTGGGTCTTGGCCTCCCCCTTCAAAGCATTCGTCAGGTTGCGGGCCTCTTCACCAATCAACTGATTGAGGGCAGCGAGCTCCTTAACCCTTTCTCCCAAAGAAAATCGTTCTTTGGACTCCTTGTCATACACCTCATTCACCCTAGCCTTAAATTCTTGAATATTCTGGCCTAGAGGTTCCAGAATAGAGGCCATTTGGTTTCTGTTGAGTTCGGTAAACTTCGCCGCCTTCGTCTCCAAAAGGTTATTGGCTATATGCTCGAACTCTAAATTAAATTTTTGGCCCATTCGCTCCATTTCTTCCTTCTGGGTTTGAAGCTTCTCTTCTAAGGCGCCCTGCTGGGACTGCGCAATAGCTAACTGTTGATAAGCCGCATTCAAATCCGACTGCAAGCTGTTCCACTCGCCTTTTAAGGCCACGAGTTCTTCCGACCTTTCGGTGTAGGCGCTCCTGAGGCTTTGTAAATTGGCCTGAGCCTGGGTCATTTTTTCCCTGGCTTGGCTTAGCTCCACCATCAGGCGGTCATTGGCTTCTTTTTGTAAGTATAGCTCTTGGGTCTTTTCTTGCAAATACTTGTTGGCCCCTATCAGCTGCTGTGCGCTAGTCGCTTTGAAAGAGGTATACTCTCGCTCCGATTGGGCTATAGACCTTTGGGCATCCAGCTCAACTTGTTGTATCTGCCTCTGGTACTTGGAACTCGACCACAAATACCCCGCTACCGCTCCTAGCCCCACTCCTACCAACAGGTAGGCAAAAACTTCCATCATCATAAAACTTTTCTTGTTTAATCCCCTGACAACGGCCGTCAGTTTTCTATATTGCCCTTTACGGGTAATCCACTGGGCACACGCTCAGGGACCGATTTGTCGAAGTTGTCGTCGTTAAGCGTCTGCAAAAATTCCACAACCCTAGAAATATCTTTAAAATTAACATCCATGCCCCTGGCGAGGGTATCGATTTGCTCGGGCTTCACCCTTGGATTCAAGACCTTCCCGCCGGCAATATCCTCATAAAACAGGAGTACCTGTTGCAAGGTCGCAAATTGACCACTATGCATAAAAGGGGCGGTAAAGCGCAAATTCCGTAGGCTAGGCGTCCTAAACGCGTACTGCCCATTCGCTCCCGAGTCCGATTCAGCCCTATTTTTACTATCGGGCACTCCTAAGGTATGCAATTTGTAGTCAGAAAACATAGGGCCGGAATGGCATTGGGCGCAGCCCATTTTCAAAAATAAGTTCATCCCTTCTTTTTCTCCCAAAGAAAGCGCCATACTGTCTCCTCGCATATATTGGTCAAAACGCGAATTCGGGGCGATCAGCGATCGCTCATAACAGGCTAAGGCCTTGGCTAGGTTTTGTTCGGTCACCGCTTCTGATTCACTGCCAAATACCGACTCAAATTGCCCTTGATAGATGGGATTTTTTCTTAGGCGACGGAGAACTTCCGGGAGGATCTCCTCCTCCGAATACTGGCGACCACGCATTTCTTCTAAGGTCTTAATCGGTAAAAGGGCTTGTTCTTCTAAGCCCTTAGCCCGATTATCCCAAAACATAGGGGCCATCTCGGCTTGATAGGCCTTGTTATTCTCTATTCCATTGAAAGCGGCATTTAGTACTGCCTGCGCATTGCGCTTGGTAAATGGAATATCGTTGGGCAATTTAAAATGTCGCTTGGTGCCACTCCCTTGGCCATTGACCCCAATAGAGGTTTCTAAAAACTCTGCATAATTAAACTCTGGCAAATGACATGTCGCACAGGCCACGTCCCGATCGCCCGACAATATAGGATCGTAAAAGAGCAAACGGCCTAAGGCCACTTTTTCTGGAGTGCTTGGATTATTGGCCGGATCGACCGCCCGGCTTGGCAATGCCCCCAGTAACTGGATGCCAGCCACCTCGGCAGGCTCCTGCTGAGGCTTTTCGCAAAGGCAAGAAGCTAGCCCTATTATGTATACAAATACCCACCACCTCATACGCATTGGTTTAGTTTGGTAACTTATCGCTCCTTCAGGTACTGTAGGCCTTGATTGAGCGCCTCGTTGAACTCCCCGATCTTTGTAGAAGTTAGGGTTTCATAAATCTGCTGACGGATCCCTTTAAATGACTCATGAAGCGGACAGGGCTTGGTCTCTGAGCACTGGCTTAAGCCGAGCCCACAACCTTTAAAGAGCCTTTCCCCGTCGACAACCTTGACGATATCGGCCAAGGTATACTGCCTGTTTTGGGAATCGATATAGAAGCCCCCATTGGGGCCTTTGGTTGATTGTATTAGCCCGTTCCGAACCAAGACTTGTAGGATCTTAGCGATAAAATGACCAGGCGAGTCGATTCCTTGGGCAATCTCCTGAATTCCTGCCTTAGGAGCATCTTCCGATCGATTAGCAATAAAGAGTACGGCGCGAATGGCATACTCACAGGTTTTCGAAAAAAACATATGGATTCTGAGTTTGTACAAAGATAGCAATTCCAATAAAAGACTTTAAACTCTCTTAATAATTAGTTTAGCGGATGTTTAGTAGTGTTTCATATTCACTTTTCGTCGGAGTATAATGTCACTAAACAGAATTAAAGGTTTATTAAACTAGGCTCCAACACAGAAAACACTACAGAAATATTCCTATTATTTATTGTTTTTATTTTATTAATGTAAATTTTAATCACATTTTAATCTCAATAACCTTTCATTAATAAACCTTTTTGCCCATATTGGTGACATATAAGCCTAATTCGTACGAAACAATTTATAGTCAAAGACCTATATTTACCAATTATTATTACTAAAACGCAACCCACATGAAAGTTGAAAAAGTAAAAAAAAGAGATCGAGAGCGTACCAAAGGAAAAATCCTAAAGGCCGTTGGGGACGTAATCGAACAATATGGAACTGAGAAAGTTGGTGTTAATCTTATTGCCCGTACAGCCGGAGTAAACAAAGTATTGATCTATCGATACTTTGAAAGCGTGGATGGACTGATGGAACAATATGTGAAATCTGGCTTATATACTTCCACTTCAGCCGACGACTATCTGGCCGATATGGGCCCTATCAGTCCTGAAGAGGCGACTGAAGCCTTGACAAAGGTAAATATTACCTTTTTAAGGGATATGCGGAGTCGGAAAGCGACCAGAGACCTCCTTCGCTGGGAGATTGGTACGGGTAAACCCATGCTCACCGACACCCGCAATGCCAGCGCTTTGAAAATAATGGAGAAGATCGGTAAACTCCCCAATTACGAAGATACCGGAGCCCTCATGGCCTTTTTGACCGCCGGAATATACTACCTCACCATTTCTGCCGATTACCGCGACACCTTCATCGATCTCAATCTAAAATCGGATGAAGACTGGAAGCGTATTGAAGATTTATGTGAAAGGCTCATTCGCAATGTAGGCAAATAAGCCCCATTAAAGGCCACTGGTCTTATATAATTGTATGTTGTCCTCCTCAAGATCCGTTCTGAGGAGGACTTTTTAGTTTTAAGTCCTTTAAAATTCCCTACTTATGCACATCTTTGTCGGTCGGATTGTGCTGGGTGTGTACCGCCCAGTACAGCAAGTAAAACAATAAAGGAAAATAACCCCTATGAGTATTCTTAAAAAACTAGCCAGTGACACCGCGGTGTATGGAATCAGTACGATGCTAGGCCGGTTTTTAAACTATTTATTAGTAGCCTTACACACCAAACTTTTTGTAGCGGACGAGCTCGCGGTGCAGGTACAGTTATATGCTTACGCGGGACTCTCGCTAGTACTATACACTTTTGGTATGGAAACGGCCTTTTTTAGGTTTGCCCGAAAAGAAGCCGACCGCCAGCAATATTATAACCTCATTCTGTCGGCAGTCATTTTGGTGAGTGCTATTGGATCGGGCCTTATGATGCTCAATGCCGACCAAATAGCCGATTACATCCATTATCCCGAACATACTAGGCTTATAAAATGGTTCGCCATTATCATGGCCATCGATGCTATCGTATCCATCCCATTTGCTCGGCTCCGCTTAGAAGGAAAAGGCAAAAAATTTGTCGGCATACGCGTTGCCAATATTCTGATCACAATTTTTCTTAACCTTTTTTTCCTACTGGTGTGTCGGGATATTTCCCAAGAGAAGTACTTGTCGGCACTTAAGCCCTTTATCGATCTCTTTTATGACCCCAACCGGGCACCCGACTACATTATCCTAGCCAACCTCATCGCAAACGGCTTGTTCCTATGGATGTTGCGCAAGGAGCTAGCCGATTTCCGGTTCGTATTTAACCGACAGCTATTTAAGCCGGTGTGGGTGTATGCCTTTCCCATTATGATCATGAATGCCGCTGCGGTGGTCAATATGCTTTTCGATCGATCGATTATGCAATTCCTACTCCCCCGAAATTTTTATCCGGGCCGTACCACCAAAGAGGCTATCGGTATCTATGGACAGTGTTATAAGCTTTCGATTTTCATGAACCTGGCTATTCAGGCTTTTAAATATGCTGCTGAGCCTTTCTTTTTTTCCAAAGGAGAGGACAAAAATGCTCCTATAGTATTCGCCAGAATCATGAAATACTTTATCATCATCTGTGTGATCATGTGGGTAGGCATAGCCCTGAATTTGGACCTATTGGCATCCTTATTTTTGAAGAGAAAAATGTACCACGAAGCCCTACCGATCGTTCCTTGGCTCTTGGCAGGCTTCCTTTTCTTAGGTATCTATTACAACCTAGCCACCTGGTTTAAGCTGACCGACAAGACCCAATACGGCACCTACCTGACCCTTACGGGGGCCGCCGTGACGGTGTTGGTAAGCTTCGGACTCGTTCCTCATATTGGGTACTTAGGCTTCGCCATTGCATTTGCCTGTTCGGGGCTGGTTATGATGACGCTCTGCTACTTTTTGGGCCAGAAATATTATCCTGTTCCTTACGATATAAAGTCGGCTGTGGGGTATATGGTACTGGGAGGATCGGTCATTGCCCTGTCGTCTTTATTCCATTTTAAGCACTTGGGCATATCCGTAGCCATTCACATGGGTATTATCATCGTATTGCTGGCTCTCACCTATTGGAAGGAGAGGGATGCCCTTCCGGCGAAGCTCAAAAGGTGATAAGACCGCTATGGCTTTAAGTCGCGCAGCAGTTTATTGGAAAACAGAAACTCTTGGAGTTCTGGAACGTCGGTATTGACAATTTCCGTATTTTCTCCCGTCCAGAGCTTATCCCCTTGGTAAAGGAAACTGATATGCTGGCCAATTTCCATCACCGAGTTCATGTCGTGGGTAATGATGACGGTTGTAATATCGAACTCTTCCGTTATTTCTTTGATCAGGGCATCAATTTTCACAGAAGTGAGGGGATCGAGGCCTGAATTGGGCTCGTCGCAAAAAAGGTACTTAGGGTTCATCACGATGGCCCTGGCAATACCCACACGCTTTTTCATGCCCCCACTTATTTCCGACGGCATGCGTTGACCGGTACCTTCTAGCCCTACTCTCTTAAGACAGAAGGCTACCCGTTCCTTCTTTTCTTCCATGCTCTGGTTGGTGAGCATGTCGAGAGGGAACCGCACATTTTGTTCTACCGTTTGGGAGTCGAAGAGGGCTCCTCCCTGAAAAAGTACGCCCATTTCCCGGCGTATGGCCTGCTTTACTTCGGCATCTCCTTCATAAAAATCGCGCCCATCGTACAGCACTCGACCGGTATCGGGCCTAATGAGCCCTATCATGGTCTTTAGGAGTACACTTTTGCCGGTACCACTCCCCCCAATGATCAGGTTGGTTTTACCCTTCTGAAAGACCGTCGAGATGCCTTTTAGTACGACCTTATCTTTGAATGCCTTCTTAATATTTTCTATCTCAATCATTCCGAATTGGATTTATTATTTTTAGAGCAGCAACTGAGCCAAAACGAAATCGGCGATTAGGATGGCGATACAACTGTTGGTAACGGCCTGGGTGCTGGCTTTCCCTACTTCTAAGGCTCCACCTTGAATATAAAACCCTTGAAAAGACGAAATGGTAGAGATCAAAAAACCAAAAACGAATGGCTTAACCAACATAAAGAAAATGTTGTAGGGAACAAATGAGTCTCTAATTCCGTACATATAATCTCTTTCGGTAATCACCCCCGTCATAGTACCCGCCAAATAGCCTCCTAAAATCCCTAGAAAGGCGGACATTACCACCAACATGGGAAAGGTAAACATGGCAGCCAATACCTTCGGTAAAACCAAATAAGACGAAGAATTGATCCCCATGACTTCCAAAGCATCGATTTGCTCAGAAATTCGCATGGTACCAAGCTCACTGGCGATGTTAGAACCCACTTTGCCCGACAATACGATACAGGTAATGGTAGGAGCGAGCTCCAGAATCTCCATATCGCGAACAATAAGTGCGACCGTCGACACGGGGATGATAGGACTCACCAGGTTATAGGCCGTTTGGATACAGGAAACGGCCCCAATAAAGGTTGAAACGATGGCGACCAGAAAGATAGAGCTCACCCCTAGCCCCACGCATTCTTCCATAAATCGACGCCAATAAACCGCGATTTTCTCGCCTTTTGAGAATAAACTACCCAAAAAAATAAAGTATTTACCAATTATAGACATAGATTCTTAAATCATTTCAATATTTTCGGGAAAATTAGGCAAAAAAGTAAAGCAAACAGAAAAATGAATCCATTACTCGTTGTCACAGGAGGAACTAAAGGTATAGGGAAAGCCATAATTTCCAAGTTTATGGCCGAAAAATATGACGTAATTACCTGCGCCAGAAACGAGGCAGATCTTGTAAAGCTACAAAAGGAAATGTCGCTCACTTACCCGGATCAGTCGTTGGAGACCTTTACGGCCGACCTATCCGATGCCGCAGAAACACAGGAATTTTTACAATTTATTAAGAAAAAGAATCGGAACATAGAGGTATTAATCAATAATACCGGCGTATTTATGCCAGGACAGATCCATAACGAAGCGGAAGGAGTCCTCGAAAAAACCATTGAAACCAATGTTTACAGTGCCTATCGAATGACAAGAGGGCTGGTCGCCGATATGATAAAAGTCCGAAAAGGCCATATCTTCAATATCTGTTCTACGGCCAGCATCATGGCTTATCCCAATGGCGGGTCTTACTGCATTTCCAAGTTTGCCCTGTTAGGAATGACCAAAGTGTTAAGAGAGGAAATGAAGGCTTTTGACGTAAAGGTTACGGCTATTTTGCCGGGAGCAACCTATACAGATAGCTGGCAAGGAACCGACTTGCCCGAAGAAAGGTTCATTTCCTCAAAAGATATTGCAGAAACCATATGGTCGGCCAAGTCACTGTCTAACAGTGCATTAATAGAAGAAATACTCATCCGACCCCAATTGGGAGACTTGGATTAAGAGAAAAAAATTTAGCTATTTGATTAAATTGCGTATTTTTAAAATTATTTATTAAACCCGTATTTTATATTTCATGGAACAATATCTTGGTATAGACGTGGGCGGTACGAACGTGAAAATGGGAATCGTTGACGCTACAAATGGAAGAATCTCGAACTTTTATAGCCACGATACCGCGAGCTGGCGTACCTCGGGCCATTTCATTGAGCGCCTCGGAGATGCCATTTCGTTGCAGCTGGCAGAGTTCCCTGAGGTCTCTAGAGTTGGAATTGGCGTACCTGGACTCATCACCCGCGACCGTACTACTTTAATCGAAATAACGGCTATTCCAGAAATCGACGGAATGGAAATTGTTCCTGATCTCAAAAAAAGGTTTCCTGATCATGATTTTTTCTTAGAAAATGATGCCAATGCGGCGGCTCTAGGAGAGTATTATTTCGGTGAAGACAAGCTTCCAGAGGACTATATATTCGTTACCCTCGGAACCGGAATTGGGGGGGCTGCCATTATCGACAAAAAGGTCTTTAAAGGCGGTGGCGGAAATGCCATGGAACCTGGACATGTTCCCTCTCGGAATGAAAAAGTTCTAGAAAGAAATATAGGGAAAAAGGAACTATTGGACATGGCCAATCAGATGCGCGCTAACTATACCGGGAGCACGCAATTGCCATCGGACGGGACCATCTCTACCACGGGATTAGTGGCAGCAGCCACCAACGGCGATGAACTAGCCAAGCAAATCTTCCTCGAAATGGGCTATATGCTTGGAGAAGGACTGGTATCCATGGTTCGTATCCTCGACATCACTACCATCTTGATTGGTGGGGGTATATCCGCATCTTTTGAGTTTATCATGCCGGCCATCAACGAAAGGCTTAACTATTGGTTAACACCGTATTACCTGAAAACGATTAATATCAAAAGAGCTACCTTAGCCAACGATGCAGGCCTACTAGGTGCCGCTTCCTTGTGTTTCGAATAATAATACCTTATAAAATCTTTAAAAAACCGATTGCAAGTAAAATCTTGTATTCGGTTTTTTTATGCCCATCCACAGCCACTATTGGCCTATATTGATAGTCCAGAGGCCCCTTTCCCCACCAAAAACCCCTTACTTGCCCCAAATCAATTTGCCCAAATCATAATTATTATTGTGTATATTTGTCTGTTTTATATCTAAAAAATATAGAATTTTTTGTTCTAAACTGTGCATTTATTTTATAAAGGAAACACCCTCCATGTCTTCATTAATAAGATTTACCCTGCAATTAGCATTAATAGCAGGCTTTATTTTGGTGTACTCCGCCACTAGCGGACAGTCCTTTGGGCCCATTACCTTCAATGGGTTACCCGACAATAAGCAGCTATTTGCTCGTGAGCAGGACAACCATGCCGTAGTAAGCCTCACTGGCACTGCCCAGCCGTCCGATTTCCAACAGCTCACCCTTGTCACCTACCGGAACAACCAACGATTCGGATACAGCTCCTTTCCGCTAGTTTATAGTAATGGAAACGCATCCAGCTTTACCCTAACCACCAGGCTCAAAGCGGAACTAGCCGAATATGCTATAGAGGTTTACGTAAAAAAAAGTAGTAAGGATTCTTCGTTATTGGTCCGAAAAGTAGACTTAGTAGCTGGCGATTTTTATATTATCTATGGCCAGTCCAACGCCGTAGCCTGGGAGGTGGACTATACCTACCGTCACGAATACTGCCGCACCATGGGCTTCGCCGCAAATATTGGGCAGGCTTGGGGCCTATCCAACGACCTAGGCCCTAGGGTAGGTATTTTTGGGATAGAATTTCAAAAACAGATCGCCGAGCGCTACCAAATCCCCACCTGTGTGATCAACGGCGCCTTAGCAGGAGCCTCTATAGAATATTTAACCAACCGAAACGAGGCAGACCATGCCGACGTTTCTACCGCTTATGGAGGGCTGCTCAACATGGCCCAGCGAACCGGCCTGCTTTCACACGTTAAAGGGATTATGTATTGGCAGGGAGAAACGGAAGCCTCTTCCAACGACCCTTTGTCCTGGGCGCCGGTCTTCGACCGCCTCATGCAGCAATGGCAGGAAGACATCCCTAATGTAGAAAAAATATATGTATTCCAGCTCCCCCTTTTCGGAGGTGGTCCCTACGACGATAGAATTGGGGTACTGCGAGAGCAACAGCGCACCCTAAATAAAAAATATCCTATCATACAACCTTATGCCGCCTTGGGGGCAACGGGCTGGAATGGCTTTCATTATGGGTTGGAAGGATATTTGAAGTTAGGACAAGAGCTGGCCGATATGGCAGGTTATTACCATTATAACCAAAAAAAGAAAATCAGCTCCCCAAGCCTTCAGAAGGCCTATTACTCTACCCCCGAGCGAGATGAGATTACCCTGGTCTTTGAAGACTATCAGCGCATGGTATACCCCAAGGACACCCTGGTTCATAATATTGAAGGGAGCCTAGAGCCTCAATCGATATATTCCATGAAGGATTTCTTTTATTTGAACAAAGAATGGAAAAAGTTAAAATCAGGAAGAGCCGACGCCAACCGGATTATATTGACACTCAAGGAAGTCGGGTCCGATAGTTTAATCAAATACCTTCCCTCCAAATACCATTATACCGGACTCAACACCGCGCCTTGGGTATATGTAGGGCCCTTTCTCAGCAATCAAGAAGGCTTTAGGGCACTAGCCTTTCACCATACCCCTATCAGCCCATATCAAGCCCTTCAACCCCTATCGCTTTCGGCCACCGAGCCTCGTGAGGAGGTCGAACTCACTTGGAACCTACTTCCCGGTATAGAAGGCTATCAGTTGGACATCTACGATTCCAATCCGCTTTCAGCTGGCCATATTGTCGTTCAACTGACGGCTCAGCAGAACAGTTTTATCTATTCAGAAGCGAAGCAAGGTATGCCCGTCACCTACAGTATTCGGGCCATATATCCGAGCATAGAGAGCGAGATCATATCGACCCAATATATAAAAAAGAGCGCAGACAGGCTGGTTACCGGGATCGCCCAAGGCCAAGCCGCCATGGTCGTATTTCCCAATCCGGTCACCAACATCGTTCGGATACAGTCTGAGGCCTCGCCTATAAAGCGAATCGAACTCTTCACCCGGGGTGGAATTCTGATCCGGTCCTATGATTTCGAGTCGGTCGCACAGGCCGAAGTGGAGCTAACTGGCCTCGAGCCCGACACCTATCTATTGAGGATAGTCACTAAAGACTATACCCGAACGCAAAGGATCTTATATACTCCCTAAACCGGCAGGAAGGGGAGAGAATTAACCAATAAAATTAACCTCTGGAGAGAGCGCTATTCCAAATTTTTGAGAAACAGATGCTTGTATTCGTTCTGAAAGATTTTTGATAGCCGCCCCAGTACCTCCTCCAAAGTGGACCAGCACCAAGGCTTGCTTGTCATGCACGCCAATGGAGCCTTCGCGATAGCCTTTCCAACCCGACTGCTCGATGAGCCATCCGGCCGGCACCTTCACTCCTGCTCCACCGGGTAACGGGTAGCCAGGTAAAGTAGGATACTGGGCCTTTAAGGTTTCAAATTGTGAATTTGAAATCTCAGGGTTTTTAAAAAAGCTTCCGGCATTGCCAATTACAGCCGGGTCGGGGAGTTTACTCTGCCTAATGGCTATAACGGCTTCACTTACTGCCCGAATAGACCGCTCCGAGTCGGGCCTTTGGTCCAATATTTTTTCAATATCCCCGTAAGTAAGCTTTAAGTTGGGGTGCTTATTGAGCCGGAAATTGACGGCCGTTATCATATATTGGCCCTTCAATTCTCTTTTAAAAATGCTGTCCCTATAGCCGAACTGACATTCACTAGACGAAAACACCCGCTTGGTGCCCTCAGAAACGGACATCGCCTCTACCGATTCGATTACCTCCTTTACCTCCACTCCGTAAGCTCCTATATTTTGCATGGGAGCGGCTCCTACCGTACCCGGAATTAGCGATAGGTTTTCTATACCCGCATATCCATTTTCTACACAATACATCACAAAGTCGTGCCAAACCTCCCCAGCTCCGACCCTCAAATAGATATGATCCTGATCTTGGCCTGTCAGGGTGATTCCACCCATCCTATTTAGAATAACCAACCCCTCGAAATCGGCTGTAAAAAGCACATTACTCCCTCCGCCTAGCAGCAGCTTGTCTATAGACTGAAAAGAGGCATCGGCCAGCACGCTACCAAGCTCGTCTTCGGAAGTTACAGTAGTTAAGTATTTTGATTGAGCGGCTATCCCAAAGGTATTATAGGGCAGTAAGGAGGCATTTGTAAGCATTGATCTACGAAATAAGGCTAATAATTTTCAAAGTTAACCAATAGATTCAAAAATATGGTGTTATGGTGATTCATGCAATTTTAGTTAAGTTTGTGATTCCAATGAGCTTTAATGAAAACTATGCGCTTATTTAACAAGGTATTATTAGCTATCACACTGCTAGGAAATATTTTCCTCGCCGGTTGCGCCAAGAAAACCTATTTGCGGAGCAGTACCAATATACACTCAGAGGATTTATCGTCTGTAAGGCCCCGCTACGACTATGAAGCCCCCGTGATATCGGGAACTTTCCTAACCAACGAAAAGGAAAACAAACCAGAGACAAATGACACTAAGCGGGACAATCCCGATGCCGTAAACAAGCAACTGGATAAGGCCTTGGCTGCCCTTGCCGATCAGAATAAGTCGATAAAATACATCAGTGGCTTTCGAATTCAGCTTTATGTAGGCAATGTACGCCAACAAGCCGACGATGCGAAGTCTTATATTTATCGCCAGTTTCCGGAGCTCGTACCATATATTAGTTACTCCCAACCCACCTATCGGGTAAAAGCCGGCGATTTTATGTATCGTGCCGACGCTCAATCCTACCTAGAACAGATAAAAGATATATTTCCCTCGGCGGTGATCCTTACGGACCGGGTCGATATAAAAAAAAGCTTTGTATTGAACTCCGCATATGACAATTAAACAAACACTATATTTATCGATAATCTCTTAAAATGAAGAAGGCGCTAATTACAGGAATCACGGGTCAGGATGGTGCATATCTTGCCGAATTGTTGTTGGAAAAAGGGTATGAAGTACACGGCATAAAGCGCCGGAGCTCCCTTTTTAATACCCAACGGATCGATCATATCTATGAAGATCCCCATGAGAAGAACCCAAAACTCCACCTTCATTATGGAGACTTGAGCGACTCTACCAATATCATCCGGATTATTCAAGAAGTTCAGCCCGATGAAATTTATAATCTGGGGGCTATGTCGCATGTGCAGGTTAGTTTTGAAGAGCCCGAATACACCGCCAATGTAGATGGTATTGGGACGCTGAGAATCCTAGAAGCCGTTCGGCTACTGGGCCTTACCAAAAAGACCCGCATCTATCAAGCTTCTACTTCGGAGTTGTATGGTCTGGTGCAAGAAGTCCCACAGTCCGAAACAACGCCTTTTTACCCCCGTTCACCCTACGCCGTTGCCAAACTGTACGGCTACTGGATAACGGTCAACTACCGGGAAGCATACGATATGTATGCGGTGAATGGAATCCTTTTCAACCATGAATCTCCCTTGCGCGGAGAGACTTTCGTAACCAGGAAGATCACCCGTGCCGTTGCACGTATCGCCCTTGGCCTACAAGATAAGGTATACCTGGGTAATCTCGACGCGCAAAGAGACTGGGGACATGCGAAAGACTTTGTGGAAGCCATGTGGTTAATACTGCAGCAAGAGAAGGCCGAAGACTTTGTGATTGCCACGGGTGTGACGACCCGCATCCGGGATTTCGTACGCATGGCCTTTGCCGAAGTGGGCATCGAGCTGGCCTTCAGTGGCGAAGGAGCCCAAGAGATAGCTAAAGTGGCTAAATGTACCAATCCCGAATTCCAAATCGAAATCGGTAAAGAAGTCGTTGCGGTAGATCCCCGCTACTTCCGCCCGACAGAAGTAGAACTCCTCATTGGAGATCCTACCAAATCGATGACCAAACTCGGCTGGAAACCCAAATACGACCTAAAAGCTTTGGTGAATGATATGGTAAATGCCGACGTGGCCTTGTTCCGTAAAGATCGCCTGCTCGAAAATAGTGGTCACCGCGTACCCAACTATTACGAATAAAAGATTTAGGTATCAAAGGAAAGGGACCTTACAAGCTAGCTTGTAAGGTCCCTTTCCTTTATCCTATTACGTCCAAAAAGACTAGCAACGCCTACAAACTGGGTGTCTCTTCCTTTTGCACTTGTTTGGCCACCTTAATGAGGTATTCCGCCTTCTGATAGCCCAAAACTTCTTTAACGACCTTTCCGTCCGGATCGATAAACATCAGGGTAGGATAGCCCTGTAAAGGATATTTTTCGGCGAGCATCAGGCCCTCACCACTTTCCATATCGAACTTTACATTAATAAAATCCTTATTGAATACCTCGGCGACATCTTTCCGGGTAAAAACATTCTTTTGCAATAGCTTACAAGGACCGCACCAGGTAGTATAAGCATCGAAGAAAATTATTTTCTTCGATGCCTTGGCCTTTTTCAATATAGAGGCCCAATCCCCTTTTTCAAACACAATTCCATTTTCAGTCTCGGTACCATCCTTGTCGGTCTTCTTTTCGGCAAGCACCGAAAAACTAATCATGCATGCACATAGCAGGGTCATTACCCCTCTCATTTTTTGAAAATTCATACTTGTTTTTATTTTCGTTCGATTTAACTTTAAACGTTAAAAGATAGCGGTACCATCTAAAAACTTCGAGATTTTTTATTGGGCCAAAAGGGATTGCTAGGCATCAATTTCCACATCGCTCCGAGGCTTATGGGGCATTCTTAGGCGCACTCGTCTCTAATTAAGCGAAGAAAGCACTACCTTTGCATCCCCATTGATATACAATTAAAACTGCAGAATTGTTCAACCCGTCGGCTAAGTTCAGCAATATGGCCGAAGCCCTTACCCCATGGGCTAGACAATCTGGGTCTGATAAATCACTACGATAACCATGAAAATACTGGAAGCTAAATATGTAATGAGCAACTCCGACTATATGAAGTGTCCGGAGCCCAATATTCCTGAATACGCCTTTATAGGACGGTCTAATGTAGGGAAATCGTCGCTAATCAATATGCTTACGGGTAAAAAGGCCTTAGCCAAAACTTCCCAACAACCAGGAAAAACGCAGTTAATCAACCATTTTATCATCAATAACATCTGGTACTTGGTCGATCTGCCGGGCTATGGCTATGCTAAGGTGAGCAAAGTGGAGCGCGAAAAATGGGAAAAAATGATTCATGATTATCTTCACTATCGTGAAAACCTGGTTTGTACTTTTGTATTGGTAGACATCCGTCATAAAGCCCTAGCAGCGGACTTGGAGTTTATGCTCAGTCTTGGTGAAGCGGGCATCCCCTTCCATATTGTTTTTACCAAAGCCGACAAACTTAAGCCTTACCAGGTGGAGCAGCAGGTAGAAGCCTACAGCCAAAAACTAGCCGAACTATGGGAAGAAATCCCGCCTCTGTTCGTTACCTCGGCCGAAAAGCACCAGGGCAGCGAGGGCATTTTGCAGGCAATAGAATCGTATAACACGACGTTTCAAAAATTGGAATAAGCAGTAAGGTTGTTTCCAGATGAATCTTTGACTTATTTTGCAGCCCAATCGGTAGTTGTAACTACCCTATTAAAGAGAAGTAATTAAAGCATAAACCTAGTTTAATAAACCAATTGCCCAGAAAGAGATGAGCGAACAAACAGAAAACAGCGGAATGGAATTGCTTAAGGATATTGCAAATGTGTCGGGCAAAAGTGGCCTTTACCGCATTCTAAAGCCTAGTCGTGCAGGAGTAATCGTTGAAAGCCTTTCAGACAAGCCAGAAAAAACCCTGATAGGTCCCACCGCCCGGGTTTCGGTGTTGAAAGACGTTTCTATATTTACCGAGGGGGCCGAAGAGTCCGTTCCCCTAGCCGATGTATTCTTAAAAATCAACGAGGCACACGGCGAGTCAGTAAACTTGGCAGTAAAAACGGCCTCGGACAAGGAGTTGCTAGAATTCCTAGATGCTATCCTACCCGAGTTTGACCGTAGCAAAGTGTATATTTCCGACATTAAGAAAATTATCACCTGGTACAACCTGCTATACAAATTTGTGCCCGAACTCTTTACGGCTCCTAAAGGAGAAACAGAAGACGTTCCCACTGAAAAAGCTTAGCATTAGCTTCTTTTCGAAATAGCAAAAGCCCTATCCTTAGATAGGGTTTTTGTGTACACTAACCTTCGTTTGATGCAGCCATTAGCCTCCTATATCGATCATACCTTGCTGACGCCCATAGCCTCCGAGACCCAGATACGTAAGCTCTGCGAAGAGGCCTGGGTCTTCCAAGCCAAGGGGATCTGTGTGGTGCCATCCTATGTGGGTTATGTGGCTTCTATGATGGAGTATTGCCCCATTCCTATAGAAATCGTGAGTATGGTGGGGCTCCCTCATGGCGAGCATCTGCCCGAAGTC
The DNA here is from genome assembly GCF_003149085.1 of Dyadobacter jejuensis. Lineage (GTDB taxonomy): Bacteria > Bacteroidota > Bacteroidia > Cytophagales > Spirosomataceae > Dyadobacter > Dyadobacter jejuensis. Next base: position 36,375 of record NZ_QGDT01000001.1, on the reverse strand, counting down.
AATAGGCTAGAGGCTCAGCTCGCCCTTGAGCAGGGTGCCTCCGAGCTTGATGTGGTCATGAATCTGGCCCGATTCAAATCCATGGCCTATCTGTCTATTGCCGAAGAGCTGGCTAGCATCCAGGCCCTGGCACGTCAACACCAGGCCCTGCTCAAGGTCGTCATCGAGACTCGTTTTTTAGATTCCTTTGAACTGCACACTGCTTGTGAAATATGTACGGATGTTCAGGCCGACTTCGTACATATTGCATCGGACTACGGTTCCTCTGACGCCATCGTACCCATCGTTCGGCAGCTCAGAGGCCTATTACCTTCCAGCATGGCTCTCAAAGTCTCGGGCCCTTTTACTACCCGCCAACAACTGTCGGATACATTATTGGCAGGAGCCCACCGAATTGGCACGCATTTGACCGAAACTATGTTGGAACAGGTATGACCAGGCGCGTACTCCTACTGAGCACTATACATCCTCCCACCGATCCACGTATCGTGTATAAAATAGCCCCTGCCCTTTCCAATCACTTTCAAGTATTTTGCTGCTTGCCCAACGCCCCTGCCACTACGCACTCGGCCAACATTCGGTTTATCTCCCTTCCTTATTACCAGGGCTTGGTGTCGCGCATATTATGGGTGCATTTGAGGGCATTACTCAAATGCTGGGCCATCCGTCCACATATTGTGCATATTTTTGTTCCCGAGCTCATCCCTATAGCATTCTTGTTCCGTTGGGCCGGAGCCAAAGTGATCTATGAGATTCAGGAGAATTTATCCCAAAAATTTTCTATCAAAACACAGCATAAAAGTTATCTATTTCGAACCTTATGGGCTCTCTGGCATCGCATGGCCATCCGTAATTTTGCCCTTGTTCTTACAGAAGATGCCTATTTAAAGAGCCTACCACCAACGCAGCATCCCGTAGCGGTCATTCATAATTATGTAGACCTCGATTTTGTGGATAGGTATGCTTCCAAAGACCCGACCGCCGATTTTCCTGTCTTTTTTTACTGCGGAGTACTATCTCTGGAACGAAGTTTTGATACGATGTTAGAAGCTTTTGCTTTGTTAAAAAAAGAATTCCCAAAATTCAAAGTACATTTGTTCGGCCAACAAAGGCTATCGAACCAAACAGTTGAAAGGCTTATGAGCCAAACCCAGGTAGAGGCCAACCTTTTGTTTTACGGGTATACCGACCTTAAGATAGCCTTAGCAAAGGCTGCCGATGCTACAGCAGGGATAGCTCTGTTGAAGCCCCTGGCCGACTATCCAGATTCTTACAGCACCAAAATATTTGAATATATGGCCTTGCAGCTTCCTGTTATTACCTCCAACTTCGAGCTGTACAGGAAAGTAGTAGAAAAGCATGCCTGTGGGTTTTGTATTGACCCAAGCCAACCTATCGAATTAGCAAACAAATTGCGCTGGCTGTACGACAACCCAGACAAAGCCCTTCAAATGGGGGAAAACGGTCGAAACGCCGCTGCCTCCTATTATAATTGGTCTCACGAACAACTAAAATTAATCCGACTTTATGAACAACTCTAAAAATTTCAATCGCGTCGGGCCATTGCCCCAATATTTTAATATTTTTGGTATTTTAAGAATGTAATGTTAGATTCTTCAAATATTAAATACTACGATTTCTACGAAATATTTAACTTTCGAAACTAAACTTGAATTATAGTTTGCGAAGTCAACTTCCCAATCATGTATATTAATACCATCAGCCATTACTATCCCAGCCAAGTAGTTGGAAACGAGCACTTTACTAAACTCAACAATCTCTCCAGCGAATGGATTTCTGAAAGAACAGGAATATTTGAACGGCGCAAAGCCGGAGAAGATGAAAATACCGCTACCATGGCCATGGCAGCCGTCGATCTTTTATTAGCAGATATGCCCTACGATAAGGGGGAAATTGACTTGATTGTCGGTGCCACTTACACCCCCTACGACACCATCGTAACCCTGGGGCATGCCATTCAACACCATATACAGGTACCCAACATACCCGTTCTTAGCCTCTCTACGGCCTGTTCGTCCTTCCTGAACGCCCTAGAAGTGGTAGAGGGCTATTTTGCTATGGGGAAAGCCACTAAGGCCCTCGTGATCGTCTCGGACCATAACACGGCCTATTATAACGAAATGGACACGGTTTCGGGTCACCTTTGGGGCGACGGAGCCTCCGCATTGCTCATTTCCAAGGAGCGGCTCTCGGATCAGGACATGCATATCCAGAAAATTATAACGGGCGGAGCGGCCACCAGTGGCAAGGCTGTTGAGGCCGTTGTACTGCGGCCAAACGATCGGGGTGTGGTAATGCCCTTTGGACGGGATGTATTCCAAAATGCTTGTCTTTTTATGCCTAAGGTTAGCAAGCAGGTGTTAGAAGACTGCGGCTTGACGATAGATGACCTGGACTACCTGATCCCCCACCAGGCCAATCACCGAATTAGCCTCAACGTGATAAACACCTTAGGTATTCCTCTCGAAAAGCTTATTTCTAATATTCAATACCTAGGCAACACCGGTTCGGCAGGCTGTGCCATCGCCCTCTCCGAAAACAAGGACAAGTTTCAGAAGGGACAAAATATCGTTATTACCGTATTTGGTGGCGGTTACTCCTATGGAGCCATGCTGATTACCGTCTAAAATGCATTAAAAAAACCTCGAATACTTCGAGGTTTTTTTAATTTGATAATTTGAGTTCTCGTCTTAATTTACCGCAGAGCCCGAAAAATTAAGGGGCTTCCATGTGTTGTTAGACGGGTTGACATCTGGCAAACTGTTATCTGGATCCACTACCACCGACTTCAACGGCTGCGTAGTTTTGGTTTTGAAAGTCCAAGTACCTCCTCTTTGCCATATTTCAACGGGAAACTCCATGCGGGTTTTAACCCCAGAAATATCCTCTATTTCGATCTTTACTGGCATCGCCCACTGGTTGAGGTTTTCGATGGTAATAACGGCACCTTCCTCTGGGTTCTGCTCCACATAAGTAACCTCTTTTACGCTTTGATCGAGGGTGTATTTCTCAAAAAACCATCCTTTCCAGAACCATCCCAAATCCTCTCCTGCTGCATTTTCCATCGTTCTGAAAAAATCGTAAGGCGTAGGATGCTTAAAGGCCCATTTATGCACATAAGTCTTGAAGGCATAGTCGAAACGATCTTTTCCTAGCACCTGCTCTCGCAATAGTCTTAATCCCAACGCAGGCTTGTAATAGGCCTCCCAACCTAAGTTTGGTGCCTGAACCACATCGGGGATCGTCATGATGGGATCGGCCTGGGGACGGAATATGATGGGCGCGATGCGGTGCATATTGTCCAGCCGATTGTCGCTGTACTCTCCGTTATTGAAGGCTTCGGCGGCTAGGAAATTGATAAAGGTGTTAAAACCCTCGTCCATCCACGCATATTTCCTTTCATTACTACCTACAATCATAGGGAACCAGTTATGACCAAACTCGTGGTCGGTTACCCCCCATAGATCCCCTTTCCGGCTCTCGCTACTGCAAAAAACGATACCAGGGTATTCCATTCCCCCTACAATCCCCGCTACGTTGGTAGCCACTGGATAGGTGTACTCATGGATGTAGTTGGAGTAAAACTCAATAGAACCTTTTACATATTCTGTCGATCGGCCCCAGCCATCTCTGCCTCCATCTTCTTGCGGATATACCGACTGCGCCAAGGCTGTTTTGCCCTGAGGGAGGTTGATGCGAGCGGCATCCCATACGAAGCTCTTGGAGCTAGCCCATGCGATATCCCTCGTTTGGTTACATTTGAATTTCCAGGTAAGCGTACCGGAAGTCTTAGGACGGGAATCGGGCTGACCTACCTCAGCAGCCGTTCTAATCATGATCGTACTATCGCTTTTGGCGGCTTGGGCCAATCTTTTCCGTTGCTCGGCGGTAAGTACCTGATTGGGATTCTGCAACTCACCCGACCCTACGACGATATGGTCCCAGGGTACGGTAACATTATATTCGAAATCACCGTATTCCAAATAGAACTCACCAGCACCTAAATAGGGCAAGACGTTCCAGCCCTGAAGGTCGTCATAAACAGACATTCTGGGATACCACTGGGCCACTTCATAAATGATCCCATTTTCGGTTTCTAAAGTACCCATACGGTCGGAGCCGTATTCGGGTATTTTGAATGAATAGGCTATTTTAATTTTAATCTCATCACCATTCCCTTTAACTGGCTTATCCAGTCGGATTTGCATCCGGGTATCATTCACAATAAAATTGGCTGCCGACTGGTTTTTCCCTTGTTGCACCTGAACCGACTGGATGTCGGCTCCTCCTTCGAAGCCCATATTCCCAAAACGCCCACCGGTTATAGGAGTAGTCTTACCACCACGAGAATGATCGCTAAAGGCGTTCTGATCGAGTTGCAACCATAAAAATGGCAACTCCTCAGGACTATTATTCTTATAGGTGATCTCCACCTCGCCCAGAATAGTATTGGCCTCTTCATCGAGGGTGACGTCAATCTTATAATCGGCACGATTTTGCCAATAGTTCGGGCCTGGCGATCCACTTCCCGTTCTTATCTCGTTACCCGGTTGAAAATTTAGTAAAGGATTAAAAAGTACATGCGCATCATATTTATCTTTGTTAACCTCTTGTGCGAAGGAGGGTGAAAAGCCCAGTATACCTGCCAGTAAGAGCGAGTATAGGCTAGGAAATTGTATTTTCATGCGGAATCTATATATTTTTATTTGGTTTATGTAACGAGCAATTTACAGCTTTTCGCCTTTTTTTTGACAAAAACTTTTAAGATTGTCAGGGAATAATCATTTTTATACCATCCTACCAATACAATCCTGCCCATATGCGCCCGCGACTCACTCTAAAACAGTATACCACCGGAATATTAGCAGCAGACCGGCACATACTGAGTCGGGCCATCACTTTGGTAGAGAGTCAGCTTCCTACCGATAAGCAGCTGGCTCAGGAACTGATCAAAGCCCTAATGCCCCATACCGGTCGTGCTTTCAGAATAGCCATATCGGGGGCTCCAGGAGTAGGTAAAAGTACGTTTTTGGAGACACTCGGAAGTACCATCGTCCAACAGGAGCATAAACTCGCCATACTAGCCGTCGACCCCTCGAGCTCCAGGTCGGGAGGGAGTATATTAGGCGACAAGTCCCGAATGCCACTACTGGCCCAGCACCCCCAGGTGTACATTCGTCCCTCACCCACCACCGGCATCTTAGGCGGCGTAGCAGAGCACACCCGGGAAGCCATGCTGCTGTGTGAGGCCGCAGGCTACGCCTACATCTGTATAGAAACGGTGGGGGTAGGACAATCCGAAACCATGGTTCAGCAAATGACCGACCTATTTCTTTTGCTGATGATGCCGGGAGCAGGAGATGAGCTTCAGGGAATAAAACGAGGGATACTTGAAATGACCGATCTGCTCGTTATCAACAAAGCCGACGGGCCTGGCTCCCAGGCGGCATCTGCGGCTCAGCAATTCCGTATGGCATTAAAGTATCTCCCTACTCCGGCCTCTGGGATAGCCCCTCCCGTTTTCACATGCTCCGCACTAGAAAGAACCGGTATTACTGAAATCTGGCAGTATATACTTCACTTCCAAAAACAAATCATAGAAAACGGCTTTTTGGAGCGCCAACGAAAGAATCAGAATCTGGACTGGATGCACCATCAAATACAAAATGAGTTGTTAGGGCTTTTTTATAAAAACAAGGACATCCAAGACCTTCTTCATAACTTGGAGCCGCAAATAGCCCAAGGCCAGTTATGGCCTGGAGAAGCCGTTCAGAGGTTGATCGACCGTTTTAAAAATCAGGAATAGGACCGATTTATTATTTGGTCAAAATTTAATACCTCTTCTTACGTTGAATTAATTAACATATTACCATCACTTAATCCAAAGTTTTATGAAACTTGCATCGTTACGTTTATCCTTACTCTCTTTGCTTACCCTACTGATCGTAGGATTTTCGGCCTGCAAGGATAAGGATGAACCCACTGCTGAAGACACCAATGAGATTGTAGGTAGCTGGAAGCTTCAAACCATAACACCAGCCACAGCGGGCGTTACTATCCCTTTGCTCGCAAGCCTACCTACCTATGCACCCTGTTATCAGGACCTGGTATACGTTTTCAAGAGTGACAACACCGTATCGGCCTCGGGTTGCGATGCAGCTACTGCCGCCCTGAACACCTCGGGAATACTTACTGTGGGAGAAGACACCTCTTGGAAAGTAGAAAACAACCAATTGAAGTTGGTCAATGGAGCCACCACCAAATCATTTGCTTTAACTCAAAATGACGACGTAATGTCCATAACAGTAGTACTCAATGAAGCAGATACTACTCAGAATATTCTTTTGACTTTCGAAAGACAATAGACCTACCCTACCGAATGGTTATTAGCTCGTATGGTCTACTACTATGCGCCATTTTCCATCAATTTTCCTCCATAGCAAAGTATAAAACCCACTTGCATCCCCTTTTTCTGGGCGATGTAAGTGGAACTTTCCTACCAGAAAAGCCACTCCAGGAGAAGGAAAGCTCATATTTATATATTCAAATGATAATATCCCCATCGTGGCCCTGTCTGGGTAGCGTTTGAGGTAATTTTGATAGGTATTGGTATAGCCATAAGTTACTCCACTCTTCCCGACAAACATCAACGAATCGGAAGGCCAATATGCCTCCATAAAAGCGGCAATATCGCCGTTATTCCAATGCGCCACCTGCTGGTTCAGCTGGTCGTAGATCTGGTCCTGATCCACCTTGGATTGGGCATAAGCACCCGTAGTCAGCAACAATAGAACAAAGGTTAAAAGCGTGTTTCTCATTATTTTTACGGATTTTTGCATATCGACTCAATTCATATGGATACCGAGAGTCATAACTGATAGGAATTACCATCTCAAAACCAAAAGAGCATGTTCGATAACTTCTTTAAAAAACTAGATAGACAAAAATATCCTTTTATTGATGGATTATACTATCTGTTTATCATCGTTTTTATTCTTATACTCTTTTTATTTTTCGCCTGATTCGTGGACAAGCCCTCTTTCTTATTCATATTGAATCCCAATTCGGGTACCTCTACGGGGGATCAACTGCAGGACCTCCAAAAAGCCATTCAAAAGTCGGCCCTACACCACCAGTCACACGCCGAAGTAGTGTTTACCGAATCGCATGGTCATGCTCCGGTGCTCGTAAAGGAGCATCTGGCACAGCGGCCTTGGAAGGGCATTGTGGCTATAGGTGGCGACGGCACCGTCAATGAGGTAGGAAGCGCGTTGGTGACGGGCCCAGTGCCACTAGGAATACTACCCATGGGGTCGGGCAACGGGCTAGCGCGTCACTTAGGCCTTCCACTGAAGCCCCAAAATGCACTCAACCGGCTTTTTACCGGCAAACCCAAGCTCGTCGACAGTGCGCTATTGAACGATATTCCTTTTTTTTGTACTGCGGGTATCGGCTTCGATGCCTACGTAGGAAACCTCTTCAGTCAAGAAAAGCGGAGGGGCTTATTATCCTATATGAAGGTGTCCTTCCAGTCGTATTGGGACTATGAGCCTCAGAGGATAACGCTGAATGGGGTCGCGCAGGATGCTTTTTCAATTACCATTGCGAATGCAGGGCAATATGGCAATAACGCCTGGATAGCCCCACAAGCGAGCTTGCAGGACGGAATGCTCGATATTTGCACCATACGGCCATTTCCAAAATGGTATGGACTGAAACTCGTGCAGCAAATGTTCTCCAAAAGTCTCGTCCCTTCTCGCTTTATAGGCTACAACAAAGTACTCACGAGCCTTATCGAAACGAAGGCTCCTGCCATGATTCATTACGATGGAGAGCCTTTGCAGCTGGATACCACTAGGATCGAAATAAAAATAAGACCCTCCAGTTTGAATATTATTTGTTAAACCTGATACCCAAACAGACTGTTATGTCCAAAAAAAATAGATCTGGAATCATTTATTCTACTAATCCTGATTTTGAATATACCGACGACCAAGCCGAAGAGGCCGTAACCTTGCCACCCGCTCAACAGGCCCTCAAGGTATGGCTGGAAAGAAAAGGAGGCGGAAAGGTGAGCTCTGTCGTGAAAGACTTTATCGGCACCGAGGCCGACCTTATGGCCCTGGGCAAACAACTTAAAAATCATTGTGGCACCGGAGGAACGGTTAAAGAAGGAGAAATACAGATTCAAGGAGACCATCGAGACAAGCTCCTGGCTTGGCTGTTGGCAAAGGGCTATAAGGCCAAAAAAGCCGGTGGATGATACCAAAAAAAGCGGGATGACTGCGCCTAACGCTGTCATCCCGCTCCATATTCCCAAGCAATTAACCCCTAAAGTACGGTAGTCGTATCCAGTTCTATGGGGGCTGGTAGAGGCTCTGCTGGAGGCTCAGGGGCAGTAGGGGCCAAAGGAGAGAAATTACCCCTTGTGTTGACCAATAAGTCCACCTGTGTCACAAAATATTTTGTCTCTCCATTCCAGGGAAGTCTAAAGAATTTCTCCTCATAGGTAAGCGACACCCGAGTACCGTTTTTGATCGCCTCCTCCAGGTTCGCTATGGCTTCGGTATTATTGGGGCTTACCGAAAACTGCCATTCGGCGGCATTCATGGTTCCGTCCCCTTCAAACATCCCACCAATGCGGAGTTCACCCTCATAGGTTTTGAAGACATAGCCTTTCTTACTCAGCTTATTTACGAAGCCACCTCTTTTGCCTTCGCTGTAATAGCCAAAGGAGATGTAATACATCACCCCAAACACAAGGGCTAGGAAGATGAATAAATAGATCCATTTTTTCATGGTTTCTCTTGTCAATTTTAGTGAATGTAAGCGAACTTCGGAAATAGTAGCGATTAAAGCAAGCAATTTACTTGGCCCTAATAGCCGTTACGGGGTCCATACGAGCCGCCATCATGGCTGGTATTATTCCCGACAATATACCGATGACCGATGAGACCCCAAGTCCAAGGATAATATTGCCGGGGGTTAGCATCACCTGCAAGCTGCCTAAAGGCACAAAAGTGAGGAGATAAACCAAGAATATTCCGACCAATCCGCCTACCAAGCTAAGCATAACGGCTTCAAAAAGAAACTGGGCAAGTATGGAATAATTTTTGGCTCCCAGCGATTTCTGTATACCAATTAAGTTCGTGCGCTCCTTCACCGAGACAAACATGATATTGGCAATACCGAACCCTCCCACCAGAATAGAGAAGCTACCGATCACCCACCCTGCGAGGGTAAGCACTGCAAATACGCCTGAAACTGCTTCCGCAGCGGCCTCAGGCCTGTTGATAGAAAAATTATTCTCATCCCTGGGCTTTAATCCTCTTTTGGTACGCATGAGCCCTACCACCTCGGCCTCCACCTCTATCAGTCCCTTATCCTCCTCAAAACCCTTGACTACAATATCGGGATCGGGCCTTCCCGACTGAAACATCTTGGCGAAGGAGGTATAAGGGATAATACATTTTTTGTCGGGACTACCTCCAAAATCGACCAAGCTCTCTCCTTTTCGCTCCTGAATACCGATTACAGTAAACTTTCGACCTGCCAGTTTAAAAACCTTGCCCTCAGCCTCTTGGTTGGGAAACAAGACATCGGCAATTTCTGCTCCTATAATCGCCACATTCCGCGCATTGGTCGTTTCTTGCTGCATAAAATACCGCCCTTTTTCCAATGGAACCTCCGAAATTTGATCAAATTCGTAAGAAACGCCTTGAATCAATGCCTCGTAACTATTTGAACCATTTTTCACGGTCGTGCTCCCTTTAAAGTCCATCACGGCAACAGCACTGGCTTTCTCTAGGTTATCATAGAGAAACTTATACTCGGAATTGGAGGGACTCGGCCATTGAAAATATTTCCACCATTGATACTCTCCCCCAAAACCCCAAGGCCATTTCTGTACGTAAAACACCCCTTCTCCGATTGAGCTTAGGCTATCCTTTATGCTGCGTTCCAGGGAGTCGACTATGGTGAATACTGCAACAATGGCAAATATACCCACCGTTACCCCCAGCAGCGATAGGGTGGTACGTGTAATATTGGATTTCAAGGCCTGCCAAGCGAACCGCAGACTTTCATATATCTGGCGTAAAAATTTCATAATGGGATATAACCGTTAAGGTGTTGGCTCAATTTACCCGAAAAGGTACAATTATTGATTCCGCCTAAAAAAGAAAATGGGATAAAAGGCCGTAATCCCTTTTAAGATGCCAATAATATAAACGACATAATACGATTTAAAGGAATTCTGTAACATTCCCTTTTTATATATATACATGATTTAAAGATTTATTAACTTGACTCAGAAATAATTCCATATCCTCTATGCCTTTAAGACTATACTTTTTCTGCATCATTTTTACAGGTGTGAGCTCCCTCGGGTGGGCCCAACAAACCGTTAAGGAATCGACTGGGGTTTATCAGTTCTTAACCGACGATCCAAATCAAAAACCATTTTATGACGACAGGAAGGGAGTCACAGCGAAAAATGGGATGGTGGCTTCCGCTCACCCAGAGGCATCCAGGGTAGGCATGGAAATCCTTAGGGCTGGGGGCAACGCCATAGATGCCGCCGTGGCCGTACAATTCGCCTTGGCCGTCGTGCACCCTTCGGCGGGCAATATTGGCGGAGGGGGCTTTATGGTACTTCGTACCAACGACGGAAAAAGTACCAGCATCGATTTTCGAGAAAAAGCCCCGCAAAAAGCCGATGCCGATATGTATCTGGACGAGGCGGGCAATGTAATTCCAAAGCTAAGTACCCAAGGACGCCTGGCATCAGGAGTCCCTGGCTCGGTAGCCGGAATGGCCGAAGCACATGCCAAATATGGCAAGCTAAGCTGGAAGGCCGTGCTACAGCCCGCTATCGACCTAGCCAAAAATGGAGTGATACAAACCGAAAAGGAGGCAAAAGGTCTCAACCGTATTAAGGATAGGCTCCTAGCACTGAATCCGGGAACCTCTTATTTCCAAAAGTCCAATGGACAACCCTGGGATGCAGGAGATTTATTGGTTCAGAAAGACCTGGCTAAGGTGCTACAACGCATCCAGAAAAAAGGAAGTGATGGCTTCTATAAGGGAAAGGTAGCCAAAATGCTGGCCCGCGAAATGAGCACGAATAACGAAGGCATCCTCTCCAAATCGGACCTGGCCAACTATAATGTGGCCTGGAGACCTACTATCCATGAGGCCTATAAACAATATAATGTCATTTCAATGGCTCCCCCTTCCAGTGGCGGGATCGCCTTGGTGCAGCTCTTGCGGCTCATAGAACCCTACCCCATTAAGCGCTGGGGCTGGCATGCCGACTCTACCCTGCAGGTCACCATAGAAGCAGAGCGACGGGTATATGCCGACCGAGCCAAATTTTTGGGAGATCCTGATTTTGTAAAAATTCCGGTCCCCACTCTCATGAGTAAAACCTATTTGGCCAACCGGTGGAAAGACTTCTCTTGGTCCCAAGCCACCGATAGTAAGGATATTGAGGGCGGGGTAATACCTGGCTACGAAAGCATGGAAACGACCCACTTTTCGGTGGTAGACAAAGACCGCAACGCTGTGTCGGTTACTACCACTTTGAATGGCGGCTATGGCAGCCTTATCGTGGTGAAAGGAGGAGGGTTCTTCATGAACAACGAGATGGACGACTTTAGTGTAAAGCCAGGCGTCCCCAATATGTTTGGCCTTATCGGCAACAAAGCCAACGCCATTGCTCCCAACAAAAGAATGCTATCGTCGATGACTCCTACCATTCTCGAAAAAGATGGGGATTTGTTTATGGTAGTAGGCACCCCTGGAGGATCCACCATCATAACTTCCGTATTTCAGACCATCGTGAACGTGATAGAACATGGCATGAACATGCAGGAAGCCGTAAACGCCTTGAAGTTTCACCACCAATGGCTGCCCGATAAAACGATGTTCGAAACCAACGCTTTCTCAGAAAAGACCATCCAAAATCTACAGCAAAAAGGCTATAAACTGGAAAAACTCTCCAATACCCTCGGTAGAATGGACTGTATACTGGTGGGGCAAGATGGCTGGCTACAGGGCGGCTCCGACCCCCGTGGCGACGACACCAGCGTCGGGTATTAAAGCATATGGAGCAAGCCCGAGGCGATTCTTAAAAGCCTTCGGCTTGTTCCACCTTCTTCTTCTTAGCCGCAGGAGTGGGTGCGTCCACTTTTTTCTTCGCGGCTTTAACTAGCCTCGCCTTTTTAAGAGCGGGCTGATAGTAATCATCAAATTTCCGTACAAAGGCCTCCTTCTCGTCGATACCTACCGATAGCAGGGCCATTTTGGACTTCCCCCCTTTTACGCTCATCATCCGGTCGTTAAAATCCATTACCGACGATACTACGCCCAATTCTTCGAAGCGGTAGTCGAAATAATACCATACATCGGGGGATGCTTCCAAATAAAGGCTAAACTCGTCGCCTTCTATACCCTTGCGAATTTCTAACATACCTTCCATTTGGGCATTGATATTATTTTTCCCAAAATGAGACACCCCGATAGGTCCTTGCGAAAAGTAAGCCTGATGCGCCGCCGACCAGTGCAAATTAACATTGGACAATACCATAGGTTCGATGAGCGCTGGAGAGGCATCGTATAAGGGTTTATAACCCGCTGCCGACAGTTTTTCGAAGTCGCTAGTAGCCTTCGCCCCTATCAGGGCCGACAGCTTCTGCCGCAACTGATCCGGATCGTCGTCGGCCGCGGTGCTATTCTGCTCCTCCAAGTTCACCTCGACAATCTTAGCCCCTAGGGGTTGCAACAGAGGTTCCAGTGCCGTCATTTTCAGCATCAGCAGGGTATTAAAGGCAAATTTTGAACTATCGACCTGGGCCGTCACTTTACCCGTCGCCTGCAGCCATGGTGCCGATATCAGCTGCAGAGGCCCCGAAAAGGATGCCTCTCCCGTTTCGTCGTCGAACCACAGTGCCTTTCCTTCGTCTATCAGGCCATCGGCTCCCGGAGGGGGCATCACCTTGAAGCCATTGGCCTCCTCATCATAAAACAACCCCCCATTGGCCAAGTATACGTCCTCATCGGCATCCGATTCCTTTGGCGACAGGAAGGTCATGTACATCCCCCGCCGCTCGTTATAATGGAGCCCCACCGAAAGGGGGATCTCATGTTCATTTTTAAGCTCTTTGTTAATCGGAATGGTGATGGACTCTCCAGGTTCCTCCTGAAAGAGGATCCACGAACTCTGAAAGTCCTTTCTAAACTTAAGAACCGGCTTCACGTACCCATCGAGCTTCAGGGAAGGCTCATAGGCCACCAGGTTGATATTGCCTTTATACTGAATGCGTGGGGACAGCAACAGGTTTTCGCTTTCCTTAATATCGGCCCGAGCCGTGGTATAATACCGGGCAGGGCCCGAAGTCTTTAGGTTCTGCCGGCCCTTTTTGTCGTCTCCAAGCTCCAGCTCCCTTAATTCAAAATCCTGCATCTTTATATTAAAAGTATCCTTACGCGCCGTTATGTACTGGTAAGTAGCCGAACCTTCGAAGTGGTTTCGCGAATCGATGCGAATATTGGCATCCCGCAATCGATGGGCCGTGTTGAGGGTATCGATCTCGATACGGGCATTCTTTAAGGGACTAATCCGCCCTTTTTCATCGATACTCACCAACCCTTGGTCGGGAATTATTTTAACATCGGCCGTCTTGATATAGGGTACTCCTTTGATATTCAACGAAACCTTATCGATGTCGTAAAGGGCTTCTGAGCCCTCAAAAGCCAACCCTTCTTGATCGGGCAAGGTGGAGGTATAAGTAGAAGTTTCCCCAAAGCCCTTAATGAGGATATTTTTCTTATTCATATCCCAAGTCGCTGAGCCTATCAACGTTTGGTACGAAGCTGTAGGAATACCCATCCCCGAACTATCACTGTCGAAGCCCGATTTGTCCGTCACAAATTGGGCAATACCGTTTTTTGAATTAAAATCGATATTTACGTTATTGCCCGTGAGCAATTTTTTGCCTGCCTTATCGCCAACACTGTTGATGGAGAAGATCGATCTGTTGGCCAAGAACCCTTCTTTATTGAACTTAATATCCTCGGAGGTTATTTCCGAATCACTCCGTTTTAAAACCCCTGTTCCATACAAGCCCGAAGTCCGTAACAACAGGCTGCCTTCTAGACTGGTAGAGCCCTTAAACAAGGAAAATGACTGCCCTCGGGTACTGATATACATGCTGTCGGACTTAGGAAACCAGTGCATCGCATAGTCTTTTATGGCTACCTCTGGGAAATAGGCCTTCCCGATCACCCCTTCCTTTATACTCGCATTGGAGCCAGAGGCAAATACGGAGTCGGCTCCCAGCACCACCCGGTCGGCCGGCATTTGTGCGGCAAGGTACTTGAGAACAGCTTTGGACTGAAGCCCCCCGTTATCGAGCTTTAGGGTATCGGTAAACCTGGCAAGGGCCTTCCCCCCATATATTTTCACCTCCTGTGCCGGCATCTTATATTCAAAACCTAAGGAGTTGTCTGGCATACTTTTGAGTATGGTTTTGATGGGAGGCAGGATCCCGTCCGAATTAAATGTCCCGTCGAAAATCACGTCCCGCTGGTCCAGCCCATCCATATCGATCTTGGGTATTTTAAAGAATACTTCTTTAGGATACAGCAGCTCCCCCCGCTCGGGCTGGTCGAAGTACACGATCATCCCATCAGGCACCACTATCCGCGGCGTTCCCTTACCCTTTTGCTTCCCAGACTTGTTTTTGGGGTCGCTCAGATAAAAAGTTCCTCCATTTTCGTATTTCACATGGGCACCCACCTCCGATTTTTGCCCTTTCACATATTTTTCGCGAGGGGTAAAAGTGATGGAGTCTTTGGGGGTAACATCTACAAAAAACTGGTTATAGTCGAACTTAAGCCCTTGACCTCTAAACTGATAGTTGGCCGACACCAATTGACCATTGATAGAAAAATTCCGGTTGCGACCAATCACGACTTTCTTGTCGGCCGGAACGGCATAAATGTTGAGACTATCACTGATCACAAAACGGCTCACCCCCCGCACGGTAAGCAGGGTATCGGGCAGGTAAATGCTGGCATTGGCCAACTCATTGGTGGACACAAATTGGGAGCTAATCTGAAAATTATCATAGTCGGTCTTCTCCATATTGGCCAAAATAAAGAGCACCCCCTTTTTGCTAAGGGCATATTGGTCGGTATTCTTATTATATAAAAAATAGCCATCCAAATAGAGCCGCTCTAGGGTACGACGCATAATTTTGGGATTCTGCTTGAACTTTGCCGCCAGCTCCTCCGCCAAAAATGCCGAGGTCTTCATCGTCTGGGTGTAGTTGGCAGCCATGAGTAAGGGTTGAAAGCCAAACTCCTTACCTATCGCTGCAAAGCGCTCTTTTTTAAAGAAATCCCAGGATTCTAAGGTTACTGGTACCACATCTTTACCGTTGATCCTGTAAAACTCTATGGTCTCCTTGGGCAAATCCCAGCGTAACGCTTGGGACCAAATATCCATTTTATGATAGCTATCCTTATAAGGCAAGGAGCCAAAGTCGGTCTTGTCGGCACGGCCAAGCCTCAGTTGCCCTTCCACATCGTTATACTTAAAAGTAACCCCAGGGTGAAACAGCGAGTCGGGGCCCATGTACATGGCCACCGCCGCCAAAGGAGCCCTAAAAACGGAATCCATCAATTGAAACTTGGAGCTGATTGCCTGAAAAGCCGGCTTTTCTTTGAAACTTACCCGTAATACCGACGGTTCGCCACTCAAAGCGGTACCATACATATCCTGCCCAATCAGGGCAAATCCACCCTTGTACTGTAAGCCTGGGCTGCCAAACTTTAGCCGGGCGTCGGTGCCATTAGAAATAAAACGGGGGTATTGTGCAGGTTGGTTGCGTACCTTTCTGATGCCTCGGTATTCCAGCTTCCCCTTAATAGGCGCCAGCAGCTTTGCCTCATTGCGCATCGTGACATTGTCGGCCACCAGTTTGGGGTTGGCAATATTAAAAGAAAACCGATCGAGGGCTACAGAAATAGAAGAATCGCCGGCAGTAGCCCAGGAAAAAGCCCCCTTTTCGCCAACAAAGATCCCTTCTTTTAAGGCTAGCTTACCGGTACTAGGCCCAAACACCACCGAATCGCCAGAGGTGACCATCGCGAAGATTGCATCTTCTAGCTCCAGCAATGGCCCCGTGGCCACCGGCAAAGGAGTGGACTGTGGCGCAATCACATAATTGGTATCGATGGGGGTATCCCAGCTATCGTCGGCGGCTTGCTGAGCCGCCAGGTTGTTGGCTACTTCCTTCTGGGTGCTATCCACCTTAAACCTATAACTTCCGGAGAGCAGATAAAGCTGATTCCTATTAGAGGAATAAAGCTTTCCTTCATTGGTCAAAGTAAGGCTGGTCTGAAATATATTTTGCAATCCTTTTCCATCAATTACCGTCCCCACTTTGGCCGTCATATCCAAGAACCCGTCTAGGGCCGAAGGATTCCGTTGAACCAGGCTCACTACATTGCCCATCAACAAATACATAACCATCCCGGCCTTCTGGCCTCGGCTTACCTGGGTCTGCACGATCTGCATGAGTTTGCCTTGTTGCTGCGCACTCATCCCGGTATTCCAAACGCTGTCCAAGGCGGCGGCTGAGGCTATATATTGCGGATTTCGGCTACCATCCATCATTTTTTTTACCTTGGCCATAAATTGGCCGGGATCCTCCCCAACCTGGGCCTTGGTAGCCGTATAAGTACCGATCAATAGAGATAGACAAAATAGTAATTTCTTCATAGCCTTCATGCATCATTGAAGCCGAGAGATTCCTCGACTAACAGCCCAAAAACGAAATTCGTAGGGGGTAAATTATATTTTTTCGAAGACAACTGTCGCCCACTGGTTGCGTATATTAGTCCGCACCACCTTCAAACCATTTTCTTTGCCACAGTTTTCTATGTCTTCCCGGTCGTATTCGTAGAACCCACTGGTAACCAGCCAGCCGCCGGGCAACAGATGTGCTACATAGCGAGGAATCTCGTCTAAAAGAATGTTGCGGTTGATATTGGCCAATATTCCGCCAAACTTCAATGCAGCGTCCACGTCGGCGATAGTCCCCTTAATCACCTTGGATGCATCGGGCAGCGCGTTCATGGCAAAATTTTCAATCGTATTTTCTACGGCCCATTCGTCGATATCGAAAGCGAGCAAGTCGATGGCGCCTAGCTTATGTGCCAACACGGCCAGAATACCCGTTCCACAGCCTACGTCCATCACCGCAATATTCTGATGAGGGAGAGACAGCTGCTCGTTCATCACCAGCCAGGTGGTTTCGTGGTGTCCGGTACCAAACGACATTTTGGGTTGAATCAGCAAGTCATAGGTAAAGGTAGGGTCTGGCTCATGAAAAGTGGCCCGGATTCTTATTTGATCGCCCACCTCAATAGGGGTATAGCTATTTTCCCACTCTGCGTTCCAGTTCTTACGTTCTATCACTTTCCAGGAAATGGTGATATCTGTCATTTCGGAATACCTATTTACGATTTCTCCCAGCAGATCCTCCGAAAACAGCTCTTCCTGAACATAAGCCAATAGGCCCTGATCCGTCTCAACAAAAGACTCGTAACTGATGTCTCCCAACTCAGCCATTAAAATTTCGGCAAAGTCCAACTCTACCTGCAGATCAACCTCTATGTAATTCATGTATAAAGTAGTAAAACGTATTTTGTTGTGAAGGTGTCGATTTTTTTCAGGAAAGCAAAAAAGCATTCCTTTCAAAACGGTGCAGAATCGACTTACCGACCAGTCTATAAAGCGAAAAGGCCCATAAACGTTTCCATTTATGGGCCAAAAGGCTATAAAATTATTCTCTTTATGGCTTCCTACGTTTACTGGCCAAATCGTGCGCCGTATCGTAATAGGAACGTAAATTGGTCCAGTCGAACACCTCAGAGATATTCTCTACGCGGTTACGCTGCATAATCCTGTCGCGGCGTTGCATTTTCACAAACTTAAAGAGAAGGTCAGCCATCTGATCGGCTGCCTGCGAATAGGTTTGTGACTTTCTGTTGATCACATAGATACCCCGGTTTTCATAATCCCGCATAATCTGCATGATATAGTCGCCAAAACCCGACAAGTCGCTCGTGACGGTAGGTACACCCCTTACCACGCATTCGAGAGGCGTATACCCCCAAGGCTCGTAATAGCTCGGGAACACCCCCAAATGGCACCCTCTCACAAATTGACCATAATCTAATCCAAAAAGCGGATTGGTGGAGGCTATAAAATCGGGGTGATATACGATCTTCACCCGGTCTCTTTCATTATTGACCAGGTTGGCTTTATGACAAAATTCGGTGATACCATCCCCATTCTTAAGGTCATGGGTGACGAAGGCCGGTAGTTTTTCGGTCTTCCACGACTGGATGGTCCGGCGGAGCCGGAGGCGCCAATATTCATCAACGAAGTTGTTAAGATCGGGCATTTTATGGTCGGTCCCCGAAGCGGTAGCTAAGAACAGCTTTTCACCGACCTCCTTCTCTATGGCCGTACAGGTCTCCTGTAGTTCGTTGAGAACCGCCCTAGACTGGAGCACGTCGGAGTTGATAGAAGTATAGGGCTGCTTGGTAACGATAAACATCACCACGGTGGTATCCATATTGGCCTGCACCATCTTCCAGTTGAGCCTAGCGAGGGCTTCCAGGGTCAGATCGTACCCTTTATTGCTAAATTCGTAACGGCCCGAGGTAAAGAAATACAAGGTCTTGTCCAGGTCAAAAGAATAGCTAGGGAAGAAATGCCCCATCACAAACTCATGGATCCTATCCTTATATTTCAGGTGCAAGTTCTGAAACTCATGAACCGCCTGAAAGCGCATCACGTTTAAGCCATTGGGGGTCACCAGGTCTGGAGCCCTGCCCAAAAACACTTCGCATTCCTTGGCGGTAACATCGCTGACCGTGGTGAGCACGTGGGCACTTTGAGCGGCTTGCCGCTCCACCGAAGCCTGAGCCACGATACCATAATTCCTAGCCTCCTGCTCCCAATCGAAGAAAGGTAGCTTACTATAAAACCCATCGACATTCTGTGCCAAATACCTTCCCAACATCGTAGCATGGGTGGTGAAGGTAGTAGCGATCTTAACTCCGTCTTTTTTCAAAGATGGTAATCCACTGCTGGCCATCCACTCATGAAACTGGGCACCGATCTCCTCACGCTTGGCATGATCCTCGGCATATTCCTTAAGAAATACCCGTACCATTTCCCCAAAACATAAGGTCTGATTCACGAGCTCATCTACATTGATCGTTGAGATACGATGCTCCTCCCATAGGTTAAACTTAATGGTATCGAGCTGAGGAGCTACACTCTCTAAGTCGAAGAGAATTACCCGGGGCTTGCCAGTTACGAGCCAGAAGCCGTAGTGAACTACATAGCCCATCTCACGCATACGCTTGACGGTCTTTCCCGCAGGGGAATCGTCTAGGTCATGAATAACTTCAAACTCAGAGGCAGCCTTCTTTTCAAAATAGGGCCCCAGCAAAAAGTAGTTCTCTTCCCACTTTTCCACCATGGCCGGAACCTTCGTGCGGATTACGGTATATATTCCACCTACCTGATTGCATATCTCCCATGCAATTTCAAAGAGTACATTTTTTTTAGTGGTCTTTACAAATGGTTCCAATATCGGGTACAGGTTAAAACGTTGTTCTGGTAAAGTGAAGTAATAAAAATTTGTGCTAAGACACAATAATTCCTTGTAATTACACAATAATTATCCAGAAAAATAAACTAGAATTACAATTGATTCGTACTTCCTTAGGTATCGAGCCACAAATTCCGGTCATTCTCGGCTAACTTTGGGGCAAATTACGTTACTTTGGTCATACTAACATTGGCATCCTTTTTCTTGTGAAAAAAATTAAAAATATTTCTTTTAATACCATTCTTAGCTTTATTTTATTGGTTGCCTGTAGGGCTCAAAGCACCGAAATTCCACCAGAATATCCTCCGAAAAGGGAGTTTAGAGCCGTCTGGATCGCCACCGTCGATAATATCGACTGGCCTAGTAGCAAAAATTTATCCCCACAACTGCAGCGGGAGGAATATACCAACTTACTCGATTTTCATAAAAAAGTAGGGATGAATGCGGTATTCGTACAGGTACGTGCCGCCGGAGACGCCTTCTATGCCAAAAGCCCCGAGCCTTGGTCCGAATGGCTCACGGGACGGCAAGGCCGCCAACCCTTTCCTTTATGGGATCCCATGGAATTTATGCTTCAGGAAACCCATAAACGGGGACTGGAATTTCATGCCTGGCTCAACCTGAATCGCCTCGTGCATAAGTCGTCGACCAGTGTGTCGTCCGACAATATCAGCAATAAACACCCAGAGTGGATCCTTTCTTACGATGGCTATAAACTCTTTAATTTTGGACTTCCTGAAGTCCGCCAGTTTATTACGGACATGACCGTCAACGTGGCCCGAAACTACGATGTGGATGGCATCCACTTCGACGACTACTTTTATCCCTATGCCGCTGCGGGACAGGTCATCAAGGACGACGAAACCTTTCGTAAATATGGAGCCGACTTCGACTCCAAAGCAGACTGGAGAAGACATAATATCGACTTATTGGTGAAGCAGATCCACGATGCCCTTTACGAGCTAAACCCTCGCCTGAAGTTTGGCATAAGCCCTTTTGGCGTTTGGCGCAACAGGAGCGTCGACCCTAAGGGCTCCAATACCCAAGGGGGGCTCTCGTCTTACGACGACCTCTTTGCCGATAGCCGCAAATGGGTGAAGGAAGGCTGGGTGGATTATATAGCGCCACAGATCTACTTCTCCTCCGGCTTCAAAAAAGTCCCCTTCCGGAACATGGTCGACTGGTGGGCGGAAAATTCATTTGGCAGGCATTTTTATGTAGGTCTGGGCGCCTACCGCATTGGCCCCACCGACAAGGATACCAACTGGGCCAACCCCCTCGAACTACCCAATCAGATAGATTACCTCCGCCAACAACAAAGCGAAGGGGCCATATTCTTTAGCTCCCGCTCCCTAAAAAATAACCAACTTGGATTTGTAGACTCCCTGCAGCAACATTATTTTAGATACCCTGCCTTGGTACCCACCATGCCCTGGAAGGACCATACCCCACCCCTGAGCCCCAAACGGCTTAAAGCCACCCTGATGGCCACGGGGCTGGAGCTGACCTGGGAACAACCCGACACGGCCTCTGACGGGGACAGAGCCAGGTATTACGTCATCTACCGCTTCCATCCCGACCAGACGCCTACGGCGCACGACCCTCGCAATATCATAGGGATCTGCTACGAAGGAGAGCATTTTATGGATGACCGGGTAAAAGCAGGAGAAAAATATATTTATTATATTACCGCCGTCGACAGGCTTCATAACGAGGGAAGGCCCATAGGCCCCTTGCGTGTAGAAGTCCAGGAGCACCGATTGCTGAAATTCTAAGGGCTATGGCCTTAGAACCCAATTGAAGAAAATAACGTTGATCCCATATCCAATTTCTATTGCCCGACCCTTACTACCCTATGCAGTCGACCATACAATACGAATATAAGCCCGAATATTTACAGCAGTCGGTACCTACCAAATACAAACCCGAAGACCTCAAAACGGAGGAAATGGTGTTGAATATAGGCCCTCAGCATCCCTCTACCCATGGGGTGCTACGGCTCGAGGTGGTTACGGACGGGGAGGTGATCGTGGATGTTATCCCTCACCTGGGGTATTTGCACCGTTGTTTCGAAAAACATGCCGAGTCCCTACCCTTCAACCAGATCATTCCGTATGTAGACCGCATGGACTATGTGGCGGCGATGAACTCCGAACACGCCTATGTGATGGGCGTAGAGCGGATGTTGGGAATTGAAAACGACATCCCACCGCGCATCCAGTATATCAGAGTAGTGGTAGCGGAGCTCAACCGGCTCGCCTCACATTTTGTAGCCTTAGGTACCTACGCCATGGATATTGGCGCCTATACGCCATTTTTGTGGATGATGCGGGACCGGGAACAAATATTACGCCTGCTCGAATGGCTCTCTGGCGCCCGCATGCTGTATAATTATGTATGGGTCGGCGGGCTGTTTTATGACCTCCCCGTCGGATTTGAAGAAAGGTGCTTAGAATTTATCAAGTATTTAAAGCCCAAATTAATAGAGCTGCAACAACTGGTTGTGGATAACAAAATATTTATCAACAGAACCGCCCACGTCGGCGTGCTGCCGCTTCCTGTAGCTATCAACTACGGCTGCACCGGCCCCATGCTTAGGGGATCGGGCCTTCGCTACGACCTCCGCAAAGTAGAAGCCTACGGTGCCTACCCAGAGCTGGACTTCGAAGTTCCGATAGGGGAAGGTAAAATGGGCACCACTGGCGACTGTTGGGATCGTACCTGGGTGCGTGTCGTAGAATGTTGGGAATCGGTAAAAATGATCGAGCAGAGCCTAGCCAGGCTCACCACCGACTACAAGCGCACCCGCGACTTCGACCCTCAGGCGTTTGTTCCCAAAAAGATCCGCCCTAAGGCCATGGATTTTTATGTAAGGGCCGAAAACCCCAAAGGAGAACTGGGATTCTTTTTTAGGACCGATGGCCGCTCCGATGTACCCGTTCGCTGCAAAGCCAGGGCCTGTTCGTTCAACAACCTATCGGTAATCGGGCAGATCTCCAAGGGTGCACTCATCGCCGACCTGGTAGCCATTATTGGCTCTATCGATGTGGTAATGGGGGAAGTGGATCGTTGACATAAAAAAGCCCGGCAAACTACAGGGTGAGTCTGCCGGGCGCGAAACTTAATGTCCAGAATTTATAACTCCTTGAGCTCTCCTACCATTTTGGTTAAGGTAGACTTCGCATCCCCAAAGAGCATCAAACAGTTGGGATACCCAAATAGCTCATTTTCTATTCCTGCATACCCTGCGGCCATCGATCGCTTGCTGACGATGACGGTGCGGGCCTTATCGACATTCAAAATAGGCATTTCGTAAATGGGGCTGGCGGGGTTAGTCCTCGCTGCCGGATTCACTACATCGTTGGCTCCTACGACCAGTACCACGTCGGTATTGGCAAAGTCGTCGTTGATCTGATCCATCTCTATCAGCTTATCATAAGGGACATTGGACTCCGCCAACAGTACGTTCATATGCCCGGGCATCCTACCCGCCACCGGGTGAATAGCGAAACGCACATTCACTCCCTTGGCCTGCAACAGATCCATCATTTCGCGAACCACATGCTGCGCCTGAGCTACAGCCATGCCATATCCAGGCACGATGATCACAGATGAAGAAGAGTCAAATATCATAGCGGCTTCTTCTACCCCTACCTCTTTGATCACCATCTCACTGCCAGAAGGTCCACCTTCACCCGATCCCGACTTAGCTCCAAAGCCTCCCAATAGCACACTCACCAGGGAGCGGTTCATGGCCTTACACATGATCTGGGTAAGGATAATCCCCGACGCCCCTACCAAGGCTCCCGTTACAATCAGCACGCTGTTATTCAGTACGAAGCCCGTCGTACAAGCCGCCATACCGGAATAAGAATTCAGCAGGGAGATCACTACCGGCATATCGGCCCCACCAATCGGGATAACCACCAATATACCCAACACCAGCGACACGACGCCCATCACGACCATGGCCATTACGGAGCCCGTCTCGATGGCGACCAGCATACCACAGACGATAGCCACTACAAACAAAACGAGATTGAGAAGATGCTGGCCTTTGAAAACAATGGCATTACCGCTTATTTTCCCACTAAGCTTGCCATAGGCCGTCATAGAACCACTAAAGGTGATCCCACCAATGAGTACTGACAATAATATGCTGACGATGGTAATGGCATCGGTACTTAAGGAGGGCTGTTCTACCGCCCGGGTCCAATAGTCCGAAAAGGCTACAAATAAGGAAGCGATACCCCCAAAACCATTGAAAATGGCCACCATTTCGGGCATTTGAGTCATCTCTACCTTTTTAGCCCAGATGAGCCCGATGGCCCCCCCGATGAGCATACAGACAAAAATTTCGATGGGGGTCACCAACCCCGACTTCACGAGGGTGGCTACTACGGCCAGCAGCATCGCAAAAGCCGAAAGCATATTCCCTTGCCGAGCCTCCTGGGTACGGTTCAATTTTTTGATGCCGACGATAAACAGAATCGTCGCAACGAGATAGGTCAGTTGTATAAAAATATTCATGAATGGTAATAATATTTTGAAGGAGAAAAACGAATCACTTTTTCTTTTTGAACATCTGTAACATACGATCGGTAACGGCATACCCACCTACGACGTTGATCGTAGCGAAGACCAGGGCGACCATCCCCATGTATTTACTATATTCTCCTTCCTGGATACACAGAATAGCCCCTACGATGGTAATACCAGAAATGGCATTGGAGCCCGACATCAAGGGGGTATGTAAGGTAGGGGGCACTTTCGATATCAACTCAAAGCCACAGTAACTGGCTAAGACCAGTATATACAATAAGAAAATAAAATTTTCAATGGACATATTAAATGCTGATTAGATTAGATATTTGTAAATAGCATAGCAGTTATAAGCCTATCAAGCTTTCACTTTTGCCAATATTTCCTTTGTAAAACCATGCACCAACGCTCCCTGATGGGTGATCAGACTTCCCTTGGTTACCTCTTCTTCTAACTCCCATTTAAAACCCTCCGCAGTTGCGAGATGTAATAATAAGGTAGAGATATTTTTGGCATATAGCTCACTGGCGTTGATCGGCAACAAAGAAGGCAGATTGGGTTCGCCAATGATGGTGACGCCATGGGCTACCACCGTTTCACCAAACACACTTAAGGCACAATTTCCTCCCGACTCTACGGCCATGTCCACGATCACCGACCCTGGCTTCATCATCCGGACCATTTCTTCGGTGATCAGTACGGGGGCTTTTTTCCCTATTACTAAGGCAGTAGTAATGGCTATATCGGCCTCTTTGATACGCTGTTTGACCAGCTCCTGCTGTTTTTGTAGATAGTCGGCCGATACCTCTTTGGCATAGCCACCTTCTACCTTGACGCCCTCGGCCCCTTCGACGGTCAGGAATCGCCCGCCCAAGGACTCCACTTGCTCTTTGGTTTCGGCACGTACGTCTGTAGCCTCCACTACCGCTCCTAAGCGCTTGGCCGTAGCGATGGCCTGTAGGCCAGCTACCCCAGCACCAAAAACTAGCACCCGAGAAGGGGTGATAGTACCTGCGGCAGTCATCATCAAAGGGAAAATCTTACCCAAAGCATTGGCACCCAACAGTACGGCTTTATACCCCGCTAAGTTGGCCTGAGAACTTAAGGCATCCATTTTTTGGGCTCTGGAAATACGCGGAACGGCATCCATAGAGAAGGCCGATATCCGCTTTTCGTTCAGCTGCTCGAGCACCTCCGGAATGGTGTAGGCATACAGATAGGAGATCAGCACGATCCCCTCCCGCATCGCCGCTACTTCTTCCAGGGTAGGAGCATTTACCTTAAGAACGACATCCGCTGCAGCCAACGTCTCTGCGACATTGCCAGCTATTTGAGCTCCTGCCTCCTGATACGATGCATCAGAAAAATACGATAGTTCGCCGGCACCGGCCTCCACCGTACAGGAATAGCCCGATTTGACCAAGGATTTCACCAAGGATGGGGTCAGAGCCACCCTTCTCTCGAAGGGCTTGGTCTCTTTTAAAACGGAAATTTTCAAAACAATAAAATATCAAAAAGTGAACTTTACTATTCTACAAGACGATAAATCAGTCCTTTACTCCTATGCCCCTCCTTATTATTTTATTGTTTGAGCCCAGTATCTTCCACTAAAAACGAACCATCTTCTGCATCTGTTTTCGAGAACATGGTGCCAGTAGCGCGGATTTTGGGCAACAAAAAAGCCCGGAATCAGTAGATTCCGGGCCCGAACTTCAATCAAAAAATATTATAATCTAAATCCGAAGGAGAATACGTCGTAAGGACTATCCAAATACAAACCTTCGAACTGCACCATCGAATCTTCTTTGCCAGCAAGCTCGCTTTTTAGCTCTTTTACGGTAGTGACGGGCTTACCGTTCACCTTCGTAATAATAAAGCCTTCTGCCACTCCCGTACGGGCCAGCTTGCCTCCGTTAACAGCGGCAATCTTGACGCCTCCTTTATGTTTGTAACGGGCCAACCGATCCTTCTCGGGCTTGCTCAAATCTGAGAAGTCGGCCCCCAAGGTAGTCATCACCTCGGCTGCTTCCTCCCTCTTGATGATATCGGAGCCTCCGGTTCTGTTTCGAAGGGTTACGTTAATATCCTTCTCTTTACCATCTCTGTTGACGGTGAGGGTTACTTTATCGCCAGGCTTATGCAGACCTATAGATTGTTGAAGCTGAGGAATGGAGTGGATTTCACGACCATCGACTTTCACTATCACGTCGCCCTTATTGATACCCCCCGCTTTGGCGGCACTATTTTCGGTAAACTCCCGTACATAGACCCCGTCAGAAACCTTAACACCATATTCTTCGGCTTTTTGGCTATCCAAATCGCCCAATGCAATTCCTAAATACCCTCTCTGTACGGCACCGTATTTGATGATATCGCTCGACACCTTCTTTACTATGCTAGAAGGAACTGCGAAGGCGTAACCTGCAAAACTACCTGTAGGACTAGCAATAGCGGTATTGATTCCCACTAGTTCCCCTTTCAGGTTCACGAGTGCTCCCCCACTGTTACCTGGATTTACTACGGCGTCGGTCTGGATAAAAGACTCCAAAGGAGAATCATCATCTTTCAACGAGGCAGGAGTGGCGTTCTGATACCTGCGTCCAGAGCCAATGATCCCTAAACCCCGACCCTTAGCACTCACGATCCCGGCAGTCACCGTCGACTCCAAATTGAAGGGGTTACCTACGGCTACCACCCACTCTCCTACTTTAATAGCATCCGAATTCCCTAGCGTGATGGCCGGCAGATCTTTGCTATCGACCTTGATCACCGCTATATCGGTAGATGGGTCCGTGCCAATCACCTTCGCATGGAACTTGGCCTTATTATGAAGCGTAACTTCCACTTCCTGCGCACCTTCTATCACGTGGTTGTTGGTAACGATGTATCCGTCGGAACTGATGATCACCCCCGAACCGGTCCCTACCGACTGCTGTGGTTGCTGACGGCCTCCACCGAAGTCGTCGCCGAAGAAATCCCTGAAAAAATCTGGAATCTGTTGCTGACTCCTCGAGGTCTGTCGGGTCATCGTCGACTTGATGTGTACCACCGTTGGGGTGGTAGCCTCGGCAGCATATACAAAATCACCAGGTGCCCCGGCCGGAGCCCCAGCGGACGTAAAATGTGTTAAGGACTCTCCCTGTGCCTCTTTAAATATTACGTCTGTTTCGTTATCATTTAAAAGTTTAAATCCGGCTAATGTAGTGGCACTCGACAGAAACCCAACCAGTACCAGAGCCTTCCAATTTGTTTTCATATCTTTATCCTTGGGGTTTAATTATTACAAATCAATAACGTCAAAGTTCGCCTCTTTTATTCCCTAAATATATTTGTTTAACATATTTTAACTTAAAAAAAGCATTCCAATCCCTCACTATACTACTAACGTTCTTACACTCAAAAATAGGGTGCTATTTTAAATAATAACACCCTATTTTAAAAATATTTTACCCAAATATCCTATTTACTGAATCTCAATTTCCCTAGCAGGCTTCTCTTTGGCCTCTTCTTTCTTGGGCAGACTAACCGTCAATATACCAGCCTCATAGCTAGCGGCCACTTTATCTTCGTCCACGCTGTCGGGCAAATTGAAGGACCTTTGGAAAGAGCCCACTTTGAACTCTCTACGGGTATATTTCCCTTCTACTTCTTGTTCCTCTTTCTCTTTTTGAACGGAAATCGTCAAACGATTCTTTTCCAAATTCAGTTTGAAATCGGCTTTCTCTAAGCCAGGTGCTACTACCTGAATCTGAAAACCTTCCTTGCTTTCAAAAACATTGAGGGCCGGAATATGACTCCCTAAAGTGGCACTGCCGAAATCGTTAAAAAAGTCTTTTCCTAATACACTGTTCAAATATCCAGGTGTTGCGAAATGTGATTTTACTAATGTGCTCATCGTTCTATGTCGTTTTAGTTTATTTAAAATTTTGATTTTTTCAGTCTGATAATTGCCTTATCTCAACTTTTGTACCACAAATTAAAAACAAGAAAAACAATGCCATTTTGTCATTTTGTGTCAGGAAGTTGAGTGAAATGCTGTCATTTTGGCAGTATGCAGGCGTTAGGGGATAGGTGTTTGGCTGTAGGCTCTAGGCGTTAGGCTGTAGGCTTTAGGGGATAGGTTTTAGGTTTTAGGCTCTAGGCGTTAGGCAATAAGCAAGCGCTAGATATACTCAGGAACCATACCTTTAACTGCACAAAGTGCATTTAACTTTTAACAGCCGAAGGCTCCAGGCAACCATCTACTTGCCCCATAAACCACTGACTAACAGATAATAACGAATATCACCCTGATCATTCAGAGCTTGACAGGGCCTTGTCGAAGGGCCTTTTTAATTGAGCTCAAAGGCTTTAGGCCGTAGGCGTTAGGCCGTAGGCGTTAGGCCGTAGGCGTTAGGCCGTAGGCGTTAGGCCGTAGGCGTTAGGCTGTAGGCGTTAGGCAATAGGCAAGCGCTAGATTTACATAGCAACTCAACCTTTAACCGTGCGGCGGACCGCATTTAACTTTTAACAGCCGTAGGCTCTAGGCAACCATCGACTTGCTCCGTAAACCATTGACTAACAGACAATAACGAATGCAACCCAGATCATGCAGAGCTTGACAGGGCCTTGTCGAAGGGCCTTTTTAATTGAGCCCAAAGGCTTTAGGCCGTAGGCTCTAGGCGTTAGGCAATAGGCAAGCGCTAGATTTACATAGCAACTCAAC
Source organism: Dyadobacter jejuensis (assembly GCF_003149085.1). Taxonomy (GTDB): domain Bacteria; phylum Bacteroidota; class Bacteroidia; order Cytophagales; family Spirosomataceae; genus Dyadobacter; species Dyadobacter jejuensis. The sequence goes on along the minus strand of NZ_QGDT01000001.1, from coordinate 7,407 downwards.
CTTTAACCGTGCGGCGGACCGCATTTAACTTTTAACAGCCGTAGGCCCTAGGCAACCATCGAGTTGCTCCGTAAACCATTGACTAACAGATTATAACAAATGTAACCCTGATCATGCAGAGCTTGACAGGGCCTTGTCGAAGGGCCTTTTTAATTGAGCTCAAAGGCGTTAGGCCGTAGGCTCTAGGCTGTAGGCGTTAGGTGGTAGGAGCTAGGCAATAGGCAACCATTGGAGGCAGTTAGCTAGCGCATTTTTTGACCGCGGGGCGGACCGCATTTAAAATTTAACAGGTTGCCTTATCCCGACACAAATGATCATACAAACCCTCCCGCCGAAAGCCGATAACTCATAGACATCATGTCGCCCCGCTGGGGCTTTGCCTTCTTGAGGAATTCTATTTTCTATTAATATTCCACCCCTCCGGGGTTTTGGAGGTTACTCATATGCGCTATAATCAATAGGTTGTAGGCGTTAGGCAATAGGAGTTAGGCAATAGGCAAGCGCTAGATTTACATAGCAACTCAACCTTTAACCGGGGGGCGAAGGCATTTAACTTTTAACAGCCGAAGGTACTAGGCAACCATCGACTTGCTCCGTAAACCATTGACTAACAGATAATAACAAATGTCACCCTGATCATGCAGAGCTTGACAGGGCCCTGTCGAAGGGCCCTTTTTAATTGAGCTCAAAGGCGTTAGGCTGTAGGCTTTAGGGGATAGGTTTTAGGCTCTAGGCGTTAGGCAATAAGCAAGCATTGGAGGCAGTTAGCTAGCGCACTTTTAACCGCGGGGCGGACCGCAATTAACATTTCCCTTTAACCCCTAAAACCTAACAAGCCACAACCTATTTCAACTCCAATAGGGCGCAGGCTTTTTCGGAGGCCGATTGTTCTGCCTTTTTCTTGGTAAAGCCATTGCCTTGGGCGAAGGGCTCTTCATTGACGAGGATTTGGGAAATAAATTCGCGGTGATGGCGGGTACCACGCTCTTCGAGTATTTCGAAGCGGATATCCTTGCCTTCGCGCTGGGCCCATTCGATGATGACGCTTTTGAAATTGATATTATTCTGGATAATATTTTCAAGGTCATAATGGGTCAGCAGCTTACCGATGATGAAGGTGCGGGTAAAACGAAACCCCTTATCGAGGTAGATAGCGCCGAGGAAGGCTTCCAGGGCGTCGCCATACATAGACGACCGGGGCGACATTCCCCGATGGTTGCCGTCGTATTCGATGAGCTTATCGAGGCCTAGCTTCCTAGAAATCTGGTTAAGGGACTCTCTGTTGACGATGCGGCTACGGATTTCGGTCAGGAAACCCTCGTCTTTATAAGGATATTTGGTAAAGAGGAATTCGGCAACCACCATGCCTAACACGGCGTCACCAAGGTATTCGAGACGTTCGTTAGACTCTCGAAACCCCTGAATAGCAGTTTCTCTAGAGGCAGAGGTATGCAAAAAGGCCAGCTGATACACTCCGAGATTGGAGGGCCTGGTACCTATAACATGGGCAATAGATTCTTTAAATTTCTTGTCCTCCGCCCCTCCAGGGCTAAAAAGTGAGAGTATCGGTTGAAGAATTCGTTTGGCCAAGATAGTAAAAAAATCAGCTTTCTAATTTTTTGAAAATAACAGAAGCATTATGTCCACCAAAACCAAAAGTATTGCTCAACGCATAGTTAACCTGGCGTTTTTGTGCCTTGTTAAACGTTAAGTTCAACTCTGGATTAATGCTAGGATCGGCGGTAAAATGATTGATGGTCGGGGGGACGATCTGATCTTGAATCGCCATGATACAAGCGGCGGCTTCAATGGCACCGGCTCCTCCCAACAAATGCCCCGTCATAGACTTGGTAGAGCTGATATTAATTTTGGGAGCATGAGCCCCAAAATATTGCTCGATAGCCTTGAGCTCCTGCGGGTCGCCCAAGGGAGTAGAAGTACCATGGGTATTGATATAGTCGATTTGCTCGGGGTTAATTCCCGCACTTTCCACTACATTTTTGATCACGTTGTAGGCTCCAAGACCTTCTGGATGAGGGGCTGTGATATGATAAGCATCGGAGGACATCCCCGCACCTACCATTTCGGCATATATTTTGGCACCTCTGGCCTTGGCATGCTCATATTCCTCTAGGATAATCGCCGCTCCTCCTTCTCCGAGCACGAATCCATCCCGATCCTTATCGTAAGGGCGAGAGGCCGTTTCGGGGGAGTCGTTGCGCTCCGAAAGCGCCTTCAGGGCGTTAAACCCTCCTACTCCAGCACAGGTAACAGCCGCCTCGGAGCCTCCCGAAATACACACGTTCATCATCCCCAACCTAATGTAGTTGTAGGCATCGATGAGTGCATTGGTAGCCGAAGCACAGGCAGAAACCGTAATGAAAGTAGGCCCTCTAAATCCATGACGAATCGACACCACACCAGAGGCGCTGTCGGCAATCATCTTCGGAATAAAGAAGGGGTTGAAACGAGGACTCATGTTGTTGGCAGCAAAATTGAGCACCTCATCTTCGAAGGTTTTTAACCCACCGATTCCGGAACCCCAGATTACACCGGCTTTGTCGAGATCGATAGTTCCCTCGCCAAAGCCGGCGTCTTTCATGGCCTCATCAGAGGCAATTACTGCATACTGCGTGAAAGGATCCATTTTACGGGCTTCCTGACGCGGAATGTAATCGTTAATGTCTAAACCCTTGACTTCACAGGCAAACTTAGTACGAAACTTTTCGGCATCGAACCTAGTAATAGGTGCGGCACCGCTAACGCCCGCTACTAAATTTTTCCAGTAGGTAGATACATCATTGCCAATGGGTGTTAGAGCACCCATTCCGGTAATTACAACTCGCTTAAAACTCATAAAAAGGGACTGAAGAGAAACATGATATTGGCTAAAACGGAATTACTTCACGTTTTCTTCCAAATATGCTACGGCCTGACCAACTGTACCGATGTTTTCGGCTTGATCGTCAGGGATAGATAAATTAAATTCTTTCTCAAATTCCATGATCAATTCAACGGTATCTAGAGAGTCTGCTCCCAAGTCATTTTGGAAGTTCGCTTCTTGAGTTACTTCCGACTCTTCTACGCCAAGTTTCTCGACGATAATTTGCTTAACTCTTTCTGCAATTGCTGACATTTTGTAAACACATTTTGGTTAAAATCGCAACAAAGAAAGATATTTCAGTTCACTTTGTCAAAAATTTTTTGGCTCAAGCAATTTTATTGTCCCAAGATCAAGAAAATTATAAAAAAGCCAAACCATCCCGAAGGACCATAATGTACCAATAAACCCACTAAAAGTGCTCGTAACATGCGGGATTAGCGTAACTTCGCAAAACTTTTACCTAAAAAGAAATAAACAAGCTGATGTTAAATATCCCCAAATTAAAAAACCAGGATTCGCCGCAATTCCTCTTGATGGCCGGTCCTTGCGCCATAGAAGGACGCGACATGGCTTTGCGCATCGCCGAGCAAATCGTTACTATAACAGACCGGTTACAAATCCCTTATATCTTTAAGGGCTCCTACCGAAAAGCCAACCGTACGAAAATCGATTCCTTCACGGGGATAGGCGACGAAAAGGCCTTAAAAATCCTTCAAGAGGTAAGTCAAACTTTTGGTATACCCACCGTCACCGACATCCATGAGTCTGATGAAGCCGCCATGGCCGCCGAATATGTGGATGTACTTCAGATCCCCGCATTCTTGTGCCGACAAACCGAGCTGCTGGCCGCCGCCGCCGCTACGGGCAAGGCTGTCAATGTTAAGAAAGGGCAGTTTTTATCTGGCGCATCCATGCGCTTCGCCGTCGAAAAAATTCAAGAAACCAATCCCGCCGCTCCAGTGCTACTCACCGACCGGGGCAACAGTTTCGGCTATGGCGACCTGATCGTCGATTTCCGTAACATCCCCGAAATGCGCAGTTTCGATGTCCCCGTTATCATGGACTGTACCCATTCGTTGCAGCAGCCTAACCAGGCATCGGGCGTTACGGGGGGCAAGCCCAAGCTCATCGAAACCATCGCTAAGGCGGCCATTGCCGTTGGCACTGATGGACTTTTTATAGAAACACATCCCAACCCCGCCGAAGCCAAGTCGGATGGAGCGAACATGCTTCCGCTTGACCAACTGGAAGCCCTCCTAGAAAGGCTTGTACGGGTTCGAGAAGCCATCTTATAAATGCTCATGGCTATGCCCCTCATATACCAACAGACTTGTGCCTTGTGGCGGATGCTGGTGCTCTGCCTGCTCGCTACGCAACTGAGCTTCGCCCAAGCGCCTGGCGATTCTACGCTATGGGTAGTAAAACCGATGGACGTAATTCCTCCAGCTACTCTGACGCTGGCAGGGCTCCTTACCAAAGGAAAAGTGAGCAGTCGGCTCAATGACGGGGTATACCGCCAGTATCCGCACTTCCATACCACAGCCGACGAGTACCTCACTTGGGCGCCTGGGATGGTAAGCCTAGGCCTGGCCGCTTCAGGAGTAAAAGGTCGGCATAAGTTGGGCGACCAGCTGATATTGGCCATTCTTTCTAATGTAATCGCTCAGGGTGCGACCCAAAGCCTCAAACGGTTGGTAACCGAGCAGCGCCCCAACGGTGCCGACTACCAGTCTTTTCCCTCAGGGCATACCACCACCGCCTTTGCCAACGCCACCATACTCCATCAGGAGTACGGGCAGCAAAGCGTGCTCTATAGCCTTGGAGGCTATGGCACGGCTACCGCAGTAGGCGCTATGCGCATTATGAACCACCATCATTGGCTGTCGGACGTGTTGGTAGGGGCTGGCATCGGAATTGCCGCTACCAAGGTGGTCTATATCAGCTATCCCTGGTTGCAAAAAAAAGTACGCCAAATCAGAAAGAAATAACCAGGCAAGGTCACGCCTGCTGACATAGGGCTGTCAGCCTAGGGCTATTCTTTTGTAGCATCGTCCATTATTCAACCTCATGAACCATGAAAATCGAACAATCCCCAGAACTCTCCGTGATATGTTTTGAAACCCAAACCAGCCTCAGCACCCTAGGCCCCTTTGTGCGCCACAAGGCCAGGGAGCTCTATAAAGTAGCAGCAGATACGGGGCTAGAAGTCTTGGGACCTATTTACTGGATCTACCAAGGGGCCGACGGGCTACCCGACACCCCCTTCCAGCTCACCATAGCCTTGCCCATAGCCCCTACCTCTTCCCCTTGGCAGTCGGAGACTTTCACCCTAAAGGTCCTTCCGGCATTCCGCTATGTATCTCAACGGCACCAGGGCCCCTGGGAGCTGCTAGGCCAGACCTACGGCGAATTAATAGGTTACCTACAGCAACAAGGCCTGCAAATGAGCGGCGAGAACAGGGAGCTATACCTCCGTATGAACTTCGAACAGCCCGCGCATCACCTTACCGAAGTACAGGTGGGAGTACTCCCCTAACCCGACATGATCATGAGCTACTGCGAATACATTGCCCAAAATACAACCGACCATCCCGACTTCCTGCTTAACAAGCAGTACCACGACCACCATTATGGTTTCCCTATCGCCGACGACAACGAATTGTTTGGGAGATTTCTGTTGGAGATCAACCAGGCAGGCCTGAGCTGGACGCTTATGCTCCGCAAACAGGATAATTTCAGGAAAGCCTACGATGGTTTTGATATAGACCGAATTGCACTTTACGATGAAGACGATCGGCTAAGGCTTATGCAAGATGCCGGCATCGTACGGAACCGACTAAAAATTAACGCGGCCATAGTCAACGCACAAAAAATTGTGTTGCTCAAGCAAGAGTTCGGCTCCTTTAAAGGCTGGCTCGACGCCCACCACCCCCTTACCAAACCCGAATGGATGAAGCTCTTTAAAAAGACCTTTAAGTTTACCGGTGGAGAGATCGTCAATGAATTCCTGATGAGTACCGCCTACCTACCAGGAGCCCACCAGCCCGACTGCCCGGTCTATCAGCAAATCATGCGGGTTCCTTAGCCTATGTTATTGGCGGGTCTCCAGAACTTAATGCAAATGCAGGCTTTGAACTTACCAGGCAGGGCCAAAGAGGAGTTTAGCTCTGAAGTTATATTATCACTAACTCCAGCTGCCCTTAATCAATGTATTTCCTCTAATTGACAGGTGCTCTATCCCTCCTATCGCCCCTCTAAATAACGAACCAGCATGGCGGGGTGGTCCGTTTGCATCCCGTCTACCCCCAGCGACAGAATGGGGCGCCAGGTATCCGGACTCTCCTCCGCTTGTTGGACATCGAGCCATACCTGTACGCCGTTTTGGTGGGCAAAGGCCAAAAGTTTCGGATCTCGGATATTATCAAAAACGACGATAGACCTATGTGCTAAAAAGTCTCTAAACTGATCCTCATTCACTATGCTATCGGGAAGGCTGGTCATCAGCGGAACATCAGGCGTGATAAGGCGCCATTCATCGTATTGTTCGATACTATTGAGGTATACCACCACCTGTTTTTCCATCCCGGCGGCTCGTATCTGCCTCCAAGTCTCGGCGACGTCGGCTTCTTTAAAGTCCAGATAAATATTGATTTTGTCTTTGCATACCGTTAACAATTCCTCGAAGTCAGGAACCCGATGGGGCCTTTTGTTATCGTTAAAAACCCGCAAGGACTGTACTTCACTCCAGCTCAACTGCTTTACGAGGCCTTTGCCATTGGTAGTACGGTCAACGCTGCCGTCGTGCATGGCCACCAAATGGCCATCCATGGTCGTCCGCAGGTCAATTTCTACATAATCGGCCCCTGCCTGAATAGCCGCTTTGGTAGACGCCACCGTATTTTCGGGTTGTTTGCGGTGGTTGCCACGGTGGGCAATAACCAGCGGCGTATGCCTGGACTCAGGCAAAACAGTCTGGGCAATGGCCTCAGAAGGGAAGCCCCCAGCAAGTAGTAAGAGAAATACCAATATACTTAGCGTCATCAGAAATTAATGGTTGATCCTAGTTAGCAATGATACCTAAGCCCACCCAGAAAAGACTATCCCCTAGTGGATGCCCCACCATAGCTTCGGTCAATTAATTGAAAAAAGGCTTGTTGGTAGCGGTTACCTCAAAGGTAAATCTAGGATGCATCCTTTTTTCGTCAAACCGACTTAGCGTATGTTTTGGGTTGTATTAAACGGATCAACCGCCCCCTGAGCGGAGTCGAAGGGAGCGGAGTCGAAGGAACCGTTACTACCGACTCCTCCCTATCAAAATCCTGAAAGCAATTCACAATGCCGCCCTACCCCCTAGAAAAACGAATATTTTTATTTTGTTAAAATCCCTTAGATTTGCCCGTGATATTACCCTAAATAACAATTACACATTGAACTTGTTTAAACTTTTTCTGCTTTGGCTATTTTCCTTAGAAAGAGCACCGAGAATGCCATAAAATGTAATGCTTTCCAATTCCTGGTCAGTT